>CBDIBE010000012.1:57500-1077393 GCA_965276815.1 Acetobacteraceae bacterium | reverse complement strand
ATGCTGCGTGCCTGCAGCGAGGGCCCGGTGCCGGCAGCGTCGACCACGGCGACCTGGCCGGCGCGCAGGGCGTCGAGCGAAGCGGCCCGATCGCCGACCGATACCGGCACGTCCGGCGCCACCGCGACCTCCTGCCCGGCCAGGCACACGCTGGCAAACCCAGTGATCACGGCGATGATGCCGGTGCCGCCGATTCCGCGATCCGTCACCTGCGTCGGCGGCGCACCGGTCCCGCCAATCCCGCGATCGGCGGTCTGCAATGCCGTCGCCGGCCCGCCACCCGGCCCGACCCGGCAGGCAGAAGGGGGCGGCTCCTGGGTCGCGGTCTGAGGCGGGGGCGAAGGCCGCGCGCAGGCGGCGAGCAACGCCACCAGCAACAAGGCGGCCGCACGCATATCCCTAGCTGGCACGCGGCGGCTCATCCGCCATGTAGACGTAGATGCCGAAATTGACGCGCCTTGTCGGCCCCGGACCTTGCGCCGCGATCCGCTTGTCGCTTTCGTCGGCGATGGCGAGCGCGGTGCGGTTCACGTCGAGGAGCAGCCGGTTGGCGGCTTCGCGCGCCTCGCTTTCGAGCGCCGCCGCCGCGGCCGGATCCAGTCCGTCATAATGGACGGAGCGGTCGAGGAACGGCGCGGCGCCCGCGGCGGCCACGTTGGCCGACGCAGCCGCGATATGGTCGTGCAGGTTGCGGGCAAAATAGAACAAGCGGGCGTCACCATCGGCGCGCGGCAGGTAAGCGGGAGTTTGTAGCCGCACCTGGTCGTCGGCGTCGAGCATGGCCGTGCCCTGCGCCAGCCACTCGTCCAACACCGCGCGCGAGCGCAAGTCGCGCGTGACGCTGCCAACCAGCGACTCGAAGGAGGGCGCTGGGCCGATGCGCGGCAACGGTCGCGGACGGCCATCTGCGGCGGCATAGGCGGGGTCGCCGAGCCAGCGGCCGATGATTTGGCTGTTCAGCGTCAATATCGCGGGCTCCGGCGCGTCATCGGCGGTCACGCGCTGGCGGCGCAGCTCCTTGCGATGGATGCCGGTCAGCAACGACATGCGGCTGTCGGTGCGGGCGCGTTCGCCCGGAGACAGGTCACGGGCGGCCACGTCGATATACAGGGTCCGCAAGAGATCGGCCAGGATGGGAAAGGTAATGCCTGCCTGGATCAGCAGCCGCACCAACGGCCGCAATGCGCGCGCGAGCGGGCGCATCAAGGCATCGGCTTGAGGCGGACTGGGGTTCGGGTCGGAAATCGCGCGTGCTCCTGGCGTGACATACGTAGCATGCAAGAAGATGTGGGAAAAGAACCCACATTCGACTTGACGTGGGAATTATACCCACGTATGGCTTTCGCATCACAGGAGGCGCGCTCGATGACTCAGGCCTGCAGCTGCACCGAAGGTTCCGAGGTCGATTTCCGCCAGCTCCGGCATCAAACCAAGAACGCGTTGACGCGAATCTTGGCCCAGATTGCCGACTGCGTGCCGGCGAGCGGTCCGAACCAGCGCATGGCCACCGAGCTGGAACGGCGCATTCTTCTGACGGCCGAGATATCGGACGCATTGTTCGGTTTGACCCGTGCACCTGGACCGCTCGGCGAGCGCATGGAGAATTTGTGCCGGGGCATTGTCGGGCTGGCGAGCGACCCCGATCAGTACATCACGTTGAATTGTTCCGTACAGACACAGCACGTTCCGCCGGCGCTGGAGGAGGTGATCCTCCGGGTGGCGCACGAGTTGGTCAGCAACGCGGTCAAGCACGGGATGCACATGCGGCTGATTGGCCGCATCAATGTCGAGGTATCGGCGGACAAAGCGGGCGTGCGGCTAGAGGTGACCGATAATGGCTGGGGCTGCGGCCGCGAGCCGGCTCCTGGCGAAGGAATGACCCTCGCGTCGATGCTGGCGGCAGAGCATGGCGGTAGCTTGGGGTTGCACCGCCGCGGCGAGATGACGGTCGCGACGCTGTGGCTGAAGCTGGCATGAGTTGGCGTTGGCGGCCGGGTACCGGGCTAGCCTTGGCGGGCTGGCTGCTGATGCCCGCGTTCGATCTGCTGAGGCCAAACCCGCATTTGCCGCGCTTGCTGTCCATGCTGTCCGAGGCGGACGGCGCCAGGCTTAAGAGTGGGCGCCCTCGAGATAGGCGGCGCGAATCTCGGGACGCGCCAGCAGATCGGCGCCAGTCCCCGCCATGGTGATGCTGCCGTTGACCAAGACGTAGCCGCGATGCGCGAGCCGGAGCGCCTGGAACGCGTTCTGCTCGACCAGCAGCACGGTCAGCCCGGTCTCCCGGTTGAGCTGCCGGATGGCGTCGAAGATCTGGCGCACCACCAGGGGCGCCAAGCCCAGGCTCGGCTCGTCGAGCAGCAACAGGCGCGGCTGGCTCATCAGCGCGCGGCTGATCGCCAGCATCTGCTGCTCGCCGCCGGAGAGCGTGCCGCCGCGCTGGCCGAGCCGCTCCTTGATGCGCGGGAAGAGGGTGAAAACCAGGTCGCGGGTGCGATCGAAGTTCTTCATGCGCACCATCTCGGCGCCCATGAGCAGGTTTTCGTAGACCGTCATCCGCGCGAAGATGCGACGGCCCTCCGGCGCCTGCGCGAGGCCCAGATGCATGATCTGGTGCGTCGGCAACGCCGTGATGTCTTTCCCGTCGAACAGGATCTGGCCGGTGCGGGCGCGGGGATTGCCGCAGATGGTCATCATCAGCGTGCTCTTGCCGGCGCCGTTGGCGCCGATCAGGGTAACGATCTCGCCCTGATGGATTTCCAGGTCCACGCCTTTCAGCGCTTGGATCGCGCCGTAGAAAGCGGTGACCTCGCGCAATGACAGCAGCGGACCGGTCATGCGGCGACCGGCGCGTCGACGTCGTCCTCGTCGCCTTCGCCGAGATAGGCGGCGATGACGCGCGGGTCGGCGCGCACATGCTCAGGCGCGCCGTCGCTGATGCGCTCGCCATGGTCGAGGACGACGATGTGGTCGGAGATGCGCATCACCACGCCCATGTCGTGCTCGATCAACAGCACCGAGCAGCCGTCGACTTGGATGCTCTTGAGTAGGGCGGAAAGCTCCTCGCCCTCGCGTGGGTTCAGCCCGGCCGCGGGCTCGTCGAGGCAGAGCAGCACCGGGTTGGTGCACATGGCGCGCGCGATCTCGAGCCGGCGCTGGTCGCCGTAGGGCAGGGCGCCGGCCGGGTCATCGGCGCGGGGGATGAGGTTGATGCGGTCGAGCCAGGCCCGGGCGCGCGCGATGGCTTCGGCCTGGGCGCGGCGATGGCCGCCGAGGCCGAACACCGCGAGCAGGCCGGAGCCGATGTTCGGCATCATGAAGTTGTGCTGCGCCACGAGTAGGTTCTCCAGCACGGTCATGCCGGCGAACAGGCGGATGTTCTGGAAGGTGCGGGCGACGCCGGCGCGCCGGGCGATGCGATGGCCGGGCAGGGTCTGCAGCGCGAAGCGCGCGCCGCCGGGGCGTTGCAGCAGGATGGCGCCGGTGGTGGGGCGGTAGAAGCCGGTGATGCAGTTGAAGACGGTGGTCTTGCCGGCGCCGTTCGGGCCGATGACGGAGGTGATCTCGCCGCGTCTGGCGGTGAACGACAGGTCCTTCACCGCGGTCAGGCCGCCGAACCGCATGGTCAGGTGCTCGACTTCGAGCAGCGCGCTATCCACGGCCTTCGGCCACCAGCTCGGCGCTGATCTCGCGGCGCGTCCCCAAAGCCACGCTCGGCGTGCGGCCGGCCACGAGGCCGCGCGGCCGCAGCACCATGACCAGCACCAGCGCCAAGCCGAATATCAGCATCCGGTATTCCTGCAGGTCGCGGAACACTTCGACGCCGCCGATCATGACGATGGCGGCGAGCGCGGTGCCGAGCTGGCTGCCGAGCCCGCCGAGCACGACGATGGCCAGCACGATCGCGCTCTCGATGAAGGTAAAACTCTCGGGGCTGATGAAGCCGTTGCGCGTGGCAAAGAATGCGCCGGCGAGGCCGCCAAAGGTCGCGCCTATGGCGAACGCGCTGAGCTTGGTGACGGTGACGTTGATCC
The DNA here is from genome assembly GCA_965276815.1 of Acetobacteraceae bacterium. Classification (GTDB taxonomy): domain Bacteria; phylum Pseudomonadota; class Alphaproteobacteria; order Acetobacterales; family Acetobacteraceae; genus JAVVHH01. The sequence continues at coordinate 1,073,362 of CBDIBE010000012.1, read as the reverse complement.
CGAGCGAGCGGCAGGCGATCTCGTCCTCGCGCAGCGCTTCCCAGGCGCGCCCGAGAGCGACTTTGCGCAGGCGCAGCGCCACCCAGTTGGTCAACAGCGCCAGGCCGAGGATGACGTAGTAGAGGAACGCGACCCGCTGCACCGTGCTCGGCTCGATATGGAAGAACCCGGCGAAGGTGCCGGGATCGCCCGACATGTCGAACTTCAGGCCGAACAGGGTCGGGCGGGGAATGCCGCTGATGCCGTTGGGGCCGTTGGTCAGGCTGGTCCAGTTCAATATCACCACGCGGATGATCTCGCCGAACGCGAGCGTGACGATGGCCAGGTAGTCGCCGCGCAGCCGCAGCACGGGAAAGCCGAGCAGCATGCCCCAGCAGCCGGCGAGCAGCCCGGCGAGCGGCAGGCAGGTCCAGAAGCCGAGGCCGAAATTCTGTGCGATCAGGGCGTAGGAATAGGCGCCGACCGCGTAGAAGGCGACGTAGCCGAGGTCCAACAGCCCGGCGAGCCCGACCACGATGTTCAGCCCCCAGCCGAGCATGACGTAGGTGAGGACCAGCGTGCCGAGATCGATCAGGTAGCGGCCGGTGAACAGCGGCAGCGCCACTGCGACAGCGAGCAGCAGCGGGGTGATGAAGCGGCCCGACCGGGTCAGCGCTTCGGCGAGCCGGCGGTTGGCGCGATACTGCGCGCGCGGCCGGGCGCGGAACAGCAGCAGCGCGAGCCGACCGACGAACACGGCGGCGACGATGGCGACCAGCGGCACCGGCCGGGCGACGAGGTAGAGCGACCGCTCGCCGCTCTCGGTCAGCAGCCCGACCATCGGCCCGAATAGGCCGAGGGCGACGAGGGCCGAGATGAACGCGTCCTTGAGGGCGGCGTTCATACCTTCTCGACGTCGGAGCGGCCGAGCAGGCCGGTGGGCATGAAGATCAGCACCAGGATCAGGATGCTGAACGCGGCCACGTCCTTGTATTCGATGCTGGCATAGGCGGACCAGAAGGTCTCGATGAGGCCGATGGCCAGGCCGCCGAGCACGGCGCCGGGCAGCGAGCCGATGCCGCCGAGCACGGCCGCGGTGAACGCCTTCACGCCGGCGACGAAGCCGATATAGAAGTCGATCACCCCATAGTAGAGCAGGAACATTAGCCCGGCGACCGCGGCCAGCGCCGCGCCGATGACGAAGGTGAGGCTGATGGTGCGGTCGGTGTCGATGCCGAGCAGGCCGGCCATTTTCAGATCCTGCTCGCACGCGCGCATGGAGCGGCCGAGCGGGGTGGCGGCGACGAGCCAGGTGAAGATGGCGAGCACGACCAGGGTGGTGCAGACGATCAGGATCTGCATCCAGGAGAGCTGCACGGCGAAGTTCTGCGCGGTGAGGACAGTGAAGCCACCGCGGATGACCGGCTCGATCGGCTTGACCCGGGCGCCTTGGCTCACCTGGGCGAAGTTCTGCAGCACGATGGACATGCCGATGGCGCTGATCAGCGGTGCGAGGCGGAAGCTGCCGCGCAGCGGCCGGTAAGCGACGCGTTCGACGGTCCAGCCGTACAGCGCGGCGATGGCGGCGGCGAAGATGAGGGTGAGCGCGAGGGCGAGGGGGACGGAGGTGATGCCGAGCGAGGAGAGGCCGAGGAGCGCAATCAGCGAGAGGAAGGAGCCGATCATGAAGATGTCGCCGTGGGCGAAATTGATCATGCCGATGATGCCGTAGACCATCGTGTAGCCGACGGCGATGAGGCCATAGATCATCCCCAGGGTGACGCCGTTGATGAGCTGCTGCAGCGCGTAGGCCAACATTCCTCCTTGGTCGCGGGGATTAGCGCGCCAGGATGCACGGCCTGAGCAGGCATGCAAGGCTTGCGTGGCCGCTCCCGGATCGCCACTTTGCAGTTCCGGCGCGGGCTGCTATAGCGCCCCGCCGCGGTAGCGCGGGTGCTTAGCTCAGGTGGTAGAGCAGCTGACTCTTAATCAGCGGGTCGTAGGTTCGAACCCTACAGCACCCACCACGATATTGAGGACCATGCTGCCGCCCAGCGCCCTTCGGCCCGGTGAACGTAAGTTGGCCCGGGTGCGCGTCTTCTGGACGGATTTGGCCGGGATCGTTCGCTCTATTGCACCAATCAACGGCTGATTTTGACGAAGCCTCCGACTGCGTCCGTTGCTGCTGTTCGGGACGTGGCCGATCGTCGAGGCGCTTCAGGAAGTGCAGATCGAAGCGGCTGAACCGGCTACGGCGGCCCCGTCCGGTCGAGGCCGATGTCGCGGCGTAGGCGGTGTTGCGGGTCGGACGAGCCGCTGAGCGGCTTGCGCTGCAGGTCGTCTGGGATCGTCGCCGCGTTGATCAACTGATCGCGTAAATCCTCGGTCAGCGCGCGCGCGTCGCGCTGGTCGTGGATGACGTGCGGCGTGATCAGCACCAGCAGCTCCGTCCGGGTTCGCGTGTTGTTCTGCGTGCCCGCCAGAGCGCCCAGCAGCGGCACGTCCTTCAGCCAGGGAATGCCGCTATTGTCGGTGCTGGTCGTGTCGCGGATCAGCCCGGCCAGCCCCACCGTCTGCCCATCCTGCACCACGACGCGCGAGCGAACGTTGCGGTCCTCAAACGTCGGCGACTGGATCGTCGAGCTGCTCGTCGCCGCCGTGTCCACGTCGCTCACCTCTTGCGCGATGTCCAGCGTGACCAGGCCGCCGCTGTTTACCCGCGGCGTCACCTGCATGATCACCCCGGTCTCGCGGTAATCGATGGAGTTGATCACCGAGCTGTTGGCCACCGTGCTTTGCGAACTGCTCGTCAAGTAGGGCACGAGATTACCGACCTGCAGTCTCGCCTCTTCGTTGTCGAGGACCATGAGCTGCGGCGAGGACAGGACCTTGACGGTGGTCACATCCTGCAAGGCGCTGAGTGCGGCATTGCCGCCGTTATTGCCGCTGAGCACGAAGCCGGGGAAGCCGCTGAGGAAGTCGCCGGCCGAGGTCGCGGCGGTGTTGAAGTTCAGCGCGCCGTTCACGCCCCCGGCCTTGAAGAAGAATTGCGTGCCGTATTTGAGGGTGTCGTTGAGGGTGACTTCGGCGATCACGGCGTCGATGCGCACCTGTAGCGGCAGGATGTCGATCTTGCGCAGCATCGCCTCGATCGTGTCGCGCTCCTGCGGCGTGGCGTAGATTAGGACGGCGTTGTTTTCGCCGTTGGGGATGATGCGGATTGCGTTGGGGTTGTTGTCCTGGCTGCTACTGCCGCTGCCGCTGCCGCTGCCGCTCGGCTCGAGGCCGCCGAGCAGCGGGTTGGCCGGGTTCTGGGAGGCGTCTTGCTGCCCCGTGCCCGAAGCGGACTGGCCGCTGCTGCCGCCCAACGAGGTCGACGAACTCGAGGAGCTGAGACCGCCACCGATGCCGCTCGTCCCGCTGCTGCCGCTGCTGCCCTGATTGAAGCCAGATCCGCCGCTGCCGCCCGAGCCGGTGCTGTTCCGGTTCAGGCCGGCGGTGCCGGCCGCGCGCGCGCTCGGCACCGCGGTGACGTGGTTCGGCGTAAACGCCTGCTGCAGCACGTAGGCGATGTCGTTGCTGCGGCTGTTCTGCAGGTAGTAGACGTTCCAGCTGCGCACCGTCTGCCGGCGCGACCGCTCGACCAGGCCGTAGACCCGTCGCGCGTCGTCGATGTAGCGGGGCTGGCTGGAGACGACCAGGATCGAGTTGATCCGATCCATCGGCACGACCCGCACCAGCCCGGCGAGCGGCGCGCCCTGGGTGCTGCGCATCGCCTCGGTCATGGCGGTCGCGAAATCCTTGGCGTTGCCGGAGGTGACCGGGAACAGCGCGTAGGATTGGCCGGCCAGCACGTTGATGTCGAAGGCGTGCACGAGGTTGAGCAGCGCTTCGCGAGTCGCCGGGTCGCCGCTGATGATCAGGGTGTTGCGCCCCGCGTCGGCGACGACCCGGCCGGTGGTGCCGGCATAGGGCTGCATCACCTTGGCGAGGTCCTCGGCCGAAGCGTATTCGAGCGGCACGATGGCGGCGCCGCCCAGCGCCACGCCGCCGGCGATCCCGGCGCCGGTGACGGCCGAGGCGGCGGGAACGACGCGGTAGATGCCGCTGCTCTCGATGACGGTGGCGCCATTCTGCGCCAGCATCGACTGCAGCACCGGCAGCACGCGCGAGCGCGAGATCGGGTTGACCGTGCGCAGCGTCGCGGTGCCGCGGACCGCCGGGTCGATCGTGTAGTTCACGCGCAGGATGTTGCCGAGCACTTGGGCGACGACTTCGCGGATGTCGGTGTCGACGAAGTCGAGCGAGATGTCGCCGACGCCGGTGGCCTGGTCGACGGTCGGCAGGTTGACCGTGCGCACCGAGCCGATGGAGACCTCCGGCGTGCCGATCGAGTTGGTCGACCCGATCGGTCCGCTGACGCGCGGCGCGGCGATGTTGCCTGGGCTGATGTGCGTCGCGGGCAGCGCGGTCAGCACCGGCGGCTCCGGATGTTCGCATCCGCCGAGCAGCGCCAACAGCAGCAGCAGCGAGCTCCACTTCATCGCGCCACCAGGGCAGGCTGCGCGCCTGGCAATACGATTTGGGGCGGCAGCGGGGGCGGCGCCAAGAACCCGGCCGGGGCGGCCAGCACCACGGGCGCAGGCGGGTGCGGATCGAAGCTGGTCCGAACCGCGCGCTGGCCGTCGGGCCCGATGACGGTCACTTGCTGCGGCCCGATGCTCTGGACGGTGAAGGGGCCGATCCGGCCGCCTTCGGAGACGACGACGGGCCGCCCGCCATCGCGCGCGGCGAAGATTGCGTTGCGCTTCGTGCCGTCGATCAGGATGGCGGTCATGCGCGGCAGCGTCTGGACAGGTGCGATTGCCGCTGCCACTGCGGCCTGGGCTGCCGGGCGGCGCCCCGGGCTGAACAGCGGGCGCGCCAGGATCGTTTCCACCCAGTGCGTGCGCCGGTCGACGCTCTCTGCAGCCGGCCGTCCGGCCAGCGCGGGAAGTGGGCGCGAGCCGGCGGCGGCGGTCGTTTCGGTGTCGGGCGCACGGGTAGTTTGTTCATTCCAAATTACCAAGCCAAAAAGGGTGATTGCCCCGGCCAGCAGCGCCGCGAGCAGCCGGCTCATCATGCTCCCCCTGGCGCCGTGCCGATCCGGAAGCCGAAGACGACCATCGACGCCGTCAAGGACCCGGTTCCCGCGGGCACGAGGCCGCGCGAGCCCTGAACCTGCAAGTCATTGACCAGCAGGCGCGGGGAGCCGCCGGTAATTTCGTCCAGGAAACGCACGAACATGGGCCACGGCGCCGAGAGCGCCACCCGCACGCCGATCCGCCGATAGCGGCCGACCTGCTCGGCCGGCAGCGACTCCGTGCTGGCGAGAGCGGCTCCGGTCTTCGCCGCAATTTCCTGGACCGATTGCTGGAGCGTCGCGCCGGCAAGCGCGTCGGTTGCGCCCTCCAGCACGGTGACCTGCGCAGCACCTGCGGGTGCCGCGGCAGCGAGGCGCTTCAGCTCCGGCACTTCGGCGGCGACTTGTCCCATTCGCCGCGCCAGAGTCGTCCGGATGGCGAGTTGGTCGGCGCGTTCGGCATGCCAGTCCAGCAATGGCGCCGCGACCGAGGTCCAAGCCGCGGCGATCAGCACGGCCAGTAGAAGGACGGCTAGTACCCGGCCTCGCAAGCCCTCCGGGAGTTCGCCCACGATTAGCTTCTGGCGCCCCGAGCTGAACCAGACGGGGCCTTAATTGCCGCAGTTTCGTGAATGTTGCGATACCCCGCCATGCACCCGTCTCGTGCTCCCGATCCGCCTGAAACGTCAAGTGAAAGGGCGCTCTGCGGCACCCGCGCCGGGGCGAGCTTCATCGATCTGTCACCCCTGGCACCTCGCCGACCGCCACCCGGCCCGTCAGCCAACTCACGCCCACCTGCGCCGTGCGGCCGAGGCCGCTCAGTTGCACGAGGCCGCCGCTCGAGCTGCCGTCGGGCCGGAACAAGATCAGCGGCGCCGCCCCGGCGACCGACAGGCCGATGCCAGCCGGCATCGGCCGCGCCGGGTCGACGCCGACTTGCATCGACGCGCCGCGCGGGTCGAAGCGCACCGGCACCGGGCGGTTGGTGGCGATTGCGCGCGACCGGGCGAGGCGCAGCGACCCAGCGACCAGGCCCGAAGCCTGCCGCATCTCGACCGCGGCACTGCGCTGCGGCCCGCGGATCAGCACCAGCCCGGCGACCAAGGCCAGGATGGCGAGCACCACCATGATCTCGATCAGCGTGAAGCCGCGCTCAGCTCGCCGCAAGGTCGTTCAGCCCCAGCATGGCCAGCATCAGCGAGGCGACGATCCCGGCGATGGCGGCACCCATGACGATCGTGATGCCCGGCACGAGCAAGGACAGGAGTCGCTGCACGCCGAGCCGGGTCCGTTCCTCGTGGATCTCGGCCGCGCGCAGCGCCATCGGGCCGAGCTGCGCGGTTTCCTCACCGAGCCGCAGCAGGTGGATGGTGCGGGGCGGAAACACCGCGGATTCCTCGAGTGGGCGGGCCAGGCCGGCGCCGCCCTTGGCCATGATGGCGGCCCGTTCGATCGCCGCCACGCCCGCACGGTTGCCGATCGCGTCCTGCGCGATGCCGAGGGCGCCGATCAGCGGCACGCCGTTGATCAGCAGCGTGCCGAGCGTGCGGGTGAAGCGCGCCGCCAGGATATCGCGCTGAAGCCCGCCCACCACCGGAATGCGCAGCAGCGTCCGATCGGTGGCCAGGCGCGGCCCCGGCCGTTGCAGCGCCTGCCGGGCCAAGAACCCCAGCATGAGCATTAGGGCGAGCGCGAAAAGGCCATAATTCGAGACGAGATCGCCGAGCGTGATCAGCGCCTGGGTCGGGCCTGGCAGGGCGGCGCCGCTTTGTTCGAACAAGGGCACGAATTCTGGCAGCACCTGCGTCAGCAGCATCACGATCGAGGCGATTGCCATCAACAGCAGCAGTCCGGGGTAGATCAGCGCCGATTTGACCGTGGCGGCCAAGCTGCGCTCGCGCTCGAGCAGGGAGGCGAGGTGCTCCAGGGTCGGCGCGAGCGTACCGCCCGCCTCGCCGGCGCGGACCAGGCCGATATAGAGGCGCGAGAAGCTGCCGGGATGTTCGGCCAGCGCCTTGGCGAGCGCGCCGCCGTCGCGCACGGTGCGGCGCAACGCCTCCACGGTGACCAGAACGCGCCGGTTCGGCGCCGTCTCGCCGAGGAAGCGCAGGCTGCGGTCGAGGTCTTGCCCGGCGCCCAGCATCACGGCGAGCTCGCGCGTGAAATTGGTGACGTCCTGCCGGCTCATGCCGCGGCGGCCTATTTCGATGGCGAAAAACTTGCCGATGGCGCCGCCGGCGGGCTCGGCCCGCATCGGGATGCTGCCTTGGCGCTGCAGCCGGGACACGACTTCGGCCTCGGTGGCGGCTTCCATCACGCCGCGCCTGGTTTGCCCCGCTGGGTCGATCGCGACGTAGCGGAAAGCGGTCATCGTCTAAGGTCCTTGGCGGGCCGGCCCGCCTGAAAACGACCGTCACTGCGAGGAGCGTAGCGACCAAGCAGTCCAGGGGCGGCACGGACTGGCGCGGGCATGGATCGCCACGCCGCTTTGCGGCTCGCGATGACGAACGGGGGTGAGTTTCTTGTGGGGAGGGCCATAGTTCAGGCCTCGGCGCGGATGCTGCGGGTGACTTCCTCGACCGTGGTCTCGCCGGCCAGGGCCGCTTCCAGCCCGGCGTCGAACATCGTCACCATCCCGGCGGCGATGGCGGCACGCTCGATCTCGGTGTGCTCGGCGCGGGCGAAGATCAGCCGCTCGATCGGCGGCGTCAGCTCGAGGAACTCGGCGATCGCCATGCGTCCGCGATAGCCGGTGCCGCGGCAATGCTTGCAGCCGACGGGATGGAACAGGCGGGGCGTCCCGCCGCAGCGCCGGTCCAGTTCGAAGCGCTCGACGAGTTGCGGCGCCGCTTCCTCCTCGCGCCTGCAATGCATGCACAGCCGCCGGACCAGACGCTGCGCCAGAATGCCGCGCATCACGGCGGTCAGCAGATAATCCTCGAGCCCCATGTCGCGCAGCCGCGAGATCGTGGCCGCCGCCGAGTTGGTGTGCACCGTGCTCAGCACGAGATGCCCGGTCAGCGCCGCCTGCACGGCGATCTGCGCCGTCTCCAGGTCGCGGATCTCGCCGACCATGATCACGTCGGGGTCCTGGCGCAGGATCGAGCGCAGCAGGCTGGCGAAGTTGAGCCCGATCTGCGGCTTGACCTGGATCTGGTTGACGCCGGGCAGCTGATATTCGATCGGGTCCTCGACGGTGACCACCTTGCGGACCACCGAGTTCAGCGACAGCAGGCCGGTGTACAGCGTCGTGGTTTTGCCGCTGCCGGTCGGCCCGGTGACCAGGACGATGCCGTTCGGCAATTGCAAAGCGGCGTCCAGCCGGGCGATGACCGTCGGCGGCAAGCCGAGCTTGGCATATTCGAACGTGACCGCGCTGCGGTCGAGCACGCGCAACACCACGGTCTCGCCATGCAGGGAGGGGACGGTCGAGACGCGGAAATCTACCTCCTGCCCGCGCACGGCGAGCTTGATGCGGCCGTCCTGCGGCAGCCGGCGCTCGGCGATGTCGAGCCGGGACATGATCTTCACGCGTGAAATGATCGCGGCCGTGAGCCGTGCCGGCGGGCTCTCCGCCTCATGCAATACGCCGTCATAGCGATATCGGATGCGCAACCGGTCTTCGAATGGCTCGATATGGATGTCGGACGCGGTCGTCTCGACGGCGCGGGCGATGATGCCGTTCACCAGGCGGATGACCGGCGCCTCGCTGGCGAGGTCCTTCAGCCGCTCGGCGTCCTCCTCGAGCGGCTCGCCGGCCGATTCAGCCTCTGGCGGTGCGGCACGGTCGGGGTCCGGATACAGCCGGTCCAGCGCCGCATCCAGCTCGACCGGGATGCCGACCAGCAGCTCGACCGGCAGCCCGGTGGCCGCGGCGATCGCCGCCGGGGTGAACCCGTCCAGCGGGTCCGCGACCGCCACCAGCAGCCGCCCGTTCTCGAGTGCGACCGGAAGCGCCTTGGCGTTGTGCAGGTAGCGCGCCGTCAGAACCTCGCCGAACAGCGGCTCGCCGGTGGGAAACTGCGCGGGATCGGCGAGCGGCAGCGCCATCAGCGCGGCATAGGCCTGGGCGAGGCCGCGCTCTGTGACCAGCCCGAGCTGGATCAGCACCTTATCGAGGCGCTGCCCGCTCTCGACGGCGACCCGGCGGCCGCGGTCGACGGTCCTGACATCACAATGCCCTTGCGCTACCAGCAGGGCGGCAAGCGCCTCCACCGGGTCGGCTTGAGGTGCAAGAGGAGCACCTTGGACGTCCATGCGGCACCGCTTTCGGCAGGGAGGGGCGAGACGGAGCCCCTAATACCGCGTTAATGCCCGCCCTGGAACAACATCGTCGCGGATTGCAGCACCTTGGACTGATAAAGCTGATTGAGCGCCCTGGTGTGCGAGTGATAGTCGCCGACCGCCTGCATCAGATCGCCACCGGTCTCGTCGAGATACGTCCGCATGATCAGCCCGGCGGCCGCGACATTGAAGCAGACGCGGTTAAGCAGCCGGTCGCGCACCTCGGCCGCTTCGAGATGCGTGTAGCGCGACAAGGCGGGCAGCCAGGTCGTGTTGATCTGCATGATGCCGAGGTCTTGCGAGCCGTCGACATTGTGGTGCACCACGCCGAGTGCGCCGCCCTCGACACGCTGGATGGAGGGAAGGACTCGTGGCGGCAGGCTGTAGATCTGCGCGACCAAAGCCATGCAGGCTAGAAACGGTACGGCCATCAGCGCAGCTCCGGTGGTCGATCACCAAACCGTTAGCAGAAGCTGGCCGTGCCGCTCAAGGTGTTGTGCGCGCCGCGGTTGGCGCGGGCCGGGCGGCCGTTGAGGAAGCGGGCGAGTTGGTCGTCGTCTGCCGCATCGGCGCGATGACCAGGTCGGGCCAGTGCCGCGGATCGCCTTCGGGGAACGCGATACGGATCCGCACCAGGGACGGCAGGGTCGGCCGGTTCCAGCCGCCGGTCCAGGCGCCGGCCCCCGCCGCCGACCAGTAGCTGAGGTCGATGCCGCGCAAACCGGTCAGCAGCACTTCCTCCTGCGGGGCGGGTGGTGGGCCGAAAAGCTGGCCGGGAAAGTGCTTCGTCCAGCGCAGGATCAGGCGGCCACGCCCGTCCACGCCCAGGCCAATATCCGCCTGCTGCGGCGCCAGGCCAGGGCCGGCGGGCAGCTCCGAAACCAGGGCGATCGTTCCTGACGAGCCACGCAGCGGCGCTTTCGGGTCGGCCTCGGCGATGAGTCGCCGCAATGTCCGGTCCACCGCGTCGAGGTCGCTCTTGCCCTCGCTCAGCCGCGCCTGCGACCCGGTCGCCCGCACCCCGAAGCTGGCGCCACTTGCCAGCCCGATCAAGATGAAACCCATGACGGTAAGCGCGACCAGCAATTCGAGCAGGGTGAAGCCGGCCTGCCTCATGACCGGGGCACCGCCGTGCTGCCCAGGCGCATCGTGTCCAGCGTGACCCGGCGCGTGCCGCCATCCAGCTCCCAGGACACGTCCACCACGATATCGTACAGGATCGGCCGCAAGGCACTGCCGGATTGCTCACCCCCGCCGACCGCCTGTGGCCGGATCAGCACATGCCAGGCAAATCCAGCACCATCTTCGCCACTTTGCTCGCCGGCCTGCGGGTTCAGCGCCGCCGCGGCCAGGCGCGACTGGGCGAGCGACAGCGCTTCTTGTGTGTGCGCCGCCGCCTGGGTCGCGTGCAGGCCGCCGAGCGCCCCTTGCGTCAGCGCCGCCAGCGCCAGCGCCGCGATGGCGAAGGCGACCATCACCTCGAGCAACGTGAACCCACGCGCAGTCCGCATAGGCCCGCTATCTGTCACAACGCGCCACCGCTGACGAGTCACGGGCACTTGGTCGCGGGGGCACTGGGCCGCGGGCGTTGGTCTTTCGTTAAACTGTAACCAGACCGACATCGCCCATCCGCGCCGGGGCCGTCTAGAAAGTGCGCGGTTTGTTGCAGGTCTCCTGCGCATTGATGGAAAATCGGAGGATTACGCTCTCCATGACACGCAAAAATTGGCTCAGGGCCTCAGGCGCCATGCTTGGGATGGTCGCGGTGCTGTCGAATGCGATGGCGCCGGCGCCGGCATTCGCCCAAGGAACCCTTACATTGCAGCAGAAAATCGCCTTGCTGCAGACCAAGGTGAAGTATGTTTTCGTGATCTTCCACGAGAACGAGTCCTTCGACCACTTCTTCGGCACCTTCCCGGGTGCGAATGGCCTGTTTCAAGCGCCCGCGGGCGCCACGCCGGCCAACGCGCTGCCGAACTTTACCCAGCGCTACCTCGACACCAACCGCAGTCCCGTCACTCAGACGCCGTTCCTGATGCCGCAAGCCGTGGTGAACTCCGCCGGGCAGGTCGTGCCGGTCTATCCGGCCGACCTGATCTCGGTCGACCATAGCCACCAGGGCATGGCGAACGACCTCGACGTCACCGGCGGCGTTGCCGCCAATGACCGCTACGCGATGAACCAGGAGGGGCTGACGACGGCCACGACCGGCAGCGCCATCGTCAACTCCAGCGGCGCGGCCCCGACCAGCATCACCCTCGCGCAGAAGCAGACCGGCGAGACCGATCTGAGCCACCTGGACTGCGACACGATCCCGTTCATGTGGTCGTGGGCGAAGAACTTCGTCCTGTTCGACAATTTCCATCAGACGATCATCGGCCCATCGACCCCGAACGCCATCGCCATCATCGCCGGCCAGTCGGGCCAGACGCAGTGGGCGCTGCACCCGAACGAAGCGCCGGCGGTGACCTACGCGAACCCGGCCTTCCCGAACGTAAAGGGCGCGAGCTACACCTCGACCGTCCCGGGCAACAGCAACGCCTTCGTGCCGATCGTCGCCGACCCCGGCCCGTTCCCCGGCTCGCTGAAGGACCCGAGCGCCGTCAAGCCGCCGTACAATTTCGATGAGAACGCGTCGAACCCGACGGTTGACCTCACCTTCGCGACCCAGCCGCTCTCCTTCATGGGCTCGAACATCGGCCAGACCATCCAGTATGACCAGAACCCGCGCGCCGACCTGATCGACGTGCAGCACGACATCTTCACCATCGCCACCAAGAACCAGGTGGTGAACTGGGGCTGGTATCAGCAGGGCTTCAACGGCAACGACGTCTCGGACCCGTTTGAGCCGCAGAGCACCGGCACGCCGAACCCGACCAACAACCCGGGCCTCTACACCGGCTACGTGCTGCACCATAACGCCCCGCAATACTTCGGCTACCTGGCCGACAACACGCAGGTGCTGGCGAACAACCTGCACGGTGCGGCCGACTTCTTCACCGCCGTCGAGAACCGCACGCTTCCGTCCAACGGCGGCGTGTTCTACCTGCGTGGCGGCTACGACAACAATGACGGCCTGGTCCCGCTCGACCCGACCGCGGGCATCAAGCAGGCCTTCATCGGCAACGACGATCACCCCGCCTATTCGGATCACCAGATCTCGGAGGCCTTCGCGGCGCGGGCGATTGCCGACATCGCCAACAGCCCGTACTGGTCGCAGAGCGCGATCATCATCACCTATGACGAGACCGACGGGTTCTACGATCACGCGGGCGTGCAGCAGCGCAACACCTTCGTGGACGGCTCGATCCTCGCCGGCGGTCCGCGCATCCCAACCATCCTGATCTCGCCCTGGGCCGCGACCGGAACGATCTCGCATCAGTACAGCGAGCACGGCTCGGTCATCAAGTTCATCAACGAGTTGTTCAACCTGGTCCCGCTGGCCAGCCTGCCGGACGAGGCGCATGCCCGTCAGCTCGGCCAGACCAATCTGGGCCAATCCAACCTCGGGCCGTCCGATGACCCGACCAACAATCTCGGCGACCTGACCGAAGCCTTCGACTACACGCGGATCCAGGCCGGCAACCCGGTCGCCGGGTCGACCGCTACGTTCACGGCGGCCCAGCGGAGCACGTTCCCGCAGCTGGCGGGGACCGCTTCGCCGAACGGCTACACCAACGGCGCCTGTCATGCGGTCGGCATCCTGCCGACCGACTTCACGTCGGTGGCGGCCTACCAAGCCGGCACGCCGATCGACGCCTACCCGAGCGACGTCAACCCGCGCCCGACCCAGTCGCCGGGCACGCCGACGGTACCCGGCTGGACGCCCTAATCCGTCCATCTCGGGTCTCGAAGTCACGAAGGGACGGGGGCAGCAGCCTCCGTCCTTTTTCGTATCCATCGATAGCAGCAGGTCCACACATGATTCGTTTGCTGACCGGGTTTTTCCTCGCCGGCCTCGTCTGTTTTCCGCTTGCCGCCCACGCTCAGACACTGGCGGCGATCCGCGCGGCCAAGCACATGGATTGCGGTACGGTGCAGGCCGTCGATGACTGGAATTACCAGGACATCCATGGCGATCTCTCGGCGCTGAGCGGCGAAATCTGCCGCGCCGTCGCGGTCGCCATCCTCGGTGTCGATGCGGTCACCATCCACACCTTCCCCGCCGAACCCGAGGCGCTGGCGGGGCTGAAAACTGGCGAGATCCAGCTTGCAGTGGGGATCAGCCCGACGGCCACGCTGGCCATTCAGTACGGCGTCGGGTTCGGGCCGCCCGTATTCTATGACACGCAACGCTTCCTCGTCGCCAAATCCAGCGGCATCAAGAATTTGGAAGGGCTGCGCGACAAGCTGATCTGCGCAATGAGCCTCAGCCAGCCGGACCGCGTGCTGCGGGACGAGATGACGGCGCGCGGCATCCCTTACGGGCTGCAGGCGCATTCGGAGGTGGGCGAGATGGATGCGTCGGTCGCCGTCCGCCGCTGCGTTGCGGGGACCGCGTCGGAGTCACGGCTGGCCGACTCGCGCGCCGGGTTCCCCGCGGCGGCCGAAGAGTTCGTCTTCCTGCCCGAGCGGATCGGGCTCGACCCGGTGGTCCCGGCCTATCGCTACGGCGACCAGGCGTTCGGCCTGATCGTCAACTGGACGATCAGCGCCCTGATCGAGGCCGAAGCGCTCGGCGTTACCCAGGCCAATGTCGAGGACTCCGAAAAACGCCAAGACATGCGGGCCGAACGCCTGCTCGGCAAGGATTTCGCCGTGGCACAGGCGCTCGGCCTGGCGCATGACTGGGCGGCGAAGGTCATTGCGGCCACCGGCAATTACGGCGAGATCTTCCAGCGCACTCTGGGCAAGCCTTACCGACTCGAGCGCGGGCTGAACGCCTTGTGGACGCAAGGCGGACTGATGCGGCCGATGCCAATGCAATAACCCAGGGTTGTAGAGGCGCGAGTTTACACCCACGCGCCGCGGTATTTCATCGTTCTGTCTTTAGCAACGTGGCTCGCCCCATGCTTTAACCCGATGACTTTCATTTTATACGCACGGAGAACACTATGTCGGTCCGACTGACCCTTCTGGCCGTAGCCGGCGCCCTCGCCGCCGCTTCGGCGCCCGCTCATGCCTATTCGACGAATTTCGCGCCCTATGTCGGCGACGCCACTCCGCTCACCGTTCCGTCGGGCGACAATACGCTCACCTTCTCGTCGCCCACCGACCCGGGCACCTTCCAGGTTGGCTCGACCGCCGGCCTGTTCAGCTTCCCCGTCGGCTTGGGCGACTTCACCTCGTTCGGCGGCGACACGCTGGACATCAGCTTCGCCACCCCGGTGACCAGCTTCCTCATCGATTTCGGCATTGAGGACGCGTTCGGCTCCTTGGGTGGCGACACGCTCGCCTTCACCACCAGCGCGGGACAGTCGGGCAGCTTCGGCACGTCGCTCGACGACCTGATCCTGCAGGAGCCCGAGGGCGTCGGCCAATTCGTCGGCACGGCCTTCACCTCGCTCACGCTGACGAGCGCCAACCCGTTCGCCATCGCCAGCATCGCGGTGCCGGAGCCGATGTCGATCGCGGCGCTCAGCGTCGGTCTGTTCGGCCTGGCCGCCGCCCGCCGCCGCCAGTAATCACCCCACAAAAGCCCTCTCCCACCGGGAGAGGGTTGGGTGAAGGTCTTCCACTACTGGCAGGATGCGGACGAGTCCGGCTCCTCCCAGGTCAGTATCCGCAGCAATTGCTGGTCACTGCCGGTTCCGAGCCGGATCGTCGCCCGGCGGATGAAGCGGCCGCCGCTCCTGGTCTGTGCCGCCGCCGTCACCGTGACCGTGTTCGGCGCCGTTGCGATCGTCAGCGAGGTCGGATCGGTGCCAACCAGGGTGCGCAGCGCCGCCAGGACGACCGGGCTCGCCGCCCGCGGATCGGTGTCCGCATCGGTGAACACGGTCAGATAGGGGCGGAGCCTCTGCAGCAAGTCCGGCGTCATCCCGAGCACGAGCCCCAATTCGTCCACGCTGGTGAACGCCACCCCTGAGGGGCCGTACGGCAGCCCGGCCTCGCGATACTGCGCGAGCTTAGCGCCGGCAGGGCTCGGGGTATCGCCGGCCGATCGCCAATCAAAGATCGCGGCGGCCAGTCGCGCGGAAGTGGTCGCGTCGACGCCGATCGTGCGCAGCAGTGCCGCCATCAACCCGGCATTGGCGGAGTTCGGGTTGATCTTGCCCGCCTCGTTGACGATGCACAGCCGCACCGCGACACCCGGGCGCCCGGTCGCGATCGGATGCCCGTCGGCCGTCCATGCCGCGTCCCGGCTCAGCAGGTGATAGGCTGCCTCGTAAACCGCCCCGTCCGCGGCGGCCTCCGCTTCGGCCGAGGCGCGCAGATTGGCAGCGAGCTGCACGTCGCTGCGGCCCGACGCGGTCATCCCGCTCGTGATCGCGGTCAGCAGGACAACCGACCACAGCACGATCAGCAGCGCGAACCCGCGCTCGCTGCGGCGGCGCGTCAGGGCACCCAAGGTCAGGGCACCCAAGTTCAGGGCACGGTCTCCGCGCGGATCGAGAATCCCTCCGAGCCGGTGAGCTCGTTGCGGGTGATCGGCGCCGAGAAGGTGGGGTTGCGCAGCGCCGGGTCGGCGGCGAGCGTCGGGATCAGGCGGGCGGCGGCGGCGGATTGCCCGCTCAGGGTCAGGATGCGGTCGCGCAGGGTCAGTTCGTAAAGGTAGGTGTCGTCCGGCAGCACGTCGGTGACATCGGACAGCGCCCGCAGTGCGTCGCCCACGCGGGCGCCTTCGGCGGCGACGATGTCGGCGCTGGCGGCCTGGTCGGTGAGCCGGCGCCGCAGCGCCTCGGCCAAATCGACCTGCGGCCGCAGCGCCTCGATGCGCGCCTCGACCCGGCCGGCTTGCAGGGATTGCTGCACGAAGGGGATGGCGATCGTGGCGAGCAGCAAGGCGGCGCAGACGGCGCCGGCCACCGCCCAGGAACGCTGCCGCCAAGGACTCGCGTGCGGAGCCGCCAGCGCGATCTGCCGGGCCGGATCGGCCGCCGATTCCAGCAGCGCCGGCGTGAGCCCCACGGTGGCGAGCGCCTCCAGCACGGCGCCGATCATCACCTTCGGCACCAGGCGTAGGCGAATCTGCACCCTGCCGTTCTGGCGGTCACGCCGCTCGACAATCCGGCTCCAGAACACCGCATCTGGCCGAAACGGCGTCAGCCGGTCCATTTCATAGCGCAGGACCGAGTCGAGCTCCCGCTCCGCCGCGAGTGGCAGCGTTACCTGCTGCTCGAGCAGCAGGTGCGCCGGCAATACGAGCCGCACCGCGCCGCGCCGCGCCGGCGACCCGGCCGCCGCGCGCAACGCCTGCAGCCCGGACCCATCCAGCAGGAACCGGCCGAGCCGCCCGCCGCGGCCTTGCCGCCGCAGCATCAGCTCGACGGTGGCCGGCCGCGCCTGCGCCGGCTCTTGCAGCAGCAGGAGCACCGCGTCGCGCGCCTCCATACCCGACCGCGACTGCCGCCAGCGCGCCGGCAGCAGTCCGAGCAGTTGCCGCAACCACCAGCTTAGGAACTCGCGTACCATGGGTGTTGTCGTGCCGTCGAACCAGCCTCGGCGTCAAGCGAAGCTTCATCGACTGTTCATGCTGGCCGTTCAGTCGTCTTGGCGCTATCTTGGCGTATATAGGACGGTCCGAATATGCGCATTCTCCTCCTCGCTGCACTGTTGATCCAAGCTGCCAGCGCGACCGCGAGGGCCGGCGAACCGCCTGCGCGGGTTTGCGCCCGCTCGACCGTGCTCGATCAGGTCGCCGACATCCTGCGCCAGGCTGGCCGGCCCTTGATCCTCGATCGCGCCGCTGCCGGCGAGGTCTCGACAACGCCCGCCAACATCGTGCTCTGCGCCGTGCGCGTGCATCGCGTGGTGTATGACACGAACCGGTATGCTTATCTGCCGCTGGACCAGACCGAAATTGTCCAATACACACTCGAGTTACGTCACAACGGCATTTTTGTTCACCTTAACTAGCCGAGTTGAGATCAATGCCTGCATCTCGCGCCAACACGGCAAAACGGCGGCAAGCCGGATTTACCCTGCTCGAAATCCTCGTGGTGGTGGCGATCCTGGGGCTGCTGATCTACATGGTCGCACCTGCGGCGCTGCGGCAACTCGGCGGCGCGCGCACCAACATCGCCAAGCAATCCGTCGAACGGCTGTCCTCGGTGCTCGACCTGTATAAGCTCGATGTCGGCTCCTATCCGACGAGTGAAGAGGGTCTTGGGGCGCTCAATGCCCGCCCGGCCAGCGCGCCCGGTTGGAACGGCCCCTACCTGAAGGGCGACACGTCGCCCTTGGATCCCTGGAACCACCCCTATGTCTATAAGAGCCCGAGCAACCGGCCCGGGCATGACTTCGACCTCTGCTCCAAGGGCCAGTCGGGAACCGCGAGCGACGAGGCCAGCGGGATGATCTGCAATTAACGGTTAGCCCATAAGCCGGACCACCCAGCCGGCCAGGGCGAGGAACGGCCCGAACGGGATCGCAGTCGAGGCCCGCAACTCGCCGCCGCGCAGCCACATCAGCACCGAAGCGGCGAGCCCGGCCAGCGCCGCGATCAGCGCGACGAGCGGCAGTTGCTGGAGCCCGACCCAGGCGCCCAGCGCCGCCAGCAGCTTGGCGTCGCCTTCGCCGAGACCCTCGCGGCCACGCACCTTCCGGTAGAACAGCGCCAGGCCGCGCAGCGCCGTGTAGCCGATCGCGGCGGCCAGCGCGTGGTCCGTCGCCAGCTCCGGCTCCAACCACAGCGTCACCAGCAACCCGGCGGGAATCAGCGGCAGGGTCAGCACATCCGGCAGCAGCATGCTGTCCCAGTCGATCCAGGCCAGGGCCAGCAGCGTCCAGCCAAACCCGCAATCGAGCCAGAGACCGGGCTGCTCCGTCCCGCCCGCCAGCGCCGAGAGGGCAACGGCAACCGCGGCAAGCTCGACCTGCCAGTGGAACGGCGCGATCGGCGCACCGCAGTGCCGGCAGCGTCCGCGCAGCCTTGCGTAGCTCAGCAGGGGCAATAGATCGATCGGGGACAGCCGCGTCCCGCAATGGTCGCAAGCGGAGCGGGCGAGCGCGACCGGCCTGCCTTCGGGCAGCCGCAGGATCAGCACGCCGAGGAAGCTGCCCACAAAGGGGGCGGCCAGCACCGGCCAAATCCAGCCCATATCTCTACTGCAGGACGGGGTAGCGCAGCGCGGCCGCTTCGTCGGCATAACGGCAAGGGATGCGGTAGTCCGCAACTTCGGGCGGCGCGATGTCCAGCAGCATCAGCCCGGCGCGCGCTTGCGCCCACTCCGCTTCCTGCGCGACCCGGCGGAGCGCCTCGGCGAGCACGGCTTTGATGGCCGGGTCCGTGACGGCGGCGGTCACGAACGGAATGGCCGGGGTGGATGGCGTCGCGGCGAGCACGCGCAGCCGGGTCGCGAGCGCCGGCCGGTGCCGGGCGAAGAACGCGTAGGTCACGCAGTCCACGCAGGTCGCATCGGCCTCGCCGCGCGCCACGCGCTCCAGATTGCTCGGCTGGCTATGGGTTTCGGTGATCGAGGCGAAGAATTTCTCGCCGCCGGCCAGCTCGGCGATGACCCGGCGCGGCAGATTCATCCCCGAATTCGAGTGGACGCTGTTGAACACGAGATGGCAGCCCCGCAGCTCGGCAACCGTGCCGAAGCCAGACTTTTGGCGGACCACGAACACGCCCGCATGGGTCGGTCCCGCGCAGTGGGCCGCGTCATAGACCGGCACGCCGAGCACGACGGCCTGTCCCTGGTAGATCGTCTGCAAGGGCCAGCCACAGACCTGGGTGAACACCGTGTCCGCCCCGATCTCCGCCGGCACCGGCTTGCGCGCGAAATCCAGCGCGGGCGGCAGGTCGGTCAGACCGAGCCGCCCCGCCTCCGTGCGGATTGCCTGCCAGAACGCGGCGTTCTCCGCCTGCATTTCGGGCAGGTTATACATCGGCAGGCTGGCTTGCGGCATTTGATCCCAAATCCCTATCGCCCCAACCATCGCACCACCGATTCGGGCCGCCAAGGGCGCTGGCACGCGAATTGCTGTGTCTCCGTCGCGACTTCCCAAGGAGAGAAGATGCGGACCCGCATCGCGTGCAGCTGGCTCGTCGGCCACGAGAACGGACACCACACGCTGTGGCGCGACGCCGAGCTGGTGTTCGAGGGCCCCAAGGTGTTGTTCGCGGGCGAGCATTTCGAGGGCACCGTCGACCGCGAGATCGACGCGCGCGGCAAGCTCGTCTGCCCCGGATTCATCGACACCCACGTCCATTCCGGGCACCGGGCCTCGCACCGGCTGATCTCCGACGTCGGCCGCCCCGACTATTTTGGCCAGCCCTTCCTGGAGATCAGCGTCGCCCGCGAGGGCGCGCGGGTCGGCGGCGACGTGCGCTACGTCCGTCCTGACGACAACGCCGCCCATGAGGCGCTGCAGCTCAACGCGCGCTTCACCATCGCCGAACTGTTGCGCAACGGCATCACCACCTTCGTCGAATTCGGCAGCCAGCTCCGGGTGCAGCAGGCGCTGCTCGAGGTGGTCGGCGAGCTGGGCATCCGCGCCTATCTCGGCCCCGGCTTCGACAGCGGCCGCTGGGTTGGCGGCGAGGGCGGCAGGCTGGAGCGCCGGCTGGACGAGGCGGCCGGCGAGCGCGAGTTCGCGCTGGCGCTCGACTTCATCGAGCGGCACCAGGGCGACCAGGATGACCGGGTGCGAGGGATCCTGGTGCCGCGCGAGATCGAGACCTGCACCGTGGCGCTGATGCGCCAAGCGGCCGAGGCGGCGCAGGAGCGTGGCCTGCCCGTCGCCATCCACGCCGCCTACAACATCCATGAGGTGTTCGACATCATCCGCGAGCACCAGATGACGTCGATCGAGCTGCTTGAGCATGTCGGCCTGATGTCGGACCGGCTGAACATCGGCCACGGCAACTTCACCGCCGACAATAAGCTGGTGAACTATTCCGGCGCCCATGACCTGGAGATCATGGGAAGGCACCGTTGCTCGATCTCGCACTGCCCGGTCAACATCGCCCGCCGTGGCCGTTTCCTCGACAACTGGCAGTCCTATCGCCGCGCCGGCGTCAACATCGCGCTCGGCACCGACACCTATCCGCGCGACATGATCTTGCAAATGCGCAACGCCTCCTATGCCGGGAAGGTGGCGAGCCGCAATTTGCGCGCGGCCAGCGCCGGCGAGGTGTTCGAGGCGGCCACGCTGGGCGGCGCGCGCTCTCTGGGCCGGGATGATCTCGGCCGGATCGCGCCGGGCGCCAAGGCGGACATCGTCATCATCGGCCTGGACGGCGGGGACACGCTGCGGATGGGCCCGGTGCGCGACCCGATCAAGAGCCTGATCGATTGCGGGATCGGCGACGACGTGGACACGGTGATCGTCGATGGCGTTGTGCGGATGCAGGACGGTCGCATTCCGGGCGTCGACTTTGCCGCCCTGCGCACCCAGGCGCAGGAGGCGGGCGAGCGGATCTGGGCGGGTTGGCAGGGCTGGGACCCGCTCGGCCGCAGTGCCGCCGAGATGAGCCCGTTCTCGTTCCCGCTCGCCAATTAAGGAGGCCTATGATGCACGACAATCTCACGCGAAGGGCGGCGCTCGGCCTGGCGGCCGGTGCGGCGGCGCTCGCGACCCGGCCGCGCCGGGCCAGGGCGGCGAAATCGGTCAGCTTCACCCTGCCCTGGGTGCCCGAAGGCGCGAACATGATCGCCTATATCGCCCGCGAGAATGGTTATTGGTCGGATGCCGGCCTGGACGTGACCGTGTCGCGCGGCTCCGGCTCGGTGGCGGCCGCACAGGCGATCGGTGCCGGGCGGTTCGATTTTGGCATGTCGGTGGCCTCCGCCGGGTTGCAGCAGGCGGCGAAGGGCCTGCCACTCGTGCAGATCGCCTGCTGCAGCTACGACGCGATGATGGGGATCGCGGTGAAGAAGGACGGGCCGATCAAGACGGCGAAGGACCTGGCCGGCCACTCCATCTCCTCGACCACCTCCTCGGGCGAATATCCGTTCCTGCCGGCCTTCGCGGCCGCGGCGGGAGTCGACTACAGCAAGATCAACCACATCGCCGCCGACCCGAACGTCCGCAACAGCATGTTCGTCCAGGGCAAGGCGGATGCGGTGAGCGGGCTCGCGCCGACCCTGGTCCCCACCTTCAGCGCGCTCGGCACGCCGATCCGCTTCATCCTGTTCAGCCAGGTCGGCCTGTCCTTCTACGGCAACATGCTGATGACCCAGGCGGCGCGCCTGACGGCAGACCCCGAGACGGTGCGCGGCATCACCACTGGGTTGATGAAGGCCGCCCGCTTCGTGCTGCTCGACCCTGACGCCGCGCTGAAGATTTTCATGAAGGCGGTGCCGGAGATTGGGCTCGCCGCGCAAGGCGCCGAGCAGACGCGGCTCGGCATCGGGCTGTTCCAGGTGGCGATGCTCGACAAGGCGGGGGAAGGCCATCCGCTCGGCTGGAGCGACCCGGCGACCTTCACCAAAATGTCCGCGCTGGTCATGCAGGCGCTCGCCTCGCCGGGCGACAAGATGCCGGACAAGGTCATGACCGACGAGTTCATCGGCGCCGTCGACCTCACGCCCGAGGAACGGACGCAGGCCAACGCGAAGGCCGAGGAGTTCCGGAAACTCGTCTCCTGATGCTCGACGCGGCGCGGGTCGAGGTGACGCCGGCCATTTCCGTCGCCAGGGTCGGCAAGACCTTTCAAACCAGGCGCGGCCCGATCGAGGCGGTGCACGAGGTCAGCCTCGATGTGGGGCGCGGTGAGTTCGTGGCGATCCTCGGGCCGAGCGGGTGCGGCAAAAGCACGCTGATGATGATGTGCGCCGGGCTCGAGAAGCCAAGCCGCGGCGAGATCGCCATTGACGGCGTGAAGCTCGAGGCGCCGCGGACCCGGACCGGCATCATGTTCCAGGACCCGACGCTGCTGCCGTGGCTGACCGTGCTGGATAACGTGCTGATTCCCATCACTATTGGCCGCCTACGGCGCGCCGAGTATCGCGACAAGGCGCGCGAGTTGCTGTCGTTGGTCGGGCTGGTGGGATTCGAGGGCAAGAAGCCACACGAGCTCTCCGGCGGCATGCGCCAGCGGGCGGCCATCTGCCGCGCGCTGATCCATGACACCGATATTCTGCTGATGGATGAGCCGTTCAGCGCGCTGGACGCGATCACCCGGGACGATATGGGCGACCTGCTGCTCGACGTCTGGCAGCGCTACGCTAAGTCGGCGCTGTTCATCACCCACAGCATCCGCGAGGCCGTGCTGCTTGCGGACCGGGTGCTGGTGATGGGGCGGCGGCCTTCGGTGATTGCCGAGGATCTGACGATTCCGTTCGCCCGGCCGCGCGACCGCACGGTGGCGGACACGCCGGAGTTCGCCGCGATCTGCGCGCATCTGCGCGCCGCGGTGGCGCAAGGGTCTGGCCGTTGAGGTCGGTCGCGTTGCCGGTTGCGACTGCGCTCGGGGCTTTGCTGGTGTGGCAGTTGGCTGTCAGCTTTTGGAGCATTCCGGCGGTGTTGCTGCCCGCACCGGGCGGGGTGGTGCAGCGGCTGCTGGAGCGGTGGCCGGGTCTGCTGGCCGATGCCGGCGTGACCAGCGGCGAGGCGCTTGCGGCCTTCGCGCTCGCCTGCGTGACCGGGGTCGGTACGGCCGCGTTGATGACGTTGCGGCCGAGTGCGCGGCAAGCGCTGCAGCCGCACCTCGTGCTGTTCCAGATCATCCCGAAAGTGGCGGTTGGGCCGCTGTTCATCACCTGGTTTGGGCTGGGCTGGTCGTCGCGCATTGCGTTCGCGATGTTCGTCAGCGTTTTCCCGATCGCCATCGGTGCGCTGACCGGGTTTGGCCGGGTGGATCGCTCGGCGGTGCAGCTCTTGCTGGCGTGCCGGGCTAGCCGCTGGCAGGTGTTCCGGCATTTGCGGCTGCCCGGCGCGGTGCCATACATCTTCGCCGGCGCCCGGGTCGCCGCGACCATGGCGTTCACCGGCGCTACGGTGGGCGAGTTCCTTTCGGCGCAATCGGGGCTCGGCTATGCGATCCTGAACGCCGCCTCGGTGTCCGACACGCCGCTGATCTTTGCCGCACTCGCAATTCTGTGCGCGCTTGGGGCCGCTTTGTATGGCGCAGTGACGATGGTTGAGATTGGCTTGCGGCGCGCCATGGCGGATGCGCCTTGAGGGACTGGTTACCGGCGATTTTGGTTGCCGTCTTGGTGCTCGCCTTCTGGGAGGCAGCGGTTCCGCTGTTGCATGTACCTACGGCCGTGCTGGTGCCGCCGTCGGCAGTGTTGCGGGCGATCGCCGCGCATCCCGATATATTGCTGCAGCACACTGCAATCACCGCGGGAGAAACGATCGAGGGCTTCTCTTTGGCGGCCGGCATTGGTGTGCTGCTTGCGGCCTTGATCGCCTCGTCTTCAGTGCTGCGCGGCATGCTAATGCCGTGGTTGCTGGTGCTGCAGATCGTGCCGAAAATCGCCCTGGCGCCACTGTTTATCGTCTGGCTGGGTACCGGGACGCCGTGCCGGATGGTGTTCGCCGTATTCCTGGCGCTGTTTCCGGTGACGGTGGCGGGGGTGGCCGGGCTGCTCTCGGCGGATCGTAACGCATTGCTGCTCTGTGCCTCGCTGCGCGCCAGCCGGGTCCAGGAGGTGGTGCGGATCAGACTGCCCTATGCCCTGCCGCATTTGTTCGCCGGGCTGAAGGTGGCGGCGACGATGACATTGCTGGGAGTGACGATCGGCGAGTTCGTTACCGCGCAGGGCGGGCTTGGCTACATTATCCTGTTTGCGTCCTCGATCGGCGAGACGGCGCTGGTATTGGCTTCTATTGCGCTGCTGTGCTTGATCGGACTCGCGCTCTATGCAGCGATTGTGGTCGCCGAGCGCTTGTACGGGCGCTGGTTTGGCGCGCCGCTGCCTGAGGCGATTGCGGGGGTATAGCGGCTGCACGACAGTCCCGCCGCCCGCTGCAGCGATACGGGCTAAAGGAGAGGACGCATGGAAAACGAGCCGAAGAACCCTAGAGTGGTCGCGATGCTCGCCGCCTTGTTCGGCGAGAACTGGCGGGATCGGCTAAAGGGCGATGTCGCGTTCGAGAGCGGGCCGATGACCTCTTGGGTGTACGCTGTCGAGCAGATGCTCGCTGCCGCGGATGCGGCCGACCCACTGCGCGTGGCGATCCGCGGACTGGTTCAGGAGGACGATTCCGCCGATAGCGGCGGCTCGGATTTGCCGGCTTTGCGCTGAAAGCGTTGCCAGATCGCCCTTCCGGAGACGAATCTACTTGACTGTCACTCACGGCCGCCCGATGAGGACGGCAGTTATCGCGCTGCTTTGATGATTCTCTCATGGTTGAGGTTCAACAAAGTCGCAGGGTTCGCGTTAGCTTATACGAAACTTTCCGCAGTTACGGTTAGGAACGAACCAATGACAACTCTCACACGGTAGTACTGAACGGCCTCGCGCGGTCTCGGAGAATGTTGAACACGCACCAAAAACGCACCCCGCCCGGCACCGACCCCCTGCTTTCCGGCTCGGGTGATCCGGGTGCAGGCGATGGTGCTGCACCGGGAGACAGCGTTTTCCGGGAAGCGGTGGCCCAAGATGCCACAGGCGCGATTGGTGGCGGGCAGGTCAGGCGGGTGAGGGGCTGGTCGCCCTTCAAGCCCCGCGTGACAATACCCGCATCCGCCTGGATGATAACGGGCGTCGTGTCCGTCGGGCTTTGGTACCTTATCTATAGGCTTGTTTCTTCTCTCTTCCGCTGAGTGCGGCCGAGTCAGCCGAATTAACTTTCTATAAACTAAGTTCGCCCATGATCGTCTCGGAACACGGAGGATATTTCATGCGCGGAATTCGCAAGCTGGCCGGGGTGTTGGTCGCCATGTCCGCTCTGTTCGTGGCTACGGCTGTTCTTTCGGAGACCGCTGACAAGCTCGGTGTTGGCGGCGCGACCGATCCGGTCAGGGCGGCGTGGCACCGGTCCTCGACTGGTCGTCTCTCGCTCAGCGGCGGCTAATTTTGGATCGCCCGACCCGGCGGTGATGATCGCCCGCTGCCGGGGCAGGAGCTCGGAGCTCCGGCTCCAACATCCTCCCCTGCGTCTACGGCCGCTTCCCCGGCGAGGAGGTTCCGCTTAGGTTACCGGCCTTCGACCAACCATAAAGGGAGAAAAGCCGTGCTCCGCAGAACCTTCTTGGCCGGCGTCGCGCTGTTCGCGCTCAGCGCCGCCGCAAATGCCCAAATCCGTATCGCGACCGTTGGCCCAATGACGGGCAATTATGCCGCATTCGGCGCCCAGATGAAGGCCGGCGCGCAGCAGGCGGTCGACGATATCAACAAGGCAGGCGGTCTACTCGGCCAGCAACTGGCGCTCGAGGTCGGCGACGATGCTTGCGACCCACGCCAGGCCGTCTCGGTGGCCAATGAAATGGTCAGCCGCAAGGTCGTCTTCGTCGCCGGGCACTATTGTTCCGGCAGCTCGATCCCGGCCAGCAAGGTCTACACCGAAGAAGGCGTCCTGCAGATCAGCCCGGCCAGCACCAATCCGGCGTACACGGATCAAGGCGCCTGGAACACGTTCCGCGTGTGCGGCCGCGACGATCAGCAGGGCGAGGTTGCGGGCAAGTTTTTGGCAGATCACTTCAAGGAGAAGAAGATCGCCATCCTCAACGACAACTCCGCCTATGGCAAAGGGTTGGCCGAGGAGACCAAGAAAAACCTGAACGCGAACGGGGTGACGGAGGCGATGTTCGCCACTTATACCCCCGGCGAGCGCGACTACTCCGCCATCGTCAGCCGCATGAAGCAGGCCGGCATCGAGGTGATCTATATCGGCGGCTATCACACCGAGACGGGGCTGATTGCGCGCCAGGCCAAAGATCAGGGGATGAACGCGACGGTCGTCGGCGGCGACGCGCTAGTTACCAACGAGTTCTGGCAGATCGCCGGCCCGGCCGGCGAGAACACGATGATGACGTTCCCCTCCGATCCGCGTAAGCGCCCCGGCGCCGAGCAGGTCGTGCAGGAATTCAAGGCCAAGAACATCGATCCAGAGGGCTACACCCTCTACACCTATGGCGCGGTTCAGGTCTGGGCCGATGCGGTGAAGAAGGCAGGGACGACGGATGCCAAGAAAGTGGCCGACGTGCTGCACAGCGGCCAGGCATTCCCCAGCGTGCTCGGCGACCTGAAGTTCGACAAGAAGGGTGACATCACCACCGCCGATTACGTGCTTTACGTCTGGCACAACGGCAATTACAGCGAGATGTAATCTCCAGCGCTGCCCCTCTCTCGCGGGAGGGGCAGTCGCACTTCGCCGGTCCAGATCGGCCCGGGCTTTATGAGGGGCGAGCGTGGCGTGAGTGAGGCGGCCGGCGATGCGCCCGACAGGATAGAGGCGGACAAGCCCAAGTCGATCCGCGATCGCGCAATCGCCGGAACGGGTTGGATGGTTGGCTTTCGCCTATTCTCGCGCCTGCTTGGGCTGGCGGGCACGCTCATCGTCGCCCGTTTGCTGATACCGGCGGATTTCGGCGTGGTGGCCGTTGCTTCCACGATCACGGCGGCGACCGACTCCCTCACCGATGTCGGCGTTCAGGACAGCCTGATCCGGTTCAAGGGCAATCCGATCCCGCTCTACAATGCGGGCTTTACTATCCAGATGGTCCGCGCCGCGCTTAGCGCCCTCGTGCTGGTGATCGTGGCGCAGTTTGTCGATCAGTGGTTTGGCGAGCGCCGGCTCGAACCGGTGCTGCTCGTACTGGCCGGCGTCTATGCGTTGGGCGGCCTCGAGAATATTGGCGTGGTCGAGTTCCGCCGCCAGCTCCGGTTCAACTCGGAGTTCAAGCTGTCCGCCGTGCCGCGCATCGCCGGGTTCCTGACCACGGCGGCGGCGGCAGTGCTGCTGCACAGCTACTGGGCGCTGGTCCTCGGGATCGCCGTGCAGAAATTGGCCCGGCTCATCTATAGTTACTGGGCCCACCCATATCGTCCGCGCTTCGGCCTGCATGGCTGGCGGGAACTGGCGGGGGTCACCTTTTGGACCTGGATGTCGGCACTGGGCTACATTGTGTGGAACCGGTCCGACGCGATCATCATCGGATCGGCGCTCGGCGCCACCAAGCTGGGCATGATCGTGATGGCGTCGGACATCGCGCAATTGCCGACCACCGAGTTCCTCTACCCGGCTGGCGCGGTCCTGTTCACGGCGCTGGCGGCGGCGCGCAATGACGGGGCGGACATCATCACGCGCGCCTTTCCCATCGCCGCCATGTTGCTGTTCACGCTGGCACCGCTGGCGATCATCGCCTCGGCGCTCTCAGGTGACATCGTGTCGCTGCTGCTCGGCCAGCGCTGGAGCGACGCGCAAGGGCTGGTCGCGATCTTTGCCTGGCTCGGCTTATTCGGGCCGTTCACCTATGTGAGCAGCGTCGCGCTGACCGCCGATAGCCGGCTGAAGCTCAATTTCACGATCGTGATCGTGTCCTCGCTGGTCAAGATTGCGCTGCTAAGCCTGGCCGTCCGGACCGGCGACATAAGGTTGGTGGCGTTGGCGTCGATCGGCACTGCGGCGGCCGAAGGGATGATCTTCATCACCGTCCTTTGCCGGCAGGGCGCGACGCTTTCGCCCGTGGTCTGGACCGTCGCCCGCACGTTCATGGCGTGCCTGGTGTGCGTGGGCGCGATGGCGCTCACCGGGTCGGCCTGGCGGCCGCAGATCCTGCCGCCGGTGATGGCACTGCTGCATGCGGTTGGGGTCGGGGGGCTCGGGTTTGTCTGCTACTGGACTACGATGATCGGCTCGTGGCGCCTGGCTGGCAGCCCGGCGGGGCCAGAGGCCGATCTGCTTGCCATCGTCCGGGTTCGGCTGGCGCGGTTTTCCCGCCCGTCAGTGGTGCCGCCGTAGATCTAGGCGGCTTCGACGATAATGCGGTGGTATGAGCGGCCAAAGTAGATCAGGCCTTCATTGGCCTCGCTCGCCTGGATCGCTTCGACATCACAGAAGAATACCGTGTGTGTGCCGACCTCGGTGGATTGGGTCACCCGGCAATCGAAGGAGACGACCGCGCCGATCAGAACCGGCGCGCCGGTCACCAGGCTCGTCCACTCGCCAGGGGCGAAACGGAGCTGCTGAGGAACATGGGTGAACCCTGCGAATAGCGGCGAAAGCGGCTCCTGCGAGGCGGCCAACGTGTTCACGCAAAGTATGCCGCTGGCCTTAAAGGCCTCGTTCATGTCGGAATCGCGGTTGATGCACAGCAACAGCGTCGGCGGATCGTCCGTGACGCTGCACACCGCCGATGCGGTCAGGCCGCAAGGGCCGGCCGGGCCTACGGTTGTCACCACGTTCACCGCGGCGCCGAGACGGGCCATGGCGTCGCGAAAACTCTCACGGTCCACCACGCGCGAGCAGCTCCAATTCAGCTTTGGCAGATATGGCGTATCCAAGCTGGATCGGTAGTCGCAAAAAAACAACGGGCGCCCGTTGGGGCGCCCGCCGCTTATTCTGTCGGACAGCTAGACGCGTCAGGGCGTCTTGTCGAGCGCGTCCCGCGCGGCATCCTTGGCACCACCGTAGGTGTTCTTGGCCTCACCCTTCACTTGGTCGGCCTTGCCCTCGGCCTGCATCTTGTTGTCGCCGACGACCTTGCCAACGCCTTCCTTGACTGCACCCTTGGTCTTGTCCCAAGCACCTTCGACGCGATTCTGATCGACCATGGTCTTCTTCCTCCACGGCACCGTGCCGTCATGGGATAAACGGTCTTAACCGGGGACAAGTTTCAAGCCGCCGATAACGGTGGCGCGACCTCCTCGAGCGACCGGCGCTCGGCGTTCACGCCCAAGCGCCATTCAACCGCCGCTGCGACCACCATGAGCCCGCCCCCGAGCAAATAACCGAGCAGCAACTCGCTGCGCGAGCCGGTCTGGATCAGGAAGCCGAACACAGTGGGCCCGGCAATGCCGCCCACAGCGGTGCCGAGCGCGTAAAACACGGCAATGGCGATGGCCCGGACCTCGAGCGGGAACGTCTCGCCCACGGTGAGATAGGCGGAGGAGGAAGCGGCAGAGGCGAAGAAAAAGATACCGGTCCAGGCCGCGGTCTGTTCGGCGGCGTTGAGCCAGTTCTGCGAAAAGGCCCAGCCGACGATCGCCATGAGAATCCCGGACAAGGCGTAGGTGAAGGTGATCATGGTCTTGCGCCCCAGACTGTCGAACAGCCGGCCGAGGAGCAGCGGCCCGGCGAGGTTGCCGAGCGCAAACGGCAGCAGATACCAGCCCACATCCTGCCCAGGCACCTGATAGAACCGGGTCAGCACCAGCGCATAGGTGAACAGGACGGCGTTGTAGCAAAACGCCTGCGACGCCATGAGCGCCACGCCGAGCACGGTGCGGCTCCGATAATCCTTCACCAAGACGCGCAGGCTGGCGAGGAACCAATCGCCCTTATGCCGGCGCAGCCGCAGCGACTGGTCCGGCACTGGCGGCAATTTGGCCTGCGTCTCGTGCTCGACGCGCTCCTCGATCTCGTGCACGACCTGGCTTGCGGCCTCTGGTTGGCCATGGGTCATCAGCCAGCGCGGGCTTTCCGGGATGAAGCTACGCAGGAACAGCACGACGAGCCCGATCACCCCGCCAATGACGAAGGCGAGCCGCCAACCCCATTCCGGGTCGATCACGTTGGGATCGAGCACCACGCCCGAGCCGAGTGCGCCCAGTGCGGCGCCGAGCCAGAAGCTGCCGTTAATGCACAGATCGGTGAAGCCGCGCTTGCGGGCGGGGATCAGCTCCTGGATGGTCGCGTTGACCGCGGAGTATTCGCCGCCAATTCCGGCCCCGGTCAGAAAGCGGAACAGCGCGAACGACCACAAATTCCAAGCGAAGCCGGAGGCGATGGTCGCGGTCACATAGAGCAGTAAAGTGATGGTGAACAATTTCTTGCGGCCCAGCCGATCGGTGAGCCAGCCAAAGCCAAGCGCGCCGAGAACGGCGCCCGCCAGATAGGCGCTGGCGGTCAGGCCGAACTGGGCGCTGTCGATATGGAGCTGCTTGCTGTCGGTGATCGCGCTGGCGAGCGAGCCGACGAGGGTGACTTCGAGCCCGTCGAGGATCCAGGTGATGCCGAGCGCGATCACCACGAGCCAGTGAAAGCGCGCCCATGGCAGGCGATCGAGCCGGGCGGGCACGTCGGTGGTGAAAACGTCCGCTTCCGCCCGCATGGAGATAGGAACGACGGCGCACAAAGCCGGTTGCGCGGAAAGGGGTTTTGTCCCGAGCCGCTTGGGCGGATAGTGGCTGTTTCATGCGAAAGATCGAGGAGCATAATTGGTGAGCGAGCGCATTCTGGTCTGGGGGGCCGGCGCGATCGGCGGGGTGATCGGCGCGTATCTGAAGCGGGCGGGCCATGACATCACCTTCGCCGACATCGTCCCCGACCACGTCGACTGCATCCGCACTCGCGGACTGCACATTTTCGGCCCGGTCGAGGAATTCACCATCCAGGCGCCCGCCTTCGTTCCTGCCGAGGTCACCGGCACCTGGGACCGCATCTTCCTTGCGGTTAAGGCGCACCATACCGAAGAAGCCTGCCGCGCCCTGCTGCCGCATCTCGATGCGCAGGGCTATGTGCTCTCGTGTCAGAACGGCCTGTGCGAGACGCTGATCGCGGGCATTGCCGGTGCGGAGCGCACCATGGGCGCCTTCGTCAATTTTGGCGCCGACTGGATGGGACCCGGCGAGATCATGTTCGGCAATCGCGGCGCCGTCGTGCTTGGCGAGATTGACGGGCGGATGACCGGGCGGCTCGCGGCGCTGCACCGTCTGATGCAGGATTTCGAGCCGAATGCGATCACCACGGACAGCATCTGGTCATATCTTTGGGGCAAGCTCGGCTACGGCGCCATGCTGTTCGCGCAGGCGCTGGGCGATCTCGGCATCGCCGACTGCCTCGCGCGGCCGGAGCTGTTGCCGGTCTGGCGCGCGCTGGGCGGCGAGGCGGTGACCGTGGCGGAGGCCGAGGGCGTCGAGCCGCGCGGGTTCAACGGATTCGACCCGGCCGCTTTCCGGCCAGGCGCCTCCGAGGCGCAGGCCAAGGCGAGCGTGGATGCGATGGTCGAGTTCAACCGGCCGAGTGCCAAGACCCATTCGGGCGTCTGGCGCGATCTCGCCATCCGCAAGCGGCGCACCGAGGTCGACGTGCAGATCCTGCCGATCGCCGAGGTGGGCGCCCGGCATGGCGTGCCGTGCCCGACGGTGCGCAAGCTGGTCGGGATGATCCACGAGGTCGAGGATGGCAAGCGGGCGCTTGCCGACGACAATCTGTTGGAGTTGCTGGCATGAACCTGAATTTCGACGGGCAAGTTGTTGCGGTGACGGGGGCGGGGCATGGGCTCGGCCAGGCGATCGCCGAGACATTCGCCGGGCTGGGCGCCCGGGTGTTCGGCTGCAACCCGGTGGCCACGACGGTGAAAGGAACTGAGCTGGCGGTCGTGGACTTGACGGACCGGGCGGCGGGTGCGGCCTGGGTCCGCGACGTCGAGCACAAGGCGGGCAAAGCGATCGACGTGCTCGTCAACAATGCCGGCGGCGTGGCCGGCCAGGTGTTCCGGCCGATCGACGAGGTGCCGGACGAGGATTGGAACCGCGTCTTTGCTGTCAATGTGGGCGCGGCATTCACCGTGTGCCGCGCGGCGGCGCCGGCGATGAAGCGGGCGGGGCGCGGGCGGATCATCAACATTTCCTCGGGCGCCGGGCTGCAGCCGTCGCTGACCGGCATCCAGGCCTATGCCAGCGCCAAGCACGCCGTGGTCGGCTTCACGCGGCAGCTCGCGCACGAGTTGGGGCAGTTTGGCATCACGGTGAACAGCGTGGCGCCCGGGCTAATCCCCAGCAACCCGGCGAGTGCGGCGCAATGGGAGGGCTATGGCCAGGCCAAGCAGGAGGCGATGGTGCAGTCGATCCCGATGCGGCGGCTCGGCACCGCGCAGGAGATCGCCAACGCGGTGGTGTTCTTCGCGAGCCCGCTGGCGGACTTCGTGAGCGGGCAGATCCTGCAGGTGAGCGGGGGACGGTAAGCCTGCCGAGGATAATGGAAAACCTATGTGGGATAATATAGCATCTGGTGATCAGGGCAGCGTACGCCCGGATTGAGCGGGAATTTGAAGTGCCCAATGCGCCGGATATACTGCTGCCCACCTTCGTTCATCACGGCGCCTCCGCGCTCGCCTCGCTCGAGGTGGATTGCTATGGTGCCGAGTTGCGCGAGGGCGATGGTTTCGTCGGAGACCGCGCCAGCAAGCGCGCGTTCCATTCCATCCTCGACCGTTGGCGCGAACGGCTGCGGCAAGTGGGCGATGACCCGTTGGGCGAGAAGCCGAGCGAAGAGATCGGCAAGAAACGGCTCGACAAGCTGCTGACGGAAGGCACCGTCGAAACTGCGGGCCTCATCCTCTCCGCCGTCGAGGAATTTGCCCAGGAGCTTGCGACGGTGATTGGCCGCTTCCTGGAACTGCGAGGTTGGGAGGGAACGCAGCGGCTTGCGATCGGTGGCGGCTTGCGGGCGAGCCGCATCGGCGAGCTGGCGATCGGCCGCGCTGGCGTCTTGCTCAAGGCGAACGGAACGGATCTCGAGCTGCGGCCGATCCACCATCACCCGGACGAGGCTGGCCTGGTCGGCTCCGTCCATCTGACGCCGGCCTGGGTGTTGTCTGGGCACGGCGGCATGCTGGCGGTGGATATCGGCGGCACGAACATCCGCGCCGGCGTCGTCGAGCTCAACCGCAAGAAGGCGGAGGATTTTTCGGCTGCCCGTGTCGCAGGCCTCGAGCTCTGGCGGCATGCCGACGACGCGCCCGGACGCGATCAGGCGGTCGAACGGTTGGCGGAGATGCTGCGCTCACTCGCGCGCCGGGCCACTAAAGACGACCTGCAGCTTGCCCCCATTATCGGGATCGGCTGCCCGGGCCTGATCCGCGATGACGGATCGATCACCAAAGGTGGGCACAACCTGCCGGGCGGGGACTGGGAAGCGGGCCACTTCAACTTGCCGGAGCGGCTGCGCCAACTCCTTCCCGATATCAACGGCGCGCCGACGGTCGTGCTCGTGCACAACGATGCCGTCGTGCAAGGGCTCAGCGAGACGCCGTGCATGCGCGATGTCGAGCGCTGGGGTATCCTGACCATCGGCACCGGCCTGGGCAATGCGCGGTTTACCAATCGCTTCTCCGCTTGCTCAAGCGTGGAACGGCTCCGATCATGAGCTTGGCAGAGAACGGAGCCGGACATGAGCGAGACCAAGCATCCAGCGGGCGAGCCCTGGGAATGGAGCGAGCCGACTTGGCGCCAGATCGTCGGCCGGGCGCGCGCAGGGCGCAGCTTGGCGCCGAAATCGTGGCCCGGCGGCGCGCGGTGCGCGTTCGCGGTCTCCTTCGACGCGGACCATGACACCATCCCGCTGCGCGACAGCGACGAAAGCCCGATGCGGATCAGCCAGGGCCAGTATGGCAACCGCCAGGCAATGCCGCGCATCATGCGCCTGCTCGAGCGCGAGAACGTTCCGGCCAGCTTCTTCTACCCGGCCGTCTCCGCCCTCCTATATCCCGACGAGGTCCGCGCTGTGGCGGATGCCGGGCACGAGATCGGCATCCACTCCTGGATCCACGAAGCCAATACGCGCCTGCCACAAGGGGTTGAACGCGACCTGACCTTTCGGGCCGCCGATACGCTGGAGAAGCTCGCGGGCAGGCGCTCGGTGGGGATGCGGACGGCGAGCTGGGACTTCTCGGTCGACACGATGAACATCATCCGCGAGCTTGGCCTGCTGTACGACAGCTCGCTGATGGCCGATGACGACCCGTATGAGTTGGTCGCGGATGGCGAGCCGACCGGGGTGGTCGAGCTGCCGCCGGAGTGGATCCGCGACGATGCGGTGTACTACAATTTTGTCCGTTTCAGCGCGTTGCGCCCGTACACGCCGCCGAGCTCGGTCCTGGAGATTTTTACTGCCGAGCTCGACGCCGCCTGGGAGGAACGGGGCTTGTTCCTGCTGACGCTGCACCCGCATGTGTCGGGACACCGCTCGCGGCTGCCAGTGCTCGAGAAGCTGATCGCGCATGCGAAAGGCAAGGGCGAGTGCTGGTTCGCGACGCATGCCGACGTCGCGCGGTGGTGCAAGGAGCAGGCGGCCTAATAATGCGGCAGGCGCTCCATCACCTCCGCGTCGACACGCGGGGCAAGGGCCTCGTCGCGATCACGCGGCCGGTGCTGGAGTGGGTGGCGGCGCAGGAGATTGGCACCGGGCTGCTGACCCTATGGTGCCGGCATACCTCGGCGTCGCTCACCGTGCAGGAGAATGCCGACCCGGCGGTGCAGGAAGACATCGCCCGCTTTTTCGAGACGCTGGTCCCCGAGGACCGGCGCTACCTGCATGACGAGGAAGGGCCGGACGATATGCCGGCCCATCTGCGCACGATGCTCACGGGCACGAACCTCGTCATCCCCGTCGAAGGCGGGCAGCCGGTGCTGGGGACTTGGCAGGGTCTTTACCTGTTCGAGCACCGGCGCGCGCCGCACACGCGGGAGGTCGTGCTGCACCTACTCGGCGGCTAGCGCCTCCGAGCCCTGCCGCGCTGGCCGGCCCTCATCCTCCGCGCTCAACTCCTCGAGGCTCTTGCCTTTGGTTTCCGGCAGCATGAACACGGTGACCGCAAGCCCGATCAGGCTGACGAGCGCGGCAACCGCCTCCGCCAGGCGCAAGCCGCCTGCGGCCATGAAGATCGGGAACAGGAACACGCCGACGAACCCGCCGAGCTTGCCCGCCGAGGCGGCGATACCGTGGCCAGTGGTCCTGGTTTCCACCGGGAACAGCTCGGCCGGGTAGACGAAGGTCGTCGAATTCGGGCCGAACTCGGTAAAGAAATAACTCACCCCGTAGATGACCAGAAACAGGACGACGATTTTTTCAATGTCGGGCACGATGGCCATGACGCCGAAGGCGAGCGCCATCATGAGGAAGCCGAGATTCTGGATGGTCTTGCGGCCCAATTTGTCCATCGTCCAGGCGGCGACGAAATAGCCGGGGACGGCGGCCACCGCGAACACGATGAGCTGCATGATGACGTGCCAAAACAGTGACGCGTCGGGCTGGATTGCCGCCAGCACCTTCGGGCTGCTGACCGTATTGCCGTAATAGGCGAAGTCCATTACGAACCAGGCCACGCTCGCCCCGATCAGGCGCAATGCCAGGCTGCGTCGCGAGATGAGCTTCTGGAAACCCTCGGCAAAGCCCGCCTTCTTCTCGGCTTTCGGGTCCCTGACCGGGCCTTTCGCCTCCCTGGTGCCGAGCACCGAGTGGCCCGCTTCGTGGAACTCGTCGTGGTGTCCGTGCGCGAGCAGATAGCGCGGCGTCTCCGCCATGTGCCGGCGCATCTGGAAGACCGCCATCGCCGGAACCGCGCCGAAGGCGAGCAGGATGCGCCAGATGAGATCGTGCGACATGCCGGTGGCCAGCAGGATGGCCGCGAGCGCGGGGCCGACGATGAGCCCGGCCGCCTGCATGGCGAAGACGAGCGAGATCATCATGCCGCGCGTCTTCTTGCCGGCATATTCACTCATGATGGTGGAGCTGACCGGGTAGTCGCCGCCGATGCCGACGCCGAGGATGAAGCGGAAGAAGATCAGCCACCAGATGTTGGGCGAAAAGGCCGATGCGACGGCGCCGGCGGCGAGCACCAGGACCTCGAAGCCGTAAATGCGCTTGCGGCCGAGCATGTCGGCAACGCGGCCGAACACGATGGCGCCGATCGCCGCGGCGAGCAGCGCCGTGGAGGTCACCAGACCGTCCTCGGTGGGTGTCACGTGCCACGGGCCCTTTAGCAGGGCCATGACCACGCCGATGATGAACAAGTCATAGGCGTCGGTGAAGAAGCCCATCCCGGAGATGAACATG
Organism: Acetobacteraceae bacterium; assembly: GCA_965276815.1. Lineage (GTDB taxonomy): Bacteria > Pseudomonadota > Alphaproteobacteria > Acetobacterales > Acetobacteraceae > JAVVHH01. Next base: position 1,036,977 of record CBDIBE010000012.1, on the reverse strand, counting down.
ATCTTCCAGTGCGTCCGGGTGATGCCGGAATCGTCGAGCTGACGCAGCATATCGGCGTGGGAGGGGCCGTCCTCGGTCGTGGCGCTCATCGGATTCGTCCGTCTGCCATGCCTTGACGGAAAGCCAATCGGCCGTGTCCGGTTGCGGGGAGGTTTTGCGACATTTTTGTTGCAGCGGGCGTTCTTGCGCCTCCTATTTTTGCGGGCAACGGCATAGGCCATATGTTTTGCGATGCGCGCCTCGAGCGAGAGGAAACAAGCATGGCCCGTGTTCCGAGTGCCTTCAGTGCCGGCAGCTTGCTCGTCGGCGGCGGCCCGTTCCCGACGCTGAACCCGCTGGCGGGGGTTGCGGCGAAGGTCTGCGCGCGGTGCGGCGCCGGGTTTGGGTGCGGCGCGCAGTCCGCCGAGGGCTGCTGGTGCGCGACGCTGCCGCCGGTACTACGGCAGGAGGGCGTGGCGGACTGTCTCTGTCCCGCCTGTCTGGAGCGGGCTATTCCGCGCGCGGCGGGGTCGTGAAATACCAGGGATGGCCGTCGACGTCGCGCGCTTCGTAGGTGCGGCCGTAGGGAACGTCGTGCGGCGGGTGCGGGATCTCGGCGCCCTCGGCTGACGCGCGGGCGTGATGCGCGTCCACGTCGTCGAGGTAGACGAAGACGCCCATGGTTGCGAGGCCGGCTGTGCGCGGGCTGGCCAAGCCTCCCTGGTGCGCGCCTTGCCCCATCATAATCCGCTGGTCACCGAGCCGCATCTCGCCATGCATGCCACCGCTGGGCGTGCCGGTGCGCATGTCCTCGGTGAAGCCGAAGACGCGGGCGAGCCAATCGAGCGCGGCGGGGAGGTCCTGATAGAAGAGGTAAGGGATGATTTCGGGCAAGGCTTCCTCTCGCGGAAGGGGACGGTTTGGGGTCAGTTCGCCGCCAGCACCTGACTGTCCGCCGCATGCCAGAGCTGGCCGGCAACCACCATGCTGTCGAGCGCGAAGCGCTGGCGGGCCGTCCGGGTCTGTTTGCTGGAGTCGGTTAACGTGAAGCGGCCCTCCTCGATCCGCATCACCGTCGCATCGCCGGTGCTGCCGACGGAGAGGTCGGCGAGGTCGGGGCGGCGGAGCACGTTCGCGGGGGTCGCGGTTACCGCGCGGACGATGTCCGGCAACGCCATGCCCAAATGCAGGAACTTGCTCATCGTTTCCATGTTGTCATAGGCCGGCCCGTCGACGCAGAGCACGTGCACGTCCGAGCTGATGATGTCGGGCGGGAAGCCGGCGGCCAGCATCGCCTCGGCCACGCCCCAATCGAATGACCCGGCGCCGTGGCCGATGTCGAACAAGACGCCGCGCTCGCGCGCCGTCCAGCAGGCGTCCTTCACCTGCCCATCCGCCCGGCACGGCGCGTTGGGGAAGGGCTTGAAGCAATGGGTCAGCGTGTCACCGGGTCGCAGCACTTCGAGCACGTCGGTGTAGCGGGGCGGCGGGCGGTCGATATGGCACATGACGGGGAGCCCGGCGCGGTCCGCCGCCTCGATGGCGTGATAGAGCGGCGCGATGCCGTTGACGCCGCTGGTGTTCAGGCCGATCCGCACCTTGATGCCGCGGATCAGGTCCGGGTTGGCGCGGGCGATCTCGGCGCAGAGCGCGGTGTCCATCAGCCGCATGTCCTGGCTCTCGCCGACCATGACGGTGTGCGAGAAGGCGAAGATGCCGGCGTGGCTCACATGCAGGTAGGCGAGGATGCGGGTCTGGCTCACCTCCATCACGTGCTTGCGGAAGCCGGCGAAGTTGCCGGGGCCGGCGGAGCCGACATCGAGCCAGGTGGTGGTGCCGCAGCGGCGGGCGAGCTGGTCGGCGTCCACGCTGATGGACGTGCCGCCCCAATAGACGTGGGTGTGGAAGTCGATGTTGCCGGGCATGACGATGCATCCCGTCACGTCGCGCTCGGCCCGGCCGCGCAGCCCGGCGCCGACTGCGGCGACCTTGCCGCCGGCGAAGGCGACGTCGTTGATCTGGTCGATGCCGCTCGCCGGGTCGATCACCCGGCCGTTGCGGAGGATGAGGTCGTGGTCCATCGAGGGTCCTTTCGCGTCTCTGGCCGTAATCGGTGAACGCTGTGCGGCGATCAGGCAAGACCCTTTCGAGATCGGCGAGCGTACGGTGTTGCCGAGTATGTAGACTGGCGCGAAAGCCAGGCCACGCGCCGCCTTCGCTTAAACCGAGCTGTCGGGCGGGAACGCCGGGCGGCGCTTCTCGAGGTGGGACGCCAGCCCTTCCCGCACCTCGGGGCCGCTGAAGCCCATGAACTCGAGCGCGAGCGAGGTGTCGAAGGCCGGGCCGGCTTGGCGCAGCCAGTTGTTCAGCGCGTATTTGGTCCAGCGAATGGCGCTTTGCGCCCCCTCGGCGAGCCTGGTCGCCACCTCCACCGCCTTGGCGTCCAGCTCGGCATCGTCGACCGCCAGGCTCACCAGGCCGAGCCGCTCCGCCTCCTCGCCGAGCACCGGGTCGCAGAGCAGCAGGTAGTATTTCGCCTTCGCCAAGCCGCAGAGCAGCGGCCAGATGATCGCGGCGTGGTCGCCGGCGGCGACGCCGAGCCGCGTGTGGCCGTCGATGATGCGGCAGTCCTTGGCGGCAATCGAGATGTCGGCCAGCAAGCCTGCCACCAGCCCCGCGCCGACCGCGACGCCGCGCATGGCGCTGACGATCGGCTTGGAGCAGTTGATCACGTTGTAGACGAGGTCGCGCGCCTCCTTCCAAACACGGGCGCGAGTCTCGAAATCGGCGATCATCTCGCTAATGAGAGAAAAATCCCCGCCCGCCGAGAAATGCCGGCCGGACCCGGTCAGGATGGCGGCGTTGACGCTGCGATCCGCGTCGATCTGCCGCCAGACGTCGCCGAGCTCGCGGTGCAGCACGTCATCGGCCGAGTTCATCTTGCCGCTGTCCATGGTCACGCGCAGCACGCGGTCGTGCGGCCGGTCAAAACGCAGCCGGGTGTAGTGCGCGTAGGCCGCCTCGGTCACGGCGCGACCTGCTCGGATGCCTCATTGACCTGCACGACTGGCTTGGAGCCGGTGAAGTTTTTGATGTCCGACATGACTTCCTTGCCGTGCGCCTGTCCGGCGCGCTGGAAGTCCGCCTCGGAGCCGAACTCGAGCATGGCGACCAGATGGGTCGCGATCGACCCGCCGCCGGGCGCCCCGATGCCACGGAGGAAGCGCACGCGGGTCAGCCCGGACGGCCCCCAGAGCGACCAGACGAGCGGCATGTGCTTGTCCCAGTAATAGGCGAAGTCGAAAGTCGAGTCCTCGGTGGCCGGATAGGTGACGCTGACGACGATCATGGCGCTGGCTCCTCCCGCTGCTTTCGCCATCCGTAGCTTGCTTCTAACATCTTTGCCACGGCGCAAGGCGAAGGGCTGGACCGATCCGGCGATCTTCCGCCGGGTCATCATGCCGTGGGAGCTGCGGATCATGCATGGCGGCGGGGAATAAGGGCCAGACCATTGGCTTTGACCCTACGCTGGGTGATACCGTAATGATGCGGGTTATTGGTGTTGCTGGTAATTTCGGAGGGGCGCGCAATGAGTGAGGTTCTGTCGCGGGATCAGTGGATCGACCGGGTTCTGGGCGTCAGCTATGCCAGGCCGACGCCGCTGGGCCAGGGCAATAAAAAGGTGCGTTTCGCGCCAGTGCCAACCAATATTACTCCGCCCGAGAGGTCCGGGGTCAAGCTCGGTAGCAGCCGCGAGCGGTCGAGCAAGGTGATCGCGCCGCCGAAGCAAGACCCGGCGCCGCAAGAATTTACCGGCACGGGCGGCAAGAAGATCACCATCAGCAAAGGCCCGAACGGCGAGACGCTGTTCACCGCCCCGCCGCCGCCGGTGCGCGAGATCACCTTCTCGGGCGGCGGCGCCAAAGGCGCGGCGCTGCCTGGGGCGCTCCAGGCGCTGCAGGATAGCGGTGTGCTGAAGGGCTCCACCAAGATTGCCGGCGCCTCGGTCGGCTCGATGACGGCCGCGCTGGTCGCGGCGGGGATCACCGCCGAAGAGTTCAGCGAAATCGCGAATGCGGACTCAACGACGGAGAAGATCGTCGAAGGGACGGGCGGCACCAAGAGGGGCATGCTGGCGGCCGCGATCAAGAACAAGGTCAAAACCGGCAGCGGCAACCCGCTGACCGGCCAGGGGCTCGAGGACGTTGTCGGCGACACGCTGAGCGGTACGCTGCGCACCCGCATTCTCGAATATATGAAAAATACGCGCAAGGACGGCAAGCAGCCCGCGCAGGAAGTCGTCGATGCGGCCAAGCGGATTGGTGAAAACAAGAAAGGGCCGACCTTTTTGGATCTGCGGATCCTCTCTAAGCATATCCCCGCAGTCAAGGAAGTGGTGATGACGGGGACCTACACCGACGAGTTCACCGAGGACGACAAGGGCAAGAAGAAGAAGGTAAAGGACGGCAACGACCAAGGCCAGCTCTATGTGTTCGACGCGGATAACGAGCCGAACCTGCCGGTCTGCGTGGCGGTGCACGCCTCGGCCTCGTTCCCCGCAGCGTTCAAGCCAGTCGACATCAAGCTGTCCAGCGGCTTGACGGTTCGTTTCATCGACGGCGGCGTGATGAACAATACGCCGACCTCGTCCAGCATCGGCAACGAACGCAATCTCGACCCGATGCCCGACAGCCGCGGGATGACCTTTGTGTTCGAGAGCACGAGCGGCAATACCAACGACTTGCTGCAGGGCACGGCCAAACCGGGGCAAGGCTTCGGGGCCAAGGCCGCGGATTGGTTTACGGGCTCGAACCATTCCGGCGCCGAATATGCGAAAAACCGTGACATGTCGGATCGCCCCGAGGAGATCGTGGTCGTTCCGTTGCAAGTCACCTACAAGCGCAAGACGGACGGCAAGTTCAAGAACGTCGATATGCGCGACGGGACGCTTAATTTCGGCCTGGAAGGCGAGGCCAAGATCGCCCTGCAGGACAAGACCAAGACGGTCACGAACATCCAGATCGAGCGCGAGAAGGAGCCAAAGACGCGGGAGTTCGCCTCGGACTCGCAGATGTTCGTCTCCATCCCGATGGGCGACCTGGAGGGCCTGGCCGACAGCGATTACCCCGGCGCCAAAGATGCGCACGTGTTCCGTGAGCGCGTGCAGGAAATGATCGACAAGCTGCATGAGGCGGTGAAGAAGAATGACGGGCCGACCGCCAACGTGCTGCAGGACAAGAACGCGACCATGGCGATCGACGAGCTCGATAAGCTCGCCGCGGGCAATTTGGACTTCCAAGGCTATGTCGGCCGCGAGTTGAACAAAGGCGGCCTCGATTCGCTGCTCGACGCGGTCCGCAAAGGTGGCGGGAAAAGCGATGTGCTGAAGGCGACGTTCGCCGTCTCGGACTCGCTGAAAGCCCATACTTATGCCGACAACACCCTTAAGCAGTTCGTCTACCCGAAGATGAAAGGCGAGCCGAAGGGCGGTGCCGGCATCGAGACATTGTTGATCGTTGAAGGCCTGCTGCGTGCGGCGAAGACGCCGGAAGACGTCAACGCCGCGCTGGACGTCGCGATCAAGCATTTCGAGAAGAAGGCGGACAAGAAGCGGCGCGGGCACAAGAAGTTCGCCGCCGAGATGAAGCGCCGCAAGATGCCGACCACCTGAACGCCTCACTGAGCTATTGATGAAGGGAATGCCGGATTATGTTTGCAAAGACTGAGGCGCTCTACGCGGATCTGGCCAAGGCTGTGGGTGCGCCGGAGCTGAAGGCCGACGCCAACGGCGGCGTGCAACTCACGATCGGCGACGATTCGAGCGTCATCCTGTTCGCCGAGGACGAGTTTACCGTGCTGGTGGTTTCGCCGGTGACGAGCCTGCCGAAGGAGATGGATTACGGCACGGCGATGTGGCTGTTAAGGCGCAACTTCTACGACAGCCCGATCGCGCCGTTCCGGGTGTCGTGCGACACGGCCGGGACGGTCGTCATTTGGGGGCGGGTGCCAGTGGACGGGATGGCCGGCGAGCAGCTGGCGAAGTTGATCGACGCGATCGCCGCGGAAGCCGATCTGATCCGCGACGAGATCGAAGTGGATGACACGCCCTATACCGAGGAAACCGGCGCGATGGCGACGCCAGCCTAGCCGGAGTGCGCCGACTGGGACCGCTACCGCAGCGCCGCCGATAGCGCGGTGAGCGTCTTGTTCATCAGGGCGCCGATGCTGATGGGCACGAACGGATTGGTGTCGAGTTCCTTAAACAGTGCTTCCGATCCCAAGAAGGCCTGATAGCGGCCGATGGCGGCGCGCGCCTCGGTGACCAGCTCGGTCCGCTTTTGCGGCTCACTGGCGCTGCCAGCGTCCTCGAGCGTCTCGGCGAGGCTCTCGTCGAGCGTGTTGAGCACCGGCTGGACGCGCGTGCTGTAGCTGCGGTTGAGATTGCCGACGATGTCGGTGTCTTCGTAGAACTCCAGCATATGCTGGCGCAGCTTGTCGATCTCCGTCTCGAGCTGCCTGCGCACCGCGATCCAAGCGGAACGGGCTTTGTCATAGTTCGCGGTTGCAGCGGGCTCTTCACCGGCCGCGGCCTTGGGCGCGGCTGGCGCTTCGATCGCCTCCTTCAACTGCTGGATCGCGGCGACAGCGCCCTCGATGTCGTTGCCGGCAATGCGCGCCTGCCCGTCTTTGGCCAGTTCAAGCAGGCTTGCCTTGCGGGACGGATCGGCCGTGATCGCTTGCGGGATCTGTTGCACCAGGCCGGTCAGGCGTTGCTTGAGGGTCGCGGTGTCGGGTTGTTCCGGTTTTGCGGCGGGTGCAGCCGCCTCGGCGCCGGCCGGCTGCTCCTCCGCCCCATCTTCGGCCTCTTCTTCCAGGGACGGGTCGACGTTGATCTCGACCTTCTGGAATGCGCAAAACTTGATCACTTCGGTCAGCTTGACGCGCATGTTGCCGGGCGCGTCCTTGTTGATGAAGAAGCGGACTGTGCCGGCGTCGTATTCGGGGTCGACCTCGGCGCGGCCGAACCGCAGGCTGGAGCCGTTGAGCTGGATCTTCGCCTTTGCCGCGCTCGCCTTGAGCATGGAGGCGCATTTTCGCGGCTTGGCCTTTTTGTCGAGGAAGATAATACCTTCCCCATCACTGCTCAGGCCGATGGCGGCCTGCACGGGCTCCTTTTTGGAAAGGGTAAGCAGCGGCTTCATCTTCGAGGCCGGCATGATGCTGTCGGACGCAGGGGCCTTCGCCATCTTAATCTCTCCAATGTCCGGCTTCGGCTAGCGCGCGCGGCGGCGCTGCTCGAGCCCTCAAAAGTGATTCCATTATAAGCGCTATTTGCCAAGCACGACAATGTGTCCTATGTGTCTTGCAACTACGCGCAGTTAGTGGCACAAATCCGCCATCATCTTGGCGACAAGCCGCAGCGCTTCACAGTAGCTTGAAGTTACAAAGCTGCAAAGTTTTGTATCCCTTCGTAATGGGGTCCTTCTGTATTCTCGAGGTTTAGAGATTGGAAGGATGGTGCTTCATGCGCCGGTTAATGGTATTTGCATTGCTGCTTGCGACGGCGCTTCCACTCGGCGGCTGCGTCGTCGCCCCCGGTGGTGGCTGGTGCTACTGGCACCCGTACCGCTGCCGGTAAACCATATTAGAAGCTCGCCGGCCTGAACTGGCGAGCTTCAAACCGCCTGGACATGACGGCGAGTGCTTGATGCGGCCCGTCGCATAAGGGAATTCCCGCTAACCGTCGTTACTGTTAGGATTGGGCATGGCACGCCGGATCCTTCTATCGCTCGTGTTGCTGGCCGCGGTGGTGGCGATCGGCGGGTTTGTGCTGGCTTGGCACCCAGCCATTGCGCCGGGTTCCGTACCCGCCCGGTCCAGCTTCACCGAAGCGCAGGTCACGCGGGGCGCCGAGTTGGCGGCGATCGGCGATTGCGCGGTCTGCCACACCACGCAAGGCGGGCACACCGCGCAAGACGGGCACACCGCACAAGATGAACGTCCCTACGCCGGCGGGCGCGCCGTGTCGACGCCGTTTGGGGTGGTCTACGCGACCAACATCACACCGGACCCGGCCACTGGGATCGGCACCTGGTCGGAAGATGCGTTTCGCCGGGCCATGCGCGACGGTATCGATCGGGAAGGCCGGCATCTCTACCCAGTGCTGCCCTACCCGCACTTCACCCGGGCGACCGACGACGACATCGCCGCGCTCTATGCCTACATCATGACCCGGACGCCGGTGCAGCGGCAGAATCCGGGTAGTTCGCTGCCATTTCCGTTGAACCAGCGCGTGCTTCTCGCCGGCTGGAACCTACTGTTCCTGCGCCCGGGCCCTTGGCAGGCGGATCCGGCGCATGACGCGACCTGGAACCGCGGCGCTTACCTGGTCGAGGCGGTCGGGCATTGCGGCGCCTGCCACACGCCGCACAACGCGCTGGGCGCCGAGCAAGGCGATCAACGCTTCGCCGGTGGCCAGGCCGAGGGATGGTATGCGCCGCCGCTGCAATCCGGCTCGCCGGCCCCGGTGCAGTGGGACGAGGCCGGGCTCGCCGCGTATCTGCGCACCGGCTACGACGCCAAGCACGGCGCGGCGGCCGGGCCGATGACGGCGGTGACCGAAGAATTGGGCCGTGTGCCGGAGGCGGACGTGCAGGCGATCGCGAGCTACATCGCCTCGGAGATGCCCAGAGGCGTGCCGACAGCGCCGATGCCGAAAGACAGGCCGAGCGATGCCGAAGCCGCCGCGTTGTTCACCGGCGCTTGCAGCAGTTGCCACGCCGCGGATGCGCCGATGACGAGGAGCGGTGCGCCGCCGCTCTCGGCCAGCACGTCGGTGAACGAATCGGCTCCGACCGGCGTCGTGCAGGCAATCCTGCATGGTATTCCGTGGCGGGAAGGTCGGGCAGCTCCGTATATGCCTCAGTTCGCCGATGCCCTGACCGATCAACAGGTGGCGCAACTTGCGACCTATGTTCGCGCACGCTTCGGCGGGCGTAACGAGACCGCGGTCACGGCGGACGATGTGGCAAAGGCGCGGCGCGGAGAGGGCTCATGAAGCTGAACGTGAACGGGCAGGACCACGACGTGGACGCCGAGCCCGACACTCCGCTGCTCTACGTCCTGCGCGACGATCTCGGCCTGAACGGCGCGAAGTTTGGCTGCGGCCTCGGCCAGTGCGGCGCTTGCACGGTGATCGTGGATGGCAGGGCGGTGTTCTCCTGCCTGACGCCGCTGGCGAGCCTGGCGGGCAAGCAGGTGCGCACGATCGAGGGCCTCGGCCAGCCCGGGCGTCTGCCGCAAGTCTTCATCGAGGAGCAGGCGGCGCAGTGCGGCTATTGTATCGCCGGCATGGTGATGCGGGCGCAGGCGCTGTTGGAGCAGCACCCGCATCCCTCCGAGCAGCAGATCCGCGATACGATGGCGGTGAACCTCTGCCGATGCGGGACGCATATGCGCATCCTGAACGCGGTGCGCCGGGCCGCGGCGAGCTGGCAATCGGCTGAAACGCAATGAACGCCGTGCTCTCGCGCCGCGCCTTCTTGGCCGCTGGCGGCGGCCTGATCGTGTCCTTCACCCTCCCCCGCGCCGGCGCTGCGGCGGAGCCGGGCGGCCCGTTGCCGGCAGCCGCACCGGCCCTGCCGGGCAGCCTGAAAGACACTCCGCTGCTGGACGCTTGGATCCGCGTCGCGCCGGACGGGGCGGTCACCGCCTTCACCGGCAAGGCGGAACTCGGCCAGGGGCTGAAGACGGCGCTGCTGCAGATCGTCGCCGAGCAGCTTGCACTGCAGCCGGCGCAGGTCCGGCTGGTGACCGCCGACACTGGCTTGACACCAAACGAGGGCGTCACCGCGGGCAGCCACTCGATGCAGGACAGCGGCACCGCGCTGCTCAACGCGGCCGCCCAAGTGCGCAGCTTGCTGCAGGACGCGGCGGCGACCCGGCTGGGCGTGGCCCCTGAGCAAGTGCGGGCCGAGGGCGGCGCGATGCACGGGCCGGATGGGCGCAACCTCGCCTACGGCGCGCTGGCGGACGGACTGTCGCTGCATGTCGCGGCGCAGCCGAGCAGCGTGCTGATTCCACCCTCTGCCTACCGGATCATGGGCACGCCGATGCAGCGGGTCGACATCCCAGCCAAGCTGAGCGGCGGGGCGGCTTATGTACAGGACATGCGGCTGCCGGGCATGCTGCACGCGCGGGTGGTGCGGCAGCCGGGGCCGGGCGCGGTCCTAGGCCAGTTCGACGTCGCGCCGATCGAGAAAATGCCGGGCGTGGTCAAGGTGGTCCGCGACGGCAGCTATCTGGCGGTGGTGGCCGAGCGGGAGTGGCAGGCGATCAAGGCGATGCGGGCGCTGGCCGCCGCCGCGACTTGGTCGGGCGCCACCGAGCTGCCGGACGAGCGCACCATCCTGGCCACCATCCACGCGCTGCCGGCGCGCGACATCCCCGTATTGAACTGGACCAACCCGGCCAGCCCGCCGGTCAAGCGCATCTCCGCGCGCTACACGCGGCCCTACACGATGCACGGCGCGATCGGGCCGTCATGCGCCGTCGCGCAGCTTGCGGATGGCGTGATGACGGTGTGGACGCATACGCAGGGGGTGTATCCGCTGCGCGACTCGCTCGCCTCGCTGCTGCGGGTGCCCAAGGAGCAGGTGCGCTGTATTCATACCGAGGGGTCCGGCTGCTACGGGCATAACGGTGCGGACGACGTGGCTGGCGATGCGGTGCTGATCGCCCGCGCGCTGCCGGGAAAGCCAATCCGCGTGCAGTGGATGCGCGAGGACGAGCACACGAACGAGCCTTATGGCCCCGCTATGATCGGCGAAGCGGCGGGAGCGCTCGATGCGTCTGGCGCGATCGTCGATTGGAACTACGAGGTGTGGAGCAACACGCACAATCAGCGACCGACCGTGGGCGGGCTGATGCTGCAGAATGCGGCGCTGCCGGACAGGCTGCCGGTGCCGCCCCCCGCGCCGATCCCGATGCCGGAGGGCGGCGGCGATCGGAACAGCAATCCCATTTACGCGCTGCCGAACGCGAGGGTCATCTCGCATTTCATTGCGGAGATGCCGATCCGCATTTCCGCGCTCCGCTCGCTCGGCGCGTATCTTAATGTGTTCGCGATCGAAAGCTTCATGGATGAGCTGGCCGATGCGGCCGGGGCGGATCCGGTCGAATTTCGCTTGAAGCATCTGAAGGATGAGCGGGCTCGGGCCGTGATCCAGGCGGCGGCGGAGCACTTTGGCTGGGAGAAACGGCCGGCGCCGGTCGAAGGCGAGGGACGCGGGTTCGCCTTCGCGCGCTACAAGAATTTGGCCGCGTATTGCGCCATCGCTCTCGACCTTCGCGTCGAGCGGCAGAGCGGGCGGATCAAAATCGGCCGAGTCGTGGCCGCGGTGGATAGCGGGCAGCCGATTAACCCGAACGGGATCCGCAATCAGATCGAGGGCGCAATCGTGCAAGCGGCGAGCTGGACGCTGTACGAGGCCGTGCACTTCGACCGGGAGCGGATCACCAGCAGCGATTGGAGCGGATATCCGATCATGCGCTTCCCGGCGCTGCCGGAGTCGATCGACGTGACGATCATGGCCCGGCCCGGCCTGCCCTTCCTCGGTACTGGCGAGGCCGGCCAAGGCCCGACCTCCGCCGCGATCGCCAATGCGGTGCGGGACGCGACGGGCAAGCGGCTGCGCGATTTGCCGCTGACCGCGGCACGGGTGAGGGATGCAATCGGCGTTTAAGAGGGACGTGTAATGGAAATCAAGCTTGAAGGCCGGGTGGCCCTGATCACGGGCGGCAGCAAGGGGCTGGGCCTCGCGATCGCGACCAGGATGGCCGAAAGCGGCGCCGATGTCGCGATGCTGGCCCGCCGGCTCGAAGGGCTCGAGGCGGCGCGCGACCGGGTGGCGGCCGTGGCGAAGGGGCGCGTGCATATCGTGGCCTGCGACGTCTCCAAGGCGGAGGAGGTCGAAGCCGGATTTGCCGACGTCATGGGTGCGCTGGGCCGGGTCGACATCCTGGTCAACAATGCCGGCACGTCGCAGACCGGGGCGTTCACCTCGATCACCGACGCGGTCTGGCAGGCGGATCTGGACCTCAAGCTGTTCGCCGCGATCCGGCTGACCCGGCTGGCCTGGCCGCATATGGTCGAGCGGCGCTGGGGACGGGTGATCAACGTGCTCAACGTGGGCGCTAAGGCGCCGAAGGCGGGTGGCGCGCCCACCTCGGTGTCTCGGGCCGCCGGCATGGCGCTGACCAAGATTCTGGCTGGCGAGGGCGCGCCGCACAACATCCTGGCCAATTCGCTGCATGTCGGGCTGATCGACAGCGACCAATGGGTCCGCCGCCATGCGCAGCAACAGGCGAACGAGCCGTACGAAGTCTTCCTGGCCGGGATGGGCAAGGGCGTGCCGTTGGGCCGGGTCGGGACGGCGGAGGAGTTTGCCAATGTGGCGTGTTTCCTGGCGTCCGATCTGGCGGGCTATGTGACGGGGACGGCGATCAACGTCGACGGCAATATGTCGCCGGTCATGTAGCCCGCGCCGCGCCGACGGCGTACAGCCGGGTCAAGGCGCGGGTGATCGTGGTGCGGACGCGGTCATCGCGGCCAAGCGCGCCGAACACCGCGTCGATTGCGAGCAGCGTGGGGGCGAGGCGCTGCGGCACTGGGCCGGTTTCGGCCGCGATGCGCGCCAGTTCGGCCGCCATCGGGTCGCGCACATCGATCGGCCGGTCTTGCTCGTCCGCCCCAGTCACGAAGCGCATCCAGCCGGCGACCACCATCGCCTGCGTGTCGATCGGCAGGTCGCGGCGGAGCCGGTCCGCCATCGTGGCGAGGATTCGCTGCGGCAGTTTCTGCGTGCCGTCCATGGCAATCTGCCAGGTTCGGTGCTGCAGCGCGGGATTGTCGAAGCGCTCCAGCAGCGAGCGTTGATATGAAGCGGTGTCCAGACCCGGCGGCAGCGTGACGACCGCCTCCTCCATGACGCGCGCCGCAAAGCCGGCCAATGCGGGGATGCGCATGGCATCTGCGACGGTCTCCGCGCCGGCGAGATAGCCCAGATAGGCCAGCGCCGAGTGGCTGGCGTTCAGCATGCGCAGCTTCATCGCCTCGAACGGGCCGACATCGCGCACGAAGGTGGCATCCCAGTTGGGGCGGCCGAGCGGGAAACGGTCTTCGATCACCCATTGCGTAAACGGTTCGGTGACCACGGGCCACGCGTCATCGAGCCCGAGCGCGGCGGCGATGCGAGCGCGGTCGGCGTCGGTGGTGGCGGGCACGATCCGGTCCACCATGGTGTCGGGGCAGGCCAGTTCGGCTTCGACGAAGGCGCCGAGGCCGGGATCGCGCAAGGTCGCCATCCGCGTCAGCAGCCTGTGCATAGTGCGGCCATTGGCGGCCAAATTGTCGCAGCACAGCACGGTGAAGGGCGGCGTGCCGGACGCGCGCCGCTGCTGGATCGCGGCGGTCAGCAGGCCGAGGGCGGAGCGCGGCGCTTCGGGATGGGCGAGGTCGTGCCGGATGTCGGGGTGGGTCTCGTCGAGCGTGCCGGTCGCCGGGTTGCGGCAATAGGCTTTTTCGGTGACGGTCAGGCTGACGATGGCGGTCGTGGGCGCGGCCATGACGTTGATCAAAGCGGCGGGGTTCTCGGGTGCGACGAGGATGCGCCTGACGGCGCCGATAATCGCAAAATGGTCGGCTTGGCCGCTTATGTTGAGCGTGTAGAGGCAGTCTTGCGCCCCGAGCGCATCCCTTGTGTCCGGGCTGCGCAGGCTGGCAGCGGTGATGCCCCAACGCAGGTCTCCGGCTGCCAGAACAGCGTCGGTGTAGGCGGCCTGGTGCGCGCGGTGGAACGCTCCGAGGCCGAGATGCACGATCCCCTGAAGCAGCCTCGACCGGTCGTACGACGGGCGGGCGATTCCGGATGGCAGGGAGCCCACCGTCGCGCTCGACAGGCGCATGCTCATGGGAGCGGCGCTTTCCCTTGGTCCAGTCGTGTAGAGTCATGCTCCGCGAAGGCGGAGGGTGACGGCGGGGTCGCGTCAATCATCAGGTCGGCAGTCCTTGCTGATGCGCGAGCGCCATCATCACGCCGCGGATTTCGGCGAGCCCGCGCATTCGCCCGATCGCCGGGTACCCGGGATGGGTCGGCTTGCCGACATCGTCCAGCATCTCGTGGCCGTGATCCGGCCGGAACGGCAGCCGCCAATGCGTGTCGCCCGAATCCTTGCGCCGCGCCTGCTCGGCCAGCAGCGCGTGGACGACGGCCACCATGTCGGTGTCGCCGGCGAGGTGATCGGCCTCCATGAACGATCCATCCGGTTCGTTGCTGACGTTGCGGAGATGCACGAAATGGATGCGGCGCGCGAAGCGGCGGGCCATCGCCGGCAGATCGTTCGCGGGCCGCGCGCCCAGCGACCCGGTGCACAAAGTGAGCCCGTTCGCCGGCGAATCGGCTGCGTCGAGCAGATAGGCGATGTCGTCGGCGTCCGACATGATCCGCGGCAGGCCGAGCAGCGGGCGCGGCGGATCGTCCGGGTGAATACAGAGTCGCACCCCCGCCTCCTCGGCCGCGGGCACGATTGTTTCGAGGAAGCGGCGCAAATTCTGTCGCAGCGTCGCGTGATCGACGTCGCGGTAGCGGTCGAGCATCACGCGCAATCCCTCGATGTCGTAACGGTCAAAGGCGCCGGGGAGCCCGGCCATGATCGTGGCGAGCAGATTTTGTCTCGTTTCCGCGTCGGCTGTTTCCCACCAGGCGCGGGCGCGCGCAAGCACGTCGGCGGGCCAGTCCTGCTCGGCGCCGGGCCGAGCCAGCATATGGGCGTCGAAGGCGGCGAATTCATGCGCGTTGAAGCGGAGCGCCGTCGCCCCGCCCGGTAAGCCATGCCGCAACTGGGTGCGCGCCCAGTCGAGGACCGGCATGAAATTATAGCAGACCGTGTCGACCCCCTCCGCGCCCAGATTGCGCAACGTCTGGCAATAAGCCTCCAGATAGGGGCCAGATTCCGCCGTGCCGAGCTTGATGCTCTCATGCACCGGCACGCTCTCCACCACCGCCCAGCGCAAGCCGAGGCTTCCGTCCGCCTCGATGAACCGCTTGCGCTCGGCGATTGCCTCACGGGTCCAGACCTCGCCCGTGGGCACGTCGTGCAGTGCGGTGACGATGCCGGTCGCGCCGACCTGGCACACGTCAGAAAGCGTGATGATGTCGTCTGGTCCCCACCAGCGCCAGGTCTGTTCCATAGATCCTCCGTTCACTCCGGGGCCGCGCCTGCGAAGAAGTCGGGATGCATCGCCGCGATGCGGTCGATGGCGGCGAAGGCGGTGCGCAGATGCGCCGTCATGACGCGGACCGCCCGCTTGCCATCGCGCTCGCCAACCGAAGCCACTAGCTCGCGATGCTGCGCCATGATCATGCCAGGCCACTCGCCCTCCTCGAGCGAGAGGAAGCGCACGCGGTCGAGCTGTGCCTTGGCGCCGGCGATCACCTGCCAGACGAACGGCCGGTCGGCGAGCTCCATCAGCATGCGATGCATCGCGTCGTCGAGGGTGAAGAAACCGGGAAAGTCGCGGGCGCGCATAGCGGCGTCCTGCTCGTCGAGCACCGCATGCAGCGCGGCCAGATCGGCCGGCGCCGCGCGGCGCGCCGCCATTTCAATTGATCGGCACTCAAGTGTTTCGCGCACGAATTGGCTGTCATACACCGCCGTTATGTTGATGGGTGCGACGAAGGTGCCGACCTGCGGGACGACACGAACAAAACCGTCCTCGCCGAGCCGCCAGAACACCTCGCGGACCGGGGTGCGGCTTAGCCCGTAGCTCTCGGCGACCTTGGTTTCGCCGAGCGAGTCACCGGGTCGTAGGACGCCTTGGACGATCTTGCCGCGCAGCTCCTCGTAGACCTGTTGCCCCGTCGCGCGCGGGGCCATCTTGGCAAGGTTGGCGAGCTTCACTTTTGCACGCTGCTCAGGAATTGCCGGGCGCGCTCGCTCTGCGCGTTGGCGATCATCTGCCGCGGGTCGCCGTCCTCGACGATCTTGCCGCCATCCATCAACATCATCCGCGTGCCCACCTCGGCGGCGAAACGGATCTCATGGGTGACCACGAGCATGGTGCGCCCCTCGCGCGCCAGGTCGCGCATCACCGCCAGCACTTCGCCGACCGTCTCCGGGTCGAGTGCCGAAGTCGGTTCGTCGAAGGCCAGGAGGCGCGGCTGGGCGCAGAGCGCGCGGGCAATGGCGACGCGCTGCTGCTCGCCACCGGAGAGCTCCGAGGGGTAGGCGCCGATGCGGTGCGACAGGCGGACGCGCTCGAACAGTGCGCGAGCCCGCGCCTCGACCTCGCGCTTCGGCTCCTTGTGCACCACAATCGGCGCCAGCATCACGTTTTGCAGCGCCGTCAGGTGCGGGTAGAGGTTGAAATGTTGGAAGATCATGCCGACGCGCTTGCGCACACCCAGGATCGTGCGATGCCCCGCTTGCACCGGCGCGCCCTCGAAACGGATTTCTCCGCCCTGGATCTGTTCGAGCCCGTTCACGCAACGCAGCAGGGTGGATTTGCCGGTGCCGCTGGGGCCGATGAAGCAGACGATCTCGCCTTGATTGACCGCCATGCTGATGCCTTCCAGCACGGTGCGCGGGCCGAAGCGTTTAACTACGTTCTCGAATTGCAGGATCGGCTCGCTCATGCCATCGCTCCGACGAGGTCCAGCCGCCGTCCCACATGGAAGTGCCGCTCGAGCGACAGCCGGCTAGCGAAATGAGATAGTTCATCCCGAAATACATCGCGCCGAGCAGCGAGGTGACCCGGCCGGGAATGTCGGTGACGACGAACTCCGGCTTGACCTTCAGCGCGTCGGCCAGGCGCTTGGCGATATCGACATCGTAACCCTCCGGCTCACCCCCGGGCGTGACCCGGCTGTACGGCGGCAGGCTGGGCAGCACGGCGATGCGGATGGTGCCGCGGGAGACGATCTGTTGTAGTAGGCTGGGCGATTGCGCGGAGACGGGTGCTGTCCCGAGGATGAGCGCGGCGGCGAGGCCGCACAGGAGCGTTCGGCGAGACGGCATGGTCCGTATCCTCCAGTATTTTTGGATTCTTGTATACTAGGATGCTCAAATAGCGTCAGTCAACGTTACGCCGTCTCCCTTCGGGAGAGGGTTTTTGAGCGAGTTCAGCCTTGTAGTTCTTGCCGCACGATCGCAGCACCGTCGGCCATCGCCTTCAGCTTGGCAAAGGCGCGCTCGCGCGGAAGGTATTTCATGCCGCAATCCGGCGCGGGAACGAGTTTCTCGGCCGGCAAATAGCGGAGCCCATCGCGGATCCGGTCGGCGATCACCTCAGGCGTCTCCACCTCGGCGCTGCCGAGATCGATCACGCCGAGCAGGATGGTCTTGCCCGGCAGTTCGCGCAGCATCCCGAGATCGAGGTGCGGCTGCGCGGCTTCGATCGAAATCGCGCCCGCCGTGGTGTCGGCAAGCTGCGGCAGGACCGAGTAGCCGCTGTTGGCCTTGTCCCCAACCATTGCGGCATAGCCGAAGCACAGATGCAGGACTGTGTTGGCCGGCAAGCCCTCCAGCGCCCGGTTGATCGCCTTGACGCCATAACGCCTGGCGGCGTCCGGGCGTGCTTGCAGCCAGGGCTCGTCGAACTGGATCACGTCGGCGCCGGCGGCGAGCAGGTCGTGCGCCTCCTCGTTGACGGCGGCAGCATAAGCCATCGCCGCCTCCTCGTCGTCACTGTAAAAATCGTTCTTGGCCTGCTGCGTCATGGTGAACGGGCCGGGGAGCGTGATCTTGGCCGGGTGCGACGTGTTGGCGCGCAGGAAGCGCATGTCGCGAACCTCCACCGGGCCGCGCCGCTTGATCGGCCCAGTCACGCGCGGGACGAGCACGGTGCCGCCGGAACGGTTCGGCACCTCGGCCGGGTTGTCGGCGTCGACGCCGTCGAGCGAGAGGGCGAAGCGGTTGGAGTAGCTCTCGCGGCGGATCTCGCCGTCGGTGACGATGTCGATCCCGGCCCGCTCCATGTCGCGAATGGCAACGATCGTGGCGTCATCCTGTGCTTGCTCGAGGAATGGCGCTGGGATGCGCCAAATCTCAGGCGCGTGGACGCGCGGCACGCCCTGCGTGCGCAGCGCCTTGGGGTCGACGAGCCACTCCGGCTGCGGATAGCTGCCGACGACGGTCGTGGGGAGGAGTTTTTGCATTGCTGACCTTACCTATTGCCGCCCGGCCACTTGGAACAGAAGCGTCTGCCGCTCGAGCACGCGCATGCAGACGTCGAAGAGTAGGGCCACGATCAGCACCAGCAGCACGGCGGCGAAGACATGCGGGCTGTCCAGGATCGTGTGATAGCGCGAGACCAGGTAGCCGATCCCCTCGGTGGCGACCAGCATCTCGGCGACCACCACGCCGACGATCACCAACGCTCCGCCCAGCCGCAACCCGGCCAGCACGGTCGGGATGCTGGCCGGCAGCACCACGCGCACGATCCGCTGCAGCGGCGTGGCCCCCATGCTGCGCGCCGCGAGCAGCAGGTTGGGGTCGATCGTGCGGATGCCGGCCGCGGTCGCCAGCATGGTCGGGAAGAAGCCATACAGCCCGGCGAACGCGATCTTCGACGATGGCCCGATTCCGAGCCACACGGTGAACACAGGATACAGGATCACCAGCGGTACGGCGTACAGGCTCGAGAACACCGGCAGCAGCGTGGTGCGCAGGCGCGGCAAGCTGCCGATCGCCGCCCCGGCCACCAGACCGCCGCCGCAGGCCAGCAACATCGACGCTGCGACCTCCCACAGCGTTACGCCCAAGGCGACGGCGTATTCCTGCCAGTCCGAAGCCCCGGCGGCGAGCGTCGTCGAGAGCGGCGGCAGGAAGAGTTCGGGGATCAGGCCGGCGCGCGGCAGCAGCTCCCAGCACGCCAAGAGTAGAAAGACAATCGCCGCAAGCGCTATGCGGGGCGGGATCATGCGGCGATCCGGATTTGCTGCCAGATGCGGTCGCGCAACCGGCCGAAATCCGCGGCGGCCATCATCTCGTAGGTTCGCGGGCGGGGCAGGCCGACCTCGATGCGGTCGATGATGCGGCCGGGTCGCGCCGACATGACCAGGACCTCGTCGCCGAGATAGACCGCCTCGGTCAAGCTGTGGGTGACGAAGACGATTGTCTTGCTGGTGGCCGCCCAGATACGCAGCAGCTCGTCGCCCATGGTCATCCGCGTCTGCTCGTCGAGTGCCGCGAACGGCTCGTCCATCAGCAGCACGGGCGGATTCTGCACGAGGCCGCGGGCGATCGAAACGCGCTGTCGCATACCGCCCGACAGCTCGTGCGGATAGCGCGATTCGAAGCCGTCGAGGCCGACCAGCTTCAGCATCTCGGCCGCCCGCGCCCGCCGCTCGCGCTTCGCCACGCGGCGCAAGGCCAGCGGGAAGGCGACGTTGTCGAGCGCGGTCAGCCAAGGATACAGGTTGGCATCCTGGAACACGACGCCGATCCGATCGGGATCGGGGCCGGTGACCGGGCGGCCGGCGCAGCCGATGGTGCCCGCGCTGGGCCGCACCAGCCCGGCCAACATCATCAGCAAGGACGATTTACCGCAGCCACTAGGGCCGACCAGCACCACGAAACGGCCAGACGCCGCCGTGAAGCCGATATCGGCGAGGGCCGGCACGGTACCGTCGCGTCCCGCATAGGCGTGCGACAGGCCCTGCACCTGCACGTCGCCGGCGCTCATGTGCGCCACCCGCTGCCGCCGCGCTCGAGCCAGCGGATCGCCTCGTTGACGGCGACGGCGGCCGCGGCGATCACCACGATGCCGGCCAGCAATTGCGGCATTTCGAAATTCTCGCCCCAGGTGACGATCTCGTGACCGATTCCGGTGCGCGACGCATACATCTCGGCGAGCAACACCGCGGTGATCGTGAACATCACGCCAAGGCGCATCGCTTCCAGCAGCACGGGCAGCATGCTCGGGATGTACACGCGCCAGATCGTCTGCCCGCGCGTCGCGCCGTAGGAGCGCGCCACGAGCAGGTGCTCGGCCCGGATCGAGCGCACGGCGGCGGCGAAGTTGAAGGTCAGTACGAGGAAGGTGGATAGGACCGCAAAGCCGATCTTCTGCCAGAAGCCGATCCCCATCGTGAGGATCGTCAACGGCAAGAAGATCGATTTCGGGATGCTGAACAGGAAGAACAGCAGCGGGTCCAGCACCCGCCCGGCATAGCGGCTCTCGGCAGTGACGACGCCGAGCAGCGCCCCCACCGGGATCGCGACCAGGAAGCCGACGAACACTTCGAGGGCCGTCAGCGCGAGGTCGGACTGGATGCTGGCCCGGCTGAGCAGCACCGGGATCGTCGCCGCCACCGTGCTGAACGGCGGCAGCAGGTCGGGATCCACCAGCCCGAGCAGCGGCAGCGCTTCCCACACTGCCAGCGCCGCGAGCAGCAGGCCGAGCCGTATAGCATGCAGCCTCATGCAGTCGGCACGACCTTGAACCGGTTGTCGACGATCTGCGCCGCCGGCGCCATGCCGGTCATGCCCCCAAGCGCTGCCAGCTCCAGGCCGCGCTGCACCAGCGCGACGTCGAGCGTGGCGTCCGTGCTCAGCTTCAGCGTCGTGCTCTCATATTCGAAGACGGTGATATCTTGCGGGATTTCGTCGATCTCAGCGATGAGCTGGAGCGCCGCGGGGCGGTCGGCGCGCAAGATGTTCAGCCCGCCATAAAGCGCGTTCAGCCCCTTCTGCACGAGCGCCGGGTTGTGGTCGATCGCCGCCTGGCTGGCGATCCAGGCGCCGTTCACATGCTCCGGCACGGCCGCGGCATAGTCGATCAGCGTGCGGACTTGCTTGGCCTGGAGCTGCTGGAACGACAGCGGCGAATAGAGCACCGCAGCGTCCACATTGCCCGCACGCAGGTTGGGGACCAGGCCGCCGCCGCCGAGCGGCACGCGGGTAAACTTGATCTTGCGGTCCTGCTGCGTCCACAGCGCCAGCAAATCCGACCCCGACCCGGCCGAGGTGATCCCGACCTTCTTGCCTTCGAGCTGATCGGCCGAGGTGATCGGGCTGCGCTCGGAAACCATGAGCTGCCAGCCAAAGTAACGTGTCGACCCGGTGGCCACGCACTTGGTGGCCACGCCCTTGGTAATCGCGGTCGCGGGCAGCGCCGGCGCGTCCAGCACCAGGTCGGCCGCGCCTGCCGCCAACGCCTCGAATGCCTCCGCCCCGCCACGATAGACGGTCAGCTCGGCGGTGATACCCTCCTTCTCGAACAGCTTCCGGCGCAGCGCGGTCTCGGCGACGATGGTCGGCCAATACGTCTTGGTCGGCAGGGCGATCCGGACTTGGTCTGCGGCCCGCGCGCCTCTCGGCGCCAGAGCGGCGGTGGCGAGCAGACCGGCCACACGTCTCCTGGTCATTCTCACGTCACGTTCCTCCTTGCGGACCAGCCTAGTCGGCTTTGGGGCCGGAGGTAAGCCGCGTAAGGTGGGTGGCCGGCCCGAACCCTGTTTGGAGAGCTCATGATCCCGCCCAAAGACACGCTGATGGTCTGTTTCGCGCACGTCGCCTACCAGCTACAGTCGCAGTTCGCGCGGCGCGAGACCGGGATCGCCAGCTTTCAAGTGACCGACCGGGCCGAACTTGAGCGCCGGCTACCGGAGGCCGATGTCCTGGTCGTCTCCGGCCTGTGGCATAACGGTTTGCCAGCGCTGACCAATCGGCTGCGCTTCATCCAGTCCGTCAGTGCTGGCGTCGATCAGTATGGCCAGGACACGCTGCGCGAGCACGGCATCCGTCTGGCCAGCGCGCAGGGCGCCAACGCTCGCGCCGTCTCCGAGCATGCGATGGCGCTGCTGCTGGCACTCAGCCGACGGCTGCCAGAGGCGCGGGACAACCAGGCCAAACATGCCTGGCGCGGCATGATCAGCGAGATCGCCCGGCGCGAAGACGAGCTCGGCGGCAAGACGCTACTGGTCGTCGGCATCGGGCGCATCGGTGGCCGCCTCGCCCAGCTTGCCAAGGCCTTCGACATGCATGTGATCGGCGTCCGCCGCGACCCGGCGGCCGGCAGCATGGGCGCCGACGAGATCCACGGTTTCGCCGACCTGCCCGAGCTGCTGCCGCGCGCCGATTACGTCGTGCTGACCTGCGCGCTGACCCCGCAGACCGAGAAGCTGATCGACGCCGCTTCGTTCGCGCGCATGAAGCCGTCGGCTTACCTGGTCAACGTCGCCCGCGGCCGCGTCGTGGACGAGCCCGCGCTGATCGAGGCGTTGCAATCCGGGCGGATCGCTGGGGCCGGCATTGACGTGACAGTGGAGGAGCCGCTGCCGCCGGGCTCGCCGCTTTGGGGGATCGAGACGGCGCTGATCACGCCGCATACCGGGGGCGAGACGCAACGCTATGAGGATAATGTCATCGATTTGCTGATGGAGAATCTGGGCCGGCTGTGGCGGGATGAGACGCACCTCAAGAACCAGGTTGTCTGACCGATGCCGCAAGCCATCCTGACGATCAACGCCGGATCGTCGAGCATCAAGTTCGCCCTGTTCGAGCGGGGCGGCGACGGGCTCTCGCCGGTCTCCAAGGGTCAGGTCGAGGGGATCGGCACGGCGCCGCACCTTCTCGCCAGGGACGGCTCGGGGAAGGTGCTCGTCGACCAGCATTTGGAGCAGGGCCAGAGCCACGAAGATCTATTGCGCACGATGCTGGAGTGGATCGAGCAGCATCTCGGGGCGGAAACGCTCATCGGCGTGGGGCATCGGATCGTGCATGGCGGCCCGGACCATTTCGGCCCCGCGTTGGTCACGCCGGCGCTGCTCGAAGAGTTGGAAGGGCTAACCAAGCTCGCCCCGCTGCACCAGCCGCACAACATTTCGCCCATCCGCGCCGTCGCCTCGGTCCGGCCCGGGCTGCAGCAGGTCGCGTCGTTCGACACGGCGTTCCACCACACCATGCCAGACGTCGCGACGCGCTTCGCGCTACCGCGCCGTTACGCGCAGGAGGGCGTGCGGCGCTACGGCTTCCATGGGCTGTCTTACGAGTTCATTGCGGGGCGGCTGCGGGAGTTGGCGCCGGAGCTGGCGCGCGGCCGGGTCGTCGTGGCGCATCTCGGCAATGGGGCTAGCCTGTGCGCCCTGCAGGATGGGCGGAGCGTGGACACCACGATGGGGCTGACCGCGCTCGACGGGCTGGTGATGGGCACGCGTTGCGGCGCGATCGATCCCGGAGTGCTGCTCTATCTGCTGCAGAACGACAAAATGAGCGCCGGCGACCTCGAAAAACTGCTGTATCAGCAAGCCGGCCTGCTCGGCATGTCCGGCAAGACCAGCGACATGCGCGACCTGCTCGCGAGCAACGACGCGCCGGCGCGCGAGGCGGTCGAGCTGTTCGTCTTCCGGATCGCGCGCGAGACCGCCGCGATGGCCGCCTCGCTCGGCGGCATCGACGGCTTCGTCTTCACCGCCGGCATCGGCGAGCATGCTGCCGAGATCCGCGAGATGGTCTGCGCGCGGCTGGCCTGGCTAGGCGCCAAGCTCGACCCGGCGGCGAACGCCAAAGGCGAGGGCCGGATAGCAACGACGGACAGCAAGATCGACCTCTGGGTCATCCCTACCAATGAAGAAGCCGTCATCGCGCGGCAGGCACTTTCAATCATCGGAGCAACGCAGGAATGACTGAAGCCGAACAACGCGTGCTGGCAAGTGTATCGATCGTAGAGCCTTGGGCACTCGTAGAATCGTTCTCCGAGATCGTCCGCGAGCACCCCGACGAGGTGAACCGCGCCGGGCGGCTGATCGCGGAGCGTTTGCGGCGGCACGGCGTGCCGGTCACGGTGCATGAGCCGCGGCTGTATCTCAGCTTGCCGAAACGAGCTTCGGTCCACCTCGGGGGACGAACGCTGCGCGCCAAGCCACCTTCCTTCACGATCTCCGCTCCAGAGGGAGTGGAGGGGAAGCTTGTCATCGTGCGCGGGCCGACCGCCCAGCCGCCGGGTTATGGCCCGGCGAGCGCCAAGCTGTTCGGACCCGGCTACGACCCTGCGCCGGGCCTGGGTGACATCAGTGGCTGCGTTGTGGCGTATCACGGGCTGCTCAACGCCGAGCGCATCGCCGATCTCGAGGAAGCCGGCGCGGCGGCGGCCATCGCCATCAATCCTGGCAGCGACATCCATTGGGGTGCGGCCAACCAGGTCTGGGGCACCGCCGATCTGGAGGGATTGCCGTTCCTGCCGCGCATCCCGTCGGTCGCGGTGAGCCATGACGATACGGCTGCACTGGAAGCAGCGGACGGGACGCTATGCCGTGTCGTCACCGAGCTCGAAGAGGGCTGGTTCGACTCGGTGCTGCCGATCGTCGAGATCCCTGGCACCGAGGAGCCCGACAAGTTCGTGCTGCTGCACGGTCATTACGACAGTTGGCAGGTCGGCGTCGGCGACAACGCGACGGGAGACGCGGCGATGCTGGAGATCGCCCGCGTGCTGTGGGCGCATCGGGGGGAGCTGCGGCGGTCCGTGCGGATCGCGTGGTGGCCGGGTCACTCGACGGGTAAGTTCGCCGGCAGCACCTGGTATTGCGACGAGTTCGCGGGAGAGCTGATGGCGGGCTGCGTCGCGCATCTGAACTGCGACTCGCCCGGCGTGCGCGGCGCCGTCGCCTACGACAACATCCCGGCGACGGCCGAGACCCTGGACCTCGTCAAGCGTGCGGTGCACGACGTGACGGGCGTCGTCGCCACCGGCAAGCGGCCCAGCCAGAGCAGTGACTACACATTCAACAATATCGGCATTTCCGGGCTGTTCAGCTCGTCGTCGCGGCTGCCGAAAGCGGAGCTGGAAGCCCGCAGCCTTTACTACGTCATGGGCAATGGCGGAGATACGTCCTGGCACACGGAGCGCGACACGCTGGAGGTGGCGGATCGCACGGTGCTGCTGGCTGATATCAAAGTGTACCTGCTCGCGGTGCTGCGGTTGGCCAATGCACCGGTACTGCCGCTGGATTGGCGGGCGCTGGCGGGCGAGTTCCGCGCTGCGATCGCCGCCTATCAGCAAGCCGCTGGCGCGCGGTTCGATTTCGGCCCGGCCGCGCACGCGGCGACGGCGCTCTCGGAACAGCTCGACCGTCTGTATGCCTCATTGGGGCAAAGCGTGTCGGCCGAGACGGCCAACAAGCTCCTGCTGCGGCTCGCGCGCCTGCTCGTGCCGCTGAACTACGTCATGCAGACGACGTATCGGCATGATTTAGGCGTCACCACGTCGACCCTGCCGATGCTGTCGATCGCCAAGTCGCTCGACCGCTATCCGGAGAACGTGCTTGGCTTCGCGCAGGCGCAGTTGAAGCGCGGCATGAACCAGGTGGTCGCGAGCATGACCGAGGCGGCCACGCTCGTGGATGCGACGCTAACCGGCTAGGACGACCGCATCCTCGGGGCGCCAGGAGAGGAAGACGGGCGCGCCGATGACCAGCCCGTCGGCCATCGCCTGCGGCGCGACATAGGCGAAGACCGTCTGGCTGGTGGCGGTCACCGTCGCCTGGAAAGCACGATAGACACCACGAAACACCAGACCGGTGATCGTCGCTGCCAGCACATTGGGCCCGTTCGGCGCCGCCGTGCTGAGCGCGACCTTCTCCGGCCGTACCGCGATCTCCATCCGTGCACCGGGCTGCGCCGCGCCTGAGGCACGCAGCAACGTGTCGGTGCCGTCCAACCGCGCAGTCAGGCAGACATCGCCCGCCTCCACCGCGGTCGCGGCAAAAATGTTCGACGTCCCCAGGAACTCGGCCACGAAACGCGAGCGCGGCCGGTCATACACCTCGTCGGGACGGCCGAGCTGCTGGAGCGTGCCGTCGTGCATGACGGCGACCTGGTCGGCCATCGTCAGCGCCTCCTCCTGGTCGTGCGTCACCAGCACCGTCGTGATCCCGAGGTTCTGCTGCAGCTGCCGCAGCTCGAACTGCATGCTCTCGCGCAGATTCTTGTCGAGCGCGCCCAACGGCTCGTCGAGCAGCAGCACGCTCGGGTTGGTGACGATCGAGCGCGCCAGCGCCACACGCTGCTGCTGCCCGCCGGAGAGCTGGCTCGGCCAGCGGTCGGCGAACCCGGTCAGCCGCACCATCTCGAGCGCCCGGGCCGACCGTGTCGCGATCTCGGCTCGGCCGCAGCCGGCGCGCTTCAGCCCGAACGCCACGTTCCCGGCCACCGTCATGTGCGGGAACAGGCTGTAATTCTGGAACACCATGCCCAGGCGGCGCCGGTTTGGCGGCAGGAAAGAGACGTCCTTGCCGCCGATCAGCACCTGGCCTTCATCCGCCTGCTCAAACCCGGCGATGATGCGCAACGTCGTCGTCTTGCCGCAGCCGGATGGGCCGAGGAGTGCCACCAGCGACCCGCTCGGGATATCGAGCGAGAGCGGGCGCACCGCGCGGACGCGACCGTAGCTCTTGGCAATGCCGACCAGTGAGAGGTCCATTTCTAGGTGGGCGCGCCGAGGCGCCGGAGGCCGTAGAATCGGTCCACTACCAAAAGGATTAGGACGGCAAAGCCCATTTGCACGGTGCTCATGGCCGCGATGGCCGGGTCGAACTGGTTTTGCATGTAGCTGAGCATGACCACCGGGAGTGTGCTCGCCGAGGCGCTGCCGAAGAAATAGGAGATTGGCAGGTTGTCGAACGAGATCAGGAAGGCGAACAGCGCGCCGGCGAAGATGCCGGGCCGGATCAGCGGTAGCGTCACCAGCCAGAACGTCGCCAGCCGCCCCGCGCCGAGCAGGGAGGATGCTTCCTCGAAATCGGGCGGCAGCGATCGGTAGATGCCGGCGACGGTGCGCACGAGATAGGGAATGCCGACGACCGTATGCGCGATCAGCAGCGCCAGGAAGCTCGCCGGGATGCCGAGCGCCGACAGGTAGAACAGCAGCGCGTAGCCGAGCACGATCAGCGGCATCGAGACCGGGGAGAGCAGGAACGCCGCCAACGCCTGCGCCACGGGCCGGCGCGACCGCCCGATGGCCAGCGCCGCTGGCACGCCGATCAGCGCCGCGAGCGCCGTCGAGGCAAAGGCCAGCTCGATGCTGACCTGCAGCCCGTCCATGAACGGGTCATAGGTAAAAATCCGCTGGAACCAGCGCAGCGACAGCGCCGGGATTGGAAAGGCGACGTAGCCGAGCGAGGAGAACGAGACCACCACGACGATGGCGATCGGCGCCAGCAGATAGACGAAGAACAGCAGCACGAACCCGGCGAGCGCCGCCGACCCGGCCGCATCGGCTATTTGGAACCGCCTCACGCCCGCACGCCCCGCCGCCGGATCAGCCGCGCCTGCAGCAGCAGGCAGATTACGGCGGCGACCAGCAGCACGTTGCTCATTGCGCTGGCAAAAGCGAAGTCCCGCGTCGTGTTGAATTGCTGGAAGATCAGCAGCGGCAAGGTCTGTAAGCCGCCGCCGAGCAGCAGCAGGGTGACGAAGCTGCCATTGGCCAGCATGAACACCAGGATCACGCCGGTGCCAACGCCATCCAGCGTCAGCGGCAGCGTCACTTTTATAAACGTCATGATCCGGCCGGCGCCGAGCAAGCGCGCTGACTCCTCGAGCCGCCCATCCACGGACTGCAGCGAAGCGGCGATCGACAGCACCATGAACGGCACCAGCACGTGCACCAGCGCCGCGATGGCCACGCCCGGACCGCTCAGG
This sequence comes from Acetobacteraceae bacterium, assembly GCA_965276815.1. Taxonomy (GTDB): domain Bacteria; phylum Pseudomonadota; class Alphaproteobacteria; order Acetobacterales; family Acetobacteraceae; genus JAVVHH01. Next base: position 1,009,299 of record CBDIBE010000012.1, on the reverse strand, counting down.
AAGTCGATCGGCCGCTCGATGAGGTTCGCACCGCGCAAGACGGCGTTCACGAGGCCGAGACGCGACATCAGCACGCGCCAGCCATAGGTCCGCATGATGATCGAGGTCAGCAGCGGCGCGACCAGCGCGAAGATCAGCAGCCCCTGCCAGCGCTGGGCGCGCCGCACCATGAAATAGGCCACCGGATAGCCGATCACGGCGGAGATCACGGCCGTCCCCAGGCTCAGCGCCAGGGTCTGGCCGAGGGCTCCGAGATAGAACGGATCGTCGAGCAGGCGAGTGTAGCTGGCCGGGTCCACCGGGCCGGCGAGGCCCTGCGGATAGATGCTCCACAGCGCGTTGCGCGCCAGCGGCGCCACGAAGAACGCGATCAGGAACAGTGCCGCCGGATAGGCCCAAAGCAGCGGGACGCCGCCGCGCGGCAGGGGCCGCTTACGCCGCAATGTCTCTTCTCAGGCGTTGATTTCCTTGTTCCAGCGCTCGATCCAGCCCGCCTTGTTCTTGGCTACCGCGTCGGCTGGGGCGAAGCGGCATTGCTGCCAAGGCGTGATCCGCGCCCTGATCTCCGGCGGCAGGATCGCTTTCGGGTTGCTGGTCTCGTAGTTCAGGCGCTTGACCACTTCGGATTGCGGACCCGGCGCCAGCATCGTGTTGATGTAGTCCCAAGCCAAATCCGACCCGTTCTTCACCTTCTGCACGATCGCGGGCAGGTTCACCCCGCCCTCCTTCGGGTTGATGTAGCGGATCCACTTCGCCCCGGAATCATAAGCCGCCCAGGTTCGGCCGTCCGCATACAGGCTGAGATCCACCTCGCCGCTCTCGAGCAGGGTCAGCGGGTCGGTGATGCTCGCAAAGAAGCTGACGTTCGGCTTCATCTTCTTGATCGCGTCGAACGCGGGATCGACGTTGTCGACCGACCCGCCGAGCGCGTCTGCCAGCGCCCAGATCAGCACCTGCGGCGTGCCGGTGTAGCCGGCATTGGGCAGCGCCACCCGATATTTGCCCTTGATCGTGCCATCGACCATCTCGGCGAAGCTGCGCGGCGGTTCGCGGAGCCGCTCGTGATAGGCGAACCCCCAGGAGCCGAAGGTGAAGACCATCCCCCAGCCTTCGAGCATCTTGACCAGTTCGGGCGGCATGTCCGCCATGTTGGGGACCTTGTCGACCATGAGCTTCTCCACCAGCCCGGTGCGCCCGGCGACGAGGCAGGTGTCGATTTGGTTGAGCAACACGTCGATCGGCGGGTGCGCCGGGCTCGCCTGAACCTGCGCCATCCATTGCTCGGGCGAGCCGCTGAGCACGCGGGCCTGGTTGCCGGTGCGCTTTTCGTAATCGGCGACGATCACCTCGCGAATGGTGGTCTCGAACACGCCGCCGAACGAGGTGACGGTAATCGGGTCGGCCGCCCAGGCGCGAGCGCCGACCAAGGGCAGCGCCATCGCGCCGCCCGCCAAGGCGCCGAAACCCCGCCGTCCCAACCTGATCTGCATATTGCTCTCCATTTGCGCCGCGCATTACCGCAGCCCTGCCGCGGAGATGCAATCCAGGTGCCAGCAACCGACACTAACGAGAAGGCGGTCGCTTTCGTGCGGCCACTGAGGCGGGGTTAGGGCGCGAGCCCAACTGGGTAGCCTCGAAAGATGGCGTCAAGACCGGCGGAGATGTCGTCCTCCGCCATCGAGACCTCGCCGACCACCGCGACAAAGAGTGGCAATGGGACGGCCGCCATGTCGAGCAGCATCACCCGGTGCGCGACGGCGTCGATCGTCACACTAGGCGTCAGGATTGAGCCGGGGTGACCGGCCGGTGCCGTGACCAACGGGGCGGCGATACGGGTCCGGCTGTCTACGATGTGATGCTGTAGGACGAGCAGAAACGGGACAGTGAATCCGCGCACGCGGTGGCGCCAGACTGAAGGCCATGTCGGCGTCAGGACGCCCCTAGCCATCTCCGTCGGTCTCTCCCATGGCGCGGATCGCCTCACCGAGGCTGCCGTGCGCGTCCAGATAAGCGTCATGTTCGGCCACGCCGCGTGCGATCTCCTCTTGGAAGCGCGCGGCGTTGATCCGCGCCAGCGCCGCTGTGATCGCCTCTTCCGCGAGCGCGGATAGGTTGAGTTTGTGCTCTCGTGCTCGAGCGACCAAGTCGCCGTTCAGGGTCAAGTTCACGGGACGGCGAGGTGCTTTTGCGTCGAATAGGCGTGGCACCAACTCTCTCCATGCATGTCTCTTTGTGCGCATTCTACCATGCGCATGGTAAGTCGCAATGTTTGGCCCACCCCCTATGCCGCCTATATGCTGGCGCTCCACGCTCCACATCGACTCTATATGCGCATCGGCCGATATCTCGGGTCACGCGCTACACTCAAGCTCGAAGCAACGAGCTCGGCGGCGCATGACCGGAGTTCCGATGCTTGACGCCATCTATATCCTGATCGGCCTCGCCTTCTTCGTCGGCGCTGGACTATACCTGGTCGCCTGCGACCATCTCTGAGGTGACATCATGATCTTCGATTACGCGCTCGGCGGCGCCGTGACGCTATTCCTGCTCGCTTATCTCGTCTTCGCGCTCATCCGGCCCGAGCGCTTCTAGGAACCCCCAACATGACCGTGATCGGCTGGGCGCAGATCGCCCTATACTGCGTTATCATCGTAGCCATTGCCAAACCGTTCGGCGGCTATATGACGCGCGTGTTCAGTGGCGAGCGGACCCTGCTGTCCCCCGTCCTTCGGCCGGTCGAGCGCTTGTTCTACGCGCTGAGCGGCGTGCGTGAGGAGGAGGAGCAGCACTGGCTCGGCTACGGCGTCGCCATGCTCGTCTTTAGCGTCGCGGGCTTCCTTTCGCTGTACGCGCTGCAACGCCTGCAGAACGTCCTGCCCTTCAATCCGCAAGGCTTGGACGCGATCGGCCCAGACCTGTCCTTCAACACCTCGATCAGCTTCATTACTAACACGAACTGGCAGTCCTATACGCCGGAAAGCACGATGAGCTACTTCGTGCAGATGGCAGGGCTGACGGTGCACAACTTCGTCTCGGCTGCCACCGGTATCGCGCTGGCGCTGGCGCTGATCCGTGGCTTCGCCCGCCGCTCGGCCACAACGGTCGGCAATTTCTGGGTCGATTTGACCCGGTGCACGCTCTACGTTTTGCTGCCGATCTCGATCGTGATCGGCCTGGTCTTCATCTGGCAGGGCATGCCGCAGAACCTCGGCGCCTATACCCAGGCGACGACGCTCGAGGGCGCCAAGCAAATTATCGCACAAGGCCCGGTCGCCTCGCAGGAGGTGATCAAGATCCTGGGCACCAATGGCGGCGGATTCTTCAACGCGAACTCGGCGCATCCGTTCGAGAACCCGACGGCGATGACCAATTTCATCCAGCTAGTCCTGATCTTCTCGATCGGCGCGGCACTGACGAACGTGTTTGGCCGCATGGTCGGCGATCAGCGCCAGGGCTGGGCGATCTTTGCCGTGATGGGCCTGCTGTTCTTGGCGGGCGTGACGACCGTCTACGCGGTCGAATCCGGCGGCAACCCGGCCTTCGCCGCGCTACACGTCGACAGCACGCCGACCGCGTTGCAATCCGGCGGCAATATGGAAGGAAAGGAGACGCGGTTCGGCATCACCGACTCGGCCCTGTTCGCCACCATAACCACCGACACGTCATGCGGCGCCGTTAATACGATGCACGACAGTTTGCTGCCGCTCGCGGGCATGATCCCGATGCTCAACATCCAGCTCGGAGAGATCATCTTCGGCGGCGTCGGCTCGGGCCTCTACGGGATGCTGCTGTTCGCCATCGTTGCGGTGTTCGTCGCCGGGCTGATGGTGGGGCGCACGCCGGAATATCTCGGCAAGAAAATCGAGGCCAAGGAGGTGAAGATGTCGATGCTCGCCATCCTCATCTTGCCGCTCTCGATCCTCGGCTTCACCGCGCTCGCCGTCGTGTTGCCGGCCGGGACCTCCGCCTTCGCCAATGCGGGGCCGCACGGGTTCAGCGAGGGGCTCTACGCCTACACCTCGGCAACCGGCAACAACGGTAGCGCCTTCGCCGGGATCAGCGCGAACGTGCCGTTCTGGAACACCACGCTCGGCATTGCGATGCTGATCGGACGGTTCCTGTTCATCGTGCCGATGCTGGCGGTCGCCGGTTCGTTGGCGGCCAAGAAGATCGTGCCGGCCTCGGCCGGCACGTTCCCGACCAATGGCGGCCTGTTCGTCGGCCTGCTGGCCGGCGTGATAATGATCGTCGGCGGCCTGACCTTCTTCCCCGCGCTCGCGCTCGGCCCGGTGGCCGAACACTTCGCGATGACCAGCGGCACAACCTTCTGAGGCATGTCAATCATGAGCAGCACCACATCCCGCACGCGCGGGGCCAAGACCAGCATGCTCGACCCAGCCATCCTGGCGCCGGCCATCTGGCAATCCGTCCGCAAGCTCGACCCACGGGCGATGGTCCGCAACCCGGTGATGTTCGTGGTCGAAGTCGTGGCCGCCCTCGTCACCATTCTGTTCATCCGTGACCTGGTGACCGGCGGAGAGCGGCTCGGCTTCTCGTTGCAGATCATCATCTGGCTATGGCTTACCGTGATCTTCGCCAACTTCGCCGAAGCCGTGGCCGAAGGGCGCGGCAAGGCGCAGGCAGCGACACTGCGACGGGCGCGGACCGAGACGATGGCCAAGCGGCTCCGTTCCGCCAACGACAGTGCCTTGGAGATGGTCGCCGCCCCCGACCTCAAAGTGGGTGACCTGGTCCTAGTCGAAGCCGGCGACACCATCCCGAGCGACGGTGAGGTGATCGAAGGCATTGCCTCCGTCGACGAGGCCGCGATCACCGGCGAATCCGCGCCGGTCATCCGCGAAAGCGGCGGCGACCGGTCGGCCGTCACCGGCGGCACCCGGGTACTGTCGGACTGGATCAAGGTCCGCATCTCGGCGGCGCAGGGTTCGACCTTCCTCGACCGCATGATCGCCTTGGTGGAAGGCGCGCAGCGGCAGAAGACGCCCAACGAGATCGCGCTCAACATCCTGCTCGCCGGCATGACGATCATCTTCGTCTTCGCCGTCGCGACCATCCCGAGCTTCGTCACCTATGCCGGCGGCGCGATCCCCGTCCTGGTGTTGGTCGCGCTGTTCGTGACCTTGATCCCCACCACAATCGGTGCGCTGCTGTCGGCGATTGGCATCGCCGGCATGGACCGGCTGGTCCGCTTCAACGTGCTGGCCATGTCCGGCCGGGCCGTCGAGGCCGCGGGCGACGTCGACACCCTGCTGCTCGACAAGACCGGCACGATCACGCTCGGCAACCGCCAGGCCGCGGAGTTCATCCCCGTGCAGGGCGTCACCGAGCAGGAGCTGGCCGACGCGGCGCAGCTCGCCTCGCTGTCGGACGAGACACCGGAGGGCCGCTCGATCGTCGTGCTGGCCAAGGAGAAGTATGGCATTCGTGGGCGCGACCTGGCAGCCGCCGGGGCGCAGTTCATCCCGTTCACCGCGCAGACCAGGATCAGCGGCGTCGATCTCGAAGGATCGTCGGTCCGCAAGGGCGCGGTCGACGCCGTGCTCGCCTATGTGCAGGGCCAGGTCGGGCCGCGCGTGCCGCTTGAGGCAACGAGTGGTCGTGCCGCGGCCGCGCAACTGGTCCGGCCGGCATCGGAGGCGGTGGCCAAGGAGCTCACGGAAGCCGCTGCCACGATCTCCAGGGCCGGCGGCACGCCGCTGGCTGTGGCGAAGGATGGGCGCCTGCTCGGCGTCATCTACCTCAAGGACATCGTCAAGGGCGGCATTCGCGAGCGTTTCAACGCGCTGCGGCAGATGGGCATCCGCACCGTCATGATCACCGGCGACAATCCTCTCACTGCCGCCGCCATCGCCGCCGAGGCCGGGGTCGACGACTTCCTGGCCCAAGCGACGCCCGAAGCCAAGCTGAAGCTGATCCGCGATGAGCAGGCCAAGGGCAAGCTGGTCGCCATGTGCGGCGACGGCACCAACGACGCCCCGGCGCTGGCGCAGGCCGATGTCGGCGTGGCGATGAACACCGGCACCATGGCGGCGCGCGAAGCCGGCAATATGGTGGATCTGGACAGCGATCCGACGAAGCTTATCGAGATCGTCGAGATCGGCAAGCAGCTCCTCATGACCCGCGGCGCGCTCACCACCTTTTCGATCGCCAACGATGTGGCGAAGTATTTCGCGATCATCCCGGCCATGTTCATCGCCTTCTACCCGCAGCTACACGCGTTGAACGTGATGCGGCTCGGCAACCCGCAAAGCGCGATCCTGTCGGCAATCATCTTCAACGCGCTCATCATCATCGCGCTCATCCCGCTGGCGCTGCGCGGCGTCGCCTATCGCCCGGTGGGTGCGGCCACCATCCTGCGCCGCAACCTGCTGGTCTACGGGCTCGGCGGCATCCTGGTGCCGTTCATCGGCATCAAGCTGATCGACATGCTGGTGACCACTATTGGTCTCGCCTAAGGAACAAATCGATGCTCAAGCACATCCGCCCCGCCATCGTCCTGATGGTCCTGATGACCGCTCTCACCGGCATCGCCTACCCGCTCGCCATGACGGGCATCGGCGAAACCATCTTCCCCTATCAGGCGCATGGCAGCCTGATCGAGCGCGACGGCAAGGTGATCGGCTCCGCCCTCATCGGCCAGGATTTTACCGGTCCCACCTACTTCCACCCGCGGCCCTCGGCTACCACCGACACTGACCCGAACGACGCCACCAAGACGATCGCCGCGCCGTACAACGCGCAGAACTCGAGCGGCTCGAACTTGGGACCGACCTCGAAGGCGCTTATCGACCGCGTGCACGACGCCGCCGCCAAGCTGCAAGCCGAGAATCCAGGCACGCCGGTCCCGGTCGACCTCGTCACCACCTCGGCGAGCGGCCTCGATCCGGATATCAGCCCGGCCGGCGCGCTGTTCCAGGTGCCGCGGGTCGCCAAGGCGCGGAACATGGCCGAGGACCAGGTGCGGCAACTTGTGTCGGACCACATTTCCGGCCGCTTGCTCGGCCTGTTCGGCTCGCCGCACGTCAACGTCCTCGAGCTGAACCTTGCCCTGGATGCGGTGGCCAAGCCGCATTGACCTAATCTGATCTGTAGCCGCACTGTACTGCCATCATGAGTGGCGGCAACGACCGAGGCGGCCGGCCCGACCCTGATGCACTGCTTCGGCAGTCCGGTCAGGGCGGGCGCGGCCGTCTAAAAATCTTCCTTGGCGCCGCACCCGGCGTCGGCAAGACCTACGAAATGCTGCTCACCGCCCAGGCGCGCCGCCGAGACGGCGTGGACGTGGTGATCGGCGTCGTCGAGACACATGGCCGCAAGGAAACCGAGGCGCTTGTCGAAGGGCTCGAGCGCATCTCGCCGCGCAGCGTTGAATACCGGGACCGCACAGTCCCCGAAATGGATCTGGACGCGATCCTTGCCCGGCGTCCGCGCCTGGTCCTGGTGGACGAGCTGGCGCACACCAATGCCTCCGGCAGCCGCCATCCCAAGCGTTACCAGGATGTGCAGGAACTGCTTGCCTCCGGGATCGACGTCTACACGACGCTGAACATCCAGCACGTCGAGAGCCTCAACGACGTGGTCGCCAAGATCACAAGGATCCGGGTGCGCGAGACGGTGCCGGACTCGCTGATCGATGCGGCCGACGACATCGAGGTCATCGATCTCACCCCCGAGGACCTGGTCCAGCGCCTAAAGGACGGCAAGGTCTATGTTGCGCACCAGGCCGAGCGCGCGATGCGGCACTATTTCTCGCCGGGCAATTTGACCGCTTTGCGCGAATTGGCACTCCGCCGCACCGCGCAACGCGTGGACGAGCAGATGGTGGACTACATGCGCGCCCGCGCCATCCGTGGCCCCTGGGCGGCGGGCGAGCGCGTCCTAGTCTGCGTTGGAGACGGAGCCGTTGGCGCCGAACTGGTGCGGACCGCAAGACGGCTTGCGGACCGGCTGCGCGCGCCCTGGACGGCGCTGCACGTCGAGGTCGCGAGCGCGTTGCAGGCGGGCGACGCCCCCGGCTCGACCGCCGAAGCGCTGCGTCTCGCTCAGCGCCTCGGCGGCGAGGCGGTGACGATCCCCGGCCAAGACGTGGCCGCAACCCTGCTCGACTACGCCTACAGCCGCAATGTCACCCACCTGATCCTGGGCAAGACAAGGCGCGCCCGGTGGGTCGAGCTGCTCCGCGGATCCATCCCGCAACGGATCATTCGCCAGGCTGACGGGCTGAGCGTCCACATCATCGCCAGCGCCCCCGAGCAGGAGGCCGCACCTGTAGCGCGCCGGCTTCCCACCGGCGGCGCCACGCCTTGGAGCTATGCCGGAAGCGTCGGCGCGGTCTTCGCCGCCCTGCTGGTGGCGCTGGCGCTGCACCGATTCGTCGGCGTCTCGAGCGTCACCCTCGTCTTTCTCACCGCGATCCTGGTGAGCGCCGTCAGCTGGGGGCTGTTTCCCTCCCTGCTGGCCTGTTTGCTCAGCGCGCTCGCCTACAACTACTTCTTTCTGCCGCCGATCTATACTTTTACCGTCGCCGACCCGGAAAACGTCGTCGCGCTGTTCTTCTTCGGCCTTGTCGCGCTGATCGCCAGCAACCTCGCCGCCCGAGTTCGCGCGCAGGCGATCTTTGCCCGGAGCCGCGCCCGGGTGACCGAGGAACTGTACCAATTCAGCCGCAAGCTGGCCGCTTCGGCCTCGCTCGACGATGTGCTGTGGGCGACCGCGCACCAGATCGCGCTGATGCTCAAGGCCCGCGTCGTTCTTTTGCTGCCCAGCGACTCCGGCCTTTCGGTGCAGGCCGGCTACCCGCCGGAGGACGTGCTCGACGACGCGGATCTGGCCGCCGCGCGATGGGCCTGGGACAACAACCGGGCTGCCGGACGCGGCGCCGACACGCTGCCCGGCGCCAAGCGTCTGTTCCAACCCTTGCAGACCGGGCGCGGCCCCGTCGGCGTCGTCGGCATCGACCGCGACGAGCCCGGCCCCTTGCTGACCCCGGAGCAGCAAAACCTTCTGAACGCGCTCGCCGACCAGGCCGCCGTGGCGGTCGAGCGGATCAACCTGGTGCGTGACGTCGACCGCGCCCGGCTGGATGCCGAGACCGACCGGTTGCGCTCGGCGCTGCTCACCTCGATCTCGCACGATCTGCGCACCCCGCTCGCCTCGATCCTCGGCGCCGCCAGCAGCCTGGCCAGCCCAGGCATCATGCTGAACGCCGAGACGCGCGCCACCATGCTGCGCACCATCCACGAAGAGGCGGATCGGCTGAACCGCTTCATCGGCAATTTGCTCGACATGACGCGGCTGGAGGCTGGGCCCCTGCAACCCGGCGCCGGTCTTGCCGACCTCTCCGACGTTGTCGGCGCCGTGCTGCAGCGCGCGAACCGGATCCTCGCCGCCCACCGGGTCGAGGTCGATCTAGAGGCCGATCTGCCGATGGTCGCGATCGACATGGTCCTGATGGAGCAGGTCCTGTTCAACTTGCTCGACAATGCGGCCAAGTATGCCCCCGCTGGGTCATTGGTCCGGCTGTGCGCCTGGCGCGATGGCGAACAGGTCTCCCTGCAAGTGATCGACGAGGGCGACGGCGTCGCGCCGCAGGACCTCGAGCGGGTATTCGAAAAATTCTACCGCGGCCGCAACACGAGGGCCGGAACTGGCTTGGGACTGTCGATCTGTCGCGGCTTCGTCGAGGCCATGGGCGGCCGGATCACGGCCGCGAACCGTACGGACCGGAGCGGTGCCGCCTTCACCATCACGCTGCCTGCGCCGCCGCAAATCCAAGCCAGCCTGCAGGCGGAGAACGCCGCTTGACCGTCGCCCCGCTTGGCACCCGCCCGCTGCGCGTCCTCGTGGTCGATGACGAGCCGGCCATCCTGCGCTTCCTCCGGGCCGGGCTTGCCGCACAGGGCTACGTGGTCACCGAGGCGAGCGAGGGGATCGCGGCCGTGCAGGCGGCGCAGCGCAATGCGGCCGACGTGATCGTGCTCGACCTCGGTCTGCCGGACATCGACGGGCTCGCGGTGATCCAGCGCATCCGCGGCGCCGGGCTCGCCGTGCCGATCATCGTGCTCACCAGCCGCGACGACGAGCACAGCAAGGTCGAGGCGCTCGATCTGGGCGCCGACGACTATGTGACCAAGCCGTTCGGGATCGACGAGCTCTTCGCCCGCATCCGCGCCGCCCAGCGGCATCAGTTGCAGCAGCAGGGCGAGCGGCCGGTGTTCCGCAGCGGCGACCTGATGGTCGACCTGGTCCGCCGGATCGTGCAAGTGCGCGGGCATGAGGTGAGATTCGCCCCGCGCGAATACGATCTGCTACGGCTGCTCGTGGCCCATGCCGGCAAGGTGCTGACGCATAAGTTCATCTTGCGCGAAGTGTGGGGCGGAGATACCGACGTGCAATATTTGCGTATCTACATCAGGGCGTTGCGCCAGAAGATCGAGGCCGATCCGGAGCGGCCCGTGCATATCCGCACCGAAACCGGGGTGGGCTATCGGCTCGCCACGACGGACTGAGCGGGCATGGAGATAAGCGATTTTCTCCGGCCTGAAAGCACGCTGATCGGCCTGCGCGTGCGCGACAAGGCCCAGTTGATCACCGAGCTGGCGCGGCGGGCGGGTGCTGCCCTGCAGCGCGATTCGCATGTCATCGAGGCGGCGCTCGCGGCGCGGGAACGATTGGGGTCGACGGGTCTCGGCCGCGGCTTCGCGCTGCCGCACGCCCGCCTGCCAGATCTGCCGCGGTTCTTCGGTATTTTTGCCCGTCTGGCCCGTCCGGTCGATTTCGAGTCCATCGATGAGCAGCCGATCGACCTGGTTTTCCTGCTGCTGATCCCCGAACAGGCCGGCAACGGCCACGTGACGGCATTGGCCGCCATCTCGCGGCGCATGCGCGACGCCGCCTTCGTCGAGCGGCTCAGGAAGGCGAGCAGCGCGACGGACGCGTATAAGCTCCTCATCCAGAACGCCGCCTAACCGCACGCGCCCGACCTCCTTCTCTCTCCGGGAGAGAGTCAGGGTGAGGGGGCGGCGACACGGAGCTGTAACACACACGCTGGCGTGACCTCAGTAGACGTAGGCTGGAGAGGAGTGCGCCGATGACGCGAAAAACATTGCTGCTGGCGGCCGCCATCTCGGCCGCGCTGGCCGGTTCGGCGTTGGCCGACACCACCCTGACCGTCGCCACTGCCGGCGACCAAAACATGGTCGACTACATCAACGACTATCTCGGCCCGCGCTTCGAGCAGGCGCATCCCGGCGTGCACGTCCGCGCCATCGGCACCGGACCCGGTGACGCCGGGTCGCTCGCCATCGAACAGAAGCTCGCCGCCGAAGCCAAGTCCGGCGCGCCGAACTGGGACATCGACGTCGCCGTCATCCACCAGCGCGGCGCCGCCCAGATGGTGAGTGAAAACCTGCTCGCGAAGTACCGCGACCAGGTCGATACGAGCCAGCTGGTGACCAGCGAGAAGGCGAACAACGCCCTCGGCACCGACGTGTCCGGCTACGTGTTGCCGATGTTCGATAGCCAGGTCGCCGTCGCCTACAATCCGGACGTCGTGAAGTCCCCGCCGCGCTCCTATCCGGAGCTGGTGGACTGGGTGAAGCAACATCCGAAACAGTTCGGCTATAACGGCATCAAGGGCGGCATGGCCGGGATCGGCTTCGTCATGGGCTGGGTGAACGCCAATGCCGGTATCGGTCCGCGCTTCCTCAAGGGGCCCTATGACGACGCCGACAAGGCGAAGATCGATGCCGCGCTGACCTCGCTGCGCGGCTTCAACGCGGACGCGACGCTGACGCCCGGCAATGCCGGCACGCTGGATGCGCTGAATCGCGGCGAGATTGCCATGGGCGCTGTCTGGGCCGACATGTTCTACACCTGGCAAGGCGATGGCAGGCTGTCGCCGGACCTCAAGCTGGTCCTGCTGTCGCCCGGCATGCCTGGCCAGCCGATGTACTACGCGATCCCGGAAAAGGCCTCGCAGCCGCAACTCGCGCGCGAGTTCGTCGAGATGGCGACCAGCCCGGAAGTGCAGGCGCAAGGCATCGTCCAGCGCTTCAACTGGTATCCCGGCATTGACGCGCAATACGTGCAGTCGAAGCTGGATCCGAAGGTCTGGAACAAGCTGTTCATCGACATCACGCCGCAAGACCTCAAGCAGAACGCGCTGCCCTTCCCGATCTCGCCCTATTTCACCGCCGTGCTGAACGAGTACGAGCGGATCGATCAATAGTGGGGGCAACCCCCCGGCTGGACCTCTGGGGGCTGGCGCTGCTGGCCCCCGCTTTTCTGCTGGTGACTGGATTGTTCCTGATCCCCGGCGTGTCCTCGGTGTTGGGCGCGTTCACCGCCAAGGACGGCGGGCTGACGCTGCTGAATTTCCAGACCGCCTTCGGCGTGTATTGGCGCGACATTTGGTTCACGGTCTGGCTCGTCTGTGCCGCCGTGCTGATCATTGCGGTGCTGGCCGTGCTGATCGGCGGCTACCTGAGCCTCGGCGCCAACCCGGTCGCGGTGCGCGTGCTGGCCTGGCTGTATCGCTGGCCGCTCTTCGTGCCAATGGTCTGCGCGGCGCAGATGATGCGCAGCTTCCTTGCCCGCAACGGCATGCTGAACAACACGCTGGTCGCCGCCGGGCTGCTGGAGCCGGCGAGCGCGCCCTCGCTGCTGGACTGGCGCGGCATCCTCATCACTTTCGTCTGGAAGCAGCTGCCCTTCGTCACGCTGATGACCGCCGGCGCTATGGCTGCGCTCGACCGCAGCCTGATCGAGGCGGCGCGCGATCTCGGCGCGTCCCGCGTGCGCGTGCTGTTCGGCATCATCGTGCCGCTGGTGCGCGCGCCGCTGCTGGTCGCCTCGGTGCTCACCTTCGTGACGCTGATGTCCGTGCTTTCCGTCCCGGTGATGCTGACGGCGGACACGCCGACCATGATCACGGTCGACATGGTTTACCGGGTCAACACCTTCGGCGATTACGGCACGGCGAACGCGCTCGGCGTGATCTCCTATGGGCTGACCATGCTCGCCGCCTGGGTTTATCTGCGCGATGCGGCGCGGCAGCGCGAGGTCGTTCGCTGATCAGATTGGCGCTGCGTGGCGTCGGCCTCGGCTTGCTGGCATTCGCGATCTTTGGCCCGATCGCCAATCTGGTGCTCTGGGCTTTTGCCGAGCGCTGGTTCTGGCCGCATGCCCTCCCGTCGCAATATGGGCTGAGTTTCTGGTACCGGGTGTTCTCGCCGCGCGGCGGCGCGTGGCACTCGGCGGGGCTCAGCGTGGCCATCGCCGTGCTCACCGTGCTCATCTCGCTGCTGCTGGCGATCCCCGCAGGTTACGCCTTGGCCCGGCGAGAGGTCCCGTTCCGCGCGCCGCTGATGCTGCTCTTCCTGGTGCCGCAAGCGTTCCCCACCCTACCTGTCTACATGAACATCGCGCGAATGTTCTATTCGGTCGGCCTGAACGGCACCGTGCCGGGCGTGGTCTTGGTCCATTCGCTGCACGGGCTGGTCTTGGCCGTCTGGATCGCCGCGGCCGCCTTCGCTGCGGTGGACCGGCAGCAGGAAGAGGCGGCGCGCAACATCGGCGCCGGTCCGTTGACGGCGTTCTTCACCATCACCTTGCCCGCCGCATTGCCGGGCCTGCTCGGCGCCGCGACGTTCGTCTTCCTCGACAGCCTCGATGAGTTCACCGCGACTTATTTCGTCGGCGTGCCCGACATCACCACCATGCCGCTGATGATGTTCAACGCCGCGATGGGCGGCAATTACCAGATCGCGTCGATCACCGCTCTGGTGCTGTTGTTGCCGTCGATTCTGTTCATGCTGTTGATCGAGCGATTTCTCAGAGCCGACGTGCTGGCCAAGATTGGCGCGTAGCGCTTGATCCAGATCAGCCGTACGGGCAGAAGCGCCGCGTGGATATCGGTGAGCCATATTCCATATGAGCGAAAACCAGACCCGGCCGAAATTATTCGTCGGCATCGCGACCGGCGGCCGCCCAACTGTGCTGGCGGAAGTGCTGCGCGAGCTCGAGCTGCAGACGGTTCAACCGGATCGCGTCATGATTTGCTATGGCGTCCCGGCGGACGTCGAGGGAATTGAGCCGACACCGGCGCGGGCCCTGCTCGTCGGCCCGCAGAGCGCGGCGGAGAAGCGCAACGTCATCCTAAGGCACGCCGATGGTGCCGATTTCATGCTGTTCATGGATGACGATTTCTTCCCCGAGCGCCACTACATCGAGCGGACCCTGCAGGTGATGCAGGACGAGCCGGACGTGGTGGTGGCGAACGGGCATCTCATCGCCGATGGCTCTGCCGGACCCGGCTACAGCGTCGCCGAAGGTCGCGGCTTCCTCGAGTCCGACCGCTTTCACGGCGCCTCGCTCATCACCCCGGCTTCCCACGGGTATGGCTGCAATATAACGGTGCGGCTGCAAGTGGGCCGTGAGCACGGGATCAATTTCGACGACCGCTTGCCGCTCTACAGCTATTTCGAGGATTTGGACTACACGCGGCGCCTGGGCCGTTATGGGCGGATCGTCAAAATCTCGGGCGCGCGTGGCGTGCATCTGGCGACAAAATCCGGCCGAGTCTCGGGCTATCGGATGGGCTATACCCAGATGGTCAACGTTGTTTACTTGATGCGGAAGGGAACGATGCCGTGGACGCGCGGAATCAACGTACTCGGCCGTCATCTCGGCAATAATTTCTTGCGATCGTTTAATCCGGAAAGCTTTATCGACCGGCGCGGCCGGTTGCTGGGCAATTTTCGCGGGGCTTACGACATTCTCCGCGGCCGGGTCGACCCAGCGCGCGTATTACTGCTGAAGTAACGCTCTGGCTGGTAGCAGTCGTTTACTAAATACGTCATCGTCTAAATTTCCTGCGTGACACGGCACGAGTCGACACGAGAGCGATTTGCTTTAGGCTGCTGCAGGCTCAACTCGAAGGCGGAGTTGGCCCGCCTCAATCTTTGGAGAGTTGCATGGGTGCCCTTCCCCTGATCAAGGCCGCTTTCCAGCCCCTCGTGCCGCCCGAGATGTGGAGTTCGGCGCGAACCCGCTTCAACCGCGTCCGCTACGAGTGGCTGTGGAGCCGCCGCAAAGTGGTCGAGTTCGAGCGAAACGGGCAAACGATAAAGTTGACCATCGTTGATCCGGGCGACGTCATCCAGAAGGAACAGGCGGAGGGCAAGTTCTACGAGGAGGAGGAACTGGATGAAATCGCCAGATTCTTTCCCAGCGGCGGAGTATTTGTCGATATCGGCTCCAATACCGGACAGCATTCAGTGTATGTCGGCAAGTTGCTGGGAGCGAGCCGCCTGATCGTGTTCGAGCCGGTTGAGCAAGCCTGCAAGATCGTGACGGAAAATCTCCGGCTCAACGATCTCTCGGCGATTGCCGACCTTTCCCATCTCGGGATCGGTCTATCGAACCGTGACGGCCAGGCAACGCTTTCGTCCCATCTCCTGAATCTCGGCGGATCCAGTTTGCAGGAGAATGACAAGGGTGCAGTCCCGATCGCGACCGGCGACAGCATGCTCGCCGGCCAAAAGGTCGACTTCATCAAGATCGACACCGAGGGCTTCGAGATGAAGGTTCTCGAAGGCCTGGTAGACACGTTGGCCGGGGCGAAACCAACGGTTTTCATCGAAGTCGATGAAGTCAACGCTCAAGCATTTCGTGCGTTCGTCGACACGCACAACTACAAGATCGTGTCCTCACAGCGCCGCTATGCGGTCAACGAGAACTTCATCATAGCACCAAAGGGATAGCGGCGTCCGACAGCTCGACACTGCCGCCGAGCGTCCGCCAACGGGCGCCAGACTGAACGTTGCCCCTGAAAGCGCGCGAGCGGACGTCCACTGGCTGGATCCGGCGTTCGAAGAGGCCTGGTGCGGATTCCTAAGCAACGCCTGCGGGCTGGATAGTCCATGCCTTTCAGGTCGGCGATGAGATCCGGGCCGGTGGGCTGCCATCCGAGCCGTTCGCGCGTCCATGTGCTCGAAGCCAGCAGGTCGAGCCCGGCAAACGGCGCGAGCCAGCCGTATGATAAACGCTGACAGGATGGTGCCGTGCCCGCTGAGATCGCCAACCAGCTCGCAATCGCCTCCCGTTTACCTGCGTTTTCCGCCTTGCCCGTTTGGTGGCATACTGGGCCGATGACGATTGGCATTCTCGAGACAGGTCGGCCTCCCGCGAGCTTGTGCGCCGAGTGGGGGACCTATGCCGACATGGTCCGCATGATGCTCGGCCGGCAGCGGAAGTACCGCACCTATGACGTGCAAGCCGGCGAGCTTCCGGCCCACCCTACCGAGTGTGCCGCCTACATAATTACTGGCTCCTCCGCCGGGGTTTATGACGACCTGCCTTGGATTTCGGCGCTTCTCGAGTTTCTGCGCAGGGCACGCGGCCAGGCCAAGCTCGTCGGCATCTGCTTTGGCCACCAGGCGATGGCCAAGGCCTTCGGCGGTGAGGTCGAGAGATCACCGAATGGATGGGGCCTCGGCATGCACCGGTACGAGATTGTCGAGCCGCCCCCCAAGATGGTCGAGCCGCTGGGGTTCGCGATCCCGGCGTTCCACCGGGACCAAGTTAGCACCCTGCCGCCCGGCGCGCGGGTGCTCGCCGCCAGCAAGTTCACCCCGTTCGCCGTGCTCGGCTACGACGACGATACGGTGTCGGTGCAGGGGCATCCGGAGTTCAGCCCTGCCTTCTCCGCCGCCCTCATCGAAGCGCGGCGGGACATCTTCGGCCCGCTTGCGGACCAGGCGCTTCTGTCCCTGTTGCAACCGGAGGATGGCGGCCGGGCTGCCAGGTGGTTGCAGGGCTTCATCGAGGGTGACGGTCTGGACGCGCCTGGCTGATCCGTGCACGCGCTGTCACGGAGTCGACCGGAGCGACCCGCATCTCGACCGCGACCTCCACCGCACGAAGGACCGCGCGGCGTGCCTCGTCAGCCCGCATCGCGACTGCACCATGACGTAGGCCGGCAGAAGTGCAACGCCGCCACCCAGGGCGACCAGCGATTGCACGGAGTGGGTGTCGTCATCGATTGCTGATGCTCCACCCTGATCGCTCTGCGGCCGATCTCCGCTTCGATGCGGCGCTGGAAGGACACGCCGACCATGGACTTGAAGCGAACCAACCGCTCGCCAGCCTACGACCGGTCGAAGCAGTCCGGGGCGAACAACCGCACCGGGCAACCCTCCGCCGACGAGGAGACCATCGCGATGCGTGCGACGCCGGCGGTTGTGACGAGCCGCCGCCATATGCGCCGGGATTTTTGGGCCGCCTAATCTCCTGGAACAAGTTCGCCGGACTCCCGTTCTCCCCTTATCGGGAATGCGGAGCGCAAAGGGTGGTTGGCGGACGAAAACCAGGCGGTTTGTTATGCTCAAATAGACTTGTTACCACGCCTTAGGGGCGGTTGCCGCAAAGCAACCTCGGGCTATGGTCCCTTCTCGACCTAACGACGGAGAGGGGTGATGGCACGTCCTGAAGACCTTCCCGAGCCGACACGCACGACGGTCACGACGGCCCCATGCCCGACGTTCGACACGCCCCCCTTCGTCGGCGGTCCGCCGTTGTCGGACCGCAGAGTGGCCATTATCAGTTCCGCGGCGCTGATCAAGCGGGGGAACTCGCCCTCGGCAGCACAGACCTCAACGTCGTTGTTGGCGCGAGCGTTATAAATAACGAATTGCTCAGAATGACGCCGGGCAAGGTATCGCTCGGTAATCCGCTGTGTTGCCGGCCTGCCGGCCCCGCGGCACGGATCAGGAACACGCCCCGTTGGCCGCCATTGACCAGGTCGCGCAGCCTTGATGGTGATTTTGACTTATCAGTCAAAGAGACGCGCATGTCGATCGGGAGGAGCGCTGGGGAGCCCGGATCAGCCTCGAGGAGCGTCGCGACGAGATCCTGCGCATGCTGGGCGTGGCGCTGCGTGAGCGCGGGTTCGGCTCGATGAAGATGCAGGACGTTGCCGACCAGCTCAACCTGACCAAGGGCAACCTGTACTATTACTTTCCGAGCAAGCAGGATCTGCTGTTCCACTGTCACATGAAATGCATGGAGGGGAGCCTCGCGGCGCTTGCCCAGGCCGAACTAGACCCGGCGGGGCCGGCCGATCGGCTGCGAACGCTATTGCGCCCTGCACATCGCCGGCATTCTCGACGAAGCCTGTGGCGCGATCCTGCTGACCGATCTCGAGGATCTGGCGCCGGCGCAGCGGCGCGAATACGTGGCGCTGCGCGACCGGTTCGAGGCCGGGGTGCGCAAGATCCTGGTCGACGGCATGGCGGCCGGCGTGTTCCGCAAAACCGATGCGCGCGTGGCCGCGTTCGCCATCCTGGGCGGCATCAACTGGATGCCGAAATGGTACCAGCCCGGCGGCGCTTGGTCGGCGCAAGACGTGGCGGAGAAGTTCGCGCACTTCTTTCTGCAATCGGTGCTGGCGTGATCCCACTGGTCGAAGACCAGGTGATCAGCAGCCCTTCGAAGACGCTGACCGACGCACATTTCCTGTTCTTCGCGGGGCTGACCGGCGACAATCACCCAATCCATTACGGTATCGAATACGCCAAGACCAAGAAGTTCGGCCGGCCGCTGGCACACGGGCTGCTGCTCGCGGCCATGACGGCGGCTGGCGCTTCGCCGGTGTCGCCGCAACTGGACGGGTTCATCTTCGTCGAGCAGGGCTGCCGCTTCCTCAAGCCCGCCTTCGTCGGCGACACGATCACGCCGACGCTGACCGTCGAGCGGATCTGGTCCGAGGGCCACCGCCGCTTCGTGCGGCTGAAGACCAGCATCATCAACCATCGTGGCGAGGTCGTGCTCGACGGATTCCAGCTGTACAGCGTCAGGACACAGGAGGGCTGAGTGCCAAACGATCGAGAGGCCATCGCGGTCACGCCATGGTCGCCGCGCTACACCTACGTGCCCGCGCTTCGCGCCGGCTCCATGGTGTTCCTGTCCGGCACCACCGGGACCGACGATGACGGCAACATCACTGCGCCCGGCGACATCGTCGAGCAGACCCGGCAGATCTACCGCAAGTTCGAGCGTCTGCTGAACGCCGCGCGCGGCACGTGTGACGACATCGTGCAGACCACGGACTTCTACACCACCGAAGAGAACTACCGCGGCACCGCGCGGGTGCGGCGCGAGGTGTTCAAGACCCAATTCCCAACCTCCACCGGTGTGAAGGTCGCCGGCCTACTGCGCGAGCACGCGCTGATCGAGATCTCCGCCATCGCCGTGCTGCGGGGCGAGCGGGCGTGACCGGCTTTGGGAAGAGTTCGTGGTCGGCTCGCGTCACCCGACCTACGGCCGCACCATCAGCGAAGGCGACATCTCGCTGTTCTGCGCTTTCGTGGGCTACCACGTGCCGCTGTTCATCGACGAGGAATACGCCAAGACCACGACGTTCGGCGGCCGCATCGCGCCGAGCTCGCTGATCATGTCGGTTTCGACCGGGATGACGGAGGGCCTGTTCCGCGATACGATTCTCAGCATCGTCGGTGTGGAGCGCGGCCGCTTTCTGGCGCCGGTGCGCGCCGGCGATACCGTGCGCACCGAAGTCGAGGTTATGTCGAAGCGCGAGACGAAGGACGCCTCGCGCGACGCAAATTAAAACCGCTCAGATCCTTGTACACGGGGAAGCGTGCCGCTTTGATCTGATACGCAACCGAGCGAACTTCGCGCTCAGCAGCTTCGGCTTTGAGCAATTGCGAGACAATGGGCACGGCAGAATCGTAGGCCGGCGCGCCTTGTTCCATCAATTCGCCCGCGGCCTGCGCCATGCCATACATCTTCAGGCGGCGCCGCATGACGACAATCGCCGCCCCGGCCGGATCATGACGCATGGCGCGCCTCCTGCAGCTTGTCGCGCAGGGCATCGTAGCGCTCGACATCGGCCCGCGGCTCACGGTTCAGGGCGAGGGCCTGAGGCGTCTCGATGGCGCCTGTCGACGTGGATTTGCCGTCGATCAGCCGGTGCAGAAGGTTCAAGACGTGCGTCTTTGTCGGCGCTCCGTCGCTCAGCGCCAGCTCGACGGCGCACAACACTGCCTCCTCCTGGCTGGCGTGTGGAATCTGCCGCCATGACGCCTGACATCGCTGCTCCAGCCAGTCGTTCAGTTCGGTAAGCGTCGCGAACCGCGGCATCGCCTGCCACAGCCGGCGACGCGCGTCCTGGACGTTCTTCTCGACCTGCCCCTTCTCCCGGCCGGAGGCCGGATTGCAAAAATCGGTGTCGAACAGATAGTGCGAGCCCATAGCGGCAAAGCGCGTGTTGACGTCGCGCTTTTTGCCGATGCCAGCCCGGTCCACGGCCGTGCGCATGTTGTCGTAGATGCCGCGCCGCGGCACGCCACCGAGCACCCGGAACGCATGAGAATGCGCGTCGAACAGCATCTCGTGCGTCTGCAGCGGATCGGCGCGCACGAGCAAGGCGCGGCTGTAGCAAAGAAATGCGCCGCTTGCAGCTTCACCCGCTCACCGCCGATGACCGCCCAATCCTCGCTCCAGTCGAACGGGAACGCCTCGCCCGGTTGAAATACCAGGGCAACGAAAGTGCCGCGGCCGGCTGTCTGCTGCTCCCGCTGCCGATGCTCCTTCCAGCTGCGGGCAAACGCCGCAACGCGGCCGTCGGACCCCTCAAACCCGAGTGCCACCAGGTCCGCATGCAACGGCTTGACCGTCCGCCTTTGCTTGCGCGACTTGCCGCTCTCCAGCTTGAGCCAGGCCGACAGCTTCGCAGCCAATGCGTCCAGCTTGCTGGGCCGCTCCGGCAGCTTGAACGCCGGTTCCACCAAATCCGCGCGCAAGTATTTGCGGATCGTGTTTCCCCACAGCCCAGTCCTGCGACCAATCTCACGTATCGAAAGCTGGTCCCGTAGTGCCCAGCGGCGGATCACACTCAGTAACTCCATGTCTATCACTCCCGTGACCCCCGCTGAAAACAGCCAGGGCACGGTCAAAACATGGGTCAATTCTCGATGGAAATCCCGCCCCGAAGTGGGTCAGTTCTTAATGAAACTCAACAGCCCGTGGTTGATCCCGCTCCTATGGCGTGCCACTGGCGGCAGCGCGCCCGATCGCGGCCATGCGCAATATCAGGAAGGCCTATGGCGCCCATCTGGTGCTCGACGGCATCGACCTGGATATCGCGCCGCGGGAGAAAGTGGCGCTTATCGGCCCGAGCGGCTCCGGCAAGACCACAATCCTGCGGCTGATGATCGGACTGGGCCGTCCTGACGAGGGTACGATCGAGATCGACGGCGAGTACCTTTGGCACGAACGCCGTGGCGGGACGCTGGTCTCGGCTGGCGAGCGCCACGCCCGCCGGGTTATATTAGGCGTGCCTGCGGCATGGTGTTCCAGCAGTTCAACCTTTTCCCCCATATGACGGCGCTTGAGAACGTGCGCGAACCGATCATGCGGGTTCTGCGGCTGGGCCGGCAGGAGAGCGAGGCGCGGGCAGTCGATCTGCCGCGCGAGGTCGGCTTGGCGGCGCAGCTCTCGGGCGGCCAGCAGCAGCGGGTCGCCATCGCGCGCTCCCTCGGCCTCCGGCCCAAGGTGACGCTATTCGACGAGGTGACGTCCGCACTGGATCCGGAGCTGGTGGGCGAAGTTCTGCGGGTGATCCGCGACCTGGCATCCGCGAGCGAGATGTCGATGCTGATCGTGACGCATGAGATTACGTTCGCGGCGGACATCGCCGACCGCGTCTTGATGTTCGACCACGGCAAGAGCATTGAGGCAGGTCCGCCTGAGGCGGTCCTCAAGCACCCAAGTCAGGCGCGCACGCGCCAGTTCCTCCGAGCCGTGCTTGAGCGATAACGCCATTGCGCATGCGCGGCCGCAACCTGGCCCTAAGGGTGTTCCGCGTTGGATGGGCCTATCCATCATGGGAGTAGAGCAATGATCAAGCACGTACGATGCGATAGCTTCTTCCAGGGCACATCGCTCGATGCGCAGCGCGCCTGACCTTCTGCTGTAATGAGGCAGGGATCATCACCTTTAGCGGGGCGACCGACACGGCACCCCCGGTCGGGATCGGCGATACCGTGCTCGACTACTCCGACCTGTTCGTGATGCCCGGCCTGCACGACGTGCACACCCACCTGGCCTACGGCAACGCTAAGAGCGAGGAGGACATCGACCTCTATCAGCCGATGGAGTTCCGTACCCTGCGCGGCCTATTGTTCGCGCAGAAGGTGGTGGCGGCCGGCTACACGTCGGTCTGCGCGCCGGGCGATGCCGAGCAGATCAGCAAGTCTGTACGCGATGCCATCAACTTTGGGCTGTTCGAGGGGCCGCGCGTCACCGCTGCAGGGCGCTACCTGAGGACGCGTCAGGGGCTGACCGACTGGTACCCAACCTGGATCGGCGTTCCCGATACTTCCATCGGCCGCCTGGTCACCAGCAAGGACGAGGCGATCGAGGAGATACGCGTCCAGGTCAAGAACGGGGTAGACTGCATCAAGATCGCCATGGATGGCATCCAGACTCGGCCTGACGGCGAGCTGATCGCCGCCTTCAACCAAGGGGAAACCTACTCCATGGTGCAGGAGGCGCACCGCCTCGGCCGCAAGGTAGTGGTCACGAGGCGCATCTGGCCGCCTGGACGCGTGACGTTGCCGACGTGCGTATTCATGGCACGACGGGCGAGGCGCCGCTGGGAGCGGTTCCGCCGGGAGGAGGCTGCGCTGCGGCCACTGGCTGGGCGGTCGGCATTCCATGCCACGCGCGAGCTAATCCGCCGAGTGCAGTCGGATTGCGCCATCGACGTCGAGACGAACAGCTACTCGGTGCCGTGGAGATTGATTGGCGAGCGGGTGCGGGTAACGATCGCCGGCGGCACCATCCGGATCGTGCACGCCGGCCGGCTGGTGGCGATGCACGCGGAACGGCGTGGCCGGCGCGAGCGCGCCGTCGATCCGGCGCATTTCGCGGGGGTTGCGGACTTCCGGGAGAAGGTGTTGGCACTGCCAACGGACCCGTCTGTTGTGACTCCGCAACCCGCGCTATTGCGGCCCTTGGCGGAATACGAGGCGGCGATCGGGGGGTGGCTGGTGATGCAGCCCGATCCCGATCACCTGACGCGTATGCTGACGCGGTTGAAGCTGACGGCGCTGCGCGACCAGCTCGACAGCCTGCTCGACGAGGCGGCGCGCGGCAAGCTTTCGATCCGCGACAGCCTGGCGCTGCTGTGCGAGCGCGAGATCGCCCGCAAGGACAGTCGTCGCATCGAGATGGCGATTGGCTTGGCGCGGTTCCCGTTCGCCCGCGACCTGGCCGGGTTCGACTTTGCGGCGCAGCCGTCGATCGACCGCGGCCAAGTCCGGGGTCTGGCCAGCGGGCGGTTCGTGGCCAACGGCGAGACGGTGCTGCTGCTGGGTCCGCCGGGGGTCGGCAAGACGCATCTGGCAGTGGCGATCGGCCGCGAGGCGATCACTGCCGGCTACACGGTGCTGTTCGCGTCGGCGCCGGCGCTGGTGGCGCAGCTCGCCCGGGCACATGGCGAGGGCCGGCTCGACGAGCGGCTCGGGCACTTCAGCAAGCCGAAGCTGCTGATCGTGGACGAGCTCGGCTACCTGCCGTTCGAGCCGAATGCGGCGCACCTGTTCTTTCTGCTGGTGAGCCGTCGCTACGAGCGCGGTGCCATGCTGATCACCAGCAACCGGGCGATTGGCGAATGGGGCACGGTGTTCGGCGACGCCGTGGTTGCAACCGCGATCCTGGATCGGTTGCTGCACCACAGCCACGTGCTGACGATCCCGACGACAGCTACCGCCTGTGCGAGAAGCGACGCTCCGGGCTGCTCAAGACAGGAGCTGAGGCTGAGCCGCAAGCGAAACGGGCCTGAGGGAAAGAGGGGGGAGAATTCATGTCGCCAAGGGGGGCGATTCCGGTGTCGTTTGACATGCGTAGCCGACTCGAGTGGAGCTTGATCAGGGACTCCTTATACCAAGGCCTGATAGAGGCGCCTCATTGGGCTTCCGCGACGCGGCGCGTGTGTGATTGATAGGTAGGCGGAACGCAGGAGGTCTGCCATGGTGATCGCACTTCGAGACGATTACGACGCTGCCCGGCTTTGGCAAGCCGCCCGCGACGGTGACAATGCAGGGCAAGTTCGCCGCTTGCTGGCGCTGGCGGCGATCTATGATGGCGTCTCGCGCGCCGACGCGGGGCAGATCGGCGGGGTGACGCGGCAGATCGTGCGCGACTGGGTGCTGCGGTTTAACGCCGACGGCGCGGATGGCTTGATCGACCGCACGGCACCCGGCAAGCCGCCGCTGCTCGGCCCGGCCGAACGCGCCGCATTTGCGGCAGCCATTGAGGACGGACCGGCGCCGGCCATCGATGGCGTCGTGCGCTGGCGTCTGGTCGATCTGGTGCAGTGGGTTTGGGAGATGTTTGGGATCAGCATCTCGCGGCAAACGCTGGGGCGCGAGCTGCAGGAGATGGGCTACCGCAAACTGTCGGCGCGTCCGCGTCACCATGCGCAGGCGGCGGGCGCGGTCGAGGCTTTTAAAAAGCTTCGCCGACATTGTGGCGGCGCTCGCGCGGACGCAGGGCCTCCATCCCAGCGATGGAGCGGTCTGGTTTGGCGACGAGGCCAGGGTCGGGCAGAAGAACAAGATCGCCCGCCGCTGGGCGCGACGCGGCACCCGCCCCAGCGCGCCGCACGATCAGCGGACCGCGTCGACCCACATCTTCGGCGCCATCTGCCCGGCGCAGGGCAAGGCGGCCGGGCTGGTGATGCCGTGGTGCAATACCGAGGCGATGAACCACCATCTGGCCGAGATCTCGGCGTGGATCAAACCCGGGCGGCATGCCGTGCTATTGGTCGACCAAGCCGGATGGCATCTCTGCGACAGCCTGATCGTGCCCGACACCATCACCATCGTCGCACTGCCGGCCAAGTGCCCCGAGCTGAACCCGCCCTGAGCGGAACCCGCAGGAGAACGTCTGGCAGTTCATGCGCGACAACTGGCTCTCCAACCGCGTGTTCGCCAGCTATGACGCCATCGTCGACCACGGCTGCGACGCCTGGAACAAGCGCGTCGCGCAGCCTTGGAAGATCATGTCTATCGGACACCGGACGTGGGCTCACGGGTTCTGATCAACGAGCGTTGGTGTAAGATGATATCGCCCACGCAACGCGGGATCAGACCGGCGATCGCTTTGACCAGCGTCGATTTGCCGGCGCCGTTCGGGCCCAGGATGACAGTGACGCTCCCTTGCGTGGCCCGCAACGACAGCGGATGGAGCGCCTGGACCCGCCAGTACCTCACCGCGAGGCCGTCGATCGACAGTCGATGATCCGAACTCATTGTGACGTCGTCCAAATCCAGTGCTCGGAAAACACGATGTCGAGGTGTTGCCCGTCATCTTGCCGATCTGAAACGCGGTCGGTTGATTGAGCTGTCCGGTATGATCCTGCGGCGAGAAGACGTAACTGGCGATTGTCCCCTGCACGCGCGCGGTCTCAATGGCCGCGCGCAGCGCCTGGCCGCGGGTGGCGTGGCGCCGGCCTCGGGATCAACCTCGACCTCGCGATAAACCGCACCCGCCGGAAACGTCGGGATACGACCACGGAGTTCCGCGCGCGCGGACAGCTTGCCTGATGCCGCATCGGGCAGCTCGCCTCGCTCAGCCTCTCGCGCCAGATCGAACAACCCCAGCAAGCGATGCGAATCACGAACCCTGAAAGACCCGTGTTCGTAGCGGATCGCGTCGGGCTCGCTCTGGAGCAAGGCGGCGGCAATCTGCGTGAGCTGTTCGAGCAGTTGCCGTACGGCGGCTATGGCAAGGGTTCCGATATAGCGCGTCGAATGACCACCGCCGTGTCGCCTGAGACGATCCGAACGGCGTCCGTCGGGATCGAGAGCAGGTCGGAGACGATCTGCGCGAAGCTCGTCTCATGTCTCTGGCCGGTGGATTGGGTGCCAACAAAGACTTCGACAAAGCCGCCATCGCGAACGACGACATCCACGCGCGCGAACGGC
Source organism: Acetobacteraceae bacterium (assembly GCA_965276815.1). Classification (GTDB taxonomy): domain Bacteria; phylum Pseudomonadota; class Alphaproteobacteria; order Acetobacterales; family Acetobacteraceae; genus JAVVHH01. The sequence goes on along the minus strand of CBDIBE010000012.1, from coordinate 983,266 downwards.
GCCCCGGTCGGCGCGAGCAGATACTGCGCGATTCCGTATCCGGCGCGGCGGCCCGGATCGTGAGAGCGGCGCTTGCGCCCTTCCCAGCCGGGAAGATCGTCGACCAGGGGACCGCAGCGTTCGTTTTCAGCGCGTATGGTCTGGGCGGTCTCGTCGGCGGCATACCGACGGGTTACATCGCTGACCGTGTCGGCCGCCGGCGCTTTCTCATCGTGGCGCTCCTGCTCGCTGGCATCGCCGGCGCGGCGGCGTTCGTCGTGCCGCCGTCGCTCACGCCGTCGCTGATCGCGAACTTCTTCCTCGGCATGCTGCTGAATGGTTTGTGCAGCAACTGCTACGCCGGCATTCAGGATGAAGTGGCCGAAGACGATATTCCGGTCGCGACCGGCCTGCTGATCCAGGCAATTCCCGGGATCGGATAGAGCAGGCGGATCACCGGTTCGAGGAACTCGCGCAACGCCTGGCTGCGCCCGACCAGCAGCCCGCGGGAATGGCGACGACGGACGCAAGCGCGAACCCGACGATCGCGCGCCCGAAGCTCGCCAGCAGGTGCCAATAGGTGTTCGGCCCATAGAGCCACCGCGAATTGCGCAACAGCAGCGCGTTGATGACGTCGCGCAGCACGACGGTCGGCGGTGGCCGGATCAGGTCGAGGCCGCAATACGCCGGCATCCCCTGCCAGAGCAGCAGCAGTCCGGCGATGCCGATCGCGCCGCGGACGAGGCTGCGGATACGTGCCTTGCTGCGACGTTGCCGCCCAAACTCGCGCAGCCGATCGGCGCCGAGCGGGACTGCACCGGCGCTGGCCGGAACGGCGGACATTGTGCCGCCATCCGAGGTAGCCGGCGCGCGCGATCAGCTCGGCCGACACGTCAGTGCACCCTCATCGCCTGCATCAGCCCGGTCACCCGGGCCGTAGCGCCGACATCTCGGGGCTGGTACGGGAGCGCGGGCGCGGGATTTCGATGCGCAGCTCGCTGCCGACACGCCCGGAAGAGGGATCAGGATGGCGATGCGGTCCGCCAGCAGCAGCGGTTCTTCGATATCGCGGGTGACGTAGACGACGGTGCGCGGCTCGGCGAGCCAAGTCTCCTGCAGGTGATCCTGCAGCGCCGCCCGGTTGATCGCGTCAATTGCCGCAAACGGCTCGTCCATGAGCGGGACCGCCGCGTCCTTCAGTGCCCAGGCGCGCGCGATCGCCACGCGATGCCGCGTGCCGCCGGAGAGCTGGTGCGGATAGCGGTTCGCCGCCTCGCTCAGCCCGACGATCTTCAGCACCGCGGCCACGCGGTGCGCGAGAGTAGCCGCTTCCTCCCGCCGCTTGCATTCCATTGCTATGGAATGCCATTTCATTTGACACTGGAGGCCACGATAAGAGCGTGTGGCGAAGCTTGCGCGGGCGTTGAAGCCGCCGAGCGCCATCCACGCGCACCGTCCGGCACAGAATGGGGATGCCCGGAACGGTGCCGAGATAGTCGATCGCGCCGCCGCGCGAGCGGACGACGCGGATGCGCTGTGGCGGGCACGCAGCGGGCGTCATCGCCTCGGCTGCCAAGGGTGTGAGCAGCCGCGTGGCAAGCCCGGCCATAAAGCGAAGCGACGGGCGGACCCTGCGCAGGTGCGCTCCGGTCGCTCGGTGACTCGATCTCCGCGACCGGATCGCAAGCGCAACGGGTACCCACGCATTTCGAGCAACAAGGCGCTGCTGCGATCATGCTGGCGCGGTTCACGCAGCTCCAGTCATCCAGCCACGTGCAAGACTTGCGTGGACACGCCGCCGGGCAAGATCAGTGATAGAACCATGTCGCGGTCCGCGCGCAAATGGCTGCCCATCCGTTCCGCCGCCAGCGCCCCGTCGCCCTCGCTGATCGCGCCGATGATCTCGCCGTGCTCGCGTATCGCCGGTTCAGCTCGGCCGTTGCGGAGGGTGAGCAAGCCGAAGCGATGGGTTTGGTCGGCGAGTTGGTTCATGACCTGGGTCAAGCGCGAGTTGCGGGCCATGGCGATGATGCGCGCGTGCATCAACACCGAGTGGTCGTAGGCGAGACGCTCATCGCCAGCTTCGAGCTGATCGAGCGCCCCCTGATGCTCTGCCGCAAAAGCCGCACGATCGGAGGGTCCGACGCGCTCGGCGACGAGCCGGGTCGCGAAACACTCGAGCTGCTCGCGGAGCTGATAGACTTCAAGCGCGTCTTCGACCCGTAGTTCGGACACGACGATCCCGCGCTGCGGCAGGATACGGACGAGTCCGGCGGTCGCAAGATCGCGCAGTGCCTCGCGAACCGGCGTGCGGCTGATCCGGAGCTCGTCGGCGAGCTGATTTTCTGACAGCAGCGCGCCTGGCGGGTAGCGAGAATCCAAGATGGCGCGCTTCACCTCGGCATAGGCTTGCTGCCGGAGCGAAAGCCTAACCGATCGAGGATCGGGACCCTGCATTCCGTCTACCATGCCACTCGCATACCAGTCGGCTCCGACATCGGCAATCGCGCTACGAACAGAGCCGGCGTGGCACGTAGTGGCCGGTGCCGATGGCTGCCGGGTCGAGCGCCCCGCCGCGCAGCGCAGTTCGGCCGCGGACAAGCGTGTGCAGGACCCGGCCGCGGAACGTGATGCCCTCGTAGATCGAGTAGCCGGCCGAACTCACCGTCGATCCCGGCTCGAGCGTCCAGCTCGCTTCGGGGTCGATGATGGCGAAATCGGCGTCGAGGCCAACGCGGATCTCGCCTTTGACGTGGCCGAGACCCATGAGCCGCGCCGGGTTCGTCGCCACCAGTTCGGCGATGCGGGACAGCGACAGACCGCGCTCGCGACCGAAATGGAGGAGCACGGGAAGCAAGGTTTCGAGGCCGGGACAACCTGGCGAGGCCGCCCAGATACCTCCGGCCTTGGCCGACTTCGCCCGATGGACGTGGTCCGTGGCGACGGTGTCGATGGCGCCGGAGAGCAGGCCTTGCCACAGCGCCTCGCGGTCCTCCGCGGTGCGGAGCGGCGGGTTGATCTTGCCGACGTCGCCACCGTCCCAGGTCACGTCGTGGGTCAGGTAGTGCGGGCAGGTCTCGATGAACACGCGTGCACCGGCCGTCCGCGAACGCAGGGCGGCCGCGAGCGCGGCGGCCGAGGAGGTGTGAACGGCGTAGAGCGGGGCGCCGGCGGCGTCGGCGATCAGTGCCGCACTCTGCAACGCGTCCGCCTCGACGAACGGTGGCCGCGTCGCGTCCCAGGCCACGAGGCCGCCGGCACCGTCCGGATCGGATGCCTGCACGCGGCCGCGCAGCACGAGGGCGACTTCGATGTTCTCCGGATGCGGACAGACCATGCCGCCGTGCGCGGCCGCGGCCTCGCACAAGCGGTAGAGGAAGCCGTCATCGATGTCGGGCAGCCCCAGCCGCGCGCCTTCGCCGCGCCGGTTGTTCATGAAGATCTTGAGAGTGGGCACGCCCATCTCGGCGATGTAACGCGGCACGCTGGCGAGCTGCGCCTCGGTCGAGATGCAAAAATGATAGCCGAAATCGATCCGGGCACCGGCCTGGGTGACGGCGACCACGTCGTCGAACAGCATCTCGAACGGATCGGCCGCCATCAGATACGGGACGAAGCAGGTGATGCCGCCCTTGGCTGCCGCGGCGGTCTCGCCGTCGGCGTCGGCGGGTTGCCGCGGACGGGAGATGTCGGCGCCGCTGCCGAGGTGCAGATGGACGTCGATCGCGCCAGGCAGCACGACCAGTCCGGCGACATTCCATTCCTCGCGGACCGAGCATACCTCGCCAGGCGCCAGCAGCGCCGCGATGTGGCCGTCGCGCACGGCAATGTCGCAAGCTGTGACTTCCCGATCGGGCAGCACCACCTGGCCGCCACGCAGCACCAGATCGTAACTCACGCTGCGACGCCGGTCTTTCCGAGCGTGCGCAGACTGTCCAAACAAGCCTCCGTGCTCGCCACGTCGGCATACTTTTCGGACATGTCGAACAGGTTGACGGCGTGCGAGACTTGGCTGCGGTCGTACACCGCGTCATGCGGGACCATGACGCGGAAATTGTAGGCGAATGCGTCCACCACGGACCCGCGCACGCACCCGCTCGTCGAGCAGCCGGTAACGATCAGTGTGTCGGCGCCGAGGTCGATCAAGTAGCTGGCAAGCGGGGTGCCGAAGAAGGCGCTGGGGTGCTTCTTCGGCAGCAGGATGTCGCCCTCGCGCGGCGCGATCTCGGCGACGAAGTCGTAGCCACGCTCGGCAACCGTCATCAGCGCTGGCACCTTTGCTGCCAGCCGCCCAGTGTCGAAGCTCTCCTTGCGGGCGACATGGGGGTAGAGCACGGGCCACTTGCGCTCGCGGAACAGCGCGAGCAGACGCTGGATGTTGGCGACCGCATCCCACGCCACTTCGCCGCAGGAGGTCGGGAACTCCTTGATCGCTTCGAAGAACGGACGTGGCACCGTGCCAACGGTGCGGTATTGCACGTCGATGATGAGCAGCGCCGGTCGCTGACCGAGGCCGGATGGCCGCCCGAAGCCGGCCGCGCGGTAGGCGCGTTGTTCTTCTTCCGGTATGATGCCGTGCCATGGGTTCATGATGTTCGTCCTAAAGGTAGAAACGTCGCGCCAGCGCGCGGTAATCGGTGCCGAGTTCGGCGACGGTCTCGCAGCCCATGATGCCGCCGTTGCGCAGGATGTAGACCCGGTCGGCGACGCGGAGCGCAAGCTCGATGTTCTGCTCGACGATGAGCATGGTCGCGCGTTGTTCGCGTAGCCGGGTCATGATGGCGGCGATCTCGTCGACGAAGCGGGGCGCGAGGCCGCCGGAGGGCTCGTCGAGCATGAGCAGTCGCGGCGTGCCCATCATGGCGCGGCCGATGGCGACCATCTGCTGCTCGCCGCCCGAGAGCGTCGCGACGCGCTGCGTGCGCCGCTCTGCCAGGCGCGGGAACGAGGAAAACACGTTGTCGAGCCGCTCCGCCTCGCCGCCCTGCCGGCAGATCGCGCCAAGCTTGAGGTTTTCCAGCACCGACATCTCCGGAAACAGGTCGCGGCCCTGCGACACCTGCACGATCCCGGCGGTGAAGATGCGGTGCGGTTTCTGACGCAGGATCGGTTGCCCGCGCCAGGTGATGGACCCAGCGACGGCAGGGCGGATGCCGCTGATCGCGTTGAGCAGCGTGGTCTTGCCGGCGCCATTGGCCCCGAGCAGGGCCACGACCTCGCCCTCGCCGACCTCGAGCGAGACGTCGTCGAGCGCGGTGGTGCGGCCGTAGCGCACGGTGAGCCCGTCGATGCCGAGGGCGGTCTCAGCGTCGGCCAAGATAAGCCTCCAGGACAGCGTCGTGGGCGCGGATCTCGTCCGGCGTCCCCTCCGCCAGCACCTCGCCGTGGTTGAGCACGAGGACGCGCTCGGCGAGCGCCATGACGAAATCAATCACGTGCTCGACCAGCAGGATGGCAAGCCCTGCGGCGGCGAGGCGACGCAGCACTGCGCCCAACGTCTCCAATTCCGCTCCGGTCAGACCGACCGCGGGTTCATCGAGCAGGAGCAGCCGAGCCTGCCCGGCGAGTGCCCGGCTGATTTCCACCAGGCGCTGCTGCCCGGCCGGCAGATCGCCCGCCCGGCGCGAAGCCAGATCGGCGATGCCCATCTGCTCGAGCACCGCATGCGCGGCGCGCAGGTCTGCCGCTTCGGTGCGGCGGGCGCCGGGCAGGCCGAGGGCGGAGCCGAACAGGCCGAAACGCCAACTGTCGGGCAGGCCGGTCAGCACGTTCTCCAGCACTGAGAGATCCGGAAAGATGCCGCCATTCTGAAACGTGCGGCGCATGCCGGCGCGGGCGGCCTGTGTCGGCGTGGCCTTGGTCATGTCCGAGCCTTCGAACAGCACGCGGCCGACCGCGGGTCGGACGTAGCCGCTGATGGTGCCGAACAGGGTCGACTTGCCGGCGCCGTTGGGTCCGATCACCGCTTGGATCGCGTTCGATTCGACCCGCAGCGACACGTTCGACAGCGCGACGAGGCCGGCAAAGCGCACGGTGACGCCCTCGACCGTGAGCACGTCGCTCATCATTTGCCTCCGTGAAAGCGGTCGGCCAAGAACGGCAGTTGCCGTCCGATGATGCCGCCAAGCCCGGTGGGGATGAAGATCAGCACCAGGATAAGCAGCATCGCGAACGCGATCTCCTCGAGCCCGGGCAGGTTGCGCAACATTTCGGGCGCGCCGGTCAGCAGGATCGCGCCGAGCGCCGACCCGATCAAGCTGCCGAGGCCACCGATCATGACAATGGCGAACTGCAGCAGCAGTTGTGAGAGATCGAAGCTCACTGGGTCGATGCGGCCAAGTAACAGCGAGAACATTGCGCCGGCGACCGCGACGATTGCGCCGCTCCAGGCAAAGGCGACCAGTTTGACCCGCGCCGGTTCGATGCCGAGCGACGCGGCGGCGGCTTCGTTCTGTCGCACCGCCGAGATGGCGCGACCGAAACGAGAGCGGAGCAGGGCGCGCGTCGAGGCATAGATCCCGATCGTGATCGTGAGATAGACGAAATAGATGCGCGTGCCGCTGTTGAGCGGCAGAAACGGCAGCGAGCCCTCCGGCACGGCCAGACCGGAGGCGCCGCCGGCAACGTCCGAGTGGATGTAGACCCAGCGCATCAATTCGCTTAGCGTCATCGTGACGATCGCGAGATGGTATCGCTTGAGCCGAAGCGCCGGCAGCGTGGTCAGCGCGCCGGCAACGCCGCCGACGGCCGCCGCGGGCAGCAACATGAGCCAGAACGGCACCCCGAGCAGCTTCATGCCGAGCGTCGTCGCGTAGGCACCCAGGCCAAAGAACGCGGCGTTGATGAAAGCGAGCTGACCCAAGTAACCAAGGACGATGTTGAAGCCGAGCCCCGCCAGACTGTAGACCAGAATCGCGTTGACGATGTATTGCGTGTAGTCGTTGAGAGCGGCGGGCAGGGCGAGCAGGAGCGCGAGCACCAAGAGCATCGCCGCCGGGCCGTGCAGGTCACGTTTGGCCGGGAGCGCCGGCGCCGCTGCCTCAGACACGCTGCGTCTCCTTGGAACCGAACAGCCCGGCGGGGAACAGCATCAAGACGCCGACGATGACCAGGTAGGGCAGGATCGTGATAACGGTGGACGACACGTAGCCGCCGGCGAGCTGCTGCAGCACGCCGATCAGCAGCCCGCCGGCGATGGCGCCGCCGAAATGACCGAAGCCGCCGAGCGTCATCGCGGCGAACGCCGGCAACAGCACGTCCCCGCCCATGTCGGGAAAGATCAGCGAAACCGGCGCGACCAGGATGCCGGCGATGCCGCCGAGCGCCGCCGACACGCCCCACATGGAGCCGGAGAGCGCGGGCAGGTTGATGCCAACCAGCACCGCGCCGCGGGGCGAGGCCGCCGCGGCCCGGCCCATCCGCCCGAGCCGGCTGAATTGGAAGAACAGCAGAAACAGCACCACCAGTGAGAGCGTGACCACCGTGATCAGCACATCCTGCACCGTCAGCACGATCGACCCGAGCAGGATCGGCGGATAGCTGAACACCGGGGGCACCGACAGCACGTCGCCGCCGAAGAACCATCGCGCGATGCCCTTGAACAGGAACGAGAACGCGACCGTCATCATCGCGACCGCGGTATGCGACGCGTCGCCCATCGGCCGGATCAGCACGCGCTCGATCACCACGCCGACCGAAAACATGATCAGCACCGCGCCCAAGGCCGCCGCCGGAAACGAGAGCCCGGCCACGTGCACCAGCACGAACGCCGCGAACGCGCCGGCCATGAACAGCTCGCCATGGCCGAAATCCACGATGGTCGTTGCCCGGAACAACACTGTCATGCCGAGGGCGACGAGGGCGTAGATGCTGCCCTGCGACAGTCCGGTGGTGACGAGCTGGAGCAGCATCGCTCAGCGTCTCATTGCGATGAGTGGGTCCAGGCGCGCATGAGCGCGATCTTCCCGTCGCGCAGCGTGCTCAGGAACCCGGCCGTCGTGCCGTCGTGCTGCTCCGGCGAGAACGTGGTCGGCCCCGCCTCGACCCCGCTGTCGAAGTTCTGCAGGTGATCGAGGCCGTCGAGGAACCGGGCGCGGGTGACGTCGTGACCGAGATCCTGCAGCACGTGGATCACGGCGAGCGTGCCGGCCATGCCGACATAGCTGTAATTATTGACCGGCTTGTCAGGATAATATTTGCGCCAGATCTCGGCAAAGTGCGCGAGTTCCGGGCCATCCTCGGCGCCGGCGAGGTGGTAGTAGATATAGATATTGTTCATCGCTGCCGGCGTCCCGACGCGCTTGAGCGTGTCCGACAGCGTGACACCGGAGTTGCCGAGGATCGGCGTCGTCAAGCCGAACTTGTAGGCGTCGCGCGCAAACACGGCGAACGGGGCAGGATACAGCATCGCGAGGATGAACTGGGCGCCGGAGTTTCGGAGCTGAAGTGTCTGCGACGTCGCGTCCATCGCGTTATTGGCCATCTGCACGTCGAGGATCGGTTTGATGTGATATTTCGACTGCAAGTATTCGAGCGCCGGGTCGTGATAGCTTTTACCCCAATCGTCGGTTTGCGTGATGATCGCGATCTTGTCGGTGCCGGCCTTCGTCATGGCGAAGTCGATCATTTCTTTCGAGTTGTCGGCGGCGGTGGGTGAGGCCTGGAAGATGGTCGGGACCACCGGCGTCGAGATCTCGGTGGCGGCGGCGCCGGCGACCATCCAGGGCAGGCCGGATTTGATGATTTCGGGCTTGGCGGCCAGCGCCACGCCGCTGCAGACGCCACCGTTGATGAGAAACACTTTGTTGTCGGAGATCAGCTTCTTGACCGCCGCGATGCCCTGCAACGAGTTGCAGCCGTCGTCCTCGACGAACAGCTCGATCTTGCGGCCATTGATACCGCCATGGTCGTTGACATCCTTATAGAGCGCCTGCGATCCCAGGATGATGTTGCCGTAGAGCGCCGCCGAGCCGGTGAGCGGGCCGAACATGCCGATGCGGATCGAGTTGTCGGTGATCCCGGGCTCGTCCGCCAAGGCGGGGGCAGCGGCAAGCGTCGCGGCGAGTATGAGCGATGCCAACTTCATCACGCGGTCTCCTTTAGAGTCGAGGCGAGCAGGCTCGGCAGGGCGGACTTGACGATCTTGCCGCCCGAATTCTTCGGCAGGGCAGCAACGAACACGACGTGTTTCGGGACCTTGTAGCGGGCGAGCCGCGCGGCGCATTCCGTCCTGATGTCCGCCTCGGTCAGACCCGGGGCCACGACAAAGGCGGCGACCTCCTCGCCGAGATCCGCGGACGGCACGCCGGTGACGGCGGCTTCGGCCACCCCCGGCATGTCGAGCAGCACTTGCTCGATGTCGGACGGATGGATGTTGACGCCGCCGCGGATGATGATGTCCTTGGCGCGGCCCTGCAGCGTGAGGAAACCGTCCGCGTCGAATTGCGCGAGGTCACCGGGGTAAAACCAGCCGTCGCGGAACGCGCCGATCGTGTCGCCGACATGAAAGTCGGCGGGCGAGGCCGGGCTGCGGTAGCGCAAACGCCCGGTGGTCCCCGGCGGGACCCGGCTGTCCGCCGCGTCCACCACCTCGACGTCGACGCCGAAGCAGGGCCGGCCGACAGATGCGCCATGACTGTCGTAGTCAGCAGGCGCGAGTATTGTGATGCCGCCCGCTTCGGTGGAAGCATAATACTGGTAGAGATTGGCCGAGATCGACCGCCGCACCGCCTCGGCCTCGTTGGCGTACAGTGCGGAGCCGCTCGAAATCAAAATCCGCAGATCGGCGAAGGCCCGCCCACCGGTGTTCTCCTGCAACAAGCGGCGGAGTTGGGTCGGCACGAGGAACATCGCAGTGGCCTGGACGTGCGCCACGAAGGCGATCAGTTCGGGTGGCTCGAATGGCGGCGCAAACAAGCAGATCGTCCCGCCCGCATAGATCATCGACAGCGCGAAAGCTCGGCCGCCGCCGAAAAACAATGGTGTCGCGACGCAGAACCGGTCGCGTGAACCGAGGCCGATATCGATCCAATACACCATGAAGCGGCTGATCAGTTGGCGATGACTGAGCCGCGGTCCCTTCGGTGCGCCGGTGGTGCCGGATGACAGCGAGAGCACCATGGGCGCGTCCGGATCGATCGCGGGCTCGGCGAAGCTCTCGCCCGGCTCTGGGAGCCCATCGCCGACGTGGATCCAGCCGGCTGGCCCGTCCCGTTCGTCGCTGAGCACGAAAGCGGCGCCGAACCGTGCGGCGACACCGAGCCGTTCGTCGCGCGTCCAGCGGCGATCGAGCGGCAGGATCACCGCGCCGATCCGAATGGTGGCAAGCAGCGCGACCAGATGCATCGGGTCATCCGGAAGCGAAAGACCGACGAGGTGGCCCGGCCGAACGCCGGCAGCAGTGAGCAAATGGCAGAGCGCATCGACCACGCCATCGAGCCTGCGATAGTCGATAGAATCGGTCGGAGTGACGAGCGCCTGGTGCTGCGGCCGGGTCCGGCTATGCAACCGGAGCATGGTGGCGATCGTGCTCATGCGTCCAGCCGATAGAGGCGGGCCGCGTTGTCGCGCAGCAGCTTGCGCAGCGGCTCCGGACGCAGGCCAAGATCGGCGATCTCCTGCATGGTCCGTTCGAAGCCCAAAACGGGGAAGTCGGTGCCGAACATGACTTTGTCCTGCCCGTAGGTGTTGAGGTAGTTCACGAAGCTTGCCGGCCAGTAGCGCGGGCTGTGCGCGTCGCAGCCGATGAACACGTTGGGGTGCTTCCACGCCATGGCTATCATCTCGTCGGTCCACGGGATGCCGATATGGATGCCGACCACTTTCAGCTCGGGCAGGTCGCAGGCGACCGCGTCAAGTGTGATCGGCCGGCCGACGCTGCGACACGGATAGTCGGGCGCATAGAGCATGGATTGCCCGACCTGCATCTGGATCGGCACGTCGAGCTCGCAGCACTTGGCGTAGAACGGGTAGTAGCGGGCGTGATCGGGCGCGAGTTCGAACCAGTGCGGATACAGATGGGCGCCGACGAAGCCGTATTCGCGGACCGCCTGCTCGAGTTCGCGCACGCCACGCATGCCGTCGAACGGATCGATCCCGGCCAGCCCGGAGAAACGCTCCGGGTATTTTTGGACGGCGTTGTACACCAGCCGATAGGGGATGCGATACGTCGATGGATGTCCTTGTCGGCCCGCGCGCGTCGCAATCAGGAAGGAGCGCTCGATCCCGGCCGCATCCATGCGGCGAAGCATTTCCTCGAGCGAGAATCCGTCGATGGCGCCTGCCTCGCCACGCATCTTGTCGACGAAGAACCCCTGGCGCCACGACGGTCGATGGCTCTGCGCCTCCGGAGTCCAGATGTTGACGACCGCATCGATGGCGCGGACCGGGCTCATGCCGCTTTCCCATCGAGGCCCATACGGCGGGCGACGATCTCGCGCTGGATCTCGTTGGCGCCCTCGCCGAAGCTGTAGAGCCGGGCGTCGCGCCAGTAGCGCTGCATTGGGCTCTCGGCGGCATACCCGGCGCTCGCCAGGATCTGCATGCCGCGGTCGGTCACGAACTGGAACATCTCCGTCGTCACGATCTTGGTCATCGCTGCCTGCTCATCCGAGTCTTCGCCGTCGTCGATCATGCGGGACAGTTCGCGCACCATCAGTTCGGCCTTGCGGGTCTCGATCCGCATATCGACCAGCCGATGCTTGATCACCTGGAAGCCGGCGAGCGGGCGGCCAAACTGTTCGCGCTCGCCGGCGTGGGCAGTGGCGAGGTCGAGCGCCGCCTTCGCGCTGCCCACGAGCGTGGCCGAAAGGCTCGCACGCGAGTAGCGCAGCGTGCCGGTGATGGTGCGAAAGCCCTGCCCGGCGGCGCCCAGCATGTCGTCGTCCGCGACCGCAACGTCGTCGAAGCCGATGTCATAGCTCGGCATGCAGTTATTGCCGACCTTCGGCAGCAGCGACATGCTCACGCCGGCCGCGTGACGCGGCACGAGAAACGCCGCGAGTCCCTCACCTGGCGGGCCGGACCCAGCGAGCCGGCACAACGTCAGGAGATGGCTGGCCTGATCCGCATCGCTGATCCAGGTCTTGCGGCCGGAAATCCGCCAACCCTGGCCGTAACGCTCCGCCCGGGTTGTGACCGCGCGCGCATCCGACCCGGCGCCGGGCTCGCTCAACGCCAACGCAATCAGCGCGTCGCCGTCGAGCAACCCTGGAAGCAAGGCCGCCTTCTGCGCGTCGGTGCCGAACTGCAACAGCGGCAAGATGCCAAAACTCACGATCCGGTTCAGGATGGAGGCGACGGGCTGCGCATGATAGCCGATACGTTCCTGGATGCGGCAGAACAACGACCACGGCAGACCGAGCCCGCCGTCGCGCTCCGGCACCGCCGCCCGGGTGAGGCCGAGTGCGGCCAAATGCGGGATATAGTCGTAAGGCGGAATGTGCTCGGTATCGCGGCGAATGACCTCGGATTGCGGGATGTCGCGACAGAAGCGCTCGACCGCCTCGAGGATCGCGTCGTGTTCGTCGGGCGCCCTCACGCTGCGCCCTCGCCGTCGAGGAAGCGGAGCATGCTGGCCAGGGTCTCGCCGGCGGCGGCTTCGTCACTGAACCCGGGCAGAACCGCCCGGGTCGCCTCTGGCATGAGGGCCGCGACCCGGTCGAGATAGGGCAGCAACATGTCCGTCCTTGAACAGGAAAGGAGGGTCGGCACGCTGACCATCGGCAGCCGCTCCTCCTTTCGGTAGGCGATGGCGGCCCGGTACGACAAGTGATACGTGCGCGCGGCCTTCGCGACCTCGACGAACTTGTCGTGCAACGCATTGGAATCGGGCAGACCCACTGCACGGGCATGTGCGGCGTCGCGCTTATACCATGGCCAGAACAAAAACGCGTCGCGCACGAACGTCCAGATCCAGAGCAAGTGGCTCCCGTCCTCGCCAGGCACGATCGGCGGCGCGTAGCAGCGCAGCAACTCCGCACGCTCGTCCGCCCCATAGAGCGAGACGCCGTCGAGGATGATCTTCCGGACCCGGTCAGGATGTCGGATCGCGATCTCGCAGGCGATGTTGGCGCCGGTGTGGCTGCCGTATAGATCGACTTGCCCCAGCCCCAGCCCGTTGAGCGTGGTGACGTGTGCGTCCACGAACTCGTCCAGATCGAGAGATGCTCCAGCGGGCGGGGTCGAGTCGCCGTTGCCGAGCGTGTCGGGTGCGAACACTTGCCGGGTTGCGGCGAAACGAACCATCAGCGGCTCGAGCATCTTCGACGAGCCTGGCGACGCGTGGAACATGACGAGCGGTGTCGTATGCGCGGATTCGCCGGCAACCCGGACATGGACCTGGCCAGAGTCGATGTCGACGAAGCGCCGGCGCACCTGCGACGGCGAACGCAATGCCTTCGACAGCTCCAACTCGATCGTTGCCCGGAGATCACCCATCTGCGGCCGCCTCTTGCGTACTGCTTGTATGCAAGACGTGTTTGCATGCGTTTGTCAAGGCGAACATCGGCCGCGTGCGTGACATGATACGGATTTCCGACGCACGCATGTCGGGAACGAGTTACGGCGCGTGCGTCCTGAGTATCTCGCCAGAAAGCCACGTCAGCGGCCCGCTGGCGCGGCCGGAAGAGATTCGGCTCGTGAGTGAACGCCTTGGCGCCGTTAACGTACATGCCTGTTGAGTTTCATTAAGAACTGACCCACTTCGGGGCGGGATTTCCATCGAGAATTGACCCATGTTTTGACCGTGCCCTGGCTGTTTTCAGCGGGGGTCACGGGAGTGATAGACATGGAGTTACTGAGTGTGATCCGCCGCTGGGCACTACGGGACCAGCTTTCGATACGTGAGATTGGTCGCAGGACTGGGCTGTGGGGAAACACGATCCGCAAATACTTGCGCGCGGATTTGGTGGAACCGGCGTTCAAGCTGCCGGAGCGGCCCAGCAAGCTGGACGCATTGGCTGCGAAGCTGTCGGCCTGGCTCAAGCTGGAGAGCGGCAAGTCGCGCAAGCAAAGGCGGACGGTCAAGCCGTTGCATGCGGACCTGGTGGCACTCGGGTTTGAGGGGTCCGACGGCCGCGTTGCGGCGTTTGCCCGCAGCTGGAAGGAGCATCGGCAGCGGGAGCAGCAGACAGCCGGCCGCGGCACTTTCGTTGCCCTGGTATTTCAACCGGGCGAGGCGTTCCCGTTCGACTGGAGCGAGGATTGGGCGGTCATCGGCGGTGAGCGGGTGAAGCTGCAAGCGGCGCATTTCTTTGCTACAGCCGCGCCTTGCTCGTGCGCGCCGATCCGCTGCAGACGCACGAGATGCTGTTCGACGCGCATTCTCATGCGTTCCGGGTGCTCGGTGGCGTGCCGCGGCGCGGCATCTACGACAACATGCGCACGGCCGTGGACCGGGTTGGCATCGGCAAAAAGCGCGACGTCAACACGCGCTTTGCCGCTATGGGCTCGCACTATCTGTTCGACACCGATTTTTGCAATCCGGCCTCCGGCCGGGAGAAGGGGCAGGTCGAGAAGAACGTCCAGGACGCGCGTCGCCGGCTGTGGCAGGCGATGCCGCGGTTCGCGACGCTTACCGAACTGAACGACTGGCTGGAGCAGCGATGTCAGGCGTCATGGCGGCAGATTCCACACGCCAGCCAGGAGGAGGCAGTGTTGTGCGCCGTCGAGCTGGCGCTGAGCGACGGAGCGCCGACAAAGACGCACGTCTTGAACCTTCTGCACCGGCTGATCGACGGCAAATCCACGTCGACAGGCGCCATCGAGACGCCTCAGGCCCTCGCCCTGAACCGTGAGCCGCGGGCCGATGTCGAGCGCTACGATGCCCTGCGCGACAAGCTGCAGGAGGCGCGCCATGCGTCATGATCCGGCCGGGGCGGCGATTGTCGTCATGCGGCGCCGCCTGAAGATGTATGGCATGGCGCAGGCCGCGGGCGAACTGATGGAACAAGGCGCGCCGGCCTACGATTCTGCCGTGCCCATTGTCTCGCAATTGCTCAAAGCCGAAGCTGCTGAGCGCGAAGTTCGCTCGGTTGCGTATCAGATCAAAGCGGCACGCTTCCCCGTGTACAAGGATCTGAGCGGTTTTAATTTGAGTCGAGCGAAGCCAACGAGGCGCTGGTGCGCCAGCTTCACCGGTGCGAGTTTATTGAAACGCTGACAATGTGGTCCTTGTCGGCGGTCCGGGCACCGGCAAGAGCCACATTGCCACAGCGCTGGGCGTGCAGGCCGTTGAACACCATCGCAAGAAGGTCCGGTTCTATGCGACCGTCGATCTGGTCAATGCGCTGGAGCAAGAGAACGCCCAGGGCCGGTCCGGCCAGATCGCCGATCGGCTGATCCGGTGCGACCTCGTGATCCTCGATGAACTGGGGTATTTGCCGTTCAGCTCCTCGGGCGGGGCATTGCTGTTCCATCTGCTGAGCAAGCTGTACGAGAAGGCCTCCGTCGCCATCACCACCAATCTGAGCTTCAGCGAATGGGCCGGCGTGTTCGGCGATGCCAAGATGACGACGGCCATGCTCGACCGCCTCACGCATCATTGCCACATCGTGGAGACCGGCAACGACAGCTTCCGCTTCAAAGCCAGCGCTGCCGCCACCAAGGGCCGAAAAGAGAAGGCGAGAAACTTGACCTCAACATGACCCGCAAACCATCAATTCACCCAGGTCACTTCTCAGTGGAAAACCCGGGTCAGTTCCGCGTGGAAATCAACACGCCGGTCTTCACATAAGCGTTGTTCGCGACGCCGGGCGGAACCACGAGGCGGACCTTGTCGCTCAGGCCTGCCTGTCGCGCCTGGATGATCAGATTTGCCGCTGCTTCCGGCGTGACGAAAACCGAGAGCGTGTCGATATCCATGTCGGCCAGCTTGGTCGCGAGAGCGGTGAAATCGGTCTCGGTCTGGCTGACGGCGACAGCGATGCCCTTGTTGGTTGCATCGCCGATAAAGGACTAGGGTCCAGTGAGGGCCATGGGCGCGCCGATCACGATGTTGTCGGCGGCCGCAGCCGATTCGGTCAGCAGAACCGCAATGATACTGGCGCAGAACAAGTTCCGCATGCTGTCCTCCCAATTTCGTCGTTGGCGATTGTCCGACCGCTCCGGGCGGAATACGGTTGATTCAGGTTCGCGTCGTCCAACGTTGTCCGATTGACGGGGACAGGATGCCCATGCACGTATTAGAGTCAAACGTTTGGTTGAAATCCGCGATCGGAAGTCGAACGCATTGTGCTTGCGACCAGCCGATCGCCGGTGGAGCGATGTAAGATGGGCCAGACCTCGAACGGTTTTTCTGCCGACACGTTCGACGGCAGCACTTTCGATTATGTTGTCATCGGCGCGGGATCGGCGGGATGCGTGGTGGCGAACCGTTTGACGGAAGACACCTCGGTAAGGGTCTGCCTGATCGAGGCCGGACCGAAGGATACCAGCCCTCTGGTCCACATCCCGCTATTCGGCATGATGCTGCTCTATGCGCACGAGCGAATGAACTGGCGCTTCTGGAGCACGCCACAGCCGTCGGCGAACGGTCGCCGACTGTACCTGCCGCGTGGAAAGGTGCTGGGCGGCACCAGCGCCATCAACGGCATGGTCTATATGCGCGGACATCCCGCTGACTACGACGCGTGGGCGGCAGCGGGTAACCGGGGCTGGTCCTTTGCAGAGGTCGTGCCGTATTTCCTGCGTTCGGAAAACAACCAGGTTTTCCGGGATTCGCCGTTTCACGGCACGTCCGGCCTGCTGGACGTCACCGATGTCGGCAGCCGCAACCCGATTGCCGACAGCTTCGTCGAGGCGGCCCAGTCCTTGCAGCTACCGTTCACCGAGGATTTCAACGGATCGAATCCTGCCGGCGTCGGTTACCGGCAGGTCACTCAGCGCGCCGGGCGCAGGCTGACATCGGCGGGTGCATTTCTCGATCCGGCCAGGTCGCGCAAGAACCTGGCGATCATGACCGGTTATAATGTCGACCGCCTGATGTTCCAGGACAAGAAGGCTGTGGCGGTCAAGGCCAGCGCAGGCGGACGGTCGGTCCGCATCAGTGTGGCACGGGAGGTCATCCTGTCAGCAGGAGCGTTCGGCTCGCCGCACATCCTGCTCTCCTCTGGCGTCGGTGAGGCGTCGCAACTGAGCGACGGCGGCGTCGACCTCGTCCATCATCTACCCGGCGTTGGCCGCAACCTGCACGATCATCCAGCGATCTCGGCGGTCTCGAAGTCCAAAAGCACCATTCCGCATGGTCTTTCGCTCCGCGCCGCGCCGCGCCTGGCGTGGAGCCTGGTCGAGTATGCGCTGTTCAAGCGCGGACTTCTCGCAAGCAACGTCCTGGAGGCCGGTGGATACGTCAAATCCAACCCGCAGGCGGACCGGCCGGATCTCCAGTTCAGTCTGATGTCGGGGCTGCGGCGCACGAAAGCGCGAGGCTCGTCGCCTTCCATTCAGTTCGGCTACGGGCATGGCTATGGTCTGACCGCCATCGGGCTGCACCCCTATAGCCGCGGCGATGTCAGGATCGCACCCTCGGGACAGTCACCTCAATTGCTGATCAACCCGAATGTGCTAAGCGACGAGCGCGACTTGGAAACGCTGCTGTGGGGTTTGAAATATGTCCGCCGCATTCTGGCGGCGCCCGCGCTCGCCCACTACCGGAGCGTCGAGCTGATGCCGGGGGACGGCGTGCAATCAGATGACGACCTGCGTGACTACATCCGGGGAAACTGCGGCTTCGGTTTTCACCCCGTCGGCACCTGCGCGATGGGTCACGGCGCCGAAGCCGTCGTCGACGATACGCTTCGCTTGCGCGGCATGGACGGACTGCGTGTCATCGATGCATCGATCATGCCGTCGATCCCGGGCGGGAACACGCATGCGCCGACAGTGATGATCGCCGAAAAGGGCTGTGATCTCATTCGCGGGAAACAGCCACTGGCGCCGATCCACCTGAACTTTTCGAGTTGAGCGGGATAGGCCTGGTTCGCGGCGAACGCGAGCGCCACTGGTTTGAGGTTTGAAAACCATGACGCGGTTTTCGCGCATCGTTTCAGACGCGACTGGGGTTGGCCGCAACGAAACTGCGCTACTCGGCGTCCCAGGTCTTTCCGCTCGACCCAAGGATGCCGTATTCCTTGAGCTTGAACTTGGCGATCTTCTCATTGGCGGTCTTGGGAAGGGAATCGAGCACCTCGACGAAACGCGGCACCATATGCTTGGGTAAGTGGTCGCGGCAGAAATCGATGAAGGCGTCGATTTCGACTTCGGCTTCCGGCGCCATAACAACGCAGACCTTGATCTCTTCATCCTCATGCTCGGACGGAACCGGGATGCAGGCGATCTCCGCAACGTTCGGATATCGGTTGATGATCAGTTCGATGTCGTAGGCGGAGATGTTGTGGCTGCGCCGGCGGATCATGTCCTTGGCGCGGTCGACGAAAAAGAACCAGCCATCGGCGTCCCGATACAGTTGGTCGCCGGTGTGATGCCATAGATTTTGGAAGGCCTCGGCGGTCTTGTCGGGTTTGCCGAGATAGCCAAGCATCGAGGTCCAGGGCTGTTTCGGTCGCACCAGCAATTCGCCGGTCTGGCCGTCGGGCACCGGGTTCTCGTCCTTGTCGACAATCATCATCTCGAAGCGCGGATTGGCGCGCCCGCAGGAGCCCACGCGGACCTTGGAGAAATCGTCCGGAAAACTGCATGCGCCAATTTCTGACTGGCCATAGACCTCGTAGACCTTGACGCCGAAGCGATCGAAGAATTCCTTGGCGAACCGGCTTGGGCCCGTCCAGATCGCGCGCACGCTGTGGCTGCGGTCAAGCTCGGACGGCGGCTGGCTGAGCAGGAAGGGGATCATCGGAAACACCGCATGCCCGATCGTCGCGCCGTGCTCCTTGCAGCGCGCCCAATATTGCGTGGCGCTGAAGCGCCGGTCCATGAAGGCGGTCGCGCCCACCAGGATCGTCGGCATGATGCCGAGGATCATGCCGAGCGTGTGGAAGAGCGGCATCGGCGTGTAAAGCACGTCGTCCGTCTCGTATCCCATGCAGATGACCCAGTCCTGAGCAAAGGTCAGCACATGGCCATTGGGGAAAAGCACCCCCTTGGACGGACCGGTGGTGCCGGAGGTGTAATTCACCAAAAAACAGATCGGCCTGCGCCGTCGACACGTAGTCCAGCAGGGGCGCAGCGGAGGCGATGCCGGCGAAGGGCAATGTCCGCAGCGGCTTAGTCTCGACTGTCGCGTCGCCACGCAGGATGATCGTGCCTGAACCGTTCGGGCCGAAGGCATCCAGGCGGTCTGCCGCTCCGGCCAGACGTTCGACCAACGTCGCGTCCACCACGGCGAGCTTCGCGCCGGTGTCGTTGACGACATAAGCGAGAATTTCGCCTTTATATTCGGAATTCACCGGTGCGCCGGCCGCGCCTAGATAGCCGAGCGCGAGCGTGCACATGATCATGTCGATCGAGTTCTCGAGATAGAGCAAGACGATGTCGCCGCGCTTGACGTGGAGCGACTGAAAGCCATTGGCGAGGCGGCGGGACCGCTCGCGGGCTTCGGCATAGGTCGCGCTGTCTCCCTGGAAGTCCTTAAGGAAAGTCTTATTCGGATTGGACGCGACGGCGGCCTCGAACACTCCGATGACTGAGGTTTCGTTTGTCGGCAGTCCGACACGCTCAGCCCACGCGGCGACAGTGGCGGCCATCTCTCACGCTCTCCCTCCCTGCCCGGTTCACATCCAGCAGCAAGTCACTATATCCGGCAACCGTATCAAACAAGCATTTGACAGTCAAGGCTTTCGGCGGCCATCTTCCGTCGCCCCAATGCTTGCCGCGCGCGCCAGACCGGCCACTCACAGCACTGAGGACGAGACACGATGGCGAACTACGAACGACTCCGTCGCAGCTTCGCCTGGCATATTCCGGAGCATGTGAATCTGGGCGTGGCGATCTGCGACCGGCATGCGGATGCGGGCGTCGGCCTTGCCTCACCGCGGTCAATGCCGACGGATCGATACGGGAATATTCATTTGAAGACGTCAGGCGGCTATCGAACCGCTTGGGCAACGCACTCGATGGTCTCGGTGTCGCCGCCTCGGGTCCCGGTCGTGGCGCATCGTTTCTGCGAATTCGACCCGGAGCGCGCCTTCGCTGATCGCCGAGCACAAGGTGCATAACGCGTTCATGCCGCCGACGGCGCTCAAGATGATGCGCGAGATCGCCAACCCCCGCGGCCGCTGGGCCATCGACACGCGCAGCGTCGCCGGGGGGGAGAGTCGCTCGGCGCAGAGACGCTCGACTGGGCGCGGGAGGTCTTCGGCCTCACCATCAACGAGTTCTGGGGCCAGATGGAAGCCAACCTGCTGACCGGCAACAGCGGAACGATCATGCCCGCCGAGGAGAAGGGGGGGAGTGCGTTCTCGATGCCGATCATGCGCGGCAGCCGCTGCGTGCCACCGCCGCCCGGCAGCAGGCCGACCGTCACCTCAGGCAGGCCGACCGTGACGTCGCGGTCGCTCGCGGCGATGCGCCGAGGCGGCCGAGATCCTCCGTCGTCACACCGGGACGCGGATGCTCGTCGCGCGCCAGCACGACCTCGCCCAGGATGTCGCGCACCGGCACGATCGACCGATCGAAATGGCCGGCGTTCCAGGCCTCGGTGGCGCGGCGCTGGCTCTCGACCGCGAAGGCGTCCACCGCGCTCCGGTCGTAGCCGTCGAGGGTGGCGATCAGATCGGCGCCGATGCCCTGCGGGATGTACCAGGTGCGCCAGTTGACTTGCGGATCGGCGTAGCAGGCGCCATCCGAGGCGATCGGCACCCGCGACATGGATTCTACGCCACCCGCAGCGAAGCCCTCGCCGTCGCCGGCGCGGATGCGGGCGGCGGCAAGATTGACGGCCTCCAAGCCGGATGCGCAAAAGCGGTTGATCTGAAGGCCCGGCACATCCTGCGCATACGCCGGCATTCAGCGCGGCGACGCGGCCCATGTTGCAGCCCTGCTCGCCGATCGGCATGACGACGCCCAGCATAACGTCCTCGACCAGCGCGGTGTCGAGCCCCGAGCGGTCGCGGATGGCGGTCAGCGCCTGCATCACCAACTCGCTCGGAGTGATCTCAAAGCGCGCCATCCGCGCGGCCGCGGCCGCGCGGAGTACGGACGTGATCGTAAAGATTAGGCTTCGGTCATGAGATGCGTCTCCCCGCGTCGAGGTCAATCGCGTCACAGCGAGCGGGCGACCAGTTCCTTCATGATTTCGTTGGTGCCGCCGAGAAACGGCGGCGGATCCAGGCGCAGGTCTGATCAAGCGCCTCGTCCGCCTTCCCGATCACGCCCGGAAAGAAAAAGAAGCCGTGATGCATGCCGTCGTAACGTTTCCGTTCGACCTCGACGCCGGCTTGCGCCAACCGCTCGGCATACCTCTCGCCTTCGTCGCGCAGCGGATCATATTGGGCAGTGAGCACGAGCGCCGAGGGCAGGTGGTCAAGTCTCGGCGTCCGCAACGGCGCGGCAAGCGGGTTAGCCGCCTCGTCGGGATGATTGAGGTAATGGCTCCAGAACCATTCCATCGTCTGGCGCGTCAGTCCGTAGCCAACGGCGTTTTCGGCATAAGACGGCGTGCCGGGGCTATGATAATCCGTCACCGGATAGATGAGCATCTGCCCGCAGAGTGCGGGGCCGCCCTGGTCGCGGACCTGGATCGCGGTCACTGCTGCCAAGTTGCCGCCTGCGCTGTCGCCGCCAACCATGATCAGGCCCGGGATGCAGCCCAACGAGGGCGCATTCGCGGCCGCCCATTTGCAAGCCTCGAAACAGTCGTCGACGGCGGCAGGGAACTTGGCCTCGGGCGCGAGCCGATAGTCCACCGACAGCACGACGCAGCCGCTGCCGCTGCATAGATTGCGGCACATCGCATCATGGGTGTCCAGATTGCAGACGACAAAACCGCTGCCGTGGAAGAAGACAAGCATCGGGAAGGGACCGGATCCCAGGGGACGATAGACCCGCGCTTTTGGCGCCTGCGCGCCTGGGATGACGCAGTCGCGCGTGCTGGCGATCGGATCGATGCGCAGGGATTTCGGAAACTTCCAGATGTGGGCAGCGCGGGCCTGCGCGACGCTCAAGGTGTGGATGTCCGGCGCAGCCGCCATTTTGTCGAGAATATATTGAACCTGGGGATCAACCGGCATCAGCTCCCTCGTGTCGGGGCGAAGGATGGCGCGACCTCGGACAAACAGGCGGGCGCCAGCCATCGACCCCTCAAACATTGTAAACAGACGCTTGTTTGGCAAGGCTGGCAAGCGCATCCATTCACGCACGGCCAGTCTGCTTGGCTAGCCCGCCACCATCCAGGCCAGCGCGCAGCGACCGGCGTCTATTTCGGCTTCGGCCACCGCAGCAACTCCACCGTTTGCCGGCCTATGTCAGCGGGCGTCAGCCGTGAATGGGGCGTGTACCAGGTGGGAATCCAGTTCATCGCGCCGAGGAAATGTAGGCGAAACAGTGTGCGATCGACCTGAGGCGGCAAGTTGAGGTCTTCGACCAGGCCGTTGATGATCTTTTCGTAGCGATCGCGCTCCTTGATCAGCTCTTTTCGCAAGGCGCCAAGCGAGCGCGAATAATAAGGCGAGACGATGACCGGCAGGTCGCTGCTGGACAGCAGCGACTCACAATGAGCGACGGCCGCAGCGGTTAGGCGATCCCATGGATCGGTGTATCTGGCCACGTTGTCCAGCACCGCGCTGGTGATGGCCTCCATGCCGGCCTTGTGCACTGCCACGAAGATATCTTCCTTCGAGGCGAAATGATAATAGATCGACCCACCGAGGATACCCGCAGCCGAAGCGATATCGCGGATCGTGGTGGCATCGAACCCCCGCGTGGCGAACAGATGAGCCGCCTCGGCCATGATCCGCTGCTGGCGCTGATGGCCGCCGCCAACCTCGGTGCTCAGGCTGTGCGCCTTTCCGCGCGGCTTGGGCTGCTTAGTGGGTGTCGACTTCAAACGCATTGAGTCCCCTGACGCAGGTTCCGCTACGACGATCCGAACGCTGGCTGCAAAGTCGCCGCCCGCGCGACGCTCCGCACCACCCGTCCCGCTTGGCCCGCTGACAAGTCTCTCGCTTCGCGCCGCCATAGCGTGGCCAGCGAGACCGCCCTCGCGCAAAGGTCACGGAAACACCAACCAGTCGATCTGAAACGCGTATCAAACGGGTGGTTGAATATCAAGCAGGGACATTCGGCGTCTCCGCCGATGGATGCCGCAAAAACAATCGCTTGTTCGAATTCTCAGAGTCAATCCGCAAGCGGTCTACCTGATCACCTTCTTTCTGGCCGGTTCGATTGCCGGCGCCGCGGCGCGATCATCGGCGTAGCGTTCAACTCGGTGCATTTCCTGATGGGGGAGCCTTATCTGCTGCGTGCGTTGATCATTGTGGTCATCGGCGGGCTCGGCAGCATCGCCGGCGCGGTGGTCGCCGGCCTCGGACTGGGAGCGGTGCAGACCCTTATCACGACAACCAGCTATTCCGGCCTCAGCGACCCATCCTGTTTGGCTTCCTCTTTCTCGTCCTATTGCTTCGGCCGCACGGGTTGTTCGGCAGCGTGGGACAAGAAAGACCCGTTGATGGATTTCCTTACCGCCTACGAGCCGCTAGTGGGGCATGCCGGTTTCGAGATCATGTTCGCCCTTAGCCAGTTCATCGTGCTGCGGGCCGGCGTCTTCTCGATCGCGCCGATCGGCATCGCGTCGATCGGCGCGTACACCGCCGCGATCCTGCACATGCGATACGGCGTGCCGGCTCCCTTGTCTGTTATCCTCGCGGTCGTGGCCGGCATCGGCGTGTCGATGCTCCTCGCCTTTCCGCTGGCGCGGCTGCGCGGCATCCACCAGGCCATTGCGACGCTTGCCTTCATCCAAATCGTCATCTCGCTCACGCGGTTTTCTCAAAATCTCACCGGCGGCGCGAGCGGGCTCAAACGCTCGCGCGCTCCCTCGGCGTCTCGGTGCAGCGCCATCACGCGCTGGCCTTTGCGATCTCGGAAGCGGTGGCGAGCTGGGCCGGCGCGCTCTACGCCTTCTACAGCTACAGCCTGGTCCCGACTCAGTTCGGGTTTGGCGCGGTCGTCGTCGTGCTGGCCGCGGTCGCTCTCGGCGGGCGCAGTTCGGTGCTGGGACCTGTCTTCGGAGCCGCCTTCCTCGCCGTATTGCCGGAGGTCAGCCGCGTTTTCGCCAACCAACGTCTGCTGATGCATGGCGTGCTGCTGGTGGTGATGAGCATCTACATGCCAAACGGCCTTGTGGAAGCGCTGAAATGGCTCCGGTCCAACCGCCAAGCGAAGCGGGCTCAAGTCCTCAAGGCGGTGCCGTCATGACGCTGGCTCTGACCAGCTTGAAAAAGTCTTTCGGCGGCGTGCGCGCCCTAAGCGACTTCACAATGAACATCCGTGCTGGACGCATCACCGGGCTGATCGGCCCCAATGGCGCCGGCAAGACGACGGTGGTCAATCTTATCACGGGCATCTTCCGCGCCGATGCGGGACGCATCGAGCTCGGTGGCCGTGACATCACGCATGCGCCGGCGACGGAGCGGGCCCGCGCGGGGATCGCTCGCACTTTTCAGAACATTCGCCTGATGGGCGGGGAGACGGCGCTCGACAATGTGGTCATCGGCTTTCACCGTCACGAGACCACGTCACTCGCCGCCAATCTGCTGGCGCTGCCGTCCGCGCTCCGCGAAAGGCGGCGGCTGCGCGAGCGAGCCAGCGAACTGCTCGCCTCCTTCGGCATGCAGGCGTTCGCCGGGCAGCGGGCCGGCAGCCTGCCTTACGGTTATCAGCGGCGGCTCGAGATCATCCGCGCGCTGGCGACCGGGCCGTCCGTTCTTCTGCTGGACGAGCCGGCAGCCGGCATGAACGATGTGGAGGCGCATGCGCTCGGCGTCATCTTCCAGGGCATCGCGGACCAGGGCACCGGCGTCTTGCTGATCGAACACAATATGCGCTTCGTCATGTCCGTCTGCACCGAGGTGAACGTGCTTCATACCGGCGTCGTGATTGCCTCCGGCCCGCCCGCCGCGGTGCACAGCGACCCGGCTGTGATCGTCGCCTATCTGGGAAGCTGAGCCATGCTGGAAGTGTCCGGTCTGACCACATCCTATGGAGGCATTCGCGCGCTGGTCGATGTCACCCTCTCGGTCGGCGACGGCGCTCTCGTGGCCCTGATCGGATCGAATGGCGCCGGCAAGACAACGATGCTCAACACGATCTGCGGCGCCGTGAAAGCGACATCGGGTACGGTGACATTCGACGGGATCGACATCACCAGCATGCCCGACTACGCCATCGCGCGCTCGGACTGATCCAGGTGCCCGAGGGCCGCCGCATCCTGGGGCCGCTTTCCGTCGAGGAGAACCTGCTCCTGGGATCGCTCGCGGCCGCGAAGCGCGATCCGCAGGCCCCGCGCGGCTTGGAAGAGGTTTATGGCGTGTTCCCGATTTTGAAGGAACGGCGCCATCTGCCCGGCGGCGTGCTCTCCGGCGGCCAGCAGCAGATGCTGGTGATCGGCCGCGGCATGATGGGACGGCCGAAGCTCCTCATGCTGGACGAGGCGAGCCTTGGGTTGTCTCCGCTGATGGCGACCGCCGTATTCGACGCCCGTCGTGAGGTTGAACAGCGCCGGAATTGCCGTGCTGCTCGTCGAGCAGAACGCCAAGCGCGCGTTGGACATCACGCAGACCGCCTATGTGCTCGAGCGCGGCCGGCTCGTACGGCATGGGCGAAGCGCCGAGTTGGCGGCCGATCCGGCGATCATCGACCACTATATGGGCCGCTCGGCCGAAGCGGCCGCCCACGCCTGAGCGTGGCCTGAAGGGCCGCTAGCCCACCGTGGGCGCGACGACTGCTCCGGCCATGCTGCGCTCCTGGGCCGACCAATCCCGCAGCACGTCCGCGACCTCGGTCAGGCAACAGGGTGGCGGGCCCTGGATCGCGGATGGCGTTCGAGAGAAGCGGGGCGCCGGGGCGGCCTGAACCATGCCGTCGATCTCGACAAAGGTCTTGCGGGCGCGCATGTGCGGGTGATCCGGCGCCTCCGCCATGGTCAGCACCGGCGCGACACAGGCATCGGCGCCTTCCAGAAGGGCGCACCACTCCGCGCGCGTCTTGCGCCGGAAGATCGCGCCCATCGCGTCCGCCTGGCCCGACCATTGCGCCTGATCGGCCTGCTCGGCGAATTCGGGACCGGTCAGGCCAACGATCCGGCGCAACTCGGCATAGAATTGCGGCTCGAGCGCGCCGACGGCGATGTAGCAGCCATCCGCACACTCATAGGTAGTGTAATACGGTGCGGCGCCATCGAGCAAGTTCGAACCTCGTTGTCCGTCCAGCCACCGGCCTTGCGCCGTCAGGGAGTGAAACAGCGACATCAGCGAGGCGACGCCATCGCACATGGCGCAGTCAACCACCTGGCCCGCGCCGGAACGGACTGCCTCCAGGCGCGCCGCCAGGATGCCGACGACCAGGTAGAGCGCGCCGCCGCCGTAATCGCCGACCAGATTGAGCGGGGGCACCGGCTTGCCGCCCTGCGGTCCGAGCGCCGACAACGCCCCCGACAGGGCGATGTAGTTGATGTCATGTCCGGCGACTCGGGCCAGCGGACCGCTCTGTCCCCATCCCGTCATCCGGGCAAAAACCAGTCGGGGATTGCGCGCCAGCATGACATCCGGGCCTAGGCCCAGCCGTTCCATGACGCCCGGCCGGAAACCTTCCACGATCACATCCGCCCATTGCGCAAGCTCGTTGGCGCGCTCCGCATCCAAGACATTTTTGAGGTTCAGCTCCACCGAGCGACGACCGCGATTGGTGACATCATTGGCCGCCAGGCGCCCCTTGCCAGGGCGATCGACACGCACAACGTCGGCGCCCATGTCCGACAGCAGCATGGCCGCGAAGGGCGCCGGGCCGATGCCCGCAAATTCCAGCACCTTAAGGCCGGCAAGAGGACCGGATCTCGATGACGTCTGCACGTTTCTACTCCCGGACTCGTTCCCAAAGTCGCATGAGCGGGTTCGTCCACCTGACGGATGTTTCCATTGATCTTGCGTCCTTTGTGTTGTTGCCGGCGGCTTGCAACGCGTCTCTGGTCCATCAATGGCGTCCCCGTTGACCGGCCGGCGGTCAGGTCCGAATTCAGTCCACGGCAGTTCGTTCCTCGACTACCGGCCCAACCGCGGTCAGCACCTAGACCATCAGACGAGGCCGTTGAATACGGCTCGCCATCTTAACTCGCGCGGCCGATAGCTTAGCCGGATCACACGGTCGACCAGACATTGTAGGCTGCTGCGGGGACCCACGCGGCTCGTCACCAACCGGAGCGTTCCCATACCGTGCAGAAGGCGCCGCGCGCAGCGGGTCAACAGCCGGGATCCGGCGGGCATCTCGCGCACTGCCAGGCGCCGTCACTTGGGCGCGGCCAGAAAGTGGGCAGTGATAAAATCGACGATCGCCTTGTTGAAGGCGTCATTCCGGTCGCCGACCACCATGTGCCCGGCATTGTTGACCTTGATATACTCGGCGTGTTGCACGACCGTCAGGAAATGCCTGGCCTCTTCGTCCGTGATGACATCGCTGGCGGCTGCATGCACCAGCAATGTAGGCAGGGTCAACCGCGCCGCAGAGGCGTCTAGCCCTCCAGAGCGCAATCCTATCATGCTGCCATTCCACGAATCCAGAAACCGCGGATCATAATGCCAGAAATAACGATCGCCGACTTTTCGGAGATTGCGCGCGAGGCCGGCATGGCTCGAGGGCCGGCGTCGCAGCTTGTTGAACCCCGCCACCGCATCCGCTGCTTCATCGAGACTTGCAAATCCATTCGGATTGCCACGCATGAATGATTGAACCCGCTGCGTGCCTTCCGGATTGGTCCTCGATGCGACGTCGACGAGCACCAGGCCGCGGGCGACGGGTTGCTTGGCGGATGCCACCAATTGCAGGGCCACAAGGCCGCCCATCGACGCTCCGATCAGGACCGGAAGCCCGCCGCCGACCTGGCCAATGACGGACAACAGGTCGCTCACCATGGCATTGAGCGTGTAATTGCCGTCAGGAGCCCGGTCGCTCTCACCATGCCCGCGCGCATCCAGCGCGTAAGCGCAAAAGCCGATGCGAGCAACAGCATCAAGTGCGGTCTTCCAGCTTTGTCGCGTCTGACCGCCACCATGCAAGAAGAATA
This sequence comes from Acetobacteraceae bacterium, assembly GCA_965276815.1. GTDB lineage: Bacteria > Pseudomonadota > Alphaproteobacteria > Acetobacterales > Acetobacteraceae > JAVVHH01. Next base: position 955,059 of record CBDIBE010000012.1, on the reverse strand, counting down.
GCGGCCGCGCACCGAAGTCGCCCGCTACATCAGCCACCAAGGTCAGACCGGATTCATTCTTGAACAGCGTTTTCCTATGCTTGCTTGCGTCACTCATGCGGAACCAACCACCGTAATTGGCCGCTGGAGCAGCAAACGAGCTTACGAAACCTCAAATCCTGCGTAGTCGGACGCCCGCTCATTGGTCAAGAACTCCCGGTAGCGAATGGCACCGCCGACATAGATCAGATGGCGGATCGTGTCGGGCCGGTCGAGATTCGAGTTGTATCCGTTGAACCAAGATCGTTGTTTGCCCAGCAATACCTTCTGCGACAGGGCTGCGACGTGGCTCACCCACATAGTCTCGGTTTCCTGCCGGGCTTCGATGCGGGTCAGCCCATTCTCGCTGAGGCGCTGCAGCAGACCCGTCACCCAGTTGACCGCTTCCTCGATCCCACGGGGAAAGTTCGTCGCCACCGATCCGCTTTGCGGCCCGGCCACGGTGATCAGATTAGGAAATCCATGCGTCATCAGTCCATAGGCGGTGAGGGGACCATTCTCCCATTTGGTCTTCAGCCGTTGACCGCCAGTGCCGACGAAGTCGACCTTTTCGTATGCACCGGTGATTGCGTCGAAACCGGTAGCGTAGACGATGATGTCGAATTCATAGTCCCGCTGGCTGGTGCGGATCCCAGTCGGTGTGATGCGTTCGATCGGGGTTTCGCAGGCATCCACGAGATGAACGTTGTCGCGGTTGTAGGTCTCGTAATATCTCGTTTCCAGCGGCAATCGACGCGTGCCGAAACCGTGGTCTTTGGGAATCAGCTTCTCGGCGAGTTTCGGATCCTTGACGCGCTCGCGTATCTTGCCGGCGATGAAATCCGTCAGCGCGGCGTTCGCCTGCTCGTCGGTCAAGGAGTCCTTGAAGTTGCCGACCCAGATGCCAAAACCAGGCTCCGCATAGAGTTTGTCCCAGAATGCAAGCCGTTCCGCCTCGGGTACCTCCAGGGTCTTGCGCCGGTCAAAATTGTGCCAGAATCCGCTGGGCGAAGCGTGGCACATTTCGAAAATTTCGTCATAGCGTTGCTTATACGCTTTCATTTCCTCCGCCATGAGCGGGGCATTGTGCAGCGGTGCGCACCAGTTCGGGCGGCGCTGGAACACGGTTAATTCGGTTACTTTATCCGCCAAAGCCGAAATGACCTGCACTCCCGTGGCGCCCGTGCCGATCACGGCGACGCGCTTGCCAGTGTAGTCGATCGGCTCGCGCGGCCAATTATAGGTGTGGAACGATTGCCCCTCGAAGGTCGCCATCCCGGCGTAGCGCGGAAGCGTGGGGACGGACAGCATACCAAGACAGGTCAGCAGGAAGCGCGTGCGGAGCTTGCGCCCGTCCGACACGTGCAAGGTCCAAATTCGGGATGCCTCATCCCACTCGGCTGACAGGACGCGACAGTTGAATTGCATGTGGCGGCGCAGGTCAAACTTATCCACGACATGTCGGAGATATCGCTCGGTTTCTGGCTGCGGCGAGAAGCGCTCGCTCCAGTCCCACTCCTGGAGCAATTCCTTGGAAAAGGAGAAACCGTAGGTCACGCTCTCCGAGTCGAAACGCGCGCCCGGGTAGCGATTCCAGTACCAGGTGCCCCCAACATCGCCCCCGGCCTCCAGAAGGTTGGCGTTCACGCCCATCTCCATGAGACGGTAGATCTGGAAAATACCGCACACGCCCGCGCCGACAACCACGACCTCGTAATCAGTCGTATTGCCCTTCGTGCTGGCTGCTGCTTTTTGAGTCGTGTCCAGCATCATCCTACTTTCCCTGATGAGCTTCGTCAGCGCGGCTTGAAAGTGCCATTTGGGCCCCCGCCGATCAACGTTAGCCGGAGCATAGGTGCTAAACAAGCATTTGTTCGTCTGTCCGGTGGCTGTGGAGTGACCCCTGTGGGGTGGACAGTTTCAGGTTGCGAGTTTTGGCCACCCTGGCGGGCGTGTTGCTCCTCGAACTGCACTGGGCTGCGGTATTCCAATGCCGAATAGCCGTCTGGTGTTGTAGAAGTCGTCGCCAAGACCCATGGTACGGAGACGGACGTCGAGGTTGCCGTGCTCTACCATCGGCATTCTTGGGCGGGGCGTGTGGTTCGCCTGCACGAGGTCATTGAGAGAGCAACGGGTGATCTCCCCCCGTTTGCGTGGACACGGGTTTAGCTTGCGATGCGTTCTGCCTGTTCTGGGGTGAGATAGCCAAGGGCGGAGTGAATACGTTGGCGATTGTAGTAGCGCTCGATGTAGGCGAACAAGTCGCGGTGGGCCTCGTCGTAACTACCCCAGCGTCGCTGCCGAACGAGTTCGACCTTGAGCGTGTGGAAGAAGCTTTCCATCGGCGCGTTGTCATAGCAACACGCCGTCCGGCTCATCGACGCGACGGCGCCGATCGCCGCGAGTTGCTCGACGTAGGCGCCAGCCGCAAATTGCGACGCGCGGTCGGAATGATGAATGAGGCCCGGCGCGGGCCGCTGTCGCTGGGCGGCCATCATGTGGTCGCGCATCGACCAGCCGACGATCTCGACTGCCTGCGTGCCGCCCGGCACCGCCTCAGATATGCTCGGTGCTGGTCAGGCCCCGCGTTGTATCGATCGTCAGCACATCGCCATAAGTGAGCCGGATGCGCCCGATCTCTCGGTCGCGCAGCGTGTCCCAGGGCAGCAGGCCACAGCAGGCCAGCCACCACTTGCAAAAGAACCAAACCTCTCCTACACATTCAAGAACGTCCAGATATAAGATGAAGGTGACGTATATGCGGCAAAAATCCGCGACGTTGGGGAGTTTTCCTTCGCATGCTGGCCACTAATGGTTTTCCGGCGAAATTGGTCGCAATCATTGGGGCAGGGGCTTCAGGGCTCTGCATGGCGAAATGGCTGCTTCAGGCTGGTCAGCAGGTGACGTTATACGAGATCGGCAGCAAAGTCGGCGGCATCTGGGTTTACCGGAACGACAGCGGCCGAAGTCCAGCGTATCGTACTCTGACGATCAACTCCGATAAACGCACGACTCAATTCAACGACTTTCCGTTTCCGGAGACTGCTGCGGTGTTCCCGCACCACTCCGAAATGGCAGCATACTTGGCCGCATATGCGGAGGCGTTTGGGATCACCAAGCACATCCGTTTCAATTCTCGGGTCATTGACGTCTATCCCGAGGCAGACGGCAACGGGCAACAGTCCTGGGTCGTCATCGACGAGTCGGGGGACCGACGCACCTACGATGTGGTTGTGGTCGCGAACGGCCATGTCTCGACACCGCGACATCCTGCTTGGGCCACGGAGTTTACCGGCGAATATCTCCACTCGTTTGACTATTCCGATCCAGCTGATTTCGCGCACAAACGCGTCTGCGTCGTGGGTGCGGGCAATAGTGGCTTTGATGTCGCGGCGGATGTATGCACAATAGCTGAGCGAACGGTCGTCGCGGCGCGATCAGGCGTGGAGTTGCTACCCAAGTTCTTCTTCGGCAAACCGCTGATCGCTATTCGCGAGGCCATGGGACGCTGGCACGTGCCAAGCCCTATAAGCAGGTGGGTGATGTCGACCATCACAAACATGCTGCACGGTGATGTGAAAAGCCTTGGCTTTCGCAAGCCGGAGCTACTTACCCGCCCGACCTCGAATGGAACCATCGTTACCCATATCAAGTTTCGGCGCGTCGCCGTAAAGCCAGGGGTAAGGCGCGTTGACCAACGCACCGTCGAGTTTGATGACGGCTCGGCCGAGGAGTTCGATACGCTTGTCGCCGCCACCGGTTATCACGTCGACGTTCCCTTTATTCCCAATGATCTCCTGCCATTGTCGGACGAGCACGTGCCGCTTTACCGTCGCATCGTGCCCTCTGAGGTCAAGGGCCTCTACTTCATAGGGCTGCTCCAATTTATCGGCAGCTTCTTCAAAGCCTTCGATACCCAGGCGCAGTGGATTTCCGATCTGATCACCGAGAAGGCGGTTTTGCCGTCGCGTGAGGAGATGCGGGCCGCTATCGTCGCCAAGGACGAGTTCAACAAAACCCACTACCTGGCGACCACCAGACACTACCTCGAGGAGGATGGTCCAAACTACACGCGAACCATACTGAAAGAGATTAAGACTGGGCGCGCGCGTGCTCAGAGCCAGCTTACAAAGAGAGCAAACAACAGCCGTGCGGCGTCCAGCTTGAGCGTCACGGGAACGCGGATCTAGGGAGGTGATCATGTCGAGTGCTATCTTCGTCGGCGCAACGTTGATTGCGCTTCAATTGGGAGCGTCCGTCGCGTATGGCGAATCGACGACGCCCGGCAATGCCGCCTTTCCGACACTTACGGTCGTCCTCGCAAACCAATTTGCGGAAAGTCTCAATTACGTAGCCAAGGCCAACGGCTTCTTCACCAAGCGCGGTGTCAGTGTGGTGTTCAACCAGAGCACGCCGGGCATGGTACCCAGTGTGATCGCGTCGGGCGTCGCCGACCTGGGAGTGAACGCGCTTGGATCTCCGTTGTCGCTGGATGCTTCGGGAAAGAAGGTCTCGATCGTCTTTGCATTTACAGGCGGGGGTCAAGGCGGGAGCGTGGTCGGCGCGAAGGGTGGCGTCAAATCGATCGAGGTGATGAAGTCCAAGCCGGATTGCAGGATCGGCACGTTGCCCGCCGGTACGTCGGCTGCCGGATTTGCGGTCGTGTACAAGCGATCGCTCGCCTTGAGCTGCGACATTGTCCCTTTCCAGGACGCGGCTTCCGAGCTTGGTGCCCTCGTCGCCAACCGCGTCGATGTTCTTGTCGGATCCTATCCAACCTTTGACAACGCGGTCTCGCAGGGCAAGATATCCGTGTTGGTAGATACGCGTGATCCGGAACAATACCAAAAGTATCTTGGCGAGTTCTTTCCCGAAGTGGTTTTGTTCGGCTCGGCTGACAACTTGAACGCCAAAAGGCCGGCGGTCGTGGCTTATCTCAAGGCGCTCGTCGACGCGAACAACTTTATCGAGAGTACACCGTCCGAGGCTGTGGCGACATCGATGAAGACGCTGCCAGAGTTGGAGGATCGCCTTGAGTCGCTGGTGAAGAGCGACGTGGAAACTCTGCAAGCCTACCGATTTCGCGGCAGCGAGCGGGGTTTCATTTCGGAGAAGGACTGGACCTTAGCGTTGTCGCGTGTCGCAGATTGGGGATTGCCGAATTTCTCGACCGGGAGTGCTGTCTTCTCTTACAGGCAAGCGGTAGACATGTCGTACTACAAGGCGGCGTTTGGAGACTAGCGCCAGTGGCCACAGGCCGTCTCGTTCGCCCGGACCATAGCTTCGGCGGCGGTGCCTACAAGGCCTCGCGGTGTGCAAACACTTGGTCGCAATCAGCCTCACATACACTGTCGGTAGCGTCCAAGTTGTCCGGCAGGGAGTGCTTAAACCGAACGAATCCTTGGGTCGATCCGGACAGTGTGTAGATCGTTCGTGCAGCTGAGCCCCGATCGCGCCTTTGCGAGGCAAACATGCCGATCGTGACGAGAAGTCCCAACGTCGGGTTGAGCTACGCCGCCCGTACGATGCTGCGTCTGGTTATAATCGCGGTCGTCCTCGCCTTGTGGGAATGGCTGCCGAGCATCGAACCACTCCGATCTTATAGTCCCCTGCTCGACCCATTCTTCGTCAGTTCCCCGAAACTGGTTGCAACCCGCCTGATCGACTTACTTTTCTCCCGCAATGGTCAGCCGTCGCTATGGCCTTCGCTCGCAGGTACTCTCGAAGGGTCCTTGTTGGGCGTGGCGATCGGTACCGTGCTTGGCGGTCTTGCGGGGCTCGCCCTCAGCAACAGCTACCGCGCGGGACAGGTGCTGCAGCCATTCATCTCGTTCTTCAACTCGGCGCCGCGAATCGCTTTCGTGCCGATTTTCGTCATTCTCGCTGGGCCGACTTTGCTGGCGTCGGTGCTGACTGCCGTCGTCGTTGTCTTCTTCCTCGTGTTCTACAACGCATATTCCGGCGGCTCGAGCATCCCAACCGCAACACTTGACAATGCCCGACTGCTCGGCGCGACAGAGCGTGAGATGATGTGGCAAATACGGCTGCCTTACGTGCTGGTGTGGACGGCCGCATCCTTGCCCAATGCCGTCAGTTTCGGACTGGTCGCGGTCGTTACGGCAGAAATACTTACAGGTCAGCCCGGCATGGGGAGACTTCTGTTCACGTCGATCTCGACAGTAGACTCGACTCTGACGTTCACCATAGTGGTCATTTTGAGCGTGATCGGTTCTGTCCTTGTCGCGATCGTCGATCGCCTGCAGAGGCGAGCTTTACATTGGTGGCGCCCGGCGAGATGACGAGCCATGCAGACGTTGAGTTCAGCCCCGGAGCTTTGGTCACGTGGCAAGGTGCTTGCTGCCGAGACAGCAGAGAGTCGGCGCTACGCTACTTCGGATGAGTTTTCAATGAATAAGGTCGAGTTGAGTCCCAATAGGGCCCTGATGGACATAGTCGCCAAAGATCTCAAGTTTGCCTATCCCGACGGCGGAAAGGTTCTCGCCGGCGTCAATCTTTCGATCAAAAAAGGCGAGATGGTCGCGCTCGTCGGCCCGAGCGGATGCGGGAAATCGACCTTGCTCAGCTTGATCGCAGGTCTTTCAAGGCCGTCAGGAGGCACTCTTACTGTAGTAGATCATCCAACGGGCCGCCTGAGCATGTTGTTTCAAAAGGACACGGTCTGGCCGTGGCTCAGCGTCGAACAAAACGTCGCGATGTTCGCTCGTTTCCGTGCATACCGCAAGCAGGTCGGTCATGGATGGTTCCGAGATGTCTTGAAGAACCCGATCGTCCGTGGCCGTGTCGATGAATTGTTGGCTCTCGTGCGTTTGAACGAATTCGCCCAGCGCTATCCATACCAGCTTTCAGGAGGACAGCTTCGGCGATTGGCCTTTCTCACGTCCGTCGCGCCAGAGCCTTACCTGCTTTTGCTCGATGAGCCCTTCTCTGCGCTGGATGAACCCACGCGCGTCGGCATCCATCAGGACGTATTCGATGTATTACAGACGATGAACACAACCGTCGTTCTTGTCACGCACGACCTCGCGGAGGCGATCGCGCTGAGCGATCGTGTGCTGATCCTAAGCAATCGACCCGCGGTCGTAGCCGACGAGTTCGTCGTGCCGTTCTCTGGAAAGCGCAAGATGTTCGAGTTGCGCGAACGGGCCGAGTTTCTGGACATGTACAGTCAAATCTGGCACGCGCTCCGGATGCAGATCGCAACGCCCCAAAGAACAACTCACATCGGCGAGGACGCACGGCATGAGTGAGCGTTGGAGGGGTCGGCTCGAGGGTAAAGTCGCGATCATCACCGGCGGCGCGTCTGGCATCGGGCGCGCAAAAGCCGCTCTCTTTGCGTCCGAAGGTGCAACAGTCTATGCCGCCGACGTTCTTGACTTGGAGGGAGAGGCGGTTGCCTCCACTCACCCGAACATACACTTCATCCATCTCGATGTGACAGATGAAGAGCAATGGGCCGGTCGAGTCGATGACGTATTGAGAAAAGCAGGCAAGATCGACGTCCTTGTCAACAACGCCGGTCTTCAGCGGAGCGCCCCGTTGGAGCAAACGACAACCGAGATGTATCGGCGGCTGGTCCTAGTCAATCAGTTCGGCCCCTTCTTTGGAATGCGGGCTGTCGTTCCGCCCATGCGGAGTGCTCGCTCCGGCTCTATCATAAACGTTTCGTCCATTGCAGGACTTGGTGGCCTTCGCGACATGACCGCCTATGTTGCCACCAAGTTCGCGGTTCGGGGTATGACGAAGGTGGCTGCGCTTGAACTAGCTCCAGACAATGTGAGAGTAAACTCGATCCACCCTGGTTTGATCGACACCCCAATGACCCAGAGAGACGGAGCTGGGAAACTTCTCAAAAGAGGCGAAGAAACGCCATTTGGAAGACCGGGTAGCCCTCTGGACGTCGCGGAGCTTGCTTTGTTTCTTGCTTCGGACGCCTCCTCGTTTTGTTCAGGCGGCGAGTACGCTTGTGACGGCGCGGCTTCCGCGGTTGCCCGGGAGAAGTACGTAGTTTAGTGCCACTGATTGATGGGAGAAGCAGTATGAACAATGTTAGTGCGGGTGCAGCAGCACCTCCCGTCTTGGACGCATCGCGCTTTCCATCGAGGGAGGTTCAGGCTTGTCCTTACAGCTTCTATAAGGAGATACGAGAGAAGGCGCCCGTTCATCGGCTTTCCGGCAGCGATGTCTACCTGGTGTCTCGATACGACGATGTTCGCAGCGTCCTCAGCGACCGAGAGCGCTTTTCGAGTCAGCGCCCCTGGCTTAAGAACATTTCGGCCGAGGCACAGGCAATCCTGGACACGGGCTGGCCGTCCACGACGATGATCGCTGGTGAAGATCCACCGATGCACACGTATCATAAGAAGTTGGCGATGCCTGGTGTGACACGCAAACGTCTGGTCTCGTTGAAGCAAACCATCTGCGGTCTGGCGAATGAGCTCATTGATGATTTCGTGGAGGCCGGTCGGGCGGACTTCGTAACCCAGTATGCGGAACCGCTTCCATTGAGGGTCGTGGCCGACATACTGAATGTTCCAAAGGAGGACGGTACTGTCTTTCGTAAGTGGACGAGCGACACGATGGCCTTATTGGCGGGGGGACTTTCCAGCGAGCGTGAGGTCGAATGTGCGCGAAGCACAGTCGAGTTCCAGACATACTTGTCTGAGAAAATACGTAGACGTCGAGCCCGACCCGATGACACGATGATCTCCGACCTGATACGCGCGCAGAACGACGACAATCAGACCGTATCGGATGGTGACATCATCAATATCTGTCTTCTCATCCTGAGGGCCGGCGTCGAGACAACTGTGCATCTGTTGGGAAGTCTGATGAATGAGCTGTTGCGAAAGCCGGAGCAGATGGCGGAGCTGAGGCGTAACCCAGGCTCGATTTCAAAAGCGGTCGAAGAGGGGCTTCGTTTTCAGTCGCCGCTGCAGCACACAACTCGTCTCACAACGGCAGAAGTCCAAGTTGGGGGAATGAGCATTCCGGCAAACGCGCAGGTTCTGGTAATTCTCGGTTCCGCGAATCGCGACGAGGACGTCTTTATAGACGCCGATGAACTCAGTATATGCAGGGAGCGGAATAGATCGCATCTCGGCTTTGGCTATGGCATCCACTCATGCCTGGGCGCACAAATAGCGCGCGACGAAGCAACGGTCACGCTCGAGTCGATGCTCTCTCGGTTTAAGGATGTTCGCTTGTCTGCTTCGAGTTCACCACTCGTTTATCACATGGCGCCCCCGATCCTTCGGGGTTTGAAGCATTTGCATATCGAATTCGACTAGGCGGCAAAGAGCGGTTTTTGCCGCTGCGCTTAATCCGGCTTGAACCTCCGCCAGCAGCGGACGCTCGAACGGGATGCTCGTCGATCGCTGCCGCATGCTCGCGCCGTGTTCGAGGCTTGGCAGACGACTGGAACCCGGCCCACCCGCACGGCTCGGCTCCGATTTCCGCTGGAGAGCGGGGCGACGTCTTTGCGGTTCGGGGATGAAGACCGTCTCGATGAGATTTCCAACTCGGGAAAGTAGGGAACGTAACATCAGCGGAATCGCCTTGACCGCTCCCAGCGACACGCCTACTGTGTCGGATATAGGCGGGTTGTGTCTTATATACGTGAGTAGATCGGGTATCACGGCCGCTGTCGGAGTTGAAGGTTAAAATGGTGAAATCGGTCAGGTCGCAGGAGTGCGTGCTGTCGCCGAGCACTCCACTCGCGGGTGTCCGTGTCGTCGAAGTCGCTGGTCGGTTGTCTTCGCGGATCGCTGCTGCGATGCTTGCCGAAATGGGGGCGAGTGTGGTCCGGGTCGAGCGAGCCGAGCGGAATCCCGCGCTCGATCCCGAGCAGGATGCGCCAACGCTGAACGATCTTGCGGTCAAGGCGGCGCTCGACGGCAAGAAGGAGTGTGTCGCCTGCGCGTTTATAGAGGCGGCCGCCACCTTTCGCTCTGTCGATGTTCTGCTGACCTCCGGCGACGACGTCGCTGCGAGAGACGAGTGGCTTGACGGCGTCGAAATCGACGATGGCGTTTCGGTCCACATCACGCCTTTTGGGATAAACGGGCCCTATGCCGGACTTCCAGGCACAGAGCTCAACATGCTCGCCTATGGTGCGATTGCCGCTTATGTCGGCGACAGCGATCGCGAGCCGATCGCGCCTCCCATCCTGCTAGCGTCGTATCAAGCCGGCATCATGGCGGCCATTTCGGTGATCGCTGCCCTGAGGCGGCGCGGATTGACAAAGGTCGATTTGGCAGAGTCGGATGTGCTGGCGACGAGCCATATCGCCGGCCTTTACAGCCTGTCGGCGCTGGTTGGCGATGTCGCGCGCCGGGCTGGGCCGCGCAAGCCGAACCCGTATCCTTTTACGATCCTACCCTGCAAGGATGGGCACGTTTCCATCGTTTTCCTGTCGGGACGTCAATGGGCAAAGCTTCTCAAGGTTATGGGGGACCCCGCCTGGGGACGGGATCCGCGCTTCGCCAACCGGCGCGTGAATGGTGTCAAACATGTTGCCGAGCTGGACAAGCTGCTGAGTGAGTGGCTGCGACAGCATACCAAGGCCGAGCTTCGCGACATCGCAGTCACGAACGGTATCCCGATCGCGCCCGTGCAGACGATCGACAATCTTCTTGTCGACAGGCAACTGTTGTTCCGAAACTACTTTGCCACAGTGCCGACCGTCGGCACTCCCGTCAAAGTGCCGCGCCTACCGTTCCAGGTTGAAGAATTGCCAGGCACCGGCCGCACTGCAGGGTCGCGGCGTCCGCCGACTGAGCCCAATGCTGGCCCGCTCGCCGGCATCCGGGTCCTGGACCTCGGCCGGGTGTTCAGCGGTCCCATGGCCGGGCAGACGATGGCGGATCTCGGCGCGGACGTCATCAAGGTCGAGTCCGGCAAAAAGCTGGACAGCTCGCGCGAGGGTGTTCCGCTTCTCGATATCGATCCGGCGCGCGACGAGGACAATCTGCTCCCGAATTTGATGCCGCATTTTCACAATGTGAATCGCGGCAAGAGGAGCGTCGTGCTCAATCTCAGTTCACCAGCCGGCAAGGAAGTCCTGGCCAGGCTGGTCGCGGACGCGGATATCGTGATCGAAAATTTCGGCGCCGGCTCGATCGAACGGATGGGTCTCCCGCCCGAATGGTTCGCGAAGGTTCGTCCGGGAATCATTCTGTCTCGTATCACCATCTGTGGGCAGGAAGGGCCGGACGCCTCGTTGCGCGGATATGCTGCGCAGAGCACGGCGCTCGGCGGTCTGGACGCGCTCTGCGCCTATCGCAACGAGAAGCCAGTCGGGCTGATCACGCTCAACCTCGGCGACGTGAATGCCGGCCTGTTTGCTGCCCTTGCTACCCTGGCGGCGCTGCGTCGGAGCGAGATCACCGGACATGGCGCGTCCATCGATACCTCGATGATGGAGGCGGCCGTGTTCCATCTTGGGCCGTTGATCGCGGAACGCCAGCTTCTTCCCGAACAAAGACCGATGCTTGGCAACGACCATGTCCGCTTCTCACCACATGGAATGTATCCTACCGCGGATGAGGACGAGTGGGTCAGCGTCGCGGTGCGCGACGACGCGGAATGGCATCGTCTTTGCGATCTGGCTTCCTTGCCGAACGAGATGCGGTGCTTGAACGTCGAGCAGCGGCGCGCCGCCCGTGACGACATCGCGCGCTGCATCACAATCTGGACGTCGAGCAAGACCGTCGGCGAGGCCTTCGAGATGCTACGCGCCGCCAGAGTCGCCGCAGCGCCAGCCTACTCGGTCGAAGCATTGCGTGTCGATCCCCACGCACGCGCACGCAAGGCGATTGTCGACGTAAATCACCACATTCTTGGAGAGTTTCCCATTTACGGAACGCCGATGCACGCGATACCTTCCATTGCTGAAGTTCGCGGCAGGGCCCCGAATCTCGGCGAGCACTCGGCGGAGGTGCTGGCCGAATTGGGCTATCGGACCCATGAAATCGTCCGGCTTGCCACAGAAGACGCCTTCGAGGGCACAGACGTAGGTGTCGTCATAACGCGAGAGAAGCCGGTCGACGACAAGGTCGCGGTCTAGAAGACAGGATCGAGGATGGAATCCGTTACGGAAAAATCTCCGAGTTGGGGTGAGTTGTCCGACGCGGCGATCGCCGATGCTGCGGAGCTGCTTGGACAGGAGCTACGCCGCGATCGGTTCAGGTGGGTTACCGAAGTGACGCGGGATGCTATAGCGCATTTCGTGGAGGGGATCGGCGATCGAAATCCACTCTATCGCGACCCGAGCTACGGCAAGAGCACGCGCTGGGGCTCGATGATTGCTCCTCCGATGTTTCTGTTTGCGATCGACAACACGATTGTCGCCCCGCGTCTGCCGGGACTGCAATGGCTTTTTGCGGGCATTGACTGGACGTTCCATGATGTCGTCCGACTCGGAGACGTGATCGATCCGACGACCCGATACGAGAGCCACGAAGTGAAGGTCGGCAGGTTCAGCCGGCGATGGCTGCTGCAGACCGGGCACACTCGCTACACTCGACAGACTGACGGCGTCACGCTCGCCGAGGCGCGCACCCGCATCGCGCGGACGCCGCGTGGCGATGCCCTCAAGAAAGAGGGCGCGCCGAAATACGAGAAGCGCGGCCCTCATCGGTATACGGCCGCCGAAATCGCGGGCATCGAAGAAGAGATCCTGGCCGAAGTCCCACGCGGGCCCGTACCGCGCTACTTTGAAGATGTGAAAATCGGAGATGCGCTGCGCCCGGTCGTCAAGGGACCGCTGACCTCCAACGACATGGTTGCCTTCTATGCGGGGACAATGGGCGCGCGTCCATATGGCGGCGCTCATGCGGACGCCGTCCACTACCGGCGCCGGCACGCGGACTATGACGTCTCCGGAAAGACCGGGCTCAAGGAGTCGCCGGGACGCGGGCACCTGGAGGCGGATGTCGGCGACGAGATTGGCATGGGCGGCGCTTACGATTCCGGCTTCCAGCGGATATCCTGGGGCGGTCACTTGATTTCCGATTGGGCCGGCGACGACGGATTCTTGCACAAGTTTTCGGCCCGGCTGACGCGGCCAAATCTGTTTGGCGACACGCTGTGCTGGAAAGGGACGGTCGTTGCGAAGCGCACCAGCGGCGATTACGGGCTGGTCGATCTCGAGTTGCACGCCGACAACCAGCGCGGAGAAACGACCGCCGACGGAACCGCGACGGTTATCCTTCCCACGCATGCCCATGGTCAGATCTCGCTGCCGATTCCGTATGATCTCGTGGAGGGGCAGTGACGTCTGCGGTCAAGTTGAAGGCCGGCATGCGGCTGCGGAGCGTCACGTGCGCCACCGAAGTCGTCGTGGTGCGGCCGCCGAAGGCGGATCTCGAGGTCTGGTGCGGCGGATTGCCGATGGTCGCAACTGACAAAGCCGCCGGGCAGCCGGTCGGCCAGCCAGCTTCTGACTGCGCATCGGGAACCCTACTGGGAAAACGATACGTCGACGATGCGGAGACCCTGGAATTGCTCTGCATCAAGGCCGGCGACGGGACGCTGTCGGTTGGGAAGGCGCCGCTGCGGACGAAGGAAGCGCGCAAGCTCCCCGCGTCGGACTGAAAGGACAGCGTCGAATGTCGATCGCCGATATCCTCGACATGGCCGCGACCGCAGTTCCCGACCGGATCGCATTGACGTGCGACGGCTTAAGCCTTCGATACGATAGATTGCGCGAGCTCGCGTCCCTTTGGGGACGAACGGTTGCAAGGTCGGGAGCAAGCCACGTTGTGTATGTCGGCGTGAACCATCCTGCCTTCGCCGTTGCGCTGTTCGCGGCGGCGAAAGCAGGCGTGCCGGCGATGCCGATCAACTTCCGTCTCGCGGACCAGCAGATCACCGCGGCTCTGGCCGAATTGCAACGCCCCTACATACTGGCCGACGGCGAATCGGGGCGGAAGCTCGCTGCGCGGGGCTTCGAGATCCATCCTGCCGACAGCTGGACCAGCGCGCCTGCCTCTGAAGCGTCGCCGGAAGAAGCGACGGCAGACCCGGACGCCATCGCTGTGTTGCTGCAAACCAGCGGAACGACCTCGGCGCCGAAATCGGCTATCCTGCGTCACACTCATCTCACGTCATACATATTCGGCAGTCTTGACTTCGCCTCAACAGAAGACACGGAGGCGGCCCTTGTGAGCGTACCTCCTTATCATGTGGCCGGCGTGACGAACCTCCTGAGCAACATCTACACCGCGCGGCGGGTTGTGTATCTGAACCAGTTCAACGCGTCCGACTGGTTGTCGACGGTGCGGGACCAGAGCATTACCCACGCCATGCTCGTCCCGACGATGCTCAGCCGCATTGTCGATGAACTCGCAACGTTGTCGGACCGGCGCCTGCCGTCGCTGCGTTCGATCGCCTATGGCGGCGCCGCGATCGCAAGGCCTGTGTTGGAGAAGGCTCTGGCTCTTTTGCCGGACGTCGATTTCGTCAATGCCTATGGACTGACGGAGACGAGCTCGACGATCGCGGTGCTTGGGCCCGACGACCACCGGCAGGCCTTCGCGAGCCACGATCCTCATGTGAGTGCCCGCTTGAGTTCGGCGGGTCGTCCGCTGCCCGATCTCGAGATCAAAATCCGCGACGATGCGGGATCGAGTGTTCCGGCTGGGACCAGCGGTCAATTGTGGGTTCGCGGACCGCAAGTCGCCGGAGAATATGTCGGCCGCGCGTCTATGACGGACTCTGATGGCTGGTTCTACACCCGCGACAGAGCGAGGCTCGACGTGGATGGCTACCTCTTCATCGAGGGACGACAGGACGATACCATCATCCGGGGCGGCGAGAATATTGCGCCTGCAGAGATCGAAGACGTTCTCCTCCAGCACCCGGATGTGTCGGAGGTGGCGGTTGTCGGTGTTGCCGACGATGAGTGGGGCCAGAGGATCGCTGCGGCTGTCTTGGCGCGTGACGGTCGCAGCCCCGATCCCGAAGAACTGAAGCGGTTCGTGCGAAGCATGCTGCGTTCGTCGCGAACGCCCGATGTCATCGAGGTTTGGCGGGAACTCCCGTATACCGAAACTGGCAAACTGCTTAGGCGCAAGGTCGCGGAAATATTCTCCTCCGGTCAGGGCGCGTATCCATGACCGACGTGACGCGTCACTTCGAGGATGTGAAGCTCGGTGACGAACTGGGCCCGCTGACCAAGGGGCCGATGACCTCGATGCATCTGATGCGTTGGTCCGCAGCGATCGAAAACTGGCACCGAATCCACTACGATTTCAAATTTGCGACCGCACACGACGGTTGCCGGACGTCATCGTGTCTCGATCCTGGAACAACAGATCTTCTCGCTCGCGCGGGTGGGCGAGAGGATCACGGCCTTGAGCTGCTACGAGAAACTCTACGAGAAGCCCGGCAAGGATGGCCCGCTGGTCTTCGTCGTCATCTTTACGCACTATGAGGCGATCGAGCCAGATGTGGGCAGCAGACGCTCCCTGCTCACAAACCGTCAAACCTACATCTGGCGTTGAGACAGCATTCAAGATAAACGCAGAAAGAAGACGTCCAGCGAGAGAAAAACGGAGGAAGCCATGCACTCGACACATCGCCGTGACCTGCTGCGACTTGGCACGGTTGCTCTGACGACTTGGGCTTGCTCGGATCGCTTCGGTTTCGCTGAAGGGGCGGCCCCCGTCGAGAGCAAGGAACTCGCCGATCTGGTGGCGAGTGCCAAGAAGGAGGGCAGCGTCACGCTTTATAACGCGGTGCCGACAACGAGCGGGGATGTCGCGAAGGCCTTCGAAAAACTGTATAGCATCTCCGCGACAGTCCTAGAGCTACCCAGCGGCACGTTGCTGCAGCGGTTCTCTTCCGAGGCGGAGGCCAACGCGCCCACGGCAGACGTGATCATCGCAGCCAGTCTGGAACGGACGGCGCCAGGTCTCATCGCCAAGGGGTGGCTCGACCCGATCCGCGACTCGAATATTCCCGTTTTGGCATCCGGGGAATTCCCCGCCCGCTTTGTCGGCGCCGTTACGGCAACCCTGTGCTTCATGCCGTTCGTCCTCGCCTATAACACCGACGAAATGAAGAAGGATCAGCCGCCCAAGGCAATCAGCGATCTCGGCGACCCCAAATACAAGGGCAAGATCCTCCTCATCGATCCTGCGACCTCGGAGACGCATATCCAAATGTGGGACAAGGTCCGCCATGCGACTAGTGACAAAGTTCTCCAGGCGATCGCAGCGAACGACCCGCGATACTACGCCAGCGCAACGGCGGTCGCCGAGGCGCTCGCGGCCGGCGAGGGCGTCGTCGCCGTCACGACCCATCCCGGGCTGAGCAAGGTACTGGCTGCCGGTGCGCCGATTGCTTATGTGACGCCGGCGGTCACGACCGGTTCGGAAATGCAGATCGCGCTCGTCGGCAAGCCCTCTCATCCAGCTGCCGGGCGCCTGATGGCCAATTTTCTGCTATCGGCCGACGGCAATAAAATCCTCAGCAACGGGATCATTGGAACGGTGGATAGCCAGATGTCGGCCGAGCAGCTGGAGAACATCAAGCCGGACGACGCTGCGATAGCCGACAAAGACAAGATTTTCGATTTGTTGGGAAAGCAGAAGTAGCAAACAATTGGCCTACAATTCCGGGCAGACCAGAGCCGCGATCGCGGGGCAGTCGGAAAACCAAACATCTGGTGCTTGGTGGGACGGCTTCCTGACACTCAGCCCGTTCAAGCTGCTGAGCGGTCTCTCCGGGGTCGCCCTGGCCGCGTTGGTGATCTATCCGCTCATCCGCATCGGAGCGACCTTTTTCATCGTGAATGGGCGGCTGGACGCAGGTAGCATCGCGCAGGTCGCCAGTCTGCCAGGCGTGGGCCGCGTGGTCCTGTCCACGCTTGCCGTCGTTTTCTCCAGCATGTGCCTAGCCTTGACAATCGGGACCGTTTTCGCCTGGCTTATGGAGCGCACGGACGCACGCATTCGAAGCGTGGAAATCCTCTTGCCCATGGTGCCGTTCCTGCTGCCACCGATCTCCGGTGCGATCGGATGGACCTTCCTTCTCTCGGAAAGAAGCGGTTACCTCAATTCCTTGATGCGCGCGGCGCTTTCGGAAGTCGGGATCCACCTCGATGTGGGCCCGCTGAATGTTTATTCGTGGTGGGGAATGATCGCCCTCTACACGATTTACCAGATCCCATTTGGGTTCCTGATGGTCTCGGCCGGCCTGAGAAACAGCGATCCGAGCCTTGACGAGCAGGCCCGCGTTTCTGGGGCGAGTATCCTCGCGACGCTCGTCAAGGTCACGCTGCCTGCCATTCTGCCGAGCATCGGTGCGGCTTCGTTGTTTACGATCTGGTTTGGTCTCTCCTTCTTCTCGGTTCCTGCCGTCATCGGGCCGCAGGCCCACATCGATACGATTGCGGTGAAGATTGTTGAACTGCTCACGTTCACGTATCCGGCCGAGACGACGGTCGCCATGGGTTTGAGCGGCTTCCTGCTGCTGGCAATGGGCGTCGTATGGTGGCTGCAGGCCCGCATGCTCGCGAACGCCCGGTATGCTACGCTCGCAGGAAAGGGATACCGGACGATCACCTTGCCACTCCGACGCTGGAGACGGCCGGCGCAAGCGGCGCTCGTGCTTTATTGTCTGATCGCGCTGGTTCTGCCGCTGGGAGCGCACGTTCTGGTCTGCATGCGAGGCTTCTGGTCGGCCTATATCGACTGGACGAAGTTAAGGCCCGCCAATCTCCTGAACGCCTTCTCGGACGGCAGCCCCGCACAAGAGGCATTCGCGGTTAGCATCAGGCTCGCGCTCGCCGGCGCCACGATCACCGTGTTGCTGGCTGCGACGCAATCGCTTCACAACCAGTCCACTCGAGGCTGGGTCGCCAGGGTCATAAACGGCGTGATCAAGCTACCGGCCGCGCTGTCGCCGGTGATTATCGGGATCGGCTTTTTGCTGGCGTTCAGCGGGCCTCCCTTTTCGCTTGGTGGAACTTCCCTGATCCTCCTGCTCTGCTACATCGTGCTGTTCATTCCGCAGGCGACAACGGCAACCGACGCTGCCGTCGCCCAGATCGACCGGCAACTGCGAGAGGCCGCCCAGGTCGCGGGCGCCAGGCCCAGTCGCGTCTTCCTGAAGATCAATCTGCCGCTCTTGTTGCCCGGACTGATCGCGAGCTGGGGTCTTTTATTCGTCTGGATGGTCGGGGAGCTCAATGCGTCGGTCATGCTGGCCGGCGCACACAACCCAGTCGTGGGCTTCCAGATCCTGCAGGCTTTCCAGCACGGAGGTTTTGCGCAGCTCGCCTCGCTTTCCGTTGCGCTCACATTCGTAAACGTCGCCGCACTCACGCTCGCAGGGATTGCGGGCAAGCTCGGCGGTCTGCGAACCCATTCAGCTTAGCCGTCCCCCCTTATGTTTGCGAAACGCACAATGGCCGAACACCACAGAACACCCGATGCGGCAACCCCGCCTGTCGTACGCCTGAGCAATGTGCGAAAATACTTTACGCGTCGCGATGGGACACGGGTTCCCGCCATCGATGGCATTTCCCTCGACGTCGCGCCTGGCCAGTTCTTTGTCCTGCTCGGCCCGAGCGGATGTGGCAAGACGACGCTTTTGCGCTGCATAGCAGGTCTCGAGTATCCTGACGAAGGCTCGATCGAACTCAGCGGGCGGCAGCACTTTTCTGCCAAGACCGGGCTCAGCACAGGTCCCGAGCAGCGCGGTCTTGGTATGGTGTTCCAGTCTTACGCATTGTGGCCTCACATGAAGGTGTTCGACAATGTCGCGTTTCCACTCCGAACCCGAAAAATAAGCGAGCGCGAAGTCCGCGAGCGGGTCAACGATATTCTCGCTGCCGTCGGGATCGCCGAACTCGCCCATCAATATCCGGGGCAGCTCAGCGGCGGCCAGCAGCAACGCGTGGCGCTCGCTCGGGCTTTGGTCTCGAACCGGGAGCTTGTGCTCTTCGACGAGCCGCTCTCGAATGTCGACGCAAAGGTCCGCGAGCAGCTTCGTTCGGAGATTTTGCGAATGAGGGATGAGGTCGGATTTGCCGCGGTCTACGTGACGCATGATCAGCAGGAAGCGATGGAGCTCGCGGACCAGATCGCTGTTCTGGACAAGGGCAAGGTGGCGCAGATCGGTCCACCAAAGCAGATCTATGAAAGTCCCGAAAACCAGCAGGTCGCGAGGTTCGTTGGCCAGGTGAACGAGATTTTTGGCGTGGTCGAAAACTTTTCAGAGCAGGATGGCCACGTGCTGGCCGAGGTTCGGACATCGGCAGGCTCGATGTTCGCTCGCGTCGGAAATGGCAGGATGTCGGCCGGGGACCGCGTCGTCGTCGTCATTCGGCCGGAGCGATGTGTGCTGAAAAGCAGCATGGACGGCACGCCGCTGAATACCTGGCCGGTGCGGCTGTTGGCGAGCACGTTCATGGGAGCCAAGACCGAGTACGTCGTTTCCACGCACGAGCTTGGCGAGATGCGGATTCACCTGGACAACGACCTTTCACTCCCGGAAGGTCGCGCGGTCTTGCACCTTCCGCCACAGCACTCTCGAACGTTGCCGGCCTAGCGACAGACCTGTCTCGCATGTCGTCGCGACCGATAGACGGAATCGACCAAGGGTCGCTGGCGGCTCGAGGGGTGGCGGCATGCCGGAGGCGGGTGGCTTTGACATGACGGAGCGCCCAAGGCGGTCGTTCGTGCCTGTCTCGGAATTGCCCGACTATCTCGCGTCCCACCCGGCCGAGCTTGGCTCGCCGGACGTGCATCGGGGCGTGCTGGTATTCGTCGATCTCGACGCCAGTTGCTCGAGAGCGGAATTGCAGGCGGCGCGCGCCGCCGCCCTGACCGACCATCGAGTGCTCGTCGGAACTTGCGAGAGAGCGCCCAGCCCGGTGTTTGCCGGCCTTCTCGAAGCCCTCACGTTCACCATCGCGGGAAACCGCTGGACTTGCGGCAAAGCAGGATTAGCCGTCGATAGCCTTGAGGAGGCCTGTGAAGCGATCGCATCCACAGTCGACAGGGCGCCGTATGCCGCTTTGACACTCGAGCAGCTGCTGCGTTTGACGGCAACCGCAAGGGTGGAACATGGCCTGCAGGCCGAGTCGCTTGCTTATTCCATGCTGCTTGCCGGCCGAGAGTTTGCGCAATGGCGACGATCGACATCGCGGACGCACCGCGACGTCTGCACGGATCGCCCGGTGATCGTGGATCGCAGAGATGGCTGCCTGGACATTTCGTTGAACAGAGCCCGCCTGCATAACTGTTTTGGGCAGGACATGAGAGACAGCCTGCTGGAGGCTCTTGACGTTGCGCTGGCAGACGGACGAACGACGATCCACCTTTCGGGACGCGGTCCTTCGTTCTGCAGCGGAGGCTGTCTCGACGAATTCGGCGTAGCCACCGACCCTGTGCTGGCGCACCTTGTTCGCTTTCGACATAGCGTCGCAATGCGTTTGCATATACTGCGTGAGCGCGGGGAGGCGACCCTGCACGGCGCCTGCCTCGGAGCAGGCATCGAAATGCCAGCCTTCCTGGCCAGGGTCAGCGCGAAACGCGATGCGATCTTTCAGTTGCCGGAGCTTGGCATGGGCTTGATTCCGGGCGCCGGCGGGACAGTCAGTGTCACGGCTCGGATAGGTCGCTGGCGAACCGCGTATCTTTGCCTGTCGGCCCGGCGGATCGACGCACAGACGGCGTTCGACTGGCGGCTGGTCGACGATCTCTTGTGATCGTGACGCGACAAGACAGCCGCGAACTGGCACGACATGATTTGGCACGGCACAAAATGACTCAGTCGCACAGAAATGCGGCGCCCGGCCGTAGGTTGCTCGTCACGGGCGTCGCTTTGTCTCGCGAGACCCGGCCTCTGTCGCTGCGCGTATGCGACGGCGTGGTCGTCGAGATTGGCCCGGGACTATCCCCAGGCGTGGACGAACATTGCATCGATGCGGGCGGCGGAAGGCTCAGTCCTACCCTTGCCGACAATCACCTCCATATCGGCGCATGGCTGCGGGCCAAGCGATCGCTTCCGTTTCCGGACGGCGGCTTGGATGAATGGTGTTGCCGGAGGATCGCTGAACGGGGGCCTGGGTCGAGCGGTTGGACCGTCTTGTTTGGACTCGATCATCACCACGATCCCAAAGAGCAGCTCGATCGTCTGGACAGGAACGTCGAACACGCAGTTCTGGTGGTTCACCGCACCGGACACGCCGCTTTTGCAAATCAGGCCGGGCGTGAGCGTCTGGCCAGTCTGAGATACGAGCTGAGCCGTATCGGTTCAGTGTGGCGCGAGGCGCTCGGGCTAGACGAGCACGCCGAGGCATTTTGGCTCCGATCCCTGCGCTCGACCCTGCTCTCGCAGGGGGTGGCCGATGTGCACGACGCCACGCCTTACCCGGCCGCAATGGCTGATCGTGTCGCCTGGATTTCGCGCGTGCTCTGGCCTGTGCGGACCCATTTCATGGGACTTCCAGCCGATCCTCTCAAGCAGGCCACCCATCTCAAATTTCTTGATCCGTTCGACGCAGCGCTGCGCGATCGAAACGGCTTGAGGAACCGGCCGTTGGCGATCCATGCAGTCGAGCCGGACGAAATCGATGCGGCGTGCTGCGTGCTGGATGGGCAGGGACGCATCGAGCATGCGGCGCTGTGCCCGGAGGCTCTGGTCGAGAAGATCGCGCGCATCGGCTGTAGCGTTTGCGCAAACCCCGGCTTCTTTGTTGACCGGCCGCACGCGATCGCGCCGCTTATCGAACGTGGTGAAGCACAGCTCTATCAGCCGCTGAGTGGATTCATCAAGGCGGGCATTCGCTTGATCTTCGGCTCCGACGCGCCGGTCGGTGACCCCGGACCCTGGTCTGCGATCACGGGAGCGCAGCAGCGAGGCCGGTGCGGCCTGAACTTTCCTGGCGCCGGCCTGTCGTTTGACGATGCGCTCCGTTGCGCGACGCTCGCCCCGGGACTGGTCGACAGCGAAGCGTTGGCCTGGATCGGCCGCCCTGCGGATTTCGCGATCCTCCCGCGTGCGGGCGAGGCATGCGCTTCGACCGTGACGCTGACCGTCATCGGCGGCGATGTCGCCTTCGAGGCGAGCGATCTTCGCACGGCAAAATCCTAATGCAACTGTCGGCTGGCGAAACGCGCAACCGCCACCATCGGGAGCTCGATGATCCAGGCGCCTCCCGCCGAAACGCAGGCAAGAGCCGCCAGGGCCGCGAGTATTCCGGTCAGGGGATCGGCCATGGCATCTCCGGCGAAGACAGGTCCGTTGCGGTCCCAAGCCACCAATCCACCCGCGACGGCCGCGTCATCGCCGAAAGCGATCCTATTGCTCTCACGTCCATGGCCGGTGATCTGAATCCAGACGCGCGGCCGGCCGTCATGCATGACGACCTCGGCTGGTGTGCCGAGTGCTCGAAGCGCACGTGGCCGGCTCGCTTCGATCACGACGTCGGCGCCGCGAAGCAGCGATGCGAGTTGCGACCGGCCGTCCGGGGTTCGAAAATCGCACGTGATAGTCCGGTGGCCATCGTGCAGCACGTTGTAGAAGGGCTGAGGCCGATGCTCCGGACGATTCTCCGACTTCAAGTCCACCACCTGCATGCCGCTCCTTTGGAGCAGTTGAGCGCATAGCGGAGCCGCCCACAGCGCGCCCAGGTTGACGACGCGAAGCGGCCACCTTGAGCGGCCCGACGCTGGCCTCGCCGTGATCGTCCACGGCACCGTCTGTGTAGGGCTGCTTGCCAAAGGCAGAGCGCCAACGGCCAGGTCCAGCAGTTCGGCCCTTTGGACGATTGTTTTCAGATCTCTCACGGACGCCCACTCAGCAATCGTATGCCAGTTGCAGTCGCCGCTCTCCACCTCGAGCAGTGCGGGCAGCATTTCGACGTCGGACTCCCGCGGCAGGCTCAGCGCGAACCAGCCGCCCCGCGCCCGAAGCAGCCGGGCCGCCCCTCCGACAGACGTAGAACCGTTGCGCTTCAGTCCGAACAATCTCGCGCGCTGCGCGAGTCGCTCGATCGTGGGTTGGCCCGTCGCGTCGGACAACAAACTCATCGCAAGCCCGGCGGCACGAGCGACCGTCGCCGCGCAACCAACCGGCGTCAGGCCTGGCCCATTCCACCGGCCCGTCAGATCCATGATCCCCGAAGCCAGCAGATCCTCGCGCGGTGTCGAAGGCTTCGCGTAGACGCGTCTTGACCCGCACGACAGCGCTACACCTGCCGCAAGCCGCTGGCGTTCATGAGCATACCGGGCTCCGAGGCTGTGTAGGAATTCCGCGGCCATTTGCGCGGCTGGCCAATCAGCGGCACCGAACTCCAGTCCAGAAAGCGGCATAGCCAAATCCACAACTATCAGAGAGTTTTTGCGATGCCTGTCGCGGCGCTTTGAGCATGCTTTGCGATACCCGGCAACTGATCCGCATGGATGCGAGCGGTTGGACCGGCAACCGCGATGCAGCCGATCAACTGGTCCTGCGATTTCAGTGGGACGGCGATCGCGGTGACGTCCGCAATCGTTTGGCCGCGATTAACTGCGTATCCGTTTCTCGTGATCTCCTCGAGTTCCGACCGTACCGTCGAGCGCTGCGCGGGTTTGATGTGTTCGGAAATATAGCTCTCGCGAAAATCAGCGGTGCCGAAGGCGAGAAAGCACTTGCCGGAACTGGCGGGGTACAATGCGCGGCGCTCGTACAAGGTCGCGGAGAATCGAATGTCGTGATGGGATTCCACGGCAGCGATGTAGATCAGCGAATGTCCGATGCGAATCGCCAGCAGCACGGTTTCGCCGACGTCCTCGGCGAGCTTTGTCATGGCGGCCTTGGCCACTGCATCGAGCGTGCGCTGACTGGAAAGTAACTTGCCTATTGCCGGCCCGAGATAGTACGCGCCCTGCCGGGTCTGCAGATAGCCGCAGGCGACCAGGCCGCTTACCAGTCCATGAACCGAGGATCGCGGCGCATCCAGCTCGCGCACCAGGGCCGGCATCTTCGTGCCTTCGGGGTTAGCCGCGACGTATTCCAGTATCTGGACGGCCCTGCTGACAGACCGATGCTCCTTGCCTTCGTCCTTCACCCCTGAGACTCCCTGATTCGGCCCCTGTTTTCCCAAAGAATTCAAGCGACGCCGATTTCTCCGCATAGCATCGCAACGCGCCTTGACGCGGTAAAGAACCGAGTCTACTTTGTCGTATATACGGTCTGTCGTACTTATATGAGATACTTAATCGACCGCATGTCAATTCGACGGCTTGCATCGACGGCGCACAATATCCGCTCGGTGCAATTGTAGAGTAGGCAAGCGCCGCAGTGACTCAATAACAGCGACTCGCCTGTCAGACAGGCGAGTCGCTCAAGGAGGAAATGATGAATGCAGGGCCGCTCGAAGGCGTGAAAATCTTGGATCTCTCTGTTTTCATCGCGGGTCCCTATTGCGGCACTTTACTGGGAGACTTCGGGGCCGACATCATCAAGGTCGAGATGCCGAAAGTCGGCGATCCGCTGCGGAAGCTCGGAGCAACCGTCGAGGGTACGAGCTTCTTCTGGCGCACGATTTCTCGAAACAAAGAGACGATCACGGTCGACCTGCGAACGCCGCGCGGCCAGGAGATCATACGCGCGCTCTGCAAGGGCGTAGATATCGTCATCGAAAACTTTCGCCCGGGCACGTTGAACAAGTGGGGGCTCGATTTCGAAACCTTGCGCGCCGACAATCCCGGGCTCATCATGGTCAGCGTGTCGGGATTTGGCCAAAATGGTCCGATGAAGAATTTGACATCGGTCGCGCGCACGGCGATGGCATTTGGCGGCCTGACGCAATTGGTTGGAGAACAGGGGGGAAAGCCCCTGCTGCCGGGAGTCGCGGCGTTCGCCGATTATCTGAGTGGAATCTACGCGGCATTCGGTGCCATGCTGGCCCTGCGAAGCCGCGAGGCTTCCGGCAAAGGACAACAGGTCGATCTGGCCTTGTTCGAGCCTGTTTTCCACATGCTCGAGGATCACGTGGAGGTCTTTGATAAGTTGAGTCAGGTGAGAGGGCCGGTCGGAGCGGACAATCCCAGCGCCGCGCCCCATAACCATTTCCGCACGCGGGACGGTGCCTGGGTGGCGATCGGGTGCAGCGCCGATGAACTCTTCAATCGTTTGGCGCGGGTTATGAACCGCGCCGAGTTGGTCGAAGATCCGAGGTTTTGCACCAACCAAAGGCGCATTGCCAATCGCCAGGAAATCGAAGGGATCGTGCAGGCGTGGACAAGCGAACAGGATAGCGGTGAACTCGTTCCGGTTCTGACGCGAGCGGGCGTTCCGGCCAGCAAACTCTACACGATGGAAGACATCATGGCGGACAAGCACTATGCCGCCCGGGAACAAATCATCCGTGTCGAGACCGACGATATCGGCTCCATGGCAATGCGTGGCGTCATCCCGAAATTGAGCGAGACACCGGGCGCCGTCAAGCGGGCTGGCGGCGCACTGGGACGTGACAATCACCAGGTTCTCAGCCGTGTGCTCGGTCTGACCGACGCAGAGATCAAGGCGCTGGAAGTCGATGCTGTGATTTGACACCTGCCAGGTCTGGTGAAGCAGCGCGCTGGAGCGCAGGATAATGAAAGAGTGCGTGTTGGTTTGTGACGATACCTTGGGACTTGTCTCGCGAACGCGTTGGCGGGACTGAAGGAAGGCATCCGTTCCTTTGAGGCATCATCGGCTGGGATCGGCGGATGTCCTTCGCGCCCGGCGCTTCAAGGAACTAAGATGGGAGATGTTCACTTGACCGACGACGAAACGAGAGTACGGGATCGGGCGCTTATCTACGAAACGCTGGTCCGCATGGCTGCGGGACTCGATCGGCCGGACTACGCGCTGTATTCAGACCAGATGACCGACGATGTCGAGACAGTCCTTGGCGGTGACCTCGGCCATCCCGGCTTTCCGCAAAAGTCGGCCAGCGGACAGAAGGCCGCTTGGAATGGTGCCATGGCGATCATCGCACTGATGGACAAAGTGACTCATTACGTTATGAACGTCGACTACAATTTCTCCGGCGCGAGCCGAGCATCGACACGCGCGGAAGCGCTTATAACAATGCTCAACAAGCGTGATCCTGCGACTGGAAGCCAGGTTCTTCTGCAACGCGGCTTCCGCTATGAAGATCAGTTTGTGCGACAAGGCAATCGATGGCTGATTAGCAGGCGTGTCATGATTCCATTGTGGATGGTCAAAGGCGAGGCCGTGCCGGTGGATTACAGCACGGGAACCAAATAGGTCCGCCGACACGGCGACAGGCCGAGCCTGATCGGCCTGTTGATTTCCGCGGCCGCCTCAGCCACCAAAGAGGCGGCTTGTGCCGGTAGTCCATAGGAGGGATCCGCGCGCCGCGGAGTGTCCCCCAAGGAGATTGACGCAGCGGCGCGTGGGGGGTCCCTGTGGACCCACCGGTGCAAGCCGCAGAGGACCGCGATCAGAGCCGGTTCTTGAACCGCCAGCTCTCGTTGCCGGTCTCGACAATGTCGCAGTGGTGGGTCAGGCGATCGAGTAGCGCCGTGGTCATCTTCGCGTCCCCGAACACGCTGGGCCATTCGCCAAAGGCCAGGTTGGTGGTGACGATGATCGAGGTCTGCTCGTAAAGACGGCTGATCAGGTGGAACAGCAACTGACCGCCGGACTGGGCGAACGGCAGGTAGCCGAGTTCGTCCAGCACGATGAAATTCGTGCGGCTAATATAACACCGACGCGCTGTCCTCAGCTGCATCCGCGCCATTTCTGGAGCGCCTCCTCGAAGGTAAGCGTGGGTGCCGGCCGGACTGCCGACGGCGTCCGGGTGAAGCGCGGTGCCGGTGCCGGCTGGCGAACGCCGTCCAGGTCGATGAAGGAACGGCGCTCTGCCATGTGTGGATGCTCAGGCGCCTCCAGCATGCTGAGCACGGGCGCGACGCAGGCGTCGGTTCCCTCGAACAGGGTGCACCACTCGTCACGCGTGCGCGTACGGAATAGCACTTGCAGCTTCTCCTGCAAATCCGGCCACGCCGCGCGGTCGTCCTGCTCCCGGAATGCCGGATCTTCGACGCCGAGCCCCTCGCACAGGAGCGCATAAAACTGTTTCTCGATCGCCCCAACTGCGACGTAGCGCCCGTCCGCGCACTCGTATGTCGAGTAATAATGCGCCCCGCCGTCGAGGAGATTTGTTCCTCGCCCACCGGTCCACAGACCGGCCGCGTGCAGCGACCAAAACAGCGTCATGAGCGAGGCCGCACCGTCGCACATCGCGCAATCGACCACCTGCCCCTGCCCCGACCGCCCGGCCTCGATCAGCCCGGCCAGCAAGCCGAGCGCCAGATACAGTGCGCCACCCCCATAATCCCCGACCAGGTTCAGCGGCGGAACCGGCCTGCCTTCGACCGGGCCGAATGAGCCGAGCGCACCGGCGACCGCGATATAGTTTATGTCGTGCCCCGCGGACGAGGCGAGCGGCCCGGACTGGCCCCACCCGGTCATGCGCCCGTAAACCAGGCGGGGATTGCGCGCCAAGACCGGCTCCGGCCCGAACCCGAGTCGTTCCATTACCCCCGGCCGGAAGCCCTCGATTAACCCGTCCGATTCTGCAACCAGCGCCATCGCCTTCTGGCGGGCGCCGTCCTGTTTGAGGTCGAGCACGAGCGTCGGCCGGCTACGGTGGACGATCTCGGTGCCCGGCATGCCGCCGCCGGGTCGCTCGATGCGGATGATATCGGCCCCCATATCGGCAAGCAGCATGGCCGCGAAGGGGACCGGCCCGATCCCGGCGAACTCGACGGCACCCTCCGCCGTCATCCGCTCCGCCCCAGCAGCAGGACCCCGAAATCCGGCATGGAAAGCCCGGAGATGAAACCCACGCGCGCGTTCGCGACCTGCGCCGGCCCGGCCGTGCCCCGCAATTGGTGGACGGCCTCGATCACGTGCTCGATCCCGAGAAGGTAACTGTGCGCCAGCAGGCCGCCATGCGTGTTGATGGGCAGCTTTCCGTCCGTCGTCGTGTCCATCGCCTTCATGAAGGCGAGCCCCTCGCCTGGGCGGCAGAACCCGCAATCCTCGAGCTGCAGCAGGCAGGAGATGGTGAAACAGTCATACAATTCGAGGAAATCCACTTCCTCCCTGGTAATCCCGGCGTCGCGTAGCGCACGCTCTGCCGCGAGCTTGGCGGCCGGAAAGCTGGTGAGACTCGCCGGCTGGGTGAACACGTCATCTACGCTCACCGGCTCGGTCGCAAACGCACCCCCGAGGACGAAAACCGGACGCGCCCGCAAGTCTCGCGCCCGTTCCTCGGTCGTGACCACGAACGCGCAGGCACCGTCGCTGATCAGGCAGCAATCGGCGACGCGCAGTGGGTCGGAGACCATGGGCGAGGCGCGGTACCCCGCCGCATCCAGCCCTTTCTTGAGTTGGCCGCGGCCGTTGCGGATCGCGTTCGTCCGCTGACTGATCGCGATCAGTTCGAGCGCTTCCTCGCCGCCCTCGTATTCGTGCATGTAGCGCCGCGCCCACATCGCGAAATACGACGCCTGGGCGGCGAAGCCATAGGGCTTTTCGAACGCGGTCTTGGCGGGGAACAGGTCGTGGAACGCATAGGGGCCACCGGCCCGGGAGCCCCAATCGACGCCGAAGTAGCAGAGTACCACCTCGGCCCGGCCCTGCACGATCGCCTCGCGCGCGACCATGGGGGCGCAGACATTGCTCACCCCACCCCAGGCAATACCGCCGGTGAACCGCCGCTCAAAGCCAAGCTGGGCGGCGACGAATTCCTGCGGGACCGTTCCGGGCATAATCAATGTGTCGCTGACCAGCCCATCAACCTCCACGGGCGCAATACCCGCATCCGCCAGCGCCCCGAGGCACGCTTCGATCACCAGCGACCGGATATCGAGTTGCGAGCGGCGCACCGGCGCCGTTTCGCCGATTCCCGCGATGACCGCCGCGCGGCTCAAGCGCGCTCTATGCGGAAGCGCGGCAGCGTCTGCCCGCCAGGCCCTTCATCCCAAACGAGCTCCACGGCGCGGCCCACCGCGAGGTCGTCCGGACCGGCCTCGATAACGTTGCTGATCAGGCGCACCCCGCCGCAGGACGGGAACTCGATAAGCGCGACATTATAGGGCAAGATCGAAGCCGTCGCGGGGTGCGCGGAATGGTGCACGATCGTGTAGGTGAACACGCGCATCGGCGGTTTCCCCTCCACCCAGGCGACCCGGTCGGAGCGACAGGACGCGCAAAGCGGCGTCGGCGGATGCCGCCATTTCCCACACGCATCGCAGCGCTGAAAGCAGAGTCGCCGCGCGTTGCACAAACGCCAGAACTCGGCATCGTCGAGGTCCGGCGTCACCGCAGGCAGCGTGGTGGGCAAATAGGGCATCAGGCGCGCCCCAAGATGAGCGCGCTCGTCGGCGCCACGCCGGGGCCGCTGGTCACCAGACAGGTCTCGCTGGCGACCTGGGACGTGGAGGTACCGCGGATCTGTCGCACTCCTTCGAGGATGAGGTTGAAGCCGTGAATATAAGCCTCCGCCAAATTGCCGCCGGCAGTATTGATCGGCAGCCGCCCATTCGGCCATTCGAGATGACCTGCATCCACGAAGGCGCCCGCCTGGCCCCGTTCGCAGAAGCCGAAATCTTCCAGGGTGATCAGCACCATGCCGGTAAAATCGTCATAGAGCTGGGCAACGCCGACGTCGTCCGGCCTCAGTCCGGCGCGCGCGAACAGTTCGCGAGCCAGCGTGGTTGAGTTGTTCGTCGTGTAGATTTCGGCCGGCATATTGAACCCGCCAAGCGGTCCGGTGCCCCACCCGGCCTCGCATCCCTGCCCCGCCGCAAGGATCGCCACCGGCGCCCCGCGGAGATCGCGCGCCCGCTCCTTGGTGGTGACGATCACTGCGCAGGCGCCGTCGCTCTCAAGGCAGCAATCGTAGAGCCGCAACGGGTCCGCGATCATGCGGGATTCAAGATACCGCTCGAGCGTGAGGGGGCGTCCATGCATCACCGCACGGGGGTTGCGCTGGGCTGCCGCGGAGCAGGCGAGCGCCACCCGCGCGAACTGCTCTGGTTTCGCCCCATACTCCGTCATGTAGCGACGAACCTGAAGCGCGATCATTTGCGGTGGCGAGAGCAGCCCGAAAGGGAAGATGAAGTTGGATCCGGGCGCCCAGGGGTGCGCGGACGCCCCGTAGCGGAAAGACTGCCCTTGGCACAGCGCCCGAAACGCGACGACGTAGTGCGCCAGCCCGGCCTCGACCGCCGCCGCGGCATGTGCCACCGCCGCACTCGCCCCGCCCCCGCCGGCGCCCCATGCCATGGAGGCAAACCGGATCTGTCGCGTCCCCAAAGCGGCGCTCAGGATCGCGCTTTCATTCCGGTCATTGGCAAAAGAAGCAAATCCGTCGATCGCCTCGACTGGCAGTCCCGCATCATCGGACGCCGCCATGATCGCCCGGCACGCCAGATGGAACTCGCTTTGATCGGTGATCCGGCCCCATTTCGTGAACTCGGTCTGGCCAATGCCGACGATGCACGCGCCGGTCAACGATCAGACCTTCCGTTCATGGGCTGCCCAATAAGGGTCGCGCAGGGCCCGTTTCTGGATCTTGTCATGGGCCGCCCGCGGGAAGCTCGATCGGAACTCGACCCGGCAGACGCGTTGATATTTCCCGAGCCGCGCGTTCCCCCACTGCATCAGCTCGATTTCGCTAATCCTTGCGCCCTCGCGCGGAATCACCAGCAACAGCGGTGTCTCGCCCCATTTCTCGTCCGGTATGCCGATGCAGGCCACTTCGCCGGCATCGGGGTGACGGATGAACACCTCCTCGATATCCGAGGCGAACACGTTGATGCCGCCGGACTTGATCATGTCTCGGATCCGGCCGGCGATGAACAAATAGCCGTCTTCGTCGATCCGGCCGATATCGCCGCTGCGCAGGTAGGTGCGCCCGCGCGGGTCGCGCCAGATGATCTCGGCCGTGCGCGCCGGGCCCTTGTAGTATCCCTTCATCAAACCGGGACCGTAGCCGGTGATCTCGCCGAGCTCGCCGGCTCCAAGCACCTTGCCTTGCTCGTCGATGATGCAGATGTCGGCGCCGAAGAGCGGCAGCCCGACCGAACCCTGCTTGCCGAGCGCAAAGTCGCGCGGCCCGGCCATGGTCAGGAAGCCCTCGGTCTGCCCATAAAGCTCAAAGACGCCGGCCTGTGGGAAAGCGGCGCACAGCCGGTCGTATGTGTCGCTCAACAAAGGCTGGCCGGCCGAAAGAATAGCGCGCATCGAGCTGATGTCGTGCCGAGGGACCTCGCCGCCATCAACGATGGCGATGAACTGTGTCGGAACGCCGAATGTGTGCGTGCAGCGTTCCCGCTCGACGGTCTCGAGAAAGGCTCTGGGCGAAAACTTCGGAAGCAGGACGAGCGTCCCGCCGCGGAACACCGTGGGCAGCATCATTAACCAAGTGCCGTTGGTGTACAAGGGCGTCGAGCAGAGCGAAACCGCGAAACGGTCGATGCCAAGCTCGGGGCCGCAGGCCAGCGTGTAGTTGTGCCGGGCCCAATGGCTCAGTTCGATGCCTTTCGGGGTGCCGGTCGTACCCGAGCTATAGATGATGATCATCGTGTCCGAGAACCCGATCGGCACGTTCGGCGCCGCCTCCGACGCGACAGCGATGCTCGCAGCGAAATCCTGCACCGATGGCACGGTTTCGACTGCGCAGATTGCCGCTGCGGACAATGTCAGCGTCTCCTGCATGCCGGGCAACAGATGCGCTGTCGTCGCGTCCACGAACAGCAGCTTCGCGTCGGCGTTGTCCACCATCCGTGCAAGTGCGTCGGGCGACATCATCGTATTCAGCGGCACGACCACTGCTCCCGCCTTGATCACGCCCCAGCTCAGTTCGAACATCGCAATCGAGTTGCGCATCAGCAGGCCAACCTTGTCGTCCCGCTCGATTCCACGCGCGATCAGCGCGTTCGCCACCTGGTTGCTGCGGCGGTCGAAGTCGCGCCAGGTCAGGCGCTGTTCGCCGCAGATAGCGGCGAGATGATTGCCGCGGAACTTCGCATTATTGGCAATCACCTCCGGCAGCAATAGTTCCGGTTGGTCGACCAGTGCCGCTTCTGATGCCGGCCGGTGCACTGTCAAGCGCGCTTCAGTCCGCCAGGACGAACTTGCCGTCCCTGACCGTCAAGATCGCCGCACCATAGGAGGGCGCGCGCTCCGGCCCGATCGTGAAGCTGCCATTGCCGAGCACGGTCGGCATGTCCTTGATGTGCTCCATAGCGTCGCGCAGCTTCGCGCGATCCGGGCCGCCTTCCTCGATCGCCTTGCGCAGGATCTGCACCGCAGTGTAGCCGACCGCCGCCCAATTATCCGGGACGTCCCCGTATTTGGCGCGATAGGCGGCGATGAACGCCTTATTGATTTCGGTCATGCTGCCCGGAAAGTAATCGGCAACCAGGATGGTGCCCGCCACCGCCGGGCCGCCGATCTTGAGGTAGCTCTCCGAGACCACCCCGGGTGGCGCGATCAACCGCACCTTTTCTGGCATTCCAGCCTGGCGCGCCTGCAGGACCAGATTGGCGGCCTGCTCCGGCGGGATGAACACGCAGAGCGCGTCGATATCGGAATCAGTAAGCTTGCTGGCCAGCGCGGTGAAGTCGGTCTCGCCGGCGGCCAGCGCATCATCGCTCACGATCACCACGCCGTGGCTCTTCCAGTAGTCGCGCACCACGTTCTTCTGCGTCTGGAAGCTCTCGTTCTCGCGTGCCGCCACGAACGCGACCCGCTTCACCTGCATCTTGTCCAGCCCATAGTTGGCCAGCTTGACCATGATATCTGCCGGTGCGGCCGTCACATTGAACGACCACTTGCCATATTTCCGAACTTCGGCCGAGGGCGAGTTGGTCAGCAGCGGGACCTGCTTCTCGTTAACCAGCGGGCCTACGGCGGAGACCTCGATCGTCGTCGCCGGGCCGAGAATCGCGAGAACTTGATCGCGCGCGATCATGCGGCTGACCAGAGTCACAGTCTGCGCCTTATCGCTGGCCGAGTCCTCCATGATGAGGTTGATCCTCGTGCCGTTTATTCCGTTGTTGCGATTCAGTTCCTCGATACCAAGATTGATGCCCTTGCTCATGGCCACGCCAACGAAGGCGTAGGGCCCGGTGAGCGCCAGCGGGGATCCGATCGTAATCGGCGCCTGCGCCTTGGCGGGAGCGGTCACCGCGGCGAAGAGAGCGGCGCCGAGAAGCGCCCTGCGACTACCGTTCAAAGTCATCTCCCCTTGTATTTTATTACCGCTGCCTGCCGATCGGCGCGCTTGCCTTGAGAGCCCCAAGTTCTTAGCCTGACGAACGTTTGGAAGGGAGCGTAGCTTCCTGCTATCATCGATGCAAGCAGGTTGACGACGCTGGAAAAATTGTTCGCCGGGCATTTCGCAGCACTACGCGCCGGACATGTGGCTTTTCCGTTCTGTCCATCCTGCGAGCGGTTCCATTGGTATCCACTGCCGAACTGCCCGCATTGCCGCGATGCCGGCTGGGCATGGCGTGCCGTTTCCGGCGGCGGCAGCCTGTACAGCTGGACGGTGGTCCGCCGCGCCTTCGCACCCGAGTTCTCGGCCAGGCTGCCCTACGTCGTCGGGCTGATTACCTTTCCCGATGCGCCTGGGATTCGCTTCGTGGCGAATGTCGGGGTCGACGATCTCCCGAACCTGTCGATCGGGGCCTCGGTCCAACCCGAATTCGAACCAGCCTCGGACGGCACCTACCGCTTCGGTGGTTTCAGGACGTCGTAAGACGCCTCATTTTGCCGCGCCGCGCCCGATGCGCTCTGCCGCATGATACATCCTCGCTCGCGCCTGGGTGCGCGTGCTCTGGCGCGCCTGGCAGGATCGAAAGCCCAACGACCGGGCCCCCCACGCCGGCGCTAAGCGTCCTTGACGCCGGTCGTGACGACCTACAGCCGGATGAAAGGCATGCACGACGGGACGAACGACCAGCTCGCCTGGTCTGCATTCCGCCGCAAGCTGGACCTAGTGGACAGATCCTACTTGGACTGAGCCTACGCCGCCGCCCTTGCACGTTCGAGCAGCGACGGCGGCGATTGGAAGCGCTCGCCATGCTGGGCGGTCAATGCCCGGCATCCCTCCAGGAAAGCCGCCGTCCCGACCGTGGGAATGAGCGAGAGCACCCCGCCGGTCCAGGCCGGGAACCCCAAACCAAGGATGGAGCCGAGATCGCCATCCTCCGCACGAAGCAGCACGCCTTCCTCGAGGCACCGCAGGCTCTCCAAGGTTTGGATGTAAAGCAGCCGGCGTTTCACCGACTCGACATCGGGCTGGTCCGGCCGCCCAGGAAACAGTCGGCCCAAACCTGGCCACAGCCGCTTCTTTTCACCCGGCCAATAGTCGTAGAACCCGCCCCCGCTCTTCCGCCCGAGCCGACCCAACTCGTTCAGTGCTCGGATCACCCGCTGCGCATGCAGCCGTTGGAACTTCGCTGGCAACCCCTCGTCTTCCGCCTGCCGCACGACATGCAGTTGCAGATCGAGTGACACCTCATCGGTCACCGCGAGCGGCGGCGCAGCCATTCCCGCCATCCCAGCCGCGTGTTCGATCAGCGCCGGCGCGACGCCTTCGGCCAACATCGCCATCGCCTCGTCGATGTAGCTGCAGAAAATGCGGCTGGTGAAGAAGCCGGGACTGTCATGCACGACAATGGGCGTCTTGCCGAGCTGCCCCACGAAGTCCAGCGCATGCGCCAGGGTCTCTGGCGCGGTCTGCCGGCCCAGGATGATCTCGACGAGCGGCATCCGTTCGACCGGCGAGAAGAAATGAACGCCGATGAAGCGCTCCGGCGAGGGTACCGCCTCGGCCAGGCGCGAGATCGACAACGTCGAGGTGTTGCTCGCGATCAGCGTTCCCGGCGTGACGACGGCCGCCGCCGTCTCCGTCACTGCACGCTTCACCGCTCGGTCCTCGAACACCGCCTCGATCACCAGGTCGCAGCCAGCTAGATCCTCTGGACCGGATGCCACCTTGATCCGCCCAAGCACTGTCTCCGCCACAGCCTTCGACACAAGGCCGCGCTCGACCTCTCGCGCCTGCATTCGTTCGACATGAAGCCGCGCCCCGGCCGCCAACTCGGAAGAGCGGTCGAGCACGACAACGTCGATTCCGCGGGCCGCCGCCATATGGGCGATGCCGGCGCCCATCATCCCGGCACCCAGCACCCCTAACCGTCGCACCTGCAAGCGTGGCGCGTCCGGCCGCGCGTCCAGCGCGTCCGCGCGCTGCTTGGCCCGCTTCGTCCGCAGCCGGTTGCCCGGTACTGGCCCGGCCAAAACCTTCTTGGCGTATTTCGCTTCAATCCGCAGCCCGATGTCGATCGGCGCCAGCGTGCCCTCATACACAGAAGACAGGATCGCGAGGGGCGCCGGATCATTGCCCGACGTGGCGCGCTTCAGCTTGGCCGTTCCCGCAGCGAAGCTGCGCCCCGCATGGGGCGCGAGCGGCCCCGCACCCCCCGGCACGCGGAACCCCTTCCGATCCCAGGGCTGCTGGACTCCAGCATGGTCGGCGACCCAGGCACGCGCTGCCTCGACCAGTTCCGCGGCTGAGACAAGCGCGTCGACGAGCCCGATCTCACGCGCCTCCTGCGCCCCGACTCGGCGGCCCTCCAGCAAGAGCGGCAACGCCGCTTCAATACCGATCAGCCGCGGGAGGCGCTGCGTTCCGCCCGCAGCAGGAACGCACCCCATCGTCACCGCGGGCAGGGCAAGCTCTATCTCGGGCGCATCGACCACGACCCGGTAATGACACGCCAAAGCCAGCTCCAATCCAAGGCCGATGGCCGATCCTTCGATCGCCGCGGCAAACGTTTTGCCGCAGGTCTCAATGCGCCGGAACAGGCTGGCGATCAGCTCGGCCGTCGCCGGTGTCTCTGCGAGATCGTCATCGATCGTCGACAGCAACAGGACCGCGCCGGTCATCCTTGCATCGCCAGTCACGCGCGCGACCGCCTCCGCGAGTTCCGCCGCAAAACCAGCGGCGCGAACTTTGAGCAGCATGACCTCGCCAGAGCCGGCCACGCGTTCGCTCATTGCCATCAGACCCGCTCGATGATCGTCGCCGTCGCCATTCCCGCCGCCGCGCAGAGCGTGACCAGCGCCGTACCGAGCCCACGCCGCTCCAATTCGTCCAGGACCGTCCCCAGCAGCATCGCCCCGGTCGCCCCGAGCGGGTGCCCCATCGCGATCGACCCGCCTGCCACGTTGATCCGGTCGTGCGGCAACTGGAAATGCCGCGCATAGCTGAGCGGGACCGAGGCGAACGCCTCGTTTACTTCAAACAAGTCGATGTCGGAGAGATGCATGCCGGCCCGCTTGAGCGCCTTGCGCGTGGCGGCGGCCGGGCCGGTGAGCATGATCGCGGGCTCGCTGCCCACCGAGGCATAGGCGCGGATGCGCGCCCGCTTCTCCAACCCCGCGTTGGTCCCATACTCGGCATTGCCGACCAACACCGCCGCCGCGCCATCGACGATGCCGCTAGAATTGCCGCTCGTGTGCACGTGCTCGATCGCTTCCACCGCCGGATAGCGCTGCAGCATCACGTCGTCATAGCCGTCCCGTTCGCCCATGGCGGCGAAGGCGGGCTTGAGCTTGCCCAGATCCTCCATCGTCGTTCCTGGCCGGACATGCTCGTCACGGCTGAGCACGATCTCGCCCAGCACGTCGCGCACCGGCACGACGGAGCGGGCAAACCAACCTTCTTCCCAGGCATGGGCGGCGCGCTGCTGACTGGTGAGGGCGTATGTGTCGACGTCCTCGCGGCCGAACCCCTCCATGGTCGCGATGAGGTCCGCGCCGATCCCCTGCGGAATGTACCAGGTGGCCCAATTCACCTGCGGATCGCTGTAGCAAGCGCCACCATCCGAGGCGATCGGCACGCGCGACATTGATTCCGTTCCGCTCGCCACGATCGCATCCACCTCGCCAGCGGCGACGCGCGCCGCCGCGATATTCACCGCCTCGAGGCCCGACGCGCAGAACCGGTTGATCTGATATCCCGAGACCGTCTCTGCATACCCCGCGTTCAGCGCAGCGACCCGGCCCATATTGCAGCCTTGCTCACCGATCGGCATGACCACGCCCATGACGACATCATCGATCAGCGCAGTATCCAGCGCGTTGCGGTCGCGTATCGCCTGCAGCGTCTGAGTGGCGAGCTGGATGGGCGTGATCTCGTGCAGCGCGCCGTCGCTCCTGCCGCGACCGCGCGGCGTGCGGACATGATCGTAGATGAAAGCGTCGGCCATGGGCACCTGCTGGCGGGACAACGACTCCAGTGAGTATCAAACGAACGTTTGGAATGCTAGCCCTGCCGCAGCATTTCGACGAATTGGCGGCCGATCGCCGCAGGGGACAGCTTGGCATCCCGCCGATACCAGGTCTGGACCCAGTTCAACGACCCCAGCAACTGGAGCCGCAAAAGCCGCCGGTCCACGCTCTTGGGCAGCTTCAGTTCTGCGATCAGCCCGGCGAAGATCTTCTCGTAGGCGTCGCGTTGTCGGACCAGCTCAGCACGGTGCTCGGCGATGCTGGCCGGAAAACTCGGGACCACCATGACCATCAGGTCACCGCTGTTCAATAGCGCCGTGCAGTGTGCGGCGGCGGCGGCGCACAGCCGCTCCCAAGGGTCCTTCACGTCGCGCGTCGCGTCCTGCACCGCATCGGTCAGCACCTTCATCCCGGCCTCATGCACCGCGACGAACAGCACCTGCTTGGACGTGAAGTGGTAGTAGAGCGACCCGGCATGGATGCCCGTGACCGCTGCAATGTCGCGCATCGACGCGCCGTCGAACCCGTTCACGGCAAACAGGCGCGCCGCTTGGTTGATGATGATGTCGCGCCGGTCGATTCCGGTCGGCCCCCTGCTTTCAGTCGATTCGGCCGGCTTCGAAAGGCTACGCGTAGAAGCGATCTTGTTCATGGAGTCCTTGCGGAGCGAACGTCCGTTGGGTAGTTATTGAGCTAGCTCTCGGCGGAAAGTAAGCGTCCTTGCTGGATACGCAAGCGATGATGCGGCATTGAGCCGGACGATAGGAGGAAAATGTCACAAGACGCTTCGAAGTATGAGGCGCTTTGCCGCGGTTTCCATTGGGAAATACCGGAGGCCTGCAATCTCGGGCACGATCTGTGCGATCGTCATCCCGGCGAGCGCCTCGCGCTGTTGGCGCTGGACCCGGACGGCACCGAGACACGCTATAGCTTTGCTCAGATTCGTGCGCTTTCAAACCGGCTCGGCAACGCGCTCCGAGGCCTAGGAGTTGCACGCGGTGACGTGGTCGGCATCCTGCTCTCGCAACGGCCGGAAACCGCCATCGCCCATGTCGCCGCCTTCAAGATCGGCGCGATCTCACTGCCGCTCTTCACCCAGTTCGGTCCTGACGCCCTGCTCTACCGCCTGGCTGACAGCGCCGCCAAGGTCGTCATCACCGATGTCGAGAACGCCCCGAAGTTGGAAGGCATCCGCGACCGCCTACCCACTCTCACGCACGTCTTGCTGGTCGACGGTGGCGGCCCGCAGAACCTGCGCGCGCTGCTCGACCGCGCCAGTGATGCGCTGACGCCTGAGCCGACGCACCGCGATGATCCGGCGATGATCATCTACACCTCCGGCACCACTGGTCACCCGAAGGGCACGCTGCACGCCCATCGACTCGCCTACGCCCATCAGCCGGCCATCTCGTTCACCCATGACGGTTTCGCCCAGGCAGGCGACCTGTTCTGGACGCCTGCCGACTGGGCTTGGGGCGGCGGCCTGCTCGACTCGCTGTTCCCCTCCTGGTTCACTGGGACGCCGATCGTCGCCCACCGGTTCCGAAAGTTCGATCCGGAGCGCACCTTCGCGCTGATCGCCCAATGCGGAGTCCGCAACGCCTTCATGCCGCCCACGGCGCTGAAGATGATGCGCGAGGTCACGCGCACCGCCGAACGCTTTCCGCCGCGCATGCGCAGCATGAACACCGGTGGGGAATCGCTCGGCGCCGACATGCTGGAATGGGTCCGCGCCACTTTCGGCCTGACCGTGAACGAGTTCTGGGGCCAGACCGAGGCCAATCTGCTCAGTGGCAACTCCGGCGGCATCCTGCCGGTCCGCCCCGGCTCGATCGGCCGCACCACGCCCGGACACGTGCTTGAGGTACTGGGCGAGGACGGCGAATTGCTGCCGCCGGGCCAACTCGGCACCTTTGCTGCGCGCGGCCCGGACCCCATCTTCTTTCTTGGCTATTGGAATAACCGGCACGCGACCGAGGAAAAGTATAGCGGCGCCTGGCTGATCACCGGCGATTACGGCTACAGGGACGAGGATGGGTATTTGTGGTTTGTTGGCCGCAACGATGACCTGATCAAGAGCGGCGCCTATCGGATCGGTCCGCTCGAGATCGAGGAATGCCTCATGCGACACGAAGCGGTGGCGATAGCGGCCGTGATCGGCCGGCCCGACCGCATTCGGGGCCAAATCGTCAAGGCGTTTCTCAAGCTGAAGGAGGGTGTGGGGCCAGACGACGCGATCAAAACCTCGGTCCAGGACCACGTCCGGCGCCATCTCGCCGCATACCAATATCCGCGCGAGGTGGAGTTCATCGACGAAATGCCGATGACCATCACGGGCAAGGTCCGACGCAAAGACCTGCGCGATCGCGAACTTGCCTTGGCCGCCTCGTGATCCTGCAGCAGCTGATCAACGGGGTCGT
The DNA here is from genome assembly GCA_965276815.1 of Acetobacteraceae bacterium. Taxonomy (GTDB): domain Bacteria; phylum Pseudomonadota; class Alphaproteobacteria; order Acetobacterales; family Acetobacteraceae; genus JAVVHH01. The sequence goes on along the minus strand of CBDIBE010000012.1, from coordinate 915,271 downwards.
CGTCGGCAGCGTCTATGCGCTATTCAGCCTCGGATTCACCCTGATCTTTGGTCTCGCCCGCGTCATCAATCTCGCGCACGGTTCTTTGTTCATGTGGTCGGCGCTCGCCGCGGCCTTGGTGACCCAGGCCGGACTGCCGTTCTATGCCGCGGTCGTGGTCGCAATCCTCGTCGGCGGCTCGCTCGCCATGCTGCTCGAGTTTCTCGTCTTCCGGCCGCTGCGGCGCCGGCGGGCTTCGGAGTTCAGCGCCCTAGTTGCCAGCCTCGGCGCCGGGCTGATCCTGATCAGTGCCGCGCAGCAGGCCTCCAACACCCAAGTTCTGCGATTCCCGTTCGGAATCTTTCCGGTCATGCTCTACCGCTTGTGGGGCCTGCGGATTTCGGTGCTGCAGCTCACCATCGTCGCCTGCGTCTGCCTGATGGTCGTGTTTCTGGTCCTGCTCATTTACCGCACCAGCTATGGACGGCAGCTCCGCGCGGTGTCGCTCAACGAGCGCACCGCGCGCCTCCTCGGCGTCAATGCCCCGCTCGTGTTCCTAGTCACCTTTTTCCTCTCCGGCGCGCTCGCTGGGGTGGCGGGATTGATGATCGGGGTCGCGTTCAACTCGATCCACTTTCTCATGGGAGAACCCTACCTGCTCCGCGCTTTCGTTATCGTGGTGATCGGCGGCCTCGGCAGCATCTCCGGCGCGGTTGTCGCCAGCCTGCTGGTCGGCATCACTCAGACTATCATCATAGCGACGCCGTATTCCGGCCTGTCCGACGCGATCCTATTCGGCGCGCTGTTCATCGTGCTGCTCGCCCGGCCGCGCGGCCTGTTTGGCGACCCAAATCTTGCCGCCGCACGATGATGCGCTTGATCGAGGCGTACGAGCCGTTCGCAGGGCAGATCCTGCTCGCGATCATCTTCGCGCTGAGCCAATTCGTCGTGCTGCGCGCCGGCGTGTTCTCGATCGCGACCGCCGGCATGGCCTCGATCGGCGCCTACACCGCGGCGATCCTCACCACCACCTACGGCGTCCCCTCATCCATTTCCATCCTGGCGGGGTTGCTGGCTGGGACGGCTTCGGGTTTGATCCTTGCCATCCCGCTCGCCCGGCTGCGTGGCATCTACCAGGCGATCGCCACGCTCGCCTTCGTCCAGATCATCATCTCGCTCGCCCTGTATTTCGAAGACCTCACCAGCGGCGCAAAAGGCCTCAACGAAATCCCCAACACCGTCGACACCTGGGACATCGCGCTCGCCACTATCGTCATCTGCTGGATCATTTACGCCTCCTCACAAACCCTAATCGGCCGGGCGCTCAATGCGGTGCGCGAAGACGAGACGGTGGCGGTTTCTCTCGGGATCGAGGTCAAGCGCTATCACCGGCTGGTGTTCGCCCTGTCTGGTGCGATCGCCGGCGCCGGCGGGGCGCTTTACGCCTTCCACAGCTATAGCCTTGTACCGACGCAGTTCGGCTTTTCCATGATGACGCAGTCGTTGACAGCGGTCGTGCTCGGGGGACGGACATCGGTGTTCGGGCCGATCGTCGGCGCAATTTTCCTCGTCGTACTGCCGGAGATCAGCCGGACCTTCGCGAACCAGTCGTATCTCGTGCACGGAGCGTTGCTCGTGCTGATCAGCATCTATTTGCCCGATGGGCTCTGGGACACCGGATGCCGGCTGATCCGCCGGTTTGCGCTGCGCGCCGGCCCGGCGCCCAAGGTAGCCGCATAGCCGTGAGCCTCCTCTCGATCGCCGGGGTCTCGAAGCGTTTCGGCGGCATCGAGGCGTTGACCGATCTGAACATGGCAATCCAGCCCGGCCTGGTGACCGCGCTAATCGGGCCGAACGGCGCCGGCAAATCCACCGTTGTCAACCTGATCACTGGCATGTTCGGTGTGACCAGCGGCTCGATCCGCTTTCGCGGCGACGATATCACTGGCCAGAAGCCCACCGCGATCGCCCGGCTCGGCATTGCGCGTACGTTTCAGAACGTCCGTCTGCTCGCGCATGAATCGGTGCTGGACAACATCCTGGTCGGCTATCACCGGCACGCGACGACGAGCCTGCTTGCGAACCTGATCGGCTTTCCGTCCGCTTGGCGGGAATCCCGCCGGCTACGCGAGGCTGCCCGTGCCCTGCTGCAGCGGTTCGGCATGGAGCGTTTCGCCGAGCAGCAGGCCGGATCCTTGTCCTACGGCCACCAGCGGCGGCTCGAGATCATCCGCGCCATGGCCGCCGCGCCCGACTTGATCCTGTTTGACGAGCCCGCCGCCGGGATGAACGACGTCGAAGCGGACGAACTTGGCCTCGTCTTTCGCGAAATCGCGAGCGGCGGGGTCGGTGTCTTGCTGATCGAGCACAATACAAGATTGGTCATGTCGCTCTGCGACGAGGTGAACGTGCTCAACGCGGGCCGCATCATCGCCTCCGGTAAGCCGGCGCAGGTCTGCGAGGACCCCGACGTCATCGCCGCCTATCTCGGGTCGCAGCCGTGATTCTGGAGGTGCAGAACCTGTCGGCCGCCTATGGTCCCATCAACGCGCTCCGCACCGCCAGCTTATGCGTGGAGCCCGGCCAGCGGGTCGCGCTCATCGGCAGCAATGGCGCCGGCAAAACCACCCTGCTGAACTGCATCAGCGGCGTTGTCCGCCCCCGCGTTGGCATGATCCGGTTCGAGGGCAAGAACCTCGTCGGCATTCCCGATTACCGCATTGCCCGGCTCGGCTTGATCCAGGTCCCGGAGGGTCGCCGCATTCTCGGCCCCATGTCTGTCGAGGAGAACCTGCTTCTTGGCCAGCTCGCCGCCGGGCCGCGCGCGACGGAACACGGCCTGGACGCCGTCTACGCCCTGTTCCCGGTCTTGGCCGAGCGCCGTGCCAGCGCAGCCGGTGTACTCTCCGGCGGACAACAGCAGATGCTGGCCATCGGCCGCGCCATGCTCGGCCAGCCGCGCCTGCTACTGCTCGATGAGCCGAGCCTCGGCCTATCTCCTATCATGGCAGACACGGTCTTCGAAGGCCTCGCCAAGCTGAACCAGGCGGGAATCGCCATCCTGCTTGTCGAGCAGAACGCCCGCCGCGCCCTGCAATTCGCCGATTATGCCTACGTCCTCGACCAGGGCCGCATCGGCCGCCACGGACCCGGGACCGAACTCGTCCACGACCCGGCCGTCATCGACCACTATCTGGGCCGCCCTCACGCGGCGGCGCGTTCCCATCCAGGCTGAGCTCGCGGCTAATGATCACCTTCATGATTTCCGAGGACCCCGCGAAGATCCGCGTCACCCGGGAATCGCTGTACATCCGGCTGATGCGGTACTCGTCCATATAGCCGGCCCCTCCATGCAATTGCACGCCAGCGTCCATGACGCGGCCCTCGAGTTCGCTGGTCAGCAGCTTGGCCTCGGCCGCGATCCCCGGTGTCAGCCGGTCCTGGTTCAAGAGCAGCACGCATTGATCCACGAAGGTCTGCTGCATATCCAGCTGCGCCCGCAGATCGGCGAGGACGAAACGCGTGTTCTGGAACGAGCCGATTGTTTTGCCGAACGCCCGGCGCGTGCGGACGTAGTCGAGTGTTAGGTCGAAGGCCGTTTGCGCCGCCGCAATCGAGAGGATCGCCGCGACCAGACGCTCGCTGGCGAGAAATCGGTTGAGATAGGCGAAGCCTTGCCCTGGGTCGCCGAGCACGTTCTCCTGCGGGATCTGGACGTCCCGGAAGAACAACTCGGACGTGTCCTGCGCCGCCAGCCCCATCTTTCCCAGCCGCCGTCCGCGCTCGAATCCCGGCATCTCCGACTCGACCAGGAATAGGCCAAGCGCATGCCGTTCGGCCGACGTCCGCGCCGCTACCAGGACCAAGTTTGCGATCTGCCCGTTGGAGATATAAGTCTTCGATCCGTTGAGGACCCAGTGATCCCCCCGATCCTCCGCCCGGGTCCGTATGCCCGCCAGGTCGCTGCCGGCGTCCGGCTCCGTCAACGCGATCGCCAGGATGATGTCACCCGAGATGCAGCCCGGCAGAAATCGCTGTTTCTGCATCTCGGTCCCGAGTTCGGCGATGTAGGGAGCCACCAATCCGGAATGAAGTTGCAAATAGAACCCGATCTCGCCGTGCCGAACATTCTCCTCATAGACGATCTGCTCGTACCGCCAGTCCTGCACGCCGGCTCCCCCATAGGTCTCATCCGCCCAAACCATCAGGTAGCCTTGCTCGCCCGCTTTCTTGTAGGCCCAGGGATCGACGAAGCCCTGCTCGCGCCAGCGCGCCGCGTGCGGCCCGATCTCGCGTCGAAAGAAGCGTCGAACCGCTTCGCGGAACTGGTCGTGCTCGGGTTCGAAAATTAGGCGCTGCATGCCACCAGCCCTTCAACTCATTGCCGACCGCCACGAACGCCCGATCGGCGTTTCCAGCAGGCCCGAAAAAACTATTGAAACCGTGGTGAACGCCCGGCAGCCGTAACGCCTCGACGGTGATCCTGCTCTCCCGCAGTCGCTCTGCATACGCCTCCCCCTTCTCCCGCAACAAGTCGTATTCGGCCGTCAGCGGGAAGGTCGACGGCAAGGCTCAATGTGTGCCCGGCAGGTAATGGGCCCGAACCATTCCACGGTCACGCGCGTCAGCCCAATCCCACTGGCAAATTCTTCATAGGACGACGTTCCCGTTCGGAGATAGTCGGTTACCGGCTATAGCAGCATCTGTCCATGAGCCGAGGCAGGCCTTGGCCTTTGTAGATGGCCTCTTGCACCGCGCCGGGCACGCAGGCGTTGGAAATGCGCCCGGATCAGCGCGATCTACGACATGTTCGAGTGCTACGGCGACCGGGGGGTTGGGGCGGCGCTGCGCCACCAGGGCGTGGTCGTGAACAGCAAGAAGCTGCGCCGCCTCATGCGCGAGCACGGCCTGCAGCCGAAGCGGCTTCGGCGATATGGGGTCACCACGGATAGCGACTATGCCGGGCCGATCTTTCCGACCTGGCCAAGGATCTTGTTCCCGACCGTCCGACCAGCTCTGGGTCGCCGACCTCACCTACGCCGCCATTCCGGGCGGCTTCGTCTATAAGGCGGCCATCCTGGATGCCTGGTCACGCAAGGTGGTCGGCTCCGCGATCAGCCGATCGATAGACGCCCGCATCGCCGTCGCCGCGCTGAAGGCGGCGACCAGGAACCGGGCGCCGGCCAAAGGCTGCGTGCACCACTCCGATCGCGGGTCGCAATATGTGTCGGAGGCGTATCGCGACCTGCTGGCCACCCATGGCCTGACCAGCTCAATGAGTCACCGCGGCAACCCGTATGATAACGCCAAGGCGGAGAGCTTCATGAAGACGCTGAAGGTCGAAGCCGTTTACCTGGCGGCCTACAAGACGTTCGAAGACGTCACCGCCGATCTTCCGCGCTTCGTAGAGGAGGTTTACAAAAACAGACGCCTTCATTCCGCACTCGGCTATCTCAGTCCGACGCAGTTCGAGGATCAACACGCCCAGCAGACGGTCAAAGCTGCCGCTGATTCTGTCCACCCGCAGGGGCGCACTCCATTAGCCCTCCACTGTCACTGTGACGGGAATCTCTGCGGGTCCGGGACCTGCCGGGCTAAGGAGCGGGTTGGTAAGAGCCTCTCTGATCGGGTTTGTCGGGGTCAAGCTGTTTGCGTGTGTAAGTCGCTGGTTTGTCAGTCCCGGCCGTACCCTCTTGGCGGCTCGAGATCGTGTCCCGCCGCGTGGTGTAGGAGCGGCGTTTTTGTGCAGGGTTGAGCTGCCTGTCAGGTTGCCAGAGCTGGCAAGCTGATGAGAGGATCATCGCTGAGTGGCGCGATGGTTTCCAGGGTCATGTAGCGGGCGCGTTGGACGGCCCACTCGTCGTGCTGTTCGAGCAGCAAAGCGCCGATGAGCCTGGTGACGGCAGCCGCTTGAAATCTGACCCACTTCGCTTCGTGGTGCCGGTTGGAACCTGACCCGCCCTGCTGTCGTGGAGTGGAGTGAGCCCCACTTGCGGGCGACGTTCCTCAGCGCTTTTCCTTTTTCGCGACGACCCCGGCCCGGAGCTTGTCGCGCAGCCGGTAGCTCTGGCCACTGATCTGGACGACGGTGGCGTGGTGCAGCAAGCGGTCGAGCATCGCGGCTGTCAGCACCGTCTCGCCCGCGAAGGCTTGGTCCCAACTGCCGAAGGTCAGGTTGGACGTGAGGACCATCGCGCCCCGCTCGTAGCGTTTGGCGACCACTTGAAAGAACAGGTTGGCCTGCTCGCGGCCCATGGGCAGGTAGCCGATCTCGTCGATGATGAGGAGGCGGTAGACGTTCACCGCCCGGTGCAGGACTTCCTTCAGCCGCGCCTGGCGCTGCGCCGTCTCGAGCAGCAGCACGAGGTCGGCAGCCGTGTGAACCGCACCTTCCAGCCGCGCTGGGTCGCGAGATAGCCGAGCGCGATCGCGAGATGCGTCTTGCCGACGCCCGACGGACCAAGCAACACGACGTTCTCGGACCGCTCGACGAACGCAAGGCTCGCGAGTTCGGTGATTTGCGCCCGCGGCGCGCCGGTCGCGAACCCGAAGTCGTAGCCGTCCAACGTCTTGACGGCGGGGAACCCCGCCGTGCGGGCGAACATCTCTCGCGCCCGTGTCCGACGTACCTCCCGCTCGCCCCGCAGCGTCTCCTCAAGAAAGTCAGAGAACGACGAGTCTCCCGACGCGGCCTTTTGGGCAAGGCCGCTGTAGATGTCGGGCACTGCGGACAGCCGGAGTTCGGCGCAGAGCTCGGCAATGCGCCCGTGTTGCATCGCGCTCATGACGGAGCCCCTGCCGTCACCGGCGCGGCGAACAGCGCGTCGTAGATCCCAAGCGGGTGCTGCAGGCCGACGATGGGCCGCGCCGTGGCGGCTACTGGGACGGCCTGGCGCGGTACCAGCCCACCGTAGGGCGGCGGCACCGGCCGTAGCGCGCTGCGTTCTGTCCCCAGCCGCACCGCCGGGACCTCGCCGATGGTCGCATGCATCCGCGCGTTCGCCACCTCCCGCAACCAGCGCCCGACCGCGAGATTCGCTGCTGCCCGGTCCACAACGATACCCTCCGCCGCCATCCGGCTCGCGAGCGGCACCCAGAACCCGCCGCGCAGATAGCCGATGAACCGCTCTACCTTACCCTTGGTGGCCGCTCTGTAGGGCTGGCACAGCCGCGGCCGGAACCCGCAATGCCCCGCAAAGTCGAGGAACCCCGGGTGGAACCGGTGCCGCCCGCGCCCGTACGGTCCCGCTCCAGCACCACAGTGCGCATGTTGTCGTACAGCACCTCCTCCGGCACACCGCCGAGGGCGAGGAAGGCGTGCTCGTGGCAGGACAGCAGCGTCTCCAGCCGCTCGTCCTCGACAAACTCGGCATACGCCGCCCGGCTCCAGCCCAGCGCCGCGACGAACACTGACAACCGGTCCGCCCCGCGCCGGATCGTCGCCCAGTCCACCTGCATCTGCGCCCCCGGCGCGGTCTCGAAGCGCACCACTGGCTCCGGCGCGACGACAGGCCGCAGTGCGAAGAGGTGTTCTTTGAGAATCGTGTAACCGCCCCCGTAGCCCCGCTCGCGCAGCTCTCGCAGCAGCACCGTCGCCTCGAGCCGATCCGGCGCCGCCTGGGCGACGCGCGACGCAATATACGCCTCGAACCTCGCCAGCTTGCCCGCCCGCGGCGGAGGCCGCCGGTAGCGCGACGCCTCCGGGTCGCGCAGATACCGCCGCACCGTGTTCCGCGACACCCCTACCTCGCGCGCGATCTCCCGCACGCCTGCCCCTTGTTTCGCCAAGACCCGGATCTCCAACGCCAGCTCTCCCCCAACCATCCAGGCCTCCGTCACCATGACGGGTCACCCTAGGCCTGGATCAGCTTTCAACCGGCGACCGGGTCAGTTTCACAGCGGCGTTGACACTACCGAAGACCCATCGAAAATGAGGGATGCGTGAGTGTTGAGACCGCAAAGCAGGCTACAGATAACAGGAAGATCGTCCAGAAGTTTATAGCGGGACTTCGCAAGTACCGGCAATCGGAAATAGTCCAACCATAATAGACGTAGTCCGCGCTCTCCCGAAAAAAGAGATGGCAGAAATGGCGCATGCCCTTGTGGAAATTACGTCACTGCGACGGAAGGTGCTAGATATCGTCCGTATTTTCGTCGAGGTAATGCTGGTCCAGGGGAGGCCGTCAACATAAACGTTGACAGAATTCTCGCATTCGGCTAATTCGCACCCAGCCCCCGAACTGTACCGGAGAGATCACGTGGACCACTCTGAGTTAGTCGGCACGGCAGGAGCGGCCGCAGTTTTCGGATACTGGCTCGACAAATTTACCGACGCGGTCGAGCACGAAGACGCGGAAGCGTTTGCTTCCCAGTTCGACGTGGACGGCTATTGGAAAGATCTCCTTTCCCTGACTTGGGATTATAAGACGTTTACCGGTCCCGCTGAGATCGGCCACGCTTTCGGGGTGACAGCGGAGGGTGCCAAGATTCGAAATATCCGGGTGGCTGCAGCCAGGACGCCACCTTGTTTCGTTCGGCGCTCCGGCCGCTCGCTGCTTGAAGGCTACTTCGAATTTGATACGGCAGTCGGGGGGGCTGTGGGCTTCGTACGCCTGCTCTTTGACCAGGCCGATCCGCATCGGGGAAAAGTGTGGCAGTTACTGACGGCACTCCACCACTTGAGTGGATTTGCGGAGAAGATCGGCGAGCATCGGCCAACGGGCGACAAATATTCCAAACTCGACTCCACGGAAAGCTGGATCCAGAAGCGCGAGCGGGAGCGCGGCTTCGCCGATCGGGACCCTGAAGTGGTCATCATCGGTGCCGGGCAAGGCGGACTCATGCTCGGGGCGCGGCTGCGGCAAATAGGGGTTGACGCCCTGCTCATAGAGCGGACTTCCCGGGTCGGCGACGTTTGGCGCAACCGTTACAACAACCTGACGCTGCACAACGAACTCATCGCCAATCACTTTCCCTACATGCCGTTTCCGGAGAACTGGCCTGTATGGCTGCCCAAGGACATGTTGGCGGGCTGGCTCGAGGCCTATGCCGAATGCCAGGAATTGAATGTCTGGACAGCGACAACGCTGGCCGCGTCCCGCTACGACGAGGACGCTGGGCAATGGGAGATCACGCTCCGGCGTGCAGACGGAACCGAGCGCACCATGTTTCCCAAGCACCTGGTCGCCGCGGTCGGTCTCTCCGGGGGGGCGCCGCGGCGGGCAAAGCTTCCAGGGCTCTCGGAATTCGGTGGGACCGTCTTGCACTCGGCGGAGTTTACTTCCGGCGCCGAATGGGCCGGTAAACGGGCCCTCGTCATCGGTACCGGGAATAGCGGTCACGACATTGCCCAAGACCTCTTTGCGGGCGGTGCGACGGTTTCGATGATGCAGCGTGGCCCGACCTGCGTCATCAGCCTCGACCCCGGTGCGAGAATCAGCTATTCTGTCTTCGGTGAGGGCCGACATGTGGACGACGTGGATCTGATGATCGCGTCGATTGCTTACCCCGTGCTGATCGACACATATCGTTGGATTACCCAGCGGACAGAGCAGTTGGACCGGCAAAAGCTTGATGGGTTGCGTGCAGCTGGCTTCAAGCTGACAACCGGCGAGGACGAGACTGGATTCCAACTTCTTTATCTTCGCGGCCTCGGCGGGTACTATATCGACGTCGGCTGCAGCCAACTCATCATCGATGGGAAGGTCGCGCTCGTGCAGGCGTCCGACATGGACCGATTCGTCACTGAGGGCCTGCGGCTGCGCGACGGAAACGTCGTCCCTTTCGAATTGGTCGTGCTTGCGACCGGCTTCGAGAGCGTGCAGGAGAGCATTCGTCGCATGTTCGGGGACGCCGTCGCGGACCGGGTCGGACCGATCTGGGGGTTCGATGAGGACCGCAATATGCGAAATGTGTGGAAGCGGACGGCGCAACCGGGGTTTTGGGTCATGGGCGGCGCGATTATCGAGGCGCGGCTCTTCTCCCGCTTCCTCGCACTGCAGATCAAGGCATCGCTGGAGGGACTCATGCCGGCAGCATCGGCGCTGCCGCTCCACCGCGCCCGCCCCCCACAAGCATCCGACCTCGCCGCCGAGAAAGTGCCGGTGGACGCCAGCGAACGAATGCTCTGACGGCGGCGTTGGCATGGCGCCGTATCGGTCGTGGGCAGTTGACCGTCACGCTTGCTGCGGGGTTCCCGATACCACCGATATGGTCAAAAGCAGTCCCCATCCCGCGTTCGGCTCTTGCGTGAATGCCACAGGCGGGCATTCTGCGCACTGGCGGGCGAGTTCGGTTCACGCCGAAATCGAGACGCGCGATGGAGGTCACAACGGGATCGTGAGTGCTAAGATGTCTCAACGCACGAGGATGGGGCAGCGTCGCGAGGCGAATGTCGACACCAGCAGCCCTTTCTATCAGGAGCGGCGCAAGACGATCATTCAAGAGGCAGCCCACACGTTTCAAGAACGTGGTTACGAGGCGACCACGTTTGGGCTGATCGCCGAACGGCTTAACACTGACCGGGCCAGCCTCTACTATTACTTTGGCTCGAAGCAGGCGCTGTTTCAGGAGGTGGTCCGAGAAGGTGCGCAACACACAGTTCAGATCGCAGAGGCGATCGCCGCGCTGGATGCCTCAGCCGATGAGAAACTGCACAAAGCGTTCGCGGCTGTGCTGGAGACTTACAAGTCCTCATACCCATATATGCAAGTCTTTTTCCAAGAGCATTTCCCCGTCGTGCATGAGCCGAATGATGGCTGGAGTGCCGAGGCGCGCGAATGGAGCCGGCGCTACTACATCGCGATTCGCCAGATCATCCAGCAAGGCGCGGACGAGGGTACCTTCCGCCTTACCCTGCCCGTCGGCGTTACCACCATGGGTGTTCTTGGGACCGTCAACTGGGCCCATCGCTGGTACAAGCCTGGCGGCAGCTTGCAGCCCTCCGAAATCGGCGATGGTTTCGCCAGAATGCTTCTGAACGGTCTGATGAACGGATCCAAGCTATCCACAGGCAAGCGGCCTGGTAAGTCGTCCTGAGTTCGCCGCCTCACCCCCCGCGGGTTTCTGGCGAACCGCGAGAAGCACCGGAGCCACGCCGACGCTTGTGATTTTGCCGATCGTATTTGCGGGGTGAGGGGCCGTTAATCCCTCACGCGTCGGCGTTCGATTCGGGCGGTGTGATCGTGGTCTTTGCCATTCTCTCGTACATGCGGACCGCGAGGTTCACCTCCCCGTCATAGCCGTATTCATTCGCCAGAGTCTTGAAGAGCGTCTGAGTCAAGTTGCCAAAAAACAAGGGAACGTCGGAGTTCATGGCCAACTCCAGCGCCAAGCGAACGTCTTTGTGCATCAGGCCAAGGGTGAAGCCCTGGGACAGCTTTCCGGTCAGGATATTTCGCGGAAAGGTATGTTGGAGCATGAAGTTGCTGCCCGAGCTTTTGACGAGCACCTCATGGGTCTTTTCGAGCGTCGCGCCGTTTTTGACGGCCAGCGCAACCACCTCAAGAGTGAGGAGCCGTTGCGCGGCATTGAGGAGATTATTTGCGATCTTGATGACCTGGCCGGTCCCCAACTCGCCCGTGTGGAACAGGTTGGATGTGATGGCCCGCAAGACCGGTTCTGCGCGGGCATACTGCTCCGCGCTGGCCCCTACCATAATCGCGATGGTTCCCGCGGCCGCGCCTGGGGGTCCTCCGCTGACCGGGGCGTCGATGAGGTCGATGCCGAGAGGCTTCAGTTCCTCGGCCATTTGCCGGGTGGCGAGCGGATCGCCCGTCGTTTGATCGATGATCATGCTGCCGGGCTTCAGGCCCTTGGCCAGCCCCGTGTCGCTGAAGATCACTTGCCGGACCTGGTCCGAGGTCTGCAGGCTTAGAAGGACGACATCACACCGCTCTGCCACTTCAGAACTGCTTGAGCAGGCGGCGGCGCCGGATTTGACGAGCTTGGCGACGCTGGCCGGATTGAGGTCGTAGACATGAAGGGGAACGCTCAACTGCAGACGGGTGGCAAGGGCGCCTCCCATATGGCCGAGTCCGATGTAGCCTGTCCCCATGAGCGTCCGTCCCGTTCCTCTATATAGCAGTCTCTGGCACCTGACCGTCTGTCCCCTGATACAACGGAGCTTGTCTCTTTACAATAATGTCTCGCTAGGCCTGTAATCTGTTTTGTTGGCGCCCTGCTGCGGTGGAACTCATCCACTGTATGAGGGGACGCTGAAAGCTGGCCGAGGGGAGGTAAGATGATCGTGGCCGTCGAGAGCGGTGTCCGTCCGGCGCTGCGCGATCCAGACGATCTCAAGTCGTTCAAGATCGTGATCGGGCCTGGTCTGGAGTCCGAGGACATGCGCCGCGTCGCGCTCGATGGAGTGGCGGAGCTCATCTCGGAGCAGGAGGCCTGGGTTTCGCAGGCTTGGGTCCGTCAAGCAGCTGGACGGGACGGCTCCGCTGATTGGCAGAATGGGTTCGAACGCATGCTGGCCTACGCGGCTCGGCATGGCTGGGTTCGCGAGGCGGATGGCGCGATTCGGGCGCACATCGAATCTCATCAGATTGTCGGTATACAATAAAGCGTGTTTCTTGACAATGTTGGAAGGCGGGACGAGAATCCGTCGCGAGAAGGGCCGTGCGCGCGCGTAAGCACGACCCATGTGGGGAGGGGACGATGCACGTTGGCTATATTGGAGTGGGTAATATGGGCGGCGGCCTAGCCCGGCGCTTACAACTCACCCATCCGCTGCATGTGTTCGACCTTAGCCGGGCTGCGCTCGACCGCATGGTCGGCGTCGGTGCGACGGCCTGTGACAGTGGCCGCCAAATCGGAGAGCAGTGCGACGTGGTGTTCCTCTGCCTGCAAACTTCGCATCAAGTTAGGGTCGCCATCTTCGGCGAAGATGGTCTGCTGGCCGGGCTCAAGCCGGGCAGCCTGATCGTCGATCAGACGACCGGCGACGCACTGGCGACCAGGGCGATGGCGAAAGAATTGGCGGGGACTGGTGTCTCCCTGGTCGACGCGCCGGTCAGCGGCGGACCGCAATGGGCCGAGGCCGGAACGATCGCCATTATGGTTGGCGCCTCCGAGGCGGATTGGCTGCGGATCGAGCCGGTGCTGCGCAGCATCAGCTCCAACGTGTTCCATTGCGGCGACGTCGGGACCGGACATGTGGCGAAGGTCTGCAACAATCTCATGGCGGCAAGTCAGCGGCTGCTAAGCTTCGAAGTGATGGCCCTGGCAGTGAAGAACGGGCTTTCACCCGAAAAGGCAGTGCAGGCAATGAGCAAGGGGTCCGGACGCAACTATACACTGGACGTCACCTTTCCCCGGCACATCCTGGCCGGCAAGCTGTTCCAGGGTTTTACGCTGGGGCTGATGCATAAAGACGTGAAGCTCGCGACTCAGCTCGCAGCGGGCTCGAACGTTCCGCTGGTCCTGGGTGGCGTCGTCCAGCAACTCTATCAGTCGATTGTCAACGAGATCGGCGCGGAGGAGGAGGTCAACTTGGCGATACGCGCCTACGAGAGGATGGCGGATGTCGCGATCTGCCCGCCTGGTGCAAGCGCCGAAAGTCCTTAGCGATGTACGCCCCTGCGCAGGTCATCACGGCCAAGGTATTCGCAAAAATCCCTGCTCGTTTCGACCGAACCGGGCAATCAGTGGAATGGGCGGAGGTCAATCTGCATGGGATGCGGATCAGTTCGTTCCTCGAGGGGCCATCTTTCGACCGGAACGGCAATTTGTATGTCGTCGATATCCCGTTTGGCCGCGTATTCCGGGTTTCGCCCGGCGGCGATTGGGACCAGGTGACGGAATATGATGGCTGGCCGAACGGGCTGAAAATCCATAGGGACGGCACCCTTTATCTTGCCGACCAGAAGAACGGCATCATGCGGCTCGACCCGGCCAGCGGGCGGGTCGAACCGTTCATCACGCATAGCCACCTCGAAGGCTTCCGCGGCTGCAACGACATGATTTTCGCCAGCAACGGCGATCTCTACTTTACCGACCAGGGCCAGACCGGGCTGCAGGATCCGACTGGGCGCGTATTTCGGCGCCGGGCAGACGGGCATCTGGCTAAGATCGTCGACTACGCGCCGAGCCCGAATGGATTGGCGCTGAGCCCGACCGAGCAGGTGCTGTATGTTTGCGTCACCCGCGGCAACGCGATCTGGCGCGTGCCCCTGCTGGCCGACGGCAACGTCACCAAGGTCGGCGTCTTCGTGCAACTCTCGGGCGGCGTCGGACCGGACGGGATGGCGGTGGACGAGGCGGGCGGCATCGCGGTGGCGCATGTCGGCGCGGGCCAGGTATGGGTGTTCAGCAAGCTCGGCGAGCCGCTCTACCGGATCAAGTCGCCCGCGGGCGGTCTCTACACGACCAACCTAGCCTATGGCGGCCCCGAGAACCGACATCTGCATATCATCGAGTCCGACTCGGGCACGATTCTAAGGGCGGAGCTGCCCACCCCTGGGTTGCGGCTTTACAGCCACCAGTAACCTCGCCCGCATGCGAGGGAGGAGAACGCCATGGGGCTCTTGAGGCACGAGAAGCTTTTCATCGGCGGCGAATGGTCGTCGCCAGTTGACGGGGAACTCGTCGAGTCACTGGACCCGGCCTCGGGCAAGCCCTGGGCACTGGTGCCCTTTGGCGGCGTGGCAGATGTGGACCGGGCCGTCGCCGCGGCGAACGAGGCGCTGCGCGGGCCATGGGGACGCGTCAGTGTCTATGAGCGGGCCGCCGCGTTGCGCCGGCTGGCCAGCGCCTACGAGAAGCACGCGGCGCGGCTGGCAGAACTGGAATCGCGCGACAACGGCCGGCCTATCCGTGAGACGCGGCCCGACGTGGGCGCTCACGCGCAGTGGTATTATTATTTCGCGGGCCTGGCCGACAAGATTGACGGGCGTGCGATCGCGGTCGATCCCACGATGCACGTCTATACGACGCGGGTGCCCGTTGGCGTCGTGGCGGCCATCGTGCCGTGGAATGCGCCGCTGCTGCTGGCGGCCTGGAAGATCGCTCCGGCGCTCGCAGCGGGCTGCACCGTCGTGCTCAAGCCAGCCGAAAACACGTCGGTGACTGCGCTCGAGCTCGCCCGCATTGTCGAGGAGGCCGGAATCCCGCCCGGCGTCATCAACGTCGTTCCAGGCGCCGGCCGAAGCGTGGGGGGCCACTTGGTCAGCCACGCTGGCGTCAACAAGGTCTCCTTTACCGGCGATTACCATACCGCGCAGGAGATCATGCGGCAGGCGGCCGGCACGCTGAAGCGTCTCGCATTCGAGAACGGCGGCAAGTCTGCGCATATCCTGTTCGACGACGCCGATCTCGGCCCGGCCATGAATGCCGCCACCCACGCGGCCTTCATGGCCTGCGGCCAGAGCTGTGCGCTTGGCTCGCGGTTGGTTGTGCACCGCTCGATCTATGACGCGGTGGTCGCGGAGTTGGCGGCGCGGGCGCAGCGGGTCAGGATCGGCATGCCGCTGGACGAGGCGACTCAGATGGGGCCGCAGGCGAGCGCACAGCAGCTCGAGAAGACGTTGCGCTATGTGGAGATCGGTCGGGACGAAGGGGCCCAGCTGGTGAGCGGCGGCTTGCGGGTGGCTGGCGAGGGGATGGAAGGGGGTACTTCGTGCACCCGACCGTGTTCGGCGGGGTCCGCAGCGATATGCGAATTGCCCAGGAAGAGATCTTCGGTCCGGTCTGCGCGGTGATTCCGTTCGATACGGAGGAGCAAGCGATCGAGATCGCCAATGCGACAGTCTATGGGCTTACCGCGGCGATTTGGACGCAGAATGTCGGCCGCGCCCACCGGGTCGCTGGCCAGATCCAAGCGGGAACGGTGTGGGTGAACACATACCGGTATCTGCGGTGGAACATCCCTTATGGAGGCTTCAAGCTGAGCGGGCTGGGCCGGGAGAACGGGCCGGAGGCGCTGGAGGGTTTCCTGGAGACGCGGTCGACGATCATGAGCCTGACCGGCGCGTACCCGGACGCCTACGCGAGCTGAGGCTCCAAGCCGCTGCGCCGGTTGGCGGCGGCGCGCAGCCGGGCCGGTGCCTCCGCCGCATCGGTCTCGGACGGGGAATAGCCGAGTTGCGCCCGGACGCGAGCTGCCGCCGTCTTGAGTTCCCCCGCGAGGATCTCGAGCTGGTGGGGGCTGAGCTGATCGCTCACCTTGACCGAGACGAGAGCGCCGATGACCGTGTCCTCATCGCGCAGGATCGGCACGGCGACGACGGTGATGCCGCGAATGTAGTTGCCGACGTCCAGGCCATAGCCTCTTCGTTTGGTTTCCGCGACTTGCGTGCACCATGTCTCGAAGCTGGGCGGGTTCTCCCAGCGCAGCCGCGCAAACCGGCGCTTGAGTTCGGCCTGGCTCCAATTGCCGTAGGCGGCGAGGCAACGGCCGGTCGCGCTGATCAACTCGGGCACGCGGGTCCCGACCCTGACCCGTACCGACATGGCCTGGCTGCCGCTCGCAGCGGCGATGACGATGTAGTGGTCAGGTCCACTCGGCTCCACGGCCACTGTGGTGCAGCGGTGCCGACGCGACACTTCGTCCAGGTATGGATGTACCACCTGGACGAACGAATTCCTGCTGACGAAGTCATTGGCCAGGGCCAGCACTCCTGCGCCGAGTTGGTATTTCTTGCTCAGCGGCTCGAACGAGACCAGGCCCTCGCTGCTGAGCACGCGCAGGATGTGCAGACAAGTGCTGGGAACGATGCCAAGTGCGTTGGCGAGCTGCACGACGCCGACGCCGGACTGAGACCGCGCCAGGAAGCGCAAGATGGCGACGGCGCGGGACACCGCCGGCACCTGCCGGACGACAACCTTCTTGGCCTTGGCACGCGACCTCTCATTCGGCATGGCTGATGACCTCTACTCTTATTGTCTGAATACAACGGGAATGCCTGGCTGACAAGGACGGCGGGCCCGCCATGCGGTGCGCCTGCTCCCACCGCGTTGATCGATCGCCCGGCGTCAGTCCCAGGCGGCCCGGCGAGCTTACAACGTGTCCGCCAGCGTTCGATAGGTATCATGGGAGCCGGAGTTGCGCCTATACAACTTCATTGGCTTGTTGACAATGACCTAACTCGCGCCCTAGGTACGGGACAGGATGTCCTGGTGAGACCATGCGAAAGTTGACCAGCTATTCGGGATACGCGGAGGCGCAGGCCGAATTCTCGCGCGCTGGCCTTTGGGCGCTGTTCGACGGTAACGAGGAAGACCTCAATATCGCATATGAGTGCATCGACCGACACGTCGGCGCCGGCCTCACCATCACGGTTCTGTCGAAGAACGCACCCGATTTGGTGCTGACCGCCGAAGATGTCGCGCTCTGGTCGAACCGCTTCGCCAACTTCTTGCAGGCGCGGGGAGTGGCCAAGGGCGATCGGGCCGGCATCATGTTAGACCCCTCGCTCGCCTTCTATGTCTGCTTGTTCGGCGCCATGAAGGCAGGCGCCGTGGCGGTGCCGCTCTATGCGCTGTTCGGGCGCGATGGACTGGCGTTGCGCGTGCAGGACTGCGAGCCGAAGATCCTAGTGGTCTCCCCCGAGAAGGCGTCCTTAGCGTACGGCTTCGCCGGGACCGAAGTCGTCGTCGCCGACGACGCCTTCATGGCAGCGTTGGCAGCCGCCGGAGACGAGTTCACGCCGCGCACCAAGTCCAGCGACATGGCGATGTACCAATATACGTCGGGCACCACGCGCGAGCTGCCGGATGCGGTCAAGCACCGGCATCGAGCCGTAGTGACGGTGATGGTGGCGGCCCTTTACGGCACGGGCGTGCGGCCTGGCGACCGCTACTGTTGCCCCTCGTCACCGTCGTGGGGCCACGGGCTCTGGCACGGTACGATCGCCCCGCTCGCGCTTGGTGTCAGTATCTGGGCGTGGGCAGGCCAGTTCGACGCCGCGCGCCTGTTAGCGGCCCTCGAGCATCACCGAATTACGAACCTGTCCGCTGCTGCGACGCACTATCGCCTGATGAAAAACAGCTTGGTGGCCGGCGACCACCGGTACTACCTGGAGAAGCTGACCTATACCGGCGAGCCTACGGATACCGCGACCGAGGATTTCATCATCGCGACCTTCGGCCAACGTGCGTGCAGCATGTATGGCACCACCGAGGTGGGCGTGATCCTCGTCAACTACCCCGGCGCGAAAGATATCGAGGTCAAGCCGCGCTCGCTTGGCAAGCCGGTTCCTGGGATGAAAGTGGCGGTGCACGACGCGAGCGGCAATGACGCCGCGCCGCGCCAGATCGGCGAGATCGTCGTCGAGCGCGGCGGCGAGTGGGTCCGCACCAAGGACCTCGGCTGGACCGACGAGGAGGGTTACTTCTATCACGGCGGCCGGGCCGACGACGTGATCATCTCCGCGGGCTGGACGATGAGCGCCAAAGAGATTGAGGATACTCTGCTTAAGCATGAGGCCGTGGCTGAGGCCGCGGTGATCGGGGTGCCGGACGAGCTGCGCGGGCAGGTGGTGAAGGCCTACATCGTCCCGCGCGGCCCGGTGACCGAAGCGCTGACCGAGCAGTTGCAGAACTTCACCCGCAACCGGCTGGCGCAGCATGAGTACCCGCGCGTGATCGAGTTCGTTGCCGATTTACCCAAGACGACGTCGGGCAAGGTCAATCGGCAGACATTGCGCAACCAGGTCGCTGCGGCCCGCGAAGTCGCCTGATGGTAGCCGCCGCCCAGTTGTCGACCCGCCGTCCGCGCCAGCTTGAGGCGCAGCGCGGCGCGCGGATCCTCGCCGGCATTCGGGGCAGGCCGGCTGGCGATCTGGAAGCGCTGGCGGCGCTCGTGGCGCGGCTATCGACGTTCTTCGCCGAGCACGCGGATATGATTGCCGAGATCGAGGTCAATCCGGTGATCGTGCGGCCCGTAGGTAAGGGCGCGGTCGCCGCCGATGCATTGATGAAGCTCACGGCCACACGGGACGGGAGGCAATAGGAGGCAAGCATGGACAACAAACGCGAGATAGGCCGGGCGATCATGGCGGAGGTGCTCGGCAAGGAATATTTCGAGCGCCGCGATGCCAGCACGACGCCCTTCAACCAGCCCATCCGGACCTTTTCGGAGGAGAACTGCTTCGGTGACGTCTGGAACCGGCCGGGCCTGGAGCGCAGCACGCGCAGCCTGATCCTGATCGCGACGCTTACGGCTCTCAACCGGGTGGCCGAGCTGCGGCTGCACGTGCGGTCCGCGATCAACAATGGCTGCACCGTCGATCAGATCCAGGAGGTGCTCTATCAATGCGTCGCCTATTGCGGTCTCCCGGCTGGGGTGGAGAGCTTCAAGGCGGCGGAAGAGGTGCTGAAGGAAATGGGGCTGCTCGGCTAGCGCCGTGCCAGCCGTGTCGGGCTCCGTTCTCGGCGGAGCCTGATACGGCGACCTGCTGCCGAGGCGCGGCGCCGATAGCGGCGAGATCGCGACGTTCGCCGAGGTAGGCGCAGAGTGTTCCGGATCAGGAGGATGGCATTGTCGTTTTCCAAGATTAGCGACGAGGCGGTCGCGGAGCTACGAAGCCGGATCGGCAAGCCGGTACAGCGGGTTACGCTGGCGACCTTCACCGAGATCAACGCCGACGCCGCCCGCCACTTCGCGTATGCGATTGGCGACAACAACCCGCTCTGGCTCGATCCGGACTACGCCGCGGCTACGCGGTGGCAGACGCGGCTGGCTCCTGCCGCCATTCTCTATTCCACCGACAACGTCGCGAGCGGCGCGGTCGAGGGCCTGCCGGGCGTGCGCTTCAGCAGATCTGTACCACCGAGTTCTTCGACCAGTCCGGCACGAAGCTGGCGGAGGCGGATTCCTTCGCCGGCTGAACGTGCAGATCCGGCGGCATAATCCGGTCGGCGACGTGATCTGGTGTCGGGGTAAAGTCGTCGGCAAGCGCATGGAGGACGGGCGCGGCCTGGTCGATTGCGAGGTTTGGGGCGAGAACCAGAACGGCGATCTCTCGGTGAAAAGGACCGCGGAAGTGGAGCTTTCCCTGGCGTGAGAGAAACGCCAAGTTGTCTCAATGCAATCAATATGGCTCATTGACAAATTCGGTGGCAAGCGGCACGGTTCCGGACAAATGGCGTAACAATATCGAACCGCACGCTCGTGCGGCGAAATCGGGAGGAACACCATGCACAGCCTGGTCCTGCGTACGATCCGGCGCCGCATAATCCCGCTTGCGCTGGCGCTCGCGCTTGCCTCGGGCCCGGCTTTCGCCTTCCAGGACCAAGGCACGGTGCGGATCGGGCTGCTCGAAAGCCAGACCGGCCAGTATTCTGCCTACGGCCTACCTGGGGTTTGGGGATCGCAGATCGCCGCAGACGAGATCAACGCCGCCGGCGGCGTCATCATCGATGGCAAGAAGGTCAAGTTCGCGCTGACGCCCGCGCCCAACGGCTATGACGAGGGCAGCGACCCGGCGGAGGCGATCGGATTAGTCAAGCGGCTCGCCGACGACGATCATGTTCTGATGATCAAAGGCCTGTCCGCCTCCAACGCAGGCGAGGCAGTGTTCAACTACCTCAACGAGCTCGACAAGCAGGGCACACCGATTGTTGTCTTCTCTTCGGCGGTCGGCGCCCCCGGGTTGAACAAGATCTCGCGCTACGGCTTCCGCGATACGTTCAGCGAAGTGAACGTCGTCGGCCGGGTCGCGGAGGCGGTGCAGAAACAGACGGGCGCCAAGACTGCGGCATTCTACATCATGAAGGACAACATTTACTTTCAGTCGCTAGTCGACAAGGCGATCGTGCCCGCACTCGAAAAGCTCGGCATCAAGGTTGTGGCGACCACAGACGGTGTCTCGAGCGACCGCGACTACAGCCGGCAGGTCGCCGCAATCAAGGAGGCGAACCCCGACCTCGTCTATGTGATGGCCAACACGCTGCCGGCGATCAACTTCATGAAAGAAGCGCGGCGGCGCGGACTCGCGCCCAAGGCCTTCATTGGCGGCATCTCGCAACTGACGGCGGAAACGCTGAAATCCGGTGGCGGCGCGATGGACGGGATGATCGTAGCAAGCTCCTACGACCCGCAATCCAGCTCGGTGAAGGCGTTCGCGGACGAGTACCGCAAGCGTACTGGCCAAGAAATCGGCCTGTTTGCAGTCAATGCGTATGAGGCGATGTACCTGATCAAGGATGCGATCGAGAAGTCTGGTGTCAAGAACACGCCGGACAGCCTCGCCGACGACCGGCGCCGCATACGCGATGCGCTCGCCGACGCGAGCATCACGAGCATCACCGGCGAGAAGCTGCATTTTAACGCCGACCGCGACATAGAAAAGTCCGGGGTCATCCTCACGATCAAGGACGGGCAGTTCGTAGCTTGGCAACCCGGGCGGAGCTAGCGGCGGCCGGATAGGTTCCGTCGCGTGCTGGTCCTGGAGTATCTCATCGACGGACTGCTCTCGGGGGCCACGTATTCACTCGTTGCGATCGGCTTTACGCTGATCTTTGGTGTGCTGAACCGACTGAACATTGCGCACGGAGCCGTCACTATGGTGGCGGCCTTCGCGGGTGCCGCGATCAGCCTGCGGTTGGGGGGCGAGAATAGCTATGCTGTGCTCGTCCTCGCCTTCCTCGCCTCCGTTGTGACCGGGGCGGTGATGGGGGTGGTGGTCCGCGCGGTTGCGTTCGCGCCGCTGCGTGACGCCGGGCCGCTGGCGCCCTTCGTCACGAGTGCTGCCGTCAGCCTGGTGCTGGAAGAGTTGTTCGTGCAGATCAGCCGCCGGGTCCCGATCTTCTCGCCCGAGTTCTCGCCATTCCCATCGCCGCTCGAGGACCTGGTGTTCTACGTTGGTCCGATCATGATCCGCGTCGTGCACGTGGTGATCTTCCTTGTTGCTGCGCTGGCGATGGCAGTCCTGCATTGGTGGATCCGTAGCAGCCGCATGGGCCGCGCCATCCGGGCGGTTGAGGAAAATCCGACCGTGGCCTGGCTGCTCGGCATCAATGTGCAGCGGGTGGAGATCAGCGTTTTCGTCGTCGCTTCGGCTTTGGCTGGCGCCGCCGGCTGCCTGATCGGCGTGTCCACAGGAACGGTTGATCCGTTCATGGGCGCGAACTTGCTGCTGACCGGATTTGTGGTGATTGTGATTGCGGGCCTGGGCAGCCTCCACGGAGCGATGATTTGCGGCTTGCTCGTCGGCGTGATCCAGACCGTGATCGTCGGTACGATCTCGGCCTCCATGAAAGAGGCGGTGCTGTTCATCATTCTGTTCGCAACGCTGGTCATCCGCCCGCAAGGGTTGTTCGCAACCGCCGACGGCAGCCGGGACTAGAGATGGGATACGGCGTCACCCTCGCCGAGCTGAGCGGGCTCAATATCCTGCTTGCGCTCAGTGTTTACGCGACTCTGATGGTGGGGCAGTTCTCGCTGGCCCAGGTGGGCTTCTGGGCGATTGGCGCTTTTGCCACCGGCGTTCTGACCACGCTCTATGCCGTGCCGCTCGTGCCGGCGCTCCTCGTCTCGGGCGCCAGCTGCGCGGTGATCGGCCTCATCCTCGGCTACCCGTGCCTGCGGATCCGCGGCATCTACCTGACGCTCGCGACGGTCGCGTTCTCTGAGGTGGTGCGGGTCTTCTTCCAAAACTTCGTCTGGCGCGTGAAGGTGGACGGCGTCCCGATCGGACCGGATGGACCGGTGGGCTTTCGTGGCATCGTGATGCTGACGGCCTGGCCGCAAATCCTGGTAGCCGTGCTGATCGCCATGCTCGTGTTCTGGGCGCTGGAGCGTTCCCGCGCCGGCTTGGCCGCCAACGCGGTCCGCGAGGACGAGGTCGCAGCCGCGTGCATGGGCGTGCGCGTGGTCATGGTGAAGGTGTCCTCGTTCGCGTTCGGGGCTTTTGTCGCCGGGGTTGGTGGCGGCTTGTATGCGACGTATGTGTCATACGTCTCGTCCGACAATTTCGATTTTCACCTAGCGCTGATCTCCATCTTCTTTGTCGCGGTCGGCGGGACGCGCAGTTTCGTCGGGCCAGTGCTGGGGGCTGTGCTGCTAACCATTCTGCCCGAAGCGCTCCGCTTTGCTGGCGACTTCCGGATGGCGCTCTACGGCGTCGTTGTGATCGTGGTGATGATCCTGGCGCCGCGTGGGATCGCAGATACGTTGCGGCTGCCCCGTTCGCGATCGTCTGGCCGAACAACGGCTCGCGCCGGGGTGTTCGGCACGCTCAGGTCTTAGGCGGATGTTGCAGATCGTAGGGCTGAGCAAGGCGTTCGGCGGTCTGAAGGCCCTCGACGGTCTATCGCTCACCGTGGCGCCGGGCGAGATCTTTGGCCTGATCGGGCCGAACGGCTCCGGCAAGACGACGACCATCAACGTGCTGACCGGCGTTTACCGGCCGGGCGGCGGCCGGGTCGTGCTTGGGGATCAGGACATTACCGGCTGCCGTCCCGAGGTCATCGCCCGCGCCGGGCTCGCGCGCACGTTTCAGAATTTGCGGCTGTTCGGCAACCGCAGCGTGCTCGACAACATACGGACCGCGCAGAACGTACACTGCCGATCGATCCTCGCCCGGCTCGGGGTGGGCGACAGCGAGAGGGTGCTGCTGGCGGAGGCAAAGGGGCTGGTCAACCGGCTTGGCCTGCTCGAACGGACGGGTGATGCGGCGCGGCATTTATCTTACGGCGAGAAGAAGCGGCTCGAGATCGCGCGCGCGCTGGCGCTGCGGCCAAAATTCCTGCTTTTGGACGAGCCTGCCGCGGGAATGAACCCGGTCGAGCTCGACTGGTTGGCGAAAGCCATCCGCGAAATCGGTGCCTCCGGTATCGGGATCGTTCTGATCGAGCATCACATGAAGCTGGTGATGTCGGTCTGTCACCGTATTGCGGTGCTGAACTTTGGTCAAATGATCGCGAACGGAACGGCCGAGAAGGTCGTCCGCGATGCCGATGTTATCGAGGCCTATCTCGGCAGGGTGCACTGACGTGCTCGAAATCTCCGGCTTGCAGGCGGGGTATGGCGGCAGCGTGGTGCTCGAGGAACTCGAGCTGATGGTGTCGCAGGGCGAGCTGGTGACCGTCATCGGCCCGAATGGGGCCGGTAAATCGACGTTGCTGCGGACGATCTCTGGCCTGGTCCGACCGCAGCGGGGGCGCGTTCTCTTCGAAGGCGAGGATATCGGCCAGGAACGGCCGGACCGGATCGTGAGACGCGGCATCGTGCACGTCCCGGAAGGCCGCATGGTGCTTGGCCGAATGAGCGTGCAGGAGAACCTGTTGCTCGGCGCGTTCGCAACGCGCAAAGCTGCGACCGGCGCGGATCTCGATGCGGTTCTGGCGCTTTTCCCTCGGCTGCAGGAGCGTCTCGGTCAACTCGCCGGGACTCTTTCCGGAGGCGAGCAGCAAATGCTCGCGATAGGTCGTGGCCTGATGAGTCGGCCCAGGCTGCTCATGCTGGACGAACCCTCGCTCGGCATTGCTCCGATCATCGTGGAACGCATCTTCGAAGCGCTTGAATCGATCCGCGCCAATGGTGTCACCGTGCTGCTTGTCGAGCAGAATGCCGCGCGCGCCCTGGCTGCTGCCGACCGCGGCTACGCGCTCGAGATGGGCCGGGTGACCGCATCGGGGCCTTCGCGTGCGTTGCTGGCCGATGATCGCGTACGGCGCGCCTATCTCGGCATCTAAGTCGGAGTTGTATTGAGACAATAGTAGTAGTCCATTGACAAGACGGTGCGGCGCGTGCATTTTGGCGCGCAAGCTCCAAGACAGCGGACTGGGGAGAAACACGATGAAGATCAGCATCCTTTTCACTTCGCACCCCGATCCGGTCACGGAGTCTTACCCGCACCAGGCTGTGCACGACCGGGTCACGCGTGAGGTGATGGAGGCGGAGGAGGACGGCTTCGATGCGATTTGGATTGCGGAGCACCACTTTTCCAACACTTACGGCGTGCTCCCTGACCCGTTCAGCTATCTCGCCTATCTCGCCGCCAAGACCAGTCGCATCCGGCTCGGATCGGCGGTGATGGTGGTCCCGTTGCACCATCCGATGCGGATCGTCGAGAACGCTGCGTTCATCGACATCCTCAGCAAGGGCCGCTTCCAGCTTGGGCTGGGCTCGGGTTACCGGCCCTACGAGTTTGAAGGCCTTGGCGCGAACTACGAGGAGCGGCGCGAAATCCAGCAAGAGGCGATCTCGATCATCCTGGCCGGGTTCCACAAGAAGCGGGTGAATCACGACGGCAAGTACTTCTCGATCAAAATGGGTGAGGAACAGGAGATTTTTCCTCATCCAGTTCAGCGCCCACATCCGCCCTTCTTCTTGGGTGCCGGCACGTCCGGGTCGATCATCGGGGCGGCCAGGCAGGGGTTCGGCCTGATGCAAGGCTCAATCTCCGATTTCGGCATTCTGCGCAAAAACATCGAACTTTATCGGCAGCACATGCCGGAGGCGCCCGCGCCGCTGAACCAGAACCCGGCGTTCGGCCAGATCGACGTTGTCCGGATGGTGTACGTCGCTCCCACAGACGAGCAGGCTCGCCTGGAGAGCGAGGCCGGCATTACCCGCCATATGACCGCGTTCCTTAAGGGAACCGGTACTTATTTGGGCGAATATGCGCAAAAAACCGAAGAGGCCGCTTTTTCCTATGACAAACTGACCAACGGCACGATCATTCACGGGTCTCCGGACACGGTCATCCGCAAGATCAAAGAGCTCGAGGCGATGGGGTGCACGTCGATGATGGTGCACTACCCCCCGTACTACGGGCCGGAGCGGATCCTGCGCATGCTGAAGTTGTTCGCCAAAGAGGTCATTCCGAACGTTCGGGATGGCGAGCCAGAGCCCTTGCGGGCGGCCGGCTAGCTCAAGCGCGCGCCCATGCCGACGCTGGTCGGGCGCGAGATCGCCCGCGGTCTGCGCTTCCCCGAAGGCCCGGTGGCATTGCCGGATGGCTCGGTGCTTTGCGTGGAGATGGCGGCGGGCAACCTTACCGCGATCCGGCCGACGGGCCTGAAGGAGGTGATCGCTCATCTCGGTGGCGGACCGAACGGCGCATCAATCGGCCCTGACGGCAAGTGCTACGTCTGCAACAACGGTGGCCTCACGTTCACCGAAGGGCCTGACGGGCGGCTGCGTCCGATCGGCGGGGCGCCGGGGCATCCGGACGGTTGCATCCAGCGGGTGGACCTGCAGACAGGGGCCGCCGAGATCATCTACGATTCGTGTGATGGCCGCCCGCTTCGAGGTCCGAACGACATCGTGTTCGATCAAAGCGGAGGATTCTGGTTTACCGACTTAGGAAAGGTCCACGACCGGGTGATCTACCGCGGATCGGTCTATTATGCCCGTGCCAATGGATCGCTTATCCGCGAGGTCATCTTCCCGATCTTCATGCCGAACGGGGTCGGCCTGTCGCCGGACGGCAGCACCCTCTACGTCTCCGAGACCGACACGGCCCGGCTCTGGTCGTTTCCGGTGACCGGCGAGGGGCAGGTGGCCAAGGAGCATTGGCCGTCACCCAATGGCGGCCGCCTCGTCTGGGGTGCGGGAGGCTACCGGCGGTTCGACTCGCTTGCGGTCGAAGCGGGCGGAAACGTCTGTGTGGCGACGCTCATCGAGGGCGGGATCACCGTCTGCAAGCCCGAAGGTGGGCTGCTGGAGTTTTACGAGGCGCCGGAACCCTATTGCACCAATATCTGCTTCGGTGGCGATGGGCATCAAACCGCGTTCGTCACCCTCTCCGGCACGGGACGCCTGCTCGCGTGCGATTGGCCCCGCCCCGGCCTGGAACTCGTGTGACGCGATCGCGCCGTTGAGCGGATCGCCTGCACGCCGCCCGTAGATGATAGCAATCGCGCGTTCAAACGCTGCCCGAGGGACGCCTCAATGGGCGATCCGTCTTCATCCCAGCACCGTAAAGACCGGATCGTGGCAGACGGTTTAAAAACGCTCCGATACGGCGCCCTACGCGTCAACTGATGTGTTGACTTGGCTCGAGACGGGGTGGCAAAGTGGCCACTGGAGGCAAGCGTGCAGGCTGAAGTCAGGCACAAGTGGGATGAGTTCGCCAGCTGGAGCGAATCCACGGCCGTCCAGCGCGAAGCGGCGCTTCAGGCCGCGCGGCGCGCGGCAGCGTTGCCGGCTTATGCCGAGGCTTGGCGCCACCGAGGGCTGGAGCCATCCCGCATTGGCGTCGACGATTGGCAGTCCTTGCCAATGATCAGCAAAGAGATCCTGATCGACAGCGCTAAGCAGTCGCCGCCGTTTGGCGGCCGGCTCGCGGTCGATGTCACCGAGCTGGCGCATGTCTTCGTCGCACCCGGCCCGCTCTACATGCCTTTCACCGCCTCCGACCTCGATCGTGTCGCCGGCTCGTTCGCGAAGGCTCTCTCGGCTTGCGGGCTGGAGAAGGGTGACCTGGTGGACCAGACCACGATGTACAATTGGGTGATCGCGGCGACGGCCGTAGACCGTGCGCTGCAGCAGATCGGTTGCTGCGTCATGCCTGGCGGCATTGGGCAGACAGAACGCCATATCGAGGTGATCCAGGCGCTCGGGGTCAATGCGATCGTCGCCTTTCCGACCTTCCTTGAGCACATCGTCGCAGTCGCTGCCGAGAGCGGCCAAGCGCTTCCGCTCCGCAAGGCGGTCGTGATGGGCGAACTTAGCCGCCCCGACATGAAGGTGAGAGTCCGCGAAGAACACGGACTGCAGGTTCGGGAATTCTACGGCGCAGCCGATGTCGGCGCGATCGCCTGGGAATGCGAGGCCTGCAACGGTATGCACTTGCGCGACGACCTGCTCGTCGAATTCCTCGCGCCCGGTACCGACGCGGCGGCCATACCCGAGACGGGAAGTCCCGCGGAGCTTGTTGTGACGGATTTCCACCGCCGGGCCATGCCGATTATCCGGTTGCGCACCGGGGATTTGGTGGACCAGCTCATGATCGACCCCTGCTCCTGCGGGCGCACCTCTCCGCGCATCGGCCGGATCGTTGGCCGTGCAAGTGAGATCACGAAGGTAAAGGGCATGTTCGTCGTGCCACGCCAGGTTCAGGATGTTCTCCGCCGCCAAGGATTGGAATGCCGATTCCGGCTGCTTGTCGACCGGATAGATGGCGGCCGCGACGAGCTCACGCTTGAGCTCGAAGGCGCCCCGCCCGCGAGGATGGATCAACTCCAGGACGAGGTCGAGAAGGCGCTGCGGATGCGGATCGGCGTCGCGGTGGTCGATAGCTTGCCGGATGGCCCACTTCTGGTCGATCGCCGCATGCCGCAACAGGACGCATGACGGCGCTCGGAGCAGTGCAGCTGGGCCCGGAGCAGCGGCGCACCGCGCCAGTACTTGAACTGGAGCGGGTCGCGCTTCGGTTCGGCGCAATCAAGGCGCTCGACGACGTTTCGCTTTACGTATTGCCAGGCGAGATCCTGGCGGTGGTCGGTCCGAACGGCGCCGGCAAGAGTTCGTTGCTGAACTCGATCAGCGGCTTCTACAAGCCCCAGAAAGGTTCGATCCGCTTCGAAGGCCACGAGGTGATCGGGCGGAAACCGAACCAGGTCGCGCGGCTCGGGATTGCCCGGACGTTCCAGAACATCCAACTCTACCTCGCAATGTCCGTCTTGGACAATTTGCTGGCAGGGCGTCACATCCACGCACGTGCCGGGCTGCTGCGGGCGCTGATCCGCCCGTGGGGCATGCAGGACGAAGTGCGCCAGCGCGCGGCGGTGGAGGACGTGATGCGTTTCCTCGAGCTTGAGCCATATCGCTACACGCCTGTCGGCACCTTTGGCTACGGGATCCGCAAGCGGGTCGACTTGGGGCGCGCTCTGGCGATGGAGCCGCGCCTATTATTGCTCGATGAGCCGATGGCTGGAATGACGATGGACGAGAAGCAGGACATGGTCCGCTTCATCCTCGAATTGCGCCGGCACAACAGAACGCCCATCGTACTGGTGGAGCACGACATGCAGGTGATCGGCGACATTGCCGATCGCGTCCTCGTGCTCGATTGGGGCCGCCATGTTGCCGAGGGCCGGCCAGACGAGGTCTTGCGCCGGCCCGAGGTCGTGGACGCCTATCTGGGCGCGGGCTAGTTCCGGTGCTCGATCCTGCCTGCGACACCCTGCCCAAGCTGATCTTGCGCAACGCGAACGCGGCACCCGATTCGGTGGCGATGCGGCGCAAGACGTTGGGGATCTGGCAGCGCATCACTTGGGGCGACGTGGCCACGCAGGTGCGCCGGATCTCGGCCGGGCTGCTGGCGTCGGACCTGGGCGAGCCCGTCTGCATCGCGGCCATCGGCGACAACGAGCCGGAGCTGTTCTGGGCGGAGTACGCAATCCAGGCAACCGGAAGGGCAGCATGCTGCCAATTTCCGGATATCACGGCGGACGAGTTACTTTCGAACTTGCGCGCCTGCGGGGCGGAGATCGTCTTTGCCGAGGATCAGGAGCAGTGCGACAAGTTGCTGCACGTCGCGGATGCAGCCGGCCTACGGATGATCGTATGTTGGGACAGCCGCGGCATGGCGGGCTACTCGGATACGCGTATCCTGTCTTTGGAAGAGCTGCAGCGACGTGGGGACCAGCAACTGCAAATCGATCCCGGCTGTGTGGACGCGGCGGTCTCCCGCGGGACGGCGGACGATTTGGCCGTGATCATCAACACGTCCGGCACCACTGGCAGGCCCAAAGGCGTAAAAGGCTCGCACCGCTATCTGCTCGATATCGCGGATCGCTGGGGCAGGGTCCTCGAAGCGCAGCCCGGCGCCAACTACGTCAGCTACATCTCGCCGGCCTGGGCGACCGAGCAGTACCTTGGGATCGCGCTTGGCGCCTATCTGCCCATGGTCGTGAACTTCCCCGAGGAGCCCGAGACGGTCAGCGCCGATACGCGCGAGATCGCGCCGCAATTCCTGTTCTTCAGCCCGCGGCAATGGGAGGGGGTGGTCTCCTCGACGGAGGCCCGCATGCAAGATGCAGGGGCTCCGGTCCGGGCGATCTATCGCTGGGCCATGCGGGCGCTTGCGGCCGGGCGGGAGCCCGGCGCCTCGGCGGGCGCGCGCCTCCAGCAGCGCCTGGCCGATTTCCTCGTCGGCCGGGCGCTGCGCGACCGGCTGGGCTTCACCCGTCTGCAGAGTGCGGTCAACTCGGGCAGCACGCTCAGCCCGGAGATCTACGGGTTCTTCGCGGCGCTCGGGGTGCGGTTGCGCAACGTGTATGGGTTCACCGAGATCGGGATCGTCACCGCGACCGCCGAAGGTGACCCGACCGACACGGCCGGCAAGCTTCTGACAAGCAGGTTCGGCAAGACCCCGCTCGAACTGCGAATCTGCAACGAGGAGATCCAGGTTCGCGGCGGTGTCATTTTCGACGGCTACTTCGGCCAGGAGGACGCGACCGCCGAGCGGTTCACGCGGGACGGCTGGGTCCGCAGCGGCGACGCTGGCCGGCTCGATACGCAGAGCCGGCTGATCTACCTCGACCGGCTTGAGGACTTGCGCAAGCTCGCCAACGGTGCGTCGGTCGCCCCTCAGCACATCGAAACGCGGATCCGTCTCAGCCACTACATTCGCGATGCGATCGTGGTTTGCGAGGGACAGACCGCGCCAGGAGCTTTGATCGACATCGATATGGAAATGCTCAGCCGTTGGGCCGAGGCACGGCAGATCTCGTTCACCTCACAGGTCGACCTTTCCCAGCACCCGGCGGTGTACGACCTCGTGCAGTCCGAACTGGAACGCGTGAACCTCACCCTGTCGGAGCATTGCCGGATTGCCCGCTTCGCCAATCTCGTCAAAGCGTTCGATGCGGACGAGGGCGAGTTGACCCATAGCCGCAAGCTGCGACGCGCCATCGTGGAGCAGAAATACGCCTCCCTCGTCGAAGGCGTGTTCAGCGACGCCGACACGCTGCAGAGCACGGTCACGGTTGAATACCAGGACGGCCGTAAGCGGCAGCTCAATGCAGAGATCCGTGTGCGGCGGATGGGAATCGAGGGGCTAGCCACGGACCAGGATCAGGGGCTGAGCCCGAATCCTCGACCCGGCGAGCGCCGGAGGGGACGGTCAACCGAGAAGGTGCCGATCTAGCCGCCAGGAAAGAGCCGGGCGGTGGCACGAATGACAATGGGAGGAACGAATGCCAGGCTTAACGATCACGCGCAGGATACTCACTCTGGCCGCCGCAACCGCGGCCGGTAGCCTCGGCACAACCCGTGCGCGTGCTAGCGAAAGCTATAAGGTCGTCAGCTTCCTCGACTACTCGGGACCGTTCGCCAACCGTGGCAAGCCGGTCGAGCAGATGCAGCAACTCGTGGTTGACTGGTATAACCAGACCCGCGGCGCCGAACACGGCGTCACTATTCAGTTCGAGCCTGTCGACACCGGCTATGACCAGAGCAAGACGGGCCAGGCTTACGAGCGCGCGATCCAGGATCCCTCGCTGATCGGCGTTGTCACTTTCGGGTCGCCAAACGTGATCGCCATCCAGAACCGGCTGCCCGAGAACAAAATTCCGGCCGTTCATGGCGGTCCGGCGTACAGCTTGATGAAGAAGGGAAGCTGGGTCTTCACCCCGCTCGGCGACTATGGCCGGTACTTCGCCAGCGCGATCGCCTGGCGGCTCAAGTCCCTCGCCGGTCCGGGACCAATACGGGTGGCGTTCGTTACCTTTGACGGCAGCTCGGGTCACGACTGGGCGGATGCTCTCGGGCCTAAACTGCAAGGCATGAACGCCAAGGTCGTGCTGAACGAGTTCATCCCGCCGCGCTCGCTCGACGTGGGGGTGAACGTGGAGCGGGTGCTCGATTCCAAGCCGGACGTGGTTATCCTGGCGACCACGGACCAGCTACAGCCGCTGCTGCTCAACGAGCTGAAGGCAAACCAATTCGATATGACCAAGGTGATCAACTCGCAGCATGAGGGGCTCGGGCTGCTTGTCTTGCTTGGTGTCAAGCCCGAGACCGATGAAGGGACGCAGGAGGTCACGACGGAGAACCATGTCGATACGAGTACGGAAGCGTACAAGATCTACAACTCCCGCAAAGATAAGTACCAGACGCGCTGGGCGGCGGATACGCTGCTGCACTTTCCGTCGACGATGGTGCTCATGGACGCAATTGATCGCGCCGTGCTCAAGAAGGCGGGCAAGCGGATCAACGGCGAGGATGTCTACTCTGAACTCGCGCACGGCACCTTCGACGGGCGAGGGCTACTGGGCCAGATAACCTTCAATAATGCGACTGACCCGACGCTGGGCGCGGACTCGTTCATCATGCTTCAGCAGAAGGACGGGAAGATCGTGCCCTTGACCGGCTTCATGCCGCTGCTCAAGTGAACGTCGCCGTTCTCCCGGGCATGGAGCGGCCCGGGACCTCGACCGCCGACCTGCTCAGTCTGCGCAACGTCGAAGTCCGCTATCAAGGCAGTATCCTGGTACTGAAAAACGTGTCGCTCCGGGTCGCCGCTGGCGAGATCGTGGCGCTGCTCGGCAGCAACGGAGCTGGCAAGTCCACGACGCTGAAGGCCATCTCGAGCCTGATCGGCGCCGAGGAGGGGAGGGTGACCGAGGGCGAAATCGTGTTCGACGGCGTTCGGATCGAGAACCAGGACCCGGTGGCGACCGTGCGTGCCGGCCTCGTCCAGGTCCTCGAGGGCCGCCGCGTGCTCGAGCACATGACGGTCGAGCAGAACCTGCTGGTCGCATCGGCGGCCACGCGGCTGACGCGGACGGAGTTGAGGCGCGAGGTCGAGAAGGTCTATGCGCTGTTCCCGATGCTGGCCGAATACCGCAATCGGCAGTCCGTGTTCCTGTCGGGCGGCCAGCAACAGATGCTTGTCATTGGCCGGGCGCTCATGGCCCGGCCGAAGCTGCTACTGCTTGATGAACCCTCGCTCGGCCTGTCGCCGCTCCTGGTCTCGACCATCTTCGACGCGATTGCGGCGATCAACCGGGAGCATGGCACCGCGATCATGGTGGTGGAGCAGAATGCGCGAGTAGCCCTAAACGTGGCGGACCGCGGCTACGTGCTCGAGAGCGGCCGCGTGGTGATGGAGGGGCGCCGGGACGAGCTTTTGGGCAACGAGGACCTCAAGGAATTCTACCTCGGCATCAGTGCAGGCGGGACGAAGGGCTTCCGTGACATCAAGCGGTATCGCCGACGTCGGCGTTGGCTGGGATAAGAGCTGAACGATGGAGAGCGTGGCGCGGGTGCTCTATACAGGGATCACGACGGGAGCAATCTACGCCGCGGTCGCGGTCGGCTTCAACGTGATCTACCGTTCTGGCCGGGTCTTCAACATCGCCCAGGGCGAGCTGCTGATGGTCGCGACGTTCATCATGCTCTCGCTCATGACGGCCGGGGTGCCGGCGTTCCTGGCCTTGCTGCTCACGGCATGCGCCATGGCGTTGCTCGGGTTTGGCATCGAACGCGTCGTGCTGCGCCGCCTGGTCGGACAATCGGAGATGGCGTTGTTCATGGCCACCTTGGGCTTGTTGCTGTTCCTGCACGGATTGGGTCAAATCGTTTTCGGTTCCACGACTCGCATGTTCCCTGATTTGTTCGGGGCGGACCGGTGGCGGCTGGCCGGGGTGATGATGAAGCAGTCCGCCGTGGTCGGCACCGTTCTCATCTTCGTCGTCATCGCGGGCCTGTCCTGGTTCTTCAAGCGCACGCGCGCCGGACTGCTGATGACGGCGGTGGCGGAGAGTCATCAGATCGCCCGCTCGCTGGGCGTCAATGTGCAGCGCAGCCTGGCCGTCTCATGGGCAGTTGCGGGCGTCGTGTCGGCCTTGGCGGCGGCGGCGGTCATGAGCGGCCGCATGGTCAGTCCGGAGGTCGCCGGCATCGCGTTCGTGGCCCTGCCGGTTGTGTTGCTGGCCGGGCTGGAGACGATCGGCGGCGTGCTGTTGGGCGGCGTGATCGTCGGGATCGGCCAGGCGGCGGCGGCCCGTTATCTGGACCCCTTCACGGAGGGTGGCGCGTCGCTGATCTTCCCGTTCGCGCTGATGCTGGCGCTGCTGATGATCTGGCCGCAGGGCTTGTTCGGTTGGAAGCACGTGCGGAGGATCTGACCCATGTACCGCGCCTGCGGCGCCTTCTACGAGAGTTACTACGCCGATATGAGCCTGCTGCGGACAAAATGGCAGTGGCTGGCCTTGGCGGCGCTGCTCGTGATCCTGCTGTTCGCGCCCGCGGTGCTGCCGCTCGAGTGGGTGCGGTTCGCCACGGTCACCGGGATCATCATCGTCGCGGTGCTCGGCCTGCAGATCCTGGTCGGGATCGCCGGCCAGGTCAGCGTCGGCCAGTCGGCTTTCATGGGCGTGGGCGCTTACCTGTCGGCGATCGCCGCCACGAACCTGGGCCTGCCATTCCCGGTGCCGATCCTGGCAGGGGCGTTGGGCACGGCGGTCATTGGCATGCTGTTCGGCCTGCCGGCCGCACGGATCAAGGGCTTCTATCTCGCGCTCACGACGCTCGCTGCGCAGTTCACCTTCGAGTTCGCGATCCCGCGCTTGCCGAGCAAGTGGTTCGGCGGTTCGGCAGGTATCCAAGTGAACGCGCCCACGCTGTTCGGCTGCAGCATCGGCGACACCGCGGGCGGCTATTTTCTGGTGCTGCCATTTGTCGTCGCTGCCGTGTTCGGCGCACTGTTCATCCTGCGCAGCGCAGTGGGCCGGGCGTTCATCGCGGTGCGCGACAATGATCTGGCGGCCGAGGTGACCGGCATCAACGTGACCGCGTACAAGATCATGGCGTTCGGGGTCGCCTCCTTCTACGCCGGAGCGGCAGGCGCCTTGCTCGCCTATGAGAACCAGATCGTCCAGTTCGAACAATTCACGCTGTTTGCGTCGATTTGGTATCTTGGAATGCTGGTAGTGGGTGGCATGGGTTCCATCCTTGGCGCGGTCCTCGGCACGGTCCTGCTGCGCCTGGTTCAGGAAATCCTGCTGATGGTCGGCCCGGTGTTGGCGGCAAACTTGCCCGGCAGCCGCTACGATATCGCCTATCCGATGGTCGATGTCGTCTCAGGCGCGGCGATCATTCTATTTCTGGTCTATCAGCCCCGCGGCCTTACGCACCTCTATCGCCGGACCGAGCGGTTCTTCCGCATTTGGCCGTTTCCCCATTGACGGCCCGAGGGACAAGATGAGCCGGACGGCCAAGCGCTCGAAGTCGCTCGAGATCGAACCTGCGGGCCAGGGCCGAGTGCGCTTCAAGCTCGGGCTCGAGGACAAGTCTCATTCCGACGAGGGTGATGAATTGATCCACGTGCTCGAGATCGAAGGGGAGATCTCGCTGCCGGACCTCAAGGTGCTCTGGATCGAGCCGCGATCGATGCATCAGCCTTATCCGGAATGCGGCGCGAGTCTCGAGCCGGTCCGTCGAATCGCTGGCGTGCGAATTGGGCCCGGTTTTCGGGCACGCGTGCTCGAGGTCATGGGGCGGGAGCGGGGTTGCACCCATTTTCTCACGCTCGTGCTGGATCTCAGCGCGGCGCACACCTTGTCGCTGTTCCTGCGCATGCGCGAACGTGCGGCTTTTGCCAGCCGTAACGAACCCGGAAACGAATGGATGCGGGCAGGGCTGGAGCTTGAGCCGAGGCTCGAGAACGCCTGCATCGCATTGCGGTCGGACTCATCGATCATCCGGGACGCGAAAGCACCAGCAGTCAACATGCCTGTTGACAAAACGCGCGCCCATCCGCATGATCGCGCGCAATCAGGCATGGGTGGGACCGTCGACGGCACACCGCCGCTCGCCGATCTCTAGAACGCATGATGGTGGAGGCGCTGATGTTGGGCGCGGCTGTTGAGGACCGAAGCGAGCTCGACGATCTACTCTCGGACGAAGCGATCAACGATCCAGTTACGTACTATCGCAAGCTACGCGACATTCATCCCGTCTACTGGAATGCGCGCTGGAATGGTTGGATCGTCACAAGTTACGAGGCCGTGGCCGCTGGGTACCGCGATTGGCGACGGCTGTCGTCGGACCGGTTCTCCGGCCCGTTCGGCGCGGAGATGCAGCGTTCGGCCAGCACGTTCTCGCAACTGGTCGGATTTCTGTCCCGCTTTTTTGTCTGGAAGGATCCGCCGTTCCACACGCGGATGCGATTGCTGGTCAACCAGGCGTTCACGCCCAAAAGCGTCGAGCTTATCCGGCCGCGCGTGCAGAGCCTGCTGCGCGAACTGGCAGACCCGCTGCGAGGGCATGCCGAGGTGGATTTCTTTGCCGAATTCGCCTTCACGCTTCCTGTCGTGGTGATAGCCGAGTTCCTGGGCGTGCCAAAGGAGGCTCGCTTCGAGGTGCGAGAGTGGTCCGATGACCTTGCCGCGGTCATGTTCATGCGCGGCAACGAATCCGATCGGATGCAAAAGGGCGAAGAGGCCATGCGCAAGCTGACCGATTTCTTGCGCCCGATCATCCGCGAGCGGAAGCGCAACCCGCAAGACGATCTCCTCAGCCGGCTTGCCTCGGCGCAGGATGGCGGCGATGCACTGAGCGAGGATGACGTGATCGCCAATGCCGTGTTGATGGTGTTCGCTGGGCACGAGACCACGATGAACCTGCTGGCCAACGGAATGGTCGCGTTCGGCCGCTTTCCCGACCAGTGGGAACGCCTTCGTGCCGAGCCCGGCCTGGCCCGATCCGCGGCAGACGAGATTTTACGCTATGACGGCCCGATCAAGGCCCTGGGCCGTTGGGCGACGGAGCCGTTCGAGTTCTTTGGCCAGGAGATTAAGCAGAGTGACCGCGTGCTGCTCGTCCAGCATGCGGCCAACCGCGACCCGGCCGGGTTCAGCGATCCGGATACGCTTGACATCGGCCGCTCGCCCAACCGGCACGTAGCATTCGGGCAAGGCATCCACATGTGTCTCGGCGCGCCGCTCGCTCGGTTGGAGGTCCAGGAGGCACTGGCCTACCTTACTTCGCAGTTTGGCGGCGTCGAGGTGTTGGACCGGGATCTTCGCTACAACCAAACGGTGGTCGCCCGCAGCTTGCAACAGCTGCACGTCCGGTTCCGGGAGGATTGAGCGGCCATGCCGCGCGTACGCGCCGAGGTGTCCCACGAGCGCTGCATGGGCGTCGCCATGTGCATCCAGGTCGCTCGCTCCGCCTTCAAGCTCAATGACGCGGGCCTCGCGGAGTACCGGCCGGACGGCGAACCCGACGAGGAAGAGCTCGAGGATGCGGTCGATGCATGCCCGATGGGCGCTATCAAGATCGTTATGCTGGATGATGAGCGCGATCCCGG
Organism: Acetobacteraceae bacterium; assembly: GCA_965276815.1. GTDB lineage: Bacteria > Pseudomonadota > Alphaproteobacteria > Acetobacterales > Acetobacteraceae > JAVVHH01. Next base: position 878,075 of record CBDIBE010000012.1, on the reverse strand, counting down.
CTAGCGCTGGAGACCTTCGCATGTCGAGGGTGCCCGGCGGGCAACTCCTGCCGATCATAAGGCCCGCGGCGGTTAGCGCATGAGCGCCTTGCCGGCACTCAAGGCCGACGCGCGCGGCACCTCACTCTCCGGCCGGGTCGCATTGGTGACCGGCGCGTCTCAGGGGATTGGGCTTGCAATCGCGCGGGCGTTTGCCGCCGAGGGCGCCGATCTGGTCATCGCCGATCGGAGCGACGCAGTCGTCGAGCGTGCCGACGAGTTGCGCGGGGCTGGGCATGACGCGCTCGCGCTGATTTGTGACGTCACCGACGAAGACGATATTGCCCGCGCGTTCGCGGCCATCGATGGAGGGAAGGGGCGGCTGGATATCCTGGTCAACAATGCCGCGGTACTCATCAGCCAGCCGGCCCAGGAGCTGACCCGTACCGAGTGGCAGCGCGTCATCGACACCAACCTGACCGCGTGCTTCTTCGTCGCCCAAAGCGCGGCGCGACTGATGGAGCGGCAGGGGTCGGGGCGGATCATCAATTTGAGTTCCATTGTCGGCCGGGTCGCCCGGACCAGGCTCGCCGCCTATATCGCCGCCAAGGCGGGCATCGATGGGCTGACGCGCGCGCTGGCCTGCGATCTCGCCGGGCGGAGCATCACGGTGAACGCGATCGCCCCGGGATTCATCGAGACGGAGATGAGCCGGACCGGCAGCACGAAATTCGAGCGATGGGTGCAAGAAACGGTACCAGCCCGGCGCTGGGGCCGGCCGGAGGACATCGCAGGCGTGGCAGTGTTCCTGGCGAGCGACGCGGCCTCCTATGTCAATGGCCAGGTCATCTACGTCGACGGCGGCTTTACCGCTGCCAGCAACTAGGGAGGCGTCGTGAGCAGGGCCACATATGTGCACGGAGCGGCGGTTTCGCTCTCCTGGGCGGATGCGTCCCAGAGCCTGACCGATCTGATATTCGCCGGCGTGTCCGCGGCGCTGCGCGGCGCCGAAGTGCGCATTTCCGCCATAGACTCGGTCGTGCTCGCCGCGCATGACCTGATCGACGGGCGATCGCTGTCCAGCATGGTGACCGCGCCGGCGGCCGGGGCCTATATGCGCGACGAGATCAGGCTATCGGAGGACGGTTTGGCCGCGTTCTCCCTGGCGGCTGCGCGGATCGAGGCGGGAGAGTCCGAATTTACCGTGGTGGCTGCCTGGGGTCGCGCAAGCGAGGGCGGGTTCCTGCCGATGTCGCGCAACTCCATGGATCCCTTCCTGCAACAGCCGTTCGGCATCAGCGACATCGACCTTTCGGCCTTCCGCCTGTCGCGATGGAGCGCCGAGTACGGCAACGGCGGAGAGGCGCGGCAGATTGCCGCCATGGCCCGTCGTGACCGGGCCGGAGCCAATCCACGGGCCCTAGCTTGCCCGAGCGAAATTCTACCGGTCAGCTTCCCCTTGCGCGAGGACGAGGCGCCGAAATGGGCCGACGTGGTGGCGGCCGTCATTCTGGGCAGTCGACCCGCACCGGTGCGGGTCGCCGGGTTGGGCCATGGCACCGATGCCCCGCAGGTTGGCGACCGTGACCTGCTGCGTATGCCGGCCTTGGCTGCGGCCGCACGCACTGCCATGGGGCAAGCCGGGCTGGACGCCCCCGCGATCGACCTCGTCGAGATAGACGGTATGATGCTTTCAGACGAGGTAATTGCCATGGAGGCACTTGGCCTTTGCGGTCCGGGCGAGGGCTTTCGGGCCTATGCCGCGAGCGACCGGGTCAATCAGTCCGGTGGGGCTGCCGCCGGGTGGTGCTACCCGGCGATGGGTTTGGTGCGAGCGGCCGAGGCCTATCTGCGACTGCGCGCAAGCGAGGCGCGTCGGACGGCGCTGGCGGCCGGGTTGGGCGGCAACGGCGCCCAGACAAGCACCGCTCTGATTTTGGAGGCTGAATGAGAGAGCCCGTCGCCATAGTCGGCATCGGCCAGACTCAGTATCGCCGCCGGTTCCTCGAGAAGAACACGGCCGAGCTGGTGCGCGATGCCGCCCAGGCGGCGCTGGAAGATGCGGGGATCGGGCTGGATCAGATCGGCCTGGTGGTCGGCGGTGTCGCCCCGGACGCGTTAGCCGGACTGTCGAGCATCGACCTGGCCTCGATTGCCCGGCCTGGCATTCCGTATTTTCGCGTCAACACCGGTGGTGCCACCGGCTCGTCGGCGTTTCTGGCCGGGCTGACCTGGATCGCGTCGGGACGGGCCAAGGCCGTGCTGGTCGTGGCGGTCGAGCGCATGGGCCACGCCAGAGCGGCGCAGCAGATCTTCAATTCGATTTTCGATCCGATCTACGAGAAAGACATCAGCATGAGCACGATCAGCATGGTCGCGCTGCGGGCGACCATGCTGATGCAGGAATACGGCTTCACCATGGACCATTGGGCGAAGCTGGCGGCGCGCAACTCCGCCGCCTCGATGCGCAACGAGACGCTGGAAAACCCTCGCTTGTTCACCGCTGATGAGGTGAAGAGCTCCGGCGTGCTCGCTTGGCCAATTCGTTGGCTGGAGGCGTGCCCGACGAGCGAAGGCGCATGCGCGGTGGTGCTGGCCGCGGGCGACCTCGTCGATGGCCGCAACCCGGTTTGGGTTCTCGGCACCGGCGCACTCAGCGACACCTACGCCATGGGTGACCGGCTCAACCGGCCCGAGGGCTCACTGGTCAGCCTCGTCACCCTCGAGCGCTCCGCCGCAAAAGCCTACCGGGAAGCCGGCATCACCGACCCGGCGCGCGAGCTGGACCTGATCGAGATCCAGGCGCCGTTCGCCAGCTCCGAGCCGATGGCCTACATGGCGCTTGGCCTGTGCGAACCAGAGGACGTGGTCCGCTTCACGGAACGCGCGATCGATGGGGCGGCCGGGATGGCGATCCAACCCTCCGGCGGCCCGCAAGCCGCCAACCCGGTCAGCGCGACCGCCCTCATCCGTATCACCGAGGCAGGCCTGCAAATCCGTGGTCAGGCCGGCAAGCGCCAGCTCGATGGCATAAGAAAGACCATGTCCACTGGCCAAGGGGGCGCCACCCAGTTCTCTACCGCTGTCGTTCTCGGCGCGGAAAGGCCATGAAGGAGCCGCCAATGCAGGATCGACAGAACGAACCGCTCAGCATCCCGGGCCAATGGAACTTCGAGTACCGCTACTTCGCTGGCGAGACGGCAACTCGCTTCTTTAGTGAAATAAGGGATAATTGCCGCATTATGGGGACGCGCAACCCCGTCTCCGGCAAGGTCTTGGTTCCGGCGCGCTCGTTCTCGGACGCGGATTACGTGCCGACGACCGAGTGGGTCGAAACCGGTCCGGGTGGGCGGCTGGAGGTATTCTCGATCATCGGCGTCAAGTTTCAGGGCTTGCCCGACCCGCCCTTCGTCATCGGCTACGTCACACTGGACGGGGCGGACACCGCGCTGCTCAACACGGTGACGGGTGTCGACCTGTCCGATCTGGACGCGGCAGCCGCGATGCTGCTGAAACGGCCGCGGGTACGGACCGTGTTTGCGGACAAGCGCGAGGGTCACATCACCGATTTTCACTTTGAGGTCGTAGGCCCGGAGCCTGCGGGGTGAGCGTCAAGCTTCGCGATTGGGGCACTTCGGACGAGATCGGGGCTCGGAACCTGGTCGACAGCGCGGCGACGCTGCGCGGTATCGGTTGCGTAAGGACGGGCGAGGTCGTTCCGCTTGCCATTGGGATAGAGGGCGGCAGCCGCGGCCCGGCTTCCCCGATCCGCATGCCGGTCCAGCACTTCATGGTGCGCGACGGCTGCGACTACGGCGCCGGGCTGCCAGAGCGGCACGGCTTCGGCTTCGTCGACGACGTCATCATGCTGCCGACGCACGGCACGACGCATATCGACGCGCTGTGTCACGTGCTGCATCAGGGCCAGATCTATAACGGGTTCCCTGCCAGCACGATCAGCAGCCGTGGTGCCGCCCGTTGCGGGATCGACAAGCTGCAGCCCATCGTCACGCGCGGCCTGTTCGTGGATCTTGCCCCGGCAGAAGAAGCGGAGCCTGGCACGGCAATCACGTGCGAGCAGCTCGTGAGCGCGGTCGAGCGGACCGGAATCCGGCCCGAGCCAGGCGACGCGCTGCTGTTCCGGTCCGGCTGGCTCGCGGCTTGGCGCGAGGGCCGGGCTGACGCGTTTCACTCGACGGGGCTGCATCACGACTGCGCCGGGTGGATCGTCGAGCAAGGTTTCGCGGTGGTTGCTTCGGACAACGTGGCCGTCGAAGTATTGCCGTCCCGCGACCCGGACTGCGCCGTCCCTTTGCATCTTCGCTTGATGCTGGAAAACGGCATCTATTTGGCCGAGCTGTTCGACTTGGAGGCGCTCGCGGCGACGGGCCGATCCAGTTTTCAATTCATCGCGGCGCCGCTGCGTATCAAGGGCGGGGTTGGCAGCCCGATCACCCCGGTGGCGGTCCTCTGATGTCAGACTCGCTCCTTCTCGAATCCGTGGCCAAGTTGCTGGCGGACAAATGCACCGCGGCGGAAGTGGCCGAGGCGGACGCAGGCGAATGGCCAGACGGCCTGTGGCAAAGTATCGAGACCTTCGGACTGCCGCTCGCGCTGCTTCCCGAAGACCAGGGCGGCTTCGGCGTGATCGTGCCGGACGCGTTTGCCATCCTGCGGCTCAGCGGCGAGCTGGCGCTGCCGCTGCCGCTCGCGGAGACGATGATTGCGAACTGGCTTCTCGGCCAAGCTGGGCTGGCGCCGATGCAGGGCCCCGCGACGGTGATCTGGGGCCCGAGCCTGGTGCTCGATGGCGGCCGGCTGAGCGGAACGGCGGCGCGCGTGCCCTGGGGCCGGAGCGCCGGTGTGGTGGCGGTAGTCGACCGGGATGATCACTCCTTCGTCGTCCGCCTTGGGCGCGAGGGCATCGTCGCGTCGCCCGGAACCAACATTGCGCACGAGCCCCGGGACGGGCTGCGCGTGGCCGCGATGGCGGCGGATTTCGCGCCGCTTCCGGCCGCCATTGACGCCGCGACCGCGCAGAGTTTGCTGGCGGCCGCGCGTTGCAACCAGATGGCCGGCGCCATGGGCCGCATCGCCGACATGTCGGCGGCCTACGCGCAGGAGCGCGAGCAGTTCGGCCGCCCGCTCGCCAAGTTCCAGGCCATCCAGCAGAATCTTGCAGTGCTCGCCGGCCATGTTGCCGCAGCTCAGGCGGCGGCCGAGCTCGCAGGGGAGGCCGCGGAAGCGGTCCCGGTGCGGCGTCTTGCGGTGGCGGCGGCGAAGCTGCGCACCGGGGAGGCGGCGGGAGCGGTCGCGGCGATCGCGCACCAGGTGCACGGGGCGATGGGCTTTACATTGGAATACCAGCTTCAGGCGCTCACCCGCCGTCTGTGGTCCTGGCGTGATGAATATGGCAATGAAGCCTACTGGGCAGCCGAGCTGGGCCGTGAAATGGCGCGGGCGGGCTCCGGCGGCCTTTGGGCCGCACTGACCGCCGTTTAGGACAGTAGAATGCTTGATCTCACCCTCTCGTCTGAGTCCGCTCCGCGATCGGCCGAGGAGCTTCGGCACGAAGTCCGCGACTTCTTGGCGGCTGAGCTCGCCGGACGCACGCTGGCCGAACGCGCCCAGAGCTGGAACGGGTTCGATGCGGCGTTCAGCTGCAAGCTGGGCGCCCGGGGGTGGCTCGGCATGACCTGGCCGAAGCGGTATGGCGGCCAGGAGCGGAGCGCGCGCGATCGTTATGTTATTGTCGAAGAGTTGCTCGCGGCCGGGGCGCCGGTCTCCGCGCACTGGATCGCCGAGCGGCAGAGCGGCCCGACCCTGCTGCGCTACGGCACGCCAGCGCAGTGCGCGGAGCTCCTGCCCAGGATTGCACGCGGGGAATGTTACTTCTGCATCGGCATGAGCGAGGCCGGAAGTGGGTCGGACCTCGCCTCGGTGCGGACCCGGGCGAGCGAGGTGGAAGGCGGTTTCCGCATCACCGGGACGAAGCTTTGGACCACCAACGCGCACCGCAGCCACTACATGATCCTGTTCTGCAAGACGGGCAGCGAGGCGAACGATCGGCACGCCGGCGCCAGCCAGTTCGTGATTGACCTGTCGCTGCCCGGAATCACGATCCGCCCGGTGCTGTTCCTCACCGGCGAGCATCACTTCAACGAGGTTCACTTCGAGGACGTGTTCGTGCCGGAGACGGCGCTGATCGGGCAAAAGGGCCAGGGCTGGGCGCAGGTCACGGGCGAACTCGCGTACGAGCGCAGCGGGCCCGACCGGTTTCTTTCGTCGTTCGCCGCGGTCACTGCCCTTGCCGACCGGGTCGGCCCCGCCCCGGACGAGCGGCAAGCGGGGGCGCTCGGGCGCATCGCGGCGCACATCGTCGTCCTGCGCCGAATGTCGCGCGCCGTCGCGGCGATGCTCGAGCGGCAGGAGGATCCGTCGCTGCAGGCGGCGATCGTGAAGGACCTCGGCGCCGTGCTCGAACAAGAAATCCCCGAGATCGCGAGGCAGATCGTGTCGTTGGAACCCGGCGAAGGCGGCGGCGAGCTCGAGGCGGTGCTCGACTACCTGATCCAGCACGCGCCCTCATTTTCCCTGCGCGGCGGCACGCGCGAAATCCTGCGCGGCATCATCGCGCGCGGCATGGGGTTACGCTGATGACCGACCTTGTCCTGACCGAGCGCGGCGGCCCGATCGTGCGCCTGACGCTGAACCAGCCGGAAACCCGGAACGCGATCTCCGATGGCGAAATGGTGGACGCACTCGTCGATGCGCTCCGCCGGGCCAATACGGATAGTGGTGCCCGCGTGATCATCCTCACCGGCCAAGGCGCCAGCTTCAGTGCCGGCGGCAACCTCAAGAAGATGGGTCAACCCGGCGAGCTTGGCGGCGGCCCGCCGGTCGACATCCCACGCGGCTATCGGACCGGGATTCAACGGATCCCACTCGCCTTTCAGGAGCTTGAGATCCCGGTTATCGCCGCGGTGAACGGTCCTGCGCTCGGGGCTGGTTGCGACCTTGCTTGCATGTGCGACATCCACATCGCGGCACGCTCGGCTGTGTTTGCGGAAAGCTTCGTCCGGATGGGCCTGATCCCCGGGGACGGCGGGGCCTGGCTGCTGCAGCGGGTGATCGGCTACTCGCGCGCCGCGGAACTCAGCTTCACCGGCCAGACAATCGGCGCCGAGCAGGCACTCCTCTACGGTCTGGTGTCGCGCGTGGTCGACAACGACGCCCTGCTCGACACGGCCCGGGAGCTCGCGCTGCAGATCGCCGCCAACCCACCGCACGCCGTACGGATGACCAAGCGGCTGATGCTGCAGGCCCGCGACGGACGGCTGGACACGACATTAGAGTTGTCCGCCATGATGCAGTCCCTGGCGCATACGACGGAGGACCACGCGGAAGCGGTTCGCGCCTTCCGGGGAAAACGGAAACCGGACTTCCAAGGGCGCTGAGAACGCGCCCTATTCCTTGCCGCATCAATCACCTTCGCCAATGGACGCGCCTCAGCCCCGATACCGTGCGGCAGATCTTGCTCAAGCGCGCAGCCCAAGGCCGGCTTGAAGGGTACGTGGGCCGAGCCGGTCAGCCCGCACGGCCTGCGGGCCGATCCACCTCGTCGAGCCCGGCGAGTTCATCCTGGGCTATCCCGACAACCGGGGCAACACGCCGCCGGGTTGCGGATGGTGAGACCGAATACGGCGATCGACCGTTGGGACGCCGACCAGCCTCTGGGCCATGCGCTGATCCTGCCCAATCCGGCGATGAGTGCGATTACCCGGCGAGACTGGGACCTGTTCCACGGAACCCTGGTCCGGGAGGCGGCGCTTACACGGGCGACCTACCCGGTCCAGCGCGCGGTGCTGCAGCTCTTGCTACAACTCTCTGCCAAGACGGCGGCCGCAGCCTTGGTGCAGGTCCGCGCAGTGCTCGACGCGACAGACGCCAGGGTGGCCGCCCCGGTAACGTTGCCGGCAGGCAACCGGTCGCCCATCCCGCCCTTGGCCGCAATGCCGCCCGCCTATGCCGATATCGTCAGGGAAATGCAGATGCGTCTGACCGCAGCGTTGTGCAACGGCTTTATCTGACGCCATGCTCGACTAGTACGACCTCGGCATCACCACGTTCCTGATCTGCGGTTTCGATCCTCTGCAGGACGCGAGCCAATGTGGGCGCGATTTGATTCCGCGCGTCCGCGCCCCTGCCGCACAACGGGCATTCAGCCGAGTGGTGGCCGAGTAGCAGTGAAGGGCCGTGACTAAACAGAAACCGCTCCCTCCGTCGCGGGAGTGATGGTGCAAACGAACCCAAGGAGGCCTGTGCCACGTTCCAACTTTGGAACTGAGCGACCGCAAGGGGATTTCGTCGTGGCCCGGTTATGTGACTGCGGAGCCATCAACCGGCGGCGGCGGTCCGGAGATTGCGCGCCCTGCTCCGCGCGCGGAGCAGGACAATGATGCCGCCGGAAAGCGATAGAGCGGCCAGGGCGTAGAGCGCGGCGTTAAACGTGCCGGTCGCGTCCTTGAGCCAGCCGACGATCACAGGGCCGAAGAAGCCGCCGGACGCGGCGAAGGTGTCGATCCAGGCGATACCGGGGGCGGCATTGGCGTCGGAGAATTCCTCGGCTTGCAGCGCGAAATATGGGCCGCGGATGCCGAAAATGCCGAGTGCTGCGATGGTCAGCGCCAGCATAATCAGCACGGGCGAGGTGATTGCCCCGCAGGCGGCCAGGCCGGCAGCGGCGACGAAGGCGGGGATGGCCGTGTGCCAGGTCCGCTCGCGACGGATGTCGGAGCGGCGCGCCCACAGGATGGTGGCGACGCAGCCGAAGGCGAAGGGGATGCTGACGACGAAGCCGGTGAGGATGTTAGAGAGGCCGAACCCCTTGACCATGAGCGGCAGCCACAGCGTTAGCCCGTAGCTGCCGGCGGTGATGCCGAAGAACGCCGCGCCGTAGGTCAAGACGCGGGCGTCGAGGAACAGCGCCCACCAGGGCAGCGCGGGGCCGCGTTCGACATAGGCAGCAGACTCGGCGGCCAACTCGCCCTCGAGCCAACGGCGCCCGGCCGGGGCGAGCCAGGACGCTTGCCCGGGTGTCTCGCCGAGATAGCGCAGGATGAGCAAGCCGCAGACCATGCAGGGAATGCCCTCGATTACGTACATCCACTGCCAGCCCTTGAGGCCGAGCCAGCCATCGAGCCCCAGTAAAGTGCCGGAGATGGGCGCGCCGACGACGCTGGAGAGCGGGATGGCGAGCAGGAAAATAGCGATGTAGCGCGCCCGGTAGCGCATCGGGAACCAGCAGCGCAGGTAGTAAATGACGCCCGGCAGCAGCCCGGCCTCGGCAATGCCAAGCGCGAGGCGCGCGGCGTAGAACGTCTTCGGACCGACCACGAAGGCCGTGCAGGCCGCCAGCACGCCCATGCTGATCATGATCCGCGCGAACCAAATCCGGGCGCCGAAGCGGAGCATCGCCACGTTGCTCGGGACCTGCGCGGCGCAGTAGCCGAAGAAGAACAGCCCGGCGCCGAAGCCATATTGCGAGGCGGAGAGACCGAGGTCGCGGTTGGCGGTCAGTGCGGCGAAGCCGACGTTCACCCGGTCGATGTAGGCGGCGAGATAGGCCACAAGCAGGAGGGGCAGGAAGCGTATCGCGATCTGGCGGATCGTGGCGGCCGGGTCGAGCCCCTCTCCCCCGAGGGCAGGCGGGTCGGCGTGGGTGGAAAGCGGCATCGTTCCCTCCTTCCCGTTCAGCCCGGGAACTGATCGAGATATTTTATCGATCCCTACGCGTTCTGGCGCGCGGGTTGCGCCGGGGCGGGCGCGATCATCGGGCGCGTGGCGATGGCAAGCGCCGCGAGCACGGCCAGCAGCATCATCGCGCCGGCGCCGACGAAGGCGGCGGTGAAGCTGCCGAGCCGCGAGACGATGTAGCCGGTCACGATCGGCGATAGCAGGCCGATGACGTTGGCCGCGGCGACTTCGAAGCTCATCACCTTGCCGATGTCGCCGGGGTTCGGCAGCAGGTCGCTGGTCAGCGCGAAGACCTGTGAGGTATTCGTGGCGATGCAGCCGATCGCCAGGCCGATGAGGGCGATCAGCAGGGAGACGTCGTAGACGAAGGGCACGGTGGCGATCGCGCCGGCGGCGATGACCGATGACAGGGCGATGACGTAGCGCCGGCGACCGCTCGAGGCCGCCTCGTCCCTGAGCCAGCGATCGCTGAGCCGCGCGACGCTGAGCGAGATACAGAGGGCAATGGCGTAGGGGATGGCCGTGTAGATGCCGGTCGTCGAGATCGCGAGCTGGCGCGTGGTCTGGAGATAGGTGGGCAGCCAGGAGAGGAAGAGATACGAGCAATAGGCATCGGCGCCCCCGATCAGCGCGAGGCCCCAGATCGTCTTGGTGCGCAGCAGCGCGCGCAGGCTGGTCTGAGTCAGGCCGGAACTGCCGGTCAGCCGTACCATGCCGCGGCGGGCGAAGATCGTCTCTCGCTCGCCCGCGGACAGCCAGCGGACCCGCTCCGGCAGGTCGTAGGCGATCAGCCAGACGGCCATCCACAGGAGGCCGACCCCAGCGGCGACGATGAAGGACAGACGCCAGCCCACGGAGTCGACGAGAAAGCCCAGGGCCACGGCACTGAGCGCGGGCCCGGCGAACGCGCCGGCGTTGAATACGGCATTGGCCATGCCGCGCTCGTCCGCCGGGAACCACTCGCGGATGATGCGCGCGCCGCAAGGATTAGTGACGGCCTCGCCGCCGCCCATGACAGAGCGCGAGACCAGGAGCATGGCGTAGTTAACGCCGAGCCCGGTGCATGCGGTCGCGGCCGACCAGATGGCGATGCCGTAGGCCGCGACGCGTTTGGCGCCGAAATTGTCGACCAGCAGCCCGGCGGGGATCGAGACCAGCAGGTAGGCCCAAAGATAGGCGGAGAACAGGTAGCCGAGCTGCACCGGGGTCAGGCCGAACTCGCTGGAGATCGGCTTGGCCGCCATCGAGAGCGTCAGGCGGTCGAGATAGTTGATGGCGGTGAGCGTGAAGAGGAAGGCGCCGACCCAGGCGCGCCTCACCCTGCGAGAACTCCGGCCTCGGCCGCCATTGCCTCGATCTCCGGATTGCCCAGGGCGAGTAGGGAATCGGCAAACGCGCGCATCTCCGGTTCGGGCGGCATCAGATAGGGCTTGCGCAGGCCGCCTTCCCAGCCCGGCAGGCGAAGGATCTGCATGCACATCTTGATCCAGCGGGCGCACGGGCCCCACTGCATGACGAGCTGGTTGAAGCGGCGGATATGCGCGAGCGCCCGGCCCGCGTCATCGAGCCGGCCGGCCTCCGCCAGGTCGATAAAGGTCCGGAACGTCTTCGGGATGACGTTGGCTTCCGCGGCGAAGAGCGAGGCGCCGAGGGAGAGTGGTTCGAGCGCACCTGAGCCGAGCTGCCAGTGGTAGTCGACCTTGCGGCGGATCAGGTCCTGCAGGTTCAGCAGGTACGCCTCCTTCTGTCCGCTTAGGCGGACGCCGATGATCTGCTCATGGCGTTGGACGAGCTCGGCGACGATCGCGGGCTTGGGGATGTAGCCCATGGTGGGGTTGACGGCGATGATGACGGGAAGGCGGATGGCGGCCAGAACGTCGGCGAAATATGCGAAGAGTTCGGGGTCGGTGGGCCGGTAGCCGTGGCGGCCTTCGAGCGTGTAGAGGTGAAGCGCCTCGACGCCAGCCTCGGTGGCGATGCGCACCTGGGCGATGGTGGCGTCGGCCGTGTGCTCCTCCGGCAGGTTGGCGTGGATGGGCACCCGTCCTCGACAGGCCTCGGCGCCGATCGCGTAGATTTGGTGAAGCTCGTCCGTCGTCATGGCGTGGGTTTCGCCATTGCCGCCGCTGCCGATATAGACGCCGAGGCCGGCGTCGATCTGGCGGCCGAGGTAGCGGCGGAACGCGGCCTCGTCGACTCCGCCGTCGCGCGCGAATGTGGTGGCCAGCATGGTGTAGTACGAGCGGTCTTGCATGCGTTTCCTCGCGTTATGTGCCGCTTCTCGGCGAGCGGCATTTGACGACCCGGCAGGAGGGGCGGAAACTATGCGCCGGGCCGGAAATTGTCGCAACGCGCTGACCTCGGGGGCCAACCTCCAGCCGACGAGCAGCAGCAAGGAAGTGGTCTCGATGCAAGCAATCGCGCTGCAGTGCCGTGCCGCAACAGTCTTTTCCCAGTCGGGTGCGGTGGATGAGGACAGATTCCGCCAATATCTACAACGGCTGATCGACTGCAAGATCGACGTCTACATCGCGAGCGCCGGGTCAGGCGAGGGCCACGCGTTGCGGTGGGACGAGTTGCGCCGGGTCTATGAGATCGCGGTCAGCGCGTGCAAGGGCAAGATCGAGGTCAACGCCAATCCACCGGAGCAGAACACGGCGTACGGAACGATCGAGCAATCGATGTTGGCGATCGAGGCGGGGATGGAGATCGTCAACATCTACCAGCCCGCTGCTTGGCACGGTTACCGCCCGTTTGGCGACGAGTTGCGGTCCTATTACGATACCGTTCTGTCGGCGCTGAAGCATCCGCTGGCGCTCGCGCCGAACCCGATGATCGGCGCGGGGCCGACACCCAGGATGGTGGCGGAGCTTTGTCGCGATTATCCGCAGATCGTCTCCGTCAACCTGGTCGGGCAGGCGGAGCCCTACTTCCTCGAGCTGAAAGCGCGGCTCACGCGCGATGTGCGCCTGTTCGTCGACACGACAGGGATTCCGAACACGCTGGCGCTCGGGGCGGCGGGGCTGGTGGGCGGCAATCTCAACATCCTGCCGCAGACGTATCGCGCCTATGCCGAGAGCTATGCGCGCGGCGACGTGGCCGAGATGGCCACGCTGTTCTCACAGATGATCCGGACCAACGTCTACACCAAGCCCTGGTCGAACCCGGGTTCGCGGGTGATCAAGATGTTCATGGCGGTCTTCAAGCTGCCGGGCTGGGAGGGCGGTCTGCGCGAGCCATGCCGGCTGCCAGGGAAGGCGGAGATCGCGGCGTTCGGGGAGGGTCTCATGGCGCTGGGCGTTCCGGAATTCGACGAATTATGGGCCAAGGTGGGCTAGGCGCGTTCCGTCGGATCGGCTGCAGGCTGTGCCACAGCGCAGAGCGTCGCCTTATGCGTGATGCACAATCACACGTCGCCGGAACAGCCATTTGCCGCCGCTGCGAACCAAGCTGTCGTGATAGCTGCCCAAGGTGACTGGGAGCAGGCCGCGTTCCGTGTGCTGGATCGTCACGAAGGTAGAGGTAACTTCGGCCGATCCGTCCGGGCCAGCGACGATCGAAACGTTTGCGTTTAGATGGCGGCGGGGCTGCGCAGGGCCGCCGCCATCGCGCGCGACGACCGTGTCCCGCATCCGCGCCTCGATCTCACTTGGAGAGACCGCGCTGCCGTGCTTCGATCGCCACTCTCCGTTCGGGATGAACATCGCCGCGACTTCGGCGAAACGTCGCTCGTCGAGAGCGTGCAGATAGCACGCCAGGACTTCTCGGATCGCCTCCCGGTCGTCGGCGGATAGTCCTGCGCTCATGACAACGTCGTCACTCTCCATGCAACAACATCCTCCTCAACTCACGCCGGTATGCGCGGGTAGCCAAAGTGCGAGACCCGGAAACAGGACCAGCATTAGCAACAACACGAACATGATGACGTGGAATGGTATGGTACCCATGACCACGTCCGCGAGCCGGCCGTCCCAGACGCTTTGGATCACAAACAGGTTGATACCGATCGGCGGAGAGATCTGACCGAGCTCCACGAACATGACGAGAATCACGCCGAACCAGACCGGGTCAATCTGGTAAGCCGTGAGCGCAGGGAATAGCACCGGGACCGTAATTACGATCATACCGATGCTTTCGATGAAGCATCCAAGCACGGTATAGAGCACGAACAGCGCGAGGAAGAACTCGAACTGAGTGAGATGCAGCCCCACCAGCCACGCGGTGACCATCTCGCCGACCCCGGAGAGCCCGATCGCGTAGGCGTAGATGTAGGCCGCGTAGATAATGAACAGAATATTGCCCGAAACCCGGACGCTGCGGTCCATGATCGACAGCAGCCGGCGCCAGGAGAGGTCGCCCCAGATGGCCGAGATCGCGATGGCGACGACGCAACCCACGGCCGCTGCTTCTACGGGCGTCGCGATCCCTAGATAAATCGACCCCATCGTGCCGCTGATCAGCAGGACGAAGGGCAGCACGTCACCGAGGCCGCGAAAGAAATCGGCGACGGACGAAGCGCCGGCCTCAACGGGCGCCAGCCCCTTGCTGATCGAGGTACGCACCCCGATGAAGATCATGAACATCGCCGAGAGCAGAAGCCCCGGGACGACGCCGGCCATGAACAGCTTGGCGACCGACAATTCGGTGAACGCCGAGTAGATGATCATTGCGACACTGGGCGGAAACAGGATCCCGAGCGTACCGCCGGCGGCGAGAGAACCGGCGGCAAGGCGGCGCTCATATCCGCGCTCGACAAGTTGCGGCAGAGCCACGCCACCGACCGAGGCGGCCGTCGCGACGCTCGAGCCCGTCATGGCGGCGAACAAGGCGCAGCCGACAATGTTCGTCTGCAGTAATCCGCCCGGCAGGCGCGACAGCAGCTTGGCCAGGCCCCCGTAGATCCGCTGGCTGACCCCGCTGCCCTGCATCACCTCGGCAAGGAAGATGAATAGCGGAATTGCGACGAGGGTGAAGCTGTTCATGCTGCCCCAGGTCGCCATCCCGATGCCGGTCAGCATCGGCATTCCGCCCTGCAAGAATAGGTAAAGCAGACCGGGCACGGCGATCGCGAACGGGACCTCGAACCCGATTGCGAGCAGGACGAGAAACAACACGAACGGCACGGCCATAGCGCCGGCGGGGCTCATAGCGTTTCTCTGACCCTGTTCTGTTGGTGGACACGTCCCAACAGCCCTCTGGCGCGGCGGACCGCCGAGCGCATCAACGTGAACGATACCGCGGCCATGCCGATCGGCATTACCAGTTGCGGGATCCAGAGCGGGGTCAGCAGCAGGGTGGGCGCGTTCGTCTGCAGCATCTGCGAGTTTTGCACCAGCGAGATCACTTCCCACAGCACGAGCAGCGAGAAGAACAGGGCAAGGAGGTCGAAGCCGAGCAGCAAAGCGTCGCGCGGACCCGGTGGAAGCCGTCCGAGAAGGAAGGTGACGCGGTGGAATGAATTATGCGTCACGCAGAGCGGCAGGCTCAGGAAGGTGAGCGCGACGAGCAGATACCCGCCGTACTCGTCGGACAGATAAAAAGAGAAATTAAACAGGTTCCGTGTGACCAACTCTACGTCGATGATCACGATCAGTGCTGCAAGCGACAGGCGGCACAGCATTCGGCAGCCGAACTCGACCGGCCCCTCTTCAAGTGACCGGCTGGTGCCGGTGTCGTGCCCGATATCGGCCATGTCGGTAGGCCGATCAATCCGGGACCGGAAGGGTCAGCAGGGGTGCATATTGCTGACCTCCGTAGACGTCGCTATCCAGTTTCGAGCCGGAGCTGTGCGGCCGGGGAAAGCTGACCTTGATCGCGAGGGCCGCGTCGTGATTGACCACGAGCACCTCCTTTTCGTCCCGCCGGAACATGTCCGCGACCACCGAGCGATTGATGACGCCGGAATCCCGGACGCGGGCATAGGTGGCGTTGTTGTCGAACATTACGTCGAAGGTGAGCCAGAACGGGCCCGCATTCTTGGACCGCACGAGCACAGCCAGATCGCCAACCGTCGCCGTCATCGCTCAGACCTCCTCGAGTTCGGTGCGGAACAATGAAAGTGGGCTGTCCGGCACCAGCACATGGTTCAGGTGGAATTCGTAGACCGGGCCGCGGTCGATCTCGGCGGGGGAATAAGGGAAGGCGACGCCGGAGATCAGCCCGTTCCACTTCGCGATCGGGTTGTGCACCGCCATGTGCGACAGGCTGGTCGCGATCGAACGGGAAAGCTCTTGGGAGTCGCTGATGACGTCCCAGAGGATGAAGGCTTCGTGCCCGTCGACCTGGCGGTGCGGCTCCAGCTCACCCATGACGCCGTCGCGGCCATAGACCCGGGTGATGATCTCGTAGTTCTGGTTGCCGATGGTCTTCAACAGGCGCGCGCGGATGTTGCGGTCGAGCTGCTCGAGCCAGGAATCCATTTCCGCCAAGATGTAGGGGTCGCGTACTGCGCCCGGCACGATCGTCGAGTAGCCGGATCGGCGGGCGCCCTCGAGCTTGATGGTATAACCGTTCTCGCTCGGCACGAACCGGGACCCCGAGACGCGCACGGCACGATCCGAGATCTCCTCGTAGCGTGCCTCGCGTGTGTGGAGCGTGCCGGATGGCTCGACCAGCTCGAACGGGTCGGCGTTCTCGTAGAGCGTGTGCGACGCGATGCTCTGGGCGGAGCAGCGATAGTCGTCGCGCAGCGGGAAGACCTCGAAGCTGTCCTCGCGCAGCGTCGCCATCATGCTGTCGGGCGCGACACGCTGCGTCACCGCCGCGGCGCCGCATTCGAGGATCTTCGCCATGTGCCAGACGACCCCTGGATTGAAGCCCTTCATCAGCGGCAGCGCCGCGAAGATCGAGGTGTCGCTGCTGCGGCCTGCAATCACCACATCCGCGCCGTCCTGCAGCGCCTTTTGAATCGGCTCCACCCCCATCATGGCGACGATGTGCAGCGATTCCTCGATCATCTCCTCGTTCAGCGGCGCCGCGGGCGCCAGAGCGCGGGCGCGGCCGCGGCGTAGATGCTCGAGCACGGTCTCCTTCGAAACCTCCGAATGGATAACCGCCAACCGGAACTTCAGCTTGTTCTCGCACGCGATCTCGCGAACCAAGCCGACCATAACCGCCAGAGTTTCGTCCGACCCGGCCGTGCCCGCCGAGCCGATCACCACAGGTAGTTTCTTCGGCACCGCCCGGGTGAGGATTGCCTCCACGTCGCGCTTCATCGCCGCAAGGGAGAAATGGGTCCCGCCGCACGCCAAGTAACTCGGGCCGGCGTCGGTGGACCCGGAGTCGCAGCCGACCATCTCGGCGCCGAGCGCGATCGCCTTATCGATCGATTCGGGCTGGAAGCCGGAACCGAGCATGCCGGTGGCAGAAACGAGGGAGAAAGGTTGCATCGGCTTATCTCCTTACTGGTGAGCAAACATGGTCAGGCCGGGCGTCGGCAGATCGGCGGCGAGAATGCTGCCGGAAGTGGATTCGGTGATGAACAGCGTCTTCCGCTCAGGTCCGCCGAAGGCGAGGTTCGTGGTCATCCGACCGCCCGTGCAGGAACGGATGCGCTGGAGCGGTTCGCCTTCGGGACTGAAGATCCAGACCGTGCCAAGCCCGGCATGCGCGATCGCGAGATTGCCGCCCTCGTCAATTGCGAGCCCGTCGGGCCCGCCGCCGCCGGAGAGCTGGATGAAGGTACCGACCTTGCTGACTTTGCCGGTGCTGAGCAGCGGGACGCGCCAGATTGCGTTGGCGCGTGTCACCGCGAGATAGAGGATCGTCTCCGCCGGGTTGAGCACGAGGCCGTTTGGGCTCGGCACGTTATCGAGCAGCACGTCGATGGCCCCATTCGCCCGGACGCGGATCACGCGGCCGGTCGGATCATGCAGGCCGGTTTGCCCCTGATCGGTGAAGTAGAGATCGCCGTTGGAGGCGAAGTGCAGATCGTTCGGTCCCTTTAGCCGCTCCAGGCCGGCACGGATCAGGAAGGGCTTGGGCGGCCCGCCCGAGGGCTCGAGCACCAAGATGCCCTGCTTTTGGTCGGCGATGAAAATGCGGCCATCCCGATGGATCTTCAGCCCGTTCGGCTCGCCG
Organism: Acetobacteraceae bacterium; assembly: GCA_965276815.1. Taxonomy (GTDB): domain Bacteria; phylum Pseudomonadota; class Alphaproteobacteria; order Acetobacterales; family Acetobacteraceae; genus JAVVHH01. Next base: position 860,261 of record CBDIBE010000012.1, on the reverse strand, counting down.
TCGTACTCGGCGACGACGGTGAAGCTGCCATCCGGATCGACGCGGAGGATACGGCCAAACGGGATATCGGTGCAGTACAGCCGTCCGTCGCGATCGAACGACGGTCCTTCGAGAAAGGAGGTGAGCGTACCGTGATTGCGGCCCTCCAGCCATTCAGAGCTGCGGTCGCGTATCTCCAAATGTGAAGGGACGTGGGCAAAGACACGCGTCTGCAGGTCGGGTGGCGGGGCGAACATCTCTATCTCCGTCCTGTTGCGGCAAAACTTACTTCTGGATTTGCAGCGCCTGTTCCACGGTGCCGAGCGCTTGCTGCGCCACCGGGCCACGGCTCTGCGCCCATTGCTGCCAATAGGACCGCATCTGATCGGCAATTGCGGTCCTGTCCGCTTCGGTACCGGGCGTTATGAGGATGCCCTCCTTGCGATAATCCTCGGTCAGACCGTCCTCGCGGCTTTGCAGCACGTGAGTAATGTTTGCGGCGGCCTTTAACCCGAGTTCGGAGATCGTCTGCTGCAATGGGGCGGGCAGGGCGTCGAACTGTGTCTTGTTCACGAGGAGCATGACGGTGACGTAATTCGGCCCGGTGCGGAGATTGGAATGCAGCAAACCATGCCAGATGATCCCGCCGCCGACATTGGCGGTGAGCACGGCTTGGATGATCCCGCGCTGCAGCGAGGTTGCGACGTCAGGTGCGCCGAGGGTGACCGGCGTGGCTCCGAAACGGACCGCGAATTCGGCCTGCTCGGGCGTCGTCACGCGAATCTTCAGGTTTTTCAGGTCGGACAATGTCGTGATCTTGCCGGTCCCCCAGATGACCTGGAGTGGATAGCTGGCGATGCCGAGGACGACGACGTTGCGCTTGGCGAACTCCGCGTTCAGCAGCGGCATCAGCGCGTTGATGCCGTCCTGCAGCCCGGCGCTGCTCGGGAACAGGCCGGGTACGGACAGCGCGCCGGCCGCCGGCACCAGGCTGTTGTATGAGAGCGAGTCGACGAGCCCGAGCTGCAGCACGTTCTGCGCGATCGACTGAGCGATCGTGCTCGCATTGATCGGCAGCGAACCGCCGACGTGGCAGGCGACGTTGAGCTTGCCGTCCGAAGCCTTGGTAATCTCCGCCGCGAAGTCCGCGAGGCCTTGATAGGCGGGGTCGGTCGCAGCCGGCAGGTAGGTGTAGCACTGCCAGTTCTGGTCCGCGGCCTCGGCGCGTCCGCTCAACGCGAATAGGAGAGCCAGAAGCGTAGCCGGCAGCGCGCGGCTCAGACTCATCGTGTCCTCCTCGTTCATTGGCGCCCGGTGAGGGCGCGGGTCAGGCAGTCAGGGGATCTCGATATCCACCAGCGGCGCGTATTGTTGACCGCCGTGGTTGTCGGCATCCAGCAGATCGCCCTGGAAGTACGGCCGCGGAATCGACGCTTTGAAGGCCAGCGCCTCGGGGACGACGAAGAAGCGCGCCTTGTTCTCGGGAATGTGGAACAGGCGCGCGATCAGCGCCGCCGAGAGCACGCCGCTGTCGCGCACATGGGCGAAGGTGGCGGGATCATCGAACATGATGTCAAAGGTCAGCTCGAACGGGCCCGCATTCTTGCTGCGGATCAGTCGAGCCATTTCGCCGAGAGTCGCCATTGCGGGCCTCACTGCACCGAGAAGTATTCAATCGGAAACATTTCATAGGGATCGTCCGGTTCAACGACGTGGTTGACCGAGAAGCGATAGACGGCGCCACGCTCGATATGCGCCGGGCTGTACGGGCAGGCGAATCCGGTAATCAGCCCGCTCCACTCGGGGATCGGCAGGTGCAAGGCCTGGTGCCGCGCCATGGCGGCAATCGCGCTCGCATCCTCCTGCGAGCCCGCGGTCGCTTCCAGCACCAGGCAGACCTCATGACTGGTTATGACCTGCACCGGTTCGAGCGGCCCCATCGTGCCGTTCTTGCCGTAGACCCGGATATTGAAGTGATACTCGGCATCGGCGCCAAGCACTTCGGCGATGCGACGCGCCACCGCGGTGCGCAGCCGCTCCAGCCAGCTATCCATCTGGCGGATAATGTAGGGATCGCGAACCGAGCCGATGACGACGGACTGGAAGCCGATCCGCTCGGCGCCCTCGAGCTTCACCGTGTAGCGCGCCGCCGGGTCGAAACGGCTGCCCTGCACGCGCACGCGCCGGTCGTCGACGGCCATGTAGAAGCTGTTGTTGAGGTCCAACGTCCCGGTGCTCTCTACAAGCCGGTACGGATCGGAATTCTCGTAGAGCGCATGGGCCGCCACACTTTGCGGGCTGCAGCGCATCGACGGATTGAGCGGCTCGATATCGAAATGCTTTGTGCCGAAATCGACGATCACGGAGTCCGGCGAAGCGCGCTCAACCGCGACGGCGGCGCCGCATTCCAGGAGCTTAGCCGCGTGCCAGGCGAGGCCGGGGTCCACGCCGGCCCGGATCGGCAGCCCGGCGAAGATCGCGCAGTCGCTCGAACGTCCGGCAATGACGACGTCGGCGCCCTCATCGAGCGCGCGCAGATACGGCTCCGCGCCCATCATGCCCACGATGCGCTCGGCCCGGTCGATCGTGGCCTCGTCAAACGGCGGCGCCGGGTCGAGCGGTTTGATGCGGCCCTCACGCAGCCGCCGCTTTAGATAGTCCTTGTTTTGCTCGGCATGGATGAGCGCGAGCCGGAACTGCAGCCGCTCCTCCGACGCGATCTCCTTGACGAGATCGTGGAACACCGCGAGATGCGGCTCGCCGCCCGCCGTTCCGGCCGAGCCGATCAGCAAGGGAATGCCGGCTTGCCGCGCCGCAAGCAGCATGAGGCGGAGGTCGCGCTTGAGCGCCCGGCGCGGAAACGCGGTCTTTCCGGTCCCGAGCGGGGCGGGTCCAGGATCGGTCGAGCCGGCGTCGCAGCCGATGAAGGCGGGCTGCTGCGCGAGCGCGGCTTCCAGTGATTTCTCGGAGAAACCGGACCCGCAAACGCCGGTCGCGGAGACCACGCGCATCACCGAAGCATCATCGCTCCGGCCGCGAATGCCCGGCTCAATCGTAGCGGTGGACATAGCTTGCCTCCTCAGGCAGTTGGCCGGTCAGAATGGGTCATCAGGGTCGTTCGCCCACGCGGATTGGCAGTGCCGGAATGCGGCGGGGCTCCTCGACCAGGCGCAGTTTCCTCTGCAAGCACGTATTCTCTAGGACGTTTGAGCTGACGCTAGTGGTATATACCGGTCTAAGTCAATGGAGATTGCATGGCCGTCCAAAAATCACGCTGTGGACCCGCGCCAATTGCGCCATCGGATGAGAGTGGCGAGCCTTACCTCTACCGGCGCATCGAAGCATCGGTACGCGCGATGATCGCCGACGGAACGATGCAGCCGGGCACGCGTTTGCCGTCCGAGGCGACTCTTGCGCGGCGGTTCGGGACGACGCGCGTCACGGTGTCGAAGGCGCTGGCCGTGCTCGAGCGGGACGGGCTCGTCACGCGGGCCGTTGGGCGAGGGACGTTCGTCGCTGCCAGCGAGCAACTGACGTCGGTCATCGACACGAGCCGCATCCTCTCTTTCGAGGAGCAGATGGGATCGGCCGGGCGCTCGGTGAGCTATCGGCTGCTCGGGTTCGAGCACGTAACGGCGCCGGCCTATGCCCGCGCGCGGATGGGCTTGCCGGCTGGCGCGAGACTCTACCGGTTGGATCGTCTGCGCTTGATCAAGGGCCGGGTCGTCTGTCTGGAGGAACGCTTCATCCGCGCCAATCTGGCGCAACACATCACCATCGCGATGCTCGCGCATAAGGGTGCGATGGAGATCCTCGGCGACGTGCTCGGATATCACGTGCCGGTGCTGGCAGTGGTGCTGTATCCGGCAGTTGCTGACCGCCGGCTCGCACAGTTGATGCAGATCCGGCAGGGCGATCCGGTAACCGTGCGCGAGCATATCCTGCGCGACCAGCAGAGGCGGGTGATCGAGTGTGGCATCAACACCTTCACAGCAGACGTCCGTATCGCCTACACGCTGGATGCGGCAACTGGAGCACGAGACGAAACCACATGATGGGTCGGTGCCCACGGGCCGGGCGGGACCGCAAGCCACGCGCCGCCTGTGCCAAAGGGGCTTTCTGGCCGAGGCTGATGTGCTCGTCCGCGGCGACCGGATCATCGAGGCCGCCCCTACCTGCATTACTACTTGGAAGTCCACACCAAGGACGGCCGTCCGGTCGACTTCTGGGAACGCTGCTCGAAGGCGGTGGCGCTCACGTGGCCGGCGCCGCCCTTGGGGACGCTGGAACGCTGTGCCGCCCAGGGCATTGCCGCCTTCGATGAGCCGGACCGCGGCTTGCGCGTGCTGGGCCGTCTCGCCGCGTTTGGCACCGCGCGGGAACGGACGGTGCGGGGATCGCCGGTGCCCCTGGCGTTCGACTGGCCGAAATATGTGTCCGCAGCGGACACGGTGGTCCCGGAAGATCGCTGCCACGCGATTCTGCGCGCCGCCGGGCTGCCTGCGGCGGATCTGCGCAATGAGGTGGACGTGCCGACGGGTTCGCCCGTCTGCAGTCCCGATCGGCTTTCATCGGCGTCGCGCTGGACGGGGTCTACGTGCAGAAGATCGTCAGCGGCGGCGAGGAGGTGCTGGTCTCGCTGTTTCGCGACGATTTATTCGGCACCATGGTCTCGGTCGGGGCCGGGGGGGCATGAGGGCCATGCTGTTTTTCTGGCCCGCACTGGGGCGGTCCGCCGATCTGACCATCGGCATGGCGACAGCGCCCACCTCGCCACCAATATGTCGATCGACGCGCATATCTTCGAAACCCTGGTGAAACAGGACGCCAAGCAGGTGCCTGTCCCGGATTGGCGACCGCGTGGAAGCTGATCGATCCGCTCACCTGGGAGTTCACGCTGCGCCGCGGCGTCAAGTTCTCGGACGGCTCGGTAGTGTCTCAGTCTGGATTTCGGCTTTAAGGGAAACCGAACGGCCGCTTTCGGACAGGCAGCTCTCCTGCTATGACACGGGAATGCTGAAGCTCTATTGCCTCTGCGGCCAAGTCCGCATCCAAACGCCAAAGCAACCGGACTTCATCAACGAGTGCAACTGCACACTCTGTAGCAAAACTGGCGCCCGCTGGGCCTATTTTCATCCCTCGGACATCGTCATCGAGGGAACGACGAAGGGGTATAGCCGGGGAGATAAAGAAGACCCTGCCGCGGAAGTCCAGTTCTGCGCAAATTGCGGTTCGACGACGCACTTTATTCTGACCACGAGCGCGATATCGAAGTTCGGGAACGTCCAACTGGGCGTCAATATGCGTCTGGCGGATGAGAAGGATCTTGCCGGAATAGAGTTGCGCTATCCTGACGGACGTGCCTGGCTGGGCAAGGGTGGCTTCGACTATGTGCAAGAGGCTCGCATCATCGGCGGAGACAGCTGACCACCTGATCCGGCAGCCATCACCCGGCCGGCTGGCCGTTGGAGCGGGTCATGCCGGTGATGGTAGAGCTAGGGATCAGCAAATGGGCGGTGATCCGATTGCCCACATGCTCACGCAGGCTATGCGCAAGCCCCTCACGGCCACATTGCTCGGAGCGATGACTTCCATTTCCCCGTCCTTCTTCACCACAGGACAAAGGGCTGGCATGACCTCTGCCCCGAAGCAAGATAAACGAGTGGACCTATGATGCCGGCGTCTTGAGCTCCGGGTGGAGGATGCGCAGGTCAACAATCGCCCTTGAACTCAAAGCGAGTTGCCAATCGAACCCGGCCAGAGCGCGGGCGGGAACTTCGTTCGACAGATCTTCGAGCGCGGAGACGGCAGAATTAAACAAACGAATCACGTTCTCTCGACCCTCGATGATGCCGCCAAACGTCGGACAGACACGATCGATCGGGTAGTCGCGGCAAAGCGCTCGCAGATCGGCAATTAACGCTTCAGTGTGCGCCCCAGCCAACCAGTCGAACTTCGTCAGCAGACTCCGGCGCAATGCAGCCGGTGATGACTGATCGGCGGCCGGCCTGGCGAGAAAAGGAAACGGCCCGGCGGGGTTCGGAAGGAAACCAAAACTGTCCGCGGTGAACAGCGATCGCGTCGTATGCTCATAGAACCAGCTGGTCAGCAGAAGTCGCAGGCTGGCGGTAAGGACTTCAATCCGCAAAGCGCCGACCTCGAGCACATCACCCGGTGCGATCGGCACCAGCCGGGCCGAGCCGGCGGCCGCCGCCGCTTGGGACTGTGCAGCGGCGATCTCGAAGCCGTCGAAAAAGTCCAGCGGATCGAGGCCGCCATAGGAGAGAACTTCGCGGATCGCGAACGTCCCGATCAACCATGGGAGGTTCGCCATCGAGTCAGGCTCCCAGCGGCTCACCAGCAGCTTGGGCGTGGTTACGCCCGCAAGCGCAGCACGCAGGCCGGCCTGTATCTCCGCGGTGTGTGCGCCCAATCCACAATCCATCACCATGGCATCCGTGCCGTCGCGGAAGACGAAGCATTGCACGGGCATCCAGCCGCCGAGCCCGGCGGGGATCCAGCTTACGGAGATGTCCGACGAGATGCCGCCCCCGACCGCATAGAGCGCCCCAGGCACGATCTCCAACACGGACCGGTGCGGCGCCGTCACCGATCTGCGCCTTCCAAGGTGCGTATTTCCAGGTCCGTCCCGGCGCGGACACGCATACCCTCCTTGACCAAAGGCAACATCGCGTCACGCACATCGACGACACCGCCGTGACCGGTCGCGATTAGCACCGGGTCAAGTATGCGCAGCATCTCGTCGAGGTCGGCAAAGCTCTGCCCGGGGTCGGTGTGCCGGGTCCAATACATCGCGCGCTCGTTAAAGTATTTGATCATCTGGACGTCCGGCAGCGGTTGCTCGCTCACCAGGTAATCGCATCTGCCTGACTCATGGTAGTGCAGGTACGCGAAGGCGTCCGAGACGAACAGCGTGCGCTCGCCCGTATCGAAGGCCCAAAGCGTGTCGCGCAGATCGCGCCAGACGGGCGGGACGAAGACGATGCGCCGGTTGCCGAGATCGATCGCGTCGCCCGCGCGGACATTGCGCATGCGGCTTGCGTAGTGTGGGTAATAGAGCGGGAAGTCCCGTAGCGCGCCGACTGCGAGCGCCTCGGGATACTTGTTCAGCCACGCCGTCAGCAGCCCGCAATGCGGCAGCTCGCCATGCGTGGGGAATACGTAGTCGAGAGCCTGTCCGTCTAAGAACCGCTCGACATCCCGCTCCATCCTCGGCCAGTCCGACGCGTTACCGGTATCGATCAGGATCGTCTTCTCGGACCCGCGGACCAGATAGGCGCAGACATGCGAGTGCACGATCTTATCGCGATACAGAATGTCCAGGCAGCCGCCGGTCCAAAGCAGGCTATCGCTGAGGACACGCGGGAACCTGCCGCTGGGTGGCCGACGGTCGTTTTCAGGCATCGTGCACTCTCCCTCGCCGCTGGCGCTTGGCTACCCTGGAACCGGCGCGCCGACCGCCTTGAGCGCGGCCTTGGCGCAGTCTATATCCTGGCTATAATGACCGCCGCTGATGCCGATGGCGCCGATCAGCACGCCGTCCTCAGCGATCTGCGTCGACAGCAACGGCGAATTATCCATGCGGGTAAACGCCTTGAGCTGTGAGGAGCTGTCATAGACCGCCGCGCAAATCTCGATACCGATCGTTTTGGCCTGCTCCGTCGCCGCCATCACCGCCCGCATGACCGTAGGCGCGTCGATCATGCGTGTTGCAACACTTCCCATGTCATCATTCCCATTAAAGCTTCAAAACTATCCGAACAGCGTCCGGATCCGCCGCATGGCGGCCGCAGACACCGCCAGGTTCTGCATGGAGACGCTTTTGACGCCTGGCAGCGTTTCGACCACGGGCAAGATGCTTGCGCCAAACGTCATCGCCTGCGAGGGGCACTTGGTGCAGGCCCCGGTGAAGGCGAGAGTGACCTCGCCCTCACCGGATACCGACACGACCTCGACATCGCCCGCATGGGCACGGATTCGCCGGCGCACGCCGTCCAGCGCGTCGAGCACCGCTTGGCCCTGCGGCGCAGCCGGGTCGGCCTCGTTCATGGCGCGGCTTGCAGCTCGGACTGCGCGTTTACTGGCGCCTTGGCCAAGGCCCGCTTCTTCTTCTCGAGATCGATGCCGAACAGGCGCGCCTGATTCTCGCCGAAGATTTTGCGCTTCATCTCGCGGGTGAACTGCGGGTAGCCGTAGCCTTCCTGCATGTCGTCGGGCATCTGCACTTCGGCGAACGCTTTGATGTAGGGCTGTAGGCTGGGCCAGACGAAGGCTTCGGACCCGTAGAGTAGCCGGTCTTCGCCAACAAACATCAGCGCCTTGCCCAGCATGTCGAGCGCGACCCGCGGCTGAATCGGATAGATGTTGATCCACGCCGACAGCGCCAGCCAGACGTTCGGATGGCGCGACGCGATGTTGATCGTATCGTCGATGAACGGCATTCCCAAATGGTGGATGATGAAGGTCAGCTCGGGGAAGTCGATCGCGGCCTGCTCGATGTCGTTGGGCCGCTGATGCTCCAGCTTTTGCCGGCCGAACGGCAGGCCCTTGTGGAACTGCACGCTGGTGACACCCAGTTTCAGGCACTTCTCCCACAGCGGGTAAGCAATATGCCGGTCGTCGACGCGCCAGAAGCTGCCGTTGAGCTGCGACTGGTAGAATTTGAAGCTGAGCGCGTTCCACTCATCCTTTTGCCGCTGCATTTCTTCCAACGCTCCCCCTGCGCCCTGGAAAAGCGGATCTACGCCGCCGCAGAACACAACCCGGTCCGGATAGGCCTCCGCCAGCGCATGATTGGCGCGCGCGGGCGAAAACCCCTCCTTGAACCAGCCCATCAGCGGCACGGTCTGCGCGACCGCCATGTCCGTGTCTGATTGTTCGAACAGGATCCGGTAAGCTTCCTGGGTGGTGATATACTCGTCGCCGAAGCTGGGATGGGCGGCGTATTGGCTATTGGAGAACAGCTTCGCCGCGCCCCAGATCGAGTCGATGATCTTGCGGCCTTCCTCCCCGAGCTTGTTGGATGGGCGATTGTCGAACATATGGATTACATTGTCGAAAACAAAATATCCATCGTACATCGTTTGGCTCCCTTGATCGCGTCTAAGAACAGCTTCAGCCCAGTTCTTGCAGCCCGGTGGCGCGCTTCAACACCGCCCAACCCTCCGTCCCGATCTTCTCGCGCCAGGTCGGGTAATAGTCGGTCTGGCTGAGCGCCTCGCGGAACAGCCCGGGCGGCGGGCGATGGATGGTCATTCCGTTTGCCTCCAATATCTTCCCCGCTTCGGCTTCCCGCTTGACCACGTCGTCACGCTGGCCAAGCGCCGCCTCGTTGAAATGCTTCGTTGCGATCTGCCGCAGATCGGGCGGCAACCGTGCCCAGGCCCGGCTATTGGCTACGGTCACGAAGCCGTCCCAGCTATGATTTGTGATGGTGACGTGCTTCTGCACCTCGTACACCCGCATCGACGACAGCACCCAAAGCGGATTGTCCGAACCTTCGACCAGGCCGGTTTGCAAGGCCGGATACAACTCGCCGTAGCTGAGGTTCACCGGCGATGCGCCCAACGAAGTGAACAGCGTGGCGAGGATCGGCGCGGGCGGCACCCGTATCTTGAAGCCCTGCAGATCCGGGGGGAGATCGATCGCTTTGTGGCCGGAAGTGACCTGCCGGAAACCCACGTCGAACGCTTTGCTGACGTGCTGGATGCTGCCGGTCTTGGCGACCTCGGCGGCCAGGAACGCCCCGAGCTCGCCATCCATCGCCGGCCAGATTTTGTCGTAGCTGCTCCAGGCGAAGGCCAGTGAGTTGATTCCGGCCAGTGGCGCCACCGGAATCTGGTTGCCGTAACCGCAACAATAGAACTCCAGCGCGCCGCTGCGCACTTGGTTCAGCTCCTCGGAGATCGTGCCGAGCTGGCTGCTCGGGAAGATCCGGATGACAAGGCGGCCGCCGCTCTCGCGCTCGATTGCCTGTACGGCGGTCGTATAGCGGAGGTTCATCGAATCGCTTGGCGGCATATCGGTGGCAAGCTTGTAGCTGAACTCGGCCGCTTGGGCCTTTCGTCCCGCTACGCCCGCCAAAATGACAGCCGAGCTGGCGGCCATGAGGCCGCGCCTAGTCGTCCCAGCCATGGATCCTCCTCTCTACTGCTTGCGGTCGATCCGTTGACTTGCCGATCGACCGGGTCAGCTTGGCTTTTCTGCGTTGTTTTTGGTTCCATTCGACCGTAGGGCGCAGCGGAGCGGGCCGGCAAGCGGCGACCAACTGCGTCTCACTATCTGAGAACTGGCCATCGCCGCCTTGTTGCCGGCAGAGTTGTGCGGCTTGACTGATCATGGACGGCAGACCAGCCTTCACGGGCCTTCATGCCGTCCCAAAGGGAGGACGCAAGAATGAGCCTGTTGCCGCGCACGGAGCGACATGCGGATGGCGCCGGCTTGGCCCATGGCTTCGCAGAGCCGTTCCGCGCGCCAGTCTTCGACAGCGCCCGGCCTAGCGGCGCTCGCGGTTACGCCAGCCTTGTTGCAAAGGCAGGCCAAGCGCTGGTCGCCGTCATCGAGCACGCCGCCGCGCTGATCGTGCTCGCCGAGCTGCTTATCCTGCTCAGCGGCGTCATTTCGCGCTACGTCTTCGGCCGGCCGCTGACCTGGACGGACGACGTTGCCTCCCTGCTGTTCGTCTGGCTGTCCATGCTGGGCGCGGTCGTGGCACTTTCCCGGAACCAGCATCTGCGGCTGACCATCGTCGAAAAGTGGCTACCGGCGCACCACAACTTCACGCGTCACCTCATGACGCAGTTTCTCAGCCTGCTATTTCTCGCGGTGCTGTTCTATTACTCCTTCGCGCACTTCGCCGACGCAACCGGCGCCATCGACCCCATTCTCGGCATTTCCGAAGCGTGGAGCGCCGCCGGGCTGACCGCCGGTTTAGGGCTGATGGCATTGTTCTGCATCTGCCAGATCATCGCCGATGGCGCGCAGGGCGGCTGGGCGCGCGTCGGGTTGGCGGCAATATTGGCGGCTGCTTGCGGCGGCGTGTTCTACGTCGCCAGCTGGATCACCGGAGGCGACTACGATCTGGCGCTGTTCTTCATCGGCCTCGGCGGAGCCTGCATCTTTCTGGGCATGCCGATCGCGTTCGCCTTTGGCCTGTGCGCGCTCGCCTTCCTGCAATGGACGTCGCCGGTGCCGCTCAGCATCGTCGTCGGCCGCTTCGAGGCCGGGCTGTCGCATCTGATCCTGCTCGCGATCCCGATGTTCATCGTCCTCGGCCTGTTCTTTGCGGCAACTGGCATGGCCCGCACCTTGATCGCGTTCCTGGCGACGCTGGTGGGGCATAAGCGCGGTGGCATGTCCTATGTGCTGCTCGGTGCGATGTATCTGATCTCGGGCATCTCGGGAGCCAAGGCGGCCGACATGGCGGCGGTCGCACCGGCGCTCGTGCCGGAGATGCGCCGGCGCGGCATACCGGACGGCGAACTGGTGGCGCTGCTCGCCGCCTCGAGCGCGATGAGCGAGACGATCCCACCGAGCCTGGTGCTGATCACCGTCGGTGCGGTCACCGGCGTGTCCATCGGCGCGCTTTTTTCCGGCGGTCTGCTGCCGGCGCTGGTCTTGGCGCTATTGATCTGCGTCGTGGCCCGAGTCCGTTCGGGCAGTGGCGTCGCACTGGCCCCGAAAGCCACGTGGCGGCAAGCCGGGCAGGCGCTGCTGGCCGCCATCCCCGGCCTGCTTCTGCCGGTGATCATTCGCACCGCCGTCGTCGAGGGGATCGCCACGGCGACGGAAGTGGCGACCCTTGGCGTGCTCTACACAATTGTTGCGGGTGTGCTGATCTATCGCTGGACCGACTGGCGGCGGATGTACGACATCCTGCGAGAAACGGCGTCGCTCTCCGGCGCCATCATGATGATCTTCGCCGCGGCCAATGCCGTGTCCTGGGCGCTGACACAGACCGGCTTTTCGCAAGACTTGGCGACCCGGATCACCGCGATGCCGGGAGGCGCGGCCAGTTTCCTGACGATTTCCGTGGTCGTCTTCATCGTTTTCGGCAGCCTGCTGGAAGGCATCCCCGCTATCGTTGTCTTCGGCCCCATGCTGTTTCCCATCGCCCGGTCACTGGGTGTGCACGAGGTCCAGTATGCGATGGTGGCCATCCTGGCTATGGGGATCGGCCTGTATATGCCGCCGTTCGGAATCGGCTACTACCAGGCCTGTGCCATCAGCCGGATCGATGCATCGGCGGGCATGCTGCGCATCTGGCCGTATCTGGCGGTCCTGGCCCTGGGTGTTGTCGTGATCGCCGCGGTGCCCGCCATCTCCACTGTGTTTGTCCACTGAGTCGCAGCCAGGCAAACGAGGTTTGCGGCATGTCAACACCGATCAACAAATCGATCATCAAGGCGCTCGACCTCGTCGAAGTCGTTTGCAGCGCGCCGGACGGCTTGTCGCTGCGCGAAGTCGCTTCCGCTGCGAGACTATCCCTCGCCACGACGCATCGTTTGCTCAGCACGCTCAGGAGTGGGGGCGCCGTCAGCGTAAGCCGGGATGGCAGCTACACGCTCGGGCCCCGGCTGACGGCGCTGCACGAACAGAACACGCAGGCGAGACGTGCCTTGCAGCAGGCGGTGCAGGCGCATCTTAATGAGATGCTGCACGGCCCAGGCGTCTGCGTCCGGCTCAGCGTGCTCGACATGTCGGAGGTCTATATCTTCGCCGGCGCCGATACTTGCGAGAATCCGAAGCTGCATGCCGAGGTCGGCGCTTGCTACGAAGCCTATTGCACCGCCCCGGGCAAGGTCCTGCTGGCCGGTCTCAGCGCCCGCAAGCTGGATGATTACGTGTTCAGCGCCGGGTTCGTGGCGCTGACCTCGAAGACTATCGTCATCCCGAGCCGGCTCGCCGAAGAAATCAAAAGGGTTCACCTCTCCGGTTATGCCGTGGATAGTGGAGAATTTTACGACCGGGTCCGGGCTATCGCGGTGCCGGTGCGGAGCGGCGACGGCCAAGTCATCGCCGCGCTCAGCGTGGCGGGGGTGGCGATGCCGCTCGACAATATCGCATGCCTGGTCGCCGAGCTGAACGCCAGCGCGAACGCCCTTGCCGAGAAGATCGGCCACATCCCTGGCGGCCTGCGCGCGCTGAACTGTCGCGAGAACGGCAGAGCCGGCTGACGACGGCCAATTCCCTCAGGTCGCCGGCCGAGGCGCCAGCTTGGCCAGGTTGTTGGTGGGCAAGCAAAGCGCAAGCAGCCCGGCGACGAAGGGGCCCGCGGCGAGCACAATCAGCGCCATCGTGAAGCTTCCCGTCCCCTGGCGCAGGTACCCGACCAGATAGGGACCGGCGAAGCCGCCGAGATTGCCAACCGCGTTGATCACGGCCAGGCCCGTCGCGGCGGCCAACCCGCTTAGATGGCAACCGGGAACGCACCAAAATACCGGCAGCGCCGCATAGATGCCGATCACTGCCAAGGAGATCGGTAATAGCGTCAGCCATTGCGACCCCATCACGGCGCTCGCCATCAGCCCGAAGGCCGCCAGAAAACAGGGGATCGCGAAATGCCAGCGCCGTTCCAGATGGCGGTCCGAATGTCGCGGCCAGACGACGCAAGACAGCGTTCCGAGAGCGTAGGGAACGGCGATTACGAACCCGGTCTGCAGATTGCTGAACCCGATCCCGCGCACGATCTGGGGCAGCCAGAAGGCGGTTCCGTATAAGCCAATGACCATCGACACATAGATCGCGCTCAGCAGCAGCACGATCGGCGAGGTCAAACCATGCGCGATCGAGTGACCGCCTAACCCGGCGGCCGCCCGATCCTGCCCGCCGATCTCGGCCGCAAGCCAATCCTTTTCGCTCCTCGAGAGCCAGCGCGCTCGCTCCGGCCGGTCGGGGAGCACCCAAAGCGTCGCAAACGCCAATGCGATCGCCGGAAGCCCTTCCATGAGGAACATCCACTGCCAACCCCGCAGACCCAGAACCCCATCGAGTTCCAAAAGTGCTGTCGACAGCGGCCCGGCGAACACCGTCGTCAGCGGCGCCGCCACGATGAACAGCCCCATGGCTCGCCCTGTATGGCTCTGCGGAATCCAATAGCCGAGATAAAGGAACATACCAGGCACAAAGCCCGCTTCCGCGAGGCCGAGCAGGAAACGCGCCGCGTAGAAGCTGGTCGGCGAGTGGATCCAGACCATCGCCGCCGAGATCAAACCCCAGGTCAGCATGATCCGAAACATCCAGAGCCGGGCGCCGACCCGGTGCATGATCAGGTTGCTGGGTACTTCGAACAAGAAGTAGCCAATGAAGAAAATGCCGGCGCCGAATCCATACGTTTCCGCCGTGAGGCCGATGTCCTTGTTCATGGTCAAGGCGGCAAAGGCGATGTTCACCCGGTCGAGTTGGTTGACGAAATACAGCAGGATCATGAAGGGGACGAGATTGCGGATGACCTTCGCCGAGACTGCGCCGGCAAAATCACCTCGGTCACGCGCAAGAGAACGCATCGCTTCCTCCCTGGCGGCCATAGCCCGGCCGCTTCGAAATCGTTCTCGGATTGCATCCCGCCAGCAGCTGTACATGCTAGGACAACCCGCCAGAGATGATAGCGGCAGCACAAGCGTTCTCACTTGTTGAGACAGCGCGCCGCGGCGCTTGCTCGTCTCGGGCCTATCGTCTGAGGTGCGACTTTCTCTGAGGTCCAAGATGGAGCTACCTCGGTTGCTGACGCCGGACGTGTTGTGGACCGGTGGTTGCGTCGAACTGGAAATCCGCGGCGAGCGCATGCATTCGCATTTCGGCTGCTACGTGGTTCGTGGCAGCCGCACTTCGATCATGGTGGACACCGGGCACCCTATGCACTCCCGCCAGATAGAACGGGCGCTCGATGAGTTTCTGGGCGATGGGCAACCGGAGTTCATCTTTCCGACGCATCTGGAATACCCGCATTGCGGATTGCTGCCGAAGTGGTTGCGAAAATTCCCCAAAGCCAAGGTCATCGGCGACGTGCGCGACTGCGAGCTGTACTATCCGGAATACAGCCGACGCTTCATCCAAAAGGAACCCGGCGCGTTCGTCGACTTGGGAGGTCGCAACTTCGTCGTCGTTCCGGCCATTTGGTGCGATCTGAAAGAGACACTTTGGGGTTTTGACAGTAAAGACCGGATCCTGTTCGTCGCTGACGGCTTCTCAGCGACGCATCACCATCTTCCCGGACACTGCGGCCTGACCGCGGGTGAGCAGCCCATCCCCGACCCGGCCATGATGCGCATCATCAACGAGCTTGCACTGCAATGGACCCGCTACACGGACGCGAGCATTACGTTCCAAGAGCTCGATGAGCTGTTTGATCTCTTGCAACCTCGTATCGTCGCGCCCGCCCACGGTGCCGTCATCGATCAGCCGGAAATCATGCTGCCGCGTATCAAGGAAGCTATGTGCCACATGGTCGCACTGGAGCATGGGCGAGCAGCCGCATGATCGATGGGTCGGTCCCGCTGTTCGAGGCCTCGCTGTTCGCGGTCACCGGCACCGTTCCAGCCGACCGTTCGACAAGTTGGATCGCTCCCCATCTCGTCGGGCAGCTCGCCGTTCCATGCTACGTGCTTGCGTCGGAGGGCTCGGCGCTCATCATCGATACCGGTTTGGCCGCGCACTGGGAGCTGATCCGGCATGGACTGGACCTGCTCCTCGCCAACTCGCCGCGTCGAGCGCTGATCATGACGAGGCGCGAGCCAGACGCGATCAGCAATCTGCCGGCGATCGTCGCACGCTATCGACTTCAAACCGTTTACTGCGGCGGCGTCATCAGCCCGCTCGATTTTTTCGAACGGGTCGAAACGATCAGCACTTCGATGCACATCAGATCGATAGCCGCAACGGACGTGGAGTGGCTGCCACCCGGCACGGTTTTGACCGTTGGGCGACATTGCCTCGAGGTCCTGCCGACGGCCATTCGCGTGTTGCCGAAGAATCATCTCTACGACCGCCAATCCCGCACCCTGTTTGCCTCCGACACCTGGGGCCTTTTGCCGCAACCGACCACAGGCCCGCCGGGAGTCGTGCGGATCGACGACGAGAGGCTGTCTGTCGCGTCCCTCGTCGGTTATTTGCGCCACAGGTTCGAGTGGCTCGCCGGCATCGATACCACTCCAATGCAGGATGAACTTGCACAACTGATCGCCTCGCGCCCGATCGATCGAATTTGCCCCAGTTATGGCTGCGTGATCGAGGGTGCAGAACTTGTCTCAACAGTGGTGCATCGTACTATCCGGGCGTTAGAAGTTCTTTCACGGCAAGCTCGCGCGCGTCGGCTGGAATCCCTCGACCGCGCCCGAATGGCTGTAGCTATTGGGGCGACTTCAAGCTTCTGACCTGGCCGGCTCATACCGGCCAGCTCTGATAAGGACGCAAAGCTTGCAGATCCGGCGCGGTTCCGAGCCCCGGGTTTTGCGGAACCGGTACGCGTCCCTCCGTTACGGGCAGCAGCGATCCAACGACCAACTCGCGCCCGGCGTTCGGATGGCAGTCGAATTCCAGCAGGCCGTCCCCGCCCGCCGCGGCAAGCAGGTGCAGTGAGGCGAGCAAGGCAATCCCGCCGCCGAACACGTGCGGGCAGAACGATTTGCCACGGCCGACGGCACTCTGAGCGATCGGCCAGTTGCCAGTAAAGCCGCCCCATTTCGTCATATCCGGCTGGATCACGTGCAGCAACTCACCCGACGCCGCTTCGTCCAGCTCGGCACCCCGCAAATTCTCCCCGCCGGCCAGCTTGATCCCGGAGGCAGCCGCGAGGCGCTGCCATTCCGGTTTGGGGCGGTCGACGCGCAGCGGCTCCTCGAGCCAACGGAGGTCGAAGCGCTCGACCTGATGCGACAGCTCCAGGGCGGCCTCCAGCGTGAGCGACTGGTTCGCGTCGACCATCAGCACGGCCTGGTCGCCAAGCGTCGCGCGCAGCGCCTCGATGTTGCGACGGTCCACATCCTGCCCAAAACCGATCTTGAGCTTGAAGGAGCGGTGGCCCTCCGCTTGTCGGGCGGCGGCGAACAACTCCGGCTGGTCAGGATTGATGCCCGTCGCGTAAACCGGAACGGTCTCGACCGACTGGCCGCCGAAGCAGCGGTACAGCGGCACGCCTTGCTTGCGCGCCGCAAGGTCCCAGACCGCGATGTCGATACCGGCGAGGGCCTGCCCAATCGGTCCGACCTCGCCCGTTTGCAGCACGAGCACTTCGAGCGCCGTTTCGAGCGTGCGGAATACGTCGCCGGGCCGGGCGAAGGTCTGGCCGATCAGCCGCTCGCCGATGTCGGCCGCAAGCCGCGCCCGGTGCTCCGCTCCTACCGCGGGCCAGTTGCACCAGGCCTCGCCCCAGCCCTCGGTGCCGTCCTCGTCGATGACGCGCACATACACCACCGGCCGGTCGCGAAAGGTGCCGAACGCTACTTTAATGGGCTCCTTGATCGGAACCCGGAACGCGAACGCCTCGACCGCGGCAATCCGGATCGGAGTCACGTCAGCGCAGCAGCAGCGGCAGCCGGTTCCGGCACCTTGCCGGACCAACGCGGCTCGGCCATCCCGCACACGCCGGCCTCAAGCATCAGCAGGCTGCCGGCGAGCGGCTCGGCCGCCAGGTCTTCCGCCGTCATCGCTTGGCTCGTCGTTGTCACGAACAGCCTGTCCAGGCCAGGCCCGCCGAACGCGCAACTCGTGGGGCGCGACACGGGGAGCGGGCAAACTCGGTCCACTCGCCCGTCCGGTGCGTAGCGGACAACTCGCCCTGCATTGAACTCGGCGTTCCACAAGAAGCCTTCCGCATCGACGGCGGATCCATCCGGAAAGCCTGGCGGCGTGGTGACCACGAACGGCTGGGCCGCTCCGATCACGCCCGCGTCGGGGTCGAAATGGTAGCTGCTGATCCCATACTGCAGCGAGTCCGCAAAATACATGGTCCGACCATCCGGACTCCAGGCCAAGCTATTGGGGATCGAGATGTTGCTCATGACTTCCACCAACGCTCCACCGGGCTCCAGCCTATAGAGCACGCCCTCTGGCGCGCGCGTCACATTATGCATTGTGCCGACCCAGAATCGCCCTTGCCGGTCACAGCGGCCGTCATTGAAGCGGTGGCCGGGTCTGCGCACGGGCGGTTCCGCCACTGGCCGTAACCGGTCCGTCGCCCACTCATAGGTGGCCACCTGCTCGACCAGCGCGACCAGCAATCGGCCGGGCCCAGCCAGCGCGATCGATCCGACCAGACTAGGCATCGGCCGCGTCTCGACCGCCAAACTGGCGTAATCTAGCCGCCGCAGCGCGGGCAGGCGGATATCGACCCAATAGAGCGCCTGCTCTTCGTCATCCCAGAGCGGACTCTCGCCCAGGATGTCACGCTGCTGGCCGATGCGGGTGACGTTCAAACCGTGCGTCCGCCATCGACCGGAAAGTCCACCCCGGTGATGAAATCCGCATCCTCGGAGGCCAGGTAGAGCGCGGCGTTGGCGATGTCTGCCGGGCGCGACATGCGGCCGAGCGGGATCGTGGCCACGAACTTCGCCCGGTTCTCCGGCGTGTCCGGCATGCCCATGAAATTCTCGAGCAGACCGGTCTCCCCCATGACCGGGCTGATGCAATTGACCCGTATCTTCCAGGGCGCCAACTCGACCGCGAGCGACTTCGACACGAGGTTCACCGCGCCCTTCGTGGCGTTGTACCACGTCAGACCAGGCCGGGGACGAATGCCCGCCGTCGAGCCGACATTCAGGATCACGCCGCCACCCGCGTCGCGCATCACCGGCGCGATCTCGCGGACAAAGAAGAAGATCGACTTCACGTTGACCCGGAACATCCGGTCGAAGACCTCCTCGGTGACGTCCAGGATCGGCCCGTTCTTGTGCGTCGTCCCGGCGTTGTTGACGAGGATGTCCGGCGCACCCAGCCGAGCCTCCACCTCCCGCACCACGCGGGCGACGTCCTCACCGGATCCGACATCGGCCTGCATCGCAATCGCCGATCCGCCGATCGCGCCCGCAACCCGCTCGGCCGCGTCGCCGCGCAGGTCCACAAGGGCGACGCGCGCGCCCTCTGCGGCGAAGCGTTTGGCAATCCCCTCGCCAAACCCGCCGCCGGCCCCAGTAACGATGGCTACCTTGTCCGCGAGACGCATCACGCGCTCCTCCCATTGATCTTTATTGTGTTAGTTCATTTTCTGGCGCGAACTCGGCCCAGATCGCGGCGCTGTGCTCGCCAATCCGCGGCACGGGGCCCAAAAGGGGCGCGCTGCCGTCGCGAATGGCGGCTGGTGCGACGATGCTGGCCGGGCCCGCCGGAGTGTCCACCTCGACCCGGCGCAAGGCCGGGTGGCCAGCGAGATCGGAGAGGCTGTTGACGAAACCATACGCGATCTTCGCCGCCCGCAAACGCTCGGCCGCGTCGGCCCGGCTCAGGACGGCAAAGGCGGCAGCGACACGCGCATCCACCACCGGACGGTTGGCCACTCTGGCGTTGTTACTCTCGAACCCGGCGGAACTGGCCAGCGCCGCGTCGCCCAGGATCGCGGCACAGAAACTCGCCCACTCCCGCTCGTTCTGGATCGAGATCAGCACCAAGTGTCCGTCCGCAGTCTCAAACGCGCCGTATGGGCAGATCGAGGGATGCGCCAGGCCGACCCGCCGCGGCGCCGTCCCGGCGCCCTCGAAGTAGAGCAAAGGCACGTTCATCCAATCGGCCACGCTGTCGAACAGGCTCACCTCGACGTGCCCACCCGATCCCGTGATCCCGCGCGCGAGCAGCGCCTCCAGCACGCCGGCATAGGCCGACATGCCGCAAGCGATGTCGCACACCGAGACGCCGACGCGACCGGGTCCCGCGGGATGTCCGGTTATTCCCGCAAGACCGGTCTCCGCCTGCACCAGCAGGTCATAGGCTTTCATCTCGGTATAGGAATTGCCCCGCCCGTAACCGGATATGTCTACCGTTATCAGCCGTGGATTGACCCGCCGCAGCGCCTCCGCTGCAAACCCGGCGCGCTCCGCGGCACCCGGGGCGAGGTTCTGGATGAACACGTCGGCCCGCGCCAGCAGCCGGTGCAGCAGCGCCCGGTCTGCCGGCTGCTTGATGTCGGCAACCAGACTTTCCTTGCCGCGGTTCAGCCACACGAAATAACTGGCGAGCCCGTTCACGGCCGAGTCGTAGCCGCGCGCGAAATCACCCTCCGCGCGCTCGATCTTGATGACCCGCGCGCCCGCATCGGCCAGGCGCGAGGAGCAGTACGGCGCCGCCACCGCCTGCTCGAGCGCCACGACCAAAAGCCCGGTGAGCGGTTTGGCCGAGCTCGCCATGCTTACGGCCGGAGCATCTGCGTCTCGACCGAGATGATGGGATCGATCTGCGACGTGAAATTCGGCAAGTCGGCCAGCAGCGTCTTCCCCTCCGGGCTGGCAAACGCCGCGTGCAAATCCTCCTCCGAACCGAACCACAACTCGGAAAACCCGTCATAGCCGAACTTGGGGAACCGCTCGCGATCCACCAGGTTCACCGAGTAGCGCCGAAGTCCCGGCAATTTCTTGCATAGCGTCGCATGCGTGGTCATCCAGTGCTGCACGAACTGTTCATGGCTCAAATCCTCCCGCTTGCGCAGGATGCCGACGCGCTTCGTGTAGGTCTTGCTCATACTGGCGCTCCCTCTATTGCGACGATCCTGGAACGGGATGCACGTTGCCGGATCTGCTTGGCAGGCGCGTATTCGGCCGAGTTCGCCCAGGCCTGCGCTTGCTCGAGGCTGGGAAACTCCAGGATGACGAGCCGCTTCGGCGACCAGTCCCCTTCGAGCACCGACATCGCGCCGCCCCGCGCGAGAAAACGCCCGCCGAATTGCTCGACCGTTGCCGGTGAGAGCTTCTTATACTCTTCCAGCAACGCCGGATCGGTCACTTCCATGTCGTTGATGACGTAAGCCGGCATCCTATCGCTCTCCTTCTATCACTCCGCCGCCACGAGTGGCGGCTGGCTCTCCACCATGCGCAGCCGGGCGTTTTCCAGGTGCCCGCGCATCGCCTTACGCGCCTCCTCCGGCCGGCGCTGGCGAATTGCGCGCAGGATCCGGCTATGATCGGCGATCACGCTCTGGCTCCGCCTGAGGTGATCGAATCGTGCCAAATAGCGGACCAGGTTCACGCCATGATCGATGTCGTGCTCGACCATCCGCACCGCGTCGACGAACCTTCCGTTGTGCGATGCCGTTGCTACAGCGAGATGGAAACCGAAATCCAAGTGGTAGCCGATCCCGCCCTCCACGGCCACGCGCGCGTGCCGGTTTACCGCGTCCTCGATCGCGTCCAAGTCCTGCTCGTTGCACCGCTCCGCCGCGTAATAGGCGGCTTGCGGCTCGATGGCGCCGCGGAACTCCAGATTTTCCAGCATCTGCGCCTGTTTCTCGGCGAATTCGGCAGACGACACGTTCAACCCCGCCCGCTTCTGCACGAACGAGCCGGCGCCGCGGCGCGACGCGATCAGCCCCTCGTCGCGCAACCGCTGCAACGCCTCGCGTACCACCGGGCGGGACATGTCGAACAAGGCGCAGAGTTCATGCTCGGAAGGCAACGGGTCGCCCTCGGGAATCTCGCCGGTTACGATCTTCTGGAATAGGGCCGTGTAGGCGTGATCGGCGAAACGGGTCCGTGTGACCGCGGAAAACTCGACGGCCGGCCCGACACTCAGCGCTTTGGCCATCACGACCTCGCCTTCGCGCGTGCGCTGCGCATGTTGTGCACATGCACGTGCCGTCCGCCGGCAATCGCCGCCAAGGTCTCCCCGATCGGCTGGCCATATTTCATCACCGCTTCGCCCGCCGCGATCGGCGCCAGACTAATCTTGTGGCAGAGCGGAATCGGCTCTTCGGCCAGGACTTCGAGTACGGCATCCCCGCACCGTACCTGCAGCCGCTCGCCGGCACGGACCGCACGCAGCACGGTCGCCACATTGTCCTCCCGCGAGAGACGGATGGCATCGCTCACAGCGCCTGACCGAAGCGGCTCAGCACCTCGTCTCCCTCCTGCAGGATCTCGCCCCAGGTCGCCTCACCCGAGGCGATGGCAAGCACGCGGCGGCGCAACGCCTCGCCGGTCCGCTCCAGGCTTTCCCGCCCGAGAAACGCGGCGCTGGCGTCGAAATCGAGCTGTTCGTGCAAAGCGGCGCAGGTCACCGGGTTGGCGCTCAGCTTGATTGTCGGCGACAGCGCGCTGACATAGCTGTTGCCCACCCCCGTCGTGAACAGCAGCATCTGCGCGCCGGCGGCGACGAACCCGGTCAGCGATTTCGGCGCGTACGCGGACGCGTCCATCGTCCACATTCCGGGGCCCGGCGGCCGCTCGCCATAGTCGACCAAGCCCTCGATCGGGCGCTGGCCGCTCTTGGCGATATTGCCCAGCGACTTTTCCTCGATCGAGGACAGCCCGGCGGCGACATTGGTCGGGCTCGGATTGCTGCCGGTCAGATCGATCCCGGCTGCGACCGCCACTTGCTCGCGCCGCAGCACCGCCCGGGTGATCGCGTCGGCTGCTTGCGGCGACCGCGCCCGCGACGCGAGCAGGTGCTCGGCGCCGAGCCATTCCAGCGTCTCGCCGATCACCGCCCAGCCGCCCTGATCCACCAGCCAGTCTGCCATCAACCCGAGCAGCGGGTTGGCCACCAAGCCCGAGCTCGGGTCCGACCGTCCGCATTCTAGCCCGATCCCAAGCGCGGACACTGGCGCCGGGCTGCGCCGCAAGCCGGAGATCTCGCGCGCAAGCCGGGCGCCTGCGCGCACGCCGCGATCCGTCAGCGTGAGCGCGTCATGGCCGCAATCGTCCAGCGTCAGCGCGGCATACGGCCGCAAGCTCGGCGCGATGGCCGCGACGGCCTGCTCCATGACCACCGGGTTGTCGCCCACCAGCAAGGTGGCACCCACGTTCGGGTGGGTAGCAAAGCCGACGATCGCCGCATGATGCAGCGCCTGGTCGCGCCCGATCAGGCCGGAACTATGCGGCAGCGTCACAGTGACCGCGCCGGCAATCATCGCGCCAATCCGCCGCGCGGTCTGGCCCGTCAACCCGCCGGTGGATAGCACGAGCAGGTGGTTGCGAACCCCCACTTGCCCGTCCGCCCGGCGAAAGCCGAGGAATTCTTCCCCGAGATCGCGCAACATGGGTCCGTCCGGCGGCACGATCAGCTCAAGCGACCTGCTTGAGGCTCTCGGATGCAGGCCGCACCTTGATGCCGAGCTGGTCCTCGCGGATGCGCATGAGCGCCGCCGTGTCGCGGTCGGCGAAGCCCTTCGTCATCGCTTCCTCCAGCGTCTTCTGGCAGGCCGCCCCGACATGCGGCTCGAAACCCTGCGCGCGCGCCAGCGCGACCGCCTGGCGCACGTCCTTGCAGGCGAGCTTGACCATGAAGCCAGGGGCATCGTCGCCCTTGAACGCCTTCTTCGGCATGGCGACATAGAGCTGCGCGTTGTTGGCCATGGTGGTCTTCATCACCTCCATCATCAGTTCGAGCGTGAGCCCGCACCTGATGCCGATCGCTAGCGCTTCGGTGTTCGCGGCCATGATGGTTGTCGCGAGCAGGTTATTGGTGGTCTTCATGGCATGGCCCATGCCGACGCTGCCGCACAGGTAGGTCTCGTTGCCCATGCAGTCCAGCACCGGCTTGACCCGGGCGATCACATCCGGCTCACCGCCGACCATCAATGTGAGCGTTCCGGTGGCGGCGTGCTCGGAGGTCTTGCCGACCGGGCTGTCCACCATGTCGATGCCGCTTGCTTTGAGCTCCTTGGCAATCTCCTGCGAGGAGATCGGGTCGATGGTGCTCATGTCGATCACCACGCCGCCTTGCTGCATCCCCTGGGCGACGCCGTTCGGGCCGAGCACGACTTCGCGCACGTGCTTCGGTTCGGGCAGCATCGTCACGACCACCTCGCTCGCCGCGCCCACCTCCTTCGGTGACTTCGCTTCTGTCGCACCCGCTTGCGTCAGCCGCCGGATCGCGGCTGGGTCGAGGTCGTAAACGGTGAGCGAGTGCCCGCCCTTGAGGATGTTGAGCGCCATGGGGCCGCCCATCACGCCAAGCCCGATAAAGCCAACCTGCATCTCTCTACTCCTTTGTTGATTGGATGACGGAAGCGGTCAGGACTGCTCCGCCCATTGCTCCATTTCCCAGATCGGCCGGCCCCGCAGGTCGCCGACATCGGTCCGAGTGAACTCCGCTTCCGGCGGGTTCCCGCCGAGGAGGTCGTAGGCTTGCTTGACGAGCGGCGCCGTGTTCTTGAAAGAGTCTTTCACCTGATCCCAACTCAATGGCTTCTGGATCATTTTGGTGGCTACGAGATACTTCGAGGTCTCCAGCACGGCGCGTGCATCGGCCTCGGTCGGCCAAGCCCAGCCGCGCTCGTACACCACGTCCTCCTTGACGACCTCGCCCCCCATTTCGCTGTCCAGCTTCCAGTAATCCTTGACCAGCTGCGAGACCGGCCCGGGGTCCATCTTGCGCAGCGCCGCCACGGCGTCCTGTTGCGCAACGAGGAACGCCACCGCCAATTTCGGCTGCTTCTCCAGCAAGCTGTTATTGGCTAGCCAAAACGAACGATGCAGGTAGTAGCCGTCTGGGTAAAACGGCGACTTCTTCACCGACGGCAGCATGATCCCGCCGCCCTTGCCGAGCGGGCCTTCGTAGTAATCCTCCGTGTAGCCAAACGAGTTCACGATGCCGACCGTGCCGGTGCTCTGGGCGGCCAGGAACGAAGGATAGATCGCGATCGCCGCGTCCATCCCGTTCGGCACCTGTGCCGCCTGCGCGAGCGTCGGCGTGTTGACGATTCGGATGCCGTTATCGCGCGGGTCGGCGCTGCCAAGCTCCCAACGCAGCATCTGCGACAGCGCATTATAAGGATCGCCGCCGAGCAGCGCGCCCACCGTCTTGCCTTTGATGTCTTGGATGGTACGAATGGGTGAACCCTTGCGCGTCGCCAGCACGAAACGCATGTGCCCTTCGCCGACCACCATCAGGCTGACCGGCAGCTTCGCTGAAATCGCGCGAATGATCGGCGTGTTGCCCCACATGCCCATGTCGAGATCGTTGGCGATGATGGCCTCGACCATCGGCAGCGCCGTCGGATAGTCGCGCCAATCGACGGTAAGATCGTAGCCGGCATCGGCGGCGCGCTTCTCGAACAGCTTGTTGTTGATCATGTACTGCGTCATCGGCGAGTTGAAGGCGGACCAAGGGATGCGCCCGACCGAAACCTTCACCGCCTGCTTGGCACCTTGCCCGCGCGCCACAAACGGCATACCGAGCAAGGCCGCGCCGCCCGCGCCAGCCAGCAGGCCGCGCCGCCCTATCCAACCCATTCCCGTCTGCCGTGTCATGCTCGTTCCCCGTTTTATTGTCGGCCTACGCAATCGCCTCGTATGCCTCGTCGCGGATCAATTGCCAGATCTCTTCCGATAGTTGGGCAAAGTGCGGATGCGCCCGGGTCTTCTCGTCGCGCGGGCGCGGCAGATCGACGTTCAGCACGGTTCGGATGCGCCCGGGATTGCAGCTCATCACTACGACGCGGTCGGCGAGGAACACCGCCTCTTCGATGTCATGCGTGATAAACACGGCCGTCTTGCGCTGCTCCCGCCGGGCCGTTTCGCCCCAGATCCGCAGCAGCTCTGATTGCAGGATCAGCCGTGTCTGCGCATCCAGCGCCCCGAGCGGCTCATCCATCAGCAACACGTCCGGCCCGTTCGCCAGCAGCCGGGCCAGCGCGACCCGCTGCCGCATGCCGCCGGAGAGCTGGTGCGGATACTTCGCCTCCGACCCGGTCAGCCGCACCAGCTCGACGTGGTTGCGCACCCGTGCGTCCACCTCGTGGGACGACATGCCGTTGCCGGGCGTGCCGTGGCGGAGCCCAAAGCCGATATTCTCCTGCACCGTCAGCCAGGGGAACAACGCGTAATCCTGGAACATCACCCCGCGATCGGCGCCCGGCCCGGTCACTTTGGCGCCGTTGATCTCGATCGCCCCCGAACTCGGCGTATCCAGCCCGGCGATCAGGTTCAGCAAGGTCGATTTGCCGCACCCGGAAGGCCCGACGATGCAGATGAACTCGCCGGCCGCAACTTCTAACTCCACGCCGGACACGGCCAGTGTGCGCTTGCCGGTGCGCGGCGCGACGAACTCCTTGACCACCTGATTGAGCCGCAGCTTTGGTGCAGCCGGCACGTCCGTCATACTTGCCTCCAGGGAATCAGCCAGTGCTCGGCGAGGTGGAACAAGCGATCGATCAGCAGCGCGACGATGCCGACTACGATCATGCAGACCACAATGCCGTTGAGGTCGATGCTGTAGGCGTAGAAGTTGAACATCATCGATCCGATGCCGCCCGAACTGCCACTGCCCGACTTGGCGCCGACCGCCAGTTCGGCCGCGATGATCGCCGTCCAGGCAACGCCCATCGCCAGCCGCGACCCCAGCAGCACGCTGGGCAGCGCGGCCGGCAGGACCACCTTGGCCAGGATGCGGAGGCGCGAGACGCCCATGGTGCGGGCGGCCTGGATCAGCTTGCGGTCGACGCGGCTGACCCCATGCGCCGTATTCAGCAGCAACGGGAAGAACGCGGCATAGCCGACAATCGACAGCGCCGCCGATGTCCCGGTCCCGAACCAGAGGATCACGATCGGCAGCAACGCCATCGGCGCGATCGGGCGGAAGCTTTCCACGATCGGCTCGAGCGTCAGGCGTACGGCCCGGCTGGTGCCCATGAGCACGCCGATGCCGATCCCCAGCACCAAGCCGATCGCAAAGCCGCCCACCACGCGCCCCAAGCTCAACCCCAGCGACAACGGAAGGTCGCCGCTCGCAGTAAGCGCCAGGAACGTCGTCACCACGTGGCTCGGCGACGGCGCGCGTGTCTCGGCGGGCAGGGTCATCGCCCAGATTTCCCACGCTGCCAGCAGCGCGACTGGCAGCGCGGCCCCTCGCAGCCAGGGCGCACCGCGCAGCCTGGGCAGGGCAGTCGCGGTCGCGCTCATGCCAGCTCCGTCCCGCGCATCCAGGGCGTCATCCGGCGCTGGAGGAACTGCAGCGCCAGGTCGCACGCATAGCCGACGGCGGCGATGGCCACGATATAGGCGAACACTTCGGGGCTCATCAGCAGTTCCCTGTACCATTCGATGGCAAAGCCAAGCCCGCTGGGCGCCCCGATCAGCTCGGCGGCGATGATGGCCGCCCAGGCGCCCGCGAATGCGATGCGGATCCCGACCATGATCGTCGGCAGCGCGCCTGGCAGCACGACCCGGCGGACGATCCGCATCTGGCTCACGCCCATGGTCCGCGCCGCCGCCACCAATTTGCGGTCGGTCCCCCGCACGCCGGCAATCGTATTTAGCAGCATCGGGAAGAACGCCACGTAAGTCATGATGAAGACCGGCAGCGCGTCGCCGACGCCGAAGATGAACAGGCCGAGCGGGATCCAGGCGATGCCGGAGATCGGGCGCAGCATTTCGACCGTCGGGTCGATATAGGCGTTGACCCGCTCGCTCATGCCCATCAGGAAGCCGAGCGGCAGCGCAAGAGCGCCGGCGACTGCGAGGCTGATCAGCAGCCGAACGAAGCTGACCGCGCTATTCGTGAACAGCTCACCATCGGCCCCGAGGCCCCACAGCGCCTCAAACACCGCAATGGGCGTCGGCAATTTGATCGCGCTGCCGATCCATGCTGCGGCAGCCCACCAGACCAAAAAGAACAGGATGAATGAGCGTAGCGCCACAATCGCGGGGTGCCCGCCCCAGAGGCGGATGACCGACGGTTCCGGCGCGATGACCTCCGCTACCTGGCCGCCGGCCGCCTCGCCCGGCCGAAACGCGATAGAGCCTTCCATGCCCGTTACGCTTTCCATCGCCCGCTTCCTCCCCAGGAAGTCTGCGGCTCAATTATAAGCCGCTTTCCGAGTTGTCAAGCTGCTTTACATGTTAGCGAGTCACTGCCAGGAAGCCACCATCGACGTAGAGCACCTGGCCGTTGATGAAGGACCCCGCATCGGACGCGAGCAGAAGCGCCGCACCGCACAAATCCTCCGGCTTTCCCCAGCGGCGTGCCGGCGTCCAGTCGCGGACGAAGTCGTGGAACTCCTTCTGGTTGGCCTGGCTGAATTCGGTCGCCGTGTAGCCCGGCGCCAGCGCGTTGATCGTCACCCCCGTACCGCCGAGATCGGCCGCCAACGCCCGCGTCATGGCCGCAATCGCGCCCTTGGCGGTCACGTACGGGGCCAGCAGCGGGCGGGAAACATGACCCATGATCGAGCCGAGATTGATGATCCGCCCGGATCCCTGCGCCACCATCACCCGGGCGGCGTGCTGGGCGACGCTGAAGCAGGCGGTCAGATCGATGTCGATCACCCGCTTCCACTCCTCCAGCGAGAGCTCGAGGAACGTCTTGCGGACGATGATCGCGGCATTGTTAACCACGATGTCGAGCCGGCCCATAGTCTCGCGGGTCTCCGTGATTGCGGCACGGACCGCTTCGTCATCGGTGATGTCGAACATCCGCGTGGAAACCTCGGCCCCAGCGCGCCGCAGCTCTTCCGCGCGCGCCTCCACCGCCGGGTTGCGGTCGACCAGCACCAGGCGCGCGCCGGCCGCCGCGAAGCCTTGCGCCAGCCCGGACGCGATGCCGCCAGCCCCGCCCGTCATGAACACCACCCTGTCCCGCAAGGAGAATAATTGGGCCGGCGCGAGGTGCTGGAACATAGGCGAGTACCTCCGGGACGGGGTCAGATGAGTCGGTTGGGAACTTGCATGCCGGCACGCACCTGCTGGACGCTGTCGAGCAATAACAGCCCCATGCGCATCCGCGTTTCGATGGTCGAGCTGCCCTGATGCGGTTGCAGAAACACGTTCGGCAGCTCGAGATAGCCCATATGGATCGCCGGCTCGCCATGGAACACGTCCAGCCCGGCCGCCGCGACCCGGCCGGAGCGCAGCGCCGCAATGAGCGCCTCGTCGTCCACCAAGTCACCTCGCGAGACATTCGCCACCACAGCTCCGAACGGCAGTTTTCCGATCGCGTCCGCGCCCAGAACGAACCGGGTCGCGGGCGACGATGGCGCCGCGATCATCAGGAAGTCGCTAACCTCAAGCAAACTGTTCAGCGCGTCGTGGTAGATCGCCCCGTCCGCGAGCGCGTCCGCCAGCCGGGAGCGGTTGTGATAGTGGACTTGCATCTTGAACCCATGCAGGGCGCGGTAAGCCACGGCCCGGCCAATCCGCCCCATGCCGAGCACCCCGAGGCGGCCGCCGGTGACATCGCGCCCGATCACCTGAGTGGGCGACCATCCCTGCCACGCGCCGCTATACAGCAACAATGAAGCTTCCCGCGCCCGGCGCGCGGCGCCGAGCAACAGAAGCATGCCCATATCGGCCACCGCGTCGCTGAGCACGTCGGGCGTACTCAGCACGGCAATGCCCCGCGCCCGGGCGGCCTGGAGGTCGATATGCTCGTGTCCCACGGAATATGTCGCGATCACGCGAACCGTGCCAGGCAGCGCCTCGATCAGCGCGGCGTCGATCCGGTCCATCGCCATGACCATCAGCACGTCGGCGCCGAGCGCCGCCGCCGCCCGTGCAATCTCGTCGGAGGACAAGTTGCGGTCATCGGGGTTGATCCAGCAGCTGTATGAGGACCGCATCCGGTCGATCAGCATGTCAGGCAGCATGCGTGTAACGACGATCCGGCATTGCTCTGCCTGAGCCATGGACATGACGTTCACTCCCGCCCGCGCTTGTAGTGACGGGTCGCTTACTTGTCAACGAACTTTACAACCTTTCGCCGCGACCGTCAGCTGCGCAGGGTCCAGTGATCCATCTCCCATATGGGTAATCCGCGTAGGTCGGGTGTACCGGGCCGCGTGAACTCGGCCTGGTGCGGCTTCGAGCCGAGCAACTCGTAGGCCTGCTTCACCAGCGGTGCGGTACGCTCAAAAGCACCCTTGACCAAGTCCCAGGTCAGCGGCTGCGCGATCATTCGATCATTGGCCATGAACTCGGAAATCTTCAGAACGGCCCAGGCATCGCTCTCCGTCGGCCAAGACCAGCCGCGCTGATACAACCAGTTCTCCGCGACGACCTTCCCACCCTGCTGCGCGTCGAGCTGCCAGAATTCCGACACGAGTTGCGAAACGACGCCGGGGTCCATGGCCGCCAATGCTGTCACCGCGTCCTGTTGCGCCATGATGAAGGCGAGCACAACTTTCGGATTTCCCTCGACGAGGCTGTTGTTGACGACCCAAAATGCCCGATGCAGGTAATACCCTTCGGGGTAGAACGGCGATTTCTTGACGGATGGCAAAAGGATCCCCTCGCCCTCGCCTAGTGGCCCTTTGTAGTATGGTTCCGTGTAACGGAAGGAGTTCATGACCGCCACCGTGCCGGTGTGCTCGGCTGCCAAATACGAAGGATAGACCGCGGACGCAGCATCCATGCCGGAGGGTACCGAGGCCGCCATTGCCAATGTCGGCGTGTTGACGATTCGGATCCCGGCTTCTCGCAAATCGGCGCTCCCCAACTCGAACCGCATCATCTGGGTCAGTGCGAAATAGGGATCGCCGCCGAGCAGCGCGCCCACCGTCTTGCCCCGCAAATCCTGCATGCTGCGGATAGAAGAGCCACGCTTCGTCACCAGCAACAGCCGGAGGTGCCCCTCACCAACCACCATGAGGCTGATCGGAAGCTTGGCCGCAATCGCACGAACAATCGGCGTATTGCCCCACATCCCCATGTCGAGATTGTTACTCACGATCGCGTCAACCATCGGCAGCGCCGTCGGGTAGTTCCGCCAATCCACCGTCAGCTCGTAGTCTAGGTCGGCGGCGCGTTTCTCGAACAAATGGTTAGCAATCATGTATTGCGAGACGGGCCCGCTGAACCCGGTCCAAGGAATGGCCCCAACCGAAACCCTGATTTTCTGCCCGGCAGCGGCGGCCTTCGCGACGTAGGGACTCATGAACGGAACGCCGCTGGCGACGGCTAAGCTCAGCCCACCCAACACGGCTCGGCGCGGTAGTCGATCCCCCGCCTTCCACAATTTCTTCATTGTTTCCACCCTTGCTGGACTTTGTTTGTAATAGCTGCGCCAGCGGACGCTTCCGTGACGCTATAATGCACGGAGCTCAACAAAGTTGTCTGAAGATGATGGTTTGCTTGCTGCTGGACTGATTGTCTGGAGTGCGGGTATCGGTCTGGCTCGCTTTTCCTGCCGTCGACCGCTCCTATTCTGGGGCCCGCACTCGCTATTGGTTGCAACCATCGTCCTGGTAAGCTCGGCTGTCTGCTCATCCCACCGGTGACACCTTGTTCAGATGGGGTGATTGGGGGTTTCTCCCCGGTGACCCGGTGGCTGCCCCTCTCAGGATGATAGAGCGTGGTCCGTGTGCAACGGCCACAAGCATCGAAGAGAAGCAGCCATGGAATACTTTGCCGGGTTGGACGTGTCTTTGGCAGAGACCACAATCTGTATCGTCGATGACGCTGGACATCAAGCTCGAGCCGACATTCCGGCGCTTGATGACGGTGCCCGGCGTAGGCCCGCTGACCACGCTGGCGTTCCGTGCCACGATTGCTATACAAGATTGTACCTTAACCTGAGCTCAGTTAATCCCCGGCGTGTGTCCCCGCAGCGGGCCAGGCTTCATTCAGCCGTCCACCGATATCATGGACCGTTGGATGATCTGCCGGCTGGTGATGGTGGCCTGCAAGGCGCGCGCGGCATTGTCGATATGCACGCGCATCGCGGACTCGGCGCCAGCCTCATCACCCGCAGCAAGAGCGGCCACCAGAACACGGTGCTCGGCGTCAATTCCCGCGACGCGCCCTGGCTCGAGGATCGGGCGAAACTGGAACGCGACGGTTTGCGACCGCAGGCCATTAAGGATGCGTTCCGCTGAGGGATGCCGCGCTAGCCGCGCGATCTCGGCATGAAAGTCTAGGTTGGCCAGTGAGTAGCCGACGAGATCGAGCTTTGCCGATAGCGTCTCCATATGCGCGATCATGGCGCGCAGGCGTTTGGCGTCCTTCGTTGTGATGCGCCGAGCGGCGTGGCGCGCCATCAGCGCCTCGATCAGCGAGCGGATCTCCATGATCTCGACAGCCTCGCTGGCCGAAATGAGCCTCACCCGCGCTCCGCGGTTGCGTTCCCTGACGACCAGGCCCTGCTGCTCGAGAACCGCCAGAGCCTGGCGGATGCTGGCCCGGGTGCTACCGAAGCGGCGCCCTAGATCCTCCTCGACGAGCCGCTCGTTGGGACTGAACTGGCCTTCGAGGATCGCCTGGCGGATGCGCGGCGTGGGATCGCTAGATGCGCGCTTCGGGGTGGTTTTGTCAGGCATGTCTTGCTCGCTGCGGAGCAGGACATGACAGTTGACCGCATCCAGATTGTGGTACAATAATGTGTAGCAAACTCGGAAAGATGGCCCGGGCCGTAGGAGGAAACATGCTTTTAGACAATGATCTGCTGACTGCAGGCTATGAGATCAGGCCGAGCCCGACCGGCGTGGGAGCCGAGGTCCTGGGCCTCGACCTGGAGCCGCCTCTGAGCGACAAGGCGTTCAGCAGGATCTCCGCGGCGTTCGATCGCTATTCCGTGCTGTCGTTCCGCGATCAGCATCTCAGCCCCGAACAGCGCATCGCGTTTTCCCGCCGGTTCGGTCCGTTGCAGATCAACGTGCGCAGCGAATTCAACAAGCCCGGCTATCCCGAGATCTACACCGTCTCGAACATCCTGAAGGACGGCAAGCCCATAGGGTCGCAAGACGCTGGCCGGTACTGGCACTCGGATCTCTGCTACCTGGAAAAGCCGACACTTGCCTCTCTTCTCTACTCGCTGGAAGTGCCGCAGCAGAATGGGACCACGTATGGCGACACCCTGTTTGCCAGCACCTGCGCCAGCTATGACGACCTGCCGGCCGAGGTCAAGGCGCGCCTCGAAGGCCTGCGCGCAATCAACAGCTACAGCGCCATGTTCCAGCGCAAAGCGTCAGAGTTTGGCGTGCGCCCACAGCTGACGGAAGCCAAAGACGCCGAGAAGTATCCGAAAGATGCGGTCCATCCAGTGATCCGGACTCATCCCAATACCGGGCGCAAATGCATCTACGTCTGCGAGGGTTACACGACGAGGATCCTCGACATTCCCGAAGCCGAGAGTGACGATTTACTGCAGCTGTTGTTCAAGCAGGTCACCAATCCGAAATACATCTATCGTCACCAGTGGAGGGTCGGCGACCTGACTATGTGGGACAACTGTGCCGTGCAGCATCAGGCTTCGTTCGACTACAGCCTCCCGCTACGCCGCCACATGGAGCGCACGACCGTCGAAGGCTCGATCCCTGTCTAAGTGCTATCGACTCTCCGGCACGTCGGCGCGCCGGGGAGTTCCGATCCTGACAGAAGCGAGCGTGCGCTGCGACACGCCGGCCGCGACCTGAAATGGTGGCCGCGCCGGCCTCGTCGAGCATGAAGTTCGTGTTACCGGCGGGGGCGACGGACTGCCATTCGCATATCGTCGGTTCGGCGGAATGGCCGATGGTCGGTAGCCGCAAATATGATCCGGAGCCTGGGTCCGCCCAGGATTACATGGAGTGGCTGGGGCTACTCGGTATCCATCGCTGCGTCCTGATCCAGCCCAGCTTCTACGGCGACGATAATGGTTGTCAGATTGCCGCGATGCAGCTGATCGGGGCCGAGAAATGCCGTGGTGTCGCGGTGGTCGACGACGAGGTCGCCGCCCACGAGCTGCGAAGATTGCATTCGCTCGGCGTTCGCGGCGTTCGCTTCAATATCTTGTCCGGCGGGCTGAAGCTGCAATCGCTCGAGGCCGTCGCGAGGAAAATCGCTCCGTTTCATTGGCATGTGCAGATTTTCGCCCCGTCGACGGCGCTCGCGGAGATCGCGCCGCGCCTGCGAGCATTGCCGGTCCCGGTGGTGATCGATCACATGGGCTGCCCGGCCAAGGGAGGCGGCCTCGCACAGCCGGGCTTTCAAGCCGTACTGCGCTTGCTCGGAGAACGGGCCGTTTGGGTGAAGCTTGCCGGCGCCGAGCGCTTGTCGACGCAATCGACCGGGTTTGACGATGTGGTGCCGTTCGCCCGGGCGCTGATTGCCGCCGGGTCCGACCGGGTGGTCTGGGGACTCGACTGGCCGCCGTCGCGCTACTTTGTATCGCCCCCGGCGCCGGAGGACTGGATTTCCCTGCTGCGCAGATACGCCGACGACGACGACACGTTGCGCACCATTCTTGTCGATAATCCAGCCCGGCTCTACGACTTCGCAGAAACGTAACCGCAGCCGGCGGCAGGCGGTGCCCAAGGCTCGCGACAACACAAGGGTTCGCCTGGGCTAAACCCTGTCGAACGGGGAGGACATCGTGCAATTGTTGGGAAAGCTCTATTTCCAAGTGTTGCTTGGAATTGCTGCGGGCATACTGCTCGGGGCGTTCTATCCGCAGATTGGTATCACGATGCAGCCGCTCAGTGACTTGTTCGTGCGACTGATCCGGATGACGGTGGCCCCTATCGTATTTGTGACCATCTCCGTCGGGATCGCCAAAATGGGCAGCATGCGCGAAGTGGGGCGAGTGGGCGTCCGGGCGCTCATCTACTTCGAGGTTATCACGACGGCCGCACTCATTATCGGGCTGATCGTCGCCAACCTGGTGCGGCCCGGCAGCGGCATGAACGTGGACCCGCATACGCTGGACACGTCCGTCATCGCCACTTATGTAGGCTCTGCGCAGAAGATCAACGCGGTTCAGTTTCTGCTCAACATCATCCCGACCAGCGTGATCGACTCCTTTGCCCGCAGCGACATGCTGCAGGTGCTGGCGTTCTCGGTTTTCTTTGGTCTCGGCCTCTCCCGCGCTGGTGCCAAGGGTGTAACGGTCGTCAAGATCATGGATGAAATCGCGCATGCACTGTTCCGGATCGTCGGCATGGTGATGCGCTACGCGCCGGTCGGCGTGTTTGGCGCAATGGCGTTCACTGTCGGCCGGTATGGCCTCAGCACATTGCTGTCGCTGGGTCAGCTGATGGTCGCACTGTGCATCACCTGCCTCCTGTTCGTGTCTATTGTGCTGGGCGGGATCATGCGGATCTGCGGCCTGAGCCTATGGAAATACCTTCGCTACATGAAGGAGGAAATCCTGATCGTCTTTGGCACCTCGACGACCGAGCCGGTGCTGCCCCGCATGCTGGCCAAGCTGGAGAACATGGGCTGTTCGCAGGCCGTCACTGGCTTCGTCGTGCCGGCCGGCTATTCCTTTAACCTTGACGGCGTCTGCATTTATCTGACCCTAGCAACCGTGTTCATCGCCCAGGCGACCAACACCAGCCTTGATATTCGGGATCAGCTCTTGCTGCTCGGAATCCTAATGTTGACCTCGAAGGGGACGGCAGCGGTTTCGGGGGGCGCATTCGTCACCCTTGCGGCAACGCTCTCCAGCACGCACTTCCTGCCAGTATCAGGACTCGTGCTGCTGGTAGGCATCGACCGGGTGCTATCGGTTCCGCGGGCGCTAACCAGCATCATCGGCATTGGCGTCGGCACTATCGTGATTGCCAAATGGGATGGCGCGCTCGACATGGAACGGGCGCGGCAGGTCCTGGACGGCGATGCCAGAATCGATTTGATCCAGCCGGAGCAGTTTGCCGCCGTCGAGCCGCCGGTGTCTCGCGCGCCGCTGACGTCGTCTTAAGGCCGGCGATCCGGCCGGGAGCTGGGGATCACCATGGACGGCAACGACGTGTATGTGCCAATCGGCGGCGACAACGCGTATCTGCTCGAGCTTTATTCACGATACAAACGCGACCGGTACTCGGTGCCAATCGATCTTTCCGTGTTCTTCGACTTGCTGGAGCAAACGGACGAAGCCGCTGGCCACGAAACGCAGTCCGCGACCGATCTCGCGAAGCAACTGACCGAGCGGTATCGCGCGTTCGGCCATTACGAAGCCAGGCTCGATCCACTAGGCACTGAGGCGCCGTCTTTCGCGGCCCTCGACGCGCAGCGTGACCGGGTCAGGACCATGGCTGATCGCGTGGTCACCTTGATGATCGGCGGCAGGAGCCGCAGCATGACCCTGCCGGCGATCGACGCCGAGTTGTGCGCGATCTACACCGGCCCTGCCGCGATCGAGGCAAGTCACATCGCGAGCGATAGCGAGCGCGACTGGCTGTATGGCCGTTTCGAGGCCGATGCCATCGCGTCGCCCGACACTGGGTTCCTGGCCCGCACCCTCGAAGCTATTTTGGTCGCTGACGAGTTCGAGCGATTCCTGAAGACGAAGTTCGTGGGAAAGAAGCGGTTTGGCGTCGAGGGCGCCGAGTCCGCTATCGCCTTCTTGCGCGAACTGCTGTTCACTGCGGCCGAGTCTGGAATTACTGATGTTGTCATGGGCGGCATGCACCGCGGACGGCTCGCCACCCTGGCGACCGTGTTCGGCAAGCCCGTCGCCCAGATCATCGCGGAAATCAAGGGGCGCGATACGACGCAGGGCGACGTGCCCTATCATCTTGGCTACGCTGGCGAGCTGTCGGTGGCGGACACCAAGCTCATGGTTTCGATCTCGCCGCACCCCTCACATCTCATCACCGTAGCACCGGTCACGCTGGGGCTCGCGCGGGCGCGGCGCGCTGACCCGTCGCGAAAAACCCTCTGCGTCCTGCTCCACACCGACGCGGCATTCTCTGGGCAAGGTGTGGTGAGCGAGATTTTACAGCTCAGCGGCCTCGCGGGCTATTCTGTAGGCGGCACGATCCATTTGGTCGTCAACAACCAGATCGGTTTTACCACCGATCCTGAGGAGGGTAGGACGGCACGGTATTGTACCGACATCGGCAAGATGATCGCCGCGCCAATCCTGCATGTGAACGGCGACGCGCCGGAAGCCGTAGCCCGGATCGCACAAATGACGGTCGGATGGCACCGGCACTTCGCGCGCGACATCCTGGTCGATCTCGTGTGCTACCGCCGCAACGGCCATAACGAGCTCGACGAGCCCGGCTTTACCCAACCGCAGAGCCGGCACTTCATTGACCACCTGCCGCCGCTATGTGGCCCATACGTGGAGTCAGTGGCTGCACGTGACCCAGCAGCCTTCGCTGCGGCGGCAGCAGGGGCGCAGCGGTTCCAGAGAGATTTGGAGGTGGGCTACGACGCCGCTGCCGGTTGGCGCCCCAACGATGCGAGCGGCCGACAGGAAAACTGGGCGCATGTCCCGGCCGCCAGTGAAGCCGACATCCTGCAGACGGTGATTACGGGCGTCGGCCGTGATGCGTTGAGGGCGACGGGGATCGCGGCTTGCCGGATTCCTGACGACATCTGTACCCACCCGAAGGTGGAGCGATTCTATCGAACACGGCGCCAATCGCTGGAATCCGGGGTCGGAATCAACTTCGCCACCGCCGAGGCGCTGGCTTTCGCAACCCTGCTCGCAGAGGGGATATCGGTCCGGTTGTCAGGCCAGGATACGGTCCGCGGCACATTCACCCAGCGCCATCTGGCGGTTCACGATATGCGCGGCAAGCGGCAGGTGATTCCGCTGGCGCAGGCCGGACGGCACGGGGCGCAGATCGAGGCGCTCAACAGCCCGCTCAGCGAATATGCCTGTCTTGGCTTCGAATATGGTCACAGTACGGGATCACCGGACCGGCTGGTGCTATGGGAGGCGCAGTTCGGGGATTTCTTGAACGGCGCGCAGATCATTGTCGACCAGTACATCGTCTCCGCCGAGGCGAAATGGGGCATGATGTCCGGCCTCGTCGTTATGCTGCCGCACGGGCTGGAGGGACAGGGTCCCGATCACTCTTCGGCACGGATCGAACGGATCCTGCAACTCTGTGCCGGCGGCAACGTCGTCGTCGCGTGTCCGAGCACGCCGGCCAACCTGTTTCACCTGCTACGGCGCCAAATCAAGGCTGCGTGGCGCAAGCCGCTCTTCGTCATTTCGCCCAAATCGCTGCTACGACGCAAAGAATGCGCATCGGAGCTGATCGAGATGGCGGACGGGACCGGGTTCCGTGCCGTGCTGCCGGACGAAGCGACAAGAACGGGGCCGGCTCAGATCCAGTGCGTCATCCTATGTTCGGGGAAGCTGTTCTATGACCTGCAGCGGGCGATCGCCGTGGCAGGACTGGCAGGGCGCCTGGCTGTCATTCGCCTCGAACAGCTCTATCCGTTTCCGGAAGCGGAGCTGAGGGCCACCCTAGAACGCCATGGCCCCGGGTTGCTGCTCTGGTGCCAGGAGGAGCCGGAGAACCAGGGGGCCTTGGAGCATGTTCGGCGCCACCTGTCAGAGCGCGGCATTGCCGACGGCCGGCAATGGCGATTTGGCTTCGTAGCCCGGCCTGCCATGGCGGTGCCGGCGGGCGGCTCGATCGACCGACACGATCTCGAGCAGGAAGAGCTGGTCAGGAGCGCGCTGCAGCTCGCTCTGGCGGAAGCCTAGCGTGTGCGATCGCTCGTCCTCGTCGCGTTCTGGGCGGCCGGATAGCCGGATCTGATTTTCTTAGAGGAGGCTGACATGACGACAGTGTCCACGGCCACGATCGAGGCTTACAAGACCTTGAGTTCGTCGATCATCTCAGACGCGCTCGATAGGGCTGGCGTCGAGGGGACGATCGAAGGCGTCGCAACCGTCGTTCCCGGACGCGTAATGTGCGGGCCCGCGTTCACAGTGCGATATGTCCAGTACGGGCCGGAAGGCGGCCGTTACGCCGACTTTCTGGACGAGATCCCAGCCGAATCGGTGGTCGCCATCGACAATGCGGGGCGCAAGGATTGTTCCGTCTGGGGCGACACGCTCACCCTGTTTGCCGTCAGGAACCGTTTTGCAGGCGCCGTCATTGACGGCGTGTGCCGCGATATCGACGGCAGCCGCGAGCATGGGTTCCCTATGTTCGCCCGCGGCATCTACATGCGCACCGGCAAGGGGCGGGTGGTCGTCAAGAGCCTGCAAGAGCCGATCACGCTCGGCAAGGTCGTCATCCGCCCCGGCGACCTGCTGTTCGGAGACGATACCGGTGTCGTCGCCATTCCAGTCGATCGCGTCGATGAGATTCTCGCACTCGGACAGCAGACAGTCCGCAAAGATGAGACTGTCGCGGCGTCGATACGCGGCGGCGCCAGCCTGGTCGACTCTTGGCGCGCGGGCGCGCTCGCGTTGAGTGAACCCACGAGGAAATGAGCAAAGACGAACCGTTCGATCCTCTATGGCCTCGGAGGCGCGCGATACTGGCGTGACCTCGGTGCTGATTGGGCGGAGTCCTGCCCCTGTCTGGCCCATTTGGTATAGCGGGCCAAAAGGCTTACGGTGTCCTTGCCGCGGAAACCTTCTGCCAGTGCGACCGCGTAGGTCTCCCTGGCCAGTGATGCTGCTGGGGAGGCGCGACCCAAGCTGCCAGGAAGTCTCCGGGTCGAAGCAGGCGGCGAGCGACGGGAGAAGCATATTCGACGGGGGATCACACAGCCTGATCGGGGGCCCTCAGGCGGCAAGACCCGCGCATAGGAAGGGCACTATTTCGTCGACTGCGGTCTCGAAGTCGCGGCTGTCGCAGGCCCCGGCTGACAACGCCTCGAGCCGCCCCGTATGCAGCAACGTGTATCGATAGGCGCCCATCATAAAGTAGAGGCGCCAGGAAAGGGTATCGCAGTCGACATGCGGCAAGGCACGCCGGAACACATCGACATAAGCCATGGTCGTTGCGTCAAACGCGATACTGAGCAATTCCTCGCCGAGGCCGTCGGGTTCGGCGTGCAGGCGCGCGTGCATCCGCATCATCGCCCGGCCCTGCGCCGTCCGTCCGGCGAGCATGAACGGCGCAACGAAGGATCGGACCAGCACGGTGAGCGGGACAGCGCGGCCCGCGGCGAGAGCGTCGCGCAGGGAACGCTCGCGCGCTTCGGTGATCGCCTGAGCGCCGCGCAGATAGGACGCCTTGTACAGGTCGCGCTTCGATCCGAAATAGTAGTGCAGCTGGGCGAGGTTGACGCCCGCCGCGAGGGCAATCGCGCGGGTAGAGGTTGCACTGAAGCCGGCTCGGCCGAACAGGTCCATCGCCACGTCCAAAATACGTTCCGAGACGCTGGTCTCGAGCGGCGCTGCAACGAGACCCGCTTCCTCGATCATATCGTTCCGCCCAAGACTTCCACTTGACAAGAGAATGCGCCCGCGCAGAGGATTTGGTCAATCGACTGACCTTTGCCCGGAAGGGGCAACACAAGAGGCGGCGTTCGTCCGCCCTGCGCATCCGGGAGAACGACATGTTCGAACTGCTCGACCAGCGGACGCGGTTGACGGGAAATCAGCGAAAGATCGTCGTTGCCGCGATCCTCGGTGACACGCTGGAGTTCTTTGACTACTTCCTGATCGGGTTTGTGCTGGCCTTCGTCGTGGGGCCGTGGGGGCTCACCTTCGGGCAGTCCGCCATCATCCTGCTCAGTTCCGGGATCGGCGCGATGCTCGGCGCCGGGTTCTGGGGCTGGTTGGCCGACCGGGCCGGCCGGCGGCTGGTGTTCATGGCCACAATCGTCAACTTCTCCGTCGCGACCGGATTCCTGGGCTTCACGCCAGACCATGGCTGGATCTACCTGACGGTTTTCCGCTTCTTCGTCGGCTTTGGCGTCGGCGGCCTCTACTCCGTCGATCTGCCGCTGGTGCAGGAGTTCGTGCCCACGTCCAAGCGCGGCTTCATCGGCGGGCTGGTCACGGCGTTTATTCCGGTCGGCACCATGATCGGAGCCATTTTGGGCGGCTATATGACACCGCTGGTCGGCTGGCGTGGCCTGTTTATGCTCGGCCTGCTGCCGGCGCTGCTGACATTGCTGGTGCGCGCGTGGGTTCCAGAATCCCCGCGCTGGCTGATGCGCATGGGCCGGACCGAGGACGCGCGCCGGTCGCTGGCTTGGGCGC
Source organism: Acetobacteraceae bacterium (assembly GCA_965276815.1). Taxonomy (GTDB): domain Bacteria; phylum Pseudomonadota; class Alphaproteobacteria; order Acetobacterales; family Acetobacteraceae; genus JAVVHH01. The sequence goes on along the minus strand of CBDIBE010000012.1, from coordinate 819,302 downwards.
TGGAGATCGACCCATCGACCCTGCCGCCGGCGACGCCGCAAGAGCGGTCCGGCGGGAACCGCCCCTGGTCAGACCTGTTCCGCTACAAGCGCAGCCTGGTTGTTTCGTGGCTCGGCAATCTTGGCGCACAGACTGGCGTCTACGGGCTGACGCTCTGGGTGCCGACGCTTTTTGTGCTGCTGCTGAAGGTCACTCCGGCGCAGGCCTCGGCGCTGATTATCCCGATGACGGTCGCCGGGCTGGTCGGTCGCGTGTCGTTCGCGCGGCTCTCGGACCTGATCGGGCGTCGCGCATCAGGCGGGCTGCTCGGTTTCGGCGCCGCGGCGCTGATCCTGGCTGCCGGCCTGTCGTACCGGCAGTTCGTGGATTTGCCGTATCTGGGTCATACCTCCGTGCTGTGGCTGCTGCTGATCGCCGGATATTTTTTCGCCGATGGCGGCTTCGCGATTGTCGGGCCCTATGCGGCCGAAGTCTGGCCGGCTTCGCTGCGGACCAGCGGCATGGGGTCGGCCTATGGCTTCGGCGGCCTCGGCAAGATTATCGGCCCCCTCGGCCTCGCGCTCATCGTCGGCAGCGCCAACGTCATCAAGCCGGATGTCTCGCTCGACGCGATCGTCCCCGCTTTCACCTATCTGGCGGCATGGTTCGCCCTTGCCGGCGCCGTCTACTTGTTCCTCGGGATCGAAACGCGGGGCCGCAGCTTCGAGGCGCTCGAGACCGAGTTCGGCGAGACGAAGCTGGCCGCCGCCCGGCTCACCGCGGCGGAATAGGAGCTGCCCGTGAACGTCGCCCTCGATCATCGCCGCGCCGACCGGTTGCACGCGTCCGATCCGATATGCCGCGCGGCGGCGCTGGCTCCGCTGATCCAGGCGAACGCCGACCGGATCGACCGCGAGCGAGGGCTGCCGCCGGAGGTGGTCGACGCGCTGCATGCGGCCGGGCTGTTCCGCTTGCTCCTGCCCCGCAGCGCCCGCGGCGAGGAGATCGAGCCGGCGGAGTTCGTGCAGGTCATCATGACATTGGCCGAGTCCGACGCGAGCGTCGCCTGGTGCGTGGGCCAGGCGTCCGGCTGCTCGATGGCGTCCGCCTACATGGACCCCGACCCGGTGGTGCTCATCTGGGCGAACGACCCCTGCGCCGTGCTCGCCTGGGGGGCGGCGCAGGGCGCCGTGGCTACGGTCGTGGACGGCGGATATCGGGTGACCGGCACGTGGGGTTACGGGAGCGGCAACCGTCATGCGACTTGGCTCGGCGGCCATTGCCGCATCAAGGAGCGTGACGGCTCGTTCCGCACCTGGCCTGGCGGCGCGCTCGTCGAACGGACCATGCTGTTTCCGCGCAACCAGGCGATCGTTCACACCGGTTGGGACACGATCGGCTTGCGCGGCACCGGTAGCGACAGCTACTCGGTCGACGACCTGTTCGTGCCAGATGCCTTCACCGTCATTCGCGACATCAAGGACCTGCGGCGAGAACCCGGGCCGCTATACCGCTTCAGCACGACGAACCTGTACGCGTCGGCGTTCGGGGCGGTGGCGCTCGGCATCGCGCGGGGCGCGCTCGACGCCATGATCGCGGTCGCCAGCGCCAAGACGCCGAGCGCCACGAGCCGCGCCATGCGCGAAAGCGCCGTAGTGCAGTCCAATGTCGCCCTGTCCGAGGCTCGGCTGCAATCGGCGCGGCTGCTTCTGCTGGACACGTTGCGGGATGCCTGGGCTTCCGTCATGGGTGGCGCGGACATGTCGCTCGACATGAAGATGCGGATCCGCATGGCCGGAACGTTTGCGACCTATCAGGCGCGTGAGGTCGTGGGTGTCGCCTACCACGAGGTCGGCGCGACCGCGATCTTCGACGCGAACCCATTTGAGCGCCGGTTCCGCGACGTCAACAGCGTCTCGCAGCAAGTGCAGGCGCGCTTCTCGCATTTCGAAACCGTTGGCGCGCACATGCTCGGCCTGTCGCCAAATCTGCGGCATATCTGAGCTGCGGCAGCCGAAGACGTGAAGCGCTGGCGTCGCGACTCCAGGTCGCCTCGACAAGAGGCCATATCTCCGGCTAGCGACGGTTCCGTCTGGTCCTATGATGCTCTAGGCTGAAGCCAAGAAGCGGAATGGGAGCGTCCATGAATGCGTGACCTTCGCGGCAAGGTCGCGCTGGTGACCGGGAGCAGTACCGGCATCGGCGCGGCGGTCGCTATTGGCCTGTCAAGGAATGGGTGCCGGGTCGCGCTGCATTTTGGGTCGCAGCACGGGGCGGCGGCGTCGGTTATGGAACAGATCGCGGGCGCTGGCGGGGAGGCGGCGATGTTCCAAGCCGACGTCACCGATACGGCGGCGATCGATGCCCTGGTCGGGCAAGTGCTCGGCCTGTTCGGCCGCATCGACATATTGGTCAACAATGCCGGCAGCATCGTCGAGCGGACGAGGCTCTTGGAGGCCGATGACCGGTTGATCGATCAGGTGTTCCACCTCAATGCACGATCCATGCTGGCGACGTGCCGGGCCGTGCTGCCGTCGATGCAGGGGCGCCGGAGCGGGGCTGTGATCAATGTCACCTCGCAGGCCGCCCGGACCGGCGGTAGCTCGGGCACCGGGTTGTATGCGTCGACCAAGGCCTATGTCTCGACGTTCACCAGGGCGCTGGCGCGCGAGGTGGTAGGGGATGGCATAAGGGTGAATGCGCTCTCGCCCGGCGTGATCCAGACGCCGATCCATGATCGCTTCACCTCCCCCGAACTGATGGAGCAGCTTCGCTTGGGGATCCCGATGCAACGGATCGGCCGGGCAGAAGAGTGCGTGGGCGCCGTGCTGTTCCTCGCGAGCGAGGACATGGCGAGCTACGTGACCGGGCAGGTGATCGAGGTGAATGGCGGGATGGTGTTGCCATGAGCGTGCCGCGGATCAAGCACCTGCGCGCCTCCGTCGTCCGCGGCCTCGAGGGCGGCGGGGGCGGCGACTACCACGACCAAAAGGGCGGCCATTGGATCGACGACCACATTGCGTCGCCCATGGCGAAATATCCGGCCTACCGACAGAGCCGGCAGTCCTTCGGGATCAACGTGCTCGGCTCCTTGGTCGTCGAGGTCGAAGCGGATGACGGCACGAGCGGCTTGGCGGTCACCACCGGAGGTGAACCGGGCGCCTGGATTGTCGAGAACCATCTTGCGCGGTTCGTCGAGGGAGCGCCCCTGACTGAGCTGGAGCGGATCTGGGATCAGATGTTCTCTGCCACATTGTACTACGGTCGGAAGGGCCTGGTGCTGAACGCCATCAGCGGCGTCGACCTGGCGCTATGGGACTTGCTGGGTCAGTGGCGGCAGGAGCCGGTCTACCAGCTCCTCGGCGGATCAGTGCGCGACGAGCTGGTTTTTTATGCCACCGGCGCGCGGCCGGATCTGGCCAAATCGCTTGGTTTCATTGGCGGCAAGTTGCCGCTGCATCACGGCCCGGCGGAGGGGGCGGAGGGGATGCAGCGCAATCTCGGGTTGCTGGCGCTAATGCGTGACAAGGTTGGGCCCGATTTCTGGCTGATGTACGATTGCTGGATGAGTCTGGATCTGGACTACGCCACCAGGCTGGCTGCGGCAGCGTGGGAACAATCCGGTCTCAAATGGATCGAGGAGGCGCTGCCGCCGGACGATTACTGGGGCTATGCCGATTTGCGGCGGTCGGTGCCACGGGGATTGTTGGTCACCACGGGTGAGCACGAAAGCACGAGGTGGGGCTTTCGGATGCTCTTGGAAATGGGCTGTGCCGACATTATCCAGCCGGATGTAGGCTGGTGCGGGGGCATTACCGAACTGCTGAAGATTTCGGCGCTGGCCGATGCGCGCGGGGTTATGGTCGTGCCGCACGGATCAAGCGTGTACAGCTACCATTTTGTCGTGACCCGACATAATAGCCCGTTTGCCGAGTTCCTGATGATGGCGCCTGGCGCGGATCGCGTCGTGCCGATGTTCTCGCCGTTGCTGCTCGATGAGCCGTTGCCGGTCAACGGGCGGATGGTCGTCCCGGACCGGCCGGGCTTTGGCGTGCGGCTCAATCCGGACTGCCGGTTGCATCGACCTTATCCGCGATAGCGATGTCCGCCGATTGACTCGGCGTAACGGTGCCCCGAACATAGGCATGCAGCAAGACTAAAGCTGGCAGGGAGAGGAAACGATGGCCGTGAACATCACGCGTCGAGCGGTCGGAGGCGCGCTGGTGGGCGCGGCGCTGCAGCCGGCGGTTTTTCGGGCGGCGCGGGCGGCGGCGGCGACGACTCTGGTGCTGTCGCATCACCTGCCGACCAGCCACATCGTGCATCGGACCAGCGAACGGTTTGCCGCCTTGGTGTCGCAGAAGACCGGCGGGCAGGTGGAAGTCGACATCAAGCCAAACGCCTCACTGTTCAACTTGCGCAGCGGCACCGAAGCGTTGCGTCTCGGCACCACCGATTTGCACTGGAGCGACCTCGGGACGCTGGGCAATTGGCGGCCTGAGCTGGGCTTTATTTCGCTCCCGTTCATCTTTACCGGCTACGATCATGTCCACCGGGTCATCTATGGGCCGGTGGGCGAGCAGGTGAAGGGCGACGTCAAGGCGAACCTTGGGATCGAGGTGTTGTCGTTCGGCGCGTCCGGCTTTCGGGTGTTCCTGGGCAACAAGCCGATCCGCGTCGCCGACGATTGCAAGGGGATCAAGCTGCGGGTGCCGGAGGCGCCGGTGTGGATCGATATGGCGCGCGCGCTCGGCGCGAACCCGACGCCTATTCCAGCAGACGGCGTGTACACGGCGTTGCAGACGCATATCGTCGACGCGATGGAAGCGCCGCCGGATTTCATGGCGGACAATAAGCTGTATGAGATCGCGCACGACGCCACCCGCACCAACCACATTTTCACCGAGGCCGACTTGATGGCGGGCAGCAAGCGGATGTCGTCCTTGCCGGCCGATGTGCAGACGGCGATGCGCGAGGCGGCCAAGCAGGCGGTCGAGATTGAGATGTGGGCGGGGAACCTGAAAGCGCAGGAAGCGGCCTGGCAGACGCTGGCGTCGAACACCGCGGCGATCGGCAATCCGGACCTGTCCAGCTTCCAGGCCAAGACCAAACCGGTGTCGGATAATTTCGCGGTGAAATACCCAGTGGCGCGCAAATATCTCGACGGCGTGGCCGCCGCCGCTTGATCCGGGTCGCGCTCGGCTTGCTGCAGCGTCTCGTGGAAGTCCTGTGCGTCCTGCTGTTCTCTTCCTACTGCCTGCTGATCTTGGTGCAGGTGTTCTACCGCTATGTGCTGAATGACTCACTGACCTGGTCGGAAGAGGCGGTTCGCTTCGAGCAGTTCTGGGTGATCATGCTGGCGACCGGGTTATGCGCCCAGCGCCGAGCGCACATCCGGCTCGAGGGCTTCGAGGCGATCGTTCCTGCCCGTTTTCGAAGGGGCGTGGAGGTGTTCGGTGACCTGGTGACGATCGGCTGCTGTCTGTTCCTATTATGGACCGGAATCGAGCTGACGCTGGATTCGGTCGACACCTTGTCGTCGGCGAGCCAGGTCAGCATGGCTTGGGTTTATGCGGCGATGCCCGTCGGGTCCGTGCTGATCATCCTGTGGACGGTGCTCGGCTGGCGGGACCATCGCGCTTGACCATCGTCATCATGTTGGCGCTGTTCGTGGTGTTCCTGGTGATCGGGGCCCCGCTGGCTTTCGCGATGGGGTTATCGGCGACTTTGGCGTTACTACAGCAGGGACAGGTGCCGCTCGTTATCCTGCCGACCGCTTGGTACAACTCGCTCGACAGCTTCTCGCTGCTGGCGGTGCCGTTATTCGTGTTTGCCGGCGCGTTGATGAACGTAGTCGGCATCGCCGAGCGGATCATTGGCTTCACCATGTCGCTGCTGGGCCATGTGAAGGGCGGGCTGGCGCAGGCCAACATCCTGACCAACAGCTTCATGGCGGCGATCTCCGGTTCGACCGCGGCCGATGTTGCGGCGGTGGGGTCGATCATGATCCCGGCCATGACCAAGCGCGGCTACAAACCGGAATTCGGGGTCGCCGTCACTTCCTGCGCCTCAATGCTGGCCTCGGTGTTCCCGCCGTCGATCTTCATGGTGATCTACGCCTCGCTGACCGGAATTTCGACCAGCCGGCTGTTCCTGGCAGGCGTCATCCCTGGCCTGCTCGGGGCGGCGGGTATGATGGCGATCTCGTATTTCGTGGCAGAACGCTGGGGCGGGGTGGTGATGCCGCGGGCGCCCATGCGCACGCGGCTGCGGCGGCTGTGGGAGGCGGTGCCAGCGATCGTGATGCCGGTGATCATCCTCGGCGGCATCTTCTCCGGCATCTTCACGCCGACGGAGGCAGGCGCGGTCGCGGTGCTGTATGGGCTGTTGATCGGCATCGCCTATCGCCGGATCAGGCTGCACAATTTGTACCATGTCGTGCTCGAGGCCGCGGTGCTGACGGGGGGAGCGCTGGTGATCCTGGGCGGAGCGGCATTGTTCTCTTTCGTGCTGGTGCGCGGAGGCGCGGCGGAGGCGCTGCTGGGCGGGTTGCTCGCCATCTCGCACAACCCGTCGGTCGTGCGATTGATTATCCTGATGTTCCTGTTTTTGCTGGGCTTGGTGGTGGAACCGGTTCCCGGCCTGATCCTCTGCATTCCGATCCTGGAGCCCGTGATCAAGGCGATGCATTTCGACCCGTTCCAGTTCGGCGTCGCGGTCATCATGATGCTGATCCTGGGCGCGGTGCATCCCCCGGTGGGCATGCTAGGGATGATCGCCAGCCGGATCGCGGGAGTGCCGTTCATGCGGACGATCAGCGCGACGGTGCCGTTCATGGCGGTCTGGATCGTGCTGATCCTGCTGGTTGCGTTCGTTCCGGCGCTGACGACCTGGCTGCCGTATTTGTAGGAGCGGCCCTATCTGTAGGAGCGGATCGTGCGACGAAATCCATTGAAGGAGCGGCTGGCTGGCGGCGGGCGGGTGTTCGGCACCATGGTTTTCGAGTTCTTCACCCCCGGCATGCCGCAGATCATGGCGGCTTCAGGGGCGGAGTTCGCCATTTTCGATACCGAGCACAGCGGCATTGGCATTGAGACGATCAAGCAGCAGATGTCGTACGCCCGGTTCACCGCCTGTGCCCCGCTCGTGCGGGTCGGCGCGCACGATGCGCATGCGATCGCGGTCAGCTTGGACGCGGGCGCGTTGGGCATCATGGCGCCGATGGTGGAGACGCGAGAGCAGGCTGAGTTCCTCGTTGCTTGCACGCGCTACCCGCCGGCCGGACGTCGCGGCGCGGCGTTTGGCGTGGCACACGATGATTATAGCGGCGGCGACGTGGCGACGAAAGTCGCCGTGGCGAACGATCGGACGATGGTGATCGCGCTGATCGAGACCGTCACCGGGCTGGAGAACGTGGAGGCGATCGCGGCGGTCCCGGGCATCGACGTGCTTTGGCTCGGCCATTTCGACCTGACGAACAGCATGGGCATTCCGGGTGCATTCGATCACCCGGACTTCAAGCAGGCGGTCACGCGGATCGTGGGTGCGGCGGACCGGCATGGCCGCGCCGCCGGGATGATGGTGGCCGATGACGACTGGGCGCGGCGGTTCATCGGACAGGGATTTCGCATGATTGCGTATGGGCTCGACCACATGCTGTTCCAATCGGCGCTGTCGCGTGGGATTGCGGTGATGCGGGGGATGGCGTGAGCGGGCGGTTTCGCGTCGGGCTGACCAGCGACCTGCTCGACGAGACGGGTCAGCCGAGCTTTGGCACGGGGCCGCTTGCGCCCTGGAGCGCCGATTGCCGGACCGCTCGCCGAGACCCTGCGAGCGCGAGCGATGCCGCCACACTCGCTCGCCTGGCTCAGGGCTAACTTCTTTCGCAAAGAGCTGGAACTCGGCCACTGCCTGCGGTTGCCCGACGAGGACTCATGCGAGCGCGATCTATAGCTGACTCGGATTAACCGTCACCGGCTTCGCTGTGCGCTAGGGTAGCAATGTATGGCTACATGTTGCGGCATGCCGCCTGCAGCCAGTAGCTACCGACATCAACAGCTGGTGGTTTCAGCTATATCCAGCCACCAACACCGGCTTGTAGAGACGTGCTGCTACAGGCGCAAACAACACGCTACATCTTGCCAAGGAATGATAGGCTATCCCAGGATAGCATCCACGAAAGCGGGTAGGGGGACCCGGAACTCTCTCCTGCTAAAGGCACAGTCTCATTACCGCGCGTTTGCGGAAAGATGCCCGAATGGGCGCTGTGCACCCGGCGCGACCGCTTGATGATGGGCGCATCCGGGCCTAAGCTGGTGTAACATAACGCGATTCAGAAACTGTCCTGGAAACATACAGCCGCGCTAGGGCGTCCTTGGTTGAACAGATCCTGCCGCCCAACGCATCCGCAGTGCCGGCATCGGCGACACCTCGTCGCGAGGTCTACCATTGCGCCGTCGGCCATGGCTGCCGCGTTATACCCAGTGAAGCATGAACGGAGGGAAATGAGATGCCTGTATCGCTGACGCGAAAGCAACTGCTAACCGGTGCCGCTGCGGCCGGAATATTCGCCATTCGCCCCGCACGCGCGGCGCGCCGCTCGGTTATCCGCTTTGGCCTCGACCTCACCACCGATCATCCGACGACGGTGAACGTCAACGCGGCGGCGAAGAAAATCAAGGATGCGACCAATGGGGAGGTCGAGGTTCAGGTCTTCCCCAACAGCCAGCTCGGCGACGACACGCACATGCTGGCCAATCTGCGTTCCGGCGCCATGCAGATGATGGCGATCGGCGATAACATCTTGGCAACCCTGGTTCCCACGGCGGCAATCGACAATATTGGTTTTGCCTTCAAGTCACCTGAGGATGCCTGGAAGGCGCTGGACGGCCAGGTCGGCGAGCTCGTGCGCGCCGACATCGCCAAGACCGGGCTGCATCCGATGAACCGGATCTGGGACGAAGGCTTCCGCGAGATCACCTCCGGGACGAGGCCGATCAAGACGCCCGCAGACCTGCAGGGCTTCAAGATCCGGGTACCCCCGAGCCCGATCTCGCTGTCACTGTTCCAATCGCTCGGCGCCGCGCCGATCACGATCAACGCTTCCGAGCTTTACACCTCGCTGCAGACCAAGGTCGCGGACGGGCAGGAGAACCCGCTGGGCAACATCCAGACCATGAAGCTGGATCAGGTACAGAAATACTGCTCGATGACCAACCATATGTGGGTCGGCTATTGGCTGCTGATGAACGGCCCGTTCTGGTCCGGTCTGCCGCCGGAACACCAGAAGATCGTGGCCGACACGTTCGACGCCCAGGCGCTCGAGCAACGGGCGGCGAACCAGAAGCTGGACGCCTCGCTCGAGGATGTCCTGAAGAAGCAGGGGATGGAGTTCATCACGGTCGACCCGGCGCAGTTCCGCGAGGTCTTGACCAAATCCGGCTTCTACAAGACCTGGCAAGGGAAGTTTGGCGCGCCGCTCTGGTCTGCACTCGAGAGCACCACCGGCCCGCTTGCCTGAGCACCGGAGGTTTGGGCCTGGCCATCCTGCGGATTCTGGACCGTGCGGTCGAGCGACTGACCGAGAGTATCGCGGCGGCGCTCGTCGCCGTCGAAGTCGCAATCCTGTTCGCGGGCGTGGTGGCGCGCTACGGCTTCGATCGGCCGCTGGTCTGGGTCGAGGAGCTCGCCGCCATCCTTTTCGTCTGGCTCGTCAGCCTCGGCGCGGTCATTGCGCTGCGCCGGAGCGAGCACATGCGCATGACCGTCCTCGTCGGACGGCTCGGGCCGCGCGCGCAGCGCATCGTGGCCCGTTTCTCGGCCATGCTGGTGGTTATCGTCACCCTTGGCCTCATCGTACCGGGCCTGTCCTACGCGGACCAGCAGACGGCGATTCTGACGCCGGTGCTGCAACTGCCCGGCTCCGTCGCGATCTATGGTCAGCTCGCCGCGCTGGCGCTGCTGCTATATGTGGCGTTGCGGCAACTCTTGGATGGCGTGAGGTGGGTAGATCTCGCTGCGGTGCTGGCGGTGGGCGCCGCCGTGTTCGCCGGGTTATGGGCGCTGCAGGACACGTTCGACGCGATCGGCAATGCGAGCCTGATCGTATTCTTCATCGGCATCGTCGGCGTGTGCATCTTCCTCGGCGTTCCGATCGCTTTCAGCTTCGCCATCGCGACCTTCGCGTACATGCATTTCACAAGCACCATCCCGCTCTCCGTGATCATCAGTCAGATGGATCAGGGGATGTCCTCGATCGAGTTGCTGGCGGTGCCGATGTTCGTCGTTCTGGGGCTGCTGCTCGAGATGAGTGGGATTGCGCGGGCGATGGTCGAGTTCCTGGCGGCTTTGGTGGGCAACAAACGCGGCGGCCTGTCTTATGTGCTGATCGCCGCGATGTATCTGATTTCCGGTATCTCCGGCTCGAAGGCCGCCGATCAGGCGGCGGTTGCCCCCGTGCTGCTGCCGGAGATGCGGCGCCGCGGGATGATGCCCGGCGAGCTTGCGGCGCAGCTCGCCGCCTCGGCCGCCATGTCCGAGACAATCCCGCCCAGCTTGGTGCTGATCATCGTCGGCGCGGTTACCGGCGTCTCCATCTCCGCTCTGTTCACCGGCGGCCTGCTCCCGGCGGGGATCGCCGCGGCCGGGCTGGCGCTGCTGGTGTTCTTTCGCAGCCGGGGCGACAAGACCGAGCAGGCTCGCGTGCCGCCGGGCACGGTCGCCAGGCTGTTCGTCGTTGCGATCCCGGCGCTGATTTTGCCGTTCGTCATCCGCTACGCGGTGCTCGCCGGTGTGACGACCGCAACCGAAGTGGCGACCGTCGGCGTGGTCTACTCGATTGCCGTGGGGGTGGCAGTCTACCGCTGCTTCGACTGGCGTCGCCTGGTGCCGATCCTGGTGGAGACGGCAGCCTTGTCCGGCGCGATCCTGCTCATCATCGGCACCGCCAGCGCGATGGCCTGGGCGCTGACGCAGGCCGGGTTTGCCCAGACGCTGACCGACATGATGACCGGGTTGCCAGGGGGCAAAGCAGGCTTCATGGCGATTTCGATCCTGGTGTTCATCGTGCTAGGCAGCGTGCTCGAGGGCTTGCCGGCGATGGTCTTATTCGGACCGCTGCTGTTCCCGGTGGCGCAGCAACTCGGCATTCACCTGGTCCAATACGCTATCGTCGCGATTCTCGCGATGGGCATCGGGTTGTTCTCGCCCCCTTTCGGCGTGGGTTTTTACCAAACCTGCCTCATTGGCAAGGTGTCCAGCGACGAGGCGTTCGGCCGTATTTGGCCCTACATGATCGTCCTTTTCATCGCGCTCTGCATCGTCGCGGCCGTGCCGTGGATTTCGGTAGGATTTCTGTAGAAGGACCCACAGTCAGCCTAGCTGGCCCGTGTATTTCTCCAGCGCCGCCCAGAGTTTTTCGCCGAACTTAGCCCGCCATTGCTTGTAATAGCCCGCTTGTACCAGTGCCGCCCGGAAAGGGGCGCCATCCGGCTTGTTGAAGACCAGGCCCTGCGACTCCAGCTTCGACTGCAGCGAGGCATTCAGTTTCGAGTTCGCGACACGCTGCGCCAGGGCGGCCTTGTTGAATGCGCCTGTGACAATGCCTTGGTAATCCGCGGGCACACTCTTCCAGAACTCGCCATTGGCGACCATCCAGTAGCCAACCCACATATGGTTGGTCAGGGAGCAGTATTTCTGCACCTGGTACCATCCGGTGGTCTCAATGACGCCGAGTGGTGTTTCCTGGCCATCGACAACTTTTGTCTGCAGTGCCGAGTAAAGCTCCGCGCTGTTTATGGTGGCTGGCGCGGCGCCGAGATCCCTGAAGAGCGACAAGTTCATCTCGCTCGGAGGCACGCGTATTTTAAATCCCTGGAAGTCTGCGGGCGTGTTGATCGGCTTCGTGCTGGTGGTGACCTCTCGGAAGCCCATGTCCCAGATCTTGTCCATGGCGTGCAGGCCGGCTTTACCGATATCTGGGTAGACGAGGGCACCGACATCGCCGTCCATGGCAGCCCATGCTGTCTCGGACTCCTTGAATGCAAAGCCGAGATTGTCGACGGCTGCAGACGGGACCAGGTCGGCAAGGATATTGTCGCCGATGCCCATCATCTGCATGGCGCCGGACCGCAAGTTGGAAAACATGTGGCTGTCGTCGCCGAGCTGGTTGTTCGGAAAGACCTGCAGGACGACGTCGCCATTGGTGGCAGCTTTGATCTCCTCGCCGGCGGCCTGAAGGTGCGTCGTCGTCGGGTGATCGGGAGTGAGGTCGATGCCGAGTTTGATAACGATTCGCTTCGCGGCTTGCGCGCGTGGAGCGACCGATGTCATGATCCCGGAGCCCGCCAGAAAGAGCCTTCTACTCAGCCGATTTGGCATGCGATCCCTCCCGTTTGATTATGCGAACCCATACAGTTCAGCCGGGTTGCGAACCAGCATGCCTTCCCAGACCTGCCGATCTGCCGCCCAGCCGTGCAACAAGCCGGGTAGCTTGGTGTCGTCGATGGCCGGGCCCTCATATGACGGATGGGGCCAGTCGGATCCCCAGACCATTCGGTCGGGCCGCGCCGCGATCAGTGTCTTGGCGAGCGGCTGCAGATCCGGATGGGGGAATTGCTGGCGGCTGACGTGGTTATAACCGGATAGCTTGAGCCAGCATTTGCCGGTTGCAAGCAAGCGCAAAAGCGCCTGCATCGGCGGGCTGGTTTCTCCGTCATCGGGTGTAAGCCGGGCGAAATGATCCAACACGACGGGAACCGGCAGCTCGCGCAACCGAGCCTCGAGCTCGGGCAACAGACGGGATTCCATGTGCAACTGAATATGCCAGCCGAAAGGCGCGATAGCCCGGGCAGTCTCGTCCAGCTTCGCCAGCTCCGTGGTCTCTCCCATGCCGTGGACACGCACCCCGCGGAACCCGGCGCGATTCATCTCCCGTAGATCCGCACTCATGCTGCCATCGGTGAATTTGGCAATGCCGCGCCAGGCGCCGTTGGAGGCAGCCAGTGCGTCCGCAGTCACATCATTATTGGCATACACGGTGGGCTGAACGATGACGGCGTGATCGATGCCGGTGGTTCGCAGCATAAGTTGGTAGTCAGCGAGATACTTCGCGGGAGGCACGTAGCGGCTGCCTGGACGCAAAGGATAACGCTCCGGCGGCCCGTAGACGTGCGCGTGGCAGTCGCAGGCTCCGGCAGGCAGACTATCTTGAGCAGACGGCACTGGCGTGTCCATGATTATCAATGCCGGTTAGAGAAGCGGTGCGCGATGGACAGCAATTCCTGGGCGCGCTCGACGATCGGGATGTCGATCATCTTGCCGTCGATGCTGAACGAACCACGCCGTTCCGCGACGGCAGTCTCATACGCACTCACGACGCGCTGAGCGTGCGCAGTCTCCTCCGGTGTTGGGCTGAAACCTTCGTTCAGCAGTGGAACAATAGCCGGATGAATGCAGGAGCTGCCTTGAATGCCGAAGCGGCGTGACCTGCGGATCAGCTCGCGGAACGCGTTCTCATCGCGATAATCGGCTCCGGACCCAATAACCCCAAACGCGCGCAGGCCGGCGGAGCGAGCGGCGATCAGGGTATGCTGTTTCGGATAGGTCATGACCTCGGCGTCGGGCACCGCGCCGATCGAGGCGCTGAAATCCTCCGCTCCAAGCGTCAGTGAGATGAGCCGAGGATGGGCAGCGGCGATCTCTTCGGCGCGGAAAAAAGCGCTCGCCGTCTCGATCGCCGGCATCAGCTTGGTATGGCCGATCGGCATTCCGCGGCGCCGCTCTACGGTTTCGATGAGCTCCGCCAGCAGCCGCACATGGCTCGCGCTTTCGATCTTGGGCAGCTTCAAGGCCTTGACGATCGGGGAGACGACCGTCTCGATATCCCGGACCGCGAGCTCGATCGGACGGTTGATGCGCACGAGGATGTCGGCGCCGGACTTTGCGCAAATGGGCGCGGCCGCCTCGACGAGACGTCGCGCTTCTTCCTTATCATTGGGTGCAATACTGTCCTCAAGGTCGAGAACGACCGCATCCGCTCCCCGCGTGTGCGCTTTTTCGACGTATTTGGCGACATTTACCGGTACAAACAGCATCGAGCGCCAGATCGGCAGCTCCCGGTTGTCGATGGAATGCATGGCTCGTACTCCCGTTAATGGTGATCTTTGGCGCGCAGAGTAAGGCGGGCGTCAACGGCGCAAACACCTTCACCGTCAGCCAGCATGATCAGCGGATTGATCTCGATCTCGGTCCCGGCTTTGGCCAGCGCGTCGGCCAGCACGCCGAAACGCACGATCGCCGCCACCAGAGCCTCGGTATCGCGCGGCTTGCCCCCGCGGATGCCGCCGAACCGACGGCTGACGCGCAGGAAGCCGAACATGTCGCGCGCGGTTTCGGGGTCAAGCGGGGCAGGGCGGAACACCAAGTCACGCTCGATCTCAACTTCGGTGCCGCCGGCGCCGAGGGCGACCACGGGTCCAAACGTGGGATCGATACGACTGCCGAGCAGAATTTCCAGACCGCCGACGATTTGGCGCTGCACCAGGATTCGCCGATCGGGGCCGAGCGACTCGGTGGCATGCCACAATGAAGTCCACTCGCGTTGCAAGCCGCTCGCGTCGAGGATCCCAACGCGCACGCCGCCATGCTCGGTCTTGTGGCGGAGCCCGGGCGCCTCGATCTTTAGAACCACCGGATAGCCGATGCGGTCGGCGATCGCCGCCGCCGCCTCGGCGCGGGACGAAGCGTGCAACTCGGCGGCAGGGATCCCGCTCGCGGCAATGAGGCCAAGCGCGTCCTGCTGCGTCTCCTTCCAGGAGGTTGCGCCGACTTCCGGCGGCAGTTGCGGCGCAACGAGTGGCGCGGCGAGTGGCCGGCGATACGCGTAAAGAGCACTCAGCGCCCGCGCGCATTTCGACGGTTCAAGGAATAGCGGCACGCCGTCCTCGGCAAGCGCCCTCGCGCCCGATGTTTGCGGCTCCGCGCCCGCCATTGCGGAGAACCAAAGCGCAACGAATGGCTTCTTGCTGTGCTGCCGGGCGGTTCGGACGTGGCCGGCGATGTCCAGGGAACGCTCACCGATGGCCGACCCGGTCGTGCCGACCGCCATGAGATCGACCGCCGGGTCAGCAGTGAAGAGATCGATCAGATCGACGAGCGCCGGACGGGAGATGTTCCCGGTGACGTCGGCCGGATTGCTGGCGGCGCCGAACCCGGCGAGCACGGTCTCGATTCCGGCGGTCGTTTGCGCACCCAGCGATGCCAACGGTGCGCCATGGCTGCCGCAATGATCGGAGAACAACGAATTCATGCCGCCCGAATTGGACAGAAAACCGATACCCCCAGAGGGCGTGAAGTCGCGGTACGCCGCCAGGAGCGCGCCAGTCTCCCAGAGGTCGTCCAGATCATCGACTCGGGTGATATGGGCCGAGCGGAACGCACCTTGGTAGATGTCGTCATCGCCGGTCAGCGCCGCGGTGTGCGAGCGTGCGACGGCCGCGGCGCCCGGGCTGCGGCCGACCTTGACGGCTAGGATTGGCTTGTTCAGCGCACGTGCCCGACGCGCCACTTCCAGCAGGCGGCGGCCTTGGTTTTCCGGCAACCCTTCGAGAAACAGGGCGACCGCCTTGGTGTCTTCGTCCGCTTCGACGAAATACTCCAAAAAATCGATCACGGTCAGGTCAGCCTGGTTTCCCACCGAGACGATGGCGCGTAAGCCGATGCCGCGCTCGGCGGCGCGGCTCGGCACCGGGTTGAACGATAGTGCGCCGCTCTGCGATATGACGCTGATCCCGCTCGGCCGCAGATCGGGGCGAGCCCAGGTGATGTTGGAGGAAGCGGCGGCGAAGATCCGGTCGGTGAGGTTGGCGACCCCGAGGCTGTTGGGCCCGGAAAACCGCACCCCGACCTTTCGCGCCAGCTTCACGAGCTCCTTCTGCTCCTGCTCGCCTTCCGCGCCACGCTCGCCAAAGCCGGCGGTGATAATGGCGCAGGCGCGAATGCCGCGCTTGCCGCAGGATTCCACCACGTTGGCGATCGCATGGCCGGGCACGACGACCACGGCGAGATCGGCCGCCTCGGGTATCTCGGCCACGTCGGGCCAAGCCCGCAGACCCTGCACTTCGGCTCGCCGTGGATTAACCGGATAAATGGCGCCGGTGAAGCCGCCATCCCGCAAATTGCGCAGCAAGCGTCCGCCGTAATCCATGCGGTCTGAGGCACCGACGATGGCGACCGAGCGCGGCTTGATGAAATTCCGGATCACCGGGTCTTTGGTTGCTTGTGACATATTTTCGCTGCGCATCACTGTATAAGTCCGGTTGAGAGCCATGGCACGGCCGCGACGATGACCAGTGCGACGAGAAGTGCCCCCATATACGCCCAGATGGGTCCCAGCGCTCGATCGCTCGATGTTCGTCCGATCAGGCAAGTCTGGTAGAAACCGACCCCGAAGGGCGGCGAGAACAGGCCGATGCCCATCGCCAGTATCGCGACGATCGCGTAGTGCACATCGTTGATGCCGAGGTCGCGCGCGACGGGAAACAGCAGCGGGCCGAAGAGCACCATCGCCGGCAATCCCTCGAGCACGCTGCCGAGGATCACGAATGCAACGATCGAAATTGCCAGAAACCCCACGCGCTGGCCTGGCATATTGGTCATTAGCGTCGCGAGTGCTTCGGCAAAGCCGGCCTGCGTCAGCGCCCACGCCATGGCCGTGGCGCTGCCGACGATGAGCAGGATGGCGCCAGAGAGCGATGCGGTTTCCACCAGGATCGGGAGGACCCGGCGCCAGGCAAAGGAGCGGTATACCAACAACCCGACGACAATTGCGTAAACCACGCCGACGGTGGCAACTTCGGTCGCCGTCGCGATGCCCTCCAAAACCACGAAGCGGATCAGAAACGGCAGGATCAGCGCAGGTATCGCAATGACGAAAGCGCGCCCGATTTCGGCGATGCTCGATCGCCGTCCCGTTGGCCGATCGTGGCGGGAACGAAAGGCGATTACCGCGATGAGCGCCATGGCAGCAACGGTGGCGGGGAGCAGACCGCCGGTGAACAAAGCCGAGATGGAGACGCCGGTGACCGAGCCCACAATGATCAGGATCAGGCTGGGCGGGATCGTTTCGGACATGGCGGCCGCCGCGGCGAGTTGTGCGACGAGTTCGCCGGGATGCGAACCGCGGCGCTTCATCTCCGGAAACAGCACCGGCGCGACGGCCGCCTGGTCGGCGGCCTTCGATCCGGAAATGCCAGAAATCAGATACATCGCGCCGAGCAGAACGTAGGACAGGCCGCCACGCTTGTGCCCGACCAGGGCGCTCATGAGATTGACCAGCGCCCGCGCAATGCCCGTCATTTCCAGAAGCAGTCCGAGCAGGACGAACATAGGGACGGCGAGAAGCTCGATCGAAGACATGCCCTGGTCCATCTGATTGACCACGATCGAGAGCGGCACATGCGTCGAAAATGCCATGTAGGCGAGTGTGGCGATGCCAAAGCCAAACGCGATCGGCACGCCCGCCGCAATACACAGGCTGACCAGGCCGACGAAAAATATGATCAGGCTAAAGCTGCCAAGCGTCAGCAATTGGGGCTTTACCAGCCATAGCCCAAGCGAAAGCACCAGCACGATAACGATGGCCAGTATCAGGTCCTGCCACGACAATCCGCTCGTCAGCTGCTCAAATGCGGCAATGACCAGCAGCGACAGGGCGACCACCAGCCCGGCGACGCGCCACGAGTCTGGGATGCCGAGCGTGGGTGACGTGATCATGTCCGCCGAGTCCATGTAGGCGATCGCCGGCGGCAACAGCAACGCAACGAAGGCCGCCACGGCCATGGCCACCAACGCGCTGAGGAATTTCTGCCATCGTGCCGGCAAGCGGGACACCAGGGCAGTCATCCGCATATGTTCCCCGCGACGCAACGCAATCACCGCTCCCAGCATCGCGAGCCAAAGGAACAGGATCTCGGCCAGTTCATCGCTCCAGACGAGTGGGGCATCCAAGACATAGCGGCAGATGACGCCGGCAAATAGGATGCCAACCTCGACACAGACGAGGATCGCGGCAGGGATTTCGGTGATGGCCGTCAGAACCCTGCCGACGACAAGCCAGGCTTGGACTGTGACGGTATGTTCTGGCGAACATATCGCAGGAGCAGGATCCGGCGTCATCAGGCTAACGGCCGTTCAGGCGATAGAACCACTATATTTTGCGAGGGCGCTCCAGAGCGTGTCGCCGAACTTACTATGCCACTGCTTGTAGAACCCCGCTTGAACCAAAGCCTCCCGGAAGGGCGCGATATCGGGCGTATTGAACTTCAAACCTTGTGATTCCAGCTTGGGGACCAGAGAGTTATTCAGCGCCTCCGTCTCCGTCCGCTGCGCCGGCACCTCCGCATCGAACCCTTGTTCAATCACGCTTTGTAGGGCCGCAGGAATGCGGTTCCAGGACGCGAGATTGGCGACGACCCAATATCCGACCCACATGTGGTTGGTGAGCGAACAATACTTCTGTACTTCATAGTATTTGTTGGTCTCGATCGTTCCCAGCGGATTTTCCTGTCCGTCAGCCAGATGCGTCTGCAGCGCCGGGTAGAGCTGCGAACCGTTCAGAGTAAGCGGCGCCGCGCCCAGATCCTTGAAGAGCGACAAAGCGACCGGGCTTGGCGGCACCCGCATCTTGAAGCCGTGCAGATCTTGCGGCGCGTTGATTGGCTTGGTTCCCGTGGTGATCTGACGAAAGCCTTCGTCCCAGATCTTCGGCATCGCATGCAGACCGGCCTTGGTTATATCACCGCGAACGAGGTCGCCCAGTTCGCCGTCCAGCGCGGCGAACGCAGTCGCGGCGTCCTTGAAGGCAAATCCGATGTTGTCGATCGCTACGTTGGGGACCATCTCGGCGAGAATGTTGTCGCCCACGGCCATGATGTCGATCGCGCCCAGACGAAGCGCAGCCATCATGTGCGTGTCATCGCCGAGCTGGTTGTTCAGGAAGACCTGGATGTCGACCTCGCCATTCGAGGCCTTCGAGATGCTCTTCGCCGCCGCCAGCAAGTGAGCTCCAACCGGATGATCCAAGGTCAGGTCGCAGCCCAGCCGCAGCGAGTAGGTAGCCGCCCGGGCAGATGTTGACCGAAGCGCCGAGAGCCCGGCAATCGTGGCCGCAGCGACGCCAAGCTCGCGCCGTGACAACGGAACCGGCATTGGACTGTCCTCCTACACGCTTCTGTTATATGGTCGCGGGCTTGGCTTGATGCTCACGCTCCTTGAGGCGTCTGTCAATCGGCGGTGCACCAGCCGGCGAACGTTACCATTGCCGCACCATCGGGGAGACCCATCATGCCTCGCGTTGCTTTCGTAGTCGGCGGCTATCCATCCGAGGAGCGTCGGCTCCGTGAGGAGGTCGCGAAATCCTACGCCACACCGGAGGTGCAGGTGGGGATCGTGGACGTGGCCGCGACACCCTATATCCACGGGTTGACGCCGGCCGAGCTGCACCTAGCGGCGCCCCCGTTCGTGGATGCATTCCGCAGGGCCGAGCAGGAAGGCTACGACGCCGTCGTGCCGCTCGGGACCCTCGACCTGGGCGTGGATGCGGGGCGCTCGGTGGTGGACATCCCAATCATCGCACCCGCCGAGGCCATGCTGCACATCGCGTGCTTCCTCGGCGCGCGTTTCGGCCTGATCGTATACCACGAAAAGCTGCTGCCGCTTGGCTACCGTCTCGTCGAGCGTTACGGCATGTCAGGCAAGGTCGTGGGGTGGGAGACCTCGAGCTTCGACTTGCCGGATGTGGCGGCAAACCGGGACGCGTTCGTCGACAATTTTGTCGGCCGCGCACGATATTTGGTGGAGCAGCGTGGCGCCGACGTCATTCTGCCGTTGGGCATCACGCAATGTCCGGTGCACGTGAAGCCAGATTGGCTTGCGGCGCAGCTCGGTGTTCCGGTCGTCGAGGGGATCGGCGCGCCGATCCGTCTCGCCGCGATGTTCGCCGGGCTGGGGCTCCGGCACAGCCGGCGATACTGGCCTAAATCGGCGAGCTTCGCTTAGACCTGCATCAGGCGGCGGCCGTGCGCGCGAGCTTGTGCGCCCAGATCGCCATCCAAAGACCGAGCGTTGCCGCGAGGCCGCCAATCAGGAACACCGCGGAATAGCCGGAAGAGTCGGCCAGCCCGCCAACCAACGGCCCCGTCGCGCCGTAGGCGAGGTCCTGGAAGGCAGCAAACCCGCCGACCGCCGTGCCGCGCAGATGCGGCGGCACCTGCTTGACGACTTCGGAGCCCATGGCCGGGAACACCATCGAGCAACCGAGACCCGTCAGCAAGGCCCCCATCAACGCCGGCCACGGCCCGGGCGCCAGCCACAGCCCGGGCGCCAGCCACAGCAAGTACTGCCCGCAAGCCTCGACGGCCAAGGAAGCAATGGCCACTTGGGTTCCGCCAATCCGGTCCGGCAAATGGCCGCAGAGCAGCCGGACCAGAACGAAGCCGATGCCGAAGAACGTCAGGCCGAGCCCGACATAAGGCCAGCCACGGCTCAGGAAATAGAGGGGAAAGAAGGCGCCCAACGCCGCAAAGCCCACTCCCTGCAGCCCGACGGCGGCGCCCGCCCGCCAAATCCGGCCGATGATCCGCCAAAAGGACTCCCGCTGACCGGCATGCGGCGCCACTGCCGGAAGCCGATGAATGGCAATCAGTCCCAGCAAGGGCAACACCATGCAGATGCCCATCAACCCGGCGAACCCCACTTGATGCAGCAGCGCCAAGCCCAGCGGCCCACCCACGGCAAAGGCGCCATACATGCCCGCTCCCACGAGCGACATGACCTTGCCGGACCGTGCATGGCCCATAAGGCCGATGGCCCAACTGATCATGCCCACCATCGCCAGGCTTTCGCCAACTCCCAGCAGCAACCGCCCGACAATCAGCACGGCATAGTCACCCGCCACGGACAGAAAGGGCGAGCTCGCCAGCAGACAGATCAGCCCGGCCACCGCATACAAGATCAACCCACGCTGCATGCAGAGCTTGCCGCCGAGACGGTCGGTCCGGGCGCCGGCATGATTGCGCGTCAAAATCGTCGACAGGAAGGCGATCCCGACCGCCAGTCCGCCAAAGGCATTGTCGAGGCCAAGTCCCTGTACGACATGCACCGGCACCGCCGGGAGCGACATGGCAACCGCAAGATAGGAGAGGAACAGCGTCCCCGTCAGCGCGACGACGCGGCGTTGGGCCAGCTCCGGCTGATCAGTAATGGGCATGTTCACGCACTCCGCACGCGGACCGTTGCTCGATGGGGGCGTTGGCTGACGTGATTAGAGATCGGTTTCAGCTGAGCCGCATGGACAGCTCGACGTCCTCGGCAAACGGCGTGGACAGATAGCCCTTTGCCGGCGAGCGCACGCGCGCCAAGTATTCCGGGCTATGATCGGCGTCGTCGGCGGACGATCAAGGCGCCCGGCCTGAGGCGGCTCTCCACCAGGCTCAGGATTCTCGGGATACAGCGCCTTGGCGCCGTCGAGCAGCAGCAGGTCGATCGTCTCGGGGAGATCGACGCTCAGCGTCTGCAGCGCATCGCCCTCGCGGATCTCCACGAGGTCGATGAGACCGCCTGCCGTCAGATTGTCGCGGGCCCGCGCCACCTTGGACGGCTCGAACTCGCTGGTGATCAGGCGGCCGCCGCCATTGTCGCGCAGCGCCGCAGCGAGGTACAGGGTCGAGATGCCGAACGAGGTCCCGAATTCGACGATCGTCCGTGCGCCGCCGCTTCGCGCCAGCATGTAAAGCAGCGTGCCCGTCTCTCGCGAGACGGCAAGCGGAAGATCCTTCAAGCGCCCGTATAAGTCGCGGTACTCGGTCTTGCTCCGCATCAGGCGCTCCTGCTCCCCGTTCGGCGAGGTTCGGTCAGTGCCGGGCTCATCTCCGGCGACGCCGCGGCAGCCTCTTCGAACAAGCGGTCCAGCAGGCGCGTAAGCGGGGGAGTGGTCAGGGTGTTCATGCAAGTCTCCGGTTCTTGCGCCGGGCCAGAAATACGACTAATTCGTCATATTAGCTATTCGCATTGCCATTTGCCCCATGACCGATCGTCGCAGCGTCCCGATTTCCTCGAGAAAACAACCCAAACAGGCCCGCTCGGCCGAGCTCGTCGCCGCGATCCTGGATGCTGCGGTTCAGGTTTTTGGCGAAGGAAGGCGCGCAACGCTTCACCACTGCGCGGGTGGCCGAGCGGGCGGGAGTCAGCGTCGGATCGCTGTATCAGTATTTCCCGAACAAGGCGGCGATCCTGTTCCGGCTGCAGAGCGACGAATGGCAGCAAACGACCGGTTTTGCTGCGCGACATCCTCCAGGACGTCCAGCGACCGCCGCTTGAACGGCTGCGCACCCTGGTCCACGCCTTCATCCGCTCGGAATGCGATGAGGCCGAGATGCGCGTGGCGCTCAATGACGCCGCCCCCGCTCTATCGCGATGCGCCCGAGGCGCGGGCGGCGCGGGTGTCGGGCGACCGCACTGTCCAGCGCTTTATGCAGGAGGCGCTGCCCGCCGCCTCGGACGCGACGCGTGCACTGGCCGGCGATCTGATCACAACGGCGGTCAGCCAGGTGGGAAAGCATTTTTCGGAGACCCCTCGCACCCCGGCAGAGATCGAAGCCTACGCCGATGCCCATGGCCGATATGTTTTGCGCCTACCTTGAGAGCCTCGCGTAATAAGCTTCTGGGGCTCAAAACTCGTTGCCGTGGGCGGAGATCCGGCTGGCCAGCAAGCCCCACCGAGAGCGCGTACAGGTCGGAGGGATTGTAGAGGCGGATGACGCCGAAATTGGCGTAGGTCATGTAGGCCTCGCCGCCGATCCCATCGGGCATGACCACGGCGCCGGATGCGTCCGGCCGCGAGAATCCCGAGCCGTCCGCGCGGCGGACGCCGAGTTGCGCCCACTCGGCGAGCTTGCGCCCGTTCCGGTCGGCGGTGAACCCGGCGGGAACGCGGATGAGCTGGCCCCAGGGTTCGCCCGGCCGCCATCCGGATTTGGCCAAGTAGTTCGCGATCGAGGCCAGCGCGTCGTTGCGATCGTCCCAAATGTCGCGCCGCCCGTTCCCATCGAAATCCACCGCGTAGTTCAGATAGGAGCTGGGCATGAATTGCGGCTGGCCCATGGCTCCGGCATAGCTGCCGGTCATGCGCGACAGGGTAATGTCGCCGTGATCCAGGATACGCAGCGCGCTGATCAGCTCGGTACGAAAAAAGCCGTCGTGGCGGCCGTCCAAGGCCAAGGTGGCCAGGGCCTCGATGACTCCGAACCCGCCAGTGTAGCCACCGTAATTCGTCTCCAGTCCCCAGATTGCAACGATGACCCCTGCGTCGACGCCGTATCGGCGGCCGATCTCGGTCAGGACGACGCTGTTGGCCTGCACGGCTTGCCGGCCGGCCGACACGCGCTGGTCGGATACGCGGGTGCTGCGATAATGCTCCCAGCTCTGCGTCAGCTCGGCCGGGCGGTTGTCCAATTCGAGCACCTTGGCGTTCGGCCGCAGCCCAGCAAAAGCCCGGTCGACGGTGGCCGGTGCGATGCCGTCGGCGATCGCTTCCGCCCGCACGCTAGCCAGGAACGCGGCAAAGGACGTGTCAGCTAGAGCCGGCGCGACTTCAATTGCGGCAAGCAGGAGCGGCAGTGCCGAAGCGGTAAAAGATCGTCGATTGATCATTCTATACTTTGCCATCGGTCCCCGTCGCCGGCAATCGGCTCGACGCCGGGTCCGGCCGCTGATAGCACGGCGCATCGAGCCGTCGAGAGGTCGACCGATGATCCAGCAGGGGCGTTCGACGCCGGAACCCGTCCGCCGATGAACTCGGATGGTGCGGCCGGCCGCCTGCTCGCCGCGGCAAGCGGCGCGGTTGCCGAAGCGGTCGCCGGCCCCATCCCCGGCGCCGTGCTCGGCGTGATGACCAGCGCCGGCGATCGCGCGACCCATGCCTTCGGTCATGCGCAGATCGAGCCATCCCCCAGCCCAATGCACCGGGAAACCTGGTTCGACCTCGCCTCCCTCACCAAAATCCTGTTCACCACGCCTGCCATCCTCCGCCTGGTGGCGCAGGGGCGGATCGGGTTGGACGATAATTTGACCGGCGCGATCCCCGATCTCCGGCAATACGATCTCAATGCGCCCGAGCGTCGTCTCACGATCCGCCAGTGCCTTGCACATCAGACCCATTTGCCCGCGGTCGAGCCGCTCTACACCTACGGCCAGGACCCGGCGACGCTGCGCGCCTTCGTCCTCCAGCGTGTCTGGCGGCCAGGTCCGCCCGTCTACTCCGACATCAACTTCATCCTGCTCGGGATCGCGATCGAGCGGCTGACCGGGCACCCGCTCCTCGAGCAGGAGTTGCGGGCCGGCTTGTCGTTCCGGCCCGACCCGGAGCAGACCGCCGCCACGGAACGCTGCACTTGGCGCGGCCGGGTCATGCGGGGCGAGGTGCATGACGAGAATGCCTTCGCCCTGGGCGGCGCGTCCGGCCATGCCGGGCTGTTCGGGACCGTCGACGGCGTGCTTGACGCCGCCCAGGATATGCTGGGCGGGGTTACGCCGGGCCTTGCCGGCATGCGTTCCAGGCAATCCGCCACGCGCACCCTGGGATGGGAAGCGCGGCACGCTGGATGGTCAGGGGGAGATGCATGTTCGCACGAGACGATCGGCCATACCGGTTTCACCGGGACGGGGCTGTGGATCGACTTCCAACGCGGCCTCGCGTGGACCCTTCTTACCAACCGCGTCCATCCGACCCGGCACCGAGATACCGGCATCGTCGAGTTGCGCCGCCGCGTGGGTGACCTAATCGTCGGCGCGGCGCAATGAGGTCGTGGCTACTGGCCACGCTGCTGCTGCTCGGCCTGACGGGAACGGCAAGCGCGGCCTCGGTTGCCGATCTCGTCCGCGCATATCCGGATTTCCTGAGCGGGTTCGACGGCGTGAACCTCATCTGGCGCGACGGCACGCGGATGCCCGTCGGCCCGGCGCATCCCGGCCCGATTACGCAAGCGACGCTGCAACACCCTTCGATCCTCGATCAGCTCGCCCTCCGCTACCCGGAAGGCGCCCCGCCGCTGCCGCCGTCGGACGAACCCGGCCGCCTTCGCAGTCAGGCATTTTTCGACAAGATGTACGGCGACTGCACGGCCGGGCAGGTCGCACCGAACCTGGTCCGCATCATCTGGCTACCGAAGACCTGGGGGCACGCCGTGACCGTCACCCGGGTCAACGGCGTGGACCGCAGGTTGGAGGCGGTCTCGCGCGAGCTCGACGACTTGCCGGCGCAGGACAAGAAGTATCTCTACCCCATAGGCGGGACTTATAACTGTCGACCCATCGCCGGGACGGATCAGACGAGCATGCATTCTTGGGGCGCGGCCATCGACATCAACACCTCATTCTCGGATTACTGGCGTTGGAGCCGATCCGGCGAAGATGGGTTTCCGGCTTACAGGAACCGCATCCCGCCGGAAATCGTCGATATCTTCGAGCGCCACGGCTTCATTTGGGGCGGGCGTTGGTCTCACTTCGACACGATGCACTTCGAATACCGGCCTGAGTTGCTTGATTACGTTCCTGGCGCTGAGGACTGACTCGTTGCCTACAGTCCCGAAACGAGATGGCCACCATCAATGGCGATGACGCTCCCGGTCATGTATGATCCCGCCTTCGACGCGAGCAACAGCAGCGCGCCGTCCAGTTCGGTCGGCTTGCCAAGCCGCCGCTGCGGGATGCGCCTGATCAGGGTTTGGCCGGGATCGCTGGCAAAGAAGTCCCGGTTCAGCTCGGTCTCGATGTAGCCCGGCGCCATCGCGTTGACCCGGATACCGTGGCGCGCCCACTCCAGCGCCAGCGCCTTGGTCATCTGGATCACGCCCGCCTTCGACACAGCGTAGGCCGAGACCCCGCCCGCGACGCGCAGGCCGAGAATGGAGGCGATGTTGATGATGCTGCCGCCGGTCTTCTGCGCCACCATCCGCTTCGCCGCCGCCTGCGCGGTGAGCCAGGCGCCACGCAGATTGGTGCCCACCACGTCGTCCCAGCCCTTCTCGTCCAAGTCGAGCGCGGCCTTGGTCACGGCGATGCCGGCGTTGTTGACCAGGACCGTCACCGGGCCGAACCCCTGCTCGGCGCGGCCGAAGGCGCGCTCGATGCTGCCCGCGTCGGTGATGTCCATCACCACGCTCTGCCCCTGGCCGCCCGCAGCTTGAATGCCCTGGACCACCCGGGACAGCGCCGCCTCGCGCCGGGCCCCGAGAGTGACTTTCGCGCCGGCGCGGGCGAGGAACCCGGCGAAATGCTCGCCGAGCCCGCTCGAGGCTCCGGTGACCAGGATATGCCGATCTTTCACATCAAAGAGTTCGGGCACGCTTGTCTCCCCTATATCGCCGGCTTGAGCTGCTCCTCGGTCTCGGCCCTTGTCGCATGGCTCGCATAGGCCGGGGGCCTTTTCGCTTCCGAGCGAGGGAGTGGCAAGGAGCCGGCGTCTCCAGAGGCTGGCTTGGCACGCGTCTTGCTGCCATGAAGTCGATGAGGATACCTGCCAATGCCAGCACGCGCTCGCTTACGCTACGACAGCTCAGGATCGACGATCGTTGGCGACCTTTTTGATGGGAGCCTTGGCCGGGTCGTGCTCGCCGCCGGGTCGAGGCCGGCGGATCCGCTGAGCCTGCACTGATGGCGCGCACAATCCTGCACCGGATCGGCCAGAGCCTCGTGCTGCTTGTGCTCGTCTCCATGATCGGATTCGGGCTGCTGCATTTGGCGCCGGGCGGCCCGCTGGCCCAATTCGCGCTGACGCCGGGGATGTCGGCGGCGACGATGACGGAAATTGCCCATCAGATGGGGCTCGATCGGCCGCTGCCCGTGCAATACGTCGATTGGGCGGGACATTTGCTGCGGGGCGATTGGGGGCACTCCTATCGCGACGGCGCACCCGTGCTGGTGGTGATCGGCGCGCATATCGGCGCCACGCTCGAACTGATGGCCAGCTCGACCTTGCTCGCGGTGCTGATCGGCACCTGGGTCGGCGTGCTCGGGGCGGTCAGGCGGTATTCGGTGGCCGATTACCTCGCCACGATCGGCGCGATGGTGGCACTGTCGATCCCGACCTTCTGGTTCGGCCTCATCATGATCTACCTGTTCTCGGTGACCCTGCGTTGGCTCCCTTCCGGCAATATGTACACCGAAGGATCGAACGGCTTGCTCGACGCGGCCCGCCATCTCGTGCTGCCCTGCCTCGTGCTCACCCTGGTCACGGTCGCGACCTGGAGCCGCTACATGCGCGCCTCGATGCTGGACGTGATCTCGCAGGACTACGTCCGCACCGCCCGCGCCAAGGGGCTGCGCCGCCGCGCCGTGCTGATCCGCCACGCGCTGCGCAACGCGCTGCTGCCCATGATCACGGTCGCCGGCCTGCAACTGCCCACGCTGCTGGGCGGCGCGCTGGTCACCGAGACCGTTTTCACCTGGCCGGGGATGGGCCGCCTGTTCCTCGATTCGATCGGCTACCGCGATTACCCGGTCGTCATGGGCCTGCTGATGGTCTCCGCCCTCATGGTCCTGATCGGCAACTTGCTTGCCGACTTGCTCTACGTGGTCGCCGACCCGCGGATCCGGATGCGATGAGCGCCTCCGCAATCCCGCTCGCCGCGCCAATCCGATCGGTCCGCCGTCCGGCGCTCCGCCGCTTGCTGCGGCACCGCCTCGCCATGTTCGGCCTCGCCGCTCTGGTCCTCCTGATCCTCGCTTGCGCCATCGGCCCGGATTTCGTCCCCTATGATTCGCTGGCCATCGACTTGCGGCACCGGTTCCAGCCGCCCTTCGCCGGGCCGCACATCCTGGGTTCCGACCCGCTCGGGCGCGACCAGCTCATCCGCCTGATGCTCGCCGGCCGTATCTCGCTGCTCGTCGGCTTCGCCGCCATGGGCATCAGCACGGTCATCGGCGTCTTGATCGGCCTCGCCGCCGGGTTCTACGGCGGCTGGACCGGCACCGCGCTGATGCGCCTGGTCGACGCCGTGCTCTGCTTTCCGTCTATCTTCCTGCTGCTCACCCTCGCCGCCTTGGTCAGCCCGGGCGTCACGACCATCACCCTGATCGTCGCCCTCACCTCCTGGATGGAGGTGGCCCGCATCGTCGAGGGTCAGGTGCGGGCGTTGCGCGAGCGCGAATACGTCATCGCCGCCGAGGCGATCGGCGTCTCCGACAGCCATCTCATGCTGCGCGAACTGCTGCCCAACATCATGGCCCCGATCGTCGTCGCCGCGACCCTCAACGTGGCCCGCGCCATCCTGCTCGAAAGCTACGTGAGCTACCTCGGTTACGGCATCCAGCCGCCCACGCCCTCCTGGGGCAACATGCTCAACAACGCCCAGGAATACCTGACCAGCGCCCCTTGGCTCGCCATCTTTCCTGGCGCCGCCATCACCCTGGCCGTCACCGGCTTCAACTTCCTCGGCGACGGTCTGCGCGACGCGCTCGACCCGCGGCTGGACCTGCAGCGATGAGCACCGTCCTGTCCGCGACCGATCTCGCCGTCACCTTCCGCAGCGAAGCGGGCCCCGTCCACGCCGTCGAAGGCGTCGGTTTCAGCCTTGAAGCTGGCGCAACCCTCGCCATCGTCGGCGAATCCAGCTCCGGCAAGAGCGTCACCGCGCTCGCCCTCATGCGCCTGCTCGGCAGCCCGCCCGGTGTCCTCGTCCGCGGCCGGGCGACCCTCAGCCGCGCCGATGGATCGGCGCTCGATCTCCTCACCCTCCCGGAAGCCCGCATGGCCGAAATCCGCGGCCGTGACATCGCCATGATCTTCCAGGAACCGATGACCTCGCTCAACCCGGTGCACCGGGTCGGCGACCAGATCGCCGAGGCCCTGCTCGCGCATGAGAAGGTCACGCGCCGCGCCGCCGCCGCCCGCGCCGTCGCCTTGCTCGAACAGGTCGGCATCTCCGAGCCCGGGTTGCGCGCCCGCGCCTTCCCGCACCAACTTTCCGGCGGGATGCGCCAGCGCGCGATGATCGCCATGGCGCTCGCCTGCCGCCCGCGCGTGCTCATCGCCGACGAGCCCACCACCGCGCTCGACGTCACCATCCAGGCGCAGATCCTCGACCTGATCCGCACCCTGCAGCACGAGACCGGCATGTCGGTCATTTTCATCACCCACAGCCTCGGCGTGGTTGCCGAAATCGCCGACCGCGTGCTGGTCATGTATGCCGGCCAAATCGTCGAGGACGCCCCCGTGGCCGAACTCCTTCGCCGCCCGCTGATGCCTTACAGCGCCGGGCTGATCGGCTCCGTCCCGCAACTGGCGCACGTCCGCGCCCGCACCCAAGGTGCCAGGCTGCTCGCCATCAGCGGCAACGTTCCCGATCCGCGCGATCGACCCGGCGGCTGCACCTTCCACCCACGCTGCGCCTACAACGTTCCCGAAATCTGCGAACCCGTGCGCCCACAGCTCGAACCCGCGTCTCCCACCCACGCCGTCCGCTGCGCCCGCTGGCGCGAGCTCGCCGCATGATACCAGCGGCACGATGCGATGACTCTTCCGTCGCGTCGCGCCGACGGTATCGCGCGCCGGGTTGGTGGGCGGCGGCGCGCCAGACAAAGGTTCGTACCAACGGTCATCCTACATGACTGTTGGTATGAACCTGCTCGAGGTCGAAAACCTCGCCAAACACTACAAGGTCGGCGGCGGCCGCACGCTGCGCGCCATCGACGGCGTTTCCTTCAGCCTCGAACCCGGCGAAGTCTTGGGCGTGGTCGGCGAGAGCGGCTCCGGCAAGACCACTCTCGGCCGCAGCGTTTTGCGCCTGCACGACATCACCAGCGGCGCGATCCGCTTTCGCGGCAACGACATCGCCCAGGCGTCCCGGACCGCGCTCCGCCCGATACGGCGGCACATGCAGATTATCTTCCAGGACCCCTACGCGTCGCTCAACCCGCGCCAGACCGTCGAGCAGAGCCTCGCCATCCCGCTGCAAGTCCACGAACCCGGTCTCGGCCGCGCCGCTCGCCGCGCCCGCATCGAGGAATCGCTCGCCCAGGTCGGCCTGTCGCCAGCCGCCGCAAACCGCTATCCGCACGAATTCTCCGGCGGCCAGCGCCAGCGCATCGGCATCGCCCGCGCGCTCATGTGCCATCCCGAACTCCTCGTCGCCGACGAGCCGGTTTCCGCCCTCGACGTCTCGGTCCAGGCGCAGGTCATCAACCTGCTGCTCGACCTGCGGGCCGCACTCAACCTCGCGATCCTCTTCATTGCTCACGACCTTGCCGTGGTCGGCCTGATCTCCGACCGCATCGCGGTCATGTATCTCGGCCGCATCGTCGAGCTCGCCACCACCGCCTCGCTCTTCGCCCGGCCGCGGCACCCGTATACCGAGGCCCTGTTCTCCGCCGTCCCCGATATCGGCGGCAAGCGCGAGCGCATCCTGCTCGAGGGCGATATCCCGAGCCCGCTCTCCCCGCCCTCCGGCTGTCCGTTCCGGACGCGCTGCCGTTATGCTGAGGCGACGTGCGCTGAGGCTTTGCCGCCACTCGCAGAACTTTCGCCGGGTCACTTTGCTGCCTGCCGCCGCCCGGAGCTACAGTTGGCCTCACCCCTGCCGGAAGCGGCGCCGGCGCTGGTGCGTGCGGAATAGGAGAATTTTATGGGACCGCAGATCGACCCGGCCGAGACCGACACCGAGCTGCCGCAACAAGCGGACGTGGTGGTGATCGGGGGCGGGATCGTCGGCGTCAGCGCGGCGCTGCATCTGGCGCGGCAGGGCATCTCCGTCCTGCTGTGCGAGAAGGGCAAGCTCGCCGGCGAGCAGTCGAGCCGCAACTGGGGATGGGTGCGCAAGACGGGACGCGATCTGCGCGAGGTGCCGCTGATCATCGAGGCGCTGCGCATGTGGGGCGAATTCACGCGGGAGGGGCTGCCGACCGGCTTCACCGAGTGCGGCGTGCTTTACGTGGCCGCCAACGACTCCGACCGCGCGCAATACGAACGCTGGCTTGACCGGGTGCAGCCTTATCAGATGGGCAGCCGGCTCGTCGAAGGCGACGAGCTCGCCGCGTTGCTGCCGGGTGCGACAAAGCGGTTCTCCGCCGCCCTCTACACTAAGACGGACGGCCGGGCAGAGCCACAGAAGGCGGTGCCTGCCCTGGCCGCTTCCGCCCGTGCCGCCGGTGCCGTCATCGTCGAGAACTGCGCGGTCCGCGGGCTCGACCTCACCGCCGGGCGCGTCGTGGGCGTGGTCACGGAACGGGGCCGGGTCGCTTGCCAGAGCGCGATCCTGGCCAGCGGCGCATGGTCCCGGCTGTTCTGCGGCAGTCTCGGCCTGCGCCTGCCGCAGCTCAAGGTCCGCTCCTCCGTGCTGCGGACGGCGCCCTTGGCGGACGGTCCCGTAGTCTCCGCGTGGCTCGGCAGCTTTGCCTATCGCAAGCGCCTGGATGGCGGCTACACCATCGCCAATGGCAACGCCAACATCGTGCCGGTCACGCCGGATACGTTCCGCTTCTTCTCCGAGTTTCTGCCGGCCGCGCGGGCGGAGCGGCGCGGTCTGCGCCTGCGGCTGGACAATCGCTTCCTGACCGAAGCGCGGACGCCGAAGCGCTGGGACCTCGACAAGCCGAGCCCGTTCGAGGCGACGCGCACGCTCGACCCCGACCCGGTGGAGTCCATCAATGCGGCGGCAACCAAGGAGCTCGAGGCGGTCTTCCCCGTCTTTCGTGGCGCGAAAGTGGCGCAGCAATGGGCGGGCCTGATCGATGTGACGCCCGATGCGGTGCCGGTCATCTCCGAGGTAGAGACCATGCCCGGCCTCGTGGTCGCGACCGGATTTTCCGGCCATGGTTTCGGCATTGGTCCGGCCGCCGGACGTCTGGCGGCGGAGATCGCGACGGCACGGACGCCGATCGTCGACCCGGCGCCGTTCCGCTTCAGCCGTTTCACCGACGGCACCCCGATCTCGCTTGAATCCGCCCTCTGACCCATAGCAGGAGCCACCGCCATGCAGATCTCGCGCCGCAATCTCCTCATCACCTCGGCCGCCATCGGTGCGTCGCCGCGTCTCGCCTTCGGTCAGGGCAAGCCGAAGCCCAGCGGACAAGTCATCATCGGCCTTTCGCAGGAGCCGACGGTCTTCGACCCGCGCCGCCCGCACATCGAGGTCGACGATGGCGTCAACCTCGCGCTGTACAGCCCGCTCTGGGCCGTCAGCCCCAAAGGCGAAATGCTCCCCCGGCTGGCGCTGGAGGTGCCGACGGTGGCCAATGGCGGACTGTCCGCCGACGGGCTGACTTGGTCCGTCAAGTTGCGCCCGGGGGTGAAATGGCATGACGGCACCCCGTTCACCTCGGCCGATGTCGCCTTCAGCCTGCAGAGCGTGACCAAGCCCGATTTCCCGGCGTATAGCCGGACGGGGCACGAGCTGGTGGACAATATTCAGACCCCCGCGCCCGACCGCATCACCTGGACGATGAAGAAGCCGTTCGCGCCATACATCTCTATTCTGGCCTGGTTCTTCATTGTCCCGAAGCACAAGCTCGAGAACGAGCCGGTGACGGGCGGCCACTATAACGAGAGCCCTGTTGGGACGGGGCCGTTCAAGTGGCAGCAGCGAGTACCGGGCGATCACATCACGCTCGTGGCCAACGAAGATTATTTCGGCGACGGGCCGAGGCTGGCAACGGCGACCGTCAAATATATACCCGACCTGACCGTGCTGTTCACCCAATTCCGCGCCGGCGACATCGATTATATCGGCCTGCAGGGCATCTCGGCCGAGCACTACGACGAAGCCAAGAAGCTCCCAGACCGCACGATCGTCAACGTGCCGACAGCATTCATCGAGAACTTCTATTTCAACCTCGGCCTGCCACAGTTCCAGGAGAAGGCGGTCCGGCAGGCAATCTATTACGCCTACGACAAGGACAGCATCATCCAGCAGCTCTATTATGGAACGACGAGCCCGGCGGAATCCTACCTGCCCGGGCAAAGCTGGGCGTACAACCCCAATTTGCCGAAGCACGAATACAGTATCGACAAGGCAAAGGCGACGCTGGACCAGGCCGGGTGGAAGCCCGGCGCCGACGGCGTGCGCGTCAAGAACGGCGTGCGGCTCGCCTTCATCAACTCGACGACCGCCGGCAATCACCTGCGCGAGCAGGTGCAGCAACTCCTGCAGCAGGATTTCCAGCAGGCCGGCATCCAGATGACGATCAAGAACCTGCCTCCGGCGGTGATGTGGGCCGACTACTGGATCAAGTCGCAGTTCGAAACCGCTATCGTCGGGCTCGACCGCATGATTGGCCCCGATCCCGACGCCTCCGACTATTTCGCGAGCGCGGCCATCGCGGCCAAGACCGGGTCCGGCCAGAACACGATGCAGTATTCCAACCCCGAAGTGGACAAACTGCTGGAACAAGGGGCGGCCGAGCTGGATCAAGCCAAGCGCATCCCGATCTACCAGCGCCTGCAGGCCGTGCTGCGGGAAGACCTGGCTTTCCTCCCGCAGCACCAATCCGCACTCATCGAGGGCACCAAGGCGAAGTTGCTGGGCTATGAACCGAACATCAACGTCCGGCTGAATACCTGGAACATCGAGACGTGGCACTGGGCCGAGGCCTAGGATTGATCAATCGTGCGCACACAGTCGAGTCCGACCTCACCCCGTGGCTTAGCGCGATGCGCACGAGGCGGTTGTGGCGTGTTTCCGCGCTGGTTGTCGCGGGCATGCTGGTCTTTGGGGTGGCGTGGGCGCAGACGTTGCGGATCGGGATGAGCGGGCCGATCACGACCCTGGACCCGCATTTCTATAACATCTCGCAGAACAACATGGCGGCGTTCGATGTCTTCGACACCCTAACGCAACGGTCACCGCCGGGCCGGGTGGTGGCTGACCTGGCCACGAGCTGGACGGCCATCGACGACACCACCTGGGAGTTCAAGCTTCGGCCCGGCGTGGTTTGGCAGGATGGACAACCGGTTCTTTGCGGAGGACGAAGCGGCGGTAAGACCGTAACGATATCGGCTGGCTGCTCAGTCTTGGGCCTGCTCCCCGGATCGCCACCGCGGCCGGGTCGACATTGGTTGCGATGAAGTGTTGCACACGCTCCACCGTCTCGAGCGTCACCCTTCCGCCGTCACGCAAGCGGCTGGTGAACTTGCCATCGTTGACCGCCCGGCGGCCGAACGTGCTCTCGGCCATGCCGGTCCGGCTGCAATAATCAGAGATGTTCTGAAGCAAAGAGGTGGCACTGATCACGATTGAGCTTCCTCCATCTGTTGGAGGCGAGTTTACGAGCAGTCAAGCCTAAACAAACCACAAAATGTCCCACCAACGACTGTGGGACGCGTCCCACTTACGGGTGTTGTTACTCTCCGTTCAGGAGTCATGCGTGGACCGCGCTCGATACATGCTGGCCGAAATAGGCGTGCTCCAGCCGATTCGGCAGGTCCGGCTCCGCCGCGCCAGCTTCCAACACGATACGCCCTCTGGCCAACGCATAGACTCGGTCGGCCAGCGCCAGCGCCTTCTCGATCAATTGCTCCACCAGCAGTATGCTGGTCCCGCCCTCGCGCAGCTGGCGGGCGACGCCCAGCACACGATCCACGAGCACTGGCGACAGCCCCGCCGACGGCTCGTCTAGCATCAGCAGGCGCGGCCGGCGGACCAGTCCTTGCGCGACCGCCAGCATTTGCTGCTGGCCGCCTGACAGCGCACTTCCGCGATCGTGGCGCTTGGCGGCGATCTCGGGAAACAGCGCGAGCGCCTCCTCGACCCGCGCCGACCGCTCGCCGCGCGGCAGGTCGTAACCGGCCAGCAATAGATTGTCGGTCACCGAAAGCTGGGTGAACACGCGGTGGCCCTCGATCACGTGCACGAGGCCGCGCCGGGCCGTCTCGCGCACGCTGGCGCCGCGCAGTTCGGCGCCGGCGAAGGCAACCCGGCCCGTCTTCCAGGGCAGCAGGCCGGAAACCGCACGCAGCAGTGTTGTCTTCCCCGCGCCGTTGGGGCCGAGCAGGGCCACGATCTCGCCGGCGGCCACGGTCAGGTCCACGCCGTGCAGCACTTCCACTTTGCCGTAGCCGGCCTGCAAGCCGGCGATCGCGAGCAATGGCTCAGGCGCCGAGATAGGCATTGACCACCTCCCTATGCGCCCGGATCTCCGCCGGCGTTCCGGTGGCCAGCTCGCGGCCGAGGTTCAGCACGGTCACGTGGTCGCAAATGTCGAAGATCAGGTCCGCATGGTGCTCGACCAGCAGCACGCCGGTTCCTTGGCGGCTGATTTCCCGGATCAGCTCGCCCAGCCGCCGAATCTCATCGGTGGAGAGCCCGGCAGCCGGCTCGTCCAGCAGCAGGAGGCGCGGATGCAGCATCAGGGCGCGCGCGATCTCGATGAAGCGCAGCTCGCTATGCTGCAACCGGTCGGCCCGGACGGGAGCGAGCGCCTCCAGCCCGACTGCGCGCAGGGCGAGCGTCGCGCGCCGTCGCAGTTCCGTCTCGTCCCGCTGCTGCCGCGGCAGCGCGAACAGGGACTCGGCGAAACTGGCGGTTCCGTCGATCGTGCCGCCGATCATCACATTCTGCAGCACCGAAGCCTCGCCAATCAGGCGCGGCGTCTGGAAGGTGCGGGCGATGCCGAGCGCCGCGCGGGTTTGCGGGGCGCCAGGGCTCAGCTCCTGCAGGCCACAGGCGATGCGCCCGGCTTCCGGCCGGTAATAACCGCTGATCACGTTCAGCGTGGTGGTCTTGCCGGAGCCGTTTGGCCCAATCAGCCCATGCACCTGCCCCGGCTCGATCCGCAGATCGAGCGCGTCGATCGCCCGCACGCCGCCGAAGGCGAGCACGATGCCGGCCAGGGTAATGGGCTCGGCGGCGCGGCGACGATCGAGCAACAAGATCAACAAGGCCGGGCGTGGGACGATGGTGCGCCCGCTCGCCAGTGGCCGGCGATTGGCGAAGTCGAGCAGCTCCGAGATGCCGCCTGGAATGACGAGCACGATGACGAGCAGCAGGAACGCGTAGAGGAAGGTGGACCAGGCGACCAGCGGGGCGGCGAATTCCGGCAGTACGGTCAGGATGATCGTGCCGAGCAGCGGGCCAAGGATCGAGCCGCGTCCACCGACTAGAATCGCGATGAAGAACAGCACCGAGAGGTCGAAGGTGAAGGCGTCGGGAGTGATGTAGGATTGCAGGGTCGCGAACAGGCCGCCGGAGAGCCCGGCCACCGCGCCGCTGAACAGGAACACCGAAGCCAGCAGCGACGCTTTCGAGATGCCGAGCGCCTCCGCCGCTACCTCGGCGTCGCGGATCGCGATCAGCGCGCGGCCGAACCGGCTGCTTGCGATGTTGGCCGTCATCCAGGTGCACAGCGCGGCGGCGGCCAGGCAGAGTCCGTAGAACCCGGCGGTGGTGTCGAAAGGCGCTGGCATGGATGGGCCGGCCACGCCGATGCCGCCGCCGGTCACGCCCTGCCAGGCCAGGGCGAGCTGGGTGACGATGGTGGCAAAGCCCAGCGTGGTCATGGCGAAGTAGAAGGTGCGCAGCCGAACCGCCGGTAGGCCGATGATGACGCCGGCCACCGCACCGACGGCGGCAGCGGCGGCGAAGGCGGCATACACCGGCCATGGCGGCCCGATATTGCCGGCGGCCAAGACGCTCGCCGTGTAGGCGCCGAGCGTGAGCAGCGCCACCCAACCGATCGCGAGCTGCCCGCCGAAGCCGACCGCGAGGTTCAGGCCGGAGACCAGCACCCAGTAGATCGCGGCCCGCGTCGCAATCAGCGTCCAGTAATCGTTGGCGACAAAGGGCAGCAGAATGGCGGCGGCAAGCAGCGCGAGGAACGGCAGCGACACGCGGGATTGCCGTGCGGCCGTGCGGGGCGCCGCGTCCGCCGGCAGCTCGGCAGCCGGCTTGACGTTCGCCGCCATCACACCCGCCTTGTGCTGGCGTTGCCGAAGAGTCCCTGCGGGACGGACAGCAGCATGGCGATGAACAGCACGAACACCGCGACCGAGGCGAACACGCCGCCAAACAGGAAGTTCGCCGCCTGCTGGATCAGGCCAAGCGCGAAGCCGCCAACGATTGCGCCCCGGTTGTTGCCCAGGCCACCGATCGCCACCGGAATGAAACCATAGAAATTGAGCATCGGCCCGTTGGCAAAGAACGCGAGCAGCAGCTCCCCGCCAGCAAAACCGGCCAGACCGCCGATGGCGCTCGCCAACGCGAAACTCATGACGCGCAGGTTGCGCTCCGGCAGACCGAGCGCCCGGGCGGCGAAATTGTCCTCGGCAATGGCGAGGAAGGCGTGGCCGACCAAGGTGCGCCGATACAGGAATTCGAGCCCGCCGACGACAAAGAGGCAGGCCAGGACCGGCAGCCAGAATTTCTCGTCAAGCGGACCTGCATTGCCGATTGCGAGCAGGCGCGGAAACGGCTGCGGCTCCGTGCTCCACTCGACCGCCGTTATCTGCTGGATCATCAGCGCCAGCGCCAGCGTGGACAGCACGTACAGATGCTGGTCGAGCTTCTTCAGCACCGGCCGCACCGCGACCACTTCCGTCACCACTCCGATGGCGGCGCAGCCCGCCAGAGTTAGGACGAGGCCGGGCAGGGCAGGGATGCCCATGCGCAGGATGAACAGCGAGCCGAGCACGCCGCCCAGCATTCCGACCTGCCCCGCGGTGAAGCTCATCACGCGGGAGGCCAAGTACATCGTGTTGTACACGATGCCGATCAGCGCATAGATCGCGCCAATCGCGAGACCGGACGCGATGGTCGATTGCAGCACCGGAAGCTCAGCTATCGCTCGGCGCCAGCGCTTCGCCGGAGTTGTTCGGCCCCGCGGGTGATGACCTCGATCTTGCGGCCATTCACTCCGCCGGCGGCGTTGATCTGCTCGACGAGGTAGGTCACGCCGCGATTCTGCGCAACCCCCGGCGCCGAGCTTGCCCCGGTCAGCGCGGCCGGATAGCCGATCAGGATCGGCGACGTGTCGGCGAGCACCAGGCGGCCCAGCGCACCGGCGGCCAGCGACGCACCCACGGTAAAGCTGCGGCGTGTGATCGGCATCATGTTCCTCCTCGCCACGCATTCGATGTGCGCGGTTTCTGTTCAGCCTGCGGGCTCGCACTCCATTCCTCGTAGCGGACGATCGTGCCCATCAGCTTGCGCGCCGCCAGCGCGTCCTCTAGCTCGGCGCTGTCCCATTTCGCTACGGCCCGCGCGATCGAGGCGCTGTCCGGCGAGCAGTCTAGGAAGGCGAGCAGCTTACTGAGGTGCTCGTGATACACGGCGTGGCGCATGAGATAGATCAGCCGCCTGTCTTTGGTAGGGAAGAACACTTGTCATTCCAAGGCCGGCCACGGGACTTGGAGTGTATGCCCGCCGCGGCGCATGTCGATGGTCGCGATTTGGTCGCGCCCGCCGCGCTGTTTCCCGATCAGGCGGATGTGACGCTCGGCGGCTTCCAACGGCAGTTCCAGCCTGCCCCGCAGCGACCGTAGCACCAATAGCGCGCTTTCCTCCACCTTGCCCCTAGCCAGTCTCATTGCGGCTCGGCCGCGCCACGCTGGACTCGAAAGCCGGACCGACGCTATATTCAACGGAATATAGCGAACGGGAGAAAACAATGGACGCCATCGCCGCACACGCCCGGCTCAGCACGGCCGCCCGCGACTTCATCGCGCGACGCCATAAGCTGCTGATCGACGGAGCATGGGTGGACGCAAGCTCGGGCAAGACGTTTGCCGTATTCGACCCGGCGAACGGCCAGCAGATCGCGCAAGTGGCGGAAGGCGGCGCCGAGGACATCGACCTGGCTGTCAAGGCAGCACGCCGCGCGTTCGAAGAGGGCGCCTGGGCGCGCATGAAGCCGACCGAGCGCGGCAAGCTGGTGTGGAAGCTTGGGGACGTCCTGGAAGCCCATGCCGACGAAATGGCCGAGCTGGAGGCGCTCGACAACGGCGAGCCGATCCGCGATGCGCGCAACGTGGACCTGCCGTTCGGCTGCGAGCTGCTGCGCTACATGGGCGGCTGGTCGACCAAGATCACCGGCCAGAGCATCCCGATCTCGGCGCCGGGCGACTGGCACGCCTACTCCATCAGGGAGCCGGTCGGCGTCGTCGGCCAGATCATCCCCTGGAACTTCCCGCTGCTGATGGCGGTTTGGAAGATCGCGCCAGCGCTCGCCGCTGGCTGCACCATCGTGCTGAAGCCGGCCGAGCAGACACCGCTGACCGCCATCCGGCTGGGCGAGCTGATCATGGAGGCGGGCTTCCCGCCGGGCGTCGTCAACGTCGTCACCGGCGACGGCACGGCAGGCGCGGCGCTGGCCGCGCATCCGGACGTCGATAAGGTGGCCTTCACCGGTTCGACCGAGGTCGGCAAGCTGATTGTGCAGGCGGCGGTGGGCAACCTGAAGAAGGTCAGCCTCGAGCTGGGCGGCAAGTCGCCGGCGATCGTGTTTCCCGATGCCGACCTGTCGGTCGCGATCCCCGGGACCGCGTCGGGTATCTTCTTCAACATGGGGCAGTGCTGCACCGCCGGGTCGCGGCTGTTCGTGCATGAGAAGATCTTCGACAAAATGATGACCGGCCTCTCCGACGAGGCCGCGAAGCTGAAGATCGGTCCCGGCCTCGATCCCGAGAGCCGCATCGGGCCGCTGGTCTCCGACGAGCAGTTCCAGCGCGTCACCGGCTTCCTCGATAGCGGCCGGCAGGAGGGGGCGGAGGTCGTCACCGGCGGCAAGCGTCATGGCAATGAGGGGTATTTCGTCGAGCCGACGGTGCTGACCAAGACCACGCCGGACATGAAGGTCGTGCGCGAAGAGATCTTCGGCCCGGTCGTCTGCGCGATGCCGTACAATGACGACGACCTGGAGCGCATCGCCAAGCAGGGCAATGCCACCGAGTACGGGCTGGCCGCATCGATCTGGACCCGCGACATCGGCATTGCTCACAAGCTGGCGCGCAAGTTGAAGGCCGGATCGGTGTGGATCAATGTTCACAACTTCAACGACGTCGCCCTGCCGTTCGGCGGCTACAAGCAGTCTGGCTGGGGCCGCGAGATGGGCTACGAGGCCATCGAGCTGTACACCGAGACCAAGGCGGTCGCCGCGCTGCTGTGAGCAACGCCAGCGCCTCTGT
Organism: Acetobacteraceae bacterium; assembly: GCA_965276815.1. Classification (GTDB taxonomy): domain Bacteria; phylum Pseudomonadota; class Alphaproteobacteria; order Acetobacterales; family Acetobacteraceae; genus JAVVHH01. The sequence goes on along the minus strand of CBDIBE010000012.1, from coordinate 779,161 downwards.
ATTGTTCGCGACGGGCGGCCCGGTCAATCTGGTCCGCCCGCTTCTGCCGGCCGAGATCGCGTCGCTGCCGCTAAAACGGCAGCGTGCGAAGCTTTGGGAGCTGAACGAAAGCGTCCATTGTTCGATCGTTGGCACCTGCCTGACCACCGGGGAGCTGCGGCGGGCAATGGGCAAGGTGCTGCAGGCGGACGTCGCCGGAATGACCGACCATGACCTGCATTCGCAGGCCGTCGGCTGGTGCAACCGGCAGAACGCCGCCTCCAAACTGCTGCAGAAAACCCTTGACCACCGTCATGAGACGGTGGTCAAGCGCATCACCCGCATCCATGGAGAGGAGGCGGTGTTGGAGGCTTGGGCGCAGGCGCGGCGTTCCGGCGATATTCCGGGCGCTTATTGGGCGGTGCTGACCCATCCCGATGTCGGGCTTTGCGGGTTGCGCCGGGCGTTCGGCGACGTGCACATGCTGTCGCACCTCGTCGGCGCCGCCAACCGGGCGGACATCAGGCGGCTGACGGCGCTCGAGGAAACGAACGCAGCGCTGCTGGCCAAGGTCGAGCGCCAGCAGCTCCGGTTGCAGGAGGCGATCACCTCGCGCGACGCGACGATCCGCCGCTTGGGCGCGCTAGCGTCGGTGCAAACCGAGGCGCGATCCGATGTTGCAGATAACGATGCGCTCGCCGGGCTGCGTCACCTCGCGGCCGATCTGCAGGGCCGGCTCGAGCGCGAGACGGCACGGCGCGAGCGGCTAGAGCAGCGTCTGGCGGATGCCGCCGAGACGGTGCAAGGCTGCAAGCGCCGCGCAGAGCACGCCGAGGAGGTCGCCGCCGCTGTCCGGCGGGAGCTGACGATGCTGGAACAGCTCGAGACGGCGGCGCCCGAGATGGCGCTGCCGGCGTCACGCATCCTGTATGTCGGCGGCCGCCCCGCCGTGGTCGAGCAGATCAGCACTTTGCTCGAAAAAGCAGGCGGAGCCCTGCTCGCGCATGATGGGGGCCGGCACGACCATCCCTCGCTGCTGCCAGGCCTGGTCAGCCAGGCCGAGCAGGTCGTGTTTCCCGTCGACTGCGTCAGCCACGACGCCGCGCTGACCGTCAAGCGGCTGTGCCGGCAATCGGGCAAGCGCTTCCTGCCGCTGCGATCCTCCGGTCTCGCCTCCTTCTTGGCGGCGCTGGTCGATCGTTCTCCCCAATCAACCGAGGTTGCACCATGAACGTGGCCACACCAGTCGACGCCCTTCACCACCCCTTCCTGACCGGCCGGCCGAAGCGCCTGTTCATTGACGGCAAATGGGTCCAAGCCACGTCGGGCAAGACGTTCGAGACCCATAACCCGTCGACCGGCGAGGTTCTCGCCTCGGTTGCCGAGGGCGACCGCGAGGACATCGACCGCGCGGTCGAGGCGGCGCGCCGGGCGTTCAATGGCCCGTGGCGCAAGTTCAAGCCGTTCCAACGGCAGAACCTGCTGCTGAGGCTCGCCGAGCTGGTCGAGAAGCATTTCGACGAGCTGGCGGCGCTCGACACGCTTGACATGGGTGCGCCGATCAGTCGCACGACGGGCAGCAAGCTGCGGGCGCTCGGTATGCTGCGCTATTACGCCGGCCAGGCGACCGCCATCCACGGCGAGACGATCGAGAACTCGCTGCCCGGGGAATATGTCAGCTACACGCTTAAGGAGCCGGTCGGCGTCGTCGGCGCGATCATCCCTTGGAACGGGCCGCTGACCGCGACGATCTGGAAGATCGGCCCGGCGCTTGCCACCGGGTGCACCGTCGTGCTGAAGCCTGCCGAGGAGGCGCCGCTCACGCCGTTGCGGATTGCCGAACTGTGCCAAGAGGCTGGCGTACCGCCGGGTGTCGTCAACGTGGTGACCGGCTATGGCGAGACGGCCGGTGCGGCGTTGGCGGCGCATATGGACGTGGACAAGGTGGCGTTCACCGGGTCACATCTGACGGGGCAGAAAATCATCCAGGCCTCGGCCGGCAATCTCAAGCGCGTCTCGCTCGAGTTGGGTGGCAAGTCGCCCGACGTGGTGTTCGCCGACGCCGACCTCGATGCGGCAGTGCCGGGCGCCGGGATGGCGGTGTTTGCCAATTCAGGCCAGATCTGCAGCGCCGGGACGCGGCTGTTCGTCGAGCAGAAGATCTATGAGGAGTTCACCGCCCGCGTCGCCGCGTTCAGCAAGACGCTCCGCGTCGGCAACAGCAGCAACCCGGAAACTCAAGTCGGTCCACTGGTCTCGGCCGAGCAGCTCGAGCGGGTCACCGGATATTTGGCGATTGGCCGGCAAGAGGGCGCCCGCCCGCTTTCGGGCGGCGAACGGTTGACCGATGGCGAGATGGCCAAGGGGTTCTTCGTGCCGCCGACCGTGTTCGCCGATGTGAAAGACGACATGCGGATCGCGCAGGAAGAAATCTTCGGCCCGGTGATCTCGGCCATCCCCTTCGCCGACATCGACGAGGTGATCGAGCGCGCCAACCGGACCAATTTCGGCCTCGGCAGCGGCCTGTGGACCCGCGACGTCACCAAGGCGCACAAGCTCGCGCGGGGGATCCGGGCGGGTTCGGTCTGGATCAACTGCTATCAGGCGATGGACCCGGCCGTGCCGTTTGGCGGCTACAAGATGAGCGGCTATGGCCGCGAGAGCGGCAAGCAGCACGTCGAGGAGTACCTGAACGTGAAGGCGGTTTGGATCAAGACGGAGTGAAGCCGGGGCTGTGTGGCGGTCGCGGGTCGCTGACGGACTCAAGGTGAGCACATTGGGTAGGTCCACGCCGAGCCGGCGCGTGGCATAGTGCGGGCATGGACACATACACAGTCATTCACGTCGAGGCCCCCGGCGCTGAACCGTATTGGACGGTGCTGGACGTGACGTCGGGGACAGATTTGCGCGAGGCGCACCAGTTCGCGACCAAAGAGGAAGCCGAGGGCTTGGCCGACATCATGAACGGCAAGCTCTCTGGGGAGCTGGCGCCGGACTGACGCGGTCCGGCGGATCGCCCTTGCTCTGTCCTTCGTGACGTCGCACGGTCGAGCGCGGCGCTGGTCAGAGCGCGACACAACGACGACGGGAGTAAACGTCTCAATGAGCCTGGAGCTAATCTGCCGTACGGCCACGACGTTTTCAGCCAGTGGCGAGTTCGATGAGGATGCGTTCAGGCATTACCTCCAACGCTTCGTCGACACGCGGCTGGGCGTCTATTTGGGCAGCGGCGGATCGGGGGAAAGCCACGCCATGTCCCTGTCTGAGCTGCGGCGCTTGTACCAGGCCGGCGTCGCGGCGCTGAAGGGCAAGGTGCCAGTCTATGCGAACCCGCCGGAGCAGCACACCGTAGAGGCGGTGCTGGAGCAGTCGCTGTTGGCCATCGAGTGCGGCGCGGAGGTGGTGAACATCTACGGGCCGGAGGGTCGGCATGGCTACAAGCCGACTGACGAGGAATACCTTGCCTACCACGATGAGCTCTTGCCGCAGCTCCGGCACCCCGTGGCCTTGGCGCCCAATCCCATCTTGGGCTACTCGCCGAAACCCGTGCTCGTCGCTCAATTGGCGAACCGCCACCATCAGGTGGCGGCGATCAACCTCGCCCTGCAGACCGACGACTTCCTGGTCCCGTTGCTGGATGGGCTCAAGCGCGAGGTCCCGGTCTATGTGCCGGTGAGCGGGTCCTTGAACAGTCTGGCGCTCGGCGCCGCCGGGCTGTTGGGAGCGGAGGCGAACATCCTGCCACGGACGCACCGGCTCTATATGGACTGCTATGCCGCGCAGGATACGGCCGGCATGGGACTGGCCTATGCCGAGTTGAAGCGCTTCACCCATTTCGTGTCCGCTTGGGGCGTCAGCCCGCGCTGGCTGAAAATGGCCATGCGCGTCTTGAAGCTGCCTGGTGGGCAAGGCGGACCCCGCCGGCCGTTCGTGCTGCCAAGCGGGGCAGAGCTGGAGCGGTTCACGCAAGGGCTGCTGGGACTGGGGATCAGGGAGATCAGCGAGCAAGCCAGAGCCGCGGGCACGCTGATGGGAGGCGTTCCATGAGCGGGCGGGCCACGCGGCGCGGGTTGCTCGCAGGGGCAGGGTTGGTTGCGCTATCGGGCAGGATAGCTCGGGCCGAAGTGCAGGAGGTCGTGTTCGCGCGCGAATACGGGCTGCAATTCCTGCCGACCATGGTCATGGAGCATGGCGGTCTGGTCGAGAAGCATGCGATGCAGCATGGGATTCAAGGCTTGCGCACCAAATGGGCGAGCTTCGGAGGGCCGTCGACCATCAATGACGGGATCATCTCCGGATCCATCCATTTCGGCACATTCGGGTCCGTGTCGCTGATCACCTTGTGGTCGAAAACGCAGTCCGGAGCGGGTGTGCTGGGTGTGGCGCCGATGGCGACCTTCCCGGTTTACCTCAATACGCGTGACCCGAACGTTCATGCGATCAGCGACCTGACGGATAAGGACCGTATCGCCGTGCCCGCGGTGAAGGTCTCGGCGCAGGCGTTGCTGCTGGAGATGGCGGCGGTGGAGACTTGGGGTGACGCGGCGGTCAACCGGCTCGACCCGCTCACCGTTTCGATGTCGCATCCGGACGCGGTGGTGGCGATGAGCACTGACAAGGGGTCGGTGAACACGCATTTCGTTTCGCCGCCGTTCCACGAGCAGGAAATGAAGTTCCCCGGGGTGCACACCATCGCGACCAACACGCAAATCCTGGGTGGGCCGGCGACTGCCGTGGTGCTGGCGAGCACGCGGAAGTTCCAAGCGGCCAATCCTCTCGTGTATCGCGCCGTGCTGGATGCGTTGATCGAGAGTATCGATACGATCAACCGGGACAAGCATGCCGCCGCCCAGGTCTATGTAGAGATAACCGGGGAACAGCGGAGCACCGTCGACGAGATCACCGCCATCATCAGCGACCCCGGATACATGTTCACGATGGCGCCGCAAAAATTCGAGAAAACGGCGGCCTTCATGGCGCGGATGGGGCTGATCAAGGCGGCGCCGAAATCGTGGCGTGACTTGTTCTTCCCCGATATCGCCGGGCAGGTTGGCGACTAAGCCTGAACTAGGCTAAAGCCTCGCGCCGCAAACGTAACGGCTCCGCGGGATTTCCAGGCCGAGATTCTCCCGCATCGTGTGCGCCTCATACTCGGTACGGAACAGCTCGCGCCGCTGCAGTTCCGGCACGACCAAGTCGACGAAATCCTCGATGGCCGACGGCAGCACGGGCGGCAGGATGTTGTAGCCGTCGCAGCCATCTTTGAAGAACCAGTCTTCCATCCGGTCGACAATCTGCTCTGGCGTGCCCATGACGAAGCCATGGCCGCGGCTGACGGCGACGCTGCGATAGAGCTCGCGTAGGGTCAGGTTCTCACGCTGCGCCTTGGCATAGAGCACGGCCCCGCGGCTGCGCAGGTCCCCGCTCGGCGCCGGCACCGGCCCATCCAGCTCGTATCCACTCAGATCGCCGAACGCATTGTAGAGCAGCGTCATCCCAACCAGCGGGTCGAGCAATTCCTGCAACGCGTCGAACTTCGCCTGCGCCTCGGCTTCAGTTCGGCCGGCGATCACGGCGAGCCCCGGCATGATCTTCAGCGCGTCCGGATCGCGGCCGTATTTCGCCATGCGCCCCTTGACCGAGCGGTAATAGGCCTGCGCATCCGCGAGGTCCTGGGACGCGGCATAAATCACGTCGGCATGCGCGGCGGCGATCTCCTGGCCGACTTCCGAGGCGCCGGCCTGCACGATCAGCGGACGTCCTTGCGGGGAACGCGGGATGTTCAGCGGGCCACGGACCGAGAAGTATTTTCCTTTATGGTCCAACACGTGCAGCTTTCCGGGATCGAAATAGATCCCGCTCTGCTGGTCGAAGGGAAACGCGTCATCGTCCCAGCTATCCCACAAACCGCGCACCACCTCGACGAATTCCGCTGCACGCTCATAGCGTGTGTCGTAGTCAAAATGCTTCTCGCGGTTGAAGTTCTGCGCCTCTGCGTCCGTCCAGGACGTCACCACGTTCCAGCCAGCCCGGCCGCCGCTGAGATGGTCCAGCGAGGCGAATTTGCGCGCGACGTGGTAAGGCTCGTTGTAGCTGGTCGATGCGGTCGCCACGAGACCGATCCGGCTGGTATGGGCCGAGAGCACCGAAAGCAGGGTGAGCGGCTCGAAATTGACGATGTCGTGCGCGGTACGCTGCATCGAGCCTTTTGGCTGATCCTGCGCGCGCACGGCATTGCCGTCGGCGAGGAACACCATGTCGAACTTGCCGCGCTCCGCCGTGACAGCGATGTGGCGGAAGTAGCCCAGGCTTAGCTCGGCCCCGCGCGGCGTGTCCGGATGTCGCCAGGCGGCGATGTGATACGGGTTCCGCATCGACAAACCCAACCGCATCTGCCGCTGTTTGCGCATAGCCTAAACCTCCCCTGAAATCGCGAGTTCCGGACTCGCCGCGAAGCGGTTCGATGGTTCGCGCAGACCCAGATTGCCGCGCAGCGTAGCAGCTTCGTATTCGGTGCGGTACAGTCCGCGGCGCTGCAGCTCCGGCACGACAAGTTCGACGAACTCGTCGATGCTGCCGGGAAGCTGGGCGGGGATGATGTTGTAGCCGTCCGCCGCCCCCGCATCGAGCCATTCCTCCATCGCATCGACGATCTGCGCCGGCGTGCCGATCACCATGCGGTGCCCGCGCCCGGCCGCGGTCGCCCGGTAAAGCTCGCGGATCGACCAGTTGTTCCGGTGTGCGAGCTCGACGACCAGGCGCGCGCGGCTGCGCACGGTCGGATCGGTGGGCTCGGGCACCGGCCCGTCGACGTCATAGCCGGAGAGGTCGCCGAGCTGGCCGTACAGATGCGCCAGCCCGGTGACGGGATCAATCAGGTCCTGCAACGCCTCGTAGCGATCTTGCGCTTCCTGCTCGGTCTGCCCGGCGATGGCGACAAGGCCGGGCATGATCAGCATGTCGCCCTCGCTGCGCCCGTAAGCTGCGAGCTGGCCTTTCAGCGCGGCATAATATGCCTTCGCCGCCGCCAAATCCTGCTGAGCGGAGAACACCACGTCGGCAACGGCGGCGGCGATATCTTGGCCCTGCTCCGAGGCGCCGGATTGCACGAGGATCGGCCGGCCCTGCGGTGTGCGGTCTACGCTGAGCGGCCCGCGTACCGAGAAATGCGTGCCGCGATGGTTGAGCGTGTGCAGCTTGGCCGGGTCATAGAAGAGGCCGGAGGTTTTGTCGTGCAGGAACGCGCCGGGCTCCCAGCTATCCCACAACCCGGTGACCACGTCCACGAACTCGCGGGCCCGCGCGTAGCGCGTCTCGTACTCAAGATGCTGCTCACGATTAAAATTCCAGGCTTCGGCGTCCGACCAGGAGGTGACCACGTTCCATCCGGCGCGGCCATGGCTGATATGGTCGAGCGAGGCGAATTTCCGCGCGATGTGATAGGGCTCATTGTAGGTCGTGGACGCCGTCGCAACGAGACCGATATGCCGCGTGGTCATCGCCAGGGCCGAGAGCAGCGTCAGCGGCTCGAGCTCGGCGTTCAGGTTTGACCGGCACAGCGCGCCGGCGGGCTTGTCGACGCCGCGAATCCCGATACCGTCGGCGAGGAACACCATGTCGAATAGGCCGCGCTCGGCCGCCTGCGCCACCCGCACGAAATGCTCGATATCCATCGAGCCGCCGGCGGGCACTTCGGGATGGCGCCAGGAAGCGGAGTGGTAGCCGATGCCGCGCATCGACAGGCCGAGCTTGATTTTTCGCCGCATCATCTTCCGGTTTCTCCCGTCAGCGCGTTGAATGGCCGCGCACCGCCAAAAAGGGATCGAGCATGAAGCATCTTCTGGAACAAATGACGTTCCTCGAATTCAAGGAACGCATGGACGACGACCCGGTCATCATCCTGACGCTCGGCAGCGTCGAGGTGCAGGGACCCTGCAATCCGATGGGCGACTTCATGCTGGCCACACGCATCGCTGCCGCTGTCGCCGAGCGCACCGGCGCCATCGCCACGCCCTGCATGCCGTTCGGCTTCGCTGAGGTTTTTCGTGATGTCCCCGGCGGCATGCAGCTCTCCGCCAACACGTTTCGCGCCATCCTCACCGAGATGATCTGCACCTTCCTCGATCACGGACTGGAGCGGATCGTGATCCTGAACGGTCACACCGGCAACAATGCGCTGGTCGACCTGGTGACCCGCGCCATCCGCCGCGAACGCGGGATCGTGGTGCCGTGGATCAATATCTGGCCGACGGGGATCCTGGCCAACCAGCAGGCGCACGGCGAGAACGCGCCGCGCAGCACCGGCCATGGTTCCGACCCGATCGGCTCGGTCTACGAGTACTACTACCCGGAGCTGACCCGGCGCGAGATGGCCCGGCCGCCGGAGCCGGTGAAGACCGTGCTCGGCCTGCCGACCACCGGGCTCACCGGCATCCGGCTCGGCAACGTGCCGGTGGGCGCGCCGGTCAACATGCTGGACCATTGCGACGCGACGGTGGGCGGCGACCCCGCGCTCGCCAACGCGGAGTCGGGAAAAATCTTCGCCGACTTCATCATCGACACGGCGTCGAAATTGATCGAGCACATGAAGACGGCGACGGTGCGCCAACCGATCGTCTCGGGTTCGCCTCACGCCGGATAAACCCGAGCATCAGCGACCGCCCACTCTGGGCGCACCTTCGTCTCCACTGGCAGCCGCGCATTCGTTTCGAGCCCGGTGATGCGCTGGCTGCCGATTACGCACTGCACCTCGACCGCGGCCCCAAGGAAGGTCGCGGCCTCGACCCGGCACGGCGAGCACGCCGCCGCCACCAGCCGCACGCGATCATGCCGCACCACCAGCACCGCTGGCATGCCGGTCCGTAGACCTTCCGTCGCCTGCCCGAGCAGGCGGGCGCCCTCGACCAGCACCGTGGCGGTTCCGTCGTCCGCGATCGCCTCCACCGTGCCGTGCAGCAAGTTCGCCTGCCCGAGAAAGGAGGCGGCGAACAGGTTGCATGGGCTGCTGTAGACTTCCTCCGGCGTCCCCTGCTGCTCGACCCGCCCGGCATTCATCAAGACGATCCGGTCGGAGATGGCCAGCGCCTCTTCCTGATCGTGGGTGACGAAGATGCTGGCGATCTGCGTCGCCTTCAGCAGCCGCCGCAACTCGGTGCGCATGCTGTGCCGCAGCTTGGCGTCGAGATTGGACAGCGGCTCGTCGAGCAGTAGAACGTCCGGCTCGATGACCAGGGCGCGGGCGATGGCGACACGCTGCTGCTGGCCGCCGGAGAGCTGGCGCGGCCGCCGCCGCACCATGTCCTCGAGCTGTACAAGCCGCAGCGCACGCTCGACCCGCTCGGCGATCTGGGCACGCTGCACGCCGCGGGCGCGCAGGCCGTAGGCGACATTATCGAACACGCTGAGGTGGGGAAACAGCGCGTAACCCTGGAACACGAAGCCGATGTTGCGCCGGTTGCTGGGCGTCGTGGTCTGGTCGATCCCGTGCAGCTTCACCCGCCCGGCGCTCGGCAGTATGAAGCCCGCGATCGCGCGCAGCGTGGTGGTCTTGCCGCAGCCGGACGGGCCGAGCAGGGAGACAATCTCGCCGGGGCGGACGGCGAGGCTCACGCCATGGACGATATCGCCGTCCCCGTAGCTGACGCAGAGATCCTGGGTTTCCACCGAATACTTCATGTCCCGAACCGGTCCAGCGGGCCGAGACGGTGCGCCACATACATCGCAAGCGCCGAAGCCAGCATCAGCAGGGCGGAGATCGCCGCAATCATCGGGTCGAGGCTGTACTGGACGTGGTTGTAGATCGCGATCGGCAGCGTCGTCGTTCGGCCCGAGACCAGGAATAGCGAGATCACGGCATTGTCGAAGCTCAGCAGGAAGGCGAACAGGGCGGAGGTGTAGAGCGCCGGGCGGATGACGGGGAGAACGATGGTGCCCCAGATCCGCAGCCGGCTTGCCCCGAGGCTGCGCGCCGCCTCCTCCAGGCTCGGATCGGTGCCGCTCAGCGCGGCGTGCGTAGTGCGCACCACATAGGGCAGGCAAATCAGCACATGTCCGAGCGCGACCGTCACCAGCGCGGTCGGCAGGCGCAGCGCGGCGATGACTTGCAGCAGGGCGACGCCAATCACCAGCTCCGGCACCAGCAGCGGCGCACTAAGCAGCGCGCTGATGACCGTGCCGGCCGGGAACCGGCGCCGCGCCAGCCCGTACGCCGCAGGCACGCCGAGCAGCAGCGACCCAGCCGCCGCCGCCAGGGCAATGGCGAAACTGTTCCAAGCCGCGGCCACGAAGGTGTCGTCGGCCATCGCCGCGCGATACCAGCGCAGCGAGAGACCACCAGGCGGGAAGCGCAGCAGCTCTTGCGGCTCGAACGAGGCGCCCACGACCACCACCAGCGGGGCGAGCATGAATGCGACGAAGACCAGCACATAGACACGCTGCAGCGTCACGATCGGACCCGTCCGGCGAGGCCGCGCGCGAGCCCGAGCAACACCACCATTGCCGCCACCAGTACCAGGGCAAGCGCCGCGCCGAACGGCACGTCGCCCACCACCATCACCTGTTGGTAGATCATCGTCGCCATCAGCTTGACCTGGTCGGAACCGATCAGCGAGGGCAGCACGAAAGCGGCGATGACGTGCGCGAGCACGAGGAGGCAGCCCGCGGCGACGCCTGGCAGGCTGAGCGGCAGCACCACGGTCGCGAACACGCGCAGGCGCGAGGCGCCTAGGCTAAGCGCCGCCTCGTCGAGCTGGCGGTCGACGCCGCGCAGCACCGACGCGATCGGCAGGATCATCAGTGGCAGTACGATATGCACAAGGCCGACGGTCACCGCGCCATTCGTGTTCAGCATGCGCACCGGTCCGCTGCTCAGCCCGGCCGCCATGAGCAGCCGGCTGACCGGCCCCTCGCGGCCAAGCAGCACGATCCAGCCGAAGCTGCGCACGACGACGCTGACGAAAAGCGGCAGCGCCGTCACCGCGATCACCACTGGCACGAGGCGCGAGCGCGTGCGCGCGACGAAGAACGCGACTGGATAACCGGCCAGCAGGGCCAGCAAGGTCACGGTCGCGCCGAGCCGGAGCGAGCCGAGCAGGGCGTCGAGATACAGCTTGCTGCCAAACAGGCGCCGGTAGTTGGCCAGCGTGGCATGCGGCGAAAGGCCGCTCAGCAGGTCGCCAGTGTGCAGGCTCAAATCGCCGAGCACGATGACCGGCACGAGCAGTAGCAGGGCGACGTACAGGCTCGCCGGCGCGACCGCGGCGGGGAAGTGGCGGAGCGGCGTCAGCTTGCAATCTCCTGGTTCCACCGATCGACCCAGGCGGCAAGGTTCTTCGACAGGAACCGGTCATCGGGCACGTTGACCTCGTCGGCTTTAGGAATGCGCTTGGCGAGCAGCTCGCTATACCGCACGTCCATGTTCGGCGAGCCGTAGAACATCGCCTCGCAGAACGCCTTTTGCGCCGGGGCGCTCAGCGCCTCATTCATCAGCGCCAGCGCGCCTTCCTCGTTGCCGCCCTTCACCACCCCGATCGCCGGGCCGCTGGACGCCGCACCCTCGGCCGGCTTGATCCAGTTCAGCGCCCCTTTCGATTCGTCGGCGGCGACGAAGGTACGCCCGTCCCAGCCAGTGCCGATAGTGCCCTCATTGTTGAGCAGCAGCACCACCGGGTCGTTGAACGAGGTGTAGTATTTGAAGATGTGCGACTTCATCCGCTTCAGCGCGTCGAACGCTGCGTCGATGTCGTCCTCGCCGGTCAACGCGCGGGCCAGCGTGACCAGCACCTCCGGCCCGCGCACGCCGGCGCCCATGCTGGGCAGGAAAACCGAATTGCCGAACTCGCCCGCAGCGGTGCGGTCGACGAATGCGCGCCAGGACGCGGGCGGGTTCTTGACGCTGTCGGTGCGGTAGGCGATGCCGACGCTGCTGTAGTCGAAATGCGCGCCGTAGCCGCCCCAGGGTGTGAGGAATTTCGGATAGATGCGCGCGAGGCTCGGCACGGTCTGCGGCGTCACGGGCACGATGAGCCCGGCATCAGCGAGGCGGAGGAAGTCGTCGCCATTGCCGAGATAGACGTCGAACGGCGGGCTATCCGGGTGCGCGCGCAACGCCATCGCCTGCGCCTTGTTGCTGCCCGGCGCCATGCGGACGTGAATGCCGGTGCGTTTCTCGAACGGGTCGATAATCTGCGTCTGCCAGTTCGTCATGAACGAGCCGCCGCTCATCATCAGCACGACTTCCTTGCCGGCCGCGCGTGCCGACCGGCCGCGCGAGATGAGCAAGGCCGGCGCGGCGAGAGCGGCGGCTTGCAGCAGGCGGCGCCGGGTGCTTGCGGAGACGGAAGGAGAAAGGCTCATGGTACGGACTCCGATTGGATGCGAAACACACGCCTGAGGCGCCAACGGGCTCGAGCAAAGGACAGGATTCGCCGGCGCGGTTGGGCGGCGCGTGGATCCAGCCAGTCGCGCAGCGCGTCGCAGAGTAAGTTTATCGCGAGCACGGTAACGGTCAGCGCAAAACACGGCCAGAGCAGCAGCATCGGCGCCTGCGCCATGGTCGCGCGCGCCCCGCGGATCATCAACCCCCAGGAGGCGTCGGGCGGCACCACGCCGAGCCCCAGAAACGACAGGCCGCTCTCCAGCACTACGGCGGCGCCAGCGGCCAACGAGACCTGCACCAGCACCGGCCCGAGCACATTCGGCAGCACGGTGCGCAGCAAGATGCGTGCGGGCGAAGCCCCCACGGCGCGCGCCGCCTCGACGTAGTCGCGACCGCGCACCGAGAGCACCTCGGCATAGGTCACGCGGGTGAAGCCGGGGAGGAACAACACCGACAGCACCAAGATCAGCGTCTCCGCGCCGGGCCCCATAAGCGTGACCACCAGTAACGCCAGCAGCACCGGCGGAAAGCACAGCAGCACGTCCATCGAGCGCACCGCGAGAAGCGCGCCCCAGCGCCGATACCAGCCGCCGATCAGGCCGAGCGCCACGCCGCCCAGGCAGGCGAGCGAGACCGAGATCAGGGCGACCGAGAGCGAGACGCGCCCGCCCCAGATCAGCCGCGAGAGCACGTCGCGCCCGAACTCGTCGCGGCCGAGCGGGCTGCCGGGCATGCTGCCGGCCAGGCGATGCGCCATGTCCTGCTGGATCGGGTCCGCCAGGCCGAGCACCGGCGCGGCAAGTGCCACCAGGAGCAAAGCTCCGACCGCCGACCCGGCGAACACCAGCCGCTTCACGCGCTGCGGACCCGCGGATCGAGCAGGCCGTACAGCAAGTCGATCATCAGGTTCAGCAGCACGAACAACACCGAGATGGTCAGCACGATCCCGGTCACCATCGGGTAGTCGCGCGCGTCCACTGCATCCAGCAGCGGCGTCGACAGGCCAGGCCAGTTGAACACGTATTCCACCAGCACCGTGCCGCCGAGGAGCCCGCCCATGTGCAGGCCGAGCACGGTCACGACCGGGGTCAGCGCATTGCGCACGACGTGGCGCACCAGCACGCGCCGCGCGGAAAGTCCTTTGGCGTGGGCCGTGCGCACGTGCTCGCTCGAAAGCTGGTCGAGCACCGAGCTGCGGCTCATGCGGAAAACGACCGCGGTCAGCCCCAGGCCAATCGTCACCGCCGGCATCAGCAGCAGAAGCAGATGCCGCCCGGGATCGCGCGCCAGCGGCACGTAGCCGCCGGCCGGCATCCAGCGCAGCAGCTGGGCGAAGCACAAGACCAGCAACGTGCCGGTGACGAAGACCGGCAGCGCCAGCATCAGCGCCGAGGCCCCGGCCGCCCCGCGATCAAATCCGCCGCCACGGTGCAGCGCCGCATAGGTGCCGCCCGGCAACCCGAAGAGCACCGCAAGGATCGACCCGGCGGCGATCAATTCCAGCGTGCGCGGCAGGCGAAGCGCAATCTCCTGCGCGACGGGCGAATCGTCGGTCATCGAGCTGCCGAGATCGCCGTGCAGCAAGGCCACGAGCCAGTGCAGGTACTGCAACAATAGTGGATCGTTCAGGCCGAGACGCTCGCGCAGATCGGCCACCATCGCCGGATCGGGTGCCACGCCGCCTGCCGAGAGCAGCAACTCCGCCGGGTCTCCGGGGACGACGTGGATCACCATGAAGACGAGCGTGCTGACGAGCCAGATGAGCACGATCGACACGCCGACACGCTCGGCGAGCCAGCTCAAGCGACCGTCACGTTCTCGAGCGAGGCGAGGGAGGAGAAGGTCAGTGCCCCCGGCAGGTTCTGATAGCCGTTGACCTGTTTCGTCATCGCATAAGCCTGCGCGCGCCAGGCCAGCCCGACCACCCCCGCGTCCTGCGCCGCGATCGGCGTGATCTGCCGGTAGAGCGCCTTGCGCGCCGCGTCGTCGAACTCGCCGCGCGCACGCTTCAGCAGCCCGGTGAGCGTGTCGTTCACGTAGCCCCAGGAGCGCACATAGGAGCCCTGTGGATTGCTGGCGAGGAAGGTGGTCAGCGCATCCGGATCATTGAAATCCATGCCGTAGCCCATGATCGCGATCTCGAACTGGCCGCGATTTCCCTGGGCGATGCGCGTCGGATAGTCCGGCAGGTAGAGCTTGGCGTCGATGCCGATCTCCGCCATGCCACGCTGCACGATTTCGGCGGTGTTCTTGTACATGTCGTAGGTCGAGGTGGCGAGGATGGTGGTCGAGAAGCCGTTCGCCATGCCGGCTTCGGCCATCAGCTGCTTCGCCTTGGCGATGTCACGCGGATAGACGTGCAGCGCCGCCGGGTCGGTGAAGGGCGAGGAGGCCGGGCTCGGCAGTCCCTCGAGCACCGCACCGTGGCCGAAGAAGGCGGCCTTGACGATGTCCTCGCGGTTGATCGCGTGGGCCACCGCCTGACGCAGCCGCCCATCCTTGAACGGCCCTTGGGCAAAGTTGAACGTCAGGCACATGAAGGCGCCGTCCGGCACGCTGTCGAGCGCCAGTCGTGGGTCGGCCTGGATCGTGTCCATCGACTGCCACGGCACGTATTCGATCATGTCGACGTCGCCGGCGATCAGTGCCGAGACGCGCAGGTTCTCGTCGGGATAGTTGATGAAGCGCAGTTTCGCGGTGCGCGGCAGCCCCGGCTTATAATAGCCCGTGAATGCCGAAAAATCGAGCCGTGTGCCTCGTTCCTGATCTTCGATCCGATACGGTCCGCAGCCGACCGCCTCCGCCTCGGTAGATTTTGGCGAGATGATCGGGCAGTCGTAGGAGGCGAGATAGTTGGGCAGCGTGACCGATTTTTCGCTCAATCGGATGCGTAAGCTCAACTTGTCCAGCACGTCGACGCCGGTGATGATCGAGAACGGCACGCGCAGGAACGCGTTGGTGCGTGGGTTGGCGATCTGCTCGAGCGAGTATTTCACCGCCTCGGCGTCGACGGTGTCGCCGTTCTGGAATTTTACGCCGTCGCGGAGATGGAAGGTGTAGCTGCCGTCATCTTCATGCGACCAGCGCTCGGCCAGCTCTCCCTGCGGATTGCCTTGTGCGTCATAGCCAACCAGCCGCTGGTGGAGCATCAGCTTGATGGCGCCGCCATCAGCGCCGGTATGGGCAAAGGGGCGCCAATTGGGAGGAAACGTCCCCAAGGCGAGGCGCAGCGTGTCCGCCGCCGCCGCCGCTGGCCGCGGGCGCATTAGCCGGGCCAAGGTCATCCCAGCGCCGCCGAGCAGCAGGGTGCGCCGCGGGAGGGCGGGGCGTGTGAAGGAAGCGTCAGAAGGAAATTGCTGCACGAGGTACCCCAACAAAACGAGTCCGGAGCCACGCCGCATAAACTCAGCGGCGGCACAGCCGGCGGACGGTCAATGGCTCTGTGGCAATTTTCATACCAATGCCTGGCAGCCACCGCGGCAATCGCCTTAAATGCACTGTGCGCTCCTGCCGTGTCCGCGGCCACCCAAACCAGGCGCCAAGAAACCGTGAGGAAACCCAGCATGTGTCCGCAGAAGATCGAAGTGCCGCCGCGCGTCCGGCGTTATCAGATTGGAACCCGTCGCGCTGCTGCTTTCCATTGATGTGATCAACTTCCTCGACCGCTCTGCGCTGTCCGTCGCCAATCCGCTCATCGGCCAGGAGATTGGGCCTGTCGATCGCGCAGATGGGCTTGCTGCTGTCCGCCTTCGCCTGGGCCTACGCGTTCTGCCAATTGCCCGGCGGCGCGATCGCGGTGTTCTCGGCATTGATGTTGCTGCTCGTGCCGAATTCTCCGATGGTCTTGGAGCCTGAGGCCGTACCTGCCGGGTCATAACGAGGAGCACAGAATTGGCCTACGTCTATCGCGGCGGCGATTACCGCAACACCGAGGAACTACGCGCCTGGCTCGCGCGCGAGCAGCCCGAGGCGGTCTTGGAGCCGGATCTGCCCATCACCGATCCGCATCATCATCTCTGGGACGCGGCGCGCGGGCGCTACCTGCTCGACGACCTGCTCCTGGACCTGGCGCAGGGACACAACATTACCAAAACCGTGTACGAGGAATGCCGCGCGATGTTCCGGGCCGGCGGCCCGCCGGAGATGCGGCCGGTCGGCGAGGTCGAGTTCGTCCGCGGCATCGCGGCGATGAGCGCGTCGGGCACTTACGGGGCAACCCGGATCGCCGCGGCCATGGTGGCGCATGCCGACCTGACCCTCGGCGAGCGCGTACGCCCGGTGCTGGAGGCGGAAATCGCCGCTGGCGGCGGCCGCGTGCGCGGCATCCGCTTCGGCATGCCGTGGGACCCGCATCCCGAGATCAACCGCTATGTCAGCTCCAAGGTGGCGCCCGGACGCCTGCTCGATCCAATCTTCCGTGCCGGGGTCGCGGCGTTGGGCGAGTTCGACCTCGTCTTCGATGCATGGATTTACTTCACGCAGCTTCCCGAGCTGACCGCGCTGGCGCGCGCACTGCCTGAGATCAGGATTGTCCTGAACCATTGCGGCGGCCCGATCTGCGTCGGGCCCTATGCCGCCAATCGCGACGAGTACCGGGAGATCTGGGCGGGGCACATGCACGAGCTCGCCACCTGTCCGAACGTCCATGTCAAGCTCGGCGGCCTTGGCATGCTGCATTTCGGGTTTGAGTTTCACCTGCGCGAGACCCCCCCAAGCTCGGCCGAGCTCACCGCTGCATGGCGGCCCTATATCGAGACATGCATCGATGCGTTCGGCCCGACGCGCTCGATGTTCGAGAGCAATTTCCCGCCAGATAAGCAATCCTGCAGCTATCTCACGCTCTGGAACGCGTTCAAGCGCATCGTCTCCGGCGCTTCGCCCGACGAAAAGCGCGCGCTGTTCACCGGGACGGCGGATCGGCTTTACCAGCTTGTCTGACCCGGCCGGAAGTCACCGCGACCGTCAGCGGCAACAGCACCGCCATCACCCTGTCCGACCACACCACAATCGTGTTTGAGAACGTCACCAACCTATCCGCCTCGGCCTTTGTGTAAAGCCACCCTTGGGCTAAATACATCTCGAGAAGCGCAAGTGGGGGCAGATGTCCATCATCACTATCGGCGACTACGCCATTCAGAAGGTCGTCGAGCTCGAGCGGCCCTTCGCCCATGCGCAGAATTTCTACCCTGACCTGACGGACGAGATGCTCGAGGTTTGCCGGCGCGAGCTGCCGCCGGGCCGGCTGACGCCGGACGACTTCCTGCACATGAGCTATCACACCTTCGTCGTCCGCACGGGACGTCACACCATCCTGGTCGACACGTGCTGCGGCAATCACAAGGATCGGCCGGCCCGCCCGGAGTTCAGCCAGCTCAACACCGACTTTCTCGGCAAGCTCGCCAGCGCCGGCGTGAAACCCGCGCAGGTTGATTTCGTCATGTGCACCCATCTGCATTGGGACCACGTCGGTTGGAACACCTAACCTGCTCGACGGAAGCTGGGTGCCGACTTTCCCGAACGCCAAATACATCGTCAGCCGCAGCGAGTACGAGTATTGGGACGCCGCTTATCAGCGCGGCGACCAGCGCATCCATTGCGCCGGCTTCGCCGACAGCGTGCTTCCAGTCAAGCGTGCCGAGCAAATCGTCATCGTCGACGAGCATCACCAATTCGACGACGGCATGCGGTTCGAACCGTGTTTCGGGCATTCGCCGGGACATATCGTGGTCAATATCGCCTCCAAAGGCGCCACCGGCACGTTGTCCGGCGACGTGATCCATCACCCGGTCCAGCTTCGCTTCCCCGCGATGTCCACGATGGCCGATACGGATCGCGACCTGGCGCGCGCAACGCGCACGGCGCTGATCGAGCGGCTCGCCGGCAGCGGGACATTGCTGCTGCCGACGCATTTCACCGATCCGACCGTCGGGCTAGTCGAGGCGGCGAGCGAGGGCTTCAGCTACAATCCCATTGAGGGCTGAGCCGTCGCAGGGGTCGGACCAAGGCCCCTTGCTCGCCATCCCCCTGCGCTCTAACGTTCGGAAAAAATGCATCATGCAATCGGAGAGGATAGATCAGGCCTCCGTGAACGCACGTGTCAGCCCATCGAACGTCCCAACCGTGGCGAGCCGGACGTGATGAACAACCCACCAGCCGCTCACCCGTGCGCCGAAGTCGCCCGATGGGATGCCGCCGCCGAGCGCATGGAAACCCGGTTCGGCGAGGGCCGCATCGTCTGGCGCGCGTGGGGACGGGGCCGGCCGCTGCTGCTTTTGCACGGCGGCAGCGGGTCCTGGCGGCACTGGATCCGCAACCTCGAGGCGCTCGTGCCCGGCCGTCTGGTGCTGGCTCCGGACCTGCCAGGGCTGGGCGAGTCCGACCTGCCGCCGGTGCCCTGGACCATCAGCAGTGTCGGCGGTCTCGTGGCCGAAGGGCTCGGTCGTCTGCTGCCGCCGGGTCAGCAATGCGACGTCATGGGTTTCTCCTTCGGCGCGCTCGTCTCGGGCGCCCTCACCGCGCAATTACAGCGCCGTATCGGTACCCTGGTGCTGGTTGGGGCGAGCGCGCTGGGCCAGAAGCGCGGCGACGTGACGCTGGAGACGGTCCGCAACAAGACCGGCGCGGAGCGGCTGGCGGCGCATCGCGCCAACCTCGAACGCCTGATGTTCGCCGACCCCTCGAAGATCGACGCGCAAGCGCTCGCCATCCAGGCCTGGAACAGCGACCACGCCAGGCTGCGCAGCGCCGGACTCTCCACCAGCACCGTCCTGCTCGACGAGTTGCGCCGCGTGACGGCCCGGCTGTGCGCCATCTGGGGCATGGAAGACGCGGTTGCCCGGCCGACGCTCGAGGCGCGGATGAACGCACTGCGCGGCCTGCAGCCGGGCGCCGACGTGCGCACGATTGCCGGCGCCGGCCACTGGACCTCATACGAGGCGGCGGACGAATTCAACGCGGTCGCCGCCGAGATGCTGGCCGATCCCGCCAACTGATGGATTTCTCGGTCTTCATCGAAAACCTGCTGAACGCGCTCGCGGCCGGGCTGACCATCGGCTGCGTCTACGGGCTGATGTGCAGCGGCCTGGGGCTGATTTTCGGCGTGATGCGGGTGGTGAACTTCGCCCAGGGCGAGCTGCTGATGCTCGGCATGTTCATCACGTTCTATCTGGTGACCGGCTGGGGCGTGCTGGGCTTTCTCGGCCCGGCCGCGCCGGTGGTGGGCGCGATCCTCGCGGGCCCCGTGATGTTTGCCGGCGGCGCGCTGCTGCATCGCTTCCTGCTGAGCCGGGTCTCCGGATTGCGCATTTCGGGCAGCCTGGACGAGGGCCATTTCGGCCAACTGATCGTGACGCTCGGGGTGTCGCTGATCCTGCAAAACGGCGGCTTGATCGTGTTCGGCTCCACCCCGCGCTCGGTGCTGTCGCCGCTTTCCTCGAGCGCCTGGTCGTTCGACACCGGCCTGGGCGACGCGATGCTGTTCTTGAACAAGGCGCGGATCATCGCCTGCCTGGTCGCCATCCTGGTCGGGATCGCGCTCTATTTGCTGCTGGAGCGGACCCGGCTCGGCCGCTCGCTGCGGGCGGCCGCCGATAACGCGGCGGCGGCGACCTACACCGGCGTCGACGTCAGCCGCGCCCACCGCATCGCCTTCGGGCTCGGCAGCGCCATCACCGCCATTGCCGGCGGGCTGATCGCGACCTCGATCACCTTCACGCCGTTCAGCGGGCTTGATTTCGTGATCATCATGTATTCGGGCGTGGTGCTCGGCGGCATGGGCAGCATTTTCGGCGCCTTCTGGGGCGGGCTGACCATCGGCTTCGTCCAGCAGCTTTCGGCGTTGATCCTGCCGCCGCAATTGCAGAACGCGGCGATCTTCGTCGTCTTCCTGCTGATCGTGATCGTGCGGCCGCAAGGTTTGTTCGGCCGCTCGGCGGAGCGGGCATGAGCACCACCCGGCGCCGCTCGCATGCGTTCAGCCTGCGACCCGGCGCCGCGTCGCGCTTGCGGCGGGACGCGCTCGTTTTCCTGGTGCTGATCTGCCTGTATGGGGCGGCCGGGTCCGTCGTGCAGAACAGCTATTACCAGCTGATGTTCACGCTGGTGCCGATCTGGGCGGTGATGGGCCTGTCGTGGAACTTGTTCTCCGGCTATTCCGGCCTGACATCGTTCGGCCATGCCGCATTCATCGGCATCGGCGCCTATACGGTGGCGATCGGCAGCGCGCAGTTTGGCGTCACACCTTGGCTCTGTATCCCCGCCGGCGCCGTGCTTGGCGCGGTTGCGGCGGTGTTGATCGGGCTGCCGACCTTCCGGCTGCGCGGCCATTACTTTGCGCTGGCGATGCTCGCCTATCCTTTGGTCATGCTCTACGTGCTGCAATACCTCGGCTATCAGGAGGTGGCGCTGCCGATGCATCGCGACCATCCGGCCGCCTGGCTGCAATTCGCGGATGGGCGGCTCAACATGCTGGTCGCTTCCGGGTTGCTGGTGATCGCGATGGCGGTTTCGATGCTGGTCGAGAACTCCCGCTTCGGCCTGTCGCTGATGGCGCTGCGCCAGAATGAGCTGGCCGCGCAAGCCACCGGCCTCAACCCCAAGCAGCTCAAGATGCTCGCGCTGGCGATCAGCGGCGCGTTGGCGGCCGCGGGCGGCGGCCTGTACGCCTGCGTGCTGCTCGTGATCACGCCGGACGCGGTGTTCGGCCTGCTGACCTCGGCGCAGGCGCTCGTGATCGCGCTGTTCGGCGGCGTGGGCACGTATTGGGGTCCGCTGATCGGGGCGGCGGTGCTGATCCCGCTCTCCGAGACGTTGCAGGCGCAACTCGGCGACATCATTCCCGGCATCCAGGGCGTCATCTATGGCGCGGCGATCATTTTGGTCATGTTGCTGGCGCCCGATGGGTTGTTTTGGACGGTGCGCGACCGCTGGCAGCAGCGCAGGACCGTCGCAATGCCAGTGCCGGCGCATCCCGGCGGCATGACGCTGATCGACCCCGCCTGGACGACGGTGGCAGGACCGCTATTGCAGGTCGAGGGGCTCTGCCGCTCGTTCGGCGGCCTGCGCGCGGTGGACGATGTCGGGCTGAGCGCGCAAGCGGGCCGCATCCTCGGCATCATCGGGCCCAACGGCGCCGGCAAGACGACCTTGTTCAACCTGATCAATGGCGTGCTGCGGCCGGATGCCGGGACGGTCGCGCTCGCGGGGGAAAAGCTGCAAGGACGCCCCTTGCACGAGATCGCCCGGGCCGGGGTGGGCCGCACCTTTCAGGTCGTGCGCGCCTTCCCGCGGCTGCCGCTGCTGGAGAACGTGATCGTCGGCGCATACGGCGCCGGGCTGGCGGGCGCCGAGGCCGCCGCCGTGGCATCGCTGGCGCTCGAACGGACCGGGCTGCAGGACATGGCTGCGGTGGCCGCCGGCAATCTGACCAACAAGCAGTTGCGGTTGATGGAATTGGCCCGGGCGCTCGCGGGCCGGCCGCGGGTGCTGCTGCTCGACGAGACGCTGGCCGGGTTGGGGCATGATGAGTGCGACGACGTGCTGGCGGTGCTGGAGCACTTGCGGGCGGAGGGGATGACGATCGTCATCATCGAGCACACGATGCGGGCCATGCTGCGCATCGCCGATGATTTCCTGGTGGTGGACCACGGCAAGGTGCTGGCGTCAGGGGCGCCGCTTACGGTTATCGAGGACCGGCGGGTGATCGAGGCCTATCTCGGCAGCAAGTGGGCGGCGGCATGCTCGACGTAGCCGATCTCTGCGTCGCCTATAGCGGGGCGCACGCGTTGCGGGGCGTGTCGCTGACGGTCGGCGAAGGCCAGTTCGTGACGGTGATCGGACCGAACGGCGCGGGCAAGTCGACGCTGTTCAAGACGATCAGCGGCGTAGTGGCGGCGCAGAGCGGCGCGATCCGCTTCGAGGGCAGCGATTTGTTCGCGATCCCCGCGGCCCGGCGCGCGCATCTCGGCATCGCCCACGTGCCCGAAGGCCGGCAGGTGTTCAAGACCATGACGGTCGCGGAAAACCTCGAGATGGGCGCCTACCCGGTGCACGACGGGCGGCAATGGCAGCGGGCGCGTGACCGGATCTACGCGCTGTTTCCCCGCCTCGCCGAGCGCGAGAAGCAACTGGCCGGCACGATGTCGGGCGGCGAGCAGCAGATGCTGGCGATCGGCCGCGGGCTCGCCTGCAATCCCCGCCTGCTGATGCTGGACGAGCCATCGATGGGTCTCGCACCGGCGATTGCCGACATGATCTTCGCCCGGATCTCGCAGATCCACCGCGAGGACCGGCTCACCATCCTGCTCGTCGAGCAGCGCGTCGGCGAGGCGCTGCAGCTTTGCGATAATGGCTATGTGCTCGAGACCGGGCGCATCGTGATGGAAGGTCCGCACGGGGTGCTGATGCAGGATAACCGGGTGCGCCGATCCTATCTGGGCCTCGGCGACGCATAAACAAACGGGAGGAAACATGGGCAGAAGGACAATCGGCCGCCGAACGGCGCTGGGCCTGGGTCTCGCGGCGGGCGCGGCAAGTTTCGCGCGCGCGCAGCCGGCCAAGACGGTCAAGGTCGCGCTGCTCGCGCCGTTGTCGGGGCCGTGGGCGCGCAACGGCCAGATGATGCGCAGCGGCGCCGAGATGGGCATCGAGGACGTCAACAAGGGCGGCGGCATCAAGGCGCTGGGCGGCGCCCAGATGGAGCTCGTCATCGTCGACGCCGGCGACAGCACCGAGAAGGCGACCGACGCCGCGCAGCGCATGATCGCGCAGAACCCCGACCTGGTCGGCGGCACCGGCGCCTGGCTCAGCAGCTTCACCCTGGCGGCGACCGAGGTGACGGAGCGGGCGGAGCTGCCGTGGCTCACGCTCTCCTATTCCGATGCGATTACCAATCGCGGGTTCCGCTACGTGTTCCAGATGGCGCCGACGGCGGATCGGCAGGCGCTCGAGGCGCTGCCGACCTTCCTCGAGCTGGCCAAGCAGGAGACCGGCAAGGAACCGACGACGATCGCCCTGGTCGCCGACAATACTGCCTCCGAGGTCAGCTTCATGAAGCCGATCCGCGCCACAGAGCTCGGCCACTACCACTTGAAAGCGGTGGTCGACGAGACCTACACGCCGCCGCTGTCCGACGCGACCTCGATCGTGCAGCGCGTCCGCAACGGCCGCCCGCAGATCATGCTGATGATGTCGACCAACGTTCCAGACACCAAGGTGCTGCTGGACAAGTTCAACGAGTACAATCTCGGCACCGACAAGCTGCCGAAGATGGGCGGCGGCGGGCAGTGGGGTGCGCCGGAGATGGCGCAGGTGATCGGCCCGAACATCCTGCAGGGCTGCATGGCGATGCTGGCCAATTGGGGCGGCAAGGGCCAGGAGGACCTAGCACGGCGCTTCACCGAGCGCACGAAGGAGCCGTGGCTCAACCAGGACTCCATCATGACCTACGTCGACATGCTGACCTTCCACGCGGCGCTCGAGAAGGCCGGCGCCGCGGACCGGAACAAGGTGGCCGACGCGATGCGCGCCTTCGATTTGCACGACGAGGGACCGGCCAAGTTCATCCCGAGCCGGCACCTCAAGTTCGACAGCAAAGGCCGGCTCGAGGATGCGGAGTTGGTCATCATCCAGTGGCAGGACGGCGTGCCGAAGGCGATCTACCCGAAAACAATGGCGACCGCCGAACCGATCTGGCTGAAGGCGTGAGGCCGGGACGCATGGGCGGACCGCCGCTCGCCAGGCACCGACGCTGTCACGCTGCCAAAATTCAAGCGGGCGGAGTAGCCCTTTCCGCGTCATGCCTTTGGACCGTGCCTTGCCCATGACCATGCCCGGCATGCTGTCCGGATTGCGCGTGATCGAGACGGCGGACGAGTTGGGCGAGTATGCCGGCCTGCTGCTCGCCGGGCTCGGCGCGGAAAGCCTCAAGGTCGAGTGGAAGGCCAATCCGGACACGCGTCTCGCCGCCATGGCGCCGATCGGCCGCCGCGCCGCCCGCGACGCGGCCACCACACCGCTAAAGGGCGTCACCGACCCGGACATGGGCGGCCAGTTCATGCACGGGTCTGGTCGCGCTATGGCAACCGTTCGCCGTACAAGCCAGCGGCGCCGCACGGCGCCTTCCGCTGCCAGGGCGAGGATCGTTGGCTCGCCATCGCCTGCTTTACCGAGCCGGAGTGGCGCGCCTTGGCCGAGATTGCCGGTCTGCGCCACGACCCGCGTTTTGCCACCGTCGCCGCCCGGCTGCGCCATCCGGACGCGCTCGGGGAGGCGATCAGCAAATGGACGGGGACGATCGAGGCCTATGACGCGATGGAGCTTCTGCAAGCGGCGGGCGCCCCGGCCGGCATGTGTCAGACCGCCGGCGAACGCTGCGACCGCGACCCGCAACTGCGCGCGCTCAACTGGATGACGGAGATCGCCGGCAGCAAGATCGGCCGCTGGCCGGTCCCGGAATTCCCCGTCAAACTCAGCCGGACCCCTGCTTACGCCGGCGGCCTGATCGTTCACTGCGCGCCGTGCTACGGCGAGGACAACGCCTGGATCCTCGGCACCATGCTCGGATATTCCGCCACCGATATCGAAAGGCTCGCCGAGGGAGGCGTCATCTAGCGATGCGAATCGTCATCGACCGGCCGGGCGGCCCGGAAGTGCTGCGGGCCGAACCCCACGACCCCGGCGCGCCCGGACCCGGTGAAGCGTTCATCCGCCATGAAGCGATCGGCCTCAACTTCATCGACTGCCACCACCGCAGCGGCCGTTACCTGCTCCCTGCATATCCGTCCGCGATCGGTCTGGAAGCCGCCGGGATCGTCGAGCAAGTCGGACCCGGTGTGACCTCCTACGCTCCGGGTAATCGCGTCGCGTATTCCGTGATGCGGGTCGGCGCTTATTCCGACCGCCGGGTCATGCCGATCGAACGTTTGATCCTCGTTCCCGCGGCGCTCGACCTGCGCACCGCCGCCGCGGCGCACACCGCGCTGCAAAGCAGAAAGACGATGGGCGCTACCGTCCCGCTGCCGTAACCCTCAACACGTCATCATCCGCGCAGGCGGACCATGACGGTGAAAGCTTACCCCCTCAAGAGACCTGGCATTACCGCCCCTCGTATCGTGGCTTACGCTTCTGCTGGAAGGCGAGCCTTCCCTCGATCCGGTCCTGCGTGTCGCGCAGCAAGCCCCAGGTCGCCCGCTCCGCGCGGATCGCGTCCGGCAGCGGCAAATGTGCGCCCTGCACCGCCAGCCGCTTGACCGCGCGCACCGCGAGCGGCGCGTTGGCGGCAATCCGGCCGGCGATCGCCATCGCCTCGTCCAGCAGCGCCTCGCGCTTCACCACGCGACTAACCAGGCCGACCCGCAAGGCTTCCGCACTGTCGATGATGTCCCCGGTCAGCAGCATCAGCATCGCATCGCTGCGCCCGATCGCCCGCGGCAGACGCTGCGTGCCCCCGGCGCCGGGAATGCTGCCGACCTTGACCTCGGGCAGGCCGAATTGGGCGTTCTCCGCCGCGATCCGTATGTCGCAAGCCAGCGCGAGCTCGAGGCCGCCGCCCAGCGCGAAGCCGTTGATCGCGCAGATGCTCGGCTTGTCCGAGCCGAAGGTAGACTGATCCATCTCCTCGGCGCCGAAGGTCAACTCGGCAAAACTCTCCTTCGGCGGCATCGTCTTCTTGAGGTCGGCGCCAGTGCAAAACGCCCGATCCCCCGCCCCGGTAAGGATCACGCAGCGGACTTGACCGTCCTCCGCGACCCGGCGCCAGCACGCCTCCAGCTCCGCGCGGCTCTCCGGATCGAGCGCGTTCATCGCTGCCGGCCGGTTGAGCGTGATCAGCGCGATCCGGTCATGGACCGCATATTCGACAGGCAAGTGCTGGTTCCTCTCGGGCTACGGCAACGCCAATAACACGTCGTCGCCCTCGACGCGGACGGCAAAGGTCCGGATCGCCTCGGTCACGGGGGCGCATAGCGCCTTGCCGGTACGGATGTCGAACTGCCCGTTATGCAGCGGGCATTCGACCATGTAGTCCTCGAGCCAGCCATCCGTGAGCATGGCGTAGGCGTGCGTGCAGACATTGTCGGTGCAGAACCAGGCGCCGTCGACATGGTACAGAGCGAGGCTGAGCTCCCCGACCATCAGCGGGATCATGTCGCCCTCGCTGACATCGGCTACGCCGGCGATCCGGGTCCAGTTCTCTTGCATGGGTCGAGCCTAGCCAATGGCAGGGAGCGCGGCAATGTTGCTCGCGCGGCCTCGATCGCCACACGCGTTTGGGCAAGCGCCCGTCGCAAATCGCGAGGCCAATTCGTCCGCCACCGGTGTATGCTGTCGGCAGCAGCGCTGCCGCGGGCAAGCGGCGATTGGAGGAACCATCACCAGGATCGGATCCGGCGTCACCGATTGCGACATGCATCCGACGGTGCCCAGCCTGAAATCGCTGCTGCCGTATATGGAGGAGCACTGGCGGGACACGGTTCAGGCGCGCGGGATGGATGAGCTGCGCTCGATTTCGTATCCGTCCGGCTCGCCGTTGACCGCACGCGCCGATTGGCGGCCGGCTGAAGGCCGGCCCGCGGCCACGCTCGGGCAAGTGCAGACGCAGTGCCTGGACGCGTTCGGCATCGACACTGCGATCTGCAACTGCCTCTATGGGGTGCAACTTCTGTTCAGCGACGATCTCGCCGCCGCCTACGCGCGGGCGGTGAACCGCTGGATAGCCTCCGAGTGGCTCGACCGGGACCCGCGCTTGCGGGCCAGCATCGTCGTCCCGCTACAGAATATCGAGCTCGCCGTCGACGAGATCGAGCGCTGCGCGGCGGATGGCCGCTTCGTGCAGATCCTACTGTTGGCCGGCGCGGACCAGCCGCTCGGCAAGCGGCATTTCTGGCCCGTCTATGCCGCGGCCGCCCGGCACGGTCTGGCGGTCGCCATCCACGCCGGCAGCAATTACCATAATCCGTCCACCGCCGGCGGCTGGGCCAGCTACTATACCGAGGATTACGTCGCCCAGGCGCAGGCCTTCCAAAGCCAGCTCACCAGCATGATCTGCGAGGGCGTGTTCTCCCGCCATCCCGACCTGAAACTGGTGCTGCTAGAATCCGGCTGGACCTGGCTGCCGGCGCATCTCTGGCGGCTGACGAAGTATTGGCGCGGCTTGCGCACCGAGATCCCATGGGTGGACCGTTCCCCGTTCGAGATCGTCCGCAGCAATGTCCGGCTGTCGCTGCAGCCGGCCGACGCTCCCGCCGATGACCCGGCGGCCCTGCTGCGCATCATCGATCACATACAGTCGGACGAACTGCTGCTATTCTCCACCGACTATCCGCACGCGCAGTTCGAGGGCGACTCGCCCTGGCCGCCTGGACTGCCGGCGGAACTCAAGCGCAAGATCGCCGTCGATAACCCAAGGGCGACCTACGCCCGCCTGCTGGAGCCCGTGGCATGAACGTCCAGGTCCGCCCTACTCCCGTAACGCCGTCGGCCAGCCGGCTCGCGATCGCCGATTGCGACATCCATCCGCAGCAGCGCACGCCCCGAGACCTCGACCCTTGGCTCTCGACAAGGTGGCGGGAGCACCTGCAGCAATTCTCCGCCGGCCGCCGGATCGGCATGGAAAAGGGGCCGGCCTATCCGAAAAGCCAGCCAGACGCCTCCCGCCGCGACGCCTATCCGCCCGAGGGTGGGCGGCAAGGCAGCAGCCCCAGCTTCCTCGCCACCCAGCATCTCGAGCCGAACAACGTGATGCTGGGCATCCTCAACCCGCTCACGGCGGGCCAGGGTATCTCCAACCCGGAGCTGAGCGCCGCTTTGTGCCGGGCGTCCAATCATTGGCAGGAGGAAGTCTGGCTCGGGGACGACCGGCTCAAAGGCTCGATCGTCGTGCCCTACGAGTTCGCCGACGCCGCTGTCGCGGAGATCGAGCACTGGGCTGCGCACAAAGATTTTGTCCAGGTCCTGATGCTGTCGCGCACCGCCGAGCCGCTCGGCAATCGCCGCTACTGGCCGATTTACCAGGCGGCCGAGAAGGCGGGGCTCCCGGTCTCGATCCACGCCTTCGGCTATGGCGGGTCGCCGATCACCGCGACGGGCTGGCCGAGCTATTACATTGAGGAGATGACCGGTCACGCGCAAAGCTGCCAAGCCGGGCTGAGCAGCCTGGTGATCGAGGGCGTGTTCGAGCGCTTCCCGGCCCTGAAAGTCATTCTCGTCGAAGCCGGGTTCGCCTGGGCGCCGGCGCTGGCCTGGCGGCTGGACAAGGCTTGGAAGACGCTGCGCGCCGAGACCCCGCATCTGAAGCTTGCGCCGAGCGAATACATCCGCCGGCAGGTATGGTGGACCACGCAGCCCATGGAGGAGCCGGATCCGCGCGAACATCTGCTGGACACGATCGGCTGGATCGGCTGGGACCGGCTGCTATTCGCGACCGATTATCCGCACTGGGATTTCGACGATCCCTCGCACGCCTTCCCGCAGAAGATGACCGAGGCGCAGCGCCGCCGGCTCTTCCTGGGCAACGCACGGGAGGTGTACGGGCTCTAAAACATGGCCCGGCACGTCGTCGCGCCCACCAGCGAGATCCCGCCTGGCGGCCGCAAGCTGTTTCGTGTGCGCGGCCGTCCGATCGCGATCTTCAATCTCGGCAATGAATTCTTCGGCATGCTGGACCGCTGCCCGCATCAGGGCGGCAGCTTATGCGCCGGCATCATCACCGGGCTGCTGCAATCGCCGGAACCCGGCAAGTATGTCACCACGCGCAAGGGCGAGATCGTCCGCTGCCCCTGGCATGGCTGGGAGTTCGACATCCGCACCGGCCAATCCTATTGCGATCCCGAGCGGATCCGCACCAAGGCATATCCGGTCGTGGCCGAACCCGGTGCCAGGGTCGTCAAGGGTCCGTACGTCGCCGAGACGGTCCCGGTCCGTGTGGAAGAAGACTACATCGTCGTCGACGTTTAGGCGACCAAGGTTTCGCTCCGGACGAGGGGGGCGACCGCTTCCGCGAAGAGGGTGAGGCTGCTTGACGCGTCCTCCCAAGTCATTGGACCCAGCCGGAAATGCAGGATCACCCCGCCGACGCCCGTCTCGGCGATGTCGTTGAGTTGGGCGGCGACGGTGGCGGGGGCGCCGCAGATCAGCGCGTGCCGAGGGTCGGTCCGCGCCGGCGGCGCCGCGTCCTGGCGCACCAGGGTCTTGCCCTGCTCCGCCTCGATCCGGCGCCGCATCGCCGCCCGGTGCGCCTGCATTGCTTCGAACGCGGGCAGGCCGATGCGCCACGCCGCCTCGTCGCTCTCGGCGACGAAGATGTTGCGCCAGACCCAGCTTTGGCCCAGCGCGTCCGCCACGTGCGCATCATCCACGCCGTGCTCGCGCGCGGCCTCTCGCCACCGCGCGAGCCGGTGTCTTGTCGTCTCGAGGCTCTGCACGTTCATCAGGAACGGCGACCCGGCAGCGCCCAGCTCGACCATGCTCGCTTCGCCCGACGCGGCGCGGATCGTGAACGGGTGCGGCTGCGTATAGGGCCGCGGCCGCAGCAGCGGGACGTCGAGGTCCCAGAACCGGCCGTGATGGGTGAAGCCCGTCTCGCTGGTCCAGGCGCGCAGCAAAATCTCCGCCGCCTCCTCGAACCGCGCCTGCGCTTGCGCCGGGTCGATACCGTAGCCCTGATACTCGTAGATGTTGTAGGCGGTGCCGCGGCCGATGCCGACAATCAGCCGCCCCTTGCTTAGATGGTCGATTAGCGCGAGTTGCTCGGCAAGGCGGACCGCGTGGTGCAGCGACATCTGCGCGACCGCAAGGCCAATCCGCACTCGCTTCGTGCTGGTCGCGATGGCGGCGGCGAAGGCGATCGGATCGACATAGGCGCAGTTGCCGTCGAAATGATGCTCGCTCAGCCAGAGCGTGTCGAAGCCCAGACGCTCCGTCAGCGCAACCTCCTGCATCACCTCGTCGAGGATAAGGCTCTCGCCCGCCGGGTCGCGGCTTTCCGGGAAGAGGAAATTGCTAAACCGCATGTCAGCGCCGCCCGAAAATTTGCAGGATTTGGTTGACCAACGCGTCGTGGTCGCGCAGCACCGCGTCGTGGCCGGGGTTCCACAGCTTGAGCCCGGCGAGCGGCGGGTTGCCCGGTGCGGGGGCGACGTCGGCGCGGAACGAATAGACGCCGCGCAGGCGCACCAGTTCGGTCTGGGCTTGTCTCGAGAGATACCAGTTGCCGAACAGCTCGGCCGCGTGCGGTTGTTGGGCCTCTTGCAGCAGCATCATCGGGTAGTTCACGAACGGCACGCCCTCGGCCGGGTAGACCGGCTGGATCGGTGCGCCTTGACCGACCCGGAGCGGATAATCGTCAAGTGAATCGATGATGCCCACCAGCGTCTCGCCGCGCGCGACCGACTGGCCGACCGCGGCGTAGGCGCTGAACACTTTTGGTTGTTGCGCGGCCAGCGCCGGTAGGTAGGTGGGCGGCAGTTTTTCCTTCATGAAGTCGAACTGCACCCAGGAGGTGCCGCCCGTCGTGACCGGGGCCATGCTAACCTGGCGCTTCCACTTCGGATCGATGAGGTCGGCCCAGCTTTTCGGCGCGTCGGCCGCCTGCACCGCCTGGGGATTGTAGATGATATACATGAGCGCGCCGGACGCACCGTACCACCATCCCTGCTCCTTCGCGTTCGGGGCGAACAGTCCGGCCTCAGGCGGCGTCCAGGGGCGGACCATCTTGTTGTCGATCAACCGCTGCGTCAGTGCCTCGTCGGTGATGATGGTGAGGTCCGCCTGCGGCTTGCCGGCGTCGTGTTCCGTCATCAGCCGCTCGTAGAGCCGGCCGGTGACGGCGCTGACCACGGACACCGAGATGCAGGGGAACGCCTGCTGGAATTTCTGGGCGATCGCCCGCTCATCGGCGTCGCGCTGCGCGGTGTAGTAGGTGAGCTTGCCCTCCTGGCAGGCGGCGGCGACCAGCTCCGGGGTTGCGATCGTCTCGCCGTCGACCACCGGGCTCGGTGTCTGGGCGAAGGCCGGGGCGGCGAGCAGCAAGCCGAACAGGGAAGCGCGGAACTTCATGGAGCCGATCCAATCTGCAATGGGTTGACCCAGGGCTCAATCATAAGGACTCGTCATCGCGAGCCGCCGCTTGGCGGCGTGGCGATCCAGGGCGGCACGGACCGTGCTGGCGGCCCCTGGATCGCTTCGTCGCTCCGCGCCTCGCGATGACGGGCCGTGTCACGGGTCATCGTTACCGGATTTTGTGTGAAGGCGCATGATCAGGTTGCCGAAAGCGTCCATGGCCACGTTGGCGGCTGGGCCGATCACGCAAGTGGTTTCGGTCTCGGCGATGAGGGCGGGGCCGGCGATTTCGGCGCCGGGTTGCAGGCGGTCGCGTGCGTAGACCGGCGTAGAGATGAAGCCGCCGGCCTCGGCGAAATACGCCTGGCGGTGCCCGCTAAGCGCATCGCCGCCCTTCTGTTCGCGCGCGTCGAAGCGCACCTCGGTGACCGAGGCTGGCGCGAGGACACGCACTCGCCACGAGACTGCCTCGACCGCGAGCGTGTCGAGGCTGCGGCCGAAGCGCTCGCGGTAGCACGCGTCGAATGCGCGCCGCAGCGCGGCGGCGTCGCGGACGCCGATCGCGCCGGCGTCCACCGGCACCGTCACCTCGAAGCCCTGCCCGGCGTAGCGCATATCGACGGAGGTGGCGGCCTCGATCTCGGCGTCACCGACGCCGCCTTCGTGCAGGATGGCCCGGCCGCGCGCCTCCAACTCCTGCAAGATGGCGCCCACTGCCTCCCAATCCAACGCGGCCAACGGCGCAACCAAGCTCCTGGTGAACTCGACGCTGCGCGGGGCGACCAGCATGCCGACCGCGGACGCGACACCCGCGCCGCGGGGAAAGATCACCTCATGGATGTTCAGCAGGCGGGCGAGCGCGTAGGCGTGCACTGGCCCGGCGCCGCCGAAGGCGACCATGCGGAAGTCGTGCGTGTCGGTGCCGGCCTCGGCAATGTGCACCCGCGCCGCGGTGGCCATGTTGTTGTCCACGACCCGGGCGATCCCGACCGCGGCCTGCACGGTGTCGAGCCCGAGCGCGGTCCCGAGGCGCGCGAGCGCCGCCTCGGCTGCGTTCCGGTCGAGCTGCATGCGGCCGCCGAGGAAGGCGGCGGGATCGAGGTAGCCGCGGATCAGGTCGGCGTCCGTCACCGTGGCGTCGCTTCCTCCGGCGCCGTAGCAGGCGGGGCCGGGGACGGCGCCGGCGCTGCGCGGGCCGACGCCGAGCAGGCCGAGCGCGTCGGGCGCGGCGATGCTGCCACCGCCGGCGCCGATCTCGATCAGCTCGATCACCGGCAGGCGCAGCGGCAGCCCGCTGCCCTTCTTGAAGCGGCGGATCCGGGCAGCCTCCAGCTCATGGGTGCGGCGCGGCTGGCCACCATGGATCAGGCTGAGCTTCGCAGTGGTGCCACCCATGTCGAAGGCGATCACGTTGTCCCATCCGGCCTGCCGCGCCAAGAACGCGGCCCCCATCGCCCCGGCGGCCGGACCAGATTCGACGAGCGCGATCGGCTGCGCGCTGGCGGCCCGCGCGGTGGTGATGCCGCCATCGCTCAGCATGACGAAGAGCGGGACGCCGAGCGTGTCGGCGAGCTCGAGTAGGTAGCGGGAAGCGATCGGCGCGACGTAGGCATTGGCGACGCAGGTCGAGAACCGTTCCAGCTCGCGCACCTCCGGCGCGATCTCCGCAGACGTGCACACCGCCATGTCCGGGAAGGCCTTGGCGACCAGCGATTTGGCGCGGTTTTCGTGGGCGGGGTTGCGGTAGGCGTTGAAGAAGGCGATCGCGAGCGAGCGGACGCCTTGCGCATGCAGCTGAGCGGCCGCGTCCAGCACGCCGGCCTCGTCGAGTGGCAGCACCACGCTGCCATCGGCGCCGATCCGCTCGCGCACGGGCAGCCGCCGCCGGCGCCGGACCAGCGGCTCCGGCCGGGCAAGTTGGAGATCGAAGGTGTCGTAGCGCAGCTCCGTGCCGATCTCGAGGACGTCGCGGTAGCCCTCCGTGGTGAGTAGCCCGACGGCAACGCCGCGGCGCTCGATCAGCGCGTTGGTGACCAGCGTAGTGCCGTGCACGACCAGATCGGCCCGCACGTCCAGGCTGCGCAGGCCCTCGACGATGGCGCGCCTTGGGTCATCTGGCGTGGTCAGCAGCTTGCCGAGGGTCAGCGTGCGCGTGTGGGTGTCGTAGACGGCGAGGTCGGTGAAGGTGCCGCCGACATCGGCGCCGGCAAGATAGCGGGTCACAGGCCGTAGACGGCGCGGGCGGCCGCTTCGGTGATTAGGCCGGCATCGAGGTCCGCCTGCACCAGCGCCCGGTCGCGCTGCTTTGGGTCGCCGAAACCGCCGCCGCCGGGATAGCGCACCTCGAGGCGGTCGCCGCCGGCGATCGGGCTGCGGCCTTTCAACGGGAATCCTTCCTCGCGCCCGTTCCAGACGACGCGCGACGGCGCGCCGGGCAGCCCGCCCGCCACGCCCAGCGCCGGATGCTCCCGGCGCTCGACCAGCAGCGAGAGCGTGCCTGGCTTGTCCGTCGCCAGCTCGATCTCGACGTCCTGGCCGAGGCCGCCACGCAAACGGCCGGGACCGCCGGAATCGGGAGCCAGCTCCTTGCGCCAGATCCGCAGCGGCGACAGCGCCTCGATGATCTCCATCGAGCCGCAGACGACGTTGGAGGGGAAACAAGTCGCCGCCAAACCGTCCTGCCCGGCGCGGGCGCCCATGCCGCCGTTGATGAACAGGATCGCGGTGTAGCGGCGCCGCTCCTCGCGGTAGCCGGAGATGATGACGCGGAGCGTGGGCGCGCTGCCGGATTCCGCGACGATCGCCTCGCCCAGCGCCGGGGCCAGGGCGGCGTAGAGCGCGGCGGCGAGGCAGTGGCCGACGAGTTGGCGGGCGTAGACCGGGGCGGGGTAGCGCGGGTTGAGGATGGAGCCTTCGGGCGCGATCACGTGAATGGGGCGGTAGCTGCCCTCGTTGCGCGGGGTGGCCGGGTCGAGCGCGCATTTCAGCGGGTAGCAGGTGTAGGCCTCGGTGTAGTTCAGCACGGTGTTGAGCGCGCGCCCGACCTCCGGCGAGGTGTCGGCGTAGTCGACGAACAGCTCCTCGCCGCGCTTGGTGACCGTGACTTCGATGTGGACGGGTTCCTCGCCGGTCCCGTCCAGATCCACCGCGCCGCGATACGTGCCGTCGGCGATACGGGCGATGGCGTCGCGCATGCGGCGTTCGGTGCGGGCGCAGATCTCGCGCGACACTGGGGCGAGGTCCTCGATGCCTTCGCGCCGCATCAGCTCGCGGAGCGCGCGGGACGCGGCGTCGCCGGCCGCGACTTGGGCGGCGATGTCGCCGATCACCTGGTCGGGCAGGCGCGAGTTGCCGCGAATGACGGCTTCGAGCGTGCGGTTCGGCTGCCCGGCTTCGAACCAGAGCAAGGGCGGCAACAGCAGGCCTTCCTCATAGACCTCCTTGGTATCGGCCGACCACAGCGAGCCGCCCATGTCGGCCATGTGGGCGATGCTGCCGGTCCAGCCGACGAGGCGGCCATCCAGGAACACCGGTGCCAGGATGGTGATGTCCGGCAGATGGCCGGAGGTGAGCCA
Organism: Acetobacteraceae bacterium; assembly: GCA_965276815.1. Lineage (GTDB taxonomy): Bacteria > Pseudomonadota > Alphaproteobacteria > Acetobacterales > Acetobacteraceae > JAVVHH01. The sequence continues at coordinate 744,178 of CBDIBE010000012.1, read as the reverse complement.
GGGGTCGTTGCAGATGCCGACGTCGCCTTCGCGCCACTCGGCGAGCGGACGGATGTGCAGGAAATGCGCAAGGGTGCGCGAGAGCGTCATGTTGAAGGAGGGAATGCCGATCGTGTTCTCGGCGATCGCGTTGCCGTCGCGGTCGAAGATCACACAAGCAAAATCGTTGGACTCGCGCACGATCGGCGAGAAGGAGGTGCGGCGCAGGGTCGCGGCGGCCTCGTCGGCGATGGCGATCAGCCGGGTCCAGACGACCTGCAGGGCGATGGGGTCATCGACGATCGAAATCATGCATCAGCTCCAATTTGCGCGGCGCAGCCGTTGGGCCGCCAGCACCAGGACGAGCAGGATGGCGATCTGCACGACCGCCATCGCCGCGACCAGGCCGGTGGACCCGCGCTGCCAAAAATCGAACATCGCCAGCGAGAATAACTGCGTCCCAGACGTATAGAGGAACAGCGCGGTCGCCAGCTCGCGGAACGATAGTACGAACAAGAGCAGCGCGGCGGAGACGATGCCGGGCCGGGCGAGCGGAATCACCACGCAACGCAGCGTGGTCAGCAGCCCGGCGCCGGACAGACGCGAGCTTTCCTCGAGTTCCGGATGGATCTGGACGAGCGAGCCGGCGATCGCCCGCGTTGCCTGCGGGGCAAACTGCGAGACGTAGGCCAGGATCAGGATCCAGAGCGTGCCGTAGAGGCCGATCGGCAGGCTGATCCAGGACCAGAGATAGCCGAGGCCGACGATGATCCCCGGGATCGCGACCGGCAGCACCGTGACGATGTCCAGCGCCCGGCGACCCGGCCAGCGCGTCCGATGCACGATATAGGACACCGCGAAGTAGACTGCGCCGCCGATCACCATCGTCCCGGTCGAGACGGCGAGCGAGTTCCACAGCGTGCCGACCACCACCGGGTCGCTGAAGGCGGTGGCAAACTGATTGAGGGAGAGCTGGGAGGCGTCCAGGAGTGAGGGCAGGCCACGGAAAAAAATGTTGCGGCGGAGCGCGATAAACAGCAGCGCCGCAAATGGCAGCACGACGACGAGCAGAAAATAGAGGAAGCTCGCCGCCGCGAAGACGAGGCGGAGCCGGCCCAGCGAAACCGGCCGCACGCGCTGGCCTTTGCCCGCGACGGTGACCACGCTGCGCCGTGCCGTCACGCGTTGCTGCAGCAGAACCAGAGCCACGGTCATGAGCAGCATCAGCACGCCGAGCGCGGAGGCCTGGTTCACTTCCGGAGGAGTGAAGCCGATCAGGTCCCAGATGCGGACGGCCATGAATTGCAGGTTGCCCGGCTCGCCCAGCACGGCCGGGATCGCGAACAGCTCGACCAGCAGCACGAAGACGAGCAGGCTCGAGGCCAGCAGCGCCGGCATGACCAGCGGCAGGCTGATGGTCAAGGCGACGTGCAGCCGCCCGGCGCCGCTTGTTGCGGCTGCCTCCTCGAGCGTCGCGTCCATGTTGCGCAGCGCCGAGGCCACGAACAGGTAGACGTAGGGCGCGTAGTAGATCGCGTAGGCGAAGGCGATCCCGCCGATCGAGTAGATGTTCAGCGTGAAGGGCGCGCCGAGCGCCCGCAGCACCACGTTGAGGATGCCGCTGCGCGGGGAGGCGAGGATGTCCCAGGCGAAGGCGCCGACCAGCGGCGGCACGAAAAGCGGCATGACCGCGACCGCGTCCAGCACGGGCCGGCCCGGGACGTCGCTGCGGACTGCGAGCCAGGCGAGGCCGGTCCCGACCGCCGCCGCCCCCGCCGTTCCAGCAAGCGCGGTCCCGAGCGTGGTCGCGAGGACGGGGCCGAACCCCTCGGCGTGCAGGACGGCCCCGTAGTTGCGGAGCGTAAGACCGCTCCAATCGATGTGCAGCGCGCGCGGGGGCGCCGACAGGAAGGAGCCGAGCACCAGCACGCCCACCGGCAGCACGATCAGCGCGAGCAGCAGCACGAGCAGCGCGCCCACGCCGATGCGGGACCCGGCAGTCGCGGTCACGCGGTGGCGTCCGGCCGCTATCGTGAGGGGCGGAACGGATGGCGATCGAGGGCGGTGCGGACTGGCACGGGCCTGGATCGCTTCGCCGCTTCGCTCCTCGCAATGACGCCGGTTCCGTCTGCCGTGATGGCGTGATCTTCCGCGACTCCGCTGCTATGCGCAAGCCGAGCGGCTTGTCGGCCGGCGGGTTCGCAGACAGGATCGGCCGGCAAAAACGGAGGGGACGATGGCGGGACACCCAAGACTGGAACATCCAAGACTGGAACATCCAAGACTGGCCGAGCGCGTCGCGTCGCTGCGCCCGTCGGCCACGGTCGAGATGACGGAGCGAGTCCGCGCGGCGCGGGCGGCCGGGAGAAAGATCATCGGCCTCTCGAGCGGCGATCCTGGCCTGCCGACGGACGAGCGGATCGTCGAGGCGGCCGCACGGGCGATGCACGACGGCGACACGCATTACGGGCCGGCCGCCGGGTCGCTGGCGCTGCGCGAGGCGTTGGCGGAACGGGAGCGGCTGCGCACGTCGGCGCAGTACGGACCCGGCGACATCCTGGTCACCCCAGGCGGCAAGTTCGCACTGCTCACCGCGCTGATGGGGGTGGTGGCGCCCGGCGACGAGGTGCTGGTGCCGGAACCCGGCTGGGTCAGCTACGGGCCGTGCGTGCGGCTGTGCGGTGGCGTTCCGGTGGGGTTGCCGATGCTGGACCGGGTCGAAAAGGCGGCCCTGGAAGCGGCGGTCACGCCGCGCACGATCGCCATCATCCTGAACTCGCCGGTGAACCCGTCAGGGCGCGTGTTGTCGCAGGCCGAGCTCGACGACGTGGTCGCGCTGGCCGCGCGGCACGACCTCTGGATCGTTTTCGACCAGGTGTATTCCGACCTGGTGCATTGCGGTGCGTTCGCGGCGCCGCAGCTTCGGCCGGCGGGCAAGGCGCGCACGCTCGTGGTGGACAGCATGTCGAAGACGTTTGGCATGACCGGCTGGCGGCTTGGGTCGCTGGCGATGCCTTCCGGCGCGGTGCGCCCGATCCAGCGCTTCATGCAGCACTCGGTGTATTGCGTGCCCGGCTTTGTGCAGCAGGCCGGGGTGAAGGCGCTGGCGCTGTTCGATGAACTGGTCCCGCGCTACCGGGCGCTGTTCCGCGCGCGCCAAGTCCTTGCCGCCGCAGCGCTGGACGCGGTGCCCGGCTTGGCCTGCAAGCTGCCCGATTCCGGCTTTTATCTGTTCCCATCCGTCGACCGGGACGACGCGGCGGTGGCGGCTGCGTGGCTCGAGGAGCTCGGCATCGCCACCGTGCCCGGCTCCGCCTTTGGCCCAGCCGGCGCCGGCCATATCCGCTTCTCGCTGACGGCCGATGACGCCGCCTTGCGCGAGGCGCTCGAGCGCATCGGCCAATGGGCCCAGCAGGAAAGGATCCCCTCATGACCCGGCGCCACCTCCTATTCGCACTCGCCGCGTTCGCCGCCATGCCAGTTTTGGCGCAGGAGGCCGGGGCACAGGAATCGCCGAGCTTGGTCGATAAGGTCAAGACGCGCGGCAAGCTGATCGCGGGCGTCAAGCTGGACACGCCGCCGTTCGGCTTCCTCGACGACAACAACGAGCCGGCCGGGTTCGATCTCGACATCATGCGCGCGGTCGCCGTGCATATCGCCGTTCCCGTCGAGTTCCAGAAAGTGACCTCGGTGACCCGGATCCCGCTGCTGATCAGCGGCAATGTGGACCTAGTCGCTGCGTCGATGACGCACACGCGCGACCGCGAGAAGACGATCGATTTCAGCCTGACCTATTACACGGGCGGCCAGTCGCTGCTGGTCCGCAAGGACAGCCCGATCGGCGGCGTCGCCGACCTCGCCGGCAAGCGCGTCTCCGTGCAGCAGGGCACCACGCTGGAGAAGACGATCGAGCGGCTCGCGCCGCAGGCGCAAGTGACGGCGTTCCGCGACTACGACGCCGCTTGGCTCGCGCTCGTGCAGGGGCGGGCGGACGCGTTGACTGGCAGCCTCAACATCCTGCAGGGATTCTCGAAGAACAATCCGGGGTTCAAGATCGTCGGCGGGCTGCTCAGCTCGGAGCCGTTCGGGGTCGGGGTCCGCAAGGGCGATTGGGCGATGCGGGACGCCGTGGATGCGACCTTGGAAGACCTCTCCACCTCGGGCGAATACGCCAAGATGTACGAGAAATGGTTCGGGACCGAACCGCCTGTGCCGATCGAGGTGTGGCCGGCCTGAACCGATGCACTACGCGTTCGATTGGTCAGTGATTTGGGCGCATAAAGGCGAGCTCGCTTCCGGACTAGCGATGACGGTCGCGCTTTCGGCGTGCGGGCTGTTCGGGGCGCTCCTGCTCGGCGTGCCGATCGGCGCGGCCGGGGCGTCGAAGGCCCGGGTGCTGCGCGCGGGCGCGGTGGCTTATGTCGAGGCGGTGCGCAATATTCCGTTGCTGTTGCACATCTATTTCTGGTTTCTCGGACTGTCCGCGCTCGACCTGCCGGCGTTCTTGTGCGCGACGCTCGGGCTGTCGATCTACTCGGGCGCCTACGCGGCGGAGATCGTCCGCGGCGGCCTGCTTGCGGTGCCGGCAGGCCAGGCCGACGCCGCTCGCGCGCTGGGCTTGCAGCGTTGGCAGACGCTGCGGCTGGTGACCTTGCCGCAGGCGCTGCGCGTGATCGCCCCGTCACTCGCCAGCCTGTTCTCGCAGCTCATCAAGGACTCCTCGCTGGCCTCCGTTATTGCGGTGGCCGAGCTCACCTACCAAGCCTCCGAGGTCGAGGCCGACACGTTCCGCAGCATCGAGGTCTATACGACGGTGGCGGTGCTCTACTTGCTACTAGTCAATCTCATCAGCCGGGTGGTCCTGCGCGGGCCGGCGCCCGGCGTGCTGCGCGATGCCTAACATCGTGCTGCGCAACCTGCCATTTCTGTTGGGCGGGTTCGGCAATACGCTCGCCATCGCCGCGATCACCGCGCTGGCCGGGACCGCGCTCGGGCTGATCCTGGCCGCGGCGCGGCAGAGCCGGATCCCGGTACTCTCGACCGTTTGCGCCGGCTATGTCGGGTTGATCCAGGGAGCGCCGCTGCTGGTCGTGCTGCTGTTCTGCTACGTGGCGCTGCCGGCGCTGTTCGGCTATCGCACCACCGGCACGGCGGCCTGCACGCTTGGCTTCACGCTGTTCCTCGCCGCGTATTGCGCGCAGGACATGCGCGCCGGGTTGCGCGCGGTCCCGCCCGCGCTGCAGGAGGGGGCGGCGGCGCTCGGTCTGACCCGGCTGCAGATCGCCCGGCTGATCACTGTCCCGATCGCCGCCCGCGCCGCGCTGCCGCCGATCATCGGCCAGTATGTGCGGATGGTGAAATACACCTCGGTCGCCTCGGTGATCGGGGTGCCGGAGGTCACCGGCCGCGCGCTGATGCTCAACGCACGGATCTATCAACCGCTGCCGATACTGGCGCTCACGGCCGCGGCTTATTTCGTGATCTGCCTCACTTTGTCGCTGGCCGCGCGGCTTGTGCAGGCGCGCTTTGCGGTGCAGAGCTAGCCTCAAGCGTTGTGTTCAAATATATACAGCCGGATACGAAGCAGGAGGCCCGACATGCCACGCCCAGCACGGTTGTGCGCCATCATCGCCCTGGTCATCGCGCTCGCGACGCATCACGCCTGGGCCGCCCAGACGAACGTTGCGGTCGCCGCGAACTTTACCGATGCGGCAAAGGAGATCGCGGCCGCGTTCAAGGCGAAAACCGGCAACGAGGCCGTCCTGAGCTTCGGCTCGTCCGGGCAGCTTTATACCCAGATCACCCAGGCAGCTCCGTTCGAGATTCTCCTCTCGGCCGATCAGGACCGGCCGAAGCAGGCCGTCGCCGACGGGCTTGGCGTCCCCGGCAGCGTCTTCACCTATGCGGTCGGCAAGCTGGTGTTCTGGAGCAAGCAGCCGGGCTTGGTGAAGGGAGAAGCGACGCTGCGCGGCGCCGGCTTCAACAAGCTCTCCATCTGCAACCCGGTTGCCGCACCGTACGGCGCCGCGGCGGTCGAAACCATGAAGGCGTTGAAACTATACGATACCCTGCAGCCGAAACTCGTGGTCGGCGCAAACATCACGCAAGCTTATCAATTCGTAGCGACCGGCAATGCCGAGGTCGGGTTCGTCGCGCTGTCGCAAGTGGTGGACGACACGTCCGGATCACGCTGGATGGTGCCGCAGAACCTCTATTCGCCGATCCGGCAGGATGCCGTACTGCTCAAGAAAGGCGCGAGCAGCGCGGCGGCAACGGGGTTCATGACATTCCTCAAGGGGCCGCAAGCCCAGGCCATCATCGAGAAATTCGGCTACGAGACCGGGGAGGCGAAGTAGCGGCCGCTTGGGCGCGCTGTCGCCGGAAATCTGGACGGCGATCCGGCTCACGATCGAACTGGCGGCCATCACCACCGCCACCCTCCTCCTCATCGGCACGCCGATCGCGTGGTGGCTCGCACGCTCGCGCGCCTGGTGGAAAGAGGGCGTGGCGGCGGTGGTGACGCTGCCGCTCGTCCTGCCGCCGACCGTGCTCGGCTTCTACCTGCTCGTCGTGCTCGGTCCGGACGGACCCGGCGGCCGCATCGCCGGGATCTGGGGCGCGCGCACGGTGGCCTTCACCTTCCCCGGTCTGGTGATCGGGTCGGTGGTCTATTCGATGCCGTTCGTGGTCCAGCCGATCCGCAATGCCTTCGCGGCCATGGGGTCGCGGCCGCTGGAGGTGGCCGCGACGCTCCGCGCCTCCCCGGCGCGCGCGTTCTGGACGGTGGCGGTGCCGCTCGCGCGGCCGGGTTTCCTGACCGGCGCGGTGCTCGGGTTTTCCCATACGGTCGGCGAGTTCGGCATCGTGCTGATGATCGGCGGCAGTATTCCGGGACGGACGGAGGTGCTTTCGGTTGCGATCTACGACTATGTCGAGACCTCGCAGTGGCGGGAAGCGAGCATCCTCGCCGGCGGCATGGTGGTGTTCGGGTTTTCGGTTATCCTGGCGATGACGCTATTGGAGAAACGCATCGGACGCCTGGGTGCATGAGGTTGGGTGCATGAGGTTGCACGGCGGCGTCGAGGCGGCATTTCGCGGACAACTCGGCGGCTTCCGGCTCGATGCCGCGTTCAGCGCTCCGGGCAGCGGCGTCACAGCGCTGTTCGGGCCGTCGGGCTGCGGCAAGACGACGGTGCTGCGCTGCATCGCCGGGTTGCAGCGTCTCGACGGACGCTGCGTGGTTGGCGGCGATGTGTGGCAGGACGCGCATAGTTTCCGGCCGGCGCATCGGCGGCCGGTCGGCTACGTCTTCCAAGAGGCGAGCTTGTTCCCGCACCTTTCGGTCAGGCGCAACCTGCTGTTCGGCGCGCCACGCCGCCGCGCGCAACCGCAATTGGTGCCGTTCGACGAGGTCGCCGGCTTGCTCGGGCTCGAGGCGCTGCTTGGCCGGTCGCCGCACAACCTCTCCGGCGGCGAGCGGCAACGTGTGGCGATCGGGCGTGCGCTCCTTTCTGAGCCGAGATTGCTGCTGATGGACGAGCCGCTCTCGGCGCTGGATCGCGGGACGCGCGACGAGATCCTGCCGTTCCTGGAACGTCTGCACGGCGCCCTGTCGCTGCCGATCATTTACGTCAGCCACGACATGGCGGAGGTCGAGCGGCTGGCGGATCACCTCGTCCTGATGGAAACCGGGCGCGTGCTGGCCACCGGTCGGCTCGACGCGCTGCAGAGCGACGCGACGCTGCCGCTCGCCTCGGGGCGGGACGCCGCGGTCAGTATCGACGGCATCGTCGGCGCCTTCGATCCTGGCTACGGCATGCTGAGCATCGAGGTCGCGGGCGGCGTTTTCTTGGTTCCGTCGCCCTACGTGGCGCCTGGCGCGCGCCGGCGACTGCGGATTGCCGCCCGAGACGTCAGCCTGACGGCCAGTCCAGTCGCGAGCACGATCCTCAATGTCTTGCCGGCTCGCATCGTTGCCGTATCGGCGGCGGCGGAACACGAGCTCGTTTCAGTACTGGGTCTCGGCGCCGAGGGCGGCGGGTCTCGGTTGCTTGCCCGGGTGACCCGGCAGTCCTGGGATCGGCTCGGCCTCGACGTGGGCAGCGAGGTGTACGCCCAGGTCAAGGCTGTCGCGTTGACCTGACGGCGTCATTGCTGGATCAGCTCGGCCTTGTACCGCTCGATGAAATCCGTCGAGACTGCACCGGCGGCGAAGGCGGGGTGCCGGATGACTTGTCGCAGGAAGCGCAAATTCGACGTCAGACCCTCGATCGTGATGCCTTGCAGCGTCTGGGTCATGCGTGCGATCGCGCTGCCACGGTCCGGACCGTGGCAGATGATCTTGGCGATCATCGGATCATAGAACGGAGTGATGGTGTCGCCCTGGCGGAAGCCGGTGTCGATCCGCACGCCGGAGCCGGGTTGCGGCAGCGCGAAGACGGAGAGCGTGCCGGGCGACGGGAAGAAGTTGCGGGCGGGGTTCTCCGCGTAGAGGCGGCACTCGATGGCGTGGCCGCGGGTTTGGATCGCTCCTTGCTCCGTTGGCGCCAGAGTGCCGCGCGCCAGCTCGAGCTGCATCGCCACCAGGTCTACCCCGGTCGTCATTTCGGTCACGGGATGCTCGACCTGGATGCGGGTGTTCATTTCCAGGAAGAAAAAATCAAAATTGTTCGCGTCGACGATGAACTCGATCGTGCCGGCGCCGGCGTAGCGCTGGGCGCGGCAGAGTTGTACGGCGGCGTCGACCATCGCGGCGCGAACGGAGTCCGGCAGGTTCGGCGCCGGGCTCTCCTCGACGATCTTCTGGAAACGGCGCTGCAACGAGCAGTCGCGTTCGAACAGGTGCACCGCCGCGCCATTGCCGAAGCCGAACACTTGGATCTCGACGTGCCGGGCGAGCCTGATGTAGCGCTCAAGGTAAATGGCGCCGTTGCCGAAGGCGCGCTCGGCCATGGATTGGGTGGAGGCGGCGACTTCGCCCAGCGTTTCCGGGCCGTCCACGCGGCGCATGCCGATGCCGCCGCCGCCGGCAGCCGCCTTGACCAGCAGGGGATAGCCGACGGTTTCGGCGGCGGCGGGCAGGCCTTCGTCGCCGGGCCGCAAGCGCCGGCTGCCGGGCAGTACGCGGACGCCGGCGGCACTGGCGATCTCGCGGGCGCGCTCCTTGTCGCCCATGGCGTCGATCGTGTCGGGCGCGGGGCCGATCCAGGCCAGTCCGGCCGCCTGCACGGCGCGGGCGAAGCCCGCGCTTTCGGCGAGGAAGCCGTAGCCGGGATGCACGGCGTCGGCGCCGTGATCGGCGGCGGCGCGCAGAATCCGGTCGGCCACCAGATAGCTCTCACGCGCCGCCGGCGGCCCGATCGGCGCGGCCTCGTCGGCCATCGCAACGTGCAGGGCGTTCGCATCCGCCTCGGAATAGACGGCGACCGTGCGCAGTCCGAGCGCGTGGGCGGATCGGATGATCCGGCAGGCGATTTCGCCCCGGTTGGCGATCAGGAGTTTTTGCACGAAGCGGTCAGACCGTCAGCCGGGCCAGCACCATGCCTTCGGACACGGTGGCGCCCTCGGTGGTGAGGATCTCGGCGACCGTGCCGTCCTCGGGTGCCGAGACGGGGATCTCCATCTTCATCGACTCGAGGATCAGGATCGGCTGATCCTCGGCGACCCGGTCGCCCACCTTGGCGACGATTTTCCAGACGTTCCCGGTGATGTCGGTTTTGACGTCGATTACAGGCATTTTGGTCTCCTATTCGTCCAGCAGCAGGTTTCCGTCGGCGCCGAGGCCGCGAAATCTCCCTTCGACGCGCCGGTCTCCGATGTGGGCCTTGATGGGGTCGCCCAGGCAGTGCGACGCGGCGAGCCAGGCCGCCTGGATAGGGGCAAAGCCTTCGGTTTCGTATCGGCTGCGCCAGGACTGCAAGGCGGAGAGCAGCGCGCGGGCGAAGACGACGGGTTGGGGTGCTGGGCTGTACTGGGCGAGGCAGGCGACCTCGCGGTCGAGCCCGGCAGGGGCGGCGGTCAGGTTGACGCCAAAGCCGATCACGAGCCAGGGCGCGGGCGTGGCGGCGGATTCGAGGAGAATGCCCGCCAGTTTGCCGCCGCTGAGCAGGACGTCGTTGGGCCATTTCAGCCGCAACAGCCTCGGATCCGGCAGGTGAGGGCGGACCGTATCGGCCAGGGCGACTGCGGATAGGAGCGACCAGTGTCCGGGGAAGCGGATGGCGCCGGGCCGCAGCAGGATGGAGAGATGCAGATTGCCGTCGACGGAGTGCCAGGGGCGGCCCATGCGTCCGTGACCGGCGAGCTGCCGCCTGGCCAGGAGTGCGACCTCGGCCGACCCGGCGGTGGCGCGGGCTTTGAGCGCGGCCGAGGTCGAGTCGATGGCCTCGACTTCCTCGAGCACCAAACTAGCCATGCCGGACGAAACGCTCATGCGCGGCCATGCAGGCCAGTGCCGCGGCGGCCGCCGGCAACTCGTCCATGACCGGCACCCCCATGGCAAGTGCGGCACTGCGAAAACGCTGCTTCTCGGCCTCGATTTCGAGTTCGCCATCCGAGCGGAGCACGAGGAGGAAGTGTGGCCGCGCGGCGCTTTGGGCCTGCGCGTCGAGCGCGCCGCGGATCAGGTTGGGCAGGATTTCCGGGTCGGAATAGGCCAGGATCACCGGGATGTTGAGGTGCATGACGACGGCATCGATGCCGGGTTCGGCGCCAACCGCGGCCAGAATGCGCCCGCCGAGCGCGCCACGCTCCTGCCGCAGCGTGCCCGCCGGCGTATCGATCGGGTTGATGATGCTGGAGCCCGGCGGCAAACGCATCGCCTCGAGCAGTGAGAGCGCCTCGCCGGTCAGGGTTGGGACGGTGAAGCCGGCCCGGCTGAACGCGTCGGTCGCGAGCACGCTGGTGCCGCCGCCATTGCCGAACAGCACCACGTTCTCGGTCGGCCGTTCGATGCGCGGCGTGAGGCACTGAAAGACGAGCAGGGCGTCGAGGAAGCTGTCGAGCGTGTCCACCAGCACAGCGCCGGTCTGGCGGGAGAGCGCTTCCCACAGCCGGTCGTCGCCGGCCAGGGCGCCGGTGTGCGAGGCGGAGGCGCGCTGACCGGAAGCGGTGCGGCCGCCTTTGAGGATGACGACCGGCTTGCGGACGCCAGCGTCGCGCAGCGCGGCGAAGAAGCCTCGGCCGTTTTTGACGTCTTCCAGATAAAGGCCGATGACTTGCACCGCATCGTCGTCCAGCAAGGGACGCAGCAGGTCGACCGGGCCGAGATCGGCGGAGTTGCCGAGGGTGAGCAGCGAGCTGAAGCGCAGGCCGCGAACCTGGCCGCGGCGCAAGATGTCCGCGGCCAGCCCGCCGCTCTGCGAGAGTACGGCGACGCCGCCGGGCTCCATGGACACGCCGCCGATGAACGACACGCGTGCCGCGGACAGATAGAGCCCGAGGCAGTTCGGCCCCAGCAGCCGGGCGCCGCCCTGCTGGCAAGCGGCGACGAGTTCCATTTCCAGCGCCACGGCACCGGCCTCGGCGAAGCCGCTGGAGATCACCTGGGCGAAGCGCACACGGCCGGCGGCGGCGCGCAGCAGATCGGGCGTGCGCGCGGCGGCGACGGCCACATAGGCATAGTCGATGGGCTCCGGCAGGCTGGCGATGGAGGGAAAGGCCGGCCAGCCTTCGATTTCGGGGCTGCTCGGGTGCACCGCGTAGACCCGGCCGCCGAAGCCCAGTTCCCGCAGGTTGCGCAGGAAATTATTGGCAACGCCGCCGGACGCGCTCGAGGCGCCGATGACGGCAATCGATTGCGGCGCGAAGAGCGGACCGAAATCAAGCATGCAGCACGATCCGTGCGTCCACTGCGACCGCGCCCGAGGCGGAGACGATCAGCGGGTTGACATCGAGTTCGGCGACCAAATCCGACAGCGCCGGCATCAGCCCGTCCGGGCCGCCGATGCGCATCAATGCGTCCAGCACCGCACCCTCGTCGGCCGGTGGCGCGCCGCGGAAGCCGCGGAGCAGCTTCACGCCGCGTAGGCTGTCCAGCATGCGGCGTGCGTCGGTTGGGCGCAGCGGGCAAATGCCAAAGCAGACATCCTCGAACAATTCGACCAGCACGCCGCCTAGCCCGATCATCACGTTGGGCCCGAAGCTCGGGTCGATGGTCCCGCCGATGACGATCTCAGTCCCGGGCGGCGCCATTTCTTCGAGCAACCATCCCTCGATCGCGTGCCCGGAGAGGCGCGCCGTCATCGCGGCGATGGCGGCCTGCACTTCCGCGCTGTCACGCAGGCCCAAGCGCACGCCGCCCAGATCGCTCTTGTGCAGGATGGAAGGCGCAACGACTTTCAGTACTAACGGAAATACAAGACCCTCCAGCGTGGCCTCACCGCCGAACGGCACGACGATGCGCTGAGGCACGCGCAAGCCAAAACAGGTCAGAACCTGCTTGGCCTCATCCTCGGTCAGCGCAGTGTGGCCGCGTGCGGCCTCGATCAGCGAACGGGCTTTGGCGATGTCGGGCGGCATCAGAAGCTTGTCGGCCAGTTCGCCAGCCTGTGCTTGCCGACGCCGCTGCCGGAATGAACTTCCAGCATGTCGGCCAAATATTTGCGGGTGTCGCGCGGGTCGAGCACGGTCTGCGCTTCGTAGAGCGCGGCGAGTTCCCAAGCCGACGAATCCCGCGCCAGTTCGGCCGCCAGCTCGTCGAAACGTTCCGGGTCATCGGCGCGCTTGATCTTGTGCAGGATGCTGACGCCGACGGCCGGGTCGACGAAGCCGAGATCGGCCATCGGCCAGACCGCGACCTCGTCGGAGTTCCGGCCGCCGCCCATGTTGAGATAGGCCTGGCCGTAGCTCTTGCGCATGACCACCGAGATTTTCGGGACGGTGACCAGCGAAATCGCGTTCATCCAGTTCATGATGAACCCAGGCGCGCCGCGCAGTTCGCCTTCGAGCCCGATCAGGAAGCCGGGCTGGTCAACCAGGAAGATCAGCGGGATGTTGAAGCTGTCGCACAGCACCATGAAGGCGATCGCCTTGCGGCAGGCGTCCACGTCGATCGCGCCGCCCTTGAAATACGGGTTGTTCGCCAAGATGCCGACGCTTCGCCCCTCGATACGGGCCAGGGCGGTGCAGACGGAACGGCCAAAGCGGGGCTTGATCTCGAAATTGGAGCCGGCATCGACGATGCAGCTTATGATCCCGCGCACGTCGTAGACCTTGTGCCGGCTCTCCGGCAGACGCTCGAGGATCAAGGCGGCCGGGTCGGCGGCCTCGATGGCGGCGGCGCGCGGCGCGGGCTCGCCGGCGTGGCTCGGCAGATAGGCGAGGAAGCGGCGGATGAGCGCCAGCGCCTCGGCGTCGGTGTCGGCGACCGCGTCGATGAGGCCGGTGGTGGTCGCGTGCAGCTTCCAGCCGCCCAGCTCCTCGGCGTCGATGTCCTTGTTGATCGCCACCGCGGTGACGCGGCTGGAGGCGACCGACATTTTCGCACCTTTGCGCATCACCACAAAGTCGGAGATGCAGGAATACCAGGTGGAGGAGCCGTAACAGGGGCCGAGCACGGCCGAGACAAAGGGGATGGTGCGGATCCGCAGATACTCCTCGGGGTCCTGGCCGAGCATCGCCCGGCCGCTCGCGCCCATGCGGTCTGGCATGCGGGCGCCGGCGGACTCGCCGAGGAAGATGAGCGGCATGCCGCTTTTGGTCGCCGCGCGCTTCACGTGGCGGATTTTCTTGCCGTTGATGGCGCTGCTCGATGCGCCGAGCACAGTGAAATCGTTCGAGACGATGGCGACCCGGCGGCCGTCGACCAGGCCGAAACCGGCGATCTTGCCGTCCGCGGGCGAGGCATCTTTCATTTCGGGGCGGATGCTGCGGGCGAATAGCCCGGACTCAGTGAAGCTGTCGGGATCGAGCAGCGCGTCCAGCCGTTCGCGCGCGTTCAGCACGCCTTCCGCGCGGCGTTTGGCCAGTTTCGCCTCGCCGCCCATCGCGAGTGCTGTGGCGCGGCGCAGCTCCAATTCTTGGGCCAGTTCCTCCATGGTCATCCCTCAGAAGCTCGTCGGCCAATGGGCCATCATGTGCCGGCCTACGCCGTTCTCGCGAACCCCAAGCATGTCGGTGAGCCAACTTCGGGTTTCGCGCGGGTCGATCACCACCTGGGCGCCGTAAATTGAGGCGAGGTCGTAGGCGGAGGTCTCGCGCGTCATCTCGGCCATGGCGGCGTCGAAGGCCGGCTTGTCGCCGTTCCTTGACGCACCATAGACGATGGCGGCGCCGTATTCCGGCTCCATGAAGCTCACCTCGGCGGTGGTCCAGGCGGCGACCTCGTCGGCGTTGCCGGCGCCGCCCATATTCAGGTGCGCCTGGCCGTAGCTTTTGCGCAACACGATCGAGAAGCGCGGCACCGTCACCAGGGACAGCGCGTTCATCCAGTTCATCACCTTGCCGACCGCGCGGCGGGCCTCGCCCTGGAGGCCGACCAGGAAACCCGGCTGGTCGACGAGCAGGATGACCGGCACGTTGAAGCTATCGCAGAGGACGAGGAAGCTGGTCGCCTTGTCGCAGGCATCCACGTCGATGGCGCCGCCCTTGACCGCCGGGTTGTTGGCGATGAAGCCGACGGCGCGGCCGTCGAGCCGGGCGAGCGCGGTGGTGATCGAGCGGCCGAACCGGGATTTCAGCTCGAACACGCTGTCCCGGTCGGAGATTGCGGCGATGACCCGGCGGACATCATAAACCTGCGCACGCGCGCTCGGCACGATGTCCGGCAGCGCGGTCACGCCGTCGTCGGAGCCGGCCGGGACCGCGGCGCGCGGTGGAGTCTCGGCGGCATTGGTCGGCAGATACGACAAGAAGCGGCGGATGGCGGCCAGACACGCCTCGTCGGTGTCGGCCACTTGGTCGACCAGCCCCGTCGTCTGCGAATGCAGCCGCCAGCCGCCCAGCTCCTGGTCGTCGATCGCCTCGGAGGTGGCCATCGAGGTCAGGCGGGGGCTGGCGACGGCCATGACGGCGCCCTTGCGCATCACCACGAAGTCCGACATCGCGGCGTACCAGGATGAGGAACCGTAGCAGGGGCCCAGCACGGCCGAGGCCCAGGGCGCGCGCCGGGTCCGCAGATAGCGCGAGCCGCTATCGCCGCCGCCAATGCCCTTGGCGCCCATGATGTCGGGCATGCGGGCGCCGGTGGACTCGCCGAGGAAGATCATCGGGAAGCCGGTCTTCTCGGCGGCCGCCTTTACGTGGCCCATCTTCTTGGAATTGATCCGGCTGGAGCTGGCGCCCATGACGGTGAAATCGTTGGAGATAACGCCCACCGGTCGGCCGTCGATGCGGCCGAATCCCGCCACCTTGCCGTCGGCCGGCGTGCGGGCGCGCGTCGCTTTTGCCTCGGACGCGGCGAACAGGCCGGTCTCGAGGAACGAGCCGGGGTCGAGCAAGTGGTCGATGCGCGCACGGGCATCGAGGATCCCCTCGGCCGCGCGCGCCGCCAGCTTGCGCGGGCCGCCCATCGCCAGCGCGGCTCGGCGCCGCCTTTCGAGGTCTTCCAGCGTAGCCGCGAATGGCATCCCGCTCTCCATCAGTGGTGCATCAGGCTGGGCAGGAATAGAGTAATTCCGGGGAACGCCACCAGCACCAGCAGGAACAGCAGCAGCGACCCCATATAGGGGAAGACGCCGACGAAGACCTGCTCGACCGGCGTGTCTGTGTAGCGGGCGACGATGTAGGCGTTCAGCCCGATCGGCGGCGTCACCAGCCCAATCTCGGAGGTGAGCGCGAGCACGATCCCATACCAGATTGGGTCGAAGCCGAGCCCGACCACGATCGGCAAGGTGATCGGCACGGTCAGCACTAGCAAGGCGACCTGGTCCATGAAGCAGCCCAGCAGAAGCTTGATCAGCAGCAGCAAGCCGATGATCACCCAGCGCGACGTGTTCAGCCCGGCGATGAAGTCGGTCAGGCTCTGCGTCGCCTGGCTCAGCGTCAGGAAATAGCCGAACAGCAGCGCGCAGGTGATGATCAGCGTGATCATCGTGCTGACCCGGACGGTGTTGCGCAGCGCGAGGAACAACGTGTCTAGGCGCAGCCGGCGGCGCTGCAGCGTGATCAAGCCGGCGCCGACCGCGCCTAGCGCCGAAGCCTCGGTCGCGGTGCCGACCCCGGAGTACAGCACGCCCATCACGAGGATGAACAGCAGCGCCATCGGCAGGATCCGCGTCAGCCGGCGCAGCTTCTCGCGCAGGCTTGGCGGCTGGTCGGCGCGCGACTGGATCAGCGCCGGGTTGGCGCGCAGCTGGAGCTGCAGCGTGCCGGCCAACACGCAGGCGCCGAGGAAGCCCGGCAGCAGCCCGGCCACCAGCAGGCGGCCCAGATCGGCCTCGCTCAACACGCCGTAGATGATCAGCCCGTTGGCAGGCGGGATCATCGAGGACAGCGTGCCAGTGATGGCGGTCAGCCCGCCGGCCAGGCGCATGTCGTAGCCGTGCCGGCGCATCTGCGGCATGGCGGTCGAGGCCAACGTGGCGGCCGAGGCGGCGCTGGAACCGCAGATCGAGCTGAACATGGCGCCGGTCAGGATGGTCGAAAGCCCGAGGCCACCGCGGAACCGCCGGGTCCAGGCGTCCATCGTATCGAATAATTCCTCGGCGACGCCGCTGATGATGACGAATTCGGCCATCAGCACGAACATCGGGATGGTCATCAGCTCGTAGTTCGAGGCGCTCGTATAGGGTGTCGTGGCGAGGAAGGAGAGCATCGGCTGGAAGCCGCCGAACAGCCAGACGCCCACCGCGCCGACAACGCCGAGCGCAAAGGCCAGCGGCATGCCGGTCGCGATCAGCAGGAATAAAAGCAAGATGACGAGGGTGGTCACTGCTCAATGGCCACCATGAACCAGATAGGCCGGCATGGCGCGGTGCCGCAGCGCCAGCACCGCCTGGGCGATCCGCACCAGCAGCCGCAGTGCCAGCACCGCGGCGCCGACGGGGCCGACGAGCAGGGATGGCCAGGTGGGCCAGGGAAGATCGCCCTGCAGCATGTCGCCGCCCTGATAGGCGTCGGTCACGGTCCCCCAGGCGCCATAGATGAAGCCCAGGACGAAGATCAGGGCCAGCACCTCGCCGAACAGTACCAGCGCGGTGCGCGGTATAGGCGCGCGTACTTTGCGGGCGAGGAAGTCGAGCGACATGTGGCCGCCGACCCGGGTGACGTAGGGCAGCGACAGGAAGAACATCGCGACCAGCAGATATTGGGTGATTAGATCGTGCGACCAGGCGAACGGGGCGTTCCATAGCGTGCGCGCGGCGACGTCAGCGGTGGTGATGCCGACGATGCCGAGGACGCACACGCAGGAGACGAGCAGCAGCGCGTCTTCCAGCCGGGTCAACATCCGGTCAAGCGCTGCCAGCCTGCTCAATGGACAGCGGCGCGGAACGCTTGGAGCACGGCGGTGGCGGGCTTGCCGCGATGGTCGAGCGTTGCCGCCCAGTCATCGGCGACGGGGCCGAGCACCTTTTGCCATTCGGCGCGCTCCCCCGGCGTCACCTCGTGCAGCACCCAATGGTTCTCATCTTGCAACTTCTTTGCGGCGGCGGTGTTTTCGAGGTCGGCCTCCTTGCAAAAGCTTTTCCACGCGACATCACCGGCTTGCAGCATCGCGTTCTGGATGTCGGCCGGCAGGGTCTTCCACCGCCGGTCGCCGATGTAAGTCGTCAACACGAAGCCGCCGATATCGGCGCCGACGGTGCTGTGGCTCAGCACATCCTGCGTGCTATTGGCGTAGACGCTGGTGAAGGCGCCGAACCTTCCGTCCACGGTGCCGCGCTGCAGGCCTAGGAACAGGTCGGGCACCGCCATTTGCACCGGAACGGCACCGAGCTTCAGGGCCGCCTCGTCCGAGGCGCCGCCCAGGGTCTTCAGCCGCAAGCCTTGCATGTCGGCCGGCACCGCCACCGCGTGCTTGACGGTCTGCACCTCGTAGGGCGGGTTGGTGAAGCCGAATACGACGTGCAGGCCGAGCGGCGCATACTCTTTCTGATCGAGCAATCCGCCCCGTTTCAGCAGGCTCCATGCCGCCTCGCTGCCGGAACAGGAGGAGGTGAACATGCCGGGCAGTTCCGCGACGGCCGACAAGGGCAGCTTGTCGGGCGTGTACGACGGTCCGACGCTGCCGACGTCGATCGCACCGGACTGCACCAAGGTCAGGATGTCCCGCCCCTTGCCGAGCTGTGAGCTGGGATACCACTGGAACTTGACCCGTCCCTGGGTCAGCCGCTCGACCTCGTCCATCCAGACTTTCGAGCCGTAGACGCTGATCGGATGAGTTTTGGGGATGTCATCGGCAAAGCGCAGCACGATCGGATCTGCGGCAAAGGCGGCCGCGGCCATGAGCGTTGCCGCCAGGATTCCGGCGCAACCAGCTTGGCAAATCCGTGCAGCTCGGCCGCCCATTTGCGCCTCCCATTCTCACCTGGCATTCGCGCCGATGTTTGATCATTGGGCGATGAACCTGTTCGGTGTGGCTCGCCCTGTCAACAGACCCAACGGGCGCGATCGGGCAGTAAACCTTACCTTGTTTGGCATCTCGCCGCGTGCCTATAGCGGACAAGCTGCTGGAAGATGCGGCGGTCGAGAACGATGCGGCGAAGCGCGTGGCGCTGTTCATGGCGTTCCAGCAGCTGGTGGAGCGCGAGGTGCCGGATCTCAATCTCTGCTCGCCGCTGTTTCTGACCCTGTCGAACACGCGGGTGCTGCCCCAGCTCACTCGGTTCGGGTCGCCCATCCCTAAGAACGACAAAGTCCGGGGGTGACGAAACGGCTGGGATGGATCAGCATTCGGTGGAAAAGCGCAGGGAGGGCAGCTTGGCGGCACATCGGATCGCGGTGATCGGCGGGGATGGGATCGGTCCGGAGGTGATCGAGGCTGGGTGCCGGGTGCTGGAAGCGCTGATGACGGCCGAACCGGGGCTCTCGCTCGAGATGGCGCGGTTCGATTGGGGATCGGACTATTACCGGCGGCATGGGCGCATGATGCCGGAGGACGGGGTCGCGACGGTGGCCAAGCATGACGCGATTTTCTTCGGGGCGGTGGGCGATCGGGACCTGCCAGACGACATTACGCTTTGGGGATTGCGGCTGGCGATCTGCCAGGGGCTGGATCAATACGCCAATGTGCGGCCCGCGCAGCTGCTGCCCGGGCTGAAGGGGCCGCTGCTGCCGCAATTGGGGCGGCAGATCGATTGGGTGATCGTGCGGGAGAACTCGGAGGGGGAGTATGCCGGCGTGGGCGGGCGGGCGCATCGCGGGCTGCCGCTCGAGGTGGGCATGGACGTAGCAGTGTTCACGCGGGCTGGAGTGGAGCGGATCGCGCGGTTTGCCGCGGCGCTGGCGATGGGGCGGCCGCGGAAGAAGCTGACCGTGGTGACGAAATCCAATGCGCAACGGCATGGGATGGTGATGTGGGACGAGGTTTGCCGGGGCGTGTTGCGGGATTTTCCCGCGCTCGAGGTGGACTGGATCCTGGTGGACGCGATGACGCAGCGGATGGTCAATAAGCCCGGCACGATCGACACGGTGCTGGCGACCAATCTGCATGCGGATATCTTGTCGGATTTGGCGGTGGCGCTGGCCGGGTCGCTGGGGATTGGGGCGACCGGGAATGTCGACCCGTCGCGGGCCAATCCTTCGATGTTCGAGCCGATCCATGGGTCGGCGTTCGACATCATCGGGACCGGGGCGGCCAATCCGCTCGGCGCGTTCTGGACAGCGAGCATGATGCTGGATCATTTGGGCGAGCATGGGGCAAGCCAGCGGCTGATGCGCGCGATCACTGCGGTGACGTCGCGGGGGACGGCGCTGACGCCGGATCTTGGCGGCAGCGCCACGACGGACCAGGTGACCGATGCGGTGATCGACGCCATCCGCGGCGCCAACGATTGAGGGGTTTTGGTCTTGAGCGATGCATCGACCACGCCGAAGCTGCTGCCGCCCACCGCCGCGCTGATGGAGGGATTCCGGCGCGAGCGGATCAAGACGGATGGGGCGGAGATCAACGTGATGATCGGCGGCAGCGGGCCGCCGCTGCTGCTGCTGCACGGCAATCCGCTGACGCTGGTGAGCTGGCACAAGATCGCGCCGTCGCTGGCGCGGGACTACACGGTGGTGGCGCCGGACCTGCGGGGCTATGGCGACAGTTCCAAGCCGGATGGCGGGCCGGATCATAGCGGCTATAGCTTCCGCACAATGGGCAACGACAATGTCGCCGTCATGCGTAACCTCGGGTTCGAGCGGTTCGCTTTGGCCGGGCATGATCGGGGGGCGCGGGTGGGGTTCCGGATGGCGCTGGATCACCAGCAGGCGGTGGAGCGGTTCGCCTCGCTCGACATCGTTCCGACCTACCACCTGCTGAACAATATCAGCCTCGGCTGGGGACTCGAATCGTATCACTGGTTCTTCATGGCGCAGAAGGAGCCGTTTCCGGAGCGGCTGATCTGCGCCGATTTGCCGTATTACGTCCAGTATAAGCTCAACAAGAAGGGCGTGGGGCTCGAGATCTTCACCAAGGAGGCGTTTGCCGAATACGCGCGCTGCACGACGCCGGAGCAGATCCACGCGGTGTGCGAGGATTACCGGGCGACGGTGACGCTGGACTTCCAGATGGACGCGGCGGAGTTCGGCAAGAAGCAAATCACCTGTCCCGTGCTGGTGCTGTGGGGCTCGAACAGCCATGTGGGGCGGCACTTCGATCCGATGGCGGCTTGGCAGCCGTGGGCGCCGGATTTGCGCGGGTTCCACGTGCCGACCGGACACTACCCGGCGGAGCATCGCCCCGACCTGGTATATGACGCGTTCTGGTCGTTCTTTGGAGGTAAGGAACCGCGACGGCTCGCAAGCTGATGATCGCCGACACGCTGAACCTGACGCGGCACGTTGCGCAGTTCGTTGTTGCCACCGGGCTTGCGGAGATCCCTGCGGACGTCGTCGCGATCGGCAAGAAGTCGATCCTCGATGGGGTTGGTCTGGCGCTGTCCGGGGCATCGGCGGAAAGCGGGCATTTGGTTCGACGGTATTTGCAAGAGCTTGGGTTGCGGGATGGCCCGGCGACGGTGATCGGCAGCACGATGCGGGTTTCGCCGCGGTTTGCCGCGTTCGCGAACGGCGTGGGCATCCATGCCGACGATTTCGACGATACGCAGTTGGCGGTGGCGGCGGACCGGGTCTATGGGCTGCTGATGCATCCGACGGCGCCGGCCCTACCGGCGGCGCTGGCTGTGGCGGAGGCGCGCGGCGGCAGCGGGGCGGAGGCGATGCTGGCCTACCATCTTGGGGTGGAAGTCGAGTGCAAGATCGCCGAGGCGATTGCGCCGCGACACTACCAGGCCGGGTTCCACACGACCGGGACTTGCGGCGGGTTCGGGGCGGCGGCGGCGGCGGCCAAGCTGCTCGGGCTGGATCTGGAGGGGACGGCGCGGGCGCTTTCCATTGCGGGCAGCCAGGCGGCGGGGCTACGCGAGAATTTCGGCACGATGACCAAGCCGTTCCATGCCGGGAAAGCGGCGGAGAACGGGGTTGCGGCGGCGCATTTCGCGGCGATCGGCTGGACGGCGACGCCGGCGCTGCTGGAGGCGCCGCGGGGCTTCTTCAACGCCGCCGGCGGCGGGTTCGACGAGGCGGCGATCCGGGGGAAGCTCGGCGATCCGTGGACGTTCGCCACGCCGGGGATCTCGATCAAGCCGCATCCGTCGGGGTCGCTGACGCATCCGGGGATGACGGAGATGCTGCGGCTGATCCGCGAGCACGCGATCAGGGCGGAGGACGTAGTACATGTGCGGGTCGGCACGAACTCGCATATGCCGAATACGCTGATCCACAACGACCCGCAGAACGAGCTGCAGGCCAAGTTTTCGATGCAGTACAGCATGGCGGTGCTGCTGGTGGCGGGGCGGGCGGGGCTGAACGAGTACACCGACGCGATGGTGATGCGCCCGGATATTCGCGCGATGATGCAGCGGATCGAGTTCGGCGTGGACGCCGAGGCGGAGGCGGCCGGATATCACAAGATGACCACGATACTCGACATCGAGCTGAAGGATGGCAAGCACATCCGCGGCAAGGCCGATTTCGGCAAAGGGAGCCCGAGTGATCCGATGAGCTACGAGGAGGTCGCGGACAAGTTCCTGCAATGCGCCGAGTATGCGGGCTTTCCGCGGGGCAAGGCGCAGACCATCGTCGCGATGGTGGCGGAGCTGGAGACGCTGGGGCCGGTCGAGCGGCTGATGAGTTTGCTTTCGACGTAGGGCAAGAAGAGCGGCCGGTGCTAGAGTTGGGTCCATGAACGTCGCGCTTCGCAAGCCCATGACGCAGGAGGAGTTCTTCGACTGGGCGGAGGGCCAGGGCGGACGGTACGAATTCGACGGGTTGCAGCCGGTGGCGATGGGCAGCGGCAGCGTGGCGCATGGCGCGATCGCCGACAATATCCGCGCCGAGTTGCGGCAGCGCCTACGCGGCGGCCCGTGCCGCTCGGTTAGCCCGGACGGCGCCGGTATCCAGACGATCGGCAAGCGGGTGCGGTATCCGGAGGCGACCGTCACGTGCTCGCCGTTCGCGAACACGGATCGGATCATCCCGGACCCGGTGGTCGTATTCGAGGTGGTCAGCGAAAGCACCAGGCGGATCGACCAGGTATTCAAGCTTCGCGAATATCACGGCGTCCCGAGCATCAAGCGGTATGTTCTGGTCGAGCAGATCGGGGTGGCGCTCACCGTGCACTCGCGGCAGCGCGGCGAGGCTTGGGTGACGACGGTGCTCGGCGAGGGCGATGTGCTGGCGCTGCCGGAGATCGGGATCGAAATTCCGGTGGCGGAGATCTATGACGAGGTGGTTTTTGACACGGAATGACGGGCGCTGATCCGGTCTACGACCTGCTGGTCATTGGCGGCGGCGTCAACGGGTGCGGGATCGCGCGGGACGCGGCGGGGCGGGGCTTGTCGGTTTATTTGTGCGAGCAGGCGGATCTGGGGTCTGGGACGTCGTCGGCGTCGACCAAGCTGATCCATGGCGGCCTGCGCTACCTGGAATACCGCGAGTTTCGGCTGGTGCGCGAGGCGCTGCGGGAGCGCGAGGTGCTGCTGGCAGCGGCGCCGCACATTATTTGGCCGTTACGCTTCGTGCTGCCGTTGTACGGGCATCAGCGGCCGGCTTGGCTGCTGCGGCTGGGGTTATTTATTTACGACAGTCTGGGCGGGCGGAAGCGGCTGCCGGGGACGCGCCGGGTGGCGCTGGCCGGGTCGGGGCTTGGGGCGCCGCTGAAGCCGGAGATACGGGCGGGGTTCGAATACTCGGATTGCTGGGTGCAGGATGCGCGTCTGGTCGTGTTGAACGCGATGGATGCCGCGGCGCGGGGCGCTGTGATCGAGACGCGGACGCGCTGCACGGCGGCTCGGCGGGACGGCGCGGTGTGGCGGATGACGGTGGTGGGCGCGCAGGGGGTGGAGCGCACCATTTTGGGGCGGGTCCTGGTCAATGCTGCGGGGCCCTGGGTGGCGGCGGTGATGACGGGGCAGGCCGGGTCGGCGTCGAAGGCACGGATCCGGTTGGTGAAGGGCAGTCACATCGTGGTTCGCAGGCTGTATGAGCATGATCGCGCGTATATCCTGCAGAATAAGGACCGGCGGATCGTGTTCGCGATCCCATACGAGCGGGAATTCACGCTGATCGGCACGACGGATTTGGATTACCGGGGCGACCCGGCGCAGGCGGCGATCACGGCGGAGGAGGTCGAGTATCTGTGCGGGTCGCTCGGCGCGTATTTTGCGGTGCCGCCGACGCCGGCGGATGTCGTTTGGTCGTATTCCGGCGTGCGTTCGCTGTACGATGACGGCGCTTCCAGCGCGAGCCAGGCGACGCGGGACTATGTGCTCGATCTCGATGCGCCGTACGGACAGGCGCCGTTGCTGAGCGTGTTCGGGGGCAAGATCACCACCTTTCGGCGGCTGGCCGAGGGCGTGCTGGGGCGGCTGGCGCCATTTTTGCCGGTGGGAGGGTCGTGGACGCGGGAGGCCAGGCTGCCGGGCGGGGATTTCGCGCCCGAGGAGTTCGAGGCGCAGGTGGCAGCGCTGCGGCGGGATTATCCGTTCCTGTCGCCGGGTCATGCGTGGCGGCTGATGCGGAATTATGGGACGCGGGCGCGGGTGGTGCTGGGGGATGCGCGGTCGGCCGACGATTTGGGCAAGGTGTTCGGGGCGGACCTGACCGAGGCGGAAGTGCGGTATCTGGTGGAGCATGAGTGGGCGCGCACGGCGGAGGATTTGCTGTGGCGGCGGTCGAAGCTGGGGCTGCATGTCGAGCCGGAAGGGTTGGCGGCGCTGGAGGAGTTCTTGGGCGAGCGGGTCTTGCACTGATGCTGCTGGCGATCGACCAGGGGACGACTTCGACGCGGGCGATGGTGTTCTCCGCCGGGCTGGACGTGGTGGCGGTGGCGCAGCGCGAGTATCCGCAGCACTACCCGCATCCGGGCTGGGTCGAGCACGATCCGGAGGATTTGTGGAACACCACGCTGGCGACGGTGCGCGAGGCGCTGCAGCGGGCTGGGATCGAGGCGCGGCAGGTCGTGGCGCTGGGCATCACCAACCAGCGGGAAACGGCGCTGCTGTGGGACCGGTCGACGGGCAAGCCGATCCACAACGCAATCGTCTGGCAGGACCGGCGGACGGCAGCGGCTTGCGCCGCGCTGCGCGCGTCCGGGCAGGAGGCGGTGCTGACGGAACGCAGCGGCTTGCTGGCGGACAGTTATTTTTCCGGGACCAAGATCGCCTGGATGCTCGATGAGGTGGTCGGGGCGCGCGACGCGGCGGAGCGGGGCGAGCTGGCGTTCGGGACGGTCGATACGTTCCTGCTGTGGCGGCTGACGGGCGGGCGTGTGCACGCGACGGACGCCACGAACGCGTCGCGCACGATGCTGTACAACGTCCATGAGGGGAGTTGGGACGACGAGCTGCTGCGGCTGTTGCGGGTGCCGGCTTCGGTGCTGCCGGAGGTGCGGGACTCCGCCGGGTCATTCGGTACGACGGATGCGGCGCTGTTCGGGGCGCCGATCGCGATCCGGGGTGTTGCCGGGGACCAGCAGGCGGCGATGGTGGGGCAGGCCTGCTTTCAGCCTGGGATGATGAAGGTGACGTATGGCACCGGCGCGTTTGCCTTGCTGAACACCGGCACGGTTCCGGTGCGGTCCAGCCAGCGGCTGCTGACCACGGTGGCCTACCAGTTGCACGGCAAACGGCATTACGCGCTGGAGGGGTCGATCTTCATTGCGGGCGCGGGGGTGCAGTGGCTGCGCGACACGCTGGGGCTGATTGCCACCGCTGCGGACACTCAGGCGCTGGCCGATGCCGCCGATCCGGAGCAGCCGGTGTATTTCGTGCCGGCCTTTGTCGGGCTCGGCGCGCCGTATTGGGACGCGGAGGCGCGGGGGGCGTTGCTGGGGCTGACGCGGGGGACGGGGCGGGCGGAGATCGCGCGGGCGACGCTCGAGGCGGTCGGGTATCAGACGCACGACCTGTATGCCGCGATGTGCGCCGATTGGGCCGGCGAGGCGCGGGCGGTGTTGCGGGTGGATGGCGGGATGGCGATCTCGGACTGGACGATGCAGTTCGTGGCCGACATGCTCGATGCGCCGGTGGATCGTCCAGTGGTGCGCGAGACCACGGCGCTGGGGGCGGCTTACCTTGCGGGGTATGACGCGGGTGTCTGCGAGGCGCCGGAGGTGGCCGGAAAGTCCTGGAGGCTCGAGCGGCGGTTTCAACCTGGGGCGGACAAGGCGCTGCGCGACCGCAAGCTGGCCGGCTGGGCGGATGCCGTGCGGCGGGTTCGGTCTGGGTGAGAGGTGGTTATGTTCCCTTCCAGCCAGCGTCGGCTTCGAGCAGGAGGGCGACTAGGCCGCTCCAGCCGGTTTGGTGCGATGCGCCGACGCCGCGGCCGGTGTCGCCGTGATAGTATTCGTGGAATAGGACGAGGTCTTCGGTTTCCGGCTGCTCCGCCAAGCCGGGGTAGGCCGCCATGACCGGGCGGCGACCGTCGGCGCCCTTCAACGAGAGCCGGGTCAGGCGCCGGCTGAGCTCGGCGGCGACCTCGGCCAAGCTCAGCTTTTGCCCGGAGCCGACGGGACATTCCACGCGGAAATCATCGCCGTAATACCGGTGAAACAGCTCCAGCGCCCGGATCAGCAGGTAGTTGATCGGCATCCAGACCGGCCCGCGCCAGTTCGAGTTGCCGCCGAACAGGCGCGTGTCCGATTCGGCCGGCAGGTAGCGAATGCTGAATGTGCTGCCATCCAGATCGAGCGAGTACGGCTCGAGATAATGGCGGGAGAGGGCTCTGACGCCCCAATCGGAGAGGAAGTCCGCCGGGTCGAGCATGCGGGCGAGCAGCCGGTTGGTGCGGTGGCCGCGCAGCAGGGAGAGCAGGATCGTCTGGTTGTTGCCCGGGTCGGTCCAGCGCCAGACGAGGGCGGCGAGATCGGGCCGGTTTTGCCGGAACCAGAGCAGACGCTGGGTGAAGCCGGGCAGGGCGTCCAGCGTCTTCTGGTCGAGCACGTGCACGGCGAGCATCGGGATCAGCCCGACCAGCGAGCGGACGCGAAGCGGCATGGAGCGTCCATCGGGCAGCCGAAGCACGTCGTAGTAGAATTCGTCGGTTTCGTCCCACAGACCGTCCTTGCCGCCGGGCCGCTCCATCGCTTCGGCGATCAGGAGGAAGTGGCCGAAGAACTTGACGGCCAGGTCTTCGTACACGGGTTCGGTCATCGCCAATTCGATCGCGATGCGCATCATACTGAGCGCATAGGCCGCCATCCAGGCGGTGCCGTCGGATTGATCGATCCTGCCGCCGCCGGGCAGCGGGGAGTCGCGGTCGTAGATCTCGATATTGTCGAGGCCGAGGAAGCCGCCGCCGAACAAGTTGCGGCCCGCAGCGTCCTGGCGGTTGACCCACCAGCCGAAGTTCAGCAGCAGGCGATGGAACACTGCGCGGAGGAAGTCGCGGTCGGGCTCGCCGGTCCAGGCGCGGGCGCGCTCATAGACCTGCCAGGCCGCCCAGGGTTGCACGGGAGGGTTGGCGTCGGCGAAGTTCCACTCATAGGCCGGGACTTGGCCGCTGGGATGCATGCAGCGTTCGTCGAGCAGCAACAAGACTTGGGACTTGGCGAAGGAGGGATCGATGGCGGCGAATACTGCCGCGTGGAAGCACAAATCCCACGAGGCGTACCACGGGTATTCCCATTTGTCCGGCATCGAGACGATGTCGGCGTTGATCAGGTGCCGCCAGTCGGCGTTGCGCCCGTGGCGGCGGCGCTCGGGCGGCGGGGGCTCGGCCGGGTCGCCGTCGAGCCAGGTGCGGACGTCGTAAGCGTAATACTGCTTGGACCAGATCATCCCGGCAAAGGCTTGCCGCTGCACCAGCTTTGCATCGGCGTCCGTCATCTTTGACTGCAGGGCGCCGTAGAAAGCGTCCGCCTCTTTGCGGCGCGTGGCGAACACTGAGTCGAAATCGGCGAATGCGGCGCTGTTCGTTACTGGGCGGAGGCGCAGCCGGAGCGTGGCGGTGCCGCCGGGTTCGAGCTGCAAATGTACTAGCGGCGCGCAACGGGTGCCACGGTCGCCGCGCACGGCATCGCGGCTTGCGTGCACGACGCGGTCGTTGAACCCGTCCTTGAACGGCCCGGTGGCGGGCGCGCCGAATAGGCGGGGCAGGTTTGTTTCGTTGTTGCAAAACAACCATTCCGTGTCCTGATCGCAGGAATAGTCGAGCTCGGGCCAGTCGGGCGTGGTGGCGCGGACCGTGCGGCCCTCGAGACGCAGCTCGGGTCGCGCCGATACGCCCGACCAGGTCCAGGTATTGCGCGCCCAGAGCATCGGCAGCACGTCGAGCGCGGCCGGCTCGGCGGCCCGGTTATGCACGGTGATCCGCAAGAGGATGTCGTCCGGCGCCGCCTTGGCGTACTCGACGGTGATGTCGAAATAGCGATTGGCCGCGAAGACGCCAGTGTCAAGCAGCTCGAACTCCGGCTGGTCCTGGCCGCGGCTTGCGTTCTCCTCGACCAATTGCGTGTACGGAAAGGCGGATTGCGGGTATTTGTACAGCATCCGCAAATAGGAGTGCGTCGGCGTCGCATCGACGTAGAAGTAGAGTTCCTTGACGTCCTCGCCGTGGTTGCCCTCGCGGTTGGTCAGGCCGAATAGCCGCTCTTTGAGGATCGGGTCGTTGCCGTTCCACAAGGCGAGGCCGAGGCACCAGGTCAACTGGTCGTCGGCGAACCCGGCGATGCCGTCCTCGCCCCAGCGGAACGCCCGGCTGCGCGCGTGGTCGTGCGGAAAGTAATCCCAGGCGGTGCCGTCGGCGCTATAGTCCTCGCGGACGGTGCCCCACTGACGGTCGCTGAGATACGGCCCCCAGCGCCGCCAGCCATCGGCGCCGGCCGACTGCAACCGCCTTCCCTCGTCCGTATCGCGCGCATTGTGGATCGGGAGTTCGTCTTGCATGATGTTCGGAGCCCAATTGCTGCACCCTTACACGCGGGGACAAGCTCTGCCAAGGTAAGCGGCCGGGAGCGTCCCACCTCCTGATACGTGGTGCATAAGGCCAGGGAAACGTCATGACCTCGAATGGATTAAACCTCGCGGTCATCCCCAGGGACGGGATCGGGCGCGAAGTGATCGAGGCTGCGCTGAGCGTGCCGGAGGCGGCCGAGGCGCGGCACGACATCAATTTCAGCAAGCAATTTGTCAACGGTTCACGGTTACAGGAGATCGTACCATGGCTTTATCCGATGTGAGGGCGCTGACGTTCGACGTGTTCGGCACGGTGGTGAACTGGCGTGACGGCGTCGCGCGCGAGGCGGAAGCGGCGCTGGCGCCCAAGGGCTACAAGCTCGATTGGTTTGCGTTCGCCGATGCGTGGCGCGGCGGCTATCAGCCGGCGATGGAGAAGGTCCGCTCCGGCGGGCGGCCCTGGGTGCGGCTGGACGAGTTGCACCGGGAGAACCTGATCGAGCTGCTGGAACGGTATGGGGTCGCCGGGCTGAGCGACGCGGAGCTCGAGCAGCTGAATTTCGCCTGGCGGCGGTTGGATCCCTGGCCGGATTCGGTCGAAGGACTGACCCGGCTGAAGCGGAAATTCGTCATCGCCACCATGTCCAACGGCAATATCGCGCTGATGGTCAACATGGCGAAATATGCCGGCCTGCCCTGGGACGCGATCCTGGGCTCGGAGATCGCCCGCTCGTTCAAGCCGACGCCGCAGACCTATGACCGGGGCGCCGAGGCGCTGATGCTGCGGCCCGAGCAGTGCATGATGGTGGCCGCGCATAATAGCGACTTGCTGGCGGCGCGCAGCCGCGGATTCCAGACCGCGTATGTGAACCGGCCGCTGGAAGACGGGCCGAACAAGCGGCGGGATTTGCGGGCGGAGAACGAGTACGAGGTGATCGCGGACAGCATGACCGATCTGGCCAGCAAGCTCGGCTGCTGAACGGAGGCATTCAGTCCTCGTCGCGGCGCTGGAACAGACCCTTGGTGACGTTGTTGCGCCAGAGGTCGGCGGGGCGGAGATAGCCCAGCGCCACTTCGGTGGATTTATGGCGGGTTTGGCGCATGAGGTCGGCGAGCCCGGCGCCTTGCTCGCCGGCGGCGGTGGCGAGGCCGGCGCGCAAGCTGTGGCCGGAATATTGGGTGGCGTCGAGCCCGGCAGCTTCGGCGGCGCTCTTGACCAGGCGGGCGACCGCCTTGTCGGAGAGTTCGATGCCGGAGAGCCGTCCGGCCTTGCTCATGCCGCAGAACAGCGGCCGGGCCTGGCGGGCCTCGGCGGAGAAGATGCTGGCGACGTCGGGCGCGGCCTCGCGCAGCGTCAGCCAGCGCTCGAGCGCCGCCGCCGGGCAGACGAGGGGTTCGGCCGGGTTGGCCCAGATCGCCACATGCTGGCCGCGCCCGTGCTGATCGGTCTTGGACCGGCGCACCAGCACTGACAGGCCGCGGCCTGCTACGCGGTCGACGTCGCCGATGCGCAAGCCGACCAGCTCGGAGCGGCGCAGTGCCGCGCCGAAGCCGAGCAGGAGCATGGCGCGGTTGCGGATGCCGAGCGGCGACTCGGGGGAGGGAAGGGCGGCAAGCATCTTCTGCAGCACCGCCGGCACCGCGGGCGCGGCCTGCCGGGTGGGGCGGACGCCGCGGCTGCGCACCACGCCCTCCAGCGTCATGCGGAAGCGCGGCGCGGTGAGGTCGAGCCTGATGCCGGCCAGCATATGGGCGGTGCGGATGGCGGCCAGGGCGACGCGGATGGAGGACACGGTGAGCCCGTCATCGGCGCGGCGGACGACGTACATGCTGATCAGCTCGGAGTCGCCGCAGAGCGGCTCGCGGCCCATGTCACGGCACCAATTGGAAAAATGGGTCCAGGCGGAGCGGTAGGTGCGGCGCGTGCCGGCACCGCGGGCGCCGGTTGCGTATTGGGCCGCGCTTTCCGACAGCGCGTCCCAGACCGGGCCGAGCGCATTCGGGCCGGCGGCCGGCGATACGAGCGGCGACCCGGTGCTTGGGATGGTTGCGTCCTTGGGGGAATCGGTCATAGGTCGATTCTACCCTGGGCTGACTCCGTCCGCAAACCTGAGGTAGCGGACGGAAAGCGACGCTTCCAGAGCCGTCGAGGCAGACGTTACCTCGCCTTAGAGGGTTTCACCATTCTTTCGATTTCGGTCAGGTCAAGACTTCGGTGCAGCAGGTGCTGGCGCGCGCTGCCGGTCAATCTGGTGCGGGGTGACCAGCCCTGGGCGATATGCGAACTGGCCGATCGTGTAGTTGGCGAAGGCGGCTAGCTCCTCGTCCGTGTACGCGCCGGGCCCGCTGCTTCGTCCATGCGCGAGAGCTTGCCGCCTTTGACCGGAGTGATCGCCGGGGTGCCGAACCGCATGTCCGGGACCCTGATATCGATGCCAAACACGGCGCTCCCGTTGACTTTGGCAGGCGTATCGATCCGCTGGCGTCGGTGCCGATCAACTTGAACTGCGCGGGCGTCGCCATCCGGAGGCGCACCGGATAGGAGCGGCGTATTGAACAGTGCCCAATGCGATCTCAAGCTTTCTGCAGAGGCGGTTTGCCACGGTAGCGTAATGCATCGACGAGGATGGCGAAGGCGGCCGAGGGCTGCCGGCGGCTTGGATAATAGAGGTGGTAGCCTGAGAACGGCGGACACCAGTTGGCCAACACGCGCACCAGGACGCCGTCGTCGAGGTAGGGCTTGACTTGCTGTTCGGTCATATAGGCGAGGCCGAAACCGTCGAGCGTGGCGGTGAGGATCAGCGCGGTGGTGTTGAAAACGAGCGGCCCATCCACCCGCACATGGAGGTCGCGGCCGTTCCGCTCGAACTCCCAGGCATAAAGGCCACGCCGCCCGGGCAGGCGGAGGTTGATGCAATGATGGCCGGTCAGGTCTTGCGGAAATTGCGGCCGCGGGCGGTCGGCGAAATAGGCGGGGGCGCCGACCACGGCCATGCGCATCGCCGGGCCGACCGGCACCGCGATCATGTCCTTTGCCACAATCTCCCCCGGCCGGACGCCGGCATCGAGTTGATCCGCCACGATGTCGGTCAGGCCGTAGTCGATCACGATCTCGACCTTGATGTCGGGGTAATTCGGCAGCAGCTGCCGCAGCGCCGGCCAGAGCACCGACTCCGCCGCGTTCTCCGTCGCGGACAGACGGATCGTTCCGGCCGGCTTGTGCTGCAGCTCGCGCAGCGCGGCGAGCTCCGTGCTGATTTCCTTGAAGCGCGGCCCCACGGTCTTGAGCAGCCGCTCGCCGGCAGCGGTCGGCGAGACGCGGCGCGTCGTTCGGTTGAGCAGGCGGACACCGAGTCGAGCCTCCAGGCCCCGGATCGTCTGGCTGAGCGCCGATTGGGTGACGGCCAGCCTGGCCGCCGCGTGGGTGAAGCTGCGTTCCTCGGCGACGGCGACGAACGCCACCAGGTCATGCAGGTTGTCCTTGATCATTGATAAGCCTAACTAATAGCCATATGCATACCCTTATCCATAGTATAGGATAATCCAGATGCCAATCTAGCTGGCAGTTGGCGCGCCGATGGTGCGCGGCACAGCACGAATATCCGGTCAAATGGAGGCAGCTATGGACATCAAACGCGGCGGCGCGCAGCCGTCCGGCAAAGGGCCGGCAGAGTATTTCACTGGGACAGTGCGGGTCGATCCGCTGCACACCGCACCCGATCCAGCACGTGTCTCGATGGCGCTCGTGACCTTCGAACCGGGCGCGCGCACAGCCTGGCATACGCATCCGCTGGGGCAGACCCTGATCGTCACCGCCGGCTGCGGCCAGGTGCAGCGTGAGGGTGGCCCGATCGAGGAAATCCGGCCCGGTGATGTGGTCTGGTTTCCACCCGGTGAAAAGCATTGGCACGGCGCCAAGGCAACCGCGGCCATGAGCCATATCGCCGTCCAGGAAAACCTCGATGGCCGGGCCGTCGAGTGGCTGGAAAAGGTCAGCGACGAACAATACAGACCCGGCGCGTGAGCGTGACGCCAACCCAGGAGAAAGCCATGGCAGAAGAGCCCACCAACGCCCGTAAGTCGTTCGGCGACATCGCTCCGCACCTGGCCGAACTCACCGACAAAGTGCTGTTCGGCGACGTGTGGGCGGAGGCGACGCTGTCCCCCCGCGACCGCAGCCTCGTCACCATCACGAGCCTCATCTCGCTCTACCGGGTCAACGAGCTGCCGTTTCATTTGAAGCGGGCGCTCGAGAACGGCGTCACCAAAGAAGAGATCATCGCGACCATCACGCACCTGGCTTTCTATGCCGGCTGGCCGCCGGCGATGACCGCCCTGCAGATCGCCCGCAAGGCTTTCGAGCCGGATGCGACGTAAGCGCCGGCCGCCCACAAGCCGAGGCATGGCGATGAGCGCCTACACAGCCTGCCTTGATCTCGCCCTCGGTATATCCGGGCCGGTCTTGGGGCTGCTGGCGGCCGGCGCCGGCCTTGGCGCCGCCTTTCTCGCCAGCGCGGTGATCGTGCTCGGCGCGGCGGTTGTCGCGGTGCGGTTGAGTCGAGCGCCGCCGGGATGTTCGTTCCCTGGCCCTTCGAGGTGATGGCGGCGCGTCGGGCCATAACCGGCGCTCATAGGCGCCGGACATGATCGCCATGGACGCGGGTGCAGCATGACCGCATAGGTGGTGGGCGGCAGGGCGGGGAGAGCGCGGTGGCGGTGATGATCGGCGTCGATATCGGTGGCACGTTTGCGGATTTCGTCGCTCTGGACACCGCGGACGGCACCGCGGCGACGCTGAAGGTGCTGACGACGCCCGCCGAACCAGGGCAGGACGTGGCGGAGGGGCTGCGGCGGCTGGCAGCCGACGGACTCGACCTGTCCGCGGTCGGGCGGTTCGTGCATGGCACGACGGTCGGCGTGAACACCATCATCCAGCGCCGCGGTGCGCGGATCGCGCTGTTCACCACGGCCGGGTTCACCGACTTGCTCGAGCTCGCGCGGCTGCGCATGCCCGACCCGTACAGCCTGTTCTGCGAGCGCCCGGCGCCGCTGGTCCCGCGCGAGCGCGTGTTCCCGATCCGGGAACGCATGAGCGCATCCGGCGTCACGCTGATGGCGCCGGACGCGGCCGACGTGGCCGAGGCGCTGCGCCGCGCGCGGCAGGCCGGGTGCGACGGCATCGTCGTTTCCTTCCTGCACGCCTGGCGCCAGAAGCTGCACGAGCAGCTTGTCGTCGAGATGCTCGCCCGGCTCGATCCTGGGCTCACCGTGTTCCGCGGCAGCGAGATATGGCCGGCTATCCGCGAATATGAGCGCACCACCACCGCGGTGCTGAACGCGTATGTCCATCCGAGGATCGCCGGCTATCTCGACCGGGTCGTGACGGAGCTGGAAGGGGCGGGGATCGGGGCGCCGCTGCTGCTGACCACCTCGGCCGGCGGGACGATGACGGCGCAGGCGGGGCGGCGCGACTGCGTCGGCATGCTGCTGTCCGGCACGGCCTCCGGCGTCGTCGGCGCGGGCGTGGTCGCGCGGGCGGCGGGCGCGCGCGCCGTGCTGACACTCGACATGGGCGGCACCAGCGCGGATGTGGCCATTCTCGAGGATGGGCAGCCTTCCTTCGCCTCCGGCCACACGATTGGCGAGTTCCCGCTCGCCATTACCACAGTCGCGGTCACCTCTTCTGGCCAGGGCGGCGGCTCGATCGTGTGGATCGATCCGCAGGGCGTGCTGCAGGTCGGTCCGGAAAGCGCCGGCTCGACCCCTGGTCCCGCCTGCTTCGGCCGCGGCGGCACGAGGATGACGGTGACGGACGCGGCGATGCTGTGCGGCATATTGGGCCATGGCGCGCTGGGCTTCGGCGCGATCGCGCCCGACAAGGCGCTGGCCGAGGCGGCGGCGAGGCCGCTCGCCGAGCAGCTCGGCCTCACCGTGCAGGCCCTGGCCGAAGGGGTGCTGAGCGTCGCGATCAGCGGCATGCTGGTGCCGATCGAGCAATTGCTGGCCCGAGCAGGGATGCATGGCAGCGACCTGACGCTGATGCCGTTTGGCGGCGCCGGGCCGATGCTGGGGGGGCTGCTGGCCGAGGCGGCTTGCATGACAAGGGTGCTGGTCCCCGCCTCGCCGGGCACGCTCTGCGCGCTGGGCGCGGTCGCGGCGGCGATCAGGCGCGACACGATGCGGACGGTCCTGCTGCCGCTGGATGCGGAGCGTTGGCCGGCGATGGTTGCGGCGCTGGACGAGCTGTCGCGCGACGCGGAGGCGGCGGTGACCGACATGGTGGGACCCGGCGAGGTCGCGGTGGCCCGCTCGGCCGACATGCGTTACCGCGGTCAGTCGTTCGAACTGACCGTGCCGTTCGAGGCCGGCGACACCCCCGATACGCTGATCCGGCTGTTCCATGAGGCGCATGATCGGAGTTTCGGCCATGCGGAGACCGGCGCACCGGTGCAGGTCGTCAGCCTGCGCGCCTCGGCCTCGCGCGCCGCGCCGCCGATCGCCATGCCGCGCGAGGCGGAAACGCCGCATGCGCCCGTGCCGAGCGGGACCGTCAGCCTCCATCTCGGCGGCGCCTGGCGCGACGCCGCGCTGTTCGACCGGGCCGCGCTCGACCCCGGATCGGAATTTGCCGGCCCCGCGATCGTCACCCAGTCCGACTGCACGATCCTGGTGCCCGCCGGTTGGCGGGCCCGGGTGGACGGCTTGCGCAATGTCGAGATGGAGCTGGCCTGATGCGCACTGACCCGGTGACCCTGCAGGTGCTGCGCAACTACACCCGCGCCGCCGCCGAAAGCATGGCGACGACGCTCTACCGCACCGCGCACTCCACCTTCGTCAAGGAGACGGAGGATTTCACGATCCAAGTGCTGGACCACAAGGGGAAGACCTGCGCCGCGCCGATCGATCTGGGCGCTACCTGGTATCCGGGCCTGGATTACGAAGCGGCTCTGGGCCTGATTGAGGGCGGTTACGAGCCCGGCGACATCGCGCTCACCAACGACCCGTATTCCGGCTTCCTCGCCACCCACTCGCCGGACATCGTCATGTGGAAGCCGGTGTTCCACGACGGAAAGATCATCGCCTTCGCCGGCGGGCACATCCACAACGTGGATGTCGGCGGCGCCGTGCCGGCCAGCCTGTCCCGCACGCTGACCGACGTACATCAGGAGGGGATCCGCATCCCGCCGGCCAAGATCTACCGCGCCGGCGTGCTCGATGAAGGGCTGAAGCGGGTGATGCTCGCCAACGTGCGGATCCCCGACCAGAACTGGGGCGACCTGAAGGCCCTCATCGCAGCCGTCAACACTGGCGAGCGGCGGGTGACCGAGCTGGTGCGGCGCTTCGGCGTGCAGACCGTGGTGGACGGGCTGGCGGACCTGCTGGATTACGCCGAGGCGCAGGCGCGGACCGTGCTGCGCAGCATTCCGGATGGCGAGTACCGATTTACCGAGTATATCGATGAGGACGCCGCCGGCGGCAATCCGCTGCGGCTCTGCCTCAAGCTGACGATCGACGGGGATGGCGCGGACCTCGATTTCGCCGGCACCGATCCGCAGACCTTGTCGTCACTCAACGTGCCGACGGGCGGCCATCAACGGCACTCGCTGCTGCTGGTGGGCGCCTATTACGTGCTGTCGGCGCTGCAGCCGGGGATCACACTGAATTTCGGCACCACGGGCGCCTTCACCTGCCACGTGCCGGAGGGCAGCGTGCTGAACCCGCAATTCCCGGCCGCGGTCGGCATGCGCAGCCTGACCTGCGGGCGGCTGCGGAGCCTGATCTTCGGCGCGTTTGCGCAAGCGGCGCCGGAGCGGATGCCCGCGGCGCCGGCGGGCGCCACCAGCATCGTCAACCTGGCGGCCGAGAACCCGCGCACCGGCCAGCGCACCATCTCCGCCATCGCGCCGATCGTGGGCGGCGGCGGCGGCATGCCGCATCGGGACGGGACGGACGGGGCCGGGGCGGATGCCGCCTATCTGAAGAACAGCCCGATCGAGATCACCGAATCCGAAGCGCCCGCGCGTATCTTGCGCTACGGGCTGATGCCCGACACGGGCGGCCCGGGCGCGCATCGCGGCGGCATGGCGCAGGTGCTCGAATTCTGCGCCACCGCCCCGGACGCCTTCGTGACCGCGCGCAACCGCGACCGCACGCTGTTCCAGCCCTGGGGCGTGCTGGGCGGCAGGCCAGGCAGCGGCGGCAGCTTCACGCTGAACCCCGGCACGAACCGCGAGCGCGACCTGGGCAACACGGACGCGCTCCGGCTTAGCCCGGGCGACACGCTGCGCATCGTCTCGCCAGGTGGCGGCGGACGCGGCGATCCGTTCACCCGTGACCCGGCGGCGGTGCTGCGCGACGTGCTGGCCGGGCTAGTGACGGTCGACGGAGCCAAGCGGGACTACGGCGTCGCGATCGCCGGCGACGATGTCGATCCAGCCGCCACGGCAGCCCTGCGCGCCCGCAAGCCGGCCCGGCCGGATTTCGATCCCGGATCGGCGCGCACGGCGCACGAGGCGCGCTGGACGGAGGCGGCGTATGCCGCAATGCACGAGCTGTTAGCAACGGTGCCGGTAACCTGGCGCGCGCCGATCAAGACCATGCTGTTCGCCGCCGTCCGCGACGCGCCGAACCGCCCTGCCGAGGCGGTGGTCCGCGCCGCCTTCGCCGCTTATGTCGAGCGCAGCGCCGAGGCCGCAGAATGACGATCTTTGTGGAGGATTTCGCAGCCACGCCTTGGTGGGGCAGGGAAGCTGCTACGCGTAGGGCTGACGGGCTACAAGGCGAACGTGAACGTGAACGTGCTGACACGCGGAACGCGGGCACTTGGTATTGGGCGGCCAAGGCGAGCTGAGGACGGCACGCGCATCGCATGGGAGCGGAATCCAGCAGCGACGGCCGAACCGGCCCGCTGCTGAACCGCTAGATTTTTATCGGCCTGACTGTGGTCGGGCCGATAAAGGTCTAGCTTTATTTGAGACAGCGATTCACGTCCTGACCGATTCCGGTCAGGACGATCGCGGTCTAGACGATGCCCGCTGCCCGCAGTCCGCGTTGCGCGAAAGCGATCGATAGATCCCCCACTGCCTTTGCGTCGGCTCCGGCCGCCGTGCCCGCTCGCGCCCGCGCGGCGATGCCTTCAAAGATCACCGCAAAGCGGAAGATCGAGAACGCGACGTGGAAGGGTTGCAACGCGGGGACGGAGGTCCGGCGGGCGGCGTAGTAGCGCTGCAGGTACTCGGCCTCGCTGGGCAGTCCGAGCGCCGCCAGGTCGAGGCCGAGCAAGCCGCCATATTCCGCCGGGCTGCTGCGCCAGCAGATCACGCTGAACCCGAGATCGGCCATCGGATGCCCGATCGTCGACAGCTCCCAATCCAGCACCGCCACCACGCGGGGCTCCGTCGGGTGAAACATCATGTTGCCGATGCGGAAGTCGCCGTGCACCAGCGACGCCGTGCCGTCATCCGGCGGCATCGCCTCCAGCAGGTAGTCCCGTAACCGGCCGAGCGCCGGGATGTCGCGGAACCGCTCCGCATCCCATTGCCGGCTCCATCGCGCGACCTGGCGGGCGAAGTAGTCGCCGGGCCGGCCGAAGCCGTCGAGCCCGGCCGCCCGCCAATCCACGTCATGCAGCCGGGCCAGCGTTTCGGCATACGACATCACCATCGCCCGCCGGTCCGCAGCCGCGGCGCCCGCGAGCTCGCTGCCGCCGAACACCCGGCCCTCCACCCGCTCCATCACGTAGAACGGCGTCCCCACCACGTCGGAGTCCGGATGGAACACCAGCACGGGCGGCACCGGAACGGCGCTGCCGGCGAGCGCAGTCAGCACTCGCGCCTCCCGGTCGACCGCATGCGCCGAGGGCAGTGTCTCACCCGGCGGCTTCTTGCGCAGCACGAGGCGGCGATTGGCGTAGGTGACAAAGAATGTGGGGTTCGATTGGCCGCCGGAGATCCGCTCGAGCGCCATTTCTCCCGCTAAACCCGGAATGCACAAGCGCAGGAAGCCGTCCAGCCGGCTGGCGTCGAATTCGAGCCCGCTCACGACGTGGCCTGGCTCAACGCGTCGCGCTTGATCTTCTTGGCCAGCGACCATTTGTGCACTTCGGTCGGCCCGTCATAGATGCGGAAGGCGCGGATCTCGCGAAACACCTGCTCGACCACCGTGTCCTCGGTGACGCCCGTGCCGCCCATCACCTGCACGCAGCGATCCGCCACCCGGAACAGCGCCTCCGACACCGCGACCTTCGCCATCGAGGATTCCACCGTGCCCGGCGCGCCGGAGTCGAGCACCCCGGCGCACCAATCGATCATCAGCTCGCTCTGCTTCAGCTCGATCAGATTGTCGGCGAGCATGAAGCCGACGCCCTCATGGTCGACCAACGGCTTGCCGAACGCGTGGCGCGTGACGGCATATGCGGTGGCGATCTCCTGCGCGCGCGCGGCCGCGCCGTGCCAGCGCATGCAGTGCGTCAGCCGGGCTGGCGCCAGGCGGACCTGCGCGTATTTGAAGCCCTCGCCGCTGGCGCCAAGCATCTGGTCAGCGGGAATGCGCACCTCATCCAGCATCACAACGGAGTGGCCGCCAGGCATCGAGCTGTCGATGGTGTCCAGCACGCGCTCGACCCGGATCCCGTCCATCGGCAGGTCGACGAGGAACATCGTGGCGCCCTCCTCGCTCCGCGCCATCACGATGCCGACCGAGGCCCCGACCATGCCGGTGATGAACGCCTTGCGCCCGTTCACCACCCAGTGATTGCCCTCCGGCCGGGCGGTGGTCCGCATCATCGACGGGTCAGACCCGGCGCCACCCTCCGCCGCCGGCTCGGTCATCAGGAACGCCGAGCGGGCGCGGCCGGAGACTAGGGGTTCCAGGAAGCGTGCCTTCTGCTCGGGACTCGCCATCCGGCCCAGCAGGAACATGTTGCCCTCGTCCGGCGCCGCGACATTCACCGCCAGCGGGCCCAGCGGCGACAGCCCGGCGGCGCGCAGCACGAGCGCGGTCTCGCGATGGCTGAGATGGCTGCCGTCGGGGAAGATATGCGGCGTCAGCACCCCGTGTTCGCGGGCCTTGCTCCGCAGTTCGGCCGCCAGTTCGTCGGTCGGGCCGTGCGCGTCCCGCCGCGGGTCTTTCTCGTAGGCAATGACGACCTCACGGACGAAGCGCTCGACCCGGCTGGCGATGGCGCGCCCCTCTCCGAGAGAGTCTGGAGAATGTACTTGCATGGTCAATTCCCGGAAGCTGGAGCGGACCCGCTGCTAGCGAGTGTCAGTCGAATGGGTCAGAGGCCAAGTTTCCCCGCCGGGCTCGCTTGGCTCAGCTTGGAACGCCTCACATAGCTGCGCATGGTGGTCAAGCTCCGGTGCCGCGTGTGCCCCATGATCTCTTCGTCCGGCACGCCGTTTCGGTAGGCGGTCGTGACAAACCCGGCGCGTAGGCCATGCGGACTGACCGGTTCGGCCCATGTCCCCTTCAATCCGGCCTGGGCTGCGCGCTTGAGCAGGATCTGCCGGACGGCGTCGGGGCTCAGCCGCGTCGACGCGACCGTTCCGCCGCGATTGACCTTGCGGAAGAGCGGGCCGGTCTGGATTTCGGCGCGCTCGAGCCAGGCTTGCAAGGCGGCGCCAGGGCAAGTTTCGGCAGACCGCCCCAGCGGGATCAGGATTTCGGCGCCTTGGCCGCTCTCATCCGTCTTGGACCGCTCGATCAGCAGCTTCACCCCATCGCTCCAGGTCACGTGCGCCACATCGAGCCCGACGAGTTCCGAGCGACGCAGGGCACCGGCAAAGGCGAGCAGGAACAGCGCGCGGTCGCGCAAGCCCGCGAGATCGTCGCCACAGACACGGATCAGCTTCTTGACTTCCGCCGTGGTGAGCGCGGCGGCGCGCCGGGGCGGGCTGCCGTGCTTGCGGCCGATGCCGCGCAGGGTCTCCCGGATCGCCGGATGCTTCGTGTCAAGCGGGTGGCCGGCGATGCCACAGGCGCGGGCGATCGCCGCAACGCGCCGCCGCAAGGTCGGGATGGCGTAGCCCTCGCCGGCGGCGGCCAGATAGGCGCCGACCACCTCTGGGGTGGCTGGCATCGGCGTGAAGCCGTGCGCCAAACACCAGGCTTGGAAGTTGGCAAGGTCGGAGGCGTAGGCCCGCAGCGTCGACGGGGCATCGGCCGCATCCTGGTAGGCCTGCGACTTCGCCAGCGCGATGGCGGCCCGGGTCGTGGGCGGACTGGCGCCGTCGAGACGGGCGAGCTGGCGGTTGCGGGTGTCTGCGTAGGGCTTCGGCATACCCTTTTATTATACGCTATTCTAAACGCGATAAACATCCTTCTCGCGTCTAGAAAATGGTTTTCAGTCGCAGCGGGCGGTCATGCCACCATCGACCACAATCTCGGTCCCAGTGATGAAACGGGCTTCGTCAGAGGCGAGGAACAGCGCGGCATTCGCCGTGTCGCGCCCGTCGCCCATAAAGCCGAGCGGGATGCGGGCGATCCGGCTCTGCAGCAATGCCTCCACGTCGCCCCCGGCGCGCTGGCCGGCCAGCCGCGCCTCCACCATCGGCGTGTGCATCTGGCCCGGCACCACCGTGTTCACCCGGATGCGCTTGGGCGCATATTCCACCGCCGTGACCCGGCCAAACTGGATCACCCCCGCCTTCGACGCGGCATAACCGACCTGGGCAGACCCGGTCCAACGCAGGCCGGAGGTCGAGGCGGTGTTGACGATCGCGCCGCCGCCCGACGCTTCCATCACGGGGATGACGTGCTTGCAGGTCAGGAACACGCTCTTGAGGTTGAAGTCGATCTGCCGGTCCCAGCTTTCTTCAGACAGCGCCACCGGGCCGCCGCGTGCCGAACCGCCGACATTGTTGATCACAATATCCACGCGTCCGCAGGCGGCGACGCAGGCGGCCACCATCGCCGAGACTTGCGCCGCGTCGGTCACGTCGGCCAGGTGGGTGCGGATGCCGCCGCCGTGCGCCGCTTCGGCGCTGGCGCGGGCGATCGTCTCCTCCATGGTGTCGGCCTGCACGTCGACGGCAAAGACCTGCGCACCCTCACGCGCGAACAGCACCGCGGCGGCGCGGCCATTGCCCCATCCCGGCCCAACGCAGCCAGCGCCGGTGATGATCGCAACCTTGCCCGCGAGCCGGCCGCTCATGGCGCCAGCTCGACGGGCTCGCCCGGGGGAACGCCGATCTCGAACCCGTTCAGCGTCATCGACACCAGCGTGTAATAGCCGAGGACCCCCACCAGCTCGACCACGCCCGCCTCGCCAAGCAAGGCCACGGCCCGATCGTGCAGTGCCTGCGGCACGGTACGCTGCTCGTGCATCGTGATGGCATAGTCATAGACCAGCTCGGCCTTGGCGTCCGGCAAGCTGGGCCGTTCGCGCCGCGCGATGGCATCGCACACGGCGAGGCTGATGCCGGCCTGCAGCGCCAGTTTCTTGTGGGCATACCATTCGTACT
The DNA here is from genome assembly GCA_965276815.1 of Acetobacteraceae bacterium. Classification (GTDB taxonomy): domain Bacteria; phylum Pseudomonadota; class Alphaproteobacteria; order Acetobacterales; family Acetobacteraceae; genus JAVVHH01. The sequence continues at coordinate 702,198 of CBDIBE010000012.1, read as the reverse complement.
GCGCGGTCCAGACACGTGCCGTTATCAGGATCGCCAATTCGGAGAGTGCGGGGCCGAGCGAGGTATCGTAGCGCAGGAACTCGCCCAGGCTCTGCGCCCGGTCGCCGAAGACCGGGCTATGCAGCCAGGCGCGCAGGGGCGCGGGCAGGCGGCCGCGCTTGCCGGTGACGGCATTGTCGGCGACCCGGCGTTGTTCTGCCGACATTTGCTCAGGTGCGATTTCGGTCAGGCGCATGCTTCAGCTCCGGGTCGGGGTGGCAAGCAGGGCGGCCAAGGCCACGTTGAACTCGGCGGGCCGCTCCAGGTTCGGCAGGTGGCCGCATTCGGGCACCAGGGTCAGCGTGGCGCCGGGACAGGCATCGGCCATGGCGCGGGCGGCCTGCGGCGAGGCGGCGTCCTGGGCGCCGGCCATGAAGGCGGTCGGGCAACCCCGCCCGGCGAGCGCCGCCAGCTCCGGCGCGAAATTATAATTCTGCAGCGCGCGAACGGCACGGACGAAGCCCTCCCGTTTGGTCCGGCCCACCATGCGGCGCACTGCAGCAACGGCCGGGCCGTTCGCCGCGACCGTCTCCGGCCGGAGCCAGCGCGCGGCCGTGGGCTCGACCAGCGCCGCCATCCCACCTTCCCGGGCGAGCGCGATACGCTCGTCCCAGGCAGCGGCGCCGGCAGCGGCGGAGGCGGGCTGGCAGTCACAGATCGCGACCCGGCGCACCAGTCCGGGATACCGCGCGGCGAGACCCAGAGTCGTGACGCCGCCCATCGACACGCCGCACACCGTCGCGTCGGCAATGCCGAGATGCTGCATCAGCCCCGCCAGATCGGCCACCAGCGTATCGAAATCGCAATCCGCGTCCGGCACGGCGCTGCCGCCATGGCCGCGCGCGTCGTAGCGCAGAATGCGGTGCGAAGCGCCGAATGCCGCCACCTGGCCGTCCCAGAGCAAGAGATCGGTGATCAGCGAGTTGGAAAACACAAGCCAATCCGCCCCGTCCGGCCCCTCCACCCATACGTTTAGGGCCTGACCGTTCAAGGTGATCATCATCTTCACTTCTCTCGCAGTATCATGTTTAAAGCCCGCCAAATCCGTTGCGCGGTCGCCGGCATGTCCAAATGGGTCACGCCGCGCGGGCGGAGCGCATCGAGCACGGCGTTCATGGTCGTCGGCAGGGCGCCCACCGTGCCGGCCTCGCCCACCCCCTTTACCCCGAGCTGGTTACCCGGGGATGGTACAAGTGAAAGCCGGATGGTGACCCGCTTGGCCAAATCCGCATGCGGCATCGCGTAATCCATGAAGCTGCCGGTCAGCATCTGCCCATCCTGGTCGTAGACGCAGTGCTCCCCGAACACCTGGCCGAGACCCTGGAGCAGACCGCCCCAGATCTGCCCCTCCAGCAACACCTGATTGATCACTACGCCGCAATCGTCGATCGAGACGTAGCGGACCAGCTCGGTCACGCCCGTCTCAGGGTCGATCTCCACCTCGGCCACATGCGCGCCGGAGGGGAACGCGCGCGGCGCGGGCAACTCGGCCGTGCTGTCGAGCGCGCCAGGGCTGCGCCGCGCCAGCTCGACCAACTCGATCGAGCGGTCCGTGCCGGCGATCCGGTAGACCCCGCCGGTGTAGGCGATGTCGCTCTCCGCGGCCTCCAGCGCCTCCGAGGCCAGGGACATCCCCTTGCGCACCACCACGGCGGCCACCTCGGCGCTCAAGGAACCCTGCGACATCATGCTGCGCGAGCCGAACGCGCCGGCGCCGTTCAGCTTCGGACTATCCGCCCGGCCAGCATGGAGGGTGATGCGCGCGGGCTCGATCTGCAGCACACGCCCGACGATTTCGGGCAGTACCGTCTCGTGCCCCTGGCCGGATGCGATGGCGACCTCATGCAGCAGGATGCTTCCATCCGGTTCGAAGGTGATCGCCGCCTCGTCGGACGGCGAGACGCCGCCGGCCGGCTCGATGAACACGGCGCAGCCAATGCCTCGCAGGCGGGAGTGGGCCGCCGCCTCCACGCGCCGCGCCTCGAAGCCGCTCCAGTCCGCTTCGGCCGCGGCGGCGTCGAGCAGCGCGGCGAAATCGGCGCTGTCATAGGCGCTCGGCATCGGCGCCGTGCCGATCGTATAGGGGAACGCTTCGCGCTCGATGAAATTGCGGCGGCGCAGCTCCAGCCGGTCGATCCCGGTCTGCCGCGCCGCCGCTTCCACCACGCGTTCCACCGCGTAGGCCATGTCCGGCCGCCCGGCGCCGCGATAGGCGGTGATCGGCACGGTGTTGGCCACCACCTGCCGGCTCCGGCCGTAGATTGCGGGGATGCGGTAGGCGCCGCAGGCCATCAACCCGGCATTCATCGTGTTGGTACTCGCGCCGGCGCCGGAGGGATGCGCGCCGATATCGCACACCCAATCGTGGCGGATGCCGACGAACCGGCCGCCAGCATCCAGCGCCAGCTCCGCCGTCATCTGCAGCGCCCGGCCGTGGTAATCGCTCAAGAAGGTCTCGGAACGGCTCGCCACCCACTTCACCGGCCGCCCGACCCGGCTGGCGGCAAGCGCCAGCGCCGCATACTCCGGATAGGCCGCGCCGCGGATCCCGAACGCGCCGCCTACATCCCAGGCGTGGACGCGAATCTGCGCGGGATCCAGCCCGGTCAGTCCCGCCAAACCGTCCCGCATCCCGGTCATGCCTTGGCTCGGGCTCCACAGCTCCAAAACCTCTCCCGTCCAGGTGGCAAGCGCGGCTTTCGGCTCCATCGGATTGCCCACCACGCGGCCGCTCTCCAAGTCGAGGCGCACACGATGCGCAGCCTTGGCGAATGCCGCCTCGGTGGCGGCGGCGTCGCCGTATTCGAAGTCGAAGCACAGATTGCCTGGTATCTCGTCGTGCAGCAGCGGCGCGCCATGCGCCAGCGCCGCCCTGGGGTCGACCACCGCGGGCAGGTCGTCGTAGTCGACATCGATCAGCTCGGCCGCGTCCTGGGCGGCATGCGCCGTCTCGGCGACGACGATGGCGATGCACTCGCCCACAAACCGCACCTTGTCCCGCGCCAAGGCTGGCGAGACCGGGGATTTCAGCGATTCGCCCCTGCCCTTATAAGGCACGCGCGCGACGCCCCGCGTGTAGCCGGACGCCACCATGTCGGACCAGGTCAGGATCGCGAGCACGCCCGGCGCGGCGCGTGCGGCGTGGGTGTCGATGGAATTGATCACGGCATGCGCGCGGTTCGACCGCAGGAAAGCGGCATGCGCCTGCCCGGGCATACTCCAATCCGCCGTGTAGCGCCCTACCCCTGTCAGCAAGCGACGGTCTTCACGCCGTCCATCGAATGGGCTCATGCAATCCCGCTCCCGAAGCAACCCGCCAAGAATGGCGTGCTCGCTTGCGTGCCGCTAGGGAGGCAAGGAATGGCGGCGGCACTGCGCGCCGCCGGATCGGCTATACGACCTCATGACTTTGAATAATTCCCCCATTTTCTCGGTGGCAGAACGCGCCGGCAATCGGCTGACCTTGCGCGCGCCCGATGGGCACCTTGCCCACATCTTCGTGCTCGAGGAGGACATCATCCGGGTCATGATCCTGCCCGGGGGCGAGGTGCGCTCGAAGCACTCCTGGGCCATTGCGCCGGGTCAGGAGGATGTGCCGGCGCAAGGACGGGACAAGTTCGACCTGACCGGCTTCACCTGCCCGGGTTTCGCTCTCGAGGAGGCCGAAGACCAGCTCGTCATCCAGACCGGCCGGTTGCGGCTCTCGGTCCGGCTCAGGGGTTTGTACTGCAAGTGGGACGCCAGCATCGGCGGGGAATGGCGGCCGGCGGCCTCCGACCGCGCCACGCAGGCCTATAATTGGGGCTGGTGGGACCAGCGCGCCTACCACTACCTCGCCCGGTCGCCGGACGAGATGTATTTCGGCCTCGGCGAGCGCGCGGGAGAGGTCAATCGGAGCGGCCAGGCCTACCGGATGACCAATGTCGACGCGATGGGCTACAATGCGCGCACCACCGACCCGCTGTACAAACACATCCCGTTCTATATCACCTGGCGCTCAGACAAGAAGACGCCGCTCGGCATCTTCTATGACACGCTGTCCGATTGCAGCTTTGACATGGGACGCGAGCTGGATAATTACCACGGCCACTACCATTACTTCGTGGCCGATTTCGGCGATCTCGACTATTACGTCATCGCTGGCGAGACCATCGCTTCCGTCACGCGCCGCTACACCTGGCTGACCGGCCGTCCCGCCTTCATGCCGCGCTGGAGCCTGAGCTACTCGGGCTCGACCATGAGCTACACCGACGCGCCTGACGCGCAGACGCGCATGGATGAATTCCTCGCCAAATGCGCCGAACATGACATTCTCTGCGGGTCGTTCCACCTCTCCTCCGGCTACACCTCGATCGGCCCGAACCGCTACGTGTTCAACTGGAACCGCGACAAGTTCCCCGACCCGGCGGCCTTCGCCCGGCGCTGGCTGGACCACGGCATCCGCCTCTGCGCCAACATCAAGCCCTGCCTGCTGCGCGACCACCCGCGATTCGCCGAAGCCGCGCGCAACGGGCTGCTCATCCACGATCCGGATGGCACGCCATCGATGGTCCAGTTCTGGGGCGAGCGGGGCGCCTATCTCGACTTTACCAACGCCGACACGAGGGCGTGGTGGAAGGATCGGGTCACGCATGCGCTCCTCGACTTCGGCATCGCCTCGACCTGGAACGACAATAACGAGTTCGAGGTCTGGAGCGACCGGGCGCAAATCGATGGTTTTGGCAAGCCCGCGCCCGCGCGGGAGTCCAAGATCCTGCACACGCAACTCATGCTGCAGGCGTCCCGGCAGGCGCAACGCGAGCACGCGCCGCAAACACGGCCATTCCTGATTTCGCGCGCCGGGGGCGCGGGCATGCAGCGCTACGTGCAGACCTGGTCGGGCGATAATTACACCAGTTGGGAAACGCTGCGGTACAATATCCGGATGGGCGCCGGGCTGGCTCTGTCCGGCATTTCCAATACTGGGCATGACATTGGCGGATTTGCCGGCCCGAAGCCGGAGCCGGAGTTGTTCTTGCGCTGGGTCCAGTGCGGGATCTTCCTGCCGCGGTTTTCCATCCACTCCTGGAACGACGACGGCAGCGCGAACGAGCCGTGGATGTATCCGGAAGCGACGCCGCATGTCCGTGCGCTGATCAAGTTCCGCGAGCGGCTGGTCCCATACCTGTATGACCTGCTCTGGAGCTATCATGCGCATTACGAGCCGATGATCCGGCCAACTTTCCACGACTTCCCAGAGGATCCGCGCTGCTTCGCGGAGAACGACGACATGCTCCTCGGCGCCAACCTGCTGGTTGCGCCGGTGGTCGAGCCAGGGGTGCGCGCCCGGAATGTCTATCTGCCATCCGGCGCTGATTGGTATGATTTTTGGAGCGGCGATTATTTCGCAGGCGGGCAGGTTATCGCCCTGCCTGCTCCGTGGGAGCGCCCGCCCCTGCTGGCGCGCGCCGGGTCTGCGATCCCGCTCAACCTGGCCGAGCAGCATTTCAACCGGCCGGCGGATGAGCGGGGCTTTGCCGTCTTTCCGCACCGCGGGTCCGGCAACTTCACGCAGGATTGTTTCGAGGACGATGGCGCAGGCGAGGGCTACCGTTCCGGCCTTCACGGCGCCTGGATTTTAACCGTGTCATCCGACGACGGCGCGCTGCGCATCTCCATTGGCAAGACCGGGACGTGTCCGCCGGCCTCCAACCGCCTCACCCTGCTGCTGCCCGCACAGGAAACACGGCGCCTGGAATTTGCCGGCGCGACGCTGCTCTCCGACAAAGCCGAAGCAGGCCAGCGCCGCGTCAGCCTGGCGGTGTGATGCGCGACCCGGCTGAAGACGGCCGCACTCAGGCGGCCTTGACCGCCTGCAGCACCGCTTCCAGCGCCGACCCGTCCTCCAGCCCGGTCAAGTCGCCGCGCACGGCGCCCGTCTCGGCGGCCTCGCGCAGCAGGCGCCGCATGACCTTGCCGGCACGCGTCTTCGGCAGCGCCGCCGTCACATAGACCCGGCCCAGCCGGGCGAAGCCGCCGATCGCGCGCTCCACCGAAGCGGCGACGGCGGCGCTGACCGTCTGCGGGTCGGCGCCCTGTCGCAGCGTGATGAAGGCAACCGGCATCGTGCCCCGCGTCGCATCGCGCACGCCCACCACCGCCGCCTCCGCCACGCCCGGCTCGGTGCTGGCCGCGCCCTCCATCTCCATCGTGCTGATCCTGTGGGCCGCGACGTTGATCACGTCGTCGGCGCGGCCGAGCACCCAAAGCTGGCCGTCACGGTCCTGCACCGCCTCGTCCGAGGTCGCGTAGGCGCCGGGGAAGCGGCTGAAATAGGTCGTTTGGTATCGCGCCGGGTCGTCCCAGATGGTGCGCGCGAGCGTGGGGAATGGTGCGGTCAGCACCAAATTGCCGCGCGTGCCGGGCGCCACCGGCCGGCCGTTGTCGTCAACCACGGCGCAGTGATGGCCGGGTGTCGGCGTGCCGCAACTCCCCGGCTTGATCGGGTCGACGCCGTGCACCGGCAACGTCCAGGTCGAGCCGGTCTCGGTCTGGCCATATGCATTGACCACGGGCACGTCCAGCGTACGCTCCGTCCAGTTGCAGGTCTCCGGATCCAGCGGCTCGCCTTGCACGGTGATCAGCCGCAAGCGCGGCGGCCGTTCGGCCTGCACGGCCGCGTCGCCTGCCGCGCGCAGCATGCGCAGCCCGGTGGGCGCCACCAGGATCTTGGTCACATCGTGCCGCCGCGCCGTCGCCAGGAAGCGGAGCCGGTCCGGATAGTCCAGCGCGCCTTCATAGGCGAGCAGGGTCATGCCCTGCGCCAAGCCGCCGATCACCGCTTGGATCGGGAAGGTCAGCCAGCCGACATCGGCGGCGCACCAGTAGACATCATCCGGTTGCGGGCCGATCTGCCATTGCACGTTGGCCCAGGCCCCAAGCAGGAACCCGGCCGTACTGTGCACCACGCCCTTCGGCTTGTTCTCGGTGCCGGACGTGAAGATCAGGAAGGCAGGCTCGTTGGCTTCTAGCGCCACGCAGGGGCAGTCGGCCGATTGCTGCTCCATCAGGCCCTGCCATCCGGTCTCGCCGTTTTGCAGGGACGGCTGCGACCCGGTCCGGTCGACCACCAGCGTGTGGCGCAGGCTCGGCACGTCCTGCCGGGCGGCGCGCAAATTGGCCAGCAACTCCACGCGGCGCCCGCGGCGCCAGGCCGCATCGGCGGTGATGACAACGCTGGCGCGGGACGCCTGCAGCCGCAGGCGGATCGCATCGGGGGCGAAACCGCTGAACAGCACCGTGTAGATCGCGCCGATCCGGTTGCAGGCGTGGATCGCGATGAAGGCTTCCGGCAAATTCGGCAGATGAATCGCGACCACGTCGCCGCGCTGCACGCCGAGCGCGCGCAGGCCGTTGGCGCAGCGCGCCACCTCGTCGCGCAGCGCACGGTAGGTGAGCCGGCATATGTCGCCAGGCTCGCCCTCGAAGATGATGGCGTCGCGCTCGGCCGTGGCCGGGTCTTCCGCGTGGCGGTCGACGCAGTTATCGGCGACGTTTAGCCGGCCGCCGGCGAAGTAGCGGAACTGGCCAAGCTCGCCCTCCCGCAGCGTCTCCCATTTCTGCATCCAGCGCAGCTTTGCCGCCGCCCACGCCCAATACCCGTCCGGCGCCGCGCTTTCGGCCGCCCGCGCTTCGGCCAGCAGCGCCGCCTGTTCCGGCAGGCGCCAGCGTTGCGGCAAGGGGCGGAGCTCGCTACCGGTCAGCGCCTCGATTGCGTCCATGTTCCACCCCTGGTTTTTGTTGTTATCCGGCCGGCGCGACGCTAGTAGTCACGGTTATCGATACGAGCCGTCGGCACTCGTCATCGCGAGCCGCGAAGCGGTGTGACGATCCAGGGCGGCACGGACTGAGGCGGGCCTGGATGGCTTCGTCGCTTTGCTCCTCGCAATGACGTTAAAGAACATTGACCTCATGCTGCGCAATACCCAACGTCGAGTAGTTAGAAATAGGAGCTCCAAGAATGGCTCTCGACGCAGCAATCCCGGCCGATCCCTATTTCACAGCGGAGCACGAGACCTTCCGCGACCAGTTGCGCCGCTTCGTGCAAACCGAGGTGGTCCCGCACGGCCAGGCCTGGGAGGAGGCGGGATGCGTGCCGCGCGACGTCCTGCGCCGCATGGGCGAGCTCGGCTTTCTCGGCGTGCGCTACGACGAAGCCTATGGCGGCAGCGCGATGGGCACCATGGCCACCGTGGTGCTGGCCGAAGAGCTGGGGCGCTCCACTTTCGGCGGCTTCGCCATCACCGTGCTGGTGCACACCGATATGGCCTCGCCGCACTTGGCCAATGCCGGCTCGGCCGCGCAGCAGGCGCGCTGGATGCCGGGGATCATCGCCGGCACGACCATCACCGCGGTTGCCGTGACCGAGCCGGACACGGGCTCGGACGTCGCCAATATCCGCACTACGGCCCGCCGCGACGGCGACGCCTACATCCTGAACGGCGCGAAGATGTACATCACCAACGGCGTGCATGCCGGGCTCGTCTTCGTCGCCGCCAAGACCGACCCGGCGGCCAAGGGCAGCCGGGGCATCACCATGTTCGCGGTCGAACCGGGCACCCCGGGCTTCAGCGTCGGCCGGGTCTTGCATAAGCAGGGCTGGCTGTCGTCCGACACGGCCGAGCTGGTGTTCCAGGATTGCCGCGTGCCGGCCGCCAACATCCTCGGCGAAGAGAATCGCGGCTTCTACGCGATCATGCGCAACTTCCAGAACGAGCGCGTCGTCCTTGGCGCGCAAGCCATGGGCGAGGCGCAGGCGATGCTGGCGCTGACGCTCGAATGGGTGCGGACCCGGCGCGCTTTCGGCGGCACGCTTTGGGACAAGCAAGCGATCCGCCAGCGCCTCGCCATGCTGAGCGCCGAGGTCGAGGCGGCCCGCCGCCTGGTCTACCACGCCGCGTGGCTCGACGAGCAGGGGCGCGATTGCGTCAAGGCAGTCAGTCAGGTCAAGGCGTTGTGCGGCGAGCTGGTCAACCGCGTCGCCTATGCCTGCCAGCAATTCCACGGCGGAATGGGCTACCTACGCGAAACCACGATCGAGCGCATGGTGCGCGACGCGCGCATCCAGTCGATCGGCGGCGGCGCCACGGAGGTCATGCTGGAGGAGGTCGCCAAGCGCCTCGGCTAACTCTTCGCCTGGGCGACACCTCGGTTGCGAATGGGTGCGATATCCGGTAGGCGCAACAAGGTGTTTCCGACTGCAACGACCGAGCTGACCGAGACCGGCGCATGGCGCGGGGCCGCCTGAGGTGAATCCTCCCGCCCTGCTCGAGATCAGGGGCGTCACCAGGAGCTTTTACGGCATCCACGCCCTGAACGGGGTGGACATCGCTATAGCACCCGGCCGGATCACCGGGCTGATCGGTCCCAACGGCGCCGGCAAGACCACGCTGTTCAACTGCATCAGCGGCGTGGTGCCGCCAAGCACCGGGCGGATCCTGTTCGACCAGCAGGATATCACCGGCTGGCGATCGGACCGCATCACCGGACGCGGACTGATCCGCACCTTCCAGATTGCCCGCGGCTGCCCGAGGCTGACGGTGCGCGAAAACCTCCTCCTCTACGGCAAGGCGCAACCCGGCGAGAGCGCCGTCACCGCCCTGATGCGCACGCCCTCGATGCGACGGCGCGAGACCGAGTTGCAGCAGCGGGCGAGCGAGATCGCTGAGCGCTTGAACCTCGCGCATGTGCTCGACAACAAGGCGGCGGCCCTGTCCGGCGGCCAGAAGAAGCTGCTCGAGATCGGCCGCGCGCTGATGGCCGAGCCCAAGCTGATCCTGCTCGACGAGCCGGTCGCCGGCGTGAACCCGTCGCTGGGTCGCGAGATCGGCGAGCGCCTGCGCGACATCGTCGCGGGCGGCGTGACCCTGCTGCTGATCGAGCACCAGATGGACATGATTGCCCGGCTCTGCGACCACGTCATCGTCATGGCGGAGGGACGCCGCCTGACGGAAGGCAGCTTCGCCGAGGTTTCTGCCAATACGGTGGTGCAGGAAGCCTATATGGGACGGCCGCGATGGCTCTCCTGACCGTCTCGGAGATCGTGGCCGGCTATTCCGCAGCCGATCAGATCCTCAAGGGCCTGAACTTCACCCTCGACGAGCAGGAGATCGTTTGCATCATCGGCCCCAACGGGGCGGGCAAGTCAACGCTGCTGAAGGCGATCGCCGGGCTGTTGCGGCCGTCCGCCGGGTCGATCCGGCTGAAAGACCGGTCCATTGCCGGGATGCGTCCGCGCGAAGTGACCAACCTGGGCATTGCCTACGTGCCGCAGGAGCAGAACGTGTTTCCCTCGATGACGGTGCGGGAGAACCTCGAAATGGGCGGCTACGCCGACCCGGCCGCCACGCGCTCCCGGCTCGAGACGGTCATGCAGCGCTTTCCCGTGCTGGGCCGCAAGCGCCGCCAAGCCGCCCGCACCCTATCCGGCGGTGAGCGGCAAATCCTGGCCATGGGGATGGCGCTGATGGTCGAGCCCTCGGTTCTGCTGCTGGACGAGCCGTCCGCCGGGCTGTCGCCGGTGGCAGCACAAGGTCTGTTTGCCGATATCCAGGCCATCAAGCAGGATGGGGTGGCGATCGCGCTGGTCGAGCAGAACGCCAATGAAGCGCTCGCGATCGCCGACCGCGGCTACATCTTGGTGGACGGGCGCAACAGCCGGGACGGCGAGGCCGGCGCGCTCGCTGCCGACCCGGAAATCCGCCGCATCTTCCTCGGCGGCTGACGCAATCTGAACTGGAGCAACCCGATGACAGCACCCCGGATCTCCCGCCGCGCCGCCCTGGCCGCCGCCGCCCTGCTCGCCGTGCCCGCCACGCTGCGCGCCCAAGCCAGCGCGTTGCGCCTCGGCGTGCTGACGCCGCTGACCGGCGCCGGCGGGTTTGACGGCCCGCGCATGCTGCGGGCCATGCAGACCATCGCCAAAGAAGTCAACGCAGCGGGCGGGGTGTTGGGGCGGCAGATCGAGCTGGTGGTCGAGGACAGCGAAACCAACCCCGAAACCGCCGTGCGCGCCGCGCACAAGCTCATCGAGGTCGACCAGGTCCCCGTCATCATGGGCACCTGGGCGTCGGCCGTCACCTCGGCCGTGGCCCCGGTCTGCTGGGAGAGCAAAACCTTCCTGACCACCGTCTCCGGCGCCGACACGATCACGCAGCTGCCGCACCAGGGCTACCTGATCCGCACGCAGCCCAACAACTACCTGCAAGCGACCAAGCACGGCGAGTTCATCGCCAAGCTGGGCGCCAAGCGCGTCTACATCATGTCGATCCAAGCGCCGTTCGCGGTCCCCACGCAGGACCGCCTCAAGGTGGTCCTCGAACAGAACAGCTCGGAACTCGTTGGCAGCCTGATTTACGAGAAGGACAAGACCACCTACCGGTCCGAGACCGACCAGGCGCTGCGCACCCATCCGGACCTGATCTACCTGAACGGCTACGTGCCGGACGTCACCGTGCTGCTGCGCGATCTCTACCGGGCGGGGTTCGACGCGCCGCGCTTCACCCAATCCTATGCGCTGACCGAGAAGGCGCTGGCGTCGCTCCCGGCCGAGGTCACCAACAAGACCTACACCGGCGCACCCTCCGCCGACCTTGGCTCGCCCGCCTATGCGCACGCCAAGCAGGTTCTGGGCGACGACCCGGACTCATACGAGACACAGGCGATCGATTGGATCAGCCTCGTCGTGCTGACCATCGCGAAAGCCAAGGAGGCGACCGGCACGGCGCTGCGCGACAATGTGCGCAAGGTCTCGCAAGGCAGCGGCACCAAGGTCTACACCGCCGTCGAGGGGCTGAAGCTGCTGGGGCAAGGCCAGGAGATCAATTACGAGGGCGCGAGCGGCTCCTGCGATTTCACCGATATCGGCGACATCAAGGACTGCAAGTTCCGCTTCCAGGTCGCCGAGGGCGGCAAGTTCAAGTTCCTGTCCGTGGAATGAATCCGTGCTGACCGATGTGTTGCAGGCTCTGATCAACGGGGCCATGGCGGGGTCCATCCTTGCCATTCCCGCGATCGGCCTGACCGCAATTTATGCCGTGCTGCGCTTCCCGAACTTCGCGCTGGCCTCGCACGCGACAGTCGGCGCGTTCGCCGGGCTCATCGCGAATACCTGGTTCGGCCTGTCCGTCGTGCCGTCCCTGTTCTGCGCCTTCCTGGCCGCCGGCATCGTCGGAGTGCTGAGCGACGAGCTGGTGCTCAAGCCGTTCCGCGCGGCCGGGTTCATCACTACTGCGATCGGCTCGATCGCGCTCACCATCCTGCTGGAGAACATCATCCGTTTCTGCTTCGGCAACGATTTGAACGGCTACGACTTCCCACCGCAGCGGGATTGGCGGTTCGGCGACCTGCGGATCGGCCCGCAACAACTAGAAAACCTGGTCATTTCCGTCGTCGTGATGGCCGCGGTGTTCGCATTCCTCAGCTTCACCCGCACCGGCAAGACCATGCGCGCCGTGGCCGACAACCCGGTGCTCGCGGACATCAAGGGGATCGACGCGGCGCGCGTCGGCCGCATCGTCTCCTTCGCCGGCATGGGGCTCGCCGGGATCGGCGGCATGCTGATCGGCCTGGATACCACCATCGACCCGCTGACCGGCTTCCGTGCCATGCTGTCGATCTTCGCGGCCGCGGTCGTCGGTGGCCTGGGCAGCATTCCGGGCGCCGTGGTCGGCGCGCTGACGGTCGGCATTGGTGAGGAGCTCACGTCGTTGGTGCTGTCGCCCAGCTATCGCAGCGTTGTCGGCTTCCTGGCGATCCTGATCGTGCTGGTCATCCGTCCGCGCGGCATCCTCGGCCAGCGGGCGTATTAGCGATGGAACATTACCTCGTCGACATGGCCGTGTCGGCTGGCATCTACGCCCTGATGGCGCTCGGGCTGAACGTGATCTGGGGCATGGCCGGGCTGATCAACCTCGGTGTGGCCGGGTTCTTTGCCGTGGGCGCTTACACTTCCGCCCTGCTGACGACCGAATTCGGCTGGCCCATCGCCGCGGGCGTGCTGGCCGGCACCGTGGCCGGCGGCGCAGTCGGCAGCCTGGTCGCCCTCGTCACCGCCCGGCTGCGCAGCGACTATCTTGCGATCGTCACCCTCGGCTTTGCCGAGGCGCTCCGCGTCCTGGCCAGCAACGAGATCTGGCTCACGCATGGCAGCGACGGCGTGTCCGGCATCCCCGGCCCGTTCCGCACGGTCCTCGACCCCGCCCAATTCAGCCTGCTCTATCTCGGCATCGTCGCCGCGCTGGTGGCGCTCGTCTTCGTCGTGACGCAACGCCTCAGCTACTCGCCGTTTGGCCGCGTGCTGCGCGCCGTCCGCGACGACGAGCAGGTGGCCGCGGTGGCCGGCAAATGGGTGATCGCCTACAAGGTGAAGGCCTTCGCGCTCGGATGCGCCGCGATCGGCCTGGCCGGCGCGCTGTACGGCCACTACACGTCGTACATCGCGCCGGATATCTTCGTCCCGTTGCTGACCTTGTACATCAAGCTGGCCCTGCTCGCCGGCGGCGTCGGCAACAATAAGGGCGCCATCATCGGCGCCGTGCTCATCGTGACCTTCCTCGAGGGGACGCGCTTCATCGTCCCGCTCGTCCCCGGAATCTCCGCCGTGCAAGGCGCGGCGCTGCGGGAAATTATCACCAGCTTCGCCCTCCTTGTCCTGCTGCGCTTCCGCACGCAGGGCTTGCTGCCCGAAGCCCGGTCCCACCTGCCGAGCGTGCCCGACTGGAGCGGCAGCCCGGCGCGCAAGGAGCCCTCCCATGCCTGAAATCGGCCTCGACGACCTCACCCGCATCCAATCCCTGACCGCCGCGGACACCGCCGCCGCCTATCGGGCCATCGACGCCCTCGCCGCGCGCGTGTTCGATTACCGCCTCTTCACCGTGACGCGCTCCCTGCACGTGACGAAGGAGGTCGAGCGCGTCTACACCAGCAACAAACAGGTCTACCCGGTCGGCGGGCGCAAGCAGAAGCAAGACACGGAATGGGGCGCCCAGGTGCTCGACCGCGGCGAGATACTGATCTGCCACAACAAGGCGGAGATCGAGCGCGTCTTCGCCGACCATCCGCTCATTTTCAGCTTGGGCATCGGCGGGATGATCAACGTCCCCGTGCTTTTCGGCAGCCGATCCGTGGCGACGATGAACGTCTCGCATGCCGGCGACCGGTTCGGCGACGACGACGTGCCGGCGTTGCGCACGCTTGCCGCACTGCTGCTGCCGCTGGTCCTCGGCGGCGCCACGGCGGAGCGCGGCGCATGACCCGATCCTTCCTGTTTCACGGCGGCCGCTTTCTTGACCCGCGCCGCGATGAACTGGCCGACGGTGTCGAAATGCTCGTCGAGGACGGGGAGATCCGGGAAGTCTCCGATCGCCCTATCACTGCCGCGGCGGCGCACCGCGTCGACCTGCGCGGCCGGACGCTGATGCCGGGGCTGATCGACGCGCACATCCATATCGTGCTGACCGAGGTCAACATCCAACTGCTTGCGGACGTGCCGCTGACCTTGCTGGCCGCCAAGGGCTCGGTTGCGATGCGCGCGATGCTGATGCGCGGCTTCACCACGCTGCGCGACACCGGCGGCGCCGATTTCGGCATGAAGGCGGCGGTGGACGAGGGCCTGTTCGTCGGGCCGCGGCTGTTCATCTCCGGCCAGCCGATCAGCCAGACCGGCGGCCACGGCGATTTCCGCAAGCGCACGCAAACCCGCATTTTCTGCGCCTGCTGCTCCGGCCTCACCTGGACCTCGCGCGTGGCGGACGGCGTGCCGGACGTGATCAAGGCGGTGCGCGACGAGCTGCGCAAAGGCGCCGACCAGATCAAGATCATGGTGTCCGGCGGCGTCGCCTCGCAGCTCGATCCGCTGGAAAGCCTGCAATACCGCATGGACGAGATCGAAGCGGCGGTCGACGAAGCCAGGCGCTGGGGCACCTATGTCTGCGCTCACGCCTACAGCGCCGAGGCGATCGAGCGCGCGATCCGCGGGGGCGTGCGCACCATCGAGCACGGCAACCTGATCGACGAGCCGGCCGCCCGGCTGATGGCCGAACGCGGCGCCTACATCGTGCCGACGCTGGTCGCCTACGACTCCCTGCAACGGCGTGGGACGGATTACGGGCTGACGCAGTACAGCCTGGCGAAGAACGTAAAGGTGCTGGATGCCGGGCTGCGGTCGCTGGAGATTTGCCGCAGCGCTGGCGTAAAAATCGGTTTTGGCAGCGACCTGCTCGGCCAGTTGCAGAATGACCATTGCAACGAGTTCACCATCCGCGGCCAGGCGCTCAGCCCACAGGAAATTATCCGTTCGGCAACGCTGACCAATGCCGAGATCGTCCGGCAGGAGGGCAAGCTGGGCGAGCTGATTCCGGGCGCCCACGCCGACCTGCTGGTCGTCGACGGCGATCCCTATCGCGATCTCGACGTGTTCCTCGGCGAGGGCCGCCGGATCCCGGCCATCATGGTGCGCGGCCAATTCGTCAAAAACGAGCTGTAGAGAGGATCGAACCGATGACAGGCATGGTGGTGGCGGCCCAGCCTGAGGCCGTCGAGGCAGGCGTCGAAATCCTGCGGGCCGGAGGCAACGCGGTCGACGCGGCGATCGCGTGCGCGTTCAGCCAGGGTGTCGTCGATCCGCAGATGTGCGGGGTCGGCGGCTTCGGCTCGATGCAGGTCTGCATGCCCGGAAGCGGCGTGCACACTGTGCTGGAGTTCTTCGCCCGCGCGCCGCTCGCGGCGACGCCGGACATGTGGGCCGGCAAGTTCGTGGGCGAATCCCGCGACGGCTTCGTCTTCTTGCTCGACAACCACGCAAACGACATCGGCTACGGCTCGGTCGGGACGCCCGGCAACGTCGCCGGCTACACCGAGGCGCTGTCGCGGTTCGGCACGATGCCGCTCCGGGACATCGTCGCCCCCGCCATCGCGCGCGCCCGCGAGGGCGTCATCATCCGTCCTTACATGCATTATTACTGGACGATCGATCACGGCGCCGACGGCCAGGTCAACATCGAGGACAAGCTTCGGTTCAGCGAGACTGGCCGCCGGGTCTACTTCCGGCCCGACGGCACGCTGAAGCGGCCGGGCGAGATCCTGTTCAATCCGGAGCTGGCGGACACGCTCGAGCGGATCGCTCAAGGTGGCGCAAAGGAGTTCTACCAGGGCGGGCTTGGGTCGCAGATCGTCGCCGACGTGCAAGCGCAGGGTGGCTTGCTGACCACGGCGGACCTGGCGGAATACCGGGTGCGCGAGAAGCCGCCCGTGTGGGGCACGTATCGTGGCCTCCGGATCAGCTCCAACCCGCCGCCCGCCGGCGGCGTGTCGCTGATCGAGCTGCTGAACATCCTCGAACATTTCGATCTCGCGTCGCTCGACCATAACGGCCCCGAGCATCTGCGTCTCCTCGCCGAGGCGATGAAGTGGATGACCATCGACAAGGACGCGCATATCGGCGATCCCGACTTCGTCGACGTTCCCGTCGAGATGCTGCTCTCGCCGGAACACGCCTCCGCGCTCGCGGGACGGATCCGGACCGGGGAAAAGGCGAGCGTGCAACGCGCCGAACTCCCCGCCGATCCGCCGGACACGACGGTCGTTTGCGTCATCGACGCCGAGGGCAATGCCGTATCGCTGACCCACACGCTGGGCATCCCGTCGGGGGTGATCACGCCCGGGCTGGGGTTCATGTACAACGGCTGCATGAGCGGGTTCGATCCGCGACCCGGCCGGGCGGCCTCGATCGCGCCCGGCAAGAGCCGGGCCAGCGCCATGGCGCCGGTGATGCTCTTCAAGGATGGCAAGCCCGTCATCGTCATGGCGGCCCCAGGCGGGACCTACATCGTACCCGCGCTGGCCCAGGCGATTATGAACGTCGTCGATTTCCGGATGTCTATGAGCGACGCGGTCGCGGCGCCGCGCATCGTCGCGCTCAGCGATACGATCGAGGTGTCGAACCGCATTCCCCGCTCCACCACGTCCACGCTGGAGCGCATGGGCTACAAGGTGGCGCGTTCCTATCAGAGCTACGCCTTCGGCGCGCCGCACGGGCTGCTCGTCGGCGAGTCAGGACTGTCCGGCGGTGCGGATCCCCAGCGCGACGGAATGGCGATGCGCGCCTGAAAGCGCGCTTCCGTCTCAGACGAGCAGCGCCATCCCGTCCCGCTGCGGGTCCGCGCCGCCTGAGGGCGTTCCGTCGGCGATGGCGATCCCGTGCAGGGCGGCAAAGGCGTAGCTCTGCGGGCTGCGCTTGATGTCGTACCCGTCGGCCTCGAGCGCGTCGGTCACGCTCCGCCGCACCCGGTTCGAGACATCGATGCTGTTCGACACGGCGACGATCCGCGGCGCCGCGACGGCTTCCAGCATCGACATGCCGAACTCGACCACGTTTGAGATGCCTTGCGCGACCGCGGGGGCGATAAAGCTGCCGCCGGGCGCACCGATCACGATCCGCACCGCGCCGTCCCTGAACGCGATGGTGGGCGCGGCCGAGCTGGCGCGGCGCTTGCCCGGCGCGATCGAGCCGGCGCGACCCGGCCGCGGGTCGAACCGGCTCATGCTGCCATTGTACATGAAGCCCAACCCATCGGTGATCGCGCCGGACGGGCTGCCCAGCGTGTGGGTCAGCGCCACCGCGTTGCCGTGGCGGTCGATGGCGGAGATGTGCGTCGTCTCGCGGTCGGAACGGTCCAGCCGGGTCACCCGGGCGCGCTCGCCGCGCCGGATCGAGGCGGCAAGCTCGGCGCAATAGGATTTGGAGATCAGCCGCTCGACCGGCACGTCGACATAGGCGGGGTCGCCCATGTGCCGGTCCTTGTCGATCGTCATGCGCTTCATCGCCTCGGCCAGGATGCGGACGTGCTCGACGCTGTTGTGCCCCAGGGCGCGAAGGTCGAAATGTTCCAGCACCTGCAGCAGTTGAAGCATCAGCATGCCGCTGGCGGGTGGCGGGCTGGTTGCGATGCGATGCCCGCGGTATTCGCCCCAGATCGGCGACGCCACAGACAGCTCATAGGCGGCGAGGTCGTCCCTGGTGATCAGGCCGCCATTCGCCTTGAAATCCGCGGCGATCTCGCCGGCGAGCGCGCCGTGATAGAACAGGTCGGGGCCGCCCGCGGCCAGTCGTTCCAGGGTCAGAGCCATATCCGGGTTGTGCAGCATGTCGCCGGGCCGCTTCACGCTGCCATCGGGACGGAAAAACACGCCGCGCCCGGTCTTGCTGCCGGCCAGCTTGCTGTCGGTGTTCATCTGGCCCGAGCCCGACTGGTCCTGCGACCACATCCAGTGCATATGCGGACGGACCATGACGCCGCGGCGGGCCAGCGCGATGGCAGGCGCCATCACGTCGGCCCAATCCAGCGTTCCGTAGCGTCGCAGCGCCTCGGCGTAGCCCTTCACGCTGCCCGGCGTGCAGACCGCCAAATGACCGAACTCGCTGAGACCGCCCTCGAGCAGGAAGGCGAACCCGTCGCGGGACTGACCGGTGAGCTGGTCGGCCCACATGTCCTCCCGGGCGGCGAGCGGGGCGCGGGCGTAGAACTCCAGGATCTCGTGCACGCCGCTCGCCGGCAGGTAGACGTGCATGGAACCGAAGCCGCCAATGCCGCACATCAGCGGATCGGCCACGCCCTGCACGAAGGCGGCGGCGAGTGCTGCGTCGACCGCGTTGCCGCCCCGCGCCAGCACGTCCGCGCCGGCCTCGGCCGCCTCGGGCTGCGGTGCGACGATCATTCCCTGCATTGGATCACCGTAACGCCGCGGCCGGCACGCCCGCCAGGAAATCCTCGCCGCGCAAATTCAGGCGAACAGCGCCTGGCCGATGAATTCGCCCGGGCCGATCCCGCCGGGGCAGGCGAACAGCCCGCCCCCGGTATGCGTCACGTACTGGTTCAAAGCATCCAGCTTCGCCATCCGCTCGAAAATGTGGATGAACCCGGTCCGCGGGTCGCGCTGGTAGCAAACGAACAGCAGCCCCGCGTCATACTCCAGCCCCTGCCGCCACGGCGGCCAGCGCTCGGCGGTGACGTTCACGCCATCATTATAGGAGTAGCCGCGCCGCAAGATCTGCGCCCCGTCGTTGTTTGCCGCGGCGGCCAGGCGCACGTGCGCATTGTCGGGGATCACCGAATTGCCGTCGCCGTTCACCGCGTCGAGGTCGAGCGCGTCGAACTCATCCTTGCCGCCCAGCGGCGCGCCCGAGTATTTGTGCCGCCCGATCGTCAGCTCCTGGAACTCGACATCGGTGTTGTCCCAATGCTCGAGCGCGATCCGGATCCGGCGGACCACCACATAGCTGCCGCCGCGCATCCAGGCCTGGCCGTCCTCACCCACCCAAATCACCGCCTCGGGCGCCAGCGGGTTCGGCAGGGTCACGCCGCGGGCGGGCTCGCGCGGCCGCTCGGCGATCGGGTTCTGCGTGCCGTCCTTGAACCCCATCAGGTTGCGCGGCGTGTCTTCGGCGGCGTAGTTGGAGCTGAATCCGGTCTGCGTCCAGCGCAGCCTTGCGGCCTCGCCGGCAAGGCGTGCGAGCTGGCGGACCGCATGGAACGCGACCTGCGGATCGTCGGCGCATGCCTGCACGGACAGGTCGCCGCCGGTGCGGGCCTCCTGAAGCTGGTCGCCGGTGAACTCCGGCATGTCGACCAGCGCCTCTGGCCGCCGCGGCGCCAGCCCATAGCGATCCTTGCCGTCTCTGACGAACAACCCGGCGCCGAACCCGAATGTCAGCGTCAGCCGCGCGGCCCCCAGCCCGAGCGCCTCGCCGGAATCCGGGGCTGCCACGTCAGGCTTGACGCCGTCGAGCGAGGCCGCCTTGCTGCCGCCCGTCAGCCGCTCGCCGGCCTCGGTCCAACGCCGCAGGAGCGCGATGACCTCGTCGCGGCTTGCCGTGACGAGGTCGAAGGCGGCGAAATACGTCTGATTTTGCTGCGCCGTGAGGATTCCCCCCTGGTGCGGTCCGCGGAATGGCTCCGCCGCCGCCCGGTCAGGGCCCTGCCCCTGCGCGGAAATGCCCTTCGCGGCTTTCTCGGGTGCAGCATAGGCGGGGCTGCTGGCCAGGGTGGCCAGCGCCCCGCCGGCGCCGCCGAGAAAGGCCCGGCGGGACGCGAACGGGCAGCGTCCGCCGCTCATCGCGCCAGCACGAGCGACGCGATCTCGTCCTCCACATAATAAAAGCCGTTCCCGTCCGGGGTCATGGCGATGCCGAACAGATCGCCCGAGCCTGGGGGAGTCTGCGCCCGGTTCGGGTCGACCCATTGCGCATAGATCTGCCGGCCAGTCCCCGGGTCGATCTCCACCACCTGTCCGTTCAGCCCATTGGCGACGAGCAGGTGCCCGTTCGGCGCCACCGCCATCGCCAGCGGCCGGTGCAGGAAACCGTCCTTGGTGACCTCGCGCCCTTGGCCGGCGCTGGTCGTGCGCGTCGCCGCGTCGGCAATGGCGACGATGCGGTTGCCGATGGCGTCCGACACGTACAAGGTCCCGTCCTGGCCTAGTCCGAGCCCGGTCGGACCGATGACGAACACGTCCTTATCCGCGCGCTCGCCGAAGCCGCTGGCGACGACCGTCTCCTTGATCACCCGCGGCGGACCGTTCTCCGGAACAGCGAGGTCCAGGCGCAGCACATTGGCCCGTTCGACGTGTCCTGGCCGGGCGCCGCGACGCCGAAGCCGGTGTTGCTGACGAACAGCGTCGCCGTGCCACCGCGATCGATGACGGCCATGTTGCCCCAGGGCCCGTTGATGTTCGGGCTGGTCAGCGCCGAGGCCACGTTGCCATTCGGATCGAGCACGAGCAGGCAGCCATTGCCCTTGGTCGCGGTGGTGCCGTCCTGGCTCGGCAGGCTGCCGACGATCACCCAGCCGGATTTCAGCATCGTCATCGCCGTGGTCAGGCCGATGCCGCCCGGGCATTGCGGGAGGTGGCGCGGGATGCTGGCGAACACGCTGAGCCGGCGGCTGGCCGGGTTCCAGTCGACGATCGTGGTCCCCAGGCCCTGCAGGTTGCCCTTATCGTTGAAGTTGGTGACAAGCACGTCGTCCTTCTCGATCTTGCCGGCTGAGACCGGGGCGACGATCACGGCATAAGGGTTCTGGTCGCCGCTCGGCGTGATCGTCGAGGTCAGGAGGGTATGACGCTTGACCTTCTCCAGTAATCCTTGGCCCTGCTGGGCGCGCGCGGCGCCGGTCGCGGCGATGAGGCCGAGCGCCAAGGCGATCGCGCCGGGTTGGATGAGCTTACGCATCAGGTGGTTCTCCCCTGTCTCTCAGAACACGATGTTGGTGCGAAGGCCGAATGTGGCCGAATTGCCGACCCGCTGGGTGGGCTGCAAGGGATTCTGGATGCCGCCGCTGGGCATGAACACGTATTGGAAATCCGGCTGCAACGTCCACCAAGGCGCAACCTGGTATTGATAGGTCAACTCAACGAGGCTCTCGCTCGAGCGGACCGGCGAATACCCGTTGAGCCGGTTGAAATCCTTGTCGAACAGGACGGCGCTTGGGCTGATATTGGCCAGGCCATAGCCGACCCCGAAGCTGTCATTGTCGCGGCCTGGCAGCGGCGCCTTGAGTACGACGCCGGTGTTGACGCTGAAATTGGCCAGGTTGCGGTCGCCGGGCGCGCCCATCAGGCGGGCGAAGATGCCGACCGATTGCGGACCGTCCGGGTCGGGGCGCCAAACGGTCTGGTCGAAGACGCCGTAGATGCTCCAATTGTGCCGCCGGGTCAGCGGATTGCCGTCCGAGTTCGGATCGGCCAGCAGGCCGCCCTGGTCGTCGTAGCGCTGGTCAAAGAACTTGCCGGTATCGTACCAAAAGCCCAGCTTGTAGACGCCGGGCAGACCGGGCCGCGCGTTCCCGTAATCCATCTGGCCGAGCGTGGGCGAGTTGATCGCATATTGCACCTCGCCGATGAACAGCGCGCCGGTATTGGTGTTGAACTTGGTGCCGGATTGCGATGCGCCGCGGACCTGGCTGTCGTCGAAGAACGAGCCGCCGGGCGGATTGTCGTCAAACACGCCACCGAGCACGGTGAGGTTGGGGATCGGCTGGGCGCGCAGCCGCACGCCGAGCGAGGAGAGCGGATAGGCCGGGCCGCCGGCATACAGGTCGACCGAGGGGATCAGCGGCCAGCCCATCATCGTGTTGATGAACAGCCCCGAATACTGGCTGCCGATGAACTCCTGATCCAGGCTCTGCTGGCCGATCTTCACATCGACCGCGCCGCCGGCGAAAACCTGCTGATACCAGAGCTCCCACAACCGGGTCGCCCGCTGCGCCTCGATGCCGCTCGCGGTTTGCAGGGTCTGCAGATTATCCGCACTGAGGTTGCGGCCGTGGATCTGCAAGGCGCTGACGTTGAAGGTGCCGCCGTCCCAGCCGAACGCCTTGCTGGTATCCAGCCCCAGGCTCATTATGGTCAGGCCGTCATAGGCGACGCCGCGATGGATCCCGCCGGTGACGTTGCCCAACACCTCGCTGGTTTCCTGCAGCCCCAGCGAAAGGCCGTAATTCTGCATGTAGGTGCGCAAGCCATATATGTCGCCGAGCAAGTTGCTGCGCGACGAACTGAACAGCCCGGTGGTGAAGCCAGGCTCGCCCGGAGCAGGGCTGGCGGGCGCGGGATTGCTTGCGCCCGCACCGGGCACCGGGCTCTGCTGGCTCGATGGTCCGTTCGGCAGGGTCTGCGAACTCGCTGCCGGCTGCTGGGCCAGGACGGCCCCGCCGCAAAGCCAGACCGACGCCAACGCGCCACCGATGAGCCGAAGCTGATGCATCCCGTAAACTTCCAATTGCGAATAACTCTCATTAGCAATGCAGCCTACGTTGCGTCAAGAGATCACTCGATCGCGTGCGCCATGATCGCAACGGTTCAGGAAAATTTCGGGCGGCGCGGTGCTGCGGGCCGGCGAACGTCAGGTCGCGGCGGCTATTCCGTCAACCGGGGCGAAGATCGGACCGCGGCACGAGGTAAGCGGCAAGCCGGCTGGCAAGCTCGGGGCCGCTGGCCAAGGCGGACAACGGCGCGAGATAGCTGCCGTCCGGGGCCATGAGGTACAGGATCGCCGTGTGATCCACGGAGTAGTCGCTCGTGCCGCCGGCTGCGGTATGGACATCACTGGTGATGCGATATTCCCGCTCGACCGCCTTGATCTCAGCTTCCGTGCCGCTCAGGCCGACGATGGCGGGACTGAACTTGTGCACATAGGCGCGCACGGCCGCAGGCACGTCGCGCCGCGGATCCACCGTGATGAAAACCGGCCGCAGCCGATCGGCGCGGCTGCCAAGGATCTCCACGGCGTCAGAGATCGCCGACAGCGTCGTCGGGCATACATCGGGACATGATGTGTAACCGAAATAGACGAGCATATACGCGCCGCGGAAATCGCCCGCGGTCACGACCCGGCCGTCGTCCTGGGTGAGGACAAACGGGCCGCCGATCGCGGCTACGCTGGGCGGCCTGGTGCCGCCGAGCAGCCACAGGTACAAGCCGGTGAGCAGAAGCAGGCCGGCCGCCGCCGAGAAGACGATGACATCAGTCCGGCGGGTTCGCTTCCTGCGTTGTTCGGCACGGCGTGCGGCCATTACCCTACTGCTCCATGTTCTGCCGTCACCCTCCGCGTCGGCGGAGGGTGACGGATAGCAAGCCGAACGTCACGCCTGTTCGTATCACCCCAACGGTCTCGCCCAAAGGCAAGCCCGCCTCCCCGTCGATCAAGGCGCCACGGAGAAGGTGAACTTGCCCTCGGTCTTGTGGGTATCGACCGCGGTGGCGTGCCAGGTCACCGTGTAGGTCCCCGGCAACAGTTTCTGGACATCGATGGCGAGATGCGTGTCGCCGCCGGCCAGGCGGGGTTTGCCGGTCTGCACCGGCAGCCCTTGCTGGTTCTGCACCTCGATCGTGCTGAACAGCGGCTCCACGCCTTCGGTGAAGTTGATGACCACCTGGTTGGGCGCCCGCGCGACCGTCGCGCCGACGGCGGGGCTGGAGGTTTGAAGAAACGCGTGCGCCGAGGCGTGCGCCGCGACGAGAACCAACCCAGCCGCAAGCGCGGCTGAACGAACGGAGTACATGCGGGTCATCCTTTAGGGTGGGGGAGTTGAGGTCAGTCAGCTCATTCGAAGATCGGCTTGCCGATCGAGTTCGGGAACAAGTCGTCGAAGAAGAAGTGCACCTGCAGAATGACGCCGGCATGCGGTCCGGCGGCCTTGTTGGCCGGGATCAGGGCTTCCAGCCCGACCTGATACGTATTGGCCTCGTAGATCACACCCGGCGCGACCGTGAAGGTCGACGGCAAGCCGTTGGCCGGGCCGGACGCAGGCGAGAACCAATCCATCTCGACCACTGGGACCAGGCGGCTGAAGAAGTCCGGGATGTCGTAATGCTTCACGTTCGATTGCAAATACGGCAGACTGTATTGGACCGACAGGCCCCCGGTCCAGGAGAACGGCTGGCCGTTATTGTCGCCAGCCGAATTTAGGCGGTGGTTCGGGATGTTGTAGTTGAGCTCCCCGGTGATCGCGAGCGGCCGCAGCAGGCCGATCGGCAGCGCGCCTAGTCCCTGGCCCGCGTAAATGCTGGGTGAGGTCGCACCGGTCGCATCGCCGCCAATCTGCTGCGTGGCATAGCCGCCGACGATCTCCTGGATGATGCCGAGCGACACCACGGTTTCACTTTGCGGGATGGTGACCGACTGCCATTTGCCGGTGATCGCCGCGTTCTCGAAGCCGGTGCGCGTCTTCATCCCCGGTTGCGTCAGGATGTCGTAGCCCTGGTTGTAGATGATCGCCGTCGTGGGCGTGATGGTCTTGTCGTATTCCCACTGCAATTGGTACTGTTTCTGCCCATCCCCACCGGGCACGTAGACGATTTGCGGCAGCGTCGCCTCATCGCCGACACCTGGATCGTCGAAGGTCAGGGTGACAGGAAAAACACGGTCGCCGACGACGACGTGAGCGTAGGCAGGAGCGGCTATCAGCGCGGCCAGGCCTGCGCTGGCGAGCGCAGCCTCTTTGAATGGCTTTCGCACGGGAGGGATCCCTTTTGGTCTGAGAAAGTCGGACGCACGCGCCTAGAGCGCGGCGTGGCGCAATGATCTCAGGCTGTCAGGGGTGGCGCGCGTGGGATCCCGACGCGTGCGGTCGGCGGCGGTGGCCCCGTCCCCGGGGGGCGCTCATGCGTGCGCGAGACCAGGATAGCGGCCGGCGGCGCCGGCAGCACGGGGAGCGGCGCCGGGACGATGCTCGGCAAAGCCAGCGCCGCGCCAATCGGACAGATCGCCGGCGCGGCTGGCCGATGCGTGTGGCCGTCGCGCTGGCCGGGTCCGTGATCCGGCGTCGGCGAC
Organism: Acetobacteraceae bacterium; assembly: GCA_965276815.1. Taxonomy (GTDB): domain Bacteria; phylum Pseudomonadota; class Alphaproteobacteria; order Acetobacterales; family Acetobacteraceae; genus JAVVHH01. Next base: position 676,793 of record CBDIBE010000012.1, on the reverse strand, counting down.
CCGGCGCAGAGAATGCCGACTGCGTCGATCGCCCCGGCCACGTCGGGAAGCGTGTTGTCCGGCAACACCATCGCGCCGAGCGCCAACTGGCTCACGAGCGCGACCACCGCGACGACGAAGCTCACGGGTCCGCATAGGTGCCTGAAGCTGAACCCCATGCCCGGCAGGTTACGCAATGAGTTGAGACGTGACAACCGCTCGCGGACCCGTCCGACATGCTCTATCGCAAAGCCGCAAGTCCAAGGAGCAAAGGCGTGGATCATCCGCCTGCACGGATGATGATCTGCCGGCCGATAGATTAAGCCTCACCGAGCCTTAGTATGAGTTTCTCTCGCGATAAGTGGCACGGTTCTTGCTCACTCGGTGCTGAACCGGAGCACCTATGGCCAGCACCCCGCACCCTGTCGACACCGTGCTGCCCGCGCCGCAACTCCTGGCGTTCGGGCTGCAGCACTTGCTGGTCATGGCCGCCTCCCCCATCACCTCGGTGTTCGTCATCAGCCGCGCGCTCGACCTGTCGCCCGCGCTCACCGTCAATCTGATCAGCGCGACGATCCTGGTCTGCGGGCTCGGCACCTTGCTGCAGTCGATCGGCACTTGGCGGATCGGCGCCAGGCTGCCCTTCGTCATGGTGCCGGGTGGCGCGCCGGTGTTCCTGTTCCTCAGCATCGCCAAGCTGACCGATCTGCCGACCGCGACCGGCGCGGTGATCATCACCGCCGTGTTCTATGCGGCCGCCCTACCCGTCTTCGCGCGCTGCCTCCGCTTCTTCCCGAGCGTGGTCATCGGCACGATGCTGCTGCTCGTCGGCATCAACCTGATCGCGATCTATGGCGGCGTCATCGCCGGCCGCGCGGGCACGCCGGGCTTCGCCGAGCCCTCCGCCATCGGGCTCGCCATGGCCACCATCCTGCTCACCGTGCTGTTCGTCCGCGTGCTGCCCGGCACGCTGGGCCAGCTCGCCGTCATGTTCGGCCTGGCCGCCGGCAGCGTTATCGGCGCGCTGTGCGGCATGCTGCATCTCGACGGAATGTTCGCCGGCCCGTGGATCAGCCTGCCCACCGTTTTCCCGTTCGGCTGGCCGAAATTCGACCTGCTGGCGTCGCTGCCGATGATCCTGTTCAGCATCATCTCCATGGCGAAAGCCACCAGCCAGACCGTCGCCGTCAGCCAGGTCGTGGGGCACACGGTCGACCGCGAGCGCGACGTGCCGCGGACCATCCTCGGCGATGCGCTGATGTCGCTGATCGGCGGCTGCATGGGCACCGCGCTGATCATCACCAGCGGCGAGAACATCGGCATCGTCCGCGCCACCGGGATCAAGTCGCGCTACGTCACCGCGACCTGCGGCGCGCTGCTGGTGATCCTGGCGGTGATCGCACCGCTGAGCCGGCTGGCTAACGCCATCCCCGGCCCGGTGGTCGGCGGCACCGCGATCATCGTCTTCGCGGTGATCTGCGGCATGGGGATCGACATCCTCCGCCGCATTGACCTGCATAATTCGGGCAATCTGTTCACGGTCGCGATCGCGCTGGCGATCGGCTTGATGCCGATCCTAGTGCCCGGCCTGTACAGCCGTTTCCCGACCATGCTGCAGATCATTTTGGGCAATGGGCTGGCGATGGGCACGATCGCCGCCGTGCTGTTCAACATCGTCTTCAACCATCTCGGCCGGCCTGCCACGCTGTCGCAACAGGCCGAGGCGGATTGATCGCAGCGCTCGCACCGGGCGACCTCGCCGGCGAGGTGCTGCTGTTGCCCGAGCAGCTCATGTTGCGTCCGGGTCCGGTGACCGGTCACGCCATGGTCGTCGCCGGCGGAGTTTTCAGCGCCGTCGGCCCGGCGGATGCGATCGTCGCGGCGCATCCGCATCTCGTCCCGCTCGAGTTGCCGCGCACGCTGCTCACCCCCGGCTTCATCGACGCACACCACCATCTCAGCCAGTCCTTCGGCAAGTCGCTGGCCTTCGGCGAGCCCTCGGAGATTTTCCGCCGAATCTGGGTGCCGCTCGAGGGCAGCCTCAACCAGGAGGGCATCTACCTCGCCGCCAAGCTGGCGGCGCTGGAAGCGCTGCGCGGCGGCTTCACGACGGTGGTGGACGCCGGCGCACGGGCGGCGGCCGCCACCGAAGCGATCGTGACCGCGGTGCGCGAAGCCGGCCTGCGCTGCGTCCTCGGCTGCATCTGCAACGATGCCGGTGGCGGCGGCCCCGACGGCGACAGCGCCGCGATCCTGCAGGCCGGGCGCCGGTTCATCAAACAATTCGAGCACGACAGCCTGATCCGCCCCTCGCTCGCGATCTCGATCCCCGAGGCGGCCACCGACACCATGCTGCAGCGCGTCGCTTCCCTCTGCACGGAGGCCGGCCTGGTATTCCAGACCCACGCCAACGAGCACCTCGCCGCGGTCGAGCGCTCGCTGGTCGCGCGGGGCAAGCGGCCGATCCAATTGCTCCACGCACTCGGCGCGCTCGGCCCGCAGACCCTGCTCGCCCACGCCACCATGCTGACCCCGGACGAGATCGTGGCCCTCCGCGACAGCGGCGCCGCGGTCGCCTACAACCCGGTGGCGACCTGGTGGAAGGGCAACGCCGCCGCACCGGCCGGGCTGATGGCGGGTCTCGGCATCCGCTTCGGCCTCGGCACCGACGGCACCCGCTCCGACGCCTTCCTATTGATGAACGCCGCGGAAGCCACGCAGCGCATGGAATTCGGCCTGCCGGTCGGCGATTTCTCCTGCGGCGGCGGCTGGCTCTGGCTCGAACACGCCACCTCGGCCGGCGCCGACGCCACCGGGCTCGGCCGCATCACCGGCGCGATCAAGCCCGGGCTCGCCGCCGACTACCTGCTGATCGACCTCGACGTCCCGGAAATGCTGCCCTCCTGGGACCTCGGATGGGAACTGGTCCGCCTGGCGAACCGCGACCAGATTATTGCCAGTGTCGTTGCCGGCCGGCCGGTTCTGTGGCACGGCTGGCCCGTCGATTGGGACGGGCGGGCGCTGATGCGCCGGGTCGCGGAGGTCGCCGCCCCGGCCGTCGCACGCGCGCCGATCCACCGCATTCACCCGGTCTCAGCCGCGCACCGTGCCGCTACGAAGAAGCGGTGAACGGCCGCATTCTCGGCCACCGTCAGCGCCTCGAACAGCGAGAAATGCTGAAAAACCATGCCGATAGCGAGGCGCTGCGCGTGACCCGGCTGGTCCGGTTGACAAGCTTCCGCAAATTTCAGCTAAGCACGACCCGTGCCAACAGCGGATCAGGCCGGGGCTTGATCTACGCCGCCGACCTAGACCGCGATCGTCCTGACCGGAATCGGTCAGGACGTGAATCGCTGTCTCAAATAAAGCTAGACCTTTATCGGCCCGACCACAGTCAGGCCGATAAAGGTCTAAGCATCGCGGCTGCTTGTCGATGGCGGCGCATCAGGGCGGGGAGGTCCAGACCCGGTATCCGTCCATCCTCGACCACCCAGAGCCCCGCCACCATGACCCGGTCGGCGCGGTCGGCGCCGCATAGCACCAGGGCAGCCACCGGGTCGCCGGCACCGGAAAAGCGCAACTCGTCCAGGCGAAACAGCGCCAAATCGGCCGCCGCGCCGACCTCGATTCGGCCAAGCTCCGGCCGGCCGAGGCACGCCGCCGACCCCTCCGTCGCCCAGCGCAGCGCGTCGCGATGGCTGACCGCCTCGATGCCGTTCGCCCCGCGCTGCAGCAGGAACGCCGCCCGTACTTCCTGCATCAGGTTCGAGGCGTCGTTCGAGGCCGAGCCGTCCACCCCCAGGCCGACCGGCACGCCGGACCGCTCCATCGCACAAACTGGGCAAGTGCCGGAAGCGAGCACCTGATTGCTGCAAGGGCAATGCGTTACGCCAACCCGGGCCGCGGCCAGCCGGTCAATCTCGGGCTGGTCGAAATGGATCCCATGCGCGAGCCAGGTCCCCGGCCGCAGCCAGCCGCAATCCTCCAGATAGTCCAGCGGCGAACAGCCGAAGCGCGAGCGGCAGAACGCCGCCTCGTCCGCGGTCTCCGCCAAATGCGTATGCAGCCGCACCCCGTGCCGCCCGGCCAGCGCCGCCGTCTCTCGCATCAGCCCGGTGGTGACGGAAAAGGGCGAGCACGGCGCGAGCGCGATCTGCAACATCGCGTGCGGCGCCCCGTCATGGTAGCGCCCGATCAGCCGCTCGCTGTCGGCGAGAATGGTGTCCCGGTCCTGCACGACGCTGTCCGGCGGCAACCCACCGTCGCGTTGCGACAAATCCATCGAGCCGCGCGTCAGCACGGCGCGGATGCCGAGCCGGGCGGCGGCCTCCGCCTCGACCGCAATCGCGTCCTCAAGCCCGGCCGGAAACACATAATGATGGTCCGTCGTCGTCGTGCAGCCGGACAGTAGCAGTTCGGCCAGGGCTACGGTCGCGGCCGCATCCAGCGCCTCCGGCGTCAGCCGCGCCCACACCGGGTAGAGCGCCTGCAGCCACGGGAACAGCGTGCGGTCCAGCGCGGCGGGCAGCGCCCGGGTCAGCGTCTGATAGAAATGGTGGTGCGTGTTGATCAATCCGGGCAACACGACATGGCTGCTCGCATCGAACACCCGGCACGGCTCCTGGGCGCGGCTGCCGGCGCCGACGAGCTCCACGATACGGCCGTCCTGGACCACCACGCCGCCCGGTGCATCGGCGAGGATGGCGAGCGGCTCGCGCAGCCAGAGGGCCTCGGCGGTCATGCGGCGCCGGCGTCGCGGAGCGCCCGCCAAATCCGGTCCGGGCGGAGCGGCGTCGCGTAGAGCCGCACGCCGGTCGCATCGGCAATGGCGTTGGCCAGGGCCGGCGCCACCGGGTTGAACGGGCTCTCGCTCATCGACTTGGCTCCCAACGGCCCGAGCCGGTCGGTGGTATCGGCGAACACCACCTCGGTCCGCGGCACGTCGGCAAAGGCCGGGATGTGATAGCCGCGCAAGCTCCCGTTCACGACAAGGCCGTCCCGGATCACCAGCTCCTCATACAGCGCCGCCCCCAACCCCTGGGCGACGCCGCCCTCCACCTGGCCGCGGCACTGGCGCAGGTTCACGACCCGGCCGGCATCGGCGGCATGCACGCTGCGCAGGATCCGCAGCACGCCGGTACGCAAATTCACCGCAATCCGGAACCCATGCACGTTGAAAGCGAGCGAGCGCTGGCGGGCGTCGTAGCTGGCCTCGCCCCGCAAGACCACGCCCTGCCGGCCGGCCTCGCGGATCAGCGCCGCAATGTCGGCCGGGTCGAGCCCATTGGCTTGCGCAAACGCGTCCAATTGCGCGCGCAACGCCTGCGCCGCCTGCAAGGTCGCGGTGCCGGCCACCACGGTGCCGGTGCTGCCGAAGGCGCCCGTGTCGTAACCACCCCCGTCCGTATCCGACTGACCGACGATCACGGCGGAGGGCTGCACGCCCAGCGAAACGGCGGCGAATTGGGCGTGAACGGTGCTGGTGCCGTTGCCGAACTCCGCCGTCCCCACCGTCAGGCGGAAGCCGCCATCCTCGAGGGGCACGATCGCGGCGCCGGCACGATGGCCGTTCGGCGGCGTGGTGTGGATCATCGCCAACGCGACGCCGGTGCCCACCCGCCAATCCGGTCCGGCCGGCGCCGCCTCGCCGCCGGTCGCGATACGCTGCTCGACGGCGTCGAGGCATTGGTCGAGCCCGTAGCTGCCCCACTCCACATCGTCCGGCTGGTCGTGGCTCGAGGTCATGCGGTCGCCGGAGCGGACCATGTTGCGGCGGCGGAACGCGAACGGGTCGAAGCCAAGCTGGCGCGCGAGCGCGTCGATTCCCGATTCGATGGCAAACAACGCCTGGCTCAGCCCATAGCCGCGGAAGGCGCCCGCGGGGACCGTGTTGGTGTAGACGGCCTGGCCATCGGCCTGCTTGTTCGGGCACCGGTAAAGCGCCAGGCTCTCGTCGCAAGCATGGAACAGCACGCCTGCAGCATGGTTGCCGTACGCGCCGGTGTTCGACAGGACGGACATGCGCATCGCGGTGAGCACGCCGTCCCGCGTCGCGCCCAGGGTCACCCGTATCTGCATCGGGTGCCTGGTCGTGGTCGTCTCGAACTGCTCCTGCCGGGTCAGCTCCAGCTTGACCGGGTGGCCGGTGCGCAGGACCGCCAGCGCCACGATGTCCTCGGTCAGCATCTCCTGCTTGCCGCCGAACCCGCCGCCGACCCGGCGCGCCAGCACGCGCACCCGATCCTGCGCCAGGCCGAACACGTGGCACAGCGCGTCGCGGGTCAGGAATGGCACCTGCGTGCTGCTGCGCAGGACGAGCCGCCCCTCGGCATCGAGCCAGCCGAGCGAGCCATGCGTCTCCATCGCCGCATGCTGGACGCGCTGGCTGAAATACGTGGCGTCGTGCACGGCGTCCGCCGCGGCAAGCCCCGCTTCGATGTCGCCGCTGCCGCCATGCAGCTCGGCCGCGATGTTGCGCTCGGGCGCGTGGATGCGGCTGTCGCGCCCCTTGTCGTGCAGCACCGGAGCGCCTGGGACCATCGCCTCCGCCGGGTCGAATACGGAGGGGAGCCACTCGTAATCGACGCGGACGCGCCGGCACGCCTCCTCCGCGGCCGCTTCGGTGGTGGCGACGACCGCGGCGATGCGCTGACCGATGAAGCGGAGCACCGGGTCCAGGACCAGCGTGTCGTCAGGATCGTCCAGCCGGTTCTCATGCCGCGCGGTCGAGAACAGGGTCGCGGGCGCGTCGCAATGGGTCAGCACGGCCGCCACGCCGGGCACAGATTCGGCCGCTGCGGTATCGATCGCGCGGATGCGCGCATGCGGGTGCGGCGAGCGCAGCAGCTTCATGTGCAGCAAGCCCGGCGGCGCCGTGTCGAAGGTGAATTCGGCCTGGCCGGTGACGATCGCGGGCCCGGCCGGCGCCTTCTCGCACGCGTCTTCGCAGGCCCGTCCGCCGATCGCCGAGCCGATCGGGCCATAGCCGGTGCAACGGCAGAGATTGCCCTTCAACGCAGTGCCGAGATCGGCGGTCTGCGCCTGGTTCAGGCTTGCCGCCGTCATCAGCATCCCGGCGGTACAGAATCCGCATTGAAACGCCTGCGCGGCGACAAACGCCTGCTGCATGGTGTGCAGCTCGCCGCATTTGGCGAGGCCCTCGGTCGTGGTGACCGCCCGCCCACCCGCACGGAAGGCCGGAGTCAGGCAGCTATGGACCGCGCGGCCATCCAGCAACACGGTGCAGGCGCCGCAATCGCCGCTGTCGCAACCCTTCTTAACCCCGAATAGCCCGGCGTCACGCAACGCGGTGCGCAGGCACTGGCCCGGCGCGACCTCGAGCTCGCGCTCCGCCCCGTTGATGCTCAGACGCACGCGGGGCCGCCCAGTTCGACCCGGATCTCCTCGGCCAGCAGCTCCGCCATGTGCCGCCGCCAGTCCGGATCGCCATGGACATCGTCCTGCAACAATCCGTCAGGGATCGCCGCGCGCAAGCCCGCTTGCAGCGTCGCCGCATCGGGCACGGTGGGGAAGCGAAGTTGCACGGGGCGCTTCGTGGCGGCCGTCACCGTCAGGGCAAACCCGTCATCCCCCAGCGTCCCGATCAGCAGGGCGGCGGACCGTCCGTGCGTGGACAGCGACTGGCGCCGGAAGGCGGCCCGCCGGGTCAGCGCGTGCGCTGGTAGCCGCATCGCGCGCAGCAACTCGCCGGGCCGGAGACTGGTCGTGCGCTCCCCGGTGACGAAGCCGAGCGCTGGGACCTGACGCTCGCTTCCGTCCGGTTCGCGCACCGTACAGAGGCCGTCGAGCGCTACCAGGAGGGCCGGGATCGAGCCGGCGGGAAGGGCAAGGCACAAATTGCCGCCCACGGTCGCCACCTCCAGGACCTTGAACGAGGCGGCCAGCGCCTCGCAGCACGGGCCGAACAGGCCAGCGGCGCGCCAGGCGGCAGGCGCCTGGAACCCGGCCAATGCACCGAACGTGCACATCGTGCCGATCCGCAACCCAAACTCGCTGGCTTCCAGCTCGTCCCAGCCCAACCCGGCCAGATCGACCAGACGCCGCAATCCCGGTTGCGGCTCCGAGAACAACCAGGTCCCCCCGGCGAGCGGGGCGGTACCGTCTCGCCATCCCGGCAGTTCCGCCACCCCGGCGGGACGGCTGATTTCGGCGATCGTGTTCAGGTCCATGTAAGAACGAAGGTCACCCCCGCCCGACGGTGCATTCGATCTGGCCGTGCGGTTCGTCGGTCGGGGTGAACACCACATTGTCGCCCGACAGGCCGAACGGCGACAGGTTCACCGGGATATAATGTTTGTTGGGGCAGGCCAAGCTGATGGTTTGCAGTTCCGGCACCTTGGCCAGGGCGGCCTCGCCCATCCGCAGCAGGCTGTCCTGGACACCGCGGCTGTAGGTGGTGGCGAACTCGTCCAGCATTTGCGCCAGGATCACGGCGTTGGTCCGCTCGTAGTCGTCCGGCGGCGCGTTCCAGGTCCATGTCGCGTCCATCGCGGTGGCGACGAGCCGGTCGGTGGTCTCCGGCAGCGTGGTGTATTCATCCATCACGTAGCCGACCCAGCCCGCCTCGGTGGACTTCATGAAAGTGAAGCCGGCGATGCCGGACGTCACCGCCGCACCGCCCCGGTCCGCCCGCACCTGCACGGTAGGCTTGCCGTTGGCGTCCAGCAGGAAAGCGTGCGCATGCGGCTCGCCGGCGATGCTGGCGCGGACCCACTTGGTCTCTTGCGTGGTCACGATGGCGCGGGAGACATGCCGATAGCGCGCCAGAAACCGCTCTGCCAGCTTCTGCGCGAACAACTCGGCGCAGGCGGCCAGCTCCTCGCGGGCGACGATGTTGGTGATGTTCTTGATCGTGTCGGTGGCGACGACCTGGTGGTTGTCGCCGCGCGTGTAGGAATCGGCAAATTCGCCCTCGAGCATCGTCTGCACGCTCAGCTCGCGCACCACGTTGTATTCGCCGTCGCGATGCACTCGCATGACGCGAACCCGGGCCTTGCCATAGGTGTTGTGGAGCAGGGGCATGACAGTTCCGCCGAACTTGGGATGACGTGGACGATGAGGCGCATACAGCGCAAGCAAGTACGGTGCCGCCGTCGGCCGGCGTATGCAACTCCCCGCCCAGAGCCTGCTGATGGAGCTTCGGCACTAAACGATTTTCCGCGGGCGACATCTTTCCCTATGCTGACGTTCTACGATCCCTGGAGGCAGTCCAATGAGTGATGCGCAGACCGGCAATCCGGCGGGCGCCGGGCCAGGATCAAAGCCTGCGCCGCCTTGCGCGCTGCTGATCTTTGGCGCCGGCGGTGATCTGACGAAGCGGCTGCTGATGCCCTCGCTCTACAACCTGTCGAGCCGGGGCCTGCTGCCGGACGCGTTCCGCCTGATCGGGATCGATCGGGTGCAGCAGGAGACGGCGGCTTGGCGCCAGTCGCTGACCGAGACCATGGAATCCTTCACGAAGGACAAGACCGCGGAATTCTACACGCCCGTGCTCGATCAACATGCCTGGGGGTGGCTGTGCGACCGGATGACCTATCTGCCCGGCGACTTCTCTCAGGCCGATACGTTCGATCGGCTCAAGCAGGTTGTGGGCGACGGGAGCGCCATCTTCTATCTGGCGGTCGCGGCGCGGTTTTTCGCCGTCGTGGTCGATGGCGCCGGCAAGGCGGGACTGCTCGAGCAGAAGGAAGGCATGTTCCGGCGGGTCATCATCGAAAAGCCCTTTGGCGCCGACCTGCCATCGGCGCGGGCGCTGAACGCGCAGATCCTAAAGCAGGCCGATGAAAGCCAGTTCTTCCGGATCGACCATTTCCTCGGCAAGGAAACCGTGCAGAGCATCATGGCGGTGCGGTTCGCCAACGGCATGTTCGAGCCGACCTGGCGTCACGAATATGTCGACCACGTGCAGATTACCGCGGCCGAGACGGTCGGCGTCGAAGATCGTGGTAGCTTCTACGAACCGACCGGCGCGCTGCGCGACATGGTGCCGAACCATCTGTTCACGCTGCTCAGCATGGTCGCGATGGAGCCGCCCAATGCGTTTGACGCTGAAGCGGTGCGCGAGGAAAAGGCCAAGGTGATCGAGGCGCTCAAGCCGATCGGGCCGGAAGACGTGGTGCGCGGGCAATACACCGCCGGAGAGGAGTTCGGCCACGATGTGCCCGGCTACCGTCAGGAGCCGCATGTGGCGCCCGATAGCGGCACTGAGACCTATATCGCGCTGAAAGTGGCGATCGAGAACTGGCGCTGGTCCGGCGTGCCGTTCTATTTGCGCACCGGCAAGCGCCTCGCCGAACGGCGCACGGAGATCTCCGTGCATTTCAAGGCGGCGCCGTACCGGATGTTTCGCGACACGCCGGTGGAGTCGCTGACGCCGAACGTGCTGAAGCTGCTGATCGACCCGGAACAGGGGATGGAGACCCAGTTCGACGCCAAGGTGCCCGGGCCGCAAATGAAGCTTGGGCGTGTGTTCACGGCGATGCGCTACAAGGATTTCTTCCCCGAGCGCAGCGATGTTGGCTACGAGACACTGCTGTACGACTGCATGAGCGGCGACGCCACGCTGTTCCAGCGGGCGGACGCGATCGAGGCGAGCTGGGCGGCGGTGCAGCCGGTGCTGGATTCCTGGGCGCGGCACGAAGGCAAGGTCGAGCCCTATGCCGCAGGCAGCCAGGGGCCGGACGCCGCCGAAGCGTTGCTCGCGCGCGATGGGCGAAGCTGGATCCGGCTCGGCGGTTAAGGGAGGCGCGACGTTGCTCAGTTTTTCGATCGCCGTGACCTTCCTCGAGCGGCTGGCGCTCGTGCTGCTGTTCCTGCCGTTCAGCGCGCTGGACAAGATCATGAACTTTCGCGGCGCGGAAAAGCAGGCTGCGGAGTTCTCGCAAGCCGCGGCGCCGTTACTGATCGGCATTGGGGTATGCGTGGAAGTGTTCGGCTCGCTTTGCATCCTGACCGGCTTTGCCGATCGGCTCGCGGCTTTCGTGGTGGGCGGCTATTGCGGCGTGACCGCATTGCTGTGGAAGCGGTTCTGGGCGCAGGGTGATTTTTGGGCTGGCGGCAAGGGCCGCGATTTGTTTTGGGATTTTCTGAAGAACTTCGCGTTGGGCGCCGGGTTCATGTTCATCACCTTCGGGACGGGGCCGGCCGACGTCGCCGGGTTCTTGCGGCAGCCGTTTTCCTCGTCCTCACCCTATCAAGGCCCGGCGGCGCCTGCTGCGCCACCCTGAGGACACGATGGATTTCAAACTGCGCGACCGGGTCTGCTTGGTGACGGGGGCGAGTTCCGGGATAGGCCGGGCGTCCGCCATCCTGCTCGCGGCCGAGGGCGCCCGCGTGGTGGCGACCGCGCGCACCGAAGCAGCGCTCGCCACCCTGCCGGCTGAGATCCGTGCCGCCGGGGGAACGGAGCCCATCCTGCTGACGGCCGATCTCGGACAGGAGCACGCGCCGGACCGGCTGGCGCGCGAGGTGCTGGCGAAGACCGGCCAGATCGACGTGCTAGTCAACAATGCCGGCGGCTCGCGGCCGATGTCCGAGCCGGATGACCAAGCCGTCTGGGACGAGGCGTTTCGGCTCAACTTCACCTCCGCCCGCCGGTTCGGCGAACTCGTGGCGCCGGCGATGGCCGAGCGGGGTTGGGGCCGGATCATCAGCGTGACCGGCGCCATCGTCGCGAAGGCCGTCAACGCGGCCACCCCGGCCAAGGCCGCGCTCGAGAGCTGGTCCAAGTCGACCGCCGCGCTCTATGGTGCGAACGGCGTGACGGTGAACTGCGTCGCACCCGGCCGGATCAACACGGTGCAGATCCTGGAGCGGCTGCATCCGACCGAGGAGTCGCGGCGCGACTTCATCGCCCGCAATATCCCCGCCGGCCGCTTCGGCGAGCCGCACGAGGCGGCCGCGCTGATCGCGTTCCTGGCCTCCGACGCGGCCAGCTACATCAACGGCACCACTATCCCGGTCGACGGCGGCGCGCTGCGTTTGGCCTTTTAGTGGTTCGGGTGTCCGACGGTCTGGATCACCTCGAAGCCCTCGAACTCCGGATGTCCGGCATACATCGGCTTGGATCCGCCGCCGCCACGATGCGCGGCGCGGAACGCTTCGGACGTGGTCCAGGCCTCGAAGGCGGATTTATCCTGCCAAATCGTGTGCGACGAATAGAGGACGTGATCATCTTTCGCCGGGCCGCGCAGCATGTGGAACTCGACGAAGCCCGGGACTGACGCGAGGAAGGAGTCGCGATTGAGCCACATCTGCTCGAAATCGTGCTCCGCGCCAGGAAGGACTTTGAAGCGGTTCATGGCAATGAACATGGTGCGTCTCTCCAAGGGTGCTGTGCATCTGGTATAGGACAGGAATGTGCGCCAGTGCCGGTGAGTTTTTATTGTGCAGTGCAGCATAACGTGCCTCAGCGCCGTGATGGCCTTCGCGTCCGTCGGCGGCCGGGCCGGCGCTGGGTCGGCCGATCAGCAGATCGTCCGCTTATACCAAAGCTCGGGAAGGCTAAGTCAGCGCTTGGGGATGTCATCGTCCGCCACGACGGTTCCTCAGTTGCTGCCTTCGCCGCTCCGCAGTAGTTCGGTGCTCGACTCCATTCACGCCCGAGTCTCGCCCTCTCTCCAGACAATCATCTAAGCTCCGGACATTCGATCGAACTGATGCTGATCCCGTACTCGTCCGAAGACCTCGGCCGCATCTTCGACGCGCGCACGCTGACCAAAGGCCGCACGCTCGTCCTGCTCGGGGCGGTCGAGGTGGCGCTGGCGGACCCGTCGATCACGGCGGTGGTGGACCATGTCGGGCTGCAGCGGACCGCGACCATCACCCCTTCCCTGCTGGGACGCCGCGTGGTCTTCCTCAGCGACTGCAGTTGCGGCCAGCCCGCCTGCCTCCACCTCGCCGCGACATCGCTGGCCGCCCTCGACCGCTATCCGGCGCTGCGCAAGCCCGTGCAGGGCAGCCTGCTGGACACGCTCACCTCTGCCGCCCCGGCCGAGGAGCGGCAGACGCTGACGTTCGAGCTTGCACCCGGTGAGCCGCCGCATGCCTGCTTCATCACGACCGTTATGATCGGCGAGCGCTCCGGAAAGCGGCAAGCGACCAGCCCGGCCGCCATCCTGCAGGGCTCGGGCGGCCCGGAGTCGAACCGCGTCATGGCCCGGCTACTCGGGGGCCGCAGCGAGAGCCGATGCGCCGTGGCGCCGAGCGCGGTCAATTCGGTGCTGGGTTTGCTGGCCCGCATCAGCCGGGGACGCTGGCATGCGACGGGCAAGCCGCTCATCCTCGGCGAGGAGCGGTCCTTCCAGGCCAACCTGCCGCCTAACTTGCCGCCCAAATCCGCGGTGATCCTGGGTGATTCCGGTCCCTGGTATGTGGACGGCGCGACCGGTGCGGTCGGCCGGGTCCGGCTGCGCCAGGGGCCGATCCCGCCGGTGCGGGAGCCGCCCCGCGTCGCCGTCCGGCCGCCCTCGCCGCCGCCGAAGCGGGCGTTTTCCGGGCAGGCACACCCCGCGCCGCGCCGGGCCGCGCCGGTCGTCACACAACCGGAGCCGGTGATCCTGCAGCGCCCGCTCACCCCTGTGCTGCGGCTGCAGAACATGGAGTGCCCGGACGATTTCGGCCGGATGCAGCGCATCGACGCGCTGACGATCGATTTCGACTATGGCGGCGTGCTCGTGCCCGCCGATGACGAGCGCCAGTTCGTGCGCGTTCAGCGCAACGGCGAGACGGGCGGGACCGCCAGTTTCGTGCGCCGCGACCGCGACGGGGAAGCGGCGGCGCTGTCCAGCCTGCGCGAGGATGGCTTCAACCAGATGCGCGTCGCCGAGGGCGCCTCCGCCAAGGGCAGGATCGTCTATATCTACCGGGGACGCGACGCCTCCGAACGCTGGCAGGCCTTCGTCAGCCAGCGTGTCCCGGCGCTGCAGGCGCTCGGCTGGCGCAACCAGATCGACAAGGATTTCGGCCCGCGCTCGGTGCAATCGGTCGGCGACTACGACGTCCGGGTCAGCGACGCCGAGAGCGGCCGCTTTTCGCTCGACTTCGGGATCGAGATCGACGGCGCCCGGGTCCCCCTGGTGCCGATCCTGACCCGGCTGCTCGACCGCGGCGGCATGGATGCGGCGGAGATCGTCGACGGCGAGCTGATCACCAGCTTGGACGACGGCCGGCTGCTGAAGCTGCCGGCCGAGCGGGTCCGGCGGCTGCTCGCGGTCATGTCCGACCTGCTCGAAGCGGCGCAGCGTGCGGCGAATGGCGTGTTGCTGCTGCCCGAAGGCGAGGCCGCCGCCGTGCTGGATTTGGAGGACCTGCTTACCACGCGGTGGGAGGATGCCGGCGCCATCGCGGCGTTTGCCGAGCGTTTCCGTGGCGCGGCGGAGATTCCGCCGGTGACGGTGCCGGCCCGCTTCAAGGCGGAGCTGCGCCCCTATCAGCAGCACGGCGTCGCCTGGCTGCAGCACCTGCGGGCGCACGGGCTCGGCGGGTTCCTCGCCGATGATATGGGGCTCGGCAAGACGGCGCAGACCATCGCCCATATCGCCATCGAGCACGAAGCAGGCCGGCTCGACCGCCCGGCGCTGATCGTGGTGCCGACGAGCCTGGTCAGCAACTGGGCGTCGGAGCTGGCCAAGTTCGCCCCGCATCTCCGGGTGCAGATCCTGCACGGCATGGACCGGCATGCCCGCCGGGCCGAGCTGGGCCGCATCGATGTCGCGATCACGACCTACACCGTGCTCGCTCGCGACATCGAGATGATGCGGCCGCTGCCCTGGCACATCGTCGTGCTGGACGAGGCGCAGGTGATCAAAAGCCCGGACGCCAAGGCGACGAAAGCCGTGTGCCAGCTCGAGACGCGGCATCGAATCTGCCTGTCCGGCACGCCGATCGAGAACAATCTGCAGGAATTGTGGTCCGAGTTCGCGTTTCTCATGCCCGGCCTGCTCGGGGACCGGAAAGGCTTCGCCAAGCGCTTCCGGACGCCGATCGAGAAGAACAACGACATGGTCCGCCGGGTTCAACTGGCGCGGCGGATCAAGCCGTTCCTGCTCCGGCGCACCAAGGCCGAGGTGGCCAGCGACCTGCCGCCGAAGCACACCATTCTGCGCCGGATCAACCTGGCGCCGGAGCAGCGCGAACTCTACGAGACGATCCGTGGCACGCTGTACGACACAGTGCGCGAGCGGATCGCCGATCTCGGGGCGGCGCAGGGCCGGATCGTCGTGCTTGACGCCTTGCTGAAGCTGCGCCAGGTCTGCTGTGACCCGCGGCTGGTGAAGCTGCAATCGGCGCGCCAGGTGGAGACCTCGAGCAAACTCGACGATTTGCTGGAGATGATCGAGGAGATGGTGCCGGAAGGCCGCCGGATCCTGCTGTTCTCGCAATTCACCTCGATGCTCGACCTCATCAAGCCCCGGCTGGACTCATCGGGGCTGCGCTACGTCGAGCTCCGCGGCGACACGCGCGACCGCGCCGAGCCGGTCCGGCGGTTCGAGAGCGGCGAGGTGCCGCTGTTCCTGATCAGCCTGAAGGCGGGCGGGCGAGGCCTGAACCTGACCTCGGCGGACACGGTGATCCACTACGACCCCTGGTGGAACCCGGCGGCCGAGGACCAGGCTTCTGACCGGGCCCACCGCATTGGCCAGACCAAGTCGGTCTTCATCTACAAGCTCCTCGCCGCCGACACCATCGAGGACCGGATCGTGGAGCTGCAACAGCGCAAGGCCGATCTCGCCAATATCGCGCTGAGCGACGAAGGCGAGCTTCCCTCGATCGAGGTCAACGATGTCGAGTTCCTGTTCGGCAACGGCGAGCTGCTCGCGACCTGACTTGTTGTGGGACAGCGACGCAGGAACCTCATCATCCGCGCAGGCGGATGATCCGCCTACACGGACCATGACGATGATAACCCTCGTGGCGACCGTGAACTGACCTGCTACGGTGACCGCCAGCGCTTCGTGATGGAGAGCGATGGACAGTAACGTCGACGCGACGCGTGACGCCCCGGCTGGCTCGACGCACCACGACGAGCAGCCGGGCCCGGTGCGACACAGCCGCGCGTTGCTGCTGTTCCTGGCCGGCGCATTGGTCGTCCTTGCCTTGCTGCTAGGCCTGCTCGTGTGGGACGCCCCGCTCACTGGCGAGCGGAACCCGCAGACGCAGAACGCCTATGTCGACGGCGACGTGACGCCGCTGAGCGCACGCGTGCAGGGCGCCGTGATGCAACTGCCGATCAGCGATAACCAGCCCGTCCGGGCCGGCGACCTGATCGCCGTGATCGATGACAGCGATTATCGCGCGCAGCTCGCGCAGGCGCAGGCGCAGGTCGCGGTCGCGGCGGCGAATTTGCAGTCGCTCGCAGATCGCGAGACCGCGGTGCGGCTGCAAATCGAGCAAGCGAGCGCCTCGGTGGCGGCGGCGCGTGCCGGGCTGGTCAGCGACACGCCGGAAGCCGCAAGGCAGCGCACGCTGGCCACAACCGACGCGGGATTGGGGCGCAGCGTCGATGCCGCGGTCGCGAACGCCCAGGTGACGAGCGCCGGTGTCGACCGCGCCGCCGCCCAGCTGCAAGCCGTCCGCAGCCAGCTCGATGTGCTGGCGGCGCAGCGCGCGCAGGCGCAGGCAACGCTCGAGGCCAGGCAGGCCGATGTGGCGCTCGCCCGCATCACGCTGGGCTGGACCCGGATCATCTCCCCCGTGGATGGGCGATTGGGCGCCCGCAGCGTGCGGGCCGGCACGCTCGTCGGTCCCGGCACGGAGATCGTCGCGGTCACGCCGCTGGATACCGTGTGGGTGACGGCCAATTTCACCGAACGGCAGATCGCCGGGATCGTCCCGGGAAGGCGGGCGCGGCTGCACGTGGATGCGTTTCCCGGAGTCGATTTGGATGGGCACGTGGTTGGCTTGTCACCGGGCACCGGCGCTACCTTCAGCGGGCTGCCGGCGGACAACACCACTGGCAACTTCACCAAGGTCGTGCAGCGTGTGCCGGTGAAGATCGCCATCGACTGGAACGGCAGTCCGCTCCGCGGCCAGGTCCGGCCCGGCATGAGCGTCGAGGCGCGCATTGCGACCGAAGGGCCGCCCATCGCGCCATGGCCGACGCAATGAGAGGGGTGATCATCCGGGCCGTGGTGGCCGTCGTGGGCCTGCTGCTGATCGGGGCCTTCATCATCGACTGGAATGCGCTGGTTTGGGGGGGCTCGCGCCGCGAGACCAACGACGCCCAGCTCCAGGGCGACCTGACCCGGCTGTCAACGCGCGTCCCCGGCTACGTCGCCGAGGTCGCCATCACCGACGACCAGCCGGTGCATGCCGGCGACCTGCTGTATCGCATCGAGGATGACGATTACCGCGCCCGGGTGGACCGGGCGAAGGCCGACGTCGCGCAAGCGGCGGCGGGTGTCGCCTTGGCCGAGGCGCAGGCGGCGGCGCAGCGGGCGCAGGTCGCCGCGGCAGTGGCCGAGACGCACGCGAATACGGCGCAACTCGAGCGCGCGCGGCTCGAGCGGGTCCGCCAAGAAAAGCTGTTGGGCACCGAGTCCGGCCTGCTCCGGGCCTATCAGGCCGCACTCGCGCAGGAGCGGCGTTACATCGCCACCCAGTCCGGCGACGAGGACGCGGTCGCCGCGGCAAAGGCGCAGATTCAGGTGCTCGATGCGCAAGTCGAACAGGCGCGGGCCACGCTGAAGGCGAACCAGGCGGCGCTCGATCTCGCGCGCATCAACCTCGGCTATACGCGGATCGTGGCGCCGCGAGACGGCGTGGTCGGCAGCCGGCTCGTGCGCGTCGGCCAGTTCGTTGCGGCGAACACCGCGCTGATCACGCTGGTGCCGCTCGACGATGTATGGGCGGTCGCGAATTACCGGGAACAGCAGTTGCACGCCATGCAGGTCGGGCAGCCCGCGGACATTCGGGTGGACGCGTTTCCGGGCGTGCTGTTCCACGGCCGGGTCAACAGCATCGAGCCGGGCAGCCAGGCGCGCTCGGCCCTGCTGCCGCCTGACCGGGCGGTCGGCAACTTCACCAAGATCGTCCAGCGCATCCCGGTCAAGATCACGCTCGATCCCGGCCAGCCCCTGCGCGGCCGGCTGGTGCCCGGCCTGTCGGTCGAGACGATCGTCGATACCTCGGCGCCGGGCCGGCCGGAGAACGCGCCATGAGCTGGTTTGCGGTGTTCCATCCGCGTCCACTCGAGCCGCCGAAGCCAGGGCCGGACGGCAAGCTGCCCGCCGGGCCGCCGGCGCTGACCTGGACGGTGGTACTAGGCCTGCTCGGCGCCGTGCTGGGCAGTCTGCTATCCAACGTGAACACGCGGGTGACCACCTTCGCGATCGCCGATCTTCGGGGCGCGTTCGGCTACAACATCGACGAGGCTTCCTGGGTGACCGAGGCGTACAATGTCGCCCAGATCGGCATCGTCCCGCTGACGCCCTGGCTCTCCAGCATCATCTCGCCGCGGCGGGCGATCGCGGCGGCGGTTGCGCTGCAGACGTTGGCGAGCGTTGCCGCCCCGGTCGCGCCCAATTATAGCGCGCTGGTCGCGCTGCGCTTCCTGCAGGGGGCGGGCGGCGGCGCGCTGATCCCGCTGCTGCTCCTGACGGTGCTGCGGTTCCTGCCGTTACACCAGCGGATTTGGGGTTTCGCTGTCTACGCGCTGGTCACGACGGTGACGCCGCTCGCCTCCGAAACGCTTTCGGGGGCGTTGACGGAGTATGTCGGCTGGCAAGCAATCTTTTGGGAAAACCTGATCCCCGGTGCGCTGGTCGTGTTCCTCGTTCTCGTCGGGCTGCCGGTGGAGAAGCCGAAGCCGGAGATTTTCGCCAAGACCGATTACTCCAGCATGGTGCTGGCCGTGCTGTTCACGGCGGCGATCACCGTGGCGCTCGGCGAGGGGCAGCGGCTCGACTGGTTCGACAGCGGTCTGATCACCGGATTGTTCCTCGCCGCCGCTGTGCTGCTCGCGCTGTTCTTGTGGCATTCCCTTTCCCGCCCCGCCCCGCTGATCGATGTCCGACTGCTCAAGCGCAACAATCTCACCTGCGGCCTGCTGATGATCTTCGCCTTCACCTTCGCCACGCTTGGGACCTCCTACGTCCTGCCGCAATACGGCGCGCAGATCCGCGGCTTCCGCGAGCTGCAGGTCGGCGAAATCCTGATCGGGCTTACCATAACCCAATTCGTGCTCTGCCCGATTGCGGCCGCCCTGCTGCGCATCGTGGATGCGCGCCTGTTGCTGACGCTTGGGCTCGGCTTGGCGGCGCTCGGCTACCGGCTCGCGACCTATGTCGCTGCCGATTGGGTCCGGGGGGATTTCCTGGTGCCGCTCCTGCTGCAGGCGTGCGGGGAGCCGTTCATCATGGTACCGCTGCTCATCGTGACGACCTCGACGCTGCAGCCACAGGACGCCTTATCCGGCGGGACGCTGTTCAACGTCCTGCGTACCCTGGCGGGAACGTTCGCCACCGCCGTGCTGGGCGCGATCATCACCGTGCGGGAACGGGTGCACTCGAACATCATCGTCGAGCACGTCGTGACCGGCGCGCAGGCGACGGTGCAGCGCGAGGCGGGAGGGGGCGCCGGTGCCGTCGCCGCGGCCGCAACAAAGCAGGCCTTCGTGATGGCCTATGCCGACGCGTTCGGCTGGCTCGGCATCGTCATGATGTGCGCGCTGGTCATCGTGCTGTTCATCCGCGAGACGCGAGTGCCTTACCCGCCGAAGCAGCATCGGCCAGTCGTTCCCGAACAGGCCGGCCGCGCGCGGGAGGCGGTGTCATGACTGCGACGATACTACGGGCCGCCATTGTCGTTCTGTTGCTGGGCGTCGCGCGGCCCGGTCGCGCGCAATCCTTCGACGACGCTCTGGGCCAGGCATATTCCTACAACCCGCAGCTCGGCGCCGAGCGGCAGCGCCTGCGCGAGACCGACGAGGGCGTGCCGCGGGCGCTGTCCGGCTGGCGCCCGCGGGTTAGCTTCGACGGCTCCATAGGTCATTCCACTTTCGACGACAGCCTCGACCACGCCCACGTCCCCGAGGAGCGCGTGCCGCAGCAGGCGCTGGCCACGGTGACGCAGCCGCTCTACACGGGCGGCCGCGTGCCGGCCCAGGTGGCGCAGGCGGAGGCGATGGTGCGGGCGGAACGGGCGCAATTGCTGGCAACCGAGTCCACCGTCCTGCTCGCCGCCGCCGGCGCCTATCTCGACGTCGCGCGCGACGAGCGCGTGGTGGCGCTGGACCACAACGATGTCGCGCTGCTGGAGCGGACGCTGCGGGCGAGCGAGCAACAAGTGCGGGCTGGCGAGGTCACCGAGACCGACGCGGCGCAGGCCCGCGCGCGCCTGGCCGACGGGCGCGCAACGCTCGCCATGGCGGAGGGTCAGCTCGCCTCGTCCCGCGCGGTTTACGAGCAGCAGGTCGGTACGCCGCCGGGCGCGCTAGACTTGCCGCAGCGCCGGTTCGCAGGCGTGCCGGCCTCCAGGGATGCGGCCATCCAACTCGCGCTGACCGGCAATTTCGATGTGGCGGCGGCGCGCGAGACGCAGGAGGCGAGCCGTCTCGGCGTCGACGTGGCCCGAGCCGGGCTTTACCCGACGGTGTCGCTGCGGGCTCAGGCCGGCCGGCTGCGCGAGACCGACGTGCAGCAGCTCCAGCAGCGCGACAACATCGCCGAAGCCACCGTGCAGCTCAGCGTCCCGCTCTATCAGGGCGGCGAGGTGTCGGCGCAGACGCGGCAGGCGCGCGAGGCCGCCGAGCGCGCGCGCCTGCAGGGCGACCAGGCGCAGCGCCAGGCGCGGCAGCTCGCGGTGACGGCCTGGGAGTTGCTGACGGCGGCGCATGAGCGCGTTCGCCAGGAACAAGCGTCGGTCGCGGCAAACGAGGTGGCGCTCCGCGGCATCACCCGGCAGCAGAGCGTCGGCGCCCGCACGCTGCTCGAAGTGCTGAACGCCCAGCAGGAGCTGTTCACGGCGAACGTGAACCTGGTGTCGGCGCAACATGATGAGATCCTGTCGACGCTGCGGCTGCTGTCGGCCACCGGGCGCCTGACGGCCGAACAGCTCGGCCTGCCGGCGAACATCTACGATCCTGTCCGGCATTATCACGAGGTCCGGGATCGTTGGGGTGGCACGACGCCTTCGCCATGAGACGTTTTTGGCTGGTTTTCGCCGCTTTCGTCGCCTTGTCACGGCTGGCGCACGCGCAGACCGAGCCCACCGACTGCGCCGCGGCGGTGCTGGCCGCCGAGCGAAGCCGCGCGACGCCACCGGGTCTGCTCGAGCGGATCGCGACCGTGGAGAGCGGGCGGCTGCTGGCCGGCGAGACCCGGCCGCGCGCCTGGCCTTGGACGATCGACGTGGACGGTCGTGGCGTCTTCTTCGAGAGCAAGGCGGCAGCAGTCGCCGGCGTGCAGGAGGCGCTCGCCGCGGGCGGACGCTTGATCGACGTCGGCTGCATGCAGGTGAACTTGCAGATGCACCCCGGCGCGTTCCGCTCGCTCGAAGCGGCGTTCGACCCGGCGGTCAACGCCAACTACGCGGCCGGCTATTTGCGGCGCCTGTTCGCGCAATCCGGCGGAGATTGGGACGTTGCGGTGGGGCTCTATCACTCGCACACGCCCTGGCTGGGTGCTGTCTATCGCGACCGCGTGGCCGCGCTGGGGCGCGGGTTGCTGAGCGGCATTGGCGGCCCGCAATCGCTGTATATCCGGGTCATGCGGCAGGGGCGGATGCGGCTGCCGACCACCGGCGGCACACTCCTGGTCAACATCAATCGGCAGCCCAGCGGACCCAGGCGGCGCCGGCCCACGCCCTGTCAGGTGGCGGCCGCGTTCGCCCCGGATATGGCTGTGCCGCTTAGGGTACCGGGCTGCCGGGTGCGGTGACCCAATCCGGACCGCGATCCGGCTGAACATCAACCGGCTCGGGCCGCACGGAAGGCACCGCAGGCGGCTCCTCGACTCGCTCCATTGAGACGTTCCAGCGGCACGCCGGATCGGTGCCGCTTTGCAATGTTCCCGCGAAGCGGCCGTTGTCGAACCGGCCCTGCAAAGTGCCGACCTTGAGGTAGCGCATGGACAAATCGCCGGTTTGCGCGATCAGCGCCGTGAACGGCAGGTTTACGCCGAAAGTGGCGCGTCCATCCACCACCAACATGTCGCGTGGGAACGAGCTTGCATATCCGGGAGGCGCCGCGCATGGCGCTGTGACGGGCGTTTTCGCGCTGACCACGCCGCGGTAGTAGCCGTCGAACTCGAGTACGCTCGCTGGAACCGGGCCGCCGGCTGGCGCTGCTTTTGGGGATGTTGCCAGGTCGTCCGGCAGCCCAGTTCGCAGCCATGATTGGTCGCGTGCACACCCGGCAACCAATGCAGCGACCAGAACTGGAGCCCAGTGCTTCGGTGGGGACCAACGGGTTCTATGATCGAACAAGGCGCATCTCCACCAAGCACCGACATAAGCCAGGCCGGCGCCGCGGCGATTTTGCCATCAGCCCAGCTTGTGAAGGTGGTCGCACGTCGATAGTCTCTCCGCTGCTCCACAGCAAACAGGCCGCAAGCATCAGTGCCGGACCGACGTGATCCTGCCAACGTCCGGCGCGTCTGGTTGCCGGACTCTATCGCCACGCCCGCTTAGGAGACGCGAATGCGCGCAAAGAGTTTGGGACTGCTCCTGGTCCTGCTCTGCAGCATGTATTTCATTGCTTATATCGATCGCGTCAACATCGGCATGGCGTCGACGGTGTTCGGGCCGGAATTCGGCTTGAGCAAGACGGAGATCGGCCTTGCCATTTCCGCCTTTGGCTGGTCTTACCTGGTGTTGCAAATCCTGGGCGGCTGGCTCGGGGATGCTTTCGGCGCACGCCGTATGCTGGCGTTGTGCGGCTTGATCGTCGGGGCGGCGACGATTGCGATCGGCTTTGCGAACGGATTGGCCACGATTGTCGTCGCGCGGGTCGCGCTCGGGCTCGGGGAAGGAGCCATGTTCCCGGTCGCTTCGCGGGCCATCGCGCAGTCCATGCCGAAAGTGTTGCACGGGCGGGCGCAGGGCCTCACCCACGCCAGCGCCCGGATCGCGAACGCCCTGACCCCCGCGCTGGTCGGCGCGCTGATTGCCGCAGGCTCCTGGCGCGGATCGTTCATCGTCGTGGGGCTGGCGAGCCTGATTTGGGCGGCCGTCTGGGCCGTCTTCTATCGAGGAAACGAATCCGTTGAGAGCGCCACGGTAGCCGCGCTGCGCGACCCCGTGCCCTGGGCACGGTTGTTCAGGCGCATCCTGCCGATCGCGCTGGTCTACTTTTGCTATGGATGGGTCTTTTGGTTATTCTTGAGTTGGATCCCGCAATACTTTCTGCATAGTCAAAAATTGGACCTCACCCGTTCCGCCCTGTTCTCGTCGGCCGTGTTCTTCGCCGGAGTGGCGGGGGATTTGCTCGGTGGAACGCTCAGCGACGCCGTGTTGAAGCGCACGGGTAGCTTGCTCCTGGCGCGGCGATACCTTATCGCGGCCTCGCTGTTCTGTGCCCTGCTTTGCATGTTGCCTTTGCTGGTTGCAGGCGACATCGTGACCGTGGTGCTTTGCTTGTCCGGCGCGTTGTTCTTCTGCGAGATGATCGTCGGCCCGATTTGGTCGCTGCCGATCGATATCACACCGCAATATTGTGCGACTGCGACCGGGCTGATGAGCGCCGGCGCGACCATCGCGGGCATCTTGTCGCCGGTCGCGGCCGGATTCCTAATCGATACGACCGGCAACTGGATCCTACCTTTTATCGCGACGATCTTGGTGCTGTTGGCCGGCGCCGTGCTGGCGCTGTTCATCCGTCCCGAGGAAGGACTGGACCTGCCGTCCCCCAAGGCTGCGGTGTTACGGAGCACCACCCCATGAGCCACCTTGCCGTCACCCCCCTCCCCGCCGACCTGAAGCCGCGGCGCATCGTCTACTCGCCGCCGACGTCCTTGGCCCGACCCTACGTGTCGCTCGCCGATGCGTTTGCCGCCGGGCGGGATAGTCCGCGCGACTATCTGGAGCGCTGTCTCGACGCAATGGGCGCATACGAGCCTTCGGTGCGGGCCTTCGTTGCCGCCGATCCGGAGCAAGCGCGGCGACAGGCGGATGCGGCGGCGCAGCGCTGGCGCGCGGGCGCGGCACTCTCGCCAATCGATGGCGTGCCGGTCGCGATCAAGGACATGATCGAGACCGTCGATTTCCCGACGGAGATGAACAGCCCCATCTACCGCGGCTGGTCGTCCCGGCGCGATGCGGCCGCAGTCTGGGCGCTGCGGCAGGCGGGTGCGGTCGTTCTCGGCAAAACCGTCACGACCGAATTTGCGTGCAGCAACTCCGGCCCGACCCGCAACCCATACGACAGCACCCGCACATCGGGCGGCTCCTCAAGCGGTTCGGCCGCCGCGGTTGGCAGCGGCATGGCGGCCTTGGCGCTCGGGACACAGACCCATGCTTCCACCATCCGGCCCGCGGGTTATTGCGGCGCCTACGGCCTGAAGGCGACGTTTGGCGCACTGCATACGGGTGGTGTCACGCCGCTCGGTCCGACGCTCGACCATCTTGGGGTTTTTGGGGCGAGCCTTGCGGATTTGTGGGCTGGCGCGATGGCCATCGCGCGCCGGGTCGGCGGTTCGCCGCCGCATCGCGGATTGCAAGGGCCAGAGACGGCGCCGCCTGCACGCAAGCCGGGCACGCTAGTACGGTTGGAAATGCGCGGCTGGGCGGAGACGCCGGCCGCGTCGCAAGCCGAGTTCGAGACCGCGGTCGATCGCCTGGCGCGGGCGGGCATCCGCATCGTCGGCCGACGGGACGACGCGGAGATCGAGGCGCTGGAACGCGAGATCGCCGATTTGCAGGAATGGAGTCTCGACCTGCTGGCTTGGGAGACACGCTGGCCGCTGGCCGCCTATCGGGCCCATGGCGACGAGACCGTCGGCGAGCGGATCCACGACCTGCTGAACCGCGCGGCCAATATGGATGCGGACCGCTACGAGCAAGCCCTGGCGCGGCGGCACCGGCTGCGGTCCATGGTCGCGGCGTTGGCGTGTCGGGTTGACGGTTTCGTGGCTCTGGCCTCCAGCGGGCCAGCGATCCAGGACCATGGCTTCACCGGGTCACGCAGCTACGCGACGCCTTGGACCATGGTTGGCGGCCCGGCTTTCTCGTTGCCGCTGCTGGCCGCCGATGGTCTGCCGCTTGGGCTGCAGCTTGCCGGGTTCGCGGATAATGACGCCGCGCTCTGCGGTATCGCAGGCTTTATCTGCGACCTCCTGGCCTGACCGCAGGTCGCGATCAGCGGCGGCCAGGCGCCGCGGCGATGGGAATGGCGTAAGCGACCGGGTCGCGCGACTGAATCCGTTGCCGCTGGAAGTCGCTGCGCGATGCCTCGACGTGGCGGCGCATCAGCAGCTCGGCTAGCTCGCCGTCGCGATCCTCGATCGCGTCGATGATCCGCTCGTGGTCGCGCCGGGCGCGTTCGGGCTTGCCCGGCGTGTGCGCAAGGGCGAAGCGGCAGAGCCGGATGAGCGAATATAGCTCGCCGCAGAGCAGCCGCTCGAGGCGGCGAGACCGGGACGCTTTGGCAATCAAATAATGCAGGTCCAAGACGCCGGAATGCCGGCCCTCGCGCAGCGAGTCGAGGTGCTGGCTGCTCGCGACCAGCGTGCGGAACGCGCCGATCTCCGCTTCCGTGCTGCGTTCCGTGGCCAGCCGGGTGGCGGTGCCCTCGAGCGAGACCCGGATATCGTACAGCTCGTCCAGATCGGCTTCATCGAGCGAGACGACGCGCACCCCGGCATGCGGCAGGCGAACGACAAGCCCACGCCCTTCGAGCCGACGCAACGCCTCGCGCAGCGGCCCCCGGCTGGCGCCGAAGCGCCGGGCCAGCGCCTCCTCTCCGAGGCGCGATCCGAGCGGGAATTCGCCGGTGACGATGGCGTTCTCGAGCGAATCGAACAGGCGGTCGGACTGGGTGAGCGGCTGGACCAGGCTGCTATCCATGGCGACAGCATAGCAGCTCTGCAAGCCGGCCGGCGATCGCGGATTGTACACAATCTGTTGCAGAGATCGCTTTGGTGGTTGACACATTGGCGGCGATTCTCGCCTAGTCTGGCCAATCGTAGACAAAAGCTCGGGGGAAGCCAGCAATGGAAAGCTTGTGCGAGAGGATCGGCATCGATCTGGGGCAACGAAACCGCATCGAGGACGGGGTCGCAGCCGCCATCCAGCACGGCGTGCGCTACCTCGACCTGAAGATCGACGTCGCCCCCAACGCGATCGAGACCCTGACGCCCGAGCGCGTCTCCGCCATCCGGCAATCTTGCGAGCAGCACGGCATCCATATCGGCGTCCACACCATGTCCGCCGTGAACACGGCCGAGGTCGCGCCGCATGTGCGCGACGGCGTGGACCAGTATCTGATCGGCCACATGGACGCCTGCAAACGCCTCGGCGGCGAGTGGATGGTCGTGCATGCCGGATACCACTTCACCTCCGACGTCGAAATGCGCATGCAGGCCGGTCTGGAGCGGCTGCAGCGGCTCAGCGACTACGCCGAGAAGATCGGCCTCACCCTGCTGCTCGAGAACATGAACTGGGAGCCCGATGACGCGGAGGTGCACTACCTCGGGCACACGCTCGAGGAGACGCAGTTCTACTTCGACCGCCTGAAGTCGCCGCGGCTGCGCTGGGCTTTCACCGCAAACCACGCGCACCTTGTGCCCGAAGGCGTCGAGGGTTTCGTCGGCGGTATGGACCTTGGCCGCTGCGACGAGGTCCGGCTCGCCGACTGTTTTCGCAATGGCAAAGAAATGCACCTTCGGCCCGGCGAAGGCGATTTCGATTTCCCGGCGCTGTTCCAGCTCTTGGATCGCCATGGCTTCAAGGGCCACTACATGAACGCGTTCGGAACGCTTGCGGACATGATCGAAGGCAGGGAGCAAATGGCGGCGATGCAGCAGGCCGCCTGAACCCCAAGCCCTAACAACCTGGAGATCCAATCCGGGATGGCAACGAAGACGGGAGGACGATGTGATTGACAGCTTGACCAGGCGGACCGGCCTTAAGCTTGCGGCGGCAGCAGCACTTGCTCTGCCGGCACGCGCCCGCGCCGAAACCTATCCATCGCGCCCGATCACGATGGTGAACCCCTACCCGCCGGGCGGCTATGTCGACAACATCTCGCGCGCGATCGCGCCGCGTCTGGGCCAGGCGCTGGGACAGCCGGTGACGGTCGTGAACACGCCGGGCGCCAACGGGCTGCTCGGCCACGAGTATTTCCTCAAGCAGCCCGACGACGGTTCCGTGCTGCTGGCCGACGCGGCCAACTTCACCGCGCTCAACATTCTCGTGCAGAAAGCGCCGTTCAAGATCGACGATTTCTGGATGATCAACCTGCCGGCGCGCGACTACACCGTCCTCGGTACCAGTATCGACAATGACAGCCTTAAGTCGCTGGACGACGTCATTACGGCACTCAAGAAGGACCCGTCGAGCCTGTCGGTGGGCGTGCAGACGTCATCGTCGGACTACATCAACCTGATCTTGCTGGCCCGGGCGAGCGGCATTCCGGTCAATAAAATGCGCCTGGTCACCTTCGATGGCGGCGGCCCCACGCGCAGCGCCGTGCTCGGCGGCGTGGTCGATTGCGGCCTGGCCGGCGGCGAAGGCTTTCTGCCGCTCGTCGACCAGTTCCGCCCGCTCCTCACCTTCGACGACAAGCGCCGCGCGCCCTTCAAGTCGCCCGCAGTGCCCGAGGTCAAGCTGGACGCGCCGTTCGAGCCGGTGCCGGGGTCGCTGCGCGGCTTCGCCGTGCACCGCACGTTCAAGGACAAATACCCGGACCGCTACGCCATCGTGCTCGCCGCCTTCGAGAAGGTGTTCAAGGACCCGGCCACGATCTCGATGCTCGACAAGGCGCAGCTCGCGTCGGACTGGTATGGGCCGGAGGATTCGAACCGCGTCTATCTGCGCGCTTTCCAGCAGATGCAGGACCACGCCAGCCTCCTGAAGGGGGTCTGAGATGCGGCGTCACGACGTCGATTGGGGGCATCTCGGCTTTCTCGCGGCCGTCGCCGCGGCCGTGATCTGGTACCTGGCCGACGCCATCAGCGTGTCGACCGCGATCGACAACCTGCTGTTCATCGCGCCGGTGGGCGCCTTCGCCTTGCTGCTCTGCGCCGTCATCGTGCGGCAATGCATCCGCCCGCATGGCACGGTGGCCAGCGCCGGGCGGCAAGACGTGATCGGCGTGACGCGGCCGGCGCAGGGGCGCGACGCGCTGCGCATCGCCGCCGTGGCGCTGGCACTTGTCCTGCTCGTCGCGCTCCTGACGTTCGGCGGCTTCGATATCGGCATCCTGGCGTTCAGCGCCGTCGTGATGTGGATTTGCGGGGAACGCCGGGTGCTCGCGCTGATCCTGTACCCGGTCGCGGTCACGCTCGTCATGGTGCTCGGGTTCCGCGCGATCCTGCCGTTCCCGATGCCGACCGTGCTCCTGTAGGCCGCGCCAATGCTCGATATGCCGGCCCTCTGGGGCGCGCTGCATATCATCGGGTCCTCGCACGAAAGCTGGCTGTGGATCGTGCCCGGCCTGATCGTCGGCCTGGTGTTCAGCGCCGTCCCTGGTGTGACGATCAGCATGGCCATGGCCATCGTGCTGCCGCTGTCGCTCTACATGGATTTCTTCCCGTCCATCGTCTTCCTGACCTCGGTCTACACCGGCGGCGTCTTCGGGGGCTCGGTTCCGGCCATCTTGATGAACATCCCCGGGTCGCCGTCTTCGTTTGCGACCACGTTCGACGGCTATCCGATGACGCTGCAAGGCAAGCACAA
Source organism: Acetobacteraceae bacterium (assembly GCA_965276815.1). Taxonomy (GTDB): domain Bacteria; phylum Pseudomonadota; class Alphaproteobacteria; order Acetobacterales; family Acetobacteraceae; genus JAVVHH01. The sequence continues at coordinate 647,963 of CBDIBE010000012.1, read as the reverse complement.
CGAGGCGCTCGGCCATGCGCTGTTCGCCTCCACCCTGTGCTGCATCCTCGGCTACGTCTTCCTGCTTTTGGTCATCCAACCGATCGCGATGGTCGTGCTCAAGGTCGGGCCGCTCGAGATGCTCCTGGTCGCCATTTGGGGCCTGATCCTGCTGGGCTCGCTCGGCAGCCAGTACGTCACCCGCGGGCTGCTCGCCGCCGCGTTCGGGCTGCTGCTGGGCACGGTCGGCATGAACACCGCGGGCTATATGCGCGGGACGATGGGGCTGCCGATGCTGATGAACGGCATCTCGCCGATCCCGGCGATGATCGGCCTGCTCGCCGCCGGGCAGTTGCTACAGCTTGCTACAAAGGACTACATCGTCGAAGCGGAGGGGTCGCGCAGCGTCAGCCTGCGCCGTATCCTGGTCGGCTGCGTGACGACATTGCGCTATCCCGGCGTGCTGCTGCGCGGCACGGCGATCGGCATCGTGCTCGGCCTCGTCCCAGGCGTGGGCTCGGCCATTGCCAACCTGATTTCCTATGCGGAGACCAAGCGGGCCGCGCGGGACGGGCACACTTTCGGCACCGGCAACCCGAAAGGCGTGATCGGCGCCGAAGCGGCGGTCGCCAGCGGCGAAGGCGGCTCGATGGCGACGATGCTAGCGCTCGGCATCCCCGGCCATGGTGCAGTCGCCGTGCTGCTGGCTGCGTTCACCATGCACAACGTGGTCGCCGGGCCCAGCCTGATCCGGCAGCACAAGGACATGGTCTACGCGATCATTCTCAACAACATGATCCAGGCGGTCGCGCTGCTGGGCGTGGGTGTCCTGTTCATCTATGCGGCGAGCAACGTGGTTCGCGTGCGCAGCCGCTTTATCCTGCCGGTGATCCTGGTGATCTCGGTCATGGGCACGTTCTCGATCGACGGCACCATCGCCGGGCCGATCACGCTCGTGGTGTTCGCGCTGATCGGCTCGCTGATGATCCGTTACAAATATCCGGTTTCGGCCACCGTGGTCGGGTTGTTGCTTGGCCGGATCATGGAGACCGAGTCGGTGCTCTCGTTTCAGGTGAGCGGCGGCAAGCTCGCCTACTTGCTACAGCGGCCCGGTGCGCTGGTGATCCTGGCGATCCTGATCCTTTCCACCGCCCGGACCGTGTGGTCCAAGCGGCGCCAAGCCCGCGCCGGCGTCGCCCTTCCCGCCCATTAGAGATTCAGGAGCAGAGATTGAGCAAGAAGCTGATCATTATGGCGCGGATCAACGAATACATGCCGCGCGACCGGAATCCGCACGTGCCGTTCACGCCGGACGAGATCGCGCAGACGGCGGCGGAATGCGAATCTGCGGGCGCCTCGATCGTGCATTTCCACGCGCGCAACCCGGATGGCTCGCCCTCCTACGATTCGGAGACCTATCTCGAGATCATCCGCAAGATCCGCGCCCGCAGCAACGTGCTGATCGATTCGACCCTGGGCCAAAACACGATCAAGGGCGATGAGAACCGCTCGGCGCATATCGTCGAGATGGGCAAGAACCCCGAAGCCCGCGCCGACATGGCCGCCATCGACGTCGGCAGCACCAATATCGACACGTATGACCGTGCGCAGAAGCGCTTCCTGACCACCGACCGTACCTACGTTAACACGATCGGCAGCATCATGTTCCTGGCCGAGCGCATGCATGCCGCCGGCGTGAAGCCGCATCTCACCTGCTGGACCATCCCGTTCCTGCGTGTGGCCGAGGCGCTGCTGGAGATGGGTGTGTTCCGCGAGCCCAGCTATGTCCAGTTCTCGTTCTGCGAGGGCGGCATCCTGGGCGGCCATCCCTGCACGATCGACGGCGCGCTGGCGTTCGCCAACATGCTACCGCGCGAGAAGCGGATCGAGTGGACCGTCACCTGCAAGGAGGGCAACTTGCTGCCGGCTGCCGCCGTGGCGTTAGAGCGCGGCGGCCATGTCTCGCCGGGCATCGGCGACTACACCTATCCGGAGCTCGACTACCCGAGCAATCCGAAGCTGATCGAGTTCTTCGCCAAGCTGGGCCGTGCCCAAGGGCGCGAGGTGGCGAGTCCGGCCGAAGCCCGGGTCATGCTCGGCCTGGAAAAGCCGCAGACTGCATCGCGCGCCGCTTAACATTCGGAGACCGAAGCGAATGGCAACCAAGAAGCTGATCATCAACGTGCGCCTCAACGAATGGGAGGTGCGCGGGCCGAACCAGAACATCCCCTACTCGCCGGCGGAAATCGCCGAGCAGGCCGCCCAGTGCCGCGAGGCCGGCGCCTCGATCGTGCACGTGCACGCCCGCGGCCCGAACGGCGAGAAGAGCCACAGCCCGGAGACCTACGCCGAGATCGTCCGCCGCATCCGCGACAAATGCGACATCCTGGTCCACACTACGCTCGGCAACGTCGATCTCGAAGGCGACGCCGAGCATCGGCTGAAGCATGTGCAGGCCTCGCGCCCGGACATCGCCACGATCGACATCGGCAGCACCAATATGGACCGCTACGATCTCGAGAAAGGCCAGTGGCAGACCAAGGACAAGGTCTACGCCAACAGTATCGAGAGCTGCATCCATTTTGCCAATTCAATGAAGGAGATCCGGGTCAAGCCGAGCGTCGGCATCTGGACCGTCTCGTTCATGCGGACCACCGCGCTGTTCCTCGACCTTGGCCTGCTCGACAGCCCGGCGCTGGCCATCATCCCGCTCTGCGGCGGCGGCCGCATTGCGGGCCATGCGGCAACGCCCGCCGGGTTGGAAGCCTTCTACCATGCCCTGCCGTCCGGCGACCGGCTGCAATGGTGCGTCTGCACCAAGCACGCCAACATCTTCCCGGTCGCCGCGAATGCGATCGCCTTCGGCGGCCATGTGGCGCCGGGCCTCGGCGACTACCAGTATCCCGAGCTCGGCTGCCCGACCAATACCGACATCGTGGCCCGGATCGCCGCCATGTCGCGGGACATGAGCCGCGAGGTGGCGAGCCCGGCCGATGCGCGCGAGATGCTGAACATGCACTGATCCGGCGGCGCCCCGCCCGGCAATCCGGGCGTTTGACACGCTCCGGCCGCTGTGAAACGGTGATCCTACCGCAGACATTGCAGCGACTTAAAATAATGCGGAGCAGGAGGAGACAATGGAAAACTCGTATGCGATCCATCGTCGGCGCCTGCTTGCTGCCGGCGCCGCGACGGCCGGGATTTCTATACTCGGCCGGCATGCGCGCGCGGCCGAGGAGACGGTCAAGATAGGGGTGGTCGTCCCGCTGGCGGGTGCGTTCGCCACGAGCGGGCAAGATGTCCTGCACGGGGCGGAACTTGCCGTCTCGGAGATCAACGCGGCCGGCGGCATCAAATCTTTGGGCGGCCGAACGCTAGAATTGCTGCCGGGCGACGCCGGGCAATCGCCTGAGACGGCCGTGACGACGGCGCGGCGGATCCTCAATTCGCAGCCGGTGGCGGCGATCGGGAGCTGGTACAGCTCGCTCACCCTCGCCGCGACCCAGGTTGCCGAGCAACGCAAAACTCCATGGATCACCGGGTCGGTCGCCGACGGCATCGTCGGACGCGGCTTCAAATACGTCTACCAGATGTCGGACGGCTCGGAGGATTCCGCGCAGGGCTTGATCGACGCGATCAAGATGATCGATCCGGGCTCGCCGCGCTTGGCCGTCCTGACGGACAACAATGCCGTCAACGTCGACATCAAGGCGTTCTTCGAGAAGAAGATCGCCGCCCCGTTCGTCAGCGATCAGACCTGGACGCCGCCGCTCTCGGACGCGACCCCTGCCGTCTCGGCGGCGCTGCGGGAAAACCCGACCGTGATCTATCTCGGGGCCACCAGCACCACCGATCAGGTGATCATGCTCAAGCAACTCGCGGCGCAGGGCAACAAGGCGCCGATCATCATGGGCGCCTCGTCGGCCGCCAACCCGGTCTTCCTGGACGCGGTCGGCGCCAAGGAGATGGAAGGCGTGGTCGTGGTGACCGGCATCCCCTTCCCCGGCAAGGGGTCGGAGGAGATCAACCGCCGGTATTGCGCGGCCACCAAGCAGGCCTTCATGGATTGCGAGGCGCTGACCGGCTTCACCAATATCCACGTCGTCGCGCAGGCACTCGAGAAGGCTGGTAAAGCCGAGCCGGAGGCGCTCAACCAGGCTCTGAAGTCGCTCGATGCGCAGAACGTCCCCGCGCTCGAGCTGCTGCCGGGCGGGTCGCGGGTCCGCTTCGCGCCCAATGGCCGCCGGGTCGGTGTCGTCGTCGAGCTCGTGCAGTGGCAGGGCGGCCAACCCCGGGTCGTCTATCCGGCCGAGGTCGCCACCGCCGAACTGAAACGGAAGATCTAGGCCTCGGCGCGCCGGGAGCGGCCGCGATGTACGTGCTGCAACTGGTGATTGCGGGTCTGCAGCAAGGCGGCATCATTGCGCTGCTGAGCATGGGCCTCGCGCTGATGTTCGGCGTGTTGCGCGTCGTCAACTTCGCCCAGGCGGACTTCATGATGCTGGGCATGTATGGCGTCGTGCTGCTTTACAGCGTGCTGCACATCAACTTCATCGGTGCCTCCGTCATTCTGGCCATACCGGCCTTCTTTGCCGGTCTCGCGGTCTACCACCTGGTGATCCGTCAGGTTGCCAAAGCAAAGCTGACATCCGCGCCGGAACACGCACAGCTCTTGGCGACGCTAGGGCTTTCTTTGGTGGTCCAGAACGGCGCAGAGATGATCTGGGGCGCCACGCCGCGGACGCTGGGGTCTTCGCAGCAGCTCAGCGTCTGGCGCGTCGGCACGCTCTCGATCGACCAACCGCGCACGATCGCCTTCGGGATCGCCGCGGTGATCGCGGTCGCCATGCTGCTGATCCTGCGCGGGACCGCGATCGGGCGGGCCGTGCGCGCGGCCGCAAGCGACCCGGAAGCGGCCGGCTACGTGGGCGTCAACGTACGCGCCGCCTACGCCGCCACCTTCGCAATCGCGATCACCTTGTCGGTCGTGGTCGGCGGCATCCTGGTCAGCTACTATCCTGTCACCCCGACCACCGGGAACGACTTCATCCTGCTGATGTTCACCGCGGTCATCCTCGGCGGGCTCGGCAACGTGATCGGGGCGATGGTGGGCGGATTGCTGCTCGGCCTGGTGCAGTCGCTCTCGCAGCTTGTCGTCCCGCTCGAACTCAACACCGCCGTGGTGTTCGGCTTGTTCCTGGCGGTCATGCTGGTGCGTCCCGCCGGAATCTTCGGCGAGGTGACCCGGCTGTGAGTCCGCTGCCCAAGCATCTCGCGCCTCGCCAGCTCAGACCCGCGATCTCCGCCCGCGCCGCCGCCGTGCAACTTGGGCTGCTCGCCGCAATCGGTCTCGTCGCCATCCTGCTCGCGGGCGACGGCCCCGACCAGGTCACCATCACGCTGACGCTGATCTATGTCGCCTTCGCGTTGTCCTGGAACATCGTCGCCGGCTATGGCGGGCAGTTCACCTTCGGCCACGCGGCGTTCTTCGGCATCGGCTCGTACGCGGCCACGCTGCCGACGATCGCTTTCGGCGTGCCGCCATTGCTCGGTCTGTGGCTTGGTGTCGTGCTGGCGGCCGTTGCCGCCGCGGCGATCGGGATGATCACCTTGCGGCTGCGCGGCCTGTATTTCGGCCTGGTCACGGCGGTGTTCCCGATCGTCTTTTCGGTTTTCGCGAGCTATTGGGGGCTGCAAGAGGTCTCGGTGCCGTTCAACCCGGATGGCGGCGTGGCCTATTTCACGCCGGGCGACCCGCGCATCCTCTCGCTGGCCGCGCTCGCGGCCGCGCTTTTGGTGGGGCTGGCGACGGTCGTGCTGGTCCGATCCCGCTTCGGCCTGTTCCTGGGCGCGCTGCGGGCCGATCAGGATGCGGCGGAGGCGAACGGAGTGGCGACGACGCGGGTGAAGATCTATGTGCTCGCCCTCAGCGCCGGACTTTCCGCCATTGCTGGCGCGCTCTACGCCAGCGCGGCGCTCGTGGTCACGCCGGCGGACGTGTTCGGTGTGCAGATGTCGGTCAAGCCGGTCTTGTTCAGCGTCTTCGGGGGCATCGGGACGCTGGCCGGGCCAATCGTCGGCGCGGCCATCCTCGTCCCGCTCTCGGAGTGGCTCACCGCCCAGTTCGGCACGCAATTGCCGGGACTGAGCGGGTTTATCTACGGGGCGGCGCTCTTGCTAGTGATCACGCGTTTCCCGGCCGGTATCGTCCCGGTCGTGTCGCGTGCCGTCGGCGCGGTTTGGCGGCGGCCGGTACCCGGCCAAGGCGCACCAGAGGGGAAAGAGGTGCAAGCCTTGCCGCCGATTGCACCCTGTCCCAAGCCGCACGACGCCTCCCCGATCCTGGAGGTCCACCAGGTCAGCAAGGCTTTCGGCGGAACGAAAGTCCTGATCGGCGTCACGCTCCAGGTCGGGCGCGGCGAGATCCTCGGCGTAATCGGCCCGAACGGCGCCGGCAAGACCACGCTGTTCAATGTCATCAACGGCTTCCTGCGGCCGGACGCCGGCGCCATCACGCTGGCCGGCCACGACATCACCAACCGGCGTCCGTCCGGGATCGCGCATGCGGGGCTCGGGCGCACCTTCCAGACCGTACGGCCGTTTTCGAACATGTCGGCGGTGGACAACGTCGCCGTCGCCGCGCTGATCCGGCATCGGCACCGCCAACACGGGCTTGACGCCGCTTGGCAGGCCTTGGGCGAGGTCGGGCTCACCGAACGGGCGGATACCATCGTCGGCGGACTCTCGACCGGCGAGCTGCGCCGGCTCGAGCTGGCGCGCGCCATGGCCACCGCCGGACCCGGCGGCCTCCTGCTGCTGGACGAGTTCCTCGGCGGGCTGACCGCTTCCGATGGCGCAGTCTTGCTCGCCGCACTGCGCCGCTGGCGCGAGCGCGGCGGCAGCGTGCTCGCCATCGAGCACACGATGCGCGCCATGGCCGGGTTCGTGGACCGCTTCGTCGTGTTGAATTTCGGCGAGGTGATCGCCGCCGGCTTGCCAGAGGAGATCTGGCGCAACCGGGAAGTCGTCAAAGCCTATCTCGGCGAGAAATGGGTCGCCTGATGCTCGCCGTCGAAGCGCTCAGCGTCGCCTACGGACCGGTCCAGGCCCTGCGCGAGGTCTCGATCGAGATCGGCGTCAACGAGTTCGTCAGCATCATCGGCCCGAACGGGGCGGGAAAGACCACGCTGCTGAAGGGCATCTGCACCAGCGTGCCTTGGCAGTCCGGCGATATACGGATCGACGGACGCTCGGTGCGTGGCGCCTCGCCGTGGGACATCGCGCGCATGGGCGTGGCGCACGTGCCGGAGGGCCGCCGGGTCTTCGGCCAGATGACCGTCGAGGAGAATCTGCGGGTCGGCGCGATGCGGCGCACGATCCCGGCCGGCGCACTCGACGAGATCTACGCGCTGTTCCCGCGCCTGCGCGACCTGCGCGCAAGGCGGGCCGTCACGCTCAGCGGCGGCGAGCAGCAGATGCTGGCGATCGGCCGCGCGCTGATGTCCAAGCCGCGCCTGCTCATGCTGGACGAGCCGTCGATGGGGCTCGCGCCGCTGCTCGTCGAACAGGTCTTCCACCACATCACCGAGCTGTTCCAAGCCTCGCAGCTCTCCGTCCTGCTGATCGAGCAGCGGGCGACCGAGGCGCTGGAATCCTCGCAGCGCAGCTATGTGCTCGAGCAAGGCCGGGTCGTCATGGCCGGCAACGCGGCCGAATTGCTCAGCAATGCCGACATTCAGGGCGCCTATCTCGGACTATCCGCGACGGCATGACGGAGGATACATGATGGACAATGTCATCCCCAACCGCAGCACCGGGCCATTGCGTGGGCTGCTGGCGTTGGATTTCGGGCAGGCCGCGGTGGGGCCCATTGCGACCGAGTATCTCGGCATGCTCGGGGCGACCGTGATCAAGGTTGAGTCGCCTAGGGGCGATACCGTGCGCAAGGGTGCGCCGACCATGCGCGGCACGAGCACCACCTTCGTCGGCAACAATCTCGGCAAGTTCGGGGTCGTGCTGGACCTGAAATCGCCAGAGGGAAACGCGCAGGCCAAGCGCCTCATCCGCATCGCCGACGTGCTGATCGAAAACTTCCGCAGCAACGAGGTGATGGTCCGCCTCGGCCTCGGCGCCGATGTGCTGCTCGCGCTCAATCCCGGCCTGGTCTACGTGTCGTCGTCGGCCTATGGCAGCGGCGGCCCACTGGAGAACATGCGCAGCAACGAGTGGCTGACCGAGGCTTTCAGCGGCTTCACCAGCGTCACCGGCGCCAAAGGCGGACCCGGCGAGTTCACCCGCGGCAGCGCCAACCTCGATTGGAACGGCGCGATGATCAACACCGTCGTCCTCCTGGCCGCACTGGTCCGCCGCGCCCGCGGCGGCGCTGGCGGCTATTACGTCACCTCGCAGCTCGGCTCGTCGCTCTACGGTGCTGTGACGCGCTTCGCCGGCGTGCTCGCGGGCCGCCCGGATCCTGGGCCGCTCGGCGCCGGCAGCCCGCAGATCGTCCCCGACGACGCGTTCCAGACCAGCGATGGCTGGATCGCGGTAAGCGCGCCGACCGAGCGGAGCTGGGCCCGGCTCTGCCAGGCGCTCGGCCGGGCCGAGTGGCAGGACGATCCCCGCTTCCAGACCAACCAGGCGCGCCTGCAAGCACGCGAGGCGCTGACGTCGCAGCTCGCCGAGGTTTTCCGGAGCGCCAGCAACGCGACGTGGTGCGAGCGTCTCGTCGCCGCCGACGTGCCTTGCGCGCCGGCGCCGCGCAACATGACCTTGCTCGAGGCGCTCCGCTCGCACCCGCAAGTGACCGGCGCCGGGCTGCTGCAGATGATCCCCAGCGCGTATGGCGAGGTCGCGACCCAGGCGCCGCACTGGGAATTTAAGCAGACGCCGGCAGGGATCAGCTTCGGCCCGCCGCTCCTCGGCGAGCATACGAGGGTCGTGCTCGACAATCTGGACAGCAAGGAGGCGTTGTTCGCCGCCCTCGCGGTGGTGGCCGAGCGCCCGCTGGAGGAAGTGGCGTGAACGGCGGATTGCTGGACGGCCTGCACGCGATCGAGCTCGCCGAGGGTGTGCCGGGACCGATGTGCGGCAAGGTCCTCACCGACCTGGGCGCCCGCGTCACCCGCATCGAGCGACCCGGCGGTGACTGGCTGCGGCGTCTCGAGCCCGACGCGCCCGGCGGCAGCGCCGTCTATGACCAGCTCAATGCGGGCAAGGAAATCGTGACCTTCGACCTTGCAGCCGGGAGCGAGCAGGCGGCGGCGCTCATCCGCTCGGCCGATATCTGCATCGCCGGCCACCGGCAGGCCAAGCTCGCCGCCTGGGGCCTCGACCATGCGACGCTGCAACCAGCCTCACCCGCGCTGGTCTATTGCCACATCTCCGGATGGGGCTCGCGCGGACCAATGGCGGACCGGGCGGCGAGCGAGTTGTGCGTCCAAGTGGCCGCCGGGCTGACGCGTTATCTGGGCAGCCTGGACGAGGCGCCGGTCCGGCAGGGCTTCGACCTCGTCGCCGTGGATACCGGGATCGCGGCCGCACAGGCCATTTTGGCGGCGCTGCTGTGGCGCGAGCAGTCCGGCGCCGGTCAATATGTCGAGGTGTCGATGCTCTCGACCGCCATCGCCCTCATGCAATGGTCGACCGCCGCCTTTTCCGGCCCCGACCGGTGGGAAGGCCGCCAGCTCTGCTCGCACGAGTGGGCGCCGGATCACGGCTTCCAATGCGCCGACACGCGCTGCCTGATCGACCTGCGCAGCAACGAGGAGGCATGGCCGAGCCTGCTGCGCGACATCGGCTGCGACGACCTGGCCGAGGATCCACGTTTCACCAGCCGCGCGGCCCTCGATTTGCACGCCACCAAGCTGCAGAGCCTGACCGCCGCGCGCCTGTCGTCCTGGCCGTTCGCCGAGCTCGAGCTTCTCGTGCGCGACAAGTACGACGGCACCATCGTGCCGATGCTGAACCTGCCGCAAGCGGTCGCGCACCCGCAGGTGCGGCATCTCGGCATCATCACCGACGGTCCGTCGCCGCGTATCCGCTTCCCGATGGAAATGCGCTGATGGCAGCGCCGCGGCCAATCCCCCGCCCGGACCGCGTCTCGCAAGGGTTTTGGGACGCCGCTGCCCGGCGGGAGCTGGCCATCCAGCGCTGTGCCGAATGCGGCACGTACCAGCACCCGCCGCACCCGATCTGCCGCGCCTGCGGTGGCAGCGCGGTCGAGTTCGAGCGGGTGAGCGGCGAAGGCCGGCTCTGGAGCTGGACCACGACCCATCACGTCGTCATCAGCGGGTTCGATGCCGTCGTGCCCTACACCTGCATGGTGATCGAACTGGCCGAGCAGCGCGGGCTTTTCGTGCTGTCCGACCTGATCGGCCGCGAGGTCGCCGGGTTGCGGACCGGCGCGCCGATGCGGGTCGTCTTCCCCGATCCGCCTTCTGGCGAGCCTTGCTTGCCACAATTCGCGCCGGCGGAGTCCGCGCGATGAGCTGGGAAAACAAGGGGAAGGTGGCGATCGCCGGGATCGGCTTCTCGCCGATCGAGCGTCGCACCGAGACCCCGCTGGGTCTGCACGCGCTGATGGCGGCCAAACGCGCCACCGAGGATTGCGGCCTCACGCTGGCCGCCATCGACGGTCTCGCCACCTACCCCTCCGCCCCATTCCTCGGCGCGGCGAACCGGGACGGCGAGGATATCATCACCGCCGAGTTCTTCCTGACCGAACCCGGCATCGGCACCGTGACCTGGTATTCGCAGGCCGGCGAGGGCCTCGTGGTCACCGCTGTCCGCGACGCGGTGAACGCCTTGCTCGCCGGCGCCTGCACCTACGCGCTCGTCTGGCGCGCGATGTATGTGCCGCCCGGCACCTACGGGCAGGCGACGTCGCGCGAGGCCGCGGGCGACCGGCAATTCACCGCGCCTTATGGCTGCGTCAGCCCGATCCAGTTCCACGCCCTCGCCTATCGGCACTACCTCGAGACCTACGGCAAATCCCGCGACGCCTTGGCCGCCCTGGTGCTGAACTCGCGCCGCAACGCCAACCAGAACGAGCACGCGATCTTCGCCGGCAGGGAGCTGATGCTGCCGGAATACCAGGCAGCGCGGATGATCTCCGACCCGCTCTGCCTGTTTGATTGTGACGTGCCGGTGACCGCCTGCGTCGCCATGGTGATGACCACGGCCGAGCGCGCGCGGGATCTCCGGCAGAAGCCGGCCTATGTGGCCGCGATCGGGCAGCAAACCGCGAACCGGCCGGCAACGATCAGCTATACGTTCCACGACCACATCGAGTCCGGCAAGCCGGTCGCCGACCGGCTTTGGCGCGATGCCGGCTGCGGCCCAGGCGAGATGAGCGCAGCCGAGCTGTACGACGGGTTTGCGCCTTCGACGCCGTACTGGCTGGAGGCGGCCGGGTTCTGTGGCCGCGGCGAGGCGCTCGACTTCATCCAAGACGGGCGGATCGCGCTGAACGGCGCTCTGCCGGTCAACACGTTCGGCGGCAGCCTCAGCCAGGGTCGGCTGCACGGCATGGGCCACATCGCCGAGGCGGTGCTGCAGGTCACAGGCCGCGCCGGCCCCCGCCAGTTGCCGCGAGCGCATGCCATTGCGGTGTTCGACGGCTCGCCGATGCTACGCGGCAGCGGAATGATCCTGACCCAGGCGCCTTGAGGAGGAGAATGAGTTGAAGCCTGTCCCGCGCTATCGCGACTTGCCGACTGTCGCCGACACTGGCGAGCATCACTCCTGGGACGTGTTCGGCCGCGATGACGAACTCGGCACCCTGAATTTCCTGAGCCCGGCAGCGACGGCGGCGGCCGCGCATGCGGTGCGCGACGGCCGGGTCATCTGCCTCTCGCTGCCGCTGAACCTGCCGTACCCGGCCACCACTTCGGCCCGGCCGCCCTACACCCACACTGTCACTCGTTCGCGCACCGGAAGGGACGATTCGCTCAGCAATTTCTTCCTGCAGTGCTCCAGCCAGTGGGACAGCCTGCAGCACATCAGGTTCCGCGAGTTCGGCTATTATGGCGGCCGCGAGGAGGCGGATCTCGACCGCGGCGCCTTGGGCGTGGACGTCATGGCGCGGCGCGGGATCGTCGGCCGGGGCATCCTGGCCGACGTCGAAGCCTATGCGCGCCGGCAGGGCATGGCATTTGCCGCCGATCAGCGCATCCCGATCAGCCCCGCCATGCTCGACGCAACCTTCGCCGCCCAAGGCACCACACCGCAGCCCGGCGACGTGCTGATCCTGCGCACCGGCTGGCTGACCTGGTATCTGGGCCTCGACGGTGCCGGCCGGGCGGCGCTGCAAGGCACGCAGCGCGGCGGCGACGACGCGATGCAGTGCCCGGGGCTCGAGCCGGGTGCGGCGACGGCCGAATGGCTCTGGGACCACCAGATCGCCGCCATCGCCGCCGACAACCCCGCGCTGGAGGTCCTTTCGGTCCGCCGCGAGGAAGGCTTCTTGCACCGGCGCATCCTCTCGCTGTTGGGAATGCCGATCGGCGAGTTCTTCCTGCTCGACGAGCTCGCCGCCGCATGCCGGGATCGGGCTGACTGGAGCTTCATGTTCACCTCGGCGCCGCTGAACCTGCCTGGCGGGGTCGGCTCGCCGAACAACGCCTACGCGATCCTCTGATGGCCATCGCGGCCGAGATCGTCGCGCCACGCCGCGACGAGACGATTCCCGGCCTGCTCGCCGCCACCGCCGAACGCTGGCCGGATAAGCCGTTCGTGACCTTCCCGGACCACGACGGCTTCAAGATAACCTACGCCGCCACCAGAGTGGGGGCCGAGAGCATCGCGCGGGCCTTGCGGGCCAGCGGGCTGAAGCCTGGCGCGCGGATCGCCGTGTCGCTCGCCAACAGCCCCGCCTATGTCTGGGCCTGGATGGCGACGCTGCTGAGCGGGACCGTCGACGTGACCATCAATCCGGGCCTGCGCGGCGCCTCGCTCGCCTATGCGCTCAACAAGGCGCGGGTGGACGCGGTGATCACCGACAAGACCGGGCTTGCCGGCCTGGCAACCGCGCCCGAGCTCGCCCACGAACCGCCGGTCTTCCTCTTCGAGGATGCGTGCGAGGCCAAGATCGCGCGGCGGCGATGGGGCGATTGGGGCGGCGCCGGCGACGCGGTCCCCGAAGGTGACGCCGCACCCTTCCCGGCTGGCAATCCGCTCACTTTGGCGTCCATCCGCTTCACCTCGGGCAGCACCGGGCTTCCCAAGGGCGTCATGATGTCGCAGGCGCATATGCTCGCCAGCGCCAAGATGTTCTGCCACCTGACCGGGTTCGGCGCCGAGGACGTCCAATATAGCTGCTTTCCGGTGCACCACGTTTTTTCCAGCGTCACCGGCATCCTCGCGGCGCTCTGCGCGCAGGGCACCCTAGTCCTGGCCAGCAGATTCAGCGCGAGCCAATATTGGGTGCATGCCCGCCAGTACGGGGCCACGATCGGCCATGTCCTCGACGCGCCGGTCGCGATCCTGCAATCGGCCCCCCCGTCCGACCGGGACCGCGACCACAAGATCCGGGTCATGTACACGGCGTCGACGGCATTCCCAGAATTCGAGGCGCGGTTCGGGGTCAAGATCCTCCCGCTGTTCGACATGAGCGAACTCACGGTCGTGGCCTACTATCCGCCGGGTGTGCCTCGGCGCGAGGGCAGTTGCGGCGTCTCGTCGTCACTTTTCGACATCGCCATCCTCGACGACGACGATTATCCCGTGGCGACCGGCGAGGAGGGCCAGGTCGCCGTCCGTCCGCGCGTGCCGCACGTCATGATGCTGGGCTATTTCGACGATGCCGAGCTGACCGTGGAACGATGGAGCAATCTCTGGTTCCACACCGGCGATCGGGGAGTGCTGGACGCCGACGGCTATCTCTATTTCAAGGGCCGGCTGGGCGACCGCATCCGGCGGCGCGGCGTGAACGTCTCTGCGGCCGAGCTCGAGGCCGTCGCCTCCCGCCATCCGGCGATCGCCGAAGTCGCCGTGATCGGGGTGCCCGCCAGTTTGGGCGAGGACGAGATCAAGATCTGCGCCAGTCTGAAGCAGGGCGCCGCGCTCACGGCAAGGGAGCTGTTGGACCACATGCAAGCCGAGCTGCCAGCCTATCTCGTGCCCCGCTACGTCGATTTGCGCGATCGATTCCCGCGCACGGACACGGAGAAGATCCGCAAGGCGGCGCTGCGGGCGGAGGGTGAACGCGGCCTGACCCCAAGCACGTGGGATTCGGAGACTGGGAAGTTTTATCATGCGGGTCCGACGAGTTAGTCGTTCCCACCGTCATGGTCCGCGTGGGCGCGCGTGGGCGGGCGATCCACGCCTTTGCTTGGCGTTGAGTCATAGCTTCGGTGTAACCCATCAATCAATCCGCGCCGGCGGGTGGGAGTAAAGTAACCCTATGTACGATCGGTTCCAGGCGCTCAAGCTCATCGACCTTTGGCTCGATGAAGACATCGGCAATTATGACCTGACCTCGCAATTGATGATCGACCCGGCGCAGACCGCGCGATTTTATATGAACGCGCGCGAACGGATCACCGTGGCCGGCGTCGAGGTCGCCGCAGCGGTGTTCCAGCGTTACGATCCGCGCTGCGAGATCACGGTCCGCGTGGCGGACGGCGAGCAGGTCGAGGCGAAGACGCTGCTGATGATCGTCAGCGGCCCGGCGCAGTCACTCCTGACCACCGAGCGCACCGCGCTCAACATCATCCAACGTCTGTCCGCGATCGCGACCCAGACACGTAAATATGCCGATGCCATCAAGCATACCAAGGCGAGGCTGCTCGATACGCGCAAGACCACTCCGGGGCTGCGCATGCTGGAAAAGCACGGGGCCGCTTGCGGCGGCGCGCTCAATCACCGGCTTGGTCTGGATAGCGGCGTGATGCTCAAGGACAATCACATCGCGGTCTGCGGCAGCATCACCAAGGCGGTCGAAAAGGCCCGCCTGGCGGTCCCGGCGTTGACCAAGATCGAGGTAGAGTGCGACCGCCTCGAGCAGGTCCGCGAAGCGCTCGCCGCCGGCGCCGACGTCATCATGCTCGACAACATGCCAGTGCCCGTCATGCGCGAGGCGGTCGGAATCGTCGCCGGGAAAAGCCAGATCGAGGCGTCCGGCGGCATCAACCTCGATACGATCGTGGCGATTGCCGAGACCGGGGTGGACTTCGTATCGACCAGCAAACCGCTGCAATCGGCGCCGGCCGTCGACATCGGATTGGACGACGTCATCTAGGGCGGACACCCCGCCCGGCATCGATCTTGCTTGCATCAAACCCGCCCAGATTAGAGGAACTGCGATGCCATCGATGAGGAGCAGACTCCTGCCGGCGCTGACTTTGCTGCTGGCCCTCCCCTTCGCGCCGGCGAAGGCCGACGAGATCGGCGTAACGCAATGGGGGGCAAGCCTGTATGGCGCGCCGTTCGCGGTCGGCATCGAGAATGGCGATTTCAAGCGGGCCGGCATCGACATCACGGGCGTGATCGGCTCGGCCGGTGGCGGCACCAGCGTGCGCAACATTCTCGCCAGTTCGACACCCTACGGCGAAGTCGCCACCGCGGCCGCGCTGGCGGCGGCCCGCCAAGGCCTCGACGTGGTGATCGTCAACAGCGCGACCCACACGGTCGCCGAGTCGACCTTGGTCACCATGCCCAATTCCGACATCAAAACTCTGGCGGACCTGGTGGGCAAAAAGGTCGCCATCACCTCGCCGAAATCGACCTCGGAAATGGTGTTCCTGCTCGAGCTGCAGCAGGCCGGTATCGACGCTGCCAAGGTCCAGCGTGTGGCCTCGGGCGGCTATACCCAGGGCCTGACCATGCTCGAACAGGGCGCCGTCGCGGCGGCGGCGCTGATCGAGCCGCTGTCGATCATCCGCAAGGACTCCTACCGCACCGTCGTCCGCGCCAAGGACCTGCTTCCCGCCATGACGACGTCGGTCGGGATCACCACCCGCGAATATGCCAAGGCGCATCCAGAGAAACTCCGCGCCATCATCGCCGGGCGGCGGATGGCGGTGCAGCAGATCTATGCCGATCCGCATGCCGCCGCCAAACTGGTCGCCAAGCAGTTCAACATGGACCCGGCGCTCGCCGACGTCGCGATGATGAACATGATCGGGCCACACATGTGGACCGAGGGCGGCTTCGACAAAGCGGAGCTGGACCGGATCGCCGACGGGCTGAAACTCGTCGGCGAGCTGACGACCCTGCCGGACTGGGATCAGCTGATCGATCGCTCCTTCCTCCCGGACGACCTGAAGGCGCAGCCGTGATCGAACCCAGGCACGCATGACCCGCCATCGCGGCCTCGTCACGCTCGGCCTGGTCGCCGCTGCGGTGCTGTGCCTGGAGGCGATCTGCAGGATGGGCCTGATCCCGCACACGGTCCTGCTGCCACCGAGCGAGATTGCTGCCAGCCTGTACTGGCTGCTGCTGTCCGGCGACGTCAACGGCGCCATCGCCACCACTTTCGGCAATATCGCGATTGCCGCATTGCTCTCGATCATCTTGGGATTCGGCTGCGGCGTCGCCGTCCACCGTTCCCGCTTCCTGCGCCAAGGGCTGGAGCCTTTCCTGGCCAGCTATTACGCGGTGCCGACTTTCATCTTCTATCCGGTGTTCATCGTCCTGTTCGGCGTGGGCAGCACGGCCATCATTACGATTGCGGTTCTCATGGGCGTCGTGGCGGTGGTGACGGCAACCCTGAACGGCCTCGACAAATTGCCGCGCGTGTTCACGCGGACAGCCCTGACGCTGCACATGTCGCCGCTCAAGATCGCCTTGTTCGTCCAGTTGCCGGCGATCTCGCCCTATGTGTTTACCGGGGCTAGGCTCGCGATCGCCTACGCCTTCATCGGCGTGATCGCGTCGGAGTTCATCCTGTCGGGCAGCGGGATCGGCTACGCAATCGCCTACGCCTACAACAACTTCGAAAACCAGACGATGTATGCGCTGATGCTGCTGATCATCTTGGTGGTCACGGCCCTCAATGCAGCGCTCGATTGCGTTGACCGCCGCTTCAATCGACGTGTGCAGCGCTGAGCCTGCTGGTGGACAGGGTTGTTCCGCCGCTCGCGGTGGCGCTCGCCGGGTCGATCGTCTGGGAGGTGTTGAGCATCGTCGCGGGCCCGCACGCCATCAGCTCACCGCTCGAGACCATGGCCAAGCTTGTCCAGATGATGGGGACAGTGCATTTCTGGCTCGACGTCGCCGAAACTGGTACCGCCTTTGTCTGGGCGCTCGTTTTGTCGATCCTGTGCGGCTTTGCGCTGGGGATCGGGCTCGGCCTCAACCGTGCGAGCAGCGAAATTGCCGAACCGATCCTGGTCACGTTCTACGCCCTGCCAAAAGTGACGCTCTACCCTCTCGTCTTGCTGGTCTTTGGGCTCGGCATGCCGGCAAAGGTGGCGTTCGGGGTGATGCACGGTCTAGTGCCAATCACGCTGACCACGCGCAACGCCATCGGTCAGCTCAAGCCGGTGTATTGGCGGTCGGCGATGGTGTTGCAGCTGGGTCTGCTGGATGCGCTCCGCTGCGTCGTGCTGCCGGCGATCATGCCGGAACTCGTCAGCGGCGTGCGCGTCGGCTTCTCGCTGACGCTGCTGGGCGTGTTGATTGGCGAGATGTTTGCATCCAAGCGTGGACTGGGCTTCGCCGCTGTGAATGCGATGGGCCTGGGCGACGTTCCGACCATCATGGCCATCGGCCTATTCCTTGCCACGGTTGCCGTTACGGCCAATATCGGGCTGCTCTCGCTCGAGAGCGCGGCCCGCCACGATTTCGGGAGCCAATGAATGGACACAAACCCCGCCGACGGCATCAGCCGGCCGCATAGCTCGCACTGGGGCCTGTTCTCCGGTCGCTGGGAGAACGGGCAACTCGTGATCGAGCCGCACCCGGGCGACCCGGAGCCGTCGCCGCTGCTGCACAACTTCCCGGACGCGATCCGCCACAAGGCGCGCATCCTGCATCCGATGGTCCGCCGGGGCTGGCTACAGCGCGGACCCGGCGCGGATCAGTCCCGCGGCCGCGACGAGTTCGTGCAGATGGAGTGGCCCGAGGTGCTCGATCGCCTCGCAAGCGAACTGGCGCGGGTGCGCGACGCGCATGGACCCGGCGCCATCTTCGGCGGCTCGTATGGCTGGTCCAGCGCCGGCCGGTTTCATCACGCGCAGAGCCAGCTGCACCGTTTCCTCAACTGCGCGCTCGGCGGCTACGTCCGCTCGGTCAATAGCTACAGCGCCGGGGCCTCGGCGGTGATCTTGCCGCACATACTGGGCCCATTCGAGGAGGTGTGCCGCCGCAACGTGACCTGGGAGCAGATCCTGGCCCACACGCAGACCGTGCTGGCCTTCGGTGGCATGCCGCTCAAGAACGTGATGGTCGCCAGCGGCGGCATCAGCCGCCACATCGAGCGCGGCGCGATGCAGCAGGCGCACGCCAACGGCACGCGCTTCGTCCTGGTCGGACCGCTGCAGGACGACCTGCCAGCGGAGGCCGGCGCCGAGTGGCTGCCGATCGTGCCGGGCACGGACACGGCGCTGATGCTGGCGCTGGCGCACACGCTGGCGGCCGAGGATCTGCACGACCGCGCCTTCCTGGAGCGGTTCTGCGTCGGCTACGACCGCTTCGAGAATTACCTGATGGGACGTAGCGATGGCCAGGTCAAGGACGCGGCCTGGGCCGCCGCGATCACCCGCGTGCCGGCCGACACGATCCTCGCCCTGGCCCGCAGCCTGGCCGGTCGGCGCACGCTGATCACCGTCGCGCAATCGCTGCAGCGCGCCGAGCATGGCGAGCAGCCGGTGTGGATGGGCGCGGTGCTGGCCGCGATGCTGGGCCAGATCGGCCTGCCGGGGGGCGGTTACAATTACGCCCTCGGCTCGCTCGCGCATTACGGCAAGCGGCAGAACGCGGTGAAGATGCCCACCCTGCCGCAGGGCAGCAACGGCGTGAAGGCGTTCATCCCCGTCGCCCGCATCTCCGACATGCTGCTGCACCCGGGCACGCCGTTCGATTATAACGGGCGCCGCATGACCTACCCGGATATCCGGCTGGTCTATTGGGCCGGCGGCAATCCGTTCCATCATCACCAGGACCTCAACCAGCTGCGCCAGGCATTCTGCCGCGTGGACACGCTGGTGGTGCACGAGATCGCCTGGACGGCGACCGCCCGCCACGCCGACATCGTCCTGCCCTGCACGATGACGCTCGAGCGCGAAGATATCGGCGCCGCCGCGACCGATCCGCTGATGGTCGCCATGCACCGCCTGGCCGAACCGGTCGGTGAAGCGCGGGACGACTACTTGATCTTTACCGATTTGGCGGCGCGGCTGGGCAAGGCGGATGCCTTTACCGAAGGCCGCGACGTGCATGGCTGGCTGCATCACCTCTATGGCCTCACCTATGATGCCCTGGTCGCGAAAGGGCTTCCGGCGGTGGATTTCGCCACGTTCTGGCGGCAAGGCGAAGTCACCGTGCCGTCGGCGCCGGATGATGGCGGGATCCTGCGCGCGTTCCGCGAGGCGCCGGATACCGCGCCGCTGCCGACGCCCAGCGGCCGGGTCGAAATCTTCTCCGAGACCATCGCCGGCTTCGGCTACGCCGACTGCCCCGGCCATCCCGCCTGGCTGCCGCCGACCGAGAGCGTGAGCGGCCGGCATCCGCTGCGTTTGGTCGCCAACCAACCCGCGACCCGGCTGCACAGCCAACTAGACTTCGGCGGCCACAGCACGTCGCAGAAGCAGCGCGGGCGCGAGGTGGTGCGGGTCAACCCGGCGGACGCGGCGGCGCGCGGGATCGCCGACGGCGACGTGGTCCGCCTGTTCAATGAGCGCGGCGCCTGCCTCGCGGCCGCCGCGCTGAGCGATGCGGTGTGCCGCGGCGTGGTCCAGCTACCCACCGGCGCCTGGTATGACCCGGAGCCAGGCGACGACGAACAGGACAAGCCGCTCTGCGTGCACGGCAACCCGAACGTACTGACCCGCGACGTCGGCACGTCGAGCTTGGCGCAGGGATGCAGCGGCCAGTTGACGGTGCTGCAGATGGAGCGTTTCGCCGGCAATCTGCCGCCGATCAGGGCCTACGATCCGCCTGTCCCGGTAGCCGTCGAGGCGATCCAGCGCGGCACGAACTGAGGCGGACCTGGATTGCTTCGTCGCTGCGCTCCTCGCAATGACGGCCCATGTCACCTGGTATGAGACCGCCAGGCAAGCTGGTTGCAATTGGGGTTGGGTCGACCAAGCTTATGAGGCGCCATGCAGCGAGCCATTGTAGACGAGATGTGGGCCGACGCCATTGAGATGCTGGATCGCGCGGAGCGGATCCACCGTGACTTCTTCCGACCCGCGACTTCCGGCTGGGAGCCGCCGGTCGACCTGCTGGAGACCTCCGGCGAGCTGATCATCATCGCCGCGCTGCCGGGCGTGCGGGCCAGCGATATCGACCTCGTTCTCGGCTCGGGCGAGATCGCTATCGTCGGCATCCGGCGTCTGCCGCCGGTGCCGCGCCCGGCCCGCATCCATCGGATGGAGATCCCGCATGGGCGGTTTGAGCGAAGGGTGGGCCTGCCGCCCGGCGCCTACGAGCTGACCCGGCGCGAGCTGACCGAGGGCTGCCTGACCATCGTTCTGCGGAAGATCAGCTGATGGACACGAATATCGGGGTCGGCACGGCCGGCGACGCTCCGGCCAAGGAAGCTCTCGCGCTCGTGCCGGTCCGCGACACAGTGCTGTTCCCCGGCGCCGTGATGCCGCTCGCGGCCTCCACGTCGTCCGCCATCGCGGCCCTGCAGGCGGCAGCGCAGGACGGCCACACCGTCGTGGTCGTGCTGCAGCGCGACAAGGCGGTCGAAGAGCCTGCGCTGACCGACCTCCACCCGATCGGGACCGAGGCGCGGGTACTGCGCTACGTGACCACTCCGGATGGCGGCCACCATGTCATCCTGCAGGGTCAGCGCCGCGTGCGCCTGCTGTCGCGCGAGGAACAATCCAGCTTTCCCGCCGTGCTCGTGGAGCGCATCCCGGAGCCGGAGGAGCATAGCCCGGAGATCGACGCCCTCTTCCATCAGCTTCGCGAACGCGCGCTGGAAACTTTGCGGCTGCTGGAACAGGCGCCGCCGGCGCTTGCCGCGACCGTCCAGTCAATCGAAAGCCCGGGGCAGCTCGCCGACCTGGTGGCCAGCCTCATCGACATCTCCGCGGGCGAGAAGCAGGAGGTGCTGGAGACGATCCCGCTGCATGCGAGGCTCGACCGCGTCCTGTGGCGCCTCGCCTACCGGCTGGAGGTGCTGCGGCTCTCCGCCGACATCGGCGCGCGCACGCGTCAGACGATGGAAGGACGGC
The DNA here is from genome assembly GCA_965276815.1 of Acetobacteraceae bacterium. Taxonomy (GTDB): domain Bacteria; phylum Pseudomonadota; class Alphaproteobacteria; order Acetobacterales; family Acetobacteraceae; genus JAVVHH01. The sequence goes on along the minus strand of CBDIBE010000012.1, from coordinate 626,634 downwards.
AGCGCGAGTTCTTGCTGCGCGAACAGCTCAAGCAGATCCAGAAGGAGCTGGGCGAGGACGACACGGCGCCGGAATTCGAGGACCTCAAGCATGCGCTGGATGCGGCCGGGCTGCCCGAGGAGGTCGACCGGCAGGCGCGGCGCGAGTTGCGCCGGCTCGAACGGATGCCGGAAGGCGGCCCGGAATCCGGCATGGTCCGGACCTACCTGGAATGGCTGTCGGAACTGCCCTGGCGGCTGGAAGCGGAAAAGCCGATCGATATCGGGCATGCGCGCGACATCCTCGAGGCCGAGCACCACGGGCTCGACAAGATCAAACGGCGCATCCTCGAATTCTTGGCGGTCCGCAAGCTGAACCCGGACGGCAAGAGCCCGATCCTGTGCTTCGTGGGACCGCCGGGCGTCGGCAAGACATCGCTCGGCCAGTCCATCGCGCATGCGACCGGGCGGCCATTCGTGCGCGTCAGCCTGGGCGGCGTGCACGACGAAAGCGAGATCCGCGGCCACCGGCGGACCTATATCGGCGCTTTGCCGGGCAACATCATCCAGGCGATCCGGCGCGCCGGGTCACGCAGCTGCGTGATGATGCTCGATGAGATCGACAAGCTCGGGCATGGCGGCATCCAGGGCGACCCGTCCTCGGCGCTGCTCGAAGTCTTGGACCCCGAGCAGAACGGCACGTTCCGCGACGCCTATCTGGCGGTGCCGTTCGACCTAAGCCGGGTGCTGTTCATCGCGACCGCCAACCAGCTCGACACCATCCCCGGCCCGCTGCGGGATCGGATGGAGGTCGTGCAGCTCTCCGGCTATACCGCGGAGGAGAAGGTCGCGATTGCACGCCGCTACCTCGTGGCGCGGCAGCTCGCGCAGAACGGGCTCGCGGCGGCGCAAGTGCAGCTGACGGACCCGGCGCTGCAGGCGATCGCCGGCGACTACACCCGCGAGGCCGGCGTGCGCGGCCTCGAGCGCGAGATCGGCGCCGTGTTCCGCAGCGTCGCCATGCGCGTGGCCGAAGGCGCCGCCCTGCCGATCGTCGTCGACGCCCCGGACCTGCAAGCGATCCTTGGTCCCGCGCGTTTCGACTCCGAGGTGGCGAGCCGCGCCGCGGGCCCGGGCGTCGCGACCGGCCTGGCCTGGACGCCGGTCGGCGGTGACATCCTGTTCATCGAAAGCACCCGAATCCCAGGCAATGGAAGGCTGATCCTGACCGGCCAGCTCGGCGACGTGATGAAGGAGAGCGCGCAGGCGGCGCTCAGCCTCGTCAAGGCGCGGGCGGCGCAACTTGGCGCCGACCCCGCCATCTTCGAGCGCGAGGATATCCACGTCCACGTGCCGGCTGGGGCCATCCCGAAGGACGGCCCTTCCGCGGGCGTCGCCATGTTCATCAGCCTGTCCTCGCTGGTCACCGGCCGGGCGGTCGATCCGGCGATCGCCATGACGGGGGAGATCAGCCTGCGCGGCTTGGTGCTGCCGGTCGGCGGCATCCGCGAGAAAGTGGTCGCGGCCGAGCGCGCCGGGATCACCACAGTCATGCTGCCGGCCCGCAACCGGCGCGACTGGGACGATATTCCGCGATCCGCGCGGGACCGGCTGCGCTTCGTGTGGCTGGAGACAGTGGACGACGCGGTGGCCGCGGCGCTGGCCGCCGCGTAATCGGTCTCTCTCACGACAAGCTGTGCAGCAAGATGAACAGGGCGGTGGCGAGGACGAGGATGACTAAGCCCAGGATCGATTTTGCATGGGCGGCTGACACGCCGAGATCATCACCGCGCGGAACCAGCCTTTCGGGTGCTCTGACGTGGTTTTGGCCGGCAGCCCCTTCCAAAGCGCGCGACGTATGATCGACGTGTCGGGTGACGGACCCAAAACAGCGGGCCACCTCCGAAGCCCGTGCGACCGGTTGGTGGGCGAGGGTGTCACGATCAATGGCCTGCCGATCAGGAACCCGAGGTTCACGTTTGGCCTCGCAGAGGGCCAGACGATCGAGGACTACTATCGGGACTCGGTGATAGGCGGGGATGGGGCGTTCTTCATTCTCGCCAATGACTTCTCCGCCTTCGGTCAAGCCATCCGGAGGAAGCTCGTCCAGGAGATTGCGTCGAGAGACATCTGACATAGCCAGCGCATCTCACCGGTCAGCGCGATGGCGTGTTGACAGCCTAATCTGTGGATTGAAGACCTCCATGTAGCGGATTAGCTTGCGCAAGCTTGCGCAAGGGGAGTGTACCATGGGCTACGACCGGACCGCGCCGAAGCGCCCGGTAAACCTGAACATCAATTCGGATCTCGTCGAGCGCTGCAGGACGGGGATCGACAATCTCTCGGCCCATGTTGAGAGCCTGCTGGCGATGGATCTCGAACGGCGGGAAGCACGAGCGGCCGCTGAAAGCGTGGCGAGGGAGCGGGCCATCCAGGCGTTCTCCGAACTTTACCGAACGGAAGGGAGCTTATCCGAGGAAGTGCAGGACCTGTGATCGCGGCCGAACAGTTCGGGATTCACCGAAGCCCATCCCGCAGCGCGGCGAGGCCGTACATCATCGTCGTCCAGTCGAACGACTTCCAGAACATGCCGACCCGGGTGGTTGCCCCGCTGGTCCGGCCGGCATCGTTGCTGGGGCTCGATAGGCAATACCCCCGCATCGCGCCCGAACTCGTCGTGAACGGCCTCGCTTATCGGCTGAACCCATTGGATCTCGCCACCCTGGGGGTTCACCGATTGGGAGAGCAAATCGCCTCATTCGCGGCCGACGAGGATGTCAAGCGCCGCATCCAAGACTCGCTAGATGCCGTTCTGAAGCCTTTTTAGGATGAAGCGGCTCGAAGGCATCACTCTGACGGGGCTGGTCGGGCGATAGCGCCAGCCAGGCGCAGGGCACCGATGTGCTCGGGGCTGTAATAGAGCAATTCCGCTAAGATTTCGCCCGTGTGCTGGCCCAGAAGCGGCGGAGGCGCAATCCGTGCATTGTCGAACCGATCTACGAAGCGAACCGGCGATCCAACCATGGGCACGGTGCCCGCCGCCGGGTGATCGACACTCCTGACCAAGCCGCCAGCATCGAGATGCCATAGCTCAGCCGCCCGAACGTGACCAGCCGAGCCAGGCGCAAATGCCCCGGCCCATAACCGATTCGAGGTCACCGCCCCTCAGCCAGGCAAGTTCCTCGGTAAAAAGCTTGATCGTCTCGCGATAAGGGCATCTCATCCGAGTAAGGTCGCTTCCCCAAAAAACGCGCCGCGGCCCGTATGCGTCGAACGTGCGGCGAAGATAGGGTTGAACGTCAGCAAACGGATATGATTCGGCCGAGTAGAACGGCAGCGCCGAGGCTTTGACGGCGACGTTCGGCCATTTTGCGAGGTCAATCAGGTGGTCGATGTCCACAAACGCGGCGGGACCTTGGGTCCGGTGCAAACCCATGTGGTCGATAACCAGGCGTAGAGACGGGTATCGTTGAGCCAGCCCATGCACAAGCGGCAGATTGCCGTACGGAAAGAACATCACCGGCACTCCGGCGTCCGCTGCTTCGCGCCACAGCCAGTCGAAGCCTGGATCGGTCACCACCCGGATCTCATTCTCGGTCCGAACCGTCAGACGGATCCCGAGCATGCCCGGCTGCGCGCGCCACGCAGCGAGCTTCCCAGGACTGGCCTTGTCGTATGGATCGAACCGTCCCATGACGGCGAGACGCTGCGGATGCGCCTGCGCCGCCGCCAGCGCGAGATCGTTGCGATCGCCTTCCCAGGAGGGAGGAACGATGATCGCGCCCGTGACGCCGGCCGCATCCATCTCGCGCAGCAGGTCGTCAACGGAGAATGGCTCGCTCCGTTGCGGTTTCGCCGGCCGCCCTTTCGGCCAGGGCCGCTCCGGCGTGCCGGGCGCCCAGATATGCACCTGCGAGTCGACGATCAGCATGTCAGGCGATCAGTGCCAGTTGCACCAGGCCGCGGCGGACTTGCCCATGATCCAGGCGCGATCCTCGTCGGACAAGAAGTCGAGCGCTTCGGTGAACAGGCAAATATTGTCCCGGTACGGGCAGGTCAGCCGGGTCACGTCGCTGCCCCAGAGCAGCCGCTTTGCGCCGAAGGCATCATACATCGCGCGGATCGGTACATGCAGCACCTCGAATGGATAGGGCGCGCTCGAAAAGCTCGGCAGCGACGATACTTTGACCGCCACGTTGCGATGGCGCGCCAAGGCGAGCAGGTCCGGCAAGTCCTGCCAAGCCGCCTCGTCCTTGCCGCCCCTTGGATTGCGTCCTGAATGGTCGACGATGACTCGCAGGTTGGGGTGGCGCGCCGCGAGCGGCTCGAGCGCCTGGACGTTGGCCGGCGTGAAGCACATCAGCGGCACGCCGTCCGCCTCGCACTGTCGCCAGAACCAGGCCGCCGCCGGGTCCTCGATCATGCTGGCCAGGGCCGGTGTATTCAGCAGCATGCGCAACCCCAGCATCCCGGGCGTGGCGAGCAGTTCGCGTAAATGGGTAGGTCCGTCCTGCTGCAAAGGATCGAACCGTCCCATAACCGCGAACCGTCCGGGTTCGCGCGCCGCCGCTTCGAGCGCGTAGCCATTCTGCAGCCCCACCCAGCTTGGGGGCACAAGGATCGCGCGTTGAACGCCGCCTGCATCGAGCGTGCCGAGGGCCTGGTCTATGGAGAAGGGCTCACCCTGCAGGCTGACCGCACCCTCCGGCCAAGGCCGCTCCGGCGTGTTGGCCTGCCAAACGTGGATTTGCGCGTCGATCATCATTCGCTCAGGCCGCCTTCGGTTGCGTCGTCGCAGGCTGGCTCAGGGTCGCCATCAACCCGGCGAGATCGGTCTCCTCGATGCGCTGCAGCGCATCCCAAACGCGCTCGGGCTGTGAGGCCGGATCGGCGTAGCGCAGGCAGGCCAGGAATTTTGCCCGCAGCGCCTCATCGCTCAGCCGCAACCCGTCCGAAAGCTCGGCGGAGAGCGGCGCGCCGTCCTCGCGTTCGATGGTGATTCGCGCCGGGGCCGGGCCGGGCCGGTCGGTGAGCGTTTCCTCGAAGGTGACGCGCTCGGCCAGGCGCAGGACCGCGGCGTCGCTGAGTGCGCGGTCGTCGAGGTTCAGCAAATCCACCCTTCCGTGCACGAGTGCAAAGGCCGTCAGAAAGGGGATGGAGTATTTCGCATCGGCCAGCGTGGCCGGGCGCCGCCGGTCCTCCGGCGGCCGGCACAGCCGCGCGCCGGCCGGGGTGACCGCGACCGTGACGCGGCCGATCCGCGCCGGGTCGACCCGGCCGTGCAGCCCGAGCGCCACCGAAACATAGGGGTGCGAGCTGCGGCAGCACGGCCAAGGCTTGACCGCGGCTTCGGTCCACATCCAGCCCGCCGGGTCGAGCAGGGCGTCGAGCTTTTCCCGCGACGGCGTGATGCCGATGTAGAGCGGGAACATGCCGGCCCTGCCGTCGAGCGCCGATTCCGGGCCGATCATCCCGGCCTGCGCCAGCAGCGCCGACTGCAGCCCGCCCTGCGCGGCGAAGCCGGTGTAGATGGCGCGCGCATTCGCGCCGATGCCGAAGGCGGGTTCCTTGCTTCCCGCGAGCTGCATGTAAGCCAGGCCGATGGCCGCGACCAACTCCGTCTCCGAAAGGCCGAGCACCGTGCCCGCCGCGAGACACCCCCCGAGATACCCGAATGTCTGCGACAGAAACCAGTCCGCGCCCGGGCCGGTCCCGAGCGATTTGAGCACCAGGCCGAGCCGGCACATCAGCTCGTTGCCGAGGATGACGCCGTCCACCACCGCGCGGCCCGGCGCCTCGGTCAGCTCCGCCGCTGCGAGGGCTGCGGCGAGCGTGACGCCGGTCGGATGGATCCGGGCGATGTCGTGGATGTCGTCGAAATCCATGGTATGCGCGAGCGCCGCGTTTACCATGGCGGCGAGCATGGGCGGCAGGCGGGCGCCGTGACCGAACACCGAGCATGTGCCGCTCGCGCCGCCCACGCGCTGCGCCCGCAACACCCGCTCACCCACGGGCGACCCGCGCACCGCGGCGAGCGAAATGCCGATCGTGTCGGCGATGTGCAGCCGGGCCTTGGCGCGCACCGCTTGCGGGATTTCCGCGCGCTTGCGCAGCATCAGCCGAACCAGTTCCGTTGCAAGCATCGCCGTTCCTCCCGTTTCAGCTCACCGCGCCGGCTTCACGCAGCGCGTCGATGGCCGCTTTATCCAGACAGAGCACTTCGCCCAGAATCTCATCCGTATGCTGCGCGAAGGTCGGCGGCGGCCGCTCCACCGCGATCGGCGTGTCTTCGATCGAGATTGCCGGGCGCACCATCTTGACCCGGCCAAGCGACGGATGCGGCAGTTCCTGCACCATCCCGATCGCCTCCACATGCGGATCGGCGATGATCTCTGGGACAGTGTTGAGCGGTGCGCACGGCACGCCGGCTGCCTGCAGGCCCTCGAGGCAGGCCTGCTTCGTCATGTCCGCAATCGCCGGCGCCACAGTCTCGTCCAGCAACCGGCGATGGGCGAGCCGGTCCTGGTTTGTGGCGAAAAGCGGATCGGCGCCAAGCTCGGACCGGCCGATCACGGTGCAGAACTTGGCCCATTGTCCCTCTGTCGCAACGCCGACGGTGAGCCAACCGTCCTGCGCCTGGTACGCCGCATACGGCGCCAGGTTAGGGTGGCCGTTGCCCCAGCGCTGCGGCACCACGCCCGCGTTGATGTAGTCGCTGATCACGTTGGTCATCGAAGAAAGCGCGCTCTCGAGCAGCGAGGTCGAGATCTTCGTGCCTTTGCCGGTCCTCTCCCGGTGCAGGAGCGCCGCCTGGATCCCGGCAAGCGCCTGCATCGAGGTCATGACGTCGATCATCGGCACGCCGATCTTCATCGGCGCACCTTCGGGTTCGCCGATCACGCTCATCAGTCCGGACTGCGCCTGCGTCGGGAAATCAAAGGCGGGACGGTCGCGGTACGGCCCATGGCCGCCGAACCCGGTGATCTCGCAATACACGATGCGCGGATTGACCGCGCGCACATGCTCGTAGCCGAGCCCGGCCGCGTCAAGCGCCCCATAAAGCGCGTTGCTGATCATCACGTCGCTCTTGGTCGCGAGCGAGAGGACGATCTCCCTACCGCTCGGGTGCTTGATGTCGACGCCGATCGAACGCTTGCTGCGGTTGACGGATAGAAAATACGGATTGTCCGGCCCGAGCCCGACCATGCCCCAGCGTCGCGTGCCGTCGCCGTATTTCGCATGCTCGACCTTGATGACGTCGGCGCCCAGATCTCCCATGAGCTGCGTGCAGTACGGCCCGGACACGAAACGGCTAAGGTCGAGGACGCGGATGCCTTCGAGCAGCTTCACGCTCAACGCACCGAGGACAGGATGGCCGTGCTGTGCATCGCCAGCGGCCCGCCTTGGCTGTGCACGAGGGCGATTTCCGCGTCCGGCACTTGCCGCTCGCCGCACTCGCCGCGCAGCTGCCGCACCGCCTCGATCGCGTGCGACAGGCCGGAATACATGTGGCCGTAGGAGAGGCCGCCGCCATGCGTGTTGGTCGGCAGCGCGCCGCCGGGCGCCAGACGCTGCTCGCTCACGAAGGCGCCGCCCTCGCCCACCGCGCAGAAGCCGAGGTCCTCCAGCATGCGCAGCACGGTGATGGTGAAGCAATCGTAGATCTCGGCGATGTCGATCTCGGAATGCTTGACGCCCGCCATCTCCAGCGTCCGCTGCCCGGTATGCACGGCGCCGGAGGTTAGCCAGTCGTGCCCGGTGTCCACATACCCGCGGAACGTGTAGTCCTCGGCGCCGCCAAGCACGAAGACCGGCTTTGTCGGCGCATCGGCGGCGTAGGATGCGCGGCTGATGACGAGCGCGCCGGCGCCGTCATTGGACAAGCAGCAATCCAGCATGTGCAGCGGATCGGAGATCATCCGCGACCGCAGCACGTCCTCGATGCCGATCTTCTCGCGCTTGATCGCTTGCGGATGCATCGACGCCCATGTGCGCGTGGAGACGGCGATTTCGGCGAGCTGCTCGGAGGTGGTGCCGAACATGTGCATGTGCCGGCGCGCGATCAAAGCGAACCAGGATGGCACGACGGTGCCCCAGGACACGTCAAACTCGCCATGCGCAAAAGCGAGCTTCTGCACCGCCTCCTGCCGCGAGCCGCCGCGACTGCCGCCGCCGAGCACGACGATGTTGCGCGCCAGCCCGGTCGCGACCGCGAGCGCCGCGTGCAAGATGTTCCCGCAATGCGCGGCCGAGGCGGCATCGACATTGCTGAAATAGCGGATGGAATGGCCGAGCAGCTCCGACCAGTAGCCGGGATAGGCCGAGGCGGCGCTCGCTGTCGGGCTGCGGCCGCCGGCGATCCCATCGATGTCGTCGAGCGTGAGGCCGGCATCGGCGACCGCGCCGGTCACCGCCTCGAGCACAAGGTCATCGGTGGTGCGATGCTGCAAATCGCCAAGCTCCGTCGTGTACACGCCGGCGATCGCGGCATGACGCAGCAGCTGGCGGGCGTCCGCCACATCTTGTCGGACCGGGATGGTCTGGTTCATCGCGTCGCCTCGCCAATCGGCTTGAACTTGAACAGCGTGATCGCCTCGCTCGCCGTCTCGAAGACGAGCTGCACGCGCATGCCGATCCGCAGCTCGCTTGGCGGGCACAGCACGTTGGAGAGCAGCCGCGCATCGGTCCCGTCGATGTCGACCAGGCCGACGCCGTAGGGAACATCGGGCTTGTAGGCTAGGATCGGCGGCCGGTGGACGATCGTGTAGCTGTAGAGCGTGCCGGTCTGCGCCACTTCAGTCCATTGCACGTCTTTGCTGTGGCAGCGCGTGCAGATCAGTTGCGGCGGATGGTTGCAATGGCCGCAATTTGCGCAGCGCTGCAGCATGAATTCGTGCCGCTGCAGCGCGTCCCAGAACGGCTTGGCGAGCGCGCTCGGGACCGGAACGGGCTTGGCTGGTGTTTCGATCGTGGCGCTCATGCGACCCAGGCTCCTTTGCGTACCGTCTCGGCGGCGTGTTCCTCGCACAGCTCGGCAGTACCCAGGCTGGCGAGCAGTGGCAGCAGGCCGCGCACGTAGCGGCTGAACGGGTGCTCTTCCATGTAACCGACGCCGCCGAGCACGTCGTATGACTTCATCAGCACGGCCCACACCGCCTCGCGCACGAAGGCGATGGAGGCGCAGACGGTCATATCCCGCGAGTCCGCCCCGCAATCGCAGGCGGACAGCGCCTTGAACGTTGCCAACTCGGCGCCTTCACACGCAGCCAGCGTCTCCGCCAACGCGTGCTGGACCGCCTGGAACGTGCCGATCGGCTTGCCGAACTGCACCCGCACCCCGGCATACTCAATCGACATGTCGAGCAACTGCCGCCCGGCGCCGGCGAGCTCCGCTGACGCGAGGCAACGGAAGATCGCCTGAGCGCGCGACCAGGCCGCCACCGCTGCCTCGCCGCGCAACAGCACCGATCCGCCCTGCGCGGCGCTGGCCAGATCGAGCGCCCGATCCGCCTGCCGCGTAGTGGTCATCGCTGAACGCGCGACCGGCGATGGGAGCGCAATCAGCAGCGGGACGTCCCCGGCGACGAGCTCGATCAGCGTCGTCTCGGCCGCAGCGGCCTCGGTCAGCAGCCCGGGGCTGGGGCGATCCGGCATAATTCCACCGAGCGGGTCGGGACTGTCCAATTGCAACGCCATCGCGAGCGATAGGCGTCCGCCAGCCGCGGCGGCGAGCAGCTCATCGGCGGCTTCCACATCCGCAAGCGCCGTGGCGAGCGCCACCGTTTCCGGGTAGCCGCAATACAGCCCGGCGCGCCCCAGCTCGAGCGCGATGATCCCGGCATCGACCAGCGAGCCCTCGCTGCCGCCATGGCGTTCCGGGAGTGCCACGCCCGTCCAACCCAGCTCCGCAAATTCGCGCCAAAGTGCGGCGCGCTTCTCCTGCTGCAGTCTCGGTGCGCCGCGGAGGTCGGCGCACAGACCGGACACGGTGTCGCGCAGCATGATCTGCGTTTCGTCGAACTGCACGATCATTTTGCGTCCTTCGGCAATGCGAGGCCGCGCCGCGCCAGCACGTTGCGGGTGACGAAGCGGCCACCCTGGCCGTGATTGTCGAACCCCTCGCGCAGATACCATTCGGAGCGGCCGTACAGAGTCGCCTCGGGGTCACCGCGCTCGAGCAGCGCGCGCGGGCCGAGAATTTCCAGGATCGCCTGGCCGAACTGCGGGTTGATCTCCTTGCGGTAGAATTGCGACAGGGAGGCTTCCCAGGTCGGGGTTTTGCCCTCGGCCTGCAGCGCAATGACGCGCCAGCCGATCATGCGCCAGGCATGCAGCTGCGCGGCAAGCCGGCCTATGGTCTGGCGCACGCGCGGACGCTGCCACAACCCGGTTTTGCGGCAGTGATCGGCCAGATCCTCGAGATGGGCCATGTAGATCGCCGGCCGGTCGACGCCGGCGCGCTCATAGTTGAGCGCCAGGGCCATGTGATAGAAGCCTTGGCCCTCCTCGCCGATCAGGCAGTCGGCCGGGAGGCGCGCACCGTCGAAATGCGTCTCGGTGATGCGGTGGCCGCCCATGGATTCCAGCGGGCTGATGCGGATGCCCGGCCGGGTCAGATCGGCCAGGAAGAGGCTGCAACCTTTGTAACGCGTTGCCGCCGGATCGGTGCGCGCAACGAGCAGCATCGTGTTCGCAAAGTGGCCGAAGGTGATGTAAAGCTTGCTGCCGGAGACCACATACGCATCGCCGTCCTTGACCGCCCTGGTCTGCAACGCGGCCAGGTCGCTGCCGGCGTTCGGCTCGGTGAAGCCGAGACAGATGACCAGCTCGCCGCGCGAGATTTGCGGCATGTAGCGGCGCTTCTGCTCCTCGGTGCCGAAAGCGGCCAGCGCGGGACCGACGATGTAGCGGCCATGGCCGCCCGCAGTCGGCACGCGGAAGTAGCCGGAGAGTTCGCGCAATATGCCGTACTGAACGGGACTGGCGTCGCTGCCGCCATATTCTTTCGGCCAGTGCATGGTGAACCAGCCGCGCTCGATCAGCTTGCGGTCCATCGCCTGGCCGAGCACGCGGTACTCGTCGGATTCCGGGTCAAGCGTGAACCATTCCGGCCGGGTCTCGGCGGCGAAGAACTCTGCGACTTCGCGGCGGAATCCTTCATATCCACGGCCGAACTCCGATGGGCCGAGCATCGATTCGCCCATGGGCGAGACGTAATTCATCGTTGCACAAACAGCAGAATGCCGTCCCCCTGATCGACGATCGTGTCGCCTACGCGCCCGGTCACGGTGCAAGGCAGTTCGAACCCGTTCTCGGCCGCGCCGGCGGCGGCGCTGACCTGCACCTCCAGCGCGATTGCTTCGCCGACGAACATCGGGCCGCGATGCGCGCATCTGAGCTGCGCCACATAGTCAGGCGGCGCGACGAGATCGGCCAATGCCCGCGTCAGCCAGGCAATACGCAGCGACCCGTTCACCACGAGATCGCGAAAGCCGAAGCGGCGGGCAAATTCGCGGTCGTAGTGGATGGGGTCGGCGACCCGGCTCGCCGCGCAGTAGAAGGCAAGCTGCGTGCTGGTGACCGGCGGCAGCGCGACCCGGTGCAGCACCTCGCCGGGCCGCAGATCGCGTGCGCGCGCCAGGCCGAGGCGGAAGGGCGTCATCACGCGCCCTCGCGGTAGATCACGGTCTTCTCGGCCCGCGCGACTGGCGCCCCCGATGTGTCGAGAAACCGCGTCTCAAGCACGACGAAGGCGAGTTTCCCGTTCTTGCCCTCCCGCACATAGGCCGACTTGATCGCGACCTCGCCGCGGACCGGCTCATCCGGCTGCAGCGGCCGGGTCCACCAGATGGCGGTCCCGCCGTTGACCGGGTTTTTCAGCCCGGGATCGAGCGTCTCGTGCGGCCTGCGGTCGTGATGGACGTCGACAGGGTCGTTGCCGAGCTGCAGCAGGATGGCGGGCGAGACCGCGCCGCCCGAATCGGGCGCCACCGGCCATCCCTCGGCCTCCTCGAAGCGGGCGATGGTCGCCGCGTCGAGCCGGACCGGTCCCCAGGCGCGCAGGATTTCGCCGGCGCGGCTGGCGACGCGTTGGACAGCCGATTGCGGGGTCGTGTCGATCGCCCGTCTCCCGCCTATTCCTGGCCCAACAACTGCTTCGCCTTGGCGGCGAACTGATTGTAATTCTTGATCATCACGTCCGACGGCACCGTCCAGAAATGGAGCTGCGATGCAGGCGGATTGCCCGCGGCGGGCGCGACATCGGGGCGCTGCGACCAGATCTTGCGCACGTTCACCTGGGCCTCCTGCCCTTCCTTCGAGAGCGCCCAGTTCGCGTAGAGCAGCGCCGCATTCGGGTGCGGATCGTTGTTCATCAGCGCCATCCAGGTCGTCGCGACCGGGAGACCGTCGGCCGGATACACCGGCTTGATCGGCGCCCCGTCGTTGACCCGCATCGGCGCCTCGATGCTGACCCCGGTCAGCGCGATCGCCACCTCGCCGCGCGCCACCGCGAGGGTCAGCGGCTGATAGGAGGAGAAATATTTCGGCTCCTGCGCGGCGAACTTGCGTAGGAAATCATCGCCATAAGTTTGGTCGAGAAAGTAGTACTGCATCCAACCCGTGCCGCCGATCGACACGGTGGGCGCCGAGATCTTGCCCTTCCATTTCGGGTCGAGGATGTCCTTCCACCCTTTCGGCGCATCCGCCTCGCTGACCAGGTCGGTGTTGTATGCGATGTACTCCATCATCCCGCCCGCGCCGTACCACCAGCCCGGCATCTTCGAAGCCGCCGGATATTTGTCGGCCGAGGGCGGGTCCCAGGGCCGGATCACGTTCGTCTCTTTGAACCGGTTCAGCGCCTGCGCGTCGTTCAGCAACACCACATCCGCCTGGATGCGCGAAGCGGCCACCTCGGCGGCGATCCGTTCCAGCAACCGCCCGGTCACGGCGCTGACGGTCAGCACCTTGATGCAGGGAAATCGCTTTTCGAACACGGCCGAGATCGCCCGGCTCTGCGCCTCCGCGTCCGGCGTGTAGTAGACGACCTGGCCCTCCGCGCACGCCTTTTGCACGAGCTCCGGCGTGCCAAAAATCTCCCCCTCGGCCACCGGTGCCTGCGCCCTCGCCCCCAGCGGCGCGGCAAGGCAGGCGGCAACCATTACGGCGAGGCGAGTGCGATACGTCATCAGCGGTACCCCGATAGCCCGTTACAGCACGGGTTGTATGTCTTTGCGGCGGACGAGCTGGCCGGCGGCCACGACCGCCAGCACGATCACGCTCTGCACCAGTGCCATGACCGCCACGAGCCCCGTCGCGCCGCGGATCCAGTCGTCAAACATCGTGAGCGAAAACAGAACAGTGTTCGTCGTATAGAGGAACAGTGCGGTCGCAAGCTCGCGGAACGACAATACGACAACAAGGATGATCGCAGAGAGCAGCCCGGGCCACGCCAACGGCGCGACGATGCGGCGCAGTGTGTAGAGCATTCCGGCGCCGCAGAGGCGCGAACCTTCTTCGAGTTCCGGATGGATTTGCAGCAGGGATGCGGAGATGGCGTATACGCCCTGCGGCGTGAACTGCGCGACGTAAGAAAGAATGATGATCCACAGCGTCCCGGAAATGCCGACCGGAATGCTGATCCACGACCACAAATAACCGAGGCCGAGGATGATCCCAGGAATGGCGATCGGCATCGACGCAATCAGTTGCAGCGCCCGCCGTCCTGGCAGACGGGTGCGGTTGACCACATAGGCGATCGCAAAATACAGCGCGCAGCCGATGACAACTGTACCTGCCGCGACGAGCAGTGAGTTCCATAGCGAGAGTTGCACGAAGGGATCGGCGAGCACCCGTTCGAACTGGCTGAGGTCGAATTGGTTCAGCCTGAACATCTGCTGCACGGTCGAGAAGAACAGGTTTTTGCGCAGCGCGATGAACAGCAGCGCCGCATAGGGCAGCAGCACGACGGCCAGCAAGTAGACATACGTCACAATCGCCACCGGCCAACGCAGTGCGCCCAAATCAACCGATTTCGGGCGCAGCCCCTTCCCCGACACGACCACGAAGCTGCGCCGGCTGAGCAGACGTTGCTGGATTAGCACGAGCGCCACCGTGAGCAGCAGCAACAACATCCCGAGTGCGGAGGCGGCGTTTATCTTCGGCGGTGAAAACCCGACCAGCTCCCAAATTCGCTGCGAGACAAAAGTGATGCCGCCGGGTTCGCCCAGCACCACCGGGATGGCGAAGAGTTGGATGAGTAGTACGAACACCATCATGCTGGAGGACAACAGCGCCGGCAGCACCAGCGGCAGCGTGATCTGCGCCGCTGTGCGCAATCGTCCTGCGCCGCTGAGCGCGGAAGCATCCTCCAGCACCGGATCCATATTTCGCAGTGCCGCCGCGACCAGCAGATAGACGTACGGCGCATAATAGATCGCGAAGACGAAGGAGATGCCCGCAACGCTGTAAATGTTGATCACCAGTGGGATCCCGGCGGAGCGCAGAATCACGTTCAAAATCCCGCTTCGCGGCGAGGACAGGATATCCCAGGCGAAAGCACCGACGAGCGGCGGCACGAACATCGGCATCACCGCAACCGCGTGCACGACTCCGCGCCCTGGCATATTGGCGCGTACCGCAAGCCAGGCGAGCCCGGTGCCGATGCAGACCGCGCCGACCGTACCGACGAGCGAGCTGCCAACGGTCAGCCCGACCATTTGCGCGAAATTGCCGCTGCCGAGCACCTCGATGTAGTTGCGCAGCGTCAGGCCGCTCCAGTCGAAGTGCAGCGCCCGCGGCGGCTCGGACAGGAACGAACCGATCGCCAATACACCGATGGGGACCACGATCAGCACGAAGGTGATCGCGAGCAGCGCGGCGACGACCGCCCGGCCGCTGACCAAGTTGGCAACGAAATCGCGCGGCCGAGGCGTGCTGCGCGGTGCGAACGCCGGCGCCTCCCGGGCCAGGGTGACGCTGGCGCCTGCATGCGGCGATGAGCGCATTACGGGACGCGCCGCATCAGACGCGAGCGATCGATCCACATCACCGCGCGTACCCCGGTATCGATTTGCGACGCCGTGCCGAGGGCCACGACGTCAAACTTCTCGCCCTCCCAATCGACCATGTAGCGCGTGACCACACCCTGGTAGCGCCGCTCCAAGACCCGTACCGGAAAACCGCCCTCAGGAACGTGGCCGTTCGCGGGCGTAAGCCGGCAATCCTCCGGATGCACGACGATGTCGACTGCGTCGCCCACGGCAATGCTCCCATCCATCGAGCCGGCGACGGAGGCGCCGTGCGCGGTACAAACCCTGGCAGCGCCGTTTCCCTCCAGCGCCACAACGGTGCCGCCACAGATGTTGGCCGAGCCGATGAACTCCGCGACGAAGCGGGTCCTCGGCTCCTGGTAGAGTTCGGCGGGCGGACCAGCCTGCACGACGCGGCCCGACTGCATCACCACCACCCGATCACCGAGCTCGACGGCCTCGGTCTGATCATGGGTGACATAGACGCTGGTGATGCCGCTGCGGCGCTGCAGCTCCTTCAGCTCGACCCGCAGACGCTCACGCAGCTTTAGATCGAGGTTGGAAAGCGGCTCGTCGAACAGCAACAGCGCCGGGTCGAAGACGAGTGCGCGCGCGAGTGCCACGCGCTGCATTTGACCGCCGGACAGCGCCGTCGCCGGTCGCGCGCCTTCATTGCCGAGACCGACGAGTTCCAGCACCTCAGCCACCCGCGCGCGCAGCTTCTGCTTCTTCCAGCGGCGAACCCGCAACGGGTACGCGACATTGTCGAACACCGTCATGTGCGGCCATACGGCGTAGGACTGGAACACCATGCCGACCCCACGGTGCTCCGGCCGGACGAAGTGTTTGCGCGACGCATCGGAGACGACGGCGCCGCCGATCTGGATCGTGCCGGCGTCCGGCACTTCCAGTCCGGCGATCATCCGCAGGGTCGTCGTCTTGCCGCAGCCGCTTGGACCCAAGATGACGAGGAATTCGCCCTTGGCGATGTCCAGCGAAACATCGGTAACGACGCTCTGCTGACCAAAGCGGCGCTCCAGCCCCGCGATCGCGCACTGGATCATCGGCCTAGAGAGCAGGCTGGCGCCATCGCATTCCCTCCGGACGCTGCGTTCGCTGCAGCACATCTCTTCCTGTGGCGAAAGCTATCCTAGTCGTCCGGACAACACAAGCCAGGTCACGCGCTCGAAGACAGTCCCGAAACGATGGTTTGCATATTGCGCTGCAGCGCTTCGGCGGCGGGTTTTTCGAGTTGCCGCTGAACTTCCCAGCGCGCGCCGAGGCCGCGTTCGGCGGCGGTTTCGACGATCCAGTTCGCCGTGACCAAGTCGCAGATTGTCATCCCCTGAATGATTGCCAGTATGCGCTCCTGCGGTGCGCTTCGCCCAGGCTTGGCGCCACAGACGACCTCGCCGATATCAGCGTTGACCCGCGCGGCGAGCATATCGCGGGCGATATGTCCGCCCTTGATCCAGGCGGCGAAATCGCCGCGCAGCAGCGCATAATCAAGGTCATCGACAATGACGCGATCGAACTCGGGCAGCACCTCGAACCCGACCTCGGCCACGCCGCCCATCGAGATCAGCAGCGCGCCCGGTTTGAGCCAGCCCGCGCGCACAAACGGCGCTTGCGCCACGGTGATCGTCACCACGATGTCCGCCCCGCGTACGGCTGCTTCCGCGTCCGCCACCGCAGACAACGCCACATTCATCTCCGGCTGCAGGCGCTCGACGAAGGCAGCCGCGCCTTCAAATGTGCGCGACGCGATTCGGAATCCGTCGAGCGGAAGCGCCTGCGCGATCGCCCGCACGGCTTGTTCGCCAATCTGGCCGGCGCCGATCAGCGCCGCGACCCGGCTGCCCGGCGCCGCCAGCTGCCGCGCCACCACACCGGCCGTGGCGCCGGTCCGTCGTTTCGACATGAACGCCCGTTCCACGAGGCCCTTCAGCATGCCAGTCGCGCCGTCATTGACCATGAAATAGTATTCGCCGAACTGCGCCCCCACCGAGACGCCGGCGATCCCGAGCGTCCGGGAATATGCGCCTTTGATCCAGAAACTGGTCGGAACCGTGCCCGGGTAGAGCATGAACGCGGCAGAGGGGATCGAGGTGACCCGCCGCTCTTCGCCGAACACCAGATACGCTTGCTCGGCCAAGCGCAATGCCTCGGCGGTTGTGAGCATCCCGCGCACTTCGGCAGCGTTCACCAGAACAGCCATTTGTTCCCCGCTTATAGTTGTCCGGACGACAGGGGCATGTTACTCCGTTGTCGCGCGCAGGCAATTGCTGGACGCGCGGGCGTTGTTGAACGGGATGGAAGCGATCGCGCCATGGAGGGAATGCGGCCAGCGCCGGAGCCGGAGGTCAGAAGCTCGCGCTCACGCCGCGCCGAGCCCCGCTACATCTTGCTCGCCGACGAGCTAACCCGCCGCATCCAGGCCGGCGTCTACCCGGTCGGTAGTTGCCTACCCGCCGAACACCAACTCTGCGAACAATTCGACGTCAGCCGGTTCACCGTCCGGCAGGCGCTCAGCCGCCTCCGCGACAATGGTCTCGTCTCCCCCGAACACGGCGTGGGCACGCGCGTCGAGTCCGCCGCCGGAAACAGCCGATACCTGCTCTCGCTCGGCTCCGTGTCGGACATCTCCGAATTGGCGCGCTCCACCCGAATGCAGATCCTGCGGCAGGGCTTTATCAAGCCGGGCGAGGCTGGCCTGAAGCTGCCGCATGTGCACCCCGAAGGCCCGTGGCTGCTGGTCGAAGGATTGCGCTTCCTGCACGGCCAAGCGCTGCCGATCGGCCTCACGCACATCCACGTCAGTCCCCGCTTCGCCGGTATTGCCCCGCGCATCGACAAACGCGCCGGCCCGATCTTCGCGCTCGTCGAAGAAATGTACGGCGAACGTGTCGCAGCCATTCGGCAAGAGATCACAGCCATTGCCGTTCCGGCGCGGATGATCAAGCTGTTGCGGGTCAAGCGCGGCGCCCCGGTATTGCGGATCATCCGCCATTACCTGACCGCCGCCAATCTGACGATCGAAGTGTCCAGCCACGTGAGCGTGTCGGAGCGTTTCGTCTACTCGGCCGACATCGTGACACGTTGAACAAGCAGGGGAACGCCGTGAGTGAAGACCTTCGAGCCCGCTGCCGCGAAGCGGCGCATGTTGGAACCGGGCCGATCAGCGATGCGATGGAACTGCTTGGGTTGGCCCGATCGGTGATCACCGAGTGGCGCTATCTCGCGCCGGACCCGGCCAAGGCCATGGTCGGCCCCGCCTACACGCTGCGCCAAGGCGCCAAGCCGGCGAGCGTGCCGCATCAAGAAAACCTGACCCGGCAGCGCGAAGCCTCCTCGCAGCTTGCGGAACCCGGCGACGTCATCGTCATCGACGTGAACGGCCGCACCGACATCTGCACCTGGGGCGAGAACCAGGCGCTTGCCGCGCAACGCCACGGCGTGGCCGGCCTCGTCGTGCACGGCGCAGTGCGCGATTCCGAACAGATCCGCCGCACCGGGTTTCCGGTGCTCTGTCGCGGATTCTCGCCCGTCACGAGCCGGTGGGACCTGATGACGGTCGCAATGAACGAGCCGATCACCGTCTCGGGGGTCCAAATCAACCCCGGCGACATCATTTACGGCGATGCGGACGCGGTCATCGTCATTGCCCGCGCCGACGCGGCGAAGGTGTTCGACAAGGCGCTCGCCGTGCAAGGAGGTGAGGAGAAGCGGCGTAGCGAGCTCTATGGGGCGGCCAAGCCCGGCTGATCCGGCCATGGCGCAGCTCTACGCGTACGCTGAAGACGCCCTCGCCTTCGCCAGCCGTATCCTCGTCGCCCATGGCCTGCCCGAGGCGGACGCGGCGGTGATGGCGAGCTGCCTCGTGCGCGCCGATCTGCGCGGCGTGCCGTCGCACGGGGTCGGGCACTTGCCGATCTACCTCGAGCGGCTCCGGCGCGGTGTCACCAACCCGCGTCCGAAGCTGCAACCGCGCCGGGTCACGCCGGTCGCGGCCGCGCTAGACGGGGACAACGGTTTCGGTTTCGTCGTCGCCTCGCGTGCTATGGCGGAGGCGATCGCCATGGCCCGCGAGTCCGGGCTGGGTGTCGTTTCGGTTCGGCGCAGCACGCATTTCGGCATGGCCGCCTGCTATGTGCTGCAGGCGGTCGAGGCCGGGATGGTGTCGCTGGTGTTCACGAATGCCTCGCCGGCGATTCCGTCCTGGGGTGGGCGCGAGAAGATGTTCGGCACGAGCCCGTTTGCCGCGGGCGCGCCGGGCGGGACGCTGGGGCCGTTCGTTCTGGACATGTCGCCGGCCATCATGGCGCGCGGCAAGATCCGCCGCGCCGGCCGGCTCGGCGAGACCATCCCGCCCGGCGCGGCGCTCGATGCCGAGGGTAACCCCACCACCGACCCGGCCGCCGCCCTCGCTGGGTCGCTCTTGCCGATTGGCGGCCCGAAAGGGTCGGCGCTGTCGATGCTGATGGACATCTTCGGCGGAGTGATCTCCGGCGCCGCGTTCGCCGGCGCCGTCGCGACGCAATATGATACGAGCCGGACCCAGGATGTCGGGCATTTCCTGTTCGCAATGCGCCCTGACCTCTTTATCGCCGCGCCAGAATACGCCGAACGAATGGATGAGCTGATCCGAAAGGTGCACGCCAGCCCACTCGCGCAAGGGTTCAGCGAGGTTCGGCTGCCAGGCGAAAGCGGCTCTCGGATCGAGGCTGAACGACGGCAGGCCGGCATTCCCTATCCTGCAGAAGACATAGCACGGTTGGAAGAAGAAGCGACCGCCGTCGGTGTGCCGCCCCTGCGCTCAAGAAGCTGACCCGGCCGGCAGGTCATCATCCGCGTCCGCTGCGCGCGCCTCGATACCAACGTTCCCGGCAACGCCTGGATGCCTCGAAGCTGCCGAGGTCGTCTGCCGTCACTGCCGTGAACGTAAAGTCAATTCGCCTCCGATTCGGCTGGCAAGCGCCCGTTCTGCCCGGTCACGCTTTGCTGATGGACACCGGCGGGGCACGCGCTGGCGCAATCCGGACGATGCATGTCGTTTTAGCGATATCTGCTAATCCGCCGCTAAGCGCCACGCGACGGTGCCGCGGGTCGATGTGACGTTCTCAAGAAAGCGTCGCAGTTGGGTCAAAGATCAGATTCCCGTCAAGATTTCCCGCGCGCGTTTTGCGACACATATGTGCAAGTTTCGGCACAAACACAACAAGAATGACGCAGGTCGGACTGAAACACCTTTAGCAAATCTGCCGCGTAACCGCGCGATGACTTTGTTTGTGCAATCGCGCTCGCGGGCAGTGTGAGTTCTTGGAAAGGCCTAGGCGGGATGACTCTTCCGTCTCTCGCAGGAGATTTGGAATGTCGAGCGACGGCCAAGGAGAAACTGGCGCTGGAAAGCGCGGCAAGGACGAGGCCGATGAGCGCACGTTGCGCGATCCGCAAACGCTGCGCTTGCTCGCCGAGGAACTGAATGTGTCCCGTGAGCGGGTCGAGACGGGGCGAGTACGCGTACAGGTCGTTACGCGCAAGCACGAAGAGCTTGTCGACGTTCCGCTCGCCGAAGACCGGGTCGAGGTGGAGCGGGTCGCGATCAACCGGCAAGTGGATGCGGTCCCGGCAACGCGGCAAGAGGGCGATACGACGATCATTCCCGTGCTCGAGGAGGTTCTGGTCGTCGAGCGCCGGCTGATGCTGAAAGAAGAGCTGCACGTCAGACGCGTTCGCACGACGCAGCAACATCAGGAGCGCGTCGTCGTGCGACGCCAAGAGGCGGTGGTCACGAGGATTCCGGCCGAGCCGCCGGAAGGGTCCCCAAAGGGGGAATAGAGGCGCCGATCAGTGTTGGCGTCTGACGACGAGTGGAAGCAATAGGCAACCCAAGGAGCACGATAATGAAATATGAAACGGTTCTTGCGGTATTC
Source organism: Acetobacteraceae bacterium (assembly GCA_965276815.1). Lineage (GTDB taxonomy): Bacteria > Pseudomonadota > Alphaproteobacteria > Acetobacterales > Acetobacteraceae > JAVVHH01. Next base: position 605,694 of record CBDIBE010000012.1, on the reverse strand, counting down.
GATACTGCCGAGCACGCCCAGGCGGCCGTAAAGGCACTCAAGGCTGGCGGTTTCCACGACGACGACATCAGTGTGTTCGACCGTTCCAGAATGGCCGGTGCGGGCGGGCAAGTCCCGAAGGGATTGCAGGAGCCGGGGATCTGGAATCGGATCTTTGGCGGCGACATGTACAAGCACGAGGCGACTGTTTACGGCCAGACGGTCGAGGATGGCGGCGTTGTCGTGTCCGTGCGCGTGGTCGAGAGCGAGGTGGCGCATGCTACCGGCATTCTCGACCTGCATCGTCCGGTGGACGTGCATGACCGGGCCGTCACGAGCGGCGTTGCGGCACCGGCTTATGTGCAAACGGCCGAAAAGGCGATCGCGGCCGTGCCACTGGCCGCAACGCAAGCGGTGGCCGTCACACCGAAGCTCGCCGAAACGCACTCGGACGTGCTGCGTCTCGCCGAGGAGCAGCTGCAGGTTGGCAAGGAGATGGTCGAGACCGGTCGCACCCGGGTTCGCCGCTTCACGACCGAGAAGGAAGTCTCCCAAGACGTGACGCTGCACGAAGAGCACGCCGAGGTGTTACGCCGCGCGCTTACCGAGCCGGTGGCGCTTACTTCCCTCGATTGGTCCGACAGCGAGATCGAAGTGGTCGAGACCGCCGAGCACGCGCTGGTCAACAAAACCGCCCGCGTCGTCGAGGAGGTCGGGCTCAAGTCGGTGGGCAAGGACCATGTCGAGACGGTGCATGAGAAGCTCCGTCGGCAACAAGCTGAAATCGTGCGGGTCGACGCGAAGGGTAATCCGCTGACAAGTCCGGCAGCCTGATTGCTTGGTGACCCCTGCAGCGACACGCAAGCAGGGGTCACCTCCGCCGCAGACCGTGCGCACGGCAAAAATGTTACGCGGGGACGAGAATGGCAATGTTTGATAACCTGGTCAGTGAACTGGGGACGAAGTTCGGGCTTGGCGCACAGGCCTCCCCTTTGATGGGCGAGGTGTTGCAGCTCGTCACCGGCGGCTCTGGGGGGATCGGCGGCTTTCTCGATCGCTTTCGCACCGCCGGGTTCGGCAACGAGGTCGTCTCCTGGATGGGCGGCTCGGGAGCTGCGGCGCTGTCTGCGCAGTCGATCGAGCAAGTGGTCGGAACCAGTGCGATTAGCGGGATCGCGAGCCGTCTTGGACTTGGCTCCGCGGCAATAAGCAGCGCAATGGGTTTCGTGATTCCGAAGGTCGTTGGTTTGCTGACCCCGGGCGGGAAACTCCCGGCAGCGACTCCGCCGGAGGTTGCCAATTTCATCCGGCCGGTGCAGCCGGTCGGCGCCGGCGTCGCCGAACCTGCCGCCTATCGGGCCGCTGCAGCCGAGCAGGTCGCACCGCGCAGCATCCATGTGGTTCATGCACAACCGAACAGGGCGCGGTGGCTTTGGCCTCTGCTTGGCGCCCTCGTGTTGCTCGGGCTCGGTACCTACTTCTTTACGGGCCACGAAAATACCGCACCGGTCACCCCAGTGGCTCCGGTTGCCGTACAGGCGCCTGCCGTGCCCGCCGCCTTGCCAGCACCCGCGCTGCCAGCGCACTTGGCGCTGAGCAATGACGATGGGGTGGTCCATTATTCCGGCTCGGTGCATGACGCGGACACAAAGAACTCGATCGTCGGCTCGCTCACGTCGGTGTATGGTGCCGACAAGATCCAGGGTGACGTCGGGATCGACGCCAACCGGGCCGCGGCGCCTTGGTTGACCAATCTGCGCGCCGGGCTCGAAAACCTCAAAATGCCCGGAATGCAAGCTGTGTTCGACGGGAACTCCGTCAACCTCGGCGGCTCACTCAGTGATGCCGACCGTGATCAGCTCAAGGGCGTGCTCGGGGGCGGTCTCGTGATCGGCGCACTGGCAGATCAGGCGTCGGACCTGGTGACGAGCGCCAACGCTAAGGCAGCCGCTTCTCTCGCAGCGTTGCGACCGGGCTTTACCCCCAGCGATTTGGTTGGCGTGCTCAATCAGTCCATCGTCAATTTTCCGTCGGGCAGCGCCGTGTTGCCGACGGTCTCCGTAAGTCTGCTGCAGACTGCGGCGGCGCAAATCAAACTGCTCCCCCCTGGCACGGTGCTGGAGGTTGCCGGCTACACCGACAACACCGGCGACCCGGCGGCCAACGTGACGCTATCCCAGCAGCGCGCCGAGGCGGTTCGCACCGCGCTGATCCAGGCTGGCGTTAGCCCCTCGGCGCTGGTCGCCAAAGGTTACGGCAACGCCAATCCGGTCGCCAGCAACGATGAGCAGCAAGGCCGCTTCCGCAATCGGCGGATCGAATACCATGTGCAGAAGTCCTGACCCGCAGACCAATGCCGACGGAGCGACGGGGTAGCTGCTCTCCGATCCTCGAGTAATTTCAGTTGTACAACACTGCACTCCGCTGCATCGAGGCGGCGGGCGGCCGAGGCCATGCCACCGCATATGAGGTTGAACACTGCGCCTGGCGGGCCGACATTGGCGGCGTGTAAAAGCACTTCTGTTTGCCATTGGAGCGTAATTCTCGTTCGGGGAGCTTCGAAACACTTGTCGAGATTGGCCCTCGTGGCAATTTGCCTGTTGTGTCTAGCCGTGAGCGTGGTTCGCGCGCAGCCCGCCAACCCGCAGGAGGCCGGTGGCCGGGTCCTCGTCATCGGAACGAAGGAGGCGCCGCCCTTTGCCATGAAGGCGGACGATGGCACATGGCGTGGGATCAGCATCGACCTCTGGCGTCGGCTCGCCGACCAGCTTCACCTGCAATACCGCTTCAAGGAGACGACGCTCGAAGGCTTGATCGACGAGCCGGCGGCCGGATCGCTCGACGCGTCCATTGCCGCGATTACGGTAACGAAGGACAGAGATGAAAAGGTAGACTTTACCCAACCATTCTTTACGACCGGTCTCGGCATCGCGGTGCCAAAGATCAATAAGTTCAACTGGTTTGGCTTGGTGAGCACGTTGTTCTCGCTCAGTTTTCTGGAGGCAGTACTGGGTCTGATCGGCGTCACCCTTTTGGTGGGCGTGGCCATCTGGCTGCTCGAGCGCCGCCACACGGAGCATTTTGGCCGTCACCGGGAAGGGCTGGTCAGCAGCTTGTGGTGGTCGGCGCAGGCAATGACGCAGGCCAACCCGGAGAAGACGCCGACGACGACGCTGGGCCGGCTGCTTGCCATGCTCTGGATGGGATTGTCGGTCATCGCCATCGCCGTCTTGACCGCGGGCCTTACCGCGCAGCTCACGGTCAAGCAACTGCAAGGACTTGTGCATGGCGTCGACGATCTGCAGTCGGTTCGCGTGGGCGTCGTCCGGGATACTGCGTCGTTGGACTATTTGACCCGGCGAGGGATCGGGTTCCACACATACAATACGGCCAACGACGGACTCACTGCCTTGCAGGCGGGCAAGCTGGACGCATTCGTCTACGATCGGCCACTGTTGGCTTGGACGATCAGACGGGGTTTTGCCGACACGCTGGACATCCTGGACGTGACGTTCGACCGGCAAAACTACGCGATTGCCGTGCCCAATGGCAGCGCGCTTCGTCAGTCGATCAATTTAATGCTCCTGCCACTCCTCAACAGCCAGTGGTGGGAAGAGCTAAACAAACAATATCTCGGCAGGGAATGAAGCTCACGACCTGCCTGGCCCGCCTGCTCCTGTCCGCAAGCCTGCTTGCCGGCGGGCCAGCGGTCACGTGGACATCGGCCGCGGCGTCCCTCGTTGCTGGCGGCTGGTTGCTGCAAAGCCAGCCGGCTTTGGCACAGGCGAGAAGCAGCGGCGGCTACGCGCGACCCGGCGGAGGCGGCTCATTCGGCGGCGGTTCATTCGGCGGCGGCGGCGTCCGGCGACCGAGCACTGCGGGCGCAAGCGGTTACGGTCGCCCGTTCGGCGCCGGGATGGCGGGTACATCGGCCTTCTCGGGCGGCGATCGCACAACGTCGCGCGGCTATTCCGGGTCGGCGTTCCAGAACTATCAGCGCCAGCAAACACCGCCATCGGCGCCTTCCACCTCGGCCGGGTCGCCCTGGGACCGTCGCCCGTCTACGTATGGCGCAGGCGCTCCCGCTCCCAACGTCTTGCGCCGCCCTTCTTCCGGTCCGTGGGGGCCTGGTTACGCCGGTGCCGGTCAGGCCCGCTTCAGCGCACTGGACGCTGTCCTGCTCTATACAATGCTGAACTCGGTCGGTTCGGCGGCCAACTCTCAGTTCTTCCGGCAAAACCGTGACAACCCCGACTACCTCACCTGGCGCCGCGAAGCGGATCGGATGGCACAGACCGATCCCGCCCTCGCGGAAAAACTGCGCGAACTCGATGGCCGCCTCGCAGTGCAGCAAACTGCGGCAAATTTACCCCGGGTTGACACGACCCGTCGTCCGACAACGCAAGCCGGGCCGGACTCAGACGAATTTGATGTCACCTTGCTCATCGTCCTGGCCGGTGGGGCCGCCCTGGGCGGATTGTGGATCATGCGCCGGCGCGCGGACCGATCCGCAGCCCCTAAGGGCGTTCGCGGCCTGGCGGGGGGCGCGCAAAGCCGGTTTCGTGTCGGAATGACCTTCCCCGTCGATCCCACGCCGTTCCTTCTTGCCGCGAACGCGACGAAGGTGGTCGCGCCACAGCATGGCGGTCTGGTCAGCGCCGAAGCCATCGGCGTGCTCTCCGACGGATCGGTCCAACTGAACCGCATCTACCTGCCGGGCCGGACCTCGTTCCTTCAACTGCACCTTGCCCGCACCGGCGAGCCGGACGAGTGCCGGTACTTCTCACAGCTCGATGAAGTGACGCCATCGAGCGAGGATGAGTGGGGGTTTTGGCTCGATCCGGCGCAGGGGATGATCGGCTGGCCGCAATTTCAGACCAAGGACGGCAAGCTTTACGACCGCGTTTGGGCCCCCGGCGCGTCGCGCGTTCAGCCGCGTCAAACCACGGAAACCATGCAGGACCTAGAGGGCACACGGCAGCGCAAGCTGCTCTCGATGCTGTACGGCGCGCGGACTGGCGCAGCGCCGCCGGCGCCGGATCTCGAATACATCCTGGTCTCCGCCGTTCAGGACGGCGGCCAGGCATGGGTCGAAGTCCATGCGGGAATTGACATCAACCCGGCGGCGCTCAGCTTGCCTTCGGTTTCCCTGGCAGCATGATCGGACGATATGTATGAATGGCGGCGTATCCATCGCAACGGTTACCGACGCGCTCACTCAGGGTTTGCCGCAGCTCTTGCTGCAGTTCCTGGCAACCGTCGCGCTTCTCGCCATTGGAGTGGCGATTTATACTTGGTTGACGCCATATCACGAACGGGAGCTGGTCCGCCGCAACAATCCCGCAGGAGGCATCGTCTATGCTGGCACCATCATCGCGCTAACCATACCCCTGGCAGCTTTGCTCAGCACAACCAGCTATGTGATCGATATCGTCGTGTGGGGTCTCGTCGCGCTGGCAATCCAACTCGTTACCCTCGCCGTCGTCGCCTTCGTCCTGCTGCGTAATCTGAGAAGCATGATAGAAGAAGGCAACGTTCCGGCTGCGCTGACCGTCGCAGCCACCCAGATCGCCGTCGCGCTCATCAATGCGGCGGCGATGATTCCGACCTAACCCAAAACAGGTAGGAGAATTCCCGGTGTTGAAGTTCGTCAAGAACATGTTCGGCGTCAAAATGGATCAAGCGGTCGAGGCCGGCATCGAGGCGCTCGTCCGCTGGGATCCGAAGTCGGCCAGCGAGGCGGAGCTGCGCACGATGGAGCAGCATCTCGACGAGCTCGGCCGCGAGGTGGCGCTCGCGCGGCAGTCTTTCGCCCGCGAGCAGAAGGAGGCCGACGCGATCGTCACGCTGTCCCAGCAGCGGATGGCAGCCGCCGAACAGCTGCAACGGGAAAAGGCCACCGAGGCCGACCCGGCCCGCAAGGCCGCGCTCGAGAAAAGCCTCGCGACGCTGGTTTCGATGCTCGAGCAGATGGCCCCTGAGGTGGAGCGGGAAAAGCAGGACGCCATCGATGCCAAGGAGTTTCTCGATATGCTCGAGGGCACCTATGCCGAAGCCGGTGGCAAGCTGAGGACCGCCAAATCCGAGCTCGACCGGGCGCAACGCGATATGGGCCGCGCCGACCAACAGCGTGCCCAGGCGGAACGGCAGGCCGAAGCGGCCCGTCGCGCGGCCGGACTCGCGAGCACGACAAGCAGCCTGACGGTCGCGCTTAAAGCAATGCAAGATGCGGCGTCGAAAGACCTTGCCTCGGCGGATGCGGCGATGAGCAAGGCCCGGCTGCTCAAGCCGACGAAGCCCGAGCAAGACGACCCCAACATCGCCGCCGCGATGGCCGCCGCCCAGGGCAAGCCGAGCCAGCCGCAGACCCTGGATGAACGCCTGGCAGCGCTCCGCGCGCGCTGATCCATCCGTTCGGCCGCCGTCATCGTAAATAGGGAACGCACACCAGCGCCGATGCAATGACGTAGGCGGCAAGCATCTCCACTGGCCAAACGCGGAGGCGGCCTCGGATTGCGGCGGCACACGTCCCGCCCGCTTGAGCTTGTCCACTACGTTCGGCAACGTCTGCGAGAGATGCGCAAGTAATTCCTGCTCGCTCATGCCGGCTTGCTGGGCCAACTCCGCAATCGTGGTCTGGCCGAGAGCGGAGCCGAGCGGCATCTGAGCCGCGGGCGCCCACGACTTTTCCGCACCAAGAGGGCGTCAAGCGCGACGATAATCGGCTTGGTAAGATTACCGCCAGGAACGGCGCCGTCGAGAACTCCCAGCCGAGCCTCCATGTGCTAGAAAACACAGCCGGGCATCGACACCATCGCATCTCGTTACGAATAAAAACAGTGTGAATCGAGCGTTCGGCAAGCAACGATCGTAATGCAGCTATACAGCTTGGCTTCAACGCCGCCAAACCGAAAGGACCAAACTCGAATGTCGCTCATTGGCTGGATCATACTGGGCCTGATCGCCGGCTTCATCGGCAGCAAGATCGTCACGAAGACCGGACAGGGTCTCGTGCTAAACATCATATTAGGGATTGTCGGCGCGGTAGTGGGAGGAGAGTTGTTCAGCCTTCTCGGGGGGACCCGCGTCACCGGCCTGAACATCTACAGTCTGGTCGTGGCCATCATCGGTTCGGTCATCGTGTTATGGGCCTATCACAAGTTTATCGCCCGGCGGCAGTAGAGGGCCGGACCGTCTCACCACGCACCATTCTTGCCCGCCGAAGCCTGGCGAGTTTGTAATCTGGCCACGACGGGCGACGCACAGCGCCGATGCGATCAAACCGCTTGGACCGTCGATAGACCTTCGTCAAGCGGATCACGCGGAGATGTAGTGGAGAGTAATGCCCATCGAGGCCCGACCCGCAGGCCGTCATGCGGGGCGATCAATCAGTCCGGCTAGAGGTTAGCAAACACCGCCGAGCACATACATACACGTCCGACTCTCGCCGAGAGGGATCGCCGGGTTCTCCTGTGATGAACGTCGTTCAATCGATCATGAGCGATTTGCCGATCATCAAACGTGTTGGGGGATTGTGATGCGCGACCATAGCACGTTCGACCTCCAGCCCATGCGGCGAGCGAAGTATTGGCGGTTCGGCGGCTTCGTCTATAATCCGTCGTCAGGCCTGAGGCATGGACATGAGTTGATCCACCTTACCCGCAAGGAGCGCGCCCTCCTGGAATTGCTGCTGCAGGCGAACGGCACCCTCGTTTCCAAGGATCAACTAGCCCACAACATTTGGGGCGACGCCGCGGTCACCGACGAATCCCTCTCCCGCTGTGTCTACACCTTAAGGCGTGCGCTGCATCGGCCCGGCGACCGAAAGATCGTGAGAACCGTCTATGGGGGCGGCTTGCGTCTATGCGTTCCGGCGCTCGAACAGGCGGACGACGCGCAAGACGATCCCCTCCTGCCGCCCGCGACGTCTACTCCTGCCTCGCTTCGGCTGTGGCGGGTGGGCTGGGAACAAGCGGGAAGACGGACGCGCGACGATCTGGAGCGGGCTTTGGAGACGTTCGGACGAGCCTACGACGAGGATCCGAGCTCCTTGGTCATTCCTTTAACGATTCTTAATTGCTTGATAACGCAAGCGAGCCGTGGGCATACGACGGCACAGATCGCGGCGGATAAGGCCGATGAAATCGTCGCTCGAGCTCTCGAGCAGGCCCCCCGCTACTCGCCTGTGATCGCCGGCCAGGCCTGGTTCCATGCCGTGGTCGATCGAAGGATCTGTTCCGCCTTAGCCGTGCTTGACCGGGCCGTGGAGGAGATGCCGCATGACTACCACGCAGCATTCTGCCGCGCCTGGGTCATGAGCGGGGTGGGCAGCCTCGACGAAGCGGCGCGGGAGATGGAGCGAGTCGTCTACGCCGCGACACCTGAGCGTGACTATATGGCCCTCTACATGAAAATCCTGTTTTGCGCGGGCCGTTTCGACGAGGCGCTCAGCTACGCGCGACGCGCGCTGCAGCATCGGCCCGACAATGACCTCGTCTATGCGGTCATGTCAGAAATCCATGCGGTGCGAGGGAATGCGGACGCGTCGATTACAGCAGCCGACCAGGCAATGAAGCTCTCCGGGGGCGAAGCGATCGTGCAGACGTCGCTGGCCTACGCCTATGCGGCCGCCGGCGGAAGTGACGCGGCTCGAGCTGTGATGCAAAGCCTCGATGGTCAGATCGACCTACCGGTCCTGCTCGCCTCAAGAGCGCCCGTCTGGCTCGCGCTCGACTATCCTGAACGAGCGCTGACCATGCTTCGCGCGGCGGACCATCACCGCGACCCGCTATTCTTCTTCGCCCACCGTGATCCGCGTCTTGTCACACTTGGATCACTGCCGCGGCCTCGTCAGGCCGCGGATCATTGATTTGCCTGTTGGGCGAGCCGTTCAACGGTACGATCGTGAATGGCAGGCGCAGCGACGCGGCGTGGTTGTTTCGCTCATGGCTCTCTGCTCAATACCTCGTCCAATGCGACCGTGCAGGTCTGCGGCACCGGCAATGGCGGCTGGCCGTCCACGGTGTCGGGCATCGCCTGGAGTGCCTTGGCGTAGAGCCTGGCGAGGTCAAGCCGCTGACGCATAGACGGCGCAAACCGCAGCGAGGCTTGCGCTCGGAACAGCTTGGCATCGGCGCGCCACTTCGAAGCGTCCTGCGCGAGCGGCCAAGCCTCGGCTTTCAGATCGTGGACGAGCGAGTGGAGCAGCAGCCCCTCGACCGAGTGTAGCTGCTCGCGTCCCACGCTCTCGATTTCCTCGATGATGTTGGCCCAGTCGGGTTGCTCGTTCAGCTTCTCGCCGCCCGCGTGTCGACGCAGCAGCGCCGCCTGATGCTCCGACCATTCCAAGACGTCTGCATCGTAAAGATCGCCCATGCCCTTCCCTCCTACGGGCAAACGTGCGCATCGCTTCTGGCCGTTGCAAGGCTGCTGTGCGGCAGCGCGCCCCCGCTCAGTCGCCGCGTGACGGCGGCGCCGGCGATTGTGCCATTCCGAGCGGGAACATCAGCCCGGCCCCGAGGAAGCCGCCATCCACGTTCAGCGTGTGGCCGCAAACATGGCGCGCCTCGTCGCTGGCCAAGAAGACAGCGGCGTCAGCGATCTCCGCCGGCGTGCCGTAACGCCGCTGCGGGATCAAGTAGTGGTAGGCCTCGCGCGTCGCCGCATCGTGGATCTGCTTGGCCAACTCGGTCTCGATCGCGCCCGGCGCGATATTGTTCACCGTAATGCCGTGCGCCGCCAGCTCCACCGACATGACCTTGGTCAGCAGCTCAAGCCCTGCTTTCGAGCTGCCATAGGCGGAGCGGCCGACGCCGCCGCGCTGCCCGGAGAGCGAGGCGATGTTGATCACCCGGCCGTAGCCGCGCGGCAGCATTCGCCGCACTGCGGCCTGGGCACACAGGAAGGCGCCGACGAGGTTCACCTGCAGGATCGCTTCGAACTCCTGCCTTGTCGTCTCGACGAACAGCTTCGTCGTGCTGATGCCGGCATTGTTGACGTGGATATCGAGCCCGCCAAACATGCTCTCGGCGGCCGCGGCCAGCCGTTCGGCGTCGCCGTCGCGCGTAACGTCGATCTCCAGCGATGCCGCGCGGCCGCCCGCCGCCTTGATCGCCGCGGCGACCCGCTCGGCGCCGGCCGCGTCGCGGTCGCTGACCACGACCGCCGCGCCCTCGCGCGCGAAGGCGAGCGCGATCTGCTCGCCAATGCCGCGCCCGGCCCCAGTCACCGTGGCCACCCTATCCTTCAAGCGCATCATTCCCTCCTAAAAGCCTTCGCGCATGACGCCGTAGAGGTTCTCCGCCCCCACTTGGCCGCCCTTGAGCAGCAGCTCCACGCCGTCGAGGAGCTGGTCAGTCGCCCGCAGCCGGCCGACATGGGCGTTCTGGCTAAACAGGCTCGCCTCCATCTCGATGGCCGAGGCGCCGAGATGCCGCATCGTGAAGCTGGAACTGTCGCCCCCCGCCAGCACCAGCCGGCGCACGCCCGCCTCGGCCAGCGCCGCGCGGGCCAAAGCGGCGCAGAGCGCACCCACGCGGTCGGCCAAGGCGGCGCCGTCCAGCCCGGCTTGCGCCTGCCATGAAGTGACTTCCGCAACCGCCGGGTCATCTGGACCGCGCGCCGTGTGGGCGACCACGCTGCGCCCGGCGCGCAAGGCGGCGAGCAGGGGCGCGATGAATTCCCCCGCCGCCGCCGCACCCCCGCGGATCGCCGCCGGCGACAGGGCAAGCGTGGCAAAGCCGGCCTGCTCGGCCCAAGCGATCTGGCTCGCGGAACGCGGCGAGCAACTGCCCGACAGCACCAGCAGGGGCGAAGCGGGCGCCAGACGGTGCGCCGGCACCGGACGCTCCACCAGGCCGGCGCGGCGCAGATGCAGGCCGATCCCGTGTGCAAAGCCTTGCGCCGCCACCGCAGCGACCGTCCGGCGCCCAGCCACGTGCCAGATCGCGCCGGCGGCGGTTTCGAGGTGCCGGTCCGTGAGCGAATCGAACACGGCGCCGGGCGCCTCGGCAAGGGAGGCTACGTCCCCCTCCAACTCGCGCAGATCGACCAGCCGCTCGATCCTGCAGCCCTGGCTCGCAAGCAGCGCCCTGATGTCGGCTTCGTAGGCGGGCGTGACTGGGTGCCGCGCCATGGACGGGTGCCGGTCAAGCCGGAACACGTCCGGCCCAAACCCGGCAAAATGCTGCCCGAACACCGTGTAGCGCGCGAATTCCGGCATCGCCGCGAGCACGGCCAGGAAAGCGCCAGGGCGCCGCGATAGCAGGAGGCGGCTCGCCTCGCCGAGGCTGCCGATCTCGGGCGAGGAATCCAGCGTCGAGCAGCATTTGTACTGCAGAACGGGCGCCCCGAAACCTTGCAGGAAGTCGAGCGCCGGCCCGACCTCCTCCGCCATCTGCGTCGCCGGCAAGGAGCGTGCGACGCCCGCGATGCCGATCACGTCCAGCCCGCCCTCCTGCGTACGCGCCAGCGTCCCCGCATCCGGCACACCGAAGAACAATACGGTCCGCAGCCCGTGCCGCCAGAACTGCGCGGCGTTGTCGGACGCGCCCGTGACGTCGTCGCCGTAGAAGACAGCCCTCACAGGAAGCCCACGGAAATCCATGGCACGGCGGCAACGACGATGAGCCCGATCAACAGCGCCACCATGTAGCCGATAATGGGCCGAATGCCCTCGTCGGGGTGGACCCGGCTGACCGCGCAGGCGCCGTAATAGCCCACACCGAACGGCGGCGAGAACAAGCCAAGCCCCATCGCGAGAATGACCACGATCGCATACTGCACCTCATTGATGCCCACCGCGCGCGCGATGGGGAACAGCAGCGGGCCAAACAACACGATCGCAGGAATGCCCTCGAGCACGCTGCCCAGCACGATGAAACTCAGCACCGAGACCGCCATGAAAGCCGGCGCGCCGCCGGGCAGATGCTCCATGAACTGCGCGAGCGCCGCGGAAAAGCCCGATTGCGTCAGCGCCCAGGCCATCGACGTCGCGGTGGCGATGATCATCAGGATCGCGCCCGAAAGGCACGCCGTCTCCATCAGCATCCCCGGCAGCCGCCGCCAATCCATCCGGCGGTAGATCAGCAGCCCGGCGAGGAAGCCATAAGCGATGCCGACCGTGGACACCTCCGTCGCGGTCGCGATCCCCTCGACGACCGCGAGCCGGATCAGGATGGGCAGCACCAGCGCGGGAACGGCGATGACGAAGTAGCGCAGCGTCTGCGCCGCACTCACGCGCACCCCGGTTGCCGCGCCGCTGTGCCTCGACCGCCACCAGACCAGGCAGCACAGCGTCACCGCCAACACCGCGCCCGGCAGCAGCCCGCCGGTGAACAGGGCATTGATGGAAACACCCGTCACCGAGCCGATAGTGATCAGCACGATCGAAGGCGGGATGGTTTCGGTCTGCGCGCCGGTGGCCGAGAGCAGCGCCACCAGCTCGCCGGGCGGCGCACCCCGCCGCTTCATCTCCGGGAACAGGATCGGCGCCACCGCCGCCATATCCGCCGTCTTCGAGCCGGAGATGCCGGAGATCAGATACATCGCGGCGATCAGCACATAGGACAATCCGCCACGCGCCCGGCCCAGCAGGGAAGCGAGAAAATCAACCATCGCCTTCGCCAGCCCAGTCATCTCGATCAGCAGGCCGAGGAAGACGAACATCGGCACCGCCAGCAGCAGCATGTTCGACATGCCCTCGTCCATCCGGCCGACCACGACCTCGAGCGGCATGCTGGTGCTGAGCGACAGGTAGGCGAAGGTCGCCAGCCCGAAGGAGAAGGCGATCGGCATCCCGCTCATAACGGTGAAGCCAACGACTCCCACGAAGAAGATCAGCAGGTTGAGATTGCCCAAGTCGGACAAGACCGGACCCGCCTCATCCAAGCCGATCACCAGCGCCGCCGAGATCACCAGCCCGGTAAGCGCCGTGCGCCAGCCGATCATCAGCAGCTTGACGACGCACATCAGCAACATGATCCCGACGCCGACCGGAATGGCGAGCACGCGATAGGCGTCGATGATGTCGAGCGCCGGCGTATGGATATATGATTGCTGGTCCACGTAGTTGATAGCCGGCTCGACCACGAGGCCGAGGAACACCATGCTCGCGACCAGCGCCACGGTGTTCCAAAACGGCGCATGCTGCGCGCCCATCCGGTTCACCACGGCGGTCATGCGCATATGGCTCGAGCGGTGCAGGGCGACTCCCGCCCCCATCATCACCAGCCAGATGAACAGGATGCCGGCAAGCTCGTCGCCCCACACCAAAGGCGCACGCAACGCGTAGCGGGCGATGACGCCCGTCAGCAGCAGGATGATCTCCGCGACCACCAGGATCGCAGCCGGCACTTCGACGACCCGGCCGAGAATCCGATCGGCCCGGCACAGCCACGGCGACGCCGCGACCGGCAGCAAGACCGGCCGCTCAAGCGCCGAGTCGTTGCCGCTCATGACAGCGTGCCGGATACCGCTTCGAGCAGCGACCACTCCTCTTCACCGAAATTCCGTTTCTGTTCCTCATAGAATTTCGCCTGGCGCAGCGCTTGCTGGAAGGGCAGCGGATCCACCGTGTTGAACGCCAGGCCCTTGGATTCCAGCGTGCCCTGCAGCCCGGCATTCAGCTTGGCCACATCCTGCCGCTCCAGCAGCGCCTTGGCGTTGACGATCCGCGCCACCGTCTCCTGCGTGTCCGGGGCCATGCGGTTCCAGGCCGCCCGGTTGCACAGGAACCAGAACCCATCCCACATGTGGTTGGTCAGCGAGCAGTATTTCTGCACCTCGTAGAGCTTGGCCACCTCCGCCACTGCCAGCGCGTTCTCCTGCCCATCCACCACCTTGGTCTGCAGCGCGGAATAGACCTCGCCGAAGCTGATCGCAGTCGGCGCCGCGCCGAGCGCCTGGAACAGCGAAACCCAAAGCCGGCCCGGCGGCACGCGGATCTTCATGCCCGACAAGTCCGCCGGCGCCTTGATCGGCCGGACGCTGCTGGTGATCTGCCGGAACCCATTGTCCCAAACATGATCCAGCGCGAGGATCCCCGCACTGCCGATCAAACCGCGGACGTAGGCGCCGAGCCTGCCGTCCATCGCGGCATAGACCTGGTCGTAATCCTTGAAGGCGAAGCCCACGCCGGAGATCGCCGCGCGCGGCACGAGCGACGACAGGGCGTTGGCGCCCGACAGGGTGAAGAACTGGATCGCCCCCGCCCGCAACTGGCTGAACATGTCCGGGTCGCTGCCAAGCTGGCTGTTGGGGAAGATGCTGATCTGCACCTTCCCATCCGTCTCCTGCTTGATCTGGTCGGCCGCCTCCTGCATGCGCGAGTTCAGCGGATGCGGCGCGGGCAAGTCGGACGCGAACTTGTACTCGAACTGGGCCGCATGGGCGCGGCGGACCCAAGGCGCCGTCAACGAAACCGCAGCAGCGCTCGTGATCAGGACCCGGCGTGTCGTTTGCATTTTTATTCCCTCCCTTTCAGGCCATCTTATTGCAGCTTCGTGCCAAAGGTTGCGATCGCCTCGCGCAGATAGCGCTGCTCGCGTGCCGCCTGCTCGAGCGGGATCTCCGCGGCGGCGGCCTCCCAAGCCTGGCGCATCGCCAGCACGCCGGCGGCGACCCCGCTGGGATGCGCCATGATGCCGCCGCCGGCGCAGAACAGCAGGTCCGTGTTACCCAAGGCGCGCAGCGTGCCCGGCGCCTGCAGCGCCGTCTGCCCGGAGGAAAACACCGGCAGCACGGTGCACGGCTTGTCCGCAAACATCGGCGTCAGGCACTCCCGTGCGGAAGCGATCACGCTGTCGTCGCTCTCGAAGAACTTGTTCTGCAGGCCGTTGACATGCATGTGGTCGGCCCCCGCGAGCCGCCAGATCTTCTGCCAGGCGACATAGGACCAGCCATTGTTGCCGCTACGCCCCAGCGCGCCCCAGCCATTGCGATGCGCATGGATCGGCAACGCCGCATGCTTGCGCAAGGCGTTGAACCCGGCGAGCCCGACCGAGTTGAGGCTCACCATGGCGCAAGTCCCGCCGAGCTCGCGCACCAAATCGTGCCGCCGGCGCATCTCGTCCAGTTCGCCCGTCAGGTTGAACGCCACCATCACCTTGCGCCCGGTCTGCTCGGCATGGCGGTTGACCACGTCCATGACCGCACGCGCCCGCGCCTCGAACGGGCAATGCGGCCCGTCCGACTGCAGCTCGTCATCCTTGATGAAATCGATGCCGCCGTCGCACAGCTCCTGCACGCGCATGGCGGTCGCCGCCGGGTCGAGCCCGACGGAAGGTTTTATAATTGTGCCGATGAGCGGCCCATTGGGCCGGCCGGCGAGGCGGCGCGTGCCCGCGACGCCGAATTGCGGCCCCGGATAGGCGTCGGCGAAGGCGGCGGGTAGCCGGAGGTCGAGGATTTTCAAGCCCGCCGCCTGCGGCAGCTCGTACAGATTGCCCGCGATCGTCGCCAGCAGGTTCGGCAAGGACGGGCCGAGATTGTCCATCGGCCAGCTCAGCACCATGCGGTAGCGCCGCACCGGTCCGGGCCGCGAACCGGGCAGCGCCGGGTCCGGCGACTCGCCCACAAGCTCGAGCTGCTCGACCCGCGCCGCGTTGCGCGCCTTCAGCTCCGCCGTCTCGCCCGGGATGGCGACAAACGTGCCGGAGGATTGCTCGCCGGCAATCACCTCCGCCGCACGCCCGGCCTCGGCCGCGGTATCGAGCTGGTATGTGACACTAATCCGCTCAAGTGCCGTCAAATCCGGCATGTCAGCCCTCCATCGACCGGCAAGCAGACCCCGGTGATGTAGTCGGCGTCATCCGACGCCAGGAACACCGCCGCCTTGGCGATGTCCCACCCGGTGCCCATCCGCCCCGTCGGGCAAATCGCCGAGCGCTCGGCCACCATGCGCTCCCGCGCATCCTCGTACTGGCCGACGATCGCTTTGTAGATGTGCGGCGTGTCCATCATGCCCGGCATGATGGCGTTCACCCTTATGCCCTCCGCCGCATACTGGATCGCCAGCCCCACGGTGAGCTGGTTCACCCCCGCCTTGCTCGCGTAATAGGCGGGATACGGATAGCCCGTGTGCCGGATCGCGGCGATGCTGGAAATGTTGATGATCGCGCCCTTGCGCTGCCGCCGCATCCCCGGGATCGCCCGCTTGCAGGTCAGGAAAACGCTTTTCAGGTTGATGTCCTGCGTGCGGCTCCAATCCTCGGCGCTGAGCTCTTCGATCGTGCCCATATCCGGCGCGCCGACATTGTTGTGCAGGATGTCCAGCCTTCCCCGCTCGCGCTCCACCGCGGCGAACACCGCGTCGATCTCCTCCGGCTTGGTCACATCGCAGCGAAACGCCATCGCCCGGGCGCCATCGCCCGTGATGATGCAAGCCGTTTCCTCGGCCGCCGCCAGGTTGATGTCGACCACGGCGACCACGGCGCCGTTGCGGGCATATTCCACCGCAGCCGCCTTGCCGTTGCCCCAGCCGGGCCCGACCGAGCCGCCGCCAAACACCAAAGCCGTCCGGCCCGCCAGTTTCTGTTGCGGCTCCATTGCCCTGCCTCCCCGTTCTCGACCCGGCGGCTACGTCCCCAGCCCCTCCAGCTTGGGGAACGGCCGCACCGGGTCGCGCCCATCCCAGCTCTGGCTCGCCTCGCCGATGATGCGGAACATCGCGCCCTTCGGGCCGAGCACCTCCGAAAGCTCGATCACCGTACCTGGGTGGAATTCAGTGTCAAAATAGACGAAGCGGCCGTTCTCGCCCACCTCGCCCTGCATCACGGCTTTGAAACCCTGCGCCTCCAGCCGCGCCAGGTCCGCATCATAGGTTTCGGTCCAGTAGGCGACGTGCTGCAGCCCCTGATGCCCGGCCCGCGTGAAATCCCGATACATGGAGGGGATGTCGTTGCGCGTCTGGATCAGCTCCACCTGCAGCGCCCCGGAATTGGCCAGCGCCACGGAGTTGTGCGGCGCGTACGCCTCGCCCCGGTAGCGGTAATTCCGGATCGGCACGCGCTCATTGTAGAAGAACGGCCCGATGCCGAGCGTCTCGCTCCAGTAGCGCATCGCCGCCTCGATATCGGGGACGACGTATCCAGCCTGCGTGATGGCTCCGAAGAATCGGCTCATGCGAGTTGCCCGGTGGCTTGCTCGAGCAACTTCCACGCGTCGGCGCCGAATTTGCCCTTCCATTCCGCATAGAACCCGCCGCCGCGCAGCTTGCTGCGGAAGCTCTCCGTGTCCGGCGTGTTGAAGGCCAATCCCTTTGATTGCAGATCGGCTTGCACGCCCTCATTGAGCTTCTTGATGTCGTCGCGCTGGCGCAGCCCCGCGGCGTTGATCGCGTCCGAGACGATCTTCTGCATATCGGCCGGCATGCTGTTCCAGATGCGGCCATTGGCGATGAACCAGTAGCCGTCCCATTGATGGTTGGTCAGCGCGCAGGATTTCTGCACTTCGTACAGCTTGGCCACTTGGATAATCGGCAGCGGGTTCTCCTGCCCATCGACGATCTTGGTTTGCAGCGCCGAATACACTTCGCTGAACTGCAGGCTGGTCGGCGAAGCGCCGAGGCCTTGGAACAGCGAGATGCTGAGCGGGCTGACCGGCACGCGGATCTTCAGCCCGGCGAAGTCGGCGGCGGACTGGATCGGCTTGCCGCCGGTCGTGGTCTGGCGGAACCCGTTATCCCACACCGTCTCCAGCGTATGCAGCCCGGCCTTGTCGATGGCGGCACGGATATACGCGCCCAGCGCGCCATCCATCGCCGTCCAGACCTGATCGTA
Organism: Acetobacteraceae bacterium; assembly: GCA_965276815.1. Classification (GTDB taxonomy): domain Bacteria; phylum Pseudomonadota; class Alphaproteobacteria; order Acetobacterales; family Acetobacteraceae; genus JAVVHH01. Next base: position 587,938 of record CBDIBE010000012.1, on the reverse strand, counting down.
ATTGCTGAAGGCGAAGCCCACCGCGTTGATCGCCGCCACCGGGACGAGGGTCGCGACCACCAGCGAGGATGGCGTGAAGAAGGTGAGCGCCCCCGCCCGCACCTGGCTCAGCATGTCGGTGTCGCCGCCGAGCTGATTGTTGGGGAAGATCGAGATCGTGACCGCACCGTCCGTCTGCTTGGCGACCTGATCGGCGAATTCCTGGGCGCGCTGGTTCAGCGGATGGCTGACCGGCAGGTTGTTGCCGTAGCGCAGGTCCAAGCGCGCCGCCCGGGCGATCCGCGGCGCGGCGAGCGCCAGAATCGGTGCGGCCAAGCCACGGGCAAGGGTGCGACGAGAGATGCCGGGCATGTTCCTCCTCCATCGCGCGCGTGATGTGATTTGACGGGGCACGCTGCGCGAAATCAGGCTTGACCTGGCCACCTAGCAGAGTCAAACGCGAAGAATGATGGATTTTGATGGGTCTCGCGCCCGGATGCCGGACGTCGCCCGCGCGGCAGGCGTCTCAGTGGCCAGCGTCGACCGGGTGCTGCATGGCCGCGGCGGCGTGCGCCCCGCAACCGCGCAGCGCGTGCTCGAGGCCGCGGCCGCGCTGCGTTACCTGACCAGCGCCGAGTTGGAGCATGTCGGCGCGCCCCGCCCGTTCAATCTCGTGTTTTTGCTGCCGGCCGGGACCAACCCGTTCCTGACCATGATGGGCCGCATCATCTCCACCAGCGAGGCGCAAGCCGCCGCCTACGCCGCGCGCTGCCGGGTCGAGACGATCCGCAGCTTTAGCCCGCTGCTGCTCGCGCGCGCCCTGCGCCATCACGGGCAGCGCGCCGATGGCGTGGTGTTCATGGCGCTCGAGCATCCGTCCGTGCGCGAGGCGGTGGACGACCTGGCGGACCGGGGCGTCCCCGCGGTCACCTTGATCTCGGACATCCTCGACACGCGCCGCGCCGCCTATATCGGGCTCGATAATCGCTCGGCCGGGCGCACCGCGGCCTTCCTCGCCGCGCGCTTCATCGGATCCCGCCCGGCCAAAGTTGCCATGATCGCCGCCAGCCTGAGCTACCGCGCCCATGAAGATCGCGAGCTCGGTTTCAAGGATCTGCTGCGCGAGGCCGCGCCGCAGATCGGTGTGGTCGGGCTCAACGAGGGGCAGGACGACGAGACCCTGAACCATCGGTTGACGCGGCGGCTATTGGCTGAGCACGCGGACCTCGCCGGCGTCTACAATCTCGGCGGTGGCGCGGCCGGCATCGGGCGCGCGCTGAAGGAGCGGTGCCGAGAGCGCGACATCGTCTTCATCGGCCACGGACTCACGCCAGACACGCGTGCGATGCTGATCGACGGCACGATGGACGCGGTCATCACGCAGAACCCGCGCGCCTCCTTTCACGCCTGCCTCGCCGTCTTCGCCAATCTGCGCGCCGGCCGCGCACCCACCTATGGCATCGAGATGCCGCGGGCCGAGGTGATCTTCCGCGAGAACCTCCCCTGACGGCCATTTGGCCGCCGGGAGCGCCAAGGCGAACGCCATCGAGGTGGTCGTCGTGGGCTTCGGAAGCGCAGAGGCGGCGTTCTGCAAATCAGGCAGTAGGCAAGCTCAACCAAACGGACGATTGAGCCGGACGATCGTCAAATTGAGCCAGGCGGCGAACCCGACCCAGAGCAGGTACGGCGCCAGCAGCGCGCTCGCCAGAACCGAAAACGGCGCCAGTGCCACGATCAGCACCGCCACCGATAAAAACAGCAACGGCACCTCCGCCAGCGCCCAATCCGGCCGGTGCAGCTTGAAGAACAGCGGGCTCCAGAGCAGGTGGAACAGCGCGTTGCACCCAAACAGCACGACCACCAGCGTCCGCTCACCCGGGCCCGGCGCCGACACCCAGCCCAGCGCCGCCGACCATGCCGCCAAACCCAGGATCACCGTCCAGGCCGGGCCGAACAGCCAGTCCGGCGGCTGCCAGCGCGGCTTGCGCAGCGCATGGTACCAGGGCCCGACATCGGTCAACAGACCGCCCGCCCCCGCGAGCAGCAACGCGCCAAGCCCGGCCACGAGCAGGCTCGCGATCATGTCAGCTTCTCCTCGTTGGCGCTGTTGGCGTGCCAGATCAGGTGGTCAAGCGCCCGCTTCGCCCGGCCGACCGACGCCCGCACACTGTCCAGCATCTGCGGGATCTCCGCCAAATCCACGCCGTCGGTGATCTCCAGCGCGGCGAGCTGCGCATTCTCGACCACCGAGGCAAATAGGTTCTGCATCTGCACATCCGCCATCGGGTCGAACCGGCTTTCCAGCCGGCCCCGCTCGATGATCCGCTCTTGAAATGATTGCCGCGCCGTCTCCGCCGCCTTCTGCTGCGTCAAATCGGTGAACAGCAGCACAAAGCCGGCCGCCTGACCCGGTGACGACAGCACCGGGTCCGCCCGCACCAGCATCGGACGCTGGTTCGCCCGCACCGTCACCTCGCCGCGCCAAGGCAGTTGCCGTTCCGCCATGTCGGACAGCCGGCGCGCGACCTCCGCCGGGTCGGCGAACAATCGCGGCAGGTCCTCGATTCGGTCGGGCGGCGCATCACTGCTGCCGATCGATGCCCGGAACGCGTCGTTCAGCAGCAAAATCCGCCCGTCCGCCCCCGCCACGACCACCGGCAGCTCCGACGTCCGCACCTGCCGGCGCACCCGGTCGAGCTGCTCCTGCGCGATCAGCATGCCCACCGAGCGGAACTGCAGGATGACGTCCTTGACCGTGTCGCCAATCAGCCGCGCCGCGACCAGGTCCGCGTCGCTCCACGGATCGCAGGTGTGCTCGACCACCTCGTGCCACTTGGCGAAGGACCGCCGCGGCGACAAATCCTCCGACGTGTTCCCGACCACGACCGCCTTGTTCGGATCCCCGCCCCAAGTGACCGTCCGCACCCGCTCCGGCCGGAACCACATCAAATAGTCGCTCGGCGAGCCGGACAGCTTCACCGCAACCACGCCGCTAGCCGATTCGCGCAGACCGGCGAATTGCGGCGCGTCGTGCGCAAGCGAGCTCGTCGAGAAAACCTGCGCACGCGAGCTGGTCGAGGAAACTTGCGCAAGCGAGCTCGTCGAGGAAACCTGCGCACGCGAGCTAGTCGCGAAGACCTGCCCGCGCGCATGCACGTCCAGCCATTGCCCGAGCTGGCGCAGTTGCTGCGTCCCCGGAACCTCACCAGCCACCGTAACCTGGCCTTCGGACAGCAACGCCGCCCCGGTCGCGCCCAGCGGCTGCAGCAGCGATTGCGCGCTGTCGAATAGGGCGCCGCGCCACTCGCCCTCACGCGGGATCGCGTCCGCGAGCCGCTGCTCCAGCCGCCGCACCGCGAGCTCCGCCTGGCCGCGCGCCGAACTCTCGAGGGCCGCGATCCGCGTCGCCACCGCCTCGGCCAGCAGCTCGCACACGACCCGCACCTCGAACGGCACCGTGCGCGGCGTGTTGTGGTGGCAAGCGACCAGCCCCCACAGCCGCCCGCCGGCCATCAGCGAAATGACCAGCGTCGCCGAGACGCCCATATTCTTCAAATACTGCACGTGGATCGGCGAGACGCTGCGCAACAGGCAGAGCGACATGTCGAGCGGCTGGCCGGTCAGCGGCGAGATGCCCGGCTCCACCGGCACCGGCGCGTAACCGATATCGGCCAGCACCCGCACGCGGTTCCGCTCATAGAGCCGGCGCGCAATCTGCGGAATGTCGGTGGCCGGATAGCGGTTGCCGAAGAATGGCTCCAGCCCGTCGGCACGCTCTTCGGAGTAAACCTCACCATGGCCGTCCGGATCGAACCGATACAACATGACCCGGTCGTATCCGGTTAGCCCACGGACGATCCGCGCCGTCTCGTCGCATAGTCCGCGCAAATTATGGGCAGCCAGGATCCCGCGGACCGCGTCCTCGACCCCCCGCATGTGGTTACGCCGTGGCGCCACCCGCTCGAGCTCGATCACGATACCGCCCTGCGGCGGCCGGTGCAGGGCGACGTCGAAGGCCCGCGCCGGCACTCCCATCATGCAGCGCACCGCGAGCGGCACCGCCTGCAGCATCGGCACGTTCAGGTGCGGGCTAATGCAGGCGGCGAGGTTGCCCTCGAACTCGGCGATCGGACGCCCCAACGGATCGGTGGCCAAGCCAAGGAAATCGCGCGCATTGGCGCTTGCCTGCACCACCACATAGCCGGGTTCGCTCAGCACCAAGAGGACGCCGTGTGGCTGTATCGAACCGGCGAGATGGATTTGCTCTCGTTCGCAGTTCGAAAGGTCGGCTTCGCCGAACGCAGGTTGACCGCCGCGCATCACTACTAAAGTCGGCGTTCAATCGCCCGAGGTCAAGCGCTCACTGTCCTCAAACGACAACGCCGCGTGGCGGTTCAGCTTCGTATGCAGGCTCTGGCGGCTAACGCCCAGAAGGTCGGCCGCGGCGGTCCGGTTGCCGCCGACCCGGTCCAGCGCCTCCTTGATCAGGTGCCGTTCCACCACGTCCGCCGCGCTCCGCACTATCTCGAGCAGCGACTCGCGGCCGAGCTGCCGCGTAAACCCGTCCATCATCGTCTCGAGCGATGGGCCGCCATCAAGCCGGCGCCCGATGTCACGCAGCAAAATGCCGCAAAACCCAATCGTGCCCTGACCGCTGCATGCGGCCGAGATTTCGACCTTGGTCTCCGTTCCCAGCTCGCCCCTGAGCGTCGTCTGGAACAGCCGGACCGCCTGGTGCCGCTGCAGCTTAGCCATCAACACCGAGGCATCGGCGCCGGGCTCGGACAACCAGCGGCTCAACCTCTCCCCGCGCACCGCCCCGAGCGTACCGGCCTGAGTCAGGTCGAGGAAAGCCTGATTGGCGCTCAGAACGGCGCCATCGGCACTCGCGATGACGAACCCATCCGGCAGCCGGTCGATCAGGTCGTCGACCGGCAGCTCTTCCGCCGGGCTCTGCGCCGGGCCACCCCCGGCAGGGGCGAAATGCAGCAGATAGCGCAGCGAAGGCTCGGTCGGCATCAGCGAGGCGCGCACTGCCCAGGGCGCCATCGCCGCGCCCATGTGCAGCACGATGCCCGGCGCCCGCCCATGTTCGCGGACCCGCTGAAGCATACCGGCAAACGCTTCGCGCTCCCGCGCCGGGATCGCGCTGGAGAAGTCCCAGCCCGGCGCCACGCCGAGCGCGCGGATGGCGGCCGGATTGGCCTCCGCAATGCACAGGTCGTCGGCGCCGATCATCAGCACCGCTTCGGTCGAGGCATCAAACAACAGACGGTAGCGCGTCTCGATGTCGCGAAGCTTCCAATACTCGCGCTCGGAGGCCTGCTGCGCGGCCAGCAGCCGCGATTGCAGCTCAGTGACCGTCTGCATGTTGCGGCCGAGTGCAACGATCCCGCCCCGCTCGCCCGGCGCCCGCAGGGCTGTGTATTCGATCGGCAGCTCTCGCCCGCTCGGGAAACATTGCACGACCCGGCTGAACACCGAGACGCCGCGAAAGCGCGCGCCGTCCAGCATCTGCCGGACCTTCTCGCCGCCACCACTTGCCACCGTCTCGCGCCATTCACGCCCGACCAGCGGCAGAACAGCCTCGCCGGCCATGCCACCGGAAGCGGAGGCATCCCGGATCACCCCGTTCTCGTCGAGGTGGAGGGTGATATCAGGCTGGGCCAGGCCGACGCCGGACATGAGCAGTGACCTTTGACGCTGTGCTAGTATCTGTGCCCGGAGAACGCGGCGCACAAGTCAATTAACCGCGTCGCAATCAAGATTTTTCGGCGCTGCAACATCGCTGCGCGGAGTTAGTCTCAGACGAACAGGTCGCGCGGACTCTCCTGGCGGAGCTGATCGCCCAGCTCGGACCCGGCGCGCGCTGCATCCGACCGCAGGCACTCCACGCTGTGCCGGAGCAGAAAGCTGCCATCTGCACGGGCCACCAGCCCCGTCAGCTCCATCCGCGCCTCCGGCAGCAGCTTTGCATACGCGCCGATCGGCGTCTGGCAGGAGCCATCCAGCGCACCCAGCACCGCCCGCTCGCCCGCGGCCGCGCAATCCGCATCGGCGTCGCTGATCGCCGAGAGGAGTTGCGCCAGCTCTTCGTCCGAGGAGCGCACAGTGATGCCGACGATGCCCTGGCACGCCGCGGGGACCATCACCGCCGCGTCGATCACGACATCCGCCTCGTGCTCGAGATCGAGCCGGCGCAACCCGGCCAGCGCCAGCAACGAGGCCGCGAAGTCACCACGCCGCACCTTGTCCAGCCGCGAGTTCACGTTGCCGCGGATCGTCGCGGCCCGAAGATCCGGCCGCGCATGCAGCAGCTGCGCCTGGCGCCGCACCGAGCTGGTGCCGATCAATGCGCCGTGCGGCAGCATGGCGTAGGAACCCTCCTCTGCGACTTGCCCTTCAAGTTCTGGCGCAAGGATCAGCGCGTCCCGCGGATCCTCGCGCGGCAGGGTGCAAGCCAGCTTGATGCCGGGCGGCAGCTCGGTTTCCAGGTCTTTCAAGCTGTGCACCGCCAGATCGATCCGCCCATCGAGCAGCGATTCGTGGATCTCCTTGGCGAACAACCCCTTACCGCCGAGATCCACGAGGCGCTCGCCCGTCACCTGGGTCGCGTCCCCGGTGGTGCGGATCGGAAACTCCTTGAAAACGCCCATGCCGTGCAGCACCGGGCAGAACTTTGTCAGCAGGTTGAGGAAGGTTCGGGTCTGCACCAGGGCGAGCGGCGAGCCGCGTGTTCCGACCCGTAGCGGCAGCTCCCGCTTGTGCCTTCGCACCCGCGGCTTGTCGATGGCGGGGCTTATCAGGCTGTGCATCAGCTTCGTTTCTGCGTCCATTTTCCCCGCCTCACGCCCCAAACGGAGCATTCAATCGAACCACCGCCAGGTTCAGCACCCCGGCGAACAAAACCCACACCAAGTAAGGCACCAGCAGCCAACTCGCATCGCGCGAGACCGGCCACAGCACCAAGATCAACACCAGGATCGACAACCAGAACGGCACCATCTCGGCCAATGCCCAGTCGGGGCGCTTGGCGGTGAAGAACAGCTCGCTCCACAACACGTTCAGCAGCGCATTCACCGCGAACAGGCCGAGCATTTGCATGCGCCGCTCGCGATCCGCGATGTGCCGCCACGCGAACACCCCCGCAAGCGCCGTCAACGCGTAGATCACCGTCCAGACCGGGGCAAACAGCCAGTCCGGCGGCTGCCAGGAGGGCTTGTGCAGGCTGTAATACCAAGGCCCGATATCGGTCGCCGCGCCCCCGAGCGCCGCGACGAACAGCGCGGCGGCCGTGGCGTAGATGATCGGGCGCGCCCGGTTCATGCGCGGGCCATGCCGAATAAATGCGCCAGATCCTTAAAGAAAACCCTTACGTGGGCCATCGGGTCACGCCGGACCATGGCCTTGTTCATGTAGGATTCCCAGGTCAGGCGCTGGACGTCCGGGTCCCGGCACATTTTGACGAACAGCTCGCGCCGCTTGTCGGTGGCGTACCAGAACCACTGCATGAAGCCGAGCACCATGAACACGCGCCCGTGCGCCTTCATGAAGCGCTGCCTCGCCGTGCGCAGCGCCCGCGCGTCGCCGGTTGCGTGCAGTTGCTGCACCGCTTCGGCAGCGAGCCTGCCGCCGAGCATCGCGTAGTAGATCCCCTCGCCGGAGGCCGGCGCCACGACGCCGGCGGCGTCCCCGGCCAGGACGATGTCGCGCCCGTTGTCCCAGCGCTTCATCGGCCGCAGCGGGATCGGCGCGCCTTCGCGGCGGACGGTCTCGAGATGGTCAAGCCCGGCCGCCAGACGCAGCTTGCCCACCGCCCCGCGCAGTCCGAACCCCTTCTGCGCCGACCCGGTGCCGATGCTCATCGTCGCGCCATGCGGGAAGATCCACGCATAAAAATCCGGCGACAGCGGGCCTTGATAGTAGATGTCGCAGCGCTCCGCGTCCCAGGACGGGTCGTCTGCGGGCGCGCGGACGATCTCGTGATAGGCGAACACGTAGCGGATCCGGTCCGCGCCTTTGACGCATTGCTTGGCGACGGCCGACTTCGCCCCGTCGGCGCCGATCACGGCCCGGGCGCGCACACGCACCTCAGAGTCGTTGCTAGCTTCGTAATGCACGACGGCGACCCCGTCCGGGTCACGTGTGACCCGGACGAATTTGCCGGTCCGCCGCATCGCCCCGGCGGCCACGGCGCGCTCGCGCAGCCACTCGTCGAACACCTCGCGGTCCACCATCCCGACATAGCCGCCGTCAATCGGCATGTGCGCGTGCTGGTCGGAGGGGGAGATGACGCGGGCGCCGGTCGCGCGGGCGACGATCAGATGCTCGGGGATACCAAACTCGCGCACCAGCACCGGTGGGATGGCGCCACCGCACGGTTTGATCCGCCCGGCCCGGTCGAGCAGCAGCACGGACTGGCCGAACCGCGCGAGGTCGGCCGCAGCCGTAGCACCCGCCGGGCCGCCGCCCACCACCACCGTATCGAAGGTCTCGGCTTGGCTCATCGCTCCCCCTACCCTGCCTGCGCCACGCCGAGCGTGGGCGGAACGCGCCTGGTTTGGCCAAACACGCCGGATGCCAGCCGGGCCGCCGCCAGGAACAGCGCGGCTTCGGCCACGAACACCGCGGCGTAGGCCACCTCCGGCGTCCCGAACAGCGCGCGCGCCAGGTCGGAGGCGCCGGTACCGAGCAGCCCGCCAGCCCCGAACGCCAGCGCCTGCGCGGCGCCCCACAGCCCGACCCGCGTGCCTTCGCGCGACGCGCGCCCGTCCGCGGCGAGTCCCATCATCGACCCGATGGCCGAGACCGCGAACGCCCCGTTGGCCGCGCCGAGCAACAAGACCAGCGCCTGCACCGGCGCCGCCGGCCCGGCGAGGCTCGCCGCCGCCAGCGCCAGGATCGCCGCCGCGGAGGCCACGCAGCCGCCCATCGTCCACGCCCGCATCGCCCGGCGCCGATATTCCCCGGCCAGCATCGTGCCGACCGCGACGACCGCCATCCCCGTCAGCACGCCAACATGCTGCAACCCGGTCAATCCGGCGGTCTCCCCAGGCGTCAGCCGGAACACCGCGCCGGCGAACGGCTCCAGCAGCAGCTCCTGCGCGCTGTAGGCCAGCATCGACACGAACACGAACAGCGCGAACCGCCGCGACTGCCGCTCCGCCCAGATTTCGCGCAAGGCCGGCAGGAAATCCTGACGCGCGGCTTGCGCTGGCGGCGCGGCCTCGCCCTCGACGCCCCAAACCGCCAGGGCCGAGACCACGAACGCGATCGTTGCGACCCCGGCGGTCACGCCGAGCAAGCGCTCGGGCGAGAACGGGTCCAGCAGAAGCGACGCCATCCCCGCTGTGATCGCGATCCCGGCGATCATCATCAGCCAAAGGATGGTCGCCGCCGCCCCGCGCCGCCGCGGCGCAACCCGGTGCGCCATCAGGGTCAGCAGCGACGTCCCTGCCGCGCCAACGCCCAGCCCGACCAGCACGAAGCAAGCCACCGCTATCGCCCCGCCGGCCACCGGATTCGCCTGCATCAGGCACGCCGACCCGGCCGCGCCGATCGCGCCCACACCGAGCGCGGCCATGCCGCCCAGGACCCATGGCGTCCGCCGCCCGCCCATATCCGAGCCCCAGCCCATCAGCGGCCGGAGCACCTGCACCCCATAATGCAGCGCGACCAGCGCCCCCGGCACCAGCGCCGGCAGCGCGAACTCCACCACCATGACCCGGTTCAGCGTCGAGGTGACCAAGACCACCACCGCGCCGAGCGCCGCCTGCACGAGGCCGAGCCTCAGGACGCCGCCCCAGCCGAGCCCGCTCATAACGGCCCCGCCGCGCGCAAGGCGAAGGCGACGGCCAGCATGCCGAGCACGTAGAGCGTCGTTCCGGTCGCGTTGTACCACGGCGCCCGCTCGCGCGGCATCAGCAGGAAGCGGCGCATCAGCATCAATTGGGCGCCGAGCAACACGGTCACCCCCAGCGCGTAGACCGGCGCGCCCCACTCAACCAGCAGCCCGATCACTACCACCTGCGGCAGCGCCATGACGATGCAGGCGAGCCAGGCGGCGCGCTTCACCCCGAGGATGACCGGCAGCGAGCGGATCCCGGTCTGCAGATCGCCCTCGACGGACTTGAAATCGTTCAGCGTCATGATCCCATGCGCGCCTGCGCTGTACAGCAGGGCGGTCAGGATGATCCGCCGATCCGGCAGCGTCCCCGCCACAATCGCGGCCCCGGTGAACCACGGCAGCCCCTCGTAGCACACGCCGCAGGCCAGGTTGCCCCACCAGCCATTCCGCTTCAGCCGCAGCGGCGGCGCGCTGTAGGCCCAGGCCAGCGCCAGCGCGACCACCGCCGCACCCGACGCCCAAGGGCCGAGCGCCACGGCGACCAGCAGCGAAAGCACCGTCCAGGCAAGCGCGATCCACAGCCCGGTCCGCCCCGGCAGCCGTCCCGACGGGATCGGCCGCCCCGGCTCGTTGATCGCGTCCACGTGCCGGTCGAACCAATCATTGGCCGCCTGGCTGGTGGCGCAAACGAGTGGCCCAGCCAGCAATACGCCCATCCCAACCAAACCCAGCCGGCCAGACAGCGGCACGCCGGCGGAAATCACGCCGCAGCCGAACGCCCACATCGGCGCAAACCAGGTAATCGGCTTGAGCAGCTCGAGCGCGGCCGCAAAATCCGGCCGGGTCGGCGAATGCTGGAGCCGGGTCACCTCGGACACGCTACTCCTCCGCGTTGGGGGACAAATCCCCCAACCCATAGCGCCGCAACTTTACGTAGAGGCTCTGCCGGCTCAGCCCGAGCATCTCCGCCGCCGAGGCGCGGTTGTCCTGGGTCAGCTCGAGCGCCGCCTCGATGCACAGCTTCTCGATCACCTCGGTCGCCTCGCGGACCAAATCCTTCAGCGGCACCCGGCCGATCAACTCGGTCAGTTGTTCCACCGAGCGCGGCAATTGTTTCGAAGCGTCCGGCGGCTCGAGCGCCAGACGCGCCCCGACATTGCGGATCGCAAATCCATACGAGGGATGCCCGCCATTGCGGATCGAGACGGCGGAGAGCTCGACCTGCGCGCTCGCGCCCTCCTCGCCGCGCAGCGTCGTGGCGAAGAACCGTACCGCGCCGCGCTGGCGCAGATTGGCGATCAGCACAGTCATGTCGAGGTCGGTCGCGCCCACCCAGCTGTCGAGCGGGCGGCCGCGTGCGAGGTCCTCGTGCGCGAGCTGCGCCATCTCGAGGAAGGCGGCGTTGGCGGTGATCACCTGCCCGGAATCGTCGGTCACGACGAACCCATCGGGCGCGCTTTCGACGGCGCGCAGCAGCTTGGTCTTTACGTCCGGCACCGGTGGCGCCACCGCATTGTCGTGCAGCGCCGTCACCCGCATCAGGAACAGGGTCTCGCCGTCCTGGCGGAACACCGATGCGCGGACCAGCACATCGCGCCTGCCCTGCTCGCGCGGAGCGGTACGGGCCTGCACGTCCTCGGCCCGGGACCCGGCGCGCACCGCGTCCAGATGCGCCTGCACGGATGGCGCGGTCTCTTCGTCGAACATCTGGCTCAGCCCGAGCCCGGCCAACTCGCCGACCTCGACGCCAAACATGGTGCGCGCCGCCGGGTTGGCTTCGTTCACGCGCAACCGCGCCGCTTCCAGGATCAGCACCGCTTCGGAGGAGAGCTGGAACAATAGCCGGTAGCGCATTTCGACGTCGCGCAGCCGCGAATAGTCGCGCTCCATGCTTTGCTGCGCGTTCACCAGCCGCTGCTGCAGCGCCGACATGACGCGCATATCGCGCCCGAACGCAACCAGCCTGCCCTGCGCGCCGAGTTGGACGCAGCAATAGAGCACGGGGACCGACCGGCCGTCGGGGGTCAAATGGTTGACGTGCCGCCAGCGGGTTTCTGCGCTGCTGGAGGCGTCCCGCAGGAGCGCCTCGACCTTTAGGCGGCTGTCCGGCGCCACGGTGGCCGCCACGGGCCGGCCAAACCAGGATTCGCTGTCCTCTAGGTCACGGGCGAGGTCGTCGTTCTGTAGCGCCAGGTCGCGCACCACGCCGGCGGAGTCCAGAACAAGGGTAATGTCGGAAGAAGCGGCAATCAGCGCCGCGGCCGACTCGGCGTCAAGGTCGCCAAGAGAGGTCTGCGGTGAGACGAACTGTTTCACAAGTGCCGAACTCTCCAATTGTGCGCCCCGATATCCCATTGCTATTTCAACGCCTGTGTTGTGGCCCAGCCTCCCCTTTAGCGTGTGGATGCCCATGGCACGAATGGACTTGCCTTCACCTTCGTTCGGCCGCGCGCTTGACCAGCGCAGATGCTGCGCCGACCGCCTGCAGCCCGTCGTTCGCCGTGCCGTCTGCGCCGATTGCCGCGGCGAGGCCGGGGTCACCGACGAAGCACGGGCCGCCGACCATCACCGCCAGACCCGGATTGCGTGACGCCAGCCGCACCGCGCGAACCTCGCGCCGCGCCGTGTCGAGCCGTTCGTCGCAGGCGAGCGAGAAGCCGACCATGTCGACCCATTCGGACCGGACCATGGTGGCGAGCTCGGCGCGGCTGGCGATCGGGCCGCTCCAGACGTTCCAGCCAGCCCGGCGGAAAAAGTCGGTCACCATGGCCAACCCGAACATGTGCTGCTCGCCCGGCAGCGGAACGAGGTAGGCGCGCGGCGGCGCTTGCAGTTCCGATCGCCCGACGTCGAAGAAGGCCGGGCCAAGCTGACGCATGATTTGCTGCAGCTGGATGAGGCCGACGGTCACCTCGCTGAAGTCGCAGAGATCCTCCACCCAGAGATCGCCGAGCCGCACCGCAGCAGGGGCGAGCAGGTCGAGGTAGAGCGACTCCGCACCAAATCCGTCGGCCCGCAGAGCGCCGACATAGGCCGACGCCGGGCCAGCCGGGCCGAGCGCCAGGTCGGCGAGATGCGTCACGTGCGCTTTGGTGACTGCCAACGTGGGACGCGCCCGCTGCTCGCCCCGGCGAACCCCGTGCGCCCGCAACAGGGCCGGGATCACGTCGCGCTCGACGGTACGGGTCAGGATCGATCGTCGTTGGGCCTCAAAGCCGGCCGGCTTTGGCTGGCTAGACGCACCCAGCAGGGCCAGAACCATGGCCTCGGCGTCGGTGCGGCAGTCCAAAGCGGTGACGGTCTGTCCCATGGCATCCATCGGTAGCCTCCCCCTATTCACCAAAGATTTTCAGCATGTGTCAACCGCGATTTACGTAACGCGTGCTTGACACACACTTCGGCGTGGTCCTAGCCTTCATTCATGCCCGAGCCGAGTTCCTCGGTAGGCAGGTGAACGGCGGAAATGAGCCCCGCCGGGCAAAGTTAGCGCGGTTTTGCGCGTAGGCTGCCGGAACTCTGTCGGTTCCGGCATCGGCTAGCGCAAACCCTGAGGGAGGCATTGTCAAGCGATGTTTACTCAGTTGATGGAGTCTCTGCTCACCCGCGTTGACTACTGCCCTTGGGGCGGGGCCGCCGGGCGCCTGCGCCGGGCGCCGTTCCGGCTTTACACACCTGAGGAAAGGCGGCGCCGCGACGCCTCGCCATGGACACTGGTGCAAGGAATCCTCGCCCCGACACAATTCGTCGTCTTCCTGATCAGCCTCGCCCTCGTCCTGCGATTTTTGGGCACCGGCGAGGGCGAGCACGCGGCCTTGGCCTCCGTCGTCGCCAAGACCGGGATGCTCTATCTCATCATGGTCACCGGCTCGATCTGGGAGCGCGAGGTGTTCGGCCGCTACCTGTTCGCCCCGGCCTTCTTCTGGGAGGACATGGTGAGCATGCTGGTGCTGGCGCTGCACACCGCCTACCTGCTCGCCCTGATCAACGGCTGGCTCCAGCCGCACGCACTGATGCTCCTGGCGCTGGCGGCTTATGCGACCTACGTCGTCAATGCCGGGCAATTCCTGCTCAAGTTGCGGGCCGCCCGGCTACAGGGCACCGGCTGGCACGGCACGCGTCGCGGGCTCGGCCAATTCTCGTGAGCCAGGCCGGCTGCGCCGCTGCCCCGGTGCTGCGCGAGCGCGGCCAGCGGGAGGTGTTCTGCGGCCTGACCGGCATCATCTGGCTGCACCGCAAGATCCAGGACGCGTTTTTCCTCGTGGTCGGCTCGCGCACTTGCGCGCATCTGATCCAGTCGGCGGCGGGCGTGATGATCTTCGCCGAGCCGCGGTTCGCCACCGCGATCATCGACGAGCGCGATCTGGCCGGGCTGTCGGACGCCAATGACGAGCTCGACCGTGTGGTGCAGCAGCTTTTGGCGCGGCGGCCCGACATCCGGCTGCTGTTCCTGGTCGGCTCCTGCCCCTCCGAGGTGATCAAGCTCGACCTGTCCCGCGCGGCGCAGCGGCTTTCCGCGAGCTACGCACCGCAAGTCCGGGTGCTGAACTATTCGGGCAGCGGGATCGAGACCACGTTCACCCAGGGCGAGGACGCCTGCCTTGCCGCCCTCGTGCCGATCCTGCCGCGCAGCGCCGAGCGCTCGCTGCTGGTGGTGGGCGCCCTGGCCGAGGTGGTGGAGGACCAGCTCTGCCGGCTGTTCGATGCGATGGGCGTCGCGCCGGTCCGCTTCCTGCCGCCGCGCTGCGCCACCGACTTGCCCGGCGTCGGCCCGCAGACGCGCATGCTGCTGGCGCAGCCCTTCCTGGCCGACACAGCCCGCGCGCTCGAAGCGCGCGGTGTCCAATTTCTGCCCGCGCCCTTCCCGCTTGGCGTCGAGGGCACCACCGAATGGCTCCGCGCCGCCGCCGCCGCCTGGGGCGTTCCCGAGTCGCGGTTCCTCGCCGCGATCGGCCCAGCCCGGGCGCGCGCCGAAGCCGCAGTCGCACGCCATCGCGACCGTCTCGCGGGCAAGCGCGTGTTCTTCTTCCCCGACAGCCAGCTCGAATTGCCGCTGGCTCGCTTCCTCGCCCGCGAACTCGGCATGCGACCGACCGAGGTCGGCACTCCCTACCTGCATCGCCAGCACATGGCGGCGGAACTCGCCCTGCTGCCCGCAGACACCATGCTGAGCGAGGGCCAGGACGTCGACCGCCAGCTCGACCGCTGCCGCGCCGCCGCCCCCGACATCGCCGTCTGCGGCCTCGGCCTCGCCAACCCGCTCGAGGCCGAAGGCATCACCACCAAATGGTCGATCGAGCTGCTGTTCACGCCGATCCAGGGTTTTGACCAGGCCGGCGACCTCGCCGAACTCTTCGCCCGCCCCCTGGTGCGGCGCGAGAAGCTGAAGGTCTGACCCGGTGCAGCTGACCCTCTGGACCTACGAGGGGCCGCCGCATGTCGGCGCGATGCGGATCGCCGCCTCGATGCAGGGCGTCCACCTTGTCCTGCACGCGCCGCAAGGCGACACCTACGCCGACCTGCTGTTCACCATGATCGAGCGCCGCGCGACCCGGCCGCCGGTCACCTACACCACCTTCCAGGCGCGCGACCTCGGTGGCGACACCGCGCAACTGTTCAAGACCGCCGCCGCCGACGCCGTCGCCCGCTTCCAGCCCGAGGCGTTGCTGGTCGGCGCCTCCTGCACCGCCGAGCTGATCCAGGACGATCCCGGTGGCCTCGCCCGCGCGCTCGGCCTGAAGGTGCCGGTCGTCGCACTCGAATTGCCTGCCTACCAGAAGAAAGAGAACTGGGGCGCCGCCGAGACCTTCTACCAATTGGTCCGCACCTTCGCCGCGCCGCCAGCGACGAAGGCCATGCCGGCCCCGCGTTGCAACGTGCTCGGCCCGACCTCGCTCGGCTTCCGCAATCGCGATGATATAACCGAAGTCGTGGCGCTGCTTGAGCGGATTGGCATCGCCGTCAACGTGATCGCCCCCCTCGGCGCCGCGCCCGCCGACCTCGCCCGCCTCGGCGACGCGGCATTCAACGTGGTGCTCTACCCGGAAATCGCCGGTCAGGCGGCAAGTTGGCTGCAGCGCAATTTCGGCCAGCCCGCCACGAAGACGATCCCGATCGGCGTCGGCGGCACCAAGGATTTCGTCGCCGAAGTCAGCGCCCTCGCCGGCATCGCGCCGCCGGACCTCGGCGAGGCGTCCCGCCTGCCCTGGTTCTCGCGCTCCGTCGACAGCAATTACCTCACCGGCAAGCGCGTCTTTATTTTTGGCGACGCAACCCACGCCATCGCCGCCGCCCGGGTCGCGTCGGAAGAGTTCGGCTTCACCGTCGCCGGGCTCGGCACCTACAGCCGCGAATTCGGCCGCGAGATGCGCGACGCCGCCAAGCGCTACGGCGTCGAGGCGCTGATCACCGACGACTATCTCGAGGTCGAGGCGCAGATCACTGCACTGCAGCCCGAGCTCGTGCTCGGCTCGCAGATGGAGCGGCACGTGGCCAAGCGCCTCGGCATCCCCTGCGCCGTCATCTCCGCCCCGGTGCATGTCCAAGACTTCCCCGCCCGCACCTCGCCGCAAATGGGGTTCGAGGGCGCCAACGTGCTGTTCGACACCTGGGTATACCCGCTGATGATGGGGCTCGAGGAGCATCTGATCACGATGTTCCGCGGCGATTTCGAGTTCCATGACGAAGCCGGCGCCTCGCATCTCGGCTACGTGCCCGCTGTCGCTCCCGAATCTGCCGCTCCCGAATCTGTCGCTCCCGAATCTGGCGGCCCCGCGATCTGGGCGCCTGAGGCGGAGCGGGAAATGGGTAAAATTCCGTTTTTTGTCCGTGGGCGCGCCCGCCGCAACACGGAGCGTTTCGCGACCGAGCGGGGCCTGGCGACCATCACCGTGGATACACTCTATGACGCTAAAGCTCATTTCGGCCGCTAGACCCATCAGGGTCGTCGTGGTGACGATGGACAGCCATCTGTCCGGCGCCGCCGCGCGTGCCGAGCGCGCGTTGCAGCGAGAGTGCCCAGGCCTTTCACTCGCGGTGCATGCCGCCGATGAGTGGGAGTCGGACAAGGCGGCCCTGACCGCGTGCATCGACGATATCGGCCAGGGCGACGTGGTCATCGCGACGATGCTGTTCCTCGAGGATCATATCCGGGCGGTGCAGCCCGCGCTCGCAGCCCGGCGGGACGCATGTGACGCCATGCTGTGCTGCATGTCGGCCACCGAGGTGACCAGGCTGACCCGGCTCGGCCGGTTCGACATGGCGCAGGAGGCCACCGGCGCGCTGGCGATGCTCAAGAAGCTGCGCGGCGGCAAGAAGGGCGCGGCCGGCACGAACGGCGTGGGCTCGGACGGGCGGGCGCAGATGCGCATGCTGCGCCGGCTGCCCAAGCTGATGAAGTTCATCCCCGGCACCGCCCAGGATGTGCGGACGTATTTCTTGGGGCTGCAATACTGGCTGGCCGGGTCAGACGAGAACCTGGCCAATCTAGTGCGCATGCTGGTCGGGAAGTATTGCGGCGAGGGCAAAAGCGTGCTGCGCCCCGCCGCGGCGCCGGTCTGCTACCCAGATGTCGGCCTCTACCACCCGGATATCCCGGGCCGCATCACCGAAGACCTCGCCTCGCTGCCCAAGCCCGCTCCCTCCGGGCTTGGGGCGCAGAGCGCACCAAGCTTGGGTGAGGGTCTTGCACGTGGCCCGCGCCCTCACCCCAACCCTCTCCCGCAGGAAGAAGGAGTAGAAGCGGGAACCGTCGGGTTGTTGCTCCTCCGCTCCTACCTGATTTCCGGCAACTCCGCCCATTACGACGGCGTCATCGCCGCCCTCGAGGCGCGCGGCCTTTGCGTCATCCCGGCCTTCGCCAGCGGCCTCGACTCACGCCCGGCAATCGAGACCTACTTCATGCGCGATGGCGTCACCCAGGTAGATGCGGTCGTCTCGCTGACCGGCTTCTCCCTGGTCGGCGGCCCCGCCTACAACGACAGCCGCGCCGCCGAGGCACTCCTCGCCCAGCTCGACGTGCCGTACCTCTCCGCCACCCCGGTGGAATTCCAGACGCTCGAGCAGTGGGACGCCGATCCGCGCGGCCTGCTGCCGGTCGAGGCGACTATGATGGTCGCTCTCCCCGAACTCGACGGCGCGACCAACCCGATGGTGTTCGGCGGCCGCTCCGAGGCCGCGCCCGGCGAGCGCAAGCGCGACATGGCCAGCCATCCCGAGCGCGCCGCCGCCCTCGCGACACGGGTGGCGCGGATGGTGAGGCTGCGGCGGACCGCGCGGGCGGAGCGCCGGGTCGCCATCGTGCTGTTCAACTTCCCGCCCAATGCGGGTGCTACCGGCACCGCCGCCTATCTCGCGGTCTGGGCCAGCCTGCACAACACGATGCAGGCCCTCGCCCGCGCCGGCTATCAACTCGACGTGCCGGAGGACGCCGACGCGCTGCGCACCCTGCTGATCGACGGCGGCGCCGCCTACGGCATGGACGCCAGCGTCGCCGCAACAGTGCCGGTCGACGACCATGTGCAGCACCAGCGCTGGCTCGGCGAGATCGAGGCGGTTTGGGGCCCGGCGCCGGGTCGCCACCAGACCGATGGCGCCAGCCTCTTCGTGCTGGGGCGGCGGTTCGGCAACGTCTTTGTCGGGCTGCAGCCCGCCTTCGGCTATGAAGGCGACCCGATGCGGCTGCTGTTCGAGCGCGGCTTCGCCCCCACCCATGCCTTTGCCGCGTTCTACCGCTGGATCCGCGACGAGTTCCGCGCCGACGCCGTGCTGCATTTCGGCACGCACGGCGCGCTTGAGTTCATGCCCGGCAAGCAGTCCGGCCTCTCCGGCGCCTGCTGGCCGGACCGGCTGATCGGCGACCTGCCGAACGTCAATCTGTATGCATCGAACAACCCTTCGGAGGGAATGCTCGCCAAGCGCCGGGCCGGGGCGACGCTAATCTCCTATCTGACGCCGCCGGTCGCGCATGCCGGGCTGTATCGCGGCCTGCTGGACTTGAAGGCTTCGCTCGACCGCTGGCGCGCGCTCGAACCCGGCGCCGATGCCGAGCAGCGGACTGCGCTGGCGCAGCTGGTGCAGGCGCAGGCGGCGACGGTCGAGTTGGCGAAGGCCGAGCCGGAATGGGCCGACGATGCCGAGGCGGAGATCGCCCGAATCGGCACCGCCCTGATCGAACTGGAATACGCGCTGATCCCGCACGGGCTGCACGTCATCGGCCAGCCGCCAAACCAAGCCGAGCGCACCGAGACGCTCGACGCCGCCGGCGTGACCGAGGTCACTGAGCGCGCCCGGCTCGACGCGCTGCTCGCTGAAGACCACGAGTTGCCGGCGGTGCTGCACGCGCTCGACGCCGGCTACATCCGCCCGGTGCCCGGCGGCGACTTGCTGCGCACCACCGAAGTGCTGCCCACTGGGCGCAACCTGCACGGCTTCGACCCGTTCCGCCTGCCCAGCCAGTTCGCGGTCAGGGACGGCGCCCGGCAAGCCGACCGGCTGCTCGCCCGCCACGAGGCCGACGGCAAAGGGCTGCCGGAGACCATCGCCATGGTCCTCTGGGGCACCGACAACCTGAAAACCGAAGGCGGCCCGATCGCCCAGGCGCTCTGGCTGATGGGCGCCGCACCGCGCTTCGACAGCTACGGCCGGCTCACCGGCGCCCAGCTCATCCCGCTCGCCGAGCTCGGCCGCGCCCGCGTCGACGTGCTGATTACGCTCTCAGGCATCTTCCGCGACCTGCTGCCGCTGCAGACCAAGTTGCTCGCCGAGGCCGCCCTGCTCGCCGCCCAGGCCGGGGAGGCGGAGACCGACAATTTCATCCGCAAGCACGCCCTCGCCTTCCAGGCCGCCCAAGGCGGCAGCATCGAACAGGCGGCGCTGCGCGTGTTCGGCAATGCCGACGGCGCATACGGCGCCAACGTCAACCAGATGGTCGGCAGCGGCGTCTGGAACGATGAGGACGAACTCGCCGAGGCCTACGTCGCCCGCAAGGGTTTTGCTTACGGCGTCGACGCCCGCCCGCAGCGCCAGCAGGCGGTGCTAAGCCACGTGCTGGCGAGCGTCGAGGCGACCTACCAGAACCTCGACAGCATCGAGCTCGGCGTCACCACCGTGGACCACTACTTCGACACGCTCGGTGGTATCTCCCGCGCCGTGCGCCGCGCCCGCGGCGGCGTCGCGGCCGCGGTCTACATCGGCGACCAGACCCGCGGCGACGGCACCGTCCGCACCCTGTGCGAGCAGGTGTCGCTCGAGACCCGCACCCGCGCGCTTAACCCGAAATGGTACGAGGCGCTGCTCAAGCACGGTTACGAGGGCGTGCGCGAGATCGACGCGCACGTGACCAACACGCTCGGCTGGTCGGCGACCACCGGCGAGGTCAGCCCCTGGGTCTATCAGCACCTCGCCGAGACCTACGTGCTCGATGACGAGATGCGCGAGCGGCTGGCCACGCTGAACCCGAAAGCCTCGGCCAAGATCGCCAACCGGCTGATCGAGGCGCAGGAGCGCAGCTACTGGTCCCCCGACCCGGCCACGCTCGATGCGTTGCGCAGGGCCGGCGAGGAATTGGAAGACCGTCTGGAAGGTATCGAAGTGGGGATAGCAGCATGAACGTCGTCCTCCGCCGACCCATCCGGCCTGATGGTGAAGGCAGCGTGCAGGTCACGCTCGACCCCACGCTGAAGATCGGCACCGCCAAGGTTTTCGCGGTTTACGGCAAGGGCGGCATCGGCAAGAGCACGACGTCGTCGAACCTGTCGGCGGCGTTCAGCAAGCTCGGCAAGCGCGTGCTGCAGATCGGCTGCGACCCCAAGCACGACAGCACTTTTACGCTCACCAAGCAGCTCCTGCCGACGGTGATCGACGTGCTGGAAAGCGTGAACTTTCACTCGGAAGAACTGCGCGTCGAGGACTTCGTCTTCCCCGGCTACAATGGCGTGTTGTGCGTCGAGGCGGGCGGGCCGCCGGCCGGCACCGGGTGCGGCGGCTACGTGGTCGGGCAGACGGTCAAGCTGCTCAAGGAGCATCACCTGCTCGACGAGACCGACGTGGTGATCTTCGACGTGCTGGGCGATGTCGTCTGCGGCGGCTTCGCCTCGCCGCTGCAGCACGCCGATCTCGGCCTGATCGTCGCCGCCAACGATTTCGACAGCATTTTCGCGATGAACCGGATCGTGGCGGCCATCGGGGCGAAGTCGCGCAACTACCAGGTCCGGCTCGGCGGCGTGATCGCCAACCGCAGCGCCGCGATCGACCAGATCGAGCGCTACAACGCGGCTTCGGGGATGCAAACGCTGGCGCATTTCCCCGACCTCGACGTGATCCGCCGCAGCCGGCTGAAGAAGTCGGTGCTGTTCGAGATGGAGAGCTCGCCGGAGCTGGAGGCTGTCAAGGCCGAGTATTTGCGGCTGGCGGCGTCGCTTTGGGCGGGGGTCGTGCCGCTGAATGCGGCTAATTCCCTCAAGGACCGCGAGATTTTCGATCTGCTGGGGTACGATTGATGGTTGCCGTTGCCCTCACCCCAACCCTCGCCCGGAGGGAGAAGAAGCCCGTCCGAACCAAACTCCCTCTCCCTCCGGGCGAGGGTTGGGGTGAGGGTGTTTCGACATGACCTCCACCACCTACGTCACCCGGCGCGCCGAACTGCAGACCTATTTCGACCGTACGGCTGCGGACGCCTGGATGCGGCTCACCTCAGATGCGCCGGTCAGCGGCATCCGCGCCACCGTGCGGGCTGGACGTGACCGGATGCGGGCGACCCTCCTCTCGTGGCTGCCCGAGAACCTGACCGGAACCCGGCTGCTCGACGCCGGCTGCGGCACTGGCGCGCTGGCCGTCGCCGCGGCCGAGCGCGGCGCCGATGTCACCGCCATCGACCTCTCGCCCACCCTGGTGGGCCTCGCGCGTGAACGGGCGCCAGCCCGGCTGAAGATCGATTTCCGCGTCGGCGATATGGCCGACCCGGCGCTCGGCCACTTCGACCACGTCGTAAGCATGGATAGCCTCATCCATTACCGCGCCCCCGACATGGCGCGCACCGCCGCCGCACTCGCCGCACGCACTACCGCATCGCTGCTGTTCACTTTCGCGCCTCGCACCCCCCTGCTCACCGCGATGCACACCGCCGGGCGGCTCTTCCCGCGCAGCGACCGGGCGCCGTCCATCGAACCAGTCGGGCCCGCACACATCCAGCAATTACTCGCCGATTCAGGACTGCGCACCGGCCGCACCGAGCGCGTCTCCGCCGGCTTCTACATCTCGCAGGCGCTGGAGGTGCTGCCCACATGAGCCTAGCGCAGCAGTGGAGCAAGCTCGGCCCGGGTTTCCTGCCCTTCGCCGACGTCGCGAGCACGGAACTGCCGATGCGCCGGCTGCTGCGGCTCTCGCTGTTCCAGGTGACGGTCGGGATGGCCGTGGTGCTGCTGATCGGCACGCTGAACCGGGTCATGATCGTCGAGCTCGGCGTGCCGGCCTGGCTGGTCGCAGTCATGGTGTCGCTGCCGCTGGTGTTTGCGCCGTTCCGCGCCGTGGTCGGGTTCCGCTCCGACACGCATCGCTCGGTGCTCGGCTGGCGGCGGGTCCCGTATCTGTGGTTCGGCACGATGCTGCAGTTCGGCGGCTTCGCTATCATGCCGTTCGCGCTCATCATCCTGTCCGGCGACGGCAACGCGCCGGCCTACGCCGGCGACATCGCCGCAGCACTCGCCTTCCTCCTGGTCGGCGCCGGGCTGCACACTGTGCAGACCGTGGGCCTGGCGCTGGCTACCGATCTCGCGCCGCCGCGGGCGCAGCCGAAGGTCGTGGCGCTGCTCTGCATAATGCTGCTGCTCGGCATGATCGTCAGCGCCCTCGTCTTCGGCGCACTGCTCGCCAATTTTAGCGAGTTGCGGCTGATCCAAGTCGTGCAGGCCGCAGCCGTGCTGACCATGGTGATCAACTCCATCGCCTTGTGGAAGCAGGAGGCGCGCAACCCGGCGCGCACGCTTCTCACCGCCAAACGTCCCAGCTTTCTCGCCACCTGGCGCAACTTAACCCGCGATTACCAGGCGACGCGGCGGCTGGTGGCACTCGGGCTCGGCACCGTCGCCTTCAGCATGCAGGACATCCTGCTGGAGCCCTACGGCGGCCGTGTGCTCGGCCTGCCGGTCGCGGCGACTACGGCAATGACCGCGTTGCTGGCCGTCGGCGGGGTTATCGGCTTCGGCATCGGCGCGTCGCTGCTCGGCCGCGGCGCCGATCCGTATCGGCTCGCCGGCTGCGGCGCCCTGGTCGGGCTCGGGGCGTTCAGCGCATTGATTTTCGCCGCCCCCGTCGCAGCGCCTGCGCTGTTCGCGATCGGCGTGGGCGGCATCGGCCTCGGCGCCGGGCTGTTCGCGCACTGCACGCTGACTGCCGCGATCAGCTCGGCCGAACCGGGCCAGGTCGGCCTCGTGCTCGGCATCTGGGGCGCGGTGCAGGCATCGGCTGCCGGATGCGCAGTTGCGCTCGGCGGCCTGATCCGCGACGGCGTCGCCACCATGGCCAGCCACGGTGCGCTCGGCCCGACCCTCGTCAACCCGGCCACCGGATACGTCGCCGTCTACACGATCGAAATCGTCCTGCTGTTCGCCACACTCGCCGCCGTGGGGCCGCTCGTCCGGCTCCCGCGGCCCGACCTGCTCCACGCCGCTCCCTCAAGAAGCTGAGGTCTCACAATGACTCCCGCCGGTTACATCACCAGCTACATCGACGTCGCCCAGTTGGCGCTCTACGGGTTCTGGATCTTCTTTGCGTTCCTGGTCCTGTATTTGCTCCGCGAGAACAAGCGGGAAGGCTACCCGCTCGTCGCGCCGGACCGGGTCGGCAGCCGGGTCACCGTCGAGGGCTTCCCGCCGACGCCGGCCAAAAAGGCGTTCCTGATGCGCGACGGCACCCAGGTGCTGGTGCCGCGCGACGAGGTCCGCGAGCCGATCAACGCCATCCGCGTCTCCAAGGGGCCAGGTGCGCCGCTGATGCCGACCGGCGAGCCATTGCTGGCCGGGATCGGCCCCGGCGCCTGGGCCAATCGCGCCGACGTGCCCGATCATGGCTGGGATGACGGGCTGCCGAAGATCGTGCCGCTGCGCGCCGCCCCCGCCTTCTTTCTCGCCTGGGAGGACACGGATCTCCGCGGCTTCGCCGTGGTCGGCGCCGATGCAGTCGAGGCCGGCACGGTCAGCGAAGTTTGGCTCGATCGCTCCGAGGTCGTCGTCCGCTACCTCGAGGTGCAGCTTGCGTTGCCGGACGCGACGCATCGCGTGCTGCTGCCGATGAATTTCCTGCAGATCAAGGCGCAAGCCCGCCGGATCCACGTGGACTACATCCTCGGTGCGCAGTTCGCCCTGGTGCCGGCGACCAAGCATCCAGACCAGGTGACATTGCTCGAGGAAGACAAGATCATGGCGTTCTATGCCGCCGGCGGGCTCTACGCCTCACCGCGCCGCGCGGAGTCCCTGCTGTGATCCGGGTCCGCGGGCTGCCCGGCCCGCTGCCCGCCGGCGAGCGCCTGCTTTGGCAGGGCGCGCCGGACCGTCGCGTGCTGGCCCGCAAGGTGCTGCACATTCGCAAGCTCATCGTCTACTTCGCGTGCATCGCGATCTGGATGGGGTGCTCAAAAATTGCGCAGGGCACGCCGCTGGGCGAGGCGGCGCTGAAAACGCTGTTCGTCCTGTTGGTCGGCGCGGTCCCGGTGGGACTGGTAGCGGTCTATTCGTGGCTCGTGGCGCGCAACACCATCTACACCATCACCAACCGGCGCGTGGCCCTGCATATCGGGCTCGCGCTGCCGGTCACCATCAACCTGCCTTTTGCGCAGATCGCCTCGGCGGACCTCAGCCGCCGCGCCGACGGCAGCGGCGACCTCTCGGTCACGCTCAACGGCCATAACCGCTTCGCCTACATCGTGCTCTGGCCGCACGCCCGGCCCTGGCGGTTCGCGCCGGCGCGTCCTACGCTGCGCGCCCTGCCCGACGCGCTTGCCGTGGCCCAGCTTCTCGCCCGCGCGCTGGCCGCCTCCGCCGACATGGCGGCGCCGGTCCTGCAAGGCGCGCCCGCCGCGACATCTTCCGTCCCGCACGCCACCATGCCCGCCTAGGAGTGCCTGCCATGCCGACGCGCCCCGTTTTCCCGCGCCTCCCCTTGCTGGGCATCTTCGCCCTGCTCGTGACGGTCGTGACCGTCGCGGCCGTGGGACGGATCAACCATGCCCACTCGGCCCCGGACAACGCCCACGTGATCCTGCAGCGCGACCTCACCTTCGAGGACCGCGATGACGGCGCCGTCGTCACGCGCGCGGCCGCCGATCATCACGTCGTCGAAGTGTTCCAGGGACAGCAGGGCTTCCTGCGCGGCACGATGCGCGGCTTCGCCCGTACCCGGCACCTCGAAAATCTCGGCCCGGAGGCGCCGTTCCGCCTCGCCGCCTGGTCGGACGGACGCCTGACCATCGATGACCCGGCCACTGGACAGCACGTCGAGCTCATGGCCTTCGGACCCGACAATTGGGGCGTGTTCGCCCGGCTGCTGGAAGCCGCAAAATGACGCTCTTCAGCCGTGACACAGTCGCGATCCAAGCCGACGTCGATATTGAAAAGACGCCGGAAAGCTTCCATGCCTACGCCGTCCCGGACGGGATCGACATCCGGCCCGGCGACATCGTGACCGTGCACGGGGTTCCCACCGATATCGGTTTCGGCGAGCGTCTGGTGATGCAATGCCAGGCCACCGTCACCCGTGCCGGGCCAATGCTGCGGCTGTGGACCGGGTTCACGGCGCTGTTCGAGCTGACGGAACTCTACGAAGTCGGCTTCATGCCGAAGGAGACGCCATGACCACGCTGCTGGACAAGGTCAACGAGACGACCCGCGCCGCGCAGGAGGACACAATCCTCAGCCCGCGCTTCTACACCACCGATTTCGCCGCCATGGAGCGGATCGACGTGTCCGGCGTCCGCGCCGAGTGGGACGGGCTGATCGCCGAGCTGCGCGCCGATCCCAACCGAGGCCACTTCATCCGCAACGAGAAGTTCGACGTCGACCTATCGGCTATGCCCGCCGAGTTGCGGGCCGAACTGCTCGAATTCCTGGTCAGCTCGGTGACCGCCGAGTTTTCCGGTTGTGTGCTCTACGCCGAGATCAAGAAACGCATCCGCGCCGGCGACATCCACGACCTGTTCAGCTTCATGGCGCGTGACGAGGCGCGGCATGCCGGATTCATCAACGACACGCTGAAGGATTTCGGCGTCGGCGTGGACCTGAGCTTCCTGACCAAGGCGAAGAAATACACCTACTTTCAGCCGAAATTCATCTTCTACGCGACCTATCTCTCCGAGAAGATCGGCTACGCCCGCTACATCACCATCTACCGCCACCTGCAGGCGCATCCGGAGCGGATGATCCACCCGATCTTCGGCTGGTTCGAACAGTGGTGCAACGACGAGTTCCGCCACGGCGAGGCATTCGCGCTGCTGATGCGGGCCAATCCGCAGGTGCTGAGCGGCATCAACAAGCTCTGGGTGCGATTCTTCCTGCTCGCGGTGTTCGCCACGATGTATGTGCGCGACCATGCCCGCCCGGTGTTCCATGCGGCCCTCGGCATCGACCCAACCGAATACGACTTCAAGGTGTTCCGCATCACCACCGAGATCAGCCGGCAGGTGTTCCCGGTCAGCCTCGACATCGACCACCCTGCCTTCGCGCCGGGGCTCGAGCGGCTGCGCGCCATCACCGAAGCCAAGCGCGCGGCGAGGCGCCAAGGCGGCGTGCTCGGCCGGGTCAAGAATGCGGGCCTGACCTTGGCGGCGGGCGCCACCTTCGCCCGGCTGTTCTTCCTGCGCGTCAAGCCGAACGACGCGCCGGTGCAGGTCCGCATGGCGCCGGCCTGGTAGCCCGATGGGGGTCGACGCCGTTGCCGCAGGTTACGCACTATTCGTCTGGTGGTTCAGCACCGGCGTGATCATCCTGCTCGACAACCTGCCGGCCCGGACCTACCGCTGGAGCATGCTGGGTGGGACGGCAGTGTTCGCAACCGCGCTGTGGCGGCTTCGGATCAGCAGCTTCGATACCTCGCTCGCCGGCGCCTATGCGGCGTTCACCTACGCCGTGCTCGCCTGGGGCTGGCAGGAAATGAGCTTCTTCATGGGCTACGTGACCGGGCCGCGGCGGACGGGCTGCCCGCACGATTGCCGCGGCGTGCGGCATTTCTGGCACGGCGTCGAGGCGCTGCTATACCACGAGCTGGCCATCGTCGCGACCGCCGCAGTGATCCTCGCCGTCACCTGGCGCGCGCCGAACCAGGTCGGCACCTGGACCTTCCTGCTGCTCTGGGGCTGCCGGCAGAGCGCCAAGCTCAACCTGTTCCTCGGCGTGCGCAACCTCGGCGAGCAGTTCGTCCCGCCGCATCTCGGCTATCTGAAGAGCTTCTTTACCCGCAAGCCGATGAACCCGCTCATGCCCGTCTCGGTCACGGCAGGGACGGTGATCGCCGCCCTCATGGCCACCCATCTCGCCGGCCTGGGCGCGGTCCGCGCGGCCGGGCTCAGCTTTCTCATCACCATGCTCGCGCTGGCGGTGCTGGAGCATTGGATGCTGGTTTTACCGCTGCCGTTCGAACGGCTATGGAGCTGGGTTCTGACCTGGCGCCGACCTCACCTCGCCCAACATCACTTCAGGACCGCCGCCTCACGGAGAGCACGCCATGAACTACGAATCCTTCTTCCGTAAGGAGCTCGACCAGCTTCGCCGCGAAGGCAATTACCGGGTATTCGCGGATCTGCAGCGTCGCGCCGGGCAGTTCCCGCGCGCCACCCATATCCGCGACCGCGAACGCAGCGAGATCACCGTCTGGTGCTCGAACGACTATCTCGGCATGGGCCAGCACCCGATCGTGCTGGCGGCGATGCACGAGGCGCTGGACCGCTGCGGCGCCGGGGCCGGCGGCACCCGCAACATCTCCGGCACCAATCACTACCATGTGCTGCTCGAGGAAGAGCTGGCCGATTTGCACCGCACCGAGGCCGCGTTGCTGTTCAATTCCGGCTACATGGCGAACTGGGCGGCGCTCAGCACGCTCGCGAGCCGCATGCCAGGCTGCACCGTGCTCTCCGACGCGAAGAACCACGCCTCGATGATCGAGGGCATCCGGCATAGCCGGGCGCAGAAAATCGTGTTCGCCCATAACGACCCGGCCGACCTCGACCGCAAGCTCGCCCGGCTTGACCCGGCCGCCCCCAAGCTGATCGCCTTTGAGTCCGTCTATTCCATGGACGGCGACATCGCGCCGATCGCCGAAATCTGCGACATCGCCGAGGCGCATGGCGCGATGACCTATCTCGACGAGGTGCACGCCGTCGGCCTGTACGGGCCACGCGGCGGCGGCATCGCCGAGCGCGAAGGGCTGACGCATCGGCTGACGCTGATTGAGGGTACACTGGCAAAAGGCTTCGGCGTGGTCGGCGGTTACATCGCCGGGTCGGTGGCCCTGTGTGATTTCGTGCGCAGCCACGCCTCCGGCTTCATCTTCACCACGGCGCTGCCGCCGGCCGTCGCCGCGGGCGCGCTCGCCAGCATGCGCCATCTCAAGGCAAGCTCGGCCGAGCGAGAAGCGCAACAGCGCAACGTGGCCGCGCTGCGCCAGGCGCTCGACGCCGCCGGGCTGCCGCATCAGCCGAACCCCAGCCACATTGTCCCGGTCATCGTCGGCGACCCGGTGCTGTGCAAGCAGGTGTGCGACGCGCTGCTGGATCGCTACGGCGTGTACGTGCAACCGATCAACTATCCGACAGTCGCGCGCGGCACCGAGCGGCTGCGCATCACCCCCTCACCGTTGCACACAGAGGCCGATATCGCGCATTTGGTGGACGCGCTGTCCGCGGTCTGGTCGGAACTCAGCCTGCGGCGCGCGGCGTAAAGAGGGCTTGTCACTTGTAGATACTGGCCCACAATACGCTGCGTAACCCGGAGGAGAGTGCATGATCGACAAGGACAAGCGGGCGTCGTTGCGCAGCATGTTGGGCGTGGGCGTAGGCGCGGTCGCCACCTACGGCGCCATGCGCACCGCCTCCGCACAGGACCAAAAGCTGGCACAGAACATCGTACAATATCAGCAAATGCCAAAGGACGGCGCCGAATGCGATAAGTGCGTCAACTGGATGCCGCCGAACGCTTGCAAAATCGTCGCCGGCGAGATCAACCCGAAGGGCTGGTGCGTCGCCTACGCCCCCAAGGAAGGCTAGCCGTCCTTTTCTCACCTCCCTCTCCCGATATGGGAGAAGGGGGGTGATTGATCGGCTAGAGCAACGTCGCCCTGACTGGAATCGCGACAGCGACGCCAGTCATGCGACAAAGTTGCCCGCCACCAAAGTAGCTAGACCGCCGCCCTGACACAGTCAGGGCGATAGCGGTCTAGTCCGGCGGACGGTCGAGTTTCTTCGCTCGATCCTTCCGGATCAGACGGCGGGTCTTGACCCACTCCCATAGTAGGAGCCCGACCCCGATCAGCAGGATAATGATCCACTCGAATTGCCCCATCGGGCTCAGCTCCTGCCGGTCTGCCTTGCGTCGAGCTCGCCGAATAGGCGCAGCACCCAGACGAGCCGCTCCTCCAGACCCGGCCGGCGTATTGCGGGAAGCGCGGCGGCAGTGACAAGCTCGCGCGTGGCAGCGAGCGGCGGCGCATTGCAATCCGGTCCCGGCCGCGCGGTTGCGAGCAGGCTGCGCGCCAGCAGGCCGAGCTTGCGTGCGCCGCCGACCCGGGCGCGGACGGTCACGGAGTTGCCGTCGTTACGGAGCACCTGCTCGCCGATCGCGGCGTAAAGACGCCGCGCCGCGCCGATGCCGGGCCGGCAATCCAGCGGCAAGGCCGCGATCCCGGCATCCGCCCGCACGTAGAGCAGGTCCGCCGCCGCAAGCAGCCGGGCAACGACCTCGGCCAGCGCCGCGGACGGCGCCGGGTGCGCGAGCCAGGCATCCGGGTCGAGCCCCGCCTCGCGCATCCAGCTCAGGGGCAGATAGAGCCGCCCGGCCCGCGCATCCTCGCCGACGTCGCGGGCGATATTGGTGAGCTGCATCGCGATACCCAGATCGCAAGCGCGCGCCAGCGTGACGGCCCCGCGCGCGCCCATCAGCACTGACATAACTGCGCCAACCGTCCCCGCCACCCGCGCCGCATAGGCTTCGAGCGCCGGCAGATCGTCGTAGCGCCGCCCCTCCGCGTCCCAAGCAAAGCCCTCGAGCAGCTTGTCCAGCAAGATGCGCGGAACTCGGTGGTGCTGGACGACATGGGCGAGCGCGCGGTCACCGGGTTGCGAGGCCGGACGGCCGGCGTAGACCGCATCGAGCCGGCACCGCAGCGCGTCGAGCGCGGGCGCCGGGTCGCCCTTGTCGATCAGGTCGTCCGCGACTCGGCAGAACGCGTAAAGCGCCGTGGCTGGCCGCCGGACCCGTGCGGGCAGCAGCTTCGAGGCCGCAAAGAACGTGCGCGAGCCGCCCCGGAGCATCGCCCGGCAGGCCTCTAGATCCGCCTCGAACGTGTCAGACATGCGCCACCAACCGGTCCAGCACCTTGGCCGAGCACAGCACGCCCGGCAGCCCGGCCCCGGGATGCGTCCCGGCGCCGACCAGATACAGCCCGGCCACGTCCTCGCTGGCATTGTGCGGCCGGAACCAGGCGCTTTGCGTCAGGCGCGGCTCCATGCCGAACGCGGCGCCCTGGTGCGAGAGCAGCCGGTCCTGGAAATCCTGCGGCGTCATCACACGCGACGTCACCACCGCCTGCCCAAGCCCGGGGAGGATCGTCCGCTCCAACTCGGCGGCGATCGCGCGCCGGTACGGCTCGGCTTGCGCCGCCCAATCCGTCGACGCGGCGAGATGCGGCACCGGCGACAGCACATAGAACGCGTCGCAGCCCGGTGGCGCGAGGCTCGCATCGGTCGCGGTCGGCCGATGCAGGTAAAGGCTGAAATCCTCGGCCAGCTTGTGGTGGCGAAAAATATCGTCCAGCAGCCCGCGGTACCGCGGGCCCAGCAGGATCGTGTGATGCGCCAAATCCTCGTAACGGCGGCTGGTCCCGAAATACCAGACGAACAGGCTCATCGAGTGGCGCGCCCGCTCGATCCGCTTGTCGGTCCAGCGCTTGCGGTGCCGCGGCGCGATCAGTTTTCGATACGTCCAGGCCGCATCGGCGTTTGACACGACAAGGCCGGCGCGGATCACCTCGCCCGAGCTGAGCCGCACGCCAGCAGCCGCGCCGCCCTCGACCAATATCTCGGCGACCTCCGCGCCGCAGCGGATCGTGCCGCCCTGGCCGCGGATCAGCCCGGCCAGACCCTGCACCAACCGCCCGGTGCCGCCCATGGCGAAGTGCACGCCCCAGCGCCGTTCGAGAAAGGCGATCAGGCTGTAGATGGCGCTGGCGCTGAACGGGTTGCCGCCGACCAGCAGCGGATGGAAGCTCAGCACCACGCGCAGCCGCTCGTCGCGGACGTAGCTTGAGACCATCTGGTAGACGCTGCGCCAAGCGCCGAGCCGGACCAGATCCGGGGCCGCCCGCGCCATGCTGGTCCAGTGCAGGAACGCGACGTCGCCGAGTTGCTCGAAGCCGACCCGGTAGATCGCCTCGCTGGCGGCCATGAAGCGTTCATAGCCGCGGAGGTCGCCGGGGGCGAAGCGGGCGACCTCCGCGCGCATGGCATCGGCGTCGCCGCAATAGTTGAAGACCGCGCCGTCGTGGAAGCGGATGCGGTAGAACGGGTCCATCGGCCGCAATTCGACGTCGTCCTGCAGTCGGCGCCCGCAAAGCGCCCAGAGCTCTTCCAGCAGGAACGGGGCGGTGACGATCGTGGGGCCGGCATCGAAGGTGAAGCCGTCTTGACGGAAGACCGCCGCCCGGCCGCCGAGCTGCTCAAGCCGTTCGAGGATCGTTACCCGATAACCCCGCGCGCCCAACCGGATCGCCGCCGCCAAACCGCCAAAACCACTACCGATGACAATCGCATGCGGACGAGATCGCTCTTGCGAGGTCTGCGGGCGGAGCGGGAGAGCCGTCAACGCATTCATACGCAAAGAGTGTAAACACAACAGGACAGTCGTGAGAAGGTGCTACGTCCAGCGCTGCCGCAAATCGGCGAGATGCCCCGCAAGCCCGGCCAGCAACGCGATCGAGACCCAGCCCCACCACGCGCCCACCAGCGCCAGCCGCATCGCCAGCAGCAACATCGCTCCCGCCGCCAGATTGGGCAGCAACGCGCGAGGCGCCACGCCCCGGCCGCTGCGGCGGAACAGCAAGGTGAGTAGAACCGCCTCGGCCGCCATGCCGGCGAGGATGCAATCGATCCAGAGCGTCACCGCCTAGCGATCAAGCAAGCACGCCGATGCGCTGAGCAAATCCCTCGATCAGCGCCGCCACTTTTCCAGGCGCCTCCTCGTGCGCGAGATGGCCCAGGCCGGGGAGGATTACGACTTGGGCGCCCTTCACCATGGCGCCGACCTGCTGGGACTGCGAGGGCGGCACCGTCTGGTCGTTGCCGCCCGCTATCAGCAGCAGCGGGACGTGCAAGCGCGGCAGATCGTGCACCAGCGGCCGCAGATCCCATTGCGACATCATCGCGAGGGCTGCTGCGTCGTGGCTCGGATTGCGGAGCAGGCGGGCGTAGAGCCGGACGCCTTCGGGATCGATATGCGAGCCCGTGGAGTCGATCAGCCGCTGCACCACGCCCGGCATGCGGGCCCGCCAGGCGAACAGGTCCGGCAGGATCGGCGTCCCCGCCATCAACTTGGCCAGCGGCGAGAAAAGCTGCCCGGCATAGCCACCCAAGGGCAGCATCGCGCCGTCCAAACTCACAAGGCCTTTGGGCGCGATCTGTCCGTCCAAGCACATGCGCATCAGAATCGCGGCCCCGGCGGAGTGTCCGGCGGCCATGGCCGGGTCAACGTCGAGCGTCCACAGCAGGCATTGCAGCGAGCGGGCCATGCCGGGCAGCGACATCCGCCGGGCCGCCGGCATCTCGGTGAAGCCATGGCCGGGCAGGTCGGGCGCGACGACCGTGAAGTGCTGCGCGAGCAGCGGCGCCAGGTCACGCCAGGAATGGGTCGCAGCACCCGTGCCATGCACCAGGAACAGCTTCGGTCCCTCGCCCATCACCTGCACGTGCCAGACCAATCCGGCGGAGCGGACGAAGCGGCTTGCCGCCCGGTTCGGCCAATCGTGCAGCCGGCAGTCACTCACCGACGCGCACCGCGTCGAGCAGCGCGGCTGGCGCGGCCAGCGGCAGAGCGAGGTAGCGCCCACCCATTGCGGCGGCGATCCGGCGCCCAGAAGGGTGCGCGCGCGGCGAGGTGTCGACCAGCAGCGCGCGGTGCCCGGCGCGGCGGATACGGCTCGCGGCGTCTGCGGCATCCCGCTCCGCCGCGTCGCGGCCGCCGCGCCCGTCCCGCCCGACATTCGCCTGCCCATCCGTCAACAGAACGATGGAGGGCGTGCCGCCGCGCCGGCGGACGCCGTCGGCAAGGGCGCATCCGGCATCGAGCCCCGCCGCCAACGGCGTCCCCCCGCCGCCGGGCAAGCCAGCCAGGCTGCGTTTCGCCCGCACCAGGGAGCGTGTCGGCGGCAGGAGCAATTCGGCGCCGCGGCCGCGGAAGGCGAGCAAGGCCACTTGGTCGCGCCGCACGTAACACTCGGCCAGCAACTGCTGGACCGCGCCTTTGGCCTCGGCGAGGCGGTTCAGCGCCTGCGAGCCGGAGGCGTCGACCAGGAAAATCGTCGTCGTTTCCGAGCGCGGCTTGCGCTGGATCACCCGGAAATCGTCGCGCCGGACCCGGATGCGGCCATTGCCGCCGCGCACGCCCTGCCAGGGCACCGCGGCGCGCAGCGTCTCGACGAGGTTGAGCCGCAGCCCGGTGCGCGGATCGCCGGGGCGGGTGCCGGCCGGCCGGCCGCGCGCGCCGGCGCGCATCGCCGCGCCCGAGCGGCCGGGCTTGGCGCGGCTGCGGTCCTGCGCGCCGGCCAGCTTGGCAAGCAGGCCGGAAGGCAGCGCAGCCATCGCTGCGGTAAGGACCCTATCGGCCATCTGACCACCGATATCGTCGCTGGTTTCCGCCGGCGCGTCATCTTGCCGAGGAGTTTCCGGCGGCGGCTCGGCCGCCTCTACGGCCGTCGCCCGCGGGCCAAGCACCAAGCGCGCCGCCAGCGCTACGTCCTCGACCAGCACCTCCCGACGCCCAGCGAGCGCCGCCGCAGCCCGGGAGGCGCGGACGGCCAACAGGGGCGCGCGCAGCGAGGCGATCCCGAGCGCCGCCGCGGTGATGCTGAGCGTCTCGACGACTTCATCGCTCATCTGCACGAAAGGCAGCAGCGTGCGGGCGGCGTTCGCATCGATCGGGTCGAGCGCTCCCATGGCTTCAGGGTCGAGTTGGAAGGCCAGGCGATCCCGCAACGAGGCAGGAACCGACTCATCGTCCGCCTCGCCCTCGTCGAGCGCGATCGCCGCGATGACGGTGGGATGGCGCCGGGCCAACCCGTCGCGCTCGGCGACCACTTCGCCTTGATCGAGCACGGCGGCGATCCGGGCCGCGGTCTGGCTAGCTAACCGCTCAGCGGACGCCAGCACGATCACGCCCCCATCCGCCTCGGCGAGCAGGCCGCGCTGCGCAACCGGTCGGCCCGCCTGCAGCGTGGCCGCGAGGTCCAGGCCGCCGAGCAGCCGGTCTTCGCCGATATGCAGCGGGACCCGGCGGATCGGCGCGCCCGGCGGCAACGCCGCCCGTAACGCCTCCAAGAATCGCTCACGCCCCGGTCCCGGTCGCCCGCGCAGGACGGCGCCGCCCAATCCGGCCGGGTCCACGGCCAGCAAAGCCGCCGGATTCATGCCGCGAACAGGTCCACGACCGCCCGGCTGACCCTCGTCGTCGAGACGGCGTCGTCCAGCGGATCGCGCCGCAGCCGATGCCGCAGCGACGACGGCGCCATCTGGATCACGTGCGCCCGCACCACATGCTCGGCGCCCTCGAGGCTGGCGAGCGCGCGCGCCGCTCGCATCAACGTCAGCTCGCCGCGCAGCCCGTCCGTGCCGAGCCGTATGCAGAGCTCGGCCGCATCCTCCAGCACCGCGTCCGGCACCTCGACCTCCGGCAGTCGTTCGCGGGCCGCGATGATCTGCTCGCGCTGCGCCGCGTCCTGCTCCGCCCACTCCGCGGTGAACCCGGCCGGGTCACGGTCGAAGGCGTCGCGGCGGCGCACGATGGCGATCCGCGTCGCGATATCCTCCGGCGTGCGGACGTCGACCGACAGGCCGAACCGGTCGAGCAATTGCGGCCGCAGTTCGCCTTCCTCGGGATTGCCGCTACCCACCAGCACGAACCGGGCGGGATGGCGCACGCTCAGCCCTTCGCGCTCGACAACGTTCTCGCCCGAGGCCGCTACGTCGATCAGCAGGTCGACAAGATGGTCCTCAAGCAGGTTGACCTCATCGATATAAAGAAAGCCGCGGTTGGCACGGGCCAGCAGGCCGGGCTCAAACGCCTTCTCGCCATGTGCCAGCGCGCGCTCCAGGTCGAGCGCGCCCACCACGCGATCCTCGGTCGCGCCGAGCGGCAGGTCCACGACCGGAACCGCCGCCGCGCGCGCGCCATTGCGCGCCGCGGCGCGGCATTCGTCGCACCAGGTCTCCGGCGCAGCCGGGTCGCAATTGAAGCGGCATCCCTCGACGACCTGCATCGGCGGCAGCAACGCCGCGAGCGCGCGAACAGCGGTCGATTTACCGGTCCCTCGATCGCCGAACACGAGCACGCCGCCGATCCTCGGATCGATCGCCGCGACCAGCAGGGCCTGCTTCATCTCTTCCTGCCCGGCGATGGCCGAAAACGGGAATGTTGAACGCATTTGGACGGTTTCCTGTCAACCTTCGTTGACAATAGCACCCGCTCCCGGAAACGCCACAGGCGGGGATATCAGGCGGCGACGGACGTGGTGACGGGTTCGGGCCGGCGCTGCGCGGCGGCGACCAGCCGGGTCAGCGCGGTCGCCACTTGAGCAGCTTGCGGCGTGTCGCGCAGCATCGGTTGCGGCGCAGCAAAGTGCCAGGGGCGCACGCAAGGCCAGAGTTTTACGAACGCCAGCCGCGACCCGGCATGCGGCCGGAGCACGACGTCGCCGGTCGCATCGTCGCGCACCCGCACCGCCACCGCGGCAATGCGGTGCAGCGGGATGCTGAGCGTGCCGTGAAGCGCCAGGCCGAATTGCAGCACGACGCGCTCGCTGGTCACCGTGTAGCGCGTGGTGCGCGCAGTGCCCCAGGCGAGTGCGGCAAAGAACAGCAGGGTGCCGGCGCCGATCAGGAAACCCGGTATGGCGGCGTGCACCGCCCCCCAAGCGCCTTGATGCTGCAGCCGGGCGCCGACCATGTCGGCCAGCATCAGCACCATGCAGTAGGCGGCGATCAGCCGCACATGGAACAGCCGCACCGCCGTGATGCGCCAGGACGGCGCGCCCTGCCAGACGATGCTCTCCACCTCGCGCAGCCGCACCGGCGAAGGGGTGGCCCAAGGCCATGGCGAGGCGCTCATCCGGCCACCCTCGGCGCCGGGGTGATTGCGGTGACGATGCCACCCCCGCGCCCGCGCCCATACATCTGGGCTCCCGCGTAATATGCGTTCACTTGATCCTCCTCGCGCGCGGTGATCTCTTCGGGATGCACAGTGCGTGGCACACCGTGGAAGTCGCCGGCCAGCAACGTGTTGACCAAGACGACACGGCGCTTCGGCCGGATCGCCGCGTGGAAGATCGGCAGCAGCAACGGCTTGCCGGCGGCGCCGTCGAGTTCGACCTCGAGGTAGCGCAGGATTTTCACCGCCCGGTCCACCCAGAGATCGGTCACGGTGCCGACCTCGCGCCGGGTCGCGTCCAGGACGCGCATGCCGCGCGGGTCCGGGTCGCCGCGCGCGACCTGCCAATCGACGGCGACGCGCAGCGGGCGGACCTGCGGAAATCCTTGCGCCATGAACGGCGTGTTTTGCCGCCTCGGGTAGGCGCCGGGCCCGATCTCGGCGGACATGGCGTCGCCGATCGGCACCAGCGGCGCGCCGGGGAAGCGGAGCAGCGGGGCGGCGCGCATTTCCGAGGGTTCGTCGTAGTGCGGCATTTGCGCCGTACCACCATCGAGCAAGGTGTAGATTTTCGCCGGCGGCATCATCGGGAA
Source organism: Acetobacteraceae bacterium (assembly GCA_965276815.1). Lineage (GTDB taxonomy): Bacteria > Pseudomonadota > Alphaproteobacteria > Acetobacterales > Acetobacteraceae > JAVVHH01. The sequence continues at coordinate 550,913 of CBDIBE010000012.1, read as the reverse complement.
ACCCTCGATCGGGCGGCCGACGGGCGAGATATCGTCGACGAGCGGGTAGCCCTCCCGCTTGTCTTCCCGGCGCAAATAATACACCAGCCCGAGGAAGAAGGCGAAGAAGGCGGCGACGATGATCTGCACCGCGTCGAAGTGTTCGGTGAACGATCCTGGCAGCATGGCATGCTCCATCTACGGCCCGACCAGGCCGGGATACGCCGCGATCACGTTGGCGCCGCCCATCGGCTTGGGCTGCGCGTAATGGCAGGTGGCGCAGACGACGAAGCCGTTGCCGGTCTGCGTGCCGGCCTCATTGGCCGGCAGGACCGGCAGATGCGTCTCGCCGACCAGGGTCCGCGCCATCGGCATCTGATGGCCAAGCTTGAGCAGCCAGTTGCGGTTGAGGTCGCGCACCTGCTCGATCGCGTAATGCGCGATCCAGCGGGCCGGCGTGCTCTGCTCCCAGACCATGAAGGCGCGGGAATTGTGGCAAAAGCCGCAATTGACGCCCATGCCGTCGGCCATCTGCATCATCATCTCATAGATGCGCTTGACCTCGACCTGCGCGGCGACCGTCTTGCTCGGCAGGGCGGTGACGGATTGGGCGGAGATCGGCTCGTCGCCGAGATAATACTCCTGCCAGCCTGCGTCGGGGAAGAATTTGCGGACCGTGTCGGCGGCTTCGCGATACGGTTCTTGCGTGGCGACGAAGCGCTTTTCCGGCTCGGGCACCGAGGGGAACCAGGTCTCCGCCGGGATCGGCTGGCCGCGATGGCAAGTAAAGCAAGTCACGCCGGACGGAGCGACGTGGTTTTGCATGTCGGCATTGATGTGCCTGGTCATGCTGAGCATCAGCCGGGCCGCGACCTTCTGCGGCTTGGCGTCGGAGGCGTAATCGTTGCCTGCATGGCAGAAGGCGCAACCCGCCTGCGGCGCCACCCATTGGGTGATCGCCTCCTGCAGCCGCATGAACTGGCCTTGTTCGAGATCGCCCAGCACCTGAACGTTTTTGTAAACGGCAGACGCTTTTTGCCCGCCAGTGGCCGCCGCCGGCAGCGGCGCCGGCGGGTCCTGGCTCACCGGTTCCGGCGCCTGGCCATGCGGGAACTGAATCATCGAGCTCGGCTGGTTGCCGAGCTGGATCCCGTCCCAGTTCGGCGCCGTCCACTCCGGTACGATCACGACGAACAGCGCCGCAACCGCCCCAGAGATGCCGATCGTCCAGCCCAGCGAACCCATCAGGGCGCTCCAAGCGAATAGTGCTTGATCACGTCAGCCGGCGGCATCGCCGGAATCCCGGCGAGCGGCGCGTAGTCCGGCGCAATCCCGTGCTTGACGCCCCAGAGATACCAGTTGTCCACCAGCGTCCCGGTGATCAGGATGCCGATGCCGCCGGTGATGGTGGTCAGGATGGCGAACCAGTAGATCCAGCGGTGGATCGACTCGAAATTGGCGTTGAACCCCATCGTCCAGCGCCAGAAGATCGCCGCGCGCTCCATCGCCGTGCCGCGGTCGGCGATCTCGTGCGTCTCGCGCTCGCCGCCGAACGGGGTGACGGCGAGGATCGTCCCGGCATGCATCGCAAACAGCAGCGTCGACCCATACAGGAAGACGATCGAGAGCATGTGGAACGGGTCGTAGAACAGATTGCCGTAACGGACGGAGAACGTCGCCGTCCAGTTGAGGTGGGCGATGATCCCGAACGGCACCGCCTCCGACCAGCTCCCCATCAGGATCGGCCGGATGAAGCCGAGCACCAGATAAAGCCAAATCGCCGACGCAAACGCCCAGGCGACATGCGTGCCCATGCCGATCTGGATCGCCCGCCGATACATCCGCACCCACCACAGTAAAATAGCAGCGGTCAGGAAGAACCCGGCCATCAGCCACCACCCGCCCTCGCGCAGCGGCGGGAAAATCGATAGCCCATACTTTGCCGGCGGCGGCTCGAGCGACAGGAACGGCAGCATCTTGATGAAGCGGATCACGTTCCAATCCACCGAGGCCCACATATTGAGCCCGATGATCTCGATGGCGATGAAGCCGCAAATCAGCGAAAGGATTCCGGTGGCGCCGAGGTAGGTCGGGAAGACCTGCGTCTCGCCGATCCGCCCGAGCCAACGCGAGTGGAACGGCCGGAACACCCGCGGCGAGCCGGCAAACTTGTACGGCAGCCCCTCCTCAAGCGGGCCTTCCAACTCGATGGCGGTGTAGAGCGTGTGAAACCGTGCCATGCCCGCCCCCTACCAGCCGTAAAAGCCCTTGGCGTCCCAGATCGGCATGTTCAGCCACCAGCTCCACCAATAAGGCCAGCCGCGGGTCCAGAACGGCCCGGAGATCAGGATGCAGATCGCGCTCCACAGCCCGGCATTGATCGCCAGGAAGTAGCCGAGCCGGTGGATGCCGAGCTCGCCAATCGAATAGGTGATAGTATCGCGGAAGTAGACGCTTTCGTGCCCGCCATATTTCAGCGGCTCACCGCGGCCTGGATTGGCCGCAGCCAGTATTTCGCCGCCGTGCAGCGCCAGCGCAAATGTAGTGGTGAAGAAGAAAGTCACCGCCAGCATGTGCGCCGGGTTGTAGTGGAAGTGCAAGTATTGGTAGCCGACGTTGGACACCCAATCAAGGTGGCTCATGATCCCGTAGGGAAATCCGTAGCCCCAAGCGCCGAGCAGCAACGGCCGGAACACGACCAGCGAGGCGTAAGCGAAAATCGCGCAACTGAAGGCGATCGGCACGTGCAGCCCCATGCCCAGCTTGCGCGCGATTTCGACCTGGCGCAGCGCCCAAGAGATGAACGCGCCGAGCGCGCAGATGGTGATGAGCTGCCACAGGCCGCCATCCAGCAGCGGCGCCCAGCCGAGGCCGTATTTGATCGGCGGCGGGTTGATGCTGATCTTGAACAGCGCCCAGGTCGGGCCGTTCGCGGCGCCCCAGACGATAAGCAGCGTGCCGAGACTGGCAAAGAACGCCGTCGTGACGCCGAAAAACCCGACATAGAACGGCCCCACCCAAAAATCGAAGAACTCGCCCCCGATCAACGTGCCGCCGCGCACGCGATACTTCTGTTCATACGACATCATCGCCATGAGCAGGCTCCGGGAGTGTTGGCGGGCTGGCAAGGAAGTGTAGTGCGGCTTTGACAATGTGTCAGAATTATCTGACAGTCAAGCATGTCAGAGAAGGACGGCAACCGGTGCGCAAATCAGCGAACATCGAGTTATCGAGATTGCGGAATCGAGTTGTTCTTGCGTTGCCCCTACTCGTTCAATGCGCCGTCTGCGCCCACGCAGACCCGCGCACGATGGCGATGAGCACTTTCATGCGGGCCGGACCCGGCCACGAATACGCCGGCCTCGACGAGGTGATTAACCAGCGCTCAGTGGACGTGCGCGGCTGCGCCAAGGATTGGTGCTTGATTCAGTACGGCCAGGCGCTCGGCTGGGTCGAGCAGAGCACGCTCGAGACGGATAATGCGCTGCCCGTGCCCAGCATTCCGGCCGGCTCGCAGGTCATGTGTTTCGACGCTTTGCAGTCCGGCTGGGCCGGTGGCGATGTGCTGCGGATCTGCACCGGGCAAAACGCTCCGGCGGCCGTCAACCGCTCCGCGCCGTAATCCGCGTCAGTCGGCTCTTCGAGCGGAACTCCATTCTCCGTGGAATGCGAAACGGCAGCATGGCTTGGACCCAAGGGGCGCGAAAACGCTCAAGCGAAAGGCTTTCGTGCACGCCTTCGACCGTCTCGCCATGCAGCCGGGTCTCGATCACGGAGCGCGCGTAGAACGGCGCGTCGGTCAGCGTCTGCCGGAGCCGCGGCGTGTGGCCGGGATCGCAGCGGGTGCGCCGGGGCAGACGCCACAGCGTGTTCGGCAGCGCGGCCCGCGGCGGCGGATCAAAGGCGGAGACCTCGCCGCCCCGCCCAATCCGCAAGGCCAGCGATTGTTCACCGCCCACGAGACGGGTCGCATTGTAGAGGATGGCGGCGCCGTCCCGCATCGGCGCGCGGCACCAATCCCACTCGGAAAAATCGGCTTCGAGCGGGCGGTCGCCCTCGTTGCTGTCGAGGTAACCGGGGCCGGACCAGCTCAAGGCCGGACGCTCCAGCGCAACCTCGACCCGGCTGGCCGGCGCAATCGGCGACCAGCGATGCCTTCCGTCCGCGTCGAGGGCGAAGCTGCGCCGTGTCAACCCGGCGGGGTGGATGCGGATCTCGCCGCGCAACCGGGTCGGCAGCGGCGCCGTCACCTCGTCGATGCGGATCCGCAGGCAAGTGCCGTCCCAATGCAGCGTGCTCGGCCCGATTGTGAGATGGTCCGCGCTCCGCTCCAGCGAAGACCCGCCGCGCTCCGTCATCGCCCAGCGGCGCGTCCGTCCATAAAGGGCGACGTTGACGGCGCAGAACTGCTGCGGATCGCCGGCACCGCGTCGCCGGGACCAGGCGTAGAACGGGGAAAAAACGCTGCCGATGAAGGCGATCAGCGTGAGGCCGTACTGACCGTCATCGCTCAACGCGTCGACATACCACCAGACGTAACCGTGATGCGGGACTGCCGGGTCGAACCGAGGTCCGCCATCAGCGCCGACGCCGCCAGCCGCCCCGACAGCGCCGCCATCGGCACTCCCGCCCCCGGATGCGTGCTGCCGCCCGCCAGATAAAGGCCCTTCAAGCCGGTCCGGCTGCCCGGGCGCCGGAAGCTCGCCATCGCGCCATGCACCGCCGGGCCGTACAGCGCGCCGCCCGTCCCCGGGAACAGGCGGTGGAAGTCGGCGGGCGAGGTCGGGGTCAGCGCATGCGAGCGGATCGTCAGTCCGCAGTGTTGCATCACGTCGAAGGCTCTCTGGCGGCATTGCTCGATCTCCGCTGCAGTGAAGTGGCGCTGGTCGCCCACAGGAGGCGCGTTGACCAGGATCAGCAGCCGGTCCGAACGAAGCGGCGCGTCTGCATCGGCCCGGTCCTGGGCACAGACATAAACGGTCGGCTCGGCCGGCAGCTTGCCTTGCCCAACTGTGTCGAATTCCGCGCGGTAATCGTGCGAGAAGAAGACGTTGTGCCGGACCAGGGGGAAGCCGGCGGTCTCCGCTTCTCCGGCCCAGGTCAGCGCCGACAGCGACCGCTGCGCGGGCGGCAAGGCGGGGATGGCGGACGCGGCGGCTCGGCCGAACAGCCCCGCGGCCAGCGCGGCCGGGTCGGCGTTCAGCACCACGGCGTCGGCGGACAGGGTTTCGCCGGAAGCGAGGCGGACGCCGCAAGCGCGCCCTTTGCCGACAAGGATTTCCGACGCCTCGGCCGCATAGCGGATCACCGTACCGCGCGATACGGCCAATCCGGCCAGCGCCGCCGCGACACGGTGCATGCCGCCGTCGACGAACCAGACGCCCTGCTGCTCCACATGCGCCACCAGCATCAGCGTGGCTGGCGCCAGGAAGGGTGAGGAGCCGCAATAGGTCGCGTACCGGCCGAACAGCTGGCGCAAGCGCGCGTCGCCCAGATGCCTCGCGAGCTCCGCCCAGAGCGTCTGGAACGGACGGATCGCGAGCAAGTCGCCGAGATTGCCGACCCCGCTCGTGAGCGAAAGCATGCTCGGCCGCGGAGCGCGGATGAACGGCTGTTCCAGCACGTCATAGGTCCGCCGCGCCTCGCGGCAGAAGTCGCGGAAGCCACGCGCTTCGGCCGGCCCGGCAAACGCCTCGATGGCCGCCGCGGACCGCTCCATGTCGGCGAACAAGTCCAGCCGTTCCGTCCCGCTCCAGGCATGGCGCGCGAGAACCGTGGCCGGGCGCAGCGTCAGGTGGTCCTCGAGCCTCGTACCGGCATCGGCGAAAATCTCCTCGAAAACCCAGCGCATGGTGAAGACGGTCGGCCCGGCATCGATCCCGCCGATCTGCCGCATTTTCCCGCCCGGCGCGGCCGCACGCTCGACCAAAGTGACCCGGTGACCCTGCTGGGCCAGGTCGAGCGCAGCGGCCAGCCCGCCGATCCCGCCGCCCACCACTGCGATGCTGACCGGAAGAATGAGCTTGACCTCTCTGTCAGGAAAGATTGACAGTTAGCCAGACAAGCTAAGCTGACACAACGGGCAGGAGGCGTGAATGGACGTCATGTCGCGGATCGAGCGGTCATTGCAGGCCGCGCTGGGCCGCACCAACCAGCCGGGCTGTCCGCCAAGGCTCGGCCTGGCGATGCACCATGCGGTATTCCCGCGCGGCGCGCGCATCCGGCCACGCCTCTGCCTGGCCGTCTCCGCCGCCTGCGGCGAAGACGCCCCCGCGGTCACCGACGCCGCCGCCGCCGCGATCGAGCTGCTGCACTGCGCCTCGCTGATCCATGACGACCTCCCCTGTTTCGACGACGCGGCGACCCGGCGCGGCCGGCCCAGCGTGCACCGCGCGTTCGGCGAGCCGCTGGCGGTGCTGGCTGGTGACGCGCTTATCGTGCTGGCGTTCCAAACGCTGGCGCAGGGTGCGGCCGCCGCGCCCGCCCGGCTCGGGCCGTTGATGTTGAGCATCGGCCTGGCAGTCGGCGTGCCTTGCGGGATTGTCGCCGGCCAGGCCTGGGAGTGCGAGGAGGCCGTCAATCTCGCGGAGTATCAGCGCGAGAAAACCGGCGCGTTGTTCGCCGCGGCAACCGTCGCGGGGGCCGCTGCTGCAGGGGCGGAGGCGGAGTCTTGGCGCTCCTTGGGCGGCTGCCTCGGCGAGGCCTATCAGGTCGCCGACGATATTTTGGACGCGACGGCGCACGAAGCCGATATCGGCAAGCCAGTGGGCCAGGATGTCGCGCACGACCGGCCCAATGCGGTGCGCGAACTCGGGCTTGCCGGCGCGATCGACCGGCTGCGGAGCTTGGCGGACGCAGCAGTTGGTGCGGTGCCGCGCTGCCCCGGCCAGAGCGCGCTGCGCAGCCACATCCTGACCGAAACGCTGCGTTTGCTGCCGCAGGAACTGGCGCAGCACGCTGCATGAGTCCGGCCTCCCTCGCCATGCAAGGGGGGAGTTGGGTGGCGCGGTTCGCGGCGTGGCGGGACCGGAAGGTGGCCGATGCCGGGTTTCGTGCCTGGGCGACCCAGTTTCCGCTGACGCGGCCGATCGCGCGACGCCGAGCGCGGGAATTGTTCGATCTCTGCGCCGGGTTCGCCTATTCGCAGGTGCTGCAGTCCTGCGTCGAATTGCGGCTGTTCGAGACGCTCGAGGCCGGCCCGAAAACCCCGGCGCAATTGGCGCCGGCGCTGGGCCTCACGCCCGCGCGGGCCGAGCGGCTGCTCGAAGCCGCGGCTGCGCTGCGTTTGCTCCGCCGGCGGGGCGCCGCGTTCGGCCTGGGGAAGCTGGGTGCGGCGATGCTGAACAACCCAGGTGTGACGGCGATGGTCCAGCATCACGCGATGCTCTACGCCGACCTCGCCGATCCCGTGGCGCTGCTGCGGGATGCGCCGGGGCACACGCTCTTGGCCGGCTACTGGCCTTATGGCGGCGCGGAACGGCCAGATGCGCTCGAATCGGGCGCGGTGGCTGGCTATTCGCGGCTGATGGCGACGTCGCTGCCGCTGGTCGCGGCGCAGGTGCTCGGCGCCTACGATTTGCGCCGGCATCGTTGCCTGCTGGACGTGGGCGGCGGAGAAGGTGCGTTTCTCGAGGCGGCAAAGGCCGCGGCGCCGGGTCTGCGGCTGATGCTGTTCGACCTGCCGCCCGTGGCCGCCTGCGCCCGCGGCCGGCTTGGCGATCGCGCCGGGACGTTTGGCGGCGACATGCGAACTGGGCCGTTGCCGGAAGGGGCGGATGTGCTGTCGCTGGTGCGGGTGATCCACGATCACGATGACGAACCGGCGCTCGACATCCTCCGCACCGCGCGGCGCGCCCTGTCGCCCGGCGGGACACTGCTGCTCGCCGAACCGATGCTCGATTCGCCCGGCGCCGAGCCGGTGGGCGCGTATTTCACTTTCTATCTGTTGGCGCTCGGCAGCGGACGTCCGCGGACCGCGGCAACGCTCACGGCGATGCTGAAACAGGCGGGCTTTGGCCGCGTCAAAGAGCAGCGCACCGCCGATCCGTTGCTCTGCAGCCTGCTCGTTGCGGCGGTTTGATTGATGCCTGTAAATCTATCTTGACACGCGTTGTTGTCAGAGTAGCCTGACACATGCTTGCCCAAGCGAGCGGGAGGGAGGTTAGCGAGCGTGGATACCTTAGCCGTCGTTCTGAACGCACCGCACGACCTCTCCATGCGTCGCCTTGCCCTCACCGAGCCCGGCGCTGACGATCTCGTGGTAGACGTCGAGTGGAGCGGCGTCAGCGCCGGCACTGAGCGCCTGCTGTGGTCTGGCAGCATGCCGCCCTTCCCAGGCATGGGTTATCCGTTGGTACCGGGTTACGAGTCGGTCGGAACCGTCGCCGCGGGCGACCGGAGCGGCGAGCACGTCTTCGTCCCTGGCGCGCGCTGCTTCGGACCGGTGCACGGCCTCTTCGGCGCTTCCGCCTCCCGCCTCGTGGTCCCGTCCGAGCGGGCCTTGCCGATCGGCGACGAATTGGGCGAGCGCGGGACGCTGCTCGCGTTGGCGGCGACCGCGCAGCACGCTATCGCCGGCCACGCGCTGCCGGAGTTGATCGTCGGCCACGGCGCGCTCGGTCGGCTGCTCGCCCGCCTCGCTGTGCTGCAGGGCGCGGCGCCGGTCGTCTGGGAGCGCAACGCCGCCCGTGCCAAGGGCGCCGCAGGATATGCCGTGCTCGACCCGGCCGACGATGCGCGGCGCGACTACCGCACCATCTACGACGCATCAGGCGATGCCGGCTTGCTCGACACGCTGATTGCCCGGCTGGCGCCCGGTGGCGAGATCGTGCTGGCCGGGTTCTACAGCGAGCGGCCCTCCTTTGCCTTTCCGGCCGCCTTCATGCGCGAGGCCAGGCTGCGTATCGCCGCCCAGTGGCGGAAGCAGGACCTGATCGCCGTCCGTGACCTCGCGACACAGGGCAAACTCGATTTGGGCGGGCTGATCAGCCATCGCGCCCCCGCCGGCGAGGCGCCCAACGCCTACCGCACCGCCTTCGACGACCCCGCCTGCGTGAAGATGATCCTCGATTGGAAGGCTACGGCATGAACGCCACCGTAACGCACGCCGCGAAGGCGGAGCCGCAAGCGAGTATGACCGAGGCGCTCCGCGCGGAAGCGGCGATCGAGCCCGACGCCCCGGAAGCGGGGCCGGTCAAGAAAGAAACCCAGGTCATCGCCATCTATGGCAAGGGCGGCATCGGCAAGAGTTTCACCCTCGCCAATCTCAGCTACATGATGGCGCAGCAGGGCAAGCGCGTGCTGCTGATCGGCTGTGATCCGAAGAGCGACACCACCTCGCTGCTGTTCGGCGGCCGGAGCTGCCCGACGATTATCGAAACCTCGTCGAAGAAGAAGCTTGCCGGCGAGAAGGTCGCGATCGGCGATGTCTGTTTCATCCGCGACGGCGTGTTCGCCATGGAGCTGGGCGGCCCGGAAGTCGGTCGCGGCTGCGGCGGCCGCGGGATCATCCACGGCTTCGAATTGCTGGAGAAGCTCGGCTTCCACGAATGGGGGTTTGATTACGTCCTGCTCGACTTCCTCGGCGACGTCGTTTGCGGCGGGTTCGGGCTGCCGATCGCGCGCGACATGTGCCAGAAAGTCATCGTCGTCGGCTCGAACGACCTGCAATCGCTCTACGTCGCCAACAATGTCTGTTCGGCGGTGGATTATTTCCGCCGGCTCGGCGGCAATGTCGGCGTGGCCGGAATGGTCATCAACAAGGATGACGGCACCGGCGAGGCGCAGGCCTTTGCCGATGCGGTCGGCATCCCGGTGCTGTCGGCGATCCCCGCCAACGAAGATATCCGCCGCAAATCCGCCAATTACGAGATTATCGGCAAGCCCGGCGGCGAATGGGCCGCGCTGTTCGAGCGACTCGCCGAACAGGTCGCCGAAGCGCCGCCGGTGCGCCCGACCCCGCTCACGCAAGACGGGTTGCTCGGCCTGTTCAAAGGCGAGGCGGTCGGCCGCGGCGTCCAGCTGACCCCGGCGACCGAGGCCGATATGTGCGCGGCGACCAGCCTTGCGCGGCCGTCGCTCGAAGTGATCTACGAAGGCGTTTGAGCATGGATGGCGGCTGCCATGGCGGGCGCGAGACCATGCAGGAAGTCGCACGCGCGGCCGGCAAGAGTGACGTGCTCGACCGGCTCGCCCGCGATTATCCGAAGGGGCCGCACGACCAGCCGCAATCCATGTGCCCGGCTTTCGGCTCGCTGCGCGTCGGCCTGCGCATGCGGCGGACGGCCACGATCCTCTGCGGCTCCGCCTGCTGCGTCTATGGGCTGACGTTCACCTCGCACTTCTACGGCGCGCGCCGCACCGTCGGCTACGTGCCGTTCAACTCGGAAACCCTGGTCCGCGGCCAGTTGTTCGAGGACATCCGCGACGCAGTGTACGAGGTGGCCAAGCCCGCCGATTACGACGCGGTCGTGGTGATCAATCTCTGCGTGCCGACCGCGTCGGGCGTGCCGCTCGACCGGTTGCCCAAGCAGATCGACGGCGTGCGGATCATCGGCATCGACGTGCCCGGCTTCGGCGTGCCGACCCACGCCGAAGCCAAGGACGTGCTGGCCGGCGCCATGCTGCGCTTCGCCCGCCAAGAAGCCGAGCAGGGCCCGGTGGCGCGGCCACGCGCGCTTGCCGACGTCCCGACCGTCGCGATGCTGGGCGAGGTGTTCCCCGCCGATCCGCCCGGCGTGGGCGCGCTGTTGGCGCCGATGGGCCTCGCCCTGGCGCCCCCAACCCCGGCGCGTGAGTGGCGCGACCTCTACGGCGCGCTCGACTGCGCCGTCGCCGCCGCGGTGCATCCTTTCTACACAGCGAGCATCCGGGAATTCGCCGCCGCCGGACGCCCGGTCGTGGGCTCCGGCCCGGTGGGTTTGGCGGGTACGGCAGCGTGGCTTGACGCGGTCGGCCATGCCGCCGGCGCGGCGGCCAGCAGCATAGACGAGGCGAAGGCGCGATCGCTGCCAGGGATCCGCGCCGCGCTCGAGGCGAACCCCATCTCGGCGCGGGTGACCGTGTCGGGCTATGAGGGCTCGGAGCTGCTGGCCGCCCGACTGCTCGTCGAAGCCGGCGCCGAAGTGCCCTATGTCGGCACCGCCTGCCCGCGCACCGAGTGGAGCAATGCGGACCGCGAGTGGCTCGAGGCGCATGGCACGCACGTGCAATACCGCGCCTCGCTCGAGCAGGACCTCGCGGCGATGCTCGACGTGCGGCCGGATCTTGCGGTGGGGACGACGCCCTTGGTTCAGAAGGCCAAGGAGCTGGGCATCCCGGCGCTGTATTTCACCAACATGGTCTCCGCCCGGCCGTTGTTTGGTGCGGCGGGCGCCGGTGCGCTGGCGGCGATCGTTGCGGCACAGACGCGGGGTGCGCCGCGATTTGCCCGGATGGTTTCGTTCTTCGAGGGGGTCGGCGCCGGGGAGACCGCGGGCTACGGCACCACCGGCAAGCCGCAGGAGCCGAAAGGGTCGCGCGAGCGCTACCGCAAGATGCGCGAGGCGCGCGCCAAGGCGACCGAAGCGGTGGGGACCTAGCGTGCTCGTCCTCGATCATGACCGGGCCGGCGGCTACTGGGGCGCCGTTTATGCCTTTACCGCCATCCGCGGCTTGCGAGTCGTGATCGACGGTCCCGTCGGCTGCGAGAACCTGCCGGTCACCGCGGTGCTGCACTACACGGACGGGCTGCCGCCGCACGAGCTGCCGATCGTGGTCACCGGACTGTCGGAAGACAATCTGTCGATGAACGGGACCGAGGGCGCGCTGCGCCGGGCCGCGGCAACGCAGGATCCGGACCTGCCGGCAGTGGTGGTGACCGGCAGCATCGCCGAAATGATCGGCGGCGGCGTGACGCCGGAAGGCAGCAATCTATTGCGCTTCATCCCGCGCACCATCGACGAAGACCAGTGGCAGGCGGCGGACCGCGCAATCTACTGGCTGTGGAGCGAATTCGGCGCCAAGCGGGCGAAAAAGGCGCGCAAGCCGCGGGCCGAAGGCGAGAAGCCGCGGGTCAACATCATCGGCCCGATCTACGGCACCTTCAACATGCCCTCCGACCTCGCCGAAATCCGCCGGCTGGTCGAGGGGATTGGTTGCGAGATCAACCTCGTCTTCCCGTTGGGCTCGCACATCGAGGACATCGCCCGTCTGCCGGATGCCGACGTGAATGTCTGCATGTACCGCGAATTCGGCCGGCAGCTCTGCGAGGAGTTGGACCGCCCCTACTTGCAAGCGCCGATCGGCCTGTTCGCCACCACCAATTTCCTGCGCACGCTCGGCGAGTTGGCAGGCGTCGACCCCGAACCGTTCATCGAGCGGGAGAAGCACACCACCATAAAGCCGATCTGGGATCTCTGGCGCAGCGTCACCCAGGATTTCTTTTCTTCCGCCTCATTCGCGGTAGTGGCGACGAGCACCTACGCGCGCGGCCTGGTCGGCTTCCTCGAGGGCGAGCTCGGCCTGCCCTGCACCTTCTCGTTCGAGCGCACCGCTGGGATGAAGCCGGACAATCAGGCAGTCCGCGAGTCGCTGAAGACCAAGCCGCCGCTCGTACTGTATGGCTCCTACAACGAGCGCATGTACGCCGCCGAGTTCGGCACGCGCTGCGTCTACATCCCGGCCTCGTTCCCTGGCGCGGTGATCCGCCGGGCCACGGGCACGCCGTTCATGGGCTACGCGGGCGCGACCTACATCGTGCAGGAATTCTGCAACGCGCTGTTCGACGCGCTCTTCCACATTTTGCCGCTCAGCAGCGATATGGACCGGGTCGATCCGACGCCGGTGCAGGCGCGCGCCTGGAACGCCGAGCCCTGGGATGCCGGCGCAGTGCAGCTCCTCGACGAATACGTCGAGCGTGAACCGTTCCTGGTGCGGATTTCGGCAGCCAAACGGCTGCGGGACCGGGTTGAGCATGATGCGCGACTGGCGCGGGAGGGACGCGTCACCGCGACCCGGGTCGCGCAGTCGCTGGCCGAGATGGCGGGGCGGGCGGCATGAGCCGGCCCGGCCAGAGGAGGCCCGGGGCGAGCGTTCGCCACGGCGAACCCCGGCCGCGCGGGGTAGGCGCGGCGACCCAAGGGATTTGGAGGTACCCCCAAAATGTCTGATGTCCAACTTCGAACCGGCTCCACGTCGGGCCTGACGGACTCGGAGGCTCGTGAGTTCCACGGGATCTTCGTGACCAGCTTCCTGGTCTTCGTCGGGATCGCCGTAGTGGCCCACATCCTGGTTTGGTGGTGGCGGCCGTGGCTGCCAGGGCCAAACGGCTACACCACCTCGCAACTGATGGACGGCGTCGCCGCCGTCAAATCGCTCTTGGCATAGGGAGGCTCCGAACATGTGGCGCATGTGGCTGTTGTTCGACCCGCGCCGGGTGCTGGTGGCGCTTTTCACGTTCCTGTTCGTGCTGGCTCTGTTGATTCACTTCATCCTGCTCAGCACGGCCCGGTTCAACTGGCTGGACGGCCCGAGCCGGGCCGGCGCGTTGTCCAATCTCGCGCCGATGCCCAGTGCCGCGCCAGCGGTACCGGCAGCCAAGTAAGGCTTCCAGCGTGGTGGCGGGGCCGGAGCTTTCAATCCGGTCCCGTCCACCGTCTCTGATACGGAGTTTGCAACCATGTCGATGCTGACGTTCGAGGAGAAATACCGCACCAGGGGGGGCACCTTGATCGGCGGCGATCTGTTCGACTTCTGGGTCGGGCCGTTCTACGTCGGCTTCTTCGGGGTCACGACGATCTTCTTCGCCACACTCGGTACCCTGCTGATCGTCTACGGGGCCGCGATCGGGCCGACCTGGAATATCTGGCAGATCAGCATCGCACCGCCCGACCTAAAATACGGGCTGGGCTTTGCCCCGCTTCGCGAGGGCGGCCTGTGGCAAGCGATCACCATCTGCGCCATCGGCGCCTTCTGCTCCTGGGCGCTGCGGCAAGCCGAGATCGCCCGCAAGCTCGGCATGGGCTACCACGTGCCGATGGCGTTCAGCGTCGCGATCTTCGCCTACATCTCGCTCGTCGTGATCCGGCCGGTGCTGCTCGGCGCCTGGGGTCATGGCTTCCCCTACGGGATCCTAAGCCATCTCGATTGGGTATCGAACACCGGCTACCAGTACCTCCACTTCCATTACAACCCGGCGCATATGATCGCGGTGAGTTTTTTCTTCACCACGACCCTCGCGCTCTCGATGCATGGCGGATTGGTACTGTCGGCGGCGAACCCGCCGAAGGGCGAGTTCGTCAAGGCCGCCGAGCACGAGAACACCTTCTTCCGCGACACGATCGGCTGGTCGATCGGCACGCTCGGCATTCACCGGCTCGGCCTGTTCCTCGCGCTGTCAGCCGGGTTCTGGAGCGCGGTGTGCATCATCATCTCAGGGCCGTTCTGGACCCGCGGCTGGCCGGAGTGGTGGGGCTGGTGGCTGAACCTGCCGATCTGGGCGCACTGAGCAACACGACGGGGAGGAACAAATGGCACAATATCAAAACATCTTTACCCGTGTGCAGGTCCGCGGACCCGCCTATGCCGGCGTGCCGCTGACGAGCACGAGTTGGACGCGAACCGGCAAGCCATTCTTCCTGCATTTCTTTGGCGTGCTCGGCGACGCGCAGGTCGGTCCGATCTATCTCGGAGTAAGCGGGGTCGCGTCCCTGCTGTTCGGCTTCATCGCGTTCGAGATCATCGGCCTCAACATGTGGGCCTCGGTGAACTGGGACCCGGTGCAGTTCGTCCGCCAATTGTTCTGGCTGGCGCTCGAGCCGCCGGCGCCGGCTTACGGGCTGCACTTCCCGCCTTTGGCGGAGGGCGGCTGGTGGCTGATGGCCGGGTTCTTCCTGACCGCCTCGATCCTGCTCTGGTGGGTGCGGATCTACACGCGGGCCCGGGCTTTGGGGCTCGGAACCCATGTCGCTTGGGCGTTTGCCGCGGCAATCTGGCTCTATTTGGTGCTGGGCTTCATCCGTCCGCTGCTGATGGGCTGCTGGTGCGAGGCGGTACCGTTCGGCATCTTCCCGCATCTGGACTGGACGGCGTCGTTCTCGCTGCGATACGGCAATCTGTTTTATAACCCGTTCCACATGCTCTCGATCGTCTTCCTCTACGGATCGACCCTGCTGTTCGCCATGCATGGCGCCACCGTCCTGGCGACGAGCCGCTTCGGGGCGGAGCGGGAGGTCGAGCAGATCGTCGACCGCGGGACGGCGTTCGAGCGCGGCGCGTTATTCTGGCGCTGGACGATGGGCTTCAACGCCACGGCGGAGTCGATCCATCGCTGGGCCTGGTGGTTCGCGGTGCTCACCCCGCTCGTCGGCGGCATCGGCATCCTGCTGACCGGCACGGTCGTCGACAATTGGTATCTCTGGGCGGTCAAGCACGGCGTGGCGCCGAACTATCCCGCCGTCTGGGGCGCAGTTGCCGACCCAGCCCTTACTTCGGGAGTGCAGTGATGAAGCTCGGTGCAGGCGCCGCGCTGACCGGCGCCATCGTCGGCGGCGCCGTGCTCATGACGGTCGCCATGATCTCGACTTTCCAGCGGCCGCCGGTCGACACCATCCAGCGCGGTTACCGCGGCGTGGCGATGGAGACCAACTACGACCCGCGCGTGCTTGAACGGGCGATCGCCGCCAACGTGATCCCCGCCTCGCTGCCGCAATTGCCGGCTTCGGGGCCGAAGGCGGGGCAGGTCTATAAGAACGTGCAGGTGCTGCAGAACCTCAGCGTCGGCGAGTTCACCCGGCTGATGGCCTCGATCACCAACTGGGTCGCCCCGACCCAAGGTTGCGCCTATTGCCACAACACCAACAACATGGCCGAGGACAGCGTCTACACCAAGGTCGTCGCCCGCCGTATGATCCAGATGGTCCAGCACATCAATTCCGACTGGAAGACCCACGTCCAAGACGTGGGCGTAACCTGCTACACCTGCCATCGCGGCCAGCCAGTGCCGTCCAACATCTGGTTCCACAACCCCGGCCCGTCGAATTTCCATGGTATGGCCGAGACCAATACGGGCAAGAACCTGGCATCGCCGGAGATCGGCGACACGTCCCTGCCATACGACCCGTTCACGCCGTATCTCGAGCAGGACCACCCGATCCGGGTGCAGTCGATGCAGGCCTTGGCGGGGACTGACAACAGCTCGATCAAGGAGACAGATTGGACGTACGCGCTGATGATCCACTTCTCGCAGTCGCTCGGGGTCAACTGCACGTATTGTCATAACAGCCGCGCCTTCGAGAACTGGGAGCAGAGCACGCCGCAGCGCGTGACCGCCTGGTACGGCATCCGCATGGTGCGAGATGCGAACCTGAACTATCTCAACTCGCTGCATGGCGTGTTCCCGAACTACCGGCTCGGCCCCACTGGCGACGTGGCCAAGCTGAACTGCGCCACGTGCCACCAGGGCGTCTACAAGCCCCTCTTCGGAGTCAGCATGGTCCAGTCTTTCCCCGAGCTGCAAGGCCCGACGCAGTAGCCCTTTGACGAGGCGACGGAGTCCGCCCTCTCTGGCTCCGCCGCCCGAGCATGCGAGCAAGGCGTCGGCTTGGCAGATCGCGACACGTCAGGGAAGGACTGCATACTTCTGCTCCTTGCATTTCGGCATCAGCTCGCAGGCAGGCCCGGTATTTCGATGCCCAGGGTTTGCAGGATCAGGATGGTGTTGAGCGTGAGCACGACGATCGTGCCCAAAATCGTGCCGATGCCGACGAGCCGGCTGTTGACGAACTGGCCCATGATGTCCCGCCGGCGCGTCAGGAGCAGGAGCGCGATCATCGGAATGGGAAGCGCGAAGCTGAGCACGACCTGGCTGATGACGAGCGCATTGGTCGAGTCCACCCCGAACCCGACCACCACGAAGGCCGGGACCATCGTGACGAGACGCCTCACCCATACCGGAATACGGAAGCCGACAAAGCCTTGCATGATGACCTGACCCGCCATCGTGCCCACGACGGAGCTCGACACGCCTGAGGCGATCAAATAGAGCAGGAAAATTCCCGCCGCGCCGACGCCGAGCAGTGGGGTCAATGTGTGATAAGCCGACTCGATCTCGGCCACGTCGGGATGGCCCGCGTGGAATGCGCCGGCGGCCATCATCAGCATCGCCATGTTGACCAGCCCTGCTAAGGCCAGAGCGATAATTACTTCGCGGTTAGAGAAGCGGACCAACTTGCGGCGATCCTCGTCGTTGTCGACGATTGTCCATGGAGCATCACGCGTCAGCGGCGGCACTCGAGGCTTTTTCGCGGTTTCTAGCGAGCCGATAGGCCGGGACGAAACGCCAATCCGCCCTGCCGCGCGCGACGGTGAGGCTTACCGGTGCCGGAGGAGCCGCAGCGCGTTCATGGTCACGATCACCGTCGCCCCGGTGTCCGCCAGGATTGCAGGCCACAGGCCGGTCACACCGGCCAGGGTCGTGACGAGGAACACCGCCTTGAGGCCGAGCGCGATAGCCACGTTCTGGCCGATGTTGCCCATCGTGGCGCGCGACAGCCGCACCAGCGCGGCCACGTCGCCGACCCGGCCGCCCAGCAGCGCCGCATCGGCGGCTTCCAGCGCAACGTCGGTCCCGCCACCCATGGCGATGCCGATCGAGGCCGCCGCCATGGCAGGCGCGTCGTTGATGCCGTCACCCACCATGGCCACCGGCGCCTCGGCCCTGAGTGCCGCAACCTCGCGCAGCTTGTCCTCAGGCAGCAGTTCGCTCCGGGCTTCAAGCCCCAAGAGAGTGCCGATCGCCGCCGCCGCCCGATGGTTGTCGCCCGTCAGCATGACCGCGCCGACGCCAAGCCGGCGCAACTCAGCGATCCCGGCCGCAGCATCGGCGCGAGGCTCGTCACGCAGCGCCAGCAAACCGATCGGCCGGCCATCCGACAGGACCACAACCACGGTCTTGCCCTGCCCCTCCAGAGTTGCAACCTGCTGCGCTACATCAGGCTGCAGCGGCATCTGGTCCGCCGCATAGCGCGGCGAGCCGACCGCGATCTGCTTGCCGGTTATGGTGGCGACCGCAGCGTGACCGGAGATTGCGCGCGCGTTGGCCGCCGGCCGCAGCGGGATAGCGTCCGCAGCAGCGCGCTCTAGGATAGCGCAAGCAAGGGGATGGCTCGATCCATTCTCGACTGAGGCGGCAAGCGCCACAACCGTCCGCTCAGACCCGGACAGCGCCACCACGTCCACAACCTGCGGCCGGCCTACCGTCAGGGTGCCCGTCTTGTCGAAGGCGACCGTGCGCACCCGTCCGATCATTTCCAGCGCCGCGCCGCCCTTGATCAGCAGCCCACGCCGCGCCCCGGCCGCGATACCGGCCGTGATCGCCGCCGGCGTCGACAGGACGAGCGCACAGGGGCAGCCGATCAGCAGCAGCGCAAGCCCGCGATAGAGCCAAGTGCCCCACGCCGCTCCAAACGCCAATGGCGGCAGGAGAACCGTCAGCACCGCGACCGCCACCATGGCAGGCGTGTAGATCGCGCTGAACCGTTCGATGAACCGGGCAACCGGCGCCCGGCTGGCTTGGGCCTCCTCGACCAGGTGGACGATGCGGGCAATGGTGTTGTCGGACGCGGCGCGCGTGACCCGGACCCGCAAGACCGCACTGCCGTTCACGCTGCCGGCAATGACCGTGTCGCCCTCCTGCTTTGCGATCGGAACGGACTCGCCCGTGACCGGGCTCTCGTCCAGCTCGGATGCGCCCTCGGTGATCGTTCCGTCGACGGGCGCCCGATCGCCCGGCCGGATCAGCACCGTTTGTCCGACTTGGACGGAGCCGGCCGCCACCTCGCAGATCGCCGCGCCTTCAACCAGCAGGGCGGTCCGGGGCGCCAGGGCGGTCAACGCCTCGATCCCGGCTCTCGCGTGGCCTGCGGCCACCCCCTCCATCAGCTCACCCGCCGTAAACAGGAGCACGACCACGGCGGCTTCCGCCGGAGCGCCGATCAACACGGCGCCAATCGTCGCAATCGACATCAGCATTTCGATGCTGAATGGCGAACCGGCCCGCGCGAGGGCGATGGCCCGGCGGCCCGCCGACGACAGCCCCAGCAAAGCGGCGGGCAGCGCCGCCCAGCCGCCCGTCTCCGGCGCGAGCCAGCCTACGGCATACCCCAAGGCGAGCAGGATTCCGATCGCAAGGAGCGGCCGGGCCTTGCGCGTGCGCCACCACGGCTGCCGGGCGCTGGTCCCATCGGGCGTATCTGCAACGGAGCTTTCGCCCATGGGATCGAGCAACGGCCCGTCGATGGCGTCCACCTCATAGCCCAGGGATCGGATCTGGTTTTCCACCGCCCCGCGGGTCGTCATGGCCTCGTCCAGCCTGAAGGCGAGCGTCTGACTATGGTAGTCGAGCCGGATGCCCTCCGTGCCCCCCAGGCGTTTGATGGCCGCCTCGATCTTGCCGGCGCAGCTCGGGCAATCCATCCCGCCAACCCGATAGCGCATCGCGGCGTGCTCCGGCGTCGGCAAAATGATCGTATTCATGGCGCCCCCCTTGTGGGTGGTGGTACGCAGCCGCATTGCGCGCTTGGAGACGTTGGAGGCCGAGTTGTCGCGCATGGTTCATGAATGCGGATGCGGCCGGATCGCAGACTGCCGAGTTATAAGAGTTTTGGCCGATCAAAGCCATGCGCATGCCTCAGCAGCGATCACCCCGACCTGCGGCAAGGTCCAATCTGTCCTCATCCCTGATAGCATTAATCATCCGGCATTCATTCGAGCACGGCCCGGAGCAGGAACTACCGCGCCCTTCAACCAAGTGCCCCGACCGCCCGGCGATAGCGCAGTCGGGTGGGAATAAGACCAGAGCTCAATGCGGCGGACTATCCACGCCTTTGGCCCGTCCAACATAAGACGGCGTGGATCATCCGCCTGCGCGAATGATGACATGCCGCGGCGTTGAGTCACCCTTTCTGAGCTTTGGTATAAGCCTACAAACCGGTAACCGCCGGCTTCGCAAAATGGAGGGACCAAGTGACGGATCGCAAGCTGCGCCTAGGCGTCGCCGGGCTCGGGCGAGGGTTCATGCTCATGCTGCCGACACTCGCGCAGCACGCGAAACTCCACCTGACCGCCGCCGCGGATCCGCGACCCGAGGCGACAGCGCAGTTCGCGCGCGACTTTGGCGCGCGCAGCTATGCGAGCGTGGCCGAACTGTGCCGCGATCCAGAGCTCGACGCGATCTACGTGGCCTCGCCGCACCAACTGCACCAGGAGCACGTCACCCTGGCCGCGCGCGCGGGCAAACACGTGCTGGTGGAAAAGCCGATGGCGCTCTCCCTACACGACTGCCAGACGATGATCGATGAGGTGCGCCGGGCCGGCGTGCAAATGGTCGTCGGCCACAGCCACAGCTTCGATCTCCCCTATTTGCGTACTCGGGCGCTGATCGAGACCGGGCGATTCGGGCCAGTGCGGATGATAACAGCGCTAAACTTCACCGACTTTCTCTACCGCCCGCGCCGCCCCGAGGAGCTCGACACCGCCCAAGGCGGCGGCGTGGTGTTCAGCCAGGCGGCCCATCAGGTGGATGTCGTGCGGCTGATGGGCGGCGGCCGAGTGCGCAGCGTGCGGGCGGCAACCGGCGCTTGGGACCGCGCGCGGCGGACCGAGGGCGCCTACAGCGCCTTGCTTACCTTCGAGGACGGCGCTTTCGCCACCATGACCTACAGCGGCTACGCCCATTTCGACACGGATGCCTTCAACGGTTGGGTGGGCGAGTTCGGCCAGTCCCGCGAACCGCGCCATTACGGACAATCGCGCGCCCGGCTACGTCAAATCGCCTCGCCCGAGGCGGAAGCCGCGCTGAAGAACACCCGCGCCTACGGAGCGAGTAGCGCGGCCGCGCAAGCCGGGAACAGCGGTCCGGGCGCGCATAATCATTTTGGCTTCGTGCTCGTCTCCTGCGGCGCGGCAGACTTGCGGCCGATGCCGGCCGGCGTGCACATCTACGCCGATGACACCGAGACGCTCGACGCGCTGCCCCCGCCCGCCGTACCCCGCGCGGAGGTGGTCGATGAGCTCTACGACGCCGTCGTCCACGGCCGCCCGCCAATCCATTCCGGAGCATGGGGCCTTGCGACCATGGAGGTCTGCCTCGCGATCCTCCGCTCCGCCACCGAAGGGCGCGAGCTGGCGATGGAGCATCAGTGCGGTGTCAGATCTTATGCGACTCCAGCGCCGCCGGGTGGAACAGTTCCTCCGGCGTAAGCAGGCGGGATGAAAGCCCCTCCGCGTGATGCCGGCGCAGGAAGCGCTCCAGCACGTGCCGGTTCGGCTCGAAGCCGTAGGACCAGAAATCCTCCCCCATCAGCGCTCGCACCATGCGCAGATGCTCCTCGACGAACGGCAAGGTCACCTTCGTCGCCGACGTGTCGCCCAGCTTGGCCAAGGCCACCGATTTCGACCGCTCGAACGCCTTGAACACCGCCGCCGCAAGCCAGGGATGCTGCTCGGCAAGGCTCCGCCTGATGCCCAGCAGATGCATGATCGGAAACAACCCGGTGCGCCGATACCACTCCTTGGCCGCCTCCGCCGGGTCCGGAAACAAGTAGCCGACATGCCGATGACCCCGCTCGAAGCAGGACGGCGCGCGCGGGCCGATGACGGCATCGATGGCCCCCGAGGCCAGCTCGCCGGAAATCGTGGCACCCTCCGGCATGCTCTCCAGCCGCACATTCGCCGGCAAATTGAGCGAAATCTTCTCGACCCGGCCAGGATGCTCGTAGCCGCCGCGCACCCAGGTCATGTCCGCCGGCTTCAGGTCGAAATCCTCCTCGAGGATCATCCGCGCCCAGACATTCGCCGTCAGCTGATACTCCGGCACGCCCACCCGCTTGCCGCGCAAATCCTCCGGCGACTTGATCCGGTCGGTGCGGACATAAATAGAAGTGTGCCGGAAGGCGCGCGAAGGGAAGACCGGCACGCCGATATAAGGGCAGTCGCCCGCCGCGGTCTTCACGCTCGTGCTGCTCAGCGACAGCTCGCAAATGTCGAAATCCGCATGACGAAACGCGCGAAAGAAAATCTCCTCGGGGTCCAGCAGCATGTATTGCGCGTCGACGCCGTCAATCTGCACGCTCCCATCCACCAACGGCCGCATCCGGTCATAGTCGCCGACCGCAATTCCGAGCTGAAGCTTGGCCATTCTGTCCTCCTATAAAGCAAGGCAGGCGCGCAGCTCCGCCGTGAGCCGCCCTTGCGCTTCGGTCGCGCGATGCTCAGAGCCGACGCCCAAATACCGTTCGGCGATCTCCGGCGAAGCCAGCAGCGCCGCCGCCGGGCCAGAGAGGGTAACGCGCCCGTTCTCGATCACGTAGCCGCGGTCGGCAATGGCGAGCGCCGCGCGGGCGTTCTGCTCGGCGAGCAGGATGGTCAAACCGCCGGCGCGCAATTGCTGCACCAGACGGAACATCTCGCCGACGAGCAGCGGCGAAAGGCCCAGGCTGGGTTCGTCGAGCAGCAACAGCTTGGGGCCGGACATCAAGCCGCGGGCGATGGCCAGCATCTGCTGCTGGCCGCCGGAGAAGTTGCCGGCAATGTCACGCAGGCGTTCGCGCAACACCGGGAATTGCGCGCAAACGGCGTCGAGCCGGTCAGCAGGGGCGCCAATATAGGCGCCGAGCAGCAGATTCTCCAGCACCGTCATCCCGGCGAACACCTGCCTCCCCTCCGGCACGTGGGCGATGCCCAGGTGCAGACGCTCCGCCGGGCTCAGTTGATTGATGCCATGGCCTTCGAACAAGACCTGCCCCTGCATCGGCCGCATCAGCCCGGAAATGCCCTTGACCAGCGTCGACTTGCCGGCCCCGTTAGCGCCGATCAGGGTGACGATCTCGCCTTGCTGCAAGTCGAGCTTTACCGATTGCAAAACCGCGTCGCCGCCATAACCCAGCGACAGCTCCCGCACCTGCAGCATCAAGCCGCCATCTCCTGCCCCAGATAGGCGGAGATCACCCGCGGATTGGCCTGGATCTGTGCCGGCGTGCCTTCCGCGATCAGGCTGCCAGCCTCGAGCACGATCACCTGGTCAGCAACGTTCATCACCAGCGACATGTTGTGCTCGACAATCAGCACCGTGATCCCGCTCTCGCGGATCGCCCGCAGCAAGGCCGCCAGCTCCTCCGTCTCGGTATCATTCAGCCCGGCCGCCGGCTCGTCCAGCAGCAACAGAAGCGGTTGCGCCATCAGCGCGCGGATCACCTCGAGCAACTTTTGCGCGCCCATCGGCAGCAGCACCGCATGCGTGTCGGCGAAATGACTAAGCCCGACGATCCGCAGCAGCCGCATCGCGCGCAGCCGCAACTCGCGCTCCTCCCGCCGCGCGGCGGGCAGGCGGAGCATGTTGGCCAGCATGCCAGTGCGAAGCAGGCGATGCCGCCCGGCCAGCACGTTCTCCAGCACCGTCATGCCGGGGAAAACCCGGGCGGTTTGAAAGGTGCGGATCAGGCCCAGCGCGGCGATGCGCGCGGTCGGCACGCCGCTCAGCCGTTGCCCGCAGAACAAAACCTCGCCCGCATCGGCGGGAAGCAGGTTGGTGATCAAGTTGAACAACGTGGTCTTGCCCGCGCCATTCGGGCCGATCAGCGCACAGACGGTGCCGGACTGCACACCGAACGAGACATCCGTGGTAGCGCGCAGCCCGCCGAAGGAGCGGCTGAGATGGTTCACGCGCAGCGCCTCGGTCATGCCGCGCTTGGCTGCACGCGCGGCGTCAGCCAGCCGAACAGTCCCTGCGGCAGATAGAGGAAGAAAGCCACCAGCAGCAGGCCACTCGTAAACGTCTTGTAGAGCGCCAAGGGCTGGAACACGGTCGGCAACAGCGTCAGCAGCACGCTGCCGAGCACCGGCCCGACAAGCGTGCCTTCGCCGCCGATCACCAGCATCGCCACCAGTTCGAGCGAGCGCGGCGTCCCCACCATGTCCGGCGACAGGAAGTGGAAGAAATACGCGTACAGCCCGCCAGAGAGTGCGGCCAGCCCGGCGCTGATCGCCATCGCCACCACCTTCATGCGCACCACCGGGATACCGAGCGCCGCGGCCGCGAGCTGATCCGTCCGGATCGCCTGCAGCGCCCGGCCGAACCCGGTGGCAAGCGCCCCCCCGAGCAGCACGATCAGCACGGCGTCGATCGCGACGACGAGATAGTACATCCGCTCCGGCGAGTCGAAATCGATATTGCCGACCGAGAAGCCGGGAATGCCGACCAGCCCCGACGGACCGCCGGTGATGTCGATCAGGCCAACGGCAAAACTATCCGCGAGCAGGCCAAAGGCCAGCGTCGCAATGGCGAGGTAGAAGCCGCGCAGCCGCACCGTGACCACGGACAGCACCAGCGAGCACAACACCGCGAGCGCGATGCCGGCCAGCAAGCCGACGATCGGCTCGATGTCGAACTGCGTCGCAATATAGCCGGCCGTGTAGCCGCCGACCGCCATGAAGCCGGCTTGCCCCAGATTGACCTGGCCGGCCCAGCCCATAATCACGTCAAGGCCGATCAGGGCAATGAAGATGATCCCGGCAATCACGAGGCCGCTGAGCACGCCGCTATCGCTCACCATCAGCGGCAACAGCAGCACGAAGGCCAACACCACGGCGCCGCCGGCCCAGGCGGTGACGGGACGCAGCCGGGTCAAGTGGGTCACGACGCGCGCTTCGTCCCGCACATCCTGCCGGCGGGTGACGCCGGCGCGGATCAGCCCGTTCGGCTGTACCACCAGCACGACGAGCAGGAGCACCAACACGACGGCGTTGCTGAACAGCGACGAGACATAGGCCGTCGCCAACTGCCCGACCACGCCAAGCAGGATGGCCCCGACAATCGCGCCGGAAAACGACCCCAGCCCGCCGACGACGACCGCGGTGAACGCCGCCGTCGTGAACAGCCGCCCGGTATCGAATTGCAGCGACGTCGTGGGCGCGATCACCACCCCGGCGATCGCGCCCATCCCCGCGGCAATCGCGAAGCTCAGCAGCGTCATGCGCGGCACGCTGACGCCGACGAGGCGCGCCGCCACCGGGTTCTCCGCGCAGGCCCGCAGCGCCCGGCCCGGCCCGGTGCGCGTCAGCACCAGCCACAGCCCGGCGGCGATCACCAGCGCCGATCCCAGCACCCAAACCCCCTGTGACGGCACCAGCACGCCCGCCACATTGAACGGCCGGTCCCCCAAAAAGGGCGGCAGCGCGTAGGGCTGCGTGCCCCAGACCACGACCAAGATGCCCTCGATCATGGTCAGCAACCCGGCCGACAGCATCAGCATATTGCCGTTCGAGAGCCGCGACAGCCCGGGCACGAAGGCGCCCGATCCAAGCACCGCGCCAAACGCCGTCGTCACCAGGATCGCGAGCAGCACCGAGGGCGCCGCACTCCAGCCGAGCTGCACCTCCAGCGTCCAGGCCACGAGCGCGCCGAGCACGCAGAACCCGCCCTGCGCCAAGTTGATCACGCCCGTGACGCGGTAGACGAGATACAGCCCCAGCGCGATCAGCGCATAGGTCGCCCCCACCAGCAGCCCGCCGACGCAGATCTGCAGAAACTCGATCATTCCAATGTCAGAAGGGTGTGCCGCCCGGCTTGCTCATCACGTTCCACATCTGCGCTTTGCCGTCCCACAGCGTGATGACCACGTTGTCGACACTCAGCCCGCGCTGCGGCACGGCGGCGAAGTCGTAGATGCCCTTCAACCCCGCAAAGCCCTTCAGGCCCTCGAAGTAGCTCCGCACCTGCTCGGAAGTGGCGCCCGGTCCCAGCTTGCGCAGCGCGGTGAAAACAAGCAGCGCCGGGTCCCAGGCGAGGGCGGCGGCGTTGTCCGGCTTGACGTCGGTTCCCTTGAACGCGTCGTAGAACGCCTTCTTGGCCGCGGCGACATCCGGCTGATCCTGGATCTTGTCCGACATCGGCCACGCCGGGGAAGGAATATAAAGCTGCTTTGGCAGGATCGCGGCGAAGCGGTCCATGGTGGCGTAAGTCATGTTGCCGTCCGTGGTCGCGACCGGCACGTCGAGCCCGGCATCCTGCAACGCCTTGAACACGGTCCCGATCGCAGCACCCGTGGACCACGCGATCAGCGCCTGCGGCTGCGCGCCTTTGAGCCGCCCGACTTGCGCGGCGGCGCTGATATCCGTCGGGTTGAAGGTCTGCTCGCCGACGAGCTGCAAGTCCTTGTTCTCCGGCAACGCCAGCAGCTCGTGGATGTTGCGCGCAGCGTCCTGTCCCGACGCGTCCGTGCTGGTGATCATCGCCAGCTTGGTCAGGCCCTTGAGACGGAAATACCGGAGCTGGGCGGCCCCGAGATCCGTGGTGCTGACGCTGCCGCTGAACACGAAGCTGCCGCGGGCCGGGTGGATACCGGGCGAGAAGCAATAATCGACGGGGCCGCGGCGGACCAGCGGCGTGATCGCATTGCAGCTCGCGACCAGCGTCGAGCCGAGCATGACCGCCGGCTTCTGGCCGACGATCTGCGTCGCCAGCTGCACCGCCACTTGCGGGCTCGACTGGTCGTCATGGAAGCTGAAATGCAGGGTCCGGTCGCCGATCGGCTTATCCTTGGCGTAAACGGACTCGAATTGCTGCAAGGCGCGCTGCTCGGTCTGCCCCAGGAGCGCGCCGGGCCCGGTCAGCGCGATGACCACATCCACGTTGTAGGGCTCCGCCGCCCGGGCGAGCGGACCAGCGGCGAAAGCCGCGGCCAGGGCGGAGACAACCGGAAACAGGCCTAGGCGCATGCGATTTGTCTCCTCCTTGGGCTCTCTTGCTGCCCATGTCAGGCCCATATCAGGCCCATGTCAGGAATTGTGTAGCTTACGAAGCGATCTAAGCCGCGTGCGTCTCGGTTGTCGAGCGACGATATGGTGTGGGGGTGTGGCATTCCGGCTGGCAAAAACAAGGCGACGCCCGAGCACCTGAGCCAGCACCTGAGCCAGCGCCTGAGCCTGCCGCTCGGCACCAGTGTCGGCTACCAAATCCGGCTGACCCACCGGCTGGTCCAGCGGGCACTGCAGTCGCGCATCGAGCAGCACGGCGTCACGCCAGGCATGTGGTATTATCTGCGGGTGCTCTGGGATCGGGACGGGCTGACGCAGCGTGAGCTGTCGCGCCTGATCGGCACGATGGAACCGACGACCCTTTCGGCCATTGCGGCCATGGAAAAGCAGGGCCTGGTCCGCCGCGAGCGCAATGAGCGCGACCGGCGCAAGATCAACGTGTTCCTGACCGGGAAGGGGCGTGACTTGGAGGCGGTTTTGCTGCCGTTGGCGATCGAGGTGGTCAGTCTGGCGACCAGCGGGCTCTCCGAGCGGGACCGCACCATGCTGCTGCGGATGCTCCGATCGATACAGAGTGAGTTGCGGACGGATTTGGGTGAAAGGGGGTGAGTGATGGCGTTGATCCGTGTCGAACCGATGCTCGACGAGAAGTCGGGCGACTATTTCCTGGAGATCTACAACCCACATGACGCGACGGCGCCGTTCGTGACCACCCAGCCGCGCTATCGGACCGCGGCGGCGGCGGAGACGGACCTGATCGCCATCATCGCCGCGGCCGCAAGCCGGCCAGGCAAAGCAGGCGGGTGAACATGTCGAACGCACGACAGGAGACCAGGTGGACCTGGGAAACCTATCTCGAGTGGGAATCCCGCCAGCCGGTTAAGCACGAGCTGGTGGACGGCCAGGTGTATGCAATGGCGGGTGGGACGGCGCAGCACGACGCCATCGCCAACAATCTGCGTGCCGAGTTGACCGTCCGGCTGCGCGGCACCCCTTGCCGGCTCCAAGGACCCGACCTCAAGGTACGCGCCGGAACAAGCGGCCGCTATCCCGATGCCTTGATCGATTGCGGCCCGCGCGTGCCCGGCGCTCTCAACGCCCAAGAGCCTGCCGCGATCTTCGAGATCCTCTCCAAGAGCACCGCCTGGATCGACCAGACCCTCAAATTGCGAGACTATGACGCGACACCCAGCATCGGCACTTATGTGCTCATCAGCCAGGACGAAGCACGCGTCCTCGTGTATCAGCGAGACGTGGACGGGCGGCTCGGAATCCGAAGCGCGATCCTGCTGGAGGGAATAGATGCATCCCTCGAACTTTCGGCATTTGAACTGTCAATCCCCTTTGCCGCAATTTACGAAAGCGTCGAGTTTCCGCCAGCCTAAACATCCAGCACCAGCTCCGCCGACTTCGCGCGCGACACGCAGACCATGATCTCGCGCGCCCGCTCCGCCGGCGAAAGGACCAGGTCGCGATGGTCGGCCTCCCCCTCCAGCAGCCCGGTGCGGCAGGTGCCGCAAGTCCCGCTCTCGCAGGAGCTCGGAACGCGCAGGCCGTGCAAGCGCATCACCTCCATGATCGTCGTCCCGACAGGCACGGTCAGCGTCGCGCCGCTGTGGGCGAGCTTGATCGCAAAGGGCCTGTCGTCGGCGCGCGGCCGGACCAGGTCGGAGCCGAAATCCTCGAAATGCACCTGGCTTGCCGGCCAATGCCCGGTCATATCGCGCACCGCATCCATCAGCGGGCGCGGACCGCAGCAATAAATATGCGCCTTGCTCGGCGTCTCGAACACCGGCCACAGATCAAACGCCTTCTCCGGGTCGCCCTGGTCATGATGGATGACGACCTTGCCCTTCAGCGCCGGGTCAGTGAGTTCGGGCAAGAAAGCGGTGCCGGATTTACTACGGGTCAGGTAGTAAAGCTTGAACGCCTTGCCGCCGTTGCCCTGGACGTAGTGGATCATGGACTTGATCGGCGTGATCCCGATCCCGCCGGCGACGAAAATGTAGCTGGCCGCATTCGCCGCCAGCTCGAACAGATTACGCGGCTGCGACACCTGCAGCATATCGCCGGCTCCGACGTTCTCGACCAGGCTGACCGAACCGCCCCGCCCCGCCGCCTCGCGTTTGACAGCGATGATGTAGCGATCGGTGTCCGCCGGGTCGCTGGCGATCGAATAATTGCGCATCGACCCGGCCAGCACCCGCACGGAAAGGTGAGCGCCCGGCGAAAACGTCGGCAGCGCGCCGCCCCCAGGGTCGCGCAGCTCAAAAAGCTGAATCCCGTCCGCAGCTTCCTCCGTCCGCGCAACCTGCACCGTGATGAGCTCTTCCCCGTCCTGCACGCAATACCTCCCAGATTTGCCTATCACTTAGGTGGGGTCGCGCTGGACATCCAAGGGGCGCGAAGATAAAATCCTTAGGCAGCTAAGGATAGAGGGCGTCAATGCTCACGCGAGAGGAAAACAACCTGCTCTGCCGGGTCGAGGGCGAGGCCCCGATGGGTCAGCTGATGCGCGGGCATTGGGTGCCAGCCGCGCTCTGCGAGCAGCTCGCTTCCAACGATTGCGACCCGGTGCGCCTGCGCCTCTTTGGCGAGGACCTCGTCGCCTTCCGCGACACTGACGGCAAGCTGGGCGTCCTCGGCGAGTTTTGCCCGCACCGCAAGGCATCGCTGTTCTTCGGCCGCAACGAGGAGTGCGGCTTGCGCTGCCTGTATCACGGCTGGAAGTTCGACGTGGCAGGCAACGTGATCGAAATGCCGTCCGAGCCCGCGGCGAGCGGGCTTGCCGACCGGCTCAAGCACAAGGCCTACCCTGTCCAGGAGGCCGGCGGCTTCATTTGGGTCTATATGGGTCCGCCCGAGCAGATGCCAGAATTCGAAGCGCCCCCCTGGGCGCCAACCGGCGATGAGCGCGTCTCCATCATGCGTATCCAGCTCCCCTGCAACTGGGCGCAGATCATGGAGGGCCAGATCGACAGCGCCCACAGCTCCAGCCTGCACTCTTCCGACATGCGCCCGGCCCGAGTGACCACGGCCGGCGCGTCCGACACGCACTGGACGAGGCCGTCCACCGACAAAAACCCACGCATCCAAGTGCAGATCACCAATTACGGCATGCGTTACGCGGCGATCCGCCGCCCCATCGCCAATGCCGCCACGCAAGATTACGTGCGCATTACCACCTACGTGGCCCCGTTCATTGCGCTGATCCCACCCAATAGCAGCTACAACGTCGCCAGCGTCATCACGCCGCGGGACGATACCAGCAGCTACTTCCACTTCCTCGCCTGGGGCGACCGTGCGAACACCATCGACCAGGAGGCGTGGAGAAAGTTCTGCGTGGCCCAAGTCGGCATCGACCTGGACCGCGATTACAAGCCAATGCTGCGCTTTGCCGCCAACAACTACCTGCAGGACCGTACCGCGATGCGGCTGGGCAACTTCACCGGCCTCCCAGGAATCCCCAACCAGGACATCGCCATGTGGGAGTCGATGGGCCCGATCGCCGACCGCACCTCCGAACGCCTCGGCGCTTCCGATATCGCCGTCATCCAATTCCGCCGCCTGATGCTGGACGCGGTGCAGCATTTGGCCGAGGGCGCCGAGCCGATCGGTCTCGTCGCACCGCATTTGCCGATGGCCAAGCTGCGTTCCTACCAGGGCATCGTTCCCAAGACCGAGGATTGGCGCAAACTCGGCGCGTCGGACGAGGAGAAAGCCTATCTGGCGGGAATGGAGCTGGACGAAACCGACCGCGACATGGTCGCCGCGGCCGAGTAGGTCAGATCCAACGCCATGGTCCGCGCAGGCGGGCCATCCGCGCCTTCGGCCGGCTCCAAGCAGCAAAGGCGTGGATCGTCACCCGCCGCCCGATAAAGTCAGCCTCACCGTCAATGACGTTCTTGCGCCGAAACCGCCGGCACGGTCACCGCGCCCGACCAGAACAACAGCTCTCCGCCGGTCGTGAACGGGTAGCGCCGCTCAGCCGTTCTTGCCACCCGCTCGTTCGCGTTCTGCCGTTGCGAGCACTCTGCATATCGTAATACGATTGGCCGAATAGCGGCACGTGGCCATCGTAATGCAACGCCAGAGTCAGGTATGAAAGTGTCATACTTTGAGGTAGAATAGGACTTTAAGGGTGAGTTGAGTATGTCGTCGCCTGCCAAACGCACCTTCAGCCTGCCGGCCGAGCAGGCGAGCTATATCGACGCGCTTGTGGCGTCCGGCAGCTACGCCTCGGCCAGTGAAGTCGTGCGGGCCGGATTGCGGGCCTTGCAGGAGCGCGATGTCGCGGTTGAACGCTGGCTGAAAGCGGAAGTGGTCGCCATCTTTGACGCCATGCAGGCCAATCCGTCGCGCGGCATCCCCGCCGACCAGGTGGCAACCCGCCTGCGCGATCACCACGCGGCCCGCCTGAAGGACCGTCGTGACCCATGAGGTCATCTTCGCCCCTGAAGCCGAAGCCGACCTGCTGAAGCTTTACGATGACCTGGCGAGCGGGCTGGGCCGGACGTAGCCTACTTCTACACCGAACGCCTGCGCGCTTACTGCCTGCGCTTCGCCACCTTCCGGAACGCAGCACACGCCGCGACGATCTGCGGCCTGGCCTGCGTATCATGGGTTTCCCAAGCGCGTCACCATTGCCTTCCACGTCGCCGAGGGCGCCGTTGTCATCGACCGCCTGCTTTATGGCGGCCGCGACCTCGAACCCCTGCTCGGGGAGCAATTAAACCTGCCCTTCGACCAATTACGATGGGCTTCGCTCCAATGCGATATGCTACTGTAATCGCTAAACAATTTGAAATTCTACCTCGTCTGGGGTACTCTCGAACCCGCTCCGATTTGCGTCCGCCTGCTTACGTGGCGCTTACGCGAGAATGGGCGTTCGGACGGGAGGATTCCCATGGCTAAGCTCACAAAACGTCTCGTAGACACGGCCGAGCTGCGTGAGAAGGATTATGTCATCTGGGACGACGAACTGCCAGGCTTCGGCCTGCGGGTGTTCGCGTCCGGCAAGCGCAGCTACGTCCTTCAATACCGCGCCTTGGGACGCTCGCGCCGATACACGATCGGCTTGCACGGTGTCTGGACCGCCGAGTCCGCCCGACAGGAGGCGAAGGTTCAGTTGGGCCGCGTCGCCCAAGGGGACAACCCCGCAGAAGAGCGGCAGCTCGATCATAAGGCCATCACGGTCAAGGAACTCTGCACGCTCTACCTCAACGACCTGAACGCTGGCTTGATCCTGGGTAAAGGCGGGCGGCCGAAAAAGCCCACCACCATCGTCACGGACACCGGGCGTATCGAGCGCCACATCATCCCGCTCTTGGGAACGCGCCGTGTGAAGGATCTGACCAAGGCGGATATCAACAAGGCCCTGAAGGATATCATGGCCGGCAAGACGCGCGTCTCGGTCAAGACGACGAAGCTGCGCGGCAAGGCTATCGTCCGTGGCGGCGCCGGAACGGCGACGCGCACGATCGGTCTCTTCGGCGGCATTCTTACCTACGCCGTCGAGGCAGGCATCATAGCGTCCAATCCGGCGCACGGTATCCGCAAGCCAAAGGACAACGTGCGGCAGCGCCGATTGTCCGAGGCCGAATATCGGACGCTAGGCGAAATGCTGCGCAAAGCCGCCGAGGACGAGAAGTACGCGATGACGGTGGACATCATCCGCCAGATCGCGCTGACCGGATGCCGCCGCAGCGAAATGATCGGTCTGAAATGGACCGAGGCCGACACCGAAGCGAGCTG
Source organism: Acetobacteraceae bacterium (assembly GCA_965276815.1). Lineage (GTDB taxonomy): Bacteria > Pseudomonadota > Alphaproteobacteria > Acetobacterales > Acetobacteraceae > JAVVHH01. The sequence continues at coordinate 518,390 of CBDIBE010000012.1, read as the reverse complement.
CCTGCGGTTGGAGGACAGCAAGGAGGGCGAGTCGATCCGGCCGATCGGATTGCCGGTCGTCGAATATCTGGAACAGCGGCATGCTGAGGATGTCGGGACATACGTCTTCCCTGGCCAGGGCGAGGATAATGCCTTCGGCAGCTTCCCGAACCATTGGGAGCAGCTCTTCAAGGATTCCGCTCTTTCTGACGTGACGCCGCATGTGCTCCGGCACAGCTTCGCCAGCATCGCCAATGACCTCGGCTTCACCGAAGTGACCATCGCGGCATTGGTGGGCCACGCCAAGGGCTCGGTCACCAGCAAGTATATCCACACGCTCGACACCGCGCTCATCATGGCGGCCGACACGATCTCGGGCTATATTCAGGGCTTGCTGGATGGCATTGAGTTCAAACAGACGGCCTACGCGCTGGACCGGGATTCACGGCGCGCTGCCCTCGATCGCTTCTTGACCAAAGCTGTCGCCGACCCGGCGAAGGAGACGGAGGCAGAGATCCCGCTCGCAGCGTAGCGGGGCATCGGCGAACGGCGAACGGCGAACGGCGCAACGATCGGACCAGGGAATGCCCTTCAAGTCGTTCGATGACATTTTGAAACCCGATCCTCGCTTCGCCGATCTCTGCGTCGTTGAACGTGGAGTCGCCCGGCGAATGACGCTTGCCGATCATCATGGAGCGATAGCGAACATCAATCTCAACGACGCCGTGCCTGATGAAGTCGGCGCCGCCTTCGACCGCGCCCGAAACACCATCATCTACGCTTTCTTCGACTATGATCTGTTCGTTGTCGGTGAAGTGCAGGCATTCGGCGCGTTCGAGCTGGCGTTGAAACATCGGCTCAACGGCCACGGCGGTGCCGCTCGCGGGACGCTGCGCAATCTCGTCGACAGGGCGAGGAAGGCAGGCATCCTACCAGCGCTTGTGCCCGGTCCCACAGTGGTCTCCGACCCTATCGAGGCTTTGATCGCCCTACGAAATGGATTGTCTCATGGCACGTCCGACATCCACTCCCCGGGAATGGCGCTTGAGGTCGTAGCTGCCTGCGCTTCATGGATCGATCATGTATTTCCGGCCTAGTCCGACCAGCTAGTCGCTGCCTATCACCGATCTTTCAAGCCATGCTAGATATTGGGAATGGATAAGTCGTCGCCATTTTCAGATCGATTTGGATTTCGGCCGCCCGACGCCGAGATCACTATCCGGGAAGACGCGCCTGACGTTGTGCGCGATGGTGTATTAATGCTTGGCTATGCCTGCGGCCTCGGCCCAGGCGGAATGCGAGACGCTGTCTGCGAGGTTCTGCTCAAGCGTCCGGACCCGAACAACTGGTCGCCTGGGAACGTCGAGAACGAGGTTTCTTACCTGATCGATGGGGCGCCCTGGTATCGGGTCTATGACATCGCCGAACGCCTCTACCACGCCGTTGGCGAGGGTGACTACACCGACTCCCGGCGGCCGGAATTTGAGCGTCGCCTGAACCTGCTGTTTCATGAACATGGCGTTGGCTGGCAGATGAAAGCGGGCGTCATCGTCGTCCGCGGATCTGAGCCGTTCGAACTGGCCACCGGCGACGCGGCTCAAATCATGCGGGACGCTGGGACGCCGACCGCCGCCAACGAATTGCATGAGGCGCTCAAGGACATCTCGCGCCGCCCGGCGGCTGACGTGACGGGCGCCATCCAGCATGCCATGGCCGCCTTGGAATGCGTGGCACGCGAGGTCGATGGGAGCACCGACACCCTCGGAAAGATCATCGGCCGGCTGAGCTTTCCTCCCCCGCTCGACACCGCCCTGCATAAGCTGTGGGGGTTCGCCTCTGAGCAGGGCCGGCACATTCAAGAAGGTCGCGAGCCACGGTTCGAAGAAGCCGAACTCGTGGTCACCGTGGCGTCTGCGATAAGCGTCTATCTCCTGCGGGCGTCGGGTCGGGCGAGGTAGCGTTGGCCGAAGACGACAAACCCGATGGAGACGGCCCCAACGGCGCACCCAAATGGGTCTTGCCCACGGAGCTTCCGTTTAGGGAGCTCAAAGGCAGGGCGTTGGAAGAATGCTTGTTCTGGCTGCTCGATGGGATCGGCGCGCGTGACCTGGAGTGGCGACTCGGAGGTACTGGCGGCGGCGCTGCCGACGGCGGCCGCGATCTTGAAGGCCGATTCTATACGCCGGGCTCGGACGGCCAGGTCGAGGCCAAGCGCTGGTGGATTGAATGTAAGGGGCGGGCCGGGACGGTCGAGAAAGATGCGGTTACGTCGGCCTGCAACAACGTGCTGGCCGATAAGACCGTCGACTGCTTGGTGATCGCAACTAACACGACGTTTTCAAACCCGACCCGCGACTGGGTAAAGACATGGCAGGCGCGCTTTCCCAGACCGCAGATCCTCCTGTGGGACCAGCCGGTCCTGGAGCGTATGCTGAGCGACCAGCCCTCGACCGTGTTACGACTGTTCGAGGGCGGCCTGAGTTCGGCCGGATACCTGCAAGCCATCACAGAACGCTTCTGGAGCCTGTTGGAATATAGCTCAATCGAGCGGGCGCGGCGGATTTGGGCGGAGCGCGAAACGCTCAAAATCGGTCCGATGGAGCGAATCGCGCTTATCGCCAACGAGTTCGCCCACGGCAGCATCGATGAGCGGCCTTGGGGCGGATATTGCTCGGCCGAAGAAACCCTCGCAGCCTGTTCGATGGCGATCTTTAATCTACTGTTCCTCTACACCCGGTTGATGAAGGCTGGTGTGGACCAGGGCCCGATCGTCGAAGCGATCGCCTATCTTATTCTAGCGACCCTCCGTCATGACCTATCCGACCGACTGCAGGAGGTGATGGAGATCGCCCTCCGAACCGACGGCGGTGAACCCTTCCCGGCGAAGGTTGTGGACCTCCTCCTCGGTCCGGTCCTCGACAGTCTTCGTGGTGATCTACAGCTAGTGTGCAGTAGTGAGTGCGATCGCTTCTCCAAAGACGACAGTCTGAAACAGTGGGAACGCAGGCATCCGATCGAGACCTATTGGTCTCGCTTCGGCCGACAGGGCACACCGGCGAAGGTGAGCGATCAATCCTACGCCCGCCTCGAGCGGACGACGGAGCCTTGCAGGGTTGGCTTCCAGGTCGACGAAGAGCGGTCTTGCCCTCTGTATCAAACCGACATTTCGACCGCGAACCTCAAGGGGTTCTTCGCGATCGCGACGCGCGTCCTCAAGTTCCGGGCGCCGACACCGTCGCGCCGCCAAACTGCTATTCGGGATTGATCAGCGCCATCCGCGCGGAGGCTTAGAGCGTGATGCTCAGGCTGCGGCTTGAGGGTCCGCAGGCAGAGCGACAATGTTCGCGGCGCCAAACCAAGCCGTAAGTCGCGCCATAGCATTCTGAGAGAGCACCTGCGTGAAAAGCAGAGCCAGTCGGATTTTGGGCCGGGAGCATGCCACGTAAAACAGGTTGCGGTTATTCTCGAAGAACTCAATCTTGTCGGAAGGTGGACCGGGCTCCATCCATTCGAGCATCTGGCCGAAATTGTACTTGTTCCATCCGCGACCGACGATCACCAGTACGTTCTCAAACTCCGCGCCCTTGACGCCGTGCTTGGTGGCGAAGGGGGTATGCCCATCGATGAAGCGGTCGAGGGCTATCAGTTCCGTATAGGGGACTGCGCGCAGCTTCCGAAGTTGGGTAACGCGACGCGACTCTCCTTCCACCGGCTCAGGGCCGGCATCAGCGAGTCGCCGCTCGGCTTCTTCCACAGGCTCCGGAAGGCGCATGTGCGGCTGAGCGGCGATGAAGTCGACAACCGCACCGATCGTCCCCGATGTTCGCAGCCCTATCAGGGCGGTCATGGCCTGCGTCCACGCCACCTTGTCCGCGTGCTTGTGGATTTTAGGCGTGCCGGTTCCGAAGCAACCGAACATTTCACCGTAACGCTTTGCCTCGAAGGCGGCACAAGCCGGCTCTAACTGGTCGGCCAGGAACTTGATGTGGGGATCGTCCTTCTTCAACCAAGGATCGTTGAACTGGCCATAAATCGGCGGAATGCCCGAATAGCCCTGCTCGCGAGCGAGGACGCTGTGGCTGAGCATGAGGATCTTGGTTTTCCCGACCGCGAGGTCCCAGCCCTCGGCCGCTAGCCGATGCTTGATGTGCGCGAAATACGCCTTTGCGGCTTCAGGGCTTGTATCGCCGGTCCAGTGACCGCCGCCTTGTCCGGTCCGCCTGACGCCGGGCCAGAGGTTGGTATGGAACACGCGCGCTTCGCCCGGCATAGCGGGATCGCGTACCATTTGCGGCAGCGCCGGTCGCATTCGATTGAGCACCTGGACGATCGGGTCGGTGGATCGGAAATTCGCATTCTTGTCGATCACTTCCAGCGCCGCGTGCTCGACCAGGCCGCAGCCCTCGCCGTAGATCTTTTGCCAGTGATCGCCGAACAGGCCGAGCTGCGGACCTTGGCCCGTGTTCAGGAACCATGCCTTGATCGCATCGACGAAGCCGGCGTCAGTATCCTGGTATTCGTCGATGAGAAGGATGGGATAACGCGCCGTCAAGACCGATCGGAACTTCGGATAGGCAAGCGCTTGCATCATCAGCGCCAGAACGTCGTCGTGCCGAAGCGTGACCTGATGGTCGCCAACGCTGGGAAATCCCAGCTCGTAATGGACACGGCGCGCGCCAATGCCGCCAACAGGTTCGAGGCGCTCCGCCCATCCTTCAAGACCCGGCACAAGCGCGCGGAGCGTCGATTGGAAGTCCTGGAGGATGCTCCAGCAAAAGCCGTGAATCGTCTCGGGACGCACGGCAGGATGAGCCTGGATGCGAGAGATAATTTCATCCTTGGCGACGTTGGTGTAGGTGATGCAGCCAACTTGTTGGCCGCGGCGGAGAAGCTCGGCGCCCCGGCGATCGATCAGGCGGCGAAGTGCCTTGTCGAGCGAGTAGGTCTTCCCGGCTCCGGCACCGGCCTCCAAACGAAAGCTGCGCCCCTCGTCGAGACAGGCAAACATCCGCTGAAGCGCGATACGACCAGCGGTGTCTGCGGGATTTTCCGCTTCCTCAGCCATTGTCGCCAACCTCAGCTACGTTGACCGCGATGCCTGCGGCGTCCGCAACGATCTCTACCGCGACCTGCGGAACCGGCTCTATCGGCGCTGGATTGCCTTCCGCCAGCCAGCGCAGCCCCTCGGCGATATATCGGGGAACATTCCACTCGGTGTGCTCGATCGCGTGCTCCAGCGCGAAGGTGGACTTCTTCTGATCACTGGCCAAGGTATAGGCCGCAAGCGCATGGTCGCCGTCCCCAAGAGGAAAACGTGCAGGATTGGCCAGGATGAAAGCATCCTCGAAGCTCCGACCGCACGGTCCGCCTTGGGCTTCCGGTATCTGGAAGGTGACGCGCCGAATGCCAGTTGTCTTCTCTGCCGCAGTCTTTCCCAGCAGGGCCTCCGGCGAAACGTCGTCGCCAAACAAGGCTTTCAAGCACCCGTTGCTGGTGAACAAACCCTCCGCTACGGGCACGGCGACACGCTTTCCGCTATCGTTCGGCTTCACTGCATCGATGTCGGTGATGATTAGGGTGCGTAGATCTAGGAACGATAGGAGATCGAAGAAGCGATGCGCATAGGCGCCGCCGACCTCCATCACCGTGAGATACTGGCTTCCGAGCTGCGGCTGACCAGCGGCGGCGCTATCGGTCTTGCGGATCATTGCGGGGAGTAGGATGCGCTCTGCCGTGCCCTCGATCAGGACCGCCTTGTCGGCGAAAAACAGATCGCACCGCGTCAGGGTCAGATATTGATGCAGGAATTCGCGGTCAGGCTCGGGTGCGCCGCCCATGCCCTTGCGCAAATCCTTCACGATCGAACGGCGCATGCCCTCGCCATCCGGAACCGAGAGGAAATAACGCATGGCCTCGAAGCGCGCTTCGTTCGCCATATGCGGTGAGTGTGTGGTTACGACGAACTGGACTGGCCAAGGCCTGTTCTCATTGAGCTGAGCGACAAAGGCGCTGGTGATCTGGTCAAGCTGGCGGATGAAGACCTCCTGCATCTGAGGATGCAGGTGCGCTTCCGGTTCCTCGATAAAGATCAGATGCACACCGGCAGCGGTCGGCGTGGCCTGATACTCGCGAAAGAACCGCAACAACTGGAGCAGCATGTAGACCAGATTGCGCACGCCGAGTCCGTTATAGGTTTCGGGCAGGGTCATGCCGTTGACGCCGACGTAACGAACCTTGGTGTGATCGTTCAACAGCTTGTCGACGTCGAAGCTGGTCTCGGTGACGAGTCCAGGATCAGAGAGACCAGGATAGCCGAATAGATCGAACGTCGGCAGAAGCGAAGTGAGCTTCGCGTTGAAGCCGACGTGCAGGTCGCTCTGAATTTGCTCAACGGCCGCCTTGAGTTGCTCGGCTGTGGTCCGCTTCTCGGGGTCGACGGGATCAGTAAGCGCCGACTGAAAGAGCACTTCCACGACTTTGCCGAGAACGTCTCTCTCGCGGTGCGTATCGTCATCAAGGCCACGCTGCGCATTGATGAACCCGCCCCGGACCAGCGCTGTGAGCGTTTTCGGCTCCAACGACTTTCGATTGGTCGAATCGTTGGGATCGACCGCTTCCAGCGACGTCGCGTAGGCACCTGGCACGCGGCTGCCCAACGCCCGAAACAAAGCCAAACGGTTGACCGCCACATCCTCGCCGACAGCGAGATCAGCGAAAAGCGTTGCCGGCGCGGTGGGCCGCGGGCCGTAAGTGAGGATGAGCCTTGCGTCGCTACAGTTCGGATCGAGATCGACGATGCAGTCGCTCAGCGGGCCGAGATCTGGAGCATTGACGTCATAGGTGATGTCGATCGTGACCTTGATGGACGGGAGGAGTGCAACGACGTCCGGCGCAGCGGCTTCCGCCTGGAAGGCTTTGAACGCCGTCCAGAAGCACTCGTGGCAACCCAGGGAAAAATCCTCCACCCTGAATGACGGTGACTTCTCGCCAAGAAGTCGTCGGAAAAGCTCGGCTATTGAGGTCTTGCCGCTATTGTTTCGCCCCACGATCAGCGTAGTGCGATCTTCCAAACCCACTGCGACATCTCGCAGAAGCCGGAAGTTTTCGATCTCGACTCCCTTAATGCGCACAATATTCCCCCTGGTTGATGCCGCCGCTCTTAACGCGTGTGATCCGCGCAGGCAGTCGTCGCAGGAGCTTAGGGCACAGCTTGTTATATAGCCTCACGCGACGCTCCCTTGCCTGCCTTGCTCGGCAGCGCCTTTCCATCCCAGAGGCTCGACAATGGCGCCGCCGCCAGCCTGTCCCCGAACGGCACGACGTCCGCGCTGTCGTAAAGGACGACGCCAAAGGCAAAGCGGTCTCCACAAGCCTCGGCCAATGCCCGAAGGCCTCCGAAATCACCGGCTTTGACCGTCGCGCTCGCCTTGACCTCGATGCCTGCGATCATCCCGTCATCACGCTCCAGCACGATGTCGACCTCCCGCATGTCCCGATCCCGAAAATGGTGAGGCGTCAGCCGCAGGTCCGAGGCCGTCATCAGCTTTAGAATTTCCGCGAACACGAAGCTTTCGAGCAGCGCGCCGAACGTGCCGCGATCCGCCTTGACCCTGTCGAAGGACAGCCCGCGGACAGTCGCTAGCAGGCCGGAATCGAGGAAGTGCAGCTTAGGCGTCTTGACGATGCGCTTCAGGGCATTGGTGAACCATGGTTGCACCGTCGTGATCAGGAACACTTGCTCAAGCAGCCCGACATAACGCTGCCCCGTCTTGTGGCTGACATTGATGCCGGCGCCGAACTGCGAATAGTTGACCAACTGGCCGGAATGCTCGGCCAGCAGCCTTACGAATTTCGGAAGTTCCGTCAGCTTCTCGACGTCAGCGATATCCCGCAGATCGCGCGTTAGCACCGACGTGAGATAGGACCTCGACCAATCCTGCCGCCGGCGCTCGCTGTCGCGACTGATCGCTTCGGGGAAGCCGCCGAGCAGGACAAGCCGGGTAAGGTCGTCGCCGAGGATAGCGTCCCGTTGGCTTCGGAGCTTTCCTGCGAAGAGATGCTCCAGGAAAGTCGGCGTTCGGCCTTCGACCTCAGCCCTTGCGAGCGGCAGCATCTGGATGGTCTCCATCCGACCGGCCAAGCTGTCGGCGACTCGCGGCAAGGTCAGGACGTTCGCCGAGCCGGTGAGAAGGAAGCGACCCGGCCGATAGTCCTCATCGACCGTCTTCTTGATGGCCAGCAGCAGGTCAGGGGCGCGCTGAATTTCGTCGATGATGGCCCGGTCGAGGCCGCGAATGAAGCCGGCGGGATCGGACTGGGCGGCCTCAAGGACCGTTTGATCGTCGAGCGTGATATAGGTCCGCCCGGCTTCTCCCATTTTTCGGACAAGCGTGGTCTTGCCGGCGCGGCGCGGGCCTACGATCAGGACCACCGGCGTATCAGAAAGGGCTTCCTCCGCCCGTCGCTCCACAAACCGCTCGAACATGCCATCTCCGAATCCGGAAGATTGGAACTATCGGCGTCGGCTGATTGGGAGTCAATGGCCCGCTAATTGGAAGTTGTTGGACCGCGATCTGGAAGGCCTGGAGGGGAAAGCCTTCCCCCTGGTCGCCGCCGCGGTCGCCGACGCGCCCCCTTCTGCGGGGAGATCCCCGCAACGCCCCCTTTTAAGAGTGAGAGGGCGGCCCGGCTTCGCCGTGACGGGTTGAAGGCTGGAGGAGAGGCCTCCGGCGCCCGTCATGGAGACTAGCCATGACCCATGTGGAGATTCTGGACGCCGCTTGCGATCGCGCTGGCGGCTACAAGGTGGATGTGACCCGCGGCGAGCGGATCGGCCGCGTGTCCTCCGAATGGTTTTCGAGGCCCGCTGACGAGCGCTACCTTTCCCTGTCCGGCCTCTATGCCGCCGTGCATGGACGGACCGAGCGTAGCCGGACTCGAACCGTTGAGAGCGCGGCGATCCGGGTGGAGGCGAGCCGCGACGATGCAGAGCGCCTGGCGCTGATGCTGCCCGGCTCGGATAGGCCAATCGCGCCGACCCATTGGAGCTTCGGTCAGCTCGCCGGATTGGTCGGAGCGCCGGCGGCCTATCTGCGGCAGCTTCCGGCGCCTCTGGCCGGTATCAACCTGCAATACGGCTTGACGTCCCATCGCGCCGAGCAGGTGAAGACGCTCGAGATCGAAGATGGTCGCGTCGAGCTGCGCGCCGTGACCGGCCCCGACTACGGCCGCATCTTCGACCACGAGCTGGTCTCGGCCGTGCAGCGGATCGCCGGCAATGGCACGGGCGATACACGCTGGAAGGTCCCGGGCGTGCTCGACTGGTCAACGGGCATCTACAACCCGCGTGTCGATGTCACGCGGGATACGACCACGCTCTATGCCTCTGATCGGGACGTCTTCCTCTTCCTGGTCGACGACCTCAATCCGATCGAGGCAGGGCGGTTGCCCGACGGTTCGCCCGACCTCTACTTCCGCGGCTTCTATTGCTGGAATTCCGAGGTCGGCGCCAAGACGCTCGGCATGGCGAGCTTCTATCTCCGCGCCGTCTGCCAGAACCGCAATCTCTGGGGCGTCGAAGATTTCGAGGAGATCACCATTCGCCACTCGAAATACGCGGCCTCGCGCTTCGCGCATGAGGCTGCGCCAGCGTTGACCCGCTTCGCCAATTCCTCGCCGATGCCCTTCGTCAACGGCATCAGGGCGGCGCGGGAAAAGATCGTGGCCCGTACCGACGATGACCGCAGCGAGTTTCTGCGCAAGCGCGGCTTCTCGAAGACCGAGACGGCGAAGATCATTGAGACCGTCCTGACCGAGGAGGGGCGCAAGCCTGAGAGCGTCTTCGACTTCGTGCAGGGCATCACCGCTGTTGCGCGCGACAAGACCCATCAGGACGCCCGCCTCGACCTAGAGGCGCGCGCGAAGAAGCTGCTCGACCGGGCGGCCTGACTCCCGGAAAGCCGGAGATGCGGAAAAGCGTGTCTCCGGCTTCGTGCCTTCCCGTCTTTCCCGATCGTCGGTTGTGCGGCGCTGCCCTTCAGAGGAAGAGGGCGGCGCTGCGCTTCGTGACGGGTTGGAGGTCGAGAGAGAGTCTTTCGGCCGCCCGTCGCGGAGTACATCCCGATGGCTACCACTGTTCAGAAGATCACCCTCTCGCCCTCGCGCGACATCCCCTTCAACAAGCTCCTGCTCAGTCAGTCGAACGTCCGGCGCGTGAAGGCCGGCGTCTCGGTCGAGGAGCTGGCCGACGACATCGCTCGCCGCGGCCTGCTGCAAGGCTTGAGTGTGCGGGCGGTCGTCGATCAGGACGGCGTCGAGACCGGCATGTTCGAGATCCCGGCCGGTGGCCGGCGCTACCGGGCGCTGGAACTGCTCGTGAAGCAGAAGCGCCTCGCCAAGACAGCGCCGGTGCCCTGCATCGTGCGCGACAGCGGTATCGCCGAGGAGGACTCGCTCGCCGAGAACGTCCAGCGCGCGCCGCTGCATCCGCTTGACCAGTTCCGGGCGTTCCTGGCGCTGCGCGAAAAAGGTCAGTCCGAGGAGGAGATCGCCGCCACATTCTTCGTCTCGGTCAACGTGGTGAAGCAGCGCCTGAAGCTGGCGTCGGTCTCGCCGGCGCTGCTCGAAGTCTATGCCGAGGACGGCATGACGCTCGACCAGCTCATGGCCTTCACCGTCTCCGGTGATCACGAGCGCCAGGAGCAGGTGTTCGAGCGCCTTAAGGCATCCCACGACAAGCAGCCCTACGTCGTCCGCCGTATGCTGACCGAGGGCGCGGTGCGCGCCTCCGATAAGCGGGCGCAGTTCATCAGTGTGGACGCCTATGTGGCAGCGGGCGGCACGGTGCTGCGCGACCTATTTCAGGGCGACGACGGCGGCTGGCTGCCGGATGTCCCGCTCGTCGACCGCATGACGACCGAGAAGCTGCAAGCGGAATCCGAAACGATTGCGGCCGAAGGCTGGACGTGGATCGAGGTCGCGCCAGACTTCGCTTATGGCCATGCCTTTGGTTTGCGCCAGTTGCGCGGCGAGACCGCCCCGCTCACGGCTGAGGAGGAGGCGAGCCGCGACGCACTCCAGGCCGAACTGGACCGGCTGTCGAACGAATATCAGGACGCCGACGAACTGCCCGACGAAGTGGACGAACGCCTGTCGGAGCTGGAAACGGCGATCGAGAGCTTCGACAGCCGACCCGTGCTGTTCGACGCCGCCGAGGTCGCCCGTGCCGGCGCCTTCGTCAGCATCGGCGCCGATGGTCAACTTCGCGTCGAGCGCGGCTATGTCCGGCCCGAGGACGAATTGGCGGCCGAACCTGAGTCCGAGCTGTCCGCCGACGGCGAGGAGGAGCGCGCCATGGCCGCCAGCTACGAGGGTGCCGAAGCCGATGTAACGGCGGAGCCCGAGGCCGAAACGGAGGAGGACGAGGGTCTGTCGCCCATCTCCGACCGGCTGATGACCGAGCTGACTTCGCACCGGACGTTGAGCCTGCGGCACGCGCTCGGTGAGCGGCCGGACGTAGCGTTCCTCGCCGCCCTGCACGTCCTCACGCTCAAGACGTTCTACCACTACGGCTCGGATAGCTGCCTCGAACTCGATGTGAAGAGCGTCAGCTTCGGCGCGCAGGCGCCGGGGCTGAACGACAGCGCCTCGGCCGAGGCGATCCGAGCCCGGCACGACAGCTGGGCCAAGGCGCTTCCGAAGGAATCGGCTGACCTCTGGGATGCACTCCACGAGTGGGACGGCGACAGCCAGGCCGGCTTGTTCGCTCACATCGTCAGCCTCTCCGTCAACGCCGCGTACGAGCCCTGGAACCGGCGGCCGCGGGCGGTCGCCCATGCCGATCGGCTGGCGCAAGCGGTCGATCTCGACATGGCGGCGGCCGGTTGGAAGCCGACCGTGGACAACTTCCTCGGCCGGGTGACCAAGGCCCGCATCCTGCAGGCGGTGGCCCAGGCCAAGGGACAGCGCGCCGCGGATCGGATCGAGCATCTGAAGAAGGGCGACATGGCGACCGAAGCGGAAACGCTGCTGGCCGACACCGCCTGGCTGCCCGAACCGCTCCGCACGCCCGGCCGCGCCGCTGGCGGCGGACAGACGTCGGAATCTGCGGTGGAGGAAGCCGCAGAGCAGTCCAGCGAAAAACTGCCGGAGGACGAAGACGAGCCGGTCGCCCAGAATGACGACGCCGGCGAGCCGATGATCGCAGCCGAATAAGCTGTGAAGCGCAACGAGGCCCGCCGGCGACGGCGGGCCTTTTCTTTTCGAGGACCATTATGGCCGATACCGCCCAGGATCTCGCGCAACGCCTTGGTCGAGAGGCCGAGGCCGTGTGCCGCCATTATCTCTCGGCCGGCCGCCGCGAAGGCGGTTACTGGCTCGTGGGCGACGCCCGCAACACGCCTGGCCGTTCGATGTTCGTCCGTCTCAAGGAGTCGATGAAAGGTCCGCCTGGCAAATGGACCGACGCCGCCACCGGCGAGCACGGCGACCTGCTCGACGTGATCCGGAAAAGCTGCGGCCTGGTCGACTTCAAGGACGTGGCCGATGAGGCACGTTCGTTCCTCAGCCTCCCGCACCCTGAGCCTGAGCCGGATCGTCCCCGATCGCGAACGCCCAGCGCTCCAACCGGCTCACCGGAGGCAGCACGGCGACTGTTCGCCATGTCGCAGCCGATCGAACGCACTCTCGTAGAAGCGTATCTCCGTAATCGCGGCATTACGTTTTTGCACGGAACCGGAGGCCTGCGTTTCCACCCGCGCTGTTACTATCGGCCGGACGACCACAGCCCGACCGAGACCTGGCCGGCGATGATTGCTTCCGTCACCGATCTCGCGGGACATCTGACCGGGGCACACCGCACCTGGCTCGATCCCGGCGGCTTTACCAAAGCGATGCTCGGCAAGGCGCCGATCGACACGCCGCGGCGGGCGATGGGCGACCTTCTCGGTCATGCTGTTCGATTTGGCGTGGTGGGCGAGGTCATGGCGGCTGGCGAGGGCATCGAGACGATGCTGTCGCTCAGATGCGTCTTGCCGACCATGCCGATGGTCGCAGCCCTTTCGGCGGCGCATCTCTCTGCCATCCTGTTCCCGGACACGCTGCGGCGACTCTACATCGCCCGCGACGACGATCCCGCCGGCGACGGCGCAATGGCGACATTGATCGACCGGGCGCACGAGGCCGGGATCGAGCCGATCGTGATCTCGCCACGGCTCGGCGACTTCAACGAGGATCTCCGCCTGCTCGGGATCGACGCGCTTCGAGCCGCAAGCCGGGTGCAGATCGCGGCACGGGACGTCGCCCGCTTCATGGAACTGGCGGCATAGCCGGAACGGGATGAGAGGCGGTTCGCCGGCGTCGTCGCCACGGGGTCGGCGATCATGGCTTTCCTCAGCGTCGGAGAGGACCACGCCCACGGCCTTCTGAGAGGGCGATCGGGCAGCAAGCGGCCCGGACCGGCAACCTTGTGGGCCGACTATTTTCCGTCGGCGGCGGAGCCGCCTTTACATCGCGAGACAAAATAGTCGGCCCCCTTCGGTCCTCCGCCGAGGCTTCGGCCCTCCGCTGCGCTGCGGGTGCAAATCCGTTCCGCCCGCCGCCTTCGTCGCCATGAAGGCCGCGATGGGCGCGGCCGATCCGACAAGGAAAGCCGCGATGACCACCGACCACGACGACGATTTCGAGCCGCACCACAGCTCATCCCCGACCGATCAGGTCCTCCACGAACTCCAGCTCTATGGCTACCGTCCCTTCAACGACGAACCGGACCCCAGGCCGCTTCCCGAAGCGAACATCCTTGTAGGCAGCATCTCCGACATCTTCGACGCTCTCGTGGTGGCGCTGGCCGACACTCGCCTCGAACCCGACCTCGAGGACCTGCTCTGGTCGACGGTGAACGTCTTCCATCGCGCCATCGACAGGATCGAACGCGAACTCGACGACAACGAGCTGGCGCAGCAACGCGCGCAACGGGAACAAGATGGCAGCGAAGTCAAGTCCGTCGAGCTGGAACGCCTGACGGCGGAAGGTCAGACGCTGATCGAACGCCGCAACGCCTTCGAGCTGATGCGCGACCAGGCCGCCGACCAATTCGAGCACCACACCCGTTCAACCTGGCGGCCGCGCAACGGGTCGAAGGTCAATCACCGCAATCTGACCTCCGCGATGATTGACAGCCGCGACTTCCTAGCGGCGAAGAGGCGCGCGGCGAACCAGGTGCTCCTCCCCCCGGGTCCGAAGGTCGCACTCACCGGCGGGCTCGACTTCAACGATCACCGGCTGGTCTGGGCGAAGCTCGATCAGGTCCACGCCAAGCACCCGGACATGGTGCTGCTGCACGGCGGATCGCCCAAGGGCGCCGAGTTGATTGCCGCCAAATGGGCCGACAATCGCAAGGTCCCACAGATCGCCTTCAAACCCGACTGGACGAAGCACGCCAAGGCCGCGCCGTTCAAGCGCAATGATGCAATGGTGGAGACCCTGCCGATCGGCGTCCTGCACTTCCCGGGCACCGGCATCCAGGACAACCTCGCCGACAAGGCGAAGAAGCTCGGCATCCCGGTCTGGAAGTTCGGCGGCGCGTGAGCGCCGCCTTTCCTCAATACGTATTGATGTCGAACCGCAAAGGCGGATCACCGGCTTTCCGCAAGACCGCCTTTCAGTCCGGTTCACCCGTCACCGCGATCCGGGCCGCGCGAGCATAGTGCGCCAACTCCGTATCATTCTCGATCAGGCCGTCGAGCAGCGCCTTCATATCGCTCTGATCGGACGCCGATTGAAACGGCCCCGGCTGCCGCTCGATCGCCAGCACCGCAATGGCGAGCGCCTTCTTCACTAGGTGCAGGTCGCGTCCCGTGAATTCCGCCATGCCGCATGCCTCAACCATCATGTCGACTCGTAAGCACACCTTAGCCGATGGGCCAGCGCACCGTGAGGACAACGAGGTTCCATGCATTGTCCGCGACGGCCTTTGAGTGGCGGCTCCTGCCGGCGGGCGCCACCCCGCGTCTATCAGCGCTGATCCTTGGTCCGGCCGAGGGCCTGACGCCATCAACCCGTAAAGGGTCGGCTTACGCGAAGCGTGCCGCCGCTGCGTCTTCGCCTTCGCGGTGATTGCGGCCCTCGGCCGAACACATCGGGCGCCTGTCGCGCGGGGATGGTCCCCGCCTCAGCACAGGAGCCGGATCAATGTCTCAAGCCCTCGCATTCGCTAACGGCTGGAACCTCGCCATCACTCTCATGGTCTGCGTCGTCGTCTTTCATGCTGACGCTGGCAACTTCGGCGTCATGCTGGCCGCCGAATATGACGGCGATCCCGCCGCCGTCATCCACGAATTCGACCCCTTCCAGCGATGAAGGGGCGCATCCCCACGCAAGCTGGACCGCACAGGGCCAGCGGGATTTCCGCTCCCGCTGGCCCTGTTTGCGGCTATACTCACGGTCGCGCCGTGGTGGTGGTGGAAGGCGCGACCGTCAGACCTTTATCTCACGGAGTACACCGCCATGATCATCTTCGGACCACTCCTCGTCATCGTCGGCATCGGCTTTATCTGCTGGCTGCTGTTCACCCTCGCTGTCTTTGCGCTGCCGTTTTTCGCCGGTCTGACGATCGGCATCTGGGCCTTTCACACGGGAGCCGGCGTGCTCGGCGGCATTGCCGTAGGTCTTGTAGCCGGCGGCGTCACCTTTGGCCTTGGCCAGCTTGCGCTCGCCGTTGTGCCATGGGCGTGGGCTCGGCTCCTGATCATCCTTCTCTATGTCGCGCCCGCCACCGTCGCTGGCTACAGCGCCACGCATGGAATCGCCCAGATGGCGATGCCTTCACCCACCTGGCAGACGATCTTCGCCGTCATCGGCGCGGTCGCTGTCAGCGTCACGGCGTTCGTCCGCTTCACCGGAATGGCCGCGCCCGGACCAGCCGGACAGGGCTTAGCGCGGGGCTGACATCATCACGTCGACGACCGTTGGGGCGGGACCAGATCACGCATTCCGTATGCTCGCGATCCTCGTCGTGGAACGCGGAGTGAGGGCCGATCGGCGTCGAAGCTCACCCGATCATCGCAGAGTACCGGGCGTCGTGGCGGGTTGTTGAGGCGACATGGCCGAGGTGGCGACGATCTCGACTCGGCCAACGAAGCGCGTGACGGGGCGTACAGCCGGAGCTTGGTCTCTGAAGCAGGAGATCCGTTGGTGGCCAGGACAGGTCCCGCATCGCCGTCGAATTTCCCGGCCGGTCTCCGCGGTAACTCGAAAGTCGTCACGTTCCCCCTTGATGTCAGCTCTGTCAGCCCGAGCGCACCGAACGGCCTCTTCGATGGATGGATCTGGCCGAAGGCCGGCTAAAGCCTCGACCGCCTGTGGCGCAACAGCGGCGTCAAAACTTTCTTCCCCTGCCGGCTGCGCCGTCATTCCTCGCGAGACAAGAAAGCCCCTCCTTTGCTGTCGAGCCCCTTCGGGGTGCGCCGTCGATCGCCTCCGGCCCTTCGATCACCATCGAGGCCGCAATGGTGCGGGCTCGGAAACAGAGATCAAGGAGAACTACCATGGCGACCATCGGCACCTTCAAGAAGACCGGCTCGAACGAATTCACCGGCGAAATCGTCACCCTCTCGGTCCAGGCCAAGAACGTCCGGATCGTCCCCGAAACCACCCGCTCCGGCGACAACAGCCCCAGCCACCGCGTCTATGTCGGCCGGGTCGAGATCGGCGCCGCCTGGGCCAAGCGCTCTAACGAGGGCCGCGACTATCTGGGCCTCAAGCTCGACGACCCGAGCTTCACCGCCCCGATCTTCGCCAACCTGTTCGACGACGAAGAGGGCGAGGGCTACAGCCTGATCTGGTCCCGCCCCAACGGTCGCCGGAGCGACTGACCGCCGCCTACAATGCCCCGTCCGGCCGGTCCGGGCGGGGCATCGCCTTGTGCTCTAAGGGCGACGGCCGACCTTGAACGGGCGGAATACCTAGTTTACTAGGTGGCAGTATATTAGGTGGCACGGCGATCTCACCGCATGAGCTTGCGGGAGATCGTCGCCACGAATCTGCGAAGACTGAGACATGCCAAAAGCATGTCGCAGGAGGAGCTTGCCGACCGTGCGGGCATCAATCGCAACTATGTTGGCATGCTGGAGCGCGAACAGCACTCCGCGACCGTCGACATGCTGGAGAAGCTCGCCGAGGTCCTTGAGGCGGACCCCGTCGAATTCTTCCGGCGCGAGACGTGAACAACAGTCGTCACGGAACCTAAGGCTCGACCGCCGCCTTTTTCCGAGCCTTCGCGGGCGCGGCGCGCACCAGTTCAGTCGCTTCCACCTCCAGCGCCTCCGCGATCCGGCCGAGCACGGTGACGCTGGCCGAGACGTCGGCGCGCTCGATCCCTCCGACGTACCGGGCGCTCAACCCGGCCCTCTCGGCCAATTCCTCTTGCGTCATCTTTTTCGCATGACGCAACCGACGCAGATTGACCGCCATGACCTCCTTGAGATCCATGGCGATGATGGAGCCGATATAGGAACTATCGTTCCAGGAATGATCGTTCCGATTCGTACATGCCTTTGCTATTCATCGACGCTGCGGAGGCCTCGGTTTGTCATTTCCGCGAGCAACGTGATGCGCCCCAAGCATCGCGGCGTAAGTATTCGCGGCGCAAATCTTGCAAAAATTCGCGGTAAATGAATGGCTAACACATTGCTTTGATCTCTAGGGGGTAGATCGCAATGACCCAGGTGCCTTTTCAGGACCGACCGCCGCACACCGAACGCGTGAACGCCTATGACGAGCAGCATCTCGCGATCTATCTTCGATTGCTGATGGCCGAGGAAGAGGGCGCTGACTGGCGCGAAGTCGTCCAGGTGATCTTCGGCCTCAATCCGGCCCAGGAGCCCGCCCGTGCCAAAACGGTTCATGACAGCCATCTGGCGCGGGCCCGCTGGATGACGGAGGCGGGCTATCGGCACTTGCTTGAACCCAGGATGCAGTGAACTGACACCCCACACTCCCACGGCTCGCAGCCACACGCGATGCAACCTTAAGGACTACTTTTGCCGACGAGTTTTCCGGATCGTGGAAGCCCCCTGGAGGGACAAAACGAGAGGAAACGCCATGCCTACAGAGTATTGGCGCTCGTCGGAGACGATTGACCGCCTGAACCGTCTCGAGCGCCCCGGCTTCGCCGTCGAGTTTCTACGCCGCAATGCCCATTACCGCCGCGATTTCGCGCGCACACAGCGCCAGATCGCGCGCGCGTCCGTCGATGCCGAAACCGCCCGCGTCGGTCTCGCTCGGCGATGGGGGTTGCGTTTTCGCCCATGACCCAAGTCTTCCCGTTGGGACCGCCCCGGTCACCTGGCTGCCCGAACTATCGCCCGGTACGCTGATCCTCGAAACAGCGCCGGGCGGGTTCGACCAACTGACATCGCTTGATCCCGCGCAATTGGGATCAGTCGTTGCTGATGACACAGACGACGAGGGCCGTGAGCTTGTTGTCGTCGACGGCTCCGGTGAACTCCATGTTCGTCTGCCCAGCGGTCAGACCGGCACACGTTCTGCCATTCTGCTGCCGCCCGACATCTCTTTTGAACTCCGGCTTGATGTCGCACTGCGCTTCGTGCGCCGTCTTCGCGGCCAGCGCGTCAAACTTCTTCCCTCCGCCCTTCGCTTGACGCCTCAGCAGAAGCGCCGGCTCGTCCAGCTTCTGCACGCTTTCGACGTCCACGAACTTGGAGGCGGCCCACGCGAGGTCGCCGAAATAATCCTCCGCTCCGAACACGCACGATTTCCATCGGTCGAGTGGAAGGATTCACACGCCCGACGCACCGCCAACCGTCTCATTCACGACTCGATTGCGCTGGTCGAGCGCGGCTATCTCAAACTTCTGCGCGGCGGCTGACGCGCTCACCGATCCCTCCAGAACACACCCGAGTCCTACGCCCGCCCGCGCTACGCACGCCGCGCGCTGCGCTCCCATGCGCAGCGGCGCGACCGAGGGGGGACACACCCCCTCGAAAATCTTTGTCCACCCCCAACGCCTGAACTCTCCGCCACCGTGACCCCGACATGCCGCGACTTGTCCGCGGCTCTTCGAGGCAAGACGGAGGCTTCCCATGCTCGACAGGTCCGCGCAGCTCGCTACGCGCTACGTCCGCACTCACGAGGCTGCGCGCATGCTCGGCATCTCGCCGCGCACGCTGGAAAAATATCGCTGCCACGGCAGCGGGCCGACCTTCCGCAAGCTGGGCGGCCGCGTCGTCTATGCCGTCGACGATCTCGAAGCCTGGGCCGACAAGGCCGCGTGCAGCTCGACGTCGGACCCTCGCTACGTCGAGGCCAGGGCCGCCGGCCATGCCCATCGCTGAGGGGCGCTCGTCGATGTCATTGCGCCGCCTCATCACCGCCAGCGAGCGAAGCAAGCTCGAACCGTTCGTCGTCGCCACCGGCGATGCCAGCCCGCGCGATCAGCGCGACCTGATGGAGCGGCCGTTCTTCTCCCTCGCCAAGGCCAGACGCACGGCGCCGATCCTCTACGAAGCCGCCGGCGTTCGCGTCGAGGTCTACGCCGTGCCCGAGCACGGCATGGCGACCATCTGGGACGCCGACGTGCTGATCTGGGCGGCAAGTCAGATCGTCGAGGCCGAGAACCTTGGGTTCAAGACCTCGCGTTTCCTCCGCTTCACACCCTATCAGCTGCTGACCTCCATTGGCCGCCAGACGGGGGCACGCGATTACAAACTGCTGAAGGGCGCGCTCGCCCGCCTGCAGTCGACCGTCATCCGCACCACCATCCGCAGCGGCGAGCATTGGCGGCGTCACCAGTTCTCCTGGATCAACGAGTGGGAGGAATGCACGACGCGTGAGGGCCGCGTCGAGGGCATGGAGTTCGTGCTTCCCGACTGGTTCTACCGCGGCGTCATCGACCGCTCGCTCGTCCTGGCCATCGACCCCGCCTACTTCCGTCTGACGGGCGGCATCGAGCGCTGGCTTTACCGCGTCGCCCGCAAGCATGCCGGCCGCCAGCCGAAGGGTTGGCTATTCGAGATCGCCCATCTCCACGAGAAGTCCGGAAGCCTGGTGCGCGTCTCGGATTTCGCGCTCCAGATCCGGCGCATCGCCGCGCGCCAGCCGCTGCCCGGCTATCGCTTGCGCATCGAGTGGCAGGGCCGCCGCGAGCTGCTGCGCATTCTGCCGGCGCACTTATCCACAGTCCCTGTGGATGGCGCTGTGGAAATGCTCGGGACTTCGCACGCAAACGGTATCGGGATTTCGCACGCAACCCCATCGGGACTTCGCACGCATGAACCGCAGTTAACGCTTTGGCCGGAAACGGCGATTCCGGGCCTTAACTTAGAGTCTAACTCAGAATCTAACTCTTGTAGTGGGCCCGCGCGATCTGCGGATAAGCGCGCCACCACCGCTGCGCGGACCTCCGAACAGCCAGGACGACAGCCGTCGCTGCCCTTCAGCCCCAAGCCGGGAGGGAAGCGATGATCGTCGCTGTGCTCAACCAGAAAGGCGGCGTCGGCAAGACGACGCTCGCGCTGCACCTCGCCGGTGAGCTCGCGCTGCACGGCAAGCGCGTCACCCTGATCGATGCGGATCCGCAGGGCTCAGCGCTCGATTGGTCGCAGCAGCGGGCGCGGGAAAACGTCTCACGGCTGTTCGGCGTCGTCGGCCTCGCGCGCGACACGCTCCATCGCGAAGCGCCAGAAATCGCGCGCACCGCCGACCACGTCGTCATTGACGGACCGCCGCGCGTCGCCGGACTGATGCGCTCGGCGCTGCTCGCTGCCGACCTGGTGCTCATCCCCGTGCAGCCGTCACCCTTCGACGGCTGGGCCTCCGCCGAGATGCTCGACCTGCTGCGGGAGGCCCGCATCTATCGCCCGCAGCTTGCCGCTCGCTTCGTGCTGAACCGTTGCGGCGCGCGCACGGTGATCGCACGCCAAACAGCGGAAACGCTGGCCGATCACGATCCGCCGGTGCTCTCCAGCACCATCGGCCAGCGCGTTATCTTCGCCGACGCCGCACAGTCCGGCCGCCTCGTGTTCGAGCTGGCCGAGCAGAGCGCTGCGGCCCGCGAGATCGCCGCGCTCGCCGCTGAAGTCGCGAGGATCGCGCTATGAGCGAGCGCGCCACCCGACGCGGCTTCGCCGCCCGGCCCGGCGACGCCGAGAGCTGGATCAAGACACCGGAAGCGCCAAGCCGGCACGGCGACGAGGCGCCTGCCTTCACCGCCCGGTTGACGATCGACGTCACGCCGGCGCTGCGCGGCCGCATCAAGGTCGCCGCTTTCCGGCGTGGGATCACCGTCGCCGACATGCTGCGCGACCTCCTGGCGCGCGAATTCCCCGCCGATCCTGGAGAGACCTCATGAACGATAACGAGCCGTCGCCGCGCGTCGTGCCGCCATCGCATCGGCGCACCGTCGCACTTACCCATGTCGAGCTGACCTGGATCGAGAAGAAAATCGAACACTGGCTACGCTTCGGCCGCCGCGCCGAGGAGAAGATCCTCGATCGCCGCCGCAGCATCTCCAGCTTCAAGCCCGGCAGCATCTTCGCGTTCGTGCGCTGGGCGTCGAACGACTTCGGCACCGTCGTCTCGCGCATGGACATCGTGCGCGCCGTCGAGCCTGGCGCACGCTTACAGACGCTGCCTTTCGTGCGCCCCGGTGGCGAGATCCTGCTGCGGGTCGATAGCTGGCCGAAGGTCGAGCGCGTGCTCCACGCGATCGACGCCGTGGAGGCGCTCGACGTCGATCCGGCCGACGCCGCGCCAGAATATTGGCGGCATCTCCATAACCGTCTCACCGCCGGCCATGAGCCGCGTGCCTACACGCGCGACCAGCATCAGGCTTGGCTCAAGCGTCGGAGCGTCACGCTATGAGCCGCTTCGGCTACGTCATGACGACGTATTTCGCGATGCTGGTCTTCATCGGCTTGGCTTTCGTCCGTCCAGCGCCGCGCCTGATCTGGAATGCCACGGCGAGCACACCGACCGGGCTCTATGCGCTCCGCGCGGCTGGACAGCTCCACGCGCTCGAGCTGGTCGCCGTGCGCGCGCCCGAGCCGATCGCCAGCTATCTGGCCGATGGCGGCTTCCTGCCCAAGGGCGTGCCGCTGCTGAAGCATGTGATGGCGCTGCCTGGGCAGACCGTGTGCCGCGCGGGCGATGCCATCACCGTCGATCAAGTCCCCGTCGGCGCGGCGCGTGAACGCGATCACCTCGGCCGCCCGCTGCCGCGCTGGAGCGGCTGCCACACGCTCGGTCCCAGCGAAGTCTTCCTCATGAACCCGACCGTCCCGGACAGCCTGGACGGACGCTATTTCGGCCCGCTTCCCACCACCGCGATCGTCGCCCGCGCGGTCCCGCTGTGGACCGACGAGGCCGGCGACGGCCGCTTCGTGTGGCGCGCCGCCACCGATTGACCCGCTTCTCAACCCGCCAACAACGGAGGTTTTCCCATGGCGCAGATTGGTCAGTTCACCCGCGACAAGTCCGGCTTCACCGGGCGCATCCAGACGCTGTTCTTTTACCGAGACCTTTCCCTCGTTCCGGCCGAATCCTCCGATGCCGAGAATGCGCCGGACTATCGTGTCCACATGGGCGACGGCGACGGCCCGGAGATCGGCGCGGGCTGGAAGCGCACCGGCGAGAAGGCCGGCGAATACGTCTCGCTCGTCATCGACGATCCGGCGCTGTCGCAGCCGATCCGCGCCAACCTCTTCCAGTCGGGCGACGACAAGTCCGCCTGGGTGCTGAACTGGAACCGTCCGCCGAAGCGCGGCGATCGGAGCTGATCGCATGCGGCGCGCGCTTCTTTTGCTCGCCAGCGTGACGGCACTCGGCATGCCCGCTGTCGCCGTCCACGCGCAGGCAACGCCGATCACGGTGCGGTCGGCCAGCGATTCCTACGACGGTCTGATTGCCGAAGCGGCCCAGCGCTTCACCATCCCTGCGGCGTGGATTCGGGCGATCATGCGCGTCGAAAGCCGTGGGGATCGCCGTGCCGTCTCACCCAAAGGCGCGATGGGGTTGATGCAACTCATGCCCGAGACATGGGCTGCGCTGCGCGCTCGCTATGGCTTTGGGCGTGACCCTTTTGAGCCGCGCAACAACATCCTGGCAGGCGCGGCCTTCCTGCGCGAGATGCACGACCGCTACGGATCTCCAGGCTTCCTGGCGGCGTACAATGCGGGGCCTAGGCGATACGAGGACTATCGCGATCGGCATCGTCCGCTGCCGCCGGAAACAGTCGCTTACGTCGCTGCACTTGTCCCTTTTGTCGGGGACGGCGCGACCGATGGGCCTGTCCTCGTGGCAGCCTCCGATCCGTCGTCCTGGACACAGGCGCCGCTTTTCATCGTGCGATCGGCAAGCGCTGAACCTGTCGATCGCGCGGCAGCCAAACCACCGTCGAACGACTCGCCGCCTGCCGTCGCGGTGCGCGACCTGTCAGCCATCGCACCGCAATCCGATGGGCTGTTCGTCCACGTTTCCGCCGCGGGGCCGAAGCCGTGATCGCGCCGCTCTCCCGTCGACGTGCCGCTACATCGCCTCGGTCAGCTCGCGCTTTCCCTGTCGGCTCGGCGTCCTCCGAAGTCTTAAGGGGCCTCATCTCAGCTACAGGGCGCGATTTCGCAAACAGGCGCGGAGTGGCGTGTTTCCGAGAAGAAGGAAGCGCGGACAGGGGAGGAGCGCAGAAACCGACCGAACGAGGGCAGGATAAAAGCCGGCAATGTGCGGCGCGGTTGGGGTTTTGTTTTCCTTGGGCTTTCTTGCCGTTCCGGCAAGGTGCGCCCGATCCGCGCAATGTGCGCGCCGATATCAAGTCATTGCTGAATCTGTCCTTTTTGCACATTGCCGAGGCTGGCGATGGCGCGTGACAATGATTTCCAGGTCCGGCCTGGCCGCATCCGCTCTTCACGCGCCCAACGGACAAAACCATTCATCGCCCAGGCGCTCGCCGCGGCCCAAAAGGCGGGCGGGCGGATCAGCCGCGACGGCTCGATCGCAGGCCGCCGCGGCTCCCGCTTCGGCCGGGGCCGTATCGCCGCCGTTCAGGCCAACCGGCTCCTCACCAGCCGCTCGCGGGGCGCCGTGGTCAAAGGGCGCTTCCTGCGTCACGCGACGCAGCGCGGCAAGCTCGCCGCCCATTTGGGATATCTCCGCCGCGAGGGCGTCACCCGCGATGGGGAGAAGGCGAGACTGTTCGGCCCCGAGAGCGACGACGCCGATCCCAAGGCCTTCGCCGAACGGGGCGAGGACGACCGGCACCATTTCCGGTTCATCGTGTCACCTGACGACACGCTGGAGATGGCGGACCTCAAGGGCTTCACCCGCGATCTCATGGGCCAGGTCGAGAAGGATCTCGGAACCAAGCTCGATTGGGTCGCCGTCGACCACTGGAACACTGAGCATCCGCATGTCCACATCATTATCCGCGGCCGTACCTATGACGGCCAGGATCTGGTCATCGATCGGGACTACATCAAGCAAGGCATGCGCGACCGCGCCCAGGACCTGATCACGCAGGAGTTGGGGCCGCGCACCGATCAGGAGATTCTGCGCACACTCGAGCGGCAGATCGATAGCGAGCGCTGGACCAATCTCGACCGGCAGCTTTCCCGCGATGCCTACCGTACCGGCGTCATCGACACGGCGCCGCATGCCGATCAACAGCCCGACGAGTTTCACGCGCTGAAGGTCGGGCGACTGCGCAAGCTGGAATCCCTCGGCCTCGCCAACCAGGTCGGCCCGGGCCAATGGGCGCTGTCGGAAAATGTCGAGGCGACGCTGCGCGATCTCGGCGAGCGCGGTGACATCATCAAGCGCATCCATCGCAGCCTGACCGAACGCGGCATCGAGCGCGGTGCGGCGAACTATGTGCTCGCAGGCGAGAGCCTCGACGTCCCCGTCATCGGCCGGTTGGTCGATCGCGGCCTCGATGACGAGCTGAAGGGCACGGCCTATGCCGTGGTCGACGGCGTCGATGGCCGCACCCATCACATCAAGCTCCCCGATCTCGACGCCGCGGGCGACAGTGCGTCAGGCTCCATCGTCGAACTCAGGAAGTTCGATGACGCGCAGGGTCGGCGGCGCGTGGCGCTCGCCGTCCGCTCCGATCTCGCCATCGAGCGACAGGTTACCGCGGCGGGCGCGACCTGGCTTGACCGACAGGCGATCGCGCGCGAGCCGGTGGCGCTGGGTGGTGGTGGCTTCGGCGCCGAGGTGCGCGAGGCGATGAGCGCCCGCGCCGAAGAACTCGTTCGTCAGGGTCTCGCCGAACGGCAGGCCCGCGGCATCACCTTCAGCCGCAACCTGATCGACACGCTGCGCAGACGCGAGGTGCAGGCGCTGGGCGAGAAGCTCGCCGCCGAGACCGGGCGTCCGTTCAATCCATCCGCACCCGGCGAATATGTCGCCGGCAATTACCAGCGGCGTCTCGCGCTCGCGTCGGGCCGCTTCGCCATGATCGACGACGGGCTGGGATTCCAGCTCGTGCCTTGGTCGCCCTCTCTGGAAAAGCAGATCGGCCGTCATGTCTCGGGCGTCGCCCGCAATGACGGCGGCATCGACTGGAGTTTCGGCCGCAAGCGGGGGCTCGGCCTGTGACCCTTCCTATCCTTCAACGACCTTATGAAAGGACCCCGTGAATGTCCGCGACGAAAATCCTGTGGGGCCAGGTCATCACCGTCTTCCTGATCGTGCTGGTGACGATGTGGGCCGCAACCGAATGGACGGCCTGGCGGCTCGGCTTCCAGCCGGAGCTTGGCCGCCCCTGGTTCGAGCTGATGCACTTCCCCTTCTATCTGCCGCCGGCCTTCCTGTGGTGGTGGTTCGCCTATGATGCCTACGCGCCGTCGATCTTCGTGGAGGGCGCCTATATCGCCGCGTCGGGCGGCATCATCGCGGCGGCCGTGGCGATTGGCATGTCGGTCTGGCGCGCGCGGGAAGCCAAGAATGTCGAGACCTATGGTTCGGCGCGTTGGGCACGACCGGAGGAAGTGGCTGCGGCCGGGCTGCTCGGTCCGGACGGCGTCGTGCTGGGCCGGCTCGACCGCGCCTATCTCCGCCACGACGGCCCCGAGCATGTGCTGTGCTTTGCGCCGACCCGATCCGGCAAGGGTGTCGGCCTCGTGGTGCCGTCGCTGCTGACTTGGCCAGGATCGGCGATTGTCCATGACATCAAGGGCGAGAACTGGCAGCTCACCGCCGGCTTCCGCGCCCAGCATGGCCGGGTGCTGCTGTTCGATCCGACCAACGCGAAGTCCGCCGCCTACAATCCGTTGCTGGAGGTCCGCCGCGGGGAGTGGGAGGTCCGTGACGTCCAGAACATCGCCGACATCCTCGTCGATCCGGAGGGATCTCTCGATAAGCGGAATCACTGGGAGAAGACGAGCCACGCATTGCTGGTCGGCGCGATCCTGCACGTCCTCTATGCGGAGGAGGACAAGACGCTCGCCGGCGTCGCCGCCTTCCTGTCCGATCCGAAGCGGCCGATCGAGTCGACGCTGGCCGCCATGATGAAAACGGCGCATCTCGGCGAAGCCGGCGTCCACCCTGTCGTGGCCTCGGCCGCGCGCGAGCTGCTCAACAAATCCGACAATGAACGATCCGGCGTGCTCTCCACCGCCATGTCGTTCCTCGGCCTCTATCGTGATCCCGTCGTCGCCGAGGTGACACGGCGTTGCGACTGGCGCATCTCCGATATCGTCGGCGGCAAGCTTCCGACCACGCTCTACCTCGTAGTGCCGCCGTCTGACATCAACCGGACCAAGCCGCTGATCCGTCTGATCCTCAACCAGATCGGTCGCAGGCTGACCGAGGACCTGCAGGCCAAGAACGGGCGGCGCCGGCTGCTGCTGATGCTGGATGAATTCCCTGCGCTGGGGCGGCTGGACTTCTTCGAGTCGGCTCTCGCCTTCATGGCGGGCTACGGGATCAAGAGCTTCCTGATCGCCCAGTCGCTAAACCAGATCGAGAAGGCCTATGGCCAGAACAACTCGATCCTCGACAATTGCCATGTCCGCGTCAGCTTTGCCACCAACGACGAGCGGACCGCCAAGCGCGTGTCGGACGCATTGGGCACGGCGACCGAGGTACGGGCGATGAAGAACTATGCCGGCAGCCGGCTGTCACCCTGGCTCGGTCATCTGATGATCTCGCGCTCGGATACGGCGCGACCACTGCTCACCCCTGGCGAGGTGATGCAACTCCCGCCCACGGACGAGATTGTCATGGTGGCGGGGACCGCGCCAATCCGGGCGAAGAAGGCCCGCTATTACGAGGATGAGCGGTTTCAGGAGCGGGTGCTGGCGCCTCCCGCACTCACCAAGCCCACGAGCGCCCAATCGGACGACTGGAGCACGCGCCCGCTGCCACCGCGGCCCGAGATCGCCGAACCGCCGCCGAGTAGTGGCAAGGAGGCGAATGACGATCCGACCGCATCCGAGCGCCGCCATCAGCCCGAATTGAACCGGGCGGAGACGGTCGAGAAGAAGGGGCCGATCGACAACGAGTTCGTGCTCGATCCAGGTGACGAGATGGAGGACGATGCCATCCGTGCGAGCCGGATGAACCGGGTCATGCAGGGCGTTGCCCGGCAGGTCTCGCTCGATCCCGGCGATGATATGGGTCTGTGACGTGCCCATGCCCACGCCGAAGAAAAAGGCCCAGGTCTCGGTCTATCTCGACCCGGACGTCATGACGACGCTCTCGGCCTATGCGGCGCGGCGCGAGCAGCCGCTGTCGTTGATCGCCGAGGCCGCCATCGCATCCTTCCTGTCGCCCGACGCTGACGAACGGCGCGAGGCGGCCATCGCCAAACGTCTGGACCAGCAGGACCGGCGTCTGGCCCGCCTCGAACGGGATGTCGGCATCGGTGTCGAGACTTTGGCGCTGTTCGTTCGCTTCTGGCTGACCACAACGCCACCATTGCCAGAGCCTGCCGCTCAGGCGGCGAGAGCGCAGGCCGGTGCACGCTACGACAACTTCGTCGCCGCGCTTGGACGGCGGCTCAATCAGGGGCCGAAGCTGCGCCAGGAAATTCCAGATGACGTTCCGGCTTCGGCGACTCGCGATCAGAACGAAGTGTAGATTACCGGCCACGACACTCAGAAAAGCACAAGCCAGCCAAATAGCTTCGCGCAAGCCATTCCGCACCCGGCAAGTATTTTTTCTCTGCTCTACGCTGGGCTCCTACGACGACTGAATACTTGTTGAAGCACCCTATTTCTTCCCTCTTCTAATCATCCCCGTTGCTAGTCGCGTCTCGCGATTGGCCTTCGACGGGGACAATCGTGGCGGTCACTCCACTCCATTCAGAAGCCTTCTCACGCGGCGCGCGCATGCTGCGCACCGCGCTGGGCCCGGCGATCACGACGTTCCTCGAAGACCCCTCGATCGTCGAGGTGATGCTCAACCCGGACGGCCGGCTCTGGATCGACCGGCTGTCGGGAGGCCTGGAGGATACCGGACGGACGATGTCCGCCGTCGACGGCGAGCGGATCGTGCGCTTGGTCGCACATCACGTCGGCGCCGAGGTGCACGCCGGACGCCCGCGGGTCTCGGCCGAGCTGCCCGAGACGGGGGAGCGGTTCGAGGGGCTACTGCCGCCCGTCGTCACGGCACCAGCCTTCGCCATCCGCAAGCCCGCCGTCGCGGTCTTCACCCTTGACGACTATGTCGCCGCCGGCACCATGACGACCGGCCAGGCGGTCTTGCTGCGCGAGGCCGTCGCCACCCGCAAGAATATCCTCGTCGCCGGCGGCACCGGCACCGGCAAGACGACCCTGACCAACGCGCTGCTCGCCGAGATCGCGGGCACGACCGAGCGCGTCGTGCTGATCGAGGATACGCGCGAGCTGCAATGTCGGGCGCCGAACCTAGTCGCGATGCGCACCAAAGACGGCGTCGTGTCGCTCTCCGATCTGGTCCGCTCATCGCTGCGCCTGCGGCCCGACCGCATTCCGATCGGCGAGGTGCGCGGCTCCGAGGCGCTCGATCTCCTGAAGGCGTGGGGGACCGGTCATCCGGGCGGCATCGGCACGATCCACGCGGGCACCGCGCTCGGTGCGATGCGCCGCCTCGAACAGCTCATCCAGGAAGCCGTCGTCACCGTCCCCAAGGCGCTGATCGCCGAGACCATCGATCTCGTCGCGGTCCTTCAAGGGCGCGGCAGCGAACGCCGCCTTTCCGAACTCGCACTCATCGCCGGTCTCGATCCCGCCACCGGCGACTATCGCGTCCAGTCCGCCGGGGCGGGCGGCGACCCTTTGCCCCTTGGAGAGCCATCATGATCCGCGTTCTCGCTGTCGCCCATTCTTCGCGTCGCCGTCTGGCCGAGCTCGTCACGCTCGCAACCCTAACTCTCGCCTTCGCCCCGGCGGCTTACGCCTCCGGCTCCTCCATGCCGTGGGAGACGCCCCTCAACTCCATCCTGGAGTCGGTGCAAGGGCCCGTCGCGAAGATCATCTCGGTCATCATCATTACCGTGACCGGCCTGACGCTCGCCTTCGGCGACACGAGCGGCGGCTTCCGCCGGCTGATCCAGATCGTGTTCGGCCTGTCGATCGCCTTCGCCGCGTCGAGCTTCTTCCTCTCCTTCTTCTCGTTCTCTGGCGGAGCGCTGGTCTGATGGCCGCGATCGTCGATCCCGACGTGCCCGGCTTCTTCGCGCCGGTCCATCGCGCGCTCACCGACCCGATCCTGATGGGCGGCGCGCCGCGGACCGTAGCGATCGCCAACGGCACGCTCGCGGCGGCGATCGCGCTTGGCCTGCGGCTCTGGATCCCCGGCGCGCTGATCTGGGCCGTGGGTCACACCGCCGCCGTCTGGGCGGCGAAGCGCGATCCGCAGTTCGTCGACGTGGTGCGCCGGCACCTCCGCTATCCCGCTCACCTCGGCGTCTGAGACTCCCATGCTGAACCTCGCCGAATATCGCAATCGTCCCGCCGGTCTAGCCGACTTCCTGCCCTGGGCGGCCTTGGTCGAAGAGGGCGTTGTCCTCAATAAGGACGGTTCGTTCCAGCGCACGGCGCGCTTTCGCGGACCGGACCTCGATAGCGCCACGCCAGCCGAGCTGGTGGGCGTGACCGCCCGGCTCAACAACGCGCTGCGCCGTCTCGGTTCCGGCTGGGCGATCTTTGTCGAGGCGCAGCGGATCGCCGCCCAGACCTATCCGCACAGCAGCTTCCCGGATCCGGCGTCGGCGCTGGTCGATCTCGAGCGGCAGGACGCCTTCGAGGAGGCCGGAGCGCATTTCGAGAGCCGTTACTTCCTGACCTTCGTCTGGCTGCCGCCGGCCGAGGATGCCTCGCGCATCGAAGGGTGGCTCTATGAGGGCCGTGCGCAGACCGGCGTCGATCCGTGGGAGCTGCTGCGCGGCTTCGTCGACCGGACCAATCGCGTCCTGCAACTCGTCGAGGGCTTCATGCCCGAGGTGGCCTGGCTCGATGACGGCGACACGCTGACCTATTTGCACTCGACCATTTCGACCCGGCAGCAGCGCGTCCGCGTCCCGGAGACGCCGATGCACCTCGATGCGCTGCTTGCTGACGAGCCTCTCGCCGGCGGCCTCGAACCCCGCCTCGGCGCGCATCATTTACGCATCCTCACCGTGGTGGGTTTCCCGACCGCGACGCATCCGGGGATTCTCGACGAGCTCAATCGTCTCGCCTTCCCCTACCGCTGGTCTACGCGCGCGGTCCTGCTCGACAAGACCGAGGCTGTGAGACTGCTGACCAAGATCAGGCGGCAGTGGTTTGCGAAAAGGAAAAGCATCGCCGCGATCGTCAAGGAGGTGATGACCAACGAGGCGTCAACGCTGGTCGACTCCGATGCCGCCAACAAGGCCATGGATGCCGACCTGGCCCTGCAAGAGCTGGGCACGGACGATGTCGGTCAGACCTACGTCACTGCGACTGTCACCGTCTGGGATGAGGATCCGGGTCTCGCCGCTGAGAAGCTTCGTCTCGTCGAAAAGGTGATCCAGGGTCGCGATTTCACCTGCATGCCGGAAGGGGTGAACGCGCTGGAAGCCTGGCTCGGGTCCATCCCTGGCCACGCCTACGCCAATGTCCGACAGCCGCCGGTCTCGACGCTGAATCTGGCGCACATGATCCCGCTCTCGGCGGTCTGGGCCGGGCCGGCAAGGGACGAGCATTTCCAGGCGCCGCCGCTGCTGTTCGGCAAGACCGAGGGGTCGACTCCGTTTCGGTTGAGCCTACACGTCGGCGATGTCGGCCACACGCTGATCGTTGGTCCGACCGGCGCCGGCAAATCCGTGCTGCTTTCGCTGATGGCGATGCAGTTCCGCCGCTATCGCGACAGCCAGATCTTCGCCTTCGATTTCGGCGGCTCGATCCGCACTGCGGCGATCGCCATGGGCGGCGACTGGCACGATCTCGGCGGCAGCCTGTCCGCCGGTTCGGAGCACTCCGTCTCGCTGCAGCCGCTGGCGCACATCGACGATGCGGCTGAGCGTGCTTGGGCGGCGGAGTGGGTGACGGCCATCCTCGCCAAGGAAGCCGTCATCATCGATCCAACCGTCAAGGACCATGTCTGGTCGGCGCTGACCTCACTGGCGTCGTCGCCCGTCGGCGAGCGCACCATCACTGGCCTAGCTGTTCTGCTGCAATCGACGGCGTTGAAGCAGGCGTTGCAGCCCTATTGCGTCGGAGGTCCTTCGGGCCGGTTGTTGGACGCCGAGTCCGAGCAGCTCGGCTCCGCGCCGGTGCAGGCCTTCGAGACCGAGGGGCTGATCGGCACCGGGGCGGCGCCCGCCGTCCTGACCTATCTCTTCCATCGCATCGAAGGCCGCCTCGACGGCCGGCCGACCTTGCTGATCATCGACGAGGGCTGGCTGGTCCTCGATGATCCCGCCTTTGCACAGCAATTGCGCGAGTGGCTGAAAACCTTGCGTAAGAAGAACGCCTCCGTCGTCTTCGCCACGCAATCGCTCTCCGACATCGATGGCAGCAACATCGCGCCCGCGATCGTGGAGAGCTGTCCGACGCGTATCTTCCTGCCGAATGAGCGCGCGATCGAGCCGCAGATCACGGCGATCTACCGTCGCTTCGGCTTGAACGATCGCCAGATCGAAATTCTCGCCCGCGCCACGCCGAAGCGCGACTATTACTGCCAGTCGCGCCGCGGCAATCGCTTGTTCGAGCTTGGCCTAGGTCCCGTGGCGCTCGCCTTCTGCGCCGCCTCGTCCAAGCAGGATCACGCCGCGATCGAACGCGTCGTCGCTGAGCGCGGCCGCGATGCCTTCACGCCGACTTGGCTCGCGGACCACGAGCTCCTGTGGGCCGCCGATCTCATCCCTGACCTGATCAACCTGGAGACGCCATCATGATCAAGCTGCGCCATCTGGCGGCGGCAAGCGCCGTCGTGCTCACCCTGGCCGTCGCAGTACCGCCCGCGTCGGCGCAGTGGATCGTCTACGACCCGACCAACTTCGGCCAGAACGTGCTCACCGCTGCGCGCGAGCTGCAGCAGATCAATAACCAGATCACGATGTTGACCAACCAGGCGACGAGCCTGGTCAACCAGGCGCGCAATCTCGCCAATCTGCCGATGTCGACGCTGACCCAGCTTCAGTCGTCGATCGCCCAGACGCAGTCACTGCTGAGCCAGGCTCAAAACATTGCGTTCAATGTCCAGCGCGTCGAGCAGGCTTTCTCGACCAACTATGGCACGGCGGCAGGCACGGGCTCGACGACCGCCATGGTCGCCAACGCGCAGACCCGCTGGCAGAACTCCGTCGCCGCGTTTGAGGACAGTCTGAAGATCCAGGCGGGCGTGGTCGGCAACATCCCGACGAACTCCAGCGCGATGACCTCATTGGTGTCGGCGAGCCAGAGCGCCACCGGCGCGCTGCAGGCCGCCCAGGCCGGCAACCAGCTCCTGGCGCTGCAATCGCAACAGCTCTCCGACCTGGTGGCGGTGCTGTCGGCCAAGAGCCGGGCCGATGCCTTGGAGCAGGCGCGCACCGCCTCGGCCGAGGCGCAAGGTCAGCAGAACTACAAAACCTTCTCGACGCGCAGCGGCTATCAGCCCGGCAACGTCACCATGTTCAGCGGCAACTGAGGCGCGGTGATGCTGGGACGGTCGGAAATCTTCCGCGCCGCCGCGATCGTCGCCCTGATCGCGGTCGCCATCACGGCTCTCGTGGTGACCAACCGGCGCCACTCGGCCCCCATTGCCGAGACCCCTCCGACCATCGTCATACCAGCATCCGATGACCTCTCGGCCGAGCTGCGCCGTTGCAGCGCGCTCGGTCCCCAGGACGCCGAAGATCCGCATTGCGTCGCGGTCTGGGAGGAGAACCGCCAGCGATTCTTCGGCAGGCCGGCGCGGCCTCTGCCGCCACAAACGCCCCCAGGCGCTGCCGCGCCGGCCACCCCTTCTAAGGGAGATGCGCGATGAACAACGTCGGCGTCATCGACACCTTCCTCAACACCTTCACCACCTACATCGATTCCGGCTTCGGCCTGATCAAGGGCGAAGTCGGCTATCTCTCCTCGACCCTGATCGTCATCGACATCACCCTCGCAGGCCTGTTCTGGGCCTGGGGCGCCGACGAGGACATCCTGCAGCGCCTGGTGAAGAAGACCCTCTACATCGGCTTCTTCGCCTTCATCATCACCAACTTCAACAACCTCTCTGCGATCATCTTCAACAGCTTCGCCGGCATCGGCCTGAAGGCGGGCGGCTCGTCAATCGGCACTGCCGACTTCCTGCGGCCGGGCAAGCTCGCCCAGGTCGGTCTCGATGCCGGTCAGCCGCTGCTCGACGCCGCCAACCAGATGATGGGCTTCACGAGCTTCTTCGCGAACTTCGTGCAGATCGCGGTGCTAATGGTCTCGTGGGTCCTGGTGCTGATCGCCTTCTTCATCCTGGCGGTACAGCTCTTCGTTACCCTGATCGAATTCAAGCTGACGACCCTCGCCGGCTTCATCCTCATTCCCTTCGCGCTCTTCAACAAGACCGCCTTCCTTGCGGAGAAGGTGCTCGGCAACATCGTCGCCTCGGGCGTGAAGGTGATGGTGCTGGCGGTCATCGTCGGCATCGGCACCGGCCTTTTCTCGCAGTTCACCCAGACCTACGCCGGCGGCCAGCCGACCGTCGAGCAGGCACTCTCCGTCGTGCTCGCAGCGCTTGCCATGCTGGGCCTCGGCATCTTCGGCCCCGGCATCGCAACGGGCCTGGTCTCCGGCGCGCCCCAGCTCGGGGCGGGCGCCGCCGTCGGGACTGGTCTGGCCGTTGCGGGTACGGCGATGGCCGGCGCCGGCGCGCTCGGCCTGGCCGGCAGGGGGGCGATGGCTGCGGCTTCCGGCACTGCCGCCGCCGCGCGCGGTGGGGCGGCAATGGCCGGCGGCGCATCCTCCGCCTACAGCCTTGCTTCAGCCTTCCGGTCCGGGTCGTCGGGCGTCGCGGCCGGACTCGGCGGGGTTGGGCGAGCGGCCGCTTCAGCCGCCGCGGCTCCTGTGCGGCGCACCGCCGCTCAAGCCGGCAGTTCGATGCGGGAAAGCTTCGCCGCTGGCGCCCGCTCCAGCTTCGCCGCCACGGGCGGCTCATCGACGGCGGGGACGGTCGGCGGCGCTCCGCCGAGCGAATCCCCGCCGGCCGGGGGCGCCTCTGCGGGCTCCGGCCCGCCAGCCTGGGCCCAGCGCATGAAAGCCAACCAGTCGATGGTCCACGGGGTCCAGACGGCCGCGCAGGTCCTGAAGTCCGGCGACAGCCATGGCGGCGGCCATTCCGTCGATCTCTCAGGAGGAGAATAAGACATGGCGTTGTTCCGCCGCCCCACGGTTCGCTACGGCCGCACGCCCGAGCCTGAGACCCCCTATCAGCGCGCCGCCCAGGTTTGGGACGACCGCATCGGCTCGGCCCGGGTGCAGGCGAAGAACTGGCGGCTGATGGCCTTCGGCTCGCTCGCGCTGTCCATGGGCCTCGCCGGCGGTCTCGTCTGGCAATCGACCCACGGCAGCGTCGTCCCCTGGGTCGTGCAGGTCGACAAGCTCGGCCAGGCGCAGGCCGTCGCGCCCGCCGCCGCCGACTACACGCCCAGCGACCCGCAAATCGCCTGGTATCTTGCGCACTTCATCCAGATCGTCCGGTCGCTGCCGGCCGATCCGATCATCGTGCGGCAGAACTGGCTGCAGGCTTACGACTTCACCACCACCTCGGGCTCCCAGGCGCTCAACGACTACGCGCGGGCCAACGACCCCTTCGCCAAGCTGGGCAAGCAGCAGATCGCGATCGACGTCTCGAGCGTGATCCGCGCTTCGCCGTCGAGCTTCCGAGTCGAATGGGTCGAGCACCGCTACGAGGACGGCGCACTCGCCGACAACACCCGTTGGACCGCGATCCTCACCATCGCGATCCAGACGCCAACCACCGCCGACGTGCTCCGCAAGAACCCGCTCGGCGTCTACGTCACCGCCATCAACTGGTCGAAGGAGCTAGGACAATGACCTCGCCGATTTCCATGGAAGCCGGCGGTCCGGCTTCTCGTCTCTTCACCATTCAGCAGAGCCGGAAAGGAGGGATTGCGCCTTTCCGTAAAGCCGCCCTGGCGGCTTTGCTGATGTCCGCCACTGCGCTGGGCGGCTGCGCGCACAATTTCATTCCGCCCGACATCAATTACGACAGCGCGGCGCCGGCAAAGCTCACCGTCGATCCGCCAGCGCCTATCAAGATCGTGGAGTTGCCCAAGCTGCTGCCGCTGCCCGGGCAACTGAAGCCGATCGACGGTAGCAAGCCGACACCCGAAGCCGCCGACCCGACCGTGCGCGTCAACCAGGCCAACGCCGCCGCGCGGATTCAGCCGGTGCGCAACGGCTTCATCAACGCGGTCCAGGTCTACCCGTTCTCCGGCGGGGCGCTCTACCAAGTCTATACGGCGCCCGGCGAGATCACCGACATCGCGCTGCAGGACGGCGAGCAGCTCGTCGGCTCCGGCCCCGTGGCCGCCGGCGACACCGTGCGCTGGATTATCGGCGATACCGAGAGCGGTACGGGCGCCACCAAGAAAGTTCACATCCTGGTCAAGCCGACGAGACCCGAGCTGCTCACCAATCTGGTCATCAACACGGATCGGCGGACCTACCTCCTCGAGCTGCGCTCGACCGAGAAGACCTATATGGCCTCAGTCTCCTGGCAGTATCCCGAAAATCAGCTCATCGCGTTTCGGCGGCAGAACCAGGAGGCCGACGCAGCCGAGCCGATTGCCAGCGGCGTCGATCTCGCCTCGATCAACTTCCGTTATGCAATCCAGGGCGACAACCCGGCCTGGCGTCCGCTGCGCGCCTTCGACGACGGGCACAAGGTCTACATCGAGTTCCCGAGCGGAATTGCCCAGGGCGAGATGCCGCCACTGTTCGTCATCGGACCGGCCGGCGGCTCCGAGCTGGTGAACTACCGGGTCAACCGCAACTATTACATCGTCGACCGCCTGTTCGCAGCCGCCGAATTGCGTCTCGGCGACAAGGATAGCGAGCGGCGCGTGCGCATCGTTCGCAGCGATGGAAGGCCGCGGTCATGACGGCGGAAAGTCCTG
This sequence comes from Acetobacteraceae bacterium, assembly GCA_965276815.1. Lineage (GTDB taxonomy): Bacteria > Pseudomonadota > Alphaproteobacteria > Acetobacterales > Acetobacteraceae > JAVVHH01. Next base: position 481,852 of record CBDIBE010000012.1, on the reverse strand, counting down.
AAGAACAACCGCCGACGCCGACGCCCGTCGTACCGCCCGATTTGCGGCTTCGGGGCGAACGGCCGCGCGTCACACGCTTGTCGCGCAGGGTGCTGATTGGCCTGGGCGCCGTTTCGGCGCTCGCCGTCGCGGGCGCGCTCGGCTACGCGCTCCAGACTCGCAACGCGGCGCAGAGCGGCCAGGAGCTGCTTTCCACGCAGAACCGTCCCTCGGCCGAGGGCCTCGCTGGCCTGCCGAAAGACTATACCGGCCTGCCACGCCAGACGCCCCCGCTTGGCCCGCCGCTGCCCGGCGATCTCGGCAAGCCAATCCTGAACGCAGGCGCAGCGCCGAACACCGTAGCGCCCGCGACCACGCCTGATCCGGAGGCTCAGCGCCGGGCCCAAGAGATAGAGGCGGCGCGGCTCAGCCGCCTCTTTGCCCAGACCAATCAGCAGCCGCAGCCCGTCGGGCTCGCCGCGCCGGCTGGGATCGGGACGACGACGGGTCCGACTCCCGCGCCGCCAGTCGACGCCGGCGCCGCGCAGAACATGCAGGACCGCAAAACGGCCTTCCTCAATGCGTCGACGGACAAGCGCACGGTCAGTCCAGACCGGCTCGACGCGAAGGCTTCGCCTTATGTCGTGCAGGCCGGCACTGTGATTCCCGCCGCGCTCATCACGGGCATTCGTTCCGATCTGCCTGGTCAAATCACTGCCCAGGTGACGGAGGCGGTCTATGACAGCCCGACCGGCAAATATCTTCTGATCCCGCAGGGCGCGAAGCTGATCGGCCAATACGACAGCTCCGTCGCTTTCGGGCAGTCGCGCGTCCTGCTGGTTTGGACCCGGATCATCATGCCGGATGGCGGCTCGATCGTGCTGGAGCGTCAGCCCGGCGCCGACACGCAGGGCTACGCCGGACTAGAGGACGAGGTCGACAACCATTGGGGCATGCTGTTCAAGGCCGCCGTCCTTTCGACGCTGCTCAGCGTGGGCGCGGAGGCGGGCACGAGCCAGGACGAGAACAACCTTGTTCAGGCGATTCGCAGCGGAGCATCCAACAGCATCAGTCAGACCGGGTCTCAGATTGTGCAGCGGCAGCTCAACATCCAGCCGACGCTCACGATCCGGCCAGGCTTCCCGGTCCGCGTCATCGTCACGCGCGACCTGGTGCTGGCGCCCTACGCCCAAGGCGGCACGCCATGACGAAGCTCAAACTCGGGCCGCTGGCCGACGACAAGCCGGTCAAGATCAGCATCGAACTGCCCGCCGGGGTGCATCGCGATTTGGTGGCTTATGCCGAGATACTCGGTCGCGCCACTGGCCAATCCATGCCCGATCCGGCGAAGCTGATCGCACCAATGATCGAACGGTTCATGGCGACCGACCGGGCATTCGCAAAGGCGCGACGAAACCCTGTTCAGCCCGGAGCGAGGGCACCCGAGAGATCTGGGTAGCGCTCGTAAAGCATCGAAAGAAACGGACCGAGGGTCGGGTTGGCGTTGTCCTTCCGCCAGTAGGCCGCGAAGTTGAGACGCGCAGGCCCGTCATCTTCATGCACTTCTCGATACGCGACGCCGTCATATCGGGCGCCGGTCGCTCCTTCCAACATCAGAAGTGCACCATATTCGACGCCGACCAGGCTCAACAGCCGATCGAGACCGACGTCTTGATGCAAGATGCGTTGAGGACCAAACTGATCGAGTTTGTTGGCGAATAAGTGTTCAAGCTCTGGTCCCGGGCCGTGCAAAGGAAGCAACACTGGCTCGTTAGCTAGGTCGGCCCAATTGATAAACCTGCGGGTTGTGAGCGGATGGCGCTCCGGCACAGCAACGATCACTCGCTCGCTCCACAGAGGCAATGTCCTATCGCCCCAGCCGAATCGGCAGGTGGTCATGATGGCGATATCGGCAGTGTTAGCGTTTAGAGCGCAGAGCAGTCGATCGCGGTTGCCATCAATAATGTGGAGAAGAACCTCGGGAAAGCGTCGACGATATTCAAGCAGCGTTGCACGGAGGTTGCCGGTAGAGAGTGAGGCGTAAATGCCGATCGTCAGGCGGCCACTCTCGCCAATGCAACGGGTTCTAAGCTGTGCGAAGGCGGCGTCAGTCGCTTCGATGATGCGTCGCGCGGTCGCAATGAACTCGTGTCCTGCGGGTGTGGGACGCGTGCCGCCATTCGTGCGCTCAAACAGCTTAGTGCCGACGCGATGTTCCAGATCACGTAGGCGCCGGCTGACTGTAGATTGCCTGATGTTAAGGGTATCAGCCGCCTGCCGAAGACTTCGGTGTTGCGAGACCACGAGAGCCCATCTTAAATCCTGAAGCTCAATGGTCACTACGCACGCCCCTCGCGAACCATAGGCACTGCTCAGGATGGTCGAGCGGCCCGCCTGCTGTTGACGCCATTCTTGTCGCCGAGTGCCGGCAACAGGACTGTGCTGCCGATGTCGAGCTTCCGCGTATGCTCAGTTCGGCCAAATCGCCCCTGTCAATTGTACAGATACATCCCAGAGTCGCTTCGCTGTTTCCGCGTCTTTTGCTTGGCGGGCGATATGAGCGGGTCTAGGGGAGCCCCTCAGTTCGAACATACCGTTCGGACCGTAGTAGCCGCCTGGCTGGGCGTCCGGCGCCGTGCTGGCGAATAGAGTCGGCAGCGCCCCTGCAGAAGCTGATTGACCTATGAGGCCCACCAGTTTGTCGTTTAGCGTGGTTACTAGCCCGCGATTTCCGCGGCCATTTGCGATCAGATCGGTACTGGCTCCGCCTGGATGTGCAGCCGCAGCCATCACGCCCCAATGGCCTGCTACACTGCGCCGTTGCAGCTCAAACGTGAAGAGGAGGTTGGCTAACTTGGATTGGCTGTAGGCGCGCGTGGGACTGTAACGACGTTCGGACTGCAGATCGTCGAAATTCATTATTCCTTGGCGGTGGAGAAGGCTGCTGACGTTTACCACACGCGAGCGCCGCGTCTGCCGAAGGAGCGGAAAAAGTCGGGACGTCAGCAAGAAGTGTCCAAGATGATTGGTGGCGAACTGCATCTCAAAGCCATCAACCGTCGTCTTTTTCGTCGGAATTGCCATGACACCGGCATTGTTGACGAGAAGATCTACAGGCCGCTCGTCCGTCAACAACAGATCGGCGCAGGCACTGACCGAGGCCAAGCTGGCGACATCGAGAAGCTCAAATTGAACGGCTGCACCCGGCACCGCTTTACGGATGCGAGTGAGTGCCATCTCGCCCTTGTCGGGGTTACGGCCCAGCAGCACAACCTCGGCACCCGCGCTCGCGAGTGCCAACGCAGTCTCGTAGCCAAGGCCGCCTGTGGCGCCAGTGACTAGTGCGCGCTTCCCGTCTTGGGGCGGAATGTCTCGGGTGGTCCAGGTGGTCATGATCGAATCCAATGCGGTACAGGTACGGAAGTCCGTATATTGCGTGAGTAGGCACTCGATTAATAGCGCTGATGCTACTCTTTTGCAACCGCATTCCAGAAGGCGTCGAACCCGGCAGTCCGGTAAACTTCGGCTTCGTGCGGATTACGGGAGACGAACTGGATCGTGATGTTCGCCAACGATCCCATGATCGCCGACACGAAAGGCGAACGCTGTTCGCGCAGTAAGCCGGAATCGATGCTTTCCTGCATCAGCGTGCTTAACTCGGAGACGCCTTCGGCTTCCGATCTGCTCTCTTCCGAAACCCGGTCCGACAGGCTGAGGTGCGAAAGGGTTTTCCATTTGTTCGGGTAGAGCACACCCCAGTCGATATACTGGCGCCAGATATGCCGGACCCTGGCCTTGAGATTGGCTCGTTTGGGATAGGCCGATAGCATCTGGTCTCCGAGCTCAGCCTTGAGTGCCAGGTAAAGCCGGTTCAAGAGATCGTCTTTGGTCGGAAAATAGGTGAAGAGCGAGCCTTCTGCGACGCCGGCGACCTTAGCAATCTTCGCCGTTGCAGCGCTCAGGCCCTGTTCGGCGATGACATCCACAGCCGCAGCCAAAATGGCGGCGCGTTTTTCTTCGCTTAAGGGGCGAGCCATCGGACGTCAACCTTCGGAAAGATGAGTAAATACTCATCCATAGTTGCTCGCGGAATGTGGAGGGTCAAGGTATCGATTGGGAAGGGCGCGCGAGGTCAGCGCTGAGGCTCATTCCAGGAAGCGAAATCTCAAGCTGCCAACCAAGGAATGGCTCTCTCGACCAATAGCAGGAATCGGGTGTTGCGTTCCCGCGCAGCCAATTCCATCCGCTTGATGCCGACCGCCGCATTAATGTCGCCATCAGATCTAAGATTTGTTGCGGGGCAGGATTTGAACTGGTGCAAAATTCGAGATCGCTGCACAGCTACTTCCCGTTCGCCGTTCGAGAGCCAACTCTAACAATTTCGAATAACGCCGCTATCGGCGGGAATTCTGGATCCGGCGATGTAAGACATCTCTGAGAATCCAACCTAGAGAGGTTGGCGCACCCGACACGATTCGAACGTGTGGCCTCCACCTTCGGAGGGTGGCGCTCTATCCAGCTGAGCTACGGGTGCATCTCTCATTCGCCTAGCCCGACCGACCCGTGAGGGTCAACGGATTCGCCGATCATAAATCGAACCCTCATTGGACGACGAGACAGCTACGCCTCACTATCCGGCGGTCCGCTTCAGTTCTCCCGAAACTGCTTACGCGGTGCTTACGCGAAAACTGGACGGGTTCTTAAGCGATCCAAGGGGCTATCAAATTACTGTTCTACAAGCCTTTCTTCTGTTACCGGCAAACTAAACACTCTTGACACAAGCCTTCGGAGGATGACGACGAGTGACCGGCTGGCTCTTCCCGCCTCCGCCTCGCCGCCGCGGCCGGCGGCAGCAACCGTAGGGTGGGATGCCCTATCGCACCCCACCGTTCCTGTCGCCAACACAGGACGTAGCGCCCTCCTCTCCCAGAGCAGACCGTCAGCCCTCGGCCAATCACGGCCGGAAACGGCCCGGCCACAAGCCGAAATCCGGCCCGGAACAACCCCCCGCAACCGCCAAGCTTGCGTCACCATCAGGAATATGGTCCTAATACTACATTATGCCCGCGCCCCTCCGCTCCCCTCCTCCAAACGCGCCGACCCCCACGCCCGCGCGCGCCCCCGAAACCGATCCCGAGCGCCGCGCCCGCCACCTCGACATGCTCCGCGAAATGGCCGAGCTCTCCATGGCCGTCGCCCGCGACGCCGCCGCCAAAGCCACCAACCCCACCCCCGACCCAGACGCCCCCGACCCCGGCCGAACCTTCGCCCGCGCCACCCACGCCGCCCGCCAAGCCATCGCCCTCGAAGCCCGCATCGCGGCCGGCGGCCTCCCGCCCATCCGCGGGTCTCGCCCCGCAAGCGGCCCGGCCGCACCCCCCGACCCCCGCCGCCCGCTCCTCCGCCAAGCCCTGCACAAAGCAGCCCAAAACGAACCCAACCGCGCCGCCCTCCGCCGCGAGATCGAAGAAGGCATCGAACTCGAGCTCCTCGACGACCCCGAAGCCGAACTCGCCGTCGCCGAAATCCTCGCCAAGCTCTCCGAACAGCTCGGCCTCCCCTTCGACCCCAGCATCCTCCCAGACCACTTCCTCGCCCCCACCCCCTCGCCCAATCTCAGCCCAGTCGCCGCCCATCCTACCGACCCCGCTCCCCCCAAGCCCCACCCCTTCCACATCAGGGAGTGAGCCTGAGGCTCCCGCGACCGTCCCCTAAAGGCTCATCCCCGCAAACCCGCCAATCTCCAGCCGCACCTCGCGCGCGGGCAGCACAATGCGCGTCGGCGCCGTGAGCGACCCGGTGAGCACGATGTCGCCCGCCGCCGCCAGCTTGCGCGCCAGCCAAGCCAGCGAGCTATAGGCGTCCATCACATCCCTCGCCGCCCCGACCCGGCGCCCATCGATCACCAAGGCAGCCAGCGCGTCCCGCAAATGCCCGCGTCTGCGCCCCCATCCATGGCTGCTCTCCAGTGTTTGCGTTGACGGCCTTCCCGTCATTTAATATGACGATTTCAAAGAGATGCAACCGGAGGAAGCCGTGGCGATCAGGAGACCGCTCGAGAAGATCGTCAACATCGACGACCTGCGGCTCGCAGCCAAAGCCCGGCTGCCCCGCCTCGCCTTCGACTTCATCGAGGGCGGCGTCGAAGGCGAGACCTGCCTGCGCCGCAACGAGGAAGCCTTCCGGCAATACCGCTTGCTGCCGCGCTATTTGGTGGACGTGTCCAGCCGGGACCAAAGCACGACCCTATTCGGCAAGCGTTACGATAGCCCGTTCGGCATTTGCCCCACCGGAGGCGCCGGGCTGTGGCGGCCGCAGGCGGACGACATGCTGGCGCAGGCCGCCAAGGCCGCGAACATCCCCTCGGCGATGTCCTGCGCCAGCACCAGCACCATCGAAACCGCATTCCGGCACGCGCCGGGCCATATGTGGTTCCAGCTCTATGCCTCGCGCGACCGCTCGATCAGCCACAAGATGATCGAGCAGGTCGGCAAGCTCGGCGTCGAGACTCTGGTCGTGACGGTCGACGTGCCGGTGGCGCCCCGGCGCGAGCGCAATATGCGCAACGGCTTCACCCGCCCGATGCGCAAGAGCGTCCGCACCGTGATGGACGGGCTGCGCCGGCCCGCCTGGCTGCGCGGCTACCTCCGCGCCGGCGGCGGCACGCCGATGATGGCAAACTGGCTCCCCCATGCCCGCGAGGGGGCGACCGCAGACGACGTGGCCGACGTGTTCGCCGCCAATACGCCGGCCGGCGACCACACCTGGCACGATATCGAAACCTACCGGAAAATCTGGCCAGGCAATCTAGTGATCAAGGGGATCTTGCACCCGCAAGACGCCGTCCGCGCCACCGCCGCGGGCGTCAACGGCATCATCGTCTCCAACCATGGCGGCCGGCAGCTCGACTACGCCCCCTCGCCGATCGAGGTCCTGCCCGCCATCCGCGCGGCGGTCGGGCCGGACCAGGTTCTCATGATCGACAGCGGCATCCGCCGCGGCTCCGACATCCTGGTGGCGCTCTGCCTCGGCGCCCAATTCGCCTTCATCGGCCGGGCGGCTTTGTATGGCGTGGCCGCCTACGGCCTGCCCGGCGCCGAAAAAGCCATCGACATCTTGCGGCGCGAAATCGACATCAACCTCGCACAGCTCGGCGTCTGCGGAGTGCAGTCACTCGGCCCGCACGTGCTCATGCGGCCGCCAAACGCCTACACGATCGACGCTCCCGCCCCCGCCCCGGCTCCCGCCCAGGTCACGTGGCGCCAAGCCAAGCGCGCCGGCAGCGGCAGTGACTGACATCACCAACCCGGCCCGCCGTCGGCTCGAAGCGGACGAGCTGAGCGTTCGGCTGCGACCTGCTGCATATGGGCCTCACCGACCTGCCGCCTCATCCGGAGGAACGACCGCCTATGAGCGTGAACCGCAAGCGCCTTGTCTTCTTCGAACGCTGGTTTGACCCGGTCGCCGAGAAAGTGCTCGGCGCCGAGGACGATATCGAGCTGGTCAAGCTGCTCCACGCCGATCCAGAAGCGGACAACTGGGCTGCGCTCAGCCTTGCCTGCGGCTACCAGGTCCTTTCCCGGACCGAACTGCGCGAGCCATGGTTCGGCGCCGCCGACCTGCTCGCCCGTTGTCCGCGCATGCTGGCGATGTGCTCGGCCGGCGCCGGGTTCGACGTCATCGACGTGGACGCCTGCACCGCGGCGGGGGTGATCGTCTGCAACCAGTCCGGCACCAATAGCCAGCCGGTGGCCGAGCATGCCATGGCGCTCATGCTGGCACTCACCAAGAAGGTCGGCACCAGCAACCGCGCCCTGCTCCGCGGCACCGCCCACGACCGGCTCGATTTTACCGGCAACAACATCAAGGGAAAAACGGTCGGCATCGTCGGCATCGGCCAGATCGGCCGCATCACCGCGAAGTATTGCGCTGCGTTCGACATGCGCGTGCTCGCCTACGACCCGTATCTCGATGCAGCGGAAATCGCCCGGCGCGGCGCGGAAAAGGCGGATTTCGCCACCCTGCTCGCCCAGTCCGACTTCATCACCCTGCATTGCCCGCGCAATGCCGAGACGCTCGGCATGTTCGATGACGCGGCGTTCGCGCAGATGCGGCCCAACGCCTATTTCATCAACACCGCCCGCGGCCGCCTGCACGACGAAGGCGCGCTGCTCCGCGCCTTGCAGGCAAACAAGATCGCCGGCGCCGGGATCGACGTTTTCGACGAGGAGCCGCCGCCGCAAGACCATCCGCTGCTGCATCTGGACAACGTCATCGCGACCCCGCACATCGCTGGCGTTACCGTCGAGACCATGCACGACATGTCGATCGCTGCGGCCGAGCAATGGATCGGCCTGCTGCGCGGCCGGGTCCCGCCGCGATTGGTGAACCCAGAGGCCTGGCCGGCGTATTCCCGCCGGTTCGAGGCGATCATCGGCACGCGCCCCGATCCGATCGGCGCCGAGATAAAAGCCGCATCATGAACGATGTCTCGATTGAGGATCGGCACGGCATCAGCGATTTGCCGGTAAGTCTCGCTAATCGCGGCGGGGGCGCTGCAGGGTGAACGTCTCGAATGGGGCCAGTTGGCCGCCTGGTCCCACGACGTCGTAGTAAGCGACCTTCATGCTGGTCAATCCGCCAGGCTGCGATCCCGGATCGACGGTGAAGGCCGCAAAGCCATAGGCATGCGCGGCGTTCCGGACCGCCGACCAAGGCGCATCCTCCTTGACGTAGACCGGCGGCCGCTTGCCCGTCGCCGGGTCGAGCGGCCCGACCGAGACAATCACCCGGCAGGCCGGCGGATGAAAGAACAGTTCGTTCGATGGCGCCGAGGTGCCGCCCCCGCCGATCACCATGTGGACCGTACCCTTGGTAGTGTCGATCACGTCCGTGGCGACCGCGGCGGGTTTCGGCGTCAACGTCTGGTTCGTCTCTTGGCCCCGGATCGGGTGAGAGCGCTCGTAATGATGTTCGTGCCCGCAAACCACGAGGTCGACGTTGTAGCGGTCGAACAGCGGCACCCACTCCTCGCGGATCCCCAAATCCGCGCCATTGAACTTGTCGGCGGTCGAGATCGCGACCTGGTGCATGCACACCACGATCCAGTCGATATCGGGATTGGCCCGGGTAGCCGCCAACTCTTTCTCCAGCCAGACCTTCTGCGCTCCGGACGAGTAGCCCCGCACGTAGGAGTTGCCCGCGTCCTGATAGCAAATATCGTCGTTGGCGATACTGATCACCCGCACCGACCCGGCGGTGAACGCATACCAAAGCCCGCGGGTCACCTCGGTCTGGCCCGTCGCTTCGGGCACCGAGAAATAGGTCTGGTACGCCTGGTAGCCGATCGGCCCATTGCCCAGCTCGTTCTCATGATTGCCGGGCGACGGCATCCAGGGACGATTGCGCGCGCTGCGCGTGTTGTTCGCCCAGAAATCCCACCAGGTCCGCACCCGGTCGTCGGCGAGGTTGGCGTAGCAAAGATCACCGTTGAACAGATGGAACAAGGGCCGCAATTGCTCGACGCCCAGCGTCGTGTCTCCGGCCGCCGGCGAGCCGAGATTGTCGTTGACGAAAATCGCGGAAGGCAGCGTGACCCCGGCGGGCGGCACGAATCGCTTGCCAACGGATGGCGTGCCCTGATCGCCGAAGCTGGTGAAGGTGAACGGCGCGCGACCCCGCGGGGATGTGCGGAATGTGCCGAATTCAGGCGCAGCACCGTCATGGATGGCGCCGTACATGTAGGCCGAGTCGGCCTGCAATTGGCCGATCGCCGCATGGTAGGCGTAGACGGTCTGCTTGGCTTTGGCGTCGACGTAGCTGCTCGGCTTGGCGTCAACGGTTTGCTCCAGCTTGCCATCGGGGCGGCCGAGTATCACCCGCGGATTGCGCACCTTCTGCAGCGTGTGCCAGGACACGGTGACCTCGGACGACGCATCCGCCCCGAACTGAAGATGCAGCCCCGCCACCGATGGCGTCCCCGCCGGCTCGGGCAATTTGCCTGCAAGCGGGGCGGCCTGCGCGGCTCCGACCAAGGCGAACGGCGCCACCAGAGCCCCTGATCCAAGCCCGGCCGCGGCGAGGAGCTTGCGGCGACTCAGTTCAATGTTCAGCCCTGGCTCTTGTGCGATCATGTCCTCGTCCCAGCTTGTCGGACCGAGCGCGTGCCGCACGCTGCCGAGGACATCTACCTCGCTTTGATGACAAAATCCGGCTTTGGGAATACCCGAGCCAGGGTATCCCCCGTGCCGCGTACCCGCTACTTTTGCGGGTAGGTGAAGGTGAACTGCTCGGTGAATGGCGCCCACCAGCCTGGTACGCCCGTCTCCTGATCGACGTGATGGAGGAAACCGTTGGTTTCCGGCGACGCGTAGCGCAACACGACGGTGTAAGTGCCGGGGCCGTTCATGGTGACGTTGTTGGCGTAATGCGCCCCGTCCTTGGCGGTCATCGCCAGCATGTGGCCGGCCGCCTTCCAGTCAGTGCCTTGCTTGGTCAGCGTGTAGTCGATGCTGAGATACGGGATCCATTCTCCGTCGGAGAAGCCCCAGTTATTGTCGGCCGTGGCGTGGACGTCGGTCTCGAGATGCACCGTGTCTGGCCCCATCGCCATGCCGGCGGGCGCCGGTGCCATTTCGATCCCGACCAGATAGCTGGAAGCGATTTCCATTTGATTGGCTTGCACGGGACCGCCGATCGGGTATTCGCGGGCCGAAGCGGCGCCGATCAGAGCCAATGAGGCTGCCAAAGCCATGGGAAGAACCGTCGTCTGAGGACGCATAGGGAACAAGCCTTTCAATGCTGGGAGGCGACACGCTTGACCGGCTGGCGATTGATCCAGTGGTTCGCCCCGATCAGGATGCAGAGTGTCGCCAAATAAGCGGCGACCTGGACGCCCATGGGCCGGTCGGAGTAGCCGACCAGCGCGTGCAGCGCGCGACCGAGCATGCTGTCGTCCGCGAGCAACCACGAGGTATCCCAAAGCTGGTAGCCCCAAGCCGGGATGAGGTCGGCGCCGGCGAGAATGGCGGCAGCCTGTCCGGCCATGCCGGCTGCCAGCAGCGCGACGAGGACATTCGTCACTGAAAACAGCCGCCCGATCGGGATTGCCAACAGGCCGCGGTAGAGCAGCCAGGTGATCGCGGCGCCGGCGAGGACGCCGAGCGCGCCGCCGAACAGCAATGGCCCGGGCCCGGCCCGCGTGGAAGCGGCGATCCCATAAAGGAACAGCACGACTTCGGAGCCTTCGCGCAGCACCGCAACCGCGACTACCACGCTCATCGCAAAGAGGGATCGTTCGCCGCGCACCACCGCGCGTCCAACCTCCTTCATCTCGCGTGCGAGCTCGCGCCCGTGGCTGGCCATCCAGATTATGTGCCAGCTCAACATGAGCACCGCGATCAGCAGGATAGTCGCGTTGAACACTTCCTGTCCGTTGCCGGACAGCGCGTTCGAGAGCGCGCCGGCAAACACGGCGAGCAGCGACGCACCCAGCACTCCGGCCGCGATGCCTCCCGCGATCCACCGCCCGCGCCCTGCAATGCCCTGCGTGGCCGCGAGCACGATGCCGACGATCAGTCCCGCTTCGAGCACTTCGCGAAATACGATCAGCAGGCTGGCGAGCATAATGCTAGTTTCCCTCAGTCGCGACGATCGTGCCGTTGGCCTGATCCGGGTGATAATCGTCAAAGAACTTGTAGGTGCCGGGGTGCAGCGGGCCAGCAAACACCGCAATCGTGCCGCCGGACACGACGATCTTCTCGAACTTCATGTCGTAGCTCTCGAACTCGTCAGTTGTGTCGTCCTGGTTGGTCAGCTCGATGCGGAACCGCTGCCCGGCAGGAACCGTCACTTGGTTCGGGGAAAAATGATGGTCCTTGACGATCAGCTTCACCGGCGGCGGCGCATCGGCGCTCGCGAGCGCCGCGCCGAACAAGGCCGTCGCCATCGCCGCGACAACCCTGGCAAACCACGTTGTAAGATACCCGAACATGCTCGGCTTGATAATGCGAGTTACTCGCAATTACAACAGGGATCGCGACGCCCGTTTGTCGCCATCGGAGATACGCACGTATGCAAGCCGGACACGCCTTCGCTTTCCTGCTCCTGCCCAATCAACTGCTGGTCGCACTCGACAGCCGGGCCTTCCACTACGCGCTGCAGCGGTATCACTACCTCGTGCGAATCGCCCACGTCCTGTCGATGGCAGCGTTCTTCGGCGGCATTGCCCTCTTGGATCTGCGCCTGCTCGGCTGGCGCAGCAGCATCGCCCTGCGCGCCTATGCGGAACACGTGCTGCCCTGGCTCTACGTCACCTTTGGCATCGCCTTGGTCAGCGGCGTCGTGCTGTTCCTCTACGACCCGGTCGCGGTCGGCAGCCACGCCTATTTCACCCCGAAACTCATCCTAATCGCGCTCGGCATCCTGAACGCCCTGTTCTACCATCGGACCAGGTACGTCGCGGCCCTGGCCGCGGAGCGGCGCCTGCCGCGGGACGCGATGGTCGCCGGCGCGGTCTCGCTGGCGATCTGGACCGCCGTCGTGATCTGCGCCTCACTCAATGTTGAAGCCGCACCCAAGGTGCTGCTGCGCTGAACAAAAGCCGTCCGGGCCGCCTCTATTCGGCGCTGTTCAGATGCCCATGGCACGGCCTGTCCGGGTCCGCTGCATCGATCGTGTTGCCGCCCGCTGCCGGCACGGCATGCGCCGCCTCGGCGGCGAGGTGTTGTCCCGTGCTCGCCATGTAGCGATTGCCGACAACGCGTGCCTGATTGCCGCATCAGGCCTCCCAAACTTGGCGGCAGACATTTCGCGCAAGCAACCGGTTCCGCTGGTCACCGTCGCGCGCGCACATGACATTGCCGCCTTCCCCGCCCTGCAGCGATGGCCTGGCTTTCCAAGCTGGGCCGGGTAACGTGCAACGCACCGCCTCGGGGCGGCAGGAAAACGCCATGCAGACTTACGAAGTAACCCACGACGCGACCTCGGCGCAGCCCTCGGTGCTGGCCAGGATCGACCGTCTGCCGCGTTCACGCACGTTGGCCGGTCTGATCGGACGAATTGCGGCCGGGGGCTGGTTCGAATTCTACGAACTGTTCATGCCCGGCTTCATCTCGCTCGGGCTGATCAAGTCCGGCATCTTCACCGAAGGCAACCAAGGGCTGTTCGACCTGCACAGCTTCGCGAGCTTTCTCGCCTCCTTCTTCTTAGGGATGTTCGTCAGCACCGCGGTCTTTGGCTTCGTCTCTGACCGGCTCGGCCGGCGGACCATCTTCGTCTGGTCGATGCTGCTCTACTCGGTCGCGCAGCTCGCCATCGCATTGCTCAGCGACCCGGCGGCGATCGACCTTGCGCGGCTGATCGCCGGCCTGGCCGTGGGCATGCAGTTGATCAACAATGACAGCTACATCGTCGAGCTGACGCCTCGCGCCGAGCGGGGCCGATACATGACGTTGGCCTACCTCTTCATCCTCACGGCCGTGCCGGTCGCGGCCTTCCTCGCCGCCTTGCTGGTACCGCTCTCCCCGTTCGGCATTGCCGGTTGGCGTTACGTTGTCTTCGCCGGGTCGCTGAGCGGCATGCTGGTATGGCTGATCCAGCGTGGGCTTCCGGAGTCCCCGCGCTGGCTGGAGGCGCACGGGCACGACGCCGAAGCCCGTCGTGTGATCGCCGACATCGAACGGCGGGTCACCGCGGAGCTGGGCGTCGCCCTGCCGCCGCCCGTAGCCAGTGCGGCCGATGTCGCGCAGCCCGACGGGAAATGGACCGAGATGTTCAGCCGGTTCTACTTCCCGCGCACGCTCGTGATCTCGATCTTCCAGTTCTGCCAGCCACTCGCCGTGTTCGGCTTCACCGCCTTCGTGCCGATCTTGCTGGCACGGCAAGGGTTCACGGTGGTGCGCTCGCTCAACTACACGCTGGTAATCGTCTTGCTGACGCCGGTGGGCGCCCTCCTGGGTTATCTGCTGTCCGAGCGCATCGAGCGGAAATGGCAGCTAGTGTTGGCGCCGTTGCTGATCGGCGCGAGCGGGATCCTGTTCGCCTCGGCGGTAAGCGTCCCGCTGATCCTGATAAGCGGCGGGCTGATCGCGATCGGCAATAATTGGATGACCGCAATTTTCCACCCCTACGCCGCAGAACTGTTCCCAACACGCATCCGCGCCAGCGCGGTTGGCTTCACCTTCTCCTGGAGCCGGGTCAGTTCGGTGTTCGTGGGCTATTGGGTGGGCAATTTGCTCTCGAAGTATGGCGCCGGCGGCGTGTTCGCGATGATCGGGGTAGCGATGTTGGCCATCATGGTGGCGATCGGCGGCTTCGGCCCGCGTACGAATGGACAGGCGCTGGAGGTGTTGTCACCCTGACCGGAGAAAACACCGCTAACAGCGACCACACGAAAAAGTTATGCCGACACTACAATGCACTATCAGAGATTGCATGAAGACGGCCCACACACTTATCCACAAAGTTGCTTAACGGGGTTGCTGGATTAGGCTGATCCGCGGCCCCACCCATGATCGCCGCAATGAGCCGGCGCATGCAATGCGGCCGATCACCACAACCCGAGATTAGTTTGACCAAAATTTGTGCAACCAGCAATATCTATTACCGTTCCAGGACTCTAGCGTGCCGATCCAGCCTTTATCCACCGGGTTAACCCCTGTTCCTGTGGAGATCTTGCCGACGAGTGCTGAAGCGATAGGCGTAACTCCGACCTGACTTCACGCGCAGCCAGCCCTTCCAATCGTGGAGCGCGAGCCTCGACACACCCTTGCGTCGACCGCTAGCGTTAGGTGACTCACATCAGGTGAACCGGCGATGCTCTCATACCGTCCAACCGTCTACGGGACCCGTCATGCGATCTCGGCCGGACACTACCTCGGCGCCGCGGCCGGGTTCGCCATCCTGGAGGCGGGGGGCAACGCCGTGGACGCGGGCTGCGCTGCGGGCATCGCGATCGGGGTCGTGCAGCCGGATATCGTCAATGTCGCGGGCGTGGCGCCGATCATCATCCGCATGGCAGACGGCACGCTCGAGACGATCGCCGGGCTGGGCCACTGGCCGCGCTCCTTGCCGCCCGACATCTTCATGCGCGAGCACGGCGGCAAGATCCCCGTCGGCGTGCGCCGCACTGTCGTGCCTGCCGCGCCCGACGCCTGGATCACGGCACTGCAACGTCATGGCACGATGAGCTTCGGCGAGGTCGCGGCGTCGTCGATCCGCTTCGCCCACGACGGCTTCGCGGTGCACGAGGTCCTCGCCGCGGCGCTGGAAACCAGGCGCGACGGGTTCGCGCAATTCCCGTCCAACGCCGCGATCTTCCTGCCTGGCGGCCGGGCGCCCAAGCTGGGCGAGAAGTTCGTGCAGACGGACCTGGCGAACACGTTGCAATATATGGTGGACCAGGAACGCGCCGCCGCTTCGACGGGCGGACGCGCCGCCGGGCTGCAGGCGGCGCACGACGCCTTCTACCGCGGCGACATCGCGCGCGCGATCGTGCGCTTCCAAGAGCAGGAAGGCGGCTTCCTCTCCGCAGACGACCTGGCCAACTACCGCTCGAAGATCGAGCCCGCGGTCCGGCGGCACTGGCGCGGGCATGAGGTGGTTACCTGTGGCCCGTGGTGCCAAGGGCCTTCGCTGATCGAAATGCTGCTGCTGGTGGAACAGCTCGGGATCGGCGGGATGGCGCATAACTCTGCCGATTATCTGCACACGATCACCGAGGCGATGAAGCTCGCCCTGGCGGACCGCGAGTACTATTTCGGCGATCCGGACTTCGTCGACGTGCCGTTGGACCGCCTGTTCTCCCCCGCCTACATCAAGCAGCGCGCCGCCGCGGTGCGGCCCGATTTCGCCTATCCGGAGATGCCGCCGCCGCTCGGGACCAATTTCGGGCCGGCCGAACCGACCAAGGTGCCCCAGTTCGAGACGGAGCCAGATACGTCCTACGTCGCCGTGGTCGACAAGTTCGGCAACGCGTTCAGCGCCACGCCCTCCGACGTCTCGCACAATGGGCCGGTGGTGCCGGGGCTCGGCATCGTGCCCTCTGGCAGGGGATCGCAAAGCCGGCCGGACCCGAAACACCCGTGCGGCGTGGCGCCGGGCAAACGGCCGCGGCTGACGCCCAACCCGGCGATGCTGCTGATGGAAAATGGCGGCGTCATGCCGTTCGGTACGCCCGGCGGAGACGTGCAGGTGCAGGCCATGCTGCAGGTCCTGCTCAACATCATGCATTTCGGGATGGATCTGCAGCCGGCGATCGAGGCGCCGCGCATATCGAGCTACTCCTTCCCGTCCTCCTTCGCGCCGTTCGAGTATTTCCCCGGCCAGCTTGCGCTCGAGGGAAGGATCGACCGGTCAGTGCGTGACGAGTTGGCAAGGCGCGGCCACATCATCAAGGATTGGCCGGATTGGACCTATCTGGCCGGCAGCGTCGAAGCCATCCGGACCGAGCCCGACACCGGAATGATGTCCGCCGGCGCCGACCCGCGCCGGCCCGCCTACGCGATCGCGATCTGAGTGGGTTATTTCACCACAGACGCGTTTTGCGCCACGGTCTGCTCGTCCATCCGCGGCTCATAGGTGATCCCGGCCCGGGTCGCGACCACGACTTTCTGCACGAATAGCGGGATCACCACCCCGAGCTCGATCCCCTTCATCATCGCCGCGTGCAGCCCGTCCTCGCGCTTGTCATCGACCCGGCTGACCGCGTCCTCGATCATCTTGTCCAGCACCGGATCGCTGAAGCCGCCGCGGTTGGAGCCGCCCTCGCCCTTGTCGTCTGGGCTGTGCAAGGTCAGCGAAAGGGTGTGCGTCGGGTCGCGGGACGTGGA
The DNA here is from genome assembly GCA_965276815.1 of Acetobacteraceae bacterium. GTDB lineage: Bacteria > Pseudomonadota > Alphaproteobacteria > Acetobacterales > Acetobacteraceae > JAVVHH01. Next base: position 465,044 of record CBDIBE010000012.1, on the reverse strand, counting down.
ATTCGATTGACCCAGGTATAAGAGCGGGTACTCGTTGTTCTCGGGCCGGGCACGGGGCAGCAACATGTCGCCAGGCAAAGTCGCCACTTTCATGTGCAGCCCGATCCGCTCCAGCATCTGACCGACGATCTGGCAGACTTTCGCGTCGGCCACGTAACGGTCATTCGTGCACGCGATCGTCATGCCGAAGCCCTTTGGATAGCCGGCCTCGGCCAACAACTTGCGCGCCGCCGCCGGGTCATAGCGCAAGACGGGCAGCGCCGGGTCGTAAGCGCCGAAGCCAGGCGGGACCAGTTGCGTGGCCGGGATTGCCTCACCGTCGAACGCGCGCTGCGTCATCTCCACCCGGTCGATCCCGAGCGACAGCGCCTGGCGCACACGCACGTCGCGCAGCGGATTGTGTGGCAATGGACCGCCGTCCGCGTCGGTCAGCAGGTCCAAATGATCTTTGCGCACGTTGGGCTGCAGGAACATGACCCGGTCGCTCGGGTGCTCGAAGACCGCTATATTTGGCGTGTGCTGCAACTGCTTGACGTAATCCGGCGCGATGTCGTCCGCGATATCGATGTCGGCCGCCAGCAACGCCGCGACGCGGGACGCATCGTTGGTGATGACCCGTATGGTCACCTTCTGCCAATACGGCTTCTTGCCCCAATAGCGGTCATTGCGGGCCAGCTCCATCGTATCGCCGCGGGTGTAGGATACGAGCTTGAACGGGCCGGTGCCGACCGCGACGCGTCCCGACTGGAAATCGGCGGTGGATGCATCCCCGGTAATTGACTTCGACACGATAAAGATATTGGTGAGCTGTCCCGGCAGCACCGCATTCGGCCGGCTCGTGGTCACCCGCACCGTCAGCGGATCGACCGCCTCCGTCTTCACCACACTGCGCATATTGCTGACGTAGGAGGATGGGGTCTGCAATTTGAACACCCGGTTGAAACTGAACACCACGTCGTCTGCGGTGAATGGGGTGCCATCGCTGAAGGTCACGCCAGGCCGCAGCTTGAATTCCCAGGTGAGATCGTTGGTCCGGGTCCAGGAAAGGGCGAGACCGGGTACCCAGTTGGATTCCGAATCCCGGTTGACGAATGAGTCGTAGATCTGCCGTGCCGCGGCCATGTCGGGTCCCAGGAACACGGCGTGCGGGTCGATCACGAAAGGAGATTGGGTGCCGATCCGCAAAGTCTGCGCCGACGCGCCAGCGGCCAGCAGCAGGAACGACAGGGCGACAGGGATAATGCGGTTCATCGATAGCCTCCGGGCCGCAATGCTGCGCTGCAGCGCCAGTTCACGTCAATGAGCGGGAAACTGATCGGGCGCGTGTGCGTCGTGCATAGAGGTCCCACAACGCCGTGAGTTCCGTTTCTTGTGCGATAGGATTCGACGATGGCGCAGCTGGGGCCTGGACATGCAGAAGCCGGACGCGGGTCTGGTCGGCGACTCGCGTGGCGAGCCGCCCTCACACCCGCTTCACTCCGCCGGCCGCAATGAGCTTCATCGATCTGACTCCGCCGCCAAATTTCCACGATCGCGCGTGGCAAGCCGCCTATCGCTTCGGCTTCCCAATGGCGCGGACGTGGTGGCGGCTACGGCAACGGCCGCATGAAGGGGCGCTGGTCGCCGTGTATGTCGGCCGCAAGCTCTTGTTGGTTCGTTCCTCATACCGATCTAAATGGAGTTTTCCGGGGGGTGGCGTGCGGCCCGGCGAAACGCCCGCCCAGGCGGCGCAACGCGAGCTGCTTGAAGAGGTTGGTTTGGCCGCCTCGGTCATCGGTCCGGCACAGGTGGTCAACGGAATTTGGGATTGCCGCCCTGACCAGGTCCACGTCTTCCGTTTGAGACTTGATCAGCCGCCAACTCTGCAACTAGACAACCGCGAGGTCGTGGCGGCGCGTTTGTTCAGTCCGGCTGAATTGGACCAACTTCCGATGATCGGACCGGTGAATGCTTATCTGCGTCTCCACAGTGGCGACATGTCGCCGCTCCCGACCTAACCGCCTCGTGAGCCGAAAGGCGTGCCGCCTCGCCTTGAGGCAGACCCATGCAGGGTCATGGTCCGCGCAGGCGGCCCATCCACGCCTTCGGCCGGCTCCTAGGAGCAAAGGCGTGGATCATCCGCCTGCGTCGATGATGACATGCCGGCCGATAGGTAAGCCTCAACGAGCCTTGGTATAAACCTTGTTGGCCTGAAGCTGTGCGACAGGAAGGAGCCGCGTCATGAACGACCGCAAACTTGACATTGCTTTCTGGGATTACGATCGGACCCGCGCATTGACCGATGGCAGCGTGAAGATCGATGGCGTCGATGCCAGATTCCACACCGCCCGCATCGTCACCGAGATCTTCGGACGCATGATCCGCGACCGTGCCTATGACGTGTCCGAACTCGGGCTGACCTATTTCCTGCGCACCTTGGAGTTCGACGACCCGCCCTTCCTGGCGATCCCGATATTCCCAAACCGATGCTTCCGGCATTCGGCGATCTACATCAACAAGGCGAGCGGCATCGAGCGACCGGAGGACCTCGCGGGCAAGACGATCGGCGAACTCGCGCTCTACGGCCACGATGCCGGCGTAATTCCAAAGGGCATACTCGCCGACGAGCACGGCATCACGCCCGACCAGTGCCGCTGGATCATCGGCAGCATCGACTTTCCGATGCCACCGATCGACTTCGTCCCGCTCGTGCATCCCAGCAACGTAGAAGTGACGCGGGCAGCCGAAGGTGCCGACCTCGGCGCAATGTTGGAAGCCGGCGAGATCGACGCGCTGATCTCGGCCGATGTGCCGCGCTGCGTTTTGCGGCAATCGCCGAAAGTCGGCCGCCTGTTCGAGGACTACGTGGCAACGGAGCGCGACTATTATCGGCGGACCGGCATCTTTCCGATCATGCATACGGTCGTGGTGAGGAAGCAGCTGGTCACCGATCACACGGAGATCATCGAGGCGGTCTATAAGGGATTTTGCGCCGCAAAGGACACCATGACCGAGCGATATGTGAACGGAATGACGTTCAACAACATGGCGACCATGATCCCGTGGCTCGGCAAGCTGATCGGCGAAAACCGGCGCCTGCTGGGGGGCGACTGGTGGCCCTACGGGCTGCAAGCCAACCGCAAGGCGCTCGACACCTACCTGCGCTACCACTTCGAACAGGGTCTGTCGAAGCGACCGTTCACCTGCGAGGACATCTTCGCGCCGGCGTTCCTGGAGACGTAGCTCGGCTAACCCCTCAAGACACTCGAAGTGGTCGGCATCAGCGGCAGCGGCTCCATCGCCAGCCTGCTTGGCAAGCCCGATACCGGCCTTGCGACCGCCACCGAGATGATCGACCGCGCGAGTAGCTCCTGCGTCGTCAGGTACGCATGCGAGTACATCAGCGCATTGGTCGCGGCGGCTATCATCCCTTCCGGATTGCGTCGGCGGCAACTGCCGCTTGCTGGCCATTGCGGACCGTCGCGTCCAACGCGCTGTGCCCATAATCTACCCACCATGCGGCCGTTCGAGGCATTTCCTGAGGCTGATCTAGGAGTTTCCGCCGCGAAATCGCGTGGCCTGGTTCCTGCAGCATCCAAAGGGTCTGCACTTCGGAAAGCCGATAATGCCGCAACGTCCCTTCCACCTCGCCTGGTTCATGAACTTCACCCCGGGAGATTGGAACAGCAGCTTCGCGCCCACATCCGGCCCCTGGGACGGCAAATTCTACATCGACATGGCCATCGCGCTGGAGCGGGCTTGCTTCGACTACATCATGCTCGAGGACACCGTCATGGTGCCCGACGCCTATGGACACTCGACGGAAGCGACGCTGAAGCACGCGCTCATGGTGCCGAAGCACGACCCCATGCCCCTCGCCGCCCTCATCGCCCACTCGACTTCGAAGCTCGGCGTCGTTGCCACGATGTCGACGATGGCGTACCCGCCCTTCATGCTGGCGCGTCTTTCCTGCACGCTGGACCACATCGCCGGCGGCCGTTTCGGCTGGAACATCGTCACATCGGGCGAGGACGCGGCCGCGCAGAATTTCGGCCTGGACAAGCTGCCGCCGCGCGAACTGCGCTACGAGATGGCCGACGAGTACGTCGACGTCGTCTGCAAGCTGTTCGAGACCTGGGATGCCGACGCAGTCGTCATGGATCGTGAGCGCGGCGTCTACGCCGACCACAACAAAATCCGCGAAATCAACTTTGAAGGCAAATATTTCAAGGTTCGCGGGCCGCTCAACACGGTCCGTTCGCCGCAGGGGCGCCCGGTCTTCGTCCAGGCCGGCGGTTCCCCGCGCGGCCGCGCCTTCGCGGCCCGGCACGCCGATTCGATCATCGCACTGGGCAACGGCATCGAGGGCATGAAGCGCTATCGCGACGATGTCCGCGCGCACGCGGCGACTGCCGGCCGCGATCCCGACGACATCAAAGTGCTGTTCCTGATCTATCCGATCCTCGCCGAGACCGACGCCGAGGCGCATGCCAAGCACCAGCGCATGGTGACCTTGCCGTCATTCATCGAGATGGCGCTGGCCAGCGTTTCATCGGTGACCGACATCGACTTCTCCCAATTCGACCTGGACCAGCCGCTTCCGAAGCTGACCACCAACGGCGAACAGGGTTCGCTGGACAAGTTCGCCCAATGGGGCAGCGGCAAGACGCTGCGGCAACTGGCGTCGGAACGGTTCGGCGGATTGCCGCCGGAGCTGGAATTGATCGGCGCGCCGGACACCGTGGCGGCGCGGATGGGCGAGATCATGGACGGAGTGGGCGGCGACGGTTTCCTGATCAGCACGCCGTTCCAGCGCACCAGCCGCCGGTTCGTCAATGAGGTCACGGAGGGGCTGGTTCCAGCGCTCCAGCGCCGCGGCCTGGCAAGGACGGCATACCGAAGCACGACGTTGCGGGAAACGTTGCGGGAGTTCTGACGGCCGACCGCATCAGGGCAAATCGACGTAGACGCGCTCGTCGAATGGGCCGCCCTCCCCCGGCTGAAAAGCCTGGCGAAAGCGCTTTGTGGACTCGGCTGCGCCATAGGTCGCAAACGACTGCATGTCCTTCCAGACGCCGAGAATGACGAAATGGTTCACCCGCGTTGCGTCGCGCAGTATTTTGAAGGACACGAGACCCGGCGCATTCTGCGTTTCCTGCGCCAATGTATCGAGCAAGCGGCTCGAGTTCTCGACGTTGTGCGGCATCGCATAGTTCGACACCACGTCGATGATGGTAAGGACCGTAACTTGCCCGGAAGGCGTCTCAGCCCGCAATGGAAGCGGCACGCAGACTATCAGCGAGGCAGCGGCAATCAACGTTACCAACAGGGCCTTGAACTTCAGCATTGTCGATTCCCCCGTGCGCCGATCGCGCCAGCTTTTCAGCAGCCTAACATTCTGTCTGCCGCTCTCAACGGTCTTGGAGATTCTATCGACCCAACCGAGGCTGGGGACTCTATCGACCGTCCACGCCAAATCAGCGGACGCTCACCAGACGAGGTGCGACCGCCGGGCGGGAGGGCTTGAGGATGACGCCCTCATCGGTCACCTCGACTTGCGCCGCCGGATAGACCGCCGTCGCCAGAGCCAGCACGTGCGGAAACCGGGCCTTGAAGTGGGCCAATTTATTGTATGAAATGCCATGCTGCGCCTTCGGCGCTTTCCAGGTGACCAGTTTGGCCCCACAGCGACTCCGGCTCAAAAGACTCCCATTGCCATGCCGGCCGCGAGCGCCGTTCCGAGTTCTTCGCAACGGGCGAGATCATCAGGGCCGATCACCTTGCGCGCCAGGATCGCCTCTTGCGTCCGCGCGTGCGTGCAGACGATTAACGGTTCGGCCACCGGCCGCAGCCGCCAGCCCGTGGCGATCCGCGTGATCTGGCGCGCCGCGTTTTGGCCGTCGCTGCCGGCGCAGATGAGTGTTGCATAGGGCCGGCCGTTGACGCGCTCCAGCACGGCGTAGTACGTACGGTCGAAGAAGTCCTTCATCAGCCCGGCGATCGCCGCGAGGTTCTCGGGGGTTGCGAACAGATAACCATCGGCGGCCAGGACATCGGCGGGTCCGGCGTCCAGGGCGTGCAACAGGCGAACGTGCACTCCGGCCTCGGATTCAGCCCCGCGCGCAGCGCCCTCGGCCATTTGGTGTGTGCCGCCGGTGTGCGAGCAGAATACGATGAGGAGCGTCTTCACCCGGCCACCTCTCAACTCGGTGATTCACGTTTCAAATCGTCGCGCACTCACTTCGCGAACTCGACACACTCGGTGACCGCTTGATACGACTTGATCGCCTTCTGGTAGAACGCGGTCACCTTTGGCCGTGCCGCCTCGCACGCGGCGAGCGTGTCGAAGCCGGCAATCGTCGCCGGGCCGTGCACGCCCGTAGCTATCAACATGACAATGAGCTTCATTGATCGACTCCGAAGGCGCCGCTGCGAACCGGTCGTTGACGCAGGCTACGCGCCCGACAGGTCGAAATTCGTCAGGAACGTGTGATCGGTGCCGCGCGCATCGGGCTCCGGCGCGGAGCTGTCGCCGCAGCCGCGCAGATCCGTCGCGATGACGTGGAACTGCTCGGCCAGGCGGTTGGCGATCTTGTGCCAGCAAACATGCGTCTGTGGATTGCCGTGCAGCAACAGCCGCCGCGGGTCAGCGATTGCGCATGAGACGGGCTCAGCGAACGATCGTACATGCGATTCCCTGGCGACTGAATTTTTTATTGCCCCTGAATCTTTTATCAACGTTGTACAACAGCATGGAAGCGCACGTATCGTGAGTCAACGCGGGGTCGGCCGCTCGCACGCTGGTTGAGCCGATCCGCGCGGCCTCATAGGATGCGACCGGACAGGATCAGACAATGGACACGGATGGGGGAGTGACAGCCAAGGAGGCGGCGGAGGCGCACAAGCTGCCGTCCCGCCTCGCCGCGCAGATCATCGAGCGGGCCAAGCATATGCGCCTGACGGCGGGCACGCATCTCGTCGAGCAGGAACTCGCCGACGCTTTCCGCGTGTCGCGCACGCCGGTGCGCATGGCGCTGAGAGTGCTGGCCGACATGGATCTCGTCGAGAGCCGTCCCAATCGCGGCTTTTTCCTGAAGCATCCGGCGCCCAGGATCGGCAGCCTCGAAGGGTTCGTCAAGCCGCCGCCCGAAGGCGCCGACGAGGATCCGCTCTACTTCCGCATCGCCGAAGACCGGTTGAACGGCGAGGTCGAGCAGCGTTGCACCGAGGCGGAGTTGGCGCGGCGCTACGGCGTGTCCCGCCCGCGTCTGCTGCGGCTGTTGTCGCGCATGGCGCAGGAGGGCTGGGTAGCCCGGCTGCCGGGCCATGGCTGGGAATTCCAGCCGCTGCTGACTTCGAGCCAGTCCTACGAGCAGGGCTATCGCTACCGCATGCTGATCGAGCCGCAGGCGCTGCTGGAGCCGGGATTCCATCTGTCGGCGGCGATGATCGCCCACGCGCGGTCGCAGCAGCTTGCCATGCTGGAGGGCGGTATCCAGCACTGGTCGAGCTCGGAGACCTTCGCGGCGAATTCCGTGTTCCACGAGATCATCGTCTCCGGCGCGGGCAATCCGTTCCTGCTCGAGGGGCTTCGCCGGGTCAATCGGCTGCGCCGGCTGCTCGAATATCGCATGCACCAATTCCGCCCGCGGCTGGTGCGCGAGTGCCGCGACCATCTCGAGCTGCTCGACATGATCGAGCGCGGCGACTATCCGCAGGCGGCGGCATTCCTGCGCGAGCATCTGGACTCCGCCCGCCTGGCCAAGACGCGCCTGATAGCGGAGGGCAAGGCGCGCGCGAGCTGAACGATACGGACGTTACATGATGGTGCGCGCGCCGGAGCAGCCCGCGCTGCCTTGATGCGGGTGGCGAACCGTCAGCCGAAGACCTGCTCGAGGACGATTTGCACGTCCGGGGCCAAACCGGGCGTGATCGTGTCGCCAGGCGAATGGGTACTCATCTCGCCGTAGCCGTCCGTCCCTGGGCGCCGATAGGCGTCCAACACGCGGCGCTTCAGATCGATGAGCCAAACCTCGGCGATCCCGGCGCGCGCATAGATCGGCAGTTTGACCCCTCGATCATATCGCAGCGAGCTATCGGCCACCTCGATCAGCAGGACCACATCGGCCGGGCCTGGCGGCACACCGGTTCGGTAAAAGTCCGCCCGCGGCCGGAGAAGCGCGAAATCGGGCTGTGGCTCGTTCAGCCGGTCGATCCGGATCGGGTTCTGCGGCCACACGATGGCCCGGTCGGTGAAGGCCAAAACCAAAGCCCGGTTCAGGCAGCCGACCGTGGCCGCGTGGCCTTGCCCGATCGGCGCCATGTCGATCAGCTCTCCGTCGATCAGTTCCACGCGGTCGTCCTCGCCGATTATGCCGGCGTCCGCCATACGATAATAATCGTCAACGTCCAGCTTGTGCCGGGTCAGCAAAAGGTGCGCGTCGTCCATGGGTCAGCGTAACACGCCGCGCCCCTGCTGGCGAACGAGCCGGGCGAGCGCGGAGTACGAGGTTTGCCCTAAGCGGTGACAGCCACATCCCGCCCGGTCATCGGATGAGAGCAGCGCGATCTTCCCGAAGTCACTCCCGCTTGATCTGCCCGGCGTCCTATTGAGACCGCAGCTCAGGCACCTTGGCCCACACCCAGGCCAAATTAGCCGTCAGCAGGATGGCGGTAATCAGGAACACCCATTTTAACCCGATCGCCGCCGCGATCGCGCCGCCGGACAGCGGGCCAAGTGACTGGCCCAGGAACATGGCCGATGCAGTGACGCCGTATACCGTCCCGCGGTCTCCCGCCGGCGCCAGCCGCCCGACCAGCGCGTTGGCCGTCGGCAGGATACCGCCTACGAACAAGCCGAGCGCAAACCGCGCCGCGACGAAGCTCCAGTAGTTCGGCACGAAAGCCTGGGGAACGCTGGCCAGGGCGGCGCCGCCCAGGGCGATCAGCAGCACGCGGCGGTAGCCCAGCACGTCCGACCGCCGCCCGAGGAAGGGGGAAGCGATCAGGTCCGCAATGCCGGTCACGGAAAAGGCCAGGCCGCCAAACGTGGCCAATGCCGGCACCGGCCCGAGCAGCTGCTGCACATACAGCGTCACCACCGGCTGAACCGCCTGCACGCCGAACTGCGCCAGCAACAGCACGATGAACAACGGCAGCAGCCCCGGCGAGCGCGACACGATGGCCAAACTCTGGAACAGCGTCGCCTTGCGGGCACCGCCCTTCGGCGGGGTGAACCGTTCTTGCACCAGAACCAGCGCCAGAAGGCCGCATAGGATGCAGACGGCCGACGTGAACACGAACGGCGCCCGATAGGAACCGGTCACGTCCGCGACGAACCCGCCCAGCAGCGGCCCGATCAGCGCGCCCACCAGCTGCCCGGTGCTGAGCCAGCCCAGCGAGTAGCCCAGGCGCCGCGGCGGCACTTGGCTGGCCACCAGCGAGATCGTCGCCGCGTTGAACCCGGCGAACGCCCCCATCAGCGCCCGCAGCCCGGCGAACTGCCAGACATTCCCCACCAGGCTCATCAGCCCGATGAACACGGAAATCGCGAAGCAGGACCTGAGCACCATCAGCTTGCGCCCGCGCCGGTCCGCGACCCGGCCCCAAAGCGGGGAGGCAAAGGCGGCAACCAGCGGCGTCACCGCCGCCAGAGCCCCGGCCCACAAGTCGATCTCGACCGGGTTGCGCACGCCGAGCTGCGGCAGGAACAGCGGCATCACCGGGCTGAGCACAGTAAATCCCGTGTTCATCCCCAGCTGGATGCCCATCATCACGAACAGGGTACGTTGCCAGTTGGGCGCGGCGGCGATCTCTGGAGCGTCCGCGGCGGCTGCAGGTTCTGACACGGAGGATTGTGCGGCGTCAGCCCGCTCGTCACGAGGGTTCATTGCCTTGGACTCCGCTCGGGCGCGCCGAATGTAAAGCCGTCGCGAGCGTGGGTTTTGGGCAGTGCCGACATGGCTGCTATAGTCCGGGTGCAGCAGGAGCCAGCGATGCAAGTCGAGACACGCCCCTTCGGCCCGGATGCCCTGTCCGTCTCGCTGCTCGGCTTCGGCTGCGGCAATGTGGGCGGGCTGATGGTTCGCGGCACCGAGGCGGACCAGGAGCGCGCCGTGGCGCGGGCGATCGAGGTGGGCATCAACTACTTCGACACCGCCGCCCAGTACGGCGATGGCGCCTCGGAGCGGCATCTCGGCCGGGTCCTTCGCAAACTCAGGCCCGAGCATGCCCGCGTCGGCACCAAAGTTCGCGTCCGCGCCGATCAGTTCGCGGGCATTGCGGCCGCGGTGACGAAGTCGCTCGACGACAGCCTGCGCCGCCTGCAGCGTGATCACGTCGACATCTTCCACCTGCACAACGCCATCACCGCTGCCGGCGGCGGCGAGAACTTGAGCGTGCGTCAGGTTCTGGAGGAGGTCGCGCCCGCCTTCCAATCGCTGCGCACGGCCGGAAAGCTCCGGCTGCTCGGACTGACGGCCATTGGCGACACGGCTGCCTTGCAGCAGGTCATCGACACGGGCGTGTTCGGCAGCGCCCAGGTCGCCTACAACATGCTGAACCCCTCGGCCGGCAACGCCTTGCCAGCAAACTACCCGGCGCAGGATTACGGCCTGCTCCTCGAGCATGCGCACCGGGCGCGGGTCGGCGTCGTCGGTATCCGCGTATTGGCGGGCGGCGCCCTCAGCGGCTCCGCCGATCGCCATCCGCTTGCCAGTCCTGAACCGGCGCCGATCGGCTCGGCGCTATCCTACAAAGCCGACCTGAACCGAGCCGCCCGGCTGATGCCGCTGGTGACCGAAGGGTTCGCCGCGTCGTTGACGGAGGCGGCGATCCGTTTCGTCATCGCCCATCCCGCGATGGGAACGATCCTGGTCGGTATGGCGAGCGTCGACGAGTTCGAGGCGGCGTTGGCAGCCGTGCTAAAGGGGCCGCTGCCGGCGGCGGCGCTGCAGCGCGTTGCCGACCTCACCGCCGGCTTTGCGGGCGAGAGCCGCTGAGCAGCCCGGCTAGGGGCGCGTCCTGCCCTGTCGGTCTAGGAAGCGCCGTACGAGGGCTGAGGCCTCTTCGGGCTTGTCGTATAGGGCGAAGTGCCCCGCATCGAGGATGTGTACCTCGGCAGATGGCACGTCGCGCCGATACGCCTCGGCCTCGGCCTCCTGGAAAGACGGATCGTAGCGTCCCCAGACAACCAGCAGCGGTGGTTGCCGGCGGCGCAGCCATGCTTGCCAATCCGGGTAGCTCGCGACGTTGGTTCGGTAGTCGTAGAACAGGTCGACCTGGATGTCGGCCTGTCCCGGACGGCTGAGGAAGGCGAATTGGTCCGTCCACAAATCTGGATCGACGGTCCAAGGCCGCGGATTGCTGCCGACGACGCGCTGCCGGGTCGCGGCAAGCGACAGGAAGTTCTCCCGCAGCGCCGCCTCATGCGCCGGGCGATCGGCCCAGAAGGCACGGCGGGCATTCCACAGCGGCCCGAGCCCGTCCTCATGCGCCACGGCGTTCTGGATGATGACGGCCTCGACGCGCTCGGGATGAGCGAGCGCCAGCCGAAAGCCCACTGGGCCGCCATAATCCTGCAAAAACAAATTGTAATGCTGTAATCCGAGTGCATCGGTGAAACCTCCGACGATCTCGGCGAGATGGTCGAAAGTGTAGGAAAAGGTCTTCGGCTCGGGTGCGGCGCTATGGCCGAAGCCGATGAAGTCCGGAGCGATCAGGTGGTAGGTGTCGGCCAGCCGATGCAGCAGTGGCTCGTACATGCGCGAAGACGACGGGAAGCCATGCAGCATGAGCAGGACCGGCGCATCCGCGGGGCCGGCTTCGCGGTAGAAGACCGGCAGCCCGTCGACCTCGATCGTGCGGTACGTGACTTCTGACATCGCTGCCTCCTTTGGCGTGTTCGCCGGCGGCACTGGGGCGGTTGCCAGCGAGGGTGCGGTTGTGACGAGTTTCAGGACGGTTCGCCTGAGAAAGCCGGTCATGATCGTCTCCGTCGTGGTCGGACCCCTTATTGCACGGACTTGAACAGCCGAACCTGGATGCGCTGTGCCCATACCAGCTGCCTGAGGAGCGGCTTGCTCGACACGTCATCCGATAGTACGGACAACGGCCCACATCGGCAGGACTGAACTGGATTTCATCGTGCATCATAAAGGCCCGGCGGGTCGCGGACCAGCAGTTTGGACGCTGTTGATGGCCGCCGCATTGACGAGCATGTACGTGCTAGCGACGAATTGGGATGGTCTCTTAGCCAGACTTACCGATTTGGGCGTGCACTGACGCAAAGCGCGAGTTGACGGGTATCGCCGCCTGATCCCACGATCGTCTCATGCGCATCACCGCCATCGAGACGATCCGCCAGGCCGATCGGCCGGCGTATTTATGGCTGCTCATTCACACCGATGCGGGCCTCACCGGGCTCGGCGAGGCGCAGCGCGGGATCGAAGCGACAGAAGCCGTCCTGCACGGCCCGGCGGCGGCGGCGCTGCTTGGCGAAGACCCACTCAACGTTGAATGTCACAACCGCCGCCTGCTGGACGGATATCTCGGGTTCAACGCGTCCTCGGCCGAAACGCGCGCCGCCGGTGCAGTGGATCTTGCCCTGTGGGATCTGCTGGGACAGGCGCTGGATCAGCCGGTCAGCCAATTGCTCGGCGGCGCGGTGCGGGACCGGATCCCCACCTACAACACGTGCGCCGGGGACGGGTACAATCGGCTGCAGGACCGCCGGGTCGTGCGCCGCGGCGATCCGCCGCCGGCCGAGATGGATGACCAGTCTTGGTGGGTGCACGCAGCCGACGAGCTTGCCGCCAGCCTGCTCGAGGACGGGTTCACCGGCATGAAGATCTGGCCGTTCGATCCCTGGGCGCTGGAGACCGGCGGCGCCTATGCGTCGGCCGAGGCGATCACTTCCGGGCTCGAGCCGTTCGAGCGGGTCAGGCGCGCGCATGGCGATCGGATGGAGCTGCTGGTCGAGCTGCACTCGCTCTGGTCGGTGCCGGCGGCGCAGCGGATCTGCGCGGCGCTCGAGCCGATCCGCCCGCTTTGGATCGAGGACCCGGTGCGGCGGATGGACGACGTCGCCGCCGTCGCCAGCGTGGCCCGTGCCTCGCGCATCCCGATCGCCGGCGGCGAAACGCTCGCCAGCCGCCCGATCTTTCGCGACCTGCTGAATGCTGATGCGCTCGGCACGGTCATCATCGACCTACCATGGTGCGGCGGGCTCTCCGAGGCACGGCGGATCGCCGTGCTCGCCGAGAGCTGGGCGCGGCCGATTGCGCCGCATGACTGCTCCGGCCCGGTGGCGCTGGCCGCCTCCGTGCACCTGGCGATGCACGCGGCCAACGCGCAATTCCAGGAATGCGTCCGTGCCTTCCTGCGCGGCTGGTATCGGGACACGGTGACGGTGCTGCCGCGGGTCGAAGGCGGTTTCGTCTACGCGCTGGAGGGACCCGGGCTGGGCACGCGCCTGCTGCCCGGGTTCGCCGAACGGCCCGGCGCCACCCTGCGGCGGACAACCAAGGAGGCGCTGGGCTAGGCCTCGCTCGAATCGCCCGCCACTGCTTAAGGCTACCGGCTCGCATCCGGGCGGGCCGATAAAGGATTCTTATACGCCGGTGCCAGGGGCACAACCCAACGGCCCGGAGACGGTTCCGAACGCCCGAGAGCCGCAACATGGCGAGACGCGCGCGTCGGTTTGCGATATCGTCCGGGCATGCTGCACCTGCGAAGTCGGCCGAGGCGCCGGTTGCCAATCTCCTGGCCCACCCTCCGCGATATCCTGGCGACCCGCGATCAAGGCCTGCTGCGGCTGCAAATGTCGATCCGCGGCACGCTGTCCGTGTTCCTGACGGCTTCCCTGGCCCTCATTGCCGCCCGGATTGGCGGCTTCTCGGCTGTCGAGTGTGCGGGCGGCATCACGTTCAGCATGATGGCCCCGTTCCTGATGCGCGAACCGACCCGGCGGCAGCGCCAGCAAACCCTGCTGGTGCTCGCGCTGCCGGCCATCGGCGCGACCATACTAACAACGCTGCTGCACGGCCACGGCGTCGCCGGCGACAGCCTCTTCCTCGTGCTCGTTTTCGTCTGCTTCCTCCTGGGGCCCCGGAGTTCGCGGGCGGTTGGCCTCGGCCTGATTGCCGTGATCACCACCTATGTCGGTCTCTATCTGGAGCTACCTCCGGCGACGCTGCCCTTGCAGATCGCCTCGCAAATTGCCGCCGTCCCGGTCGTCGCACTTGCCTGTTTCGTGCTGGTCCCAATGAACCCGGCGGCCACGCTCAGGCGCAGCATCGCCGCCGTACAGGCGCGTGCGGCGCAGGTCATCCGCCAAGCCCATAAGCTCGAGGGCGCAAGCATCCTGACGCCAAGCGCGACGGCCGGGTTGCGGCGGGCCGTGCTGCAGCTGAACCAGGCCGCGCTCGCGGCCGACGATCAACTCGCCTTGTTTGAGCCGGGCACGGCCAGTGCGGTGCGGTCGCGGCTGGTTGACGTGGAACTCTGGACTGCGCGGCTGATCGAGATCCTGCAGACCGAGCGGCCCGACCAGCGCTTTGCCGGCCGGCTGCTGCTGCATGCGCGGCGGATCGAGCGGGGCGGCCGCTACGCCATGCGGCCGGACCAGTTTCAGCCAGGCACGCTGCTGGCGGCGCTCGTCGCGTTGGGCAATGCCGTGCATGGCTTGGGGCAGGCCCTGCAGATGCAGCGAACCGCGCCACAACCGCCGCATCCCGGGCCGCCGGTCAAGGGGCCGCTCGCGTGGCGCCTGGCCACGCGGGTCACGCTGGCCGCCGGGTTGGCGATGGCGGGCGGCATGGCCCTGTCGCCGCAGCGCTGGTTCTGGGCCGTTATTACGGTCTACGTGGTCTTCCTGAACGTCCGCTCGCGCGGGGACACGATCTATAAGGGACTCCAACGGCTAGGCGGGACACTGTTCGGGATCATCAGCGGCCTGCTGATCGCAACGTCGTTCAAGGGTGACGGCACGCTGGAGACGATCACGCTGCTGCTGTCGATCTTCGGTATGTACTATTTCTTCTTGGTGTCCTACACGGTCGGCATCTTTTTTGTCACCGTAATGCTCGGCCTGCTTTACGGCATGCTTGGCGCGTCATTGGATACCGTGCTCACCCTCCGGCTTGAGGAAACGGCGATCGGCGCCGCCGCGGCGATCTTCGTGGCCGCCTTCGTGCTGCCAAATCCGACGCGCGGCCAGGTGCGGCAATCCGGCCGGGCCGTGCTGGTGGAGTTGGCTGCGGTGGTTCGGATCAGCGCAGAGGTGCTCGCCGGCGGGTCCACCGCAACGCCGGCCTATGCGATGCGCCAGGTGGACCGGTTGGTGGCCGACCTCAAGCTCGCCTTAGCGCCATTGGTCGCGGGCCGAGCCCTCCTGCGCCGTTCCGCTGTCGAGCGGCCGGTCTCCGCCTTGCTCGACTGCGTCCATTGGACACGGATGCTGGCGGCCGAGGTGCAAGCGTATTCCGGGCCGCCGCATCTTCCCTACATCGATGGCTTGAAACAGGCCGCGCTCCGTTTGGAGACACTTGGCCGAGGCGAGATACCCAGTCTCGGCGTCCCGCTCGACGACCCGGCCGAATGCACGATGGGCCGGGTGATCGACAATCTCGACAGTGCGATCACGACCATGTCGGAACGGATGGCGCTGGGCATTTACCACACCTTCGCAATCGACCCCTAATCCAAACGCGGGATACTGCTCCCGCACGCTCCACGGCTAGTTGGCGAAGAAGGCCGCCCAGGCGGCGCCCTGCTCGTCGCACTCTTGCGCCTTGACGAAGAAAATTAGCCCACGCCCCGATAAACCGCGGCGAGCGATAGCACGACGCCAAGCTCGGGCAAGCTAAGCTCCGTATCCGCCGCAGTCTCCGCCCACCCTTGCTCCGTCCGGACCAGGACCGTCGCCGCCGCCTTGCTTTGCTCCAGCATGACGTAACGCCTGATGCTCGGCAGGCCAGCATAATCGGCGCGCTTGTCGCCGCGATCCACGGCAGCGGTCTCCGGCGAAAGGATCTCAAACAGCACCACGGCGTCGCGCAGCGTCCTCGCGCTCCCTGGCGTGCGCCCGGCAACGACGGACACATCCGGGTAGCGAATGCGGCCCCCGATCTCCAGCCGCATCTCGGCAACCGGATCAAAGCGAGCGAGGTCCAACGCGTCCTCGAGCAGCCGGACCAGATTGCTGATGATCCGCTGGTGATCGCGGCTTCCCCCGGTCACCTCGGTGATCCGCAAACCGTCGAACTCATGCCGGCCCTCCTGCCTGTCCTCCCAAGCCAGGAAGTGCTCGATCGTCCAGGGCTCGCGCAGGGCGACGTTCATGAACGCAAGCTATAGGCCGGTGTGAACGCTTTCAAGTTTACCTCCCGGCGACGGACCCACTGCGAAGCCTGCGGGAAGTCAGCCCTTCACCGCGCCGACCGCCAGGCCGGCTCCCGCGCCAGCCGCGCCTTGTCGTCGGCAAAGTGACAGGCCGCGAAATGTTCGGGCTCGATCTCCCGCAAGCTCGGCACCTCGGCGGCGCAGATCGCCTCGGCCAGCCAGCAGCGGGTTCGGAACGGACAGCCGGAGGGCGGGTCGAGCGGGCTCGGCACATCGCCCTTCAGCACGATCCGCTTCCGCCCGGTGCTCCGCTCGCTGCCCGGCGTGGCCGATAGCAGCGCCCGTGTGTACGGCATGCGCGGGTCATCGTAGAGCAGTTCCGCGCTCGCGAACTCCACGATGCGGCCGAGATACATCACACCGACCCGGTCGCTGATGTATTCCACCACCGAAAGATCATGCGCGATGAACAAATAGGTCAGGCCAAACTCGCGCTGCAGGTCGGAAAGCAGGTTCAGCACTTGCGACTGCACCGAAACGTCGAGCGCCGAAACCGGCTCGTCGGCGAGGACGAATTTCGGCCGCAGCGCCAGCGCCCGGGCGATGCCGATGCGCTGGCGCTGCCCGCCGCTGAACTCGTGCGGGTAGCGCGCCAGATGCTCGCGGCGTAGCCCGACCACCTCGATCAATTCCTCGATCCGCTGATCCCGTTCATCGCGGCGCAACAGCCCCTGCACGATCAACCCCTCGGCGATCACCTGGCGCACCGTCATCCGCGGATCGAGCGAGCCGAACGGGTCCTGAAAGATCGCCTGGATGTCGCGCCGCACGCGCTTCAGCCGTCCCGGCGCAAGCGTCAGCAGATCCTCACCCTCGAACAGGATTTGTCCGGACTGCGGCCGTTCCAACCGCAGGATCGAACGGCCCAGCGTGGACTTGCCACACCCGGACTCGCCGACCAGCCCAAACGTCTCGCCACGGCGAATGGCGAACGACACATCGTCCACCGCCTTCACCCATGCCGCGCCCCGCCCAAACCAGCCGCCGTCTTTTTTGTAATAGGTGCGCAGGTTGCGGATCTCGAGCAGCGTGTCGTCCACGCCTAATACAGCCAGCAAGCCACGCTGCGTCCGTCCCCAGGGTCGCGCAACCCCGGGTCCTGGGCGCACACCGACATCGCTTCAGCGCAACGCGGCTGAAACGGGCAGCCCGGTGGCATTCGTAAAGCATTCGGCACCGCGCCGCCGATCGCGTCCAGCCGGGTTCCGCGCTTGCTCCGCGTCGGGATCGAGGCGAGCAGGCCGCGCGTATAGGGATGCTTGGGGTCGGCAATGACCTGCGCCACCGTCCCCTGCTCCATGACCCGGCCGCCATACATGACCAGCACCTGCTCGCAAATCTCCTCGACCACGCCGATATCATGGGTGATCAGCAGCACCGCCGTGTTCACCCGCTGGCGCAGGCCGCGGATCAAGTCCAAGATCTGCGCCTGGATCGTCACGTCGAGCGCCGTCGTCGGCTCGTCGAGGATCAGCAGCTCCGGCTCGTTGGCCAGCGCCATCGCGATCATCACCCGCTGCCGCATCCCGCCGCTGAGCTGGTGTGGATATTCATGCACGCGCCGCTCGGGCGCCGGAATGCCGAGCAGCCGGAACAACTCGATCGTCCGCGCCATCGCCGCGCCGCGGCCGAGATCGGCATGCGCCAGCACGGCCTCTACGACCTGGTCGCCGACCCGGTAGACCGGGTTTAGCGAGGTCATCGGATCCTGGAACACCAGGCACACCTGGCGCCCCCTGATGTCGCGGATCTCCCGTTCCGACAGCCCGACCATGTCGCGGCCTCTGAACAGGACCCGGCCGCCGGCAATGAACCCCGGCGGTTCCAGCAGCCGCATGATCGAGAGCGACGTGACCGTCTTCCCCGACCCGGACTCGCCCACGATCCCCAGGCTGCCGCCCGACGCGAGCGCGAAACTGATCCCGTCCACCGCGCGGACGGTCCCGGCGCGGGTCCGGAAATGCGTCCGCAACCCCTCGACCTCGAGGAGCGCGGTCATGCCGGATGCTGGACCCGCACCTCGCCGCCCTGCATCACCATCTGCACATCCCCGAGCCGGGCCAAATCGTCGAGCGGATTGCCGCGCACCACGAGCACGTCGGCGATCATCCCCGGCTTCAGCGTGCCGACGGTCTCCCCGATGCCCGAGACCCGCGCCGCCAACCCGGTCCCCGCGGCGATCGCCTCCAGCGCCGACATACCGCCCTGCTGCATCAGCTCGAGCTCGAGCGGCATCCCCTCGATCGTCGTGTAGCGCCACCCGGCATCCGTCCCCGCGACCCAGATCACGCCGGCTTCGCGCATGCGCCGGAACTGATTGAGGTTGTCGTCGAACATGCGTAGCCAGCGCTGCAGCATCGCCTCCTCCTCCGGCGAGCGGCGTGGGATCGCCTGCAGCGCCCGCAGCATGAAGCCGCCAACCGCGAGCGTGCCGGTGCAGGGAATGCCAGACCGCGCCACCCGCTCGGCCGTCTCCGGGACGAAGATCTGCCGCCCGGAGCGCTCGACCAGGAAGCTGGCGTGCTCGATCCCGTCGAACCCCGCCTCGACCACCCAGTCGGTCGCCTCGGCGCAGAGGCAGTGGGCGGTGATGGTGCGGCCTTGCCGGTGCGCTTCGTCCGCCAGCGCCGCCAGCTCCGCCCGGCTGAACGAGGGCAGCCACGACATGGTCCCCACCGTGCCGCCGCCAGTCGCCATCACCTTGATGAACTCGGCGCCGAGCTTGCACATCTCGCGCACCTTCCAGCGCACGCCCTCGACCCCATCCGCCTCGCCGCCGAGATACCAGGTGTGGCCGCCGGTGATGGTGATCGGCTGCCCGCCAGTGACGATGCGGGCGCCAAGACCGTGCCCGAGCTCCAGCGCGCGCTGCACGTCGAACACGGTCCCCCGCGCGGCGCCCACGTCACGGACCGTGGTGATGCCGGCGTCGAGCGCCCGGCGGGCGCACAGCGTCGCGGTCGCCGTCAGCACGCCGTCGGTCTCGCGGCACGCCGTTTCCAGCGTAACGCCGTTGCCGGGCAGGTTGAGGTGGACGTGCGCATCGATCAGGCCAGGCAGCACGGTGCAGCCGGGAAAGCGCAGCTCGGTCGCCGTCTCCGGCACTGCGCCCTCTGGCACTGGGCCGGAGAACACGGCCCGGACCTTACCGTTTTCGACGACCAGCGCGCCGTCTTCGACCGGTGCCGCCCCGGACCCGTCCAGCAGCCGGTCGGCATGGATGATGGTGATGCTCATTTCGACATCGAAGCCGCGCCGAAATACTCGAAACCGCCGCCGGAGTAAGTCAGGCCGGTCAGCTTAGGCGTGGTCATCACCAGGTCGATGTTCTGCCGCAGCGGCAAGTCGATCGCCTGGTCCATGGTGATCTTCTGGGCCTCAGCGTAGATCGCGAGCCGCTTGGCCGGATCGAACTCCTGCTGCCCCTCGGCGATCAGCTTGGTCAGCGCAGGGTCGGTGAAGTGGCTCCAGTTGAAATACTGGTCCGGCGTGAACCACAGGCGCAGCGCATCCGGGTCGACCCCGATATATTGCAGCGGGGTCAGCGCCATGTCGCCCTTGATGTTGGTCGCGAGCCACGCGGGCGTCGCCAGCAGCTGCACGCTCGCATCCATGCCTGCTTTGCGCAGGTAACCCTGGATCGCCTGCGCGAGCAGCGGATACGAGGTGGAGGTGGAAAGCGCGGTGATGGTGACGGCGAGCTTCTTGCCGTCCTTTTCCCAGAACTCGCCCGACTTGGTCCAGCCGGCCTCCCTCAGCAACGCCTCCGCCTTGGCCGGGTCAAACGGATAGGCGTCCTCAAGCGCGGCGTCATACCCGGTCATGCCTTTGACCAGCGGCGTGTTGCTGACGGGATACGCCCCGGCGTCGGCGAGCTGCTCGACGCCCTTCTTGTCGACCGCGTATTCGATCGCCCGGCGCACCGCGATGTCGTTGGTCGGCCAGCTCCCGGCGTTGATTGGCGCGAAGATGCCCATGCCGGTGATCGGCACCGGGATCGCGGTGAAGCGGTTCATCTTGCTGAGCGCGTTCCAGAACACGCCCGGCACGTCCTGGATCACCTCGGACTGGCCGGCCTGAAACTGGCTGACCCGCGCCTGCGGGCTGGTGACGATCTGGAAGGTGATCTGCGCGATGTCGGGCGGCCCGGTGAACTTGGTCGCCGGCGGGTTCCAGGAGTAGGCATCATTGCGCTTTAGCACGAGGCTCTGCCCGGCCTGGTAGCTGACGAAGCTGAACGGGCCGGTGCCAATCGGATGCAGCCCGAGGTCCAGGCCGTATTCCTTGATCGCCTTCGGCGATTGGATGCCCATATAGGGCTCGCCGAGCTGCGCCAGGAACGGCGCGTATGGCGCAGAACAGCTCACCTGGAGCACGTATTTCGACACCGCCTTGGCCGTCGTGCAGGGGCCCAGCAGGTTGAGCGAGATCTTTGATTGTGTCGCCTTGTCCTCGATATAGGCGAAGTTCGCGACCACGGCATCCGCGTCGAATGGCGTGCCATCGTGGAAGGTTACGCCCTCATGCAAGGTGAAGGTGTAGGTCTTCTTGTCGTCCGAGATCTCCCACTTCGTCGCCAGCGCCGGCGTGACCTGCATGTCCGGCGTCAGCCAGACCAGCGTGTCGAAGATATTGACGTTGATCGGGCCGACATTGCGGTTGCCCGTGGTCGCCGGGTTCAGCGTATCGAACGGCCCGGCCCAGCCGACCACGATCTTGGCGTCCTTATCGGGCGCCGCCGCCATGGCGGGCTGGGCGAGCAGCGCCGCGATGGCGACGGCCTGCGGGAGATGACGAAGCATGAACGGTCCTTCGGCTGGGGCGAGCAATGCTACAAGCGGGCGAGCGTAGGGTCGAGTTGATCGCGCAACCCGTCGCCGATCAGGTTCACGCCGACGACCAGCATCGCCAGGAACACGCCCGGGAACACGGTGATCCACCAGGCCAGCGTGATGTAGTTCTGCCCGTCGTTCAGGATCGCCCCCCATTCAGGCAGCGGCGGCTGCACGCCGACGCCGATGAAGCCCAGGGCTGCGATCCACAGCACGGCGACGCCGAGCCAGGTCGTCGTCAGCACGATGATCCCCGGCGAGACGTTGGGCAGGATATGCCGTAGAATAATCCGCGGCGCTCCCGCGCCCAGCGTCACCGCGGCATCGACATAGGGCAGGTGCCGCACCTCGGCGGTCGCGCCCTCGACGAGGCGCGCATAGATCGGCGTCAGCACGACGGCGATCGCCAGCACCCCGTTGATCAGCCCCGGCCCAAGCACCGCCGAGACGGCGAGCGCCAGCAGGATCCCCGGGAACGCGAGCATGAGGTCGACGAGCCGCATGATCACGAACCGGACCGCGCCGCCCGCGTAGCCGGCGATCAATCCGATCGTCACCCCGGCGATGCCGCCGAGGACGACCACGCCGAGACTGGCCAGGATCGTCGTGCGTCCCCCATACAGCACGCGCGCGAACAGATCCCGCCCGAACGCGTCGGCCCCCATCAGATGTTCGGCCGAAGGCGGCGCGAAACTCAGCGTCGGGTCCTGCAGGTCCGGGTCCGCCGAGGTAAGCAGCGGCGCGGCCAGGATCATCAGGACGATAACGCCCGAAATCAGCAACCCGGCGGCCAGGCTGCGGTGCCGCAGCATCCTCACCTTCCCCCCACCCGCGGATCGAGCAGCGGATAGAGCAGGTCGACCACGAAGTTGCACAGCGCATAGATGATCGCGATGATCAGCACCACGGCCTGCACGGTCAGATAATCTTTCGCCAGGATGGCCTGCACCAGCAGCCGGCCGATGCCGGGCCGCGAGAACACCGTCTCCACGATCACCGTGCCCGACAGCAACTGCCCGACCTGCAGCCCGGCGACCGTCAGCACCGGCAGCAGCGAGTTGCGCAGCACATGCCGCCGGAACACCTGGCTGCGCCGCAGCCCTTTGGCCCGCGCCGTCAGCACGTGGCGCTGGTTCTGCGCCTGGATCACGCTCGAGCGGACGAACCGGGCGTTGAACCCGGCCGTCCCCAGCGCCAAGGTGGCCGCCGGCAGCACGAGCCCCTTAAACGACGTGCCGCCCACCACGTCGAACCACGGCAACTGCACCGCGAATAGCAGGATCAGCAGCAGCCCCAGCCAGAAGCTCGGAATGGACATGAAGGCGAGTGCCGCGCCCATCGCCGCCGTGTCGACGGCCTGATTGCGCCGGACCGCCGCGGCCACACCGATCGCCCCGCCTAGCAGCAGCGACACCGAGAGGCTCGCCGCGGTCAGCTCGATCGTCGCCGGCATGTTCTCCGCGATCAGCGACGCGACCGATTGCTGCTGGCCGTAGGAATAGCCGAAATCGCCGTGCAGGACGTTACCGAGCCAGACGACATATTGCTCCGGGATGCTCCGATCGAGGCCGAGCTGCTGATGCAGCCGCTCGATCAGCGCCGGGTCGCCCGCATTGGTGCCAAGCATGACGACGGCCGGGTCGCCGGGGATCAGGCGGATGATGAGAAACACGAGCAAGGTGATGCCAAAGGCCAAAGCGCCAATCGAAACCAGGCGCCTCACCACGTAACTGCCCATCCGCGAAGGTTAGGCCAGCGTGTCCGATCGGGCCATCCCCGTTCTTGGATTGCCCCCGTTATTGGATTGACAGTGCCGAACCCGCGCAGTTCCACTCGCGCATCAAGCAGGAGACACGCTGCCAATGCCGAACCCGCTCATCCGCGCCGCCCTGGCCGCCGTCATGCTGGCCTGCATTGCCGCTCCGAGGCTCGCCGCGGCGGATACGCTCGCCGACATCAAGAAGGCCGGTACGATCAATGTCGGCGTGTTCGAGGATTTCCCGCCTTTCACCTCGGTCGGCACCGACATGAGCCTGCACGGTTACGACGTCGACGTGGCCGACGCGGTCGCCAAGGCGCTCGGCGTCAAGCCCAACCTCGTCGCCGTCACCGGGCAGAACCGCATCCCGGCGCTGCAAAGCCACAAAGTCGACATCCTGCTGAGCGTCGGCTACAGCGCCGACCGGGCCAAGGTGATCGACTTCACCGCCGCCTACGCGCCCTACTACATCGCCGTGATCGGGCCGCACAGCCTCGCCGTCACCGGGCCGGCCGACCTGGCGGGCAAGACCATCGCCGTCAACCGCGGCACGCTCGAGGACACCTCGCTGACCGCCGCGGCGCCCCCCTCGGCCGACATTAGGCGGTTCGACAACTATAACGGCGTGATCTCCGCCTTCCTCGCCGGACAGGTGCAGCTGATCGCGGTCGGCAACGACGTCGGTTCCTCCATCATGGCCCGGCAAGCCAGCCTCGCCCCCGAGCAGAAATTTCAGCTCATGAGCTCGCCCGACCATATCGCGCTCAACAAGGACGAGCCGGCGCTGAAGCAGGCGCTGGACGACGCCGTCGCCACCATGAAATCGGACGGCAGCCTGAACCGATTCTCTGAACAATGGCTTAAGAAGCCGCTCGATCCCAAGGACCTCGAATCGTCCAACTAAACTGAAGCCGTGATCGAGAGCGTCATCCTGCCGATCCTGCATGGCGTCTGGATCACCCTGCTCCTGATCGCGGTCACGACCGTATTTGGCGGCGTTCTCAGCATCGCCGGCGCCGCCGGGCGGCGTTCAGGGCCGAATTGGGTCCGCAAAGCGGTCGGCTGGTATGTCGAGCTGTTCCGCAATACGCCCTTTATCGTCCAGCTCTTCTTCGTCTACTTCGGATTGCCGAGCCTCGGCCTGCACCTCGAACCGTTCGCGGCGGCGGCGTTCGCCATGACCCTCAACTTCGCCGCCTACGCCACGGAGATGGTGCGCGCCGGGCTTGATGCCGTCCCGAGTGGCCAGTGGGATGCTGGCCGCGCGCTCGGTGTCCGGCGCGTGGCCGCGTTCCGTCTTATCGTCCTGCCGCAAGCGATTCGCGCCGTCTTCCCGGCGCTGGCGAGCCAAGTGGTGATCACCATGCTCGAGTCGGCCGTGGTGTCGCAGATCGCATTGCGCGACCTGACCTACGAGGCTGACCTGATCCAGTCGCGAACCTTTCTCGCGTTTCAGACCTACGCGGCCGTCACCGCGGTCTATCTCGGGCTCTCTATAGTGTTGCGGCGCTGCCTCAACGGCGTCGGGTTCCTGGTCCTGGGACGCGCCGCGCAGTGATCGAGTTCACGGTATGGGACATCTTGCACAACCTCTTGCTGGCGGCGCGCTGGACCATCGGCCTGTCCGCGGTCGCCTTCGTCAGCGGTGGAGTCGCGGGCGTGCTACTTTCGGCGCTGCGGATCGCCGGCGGCCGCGTCGGACAGCGATCCGCCAAAATCTACATCGAGCTGTTCCAGGGTACCCCGCTGCTTATGCAGCTCTTTCTGGTCTATTTCGGCTTGCCGCTCGTCGGACTTGATGTGCCGCCCTGGTTCGCCGCCTGGCTCGGACTGACCTTGTCGGCGAGCGCCTACCTGGCCGAGATCTGGCGGGGCTGCGTCGATTCCGTCCCGCCCGGGCAGTGGGAGGCAGCCGCGGCGCTTGGCCTAGACCGGATGCGGCAGGCCCAACTCGTCATCCTGCCGCAGGCGCTGCGAATCGCCGTCGCCCCCACGGTCGGCTACCTGGTGCAGCTCGTCAAAAGTACGGCGCTCACCTCGGTGATCGGCTTCAACGAGCTGCTCAAGACCGCCAATGCACTTAATAACGCCACGTTCGAGCCGTTTATGGTTTACGGCTTCGCCGCTCTCATCTACTTCGCCCTCTGCTACCCGCTCACGCGCGCCAGCTTTGCC
This sequence comes from Acetobacteraceae bacterium, assembly GCA_965276815.1. Lineage (GTDB taxonomy): Bacteria > Pseudomonadota > Alphaproteobacteria > Acetobacterales > Acetobacteraceae > JAVVHH01. The sequence continues at coordinate 439,898 of CBDIBE010000012.1, read as the reverse complement.
CTCGAACGCCGCCTAGCCGTCATGTGACGTTGACTCGGCTATTCGACCATAAAGAAAGTGTATCAATGACCCTGTTGTTCCAGCCTGCGCGAGCTGGCTTTTCGAAGCTGGCCATTGTAGGTGTGGCGGGTCGTTTGCCCGGGGCCGATAACGAAGCCCAGTTCTGGCGTTTGCTCGATGAAGGGCGTTGCAGCGTGGGAACGCTGCCGGATGGGCGTTGGCGGCCGGAGCGCTACTACCACCCGCGCGCCACTGAACCGGGTTTCAGCTACTCGTTCGACGGCGGATACATTGATGATCCGCTAGGGTTCGATCCCGCGGTTTTCGGGATTTCGCCGCGCGAGGCCGCCGAGATGGATCCGCAGCAAAGGCTGCTGCTGGACGTCGTCTGGCGAGCGCTCGAGGATTCCGGCATCCCGCCAAGCGGCATCGCCGGCTCCAGCGTCGGCGTCTATGTCGGCGCCTCCAGTCTCGATTATGGGAGCCTGCATACGACCGATCCGGCCGCGATGGAGACCCATTTCATGACGGGCAACACCCTGTCGGTGTTGTCCAATCGCGTGTCTTATATTTTCGACCTGCGCGGACCCAGTTTCACGGTGGACACGGCGTGCTCGTCGTCGCTCGTGGCCTTCGCCGAGGCGCAGGCGGCGATCTCGTCGGGGCGGATCGACATGGCGATCGTCGCGGGCGTCAACCTGCTGATGTCGCCGATGTCGTTCGTCGGCTTCTCGCGCGCCTCCATGCTGTCACCCACCGGGCTCTGCCGCCCATTCTCCGCCCAGGCCGACGGCTACGTGCGGGCCGAAGGCGCGGTCGCTATGCTATTGATCCGGCTGGAAACCGCTATAGCCCATGGCTATCCGGTTCGCGCGGTTGCCCTTGCCTCCGGCGTCAATTCGGATGGCCGCACCAACGGCATCTCGTTGCCGTCGGCCAAGGCGCAGCGCGAATTGCTGGACCAGCTTTATAATCAGGGTGAAATCGACCCGCGCCGTCTCGCCTTTGTCGAGGCGCATGGAACCGGCACCCGCGTCGGCGACCCGGCCGAGGCAATCGCGATCGGCGAGGCGCTTGGCCAGCGCCGCGCCGCGCCGCTTCCGCTCGGCTCGGTGAAATCCAATATCGGCCATCTGGAGCCGGCTTCCGGGCTCGCCGGCCTGTACAAGTCGATCTTGGCGCTGGAACATCGACAGTTGCCGCGCTCGCTGCACGCCGATGAAATCAATCCTGCCATCGACCTTGCCGCGCTCAACCTGACCGTGGCGACCCAAGCCGTGGAGCTGCCGCCAACCGGGACGTGGCTTGCCGGCGTCTCGTCGTTCGGCTTCGGCGGCACCAACGCCCATGTGGTGATCCGCCAGCCAGAGGCCGCGGAACTCCCGGCGCCCCGCAGCGAGGACGGGTCCGGACGCCAGCCCGAATTGCTGGTCCTTTCCGCCTACTCGCGCCCGGCGCTGGCCGCCACCGCAGCGAACTACGCGTCCATGATCGAGGCCGGGTCCGCTGCAGCCGAAATCGCGGCGGCGACCGCATGGCAGACTGACCTGGCAGGCCATCGTCTGGCCGTCCCGCTCGATGACCCGGCGCAGCTAATTCCTGCGCTGCGTGGCTTCGCCGAGACCGGAAGCATCGCTGCCGGTGTCGCCGGGATCGCACCCTCGACTCCGCCGGTCGTCTGCTTCGCGTTCTCCGGCAACGGGTCGCAATTTCCGGGCATGGGGCGCACGGTTTTCGCCCGCAATGCCCGTTTCGCCCGGCAATTCCTGACAATCGATGCGATTTTCACCCGTTTGGCCGGATGGTCGCTGGTTGACGCGCTCCACGACGCTGACCTGGGCGATCGGCTGAAACTGACCCGTGTTGCCCAACCGCTGCTGTTCGCGGTTCAGTCGTCCTTGGCCGCCAGCCTCGCCGACTGGGGTCTGAAGCCCGACCTCGTGCTCGGCCACAGCGTGGGCGAGATTGCGGCGGCCGAAGCGGCCGGGGCGATCGGGATCGACGAAGCGACCCACATCATCTTTCAGCGCAGCGAGCATCAGGAAACGGTTCGCGGACTCGGCACGATGGCGGTGGCGAGCCTATCGCGAACCGACACCGAGGCGCTGATCAGCAGCAGCGCCCTCCCCGGCTTAGAGGTCGCCGCGATCAACAGCCCCAGTTCGACGACGATCTCGGGGCCGAGCCAGGCGGTGCGTGAGTTCAGTCAGATCGCCCGCAAACGGCGCATTGCCGTCAGGGTCCTCGATCTCGCCTACCCGTTCCACTCGGCCCTCCTGGAGCCACTGCGTCGCCCCTTGATCGATTCGCTCGGCCAGTTTGCGACGCGCAAGGGCGACGCAACATTCGTTTCGGCGGTCACCGGCGCCCCGGTTGCTGGAAGCGACCTCGACGCCGATTATTGGTGGCGCAACGTGCGCGAGCCCGTCCGCTTCAAGGATGCCATCGAGACTGCGGCCAGGGCCGGCGCCACGGCATTTGTCGAGATCGGGCCCCGGCCGATCCTTACCGCCAACATCGCCGATACGCTGCGCGAGGCCGGTCTTGACGGCGTCGCCATCCCGAGCCTCGTCGAAAAGGACGGCGCGCGCACCAGCGATCCCCTGGCCATCATCGCCGCACGGGCGCTGGTGATGGGCTGCCGGCTGGACACCGAACTCGTCTTTGGCCCCCGCCCGGCGGCGCGGATGAAACTGCCTTCCTACGCGTGGCAGCGGCAGGTCTTTCAACAGCCGCAGACGAGCGAGGCGCTCGACCTCTATGACTCGCCGCGGCATCCGCTGATCGGTGCGCTTGTTTCCCAGGGGACGCCGGAGTGGCGCAACCTGATCGACGCTACGGTCATACCTTACCTCGATGACCATCGCATCGATGGTGAAGTCGTGGTCCCTGGCTCCGCACTGGCCGAGATGGCGCTCGCCGCCGGGCGCGAGGTGTTTCCGGAAGGCCCGATCGGGCTCGAGGATTTTGACCTGCTGCAATGGCTGACGCTGCCGCCGGATCGGATGCGGGAAATCTCGGTGCGGCTGGGCGGCGACAGGCAATCGGTGGAGATCTGGAGCCGGCCGCGCCTCGGCGCCGACGAATGGATCCTGCATGCGCGCGGCCGGGTCGTGAAGATCACGTCACCTTCGCCCGCGTTCATTCCGCGGCGGGATCTGCCGCGCCGTGTGAGTTCGGCCATGATCTACGAGGCCGCCGCCGCCGCGGGCGTGCAATATGGACCGGCTTTCCGCCGCGTGCTGGGTGCCGAGCGCGATGACACGGTCATCGAGGTCGAGTTGTCGCCGCTGGCGGAAGGCGCCGGTCTTGCCAGCCGCAGGCAGTTGCTTCACCCGATTGCGCTCGATGCGGCCTTCCACGCCTTGTTCGAGACCATCAAACCACGTGAAGACGAACGCTACGCCTACCTGCCGATTCGCTTCGCGGCGCTGCGGGTCGATCGGGATGGCGCGGTGCCCGCGCGCGCGCATGTTGTGGTTGACCGTGAAACCGAAAATTCGATCGCAATATCGGTCACGCTCTACGATGCCGAGAGCCGGTTCATCGCAGCCCTGACCGGCGGGCTGTTCCGCGCGGTCGTCCTCGATCGGCACAAGCCAGCCCAAGTCTTCTATCAACAGGATGTCGTTCGGCTGACCCGGCGGCCCGACGGGGACGACGCACGCGTGACCGCGGCCGCGTCGATCGCCGTCATGCAGCCCGCGACGCTGCCCGATCAGTGGTTGATGCTGGAAGGCTTCGCGCGCGTGCTCGCTTACCGCGACCTGCGCCGGATTGCCGGCGACAGCCCCATGCGGCGCGAATCAGCAACGAAGCTGGCCATCAACCTCTTCGAACACCTGCACGCATCCAATCTCGCGTCGGATGGCCCAGATGGCTGGGTCCTCGCCGATGAGAGCGGCCTGCCAAGTCCCGACGAGATCCTGAAGAGCTTTGCCGCGGAATACTCTGGTGCTACCTCTGAAATCGTCCTGGCTGCGCAGGCTTTGGCGGGGCTGGAGCAAGTTCTGCGGACGGGTGAGCCGATCCCGATCCGAAACTCGACCCTGGAGCAGTTCGAAGGTGGCTCCATCCTGTTCGCGCCGCTGCTCGGCGCCGCATGCGAGATCGGCAGAGCCCTCGCGGTGGTGCAGCCCCTGCGCATACTCATCGCCGAGCCGTCTTGCGCCGGGTTGCTTCGGGTTCTGACGCCCCTGGCGCGGACTGGCCGTGCGACGATCACTGTCATCGGCACGAACACCCAGCGCCTGCGCTCCCTGGCGGCGCGGCGCGGCGCGATGGACGGTGTCGAGTTCCTGGAGGCCGACGGCGATGCCGACATCGCCGACGAGGCCTTGTTCGATCTCGCCTTCGGTTTCGCCTTCGGCCCAGTCTTCGACGACGATATGGGTCTTGGCCGCGCTATCGCGCGCAGGATGTCTCCCACCGGGCTGCTCTGCGTGTTGCAGCCCCCCGATTCCGCGGTTTTCGACGTCCTCTTGGGCATGAGCGACGGATGGTTCGCGGCCACCTCGGATCAGCGCTATCCCGTCGGCCGGGTTGCGGCGGCGCAGACCACTGCGCGCGCGATCCCGGCTGCCGGCTTCAGCCCGGCGGAGGTCATTTCGGTGGGCGAGGGTGCCGGCGCCATCCTGCTGGCGCGGCCGCGGCCGCGTCCGGCGCAGGTCCAGCTCCCTGCGACGCGGGCTTGCATCGCCGGTCATCCCTCGCCGCTGATGATCCAGCTCGCTGACCGCCTGCGTGCAGACGGCTGCACTGTGCAGATGCTTGCAGAGGATGCGGCCGAAGCCGCCGACATCATCTTCTCGGCCTTCACCGCGGAGCAAGGCGGGCTGGATCGCTCGCTGGCGCAGCTCGCGCCTCTGCTCGATGCGGCGAACGCAGGAAAGTGCCGGCTGTTCGTGGTGGTGCGGGGGCTCGGGCCGAGCGTCGTCGACCCCATCGCAGAGGCGGTCTGGTCCTTCGCGCGCGTCGCGATGAACGAGTATCCTTCGCTCGACCTTAAACTGATCGATATCGCGCTCGATCTGGACGACGACCCGGCGGCGCGCGATTTGGCGGATCTGATCGCCCGTCCTGGCAGCCATTCAGAACTGCTGATCGACGGGGCCGGTATCTCGGCGGTTCGGGTCAAGTCTGGGATACACCGGACCGATCGGGACGGCGGCGTGCCGGCGGCCCGGTTGGAGGCGGGGTCCAAGCGCGCGCCGGGCCATTTCGACTGGGTCGAGACGGCGCGGCGGGCCCCCGATCCCCTCGAGGTCGAGGTCGAGATCGTGGCCGCCGGGCTTAACTTTCGCGACATCATGCTGGCCAACGGTTTGCTGGATGATGACGTCCTGGACGATGGCTTGGCTGGGGCGGTATTTGGGCTGGAATGCGCCGGCCGGGTCGTCCGGACCGGGGCTGAAGTGACTGACCTGAGACAAGGCGACCGGGTCATGGGTTTCGGTCGCCAGAGCTTCGCCACCCATTGCACGGCCGATGCGCGGGTGTTCACCGCCGTGCCCGACACCCTGTCGACCGAGGCCGCCGCCACCATTCCCGTGAGCTTCCTCACCGCCTGGTATTCGCTCACGCATCTGGCGCAGTTGCAGCCCGGCGAATGGGTGTTGATCCACGGCGCAGCGGGCGGCGTCGGCCTGGCCGCAATGCAAATCGCCCGGCTGCACGGCGCACGCGTCGCCGCCACGGTCGGCTCGCCCGATAAGCGGGCGTTGGTCGAATTGTTCGGCGCGGAGCTTGTCTATAGCTCGCGGAGCACCGCCTTCCTCGACGAGATCCGCCGGGATATCGGCGGCGTCGATGTCGTCCTGAACTCGCTGGCCGGCGACGCCATGCTGGCGAGCGTCAAGTGCCTCAAGCCGTTCGGGCGCTTTGTCGAGCTCGGCAAGCGCGACTATGTGCAAAATACGTCGATCGGCCTACGGCCGTTCCGCCGCAACCTGACTTATTACGGGGTCGACCTCGATCAGCTCCTCGCCGCAAATCTGCCCCTGGCCAACCGGCTCATGGGCGATTTGATCCGGCATTTCAAAAACGGCGATCTCGTCCCCCTGCCCCACCGCGCGTTCGAGTGGCATGAGGCGGGCCAAGCGTTCCAGTTGATGCAGGGCGCCGGCCATGTCGGCAAGATCATCGTCCGTCCATCGGACCCGCCGGTCGCCACCATCCGGTCGAAGCGATCATTCAAGCCCGGACCCGGCGCCCATTTGGTGATCGGCGGCGCCGGCGGCTTTGGCTTCGAAACCGTCGAATGGCTGGCGCGGAAAGGTGCCGGAACCATCGTCGTCGCCTCACGCCGCGGCCAGATCGAACCGAGCCTGCAGGCCCGCGCGGACGCCATCCGTGCAGGCGGCTGCGAATTGCTTGTGGAGGCGCTCGATGTGAGCGACGCCGATGCGGTCGACGCTTTGATCGCCAAGCTCGTGCAAACGCACGGGCGACTGGCGGGCGTCATCCATGCGGCGATGGTGCTTGACGACGGGCTGATCGCCGGGATGACGCCGGCGCGCACCCGGGCCGTGCTGGCGCCCAAGATCGATGGAGCAATCAATCTCGACCGGGCCACACGCAAGGCCGCGCCGGACTACTTCGTCGTTTACTCCTCGGCGACGACGATGATCGGCAATCCCGGCCAGGCCGCCTACGTCGCCGCCAACGGCTATCTGCAGGGCCTGGTTCGCCGCCGCAGGACGGACGGGCTGCCGGGGCTTGCCGTGGCCTGGGGGGCAATCGCCGATGCCGGCGTCTTGGCGCGCGACCGGCATACCGCGGCCAAGCTGGAACGGGTCAGCGGCTTCGTTGCTATGCCGGCGGCGGAGGCTTTGGCCCATCTCGATGCTCTGTTGGCCGAGGCCGAGGCCTATCCTCCGACCGTCACCTGCGCCGAGTTCCGGCCCGGTGGGGCGATGAGCGAGCTCAAGGTGCTGAGGAGCCCCGCTTTCTCCCAACTCTTTGCCGCGGACGAGGCGACTGACCAAGAGGTCAAGGTCGATCTCGCGGCGCTCATCGCGAGCAAGAGCGACGGCGAGGCGCGAACCGAAGTGGCCCGGCTGGTGGCGGCGGAAGTCGCCCGGGTCCTCAGACTTGCACCCGAGGAAATCGACCTGGTCCGACCGCTCGACGAGGTCGGGATGGATTCGCTGATGAGCCTCGAACTGCGGATGAGCGTCGAACGGCGGTTTGGGGTCGAATTGCCCATCGTCGCGATCGGCGCCGGGACCAGCGTGAACGATCTTGCTTCACGGCTGATCGCGGGCCGCGGAACCAGCGCGGGTGAGCTTGAGCTGGATCTGCTGCGCCGGCATGGGACGAGCGATGTCGATGTCATGGTGGAAAAACGCGCTGAAAAGGTGCCGCTGCTATGAGGGACGGACCCGACCGCGGCCGGATGAGTTGGGGAGGCAAGGCCGCCTTTTTGGAGAAGATGCGCAGCTCGCCGCTTGGGAGCCGGCCGAGTCCTGCCGAGCCCCCTCCCCGCGCTGACCGGCACGACGTGTCGTTTGAGAGCCTGCCGGCTTACCGAGAGCTGCGGACCCAGCGTGCGCTCGCCGACACCCTGAATGTCGATTTTCCATTCTACCGGACGCACGATGTGCGCGCGGGCTCACGCAGCAAGATCGGCGGCCGGGAGGTGGCGAACTTCGCTTCCTACGATTACCTCGGACTCAACGGGCATCCCGAGATCACCAAGGCCGTCTCCGACGCGGCCGGGATTTGGGGCACCAGCGTCTCCGCGAGCCGGATCACCGCGGGCGAGCGCGGCTTCCATCGCGACCTCGAGCGGGCGCTTGCCGCCAATTACGATGCGGAGGACTCGCTCGTCTTCGTCAGCGGTCATGCGACGGCGATCTCAACCATCGCCGCCCTGCTCGGGCCGAAAGACCTGATCCTGCACGATTCGCTGATCCATAACTGTGTCGTCGTCGGCGCCCAGCTCAGCGGGGCGACACGGCGCCCATTCCCGCACAATGACATCAGCGCGCTCGACGCGATGCTGACCGCGACCCGAGACCGCTTCGAACGCGTATTGATCGTGGTCGAGGGGCTTTATTCGATGGACGGCGACGGCCCCGATCTCACCCGCCTGGTCGAGGCCAAGGAAAGGTTCGGCTGCTGGCTCATGGTCGATGACGCACACGCTTTGGGTGTCATCGGCAGGACCGGCCGAGGATTGTTCGAACTGGCGGACGTCGATCCCAAGCGGGTCGATATCTGGCTCGGAACGCTCTCTAAAACCCTGGTCAGCTGCGGCGGCTACATCGCCGGCAGCCATGTGCTCGTCGACTACCTCAAGCTTGCTGCGCCCGGCATGGTCTACAGCGTCGGCCTGCCCGCCCCCGCAACGGTCGCGGCCTTGACCGCACTCGCGCTGATGCGCCGTGAACCCGAACGCGTCGCCCGGTTGCAGGCAAATGGCCAACTTTTCCTCAATGAGGCACGCAACGCTGCGCTCGATGTCGGGACGAGCTGGGGCTATGCGGTGACGCCGGTCGTCATCGGCGATTCGCTGCGGACCGTGCTGCTGGCCGAGCGATTGCTGGAGCGCGGCTACAATGCATTTCCCATCATCCCGCCGGGCGTTCCCGAGCAGTCGGCGCGGTTACGATTCTTCATCTCCTCGGAGCATACGCCTGAGGAAATCAGGGGAGCCGTCGCGGCCACCAGGGAGGAGTTGACACGGCTCGAGGGCGAGCGGGCTTCGTTGCGCACGATATCCAAGTTGATGATGGCCAAGATCAAGTCCTAGGGCGATTGCGGCGTGGCATTCCACAATATCGTTATCACCGGCGCGTCTAGCGGGATTGGGGCAGCTCTCGCCGCATACTACGCCCGACCCGGCGCCACCCTCGGGCTGATCGGACGCGACCCCACGCGGCTGGCCGCCGTCGCCGACCGGTCGCGCGAACTAGGCGCCGCCGTCGAGCCGGGCCAATTCGACATTCGTGACCGGGTTTCGCTGACGGCGTTCCTGGCGGATTTCGATCGGGACCATCCCATCGACTTGCTGATTGCCAATGCCGGGGTTCTCGACGGCAGGCGCGCTGACGGGGCGATCGAAACGGCCGAGTTGGCTCGGGGTGTGATCGAGATCAACCTTTTGGGCGCACTCGACACGCTCCACGCCGTATTGCCGCAAATGCGCGGCCGCCGCCGGGGGCACATCGTGCTCGTCAGCTCGCTGGCGGCCTTGGCGCCCCTGGCAGATGCGCCGGCGTACAGCGCCAGCAAGGCCGGGTTGCTGGCCTACGGAGTGGGGCTGCGTGAGGCGGTCGCGGCGGAGAACGTTCGGGTCACCGTGGTTTGCCCCGGTTATGTCACGAGCGGAATGACGGACATCCACATCGGCGAGCATCCGATGAAGATGGCCGCGGACCGGGCAGCGCGGCTGATCGGCGCCGGGATCGCCAGGAACCGTCGTGTCATCGGTTTTCCGCTGCCGCTCTATGTTGGCTCGCTGATCTCTCGGTTCGTCCCGGAATCGGTCACGCGGCTTGCCACCCGCGGGATCCGTTTCCACGTTCAGCGGTGACGCCGCTCTAGACCGCGATCGTCCTGACCGGAACCGGTCAGGACGTGAATCGCTGTCTCAAATAAAGCTAGACCTTTATCGGCCCGACCACAGTCAGGCCGATAAAGGTCTAGCCAGTCGGGGGGAACAGCATGGCCAGGAACGGCGCCAACTGAATGGCTTGGACGTCGTCGGCGGTCAGCCGCAGTTCGGCTGCGCGCCCGCAATCTTGCCCTGATTTGATGCTGCGCCCGGCGCCGGCCCATAGAGCGACGTAACCCTCGACCGGGTCGGAGCGCACGATGACGAGGGTGCCTCCTTGCGCTGCCGCATCGCCCAAACCAAGGATGCACTTCGATCCTGCAGCCATTCCTGGCGCGGACACCACCACGGCCCCGATATTCATCGACGGGCCCTGCACGCCGTCCACCTCGGGCCCGATATGCAACACATCCCCGACCTCGGCCTGGAACATGCTCCCAAATGCCTTGGGCGCTCCAACGATGGTGACGCCCATCATGCTGCCAACCAGGCATAGAACGCCGGCTACGTTCGCCACCACCGGCGCGAGACGCCGTGTGTGTCCGGCCTTAACTTGTCGTGGGCTTTTTCCGAATGTTTGCAAAGTCCAACCCTTTCTTCACAGCCCTGCTCAGGGGTGCGGCGATCGGACGCTTCCCAAATTGTGCAGCGCACCATAGCAGGAAAAATGCTGCAGTGCAACATGAGCTGACGAAGCCGTCCACGAGTTGGTAAATCGACATCAACGTGATCGCAACCGGCTGCGGCTTGACCGGCTCCGTAGCTTGGCGAGTGGTGGCGCAGAATTCGAGGTGAGCTGGCGGCCCCCTCGCCTAGGCTGATATCGTGATCGCGCCGGTTCAACCCGGCATCGTGGACCTCGATGCGGTCGACGCGACAATCGACGTCTGCAATCCGCAAGCGCGGCATACATGTGTCGCCGGTACGCTGGGGAGCGCTGCGACGACTGCGCTGACCGGGCCGGGGCCGTACCCGGCCGGAATCATCGGTGCGCCAGAGTCAAGCCCGGCCGCCAGCGCTGCACGAGGCGCTCGAAGTCGTCGCCCATACCGTAGGCGGTGGGAAACTCACGATGCTGAGCGATCAGTCCCAGGACAGCGAGCATATCGGCGGCAATCGCGGCCTCGACCGCCCAGAGCTCGGTAAGATCGAAGCCGCCGCAAGCGCCGGCGTTCCACCACGCGAGCAGGAAATTGGCGACCCGGCGGGACTGCCCAGCGTCGCTCTGCGCGATGGCCAGCAGACGGCGCAAAGCGGCCAGGAGAGCGTCGTCTTCGTCCATCATGCGGGGCCTCCCAGGTGGTTGGCGTCGATGTTAAACGATCTGCCCCACAATTCGGCTGCGAACAAAACGCCCGACAAGCATAATTGTCTGGCCGCTTCGCCACCACCTCCATGATCGCCTGCACGCCATCTCGCGCGAACCCCTCGCGCGCCTGTGCGGCCGCTATGTCGGAGTTGTTCTGATGGTCGGCAACCAACAATTCGATCGGCCGGCCAAGGACAGTACTGCCGAAATCCTTGATCGCCATGCGGGCGGCGGTCTCGCTACCCCGTCCGGCGTTGTCCGCATGGACGCTGTCGAGATCACGACCGTGGACGAATTCCCCGGCGAGTCCTGGCGAGATTGCAGCAAACCTTTCATCCGGCCGTGCCAAGTGCAATCTATCGAGCGGTACTATTAATCCCAAGCGTTTTTCCATTGTCCAAACTGGGCAAGCGCAAGCACGGTCTCCAATCCAATCGGCGGAAAACTCGGTGGGGGGAGGACGCGACAAAGCCATGGCCAACGATCAATGCCGTTCGCACGCCCGATCCGTTTGACGCGCGAGCACGCCCTGGGATTTTGTCGCGCGAGGCCGTGCAGGTCGTGCGCAGGACGCGGCAGTCCCACTTGACGGCGGACACCGCGGGCGAACTGCTGGTTGGGGAACTGCTGCTGGGCGGGATCTACGCCCTAATGGCCAGTGGCCTCAATCTGATCTTGGGTGTCATGCGCGTCGGCAATTTCGCCCATAGCGACATCCTGGTCGTCGGCACGCTGACGAGCGTGACGCTGGTGGACGCTCCTCGAAGGTTTCGACCCGAGCGAGATGCGCTTGCTGAAGCAAATCCCCCGCCGACTCATTGGCGCTCGATTGCATCGCGCGTGCCGGATCGATGGCGTAGGCGAGCTCCGGCAGGAGAGGCGCACTGCACCCGGATGGGTCAAGGTTGCGAAACACTTTTCGGCTCAACATAAAAAACAGGAGGTGGGACATGACCATCAGAGTCCGGCACCAGGCGCTAGGAATTCTTTTCGTAGCCGGCATCGTCAATTACATGGACAGAGCTGCATTCTCCATCGCAGCGCCCATTCTATCGCGGGATTTGCAGCTTAATCCGGCACAACTAGGGCTGGTCTTCAGCAGCTTCTTCATCGGTTATGCGCTGTTTGCGCTGGTTGGGGGTTGGGCGTCGGATCGCCAAGGCGCTCGGCTGGTCATAGCGACGGCGCTCATCGCCTGGTCATTGTTTTGTGGGCTCACAGCGGCCGCAGTCGGATTTACCTCGCTCCTGCTTATCCGTATTTTGTTCGGAATGAGCGAAGGGCCGCTTCCCTCGGCGCAAAACAAGTTCGTCAGCAACTGGTTTCCCCGTGGCGAACAGGCCCGGGCGCTCGGTTTCGCGCTCGCCGGCGCGCCGCTCGGCGGTGTGGTCGCGGCTCCTCTGTTCGGGTTCATCGCAGCGGATTACGGCTGGCGAACCTCGTTTGTCGTCGCCGGGCTCATCGGCCTTGTCGTCGCCGGGGTCTGGCTACTCACCACGACGGATCGTGCTTATGACCATCCCCGTCTCGGTGCGGTCGAACGCGCCGAACTTGACGCACGAACCGTCGCCGCGGCTCCGACCGGCCGCCCTGCCCCCCTGATCGGCACGATTGCCCGACCCGAGGTTCTCGCCACCGCCTTTGCCTTCTTCGGCTACGCTTACCTGCTTTTCTTCTTCCTGTCCTGGTTTCCGACCTATCTCACGGACGTGCAGCATCTGAGCATCAAGAGCATGAGCGTGGTTGCGGCCATCCCCTGGGTGCTTGGCGTGATCGGCAACCTAGCCGGTGGCTGGATCCTGGATACGGCTTATCGCCGCACCGGCCGAACACTGCAGGCTCGCAAGAACATTTTGGTCATCTGCCTATTGCTCGCAGCAGCCTTCGTAGGACTCGCAGGCATCGTGCACGGGCTCGGCAGCGCCGTTGCGCTCATGGCCGTATCAGTGTTCTTCCTCTATGTCACGGGGCCCACCTACTTCGCGATCATCATCGACCTCGTGGAAGCGTCTCGGGTCGGAGCGGCCAGCGGTTTCGTCCATTTCTGCGCCGCCTGCGCCGGCATCGTTGCGCCTTCGATCACTGGCTTCATGGTCCAGTCATCCGGCAGCTTCGCAGGCGCCTTCGTTCTCGCGGGAGCGGTTGCCGCGCTGGGGGCGCTCGGAATCGTGGCCGTTGTGCGCGTCCCTGCGGCTGCGCCCCAGGCGAACACGATGGGCCCTCGTCCGTCAGTGTCAGAAACTCCCGTTGGTTTGAAGCCCGGCCGATGACTGAAGTGCGCAGCAAGGTGAGCGAACCGCAGTCGGCGGGAGCATTGGAGAGCATTGGCGTGTTCGATCTCAGCGGCGTCTTGGCCGGACCCTGGTGCGGCAGGCGCTTGCCGATCTCGGCGCAGAAATTGTCAAACCGAGCGCCCCGGCAGCGATGACGACACGCGCGACTGGAGGCTACCATTCATGCCGGCACAGCCTATGGCATCACGGCCAGCTCGGCCGATCCGCATCGAACTGTTCGAGCGCGCCAACCCGCACAACAGCCCCAAAACGCGGGCCATCATCGACGCCATCCGGTCAAGCGCATGGGTGAGCCGGAGGATGTGGCCAATGCTGTCTCGTTCCTGTTCGATGCGCGCAGCGGCTTGAGCACCGGCCAGGTGATCTACTTCTGTGGCGGCACAACCGCTGGCAGCGCCGGGGCATGACGACGGATCCGCCCAGCACGCGCAAGCCGAGGCTCAGCATCGGCGCGGAGGAACTGGAGACGTTTCTGGCCGTCGCCGAGCTCGGCAGCTTCAGCAAGGCGGCAGAGCGGCTGTCGCTGGCGCAGCCCTCGGTCACCAACCGAGTGCAGCGCTTGGAGCGGGACCTACGAACCCGGCTGTTCGAGCGCACGACGCGGGCGGTCACCCTCACCGCCGAGGGCGAGCGGTTGCGTGCGCGGGTGGAGCCGGTGATGCGCAGCCTACAATCGATCATCGACGATTTCTGCGAGCAGGCGGAGATGCGGAGCCAAATAGTGGTTATCGCGGCAACCCCGATGCTGGCCTTCGTTCTCCTGCCGCCGATTATTAGCCGGTTCATGAAGGCCAATCCGGCGGTTCAGGTCGAGTTGCAGGACCAGGTCACGGAACGGCTTCCGTCCGACATCCGGGCCGGCCGGGTCGACTTTGCCGTAGTGGCCCGGCAACCGCCGGCCGAGGGACTTATATTCGAGTCGGTCACGACTGACCCGTTCGAGATCGTCGGGCCGCGGGGCCACCCGGCCCTCCAGTCCGGCCACGTGTCTGTCGCAGCGCTGGCGCGCTATCCCCTTCTGCTTCTGGGTGCGCACCGCACGCATTTTGACGAACTCGCTGCCGAAGCTGCCAAGCAGGGCTTGACGCTGCAAGCGGTTCGGACGGTGAAGAACGTCTCGACTCTGCTTGGACTGGTCGCGGAAGGACTCGGCTTGACCATGCTTCCCAGGATCATCTTGCGCATCGGCAGCATGATCGACGACACGCGGTTCGCGACGGCGGCGCTGGACGGCGTTGCTCCCGCGCGAGAGTACGGCATCGCTTCGCTCGCCGGCCGCGAGTGGTCCCCGGGCGCGCGGGCGTTTGCCACCGGGCTTCGGTCCGAGTTGCTGGCCCAAGGCGCTGATCGCGTGCCGCAGCGCTGATTGCGCCACTCTCGCCACGGGTCAGGGTCACGCCGTGCAGAGCTTCACCAGTTCGTCCAGCGACGCCGCGTCCTCCAGCTGGAACACGCAGGCGGCGAGCCGGTCGGCCTGAGCCTTGTCGATTGCCCTACTCGCGTTGGCCATAAACTTGGCCACCACGGCATCGCGCGCCATGGGCAGGTCCGGCGAGCCGTAGCTGGCGGGCTTGCGGCAGCGCAGGGTACGGCCGTCCCGAAGGTGAATGATCACCTCGCCCGGAAAGTGCAGCGGGTAGTCGCTGTGCGGGTCGTCCAGGACGAAGGTTTTCTCCGTCAGCGCCATCAGGTCCGGCGCATCCAGCTCCTCGTCATGGAACGCGGCCAAGTCCACCCGGCCGCGCACCAGCGCCAGCGCGACCACGAACGGCACACTGAACAGCGCCTCATAGGCGGTGCGGGGGCGGATGCGGATGGCCCGCGGTTCGGCGACTCCCTTGTGCAGCGAGAGCTTCAGCAGGCAGTCGACACGCTCGATGTCTTCCAGGGCAAACTGGCTCCGCAGCTCCAGCGCAGCGTCGGCGAAGGCGTGGATGTAGTGGCAGCACGGGTACGGCTTAAGCGCGATGCCGAGCGCAAACCAGGTTAAGCCGAGATCGAGGCTGGGCAACGCGTCGCCCTTCGGCGCCGACTGCAAGTGAGAGACGTAAAACCCTCGGGAGCCCTCCAACACGGTGGTGGGACCGAGGAAGCCCGCCTTTCCAAGCGCCACTGCCGAGAGCGCCGAATGGGCGGCCCAGCCCGGCCCGAACCTCTTCAGCCAGGACCCGTTCTGTTCGAGGATGCCGGCTGCTTGGCTGCCGCACAGGCCCAACGCCCAGACCAGCGCTTGCCGGCTCGCCCCGGCCAGGCGTCCCGCGCCGGCCGTGCAGGCGAAGTGGCCGCATATGGCGGTCGGGTGAAATCCGCGCTCATGGAAATCGCCGGCGCCCACCATGGCGATGCGGCAGCCGATCTCGATGGCGGCAATAAAGGCGGTCAACAGCTCCCGCCCGGTCACCTTGTTCGCCTCGCCGGAGGCGAGACAGGCGGCCATGGCGTGCGCGCTCGCGTGATAGATGGCGCCGATATGCGTATCGTCGAAATCGAGGCCATGCGCCAGCACGCCGTTGACCAGTGCCGCGGAGGCAGGAGGCAGCTTCGTTCCCGTGCCGATCGCGGTCGCCTGCGAACCCTCGCCCAGCTCCTGCACGCCCTGCAACACGGCGCTGCCAAAATCCCAGGTGGACGAGGCAAGGGCGATGCCCAGCACGTCGAGCAAGTGTTCCTTGGCCAACGCGACAACGGCAGGCGGCACGTTCGCCAGGTTTAGGCCAAGGGCGAAGTCGGCGATCGCTTCCGCCTCCGTCCGCTCCGAGGCCGCCGGCACCTGAGTGGCCGACTGGATAGGGTTGAGCAGGGTGTTCGACATGGGCGTCAACTCCTGGATGATCACTCGGCGGCCTGGGACAGGCCGGGCCGGGACACGACGGGCCGGGACACGACGGGACGGTCCAGTCCTAGGTTTTCCCGCAACGTGGTCCCGGCATAGTCCTGGTGGAACAGGCCGCGACGCTGTAGTTCGGGGACGACTAGACGGCCGAAATCCTCGTAAGCACCCGGGCGATGCGTCGCCGACAGGATGAAACCGTCGCAGGCCTGAGACGTGAACCACCCCTCGAGCTCGTCAGCCACGTCCTTTGCCGTGCCGCAGAACACCGGGCTTTCATTGATGGTGCCGCGCTTGCTAAAATCCACAAAGTCCTTCGGCGTGGGATTGGACTTGCCGCTGCGCTCCACGACGCGGCTTTTGAGACCGAGATTTATGCCGACCTTGGCCATCTGCGCATCGCTCAGCGGCTGATCATAGGAAACGCTGCCGAAGTCGAAGTTCGTCACCTCGGAGATCAGGGTCAGGCTGTCTTCCGGGATGGCGAGCGCCTCGATCATGGCCCGCTTCTCCTCCGCGATCGAGCGCGTCTCGCCAAGCACCGTGTAGATCGATCCCGCAAGCTTCACCTGGTCCGGGTCCCGTCCGGCGTTTGAAACGGCGTCCTTCAGCTCGCGGAACTGCTTGCGCGCGCCTTCGATGTTCTTGAGCGAGGCGAAGATCACCTCGCCCCAGCGTGCCGCGAACGCCAACCCGCGGCCACTCTGCCCGGCCTGCATGATCACCGGGTGGCCCTGCGGCGAGCGCGGAACGGTGAACGGGCCGCGGGACTTGAACCACTTCCCGACATGCTCAAGCGCCTGCACCTTGGCGGGATCGGCGAAGAAGCCGGTGGTGCGGTCCGCGACGATCGCGTCGTCCGCCCAGGTCGCCCAGTGACCCATGACGACCTCGATGAATTCGTCGGCGCGATCGTAGCGCAGATCGTGCTCCAGGTGTTCGGCCTGGCCGAAGTTCGCGGCCTCGGAGTCGTTGAGCGACGTCACCACGTTCCAGGCCGCCCGGCCCTCGATCATCAGGTCTAATGTCGCGAAGGTTCGCGCCACGTGGAACGGCTCGTAGTACGTGGTCGAGTAGGTGCCCCCCAGCCCGATGTGGCTGGTCACCATGCCCATCGCGGTCAGGATGGGGACAAGGTCCATCTTGACCGTGCGCACGCCATGGCGGACCGCAGCCGAGTAGTCGCCGCTGAGATCGGGCATGGCCAGCCGGTCGTCGAAGAAGGCGAGGTGGAATTTGCTCTCCTCCAGCGTGCGGGCGATGCGCTGGTAATGCTTGGCAGAGAGGAAGTCGGGCATTGCGGCCGGATGCCGCCAGGAGCCGGGATAGTTGCTGCAGTTCTGGGCCTGGAGGAAGGCAATCATCGTGATGCCTCCACGGCGCAAGTCTCGAACCATGACGTCTCTCCGCCCCAATGATTGGCCGAACATAAGCGGCCCGACGACGCGGCCCGCAATTCAATTTTGGCTATGAACCCCCCAGCCGCCTTGATGGACGACGTGGATGTGTCGCCGGTTATCGGCGGCCGCTATGGTGCTACAGGGACCACCGATTTATCAGGAGGGCCCCGGTCTGTAAGGAGTGGGTGTTGCAGGCAGACGCGAAAATGCCAAGACGGGAGGCTGCATGGACCAGGTCATCAAGGACGAGCTGAAGATACTCACCCCGGCCGGTATCCTGGGCTACGGTATCCCGGCGGAGCATTTCTGGCGCGGCGTTGACCGCGAGCCGGACGCGATGATTGTCGACGCCGGCTCAACCGATCCTGGGCCATACCTGCTGGGCTTGGGCAAGATGATCGTGGACCGACAGGGCTATGCTCGGGACTTAGCGCTCGTGCTGCAGGCCGCGGCCGAGCGGCACATTCCGCTGATCATCAGCTCAGCCGGCGGCCCGGGCATTGACCGGCATGTCGACGAGATGATCGAGATCATCCGCGGCATCGCGGCCGAGAAGGGCTATAGCTTTAAAATTGCGGCAATCTACGCCGACGTTGCCCGTGATATCATCCATGCGCGGCTGAACGCGGGGCGCACGATGCAATGCGGTTCCTCCGGTGAGCTGACGCATGCGGCCATCGAAGGCGCTGCCGCCATCGTGGCGCAAATGGGAGCGGAGCCGTTCGCGCGGGTGCTGACCGAGCATCCGGATGTCGACATCATCGTCAGCGGCCGCGCCTACGACCCGGCACCGCACGCCGGTTTCTGCATGCGACACGGCATCGACCCGGGCGTGTACTGGCACATGGGCAAAATCGTCGAGTGCGGCGCCGTCTGCGCGGAGCCGAAAGGCCGCGTCATCCTTGCGACGGTGCGGCGGGACAGCTTCGACCTCGAGCCGATGAATCCAGCTGAGCGCTGCACTCCAGCATCTGTGGCCGCGCACACGCTCTATGAGAAGACGCGGCCGGACCTGCTGCCTGGGCCGGGCGGGCTGCTGGACCTGCGCGGGTCGCGCTACGAGGCGCTCGATGAGCGGCGCGTTCGCGTGCGCGGGAGCGTGTTCACCCCGTCAAACAAGTACAGCGTGAAGCTTGAGGGCGCCGCCGTCGTGGGACACCGCACGATCTTCATCGGCGGCATCCGCGACTCGATCCTGCTCGGCCAGTTGGACAGCTTCCTCGACGGCGTGCGCAAGCGCGTGGAGGGGTTTTTCCCGCAACTCCAGTCGGGCGAGGCCACCATGATGTTCCATGTCTACGGCCGCGACGCCGTGATGGGCGAACAGGAACCGCTGCGGCACCTCGTCCCGCACGAGGTTGGGCTGTTGGGTGAGATCACGGCGCCTACGCAAGAGCTGGCCAACGCCATCTGCAGCCAAGCGCGCATCACCGTTCTGCACATGCCCTATCCGGGGCAGATGGCGACTGCGGGCAACTTCGCCCTGCCGCTGAACCCGCCGGAGAACCCAATCGGCCCCGTGTGCCGGTTCACGGTCTACCACTTGATGGAAGTCGACAGCCCCGACGAGCTGTTCCCCATACGCGTCGTGGAGGTGTGACGTGCGCAATGCCACGCTGAAGGACATCGCCAAGGTCATCCGCAGCAAGAACTCGGGGCCGTTTGAGATCACCTTCGACGTGATCTTCGACGACGCCGATGCTTACCAGCGCGTGAAATCCAGTGGCGCCCTCGACCAGGCTAATTTGGAACGCCTTTACAACGTTCCTTCCGCCGACGTCATCGTCTGCATGTTTTTTGACCCAGCCATGGCCTTCAAGATGACGCTGCGGCGGCGCTGGGCACAGGGCAGCGTCGGCGAGCGCGACACCTTCGGCGCCCAGCAGCACGCGCCGCTGCTCGAGATCGTGGTTCCGTGAGCCCGGCGCCATCGCCGGCATCGCTCTGCCGGGAAACGTGAGTGGAGGCGTCGGCCGATTTCTCCCGTGGCGTGGTGCGGAACACGCTCGTCGGCATTCTGATCGACGTCACCGTCAACTTCTCCCCCAGCCCTGGGGATCGTGTCGGCCATCTTCTGCATCCGCGGCGTGCGTTTGAGCACGCGCGTGCTCTCAGGATCAGTCGATCCATGGCGTGCAGGTTGGCCTCACTGGCAAAGCCGTGTCGGCGGACACTTCGCTCGGCGATCATTGGAAGTATCTCTACCGTGCCGTCGATTGCGATGGTGACACGGTGGACTTCTTGTTCACGGCTCATCGTGACCGGGCGGCGGCGCGCGGCTTTCTTGAGCGCGCGATCGATCAGCACGGCGAACCCGAGAAGATAACGATCGACAAGAGCGGCGCCAACACCGCGGCGATCGTCGACGGCTACAACGCCGAGCAGGCGGCCGACATCGAGATGCGGCAGTGCAAATATCTCAATAACATCGTCGAGCAGGATCACCGTGCGATCAAGCGCATCGTGCGGCCGATGTTGGCCTTCAAGTCCATCCGACCCTGACCAAAATGGCCAAGGTCGAGCTGAGAGGCCGCGGCGGAAGCGCGCTAGATTCGTCCGCACAGCCGCGCGACACCCTGCAGCAATACGCGTATCGAGGTCTCGCGGCGCTCTGGCGAGTATCGATTCGCCGGAGTGATGATGTCGAGCGCTCCCATCGTCGCACCTGTGATGCTGATGATGGGTGCGGCCAGCGCCGCGCCCCCTTCGAGGACTTCGTTGCTGCTTTCGGCATAGCCTTGCGAGCGGATGAGCCGGATCTCGGCCCAGAGCTTATCCGGATGGGTCATGGTGTTCTTCTGGATCGGGGCCAGCGGGGTCCGTTGCAAGTAAGATTCGATCTGCTCATCCTCCATGCCCGCCAGCAGCACGCGGCTAGCAGCGCCCGCATATAGCGGCGCATGCAGCCCCGGCTCGGCGATCCGTCGCAGTGGATGCAGCCCTTCCGCTGAGTCCATCTGCATCCGCAGGTCGCCCCGCCGCACTGAAAGCACCACCGTCTCCCCGACCTCGTCGCGGATCGCGCGCATGACCGGCGCAGCCAAGTCCCAAATGGCGGATTGTCGCCGGCGGATCTCGGCAAAGCGCAGCATCTGCATGCCGAGCGCGTATTTCGCGGTGGCCGGGTCACGCTCGCATAGCCCGCCCTCGACGAGCGTCGCCAGGATACGGAACGCAGTCGTTTTGGGCAGCCCGGTCGCCCCCGCCAGCTCGCCCAGGGTCATTGCCGGCTTCCTCAAACTGAAGGCCGACAGCAACTGAACGGCCCGGCTCACGGAGTCGACCGCATAGCTCCGAGGGGTGTCCGGTGCCCCCGCATCCGTCTTCGCTGACTCCATCGCTGTCATAGGCGCCTGTCCGTCATGTTCATCGTTACATCAGGGCCATCGATCGCTTGACACTGACGGCACGGCTTGTTAGCAAAACTCATGGGAATGGAATAGCGTTTCGCCAGATGGAACGCAAGCCCGGTAGAAGACCGCAACCGGCACCGCGCAGGGGGGAATGGCGATCTTGGCAGCAAGCCGCACTGACACCGCCGACACGACGGAGGTCGTGATCACTGCAAAATCGCTGAACCACGCCTATGAGAGTGCCAGCGGCTGGTCGGTCGCGCTGCAAGGCTTGGATCTCGAGATCCGCAAAGACGAGTTCTTCTGCGTCCTCGGCCCCAGCGGCTGCGGCAAGAGCAGCTTCCTGCGGATGCTGGCCGGGCTGATGTTCCCCTTGGAAGGATCATTGCTGGTCAACGGCAAGCCGATCACCGGGCCCGGATTGGACCGCGCCATCGTCTTCCAAGAAGCCGCGCTGTTTCCCTGGCAGACCGCGGCGCGCAACGTCGGGTTTGGCCTCGAGATGGCCGGCTGGAGCAAGGCTGCGGTCGCCCGGCGCGTGGCCGAGGTGCTGCAGATCGTCGGCTTGCGCGACGCCGCGAACCGCTACCCGCATCAACTCTCCGGCGGCATGCGGCATCGCGTGGCGATCGCCCGCGCTTGGGCCTTGCAGAACGCGGCGGTGCTGCTGATGGACGAACCGTTCGCCGCGATCGACGCGATCAACCGGGCGACGCTGCAGGACCATCTGCAAGAGACCTGGCTCGCCGAGCCGCGCACGGTCGTCTACGTCACCCACGACATCGAGGAGGCGCTGCTGCTCGCCGACCGCATCGCCATCATGACGCCCTCCCCGGGGCGCGTCGGGAGCGAGCTGCGGATCGACATCCCAAGGCCGCGCGCCCGCACCAGCCCGGAAATGTCGGCGCTCAAGCATCGTGTGACCGAGTTGATGCAGGACATGATGGTGCACTGACATGTCGGCTGGACCGGACCTGCTGATGGTGCCCGCGCCTGCCGCCTTGGATGGCGGAACGCTGTCCGCGCGCCCGGCCAACGCCGCCCTCGGGCCGCTCGGCGCCGACCGGCTGCGCGAATATGGCCGGCAGCGCCGCAGCAAGGCGCGGACGCGCAGCATCGTCCGCGGCACCATCGGCATTGCCGGCCTGTTGCTGCTCTGGCAGGCGATGTCGGTCTATTACGGCCTCGACCTGATCCTGCCGCCGCCGACCACCGTGCTGCGCGACGTCGTCAACACGCTGCTGCTGCGCAACACGCCCTGGCTCTACGGGCCGAACATCTATTGGCATTTGCTGGCAAGCTTCGGCCGCGCCATCGTCGGCTTTGCGCTCGCGTCCGTCGTCGCGATCCCGGCGGGCCTGCTGGTCGGGCGAAACGTCGCCGTGCGCGAGTTCCTCGAGCCGGTGATCCGCCTGCTTTATCCGATCCCGGGCATCGCTTGGATCCCGCTGGCAATTCTTTGGTTCGGCTTGACCGACAGGGCGGTCATCTTCGTGGTGTTCATCGCCGAATTCTTCGCGCTGTTCTTCAACACCGAAGCCGGCGCCCGCAGCATCAACCCGGTGATCATCGACGCCGCGCGCTGCTACGGTGCCAGCGGGCTCACGTTGGTCCGGCGCGTGATCCTGCCCGCCTCGATCCCGCACATCATCACCGGCATGCGGATCGCGCTCGGCGGCGCTTGGCGCATGATCGTCGCCGCCGAGATGCTGGCGGCCAAGACCGGCGTGGGCTTCCTGCTGATGCAGGCCCGCTACCAGTTCCGCGCCGCCGATCTCATGATGGCGATGATCCTGATCAGCGTCGTCGGTTTCGGGACCGAGCGGCTGATCATCCGGACGCTGGAGCGCCGCACCATCGCGCGGTGGCAGATCGATGGCTGAAACAACCGAGGGGAAACACCTCATGCTCCGCCGCAGCTTCGCGCAATCCTGCGTGTTCGGGGCCGCAGGCCTCGTCCTGGCTCGCCGCCCCGCCCGGGCCGCCGCCGACTCGGTCCGGTTCGGTTACCTCTACCCGAACCTCACCACCCTCATCCACGGCGTCGCCCGCTCCATCGGCGCCTATGACCGGCACGATCTCGACGTGCAGGACCAGCGGTTCACCTCCGGCCAGACCATCGAGGGCGTGCAGACCCTCTGGCAGGGCGGTCTCGACCTCTATTTCGGCGGCGGACCCGAAGTGGTCAGCTTGAATTCGCGGGCGATGGAAAGCGGCCGGCCGGCGCCGCTGGCCGTCATCAGCGGCGCCAATGCCGGCCATACCAGCTTCGTGCTCAGCACGAAGATCAAGGCCGCGAAATTCGACGATCTCGTCGGCAAGGATCTGCGCATCGCCGTCTCCTCGCCGTCATCGGACCATCTGGCGCTGTTCCGCGGCTGGTTGCGCGCCGACAAGCACATGACCGAGCAGCAGCTCGGCTGGCAGTTCCTGCCGGTCGAGGGCGCGGACATGCCGACCGCCTTGCTGACCAATCAGATCGACGGCTTCCTGCATTCCGAACCCACCACCACGCTCGCCTTGCAAAGCAAGGCCGGCGTGCTGTTCATGACCGCCCATAACGGCGATTTCGGCGCCAATCCGCCGCCGATGACCTTCTTGATGGCCGACCGCAACTTCCTCAAGCAGAAGCCGGACGCTGCCCGCGGCTTCCTCGCGGCGATCTTCGAGGCGAACGATTGGTATGCGAAGGCCGACAAGTCGAAGACGGTCCCGCTGATCTCGAAATGGTCCGGCGTCAGTCCGGACGTCCTCGACGCGGCGTACTCGCGCATCCATCCAGAGATGAGCATGAGCCACGAGCAGGCGCAGAAATGGTGGACCTACGTCGGGACCAGCATGGTCGAAGCCGGCCAGGCAACCCCGAAAATGCAGCCGTTCAGCGACGTGTTCGAGCTGCAGTACCAGCCGAACGTGCAATGACTCTCGGACCGACGCGCCGGCTTGCGGACTGGGCGGCCGGGCTGACGCTGGCGGCAATCCCCGGTTCGGTGCAGCACCACGCCAAGCTCTGCCTGCTGGATGGTCTCGGCTGCGCGCTCTACGGCTCGCGCATGCCATGGGGCCAGATCGCCGCCGACGCCGCCGAGGAATTGGCGCCGCACGGCCCGGCGGCGCTGTGGGGGCGCCGGCACCGGGTCGGCGCCGCCGCGTCCGCCTTGGCCAACGGCACCGCCTTGCATGGCTTCGAGCTCGACGACGTCCACGTGCGGGCCATGCTGCATCCCGGCGCCGTGGTGCTGCCCGCGGTGCTGGCGCTGGCCGACAGCGAAAGCGCATCCGGCGAGGGCGTGCTCACGGCCATCGTCGCCGGCTACGAGGTCGGCATCCGTACCGGCATCGCCACCGGCATCCCGCATGGCGCGCGCGGCTATCACGCTACCGGAACGGTCGGCTGCGTGGCCGCCGCCGCGGCCACGGCCAACATCTTAGCGCTGTCCCCGGATCATGCCGCCAACGCGTTCGGCATCGCGGCGACGCAAGCCGCCGGGCTCTATTGCGCCCGCGCCGGCGCGATGACCAAGCGCTTCCATGCCGGGCACGCCGCCCAGGCCGGCGTGATCGCCGGCGTGATGGCGCGCCGCGGCTTCACCGGCAGCCAGGACGTGCTCGAAGCCGGGTTCGGCGGCTTCATGAGCACGCTGACCGAGAACGCCGATCTCGCCGCGCTGACCGATGGCCTCGGCGAGCAATGGGAGACGCCGCAGGTCGGGTTCAAGATCCACGCGGCCTGCGCGAGCGCGCACACCATCATCGACGGGCTGCAAACCCTCATGCAGCAGGGGTTGACCGCCGACACGCTTGCCCAGCTGACGATCCGCATGACCGGCAAGGCGGCGCGCAATGTCGGCTGGGCGTATCGGCCGGAGACCATCGTCTCGGCGCAGATGAACGGCTATTTCGCCGCCGCGTCGCAGCTTCGCTACGGCCAGGTGTCGGCGGAGCAGTATCGCGAGGACCGCCTGGCAGACCCGGCGACTCTGCAACTGATCGAACGCATTCAAATCATCCATGACCCGGCGCTCGACGCCGGCGGGACCGCCAAGCGGCACGCCTCGTGCGTCGAGGCGAAGCTGACCGACGGGCGTTCCCTGGACGCCTATCACGAACAGCGCCGCGGCAGCGCGCAGCTTCCGCTGAGCGAGGACGAGATCATCGGCAAATTCCGCGGCCTGGCGGCGATCGCTCTCGACGAGACAAGCACGCAGGCGTTGCTCGACTGCGTCATGTCGGTGGAACGCCTGCCCGAAATCGCAAGCTTGAGCCGTTTGCTGCAAGCAAGCCCCAAAGCCGCACTCTTGAGCGAGGTCTGAAATGAATCCAGATGCCTTCGACGTCATCGTGGTCGGCGGCGGCAACGCCGCACTCTGCGCCGCGCTTTCGGCCAACGAACAGGGCGCCCGCGTGCTGGTCTTGGAACGCGCGCCGGCAGCAAAGCGCGGCGGCAACAGCGCGTTTACCGGCGGCGGCTTTCGTATGGTCCACCACGGCGCCGAGGACATCAAGCGGATCGTGCCGGACCTGACCGACGACGAAATCGCCATGACGGATTTCGGCGAATACTCGGTCGAGACCTATCTGGACGACCTGTTCCGCATCACCCAATACAACATCGACCCGCAGCTCGCCGAAGTGATCGTGCAGAACAGCACCGACACAGTGCAGTGGCTGCGCGGCCGCGGCGTGCGCTTCGTGCCGAATTACGGGCGGCAAGCCTTCAAGCATAACGGCCGGTTCAAGTTCTTCGGCGGCGTCGTCATCTACGCCAATGGCGGCGGCGTCGGCCTGGTGGAGGCGTTGTTCGCCTCCGCGGCCAAGCACGGCATCGAAGTGCGCTACGACGCGCGCGCGACCGACCTGCTCACCGGCGATAACGGCGTCGAGGGCGTCCGCGCGGTGATCGACGGTAAGCGCCGCGATATCCGTGCCCGCTCGGTCGTCCTCGCCAGCGGCGGCTTCGAGGCCAACCGCGAGTGGCGCACCCGCTATCTCGGCCCCGGCTGGGACCTCGCGAAGGTCCGCGGCACCCGCTACAACACCGGCGACGGCATCCGCATGGCGCTCGACGCCGGCGCGCAATCGTATGGCCAATGGTCGGGCTGCCACTCCGTGGCTTGGGAGCGGCACGCCTCCGAGTTCGGCGACGTCGACGGCCATCACGCCGGCTACCGCCACAGCTATCCGTTCAGCATCATGGTGAACGGCGAAGGCCGGCGCTTCCTCGACGAGGGCGCCGACTTCCGCAACTACACTTACGCCAAATACGGTCGCGTCGTGCTCGAGCAGCCCGGCAGCTACGCCTGGCAAGTCTTCGATTCGCAGGTGACGCACTTGCTCCGCGACGAATACAAGCTGCGCGGCGCCACCAAGGTGAAGGCGGACACTTTGGAGGAGCTCGCCGACCGCATGCAGGACGTGAACCTGCCCAACTTCGTCCAGGAAGTGCAGGCTTACAACGCGGCGATCCGCCGCGACGTCGAGTTCAATCCGAACATCAAGGATGGCCGCGGCACCGTCGGCTTGCCGGTCAACAAGACGAACTGGGCCAACCCGATCGAGAAGCCGCCGTTCGAAGCCTATTCGGTCGGCTGCGGCATCACCTTCACCTTCGGCGGCCTCAAGATCGACGAGGCCACTCACGTGCTGGATATTGCGGACCAGCCGCTACCCGGCCTGTTCGCGGCCGGCGAGCTGGTGGGCGGACTCTACTACTTCAACTACCCCGGCAGCACCGGGCTGATGGCCGGCGCGGTGTTCGGCCGCATCGCCGGGCGCGAGGCGGGTCTGGCCGCCGTCGCCGAGCGGAGCGAGGCGCTGCAAGTGGCATGAGCCGCACGACGACCCGGCTGCAGTCGCTCATCCGCCGCCAGGGCAAAGTGCTGGCGGTGCTACACCCGCCGACCGCAGCCCTCGCCAGGGTCATGGAGGCGGAGGGCTGCGAGGTCGGCTTCGTCGGCACCGGCGGCGTCGTCGGCGGCATCACCGGGCTCGCCGATGTCGGCGCGCTCGGCATGATGGAATGCGTGCAGATCGCCGGCTGGATCGCGCGCAGCGTCAAATTCCCGGTGATGATGGACGGCGATACCGGGCATGGCGGCATCATGGCAGTCCGCCGCATGGTGCGCGAGTGCATCCAGGCGGGCATCGCCGGCGTGCGGATCGACGATCAGCCGATCGAGGGCAAGCGGCGGACGCAGAGCGCCGGGCTCGAAGTCGTGCCGCTCGAGCAGGCGCTCGCCCGCTACCGCGCCGCGGTCGACATGAAGAATGAGCTCGACCCCGATTTCGTCGTCATGGCGCAATGCTACGCGCGCGACGCCGCCAACAGCGGCTGGGACGATACGCTGACGCGCCTGCGCGCCTATCGCGAAGACGCTGGCGTCGATTGGGTGCAGCTGGAATCGCCGCATTCCGTCGACGAGATCGCCGCCGCGCGCGCCGCCGTCGCCGGCCCATTCTCGTTCATGAAGGGCAAGCTGCCGCGCTATCTCAGCTTCGAGGAACATCTGGCGCTCGGGGTGACGATCGCCTGGGTGCCCCGGTTCACCCATGCGGTGATCTGGGCGGCCGTGGCGGACTTCATGCGCGACTTCAACGCCGACGGCATCGCCGCCTGGGAACGCTTCGCCGCCAGCCGGGCCGAAAACCCCTACCCAACCCCGGACGTCGGTCCGGACGGCGAGGGTTTGAGCCGCCAGCAAGAGCTGGAACAGCGCTACTTCAGCGCCGCCATGCTCGAGAAATACCGGCGCTAATCAGGAGTATCATCATGGGTCAGACGATCGCCGAGAAGCTGTTATCGAGCCACAACCTCACCGGGACGCCGGTTTACGCGGGTGACCTGATCGAGGCCAGGATCGACGGCGCCATGTGCCACTACCATGCCGAAGAGCCGATGATCGACCTCGCCGTGCAGGCCGGCTTCAAGGGCGGGCTGCCGCGCGTCTGGGATCCGGACCGCGTCTTCGTCCTGCTCGACCATCACCAGCCGGCGCTGAGCCAGAAGCTGGCCGACACCAACGCCAAGATCCGCCTCGAAGTCGAGCGCCTCGGCATCACCACCTTCCACGACGCCGAACCCGGCATCGCCCATCAAATGATGGCCGATTACGGCCTGATGCGACCCGGCGAGCTCGTCGTCGGCAACGACTCGCATTGCGTCAGCTACGGCGCGCTCAACGCCGGCGGCACCGGGATCACCCGCGCCGACATGCTCTACACCCTGCTGTTCGGCGAGCTGTGGTTCCAGGTGCCGGAGACCGTTCGGATCGTGCTCAACGGCCGGCAACCGAACTACCCGATCGCCAAGGACATCGTCCTCACCCTCGCCGGCCGCTACGGCGACGATTTCGCCGGCAACAAATCGATCGAATACACCGGCAACCTCGTGCCGCAGCTCAGCATCGACAGCCGCATGTGCCTCTCGGCGCACGGCGTGGAGCTCGGCGCCAAGTTCGCCATGTTCGAGGCCGATGAGACGACGCACGCCTACCTGCGCCGCCGCACCGACAAGCCCTATCAAACCGTCGCGTCCGACCCGGATGCCCGTTACGAGAGCGAGATCGTCGTCGATGTCGACGACATGCCTTTCGTGGTCGCCAAGCCGCATCAATTCGGCAACGTCGTGCCGGTCAGCGAGGTGTCCGGCATTCGGATCCAGCAGGCGCAGATCGGCTCCTGCGCCAATGGCCGCTTCGAGGACATCGAGATCGCCGCGCGGGTGCTCAACGGCAAGAAGGTCGCCAAGGGAACCAGGCTGATCGTCTCGCCGGCTTCGCAGAAAGTCTATCTCGAATGCCTGAAAGCCGGGCTGGTCGAGCAATTGGTCGAGGCCGGCGCGCAGGTCATCACACCGGGCTGCGGCATCTGCCAGCCGCGCGTGGCGTTCCTGTCCGATGGCGAGGCCTGCATCACCGCGACGACGCGGAATTTTCGCGGCCGGAAAGGCAGCCCGAACGCCGACATCTATCTCGGCGGCCCGCTGACCGTTGCCGCCGCCGCATTGACCGGCGAGATCGCCGATCCGAAGGAGGTGTTTGGTGGGCTATGATCTGAACCAGCGTCTATGCGGCCGGGTCTGGAAGTTCGGTGACTCCATCGAATCGGACGCGATCAACCCCTACTACAAGTATCCAGCCATGGAGGAGCTCAAACAGCACACCATGGAGGCGTATCGCCCGGAGTTCGCGAAACAGGTAAGGCCAGGTGATATCATCGTCGCCGGTCGGAACTTCGGCTGCGGCTCGAGCCGTCCCGGCCTTGTGCTGCGCGAGGTCGGCATCGCGGTGATCCTGGTCGAAACGGTATCCCGCCTTTATCTGCGCAACAGCGTCGCCCGCGGCATCCCGATCTTCATGGCGCCCGGGATCACCGGCATCGTCGAGGACGGCGAACAACTCGACGTCGACTACGCTGCCGGGGTGGCGACCAATGTGGCGTCCGGCCACACGGTTCCGGTCCGCAAATTCCCGCCGCTGATCGAGCAGATTTTTGCCGCCGGCGGCCTGCCCGAAGTCGCCTTTGCCCGCTATCAGGCCGAACAAGCGGCCGCGGCATAATCAACCGCGCAAGAACGCGGAGAAGGAGAGGAAATGCACGCAGGCCGAACCGCTTTGACGGCAATAGTTCTGGCGATCAGTGTGGCATTGCCGGCCCGGGCTGACGACAAGATCCTGATCGCCGTCAGCGGGATGGCCAAGCAGATCCACCTGCCCGACGTGCTCACCGAACGCCTCGGCTACTTCAAGCAGCAAGGCCTCGACGTCGAGTTCGTCAACATCGGCAATTCCGGCGTCAATGCCGAAAACCAGTTGATCGCCGGCGTGGTGCAGGCGGCGTCCAGCTCCTACGACCACACCATCGATCTGCAGAGCAAAGGCAAATACATCACCGCCATCGTCCAGCTGATGGCCGCACCCGGCGAGGCCGAGCTCGTGCCGGCGCAGTTTGCCGGCCAGATCAAGACCCTTGCCGACCTGAAGGGCCACACCCTCGGCGTCTCCGGCCTCGGCGGCATGACCGACTATCTTTCACGCAGCCTGGCGCTCCGCGGCGGCCTCGCCCCCGCCGACATCTCGCTGCTCGGCATCGGCGCCGACAGCACCTTCATCGCCGCGATGACGCAAGGCCAGGTCCAAGCCGGCATGGTCACCGACCTGACCGTCAGCCGCATGCTCGACAGCCATCAGGCCGTGCTGCTCAGCGATCTCCGCACGCCCGCTGGCGCCCAGGCGGCGCTTGGCGCCCCTTATCCCGGCAACAGCCTCTATGTGAGCGAGGACTGGCTGAAGACACACAAGGCCGAAGCGCAAAAACTGGTCAACGCCTATGTGATGACGATGCAATGGATCGCCGATCACACGGCCGATCAGATCGCCGACGCCGTGCCGAAAGACTATTATGAGGGCAATCGGGCGCTGTATGTCGCCGCACTCGCGCAGACCAAGACGATGTTCACCCGCGACGGCCAAATGCCGGAGGGCGCGCCGGCGGCGGTTCTCAAGATACTCTCGCAGTTCAACCCGGTCGTCCGCGGCAAGCCGATCGATCTGTCGCGCACCTACACCGGTGCGTTCGTTGCCGCCGCTTTGCAGCACGGCCAGTGACGGGCGGCGGTTAGACCCATGCCCGATGCCACGCTCGCCGTGCCGGCGATCGCGCTGACCAATGTCGATCTGCAGTTCACGACGCCGACCGGGGTCTCGCTGCCGGCGCTGCGCAACTTCACCATGTCGGTCGAGCAGGGCAAGTTCGTCGCCCTCGTCGGCCCGACTGGCTGCGGCAAGTCGACCGTGCTCAACCTGGTTACCGGGCTGCTGCGGCCCAGTGGTGGCGATGTGCGGGTGTTCGGCAGCGCGGTCGCCGGGATCGATCGCCGGGTCGGCTT
Source organism: Acetobacteraceae bacterium (assembly GCA_965276815.1). Classification (GTDB taxonomy): domain Bacteria; phylum Pseudomonadota; class Alphaproteobacteria; order Acetobacterales; family Acetobacteraceae; genus JAVVHH01. The sequence goes on along the minus strand of CBDIBE010000012.1, from coordinate 409,267 downwards.
CGTGTTCCAGGCGGATGCGCTGTTCCCCTGGCGCAACGTGATCGACAACGTCGTCGCCGGGCCGCTGTATCGCGGCATTCCGCGCCCGCGCGCCTACGAGCTGGCCCGGCATTGGACAGCGGTCGTCGGCCTGGCCAAATTCGAGCGTCACTACCCGCACCAGCTCTCCGGCGGCATGCGCAAGCGGGTCGCGCTGGCCCAGACTTTCGTCAACGGCCCCGAGATCCTGTTGATGGACGAACCCTTCTCGGCCCTCGACGTGCAGACCCGCATGCTGATGCAAGACGAGTTGCTGCGTCTCTGGTCCAGCACCGGCGCCTCCGTGGTGTTCGTCACCCACGATCTCGAGGAAGCGATCGCCCTGGCGGACACGGTCTACGTGCTCACTGCCGGGCCGGCCACGGTGAAATCCACCTATGACGTCGACCTGCCGCGGCCGCGGACGACAACGGAGATCCGTTACGAGAGCCGCTTCGTCGAGATATCGCGCTTGATCTGGGCCGATCTGCGCGATGAAGTGCAGATCCGCTACGCGATAGGAACGGCGTGATGCCGGCAACCAGCCTTTCTCAATCCGGCAGCAGCCTCGCCGCCGAGCCCGCGCGCGCGCCAAGCAGTCCCGCCCAGGCGACCCGGCGGCGCTGGCGCATCGTCAATGCGCTGCGCCTGCTGATCCTGATCGGCATCGTGGGCGGCTGGGAAACCGCCGCCCGGCTGCAATGGATCGACCCCTTCTTCTTCAGCATGCCCTCGGCCATCTTCGAGCGGCTCACCCAATGGTTCACCGTCGGCACCGCGCAGGGCTCGATCTGGCTGCAGATCTGGGTCACGCTACAGGAAGCGCTCGCCGGCTTTGCCGCCGGCGCCGCGGCGGGCGTCGTCGCCGGCATCGTCCTCGGCCGCAATCGGATGGCCGCCGACGTGCTCTCGATCTACATTCAGCTTGCCAACGCGGTGCCGCGGATCGTCCTGGCGCCGATCTTTATCATGTCGCTCGGTCTCGGCATGGCGTCCAAGATCGCGGTCGCCTTCGTCATGGTGTTCTTCGTGGTCTTCGCCAACGCCTTCCAGGGCGTCCGCGAGGCGGACCGCGCCATCGTCGCCAATGCCCGCATCCTCGGCGCATCGCCCTGGCAGGTGACCCGCACGGTGATCATCCCCTCTGCCATGACCTGGATCTTCGCCAGCCTGCATGTCAGTTTCGGCTTCGCCATCGTCGGCGCGATCGTCGCCGAGTTGCTCGGCGCCCGCTACGGCATCGGGCAGTTGATCGCGACCGCCCAGGGCGCCTTCGACGCGGCAGGCGTGTTCGCCGGCATGCTCGTGCTGATCGCCGTCGCGCTCGCCGCCGAATACGCCATGACCCTGCTCGAGCACCGGTTCGCCCGCTGGCGTCCGCCCGCGCTCTCCGACACGCACTGAGGTGAATGCATGGACGATCAAGCCGGTCTGACCGCCCCAGGCCTCGAGGCCGGCGCCGGCGCCACCGAGCGCCTGGTCCACCATGTCGCGACCCTGGACTATGCCAGCCTGCCGGGTCCGCTCGTCACGCTTATCAAGCAGTGCGTCCTGGACACGATCGGCGTCTCCATCGCCGCCAGCACCTTGGCGCCCGAGGCCAAGCTCCTGCACGACTACATCAGCGGTTTCGCCGGGCGAGGCGAAGCCACCGTGCTCGGCTTCGCGACCAAGGCGCCCGCGCCCTGGGCGGTGTTCGTCAACGGTAGCCTCGGCCACATGCTCGACTACGACGACATGGGCGGCGGCGGCCACGACTCGATCGCCACGATCCCCGCCGCCCTGGCTACGGCCGAAAAATACGGCGGGGTCAGCGGGCGCGAGTTCATCGCCGCGATCGCCGCCGGCACTGATCTGCACGCCCGGCTCGGCCGCTGTATCCGCATCCCGGACTGGACGATCAGCGAAGGCTGGTTCGCCACCCAATTGTTTGGCTACATCTCGGGCGCTGCCACCGCCGGCCGGCTGATGCGGCTCGACGAACCCACGCTGCGCGAGGCCGTGGGCATCGGCTTCAACCAGGCGAGCGGCAGCCGGCAAATGGCAGTCGGCGACGCCACGCACATGCGCTCGATGCAGGCCGGCTTCTCCGGCCAGGGCGCCATGATCGCCGCGGAGCTGGCGCAGCGCGGCCTAACCGGTCCGCGCGAGGTGTTCGAGGGACGCTACGGCCTATACCGGACCTATATCCGCGGCGAGCCGGATTGGACCGATTTGCTCGGCGGGTTGGGCGAGCGTTTTCCCCTGCTGGACGTGCACGGCTTCAAGATCTGGCCGGCCTGCAGCTATACGCGGCGCCCCAACGCGGCGATCCAGCGCCTTCGCCAAGAGCACACGCTGGCGCCGGACGAGATCGAAGCGATCACCATCGTCGGCGGCACCGGCGGCGTGCGCATGCTGTGCGAGCCGCTCGAACTGAAGCGCCGGCCGGCGCTCGCCATTGCCGCCAAGCACAGCATTCCGTTTACCGCCGCCATCATGGCCCTGCGCGGCACCGTCACCCTCGCCGACTACACCGCCGAGAAGCTGCGCGATCCCGAAGTGTTGGCGATGGCCGATCGCGTCGATTATCGGCCGCGCGCCGGCGCCGTCGCGGCCCGCGGCGATGGCCCGGCGACCTCCGCGCCCAGCGTCGAGATCCGCACCCGTGACGGCAGGCTGCTCAGCTCGACCCCCGACGGCGTGCCGGGCGATCCCCGCAACCCGGCGACCCAGGAACAGCTCGAGGCGAAGTTCCGCGACTGCGCCTCCTTTGCCGCACGACCGGTTGCCGCATCGAAGATCGAGCAGGCGATCGATTTGATCCGCGAGCTCGAGCGTGTGGACGACGTCTCGCACATCGTCCGGCTTTGCAGCGGCCAATGATGCGCCGACCAGCAGAACGGACGCTGAGAGGCAGAGGCATCGTTCGAAGCCGCAAACAGCCTCGACCGATTTCTGACCCGTGCCGGGGACGACGCGTCGGGAGCTTGTCGCCGGCTTCGACTACATGATCCGCTACAGGGTTATCGGCGACACGGTCCGCATCGAACCGGTTCGCCACGCCAAGCGACGCCCGACCCGTCCCTAGGACCTCGCCGTCGGGACAGTTCTGCGCCGCGTCGACCGCAGCAACCTCGCAGAAAGGCCCCAAGTCCTGACATATCGTCCACCAGACGACCCGGATCCCATCCCCGCCTACTACGCGGGACAAACCAGCGCACCACTTGCGACCACCAAGCTCGAAGGCCCGCGCACGGCCGAAGTCGCGGTGATCGGCAGCGGCTTCACCGGCCTCGCCGCCGCGCTGCACCTCGCCGAACAGGGAGTGCAAGTGATTGTGCTCGAGGCCCGTGAAATCGGGCAGGGAGCCTCAAGCCGCAACTTCGGCCAGGTCGTCCCCTATCTCAAGCCGAGTCACTCCGCGATCCAAACGACTTTCCCGCCGGAGGTCGCCGAACGCATGATTACGCGGGCCGGCAACGGGCCCGAAGCGGTCTTTTCCCTAATCGCGCGCTACGGCATGGATTGCCAGCCTCGCCGAAACGGCCTGCTCTTCGCCGCCCACTCCGCCGCCGGCCAGGCCACGCTGGAGTCCCGCACGCGCTTCTGGCAGGACCGTGGCGCTGACATCCGCTTCTACGGCGCGGCCGAGACCGAGGCGCTCGCCGGCACCCGGCACTACCGTGCCTGCTCGATCGACTACCGCGGCGGCACGATCAATCCGGTCGGCTACGTCCGCGGCCTCGCCCAAGCCGCCACGGGGCGCGGGGTGCAGATCTTCACGCAAACGCCGGCGCAAGGGCTCGAACCCGCCGGCCGGCAATGGCGCGTCCGCACCCCCTCCGGCACCGTCACGGCGGACCAGGTCATCATCGCCGCCAATGCCTACACGTCTTCCCGCCTGTGGCCCGGCTTACGCGAGAGCATCATCCCCGTTCGCGGCTATGCCCTGGTGTCCGCCCCGCTCGGCGATAATCTCAGCGCAAGCGTTCTGCCCGGCGGTCAGCCGCTGACCGACACGCGCCGCACCCACTCCGGCATCCGTCTCAATCAGGACGGCTGCATCCACAGCTCGACGCTCGGGCCGCCCTTCGACATCGAGGGCGCCCCGGACGTGGGCAAGCTCGACCGCCGCCTCGCAACCGTATTCCCGCAACTCGGCCACCTCGAGTGGACCCACCGCTGGACCGGCTGGATCGCGCTCAGCCGGGACGAGTTCCCGCACCTGCACGAGCTCGCGCCGGGCGTCTGGACCGGCCTTGGCTACAGCGGCCGCGGCATCGCCGCCGCGACCCTCATGGGCCAGGACCTGGCCGCCCACATAATCCGGACGCCAGCCGAACAGACGACCTTCCCCGTGACCCGGCTCAGGCCGTGGTGGATGGTCCGCTTCGCCCGTTCCGTTGTGACAACGGGCATCGCCTACCACCGATTGCGCGACACGCTCGACGAGCGCCGCAATCTGCGGGAAGTCGGCGCATCGCCGATCAGGGAACGATGATGAGGTCTTGCGGGGTCCGGGTCAGAAGTTCGACACCCTCGTTCGTGACCAGGACGTTGTCGATCAGGCGGACGCCGAGCTTCTCCTCCGCAAGAAACAGGGCGGGTTCGACCGAGACGACCATGCCGGCGCGCAGCGTGTCAGTGGTGCCGCCGAACATGTTGGGACTCTCGCCCCAGGACAGGGGAAAGCCAGGGGCCATGCCATACCCGGTGGTGTGGGCGCGATATTGGTCGAGACCGGCATCGGCGATCACCCGTGTGGCCGCTTCGTGCGGGAGGATGGCGGGGGCGCCGTCGCGCATCTCGGCCATGCAGGCGGCGGACGCGCGGCGGACGATTTCGAACAGATCGGTCAGGCGCGAGGAGGGCTGGCCGAGGCTCCATTGCCGGCCCAAGGTCGCCGTATAGCGCCGGCGCGCCGCGCCCATCTCGACGAGGCCAGTGTCGCCGCGGCGCATGCAGCGTTCCGTGGGGCCGCCCAGGGCGTAGGCGCTGCGCTCACCAGTCATCAAGTTCATGGTGCTGGCGGGCAAGCCGCTGCCGTTGCTCAGCAGCGTGTGATAGGCGACGGCGGCCAGCTCGAGCTCCGAGACGCCCTCCGCGACGGTCTCAATCATCTTCTGCAGCGCGAGTGCGCCAATTTTGGCGGCTTCGCGGATGTAGACGAGTTCCGCCGGGGATTTGACGGCGCGCAGCGCCATCAGGATTCCGCAGGGGTCCTGGACAAGAGAGTCGCCCAGCATCGATTTGACGCGGTTGTAGTGCCCGGGCTGCAGGTAGCCGCCAGGCACTTCCATGCCGACTTTCGTGCCGGGGATGCCGAGCTCGTCGAGGAAGCGGGCGAAGGCCGGCATCGGGTCTTCCGGTTCGCGGCCATTATAGAGGCGCAACCCGTCGGCCATCGTGTCGCGGGCAAACTCGATCTCCTCGGTGCCGCGGGTGAAGACGATGAGCTTGCCGGGCTTGGCCGAGACGGGGAGGCACTGGAAGACGGTGTAGCTCTTGGTGTCCTGGCCGATCAGCCACCTTATGGAGACCGGATGCAGGACGAGCAGCCAGTCGAGCCCGGCGGCGGCGATGGCTTCGCGCAGCCGGGTCAGCCGGGAGGCGAACTCCTCTTGAGGGAAGTCGTGCTTGGACATGGTCAGGCTTCCGCGGTTTGAGATTCGGGCAGGCCGGCTTCGACGAGGCGCCAGACTTGCGCTTTCAGCGCCGTGTATTCTGGGGAGAGTTGGATCGAGACGTGGCGCGGCGTGGGCAGCGTATTGCGAACGATTGATGTGATGCGGCCGGGTCGCGGCGACATCACGACGATACGGTCGGAGAGGATGAGCGCCTCGTCGATCGAGTGGGTGATGAACAGGGTGGTCTTGCGGCTGGCGGCGTGAATCCGCAGCAGCTCCCCCTGCATCACCTGCCGCGTCATGGCGTCCAGCGCGGCGAACGGCTCGTCCATGAGCAGGACCTCGGGGCCGGCGGCCAGGATGCGGGCGAGGGTGACGCGCTGCTGCATGCCGCCGGAAAGCTCGGCGGGATAACGGTCCTCGAAGCCAGTGAGCTTGACGAGGTCGATCCAGCGCTGGGCGGCCTCGCGCCGGGCCGGACGGGAGACCCCTTGCATCTTCAGGCCAAACTCGACGTTGCCGCGGACCGTCTTCCACGGAAACAGCGCGTACGACTGGAACACCATGCCGCAGCGGGGTTCGATCCCCTTGATCGGGGCGCCGCGCAGGGTGACCTGGCCGGCGGTGGGCTGGGTAAAGCCTGCGAACAGGGTGAGCATGGTGGACTTGCCGCAGCCGGAGGACCCGAGCAGGCAGACGAACTCGCCCTCCTCGATGTCGAGCGAGAGGTCGCGGACGGCGGTCAGCGTCTTGCCGCTGCCAAGGTCGAATGTCTTGGTGACGTGGCGCGCCGACAGGACGACGTCAGTCACCGCGGCCACGCTCCCAGGGCAGCAGCAGCGCCTCCAAGCGTAGCGCCAGCCAGTCGGCAACCAGGACGGTCAGCGAGATGCACAGCATGCCCACGAGGACGAGGGGAAGGTTGCCCCAGTCCTTGGCCTGCCAGATCAGCGCGCCGAGACCGTTCTGCGCGGCGATCATCTCGGCGGTGAGCACGCACGACCAGGAGATGGCAAGCGTCACCTTGAGCCCAGCGAGGATGCCGGGAAGCGCCCCCGGAAGCAGGACTTCGCGCATGATGGCGAGATCGGAGGCGCCGAGGTTGCGGGCGGCGCGGATCAGGATCGGGTCGACCCGGCGGGTGCTCTCATACGTATAGAGCAGGATGTAGATCCAGGAGCCCATGAAGACGATCGCCACCTTCTGCAGCTCGCCGATCCCGAGCCAGAGGATGGAGAGCGGGATCCAAGTAATCGAGGGGAGCGGGCGGAGCAGGGACACGAACGGGTCCATGATCGCCTTGGCGGGGCGCCAGACGGCCATGACGACGCCGAGCGGGACGGAGATGATTGCGGCGAGGGCGAAGCCGGCGAACACGCGCTCGGCGGAGATAACGATGTCGGCGGCGAGCTCGCCGCGCATGAGGACGATGCGGCCGGCGTGCAGCACGTCGCCGGGCGAGGGGAGGAAGATTGGCGCGACCCACCCGAGGCTGGTGACCAGGTACCAGAGGGCGAGGACGGCGGTAACCGAAAGCAGGTTGATGATGAGAAGTGTGTGCCTCAGGCGCAGGCGGGCACGCATCGTCGGCTGCGCAGCCAGGGCGGCGGTGCTCGCGGCGGCGGCGCTCACGTCGGCGGGGGCGAGGGCGGGGTCAGCGTGGGACGAAGCTGGTGTTCTCCCATTTTGCGGTGTCGGGCAGGGTTGGGATCTTGCCGTTGTCGTAGAGCCACTGGGCCAAATACTGCATCTGGCCGGCGTGCAGTTTCATGTGGTCCTGCCAATTCTCGGCGCCGAAATACTTGAACTGCTTCATGGACGCGAGGACTTCGTCCGGCGATTTGCCGAAATAGTGCGCGACGGTCTCGGCGGCTTCCTGCGGGTGCGCGTTGGTGAAGTCCACCCCTTTGAAGATCGCGACCACCAGCTTGCGGGCGGTATCCGGCTGCTCGTCCACGAGCTTGCGGGAAATGATCATGATGTCCGGAGAGGCCATCGTGCCGAAGCGCTTGAAGTTCGGCGTGTCGCTGTCGAGGCCAAGGAGCTTGCCGCCCGGGGTGCCGGCGCGCACCGCGCTGAGCAGCGGCTCCCACACGCACGCGGCATCCACGTCGCCCTTGGCGAGGGCGGCCGCCATTTCGGACCCGGGCAAGTTGACGAACTGGACGTCGCGCTCGGTCATCCCGGCGTTTTCCAGCAAGCCGTTCATGGTGATCTGCGCCGAGGTGTTGGCGGCGATCTTCTTGCCGCGCAGCGCCTTGAAGTCGGCGAAGCCGGGACGGGCCCAGCAACCTTCGTTGCCGGGCGAATCGTCGATATTGGCAAAGAAATAGAAGCTGCGATTGCCGCGGGCCATCTCGACGATGGCGGCGATGCGGCCGAGATTGCTGAACGCGACGGAGCCGGCGGTCAGCGCGGCGATGCGGTCGGCCGACGCCGGTATGTTCTTCAGCTCGGTTTCGATGCCCTGCTCGCGGAAATAGCCCTTGTCGATGGCGACCATCAGCGGAACTTGGCCCCACCAGGTGTTGGAGGCGGCAAGGTCGAGGCGCACCGGGTCGGCGCGGGCGGTCGTCAGGGCGGCGAGCAGGGCGAAGGCGGAGAGGATCCGGGCGAAAAGCTGCATCTGGTCTCCTTTACTCGGCCGCCACGGCGCTTGGCGTCTCGAAGCGGGGGATGACGTGACGGCCGAGCAAGTCGATGGAATGCAGGACCTGTTCGTGCGTGGTGGGGCCAGCCTGGAGCAGAAAGATCATCTGGTCCAGGCCCGCATCGCGCCACTTCTCCACGATGCGGGTTATGGTGTCCGGATTGCCGCCGATCGCCATGCCGTCCTCGATCAGCTGGTCGTTGGACCGGTTGCGGAACTTGCTGACAACCGCGTCCACACCGCCGGCGGTGGCGAAGCGGACGGGGTTGAGCTCGGCGCTGTTGTCGCCGTTGTACCAGCGCGCGGCGGCGCAGGCGAGGTCGCGGCCGGTGCGGTCGTCCTCGTGGCAGCAAGCGATGGCAAATCCGCCGACCTGCTCGTTGGCGTAGGCGCCGACGAAGCCCGATGGGTCGGCGGAACGGATTGTCTGGCGGTAGGTGCGGATCGCCTCGCGGGTCTCGGCGATGCTGTTGCGAGTGACGCCGATGACGCCGAGACCCTGGCGCGCGGCGCGCGCGTAGCTGTCGAGGTTTGACGCGGCGGCCCAGAGCGGCGGGTGCGGACGCTGCAGCGGGCGGGGGAGGACGTCGCGGGCGGGCAGATCGAAATACTGGCCCTTATAGCCGCTGAAGCGCTCCTCGCGGAACATCTGCATGGCGGCTTCGGTCGCCTCGCGGGCGCGCTCGCGCTCCTCGGCGCGGGTCACGCCGAAGGCGTCCACCATGTATGGCGTCGAGCCGCGGCCCATGCCGAACTCCACGCGGCCCTGGCTGAGCAGGTCGAGCGTGGCGACGCGCTCGGCGATGGCAAACGGGTTGTTGACCGTCATCAGCACGACGGAGAAGCCCAGCCGGATGCGGCGCGTGCGCTGGCTGATGGCGGCGAGCAGCATGTCGGGGCAGGCGCTGTGGCCGATCTCGGTGAAGAAGTGCTGCTCGGTGATCCAGAAATGATGAAAGCCGGCGGCTTCGGCGGCTTCGGCCTGGGCGATCGCGTTGTGGTAGGCGTGCAGCTCCGCATCCGCGGCCCAAGGGCGCGGCATCTGGATCTGCGTCATCACTCCGAACTTCACGGGCGCGCTTCCTGTGGTCGTGTCGTGCAAGCGTAGGGGAGGGGAGCCCGCTGCGTCCAAGGCATAAGGGGCATGGGCGATATAAGCCGGATGTGCGATCATGCGGCGTGGACACGCGCGCGCTTCGTTACTTCCAGGCCGTGGCCGAGTTCGGCAGCTATAGCCGCGGCGCCGAGTTCCTGCGGATCTCGCAGCCGGCCGTCAGCCGGCAGATCCGCGCGTTGGAGAACGATCTCGGGCGCAAGCTGTTCCTGCGGCACAGCCATGGGGTGACGCTGACCGATGCGGGGCGCACGCTGCTGGAGCGCGCCCAGGCGATCCTGCGGCAGTTCGAGCAGGCGCGGGACGCCATCCGCGGCGGCGAGAGCGGGCCCTCCGGCACCGTGACGCTGGCGATGCCGCCCGCCGCCGGGCACTTTCTGGCGCCGGAGCTGACACGGCGTTTTGCCGCCCGGTATCCCCGCGTGTTCCTGCGCATCGCCGCCGGGTTCAGCGACTACATCCAGGAATGGCTGGTGCGCGGCCGGGTCGATCTCGCTTGCCTGCACGACCCGGTGCCGCAACCGGGCTTCGTGGTGACGCCGCTGGCGCGCGAGGAGGTCTTTCTGGTGAGCAAGCAAGGCACCTGGGCGCCGGCGCGCGGCCACGTGCGCACGGCGGACCTGGCCGATGTGCCGCTGATCCTGCCGGGGCGGCCGAACGCGTCGCGGCGGCTGCTGGACGGCTGGCTGTCGCGGCGCGGGGTGCGGGTGGACGTGCGGATGGAGGCGGACGACCATCTGATCATCCGGGCGTTGGTCCGCGAAGGCCTCGGGTGCAGCCTGCTGACCCAGGGCGCCTTCTTGGCCGACTTGCGCGCCGGCGAGATCTCGGCCTGGCCGTTCCGGCCGCGGGCGTTCTGGGGGTTGGCGATGATGGAAGTGCCGCAGGAACGGCGAAGCGTGGCGGTGGCCGGCACGGCGGAGCTGGTGCGCGGGACGGTGCGCGATCTGGTGCGCTCGCATGCGTGGCCGGGAGCGCAGCTCCTTGAGTGAGCCCCGGTTGAGTGAGCGTTGGGCGACGGTGTGGACTGGGTCGGCGCAGGGCCCGTATCCGGTGGGCAACCCGGCGGCCCAGCCGGATCTGGCGCTGGCTTTCCCAGGCCAGCAGGCGCGCGAGCAAACCTTCCGGATGATGCTGCGGCCGAGCTTCTGGGGGGAACGCGCGCGGCTGCGCTTCTGCAACGCGTTTGGGACCCGGCCAGTGACCTTCGCCGACGTGTCCGTGGCGCTGCAGGCGACCGGCGCCGTGATCCAACCAGCAAGCAGCGGGACGGTTATGTTCGGGGCTGCCGCGCAGGTGACGGTGCCCCCGGGCGAGTCGGTGTGGAGCGACCCGGTGGCGGTTCCGTTCGCGGCCGCCGCGGCGGGACGGCGCCTGGCGGTGAGCTTCCACATCCGGGGCGAAAGCGGGGCGATGACGTGGCACGCGAAGGGGTTGACAACGTCCTACGTCACGGAGCCGGGCACGAAGATGGGCGGCTCCGATGCGCAAGTGCTGTCATTCCCCTTCACGACGACGTCCTGGTTCTTCCTGGACGCGGTGGACATGGCGGTGCCGCCGGGCATGCGAGTGATCGTGGCGCTGGGCGATTCGATCACGGATGGGACGGGAAGCACGCTGAACGGCGACGACCGCTGGCCGGACATCCTGCTGCAGCGTCTGCTTGCGGCCGGCATGCGGGACGTGGCGCTGGTGAACGCGGGGATCGGCGGCAACCGGATCCTCGGACCCGAGGGATATGGGGTCGCAACACCGTATCCCGGCGGCCCGCCGACCCTGGAACGGCTACAGCGGGATGTGCTGAGCCTATCGGGGGTGACCCACGTGATCTGGCTCGAAGGGATCAACGACTTCAGCGAGAACGGGCAGGCTTCGGCGGCCGAAGCGATCGCCGGCTTGCGGCGCGGCGTCCGGCAAATGCGGGACACCCTGCCCGGCATCCGGGTGATCGGGGCGACGGTCTGCTCGGCGCTGGGCAGCTCGACCGCCGCGCACGGCGGCCCGGAGCAGGACGCCAAGCGGCGAGCGCTGAACGATTTCATCCGCGGCAGCGGCCTGTTCGACATGGTTGCCGACTTCGACGCCGCGACTGCGGATCCGGCGACGGGCGGCTTGCGCGCGGCCTTCGTGCCGGACAGCACGATCGGCGGCCCCGGAGACGGGCTCCATCCGAACCGGGCGGGCTACTTGGCAATGGCCGGCTCGATCGATTTGACGTGGCTGCTTGGCGAGGGCTGACGCACTGCATCACGCCAACCGGACCGCGCCATGAGCCGGCAACGGCGCCGGCGTCCGGTGCCGGCCGGCGCGTCCGAAACGAGATTACCCCCCGGTGCGGCGCGCTGGATGGCGCTGGGCGGCCTAGTACTTGGGCGGCTTCACCCAGCTGCTGCTGGCGGCGCTGCTCGGCCGCACTCCGCCCGGAACTCTGCGGCACTGACCGCCAGGGCCGGCCGCTCCTGCGCCGAGAGGACTCCTGCAGCGGTTCTGCTACGATCCGGCGATGGCCGACCAATGGGACCCAAGCGGAGAGTCCACCCTCCCACCGCCGCGACGCGGCTGGGGACACTATGCCAAGCTTTGGCTCGGCGTGTTGCTGTTCGCCGCCATGCTGGCCGGGCTGACCGTCTACACCGCACCCGATCTCGTCACCGACTGGCAGGTGCATGCAGCGGCACGTCCCGTCGCCGGCGGACAGGTGGTCAAAGGATCGTGCAGCGCCAACCTCGTGTTCGATATCTGCGACGCGACCCTGTCGGTTCCGAGCCCGGCCGGCCGGATCGGCCGCAGCGTGAACTACGTCTTCACCGGGCCGCACCTCGGCGACTACACCGTCACCGTTGTCGCCGACCCCGCTCATCCCGACCTGCCGACAACGGACATGGCGCTCGACCGGCTGTGGAACCGAACGCTGACCTTGATGGTCGGCATCGTCTTACTCGTGCCGATGACCGTTCTGCCCATTTACGCAGTGATCAAACGGTCACGCCGGGGGGCCAAAACAACGAGTTGAGGCGGCTTTAAGTGCCGCCGGGCCGCAGGAACGACGCCTGGATCGCAGCCATCATGGCGATGAGGCGGTCGGGGCGGGCGCGGTCGAGCGGCGTGCCAGGATGGGGCGGCGGGGCCGCCTTGTAGTCCACTACCGCTGCGTCAAGGTTCGTCCGCGTTGCGATGCGCGTAGAAGGCCGGCGCAGGCGCCACATCGAAGGTGGTGCGCACGCCCAGCGCCCCATCCAGCGTGCCCATCGAGCGGGAGCAAGGTTCTCCAGCCGGTCGGCGCTTATTTGACCGAATCGGGCGATGTGAATGATCAAATCCAGTCACACTGCCAGCTTGAGCAACTTGTCGGCGTTGGAATGGGCGATCTTGACCTTGTCAGCCGGCGCGATTGGCAGCCCGTCGAGGAAGTCGCGACCTCGCTTATTGGGGCTAAATGGATAGTCGACCGAGAACAACACCCGGTCAGCGCCGAACGTCATCAGCAGGGGAACGAGTGGCGCCAGCGTAAAGAAGCCACTGGTTGTGACCCAGACTTGGTCGGTGATCGTTTGACTAACCGTCCGTGTGAGGCGGCTGCGTGCCTCGTCGGCAAACACCTGGTCGCATCGGGCAAGCATGGCAGGCAGACCCTCACCCATATGGCCGATGATGAGCTGCAATCGCGGATACTTGTCGAGCGCGCCCGACAGCACAAGGCGCAGCACTTGGATCGCCGTCTCCGAATGCCATCCCCAGCCGGACATCGAGAGCAAGTAGCTCGAGTCGCCCGGCAAGCCATCATAGTAGGCTCGGCGCACGGCTTCCGGCGGGAGCGCCGGGTGGACGTAGAGCGGCACGTCCAGGGCCTCGAACCGTGCCAGCAGGGGATCGAAAGACGGGTGGTCCAGGAACAGGCCGGCGGTCGTGCCGTTCACCATGCCGCCACAGAAGCCGAACTCGGCAACACATCGTTCCAGCTCGTCGGCAGCCGCTTGCGGCGCCGTCATCGGCAGATGCGTGAACCCGGCGTAACGGCCAGGGTGGTCTTGAACCAGACGGGCGAGCGTGTCGTTCATCTCGCGGGCAAACGCTGGCCCCTCGTCGGGCGACATGAGGTCGGCGCCCGGGCCCGCTGCGGAAAGCACCTGGACGGAAATGCCGGCCTCATCCATGTCGGCGATGCGGGCGGGGCCGGTCTCGCGCAGCAACTCGGCGCGAGCCACCGCGGGCGGCGGCTTGCCGCTCGGAACGCCGCGCGCCGCGAGGGCCTCCTTACTGACCTTGCTGCCTAAGGCGGGAATTGTGAAGTGTTCTTCTAAAGCAACGATTCGCATTGCTGGCTCTCCTGGCCATCGGCTGACGACATCAGCAACCGTTCAGCGGCATCGCGCGCGGGCTGTCCCTTAAGTACCCCCAAAACGGTCGCCAACTCGTTGGCGACGCTGATGCGGCCGTCTTCGTAGATACTGCGGGCATTGCCGAGATCGGCCGAACGGTGATCCACCGCCGCAGCGGCGATGCCGATCGACTGGAGAAGTTGCAGCCCGGATACCGCCATGCGGTTGCGTCCGAACCCGCCGTCGCTGCCGATCACGGCCTTGGGGCCCAACCGGTTGCGGTGGACGTAGACCGCCATCATCGTGTCCATCGGCGTGCCGACGCAGAACACGTCCGCGCTCCGGCGCCCCTTTGGCAGGCCCATACTCCAGCATCCGAATACCGATCCGGTCGCCCCTTCGCGCAGCAGAAAATCGGTGTCGGGCTGCGTGCTCTGCACCGTGCGCGGCTGACCGGGTGGAGCGCCCAGCAGCTTCTCGGCCGCGCTGCTGACGGGTTGTCCAGGTTCGACACCGCAGGCGGCGGCCGCGTCGTTGCGCTGGCTAATCACGCCGTCGCGCCAGACTGAGGCGCCGTCGCACATGTCGCAGGTGAACACGCTTGCCACCGCCGCGGGCACGCCAAACCGCTCGGCGAGCGGAAGGCCGCCGTAGCCGGCGCCGTTGCGTCCGCCGCCGGCGTCGACCCCGACGAAGCCGCGCAGCCCGAGGCGGAGCAGGGTCGCGCCGACCGGTTCGGCGAGATAGGCCCCGTGCACGACGACGTCGCGCTCGCGCTCGATGGGGACTGCCGAGTTGGCGACCTCTCGTGGCGAGTCGATCACGACGACGCTGCCGCGGTCCGTGCGCGCTCCGTAGAAGGCGCGGTTCCCGAGCGTGGCATCGTCAAGGTCGGGAAGCGGCTTCACGCGGACGCCGGCTCGCGCAAGAGGCCGGCGAGCAGATGATCGCGCGAGAACGGCAGGTCGCGGATACGTGCGCCAAGTGCATGGGCGACGGCGTTACCGATTGCCGCGGTGACCGGGCCCAGCGCCACCTCACCGAGGCCGAGCGGCGGATCCTGCGGCGAGCCGACGAAGCGGACTTGCACCTCGGGCACTTCGCTGAAGCGTAGGATCGGGTAAGTCTCCCAGGTGCGGGAGGCGATGCCTTGCTCGTCCACGCGCACCTGCTCCTTCAGCGTCCAACTCGTGGCTTGCACGGCGCCGCCTTCGACTTGGTTGGCGGCGCCGTCCGGGTTGATCACCAGCCCCGCATCGACGGCGCACCAGAGCCGGCGCACCCGCACCTCCTCGTCCGCTTCGACCTCGGCGACGGCCGCCAAATAGGCTGCACGGTTCTTATAGCGGCTGAATGCGAAGCCGAGGCCGGTGCCGGTCGCGGCCGGTCGGCGCTCCCGCCACGGCGACATCGCCGCCGCCGCCGCCATGACCCGGCGCGCGCGCGGGTCCGACATCAGTTCGAGCCGGTACTCTACTGGGTCACGCCCGGCCGCCTCGGCCAGTTCGTCCATGAAACTCTCGATAGCGAAGACGTTGGCTTGTGCGCCGAGCCCGCGCAGGGAGGAGGTGCGCAACGGGGGCGCCGTCACCAGGTGATGGACGATGCGCTGCTCCGGCAGATCATACAGCGCGACGGAGTTGCGGTTGCCGCCGCCGCCCGCCGCGTCCGGCACATCATCGGAACCGCCGGACTGCTCGCGGTCCGGCAGGGCCAATTCGGCGAGCAGGTTGACCCCGCCGTTCGCGCCGGGCCGCTGGCCGTGCGGTGGGCTCCAGATCTCCATATTCCACGTCGCCGGCCGGCCGGCCGCGTCCAGCTCGGCGCGCAGGCGTACGACCGAGGCGCCGCCGACGGGCGCGGCGGAGAGCTCGTCCTCGCGCGTCCAGCGAACTCGGACCGTGCGGCCGGGAAAATTGCGCGCGACCAGCGCGGCGTCGAGCGCGACGTCGTCCGCGCCGTTGTGTCCGTAGCAACCGGCGCCGGGCCGATGCAGTAGGGTGACGGCGGCTGGATCGAGCTTGAGAGCGCGCGCGATCGATTGGCGCAACGGGCCGACGCCCTGCGAGTGCGACCAGACCGTCAGCGTCTCGCCGTCCCAGAGGCCTAGAGCGCAGCTCGGGCCGATCGACGCATGGGCAATGTAGGGCCGGGTGTAGCTAGCCTCGACAACCTGGCTGGCGCAAGCAACGTGGCTGCGCGGGGGGACAGTGACGACGCGGTCGATCGTGGGAAGATTGAGGAGGTGGCGCGGATCGGCGCGCGCCGGGTCTGCGGCGGTTGTGCCGGTCCAGGTCACGGCGCGCGCGGCGGCCGCGAGCGCACGCTCGGCAGCTTCTTCGTCCTCGGCGGCGATGGCGAAGAAGTCGTGGATGCGGACAATGGTGACCGGCGACCCGGCGGCACGCTCGATGCGGGCCTGGTCGATCGTGGCGATCGACGCGCCGCGACATGGCGTGCGCAGCACGCGGGCATGCAGCAGCCCCTGCGGATTGAGGTCATGGATGAAGCCGGGACCGCACAGTTTCTCCGGCAGATCGGTCCGGGGAACGCTCTGGCCGACGATGGTGTGATCGTCCTGTCGGCGCGGTGGCGCGAAGCCGGTGGCTTGGCGATGCAAGTCGAGCCGATCGGTCAGCGTCCAGTAGCTCTCCCCGGTCGAGGCGCCGGTGCGGAGGAACTGTCCGTCCTGGACCGAGAGCTCGGCTTCGGGGCAGCCAAGACGCTGGGCGCAGGCGGCGGCGGCGCGGGCGCGAACCTCGGCACAGACGAGACGGATGGAACCGCCGGAGGCCTCGATCGACTGGCTGCCCGCCGTCATGCCCTCCTCCGGGGACAGTCCGGTCTCGCCGGAGATAACGCGGATCCGGCCGAACTCGACTTGCAGCTCCTCGGCGGCGATCTGCCGCAGCGCGGTCAGCACGCCTTGGCCCAGCTCTACCTTGCCAGTGCCCAGGCGGACCACGCCGTCTAGCTCGAAGCCGACCCAGCGATCGAGCATCGGATTGTCGACGAGGCTTCGCGGCAGGTCGTTTCGGATCATGCCGGCCGCTCCCGGATAGCGGAAGTGGCGCTCAGCACGGCGGCGAGGATGCGGTTGTGCGCCCCGCAGCGACACAGATTGGCGTCGAGCGCTACGGCAACCGTGCTTCGGTCGAGGTCCTGCCCGGATCGGATTAGGGCGGCGGCGCGGACCAGGATACCGGACAGGCAATACCCGCACTGGCCGGCCTGCTCATACAGGAATGCTTCGCGGAGCGCCGGGAGTTCCTCCAATCCCTCGACAGTCGTGACTTCCCGGTCGCCGATATCGCCGGCGCGGGCCGTGCAGCTCCAAGAAGGGGCGCCGTCGATCAAGACCGTACAGGCGCCGCACGCCTCGTGACCGCAGCCGAAACGGGTGCCGAGCAGCCCGAGATGGCTGCGCAAGACATGCAGCAGCGTGTCGTCGTCGCGGCACACGGCCTCGCGCTGCTCGCCGTTGACGAGGAGGCGCATCGGATCAGTCCAGGACGAAGGCGTCGTGATAGGCGCCCTGGATGCTGCCGCCGGGCACCGGGCCGCCGCCGGGCACGTGCACCTTGTCGCCGATCACGGCCACGGTGGCGCCATGCAGGCCGTGCCGGGGCAGAGCCATGGGTGTCAGCGCTTCCCAGCTGTCGCTGGCCGGATCATAGGCCTCGTTGGTGCCGAACACGCGCCCGGTCGCCTCGCCCCCGAACACGAGGATCTTGCCCTTGTGGAACACGCAAGACGGACCGCTGCGCGGCGTCGGCAGCGGGGCACGGAACGACCACGCATCCGCCTCGGGATCATAGACTGCGTGGAGCGCGGTGTTGAAGTCGTAGCTGTCCATGCGCCCGGCGATGGCGTGGATCTTCCCATCGACGATGGCGACGCCCATGTGGTCGCGCTGGCCGACGAAGGGCTGTGTGCCGGTCGAGCCGCGCATGCCGGAGAGGATGGTGTATTTGTCGCTCGCCGGGTCGTAGACGTCGTGCCACTCGACTGAGCGGACGTCGCGGCCGCCGAGGAGGTGGATCATTCCATCGAGAACGATCGCCGACGCCGCGCCGCGCGGACGGCTCAGCCCGGCGATCGGCGCCCACTCATCGGTCTCGGTATCGTAAGCGAAGCACTTGGAGTGCGGGCAGCGATTCTGCTCGATGAAGCCGCCGAACGAATAGAGCTTGGTGCCGATCGCGGTCAGGGCGATGTGGTTGCACGGCAGCGGGAACGGTGCCGCAAACGACCAACTGCCGGTAGCCGGATCGAAGACCTGGTGGAAGTCGTTGTCGACTCGCCCGCGGGCGTAACCGGCGACGACGTGAATGCGGCCGTTGCAGGCGACCACTCCCATCTCGCCGACCGGAACCGGGAGGCGCGGCTGCACCTCCCAGCGCCCGCCGGCCGAAGCTTCCGGCGCGATGCTGGTCATGTAGCGCTGCTTCTCGACGGTTGCCGGGATCTCAGTGTTGTTCTGATTGAACAGGCCGATATACAGGGGGTCGTCGGTCTTGGCTGGGCCGCGCAGGCCGCCTTGCAGTGTGTGCATCGGTTGGTTTCCCCGGGGTTGGTTTGATCAGGCGGCTACGCCGGCCGCCTCGAGCAGCTTTCGGGTTTCTCGGATCCCTTCGGCGGCAACCTCGAATGGCGAGCGCTCCCACAATACGGGATTTGGCGCCTCGTAGCTCAGAAAGCCCGTGTACCGCTTCTCGGCGAGTAGGCCGAGCACCTCGTTCCAACGAACCGTTCCTTGGCCGGGAACCAGCCGGTCCGTCGGCCGCTTGACGCCGGTCACCGGGTTCGGCGACAAATCGCTATACTGAAAAACAAAGATATCGCGCGCGTCGACTGCCTCGAAACTCCGGCCGGGCGCGCCGCTGCGGGCCAAATGGTAGGCGTCGAGCAGGAGGCCGCAATTCGGCTTGCCGGCTGCCGAGACAATCTCCTGCTGCACGGCGAGGCAGTTGATGACGTCGTGCTGCGAATTAAACTCGAGCGCCAGGCGCAACCCGAATTCGGCGGCCAGATCTCCGGCGATTCGCAAATTCGCGATCGCCTCCGGCACGGTGCCGGTGAGCGGGCCCGGCGCACTCATGATCATGTCGCAACCAAGCGCCACGGCGTTCTCGCAACTCTGCCGGAACACGCGCCACAGCCGCGCGCTCTCCTCGCCGACGGCGAAGATCCAGCCATATTCCACGCCCAGCACGCCGACCGGCATGCTGCTGGCCCGAATGATGTCCAGCACCTGCTCGTTGCTGAAGCCCTTGTCGAAGCAACGCTTGAAATCGGTCCAGCGCAGCTCCATCGCGTCATAACCGGCCTGCTTGGCAGCCTGGAGCGCGGTCGGCAGGTCTGTCGTGTCCACCGTCCAGGTGTGCAGCGCGAGGCGCCCGAACCGAGACGCGCCCGTGTCATGCGGCAAGGAACTGCTCCAGGGCGGCGTTGAAGGTCTCGGGCTGCTCGATGTTGCTCTGGTGCGCGGCGGACTCGATCACCTGCCAGCGCGCTGCAGGAACGCCATCGGCGATCGCCTTGGCCATGTCCGGCGTGGTCGCCTGATCCTCGGCGCCGACCAACACCAGCGTAGGCACCGCGATCTGCCCAAGCCTGGCATGGACGTTGTAGCCGACGATGGCCTCGCAGCAGCCAATGAACCCGTCCGGTGCGGTTGCGCGGATCGTCGCGCGGAACCGCTCGATCACGTTCGGCTCGCGCGCGATGAAGTCCGGCGTGAACCAGCGGCCGATCGTTCCCTCGACGACCGCTTCCATCCCCTTCTGCCGGACTGCGGCGATACGGTCGCGCCAGCTCGCATGCGCCGCTTCTGGGTAGCCGGCAGTGGTATCGGCCAGGACCATGCGGGTGATCACGCCCGGATGGGCGAGCGCATGCGTGAGACCGACCATTCCGCCGAGCGAGACGCCGAGCCAGGCCGTTTCGTTGATGCCGAGCCGGCTGAAAAGATCATGCACATCCTCAGCCAGGCCAGCCATGGAGTAGGGCGGCGGTGGCACCGGGCTGCCACCGTGGCCGCGCAGGTCGATCTGCAGCACCTTGAAGCGGCTGGACAACAGCTTGGCCTGGGCGTCGAGCAAATGCATGTCGGACCCGAGTGAATGGGCGACCGTCATCCAGGGCCCGTCGCCCTCGACGGTATGACGCAACCTAGCCGGAGCTTGGCTCATTGGGCGGCGTACCGCAAGGAGAGGAACGGAGTAGTCATGGCTCCCGCCGCTTCACGCAGAAGCACCTCGACGCTCGAAACAGGCATCACTGAATTCCTGCCCTTGCCGCAACAGACGTTAAGTCGTCTTATGACGACACTCTGCGATGGATGGATGCGGGCGTCAACGTCCGCCGACGGAGAAGTATGACGTGAGTGATCTGGACTTCGCCGTCCTGCGGCCGATCCACCGGCATGGGAGCACCCCGCTTTGGCTCCAACTCAAACATGCCTTGCGCGACCTCATCACCTTCGATCTGCGACCCGGCGATCAGATCCCCACCGAGGTTCAACTCTGCGACGTCTACTCCCTGTCGCGCGTCACAGTGCGGCAGGCCGTCACCGCCCTGGTGGACGAAGGTCTGCTCGATCGGCGGCAAGGCCGCGGCACGTTCGTGGTCTGGCCTCGACTGGCCGAGAGCCTCGGTCAGCAGGAGCATTTTCTGCTGACCGGCTTCGATGCGGAGCGGCCCGAAAGCGTCTCGGTCTTCAGCCGCGAGACTGTGCCCGTTCCGGAGTGGATCGCGGCCCGGCTCAACCTGGCCATTGATCGTCCGGTGTTCAAAATCCGCAAGCTGTTGACGAGAGAACAGGAGCGTGTGGCCTTCCGCACCAGCTACATTCCCGTAGAAGTCGCGCCGACGCTGCTGAGTGCAGATCTGCAGCCTCCGCTCAGCCTGACGCTCGAGCGCAGTTTCGCAATTCCGTTGGCCGGAGCGGAAGAGACGATCGAGTTCATCATCGCCGATGCATTCCGCGCCGAGATGCTGGACGTGGCCGAGGAGCATCCGCTGATCCTGGTGGAGCGCGTCGTCGGCTGCACACGCGGACGCGGTGTCGAATGTTCGCGCACCTACTACAAGGCGGATCGGTTTCGGTTTCGTCATCGGCTGCTCAACCTGGAGCGACGCGGCTGAGACGATCGGACACGTTCGTCTCTTGACGACATATGGCACTGCCTGTCTAGAGTGAGGCTAAGACGTCTTAATACGGGCGAGATGGCCCAGGAGGAAACAGCAATGGCGGAGGCGTTTGGCGCCAGCGCTTTGTTTGGGCAGGCGACACCTGCCTGATCCAACGACCCTCGCGCCAATAACCCGGGCGGCGCCCGCCGGCGTAGAGCCTCTCGTCGCCATTCGCGACGCGCAGGTGCGCTACGGACCGCTCACCGTCCTGGATGGCGTGAGCCTCGACGTGGGCAAGGTCGAGGTGGTCAGCATCGTTGGGCCGTCCGGCTGCGGCAAAACGACGCTGTTGCGCTGCATCGCGGGGCTCACCGCGCTGTCGGGCGGCGAGATCCGCGTGCAGGGCACGCCGGTTAAGAAGCCGCTGCCCTCCATCTCCATGGTGTTCCAAAACTTCGGCCTGTTCCCCTGGAAGAACCTTTGGAACAACATCGCTTATGGGCTGAAACTGCGTGGCGCGCCTCGGACGGAGATCGACCGCCGGGTCGCGGACGCCATTGCGCTGGTCGGACTCAACGGGTTCGAAAAGGCTTATCCGCACCAGCTCTCGGGAGGCATGCAGCAACGCGCTGGGCTCGCGCGGGCGCTGGTGATGGAACCGAAACTGCTGCTGATGGACGAGCCGTTCAGCGCCATCGACGCGCAGACCCGTGAGCAGTTGCAGTTCGAGATGCTGCGGATCTGGGACACAAGGCCGACCGCGATGGTGTTCGTGACCCATGCGATCGACGAGGCCGTGCTGATGGGCGACACGGTCATCGTGCTGGGCGGCCGCCCCGCAGGGATCCGCGCTGTGCGGCATGTGGACCTGCCGCGGCCACGAGACCGCAGCGTGGTCCTCGACCGGCGTTTCATCACGTTACGGGAACAAGTCTGGCACGACCTTTTCGAAATGTAGGAGGCGGATGATGACGGCAGCAAACATATCGAAGCGACGGCTGATCGCGGGCTTGCTCGGCGCCGCGTTGCTCGGCTGTTGCAGCCTCGGCATCGAGGCCCGGGCGCAGACCACAGGCGCCGCGCCGATCAAGATCACCGTAACCGCGGTCGGGCGACCGCCGATCTTCTCCAATACGTTCATCGACGTCGCGCAGGCGCTCGGCTATTTCAAGGATGCCGGCCTCGAAGTCGACATGCGCTGGTTTCAGCGCGCCGCCGACACCGCCAAGATCATCCTGACCGGCGAGGCCGCTGTCGGCTGGACTGCGACGACGCCTGCGCTCAACCTGATGGCCTCGGGCGGACAGGTCGTGGCAATCGCCGGCCAGAACACGCAAGATTGGGTGGTTGACTCCAACGACCCAGCCGTCAAATCCTGTAACGATCTCAAAGACAAGACGATCGCGGCAGATGGCATCAACAACGCCCGGTATCTCTACCTTGGGGCGCTGCTGGAGACCTGCAAGCTGAGTCTTCAGGACGTGACGCCGATCGATTTGGCAAACGCGGCGCTCGTCAAGGCGGGCATTGCTGGGCAAGTGCACACCGGCGTCTTCCATGTCGACGAGTTGGCGGAAATCGAGTTTCGAACCGGCAAGGAATGGCATCAGATCCCGGCGCCTGCCTCCATCGCCAAAGACCTGCATTACGGGATGATTCTCACGACGCCCAAGGAGATCGCGAGCAACCGGGAGGCTCTGGTCCGCTTCCTCGAGGTGTGGATCCGCACACAGCGCTTCATGAGCAGCACCTCGCCACAAGATCGCGAGAAGTTCGCCGCCATCGTCGCCAAGGCGAGCCAGATCGATCCTAAAGTGGCATTGGCCGCGATCGAGCGACTGCAGGCGATCGGTTATTGGGTCAACGACATCGGCCTCGATAAAGATCAGATGATGCGCCAGGAGGCGCAACTCGTGCAGATCGGGACCATCAAGCGTGCCGACGCGCCGGCCTACGACAAGATCGTCGACCCCTCGCTTTACGCCGAGGCAGCCAAGCGCCTGGAGAGCAAGAAGCAGTAGCGGACGTCAGTGGCGCGCGCCGATGCTCAAGCTCTTCTGCTACGCACTGAGCGCGGCGGTCGTAATCGGCGCGTGGCAAGCATTCGGACACAGTTTTGGCATTCTGTTCGTGCCGTTCACCGGCACCGTGGTCCGGCTGTGGACGTTGCTGACGGATGGTCCGCTGCTTCCGGCGCTCGGCGTCTCTGCCGAGCTCTATTTCACCGCGCTTGCCATTTCGATCTTGGCCGGGGTTGCAACGGGTCTTGCGTTGGCGCGGGTTCGGCTCGTCTCGGAGGCGCTCGAACCCTGGGTTTTCGTACTCTATGCCACGCCGACGATCGCTCTGGTGCCGTTCGTCTCCGTGACGCTCGGCTTCGGGTTCTGGCCAAAGGTGCTGGTCACGGTGCTGATCTCTATTTTCCCAATCCTGTTCGGCGTGATGCAGGGAGCGCGCTCCATCCCGCCGCTACACCTGGACGTTGCCGCCATGTTCGGCTCCAACGAGCGCCAGCTCTGGCGCGACGTGATTCTGCCCTACATCACGCCGTTCGCAATGTCGGGGGTGAAACAGTCGATTGCCCTGACCATGGCAGGCACGCTGGTGGCGGAGTTCTTCCTCAACCCTGACGGTGTCGCTGCCGTTCTGCTGCAGGCGACGACGGTCGTTAATTCGGCGTCGGTCTTGGCGGTGACCCTTTTTGTCGCGCTACTCGCGGTGTTGTTGGTGGGCGTCGGCGAAGTGATCGAGCGGCGGTTGATCCGCTGGCGCGAGAGCAGCGTGGGATGACCCGGCGCTTCGCCCCGGTCGTCGCTGGCCTGCTCTTCCTGCTCGCATGGCAAGTGTATGTGACGGCGACGCTGCCCGATTTCGTCGCTCGTCCGAGCGGAATTGTCGCGGCCATCCCTTCCACGCTGACCGACCTCGAATTTTGGCAATCGATGCTGCTGACCGTCAGTGCGATCGTCGAGGGGGTTGCGATCGGTTCGGTTCTTGGCGTGCTCGTTGGGGTTGCGATGGGGCGAATGCCCGCCCTGCGCTGGTTCCTATCGCTCTATATTCGGGCACTCTACTCGCTTCCCCTTATCGCGCTGGTGCCGCTGATCATCCTTCTGGTCGGCTATCAGCCGGCAGCGCGGCTGATCGTGGTTGCGATTTCCGCCTTTCTGCCCGTCGCGGTCACGACGGAGGCTGGAACACGGGCCATTCCGAAAGAATACCTGGAGGTCGGTCGCATTTTTGGGGCGCGGACCCGGCACATTTGGCTTGGCATCGCGCTGCCTTCCGCGATGCCGCACATTGTCACCGGCGTCGAGCTCGGCTTCGCACGGGGAATTACGAATGCGATCGCCGTGGAGGTGTTGGCAAGCATTCGCGGAATGGGCATGTCCGTGTTCGAGAAATCGTCTGAGCTCAACGAGGACGCCTCATTCGTCTACGTGCTCGCCCTCGCCGTTTTCGCGATCAGCGTCCGGCTGGTTATGATTCGTGCCCGCCGTCAGCTCGCTCCTTGGTATGCGGGCTAACCCAACCGGCCATATTGCAATTATAGGCAGTCACGAAACGGGAGACGATCCAGGCAGCGTGAGAGCTGCCGCCTAGCCGGGGGACGTTTGCGTTCGAGGCCGACGTGACACGCGCCAACTAACAGCGCGCCACCTTCGAAAACTTCATCTTGGAAACCATGGCGAGTTGCTCAAGTGACTCGTGAACGCGCGAAGGCGATCAGTCGCCGTCCAGCCCCTCCGATCCTGGGACGAACACATCGGTCCAGTGCTGCGGCATGCTCCGGATCTCGCCGATCCGGTTCATGAACTCCGCCGTGCGCATCACCGCGCGCGGCCGGGTGGTGAACTCGGTCGCCGGGTCGCGCAGGATCGTGGTGATGAGGTCGACCGAGAACGCCTTCGACGGCTCTGCCTCGAGATAAGTCTCTGCCGCTGCCCGAGGGTCCGCGCCAATGGCCTCGTTGGCAGACTGCAGCGCCCCGACCATCGCCGCCACCAGGCGCGGGTTCCGCTCCGAGAACGCCTTGCGCGCCGACAGCAGCACGAAGCTGGCCGGCTGCTTGAACACCTCGGGCGAGCGTAGCAGCACGCGCGCCTGCTTATCCTGCATCACCAAGTTGGTGAATGGCGGCGACCCCAGATACGCGGTCACCTCCGAACGGTTCAGCAGCGCCGTCATCGCATCCGGATGCGCCAAGGCCACCATGTTCTTGTCGAGCCGGCCATGCTGGCCCGGCCCGAACGCCTGCTCGCAGGCCATGCGGATCACCGTCGCCGGCGTGCCCGCGATCGAAGGCATCGCAATCCGGTCGCTTGGCGTGAAATCGGCCAGCGATTTTAGCCGGTCGGTCACGGTCACCAGCGAGAGCGGCAATGTGGTCACCCCGGCGCAGCCCAGGATCGCGTTCGACCGTCCCTTCGTCCGGTCCCAGACGATCAGCACTCCCGGCGTTCCCGCCACATAAAGATCGACCGAGCCCGACAACATCGCGTCGTTCAACGCCGAGGTCCCGGCGATGCGCGGCCAGGTGACCTTAACGCCCGGCAGGCCCGCCTGGGCGAGCGACTTGGCGAACAAATCCTGCTTGCGGCCGACGTAGAATGGCAGGTAGGCGATGCCATTGCCGAACGCGATGCGGATCTCGGTCGCATCGTCTGCTGCCCGCGCCTCCCGCCCGATCCAGGGCGCAGCCAGCGCCGCCCCCAATCCCGCCATAACCGACCGTCGCGGCGCCAAGTCCAAGATCGTCATGCGTCCCATCCCCCTCGCGGCCGTAACCCGCCGCGTGTTGCCAGGCCTTGCCCCCGGTCCTACGAACACTCCAGGAGACTGGCCAAGAGTTCAACCCAGTGGAGGAGACGCGTCCCATATGAAGATCACCGAGATCGCCTGCCTCACCTTCCATCCCGGTTGGCGCAAGAACCTGATCTTCGTCCGCGTCAGCACCGATGCCGGCATCACCGGCTGGGGCGAAGCCTACTCGCAATACGACCGCGACACCGGCGTCGCCGCTCATCTGCAGGAATTCGCTCGCTACCTGCCGGGACGCGACCCGTTCCAGATCAAATACCTGACCACCATGCTGTTCGACGACTACGCCCAGCGCCGCGGCTCGCTCGAATTCTACAGCGCCTTGTCCGGCCTCGAGGCGGCGCTGTGGGACATCGTCGGCAAGGCCACCCAGCAACCCGTCTACAACCTGCTCGGCGGACCCGTCCGCGACAAGATCCGCGTCTACGCCAATGGCTGGAGCTACAAGGTCCATGACCCGGCCGCCTATGCCGAGGCCGCCAAGCGCGTCGTCGACCAAGGCTTCACCGCGCTGAAATTCGACCCGTTGCCGCGCCCGTGGCGGACCTATATCCCCAAGGCGCATGAGCGCCACGCCCTCGCCGTCGTCGAAGCGATCCGCGGCGCCGTCGGCCCAAACATCGACCTCCTCATCGAGCTGCACCGCCGCCTTGCCCCGATGCACGCCATCGCGCTCGGCAAAAAGTTCGAGGCCTTCGACCCCTACTGGATGGAGGAGCCCTGCCAGGTCGAGCACATTGAGGCCATTGCCGAGGTCCGCGCCGCGGTGAACATCCCGATCGTGACCGGCGAGAACTCGTTCACCAAGGCGGCCTTCCGGCCCATCCTCGAGGCCCGCGCCGCCGATATCATCAACCCCGACGTTTCGAATTGCGGCGGCATCCTCGAACTGAAGGAGATTGGCGCGATGGCAGAACCCTTCATGGTCGCCATGTCGCCGCACAACTACAATTCGACCACGCTCTCGCTATCCGCGACCGTGCATGCCGCCGCCGTGATGCCGAACTTCGTCATCACCGAATACTTCGTCCCCTTCGTCGATATCGGCGACCGGGTCTGCCACAACCAGCTTCGCCCCGTGGACGGCTACATCGCGCTGCCCACAACACCCGGCCTCGGTCTCGACATGAACGAGGAGGCCATCCGCGCCACCCCCGGCAAGCCGTTTCCACCGCGAACGCTCCCCTTCCCAGCCGACGAAGGCCCCTGAACCATTACCGTTACCGCTTGCGCTGCGAGACGTCGCGCACCCGCCGTATCAGGTTGGCGCACGCGGTCGGCCGTGGCAGCGCCGAGGAGACATTCGATCTCCAGTTCGACGCCGTGGGCCGGATCGAATGGTGGTCAGATGCTCTTACCACCAGGGCGCCGAGGACTCCTCCCGACCTGGGCATTTCGGTTACGCGTTGTCGAAGGACCTTCGCGACCGCATCTCTCATTCCGGGCCGGCGCACAAGTATGGGAGTACAGCATGACCGCACCGTTCGACCTCATTGTCATTGGCACCGGCGTGGCCGGCATCACCGCCGCGCAGCTTGCCCAACAGGCTGGGCTCTCGACGGCGATGATCGAAGCGAACCTCTTCGGGGGGCTGATAACGAACGTTAACGACCTCGATGGACCGTTCCACGGTTCGGGCAGCGATTACGCCGCGAGCTTGATGTCCGCCGCATGCGATCTGGGGGCCGAGAATATTTCGGCCACGGTCGCCGCCGTCGAGCAAGGCGAGGAGGCCTTCACGGTCACGACGGACGCCGCGCGTCACGCGGCGCGGGCCATCATCGTCGCGTCGGGGGGCCGGATCCGGCACCTCGGGGTGCCGGGTGAGGAGGAGCTAGAGGGCCGGGGCGTATCGCGCTGCGCGGACTGCGATGGGCCCTTGTTCAATGGAGAGGAGGTAGTCGTTGTGGGCGGCGGAGATTCGGCCGTCCAGGAGGCGATCGCGCTCGCGGCGTACGCCCGCCAGGTCCATATCGTGCATCGGGGCGAGACGTTCCGTGCTCGCGCCGACCTGACCGGGCGGCTGCTTGGCCTTGGGAACGTCGCCGTCCATTGGCGCACGCGGGTTCAAGCTATCCTCGGCTCCGACGGTGTCCGCGCCGTCGAAACGGTCGGCCCAGACGGGGTATCCGGCGAGATCGCATGCGCGGGTGTCTTTCCATACATCGGGCTTGAGCCGGCCTCCGCGTTCCTGCCGGAGCCGGTGGCGCGCGATCCACACGGTTATATTGTGACCGATCACTCCATGCGCACGGCCCTTCCCGGCCTGTTCGTGGCGGGCGTGGTCAGGGCCGGCAACGGGGGTACGATCAGCGACGCCGAGGGCGATGCCGCCGCCGCGGTCCTTTCAATGCTCGCCTTCCTGAAGGGCTGACTGGCTCAGTCCGGCTGCTGCTGCCGGCGCCCGAGGATCTCCTCGGTCTGCTCGCCAATCAGCGGTGGTGGCCGGGTAATGCTGCCGGGCGTGTCAGACATCCGGATCGGAATGGCTGGCAGCGCCAGGGTACCGCACACACGATGTTGCATCTCCGACAGCATCCCGACTTCGGCGAAGTAGCCATCGTTAATGGCTTCGTCGATGGAGTTCACCGGCCCGCAAGGAATGCCGCGGCCGAGCAGCAACTCGATCCAGCGGTCACGCGGCTGCTCGCAGAACCGCGTGCTCAGCAGCCCGGTGAGGAGCTCCCGATTGGCGATGCGTTCCGCGTTGGCGGCGAAGCGCGGGTCTTGAACCCAATCGTCGCGTCCGATCACCGCGCAAAAGCCGGCCCAAAAGCGGTTGTTCGGGACGCAGACGTTCAGGTGCTTGCCGTCCGAGCAGAGGAAAGTCCCGTACGGGACGATCTGCCCGTGGAGGTCCTCCGGCTTGCGCCGCTGCGGGACCGTGCCGGTGTTGAGGTAGATACCAGCGAGCTGCCCGAGCAGGCCGAAGCTGCTGTCCATCAGCGAAACCTCGACCTTCTGGCCGCGACCGGTGGTCGTGCGGGCGATAACGCCCATCAAGATGCCCATGACCGCGTTGGTACCGGAGGCAAGGTCGACCAAATTCACCCCGGGGCGGAGCGGCGCCCGGCCCGGCTCTCCTGTGAGGCTTTGCAGGCCGCTCATCCCGGAGACCATGAGGTCGTAACCGGGCCGGTCGCCGTAGCGGCTCCCTGGGGCGAAGGCGGAGATCGAGCAATAGATGAGCCGCGGATTGAGCGATTGCAGCGCTTCGTAGCCGAGCCCAAGCCGGTCCATCACGCCTGGCCGGAAATTCTCGACCACAACATCGGCGTCTCGGACTAGGTCGAGGATTCCGGCGAGCGTCTCAGGATTCTTTAGATCGGCCGCGACACTTCGCTTGTTGCGGTTCAAGCTCAGGAAAAAGACGCTCTCGCCCGCGATGAAGGGGGGACCGAGCGCGCGGAGCTCATCACCGCCGCCGGGCTCCTCGAATTTGACGACATCGGCGCCAAAATCTCCGAGCAGCATCGTACAATAAGGCCCGGCGACGACCCGCGTGAAGTCAAGAACACGAATCCCAGTAAGCGGCCCTTGCGCCAGCGGTTCGGCAGAAGACAACTACACGACCGAGCGCGTAAGTGCCGCCACGATCTCGTCATAGGCCAGCGCTCCGCGGGCACGCGCCTGCTCGGGCGGCAGGGTGGCAAACGGGAACGGGATGCCGATGACCGGCAGATTAGGGATCCCCAGCATCGATGCCTTCATCGCAGCCGCATTGAGAAAGCCAACAGTACACAGGGTCACCGAAGGGACACCCTTGTGTTCCATCTCATACATGTCGTGCAAACTGCACGACACACACGACCCTCAATCGCCTATGGCGGTGACGACTGCGTCGCATCCTTCCATCTGCGCCAGCACATGCGGCTCGGCCACCTTGGTGTAGGTCTTTTTCCTCACCCGCACGACTTGGCAGCCGAAGTCGCCAGAAAGCCGTTCGGCGACTTCGTCGAGCAAGTATTCAGCGTTGTGCTTGATGTTGTCGAGCAGCGCGATTCGCTTGCCGCGCAGATCCGCGAGCCGTTCTGCGCCACCAGAAGCCGGCGACGAGTCCTCAACGCCGGGGTCGATGAGAATCGTTGCCATAGACCGTATCCCCTCTCGGCTGCTAACTCACGGGACTCACCCGCGCATGCTCTTCTAGTAGAACGCTATGAGAGAGCCGTCGAGCTTGTCAAGGTTCTGCAGCGGCTCGCCATCCGCTTCGGACCAACCAGCCTATTCCACGGCGACAGTGACAGAAGGGGTCGCCCAGCCCGGGAGAAAAGCCGTGTGGCGCCCGGTGCCGCCCGCCACCACGATCGTGACCTCGCTCGCGCGGCGGACGAGCGGCACCATTTCGTTGTCGTCGTCGCGATTCACCCAGCGCGGCCAAAAGTTTCGCTTTACTTCCCGGCCGTACAAGCCTCCGAGCTTCACCAGGCGCACCGGCTTGCGCGCCTTCTCGTAGAGGAATTCCTTGAGGTGCTGTTTGCTCCAGCCGTCATTGGCGATCGTCTCCGCGTGGCTCGGGCAGAGCACCAGCATCACCTCGCCTTGCGCGTAGAACATGTTTTTGCCGAGCGTCGCCATCGTGTCGGCGATGGTAAAGGCGAGGTCATGGGCGTTTTGGCTGGCCTGGTTATTGACGTTGTGCGGGGCTTCGCAGCCGAACACCGTCACCGCGCTTTGCTCGCGCTTGAAGCCACGCTCCACGTGCAGCGGATCCCAGGGGCTCTGCTCTTCGTTCTCGGCGATGCAGTAGGTAAATTTCCCGGGATGACCCAGCGTCGCCTTGTCGGTCACGCCCGGGATCGCGCGCCCGATATTGGTCAGGATCAGCTTGACGGCGCGCCCGATTGTCGCGTTGGCGCGATTGCCCTGCCCGAACACGTTGGACCCGCTGTTCATCCCGAGCTCGATCCGGGCCGGACCGTTCACGATGACGAGCGGCGTGGACAAATGGGTTGAGCACTGCATGCCGTTGAGATTGAGGGCCGGGTCGGTCATCGCGCGGACCGCGGCGATGATGACCGGCATGTAGGATGGCAGGCAACCAGCCATGACGGCGTTCACGGCGATTTTCTCTACCGTCGCCTTGGCCCAAGACGGCGGGATCTTCGCGACGACGGTTTGCGGCGCCAGCGAAGTACCGCTCAGCATGGCGGCGACGCGCGCCTCCGTCGGCGGCACCACAGGCAGGCCGTCCGTCCAGTTACTTTCATAGCAGAACTCGATCGGATCGACCGAGTCTTCGAGCGTGTGCCGGGTGGCGGCTCCCATGTCTTGGATTCCTATGCTGCAGGCCTTCGTGTCGCAACGCGTTTCCTTCGTTGGATCGTCCACCATAAGTGTCCGTGCGTCGAGACCTCGGGTGGGTGCTGGCGCCGCCTGTTTTGTCAGCGGAGTTCGGCAAGTCGCCACAGCCGCCGCCCGCTCGGGTCCACACTCTCTCTATCAGCCGCCACATTGACACGACTGCATAACACGTTCGATGGTGGTAGGCTGACCTTATGAGAAGGTCGACTTCGGGGGAATAGTCGATGCGGATGCGGCTCACTGATCGGACAACCTATCCGGACGCTCCGAGCCGATCAGTGCAAAAGTGGCCGTGGTCTCTCGGTCGGACTGGCTTGCCGTTGGCCTTCGCCGGCAAGCTGGTGGTGGCCGCCCGGGATTGAGCATGTCGACCATCAGCGCGGGCGAGCGACTCGACCGCCTCCCGCTCGGGAGTTTCCACAACAGGTTGCTTGTCCTTGTCGGAGCGGGTCTCTTCCTGGACGGCTTCGAACTCTATCTCACGGCTGCGGTCCTGGGAGACCTGACCAAGAGCGGTTGGTCGACGATGTCGCTCAACGCGAGTTTCATATCGTCCACATTCTTTGGCATGGTGCTGGGAGCTTGGCTCGCGGGCGTGCTTGGCGACCGCTTTGGACGCCGGTTCACCTACCAATTCAACCTGCTGCTGTTCGGGCTGGCCTCGATTGCAGCATTCTTCGCGCCGACGATGGCATGGCTCATTGGTTTGCGCTTCTTGATGGGCATCGGACTTGGTGCGGAGGTCGTGGTCGGTTACGCGATGCTCACGGAATTCGCGCCGGCCTCCGTGCGCGGGCGAATGGTGGGTTGGCTGGCGGTAATCACCAACACATCCTTGCTCATATGCAATCTTCTATCATGGTGGATCATCCCGAGCTTTGGCTGGCGATACATGTTCCTGCTGGTCGGGGTAGCTGCCATCATCGTTTGGGCGGCCCGCAAATCGGTGCCGGAGTCGCCGCGCTGGCTGGAATCGCGGGGACGCCTGGCCGAGGCGGATGCGATCATCTCGCGGATCGAGGGCGTGCAACCCGGCAGCCACCGTGCAACGCCAAGCGCGGGTTCGGCCGAACGTGGAGATGGCGGGGCCTCCTCGATTCTTGCGGTGTTTTCTCCTGCGCTCCTGCGCCGCACGTTGATTGGCATTCTGATCAACATCGTTATTGGGTTCAGCCTTTACGGGTTTATCAGCTGGCTACCCACGTTCTTCGTCCGTCAGGGTTTCACGGTCGTAGCGTCCATCAAATGGACCCTCGTCATGTCCTTAGGCGCGCCCGTCGGTGCTCTAATTGGGTTATACCTCGCTGACTACACCGGGCGCCGCTTTACCATTGCTGCCGTGTGTATAGGAGCCGCCGTCTTCGGTGCATTGTTTCCAAACGTCGGAGATGGATTGGCGCTGACGGTGGTTGGCTTTTGTCTCTTCACCATGATCTATGTTCTACTTGCTGTCGCATTTGCGATCTACGTTCCGGAACTGTTTCCGACGGCAATCCGGATGAGGGGGACCGGGGTGTGCAGTACCGTTGGTCGACTCACAACGGCGTTCGTTCAATACGCGATCGTCATGCTCTTTGCCTGGGGTGGCTTAGGCGCGGTCGTCGGAACCCTCGCGGGACTTCTAGTCCTGCTTGCAATTACAATGATCTTCTTCGGGCTTGAGACTGCGAAGAGGTCACTCGAAGACATTGCGGGGGAATCGGATGCCCACGCGCGGCTGAGTTCACCCCTGGTAGCCTCTGGACTCGATCCAAGGGCACATTAGACATGTCGCCAGATTCGTCGCGGAAATAGCCGATATGGGCGACGGGGCCGCCGAAACAAGTCAGGCCCATCTTGGTGAAGGCGAACAAGATTTCGAGGGTGCCGTAACGGCCTATTGCTGCGCCCCCCTCCGGGAGCGGGCCAGCGTTACGCGTCTTTGACCTCGTCGGTGATGACCTCGAAGCCGGCGAGCGTGGCGGAGCCGAAAGTGGTCGCGATGGCGACGTCGGTCGCGTCGCGGCCGCGCGCCATCAGGATGCGGCCGATGCGCGGAAAGTTGTGCCGCGCGTCGAAGGTATACCATTGCCCGCCGAGATAGGCGTCGAACCAGCCGCTGAAATCCATCGGTGCGTCCGGCGGCGGCACGCCGATATCGCCCAGATAGCCCGTGCAGTAGCGCGCCGGTATGTTCATGCAGCGGCAGAGCGTCACCGCCAGGTGCGCGAAATCCCGGCAGACGCCGTTCTTCTCTACATAAGCGTCCCACGCAGTTTTTGTCGGCCGGGCGTATTGATAGCCGAACGTGATGTGGTTGTTCACGAAGGCGCAGATCGCCTGCACCCGCGCCCAGCCGCCCTGGATGCTGCCGAATAGCGACCAGGCAACGTCCGACAGCCGGTCCGTCTCGCAATAACGGCTGCCGAGCAGGAAGACAAGCGCCTCCGCCGGCAACTCGTTCACCAGAATCTGCGGTGCATCTGCAACCACCTCGTCCGGCAACCCGGTATCGGTGACCATGAACTCGTTGCTGATCACCAGCCGGCCCTCGGGCGCGAGCACACGCTGGCAGATATTGCCGAAACCGTCCTGATACAGCGATGGCTCGATCGGCGGATCGTAACGCACCAGGTCGGGCGACAGCAGGTCGGGCGCCCGCGAGGGGTGGACGTTCAGGACGAGCAGCATCGGCGTGGGCGCCGGGCAGTCGAAGGCGATGCGGAAGCCGGCGCGGATCTGCATCAGGCGCGCCTCGGTTCGATCAGCGGGGGCTTCGCGCTGGCTTGCGGAACTTCGTCTACATACACCTCGACCTCCATTCCAAGACTGTCGGCCGGGAACCCGATCCAGGTGCCGGCCAGCGGCGACGCCTGCGCCGGGTCGCGCGACACCGCAACGCGGATCAGGTCGCGGTTACCGACGATGCCGTTCGTCGGATCATGCCCCACCCAGCCGGCGCCGGGCAGGTAAATCTCCGCCCAAGCATGCGTGGCGCCGCCGCCGACATTGCGCTCGCGTCCGCGCTGTGGCGAGTGCAGATAGCCCGACACAAAGCGGGCCGCCAGACCCAGCGAACGCACCGCTTCCATCATCAGCAGCGCGAAATCCCGGCAGCTGCCGCTACGGCGGCGGAGCGTCTCGACCGGATCCTGGATGCCGGATTCCTCGCGCCGCACATAGGCGAAGTCGGCGCGGATGGCGAGCGTCATGCCCGTCAGCATCTCGCGCGTGTTGGTGCTGCCATCGCGCCGGACGAAGCTGCGCGCCCACCGGTCCAGCTCATGCTGCGGGTCTAGCGTGTGCCGCTCGATCCAGCGCAGCAGATCGGGGCTTTCCTCGGCCGCGTAGGGGAACGGATAGGTCTCGGCAAACTCGTCCATGCGGAAGTCGAGCGCATGCTGCGCGTAGTGGTCGATCGTGCAGGAGCTGGCAAAGCGCAGCTTGTCGGCGCGGCCGGTGAAGCGCGCGAACCCGATGCAGTTGCCGAACACGTCATGCGCCCAGCGTATGTCGGACGGCTCGGGCGTGATCACCAGCTCCCAGTCGACCAGGCGCTGATCGAAGCTCTCGCGCGGCCGCAGCATCATCCGGTGCTCGCCGAAGGCGACCGGCTGGCGGTAGCGGTAGGTGGTGATGTGGCGGACGGTCAGGATCGACATGGAGGCGCGGTTCAACCCCGTACGCGCGCGAGAGTCGACGGCATCTCGGCGACGCTGCCATCACCTCCCTGCGACTGGGTTTGCGCGACCGGAAGGGGCTCATGCCCAAAATACGCGATGCCGATATGCCGCGTGACCTCGTTCAACCGCAGCTGCACCAGGTCGAGGAATTCGTGCAGCCCGTTGCCGAGCACTTCGGTGATGGTAATGCTGCTGAGCAGGCCGCGCAGCTGGTCCAGCACCTCCGCCGCCTCGTTGCCGTGGCGGAGGTTGTAGCGCATCCGCAGCTCGGACAGCATGGATTCCGCGTCGCGCACGCAGAGATAGACCGAGCGCGGGAAACGCCGGTTCAGCAACAGGAACCCGGCCACCTGCGACGGCGCGATCCGCCCGGAATGCAGCCGCCGATACGAATGGTAGCCGGCCGCCGAGCGCAATAGCGCATTCCATTGGCTGACATCGAGCTGCGAGCCGACATCCTGCGTCCGCGGCAGCAGCAGGTGGTATTTCATGTCGAGCAGGCGTGTCGTCTGGTCGGCGCGCTCGATCATACGGCCGATCTGATAGAAGTACCAGGTCTGGTCGCGATGCAGCGTGCCCTCGGTGATGCCAGTATGGAGCTGGCAGCCCTCCTTGACCCAGCGGAAGAAGGCGTTGCGCCGCCCGGGCGCAAGCTCGGCCGGGTCGAGGTCGCAGAGATGCTGGTGCATCACGTTGAGCTGCATCCACATCTCGGTCGAGATCAGCGGACGCAGCGTGCGCGCGTTCTCGCGGGCGGCGCGGATGGCTGACACGATCGAATTCGGGTTGCTCGCGTCGCCGACGTAATAGTCCAGCACCGTCGCCGCGTCGGCCTTGGGGTGGGTGGCGAAAAAGCGTGGCCGGTCAGAAAACAGTTCGACGATCGAGGCCCAGTTCTGGTTGCCGCGGCTGTCGCGCGCGAACACCTCGTTGACGTCCAGGATGCGGGCCAGGTTCTCGGCACGCTCGACGTAGCGCGCCACCCAGGAGATGGAATCGGCGTAGCGGGAAAGCAGCGTCTCACTCAAGAACCCAGGTATCCTTCGATCCGCCGCCCTGCGACGAGTTGACGATCATCGAGCCGCGCGGCAGGGCGACCCGTGTCAGGCCCCCCGGCAACACCCAGGTGCTCGACCCGGTGATGGCGAACGGCCGCAGGTCAACGTGCCGCGGCTCCAACCCGCCAGCGACCAGTGTCGGCGCGACCGAGAGCTGGATCAAGGGCTGGCTGATGTAGTTCGCCGGGTCTTCGAGCAGCCGGGCGCGGCACTCCTCGAGCTGCGCGGCGCTGGCATGCGGGC
The DNA here is from genome assembly GCA_965276815.1 of Acetobacteraceae bacterium. GTDB lineage: Bacteria > Pseudomonadota > Alphaproteobacteria > Acetobacterales > Acetobacteraceae > JAVVHH01. The sequence goes on along the minus strand of CBDIBE010000012.1, from coordinate 373,332 downwards.
CGATGGTGATGCCGTAGCCACCCGCCTCGCCCACCGGCTTGACGACGAGTTCGGCGAGGTGATCGAGCGTGTATTGCAGCGCTTCCGGCTCGCGGCAGATGTTCGTCTCCACGTTCGGCAGGATCGCGTCTTCCGACAGGTAATAGCGGATCACCCGCGGCATGTAGGCATAAACCGCCTTGTCGTCGGCCACACCGGTGCCGACTGCATTGGCGAGCGCCACGTTGCCTGCCCGGTAGGCACGCATCAGGCCGGGGACGCCGAGCATGCTGTCGGGGCGGAACACTTCGGGGTCCAGGTAGTCGTCATCGATGCGGCGGTAGATCACGTCGACCCGCGCGAGGCCGCCAGTCGTCCGCATCCAGACCCGGTCGTCCTCCACGACGAGGTCGCGGCCTTCCACGAGCGGGACGCCCATTTCGCGCGCCAGGAACACGTGCTCGAAGAACGCCGAGTTGTAGATGCCGGGCGAGAGCAGGACGATGCTGGGCTCGCCCTCGCGCGGCGGCGAGACGGCGAGCATCGCCTGCATGAGCTGCAGCCCGTAATTCTCGACCGGCCGGAGCCGGACGGCGTCAAGCAGGTCCGGGAAGGCGCGCTGCATCAGCAGCCGGTTTTCGACGACATAGCTCACGCCCGAGGGGGTGCGCGCATTATCCTCGAGGACCAGGAATTTGCCGTGCTGGTCGCGCACCAGGTCGGTCCCGGCGACGTGGACGTAGGTGCCGTGCGGCAGGTCCAGCCCCTGCATCGCCGGGCGGTAGTTCTTGTTGCCGAGCACGAGGTCGCGCGGGATCACGCCGTCGGCGAGGATCTTCTGTTCGTGGTAGAGGTCGTGCAGCAGCAGGTTCATCGCGGTGATCCGCTGGATCACGCCACGTTCGATGACGGCCCATTCGGCGGCCGGGATAACGCGCGGCAGGACGTCGAACGGCAGGATACGGTCGATCGTCTCCTGCTCGGACCAGACGGTGAAGGTGATGCCGAGATTGTAGAGCTCGGCAGCGGCGTCGGCGGCGCGCTTGCGCAGCCCCGGCATCGTCAACCCGCCGAGCCGCTCTTGCAGGGTGCCCGGTGCGTCGCCCCCCAGCATCTCGCAATAGAATGGGCCGGGGTCATAGCCCGCGAGCACCGACGCAACCATTCCTGTCTCCTGACCCTGTCATGGGCGCCTCCGGGGTTAACGCAAAGACCATGCCATCGTCCAGAGCCCGCCGCTAAGCCATTTACGGCGACGCAAAGGCCGGGCACAGTCAGGTGGCGAGGCGGCTGGCAAAGCCGTCGCAGGGGGGAGCAAAAACGATGCCGTGGCCGCCGCGCGTTGGATTGACGTCTATTGTCCTGGGCTTGGCCGCTGGCCTGTGCTGCGGCGCGGTCCGCCCGGCGCAGGCCGATCCGATCGATATCCTCTTCGTCGGCAACAGTTTCACCCATGGCCGTTACGACCCGGCGCTCAACTACAATGCCGGCCCCGCCGACTCCACCGGCACTTCGGTCGTGCATGACCTGCTGTGCCCGACAGCGGGCTGCGCCGGCTCGGTCGAGGGGGTGGCGCCGGTCAATCCGGGTCAGAACCCGCCGAGCGTTGGCGGCGGCCTGCAGGGCCAGCTCAACTACCTCAACAGCAATCCTTCGGCGCAATACACGGAAGTCGGGCCGTTCGCCGGCGTGGCCGGGATCTTCCTGCAACTCACGAAAGAGGCGGGTCTGTCATACGACGTCTCGCTGATCGCGGTGAGCAGCGCGACGCTGACCGGCTATCTCCACAACACCGGCAGCGAAGCGGGCGATTTGCCGCTGATCGAGAGTTCCAAGTGGAACCAGGTCGTGCTGCAAGACCAAAGCTTCCAGCCGCTGCCGGCGACGGTCAACGTCAACGGCGTCTCGGTCCCCACCCGTGGCAATCCGGCTTCGTTCCAAAGCGGCGCCAACGGCTTGATCAACGGGATCGACGCCGCCGATCAGAGCGCCGGCGTGCCGAAGGCGAAGATCACGCTGGCGGAGACGCCGCCGCTCGCCGCCTACGGATACACCAGCAACAACCCGGCGCAGCCGATCTACGGCAGCAGCACAGTCGCCAGCCAGGGCGGCAACCCGGCCTACGCGCCCTATGTCGGCGACTCCAATCCGAACGCCGCGATGGCGCTCGACCTGCACAACGCGTATTTCGGCGAGGCCGCCGCCTATAACGCCGCGCACCCGAATGGCAGTCACGTCCAAGTGTCCAATTCGGGCGATGCCTGGGTCACGGCGATGAATTTCGGCATCGCGGAGAGCGATCCGTACCTGGTCAACGAGCCAGCCGGCGAGGTCGATCTGTGGGACAGCGATCCGCTCAACGCCTGCTGCACCACGCCGGTCGGCTATCATCCCAGCGCGATCGGCGACTATCTCGATGCGCTGGTGGATTTCGACACGATCACCGGCGTCGATCCGCGGACCTTGTCGGCGGAGTTCGATCCCAGCAACATTGACTCCGCCGCCTACGCGATGGGGGTGTCGCCGACGCTGGCGTATGAGCTCGCCAACGTGGCCGCGCTGACCGTCTCCGGCGGCTACGCCTTGCCCGAGCCGGGCTCGCTGCTGATCCTCGCGACCGGGGTCGTGGCGCTGGCCGGGCTGCGCCGCCGGCGCGTGCTCACCACAGCGAAGACGCTTATTGCGCAAACGCGATAGGAGGGTCCATGCAGGTCCGTTCGCTGCATCATGTTCAACTCGCTATGCCGGCCGGGCGGGAGGAAGAGGCCCGGGCGTTTTATCACGGGCTGCTTGGCATTCCCGAAACGGCGAAACCGTCCAATCTTGCCGCACGCGGCGGGTGCTGGTTCGAAAGCGGCGCATTGCGCGTTCATCTCGGCGTGGAGACCGCTTTCGCCCCGGCGCGCAAGGCGCATCCCGCGTTCTTGGTGACCGGCTTGCGGGCGCTGGGGTCGCGGCTGCGCGAGGCAGGCTGCCGCGTGTCCGAGGACGTTGCGTTGGCAGAGTTGGATCGGCTGTTCGTCGACGACCCGTCCGGCAACAGGATCGAACTGCTCGAGGAGAAGCCGTCGTAGAGCGGCCCATGGCTACCGGCGTCAATTCGACCGCCCCGCCGGCGGCGCCCGCCGCACGCCGGTTGCTAGCGTAGCGGAACTAGGGTCTGAGAACAAGGCAGGAACACGCCTCGCTTGCGGACACCATGCGGACAAATTTTTGCGGCCACTCGCCCGGTCAGCTCTAACGAATTGAAAACATTGGTGGGCCCGGTGGGACTCGAACCCACGACCCCAAGATTAAAAGTCCCGTGCTCTACCAGCTGAGCTACAGGCCCCACCGCGCCGCCGTCATACCCCACCGTGACCCGGCGGCAAACGTTCGAGCGGCGATCGCCCACTAGAGCAACGTCGCCCTGACTGGAATCGCGACAGCGACGCCAGTCATGCGACAAAGTTGCTCGCCACCAAAAGTAGCTAGACCGCCGCCCTGACACAGTCAGGGCGATAGCGGTCTGGAAAATCAATCTCTTAGTGGCCTGCTTATCCCAGAAATTCGCCGGCAAATTTCTGGGGCAGGACACTAGCCGTGCGCGTCAGCCGCCACCTGCATGCGGACGATCTTGTCTGGGCCCGACACTGAACCGCTGCTGCCGCTGCCGCGCTTGATCTTGTCGACGCAGTCCATCCCCTGCACCACCTGCCCAAATATCGTGTACTGGCCATCAAGGTGGGTCGCCGGGCCGAACATGATGAAAAACTGGCTGTTCGCGCTGTTCGGGTCGCTAGTGCGCGCCGCGCCCACCGTCCCGCGCAGGAAATGCGCCTCCCGCGTGAACTCCGCCGGCACGTTCGGCAATTGGCTGCCGCCGCCGCCAGTCCCGGTCGGATCGCCGCCCTGCGCCATGAACCCCTCGATGACCCGGTGGAACGGCGTCCCGTTGTAGAAACCCTGCCGTGTCAGCGTCTTCACCCGCTCGACCATCTTCGGCGCCAGGTCCGGACGCAGCCGGATCACCACTCGGCAATTATCTTTCAGCTCCATGTACAGCGTGTTCTCGGGATCCAGGGCAGGAGACTGCGCGTCAGCGGCTTCGGACATCATCGTTCCTATCAGGGCTGTTGCAATCAGGTCACGTCGACGCATGCTTTGTTCCTCCACACGATCCCCGCACCCGGGACAACGTCCGCTCCAGCGTCAGCGCCGGGACGAAGCTCGTCACATCGCCGCCGAGCTGAGCGATCTCTTTCACGAAGCGCGAGGAAATGAACTGATGGCGCTCGCTTGCCATCAGGAACGCCGTCTCGACTTGCGGGTCGAGCCGATGATTCATGCCAGCCATCTGGAATTCGTAATCGAAGTCCGAGACCGCCCGAAGCCCGCGCACGATCACGCCGGCGCCCACCGAGCGCGCGAAATCGAGCAGCAGCCCGTTGAAGCTCCGCACATCGATCACCGTCCCGGTCCGGGCCGCGATCGCGCCCGTCTCGGCCTGCACCAACTCGATCCGCTCCTCGATCGGGAAGAGCGGCCCCTTGCCGGCATTCTCGGCGACGCCGACGACGAGGTGGTGCACGAGCTTGGCGGCACGGGCGATGATGTCGATGTGGCCGTTAGTCACCGGGTCGAAGGTCCCAGGATAAACGCCGACGTGCTCGCGCTTGGCTTCAGGCATCGGAGTTCTCCGGCGCCGGGCTGTCCGGCTCGTCAGTGCCATTCTCGGCGTCCAGCACCGGGAACACGCTGCTGACCCGTTCGGTTTCACCGAGCCGGAACAGCGTGACGCCCATCGAGCTGCGCCCGGTGACGCGGACCTGGTCGGACGGCACGCGGATCAGGCGCCCTTCGTCGGTGACGAGCATCACGCCGTCGCCCGGGCGGACCGGGAAGCTGGCGACCACGGCGGTGCCGCTGCGGGGCGCGAGGGTGATGTTGGTGATGCCTTGGCCGCCGCGCCCGGTCACCCGGTATTCAAAGGCGGACGAGCGCTTGCCGAACCCGCCATCGGTGACGGTGAGCAGGATTTCTTCCGCCGCCTCGAGCTCGGCGAAGCGCTCGCTCGAGAGCGCCACTTCGGCGGCCACCTCCTGGTCGGCGCCCGGCTCGTCCTCGTCGGCGACGCGGCGGCGGGCGGCCTTGAGGTAGGCGGCGCGGTCCTCGACGGTGGCGTCGACATGGCGCAGCACGGAGAGGCTGATGACCTCGTCGCCGGATTGCAGCCTGATGCCGCGCACGCCCGACGAATCGCGCCCCGAGAACACGCGCAGCGTGTCGTCGGCGATCTGGAAGCGGATACAGCGGCCCAGCTTGGTGGCGAGGAACACGTCGTCGCCGTCGCGGCAAGTGGCGACCCCAATCAGCCGGTCGCCCTCGTCGAGCTTCATCGCGATCAGCCCCGACGCCCGCACCCGGCCGAAGTCGGACAGCTTGTTGCGCCGCACCGTGCCGCTTGCGGTCGCGAACACCAGGTGCAGGTTGTCCCACAGGCTCTCATCCTGCGGCAGCGGCAATACCGCGGTGATCTCGTCGCCGCCGAGTTCCGGCAGCAGATTGACCAGCGCGCGGCCCTTCGAGGTCGGCGAGGCCTCGGGCAGGCGCCAGATCTTCTCGCGATACGCCTTGCCGCCATTGCTGAAGAACAGCACCCATTGATGGGTGTGCGCATTGAAGCTGCGGGTGACGATGTCGTCGCCGCGCGTGCCGGCGCCGGTGCGGCCGCGGCCGCCGCGATTCTGCTGGCGGAACAGGTCGAGCGCGGTGCGCTTGATGAAGCCGTCGCGGGTGATGGTTACCACCATCTGGCCGGGCTCGATCAGGCTCTCATCGTCCTGGTCGGCGACGGCGTCGACGATCGCGGTCATGCGCGGGCTGGCGATCTCGGCCCGCACTTTGACCAGTTCGTCGCGGATCACTTCGAGCCGGCGGGGGCGGCTGGCCAAGATCTCCAGCAACTCGGTCATCCGGGCGGCGACTTCAGTCAGCTCCTGCTGAATTTTGTCGCGCTCCAGCCCGGTGAGCCGTGCCAGCCGCAGCTCGAGGATGCCGCGCGCCTGCGCATCGGTCAGACGGATCGTGTCGTTCTGAATAAGATTGCCGCTGTCGTCCACGAGCGCCAGCAGCGGGGCAATGTCCCCAGCCGGCCAGTCCCGCGCCATCAGCGCGCCCCGCGCCGTGGCGCTGTCCGGGCTGCTGCGGATGAGATGGATCACGTCGTCGATATTGGCGACCGCGATCGCGAGGCCGACCAGCAGGTGCGCCCGGTCGCGCGCGCGGGCCAGCTCGAACCGGCTGCGGCGGAGAATAACCTCCTCGCGGAAGGCGAGAAACACCTCCAGCGCATCCTTCAGCCCCATCAGCCGCGGCCGGCCGCTGTCGAGGGCGAGGAAGTTGACGCCGAAGCTCGTCTGCAACTGGGTGAATCGATACAGATGGTTGAGGACCACCTCTGGCGTTGCCTCGCGCTTGAGCTCGATGACGATCCGCATGCCGTCACGGTCGCTCTCGTCGCGCATGTCGGAGATGCCTTCGAGCGTCTTGGAGCGGACCAGCTCGGCGATCTTCTCGAGCAGGGTGTTCTTGTTGACCTGGTAGGGAATCTCGCTGATCACGAGTGATTGGCGGCCACCCTTCATCTCTTCGATGAAGGCCTTGGCGCGGATCACCAGACTACCGCGGCCGCTCTCCTGGGCGCTGCGGATGCCGGAGCGGCCGAGGATCATCCCGCCGGTGGGGAAGTCGGGTCCGGGGACGATACGCATCAACTCGTCGAGCGGGATGTCCGGGTTCTCGATCAGCGCCAGGGTGGCGTCGATGATCTCGCCGGGGTTGTGCGGCGGGATATTGGTCGCCATGCCCACGGCGATGCCGTTGGAGCCGTTGACGAGCAGGTTCGGATACACGGCCGGGAGGACCCGCGGTTCCCGCTCGCTTTCGTCGTAGTTGGGTTGGAAATCGACGGTGTCCTTGTCGATGTCGTCGAGCAGCCGCTCGGCCGAGCGGGCCAGACGCACTTCAGTGTAGCGCATCGCCGCTGGCGGGTCGCCGTCCACCGAACCGAAATTGCCCTGCCCGTCGACCAGCGGCACGCGCATGCTGAACGGCTGCGCCATACGCACCATGGCGTCGTAGATCGCGAGCTCGCCATGCGGGTGGTATTTGCCGATGACCTCGCCGACCACGCGGGCCGACTTGCGGTATGGCTTGTCGGAGGTGTAGCCGCTCTCGCTCATGGCGTACAGGATGCGCCGGTGCACCGGCTTGAGCCCGTCGCGCGCGTCCGGCAAAGCGCGGCTGACGATGACGGACATCGCGTAGTCGAGATAGGACCGCCGCATCTCCTCTTCGAGGGTGACGGGGGGGTACACGGGTCCGGGCGTATCAGGCGTGTCGCTCAAATCAGGGTCCGCTGGGGTTGGGGGCACTACGCGGCGGCATCATCCGCGTCGGCCGGGCCGACAGCACGCGCCGCACGTCATATCGCGGAAATGCCGCGCCGCGTAAAGGTGTCCCCCGGTAAACTCATGCCAGCGCGTCCAGCGCCCGGCGCAGGGCTGCGGCGTCGCCGCCGGGCAGCAACGCCTCCAGCCCGGCTTGCACACGATGCCAGCTCGGCAGCGCCTCGAGCAGAATCGCATGTCCCGCCAGCGTCAGCGTGAGAAGGCGGCGGCGCGGGTCCGCTTCGTCCGGCGCGACCGACACCCAGCCGCGCCGCTGCAGCGGCTTCAGCGCCGCGGTCAGCGTGGTGCGGTCGACCGCAAGCAGCTCGGCAACCGGCCCCATGCTGGGCGGCGTCGGCCGGTTGAGCGCGTTCAGCAGCGAGAACTGCCCGCTCGTCAACCCGAATGGACGCATCGCCTCGTCGAACCGCCGCGCCAGCCGGCGCGCCGCCCGCTGCGTGGCCAGGCACAAGCAGGTATCGCGGACCAGCAGCGTCGTCGAAAAAGGCACCCGCGCGGTTGACATCAAGCCAAATACGTTGGTATCAACTTGATTGCTGACAAGAGCGTTTCGGCACCAGCTTCGCCCTCGACCCCGAAGCCGGCGTGGTCACGATCCTGATGACGCAACGCGTGATGCGCGTGCCGACGATACGGCCGTCGCCGAAGCATTTTGCCAACTGGCCCACTAAGCTGCCGCTACAGAGGGGAACAACCGATGAGCCAAAGCGAATTCGTTTGGTACGACCTGGCCACGACCGACGTCGAGGCCGCCAAATCCTTCTACAAAACGGTCGTCGGCTGGGACGCCGAGGCAATCCCCAACATGGAATACAACGTCTATCACATCGGCCAAGCCCGGATCGCCGGCGTGATGCCGCTTCCTGAGCACCTCCGCGCCAACAACGTGCCGCCGCACTGGAACGGCTATATCGGCGTCGCCGACGTCGACCAGGAAGCCGAACGCGTGAAGACGGAGGGCGGCGAAATCCGCCACGCCGCCACCGACATCCCGGGTGTCGGCCGCTTCGCCGTCGTCGCCGACCCGCAGGGCGCCGTCTTCATCTTGTTCAAGGGCGCCACGGACGGCCCGCCGACCCCCGCACCAATGTCGGCGGGCCGCGTCGGCTGGCACGAGCTCTACACGAAGGATTGGCCGGCAGCGCTGCGCTTCTACGGCGGCATGTTCGGCTGGACGCCGGCCAATACCATCGATATGGGCCCGATGGGCACCTACCAGCTTTTCAGTTACGGTGGCCGCGATCAGGGCGGCATCATGAATGCGCCGCAGGGCATGCACCCCGGCTGGCTGTTCTACTTCGTCGTCGACGGGATCGATCTGGCCGCGCGCCGGGTCCAGGATGCCGGCGGGTTGGTGTTCCAAGGTCCGCAGGAAGTGCCCGGCGGCGCCTGGATCATCCAATGCCGCGACCCCCAGGGCGCTGCTTTCGCCCTCGTCAGCATGGGGCGCTGAGCAGACCCGGTCATCCTGCGAACGCGACTCGGCCCGCCTTAGGTTAGGGTGGGCCGATGCGCCCCGCGCCTCCGCCAGAAGAGCCGGCCGCCTCGGTATGGGTCGCGATCGCGCAAGCGATCGTGGCCGTCATATTCTTCTCGCTTTCCGACACGATGTCGAAATTCCTGCGCGAGTCGCTGCCGGCGGTCGAAATCGCCTGGCTGCGCTACGTGGTCTTCGTGCTGTTCGGCATCGGCTTTGCGGTCAGGCGCCGACTGGCGCGGGTCTGGCCGAAGCGCCCCGGCCTGCAAATCATCCGCGGCGTGGCGCTGCTCGGCTCGGCCGTGCTGTTCATGGCCGGGCTCGCCCAACTGCAGATGGCCGAGGCCTCCGCCATCTCCTTCGTCTCACCCGCCTTCATCACCGCGCTCTCCGTGCCGTTGCTGGGCGAAAAAGTCGGCATCAGGCGCTGGGCCGCGACGCTTGTCGGCTTGCTTGGCGTGCTGATCATCATCCGGCCCGGCGCCTCGGCCGTGCAATTGGCGGCGCTGTTCCCGCTCAGCTCCGCCGCATGCTGGGCGGTGACCATCATCGTGACCCGCAAGATGGGCACGCAGGACCGCAGCGAAACCACGCTGCTCTGGTCGGCTTCGGTGGGCCTGGCGCTGCTGACCGCGTTGCTCCCGTTCGGCTTCGTCACCCCCAAGCTCAGCCAGTTCGGCATCGGCGTCGCCCTCGGGATCGCCGCCTCGACCGGCCAGTTCCTGCTCATCATCGCCTATCGCCAAGTCGCCGCCTCGCTGCTCGCGCCGTTCAGCTACGTCCAGCTGCTGTCGTCCGGCGCAATGGGCTACCTCGTATTCGGCTCCATCCCGGACAGCCTCGCCTTCCTCGGCGCCGCAATCATCATCGCCAGCGGCCTCTACACCGTGCACCGCGAGCGCGTCCGCGCCCGCGAGGCGCGGCGGCCGCAACCGGCCCGAGGGCTCCAATCAGGGCGGTGAACGCAGGCCGCCCTGCTAACTTGGCTACGTCGCGCAAGCCCGCTCCCCAGCATGACGATACCAAGACCGGCCAGCCCGGATGCCGGGCGGCATCGCGCGTGCTCATGGCCGAGCATCGCAGTTGTAACTCGTGCCGCTTATAATTGATTTCCCGCTTGAAGGCGCGGCACGCTAAGGAGGTCCGGCTGTGCAAGCAATCGTCAAGCAGACGGCCACCGCTCGAATGACGTGCACTTCGGCATCAGCATCGGAAACGGAACTCGCCCACTCGCTTTGCCGCCAGCTCCGCACAACCAGTTTGACGTTCGCCATCTGCACTTATATGCCGTTCGACAAGTCTGGATATCTCTATTTACCGGGAGGCCAATTCAGTGATCAACGCGGGCGCACCGGCACGGCACACGAGCTGGCACCTCTCGATCCGCTCGAAGGTCCTGATCGTCTTGCTGATCGTGGGACTCGGATGTCTCGCGGTCGGCGGCGTCCTCGGCTACCGCGCCGGGGACACGGCGCTGCGCGACGCCGTGGCCGAACGCCTGACCGGCCAGTTGGTGACCAAGCGGCTGCGGGTCGAAGCCTATCTCGCCAACGAGCAGCGTTTCGCCGCCGCGCTCGGCAGCTCGCCGCTGGCCCTGCAGGCGATGACCGCCTTCACCTCGGCCTGGGCGAGCATGCGTCAAGACCAGACGCCATTCGACCCGGCTCCCTTGCAGGCCTGGTACCGCGACAAGTTCCTCCCCGTCCTCGACCACGTATCCGGCGGTAAGCTGCCGCTCGCGGAATTCCTGCCGACCGATCCTGTCGCGCAACGCCTGCAGACCAAGTATATCGTCAACAATTCAAACGCATCCGGAGCGGCCCCGAAGCCGACCGACGCGACCTCTGCCTATGACAAGGCGCACGAAGAATTTGATTCTCAACTAAAACGCTTCGCCGAAGTCGTCCGCTTCCACGATCTCATGCTGGTGGATACCGCCACCGGCGACGTCGTCTACTCGTCGGCCAAAGAGCCGGATTTCGCCAGCAACGTCTTTCACGGCTCCTACGCACAATCCGGCCTCGGACGCGTGGTCGCCAAGGCGCTCGACCCGCGCAATGGCGGCGGCACGGTGCTCGAGGACTATTCGAGCTATGCGCCCGCCGGGCTGAAGCCGCAGATGTTTGCCGCCTATCCGCTCGCCAGCGGCGGCCGGGTGATCGGCGTCCTGGTGGCGCAACTCGACGTCACGCCGATCGATGCCCTGTTGAGCGATGATGGGCGCTGGGCGCAAACCGGCCAGGGCCAGACCGGAGAGACCGTTCTGGTTGGTGAAGACCGGCTGTTCCGCTCGCAGTCCCGCATGCTGCAGCAGGAGCCAGACAATTTCTTCCGGCTGGTCCGCGACAACGGCTTGCCGCAGGCCACGATCGAGCAGATCCGCGCCGTCGGCACCTCAATCCTCTATCTTCCCAGCAGCGCGGCCGCCGTGCCCGAGGCCTTCCGCGGCCACTCCGGGATCACACGCTTTCGCGACTACCTCGGCCACGACGTCGTCTCCGCCTATGGGCCGGTGCGCGTCGGCGACATCCAATGGGCCATGGAGGTCAAACAGGACACGTCCGAAGCGTTCGGACCGGTGGCTGCCTTCAGCCGCAACTTGCTCATTGCCGCCTCGATCACCTCTGTCGTGCTGACCCTGCTAGCCCTCGCCTGGGCGGCCTATTTCACCCGCCCGCTGCGCCGTGTCCTCACGGGAATGGAGGCCATGCAGAGCGGCGGCGCCATGGCCCACGTGCAGGTGACCGGCAAGGACGAGTTCGCCGAGCTCGCCCGCGGCTACAACAACATGGCCGACGCCATCGCCGGCCGCGACGCGCAGATCGCCACCTACGAATCCGACAAGGCCGACACGCTGCGCGCGCTCTATCCGCAGGCCTGGGCCGAGCGGGTGCGCAGCGGGACGCAGCAGACCGCCGAAACCTTGTCGAACGTGACGGTGACGGTCTGCTGGCTCGAAGGGCTCGCGCCCATGATGGCCCAATTGGATGCCAACGAGATGCATGCAAGGCTCGCCGCCCTGTTCGAACAGCTCGCCCGGACCGCCGCGCTGCATGACGTGGAGCCCGTGCGCTCGCTCGGCGAGAGCTGGTTCGGCATTTGCGGGCTCTCCGCGCCCCGCCTGGACCATGCGGCGCGCTCGCTCGCCTTCGTCGAAGACGCCACCGCCGCCGTGCAGCGTCTCGGCCAGTCCTGGTCGCAACCGGTGTCCCTGCGCTTCGGCCTCAGCTCTGGCGAGATCAATGTCGGCATCGGGGTCCGCGATCAGACCTCGTACGACATCTGGGGCCGCACGATGTCCGTCGCGCGCTTCATCGCCGTCGACTCCGAACTCGGCGAGGTGCGCGTCAGCGACGCCACCTTCGCCCTCCTGCCCGCGGTCGAGGGCTTCCAGCCCTGCCCGGTCATCAATACCCCGGCTTGGGGCCCCGTCCTGAGCTACGCGCGAGCAGCGGCCAGGAAACCGGCCCAGCAGGCGGCGGAATAGCCATGTTCCGCGGTCTCGCCGAAGTGCCCGTCTGGCCGATCCTGCTGACCGTCGGCTACCCGATCCTCGCCGTCCTCCTGTTCGAGGCGGCGCGCCGGATGAGTGCCCGCAACGCCGTCACCGCGAACATCTTGCGGCAGATCATCTATGTCGTCCTGCCAACCGGCACGATCTGGCTCGTGCTGCGCCACGTCGCCCTGCTGCCGCCGGACAATCTGGGCGTCCGCATCGCCGTGACCATCTTCTCCATCAGCGCGATCTTCGTCGTCCTGCGCATGGCGCAGACGCTCCTGATGGCGGTGGTGGACGAGGAACGCCACGCACCGAAGCTGCTGTTCGACCTGGTGCGGATCGGCCTGGCCATCGCCGGCGGCGCGCTCGTCGTCTCCAACGTCTGGCACGTCGACCTCGGCAGCCTGCTCGCCGCGATGGGCGTCGGCTCCATCGTGCTCGGCTTCGCGCTCCAGGACGTCGCCGGCAACTTCGTCTCCGGCCTCGGCCTGCTGTACCAGAACAAGTTCGCCATCGGCGATTGGATCGTCGTCGAGGGCAAGGTCGCCCAAGTCATGGAGCTCGACTGGCGCTCCGTCACCCTGCTGGCCGCCAGCGGCGAGCAGATCATCGCCGCCAACAGCTCGCTGGCCAAGTCCAACGTCACCATCGCCGCCCGAAGCGGCGAGCAGCGCTGGGCCGAAGTGCCGTTCGAGCTCGGCTTCGACATTCCGCCCGAGCGCGTGCGCGCGGCGGTCCTGGAAACCGGCAGCATGATGGAGGACGTCCTCGGCGCCGATGGCGTCCGCTGCATGGTGGCCGGCTATTCGTCGAGCGGCGTCCGCTACAGCGTCTTGCTGCACGTCGCCAATCCCAGCATCCTCGCCGGCCCGCGCAACGAATTCCTCAGCCGCTTCTGGTATGTCGCGCAACGCCACGGCGTTCGCCTTAGCATGCCGGATGGGAGCAAGCTGCAAGACGTGCCGGACATGGACGAGGCAGCCAAGCGGCAGGTGCTGGCCGAAACCCGCATGTTCGGCGACGACAAGCAGCTCGTGGCCACCCTGGCGCGGGATGCCACCTACCAGTTCTACCGGTCCGGCGAGGTCTTGCTGTTACAGAACGAACCGGCGGTCCGCGCCTTCGTGGTCGTGTCCGGCACCCTGCGCGCCGGCGTCGAAGGCACCTCCGATCAGTTCTGGATGGAACGGATCGACCCGCACCAGATGTTCATCGTGCAGGAGATGCTCGACGGTGTTCCGAGCCCGGTGCGCGTGGTCGCCGAGGGCGACGCCGAAGTGTTGACAATCCCGTCCGCAGCACTCCCCGCCCTCGTCGACCCGCATCGCCCGAGCGGCCGCGACCTGGCCGCCATGGTCGAAGCCCGCCGCCGCTCCGTCCTCGCCCTGACCCGCAACCTCAGGGTCGTCGTCTAGAGCAACGTCGCCCTAGACAGAAACGAGAGCCGCTGGGGCGATGGTGCAAGTGAAGCCCAGCTTGGCGATCCGATGTGCCAGACGCTTGGCTTGGGCGTGTGGCGTGTTTTGCTGAAGGTGGTCTGGGCCGAGGTCGCGATACACGACGTCGTCGCGCAGCATATGGAACGCGGCAGTGAGGATGGAGGCGGCAACAGCGCAAACAGCCTTCTTCGGCCCACGGCGCTGGGCGAGGCGGCGGTATTGGGCATGCAGATAGCTGGCCTTTGTCCGCGCCCCGGCCCAGGCGCACTGGATCAGGGTGGTCTTCAGCCACGGCGCCCCTTTGCGCAGGCGGGTCGAGCGCCGTTTGCCGGCACTCTCGTCACTGCGCGGACACAGCCCGGCCCATGAGATCAGGTGGCCAGCGGTCGCAAAGCGGCTCATGTCGATGCCGATTTCGGAGACGATGACCTGAGCACTGAGGTCACTCACCCCGGGAATGGTCCGCAACAGGCGGACCGCTTTGCGAAAAGGCGCGAGGTCGCGGTCCACCTCTTGGTCGATCTCGGCGACCGCATCGTTCAGGGCGTCGATCTGACGCAGGTGCAGCCGTAACAGGAAGCGGTGCCGCTCCGTGATGCGCCCGCATAAGGCGGCACGGACCTTGTCCCGCGGGGCCTTGACCCGGCGGTCGATCAAGGCGAGCAACCTGTCAGGCTCGCGCTCGCCCTCGATCAGCGCGGTCAGAATGGCGCGGCCACTCATCCCCATGATGTCGGTCAATACCGAGGCGAGTTTGAGGTTGGCGTCCTCCAGCACCTTCTGGATGCGCTGGATGTGGCTGGCCTGTTCGCCAACCAGCTGCTTGCGGGTGCGCAGCAGCGCACGCATGGCCTGGGTTGCCGGTTCCGGCACAAAGCTCGGCCGGATCAGCCCGTGCGCCAGCAGATCCGCAAGCCAAACGGCATCGGCGACGTCGGTCTTGCGGCCGGGCACGTTCTTGACATGCACGGCGTTGCCAGGATCAGCGTAACCTCGCCATCGGCCAGGATGTTCCAGACCGGCTTCCAGTAAACCCCGGTGGACTCCATGGCGACGTGCGTGCAGCCGTTCGCCGCCAGCCACTCACTCAAGGCCAATAATCCCGGCGTGGTCGTCGCAAAGCTGCGCACCTCGGTTCGGGCCTTGCCGCCCTCGGCCACCCGAACGCAGGCGACCACCGTATCCTTATGCACGTCCAGACCGGCACAGCGTGGATAGAGAACCTCCATGACCGCGGCCTCCTAAGGGTTGCGTTGCCATCGCCGGCGCAGGGCACCCAAGGAGTAAACTCTAGACAGCGCGCTCCGGGACCTCGCGGTCCGTGGCGCAATTGGGGGTGCTTGGGGGAACCCCGGGTCCCACTGACTGACGGGCTCGAACGCACCACAGAGCGAAGCCGACCTCTCCGCCGACGACCAACACACGCTGCCACAGTTTCATCCCTGGCGGGTCGAAATCTCGGTGCGAACTGACTGGAATCGCGACAGCGACGCCAGTCATGCGACAAAGTTGCCCGCCACCAAAAGTAGCTAGACCGCCGCCCTGACACAGTCAGGGCGATAGCGGTCTAGCGGTAGTCTTTACCGCGGCTGCGGCCCGTCCGGCCCGAACCCGTTCTTCGCCCCCGCACCGACCAGATGGCAGGATTTGCACTCGTTGTTGAACAGCCGCGCCCCGGCCGTGGCGTTTTGCGCCCAAGCCGGCGAAGCTAGCGCCAGCGCCCCCAAGGCGAGCGCTGTGGTCCTCATTTCTTCGACCCGATCTCATGGTTGGCCATGCCCTCCAGCGCCCGCACCATGGCCGAATGGTCCAGCGCCTTGCCGCCCCAGGCGGACACGGCATTGAACAGCTCCTGGCACGTCGCCGTATTCGGCAGGCTCATGGACAGCGCCCGCGCCCCTTGCAACGCCAAGTTCAGGTCCTTCTGGTGCAGCTCGATCCGGAACCCCGGATTGAAGGTCCGCTCGATCATCCGGTTCCCGTGCAGCTCCAGGATCCGCGACGTGGCCAGACCCCCCATCAACGCCTGCCGCACCTTCGCCGGGTCCGCCCCGGCCTTGCTGGCGAATAGCAGCCCCTCCGCCACCGCCTCGATCGTCAGCGCGACGATGATCTGGTTGGCCACCTTCGTCGTCTGCCCGGCGCCGTTCTCGCCGACCAGTGTGATGTTCTTGCCCATCAACTCGAACAGCGGCTTGACCCGGTCGAATGCCGCCTGCGGCCCGCCCACCATGATCGTCAAGCTCGCCTGCTTGGCGCCCACCTCGCCGCCGGAAACCGGCGCGTCGAGATAGTCCGCTCCCTTCGCGTTCACCTGCTCGGCAAAGCTCTTGGTCTCGATCGGCGAGATCGAGCTCATATCCACGACCGTCTTGCCCTGGCTCAGCGCCTCGGCAACGCCCTCCGGCCCAAACAGCACCTTCTGCACGTCGGGCGTGTCCGGGACCATCAGGATGATCACCTCGGCCTTCTCGGCCACCTCGCTTGCCGACTTGCACGCCGTGCCCGGCATGCCCTCCGGCACGCCGCTCCGGCTATGCAGGAACATCTTGTGGCCGCCCTTGGCCAGGTGCTCCGCCATGGGCCGCCCCATGATACCCAGGCCGATGAAACCGACATCCATGCTCATTCTCCTATTTCTAGAGATTGGCCGGTCATGACCCGGCTGACCGCCTCAGCCAGCACGCGGAACCCCATCGCCAAATCCTCGTCGCTGGTGTCCTCGGCCCAATGATGGCTGATCCCGCCAATGCTGGGGACGAACACCATCGCCGCCGGCATCCGCCGCGCCAAATATTGCGCATCGTGCCCGGCGCCGCTCGGCATCCGCCGCCAGCGCCCCGGCGTCAGCGCCTCGGCGGCGGCCGCGAGCGCGTCCTGGAATGTCGCGTCGCACGGCGCCGGCTTGGACTGGCTCATGACCTCCAGCTTGGCCGTGCAACGCTCGCGCCGGTTGCTCTCCTGCACCCCCCGCTCCAGCAGCGCATGCAGCCGGTCCAGCACCTCGGTCGAAATATCGCGGAATTGGAACAGCATTTCGGCGCTGCCAGGGATGATGCTCCCCGCGCCCGGCGACACCGCAATCCGCCCGCACGTCCAAGTCGTCCGCGGCCCGCAATGCTTGGGAAATTCCTGGTCGAGCCAGGCCAGCAGCCGCACCGCCGCCAGCCCCGCATCTCGCCGCTCCGCCATCGTCGTGCCGCCGGCGTGGTCTTGCTGGCCCTCGATCATGATCCGGTACTGCCAGATCGCCACGATGCCGGTCACCACGCCGATCTGCTCGTGTGCCGCCTCGAGCGTCGTGCCCTGCTCGATATGCATCTCGTAGAAGCCGCGATACCGCCCCTCCTCAAGCTGCAGCCGCGGCTTGCCGCCCAGCCCGGCTTCGTCGAGCGCGGTGCGGAGCGGCTTGCCATGGTATCTGTTGCTGAGACGGTCGATCTCCGCCTCCTCGAGCAGCCCGGTGAACGAGCGCGAGCCGACGAACGACCCGTAATGCCCCTCCTCATCGGCAAACGCGATCGCATCCACCGGCAGCCCGGCGCGCGCCAGATGCACCGCGACGACCACGCCCAGCGCGCCATCCAGCCATCCAGCCTCATTCTGCGTTTCGATATGGCTGCCTGCGAGCAGCTTCGGTCCCGGCCCGGGGTGCCGGCCGATGACATTGCCGATCCCGTCCATCTCCGGTTCCAGCCCGGCCTCCTGCATGCGCTGCATCAACCAGCGCCGGGATTCCATGTCTTCCGGCGAGTAGGTTGGGCGATGCACGCCGGTGCGGAACGTGCCGATGCGGCGCAGCGCGTGCAGATCGGCGAGGAAAGCCTCGGTATCGAGCGAATTCTTCATGGCCGGCAGACTGGCGCGTTGCGCCAAAGCCGGCAAGCTGGGGCCAGGTCCGCGCCTGGCCCCATTTGGCAGTTTTACTGCAGGTTGGCGCCAACCGGCTCGCTGTTGAGCGGCTGCGGCTCCGCCTCGGAGGCGTTCGGCATCGTCACCGGGTCAGGCATGCCGCCGAGCCCCGGCGGGTTCGAGCCCTGGAACAGGAACGAGCCAGTCGTCACTGTCGGAATATTGTTCTGTGCCGGGCCAGACGGATTGCCTTCGCCCGCCATCGCCGGAGCGGCGGCAAGCGCCAGGGTCGTCGCGGCCACGATAAGTCCAAACTTCATAATTATGCTCTCCAAACGATGCCCTCGGGATCGGGGGCAACACGCCGGCGGGCCTCGTACGAGGTCTCCGGGGCGGCGGGACAAGTCCCGTCGTCGGGAACACATCTGGGTCTGTTGTGCATGTGCGAACAGGCGCGGTTACGACGGAGAGCCATGTCTCCGGCGCATAATCACGAGAGTGGGACTGCGCTGAAGGCGGGTCTATCCGGTGCGCGCTGGCAGTAACGCCGTTGATCTCCTAAGTTCGGCGGATGTTCCCGACCACACGCCTCCGCCGTCTGCGCCAGAGCGAAGCGATGCGCGCCCTGATGCGCGAGAATTCGGTCACCGCGCAGGACCTGATCCTGCCGATCTTCATCGACGAAACGCACACCGAGCCGGTCCCGATCGCCGCCATGCCCGGCGTCTCGCGCATCCCGCTGCGCGGTCTGGCGCGCGAGGTCGAGGCGATCGCCCGCGACGGAGTGCGCTCGATCCTCCTGTTCGGCATCCCGGCCTACAAGGACGCCACCGGCAGCGACAGCCTATCCGCCACCGGGCTGCTGGCGCGCATGACCCGCATCGCCAAGGAAGCCGCGCCCGAACTGGTCGTCATCACCGACAACTGCTTCTGCGAGTACACCGACCACGGCCATTGCGGCGTGCTGCAAGACGGGCACGTGCACAACGACCTGACGGTAAAAAATCTGGGCCGCCAAGCCGTCCTCTGCGCCGAATCCGGCGCCGACATGGTAGCCCCCTCCGCGATGATGGACGGCCAGGTCGCCGCGATCCGCACCGCGCTCGACGGCGCCGGCTTCGTCAACACCCCGGTGATGGCCTATTCCAGCAAGTTCGCCTCCGCTTTCTACGGCCCGTTCCGCGCCGCCGCCGGCTGCGACCTGCGAGGCGACCGCAAGGAGTATCAAGCCGACCCGGCGAACGGCCGCGAGGCCCTCCTCGAATCCGCCGCCGACGAGGCCGAGGGCGCCGACATCCTGATGGTCAAGCCCGGCATGCCCTATCTCGACGTTCTGGCCCGGCTGCGCGAGCGGACCTTGCTGCCGATCGGCGTCTATCAAGTGAGCGGCGAATACGCGATGATCAAGTTCGCCGCGCAGGCGGGCGCGCTCGATGAGGCGCGCGTCGTGCGCGAATCGCTGGGCGCGTTCAAGCGCGCCGGAGCGGACCTGATCATGACTTATTTCGCCCGCGACGTGGTCCGCGAGGGTTTCTAGTCTGATCCGTCGGTGCATATCGCACCGATTCCTTGAAGTGTGCATTTTCGCTCGCCAATCGGCAGAAGCCCTCTCCCGCTGACCGACCCCCCGTTTTCAATGCGGCCTTAGAAACAACCAAATTTTGCCAATCGCGGCCGGATTGCTGGCCGCCTATAAGCCCGCCGTGCGCGCGTACTGACCACATCAAACACAGCCATCACCCCACAGGTGTGACGTCCCGGCGATGACACCGGAGCGGAACGCCGGTGCATGGCCAACACGAGCGGGAGAAGATCATGGACCGTCGGACCTTCGTGAAGGGCGCGGCAACAGCAACAGCCGCGGCAAACTTCAGCCTTGGCGCCGGCGTGTTTGACGGCGGGCAGGCCCAGGCGCAGAGCGACCGGCCCAGTGGCGCCGGTCGGAGTGGGAAGCCGAATATCCTGGTCATCAAAGTGGACCAGTTGCGGTTTCCAACTGTATTTCCCGCCGGCATCAATAGCACTGGCGATTTCCTTCGCCGTTATATGCCGAACCTCCATCAACTCTGGCAGAGTGGGGTAAAGTTCGCCAACCACTACACCGCTGCCTGCGCATGCACGCCAGCGCGCGGCACGATGATCACCGGCCTCTACTCGCAGCAGAGCTGGCTGGTCCAGACCATCCTGGCCAAGCCCGGCGTGCAGCTCTCGTTGCAGCCTTGGCTGAACCCGGCCTTCCCGACGTACGGCAAGTTCCTGCGCCAGCTCGGCTACCAGACCCCCTATATCGGCAAATGGCACGTCTCCATTCCGCCGCAAAACACCCCGCGGCTGGATGCTTACGGGTTTGACGGTCTCACTTTCCCCGATCCGACCGGTTCCAACCTGCAAGGCGCCTACGGCGACTACTCGAACAGCCAGTACCCTTACCGCAATGACGCGGACATCGCCAACCAGGGCGCGCAGTGGCTGCAGCAGCACGGCACGGCCGCCGCGCCTTGGTGCCTGACGGTCTCCCTGATCAATCCACACGATAAGGAGTTTTTCTGGGCGGGAACCGAATTCCAGACCTACAGCGAGTTGTTCTCGGCGCAGACCGCGCCATTACTCAAGCCTTTCACCCTCTACTCGACGACACAGAATCCGCCGGTCGTGCCGTGGAGCGAGAACGCGCTGAAAAGCCCGGGGCAATACGGCTATGCAAGCGTCCCCCCGAACTGGGAAACCGGAGCGCAGATTGCGGCAAGGAAGCCATCCACGCAGGCCTACAGCCGCCTCTTCCAAGAGCTGGTCTGGGGTGGCGTCACCGACGACCCGGCGCAGCAGAACTTCACCATCGCGCAATATCCACCCAGCGGGTACACGCCCATCCCGGTGCCCTCGCCCTATGCCGCGTACGGGATCGGTGTGGCGCCGTTCAGCTACTGGCAGCGCAGCCTCGACTCCTACACGCAGATCATGCAGGTCGCGGACGGTGCGATTGGGCAAATATTGCAGGCCGTCGCTGCATTGCCTTCCTCCGTCCTCAACAACACGATCATCGTCTTCACCTCCGACCACGGCGATTACGCGGGTGCGCACGGTTTCCTCTCCGGCAAGGTCGGGGCGCTCTATGACGAGGCCTATCACGTGCCGCTCATCGTCGTGGACCCGTCGGGGCGCCACACCGGCGACGTGGACGTGCTCCGGCAAGGGCTCACCTCTTCGGTCGACCTGCTGCCGCTGCTCGTGAGCATCGGCTATGGCGGCCGCTCTTGGCTGACCGGCAATCTCGGCCAAATCTACGGCGAGCGCCACGATCTACTGGCAATGTTGCGCTCGGCGCAAGCGCCGGGCCGCCAATACGTGCTGCTTGCGACCGATGAGGCCGTCCCGAGCTACTACAACTTCAACGATTCACCAACGCATCTTGTCGGCGTGCGCACGCAGGGGTTGAAACTTGGCGTTTACGCCAACTGGCAACGCGGCACGGCGCAGATCGCCGATGACAGCACGCTGGAAACCGAGTTCTACGACTACGCGACCCCGGCGGGCCAAGCCGAATTGGACAACCTCCAGCATGACCAGCGCATCCCGGCGCTGAAACAAGCGCTGCTGACCGACATCATTCCGAATGTGTTGCGCGCTCCGCTGCCGGGGTTGCTCGGGGCGGCGCAGATCGTGTCGCGGGACGCCTACCTCGTTTACGACGCGGTTCTTCGCAGGGCTAAGCCACAAGGCAGCAGCGGCGACGCGAGCGCGGCAGAAATCCTGGCATCGCTGCCCTTTGGCCAGGATTTCTGAGCTCAGCCCGCAACTGTCGGACCCGCCGAGACACCGGCGCTACACAGTGGGCTGTCCCGCTGGAAAGGGCTCGCTCATTCCGCGGCCTTGCGGTCCGCTTCAGCGAAAAATTGGTTCTCCGGCCGCCGCAGGCCCAAATGGTCGCGCAACGTCACACCCTCGTATTCGCGCCTGAATAACCCGCGCCGCTGCAACTCCGGCAAGACCATGTCCACGAACTCGTCGAGCCCGGCCGGCACAGTCGGGAACATGACGTTGAACCCGTCGCTCGCCTCCGCCTCCAGCCATTCCTGCATCGTATCGGCGATCTCGCCGGGCGTGCCGACCATCTGCAGCCCGCCATAGCCGCCGACGATCTGCGCCAGTTGCCGCACGGTCAAATTGTCCCGCCGGGCCAGCGCGATGAGCGCCTTCTGGCCGCTTTGGCTCTGGTTGGTTTGCGGCAGCTCGGGCAGCGGCGCGTCGAGGTCGAAGCCGGAGGCGTCGACCCCGAGCCGGATCGAGAGATTCGGCACCCCGCTCTCTGGATGCACCAGGCTGTCGAGCAGACGCTTTTTCTCGCGCGCCTCCTCGCTGGTGCGGCCCACGACGACGAGGGCGCCGGGCAGCACGCGCAAGCTCGCCGGGTCACGGCCGATGGCGCGCATGCGGGCTTTCACGTCGGCGTAGAACGCCTTGCCGTCCTCCATCGTGCGCGTGCTGCCGAAGATCACCTCGGCGGTTTCCGCCGCGAGCTGACGCCCCGCGTCCGACGCGCCGGCCTGGACTATCACCGGCCAGCCCTGGATCGGCCGGGCGATGTTGAGCGGCCCGCGCACCGAAAGGTGCTCGCCTTTGTGGTCGAGCGTGTGCATCCGTGCGGGGTCAAAGAAGATGCCGCTCGGCTGGTCGCGCAGCCAGGCGTCGTCCGCCCAGCTATCCCACAGCCCGGTGACCACGGCGTGGAACTCGCGGGCGCGCTGATAGCGCTCGTCGTGCTCGACATGGTCCTCCAGCCCGAAATTCAGCGCGGCGTCGGGGTTCGACGTGGTCACCACATTCCAGCCGACCCGGCCGCCGCTGATATGATCGAGCGAGGCGAAGCGGCGGGCGATGTGATAGGGCGCTTCAAAGGTGGTGGAGGCTGTGGCGATCAGCCCGATCCGCTCGGTCACCATGGCGAGTGCGGAGAGCAGGGTCAGCGGCTCGAACGAGGTCGCCGTCGCGCTGCGCCGGAGCGCCTCGACCGGCATGTTGAGCACGGCCAGATGGTCGGCCATGAAGAAGGCGTCGAAACGCCCGCGCTCGAGCGTCTGAATGAAACGGACGAGGTGCTTGAGGTTGAAGTTGGCGTCCGGGTAGGCGCCGGGCACTCGCCACCAGGCGGTATGGATGCCGACGGGGCGCATGAACGCGCCCAGATGCAGCTGCTTGGACATCGCGCTCTCCGGAAAAGGTCTGCAGGCATAAAGGCGTCGCCTCGAGGCGCGACAAGGGTGTCTGCCCCGGTGACCAGCGATGTCAAAGTGCCATACCTGCCGGGAGAGAGGTGTCCTTGCATCTGGACACCAGGAAATGCAGGTCCCCTTGTCGTGAACCGCGTTCGGTTTTTGGCAACAAGCCTAGTCGGACCCGCTCCGCCGACCGCCGACGCGAACTTTATCTCAGTCAGTTACGCGCAGCCTCGGGCCTTGGAGAACGGCGGTAGCAACCGGAATACAGATACAAGCTACCTGGGGGTAACACTGCACCCAGCTTCGAGCTGCAGGTCGCCGAGAACCGTAAAGTCTATTATGCCAGATATAACTACTGACTTCCCTCGCCTCCAGTCCGCGACATCGTCCATCGTGGCCTTGTCGTGCACAAGGCAATCTACCTCGCCCGTTCCGACATTCACTTCAATGCGGTATCCGGTCGAGAGAAATCCAGCGTCGGCTGCACGCGCGAAATTTCCAGCAGCTACAAATCGTATTCCTTTAACAGGTTGCGGAAATTCACCAACGCTTGGCGATGAAAGGCATGTCGTCGCCGTTGTGGAAGTGAATTTCGCCCGCGAGAGTGCCATCCGGCTCGAGATCGGCGTCGCCATCGCCGAACACCTCGGTGCCCTCGTCGCTGCCATGGAAAGTGAAGTGGACGCCGGTTTGGCTGTACCAGCACTCTAGACCGATCTGGACGACGCCGAACGCCATGGCGCCGCCATCGCGGTCCAGCTGGATATGGCCAGGGCCGAGCAGGTCGACGTAGTCGTCGTCCCACCCTGTGATTTCGGTGATCCGCCACCGTCCGAGCACCTCGGATTGAGCAGGCTTGGTCATGCCGCACTCGCCAGGATCTTGGGCAAGCGCACCAGATTGCAGGCGGCGGCCGTCAGCGTCACCACCCAGCCAACCCGGTCCAAGCCGCGGTGCCGGGTCTTGCGCAATCCGGCCACCGCTTTGATCCAGCCGAACGGCTCCTCGATCCGCTTACGCAGCCGTTGGCTGACAGCGTAGCCCGCGTGCCGGGTGGTCCGGCCGTCAATCGCTGAACGCCGCCCTGACGTATTCTGCGCCACATGCGGTGTCACGCCGATGGCGCGCAGCCTGGCGACGTGCTCGGCTGCGTCATACGCCTTGTCCGCGCCCAGCGTGGCGCGGCCCCCGCGGACCGTAGCTGCGATCATCGCCTCGGCGGCCTCGCGTTCGGCCCGCCCGGTCGCATGCGTGGTGCGGACATCGACGATCAGCCCGTGCCGGTTCTCGATCAGCAGATGCCCCATGAAGCAAAGCCGTGAGGGCTGGCCGTTGGCTTTACGATACAGCCGGGCATCGGGATCGGTGGTGGACGCGTGAGTCTCGTTGCTGCGCTTCTCGCCGCGGAAGTCGCGCTCGGCGTTGCGGCCGGGTCCAGATGGAGGCTCGTCCTGGCCGTCCTTGCGCCGGAAGCTTTTTATAGATGCCCATGCCTCGATGAGGGTGCCGTCAACCGAGAAGTGCTCGGTCGAGAGCAGACGTTTGACGGCCGGGTCGCCCATGACGGCCAGCAGAAACGACACCGCCACGTCGCCGGCCAGCAGGCGCTCGCGGTTCTTGGTGAATACCGTCACGTCCCACACTGGCGCATCCATCGCTAGGCCGATGAACCAGCGGAACAGCATGTTGTAGGTGACCTGTTCCATCAGTTGGCGTTCATGGCTGTGTCTACGAATTCCGGCCCACTTGTGCTGATGAATTCTGGCCCACCTCCCGGTAGATAACTGGCTGGCGCGGAGCGTGAGGCTCGCACCGTCCCTGAGCGTCTTGCTTGGGTCCTCCTGCTACGTCTTTGCCGTCTTGCGCTGAGCGGTCGTGCGGCGGAACCGGTATGAATCGGCGCCCGTGGTGACGATGTGCGCACGGTCGGTCAGCCGGTCGATCAGCGCCTTGCATAACCTTGGGTTCGGGATCACCTGCGACCATTCCGAGAACGGCAAATTGGTGGTCACAATCACTGCCGCCTTCTCCGCCCGGTCGGCAATCACCTGGAACATCAACTCGCAGGCAGTTTCGGCGAGCGGTACATAGCCGAGTTCGTCGATGCAGATCAGGTCGAGCCGCTCCCATCGACCGAGCGCGCGACTGAGCTGATTGGCATGCGCCGCCTCCGCCAGCTCGTTGATCAGCGCCGTCGCCGTCGTAAACCGCACCCGGCGCCGCTGGCGACAGGCCGCGACGCACAAGCCTGTCGCGAGATGGGTCTTGCCTGTGCCAGCTTCGCCAATCAGCAGGATCGGCTCGGCCTTGGCGACATACTCGCCCTCGGCCAACGCCCGGAGCTGCGATGCTGCAACGCCGGAGCGGTCGAACTCGAATTCGTCGAGCGTCTTCATCCGCGGCAGCCGCGCATCGTGCAGCAAACGCGCAATTGACCGGCTCTCCCGCTCCTCCATCTCGGCCGCCAGCAGCGCCTCGAGGTAGCCGATATGCGTCTGACCCTCGCGTGTCGCGGCCTCGGCGAGCCGGGCGAACTGCCCGCCGATCGTCGGCATGCGCAGTGTCTTGCAGTGCTGGCGGATCGCTTGCTCCTGCAGATCGCTCATCACGCGGTCCCCGCGCACGGCCCGGACAGCAGCACGTCATACTCCGCCATCGTCGGCAGCGGCCGGTCGTAACGGGCGAGGTCGCCGACATCGATCGCAGCAGGCTGGCTTTTGCGCAGCCCGGCCTCGGTCAGCAGATAGCGCACCGCCGCGACATCGCACGCGCCGAGCGACACCGCCGTGGTGATCGCGACGCGCAGCGCGTCATGACCGAACTCCCGAGCCAAACCGACCACCGCCACCATCGCGCGGGTGCCGTTCTGCTTGCCGTGCCGGGTCAGCAGCCGTTCCCAGAGCTCGTCATAGCAAGGTGGCCAGCGACCGGCCGCGCGCATCTGGGCGAGTGGTTTGGATCCGGCAAACGCACCAGGCTTGTGGCTCAGCACGTCGAGGTAATGCTCCAGGTCCAGCACCTGCTGACGCCGCCGATGGCAGCGCTCGTGCCGGGCAACCCGGCGGCCAGAATGCCAGATCTCAACGTGCAGCGGGTACACGCGCGCTTCCACCCGGCTGCCCGCGCGCAGCGGCACCGAGTAGGCGTTGGTCTTGACCAGCACACAGCCCTGCTTGTCCACCAGCGGAAACGTCACGTCCGCCAGGTCGAACCCGTCCGGATGGCGCGCCGTCAGATGATCGCGCTCGACCACCATCGCCACACCGACCGGCTCCGAGCGCCCGTCCAGGATCCGCGCCTCATCCGCGCGGCAGCCCGTCAGCAAAAACGCATTCAGCGCATCGAGGTCGGCGATATCAGGCACTGGCACGAGGTGATTGCGACGGAAATAGCCACCCTCGCCCTCAATGCCACCTTTCTCATGACCCTCGCCGGGGGTGCAGAACTCTGCCGCAAAGCGCCAATGCGAGCGGAACGCCACGAACCGGACCGTCTCCTCGCGCCGGTGACCACGCAGGATCTTGCGCACCGCGCTGGCCAGATTGTCGTAACGCAGTAGTCGGAACACGCCGCCGAAATAGGCGAACGCGTGCTCATGCGCTTCGAGAAACGCTTGCTGCGTCGCGTGCAGATAGGCGCGGTGGAACGCAGCCCCGCTCGCCATCGATCGCATCGCGAACACCTGCAGGCGCGTCCGCTCGCCACCGAGATCGGCCCAGGCCTCATACCAATCCACCTGCGCCTCATGGCCCAACGCGTAGCTCTGCGGCACGAAAGTCTCGCGCTTCACCAGCCCCAGCGCGCGCTTGCGGGCGCGAACGTGATTGCGCACCGTCGACTCCGCGACCGCGGCATCGGGGAACTCCGTCAGCAGCCGGCGATAGATCCGCCGCGCCGTATGTCGCTGCTTGCGCGGAGCCCGACGATCCTCGTCAAGCACCTGGTCGATGAACGCCGCGACCGCGTCCAGCTTCGGTTTGACCCGGGCCGGATAACGACGACGCGCCGGCAGCGCGTCGGCGATCGCCTGCCGCACCATCCGACGGTGCACGCCAAATTTCGCCGCCACACCGGCGATCGTGCCGACACCAAACTCATGCTCCTGACGAAGCTGCTCGAACAATTCCACTTTGGCGTTCCAATCCACTCCGAGCCCCCCGGCAGAATCAGGGAAACCCTAGGTTGAGGGACGGCAGGTGGGCCAAAATCCGTCAGCACTCTGGGCCAACATTCGGTAGCAAAGCCAGTTCCGAACGCACGCCAAAGAACGCTTGCAGCAGTAGGGCGCGCAGCAGCTTCTCCGGCGCAATGGAGGTCCGGCCGCTCGCGGCATAAAGCGCGTCGAACTGGGGCGAGAGTTGCTCCAGCGCCTTGTTCACCAGCAAGCGGATCGATCGCAACGGGTGGTCGCGCGGCACCAGCCCTTCCGGGCTCAAATAGCTGAACAGTGCCCCTGTCTGCTCGTCCGTTCCGCGCATCCCAACACCGCCGCCTTTAACCATGACAGCGAATCAGATTATCCTCCGCGCCGGAAGCCGAATTTCCGCAGCCTGTTAAAGTCCCGCTGAAAAAGGGCTTCGTTGTTCTGGGATGCGTCCCGTATCGTGGGAAGTTCACTCGCTCCAGCAGAAGCGGTGGTCTCTTGCGGCGGTGGTTGTGGCGTCTTCGGCGCCACCAGGGCTGGGCTTGTTACGACTGGAGCGATACTGGGGGGCACAATGGCAGGAGGGGGATTAGCACCCGAACTTGAGATGGCCACGTCTTGAAGTGACACAATCCGGGCGCTCCATTCCTGGGATGCGTTGAACTCCATGTAGAAGTCGCCCCCGACCGGTTGGTAAGAACTGCTCGCTCCTGCACCGGTCGTATTCGCGAGTAGTTGGCTCTGTCCGCTTTCACCAGCTGCATTGTGCAGCCGCGCAGAAAAGTAGCCCTTTTCTGTTCTCCATTGCAGCTCCCATGGTCCATCCACGTGGAAAGGCCTGGTCTGCAGCTGACTCGATCCGCCCCAACTCGCGATCAATTTTTCTGGCCCCGGAGCGGGCAGTCTGGTGGCGCTGGCTTGGGCTGTATTTGGTGCCACAGACCCAGTCGGTGATTCTGACGTAGTGGGAGAGTTGACGGACTCTTGCGCCTGTCGCTGAGTTCCTGACGGTTCAAATGGCTGTGTGGATGTCACTGCGGCCGATCCGTCGAAGGGCGGTCCGGCATTGTCGATCTGGTGCGCTGTCAAGCAGTCGCCCATCGCATTGATAGCGGCACTTGTTCCCGCCAAATCAAACCGCCACGGTAATTCGTTTCCATCGAACGAAACCTGCATGGACGAGTTGGCTGTAAACTCGTGCACCCAGGAGCGCTGCTGATCAGCACCAATCTCAATCTCGACGATCGATCCTCTTCCTCGTCCAACGGACGAGATTGTTGAGCCATCGCCAAAAGTGAATAGTACGCGGACAGGAGTTCCCTCAGGGATCACCCATGCCGTTTTTCGAAGAACGAGGTCAAGCGGACTGGGATGGGCTCTGCTAACCCCCAAGATGAGACGGCTCCCCGGTATAGAGCCGGGACCACCGATCGAGCACCCTGGATTATCTGGGTTTTGGAAATCTGTTGTCTGCCAGACACCCTCGACCAGATGCGTGGTGCTCGGGGCGGCTGCACTGGCCGAGTCTGCGATTATCGCTGACGCAAACGCGCTAACTACAGTGAGCACAGTCGAAAGCGCACGCCATAGAGGGGGGCAATGGGTCGGTCGGAGGGTGGAACGTCGAACGCACTCGAGCAGACCGGTTAGCCGAGCACTGTGCTCACCCGCCCACTCTGGTCTGCCATTCGCACGACGCCAGCCCCTAGTGCCAGGCGCGGGACCTAGCATTAGCAGCCTATTCATGGCTAAAGTTCCTCGTGCAATGCATTGCTTCATGCCAGGACCAAGTATAGCTAAGTGCATCGTTGCCGTCCCAAATAGTCGAATCGTAAGCCTCATGCCTTTAGCTAGAGGTTCTGCCGAATGTTTCTCGACACGTCTGCGACTCTAGCTTTTAACGCACCTTCCTTTACCGTGTCGTTAAAAATCGGATGTAACGTTCCTAGTTTAGATCGCCAGAATGTGCCAGACGGTTGGGAGTCACCCAGGGCCGCTGCTCCCTCTTCCTGAATCCGTGGATGACTCGTATCTTCGTTAGGCGGGCTCCGTCAGCACATGAATGACGCGCGAGGCCAGTATCGGCCGTGTCTTCGCCCCATACGCCTGCATATGCGGCGATTGCCCATGCGCCTTCAGCGCGTCCAGGCTTGCCCATTTCTCGATCACGCAGAATGTGTCTGGCCCGAGCTTATCGCCGATGCCACCGGTATCGGCGTCGATCGTCGGCCCATATTCGATGCAGCCCGCCTCGGCATGAACGGCCGGCACGTTGGCGCGGAAATGTCCCAGCACCTCGTCTCGCTTGCCCGGCTGTGTGGTGATGATCGCAACGACGTGGATCACGCGGGTTCCCTCCCCTATGATGCGCCAATCACACCACCCCTGGCGCAATAGGGCAACGAGGATCACTCGATGAACATTGATGTTTCTGGTCAGGTCGGCATGTCACCCCAGCAGATGGCGCGCGTGGGCGCCTGGATGAAACGCTGGGTGGACAGCGGCAGGCTTCCCGGCCTGTCCGTGCTCGTCAGCCGCCGCGGCCGCATCGCCTATGAATCCTGCTACGGCATGGCCGACATCGCCCGTGGCCGCGCTATGACGCCGGACAGCATCGTCCGCATCTACTCGATGACCAAGCCGCTCACCAGCACGGCCATCATGATGCTTTACGAGGAAGCCAAATTCCAGCTCGACGACCCGATCTACGGCGTCCTCCCCTACTTCCGCGATATCAAGGTCTTTGCCGGCGACGGCCGCGACCCGGTCCCCGCCGAACGCCCCATCACCTACCGCGACCTGCTGACCCACACCTCCGGCCTCACCTACGGCTTTATGAACGCGACCCCGGTGGATCAGCTCTACCGCGACCAAGGCGTCGACTTCCAAACCTCCGGCCTCACGCTAGGCCAGGTGGTGGAAATGGCCGCCAGCCTCCCGCTCCTCGCTCAGCCCGGCGCCGCCTGGAACTACAGCATCGCCACCGACGTCCTCGGCCACCTGGTCGCCGAAATCTCCGGCATCCCCTTCGCACAATTCCTCGCCGAACGCGTCCTGCAGCCGCTCGCCATGCGCGACACCGCCTTCCGCGTCGCCCCTGAGAACCTGCCGCGCTTCGCCGCCAACTACAGCAAAGGCGAGGACGGCCGCGCCACCCTGCTCGACGACCCAGAGACCAGCCTCTTCGCCAAAGGCCGCCCAATCGCCTCCGGCGGCGGCGGCCTGACCGGCACCGCCCGCGACTACATGCGCTTCTGCCATATGATGCTGAACAAAGGCACGCTGGACGGCCAGCGCCTGCTCGGCCGCAAGACCGTCGAGCTAATGACCATGAACCACCTCGGTGGCGACATGGCCGCGATGGGCCAGGCCCGGTTCAGCGAAAGCAACTACGCCGGCATCGGCTTCGGCCTGGGCTTCTCCATCATGCTCGACCCGGCCAAGGCGCAGGTCCTCGGCTCGCCCGGCGAATACGCCTGGGGCGGCGCCGCCAGCACCGCCTTCTGGATCGACCCGGCCGAAGACCTCGCCGTCATCCTCTTCACCCAGCTCACCCCCTCCAGCACCTACCCGATCCGCCGGGAATTGCGCGTCCTGACCTATGCGGCGCTCGTGGATTGACCCATCCTGCGCCAAACCGGAGGGTCCAGGGTGGCAGAAGAGTTGCTGTTCGAGCAGGCCGACGGCATCGGCCGCATCACGTTCAACCGCCCGGATCAGCGTAACGCGCTGACTTGGGCGATGTATGACGGGCTGGTCGCGGCCATCGAGCGGGTGGACCAGGACGAGACCATCCGCGCCCTCATCCTGACCGGCGCCGGCGAGCGCGCCTTCGCCGCCGGCACCGATATCGGCCAGTTCCGCGCCTTCAGCCGCCCGGAGGACGCGATCGCCTACGAGCAGCGCATCGACGACGTGCTCAACGTCCTCGAAGCCTGCCGCGTGCCCACCATCGCCGCGATCAACGGCGCCTGCATCGGCGGCGGCGCGGCCATCGCTGCCTGCTGCGACCTGCGCATCGCCACACAAGGCCTGCGCTTCGGCTTCCCGATCGCCCGCACCCTCGGCAACTGCCTGTCCATGTCGAACCTCGCGCGCCTCACCGCCCTGATCGGCGCCGCCCGGGTCAAGGACATCATTTTCACCGCCCGCTTGATCGAGGCCGAAGAAGCGCTGCGTCTCGGCCTGGTCAGCGAGCTTGCCACCCCCGACACCCTGCTCGCGCGCGCCAACGAGCTGGCCCGCCTGATCGCCGGCCACGCGCCGCTCACCCTGCGCTCCACCAAGCTGGCGCTGCGAAAGCTGCGCGGGGACGTCGTGGAGGACGAGGCGTTGATCCTGATGTGCTACCAGAGCCAGGACTTCCGCGAAGGCATGGACGCCTTCCTCAACAAACGCCAGCCGCAATGGCGCGGAGTGTAGCGCGATGGGCAAGCTGGTTCTGCAAGGCTTGGGCAAGCGCTATGGCGCCTCGATGATCGCCGTCTCAGGCGTCACCCTGGCGCTCGAGGAGGGCGAGTTCGTCTCCCTGCTCGGCCCCTCCGGCTGCGGCAAGACGACGACGCTCCGCATGATCGCCGGCTTCATGCCGCCCACCGAGGGCACCATCGCCATGAACGGCGCCGTCCTCTCCTCGCCCGCCGGCGTCGTGCCGCCGGAGCGTCGCGGCATGTCGATGATCTTCCAGAGCTACGCCATCTGGCCCAACATGACCGTGCGCCAAAACGTCGCCTTCGGCCTGAACCTGCGCCGCCTCTCGCGCAGCGAGATCGACCGCCGCACCGACAAGATCCTCGACGTTGTCCGCCTCCGCCAGCTCGCCGACCGTTACCCCGCCGAACTCTCCGGCGGCCAGCAGCAGCGCGTCGCACTCGCCCGCGCCATCGTCATCGAGCCCGAAATCCTCCTCCTCGACGAACCGCTCTCCAACCTCGACGCCAATCTGCGCGAGGAGATGCGCGCCGAGATCCGCCGCCTGCACGACGAATTCCGCATCACCACCGTCTACGTCACCCACGACCAGTCCGAGGCCATGGTCACCAGCGACCGCATCGTGGTGATGAACGCCGGCCGGATCGAGCAAGTCGCCGACCCGGTGACCCTCTACACGCAACCACAAACCCGTTTCGTCGCCGGCTTCATCGGCCGCACCAACTTCCTCGACGGCGTGCTGGACGGCCAGCAGATCGTCTTCCCCGGCTTCTCCGTCCCCGCCGGCCTCGCCCCCGACTTGCCCGGGCGCCGCCCCAGCTTCGCCGTCCGCCCGCAAAGCATCGTGCTGCACGACGCCCTGCCACCAGCAGCCGGCCGCCGCTGGTGGGTGCAAGGCCGCATCCTCGAGCGCGCCTATCTCGGCGAATACTGGGACTACCTGGTCGCCCCCGAGCAAGGCGACCTGCGCCTGCGCGTCAGCACCGCGCCGACCGAGTTCCGCCAAGTCGGCGACCAAGTCTGGCTCGAGATCGACCCCGCCCGAGCCGCCCCCGTCCCACCCCCCTGACCATCACGGCTTAAACCATCACCCGCCCGACACCATCGCGCCCGATCGCCCTCCACGAACCGGCGAGCATCGGCGAGGCCTGGATGGAGCCGGACGGCACGATCGTGCTCCGCCTGCGCGCCACCGGCCCGGACGCGATCGGCGAATCGCTGATGAGCTACAAGCCGGACGACCCGCAATACAATTCCATCCGTGACCACCTGCCCAGTCTCGCCCCCGGCGTCCACGTTCCTGTGCCACCGTTCGATTGAGCGTCTAACTAAACGGCGTCGGTCCTGCGTCGGCGGCGTGCGGCGCCGAGGCCGACGAGACCGGCGCTTATCAGGGCGAAGCTGGCGGGCTCGGGAACGGCAGCCGCGGCGGGGCTTGCGTCGAACGAGATGAAATCGGCAAGATTTGGACCGAATACCTGGGCATTAAAGCCCTCGCCCATGTAATCGGCCGCAATGGGGCCGATACTGTCGATCGACGCGCCATTTAACGTGTCGAACCCGAAGAGGAGAGTTTGCCCGCTGGTGTCCTGGCCGAAGAATTCGACGGCGAGATAGAGGCCGACCGGAACGATGTTGATCATGTTCGTGACGCTCGAGGCGGTATCGGAGCTGTAGGTCACACCGTTGATCGAGTACGTCAGCGAGGACTCAGCCCCGCCGACGGCGTATCCGGTGCCAGAGGCGATGGCAGCGGACGGATCGTAGGTGAAGCTCGCCGAAACGGTCTGGCAGGCCAAGTCAGTCCCGGGAGCGCCGAATGACCCGGCGGTGTCGACAGTATACGGCCCAGAAGCCGGCCCGCTAAAGCTCTCAGAGATGACATCGGCCCTCGCTGCGCCATTGCCTATGACTGACACGGTTGCGGCGAGCGCGGCGAAGGCAACTTTTCTGATCTTAGACATGCCTGTTCCTGAACACAGTGACGCGCCATATCCGTTCGGATATAGCGGACATCCATGGCGGCGGCTAGGTGTCGGCCGGCCATGAAGTCGCCACCTATTGTCAGGACGATGCGGTAAGGCGCCATGGATGTCGCGCATCCAGACGATGCGGACGGGGCTGCGTGAGTAGCCGCGCGGAGCAAACGTTAAACCACGATCCCTCCATCCACGTGCAGCGTCTGCCCGGTAATGTAGCCGGCCTCGTCCGACAGCAAAAACCGGATCGCCGCCGCAACCTCCTCCGGCCGCCCGAACCGGTGCATCGGCACCAACTCGCGCACCCGCGCCCGCGCCGCCTCGTCGAGCGCCGCATGCCGGCCGGGATCCTTCTGGATGAACCCAGGCACCACACAGTTCACCGTCACCCCGGCCGCCGCGAGCTGCATCGCCAGCGACTTGCTCAGCCCAACCAGCGCCGCCTTCGCCGACGACGTCGCCGGAAACAGGAACTCCTCGCCGAGCCGGTATTCATGCGCCAGGAACGAACCGGCGCTCACCACCCGCCCCGCCGGCGAGGCCCGCAACAACGGCAGCGCCGCCGTGACCAAATGGAAGAACGCCCGCGGCCCCGCCAGCCCCCGTTCATAGCCTGCCTCATCCAGCACCCCGAACGGCCGCCGGTCGGCCGTCCCCGCCAGATGCACCACCCGGTCCACCCGCCCGAACGCCGCCAGCGCCTCCTCGATCACCGCCGCGCCGCGCCGCGGCTCGCTGAAATCGTGCACCGAAACGACCGCCCTCGCGCCCGCCGCTACCACATCCGCCGCCACCCGCTCGGCATTCCCCCGATTCGACCCGGTGTGCACCAAAATCGCCTGACCCGGTCCCGCCAGCATCCGGCACAGCGCCGCCCCGATCCCCGACCCGCCGCCAGTCACCACTGTCACCGCTTCGCCCGCCATCTGGCCCTCCATTTCGCGATCAGTTTGCCCCGCAGGCGGCAAGACCGGATAGGCTGCGCTTGTCAGGGAGGCGATGCGATGCGCGGATTAGCTTTAATTACGGTGCTTGTGCTCGGCGGCTGCATGAGCGGCCGGGTCATGCTCAGCGACAACAGCCCCGGGCTGGCCCGAGCCGCCGACAACTTCCCGCCCATGATCGTCGGCGACAATAACACGCCCACCGACAACGCCCTCGCGTCGATGCGGCACTGCCCGGCGAGCGGAGGGGTGGTCGAACAGAAGGGCGGCCCGACCATGGAGTTCCTCGGCGCCAACCCGGCCAACCCCGACATGTGCCTGATGCGCGTCGGCGGCGACATGGTCCAGGGCTGGTACGGCATCTGGCTGACCATATGGCCCGGCGTGGAGAAGGCCTATCCGGCGCTCACCCGCGTCATGCAGGGCGGCGCCGGCGACATCGTCGGCTTCGACAACTACCTCGCGTTCGGCTTCCAGTATCACGACCTGATCCGCAACGAGGGCGTCGAGGACATCATCCTGCTCGGAACGCATTATCACGCGCTCAGGCTGGCGCACTACCGCGAGGGCTATGACGGCAACGACTACCGCTCGGTTTCCACGGTGTGGAAGGACCTGGCGAGCGGCTTGTTGATCTACGGCACCTACCAGCACATCTCCGGCAGGCCCGTCGTCGACGACCCGATTATCCCCACCCGCATCGCCCCAGCTCCGTAACCCACCAAAAGCCCTCTCCCTCCGGGAGAGGGTTGGGTGAGGGTGGGTCAGCGACCCCCCGGCGCTAATCAGCCCAGTTAAGCGCCATCCAGCTCATCCAGCGCCGCATGCGCCGCGCGGCGGAGCGCCGTCTCGATCGTCGCCAGGAAATCGATCCCGCTCGCCTCGGTGGTCCAGGGGTCCATCGTCGTCGAGATCAGGAAATCCACCCCCGCGCCCGGCTGTGCCGCCACCCCCATCCGGCGGGAGAAGCGCTCCACGAACGAATGCCCATACACCGCCGGGTCGAAACGCGAGCTGGTCAGGATCAGCTCGACCTCGTCCATGTCGCGCCGCGGCTCGATCACGCTGCATCGCGCGAACACGCGCTCGTTCAGCGCATTGGCCCGCGCCAGGTCGGGATTCAGCGTGCCGTCGGCCAATTTGGCGTTCAACGCGAAGGCCAAGATGACCTGGTCCGAACCGATCTGGCTGAACAGCTCCCGCGCCCGCGCGTCCGACGCCAGCAGCGCCTCCAGCCCCGCATTGTCCAGCTCGGTGAACCGGTGCAGCAGCGCCCGCTCGTTGTTCAGCGTCCGCGTCGGCGCCCGCCGCTTCTCCGCCGGCGTGCGGTTGAACAGCGTCACCGCAAAGCGCGGATCGTCGAGCGTCGCCAGCCGGCAGAACAGCCGCTTGGACGTCCACATGCACTGCCCAAGGACGCGCCCATACCCGCTCCGGTCCGGCCTTATGACCCGGTGCGCCAACCAAACCGCCGCCGCCGCCGCACCCGGTTTCGACCCCTCGATCCCGTAGACGCCCACCGTCGGTTCCGTCTGGCTGTGGAACACCACCGGCGCCCGCAACGAAATCGAGTCCCGGAACGCCGCATTGCGATAGCACAGCGCCCCAGCCGGATACGGCACATAGCCGCCCTTGTGCGGATCGACCGTCACGCTATCCGCGTGCCGCAGCGCCTCGTACTGCGCCTCTGCATAGGCGCTCATCGGCGCCACCGGCACTGCGCCCGAACACGTCGCCGTCGGCTCACCCCGCAGCATCGCCCGGAAATACCCGCCCCAGGCCGCATCGGCATGAATGGAGAAATTCAGCCCCCGCGCCCGGAACTGCTCGCGCAGCGCGATCAGCCCCTCGAGCGGATCGACCGCGCTCTCCTCGGTGCTGCCGATCACCGCGACCGCCGCCAGCACCGGCGTCCGTCGCCGCAGCAGCGCGCTCAGCGTCGCCTCGACATGCTCCAGGTCCAGCCGCGCATCCATATCCACGCGCTGCACCAAGACCGCGTTCTGCCCCAACCCCAGCAGCGTCGCCGCCTTCGGCCAAGAATAATGCCCCGTCGCCGGCGCCAGCAGCACCGGCGGTTCCCAAATATCGGGCATGAAGCTGCGATAGAAGCCGACCAGTCCGACATTCTGCACCGCATAGCCGGCCAGCGCCTCGGTCATCGGTTCCGGATGGATGCCAAGCGCGGCGAGCGCCGCCGGCAATCCAGCCAGCGTGTCGAGATCGAGATTGAGTAAGGTCCAGGTATCGAGCTCCACGAGCCGCGCCCGATCGCCGCCCCAGAGCGGGACTTCGAGTTGGCGCGCCGGCGCCATCATCGGCACTTCGCGAATCGCCGCCCGCAGCGCCACCCCGTCGAACTTCAGGTTCCGCGCCGCCCAGAGCGACTCGATATTGGCCACCGTCCCGCCGCTGGTGATGTGCCCCCACGGCACGACCGTGCCTTCCGGCGCTCCCTTCCCGTCCGGCACGGCCCCGTCCGGCACTGCATAGCCAAGCATGCGGCACAGATCGTTGCCGGCGGCGATCTCCAGCCGCGTCGTGACCGGCGACGCCTCGGCCGCCACGTTGTTCTGATTGTACAGCCCGGCCGCGAACTGCCCGATCGTCGCCGGCAACGCCTGGTCCCACAGCATATGCCCCTGGTAGCGCACGCTGGCGAACGGCGCGGACAGCCGCAGCTTCTCCAGCAAAACGTGGGTTTCCCGCCGCAGCCGCTCGATGCCGGCCTGATACTCCGGCGTCTCGCGCATCGCAGGCGTCAGATGGCTCGGGTCCTCGGGATGGAACGACCGGCGAAAGGCCGCGTGGCTGTCGATCGCCGCGTTGATCAGCTCGCGCAGGATCTCGGCGTTTTCCGCCCGCGGCCCGAGGAACCAGCTTTCCGGAATGCCCCGCCCGGCGCCCTCGAGGCGCAACGGCGCCTGCAAGGTCTGATCCCAAGCCTTGTGCGCCCGCACGCGGTGTGGCGTCTGGACCGGGGTTGTCTCACCAGCGGGGCTCATGCCTGCCGCCGAAATTGCCATGCGTAGCTGCCCATGCGTGCTTCACCCTCTTCCTCGGAGCATAGTGCTGCGCCGATCCGGCCAGGAGAAGAGCATGACGCCCTACGACCGTCTTGAAGCGCTCGGCCTCGTTTTGCCGCCCGCCCCGTCGCCAGTCGGCAACTACGTGCCCACGGTGATCGAAGGCGGGCTGTTGTTCCTGTCGGGGCAGGGGCCTCGGGATGCCGACGGCAAATTCCGCACCGGCCAGGTGGGCGCCGGCGTCTCGGTCGAGCAGGCGCGCGAGCACGCCCGGCTCGCCGGGCTCAACCTGTTGGCCGCCATGCAAGCGACGCTGGGCGATCTCGGCCGGGTCAGGCAGGTGGTAAAGCTGTTCGGCATGGTGAACGCCGCGCCGGGCTTTGCTGACCATCCCGCGGTCATCAATGGCTGCTCCGACCTGTTCGTCGACGTGTTCGGCGACGCCGGGCGCCATGCCCGCTCCGCCGTCGGCATGGCCTCGCTGCCGATGGGCATCACCGTAGAGATCGAGGCGGTGGTGGCGGTGCGCTAAATCAGGCGGTAGCTTGCCGAAATGAGCGACATTCGCGCTGAGCTGGGACTGCGGCCGATTATCAACGCCTCCGGCACCATGACCGCGCTCGGCGCCTCGATCGCGGTGCCCGAAGCGGTGCGCGCCGTCACCGGCATCCTGACCCAATTCGTCGAGATCAACGACCTGCAGCGCCGCGCCAGCGCGGTCATCGCCGACTCCTGCGGCGCCGATTCTGGTTTCGTCACCGCCTCCGCCGCCGCGGGGATCACGCTGGCGATTGCCGGCTGCATCACCGGCGCCGACCTCGCCCGGATCGAGCGCCTGCCCAATGCGGACGGCATGTGCGACGAGGTCGCGGTCCAGCTCGGCCACATGGTCGGTTACGGCGCGCCGATCGATCAGGCGATCCGGCTCGCCGGCGCCCGCGTCGTGCCGGTCGGCCAGGCCACCGAGGCCCAGCCCTACCAGCTCGCCGGCGCGCTCGGCCCGCGCACCGCCGCCGTGCTGTTCGTCGTCTCGCACCACGCCGTGCACTACGGCCAGCTCACCCTCGAGGAGGTCGTCGAGCTCGCCCACGCGGCCGGCGTCCCGGTGATCGTCGACGGCGCCTCCGAATACGATCTGCGCGGCTTTCTCGCCCGCGGCGCCGACATCGCCGTCTACAGCGCCCACAAATTCCTGGGTGGCCCCACCGCCGGCATCGTCGCCGGGCGCCGCGACCTCGTGCGCGCCGCGTTCCTGCAGAATCTTGGCATCGGCCGCGGCATGAAAATCGGCAAGGAAGGTATCGCCGGCGCCATCGCCGCCCTACAAGCCTGGAGCCGCCGCGACCACGCCGCCATCCGCGCCCAAGAGACCGCCCATCTCCACCTGTGGCAGCAGCGGCTCGCGCGCTGGCCCGGCATCGCCGCCCAGATCGTTCCCGACGCCACGCACAACCCGCTCGATCGCCTGGAAGTCCGCGTCGACCCGGCCGCCGCCCGCATCACCGCCTGGGACCTCGCCGACGCGCTTGCCGCCGGCGCGCCGCCGGTCATCGTCCGCGACAACGAAGTCGAGCTCGGCTTCTTCTATCTCGACCCCTGCAACCTGCACCAAGGCGAGGAGCAGATCGTCGCCGACCGCCTCGACGCCGAGCTCGAGCGCGCGCGCACCGCCAACGCCTTCGCCGCAACATCGCTCGCCGGGCGGCGAAGGCAGCGACTCGAGCGCCTGCTGCGCTGGCCCGAATAGTGCCATGAGGGCCACGTGACCACGCCGGGCGACCGCCGGCCGATCGCCGCGCGCGAATGGGCGCCGGTGCGGCAGATCGCCGCCTGGCTGATCCGCCGCCAGGCCTCGCCCAACCAGATCTCGCTCGCCGGCATGGCCGCCGCGATCCTCGCCGGCGCGCTCTTCGCCTACGCGCCCGCCTCGCCGGCCGCCCTCCTGTGCGGCGCCATACTCATACAACTTCGCCTGTTCGCCAACATGATGGACGGTATGGTGGCCGTCGGCCGCGGCATCGCCTCGCCGCTGGGCGAACTCTACAACGAGGTGCCGGACCGCGTTTCCGACACCGCCGTGCTG
Organism: Acetobacteraceae bacterium; assembly: GCA_965276815.1. GTDB lineage: Bacteria > Pseudomonadota > Alphaproteobacteria > Acetobacterales > Acetobacteraceae > JAVVHH01. The sequence continues at coordinate 333,812 of CBDIBE010000012.1, read as the reverse complement.
CTCGGCCTCGGCTGGGCCGCCGGCAACCCCGCGCTCGGCATGGCCGCCGCCCTCGCCGCCCTCGCCACCGCCTACATCCGCTCCTTAGGCCGCGCGGCCGGCGCGCCCAGCGACTTCCGCGGCCCGATGGCCAAGCAGCAGCGCATGGCGCTCGCCACCGCCGCCGCGATCTTCTGCGCCGTCACCCCGCTCGCCTGGACCGACCCGGCGCTCACCGCCACCCTCTGGATCATCACCGCGCTCGCGCTGCTCACCGCGGTCCGGCGCCTGCTCGGCGTCGCCGCGGCGCTCCGGCGATGATGGGCCAGGCCTACGGCGAGCGCGTGACAATCGCCCTCGTCGTCGCCGTCTGCGTGGTGATGCTGGCCGCCGCCGCCATCATCTTCGCCCTTGCCGCCGCCGGCCGGGTCAGCGATCCGCTGCGGCGCGAGCTATGGCTGCGGCTGCGCTCCTGGGCGATCCTGCTGCCGCTGATGATCGTGCCGGTCCTGCTCGGCCGCGTCTGGCTGATCGCCGCCGTCACCCTGCTCGGCCTGCTCTGCCTGCGCGAATACGACCGCGCCACCGGGCTGTTCCGCGACACCGTGATGACCGCCGGCGTCGCCATCGGCATCCTGCTGATCAACTACGCCGCCTTCGACGATTGGTACGGCTTCTTCACCGCTCTGTTCCCGCTCACCGTCGTCGGCCTGGCGGTCATCTCGCTGCCGCTCGACCGCCCCGCCGGCTACATCCAGCGCACCGGCCTCGCCGTCTTCGCCTTCACCCTATTCGGCGCCGGCCTCGCCCATCTCGGCTACATGGGCAACGCCCCCACCTACCGCCCGCTGGTGCTGCTCCTGCTCCTCACGGTCGCGCTGAACGACGTCTTCGCCTTCACCACCGGCAAGCTTGTCGGCGGCCCAAAACTGCTCCCGGCCACCAGCCCCAATAAGACTGTCTCCGGCGCGCTCGGCGCCCTGCTCTGCACCTCGCCGCTTGTGGCCCTGATCGCCTGGCCGATCTTCCGCGGGACCCCGCTGGACCATTGGCACCTGCTGCTCGGCCTAGGCCTCATCGTCAGCTTCGCCGGCCAGGCCGGCGACCTGATGCTGTCCTCCATCAAGCGCGACCTTGGCATCAAGGACATGGGCGTCGCCATCCCGGGCCATGGCGGCCTGCTCGACCGCTTCAACTCCTTGCTCCTCGTCGCGCCCGCCGTGTTCCACTATGTCAACTACCACGTCGGCCTGGTTTGATGCCCGATTGGCAGTTCCGCCCCGCCCGCGACCAAGGCCTCACCCCGTCGCAGCGCCTCCGCAGCATCGGCCGCGAACCCGGCCTCGGCGGCCACGCCACCGCCAGCATCTGGCGCGGCCTGGCCTGGACCTACCTGCGCACCGCCCACGATTTCCGCGTCGACGGAAGGGAAAACCTGCCGCGGCCGCCCTTCGTCATGGTCGCCAACCATGCGAGCCATCTCGACGCCCTCGCACTCGCCGCCGCCCTGCCGCCCGCGCTCGCCGGCAAGGCCTTCGCGCTGGCCGCTGGCGACACCTTCTTCACCAGCAACGCCAAATCCGCCTTCGCCGCCTACGCGATCAACGCCCTGCCAGTCTGGCGCAGCAAAACCTCGGCCCGCGACATCATCGAGCTCCGCCGCCGCCTGCACGAGGACGGCGCCGTATTCATCCTCTTCCCCGAGGGCACCCGCACCCGCACCGGCGAGATGAGCCCCTTCAAACCCGGCATCGGCGCCCTGGTCGCCGGCACCGCCGTCCCGGTCGTCCCCTGTTACTTGGCCGGCGCCTTCACCGCCTGGCCGCCCGTAAGCCGCTTTCCGCGCCCAGGTCCGCTGCACCTCAAGATCGGCCCCAAGCTCGACTTCAGCGCCGCCGGCAAGGACCGCGCCGGCCTCCACGACGTCTCGGCAACGTGCGAGCAAGCCGTCCGCGCCCTTCTTTCCCCCTCTCCCTCCGCGAGAGGGCCAGAGTGAGGGCTACCGCACCAGGTAGGCCGCCAAATTCCCCCGAATCCGCGGGAGCGGCGGACCCGCCGCCGGCTCGAAACCCTGCCCAGTGATCAGCTCGAACGCCTCGATATACCGCCGCGCCGTCTGCAGGATCAGCGCCTCGGGGATCTCCGGGATCGGATCCCGATACGGATCGCACCGCGCCGCGACCCATGACCTGACGAAATCCTTGTCGAAACTCTCCGGCGCCTCGCCCCGCTCAAACCGCTCCGCATAGCTGCTCGCCCGCCAAAATCGGCTGCTATCCGGCGTATGGATCTCATCGGCCAGCACCACCTTTCCGTCCCGATCCGTCCCGAACTCATACTTCGTGTCCACCAGGATCAGCCCGCGCTCCGCCATCAGGGCCTGCCCCCGCGCAAACAGCGTCAAAGCGCGATCCACCACCTCATCCCACTGCGCCTGGCTCAGCAGCCGGCGCTCCAAGATCTCCCCCGGCGTCAGCGGCTCGTCATGCCCCCCATCGAACGCCTTGCTGGTCGGCGTGATCACCGGCGCCGGCAAACACTCATTGTCCCGCATCCCGTCCGGGAACCGCATCCCATACATCTCGCGCTTGCCCGCCCGGTACTGCGTCAGGATCGAGGTGCCGGTCGTCCCCGCCAAATACCCCCGCACCACCAGTTCCACCGGCAGGATATCCAGCCGCTGCCCCACCACCACATTCGGATCCGGGTAATCCATCGCCCAATTCGGGCAAATATCCCCGGTCGCCTCGAACCAGAACCGCGCCGTCTGCGTCAGCACCTGCCCCTTATACGGAATACACGCCAGAATCCGATCGAACGCCGAAAGCCGGTCCGTCGCGATCAGGATCCGCCGTCCATCCGGCAAATCGTAATTATCCCGCACCTTGCCCCGGTAATGACCCGGCAACCCCGCAATCGCGGCCTCCTCGAGCACCGGCGGATGTTCGGGTAACTCCATCGCTCTGCGCCCCCATCGCATCACATCCCCGGCTGTGGCGCTTGAGCCACGCCGTCCCGCGCTATATCAGCGGGTCAGCAATCCTGCCGGAAGCTTGATGTCGAACCTCAACCAAGAGACCGTTACCGGAGTCCGGCATTGGACGGACACGCTCTTCAGCTTCACCGCCACCCGTGATCCAGCCTTCCGCTTCCAGTCCGGCCAATTCACCATGATCGGCCTGCAGGTCGACGGCAAGCCGCTGCTCCGCGCCTACAGCATGGCCTCGGCGCATTACGAGGAAGAACTCGAGTTCTTCAGCATCAAGGCGCCGAACGGCCCGCTGACCTCGCGGTTGCAGCATCTGCGGCCCGGCGACCCCATCCTGGTCGGCCGCAAGCCCGTCGGCACGCTGGTCCAAGACAGCCTCATGCCCGGCAAGACCCTCTTCCTCCTCGGCACCGGCACCGGCCTCGCCCCGTTCGCCAGCATCATCAAGGACCCCGACGTCTACGACCGATTCGAAACCATCGTCCTCGTGCATGGCTGCCGCCACGTCGCCGAGCTGGCCTTCGGCGAACAACTCGTCGCCAGCCTGCCCGAGAACGAGTTCATCGGCGACCTCGTCCGCGAGAAGCTGCGCTACTACCCAACGGTCACCCGCGAAGAATTCCAGCACCAAGGCCGCATCACCGAGCTGCTCGAGTCGCAAAAACTCACCGGCGAACTCGGCCTGCCCCCGCTCGGCCCAGAAAACGACCGCGTCATGCTCTGCGGCAGCCCCGCCTTCCTGACCGACATGGTCGGCGTCCTGGAGCAGCGCGGCTTCGCCGAAGGCAGCCACATTGCCCCCGGCCAATACGTCATCGAAAAAGCCTTCGTCGAGAAATAGCCCCCCCACCGATTCGCCCTGCTCTCTCTCCCTTCGGGGTCCCGGAGGGAGAGGGCTTCAAGGAGAGCGGCTAACTCTTTCGCAGCAGCTCCAAAATCCCGTCCAGCTGATCGAGCGTCCGATAGTTGATCCGCACGCTGCCGCCGCGGCCTTCCGGGATGATCTGCACCCGCAACCCCAGCCGGCCAGATAGCTCGCGCTCTAGCGCCGCCACCTCCGGATCCCGGTGCTTCTTCTCCGGCGCGGACAGGGCGCCGCGCTGCACCAGCGCCTCGGTCTGCCGCACGTTCAGCCCCCGGGCGATCACCACCCGCGCGGCCTGCTCCGGCTGCGGATGCGTCAGCAGCGCCCGCGCATGCCCAGCCGACAGCGCGCCCGACCGCACCCCCTCCAGCACCGGCGCCGGCAACTGCAGCAGCCGCATCGTGTTCGCGACGTGGCTGCGCGACTTGCCGACCAGCTCGCCCAGCCCATCCTGCGTCAGGCCGAACTCGCCGATCAGCCGCCTGTAGCCCTCCGCTTCCTCGATCGGGTCGAGGTCCTGCCGCTGCAGGTTTTCAACGAGGGCGGCCGCCATCGCCTCGGTGTCGGAGAGCGGGCGGATCAGCACCGGCACCTCGTGCAGCCCGGCCGCCTGCGCCGCCCGCCAACGCCGCTCGCCGGCGATGATCTGGTATTGCCCGTGTTGCCCAGGGTGCGGGCGGGCCAGCAATGGCTGCAGCACGCCTTGCTGGCGGATCGACTCCGTCAGGTCGCGGAGCTGCTCGGGGTCGACATTCGTGCGCGGCTGGAACGGCCCGGGCTCGAGTGCCCCGACCGGCAGGCTGGTGCGCGACTGGGCGGCCGGCGCCGGGTCGCCGAGCAGGGCGGCCAGGCCGCGCCCCAGCCTCGGTGCCCCGCCGCTCACGCGCGCGCCCGCTCGCGGCGCAGCACCTCGGCCGCCAGTTGCACATAGGCCTGCGCACCCGGCGATTTCAGGTCGTAGAGCAGCACCGGCTTGCCGTGGCTTGGCGCCTCGGAGATACGCACATTGCGCGGGATCACCGTGTCGTAGACGCGCGGCCCGAAGAACCCGCGCACGTCGGCCGCGACGGCTTCGGAGAGATTGTTACGGCGATCAAACATTGTCAGCACGATACCCTGAATCTCGAGCCCGGGGTTCAGATGCTGGCGAATCCGCTCGATCGTCCGGGTGATTTGGCTGATCCCTTCTAGGGCGAAGAACTCGCATTGCAAGGGAATCAGCACCGCGTCCGCCGCCGCCAGCCCGTTGACGGTCAGCAGGCCCAGGCTCGGCGGACAGTCGATCAGCACGTAGCCATCCGTCGCGTGCTGCTCCAGCGCCGCGCGCAACCGAAACTCACGCCCCTCGAGCCCGGCCAGATCGATCTCCGCGCCGGCCAGGTCCGGATCGGCCGGAACCAGGCTGAGACCTGGGATCGCGCTTGGGATCGCCACTTCCTCCAGCCGGGCATGCCCCAGCAGCGCCGCATAGGTGCCGCGCCCGCGGCGTCCCATGTCGATTCCGAGTCCGGTGGAGGCGTTGCCCTGCGGGTCCAAATCGATCAGCAGCACGGTCTCGCCCGCGGCGGCCATGGCGGTGCCGAGATTGATCGCCGTCGTGGTCTTGCCGACTCCGCCCTTCTGGTTGGCGACCGCGATGATCCGCCTAGACACGGGCAAGGTCCGTCACGACGAGGATCGGTTGGTCCGCGGGGCCCGCTTGGCGCAGCTGCATCCGCCAATGGCGGCGCGCGTCGGCCAGCTCGCCGGCAACCCGCGCGCCTTTCAGGAACAATCCGGTGCCGCCCGGCGCCAGCAATGCTGCGGCGAGCTCCAGCAAGCGGTCCAACGGCGCCAGCGCGCGCGCCGTGACGAGCGGCGCCGGCGGGACCGCGACCTCCTCGATCCGCGCGCAATGCACTTGGACCGGTGCGCCCGTCACCCGCTGCGCCTCCATCAGGAAGGCCGCCTTGCGCCGGTCCGACTCGACCAGGTCGAAGCCAATCCCGCTCGCCACCGCCAGCACCAGACCGGGGAGCCCGGCGCCCGAGCCGAGGTCGATCCCGCGCGCGGTCCCGGCCGGGATGAACGGCAGCAGGCGCAGGCTGTCGAGCACATGCCGGCCCCAAATCTGTCCTTCATCGGCCCGCGAGATCAGGTTGATGCGCTGCGTCCAGCGCGCGAGCAGCGCCGCATAGGCGCGGAGCCGCTCTTCGAGCTCCGGAGCCAGCTCGATGGAATCGGACAGCGCGGTTTGCATGATCCATGCCCGTAGCATGCGCCCCGCCGACTTGACAGGCGGGGCGCGCGGGATTGGCATCACCGCCTCTTCCAGGGGGAGGCCGGCCTGCCACAACTATCGCTCCACACGCCTTTAGGGGATCTGACCATCTCCGAAGAGGATGACGCGATCGTGGCGATCGACTGGGGCTGGGGCCGCGACCAGGCGGAAACGCCGTTGCTGCTGCGGGCGCGCGACCAGCTGCAGCAGTATTTTGACGGTGAGCGCACCGGCTTCGATCTGAAGCTGGCGCCACAGGGTTCGGCGTATCGCCGCCGGGTCTGGGCGGCGCTGTGCGACATCCCGCCGGGTGCGACCCGCACCTACGGCGAGATCGCCCGGGTCGCCGGCGGTAGCCCGCGTTCGGTCGGCCAAGCCAACGGCGCCAACCCGATTCCGGTGGTGATCCCGTGTCACCGCGTTGTCGGTTCGGCAGGGACTGGCGGCTACTCTGGAGGCGACGGGCTGGATACCAAGCGATTCCTGCTGCAACTTGAGACCCGCCCCGCCTGACGCGGCGGCTTGGAGACTACGATGTCCAAAGCGATCCGCATCCACAGCTACGGCGGCCCCGAAATCATGCGCTGGGAGGACGTGCCCACCCCCGAGCCCGGCCCGGCCGAGGCGCTGGTGCACCACACGGCGGTGGGCCTCAACTACATCGACGTCTATTTCCGCAATGGCCTCTACAAGAGCCCGGCCATGCCGGCGACGCTCGGGATGGAGGCCGCCGGCGTGGTTCGGGCGATCGGAAAGGATGTCAAGAACGTCGCCGTGGGCGACCGGGTCGCCTACGCCACCGGGCCGATCGGCGCCTATTCGACCGACCGCGTCATCTCGGCGGACCGGCTGGTCAAAGTGCCCGACGGCATCGACGACAAGACCGCCGCGGCGATGATGCTGCAGGGCATGACCGCGCAATATCTGATCCACCGAACCCACAAGCTGCACGCTGGCGAGACCATCCTGGTCCATGCCGCTGCGGGCGGCGTCGGGCTGATCCTGTGCCAATGGGCCAAGCACCTGGGCGCCACCGTGATCGGCGTCGTCTCCAACGAGGCGAAGGCGGAACTGGCGCACCAGCACGGTGCCGAACACGTCATCATCGGCTATGACAAGCTCGCCGCTGAGGTCAAGCGGATCACCGGCGGCGCCATGGTGCCGGTCGTTTATGACAGCGTGGGCAAGGACACTTTCATGGCCAGCCTGGACTGCTTGGCGCCGCTCGGCCTGATGGCCAGCTACGGCAGCTCGTCCGGCCCGGTTGCCGCCTTCGACCTCAGCGTGCTCGCGGCCAAGGGCAGCCTGTTCCTGACCCGGCCGTCGCTGCCCACCTACACCGCCAACGCCAAAGACCTCAACCAATCCGCCGCCGACCTGTTCGACGTCGTGAAATCCGGCGCAGTCAAGATCCGGGTCAACCAGACGTTCCCGCTCAAAGATGCGCAGCACGCGCACGAGGCGCTCGAGGCGCGCCGCACGACGGGCAGCACTGTCCTGATCCCCTGACCCCCGACCTTCCCACCGCCACCGCAGACTTGGCCGCTCAGGTCAGCGCACTCGCTGCGCCCGGCCTGAGCCGGCGCCGCACGCGGATGACGGCGCTCATCGTAGCCTTCGCCCTGCTGATGCAGCAGCTCGACGGGACCGTGGTCGCCACGGCGCTGCCGGCCATGGCGCGCAGCTTCGGGGCGGAGCCGCTGCACATGAACCTGGCGCTGACCTCCTACCTGCTCAGCCTGGCCGTGTTCATCCCGGTCAGCGGCTGGATGGCCGACCGGTTCGGCTCGCGCACCGTGTTCCGCGCCGCGATCGCCGTGTTCACCTTCGGCTCCATCCTGTGCGGGCAATCGGTGAACCTGCCGATGCTCGTGGTGTCACGCATCGTGCAAGGTCTGGGCGGGGCGATGATGGTCCCGGTCGGCCGGCTGTTGCTGCTGCGCAGCGTCGCCAAGTCCGAGCTGGTCTCGGCCATGGCTTGGCTGACCACGCCGGCGTTGATCGGCCCGGTCATTGGGCCGCCGCTGGGCGGATTTCTGGTCACCTACGCCAATTGGCGCTGGATTTTCCTGATCAATGTGCCCGTCGGCCTGATCGGCATCGCGCTGGTCACCCGCTACGTCAGCGAATTGCGCGAGGCGGCACCTGGCCGTCTCGACTGGGTGGGGCTGATCTACTCGGGCTCGTGCCTGGCGGGCATCACGTTCGGGATGGAGCTGGCCGGGCGAGGCGCGGCGCCGAACTGGGTCGTGGTGTCCTGCCTCGTGGTCGGCTTGATCGGCGGCTTCGCCTATTTGCGGCATGCCAAGCGCCGGCCTGATCCGCTGCTCGATCTGTCGCTGTTGCGGGTGCCGACTTTCGCCGTTTCGGTGTTCGCCGGGTCGTTGTTCCGGATCGGCGTGGGGGCGATCCCATTCCTGCTGCCGATGATGATGCAGCTCGGCTTCGGGCGGAGCGCGGCGCAGAGCGGGCTGATCACCTTCGCCAGCGCGGTGGGTGCGCTCGCGATGAAACCGGCGGCGCAATCGGCGCTGCGCTGGTTTGGGTTCCGCACAACGCTGTTCTGGAACGCCATGCTGGCGTCGGTCGGGGTGGCCATTTGCGCCGCATTCCGCGCCTGGTGGCCGTTGCCGGCGCTGTACGCCGTGCTGATCAGCGCCGGGTTCCTGCGCTCCCTGCAGTTCACCGCGTACAACACGATCGCCTATGCCGACATCCCGCGGGCGCGCATGAGTGCCGCGACCAGCCTCTACGCGACCATCCAGCAGCTCTCGATGACCTTCGGGATCAGCCTGGGCGCGGCCTCGCTGATGCTGTCCGGCATGTTTTTCGGCAATGATGGGGCGACGGTCGGCGACTTTTCCACGGCATTCCTGGTGGTGGCAGCGGTGATGCTGCTGGCAGCGCCGGCCTCGCGACTGATGCCGGCCAATGCCGGCGCCGAAGTCAGCGGCCATGGCCTCCGCTAGTCTAGAGCAACGTCGCCCTAGACAGAAACGAGAGCCGCTGGGGCGATGGTGCAAGTGAAGCCCAGCTTGGCGATCCGATGTGCCAGACGCTTGGCTTGGGCGTGTGGCGTGTTTTGCTGAAGGTGGTCTGGGCCGAGGTCGCGATACACGACGTCGTCGCGCAGCATATGGAACGCGGCAGTGAGGATGGAGGCGGCAACAGCGCAAACAGCCTTCTTCGGCCCACGGCGCTGGGCGAGGCGGCGGTATTGGGCATGCAGATAGCTGGCCTTTGTCCGCGCCCCGGCCCAGGCGCACTGGATCAGGGTGGTCTTCAGCCACGGCGCCCCTTTGCGCAGGCGGGTCGAGCGCCGTTTGCCGGCACTCTCGTCACTGCGCGGACACAGCCCGGCCCATGAGATCAGGTGGCCAGCGGTCGCAAAGCGGCTCATGTCGATGCCGATTTCAGAGACGATGACCTGAGCACTGAGGTCACTCACCCCGGGAATGGTCCGCAACAGGCGGACCGCTTTGCGAAAAGGCGCGAGGTCGCGGTCCACCTCTTGGTCGATCTCGGCGACCGCATCGTTCAGGGCGTCGATCTGACGCAGGTGCAGCCGTAACAGGAAGCGGTGCCGCTCCGTGATGCGCCCGCATAAGGCGGCACGGACCTTGTCCCGCGGGGCCTTGACCCGGCGGTCGATCAAGGCGAGCAACCTGTCAGGCTCGCGCTCGCCCTCGATCAGCGCGGTCAGAATGGCGCGGCCACTCATCCCCATGATGTCGGTCAATACCGAGGCGAGTTTGAGGTTGGCGTCCTCCAGCACCTTCTGGATGCGCTGGATGTGGCTGGCCTGTTCGCCAACCAGCTGCTTGCGGGTGCGCAGCAGCGCACGCATGGCCTGGGTTGCCGGTTCCGGCACAAAGCTCGGCCGGATCAGCCCGTGCGCCAGCAGATCCGCAAGCCAAACGGCATCGGCGACGTCGGTCTTGCGGCCGGGCACGTTCTTGACATGCACGGCGTTGCCAGGATCAGCGTAACCTCGCCATCGGCCAGGATGTTCCAGACCGGCTTCCAGTAAACCCCGGTGGACTCCATGGCGACGTGCGTGCAGCCGTTCGCCGCCAGCCACTCACTCAAGGCCAATAATCCCGGCGTGGTCGTCGCAAAGCTGCGCACCTCGGTTCGGGCCTTGCCGCCCTCGGCCACCCGAACGCAGGCGACCACCGTATCCTTATGCACGTCCAGACCGGCACAGCGTGGATAGAGAACCTCCATGACCGCGGCCTCCTGAGGGTTGCGTTGCCATCGCCGGCGCAGGGCACCCAAGGAGTAGACTCTAGACAGCGCGCTCCGGGACCTCGCGGTCCTTGGCGCAATTGGGGGTGCTTGGGGGAACCCCGGGTCCCACTGACTGACGGGCTCGAACGCACCACAGAGCGAAGCCGACCTCTCCGCCGACGACCAACACACGCTGCCACAGTTTCATCCCTGGCGGGTCGGAAATCCCGGTGGAGACTGACTGGAATCGCGACAGCGACGCCAGTCATGCGACAAAGTTGCTCGCCACCAAAGTAGCTAGACCGCCGCCCTGACACAGTCAGGGCGATAGCGGTCTAGCGGTGGATTACGCCTCCCGGCATCGGGTGCGGCACCCCGGTCGTGCCCGGCAGGCTGAGCGGCAGGCCGCCGAGCGCGCGCACGGCCAGAAACCCGAAGGCCTGCGCCTCGAGCGCGTCGCCGTCCCAGCCGAGCGTATCCACCTGGTCGACGGGCGCCCCCAGCACCTCGCGCAGCATGCGCATCAGGGTCGTATTATGCCGCCCTCCGCCGCCGACGAGCCAACGCCGGGGCGGCGCGCGCAAATGCTCGCGCGACCGCGCGACCGCGTGAGCGCTGAAAGCGGTAAGCGTCGCCGCCCCATCCTCCAGCCCCAACCCTTCGACCGGCGCGGCCGAGAATGCGTTGCGGTCCAGTGATTTCGGCGGCGCCATGCCAAAATAGGGGTGCGCCAGCAGCGCACCCAGCGCCGCCGCATCGACCCGGCCACGCGCAGCCGTCCGCCCATCCTCGTCGAACGCCAGCCCCGTGTGCTGCGCCATCCAATCGTCTAGCAGCGCGCTCGCCGGCCCGGTGTCGAAGGCGACGATCTCTTCACCATTGAGGTAGGTGACGTTGGCCACGCCACCGAGGTTGAGCACGGCCACCGGGCCAGGCTCGCCATGCAACAGCGCCGCGTGGAACAGCGGCACGAAGGGTGCGCCCTGGCCGCCGCTGGCCACGTCGGCGTCGCGAAACCGGTTGACCACCGGCAGCCCCAGCGCCGCATGCAACGCCGCGCCATCGCCGAGTTGGCGGGTAAGCCGGCGCTCCGGCCGGTGCAGCACGGTCTGCCCATGCATTCCGACCACGCCCGCAGTCTGGCCCGACCGCTGCAGCAGCAGGCGTGCGGCCGCCAAATTTGCCCCCGTCACCGCGGCCTCGATCTCGGCCAGCCCATCATCCGCCGCCCGCTCCGGATCCCCCATCAGCGCCAGCAAATCCCGGCGCAACGCCGGCGGATACGGGACCGTCAGCGCCAGCCCGGTGCCGAGCACGCGCTCGCCATCCGTCTCGATCAGCGCCGCGTCGACACCGTCCGCCGACGTGCCGCTGATCAATCCTAACGCAAGAATCGGGGTCGGCATGGACGCCAGCATCGCGCTGGCCTTAATCTCTTGGCAAGTCGCAAAGGGTATCATCCATGGACGGCATGCAGGATTTCGGCACCACGCGCATGATCTGCCGGGTCGAGGGGCCGGTCGGCTGGATGATCTTCAACAATCCAGAGCGGCGCAACGCCGTCAGCCTCGACATGTGGGAGGCGGTGCCCCGCATCATTGAGCGCTTCATGACAGACGAGGCGATCCGCGTCATTGCGCTGTCCGGCGCCGGCGGACGCGCCTTCGTCTCCGGCGCCGACATCTCGCAATTCGAGCAGCAGCGCTCGAACGAAGACCAGATCAAGCATTACGATCTCGTCGCCGGGAAGGCGTCGGACGCGATCAAAGCTGCGACGAAGCCCACCGTGGCAGTGATCCGCGGCTGGTGCATCGGCGGCGGGCTCGGGATCGCCGCAAGCTGCGACCTGCGCTTCGCCACCGACGGCTCCAAGTTCGGCGTCCCCGCGGGCCGCCTTGGCCTGGGCTACGGGCATACCGGCGTGCAGACCCTGATGAACATCGTCGGCCCCGCCTATACGAAGGAGATCTTCTTCACCGCGCGCCACTTCACGGCCGCGGAGGCGTTGGGCATGGGCTTTGTCAATCGCGTGCTGCCTGAGGCCGAATTCGACGAATTCGTCGCCGGCCAGTTCGCGACCATTTCCGCGAATGCGCCGCTGACGCTGGGTGCCTTGAAGGGCACGGTCAAGGAGCTGCTCCGGGGTCCCTCGGCCGACCTCGCCAAGTGCGAGCAGATGGTCGCCGAATGTTTTGCCAGCGACGACTACAAGGAAGGCCGCCGCGCCTTCATGGAGAAGCGTCAGCCGGTCTTCACCGGGCGCTAGACCGCGATCGTCCTGACCGGAATCGGTCAGGACGTGAATCGCTGTCTCAAATAAAGCTAGACCTTTATCGGCCCGACCACAGTCAGGCCGATAAAGGTCTAGTGACGAGCGGACCCGCTAAGCGGCTCGGCGCGTGCCCTGCCGGGCTAGGGCGAGGACGAGGCGGCGTACCAGCAGTTCGTCGGGCGCGCCGGTCTGCTTGCAGGCCAGCTCGACCCGGCGGGTCTCCATCATCGCCTGCGCCAGGCGCCCGGCATCCCAGTGCGCGAGTGCGCGGGTGAAGTCGGCGACGCGCTTGAAGAACACGGGCGGCCGCAGGGCCCGCACCGCGTCCGCCGCCGAGGCGCCCGCTTCCATATGACCGCGCGCCAAGTGCAGCTTGCCCAGGTGCGCCATCACGCCGCGCGTGACCGCCACCGGCGCCAGCCCTTCGGCGAGGGCGCGCTCGAGCGAGCGATCCGCCAGTTCGGCGTCGCCGAGCGTCGCCGCGAATACCGCATCGTCGAACGCCACCGCGGCGGCATCGCCGACGCAGGCGCGAACCTCCTCGAGGCCCAGCCGGCGCTGTGTGCCGGCGTAGAGGACCAGCTTCTCGATCTCGCCGCGCGTGACGGCCCAATCACTGCCGACTCGGTCGAGCAGCCACCCCATTGCCTCCTTTTCGAGCGTGATCCCGGCCTCCGCCAACCCGGCGCGCACGGAATCCTGCAGCGCCTTGCCCTCTTCCGGGTAGCAAGCGATCGCCGCCCCGGCGGGCGAGGCCTCGACGAGCGCCCGGAGCTTCGAGCGGGCCGGCAGCGCGCCACTGGCTTCCAGGATCACCAGAGTGTCGCCGGGTCCCGCAGCAACCTGCTCGGCGGCAGAAGCAAGCCCTTCCGCCGCGTCGCGCACGCGGACCACCCGCCGGCCGCCGAGCATCGCGATGGCCGTGGCTTCCTCCAGCAGGCGCCCGTGCTCCTCGCGCGCGAGCCAGGCGATGCGGAACGGGTCATCCCGCTGGCCCACGACGGCCAGCGTCAGCGCGTCAGCCCGGTGGCGGACCAGTCCCTCATCCTCGCCGTGCAGGAGAACGACGCGGACCGGGCCGGGGTCGCGCAGGAAGCCCGCAACGCGCCTTGCGTCGAGCTTCATGTGGCGGCTTGCGCCCGATGCCTCAGGAAAGTCGCCACTTGCAGCGTGATCTGGTCGGCGCAGTTCTCGGCGATGCGGCGATAGACTTCCTCGGTCTCGAGATCGGCGCCGAAATACTGGTTATCGAGGATGTTGACGCCGTCGATCATCCGGGTGCTGCCTTGGGTCAGCGGCACGGGCGGCACCGCCATGGTCCGCAAAGCCCAATTCGCCGTGCCCGTTAACCTCGTGTAGGTCGAGGAGGTGTCGCGCTGGATAGCGATGCTCTCGGCCGCGATCGACAGCCCGCCATAGAGCTCGTATTTCTTCGCCACGCCCTCGTCGGTGCCAGCGAACCGGCGCTGCAGCGCCTGGCGCAACAACTGGCCCTGGCGCTCGGCCATGACGTCCACGTAAACGGCCTGCAGATCCTCGCCTGCCGCGTAGCCTTTTTCGGTCGGCACGTAGAGCGGGTGAAAGCCGCAGCCGGCGACGGACGCGGCGGCGCCGAGCAGCACCGTCCGGCGAGCGAGCAGCATTTGACTACCCAGCCACGACGAAATTGACGATACGGTCGGGCACGTGGATGCGCTTGACGATCCGGCGCCCCAGGAGCTGCCGGGCGACGTTCGGTTCGGCCTCGGCAGCGGCAATCGCCGCGTCGGCCGAAGCACCCGGCGCCAGCTCGACGGTGCCGCGCAGCTTGCCCATGATCTGGACGGCGATCGTGACCGTCTCGACCGCGATCAGCGCCGGGTCGGCCTCGGGCCAAGGCTGCTCGGCGACGAGCGGGGCGGAGGGCTCGATCAGGTGGTTGACCTCCTCGGCCAAATGCGGGGCCATCGGCGCGAACAGCCTGGCCATGAGCAGCATGCACTCGCGCCGCGCCCCCGCGAGGCCGGGCTTGGCGCCGGCGCGTTCGGCCTCGCCGAGCGCGGCGGCGAGTTCGTACAGCCGGGCGATCGCCACATTGATGGCGAAATCGTCCAGCGCCGCGGTGACGGCGGCGATCGTCCGATGCGTCGCCCGGGTCAAGGCGAGCGCTTCGGGACCCGGCGGAGTATCGTCGAACGCCGTCGCGGCAATCGATAGCGCCAGACGATAGACGCGCTGGGTGAAGCGCGAGGCGCCTGCGACGCCCGCTTCGGTCCACTCGACGTCGCGCTCCGGCGGGTTGTCGGAGAGCACGAACCAGCGCGCGGTGTCGGCGCCGAAGCGCTCGATGATGGCCGCCGGGTCGACCGTGTTCAGCTTGCTCTTCGACATCTTCTCGCTGCGTCCGACCTGGACGGGCTCGCCGGTCCGCAGAGCGCGCGCGGTGCCGTCGGGCAGCTTCTCGACATCGCCCGGATAGAGCCAGGCGCCATCTTCGGCCCGGTAGGTCTCGTGCGTGACCATCCCCTGGGTGAACATCCCGGCGAAGGGCTCGGCAACCCCGAGATAGCCGGTGCGCTGCAGGGCACGGCAGAAGAAGCGGGAATAGAGCAGGTGCAGGATCGCGTGCTCGATCCCGCCGATATATTGATCGACCGGCAGCCAGTGATCGACGGCGGGCCGCAGCAGCGCTTCTTCCGCCCGCGGTGAACAGAAACGGGCGAAATACCAGGAACTGTCCACGAACGTGTCCATCGTGTCGGTCTCCCGCTGCGCGGGCTGGCCGCAGACGGGGCAGGGCACGTGTTTCCAGGTCGGGTGGTGGTCGAGCGGATTGCCGGGCTTGTCGAAGGTGACGTCGAGCGGCAGCACGACGGGCAAGTCCGAGTGGGCGACTGGGACCGGGCCGCACCCGGCGCAGTGGATGATGGGGATCGGTGCGCCCCAATAGCGCTGCCGGCTGAGGCCCCAGTCGCGCAGGCGCCAGTTGACCACGCCGGCGCCGGCGCCCTCCCGCTCGAGCGCGGCGATGGCGGCGCGTTTGGCTTCATCGACCTCGAGCCCGTCCAGGAACTCGGAATTATAGATGCGGCCTGGACCGATATAGGCCTCGCGGCCGACCGTGAAGGCGGCGGGATCCTCGCCGGGCGGCAGCACGACGGGGCGGACCGCCAGGCCGTATTTGCGGGCGAACTCGATGTCGCGCTGGTCGTGCGCGGGGCAGCCGAAGATGGCGCCGGTGCCGTATTCCATCAGCACGAAATTGGCGATCCAGACCGGAAACTCGGCGCCCGGCATGAAGGGGTTGCGGACGGTCAGGCCGGTGTCCAAGCCGCGCTTCTCGGCGGTCTCGATCGCGGCCTCGCTGGTGCCCAGCGCGCGGCATTCGGCGATGAAGCCAGCCGCGCCCGGGTCGCCGGCGGCAACCGCCGCGGCGAGCGGGTGCTCCGGGGCGATGGCCAGGAAGGACATGCCATACAGCGTGTCCGGCCGGGTCGAATAGACCTCGACCGAGTCGAGCCCGGCGAGCGGGGCCGCGAGCGGAAAGCGGATGCGCGCGCCCTCGCTGCGGCCGATCCAGCGCGCCTGCATCGTGCGCACCCGCTCCGGCCAGCGGTCGAGCCCGTCCAGCGCTTCGAGCAGCTCGGTCGCATATTGGGTGATGCGGAAGAACCATTGCGCCAGCTTGCGCTTCTCGACCACGGCGCCGGAACGCCAGCCGCGCCCGTCCACCACCTGCTCGTTGGCCAGCACGGTGCCGTCCACCGGGTCCCAGTTGACCCAGCTCTCGCGGCGGTCGACCAGGCCGGCGCGCAACAGGTCGAGGAACAGCTTCTGCTGGTGGCCGTAATAGCTCGGGTCGCAGGTCGCGAACTCGCGTGACCAATCGATCGCCAGGCCCATGCGCCGCATCTCGGCGCGCATCGACTCGATGTTGGCGCGGGTCCAGCTATCCGGATGGACCCCGCGATCGCGCGCGGCGTTCTCGGCGGGCAGGCCGAAGGCGTCCCAGCCCATCGGGTGCAGCACCGCATAGCCGCGGGCCCGCTTGTAGCGGGCGATGACGTCGCCGAGCGAGTAGTTGCGGACATGGCCCATATGGATCTGCCCGCTCGGATACGGGAACATCTCCAGGACGTAGTATTTGGGCTTGCCGTCTTCCGGCACATCCTCGACGCGGAAGCATTGCCGCGCATTCCAGGCCGCCTGCCAGCGAGGTTCGGCGGTGCGGAAGTCGTAGCCTTGGACGATCTCGATTGGGCCGATCTGTCCGAGGCTGGGAACGTCGGGCACGGAGGTTAAAGCATCATGCGATCAGACGGAATCGTCTGGTCGCGTAAAGATGCTCGCCCAAACAGTAGCTTAGAGCAGGATGGCTGAGCGCAGGCGAAGTCATCATGCTCTAAGTGCCGGCGGTTTGCGACCGCAGCTCGCGCGCCCGGGCCAGGACCTTGTTCTCGATCTCGCCGGTGGTAACCGGGCTTACCGGCGCATCGACCCACTGGCCGTTCTGCAGGACCTGCCGGAAGATGGAGAGCTTGATGCCGTCGGCGCGGAGCTGCCGGCCGAGGATGTAGGCGGTGGCCTTGAAGCGCTCGCCGTTCGAGGCGGGCGGCTGGTACCAATCGGTGATGATCACGCCGCCGAACGGGTCGGCCGAGGAGAGCGGCATGAAGGCCAGCGTGTCGAGCGCGCCACGCCACAAATAGGCATTGACGCCCAGCGCCGAGCTCGACCCGGCGCTCGAGCCGTCATCGCTGTTGCTCTTGCCGCCAATGCCGAGCACGAGGCCCTGATCGCCGCCGAGCAGCTTGCCCTTCTCGGGGCCCTGAGTACGGTAGTCGTTATATTCGTCTTCACCGACGGGCGTGGCATGCGAGCAGGCGGCAAGCGCCAGGCTGGCGGACAGGAGGGCGGTGCAGAGGATGGCGGGCTTTGACATTGATGGCGCCTGTGCGAATCGGCCGCCTTCTAGCGGGCTGAGCGAACCTCTTACAGTGAGCAAGCCGGGGTGCCAAGCACTGCAAACAGCAAGGGCGGTGGTTTCCCACCGCCCTTTCCGCATGACTGACGCGAAGTACTGCGCCGGATCGTAACGCTTACCAGCTGAACGCGGTGCCGAGAGCGATCAGGTTGGTGGTGATCTTGTTGTTGTTCGGGTTGCCGGCGCTGCCGGGCAAGCTGCCCACGGAGCCGACGGTCTGACCGGTTACGAAGTTGTAGCCGTTCTGAGCGCGCTCCATGTAGAGGCCCGAGAGGAAGATCGAGACGCCCGGAGCCAGCGAGTAGGTGCCGCCGTAGCCGAGGCCCTGTTCGCGCTGGATACGGCCAAACGCGGCGTTCGCCATATCGCCAGCATGGGTGTAGGAGAGCCAGTGGGCGCCGACGATGAGCGGCCCGTAGGTGTAGGACGCGCCGATCAGGCCGGCATCGCCGGCGGCGAGACCCCTGGGATCGAGAGCCCATTGGTTGTTGAAGCGGCCGTGCATGTAGTGGCCGCCGAAGCTGAACCCGGCATAGGTCGCCGTGGCGCCGAAGTCGCCGATATCCAGTCCGCCGTAGTTGTAGCGGACCGTGCCGTTGAGCGGATTGGCGTTGAACGGCACGCCGGTCTGGTTGTCGAGGACGTGGCTGCCGCCGATGTAGGCGGCGGTCGCGGCGACGCCGACGGGGCCGAAGCTGCCGCGGTAGCGGAGCAGGACGTCGAAGGTGTTCTTGCGGCGGCCGGATTCGGCGTTGTTCGGTGAGGCGGCCAGCGTGTCGCATCCGGCGCTGGCGCCGTTGCTGGAGGCGCCGGACGCCACGGTGCCGGTGCCGGCCGGGTTGGTAAAGTTGGTGGACACGTAACCGCCGTCGTTGCATCCGCTGTTGATGTTGACGTTGGCGGTGCTGGGCTCGAACGAGACGCCGCCGTCGAAGCCGAAGAAGGACGGCGAGAGGTAAACGACCTTGTTGGTGGTGTAGTAGTTGCCGACGTCGGAGAACGGCCAGGTGATTTCGCCGGCGCTGAGGATCAGCGTCGGCACGTCGCCGTTCAGGCCGCCGTCGTTGAAGTTTTCGAAGTTGCCGGTGAGGTAGAGGCTGGTCGGCTGGTCGGTCGAGCCGAAGCGGAACGTGCCGATCTGATCGGTGCCGAGATAGCCCCAGACGCGGCGGAAGTAGAGGTCGCCGCGGGCGCGGTCCTGCTGCGAGATGCCGCCGTAGGTGCCGCCGCCGGCGCCGGAGTTCTGGTCCTGCCGGATTTCGAGGTTGGCGCCGTATTTCAGCCCGTTGGCGGCGATGCCGTCAAAGCCCGGATACAGGCGGCCGAACTCGGCGAAGCCGTAATTGCCGAGCTTGTACTCGCCGGTGGCGGTGCCTTGGCCGGCGACGTTCTCGGTCTGCGTCGCGGTGCCAGCGGCATTGTTGTTGAAGTCGCTTTGGCCGGCATAATACGCATAGAAACGGACACGGCCGTTCAGCCGGACCGTTACTGACCCGGGCACCGGCGCGGACGCCGTCGGCAGGCCCGCGCCGCCTGTATAGGGCGTAAAGACTGCGCCCTGTTGCGAGGACGTTGACGTTTGAGCAAAGGCGTCGGATGTCGCCGCGCCCCAGACACCTAGTCCGGCCACACCGGCCAGCAGGAGTTTACGCATGAAAACCCTCCTCAAAACGCCGGTAATCGGCGGACACCCACGGCCCCGCCCCTCCCCTGAACAACTGCCATTGCAGCGCGCTCCGTAAGGGCGGGTCAGCCAGACCTGACGAGAGTATTGCCGCGGCACTTTCGCCGCCGCAATCGTCTACGAGCCGTTGCCATGGCAATCGCGAAACACTGTGGCATCAAAGTTACAGGTAATTCACGGTAGTAACGCAACGATCGCGCCCGCCCCAGAAACCCCATATGGCAGGCGTCTTGCCGTATCTCCGGTCACCCCACCGAGGGCATAAATCGCGGTCCCAAACGAATGCGCCAGCGATCCGAACCGCGCCGGGCCAAGTGGCCGCGCGCCGGGATGGCTCGTCGTTTCAAAGACTGGCGACAGAAAGATCGGCGCGGCGCCGGCCTTCGTTGCGCGAAGCAGATCCGCCACCCCGTGCGCCGAACTCGTCGTCAACCCGGTCCGACTCCGCTGGCCACGGCCGCCGCGGAGGTGGCGCCCCACCCATGGCGGCGCGCCCCGCGGATCGCCGGCCACCACCAGGGGAATGCGCCGGCGACGGCAGAGCAGCGCCGCGCGGCGCAGCAGGGCCGCACGGCCAGGGACGCCATCGTGGCGGAACACCACCCCGCAAAGCCCGCGCGGGAGAGCGAGGATCACCGCATCGAGGTCCGGCATCCGGTCCGGGTTGGTAAACAGCCAGAGCGGCGGCGAACGGAGACGGCGCCGCGCCTTGACCGCGCGCCCCCACGCGACAAGCCTATCATCCATGCAAACCATCCCCCCGCAGCCCATCTCGCCAAGCGACAGCCTTGCCGAACGCCTTCGCCGGGTCCAGGCGCGGATCGAGGCGGCAACCGCCCGATCCGGCCGCCCGGACGGATCGGTCACGCTCGTCGCGGTGTCCAAGACGCATCCGGCCGAAGCGGTCGAGGCCGCGCTGGCTGCCGGGCAGAGCCATTTCGGCGAGAACCGGGTCCAGGAAGCCGCCGCGAAGTTCCCGGCGCTGCGCGACGCCCACCCGCATCTGCGCCTGCATCTGATCGGCGGGCTGCAGACCAACAAGGCGCGCGACGCGGTGCGGCTGGCCGACGTGATCGAGAGCCTCGACCGGCCGCGCCTGGCCGACGCGATCGTCGCGGCGATCCAGCTCGAAGGCCGCTCGCCCAGCCTGCTCGTGCAGGTCAATGTCGGGGACGAACCACAGAAAGCCGGAGTGCCGCGCGCCGAGGCCGACCCGTTCATCGAGACCTGCCATCGCCGCTTCGGAGCCGCGCTGACCGGGCTGATGTGCATCCCGCCGGCGGAGGTCGACCCGGCGCCGCACTTCCGTTTCCTCGCCGAGTGTGCCGCCCGGCATGGGCTGGCGACCCTGTCAATGGGCATGTCCGCCGACTTTGAGACAGCCATCGTGTGCGGCGCGACACATGTCAGGATTGGGACGGCAATATTCGGCCAACGCTGAAAATAATGCGGTAATCCGGAGTACGTCCGCTTGATCCCCGGCCCGGGATACCGATCGCTTGAGAAGCTATGTGGCTTGCATCGAACTTCAGCAGACACGAATACGGTAAGGCGCGCTGGACGTCGCGCAGCAAGACTAGGTGGCGCGCCCAGCCCCGGTGCCAGCCCCGGTGATCCGGCGCCGCACGCTGCTTGCCACCGCCGCCGGGTTTGCGCCAGGCATGGCTCGGGCGGCGGATCCGCTGGTGGACCCCAGGGCCGAAGGCGTGGTCACTTTCTACACCTCGTTGGAACCCAAGCTGGCGCTGCGCATCGCTCAGGCGTTCGAGGCGCGTTTCCCGGCGCTGCGATTGAACGTCGAGGTCGCCGGCGCCGAGCCGATGCAGCGGACGTTGTTGCGCGATTATGGCCTGAACGTGCGCGTGGCCGACGTGGTCGACAGCTCGGATGGGACCAGCTTCGTCGAATGGAAGCGGCGGGGGTGGCTTGCCACCTTCCTGCCGGACTATGTCAAGAGGTTCTGGCCGGAGGACGAGCGCGACCCCGACGGCATGTTCGCGACGGTGCGGGCGCATTTCGCGGTCATCGGCTACAACACCAAGCTCGTGCGCGAGGCGGATGTGCCGCGCCGCTATGTGGACCTGGCCGGCGCGGAGTGGCGCGACCGGCTGGTGAATGCCGATCCGAGCTATAGCGGGGCTGAGGTCATCGCGATTTACGAGATCGTGCAACAACTGGGGTGGGACTACCTCGGGCAGCTCGCCCTGCAGCACGTCCTGCAAGTCGCCTCTTCGAACATATCACCGTCCGTCGTGGCGCAGGGCGAGCGCGCGGCGATGGTCAGCGGCAGCGAATATGCGGCGTTCGCGCTGCGCGAGGCCGGGTCGCCGATCGAGATCGTCTACCCGCAAGAGGGTACGCCTTTGGTGTGCGGGCAGGCCGGCGTGCTCGCGGCGGCGCCGAACCCGGCCGGGGCGCGGCAGTTCGCCGGGTTCCTGTTCTCCGAGGAGTGCCAGCAGCTGATGAGCGACGTCGGCGGGATGCGCTCGTTCCATCCAGGGGTCCGAATGCCGCCGGGACGGCTGCCGATGTCGCAGATCAAGGCGCTGCGGCCCGAGCCGATCCAGCTTGCAAAGTCGGTCGACGAGATCAAGCGGCGCTGCAAAGCCCTGTTCGGCCCGTGACGGGGCCCGTGACGGGGCAGGTCGCGCGGGTCATCCAGCGTCATGGTCCGGATGATGACCTGCCGCCCGATAGCTCAAGCCTCACCGGGCCTTGGTATGGTGCTGCGGCCCAACCCGGCGCTGGAGCCGAGCGGGGCCTGGTCACACCCGCAGGTGCTGCGGGATGGATAGGCCGAGCCGGTTCGGCACGTCCCAGACCTCGTCGATCGCGCGGACCTTCTGAAATCCGGCGCGTAGATAGTTCGGCAGGGCGCGCGGATGGTCGGCGGTGCAGGTGTTGACCGTGATCGCGCGGGCGCCGAGGTCCCAAGCGGCCGCCACCGCCGCATCGAGGAAGGCTGAGCCCAGCCCGATGCCGGTGGCGGCCGGGGTCAGGCCGAAATAGCTGATGTTGACCGCGGGCAGCGGCGTCGCGTCGAGTTCGAAGAAGCCGGCCGGCTCGCCGTCGCGGTAGAGCACGCGGACCGAGACCCCCGGCTGGCGCAGGATCGCGGCGAGTGCGGCGTCGGGCAGCGAACGGCGCAGCCACCAGAGGTAAGGGCCGCCGACCGTGCCGTATAAGTAGCGATAGAAGGGCACGCTGCACTGAGCCAGTCGCACCAGGTCGACATCGGCCGGCAACGGGCGCGGCGCCGGGCCGCGCCGCTCCGTCCGGAGGAAGGTGACGGTGACGCCGACCCTGGTGCTAGGCTGCATGCACGCTCTCGCCTGAATTGCCGCCTGTTTTGAGGGAGTAGCGCAAGCTCGACAAGGGGCTTCAACAAACTCCCTCTCCCAAACGGAGAGGCCGGCTAGCTAGAGCAACGTCGCCCTGATTGGAATCGCGACAGCGATGCCAGTCATGCGACAAAGTTGCTCGCCAACCAAATAGCTAGACCGCCGCCCTGACACAGTCAGGGCAATAGCGGTCTAGTCATCGAGGAAGCTGCGCAGCTTGCGGCTGCGGCTCGGGTGCTTGAGCTTGCGCAGCGCCTTGGCCTCGATCTGGCGGATGCGCTCGCGGGTCACGTTGAACTGCTGGCCCACTTCTTCGAGCGTGTGGTCGGTGTTCATGCCGATGCCGAAGCGCATGCGCAGCACGCGCTCCTCGCGCGGCGTCAGGCTGCTCAGCACGCGGGTGGTCGCCTCGCGCAGATTGGCCTGGATCGCCGCGTCGAGCGGGATCACGGCCGCCTTGTCCTCGATGAAGTCGCCGAGGTGACTGTCCTCCTCGTCGCCGATCGGCGTCTCCAGGCTGATCGGCTCCTTGGCGATCTTGAGCACCTTGCGCACCTTCTCGAGCGGCATGCCGAGCTTCTCGGCCAGCTCCTCGGGCGCCGGCTCGCGGCCGATCTCGTGCAGCATCTGCCGGCTGGTGCGCACCAGCTTGTTGATCGTCTCGATCATGTGCACCGGGATGCGGATCGTGCGCGCCTGGTCGGCGATGCTGCGGGTGATCGCTTGCCGGATCCACCACGTGGCATAGGTGCTGAACTTGTAGCCGCGGCGATACTCGAACTTATCGACCGCCTTCATCAGGCCGATATTGCCCTCCTGGATCAGATCGAGGAACTGCAGGCCGCGATTGGTGTATTTCTTGGCAATCGAGATCACCAGGCGCAGGTTCGCCTCGATCATCTCCTTCTTGGCGCGCGCGCTGTCCCGCTCGCCCTTGCTCACCGTCGCATAGACCCGGCGGAACTCCCCAATCGGCAGGCCGGCCTCCTGCGCGACCGCGTAAATTTTGGCCCGCACCTCAGCCACCGGCTCGGTCTGCCGGACCACGAACGCCTTCCACGCCTTGCCGGGCAAGTTGCCGACGCGCTCCACCCAGTTCGGGTCCAGCTCGTGGCCGCGATACTCGCGCAGGAAGTCGTCGCGGCCGACCTTGGTGGCCTCGGCCAGTCGCAAAAGCTGCCCCTCTAGCCCGTTCAGCCGCTGGCTGATCTGCTTGAGCTGGATGACCAGCTCCTCGATACGGTTATTGTGCAGCCGCACCTGCTCGACCTTGTGGACCAGCTCCTCGCGCTGCTTCTCGTAGGTTTTCTCGGACCGGAGCGTCGACTCTTCGCCCGAGGTCAACGTTTCGAGCCGCTTGGTCTGCATCTTGTGCAGCTTCTTGTAGAGCTGCTCGATCTCCTCGAAGGTCGCCAGCACTTCCGGCTTCAGCTTCTCCTCGAGCGCGGAGAGCGACATGCCGGGACCCTCGCCCTCGGCGTCATCGTCGACCTCTTCGGCGGGCTCGAAGCTCTCGGCCGCCGGCGCGGCCGGGGTATCGGCGCCATTTTCGGCGGGTGCGTCCTTAGGGCCGCCCTGCGTGGCTTCGAGGTCGACGATGTCGCGCAGCAGCATTTTGCCGGCCTTCAGCGCGTCATGCCAGGCGATGATGGCGCGGAAGGTGAGCGGGCTCTCGCACAGGCCGCCGATCATCATGTCGCGGCCGGCCTCGATGCGCTTGGCGATGGCGATTTCGCCCTCGCGCGACAACAGCTCGACGCTGCCCATCTCGCGCAGATACATGCGCACCGGGTCATCGGTGCGGCCGAGATTGGCCTCGTCGACGTTGCCGGTGGCTTCGTCGGGCTCCTTCTCCTCTTCGTCCTTCTCGACCTTCGGCGCCGGGGCTTCGGTTTCCTCGGTTTCCTCGCTCTCGACGACCTGGATGCCCATCTCGCTGAGCATGGCCATCACGTCCTCGATCTGCTCGGAGCTATTCTGCTCGGAGGGGAGGACGGCGTTCAGCTCGTCGAAGGTGATGTAGCCGCGTTCCTTCCCTTTCGCGATCAGCCGCTTGACGGCGACCGCGTTGGTGTCCAGCAGTGTATTGTCCCCATCCTGCTCGGGGCTGGCTGCTTCGCCACTGACGGGTTGCTTGGTCGCCATCGGCGGATACTCTCCAATTCTTGTTCGGCCCGACGGCCCAGTCAGCTCACCAAAGCTTCTTCATCGCCTTCGGGAATTGAAAGCGCATCAAGCGCCTGAACGAGCGCCATGAGCCTTCGTTGCGAATTCGCGTCTGGAGACGAAATGAATGCCCGCTCGGCGGCGGCGACTTCGTCTTGCAGGCGCGGGCGATTCATCAGTCCGAAGATACTCCACCATTCCACCGCCGCTTCAGCCGGCATCGCTTTGGGCTCGGCGCTGTTTGCTCCCGGCGGATGTGGCGAAAGCACCTGGGATACTTCTTCCGTTGCCCCGGAGCGCTTGACGTGGGCGACCAAGCTGTCCGAGTCAAGCGCTGTTTGGTCCGCAACTTGCAGAATTGCTTCCCGAATTCGTGCAAGCTCCGGCGGCAGATCGAGAGACATGTAGGCCTCCTCGGCGTCTTGCAGCAGGCTCGGGTGGCAAAGCAGGATTTGCGTGAGCAGACGGGCGCGTTCGGCGTGGATAGTTTCGGAAGTTTCCGCGCCTCGCGTGGGTTTTGGCTGAATTTTGCCTCGGCCGCCGCGCTTGCGGGCGTCGAAGAAGCGATCGAGAAACGCCGAGCGAAACTCCGAAGCCAGGATGCGGTCCGGGATGGATTTGGCAGAGGCCTCCAGCCGGGCCCGCAGGGCTGCACGCTGTTCCGGCGCGTCGCCGACGCCGCTGGCCAATGTCGCGAAGGCCGCCTCGACGAAGGGCTGGCAAGCAGCGAGCACGGCCTCGAACGCGCGCGGTCCGTGCCGCTTGATCAGGCTGTCAGGGTCTTCGTCGGCTGGGAGGGTCGCGAGCTTGAGGCTGTAGCCGGGCGTGAGCAGCGGGAGAGCCAGCAAGATCGCGCGTTCGGCCGCGCGCGCGCCGGCCGCGTCGCCGTCGAAACACAGCAGCGGCTCGGGTGACAGGCGCCAGATCTCGCCGAGCTGCTCGGCGGTCAGCGCGGTGCCGAGCGGCGCGACCGCACCGGTGAAACCGGCCTGATGCAGGGCGATCACGTCCATGTAGCCTTCCGCCACGATCATGCGCTGCCCAGACCGCACGGCGGCACGCGCCAGGTCGAGCGCGTAGAGGGTTTGGCGCTTGTGAAAGACCGCCGTGTCGGGGCCGTTGATATATTTCGGCTTGGCGTCGCCCAGCGCCCGGCCGCCGAAGCTGATCAGCCGGCCGCGCCGGTCGCGGATCGGGAAGGTGATGCGGCCCCAATACAGCTCGCGCAACTCGCCTTCCTCGGTCTCGCGCAGCAACCCGGCCGCCAGCGCCTGCGCGGGTTCAATGCCGGCTTGGCGGAGTTCGGCGATCAGCTCGCCGCGCCCGTCCCCGCTCCAGCCGAGGCCGAAACGGGCGATGGTCGCATCTGACAACCCGCGGCCGCGCAGATAGACGAGGCCGGCCGCACCCGAAGGCGAGTGCAATCGGCGGACGAAGTCGGTCTGCGCCAGGTCGAGCACGCCGTGCAGGCCGAGGCGCTGGCGTTCGGCTTGCGCGGCGCGGGGCGAGGCTTTCGGGACGTCCAGGCCGGCTTCGGCGGCCAGGCTTTCGACCGCCTCGGGGAAGGCGGCGCCCGAAATCCGCATGACGAAGCTGACGGCATCGCCATGCGCGCCGCAGCCGAAGCAGTGGAACCCGTCCTCGTAGACGTAGAAGCTCGGCGACTTCTCGTTGTGGAACGGGCAGCAACCTTTCCAGTTACGGCCCGATTTCGTCAGCTTGACCCGGCGGCCGACGATCGCCTGCATCGGCGTGCGGGCGCGCAGTTCATCGAGGAACTCGGGCGAGAGCGCCATTCAGCCCGCCAAGCGCGTCCGGACCAACGGCCCGGCCCGGCCCATATCGAGCGCTGCGCCGTGCGCCGCCTTCAGCGCCGCCATCACCTTGCCCATGTCCTTGATCCCGGCCGCGCCGGTGTCGGCGATCGCTTGGCCGACGGCCGCAGCGATCGCCGCTTCGTCCATCTGCTGCGGCAGGAACTCCTCGATGACGGCGATCTCCGCCTCCTCCTTGGCCGCGAGCTCGGGCCGGTTGCCCTGGCGGTAGAGGTCCACCGACTCGCGGCGCGATTTTACCATGCCGCGCAGCATGCCGAGGATTTCGTCATCGGGGACCGCGGTCACGCCCTTTGGCCGGGCGGCGATGTCGATGTCCTTCAGCTTGGCCATGACCATGCGCAGTGTGGACGTGCGCGGGGCATTGCCGGCGCGCATGGAGGATTTGACGGCGTCGCTAAACTGCTCGCGGAGGGTCACGCGGGTCGCCGATGGTAAAGTCGCCGATGGTAAAGTCGTCGATGGTAGAGTCATAGGGAACTCCCTTCCTGCTTCAGTTGCACATATATTGCCCTGGGAAGAAAATTCCCATATGGTTCCATCATGGCCAGCGTGGAACAGATTATCGCCCTTCTGGGCGGCCCGGAAGCCGCGGCGCGGCTGACCGGCGTAGGGATCGAGGCGATCCGGAAGTGGCGGCAGGCCAAGGCGGTGCCGAGCAAGCATTGGTCCGCCGTGATCGCGGCGACCGGGCTGACGCTGGCCGATTTAGCGCCCGAGGTGACGGAAATGGGCCCGCCATCGGGCGCGACGGCGGTGCTCGTCCTGGCGGACGGCGCGGTGCTCTGGGGGCGCGGGTTCGGCGCCCATACCGCAGGCCGGGTCGGCGAGGTTTGCTTCAACACCGGCATGACCGGCTACCAGGAAACGCTGACCGATCCGTCCTATGCCGGGCAGCTCATCACCTTCACCTTCCCGCACATCGGCAATGTCGGCGCGACGACCGAGGATGAGGAGGCGATCAACGTCGCCGCACTCGGCTTGATCGTCAAGCAGGACGTGACCGAGCCGAGCAATTGGCGCGCAATCGCGCCGCTGGATGCCTGGCTGCGGGCGAAGGACGTGCCGGGCATTGCCGGGCTGGACACGCGGGCGCTGACCCTCCGGATCCGCGACAGCGGGGCGCCGCATGGCGTGCTGAGCTTCCCGGCCGATGGCCGGTTCGACGTGGCAGCGCTGCAGGCGCAGGCGCAGGCCTGGCCGGGTCTGGAGGGGATGGACCTCGCCAAGCAGGTGAGCTGCACGCAGACCTACAGTTGGAGCGAGGGGATTTGGGCCTGGCCGGGCCAGCATGAGACGCCGGAGCCGCGCTTTCACGTGGTCGCCGTCGATTACGGCGCCAAGCGCAACATCCTCCGCTGCCTCGCCTCGGCCGGCTGCCGGGTCACGGTGGTGCCGGCGACCGCGACCGCCGAAGATATCCTGCGCCACCAGCCCGACGGCGTCTTCCTCTCCAACGGCCCCGGCGACCCGGCCGCCACCGCCCAATACGCGGTCCCCGCCATCCAATCCGTGCTCGCGCAGGGCGTTCCGCTATTCGGCATCTGCCTCGGCCACCAACTCCTGGCGCTCGCCCTCGGCGCCCGCACCTATAAGCTCGACCGCGGCCACCGCGGCGCCAACCAGCCGGTCAAAGACCTGCAGACCGGCAAGGTCGAGATCACCGCCCAGAATCACGGCTTCGCCGTGGACGATTCCAGCCTGCCGCCCGGCGTGCGCATCACCCACCGGAGCCTGTTCGACGGCAGCAACGAGGGCATCGCCTGCGACGGCAAGCCCGCCTTCAGCGTGCAATACCACCCCGAAGCCAGCCCCGGCCCAGCCGACAGCCATCACCTGTTCCACCGCTTCGTCAGCTTAATGGAGGCGCGCGCATGAACCCATTCGACCTGACCGGCCGCGTCGCCCTGGTGACCGGCGGCAATGCCGGCATCGGCCTCGGCATCGCCGAAGGCCTGGTCGCCGCCGGCGCCAAGCTGCTGATCGTCGGGCGGCGCAAGGAGAAGAACGCAGCCGCCGCCAAGACCGTCGGCGGCGGCGCCTTCACCGCCGACGTCACCCAGGAAGCCGAGTGCCGCGCCGCAATCGCGGAGGCCGAGCGCCTGTTCGGCCGCCTCGACATCCTGGTCAACAACGCCGGCGGCAACCGGCGCGGCCGCCCGGACGAGATCACCTCCGACATGTGGCGCGCCGTGATCGACCTGAACCTGACCAGCATGCACCTGATGTGTCACGCCGCCTACCCGCTCCTGAAGCGCCGGGGCGGCAAGGTCATCAATATCGGCTCGATGATGTCGATCTTCGGCGTCCCCTTCAATCCGGCCTACGCGGCAAGCAAGGGTGGCGTGGTGCAGTACACGAAGGTGCTCGCGACCGCCTGGGCGGCGGACGGCATTCAGGCCAACGCCATCCTCCCCGGCTGGATCGACACCGACCTCACCCGCGGCGCCCGGCAAAACGTCGAGGGCCTGCACGACCGCGTCCTGGCCCGCACCCCCGCCGGCCGCTGGGGCGAACCCCGCGACATGGCCGGCCTCGCCGTCTTCCTCGCCGCCCCAGCCTCCGACTTCATCACCGGCACCGCCATTCCCGCCGACGGCGGGTACTCCGTCCTGGGTTAGCAGGAGAGGGGCATGTTGGAGCCAAGTGGCTTTCGGGAAGTTGCCCGATCGGCGACCGTCAACTACCCAATGACCAGGCTTGCTGCGATCCGAGCGGCACGCGACCGTGGATCGGTTGCTGGCGTGGATTGGGGAAAGCGATCTCACGCCCGACACCATCGAGTTTGGGAGAGTTATGTTAGAAGAGCCTCGCTCGAAGAAATCTGGGAAGCCTACGAGGGAGGACCACAGAGATGGACGATAAGCGCGTTTTTCTCGTCGCTGTGGACGTCCTCGATCCAGTTGTCGATCCTTTGAAGGTTAAGGAATTCTTTAAGACCAGCCCAGAAATCAAGGGCTGGTGGAATCACATTCCAGGGTGTTTCCTCGTCTCCACCGAATTGAACGCAGATCGATTGACGGATGAGATCAGAAAGGTCACCGGCAATGCTCGCCTGCTGGTAATAGCAGTAAGACCATCCGAATCAGAAGGCTGGTTGCCTGAGAGTAGTTGGACTTGGATAAGGCGACGCGAAACTGAAGACGTTGAATAAAGCGCTATTCAGAATGCCCAAACGCACCGACATCCACTCCATCCTGATCATCGGCGCCGGCCCGATCGTCATCGGCCAGGCCTGCGAGTTCGACTACTCCGGCGCCCAGGCCTGCAAGGCGCTGCGCGCCGAGGGCTACCGGGTCATCCTGGTCAACTCCAACCCGGCCACCATCATGACCGACCCCGGCCTCGCCGACGCGACCTACGTCGAGCCGATCACGACCGATCTCGTCGAGAAGATCATCGCCCGGGAAAAGCCGGACGCAATCCTGCCGACGATGGGCGGCCAGACCGCGCTCAATACCGCGATGCAGCTTCATGCCTCGGGCGCGCTCGTGCGGCATGGGGTCGAGCTGATTGGGGCGAAGGCCGAGGTGATCGACCGCGCCGAGGACCGGCTCAAATTCCGCGACGCCATGGCCGAAATCGGCATCGAAAGCCCGAAGAGCGCCATCGCGCATTCGCTGCCCGAGGCGCAAGAGGCGCTGGCAGCAGTCGGGCTGCCCGCGGTGATCCGCCCGAGCTTCACCCTCGGCGGCACCGGCGGCGGGATCGCCTACAACACCCAGGAATTCGAGCAGATCGTCTCCGCCGGCCTCGCCGCCAGCCCGACCACCGAGGTGCTCGTCGAGGAGAGCGTGCTCGGCTGGAAGGAATTCGAGATGGAGGTGGTCCGCGACAGCGCGGACAACTGCATCATCGTCTGCGCCATCGAGAACGTGGATCCCATGGGCATCCACACCGGCGACAGCGTCACCGTCGCACCGGCGCTGACGCTGACCGACAAGGAATACCAGATCATGCGCAACGCGAGCATCGCGTGCCTGCGCAAGATCGGCGTCGACACCGGCGGCTCGAACGTGCAGTTCGCCGTCAACCCGGCCGATGGCCGCATGGTGGTCATCGAGATGAACCCGCGCGTCTCGCGCTCCTCGGCGCTGGCCAGCAAGGCCACCGGGTTCCCGATCGCCAAAATCGCCGCCAAGCTCGCCGTCGGCTACACGCTCGACGAGCTGGCCAACGACATCACCAAGACGACGCCGGCCAGCTTCGAGCCGACGATCGATTACGTGGTCGTCAAAATCCCCCGGTTCACGTTTGAAAAATTCCCGGGCACGCCCGCGCTGCTCGGCACCAGCATGAAGTCGGTCGGCGAGGCCATGGCGATCGGCCGCAGCTTCGCCGAAGCCCTGCAAAAGGGGATGCGCAGCATGGAAACCGGGCTCTATGGGCTCGACGAGGTCGAGGCGCCAGGCGATGGCGGCCATGACGCCTTCCGCGCCGCGCTCTCCGCCCCGCGGCCAGACCGGCTGCTGATGGCCGCGCAGGCGTTGCGCGCCGGGCTGTCGGTCGAAGACATCCACGATGCCTGCAAATACGATCCCTGGTTCCTGCGCGAGCTCGTCCGCATCGTCGACGCCGAGCGGGGCGTCAGCGCCAACGGCCTGCCCGGCGACCCCACCGGGTTGCGCCGGCTCAAGGCGCTCGGCTTCTCCGACCATCGGCTGGCCGAACTGAGCGGCCGCAACGACATCGCGCAGCTCCGGGCGCGCCTCGGCGTCCACCCCGTCTACAAACGGATCGACACCTGCGCCGGCGAGTTCGCCTCCAGCACGCCGTACATGTATTCGACCTTCGAGGGCGGTTTCGAAGCGCCGTCCTGCGAGGCCGGCCCCACCGACCGCCGCAAGGTCATCATCCTCGGCGGCGGCCCGAACCGGATCGGCCAGGGCATCGAGTTCGACTATTGCTGCGTCCACGCCGCCTATGCGCTGCGCGAGGCCGGGTTCGAGACCATCATGGTCAACTGCAACCCCGAAACCGTCAGCACCGACTACGACACCTCGGACCGCCTCTATTTCGAGCCGCTCACCGCCGAAGACGTCATCGCCCTGGTCCGCAAGGAGCAGGAGCGCGGCGAGGTCCTCGGCTGCATCGTCCAGTACGGTGGCCAAACCCCGCTAAAGCTATCGCAGGCCCTGTCCCAGGCCGGCATCCCGATCCTCGGCACCTCCGCCGACGCGATCGACACCGCCGAAGACCGTGAGCGCTTCCAAGTCCTCCTGCAAAAACTCGGCCTTCGCCAGCCGGAGAACGGCGTCGCCCGTTCGAGCGCCGAGGCCGAGGCGGTGGCCGAGCGCGTCGGCTATCCCGTGGTGATGCGCCCCAGCTATGTGCTCGGCGGGCGGGCGATGGAGATCGTCTACGACCGCCCCGGGCTGCAACGCTACATGCGCCACTCCGGCGAGGCCTCGCTCGCCGGCGGCCCGGTGCTGATCGACCGCTACCTCAACGACGCCATCGAAGTGGACGTGGACTGCATCTCCGATGGGCAGACCGTCTACGTCGCCGGGGTCATGGAGCACATCGAAGAAGCCGGCATCCACTCAGGCGACAGCGCCTGCTCGCTGCCGCCCTACTCGCTCTCGCCGTCCACGATCACCGAGCTGAAGGCGCAGACCGAGGAGATGGCGCGCGCACTCGGCGTCGTCGGGCTGATGAACGTGCAGTATGCGATCAAAGAGGGCGTGGTCTACGTGCTGGAAGTGAACCCGCGGGCGTCGCGCACCGTGCCGTTCGTCGCCAAGGCGACCGGCGTGCCGGTGGCCAAGATCGGCGCGCGGGTGATGGCCGGCGCCAAGCTCGCCGATTTCGCGCTCGACGACGACGCGGTCGCACCGCACGTCGCGGTCAAGGAGGCGGTGTTCCCGTTCGCCCGCTTCGTCGGCGTGGACACCATCCTGGGCCCCGAGATGAAGTCCACCGGTGAGGTGATGGGCCTCGACGCCAGCTTCGAGCGCGCCTTCCTCAAATCGCAGCTCGGCGCCGGGATCAAGCTGCCCGAGGCAGGCACCGTTTTTCTGTCCGTGCGCGACAGCGACAAGGTCGGGCTGGTGCCGATGGCGCGGCGGCTGACCGAGATGGGCTTCGATGTGCTGGCCACCCGCGGCACCGCGGCGCGGATCAGGGATGCCGGGTTGCCGGTCCGCGTGGTCAATAAAGTGCTCGAGGGAAGGCCGCACTGTGTGGACGCGATCCAGTCGGGCGAGGTGCAGCTGGTGATCAACACGGCCTCCGGCTCGCAGTCGGTGGCCGACAGCTTCGACATCCGGCGCAGCGCGCTGCTGCAGGGCGTGCCGCACTACACGACGATCGCCGGCGCCAGGGCGGCGGTGCACGCGATCGCGGCGCTGAAGGCCGGGACGCTTGAAGTGGCGCCGCTTCAGTCGTATTTTCATCGATCGTTCTGAACGCGCGCGGCGCCCGGGCCTGATCGACAGTCCCTCCCGGCGCCGCGGTTGTGTCTGTACCCGAAAACTCAAGAGGACCGCACCTTTGCAGAAGTTTCCGATGACAGCGCCCGGTCTACAGCGCCTCGAGGAGGAACTGCGGCACCTGAAATCGGTGGAACGGCCCAACATCATCCGGGCCATCGCCGAGGCGCGCAGCCATGGCGATTTGTCGGAAAATGCCGAGTACCACGCGGCCCGCGAGCGCCAATCCTTCATCGAAGGCCGGGTGATCGAGCTGGAGGAGATCGTCTCGGCGGCCGAGGTGATCGATCCTTCGACGCTGTCCGGCGACCACATCAAGTTCGGCGCCCACATCACCCTGGTCGATGAGGAGACCGACAAAGAGGCCAGCTACCAGATCGTCGGCGTGCACGAGGCCGACATCAAGGCGCAGCGGCTCAGCGTTTCGTCGCCGCTGGCCAAGGCGCTGATCGGCAAGAAGATCGGCGACACCATCTCCGTGCCCGCGCCCGGCGGCGACCGGACGTACGAGGTGCTTGACGTTCGCTACGGCTGATCGACGCCGGTGATCGGCCTCGAGGACGTCCGCGCCGCCGCGGAGCGGATCGCCGGCCGGGTCCTGCGCACGCCGATGCTGCCCGCCGAGTCGCTGAGCCAGGCGACCGGCGCCCAAGTTTCGCTCAAGCTGGAGAATTTGCAGGCGATCGGCTCGTTCAAGGAGCGCGGCGCGGCCAACAAGCTCGCTATGCTGTCGGCCGGCGAGCGCGCGCGGGGCGTGGTGGCGATGTCGGCCGGCAACCACGCCCAGGCAGTGGCGCGGCACGCCAGCCTGCTGGGGATCCGCGCCACCATCGTCATGCCGCTGTTCACCCCGGCGACGAAGCTGACGCGAACCAGGGGCTGGGGCGCCGAGGTGGTGCTATGCGGCGAGACGCTGGCGGACGCCGCTTTGCACGCGCACGAACTGGCCGCCCGCGACGGAATGGTGTTCGTCCATCCCTATGATGACCCGGCCGTCATGGCCGGGCAGGGCACGCTCGCCCTCGAAATGCTCGAGGATGCGCCGGAACTGGACGTTCTGGTCATCCCGGTGGGCGGGGGCGGGATGATTTCTGGTTGCGCCGTCGCCGCCTCGGCGATCAAGCCTGGGATCGAGATCGTCGGCGTCGAGGTCGAGAGCTACGCATCGCTCTCCCAGTTGCTGGCCGGCCAGCCCGTGCAGACCGGCGGCTCGACGATCGCCGAGGGCATCGCCGTGCAGCACATCGGCGTCAACTGCCTGCCGGCGATCCGCGCCCATGTGCAGGACGTGCTGGTGGTGCAGGAGCGGGTGGTCGAGGACGCGATTTCGCTGCTGGCGGAAAGCGCCAAGCAGGTCGCCGAAGGCGCCGGGGCGGCCGGGGTGGCGGCGCTGCTGGCGCATCCCGCGCGATTTGCCGGCCGCCGGGTCGGGATTCCGGTGTGCGGCGGCAATATCGATGCCCGTATTTTGGCCAATGTGCTGCTGCGCGGGATGCTGCGCGATGGGCGGCTGCTGCGCCTCAGTCTGGACATCCCGGATCGCCCGGGCGTGCTGGCCGACATCTGCGGCATCATCGGCGCCTCCGGCGGCAACATCATCGAGGTTATCCACCAACGCCTGTTCGACGCGCCAAGCGCGCAGACGGCGGAGCTAGAGCTGATGATCGAGGCGCGCAACCAGACGCATGCCGACGCGATCGCCGGGGCGCTGAAGGCACGCTACGTGGTGCGGCGGGCCTGATACGCCTTCGGACGTCATCATCCGCGCAGGCGGATGATCCGCCTGACTTTCCCTGATCGCCCGATCGCGATCGCCGTCGCCGCCATCTTTGCATGTCTCGCCATCTGGCGCTGAGCGGAACCGCCATGCCGCGATGCATGACGGTTCCTAGACTGCCTCTCAGCCCAGCCGTTCGCCGTGCAGCACCACGTCGAGGCCTTCGCGCTCCTCCTCCTCGTTCACCCGCAAGCCAACCAGCAGCTTGACGATGAACAGGATGATCAAGCTCATGATGGCGGTGTAGACCGTGGTCGCTATCACCGCGATGACCTGCACCTTCAGCAGCGCCATGCCGCCGATATACACGCCGTCTGGGCTCGCGGTCGTCGCCGAGAGCGGGCCGTAGGCGAACACGCCGGTCAGCACCGCGCCGACCATGCCGCCCACCCCGTGCACGCCGAAAGCATCCAGGCTGTCGTCATAGCCGAGCAGGTGCTTGAGCGAGGTCGCCGACCAGAAGCAGAGCACGCCGGCGGCGATGCCGATGATCAGCGCCGGGCCAGGCAGCACGAAGCCCGAGGCCGGCGTGATCGCCACCAGCCCGGCCACCGCGCCGGACACCGCGCCCAGCACGCTCGGCTTGCCCTTGGTGATCCACTCGGCGAACGCCCAGCCCAGCGTCGCCGCCCCGGTGGCGATCTGCGTGGCCAGCATCGCCATCCCGGCCCGGCCGTTGGCGCCCAGCGCGGAGCCCGCGTTGAACCCGAACCAGCCGACCCAGAGCAGGCTCGCGCCGATCACTGCGTAAGACAGGTTGAACGGCGCCATGTTGTCCTGCCCGTAGCCGACGCGCTTGCCCAGCACGAGCGCACACATCAGCCCGGCGACGCCCGCGTTGATGTGCACCACCGTGCCGCCGGCGAAGTCGGCCACGCCCATCGCGTTGATCCAGCCGATCGGGCTCCAGACCCAGTGCGCGATCGGCGAGTAGACGAACACCGACCACAACCCGATGAACAGCAACAGCGCCGAGAATTTGAGCCGGTCGGCAAAGGCGCCGGCGATCAGCGCCGGCGTGATGATGGCGAACGTCATCTGGAACATGACGTAGACCGTCTCGGGGATGGTCTGCGGGCTGTCGTTGCCGGTGCCGGCGCCGAAGTCGAACGGCTTGTCCCATGTGGTCTCGATGCCGTGCAGCAGGACGCGGGAGAAGTCGCCGATATAGGCGTTGCCGTTGGTGAACGCCAAACTGTAGCCGCAGACATACCAGAGCACGGTGACCAGCGCGGTGATGCTGAATGACTGCATCATCGTGGCCAGCAGGTTCTTTTTGCGGACCATTCCGGCATAGAAGAGGGCAAGGCCCGGAATCGTCATCAGCAGCACCAGCGCGGTGCTGGACAGCATCCATGCAGTATCGCCGGTGTCGACCTTGGCTTCGGCCGCGGGGGCGGCCGGAGCGGCAGCAGGCGCCGCCGCTGCTGGGGCAGCGCTGGGCGTTGCTGCGGTCGAATTCGTCTGCGCGGCGGCGGGCGCGCCCTGGGCCGGCGCCGGAGCGGGCTGCGCCAGGACGGGCGCCGCCAAGGCAAGGCAGAATAACAGGGCGGGCACCATCCCGCGGAGCGCTTTGCACATCAGATTGCCTCGTTATCGACTTCGCCGGTGCGGATGCGCACGGCGCGTTGGACATCCATGACGAAGACCTTGCCGTCGCCGATCTTCCCCGTATGGGCGGCGGCGATGATCGCCTCGACCACCGCTTCGGCCAAGTCGCTCGGTACGACGACTTCGATCTTCACCTTGGGCAGGAAATTCACGTGGTATTCCGCCCCGCGATAGATCTCGGTCTGGCCTTTCTGACGGCCAAACCCTTTCACTTCCGAGACGGTCAGGCCTTGCACCCCGAGCGGGGTGAGGGCTTCGCGCACATCGTCCAACTTGAAGGGTTTGACGATGGCCATGATGAGCTTCATAGCGGCTTCCTTTTGCGTCCTTCATCGGCCAGACCCGGGCGCGGGCGGCGTCAAGCCGCTACTCAAGAACCGTGCCGCACCGGAACATCTGCAACCTGCGGCTGATACGCACGCGTTTGTGCGTGACCTTGGCCACAGAATGCCCAAATAGTGGGCAACTCTCGATGAGGATGCGATGCTCGAAGTGGATGTTTGCGTGGTCGGCGCCGGGCCAGTCGGCGGCACGCTGGCCTGCCGATTGGCCGCAGGCGGTGCGCGGGTCGCGATCGTGGACCGGGCGGCGCTGCCGCCGATGGAGCATCCGGACTTCGATGGCAGGGCGTATGCGGTGGCGGCCGGGTCGCGCGCACTGCTCGAGGCGGCGGGGGTTTGGGCGATGCTGCCGCTCCCCGTTTGCCCGATCGAGGACATCAGGGTTTCCGATGGGCGCGTCGGGCAGCAAGCGTCGCCGTTGTTCCTGCATTTCGATCATCAGGAGGTGGGCGACGAGCCGTTCGGCTGGATGGTCGAGGCGCGCAGCCTGCGGGTGGCGCTGAACGCGCATCTGCACGGCTTGCCGGCCCTGCATGTGTTTGCCCCGGCCGAGGCGGTCGCCGAGCGGGACGAAGACGGCGCGGTGGTGCAGGTTGCGGGCGGGCCGGCGCTGCGCTGCCGGCTGGTCGTGGCCGCCGAGGGAAGGGGCTCTCCGCTGCGCGAGCAGGCGCGAATCAAGGTGACCAGCA
This sequence comes from Acetobacteraceae bacterium, assembly GCA_965276815.1. Taxonomy (GTDB): domain Bacteria; phylum Pseudomonadota; class Alphaproteobacteria; order Acetobacterales; family Acetobacteraceae; genus JAVVHH01. Next base: position 296,379 of record CBDIBE010000012.1, on the reverse strand, counting down.
TGCCGTATCGGCAGCGCGGCCTGGTGTGCGCGGTGGCGCATGGGCGTCCACACCACAACACCGCACTGGAGCATTTTCTGCCGGCCGGGCCGTTCGCGCAGCTGCCGATGGTGGGGATCGAGGGCGCGCCGAACGTGTCGGCGATCGTCTGGACGGAGCGCGCCGAGTTGGCGGACCGGCTGATCGGGCTCGAGGACGCCGTGTTTGGGCGCGAGGTGGCGCGGCGGCTGGGTCCGCATCTCGGCGCCGTCCGGCCGATCGGGCGGCGCTGGCTTTACAAGCTCTCGGCGATGCACGCGCAGCGCTACGTCGATACGCGGCTGGCGCTGGTCGGGGACGCGGCGCACGGGATCCACCCGATCGCCGGGCAGGGGTTGAATTTGGGATTCCGGGATGTGATCGCGTTGTCGGATCTGGTGCTCGAGGCGTTGCGGGCCGGTGGCGACCCCGGAGCGGCGGCGCTGCTGGCCGAGTATCAGCGGCGGCGGCGCCCGGCCAATCTGCTGATGCTGGGGGCGACGGATGCGCTGGACCGGCTATTCAGCACCGACAACCGGCTGGTGCGCGCGGCGCGCGATGTCGGCATCGCCGGGGTGCACCGCATGCCCCGGCTCAAGCGCCTGTTCATGCGGCAGGCGATGGGGGCCTAGAGCAACGTCGCCCTGACTGGAATCGCGACAGCGACGCCAGTCATGCGACAAAGTTGCTCGCCACCAAAAGTAGCTAGACCGCCGCCCTGACACAGTCAGGGCGATAGCGGTCTAGCCCGTGTGCTGGCCAGCCACAGGCCAGCGGCGATCAGGGCGATGCCGGCCGCGTGATACAGGTGCAGCGTTTCGCCCAGGAACAGCATCGCCAGCACCACGCCGAACACCGGCATCAGGTGCAGGAACTGGCCGGCCCGCGCCGCGCCGATCAGCTCCACGCCGCGATTATAGAACAAATAGGACGTGAAGGCGGGGAATATGCAGGCATAGACGATCGCCCCGATCGCCAGCGGCGTCGGCTGCAGCCGGGCGCCGGTCGCGTATTCGGCGCCGGCGATCGGCACCAGCATGACCACCCCCACGGCGACGTTGCCGGCCAGCAGGCTGAACGGATGCACTCTTGGGCGCAGCCGCAGCAGCGCGGAATAGAGCGCGTTCAACACGCAGGCCAAAGTCACCAGCAAGTCGCCTGGGTTGACGGTCAGGTGGCGCAACACCTCCACCGATCCTTGCCCCGCGATTACCACCACGCCGGCGACCGAGGTAAAGATGGCCACGACCTGAAGCAGGCCCGGCCGTTCGCCGAACAGGGCCAGGCTGGCAAGCAGGATGAACAGCGGCGTCGCCGATTGCAAAAGCAAGGCGTTCACCGCCGTCGTGCTGTGCACGCCGAGATAGACCAGGTTGTTGTAGGCGACCACGCCCAGCAGCCCAAGCATCCCGACCAGCCACCAGCGCCGGAGCAATTTCGGCCCGTCCGCCGGCAGATGCCGCCAGGCGAGCGGGGCGATGATCAGCAGCGCGCCGCCCCAGCGGAGCAGCGTGAACAGCGCCGGCGGCACCTGCGCTGCCACCGCCCGGCCGCTGACGATGCTGCCAGCCCAAAACAGCGACGCCAGCGCCAGCAGCACCGGCCCGTTCGACCATAAGCGACGCATGTCAGAGGTGCTGATCGAGGAATTCGGCGCGGCGCCAGGGGCCGGTGCCGTCGAGCCGGGTCAGCGGCAGCGATTCCGACGTCTCGAGGTCCAGCCGCCAGACCTGCTGCAGCCCGGCGCCGCGCAGGTGAAAGATCGCCTGACCATCTTTTGCAAAGCCCGGCGAGCTGGCGGACTCGATTGCCGCGTCATGCGTGAGGTCGGGCTGCATGCCCGCACCATAGGTTGCCGATCCCAAGGTTGAAAATCCGCCGGCCTTGCGCAACTGGTGCCAAAGAGGAGAACATCCGTTCCATGGAGCTGCTGAAAAAACTCGAGGTCCTGGCCGACGCGGCGAAATACGACGCGTCCTGCGCCTCCTCCGGCACGGCCAAACGCAGCTCGCTCGGCGAGAAAGCCGGAATCGGGTCGACGGAGGGAATGGGCATCTGCCACGCCTACGCGCCAGACGGCCGCTGCATCTCGCTGCTGAAAATCCTGCTGACCAATTTCTGCATGTTCGACTGCCTCTACTGCATCAACCGGCGCTCCTCGAACGTGCAGCGCGCGCGCTTCACCGTCGACGAAGTCGTCCAGCTCACGCTCGGCTTCTACCGGCGCAACTGCATCGAAGGCTTGTTCCTCAGCTCCGGCATTATCCGCAGCCCGGACTATACGATGGAGCAGGTGGTGGGGGTCGCGCGGGCGCTGCGCGAGGTGCACGGTTTCCGCGGCTACATCCACCTGAAAACCATCCCTGACGCCTCGCCCGAGCTGCTTGCCGATGCCGGGCGCTACGCGGACCGGCTCAGCATCAATATCGAGCTGCCGAGCCAGGCCAGCCTGACCCGGCTGGCGCCGGAAAAGGACATGGCCGGCATCCGCCGCAGCATGGGCCGCATGCGGCTGCGCATCGACGAGGCGCGGGCGGAGAAAAAAGCGCCGCGCTTCGCCCCAGCCGGGCAAAGCACCCAGCTCATTATCGGCGCGGATCAAAGCTCGGACCGCGACATCCTGGCGCTCAGTACGAACCTGTATGGCAATTATGGGCTGCGACGGGTCTATTTCTCGGCATTCAGCCCGATTCCCGACGCAAGCGCCGCGCTGCCGCCTACCAAGGCGCCGTTGGTGCGCGAGCACCGGCTATATCAGGCCGATTGGCTGATGCGGTTCTACGAGTTCACCTCCGACGAGCTTGCGCTCGACGCTGCGGGCAACATGGATTTGGCCATGGACCCGAAGCTCGCCTGGGCGCTCGCGCACCGCGACCAGTTCCCGATCGACGTCAACCGGGCCCCGCGCGAGCAGTTGCTGCGGGTGCCGGGGATGGGCGTCAAATCGGTGGATCGGCTGATCCAGGCGCGGCGGCACCGCCGGCTGCGAATGGACGATTTGGCCCGGCTACGCCTGTCGATGCCGAAGGTCGCCCCCTTCGTGATCGCGGCCGACCATCAGCCCGGCGGCTTGCTGGACAGCGCGCGGCTGAAGCAGCGGCTGGTGCCCAAGCCGATGCAGGCCGACCTGTTCGCATGAAATCGATCACCCTCGCACACGAGGTGGACTGGGCAGGCTGGCGCTCGGCCGCGCGCAGCTTGGCGCTGGAGGGCGTGGCGCCGGAGCAGGTGGTCTGGTCGGTCGGCGCGCCGGACGATCTGTTCGCCGAGGGCGAGCCCGGCCTGGCGGCCGCCCCCTCGGGCGCATTCACCGTCTCCCGCGCCCTGGTCGGCCTTGCCGAGACCGCGATCCAGGCACGCGACGCCGAGCGTTTCGCCCTGCTCTACCGCCTGATCTGGCGGGCGCACCGCGGCGAGAAGCAACTGCTCGAGATGACCACGGACCCCGACGTGCAGCGCGTCCAGCGCCTGGCCCAGGCGGTGCGGCGCGACACGCACAAAATGCGCGCCTTCGTGCGGTTTCGCGAAGTCAACGAGGCGGATGCGGTCCGCTACGTGAGCTGGTTCGAGCCGGACCACTACATCGTCGAGGCCAATGCGCCGTTTTTCGTGCGTCGATTCGCCACCATGGTCTGGTCCATCCTGACCCCGTACCGCAGCGCGCACTGGACCGGCGCCGCGCTCGAATTCGGGCCGGGCGCGCTGCCGTCCGATGTGCCGGACGACGACCGGCTGGAGGCCTATTGGCGCGCCTATTTCAGCAGCATCTTCAATCCGGCCCGCCTCAAGATCGGCGCCATGACCTCGGAAATGCCGCGCAAATACTGGCGGAACCTGCCGGAAGCGGCAGCCATACCGGAACTGATCCGCACCGCATCCGGCCGCGTGGACCGCATGGTGGACGAACCCGTGATCTCACCACCCAAGCCGCTCCGCGCCGTCCCTGAACCCGCCGCCGCACCCAGCTCGCGGCTGCAGGCTGCCGCGCAGGAGGCGCAGCGCTGCCGCCGCTGCCCCCTTTGGGAGCCCGCCACGCAGGTCGTCTTCGGCGAGGGCCCGGCCGACGCGCGCATCATGATGGTCGGCGAGCAGCCCGGCGACCAGGAAGACCTGGCCGGGCGCCCGTTCGTCGGGCCGGCCGGACAGATCCTGGATCGGGCGATGGAGGAGGCCGGGATCGACCGCCGGCACGTCTACGTCACCAATGCGGTCAAGCACTTCAAATTCGTCCCGCGCGGCAAGCGGCGCATCCATGAGAAGCCGGGCTCCTCGGAAATCGCCGCATGCAAGTTCTGGCTCGAGCTGGAGCGCGAGGAAATCCGCCCCGCAATTACCGTAATGCTCGGCGCGACCGCGGCGCAGGCGATTTTGGGGCGCAGCGTGACGATTTCGCGCGAACGCGGCCGCCCCCTGCCGTTCGGCGGCAATGCTCAGGGCTTCGTGACCGTGCACCCCTCCTACTTGCTGCGCCTGCCGGACGAGGAGGCGAAACGGCGGGAATACGCGGCGTTCGTCGAGGATTTGCGCCGGGTCGGCGCGTTGGTGGCCTGAACCATCACGTTCGGCTCTCGTCACGGAAACCCGACTAGGCTACCTAAGGCATCGGTTTGCTGGAGGGAGCGCCGGGATGGGCACGCCTACTCAGTTCAAGAAGGCTTTCGAGGCCTACATGCAAAAGCCCGCCGAGCAGCGCAAGCCGGCCGTCGAGGATGCGCTCCGCAAATCGAGCGAGACCGCCGAGCAGCAGAAGGCGGAGACGCTCAAGGTCGCCAAGGAGATGAACGCCGAACTGACCGAGCTGCTCAAGAACAAGACGCTGCCTCAGGCCGTCAACGCCAAGGGCAAGGAGCTCAACAAGGAGCTGGCCGCGGCCATGAAGCGCAACGACTTCGCCGCGGCGCGGGAGCTTCAGGTAGAAATCAAGGCGCTCGTAACCGACGCGACCGGCGCAACGACGACCGCGGTCAAGGATCTCATGACCGCGCGCGCCGGCAAGGCGCAAGCCGCCGACACGAAGCTCGGGATCGAAAAGCAGGAATTCCCCGACCTGCCGCCCCCGGAGAAGGGGACAGCCGCAACAATGCCGCAGGCCAAGCGCGAGGAGCGCGAGGCGGGCAACAAAGGCCTCTCCGACTTGATGGCCAAGCGCGGCGAGGCGGTCGATTGGCAACAGGACGAGATCGGCGCCGTCGACAAGGCGGTCGCCGAGCAGAAGCGCCTGGCGACGGTCTGGTCCGGGCTGCTGGACGGCATCAACGACCTGCGCGAGCAGGCCAAGGCGGCGATCAGCGACCAGGCCGAGAACAAGCGCAAGCTGGACAGCGAACTCGCTAGGCAAAAGGAGGAAGCCGAGAACAAGGTTTTTGCCGAGAAGAAACTCGCCGAGGCGGGTGATGATGAGCCACAGAAGGCAAAGTGGCAGAAGGCCATCACCGGTGCCGAGGCCGAAATCGTCGAGTCCAAACAAGAAGCCGCCGAGCTAGAAAAGGCCAAGGCGGAGCACCCCAAGCTCGTCGCCGACGCGCAGAAAGCGCTGGACGACGCGGTGGACGCAGCGCAGGCGACGCTGCTCAAGCAAGGCGCCGCCATCTCCGAGGCGGCCAAGGCCGCGGCGCCCAAGGGCGCGCCGAAGCGCGGCATGGAGGTCAAGAGCCCCGACGCGCTGGTCGCCAAGCTCGGCCTCAACATGACCCCGAAACTCGACGTCGCCGCCTTGAAGGACCTCAAGATTCCCGTCGACGCCAAAGCCACCGGGATCGACAAGGTCTTCCCCGAGCTGAACCTCGTCGCCGAGAAGCATGGCACCGGACGGCATGGAACCCAGACCGGTCTCGACCGTCAGGCTGGCCGTACCCGCAGCGGCCTGTCGCCCGACCAGCCCGGCGACGAAGGCGGCATCGGCACGGCCGATGCAGCCCAGCCGATCCGGCTCGAGGGCACCCAGACCGCATCGGTGTTCCTCTCGCCCGAGGTGGAGAAGCTGGCCGTCGACACCGCGATCAAGCTAGTCACCGCCCAATGCAAGTGGACCGAGTACAAGGACGGGCCGGACTGGAAGAACCTGACCAACATCATGGTCCGGCTCGGCCCGCCAGCGGGCAAGCCGGGTTGGGGCGTTGCGATCTCGCGCATCGATGGGGACGGCAAGACCGACCCGAAGGAGGTCAAGGCGGCGCTCGACGATTTCCACGGCGGCAAGATCGACTTCGACGGCATGCTGAAGAAGCTCAACGCCAAGATCGGCGCCGCGAAGGCCGACGAGAAAGGCCAAATCCATATGGAGGCGGAGTTCGTCAAGGGCGTGGCGATCGCGCTCAACCGCACGGGCGGCGGTTGGATCAACACCACGCAATTCCCGGTTCCGGACGAAAATCGCGGTTGGGACCTGAAAGACAAGACGCTGCGCGCGAATGCGGCAGCAGTGGAAGAGGTCGGTCCGGCCTTGGCGATGGGTTAGGGGACGCACCGCAATGGCCGAGGACGACGCCGCGAAGGACGCATGGGTGCTGGAGACATTCGGCCTGCGCATGGGGACGAACGGCGCCGGCGCCGCAAATGGGAGCCAAGGGCGCGGGTTCGGCGTGGCGCGCGGGGCCTGGTCGGAGGCGATCGAGCAAGTGAACGGCCAAATCAGCGCGCTGCAGACCGCGCTGAAAGCGTCCGGGGACAAGGAGCTCGCCGCCATCGGCGAGTATGGGCTGAATGGAGTGACCGGCAACCATGCCGTACGTCTCACTGCGGCGCTCATGGACATCGGCGCCGGGCCGCCGACGGCCAAGAACGCGACCGCCGCGATCAGCGTCATCAAGCCGTTCCGCGACCATTTGGCTTCGGATGAGCGGGTGACGGTGTGCGACGACAATCCATTTGGCGTGGCGGTCGCGATCCGCAGCACGCTCGTGCCCGCCCTCGAGGCGTTGCAGAAGGCGCTGGAGGGCGCGGCCGGGTAGTTCAGGGGTGGCCTGAACCGGGCGCAGCCGCTTGCGTTGTCGGCCCAACGCAGAGGAGGGTGACGATGGCATCGGCCGCGACGACGACGGACCATACGCAGATCAAGCGCTGGATCGAGGAGCGGCAGGGCCGCCCGACGGTGGTCAAGGGCACCGAGAGCGCGGACGGCGAGGGCATTTTGCGCGTGGACTTCCGCGAGCCCGACGAGAAGCTTGAGGAAATCCCGTGGGACGAGTTCTTCGAGACCTTCGAGGACCGCAAGCTCGCCTTCCTGCACCAAGACACGACCGCGGACGGCAAGCCGAGCCGGTTCTTCAAGTTCGTCAAACGCGAAGGCTGACGCCTCCGTCAGAGCCGGGTCGCCGTGCGGTCTGCAAGCCAGCCGCACCCGGGCGCGAGCAGTTGCGGTTTAGGTTGATAACCGGCGCCGCTTGCGCCATGTTGCCCTAGTCCACAAACTCCCCCGCGGGAGAGTGCTAAGGCCTCGTGCGCGGGGCGGAGGCCGCCGAAGGCGCAACCGGCCCCCGGAAACGCTCAGGTACCCAGGACCGCGGATGAGAATCGGACCTCTGGAAAGCCGGTGGCCGCTCGCCATCGCACCGACGGAGTAAGGCCCCAGAATAAATTTGCTGGGCCGAATCTCTCAGGTTCCCGGACAGAGGGGGGTCGTTCCTGTCGGCACGCCGCCGGCGGGCGGCCTTTTCTGTGGAGCCCTGTGTGGTCGAGCCTGTCCTAAACATCGAGAACGATCCGCCAGAGGAGCTGCGCGTGTCGCCGCTCGACGCGCTGCACCGCAGCCTCGGCGCCAAGATGGTCGAGTTCGCCGGCTATTCCATGCCGGTGCAGTACGGCCCTGGCATCATGGCCGAGCACCTGCACTGCCGGTCCAAGGCGGCGCTGTTCGACGTCTCCCACATGGGCCAGTTCAGCCTCGCCGGCGAAAGCGCCGCGCAGGCGCTGGAAGCCCTGGTGCCCGGCGACATCCAGGCGCTCAAACCCGGTCGCCAACGCTACACCCTGCTGCTCAACGAGGCAGGCGGCATCCTCGACGACCTCGTGGTCGCCAATTACGGCGACCGGCTGGTCATCATCGCCAATGCGAGCCGCAAGGAGTTCGACGCGCACCACATCGCCGAAAGCCTGCCATCCGGCGTCGCCTTGGACCAATATCCGGATCGCGCGCTCCTGGCACTGCAGGGCCCGGCGGCGGCTTCGGTCATGCAGGCGCTCTGCCCCGAGGCATCGGCGCTGCGCTTCATGGGCGTGACCGAGGCCGCGGTCGGCGGCATTCCGGCCTGGATCAGCCGCTCCGGCTACACCGGCGAGGATGGGTTCGAGATTTCGGTAGGCGCCGAGCAGGCCGAGGCGCTGGCGCAGAAATTTCTCGTGAACACAGATGTGATACTGGCCGGGCTGGGCGCGCGGGACAGCTTGCGGCTCGAGGCCGGGCTCTGTCTCTATGGCAACGACATTGACGAGCTGACCACGCCCGTGGAGGCCAATTTGGCCTGGGCGATCGGCAAGCGGCGGCGCGAATCCGGTGGGTTCGCCGGGTCGGCGCCGATCCTGGACCAGCTGCAGCACGGCCCAACGCGCATTCGCGTCGGCATCCGGCCGCAGGGCAAGGCGCTGGCCCGCGTGCCGACGCAAATCCTCGCGCAGGACGGGACCGCCGCGGGGGGGATCACCTCCGGCGGCTACTCGCCTTCGCTCGGGGCGCCGATCGCCATGGGTTACGTGCGGCGCGATCTCGCCGCCGTCGGCACGCCGCTCAGCCTGCTGATCCGCGACAAGCCGGCCACGGCCCAGATCGCCGAATTGCCCTTCGTCCCGCACCACTACGCCAAGTAGGAGCCCGCGCATGTCGGAGACCCGTTACACCAAGGACCACGAGTGGGTGCGCCTCGACGGCAGCGTGGCCACGATCGGCATCACCGCTCACGCGCAGGAGGCGCTGGGCGACATCGTGTTCGTCGAGCTGCCGGAGACCGGGCGGGCGCTGGTGGCGGGCGAGGCTTGCGCCATCGTCGAGAGCGTCAAGGCGGCGAGCGACGTTTACGCGCCGTTAACGGGCACCGTGTTAGAACGCAATGAGGCCGTGATCGACGATCCGGCATTCGTCAACCGTGCGGCGGACGGGGACGCTTGGTTCTTCAAAATGGAGGTCGTCAACCTCTCGGGCTTGGACGCGCTGATGGACGAGGACGGCTACAAGAAGCTGCTGGAGACGCTCTGATGGATGCGCTCGCCGAGCTCGGCGACCTCGAAGGCAACGACAGCTTCGTCGGGCGGCACATCGCGCCGTCCGAGACCGAAATCGCCCTGATGCTGCGGGTGGTGGGCGCGCCGACGCTGGATGACCTGGCCGGGCAAACCGTGCCGGCCTCGATCCGCGACCTGGCTGCGCTCGATTTGCCGCCGGCGGTCGACGAGGCGGCGGTGATTGCCGAGCTGCGCGGGCTCGCCCTACAGAATGCCGGGCTGAAGAGCCTGATCGGCCAGGGCTATTATGGAACGCACACGCCGCCGGTGATCCGGCGCAACGTGCTGGAAAACCCCGGCTGGTACACGGCCTACACGCCGTACCAGGCCGAGATCGCGCAGGGCCGGCTCGAGGCGCTGCTGAACTTCCAAACGATGATCTGCGACCTCACAGCCATGCCGATCGCCAACGCGAGCCTGCTGGACGAAGCGACCGCCGCGGCCGAGGCGGTGACCATGGCGCATGCGGTGAGCCGGGCGAAGTCGGGCGTGGTCTGCGTCTGCACCGACCTGCATCCGCAGACGCGCGCCGTGCTGGCGACGCGCGCGGCCCCGCTCGGGCTGACGCTGGTGGATGTGGCGCCCGGCGACCTGGCCGCGATCGGTGCGGCCAACCCGTTTGCGGTGGTGTTGCAATATCCCGGTACCACCGGCGCCGTGCGCGATCTACACGCGGAGATCACCGCGGCGCATGAGGCGGGGGCGCTGGCGATCGTATGCGCGGACCTGCTGTCGCTGGTGCTGCTGACGCCGCCGGGCGAGATGGGGGCCGACGTGGTGGTCGGCTCATCGCAGCGCTTGGGCGTGCCGGTGGGGTTCGGTGGACCGCATGCGGCGTTCTTCGCGACACGGGACGCGTTCAAGCGGCAGATGCCGGGCCGGCTCGTGGGCGTGAGCCAGGACGCGGCCGGTCAGCCAGCGTTGCGGCTGGCGCTGCAGACGCGCGAGCAGCATATCCGGCGCGAGAAGGCGACGAGCAATATCTGCACCGCGCAGGTGCTGCTGGCGGTGATGGCGGGCATGTATGCGGTCTGGCACGGGCCGGCGGGGCTGCAGCGTATCGCGCGCCGGGTCAATCTGCAGGCGCGGCTGATCGCGCAGGTGGTGGCGAACGCCGGCCACAAACTGCGGCACGAGGCCTTTTTCGATACCGTGGCCTTCGATTGCGACGATGCGGACGCGGTCCTGGCCTCAGCCAAGCAGGCCGGATTCAACCTGCGCCGGCTGGATCGGCAAAGCCTGGCGCTGTCGCTGGACGAGACGGTGACGCGCGAGGAACTGGTCCGGCTCGCCGCCGCGCTGGGCGGCGCGTTGGGCGCGGCGCCGGCTTCGCTGCCGCCGGGCCTGCTGCGGAGCAGCCCTGTGCTGCCGCAGAGCGTGTTCCAGACGCACCACGCCGAGCACCAGATGCTGCGCTACCTCAAGCGGCTCGAGGACAAGGACGTCGCGCTAAACCGCAGCATGATCCCGCTGGGATCCTGCACGATGAAACTAAATGCGACGGCGGAGATGATCCCGATCACCCTGCCGGGCTTTGCGGACACGCATCCGTTCGCGCCGCCGGAGCAGACCGAGGGCTATGCCACGCTGATCCGCCGCCTGTCCGATTGGCTGTGCGCGGTCACCGGCTTGGCCGCGGTCTCGCTGCAGCCCAATGCCGGCAGCCAGGGCGAGTATGCGGGGTTGCTGACCATCCGCGCTTATCTGGCGGCCAAGGGTGAGGCGGCGCGCGACATCTGCCTGATCCCGAGCAGCGCGCACGGCACCAACCCGGCGAGCGCCGTCATGGCCGGCTTCCGCGTCGTGGTCGTCGGCTGCGACCGCGAGGGCAATGTCGATATCGAGGATCTGCGCGCCAAGTCGGTGCAGCATGCCGACCGGCTGGCGGCGTTGATGATCACCTACCCGAGCACGCATGGCGTGTTCGAGGACGGCATTTCCGAGATTTGCGGCGTGATCCACGCGCATGGCGGCCAGGTCTACATGGACGGCGCCAACATGAACGCGCAGATCGGGCTGACCAGCCCGGGCCGGATCGGCGCCGATGTCTGCCACCTCAACCTGCACAAGACGTTCTGCATCCCGCATGGCGGCGGCGGCCCAGGGATCGGGCCGATCGGCGTCGCGGCGCATCTCGCGCCATACCTGCCGAACCATCCGATGCGCGCCGACGCAGGTCCCGCCACCGGGTTCGGCCCAGTGACCGCAGCGCCGTTCGGCAGCGCCGGCATCCTGCCGATCAGCTACGCCTATATCCGCATGATGGGCGCGCCCGGGCTGCGCCGGGCAACCGAGGTTGCGATCCTGAACGCCAACTACATCGCGGCCCGGCTGCGCGCGCACTTTCCGGTGCTCTACGCGGGCACATCCGGCCTCGTGGCGCATGAGTGCATCCTCGACTGCCGCGGCTTCCAGGCCGAGGCGGGGATTGCGGTCGAGGATATCGCCAAGCGCCTGCAGGATTTCGGTTTCCACGCGCCGACGATGAGCTGGCCGGTGGCCGGCACCTTGATGGTCGAGCCGACGGAAAGCGAGAGCCGCGCCGAAATCGACCGTTTCTGTGACGCGATGATCGCCATCCGCGCCGAGATTGCCGAAATCGGCGACGGCAACCTGGACCGCGCCGACAACCCGCTCAAGAACGCTCCACATACGCTGGGCGAGGTGACCGCCGAGACCTGGCGGCACGCCTATGACCGCGATCAGGCGGCCTTCCCGCTGCCCTGGGTGCGCGCGGCGAAGTATTGGCCCCCGGTGAAACGGGTGGACAACGTCTATGGCGACCGCAACCTGGTCTGCACCTGCGCGCCGCTGGAGAGTTACGCGATCGCCGCGGAGTAGCCGCTTGTTACGCGCAACGCTGGCCGCACTCGGCCTTATGCTGGCTTCGTGCGCGCCGGATCCCGGCTCGATGCGGCCAGTCACCGCGATGTTCGCGCCGCCCAGCGACCCGGCTCAGACCGGAAACTGCACGGTCACGCGGCGCGCCGAGATCCCGCTGCGGTTTCGCGGATTGATGCTGATCAGCGCGCGGATCAACGGCGCCCCGGCGACGCTCATCTTCGACACCGGCGCGGAGCGGTCGGTGATCGACGCCGATGCGGCAAAGCGGCTTCGGGTTACGACAAGCTACGACTTCAACAATCCGTTCCGCGGCATCGATCGGGTCGTGCAGGCCGGGGATGCGCGGCTCGAGAGCTTCGCCCTGGGCTCGCTGCAACTGTCCGACCCAAGGATTCTGGTCGGCGGCGTCAATGTGCCGGAAGGTTTGGCGGATGGGTTGCTGGGTGCCGACTTGTTGGGCGATTTCGACCTGGATATCGACCTGCCGCACGGCACGCTGACCCTCTACGACCGGCTCGACTGTCCGACGATGCGGCCGCCTTGGCCGGGTCGCTATTCGACACTCGAGACGACACGGTCGTTGAGCCGGCACCCGTTCTTCCCCGTGCAGGTCGACGGGCACACGCTGAGCGCGACGTTCGATACGGGCGCGCAGCGGACCGTGGTGGGCGCGCAAGCCGCTGCCCGCGCCGGGGTGACCCAAGCGGAGCTGGCGAGCAACCCGACGGAGCGCACGCGCGGCGCCGGCGGCGAGGTAATGGGCGCCGCCCTGCACCAATTCCACGAGTTCCGCATCGGCGACGACGCGCTCCGCAGCCCGGTCCTGGTGGCCGGCATCGCCTTGCCGCGGGATGTCGACGCAATCGTCGGGCTGGACTTCCTCGCCTCGCACCGCATCTGGCTGTCCTACGGCTCGCGGCGGATTTTTATCGCGCGCGAGTGATAACTTAATAGCCCCGCGCGGCGTCGAATTGGTTCGGCAACGGCTTGCCGTCGCGGAACGCCCGCAGATTCTCAAAGAAGATGTCCAGGCTGCGGGGATTGTAAGTGTTCGGATCGTCGGACGAGACGTGCGGCGTGATGATCAGGTTGCGCGTCGTCCACAGCCGGTGACCCGGCGGGATCGGCTCGGGCGCGAACACATCCAGCACCGCGCCGCCCAAATGCCCATCATCCAGCGCGTCGCAGACCGCATCCTGGTCCACCAGCGCGCCGCGGCCGACATTCACCAGCCCGGCGCCCTTCGGCAGCAGCCCAATCCGCTCGCGGCTCAGCAGCCCCCGCGTCGCCTCGGTCAGCGGCACCGCCATGACCACGATCTCCGCCTCCGGCAGCACCTGATCCAGCTCGGACATCGTCACCACGCGCTCACAGTCCGGATGCGGCTGGGCCTTGGTGCGGACCCCAGTCACCCGCATGCCGAACTGGTGAGCGAGCCGGGCGGTCGAGCCGCCGAGCGTGCCCAACCCAACGATGACGATTCGGTGACCGGCAAGCACGGTGCCATGGATCGCCTCCCAGTTCCCCTCGCGCTGCGCGGTGGCGAGGCGCGGAATGGAATTGACCAGCATCAGCAACGCCATCAGCCCGAATTCGCCGGATTTGCCGGCGTGCGTACCGCGGTTATTGAGGATCGGCACGCCCGGCGGCAGCCAGTCGAGCGGCATCAGCTTCTCCAGCCCGGCCGACGTCACGTAGATCAGCCGCAGCTTCGGCGAGGGCGGCAGGCCGGGGACCAGCGCCGGATTCTGCGCGATCAGGACCTCCGCATCACGCATCCCTTCCGCGAAAGCCTCCGGCGTGTCCCCGAAGGTGAGAAGGTGGCCGGCGGATATGTCGGGCGCGCGGGCGGCCGCCGCATCCCACAGCTCTTGGGTGAGCGGGAAGTTGGCCGGGCCGGGGTGGCTCTGCAGATGGATGCGCATCGGGGCCTCAGTGCGTGAGTTCGTGGAGCAGGATCGCTGCCGCCTGGGCTACATTCAAGCTTTGTACCGGACCGCGCGGCGCGATGCGGACCCGGCGGCGGCACGCGGCCAGCACCTCGGGCAGCAATCCACGCTCCTCGTTGCCGAGCACGAGCGCCAACGGGCGGTCGCGCGGCAGGGAGCCGAGCGGCACGGCGTCGTCGCCCAAGATCGCGGCGGCGGTGCGGTAGAACGGGTCCAGGCCGCACAGCGTTTGCGGCAGGTCGGGCGTCGCGTACAGCTCGAGGTGCTCGAGACCGCCCTCGGCGACGCGGTAGGCCGCGTCGGAGGGGAAGGCTTGGTCTGGCGTGTCGTGCAGGAGGAGGGCCTCGACGCCAAAAAAGGCGGCGCTACGGGCGATTGCGCCGAGATTGTGCGGATTGCCGATGCCGTCGAGGACGAGGAGCAGCGGGACCAGCGGCGGGTTGGCGGGGTTGACCGCGAAGAGCGTCCGGGGCGTGGCGAGCGCGACGATGCCGCCGTGATGCGTGGTGCCGGCGGCGCGCTCGAGCTCGTCGGCGGGCAGGAGCCGGTAGGGCCGGTGACGGCGGGCGAGCAGGGCGCAGAGCGCGCCCGCTTCGGCCTTCATCGCGTCGCCATAATAGAGGCGGTTCACGTCGTCGATACGGCGGGCGAACAGGGCGGAGACGGCGTTCAGGCCGCAGATCCGGTTATCTTGCATCGGCGGTGCTTCCGCCGCCGGGTCGCGCCTGTCAACCTGGCAGGATGCTGCCGATCCTGTTCCAGGACGCCGATTTTGTGGTGCTCGACAAGCCGGCGGGCCTGCCGGTGCATGCGGGACCGCGCGGCGGGGCCAGCGTCGAGGACTGGTTCCCCGAACTGTCGCGCCGCCGGGCCGGCCCGTGGCTGGCGCATCGGCTGGATGCGGATACCTCGGGCTGCCTGGTCGTGGCTTTGCGCCGCCCAGCGCTGCACGCGGCGCAGCGTGCCTTCGCCGAGGGACGGGCGCGCAAGACGTATTGGGCGGTGGTGCGCGGGACGCCGGACGGGGAGGCGGGCGAGATCGATGCGCCGCTGCTGAAGCGGAGCGGGCCGGCCGGCTGGCGGATGGTTATCGACCCCGCGGGGCAGGCAGCCCGGACGGCGTGGCGCGTGCTGGGGCGGGCGGAGGGGCTGAGCTGGCTGGAACTGCATCCGGCGACCGGGCGCACGCATCAAGTGCGGGTGCATTGCGCGGCGCTTGGCTGTCCGGTGTTGGGTGATCCGGTCTATGACGGCGGGGAAGGGCGCCTGCATCTGCTGGCGCGCGCGATCGAGCTGCTGCTGACGCCGCCTTTGCACGCCACGGCGGCGCCGCCGCAGCATATGCGGGGCGCGTTGGCGGAGCTGGGGTGGCGTGGCTAGAGGTTCGGTCGGATCCTAGCGGACGTGCTTCCAGGGTCCCAACCCAATCACCGACGTATTGCTGGTCTTTGGGGTACAATGGTCCAAGACGCTGTGGCGCCCGTTCTGCGCCACGGTCGGCCGCTACTTGTTGCTAAATCAAAACACATAGGGCGTGAAGAGGTTCGGCGCCCAGGAGGGCGAATTGCGATGCCGCGCCGTGGAGCGGCGGCTTGCTCGTGCGATGGGGTCGTGCTGTGGGGTTGGGCGCAGGGGCGCTCGGTGGTGGCGGGGGCGGTGCCGTCGGGTTGGGCGGGGCGGCGTCGAGCCCGAGGCCGCGCAGGAGGGGGCGGAGCGCGCGGTGCAGGGTGGGGGCGGTGTGCAGCACGGTGGCGATGGCCGGGTCGGCGAGGAGGGCTTGAAGGTCGGCGGCGATGGAAGGCGCAATCTCGGGCAGGGCGGCGAGGAGCCAGCCGGGGCGGCGCGGGAGGCCCGCGGTCGCCATGCGGCGGGTTGGCCGGCGGTGCGGGGCGGGGGATGGCTGACGGTCGGGGGCTTGGGTGGCGGGCTTGGGTGTGGCCAGGCCGCGGACGCCGAAGTTGCTGATATGGATGAGGTGGGTGACGAGGCGAGAGAGGCGGAAGAACAGGGTTTGCTTGGCGGCTTCGGGCAGCGTTGGGGCGAGGGCGCGGGGCGCGACGGCGCGGAGGAGCGTCATCAGGGTGGTGATGAGGCGGTCGGCGACGTGGAGGGCGGCGGGCGGGAGCACGAACGGAAAGCGAACATATGTGGATGGGGGTTGGCAAGGGGGATTTGCCGAGTTTGGTTTGGGGCAATGCGAGGGGCGGTGGCGGCGCAGCGGGGGCGGGTCGGCGAGATTGCGCCAGTCTCGGACGTTCAGGTCGTCCGTGTTGGTTCTTAGAACCGGCCCCTCCGCGTGGGCGCGCGGAGTCTGCCATGTGTCGGCAACAACCGCTGCCCGGCGCTGACTCCAAAATTCAACATTGACGCAATGATATCGAGGCCCGCCGCCCTGTGCTACAATGTGCGCATGAAGCCATCCGAAGCCCTTGACGCGCACCGCTCGGCGTTGCGCGAGTTGGTGAGCCGCCACGGCCTATCGGGCGCGCGCGTCTTCGGTTCGATTTTGAACGGCAAGGACACGGACGAAAGCGACCTCGACTTGCTGGTTGAGCCTGCGGAAAAGACGGGCCTGATGGCACTCGCGGCCTTCAAGATCGAGGCTGAAAAGCTGCTGGGGGTGGAGGTTTCCGTTGTGACGCCGAATGCGTTGCCGGCCAAGTTTCGCAACGAGGTGATGCAACAGGCGCAGGCTCTATGAAGCGTCCACACCCGGAGCGGGTGGAGGACTATCTAGGGCACATCGCCGAGGCCATCACGCGAGCGAGCGGCTACATCCGGCCTTTGCCGAACATCGAGGCGTTTGAGAAGAACCCGCTGGTTCAGGACGCGGTTGTGCGCAACATCGAGATCATCGGCGAGGCGGTGAGCCACATCACCCGCGCCGCACCCGGCTTCACTGATCAGCATTCCGAGCTTCCATGGGCGCAGGTGCGCGCGATGCGCAACGTGGTCATTCATCAATATTTTTCGGTGGACGTGAGGATTTTGTGGACGACGGCGACGGAAGACCTGCCCCGACTGAAACAGCAAATCGACTTGCTATTGCAGCACCAGCGGCGCCCGGAACCAGACCGCTCCCGATGAAAGCTCCCGTCCGCGCGGAAGACGGAAGACGCGGGCGAAGACCAAGACGCACAGGACCGGCGAAGCCTTAAGCGCAGCCTCGCCGTTGTGCGAATATTAGGACTTTCGGAATTTCCGTAAGATACAATCGTAATGTGTATAGAATGAAGTGGCGCTGTCGGCGACCTAATCACCCGAGATTCGCAAGCCAGGCAAACGCTTCGGCCTGGATACGCTCAATCCAAGCCGCTTTCTCGTCTGTGTAAGCATGAGAGTCATCAGGGAAAAGGTCGCGGGCTCGGCGCTTTTCATGTTCGTATGCGCGCGCCTTTTCTGGATGAGCACGTAAATAGTCCCTGAAGGCGAGGTGCCGGACGATTTGCGGCGACTCTGCCGAAAAAAAATGAAGTTGGGCGAGCCGATTTGCGCCCCCATCAGACAGCGCGCAATAGCGTCTTCCGATGATACCGAGTTCGCCATGCCAACTGTGGCCCAGTGTTTCCACGAGCGAGCGCTTCCGATCAAGCTCATCTAAGTCGGTGACGACCGGCAAAAGATCGATGATTGGTTTGGCGGCCAGCCCTGGCACGGATGTGGAACCGATGTGATGCACTGCCACGAGCATTGAGCCAAGCACTTGCAGGCTAGCTACATATTCGGTGGCCGTTTGTGGCCATGCCGGATCGTAGGGCATCAGAACGACGGGGATGGGCGGCGGCATGCCTCCATCTTACGTTCCGGCGGCACGGTTTCAAAATACGAAACTCAAGATATATGTTTCGCCATGAAGTATCGTGCATTCGCGCCGGCGGCATTCTCGATTTTGCCTACGACGGCAAGACCAAGCCGCTCGTAGAACGGTCGAGCCTGAGAAAATCGAGGGTATCAAGGAAAAGCCCCCGTTTGCCGTGCTCGTGGGCAAAATCTTCCGCCATTTTGACAAGCTGGCGGCCAAGGCCGTGCCGTTGCTCCTTGACCCAAAGATGAGTCACATGGAGCCAATCCCATTCAAAATTCCCCTGAATGCCCCCAATCAAGCTCCCACTCTCGCTCAAGGCATAGAAGCCGACATACTGCCAGACGGTGCGTGTTCACTGTTATAGGTGACCAATTCGTGGACGAGGGTCTCCCGATAAAGGTTATCTTCTCGATGATCCGCGATCAAATTCATGCATCTATGTTGCCCCAGCTTCACAAGCGAAGCAATTTGCAGATTATTCATAAGGCAAGAATTCCGGATTTCCCGTAAGCTACAATCGTAACGATGCCGACTCAGAGTTTCTCGCCGTGCTCAGACTCCGTTGAGGCTCCCGCTACCAGTGAGGCCCATAGTCGGAGTTCGGCATGCAGGCCAAAACAATATACATGTATCTTCCCGATGAAGCTGTAGATGTCTGGAGACCTGTGCAGGCCGAAGACCTTGGGAACGGGTTTTGCCGAGTGCTGGGCACCATCCCCGAAGGTGAGAAGTGGGAATTTCAGCCGGGGTCGATTGTCCGGGTGGAGCTGAAGCGATTGAGCGACGGTGATGAATTGGTCGCGGTCTCGGGCGCGACCAATTGAGGAGCCTACCACTTTACGAAGATCAAGACTTTTGGGCAAGGAACAGAGGGCAGGAAAGTCAATGGCTTGTACGTTCCGAAAGTTATGCTCGGAAGTCGCCTACCCACGACGAAGTCGCGTGTGTCGTCCATAGTTTCAACAATGTAGCCGCGCCTGTGGCGATAGGCGGCCCTGTTATGGTGACAGAACGAACTGCCAAAACCGAATTGACCCTCGCCATGGCATTCTGCGGCGTGAGCAAACGTCTGCTTCGGTCTTTGCATTCTTCAAAGCAGACAGTCCGTAGCCGGCCGGCTGCGGACGGTAGGTCGGAGTCTATCATGCCGAGTTGAACTGTGGCCAGACGAATTGTTGGTGTCTGCACCCTAACCCTGGCCCGCGAAGTGACACGCCGCATAGTGGCGGGGCCGGTGCTCTATCGGCAGCGGTTCCACTTCGGCGCAGATCGGCTGTGCGAGCGGGCAGCGGGTGCGGAAGCGGCAGCCGCTGGGGGGGTCGATGGCGCTTGCGGCCTCGCCTTGCAGCACGATGCGCTGGCGGGCGCGTTCGGCGGCGGCGTCGGGCTCGGGGATCGCGGAGATCAGGTAGCGCGTGTAGGGGTGCAAGGGCGCGGCGAAGAGGTCGGCGGCGGGCGCGACCTCGGCGACCTTGCCCAGGTGCAGCACCATGACGCGGTCGGAGATGTGGCGCACCACGGCCAGGTCGTGCGCGATGAACATGTAGGTCAGGCCGAATTGCGCCTGCAGATCCATCATCAGGTTGATGATCTGCGCCTGGATGTTGACGTCGAGCGCCGAGATCGGCTCGTCGGCGACGATGAAGTCCGGGTTGGTCGCCAGCGCCCGGGCGATGGCGACGCGCTGGCGCTGCCCGCCGGAGAATTCGTGCGGGTAACGATCGGCCGCCGCCGCGGCGAGCCCGACCGTGCCGAGCAACTCGCGCACCCGCGCCGCGGTCGCCTTGCCGTCCGCGGTGATGCCGTGGAAGCGCAGCGGCTCGCCGAGTGTCTGGCCCACCGTCATCCGCGGGTTGAGGCTGGCGTAGGGGTCCTGGAACACCATCTGCAACCGGCGCCGCAGCGGGCGGATTTCTGCTTGGGTCGCAGTCTCGATCGGCGTGCCGTCGAACCGGATTGTTCCGGCATCCGGCCGGTAGAGGCGCATCAGGGTGCGGCCCAGCGTGCTCTTGCCGCAGCCGCTCTCGCCGACGACTCCCATCACCTCGCCGCGGAAGATGTCGAGGTCGATCCCGTCCACGGCGTGCACGACCCGGCGCTTGCCGAACATCCCGCCAGCAACCGGGAAGTGTTTTACCAGCCCGCGCGCCTGCAGCAGTGCGGTTTCCGCCTCCGGTCGCGCTTCTGCCACGGCACGGGGGACGGGGACCGTATTGGGCTTGGGGAAATGTGCGCCCTCGGCGGCGACCCAGCAGCGGGAGGACCGGCCGGGTCCCATCGGGAACAGGGGCGGGTGCTCGGCGCATTTCTCGATGCGGAACGGGCAGCGCGGGGCGAAGCGGCAACCCGGCGGCGTGGAGAGCGGGTCCGGCGGCATGCCCTCGATCGTGGTCAGCCGCCCGCCGGCGACCGTGCCCAGCCGCGGCACCGCGTTCATCAGCGCCCAAGTGTAGGGATGCCGCGGCTCGGCCAGCACGCCCTCGGTCGGGCCCTCCTCGACCACCTCGCCGGCATACATCACCAACACGCGGGTGCAGACGCCGGCGATCACGCCGAGATCGTGGCTGATCAGCACGATCGCCGTCCCATAATCGCGGTTCAGCGCGCGCATCAGGTCGAGGATCTGCGCCTGGATGGTGACGTCGAGCGCCGTCGTCGGCTCGTCGGCCAGCAGCAGCGCGGGCTCGTTGCTCATCCCCATCGCCAGCACCACGCGCTGCCGCATGCCGCCGCTGAACTGGTGCGGGTAGCTGCGCGCCGCGCGCTCGGGCGCCTGGATGCCCATCCGCCCCAGTAACGAGACCGAGCGGCGGCCGGCCTCGGCATGGCGCCGGCCGTGCACCTCCATCGCCTCGGACATCTGGCGCGCGATGCGCAGCACCGGGTTCAGCGAGGTCATCGGGTCCTGGAACACCATGGCGACGTCGCCGCCGCGCATCGCGCGCAGCGCCGACGGCCGCATCGCCAGCACGTCCCGCCCGCGGAACAGAATCTTTCCGGCGGCCACGTAGCCCGGCGCCTCGATCAGCCGCATCACGCTGAGCGCGGTCATGCTCTTGCCCGATCCGCTTTCGCCGACGATGCCCACCGTCTCGCCCGGCATGACGCGGAAACTCACGCCGTCCACCGCGCGGACCGTGCCGGCGTTGGTGGGGAAATGCGTGGCGAGGTCTTTGACGTCCAGAACTGGGACTTCGAGGACCGGGGCGTCGCTCAACGTTCTCTCGACTTCGGGTCGAGCCAATCGCGGATGCCGTCGCCCAAGAAGTTGAAGCCGAGCACGACGGTGAGGATCGCAAAGCCCGGGAAGGCCGCGACCCACCATTGCGCCACGAGCTGCCGCCCGTCCGCGACCATCGAGCCCCATTCCGGCGTCGGCGGGATCACGCCGAGGCCGAGGAAGGCGAGCCCGGCGAAGGTGATGATCGCGTTGCCGATGTCGAGCGTCACCAGCACGATCAGCGGGCCGATCGCGTTGGGGATGATGTGCCGGCCGAGGATGCGGCCGGGTCCGTAGCCGGCGACCATGGCGGCCTCGACATACTCGCGCGAGCGCTGCTGCAGCACGAGGCTGCGGGCCAGGCGGGCGAATTTCGGCCACCAGACGACGAGCATGGCGAGGATCGTGTTGGCGGTGCCGATGCCGAGCGCCGCGGCGATGGCGAGTGCCAGGATGATCGGCGGGAAGCACAGCACGAGGTCGGTGAAGCGCATGATGGCGTCTTCGACCTTGCCGCCGACGAAGGCCGCGACGCCACCGACCAGCGTGCCGACCGCGGCGCCGACCGCGACGACGACGATGCCGGTGAACAGCGAGATGCGGCTGCCGTAGATCAGGCGGGAGAGCACGTCGCGCCCCAGCTCGTCGGTTCCAAGCAGGTGCAGGGCGCCCGGCGGCAGGAGGCGGGCTGCAACGTCCACGGCGTCGGGTCTGTAGGGCGCGATCAGCGGGGCGGCGGCCGCGACAAAGAGCCAGATCAGCACGATCGCGGCCCCGAGCCCCGCCAGGCCATAGCGCCGGCGCCAGCGCATCGCCCAGGAGAGCGGGCTGACGCGGCCGGTCATCGCAAGGCTCATGACGTCTCCCTCCCTTGTTTAGCGCTCCGTTATCTAGCGCTCTCCGCAGTATTCTCCGCGACGCGCCTGCTGTAGCGCTTCGGCGGCCGGCTAACCATATGGAAGGCGATGGCCGTTTAGTGTTATCGTCCCGGCGAAAGGACAGCAGATATGTCAGCCGCAAGTTCCACGAGGAAACCAAGATCGGAGTCGCAGATGCCCCGGCATGCCTCCTCTGTGAAGACGTCCCCGAAGACCGGGGTAAAAAGCGCTCCGCGCAAGAAAGCAGCCACTCCCGTCAGCCGGACGAGCGAGATGCTGAAGGACATCCGTGTGCGGGGCGAGGAGCTGTCAGCACGGATAGATGACCTCTTGCGCCGTCTTGGCTAGTGCGAAAAGAACGTCCATTGATGAGGTGGAGGAAGCGGTCGCAGCGGTAAAGGTCATGCAGGGGCAGATTTCTGGCCTGGCGGAGGCGATAACGCGCCTGACGGTGCGAATCGAGGCGATCGAAAAAGAAATGCCCCAAAAGGCAGACGATGTCTGATCGGCCGCCGGGCTGGCCCAAAGATGTCGAGCCGATGGCGCTGCAGGATCTCAAACGGCTGGGTACGGATTCCAAAAACCAGCTCTATTGGGACGGCAAGCGGATCAGGACCCGGCTGACGCTGTCCCTTCCGCAGACCATAGTGGCTGTCCTCGCAGCGATCGCTTCGCTCGCAACAATCTTCACCGGGCTCAACAACGCGTCGATCTACCTATGCGCGCGTGGCGTGACGGTGTTGGGGTGTCCGGCCGCTCCTGCTGCCCCGCAACCGCCGGCACACACGCAATAGCCGAGCCGGCTCACAAATAGCCGGCGCCGGCTTCCTGGGCGAAGCGGTCGGGCGGGCCCTCCCAAACGATGCGGGCGTGTTCGAGGACGTAGACGCGGTCGGCGTGCGGCAACGCGAAGGTGACGTTCTGCTCGCCGAGCAGCAGGGTGATCGGCGAGGTCTGCCGCAACCGCTCCAGCGCGTGCGACAGGTCTTCCAGGATAACCGGCGCCAGCCCCAGCGTGGGTTCGTCCAGGATCAGCAGTTTCGGCTTCATCATCAGCGCCCGCGCGATCGCCAGCATCTGCTGCTCGCCGCCGGAGAGCGTGGAGGCGTTCTGCCCCTGCCGCTGTTCGAGCCGGGGGAACAGGTCGAACAGCCAGCGCAACTGCTCCGCCCGGTCCGGCTTGGCGAGATGCGTGCCACCGAGATCGAGGTTCTCGCGCACCGTCATGTCGCCGAACAGCTCGCGCGTCTCCGGGCAGTGCACGATGCCGCCGCGCGCGATGGCGGCGCCGGAGCGCCCGGCCAGCTTCGCGCCATTCCAGGCCACTTGGCCGGAATACGGCACCAGGCCGGAGATCGCGTTGAACAGCGTCGTCTTGCCGGCGCCGTTCAGGCCCACGACGGAGACAAATTCACGCTCGTGCACATGGAGCGACACCCTGTCCAGCGCCTGCGCCTTGCCGTATTGGACCGAAAGGTTCTCCACTTGCAGCAGCGGCTTGGCGGCGTCGGCGAACGCGGTCTCGGGCCGCGCGTGCATCTCCAGGCTGCCGGCGCCGAGATAGACCCGGCGGACCTGCTCGTTGCGCATCACCTCGTCCGCGGTGCCAACGGCGATGCGCTCGCCGAGATACATCGCAACCACTCGGTCTGCCAAGGCCGCGACACTTTTCACGTTGTGGTCAACCAGCAGGACGGCGCGCCCCTCATTGCGGAAGCCGCTTATCAGCTCGGAGAACGCCGACGTCTCGGCCGAGGTCAACCCCGCGAACGGCTCGTCGACCAGCACAACGCGGGGATGCCGCGCGATCGCCTTGGCGAGCTCGAGCTTGCGCAGATCGGCAAACGGCAGGGTGGCGGGCCGGCGGTGCAGCACGTCCGAGAGGCCGACGCGGTCGGCGATGGCGCGGGCCTCGCGCTCGTGCGCCGGGTCGGCGAGCAGGCGGAGCAGGCTGTCGGGCAGCAAAGCGAGCTTGATGTTCTCCAGCACCGTCTGCCGATGCAGCGGGCGCGAGTGCTGGAACACCAGCCCGACCCCGCGCCGGGCGATGCGATGCGCGGGCTCGCCGGCGACCTCGGCGCCATCGATGCGGACCGAGCCGGCATTGGGCCGCTCGATCCCCATCACCAGCTTCATCACCGTGGACTTGCCGGAGCCGTTCGGCCCGATCAGCCCGACGATCTCGCCGGGTGCGATCTCGAACGCCATGTCCTTGACCGCGACCAGGCCGCCGAACCGCTTGGTCAGCCCCTCGACCGCGAGCAGCGGCGCGGTGCTGGCCCTCACCGCCGTGCCCCGGCGCCGAGCACGCCCATGAACCCGTTCGGCAGGAACAGCACGACCAGCAAGGCGACCGCCGAGACGATGAAGGTCGCCAGCTCGCCGGTCGGGCGCAGCACCTCGGTGGCGCCGATCAGGAAGATCGCCCCGATCGCGGCGCCGATAATGGTCCGCCGGCCGCCGATCACCGCGCCGATGATCACCTGCACGCCCACCGTGATCGAGACCAAGGTGCCGACCGACGCCGTCCCCTCGTAAAAGACGAACAGCGCGCCGGCGAGGCCGGAGAAGAAGGCGCTGATGATGAAAGCGGCGAGCTTGTGCTTGGTCACGTTGAAGCCGAGCGCGCCGGCCTGCACCGCGTCCTGGCCGCTGGCTTGCAGGATCAGGCCCATCGGCGAGCGCGACAGCGCAAACAGGATCGCGCCCGACACCGTCATGAAGACCAGCGCGATCCAGTAATTCGTATTGGTATCGATGCTGATCACGTCGGGCACGGTCAGCCCGATCTCTCCGCCGGTCAGCCCGGCGAGCACCACGATCAAGTTCTGCAAGATCAGCACCGCGACCAGCGTGGTCAGCCCGAAATACGGACCCGTCAGCCGCAACGCCGGCAGCGCCAGCACGATGCCGCCGACCACCGAGGCCAGCGTGCCGAGCGCGATGCAGACCGGAACCGGCCAACCGTAGAGATTGTCCAGAATGCCCGCCGTGTAGGCGCCGACGCCGATGAGGAAGGTCGGGCCGAAATTCACCTCATTGGCAAAGCCGAACAGCAAGTCCCAAGCCATCGAGAACACGCCGAAATAATAGGCGACGGTCAATACGCCCAGGATGTAGCCGGACACCCAGAGCGGCAGCACGCCAAGCGCGGCGATGACCAGTACCGCCAGCCAAAACGGTCGCCAGGTGAAGAGCCGCAGCATGGTTCAGCGCCGCCCGAGCAGGCCGCGCGGCCGGACATACATGACCAACACCACCAGCAGCAGCGCCGGGATGAACCGGTATGAGGGCGAGATCAGATACGCGGTGAGCGTCTCGATATAGCCCACCACATAGGCCGCGATGAGCGAGCCGGAGACGCTGCCGAGGCCACCGAGCACGACGATCGAGAACGCGCTGCCGGTCAGCGGCCCGGCGCTATACGAGCTCACGCCGAGGAACATGCCGAGCAGCACCCCGGCGATGCCGGCCAGCACGCCGTAGATCGCCCAGACGATGAGGTAGATCCAAGACAGCTCGATCCCGAGCAAGGTGACGCCGCGCGCGTTCATCGAGGCGGCCATCACCGCCTTGCCGGTCCTGGTCCGGTTGACGAGCAGCCAGAGGACGCCGATCGCCGCCCAGCAGGTCGCCGCGGTGAAGATCTCGTTCGTCGGAGTGCGCACGCCGAGCACGGAAACCACGCCGCCCACCACCGGCAGCACGGTCTTGGCGCTGTCCGTGTAGAAATAGGCGATCAGCTCCTGGATCATTATGCCCCAGAGCAGGGTCGCGGTGAGGATGAAGATCTCGCGTTCCACGTCGCGCAGGGCGCGCGAGCGCTGGATCGGCCGCACGATCAGCGCATAGGTGGCGAGCGCCACGACCAAGCCGACCAGCACGCCGGCGATCGCGCCGACATGACTAGGCGCGCCGAACTGGTCATGTGCGGCCCAGGCGGCGACGGCGGCGCAGACCATGATCGCGCCATGCGAGAGGTTCAGCACCCCGGACACGCCGAAGATCAGCGTGAACCCGGTGGCGGCCAGGGCATACAGCGAGCTGATAGCGAACCCGTCGATCAAGATCTGCCAGAACAACATCGGCGGGTTTGGTGCTTCCTCTTTGAGTGCAGAATGTCCTCTCCCTCTCACGGAGGGAGAGGGCTCGCGAGGGACCTTACTGCGCGGAAGTTACGCTCGTCTTAATGAAGCTTGGGAAGGTCAGCTTGCCCTTGGCCAGGTTTGCGGGCCACAAATTGATCTGCTGGCCGTTCTGCCATTGCTGCATCAGCCCGGTGATGTAGCCTTCGCCGATCTTCAGCCCGTGCGGACGCGCGCTGTCGCGGCCATCAAAGGCAATGGTGCCGATCACGCCTTCGTATTTGGTCTGCTCGAGCGCCGTGACCAGCTTGTCCTGATCGTCCGAGCCCGCGCGCTTGATCGCATCGGTAATATAGTAGACTTCGTCATAGGCCGTGTAGCCGCAATACGAGGGCGGCGCACCGAATTTCTTGCTGAACGCGTCCACGAACGGCAGCGTTTTCGGCGTCACCGCGACGCCCGGGCCGGAAATCGCCTGGAAGATCACGCCCTCGGTCGCCCCGTTGGTGTCCTTCCAGAACGTCGCGTTGGTCGCCTGCGACGACACGCCAAACATCGGCATCGGCACTTGCTGGTTCTTCCACTGCACCGTCGGCTGCACGCCGACATGGCTGATGCCGGTGATCATGACATCCGGCTTCTCGGCCTCGATCTTATTGAAGATCGGGGTGAAATCGGTCGTGTCCGGCGAGAAACGGATGTGGTCGAGCACCTTCAACCCGATCCGCGGCAGGCACTTCTCGTAGCCCTCGTCGAGCGGGGTGGTCCAGGCGGCGTCCTCGCTCATGATCACCGCGGTCTTCATCTTCAGCCCGTCCACCAGCATGTCCTTGCCGGCAGTACACACCTGCTCGGAAAGCTCGCTCGAGGTCAGGTAGCCGTGGAAGGTATATTTGAGGTGATCGTAATCCTTCTTGATGTTCGCGGTAATGACGTCGGACGCAGCGCCCGGCGTGATCATCACCGTCTTCAGCCGGCCCGACCAGGGCTCGAGCGCCAGCACCACCTCGCTGATGTAGCTGGCGATCACGGCGTTGACGTGGTCCTCGCTCACGGCCCGCTGGAACGCGCGCACCGCGTCGGCGGCCGAGGAATGGTCGTCATAGACGATGATCTGCACTTGGCGGCCATTGATGCCGCCCTTGGCATTGATCTCGTCGGCGGCAAGCTGCGCTGCTTGCGGGATCGACGCACCGGCGATCGACTGCGACTCGGCGATCACGCCGATCTTGATCGGCGGCTCGGCGGCCAGCGCCGCGGCGCAAAGCCCGGCCAGCGCGATCACGCTCGCGGCGGCGCGTTTGACTGTTTGGATCACGATACGTTCTCCCCACGTTACTTCTAAGCGTGAGACACTAGCCGAAGCTTGACTGCGAGCAAGGATAATAATAGGCGTAATTACGCGGACTTTACGCCGATTATCGTCGCACCCGAGGGTCGAGCAGGGCGTAGCTCACGTCGATCAGCAAGTTGAGGATCAGGTAAACCACGGCAACGATCAGCGTAATCCCCATGATGGCCGGAAAATCCAACGTCGCCGCGCTGGAAAACGTGTAACGGCCAAGGCCCGGCCAGGAGAACACCGTCTCCGTCATCACCGCGCCGGTCAACAGGTTGGCGTAGGCCAGCCCGCCAAGCGTCACGATCGGGATCAGCGCATTTGGCAACACGTGTCCGACGACCAGCGACCGCTCGCGCAACCCTTTGGCGCGCGCCATGCGGACGTAGTCCTGGCGCAGGTTCTCCAGCATGCTGGCCCGCGTGGTTCGGGTGATCAAGCCCAGCGTTGCTGCCGCCAGCACGATGCTCGGCAGGACGAGGTGGGCGACGACGTCGTGGAACGCGTCCCAATCGCCGGCCCTCGCAGTGTCCCAGAGCAGGAAGCCGGTGCCGTTGGGCGGCGGCAGGCTGATCGGGTCCATCTGGCCGGGTCCCGGCGCCCAATCGAGCTGGCCGTAGAAGATCGCCAGCATGATGAAGGCGAGCCAGAAGGTGGGCGAGGCCACGCCGAGCAGGGAGACGAAGCGCGCCACGTGGTCGATCCAGCTATCGCGCTTCACCGCGGCGATGATGCCGAGCGGGATGCCGACCACGAGCGAAAGGATGAAGCTGACCGTCGCCAGCTCCAGCGTGGCGGGGGCGAACTCCTTGATATCGTCCAGCACCGGGCGGCGCGAGGTGATCGAGGTGCCGAGATCGCCGTGCAGCAGCCCCTTGAGAAAGACGAAATACCGCTCCCAAAGCGGCAGGTCGAGCCCGTAATGGTGCCGCCAGATCGCGACGATCTTGGGGTCCGAAGCGGCGACGTCGCCGAGCTGCGCGAGCACCGGGTCGCCCGGGACGGTGTTGGCGATCAGGAAGATCACCAGCGTCGCCAGCAGCGCCATCACGATGAGGGTCGTCACCCGCGAGACGAGGAAGCGCAGCATGATCCTTTCCCCCCCAGGTGACGCAAGTTCAATCCATGCCTAGCATGAAGCCCAACCCGAGGGAGGAAACAAATGACCCCACCGATCCTGAACATCACCCGCCGCGGCCTGAGCCAGTTGCTGATGGGCGGCGCCGCCGCAGCCGCGCTCCCTGGCCTCGCGCGGGCGCAGAGCAGCCATAAGGGCGTGCTCGTGATCGGCCTCGACATCAGCGACACCGTCACCTTCGACCCGGCGCGGCAAAACAACTACTCGCCGCCGCTGACGCTGGAGGCGGTCTACGACACGCTGGTGACGATGACGCCGGGCCACTACGAGGACGTGCAGCCGCTGCTCGCGACCAAATGGGAGCACACGCCGGACGGCAAGGGCTGGCGCTTCCACCTCAAGCCAGGCGTGAAGTTCAACACCGGCGATCTGGTCAAGCCGGAAGACTGGAAGTTCAGCTTCGACCGTATCCTCGCACTCAAGGACCAGACCCAGCAATATATCGGCACCGTCGATTCCACCGCGGTCAGCGGCCCCGACACGTTCGACGTCATCATGAAGGACCCCAACGCGCCGCTGCTGACCATCATCGCCGCACCTGGCTTCGCGGTGCTCGACAGCAAGGCGGCCAAGGCGCACGGCGCGAGCGATGACCCGAGCGCCGGCATGCAGGAGAAGGCGACGGACTGGCTGAACCAGAACTCGATCGGCACCGGCGCCTATCAGCTCGTGACCTGGGCGCGCAACCAGCAGATCCAGCTCAACGCCAACCCGAATAGCTGGCGCGGCCCCTCGCACTATCAGCGCATCGTCATCCGCCACATCCCGGACAGCGCCGCGCAGCTCCTGGCCGTGCAGCGCGGCGATATCGACGTGGCGTTCAACTTGATCCCCGAGCAGATCGCCACGCTCAAGGGCGACAAGAACGTCCGGGTCGAGGGGCTGACCAGCCTCGATTTCGTCTACATGTCGCTCAACTCCAGCCCCGAGCTGAACAAGTCGCTGGCCAAGAAAGAGGCGCGCCAGGCGGTCGGCTACGCGATCGATTATGACGGTGTGCTGAACCAGATGCTCGGCGGCCACGCGGTTCGGGCCGCGAGCTTCCTGCCGATCGGCGTGCGCGGCTCGACCGAGGAGATCGCCAAGCAGATCGGCTTCCACGAGGACCTCGCCAAGGCGAAAAGCCTGCTGCAGCAGGCCGGCATGCCGGACGGGTTCGAGTTCGAGCTCAGCTACGGCAACGCCGCGATCGCCGGCATCTCCTATCAGACGCTGGCGCAGAAGATCCAGTCGGACGTGGCCCGCGTCGGCATCAAGGCCAAGCTGAACCCGATGGACCAGGTGAACATGCGCACCGAGTATCTGGGCGGCAAATCGCAATCGGTGGTCACCTTCTGGAACCCGCCGGCAGCCGAGACCGCGCTGTGGGCGCAGGCGACGGTCGAGCGCGTGGCCAAACGCGTGGATTTCCATCCGACCGACGAGCTCATCAAGCTGGTGCACGCCGCCGCCGACGAGCAGGACGCCGACAAGCAGAAGCAGCTCTGGGTCGACTACCAAAAGCAGATGGTCGACTTCGCCAATCTGATCGTCCTGTTCCAGCCGATCTACCAGGTTGCGGTCCGTGACTCGGTCAAGACGTTCCCGCTGACCGCGGCCGGTTGGATGGCCGACCTCAGCGCCGCGACCCCGGCGTGATCCTCCTCACCCATACCGACGAGGCGCGCGCGCTCTATTATGGCGCGCGCGCGCAGTCGGGGCTGGAGGCGCTCGGCGAGGTGCGGCTGAACCAGACCGGCAAGCCGCTCGCCGGCCGGGCGCTGATCAAGGCGGCCGAAGGCATCAGGGTGATCGTGGCGGACCGGGCGGTGCCGGCGCCGGCGTCACTGTTCAAGGCAGTGCCGGAGCTGGTCGCGTTCGTGCGCGGCGCCGTCGATATCAGGACGGTCGACGTGGCCGCGGCCTCGGCGTCGGGCGTGCTGGTGACCAGGGCGTCGCCGGGTTTCGTGGCGGCGGTGTGCGAGCTGGTGCTGGGGCTGATGGTCGATCTCGGCCGCGGCGTGTCCAACTCGGTGGCGAAGTATCGGGCGGGGCGGCAGCCCGGAGTGCGGATGGGCCGCCAGATCGATGGGTCCACGGTGGGGGTGATCGGCTACGGCGCCATCGGGCGGCATCTATCGATGTTGCTGCTGGGGCTCGGGGCGCGGGTGCTGGTCAGCGACCCGCACCTGACGTTGGATGAGGACGGGCCGGAACAGGTGGCGTTGCCGGTGTTGCTGGCGAAGTCGGACACCGTGGTTTGCCTGGCGGTGGCCAATGCAGCGACGGCGAATTTGCTGAACGCCGAGACGATCGGAGCGATGAAGCGCGGCGCGTTCCTGATCAACGCCTCGCGCGGCGAGCTGCTCGACGACGCGGCGCTGGTGGCGGCGCTGGAGAGCGGGCATCTCGCGGGCGCGGCGCTCGACGTGGGACGCGCCCCAGATCAGAGGCCGGCGCCGGTTCTGGCCCGGCGCAAGGACGTGCTCGCGACCCCGCACATCGGCGGCCTGACGCGCGAGGCGGCCGAGCACCAAGCGCTGGAGACGGTGCGGCAGACCGCGCTGATCCTGCGCGGCGAGGCGCCGCCGGGCTCGGTCAACGCCGAGATGGCCACGCGGCTGGGTTCGGTCCAGATAACTTGAGCGCAACCGCGGCGAGGCCGGCCTGTTGAAAGGCTGACCCAGCCAGGACGTGCGCAAAATGCCCGATCACCCCATGCCGGCGGCGGAAAAACCGCTCGCGACGACGATCACGCTGACGATCAACGGTAAAACCCAGCAGGTGCAGGTCTCGCCCTGGACCAGCCTGCTCGACCTGCTGCGCGAAGATATGCAGCTGACCGGGACCAAGAAGGGCTGCGACCACGGGCAGTGCGGCGCCTGCACCGTGCTGCTCGATGGCATCAGGATCAATTCCTGCCTTTGCCTCGCGATTATGAAGGACGGCTCCAGCGTGACCACGATCGAGGGGCTCGCGGCGGCAGACGGCAAATTGCATCCGGTGCAGGCCGCGTTCATCGAGCACGACGCGTTGCAATGCGGCTATTGCACGCCCGGACAGATCTGCTCGGCCATCGGCCTGCTCGGCGAAGGCCACGCGCATAGCCCGGCGGAAATTCGCGAGGCGATGAGCGGCAATATCTGCCGCTGCGGCGCTTACCCGAACATTGTCGCGGCGATCCAGGAGGTGATGCGATGAACCGCTTCGCGTATTCGCGCCCGGCCGATGTGGCCGAGGCAGTGCGGGCGGCCGCGTTCGAACCGACAGCGCGGTTCATCGCCGGCGGCACCAATCTCGTGGACCTCATGAAGTACAATGTCGAGAAACCGACCAGGCTGATCGACATCACCCGCCTGCCGGGCCTGGCCGAGATCGAGGAGACCCAGTCGGGCGGGCTCAGGATCGGCGCGTTGGTGACCAATGCGGACCTCGCCTACGATCGCCGGATCGCGCAGCGCTATCCGCTGCTGGCCGCGGCGATCCTGAACGGCGCCTCCGCCCAGTTGCGCAACGCCGCGAGCACCGGCGGAAATTTGCTGCAGCGCACCCGCTGCTATTACTTCTATGACCCCGAAACGCCGTGCAATAAGCGCCAGCCCGGCAGTGGCTGCGGCGCGATCGGCGGGGTGAACCGCATCCACGCCATCCTGGGCGCCAGCTCGTCCTGCATCGCCACCCACCCCTCCGACATGTGCGTGGCGCTGGCGGCGCTCGAGGCAGTCGTGCACGTCGCCGGACCCGGCGGGGAGCGGCAGATCGCGTTCGCCGACTTCCATCGCCTGCCAGGCGACACGCCACAGCGCGACACCACCCTCGAACCCGGCGAGATCGTGCTCGCGGTCGAGCTGCCCAAGCAGGGTTTCGCCGAGCATCACACCTACCTCAAGCTGCGCGACCGGCTGTCCTACGCCTTCGCGTTGGTCTCGGTCGCGGCCGGGCTGCAGATGCAAGGTGAGCGCATCGGCACGGCGCGGATCGCGCTCGGCGGCGTGGCGCATAAGCCGTGGCGCGTTCCAGACGCCGAGCAGGCGCTGCAAGGCGTAGCACCCGGTGAGGAGGCGTTCGGCAAGGCCGCAGACAAGCTGCTCGAGGGTGCGCGCGGCGACACCCAGAATGGCTTCAAGATCGAGCTGGCCCGCAAGGCGATCGTGCGCGCGCTCCAGCAGGCGGCGGCCGGCACGCCGCAGACCATCGCCGACAAGCGCATCCAGTAGGGGGTTCAGCATGTTCGAAATGAATGTCGGATCGCCGCGCAGCCGGGTCGATGGCGCGGCCAAGGTGACGGGGGCGGCGACCTACGCCGCGGAATTCGCCGGGCGTGACGTGGCGCGCGGCTACGTGCTCTCGAGCGCGATCGCCCGCGGGCGGATCACCGGGATCGATACGGCCGACGCGCGGGCCGTACCGGGCGTGATCGAGGTGTTCACGCATGAAAGCCGGCCGAAAGCGTCGTGGTTCGACAGCAAATACCACGATGAGGTAGCCCCGCCCGGCGTGCCATTCAAACCGCTGCAAAGTGCTGAAATCCAGTATGCCATGCAGCCGATCGCACTCGTGGTGGCGGAGGATTTCGAAACCGCGCGCTACGCCGCGACGCTGATCAAAGTGAAATACAAGGAGACAGCGCCACAAACCGATCTGGAGGCGCAGCGCGCGAAGGCGTACGTCCCGCCAGTCAAACGGCAGGGCATCTCGCCGCCGCCCAAGCCGCGCGGCAACGCCGCCGCCATGCTCGCCGCCGTCCCGATCAAGATCGAGCACGAATACCGGATCGCGGCCGAGTACCACAACCCGATGGAATTGCACGCGACGACCGTGATCTGGCGCGGTGACGGCAAGATCCTGGTGCACGACAAGATCCAAGGCGTGCAGAACGATCAAAGCTATGTCGCCAACGTGTTCGGATTGTCTCCGAGCGGCGTCCAGGTGGTCTCGCCCTATGTCGGCGGCGGTTTCGGCTCCGGCCTGCGCCCGCAATATCAGCTCTTTCTGGCGGTGATGGCGGCGCTGGCGCTAAAGCGGTCGGTGCGGGTCGAGCTGACCCGCGACCAGATGTTCACCCATACGCACCGGCCGGTGACAATCAACGACATCGCCCTCGGCGCGCTGACCGACGGCACGCTGCAGGCGATCCGGCACGAGTCGATCCAGGGCACGTCGCGGTTCGAGGACTACCAGGAGATGGTCGTGAACTGGTCCGGCATGCTCTATCGCTGTGACAACGTCGCACTCACCCAAAAGCTCGCCAAGCTCGACACCTACTCGCCCGGCGACATGCGGGCGCCGGGCGCGCCATCGGGCCTGTTCGCGACGGAATCGGCGATGGACGAGCTGGCCTACGCCACCGGCGTCGACCCGGTGGAGCTGCGGCTGCGCAACTACAGCGAGCGCGACTTCAACGAAGACAAGCCGTTCACCAGCAAGGAGCTGCGCGCCGCCTTCCAGATCGGGGCGGAGCGGTTCGGCTGGCGCCATCGCTCGCCGGCGCCGCGCTCGATGCGTGACGGGCGCGAGCTGATCGGCTGGGGTATCGCGGCCGGCGCTTGGGAAGCCATGCTGATGGAGACTTCCGCCCGCGCGGTGCTACAGGCGGATGGCGCGCTCGAGATCAGCTGCGCCACCTCCGATATCGGGACCGGCACCTACACGATCCTGGCGCAGGTCGCCGCCGACACGCTGGGCGTGCCGATGGACCGGGTCACGGTCAAGCTGGGCGACAGCTCGCTGCCGAAAGCGCCGGTGGAGGGCGGGTCCTGGACCGCGGCCTCGGCGGGTTCGGCGACGCAGCTCGCGTGCCTGACGGCGCGCGGGAAGCTGTTCGCCGCGGCGCGCGGCATGAGCGGTTCGCCGCTGGCAAACGTGCCGCTGGACCGTGTGCTGTTCCATGACGGGCGGATCGTGCTGGAGAATGATCCGTCGCGTTCCGTCGCCATTGCCGATGTAATGCGGGCGGCCAAGCTGGATCGGATCGAGGCGCAGGAGACGGCGACGCCGGACCAGCGCAGGACAGAATGGGGCAACTACACGCACTGCGCGGTCTTCGTCGAAGTGCGGGTGGACGAGATGCTGGGCGTGGTCCGGGTGACCCGCGTGGTCGATGCCGTGGCCGCGGGGCGCATCATCAACCCGAAAACGGCGCGCAGCCAGGTGATCGGCGGCGTGGTGTTCGGGCTCGGCATGGCGCTCTACGAGGAGGCGATGACCGACCACAAGCTCGGCCGGATCATGAACCACAATTTCGCCGAGTACCACGTGCCGGCCAACGCCGACATCCCGGACGTCGAGGTGATCTTCGTCGACGAGCACGACGAGCAGACCAGTCCGCTGGGGGTGAAGGGATTGGGCGAGATCGGCATCGTCGGCACGGCCGCGGCGGTCGCGAACGCGATCTATCACGCGACCGGCAAGCGGGTGCGCGACCTGCCGATCACCATCGACAAGCTGCTGGCGGCGTGACGCCTCGTCCGCCTGCGTGGACCCTGACGCTGACTGGATAGCCAGCGATGATCGCGGTTTTTGCAGGCAATCGCCGACGCGGCGGGTATAACGGTCGACATGGCCAGCGCCACGACAATCCCCGCACCTGCGCGGGTCTCCGGCCAGACCCGGCAAGCGGCCGCCGCGAGCGTGTTTCTCGGGCCGGCAACCGCGCTCGTGCTGCTCATGCTGATCGCGCCGCTGCTGCTGGTCCTTCGCTTCAGCTTCAACCAATACGACGCCACCGACCTGATGATCGAGACGGTCACGCCGGCGAACTACCTGAAGTTCTTCTCCGATCCGTTCTACGTCGGCGTGCTGCAGGTCACGCTGGAGGTCGCCGCGGCAACCACTTTGGTCTGCCTGCTCCTCGGCCTGCCGCTGGCCTACCGCCTGGCGCGGATGCAGAGCCGCTGGAAGACCGCCGCCATGCTGGCCATCGTGCTGCCGCTCTTCGTCGGCGCGACCGTGCGCATGGTCGGCTGGATGATCCTGTTCGCCCATGGCGGGCTGGTGGACAATCTGGCGCGCGCAATGACCGGGCACGGACTGGAATTGATGTACACCACGTTCGCGGTCATCTCGGGCATCGTCTCGATCAACCTGCCCTTCGTGGTCCTGACCATCCAAAGCACGATCGAGACCATCGACACGCGCATCGAGGAAGCCGCCGAGAGCCTCGGCGCGCCGCCGGGCCGCCGGTTCTGGCGCGTGGTCTGGCCGCTGGCGCTCCCGGGCACCGCGACCGCCGGCATCCTGTGTTTCATCCTGGCGATGAACGCCTACGCGACGCCCTATCTGCTCGGCGGCCCGCGCTTCCAGATGATGGCGCCGCTGCTGTATTGGGAGTTCAGCGCCAACAACAACTGGCCGTTCGCCTCGGCGTTGGGCCTCGTGCTGATGGGCACGACGCTGACCATGACAGCCTGCAGCAGCCTGCTCATCCCGCGCCGCTACCGCGTCTGACTGGATAGCGAGGGCTACCGCCGGGTCACCGGCGCGCCCATGTGCTGACGCAAAGGAGGTGCCGCATGGACACCGTCATCATGTCTGCCCCGATACAGATCGGCGGCGCCGCGCTCTGGGTTCGCGATCTCGACGCCGTCGAGCGCTTCTATCGCGAAGTGGTCGGGCTCGAGCTGATCGACCGCTCGGACCGCGTATCCCGGCTTGGCGCGGATGGGCGCGCGTTCCTCGACTTGCTGCACCGCCCCGACGCCTTGCCGCGTGACCCGGCCGCCGCCGGCCTCTACCACATCGCCTTCCTGCTCCCCTCGCGCGCCGATCTCGGCCGCTGGCTCGCCCATTCCGGAACGCTCGGCTTGCGGCTCGACGGCGCCGCCGACCACCTCGTCAGCGAAGCGGTCTACCTGCACGATCCCGAAGGCAACGGCGTCGAAATCTACGCGGACCGCGACCCGGCGGACTGGCGATGGGAGGGAGACCGCGTCGTGATGGCCAACGACCGGCTCGACATGATCGGGCTGCGTGCCCTCGCCCGCGACGCCTGGCAGAAGGCGCCGGCGGGGACGCGGATTGGGCACGTCCACCTACAGGTCGGCGACGTGGACCGCGCCGTCGGGTTTTACAGCGGCGTGATCGGGATGCAGGTGATGCGGCAATTTCCGAAAGCGGCCTTCATGTCGACGGGGCGCTACCACCATCATCTCGCGGCCAACACGTGGGAGAGTGAAGGCGCCTTGCCGCGTGATCCGCGTCGCGCCGGGCTCGCCGCGGTCACCCTGGAGACGACGCCCTCGATGCTCGATGCCATTGCCACCCAGAGCGGGTCCGGGGATCTCGCCGCCAACGGGCTGAGTGACCCCTGGGGCACGCAGATCCAATTCTCCTACCGCAAGTGACACGCGACCAGCCGGCCCGGCTCGACCTCGCGTAACTGCGGCTCCTCCAAGGAGCAGCGGGCGAAGGCCAGCGGGCAGCGCGTGTGGAAGCGGCAGCCGGGCGGCGGATTGCTCGGGCTGGGAATGTCGCCCTCCAGCACGATGCGGTTCCGCTGCGCGCGCGGGTCCGGAACCGGCGCGGCGGCGATCAGCGCCTCGGTATAGGGGTGCAGCGGCCGGTCGAACACGGCCGATTTGCCGCCAATCTCGGCGATCCGGCCGAGATACATCACCGCGACCCGGTGGCCGATATGCTCGACCACGCCCAGGTCGTGCGAGATGAACAGATACGCAATGCCCCGCTCGTCCTGCAGGTCGCGCAACAGGTTCAGCACCTGCGCCTGCACCGACACGTCGAGCGCCGAGACCGCCTCATCGGCCACGATCAGCCCGGGATCCAGCGCCAGCGCGCGGGCGATGCCGAGCCGTTGCCGCTGCCCGCCGGAAAACTCGAACGCGTATTTCTCCGCCGATTCCGCCCTTAAGCCTACGCGGTCCAGCAGCGCAGCCACCTTGGCCCGGCGCGCGCGGCCGTCGAGCTCGCCGTAATTCTCCAGCGGCTCGCCCACGATCACCCCGGCCGGCAGGCGCGGGTTGAGCGACGCGTAGGGATCCTGGAACACCATCTGCGCGTACCGGCGGTGCGGGCGCATTGCGGCCGGGCCGAGATGGGTCACGTCGGCGCCGCGCAGCAAGATGCGCCCCCCGGTCGGCTCGATCAGCCGCAGGATCAGCCGCCCCACCGTGCTCTTGCCGCAGCCGGACTCGCCAACCAGGCACAGCGTCTCCCCAGGCGCGATCGACAGGCTGACCCCGTCCACCGCCTTCACCGCGCCCGAGCGCCGGAACAAGCCGCCGCCTGCCGTAAAATACTTTCGCAGTTCTGTCGCTTCGACGACCGCAGCGGTCACGACGCCAGCACCCGCTCCACTTCCCAGCACGCCGCCCAATGCCCGCCCCGAGCGACCAGCGGAGGAGATTCGGCAACGCAGCGCGGCGTGGCAAAGCCGCAGCGCGGGGCGAACGGGCAGCCGGGGATCGGCTCGCGCAGGTCCGGCACCATGCCGGGGATTTCCGCCAGGCGCGGCAACGGCGGCGCGCCGGGCCGGCGGCGCGGGATGCAGGCCATCAGGCCGCGCGTATAGGGGTGCATCGGCAAGTCGAACAGCTCGGTGACCGCGGCATGCTCGACGAGGCGCCCCGCATACATGACCACAACCCGCTCGCAAGTCTCCGCCACCACGCCCAGATCGTGCGTGATCATCAGCACGGCGGCGCCGGTTTCGCTCTTCAGCTCGCGCATCAGCTTGAGGATTTGCGCCTGGATCGTCACGTCGAGCGCCGTCGTCGGCTCGTCGGCAATCAGCAATTGCGGGTGGCAGCTTAGCGCCATCGCGATCATGACCCGCTGGCGCATACCGCCGGAGAATTGGTGCGGATAGTCCCCCGCGCGCCGCCGCGCATCGGGGATGCGGACCTTTTCCAGCATGCCGACCGCGTGCCGCCGGGCGGCCGCACGGCTCTTGCCCTGGTGGATGATCACCGCCTCGGCGATCTGCTCGCCCACCGTCAGCACCGGGTTGAGCGACGTCATCGGCTCCTGGAACACCATGGCGATGCGGTCGCCGCGGATGCGCCGCATCTCGCCCTCGCTGAGCGCCAGCAGGTCGGCGCCGTCACACCGCACCGCGCCCCCCATATGCCGCCCGAGACCCGGCGGCAGCAGCCGCATGATCGACAGCGCGGTGACACTCTTGCCACAGCCGCTCTCGCCGACGATCCCCAGCGTCTCGCCGGCCTCGACCGTGAACGACACCCCGTCCACCGCCCGCGTCGTCCCCTCCGAGGTCACGAAATGCGTCCGCAGATCCTCGACCTCGAGCACCGCCGTCACGACAGCCGCCGCATCAGCCGGACGTCGAGCCGGTCGCGCAACGCGTCGCCAAGCAGGTTCACCGCCAGGATCAGCACGGCGAGCGCGCCACCCGGCACGAACACCGTCCACGGCGCGCGGGCGATGTACAGGCGCGAGGAGGCGATCATATTGCCCCAAGTCGGGATATCGGGCGGCACGCCGGCGCCGAGAAACGACAGCCCGGCCTCGATCAAGATCGCCGACGCGATCACGTAGGTGCTCTGCACGATCAGCGGCGGCACCGTGCTCGGCAGGATGTGGCGCCAGATGATCTTGCGCGCCCGCGTGCCGCCGGAGATCGCCGCCTCGATATACGGCCGTTCCCGCACCGTGACGACCACGGCGCGGACGAGCCGGACCACGCGCGGGATTTCCGGCAGCGAGATCGCCACGATCACCACCCAGACGCTCGCCCGGTTGAGCGAGACGAGGGCGATTGCGAGCAGGATGGCCGGGATCGCCATCATCCCATCCATCACCCGCATCACGATCAGGTCGACCACGTTCCAATACCCGGCGGCGAGCCCGATCGCCAACCCGGCCGCCACCGAAAGCGCCGCCACCGACACGCCGACCACGAGCGAGATCCGCGCCCCGTACACCGCGCGGGCATAGACGTCGCGCCCGAGATCGTCGGTGCCGAGCAGGTGCTTGCCGAAGGAGGGCGGCTGCAGCCGGTCGACCGGCGACAGCTTCATCGGGTCGGGCGCGATCCACGGCGCGGCGGCGGCCAGGGCCACCATGATCGCAATCACCGCCGCCCCGAGCGCCATCGTCCACTGCCGGCGCATCAGCCGCGCACCCGGGGGTCGAACAGCGTGTAAGAAAGGTCGACCACCAGGTTGACCAGCACGTAAACGCCGGAGAACAGCAAGATCACGCCCTGGATGATCGGGTAATCCCGCCGCGCGATCGCGTCCACGACCAGGCGCCCGATGCCGGGGATGTTGAACACCGTCTCGGTAATGACCACCCCGCCGATCAGCAGCGCCACGCCGTTGCCGATCACGGTCACGATCGGCACCGCCGCGTTCTTCAGCGCGTGCTTGAACAGCATCGGCCGCACCGCGACGCCCTTGGCCCGCGCGGTCCGCATGTAGTCCTCGGCCAGCACGTCCAGCATCGTAGTGCGCGTGATGCGGGCAATCAGCGCGACGTAGGCGAGCCCGAGCGCGATCGACGGCAGGATCAGGCTGCGCAGCCACGGCCAGACGCCGCGCTCGATCGAGGTGTAGCCCTGCACCGGCAGCCAGTGCAGTTGGATCGCGAACACGAAGATCAGCCCGTAGCCGACCACGAACACCGGCACCGAGAAGCCCAACGCGGCAAACCCCATGACAAGCCGGTCCACCCAGCTCCCGGCCCGCGCCGCCGCGGTCACGCCCATCACCAGCGCCAGCGACACCGCGACCACCGACGTCGTCAGCGCGAGCGAGATGGTCGGCGCGGCGCGCTGCGCGATCAGCGAGATCACCGGGTCGCCCCAGAACATGGAGGCGCCCAGATCGCCGTGCAGCAGCGTGCCGATCCAGACCAGGAATTGCCACCAGATCGGCTGGTCGAGCCCGAGCTTGGTCCGGATGGCGGCGATGTTCGCCGGCGTGGCGTTGTCGCCGGCCATGATGGCGGCCGGGTCGCCGGAGGCGAGATGCAGCAGCAGGAACACGAAGACTGCCACCACCGCCATCACCGGGATGACGGAGAGCAAGCGGCGGACGATGGTCCGGGTCAAAGCGGCTTGGGCAGGCTCAGGTCTTGGTCAGGTTCCAGAACGGGATCACCTCCGGGACCGGCAGCCAGCCCTGCACGTTCTTGCGGTGCGCGATCGGCTGGTCCCACTGGCCGTAATACAAATGCGGCACGATGTCCCAGGCGCGCTGCTGGATCTGCACCGCGATGTTCTTGCGCTCCTCCAGCGACCCGGCGCGCACCCAATCGTTGCGCAGCTTCTCGTACGCGTCGTCGGACGGCCAGCCGAACCAGCCCTTATCGCCGTTGCAGGCCATATTGACCACCATGTACGGGTTGCTCTGCGACAGCCCGCCCGACGAGGTGAAGAAGATGTTCCAGCCGCCCTGCTCCGGCGGCGTCTTGCTGGTGCGCCGCTGCACCACGTTCGCCCAGTCCATCGGCTGCAGATCCACGTTGAAGCCACCGTCGCGCATCGCCTGCGCGAGCACGGTCGCGGCGTTGCGCATGTAGTCCATGCTGGTCGCCTGCAGCACGACGACGGGCTTGCCGTCATAGCCGCCTTCCTTGAGCAATTGCTTGGCCTTCGCAAAATCCTGGCCGTGCTTGAACCACTCGGTATTGGCGTCGTTCGCCATCGGGCTGCCGCAGGTGAACCAGCTCCCGCAGGTCTTGTAGTATTTCTCGCTCACGAACGTCGGGCGCAGCATGTCGTCCTGCTTGAGGATGTATTGCATCGCCTGGCGCAGCTTCGGGTTGTTGAACGGCGGATACAGCCAGTTCATCCCGCAATAGCCGACCGTGCCGAGCTTGAAGAAGTCGAGCAGCTCGATGTTCTCGTCGCTCGCAAGCTGGTCGAGGAAGTCGATCGGCGGCAGCTCGACCATGTCCACTTCGCCGGCCTGCAGCGCCGCGGTCGAGGTCTGGCTGTCGGGCACGTTCATCAGGATAACCCGGTCGACCTTGACCACCTTGCCCCCGGCGATACCGCTCGCCGGCTCCGCGCGCGGCACGTAGTTGGGGT
Organism: Acetobacteraceae bacterium; assembly: GCA_965276815.1. Classification (GTDB taxonomy): domain Bacteria; phylum Pseudomonadota; class Alphaproteobacteria; order Acetobacterales; family Acetobacteraceae; genus JAVVHH01. Next base: position 254,902 of record CBDIBE010000012.1, on the reverse strand, counting down.
TCTTGTCGTAGACGTATTGATCCCCGGGGCGCGTCTCTTGCTGGTTGAAGATGAACGGGCCCGAGCCGAGCACGGTATCGATCTTCTGCATCGGATCCGTCTCGGCTTCTTTTTTGCGCATGATGAACAGCAGCGGCGTCGTGGTGTTGCCGAGGATGTCGATGATCAGCGGGAACGGCTCCCTCAGCTTGAAGACGAAGGTCTTGTCGTCCTTGGCGTCAAGCGAAACGACGCGCTGCATCAGCAGCTGGCCGGAGCCGGAGCGGACCGCCCAGCGCTTGATGCTGGCGATGACGTCCGCCGTGGTGACCGGCGTGCCGTCGGTGAACTTCAGCCCGTCGCGCAGCGCGAACGTCCAGGTCAGCTTGTCGTCGGAGACGCCGAAATCACCCACCATCTGCGGCTTGGACGTGTAGTTCTCGTCCAGGCCGAACAGCGTGTCGTAGACCATGGCGCCGTGATACGCCGACGTGTTCGCCGTGGTCCAAATCGGGTCATAGGTCGAAATATCGCCCTGGATGATGGCGCGGATGGTGCGCGCGGCCGGGGGTCGTTGTTGCGCGCGGACGATGCCTGGCGCCGTGGCCAAAGCCAAACCCGTCCCGATGGCGGCGCGCCGCGAGATGTCCATGCCCCAACTTCCCCAACCGCTGTAGCAGGACGGTAGTATCTCTACCGCGAAACGTGCAAGCGCCGTCAGGTGGCCGCGCGCTCACCCCGACCCTCTCCCGGAGCGAGAGGGGCAAGCGAGTCCTCGATCAGCACGACGTGCAGCCGGCGCGGACCGTGCGCGCCTAGCTCGAGCGTCTGCTCGATATCCGCCGAACGCGATGGCCCGGTCACCAGCATCACGTTCCGGGGCATACCGCCAAGCTCGGCGCGCAGCATGTCCCACGCATCCTCGTACGGTCCGACCACGCGGGAGGCGCGCAGGACGACGATTGCCGTGTCCGGCAACAAATTGATCGTGGTGGAGCGCTCGGGGCCGCTCGGAAACATCAGCGTCCCGGTCTCGGCGATGCCGGCGAAGGCGTGCTGCACGCTGACCAAATCGCTCGCCTGCGCCCGCCCCTCGCGGACCCGCAGCAAGGGGCGGCGCGACCACAGGATCGCCTGCAGCTCCGGATGCGGCGACATCGCGATCTCGCTTGGCAGGTTCTGCGCCGCGAGGTAGTCGGCCACCGCGTCCGGCACCGCGTCCGCGTCCGCCACGCGCACGACGGTGCCGAACTCCTTCTCGATGTTGCGGACCAGCAAGGTGATCTGGTCGGCATGCGGGATCTGGCTGCGCGCCGGGATCAATTGCCGCGGCGGCCGGGCCAGGCGGCTCTTCAGCATCGCCTGCTGGTCCTCCGGCAGCGCCCCCCGGCGCAGGCCGCGGCGGATCGCGCCGAGCACGGCCTCCTTTGTCACGGACGGCCCTTCGCGTCCTCGCGCTGCCGCCGCGCGTAGCGGGCGAAGAACGTGTCGCCCTCCGGCGCCGGCAGGTCGCGCCCCGCGGTCCAGCCCCCGGCGAACGGCAGCTTGGCGAGCCGGCCGCGGCGGCGGCCCAGCAGGCCGAGCGCGCCGGCGCCCAGCCGCGTCGCCATCCGATACAGCGCCGGGCGGCGGGCAAACCAGGCCCACAGCGCCAAATTGCTCCGCATCGCCGCCGGCTGCAGGTGCCGCTCGAACTCGCGCTCGCGCCAGTGCCGCATCATGTTCGGCAGCGGGATCTTCACCGGGCACACGCTCTCGCACTTGCCGCAAAACGTGCTCGCATTCGGCAGATTGCCCGCCACGTCCACGCCGATCAGCGCCGGCGTCAGCACGCTGCCCATCGGGCCCGGATACACCCAGCCATAGGCATGCCCGCCCACCGCGCCATAGACCGGGCAATGGTTCATGCAGGCGGCACAGCGGATGCAGCGCAGCATGTCCTGGAACTCCGTGCCCAGCATGGCGGAGCGGCCATTATCGACCAGCACCACATGGTATTCCGCGGGTCCGTCGAGGTCGCGCGGCCGCCGGGCGCCGGTGCTGAAGGTGGTGTAGACGGAAAAATCCTGCCCCGTGGCCGACCGCGCGAGCAGCCGCAGCAAGCTCGTCGCGTCCTCCAGCGTCGGCACGCATTTCTCGATGCTGGCCAGTGCTACGTGCACCCGCGGCAGCGTCTGCGTCAGGTCGCCATTGCCCTCATTGGTGACGATCACGCTGCTGCCGGTCTCGGCGATCAGGAAATTGGCGCCGGTGATGCCGACATCGGCGGCCAGGAACTTCGCGCGCAGCCGCAGCCGCGCCTCGGTCAGGATGTCGCGCCGCTCCCCGAACACCCGGTCCGCCGGCAGGTCAGTATGCGAGAGGCGGAACTGCGCCTCCCAATCCTCGCGGTTCAGGTGGAAGGCGGGCGCGATGATGTGGCTCGGCGTCTCGTCGCGGAGCTGGATGATGTATTCGCCCAGATCGGTCTCGAACGGCGTGACGCCGTTGGCCGCGAGATGCGCATTGATCCCGAGCTCCTCGGAGATCATCGATTTGCCCTTGGTCACCGTGCGCGCCCCGGCGGCCCGGCAGATGTCGAGCACCGCGTCGCGCGCCTCATCTGCGGTGCTGCACCAATGCACGTGCCCGCCGGCGCGCTCGACATTGGCGGCGAACTGCTCGAGGTAGAAATCGAGGTTGGCGAGCGTATGGTTCTTGATCTCGCGCCCGATCTCGCGGAGCTGTTCGAACTCCGGCAGGTTGGCAACGGCCGCGCTGCGCCTGGCGATGAATTGCGTTTTGCTGAAGGCCAGCGCCTTCTGCAGCCCGGCATCGGCCAGCGCCTTGCGGGCATTCTGCTTGAAGGCGGGCGAGGTGGGGGCGTGCATAGCTGCCAGTCTAGCGCACGCCCTCGCCCTCCGGGAGAGGGAGCCGCACAGAAAGCGGCACCCTCTCCCGACGGAGGCTACTTCCGCGCGGCGCCGCGCCGCGATGCCGGCTTTTTCGGCGCGGATGCGCGTGCAGCGGGCTTGTCGGCGGCCTTGCTGCGCGCCGCAGCGGACGGGCGCGGTGTCGCGGCGGCCCGGCGCCGGCCACGCGCCGGCGGCTCCGCCTCCTCGGATTCCTCACCCGCTTTCATTGCGGCGGATTCCTCGTCCTCTGCGCCGGACTTGGCCGCCTGCGGGTTCAAGGCGCGTTCGGCGATCTCGCTCAGCCGCTGGTCGCTCGCCTTCTCCTCCGCGAGCGTCTGCCCGAGCAATTCGACGGCGTCGTCCAACCCCATCGTCTTCGCCCAGGCCGCAATCGCGCCGTAGCGGGCCATCTCGTAATGTTCGACGCCTTGCGCGCAAGCGATCAGCGCCGAGTCCAGCACCGGACCCTTCTCGCCCTCCTCGATCGCCTCCTCGATCTCCTCGGTCAGACCCTCCATCGCGGCGCACGTCTTGCCGCGGGCCCGCTTGCCGACCGCTTCGAAAACCTGCTCCAGCCGATGCAGCTGGATCTGGCTCTGATCGCGATGCTCGAGAATCGCTTGTTTCAGTTCCGCACTCTCGGCCGCCCTGGCCATCTTCGCCATGCCGCGGACCCCGCGCTTTTCCGCATCGTACATGTCCTGCAGGAAGTGCAGCATCAGGTCGTTCATCGACTTCATTTTAGTTCTCCAACCGCGTGACGCAGCGTGCGCCGACGCACGCCTAATGCCGCGGATGCCCGCGGGTTCAATAACGTAATCAGAACAGTTGTCTGTAAGACGCTTTTGTTACGCCGTCATTCTTTCGCTTGACCGATCGGCGGCACGTCCGCGGTCATTCCGGCCAGCACCTCGGCGACATGGCGCACGCGCACCCTACTGCCCAAACGGGTGAGCCGCCCCGCCATGTTCAGCAAGCAGCCCATATCGCCCGCCAGCAGCGTATCGGCGCCAGTTTGCGCGATGTCGGCCGCCTTGTCGGACACCATGCGGGTCGAAATGTCAGGATATTTCACGCAAAACGTTCCGCCAAATCCGCAGCAGACTTCCGGCTCCGCCATCTCGCGCAACTCGAGCCCGTCCACGCCGCGCAACAGCGCCCGCGGCTGCGCCTTGATCCCAAGCTCGCGCAGCCCGGAACAAGAATCATGATACGTCGCCAATCCGGGGTAATGCGCCTGTATATGCGTCACGCCCATGACATCTGTCAGGAAACTAATGAGTTCGTAAGTACGCGCGCCGAGCGCATCAGCTTCGGCGCGCAAATTCGGGTCATCATCGAACAGATGCGGCACGTGGTGCCGAAGCATGCCGCCGCAAGAGCCGGACGGCACGACCACGTAATCGAAGCCGCGAAACGCGTCGATCACGCCGCGCGCGAGGTCGCGCGCCGTCGCGCGATCGCCACTATTGTACGCGGGCTGGCCGCAGCAAGTCTGCGCCCGCGGCACCTCGACGATACAGCCGGCATCCTCGAGCAGCTTGATCGCGGCAAAACCCACCGTCGGCCGGTGCAGGTCGACCAGGCAAGTGACGAACAGCGCGACGCGCGGCATGGAGGCGGACATGGCAGAGCTTTACGCCGCCGCTTCGCCCTGTGCCAGCCGCGCCCGCGCGGTCGCCACATAGGCCGCATCCAGTTCGATCCCGATCCCCGACGCGCCCTCCAGCCCGGCCGCCACCAAGCTCGTGCCAGAACCCATGAACGGGTCGAGCACAACGGCGCCCGGCTTGCCGTGCAGCCGGATGCACCAGCGCGGCAGATCGGGCGGGAAGGTCCCGGGGTGGCTGAATTTCTGCGCCTTGCTGCGCACCGTCGGGTAGGGAATGAACCAAGTGTCGCCCCGGCAGCGCAGATCCTGCGCATGGCCGCGCCGCGCGATGTTGCTCTTGTCCTTGAACGGCACGCCGACCGACAGCCGGTCCAATCGCACCGCCCCCTGTTGCGTCAAATGGAAGATGTGCTCGTGGTTGCGATGCAGGAACCGATCGCCGGGCACCGGCTTGAAGTGGCCGACGCTGTCGCCAGGCAGCGCGATCGATTTCACCCAAGCGATGTGGTTCTGCAGCGTGAACACCGCGCGCAGCCGCACGATCAGCTCGAACGGCAGCCACGGCGCCGCCGATGACCCGGCCACATTTAAGAAAAACGACCCATCCGGCCGCAAAACCCGGCGCACCGCGGTCGCAACCCGCACCATCCAGTCCAGGTACTCGCCCTCGTCGCGCCGATCACCGTACGTCTTGTAGGCGATTCCGAGATTATACGGCGGCGACGTGACGGCCACGTCCACGCTGGCTTCCCCGAGAAGCGGAAGGACCTCGAGACAATCGCCGCAATACAGTGTGTGCGGCCCAACCACCTCCATCAGCCAGAGCGGGCGGAAATCAGCCGCCAGGCCGGGTCGGGCTGCGCGAGGTCGCGCTCGAACGTCCACAGATCGGTGATCTCGGTCACCGCATCGGCGCCGGCGACCGGCTTCCCGTCGCGCCCAAGCGTCTCGGCGATCTGGTCGGACACGAACTTTACCGTGATGTCGGCAATGCTGCTGTTGAGGCTGGCCTGCTCGATGCCGACTTGGCCGATGCCGCGGATCTCGCTGCGTTGGGTCTCCCCCGCCGCCTCGCGCGAAGTGATCGCCTGTTCGAAGCTGCGATAGGTGTCGTCCCCCAGCAGCGGGCGGAGCGCGCTCCGCTCCCCCGCGGCAAAGGCGGCGATGATCATCCGGAACGCCGCCTCGGCGCCGGCGAGGAAGTGCTGCGGGTCGAAATTTCGGTCCACCGCGCGCATCCGGACGAGTGTGGCGCCGGCCGCGCTGGAGGGCTCGGGCAATGGGCGTCCGGCCGCGGCCGGCTCGGCCTTGCCGTCGATCACCGGGGCGGCCGCGCGGGCCATGCCGGGCACCTGCACCGCGCCGCTCTCGCGCTGTGGCCGCTCAAATCCGGTCCGCCGCCCCAGGATGCTGCGCAGGCGCAGCACGAGGAACGCGGCGATCATGCCGAACAGCACGAGATCGATGATGGAACCGTTGCCCATGGGTCTAAGTCCGCTTGCTGAGCCTAAAATATGGTCAGAGCGCCGCTTAAACAACAAAGGACCGTTTTCGCGCCGTTGCCCCGCCCCGCCGTTACCGCTACCTGCCCCGCATGATCCTGCTCCGCCACGGCCAAAGCGAGTTCAACCTCCTGTTCACCGAGACGCGGCGCGACCCCGGCATCGTCGATCCGAAGCTGACCCCGCTCGGCCACCGGCAAGCCCAAGCCGCGGCCGAGGCGCTGGCGGGCGAGGGGCTGCAGCGCATTCTCGCCTCGCCATACACCCGCGCCCTGCAGACCGCAGCGCCGATTGCCCGGCTTCTGGGCGTCCCGGTGCTGATCCACCCGCATATCCGCGAGCGCTACGCCTACGCGTGCGACGTCGGCACTGGCCGCGCCGCGCTCGAGCGGGACTGGCCGGAGCATGATTTCGCCGGCATCGAAGAGGTCTGGTGGCCGCAGGCGGAGGAGACAACCGAGGGGATCCTGGCCCGCGCCGCGCTGTTCCGCGCCGAGATGGCGGCCCTGCCGGACTGGGCCGGCACGCTCGTGGTCAGCCATTGGGGGTTCATCCTGGCGATGACCGGGCGCAGCGTGACGAACGGCGAGTGGGTGCGCTGCGACCCGGCCGCGCCGCCGCCGGCGGAGATCGTCTGGCGTCACCCGGCGCCGGCGAAAACGCCGTAATCCCGCATCGTCTCGATTCCGTTCGGGCCGAGATTGTTGTATCCTGCCCGTGATGACCTACGAAGAATTCTGGCGGCGCTACCTCCGCGCCCACGCCAAGCCTCAGACCCGGCTGCTGCACTATTGCGGCAGCCTGCTCGCGCTCGCCTGTCTGGTGGTCGCCGTGCTGCGGCTCGACTGGCGCTTCCTGATCGCGGCGCCGATCATCGGCTACGCCTTCGCCTGGGGCGCGCATCTCGGGATCGAGGGCAACCGGCCAGAGACGTTCGGCCACCCGTTCTGGTCGCTGCTCAGCGATTTCCGCATGGTCGGGCTTTGGCTGTCGGGCCGCCTGGGCCCGCATCTGGCGCGGAGTGGCGTTAGAGCAACGTCGCCCTGACTGGAATCGCGACAGCGACGCCAGTCATGCGACAAAGTTGCTCGCCACCAAAAGTAGCTAGACCGCCGCCCTGACACAGTCAGGGCGATAGCGGTCTAGCGCGTCGCCACCATGAACAGGCGCGGGAACGGCAGCAAAACACTCCCGTCCGCCCGCGCCGGATAGGCCGCGGCGATGCCGGCGCGGTAGTGCTCGAGGAAACCGGTCTGCTCGGCCGGGTCCAGCGGCGCGAGGAACGGGCGCAAACCGCTACCCTTGAACCACTCCACGATCGCGTCCGGACCGCCCTGCAGCACGTGAAAATAGGTCGTCCGCCACACATCGACCCGGCGGCAATGCGGGCGCAGCACGCCGTAATACCAGCCGGCGTCGCCCATCTTGCCGCGGTGCCCCCCGGCATCGGCGAGTTTTGCGCCCCACGGCCCGTCGGCGGCCACGTCGCGCATGATCTCGTAGGCGGGCTCGCCAAGGTTATCGGGCATCTGCACCGCCAGGCTGCCGTCGTCGTCCAGGCGCCCGGCCAACTCCGGCAGCAGCCGCTCATGCGCCGGCAGCCAATGCAGCGCCGCGTTCGACAGCATCACCCCAAACGGGCCGCGATCCGCCCAAGTCGCGATGTCGGCCACCTCGAACTGCACCCTGGGCAGCCGCTTGCGCGCCGCCTCGATCATCTCCGGCGAGCTGTCGATCCCGCTCGCCTGCGCGCCGGGGAACCGCGCCGCCAGCACCTCGGTGGAATTGCCGGGGCCACAGCCGATATCGATCACGCGCGCCGGGTCATGGGTGGGCACCGCCGCCACGAGATCGCGGACCGGCCGCGTGCGGTCATCCTCGAACTGCCTGTATTGCTCCGGGGACCAGTTCACCGCGTTTCTCCCAACATCGCGCGGCCGAGCGGGGTTAGCCGGACCGGGCGGGCGGCTTGCGCACCATCGCAGCCGCCCAATTCGACCAGCCCGTCCGCCGTCGCGTCCTCCCAGGCCGACAGCCGGGGACACGAGGTGCGCCAGGCGTCCATGGTCTCGCCGTAGCTGCGCGGCCGGGCCGCGACCCAGGCGAGGAATTGCCGCAGCACGCTCGGCGGCGGCAGGTGGGCGTCGATCCCGGTCGGCTTCATCTCCCCTCCTTCTCAGCGCGGCGCCATCCGCAGCGCGCCATCCAGCCGGATCACCGTGCCGTTCAGCATCCGGTTCTCCACGATGTGCAGCACCAGCGCCGCGTATTCCGTGGGCTCGCCCAGCCGCGCCGGGAACGGCACCGAGGCGCCGAGGCTCTGCTGCACGTCCTGGGCCAAACCCCGCAGCATCGGCGTGCCGAACAGGCCCGGCGCGATCGTCATCACCCGTATCCCCGACCGCGCCAGCTCGCGCGCCGCCGGCAGCGTCAGGCTCGCCACCCCGCCTTTCGAGGACGCGTAGGCCGCCTGGCCGATCTGCCCCTCGAAGGCCGCGACCGAGGCGGTGTTGACCACCAGCCCGCGCTCGCCATCCTCGAGCGGCTCGAGCTTCTCCATGTCCGCCGCGGCGAGCCGCAGCAGGTTGAACGTGCCGATCAGGTTGACGCCGATCACCCGCGCGAACGCTTCAAGCTGCAGCGGCCCGTCCCGGCCGACGATCCGCCCGGGAGTGGCCACGCCGGCGCAGTTGACCAGGATGCGCGCCGCCCCATGCGCCTGGCGCGCCGCGGCCACCGCCTTCTCGGCCGAACCCGCATCGGCCACGTCGCACTGCACGGCCAGGCCGCCGATGCGTGCGGCGACCCGCTCCGCCGCCGCGTGATCGAGGTCCAGCACGGCGACGCGCGCCCCCTTGGCGGCCAGCGCCTCCGCCGTCGCCGCGCCGAGGCCGGACCCGCCGCCCGTCACCAGCGCCGCCATCCCCGAAACCTGCATCCACGCGCTCCAAACTGCGAAAAAATAAGGCTAGCATCGAATGGTCATCCGCCGAACCGTTGCCTATGGTCGCCGCCATGGTGGCGACGCAACTCTGGGACGTGGTGGTGGTCGGCGGCGGCAATGCGGCCCTTTCTGCCGCAATCACTGCGCGCCAAGCCGGCGCCTCGGTCCTCGTCCTCGAACACGCCCCGCGTTCGATGCGCGGCGGCAATTCCCGCCACACCCGTAATCTACGAGCGATGCACGCCGAACCCACTTCAGTGCTGACCGAGCGCTATCTCGAGGACGAATATTGGGACGACCTGCTGCGCGTGACCGGCGGCGAGACCGACGAGACGCTCGCGCGCATGACCATCCGCGCCTCGGCCGAGGCGCTGCCGTTCATGGAACGCTGCGGCGTCCGCTTCCAGCCCAGCCTGACCGGCACGCTCAACCTGTCGCGCACCAACGCCTTCTTCTTGGGCGGCGGCAAGGCCCTGCTCAACGCCTTCTACGCCACCGCCGAACGGCTCGGCGTCGGGGTGCTCTACGACACCGAAGTGCAGGAAGTGCAGCTCGATGACGGGTTCGCGCGGCGCCTCACCGTGGTCAGCGGCGGCTTCCCGATGCAAGTGCAGGCGCGCGTGGTGGTGGTCTCGTCGGGCGGATTCCAGGCCAATATCGAGTGGCTGCGCGAGAGCTGGGGCGACGCGGCCGACAATTTCCGCATCCGCGGCACCCCTTACGCGAAGGGGCGGGTGCTGAAGAACCTGCTGGGCCAAGGCGTCGCCTCGGTCGGCGACCCGACGCAGTGCCACGCCGTCGCGATCGACGGGCGCTCGCCGATGTTCGACGGCGGCATCGTGACGAGGCTCGACTGCGTCCCGTTCAGCATCGTGGTCAACCAGGCCGCGCAGCGCTTCTACGACGAGGGCGAGGACGTCTGGCCGAAACGCTACGCAATCTGGGGAAGGCTCGTCGCACAGCAACCCGGCCAGCTCGCCTATTCGATCATCGACGCCCGCAGCGAGCGCCTGTTCATGCCGTCCGTATTCCCGGCGATCAAGGCGGACACGCTGGCGGGCCTCGCCGAGAAACTCGGCCTCGAGCCTGCGGCGCTGGAAGCGACCGTCGCCCGCTTCAACGCCGGGTGCCAGCCCGGCCCGTTCGACCCGTCGCGCCTCGACGGACTGCACACGCGGGACCTGTCGCCGCCAAAGACCAACTGGGCGCGCCCGATCGAGGTCCCCCCGTTCAGCGGCTACCCGCTGCGGCCAGGCATCACCTTCACCTATCTCGGCGTGAAAGTGGACGAGCGGGCGCAGGTGATCATGCAGGACGGCCGGCCCTCGGCCAATCTGTTCGCCTCCGGCGAAATCATGGCGGGCAGCATTTTGGGACGCGGCTATTTGGCCGGGTTCGGCATGACCATCGGCTGCGTCTTCGGCCGCATCGCCGGCAAGGAGGCGGCCAAACGTGCCAGCAATCAGTGAGACGGCCGCCGTCGCCGAAGCGCGGCGCGCGATGGAGGTGTGCAACGCCTGCCGCTACTGCGAAGGCTATTGCGCCGTGTTCCCGGCGATGGAGCTGCGCCGGGACTTCACCACCGGCGACCTCTCCTACCTCGCCAACCTCTGCCACAACTGCATGGGCTGCTACTACGCCTGCCAGTTCGCGCCGCCGCACGAGTATGGGATCAACGTCCCCAAGGTATTCGCCGAAGTCCGGCAGGAAAGCTACGCGGCTTACGCCTGGCCCACCCCGCTCGCCGCGCTCTACCGCCGCGGCGGGCTGGTCATGGCGCTGGCGATGGCCGGCGGCATCGCGCTCGTGCTGCTGCTGACCCTGCTGCTGCAGCGCTGGAACGTGGTCTTCGCCCCGCATCCGGCCGTGCCCGGGCGCGGCTTCTACGACGTGATCCCCTACGCGCCGATGGTCTGGATCGGCACCATCACCTTCGTCTTCTCGCTAACCGCGCTCGGCATCGGCTTCACCCGCTTCTGGCGCGACACCGGCGGCGGCGCGCTCGGGCCGTCGCGCCCCTGGCTGCAAGCCCTGCACGACGCGGCGACCCTGCGCTACCTCGGCGGCGGCGGCCACGGCTGCAACGACACCGACGAGAGCTTTTCCGCAGCCCGCCGTCACCTGCATCACGCGATGGCCTACGGCTTCCTGCTCTGCTTCTGCTCCACCGCGGTCGCGACCATCTACGACCATCTCCTCGGCTGGCCCGCGCCTTATCCGTTCTTCAGCCTGCCGGTGCTGCTCGGCGCCGCCGGCGGCCTTGGATTACTGGTCGGCTGCGCCGGCCTGTTCTGGCTGAAGCTCTCCGGCGACCAGGCGCCTCGGGCACGGGAGCTGCTGGGCGCGGATTCCGGCCTGCTGCTCCTGCTGCTGCTGACTGGGCTGACCGGGCTGCTGCTGCTCGCCCTGCGCGCGACCGGCGCGATGGGGCTGGTGCTCGCGGTGCATCTCGGCCTGGTGCTGGCGCTGTTCGTCACCCTGCCATACAGCAAGTTCGTCCATGCCATCTACCGGACTGGCGCACTGCTCCGCCACGCCATAGAACGGCCGCAATAAAAGTCCCGCGGAGGAACGCAATGATACCAGCGGCACGATGCGATGACTCTTCCATCGCGTCGCGCCGATGGTATCGCGCGCCGGGTTGGTGGGCGGCGGCGCGCCAGAGAAAGACTCATACCAACGGTCATCCTCCATGACCGTTGGTATGAAACGTCGAAGCCTGCTCGCCGCGGCAGGGGCGCTCGCCATGCCGCGCATCGGCCGGGCCGCGGGCGCCAGCGTGCTGCGCTTCGTGCCCTATGTGGACCTCGCCATCCTCGACCCGATGATCAACACCGCCTCGCAGACCCGCACCTATGGCTACATGGTCTACGACACGCTCTACGCCACCGACGCCGAGTATCGCGCCCAGCCGGAAATGGTCGAGGGCCACACCATCGACGAGGACCACAAGCTCTGGACCCTGACGCTCCGCGAAGGCCTCCGCTTCCACGACAACACGCCGGTGCTCGGACGCGACGTGGTCGCCAGCCTCAAACGTTGGGGCGCCGCCGACCCGGCTGGGCGCGCCATGATGGGCTTCGTCGCCGAGATCTCGTCACCGAGCGACCGCGTCGTCATCGTGCGCATGAACCAGCCCTACCGTCTGCTGCCGCACCTCCTCGGCAAGATCGCGCCCAGCATGGCCTGCATCATGCCGGAACGCCTGGCCTCGCAGCCTGCCAACAAGCCGGTCAGCGAGATCGTCGGCAGCGGCCCGTTCCGCTTCGTCGCCAGCGAGCGCGTGCCCGGCTCGCGCGCCGTGTTCGAGCGCTTCGCCGGCTACGTCCCTCGCCCCGCCGGCGGCGCGCCGGGCCTGACCACTGGGCCAAAGATCGTGCATCTCGACCGGGTCGAGTGGATCACCATGCCCGACCCGGCCACCGCAACCGCCGCCCTCCAATCGGGCGAGATCGATTGGTGGGAGGTCCCGACCCCCGACGTGCTCCCGCTGCTGCGCCGCATCAGCAAGATGACCGTCGAGGTGCGCGACAAGACCGGCGTGGTCCCGGTCCTGCGCTTCAACTGCCTGCAACCCCCCTTCGACAACGAGGCGATCCGCCGCGCCGTCGCCGGGTCGGCCGATCAGGACGAGTTCATGCAGGCCTTCTCCAGCGACCCCACGATGTGGCGCGGCCAGGTGGGCCTGTTCACCCCGGGCGCCCCGATGGCCAACACGGCGGGGCTGGACCGCAAGAAGCTCTCCATCGACGACGCCAAACGCCAGATCCAGGCCGCCGGCTACAAGGGCGAGCGCACCGTCGTCATGCAGCCGACCGACCATCCGGTCAACAACATCATGGCCCAGGTCGCCGCCGACCTGATGCAGCGCGTCGGGCTAAAAACGGACATCCAAGCGATGGACGCCGGCACCATGTTCCAGCGCCGGGCCAACCGCGAGGGCGTCGGCCAGGGCGGCTGGAGCGCGTTCCCGTCGATGATCGGCGGCGCCGACGTGCTCGACCCGGCAGTCTCCTTCCTCTGTCGCGGCAATGGCGCGGGCGCCTGGTACGGTTGGCCGACCATCCCGAAGCTCGAAACCCTGCGCCAGCAATGGACCGAGACGGACGACCTCGCCGAGCAGAAGCGCATCTGCCAGCAGATGCAGCTCGCCGATCTGGACGCGGCGCCGCAAATCCATCTCGGCCAGATCTTGCAGCCCACCGCCTATCGCAGCAACGTCACCGGCGTGCTCGACGGCTTCCCCAAATTCTGGAACGTGCAGGTGACACCATGAACGTCATGACCCCGAAGAACTACGGCACCGAGATCCAATCGATCCGCGACCAAGTGTCGCCCGAGGAGTGGGAAGCGCGGGTCAACCTCGCCGCCTGCTACCGGCTCGTGGCGATGTGGAACATGGACGAGATGATCGCCAACCACATTTCGGTCCGCGTCCCCGGCACGCATGGCCATTTCCTGATCAATCCGTACGGATACCTCTACGAGGAGATCACCGCGTCCTCCCTGGTCAAGATCGATCTCGAAGGCAATACGGTCTGGCAGCCCGCCTTCGATTACGGGCCGAGCCGCACCGGCTTCGTCATCCACGCCGCCATCCATCGCGCCCGGCCGGAGGTGGACTGCATCATCCACACCCACACGCCCGCCGGGATGGCGGTCTCCTGCATGGAATGCGGCCTGCTGCCGATGACGCAGACGGCGATGCGCTTCGCCACCGTCGGCTATCACGATTTTCGCGGCGTCGCGGTGGACCTGGCCGAGCAGGAGAGCCTGGTGGCCGACCTCGGCGACGCCGATCTGATGATCCTGCGCAACCACGGCCTGCTCGTCGTGGCCCCGAGCATCCCGCAGGCGTTCAGCAACATCTACCGCGCCGAACTCGCCTGCAAAGCGCAAATAATGGCGCTGAGCAGCGGCCAGAAGCTCGTCATGCCGCCCGGCGAGGTGATCGCGCACACCAACCACCTATACCGCCCCGAAGTCCGCCGCCCCTTCGGCATCCTGGAATGGCCGGCCCTGCTGCGCAAGCTCGACCGGGCCGATCCATCTTATCGGAACTGACCCACGCGCGCCCCTCTCTCGCGAGCGCGAGGCGGCCAGGGATCGGCCCGACGTTACGGAAGCGGACTACGCCTTAGTCCGCAATGGAGAACGCCATGCACCGAATTTTTTCGGCCTTCACCATCATGACCATCATTGGCAGTCATTCTGCCATGGCCGATGACACAAAGGAACTTCTTAGGGGAGCGATAAATACCGACTTCAATTTAATTCCGTATTCCATCGCCATGGTTAAATGGCATGAGGCCAGGTGCTCTGACGTCGGTGTTGGTGCAAAACTCGAGACGGCTCTAAAATCTTTGGCCATTCTCGCAGGCGGCGACCCGAGCGTGGTCGAGCGCAAGGTGGCTATTGAGGAGGATCTCTGCTGCCAGGGCGCGTCTGAGAAATGGCAACCAGGACCATGTGATCGAGCACAACTGCAAGATTGGCAGGGGAGAACCAGCGCCAGTCTGACTAATTTAGAGTCTCTGATTCGAAGACTTAACGCGACTCCGGACTGATCCTGCCAAGCCTGACGCCGAGGGTACTGCGCAAAACCGCACTGCTGGAACAGCATGCCGATCCAGCACTCTCCTCGCGAGTGCCGCCACCGTCACGCCTGCCGGTTCCCAGCGGCGCTCGAATTCCTTGGCCCTATGATAGCCTAAGACCGCATGCTCTTTTTCCACCAGTCCGAAATCGGCCCCTGCAGCTTGCTGGTGATGCTGTATTCCGGGACGATCATCTTCAGATCCGGCGGCAGCGCCAGTTGCTCGCCAACCTTGCCGCTCAACGGCGCGTCGTTCACCGTCGGCAAATAGCCCATTTTCGCCGCAAACGCCTCCTGCGCGGGCGGCTCCAGCATGGCATTGAGGTATTTATAGGCGACCGCCTTGTTCGGCGCATTCTTCGGCACGACCATGCCCGAAACGTACAGCACCGAGCCCTCCTTGGGGAACGACGCCTTCACCGGAATGCCGGCGTTCTGCCACATATTGACCCGCGCCAGCCACATGATGCCGACATCGATTTCGCCGGACTTCATGCCAGCGCCGATCGAGTCCGTAGAGGGATAGAGCCGTAACCCGTTCGAGTTGAGCTTCATCGCCAATTGCTGGGCCTGCTCGGAATCAACCTTGTTCTCGTCCCCGGTCGCGGCCAGGGCGGCGGCCATCATCACGTAGAAATAGTTGATGTCGCCGACGCCGACCTTGCCCTTCCACTTGGGGTCCAGCAGGTCGGTGAAGGTCTTCGGCGGATCGCTGACCTTGTCCGGATTGTAGATGAACACCTGCGGGCTGTAGATGTGCGGCGCGTAGAAGTCGGTGCGCAGGTTCGCCAAGACATGGGCGAAGTTCGGCACTTTTTCCACGTCGAGCGTCTCGAGCAGCCCAGACTCTTTGGCTTCATAGGCGCGAACGGCTTGCAGGCAGACGACGTCCCAGGTGCCGCGCGGCAAGCGCCGCTGCGCATACATCTTGGCGATGCGGGGATCTTCGTCGTTGGTGTCCTGCACGACCTCGATCCCCTGCGGCTTGAGCAGCGGGATGTCGATATTGTTCTTCAGCAGATTGGCGTAATCGCCGCCCCAGGTGGTGATGACGACCTGTTCGTCGGCCCGTGCGGCGGAGGCCAAGGGAAGGGCGGCGGCGGCCCCGAGGACGGCGCGCCGGGTCAGGCGTGGGTCAAGCATGGGAGGTGATCCTTTCTTGCGTCGCTGTCGTTACGTCATGCGGCAGGATGGGCGCGCCGTCGGCGTCGAACAACCGCTCCGCGCCGAGGCCCCAGCGTAGCGCGACCGGCTCGCCGATGGGCAAGTGGCGGGCAGCGCAGGCGGTCGTGTCCCGCACGATCAGCCGCAGGTCGGGGCCGACGCGGACCAGATGCTCGCGAACCGCGCCGAGATACGCGGCCAGCTCGACCGTGCCCGCAACGCCCGTGCCCGCAGGGCCGAGCAGCAGCCGCTCCGGCCGCAGCGCCAGCGTGCAGGGGCCGGCGCCCGCGTAACGCCCGGCGAGTGGCAGCACCGCCCCGCCGGCGATGACCGCGCCGTCCCCAAGCGTGCCGGCGACCATGTTCGCGCTGCCGATGAACCCGGCCACGAACGGCGCCGCCGGCCGCTCATACAAATCCTCCTGCGTGCCGGTCTGCTGCACCGCCCCATCCTTCATCACCACCAGCCGGTCCGCCATCGCCATCGCCTCGTCCTGGTCGTGCGTGACCATGATCGTCGTCAACCCCAGCTGGTGCTGCAGCAGCTTGATCTCGCGTCCCACCTCGGCCCGCAGCGCCGCGTCCAGGTTGGAGAGCGGTTCGTCCAGCAGCAGCACCCGCGGATGGATCGCCAGCGCCCGCGCCAACGCCACCCGCTGCTGCTGCCCGCCGGACAGCTGGCGCGGCAGCCGGTCGGCGAGGCTCTCCAGCCGGGTCAGCCGCAGCATCTCGGCCACCCGCTCCGCGATCGCCGGCCGCCCCATCCGCCGCATTTCCAAGCCGAAAGCGATGTTGCGCGCCACGCTGAGATGCGGGAACAGCGCATAGCTCTGGAACACCAGCCCCATTTCCCGCAGATACGGCGGCTGCGCCAGGACGCTCTGCCCATCCAGCCGCACGTCGCCCGAACTCGCCTGCACGAACCCGGCGACCATGCGCAACGTCGTCGTCTTGCCGCAGCCCGAGGGGCCCAGCAGCACGACCAGCTCGCCCTCGCCGATGTCCAGGCTCACCTCGTCCACGGCAACCGTGCCGTGGTACTGCTTCGAAAGCCGGTCGAGCGTCAGCCGGCTCATACGGCCACGCGCGACAGCCGCACCTGCCGGTCCAGCAGGATCAGCGCAGCCCCGACAAAGACCACCTGCGCCACCGCCACCGCCGCGACCAGCGGGTCGATATGATATTGTAGGTACTGCAGCAGCGAGATCGGCAGCGTGGTCATCCCGGGCGCGGTCAGGAACAGCGTCATCTCCAAATTCTCGAACGACACGATGAAAGCAAATAACGCGCCAGCCACGATGCCGCCGCGCATCGCCGGCAGCGTCACGCGCCAGATCACGGCCAACGGCCGCGCCCCGAGGCTGGCGGCCGCCTCTTCGGCAGCGCGGTCGTGGTTGGCCAGTGCAGCAAGGCACAAACGCACCACCCAGGGCAAGGTAATCAGCACATGCGCCGCCACCAGCAGCGCGAACGTGCCGCTGATCGCCCACTCCGTCCGCTCCTCGATCATCACCGCCAGCACGTAGATCCCGAGCCCGATCGCCACCCCCGGAATGGTCAGCGGCGCCAAGAGCAGGGTCGTGGCCAGGCCACGCCCGCGGAACCGGTAGCGCGACAGCCCAATCGCCGCGGGAACCCCGATCAACAGGCTGAGGCAGGTCGCCGAGACCGCGGTCACCATGCTGGTCTGCAGCGGCGCGCCGAACTCCGGCAGAATCCGGGCGTACCAGGCGAGCGTGTAGCCCTTCGGCGGGAAAACGATGATCGTCTCGTCGAACACGCTCAGATAAATCGTCAGGATCAGCGGCACGAAGATCGCCGCGACGGCAATCGTCACAAGCGCGTTGACTGCCCCGCGCCGCACCATCTTTCCGGCCGATCTGCCTCTGGCGTCCGACATGTGCCCAGCCTAGCGTTCCCCGAGGTCGGGCAGGAAGGATTTGCACATGGTTATGGGCGTTGGCGGCTCAACTTTTGCAGCGGAACTGGCCCGCTTGGAACCAATGACCGGCCATGCAGTGCCGATCGCCACCGGCGAATACCAGCTTCGGGTCAAGCGCGCCCAGGAGCTGATGCGCAAACAGGGCGTCGACGCCCTCTACCTCGATACCTCGACCAACCTGCGTTACTTCACCGGCATCGAGCTCAAGCTGACCGAGCGGTTGCACGGCGCGATCATCCCGGCCGATGGCGAAATCGCTTATCTGAGCCCCGCCTTCGAGGAGCCAAAGACCCGCACCCTGCTCCGCTTCGGGACCGACATCCGCGTCTGGGAGGAGCACGAGGACCCCACGGCGCTGGTGATCGAGACCGTCCGCAGCAAGGGCTATGAGACCGGCGCCATCGCCATCGACCCGGCCGCCCCGTTCTTCACCGTCGACGGCATGCGCCGCGCCGGCAACCGCTTCGATTTCATCAACGCCAGCTCCATCACCGCCGCCTGCCGCCAAGTAAAGAGCCAGGCCGAGATCGCGCTGATGCAGGTCGCGATGGACATCACCCTCGAAGTGCACAAAGCCACGGCGCGCGGCCTGGCGCCGGGGATGGGGACGCCGGAGGTGCAGGCCTTCATCGACGCGGCGCACCGCAAGCTGGGCGGCCAGCCCGCATCGCGCGCCGTGCAGTTCGGGGAAGCGACCGCCTACCCGCACGGCGTGCCCTATCCGCAGACGCTCGCCGACGGCGACATGGTGCTGGTCGATACTGGCTGCTTCGTCGAGGGTTATCGTTCGGATATCACCCGTACCTACGTCTTTGGCGACCCCACCCCGCGGCAGCGCGAGATTTGGGACCTGGAGCTGCGGGCGCAGCGTGCCGCTTTCGACGCGGCCGTGGTCGGCGCGCCCTGCGAGTCGGTGGACGCGGCGGCGCGCCGGGTCATCGAGGCCGCCGGATTCGGGCCAGGCTACGCCGTCCCCGGCCTGCCGCACCGCACCGGCCACGGCATCGGCCTCGACGTCCACGAAGACACCTACTTGGTGCGCGGCAACCAGACGCCCATCGCGCCTGGCATGTGCTTCTCCGACGAGCCGATGATCTGCATCTACGGCGAGTTCGGCGTCCGCCTCGAAGACGCGCTGTACATCACCGAGCAGGGCGCCCGATGGTTCACCCAACCTTGCCGCTCCTGCGACGATCCGTTCGGCGCCGAGACCTGACCCGTGCTGCGCAAAGCCATCGCCACCGTCGCCCTCAGCGGGACCCTCCCGGACAAGCTGGAGGCGGCGGCGCTGGTCGGCTTTGACGGCGTGGAGATCATGGAGGCCGACCTGCTCGGCTTCGAGGGCTCGCCCGCCGACGTGCGCCGGATCGCCGAAGACCTCGGCCTCAAGATCGACCTCTATCAGCCGTTCCGCGACTTCGAGGCGATGCCGGAGCCGCAGCGCGGCCGCAACATGGACCGCGCGGAACGCAAGTTCGACGTCATGCAGGAGCTGGGCGCCGAGCTGCTGCTGGTCTGCAGCAACACCCAGCCCTCCGCGATCGACGACGATGCGCGCGCCGCCGCCGACCTCGCCGAGATGGCCGCGCGCGCCCACCGCCGCCGCCTGCGCGTCGGCTTCGAGGCGCTCTCCTGGGGCCGCCACATCAAGCTGTGGGGCCACGCCTGGCGGATCGTGCAGCTTGCGGCGCATCCCGCGCTCGGCCTCATCGTCGACAGTTTCCACACCCTCGCCCTCGGCGACGACCCGGCCGGCATCGCCGATGTCCCCGCCGACCGCCTGTTCTTCGTCCAGCTCGCCGACGCGCCGCTGCTCTCGCTCGACGTGCTCTCCTGGAGCCGGCATTCCCGCAACTTTCCCTACGAGGGCGAACTGCCGATCGAATCCTTCGTCCGCGCCGTCCTCGCCAGCTTCTACAGCGGGCCGCTCTCGCTCGAAGTGTTCAACGACTATTTCCGCGCCGCCCCGTCGCGCATGATCGCCCGCGACGGGCTGCGCTCGCTCATCCTCGCCGAAGCCCAGGCCGGCGGCGCAACGCTGCCGGCGCTGCCCGAGATCGACGGCGTCGAGTTCCTGGAGTTCGCCGTCGACGCGCCGGCGCGCGACGCGCTCGCCAACCTCCTCGTCCAGCTCGGCTTCCGCCGCGCCGGGCAGCACCGCTCGAAGGACGTCGAGCTCTATCGCCAAGGCGGCATCAACCTCGTGCTCAACAGCGAGCTGGACACCGCCGCCTCCGAGCACTTCCAGCATCACGGCCCCTCCGTCTGCGCCATGGCCCTCCGCCTCGATGACCCGGCCCGCGCGCTCGACCGGGCGCACGCCCTCCTCATCCCCGATTGGCACGAGCGGATCGGCGCCGGCGAGCGGCAGATCCCCGCCGTGCGCGGCCCC
The DNA here is from genome assembly GCA_965276815.1 of Acetobacteraceae bacterium. GTDB lineage: Bacteria > Pseudomonadota > Alphaproteobacteria > Acetobacterales > Acetobacteraceae > JAVVHH01. The sequence continues at coordinate 234,878 of CBDIBE010000012.1, read as the reverse complement.
GACGGCACCCTGATCTACCTCGTCGCCCGTGACCGAACCGATTTCTGGTCCGAAGACTTCGTCCTCGAACCCGGCCCACCCGCCCAAGCCGGGTTGCAGACCATCGACCACCTGGCAATCGCGCTGCCAGCCCAGCAAATGGACACGTTCGTGCTGTTCTGGCGCTCCCTGTTCGGCCTGGCGCCGCAACCCGGCTTCGACCTGCCGGACCCGTTCGGCCTGGTCCGCAGCCGCGCCATGGTGAACCAGCAAGCCACCTTCCGCCTGACCTTCAACATCTCCGAGGCGCAAGACACGGCGACCCACCGCTTCGTCTCGGCCTTCGCCGGCGCCGGCGTGCACCACATCGCGCTCGCCACCGCCGATGCCAGCCGCAGCATCGCCGCTCTGCACGCGGCCGGCGCCCCCATCCTCGCCATCCCCGCCAATTATTATGAGGACCTCGCCGCCCGCTTCCCGCTGCCGGACGCGCAAATCAGCCACATCGAAACGCTCAACCTGCTCTACGACCAGGACGCAAATGGCGAATTCCGCCACGCCTATACCGAGGCCTTTCAATCCCGCTTTTTCTTTGAAATCGTCGAGCGCGCCGCTGGTTACGCCGGGTTTGGCGCGCCCAACGCCGCAGTGCGGATCGCCGCGCAAGCCCGCCGGCAGCCCGCGCCCAACGAGAAGTCATGAGGAGGTCGTCATGATCACCGGCCGGACCAAAATCATCGCCCATATCGGCTACCCGACCGAATCGTTCAAAGCCCCAATGATCTACAATCCCTGGTTCGAGGCCAAGCGCGTCAACGCCGCCGTGGTGCCGCTCGCGGTCACGGCCGAGCATTTCGCAAAATTGTTCCGGCCCTTGTTCCACATCGCCAATCTGCACGGCGCCCTGATCACCATGCCGCACAAGATCACCGTGATGCGCTTGGTCGATGAGCTGACGACGACGGCGCAGATCGCCGGGTCATGCAACGCGGTGCTCAAGCGGCCGGACGGGTCGTTGCTCGGCGACATGTTCGACGGCGCCGGCTTCGTGCGCGGCATGGAGCGCAAGGGACGCCCGATCCCCGCCGCGCGCGCCCTCGTGGTCGGCGCCGGCGGGGTCGGCTCGGCCATCGCGGCCTCGCTCGCGGCCGCCGGCCTCGCCGCCATCACGCTGTTCGACGCCAATCCCACGGGCGCCGAAGCCCTGGCGGGCCGGCTCCGCACGCATTACCCCAAGCTGGACGTGCAAACCGGCTCCAACGACCCGGCCGGCTACGACCTCGTCGTCAACGCCACGCCGCTCGGCATGAAGCCAGGCGACCCCATGCCCATCGATATCGACCGCGTGGCGCCAGGCACTTTCGTCGGCGAGGTGGTGATGAAGGAGGAGTTCACGCCGCTGCTCCGCGCCGCCCAAGCAAAAGGCTGCCCAGTACAAATCGGAACGGATATGCTGTTCGAGATGATCCCTGCCTACCTCGAATTTTTCGGGTTCGGCAGCAGCACCGCCGAGGAGCTAAGGTCGCTCGCCAAAGTTGCATACTGAGAAACGAAGGGAGGAAATAATGGCTAGGACGGGCATGCTCGAACACGAGCCAAGCGGCCGGCATCAAACCAAGAAGGCGACGGCGAGCGGCTGGATCGGCTCGGCGCTGGAATACTACGACTTCTTCATCTACGCGACCGCCGCTTCGCTGGTGTTCCCGCAGCTCTTCTTCCCCTCGGCCGACCCAACCGTCGCCATCGTCGCCTCGCTCGCGACCTATGGCGTCGGCTATGTGGCGCGGCCGATCGGCGCCTTCGTGCTCGGCCATCTCGGCGACACGCACGGGCGCAAGAACGTCCTGCTGGTCTGCATGTTCATGATGGGCTTCTCGACCATGGCGGTCGGCCTCCTGCCGACCTACTCGCAGGTCGGCATCTTCGCGCCCCTGCTGCTGGTGCTCCTGCGCCTGATCCAAGGCTTCGCGGTCGCCGGCGAGATCTCCGGCTCCTCCTGCATGATCCTCGAGCACGCGCCGTTCGGCCGGCGCGGCTTCTTCGCCAGCTTCACCCTGCAAGGCGTGCAGGCCGGGCAGATCCTCGCCGCCGCCGTCTTCCTGCCGCTCGCCGCCTTCATGCCGGCGGCCGCCTTCAACTCCTATGGCTGGCGCATCCCCTTCCTGCTCAGCCTTCTCGTCGTCATCGCCGGCTACATCATCCGCCGCGAAGTCGACGAAACGCCCGCCTTCACCGAGGCCGGCGCCGACGGCCACATCCCCCGCGCGCCGATCCCCGAAGCCTTCCGGCTCAGCTGGGACGACATGCTGCGCGTCGCCTGCATGTCGCTCATGAACGTCATCCCAGTCGTCGCCACCATCTTCGGCGCCGCCTACGCGGTGCAGCCGGCCTACGGCGTCGGGTTCGCCAAGGACGTCTACCTGTGGATCCCCGTCGTGGGGAACATCCTTGCCGTCGTCGTCATCCCCTACGTCGGCAACCTGGCCGACCGGATCGGCCGCCGCCCGCCCATGATCGTCGGCGCGCTCGGCTCGGGGCTGCTGTCGTTTGCCTATCTCTACGCCATCAGCATCCACAACGTGCCGCTGGCGATCCTGTCCTCGCTGCTGATGTGGGGCCTGGTCTATCAGGGCTACAACGCCGTGTTCCCGAGCTTCTATCCCGAGCTGTTCCAGACCCGCGTCAGGGTCACGGCGATGGCGATCGCGCAGAATGTCGGCACCACCATCACCGCCTTGCTGCCCGCGCTGTTCGCGACTGTCGCACCCCCCGGCGCCCAGAATATCCCGTTGACCATCGGCGCCTGGACCTTCGGGATCACGGCAATCTGCGCCGTCGCCGCCTACAGCGCCCGCGAAACCTTCCGCGTCCAGGTGAAAGATCTCGGCCACCGCAACGCGACACCGGTGCCCAAGCCGGAATATGATCGGCTGCGTGCCCAGGCGAGCGTCGCCGCATAAGGAGAAATGCCATGATCCCGGTGATCGAACTTGCCGATGCCGTGCGGGGCGACCACCGCGCCATGCAGCGTGCCGCCCACGAGATAGCGCAGGCCTGTCTCACCAACGGCTTCTTCTACATCGCCGGGCATGGCGTCCCGCAGGGGGTGATCGATCGAACCCTGGCCGAAGCCCGCGACTTCTTCCACCTGCCGGTCGAGGACAAGCGGCGCGTCGCCATCAACGCGCGCCATCGCGGCTGGAACGCCATCGGCGACGCGCTGATGTACGAGGCAAAACGGCCCGATCTCAAGGAATTCTACAGCATCGGCCTCGAGCTGCCCGAGGATGATCCAGACGTGCAGGCCGGCGAGCGGCTGCGCGGGCCCAACAATTGGCCGGCGGGCCGTCCCGGTTTCCGCACCGCGCTCACCGAATATTACGCCGCGATGCGGCAATGCGGCACGCAATTGCTGCGCGGCGTCGCCCTCTCGCTCGGTGCACCGGCCGATGTCTTCGCGCCCAGCTACACCAAGCCGCTGCAGCGCACGCAGATCATCTACTACCCGCCGCAACCGCCCAGTTCGGCAGCCGACCAGTTCGGCGTCGCCCCGCACACCGATTTCGGCTGCATCACGCTGCTCTGGCAAGACGATAATGGCGGCCTCGAAGTGCTGGAGCGGTCGACCGCAAGCTGGATCCCGGCGCCGCCGATCCCGGGCACGCTGGTGATCAACGTGGGCGACCTCCTGGGCCGCTGGACCAACGATCGATATGCCTCGACGCCGCACCGGGTGGTGAACCGGTCCGGACGGGAGCGGTTTTCCATCGCCACGTTCCACGACCCCAATTTCCGCGCCGTAATCGATCCGCGCGCCTTCGGGGTGCCCGAGGCGGACAGCCACTATCCGCCCGCGCTGGCCGGCGATCACGTGCTCGGCCGGATCGAGCGGTCGTTCGGCTACCGCAAGACCCTCAAGGCGCAGGTGACCGCATAGTCACTGTAGGGTGACGTCCCGAAAGCTTCGCCAAACGCTGCGGACGATCCGCGCAGACACCAGCAGCCACGCCGTGCTGGTAACTCGGATTTGGCTCGTCACATCAGTCCAGCTTTCCCGCGGAATCTAACGCCGAGAGGCTGGGGCGCCTAGCTCTGGGCGGCGCGCGATTGCCGGCGCCCGGAGGGCCGCATGGGGCGCGGCCGGTGCGTGCGCTCCTCCGGCGCCGCGAGCGCCGGCTCCACCCGCGGCTCGTGCGGCCCGGCTTGCTGAGCCTGCGCCAGGAATCGCGCGGCAGCCTCCGCCACGATCTCGAAACGCGTGTCCCGCTCGAAAATCCGGATCGCGCCGACCTGCGCCTTCGTCACCCCGCCCAGCCGGCAGATCAGCGGCACCAGCCACTTCGGATCGGCGTTGTTCCGCCGCCCAATCGAAAGCCGGAACCAGGCCCCGCCGGGCGCCGGCCGGTCGCGCCGCGCCACCTCGGGCGCTGTCGCAAAATTATCCTCCGGCGCCGGCAGCTTCGCCCGCAAGCTCCGCGCCAGCGCCCCCGCAATCCGCTCCGGCGTCGACCCGGCCAGCAACAGCCGCCCCAGCTCCAGATCGTCCTCGGCCGGCTCGTCGCGCAGCACCGGATCGGCCAGCAGCCGCTCCTGGTCGCGCCCGCGGATCAGCTCCGGCGACGGCGGATCGCTCCACCCCGCATCCACGCCGGCCGAGGCCAGCAACTGCTCCGCCCGCCGCCGCCGCGCAAACGGCACCAGCAGCACCGAAACCCCCTTGCGCCCCGCCCGCCCGGTCCGCCCGGACCGGTGCAGCATCGTCTCCTTATTCGTCGGCAGATCGGCATGGATCACCAGGTCGAGCTCCGGCAGATCAAGCCCGCGCGCCGCCACATCCGTCGCCACGCACACGCGCGAACGCCCGTCGCGCAGCGATTGCAGCGCCCCGTTGCGCTCGTGCTGGCTCAGCTCGCCCGACAGCGCCACCGCGTCGAAGCCCCGCTCCAGCAGCCTTCCATGCAGCCGCCGCACACCCTCGCGGGTCGCGCAGAACACCAGCGAGGCGCGCGCCTCGAAGTAACGCAGCACGTTGACCGCCGCACGCTCGGCGTCGTGCGGCGCCACCAGCACCGCCCGGTACTCGATGTCGCCATGCGGCTCGTTCCGGCCGCCAGTGTCGATGCGCAGGCTGTCCCGCTGATAGGTGCGCGCGAGGCCGGCGATCTCCTTCGGGATCGTCGCCGAGAACATCAGCGTCCGCCGCTCCTTCGGCGTCGCGTCCAGCAGGAACTCCAAATCCTCGCGAAAGCCCAGGTCGAGCATCTCGTCCGCCTCGTCCAGCACCGCCGCACGGATCGCCGAAAGGTCCAGCCGGCCGCGCTCCAGATGGTCGCGCAGCCGCCCCGGCGTGCCGACCACGATATGGCTGCCCGCAGCCAGCGCCCGCTGCTCGGCGCGGCTGTCCATCCCGCCCACGCAGGCGGCGATGCGGGCGCCCGTCTGCGCATACAGCCAGGTCAGCTCGTCCTTCACCTGCATGGCCAATTCGCGGGTCGGCGCGATCACCAGCGCCAGCGGCGCCGCCGCCCGGCCGAACCGGTCCTCCCCGCCGAGCAGCGTCGGCGCCAGCGCCAGGCCAAACGCGACCGTCTTGCCCGACCCGGTCTGCGCCGAAACCAGCAAATCCCGCTCGGCCGCCTCCGCCACCAGGACCGCGCTCTGCACCGCGGTCGGTTCGGCGTAGTCGCGCCCGGCAAGCGCGCTCGCCAAGGTATTATTGACCGATGGGAAAGGCATGCCGATCAGATAGGGGCTAATGGGGAGATCTGGCAGGCATTGCGGCGCACATCTGGCAAGCTTAGAGCAACGTCGCTCTGACTGGAATCGCGGCAGCGACGCCAGTCATGCGACAAAGTTGCTCGCCACCAAAAGCAGCTAGACCGCCGCCCTGACACAGTCAGGGCGACGGTCTAGCAGGAAAAGCCGCAACTTTCCTGCCGCGGACACGTCACATTGGTCGGGTTGGCAACAAGCCGGTCTTCCAGAAATTCGAGGAGCGTCAAATGCGCAATGCTGCAACACTTGTCCTGACCGCCGCCGTCTCGCTTGCGGCGCTGAGCGCCTGCACCGTGAACACGCAACCGCCGCCACCGCCGGCGACCGTCTCGGTCACGCCGAACTCCCTCGTCCTCCCGCCGTCCTCCGGTCCAACTTATGTCACGCCCGGAAGCACCACGGTCATCACTCCGCACGCCTATTAACCTACCGCTAACGCCCCCGTCATGGCCCGCCCAGCAGATCGTGTGAAAACCTGATGCATCGGGAGGTTGTCCCGTACTAGCCTCGATTTGGCGATTCGGGGGGTGCGGGACGTGGGCTACATCGAGGGTGTGGAGCGAGAGCAGGTCATGCTTCTGCCGGCGCGGGTCGAAGACTATGTCGGCGCGGGCGCGATGGTCCGCGTCATTGCAGCCTTCGTCCAGACGCTCGACATGACGAGGCTCGGCTTCGTGCGCTCCACGCCGGCCGAGACCGGGCGACCCGGTTACGACCCGCGCGCCATGTTGCGGCTTTATATCTACGGCTACCTGAACGGCGCGCGCTCGTCGCGCCGTCTGGAGCGGGAATGCCGAATCAACGTCGAGTTGATGTGGCTGATGGCCATGCTCGCCCCCGACTTCAAGACGATCGCCGATTTCCGCCGCGACAACGGCGCCGGGATCGTGGGCGCCTGCAAAGCCTTCGTGCTGTTTGCGCGTGAGACTGGCCTGATCGCCGGCGAGGTGGCGGCCATCGACGGCACCAAACTCGCCGCCGCGGCCAGCCGGCGCCGGGTGATGAGTGCTGACGACATCGCCGAGGCGATGCGCAAGCTCGACGAGAAAATCGCCGCGTTCCTTGCCGATATGGACGCGCGCGACGCTGCCGAAGGCGAGGCGTTCGACGAGACGCGCACCGAAGCGGCCCTGGCCAAGCTGCGCCAACGCCGCGGGCAACTGGCCGATCTGGCCGAGCGGATGGCGCGCCACGACCGCGCGCTCGGCGTGCTGGGCGAGCCCGAGGCGCGGCCGATGGGCCATGGCGCGCAGGCCAAACGGCCCGCCTATAACGTGCAGATCGCGGTGCAGGCAGAGAGCCACGTCATCGTTCATCACGAGGTGACGACGGCTGCCAACGACCATGCGCAACTCGAGCCGATGGCGCGCGCGGCACGCGATGCGCTGGGCGTCGAGACGATCCGGGTGGTGGCCGACACCGGCTACGCCAACGCCGGACAGGCGGCGGCCTGCGAGGCGGCCGGCATCGAGCCGGCCGTGCCGGCGCCGCCGCCTGCCAACAATGCCGGACATTACTTCTCCGCCGATCGGTTCACCCAAGATCCGGATGGCGACACGCTGACCTGCCCGGCCGGGCGCAAGCTGCGGCGCCGCGGCACGAACCTTCGGGACCAGGCGCGGCAATACCGGGCGGAAGACTGTTCCGGCTGTCCGCTCAAGCCGCAATGCACGGGCGGCCCGCGCCGTCACGTTTCCAAGTCCTTGTTCGAGGATGCCCGTGACCGCATGAACGCCCGCGCCGACCAGGCCGCGATGCGGCTGCGCCGCTGCACCGCGGAGCATCCGTTCGCAAGCCTCAAACGCGTCTTGGGCGGACGGCTTTTGTTGCGAGGGCAAGCCAACGCCGCCACCGAGACTGCATTTGCGGTGCTGGCCTACAATCTCACGCGCGTTGCCAACATCCTCGGCAGCCAGAGCCTGATCGAGAGGCTGGCTTGAGGGCAAGACCGCGCCACACATTCCGCCCGCCCCAACGCAAACCCGACCGGTCCAACCCCCACCGCGTTTCCACACGGTCTGGTAGGCGGACCCTCCACGCCATGGGCCCGTTCAACGTAAAAACGCAAGCATCATCCGCCTGCGCGGATGATGCTTTCCCCTCTCTAAGCTTTGATAAGACCCTATCGGCGCAATCGGCTCCGAGTGCATGTTGCAAGTAGCTGCAACTTTTCCTAGAACGAGACGTAACAACCACTGCCTTTGTGCCCTCGTAAGGAGCGTTACGATGTTGAATGGCGTCAAGATTGTTCTGACCGCCGCGCTGTCCGTTGCGGCGCTGACCGCCTGCACGGTGAACACCGCGCCCCCGGTCGCCCCGGCGCCGTCCGTCGTCGTATCGCCGGCTCCCGCCCTGGTCACCCCCGGCAGCACAGTCGTCGTTCCGCGCTAGAGCAACGTCGCCCTAGACAGAAACGAGAGCTGCTGGGGCGATCGTGCAAGTGAAGCCCAGCTTGGCGATCCGATGTGCCAGACGCTTGGCTTGGGCGTGTGGCGTGTTTTGCTGAAGGTGGTCTGGGCCGAGGTCGCGATACACGACGTCGTCGCGCAGCATATGGAACGCGGCAGTGAGGATGGAGGCGGCAACAGCGCAAACAGCCTTCTTCGGCCCACGGCGCTGGGCGAGGCGGCGGTATTGGGCATGCAGATAGCTGGCCTTTGTCCGCGCCCCGGCCCAGGCGCACTGGATCAGGGTGGTCTTCAGCCACGGCGCCCCTTTGCGCAGGCGGGTCGAGCGCCGTTTGCCGGCACTCTCGTCACTGCGCGGACACAGCCCGGCCCATGAGATCAGGTGGCCAGCGGTCGCAAAGCGGCTCATGTCGATGCCGATTTCGGAGACGATGACCTGAGCACTGAGGTCACTCACCCCGGGAATGGTCCGCAACAGGCGGACCGCTTTGCGAAAAGGCGCGAGGTCGCGGTCCACCTCTTGGTCGATCTCGGCGACCGCATCGTTCAGGGCGTCGATCTGACGCAGGTGCAGCCGTAACAGGAAGCGGTGCCGCTCCGTGATGCGCCCGCATAAGGCGGCACGGACCTTGTCCCGCGGGGCCTTGACCCGGCGGTCGATCAAGGCGAGCAACCTGTCAGGCTCGCGCTCGCCCTCGATCAGCGCGGTCAGAATGGCGCGGCCACTCATCCCCATGATGTCGGTCAATACCGAGGCGAGTTTGAGGTTGGCGTCCTCCAGCACCTTCTGGATGCGCTGGATGTGGCTGGCCTGTTCGCCAACCAGCTGCTTGCGGGTGCGCAGCAGCGCACGCATGGCCTGGGTTGCCGGTTCCGGCACAAAGCTCGGCCGGATCAGCCCGTGCGCCAGCAGATCCGCAAGCCAAACGGCATCGGCGACGTCGGTCTTGCGGCCGGGCACGTTCTTGACATGCACGGCGTTGGCCAGGATCAGCGTAACCTCGCCATCGGCCAGGATGTTCCAGACCGGCTTCCAGTAAACCCCGGTGGACTCCATGGCGACGTGCGTGCAGCCGTTCGCCGCCAGCCACTCACTCAAGGCCAATAATCCCGGCGTGGTCGTCGCAAAGCTGCGCACCTCGGTTCGGGCCTTGCCGCCCTCGGCCACCCGAACGCAGGCGACCACCGTATCCTTATGCACGTCCAGACCGGCACAGCGTGGATAGAGAACCTCCATGACCGCGGCCTCCTAAGGGTTGCGTTGCCATCGCCGGCGCAGGGCACCCAAGGAGTAAACTCTAGACAGCGCGCTCCGGGACCTCGCGGTCCGTGGCGCAATTGGGGGTGCTTGGGGGAACCCCGGGTCCCACTGACTGACGGGCTCGAACGCACCACAGAGCGAAGCCGACCTCTCCGCCGACGACCAACACACGCTGCCACAGTTTCATCCCTGGCGGGTCGAAATCTCGGTGGAAACTGACTGGAATCGCGACAGCGACGCCAGTCATGCGACAAAGTTGCTCGCTCAAACAATAGGTTAGAGCAGGATGGCTGAGCGCAAGCGAAGTCATCGTGCTCTAGCTAGACCGCGATCGTCCTGACCGGAATCGGTCAGGACCTGAATCGCTGTCTCAAATAAAGCTAGACCTTTATCGGCCCGACCACAGTCAGGCCGATAAAGGTCTAAGGAGCCGTCTGGCGGCGGCCCGGTTTGGCCGGGCCGTCCGGCGACGCTTACCGGCCGGTGAAAACCGGCTTGCGCTTCTCCATGAACGCGGTTCGCCCCTCCGTGTAGTCGGCACTGTCAAAGCAGGTCGCGACAGCCTCGGTCACGCCGGCCATGTCCCGCTCGGCCGGGTCGCGCAGGGCCTGGCTGATGATGAACTTCATCCCCTTGATCGACAGCGGCGCGTTCCCGGCCATCCCGCGCGCCAACTTGTCCACCGTGGCGTCCAGCTCCGCATCCGGCACGACCTGGTTCACCAGCCCGATCCGCTCGGCCTCTTTGGCGCCGATCCGCTCCCCCGTGAACAGCAAGGTGCGCGCATGCGCGTGCCCCACCAGCGAGATCAGGCGCCGAACCATGTCGAACCCGTAGGCGATGCCCAGCTTGGCGGCGGGAATGCCGAACGTGCTGCTTTCGCCCGCAATCCGCAGGTCCGCGCCCATCGCGATCCCGAGCCCGCCGCCCAGGCAGAAGCCCTGGATGCGGGCGATCACCGGCTTCTCATAGCCAGAGAGCCGCGCCCGCCCGGCGCTGGTCAGCTTGTCATAGTCCTTCTGCGCCTCGGCATTGCTGCGGTTCTTGGCGAACTGGCTGATATCCGCGCCCGACACGAACGCCTTGTCGCCCGCCCCGGTCAGCACGACGACCCGCGCCCCCCCGTCGCCACCCCCCTCGTCGTTATCCCACTCGTCGAGGATGCTGGTCAGCCCGTCCCACATCTCGACCGACATGGCGTTGCGCTTCTCGGGCTGATTGAAGGTGATCAGCCCGACCCCGTCCCGCACCGAGGCGAGCATCTTGCCGGACGCGTAAGTCTTGGCGTCTGTGACGTTCTGGTCCATGGGCACAATCTCCCTGATCGCGCCCGACCCTATGGGGCCCGGCGCTTGCTGACAACCTAAGGCGAACCGCCGGCGCTCCGCAGCCCCGGCCTACGCCGTCCCTATCGCACCCCGCCCCTTGACGCATCCTGCCCCCTTGACGCATCTTATAGGAAAATGTTCTCCTGCTCACCATGACCGCCCCGCCCAACCCATCACCCCCCGGCGACCCGGCCCCCCAACCGCCCGACCGCGCCGCAGCGCGCCGCCAGCGCATCGACCAGCTCACCGCCAAGGGCATGGCCTTCGCCCACGCCGTCTGCGACACCGGCATCGCCCACGCCAACTCACTCCAGCAAGCCGACACCTGGGACCCCGCCGCCAAAGCCAAGACCATCGCCAGCCTCGCCACCGCCTACGAGCGCGTCGCCCGCGCCGTCCGTTACAACACCCTGCTCGACGAACACCTCGACCGCCCAGCCCCCGCCCGAACCCCCGCCCGAACCCGCACCGCCGCCCGCCGCCACATCATCCGCAAGGTCGAGAACGCCATCCGCAGCGACGACCGCCTCGGCCCCGCCGCCAAGCAGCGCCTCGAAATCGAGCTGCTCGAGCGCCTCGACGGCCCCGACATTGAGGAAGACCTCCTCGACGGCCCTCTCGACACCATCATCGAAGACCTCTGCCGCGACCTCGGCCTCGGCCTCCTCGGCGGCATGCCCTCCGCCCGCCGCACCCCAGCCGACATCGCCCTCCTCAACGCCCGCGCCGCCGCGCCCGCAATCAAAGCCCAGCCACCCGACCCGGCGCCCCCCGATCGCCCTCTCCCCGATCGCCCTCTCCCCGACGCGCAAATCGTCGCACAAATCGTCCGCCTAGACCGCGATCGTCCTGACCGGGATCGGTCAGGACGTGAATCGCTGTCTCAAATAAAGCTAGACCTTTATCGGCCCGACCACAGTCAGGCCGATAAAGGTCTAGTCCCCGCGACCGACACCGGATAACCCACGCCTCAGCCCGTCGGCCGATACCCCCGAGCCCGCCCAATCTCCACGTAATGCTGCTCAAGATCCGCATAATCACCCTGCCCGACCTCAAAGGCGGCCAGCGGATACGCCGTGCTGTACCATCTCCGGTCGAACCGGAACGCTCGCCGCCCCTCGGCAAATCCGTGCTGGCAATAATGCTCGATCGCGGTCAGCCCCCCCTCGGCAACCGCCTTCGCCACGTCCGCATAGGTCTCCGCATAAAAAGTCTCGTCCAGCATCGCCGCCGCCGTCTCCAGCCGCCGCTTCCAGCGCGGCCCCGCCCGTAACGCGGCTATCGCCTCCGGCCGCATCTGCCGCCAAAGCCCCTGCAGCGCCGCATGCGCCGCCCGATACGCCCCGACCGGCACCGAGTAGTTGATCGGAAACAGCACGAAGCTATACCGCGGGTCCGCCAGCGGCAGCAGGTCGACATCCGGCGCCTGCACCGGATGGAACAACCCATTCACCGCCAGCACGATCCGCTGCGCGTCCGAAAGCCAAGCCGCCAGCCACGAGAACGTGCTGACCGCCGGCACCAAATTGCGCGAATTGCGGAACGTCTGAAAATCCGCCAGCCCCCCCTCGCTCGCCCGGAACTCCGCCTCCGGGAACAGCCGCCGCAAATCCTCGCAATAAGCGTTGTCCTCGATCTGCCCCATGAACACCGGCACAAGCCCGGTGCGCTCGGCCACCTCCGCGTAGAACCGCGGCGGCAGCAGCGTATAATCGGGGTGCCGCGCATCCAGCACCTCCGACCCCCTGATGTTGCAAACCAGCCGGTCCGCCCCATACCCGGGAAATGACGGATCGGCCGGGAAAATGGTCGCGCAATCCTCCCGGCTCGGCAGGTTCGCCAAACGCTGCCCGTAGGCGAGCAAATTGACCCGCTCCAGCGCCCCCCGCCGCAACCGCGCCGCAATCTGGCCGATCTCGACATACTGCCCCTGCACCCAAAGATCGGGGCCGCCGGTCTCCGGCAGGGCAGGGTAGCTGTAACCCCATTCCGGCAACTCCACGTTGGAAATCCGGCAATTCGGGACCAGGCAGGCAATCCGCACCGCAACGAGATGCTGGATCATCCGGTTCGCCATGTTCCCCTGCGGGATCACATGCACCACCGGCTGCAAGCTCGGCGCCGGCCCGAGTTCCGCCACCACCTCGCGCACCGCCTCCGACCGGCTACAAGCCGACCGGTCCTCGACCTCGTTGCGGTTATACAGGTCAAAATCCTCGGGACGCCGCCGCGGGATCCCGTCCGGATAGCCCCGCCGCAGCTTCTCCAGCCACTGCGCCCGCGACCGCGTGTGATAATGATTGAGCTGGCACCGCGTGAAGTCCGCCGCCCGCGCCGAAACGCCCCCCTGCAACTCCTCGCCATGGATCACCCGCAGCCACTCCATCGGCGCGCCCGCCGGGTCGCAATACGCCCCCATCACGTGGAAGAAGTGCGGGTTCTGGCACCCAATGACCCGCTCTGGCCGCACGATCGACTTGATGTGCTGATTGGCCGCAAACCCGTCGGCGCTGCGCCGCGTGAAGCCGTCGATCACCAGCCCGCTATGAAAATCCTCGTGCCCATTGGTCCCAAAGATCGCCCAGTTGACCCCAACCGCCGCACACTCGTCGAACCCGGCGAGCAAGCTCTTGATGTCCCGGTCCTGGTGCAGCACCAGGAACTCGTCCGCGTCGAAGAACGCGACCCAATCGTATTCCCCGGCCAACTCGCGGCACGCCTGTTCATAGGCCGATGTCTGGCATTTCGGATCCCGCCGCGGCCAATGCCGGACCTGCACGGCGAGCCTCTTGCCGGCCTGCTCGATGATCGCGTCCGTGCCGTCGCTCGACCCATTGTCGAACACCATCACCGCGTCGAAGCCCAGCAGCGTGTGATAAGCCAGCCACTCCGCAATATCCCGCGCCTCGTTCTTGACCATCGCGCAGAGCGCCACGCGGCTCATGTGCGGACAGGCGCGGTCCCGAACCGCACAACGACCGCGCGCGGCTGCATCCGCCCTTTGCAGCCCTCGTCGGTGCGCAGCGTATGGTCGGTCCCGCGCGGCGCCAGCAGCGGGCTATAGAAAGGGTCGCCCGCCGTGAAGAATGTCGGCCAATGCGCCCGCAGCCGCGCATCGTCCTCCGGATGCAGGACCTCGTCCGTCTCCGTCCGCGTCGCCGACTCATGATGATACAGCACGGTATAGCCGTCATACAGCACCTTGTAGCCGGCCAGGCGCAGCCGCAGGCACAGATCGGTGTCGTTGAAGCCGATCGCGAAACTCTCGTCGAACCCGCCCGCATCGGCAAACACCTGCCGCCGCATCATCATGCAGGCCGCCGTCACCGCCGAGTAATCCCGCACGCTGGTCAGGTTGCAGTTGTACCCCGGATGCCGCCCGCCCCGATCTTGATAGGCGTTCATGAACTTCATCGCATGGTCGGCCGCATTGCTGAACCCGACCACCACGCCCGCATGCTGCACCCGCTCATCCCCATACAGCAGCAGCGGCCCGGCCGCCCCCACATCCGGCCGCGCCGCCAAGCTGCGCAGCCGCGCCATCCAACCCGCCTCGCGCGCCTCGACATCGTTGTTGAGGAACAGCAGGAACCCCGCATCCCCGCCATGCTGCCGCATCGCCAAATTGTTCATCCGCGCGAAGTTGAAGCGCCCGGAATAGCTCATCACCGTATGCCGCCGGGCAATGCGCTCAAGATACCGGTGCGTCCGCGGCTCGGCCGAGTCATGGTCGATCACGACGATCCGGTAATTCTCCCCTGGCGCGGTCCGCTCGATGCTGGAGATGCAGTCGGCCAGCAGGTCCGCCCGGTCCTTGGTCGGGATGACGATCAACACCTCGCCCTTCGGATCGGGCCAATCGATCCGATACTCGTTGTAGTTCATCCCGTCGCTGACCCGCCCGGGCAGTCCAAGCCGCGCCAAATGCCGGCTCAGTGCCGCCTTGGTCGCGTCGTTCACCTGCGCGCGCCGCGCATGACCCGCGCTCCCCTCATGCGTCCGCCACCGATACAGCACCGACGGCACATGCGTCACCACCTTCGCCCGCTCCAGCACCCGCAGCACGAAATCCGTGTCGGCCGAGATCGGCAAGCTCTCGTCCCAGCCGGCAACCGCATGCGCCAGCGACGCCCGGACGCAGACCATGTGCACGAAATACGGATGCGACAGGTAATAATCATGGCTGAACGCCGGGCGGGCCCGCACTTCGATCACGCTATCCACGTTGCTGCCCGTCAGCACCTCGTCGGAGTAGACCAGGTCGGCGCCGGTCGCCTGCGCCGCCTCGGCCAGCTTGTAGACCGCATCTGGCTCGATCACGTCGTCATGGTCGACAAAGGAAACATAATCGAACCGGGCCGCACGCAGCCCAAAATTGACCGCCCGCGCGATCCCCACGTTCGTCTCCGCGCGCATGACCCGGATCCGCCCGTCGCGCGCGGCGAAACTCTCCAGCACCTCGCGCACATGCGGCTCGCGCGAGCCGTCATCGATGCAGATCAGCTCCCAATTCTCCGACCACTGCGCCAGCACGCTGTTCAGCGCCTCGACCAGCCATATCCGCGGCGGATCGAACACCGGCATCACCAGCGAGATCCCGCTGTCGCGCGTCCGCCAGGTGGCCATCCGGCTGAGCCGCCCCAGCGTCGCCTCCGCGATGCCGGTGCCGCGGGTCAGAAAGCGGAAGATATTGTGGTTCTTGCTGATCTGCCGCGGCGAACCGGCGATCTTGTCTCCGGTCTTGGCTAATTGTAGATAGACGTTGCGGCCCAGCAGTTCCGGAAGCGGCCGCTCGAGCAAGAACCGGAATCCGCACCGCGCCGTCGGCAGCCCGGCGCGCTCGACGTCGATCCGGTACAGGCTCGCCATGCCCGAGCCGATCACCTCGCCGTCGCACACCGCCTCGACTCGCACCGGCGAAGCCGGATCGTGCATATTGACGATCCAGCCGGTGGCGAATGGCCCCTCCAACGCGTCGAAGAAGCCCAGATAGGGCGGCGAAGCCGGTTTCAGCACCGGGCTGTTGGCCAAGTTGAGCCCAGTCCCCGCGATCACCAGCGCGAGACGCAGGTCGCGATCGAGCCGCACCCCGGGCGGAAACGCGATCTCAAAGCCGCAGCGCCCATCCCCCAGCCCCAGGCTCTGCAGGTCGGTCCGCATCCGGTCCGCCCGCGCCGTCGCCACGACCCGGCCATTGACGTGCAGCTCGACCATCAGCCGCCGGCGCGGCCGGGCCAGGTCCACCGCCCAGCCTTGCGCGCGCGCCGCCTCGGTCGGGTCGGCGCAGCCGGCGAAGCCGAGCGTGGCCGAAGCGATCCGCAGCCGGTCCTTGACCGGTATCCCGCCCACCCACGGCATCACCTCGACCGTCTCGTGCGGCGGCGGCAACGTGGTCACGTCGGCCGCGAACTGGTAGCCCGCGCCACCCGCCGCCGGAAACGCGTAGCATGACCCGAACAGCGCCCGGCCCGACCTTATGTCGACTGGAATGGCAAGCGTCGGGTCCGGCGCCGCCGGACCATCGAAGCCGAACGCGCCGCTGACCCGCCGCCCGCGCAACTGCCACCCGCCCCAGCGCAGCCCGCGCGGCGGCCCCAGATCGATCTCTTCCTCCAGCAGGCTCGCCCCGGTCTCCGCCGCCACCACGTCGAGCGATCCGCCAAGCACGGTCGGCGGCAGCGTGACCTCGAACACCAGCTTGGTCCCGCCGCCCGAGCCCACCTTGGCGGCGCCGAGTGCCACGCCATCCACCAAGGCGATAACCTGCCCCACAGCCTCCAACCCCGGCCGCAGCCGGCCGGCGACCCCCGACGCGGTCACCCGCACATCGGCGGCCGGCACGAGCGAGCGCCGGTCAGGGCGGGCGATGCGCTTGGTCATGAAAGTCTGCTTTACGTCGCATAGGTTGCCGCGGCGCGGAAGGGCTGGCATAGGACGCCGCCCAGGCGGCACCATGGGAGCGTGATGCGCATTCTTGTTACCGGCGGCTGCGGGTTCATCGGTTCGGCGGTGATCCGGCACCTGATCCGCGCCACGGAGCACACCGTGGTGAACGTCGACAAGATGACCTACGCCGCCTCCGAAGCGGCGCTCGAAGCGGCGCGCGGCCACGACCGGCACCTGCTGATCCAAGCCGACGTGACCGACGCGCCCGCAATGGCGCAGATCTTCGCGACGCATCGGCCGGATGCGGTGATGCACCTGGCCGCGGAAAGCCACGTGGACCGCTCGATCGATGGCCCGGCGGCCTTCATCCAGACCAACGTCACCGGCACCTTCGTGCTGCTGGACGCCGCCCGCGCCTATTGGTCGCAACTCGACCGCGCCGCCCAGGCGCGCTTCCGCTTCCACCATATCTCGACCGACGAAGTGTTCGGCGCGCTGTCCGCCGGCGACCCGCCATTCACCGAATCGACGCCCTACGACCCGCGCAGCCCCTATTCCGCCAGCAAGGCCGCCTCGGACCATCTGGTCCGCGCCTGGTGGCACACCTACGGGCTGCCGACCTTCGTCACCAACACCACGAACAACTACGGCCCCTGGCAATTCCCGGAGAAGCTGATCCCGCTGGTCACGCTCAATGCGCTGGAGGGCAAGCCATTGCCGGTCTATGGCGACGGCTCGAACCAGCGCGACTGGCTCTTCGTCGACGACCATGCGGTGGCGCTGGTCCAGGCACTGGAACACGCCGAGCCCGGCGCCACGCTCGCCATCGGCGCCCGCCAGCCGCGCAGCAACCTCCAGGTGGTGCGCGCCATCTGCGCCGTACTGGACGAGCTCGCGCCCGACCCGGCCGGCCCGCGCGAGCGCCTGATCCACTTCGTCACCGACCGCCCCGGCCATGATTTCCGCTACGAGATCGACCCGGCCCGCGCCGAGGCCGCGCTCGACTGGACCGCGCCGCACGGCTTCGAGCCAGGC
The DNA here is from genome assembly GCA_965276815.1 of Acetobacteraceae bacterium. Classification (GTDB taxonomy): domain Bacteria; phylum Pseudomonadota; class Alphaproteobacteria; order Acetobacterales; family Acetobacteraceae; genus JAVVHH01. The sequence continues at coordinate 217,206 of CBDIBE010000012.1, read as the reverse complement.
CTGCGCCGCACCATCGAGTGGTACATGGCCAATCGCGACTGGTGGACGGCGATCCGCGCCGGCCGCTACGCCGGCCAGCGGCTGGGCGCCGCGGCGTGACCAGCAAGGGCATCATCCTCGCCGGCGGCAGCGGCACCCGCCTTCACCCCGTCACCATCGCCAGCAGCAAGCAGCTCCTGCCGGTCTACGACAAGCCGATGATCTACTATCCGCTCTCGGTGCTCATGCTGGCCGGCATCCGCGACATCATGGTCATCTCCACCCCGGCCGACCTGCCGCAATTCCGCCGGCTGCTCGGCAACGGCGACCATCTAGGCGTGCATTTCACCTATGCCGAGCAGCCCAAGCCGGAGGGTTTGGCGCAGGCCTTCCACATCGGCGAGGACTGGATTTCCGGGCAGGCCTGCGCCCTGGCCCTGGGCGACAACCTGATCTTCGGCGACCATCTCGGCGTCCTGCTGCGCTCCGCCGCCGCCCGGCCGGAAGGCGCGACCGTGTTCGCCTACCAGGTGCGCGACCCCGAGCGCTACGGCGTGGTCCGCTTCGACAGCAATGGCCGGGCAATCGAGATCGTCGAAAAGCCGGCCGCGCCGAAGTCGAACTGGGCAGTGACCGGGCTGTATTTCTACGACCGCCGGGTCACCGAACTGGCGCGCCGGGTCCGGCCATCGGCGCGCGGCGAGCTCGAGATCACCGACCTCAACCAGATGTACCTGGAAGAAGGGACGCTGCATGTGGACCGGCTCGGCCGTGGCTGCGCCTGGCTCGATGCGGGCATGCCCGACAGCCTGCTGCAGGCGGCAACCTTCGTGCAGACCATTCAGTCCCGGCAGGGGATGCTGGTGGGCTGCCCGGAGGAAGTGGCGTTCCGCATGGGCTTCATCGACGCGACCGGGCTGCGCGCGGCGGCAAAGGGGCTCGGCAAGACCGAGCTGGGCCGCCTGTTGCTGGAACTCGCTGACGGGCTGCACGCATGAAGGTCGAGCGGCTCGCCATCCCGGACGTGATCCTGCTAACGCCGGACCGGCACGGCGACGCGCGCGGCTTCTTCTCCGAGACCTGGAACCAGGACCGTTTCGCCGAGGCCGGGGTCGCCAGCTCGTTCGTGCAGGACAACCAGAGCCTGTCGCGCGACCGCGGCGTGATCCGCGGCCTGCACTGCCAGATCGACCCGCACGCGCAGGGCAAGCTGGTCCGCTGCGTCAGGGGCGCGATCTGGGACGTGGCCGTCGATGCGCGGCGCGGCTCGTCGAGCTTCGGCAAATGGGTCGCGGCCGAGCTATCGGCGGAAAATTGGACCCAGCTCTGGGTCCCGCCGGGCTTCCTGCACGGTTTCTGCACCTTGGTGCCGGACACGGAGGTGTTCTACAAAGTCACCACCCCCTACAAGCGGGATGCCGAGCGCGGCGTCCGCTGGAACGACCCGAGCTTGGCGCTGCCTTGGCCGGTGACGGAGCCGCATCTGTCGGACCGCGACCTTGCCTTGCCGTTTTGGGCTGACGTCCCGGCCCTGTTTTAACCGCCCGGTTCTGCTAGCCTCGATTTCATGAGCGCGATCCTCGTGACCGGCGGCGCTGGACAGCTTGCGACGGCAATGGCCCAGGAGGGTGGGGCCGCCATACGGATCGCCGGGCGTCCCGCGTTCGATTTCGACCGTCCCGGCAGTATCGGCGAGACTTTCAGCGACATCGCACCCGCGCTGGTGGTCAACGCGGCGGCCTGGACCGCGGTCGACGCGGCCGAGGCAGACCAAGCCGGCGCGATGCGCGCCAACCGGGACGGACCGGCCCGGCTCGCCGGACTCTGCGCCCGCGCCGGCGTCCCGCTCGTGCACATCTCCACCGATTACGTGTTCGACGGCCGCAAAGGCGAGCCCTATGTCGAAACCGACCCGGCCGGCCCGGCCACCGTCTATGGCGCCTCCAAGCTGGCCGGCGAGCAGGCGGTGCTGGCGGCCTGTCCGCGCGCAATCGTGCTGCGGACGTCCTGGGTCTATTCGGCCACCGGCAAGAACTTCGTGCGCACCATGCTGAACCTTGGACAGACCCGCAACCATCTGCGGGTCGTCGCCGATCAGCGCGGTTGCCCAACCGCGGCGCGCGATCTCGCCCGCACCATCCTCGACATCGTGACCCGGCTGCAGGATGGCTGGCGCGACCAATATGCCGGCATCTTCCACGCCGCCGGCGCCGGCTGGACCACGTGGCACGGACTGGCCGACGCGGTGTTCGACGAGGCGGCGCGGCATGGCGCGCCCCGCCCCGTGGTGGAGGCGATCAGCACGGCCGACTACCCGACGCCCGCGCCGCGCCCGGCCGATAGCCGGCTCGATTGCGCCAAACTGTTGCGGACGTTTGGCTTGCGCTTGCCGGAGTGGCGCGGCAGCGTGGCCCGCACCGTAGCCGAACTATCGGAGCGCCCCGGCGCGCAACACTGACCTGTGGCCGAACCAGCAGACAAGCGCGTCGCGATCCTCCTTTCCACGTACAATGGCGCCCCGTTTCTCCCAGCCCAGTTGGAGAGCCTCGCCGCGCAGAGCATGCCCGATTGGCAGCTCTACTGGCGCGATGACGGTTCCACCGATGCGACAGTGGCGATCATGGATGAGTTCGCGTCCGGCCCTGGGGCAGGGCGCTGCGCCCGGGTGGGCGAACCGGGCCATCTCGGCGCGACCGAGAGCTTCATGGCGCTGCTGCGGCATGCCGCGCCATCCGGCTTGCCGATCGCCTTCGCCGATCAGGACGATGTGTGGCTGCCCAAAAAGCTGGCTTTGGCGCTGGACGCGCTGGGAGCGGAGAAGACGCCGGTGCTGTATTGCAGCCGCCAGGTGCTCGTCGACGAAGGCCTGATCCGGCTTGGCGAATCGGCTCCCTTGCTGCGGCCACCCTGCTTCCCGGCCGCGCTGACGCAGAACATCGCCACCGGCTGCACCGTCGTGCTGAACCCGCCCGCCGCGCGGCTGGTGGCCGGCAGCCACCCGCCAAGCACGTCGCTGCACGATTGGTGGAGCTATCTTTTGGTGACGGCGAGCGGCGGCCGGGTCATCGCCGACCCGACGCCGACGGTGCTGTATCGCCAGCACCATGGCAATCTGGTGGGTGCGCCGCCTTCCAAACGCCGCCGCGCCCGCGCCGCGATGCGCCGCGGTCCGGCGGTGTTCATGGCGGTGCTGCGCGCCCATGTGGCCGCGCTGCTGGCGCAGCCGGAGCTGCTGTCGGGCGAGGCGCGGCGAATTCTGGCCGTGGTCGACCGCGGCCTGTCAGACGGGCCGCTTGCCCGGCTTGCGGCGCTGCGCCTGCCCGGGCTGTACCGGCAGACCGCGCTCGAGACGATGCTGTTCCGCTGGTGGTTCTTGATCGGCTGAAGCATGTGCGGGGTAAGCGCGGCTGCGCGCCTCCAGCTTGGCCAGCGGCCAGCGCACCGCGCCGCGCGGCAAATCGTTGACCTTCCGCGCCAGGATGAATGCGGCGGCGTAGGCGTGGTACAGCGGAAATTGCAGGAACGCCCCGAACCGCTTGCCGGGCGGCGGCATGATCTGCACCGGCTCGGCCATCCCGGCGTCGAGCACCTCGAAGCCGGTCTCGGGGCCGAACAGGACCCGCAGCCCGTCATCCGACATGCGCCAGAAATCGTTGGGCTGCTCATGCGCAGGATAGGCCTGCGGCAGCAGGTGTAGGGTCAGCCCACCTTGTCGCAGGACGCGGTTGATCTCGGCGGCGATCACCCAAGGGGCGGCCAAGTGCTCCATCACCGCGAGCGAGAACACGCCGGACAGGCTGCCCGGTGCGACCGTTCGGCTGAGCCGGTGCGCGTCGACGACGAGGTCGACGCCCGGCGCCGGATGGATGTCGGCGCCGATGAACCGGCACTCCGGCGCAAAGCGCTCCGCGTGCAGCGAAGAGTAGACCCCGACGACCCGCGCGCCGATCTCCAGCACGGTGCCGCCTTGCGCCTTCATCTCGCCGATGAACCGCTCCAGCGGCGCCTCGCGCTGAAATTGTGGCCCGGCTTGCGGTCCCTTCTCCGGGCCGCAGGTGATGTCGACCGCCGCCTCGCCCTGCGCGGTCCACAGGCTCAGGGTGACCGGGCGGAAGGCCGGGCATTCGAGATAGGCGGCGAAACCGCAGGCCTGGTCCGGCGGCACCTCCACAAACGCCGCCAGCACGTCGGGCCGCTGCGTGAACTCGAGCGCCACCTCCCGGCCGCCGCTGCTGAGCTTGCCCCTGAGCACCCTGTGCGCGTGGCAATGCGCCCACCCCTGGAGGTAGACGCCGCGCAGGTCGCACCAAGCCGCGTCGATCGCGTGCGCGGCGGCGATCATGCCGCCCGGATGAAGTCCACCGCGCGCTCCGCCACCATCATCACCGCCGGCTGGATGTTCGACGACGGGACGAGCGGCATCACCGAGGCATCCGCCACCCGCAACCCGGCCACGCCGCGCACCCGGAGCTGCGGATCGACCACGGCGGCCTCGTCCGAGCCCATGCGGCAGGTGCCGCAAGGGTGGTACACGGTGGTTGCGGCCTGCCGGATGTAGGCCAGCATGTCATCGTCGCTCGTCACGTCCGGCGCCGGCTGCAGCTCCTCCTCGACGAGGTCGGCGAACGGCTTGGCGCGGCCGATCCGGCGCGCCAGCTTGCTCGCCTGCAGGACGATGTGCTGATCGGCGGGGGCAGAGAGGTAATTGGCGCGGATCAGTGGTTTGGCGTCGGGATCCGGGCTGCGCAGGGCGAGCGAACCGCGGCTTTCCGGGCGGCATTGGTCGAAATTGAACATGAAGCCGGGATGTTTGTGCAACTCGTAGGTCAGGCCGGAGCTGAGGCTGAAATTGATGAACTGAAACTGGATTTCGGCCTCCTCGGCGCCGGGGGTGACGCGGGCGAACAGCGTCGCTTCTGTGGCGCCGACGGCCATCGGCCCGGTGCGGCGCAGCGCGTAGCCGAGCGCCATCGCGCCCATGCGCAGCCGGGTCGCCGTGTGCTCGTTGAGCGTGCCGGCCGGCCGGGTGCGGAAGACGAAGCGGATGATCAGATGGTCCTGCAGATTCTGGCCGACGCCGGCCCGGTTCACCAGCACCGGCAGGCCCATCGCCTGCAGCGCGCCGCCATCGCCGATGCCGGACAGCATCAGCAGCTTCGGCGAGGCGATCGCGCCAGCGCAGACGATCACTTCGCGGCCGGCGGTGAAGGTCTCCAGGCCGCCTTCGGCGCGGGTGGCGACACAGCCCGTGGCCCGGCCGTCCTCGATCACCAGGCGCGAGACGGTGACGCCGGTGACCACGCGCAGGTTCGCCCGCCGGCGCGCGGGGCGGAGATAGGCCTGCGCCGTGCTGCGGCGGAAACCGCGGCGGACGTTCATCTGGATCGGCGCCACGCCCTCGATGGCGGCGGCGTTGATATCTCGGTGCCTGGGGATGCCGCACGCGGCCGCGGCCTCGATGAAGGCGGCCGCACCCGGTGACAGGCTGCGCGGCTCGCTGACGGTGATCGGGCCGCCGGTGCCGCGGCTCTCGTGCGGCGTGCCGGTCCAGTTTTCGATCCGGCGGAACACCGGCAGCACGTCCTCATGCGACCAGCCGCGCGCGCCGGCCTGCGCCCACCGGTCGTAATCGTGCGGCGAGCCGCGCAGGAAGACCAGGCCGTTGATGCTGCCCGACCCGCCCAGGACCCGGCCGCGCGGCCACGCGACACTGCGGCCGCCAAGCTCCGGCTCGGGTTCGGTCGCGAACTTCCAATCGTATTTGCCGGACTTGAACATCCGCGCGTAGCCGGCGGGGATGTGGATCCAGGGATCGCGGTCCTCTGGACCGGCCTCGAGCAGGGTGACGCGGACGCCCGCATCCTCAGACAGGCGCGCCGCCAGAATACACCCAGCCGTGCCGCCGCCAATGACAAGGTAGTCCGAATGGTTCAAGGCCGCACTCCATCTTCGCCCCATGCTACGGCGGCGCGGGCCCAGCGGGAATGGTCAGCGCGAGGCCAGGAGGCTAAGAGTAATCACGACGTCATGGCCCGCCTGGCAGACCGTGTGGAAACGCGGTGGGGGTTGGACCGGTCGGGTTTGCGTTGGGGCGGGCGGAATGTGTGGCGCGGTCTTGCCCTCAAGCCAGCCTCTCGATCAGGCTCTGGCTGCCGAGGATGTTGGCAACGCGCGTGAGATTGTAGGCCAGCACCGCAAATGCAGTCTCGGTGGCGGCGTTGGCTTGCCCTCGCAACAAAAGCCGTCCGCCCAAGACGCGTTTGAGGCTTGCGAACGGATGCTCCGCGGTGCAGCGGCGCAGCCGCATCGCGGCCTGGTCGGCGCGGGCGTTCATGCGGTCACGGGCATCCTCGAACAAGGACTTGGAAACGTGACGGCGCGGGCCGCCCGTGCATTGCGGCTTGAGCGGACAGCCGGAACAGTCTTCCGCCCGGTATTGCCGCGCCTGGTCCCGAAGGTTCGTGCCGCGGCGCCGCAGCTTGCGCCCGGCCGGGCAGGTCAGCGTGTCGCCATCCGGATCTTGGGTGAACCGATCGGCGGAGAAGTAATGTCCGGCATTGTTGGCAGGCGGCGGCGCCGGCACGGCCGGCTCGATGCCGGCCGCCTCGCAGGCCGCCGCCTGTCCGGCGTTGGCGTAGCCGGTGTCGGCCACCACCCGGATCGTCTCGACGCCCAGCGCATCGCGTGCCGCGCGCGCCATCGGCTCGAGTTGCGCATGGTCGTTGGCAGCCGTCGTCACCTCGTGATGAACGATGACGTGGCTCTCTGCCTGCACCGCGATCTGCACGTTATAGGCGGGCCGTTTGGCCTGCGCGCCATGGCCCATCGGCCGCGCCTCGGGCTCGCCCAGCACGCCGAGCGCGCGGTCGTGGCGCGCCATCCGCTCGGCCAGATCGGCCAGTTGCCCGCGGCGTTGGCGCAGCTTGGCCAGGGCCGCTTCGGTGCGCGTCTCGTCGAACGCCTCGCCTTCGGCAGCGTCGCGCGCGTCCATATCGGCAAGGAACGCGGCGATTTTCTCGTCGAGCTTGCGCATCGCCTCGGCGATGTCGTCAGCACTCATCACCCGGCGCCGGCTGGCCGCGGCGGCGAGTTTGGTGCCGTCGATGGCCGCCACCTCGCCGGCGATCAGGCCAGTCTCACGCGCAAACAGCACGAAGGCTTTGCAGGCGCCCACGATCCCGGCGCCGTTGTCGCGGCGGAAATCGGCGATCGTCTTGAAGTCGGGGGCGAGCATGGCCATCAGCCACATCAACTCGACGTTGATTCGGCATTCCCGCTCCAGACGGCGCGACGAGCGCGCGCCGTTCAGGTAGCCGTAGATATAAAGCCGCAACATGGCGCGCGGGTCGTAACCGGGTCGCCCGGTCTCGGCCGGCGTGGAGCGCACGAAGCCGAGCCTTGTCATGTCGAGCGTCTGGACGAAGGCTGCAATGACGCGGACCATCGCGCCCGCGCCGACATAGTCTTCGACCCGCGCCGGCAGAAGCATGACCTGCTCTCGCTCCACACCCTCGATGTAGCCCACGTCCCGCACCCCCCGAATCGCCAAATCGAGGCTAGTACGGGACAACCTCCCGATGCATCAGGTTTTCACACGATCTGCTGGGCGGGCCATCCACGTCTTCAAGGCGGATGATGAGCCCGCTACGGGCTGAAGCGTCTTGTTTTCACCGAGCCGCACGAAAGCATCACAGAAGCGATTCGGCGGGAAAAGCAGCTCAAGACTTGGATCCGCGCTTGGAAGGTGCGCCTGATCGAGAAGGCAAACCCGAACTGGGATGATCTCTTCGAGCGCTTCTTGGCGTGGATGGTCCGCCTGCGCGTCGCCTGCGCGGACCATGACGGAGGAGGGGAGCGGGTTGCACCCCCGTCCCCCCAGGCCTAGCCTGCCCGCACCATTACGGGAGGAACGGCTTCATGCCGAATGCAGTCAAGGCGCTCTGGTCGCAAAACAAGGCGGCGATCAACGGGTGGCTGGCCATCCCCAGCGGCTTCTCGGCCGAAGTCATGGCGCAGGCCGGCTGGGACAGCCTGACCGTGGATCTGCAGCATGGCGTGCAGGACTATATGTCCATGGTGCACTGCTTCCAGGCGATGCAGCATCATCCCGTCCTGCCGATGGTCCGCGTTCCCTGGAACGAGCCGGGCATTATCGGCAAGGTGCTCGACGCCGGCGCCTATGGCGTCATCTGCCCGATGATCAACACCGTCGAAGAAGCGCAGAACTTCATCAGCTATTGCAAGTATCCGCCAAAGGGCAAGCGCAGCAACGGACCCATCCGCGCCGGCATCTACGGCGTCGTCGGACCCGGCGGCGGCTACCAGGCGACCGCCAATGACGAAGTCCTCTGCATGCCGATGATCGAGACCCAGCAAGCGATCGACGACATCGAACGCATCCTCGACGTCCCCGGGATCGACGCGATCTATGTCGGCCCCAGCGACCTCGCCTTTTCCATGGGCCTGACGCCGGCGCTCGACCGCGAGGAGCCGCATATCCTCAAAATCTACGAAAAGCTGGTCGCCGAAACCGGCAAGCGCGGCCAAAAGGCCGGGATCCACACCGGCAATCCCGCCTACGCCAAGCGCATGATCGAAATGGGGTTCCGCCTCGTCACCCTCGGCAATGACAGCGGCACGCTGCTCCTTGCATCCCGCGCCAACGTGGCCGTCGCCCGCGGAACAAAATGACCCCCATCATCCGGCTCCACCCCGAAGACGGGGTGGTCATCGCCCGCTCCACGCTGATGCAGGGCGCCGAGGTAGCGCCGGGTATGTTCTGCCGCGAGCGCATCCAAGCCGGTCATAAAGTGGCCATCCACGCGCTCGCGCCCGGCGACGCGGTGCGCCGCTACGGCCAGATCATCGGCTTCGCCACCCAGCCCATCGAACCCGGCGCGCACGTCCACGTCCATAATTGCGGCATGGGCGACTTCGCCAAGGACTACGCCTACGCCCAGGACGCCCGCCCCACGCCCATGGCCAACGCCGCGCGCAGCTTCCAGGGCATCCGCCGCCCCGACGGCCGCGTCGCCACCCGCAACTACATCGGCATCCTCACCTCGGTGAACTGCAGCGCCCACACCGCCGAGCTCATCGCCGACCAGTTCAAGCGCAACCCCTTCACATCAGCCGACCCGCTCGCCGCCTGGCCCAACGTCGACGGCGTGGTCGCGCTCACCCACAAGACCGGCTGCGGCATGACCGACGGCGAGCCGCTCCGCGTGCTCCGCCGCACGCTCGCCGGCTACGCCCGGCATGTGAATTTCAGCCACATCGTGGTGATCGGCCTGGGCTGCGAGGTCAACCAGATCGGCGGCCTGCTCGAGGAGCAGCGCCTGGCCGGCCGGGTCCGCAGCATGGACATCCAGACCATGGGCGGCATCCGCAAGACCGTCGAGGCCGGGATCGCCTTCGTCCGCGAGGTGCTGGACGAAGCCAACCGTGTGCAGCGCGAACCCGCCCCGCTCTGCGAGCTGACCATCGCGCTGCAATGCGGCGGCAGCGACGGCTATTCCGGCGTCTCCGCCAACCCGGCCCTGGGCGCGGCGAGCGACCTCGTCGTCCGCCACGGCGGCGCCGTCATCCTCTCCGAAACCCCCGAAACCTACGGCGCCGAGCACCTGCTGACCCGGCGCGCCGTCTCCCGGGACGTCGGCGAGAAGCTGGTCGCCCTGATGCGCTGGTGGGAAGCCTACACCGAGCGCGAGGGCGCCGAGATGAACGCCAACCCGAGCCCCGGCAACAAAGCCGGCGGCCTCACCACCATCCTGGAAAAATCCCTCGGCGCCATGGCCAAGGCCGGCAGCACCAACCTGGTCGACGTGGTCGGCTACGCCGAGCCGGTCACCGCCCGCGGTTTCGTCTTCATGGACACCCCCGGCTACGACCCGGTGGCCGCCACCGGCCAGGTCGCCGGCGGCGCCAACCTGGTCTGCTTCACCACCGGCCGCGGCAGCGTCTTCGGCTGCAAACCCTCCCCCTCCATCAAGCTCGCCACCAACACTTCAATGTTCCGCCGCATGGAAGACGACATGGACATCAACTGCGGCACCATCCTCGACGGCGCAGAAACAGTCCAGGAATGCGGCCACCGCATCTTCGAAACAATCCTCCGCGTCGCCAGCGGCGACCGCACCAAAAGCGAACAATTCGACGCCGGCGGCGCCGAATTCGCCCCCTGGGTCCTCGGCGCCACGATGTAGCTGTTGGCCAAGCGGCGAAGTAGGAACTCCGTCGCGTGTAGCCCTTACTTCCGGCTCTTATTCCACAAGGGTTTGGCCGCCGCCTGATCCAGATCCAACGATGCGACGCAGCGCGGTCAGGCACTTCAAGAGAAGTAGCAGCTAAGCATCATTGCTGCGCTCGAAATTCGCCCACTCTTGTCGAAGGATTTCAAGCTCTGCCAGGGAAACCTTTGACCAGGCTAACCAATGTCGAAGGTTGTCACCCTGCACCTCGACAGACATCTCGATTGCCTGCCTTCCCAGCGCATCGAAGTCCAGATTTGAGCCGTGCGAGTCAGGTATTTTGCAATCGAGCACCGCATCACCAATGCCGTCCTGAAAGTGGCTGAGATGCAGGTACGCATGGCCGAGAACGCCGCGCAATTGAGGCTTCTCACGCCAGACTTGCTTAATGATGTCCTTCATCTTTCGCTTTGGTGCAGCTAACCTCGTGGTATCAAGTAAGGCCGTTGGGTATCGCTCCATCAAGTTCCCTAAAACCGTTAGCGGGTCGGCCAATGCTTTTGAGGGCTCATCTACGGAGACTGCATGTGGTCGCATCCTGACGGCGGCGTGAATCATCGTATAGCTGCCAGAGATATACTCGAATAAATTCAAAACGATGAAAACAGGTCCAAGCACACAACCTATAATTCCCCACCATGTGCCCACCAAAGTGACTAGCTCAAACTTTGCAAACTCCGCCGTCATACACTTGAAGCATAGCCACCCAGAAAACTCTCGTTGCTGTCGGCGGATAAGGTAGCTGACGTTCTGCTTGAAACTCACCAGAGCGGTAATTTTGTTGCGCCCGCAACTAGTGCATTTTTTTGAGATGTGCTCAGTCATGGCGCTAATCGCGAGCCGCTCGTCCTGGCGTCGGAAGGATCATGTCACGGCGCCAAAGAGTGAAGCAAGCGTGGTGGTGCTACCGTTCTGGTAGCTCCGGTCTGGCGCATGCGGCGGCCATCGCCCAAGCCGTTGCGACTTCGTGCCGATCATGACTTCTCGGTCTCCCGAGTCGTCAGCTCGGCTCGTCCAGCTCCGCATACCGCCGGAAGATGCCTTGCTCGTTGAACGGGATGCGGCGGTCGCTTGCGAGATAGGCGGCGATGTTCGGCAGCGTGCGCACGCGCTCAACGAGGCCGACCAACAGCGGCGTCCGCGCCAGCGCGGCCTCGGTCGCGCGCGGGAAAGCGTAACCGAGGCCCTCGACGAGCTGGAAGGCGGAGAGGTCGGCGTAGCTGAGGCGCCCGTCTACCAGCCAAGTGCCGCCGGCGCGCTCGATGATGGTTTCGAGCCAGCCGAGGAATCGGGGCAGCCGTTCGCGGAAGTGCTCGGCCGCCCGGCCTGCTTCCGGCCGCTGGTCCTCGTAGTATAGGCCGCTGCCCAGCGGGTGGTGCGTGTTGTGGGCTTCGTCGACGACGTCGGCGATCGTGAGCTGGATCTGGTGCGCCCAAAGCCGGCCGCCCTCGTCCTCCGGCGCCAGGCCAAGCCGCGGCGCCAAATACAGCAGGATCGCCGCGGTCTGCGCCACCAGCACGTCGCCGTCCCGCAGCGCAGGCACCGCAAACGGCGGATGCGCGACCCCATCATCCGCAAGCAGCGCCTGCATCTTCGCCATGCCGCCGCGCGTCCGCGCCACATCGACATAGTCCGCGCCAGCCTGCTCCAGCGCCAGGCGGACAAACTCGCCGCGGCCCTGAATGGTCGGCCAGTAATACAGCTCGTAGGGCATGCAGGTCGCTCGCTTCAGCTAGGCGGGCGCAGTCTACCCGGGTTCCCCGCAGGCAGGGCAAATAGATACGGCGGGCGCCTTCGGGCAGGGTTGCGCAAACTACCAGGAACCCCCGCCATGCCGTTCCCCGCGATCAACCCCCTCACAGCCCTCGCCGTAATCGCCGCCACCGCCGCAACCGACTTCGTCTATGTCCAGTTCACCGCATCGGTCGCCGCCCGCCGCCGGGTCCCCGCGGCCAATTGGAGCGGGCTGTGGTACCTGCTCTCGTCCTACGGCGTGATCAACTACACCAATAACTGGATCTACGTGGTGTTCGCCGCCCTCGGCTCCTGGCTGGGCGCCTTCGCCTCCCTGACCTTCATGCGACGCCATCCCTAGAGCATCGTGCGCTCAGGTGGAATCACCTGAGCACACGAAGATGCTCGCCAAAACAAATAGCTAAAGCGGCGTGCGTGGACACGCACGCCGCTTTAGCCGGAAATGTCATACATCCAGCTCCACGCAGACCGGCACATGGTCCGAACTCCGCTCCCAATCGCGCGCGTCGACCAAGACGTCCAACTTGCGCAACCCCGCAACCAGGTCCGGCGACACCCAGACATGGTCCAGCCGCCGCCCGCGGTTCGAGCGTCGCCAATCCTGGTTGCGATACGACCACCACGTGTACAGCTTCTCGTCCGCCGGCACGAAATGCCGCATCGCGTCGGCAAAGCCGGTGCGCAGCCAGGCGTTCAGATGCGCCACCTCCACCGGCGTGTGGCTCACCACCGTCAGCAGCTGCTTGTGGCTCCAAACATCGTGCTCCAGCGGCGCGATGTTGAGGTCGCCGACCAGGATGCACCGCTCCGGCCGGCGCGCGGCGAACCAGTTGGTCGCCTCGGCAACGAAAGCGAGCTTGTGCGCAAACTTCGGGTTGACCGCCGGATCGGCCACGTCGCCGCCCGCGGGCACGTAAAAATCGTGCAGCTCGACCCGCCCGCCCGGCGTCGCCAGCGTGGCCGCGGCGTGCCGGCAATCGCCCTTCTCGCACCAATCCGGCGCATACGCGTCCGCCTCGAGCCGGACCCGGGACAGGATCGCCACCCCGTTATACCCCTTCATCCCGCGCCGCACGACGTAGGGGTAGCCCAGCTCGCCCGGCACACCGTCCGGGAACAGCTCGTCCGGGACCTTGGTCTCCTGCAGGCAGATCACGTCGGGATCGAGGGCCTCGCGCAGCCGGGTCAGGAGGGGGTGGCGGAGGCGCAGCGAGTTGATGTTCCAGGTGGCGACGCGAAGCCTTGTCATAACCCAGATTGGCATCGCCGGGCCCGTTCGGCTAGGTTTCGGCCTAATCGGAGGTTCGTTTCATGTTGCGTAGAAGTCTGCTGATCGCCGCATCGCTGTCCGCCGTGCCGGCCGCGTTCGCCCAGTCGTCCGACCCGGTGACGGTGGGCGCGATCGAGATCCTCAGCGGTCCCAGCGCCGCCTATGGCAAGGCGATCAAGGAGGGGCTGGACCTCGCGGTCGACGACATTAATCAGAAGGGCGTGCTCGGCGGGCGCAAGATCAACCTCATCGTCGAGGACAGCGCCGGCAACAAGGACCAGGCGATCAACGCCGCCCGCAAGCTGATCGGCCGCGACCATGTGGCCCTGATCATCGGCCCGACCCTCTCGAACGAGATGTTTGCCGTGGGCCCAGTGGTCAATGCGCGCAAGATCCCGATCGTCGGCACCAGCACGACCGCGGTCGGCATCACCGATATCGGCCCCTACGTGTTCCGCACCAGCCTGCCGGAGGCCGACGTGGTGCCGGTGACCATCGAGGCGGCCAAAGCGCGCGGCGTCAAGACGATCGCGCTGATGTATGCCAATGACGACGCGTTCAGCAAATCCAGCTTCGACACCATGAAGGCCGCCGCGCAAAAGGCCGGGCTGAAGATCGTCGCCGAGGAGAGCTTCAGCCAGAAAGACACCGATTTCAGCGCCCAGCTCACTAAGATCAAGGCACTCAAGCCGGACGCGATCGGCATCGCGGCCCTCGTCGAGCCCACCACCGGCGTTCTGCTGCAGGCGCGCCAGCTTGGCTTCGGCAAGGACACGCTGTTCCTGGGCGGCAACGGCAGCAACTCGCCGAAGATCGGCGAGATCGCCGGCGCCGCCGCCGACGGGCTTATGGTTGGCAGCCCCTGGTTCATCGGCAAGGACGACCCCGCCAACAAGGCATTCGTCACGGCGTACCGCACCAAATACGGCCACGACCCGGACCAATTTGCCGCCCAGGCCTACGACACGATGCACATCGTGGCCCAGGCGATCGACCGCGCCGGGTCGACCGACGCGGACAAGCTGCGCGAGGCGCTGCTGAAGACCAACTATACCGGCGTCATGGGCCCGTTCCGCTTCACCGACCACCGCGACCCGGCCAGCGCCGAGGGCGTGGTGGTCCTCTCCATGCAGAGCGGAAAATTCGTCATCGCACCCAAAAAGAGCTGACCCGATGAAGCGCCGCACCTTCCTGGCGACCGCGGCGGCGAGCGCGCTGGCCGCGCCCAGCGTCGCGCAGCCAGCCAAGCTGCTGCGTTTCATCCCCGAGGGCGACCCGGCGGTCATCGACCCCATCTGGACCACCGCGACCGTCACCCGCAACCACGGCTACCTGGTGTTCGACACGCTGTATGGCCAGGCGGCCGACTATTCGATGCAGCCGCAGATGGTCGCCGGCCACACCATCGAGAACGACGGCAAACTCTGGCGCCTCACGCTGCGCGACGGCCTGCGCTTCCATGACGGCGAGCCGGTCCGCGCGCAGGACGTGGTGCCCAGTATCCAGCGCTTCGCCGCCCGCGACGCGTTCGGCCGCGCGCTGATGGACGCGACCGACGAACTCTCCGCCGCCTCCGACCAGGTCGTGCAGTTCCGCCTCAAGCAGCCCTTCCCGCTGCTGCCGAACGCGCTCGGCAAGACCGGGACCAGCATGCCCTGCATCATGCCGCAGCGGCTGGCCGTGACCGACCCGAACAAGCAGGTTACCGACATGACCGGCAGCGGCCCGTTCCGCTTCAAGGCCGACGAGCGCGTCCCCGGCGCGCTTGCGGTCTACGAGCGCAACAAGGACTACGTCCCGCGTCCCGACGGGTCCGCGACGTTCACCGCCGGGCCGAAGGTGGTGCATTACGACCGGGTCGAGTGGCGGATTATCGACGACCCATCGACCGCGGCCAATGCGCTGATCAACGGCGAGGTCGATTGGTGGCAGAACCCGACGCCCGACCTGCTCGGGATGCTGCGGGCTGGCAAGATCGCGACGCGCGTGCTCGACCCCGGCGGGGCGCTGGGCTGCCTGCGCTTCAACGAGCTGTATCCGCCGTTCGACAACCCGGCCATCCGCCGGGCGGTGCTGGGCGCGTTCGATCAGGATGAGGCCATGGCCGCCGTTGCTGGCGGCGAGCGCGATCTGTGGAAGGATCATGTCGGCGTATTCAGCCCCGGCACGCCGATGGCGACGACCGAGGGCACCGACATCCTCGTCGGCAAGCGCGACTATGGCCGCGTGCGGGACGAGTTGCAGCGCGCGGGCTACAAGGGCGAGCGCGTCACCCTGCTCGATCCGACGAATTACCCGAATACCCACCCGCTGGCGCTGGTCAGCGCCGATTCGCTGCAGAAGGCCGGGATGAACATGGACGTCCAGGCAATGGATTGGGGCACCGTGGTGCAGCGCCGCGCCAGCCGCAAGCCGCCGTCCGAAGGCGGCTGGAACCTGTTCGTCACGACCCTGAACGGCACCAATAATTTTGACCCGGCCAGCCACCTCGGCCTACGCGGCAACGGCGACCAGGCCTGGTTCGGCTGGCCGCGCGCGCCGGAGCTGGAAGCGTTGCGGGCCAAATGGTTTGCAGCGGCAGATTTGCCGACGCAAAAGCAGATTTGCGCCGAAATCCAGCGCGCCTTCTTCCAGGACCCGACATACGTCCCGCTCGGCGCCTATTACGATACGACCGGATACCGGCAGATCACCGATCTGCGCATGGGCTTCGTGCAGTTCTATGACGTCAAGCCGGCCTAGTGGTGCAGTCTGACGGAAGCCGCGATCGGTCAGCCGTGGGCTAACCAACATCGATGTCGGTTGACGCCAAACACGTCATGCGCAACGTTGGCGCCAGGGTAACAGGAGTTGTGGGAGTGAACCCCAAATTATCCCGCCGTCACTTGGTGGGCAGCGTCTTTGTTTTGGCGGTGGCGAGCTGCGCAGGTCCGAACACCCCGCCCGTATCGGTCGTTTTCTTCCAGAACGCCTCCGCCCAGGTCGACCCCGAGGCGCGGCGCACCATCGCCGCGTTCGCCGATCAGGCGAAGTCTTTCCCGAACCGGCGCATTCTGGTTGCCGGCTACGTGGAAAGCGCGACGGTGGCTCCCAACGACAGGTGGGCGCAGCGGCGGGCCCAGGCCGTCGTCGACGCGCTGGAGGCGATGAACCTGGACCGTGGCCGCATCGATCTCCGGCCCCGCCCGCCCTCGGCGAGCGACCCAGGCCTCGAAGGACGCCGGGTGGAACTCAGCTTCGAAAGCTGACCCTCGCCCGTTCGTCTGGACGAACAGGCGGTTTTTCCATATAGCGCCGCGATGCTCGCCCAGCAGCTCGTCAACGGCGTCCTGCTCGGCGCCACTTACGCTCTATTCGCCCTCGGCTTCACCCTGATGTTCGGCGTGTTGCGGGTGATCAACTTGACCTACGGGTTCTACTTCTCCGCCGGCGCGCTGATCGCACTATGGTTGACACGCAACTACGCCTGGCCGATCTGGGCGGCGCTGCCGGCGGCTGCGGTCGCCGTGGGGGCGATCGCCGTGGTGCTCGATTGGCTGCTGCTGACCCGGCTGCGACGGGTCCGCGCGCCGGAGCTCTCCTCGCTGATGGTCACGCTCGGGGCGGTGTTGGCGCTCTATGCGGCGCTGACCGCCTGGCTCGGCACGGAGATCCGCCGGCTGCCGCCAGAGGCCATTTCGGCCGAGGCGTTCCACATCGGCGATATCCGGGTGACAGCGGCGCAACTGCTGATCCTGGGCGCGACCGTGGTCCTGGTGGCCGGGCTGATCGCGCTGCTGCGCGGCACGCGGCTGGGCCTGGCGATCCGCGCGATGGCGGAGAAGCCGGACGTGGCGCAGCTCATGGGGATCAACACGCTCCGCGCCGCAGCCATCGTCTCATTTTTGTCCGGCGCGCTGGCCGGTGCGGGCGGCGTGCTGATCGGGCTCAACTTCAACGCGATCCAGCCCTATATGGGCGAAACGATGATGCTGCGCGGCTTCGTGGTGGTGATCGCCGGCGGCCTCGGCGACATACGCGGCGCGGTCATCGCCGGGATGGCGCTCGGGATCATCGAGGTATTGACCGCGGGCTATATCTCCTCGGAGCTGAAGGAGGCGGTGGCCTTCCTGATCCTTGTCATCGTGCTCTGGACCCGGCCCTCCGGCCTGTTCGGCCGCGCCGTGATCCGGCGCGCCTAAGTGTTCGCGCAGCGAACGCGTCTGGAAACCTGGTAGTGCCGCCCTGGCTCGACGATTTCCTCTGGACCTACCAGAACCTCGTCTACGCGCTCGGGATCAATGGGCTGCTGGCGCTGTCGATGTATGTCGTGCTCGCCGCCGGGCAGCTCTCGCTCGGGCAGGCGGCGTTCATGGGGCTGGGCGCCTATTCGTCGGCGATCATGACGCTGAAGTTCGGCTGGCCGTTCGCGGCCGTGCTGCCGCTGTCGGTCATGGCGCCGGTGCTGTTCGCGCTCGCCATCGGCGTGCCGACCTTGCGGCTCTCCGGCGTCTATCTCGCCATCGCCACCATCGGGCTCGGTGAGGTCCTGCGGGCGGTCTACCTCAACGTGGACTATCTCGGCGGCGCGCTCGGCATCTCCGGCATCCCGCAACTTGCCGAGACTTGGATGATCTACGGGCTGCTGGCGTTGGCCGTGCTGGCGCTCTGGCTCGTCGGGCGCAGCCGGATCGGGCGGGCGATGGAGGCGATGCGCGAGGATGAGACCGCCGCCGCGGTGATGGGCGTGAAGCTGCGGCGGTATAAGATGGGCGTGCTAGTGGCCTCCGCGGCGCTGGCCGGGTTGGCCGGATGCCTGTCCGCGCACGTCAGCAGCTTCATCGGCCCGAACGATTACGGGTTCGAGCCGGCGGTCACCATCCTATCCTATGCGCTGCTCGGCGGCATCGGCACGCCGTTCGCCCCGGTGCTGGGCGCCTGGGTGCTGACCCTGTTGCCGGAGCTGTTGCGCGACGTGAGCGACTTCCGGCTCGTGCTCAATGGGCTGATCATCGTGGTCGCCGTGCTGTTCCTGCCGAATGGTCTGCTGTTCACGCGGATGCGCAGGCGAGCGGCGTGACCGCGCTGCTGGCGCTCGATGCGTTGACGCGGCGGTTCGGGGGTCTTGCGGCGGTGGACGGCGTGACGCTGGCGATCGCACAGGGCGGCGTCCACGCGGTGATCGGGCCGAACGGCGCCGGCAAAACGACCCTGTTCAACCTGATCTCCGGCCTGGTGCCGCCCAGCTCCGGGCGGATCGTGCTGGCGGGCCACGACATGACGCGGCTGCCGCCGGAGCGCCGGACGGCGCTTGGGCTGGGCCGCACCTTCCAGAATTTGCGCGTGTTCGGCGCGATGACCGTGCTGGAGAACGTGCTGACCGGGCTGCATGCGCGCACGCACGCCGGGTTGCCCGGCGTGCTGCTCCGATTGCCTGGTTTTCGCGCCGAGGAGCGGCGCGCCGTCGAGCGGGCGCGGGCGGCGCTGGAGCTGGTCGGGCTCGGGGCCAAGGCAGAGATGCGGGCGGCCGGGCTCTCGTACGGCGACCAGCGGCGGCTCGAGATCGCCCGCGCCATGGCGCCCGAGCCCTGCCTGCTGATGCTGGACGAGCCGGCCGCCGGCATGAACCCGGCCGAGACCGAAGCCCTGGCAACCCTGGTCCGCCAGCTCAGCGCATCCGGCGCCACCGTGCTGCTGGTCGAGCACGACATGGGCTTCGTGATGGACATTTCTGACAGCGTGTGTGTGCTGAACTTTGGCCGCCTGATCTTCTGCGGCCGGCCCGAGCAGGCACGGCAGGACCCCGGCGTCGTCGAGGCCTATCTGGGGCACAAAGTTGCGGCGCGATTGGCGGCCGGCGCCAAGGCGGGCGTGCGCGGGGTCTGATGAGCAGCCTCGAGATCCAGGACCTCGTCGTCTGCTACGGGCGGACCGACGCCGTGAAAAGCGTCAGCCTGGTGGTGCCCGAGGGGCAGGTTGTCACGCTGATCGGCGCCAACGGGGCCGGCAAGACGACGATCATGCGCGCGGTGTCGGGCCTGGTGCGGGCGCGATCCGGCCGGGTGCGGCTCGATGGCCGGGAGATCACGAGCTGGCCGGCGTACCGGATCGCCGCTTCCGGGCTGCTGCAGGTGCCGGAGGGGCGGCAGTGCTTCGCCGAGCTGACCGTGGCGGAGAATTTGGCGATCGGCGCTTACCTCGTGCCGGATCGCGCCGAGATCGCGCGGCGCCAAGAGCAGGTGCTGGCGCGGTTCCCGCGGTTGCGCGAGCGGCTGGGGCAGTTCGCCGGGTCGCTCTCGGGCGGCGAGCAGCAGATGCTGGCGATCGGCCGGGCGCTGATGGGAAGCCCGCGGCTCCTGCTGCTGGACGAGCCGAGCATGGGGCTGGCGCCGCTCTTCGTGGAGGAGATTTTCTCCATCATCGCCAGCCTGCGCGCCGAGGGCACGACGATCTTGCTGGTCGAGCAGAACGCCTCCGCCGCGCTGGACGTCGCCGACCATGCCTATGTGCTGGAGACCGGGCGGATCGCGCTCTCCGGCCCCGCGGCGCAGGTCGCCGCCGACCCGGCCGTCGCCGCCGCGTATCTGGGCGGTTAAACGCGCCCTTGTTTCGCAACGCCGGGTCGATTAGGTGCGACGGTTGAGGAGCATGGAGAGGAACATGGGTTACAGGGTCGCGGTCGTCGGCGCCACCGGAGCGGTGGGTCGCGAAATCATCAAGACCCTGCACGAGCGCCGCTTCCCGGTGACCGAGGTCGTCGCCCTCGCCTCCGCCCGCTCCGTCGGACAGGAGATCAGCTTCGGCGACAAGCAGGTGCTCAAGGTCCGCAACCTCGAGACGTTCGACTTCAAGGGCTGGGATATCGCCCTGTTCAGCCCGGGTGCGGCGATTTCCGCGATCCACGCCCCCCGTGCCGCCGCCGCGGGCTGCCTGGTGATCGACAACACCAGCCATTTCCGCATGGAGCCGGACGTGCCGCTGGTGGTGCCGGAGGTGAACCCGGAGGCGCTTGCCCGCATCCCGCGCAACATCATCGCCAATCCGAACTGCTCGACGATCCAGATGCTGGTCGCGCTGAAGCCCTTGCACGACCAATTCCGCATCAAGCGCGTCGTGGTCGCGACCTACCAGTCGGTGTCCGGCGCCGGCAAGGAGGGGATGGACGAGCTATGGTCGCAGGCGCGCGCGATGTATGTGAACGACGCGGTGACCGCGCAGGAATTCACCAAGCAGATCGCCTTTAACTGCATTCCGCACATCGACAAGTTCATGGATGACGGGTCGACCAAGGAAGAGTGGAAGATGGTGGTCGAGACCAAGAAGATCCTCGACCCAAACATCCTGGTCGCGGCGACCTGCGTCCGCGTGCCGGTGTTTATCGGCCACAGCGAGGCAATCAACGTCGAATTCCACGAGCCGGTGACGGCTGGAGAAGCGCGTGCGGTGCTGCGCGAGGCGCCGGGGGTGGTGGTGCAGGACATCCGCGAGGACGGTGGCTACACGACGCCGATCGATTGCGTGGGCGAAGACGCAACCTATGTGAGCCGCATCCGCAAGGACCCGACGGTGGAGCACGGGCTGCAGTTCTGGTGCGTGTCCGACAATTTGCGCAAGGGTGCGGCGCTGAACGCGGTGCAAATTGCTGAACTGGTGGTCGCGCAGAAGCTCCTGAAGGCGGCTTAGGCGCCTTAGGAGGTCGATCATGGACTGGTCCGGTTGTCCGCTCGTCGTGTCCCGGCGCGCGTTTGTGTCGGGGGCGCCGGCCCTGCGAGATGACCCGCGCGTTACCGCTGCGTCCATCATCGACAACATGGATGACGGTATGACTGCTGACGAAGTCGCCAACCTTTTCGCTCTGACGACACCGGTGACCGACGTTGCGGCGATTTACAATTACGCTAGAGCAACGTCGCCCTGACTGGAATCGCGACAGCGACGCCAGTCATGCGACAAAGTTGCTCGCCACCAAAGTAGCTAGACCGCCGCCCTGACACAGTCAGGGCGATAGCGGTCTAAGGGGCTCCGTGTCGCGGGTCCTGTGTGACGTAAACATACCCAGACCGCTCGGCCGTTTTCTCGCACATCACGAGGTCACATTTGCCGATCAGCGAGGCAGGCGCCTTAGCAGATAAGCGGACCCCCGGACCGCGTCCGGGGGTGATGGTTACACCATCTTCAAGCGAGGCGTTTAGAGGCTACCCGCCACCCACTTCTTCAGCTCGCTCTTCGGGGCCGCGCCGACCTTGGTGGCCGCCGGCTTGCCGTCTTTGAACAGGATCAGCGTCGGGATGCCGCGAACGCCGTAGGTGTTGGGGGACATCGGGTTGTCGTCGATGTTCACCTTGGCGACGGTGACGCGGCCCTTGTACTCCTCGGCGATCTCCTCGAGCGCGGGGGCGATCATCTTGCAGGGGCCGCACCATTCCGCCCAGAAATCCACCAGGACCGGCTCCTTGCTGTCCAGCACCTGCGTCTTGAAGCTGTTGTCGTCGACCGCGACGGTGTTCTGACCCATGGCACTCTCCTAAAAAGGCTGGTGGAAGACTTGGGAAACCGCCCGAGTCCGGTCAAGCACCCGGTGCATGCGCGTCCAGCAGGGCCGAGGGAAGCGAAACGACGGCCGGCCCGCTTGTCCAAACCAAGGCGCAGCGCACCGTCCGGTCCGGATAGATCGATTGCACCACCGCCCGGTAGGCGGCGAGCTGGCGCAGATACATCACCGGCGTCCGGGTCACGTCTTCGGGGGCGTCGCGGCCGGTCTTGTAGTCGGCGAGCAGCACCTCGCCCGGCAAGACGGCCATCCGGTCCACTGTCCCGCTCACCACGACGCCGCGGATCAGTCCGGTCATCGGCTGCTCCGCCCGGCCAGCCGGACCGAACAGCGGGGCCAGCTCGGGATGCCGCAGGACGGCGAGGGCTTGCTCGGCGAGGGTTTCGACCTCCGCCGGGTCGAGTCCGTGCCGGGCGAGGTGGGCGCGGGCGGCCCGGTCCCAGCGCTCGGGACCCAGAGCCGGCAGGTGCTGCAGCAATTCGTGGACCAAGCTGCCGCGCAGGAAGCGGCGGCCGGTCTCGGCGCGGAGCGGCGAGGCGGCACGGGGCACGGGGCCGAAATGCGCATCCGTGGGGCGGCTCGGGGCGAGCGGGATGGGGGTCGCGGGTTCGGGCGGCGGCGGGGCGGGGCGCCAGTCGCCGGGGCGGCCGGCCCATGCGGGCAGCTCGGCCGACGCATCTCCAGTCGCTGGCTTGCTGTCCGGCAACGGCCGGGTCTGCGGCGTCGCGTAGGCCAGCATCGTCTCGCCCCAGCCGAGGGTGAACGGCTCCGGCGTGGCGCCGAGGGCGGCGAAGCCACGCTCGACCATCCGATACCAGCTCGTGTCCGGCACGCCCCGCTTCATGTCCCAGCCGCAAATCACCAGCCGGTCCTCCGCCCGGGTCAGCGCCACGTAGAGCAGCCGGTTGTATTCGCGGACCTGGCGCGCCCGCTCCTCCTGCCGCGCCCGGTCCACGGCGGCGCAACGGAACTCCTTGCGCGGCGCCCAGAGCGGCAGCGGCGCGTGGGTCGCCGGGTCAGTGGACCAGGCGAGCTTCTCGTCCTCGGGCGGCAGCCCGGTCGTGTCGGGCAGCAGCACCAGCGGCGCCTGCAGTCCTTTCGCGCCGTGCACGGTCATGACCCGGACCGTGCCGCCCGCACCGCCCGCCTCGCGCTTGACGGTCGCGCCGGAGCGTCTGAGCCAATGCACAAAGCCCTGCAGGGACGGCGCGTGCAGCGCGGTATAGGCCAGCGCGGCGTTGAGCAGCTCGTCCAGCGGCTCGGCCGCCTCTGGCCCGAGGCGGGCCAGCAGGCGCGGCCGGCCACCCAGCGGACCCAGCGCTTCGGCCAGCAAGGCATGCGGGGTCACATGGTCGGCGCGGGCCTGCAGCGCGGACAGAAACCGCCACGCCGCCGTCCAGTCCGGCCGCTCGGCGGCGCGGTCTCGCAGCGCATTCCACAGGCGGCCGCGGCGGCCCAGCGCCAGCTCCATCAAGCTGTCGTCGGAGAGGCCGCCGAGCGGGCTGGTCAGCACGCAGGCCACCGCCAAATCGTCCTCCGGCAGCAGCACGGCGTCGCAGGCGGCCAGCAAATCCTGAACCGCGGCCTGCTCGATCAGCTCGAGCCGGTCCAGCCCGGCCACCGGCACGCCTTTCGCCTTCAGCGCGCGGACCAGGCTGGTCGCGAACTCGTCCCGCCTGCGGACCAGCACCATGACGTCGCCGGCCTCGAGCGGCCGGCTTTTGCTGGACATCACCGGGCCGCGCGCGATCTCGGCCGCAATCCAGGACGCGACGCCATCTGCCACGCGCTGCCGCGCCGAGCGCAGCGTGCGGTTCTGCGCCGGCACCGTCCACGGCTCGATGTCCGGCGTTTCCGGCACCGGCACCAGCGGCCACAGCTCGACCCGGCCGGCATCGCCCACCCGGTCGGCGAAATGCTGCAGTTTATGTTCGTCGGCCACGCCGTTCTTCGCTTGGTCGTCGGCGAACACGGCATCGACCAGCGCCAGCACCGGCTGGGTCGAACGGAACGACACGTCCAGCGTCACCTCGCGCCATTCCTTGCCGGAGTTGCCCACCCGGGCGGCCATTTGCGCGCGCGAGCGCTTGAACTCGTCGGGGTCAGCGCCCTGGAAGGAGTAGATGCTTTGCTTGGGGTCACCCACGGCGAAGAAAGAGCGGTGGGGCGCGCCATCCTCGACCCTGGCACCCAGCCCGGCGAAGAACTCTTCGGTGAGCCGGTGCGCGATCCGCCATTGCTCCGGCGCGGTGTCCTGCACCTCGTCGAGCAGGATATGGTCGATCCCGCCATCGAGCTTGTAGAGCACCCAGGCGGCGCCAGGATCGCGCAGCAGGCCGGCAGTGAGGCCGATCAGGTCGGTGTAGTCGAGCAGCCCGGCCTCGGCCTTGCGGGCGGCGTAGGCGCGCAGCACCGGGAGCGCCAGGAGGAGGAGGCCGGTGGTCGCTTCGGCCATCTGCAGCGTGCGGCGGCGCTCCTGCAGTGCGATGACCCGGGTCTGCTCCGCCTGGATGACGTCGCGGATTTCGGGGTGCAGCGCGGCGAGCTTGTCGTTGGCGAAGTCTTTGAGCGGGCTTGGAGTGCCGTCCTTGTTGAGCAGCAGGCAGGTCCAATCCGCCCAACTTCTGACGCGCGCGCCGTCCGGCTGGGCCAGCCAGTCCAGCAACTCCGCCGCGGTCCGCTTGACGCCGGGAGAGGCTCGCGCGAGCGCGACCTCCAGCACCTGGCGGACCTCTCGCTCACCCTGCCAGTTCACGGCGGCGGCGAGCAACTCGGCTTCCGTCCCCGGCGGCGCTCCGGCGGTGCGCCGCACCGCCTCGGCCAGCCCGTCCTCGGTCATGGTCATCAGCTTGGCGAGCCGGTCCCGCTGCTGATCGAGCG
Organism: Acetobacteraceae bacterium; assembly: GCA_965276815.1. Classification (GTDB taxonomy): domain Bacteria; phylum Pseudomonadota; class Alphaproteobacteria; order Acetobacterales; family Acetobacteraceae; genus JAVVHH01. The sequence continues at coordinate 192,542 of CBDIBE010000012.1, read as the reverse complement.
TCTGGACCAGGTCGCCGAGCTGGGCGGCGGTGGCGAGACCCGCCAATTCGCGCAACGCCGTGTCGGGCGCGCCGGCCAGCACGCCTTCGCGCGCGCCCTCCATCGTCATGCGGGCGTCCGCGTCCTCGACGAGCTGGAAGTGCGGCGTGACGGCGGCTTCGAGCGGGAAGCGGCGCAGCAGCGACTGGCAAAACGCGTGGATCGTGCCGATTCGCATGCCGCCGGGCAGGTCCAGGACGCGGGCGAAGAGCTGCCGGGCCGTTTCGCGCACCTGCTGCTGCGCGGGAACCAGCAAATCACCCAACTCCTTGTCGAGCGTCTGATTGTCCACCGTGGCCCATGTGCCGAGGCGATTCTGCAGCCGCAGCGCCATCTCGGCCGCGGCCGCCTTGGTAAAAGTGAGGCACTGGATGCGGCCCGGATCGGCGCCAGCCAGCATCAGCCGCAGGATCCGGTCGGTCAGCAGCTTGGTCTTGCCCGACCCGGCCGATGCCTCCACGAAGGCGGAGATGTTGGGGTTGGAGGCGTCGAGCTGCTCGTTGATCGCGCGCTGGCGGTTGGTCGTCAGGACTCGTCCTCCAGCAGCGCCCACTCGGCGACGCGGGCGAGCTGACGGTAGTCGGAGAAGCGCGGCGCGGCGGCCGGATTGGGCCGGGAGAGGTAGGGTTGCGCCGGGTTGTCGAAGGAGGTCACCAGGCCGGCGAGGTTTTGCGCGGCGGCGGCGACCCTGTCAGCGATGCCGCCCCGATCTTTCTTGAACAGCTCACAAATCTCGCCCGGCACGAACCCGCCGGTCAGGTGCCAATAGGCGAGTTCCGCCGCCGGCGCAGCCAGTTCCGCCCCGAATGCGCCATCTGCGGCCATCGCCGCCTCAAGCGGCAGTTGCGGCGCGTAGCCCATCTCGACGTCGGCGGCTTTCGGCACGGTGCCGGTCTTGTAGTCCAGCAAGGTCAGCCTGCCGTCGTCGCGACGCTCGATCCGGTCGGCGCGGCCCCTAAGGATGAAGCTTTGACCGGGGATCGGCCACTCCGCGTCCGCTTCCACCCGCACCAGCGTGCCGGCATTCTGGGCACGCCGATGTTGCTCGGTCTCGGCCACCCACTCGGCGATGCGGCCGAGGCGCGGGCGCCACCAGGCCGCCAGCGCGGGACGCAGGCCTTGCTCGTCCAGCACGCGGTTCATTTCCGCACGCAACCTGGCGGCGGCGTCAGGCGGGTAAGATGGTGGTAGGTTGGCGATGAAGGCGGCGATCGCCTTGTGCACGATGTCGCCGTAATCGGCGGCGTCCGCAGTCTGTTCGAGCGGGTCGAGCGCGCGCAGGCGGAGCACGTGCTTGGCGTAGATCGCGTAGGGGTCGCGCAACCAGGTTTCGATTTCCGTCACGCTGAGCTTGCGCGGCCGGGCGGCGACGGGCGGCCGCGGGCGCGGCGGTTGGACCGGGGTGGGGCCGCCATAGGGCTGGTCCAGCATGCGCGCCCAGAGCGCCGCCGGATGCTGGGCCAGCCGGGTCTGGTGTCCCGCGAGAAACGCCTCGAGCCGCACCAGCCAGCGGGCGGGCACGGCAGGCGCGCCATCCCGCCGGCGCGGGCAAGACAGGATGGCGGTCTCGGCGGCGCAAGCGGCCATGGCGAAATCATGCGCCATCTGGCCGACGCGCTCTTCCGGCGAGGTCAGCCCGGCGGCCGTGCGCATGGGGCGGCTCATCCACGGGCCCGGATCGGTCGCGGGCGGCCAGACGCCTTCGGCCAGGCTGCCCAGCACGATGAGGTCGAAGGTCTGCAGCCGGGCTTCGAGCAGGCCGAGGATCGCCACCCGCGGATGCTCGGCGCCGCCGCGTCCGCGCAACGCGCGCCGGCTGCGCACGACGGCGCCCGCCATCGAGGCATCGAGCAGGCCGGGGAGCGTGGCGACCGGCTGGGCGGGCAGCATCGGCAAGGCGGCGGCCAGCGCGGTGAAGTGGGTCGCGAGGGCCTCGCCTTCCTCACCCGCCCAGAGGCGTGCGGCGCCTGGCTCCTGGTCGGTGCTGGCGGCGGCCTCGGCGGCCTCGATCAGGGCTTGCAGCGCGGTCGCGGGGGTGACGTCGCCGGCGATGGCGAGCAGGGGTGCTAGCCAGGTCTCGATTCGGTCCAGCAGGCCGGTGATTTCCGGATCCGGCAAGGCTTTTGCGACCGCAGCGCGGAGCCCGGCGATGTCGGGCGGCGGCGCCGGGCCGCGCAGGCAGCGTCGCTCCAGGGCGCGGGCGGCCCGGCGGCAGGCGGCGGGCGCGAGGCCAAACGCGGCGAGCGGGTGCTTGAGGACGGAAAGCAGCACCACCGGCGCGAGGCGGTCGGCCACCGCGCGGGCGAGCAGGCGCAGGAAAGCGGCTTGCGGCGTGTCAGCCAGCTTTTCGCCGGCGGAGTCGTCCACGACGACGCCGTAGCGCCCCAGCTCGGCGGCGACCCGCAAGGCAAGCTCGCGGTCCGGCGTGACCAGCGCGGCGCGCGCATGCGGGCGCTCGAGCGCAGCGCGCAGGGCAAGCGCGATGGCGACCGCCTCCTCCTGCTGGTCGGCGGGTTCGAGGCGGTAGAGACCGGTCGTATCTGGCTTGAATGGCAGGCGCCAATGGGAAAGCGCGGGCGCAGGCAGGAGCGCGCGCCAGAGCGTCGCGGCGCGCGGGCTCGACAATAGCCCTCTCCCGGGAGAGGGCTGCGTGAGGGTTTTTCCACGTGCCGCGCCTTCATCCCTACCCTCTCCCGGAGTGAGAGGGAGTTGGAGTTGGAGGGGGTTGGGCCTGATCGCGGGGGCCATCTCCAATGCCATCTCCAATGATTGTACGTCGCCTCGGGCCGCGCCCATCCGCGTCAGCAGGGTGCGCATGCCGGCTTGCGGGTGGCTGTCTTCGAGCTGGGCCCAGACCTCGTCCGCCATCTCGAGATCGAGGCCGGGCAGGATCACCGAGCCCGACGGCAGCCGGGCGACGGCGCGGATCAGGCCGGCCACGGCGGGCACGCCGCCAGTGGTGCCGGCCACGACGACCGGGAAGGCCGGCGGCTCGGTCTCCCAGGCCGTCGCTTGCACCTGGAGGAGCTTCATCGCCCGCGCGGCCGCGTCCGTCAGCCCAGTCTCTTGCAGCCAGTCCGGCCAAGCACGGGTGACGATCTGCAGGAACTCGATCGTCCGCGCCCAATGTTCGGCGTAGCCGGCGTCGGCGGCTTGCGGCAGCTTCTCGGCCAGATTGACGTCGGCCCGGTGCGCCTCGTCCAGCAGGTCGGCCAATTCCTGCGCTAGCCGCCAAGCGCCGTCCGCGGTGGCTGGCGCGCCGTAATCGCCGTCCAGCGCCATCACCATGCGGGCCAGCACCGCGAGGCGCTGCATCGCGTCGACCGCGGGCGGCAGGTCGAGGGCGCCGGCCAAGGCGAGCGGCGCTTCGTCGAGGCCGCCGAGTGCGACGATCCGCGGCAGCAGCAGCGCCCGCCCTTCTGCCGCCCGCAGGAAGGCCTCGGTCAACGCCCGCGCGGCGCGTCGCGTCGGCAGCAGGATCAGTCCATTGGCCGCCGCGAGCGGATCGCCGCCGGCCCGCGCCAGCCACCAGCTCGCCAGACGGTCCAGGAACGGCGCGCCGGGCGGAATGTTATAGAGGTTCATGGTGCAAAGCTTGGCCGGTCGGCCCAGCCCTCCAGGGTCGCGGTCCGCGCCTCCTCGCCGGCATGCGCCAGCGTCACCGACAGCGCGTCCGGCGGACGCAGCGCGCCCAGGCGATCCGGCCACTCCACCAGCACGATTCCCTGCAGCGCCTCTTCCCAGCCGAGCTCGAGAACTGCACCGGCATCGTCGAGTCGCCAAAGGTCGAAATGCGCAACCGGCCCGATCGGCGAGTCGTAGCTCTGCACCAGGGTGAAGGTTGGGCTCGGCACGTGCAAGGCGGGATCGCCCAGCAGCGCCCGCAGCAAGGCCCGGGCCAGCGCGCTCTTGCCCGCGCCCAACGGCCCAGACAGCAGCACCGCATCGCCTGGGCGCAGCGCCGCGGCGATCTTGGTTCCCAGCGCCTCGGTCGCCGCAGGGCTGGGCAGGGGTAGCGTTCGTTGTGCCACGCAGCACGTATAGCGGGTTCACCGGGTCACGAAACGCCTGTAGGAAGATGCCCATGCCGGACCAGTTGACGACCGACGTCGCGATCATCGGGGCAGGCCCGGTGGGGCTGTTCGCCGCCTTCGAGTGCGGCATGCTCAAGCTGCAATGCGCTCTGATCGACGCGCTCGACGAGATCGGCGGCCAGTGCACGGCGCTGTATCCGGAGAAGCCGATCTACGACATCCCGGCGCATCCTGCGATCGCCGCGGGTCATCTGATCAGCAATCTGGAGCGGCAGATTTCCCCGTTCCACGTGCCGCGGCTGTTGCGCCGCCGGGTCGAGCGGCTCTCCGGGGAGGTCGGGCACTTCGTGGTGGGAACCGACAAGGGCGATGAGGTCAGGTGCAAGGCGGTGCTGGTCGCCGCCGGCGCCGGCGCCTTCGGCCCGAACCGGCCGCCGCTGCCCGGCATCGAGGCGTTCGAGGCCACGGGTGCGGTGCAGTACTTGGTCCGGCGGCGCGACGATTTCCGTGGCCGGCGGGTGGTGATCGCGGGCGGCGGCGATTCGGCGGTCGACTGGGCGCTCTCCCTGCCGCACGTTGCCGAAAAGGTGTTCGTCGTGCACCGGCGGGCCAAGTTCCGCGCCGCACCGGAGACCGCCGCGAAGCTCGAAGCCGCCGCCGACGAGGGCGTGTGCGAACTGGTCGTCCCCTACCAACTCCACGGCCTCCTGGGTGAGAATGGTTGCCTGCAGGGTGTGGTCGTGGCCGACCTGGCGGGGCAGACGCGGGTGCTGCAAGCCGATCGGCTGCTTGCCTTCTTCGGGCTGTCGATGGATCTCGGCCCGATCGCCGGCTGGGGGCTCGACCTCGCGCACAACCACGTCACCGTAGACCCGGCGACGTGCCAGACCTCGGTGCCCGGCGTGTTCGCCATCGGCGACGTCGTGAACTATCCCGGCAAGCTCAAGCTGATCCTGCAGGGCTTCAGCGAGGGCGCGGTCGCGGCGCATGCGATCCACCCGATCGTCTATCCCGACACCGCGCTGCACTTCGAGTATTCCACGACGAAGGGCGTGCCCGCGTCCTGACCGTGGACGCGATCCGGGTCGAGCACCTGACCAAGCGCTACGGCGAGGTCCTGGCCGTCGACGATATCAGCTTCGCGGTGGCGCCGGCCCGGACAATCGGGCTGCTTGGCGGCAACGGGGCCGGCAAGACCACGACGATCGCGATGCTGCTCGGGCTGCTGATCCCGACGGCCGGGTCGATCCGGGTGCTAGGGCACGACATGGCGCGCGACCGGTTCGCGGCGCTGGCGCGGATGAACTTTTCCTCGCCTTACGTGGCGCTGCCCTCGCGCCTGAGCGTCGCCGAGAACCTCCGGGTGTATGGCTATCTCTATGGCGTGCGCGGGCTGGAGGCGCGGATCTTGGAGCTGGCCAAGCAGCTCGAGCTGAGCGAGTTGCTGGCCCGGCCGGCGGGCCAGCTCTCGGCGGGGCAAAAGACGCGGGTGGCGCTGGCCAAGGCGCTGATCAACCGGCCCGATATCCTGCTGCTCGACGAGCCAACCGCGAGCCTCGACCCGGACACGGGCGACATGGTGCGCAGCTGGCTCGAGCGATACCGGGCAGAGAGCGGCTGCACCATCCTGCTGGCGTCGCACAACATGGGCGAGGTCGAGCGGCTCTGCGATACGGTGCTCATGCTGAAGACCGGGCGGATCGTCGACCAGGGGTCGCCCACGGAGCTGCTGGGGCGCTACGGGCGGGACGACCTGGAAGAAGTGTTCCTCGACATCGCGCGCAACCGGAAAGCCGCCGAATGAGGCTGCGCCGTATTTGGGGGCTGATGTACCGGCATCTGGCGCTCTACCGCCGGTCCTGGCCGCGGCTGCTTGAGCTGATGTATTGGCCGGCGCTGCAGATGTGCATCTGGGGCTTCACGGCGAGCTTCCTGATGGCGCGCATGGGCGGCGGGGCGGCGATGGCGGCGAGCGCGCTGCTGGGCGGCGTGCTGCTGTGGGAGGTGGCGCTGCGCAGCCAGATGGGGGTGGCTATCAGCTTCCTCGAGGAGCTGTGGTCGCGCAATCTGGGCCATCTCTTCGTCAGCCCGATCCGCCCCTGGGAGATGCTGGCGGCGCTGGTGGCGATCTCGTTCGCGCGCATGTTGATCGGGGTGCTGCCGGCGATCCTGCTGGCCTACTTGCTCTACCAATTCAACCTGTTCGCGCTGGGGCCGGTGATCGTGCTGTTCTTTGCCAACCTGATGATCATGGGCTGGTGGGTGGCGCTGGGCGTGATCAGCCTGATCTTGCGGCATGGCGCGGGGGCCGAGGCGCTGGCCTGGTCGGTGCTGTTCGGGCTCACGCCGTTTTCCGCGGTGTTCTACCCGGTTTCGGTGCTGCCGGCGGCAGTGCAGCCGGTCGCCCTCGCGCTGCCGTCGTCGCACGTGTTTGAGGGCATGCGCGCAGCACTCGGCGGGGTGGTGCGCTGGGACCAGATGGGCTGGGCGTTCGGGCTCAATCTGGTTTGGCTGGCCGCCGGGATGCTGGTGTTCGCCCGGCAGTTCCGCCAGGCCCGGCTGCGCGGCGCGCTGATCAGTATCGGGGAGTGACATCGTTGCGTCTGGCCATGGCGGCCCAGCCGCGGTAGTCGGGCGCCCATGGGCACCTCGGGCTTCCTCGCGACCGCAATCATTTCCGTGCTGCAGACCAGCGGCTATGGCGGGCTGGTCCTGCTGATGGCGCTCGAATCGGCCTGTATCCCGCTGCCGTCCGAGATCATCCTGCCCTTTGCCGGCTTCCTCGTCGCGTCGGGGCGGATGAACCTCATCGTGGTCGCGACGCTCGGCGCGCTGGGCTGCAATCTCGGCTCCGCGGTCGCCTATTGGGTCGGCCGCTGGGGCGGGCGCCCGGCGATCGAGCGCTGGGGCAAATACGTGCTGCTTTCGCACCATGATCTTGAGATCAGCGACCGGTTTTTCGACCGCTTCGGTGCCGCGGCGGTGCTGATCGGGCGCATGCTCCCGGTGATCCGCACCTTCATCGCGCTGCCCGCCGGCATCGCGCGGATGCCGCAAGGCAAGTTCCACCTCTACACCTTCCTGGGCTCCTGGCCCTGGTGCTTCCTGCTGGCCTATGTCGGCTATTTGCTCGGCGAACGCTGGAGCACGTCGCCGATGCTCGAGACCGTGTTCCACTTGCTCGACGTCGCGGTGGTTTTGGGGATCCTGTTCATTGTAGGGCGGTTTGCCTGGGCCCGCTGGCGCGCCCGGCGTGCGAAGGGAAGCCTTGTCGAATGACGGAAACCCGGTTCTGGCTGATCCGCCACGCGATCGTGGCGGAAAATGAGCGGGCGCGGGTCTATGGCAACCGGGACGTCCAGCTCTGCCCGGACAGTCTCGTGGCGCAGGCGCCGATGTATCGCCTGCTCGCCGGGCTTTTGCCGCGCCCGGCGGTTTGGGGCTGCACGCCGCTGTCGCGCACCCGGCGCACGGCTGAGGCGATCTTCGCCGCCGGCTATCCGGCGCAGGAGATGTTCGTCGAACCGGACCTGATCGAGCAGGATCTGGGCGGGCTGCAGGGGCGTGACCGCGATGCCGTGCCAGCGATGCTCAGCTTGCCGGCGCATCCGTTCTGGCCGATTTCGGCGACGGAAGTGCCGCCGGATGGGGAGAGCGTGGCGCAGATGCTGATCCGCGTCGGGCGGGCGCTCGACCGGCTGGCGCGGGCGCATGAGGGGCAGGATCTGGTGATCGTCAGCCATGGCGGGGCGATCCGTTGCGCGGTCGGGCACGCGATGGGCGTGGGCGCCGGGCCGGTGCTGCATCTTTCGGTGCATAACCTCTCGCTGACCCGGCTGGACCTTCTCCTAGAAGGCTGGCGCGTCGATTTCGTCAACGCGCTGCCTTGATTTAACCTCACTTATCAAGAAACCTTGGCTAACTCCGTGGAATCGCGATACGATGCGACTCCCGAGTCGGGAGGGAGTCATGCGTCGTTTCTTGATTGCCGCACTGCTCGCGCTGTTGCCGCTGACTGCGCATGCGCAGTCCGAGCAGCAGCAGCTCGTCGACCGCGCGACACTCGCCGCGCAGGACTTGCTCAACAATCGGACTGGCCAGGACGCGCAATACGTTCTGCGGCGCGCGCGGGCGGCGATGATCTGCCCGCAGATTTTCCGCGCGGGCTTCCTGTTCGGCGGCCAGGGCGGTAGCTGCGTGCTGATCGCGCGCGCCGGCGGCGGTTCATGGTCTTCGCCGGCCTTTTACGGGCTCGGCGGCGCCAGCTTCGGCTTCCAGGCGGGGATGCAGGACGCGGAAGTCATGTTCCTGATCATGAGCGACCGCGGCCTGCAAGCGGTTATGGACAACCAGTTGAAGCTGGGCGCGGACGCGGCGGCGACGTTCATTGACCTTGGCGGCGGCGTCGAGGGCGCCACCACGGCGGCGCTCTCGGCTGACATCGTCGGCTTCAGCCGGGCGCGCGGCCTGTTCGCCGGCATCTCGCTCGGCGGCAGCATCATGAGCCCGAAGTCGAATTGGAACTACGCCTATTACGGCCGCCCTGTTGGGGCAGAGGACATCTGCATCACAATGCAGGCCACCAATCCTGGCGCGGACCCGTTGCGCGAGGTGATGTCCCGTTACGGCACGCAGGTCGCGTCGGTGCCGCCGCCGCCCGCCTACTCTCAGCCGCCGCCGGGTCAGGGCCCGATCCAGCTGCAGCCGCGCTCCACAGTCCAGCAGCAGCAGCTTCCGCCACCGACTCGGCGATAGGTTCCTGCGGCCCTTATCCGAATGGGAGCCGCTCGGCGAGCAGGAACGGCGTCCCCGCGGCTGCTTGCGTGAAGATGCAGATGTTGGCGACCCGGCGCGGGGCTGAGAGCGCGTCCGCCAGGAAACGCTCGGCTTCGGGCCGATAAACCTCCCGCTCTTCCGCGGTTAGCCGCCGGGTCAGCGTCATGTGGAAGCGCCAGTGGCCGAACACGCCGGGGTAGCCCCAGCGCAGCAGCAGCGCGTCGCGCGCGGCGGAGAGGCCATTGCCGCGGCGGCGCGCCAGCTCGGCTTCGTCCGGCGGGAGGCGGTGACGGTCGACCCAGGCGACGCACGCATCCGCCAGCGCCTGCAGCTCTGGGCTCGGCCGCGTCTCGCGCAGCGCGAGGAAGCCGGACAGGTCGGCGACCGCGAGCGGCGGCATGTCGAACGGCACGAGGCTCCGCGCCAAAGCCATCGCGTCGGTGCGGAACTCCTCGTAGGTGGTCGCCAACCGCATTGGCGGCTTCAGCGTACAGTGAAAGCCGTAGAGCCGCGCATCCGCGGTCACGGCGGCGATGTCGGGCACGTCCGGTTGCGCCAAGGCGGCCCCGGTCTCGGGGTCGCGGCCCAGCCAGGTGCAGCCGGTGCGCCAGAGCGGGTCGTCGAGCTCCGGGGCGTAGTAGAGCGCGGCGCGCAGACTCAGATCACCCGCTCCCCGGCGCGCCAGACCTGGCGGACGACCGGCGTGCCCTCGTGCTGGCGGACGCGGATCAGATCGGCGCGCAGGCCCGGCGCGATGCGGCCGCGATCCGTGAGGCCGGCCATCGCCGCCGGCTGGGCCGCGATCAGCGCGACGCCCTCGGGCAAGGTGATCCCGGTTTGGCCGACGCAGGCGAAGGCGGCCTCGATCAGGCTTGCCGGCACGTAATCGCTGGCCAGCGCGTCGACCGCGCCCTCCCGGATCATCTCGGCGGCCGACACGTTGCCGGAATGCGAGCCGCCGCGGACGATGTTTGGGGCTCCCGCGATCACCATCATGCCGCGCGTCTGCGCCGCCTTGGCCGCAACCATGGCAACGGGGAATTCGCTGATGCGAATGCCGTCGCGGTGGTTCTCTTCGATCTCTTCCTCGGTGCGGTCGTCGTGGCTGGCCAGGATCGCCGGCAAGTCGGCCATCCGCGCCAGTAGCCGGCGCCGGTTGGGATCGCGCAGTCGGGCGCGCTGCTCGGTCAGCTCCTGGATGCGCTGCTCGATCCGTTCGGGCGAGACGCCTTCGCGGCGGCGCATGGCCCGGTAGCGGTCGAGATTGGCGTACTGGCCGACGCCTGGCGAATGGTCCATCAGGCTGACCATGCGCACGCGGGGATGGCCGGCCACCGGGTCGAGCAGCTCCATCATATCGGCCGCCGGCAGCTCGCAGCGCAGGTGCAGGAAGTGCTCGGAGCGCAGCAGGCCGGTATCGGCGAGCGCGTCGAGGTCGGCGACGCCGTCGCGGAAGGTGGTGATGCGGTCCTTGTCGAAGCCGAGATCGCCGAGGCAGAGCGCGTCGAGCACGGTGGTGACGCCGCTGACCGCGCATTGCGCGTCATGCGCCAGCATGGCCGAGCGCGAGGGCCAGCGGGCGTTGCTGCGCGGCTGGACCTGGCGCTCGAGGTTGTCGGTGTGCACGTCGACGACGCCGGGGAGCAGGTAATCGCCGTCGAGGTCGAGCGCGCCGGGCGCGTTGCTGCTTCCGGGTTGCACGTCGCGAATCTCGGTGCCGTCGAGCGTGACGGTGCCGTGGACGATCTGATCGTCCAGCACGAGCCGGGCGTTGGTGAGGATCATGCGGCTTCCTGCAAGGGGGCGACCTCCAAAGTGGCGTCCGCGACCGCGTCGCGCACCTGGCTGTCATGGAATATTCCGGCAAGTGCGGTGCCGCGCGCTTTGGCGTCGTTGATCATGCCGATGACGATGTCGCGGTTCACCGCGTCGAGCGAGGCGGTTGGTTCGTCGAGCAGGAGGATGGGGTGACCGCCGATGAAGCCGCGCGCCAGGTTGATGCGCTGCTGCTCGCCGCCGGAGAAGGTGGCGGGCGGCAGGGCGTGCAGGCGGTGCGGGATGTTGAGCTTGGTCAGCAGCGCGGCGGCTTCGGTCCGGGCTTGTTCGTAGGGCGTGCCGCGCAGCGTTGCCGCCTCGGCGACGACTTCGAGCGCGGAGACGCGGGGGACGACGCGCAGGAACTGGCTGACATAGCCCAGCGTGTCGCGGCGGACCGCGAGCACGGTGCGCGGGTCGGCGCCGGCGATGTCGACCATCGCGCCGTGATGGCGGACCAGGATGCGGCCGGAATCCACGCGATAGCTGCCATAGAGGGTGCGCATCAGCGTGGACTTGCCAGCGCCCGAGGGTCCGGTAAGCGCGACGCATTGCCCGGCGTGCAGCTCGATGCCGGCGCCGTCGAGCACGGGGATGCGGGTTCCGCCCTGGAGGTGCAGGACGAAGGTTTTGGCCAGGTTTTCGGCCTCCAGCATGATCATGCTTGCAGCACCGAGCTGACGAGGAGCTGGGTGTAGGGGTGCTGCGGGTCGTCCAGCACCTGGTCGGTCAGTCCCTGTTCGACGACCCGGCCGCCTTGCATGACCATGATCCGGCCCGCCAGCAATCGTGCGGCGGCAATGTCGTGCGTGACCAGCACGACGGCGATGCCGAGCCGGGCGACGAGGGTGCGGATCAGGTCGAGCAGGCGGGCCTGCACCGAGACGTCGAGGCCGCCGGTCGGCTCGTCCATGAAGACGAGGTGGGGGTGGGTGACCAGGGTGCGGGCGATCTGCAGGCGCTGCAGCATGCCGCCGGAGAAGGTGGCGGGCATGTCGTCGACCCGGGCCGGGTCGATCTCGACCTGGCGCAGCCAGTCGATCGCCGCCGCGCGGATATTGCCGTAATGGCGCACGCCCGACGCCATCAGCCGCTCGCCGACATTGCCACCGGCGGAGACGCGCATGCGCAGGCTGTCGCGCGGGTTCTGGTGCACGAAGCCCCACTCGGAGCGGTGCAGCGCGCGCAGCGCCGGGGCGGACATGGCGTGCAGATCGTGAAGCTCGCCTTGCGGGTCGCGATAACCGACGGTGCCGCAATCGGGGGTGAGCCGGCCGGCCAGAACATTGAGCAGTGTGGTCTTGCCGGAGCCGGATTCGCCGACTACGGCAAGGACCTCGCCGGGCCAGAGGTCGGCGGAGACGCCGTCGAGCGCGGTGATCGGGCCGAAGCGCAGGGCAAGGCCGCGGGCGGAGAGCAAGGTGCCGTCCGGAAGTGACGCCGGGGCGGTCATTCGGCTGCTTCCTGCTGCTGGGCGGTGACGCGTTCGCTGCAGTAGTCGGTGTCGGAACAGAGATACATGCGGGTTCCCTGGTCATCGGTGACCACCTCGTCGAGGTAGCTGTCGCCCGAGCCGCAGAGGGCGCAGGCGTGCGGGGCGCGGCGGGGCTGGAACGGATGGTCGTCGAACTCGAGCGAGCGCACTTCCGTGTAGGGCGGGATGGCGTAAATGCGTTTCTCGCGGCCGGCGCCGAAGAGCTGCAGGGCGGGCATCCCGTCGAGCTTGGGGTTGTCGTACGCCGGGATCGGCGATGGCGACATCAGGTAGCGGCCGTTCACCATCACCGGGAAGTCGTAGCTGGTGGCGACCTGGCCGTAGCGGGTGATGTCCTCATAGAGCTTGACGTGCATCAGGCCGTATTCGGCGAGGCCGTGCATCCGGCGCGTCTCGGCCCGGCTCGGCTCGAGCTTGGACATCGGCTCCGGCATCGGCACCTGGTAAACAATAATCTGGCCTTCGCGGAGCGGCGTCTCGGGGATGCGGTGGCGCGTCTGGATGACGGTGGCCTCTTCGGTGCGCGTCGTGGTCTGCACGGCGGCGGTGCGGGCGAAGAAGCGGCGGATGCTGACCGCGTTGGTGGTGTCGTCGGCGCCCTGGTCGATCACCTTGAGCACGTCGGAGACGCCCAAGATGCTGGCGGTGACCTGGATGCCGCCGGTGCCCCAGCCATAGGGGAGCGGCATCTCACGGCTGCCGAACGGGACCTGGTGGCCGGGGATGGCGACGCCCTTGAGGATCGCGCGGCGGATCATCCGCTTAGTCTGCTCGTCCAAATAGGCGAAATTGTAGCCAGCACTCATTCCGCGGCCTCCGCAAGGGCTTCGCGCCGCATCTGGCGGATGGTTTCCAGCTCGCTCTGGAAATCCACGTAATGCGGCAGTTTGAGGTGTTCGACGAAGCCGGTCGCCTCGACGTTGTCGCAATGAGACAGTACGAACTCGGTGTTCTGCGCCGGGGCCGTCGCATCCTCGCCGAGCTCGCCGGCGCGCATGGCGCGGTCGACGAGCGACATACCCATCGCGCGGCGCTCGCTCTGGCCGAAGCAGAGGCCATAGCCGCGGGTGAATTGCGGGGGCGCCTGCTTCGAGCCGGCAAATTGGTTGACCATTTGGCATTCGGTCAGCACCACGTCGCCGATGCTGACGGGAAAGCCGAGTTCCGGCGGGGTCAGCTCGACCTCCGCCTCGCCGACGCGCAGCTCGCCGACGAACGGGTGCGTGCCGCCCCAGCCGCGCTGGGTCGAGTAGCCCATGGCCAGCAGGAAGCCTTCGTCGCCGCGGGCCAGCGCCTGCAGGCGCACGTCGCGCGGGGCGGGGAAGGCGAGCGGGTCGCGGGTGATGTCGCCGGGGGCGGCCTCGTCCGGCGCCGGATCGGGCTCGACGAGGTCTTCGCGGCCGAGAATGCCGAACACGGGCGGTACGGCGGTGGGCTCGGCTTCTACTTCGTGCGGCGCCGGGGGCGCTTCGGGCTGGCCGAAATCCAGCAGACGGTGGGTATAGTCGTAGGTGGGGCCGAGGACTTGGCCGCCGGGCAGGTCCTTGAAGATCGCCGAGATGCGCCGGAGCGCCAGCATGGCGCCGGTGTCGACCGGCTCGCTATGGCCGAAGCGAGGCAGCGTGGTGCGATAGGCGCGGAGCAGGAAGGCGGCCTCGATCAGGTCGCCCTGCGCCTGCTGGATGGCGAGCGCGGCTAGCTCGCGGTCGTGCAACGAGCCCTCCGCCATGACGCGGTCGACGGCGCGGCCGAGCTGCTGGGCGATCTGCGAGGGCTCGAGCAGCGGGATCGCCGCATCGCCCCGGCGGGCGGCGGCGAGCCAGGCATGGGCGGCGTCGATGGCGCGCTCGCCCCCTTTGACGGCGACATAGGCCATTCAGACCTCCTCGATGCGGACGGAGCGGGGCAGTGCGGCGAGCTGGTCGCCGGCGCACAAAATCACGTCCACGCCCCGTGGGAAGCGGGCGCGGTTCGCGGCCCATTCGGTGACGAATCCGGGTGGCAGGCCGCGGACGCGCAGCGTGGCGGGAGCGGCGAGGCCGGGCCCGGATAGCCGCAATTCAGCGCCCTCGCCAAACGCCTCGACCTGCAGGATCAGCGTGGCGCCGAGTTCCGGCGCTTCGTCCGACCCGGCCGGCAGCGCAGCAAGCGAAACCGGGCCGAGCGCCAGCCCGAAGCTCGCCACATCGGCCGCGACCAGCGGGGCGCCGCAATGGAACAGCACCCAGTCCCGCGCGGGCTCGGCGCCGGCATCGAGCCAGAGCGGCGTCTCGGCGTCCACGAGCGTGAGCAGGACGGCGGCGGTCGCGCGGCCGAGTGGCGGCGGCGGGTCGAGCGGGGCGGCGACGCCATGGGTCTGGCCGGGCCGGGCCGTGGCGTCGAGCACGCTGCGAAAAGCGGCTTGGCTGTCGGCCACCGGGTCGGTGAAGCCGGGATGGGCGAGGGTCATGTGCGCATCGTCGCCATGGTGAAGAACTGCACCTGCGTGGCCGCGGCGCGGCGGGCCAGGGTGCGCCGGCGTTCCTCCTGCGCCTGGGCGAGCGGGGTCACGACTTGCGCTTCAATCGTGTCGTGCGCCGCCGGGTCTTGCAGGGCGGCGTCGAGGGCCGCCGCCAGCTCGGCTTGCCGCAGGTCGCGGCCGAGGCAGTAAGCGTGGCCGACCTGGCCAGTGTCCGTGCGAACCGTGCAGCGCACGACCGTGGCCTCGCCCAGGTTGAACGGAGCGCCGGTCCCGCCAGCCCGGCCGCGGACCATGATCAGTCCAGCCTCTGGGCCGCGCAGCCTGGTATAGGCCGGCAGCACGCCTTGGCTGGCTTGTTCGAGCTCGCTCGCAGTGGCGCGGGCCAGGACGGCCATCCATTTTTGCCGCGTTTGATCAGACACGCCGAATGCTCCATCACTTGTCTAGACAACTAGGCTCCGGACGAGCTAACGTCAACCCGCAGTCGCACGGGATGGCAGGGCAAACGATGATCTTTCGATGACAGGGACGAGCCAAGCCCGGCCGGTCTGGCGCCGGATCGCCCATGAACTCTCGGCCGAAATCGGGCCCGGCCGGCTCACGCCCGGCTCGAAGTTGCCGACCGAGGCGCAGCTCGCCGAGCGGTTCGGCGTAAACCGGCACACGGTGCGCCGCGCCATCGAGGCGCTGGTGCGCAGCGGGCTGGTGCGCGTCGAGCAGGGTCGCGGCTCGTTCGTCGCCGAAGACATGCTGGACTATGAGGTGTCGTCGCGCACGCGCTTCTCCGAATGGATCAGGCGGCAGAACCGCGAGCCCTCCGGCCAGATCTTGCACACCAGAGAGCTGGCCTGCAGCGAGCAGGTGGCCACCGGGCTAGGGGTGCCGACGGGGAGCCTGGTCGCGATGATGGAGCGGCTGGGGCTGGCGGATGGCGTGCCGGTGAGCTTGGCCAGCCATTATTTCTCAACGGCTCGGCAGCCCGGCATCCTCGAGGCGCTCCGCTCGGCGCCGAGCATCACCGCGGCGCTGGCGGCGGTCGGGGTGGACGACTACCTGCGCCAGAGCACCAGGGTGGCTTCCCGGATGCCGACCGCGGCGGAGGCCGGGTTGCTGCAAGTGCCGCGCAACCGGCCGCTGCTGGTTTGCGAGAACATCAATGTCGACCGGGGCGGGGGTATCGTCGAGTTCGGCATTGCCCGGTATCCGAGCACGCGCGTGCAGATCGTTTTCGAGCCGTGATCCCTTATTTTGCCTTGTTTCTCGATTACAACTAAGCCAATGGTGTGCGGCCTTCACGTGGGCCGATCCTTGCCACGCCGCACCGGGAGTGCAGTCATGAAGTCGATTATGTTGGCGGCGATATTGGCCGCATCCATCAGCGGCCTTTCCACCGAGGCCGACGCCGCGGGCTGCGTCAGCGGCGCGGTCGCCGGAGGCATCGCCGGGCACTATGCGGGCCACCACTCGATCATTGGCGCGATGGGCGGGTGCGCCGTCGGCCACCATTTGGCGGTCAAGCGGAACCGCGAAAGGGCGCAGGCTGCTAGGCAGCAGCGTGAGCAACAGCAACAGCAACAGAGCTCGCAGGGCCAGCCCATCCAACCCTATACCGGCGGTGCGTACACGCGCTCATCGGGCTCGGCCCCGCCCACCGGATCCACGCCGCCGACCCAGGGCTATACCGGCGGCGCCTACACGCGCTCCTCCGCCCCGGCCCAACCGGCCGGTCCTGGCGTGGCGCCTTCGACCCCGGGCCAGACGCCCGGCACATACACGGGGAGCGCTTACCAGCGCTGAGCCGTCCATCCTTCACGTGCTAAACAAGGAGCCACCATGTTCGACGCGATGAAGCTTCTCGGTTCAATCATGCAGGGTCAGACGAGTCCAGCGACCGCAGGCCGCTTTGACATGGCGCAGGCCTTCGCGCCGCAATCCCAACCGCAGCAGGCCTCCGGCGCCGGACTTGGGACGTTCGGGGCGGGCGCGCTGGGCGCTGCGGGTGGCGCCCTCCTCGGCGATCGCGGCCCTGGCTTGGTCGGCGGCAGCCTGCTGGCCATCGTCGGCAACATTGCCTTCAAGGCCTTGGAATCCCGCATGTCCGGAGGCGCCACGGCGCAGCCAGCCGTGATGCCGCAAGCGATGCCGACTGCAGGCATCGCCCCGCCGACGTCGGACGCGCAACGCAAGGCCACCCTGCTCATCCGGGCGATGATCCAGTCCGCCAAGGCCGATGGCAACGTGGACCCCGTCGAGATGAAGCGCATCATGGGCAAGGTCGAAGAGCACGGCCACGACCCGTCCGCGCAGGCTTTCGTCTCCGCCGAGATGGCCAAGCCGATCGACCTGCCTGCCCTGTGCCGCGACGTGACCAGCCCGCAAGAGGGCATTGAGGTCTACGCCGCCTCACTTATGGTGCTCGACCTCGATAGCCAGGCCGAACGAGACTACCTCGAAGACCTCGCCCAGGGCCTCGGCATCGCGCCGCAGGTCTCGGCCCAAGTGCGCAAGCAACTCGGCGTCGCAGTCTGACTTTGCAGTCGCCGGCCCGGCGGTTACTCCGCCGGCGCTGGCTCCGGCCCGACCGCCTTGGCCAGGCGCGGCATCTCGCGGTGACGCGCCGGCTGTAGCCAGTTCTGCAGCTTGTCGAGATACAGGTAAATCACCGGCGTCGTATAGAGCGTCAGGATCTGGCTGAGCGCCAGCCCGCCCACCATCGCGTAGCCCAGCGGACGCCGCAGCTCCGAGCCGGCGCCAGTGCCCAGCATCAGCGGCAGCCCCGAGAGCAGCGCCGCCATCGTCGTCATCAGGATCGGCCGGAACCGCAGCAGGCAGGCTTGCCGGATCGATTCCTCTGGCGACTTGCCGCCGTTGCGCTCGGCGTGGATGGCGAAGTCCACCATCATGATGCCGTTCTTCTTGACGATGCCGATCAGCAGGATGATGCCGACGATGGCGATCACCGAGAGGTCGAAGCCGTTGGCCAGCAGCATCAGTAGCGCGCCCACGCCCGCGGAAGGCAGCGTGGACAGGATGGTGATCGGCAGGATGTAGCTCTCATAGAGCACGCCCAGGATGATGTAGACGGCGATCAGCGCGGCCGCGATCAAGTAGGGCTGCGAGGCCAGCGAGGACTGGAACGCCTGCGCGGTGCCCTGGAAGGCGCCGGTCACC
The DNA here is from genome assembly GCA_965276815.1 of Acetobacteraceae bacterium. Lineage (GTDB taxonomy): Bacteria > Pseudomonadota > Alphaproteobacteria > Acetobacterales > Acetobacteraceae > JAVVHH01. The sequence continues at coordinate 174,751 of CBDIBE010000012.1, read as the reverse complement.
GTGGCCGGCACGCCGAGGCCCGCCTGCGCCTGCTGGATCGCGTTCACCGAGTCGCCGAGTGCTACGCCGGGCTTCAGGTTGTATGAGATCGTCACCGACGGGAACTGACTCTGGTGGTTGACCACCAGCGGCTGCACCGGCGCGGTATCCACCTTCACGATCGTCGACAGCGGCACCAGCGCCCCCGAGGCCGCGCGGATATACAGTTTTCTTAACGTATCCAGCGTCCCAAGCATGTCCGGCTTGACTTCCAGGATGACGTAATACGCCTTCAGCCCGGTGAAGAACTGCGTCACCTCGCGCTGGCCGAACGCGTCGTTGAGCGTGGAGTCGATCAGCGCCGGCTGGATGCCGAAGCGCGCCGCCTCCTCCTTGTCGTAGGTCAGCGTCGCCGTCAGACCCGTCCCAGCCGCGTCCGAGGTCACGTCGGCGAGCTGCGGCAATTGCTTGAGCTTGTCGAGGATCTTCGGCGCCCACTGGTTCAGCTCGCTGCCGTCCGGGTCGGAGAGGGTGTACTGGTATTGCGTGCGCGAGAGCCGGCCGCCGACGCTGATGTCCTGCGCCGGCTGCATGAACAGGCGGATCCCCTCCACGCCCTGCATTTTCTGGTTGATTTCGGTGATCACCTGGGCCGCGGTCAGCGTGCGCTCGGTCCACGGCTTGAGCTGGATGTACATGCGGCCGTTATTGGCGGTCTGCCCGCCGGCGCCGGCGCCGGCCGCCGACGAGACGCCGGCGACGTTCGGGTCGGACATGACGACCTGGTTCACCTGTCGCTGCAGCCGCGACATGGCATCGAACGATACGTCCTGTGCGGCGTCGGTCACGCCGATGATGATCCCGGTATCCTGCGCCGGGAAGAAGCCTTTGGGGATGATAACGAACAGGAAAGCCGTCGCGCCGACGACGCCCAAGAACACCAGGAAGGTGATGAAGCGGAATTTCAAAGCAACATCGAGCGTCCTCTCGTAGAAGCCGAGCAGCGCATCGAAGAACTTCTCCATCAGCCGGTAAAACCGGCCGTGCTGGCCGGTTTCCGCCTTGAGGAAGCGCGACGCCATCATCGGCGTCAGCGTCAATGAGACGATCGCCGAGACCAGGATGGTGATCGAGACGGTGATCGCGAATTCGCGGAACAGCCGCCCGACGATGCCGCTCATCAGCAGCAGCGGGATGAACACCGCGACCAGGCTGATGCTGATCGAGATGATGGTGAAGCCGATCTCGCCCGCGCCCTTCAGCGCCGCCTGGAGCGGCGTCTCGCCCTCCTCGATGTGGCGGACGATGTTCTCGAGCATCACCACCGCGTCGTCGACGACGAAGCCGACGGCGATGGTCAGCCCCATCAAGCTCAGATTGTCCAGGCTGAAGCCAAGCACGTACATCATGCCCAGCGTGCCCACCAAGGCGACGGGGATGGTGATGCTCGGGATGATCGTGGCCCAGACGCTGCGCAGGAAGACGAAGATGACCCCGACGACCAGACAGATGGCCAGCAGGAGCGTGGTCTCCACGTCCTTGACCGAGGCGCGGATCGTCTGCGTGCGGTCAGACGCGATGGTGACGTGGACGTCGGGCGGGATGCTCTTGAGCAGGTCCGGCAACTTGGCCCGCACGGCGTCGACGGTGCTGATCACGTTGGCGCCGGGCTGCTTGAAGACGATCAGCAGCACCGCCGGCTTGTTGTCCTGCCACGCGGCGAGCTCGCGGTTCTGCGGGCCATCGATCGCTTGGCCGATATCTCTGATCCGGATCGGGCCGTTGCCGCGATAGGAGATGATCGCGTCTTCATACTGCGAGGCCTGGGTGCGCTGGTCGTTGGCGTAGATGGCGTAGGACTGGTCCTTGCCATCGATCGAGCCTTTTGGCGCGTCGGCGGTGGTGCTGACCAGCGTGTTGCGCACGTCCTCCAGCGTCAGTCCCAGCCCGGCAAGCTTGCCGGGATCCACCTGCACGCGCACCGCGGGCGTCTGCTGGCCGCCGACCAGGACCTGCGACACGCCGGTGACCTGGCTCAGCTGTTGGGCGAGGATGTTCTCGGCGTAGCTGTCGACCTGCGGCAGCGGCAGCGTGTCGGAGCTGACGCCCATGATGAGGATGGGGGCGTCGGCCGGGTTGGTCTTGCGGAAGGTCGGCGGGTTCGGCATGTCCTTGGGCAATTGGCCGCCGGCGGCGTTGATCGCCTCCAGCACGTCGTTGGCCGCGGCGTCGATGTTGCGGGACAGGTCGAACTGCATGGTGATCTGGCTGGTGCCGGTCACGTTGACCGAAGTCATCTGCGTCAGGCCGGGGATCTGGCCGAACTGCGTCTCGAGCGGGGTCGCGATCGAGGTCGACATGGTTTCTGGGCTGGCGCCCGGATATTGCGCGGTGGCCGTGATGGTCGGGTATTCGACATTGGGCAGGGGGGCGACCGGCAGGAACGGGTAGGCGGCAAGGCCGGCCAAGAAAATGGCCGCGATGATCAGCGAGGTGGCGATCGGGCGCCGGATGAAGGGAGTCGAGATGCTCATTTCTGGGCGCTCTGCTCAGTCGGGTTCTGACCCGGCGGCGCAGCTTGCTGGCCCTGATTGCCGGTCGTGACCTTGGTCCCGGTGCCGATGCGGGTCTGACCGGCCACGACCACTTGGGCGCCCGCATCCAGCCCCTTGGTCAGCACGCTGTTGGTGCCGTCGTCATAGGCAAGCTGGATCACCTTCCGCTCGATCGTCTGGTCCGGCTTGATGGCGAACACGAATAGCCCGTCCTGCCCATGCTGGACCGCAGTATGCGGGACGGTCACGCCTTTGGCGACGCCAATCTGTAGCCGTACATTTACGAACTCGCCCGGCGTGAGCGCCAGGTCCGGATTGGGGAAGACGGCCTTGAGCTGAATAGTTCCTGAGGAGGAGTCGACGGCGTTGTCGGTGGTCAGCAGCGTCCCGGTCGCCAGTTGCGACGACTCGTCGGTGCTGTCAGCCAGGACCGTCGGCGGCCCGGCCTTCTGGGCGGCGCGGATTTTCGGCAGCTCGGTCTCCGGCAGGGTGAACAGGACCGAGATCGGCTGATCCTGTACGACGGAGATGATTCCCGGGCCGGTCATGTTCGCCTGGATCAGGTTGCCGGGGTCGACCCGGCGCAGGCCGATCCGCCCGTCCATCGGCGAGTTCAGCACGCAGTAGCTCAGGTTGATCTGCGCTTCCTCGATGGCGGCGTTGTCGGCAGCCACGACGCCTTGCAGCCGGTTAACCGTCGCTTGCTGGGTATCGACTTGCTGGCGTGACGCGAAGTCGGTGCGGGCCAAGGAGCTGTATCGCACCAGGTCCAGCTTTGCATTGTCGAGTTGCGCCTGATCCTGGGTGACTTGCGCCTGCGCCTTGTCGAGCGCGGCCTTGTAGGGGCGCGGATCGATCACCGCGAGGACGTCGCCTTTCTTGACGAGCTGGCCTTCCTTGACCGGAACCTCAATGAGCACTCCGCCGACTTGCGGCCGGATCTCGACCGAATTCAGCGCGGTGACGCTGCCGATGCCGCGCAGGTAAATGGGCAGCGACTGCTCCTTGGCCTGGCCGGCGGTGACGGGAACAGGCCGCGGCGGCGGCGCGTCGTCATGCGCCGGACGGGTAAAATGGTACGCGGCGTAGCCCCCGGCAGCCAGGAGAGCGCCAAGCACCAAAACGTAGCGGGTTCTCATTGTCCTTGGATACGCACGAGACCCCCAAGCACCACAGGCGTTCTCTGAAGCGTGATGTGAATGTCGAAAACCTTACGAAGTGGACAGAAATGTCTTGCCATCCATATGTTGGGTCAGAACAGCGCGGGTCGGAAAAAGCCGCACCGGGAACGGGGCCAATCGATCGTAAATGGCGCCGCGGCGAGTTCCGCGACCAATCATGCAATGATCGGCCGACTATGACCAACCCTGATAACCCGCTTACGGCGGTGTGCGGGTGCAAATCCGCAGGGACGTCGAATTTATAGTGTAGCGAGCCAGAATAGCAGCTTCGTCGCCCCGCCCGGCTCCGGAGCTGGGGCGCGGCCGCTGGCGATGCCGCCCACGCGCTCGATCACGCGCTGGGATGCGGCATTGTCTTCGTCGCAGGTGACCAGCACTTTCGCCAACCCGCGCTCCGCCGCGACTGGCAGGATCAAGCGTAGCGCCTGGGTGGCAATCCCCTGGCGCCGCTTCCAAGGGACGACCGCGTAGCCGACATGGCCCGATACGTGCGGCGGCAGGTCGAGCGACCCCTCCTGGTAGCGCAAGTTGAGCGCGCCGCAGAAACCGCCATCCCAAATCCAAAAGATCGGGCCGGGTAGCCGCGGCACGACCCGGCCGTCACCGAGGGTGATCGGCGCACCTGCATGCTCGTTCAGGCTGTCGAGAAAGGCCGCCGGGTCCGCCCGGATCTGCGCGAGTTGGGCTCCGCTCACGTCGCGCGTGGTGTTGGGCGACCACCCAGTCTCCAACGCCGCCGTGTACTCCGGCAACATCGCCGAGGCTGGTGCCGCGAGTGTTACCCTGCTCATATGGACATCATACCCCGCCGCCTGACATAGACGCCCGTAACATATGAACGGAAATTCCATGAAGCGGCGCGCTCTCCTCCTCGCCGGAACCATTCTGCTCGTTGCGGGCGCGCCGGCTCCGATGACGCCGAAGCGGATCCGCGGCACGATCACTTCGCTCGCCGGCAATACGCTCACGGTCACCGATCGGGCTGGGCAGGCGGTGAAGGTCGAGCTGGCGCCTGATTATACGGTCGCCGCAATCGTGCCGGCGACATTGAGCGACGTGAAGACGGGATCGAAAATTGGCATTGTCGGCTTTGGGCCGCCCACCAAGCAGCGCGCAGCGGTCGTATCGATCTTCCCCCCTGGCGCCACGGTGAACGAGGCGCAGTTTGCCTGGGATTCGCAGCCTGACAGCGTCATGACGAACGCGCCGGTTGTCTCCGACGTCGCCGCCTCCAGCGGGCGGACGCTGACCGTGACCGTGAAAGGTCAGTCTATCGAGGTCACGGTGCCAGACAACGCCATCATCCAGACCAGCGAGCCGGGAACGGCCGCCATGCTGACGCCGGGCGCGAAGGTGTTGATCTTTGCCCAGCAAGGGGCGGATGGCGCGATCACGGCGCCGCGGGTCAACGTCGGCAAGAACGGGTTCACCCCGGCAAACTAGAGCGGATCTCGGCGAGGCCGCGCTTCGCGGTGCCGTCAGGCGTGAAGTTGGCCGGGTCGAGCCAAGCCAGCAAAGCGTCGCGGCAGCGCGGCCATTCGTCGGCGAGGATGCTGAAGTAGGCGGTGTCGCGCCGGCGGCCTTTGACGACCAAGTGGGCACGCAGCGTTCCCTCGTAGGTGAAGCCTAACCGTTGCGCGGCCCCTCGGGACGGCGCGTTCAGTGCGTTGCACTTCCAGACCAGGCGCCGATACCCCAGCTCGTCGGCCGCGAGCCGGAGCAGCAGGAACATCGCCTCGGTAGAGGCCCTGGTGCGCTGCATGGCGGGGCCGAACCAAATATGGCCGAGCTCGATGGCGGCGTTTTTGGGCTGGATATCCATCAGCGTCAGCCATCCCGTGGCGACGCCGGTCGCGACGGGGCGGACGGCCCAGGCCGCCGGGTCATGGGTGGTGGAAAAATCGGCGACGAAGGCCGCCATGGCGTCCGCCGAGGCGAACGGGCCGTAGCCCATATAATCCCAGCTCTCGGGCGCGGCGCCCGCCTGTGCTGCCTGCCAGAGCTCGGCCGCGTGCCGCCGGTGCAGCGGCTCCAGCACGGCGTAGCGGCCGGTGATCGGGATGCGGGCGGGCAGCGGACGGGGGGTGGTGTCGACAGGAGGTCCAACAGGGCGATCGGTCATGGGATGTAACCTGGGTTGAGAAATTCTTGCGTGGGCCAATTGTCATGCTACGCCTGCTCTGGCGTGCGGCACTATGGCCGCCGTGGAACACATAAGAGGAGCGTACTGATGAAGCGTCACATGGCTGTCGCCGGGTTCTGCCTGCTCGCCTTCTCCGCCTTTGCCCCGTTCGCCGCCTCAGCTCAGACAACGACGTTTCGCACCGAGATGACCGGCGCGCAGGAAGTGCCGCCAAACGACAGCAAGGGCACCGGCACGGTAACGGTCACGCTGAACGGCAACGCGATCACCTATGACGTCACCTATAGCGGGCTCACCGGCCCGGCGTCGGCCGGGCACATCCACGGGCCGGCGGCCGTCGGGGCGAATGCGGGCGTGGTAGTCCCGTTCCAGAATGCGGGCACCAGTCCGATCCACGGTACCGCGACGCTGACGAACGCGCAGAAAGCGGACCTGGTAGCTGGCAAGTATTACGCCAACATCCATACGGCGGCGCACCCGGCAGGCGAGATCCGTGGCCAGCTGATGGCCGCGCACTAACCCGCTCTCGAGAACAGGGGTGAGGGGTATTTGCCCCTCACCTCCGAAGAGAGGTTCTCTAGGCCTCCAGCTTTTCGCAGCGGAAGCCTTCGCCCCAGCGCTTGATCCGTCCCACCGAGGGCGACGGGAAGTGCGTCATGCAGCAGATGGTCGGCGTCTCGGCGAAGCGCTCGAGGAAGGACCGGCGGCTGACGGCGGAGAGCGCCGGGTCGGCGTCGAATGCCGCCGACAACTCCGGGTAACGGGTCTGCAGCGGCGAGTGCATGATGTCGCCGGAGACCACGGCATCGTCGCCCTTTGCCCCGATCGCGATCGAGACGTGGCCCGGCGTGTGGCCGGGGGTCGGCAACAACCGGAAGTGGTCGCCGATGCCATGGTCCGCGCCGACCAAATCCGCCCGGCCCGCCTCGACAATCGGCAGCACGCTTTCATTGAAGACCGGGTTGGCCGACTTGGCGCTCTCCTGCTGCCAATGATCGTATTCGCTCTTCCCGAAGACGTAACGCGCGTTCGGGAAGGTCGGCATCCAGCGCCCGTCCTGCTTGCGCGTGTTCCAGCCGACATGGTCCGGATGCAGATGCGTGCACATGACGAAGTCGACCGCGTCGACCCCGAGCCCAAGCGACGCGAGCCCGTCCATGAAGTGCGTATCGGTCTTCCCGCTCCAGGATGGAAACCCCGGATTATCCTTGTCGTTGCCGATGCACGTGTCAATCAGGACCGTGTGATGCGGGGTGCGCACAACGAAGGTCTGCACGGCGAGACGTAGCACGCCGCCCTCGACCAGTGCATCCGGCTCGAGCCAATGCCGGTTCTCCTCGAGACGCTCGGGTGTGAGCCCTTTCAGCATCTCGATAGCTGGCCTGAAGGGGCCTTCTAACTCGACGATGCGATCGATCCTTGTATCGCCGGCGTGGATGGAATTGGACATGCTTGGCTCCTCCTTAGGAGCCCCCACGCTACTCGCTACGGCATGGGCCGCCCACCCCGGCATCGGTGGGGGTTGCTTGCGACTTGGCGGGGTCTTGCGCCATGGGTCCAAGGATCAGGAGTGTGACGCGTGAGCCTAATCACCATCGAAGCCGGCCCTTTCCGCTTTCGCGCCCGCTTGGAGGATGCGGCGGCGCCGCAAACCAGCGCCCGTTTCCGCGGTCTGCTGCCGTATTCGGAGCGCGTCATTCACGCACGATGGAGTGGCGAGGCGTGCTGGATTCCGCTCGGCGCACTCGATCTTGGGCTTGGCTGGGAGAATCCGACGAGCTATCCGGCGCCGGGTCAGCTGCTGCTGCATCCCGGCGGGGTCAGCGAGACGGAGATCCTGCTGCCGTACGGAGCGGTCCGTTTTGCGAGCAAGGTGGGGCAGCTCGCGGGCAACCACTTCCTGACGATCACGGAGGGGCTGGAGAACCTAGCCGCGCTCGGCAAGCTGACGCTATGGGAGGGCGCCCAAGCCATCCGCTTCGCGGCTTGAGGTTTCCCTCGGGCCTCGTTTAAGCTACCTGAGCGCCATGGCCCGCGCCGCCGCGATTACCCGCAACACCAGCGAGACCCAAGTCACCGTCCGGCTCGATCTCGACGGCTCAGGTGCGGCCAAAATTGCGACGGGCATCGGATTTCTGGACCACATGCTGACGGCGCTGGCGCGGCACGCCCTGCTCGACCTGGACGTCCAGGCGGCGGGCGACCTGCATATCGACTGTCACCATACTACGGAGGACGTCGGCATCGTCATCGGCCAGGCGCTCGCCAAGGCAGTCGGCGACAAGCGCGGCATCCGACGTTATGGCCATGCTGCGGTCCCGATGGACGAGGCGCTGGTGGACGCGGCGGTCGACTTCTCCGGCCGCCCCTTTCTCGCCTGGTCCGTGCAGTTCGAGCGCGACAAGGTCGGCGAGATGGATACCGAGCTGTTCGAGGAATTCTTCCGCGCCCTGGCGATGAACGGCCTGCTGACGTTGCATGTCACCCAGCGCGCCGGACGCAACGCCCATCATGTCGCCGAAGCCTGCTTCAAGGCCGTGGCCCGCGCGTTGCGCCAGGCGGCCGAGCCGGACCCGCGGGCTGGCGACGCGATCCCGTCCACCAAGGGTGCGCTATGAGGACCTACACCGCGCATCTCAAGTCCGGGCGGCCGCCGATCCTGGTGCGGGAGGCTTGGAGCTGGGGGGCGGCGATTTTCGGCTGGCTCTGGCTGCTGGCGTACCGCGCCTGGATCCCCGCGCTGATCCAGCTTGCTTGCGTGGTCGTGGCCGTCGTTCTGGCGCCGCCGGCGCTGCGGCCGCCGCTCGTGCTTGGCATTGCCGTGCTGACCGGGCTGCTGGGGCGCGACATGGTCCGCTGGTCGCTGAGCCGCCGCGGCTACAATATGGCGCATGTCCTGGCGGCGCGCGATGAGGACGCGGCGCTGGCTCGCCTGCTGACCGCGCGCCAGGACCTGGCCGAACGCTACGCCGAGACGCTGACATGATGCGCGTGGCCGTCGTCGATTATGGCAGCGGCAACCTGGCCTCCGCCGCCCGCGCGCTCGAGCGTGCCGCCCGTTGTGCCGAGATCGCCGCGGAGATCGTCATTACCGCCGAGCCGGAGACCGTGATGCGCGCCGACCGCGTGGTGCTGCCCGGCCAGGGCGCGTTCCGCGATTGCGCCCAGGGCCTGAACGCGATCCCAGGCCTGCGCCACGCGGTCGAGCGCAGTGCCGCGTCTGGCCAGCCATTCCTGGGCATTTGCGTGGGCATGCAGCTCATGGCCGAGCGCGGCCTTGAGCACGAGACGACGCCGGGTTTCGGCTGGATCGGCGGCGAAGTCGCGGAAATGCCGGCGCCGGGTTTGCGACTGCCGCAAATGGGCTGGAACGCGCTGGATTTCGTGCCCGGGGCGCACCCGTTGCTCGACGGCTTGCGGCCCGGCGACCACACCTACTTCGTGCACAGCTACGCGCTGCGCGGCTTTCATCCGGAAGAGGTGCTGGCCACCACGGATTATGGCGGCCCGGTCCCCGCGCTCGTCGCCGCCGGCAATCGGGCGGGCACGCAGTTCCACGTCGAGAAGAGCCAAACGGTCGGGCTGCGGATGCTCGCCAATTTCCTGCAATGGTCGCCCGCGTGACCGACGAACTCACCCATTCGCTCGGGGTCGAGCGCGTCACCGAGCTGCCGGACGACGACCTCGAGCAGCTTTGCGAGGCGGCGGACGCCGCGATCATCGACGGCGGCGGGTTCGGCTGGGTGAAATCGCCGGGCCGCCTCGCGCTGGAGAGCTATTTTCGTGGCGTGCTGCTGGTGCCGGAGCGCCAGCTCTACATCGCGCAGCTCGACGGCGTGATCGTCGGCAGCGCGCAGCTCGTCCGGCCGCCGCGCAACAACGAGGCGCAGGCCTTCTCGGCGACGCTGACGCACGCCTTCATCGCACCCTATGCCCGCGGCCACGGCCTGGCGCGCCAGATGACCCGCCGCGTCGAGGAAGGCGCGCGGGCGCTCGGCTATCAAATCCTCAATCTGGACGTCCGTGAGACCCAAACCGCCGCCATCCGGCTGTATGAGGGGCTCGGCTACGCCCGTTGGGGCGAGCACCCCTGCTACGCCCGGGTGGCTGGGAGCACGGTTCGGGGAATATTCTATTACAAGTTGCTGCAGGACGACCCGATCCTTTGATCGTCTATCCGGCCATCGACCTCAAGGACGGGTCCTGCGTCCGGCTGCGGCAGGGGGCGATGGACCAGGCAACGGTCTACGCGAGCGACCCGGCGGCACAGGCGCGGGCCTGGCAGGCGGCGGGCTGCCAGTGGCTGCACGTTGTGGATTTGAACGGGGCGTTCGCCGGGCGGTCCGTCAACATCGCGGCGGTGGAAGCGATCTTGGCCGCATCCGAAGTGCCGGTGCAGCTGGGCGGCGGCATTCGCGACATGGCGGGGGTGGAGCGCTGGCTGCACGCGGGGGTGCGCCGGGTCATCCTGGGCAGCGCGGCGGTGAAAACGCCGGCGCTGGTGCACGAGGCGTGCCGGGCGTTTCCTGGCCGCGTCGCGGTCGGGATCGATGCGCGGGACGGCGTGGTGGCGACCGAGGGATGGGCAGAGGCGTCCAACATCGCGGCGCTCGAGCTGGCGCTGCGGTTCGAGGATGCCGGGGTGGCGGCGATCATCTACACGGATATTGGCCGCGACGGGATGTTGGGCGGGGTCAATCTCGCGGCGACGGTCGCGCTCGGTTCGCGGCTGCGCACCAAGGTGATTGCCAGCGGCGGGGTGGGCTCGCTCGACGATTTGCGTGCGTTACGCGACGCGGGCCCGGCGATCGATGGCGTGATCGTCGGCCGCGCCCTGTACGACGGGCGGATCGGGCTTGGCGAGGCGCTAGCGGTGTTCGACAAGGAAGTTAGTCGTCTAGACAATCTGCGCGCCAACTAGCCAAGGTTACTTGCGCCCCGGCTGGGTAGGCCGGATGTTGGCGGCATGCTGAAACTGCGTGTCATTCCGTGCTTGGATGTCCGCGATGGCCGGGTCGTGAAGGGCATCAACTTCGTCGATCTGCGCGACGCCGGCGACCCGGTGGAGCAAGCCGCGCTTTACGATGAGGCCGGGGCGGACGAGCTGACTTTCCTCGACATCACCGCGAGCCACGAAAACCGCGACACGATCCTCGACGTGGTGTCTCGCACAGCGGCCAAGGTCTTCCTGCCGTTCACGGTCGGCGGCGGCGTGCGGACGACCGAGGATATGCGCCGGCTGCTGCTCGCGGGCGCCGATAAGTGCAGCATGAACTCCGCTTCGGTCGCCCGGCCGGAGCTGGTGCGCGAGGCGGCGGAGAAGTTCGGCAGCCAGTGCGTGGTGGTCGCGGTCGATGCCCGGTCGAGCGGGCCAGGGGCGTGGGAGGTGTTCACCCATGGCGGCCGCAAGGGCACCGGGCGCGACGCGGTCGCGTGGTGCCGGGAAGTGGCCGCGCTCGGGGCGGGCGAAATCCTGCTGACCAGCATGGATCGCGACGGGACTGGGCGCGGCTTCGACCTCGACCTGGTGCGTGCGGTGTGCGGGGCGGTGCGCGTGCCGGTGGTGGCGTCCGGGGGCGTCGGCAGCTTGGCGCATTTCGTGGAGGGCGCGCGCGCTGGCGCGACCGGGCTGCTGGCAGCGAGCGTGTTCCATTTTGGGACGTTCACCGTGGCGCAGGTCAAGGGGGCGCTTGATGCGGCGGGTTTGCCGGTGCGTTTGCCGGAGCCGGTGCTGGCGTGAGCAAGGCGGCAAAACCCGACGCTGGCCGAGTGGCTGGCCCCGAGGTGCTGGACGCGCTCTGGGCCGTCGTCCGGCAGCGCCGGACCGCCGACCCCTCGACCAGCCACTCGGCGCGGCTGCTCTCGCGCGGCATCGCGAAGGTGGCGCAGAAATTCGGCGAGGAAGCGGTCGAGTGCCTCATCGAGGCAGTGGCGGCGAACCCGGAGGCGCTGGTCTTGGAGAGCGCCGACGTGCTCTATCACCTGATCGTCCTCTGGGTGTCGGCGGGCATCGACCCGGCCGCGGTGTGGGCCGAGCTGAACCGGCGTCAAGGCATTAGCGGGGTAGCCGAAAAGGCGGCGCGGACCGCCAAGGTTCCGTAGGCTCTTGCTTTGGTCACCCTCTGCGAAGGCGGAGGGTCCACGCCTTCCTGCACCGTTGAAAAAGCGTCGATGCTCCGCCTGCGCGGAGCATGACGTGGTTACTGCGCCTGCGCGCTCGCGTCGCTGCGGGTGGCGCCGACGCGGGCCGCGAGGGCGGCGGACATGAAATCGTCGAGCTGGCCGTCGAGCACGGCGGCCGGATTGCCGGTCTCCACGCCAGTCCGCAGATCTTTGACGAGCTGGTACGGCGCCAGCACGTAACTGCGGATCTGGTGGCCCCAGCCGATATCGGTCTTGGCGTCCTCCTGGGCGGAGGCGGCGGCCTCGCGCTTCTGCAGCTCGCGCTCGTAGAGCCGGGCCTTCAGCATGGTCATCGCCGAAGCCCGATTGCGGTGCTGGCTACGGTCGGTCTGGCAGGCGACGATGATGCCGGTGGGCACGTGAGTGATGCGGATGGCGCTTTCCGTCTTGTTGACGTGCTGGCCGCCGGCGCCGCTGGCGCGGAAGGTGTCGATTTTCAGGTCGGCGTCGTTGATCTCGATCTCGATGTTGTCGTCGACGACTGGATAGACCCAGACACTGGCGAAACTGGTCTGCCGGCGGGCGTTGGCGTCGAACGGGCTGATGCGAACCAGGCGATGCACGCCGGCCTCGGTCTTCAGCCAGCCATAGGCGTTGGGGCCGGTGACCTGCAGCGTGGCGGACTTGATGCCGGCCTGCTCGCCCGCGCTCTCCTCCATCAGCTGCACCTTGTAGCTGCGCTGCTCGGCCCAGCGCGTGTACATGCGGAGCAGCATCTCGGCCCAATCCTGCGCCTCGGTGCCGCCGGCGCCGGAATTGACCTCGAGATAGGCGTCGTTCGCGTCCGCCTCGCCGGAGAGCAGGCTTTCGATCTCGCGGTGCTTGGCCTCCGCCAGGATCTGACGCAGCGTGCCCAGGCCGTCATCGGCCATCGCCTGATCGCTCTCGGCTTCGGCCATGGCGATCAACTCGTTGGTGTCAGCGGCCTCGCGCTGCATGTTCTGCAGGCCCTCGATCAGCCCGGCGAGCCGGTTGCGCTCGCGCATCACCGCCTGCGCGGCAGCGGAATCGTTCCACAGGGCGGGGTCTTCGGCCTGGGCGTTCAGCTCTTCGAGGCGAGCGGTCGAGACATCCCAGTCAAAGATGCCTCCGGAGCAAGGCAAAGGTTTGCTGCAGCTGCTCGTTCAGGGCGTCGGTTTCAGTGGACATGGCGCGTCCTTAATAGAGCCCGCCCATGCCGCTGTCGACGCCGACGCCGCCGCCGTTCTCGGCCACGCCGTCATTGCTGGAGCCGCCGCCCGAGCCGCCGCCGATCGTGCCGTCGCTGGCGCCGGGTACCTGGCCGGGTTTGAAGGCGTCGGTGCGCGGGCCGTAGCCGGTCTGCCAGGTGGCCATCGTGAGGCCCTCGGGCATCTTGAAGGTCAGGTTCGGCCGGTCCTTCAATGCGGCCGCCATGAAGTCGTGGAAGATCGGCGCGGAGATGCTGCCGCCGGTCTCTTTCTCGCCAAGGCTGCTGGTGTTGTCGAAGCCGACCCAGACCGCGGTCACGAGATCGGGGGTGAAGCCGACGAACCAGGCGTCGTTGGAGTCCTGGGTCGTCCCGGTCTTGCCGGCGATGGCGCGGTTGAGGCCGGCGCCGGCGGCGTAGCCGCTGCCCTTGGCGACGACACCCTGCATCATGGTGACGAGCTGGAAGGTGCTCTGCGGATCGGCGATCTGCTTGCGGTCGTCCACAATGGTGGGCGGCTTGGAGGGGTCATCGCAGCCTTGGCACTCGAGCCCGCTCGGCTGCCAGATCGCCTTGCCGTCCCGGTCCTGCACCGAGTCCACGAGCGACGGCAGCACTTCGCGGCCGCCCATAGCGAGGCCCGCATAGGCGGCGGCTTGCCGGAGCACCGTCGTCTCGACCGCGCCGAGGGCTGCCGGCAGGACTTTCGGCATGCCGTCCACGACGTGGAAAGCGATCGCGTTCTGCGCGACGGCGTCCATGCCGACCTTATCGGCCAGCCGCACCGTGACCAGGTTCAGCGACCGCTCCAGCGCGATCCGCATCGGGACGGGACCAGTGAAGGTCATCCCAAAATTGTTCGGCCGCCATATGCCGGATGGGGTCACCTTCTCGAACGGCCCGTCGAGCACGCGTTGGCTCGGCGAGAGTCCGGCCTCCAGTGCGGTAATGTAGACCATCGGCTTGAACGAGCTGCCCGGCTGACGTTCGGCCTGGGTGGCGCGGTTGAACTGGCTCCCCTCGAAGCTCCAGCCGCCGGATAGCGCCAGCACCCGGCCGGTGTTCGGGTCCATCGACACCAGCGCGCCCTGCACCGTCGGGATCTGGCGCAGCAGGAGATGGTCGGGGCGGGCAGGCGCGTGGCCTGCGCCGGCGCTGCCCTGGACCATCTCGGCCATCACGATGTCGCCGACATGGACCACGTCGCTGACCCGGCGAGGCGAGGGCCCAAACCCGTTGGCGACAACCGGGCGGGCCCAGCCGAGATCGGACAGCCGCAGGCTGGCGACGCGGGACGTGCCGCCGCCGGTGGTCTGGCCGGCCGGCCGGTCGATCCAGCCCAGCTTGGCTTCGTCGTTGCCGGCTTCGAGCACGACGGCGAGCACCCATTCGGGCAACATTCCGGGCGGCCGAGCCATGGCGGCGAGCCGGTTGCTCCACCCTTGGCGCATGTCGGGATCGCCGTCCAGGTGACCGACCGGGCCGCGCCAGCCGCCATGTTTGCGGTCATAGGCGATCAATCCGGCCCGCAACGCCTTGTCGGCTGCGGCCTGCAGCACCGGGTCGAGGCTGGTGCGGACGGTGTAGCCGCCGGTGGTCGTCAGGTCCGAACCGAAATGGTCGACGAGCTGGCGGCGAACCTCCTCGCCGAACCATTCGCCGCCGGGGACGGTGTCCTCACGATGGAATACGGCAGGGACGATCGGCGTCGTCTTGGCGGCTTCGGCCTGTTCGGGCGTGATCGCGTGGTTGTCGGCCATGCGGTCCAGCACCCAATCGCGCCGGGCCTTCGCGGCCTCCGGGAAGCGGAAAGGATTGTAATTGTTCGGCGCCTTCGGCAGCGCGGCGAGGAACGCGGCTTCGGGCAACGTCAACTGGTCGAGCGTCTTGTTGAAATAGGCCTGCGAGGCCGCGGCGACCCCGTAGGACTGCAGGCCGAGGTAAATCTCGTTCAAATACAGCTCGAGAATGTGCTCCTTGGTCATCGATTGGTCGATGCGCACGGCAAGGATCATCTCCTTGACCTTGCGCGCGATGCTGACCTCGTTGCCGAGCAGCATGTTCTTGGCAACCTGCTGGGTGATGGTCGATGCGCCGATCGGCCGCTTTCCGTGGCCATAATTGACCAAGTCGAAGATGGCGGCGCGGAGGATGGCGGCGGGATCGACGCCGGGATGGGTCCAGAATTTCTGGTCCTCGGCGGAGATGAACGCCTGCTTGACCTGGTCGGGAATGGCGCTGACCGGCACGAAGATGCGCCGTTCCGTCGCGTATTCGGCGAGCAATTGGTCGTTGCCGGCATAGAGCCGGCTCATCACCTTCGGCTGGTAGTGCCGGAGCCCGTCCAGCGTCGGCAATTCGGCCGCGTATTTCTCGTATTCGTGCAGTCCGAAAGCGCCCGCGCCCACGCCGGCGACGACGGCCAGGAGCGTCAATACGCCGATGGTCCGGCGCAGCGCGCCAAATCGACGGCGGCGCTTAGGCTCGGGTTGCGAACGCGTCCCCCTCGGGGCCAACCGGTCCTCCGGCCGTGCCCCGCCAACCAGCTTGCCCCTCATCCCTGTCGCCTTCTATCCGGATGCTATATGGGCCGTTCGCGCGTTCAAAGAAAGATACGTTTCGACGGCGTGCCGCATGGCTCCGGCAATAAGAGCCCGGTGATCCGCCCGACGCAATGCCGCTTCGTCGCTCTGGTTCGACATGAAACCCATTTCCACGAGGACGCTGGGGATATCGGCGGCACGGAGCACCATGAACCCCGCATGACGCGAGGGATTGGGCAGCAGCCCGAGCTCCGGCTGCAAGGAGCGGACGACCTCGCGCGCCATGCGGGCGGAGCCGACCCGGGTTTCCTGACGAACCAGGCTGGCCAGGATGCTGGCGACCGTGGGAGACACGTTCTGGAATTGCGGGCCGCCGAAGCGGTCGGCGCTGTTCTCCCGGCGCGCCAATGCGGCGGTCTGTGGGTCGGAGGCGGTGTCGGACAGGGTGTAGACGCTGGCGCCACGAACGTCCGGATCGGCCAGCGCGTCGGCGTGCATGGACACGAAAAGGCTCGCCGAGTGGCGCTGGGCGGTGGCGACCCGGTCCTCGAGGGGGATGAAAATGTCACGTTCGCGGGTGAGCTCGACCCGGCAGCGCCCGCTGGCAATGAGTTGCCGGCGCAGCTCCTCGGCGGTGGCGAAGGCGATGTGCTTTTCATAGGTGCCGGAGAAGCCGATGGCGCCAGGATCCTTGCCGCCGTGGCCGGGATCAAGAAACACCAGGGGCAACGGACCGGGTGCTTCCGGTCGCCTGGCGGCTGGGCGTGCGCGGGCGCTGGCCGGCAAGGCAAGTGCGGCGAGCAACAGGCGACGCGATATGACCGCGGGATCGGGCATGCAGTTAATGTAGCACATTAAGCCGCGCACTGCACGCGAGATACAACTGGTCTTGCGGGACCGCCCGGATTGGACCATGGTAATGGGTGATCCAGTGGTGTTGGTGTGCTGGGCTAGTCGCGATGTTTAATCGCGCGCCCGCTCGCAGCGCCACTGCCCGCGCCGCGCGGCCTCGCGCGCCGGGGCTCGTTCGCCTCACCAGGGCGGCGCAGGCTGGGACAGTTCAAGCCCAGATGCGCGGCCCGCCTGCCAGGGATGCTTAATGCCAGCCGCCGCCTCAGTCCTATTTTTCTCCGGACCCGACGCGGCGCGCGCATGCCTGGTTTTGGGCGGGATGCCCGAATTATCACGCCCATTCCGCCGCACTCGCCGCGTGCCAGCTCTCGTTGAGACCGGCATACGCGCGCCCGCGGCGCACCGGAGTTCCGAACCTTATGACCAAACGTATGCTGATCGACAGCACACACGCGGAAGAGACCCGCGTCGCGGTGTTGGAGGGTAATCGCCTAGAAGAGTACGACGTCGAAACCTCGACCAAACAGCAGCTTAAAGGCAACATCTACCTCGCCAAAGTCGTTCGCGTAGAGCCGAGCCTGCAGGCGGCTTTCGTCGAATACGGCGGTAATCGCCACGGCTTCCTGGCTTTCGGCGAAATCCACCCCGATTACTATCAGATCCCGATCGCCGATCGCCGCCGTCTGCTGGAAGCGCAGGAGGCGGAAGCGCGCGAGGACGAAGAAGCGGCCGAGCGCGAGGCGGAGCGCGCCAGCCGCCACGACGAAGCCGAGCCGGAGGCCGCCGAACCCGAGACGGACGATGCGCCGTTCGAGCCGATTGCCGAGTCGCCCGCCTTCGAGTCATCGCCCGAAGCCGAACTGGTTGCTGAACCGGCGATCGCCGAGGTGGCGCCGGAGCTCCCGGACGCGGGGATGCGGCAGCCGGAGACGGCCGAATTGGACCCGGTCCCGCCGGCCAGCCGGGTCGCCCAGCCGGCGGTGATCGCCCAGGACATCCTGGTCGCTGCCGAAGAGGCGGCGGAGCTGTTTCCGCATCCGGAGAGCCTAGCCGAGACCGAAGACACTGGCGCGGACATGGCGCCCGAGGCGGCCGGCGTTGGCGAACAACCGGATGTCGGGCGACCGGACTTCGAGCAGCCGGACGTGCATCCGTCCAGCTTTGCGCCGAGCCCGGAGGAAGCCGAGTTCGACTCGATCCCAGCCGAACCGCCCGAGCAGATCGGTGGCGAGCTTGAGGTCGAAGAACAGGCCGAGCGCCGGGCGCCGCCGCGCTTCCTGCGCCACTACAAGATCCAGGAAGTTATCCGCCGCCGGCAGATCATGCTGGTGCAGGTCGTCAAGGAGGAGCGCGGCACCAAGGGCGCGGCGCTCACCACATACATCTCGCTGGCCGGCCGCTTCTCCGTGCTGATGCCGAACTCGCCGCGGGGCGGCGGGATTTCGCGCAAGATCACGTCGGCCGCGGATCGGCGGCGGCTGAAGGAGGTGACCGCGGAACTTGACCTGCCGCGCGGCATGGGCCTGATCATCCGCACCGCCGGCGCCAACCGTCCGAAGCCGGAGATATTGCGGGACTGCGAATACCTGCTCGGGCAGTGGGACCAGATCCGCGACCTGACGATGAAGAGCATGGCGCCCGCGCTGATCTACGAGGAGGCGAGCCTGATCAAGCGCGCCATCCGCGACGTCTACTCGCGCGACGTGGACGAAATCCTGGTCGATGGCGAGCAGGGCTGGCGGGCGGCGCGCGACTTCATGCGCATGCTGATGCCGACCCATGCGCGCAAGGTGCAGATGTGGCGCGACCCGCAGCCGCTGTTCGCCAAGGCGCAGGTCGAAACGCAGCTCGACGCGATGATGATGCCGACGGTGCAGCTCCGGTCCGGCGGCTACCTGGTCATCAACCAGACCGAGGCGCTGGTGGCGATCGACGTCAACTCGGGCCGCAGCACGCGTGAGCGCGGGATCGAGGAGACGGCGCTGCGCACCAATCTCGAGGCCGCGGACGAGGCGGCACGGCAGCTCCGGCTGCGCGACCTGGCCGGGCTGATCGTGATCGACTTCATCGACATGGAGAGCCGGCGGAACGTCGCCTCGGTCGAGCGCCGGCTAAAGGAGGCGCTGAAGCAGGATCGGGCGCGGATCCAGGTGGGGTCGATCAGCCATTTCGGCCTGCTGGAGATGAGCCGGCAGCGGCTGCGGCCGTCGCTGACCGAGACGAGTTTTATCCTTTGCCCACATTGCAACGGGACCGGGCACATTCGCAGCACGGAGAGCGCGGCGCTACACGTGCTGCGGCAGATCGAGGAGGAGGGCGGCAAGCGGCGCGCGGCGGAGATCGTCGTGCACTGCGCCGGATCGATCGCGCTGTATGTGCTCAACCACAAGCGGCTGCGGCTGGCGGAGATCGAGCAGCGGCATGGGATGCTGGTGTCGTTCGGCGTCGACGAATTGCTGATCCCGCCGGCGGCGCGGATCGACCGCGTGCGGGCGCAGGTGGCGTCCGAGTTGCCGCCGCCGATCTCGCAACTGCCGCCGCCCGAGCCGTTTGAGGATCCCGACGAGCTCGAGGCGGAGCCGGACGAGGTGGAGGAGGACGAGCCGGAGGGTGCGGCCACCGCCGAGACGGCGGACGAGCGTGAGCAGCGCCCAAATGCCCGCCGGCGCCGCCGACGGCGTGGCGGCCGGCGCGAGGAAGGCGTGGCCGCCTCGATTCCCGCGGCAGAGGAGCCGCAACCAGAAGAGGCCCCGGTGGAAGCCGAGGCGGAGGCCGTGCCGGCCGAGGCGCGGACGTCCGAGACCGAGGACGGCGAGCGCCGCCGGCGCGGACGGCGCGGTGGGCGGCGGCGGCGGCGCGAACCTGGAGAGGGCGAAGCGGCAGGTCCGGCGGTGGACGGCGCTGGCGAGGAGAGCGAGCTGGCCGAGCCGGAAATCGCCCCTCCCGTGCCGGCCTATTTCGGGCCGACCCCGGCCGATCCGTTCGGCGGCACGAGCACGTTCGACATCTTCGACGCGATCGAGCAGCAAGAGCAGGAACTGGCCGCCGCGCCCAGGCCGGTCCCAGTCGAACCGCCTGTCCCCGTGCCGATGGAAGCGGCGCAGGAGCCGGCGCCCCAGCCCGTGATGGAACCGGAGCCGGTGATCGAGCCGGTGCCGGAGCAGGTCATCGAGGTCGAGGCGGTCGTGGCCGAGCCGGAGCCGGCACTCCCGCTGCCAGCCGCGCCGGTGATCGCGCCGGTGCTCGTGGGCGCCGACGCCGCGCCTGCGGAGAAAAAGCGGGGTTGGTGGCGGCGTTAGGGCGGTTCGCATGAGGCGCTTGTTGTTGCTGCTGGTTTTGCTGGGCGGCTGCTCGGCGCCAAGCCCACCGCCCACCATTGCGGCCGGCTTCCAGCCAGGAGCCGATGCGAACATCCCCGACTACGCCAAGCGGCCGGACGAGCCGTTCTCGCGGACCAATGCGATCGCGATCGCCGAACGGGAGTGGCGTGCGTTCGGCAGCCCGGTCGACGACGCGCCGCCGGGTCCCGACGCGCCGGTGGAGACAAGGCTGGATCGGCAGCCCGGTCTATGGCAGCGCGTCGGCGATTATTGGTGGTTCAGCCAGGACGCGACATCCCGGCAAAGCGCCTGGACGGGGCGCTACAATGAATTTGGCACGGCCTATGGCGGCGAACCGCCCGCTTGGTCGGCCGCTTTCATTTCCTACATCATGCGGTCGGCGGGCGCGGGCGACCGGTTTCCTTATTCGCCGCTGCACTCGACTTACATCAACGCGGCGGCTCAGGGTAACCCGATCCTGCAGGCGCAGGCGCCCTCCGCCTACCCGCCGCAGCCCGGCGACTTGATCTGTTATGGCAGGCAGGGTGCGCAGCGGCTGCGCTTTGAGGATCTGCCGACGCGGAGCTTTCTGGGTCATTGCGATATCGTGGTGGGCGCGCAGCCGGGCCTGCTGACGGTGATCGGCGGCAATGTCGCGGCCGGGGTGACGATGAAGCACGTGCCGGTGACGGATAGCGGGATGCTGGCCGGTCCGGACGGCAGCATTGTCGACACCCGGTATCCTTGGTTCGTGGTGCTGAAGGTGCTCTACGACGCGGGTTAGGCCCTAACGCTGGCGCCACGGCAGGTCTTCGGCCTTCCAACCGGCGACGGTTCCCCGGTGGCCCTCGCCGTCAACCGGGCCCTCGAAACCGTCCTGGACGTTGAACGCGTTCGGAAAACCGGCGGCTTGCGCGGCCTGGGCGGCAGCACGGCTGCGGCCGCCGCTGCGGCAGATGAAGTAGATCCGATCTTCCGGCGTCAGCCCGGCCTGTTGCATGTGCTCGACGAACGCGCCGTTGACCTGCATGGAGGGGAAGACCTGCCAGGGGATCAGCACCGGATCCTGGCCGGTCTCCTCGAGGTCGGGCAGGCCGACGAAGTTCCACTCCGCGTCCGTTCGAACGTCCACCAGCCGTGCGCGCTTGTCCTGGCGTAGATCGTCCCACACCGCTTTTGGATCGACGTCATCGACCATGTTAGTCCACCCTGTTGCCGAACCTCAGGGTGCCCCAGCATGGCCGAGAGCACAATTGACCACGTGGCTGACGGGCTGCTGGGCGCGATCGGCAACACGCCGCTGATCAAGTTGCGCCGTGCATCGGACGCGACGGGCTGCACCATCCTCGGCAAGGCCGAGTTCATGAATCCTGGCGGCTCGGTGAAAGATCGCGCCGGGCTTGCCATCATCCAGGACGCGATCGCGACGGGGCGGCTGGCGCCTGGCGGCACAATCGTCGAGGGGACGGCCGGCAACACCGGGATCGGCCTGACGCTGGTTGCCAACGCGCTGGGCATCCGCTCGGTCGTCGTGATGCCGGAGACGCAGAGCCGCGAGAAGATCGACTTCCTGCGGATGATCGGCGCGGATTTGCGGCTCGTGCCGGCCAAGCCGTATCGGGATCCGGGCAATTATGTCCACGTGTCCCGCCGCTTGGCCGAAGAGATGGGGGCGGTCTGGGCCAACCAGTTCGACAATTTGGCCAATCGCGAAGGACATCGGGCGACGACCGGGCCGGAAATCCTGCGGCAGGCCGGGCGGGTGGACGCGTTCACCTGCGCCTGCGGCACGGGGGGCACGCTGGCCGGGGTCGGCATGGCGCTCAAGGCTGCCGAGCCCTCGACCCGCATCGTGCTTGCGGACCCCGAAGGCAGCGGCCTGTATGGCTGGGTGAAGTCCGGCGATCTGAGCGTCGAGGGCAGCTCGATCACCGAGGGGATCGGCCAGTCGCGCGTGCCGGAGAACCTCGCAGGGGCGCCGATCGACGACGCGGTGCGCATCGCCGATCCGGAAATGCTGGAGCAAGTGTTCGACCTGCAGATCCATGAGGGCTTGTCGGTCGGCGGCTCGGCGGGACTGAACGTGGCCGCGGCGATCCGCGTGGCGCGCGTTCTGGGGCCGGGGCACCGCGTGGTGACGATCCTGTGCGACGGCGGCGCGCGCTACCAGTCGAAGCTGTTCAACCCGGAGTTCCTGCGCTCGAAGGGGCTGCCGGCGCCGGCATGGCTGAGCTCGCCTGCATGACCCGGTCGAGCAGCATCAGGTAGGCGCGCAGGTAAGCGTCGAGCCGGAGCGTCTTTTCGGCGAACCGCCTTGCATTGGTGCGCAGGGTGCGGTTGTCGTCGGGGGCTTCGAGCAGCTCCAGGATACGGGTGGCGAGGCGCGCCGGGTCGAGACACGGGGTGAGCAGGCCGGTGACGCCGTCGCCGATGAACTCGTGAACCGGAGCGGTATCGCTGGCGACGATCGCGCAACCGCAGGCCAGGGCCTCGCGCAGGCTCCACGAGGCGACGAACGGATAGGTCAGATAGACGTGCGCGTCCGAGCGCTGCAGCATGCGGATGAAGGCGGTGTATTCGATCTTGCCCGGAAATAGGACGCGGTTCGGGTCCAGATAGGCGCCGACCTCGCGTAGCATGAACTCGCGCCAGGTCGTGCCGACGAGCCGCGCGCCGTAGCTGACGCTGTCGCCGCCGACCATGATCACTTTGACGTCCGGACGGGCGCGCAACAGGCGGGGGATGGCGCGCATCAAGATGTGGAAGCCGCGATAGGGCTCGAGGTCGCGGGCAACGTAGGTGACGAGCTTCTCGCCGGGCTGCACTTGGAAGCCGTTCAGCTCATAGGGGCGCTGGCGCGCGTCTGGGTCAGGCGCGCAGCTCGCGAGATCGACGCCCTCGGGCAGCAAGGCGATCCGCGGGCGCGCCCAGTCGGGGTAGGTCAGGTGCTGGAACCGGGTCGGGGTCTGGCCGATGCCGGGGTTGCTCAGCGCCATCAGGTTGACCGCGTTCTTGGCCCGCACCCGCGCGTAGCCCTCCACGGGGATGGCGAATTCGGGATCGAAACCGACGTCGAGCCCTTGGGTGCGGTAGAAGTATTCGTAGTAGCCGAGCAGCGGCACGTCGGGCCATACATCGACCATGTTCAGCATCTCGCCCCAGCCGTGATGGCCGATGATCATGTCGGGCTTGAAGCCGAGCGACTTCAGGTTACCGGCGAGCCCGGCCACGATCGCGGCGCGCATTGTGGCGGCTTCGAAGTCTAGGACGACGTTGAACGTGTTCGGGTGGCCGAAGGACGGCGGCTTGTAGGTGACTTTGCGCACGCCGGCGATGTGATTGGGGTTTTCCTCGGTGATGAAGACGATTTCGTTGCTCGGGCTGCGCACGAGCTGCCGGACCAGGTGGAGGAACTGGCCCGGAAAGTTCTGGTGGATGAAGAGGTAGCGCAACGAGATCCCGTTAGCGGCGTTTTGGCGCGGGTTTGCCCGCCGGCTTTGGGGGGGCCGGGGCGGGTTTCTCGGCGGCGCGGCGGCGCGGCGGCGCGGCTTGGGTCTTCGGTTCGAGCGTGACCTGGAAGGCTTCGAGCGCGGCCAGGCTTGGAGCCTCGCAGGCCTCGCCGTCGCCAACCGGGCCGGCCTTGGAGCCGTCCACGAAGCTCGCGGCGACGGTGAGGAGATGCGTGGCGGCGCTCGGGCCGCGGAGCCGGGCGCGCAACCCGAGGATAGGCAGGGACATGCCGCGGCTGCCGCAGAACTGGCCGCCTTCGGCCCACGGCGAAAGCCAGCCGCGGCCGAGTACGGCCTGATACTCAATGTCCGACGCAGGGACGCCATTCGCCGGCTGCAGCGCGAAGCCCTCGATCCAGCGTTTGCTGCCGGGTTCGCCCATCCACTGGCCAAGCCGCCCGGTGACGTCGCCGAGCCCGTAAATATGCGCCGCGACTTCCATCGGCACGGAGGGGGCCGGCGCGACGGCGGCCGCTTGGGCGCCCGTCAGGCGCAGGACTTGGATCTTGGGCGCCTCCTGACGAGCGTCGCGGGATTGATACACGGTCACCAGCACCTGCGCGGGGCCGCCATTGACGCGGACGAGCGCCGCAGCGTCCGGGCCAGCCATCCAGCCATCACCATTAAAGCCGGTTAATGTTACGATTCCGTTAAGCGCCCCTGGTGCGGGAGCAAGCGAGATACGGACTCCGGGCAACCCGGTCCGCTCGTCGGGCGCGGCAGTCCCAGGACTGTTGAAGATGCAGAAAACACCGGGATCGAGCCGCATCAGGTGTGCGGATACCTTGAGCTCCGTCACTTGTGCAGTGTCGGCCGGGACATCGGACATGGGTCGACTCGTTTTATTGATGATCGCTTGTTGCGAGATTGCGACGGCGGCGGCGGCGGGGCAAGACCGAGAAGCGCATCGTTGACTGCGCGCTTCTGCAGCCCGAGCGGCAGGATCCAGCCGCGTCCTGTGGCGCGGACGCGCTCGGCTTGCGCGCCCAAATCGAATACGGTGGCGGGCAGGCCGGCCTGCCAAGCGCGGCTGAGCGCGAAGCACCAGGTTTCCGGGTAGACCGAGGGGATGAAGGCAATTTGCGCCAGCTGCGCCTGGACGAGGCGCACGGCGTCCGGGTCTTTGTACGGCCCGGTAATGAAAACGGGGCCGGCATCCAGCAGGCGGGCATCGTCGCTGGTGTGACCGCAGACCACGAATTCGAGCGGCAAATCGCGGCGCCCGGCATCGCGCACGCACTCGAGCAGGACCTCGTAGCCCTTTTCCAGCCCGATCGCGCCGACGACGCAGACGCGCAGCTTCCCGGTTTGTGGGGCCGGATTGAGCGGCGGGAGGGCTGCGTCGTCTTCCCAGGGCGCGATTTCTGGCTGGGTGGCGGGGAAATGTCGCCGGAGCCGGACCGAGGCATCTCGCGATGGAACGACGATCCGCCGGCTGCCGGCGAGGTCGCGCGCGGAGCGGGCGAGCAGGTCGGGGACGGTGATCTCCTCTTCCAGCAGGCCGCCGAGGTCGGCAATGCAGTCCTCGCAGCCGGCGAGGTCCGGTTCGCCGCAATAGCGGCGGTCGCGGCTGACGAGCGCGATCCGCGGGCAGAACGCCGCGTGGTCATGCACGAAGGTCTCGGCCGGGATCTCCAGCAGGCCGGCGAGGTCGAGCACGGCATGGTCGTGGCCGAGCAGATGGTGCAGTTCGAGATGCAGCGGACGGTCGGGGCTGAGGAGGTCGGCGAGCAGCGTGAGCTCGCCGGGAATGGCGTAGGCGAGGTTCGGGAAATTGCCGTCCGGGGTCTCGACGCGGCACTCGGCGTGGCCGGGTCGCAGGATGACGGGGCGGATGCCTTGGGCGCGCAGGGCGTCGCAGCGCGCCGCGATGACGTTGTCCACGCCGCCGCCCGCATCGTGGGTGACGAGGAGCACGGCGCCCGCTGAGGATCGA
Source organism: Acetobacteraceae bacterium (assembly GCA_965276815.1). Lineage (GTDB taxonomy): Bacteria > Pseudomonadota > Alphaproteobacteria > Acetobacterales > Acetobacteraceae > JAVVHH01. The sequence continues at coordinate 149,382 of CBDIBE010000012.1, read as the reverse complement.
TCCTCCGCCCAACGCAGGGCGTCCATGGCGCGCCGGGCGGGGCGCAGAGGATCGTTTTTGAGATGGGCGGCGATGCAGGCGTCATAGCCGGGGTGCAGGCGGTTCAGGATGGCGGTGTTGCGCCGCATGAGATGGGTGCGGGCGCTGCCGAAGGAGCGGCCGCCATGATGGGCGACGAAGACGTCGAGCGCCGCGGCGTGGCGCCAGCCATGGTGACGGGCGCGGAGGCAAAAATCGTTCTCCTCGCCGTAGCCCTGGGCGAACAGGTCCTCGCGGAGCGGGCCGACCTGGTCGAGGCAGTCGCGGCGAAGATAGAGGCAGAAGCCGACGCCGACCGGCAGATCGGCGGTCAGGCCGGCGCTGGCGCGTTGAGCGACGGCGTCGAGCCGGATGGTGTCGGCCAAGTTTGGCACCGAGTTGCCGCCTTCGACGGCAGGATAGCTGACGACGCTCGCATCATTGGAGAGCGGGGTGGCGGTGCCGGTGTCCGCGGCGGCGTAGGCGGCGCGGCGCAGGCGCTCCAGCCAGCCCGGCGGCACGAGCGTGTCGCTGTTCAGCAGCACGATGTCGGCATCGGGAGCGGCGGCGATGCCGGCGTTGGCGGTCGCGGGGAAGCCGCGATTGTGCGCCTGCCGGGTCAGCTGGATCTGTCCCGATTCCGCTAAATCGATGAGAGCTGCGACGAGTTCCGGCTCGGGGGAGGCGTCCTCGATGACATGGATGACGGTGCCCGGCGGAACGGTGGCCGTGACTGACGCGATGCAGGCCAGGGTTTCTTGGAAACCTCGGTAGACAGGGATGACGATCTGCGTGCGGCGGGAAGCCAGGCGAGTGCGCGGCGCGCCGGCTGTGATGTCCGCCCAGATCGGGCTGAAGCGCGATTCCGACCCGGCGGCGGACCGCGCTTCGAGTTCTGGGTCGAGCGGGCTGCCGGCGAGTGGCGATCCGTTGCCGTCGGTGAGCTCGATTGGATGGCCCAGTGCTCGGACCGAGGCGGCGGGGAGAGCGAAGCTTCGCGGCCGGGCGAGCGGGCGGCTACCGGGCGCTGATTGGGCAGGCTCGGTAGCGTGGAGGGTGACCGTGCCTGTGGCGCCGCGGACAATGATCGTCGGCGTGCGCTCGGGGTCGCCTGGGTGCCAGGCCCAACCGGTTATTCCGCCATCAATAGCTTCGACGACGCCTTCCGTGCGGATGATCGCGCGGATGGGTATGGGGCTGGCGAGGAACGGGCCGGATTTTCCGTGCACGTGAAGCAGGTTGGCCGACGGCCAGCCCGGCGGCAGGCGTCGGCCACGGACCCTCGCGGTATCGAGTTGGACCTGGACCGGCTTGGCCGGGCCTGAATGGATCTGGCCGTTGCCGTCGAGACCGCACCAGCCTTCGAGTTGCAGCCTTTCGACCACGACGCCCGCGAGCGCCTGCAGGGATGGTGCGGCAACGGTGGCGCGGAGGGCGGTTTCGATTGCAACGCGAGCGCGTTCGAGCTCACCGAGACGGAGCCGGGCGGCGGCGAGACCAGTCCAGGCCTCGGGCGGCCCGGACTGGTCAACGGAGTCTTGAAACAGACGGGCGGCTTGGGCGACCTCGCCTTGTTCCAGCAGCAGCCCGGCGAGCGCGACCAAGAGGAAGCCATCTTCGGGCGCTAGACGGCGGGCGCGCTCGAGCCAAAGCTGGGCGGCTTGCAACTCGCCTCTCCGGCGCGCCTGCTGGGAGCGTTGCCAAGCGTCTTGCGCCAGTTCCTGCCATTGCTCCGCACTGGTGCGGGTGAGCCGGCGGTAAGCCTGGGCCTGCAGGTCCGAGAGAAGCGCGTTGCTACCTTGCGGCGACTTTCGGCTCCGCGACGGCGACCGGCGCTGGGGGCGCGAGGGACGCGAGATCCCCTGCCGCTTCGGCGATGCCAGCCGCTTTGGCCCGCTCCAGCAATGTACGCGCCCGTTCCTTGTCGGTCTCGCCCGCCAGGCCCCTGGCCAAGTAGCGCCCGAGCATCAGGAGGGCGTGGGCGTGGTCCTTGGCGGCGGCCTTGGCGAACCAAGCCTGTGCCGCGACCCGATCGGGCAGGACATCGTAGCCGCCGCCGAGCAAGGCGCCGAGCGCGAATTGCGCGCCGGCATGGTCCTTCGTGGCCGCCGCCTCGAAAAGCTTCCGGGCGGTCGCGTGGTCGCGCGCCCCGCCGCGGCCATTGATCATCATCTCCGCGAGCGCAACCTGCGCATCAACCATACCGGCGTTGGCGGCGCGCTCGATCCAGGCGCGACCGCCCTCCGGATCGGCTTCCATGCCGCGGCCCTCGACGAGCATGCGGCCGTACCAGAACTGGGCGTTGACCACGCCATCCGCCGCCTTGCGCAACCATTCGGCAGCAAGCGTGAGGTCCCGTTCCACGCCGACGCCTTCGGCGAGGCAGACGCCGTAGTTGAATGCGGCGACCAGGTCGCCTTGGCTGGCGGCGGCCTCGAACCATTCGCGGGTGCGGACGCGATCTTCGTGCTGACCGGCGCCACGCAAAACGAGGTCTGCGAGGTTCGAGCGGGCCAGCTTGTCGCCGCGCTCGCCGGAGATGCGGAACCAGCGCGCGGCCTCGTTGGGGTCGCGCGGCACGCCGGCGCCAGTGAGGTAGAGCATGGCCAGCGCGCGCGCGGCGGCGGCGTGGCCGTGCTCGGCCGCACGGGCATACCAGGTTGCGGCTTCCGCATAGTTCGGCGGCAGGTCGCCGCCTTTAGCGTAGAGATCACCGACGAGGGCGGCCGCCTCTGCGTCACCGGCCAGGGCGGCGCGGCGAAGCCAGGACTCGCCGTTGACTGGGTCACGCGGGACGCCACGCCCCTCCATCAACGCCAGTCCCCAGCGGGCCTGGCCGGAGCGGACGCCGCGCTGGGCCGATTGGCGGTAGAGTTCGGCGGCCTTCGCCGGGTCACGCTCGACGCCGATGCCGCCCTCGGTCATGACGCCGAGCAGGTAGAGGCCGAGCGGCAAGTTTGCGGCGGCGGCGCGCGCAATCATCTCGGCGCCTTGCTGTTTGGCCGCATCATTGTCTTGCCCGGTGCGCATCAGGGCCAGGCCCTGCCCGAGGCAGCCCTGCGGACAGCCCGTTTCGGACGATTTGCGATACCACTCGTCGCCAGCAGCGAAGTCGCGCAAGTGTTCAGGTCCAGACGTGAACACGTAGCCGAGCAGTGCCTGGGCCTCCGCCGAACCGGAATCGGCAGCAAGCTTCGCCCAGTAAACGGCCTTGTCAAAATCGGGCTTCGAGCCGGCGGTATCAGAGAATAGGCCCGAGGCGCCGCCGGGCGTGGCCATGCCCGTGAGGTAAAGCGAGGCCAAGACGGATTGCGCTTCGGCCTTTCCGGCTTCGGCCGCCCGCTCGAGCCAGAGCGCGGCCGTCGCCCGGCTTGGAGGCACACCCTTGCCGTCGAGATAGGCGCGGCCGACCTGAAACTGCGCCTCCGCGTCCCCGCGCTCGGCGGCTTTGGCGAGGACCGGGAACGCCTCGGCGAGGTGCCCGGCTTCGGCCTGTTCCAGAGCCTGGCGCAGCCGCGATGACGGCGACACCGCCGAACTCACCCGCGAAAACAACCCGGCCACGTCTAGGCGCCCCGCTTTGAGCCTGCGATCAAGGCTCCCGCATCCCGTTGTTCAGCACGGGCATGACCCGAGCAAGCAGGTAGCTGACCAGAGTGCGCTTGCCGACTTTTACGTCAGCGGTGACCGGCATGCCGGGCATCAGGTGGAAGCCGGAAGGCGTGTTGTGCAGCTCGGAATGATCGAGGGTGACGCGTGCCCGATAGTAGGTCGAGGCGTTGCTGACCGCCGGCGTGGACTGCTGGACCCCGCGCTTCGTTTCGTCGTTGTTCTGCGAGGTCGTGAAGCTGTCTGGGCTCACGACGCCGATTGTACCGTCGACCGTGCCGTACTGGGCGAAGGGCAGCGTGTCGAGCTTGATGGTGACCGGGTTGCCGGGGTGGACGAAGCCGGCGTCCGACCCGGCGATGTTGACTTCAGCCTCGAGCGGCGCATTGGCCGGAACGAGGGTGATCAGCTGCTCGCCGGACTGCAACACCGAGCCGGGAGACGCCTTGGCGACGTTGAGGACGACCGCGTCCTGATCGGCCCGCAACTCGACCAGTTGCCGACGCAGCACGGCTTTTTTGAGATTCTCCTCCGCGTCGCTGAGCTTGCGGCTCTGATCGGTCAGATCCTGGCTGATCTGGGCTTTCCAGGTCTGGATGTCCGCGTCGCGCTCGGCCTGCATCGCTTGCAGGTCGCGTTGAGCCTGTGCGGCCTGGTTGGCGGCGTTGTCCAGTCCGCGCTTGATCTCAAGGCGGCTGTCGGTCGCGGCAAGGAGGTTGAGCTGGCTGCCGACCTGCAAACGCTGCAGTTCGGCGCGCTTTTGCTCCACCTCCGTGGCGACCTTGAGCCGCTCCGAGTAGGAGTAAACGTCGGAGAGGGCGCGTTGGACTTGCTGCTGCAGGCTGTTGATCTTCTGCGCGTAATTCTCGTCCTTAAAATTCCGCTCCGCCTTGCGCTGGAGGAAGATGGCGCCCTGCAGGGCCGCAATCGGGCTTGCATCCTGCGGGTGGTAGTCGGTGCCAGCGGCCTCGGCCTGCAGCCGAGCGACTTCCGCACCCAAGCTGTTCACCTGAGACTGCAAGGCGCCCATGTCGGCCGCGGCGAAAGTCGGATCGAGCCTGGCGAGAAGCTGGCCTTTGGTGACCCGGTCGCCCTCGCGCACCTCGATGGACCGCACGATGGCGGTTTCGAGCGGCTGGACGACAGTGGTCGCCTGCTGCGCGGCGATCTTGCCCTGCGCGGTGACCACTTTGTCGATCGGGATGAGCGCGGCGGCGCCGAAGCAGGCGAGGACGAGCGTGCCGACCATCCAGGTCACGCCACGAGCGCCGAACAAGACGGGCGTCACGGTCAGCGCGTTGGTGGGGGAATGAAATTCCAGCAATGCCGGCAGTGAGTCGCGGCCAGATGTCGCCAGAGCGGTGGCGCGTGCGCCGTTGCCGGGCTCGCGGAGAGTGATTGCGCTCATGTGATTCTCCTAATCGCTCTCTAATCGCCCTGGGCCAAAACTGGGACCAGAGGTGCATGCCGTCCCGCGCCGCCGTCGATATGCCGGTTCTGCTGCGCCCAGAGGGTGCGATAAATCGAGCAGCGCTCCAGCAAGACCCGATGCGGGGCGATGTCGACCACGCCGCCCTTGTCCAACACCAGGATCTGGTTGCAGTCGATCAACGATGAGAGACGGTGCGAGACGATGACCATCGTGCGGCCCTTGCTCAGCCGAACCAGGTTGCCGTTGACCAGCGCCTCGCTCTCTGGGTCGAGCGCGCTCGTGGCCTCGTCGAGGATCATCAGCCTGGGGTCGGCGATCACGGCGCGGGCGATGGCAAGCCGCTGACGTTGGCCGCCGGAGAGGTTGGCCGATCCCTCCTCGACCCAGGTGTCGTAGCCGCTGGGCAGCCGCTCGATGAACTCTTCGGCCCCGGCCAGCCGTGCGGCGCGGACGACGTCGTCGAGCGTCAGGCCGGGCCGACCGGCAGTGATGTTATCGCGCACCGTGCCGCGGAACAGGAAGTTGTCCTGCAGAACCACGCCGAAGCTGCGGCGCAGATGGGTCAGGTTGATCTCGCGCATCTCGATGCCGTCGAGCTTCAAGAAGCCGTTGTACTCGCGGTTGATGCCCTGGAGCAGACGGATCAGCGTGCTCTTGCCGGACCCGCTGCGCCCGACGACGCCGAGCATGGTGCCGGCCGGGATTTCGAAGCTGACCTTGTCGAGGGCCGGGATTTTCGAACCAGGGTAGGTGAAGGAGAGGTCCTCGAACTTGACGGCGCCGGTCAGCCGCGGCCGCATGCCGCCCTGCATTGCGGCGGTCTCGCTCGGGTTGTTCAGGACGAGCGCCACTTGGTAGATCGAAGCGCGGACGTCTTCGAGGTCCTCGATCAGCTTGGCCAGGCCGACCAGCGGCTGGGTGACGCGGCTGCCGAGCATCATGAAGGCGACGAGGCCGCCGACCGCGATCCCGGTGGTGTCGTGCAGGGCGATATAGGCGCCGAGCATGATGACGCCGCGCTGGATGAAGCCCTCGATAGGGTTGATCAGGGTCTGTGGCCAGTTGGCGAGCCGGCCGGCTTGCAGCTTCAGCGCGCCGGCAATCGCCGTGCGCTCATCCCACTCGGATTTGCGCTGCGGCTCGAGCGCCAATGATTTGACGGTGCGGATGCCGTGCACCGTCTCCACCATGGTCGAGCCCTTGTTGCTCTCGGCGAGGGTCAACTTGGCGATGACCCGGCGGAGCGCGGGCAGGAAGACGAGGATGATGCCGGTGATAACCGCGGCGCAGACGAGGACCACGAAGGCCAGCGTCGGCTCCATCCAGAACAGGAAGGGGAGCAGGAACACCAGGGTGAACAGGTCGAGGAAGGTGCCCATCAGCTTACCGGTCAGGAACTCGCGCACCTTCCAGACCTGGGCGATACGGTAATTGATCTGGCCGGCCGGGTTCTTCTCGAAATAATCAAGGGGCAGACCGAGCAGGCGGTTGAAAACGTGTAGATTCAGCCGTGCATCTACACGAGTGGAGACGACCTGCACAAGCTCGCGCCGCGCGAAACCGAGCAGGGTTTCATAGGCGGTGGTGATGACGAGGATGGCGCAGAGCAGGGTGAGGGTGGAAATGCTGCGGTGCACCACGACGCGATCCACAACCGTCATCACCAGCAGCGGCGGCACGATGGTGAGCGCGCTGATGGCGATGGAAGCTATGCTGATGTCGCGCAGGGAGCGCCGCTCGCCGAAGACGAGGCCCATCAGCCAGCCGAGGGTGAACGGCCGATCGATCTCGGACTCGCCGCGCGCGCGGCGGATCAGCAGGATTTCGCCGCTCCAGGCCTGGTTCAGCCGGAACTCGTCGACAGCGACCGCATGCTCGTTCCCGGCGGAGCGGGGGTCGCGCACCCAGACGATGTTTTTCGCCAGGTCAGTCGCGATCATCAGGCCGGCGGTGCCGTCCTTGAACAGTAGGATGATCGGCGGCGGGGGATTGCCGCTGCCTTGCAGCTTAAACAGGCTCTTCCAGCGGATGCGTTCCGCCTTGGCGTAGAGCCCCTGGTCCTTTGCCCAGCCGGCGAGCGAGGCCGGCGATGGCGTGGGTTCGCCCAGTGCGGGACGGTAATCGGCGGCATTGAGGTCCACGCCATGGTGGCGCGCGACGGCGACGACGGCCAGAATGCGCGTGTCAGCTTCCGCGGCGGGGCGGTCGTCTTGGATGGTTCCTACGTCAATCCGCGGTCCAGAGGGCGGCTCAGACGATGCGAATGTTGGATGTGCTTGATCCACAGGCCGCTCCGTTTTGTCCAGTTCAGCGTCGTGCAATGAGGCGGTTCAGTGCCGCTCACGAGTTCGTTAGCACAACCTTAGGCTGTTGGGTATAATTTTGAGTAAACAAACGCCGCGATTGCAGAAACTGCAATGGTGCCGTTTGATGTCGGCATGGAAATCCGTCCCGCCACGCTGTCCGACATCCCAGAAATCCAGTCTATCTATGCCCACCACGTTCTACATGGTGCGGGCACATTTGAGGAGGTGCCGCCCTCGATTGAGGAGATGCAGGCGCGTTACCATGCAATCGTCTCACCGGGATGGTCGTATCTCGTTTCTGTGGACCCGACCGGGGTGCTGGGTTACGCGTATTTTAGCCAGCTGCGAGATCGCTCCGCGTACCGGTATACGGCGGAGAACAGTATATACGTACGCGATGACGTGCGCGGGCAGGGGGTTGGCAAGGCCCTGGTGAGCCGGTTGCTTTCGGAAGCGACCGCGATGGGGTTTCGCCAGATGATCGCGGTGATCGGCGATTCCGAGAACGTAGGCTCGATCGGCGTCCACAGCTCGCTCGGCTTTGCACGGGCCGGGCTGCTGCGCTCGTCAGGGCTGAAATTCGGGCGATGGGTCGACACTGTGTATATGCAACGGGCGCTGGGCCGCGGGGACGCCGACGTGCCAGCCTGAACGGTCAGCAGCGGGTGTGGACGAAGTGCTCGCCCGTCGTCAGGTCCTGCGAGAGCCAATGGCCTGGACCTATTCGATACGAAACCGGGCGCAGGCCATTTGATCCCCGCGCAGTGCAGCCCAGAGTTCGGTTTCCGCCTCAACACTGGCGGTTACGGCCAGCACCCGGCGGAAGAATGGAATTTTCCCCTTGGCCCTGGCCTGGAATAGGTGATCGAGAGCGAGCGAAGCGGGGCTGCGCGCGGCACAGCAGGCGCAACCCGGCGGGTGCCCCCCAGATGATGGAATAAAGTGCGCCGCTGGCAGTGTGGACGGAGCAACGGCATCGCCCTCGAGGAGCAGTGCGTCACCCTCTGTGGCGTCGGCCAGCGAGCCGAGGCGGACGGGGATGCGGGCGTCGACGGTCCAAGTCATCCCATAGACATAAGGATATATTTATGTCATAAGCAAGCGATGGATCAGCTCCTCGCCGCCCTTCGCGCCTGCGCCGAGCCTACGCGGCTCCGTTTGCTCGCGCTTGCGGCGCGGGGGGCGTTCTGTGTGGTCGAGCTGACCGAGATCTTGGGCCAATCGCAGCCGCGGCTGTCGCGGCATCTGAAGCTGCTGTGTGACGCCGGGGTGCTCGAGCGGGTGCGCGAGGGCGCCAATGTGTGGTTCGGGCTGCCGCAGGATGCCGATTTGGTGCAGGAGTTGCTGGCGCGGATGCCGGAGGATGATCCGGTCCTCGCCGCCGACCGGCGGGCGGCGGCGCGGGTCGTGGCCGAGCGGGCGCGCATCGCTTCGGAAAGCTTCCGCAAGCAAGGGGCCGACTGGGACGAGATGCGCGCGCTGGAGCTGCCGGCGGCCGATGTGGAGAGGGCGCTGCTGTCGCTGCTGCCGGAGGGCGGGCTGGGGCGCGTGCTCGATGTGGGGACCGGGACGGGGCGGCTTTTGGAATTGCTCGGGCCGCGCGTGCAGTCCGGGCTGGGGGTGGACGCCAGCCGGGCGATGCTGGCGCTGGCCCGGGCGCGGCTGGCCAAGCCGGGCTTGGGGCATCTCGCGGTGCGCCAGGCGGATATGTACCGGCTGCCGCTGTCGCAAAAATTCGACGTGGTGGTGCTGCAGATGGTGCTGCACTACGCCGAGGACCCGGCGGCCGCGATTGCCGAGGCCGCGCGCGTGCTGGCGCCGGACGGCCGGCTGATCGTGGTGGATCTCGCCGCGCATGATCGCGCCGCGCTGGCTGAGCGCCTGGCGCATCGCTGGCCGGGTTTCGCCGAGACGGCAATCGCCGACCTGTTTGCCGGGCCGGGGCTGCTGGCCGGCTCGAGCCTCACGGTGAAGGGGCCGCTCGACGTGCGGCTCTGGACCGCATCCTTGCAGGACGCCGCCGCCGCGCGCCCTGCCACGCTGGAGCTTGCCCAATGAACACCCCCCAACTGCTCGATGCGCTGCGCGACCGGGTGCTGCTGTGTGACGGCGCGATGGGGACGCGGGTGCAGGCGCTGACCCTCGACATCGAGCGGGACTATTGGGGGCAGGAGAACTGCACCGAGGTGCTCAACCTGTCGCGCCCGGACCTCGTGCGGGAGATCCATCGCGGCTATTTCGAAGCCGGCGCGGACCTGGTGGAGACGAACACGTTCGGCGGCCAGCCGATTACGCTGGGCGAGTTCGGGCTGCAGGACCGGGCGCACGAGATCAACAAAGCCGCCGCCGAGCTGGCGCGCGAGGCGGCGGAGAGTTTTTCGGACGGGCGGCCGCGCTGGGTGATCGGCGCCGTCGGGCCGGGGACCAAGCTGCCGACATTAGGGAACGTGGATTACGATACGCTCGAGGCGGCGCTGGCGATGCAGGCGCGCGGGCTGGTGGCTGGCGGCGTTGACGCAATCTTAATCGAGACCTGCCAAGATCCGCTGCAGATCAAGGCGGCGGTGAACGGGGCGAAGATCGCCCGCTCGGAGGTGGGAAAAGACACGCCGATTTTCGTGCAGGTGACCGTGGAGACCACGGGCACGCTGCTGGTTGGGCCGGATATCGCGGCGGCGGCGACGATCGTGCATGCGCTGGACGTGCCGCTGCTGGGGCTGAACTGCGCCACCGGGCCGCAGGAGATGGCCGAGCATGTGCGCTGGCTCGCGGCCAACTGGCCCGGCCTGCTCTCGGTGCAGCCGAATGCGGGGCTGCCGGAACTGGTGGACGGGCAGACGCGGTATCCGCTGGATGCGGCGCAGCTTGCGGTGTGGATGGAGCGGTTCGTCGAGGAAGATGGGCTGAACCTGATCGGCGGCTGCTGCGGGACTAGCATCCCGCATATTCAGGCGCTGGACGCGATGCTGCGGCGGCGTGGCGGCTTCCGCCCGGCGCCGGTGCTGCGCAAGCCGGTTTGGGTGCCGGGCGTGGCGAGCCTGTATGGGCAGACGGCGCTGCGGCAGGAGAACAGTTATTTTTCCATTGGCGAGCGCTGCAATGCCAATGGCTCGAAGAAGTGGCGCGAGCTGCAGGAGCGGGGCGACTGGGACGGCTGCGTCGGCATGGGGCGCGAGCAGATCGGCGAGGGGTCGAACAGCCTCGACCTCTGCACCGCGTTCGTCGGCCGCGACGAGAATGCCGAGATGACCGAAATCGTCCAGCGCTTCACCAGCAGCGTGAATTCGCCGCTGGTGATCGACAGCACCGAGACGCCGGTGATCGAGGCGGCGCTGAAGCTGCATGGCGGCAAGCCGATCATCAACTCGATCAACTTCGAGGACGGCGAGGCTGTGGCGCGCGACCGGCTTCGCCTGGCCAAGAAGTTCGGCGCCGCGGTGATCGCGCTGACGATCGACGAGACCGGGATGGCCAAGACGCCGGAGGCGAAGCTGGACATCGCCCGCCGCCTGGTCCGCCTCGCCTGCGACGAGTATGGGCTGCCGCAATCCGACCTGCTGATCGATCCGCTCACCTTCACGATCGCGACCGGTAACGAGGACGACCGCAAGCTGGGCGAATGGACGCTGGAGGGGATCAGGCTGATCCGCGAGGCGTTCCCGGACGTGCAGATCGTGCTCGGCCTGTCGAATATCAGCTTCGGCCTGAACCCGGCGGCGCGCGCGGTGCTGAACTCGGTGTTCCTCGACCATGCGGTGCGGGCCGGGATGACGGCGGCGATCGTGCATGTCAGCAAGATCCGGCCGCTGCACCTGATCGCGCCCGAAGAGGTCCGGGTGATGGAGGATTTGCTCTATGACCGGCGCGCGGAGGGCTACGACCCGCTGCAGCGCCTGCTGGAGATGTTCGCGGATCGCAAGGCGGCGGACTCGGTCAAGAAGGTGCGGGCGCCGACGGTCGAAGGGCGGCTGAAGGACCGGATCGTTGATGGCGACCGCAAGGGGCTGAACGAGGAGCTCGAGGAGGCGCTGAAGGTCCACCGGCCGCTGGACATCATCAATAACGTGCTGCTCGACGGGATGAAGGTCGTCGGCGAGCTGTTCGGCGCGGGGAAGATGCAGTTGCCGTTCGTGCTGCAATCCGCGGAGACGATGAAGGCGGCCGTCGCCTATCTCGAGCCGCTCATGGAGCGGATCGAGGGCCAGGAGAAGGGCACGATCGTGCTCGCCACCGTGCGCGGGGACGTTCACGACATCGGCAAAAACCTGGTCGACATCATCCTGACCAATAATGGTTACCGAGTGGTGAACCTCGGCATCAAGGTGCCGCTCGCGAATATGGTGGAGGCGGCTCGCGAGCATCGGGCGCATGCGATCGGCATGTCCGGGCTGCTGGTCAAAAGTACCGTGGTGATGCGCGAGAACCTCGAGGAGATGACCCGGCAGGGGCTGGAGATCCCGGTCATGCTGGGCGGCGCGGCTCTGACGCGGAACTATGTCGAGGAGGAGTGCGTGCGCGCCTATTCGTGCGGCCGGGTCGCGTATGCGAAGGACGCGTTCGACGGGCTACATCTGATGGACCGGGTCACGGGCAACGGGTTCGACGACTATCTGCGCGCGGTGCAGGCGAAGCGGACCGGCAAAAGCCGCAACACCAGCCGCACCTTGGGGCAGGCGGATGCGCGGGCGTTCCGGCCGGTGGATGTCGCCGCGGTGCAGGCGCGGCGGCGACGGCTGACGCAGGATCTACCGTTGGCGGCGCCGCCGTTTTGGGGGTCGCGGGTGATCGAGGCGCCGCCGAAGGCGATCGTTCCGTTCCTGAACGAACGCAGCCTGTATCAATTCCAATGGGGATTCCGCAAACAGGGCAAGTCGCTGGAGGATTTCCTCGGCTGGGCGAAGCAGGAGCTGCGGCCGGTGATGCGGCGGATGCTGAGCCTGTGCGAGAGCGAGGACATCCTGCGGCCGCAGGCGGCGTACGGCTATTGGAAGGCGGCCGGCCAGGGCAATGAGCTGATCGTGTTCGAGCCGGATGGGCAGACCGAGCTGTGCCGGTTCAACCTGCCGCGGCAGCCGAAGGAGGATGGCGAATGCATCGCCGACTTCTTCCGCGACGTGGACGATGCGGAGCGGGATGTGATCGGCTTGCAGGTGGTCACCGTCGGCCAGAAGGCGAGCGACACGGCGCGGCTCTGGTTCGAGGACAACCGCTACCAGGACTATCTCTATTTGCATGGGCTTTCCGTCGAGATGGCGGAGGCGATGGCGGAGTACACGCATAAGCGCATCCGCGCCGAGCTGGGTTTTGCCGGGGAGGATGACCGGGACCTCGAGAAGATGCTGGCGCAGAGCTATCGCGGCTCGCGCTATTCCTTTGGCTATCCCGCCTGCCCGAAGCTGGAGGACCAGGCGCCGCTGCTGCGGTTGCTGGACGCCGAGCGGGTCGGCGTTTCGCTGTCCGACGAGTGGCAATTGCATCCGGAGCAATCCACGAGTGCGATCGTGGTGCTGAACTCAAGGGCGAAATATTTTTCGGTGTAGTGCCGAGTCGTCTGTCCCTGCCGCAGGGACCTCCGCGTCAAGCGCGGGGGTGACGAACACCATAATCGAGTCTGCGGACGGTCTTTCTTATGAGGCCGTGCGTTTCCCGCCCGTCGGAAGATTGCTAAAGGCGCTCGGCGGGGGAGTTTTGGACCGGGTCAAGCGAGTCGCAGTCGGATCGATTGTCGTCGGCATCATCGTGCTCGGCCTGAAAGCGGCTGCGTATTTCATGACGGGCAGCTCGGCGCTGTATTCGGACGCGCTCGAGACCGTCGTTAACGTGGCGGCGAGCGTGATCGCCCTGGCGGCGCTCACCTTCGCCGCGCGTCCGGCCGACAAGAACCACCCGTACGGGCACGACAAAGCGGAGTTCTTCGCGGCGGTCATCGAGGGCGTGCTGATCATCCTCGCCGCGCTCTCAATCTTTCAGCAGGCCTGGGCGCACTGGGATCAGCCGGCGGTCATCGTGGCGCCGTGGAAGGGGCTGGCGCTGAACCTGGTGGCCACGGCGCTCAATGCGTCCTGGGCGCTGCTGCTGCAGCGGACGGCGGCGCGCAGCCGCTCGGCGGCGCTGGCGGCGGATGGGCGGCATTTATGGTCCGACGTCGCGACCTCGACCGGCGTCGTGCTGGGCGTTTCCGTGGCGGTCCTGACCGGGATGGCCTGGCTCGACCCGCTGCTGGCGGCCCTGGTGGCGATTTACGTGCTGTGGTCTGGGCTGGGTGTGGTGCGGGACAGCGTCGGCGGCCTGATGGATGCGGCGCCGGCGGAGACGGTGGTGGAGCGGATCCGCGAGATCGTGGGCCAGCAGGCGGATGGCGCGATCGAGGCGCACGACCTGCGCACAAGACATGCGGGGCGGCTGACCTATCTGGAGTTCCATCTCGTCGTGCCCGGCCAGATGCGCGTGGACGAGGCCCATGCCATTTGCGACCGGGTCGAGGAGGCGCTGAAGGCGGAAGTCGAGGGGCTGGTGGTGACTATCCACGTTGAGCCGGAAGGCAAGGCGAAGCACACCGGCGTGCTGGTGTTGTAGTCATGCGCCGGGCACTCGCCTTGTCGGCGGCGCTGCATGTGATGGTGGGTTGCGTTTTGTTGGTCCGGGTCGTTGGCCGGGCGATGCCGATCGAAGTGCGGCCGGTCGAGGTCGAGCTCGTCAAGCAGGCGCGGGCGGTCAAAGGCGCGCCTGCCGCGCCGGCGTCAGCCCCCGCGGACGCCACCGCTGCCACGCCGCCACCCCCGCCGGCCGGCGATCAGCAAGCGGCGGCGCCTTCCGTGCCGGAGCAGGGTCAGCCGGCGGCGCCGGTCTCGGTCCGCATCGGCAACGCCGACAGGGACCTGGATGCGCTCTGGGTGACTGGGCAAAACGTGCTGCCGCCGGCGCCGGACGCGGCATTCCGCAACCGTCCGCCCGCTTATCCGCCGCAAGCGGCGCACGCGGGCGAGCAAGGCGTCGTCCGGTTGTTGATCCGGGTCTCGCCTTCGGGGCTCCCGGCGGACGTGCTGATCGCGAACAGCAGCGGATCGGGCAGTCTGGACCGTGCGGCGCGCGATGCGGTGCTCACCTGGCATTTCCGGCCGGCGCAGTCGCCGGACGGGCCAGTGCCATACGAGTATACGATGGATATCCGCTTCGTCTTGGGAGGTCGTTAATGATTAGGATCGATAGAGTGGTCACGCGCGGCGGCGATGGCGGACAGACTTCGCTGGGGGACGGCTCGCGGGTGCCCAAGCACGATATTAGGGTAGAAGCCTACGGCACGGTGGACGAGGCGAATGCGCTGATCGGCGTGCTGCGGCTGCACACGGCGGAGGACGCGGAGGCCGATGCAATGCTGGCGCGCATTCAGAACGATCTGTTCGACGTTGGCGCCGATCTCTGCGTGCCGGGGGAGGCGGGTGACCGGTTGCGACTGACCGACGCGCCGGGCGCACGGCTTGAAGCTGAGATTGCGGCGATGAACGCCGGGCTGGCTCCGCTGACGAGCTTTGTCCTGCCGGCTGGCACGGCGGCGGCGGCGCACGCTCATCTCGCCCGTACGGTGATTCGCCGCGCGGAGCGCGGGGTGACGCTGCTTGGGCAGGAGCAGGTGGTGAACCCGGCGGTCGTTCGCTACCTTAACCGGCTGTCCGACCATTTGTTCGTGTTGAGCCGGGCGTTGAACCGGGGGCAGGATGTCCTTTGGGTTCCGGGGGCGAACCGGTAATGAGCACCCTCACCCAGCCCTCTCCCGGAGGGAGAGGGCTAAGGCGGGTCGCGGATTACTTTAGTGTCAGCGTGATGCCGTCGGCGGAGCCTTGCAGGCGGGCGCCGCGGGAGACTTGGTCGACGCGGATCTGCACCCCATTCGCGTTCTGCAGCAATTGGCCGCCAATGCCATTGCCCGCGGTAGCTTGGCCAGTCAGCCCGCCATAGGTGCCGCTGAAGTCTTGCAGCTTATGCAGATTATAGACCCGGCCGCGGCCGGAAACGCGCGAGAAGCCCACATCGGCGATCGTCACGCCGTTCACGGTGAACGGATAGCTGTGGCCGCCGAAGTGCAGAATTCCGTCACCCCAAGTGTAGCCAACGCCAACCGCGGCGCCTTTGGCGCTGAGGGTGATGGTGCCGTCCACCCGGCCCGGGGCCGCCGGGTCGCGGCGCTGGGCGAAGGCGGGAGCAGTGGCGAGCAGGGCAACGCAGGCGGAGGCGATAGCGAGACGGCGCGAGATAGGCATTGAACGCTCCTTCGAACGTGAGAAAGTCAAGACGACAACGGCGTAAGCCGCAAAGCGTTGCCGGGCGCATCACCGTGGCGGATGCGGCGATTGTGCATGCCCGCCCTGCGTGTCGGCCGCCGGTTTGCCCAACCCCTTGCTCGCCGTTATGGTCCGGTCCGTTTTCTTGGGGCTGGGTGTGACCGACATCTTCGACGAGGTGAGTGAAGACCTGCGGGCCGAACGCGCGCGGGTTTTGCTCCGGCGCTATGGGTATCTGCTGGTCGTGGCCGCCGTGCTGATCGTGGCCGGGGTGGCTGGCTGGCAGCTTTGGCGTTCGCGGCAGGCGCAACAGCGCGAGAGTGTGGCCGCCACGTTCATTGCCGCCATGCACGATGCCGACGCGCCGGGCGAAGGGACGAGCCCATCGCGCACGCGGGCCTTGGAACAGTTCACGTCGATCGCCAATAGCGGGCCAGAGGGGTATCGGACCCTCGCCCCGCTGCGCGCGGCGGCGCTAAAGGCCGACGCCGGCGATCTTGCGGGTGCAACAGCGCTCTGGGACGAGGTTTCGGCAGACGAGGCGGCTGATCCGCAGCTTCGCAACATCGCCAATCTGCTCTGGGTGCAGCATGAGGTGGACAAAGGTGACCCGGCCGCGGTGCAGGGACGGCTCGAGCCGCTGATCGCGCCGGGCAATCCATGGCGGGCGATGGCGCTGGAGAGCCAGGCATGGCTGCAGCTGCGGACCGGCGAGACGGACAAGGCACGCGACACGCTGCGTCGGCTGACCGCAGATCCATTGGCGCCTCCGGGCGTTCGCAGCCGGGCCGGCTACATCCTACAAGGGCTCGGCGACGCGCCGGCCCAGGCGAGCGTAGCGGGGAAGACTGGCGGATGAGGAAGACTGGCGGATGAGGAAGACTGGCGGATGAGGTTGACTCGCCGGGCCGCGCTGCTGGCCCTGCCGCTTGGTCTTGGCGGTTGCAGTTTGTTCGACAACATCTTTGGTGACAACAAACCAAAGCTGCCGGGCAAGCGGGAAGACGTTCTCGCGGCAAGGCACGGGCTCGAGATCGATCCGAGCGAGAAAAGCCAGATCGTGGTGCCCGCGCCGGTGCCGATGGCCGATTGGCCGCAAGCGGGCGGCACGCCGGCCCATGTGGTGGGCAACGTCGCGGTGTCCGGGCTACGGCCGGCCTGGAGGGCCGATATCGGCGAGGGCGGCGGCTATCGCGCCAAGATCACCGCGCAGCCCGTTTTGGCCGGCGGGCGGGTGTTCACCATGGACAGCGATGGCATGGTGGCTGCGTTCGACGTGCAGTCCGGCTCGCGGCAGTGGCGTACCGACACGCAGGGCGAGCACAATCGCAGCACCAATCTGGGCGGTGGCATCGCCATCATCGGCGGCACGATCTACGCCACGACCGGGCGCGCGGAGGCGCTGGCCCTCGATGCGGCGACGGGCAAGATCAACTGGCGCAAGCCGATCAGTGCGCCGGCCCGCTCGGCGCCGACGGTCGTGGACGGCAAGCTGTATTTTACGACGCTGGACGACCAGTTGCTGGCGCTCAACGCCGCCGACGGCACGCGCGTCTGGTCCTACCAGGCGACCGCCAGCAGCACGACCGTGCTGGCCAGTGCGGCGCCGGCGGTGGCGGGGGGTTTCGTCGTGGCCGGGTTCGGCTCGGGCGACCTGATTACGCTGCGCACCGACAGCGGCACGCTGGCGTGGAGCGACAGCCTGGCGTCGGAGCGCGGGCGCAACAGCCTGCTCGATCTGTCGGCGATCCGGGGCTTGCCGGTGATCGATAAGGAGCGGATCTACGCGATCGGGATCGGCGGGCTGTTCGTCTGTCTCGATCTGCGGTCGGGGCGGCGGCTTTGGGAGCGCGATTTCGGCGGCGGGCAGACGCCTTGGGTCGCGGGGGACTGGATCTACGTCGTGAGCACCGACCAAGCCTTGGCGGCGCTGACCGGCGACGAGGGGCGCGTGCGCTGGGTGACCGACCTGCCGCGCTGGGACAATCCCGAGAAGCAGGAAGACCCGATCTTCTGGAGCGGGCCGGTGATGGCAGGCGGCAAGCTGGTGCTCGCGAGCACCAACAGCAAAGCGACCTCGGTCGACCCGGTGAGCGGCAAGATCCTGGGCCAGGACGATCTGAGCGACGCGGCCACGCTTGCCCCGATCGTCGCTGCGGGCGCGATGTTCGTCGTGACCGATGACGGCACGCTGCAGGCGTTCCGTTGAGCGAATTGCCGGTCGTCGTGATCGCGGGCCGGCCGAATGTCGGCAAATCGACGCTGTTCAACAAGCTGGCGGGGCGCCGGCGCGCCCTGGTCTCCGACACGCCGGGCGTCACGCGCGACCGCAAGGACGCGGAGGCGATGCTGCGGGGCAAGCGGGTAAGGCTCGTGGACACGGCGGGGCTCGAGGAATCGGCCCCCGAGACGCTTCCCGGCCGGATGCGCGCTTCCTCGGAGGCGGCGGTGGCGCAGGCGGATCTGGTGGTGTTCGTGGTGGATGCGCGGTCGGGCATCCTGCCGGCGGACCAGCATTTCGCCGATTGGCTGCGCCGGCAGGGGCGGCCGGTGCTGCTGGTGGCGAACAAGGCCGAGGGGCGGGCAGGTGCCGCGGCGGCGCTGGAAGCCTATTCGCTGGGGCTGGGCGAGCCGTTGGCGATGTCGGCCGAGCATGGCGAGGGGCTCTCCGACTTGATGAGCGAGATTGCCGACCGGCTGCCGGAGCAAACAGAGGAGCCGGACGAGAAGGACCGGCCACTGAAGCTCACGATCGTCGGGCGGCCGAACGCCGGCAAGTCGACGCTGCTCAATCGCCTGCTTGGCGAGGAGCGCATGATCACCGGACCGGAGCCTGGGCTGACGCGTGACGCGGTCGCCGTGCGGCTGTCCGACGAGGCCGGGGCGATCGAGCTGGTGGACACGGCCGGGTTGCGGCGCAAGGCGCGGATCGAGGCGCCGCTGGAGAAAATGTCGGTCAGCGCGACCATCGAGGCGCTGAAGATGGCCGAGATCGTCGTGCTCTGCGTCGATGCGGTCGAGGGGCTGCATGAGCAGGACCTACAGATTGGCCGGTTGATCGAGCGCGAAGGCCGCGCCTGCGTATTGGCGCTCACTAAATGGGATGCCGTCGCGGATCGCGGCGTGGCGCGGCGCGCGATCGCCGACCGGCTCGAGACCAGCATGGCGCAGATGAAGGGATTGCCGGTGGTGCCAATCTCGGCGCTGACCGGGGCCGGGATGGAGCGGCTGCTGCCGGCGGTGCGCGAGGTTTATGCGGCTTGGAACACGCGGGTGGCGACCGGCGAGCTGAACCGCTGGTTCGAGGGTGTCCTAGAACGGCATGCGCCGCCTTTAGTAGACGGGCGGCGGCTGAAGCTGCGCTACATCACCCAGGCGAAGGCGCGGCCGCCGACCTTCATCATTTTCGGCACAAGGGCGGAACAGACGCCCGAGGATTACCAGCGGTATCTGTCGAACAATTTGCGCGAGCAGTTCGGGCTGCCAGGCGTGCCGATCCGGCTGCAGTTGCGCGGGACGAAGAACCCTTTTGCGGAGGACTAGGATGCGGCGTTTGCTCACCGTGCTCGGCCTTGTTGCCCTTAGCGGACCGGCCTTTGCCCAAATTGCCCATCCGCCGGCGGCCGCGCCGGCAGCGCCCGCCGCCGCGACGGCGGCGGACCCACAGCGGACCACGGCGACGTTCGGCGACTGGCTCCTGCGCTGCGTCCGGCCCGAGCACGCACCGCCGCTGTGTGAGGTGGCGCAGATCCTCTACGACAAGGGCGCCGCGGTGGCGCAGACGGTGATCGGCCGCCCGGTCCGCGACCAGCCGTTGCGGCTGACCGCGCTGGTCCCGGTCAACGTGAACCTCACCATGCCGGTGCGCTTCATGCCGGCGGAAGGCGAGACGGGGACGCCGGCGCTCGAGCTGACCTGGCGGCGCTGCATGTCAACCGGCTGCATCGCCGACACACCGCTGACCGAGGAACAGCTGCGCCGCATCCGAACGCGAACCGAGAATGCCCGACTGATGTTTCAGGACGCGGCGGGGCGCCAGGTGACGATGCCGTTCGGGCCTAAAGGGCTGCCGGAGGCGCTGGATGCGCTGGCCAAGGAGAGTCAGCCCGCTTCGGCCCAGGCCAAGTAGTCGGCGGCCGTCTGCGCGAACTGGCGCGGGGTGAAGCCGGTCTCGGCGGTGAGCTGGGTGGTGTCGAGCGCGGCGCGGTCGATCTCGAACCAGCTGACAACGTTGGGCGCCTCGCCGGGAGCGGCGCGGCGCCAGCGGAAATCCGGGCGGATCGCCTGCACCGCCTGACAGAAATCGTCCGCCGTGGTGCGGCGGGAGCTGCCGAGATTGTAGAAACGCCGCTTGGGCGCGGGCGTCGCGGCGAGGGTGGCCAGGCCCGCGGCGACATCGCCTGAATAGACGAAGTCTCCGAGGCCGGACGGGCCCAGCACCGCCTCTTCGCCGCTGCGGGCCAGTTCGATGATGGTCAGCATCGGCGAGAGCGTGTCGCGCGCCCCGGTCGCGTATTCCCAGGGGCCGTAGACGCTGGCGAGCCGTGCGGAGACGAAGTTGACGCCCTGGGTCTCGGCGATGCGGGGAAGCATGTCTTCGCAGGCGAGCTTGGTCGTCCCGTAAAGCAGCAATGGGCGCCGCTGCGTGTCCTCGTCGGCCAGGTCGTTGCCGGCCAGCGATGCGCCGTAGACGGATTGCGAGCTCGGGTAGACGAAGCGCTGCACGCCTCGCCTTGCCGCGGCAATGAGCGCCTCGACGGCACCCTGGACGTTCACCGCGACGATCCCCTCGGGGTTGGACTGCTCGCGCGCCGGCCCGGCGGTGATGACGGCGCAATGGATGACTGTCTCCACTTTGGCGATGGTCAGCGCTCGGGCAAGGTCGGCCGAGGAGAGCACGCTGCCGCCGATCATGGTCAGCCGGCCGGGCAAACCGGGGAATTCCCGGCGCGCCCGGGTGGGAAGGTCGATGCGGTCCAGCCCGACGACCTCGTGGCCCGCGCGGAGCAGGTGCTCGGTGACGTTCAGGCCGACGAACCCGGCCGCGCCGGTGACGAGGATTGCCATGCCCTATCTCACCCCGCCGCCGCCGCTGCCGCAACCCGGCACGCGCCAGCGGCGTTGCCGCACGCGGAGGGTGAGATGGCCGCAACTGCTGAGAAGACCGACCCGAAGCTCTGGGACAAGGTGAAGACGAAAGTCGTCGAGGGCGACAAGGGTGGCAAACCCGGTCAATGGTCGGCGCGCAAAGCGCAGCTTGCCGTGCACGACTACAAGGCCGCGGGCGGGCGTTACAAGGGCAAGAAGTCGGGCGACAACCATCTCACGCAATGGACGCGTGAGGACTGGGGCACCAAGTCGGGCAAGAAGAGCAGCAAGACTGGCGAACGCTACCTTCCCAAGCAAGCGCGCGAGACGCTAAGCGAGAGCGAATACCGGCGGACCAGCCAGAAGAAGCAGGCCGATACTGCGAAAGGCAAGCAGTTCTCCGCTCAGCCGCGTGACGTCGCGGCGAAGACGTCCGAAACCCGGTTGGCGGGCCTGCGCGTCGCCGAGTTACGCAAGCAGGCGTCGTCGCACGGCGTGCCTGGCCGCTCCAACATGAACAAAGCCGAGTTGGTCCGCGCGCTCACTGAACAGAAACCTTCTCCGGAGCCGTAGGAGCAGATGAAGCCGAGCTTTGCGATTTGGCGGGCGAGGCGATTGGCCGGGTCTGGGGCGTTGCGCGATTGACGTGGCCGGCGCCGCGGATCCGCGCCCAAGACGGTCGAACGGCGCTGCTCCTACTTCTTCCGATAACAAACCTTTGTTACGGTCCGGCGGGTATGCTCGGCCAGTGGGTTACACTCCGGACAATCCGAGACAAATCACGTTGTCTCTCGGCGAGACCCCGCAACGGTGGCCGCGAGCACTGGGGCGGCCGGCGGCCGATTGGCGGAGCTGCCGAACTTTGGGGTGCCAGTTGCTGCCGGCACGCGTTGCAAGTCGCGACTGGTGACCAGGATCGGGTCGGCGCATCCCGGCGGCCTGGCTTCAAGCCTGATGAGCGCGGCCGCTTGGATGAGGGTGCGAAACCGATCGAATGAGCGATGACGCGACCCCGGCGTGAAGCCGTCGGTGAGGCCCGATGCGGCATCGAGGGCCTCGTCGGAAACCGCGCAACTGATTCGGCGCATACCGTCGCGGATCTCAAAGCGAATCCACCCTTTCTCGAAGGTCGCAGCCGCGTTGCGGCCGCGTCCTTCATCTATCTGCGCAACAGCGGTCACTTGTTGCCGGGCTTGGTTGGTGCAGGCCGCACGGGGAGTTGGTATGATGTGGCCGCCGCGCCCGGGAGCGGCTTCTTGAGCGAGGTTTTCGGCTTCTTTGCCTCACGACTGCTGCGTTTCTGCCCTTTCGCCATGGTCTGCCTCTTTCGATGACGTGTGGCGTCTATTCGCGCTAGTGGTGGGGTCTGCCGTCAGCTCGCATCACCGGCCTCGCGATCGCGTTTCCAGTCCGCATGCCACGGTCCATAATCTCGAACACCATGCGGCGAGAGACTTTTCGCGGCGAGAGACTTTTCCGTTCGCATTCGCTGTATAACTTGAGTCAGGTGGCTACTCTGTCACTGACATACAAGCCGGCGCCGCAACTTCGTCCGCATCACGCCGAGGATCGACGCGGCCGGAAACCGCACCATGTGGCTGTCCTCCTCATCCCAAAGGGCAAAGCTCGGCGCCATTATCGCCTCGCGGAAAGTCAGCGTCGTCACTTGGCTCAGCTTGGGCCGCGCCTCGTGGCACTCTTGCAGGCGATAGTTGGGTATCCGTGCCGAGAGATGATGGATGTGGTGAAAGCCGATATTGCCGGTGAACCACTGCAACAGGCGCGGCAGCTTCAGGTAAGAGCTTCCCTCGAGCGATGCCTGCACGGCATTCCATTGCTCCTGCCGCAGCCATTGCGCCGCTTCGAACCGATGCTGCACCGAGAACAGCCAGACCCCGATGATCGACGCGATCAGCATGATGGGCAACTGCACCAGGATCACCGGCCAAATCCCGAAGCCGAGGACCAGGGCGCCGAGCACGCTGAAGATGGCGACATTGCTGAGCAGCACGCTCCGACGCTCTGAGGCCCACGACTCCGACGTGTCGAACGGCACCCGATAGAGGACCAGGAACACGATCGGCGGCAGGATGAACTGGGTGAAGAACGGATGGCGCGAGACCCGGTACAGCGCGCGGCGGCCAATTGGCATTGCCCGGTATTCCCGAACGGTCGCACAGGTGGAATAGAGATCGATGCCGCTGTCACGGCGGTCCAGGTTGTTGAAACAGGCGTGATGGTTCGCATGCTGCCGCCGCCAGAAGGCGTACGGCGTGAAGGTGACTGGGCTGCAGATACGGCCGAGCCAGTCATTGGCGCGGCGCGAGCGGAAGAACGAGCCGTGGCCGCAATCGTGTTGGATGATGAACAAGCGGACCACCATTCCGGCTGCCGGAACCGCGAGCCCGAGGACGAGCCAGACAGAAACCGGGAGCACGGCATACATCGCCGCGTTCAGCGCCAGGTAGGCGAGCATGGTCGAACCGAATTGCCATAGGCTGCGCGCGAGCGACGCTGCCTGGAACGGCGCCAAATCGGCGATCAGCGCCCGCCGGTCCGGCATTGGCCGATCGGTCGTCATCGCGGCACCGCGGCCGACACGCCGCTTGCAGACAAGGTGAAACGCAGCATGATGTCCTCCACGAGGCTTGGGATTGGCGAGGCTCGCGCGGGTTGAACCGATACACCGGCAAACCATGTTAGCAGTCTCGGCCATTGAGTGCCAAGGCGCTGTCGCGTGTTTAGGCTGCTGCAGCCTGGGCCGTTGCCGCGGGTCGATGTCCCCTTTTCGGAGCCACACCATGAAATTCCGACCGTTGCACGACCGCGTCGTGATCCGCCGCATCACCCCGCAGGAGAAATCCGCCGGTGGGATCATCATTCCCGACACGGTCAAGGAGAAGCCGATGGAAGGTGAGGTCATCGCGGCAGGCGCTGGCGCGCGGAATGAGCAGGGCGTGCTCGTCGAACTCGACGTCAAGCCCGGCGACCGCGTCCTGTTCGGCAAATGGTCCGGCACCGAGGTGAAGCTTGACGGCGAGGAGCTGCTGATCATGAAGGAGAGCGACCTGCTCGGGGTGATCGAGGGCGCGCCGGCGCTCGCCAAAGCCGCCTGAACGAAACAGAAGGAACAAGCACATGGCAGCCAAAGACGTTCGCTTCGGCGATGACGCACGGAGCCGCATGTTGCGCGGCGTGGACATTCTGGCCGAGGCCGTGAAGGTGACGCTGGGCCCGAAGGGCCGCAACGTGATCATCGACAAGAGCTACGGTGCGCCGCGGATCACCAAGGACGGCGTGACCGTCGCCAAGGAGATCGATCTGGCGGAGAAGTTCGAGAATATGGGCGCGCAGATGGTGCGTGAGGTGGCGAGCAAAACCAACGATGTCGCCGGCGACGGCACGACGTCGGCCATCGTGCTGGCCCAGGCGATCACGCGCGAGGGCGGCAAGGCGGTGGCCGCGGGGATGGCGCCGATGGATCTGAAGCGCGGGGTGGACAAGGCGGTCGTCGCGCTGGTCGCGGAGCTGTCCAAGCGCACGCGGAAGATCACTACCGAGGCGGAAACGGCGCAGGTCGGCACGATCTCAGCCAACGGCGAGGCCGAGATTGGCCGCATGATCGCCGAGGCGATGCAGCGGGTGGGCAACGAGGGGGTGATCACCGTCGAGGAAGCCAAGGGGATGGATACCGAGCTCGAGGTGGTCGAGGGGATGCAGTTCGACCGCGGCTATCTGAGCCCGTATTTCATTACCAATGCGGAAAAGATGACGGTCGATCTCGACAACCCGTATGTGCTGATCCACGAGAAGAAGCTTTCTGGATTGCAGTCGCTGCTGCCGTTGCTGGAGGCGGTGGTGCAGTCGGGCCGTCCGCTGCTGATCATCGCCGAAGACATCGAGGGTGAGGCGCTGGCGACGCTGGTGGTGAACAAGCTGCGCGGCGGGCTGAAGGTCGCGGCGGTGAAGGCGCCGGGCTTTGGCGATCGGCGCAAGGCGATGCTGGAAGATCTTGCCGTGCTGACCGGCGGGCAGGTGGTCTCCGAGGACCTTGGCATCAAGCTGGAGAATGTGACGCTGGCGATGCTGGGCCAGGCCAAGCGGGTGCTGATCGAGAAGGAGAACACGACGGTGATCGAGGGCGCCGGGTCGTCCGAGGGGATCAAAGGGCGGGTCGAGCAGATCCGCGCGCAGGTCGAGGAGACGACCTCGGATTACGACCGCGAGAAGCTGCAGGAGCGGCTGGCCAAGCTTGCGGGCGGCGTCGCGGTGATCCGGGTTGGCGGCGGCACCGAAGTCGAGGTGAAGGAGCGGAAGGACCGGGTCGACGACGCGCTGCATGCGACGCGGGCGGCGGTCGAGGAAGGCATTGTTCCGGGCGGCGGCGTGGCGCTGGCGCGGGCCAGCCTGATCTTGGCGCACGTGCAGGCCGAGAACGAGGACCAGAAGTTCGGCATCGAGATCGTCCGCAAGGCGGTGCAGTCGCCGCTGCGGCAGATCGCCGAGAACGCCGGCGAGGATGGCGCGGTCGTCAGCGGCCGGGTGCTGGATAACGCCGACTATGATTTCGGCTTCGATGCCCAGACGGGAAGCTACAAGGATCTGGTGGTCGCCGGGATTATCGACCCGACCAAGGTGGTGCGGGTGGCGTTGCAGAATGCGGCGTCCGTTGCCGGTCTGCTGATCACGACCGAGGCGATGGTGGCCGAACGTCCGGAGAAGCGCGCGCAATCCATGCCGCAAGGCGGGATGAATGGCGGGATGGGCGGCATGGGTGACATGGACTTCTGATCGACTACGCGCGTTCTCGAAGGCCCGGGTTGGTTGACAACCCGGGCTTTGCGAATGGCCGGGCTACGGGCCTGGTTTGACCGGTCAAGCCCGGCAAAGACGAGCCCATTTGAGTCCTACATCGCGGGGTGACGAGGCGGCGGCGACGGGTCAGCTTGGCGGGGCTGATGCGTCTGCGAACCGCACGACCTGGCCGTGCCTGGTCTCGGCGGGAGCGCATAGGTCGGCGAGGGAGGGGGCCACATCGGCGGGCTTGGTGAGGCTGGCCGGGTCTTCGCCGGGCATGGCTTCGGCGCGTAGCCGGGTCGCGACGAAGCCGGGGTTGAAAAGGTTGATACGGAGGTTGGTTTTCGCCGTCTCGGCGGCCCAGGTTAGGGCGAGGTGGTGCAAGGCGGCTTTGGTGGCGCCATAGGCTCCCCAATAGGCTAGGGGTTCGGTGGCGCGGGTGGTGGTGAGGAAGACGGCGCGGCCGGCGGGGGCGGCGAGGAGGACGGGGGCGCAGCTGCGGATCAGGCGCCAGGTGGCGGATAGGTTGACGCCGACGACGTCGTTCCAGTCGGTGGGGAGGATGTGGGCGACGGGGGTTAGGCGGCCTAGGGCGGCGGCACTGTGGACCAGGACGTCAAGGCGGCCGAAGCGATCGTAGATGCTGGGGCCGATCATGTCGACGCCGGCGCCATCCAGCAGGTCCATAGGCAGTAG
Source organism: Acetobacteraceae bacterium (assembly GCA_965276815.1). Classification (GTDB taxonomy): domain Bacteria; phylum Pseudomonadota; class Alphaproteobacteria; order Acetobacterales; family Acetobacteraceae; genus JAVVHH01. Next base: position 123,157 of record CBDIBE010000012.1, on the reverse strand, counting down.
GGTGGCGGAGCCGCCTGCGGCTTGGATTTGGTCGTCGAGCTCGGCGAGGCCGCCTTCGGTGCGGGCGGTGATGACCACGTGCATGAAGCGGCGGGCGAGTTCTAGGGCGACGGCGGCGCCGATGCCGCGGCTGGCGCCGGTGACTAAGGCCACGGGTTTTTGCATTAGGTCTCGGTCAATAGGCTGAGCTGGCGCTCGGTGTTGTCCATCATGTCGGGGAGCGCGATCGGGTATTCGCCGGTGAAGCAGGCGTCGCAATAGTGCGGTTTTGCGGCGTCGCGGGCGGGTTGGCCGAGGGCGCGGTAGAGGCCGTCGAGGGAGACGAACGCGAGGCTGTCGGCGCCGATCAGGTCGGCCATCTCGTCGATGCTGTGGCGGGCGGCCAGGAGCTTGCCGCGCTCGGGCGTGTCGATGCCGTAGAAGCAGGAATGGGTGGTGGGGGGCGAGGAGATGCGCATGTGCACCTCGGCCGCACCGGCGGCGCGCACCATCTCGACGATCTTGCGGCTGGTGGTGCCGCGGACGATGCTGTCGTCGACCAGGATGACGCGCTTGTTCTCGAGCACCGATTGATTGGCGGAGTGTTTTAGCTTCACGCCGAGGTTGCGGATGGTGTCGGTGGGCTCGATGAAGGTGCGGCCGACGTAGTGGTTGCGGATGATGCCGAGCTCGAATGGGATGCGGCTCTCGGCGGCGTAGCCCATGGCGGCGGGGACGCCGCTGTCTGGCACGGGGACGATGACGTCGGCGGCGACGTGGCTCTCGCGGGAGAGTTCGGCGCCGATGCGCTTGCGGGCGTCGTAGACGGGCATGCCCTCCATGACGGAGTCGGGGCGGGCGAAGTAGATGTATTCGAAGACGCAGAAGCGGCTCTTGGTGGCCCCGAAGGGCTTGATGCTGCGGACGCCCTGGTCGTTGATGACGACGATCTCGCCGGGTTCGACGTCGCGGATGAACTCGGCGCCGACGATGTCGAGGGCGCAGGTTTCGCTGGCCAGCACCCAGCCGCCGGTGCCGTGATTGCCGATGCGGCCGAGGATGAGCGGGCGGACACCCTTGGGGTCGCGCACGCCCATGAGGGATTCGTTGGAGAGCGCGACCAGGGAGTAGGCGCCGACGACTTGCTTGAGGGCGTCGATGAGACGGTCGACGACGGTGGAGTAGAGGCTGATGGCGATGAGGTGGACGAAGACCTCGCTGTCGGTGGTGCTTTGGAACAGGCAACCGCGGCGGACGAGCTGTTTGTGGAGCTGGTGCGCGTTGGTGAGGTTGCCGTTATGGGCGACGGCGAAGCCGCCGAACTCGAAATCGGCGTAGAGCGGCTGGACGTTGCGCAGGATGGTGTCGCCGGTGGTGGCGTAGCGGTTGTGGCCGACGGCGTTGTGGCCGGGGAGGCTGGCGATGACCTTGGCGTCGCTGAAATTGTCGCCGACCAGGCCGAGGCCGCGGTGGCTGTGGAAGCGGGCGCCGTCATAGGTGACCATGCCGGTGGCTTCCTGGCCGCGATGCTGGAGCGCGTGCAGGCCGAGCGCGGTCATGGCGGCGGCGTCGGCGACGCCCCAGATGCCGAAGACGCCGCATTCCTCGTGCAGCGTGTCGGCTTGCGTCTCCGAACGGGTCTGGGACATCAGCGCCTCCTATTCGTGGCCTGGCCGGGCGGCGAGTGCGCGGCCGGCAGGATTGGGCTGAAGCAGCGACGCCGCCGAGGTCGGGCGACCCGGTGGCGGCGGCGAGATGGCGGGGCGGTACGGCGGCGGGACTTGGCCCGCGACCCATTGGGCGCCTTGATAGATCGTCGGCAGGGAACGGGCCTCCAGAACCGGGACCGGCCATTGGTCCACCGGGACCGCAAGTCCAACCAGGATATAGGCGGCGGCGACCAGCAAAGCACCCCGCACAAGGCCGAATACCAGGCCCAACGTACGGTCAAGGCCGCCGAGGCCGACGGATTGGATCGCGCCGCTGATTGCGCTGGCGAAGAGCGAGAGCAGCACGAGGACGATGATGAAAACGCCGGCGATGGCGATGGCGTCGGCGATTGTCGGGTCGGAGAATTGCTGGCGGAGCCAGGGCTGCAGGTAGGGGAAGGCGAGGTAGGCGGCGACACCGGCGATGACCCAGGCGCCCAGGCCGAGTACTTCGCGGACGAAGCCGCGCATGAACGCGAGCAGGCCGGACAGCACGATTAGCGCCAGGACGACAAGGTCCACCCAGTTCATCGAACCGCCGTTATCGTAAGTGAGGCGGTATACAGGACGAGGCCGAGTCCGCCAAATTATGATGGATCGGTTACGGCTGGTTTCCCTGCGAAGGCGGCGATCAAGTCGGTGAGATGGCCGATCTCCTCGAGGCGGAGGCCTTCGGGGGCGGCGAGCTTGCGGCCGCCGAGGCGGCGCGGCAGGCAGGCCGAGGCGAAGCCGAGTTTTTGCGCTTCTTTCAGCCGGGCTTCGGCTTGGGCGACTTGGCGGACCTCGCCGGAGAGGCCGACTTCGCCGAAGTAGACGACATCGGCGCGGGTTGGCGTGTCGCTCGCCGCGGAGGTGAGTGCTGCGGCCACAGCAAGGTCGGCGGCGGGCTCGCCCACGCGCAGGCCGCCGGCGACATTAAGATAAACGTCGGAGGCGGAGAGGCGCAGGCCGGCGCGGGCGTCGAGGACGGCGAGCAGCATCGAGAGGCGGCCGCCGTCCCAGCCGACGACGGAGCGGCGGGGGGAGCCGCCGGCATTGGGGGAGAGGAGGGCTTGGACCTCGACCAGGACCGGCCTGGTGCCTTCGAGGCCGGCAAAGACGGCGGAGCCGGCGATGTTGCCGCGGCGCTCGGCAAGGAAGAGGGCGGAGGGGTTGGGGACTTCGGCGAGGCCGGTTTCGGTCATTTCGAAGACGCCGATCTCGTCGGTGGCGCCGAAGCGGTTTTTGACCGCGCGCAGGATGCGGAACTGGTGGCCGCGGTCGCCTTCGAAGTACAGCACGGCGTCGACCATGTGCTCGAGCACGCGGGGGCCGGCGATGGCGCCTTCCTTGGTGACGTGGCCGACGAGGACGAGGGCGAAGCCGCGGGCCTTGGCGAGGCGGATTAGCTCGAAGCTGGCGGCGCGGACTTGGCCGACCGTGCCGGGGGCGCTTTCGATGGTGTCGAGCCACATGGTCTGGATGCTGTCGATGACGACGAGGCCGAGGTCGCGCTCGGCGTCGAGCGTGGCGGCGATGTCGCGGACGTTGATGGCGGCGGCAAGTTCGAGCGTGGCGTCGGCGAGGCCGAGGCGGCGGGCGCGCAGGCGGACCTGGTCGATCGATTCCTCGCCGGAGACGTACATGACGCGGCGGCCGGAGCGGGCGAGGGTGGCTGCGGTCTGCAGCATGAGGGTGGATTTGCCGATTCCGGGGTCGCCGCCGACGAGGACGGCGGAGGCAGGGACGAAGCCGCCGCCGAGGACGCGGTCGAGTTCGGCGATGCCGGTGATGGCGCGCGGGGGCGGGTCGGCGGCGCCTTGCAGGCCGACGAAGGCGACCCGCTTGCCGGTGGTGCGGCTGGCGCCGGGCCGGGTTTCCTGGGTTTCCTCGGCGAGGGTGTTCCACTCGCCGCATGTCTCGCAGCGGCCGACCCATTTCGGGTAGGCGGCGCCGCAATTCTGGCAGACGTAGCGGGTGGCGGGCTTAGCCACGGCGATTCCAGCGATCGCCGAGCAGGAGGGCGGTGAGGAAGACTTCCGTTTCCGGCAGGTGCTTGATCGAGATCAAAGTCTGAGCCGCGCTATGCGCCTGTTCGACTTTTTCTACGGCGTAGCTGGAGTCGAGTGCGGCTGTGAGTTCGTAGTCGGCGACTTGCCGGGCTTCTTGAAGGTGAAGAAAGTCACCTGCAATCCCTGCCAGCCGCGCGTCCAGTGGTCCGGTGAGCAACACATCCAGCGGCGGTGGGTATCGGCCGGAACGGCCTTTCCAGAAGTCCTCGCAAGTTTTTCTCATCGTGCCATGACTGTAGGCGCGCGAGATTTGCGCTCGTAGCTTGGGATCGAGTGCAGCAAAGGATATGGATGCTTGCTCAATCAGCGTGTGAAACAGGCCATAGTAGGCGGTAGAGATCGCCCGCCGTAGTTCGGTTTCAGTCGGGGTGGGGGTTCGAATTACGGCCGCAAGGGCTTCGATCAGGAGATCCGAGGCAGCGATCAAGCTAAACTCGCACTCTAATTTGCTTCGGGCTCCAGCACAGAGAACGGCAAGCGGTCGTCGAACGCGTCCAAGAGTTCGTCCAGCACGACTCTTTCCAGCTTCCCATATTCCCGTGCCCGCCTGAAGAGCTGGTCTTGGGGCAAGTCACGACTGCCGTCCTTGGTCCTGAATGCCACGATGACTGCCGGCTCTCCGAACTGGGAATGGGTCAGCCGGACATCGAAGCCGGTGATGAAGTCCGGCAGGGCATGCCGCCCGACGATCTCGCGCGCACGGGCTATGTCTTCAGCGTATCGGTCACGGCGAGGAATCTCGTTCATGCCCGCACTCTATCACACCGGCGTTCACCGCCGCAGTTGCATCTGGATTGGGCCTTCGCGCAGGCCGTGGGTGAATTGGTGGACGAGGGCGTTTTGGGTTTGCATTAGCTCGGAGGCTTGGCCCTGCCAGACGATCTTGCCGGCGTATAGCATCGCCGCCTGATCGCCGATGCGGGTGGCGCTGGCCATGTCGTGGGTGATGGCGATGGCGGTGCTGCCGAGGCGCTTGACGCAGTCGACGATGAGGCCGTCGATCACCGCGCCCATGATCGGGTCGAGACCGGTGGTCGGCTCGTCGAAGAACATGATCTCCGGGCGCGCCGCAATGGCGCGGGCCAGGCCGACGCGCTTTTGCATGCCGCCGGAAAGCTCCGCGGGGGAGAGGTCGCCGACCTCTGGGGCCAGACCGACTTGGGCCAGGACCTCGGCCGACCGCTCCCTGGCGTGCGAGCGGTCGACCTTGTGCCGGGCGAGCAGGCCGAAGGCCACGTTCTCCCAAACCGGCAGGCTGTCGAACAGCGCGCCGGCCTGGAACAGCATGCCGATGCTGGCATTCACCTGTTCGCGCGACCGACGGTCCATCCGCAGCACGTCTTTTCCGTCGATCTCGATCACGCCCGCATCCGGCTCGACCAGGCCTAGAATGCACTTGATCAGCACCGACTTGCCGCTGCCCGAGCCGCCGATCACCACCATCGAGGTGCCCGGAGCGACGTCGAGATCGACGCCGTCCAGGACCTGCTTCGGCCCGAACGCCTTGCGCAGGCCGCGAATGCGGATCTTCGGCTCGCGGCTCATCGCGCGAAGAACAATTCCGTCATGACATAATCGAAGGCGAGGATGAGGATGCTGGCCGCCACCACCGCGCTGGTTGTCGCCGAGCCGACCCCCTCGGCGCCGCCGCGGCTGTTGTAGCCATTGTAGCAGCCCATCAGCGCGATCAGGAAGCCGAACACCGCCGCCTTGGCCAGGCCGACGACGATGTCATTGGCGGTCAGGATATCGAACGTGCTGACAATATAGGTGTGCGGGACGAAGCCGAGCTTGACCGTGCTGACCAGAAAGCCGCCGGCAACCCCGAGAATATCCGCCACCACCGCCAGCAACGGCAACGCCACCGTTCCCGCGAGCAGCCGCGGGGCGACGAGGTATTTCATCGGGTTGGTGGACAAGGTGCCGAGCGCGTCGATCTGGTCGGTCACGCGCATCGTGCCCAATTCGGCCGCCATCGCCGCGCCGACCCGGCCGGACACCAGCAGCGCGGCCAGCACCGGCCCCAACTCACGCACCACCGACAGCGCCACCACACCCGCCACCGCGCTATCGGCGTTGTAGCGCGAGAATCCGGTGAAGGATTGCAGCGCGATCACCATTCCCGAGAACACGGCGGTGAGTGCCACGACCGGCAGGCTGAAATAGCTGAACTCGACGAAGGACCGCACGAACATCCGGCCGTAGAAGGGTGGCCGCAGCAGGTGCGAAAACCCGAGCGCGGCGAACAGCGCCGCCGACCCGGTGCCGCGCACGGCCCAGATCGTTCCGCGCCCGACCGCGGCGACCACGTCCATCAGACCGTTCATGCGCCGATATAGGTCCGGCGGTATCGGCGTCCGAGACTGGTCAGGATCTCATACCCGTTGGTGCCGGCGCGCGTGGCGACCGCGTCGACTGGCATTGCGGGCCCGATAAGGTCGAGCCAGGTTCCGGGTTGCGCGCCGGGTTCGTCGGTCAGGTCGAACGTCGCGAGGTCCATGGACACACGCCCTACCAGCGGGACCGGCCTGCCGTCAAAAAACCCGTAAGCCCGGTCGGAGAGGCTGCGCAGGAATCCGTCGGCATAGCCGGCCGAAACCGTGCCGATGCGGCTGGGCCGCGCGGCGGTCCAGGTTCCGTTATAGCCGACTGCCTCGCCGGGTCCGATCTGGCGGACATGCAGGATGCGGGCGCGCAGCCGCACGGCGTCCCGCATCGGGTTGGGTTGGCCTGGGGTGGGGTTGACGCCGTAGAGCGCGGCGCCGGGTCGGGCGAGGTCGGAGGCGAAATCTGGCCCGAGGAAGATGCCAGACGAGTTGGCCAGGCTTTTGCGGGCGGGTGGCAGATGGGTGCAGGCCTCGGCAAACCGCGCGAGCTGGCGGGCATTCATCGTGTCGCCCGGCAGTTCCGCCGAGACAAGATGGGTCATCACGTAGCGGATGTCGATCGCGCCCAACAGGCCGGGCTTGGAGGCGAGCTGCGCCACTTCTTCGGCCGCGAGGCCGAGCCGGTGCATGCCGGTATCCACGTGCAGCAGCGCCGGGCCTCGCCACGCGGCGATTTCCCTGAGCGACCCGAGTACCGGGAGGATGCCGTTCTCGGCGTAGATGGGCGCATCGCCGGGCCAGAGGCCGTTCAGCACGGCCAGCTCGGCATCTGGCAGCAAGGCGCGAATGGCCAGTGCCTCCTGCAGATGGGCCACGAAGAAATGCCGGCAGCCTGCCGAATAGAGCGTCGACGCCACGCGCGGGGCGCCCAGCCCGTAGGCGTCGGCCTTTAGGACCGCGCCTACCTCGCCGGAGGGATGGCGCGCACGGAGGGATTGCCAGTTGGCCGCGATTGCGCCGAGGTCGACCGTCAGCTCGGCGGCGGCGCTAATCCGCTGCGTGATGGACATCCAAATCGGCGTAGCGGGTGAACTCGCCCTCGAACAGCAGGTCGATCTTGCCGGTGGGGCCGTGCCGCTGCTTTTCGATCAGGACCTCGGCCTTGTTGTGCACCTGCTCCATGTCGCGCTGCCATTTGTCGAGCGCGTTCTGGAACTTGTCCTCGGAGTCGAACGCCATCTGCTTCGGCGCCCGCTGCTGCAGGTAGTATTCGTCGCGGTAGATGAACATGACCATGTCGGCGTCCTGCTCGATCGTGCCGCTTTCGCGCAGGTCGGCTAATTGCGGGCGCTTGTCTTCGCGGCTCTCGACGGCGCGGGAGAGCTGGGACAAGGCGAGGACCGGGACGCTCAGCTCCTTGGCGATCGCCTTGAGCCCCTGGGTGATCTGGCTGATTTCCAGCACCCGGCTCTCCGGCTTGGTGCCGACACTGGGGCGCATGAGCTGGAGGTAGTCCACCACGATCAGGCTCAAGCCTTTGGTGCGCTGCAGGCGGCGGCAGCGGGTGCGCATCGCCGACATGCTCAGCGCTGGCGTGTCGTCGATGTGCAGCGGCAGGGACTGGATCTCGCGGCTGACCTCGACGAAGCGGTTGAAATCCTTTTGGCCGATCTCGCCGCGGCGGATGCGGTCGGCGGAGACGCGGGATTCCTCGGCCAGCAGCCGGGTCGCGAGCTGCTCGGCGCTCATTTCGAGCGAGAAGATCGCCACGCTGCCCTTGGGCTGAACGTCGGCGCCGTTGGATTGGGCGTCGCGCACCAGGGCGCGGGCGGCGCCGAAGGCGATCTTGGTGGCCAACGCGCTCTTGCCCATGCCGGGCCGGCCGGCGAGGATGACCAGGTCGGAGGGATGCAGGCCGCCGGTCTTCTTGTCGAGGTCGCGCAGCCCGGTGGACAGGCCGCTGACATGGCCGCTGCGGTGAAAGGCCCGCTGCGCGCTCTCGATCGCCTCGGTCAAGGCCTGCTCGAAGCTGACGAATCCGGTGGTGCTGCGGCCTTCAGTGGCAAGCTGGAACAGGTCGGTCTCGGCGCGCTCGATCTGCGCCCGCCCATCGAGCTCGGGTTCGGCGCCGAAGGCGTTGTTGACGACGACCTCGCCGATGTCGATCAACTGGCGGCGCAACCAGGCGTCGTGGATGGCCCGCCCATACTCGCCGGCGTTGATGATGCCGACCATCGCGGTCAGCAATTGCGCCAGGTAGGGGACGCCGCCGACCTCCTCGAGCACGCCGGAATGCTCGAACTCGGCCTTCAGCGTGATGGCATCGGCGAGTTGCCCGGATTCGACCCGGCGCTTGATCGCGTGGAAAATCCGGCCGTGGATGGGGTCGGCGAAGTGGTCTGGGGCGAGGAAGTCGCCGACCCGGTCATACGCCTTGTTGTTGGCCAGCAACGCCCCTAGCAGGGCGCGTTCGGCGCGGTCGTTGGACGGGGGCTGCCTTTGCGAGAGGCCGGCCAGAGGCTGATCGATGGCGTTCATGTGGCCGGCAGCTTAGCCGAGTGGTCCCGAGTCCCGCACCGATTCGCTTGTGGGTAACTGTGGTACCTGGGAGTAAGTCCGGCCGGGTTGCCGGTTTTTGCGGGGTGTGGCAGGCGGGCATCGTGCGCATCCTGTTCATCTCCTCCAACCGGATCGGCGACGCGGTGATCACGACGGGCGTGCTCGACCGGCTGATCAAGCAGCATCCGGGTTGCCGGGTCACCATCGCCTGCGGCCCGGTGGCGGAGGGCGTGTTCGCGCGTATGCCCAACCTCGAGCGGACGATACTGGTCGTCAAGCACAAGAATAATTCGCACTGGCTGAAGCTGTGGCGGGAGGTCGCGCTGATTTTTTGGGACCTGGTGGTGGACATCAGGGGGTCGGCGATCGCCTATTTGCTGGCGGCTCGGCGGCGTGTGGTACGGCGGCCACGGCCGGGAAGGATGTTCGAGCAGCACGGGGCGATGCTGGGGCTGTCGCCGCCGCCGTTGCCGGTGGTCTGGACGGCGGCGGAGGACCGGGCGCTCGCCGCCGCATTGCTGCCGGCGGACCGGCCGGTCATCGGCCTGGGCGCGACTGCGAACTGGGCGCCGAAAGTGTGGCCGGCGACCCGGTTCGCTGCGCTGTTCGACGCGCTGGCCGCGGAGGAGCTGCCAGGCGCGGTGCCGGCGGTGTTCGCCGGGCCCGGCGCGGCCGAGCGCGAGATCGCGGCGCCGTTGCTGGCGGCGCTGCCAGGGGCGATCGACCTGTGCGGCAAGCTGACTCTGCCCGAGGCGGCCGCCTGCATCCAGCGCTGCGCGCTGTATATCGGAAACGATAGCGGGCTGATGCATCTGGCGGCAGCCTCGGGGGCGCCGACGATCGGGTTGTGCGGCACGACGATCAACCGGGCCGATGAGATGGCGCCGGCCGGGCTGCACGCTGCGTGGGCTCGGTCGGACTCGCCGTCGATGGAGGCGCTGTCGGTCGAGCAGGTCTATGCGGCTTGTGTACGGATGCTGCGGTCCGTCGAGACGGAGCGGCTTAGATCTGCGCGAAGCTGATCGTGGCCACCTTCAGGGTCGTGGTTCGGTCTGTCTGCAAACCTGATCGTTGCAACAGCAAGAATTGAGGACCCGCGGGAACTTGCGTGATCGCGACGTCACGTCTGCGTGCGATTTTCGTGCGGCGCTAGCGTCCGCCCCTTGGCCGGGCCTAGCGTAGTTACGGTCGCTCGACAACCCTCCACCGGGCAAGAAGCGTCCGGTTAGGTCAGGGAACGGCGGCTCGAGGTTGGGAAACGACCGGGGAGCTTGCAATGGCTGAAGCTGATACCGTCCCGTATGGGCGGAAGACGCAGCACACGCCCAAAGTCACGGAAGTCCACATATTGTGGATGACGGCGGGGCTCAGTTGTGACGGCGATTCGGTCTCGATTACTGCCGCAAGCCAGCCCAGTATTGAGGACGTGGTCATGGGCGCGATCCCGGGCCTGCCCAAGGTTCATCTGCATAATCCGGTGCTGGCGTACGAGAATGGCGAGGAGTTCCTTGCCGCATTCCATAAGGCTGCCCGCGGCGAACTCGAGAATTTCGTGCTCGTGGTCGAGGGATCGATCCCGAACGAGAAGCTGAGCGGCGAGGGGTATTGGGCGGCGCAGGGCTCCGACCCGGTGACCGGGCAACCGATCCGTACGACGGAGTGGCTGAGCCGGCTGGCGCCGCATGCGCTCGCGGTGGTCGGCGCGGGTACTTGCGCGACTTACGGCGGCATCCATGCCATGCAAGGCAATCCGACGGGTTGTATGGGTCTGGCGGACTTCCTGGGGTGGGAGTGGAAGTCGAAGGCCGGGTTGCCGATCGTCAACGTACCGGGTTGCCCGGTGCAGCCCGACAATTTCATGGAGACGCTGCTCTATTTACTGCGGCAACTGGCCGGGTTGGCGCCGATGATCCCGCTTGACCAGGCGTTGCGGCCGAAATGGCTGTTCAGCAATACCGTGCATAATGGCTGCGACCGCGCCGCGTATTACGAACAGGCCGATTTCACCGAACAATACGGCTCGCCGAAATGTCTGGTTAAGCTTGGGTGCTGGGGCCCCGTGGTGCAATGCAACGTCCCCAAGCGCGGGTGGATGGCGGGGATCGGCGGCTGCCCGAATGTCGGCGGGATCTGCATTGGGTGCACAATGCCCGGCTTTCCGGACAAGTTCATGCCGTTCATGGATGAGCCGCCTGGGGCGGTGTTCTCCTCGGCGGCGATCCGGCCGTATGGGATGGTGATCCGCAATCTGCGCAAGATTACGAACGCGACACTGAATAAGGAACCCAAGTGGCGGCATAATAAACCGGTCCTGACGACGGGTTATCACGGTCGCTGACCCAATAAGAAAGGCCCTGCCCATGGTTGAAATTGCGCGCGACGTCGACTCCCGGGCCAGTGGCGGGACCGGGACGGCGGCCCCGACCCTCGTCGAGATGAACTGGGACCCGATCACCCGTATCGTCGGCAGCCTCGGCATCTACACCAAGATCGATTTTGAAAATCGGCGCGTGGCCGAGTGCCATGCGACGTCGTCGATTTTCCGCGGCTACAGCATCTTCATGAAGGGCAAGGACCCGCGCGACTCGCATTTCATTACGAGCCGCATTTGTGGCATTTGCGGCGACAATCACGCGACCTGCTCGGTCTACGCGCAGAACATGGCATACGGGATCAAGCCGCCGCCGATCGCGGAGTGGATCGTCAATCTCGGCGAGGCGGCCGAGTACATGTTCGATCACAATATCTATCAGGACAATCTGGTCGGCGTGGATTTTTGCGAGAAGATGGTGCGCGAGACCAACCCAAGCGTCTGGAGCAAGGCGCAGAACACGCCGGCGCCGCACGCCGCCGAGCACGGCTACAAGACGATCGCCGATATCATGACGGCGCTGAACCCGTTCACCGGCGAGTTCTACCGCGAGACGCTGGTCGTCAGCCGCTATACGCGCGAGATGTTCTGCTTGATGGAGGGCCGCCACGTGCATCCCTCGACCCTGTATCCGGGCGGGGTCGGCACGGTGCCGACGGTGCAATTGTTCACCGATTACCTCGTGCGGCTAATGAAATATGTGGAGTTCATGAAACGGGTGGTGCCGTTGCACGACGATTTGTTCGATTTCTTTTATGAGGCGCTACCGGGTTATGAGGAGGTCGGGCGCCGGCGGATCCTGCTGGGTTGCTGGGGGTCGTTCCAGGATCCGGACCACTGCGATTACCAGTACAAGACTATGACTGGCTGGGGCCGCAAGATGTTCGTCACTCCGGGCGTGGTGGTGGATGGCGAGTTGCTGACCACCGACCTGGTCGACATCAACCTGCAGATCCGAATTTTGCTCGGGCATTCGTTTTACGAGGGGTGGGAGAACCGCGAGACGTTCGTCACCCACGATCCGCTGGGCAATCCGGTTCACCAGGACCATCCGTGGAATCAGACGACGACGCCGCGGCCGCAGAAGCGCGATTTCAACGGCAATTACTCCTGGGTGATGTCGCCGCGCTGGCTCGACAAGCGCACCAACGACCATTTGGCGCTGGACACTGGCGGTGGCCCGATCGCACGGTTGTGGGCGACGGCGCTCGCCGGGTTGGTCGATTTCGGCTACGTCAAATCTACGGGCAGAAGCGTAAAAATCTACCTGCCGAAGACGGCGCTGAAGCCGGAGATGGAGCTTGAGTGGCACATCCCGCAATGGAGCAACGCGCTTGAGCGTGACCGGGCCCGGACGTATTTCCAGGCCTATGCCGCCGCATGCGCGCTGCATTTCGTCGAAAAGGCGCTGGCTGAACTGCAGGCGGGGCGGACCTCTACCTGGACCGAATTCAAGGTCCCGGACGAGGCGATCGGCTGCGGCTTCCATGAGGCGGTGCGCGGCGTGCTGTCGCACCACTTGGTGATCAAGGGCGGCAAGATCGCCAATTACCATCCGTATCCGCCGACGCCGTGGAACGGCAGCGCGCGCGATAAGTTCGGCACGCCCGGGCCGTACGAGGACGCGGTGCAGAACACGCCGATTTTCGAGGAGAACGGGCCGGAGAACTTCAAGGGGATCGACATCATGCGAGCGGTGCGCAGCTTCGACCCGTGTCTGCCGTGCGGCGTGCACATGTTCGTCGGTAACGGCAAGACGGTGAAGACAGTGCACTCGCCGATGTTCGGCGCGGCACACGCGCATCCAGCAGCGGAATGACCGAGTCCACCGTCGAGGACTCGGTCCGGCGCATCGAGACCCTCATATCAGCGCTCGACGGCATCGCCGACCCGGCGGCGCGCGAGGCGGCACGGGCACTGCTGGACGTGGTGCTGGAGTTGCATGGGCTGGCGCTGGCGCGGATCGGGGCGATCTTGGCAGCGTCGGCCGATGGGGTCGCCGTGTTGCAGACCCTGGCGGCGGACGAGGCGGTGCGGGCGGTGCTGTTGCTGCATGGACTGCACCCTGATTCATTGGAAACCCGCGTCGGCACGGCGCTGGACGCGTTGCGGCCGCAATTGGCGGCGCGAGGGCTTGGGATCAGGCTGGTGCAAAGCTCGGGCGGCGTCGCGCGGGTGCGGGTACGCTGGATTAGCGAGGCGCCGTTGGCCGGTGCGGCGTACGCGCTGCGGGCCGAGATCGAGGCGGCGGTGTTCGAAGTGGCGCCCGACCTGGAAGCGCTCGAGATCGAGGGGCTCGACGAGACGGTCGCAGCCCTGGCCGGATAGAACCATGGTCTCGGCGGGGAATTGGGTCCGGCAAGTTCAGCGGTTCGTGGCGCCGCCGGTCGAACATTGCGAACTCTGCGGCGCCGCAATCCCGGCCACGCACGCGCACCTGATCGACACAGTGGGACGCCGATTGCTGTGCGCCTGCCGTGCCTGCACGGCGACGACCAGTCGGCAGGATAGCGCGTTGCGAGTCCCGCCGAAGCGGGTGGCGCATTTGGCCGACTTTCGAATAACCGACGCGGAGTGGGACGCGCTGCAACTGCCGATCGAGATGGCGTTCCTATTTCATAGCACGACCGAGGGGCGGCCGATTGCGCTGTATCCGGGGCCGGCCGGGGCTACGGAGTCGCTGCTGAGCTTGGAGAGCTGGGCGCAGTTGGTGGCAGCCAATCCTGTGCTCGCCGGGCTGCAGCCAGATGTCGAGGCACTGTTGGTGAACCGCACGCGAGGTCAACGGGACTATTACATCTTGCCGATCGACCGGTGCTATGCGCTGGTCGGCACCATACGGCGGCAATGGCGCGGCTTGTCGGGCGGCAGCGAGGTTTGGGACGCGGTGGGCGCGTTCTTTGCCGGGCTGCAGCAGGCGGCGGCATGATCGATCTCGATTTTGCGGTCTGCGAGATGCGCGTCGAGCGGCACAGCATGGCGCCGCTGCTGCAATGCGCGCTCGAGGTGGTCAATAGGACGCCGGATGTGCAGGTGCAGAACGTGATGCTGCGCTGTCAGATCCGGATCGAGCCGACGCGGCGCACGTATGGCGGCGGCGAGCATGAGCGGTTGAGCGAGCTGTTCGGCCTGCGCGAGCGCTGGGGCGAGACATTGCGCAGCTTTCTGTGGACCCATACCGACGTGCTGATCCCCGCGTTCACCGGGTCGTGCATGGCCGATCTGCCGGTGCCGTGCAGCTACGATTTCAACCTTGCCGCCACGACCTATTTCGATGGGCTGGAGACGGGCGAGGTGCCGCTGTCGCTGCTGTTCAGCGGCACGGTATTTTTCTGCGACGGGGACGGCGGGCTGCAGATCGGGCAGATCGGCTGGGACAAGGAGGCCAATTACCGGCTGCCGGTGGCGACTTGGCGGGCGATGATGGCGCAGTATTATCCGGACGGGAATTTCCTCTGTCTCGGCCGTGACGTGTTCGAGCAATTGCAGCGGTTCAAGCGCGCGCACGGCCATCCGACTTTCGACCGGGCGCTGCAAGCGCTGTTGCAGACGGCGTCCGTGTCGTGAACCTCGAAGCGGCTGCTGCCGTGGTCAATGCGGTGCTCTACGAGGGCTATATTCTCTATCCGTATCGCCGGTCTTCGGCCAAAAACCAGCAGCGCTGGGGTTTTGGCGGCGTCTTTCCGGAGGATTACATGGTGGGCGGCGACCCGTGCGCCATGCAGACGCAGTGCCTAGTGCGGGGCAGTGCCGCGACGGAAGTCGAGTTGCGCGTGCGCTTTCTGCAGTTTGTCGCCCGCGAGATCGCCGCGTTGAGTGAAGGCGAGCGGCAGTTTACGCGCGTGGCTTCGCTCGAGGTGGAAGGCACTCGCTTTCTGGCCTGGGACGAGGCGCGGGAGCGCGAGATCATCGTTCCGCGCGCGAGCGTCGGTCGGCTGCTGCAGGGCATAAGCGCTTTCTTCACTTACGCCGAGAGCCACGAAACGGATCCGATCCTGACCGCTTCCGGCCGCGCCGTCGGGGTCGTGACCCGCACAGCTTCCTTGGTGCAGGGGCGCGTCATCGTGAAGGCGGCGCCGGCGGGCGAAGGCGTCTACCGTCTGACCGTCCGGATTGAGAACACTTCGCCGCTCGATCCCGACGCGGCTGCCCGCCGCGAGGTTGCGCAGCGCCGGGCCTTCGCATCGACCCATACGCTGCTCGGCGTCGAGCACGGCGCCTTTGTCTCGCTGATGGACCCGCCCGAGGACCTGCGCGACGCCGCCGCGCGTTGCGAGAACCAAGGCACCTGGCCGATCCTGCTGGGCCGACCCGGCGCGACAGACACGATGCTGTCCTCGCCGATCATCCTCTATGACCACCCGGAAGTCGCGCCCGAGAGTCCCGGCGACCTGTTCGACGCAACCGAGATCGACGAAATCCTCACGTTGCGCATCCTCGCCATGACCGCGGACGAGAAGCGCGAGATGCAGGCGCTCGACCCGCGCGCCCGCGCCCTCCTCGCGCGCACCGAAGGCCTGACGCAAGCCGAGCTGAACCGGATGCATGGCACGCTCCGCAACCCGCGCGCCGTGCAAGCGGATGCTCTGCGCGTCGGCGACCGCGTCCGGCTGCGGCCGAAGCAAGGCGGCGACGCGTTCGACATCGTGCTGCGCGACCAGATCGCCATCGTCGAAGCCATCGAGCGCGACTTCGAGAACCGGACCCATATCGCCGTTACCATCCTTGACGACCCCGGCCGCGATCTCGGGATGCAACGCATGCCCGGGCATCGCTTCTTCTTCGACCCGGCCGAACTCGAGCCGGTGACGCTGCCATGAGCAGCGTCTTGGTCGCCGGCATCGGCAACATTTTCATGGGCGATGACGGGTTCGGCGTCGAGGTCGTCGCCCGCATGCAGCGCCGCGGCGTGCCGGAGGGGGCCAAGGTGGTCGATTTCGGCATCCGCGGCATCGACCTCACCTACGCGCTGATGGACGGCTACGACGTGGCCGTGATGGTCGATACGATGCAGCACGGACAAGCGCCCGGAACGGTGTCAGTGATCGAGCCCGAAACGGACGAGGACATCGAGGACGCCGAGTTTTCGCCGCACGATCTCGACCCGGTCAAGGTGCTGCGCCTGGCTCGCATGCTGGGCGGCGCCGGCCCGCGCTTGCTGGTGCTCGCCTGCGAGCCGCTGACGCTCGGCGGCGAGGAGGGTCACATGGGGCTGAGCCCGCCGGTGGCGGCGGCGGTCGGCCCGGCGGTCGCGGCGCTTGAGGCGCTGGTGCACCGGCTGCTGCACGAGAGACTGGAGGACAACGGGTCATGAAGGGGTATTGGAAATACGTCGTCGGCGCGCTGGTGCTGATGGTGGTGGCGGCGAACGCGAAGGACGTGGCGCGCTACATTCGGATCAGCTCGATGTGAGCGACTCCGGGGCGCTGGTACGCGTGCGCGGCCTGGTGCAGGGCGTGGGGTTCCGCCCCATGATCTGGCGTCTGGCGTGCGAGCACGGCCTGCGCGGCTGGGTTGGCAATGACGGCGAAGGGGTGACGGCGCATGTCTGCGGCGCCGAGGCCGAGATCGGGGCGTTCGTTGCCGAGATTGCGCTCGAGGCGCCCCCGCTGGCGCGGATCGAGGGTATCGAGCGTGCGCCCGCCGGGCTGCTGCCCGAAGGGGAGGGGTTCCGCATCGCGCAGAGCGGGTCGGGCGGTATGCACACCGCAGTCAGCCCCGACGCGTCGACCTGCGCAGAATGTCTGTGCGAGATCAGCGACCCGGCGGCGCGGCGCTACGGCTATCCGTTCACCAACTGCACGCATTGCGGGCCGCGGCTCTCGATCATCGAGCGCATGCCGTACGACCGCGGCGCCACGACGATGCGCGCCTTCGCGATGTGCGCCGACTGCCGCGCCGAATACGAGGATCCGTCCAACCGGCGTTTCCATGCCCAGCCGATTGCCTGCTCCGCCTGCGGACCGCGCCTGTCCGAGCCGATCGCCGAGGCGGCTCGGTTGCTGCTGAATGGACGTATTGTCGGGGTCAAAGGACTGGGCGGCATCCAGATCGCCTGCGACGCGGGCGACGCGGAGGCTGTCGCGCGGCTGCGACGGTTGAAGCGGCGGGGCGGCAAACCGTTCGCGCTGATGGCGCGCGATCTCGCGATGATGCGGCGCTATTGCCACGTGGCGCCGCAAGAGGCGGCGGCGTTGCGCAGCTCGGCGGCGCCGATCTTGCTGCTGGATCGGCGTCCGGATCAGGCGCTGGCGCCCGGCGTGGCACCCGGGCTCGCTACGCTCGGCTGCATGTTGCCCAACACGCCGCTGCACCATTTGCTGCTGGCGGGCATCGACCGCCCTATCGTGCTGACCAGCGGCAATGTCGCGGGCGAGCCGCAATGCATCGACAATGACGACGCTGAGGTCCGACTGCGGGGGATCGTCGACCATTTTCTGCTGCACGACCGGGACATCGCTTGCCGGGTCGACGACAGCGTGGCGCGGCTGACGGGCGGCGCGGTGCGGATGCTGCGGCGCGCGCGGGGTGAGGCGCCAGCGCCGATCAAGCTGCCGCCGGGTTTTGCGGCGGCCGTACCCGTGCTCGCAATGGGGAGCGAAGCGAAGAACACGTTCTGCCTGCTGCGCCCCGGCGAGGCCATCCTTTCGCATCATATCGGCGATTTAGAGGACCGGCGCACGCTTGCCGATTACGAGCGCGCCATCGAGCAATATCTGCAGCTGTTTGAGCATGTGCCGGAGGTGATCGCGGTCGACCGGCACCCCGAATACCTTGCAACGAAGCTGGGCCACGCACGGACCGACACGAAACTGGTCGAGGTGCAGCATCATCACGCGCACATCGCCGCGTGCATGGCGGAGAACCTGGTCCCTTTGGGCACGACTGTGCTCGGCATCGCCCTCGACGGGCTGGGATTCGGTGATGACGGCACGCTTTGGGGCGGCGAGTTCCTGCTCGCGGACTATCGCGGATATCGCCGGTTGGCGCGTCTCAAGCCGGTGGCGATGCCGGGTGGCGCCAAGGCGATCGCGGAACCCTGGCGCAACACCTACGCCCATATCGTCGCCGCAATGGGCTGGGAGGCGTTCGCCGCGCGCTACCGCGGAACCGAATTGTACCGCTTCTTGGCCGACAAACCGCTGCGCGTTTTGGACGGGATGATCGCGCGCGGGGTCAATGCGCCGCTGGCCAGTTCGTGTGGTCGTCTGTTCGACGCGGTGGCCGCCGCTGCTGGCATTTGCCGAGACTTCGTGCATTACGAAGGCCAGGCTGCGGCCGAATTCGAGGCGCTGGCTGCGGGAGCCGGCGCCTATGAGTTTGGTCTGGATGCGGGCTCGGGCATGCTCCAAATCGAGCCGCGGCCGATGTGGCACGCATTGCTCGACGACGTTGCCGCCGGCACGCCTGCACCGCTGCTCTGCGCACGCTTCCACGCCGGCCTGGCATCCGTGATCGAGAGGACCGTCGTCGCGTTGCGGCAGCGGGGATCGGTCCAAGCTGTCGCGCTCTCGGGTGGCGTGTTCCAGAACCGTAGCCTGTTCGAGGCGGTCGTTTCCCGCCTCGAATCGCGTGGCTTGACCGTGCTGACCCACCGTCTCGCGCCGGCCAATGATGGCGGACTTTCGCTGGGCCAGGCCGCGGTCGCCGCCGCCCAGAGTCTATAGAAGGAGAGGACACAATGTGCCTCGGTATCCCCGGACGGATCGTCAGCATCATCGATGCAGCTGAATCCCTGGCGATGGTGCAGGTCGGTGGCGTGCGCCGGCCCGTCAACATCAGCTTCATCGTCGAGGACGGCCGCCCCGCCGAAGCGTGCGTCGGCGAGTGGGTCCTGGTGCATGTCGGCTTTGCGATGAGCCGGCTCGACGAGGCGGAAGCCGCGCGCACCTTGGCGCTGCTGCAGGAGCTCGATGAAATGCAAGGCGAGGAAGATGCGATGCGGCTTTCCGCCGCGGACTGAAAGGGGGCCGGCCGTGAAATTCGTCGACGAGTTCCGTGATCCCGAGCTCGCAAAGGCGCTGTCGGCCGATATCGGCCGGCTGGTCAAACGCATACCCCGCGCCAAGGATCGGCCGCTGCAGATCATGGAGGTCTGCGGCGGCCACACCCATTCGATCTTCCGCTACGGCATCCAGCAGATGCTGCCCGACGAGGTGGAGTTTGTGCACGGGCCGGGCTGCCCAGTCTGCGTGCTGCCGATGGGGCGCGTGGACAATTGCGTGACGCTGGCCGAACGACCCGAGGTGATCTTCACGACGTTCGGCGACGCCATGCGGGTGCCCGGCTCGCGCAAGAGCCTGCTTAAGGCCAAGGCGGAAGGCGCCGACGTTCGCATGGTATACTCGCCGCTGGACGCGCTGGCGCTGGCGCAGAAGCATCGAGACCGGGAGGTGATCTTCTTCGGCCTCGGCTTCGAGACGACAATGCCGAGCACGGCCATAACGCTGATCCAGGCGAAGGCCAAGGGGGTCAGCAACTTCTCGCTGTTCTGCAACCACATCACCATCATCCCGACCATCCGGGCGATGCTCGATCAGCCCGACCTCCGCTTGGACGGCTTTATCGGCCCCGGCCATGTCAGCATGGTGATCGGCACCGAGCCGTATGACTTCATCGCCGAGCACTACAAAAAACCGATCACGGTGGCCGGGTTCGAGCCGCTCGACGTGCTGCAATCCGTCTGGATGGTGCTCAAGCAGCTCGCCGAGGGCCGCTGCGAGGTCGAGAACCAATATGGCCGCGTGGTGCCGCCGGAGGGCAACAAGGCGGCGCTGGCGGCGGTGCAGGAGGTGTTCGAACTCCGCGAGTTCTTCGAATGGCGCGGGCTCGGTTCCATCGACCATTCCGGCGTGCGGGTCCGGGCCGCGTATGCCGATTTCGATGCCGAACGCAAATTCGGTGTCCCGGATGTCCGTGTCGCCGACCCGGCGGCTTGCCAGTGCGGCGACGTGCTGAAGGGCGCGCTCAAGCCGCATCAGTGCCGAGTGTTCGGCACCGCCTGCACGCCGGAGACGCCGCTGGGCTCGCTGATGGTGTCCACCGAGGGCGCCTGCGCGGCCTACTACAATTACGGCCGGGTCAAGGCGCCGGTTCCGGCATGAGCGCGCGCGTCCGCGAAAGCCACATCAACCTGTCGCATGGCAGCGGCGGCAAGGCGATGCGGGCGCTGATCGAGGACGTGTTCCTGGGCGCGTTCGGCAATGCGATGCTCGATCCGCTCGAGGACCAGGCGACGATGCTGCTCGCCGAGCTGGCGCAGCATGGCGACCGGTTGGCGTTTACGACCGACAGCTATGTGGTTGATCCGCTATTCTTTCCCGGGGGCGATATCGGCACCTTGGCGGTGTCCGGCACAGTCAACGATCTGGCGATGAGCGGGGCACGGCCGCTTTATCTTTCCTGCGGGATGGTGTTGGAGGAGGGGCTGCCGGTCGAGCTGTTGCGCCGGGTCTGCGCCAGCATGCGCGCCGTGGCCGACCGGGTCGGCGTCCGCATCGTCACCGGCGACACCAAGGTCGTCGAGCGCGGCGCCGCCGACAAGCTATTCATCAACACGTCCGGTATCGGGATGATTGCGCCCGGCGTGTCGCTCTCGGCGGCGAACGCACGACCCGGTGACGTCGTCATCGCCAGCGGCCTGCTCGGCGACCACGGCGCCGCGATCCTGATCGCTCGCAATCAGCTCGCGCTCGAGGCCGACATCCAAAGCGATTGCCAGCCGCTGCACGGGCTGGTCGCTGCGATGCTGCTTGCGTGCCCTGGGATCCATTGCCTGCGCGACGCCACGCGCGGCGGGGCGGCGACCGTGCTGAACGAGTTCGCCCGCAGCTCCAATGTCGGCATCCGCATTCGCGAGCGGGATCTGCCGCTGCGTGAGGAGGTTAAAGGCGCCTGCGAGATCCTCGGACTCGATCCGCTTTACCTGGCCAATGAGGGGCGGCTGATCGCGGTTGTCGCGCAAGAGGATGCGGCGAGGGTGCTGACGGTGATGCGCGCCCATCCGGCCGGCGCCGATGCCGCGGTCATCGGTGATGTGGCGGATGGGGACGGTCTGGTGACGATGCTGACCAGTTTCGGGGGCGAGCGGGTCATTGACATGCTGGTCGGCGAGCAGTTGCCGCGGATCTGCTGAGGTGCACGAGATGAGCATTGCCCTGGCGATCGTGGAAGCATGCGAAGAGCGGGCGGCCGGATCGCGGGTGCTGCGCGTCAGGCTGGAGGTCGGCGCGCTGGCCGCGGTGATGGAAGACGCGGTGCGGTTCTGCTTTGACGCGTGCGCCCAGGACACTGTGCTGGAGGGCGCGGTGCTCGAGATCGCCCGGATTCCGGGGTTGGCGGAATGCGCCGCGTGCGGCCGGCACCTGGCGATGGGGTCGCTCATCGGGCACTGCGACTGCGGCAGCATCGAGCTCCGGCTGATTGCTGGAGAGGAATTGCGGATCAAGAACATGGAGCTTGCCTGATGTGCACGACCTGCGGCTGCTCGGCGGATGGCGAGGTGGTGATGAGCGATCTTCGCCCTGGCCAATACGCCCATAACCACGATGATGCGCATGATCATGGCCACAAACACGACCATGATCACGATCATCACCACACGCACGACCACGATCACTCCCACAGTCACAGCCGGACCGTTGCCATCGAGCAGGCGATCCTGGCGAAAAACCAGCTAGCAGCCGAGCGAAACCGCGGCTGGTTGTCGGGTCGCGGCGTGCTGGCCGTGAACATGATGAGCGCGCCCGGTGCCGGAAAGACCAGCATACTGGAGCGGACAATCCATGACCTGAAGGGGTCTCTCAGTATCCACGTGCTCGAAGGCGATCAGGCGACGATCAATGACGGCAAGCGGATTCGGGCCGCGGGGGCGCCTGTCATTCAAATCAACACCGGCACGGGCTGCCATCTCGACGCGGAGATGGTCGCCCGCGGCATGCGGCAGCTCGATCCTGGTCCCGGATCGGTGTTGCTGATCGAGAATGTCGGCAACCTCGTCTGCCCCGCTCTGTTCGATTTGGGCGAGCAGGCCAAGGTCGCCATCCTGTCGATCACCGAGGGCGAGGACAAGCCGGTCAAGTATCCGCACATGTTCAGGGCCTGCGACCTCGTCCTGCTGAACAAGATCGACCTGCTGCCGCATCTGCGCTTCGACGTCGGGCGCTGCACCGAGTACCTGCGCCAGGTGAACCCGGCTCTGCCGATGCTCCATGTCTCCGCCGAGACCGGGCAAGGCATGAGCGACTGGTACGAGTGGCTGCGCAGCTACGACGCTAACCGGGGCTGAGGTCGAGCCGCGGGCCGACTTGCCTACCGGGACCTATGTGCCGTCATTCTTCGCAACCGCTTCGACGATCTTTCCTCCTATGTCGAAATCTCGAACGGCTCGCTTGCGAGGCTTGAAACCGAATATTACGTCTTCGCGCTTTTGCCCCGCCGGCGAGGGGCAGCTGGCATTGTAGGGAAGCCGGCAGCGTCGCCACTTGCCGCTCGGCGAGCTTGAACAGGTCCCTTGGTTATTGGGCGGGTAAGCGACCTGTTTGTCGTCAGGGGGACCGATGCTCGCTGAGAGAGTGCGGCGGCTCTACTGTGCAGCTGGACTAAAGAGCGCCCCTGCCTTGAGCATCTGGCCGAGCTAGAGAAGTTGCGCGCCGACGCTTGAGTTTTTACGTTAAAATCGCGCTTTACTTACTCAGCCAACAGTCTACAATTCCGTATGGCTCGTCTGCATTAGGCGCATCTCTGCGGGTTTGGACGTCAAAGAGAGGCATCCGTCAAGTGGTGCCCAAAAGGAGGAAACAGCGATGGTATCGTTTTCTGGGCCTCTCGGTCCCACGACGCGGCGCGACATCATCCGCTCCGGTGTGGCGTTCGGCGCCGGCGCTTTGGCGGCGCCGTATGTGATCGGCCAGGCTCGTGCTGCGGACACGATTAAGATCGGCTTCGCCGATCCATTCACTGGAACTTACGCCGCATTCGCGCACAACGAGCAGATCGGGGCGATTATGGCGGTCGACGCGCTCAACGCCAAGAACGGCATCCTCGGGCGCAAGGTCGAACTCATTTCCGAAGATACGCAGGCCAATGTGGGTGTCGGCGTGCAGAAGGCCAATAAACTGCTCGATCGCGACAATTGCGACTTCCTCGCCGGCACGGTCGCGTCCAACGTCAGTCAGGCGATCGCCCAGGTATGCTCGCAAAAGAAGAAGCTGTTCATGGTCACCGGCGGCCACGTCGACGACCTGACCGGCAAGGATTGTACGTGGAACGTGTTCCGCGTCTGCAACACGACTTACACGATCTCGCTCGCGACCGCGGCGTCGATGGTCAAGCGATACGGCAAGCGCTGGTATTTCATGGTGCCGGATTACTCGTTCGGACATGCGCTGCATGACAACATGGTCGCCGCGGTCAAGTCGCTTGGCGGTGAAGAGGTCGGGTACTCGCTCAAGCCGCTCGGTGCGACGGATTTCTCGGCCGAGTTGATCAAGTGCAAGGCCGCGAACCCGCAAGTCGTGGCCGTGATCCAGGGCGGCGACGACCAGCTTAACCTGCTCAAGCAAGCCAACCAGTTCGGGATCTCCAAGTCCATCCCGTTCGTCGTCCCGCTTTCCGAACTCGAGGTGATTGCCGCCCTGCCGCCCTCGGCGCAGGCTGGGTTCTGGAATCTGGAATGGTACTGGGACCAGCCCGGCGTCGCGCACGTCGCCGAGTTCGTGACGGAATATCAGAAGCATGAGGCGGGCAAGGTGCCGACGGCGCGGACCTACTTCGGCTATGTCGGCATCCATGCGCTGGCGCTCGCCGCGGAGAAGGCCAAGACCGTCGAGAACGTGAAGGTTGGCGAGGCGCTCGCCGGGCTCGAGATGCCGCCCGAGATCGGGCTGGAGCCGCAAACCCATCACTTCGACGCGGCGACACATCAATATGTCGGGGGCGATTACCCAGGCAACATCAAGGCGGGCGCCACCTATCCCAAGCTGATGAGCGATGTGGATTTTGAATACGCCACCTCGCTGCAAGCGTCTGGCGTGGTCTGCAAGATGTCGAACGCCTAGCGCTCAGCGGGGATCGTCGGTTCGCTCACTAACGGATCGCGAGGCTCGCGGCATGGTCCTGCTGTTCAATATCTCGAACGGCCTCATTATCGGCCTGTTCTATGCCTTGATGGCGCTCGGCTTGGCGCTGATCCTGATGCTCAACAACGTGGTGAACTTCGCCCATGGCGGGTTCATGACACTGGGCGCCTACATCGCTTTCGCCATCGAGCAGCATTTCGGCTTCTGGATCGGCCTGCTGGTGGCGCCGCTGATCCTGGGGGTGATCGGCCTGCTGTGCGAACGATGGCTCATTCGGCCGCTCTACAAACGGCCGGGCCACCTCTACACCCTGTTGCTCACCTTCGGGTTCGCCCTGATCCTGGAAGACCTCTCGCGCAGCGTCTGGGGCGCGCAGGCCGTGCAGTTCGATATTCCCGGCGTTCTGAACAGCCCGCTGAGCGACACGTATTTCTTTATCACCGGATATAGCGTGTTCGTGGCCGTGGTGACGGCCGTGGCCGCCGGGTCGCTGTTCGCGTTGCTGCGGTTTACCCGGATCGGCATCCGCATCCGTGCCGGGATGACGGACCTCGAGACCGTCTCCGCCCTGGGGGTGAACATCTACGGGTTGCGGGCGCTGAATTTCGGCCTCGGCCTGCTGCTGGCGGGGGTTGCGGGAGTGATGGCGGCCGGGCGCCTCGGGCTGGATCCGACCATGGGGCAGGGCCTGATCTTGCCGGCCTTCGTGGCGATCATCGTCGGCGGGCTTGGCAGCTTGCCTGGGGCTATCCTGGGCGGCTTGGTGATTGGCGTGGCCGCCGGGGTCACCTCAACCTATTACCCGGCCGGCAGCGATGCGGTGATCTACGTGATCATGGGCATCGTGCTCATCGTCATGCCGCGCGGACTGCTCGGCGAAGAGGGGATCGGCGAGTGAGCCGGCCCTTGGCTCCGTCCTTAGTCGTGGCCTCCCGCAAAATGCCGCAGCAATCGGGGGCCAAACGCCTCAGCCGACATGGCCAGAGTCTCGTCATCTGGGCGCTGCTGCTCGGGGCGCCGGTCTGGATGCCGCTCGCTGGCAGCTATATCCAGCTCGGCTCGCAAATCCTCGTCTACGCGATAACTGCGATGGCTCTGAACATCCTGCTCGGCTACACCGGTGTCATCTCCTTCGGGGAAGCGGCGTATTTCGGGCTTGGCGCGTACGGGACCGGCCTGTTCCTTAAGTTCGTCGCACCCAATACGCTGCTCGCCGTCTTGTCCGGCGTGCTGCTCGGCGGCGTTGCGGCCTGCCTAATCGGGCCGCTGATCATGCGCCGCCGCGGCGTGTATTTCGCGATGACCACAATCGCGTTCAGCCAACTATTCTACTTCTTTGCCGAGCGCTGGAATAGCCTGACCGGCGGCGATGACGGGCTAACCGGGTTCCAGCGGCAGCCGATCGATCTTGGGTTCGTCACTATCGAGCTGCAGACGGTGCAGTTCTATTACTTCGTACTATTCTTCTTCGGGCTCACCGCTTGCATCATCGCCGTGATCCTGCGCTCGCCGCTGGGACACACTTGGGTGGCAATCCGTGAGAATGCCAGGCGGGCTCGCTATCTGGGCCTGCGCACGGACTGGTACATCTGGGCTGCTTTTTCGGTGGCGGGCTTTTTGGCCGCGCTTGGCGGCTCGATGCAGGCGCTGCTCAATAACTTCGCCTCGCCGCAGGACCTGTTCTTCATTGTGTCCGGCAACTTCGTGATCATGGTGGTGCTCGGCGGCATGGGGACGTTCTGGGGTCCTCTGATCGGTGCGGCGATCTTCATCACGGCGCAGGACTACCTCTCGTCGCTGACAGAGAACTGGCAGGCCTTCGTCGGCATATTGTTCGTGGTGGTGGTGCTGGGCTTCCCGCGCGGTATCTTGGGGCTGAAGCGCGGCCGCAAGCGAGCCGGCGCATGACCGTGCTGTCGCTTGAGGGCGTGACCAAGCGGTTCGGCAACCTGGTGGCAACCGCGGATGTGTCGCTCACCCTTGAGCATGGCGAGATCAGCGCCGTCATCGGCCCGAACGGCGCGGGCAAGACCACGCTGTTCAACCTGATCACGGGCTTCCTGGTGCCCACCTCGGGACGGATCACCTTCGACGGGCGCGACCTGAATGGCGTGCCGCCGCAAGCCCGCGTGGCCGGCGGGATGGTCCGCACATTCCAGATCACCGAAATCTTCCCTGAGCTTACGGTGCTGGAGAATTTGCGCATCGGCATCGAGACAAGGCTAGGCATCAACCGCCGCCCGTTCATCAGCCGCAGCCTGCGCGCCGAGGTGGCACGGCGCATCGACGCAATGATCACCATGGTTGGGCTCGGCGGCGCCGCCGACGACCTGGTCGGCGAATTGGCGCATGGCGATCAGCGTGTCGTGGAAGTGGCTTTGGCGCTGAGCCTCGAACCGAAGCTGCTGTTGCTTGATGAGCCGACCGCGGGGATGGCTGAGCACGAGACAGAGTCGATGGTCGCGCTAATAAAACGACTGCACAACCAGAACGATCTGACGATCTTGTTCATCGAGCACGACATGAGCATCGTCTTCGGCCTGGCCCGGCGCATCACCGTGCTCGATTATGGTCGCGTGCTCGCCTGTGGCACACCTGAGGAGATTGCCGCCGACAAGCGCGTGCAGGCCGCCTATTTGGGCGGTGACGCGTGAGCGACGTCCTGGAACTGGACGCCGTGCACACCTATTACGCCAAAAGCCACATCCTGCACGCCGTCAGCTTCAACGCGGCGAAGGGCGAGATCGTGACGTTGCTTGGGCGCAACGGCGCCGGCAAGACGACGACTTTGCGCAGCATCATGGGACTGACACCGGCGCGCGAGGGGCACATCCGCCTGTTCGGCACGGACGTGACCCGGCTCGCGCCGTTCCAGATCGCGGCGATGGGCGTGGGCTACGTGCCGGAGGGGCGGCGCGTGTTCGGCAATTTGACGGTCGAGGAGAACCTGCTCGTGCCAGTGAGCGGACCCTCCGGGCGCTGGACACTGCCGCGCATCTACGACCTGTTCCCTCGGCTGCAAGAACGCCGCGCATCGAAGGCGCGCACCCTGTCCGGAGGCGAGCAGGAAATGCTGGCGATCGCACGGGCGCTGCTGGTCAACCCTCGCCTGCTGATCCTGGACGAACCGAGCCAGGGCCTCGCGCCCCTGATCGTGCGCGACGTGTTCCGGACTGTCCGAGAGATGCGCGAGGAGGGGATCACAATCCTACTTGTGGAGCAGAACGTTCGTGCGGCGGTGGAAATCGCCGAGCGGGCGTTCGTCATGGACGATGGGCGGATCGTATGGTCTGGCCCGGCGGCGGAGTTTGCGGCCGATGAACAACGGGTGCGCGCGCTTGCAGGGGCCGGCACCGCCGTGCACTCGGCATAGTCAGGCAGGTTAGCGTGGCAGATCTACACGTCGAAGGGTTCTATTGCAAACGAGGCAACGCGACACGCGAGATGATGACAGGCGGCGATTTTAGGCGGCAACCTTGAAGAGGCCGGCAACGAAGGTTGCTGCGCCTGCATGTCTCGACCGCCAAGGTCGTCGACCTTCCCCTTCTCGATCATGGCCATCGCCTCGTAGCCGGCCAGTGTCCTTTTGGCCACTCGCGGGCTGCCGAATCCGACCCCCGGCCTTCAGCGCGATGCGTTGGTCGCGGCCCGCGTCGAGCCTCTAACGCCGTGACTTACGCGGCGGGCGACAGCTCCACCTTCGCTCCTGATCCGGTCCATCGCTAACCCGGCCGCACAGACCAGAAAAAGAACGAGGGTTGCAACTGCATTAATCTCCGGTGTGAGCCCGGAACGGAGCCGCCCAAACATCAACACCGGCAACGTGGGATCATCGCCACCCAAGAAGAATGACCGGATAAATCGTCGAAGCTGGACAACGCGGCCAGCCCGCCAGCGCCGAGAAGCGCCGGCATCAGCCAGGGCACTGTCACATGAATAAACGCTCTGATCGGACCGGCTCCGAGAGTCCGTGCTGCGTCTACTAGGCCGGCCGGTATCGTCGCCAAGCGCGCGCCGACCATGATTGCGGCATAGGCACGGCGTTCGCGCATCACCAAAGCGAGTAGGCAAGCTCCATCTGGATCTCCGAGAGCGGATCTGGGGTCAGTGCCGACGGCCTTTGGCGTGCCGACAGGCCATCGATCAACAACGTGCAGTAGCGCTCCCACAATCCCGGGTTCGCATTAGACGTGAAATCGGCGACGACGCCAATCATGAGCATCATGGGAGGGATGTCGCGCGCCGCGATCTCCGCCCGCAGGCTCCCGTCGTCTTGTGCTCGCTGAATGACGAGAGCGAGAAGGTCGATCAACTCGCGCCTGGTCGACGTCGCAGTGCCCAGGCCATAGCGGGAGCTGAGGAGCGCCTGGCGCATGCCCTTATCTTCGGCGACCGCACAAAAAATTGACTTCAGGAGGGTCTCGAAGGCCTCCCACGGATCCGCGACGGCTAGTGCCGCGCGGGCGCGCTCGACAGTCCTCCTTAGTTCTAGTTCGAACAACGCCGCAACCAGGCTCTCCCGATCGGGAAACCGCCGGTAGACCGTCGCTACACCGAGCCCGGCGTGACGCGCGATATCGTCGAGCGAGACGTCCAACCCTCTCGCGCCGAAAACCTCGCGGGCGGCCCCGAGGATCCGCGCTTGGTTGCGGGCTGCATCGGCACGCAGCGGCCGTTTGGATGAGCGCCGGGTCGTCACTTTAGCCACTCCTGATGGGCCTGCGGTTTTGTGGAGACACGGCCTCCGCTTAGTGCTATCGCGTGTTCCGGAGGACCATCCTCCACTTACGGGCCGCCAAAGGATGAAGCAAGCTATGACGAGTTCAGGCACATCGAATGAACCGATGGACATCGCGGTCATCGGCGCCGGCATCGGGGGCGCCGCGGCTGCGATTGCTCTCCAGCAAGCAGGCTTCAGTGTCGATGTTTTCGAACAGGCCTCGCAACTGCGCGAAGTCGGCGGAGCGATCGCGATCCGCGAGCCCAGTATGGCACTCCTCGCCAAATGGGGTGCCCTCAATGATGTTCGAGGGAAGATGGTTTCAGTCAACACAGTCGAACTCCGGGATAAAACCGGTACAGTGCTGGGCACCGCTCCAACAGCGGTCGAGGCGGGCGAGGCTGGGTTTGTTTACTCCGTTCATCGCGCGGACCTTCACGACGCCTTGATTGCAAGATTGCAGCCGGAGCTGCTGCATCTCGGCCATCGCCTAACATCCGTCGAGAATATTTCGGACCACGCCGAAGCGACTTTCCAGAATGGACGCACGATCAACGCACGCCTCATCGTCGGCGCGGACGGACTTCGGTCGATCGTTCGTACCTCGCTCGATGCGACGCCGATGACCTTTCTCAACGTTGTCACGCATCTCACCATCGCACCGGCGTCCTTACTGCCCGCCGAACTGCCCAACGACCGCATTCGTACGTGGCAGGAAAACAAGCTTGCGGTGATCATGCTTCCGATCCGCAACGGGGCCGAAGTCGCCATCAGCGCGGCCATCCCCACGCCTACCCCGCCAAAGGAATTGTGGAGCGCGACAACTGCCGACGAGCTCCTGTCAGTTTATGCGGATTATGACCCAGTCATCACCCGATTGATCCAAGGTAGGACCGTCGAAATAACGACTCATCCAATCTATGATAAAGAGCCTATCGAGCAATGGGTCGACCGCCACGTCGTGCTGCTCGGCGACGCGGCCCATCCCATGGCACCCATGAACGGGCAAGGCGCCAACCAGGCGATACAGGACGCCTCGGCGCTCGCTACCGCGCTGAGCGGAGTTGGCTTAGACGATCTGCCATCGGCGCTTGCGGAGTATCAGTCCGAGCGAGCCCCGGTGACGGCGCGTATCCAGAGGCTCTCACGGACGCCACCAAAGTCACTGAGCCGCCTCATGCAAGCTGGAAGCTGACAAGGTTCGTCGTGATGGCCGCAGGCACTCAAGCGTTGGGCGAAGTTTCGCCGCCCTTCCGCAGCGAATAGGCGCCGATGATCAAGCGCGTACAACGACGCACGCGTTGAGCCACCTGTCTGCTCGACAAGGGAGCAGTGAACCCGAGTGCGAGTTGCAGCGGCAGGTCGCCGAGCCAAAGGTTCATAAGATCGGAGGCCGCCTCCAGCACCACCGCGGAGGATAGTCGCCGTCCGGTCACGCTCGATTTCAGAAATGCTGCCAATGTCGCCCGCGTACGGCCCGGGCCGGCATTGTAGAAGCGCTCAGCCAAAGGACGGTTGCGTGACAGCATGTCGAAGTGGCGGTGCATCGAATGCACAAGCTCGTGGCTCAGCAGCACCTCGAGGAAGACGCAGCCGAATTTGACCAGCTCTTCCTCCAAATCGCCACTGCGGCCAGGCGCGGCCGGCAGCGCTGCGATCAGCGTATCCGAGGTCGCCTGCACCATCGCCTCGAACAGCGATTCCTTGTTGTGGAAATGGCTATAGACCGTCATTTTCGCAACGTCTGCCACGCTGGCGACCTGCTCCATCGTCACCGACTCGTACGCGCCCGCTTCGAACAGATGCCTCGCCGCCTCGATGATCGCAGCTCGCTTTGCCTCATCCTTCGGCCGGCCGGGAGGTCGCGGTACGGTGATTCGAGACATGCCGATTACCTGCTTGAGTTACTAGACCAATGGGTATGCCGTCATATATACCATACTCATGGGTATAAGAACATCCCCGCTAAACTCCGCCCGATCGCGGCGAGACGGTCACCGCAAGGCGCCCGCCTTGGCGCTGCTCGGCCTTGTTCAGGCCGGTTGCGCTGTCGGCCCGAATTACGTTGAACCAAGGCCGCCGCAACTGGATCGGGTGACTTCCGGACCCACGCCTTCGGCCACCGTCGCTTCCGCCGGTATCGCCGGGGCCAGTCAGGGACTGGTCTTGGGGCGGGACATTCAAGGGGACTGGTGGACGCTGCTGCATTCGCCGCGGATCGACGCACTGGCTGCGCAAGCGCTGAAGAACAGCCCGACCCTGGCTGCGGCCCAGGCGACGTTGCGTCAGGCCAAGGAGAACGTTCGCGCCGAGCAGGGATCGTTGTTCCCTACGGCCAGCGCCTCGGTCAGCGATACCCGCGAGAAACAATCCCTGGCCGGATTCGGACAGAACGGCACATCGCTCTACACGCTCTACAGCGGCTCGCTGAACGTTTCCTACACGCTCGACGTGTTCGGCGGCACGCGCCGTCAAATCGAGCAGCTGGCGGCACAGGCCGATTACCAGCAGGCCGAATTGGAGGCGGCTTATCTATCGCTGACGGCCAATGTCGTCACCACCGCGCTGAACGAGGCCTCCTATCAAGCGCAGATCGACGCGGCACAAGAAATCATCCGGATCGATCAGCAGCAGCTCGACGTTACCCGGCGGCGCCTCGCCTTGGGCGGTGTCAGCGGCGCGGATGTGCTGTCGCAGCAGTCGACGCTCGCCTCGGCGGTCGCCACGCTACCCCCGTTGCGCAAGAAGCTCGAGCAGGAGCGCAACCAGCTCGCGGCCTATCTCGGCGTGGCGCCGAGCCAGGTGACCGGCCCGCCGATCGACCTCGCGACATTGACCTTGCCGGCGGAACTGCCGACCGCCGTGCCGTCCCAGATCGTCGCCCAACGGCCCGACGTGCGGGCCTACGCCGCCGAGGTGCATTCGGCGAGCGCCGATGTTGGCGTGGCGATTGCCAACATGCTGCCGCAAGTCTCGCTCACCGGCAGCTATGGACGCGAAGGGACGAAGCTGTCCGATCTGTTCACGCCGTCGGGCATCGTCTGGAGCCTCGCTGGCACGCTAACCCAGCAGGTGTTCGAGGGCGGGACACTGCTGGCCAAGCGGCGGGCGGCCGATGCCGCGCTGGAGGCGGCGGCGGCCAATTACAGCGCGACCGTCGCCTCCGCCTTCCAGGACGTCGCCAACGCCATCTCGGCGGTCGTGCACGACGCCGAGACTTTGCAGGCCGACGCCGAGGCCGAGCGGGCGGCCGGGGCGAGCCTGGCCGTCACCCGCGCCCAATACCAGGCGGGCGGAACCACCTATGTCGCCATCTTGCAGGCCGAGCAGAGCTACCAGAACGCCCGCCTGACGCTCGTGGCCGCACAGGCCGCGCGTTTCACCGACAGTGTGGCGTTGTTCCAAGCGCTCGGCGGCGGCTGGTGGCATCGCACCGATGTCGCCGCTTCCGTCTCCCACTGCTGTGGACTTCTACCATGAGCATCGCCGCCGACCGGCTTTTGCCAGTCACACGCAAACCGCGCGTGGCTCTTCGCCTGATCCTCGTGCTGCTGCTGCTGGGCTTGGTCGGCGGTGGCGTGGTCGGCTTCCACATTTTCAAATCGCACATCCTCAAGGGCGTCGTCGCCAGCATCGTCGCGCAGCTGCCGACCGTCTCGACGATCACGGCTGCGACCTCATCCTGGCAACCCGTTTTGGATGGCAACGGATCATTGCGTGCGAGCCAGGGTGCGGATCTCTCGGCCGAGGTCGGCGGTATCGTCGGTGAGCTGCACTTCGAGTCCGGCGACACTGTCAAGGCGGGCACGCTGCTGCTGCGCCTCAAGCCGAACGACGACGACGCCAAGCTCGCCCAGTTGCAGGCAGCGGCGGAGCTCGACGCGATCACCTACCAGCGCGACGTCAAGCAGATGCGGGCCCAAGGTGTGGCGCAATCAACCGTCGATACCGACCTCGGCACGCTGAAAAACGAACAGGCGCAGGTAGCGGCGCAGCAGGCGGTGATCGCCGAGAAATTCGTCCGCGCCCCCTTCACCGGGCGGCTAGGGCTGCGCCAGGTGGACCTTGGACAGTATCTCAGCGCCGGCACCAAGATCGTCACGCTGCAAGCGCTGGATCCGATGTTCCTCGATTTTTATTTGCCGCAGCAATCGATCGGCCAGACCCGGATCGGTCAAGCAGTGACGGTGCGTGTCGACGCTTTTCCCGGACGCGACTTTCCTGGCCGGGTCAGCGCGATCAATGCCGAAGTCGACAGTTCGAGCCGAATGGTCCAGATCCGGGCGACGTTGAGCAACCCGGACCAACTGCTGCTGCCCGGTATGTTTGCCACCGTCTCGATCGCGACCGGCACAGCGCGGCCTCAGGTCACCATCCCGCTCACGTCAGTCAGCGCCAATCCGTATGGTAGCCTCGTCTACAAGCTGCACCCGGACGGCACGCAAACCGACGGCAAGCCCAAATTCGTTGCCGAGCAGGTCTTCGTTACCACTGGGGCGACGCGGGGCGACCAGGTGCAGATCCTCAAGGGCGTCGAGGCCGGGGACCTCGTCGTCAGCTCCGGCCAGCTTAAACTGCATAATGGTTCGCAGGTGCTCGTGAACAACGCCGTCGAGCCGACCGACAATCCCGATCCCAAGCCGGCCGATCAGTAGGGCGCAAGAGCCATGTTCACCGACATCTTCATTCGCCGCCCGGTGCTGGCCAGCGTCGTCAGCCTCATGATCCTGGTGCTCGGTATCCGCGCGTTTAGTTCGTTGCAGATTCTCGAATACCCGAAGACCGAAAACGCCGTTATCACCGTCACCACCGCCTACTATGGCGCCGACCCGGCCACCGTCGCCGGCTTCGTCACCACCCCGCTCGAGAACGCGATCGCCCAAGCCAACGGCATCGACACCATGACGTCCGTGAGTTCGAACGGGACCAGCACGATCACGCTGAACCTGTTGCTCAACTACGACTCGAACCGGGCGATGACCGAAGTCAACGCCAAGATAAACTCGGTACTGAACCAGTTGCCGAGTGGCGTGCAGCAGCCGGTGATGACCGTCAAGATCGGCCAGTCGCTCGACGCGATGATCATCGGTTTTGCTAGCGACACGATGCCGGCCAACGCCATCACTGATTACCTGACCCGCAAGGTGCAGCCGCAACTACAATCGATCGAGGGCGTGCAGACGGCAGAGTTCCTCGGCGCGCAAAACTTCGCGCTCCGCGCCTGGCTCGACCCGCAGAAGCTCGCCGCGTATGGGATCAGCGCCGCTGATGTCAGCACTGCGTTGACCAACAACGACTACATCGCCGGCGTCGGCACCACGAAAGGCCAGATGGTGCAATACTCGCTCTCCGCCAGCACCAGCCTGCACAGCCTGGCGGAATTTCGCAACCTGGTCGTCAAGCAGGTGGATGGCGGCATCATCCGCTTGGGCGATGTGGCGCATGTGACGCTCGGTGCCGACGACTACGAGTCTGCGGTTTCCTATGACGGCGCGAAGGGCGTCTACATCGGGTTGCAGACTGTCCCGTCCGCTAACCTGCTCGACGTGATCAACCGGGCCAAAGCCGTGCTGCCGCAACTGCAGGCGAGTATTCCCGCCGGGCTGCGGTCGTCGATCATCTACGACTCGACCGATTTCGTGAACAGCTCGATCCGAGAGGTGGCGACCACGCTGGGCGAGGCTCTGGGCATCGTCACGCTGGTGGTGTTCGCCTTCCTGGGCTCGCTGCGATCGGTCGTCATCCCGGTCATCGCCATCCCGCTCTCGCTCGTCGGCACGTTCGCAATGATGCTGGTGTTCGGCTTCTCGGTGAACCTGCTGACGCTGCTGGCACTGGTGCTGGCGATCGGACTCGTCGTCGACGATGCGATCATCGTGGTCGAGAGCGTCACCCGCTACCTCGAGGAAGGCAAAACGCCCATCCAGGCCGCGATCCAGGCCGCGCGCGAACTGGCGACGCCGATCATTGCGATGACCATCGTGCTGGTGGCGGTCTACGTGCCGATCGGCTTCCAGAAGGGTCTGACCGGCGCGCTATTCACTGAGTTCGCCTTCACCCTCGTCGGCGCGGTCACCGTCTCGGCCATCGTAGCGCTCACGCTGTCGCCGATGATGTGTTCGCGGTTGCTCAAGTCGCGCGACCCGCGCGGGCGTGGCTGGCAGACCCGTTTCGTCACCTGGCTGGACCGTAATTTCGGCCGGATGCAACGGGGCTACGAGCGGATGCTGCAAAGTAGCCTCGATACGCTCTGGATCACGATGCTGTTCACCGCCTGCGTACTCGGCAGCATCTATTTCCTCCACAGCAGCGCCGACAGCGAACTCGCGCCGCCGGAGGACCAAGGCGTGGTCATCCTGCAACCGACCTCCGCCCCCACCGCGACCCTGCAGCAGAAGCTGCTGTGGGGACAGCAGGTGCAGAAGATCATGGCCACCTTGCCCGAGGCCGAGCACACGTTCCAGATCGAGAGCCCGGCGATGTCGATCGGCGGCGCCACGCTCAAGCCTTGGGACCAGCGCACGCGCAGTGCGACCACGATACAGCGGCAGTTGCAGGGCCAATTCAGCCGGATCGCGGGGCAGAAGGTCGTTGCCTTCCAGCTGCCGCCGTTGCCGGGGTCGCAAGGGCTGCCGGTCCAATTCGTGCTGAAATCGACCATGCCGATCGGGCAGCTCTATAACAGCGCGCAGGATCTTCTGATGGCAGCGCAACAATCGGGAAAGTTCCTGTTTCTCGACAGCGATCTGAAGATCGACCTGCCGCAGGACGTGATCGTGATCGACCGCGACAAGACCGCACAGCTCGGTTTGACGATGAACCAAGTCGGCGTCGCGCTCGGCGGACTGCTCGGCGGCGGCTACGTCAACTACTTCGATCTAGATACGCGCTCCTACAAGGTGATCCCGCAAATCCAGCAGCGCTTCCGGCTGAACACAGACCAGGTGCTGAATTATCCGATCGCCACCGTCAACACCGTGCCGATCCCGCTCTCTTCCGTTGCCCATATCGAGCGCAAGACCGTGCCGGAGACACTGAACCACTTCCAGCAGATCCAGGCAGCGACGTTGTCGGGCGTCGCAGCACCCGGGGTCTCGCAGGACGATGCGCTGCAGACCCTGAAGGATCTCGCGGCCGCGCGCCTGCCGTCCGATGTGCAGATCGACTATGCGGGGCAGTCGCGGCAATACGAGCAGGAGTCGAGCGGCTTCGTGACGACGTTCGGCTTCGCGCTGATCATCATCTTTCTCGCCCTGGCGGCCCTGTTCGAGAGCTTCCGCGACCCGGTGATCATCCTGATCTCGGTGCCGTTATCGATCGCAGGCGCCCTGGTGTTCATCAGCCTTGGCGTCGGCGGCGCGTCGATGAACATCTACACCGAGGTGGGCCTGGTGACGCTGATGGGCCTGATCAGCAAGCACGGCATCCTGATGGTCGAGGTCGCGAACGCGCAGCAGCAAGCGGGCAAGTCCAAGCGCGAAGCGATCGTGGCGGCGGCCGGGATCCGCCTTCGCCCGATCCTGATGACGACGGCGGCCATGGTGCTCGGCGTGGTGCCGCTGCTGCTCGCGTCTGGGGCCGGAGCGGCCTCGCGCTTCAACATGGGACTGGTGATCGCGACCGGCCTGTCGATCGGCACGCTGTTCACCCTGTTCGTGTTGCCGGCGGTCTACTTCGTCATCGCCGGACGGCATGCGCCCGAGCCGGACCACGCGGCGCTGCCGAGCCAACCGAGTAACCGCTCAACGCTTAGCGAGGGAACGACATGAGACCGCAGACGCCGACAGTACCGCGGCGTGATCGTGTCGCTCCGCGGGCTCGCGAGCCTCTATTACGTCCTGTTCGCCCCAGGCTCCGGGCAACGAGAGGCCGGGCATGATGATCCCGCGTATGAAGCGTTCCTGGTAAGCCAGTCACCGGATCACCGTGGTCGAGCCGCGGATGATGAGGCGGGTCGGGAAAATGATCTCGCTTGGCGGCTCGGGTTCTTTGGCCACGATCTTGCGCAGCAGAAGCTCGGCGGCCGCCTTTCCCATCTCGCGCTTGGGCTGATGCACGGTTGTGAGGTCAATCCGGCTCAGCGCGGCGAGTTGGATGTCGTCGAAGCCGACGATCGAGACATCGCCGGGCACGGCGCGGCCAAGCTGATGCGCTGCCTCCATAAGACCGAGGGCATTGAGGTCGTTGCTGGCGATGATGGCCGTTGGCGGCCGGCGTGACTGCAGCATGAGGGTCGCGGCCTGGAAACCGCTGCCGCTGAGATAATCGCCGGGATAGATCAGGTCCGGGTCGGCATCGAGGCCATATTCGGCGACCGCTTCGTGGAAGACTTTGAGCCGCTCAACCACCGTCGAGGACTCGGCGGGGCCGCGCACGAAGCCGATGCGCTGATGGCCGCACGTGCGCAGGTGTCGGACAACCGCAAGGATACCGGCGCGATTGTCCGAGCCGACGAAGTCATCGGCGTGGCTCGGGCTCCGGCGCTGCAGCAGGACGAAAGGGGGACCTCGCTCCAGCAACGAGCGGACTTGCGCCGACGTCACGTGCTGCGAGATCAGCACGATGCCGTCGACGCCACGCTGCAGCAAGCCCTGCATGTGGCGGATCTGGATGTCCTCGCGCCCGTCCGTATTGCAGAGCAGCATCGTGCAGCCCTCGCGGACCACGACATCCTCGACCCCGCGCACAAAATCCGGAAAGGACGGGTTGGCGATGTCGGCGATCAGCACCCCGACCGCGATCGAGCGGCGGGAGCGCAAGGCCTGCGCGAGCGGCAGCGCACGGAAGCCGAGTTGGGCGACGGCTTGCTGAACCCGCTCGCGGACGGCGGCTGACACGTATGGCTTGCCCGCGAGCGCATTGGACACCGTGGACGGGGCGACGCCGGCCGCCCTTGCGACGTCGTAGATGGTGGTGCGTTTCGCCCTCTCGGACATTTCGGTTCTCCGCCTGTAAAATCGGTTTTATATTTTATCCACTTCTGGAGCAATATTTTTGCTTGACCAGCGAAACTTATTCTGCAATTCCGGAGCTGAAAATGCCGGCGAGCTATAAAATCGGTTCGAAACTAATCGGAACGACCGCAACGAAGCACGGAGGAGCCATCATGAAGCCTCGTCGAACCCTGCTTGCGGCCGTCACTGCCTGTGCCGTGCTTGCCGCGCTGCCCGCCGCCGGGCAGAAGCCGGTGATCGGCGCCGTCCTCTATGCGCGCGACAGCCAGTTTTGGCAGCAGATCGAGCGCGGCATGAAGGATGCGGCGGCGAAGAATGGCGTGGACGTGCAGATCGAGCTCAGCCGCCGCCAGTTGCCCACCGAGGCGCAGGTCGTGGACGACCTGATGACGCGCGGCGTGAAGGCGCTCGTGATCAGCCCGCTCGACAAGGACGCCTCGGCGAACGCCGTGCGCAGCGCCAGGGCGCAAAAGATCCCGATCGTCGAATACAACACCTTCTTCGCCGACCGCTCGATCGCAAGCAACAGCATCGGCGTCGACAACAAGGAACTTGCCGCCTCCGTCGGCCGGGAAATGGACAACGAGATCCGGACCCATATGGACGGGCATGCGAAGATCGGCCTCATCCCGTTGCCCGCCATCAATCCAGGCAGCGCCGTCCGCAAGGATGGCATGCTGTCCGCGCTCAAGGACGTGAAAGTCGACATCGTCTCCACGATCGAGGGCGCGACCCCCGAACAGGGCGCCAACGCGGTCGAGAACATCCTCCGGCGCGACCCGGCGACCCAAATCATCTGGACATCCAATTCCGGCACCTTGGCCGGCGCCGCCGCCACGGTGGATCGCCAGCATGCCACGGTCGAACTCTACGGGATCGACATGAGCGAGGACCTCGCCCGCGCGATGCTCGATCCGAACAGCCGGATCATGGCCGTCTCGGACCAGCAGCCCTACCAGCTCGGCTTCCTCGCCGTCGAGGCCGCGGTCAAGGACATGCGTGGCGAGAGCGCGCCCCGCGACATCCAGGTGCCGGCAAAGCTCTACACCAAGTCGGATCCTGCCGGCCTCAACGCATACCTGAAGCTCGTCCAGTCCCTCGGCCAGTGACGGCCGGGTCAACCATGTCCGCGACGCATCCGCCGGTCCCGGCAAGCTTGTCCGCCCCGCCCCGTCCGGACTCGATCCGCGACGCATTGGGGGCTTGGCGCACCGAGATCGGTGTGGCGATCGGCTTGGCCGTCCTGATCGCGCTGTTCAGCGCCGTGGCGCCGAATTTCGCGACGGCCGGGAACGTCGCCTCGATCCTGCGCCAGGTCTCGGTCACCGCGATCGTGGCGGTCGGCATGACCATGGTGATCATCGCCGGCGAGATCGATCTTTCGGTCGGCGCAACGGTCGGTCTCTCCGGCGTGGTGTTCGCGCAACTGATCGTCCAGCTAGGGCTGCCGGCCTGGCTCAGCTTCGTCGGCGTCTTGGCCGTCGCCGCGCTGATCGGAACGTTCATCGGCGGGCTGCGCGTCATGTGGGGCATCCCCTCCTTCATCACCACGATCGGCTTGCTCTCGGCGGTGCGTGGCATCGCCTTCCTGCTCAGCGACAGCCAGACGATCGGGCCGCTGCCGAACGCGCTCGGCAATCTGTGGTTCGGCGACGTCCTCGGCATTCCGGTGCCGATCGCGCTGATGGCGGTGACGATCGTCCTGGGTTGGTTCGTGCTATCGGAAACGCCGTTCGGCCGGCACCTCTACGCGCTCGGCGGCAACCCGGTGACCGCATCGCGCTACGGCATTCCGGTCAAGCGCATGAAGATCTATGTCTTCATCATCGTGCAAGCGCTCGCCGCGACCGGCGGCGTATTGATCGCGGCCCGCCTGAACGGCGGCAGCGCTACGGTTGGCGACTTGTTCGAGCTCGACGTGATCGCGGCGGTCATCGTGGGCGGGACCGCGCTCACCGGCGGCGTCGGCCGCATGCTCGGCACGGTGCTGGGCGTATTGTTCGTCGCCGTCCTGCGCAACGGCATGGTGCTGATGGGCGTCGACCCGATCGTCTTCATGATCGCCCAAGGTTTCGTCATCATCCTTGCCGTCTGGTGGAGCATGCTCCGCCGCGGCGGGTGGCTGATGGAGTAGCCGGCGATGGCGAGCGAGATCCTCCTGCAAGGCAGTGGCCTGCGCAAAACCTACGGTGCGGTGCAGGCGCTGCGCGGCGTCGATCTGTCGATCGGGGTCAGCGAGACCGTCGCCCTCGTCGGCGACAATGGGGCCGGCAAGAGCACATTGGTAAAAATCTTGTCTGGTGCGATCCAGCCGACGGCGGGGACCCTCCGCTTCCGTGATGCGCCGGCCGCCTTCACCTCGACTGACGTCGCGCGCGGGCTTGGCATCGAAACAGTCTATCAGGACCTCGGCCTGTGCAACAATTTGACGGTCGCAGAGAACATCTTCCTCGGCCGCGAGCTCGTCCGGCGTTTTGGCCCGCTTTCCGTGCTGGCGAAACGCGCGATGCGGCGAAGGGCTGATGAGGTCCTGAAGGATCTCTCGGTCAATTTGCCGCGGGCCAGCGCGAGCGTGGCCGGGCTCAGCGGCGGGCAGCGGCAGGCGGTGGCGCTCGCCCGCGCCCGGCTCTGGGAGCGCTCGCTCGTGCTGCTCGACGAGCCGACGGCGGCGCTGGGCGTGCAGGAGACCAAGCGCGCGATGGATGGCGTGCGCCACATCCGCGCCGAGGGCACCTCGGTCGTGCTGATCACGCACAACATGCCGATGGTGATGGAAATGGCGGATCGCGTGGTCGTGCTGCGGCGCGGCGAGAAAGTTGGCGACGTGCCGACGCGGCTGCTGCGCGGCGCCGACGACATCGTCGCGCTGATCACTGGTTCGCGCGAGCTGTGGATCGAGGGCGGCTCGCAGCAGCCGGCAGCGGCGTGACCGGCAAGCTCGTCACGCTCGAGGACGCGGTCCGGGTGATCGAGGACGGCATGTCGCTGACCGCCGGCGGCTTTGCCCATTCGCACCAACCGATGGCGCTCACGCGCGCGCTGATCCGGCGGGGCGTGCGCGGTCTGACGATCATGGGCGTCGCCGAGTGCTGGGTGGCCGAGTATCTGGCTGCCGCGGGGGCGCTCGAACAGGCCTACTTCTCCAACTTCATGTTCGAGGGCTTCGGTCGCTGCCGCCGGTTCAGCGAAGGCATCGAGGCGGGCCGGATCGCGACCGAGGACCATAGCCATTTCGGCATGGTGTGCCGCCTGCAGGCGGCCGGCCTCGGTCTGCCGTTCATGCCGATGCGGGCCATGGCCGGCACCGATATCCTGGACGTGCCCGGCTTCGAGGCCCCGGCGATGAAGAGCCGGCGGATGGAGTCGCCGTTTGGCAACGGAACGGTCACTGCGGTGTCGCCGCTGCGGCCGGACGTGGCGATCATCCACGCCGCGCGCGCGGACGGCGAGGGCAACGTGCAACTGTTCGGCGCCACGTCGGTGCTCGAGGAGCAGGCGCGCGCCGCGGCGCACGTGATCGTTTCCGTCGAGGAGATTGTCGACGAGGAGGTCATCCGCCGGCAGCCGGAGCTGACGATCCTGCCGAGCCTGCTGGTCGATGCGCTGGTGCAACTGCCGTTCGGCGCCCACCCCACGGGCGTGTATGGTTATTACGAGCACGATGCGGCGCATCTCGGCGAATATTACGCCGCATCCCGCTCGCAAGCGGCCACCGACGACTATCTCCGCCGCTGGGTTTTCGACACCGCGGATCACTGGTCGTATCTCGACCAAATCAGCATGTCCGCCTTGCTGCGGCTGCGGACCGACCCGGCGCTCGGCTATGTCCTGAGAGGCGCCGCCCATGGCTGACGTCAGCAGCGACGAGTTCATGGCCGTCGCCGCCGCCCGGGAGATCCGCGACGGCGACGTCGCCTTCATCGGCACCGGCTTGCCGATGGTCGCCGCCTACTTGGCGAAGGCGACGCATGCGCCAAACGTCAAGCTCGTGTTCGAGTCCGGCATCATCGATCCGCGGCCGCGCGAGCTCGCCTCGGGCGTCGGCGACTACAAGCTCGCGTTCGGTGCGCCGAAGATCGCCGGCACCGCGTTCGCGCTCAGCCTGTTGCAGGGCGGACGCATCGACATCGGCTTTCTCGGGACCGCCGAGATCGATCGTTACGGCAACCTCAACTCGACCGTGATCGGGCCGTACCGCCAGCCTAAGGTGCGGCTGCCAGGCAGCGGCGGCGCGAACGACATTGCCAGCATGGCCGGGCGGTTCGTGATCATTTGCCGGTTGGACCGGCGCCGCTTTGTCGAGAAGCTGAACTATCTCACCACGCCTGGTTTCCTGACGGGACCCGGCGCGCGTGCGGCGGCGGGGCTGCCGGGCGGCGGCCCTGCCCGGGTCATTACGGATCTGGCTGTGCTGGGCTTCGATCCGGACACCAAGCTCATGCGCATCGAGGCGTTGTACCCCGGCGTGACGATCGACCAGGTGCGCGACCAGTGTGGTTTCGCACTCGGCTGCTTGCAGACGGTTGGCCAGGCGCCCGCGCCCTCGGCCGAGCAGCTCGATTTGCTTCGCCGGGTCATCGACCCTGAGGGGGTCTACCTCGGGTCCAAGGCCGCCTGATGCGGCACGCGAGCAAGATACGGCCGCTCGACGAGGCGATCCGGCTGATCCCGGACGGCGCTGTCCTCGCGCTCGCCGGCGGCGGCCGGGGCCGGCAACCGATGGCGGCGGTGCGCGAGCTGATCCGGCAGGAACGGCGCGGCCTGCATGTGGCTGCGTGCCAAGGTGGCGTTGCCCTCGATCTCCTCGTCGCTTGCGGCTGCACCGCAAGTGTCGAGACGGAAGCCGCCGACCGGTTCCATGCGGCATCGCTCGGCGTACCCTTCCTTCCGCGCCCCAATGGCGGCGACGGCTGGACGGCGGTGCAAGCAATCCATCCGGACGTGGCGATCATCCATGCGCACCGGGCCGACGCCGCGGGCAACGTGCAGCTCGCCCCGGAACCCGGCGACGACGGCCTCGACGCGGCGACCGGGCGGTCCGCGCGCACGGTGATCGTCACGGTCGAACAGATCGTCAGTGCAGCGACGATCGCCCGCCACGCCGCCCAGACCATCCTGCGCGGCGCCGAGGTGGCCTGCGTCGTGGAGGCGCCGTTCGGCGCGCATCCCTGCGGCTGCGACCCGCTCTATTGGCACGACGACGCCTATCTCGACCGGCTGCTGGCGGGCGCAGCCGACCTGGACGCGGCCGGCGATCATTGGGCGTATCTCGACCGCGTGGGGGCGCGCGCCCTGATGGCGATCAGCCGCAACCGGGCGGCACGCTGAGCGATGCCGGGTGCGCTCCAGGGCCTGCGCGTGCTCGACCTCACGCGCTTCATCGCCGGGCCGCATTGCGCGATGCTGCTGGCCGATCTCGGCGCCGACGTGGTCAAGGTCGAGCGGCCCGGCGGCGGCGACGACACGCGCTCGATCGGGCCGCATGTCGAAGGCGAGAGCCTGTATTTTATGGTGTTCAACCGCAACAAGCGCGGCATCACGCTCGACTTCCATGACCCCGGCGGCCAGCGCCTGTTGCGCGACTTGGCGCGCGAGGCCGATGTGCTGGTCGAGAATTTCCGGCCCGGGACCATGGAGAAGATGGGCTGCGGCTGGGACGCGCTGCGGGCGATCAATTCTCGCCTGATCATGGCGCGCATCTCCGGCTTCGGTCAGGACGGCGGCGACGAGCCCTGCTTTGACGCAGTCGCGCAGGCCGGGTCGGGGCTGATGGCGATCACCGGCCAGCCGGACGGTCCGCCGACCATGGCCGGGACCTGCATCGTCGATTACGCGACCGGACTGAACGCGGTGA
The DNA here is from genome assembly GCA_965276815.1 of Acetobacteraceae bacterium. Classification (GTDB taxonomy): domain Bacteria; phylum Pseudomonadota; class Alphaproteobacteria; order Acetobacterales; family Acetobacteraceae; genus JAVVHH01. The sequence goes on along the minus strand of CBDIBE010000012.1, from coordinate 79,554 downwards.
TCGGCGTCCTCGCCGCGGTCGAGGCGCGGCACCATACCGGGCTCGGCCAATTGGTGGATGTGAGCTTGATGGGCAGCGCGGTGTCGCTGCTGATGACAGCAATCCCGGAGCAAGCGCTGTGCGGTCAGGAGCTGACGCGCGTGGGCAACCAGGACCGCTACGCCGCGCCCGGAGGCACGTTCCGCGCCGCCGATGGGGCGTGGATCCATGTGGTGGGCGGCAATGACGGTCCCTTCCCGCGCCTGGCGCGGCTGATCGGGCATGCGCATCTCGCGGCCGACCCGCGCTTCGCGACGGTCGCGGCGCGTGTGCGGAACCGTGCGGCGCTCGACGCGCTGATCGGCGGTTGGATCGCGGCGCGCAGCGCCGAGGACGCGCTCGCCGCCTTGCGCCACGCGGAGGTGCCGGCCGCGCGGGTCGCGACCATTGCCGAGGTCGCTGAGGACCGGTGGATGCGCGAGCGCGGCTTCATTGCCGACGTGCCGCACGAGGCGGTTGGCAAGGTGCCGATGCAAGGCTTGCCGATCCGGCTGAGCGATACGCCAGCCGAGATCCGGACCGGCAGCCCGCTTCTCGGCGCGCACACCGATGAGGTGCTGGTCGAATGGCTCGGCCGCCCCTCGAAGCTCAGACACTCAGCCTGAAGCGAAGGAACGACGATGCCTGCAACGAGCGAAACTCTGCAACCCTGGCGCGATCTGACCGATCCGCGCCGTGCCGCAACGGTCCGTGATCTCGAGGCGGGGCTGAAGGAGCCGGTCTTCGAGAACCTCGAGATCCCGGAATCGCTCGGCCCGGTGACGATCACCGTCGACGACCACAAGATCAAGCGCTTCTCGTTCACGCAGGACGATTATTCGCCCTGGTATCTGCAAGACAGCCCGTTCGGCACGCGGATCGGCCAGCCGGCGCTGCTCGGCAACGACCTCGTGCAGCTCTTCACGACGCGCTACCGCGCGAGCAAGACGGTCGGCTTCCACACCGAAGAGCAAATGTGGTTCGACAACCCGGTCAAGCTCGGAGAGCGGGTGACGATGTCCGGGACCTACACGCAGGCCTATGTCCGCCGCGGCCAAGGCTACGTGGTGATGGAGGCGCAGGCGGCCGGCGAGGGCGGGCGCAGTATCGTCCGGCATCGCGGCGTCGAGATCCTGCGGACCGTGCCGGGCCAGATCGGCGGCCGCGCGAGCAGCACGCCGGAACGGCGGGTGAGCGGCGAAGTGCCCGCGGATGCGCGCCGGATCGAGACCGTGGGCCATGACGTTCGGGCCGGCGACGTACTTGCGCCGATGACGAAGACGGTCACCGCCGAGCAGGCCGCGGTGTTCTCGCGCATCGGCGAGTTCGTGCGCAACACGCATAATGATCTGGAGGTCGCGCGCGCCGGGGAGTTGCCGACATTGATCGTGCAGGGGCAGCAGCAGGCGGGTCTGATGGCCGAGTATTTTGTCCGTGCCTTCGGGATCGCCTGGTTCACCGGCGGCTGGTTCCAACTGAAGTTCGTCAACATGCTGCAGGTCTTCGATCCGATCGAGATCAGCGCCGCCGTGACCGCCATCACGCCTGCAGCCGGCGGCAGGAAGGTCGAGCTCGAGGTTTGGGCGCGCCGTAAATCGGATGCGCGGCTGACCACGGTCGGTTGGGCGTCCTGCATCACCAAGCACGCCTGAGAGGTCCCGAACGCCATGAACAGCATCTCCGACGCGACGCGGAACGCCACGGTCGCCCATGTCTTCGCAGCCGCGCTCAAGCGGCACGGGGTCGAGGTCATCTTCGGCCAAAGCATTCCTTCGGCCCTGTTCCTCGCCGCGCCGCACTTCGGCATCAGGCAGATTGGCTACCGGACCGAGAACGCCGGCGCCGCGATGGCCGACGCCTATGCGCGGGTCTCGCACAAGGTGTCGGTGGTCACCGCGCAGAACGGACCGGCGGCGACGCTGCTCGTTCCGGGCCTGGCGGAGGCCTACAAATCCTCGATCCCGATCGTGGCCATCGTGCAGGACGTGCATCGCGAGCAGGCGGACAAGAACGCGTTCCAGGAACTCGATCACCTCGAACTGTTCAAGGGCGTCGCGAAATGGATGCGCCGGGTCTCGGAGGCGAGCCGGGTCGAGGACTACATCGACATGGCGTTCACCGCAGCTTCGTCCGGCCGGCCCGGCCCGGCCGTGCTGATCGTGCCGATCGACCTATTCAACGAGGCGCCCGCGCCGCAGGGCCATGAGCGCGTGAGCTCGCTCGGGTCCTACCCGCTCGACCGGACCGTCGCCGACCCGGCTGCCGTGGCCGAGGCGGCGCGCCTGCTCGCGACGGCACGGGCGCCGCTCGTCATCGCCGGCGGCGGCGTGCATATTTCCGACGCATCAGCCGAACTCGCAGACCTGCAGGAGCTCGGCTTTCCGATTGCGACGACGGTGATGGGTAAGGGCGCCGTCGACGAGACGCATCCGCTCAGCGTCGGCGTCGTCGGCTACTTCATGGGGACGCGCGGCCGCAGCCGGCATTTGCGCCCACTGGTCGAGCAGGCCGACGTCATCCTCCTGGTCGGCAACCGGACCAACCAGAACGGCACCGATAGCTGGTCGCTCTATCCACAGGGGGCTCGCTACATCCATATCGACGTTGACGGCCAGGAGGTCGGCCGCAACTATGAGGCGCTGCGCCTCGTGGGCGATGCGAAGCTGACGCTGGCGGCGCTTACGGCGGCGTTCCGGCACGAGGATCTGGCGTCGCGGCAGGGCGCGCGCGCTGTGTTGGAGGCGCAGATCGCGGAGGGGCTGCGCGGTTGGGAGCAGGACATGGCGGGAGCCGTCGACCTGGACGCGACGCCCGTTCGCCCGGAGCGTCTGATGCGCGACCTCGATTCGGTGCTGACGCCGGAGACGATCGTCGTTGCGGATGCGAGCTATTCTTCGATCTGGGTCGCCAACTTCCTGCGCTCGCGCCGGCCCGGCATGCGGTTCGTCACGCCGCGGGGCCTGGCCGGGCTCGGCTGGGGCCTGCCCTACGCGCTCGGCGCCAAGGTCGCACGGCCGGACGCGCCCGTGTTCTGCCTTGCCGGCGATGGCGGCTTCGCCCATGTCTGGTCGGAGCTGGAGACCGCACGGCGCATGGGGCTAAGCGTCGTGCTCACGGTCCTGAACAATCAGATCCTCGGCTATCAGAAGCATGCCGAAAAGGTCCTGTTCGGCGAGTATAGCGATGTCTGCGACTTCGCGCCGGTCGACCATGCCGCGATCGCGCGCGCCTGCGGCTGCGAGGGCGTCCGCATCGCCGAGCCATCGGAATTCCTGCCTGCCTTGAAGCAGGCGCTCGCCGGGTCGCGCACGACCGTGCTCGACGTCATCACCGACCAGCGCGCTTACCCGCCCGTCACCGCATTCGAACGCAACGATCGACTGGTCTACTGAACGAAGGATGGCCGCGATCGCTACCCTCGGGCGGCCGACACCTCGGCCCGATTGTTTGAATACCCGCTCTGTCGATGAAAACTCGACTGTCTCGCCCGGTTGCTGAAGAAGCTTATGACGATAGCGAACATCAGCTCGACCTTGAATTGCATTCCGCAAGCCGGCATTTGTATACCGTAATACGGGACACAACGGATGGACATCGTCGCCGAAAAGCCAAACCGTCAGGACGAAGGCCTGAAGTCGCTCACCAAAGTCATGCGCGTGCTCGACTGTTTCTCCTCCGTGAACCGGTCGCTGTCGCTGACCGAGATTTGCCGGATGACCGGCCTGCCGAAGACGACGACGCATCGGCTGCTGGTTTCGATGCGCGATGCCAGCCTGCTCGACCAGGAGGACAGCCGCGACCCCTATCGTCTCGGGATGAAGCTGTTCGAGCTCGGCAACACCGTGCTGTCCAACATGGACCTACACCGTGAGGCGCGGCCGTTCATCGACGCGTTGACCCGGCAGGGCGGCCAGGCGGTGCATCTTGCGGTGTTCGACGGGTTTCGCGCGATCGTCATCCACCGCGCCGACGCCTCGCCCGAGAAGAGCCTGTCGCCGGCGACGATCGAGCAGGCGCCGGTGCATTGCACCAGCGTCGGCAAGGCAATCCTGGCATTCCAGCCGGAGCACGTGGTCCAGCGCATCATCGATGCCGGCCTGACGAAGTTCACCGAGAGCACGATCACCGATCCCGATGCGCTGCGGTCGGCCCTGGAAGAGATCCGTCAGCGCGGCTTTGCCCTCGACGAGGGCGAGCACCAGCCCGGCCTGCGCTGCATCGGCGCGCCGATCCGCGACAAGTCCGGCCGGGTCGCCGCCGGCGTCAGCATCACCGGACCCGCCTGGCGCCTGCCGGTCGCCGAGGTGGACGGGCTGGCGAAGCTGGTCATCCACCATGCCAAAGGCATCTCGGCGGCGCTGGGCTTCCGCGATCAGGCGGCGATCCCGAGATAGGCGTTCTTGACTCGCTCATCGTCGGCGAGTTGCGCAGCCGGGCCCGCGGCGACGATCCGTCCGGAACCCAGCACATACGCCCGGTGCGAGACCGACAGCGCCATCCGCGCGTTCTGCTCGACCAGCAGGATGGCCGTGCCGCGCGCGTTGACCTCCAGCAATTTCGTGAACACCTGGTCCACCAGCTTCGGCGCCAACCCGAGGGAGGGCTCGTCGAGCATGAGCAGGCGCGGCTTGCTCATCAGCGCCCGGCCGATTGCAAGCATCTGTTGCTCGCCGCCGCTCAGCGAGAACGCCAGCGAGCGGGACAGCCGGCGCAAGCTCGGGAACAGGTCGAGCACGCCCTCCATCGCCTCGTTCACGTAGGCCGTCGGACGCCCGTAGGCGCCCGTCTTGAGGTTGTCGATCACGGTCAGCCCGCCGAACAGGCGGCGCCGCTCCGGCACCAGCGCGACCCCGAGCCCGACCAACCGCTCCGTCGGCGCACTCAGCAGCGAGGCACCGTCGAGCTGGACCTTGCCGATCGCCGGCGCCAAGCGTGCGATCGCCTTCAGCGTGGTGCTCTTGCCGGCGCCGTTGTTGCCGAGCAGGCTCACGAACTCCCCGGCGCCCACGTCGAGATCGACGCCGCGGACAGCTTCGATGTCCCCATACCTGACGGTCAGGTCGCGCACTTCCAGCAGCGTCTTCGTTTCGCCCGCGGGCGGCGCGGCCGGCGTCATCGAGGCGGCTTCCTGACCGAGATAGGCTTCGATCACCGCCTCGTTGGCCTGGATCTCCGCGGGCGTGCCGCGCGCCAGGCGCTCGCCGAAATTGAGCACGGTGATGTCGTCCGCCAGGCGCATCACGACATCCATCTCGTGCTCGATCAGCAGCACGGTGATGCCGCGCCGGCTGATCTCGCGGATGACCTCGATCAGCCGCGCCGTCTCGGTGTGATTGAGGCCGCCATGCGGCTCGTCCAGCAGCACGAGCTTCGGGTCGAGGGCCACGACCTTGGCGATCTCGAGCAGGCGGCGCTGCCCTTGCGGCAGGCTGGCGGCGTTGACGCCGGCCAGATCGTCGAGACCGGCGAAGTCGAGGATCGCGTGCGCACGGCGCTCGTCCTCGTGCGTGATCCGCCAGGCGAAACCCTTCCGATGCAGCACGACCAGCACGTTCTCGAGCACGCTCATGCTCGGGAACAGCCGCGTGTTCTGGAACGTGCGGCCGAGCCCCAAATCGGCCAAGCGCTGCGGCGACAGCCCGGTGGCCCTCTGGCCGGCGAACTCCACGTGTCCGGCGCTCGGCTGGTAGACGCCGCTGATCACGTTGAACAGCGTCGTCTTGCCCGAGCCGTTCGGCCCGATGACGGCGTGGATGCTGCCCTTGGCGATGGCGAGGTCGATGTTGTTGAGCGCGGTCAGGCCGCCGAAGCGCTTGGTCAGGCCGGTCGCTTGCAGCATCGCGCTCATGGGGGGGTCTCCGGCATGCGGGCGATGACCTTCATCGGGGCGGAGGGCGGGAACAAGCGCTGTGTCACCCGCGTCGCCAGCCCGGCGAGGCCGCCCGGGATCAGCGCGACCACCACGATGACGACCATGCCGAAGATCACGAAATAGCCCTCCTGCAGGAAGCGGAGCGCTTCGGGGACCAGGGTGTAGAGCGCGGCGCCGATGACGACCCCGATGCTGCTGCCCAGGCCACCCACGACCACCATCGCCAAGTAAGAGAAGGTCGTTTGCCAGCCGAACACGTCTGGGCTGACGTAGCCGAGCAGGCAGCAATAGCAGACCCCGGCGAGGCCGGCGTAGGCCGCCGACGCCACGAACAGCCCGATCTTCAGGGCGCGGACGTTGACGCCTGCGGCCTGTGCGGCCGTCGTGTCGTCGCGGAACGCGCGGACCCGCAGCCCGATCGGGCTCAAGGCGAACGCCACCGACCCGGCGAGCGCCACCCCGCACACCACCAGCAGCACATACAGCATGTCGGCATTGTTGCCGGCGAGGCCCACGCCGGGGATGCCCATCAGCCCGTTCGAGCCGCCGGTGAGCATATCGAGGTTGACCAACAGTTCGCTGACGATCAGGCCGAAGGCCAGGGTCGCCAGCGCCAGGTAGTGGCCGCGCAGCCGCAGCACCGGCCAGCCCAGCAACGCGCCAACTAGGCCGGTGATCGCGACCGCCGCCACCGCGGCGCCCGGCGCCGGCCAGCCCTGGCCTTCGAGCAAGGCGAACGCGTAGGCGCCGATGCCGAAGAACGCCGCCTGCGCCAAGGAGATCTGCCCGCCATAGCCGAGGACGAGGTTCAGCCCGAGTGCGAGGATGATGTTGATCAGGGTCACGTCGACGACGTGTAGGTAATACACGCCGAGCAGTTGCGGGAGGATGATGGCGAGCGCGGCGCAGCTCGCCGCGATCGCGCCGACCGCTTGCCAAAGCCGGGATGTGCGCATCAGGGACGCTCCAGTTGGGGTTCGCCGAAGATGCCCTCGGGGCGGACCACCAGCATCGCGAACAGGACCCCGAACGCGATGACGTCGATATACTCCGAGGAGATGTAGAACGAGCCGAGCGACTCCATCACGCCGAGCAACAACCCGCCGATCAGCGCGCCCGGGATGCTGCCGAACCCGCCTAGGATGCAGGCCGCGAAGGCGTCGAGCGAAACTTTTCCGCCCATGTCGGCCGAGACGTAGAACAGCGGCGAGAGCAGCCATCCGGCCAAACCCGCGAGCATCGACGCGTAGGCGAAGATGATGGCGATGATGCGCCGGGTCGGGATGCCCATCAGCCTCGCCGCCTCGGCGTCCTGTGCGGTGGCGCGCATCGCCCGGCCGATCGAGGTGAACCGGAATATCCCTTCCTGCGCCGCCATCAGCAGCAGCAGCGTGACCAGGATCAGCACGTACTGCGCGTAGATCTTCGCCCCGAAGATGGTCAGCGTCGCGTTGCCGAGCGGCCCGGCGAACGACAGCGGTTCCGGCCCCCAGATCAGCACCACCGCGTTCTGCAACACCATCGACAGGCCGAGGGTCGCCACGATCGCGGAGAGCTGCGGCGCGTTGCGGACGGGATGGTAGACGAACCGCGCCATGGCGACGCCGAACGCGGCCATGACGGCAAGCGTCCCGATCAGGTTCAGCGCCAGCGGCAAGTGCAGCGCGTTCGCCAGCGAGCCGACGGCGACGAACGCGCCGAGCATGACGATGTCGCCCTGCGCGAAGTTCACCACGCCCACTGCGTTCCAGATCAGCGTGTATCCAAGCGCGACCAGGGCGTACACGGCGCCCATGGCGAAGCCGGCCAGGATCAGTTGGATGAGCATCGACGACATGGCGGCGGCTCAGGCGCTGACAACGTCGGCGACGGTCGGCTTGGCATCCTTGATGACCGTAATCAGGCCGGAATGGACCATGTCGCCGCTGGGGCTCCAGGTGTAGTTGGTCATGACGCCCGGACGGTCCTTGACCTTCGCCAGCGCCTCCTGGATCGCGGGTCCAGTGACGGAAGCGGCCTGGGCGATCGCGTAGCCGAGCAGGTTCATCGCGTCATAATAGGTGCTGGCGTAGAGTTCGGGCGGCGAGCCGTAGGCCGCGCTGTACAGCTTCTTCCAGGCGTCGATTGCCGGGCTGTCGTTCTCGGCGATGAAGTCGGTGACGGCGTAGACGCCGTTGGCCGCATCGCCGGCGAGCGACAGGAAGGGCGGCTGGCTGAAGGTGGTCGAACCGGCCAGGCCGAACTTCATGTCCAGCGTCCGCATCTGTTTGGCGAGCAGTCCGCCGGGCTGGTCGTCGGTCCAGGCGATGACGCCGTCGACACCGGCCTCCTGGAAGCTCAGCAACTGCGAGGTGAAATCCTTGGTGCTGTCGAGATGGGTCTGTGTCGCGGCCGGGGTGATCTCGCGCTTGGCCAGCGCCTCCTTGACCGCGCCGATGCCGCTCTGGCCGAACGCGGTGTTCACGTAGGCCAGGCCGATCTTCTTCCAGCCGAGTTTCTCGACGATGTATTTCACCAGCAGCCCGGCGCCGGCCGCGTCGTTGAGCCTGACGCGGAACACGAACGGATTGTGTTGCTGGGTCACCACCGGGCCCGAGGCGCCAGTCAGCGCCGGCACTTTGTATTGCGCAAGCATCGGCTCGACCGGGAGGATCGCCGGGGTGAAGTGCGGTCCGAGAAGGGCGACGGCGTTGTATTGCGTGATCAGCTTGATCGCGGCATTCGCCGCCGCCGTCGGGTTCGGGCCTTGATCGTCTTCGAAATAGACCCGGATTGGACGTCCCTTGATGCCGCCGGCGTCGTTGATCTGCTTGGCCGCCAGGGATACGCCGTTCTTCATCCAGACGCCGTCCTGCGCGAACTGCGCCGTGAGCGGCGCGGCCACGCCGACCGGGATGGGCTCGCCGGCCGGCTGTGCGGACGCGAGGCGCGAGAATGCACCTGCACCGGTGAACGCCGCGCCGGCCGCGAGGATCGCTCGGCGCGAGAGAGGCTCTGGCGGGAGCGTCGTCATGTCGGATAGGCGCATCGTTCCTCCTGCTGCCGGCACGTTCTTCGTTGAGACCGGCTCGGACTGGACCATTGCTCAGCGCGTCGGGCGTGTCAACGAAGATTTCGCCCGAAGTCCCGAATTACGGAACATCCATACTGCATTAACCCGCAAAACTACTGTATTTAGAGTTTATGTTCCGAAAAATGGTATGAATTGCCCGATTTTCCTTGACGCATGGGCAGGGCTTGGCAGTATGGCCGGCAAGGTCCTCCATCGCGCTCGATCGTGAGCGCGGTGGCGCGGGCCTCGCCGGCATGCCGGGTTGCGCCGCAGCGGCCCAGAGCATTCCGGCCACATCGAGGAGAGGACACGATGGACCACAACCTTCCGGTCGCTACGGAGATCCCGGCGACGGCCGCAGCCCTGCGCCAATCCCTCACGGGGATCTTGCCGCCGACCACCATGCCGTTCGACCAGAACGGCGAGCTCGTGCTGTCCGCGTTGTGCGAGCAGATGGATTTCGTCGTCGAGCAGGGTGCGCATGGCGTCGTCGCCGGCGGCAGCACCGGCGAGGGGCACACGCTCAGCTTCGACGAGTTCGTCCGCGCCATGCACGCGACGCACGACGCCCTCGGCGGACGCAAGCCTTTCGTCGTCGGACTGATCGTCAACAGCACGCGCGAGGCCATCGAGCGCGTCAAGGCGCTGCAGGGCCTCAACATCGCCGCCCTGCAGATCACGCCCGTGCACTACCTGTTCAAGCCGAGCGCCGAGGGCACGATCGGCCACTTCCGGTCCATTTACGACGCCACCGGCATTCCGGTCCTGATCTACAACGTGATCCCCTGGAACTATCTCTCCGTCGAGCTGATGCTCCGGATCATGCGGGAGGTCCCTGGCGTGATCGGCATGAAGCAGAGCGGGGGCGACATCAAATCGGTCTCCGACCTCGTCCAGCAAAGCGATCCGCGCAACCTCGTGCTGACCGGCGTCGATGCGCTGCTCTACCCGGCGTTCGCGCTCGGCGCGCACGGCGCAATCAGCGCTCTGACCGCGGCCGTGCCCGGCGTATGCGTCAAGATGTGGGATGCGGTCCGCCGCGGCGACCATGCGACGGCGCTCGATATCCACCGTCGGCTCGCGACGTTGTGGAACGTCGTGCCGCACGACGTGCTGCCGGCTTGCACGAAATACATCCAACACCGCCAGGGGCTGGGCTTCTACTACCCACGCGCGCCAATGGATCATGTCAGCGAGCCGTTGAAGGCGGCTATTGACAAGGCACTGACCAACCTTCCTCTGTGATCAGAACGGCGCCGCCAGCCCCGCGGCTGGCGACACCTTCGATCGCCTGCCAGGCCGGATGAACATGACGACTTCGCCCACAATTGCCTCTGTCCATGGTGTGGTTGAGGCGCTGCAGACACGGTTCGGACGAAAGATCGTCACCAGCGCGGCGATGCGTGAGCAGCACAGTCACGGCGAGGGATTGCCGCTGGTCGGCATGCCCGACGCGGTCGCCTTTCCCGAAACCAATGAGGACGTGGCCGAGATCGTGTCGGTCTGCCAAGCGGCCCGCGTCCCAATTGTCCCGTTCGGCGCGGGAAGCTCGCTTGAGGGTCATGTTGCCGCGATTTACGGCGGCATCTGCATCGATTTGACGAAGATGGACGCCGTCCTCGAAACCTCGCCGGAGGCCATGGATTGCCGGGTCCAAGCCGGCATCACGCGGCATTGCCTCAATGCGTCCTTGCGCTCCACCGGCCTGCACTTCCCCGTCGATCCGGGAGCCCACGCGACCATCGGCGGCATGGCGGCCACTCGCGCCTCCGGCACCTCCGCCGTTCGCTACGGCACCATGCGCGACAACGTGCTCGGCCTCACGGTGGTGACCCCGGTTGGAAAGGTGATGCGGGTCGGTGGGCGCGCACGGAAGTCGGCCGCTGGCCTCGACCTGACCGCGCTGTTCGTCGGCAGCGAGGGGACACTCGGGATCATCACCGAGGTGCAGCTTCGTCTGCATCCGCTGCCCGAGGCGATCATTGCCGCCGTATGCCAGTTCCCGTTGCTGGCCAACGCCGTGGATGCGGTGATCACCGGCCTGCAGATGGGGCTCGCGTTCGGCCGGGTGGAACTACTGAACGAAGTGCAGATGCGGGCATGCATCGCCTATTCCGACTTGCGGGAGTTTCAGCCGCAGCCGACGCTATTTCTCGAGTTCGGCGGCAGTCCGCAGGCCGTCAGCGAGCAGGTCGCGACGATGCAGGCGCTGTGCGAGGAGCATGGCGGAGACGCTTTTCGGTTTGCCGAGAAGGCGGAAGATCGCAGCCGGCTCTGGAAGGCGCGACACGAGGCCTATTATGCCTGCATGGCGTTCGCGCCAGGTTGCAAGAACATGGGCACCGATGCCTGCGTGCCGATCTCGGTGTTGGCGGAATGCATCCGCGAGACCGAGGCTGACATCATCGGCAGTGGGCTGGTGGCGCCCATCGTGGGCCATTTAGGCGATGGTAATTTCCACCTGGGGATCATGTATCACCCGGACGACGCGGATGAGGTGGAGCGGGCAGAGGCCCTCGCCCACCGGGTCGGCGAGCGGGCGATCCGCATGGGCGGCACCTGCACGGGAGAACACGGCATCGGAGTGCACAAGCGCGGCCTGCTCGCGCTGGAGCAGGGCGGCGCAGTCGAGCTGATGCGGGTGGTGAAGAACGCGATCGATCCGGCCGGAATTATGAACCCGGGTAAAATGCTGCCAAGCTGAACGCCCCAGTTCACACTAAAGAGGGCGGATAGATTGAAGAAGCTGGTGAACGATCCGCGGCATGTAGTGCGCGAGATACGGGAGGGCTTGGCCGACCTCACTCCAGGAGTTGCACTTCTGGATCACGAAACGCAGGTCGTACACGACGTGGGCCCGCGCAGACTGCTTACTCGCAATTTCTGACTCTATCCAACGCGGGTTCCGTGACGTCTAATTCCGTCCCTGGCCACCGCTTCTCTGACGAGCTGAATTGCCTTGCCTGACCAACCCTCGCCAGGTGCGAACGGCCGGCCTAGGCTTCCCGCACGCAGCATGGGAAGCGTGGATGTCAGGACATGCGGAAAACCCCGGCACCGCAGTCGGCCAGTCACGGAGCATCACCGCCACCATTGTCGGGGGCGCCTTCGGCAATCTTATCGAGTGGTACGACTGGACGATCTACGGTCTGCTCTCGCCGATTTTTGCCGCCCAGATCGTTCCCGCGAACAATCCGTCCACCTCCCTGATCGGCGTGTTGCTGGCGTTTGCGATCGGCTTCCTGCTTCGCCCCGTCGGCTCCCTCGTCCTCTCGCCGATGGCGGACCGCTACGGGCGCCGCCGGATGCTTGCGCTTACCATCATCCTGATGGGCGTCGGCAGCCTGATCGTTGCCGTGACCCCGCCCTTTGCCGCGATCGGCATCGCCGCGCCATTTCTCCTCCTGCTCGCGCGGGCGCTGCAAGGTTTCTCGACCGGCGGCGAATTCCAGGGTTCGGCGGTGTTCCTGACCGAGCACGCGCCCCCGAGCCGCCGCGCCGTGGCGAGCTCGCCGCAGATGATCAGCATCGGCGTGGCGATACTGCTCGCGACCCTGACCGCGACGGTCACCACCAGCCTGATCCCGCAGCCCGCGCTGGCGGCTTGGGGCTGGCGGGTGCCGTTCTTCCTCGGCGCGCTGCTCTCGCTGTACGGCGTGTGGCTGCGCCGTAGCCTGCCCGAGACGCCGGCCTTCAAGGCGATCGAGCGGCGGCACGAGACCGAGCGCCGCCCGCTGCTGCGCGCCCTGCACGACCATCCGCGCGAGTCGCTGTTCGTCTTCGTCATCCAGATGGGGACCGTGCAGTTCTACATCTGGACGGTGTTCCTGCCGGCCTACGCGCATTTGGCGGGCGGGTTGCCGCTGGCGGACGGGCTGCTCGGCAGCACAATCTCGCTGGCCGCCTATTGCGTCCTCATCCCGCTGTTTGCCGTGCTCTCCGATCGGATCGGCCGTAAGCCGCTGCTTTACTTCGCCGCGATCGGCTTTCTCGTGCTGACATGGCCGATGCTGGCCCTGCTGCGCCGTGGCGACTTCACCACCTATCTTCTGGTCGATCTCGTCGGCATCCTGCTCATCAGCGCGTCGAACGCAGTCCTGTCGCCGGTGCTGTCCGAGCTGTTTCCTGCGCGCGTCCGCACCTCCGGCATCGGCCTGCCCTATGCAGTCTGCAGCGCCGTGTTCGGTGGCACGGCGCCGCTGATCGCGACGGCCTTGGTGGGCGCCAAGCTCGACTGGATACTGGCCGCCTACGTCATGGCCATTTGCCTGATCGGGATCGTCACCTACCGGGTCATGCCGGAGACGCGCGGCCGGGCGTTGGACTGAGCTCCTGCAAAGCCCCGACGCGTCGGATTCCGATGCGAGGGGCGTCGGCGCCGGCGCATACGGGAGATACTCGCTTCAAACGTGAAGGCGATGAGTGACGGCAGGCCTACGTGGCTGGTATCTTCTCATGGATGGGGAGCGCGCGATGGAGTTTTGCGGAGGATGCCAATGCGGACGGGTTCGGTACCGCGCCGAGGGGCCCAGGGATCGCGCGAGCGTTTGCTATTGCCGCATGTGCCAGAAGGCGTCGGGCGGCCCGTTCATGGCCTTCGTTCGTTTCCCGGTCCAGAGCGTGACCTGGACACAAGCCGAACCAGAGGTCTTCAACAGCTCCAATAGGGTCGAGCGAGGATTTTGCGGGCGTTGCGGGACGCCACTGACCTATCGGCATCTCGGGGGTGATTTTATCAGTGTCACACTCGGCAGCCTGGACCAGCCTGAAACAATACAGCCCGAGATGAGCTTCGTGGCCACCCGCAAGCCGGGGTGGCTACACGATCTCGACGATCTGCCGAATGAGACCATGGACCTGGTGAGCGATCCCGGCTTCGTCAGCTATCAGGTCCCGTAGGCGGCTGATAGCGGCGGGCCCGAGTTGCGGATGCACGCGCTCAGATGACGGTCCGGGCGCTCGCCGTGCGCATCCGCGACGAGTGGTTCCTTGGCGTCAGCGTGGCGACCTGCCTGGCGTTCCTCCTCGGCGGCGGCGTCCTGCTGGCGCATCTGGCGGCCCCTTTATGGCTGGCTTTCATCTTTCTATGGCTCTTCGCGGCGGTGCTGGGGTCGGCTCTGTCCGTGGTCCGCCACGCCGACCGGCTCGCCGCCCGGCTCGGCGAGCCTTACGGCACGCTGATCTTGACCCTTTCGATCACCTTTATCGAGGTCATGAGCATCTCCGCCGTGATGCTGCATGGCGCCAACAACCCGACGCTGACCCGGGACACCCTGTTCGCGGTGGTCATGATCATCCTCAATGGGATGGTGGGCCTGTCGCTTTTGCTGGGCGGCTGGCGGCACCGCGAGCAGCACTACAATCTACAGGGCGCCAACGCCTATCTCGGCGTGATCATCCCCTTGATCGTGCTAAGCCTGCTCCTGCCCGACTATACGCAGACCACGCCGGGACCGACGCTGTCCTTCGCGCAGGAGGTCTTCCTGGTGCTGGTCGCAGTCGGCCTCTACGTCGCGTTCCTAGCGATCCAGACCGGGCGCCACAGCGGCTACTTCAGGGAGACCGACGCCGCTTCGGGCGATGGTGTCCAGGCTGAGACGCCGCCGCCGGTCGCAACCCACGCCGCCTTGCTCGTCGCCTACCTCATCCCGGTCGTGTTCCTTGCCGAGCAGATGGCCAATCCCGTCGATTATCTCATCGAGACGCTCCATTTTCCGGCGCCGCTTGGCGGCGTGATCGTGGCGGTGCTGGTCGCGACGCCGGAAGCCATCAGCGCGGTACGCGCGGCGATGGCAAATCACATGCAGCGCTCGGTGAACGTCTTTCTCGGCTCCGTCTTGTCCACCATCGGCCTGACCATTCCGGCGATGGTGCTGATCAGCCACGTCATTGGGCGGCACATCATCCTGGGAGTGGAGCACTCGGACGAGTTGATGCTGGTGCTCACGCTGACGGTCAGCATCGTGACCTTCGCGAGCGGTCGCACCAACGTCATCCAGGGAGCGGTGCATCTAATTCTGTTCGGCGCATACCTGCTGCTCATCGTCCAGAGCTGAGCGGCGACGCGGGGTCAAACTCGGAGCGCTGCAGCGGCGGCAGCTAGGATTATGAGCAGCCCAGCAGATATCAAGACAAGTCGCAAAAATGAGACGCCGCTAACTTAAGAAGATTCCAACGGCTCCCAAAAAGCTTGAACTCCTTCTGCATTTTGACAGTCTTGACGATCTTTTGTCGCTCCTTTTCTTCACACTTAAGTTATCAAAGTCCTTGAAGGGTTGCAAGACTTCGGGAAGGAGATAGGCATTGGTTGTAGCTCCGCGGGCGGGTTTCAATCGGGCGTTGTCGAAGGATGGCGGGATTGGGTTATATTCGACCGACCGTCGCCGGGATGCGCATGATGCCTTGCGCCCAGTCACCGGGTTGATCGTTTCGACGATATTCTCGAGTGCGATTTGGGTAGGGCTTGTCTACTCGGCGCTGTTCATCTTCGGATGACTTGATCGCCAAGCGGGTTCCAACCTTCCACAAACAGGCGACCCGCCGCGCGCCGTCCGCAACACCCAACCGAATATGGGCAACAGCGCGCCACCGCTGTCTCGATTTCAGCGAGCGGTCCCGAATGGCCGTATCAAGCTAATCTCTCGACATGAACGATACCCTGCCAAATCTGACGCTGGGCGGCATCGATAGCGTAGCCCACATCATCCAGGTTGCGCTGACCCCAGTGTTCCTGCTTTCGGGCATCGGAACGTTGGTGAATATGTTCAACACCCGGCTCGCTCGAGTGTCCGACCACACCGAGCATACGTTCGAGCTACTGGGCGACGAAGAGGATGCTGGGAAACAGGCGCTGTTCCGCGCCCACCTGGCGCGCCTGCAACAGCGACGAGTGGCGCTTGACGTCGCCGTTATAATGGGGGCGCTCGGCGGCTCGGCCACTTGCGGGGCCGCCCTCGTTCTCTTCCTGGGCGGCCTGCGCGAGGCCCAAATTGCCGCTTGGCTCTTCACTCTCTTCGGAGCGGCGCTTGGGTGCACCGTATGTGCGCTCGTTGCCTTTGTCGCGGATAGCGTACTGGCGTGGCATGGTCTGCATCAGGAAGGGCCGCTGCCGCATCCGAAAAGTGCTTAGGCACCGTGTCCGTGACTACTGACGTTCGTCGAGCGCCGCCTCCGCGGGGCGGAGATCGCCGCCGTGGCGCGCCAAAAGCGACTCCGCCTCCTCGGCGCTCAGTCCGCGCACGATCAGCACCGCCGTCTTGACCCGGCCGCCGGCCTGGGTCAGCGCCGCGGCGGCCTCCTCCGTTGCCGCCCCGGTCAGCGTCCGCAACATCCGCACCGCGCGCCGCCGCAGCTTCTCGTTGCGCGCCAGCATATCCACCATCTGGCCGCGATAGACCCGTCCCAACTGCGTCATGATCGCCGTGCTGAACAGGTTCAACGCCACTTTCTGCGCCGTCCCCGCCTTCATGCGCGTGGAGCCGGCAATCGCCTCCGGCCCGGTTTCAATCAGGATCTTGTGCGCCGCCGCGTCCAGCAGACGCGAACCCGGACTGTTGGCGATGCCGATCGTCAGCGCGCCAGCCTCCCGCGCCGCCACCACGCACCCCACCGTATAGGGCGTCGAGCCGCTGGCCGCGAGCCCGACCAGCACGTCCGCCGGTCCCAGGCCCGCCTGCCGCACGTCATCGAGCGCGCGGTCGGCGCGGTCCTCGACGTTTTCCGCGGCGCGGATCAGCGCCGATTCGCCGCCCGCTATCAGGAACACCAGCCGCTCCAACGGCCAATCGAAGGTCGGCGGCAGCTCCGCCCCGTCCTGCACGCCGATCCGCCCCGACGTCCCCGCGCCCGCATAGGCGAGCCGGCCGCCGCCCCGCAGCCGGTCCGCAGCCGCCGAAACCGCGGCGGCCAGGGCTGGCAGCGCCGGCTGCAGCGCTGCGACAGCGGCAAGCTGGCCCTCCCAGAGCGCCTGCAGCACGGTCAGCGGCGGCCATGTCTCCAGGTCCGCGTAGCGGGGGCTGCCACCCTCGGTCGCCGGCTCCGTCATCTACACGTCAAGTTCCTCAACCATCCTGGCGTGGTCCTGGATGAACTGGAAGCGCAGCTCGGGCCGGCGGCCCATCAGGCTCTCCACTAGCTCGGAGGTCGTCGCGCGATCCTCCGGGAGGGCGACGACCTTCAGCAGGGTGCGGCGCGCCGGGTCCATCGTGGTCTCGCGCAATGCCGCTGGCGGCATCTCGCCCAACCCCTTGAACCGGCTGACATCGATCTTGCCACCTTGCTTGAAGTCGCGCTTCAGCCGCCGGTCCTTGTCTGCGTCGTTCATCGCGTAGACCGATTTCGCCCCCTGGGTGAGGCGGTAGAGCGGCGGCTGCGCCAGATAGAGATGTCCGTGCCGCACCAGTTCCGGCAGCTTGCGGTAGAAAAAAGTCATTAGCAGCGACGCGATATGCGCGCCGTCCACGTCGGCGTCGGTCATGATGATGACCCGGCCGTAGCGCAGCCTCGCCCGGTCGAACCGGTCGCCCACGCCGCAGCCGAGCGCCTCGATCAGATCCTTCAGCTCCTGGTTTTGCAGCAGCTTCTCGTCGCTGGCGCTGGCGACGTTAAGGATCTTGCCGCGCAACGGCAGCACCGCCTGGGTGTCGCGGTTGCGCGCCTGCTTGGCCGAGCCGCCGGCGCTGTCGCCCTCGACGAGGAAGATCTCGGTGTCGTCCCGGCTCTCGCGCGTGCAGTCCGTGAGCTTGCCGGGCAGGCGCAGCCGCCTGGTCGCGGATTTGCGGGAGACATCCTTGCTCTCGCGCCGGCGCAGCCGCTCCTCGGCCCGTTCGATCACGAAGGCCAGCAGGTTGTCGGCCTGGCCCGGATTGCCGGCGAGCCAGTGGTCGAAGCGGTCGCGCAACGCCAGCTCGACCAGGCGCGCCGCCTCGGGGCTGGTCAGCTTCTCCTTCGTCTGCCCCTGGAATTGCGGCTCGCGCACAAACGCCGAGAGCTTGGCCGCCATCTGGCCGAGCAGGTCCTCGGCGGTGATCTGCGCCGTCCGCTTATTGCCGCGCTGCTCGCCCCAGGAGCGCAGGCCCTTGAGCAGCGCGGCCCGGAAGCCGGCCTCATGTGTGCCGCCCTGCGCGGTCGGGACGGTGTTGCAGTAGGAGTCCAGCAGGCCGTCCGCCGCCTCGAGCCAGGCGACCGCCCACTCGACCCGGCCGCCCACCCTTCCATTGCCGTCGGCCGGCAGATCGGCCTCGCCGCCCCAAATCTCGGGGATGGCCAGCGCATTCTCGCCAATATCCTCGACCAGGCTGTCCCGCAGGCCGCCCGGGAAGTGCAGCACGGTGTCGGCCGGGATGTCGACGCCGTGGATCAGCGCCGGGTCGCAGGACCAGCGAATGCGCACGCCGCGGAACAGATAGGCCTTGGACCGGCACAGCCGATACAGACGGACCGGGTTGAATTGTTGATTGCCGAAGATCTCCGGGTCCGGGTGGAAGCGGATCAGGGTTCCCCGCCGGTTCTGGATCGCGCCGGCATTCTTCAGCTTGGTCGTCGGCTTGCCGCGCGCATACTCCTGGCGCCACAGCACCCGGTCACGCGCGACCTCGACTTCGAGCTGGTCGGAGAGCGCGTTGACCACCGAACTGCCGACGCCGTGCAGCCCGCCCGAGGTCGCGTAAGCCTTGCCGCCGAACTTGCCGCCAGAATGCAGCGTGGTGAGGATGACCTCGAGCGCGCTCAAATTCTTGAATTTCGGATGCGGATCGACTGGGATGCCCCGGCCATTATCGCGGACGCCCAGCCAGTTGCCCGCCTCGAGCGTGACCTCGATCGAACTGGCGTGGCCGGCGACCGCCTCGTCCATCGCGTTATCCAGCACCTCGGCGGCGAGGTGGTGCAAGGCGGCTTCGTCGGTGCCGCCGATATACATGCCGGGACGGCGCCGCACGGGCTCGAGACCCTCGAGAACCTCGATGTCCCGTGCGGAGTAGTTCTCGTCACCCCCGCCATTGCCGAGCGAGGTCAACAGGTCGTTCATGCTGTGTTCCCGTCCTCCTGCCGGAAGCTAATCGTCCCCGACCGGACGGGCAAGCGATTCGGTCCTACTTCGGCATCCCGCCGGGCTCCTGGATGTGGGCTTCCAAGAACCACAGCTGCTTGTCGAGGCCGCGCGAGACCTCGGTGAACAGGTCCGAGGTGTCCCGGTCGCCGGCGTCGTCGGTATCGTCGATGTTCTTGCGAATCGCGTTAGCGCAAGCCGCATAGCGTTCGATCAGCGCCTTGAGGTGGTCGACGACGCGGTAGACGTCGGTCGGATACGGCTTCAGGTTGGTCCGGGTGTTGACCTCCTGCACCGTGCCCTTCGCCGTGCCGCCCAACTGGACGATCCGCTCGGCCATCGAGTCGGTCCACTCGTCCTGTTCCTCGCGAAACTTGTCGAGCATGAGGTGGATGCCGATGAACTCGGGCCCTTTCAGGTTCCAATGCGCCTGCTTGGTCACGAGCCCGAGGTCGATGCTGTCGGCGAGCCGCGCCTCGAGCGCCTGCATCGAGACGGCCTTGGCATTGCTCTTGGTGTCGTTGCGCGTCTTGTGCAGGTGCGCACCTTCCGTCTGATCCTTCAAATCCTTTGGACTTTCCGCCATTTTCAAACTCCAAGTTGCGGGGATGGCGCCCCAACGCCCGACAGCATCGCGCGTTGCGCGAGAACAGCGGCGCGCGGATCGACGGCGATGAATCGGCAGGGCAGCGACGCTTCCTCGCTGGGGAACGCGCTCACGGCCGCGAGGACTTGCTTGTCATCCTCGGACAAACGGATCGCCTCGCGCAGGTGATCGGTCCAGTTCTGCATGCACCAGACCTCCATCCAGCCCTCAGGATGCGCCACATCCTCGTAGAGCCGCCAATCCAGTGCGCCTGACCGGCCGCGCACATGCTGCACTTGCGCCATGGCGTGCAGAAAAACGGCCCGGTCGCTCGTCGCGACCCGGTAGTGCATCGTCTCCATGACCCGGCCGCGCGAGCCCGGCAATTCGGCCGCCAACTCCGGCGCGGGCGCCTCGGGCGTCGGGGGCGCCGGGGCGGGCGCGCATTCGGCTCCGGCCGAATCGATCTCGAAGCCGCGCACCGCCACCGCGAGCGCCGTAGCCAGGACGGCCGCGATCGCCATCGTGGTCTGCAGTCCCAGCCGGTCGCCAAGTATGCCCCAAGACAGCGAGCCGATCGCGAGCGCGCCGTTAAACGCCAGCTGATAGATCGCCAGCGCCCGCGCCCGCACCCAAGGCGGGCAGACCAGCTGCGCCGCCGCCTGCGCCGTGCTGGACGCGGCAACCCAGCCGATCCCGAACAGCAGCATGCCCAGCCCGACCGGCGCCCAATGCCGTGTTGCGGCGATCAGGCCCATGCCGAGCGCGGAGATCAGCGTCGCCCCGAACACGATGGTGCCCCGTCCGGCCACGCCCCGCATCCGTGGCAGCAGCATCCCCGCCGTCACCCCGCCAATCCCCATCAGCCCGAGCAGCAGGCCGAAACTGCCGGCGCCGAGGTGCAGTTGCTCGCGCACGATCAGCGGCAGCATCGCCCAAGGCGCGGCGCAGGGCAGGAAAAAGGCGACAGAGCGCAGCGTCGCCGCCTGCATCGCCGGCGTATGCCGGACGAATTGCATCCCGGCCCGCATCGCCGAGACGAAATGCTCGCGCGGCAGAGTGCTGCGCGTCCGCGCCCGCCGCCACGCGATCAGTGCCGCGACGCTCGCCAGGAAGGAGACCGCGAACAGCAGGAACGCGAGCGCCGGGCCGCCGAACAGCACCAGGATGCCGCCGAGTGCCGGACCAAGCGCGCGAGCCAGGTTGAAGCCGATGCCGTTCAGCGCGATCGCCTGCACGAGGTCCTGCCGCGGCACGACCTCCGGCACGGTGGCGCCCCAGCCCGGCTGGTACATCGCCGTCCCCATGCCGATCGCGAACGTCAGCGTGATCAGCCCGACGGCATCGATCAGATGGGCATAGGTCAGCACCGCCAACGCCGTGGCGGCCAGCATGGTCCACACCTGGCAGCCCAGCATGAACAGCCGCCGGTCCACCGTGTCCGCCAGCGCCCCGGCCGGCAGCGCGAGCAGGATCGTCGGCACGATCGTCGCCGCCTGCACCAGGCTGACGCTCAGCGCGTCCGGCGAGAGCGAGGTCATCAGCCAGCCGGCCCCGGTGTTCTGCATCCAGGTGCCCAGCGCGGTGACCACGTTGGCCGTCCACAGCATGCGGAACACGTGATGGCGAAGTGGGACGAGAGCGGCGGGGGTTGGCATCGAGCGATGTTGGCGCGTAATGGATTTCCGCGAAACCCCGCCGCTGGCTCCCGGGTACTTTCCGTCCCGCGAGTTCTGGACGACAGTGCCGGCGCGTGGAAGGAGGCATAGCATGAGCCTACAGGGCAAGGTCGCTTTAGTGACGGGATCCACCAGCGGCATCGGCCTCGGCATTGCCCGCGCGCTGGCCGCGGAAGACGCCGACATCATGCTGAACGGCTTCGGCGACCCGGCCGCCATCGAACAGCTGCGCGCCGAGCTGGCGCAAACCCACGGCGCCAGGGTGGCCTATGACGGCGCGGACATCTCGACGCATGACGGCGTCGCCGGGCTGCTGCAGCGCACCACCGCCACGCTTGGCAGCCCATCCATCCTCGTGAACAATGCCGGCATCCAGCACACCGCCCCGATCGCGACGTTCCCGCCCGAGAAGTGGGACGCGATCATCGCAATCAACCTCTCCGCCGCATTCCACGCGATGCAGGCCGCGATCCCCGCCATGGTTCAGGCCGGCTGGGGCCGGATTATCAACATCGCCTCCGCGCACGGTCTCGTGGCCAGCGCCGAAAAGTCCGCCTATGTGGCGGCCAAGCACGGCATCATCGGCCTGACCAAGGTGGGCGCGATCGAGCTGGCCAATAGCGGCGTGACCGTCAATGCCATCTGTCCCGGCTGGGTGTTGACGCCGCTCGTGCAGGCGCAAATCGACGCGCGCGCCAAGGCGGAGGGCGTCAGCACCGACGACATCGCGCATCGCATGCTGGCCGAGAAGCAGCCGATGACGCAGTTCACCACGCCGGAGGGCATCGGCGGCCTGGCG
>CBDIBE010000012.1:0-52500 GCA_965276815.1 Acetobacteraceae bacterium | reverse complement strand
CGAGCAGTATGGGGGTGTGGCGGACCAAGTCCGGCGCGCCTCGAAATCGGTCTGCGCGCTCCTGGTGGAGGGTGCTGGCCGGCTGCCGGGTTCGCGGGCCGAGTTTCGGCGCTATCTGCTGATGGCGCTCGCCTCGGCCGACGAAGCCAAGCTTTGGTGTCGGTATGCAGAAGATCTCGGCTATGTCGATGCCGAGAGGGCGGCGGAATGGCGCAACGCCCTAGGGCGGATCGCCCGAATGCTGCACAGCCTGCGCAAACGAGACGACGACCATTCTTGATCACTGGTCACCGATCACCGAACACTGATCGGTAGCGGAGCGTTGCCTAGGCCTGTGAAGCCGTACCCGTGAGGGGTGGTGGAGGTATGGCAAGTGCGAATGCTGACATGAGTAGCGACAAACAGAGTGAGAAACTCTGTCGCCGAAAGTCCAAGGGTTCCTGCGCAAGGTTAATCCGCGCAGGGTGAGCCGGCCCCTAAGGCGAGGGCGAGAGCCGTAGCCGATGGGAACCAGTTGAATATTACTGGGCCCGCGAGACGTGACGAATGCAATATGTTGTCAGGACTTACTGGATTGTCCTGGCTTTTGGCGCATTCCAGGAAATAGCGCTCGCAAATGGACCGTACCCGAAACCGACACAGGTGGACTGGTAGAGCATACCAAGGCGCTTGAGAGAACGATGCTGAAGGAACTAGGCAAATTGCTCGCGTAACTTCGGGATAAGCGAGACCCGGCGGTGGGCAACCATCACCGGGTGGCACAGAGCAGGGGGTAGCGACTGTTTAGTAAAAACACAGGGCTGTGCGAAGTCGCAAGACGACGTATACGGTCTGACGCCTGCCCGGTGCCGGAAGGTTAAGAGGAGAGGTGCAAGCTTTGAATCGAAGCCCCGGTAAACGGCGGCCGTAACTATAACGGTCCTAAGGTAGCGAAATTCCTTGTCGGGTAAGTTCCGACCTGCACGAATGGCGTAACGACTTCCCCACTGTCTCCAGCATCGGCTCAGCGAAATTGAATTCCCCGTGAAGATGCGGGGTACCCGCGGTCAGACGGAAAGACCCTATGAACCTTTACTGCAGCTTTGCAGTGGCATTAGGAGAGCACTGTGTAGGATAGGCGGGAGACTGTGAAGCCGGGGCGCTAGCCTTGGTGGAGTCACCCTTGAAATACCGCCCTGTGCGCTTCTGATGTCTAACCGCACCCGGTCAGCCCGGGTCGGGACCCTGCATGGTGGGCAGTTTGACTGGGGCGGTCGCCTCCCAAAGTGTAACGGAGGCGCGCGATGGTGGGCTCAGGCCGGTCGGACATCGGCTGCTGAGTGCAATGGCATAAGCCCGCCTGACTGCGAGAGCGACAGCTCGAGCAGAGACGAAAGTCGGCCATAGTGATCCGGTGGTCCCGCGTGGAAGGGCCATCGCTCAACGGATAAAAGGTACTCTAGGGATAACAGGCTGATCTCCCCCAAGAGTCCACATCGACGGGGAGGTTTGGCACCTCGATGTCGGCTCATCACATCCTGGGGCTGGAGCAGGTCCCAAGGGTTCGGCTGTTCGCCGATTAAAGTGGTACGTGAGCTGGGTTTAGAACGTCGTGAGACAGTTCGGTCCCTATCTGCCGTGGGTGAAGGAGACTTGCGAGGCGCTGTCCCTAGTACGAGAGGACCGGGATGGACGCACCTCTGGTGGACCGGTTGTCGCGCCAGCGGCACCGCCGGGTAGCTATGTGCGGACTGGATAACCGCTGAAAGCATCTAAGCGGGAAACCACCCTCAAAACCAGGTCTCCCCAAGGGCCGTGCCAGACCAGCACGTCGATAGGCCAGGTGTATAAACGCGGCAACGCGAAAGCTAACTGGTCCTAATCGCCCAATAGGCTCAATCCCAACCTCGCACAGCATTCAGCCAATCAACCGTGAACGGTGATCGGTGACCGGTATTCAAGCAGGGCGGTCTTGCTTGTTCACCGATCACCGATCACCCAACAGAACCTGTTGCTATGGTTTGGACGACCTGGTGGCTATGGCGGAGGGACCACACCCGATCCCATCCCGAACTCGACCGTGAAAACCTCCAGCGCCCATGATACTGCAGCCCAAGCTGCGGAAAAGTCGGCCGCCGCCAGGTCCTCCAAACCAACATCAAACACAATCAACCCTCGCGCCGCCGGGCCAAGACGACTAGGTTTTGCCCATGGCGCACGTGCATGTCGGGATCGGAGGATGGAACTTCGCGCCGTGGCGCGGGAGCTTCTATCCGGACAAGCTGCCGCATCAGCAAGAGCTGTCCTATGCCAGCCTGCACGTGACCTCGATCGAGATCAACGCAACCTTCTACGGCTCGCAGAAGCCGGTCAGCTTCATCAAATGGCGGCAAGAGACACCCGACGACTTCGTCTTCTCCGTCAAAGGCCCCCGCTACGCCACGCATCGTCGCGACCTCACCGAAGCCGGTGAGTCCATTGAGCGATTCCTCAATTCCGGCGTGTTGGAACTCCAAGACAAGCTCGGCCCGATGCTGTGGCAATTCCCGCCAACGCGCCAGTTTGACGCCGACAACATGCGCCCCTTCATCGAGCGCCTGCCGGCGTCACACGGCGGCATGGCACTGCGGCACGTGATCGAAGCGCGGCATCCCAGTTTCGCCGACCCGGCCTGGGCCGCGCTGCTGCAGGAGGCCGGGATCGCCAACGCCATCGTCGAATCCGGCAAGCACACCTTGTTGGGCGATCTCACGGCGCCATTCGTCTACGCGCGGCTCGAGCAAAACAGCGAAGCAGAACCTGAAGGCTACGCCAGCGCGGCGCTCGACCTGTGGGCTGACCGGATCCAGCGCTGGTCCTCCGGCCAGGCCGTCAACGACCTGACGCTGGTGGGTCCGGCGCCGGCCAAGCGCAGCCGCGAATGCTTCATTTACTTTATTAGCGGTGACAAAGTCCGCGCGCCACACGCCGCGGCCGCCATGCTGACCCGGCTACGCCAGGAGTGACCCTGCCGGCACCTATGCAGGAGGTGCAAGCTCTCGGCTGGCATGGGGAATTCAATAAGCACATGCGGCGCGCCGCCGAGGAGACCCCGGTGGCGTTGTCCTACAACCGTCTGACCCATGCGGTGATGATGGCGACCCCTGCCGACTTGGAGGATTTTGCGGTCGGCTTCAGCTTGAGCGAGCGCATCGTCAGCGCCGCGTCCGAGATTGAACAGCTCGAGGTCGTTGCGGCCGGGAGCGGCATCGAGCTGCGGATGTGGGTCGGTACCGACATCTTGGGCGCATTGCAAGCGCGTCGGCGGATTTTGGCCGGGCCGACAGGGTGTGGGCTGTGCGGGCTGGAAAGTCTCGAACAGGCGGTGCGCACGTCGCCGCCGGTGTCCGCGATGCTCCGTATTGCGGCAGAGTCGGTGCGGGCAGCCATGGCGGCGCTGCCTGCGCTGCAACGTCTCAATCAGCAGACCCATGCCGTGCATGCGGCCGGGTTCTGGCAGGCAGATAAAGGCCTGGTCGCGGTGCGCGAGGATGTCGGCCGGCACAACGCGCTGGATAAGCTGGCAGGCGCCCTTGCGCGGAGTGGCGTCGACGGCGGCTCGGGCATGGTCCTGATGACGAGCCGGATCTCGGTCGAGCTCGTGCAGAAGGCGGCAATGCTTGGAACCCCGGTGCTCGCAGCCATGTCCGCGCCGACCCGGCTGGCGATACAAACGGCCGATGCGGCCCAGATCACCCTGATCGGGGTCGTGCGGGAGAATGGGTTCGAGATCTTCACCCACCCCGGCCGGGTTGCCGATTGCGGGTGATCGAAGCCAAACTCAGCAATTAAGGAGAGGGAACATGTCGCAGATCGGGTTCATTGGACTGGGCAATATGGGCCTGCCCATGGCGGTCAACCTCGTCCGTGCCGGACATACCGTGCTCGGCTTCGATCTCGCGGAATCCGCACGAACCCGGCTCGCCGAGGCAGGCGGCCAGGTCACCTCCTCCATCCCTGAGGCCGTTGCCGGGTGCGAGACGGTGGTCACGATGCTGCCCGCCGGCCAGCACGTGCGCGCCGTGCTCGCGGGGCAGGGCGGGGTATTCGAGCATGCGGCGCCCGGCATGCTGGTGATCGACAGCTCAACCATCGACGTCGCGACCGCCCGCGAGATGGCGGCCGATGCGGCCAAGCGTGGCTTCCCCATGCTGGACGCGCCGGTCTCCGGCGGCGTGGGCGGTGCGACCGCCGGGACGCTGACCTTCATGGTCGGCGGCGAGACCACCGCGTTCGAGCGGGCCAAACCGATGCTGGAGCAGATGGGGCGGACGATCGTGCTCGCCGGGCCGGCCGGCGCCGGGCAGGCCGCCAAGGTCTGCAACAATCTGATGCTTGGGATTTCCATGGTGGGCGTGGCCGAGGCATTCGCCTTGGCCGACAAGCTCGGCCTGGATTTTCAGGCGATGTTCGACATCAGCTCCAAATCCTCCGGTCAGTGCTGGGCGCTCACCGGCTATTGCCCGGTCCCCGGCCCGGTCCCGGCATCGCCGGCCAATCGCGACTACGCAGCCGGGTTCGCGGTGGACCTGATGCTGAAGGACCTCGGCTTGGCCACCGCGGCGGAGAGCGAGACCGGCGCTCCCGCCGTGCTGGGCCCGGCGGCGCGCCAGGCCTATGAACGGCTGAGCCAGCTCGGCCTCGGCGGCAAGGACTTCTCGGTGATCGCCCGCGCATTGCTCGAAGGCCGCTTCCGCGAGTAAACCGGCGCTTATGAACCAGCTCGACGTCTATTCCGATGTGATCTGCCCCTGGTGCTACATCGGCAAGCAGCACATGCAGAAAGCGCTGACGACGCTGGCGGCGGAAGGGCTGCGGTTCCAAGTTGGCTGGCGGCCGTTCCAGCTCAATCCCGACATGCCGAGGGCAGGCGTGGCCCGGGACGAGTACCGGGCAGCCAAGTTCGGCAGCCTGGCCCATTCGCGCAAGCTAGATCAGCAAGTTGCGGACGCGGCGCGGGCGGCGGGGATCGAGATCCGGCACGAGCGGATGCAGCGCACCCCGAATACGATGGACGCGCATCGGCTGATCCGCTGGGCGGGCGAGCTGGGGCAACAGGACGCGCTCGTGGACCGGCTGTTCGAGGCCTATTTCGTGGAAGGCCAAGACATTGGCGATCGGGCGGTGCTGGCCGCGGCGGCCGTGGCGGCCGATTTGGATCGAGAGGCAGCCCTGGCCTATCTCGAAAGCAACTCCGGCGAGGCCGAGGTCGCAGCCGAAGATGCCGCCGTGCGGCGCGCCGGGCTGAATGGCGTGCCGACCTTCGTCCTCGACGGTCACGTGCTGTTTTCCGGTGCCGTGCCGCCCGACGTGTTCGCCGAGGCCCTGCAGAAGGCCCATCGCGTGCTGGCCAAAGGCGCCGCATAGCCCCCTCGCTGATTTGTGAGCGCCGGAATTGTCGCTAACTTGAAATGTGGGGCTACAAACACGTTAGTGCAGGCAAGCAGGTCAGGGTAGTTCCCTGAGTCCCAGCGGGAAGGAAGACTCGGTCAGAGGCTCAGGGGATGTTTCTGGTATGACAACAAGAGTTCTCGTCACGGGCGGGGCTGGTTTCATTGGCTGCCATGTGACGAAGATGCTCCTGCAGCGCGGTTACGAGGTCCGCGTGCTGGATAGCCTGATCGAGCAAGTGCATCGCGGTGCCGGCCGCGACAAAATCTTCGACGATGTGGAGCTGATCCGCGGCGATGTCCGCGATCTCGACCTTGTCACATCGGCGCTGGATCGCGTCGACAGCGTGATCCACCTCGCCGCCGAGGTCGGCGTCGGCCAGAGCATGTATGCGATCGACCGCTATGTGTCGGTCAACGATGGCGGCACAGCCGTTCTGTTCCAGGCGCTAATCGACCGCCCGGTCGCACGGATCATCGTCGCGAGCTCGATGAGCATCTACGGCGAGGGTCTTTACCGCTCCGCCGCCGGCGAGCGCATGGACGATGTGACTCGGCCGGCGCAGCGGGGCGACACCGGCTGGGACCCGGTCGGTCCGGACGGCGTCAAGCTGACCCCAATGGCCACGCCGGAATGGAAGCGGCCAAATCTCGCCTCGGTCTATGCGCTGACCAAATACGTCCAAGAACGGCTGACCCTGACGGTGGCGCCGGCTTACGGCATGCAGGGCGTGGCGCTGCGGCTATTCAACGTCTATGGGCCCGGCCAGGCGCTCTCCAACCCCTACACCGGCGTACTCGCGATCTTTGCCTCCCGGCTGCAGAACCGGGAAAGGCCGATGGTGTTCGAGGACGGCGAACAACGGCGGGATTTCGTGCATGTCGAGGATGTGGCCCGCGCCTTCCTGCTGGCGCTCGAACACCCGCATGCGCCCGGCCAAGTGTTCAATATCGGCAGCGGCCGGGACGTGAGCATCACCGAAGTCGCTTCTGCCCTCGCCGACGCGATGGGCGTCGCGGAGCTGACGCCGGAAGTGATGGGCAAGGCACGCACCGGCGATATCAGGCACTGTTTCGCCGACATCTCGCTGGCGCGTGACGTCCTGGGTTTTCAGCCCCGGCGCTGTTTCGCCGACAGCCTCGGCGAGCTTGCCGAATGGGTGCGGCTGCAGCGCGCCGAGGACCGCGTGCACGACGCGCGGCGTGAACTCGAGCAGCGTGGCCTCGTGGCATGAGCGCGCAGCGTCCCATTCTGGTGACCGGTGGGGCGGGCTTCATCGGCAGCAATCTGGCGGACCGGCTGGCCGGGTTGGGTCGCACCGTGATTGTCTACGATGCGCTGGCCCGGCCCGGTGTGGGCGCGAACCTCGAATGGCTGCGGCGGCGGCATGGCAGCCGGGTCATCCCGATGGTCGCGGACATACGGGATCGCGACAAGCTAGACGACGCGGTGGCGCAAGCCGACGCCGTGTTCCATATGGCAGCGCAGGTCGCCGTCACGACAAGCATGGCCGACCCCTCGCACGATTTCGACGTTAACCTGCTCGGTACGTTCAACATGCTCGAGGCGGTGCGGCGGCAGCCCGACCCGCCTTCCCTGGTGTTCGCCAGCACCAACAAGGTTTACGGCAACCTCGCCGACATCGATCTGGTCCGCGATGGCGAGGCCTATTTGCCGGAGGATGCGCACCTGCGCGCCCGGGGGATCGGCGAAGACCGCCCGCTCAGCTTCTACACGCCGTATGGCTGCTCGAAAGGGGCAGCCGATCAATACGTGCTGGACTACGCGCGCTCCTATGGGATCGCGGCCTGCGTGCTGCGCATGAGCTGCATCTACGGCCCGCGCCAGCTCGGTACCGAGGATCAGGGGTGGCTCGCCCACTTCCTCTACTCGGTGCTCGCCGGGCGGCCGGTCAGCATCTACGGCGATGGCAGGCAGGTTCGTGACGTGCTCTACGTCGATGACGCCGTTGACGCGTATATCGCCGCCTGGCGCCGCATCGGCCAGGTGTCGGGCGCGGCGTTCAATTTGGGCGGCGGCCCTGCCAACGCGGTGACGCTGCTGCAGGTGCTCGCCGAAATCGGCAAGATCACCGGTCGTGCGCCCGATCTGCGCTTCGCGGACTGGCGGCCCGGCGACCAGCGCTACTTCGTTGCCGACACGTCGCGAGCGCGCCAAGCGCTGGGGCTCGAGACAGCAGTGGATTGGCGCGACGGCCTTCGCCGGCTGGCTGCTTGGATCGAGACGGAACGTCAGGTGTTCGAGACTGTCACGCAATGAAAATTGCGCTGGTCAATCCTCCCTGGACCTTTGAGGGCAGCATCTATTTCGGCTGCCGCGAGCCGCATCTGCCGCTCGAATTCGGCTATTGCCGGGCCGCGCTCGAACGGGATGGGCATGAGGTGTTGCTGCTCGATGGCCATCTGATGGGCCAGAGCTATGCCGAGCTGGCGGCGGCGATTCGGGATTTTGGCCCGGCCATGACCGTGGTCGCCACTGCACCCAGCTACTTGTTCTGGCGGTGCGCGCCGCCCGAATTGCGGGTGCCGCGGACCATGCTCGACGCGATCGGCGGCGACGGCGGCCTGACCGTCGCGGTCGGCCCGCACGGGTCGTCGACGCCGGGGGCGACGTTGGCAAAGCTTGGCGTGGGCGGGGTCGTGCTCGGCGAATGCGAGGAAGTTGTCGCCGCACTCGCGGCCGGCGGTGCGCCCGGCGCGGTCCCCGGGACTGCCACGCTGCGTGACGGCCAATTGCGGCAAAGCGGGGGGCCGCAGGCGGCGCGGTTCACCAACCAGCCAGCCTTGCGCTGGCCGGACGAGTGGGTCCGCCGCCACCACCACCATCATCACCGGTTCGACCGCCCGGCCCAGGCGCCCGGCGCCGAGGTCGAGGCGTCGCGCGGCTGCCCCTATTCCTGCACCTTCTGCGCCAAGATCGATTTCCGCGACCGCTACCGTCGTCGCGACCTCGCCCCGCTGCTGGCGGAGCTCGACGGGTTGACCGCGCAAGGGGTCGAGTACGTCTATTTCATCGACGAGATCTTCCTGCCCAACCGCGCTCTCCTTGAGGCGCTCGCCGAGCGACCGATCGAGTTTGGCATCCAGACGCGAATCGACCTCTGGAAGCCGGAGATGATCGAGCTGCTCGGCCGCGCCGGCTGCGTCTCGATCGAAGCCGGCGTCGAGAGCCTGACCGAACACGGCCGCGCGGCGCTGGACAAGCGCTGCAAGCTGACCACGGCCGAGCTGGCCGAGCTGCTGATCCTGGCGAGGCAGCATGTGCCGTTCGTGCAAGCCAACTTGCTCGAAGTCGCCGACGACGATGCGGCGCTGGTCGTGTCCTGGCGCGAGGGGCTGAAGACGCACGGCGTTTGGGCCAATGACCCGGTGCCGCTCTATCCCTATCCGAGCTCGCCCGACTACCGCCGCCTGTTCGGAATGCCGGACGACCAGGCCTGGGAACGGGCGCACACGCACTATCTCGGCCAGTTCTCGCAGTTTTCCGACATCCAGGAGGACCGGCCGCTGCCCTTGCCCGAGCTGGAGCAGGCGTGCCGGACGGGCTGATCCGCGCCCAGCCCGGCCTGTTGATGACGACGGACGCGGTTGGCGGCGTGTGGCGCTACTCGCTGGACCTCGGGGCCGGGTTCGTGGCCAGGGGTGTTCCGACCACGCTCGCCGTTTTGGGGCCGGCGCCGAGCGAGCGCCAGCGCGAAGCGGCCCGGCAGGCCGGACTATTGCTGATCGACACCGGGCTGCCGCTCGACTGGACAGCGGCGGACGAGGCGGCTCTGGCAGTTTCCACCGCGGCGCTGCGGCGCATGGCGGCGCGGGCCGCCGCGGTTCATCTGCACGCGCCGGCTTTGGTCGGATCCGAGCGGTGGCCGGCCCCGGTGGTGGCGGTCGCGCATTCCTGCGTCGGCACTTGGTGGCGTGCGGTGCGCGGCGGCGAGCTGCCCGAGGACTTCCGCTGGAGGACGGCGGCGACGGCAGCCGGCCTGCATGCGGCAGACGCACTGATCGCCCCGAGCGCGGCGCACGCGGCGGCGCTCCGCGCGGTGTATGGGCCGCTCCCGGTGCACGTCGTCCGCAACGGACGCGCTCGTGAGCCCTCTCCCTCCGGGAGAGGGTTGGGTGAGGGGCTTTCGGCCAGCTCGCACCCTCACCCCGACTCTCTCCCGAGGGGAGAGGGAGAAAGAAAGCGTTTGATACTGACCGCGGGACGGCTTTGGGACGAGGCAAAGAATGCAGCCGCGCTCGATCGCGTCGCGCCGGCATTGGATGCGCCGATCCGGGCCGCCGGCCCGGTGCGCGGCCCAAATGGGGCCGCAATAGACCTGCCGAACCTGGAATTGTTGGGCGAGCTGGATGCGATGGGCCGCGCCTATGCGGACGCGTCGGTGTTCGCGTCGATGGCGCTCTACGAACCCTTCGGGCTCGCGGTCCTGGAAGCGGCCCAGGCCGGCATGCGCCTGGTCCTGTCCGACATCCCGAGCTTCCGCGAGCTGTGGGACGACGCGGCCATATTCGTCGGTTCGGAGCGAGAATTGCGTCCGGCCTTGCAGCACGCGCTTGATGCCAGCGGCGATGGGGGCGCCCAGGTGCGGGCGGCGCGCTACACAGTCGACGCCATGGTCGAAGGCACGCTCGCCGTGCACCGGACCGTGCGCGCCCTGGTATGATGCGATTCGTCTACTTCACCCACTCGCTGGCCTCGTGCTGGAACCACGGCAACGCGCACTTCCTGCGCGGCGTGCTGCGCGAGCTGGTGCATTGCGGCCACCAGGTCACCGCGCTCGAGCCGCGTAACGCGTGGAGCCTGCGGAATCTGCAGGCCGATGCCGGTCCGGGGGCGGCGGAAGCATGGCGCGCCGTCTATCCGGAGCTGGCCGCCAATGTGTATCCGCGCGACGCCGATCTCGCCGCCCTAGTCGACCAAGCGGATGTCGTCCTCGTCCACGAATGGAACGAGCCCGAACTCGTCGCCCGCCTCGGAGCCCTGCGACGCCAAGGGATGCGGTTCACCCTGCTCTTCCACGACACCCACCACCG
Organism: Acetobacteraceae bacterium; assembly: GCA_965276815.1. GTDB lineage: Bacteria > Pseudomonadota > Alphaproteobacteria > Acetobacterales > Acetobacteraceae > JAVVHH01. The sequence goes on along the minus strand of CBDIBE010000012.1, from coordinate 42,037 downwards.
CGCCGTGAGCGACCCGGCCGCCATGCGCGCCTACGACCTTGAGCGCTATGACGGCGTCCTCGCCTTCGGTGCGGCGCTGGCCGAGGTATACCGCGGCTGGGGATGGCAGGACCGGGTCTTCGTGTGGCACGAAGCGGCCGATACGCGCCTGTTCCGCCCTCCTTCCATCGAAGGGTCGCGAGAGGGCGCGGTCTGGATCGGCAATTGGGGCGATGGCGAGCGCACGGCCGAGCTGGAGTCCTTCCTGCTCGCGCCAACGGCGGCGCTCGGGCTTCCGCTCGACATCCACGGCGTGCGCTACCCGGAAGCGGCGCTGGCCATGCTCGCCCGCTATGGCGCGCATTACCGCGGATGGCTGCCGAATTTCCGGGCGCCCGCGGTCTTCGCCGAGCATCTGTTGACCATCCACGTCCCGCGCCGCTTCTACGCCGACCAGCTTCCCGGCATCCCGACCATCCGGGTCTTCGAAGCCCTGGCCTGCGGCATCCCGCTCGTCTCCGCGCCGTGGCAGGACGTGGAGGGCCTGTTCACCCCCGGGAAGGACTACCTCGTCGCCCGAAATGGGGCGCAAATGCAGGCTCATCTCGCGGCACTGCGGGCCGACCCCGCGTTGCGCGCCAATCTCGCCGCGCACGGCCTTGCGACGATCCACGCCCGCCACACCTGCGCGCACCGTGTCGCTGAGCTGCTCGGCATCATCGAGCATCTGCGCGCCTGATGCGGATCGCCTTCTACGGCTCGAGCCTGCTCTCCTCCTATTGGAACGGTGCGGCCACCTATTATCGCGGCCTGCTCTCGGCGCTCGCCCCTTTGGGGCACGAGATCACCTTCTACGAGCCCGACGCCTTCGACCGGCAGCTTCACCGCGACATCGAGCCGCCGGACTACGCGCGCGTCGTGGTCTACCCGGCGACCGGCGACGGTCTGCACTCGGTTTTGGCCGACGCGCAGTACGCCGACGTGATCGTTAAAGCCAGCGGCGTCGGCGTGTTCGACGACGAATTGCTCGCCGGAATCTTGATCCATGGGCGGCCAGGCGCGCTCCGCATCTTTTGGGACGTCGATGCCGCCGCCACGCTGGACACACTCCGCGCCGACCCCGCCCATCCGCTCCGTGCCGCGCTGCCGCGACTCGATCTCGTCCTGACCTATGGCGGCGGCCCGCCGGTCGTGCAGGCCTACACCGGGTTTGGCGCGAGACGCTGCGCGCCGATCTACAACGCCCTCGACCCGGCGACCCACCACCCGTCCCCGCCCAACCCGCGCCTCGCCGCCGACCTCGCTTTCCTCGCCAACCGCCTGCCAGACCGCGAGGCCCGGGTCGAGGCCTTCTTTCTCAACGCGGCGCAGCGCTGCCCAGACCGCGCCTTCCTGCTCGGCGGCAATGGCTGGCACGACAAGCCCATGCCGCAAAACGTCCGCACCATCGGCCATGTCGGCACCGCCGACCACAACGCGTTCAACTGCTCGTCCATGGCGGTCCTCAACGTCGCCCGCGACAGCATGGCCGCCGTCGGCTTCTCCCCAGCGACGCGGGTGTTCGAAGCCGCCGGCGCCGGCGCGTGCCTGATCACCGACGCCTGGGAAGGGATCGAACTCTTCTTGCAGCCCGGCACGGAAGTGCTGGTCGCTCGCAACGGCGCGGAGGTCGCCCAGCACCTGCAAGCCCTCACGCCCGAGCGCGCCCGCAGCATCGGGGCGGCCGCCCGCGCCCGCATCCTCGCCGGGCATACCTATGCGCAGCGGGCCGTGATCGTAGACGCATTGTTGCGCGAGACCCTGTTAACCTCTGGCTAGCGGCCGTCAAGCAGGGCCGCCATTCCACATCAATTGCTGACTTCAGGGCCCCCGGCGCGCTATCCCACGGGAATGGCCGACGCCGTGCCCATCGCCGGGACCACAGAGGTCCCCCAATACACACACCAGCAGATCCTCCGAGTCATCACCGGGATCATGCTGTGCATTTTCCTCGCCTCGCTCGACCAGACGGTAATCATCCCCGCGGTGCCGGCGATGGCGGCCGATCTCAACTCCTTCGGGCATCTCTCCTGGATCGTCACCGCCTACCTGCTAACCAGCACGGCGGCGACGCCGATCCTCGGCAAGCTGTCCGACACGTTCGGGCGCCGCGCCCTGCTTTTGCCCGGCCTCCTGTGGTTTATCGCGGCCAGCATGGGCTGCGGCTTCGCCCAAACGCTTCCCCAACTCATCATTGCCCGGGCTGCTCAGGGACTCGGCGGCGCCGCGCTGTTTTCGATGGCGCAAGCTGCGGTGGCCGACGTCGTGGCGCCACGCGAGCGTGGCCGTTACCAGGGCTACATGGCGTCGATGTGGGGCGTATCCTCCATCGCCGGGCCGATCCTGGGCGGCTGGGCGACCGACCATCTCTCCTGGCGATGGATTTTCTGGGTCAACCTGCCGGTCGGCCTAATCGCCTTCTTTCTCTGCGAGCGCGCGCTGCGCATGATCCGCACCCAGCGGCGCAAGCTGCAAATGGACCTCTGGGGCGCGCTGTTGCTCGTACTCGGAGTGACCGCCTGGCTGTTGATGCTGAGCTGGGGCGGGGTGGAGATGCCGTGGCTGTCGGCCCCCGTGGCCGGGCTGGCCCTCCTCGGCCTGGTCATGCTTGCCCTGCTGATCTGGCAGGAGCAGCGCGTCGCCGACCCGATCCTTCCGCCGCGTCTGTTCGGCAATCCCACCTTCCTGCGCGGCGTGTTGATCGCGTTCTTCACCTCTCTCGGCCTGTTCGGCGCGACCTTCCTGCTGCCGCTCTATTTCCAGCTTTTGCTCGGCTACGAGGCCGAGGTTTCGGGGCTGATGGTCATGCCGTTCCTCGCCTCGAGCGTGATCGGCGCCTATATCGCGGGGCAGTCCGCGCGACGGCTGGGGCGGACGAAGGCCCTCGTGATCGCCGGGCTGCTGTTTTGCGCCGCCGGCTTCCTGGGGCTCGCGATGATGGGTGAGGGCTCACCGGCCTGGGCGGTGATGCTGGTTTCGGGGATTCTGGGCGTCGGCACGGGCGTGACCATGCCGACCGTGCTGATGCAAGTGCAGAATGCGGCGGAGCGGCGCGATGTCGGTGCGGCGACCGGGTCGCTGCTGTTCCTGCGCTCGATGGGCGGCGCGTTCGGGAGCACGGTGGCCGGGTCATTGCTGACCATGCGGTTCAACGCGGGGTTGCTGGCGGCCGGGTTGCCCGCAATCGATTTGGGCGCGCTCCGCGGGCCCGCTGGGGCCGGGGCGCATGTGGCTCAGGCGCGCGCCGCACTCGGCGCCGGCTTCCAATTAGCGTTCGGCGCCTGTTTCTGCCTGTTGCTGGTTGCGATCGTGATCGCGGCCGGCATGAAGGACCTGCAACTCCGGTCTGGCGCGGCGCCCGTAGCGGACATGGGACATTAGTGGACGGGCGCGCAGTTGGTCCGGCCGGACTGCACGCAGTCCTGGATAGCCGACGACCCGCGCAGCACGCCGGTCAGCCACAGGCCGGCCGCGATCAGCGCGGCCAGCAAGATGAGCGCCGCAATCAACTGGCGCGATGATCCAGGATCCTTGCCGTCGTCCAAAACCTCACCCCTACAACCCGTTCGCGATACGCCGCCGCCCAGGAAAACACACGCGCCCAGCGTAAACGGCCGGCGTGCAACAATGATTGACACGGTAGCGCCGGTCCGAGTCATAAGGCCCTATGCTCGCCGTGCTGCTCCGCCTGCTTCTCGTCGTGCTGCTGCTGCCTGCGGCGGCCTGGGGCGCCGATGCCGAGTTCACCACCAGCGACGGCGTGCGCCTGCACGTCATCGAGGCCGGGTCGCGCACCCAGAACACCATCGTCTTCGTCCCGGGCTGGACCATGCCCGCCTGGATTTTCCAGGCGCAAATCCTCTACTTTGCGCAGCGCTACCACGTGCTCGCGCTCGACCCGCGGGGGCAGGGCGACAGCGAAATCGCCGTCACCGGCTACGATTATCAGCGCCGCGGGCAGGACATTGCCGAGTTGATCGCCGCCTATGGCAATCACCCGGTCGTGCTGGTCGGCTGGTCGCTCGGCGTGCTGGATAGCCTTTCCTACATCCACCAATATGGCGACGCGCTGGTGGCCGGGCTGGTGCTGATCGACAACTCAGTCGGCGAAAACCCGCCGCCGGTCCCGTCGCGCGGAATCGTCACAAGCGGCCCGCGTCTGGACCGCGAGGAGAAGATGCGCCGCTTCGTGCAGGGCATGTTCGTCCACTATCCCGGCGAAGACTATATCGAACGGCTCACCGAAGACGCGTTGCGCACCCCGCCCGAGGCGGCGGCGCGGCTCGGCAACTACCCGGTGCCGCGCACCTATTGGCGGGACGCAGTCTGGTCGGTGCGCCACCCGATCCTGTACATTGTCAGGCCCAGATTCTACGGGCAGGCGTCCAATCTCGTCGCGCATCAGCCCTATGCGGAGGCGGAGCTGTTCCGCGACGCCGGGCATGCGTTGTTCGTCGACGAGGCGAACCGTTTCGACACGCTCGTAGACAGCTTCATCCGGCGCCGAGTCTGGCCTTGAACCAGCGGACATCGTTGTGGCCGCTCTTTCTCATTTCTGGGGCAGCGGTCGGCTACGAGATTGCGCTCACCCGGTATTTTGCAGTCGCGAAATGGTCGGAATACGGTTACTGGGTCATATCGATCGTCATGGTCGGGTTCGCGTTGAGCGGCGTCACCGTCGCGCTGACGCGCGAGCGCATGGTCCGGCATGGGCCGACCCTGTTGCTGCTACTGCCGTTGCTGCTGATCGTGACCGCCGCCGCAGGCTACTGGGCGACGACCGCCAACCCGTTCAATCCGCTGCAGCTGCAGAACGCGGCCACCTATCTGCCCCAGCTCGGCAACATCGCGCTGTATTATGCGGTCTTGCTGCCGTTCTTTTATCTCACCGGCCTCTACATCAGCCTGAGTTTCGTGCTGAACGAGCATCGGGTGGGACGGGTCTATGGTTTTGACCTGACCGGCGCCGGTGCGGGCGCCGCGCTCGTCCTCGCCTTGATGGGCATTCTGCACCCGTTCGCCCTGGTGCCGGCGCTGCTGCTCGTGCTGGCGGCGAGCTGCCTGTTCGGGCGGTTCCCGCTGCGCATGGCGCTCGCCGCACTGCTGGTGTTGGCCGGCAGCGAAGCCGCGCTGCTCGGCAATGACCGCGCGGCCTACAATGATTTCAAGGCGATCTACGCCCCGCTGCACACGCCGAACGCGCGCCAGGTCGCCGAGGTGCGTTCGCCGCGCGGCCTCTACGCGCTGCTCGACGATTTTACCGAGCGGGTTGACGTCGACGTCTCCAACGATGCGGGGATGCTCAACCTGCCGGGTCCGCCGCAATCTTTTGGCCTGTATCGCGACGGCAACCGGGTCGCCGCTCTGCCGAAACCCGGCCAGGCCAGCGCCGCCTACGCGCCGGCCGCGCTCGCCGCCTTGCCCTACACGCTGCTGCCGCACCCTTCAGCCCTGCTCGCGGGCGCGTCCGGCGGGTTTGCCGTGCAGCAAGCGCTCGCCCTGGGCGCGAGCTCCGTCGAGGCGCTCGAGCCCGACCCGGTCCTGCTCGGTGCAGTGCGCGCCGGCCTCGGCCCTGCGCCCGCGTCCGCCGCCGACGCACGGGTCCAGCTCTCGCCATCGAGCCCGCTCGCGATCACCGGCGCCTATGACCTGATCGACATCTCCGGCGACTTCCTCGATGCAGCCGAGGTCAACGACAACGCCTTCACCGCCGAGGCCATCGAAGGCTATCTGCGGCACCTCCGGCCCGGCGGGTTGGTCTCGATCCCGGTCTCGATCCGCGAGTTCCCGGTCTACGCGGTCCGCGTGCTCGCCACCGTGCGCCATGCGCTGCTCGCCTCCGAGATCGCCGACCCGGCGGCGCATGTCGTCGTCTATCGCTCCGCCTGGAACGTCCGCATCCTGGTCAGCAATCGGGCTTGGAGCGCCGAACGCATTGCCGCCGTGCGCGCCTGGTGCGATGCCCGGTCGTTCGACGTGTCCTACTATCCCGGCATCGACGTGGCTGCCGCACGGGCGAACATCTACAACGATCTGCCGCCGGTGGACTTCACGAGCGGCGAAGTGCAGACGAGCACCGGGTCGCAGGACGCCGTGGCCGACGAGGCCGGACTGGTGCTGCGCGGCGAAGCGAGCCCGTCGCAACAAGCGTTCGACCTGCGGCCAATCACGCTCGATCGCCCGTTCTATTTCAACATCCTACGCCTCTTCCGCTTGCCCGACATCCTGCGCCGGGTGGAGATCCTGCCGCAGGCGGAGGTCGGGCAGCTCGTCAACCTCGCCGTGCTGGCGCAGGCCGTGGTGATTGCGCTGCTGGTCCTCGCGGTGCCGCTTTTCGCGCCGCGCGTCGCCGGGCCACGCGCCACCCGGGCGCCGATCCTGCGCCCGGTGATCTATTTCGCCAGCCTCGGCCTTGGTTTCCTATTCATCGAGATCTTCCTGATCGAGAAAGCGAGCCTTTACCTGAACGACCGCACCAGCGCCTTTGCCGCCGTGCTGACCGGGATGCTGGTGTTTTCTGGCCTCGGCAGCCTGATCGCCGACAGATTACGGAATGGCGGCATCGCCATCGCCGCCGGCGTGGTGGTCGTGTGGTGCGGTCTGGCGCTGACAGGGCTCGAGCCGTTCCTGCTGGCCACGCTCGGCCTGCCCTGGGCGATGCGTGCGCTGATCCTGATCGCGATCATTGCCCCGGTGTCGCTGGCGCTCGGCCTACCGTTCCCGCTCGGCCTGGCGCGCGCCAGCGCCAGAGGCGGCGGGATGCTGCCCTGGGCCTGGGGGCTCAACGGCGCCTTCTCTGTGGTTGCTACGCCACTCGCAAATCTCGTTGCGGTGCAGGCCGGGTTCGACGGTGTATTGATTGCAGCCACTTTGCTGTATGTTATCGTCCTCGTCGCTTACCCCTCTCTGCGAAAGTCACTTCAGTGGCAGCCATCTCCCACGCTCTGACCCGCCGCGCCGTGCTGGCCGCTTCCCTCGCCGCGCCCTTCGCGGCCGCACGCGCCGCCCCCGCCGTCCCTGGCGCCTGGACGCGTGAGGCGTACGAGGACGCCATGCGGAAATCTGGCCGGCCGGTGAGCCTGTCGGACCAACAATTCCAGGCGATTCAGGCCCGCAAGCCCGCCGCCCTCGCCCGGATCGAGAGCTACCTGAAGGAACGCCTCGGCAGTGCCGACCCGGCCGTGATGAAGGCTTTCCAGGAAGTGCCGCGCGACTATTTCCATTATTTCTACCCCGATCACCGCTCGGAAGGCGGCGTCGCCTACGAGGACGACCCGAAGCCGTGGGCCCTCGGCTACGGCTCTGCGCTCTCGGATTATCTCGGCCAGGCCTACATGACCCAGGTCTGCAAGGCGCAGCCCGGTGACGTGACGCTCGAGGTCGGCACCGGCAGCGGCTTTCAGAGCAGCCTGCTGTCGCGCATCGCCAAGCGCGCCTATTCGATCGAGATCATTGAACCGCTGGGCCGTGCGGTGAGCAAGATCTTCGCCCCGCTCGGCTATGACAACGTCGAGACGCGAGTCGGGGACGGATATTTCGGCTGGCCGGAGGTGCAGGGCGGGTTCGACGTAATCATCGTCACCTGCGCCGCGCAATACGCGCCGCCCGACCTTTTCAAGCAGCTCAAGCCCGGCGGCCGCATGCTGATCCCCATCGGCCAGCCGTTCAAGCGCGGCCAGGTCCTCTACGTCTACACGAAGGATGCGGAAGGCAAGGTGCACTCGCGCAAGGATGTCGGCGTGTTCTTCATCCCGATGACCGGCGCGATGATGAAGAATGCGCATCCGGCGCCCGACGCCGCCACCCCGGTCCAGGCCTCCACCCCGGCTCCCACCTCCACGCCGGACGCGGCAAAGCCGACCAGCGAATAAGCGAGGGTCAAAGCCCTTTCCCTCCGGTTGTGGGGCCCGATGAGGGAGGGAGTAGAGGGCGGCAGGGATTAAGCCGCCTCGTTGAACGTGTCGGCGTAGCCAAACAAGCCGACGGCGCCCCCAGTGTGCAAGAACACCACGTTCTCGCCAGCCTTAAAGTCGCCCTTGCGGACTAGGTCGATCAGCCCGGCCATGCCCTTTCCGGAATACACCGGGTCCAAGAAAATCCCCTCCGTGCGCGCCACCATCTGTACTGCCTCGACCATCCCCGGCGTGGGATGGCCATAGCCGGTGCCGACATAATCGCAGTTCGCCTCGACGGCCGCGTCCGGCAGCTCCCGGTCCACGCCCATATACGCCGCGGTCGCCCGCGCCAGCTTGAGGACATTCGCCTCCTGCTTGTCCTTCGGATTGCGCACGCCAATCCCGAGCACCCGGATCGGGCTGCTCATCGCATGCAGCCCCGCAACCAGCCCCGCCTGCGTCCCGGCGCTCCCGGTCGCATGCACGAGCCGATCGATCCGCAGCCCAATCTCATTGGCCTGCTGCACCAACTCGAACGCAACCGCGGCGTAGCCCAGCGCGCCGACCTGGTTCGAGCCGCCGCCCGGGATCAGATACGGCTTCGCGCCCTCACTCTCGAGCCGTGCGCCAACCTCCTCGATCGCCGACTGCATGTCCGCGCCGCCGGGCCGGTACTCGATCTGAATGCCCATCAGTCGATCCAGCAGCACATTGCCGCTGTTCAGATAAGCGCTGTCATTGGTCTCGACCCGATGCTCGAGCACCGCCGTGCACTTCAAGCCGAGCTTTGCCGCCACCGCCGCCGTCTGCCTCACATGGTTCGACTGTACAGCGCCTTGGGTTACTAAGTGGTTAGCCCCTTTCGCTAGCGCGTCGCCGGCCAAGAATTCCAGCTTGCGCACTTTGTTGCCGCCCAGCCCCATCCCGGTCAGATCATCCCGCTTCATCCAAATTTGCGGACCCCCCAGCGCGCGGCTCAGGTTCGGCAGCAACTCGAGCGGCGTGGGCGCCAGGCAGAGCTTCACACGGGGAAATTGAGCGAGGTTCATTGAGGCATCTCCGGGCAAGCTACACGTCGCCTTGACGCGACCCTTGCACCACGATCACTTAATTTCAATCTGTGGCCTGTCCGATACGAGGAGACCAGGCTGTGAACATCATCAAGCGCAGGGGCTGGGAGATTCCGGAGAGCCAGGTCACGCCGGAGAGGTTCGTGCTCGGGCGTCGCGGCCTCGTGGCGGGCGCGGCGGTCGGACTGCTGCTGCCGAACCTGGCGCGGGCCCAGGGCGCGCCGGTGGACCCGGCCTACGCCAACGCCGGCCGCCCGCTCACTCCCGAACAGGACGCGACGACTTACAATAATTTTTACGAATTCGGCACCGATAAATCGATCTACCGGGCGGCGCAGCGCATGCCGATCAGCCCCTGGCAGATCAAGATCGATGGCATGGTCGCCAATCCGCGCACGATCAGCTTCGACGATCTGATGAAGCAGGTGCACCTCGAGGAGCGCATCTACCGGCATCGCTGCGTGGAAGCCTGGGCGATGACCGTGCCGTGGACCGGCTTTCCGATGCGCGACCTCATCCGGATCTGCGCCCCCACTGCGTCGGCGAAATACGTCGAGATGGAAACGCTCGCCGATCCCAGGTCGATGCCCGGGCTGCGGCTGCCGATCATCGACTGGCCCTATCGCGAAGGCCTCGCTCTCCCCGAAGCGAACAACGAACTCGCATTCGTCGCCACCGGCATGTATGGGAAGAATATGCCGAAGCAGGACGGGGCTCCGATCCGGATCGTGGTCCCCTGGAAATATGGGTTCAAGTCGATCAAATCGATCGTGCGCTTCAACTTCACCGACAAGCAGCCGTTGAATTCCTGGCAGGCGACGCAGCCGGCGGAGTATGGGTTCTGGGCCAACGTGAACCCCGAGGTGCCGCATCCGCGCTGGAGCCAGGCGACGGAACGGCTCCTTGGCACGGACGACCGGGTGCCGACGATGATCTATAATGGCTACAGCGCGCAGGTTGCGGGCCTTTACGCCAGCATGCCGCGCGATAAGCTGTTCATGTGATGGCGGCGCGGATCTTTGCAGTTCTGGCAGCACTTTTCCTGGTTTCCGCAGTCGCGGTCGCGACGCTGACGCCCCAGGGCCTGACGCTCGGGCAAGGCTTGCTGATGGTTGATCGCGATCTGCCGCTGTGGATGCGAGATCATACGACCGGCTGGATGTGGGATTGGACGGAACTCCCATTCCTGATCCGGCCGCTCTGGCTGATCCCGGCCTGCCTGGGCCTGATCTGCGCCGGCATGGCGGCCAGCTTCAATCTCGGCAATGCCTCGCACTCGCGGCGGCGGCGAAGCTAGCCGCCGAACAGCAGGCCGCGGGCGATCGCGATGACCCGGTGCGCCTCCTCCCATAGCGCGTAGTCGGCCAATTGGTCGAACGGCGCGAAGCGCGCTTCGGAGACATCCCCGCCCGCTACGGGCTCGCCCGACCGCCAGGCGGCGGCGAAGTCTAAAATTGTATAATGGAACTGGATGCGTCCCGCCGCGTCGCGGTGGATGCTGTCGACATTGGCGGCTAGGACCATTGTGCCGGCTTCGAGCCCTGTCTCCTCGAGCAACTCGCGTCGAGCGGCCTGCTCGGCGGGCTCGCCCAGCTCTTGCGCCCCGCCCGGCAAGCTCCAGCTCCCAGCATTGGGGGGCTTGGCCCGGCGGACCAGGAGGACCGCGCCCGGTTTGAGCAGCACGACCCCGATGCCGACGATGGGCCGGACAGGGTATTCGCGCGCACTGATTTCACTGACGCCGGCCACGTCTTCCATATACGGGCTATCCACGCCGGGGGAAGCAGGAACTTGCGCCGGCTTGGCCGAGTGGCGATGCTGACGCATGGACACGCATGAATTGGACGCGATCGTCATCGGCGCAGGGATCGCCGGCGCGACGGTCGCTTCGCGTCTGGCCGCGGACCGCCGGGTCGCGTTGATCGAGGCGGAGGAAGCCGCGGGGTACCATAGTACGGGGCGCTCGGCGGCGATCTGGATCCTGAATTACGGTCCCCCGGACGTTCGGGTCCTGACCGGCCTGTCGCGGCCGTTCTTCGAGCAGCCACCGCCGGGCTTCGTCGACTCGCCGCTACTGCATCGGCGTGCCGTCGTTTTCCTGGCCCCCGAGGAACAGCTTCCGCACCTCAACGCCATGCTGGCCGAGGGCAGCGGCTTGCGCGAGGCTCCGATCCAGGAGATCCGGACGCGCGTGCCGGCGCTGCGACCCGGCTACGCCGCCGCAGCCGCGATCGAGGAGGACGCGTTCGATATGGACGTCGCGGCGCTGCACCAGGCGTTCCTGCGCGGCTTGCGGGCGGCCGGCGGCGTCCTCGCCCTGCGCAGCCGCACCGGGCGGATCGAGCAACGCGCCGGGAAGTGGCACGTCGAGACCGCGGGCGGCGACGTCTTTGTCGCCGGCGTAGTGGTCAATGCAGCCGGCGCCTGGGGCGACGAGGTCGCCAAGCAGGCGGGCATCGCCCCGCTTGGCCTCACGCCGAAGCGGCGTACCGGCTGCGTGATCGACCCGGCGCCGTATCAAGTGACGGATTGGCCCATGGTCAACGATGTCGATCACACTTGGTATATCCGCCCCGAAGCGCGCACCAAGCTCATGGTCAGCCCAGCCGACGAGACTGACATCCACGCGCACGACGTGCAGCCGGACGAGCTGGACGTCGCCATCGCGATCGACCGCATGCAGCAGGCGATGGATATCGAGGTTCGCCGGGTCGAGCATAGTTGGGCCGGGCTCCGCACCTTCACGCCCGACCGCAGCCTGGCTTTTGGCTGGGCCGGCGACGCCAAGGGGTTCTTCTGGTGCGTGGGGCAGGGCGGCTATGGAATCCAGACCTCGCCCGCCGCGGGCAAGCTGGTCGCCGACCTGATCGCTGGCCGCGACCCTGGCCTGGCGGGCGAAATCGTCGCGCGAATCGACCCGCGCCGCTTTACCTGCGCTTCCGTAAGTTGACATAACCGGTCCAGGAGGCGGACGGGCCACACCGCCGCCTTCGGGTCGTCAAGAATTTGGCAAGGTTTCCCCGCCATTCTGGCAGCAGAGTGGAGGAGGGGCCGCGTCTGCCATGACGGCGTGGGACGAAATGGTTAATGGGCATGGCGGTGTGCGCCCGCAGTGGCGGCCGGTGCTCGGGATCGTCCACGGTCTGCAGCAGCCGGGCTTGGCCGAGCGGGCCAGGCGGCTCGCGAACGCGGCTGACGCATCGGAAACCGGCCGGTCGTGGCGTTGCGACCCGATCCCGTTGCCACTGACCGCACCCGAATTTGCATTACTCGAGGCCGGGTTGTGCCAGCGGGCGCGCCTGCTCGAAGCGATTTTGGCCGATGTGTATGGCGAGCAAGCGACGCTCGCGAGCGGCAAGCTGCCGCCGGCGGCCGTGTTCGCCAACCCCAATTTCCTGCGCGCCTGCCGGACAGGAACGCCCTCTGCCGGGCCATTCCTACAGGCCTATGCGGCGGACCTCGTGCGCGGCCCGGATGGGCAATGGCGCGTACTGGCCGATCGGACGCGGGGCGCCTTCGGCGTGGGCTATGCGCGTGAATGCCGGCGGTTGCTGGCCCTCACCATGCCGGAACTGTTCCGCAGCAACGAGGTGCGGCCGCTGCAGCCCTTCTTTGAGGCGTGGCAGCAGGCGCTGGTTCGCGCTGCAGGGCCCCGTGGCGAGCGCCCGGCGATGATCGCGATGCTGACCGAGGGCGCGGGCGATCCGCATTGGCCGGAGCACGCGGCGCTTTCACGCGAGCTCGGCTGCGCGCTGGTCGAGGCTCGGGACCTGATGGTCCAAGACGGCGTGCTGTATCTCGAGGGCCTCAGCGGTCTGCAGCGCATCGACCTGCTGTTCCGGCGCATGTGCGCAAACCGGCTCGATCCGCTGCAATGTCCTGGTGCTGCGCCCGATGGGGTAATCGGCCTGTTCGAGGCGGCGCGACAGGGGGCGGTGCGGATCCTCAACCACCCTGGTGCCGCGCTCGTGGAGATGCCGGTCTTAGCCGCGTTCATGCCGGCGCTATGCCGGAGCTTGCTCGGCGAGCCACTTCTGCTCGCGACGCTGCCCTCGATGTGGATGGCCGATGAGGCGGCAAAACGCATCGTGGCCGCGGGATTCCGGCGCTGGGCGATCCGGCCGGCATTCGACGGCGCCGCGCCGCCGCTGCCGCTCGCCGGCCTCGAGCGAGAGCAGCGGGCCGAGATCGAGGAGGCCATCGCCGCCTCGCCCTGGAACTACGTCGGATGTACCACGGTCACCCCCTCGGCCGCGCCCTGCCACGGGCAGGAGGGACTTGTCGCCCAGCCAATCGTGCTCAGATTGTTTCTAATGCATGACGGTCTCGCCTGGCGCATGTTGCCCGGCGGCATCGCTCGCGTCCTCCCGGTCGGGGCGAACGTCGGGGAGGCTTTGCCGCCGGATGGGCTATTCAAAGACGTCTGGGTGGTCACTGAGCCGGGCGGGGCGGCAATCGCCGCAAAACCGGCGCCACGCGCGCGGATCGCATTGCGGCGAAGCGGGCCCGACATCCCAAGCCGGGTTGCTCGCGATGCGTTTTCGCTCGGCCGGGTCGTGGAGCGGCTTGAGGGTCAGGCGCGGCTGTGCCGGGCCGGCCTGCGCCGGTCCACAACCGGCACAGCACTGCCGCATGAGCTGGCCGAGCGTACGGTTCTCGCCGCCTGTCTGTCGCGCGCCGGCATTGCCGACACGGGATCGGGCACCGCGCTCGAAGCCACGATACAGGACGCGCTCGCGCCCGGTGGCGGCATCGCGCATGGGCTCGATGAAGCGGCGCTTCTGACGTCTGGCCTGCGCGATCGGTTCACGGATGAAGGGTACGCCGCGTTAATGCAGGCGATTCGTTCCGTGCGGCGCGAAGCGCGCGCTTTCTCCGCGGACCGGCTGCTTGAAGCCATGTCCGGCCTGGAGCGGGTCGCCATCACCGAGGCCGGGATCGCCGCGGATGGATTGCTGCACAAGGGTGCCCGGCTCTTCCTTGAGCTCGGTGGGCGTCTGGAGCGGGCGGCAATGACCACCACGACGCTCGCCGCCGTGCTCGACCAAAAGCTGGACCGGATGGAGAGCGCGCTCGGCCTGGCGCTGGAACTCTGCGATTGCAGCCTTGCTTACCGGAACCGCTACTTCGCCGCGCTGCAGCCCGCGCCGGTTCTCGATATAATTCTGGCGGATTTGGCGGTTCCGAGCGGGTTGGCTCATCAATATGCGCGGGCCGCGTCCCTCTTGCATGTGGCGGGACATTCCGGCCTGGCGCAACGCGCCCAGGAACTGCAGGAACGGGCGGCGGCGCTGGTCGATCAAGTGAACCTGGCCTATGATCCGGCACTCGTCGCCTCATTTCTGCCAACGCTGCTGCTCGGCATTGCGGCTTCGACCTCCGACCTATTCGACCGGATTGGCCGCCGTTTCTTCCCGTCTATGCCGGCAATACGGGAAACCGGGCTGGAGATCGCATGATTTTCCGTGTCCGTCATGCGACGAAATACCATTACGCAGACGGAGTCGATCGCGCGGCGGATCTGCTCCATCTGCGCCCGCGCGAGTTGCCATGGCAGGAGGTGCAATCCTGTGCCATTCGGACCAGCGCCGCCGCGGGACGTTGGAGCGAGGCGCTGGATCATTTCGGCAACCCGGTCACGCATTTCTCGCTAGAAGCAAGGCACACCGCACTTGAGATCGTCACCGACTCGGTCGTGTTGATGCGAAAGCTGCCGCCGATGCCCGATCCAGCCGCCACGCCGCGTTGGGAACGCGTGGCGGTCGAAGCCCAGCATCGGCCTGATGTGGCCGAATTCGCCTTTGCCAGCCCAATGACGCCGGCGATTCCGCCGGTGCGCGATTGGGCTTCCGCGAGTTTCCCGGCAGGCCGCGCGGTGCTGGAAGGCGTGTGCGACCTCATGGCCCGAATGATGCGGGAATTCACGCTGCAGCCACGGGTCAGAACGATGCTGCGGGACTTGCCGGGTCTGTTTGAGCACCGGACCGGAGCCTGCCAAGATTTCGCGCATTTGATGCTCGCCGGCCTGCGCGCCAGGGGGCTGCCCGCTCGCTTCGTCTCCGGCTATTTGCGCACCGATGCCCCTCCCGGCACCGTTCGGCTCCGCGGCGCCGACCAACTGCACGCCTGGATAGCCTGCTGGCTCGGCCCCAATTTGGGTTGGGTCGACCTCGACCCGGCGAGTGGTCAGGCCGGAGAGGACCATGTTTGGCTCGCCTGGGGACGGGACTACACCGATGTAGCCCCAATCCGCGGCGTGCTGTGCGGCGGCGGCCAGCGCACGATGTCGGTCAGCGTGGACATAGAGCGGCAATCCGTCCCGCAGACGCCCCAGCCGGTCCCCCTCGAAGCGCTCTCGTTCTCCTTGTAGTAATCCACGCCATCGCCCTGTATCCCGGTTTTCGTTAGCAAAAGGGGCTCGGATGCAAGGCTGGCAGTTCTGGATCGACCGCGGCGGTACCTTCACCGACATCGTGGCCCGCGCACCTGATGGAACGCTCTCCACCCATAAGCTGCTCAGCGAAAACCCCGGCCGCTACCGGGACGCCGCCATCGCTGGCATCAAGCACGTCCTCGGCGTCGGCCCAGACGCGCCGATCCCGGCCGGGCTGGTCGATCAGGTCAAGATGGGCACCACGGTCGCCACCAACGCGCTGTTGGAGCGCAAGGGCGAGCGGACGCTGCTCGTGGTCAACCGCGGCTTTGGCGATCTGTTGCGGATCGGCAATCAGGCCCGGCCTCGTCTATTCGATTTGCAGGTGACGCTGCCGTCGCTGCTTTACGAGCAGGTGGTCGAGGTCGGCGGCCGGGTCGGGATCGAGGGCGACGAGATCGAGACGCTCGACGAAGCCGGCGCGAGCGAGGCCTTTGCCGCCGCTCGCGCCGCCGGGCTGGAGGCCTGCGCGATCGCCCTGATCCATGCCTGGAAGTTTCCCGAGATGGAGCGGCGGCTGGCCGCGCTGGCTCGCGAGGCCGGCTTTGGGCAAGTCTCGGCCAGCCATGCGGTGAGCCCGCTGCTGCGGCTGGTCCCACGTGGCGATACCACCGTGGTCGACGCGTACCTCTCACCGATCCTGCGCCGCTATGTGGACCAGGTGGCGAGCGAACTCGAAGGCGTGCGGCTGTTTTTCATGCAGAGCAATGGCGGCCTAGCCGAGGCACATCGCTTTCAGGGCAAGGACGCCATTCTCTCCGGGCCGGCTGGCGGCATCGTCGGCGCGGCCCGCACCGCCGAGATGGCGGGGCTGCACCGGATCATCGGTTTCGACATGGGCGGCACCAGCACCGATGTCGCGCTGTACGACGGCGCCTTCGAGCGTGCGTTCGAGACCGCAGTGGCCGGGGTGCGGATGCGCGCGCCGATGATGGCGATCAACACGGTTGCCGCGGGCGGGGGCAGCATCCTGCATTTCGACGGCGCGCGCGTCCGCGTGGGGCCGGACAGCGCCGGCGCCAATCCCGGCCCGGCCAGTTACCGGCGCGGCGGGCCGCTGACGGTGACGGACGCGAATGTCTGCGTCGGCAAGATCCAGCCCGCGCATTTCCCCGCCATTTTCGGACCCGGCGGCGACGCGCCGCTCGACGCCGAAGCCGTCCGCGCCGGGTTCGCCGATCTGGCGGCGCGGATGGGCGTCGCCGACCCGCGCGCGGCGGCGGAAGGCTTCCTGCGCGTCGCCGTGGCCAACATGGCCAACGCGATCAAGCAGGTCAGCGTGCAGAAGGGCCACGACGTGACGCGTTTCGCGCTGCAATGCTTTGGCGGTGCCGGCGGCCAGCACGCCTGTCTGGTCGCCGACGAGTTGGGCATGGAAACGGTGTTCATCCACCCCTATGCCGGCGTGCTCTCGGCTTACGGGATGGGGCTGGCGGACCAGGCGGTGCTGCGGGAACAGGCAGTCGAGCGCGCCTTCGATGACACCGCTTTGCCCGACCTGCACGCGGTCGCGGCGCAACTGGGCGAGGCGGCGCGGGCGACTCTGCTCGATCAGGGCGCCGCGCCGGACCGGGTGCGCGTGCACCTGTCGGTGCATCTACGCTACGCCGGGACCGAGGCGGCACTGCCGGTGCCGCTGACGGGTGCGAAGGACATCGTCGCCGCCTTCACCGCGGCGCACCGCGCCCGTTTCGGCTTCGCGACCCCGGACCGCCCGCTCGTCGCCGAGCTGGTCGCAGTCGAGGCCTTGGCCGAGGGCGAGGAAGTGCGGGAGCCCACCTTGCCGCGTCGGCAAGCGGGCGCGCCGGAGCCGATCGATTTCGTCCCGATGTGGAGCGGCCGGCAGGAGCATCGCACCCCCGTTTTCGAGCGCACCGAACTCCGCGCTGGCGACCTTCTGCCCGGCCCGGCGCTGGTGCGCGAGGCCAATGCGACCACCGTCGTCGAGCCCGGCTGGACCGCCGAGGTCACCGAGCGCGACCACATGCTGATGCGCCGCACCGAAAAGCTGCCCAGCCGCGTGCAAGCCGGCAGCGATCGGCCGGACCCAGTCTTGCTCGAATTGTTTAACAATCTCTTTATGAACGTCGCCGAGCAGACCGGCGCGGTGCTGCAGAACACTTCTCTGAGTGTCAACATCAAGGAGCGGCTCGACTTCAGCTGCGCCATCTTCGACGCCGAGGGCGGCCTCGTGGCCAACGCGCCGCACGTACCGGTCCATCTGGGCGCCATGGGCGAGAGCGTGCGCACGGTGTTGCGCAGCCGCAGCGCCAACTTACGCCCCGGCGACGTCGTCGCGCTGAACAACCCGTTCAACGGCGGAACCCACTTGCCGGATGTGACGGTAATCACCCCGGTGTTCGATCCGGACGGGCGGGAGATCCGTTTTTTCGTCGGCAGCCGCGGCCATCATGCCGATATTGGCGGCACCACGCCGGGCAGTACGCCGCCGGACAGCAGGACGCTCGAGGACGAGGGGGTGGTGATCGACGATTTCCTGCTCGTCGATCAGGGGCATTTCCAGGAGGACGCGTTCCGGGCGCTTCTGGCCACGGCAAAGTATCCGGCGCGCAGTCCGGACGTGAACGTGGCCGACATCAAGGCGCAGGTGGCGGCAAACGAGCGCGGCGTGCAGGAGTTGGCCCGCGTCGTGCATCAGTTCGGCTGGGACACGGTGAGCGCCTACATGCGTCATGTCATGGACAATGCCGAAGAGGCGGTGCGCCGGGTCATCGGCCGCATCGGCGACGGCGCGTTCGACTACACGATGGATAACGGCACGCCCTTGCGGGTCGCGGTTTCGGTGGACCGGGCGGCGCGGACGGCGATCGTCGATTTCACCGGCACGGGTCCGCAAAATTCCGGCAACTTCAACGCGCCGCCGGCGGTGACACGGGCGGTGGTGCTGTACGTGTTCCGCTGCCTGGTCGGCGAGGACATCCCGCTGAACGACGGCTGCCTGAAGCCGCTGACCTTGCGCATCCCAGCGGGCACGTTCCTCTCGCCGGCGCCGGGGGCTGCGGTCGTGGCGGGCAACACGGAGGTGAGCCAGGCAACCTGCAACGCGCTATTCGGCGCCCTGGGACGGCTCGCGTGCAGCCAGGCGACGATGAACAACGTGCTGTTCGGCGACGCCACGCGGCAATATTACGAGACGATCTGTGGCGGCATGGGGGCGGGGCCGGATGGGGACGGCGCGTCGGCGATCCACACGCATATGACCAACACCCGCATGACCGACCCGGAGATACTGGAGCTGCGCTATCCGGTGGTGCAGGAGGCGTTTGCGATCCGGCGCGGCTCCGGGGGTGCCGGGCGGAACCGCGGCGGCGACGGGTCGGAGCGGCGCATCCGGTTCAAGGAACCGATGACCATCGTGGTGGTGGCGAGCCGGCGTGAAGTGGCGCCTTTCGGTCTCGAGGGCGGCGCGGACGGGCTGCCGGGCCGGCAATGGGTGGAGCGCGCGGATGGCGGCGTGGAGACGATGTCCGGAACCAGCCGCACCGAGCTGCGACCCGGCGACGTGTTCGTCATCCAAACGCCAGGCGGCGGCGGGTTCGGGACAGCGTGACTGCCGAAATCATCGCCCAGACGCTGGTCAGCGGGCTGCTGATGGGGCTGATCTACGCGCTCGTGGCCGCCGGGCTGTCGTTGATCTTTGGGCTGATGGACATCGTCAATTTCGCGCATGGCGAGTTGCTGATGCTCGCGATGTACGCGGCGGTGATCATCTTCGGGCTCACTGGCCTCGACCCGCTGTTGCAATTGCCGATCGTGGCGGTGCTGCTGTTCGTGCTCGGGATGGGCATCTACCGGGGCATCATCGCTCGGGCGCTGAGCGTGCGGTTCAATCGTGGCATGGTGCAGATTTTTGCGACGTTTGGCCTGGCCATTTTCATCCGCGGCGCGGCGCAGTTCGTCTGGGGCGGCGATTTCCGCTCGGTGACCGGAACCTGGATCAGCGACAAATCCGTCGGCATCTCCGGTGTGTTCGTGCCGCTGCCGCAACTCGCCGCCAGCATTGTCTGCCTGCTGGCGTTTGCCGGGCTGCTGCTGATCAACCGCACCGAGTTCGGCCGCGCGCTCGAAGCCACGCGTGAGGATCGCGACGCCGTCGCGCTGATCGGCATCGACCGAGACCGCATCTTCGCGCTCGGCTGGGGCATTGGGTCCGCGACGGTGGGCATCGCCGGGGTCATGTTGATCACCTTCTATTACGTTTCTCCTAACGTCGGCGCGAATTTCGCAATCATCGCCTATGTGACGGTGGCGCTCGGCGGGTTCGGCTCCGTGTTCGGGGCGCTGGTCGCCGGCATCGTCATCGGCGAGGTCGAGGCGCTGACCGCGCTCGTGCTGGAGCCGAGCCTCAAGCAGGTGGGCGTGTTCGCGGTCTACCTGGCGGTGCTGATGATCCGGCCGCGCGGCCTGTTCGGCACGATATGATGGATGCGAGCCTGGCGATTGAGGCGCCCGCGGCCAACGCGATCACGCGGCGTCGCCGGCGGGAGCTGATTGGCGGCGTCGTGGTCCTGGTAGTGCTTGCGCTGCTGCCGTTGCCGATCCGTGACGTCTACACGCAGAACCTGATCATCATCACCCTGCTATTCGCCGGGTTCGCCCAGGCATGGAACGTGCTGGGCGGCTATTGCGGGCAGATCTCGCTCGGGCATGCGCTGTATCTCGGCATTGGCGCCTATGTCAGCACGATGCTGTTCGTGAACGGCGGCATTCCGCCGACCGTGGGGATGTTCGCGGGCGGCGCGGTGGCCGGGCTGTGTGCGCTGGCCGTCGGTTGGCCGTGCTTCCGGCTCTCCGGCCATTATTATGCGATCGCGACGGTCGTCGTCGGCGAAATCGGCTATTTGCTCTTCCTGAACTGGGATTTCGTGGGTGCGGCGACCGGGCTTTACGTGCCGTTCCACGGCGAGAGCCTGATCCAGCTCCAATTCCGCACGAGCAAGCTGCCGTTCCACTACGTGTCCCTCGGCTTTTTGGCGCTTACCTGGGTCGTTGCCTTCGTCATCGAGGGTCGTGCCTGGGGCTATAATTGGCGCGCGGTGCGGGACGACGTGGTGGCGGCGCGGTCGCTGGGCGTCCGGGTGTTTCCGTCGAAGATGGCGGCGGCGGGGATCAGCGGTTTCCTGACCGGGATGGGCGGCGCGATCTACGCGCAATATGTCGGCTATATCGACCCGGACAGCATCCTGGCCGGGTCGCTGTCGATCCTGATCGCGCTGCCGGCGGTGTTGGGCGGCGTCGGCACGCTGTGGGGGCCGCTCGTCGGCGCGGCGGTGCTGATCCCGGTGAGCGAGCTGACCCGGTCCTATCTCGGCGGCGGCGGCCGCGGCGTGGACCTGATGATCTACGGCGGGCTGATCGTGGTCGTCGCACTCGCGCGGCCAGCGGGGCTGGTCAGCTTGTTCGGGGTCCGTGCGCGGGCATGACCGCGTTTTTGGGGGTCGACCGGGTCAGCAAAACGTTTGGCGGTGTCGCGGCGAACGTAGAAATCAGCTTCACCGCCGAGCAGGGCGAGATCCTGGGGCTGATCGGGCCGAACGGCGCCGGCAAGACGAGCCTGTTCAACTCGATCTCCGGCGAGGTCAGCCCCGATGCCGGTGAGATCCGGCTGGAGGGCAAGCGGATCAGCGGCGCCGGGCCGGTCGCCTGTTCGCGCGCCGGCGTGGCCCGCACGTTTCAGGTGGTGCGCAGCTTCGACAGCATGACCGTGCTGGAAAACGTCATGGTCGGCGCCTTCGCACGCGAGACGAGCCCGCGCGCGGCAATGCAGGCCGCCGAAGCGACGATGGCGTTCTGCGGCCTCGCCGCGCGCACCGATACGCCGGCGCATCTGCTCACTCCGCCGGAGAAGCGCCGGCTCGAAATCGCCCGCGCGCTCGCGACCCGGCCGCGCCTGCTGCTGCTCGATGAGATGCTGACCGGTTTGACACCCACCGAGGCGGCGAGCGGCGTTGCCCTGATCCGCGCCGTGCGCGAGCAAGGGGTCACGATTCTCATGGTCGAGCATGTGATGGAGGTGGTGCTGCCGCTGGTCGACCGGGCGGTCGTGCTCAATCTCGGCCGTGTGCTGATGCAGGGCTCGCCGGAGCAGGTGGTGCGGCACCCCGAGGTGATCCGCGCCTATCTGGGGGATCGCTATGCTGCTGCATCTTGACCGGGTTTCGGCGAGTTATCGCGGGCTGAAGGCGCTGCATGAGATCACGCTCGGGGTCCAGGCCGGCGAGATCGTCGCCGTTGTCGGGGCGAACGGGGCGGGCAAGAGCACCTTGCTGCGCGCGATCGCCGGACAGGTGGCGACCGAGGGGGCTATCCGCTTCGACGGCGCCCCGATCGCCCGCGTGGCGCCGCATCTGATCACGCGCCGCGGCATCGGGCTGGTGCCGGAGGGGCGGCGGCTGTTCCCGCGGCTCTCGGTGGAGGACAATTTGCGGCTCGGCGCCTACGCGCGGCGTGGCGACAAGGAGCGGTTTCGCCCGCTCGACCTCGTCTTCGGCTTGTTCCCTCGCCTGCAGGAGCGGCTGGCGCAGCGGGCGGAGACGCTTTCCGGCGGCGAGCAGCAGATGCTGGCGATCGGGCGGGCGCTGATGACCCAGCCGCGCCTGCTGATGCTGGACGAGCCGAGCCAGGGGATCGCGCCGAAGCTGGTGGACGACATCCTCGACGCGGTCGGCCGCATCCGCGCCCTCGGCACGACCATCCTGCTCGTCGAGCAGCGGTTGGCGGAGGCGCTGGACCTCGCCGACCGCGCCTACGTGCTACAGACCGGCCGCATCGTGCTCGAGGGCCCGGCCAAGGACATCGCCGGCGATGCCGGCGTGCGCCGCGCCTATCTCGGCATGTGACCGCAACCCGGCGCCAGCAAGATCGTTGCGCCTTGCAGGCGGCTTGGCAGGGAGCTGATGGTTAATCGCTGGTGGCAGATGCTGAAGGAGACGTTCAGCGATTTCATCGCGGACAGCGCGTTGAGCCGCGCTGCCGCCATCGCCTTCTACACAGTCCTCTCGATTGGTCCCGTGCTGCTGATCTGCGTCGCCATCGCCGGGCTGGTGTTCGGCGAGGACGCGGCGCAGGGCGCGATGGTCGACCAGCTCCGCGGCCTGATGGGCGACCAGGCGGCGCAGATGGTGCAGAGCATGGTCGCCGGCGCCGGGCGGCAGCGCACCGGTATTTGGGCGACCGCCCTCGGTATAATCACGCTGCTGCTCACCGCGAGCGGCGTGTTCGGGGAGATGCAGTCTGCGCTCAATCTGATCTGGCGGGCGGAGCCGAAGGCCGGCCTGACCACGATCCTGAAGGCGCGGGCGGCGAGCCTCGGCCTGGTGGCAACTATGGGATTCCTGATGCTGGTCTCGCTGGTGATTAGCGCGGCGCTGACGGGGCTCGGCAACTATCTCAACGCGATCTGGCCGGGCATCCAAACCGTCCTGATAATTGCCAATTTCGTCATCACCTTCGTGATTATCTCGGCGATGTTCACCGCGATCTACAAGCTTCTGCCAGACCGTGTGCTGCGCTGGCGCGACGTGATCGTCGGCGCGATCGCCACGGCGTTGCTATTCACCGTCGGCAAGACGCTGATCGGCATCTACATTGCCACCAGCGCCGTCGCCAGCACATATGGCGCGGCGGGGGCGCTGATTATCGTCCTGCTTTGGATCTACTATTCCAGCGTTATTTTCCTGCTGGGCTCGGAGTTTACCAAGGCCTGGGCGGCGCATCACGGCAGTGCGGCGGCTTTCGCGGCGCGCGTGACGCCGGCAGGCGCGGTCGCGCCGGCCCCCACCAAGGTCGAGCAGGTGATCGCGCACGGCGCGCAGCATCGATCGGGGATCGGCGTGTTCGACGTGGTGGCCGTCGGCTCACTGGTGCTGGTCGCCCTCAAGGGAAGGCGGCGGACCGGCTGGTTCTGAGGCCTGATCTACCCGATGAACCTGACCAGACGTCCGGTGGGCTCGCCCAAAATCTCGTCTTCGCGCATCACGACCCGGCCCCGCACGATCGTGGATACCGGCCAGCCGGTCACCTGCATGCCGTCGAACGGGGTCCAGCCGCAGGGCGAGGCGATCCAGCTATTTTCGATCCGGCGCTGCCGTTTGAGGTCCACCAGGGTGAAGTCGGCGTCGTAGCCCGCGGCCAGCCGACCCTTGCCGACCGCGCCATAGACCCGCGCCGGCCCGGCGCACATCAGGTCCACCAGCCGGGTCAGCGGCAGCCGGCCGGCGTTCACGTGGTCCAGCATGATCGGCACGAGCGTCTGCACCCCGGTCAGCCCGGCGGCGGTTTCCGGCCAGGGCCGCTCCTTGGCGGCGCGGGAGTGCGGCGCGTGGTCCGAACCGATCGTGTCCGCCGTGCCGTCCTGCACCGCCGCCCAGGCCGCGTCGTAGTGCCGCCGGTCGCGGATCGGCGGGTTCATCACGCCATAGCCGCGGAGCTGCTCGTACACCTCCGGCGCGAACTGGGTCAGGTGATTGACCAGCAACTCGACGGTGGCCAGATCGCGAAAACCCTTGAGGTAATCGAGTTCCTCCGCGGTCGAGACGTGCAGGATGTGCGCGGGCCGCCTGGTCCGCTGGGCGAGGGCCATGAGACGCCGAGTGCCGAGAAAGGCGCATTCGACGTCGCGCCAGACCATGTGGTCGCTGTAGGGATCGCCCACCTTGAACTGGAAGCGGCGCGCCTGCAGCCGGTACTCGTCTTCGCTGTGATAGCTGATCCGGCGCCGGCCGCTGCGCATCACCGCCTCGATCGAGGCATCGTCCTCCACCAGCAAATCGCCCGTCGAGCTGCCGGCGAAGACTTTGACGCCGCAGACGCCCCGGTCGAGCTCGAGCTCGGCTAATGCCGGGATGTTCGACTTCGCGGCGCCGACATAGAGGCCCATGTCGCACCAAGCGACCTGCTCCACATAGCCCTGCTTCCAAGCGAGCTGCTCCGCGTCGGTGATGCTCGGCGCGGTGTTCGGCATGTCGAACACCGCCGCCAGCCCGCCCAGCGCGGCGGCGCGGGTGCCGGTCGGGATGGTCTCGACGGATTTGTCGCCGGGGTCGCGCAAATGGACATGCGGATCGATCAGGCCCGGAAGCACGTGCAGCCCGGCCGCATCGATCACCTCCGCAGCCCCGGCCCTCGCGGGCACGCCGAGTCCCACGATCCGGCCCTCCCGGACGCCCACATCGGTCTGCACCACGCCCCATGGCAGCACGCAGTGGCCACCTTTGATCAATAGATCGAACTGTTCGGCCATCCCGCCACACTCCCTGCTAGACCGCGATCGTCCTGACCGGAATCGGTCAGGACGTGAATCGCTGTCTCAAATACAGCTAGACCTTTATCGGCCCGACCACAGTCAGGCCGATAAAGGTCTGGTGGTGGAAATCTGACGAAAGAACCGTCAGATTTCCGCCTCTAGCTATTGTTTGGTGGACCGATTCACCAGACGCTCGGATCCAAGCGTCTGGATCGGACCCTAGAATCTTACTATGAACGGCAGCACTGCGCCCCGCGAGGGGTTGACCTGCCGAGTCGCAAGCCTCAAATGCGCTCAATCAGGACTGCGCCAGTCCACATACAGGTTGAACGATGTTGAGGCTGTCGAAACTAGCGGATTACGCGGTGGTCGTGCTCGTCCGGCTCTCGCAAGGTGAGCCGTGCCAGACCTCGCCGGGTATTGCCGCCATCACCGGGTTGCCGGAGCCGACCGTGGCCAAAGTTCTCAAAGGGCTCGCGGCCAGCCGCCTCGTGACCAGCCAGCGGGGTGCCCGCGGCGGCTACCGCTTGGCCCGCAAGCTCGAGCAGATTCCGCTGGCCGACGTCGTCGCCGCGATCGACGGGCCGGTGCACCTGACTGCCTGTGTCGAGGGTTCGCATTCGAGTTGCGATGTCGAGCATGCCTGCGCCTGCCGGGGCCAATGGGACCCGGTGAACGACGTTGTCATGCGCGCACTCGGCACCATTTCGTTGGCCGACCTCGCTGCGCCGCGGCCCCTCGCCGCAACCGCTTCCCTCCCGACCGAATAAGGGTTCGCCGATGCCCGCAGTCGCTGAAACGCTCGATACCGTCCAGTCCGTCACGCAGTCCGGCTACAAGTGGGGCTTCACCACGGACATCGAGATGGACATCGCCCCGAAGGGCCTGTCCGAGGACACGATCCGGATGATCTCCGCCAAGAAGGAGGAGCCCGAGTGGCTGCTCGAATGGCGGCTGCAAGCCTACGCCGCATGGCAGACGATGACCGAGCCGAAATGGGCCAAGGTCGGCTATCCGCCGATCGACTACCAGGACATCCACTACTACGCCGCGCCGAAGCGGCCCGCGCCGAAGAGCCTCGACGATGTCGATCCCGAGTTGCTGGCAATGTACGAGAAGCTCGGCATTCCGCTGAAGGAGCGTGCGATCCTCGCTGGCGTCCAGGGCGCGGCCATGCCCGAGGAACGGCCCGGCATAGCCGTGGACGCGGTGTTCGACAGCGTCTCCGTGGCGACCACCTTCCGTGAGAGCCTGTCGAAGGCGGGCGTGATCTTCTGCCCGATCTCCGAGGCGGTCCGCGAGTACCCGGAGCTGGTCCGCAAGTATCTCGGCAGCGTCGTTCCGGCGGCGGACAACTACTTCAGCGCGCTGAACTCGGCGGTGTTTACCGATGGCAGCTTCGTTTACATCCCCAAGGGCGTACGCTGCCCGATGGAGCTGAGCACCTATTTCCGCATCAATGCCCGCAACACCGGCCAGTTCGAGCGCACGCTGATCGTCGCCGATGCCGGCGCCTATGTCAGCTATCTCGAGGGCTGCACCGCGCCGCAGCGCGACGAGAACCAGCTGCACGCCGCGGTGGTCGAACTGGTCGCGTTCGACGATGCGCAGATCAAGTACAGCACGGTGCAGAACTGGTATCCGGGCGACGCCAACGGCAAGGGTGGCATCTACAACTTCGTCACCAAGCGCGCCGCCTGCCGCGGTGCCCGCAGCAAGGTGAGCTGGACACAGGTAGAAACCGGCTCGGCCATCACCTGGAAGTATCCGAGCTGCATCCTGCAGGGCGAAGGCAGCGTGGGCGAGTTCTATTCCGTCGCCGTGACCAATAACCGCCAGCAGGCGGATACCGGCACGAAGATGATCCATATCGGCAAGAACACGCGGAGCACGATCGTCTCCAAGGGGATCTCCGCCGGGCACTCCGACAATACCTATCGCGGCCTGGTGCGCATCCTGCCGCGGGCCTCGGGGGCGCGGAATTTTACCCAATGCGACAGCTTGCTGATTGGCGATCAGTGCGGGGCGCATACCGTGCCGTACATCGAAAGCCGCAACCCGACGGCGAAGGTCGAGCATGAGGCGACCACGTCGAAGATCGCCGAGGACCAGCTCTTCTACTGCCGCAGCCGCGGCCTCAGCCAAGAGGACGCGGTCGGCTTGATCGTCAATGGCTTCTGCAAGGACGTCTTGAAGGAGCTGCCAATGGAATTTGCGGTCGAGGCGCAGAAGCTGCTGGCCGTGTCACTGGAAGGGTCGGTTGGCTGATGCTGTCAATCCACAACCTCTCTGCTTCGGTCGAGGAC
Source organism: Acetobacteraceae bacterium (assembly GCA_965276815.1). Classification (GTDB taxonomy): domain Bacteria; phylum Pseudomonadota; class Alphaproteobacteria; order Acetobacterales; family Acetobacteraceae; genus JAVVHH01. The sequence continues at coordinate 15,050 of CBDIBE010000012.1, read as the reverse complement.
AAGCCGATCCTGCGCGGGATCAGCCTCGAGCTGCCGCCGGGTCAGGTGCATGCGATCATGGGGCCGAACGGCTCGGGCAAGAGCACGCTCGCCTATGTGCTGGCTGGCAGCGAGAATTATGAGCTGACCGGCGGCGAAGTGACGTTCGAGGGCCAAAACCTGTTGGAGATGGAGCCCGAGGCGCGGGCGGCGGCCGGGTTGTTTCTCGCGTTCCAGGCGCCGATCGAGCTGCCGGGCGTGAACAACGCCAACTTCCTGCGCACGGCGTTGAACGCGGTCCGGCGTGCGCGCGGCGAGCCTGAGCTGGACGCGCCGGCTTTCCTGCGTCTCGCGCGCGCGGAAAGCAAGCGGCTGCATTTTCCGGACGATATGCTGAAGCGCAACGTCAACGTCGGCTTCAGCGGCGGCGAGAAGAAGCGCAACGAGGTGCTGCAGATGGCGATCCTGCGGCCAAAGCTGGCGATCCTCGACGAGACGGATAGCGGCCTCGACATCGACGCGCTGCGCATCGTCGCCGAGGGCGTCAACGCGCTCCGCAGCCCGGAATTCTCGGCTTTGGTGATCACGCACCACCAGCGGCTGCTGGACCACCTCGTCCCTGATCGGGTGCACGTGCTGAGCCAGGGCCGGATCGTACGCAGCGGCGGGCCGGATCTGGCGCGCGAACTGGAGGCCTCGGGCTACGCGCAAGTGGTGGCGGACGCGGCATGAATGCCGAGGTGATCAGCGGCGCGGACGCGTTCGTGGCGCGGTTCCAAGGCCTGCGCGAGCAGCTTCCCGGCGACCGGTCGATCCGTGACCAGGCGGCGGAAGTGTTTGCCGGGGCCGGGCTGCCGAGCGTGCGCGACGAGGCCTGGCGCTACACCAGCCTGCGGGCGCTTGCCGAAAGCAGCTTCGAGGAGCCGCTCAACGTCGTGTCCGAAGCGCCGGACCTCGGCCCGGTGCCGGATGCCCCGCGCGTCGTGTTGGTCGATGGCCGCTACCAGCCGGAACTTTCGACGCCGCCCGACCTGGTGCAAATCGAGACGTTCTCGGAACGGCCGGATTTCGGGCGTCTGCCCGATATTCGTCTGCCAATGGTGGCGCTGAACACTATGCTGGCCGATGACGGGCTGCATTTGCGGGTGGCCGAGGGCGTCGATGCCGGTACGCTCGTGCTGCTGTCGCTCGCCGTCGACAACCACCGGCCGACCGCCTTCCATCCGCGCCACAGCATCCATCTCGAACCTGGCGCACGCCTGACCGTGATCGAGATCGCTCGCGGCGAGGGCACGTATGTGAGCAACGTTGTCACCGAGGCGGTCGTCGCCGATGGCGCCACGCTGACCCACATCCGTTTGCAAGATGAGGCGCAGAGCGCGTTTCATCTGAACACCACCTTCGCCGAGATCGCGGAGCGCGGCGTCTACGACGCCTTCGTGCTCACGCTCGGCGCCCGGTTGGCGCGCTCGGAAATCCACGCCAAGCTGCAGGGACCCGGCGGCGCCGTCCATTTGAACGGCGCGCAACTGCTCGGTGGCCAGCAGCACGGCGACATCACCACCGTCGTTGCCCACGCGGCGCCGAACTGCGCCTCGCGCCAGACGGTCAAAAACGTGCTGAGCGGGCGCGCCCGCGGCGTGTTCCAGGGCCGCATCGAGGTCGCCCGCGCCGCGCAGAAAACCGACGGCTATCAGATGAACCAGGCGCTGCTGCTCTCGCCGACGGCCGAGATCGACAGCAAGCCGCAACTCGAAATCTATGCTGACGACGTCAAGTGCAGCCACGGGGCGACCGTCGGCGAATTGGACGCCGATCAGCTGTTCTATTTGCGCAGCCGCGGCATTCCGGAAGAGGCGGCGCGCTCCATCCTAGTCCGCGCCTTCCTCGCCGAAGCGATCGACCCGATCGCGCACGAGGGCGCCCGCAACCTGCTCGAGCAGGCGATCGAATCCTGGTGGGAGAGGCAGCCCGCATGAACGTCCTGACCCGGCCGGCATTCGACGTCGAGCGCATCCGCGCCGACTTTCCCATCCTTGGGCAGCAAGTGCATGGCAAACCGCTGGTTTTCCTCGACAGCGCTGCCTCGGCGCAGAAGCCGCGCCAGGTGATCGACGCCATGGTGCAGTCGATGGAGACGCAATACGCCAATGTGCACCGCGGCCTGCACTGGATGAGCGAGCGGACCTCGGAGGTCTATGAGGGCGTGCGCGACCAGGTTGCCCGGCTGCTGAATGCGCCGGATCGCCGCGAAATCGTATTCACTAAGAATACCACCGAGGCGATCAACCTCGTCGCGCACAGCTACGGCCGCGGCGTGATGCGGCCGGACCAGGCCGTGGTGATCTCCGAGATGGAGCATCACGCGAACTTGGTGCCTTGGCAGATGCTGCGGGACGCGACCGGGTCCGAGTTGCGGATCGTGCCGATTACCGATGCGGGCGAGATCGATCTCGCCGCGCTGGAACGGCTGCTGCAGGACGGCCGGGTCGGGCTGGTGGCGATCACCCATATGAGCAACGTGCTCGGCACGGTCACGCCGGCGGCGCGGATCGCGGCGCTCGCGCACGAATATGGGGCCCAGGTGCTGTTCGATGGCAGCCAAGCGGTCGTCCACCGTGCAGTGGACGTGCAGGCGATCGGCGCCGACTTCTACGTGTGCACCGGGCACAAGCTCTACGGACCCTCCGGGATCGGCGTGCTTTGGGCACGGCGCGAGCTACTCGAGCGCATGCCGCCGTTCATGGGCGGCGGCGACATGATCGATACCGTCACCTTCGAGCGGACCACCTGGGCCGAGGTGCCACACAAATTCGAGGCCGGCACGCCGCCGATCATCGAGGCGATCGGGCTGGGTGCGGCGATCCACTATGTCGAGGCGATCGGCTTCGACGCTATCTCGGCGCATGAGGCGGCGCTGACTGACCATACGCTGGCGCGGCTGGCCGAAATCCCCGGCCTGCGCGTGCTCGGCTCGGCGCAGGACCGCGGCGGCGTGTTCAGCTTTACCATGCAGGGCGCCCACGCGCATGATGTATCCACCCTGCTCGACCGCGCCGGCATCGCGGTGCGCGCCGGCAATCACTGCGCCGAGCCGCTGATGCGCCGGCTTGGTGTCGACAGCAGCGTACGGGCGAGCCTCGGCATCTACACGACCGAGGGCGAGATCGACTATCTCGCCGAGACCCTGCTCCGTGTGCGAGAGTTCTTCGCATGATGTTCGACGCTGTCCGCGACCTCTATAGCGCCGAGATCCGCCGGCACGCGCGCGCGCCGGAGCATTCCGGCCGGCCCGCCGCCTTCGGCGCATCCGCGCGCGGCGACAACCCGATGTGCGGCGACCGGGTCGAGGTCTTCATCCGGCGCGACGGCGACACCATCTCCCAGGCTGGGTTTGAGGCGCGTGGCTGCGAGATCAGCATCGCCAGCGCCGACCTGATGTGTGAGGCGGTGGAAGGGCGGACGCCCGAGCAGATCCGCTATTTCGCCGGAGAGGTGGAGGCGATGGTGCGCACCGGGCGCTGCGAGGAATGCCACGAGGCGCTCGATCACGTGCGGCCGCTTTCGGCGGTGCACGAGTATCCTTCTCGTGTGAAATGCGTCACCCTGCCATGGCGCGCGCTGTTGGCCGCGATCGATGGCGGCAAGGAGGCAACGAGTGAGTGAGGCCCCTGTCAGTTCCTGGACGCCCGAGGGCGAGCCGAAGCCAGACGAAGATTCGGTGATCTCCGCCATCTCAACCGTCTTCGACCCAGAAATTCCGGTGAACATTTACGAGCTCGGCCTGATCTACGCGATCGAGCTCGAGGATAGCGGCGCGGTGAAGGTCGAGATGACGCTGACCGCGCCGGGCTGCCCAAGCGCGCAGGAATTGCCGGTCATGGTGCATGACGCGATCATGGCGGTTCCCGGCGTCGCGTCTTGCCAGGTCGATACGGTATGGGACCCGCCATGGGACCCGAGCCGGATGACCGAGGATGCCCGCTTGTCCTTGAACATGTATTGAGGGGGATCGGAAGTGTCCGAAACTCAAGCCAAGCCCCGCGCCCGTCGTGAACTGCCGCCGCTGATGCGGCTCAGCGACGCAGCCGCTGAGCGCCTGCGCAGCCTCTACGCGAAGGGCCGCGAAGGCATGAAGCTGCGCATCGGGGTGAACACCAAGGGCTGCTCCGGCCTGTCCTACACGATGGACTGGGTTCCCGAGCCTGGGCCCGGCGACGAGATCGTCGTCGACAAGGGCCTGACCGTTCTCGTGGACCGCAAAGCGAGCCTGTTCCTGATCGGGAGCGAGATGGACTACGCGGTCGAAGCGCTGCGGAGTGGGTTTACCTTCCACAATCCCAACGAAAAAGGCCGTTGTGGCTGCGGCGAGAGCTTTCACGTCTGACCGCTGGTCGCGCAAGGGCGGCAGTTAAGCCGAAAGCCAGGCCTCGCTGCACAAATCAAAGCCTCGCAGCGAGTTTGCGGCATGTTATCCGCTCGTGAGACCTAGCGAGAGCGTCGCCAATACCAAATTAACGCCCTCCCAACTATGGGAAATTCTTGTTGGCAACCGAGAGTTGGCTATTCCATTTTTGGTTCGCGGGACTGGACTTATATCTGCGCAGCAAGGCGCGACGCCTAGGTTTCACACTCGCTTCAGTTGTAAGGCTCTGTCGCTCCGTGCTACTGTTACGACGCGACCTCGAAGTGCAGACAGGCTTGAGTGGAAGGGATCAGTCTAACCGACCAGTCCGCCGACACGCCGCTAATCGATCTCAGGTTGATTGGCCGACTCGAGGCCTGTACGTCTGACAACCAAAACATCCTACCCAGCCTGCGAAAAGCGACAGCGATCTTCGTGATCCTGGTCCTGACCGATGGGCATTCGGTCGCGCGCCGCTATCTCGCCAGTCTCCTGTGGAGCCGCAATGACCCGGCGCAAGCGCTGGCTCGTCTGCGCGATGCGCTGCATTCCTTGCGTCACAGCATCCGCGACGTGCTTGGGGATTCGGATTTGGTGCGGCTGGTTGGCGACCGGGTCATGTTGCGGCCGGGGGCGGTGCGGGTGGACGTGCTGGAGGCCGCGGCGACGCTCAGCGCCGGCGACATCGCCGCCGATTTGGATGGGCTGGATCCGGCGCTCGATGAGTGGCTTGCGAAAACCAGATCGCGGTTCCGTACACACCCGCTCACTGCGCCGCAACCCGGCCCGGGTCCGCGCACCGCAACTGGGCCGGCGCCGAAGCGCGGTTCGGTGATCGGGGTGTGTCTCCTCAACGCGATCGGGATGCCGTTGGACGACTATCTGCCGATTGCGCTTGCCGAAGAAATCGCGGCCGCGCTCGCCCGCATCCGCGGCCTGATCGTGATTTCCAGTGGATCCGTCGCCAGCGCGGTCGCCGCGAACCGGGATTTGCGCGGCGAGCTGGGTCTGGACTTCCTGCTCGACGGTTCGCTGCAGCGAGTGGGCGAACGGTTGCGAGTGACGGTGAAGTTGGTGGACGCGGCGAACGGCGTGGTCTTCTGGACCTCGCACTTCGATTACCAGTACGACAATTTGTTTGCGGTGCAGCAGGATGTTGCCGGGCTGGTCGCGGCCGGGCTCGAGCCCGAGATCCCTACTATCGCGGCCGAACGGATGAAACGGGGCGGCGAGGGTGGGGAAGGCGCTTACGGCTTGATCCTGCGCGCGATTGCTCGAATTCATTTGCTGGAGCGGCGGTCCTTCCTCGAAGCGGGAGAATTCCTGACGCGGGCTGTCGAGCTGGAGCCAGAATATAGCCCGGCTTATAGCTGGATCGCGCTTTGGAACGCGTTTCTCGTCGGCCAGGGCTGGGCGCGCGATCCTCAGGCGAGCATTGCTCGCGCGGGCGAGGCTGCCGAGCACGCCGTCATGCTCGACCCCAACGACGCGCGTGGCCTGACGATCGCCGGCCATGTTCGTGCCTATCTGTATCGGCGGCTGGACGAGGCGCTGCCTTTGCACGAGCGCGCCTTGACCATCAACCCGAGCCTGCCGCTGGCGTGGCATTTCAGCGGGGTCGCGCATGCCTACAAAGGTAATCTCGAGGAGGCTCGCCGCCGTTTGGAACAATCGCGCCGGCTGGCTCCCCGCGACCCGCACAGTTTCTATGTCGAGGGCGCGTTCATTATTGTGGAACTGCTCAGCCGGAACCACGGCGTCGCGATCGAAATCGGGCGTCGCGTGACTCAGCTCCATCCACGATTTTCCGCGGCCTACAAGCCTTACCTGGCGGCGCTTGGTCATCTCGGCGAGAAAAAAGAGGCCACGGTCATTTATCGGCGGCTCCTGCAACTCGAGCCCGACTTTTCCGCGCGCGCTTTCCGCGCCACGTCCCCGTTCGCGTTGCGTGAACATACCGAGTATTATGCGACTGGCTTAAGCCTGGCTGGGGTCGCTTGAGTCCAAGTCTGGATCAGCCTCATTTCGCCGCCGGCGGCGGACCTGCGTGGCATTGTGCCCGAGCGGACAAAGCGCGCCGTCCTGGTCCTTGACGACAGTCGCCCGGTAATCGTTCCAATCTTCCTCAGAGAGCGCGTGGAGATCAGGCGTGCAGGCAAAATCGTTCAGTCTGTCGTCGCTGTAGATAGAGCGGTGCAGCGGCTGCGCCTGGAATAGCGGAAAGTCCGCGTCGAACGTGACCGGCTCATCGGTCCGGGTCAGCCGGATATTGGTGAAAAGCGGACCGAACCAGCGGTCCGCCTCGATGATGCCTTCGAATAAATCGTAGCGGCCCTTGCGCGGGATATTGGCAGGCGGTCGGATGAGCAGGCTCCATCCCGGCCGGGTCCGCGCAATAAGGCCGGACCAGACTTGCACGACACCAGGTTCCGGCAGCGCGGCGATGAAAGGCGGCGCATAACCGCGCAGGTATTCCGGCGCGGCTTGGTCGAATTGCGTGCTGAACTCGGGGAATTGCGCTGTTCGCAGCGGGTACCAGTCATCGGCGCCGTTGTACGACCAAGCCATATCCTCCCCGTCCCAATGCAGGCTGAAGCTGATTGGCGGGAATATGTACCAGCCGAAGGCGGAGGCGGTGGTGACCGCCTCGCAGTAGCGGAACGCGCGCGTTGGGAGCAACCCGCCTGCGGAACGATCGGCACGCTCCGGCGCGCGGGCCTTTTCGATCAAGCGATGGAAGCGAACCAGTGGCTCCGACTCAACAGTCTTCATCGCGCCGTTTCCTTGGCTTCTTGCCACGTCGAAAGCGAATCTCGCTCACGCCAAGTATATCGCCCACTGAAACAAAGAGCCAGTGCACCGGAACGGGTCAATTCGGAGCACTAGGGTCCCGCCCCAAACCGAGCGGAACGGAACCCTAGAGCCGGCTGTCTCTTACCGGAAGATCGGGCCTTGGGCGCCCAGACGAACCTTGCCGGCATCGGCAATGGCCGCCGGCCGGAAGCAGGGGCCCTGAGCACCGAGCCGCACCTTGCCGCTGTCAGCGATACGGAGCGGCGGGAAGCGACGCGCCTGCGAAGATGCGGACATCTGGCGCTGCTCGTCGATCTTGATTTCGGCCTTGGTTGCCATCGGATGTTTACCTTTTCTTAACAGTTTCGGCGTCAAAGTTCAGAACCGGGTAGAACCGCTCGTTGGCAGCACAACCCTTCCAAAAACTATGTTGCCATTATGTTCGATAAATGTCCACTATATGTTCGCAAAAAATTTGGGACAAAGGACGACGACGCTGATAACGATCTCTCAGCCCCGCGCTGCCTCAACCAATGTGCTCATCGCGTTAGCTGCGGCCAACGCAGTCACCGTCTCGACCCTCTATTGGGGACAAGCGCTGGTTTGGCGAGCAATCGACGAGTTCGGCCCGTCCGCCACGATTAGTCTTATGCCCGGCGCCACCCTGATCGGGTATGCCGCCGGGGTGGCCGGGCTCGCGGCTATCGCCGGTGACCTGACCGACCCCAGAAACTTGGGGCGGCAGTTCCTGTTGCTCGTTGCGGCGTTGTGTGGGGCGGCGCTGGCGCCAACGCCGGTGATGCTGACGGGCGCATGCCTGCTGATCGGCGTCGGCTGCGCCCTGACGCAACGACTGCTGTGCTGCGCCACCACGGCGGTCGCGCCGGAACATCGAGCCCAAACGATCGGCTGGATCATCGCGGCCGGTCTGTGCGGCATCGTCCTTGCCCGCGCCTTCGGCCCGGCCGCCGCAGACTTCTTGGGCTGGCGGCCCGTATTCGCGATGGATGCCGTGCTGGCGGGCCTCGCCGGCGCGGCCGCAACCACAGTATCGGCGCGCCTCTATCGTCGGTCGGCCGGTATGCAGCCCATGCCTCTTCCGAAGGCCACGTCGCTGTGGCGGGGCGAGGTGACGCTGCGCCGGGCGGCGCTACAACAGGCGGTCGTGTTCGCAGTGTTCAACATGGGCTGGGCAGTCTTCCCGCGGATCGCGCAAGGCGGGGGCGCCCTACCGGCCCTGTCCATGGGCATCGTGGCTTTGCTCGGGGCGAGTGCGGCGCTGGTCTCGGGGCGGTTTTGTGCGAGATGGAACACCGCCGGAGTGGCGCGCGCCGGTTTCGCCGCGGTCTCCGTCGCGAGCGTCGCAGTGGCCCTCGGGCTGCGCATGCCGCTTTGGTGCTATCTCGGGATGGGGCTGCTCGATGCCGGGACGCAGGTCTCGCTGGTCGCCAACCAGGCACGTGCCCAGGCGCTGGCATCCACCCCGGCGATGCGCGGCCGCCTGGCCGCCATCGTCACCACGATTGGCTTCGTGGGTGGCGCGGCAGGCTCAGCAATCGGCAATCTCCTAATCAGGAGTATGTGAGGTCAGCGCGAAAGGGCCGGTGACAACCGAAAACTGCCATGTTCGACGCCGTTCCGACGGCAAGCGACGCTTCTTCGACGTCCGTAGCGGCTGGTAAACGTCCTATGGTTTACCGGATTTCTAACGAGGTGTCGCAAATGAGTGACGTTTCGGCTGACAGAATTTATCGCAATATTGCGACAGCGAGCTTCATCCAAGAACTCGCGAATTCCGCCGATAGGGCGCAAGTGACCGGCGATCATAGCCGCTGTGTCGCGATCGTCGAGAACATATATGAGCTTCTCGACCGCCGAACTGGCCGCCCCGCCAAACGGCATTGCCCACTGGTCGAGCCGAAGTGATGGCCCCCTTCCAGTACTGGGAGCCGTACAATCGCCGACCCGTCCGCCGCCAACGTGCCGCCAAGTCTCGCCGGGTTACGCTGGCGCCGCACATGCAAGCGCCGAATAGGGCGCTGCTTCAGGCGCTCCAGGAGTTCGTCCACTCTCCCCAGTTAAGCGCGCTGGACCAGAACGCGAGCAGTCCGCTCCCCACAAGCGGCACGCGCCCCTGGATTCACTAAACGTAGGTTTCAACCCGGTGGGCCACCCGGTTCCGGCGAGCAAGGTGCAAGGCCGCACCCGTTGCCATGGCGCAGGAAAAGTGTTTCTTCGCTAAGCTCCGCATCGAGCCAATCCAAGGTTGCGGTGAGGACGTAAAGCATGGAACAAACGCGCCAGGCCGCTGTCGTAGCCGCCATCGAAGGCGGACCTGAGCGGCGCCGTTTCCAGCCGATTTTCCGGTTCATTCCCGGCATCGTCCTCTGTGCTGCGGTCGCCCTCGGCGGCTACGCCCTGCAAATCGTCGAAGAGTGGCTCACTGGCCACTCGTTTGTCGAAGCCCTCGTGCTGGCAATCCTGCTCGGCACCGCGATCCGGACTGTCTGGACGCCGAGTGCCGTCTACAAGCCAGGCGTCGGTATCAGCGCCAAACTCCTGCTGGAGATTGCCGTCGTCCTGCTCGGCGCCTCGATCAGCCTGCAGACCGTCGCCGCCGCCGGGCCTTGGCTCCTCGCGGCCATCGCCGGCGTGGTCGCCGCGGCGCTCGCCAGCGGCTACGGCATGAGCCGCGCACTCGGGCTGCCGCCGCGCATGTCTATTCTCGTGGCCTGCGGCAACTCGATTTGTGGCAATTCGGCCATCGCGGCAGTCGCCCCAGTGATCGGCGCCCACGCGGAGGACATCGCCTCCTCCATCGCCTTCACCGCGATCCTGGGCGTGGTCGTCGTACTCAGCCTGCCGCTGCTCGTGCCGGTGCTGGGGCTGTCGAACTACGCCTATGGCGTGCTGGCCGGCATGACCGTCTACGCAGTGCCGCAAGTGTTAGCAGCCACCGCTCCTGTTGCCGCGATCAGCGTGCAGGTCGGCACCTTGGTCAAGCTGGTGCGGGTGCTGATGCTCGGCCCGGTGGTGCTCGGCCTCTCCCTCGTGGTCGGCCGAATCAACCGTCCCGACCGGGCAGAGAACTGGGACGCGCCGGTCACCACTCGCCGGCGGCTCTCGCCGGGCAAGCTGGTCCCTTGGTTCATCGTCGGCTTCATTCTCCTGGCCGCGTTGCGCTCGTTGGGGTTGATCCCAGAAATCGTGCGCGGTCCGGTCGCGACGGCGGCGACACTGCTGACCGTCGTATCCATGGCGGCACTGGGGCTCGGTGTCGATGTCCGCGTGCTCGGCCGGGTCGGCTTGCGCGCCACCGCGGCGGTCACGGCATCCCTGCTGCTGCTGATCGCGCTCAGCCTCGCCACCATCAGGCTGCTTGGCGTGGCGTAAAAGTTGAACCGTCCACGCTTGGCTGGTATCCAACGTGGGACGTGGCTGGAACCCTCGTAAACCAACATCAGCAAGCCATGTCCCTGAGATGCAGAACGACGAAATCCTCGACGACGAACTGATGGCCCGTAGCGCCGCGGGCGACCGCCAGGCCTTCGATGTGCTGGCAGGCCGCTATATGCTGCGCTTGCGCCGCGCAGCGATGCGCGTGCTGGGCGACCCAGCTGCCGCCGAGGACGTGGCGCAAGACACGTTGTTGCGCGCCTGGATGCGCGCCACGACCTATGACCGCCAGCAGGCCAGCGTCGCCACCTGGCTGCACCGGATCGCCGTCAATGCCGCGATCGACCGAGTGCGCGCCGCGCGCCCGACTACCGAAGTTCCCGAAACCCTGCATGACCCGGCGACACCGGCCGACATCGTCCTGGCCGGACGCCAGCGCGACCGGCTGTTGGCCGAAGCGATCGCCAGCTTGCCCGCCCGCCAGCGCACCGCCCTCACCTTGACCTATAGCGAAGGCTGGTCCGGGCAGGAGGCCGCGCAGGCCCTCAGCGTCTCGACCCGGGCGCTTGAGGGATTGCTGCATCGTGGTCGCAAGCTGGTGCGCGCGTATTTGGAGGCGCGCGATCCGTGAGTTGGATGACGTGCCGTCGGCTGGATTGGATGCTGCGGGCCCGCGGGACCGACATGACGTGCTGGCCGGAGGCGGATCGCTGTGCAGCCGTCGCCATGCTGCGGCGCAACGTCGCCGCCCGGATGGCCCTGGCCGATGCGCTGGCCGAGGAGGCCGCGCCGGAGTTGGATCAGGCCGCGATGCAGCGAATGCAATGCACGTTGCGCCGCCATCTGGCGCCGTTGCCGGCCGTGGTACGCGGCATCGGCTGGGGGGCGCTCGCCGCCTGCGTAGCGGCCGGACTGTATCTCGGGGTCGTGGTCAACGAGGCGGATTCTCCGGCCCCCGACCTGTTCACATCGGCGCAGACGGTCAGCTTCGCCTCACTGGACCAGTGATCTTTCCTCCATGATGCTTCGGGAGCCCTGGCGCACGCGCCTGCTCTTTCTGTCGGTCGCCGGTAATCTGTTTGCTGTGGCGCTGGTTGGCTCGCACGTCGCCATGCGTGAGCCACATAAGCCACCGGGTTCGGCGGCGATTGTCGACCATATGGCACGCGAGATGCCGCCGGACGATGCGGTGCGGTTCCGCGCCATCATGGCCCAGGGACGAGAGCAGAATGATCTCGCCCACACCCGCATGGAGGACGCGCGGCGTGCCCTCTCGCGCGCCATCGGCCGCACGCCGTACGACGAAGACGCGGTGCGGCAGGCGATGCATGATTGGCAACAAGCCTGGCTGAACTGGTCCAACGATTTGGGCGCCAGCCTTTTGAAGGCCTTCGCCGGCTTGTCGCCCGACGGCCGCCGCCGCTTGGCCGAGGCCGGGCAGCGGCACGGTCCGTGAAGCCACGGGTTATGGCGACCGCGCTCCTGCTGACCGGATGCAGTTTGGGGCTGCAGTACGAGCGGCCCGCCCTCGACCTCCCGGCGTCCTTCCGCGCCACCGCCGATACCGAGGCTGCCGCATGGCCGCCGGCCGAGTGGTGGCGCAACTTTCATTCGCCGGAGCTGGACCGCCTGATTGCCCGCGCCCGCACCTATAATAACGACCTCGCCGCCGCGGCCGCCCGCGTCGTCCAGGCCGACGCGACGGTCCGCATCAACGGTGCGCCACTGCTGCCCTCGCTCGAAGGCACCGGCAACTACGACTACCAACGCAACGGCATCGGCTCGTCGAACCAGTTCCTGACCGGCTCGGGCGGCCATTATTACGACAGCCGCAGCTACAGCATCGGCCTGCAGGCGAGCTACGATCTCGACTTGTTCGGCAAGAACCGTGCGCTCGCGGAGGCCGCCGTGGCCAGCGCGGTCGCCAGCCGCTTCGACCAGGAAACAGTGGCGCTGGCCGTTGTTACCTCGGTCGCCAGCACATATTTCCAGGTTCTGTCCGGCCAGGATCGGCTGCATATCGCCGAACGCAACCTGCGGGATGCCGAGCACATCCTGGACGCCTACCGGGCGCGGGTCGTGGCTGGCACCGCCACCGCGCTCGACGTGTCGCAGCAGGAGGCGCTGGTCGCCGGGCAGCGCGCGACGCTGCCCAATCTGCGCAACACGATCGAGCAGAACCGGATCGGCCTGGGCATCCTCGTCGGCCTGCCGCCCGAGCAGCTCGACGTCGCCGGCGGCACGCTGGAGACGCTGCCGCTACCTCTGGTTGCGCCCGGCCTGCCCAGCCAATTGCTGGCAAGGCGGCCTGACGTGGCCGAGGCCGAGGCCAATCTGGTCACCGAGAACGCCAATATCCGCTCGGCCCGCGCCGCTTTCTTCCCCGACGTGAGCCTGACCGCCTCGGGGGGCCTCACCAGCGCGGCGCTGACCGCGATCACCGGGCCTGGCACTCTGGTCGCCCAGCTCTCCGCGGCGCTGACCCAGACGATCTTCGACAACGGGTTGCGCCGAGGCGAGCTCGAGCAGGCCAAGGGCCGCTATGCCGAGCTCGCGGCCGATTATCGCAAATCCGTGCTGCAGGCCTTCACGGATGTCGAGCAAGCCCTAGCTGCTTTGCGCTATATGACCGAGCAGGAAGCGCTCGAGCGCGCCGCCGTCGCCGTGGCGCAGCGCTCGGCCGACATCGCGCAGGCGCAGCTGCAGGCCGGGACGATCGACATCATCACTTCGCTCAACACGCAGCAGACCCTGTATACCGACCTGGACCTGGTGGCCCAGATCCGGCTGTCGCGCTTTCAGGCGCTGCTCAATTTGTACAAGGCGCTTGGCGGCGGCTTCTCGACCGTAGGCACGGCGTGAGGCGCCTTCTTACCCTTCTGATCCTGCTCGCGGTCATCGGCGGCGGCATCTACGCGACCTATTGGTGGTACACGCGCCCGGCCGCGACCGCACAACTGGCCGGTCAAGCGCCAGGCGGCTTCGGCCCGCGCGGCGAACCGACCGTGGTCCCAGTGCTGACCGCGCAGAGCCAGATGCGCGACGTGCCGATTTATCTAGACGCCTTGGGCACCGTGCAGGCGTTCAATCAAGTGTCCGTGCGGACCATGGTCGATGGCCCACTGGTCGAAGTCCGGTTCCAGGAGGGCCAGGACGTCAAAGCCGGCGACGTGCTGGCCCGCATCGACCCGCGCTCCTACCAGGCAGCGGTGGACTCCGCGGTCGCCAAGAAGCAGCAGGACGAGGCGACCCTCGCCAACGCCAAGCTTGACGTCACCCGCTACGCCAAGCTCGTCGCGTCCAATTACACCAGCTCGCAGCAATACGACACCGCGCGCGCCACCGTGGCGCAGCTCGAGGCGCAGGTGCGCGGCGACCAGGCGCAGATCGACACGGCGAAGACCCAGCTCAGCTATGCCACCATCGTGGCGCCCATCGACGGCCGGGTCGGGATCCGGCAGGTCGACGCCGGCAATATCGTGCACCAGGTCGACACGACGCCGCTCACCGTGCTGACGCAGCTTCGGCCGATCTCGGTGGTGTTCACCTTGCCGCAGCAGGCCCTGCCGCAAGTGGCCAGCGCCATGTAGGACGGGACGCCCGAGGTGCTGGCGCTGCGCCAGGGCAGCTCGTCGGCTCCGCCGATCGACACCGGCAAGCTCGCCGTGCTGGACAACCAGGTCGACCCGACGACCGGCACGATCAAGCTGAAGGCGACCTTTCCGAATGCCGGGCTGAAGCTCTGGCCCGGTGGGTTCGTCAACGTCCGTTTGCTGGTCGAGACGCAACGCGGCGTGGTGACCGTCCCGACGGCGGCCGTGCAGCGGGGGCCGAGCGGCACGTTCGTGTTCACCGTCGAGCCGAACAACACCGCACGGCGCCGGACGGTGCGGGTCGGCCATGAGGACAATCAGCTCACCGTGGTCGCCGACGGTCTGCCGGCTGGCGAGCAGGTGGTGGTGGATGGCGCGCAGCGGCTGAAGGATGGCGCGAAGGTCGCGGTCGCCGGGCCGGATGGCAACGCGCCCGACGCGGTGCCCGAGCGCGACCGCACGGCCGCACCCGGCACCGCCCAACGCGGCCGCGCCCGTTCAAACTCTTAGGGGAGGTCTTATGCTGGAATTCTATCATTGCCCGCGCACCCGTTCGACCGGCGTGCGCATCTTGCTCGAGGAACTCGGCGCGCCTTACGAGATGCGCGTTCTCAACCGGCAGGCGGGGCAAAACCGGGCGCCGGAATACCTGGCGATCAATCCGATGGGCAAAGTGCCGGCGATCGTGCATGACGGCGCGGTCGTGACCGAGCAGGTCGCGATCTACATCTATCTGGCCGACCTGTTCCCTGCCGCCGGGCTTGCCCCGCCGATCGGCGACAAGCTGCGCGGTCCCTATCTGCGCTGGCTCGCCTTCTATGCCGCCGCTTTCGAGCCCGCGCTGGTCGACCGCCATCTCGGGCGCGATCCCGGCGGCGTCGGGA
>CBDIBE010000011.1:0-1363798 GCA_965276815.1 Acetobacteraceae bacterium | reverse complement strand
CGCGCGGCCAATCGCCACCTCGCTGCTGGCGCTCGCGGTCTTGCTCGGAGGCTTGATGGGCTATCTGGGCCTGCCCGTCTCCGCCCTGCCGACGGTTGATTTCCCGACTATCCAGGTGACGACGCAATTGCCCGGGGCCGGGCCAGAGACGGTGGCGACGCTGATCACCGCCTCGCTCGAGCGGCAGTTCGGCGAAATCACCGGCCTGGCCAGCATGACCAGCACGAGCAGCGAGGGCATCAGCCAAATCACGCTCACCTTCAACTTGAACCGGCACATCGACAGTGCCGCGCAGGACGTGCAGGCCGCGATCAATGCCGCCGCCGGCACCTTGCCGACCACGCTGCCCTACCCGCCGGTCTACGCGAAGGTGAACCCGGCCGACGCGCCGATCATCTCGCTCGCGCTCACCTCGGACAGCGTCCCGGTCGACCGGGTCAGCGACGCCGCCGACACGCTGTTGCAGCCCAAGCTCAGCCAGATCGACGGCGTCGGCAAAGTCACTGTCCAGGGCGGGTTGCGCCCCGCCGTCCGCGTCCGCGTCGACCCGGCGCGCGTCGCCGCCTACGGCCTCTCGCTCGAGGACGTGCGCAACGCCGTCGCCGCGGCCAACGTCAACGGCGCAAAGGGTGGCTTCGACGGCCCGCGCCAGGCCTATGCCGTCGGCGCCAACGACCAGCTGCTCTCGCCGGACGCCTACCGCTCGCTGGTGATTGCCTACAAGAACGGCGCCCCGGTGCGCCTGTCCGACGTGGGCAGCGTGATCGGCGGCGTCGAGAATGACCGCGTCGCCGGCTGGTACAACGGCCAGAAGGCCGTCGTGCTCGACATCCAGCGCCAGCCCGGCGCCAACATCGTCGCCACCGTCGCCGCGATCAAAGAGGCGCTGCCCGCGCTGCAGCGTGCCATCCCCGCCGGGATCCACATGCAGGTCGTCACCGACCGCACCGAGACCATCCGCGCCTCCGTGTTCGACGTCCAGATCACGCTCGTCATGTCGATCGGCCTCGTCGTCTTCGTGATCTACTTGTTCCTGCGCAGCGCCCGCGCCACGATCATCCCTGCCATCGCCTTGCCGCTCTCGATCGTCGGCACCTTCGCCGTCATGTCGCTCTGCGGTTACAGCCTGGACAATCTCAGCCTGATGGCGCTGACCGTGGCGACCGGGTTCGTGGTGGACGACGCGATCGTCATGATCGAGAACGTCGTCCGCTTCATCGAAGACGGCTACAGCCCGCTCGAGGCCGCCTATCGCGGCGCGGCGCAGATCGGCTTCACCATCGTGTCGCTGACCGTCTCGCTGGTCGCGGTGTTCATCCCGCTGCTGTTCATGACCGGCGTCGTCGGCCGGCTGTTCAACGAATTCGCCGTCGTGCTCAGCACCTCGGTGATCGTCTCGGCGGTGATCTCGCTGACGCTGACGCCGATGATGTGCGGCCGCCTGCTGCGCGCGCACGAGCGGCCGAGCCGGCTCACGGCGTGGTTCGAGCGCGGCTTCCAAGCCTCGGCGCGCTTCTACCGGCGCACGCTCACCGTCGCGCTGCGTTTCCAGGGCGTCACCCTGCTCGTCGCGGTCGCGACGCTCGCCGGGACCATCGCGCTCTACCTGATCGTGCCGAAGGGCTTCCTGCCGCAGCAGGACACCGGCGTGATCGTCGCCGTGACCGAGGCGGCGCAGAGCGCCTCGATCCCCCGCATGGAGCGCCTGCAAACCCAGCTCGCCAAGACCGCGCTGCGCGACCCGGCGGTCACCGGCGTCGTCTCCTTCGTCGGCGCCGGGACTATCAACGCCACGCCCAACACCGGCCGCCTCACCGTTGCGCTCAAGCCGCGGCCGGAGCGCGATCCGGCCGCCACCGTCATCGCCCGGCTGCAGGCCGCGATGAATGGCGTCCCCGGCATGACCGTCTTCATGCAGCCGGTGCAGGACATCCAGATCGGCACCCGCATCAGCCGCACCCAGTTCCAATACACGCTGCTCGACACCGACGCCGGCGAGCTGAACACCTGGGCGCCGCGCTTGCTCGCAAAGCTGCGCGCCATGCCGGACCTGCAAGACGTCGCCACCGACCAGCAAACCGAGGGCTACGCGCTGCGCATCGACGTGGACCGCGACGCCGCAATGCGCCTCGGCGTATCGATGCAGGCGGTGCAGGACATTCTCTACGACGCGTACGGTCAACGTCAGGTCAGCACGATCTTCAGCCAGTCGAACCAGTACCGCGTGGTGTTGGAGGCCGATCCCGATTGGCTGGCCGACCCGCATTCATTGGACCGGCTCCGCGTGCCGGGCGTGGCCGGCGCGCAGGTGCCGCTCTCGGCGATTGCGCGCCTGACGCGCACGATCGCGCCGCTCTCGATCACGCATGAGGCACAATTCCCGTCAGTCACGATCAGCTTCAACCTCGCCCCGGGCTCGAGCCTCAGCCACGCCGTATCGGAAGTGACGCAGGCCGAGCAGGAGATGGGCCTGCCGCCCACCATCGTCGGCAACTACTCCGGCGACGCGGCCGAGTTCCAATCAAGCCTGGCGAGCGAGCCATGGCTGATCCTGGCCGCGGTCGTGGTGATCTACATCGTGCTGGGTGTCCTGTATGAGAGCACGATCCACCCGGTGACCATCCTTTCCACGTTGCCTTCCGCGGGGATCGGCGCCTTGCTGGCGCTGATGCTGGCCGGGCAGGACCTGTCGCTGGTGGCGCTCGTCGGCATCGTGCTGCTGATGGGGATCGTCAAGAAGAACGCGATCATCATGATCGACTTCGCGCTGGAGGCAGAGCGCGAGGGCGGCATGCCGCCGCAACAGGCGATCGAGGAAGCCTGCGTGTTGCGCTACCGGCCGATCATGATGACTACCGCCGCAGCACTACTCGGCGCGCTGCCGCTGGTGCTGGAGCGCGGGACCGGCTCGGAACTGCGCTACCCGCTCGGCCTGACGATCGTCGGCGGGCTGCTGCTGAGCCAGGTGCTAACGCTGTATACCACCCCTGTTATCTACCTGACCTTCGAACGCTTGCGCGCCCGCTTCCGGCGCACGCGCCCATTGGCAGCGGAGTAAACTGGAGATCGTACGATGAGTGACCAAGTCAGCCTAGATTTCATCGGGTCGACCCTTCGCTCGATCCAGGCAGATCAGCGCACGCTGCGTATGGAAAACGAGCTGATGCGGAAGGAACTCGGGCGGTTGGCCTCGCGTGACGAGTTGCTGGAGGTGTTGCGCGTGCTGGCCGACAGGATCGGCAACTTTGAGGCGCTGATGGAAGCCCGGTTCGACCTGCTTATGGCCCGGCTCGGTCCCGGAAACGGCGCCACGTGACCGACCGACGACGAGCAGCGATCGGCTGATAGCGAGCCGTGAGCATCTCCGCCCCCTTCATCAAGCGCCCGATCGCCACCATGCTGCTGGCGATCGGCATCCTGCTCGCCGGCATCGCCGCGGTGCAGTTCCTGCCGGTCGCCCCGCTGCCCAGCGTCGACATCCCGACCATTGTCGTCTTCGCCGGCCGCCCAGGCGCCGATCCGGAGACCATGGCGGCCAGCATTGCCTCGCCGCTCGAGCGCCGGCTGGGCGAAATCCCGGGCGTCACCGAGATCACCAGCACCAGCAGCACCGGCAGCACCTCGATCGTCATCCAGTTCGACATCGACCGCGACATCGAGGGCGCCGCGCACGACGTGCAGGCCGCGATCAACGCCGCCACCACCGACCTGCCCTCCGACCTGCCGACCCGGCCGTACTACCGGAAATTCAACCCGGCCGAGATGCCGATCATGACCCTGGCCTTGACCAGCGACACGCTGAGCACCGCCCAGGTCTATGACGCGGCCGACACCATTCTGGCGCAGCGACTGAGCCAAGTCGAAGGCGTGAGCCAAGTCTCGGTGAACGGCGCCGAGAAGCCCGCCGTGCGCGTCCGGCTGAACCCCGCCGCGCTGCACGCCGCCGGGCTCTCCAGCCAGGACGTCTACACCGCCATCCGCAACGCCAATGTCGACGGCCCGATCGGCAGCATCCAGGGCCCGGACCGCGCCGAGACGCTGATCCTCAACAACCAGATCAGCCAGGCCGAGGACTACGCCAAGCTGGTCCTGAAAAGCGCCAACGGCGCGACCGTCCGGATCGGCGACGTGGCCCAGGTGCTCGACGGCGTCGCCAACACCAAGCTCGCCGCCTGGCAGGGCACGCATCCCGCCATCCTGCTCACGATCACCAAATCCGCCGGCGCCAACGTGATCGACACGGTGGACCGGGTCGAGGCGGTGCTGCCGCAATTGCTCCGCTGGATTCCGCCCGACATCAAGGTCACCAAGATCTCCGACCGCACGGCGACCATCCGCGCCAGCGTGCGCGACGTGGAGCTTAGCCTGGCGGTCTCGGTCGCACTCGTGCTGATGGTCGTCGCCTTGTTCATGCGCCGCCTGGTTCCGACGCTCGCCGCCGCGGTCACTGTCCCGCTGAGCATCGCCGGCACGCTGGGCGCCATGTACCTGCTCGGCTTCAGCCTGAACAATTTCTCGCTGATGGCGCTGACCATCTCGGTCGGCTTCGTGGTCGACGATGCGATCGTCATGATCGAGAACATCTACCGCCACCAGGAGCGCGGGCTGACCCCGCTGCAGGCGGCCTTCGTCGGCGCCAAGCAAATCGGCTTCACCGTGGTCTCGATCAGCATCTCGCTCGTCGCGGTGTTCATACCGATCCTGTTCATGGGCGGCATACTCGGCCGGCTGTTCCACGAATTCGCAATGGTGCTGACGGTCGCTATCACTGTGTCCGCCGCGGTCTCGCTGACGCTCACGCCGATGATGTGCGGCCAATTCATGGTCTCGCACCAGGAGCCGACCGGGATTTGGGGCTGGATCGACCGGCACGTGGAGGGGCTGTTCCGCCGCGCCCAGGCCGGCTATCGGCGCTCGCTCGGCTGGGCGCTGCGTCGCCGCCGGGTCATGCTGCTGCTGACGCTGGCGATCGTGGTCGGCACGGTTAAGCTCTATGGCGTCGTGCCGAAAGGCTTCCTGCCGATCCAGGACACCGGGCTGATCATGGGCTTTACCCTGGCCAGCCCCGATATCAGCTTCGACGCGATGGCCGAGCGGCAGAAGCGGGTCGTCGATGTCCTGCTGCACGACCCGGCGGTCGCCAATGTCGGCAGCACGATCGGCATCACCTCCGGCTGGTCCAGCATCAACCGTGGCCAGCTCACGATCAGCCTCAAGCCGCTCGCCGCGCGCCATCTCAGCAGCGAGGAGGTCATCGCCCGGCTCCGCCCGCAACTGGAGCAGATGGCTGGCATCCAGACGATCCTCTGGTCGGCGCAGGACCTGCGCACCGGCGGCCGCTCCAGCGGCAGCGGCTTCCAGTTCGTGTTGCTCGACGACAACCTCCCCGAGCTGCGCCAATGGACGACCAAGCTGGAAGATGCGCTGCGCACCGTGTCCGGCATCGAGGATGTCAGCAGCGACCAGGACAAGCCGGGCCCGCAGGCCAACGTGGTGATCGACCGCGACGCCGCCGCCCGCCTCGGCGTGAAGGTCAGCGACGTCGATAACGCGCTGAACAACGCCTATTCGCAGCGCCAGGTCTCGATCATCTACACTCAGCGCAACCAGTATCGCGTCGTGCTGGAGACGATGCCGATCCTGCAGACCGACCCGGCGCTGCTTGACCATCTCTGGGTCCCCGGCACCGGCGGCGCACTGGTGCCGATCGGGAGCGTGATCAAACTCGACCGCGACACTTCACCGCTCGCGGTGCGCCATCAGGGCCAATTTCCCTCCTCCAGCATCAGCTTCAACCTCAAGCCCGGTACCAGCCAGAGCGACGCGATCAATCTAGTCACCGCGACGGCCCGTTCGCTGCGGATGCCGGAGGGCGTGCGCACCCAATTCGCCGGCAACGCGCAATATTTGCAGAAATCGCTGGCCACCGAGCCGCTGCTGATCGGGGCGGCCTTCGTCACCATCTATATCGTTCTAGGCGTGCTGTACGAGAGCCTGCTGCATCCAGTCACGATCATCTCGACCTTGCCCTCCGCCGGGTTGGGGGCGCTGCTGGCCGTACTGGCGACCGGGTCAGAGCTGGATATGCTGGGGATCATCGGCATCGTGCTGCTGATGGGCATCGTCAAGAAGAACGCGATCATGCTGGTGGATTTCGCGCTGGAGGCGGAGCGCGAGGGCGGCATGGGCCCTGAAGCGGCGATTCTGGAGGCCTGTTCGGAGCGATTCCGCCCGATCATCATGACCACGCTCGCGGCAATCTTCGGCGCGATTCCACTGGCTTTGGGCACCGGCACCGGATCCGAGTTCCGCCGCCCGCTCGGCATCGCCATCATCGGCGGGCTGATCGTCTCGCAGATCCTGACGCTCTACACGACGCCAGTGATCTATCTCGCGCTCGAACGCCTGACCCGCAAGCGCCGCGCCGCCATCCGCGTCCTGGAGCCGGCCGAGTAGCCCGGCGTCAGGCCGAGATCCCGGCCTCTTTCAGCAAGGGGGCGCCGTTCACACCCAGCCAGGAGGCAATGGCGGCAATACGCGGCAGGACCTTCCCGGCATGCTCCCGGAAATCCTCCGAGGCCACCACTTGCTTGATCAGCCGGCAGATCGCCGCAGCCATGCGCGCCTTGTCCGGTGCCGGCTTCTGACATTCCTCGTCCGCCTCTTGGAAGGCTGCGTCCAACCCATGCCGATCAGCCGGATGCAGGCCCTGTAATGCCTGGCGCAGGCCCAGCATTTCCGAGCCAATCATCACGTTCTGCGCTGGCGGCAGCGGGAAATGGACGGCCGCATCCGCATGGCCGCCGTCCAGGATGTGCCGGGCCGCCGCGCTGCGGTAGTCGCCCTTGCTGTCCATGTTCCACCTCGCAGACCTGAACGCCGTGGAGGCGCTCGGGATGCTTATAACAGGTCTGTGACGGCCCTCTCGATCATTCCGTCCCCTTCATTCCACCTGCCCCGGGCACCCCAGACAGCATCATGGCAGCCGCGATCAGCGCGACATGGCTGAACGCCTGCGGGAAATTCCCGGTGAAGCGGCGCGCCGCTGGGTCATACTCTTCGGCGAGCAGCCCGACATCGTTGCGCAGCGCGATGAGCCGCTCGAACATCGACCGCGCCTCGTCCTTGCGCCCTTGCAGATGCATCGCCATGGCCAGCCAGAAGCTGCAAGCGAGGAATGCCCCTTCGCCGGCCGGCAGCCCGTCAGTGTCCTCCTCCGCGCGGTAGCGCAGCACGAACCCGTCCACCACCAAATCGCGCTCGATTGCCGCGATGGTGCCCGCGACCCGGGGGTCATCAGGGGGCAAGAACCCGACGATTGGGATCATCAGCAAGCTGGCGTCGAGGTCGCTGGAGCCGAAGCTGCGGACGAAGCTGTTGCGCGACTTGTCGTAGCCCTGGGTGCAGACCAGCTCGTAGATCTCGTCCCGCGCCGCCCGCCATTTGTCGAGCGGCGCCTCCAGCCCGCGGACTTCGGCGTCCTCGATCCCGAGCCGGAACGCGTTCCAGGCCATGATCTTGCTGAACGTGAAGTGCTGCCGGCCGCCCCGCGTCTCCCACATGCCTTCGTCCGGCTCGCGCCAGATCGTCACGAGATGGTCGAGCATCGCCCGCTGCAGCGCCCAGGTGCCGGATCCGCTCAGCAGCTTGGCCTCGCGCGCCTGGTGCAGCGCGTTGCAGACCTCGCCGTAAACGTCGAGTTGGAGCTGCTGGGCCGCCGCATTGCCGATCCGGACCGGCGCCGCGCCCTGATAGCCCTTCAGCCAAGGGATCTCCCACTCGGCCAGATGCCGCTCGCCGCCAATCCCATACATGATCTGCAGCTGATCCGGGCTGCCGGCCGCGCTGCGATGCAGCCACTCGGCCCAGGCGGTCGCCTCGTCGTAATAGCCAGCTCGCATGAAGGCGAAGAGCGTGATCGTCGCGTCGCGCAGCCAGCAGAACCGGTAATCCCAATTGCGCACGCCGCCGAGCGCCTCGGGCAGCGAGGTCGTGGGCGCGGCGACCATCCCGCCGGTCGCCTGATACGTCAGCCCTTTGAGCGTCAGCAGCGAGCGAAGTACCGCCCCCTTCCATTCGCCCTCATAGGTGCACTGCTTCGACCACTCAGCCCAATGTGCCTCAGTGGCGTAAAGCGCGTCATCCGCGTCGAGACTGAGCGGCGGCGGCAGGTGCGAAGGCCCCTCCGTCAGGACGAAATAGGCGCGCTCACCTTCGCGCACCGTGAAATCGGCCGTCGTCTTGAAGTCCTCGCCGCGCAGCTCGATCGGCGTGCGCAAGACAACCATCTCCGGCCCGGCGATCGCGACGATGCCGTTGCCCCCCTGACGCTTGGTGACCCAGGGGATCGAACAGCCGAAATCAAAGCGCAGGCTGAGCTCCATCTGCATCGCGACCGTGCCGGCGCAGCCCTCGACGATGCGGACGATGCAGCTATTCGGGCTGCCAGGAACCATGAAATCGATCAGCCTGACCCGGCCGTCACCCGTCGTGAATTCCGTTTCCAGGATCATTGTGCCTTCCCGGTAACGGCGCGTCGCGGGCTCCCCAGGATTGGCCGGGGCTATCAGGAAACGGCCGTTCTCCGTCGTGCCCAACAATGCCGCAAAGCACGCCGCGCCGTCGAAGCGCGGCCAGCAAAGCCAATCAATACTGCCGTTTCGTCCGACCAGCGCCGCCGTTCGGCAATCCCCAATGAGAGCATAGTCTTCGATCGCGAGCGCCTGGCTTGGTTCTGAGGTCATAGTGCGTGATGACGCAGATTTCCGTCTCGGGTTGCCCGTGGAGCAACCGAGCAGCCCGTCTACCGCGCTTGACTTCCTCGGTTCATTTCCCGATATGCCCGCTGTCACGGGCCATTGCGCGCGTGACGTATAGATGGCGCGTGGCCATCACATTCCGGATGAGACCCGACGTTTTGACAGATATCCCGGCCGCGACCGCCGAAGACGACGCGCATATCCATACGCCACTGGCAGAACCGCCTGTGGCGAGCGAGCCAGTTACGGCCGATCCACAGCCCGACGCCAGCGCGTTTGCCGAACTGGGGCTTTCGCCCGAAGTCGTTCGCGCCGTCGCCGAAAAGGGCTATCGCAGCCCGACCCCCATTCAGTCACAGGCGATCCCATCCATCTTGATGGGCCGCGATGTGCTCGGCACCGCCCAGACCGGCACCGGCAAGACCGGCGGTTTCGTCTTGCCGATGTTGGACATCCTTTCCGGCAGCCGCGCCCGCGCCCGCATGCCGCGGAGCCTCATTCTCGAGCCGACGCGCGAATTGGCGCTCCAGGTGGCCGAGAATTTCGTGCAATACGGCAAATACCTGAAGCTGACCCACGCCCTGCTGATCGGCGGCGAGAGCGTGTCCGACCAGCGGGAGGTGTTGAACCGCGGCGTGGACGTGCTGATCGCGACGCCGGGCCGGCTGATGGACCAGTTCGAGCGCGGCGGCTTGCTGCTCACCGACACCAATTTGCTGGTGATCGACGAGGCGGATCGGATGCTCGACATGGGGTTTATTCCGGACGTCGAGAAGATCGTTGGCCTGCTGCCGCAGACGCGGCAGACGCTGTTCTTCAGCGCGACCATGGCGCCGGAGATCAAGCGCCTCGCCGACGTGTTCCTGCGCAATCCCAAGGAGATCGCGGTCAGCCGCCCGGCGAGTGTGGCGACGACGATCGTGGCCGGGTTGACCGTCGTCGAGGACCTCGACAAGCGCGAGGCGCTGCGGCGGCTGATCCGGTCGGAAGAGGTGCAAAACGCGCTGATCTTCTGCAACCGCAAGCGCGACGTGGATATTCTCTACAAGTCGTTGAAACGGCATGAGTTCAGTGTCGGCCAGCTCCATGGCGACATGAGCCAGCCCGAGCGTTTCGCGACGCTCAACCGCTTCAAGGCCGGCGAGGTGCGGCTGCTCGTCTGCAGCGACGTCGCCGCACGCGGGATCGACATTGGCGGACTGAGCCATGTGTTCAACTTCGACGTACCGATCCATGCCGAGGATTATGTGCACCGGATCGGTCGTACCGGCCGGGCCGGCTTGACCGGGCACGCCTATACGCTGGCGACGCCGGACGATCGCGGCTTCGTCGAGGCGATCGAGAAGCTGATCGGCGCGCCGATTCCGCGCATCCAGGTCGAAGGCTTCGACCCGGTCGCGTTCGCCGAGGGCGACGGCAAGCGGCGCCGGGGCCGCGGCCGGGCGCCTGCCAAGCCGGTCAAGCCCAAGGCGAAGGCCGAGACGTTCGAGGACGCGACTGCGCTCGCCATCCCAGTGCCCAAGCGCCGCCGCGGCCGGGCCGCCGCCCCGATCCCGCCTGCCGCGCTGGCCGGGCCCTCCGAGCCGGACGCGCCGCAGCCCGGGGTGAGCGATCGTCCGTCATCCCCACCCGTACCGCGCGAGCCGCGTCGCGATGATCGCCGCAATTACCGCGACCGGGCCCGCCGTGACGACGACCTCGGGCCGCCGGTGATCGGCTTCGGCGGCGAGGTCCCCGCTTTCATGCTGCTCCGCGCCCGCGCGACCCGGCCGCTGATGGAGTCCGCAGCCGAGACCGATTAAACTTCAGCGTCAGCAGGGAGGCGGACATGAACGTTGTGACCCCAATCGACCGCTCGGATGCGCCCGCGAAGACAGGCGGCCAGGCACGCAAGCTCGCCACCTTCAAATGGGATGACGCGCTGCTGCTCGACGAGCAGCTCACGGAAGATGAGCGCGCGATCCGCGACGCCGCCCACGATTACTGCCAGGAAAAGCTGTTCCCCCGCGTGCTCGCGGCCAACCGCCACGAGAAGTTCGATCGCGAGATCATCAACGAGATGGGCGAGATGGGCTTCCTTGGCGCCACGCTCGACACCCACGGCTGCGCCGGTGTCAGCTACGTCGCCTATGGCCTAATCGCCCGCGAGGTGGAGCGGGTGGATAGCGGCTATCGCAGCGCCTTCAGCGTGCAGTCCTCGCTGGTGATGTATCCGATCTGGGCGTTCGGCTCCGAGGAGCAGAAGGACCGCTTCCTGCCCAAGCTGCGCAGCGGCGAGTTCGTCGGCTGCTTCGGCCTGACCGAGCCGGACGCCGGCTCCGACCCGGCCAGCATGCGCACCCGCGCCAAGTCCGTCGATGGCGGCTTCCTGCTGAACGGCTCGAAAACCTGGATCACCAACTCGCCGCTCGCCGACGTTTTCGTGGTCTGGGGCAAGAACGACGCCGGCGATATCCGCGGCTACATCCTGGAAAAGGGGATGGCTGGGCTGTCGGCGCCGAAGATCGAGGGCAAGTTCGCGCTCCGGGCGTCCACGACCGGCATGATCATGATGCAGGACGTATTCGTCCCCGCCGCCAACGAGCTGCCGCACGTCAAGGGCCTGCGCGGTCCGTTCTCCTGCCTGAACAACGCGCGCTATGGCATTTCCTGGGGCTCGCTCGGCGCGGCCGAGTTCTGCTGGATGGCAGCGCGCGAGTACACGCTGCAGCGCATGATGTTCGGCCGTCCGCTGGCGGCGACGCAGCTCATCCAGAAGAAGCTCGCCGATATGCAGACCGAGATCACGCTGGGCCTGCAGGGTGCGCTGCGGCTCGGACGGCTGCTCGACGAGCACAAGGCGGCGCCTGAGATGATCAGCCTGATGAAGCGCAACAATTGCGGCAAGGCGCTCGACATTGCCCGCGTCGCCCGTGACATGCACGGCGGCAACGGGATCGCCGACGAGTACCATGTGATCCGGCACGTGATGAACCTCGAGGCCGTCAACACCTACGAGGGCACGCATGACGTGCACGCGCTGATCCTTGGCCGCGCGCAAACCGGCCTCTCCGCCTTCGGCGCCTGACCCCGGTCCCGTCCGCGTCGCGCGCATCGGCGCCGACGGGGACGGGATCGCCACCCTGCCGGACGGCACCAAGCTTTATTTGGCCGACGCGCTGCCGGGCGAGCTGGTGCAGCCGGGTCCACTCGCGCCGCGCGGGGACGGCTTTGCTGCCGCAGCGACGATCCTGGAGCTGTCGCCTGACCGGGTCGCGCCGCCGTGCCCGCATTTCGGCCCGTGCGGCGGCTGCACGCTGCAGCATTGGCGGGACGAGGCCTATGCCGGCTGGAAGACCTCGCTGCTCGAGACCGCGTTGCGCGTGGCACCCGCCGCCTTGGCGCGCACGCCGCCGGGCGCGCGGCGCCGGATAGACTTGGCGTTTCGCCGCGACGGCGGTGCGGTGCGGATCGGCCTGCATCGGCGCCGGTCGCAGGAGATCGTCGACATGCACGCCTGTCCGATCCTGCATCCGGCGCTGTTCGCCGTGGTGCAGGGGCTGCGGCCGGTCCTGCTTCGGCTGACCGGTTTGCGGCGCGAGGGCTCTGCGACGGTCAACCTGCTCGATAGCGGCCCGGACCTGCTGCTCCGCACCGATGCCGAGCTCTCGGCGGATGACCGCGTTCGCCTGGCCGGGCTGGCCGAGGAGCTTGGCATGCCGCGGATCAGTTGGACGCGCCGTGGCCAGAGCGGGTTCGAGCCCGCCTGCCAACTTCGGCCGCCGGTGAACGCGTTCGATGGCTGGACAACCGAGATCCCGCCCGGCGCTTTCCTACAGGCGTCGCGCGAGGGCGAGCGGGCGATCGTCGACGCCGTCTTGGCCGCGCTGCCGCCCAAACTGTCGGCGCGGGCGTTGATCGTCGAGCTGTTTGCGGGGTGCGGCAGCCTGACCCACGCGCTGAGCACGCGTGGCCGGGTCACGGCGTATGAGGGCGACGCCGCCGCCCTGACCGCCTTGCGCCGGGCGGGAAATCCGCGGGTCACGCCGGTGCACCGCGACCTCGCCCGGCAGCCCCTGCGCGCGGCCGAGCTGAAGGGTGTTGCAGCAGTGGTATTGGACCCGCCTTATGCCGGCGCCGCCGCGCAGATGCCGGCGTTGGCGGCGAGCGGCTTGCCGATCATCTATGTGAGCTGCAATCCGGGTGCGCTGGCGCGGGATGCGCGGGTCCTATTGGCTGCTGGCTATCGGGTCGAAGCGGTTAACGGGATTGATCAATTCCTCTGGTCGTCTTCGGTCGAAAGCGTGGCCCTGTTCGTTCGGACGAACTCCAGCTAAACGCCGCACCAGAGACATGGGCCGACGGCCCGGCCACGCTAGTGCTGGCCGATATCGCTGGTCTGCTAAGACCGCCGCAGCATGAAGTCGCGCCCCACCACCGCATAGCCGAGCATCACGATCGCGATCGTCGCTACCAGCAGGATGAACCCAAGCGCCGCGAGCGACTCGAAGCTGCCGTTCTCGCTCAGATCCAGCATCATCATCGCGATCACCCGCGTCCGCGACGTCACCAGGAAGACCGCCGTGCTGAGCTCCCGCACCGCCGGGATGAACACCAGCAGCCACGACCCGACCAAGCTCTTCTTCAGCAGCGGCACCACCACCTTTGCCACGGCGAGGCCACGGCTGCCGCCGAGGATGCGCACCGCCTCCTCCATCTCGGCGTTCAGCGAGCGCAGCCCGGCCGCGCAGTTCACATAAGCGATCGGCAAGAAGCGCGTCGTGTAGCCCAGGATCAAGATCGCCGCCGTGCCATACAGCGCCAGCGGCGGCGGCGACCAGGCGGCGTAGAAGCCGATCGCCAGCACGATCCCCGGGATCACCAGCGGCGCCATGCAGAGCGCCACGAGCAGCCCACGCCAGCGCCCGATCCCCCGCGCAACTAGGTAAGCGACCGTCAGCGCCAGCAGCACCGCCAGGCACGCCGCCGCCGCGGAATAGGTGAAGCTATGCAGGATCGTGTTCCGCGAAGCCGCGTCCGAGAGCAGTCCGGTGAAGTTGGCCAGCGTGGCGTTGTGCCAACTGAACCCAAGTCCCCAAGCCCGGCTGAACGCCGCCTGCGCCAGCGCCGCATAGGGCAGCAGCACCGCCAGCGACAGCACGAGCAGCGCATAGCCCAGCAACACCCAGCGCCACACCCCCAGCGGCATCGGCGTGCGCACGCCGCCCTTGCCGGTCATCGACACATAGCTTCGCCGTCCCAAGATCGCCCGCTGTGCCGCAAACAACAGCACCGTCACCACCACGAGCGGGATCGAATACGCTGCTGCCGCCTCCGCCCGCACCGGGAACTCGAAGAACTGCCACATCTGCAGCGTCATGATCTTGATGCGCGCCGGCAGCGCGATGATCGCCGGCGTGCCGAACAACGCCACCGTCTCGAGGAACACCACGATCGCGCCCCCGAGCAGCGCCGGCGTCACCATCGGCAAGGTGATCCGCACGATCGTCCGCAGCCGGCCGCAGCCCAAGATATTGGCCGCTTCCTCCATCTCGGAGGACACGCGGTCCAAAGCGTCCGAGGTGAACACGAACATGTAGGGGAACGCGTAGAGCGCCGTCACCCACACCATGCCGCCGAAGCTGTACACGTTGAACAGGCCATGGTCCGCCCCGGTCAGGCTCATCCAGGCCCGGTTGAGCCAGCCCGCATTCGGCCCGGCCACCAGGATCCAAGCGATCGCGCCGAGGTAGGGCGGCGTGATGAAGGCGCCGAGGATCATCACCCGCACCAGGCCCTTGCCCGGCATGTCGGTCCGCGACACGCCCCAGGCGATCGGCAGCGCAAAAATCGCCGCCAGCACCGTCGTCTCCGCCGCGTAGAGCAGCGAGTTGCCCAGCGCCTCGAGGTCCCGTACCCGCCCGTAGGCTGTCACGTAGTTGTCAAAGGTGAACGCGCCTGTATCGGTGTCGCGAAAGCTCGACAGGACCAGCGTGCCGACCGGGCTGACCACGAGGAAGAGCAGCACGGCCAACACCGCCGCCCAGACCAGCACCGCCGGATCGACCCGGCGCAGCCGCAGCGGCGCCGGCGCGGCAAATACGGAAGCTGTGCGCCGCGTGACGCTCACGACGCGCTCAACCGTTGAACGTGTCGCGCCATTTCTTCTGGTCGATCGGCAATTGCTTCTCGATGTCCGCTATGGTGGGCGACAGCCGCACGTATTCGGCCAATGATTTTGCGCCCTTCGGCGGCGGCACATCCGGGCGCAACGGTTGTTCGAAATTCGCCGTCAGCACCTGCGAGAACTCTTTGCTGGCCAGGAATTCCATCCATAGCTTGGCCGCGTTCGGATTTTTCGCGCCCTTGATGATCGCCGTCGGCGAGTAGTCCACCAGCGTGCCGCCCGTCGGATAGTTCACTGCCAGTGGATTGCCGAGCGCTGCGCTGCGCAATGCCGTCGACGGATTCCCGGCCGCAACGATGCGTTCGCCCGAGTTCAACACCGTCGTCGGGTCATCCGACGAGCGGCCGATCAGCGGGTTCAGCTTGGCGAGCTTTTCGAAGTAATCCCAGCCATATTTCTGCTCCATCGCCACCGTCCAGACGCCGATGATGCCGCTATAATTCGGGCTGCCGACGGCCATCTTATCCTTCCACTTGGGATCCGTCAGGTCCGGCCAATCCTTCGGCGAGTCCGCCGCGGTGACCTTGACCGTGTTGTAGAGTATCAAGATCTGGCCGATCCAGGTCACCTGGTAATAGTCATGGTTGCCGAATTCCCGGACCGATTTTTCCAGTTCGGCGGCGGCCTCGGCGGTATATTTGACCAGCAAATTCTTGCCGATCAGGTAGGTGAAGTGGCCCACATCGGTCGTGGTGAACACATCGCATTGCGGCGCGCCGCCCTTGAGGTCCTCGATGACGCGCTGGAACGCCACCTGCGACGTGGTCTTGATCGCGCTGACCTCGATGCCCGGATATTTCTTGGTGAAGGCGCGGCCCATCTCCTCGCAGACCGGCTGGGTGAAGGTGCCGGCGTACCAGCTAAGCTGGCCTTCCTTCTTCGCCGCCTGATACAGCGCGTCCACGGAGCCTTGCGCCTGGGCGCGGCTCGCGAGCGCGGCTGCCGCGCTGGCGCCGAGGAGGACGTCGCGTCTCTTGAACTGCATTGCCGCGCTTCCTTTCCCTAGATGGGGCCCGTTCGCCGGGTTGACCCGTGTTCTTGCGCTGCCAGCTTGCCGAGTTGCCCCACATTGTAAAGCGCCGAGGCCCGCAATTGATCGTATTCTTGGACTTCGAGGCCAGCAGCCTGGGCAAGCGGGGCTTTCCGATCGAGGTTGGCTGGGCCGCCGAGGATGGCAGCGAGGCCGGCCACCTGATCCGCCCGGCGCCAGGCTGGGAGGAGTGGAGCGACGAGGCCGAGCGCATTCACGGCATCACCAGGGAGCGTCTGCTGCGGGAGGGCGAACTGCACGACGCGGTCGCCGCCAATCTGGTAGAGCGCCTCACCGGCCACGCGCTCTACGCCTCGGCGCCGTCCTGGGATGGGCAGTGGCTGAGTCGGTTGCTGCGCGCGGCAGGGTTGCCCCGGCATGCCTTGCGGCTGCGCGACACCGACGAGGTGCAGGCGCAGACCGCGACCGAGATCCTCGCTGCCACGATCCCGCCAGAGCGGCGGCAACCTCTAT
The DNA here is from genome assembly GCA_965276815.1 of Acetobacteraceae bacterium. GTDB lineage: Bacteria > Pseudomonadota > Alphaproteobacteria > Acetobacterales > Acetobacteraceae > JAVVHH01. The sequence goes on along the minus strand of CBDIBE010000011.1, from coordinate 1,347,369 downwards.
TAGAGAGTATCCTGCAGGGGGCGAGGACGGCGTTCGAGGATGCGCCGCCGCTGCACCGGGCGCTCGACGATGCCAGGCGGGAGCTGGCGATTTGGCGCGAAGTCCGCCGCCGCGCCGAGGCGGCGGCCGGCCGGTGACGTGGAACAATCTTGCGCGGACGGGGCCGATATGCAAATCAGCGGGGCAAGACATGCACAAAAGGGGAGGCGGTCTGGGTGCCTGGCACCATACTGGAAACGGCCGGTTTGACGCGCGAGTTCCGCGGCTTCGTCGCCGTGAAGGACGTCGCACTGCGCGTGGAGGAGCATAGCATCCACGCGCTGATCGGCCCGAACGGCGCCGGCAAGACGACCTGCTTCAACCTGCTGACCAAGTTCCTGCAGCCCACGCGTGGCGCCATCATGTTCCAGGGCCGCGACATTACCGGGCTGAAGCCGGCCTCGGTCGCCCGGCTCGGCCTGGTGCGCAGCTTCCAGATCTCGGCGGTGTTTCCGCACCTGACCGCGCTGGAGAATGTCCGCCTCGCGCTGCAGCGCCGCCGCGGCGCCAGCTTCGATTTTTGGCGCAGCGATACCTTGCTGCACCAATTCGACGATGAAGCCCGCGCATTGCTGGCCGATGTCGGGCTCGAGGATTGCGAGGGGGAGCGGGCAGTGCTGCTTTCCTATGGGCGCAAGCGTGCGCTCGAGATCGCGACCACGCTGGCGCTGTCGCCGACGATGCTGCTGCTGGACGAACCCACCGCCGGCATGACGCATGAGGATGTGGACCGCATCGTGGCCCTGGTCCGCCGCATCCGCGCCGGCCGCACGATCCTGATGGTCGAGCACAATCTGGGCGTGGTGGAGGGGCTGTGCGACCGGATCACCGTGCTGGCGCGCGGCCAGATCCTGGCCGAGGGCGACTATGCCAGCGTCAGCAAAAACCCGGACGTCGTGACCGCCTATCTCGGCACGCCCAATGCTTGAAGTATCCAATGCTTGAAGTTCGGGGCCTCAACACGTGGTACGGCGAGAGCCACATCCTGCACGGGGTAGATTTCGACGTGAACGAGGGCGAGGTGGTCACCCTGCTCGGCCGCAACGGCGCCGGTAAGACCACCACGATGAAGAGCATCATGGGCCTGGTGCCGCGGCGCGAGGGCAGCATCCGCTTCAAGGGCGCCGAGACCGTGCGGATGGCGCCCGATGGCGTCGCCAAGACCGGGATTGCGTTTTGTCCCGAGGAGCGCGGCATTTTCGCCGGCCTCAACGTCATCGAGAATCTGATGCTGCCGCCGCAGATCGCCCCCGGCGGCATGACGGTCGCCGAGATCCACACCCTGTTCCCCAACCTCAAGGAGCGTGCTCGCAGCCAAGGCACCAAGCTCTCCGGCGGCGAGCAGCAAATGCTCGCGATCGGCCGCATCTTGCGTACCGGAGCCCGGCTGCTGCTGCTCGACGAGCCGACCGAGGGGCTCGCCCCGGTGATCATCCAGCAGATCGGCCACACGATCCGCGAGATCAAGGCGCGGGGTTTCACCGTGCTGCTGGTGGAACAAAATTTCCGTTTTGCCGCGACCGTCGCGGACCGGCACTACGTGGTGGACCACGGCCGGGTCGTCGACATGATCCCGAACACCGAGTTGGGGTCGAACATGGACAAGCTGCACGAATACCTGGGCGTCTGACCCACAAAGAAAGGAAACATCCGATGCAAATCTCCCGCCGTGGATTGCTGGGGACCGCCGCCGCCCTGCCGTTGATCGCCCCTCGCGCCGGGCATGCGCAAGGCGCCAACGCGCTGAAGATCGGCATCCTGACCGACCTCTCCGGTCCCTATCAGGACCTGGCCGGGCCGACCGCGATCAAGGCCGCGCAACTCGCGCTGGAAGATTACGGCGTGCCCGGCAAAGGGTTCACGGTCGATATCGTCTCGGCGGACCATCAGAATAAGCCCGATGTCGGCGCCGGGATCGCCCGGCAATGGTACGATCAAGGCGTGAACGCAATCTTCGAGGTCGCCAACAGCGGCGTGGCGCTAGCCGTGGCCGGCGTCGCCAAGGACAAGAACGGTGTCTACGCGAACTCCGGCGCCGCCACCTCGGACCTGACCGGAACGCTCTGCAACGCCAACACCATCCATTGGGTGTACGACACCTACATGCTCGCCAAGAGCACCGGCGGCGCGCTGGTCAAGGCGGGCGGGAATAGCTGGTTCTTCATCACCGCCGATTACGCCTTTGGCCACGCGCTGCAGCGTGACACGACCAACTTCATCACCGGCGAAGGAGGCAAGGTCGTCGGCAGCGTGGCGTACCCGTTCCCCGGGACAACCGATTTCTCGTCGTTGCTGCTGCAGGCGCAGTCTTCGGGGGCAAAGGTGCTCGGCATCGCCAATGCCGGCGCCGACACGATCAACACGATCAAGCAGGCCAAGGAATTCGGCCTGAACATGACGCTGGCCGGGCTGCTGCTGTTCATCAGCGACGTGCACTCGATCGGGCTGGACACCGCCAAGGGCATCAACCTGACCGACAGCTTCTATTGGGACATGAACGACCGCACCCGCGCCTTCTCCGAGCGGATGAAGCCGAAGGCGCCGGATCGGCGGCCGACGATGGTGCAGGCCGGCGTGTATTCCAGCGTGCTGCACTACCTGAATACCGCGAGCCATATGGGCATCCCTGGTATCAAGAAGGACGGCGCCGCCACCGTCGCGCAGATGAAGGCGATGCCGACTGACGACGACTGCTTCGGCCCCGGCACGATCCGCGTCGACGGCCGGAAACTTTGCCCCGCCTATCTGTGGCAGGTGAAGACGCCTGCCGAGAGCAAGGGGCCGTGGGACTACTACAAGCTGGTTGCGTCGACGCCCGCCGACCAGGCCTTCCGCCCGCTCAACGCCGGCGGCTGCCCGCTCGTTCACTCTTAGTATGAGTGGTGAACCAACCCTTCGACGTTATGCTCCGCGCGGAGGGTGACGGGACGGCAAACAGTGCCCTTGAGAGCGGAGACCGCGTATGAAATTTGATCGTCGCACCCTGCTCGGCGCCGCGGCCGCGTCGAGCCTTGCTTGGCCGCGCCGCAGCCGGGCGCAGTCCCCGGTGGTCAAGCTAGGCGTGCTGAACGATATGTCGGGTCCCTATCGCGACATCGGCGGCATGAACGGCGTCACCGGGGTGCGGCAGGCGGTCCAGGAATTCGGGTCAGCCCTCAATTGCCAGGTCGTCTTCGCCGATCATCAGAACAAGCCGGATGTGGGCGCCGGCATCGCCCGCCAGTGGTTCGACCAGGAGGGCGTGGACGTCATCCTCGACGTGCCGACCAGTTCGGTGGCGCTGGCGGTCAACAACGTCTGCAAGGAAAAGAACAAGGCCTACATCAACGTCGGCGCGGCGACGACCGATCTCACCGGGTCGCAATGCACCCCGGTGACGGTGCACTGGTCGTACGACACCTACATGCTGGCGCAATCCACCGGCGGCGCGATGGTCCGCGCCGGTGGGACGAGCTGGTATTTCATCACCGCCGACTACGTATTCGGCCAGCAGCTCCAGCGTGACACCACCGCGTTCATCACCAAGGAAGGCGGCAAGGTGCTCGGCGCCTCGCCCTACCCGTTCCCGGGGACTACCGACTTCTCCTCCTTCTTGATCTCCGCCCAGTCCAGCGGCGCCAAGATCCTCGGCCTGGCCAATGCCGGTGCGGACACCGTCAACAGCATCAAGCAGGCCGCCGAGTTCGGTCTCACCCAGCAGATGAAGATCGCCGCCCTGCTGATGTATATCAACGACGTGCACGGCCTGGGCCTGCAGGCGGCGCAGGGCCTGTTCCTGACCGAGAGCTTCTATTGGGACATGAACGACCGCACCCGCGCCTTTACCCAGCGCTTTCAGAAGCTGATGCCCAACGTCGCGCCGAACATGAACAATGCCGGCGATTACGCGGGCGCCCTGCATTTCCTCAAGGCCGTCAAGCAACTGGGCGTCGAGCACAAGTCGGATGGCGCGGCCGTCGTCAAGCAGATGAAGGCGATGCCGACCGAGGACGACGCATTCGGCGCCGGCAAAATCCGCGAGGACGGGCTGTTCCTTTGCCCGTCTTATCTGTTCCAGGTGAAGACGCCGGCCGAGAGCAAGGGGCCCTGGGACTATTATAAGCAGATCGTCGAAACCCCGGCCGACAAGGCTTGGAAGCCGTTGAGCGAAGAAGGCTGCCCGTTGGTGCACGCCTGAGCATGTCGGGCGCCCTCGCCACCCGGCCCGGACGGGGCGTCCCGGTCTGGCTGATCTGGGTCGCGGCGCTGGTGGTTGCGGCTGGCGCGGTGATCTTCGGCGTCGGCTGGGACGCGTTCGCGCACTGGATCTACCGGCCGTTGCCGCTGCTGTTCGGCCAACTGCTGCTCGGGCTGATCAACGGGGCGTTCTACGCGCTGCTGTCGCTCGGCCTTGCCGTCATCTTCGGCATGCTCAACATCATCAACTTCGCGCACGGCGCCCTGTTCATGCTGGGCGCGTTCGTCGCCTGGATGCTGCTGACGCCGAATACTTGGCTCGGCATGATCTCGCCGGGTCTGGCGGTGCCGGCTTGGCTCTCGATCGGCTACTGGCCGTCGCTGATCATCGCCCCGCTCATCGTCGGCGCGTTCGGCTTGCTGCTCGAGAAGACCATCATCAGCCGGCTCTACAAGCTCGACCATCTCTACGGCTTGCTGCTGACCTTTGGGATGGCGCTCGTCCTCGAAGGGCTGGCGCGCAACGCCTTCGGCAGTTCCGGCATGCCGTATCAGATCCCATCCGCGCTCGCCGGCGGCACCAATCTCGGCTTCATGTTCATGCCGAATTATCGCGGCTGGGTGGTGGTGGCGGCGCTCCTGGTGTGCCTGGCGACCTGGCTGATCATCGAAAAGACCTCGCTCGGCGCCAAGCTGCGCGCGGCGACCGAGAATCCGGGTCTGGTGCAGGCGTTCGGGGTGAATGTGCCGCGGATGATCAGCCTGACCTATGCCGGCGGCGTGGCGCTTGCGGCGTTCGCGGGCGTCCTGGCGGCGCCGATCTACTCGGTCAACCCGAACATGGGCTCGAACTTCATCATCGTCGTGTTCGCGGTGGTGGTGATCGGCGGCATGGGCAGTATCCTCGGCAGCATCGTCTCCGGGTTCGGCCTCGGCATCGTCGAAGGGCTGACCAAGGTGTATTACCCGCAAGGTTCGGCGACCGTGGTGTTCGTCGTGATGGTGATCGTGCTGCTGGCGCGCCCGGCCGGGCTGTTCGGAAGGGGGACGTAGACGATGAGCGTCACCGCGCACCGCCGTGTCGCCGTGCCCGGCCGGAAGCTGCGCATCGCCGGTTTCACCGGGTCCGAGGCGATCAGTTTCGTCGTGCTGATCGCGCTGATCGTCGGCTTGCCGTATGCCGGGATCTATCCCGTGTTCCTGATGAAGGTGCTGTGCTTCGCGATCTTCGCCTGCGCCTTCAACCTGCTGATCGGCTATGTCGGGCTGATGAGCTTCGGCCACGCCGCGTTCTTCGGCATGGGCGCCTACGTCACGGCCTGGACGGCGAGGAATTGGGGGCTGACTCCGGAAGTCGCCATCCTGCTGGGCGGGCTAACCGGCGCGGGGCTCGGCCTGGTGTTCGGCTGGCTCGCGATCCGCCGCCAGGGCATCTACTTCGCGATGATCACGCTGGCGCTGGCGCAGATGGTGTATTTCTTCTGCCTGCAGGCGCCGTTCACTGGCGGCGAGGACGGCATCCAGCAGGTCCCGCGTGGCATGCTGTTCGGCCAGATATCGCTGCGGTCCGACATGACGATGTATGCCTTCATCGCGTTGATATTCCTGATCTTCTTCCTGCTTATGCACCGCATCGTACACTCGCCGTTCGGCCAAGTGCTCAAGTCGATCCGCGAGAACGAGCCGCGCGCGACCTCGCTCGGCTACCGGACCGACGATTACAAGCTGATCGCCTTCGTGCTGAGCTGCTTCATCGCCGGGATCGCCGGCGGCGCCAAGGCGCTGGTCTTCGGCATCGCCACGCTCACCGACGTGAATTACGGCACGTCGGGCGACGTCGTGCTGATGACGCTGCTGGGCGGTCTCGGCACCATTTTCGGCCCGGTGGTCGGTGCGGCGGTGATCGTCGGGCTCGAGAATTACCTCGCGCAGTTCGGCTCCTGGGTAACGGTGACGCAGGGCGCGATCTTTATCGTCTGCGTGCTCGCCTTCCGTCGCGGCATCATCGGCGAGCTGGCGGCGCTGCTCCGGACATCGCTGTGACGTGGCGGAGTTAGCGACCTCGACGCGTATTTCGCGCCGATCGGTTACCAAGGCCCGCGGACGCCCGAGTTCTCGACCGTGCAAGCCGATCCGTGCGCTGCATCCCGCTGCCATCCCGTTCGAGGGTGTCGACCCGCGTTAGGATCGGCAACGTTTTGGGGTTATGCTGCACCGCAATATGCTCCGCAAGCCACGCCATCTTCGCCCGGAGTTTCTATTCCGCCCCCGCTCGGTCGCCGTGATCGGCAGCCAAACCGCTTTCGGCAGCCTGTTCGTGCGCAATCTGCAGGAGGGCGGGTTCGCCGGCGAGCTGCATCTGGCCGATGACCCGGAAGGCCTTTCGGCGACGCCTGATCTCGGCGTCATCGCGACCGAGACCATTCAGCCCGGCCTCGATGCGCTGGCCGCGCGCGGCGTCCCTGCCGCGATCTTGGCGACCAATGGTCCGTGGCGGCCGACTTCGTGCCGGGTGCTCGGGCCCGGCGCGTTCGGCATCATCGTTCCGGGGGCCGGTCTCAACGTCTCTTCCGGCCACCTGCCGGCACGGCCTGGAAAATTAGCGCTCGTGACCCCGTCCGCCGCGCTCTGCCGCAGCGTGCTGGACTGGGCTGAGCCGAACGGCGTCGGCTTCAGCCACATCGTCGGCACCGGGGCCGAGGCCGATATCGACGCCGCAACCATCCTGGATTTCCTGTCGCGCGAGCCGGCAACCGGCGCCATCCTGCTCGACATCCGCACCATTCGCGACCGCCGGGCCTTTCTGTCGGCGGCCCGGGCGGCCGCGCGGCAGCGCCCGATCGTGGCGATCCGTGCTGGCGCCCGGCAGCACGACCCGAGCGGCCGCAGCGACCAGGTATTCGCGGCCGCGTTGCGCCGGGCCGGCATCCTGCGCGTCACGACGATGGCGGAACTGCTCGCGGCGGCCGAGACGCTGACGCGCGCCCGGGCGCCGCGGACCGAGACGTTGATGGTGGTGACCAACGCCGTGAGCCTCGGGCAGATGGCGGCCGATCAGGCGGTCCGGCTCGGGATTCCGCTGGCCACGCCCGACGCAGCCGCGAAAACCGTGCTGCAGGCGCATTTGCCGCCGCAGCCGCACGATCCCGGCCTGGTCTGGACCGGCGAGGACCAGCCGACCCGGCTCGCCGAGGCTGCCGCGATGGTCGCCACCCTGCCCGAAGTCGGCGGTGTCGCGGCCATCCTGGCGCCGACCGGCCCGGCCGACACGGCCGGCATCGAGGCGCTGGCAGCCTGCCAGAGAGCCCTGAAAGTGCCTTTGCTAACCTGCGTGCTCGGCGAAACCACCGGAGCCGGGCATCGCCGCGCCCTCGCCGATGCAGGCGTGCCGGTCTTCGCCTCACCCGAGCAGGCGGTGCGAGGCTTCTGGCAACTCGTGCGGCAGCGCCGCGCCCGGGCCGCCGCGCGCGAGCTGCCCTCGAGCCGCGTGCTGCTGGTGGCGCCCGACCTGGACCGGGTGCGCCGCGTGCTGGACCGCGCCGCCGGCCGAACCGCCCTGTCTGACCACGAAGCGGGGGAAGTGCTGGCGGCATACGCGATCCCGGTCATGCAAGCGGCGCCACGCATGCGGGCCGCCGTGACCCAGGACCCGCTTTTCGGCCCCGCTATCGCGTTCGGACCCGGCGGAGACCATGGCGACGAAGCCGCCTACGAGCTGCCGCCGCTCAACCTGACGCTCGCATCGAGCCTGGTCACCCGCTCACCCGCCGGCTGCCTGCTCGAGGACGCTGACCGGGACGCCGTGGCCGACGCCCTGGTCCGGGTCAGCCAGCTTGCCATCGACTTCCCCGAGATCGCCTCCCTGGTCATCGACCCGCTATTCGCCAGTGCGGCCAGCATCGAGCTGCACGCAACGGGCAAGCGCTCGATCCCCGCGATTGCGCCCTATCCGGCCGACCTGGTCGAGCATTGGACGGCGCATGGCGAGACGCTGGAGATCCGTCCGATCCGCCCGGAGGACGCGGAGGCGCATGCGGCGCTCTTCGCGCGGCTGTCGCCGGAGGACATCCGATACCGGTTCTTCTCCATGATGCGCGAACTCTCGCCCGAGCAGATCGCTCGCATGACCCAAGTGGATTACGACCGCGAGATGGCGCTTGTTGCGGTGCGCGGCGCCGATACCGTGGGGGTCGCGCGGCTCGTGCGCGAGCCGGAGAGCAACGAGGCTGAGTTCGCGATCCTGGTCGATCCGTCGATGAAGGGGAGGGGTGTCGGCCGGCACCTGATGCAGCGCCTGATCGCTTGGGGACGCTCGCTCGGCCTGGACGCGATCGTCGGCCAGATCCTCGCCGACAACGCGCCGATGCTCGCCTTCATTCGCGGCCTGGGCTTCGAAGTGCACCATATTCCCGGCGAATCCGACGTGGTCGAGGCACGGATGAAGCTCTAGGGGACTCCTTCTCTATGTGAACCATGGTTGACAAATGGTTGATGCGGAACCACAGTTCGCGTGGTGGTCGAGGTCGTCAAAAGCGGCGCCTTTGCTGCTTGGCTCTCGGGTTTGCGAGATCGTTCCGGCCGTGCCCGCATCCTCGTGCGGATCGACGTCGGCCCAGGTTACCGAATCTATCTTACCAACAAGGGCAGGCTAGGCGTCGTGCTGCTCGCCGGCGGCGACAAGTCAACGCAAGCCATGGACATCGCCAACGCGTAGGCCATCGCGAAGGACTTGGAGTGATTAAGAAGGCAGAAAGCTTCAGCCGTTTCGATGCGGCTGACTACCTCCATTCACCGGAGGACATTCGGGCTTACCTGGAGGCCGCGGCAGAGGACGGCGATCCCAGCGTAGTCGCGGCCGCGCTAGGGGCTGTTGCTCGCGCGCAGAATATGAGCAAGCTTGCTCGGGACATTGGGATGACACGGGAAGGGCTGTACAAGGCCCTCTCGCCTGGCGGGAATCCCTCGTTTGGGACTGTTTCAAAAGTCGCCCAGGCACTCGGCTTAGAAATCCTGTTCCGGCCTTCAAGGAAACAGCCCAATGCAGGAGGCGACGCCGCTGCGACAACCAAAGCCGCGGCAAGGCGGCTGCGTCAAAGGGTCGAGTGATCTCGGGCCGAGGTCACCCAATCACCTCGAGCATTGCCGCCAGCAATGAGCGCAACTCCGAGGCCGCCGCGGTTCGCGGCCCCGACTCGGTGACCCCCAGCCCTTGCTCAAACGCCTGGCTGAACGCGGCGCGGTTGCCGAGCGCGGCCGGCAGAACAAGCAGATGACGCGCCCGCAGCTCCTGCTCCGCCGCCGCACGCTGCCGGCCGGTCGCCGGAACACGGTTCAGCACCACGCAGGCTGGCCGCTTCTCCTCGCCGGCCAGCTTCAGCGTCCCCTCGGCAGCCCAGATGTCGGGCGCGCTGGGTTGCACCGGCACCACCACCAGGTCGGCGCCGCGGATCGCCCGGCGCGCATCGCTATCGATCACGGGCGGGGTGTCCACGAGGACGACGTCGTGCTCCCGCCGCAGGCGCTCAAGCTCGGCGCCGAGCCGCCAGCCCGCAAGATCGGAAAAGGTAAGCGCGGCCGGCGCCGGGTCGTGCGCGGCGCGGATCTGATGCCAGCGGGTGAGACTGTGCTGCGGGTCGATGTCCAGCACGGCGACCGACTTGCTCAGCGCGAGGGCGGCAGCCAGATTTGCTGCCAGCATTGTCTTGCCGGCCCCTCCTTTCTGCTGCGCCACGGTGATCACGACCGCCATGCCCGACTCCGATCAGATGCGTCATGGACTGCATACCCCTTTGCTGCACTGCGACAAAAACCTGCTGTTGTCGCCGGCGGAGATGGGGCGCGCCGATGCCGCCTCGACCGTCCCCGTCGATGCCCTGATGTTTGCCGCCGGCCGGGCCGTGGCGCGGGCGGCGCGCCGGTTCGGGCCGTGCCGCTGCCTGGTGCTGTGTGGCCCTGGCAATAATGGCGGCGACGGCCGGGTTGCGGCCCGGCTGCTGGCCGAACAAGGCTGGCCGGTGCAGGTGGCCGCGCTCGAGGATGCGCGTTTCCGCGCCGACGAGGCGGCGCGCGCCGATCTGGTGATCGACGCCGTTTTTGGCGCCGGCTTCCGCGGCACGCTGCCGGACGAAGTGGCCGATGTGCTGCAAGCGGCGCGGCGCGTGTTGGCGGTTGATGTGCCGAGCGGGCTCGATGGCGGCACCGGCCAGCCGCGCGGGCGGGTTCGGCACGCCGACTTGACCGTCACGTTCGCCCGCCTCAAGCCCGGCCACCTGCTCCTGCCGGGCCGGACCCTTTGCGGTCCGGTGGTGCTCGCCGATATCGGCCTGCCGGAAGCCGCGCTGGAGGCGGCCGGGTCGCAGACCTGGTGGAATGGACCGGCGCTCTGGGTTCTGCATGCGCCCGGCGCCGCGGACCATAAATATACCCGCGGTCACGTGACCGTGCTGGGCGGCGCCGCCACGACGGGGGCGGCGCGGCTCGCCGCGTCCGCTGCCCGCCGGGGCGGGGCCGGCCTGGTCAGCATCGCCGCGCTGGGCAGCGCCGATGTCTACCGCGCCGGCGAACCCGGCCTCATCGTGACTGAAGCCTCGCTCCCCGAGTTGCTGGAGGATGAGCGCCGCCATGTCTGGGTGTGCGGCCCCGGCCTGGGGCCGGACGCGGCGCGCACTGCCATCCCGGCGCTGCTGCGGGCGGGCAGGCAAGTGGTGGCGGATGCGGACGCGCTGGGCGCCTTCGCCGGCGAGCCAGAGGCGTTGCGCGGCTGCGCCGTGCTGACCCCGCACGAGGGCGAGTTCGCCAAGCTGTTCGGCAAGGCCGGCGACGACAAGCTCGCCGCCACCAGGGCAGCCGCGTCCCGCGCGGGCGGCGTGGTGCTGCTGAAGGGGGCGGACACAGTCGTCGCCTCGCCCGACGGCCGCGCCGTGATCAATGACAGCGCCCCGCCTTGGCTCGCCACGGCCGGGGCCGGGGACGTGCTGGCCGGACTTACCGGCGCGATGCTGGGCCAAGGCATGCCGCCCTGGGAGGCCGCTTGTGCGGCCGCCTGGCTGCACGGCCGCGCCGCCACGCTCGCCGGGCCCGGCCTGATTGCCGAAGACCTGATATCACATCTGACCACTGCACTCGGGGAAAGAACCGCGCCATGATCGCGGGCCTGCGCTATAATCGCACACGAGAGCCCGGAGCCCTCTGATGAGTGAAACCGCCGTCCCGATTGGTCTGTTCGACCGCGCGATCCGCCGCATCGCGGGAGTCTGGCGGGACATGGCGTCGACCGTCACGGTGGACGAGGGGCAGGGCATCATCGGCCAGATGCGCGCCTGCCTGCACGCCCGCGGCGGCGAGATCAGCGCACGCAACCGTGCCGCCAAGCTGGCGCAAACCTATCTGGGCCTGGACGATGCGGGGCGGCGCGCCTTCCTGCTGGATCTGGCGAGCTTCGACAGCGACCCGGTGGCGATCGAGACCGCCTACGAGGCCGTCCAGGCCACCATCGACCCGGCGCAGCGCGCGCTGGCCGTCATGGCGCTCCGCCGCGCGCTCGAGCCGCCGCGGGTGCGGCTGCTGACCCAGTTCACCGCCATTCCGGACGGAATGAAGTTCCTGGTCGACCTGCGCGTCACCCTGCTCCGGCTTATCAAAGACGATTTGCACCTCGCCGCGCTCGAGAACGATCTACGCAGCCTGCTCGCCAACTGGTTCGACGTCGGCTTCCTCGAGCTCACGCAGATCGACTGGAACAGCCCGGCCTCCCTGCTCGAGCGGCTCGTCGGCTACGAGGCGGTGCACGAGATCCGCTCCTGGACCGATCTGAAGAACCGGCTGGATAGCGACCGGCGTTGCTATGCGCTGTTCCATCCGCGCATGCCGAACGAACCGCTCATTTTCGTCGAAGTGGCGCTGGTGCATGGGCTGGCCTCCAGCGTGCAGCTCCTCCTCGACAAGAAGGCGCCGTTGCTCGACCCGCGCCAGGCCGATACCGCCATCTTCTACTCAATCAGCAACTGCCAGGAAGGCTTGGCCGGCATCAGCTTCGGCAATTTCCTGATCAAGCGCGTCGTCGAGCTGCTGAGCAGCGACTTTCGCAACCTGAAATTCTTTGCCACGCTGTCACCCATTCCCGGCTTGCGCCGCTGGCTGGACGGCAAATTGGAGGAGGACGACCCTGCGTTGCTCAGCGACGAGGAGTCCGCAAGCCTGCGCACCGCCGCCCCAGCCAACGGACCGGCGCCGGAGACCGGGGCCCAGGCACTGGCCGCCATCCTGAACCGGCGCGGCTGGTTCCGTGACCAGACCATGCTTCGCGCGGCCGAGCCCGTGCTGATCCGCCTGGCTTCGCGCTACCTGCTCAATGAGAGCCGCGGCAGCCGGGCGATCGACCCGGTCGCCCATTTCCACCTCACGAACGGCGCCCGGGTGGAACGCATCACGGCGTTGGCCGATATCTCTGAAAAGGGCAACAAGGCCAGTGCGACCCTGATGGTGAACTATCTCTACGACCCGGCGCGCATCGAGGAATACCACGAGGATTACGCTGGCGCGGGGCGGCGCAACGCCAGTACCGCGGTACGCCGGCTCGCGCGGGGCTGGTCGTGAACGCCCCCGGCCCGATCGTCCGGCTCGCGCCGGACCGGCTCAGCGGCCTCAAGCAGGTCGAGCGCAAGCTGCTGTGGCTGTCCGCCTGGATGATCCACAACGCCAACCACATCCGCCCCAACCGGGACGGGTTGAAGGTCGGCGGTCATCAGGCGAGCTGCGCCAGCGTGATCAGCATCATGACGGCGCTGTATTTCGAGGTGCTGCAGCCCGAGGACCGGATCGCCGTCAAGCCGCACGCCGGGCCGGTGTTCCATGCCGTCAACCTGCTGTTCGGCCGACAGACGCCGCAGAAGATGACCGGGCTGCGCCAGATGGGCGGGGTGCAGAGCTATCCGAGCCGCACCAAAGATGGGCCGGAGGTGGATTTCTCCACCGGGTCGGTCGGCCTCGGCGTGGCGCTCACCAGCTTCACCGCGCTGATGCAGGACTACGTGCGGCTGCATGGGCTCGACACCGGGCTGCCGCCGGGTCGCCAAGTGGCGATCGCCGGGGACGCGGAGCTGGACGAGGGCAATATCTACGAGGCCTTGCTCGAGGGCTGGAAGCACGACGTCCGCAATGTCTGGTGGATCATCGACTATAACCGCCAGAGTCTCGACAGTGTCGTGCCCGACCGGCTGTTCGGCCGAATCGAGGGCCTGTTCCGCGATATGGGCTGGAACGTCGTCACCCTCAAATATGGCCGCAAGCTGCACGCGGCCTTCGAGCGCGAGGGCGGCGAGTCGCTGCGGCGCTGGATCGACGACTGCCCGAACAGCCTCTACTCGGCGCTCACTTTCCAGGGCGGCCCGGCTTGGCGATCGGTGCTGATGGCCGATCTCGGCCGCGACCCTGGCGTGCGCGCCATCGTCGACCCGCTCTCTGACGACGAGCTGGCCGAGCTGATGACCAATCTCGGCGGCCACGACGTGGATTACCTGATCGAGAGCTTCCGGCAGGCCGATGCGGACGGAGACCAGCCGACCTGTTTTATCGCCTACACGATCAAGGGCATGGGCCTGCCATTCGCCGGGCATAAGGACAATCATTCCGGCATGATGACCAAGGACCAGATGGAGGTGTTCCGGCGCGAGATGCGCATCCGGCCCGGCCATGAATGGGATTTGGCCGAGGGTCTCGACCTGTCGCCGGCGGCGTTCGAGGAGGTCGTTGCACGAGCGCCGTTCGCCGAGCAGCTGACCCCACAGGGCCGTGCGCTGAGCGCTCCAGCGGTCCCGGTGCCAGATTCGCTGCCGGCGCCGAAAGCTGCGGGGCGCAAATACAGCACGCAGTCGGCCTTCGGCGACATTCTGGCCGAAATCGGCCGCGGCGAAGGGGCCTACGCCGAGCTGGCCAAGCACATCGTGACCACCAGCCCCGACGTGACGGTTTCGACCAATCTGGGTCCCTGGGTGAACCGGCGCGGCGTGTTCGATCGGCACACTCGCAACGACGTGTTCCGCGACGCCAAGCTGGCGAGCGCGCAGCGCTGGGGCATGGCGCCGACAGGCCAGCACATCGAGCTGGGCATCGCCGAGCAGAATCTTTTTCTATTACTGGCTGCCGCCGGATTGCAGCACAGCCTGACGGGCGCGCGGTTGCTGCCGATCGGCACGGTGTACGATCCGTTCGTCAATCGCGGCCTCGATGCGCTGATCTACGGCTGCTACCAGGACGCACGCTTCCTGCTGGTCTCCACGCCGAGTGGGCTGTCCCTGGCGCCCGAGGGCGGGCAGCATCAAAGCATCAACACGCCGCTGATCGGCATCGCCGCCGACCGCCTCGCCAGCTTCGAGCCGGCGCATGCCGACGAGCTGGCGGTTCTCCTGCGCCACGCGTTTGCGCACATGCAGGCGCCGGACGGCTCGGCCGTGTGGCTGCGCCTCTCGACCCGGCAGATCGCGCAGCCCGCGCGCACCCTCGACCCGGCAGCGGTCATCGCCGGCGCGCATTGGGCCGTGCCGCCCGAAGCGGGGGCGAGTTTCGCGCTCGCCTACCAGGGCCCGGTGGCGCCAGAAGCCGAGGCGGCGTTCCAGGAGCTGCGCGACGAGGTGCCCGGCGCCGGGTTGCTCGCGATCACCAGCCCCGACCGCCTGCACGCCGGCTGGCTGGCGTCGCTGCGAGCGCAGCGGGACGGCGGCAACCCGACCTCGCACATCGAGCAGATCTTGTCCCCCCTAGCGCCACGCGCGACGCTGGTCACGATCCTCGACGGCCATCCGGCCGCTCATGCGTGGCTTGGTTCGGTGCGCGGCCAGCGCGTCATCCCGCTCGGCCCCGACCATTTCGGCCAAAGCGGCGACCTTCCCGATCTCTATCGGGAGTACGGCATGGACACGGACGCCATCCTGGACGCCTGCGCCCAGGCGCTGATCGCAACGCCCCGTCAATAAGCTCATCCTCCCGACGCTAACCCTCCCCCGCTGGGAGCCCCGGAGGGCGAGGGTTGGGCGAGGGTCGTCAGTCGCCTCCCCCAAGATTTCCAAACACCATGTCGCGAAAAGAGGAGCCGGAACCATGCCGCACGTGACCGCCGATGACGGCGTCAAGCTGTATTATGAGGAGGCCGGCACCGGGCTGCCGATCGTCTTCGTGCATGAATTCGCAGGCGATTACCGGGCTTACGAGACCCAGCTCCGCCATTTTGCCCGCAACTACCGCTGCATCGGCTATAACGCCCGCGGCTACCCGCCCTCCGACGTGCCGGCCGGCACGGACGCCTACTCGCAGGATCGCGCCCGCGACGATATTCGTTCCGTGCTCGATGGGCTCGGCATCGACCGCGCGCATG
Organism: Acetobacteraceae bacterium; assembly: GCA_965276815.1. Taxonomy (GTDB): domain Bacteria; phylum Pseudomonadota; class Alphaproteobacteria; order Acetobacterales; family Acetobacteraceae; genus JAVVHH01. The sequence continues at coordinate 1,331,786 of CBDIBE010000011.1, read as the reverse complement.
TCGTCGGCATCTCGATGGGCGGTTTCGCCACGCTGCATTTCGGCTTCGCCTACCCTGACCGCGCCCGCTCCCTGGTCATCGCCGGCTGTGGCTACGGCGCCGAGCCCGCCAAGCGCGCCCAGTTCGCCGCCGAGGCCGAGGCGTCCGCCAAGCGTTTTGAGGAACTCGGCATGGACAAGGCCGCGCTCGCCTACGCGTCAGGGCCCACGCGCGTCCAATTCCAGAACAAGGATAGCAGAGGCTGGCAGGAATTTGCCGACCAACTCGCTGGGCACTCGACCGAGGGCGCCGCCCGCACGATGCGTGGCGTCCAGGCGCGCCGCCCCTCGCTGTTCGACCTCACCGACCGCATGGCGGCGATGACCACGCCTACGCTGATCATGACCGGCGACGAGGATTGGCCCTGCCTCGAGCCGGCGCTGCTGATGAAGCGCACGATCCGCACCGCCGACCTAGTCGTCATGCCCGGAACCGGCCACGCGCTGAACCTCGAGGAGCCCGGCGCCTTCAACGCCCATCTCGACCGCTTCTTCCACACCGTCGACCTCGGCCGCTGGCGCGCCCGCGACGAGCGCGCCATGGCGGGAAGCATCCTCGGCCGCTGATACGGCGCAGGCGCTTGCTGCTCCCTCTGTCTGCGGGAGAGGTTCGGGGTGAGGGTGGGCGCTAGACCTTTATCGGCCTGACTGTGGTCGGGCCGATAAAGGTCTAGCTTTATTTGAGACAGCGATTCACGTCCTGACCGATTCCGGTCAGGACGATCGCGGTCTAGCAGGTTGCGGAAATTCACCAACGCTTGGCGATGAAAGGCATGTCGTCGCCGTTGTGGAAGTGAATTTCGCCCGCGAGAGTGCCATCCGGCTCGAGATCGGCGTCGCCATCGCCGAACACCTCGGTGCCCTCGTCGCTGCCATGGAAAGTGAAGTGGACGCCGGTTTGGCTGTACCAGCACTCTAGACCGATCTGGACGACGCCGAACGCCATGGCGCCGCCATCGCGGTCCAGCTGGATATGGCCAGGGCCGAGCAGGTCGACGTAGTCGTCGTCCCACCCTGTGATTTCGGTGATCCGCCACCGTCCGAGCACCTCGGATTGAGCAGGCTTGGTCATGCCGCACTCGCCAGGATCTTGGGCAAGCGCACCAGATTGCAGGCGGCGGCCGTCAGCGTCACCACCCAGCCAACCCGGTCCAAGCCGCGGTGCCGGGTCTTGCGCAATCCGGCCACCGCTTTGATCCAGCCGAACGGCTCCTCGATCCGCTTACGCAGCCGTTGGCTGACAGCGTAGCCCGCGTGCCGGGTGGTCCGGCCGTCAATCGCTGAACGCCGCCCTGACGTATTCTGCGCCACATGCGGTGTCACGCCGATGGCGCGCAGCCTGGCGACGTGCTCGGCTGCGTCATACGCCTTGTCCGCGCCCAGCGTGGCGCGGCCCCCGCGGACCGTAGCTGCGATCATCGCCTCGGCGGCCTCGCGTTCGGCCCGCCCGGTCGCATGCGTGGTGCGGACATCGACGATCAGCCCGTGCCGGTTCTCGATCAGCAGATGCCCCATGAAGCAAAGCCGTGAGGGCTGGCCGTTGGCTTTACGATACAGCCGGGCATCGGGATCGGTGGTGGACGCGTGAGTCTCGTTGCTGCGCTTCTCGCCGCGGAAGTCGCGCTCGGCGTTGCGGCCGGGTCCAGATGGAGGCTCGTCCTGGCCGTCCTTGCGCCGGAAGCTTTTTATAGATGCCCATGCCTCGATGAGGGTGCCGTCAACCGAGAAGTGCTCGGTCGAGAGCAGACGTTTGACGGCCGGGTCGCCCATGACGGCCAGCAGAAACGACACCGCCACGTCGCCGGCCAGCAGGCGCTCGCGGTTCTTGGTGAATACCGTCACGTCCCACACTGGCGCATCCATCGCTAGGCCGATGAACCAGCGGAACAGCATGTTGTAGGTGACCTGTTCCATCAGTTGGCGTTCCGAACGCACGCCAAAGAACGCTTGCAGCAGTAGGGCGCGCAGCAGCTTCTCCGGCGCAATGGAGGTCCGGCCGCTCGCGGCATAAAGCGCGTCGAACTGGGGCGAGAGTTGCTCCAGCGCCTTGTTCACCAGCAAGCGGATCGATCGCAACGGGTGGTCGCGCGGCACCAGCCCTTCCGGGCTCAAATAGCTGAACAGTGCCCCTGTCTGCTCGTCCGTTCCGCGCATCCCAACACCGCCGCCTTTAACCATGACAGCGAATCAGATTATCCTCCGCGCCGGAAGCCGAATTTCCGCAGCCTGCTAGACCGCCGTGTAGCCCCCGTCCACCAGCAGGTCCGCACCCGTCATAAAACTCGATGCGTCGGTGGCCAGGAACAGCGCCGCCTGCGCGATGTCTTCAGGCTGGCCGATCCGTCCAATCGGGTGCTTCGGCACGTGGTGCGCCCGTGCCGCTTCCATGTCGCCATACCGCAGTAGCCGGGCCGTCTCCACCGCGCCCGGCGACAGCGCGTTCACCCGTACGCCGGACGGCGCATGGTCGACCGCCATCGCCTTTGCCAACTGGATCAACGCGCCCTTCGCCGCGCAGTAGCCCGGCCGCCCCGCCGCCCCGACCCGGCCGAGTTGCGAGGCGATATGGATGATGCTGCCACCGCCCGCGCCGATCATCGACGGCAGGACCGCCCGGCTCATCAGGAATGCGCCGGTCACCTGCACCGCGAACACGCGCTCCCACTCTGCGAGCGGCAGTTCCAACACGCTGCCGCTCGGGTCATAGGGTGCCGCGCCGTTGACCAGCACGTGCACCGCGCCCCAGGCCGATACGACGGCCTCACCGGCCCGCTTCGTGTCCGCCTCGCGGCTGACATCCGCCGCGATCGCTATCCCGCCGACCTCGTTGGCCAGCGCCGCCGGCGCCGCCAAATCCACGCAGGCCACGCGCGCGCCAGCCGCAGCAAAAGTCCGCGCGATAGCAGCGCAAATCCCGCCCGCGGCCCCGGTCACCACGGCAACCTTCCCCGCCAGTGCCGTCATGACCCGGTCCGCCCCAAATACGCCTCTGTCACCCGCTCATCCTCCTGCAAATCCGTACATAAGCCTTCCGCAACAATCGTGCCGCCGCGGAATACGTAGCCGCGCGTCGCCGTCGCCAGCGCATAGCGGGCATTCTGCTCCACCAGCAGCACGCTCGTCCCCGTCGCGTTGATCGCCTGGATCGTGCGGAAAATCTCCCGCACCACAATCGGCGCCAGACCGAGCGACGGCTCATCGAGACAGAGCAGGCGCGGCTCGCTCATCATCGCCCGGCCGAGCGCCAGCATCTGCTGCTCGCCGCCGGAGAGCGTCCCGGCACTCTGCCCCGCCCGCTCGCGCAGGCGGGGGAACCAGTCGAGCACGCCCTCCATCAACTGCCGCACGCGCCGCTTGTCGCGGCGGTGCTTGAACCCGCCCATCTCGAGGTTCTCGCGCACCGTCAGGAACGGAAACACCCGCCGCCCCTCCGGAACCAACGCGATCCCGCGCCGGACCCGCTCGTGTGACGGCATTTTCGTGATCGTCTCGCCGCCGAGCCGGATCGTCCCGGCGAGCGGCGTCAGAACCCCCGCAACCCCGCGCAGCGTCGTCGTCTTGCCCGCCCCGTTGGCGCCGATCAGCGTCACGATCTCGCCTTCGCCGACCCGGAACGTTACTCCAAGGCAAACCGGCGCCGCGCCATAGGCCAGATCGAGCCCTTCCGCTTCGAACATCACTCCAGTTCGCCGCCGAGATAGGCGTCGACGACCGCCGGGTCGGATTGCATCGATGCGGGCGGCCCGGTGAACAGATGCTGCCCGTAATGCATCACCATGACCTCGTCGGCGATGCGCGTGACCAGGTCCATGTTGTGCTCGATCAGGATCACCGCGATCCCGCCCTTGCGGAGCGCGGCGAGCCGGCTGAATAGCAACTCGACCTCCGCGCCGTTCAGCCCGGCAGCCGGCTCGTCCACCATCAGCAGCTTCGGCCTTGTCGCCAGTGCTCGGGCCAGCTCGAGCAGACGCTGCTCGCCATAGGACAGCGTCCCCGCTGCAACGCCCGCGCGCGCAAACAGGCCGACAAAGTCCAGCAGCGCCAGCGCCCGTTGCCAGCATTGGCGCCGGTCCTCTTGGAAGGCAAATCCGTGCCAGAGATATTGCCAGACCGGAAGCCGATGCTGCGTATGGAACCCGGCCAGCACGTTCTCCAGCGCGGTCAATTGCTTGAACAGCCGGATTTTCTGGAAGGTCCGGGCGATCCCCAGCTTCGCCCGTCGCTGCGGTGGCAGCGAGGTGACGTCGACCCCCTCGAACACGAGCCGCCCGGCATCCGCCCGATGCACGCCGCTCAGCAGGTTCAGCATGGTTGACTTGCCGGCGCCGTTTGGACCGATGATCGCCAACACCGAGGCCGGCTGCATGCTGAACGAGATGTCCCGCACCGCCTCCACGCCACCGAACCGCTTGTGCAGCCCCTCCGCCTGCAGCAGCGCGGTCACCGCCGCCGCCACGCGCCGGCCATCCCGCCGGGCACGAACAGGACGACGAGCGTCAAAGCCAACCCGTAGATGAGCAGCCGCCAATCGCCGAGGCTGCGCAACAGTTCGGGGAGAACGGACAGAATGATCGCGCCGAACACCGGCCCGATCAGCGTCCCGATGCCGCCGACGATCACCATCGCCAGCACGGCGAACCCCTCGGTGATGGTAAAGGCGTCCGGCACCAAGGTCCCGGCGAACGGCGCGTAGAGGCCGCCGGCCAGTCCCGCGACGCCCGAGCCGATGCCGAAGGCAAATAGCTTCCAGCGCGCCGGGTCGATGCCTAGGGAGCGGGCCGAGACCTCGTCCTCGCGGACCGCGGTCAGCGCCTCGCCAACCGGCGAGCGCACCAGCGCGTCCAGCACGGCGAACACCACCAGCGCGAACCCGGCGATCAGGTAGAACAGCGCCGCCTGGTTGGAGAAATCCAGCGGGCCGAAACCCGGTGGCGCCGGGATCGCGTAGATGCCGAGCGGGCCCTCGGTCAGCCCGATCCAGTTCATCAGGATCTGGTAGGTGATCACCGCAAAGCCGAGCGAGGCGATCGCCAGATAATGCCCGCGCAGCCGCACGGCGAACAAAGCGAGCCCCAGCCCGGCCAAGGCCGCGCCCAGCGTTCCAGCCAGCAAAGCCGGCCAGAACCCGACCCCGCCCTTGGTCACCAGCAAGGTCGAGACATAGGCCCCGATCCCGTAAAACGCCGAACTGCCGAGATTGAGCTGCCCGGCATAGCCGAGGATGAAGTCCAGCCCCAGCGCCAGCAGCACGTTGAGCGCGCAGACGATCAGCACGCCCCGCCAATAACTGTCCTGCAGCAGCAACGGCAGCACCGCGATGACGGCCACGGCGGCCACCCACCCCAGCCAACGCCAAGGCGCGGTCCCCGGCACCGAGAGGCCCGCCGCGCGCAGGGTGTCAGACATTCTCTTCCCGCCGCTCGGCGATCAGCCCGGTGGGTCGCACCGCGAGGGTTACCAGCAGCAGCCCGAACACCACGATGTCGATCAGCCCGGGGTCGAGCACTTGGGTGGTGAACGCCTCGATCTCGCCGACCAGCAGCCCGGCGATGATCGTCCCGTCCACATTGCCGAACCCACCGATGATGACGATCGCAAACGCTTTGACGATCACCGAGGCGCCGGCGAACGGGGTCAGCACCAGCACCGGCCCCAGCAGCGCGCCGCCGAGCCCGGCCAGCGCCGAGCCGATCACGAAGGTCAGCGCGATCAGCCGGTTCGGGTTGATCCCCATCAGCCCCGCGGTCTCCTGGTCCTGCGCCACCGCCCGCAGCGCCTTGCCGGTGAAGGTGAAGCGCATGAAGGCGTAGAGCAGCCCGATCGCGACTGCCGCCACGGCCAGGATCAGCGCGCTCTGCACGGTGAAATAGACCCGGCCGAACCGGATCACCTGGCTGCTATACGGTGTCTCGAACGCGTAAGGCACCGGCCCGAACGCCGCCAGCGCCCCGTTCTCCAGCATTATCGAAACGCCGATCGTCGCGATCAGCGGCCGCAGTTCGTTGCCTTTGCGGAGAGGTGAAAAAATTGCGAAGTTGATCGCCCAGCCCAGCGCCCCGCCTACCGCGAACGCAACGACGAGACTGACCAGGTAATCGCCGCCCCATTGATGGGTGAAGAAGTAGGCGGCGAACGCCCCGAGGGTGACGAAATCGGCGTGGGCAAAATTGATCTGGACGAGGACGCCGTAGACCAGCGTCAGCCCAAGCGCCACCAGGACATAAAGGCTGCCGAGGACGAGGCCGTTGATCCCTTGTTGCAGCCCCAGCGTCAGGAGGTCGGCCAAATCGTCTTCCAGGACAGGTCCGGCTGGGTCTGCACGTAGTGGATCGTGTCGCGCGCGACGTTCTGGTTGTGGTCGTTGAAGGTCACGCTGCCGGTCACGCCGTGGAAGTCCTTGGTCTTGGCCAGCCCGTCGCGGATCGCCGCCGGCGTGGTGGCCCCGTCGCGGACGATCTCGGCGATCAGCATGATCTGGTCGTAGGCGTGCGCGTTGATATGGCTCGGATCGTGGCCGAACTTTGCCTGGAAGGCGTGGACGAAGTCCTGCACCACCGGGTTCCGGTCGGTCGGGTCGAACTGCACGATCCGGATATACCCCTCCGCCGCCTTGCCGGCCTTCTGGTCAAACCCGGCTGGCAGCCAGATCGTGCCGAGCTGGATCGCGCTGCCGCCGCCGCCCTTGACCACCCCAGCCTGCGCCAGCGCCTGGGTGACCTTCACGCCCTGACCCTCCAACGTGTAGGTTGGGATCACGTCGATCTTGCCGAGGCCCGCCACGCGCGTCGCGATGGACGTAAAATCGTTCACGTCGCGGCCGAAGCCGATATCCTGCACCACCTTGCCGCCGAGTTCCTCGAACTTCTTGCGGAAGATTTCGGCATTGCCGATCCCGGCATTGGTGTTCTCGTGCAGCAGCACCGCGGTGCGCGCGCCGAGATCCTTATAGGCGTGGGTGGCGATGTCCTCGCCCTGCATCACCTCGTCGGGCAGGATGCGGAATGTCCAGTGATTGCCCGGCTCGGTCACCTTGATCGCGGACGACCCGGCATTCAGCAGCGGCACCTGCGCCTGCTGCATCAGCGGCATGACCGCGAGCGTCGCGTCCGAGCACTCCTCGCCGATGATGATGGCGGGCTTGAATTCATCCAGCAGCCGCTTGGCCGCCTGGGTCGCGGGCAGGGGTGCGCAGGCGGAATCTTCGGCGTGGAAGTCGAGCTTGAGGCCCGATTTCGCCAGCTGCTCCAGCGCGAGCTCGATCCCCTCTTTGTCCTGCGTGCCGAAATAGGCGCCGGGCCCGGAGATCGGCAGCAAGCCGCCGACTTTCACCGCATCCTGGGCCCGCGCCCCGATCGCCGCCAACAGAGCGAGCATGAAAAATGCGCGAAACAGCGTCATGATGGTCTCCCCGAGCGGCCGGAGCCTGCGACAGCGCGCCCGCGTTGACAAGCACGGCCCGGCGGCTACCGTACCGAATTCCCGGAGTTCCCCGGCATGGACGCTGCACACGCTCTGGCCTTCGGCGAGTCCCGCCGCCGCATCGCGGAGGGGTCGCAATTCCTCGCCGGCGGCGTCAGCAGCAATTTCCGGCTCGGCGTTGCGCCGACGCCCCTGGTGTTCGAACGGGCGGATGGGCCGTTCCTGTTCGACGCCGATGGCAACCGGCTGATCGATTTTTACCTGGGCATGGGTCCGATGATCCTCGGGCACACGCCGGCGGACGTCATCGAAGCGGTCGAGCAGCAGCTCAAGCGCGGCATCCTCTATGCCGGGCAGAGCGCAATCGAGACCGAGGCGGCCCGGCTCATTTGCGAGATGGTGCCTTGCGCGGAGCGGGTCCGGTTCAATTCGTCCGGTTCGGAAGCGGTGCAGGCGGCGCTGCGGTTGGCGCGTGCGGCGACGGACCGGCGCATCGTCGTCAAGTTCGCGGGGCATTATCACGGCTGGTTCGACAACATCCTATGGTCGACCGCGCCGCCCGCCGGCGCCAACGCGCCGGTGCCGGGCAGCCGCGGCCAGGTGCTCGAGGCGGCCGAGAGCATTGCGGTGCTGCCGTGGAACGATTTGCAGGCGGTCCGCGACCGGCTCGCTGCGCGGGAAGTGGCGGCGCTCATCATGGAGCCTGCCATGTGCAACGCGGGCGCCATCCTGCCGCTGCCGGGCTATCTGCACGGGGTTCGGGAGGCGTGCAGCGAGACCGGCACGATCCTGATCTTCGACGAGGTGATCACCGGCTTCCGCGTCGGACCCGGCGGTGCACAGGCGCGGCTCGGCGTCACGCCGGATCTCGCGACCTTCGCCAAGGCGATCGCCAACGGCTTCCCGGTCGCCGCTGTGGCAGGGCGGGCCGAGCTGATGGACCTCTGCACGCAGGGGGTGGTGCATGGCGGGACCTATAACGGCCAGGCGGTGGCGATGGCGGCGTGCGTGGCGACGCTCGAGCGGTTGCGGCAGCCCGGCGCCTATGCCGATATGGAGCGTCGAGGCACACGGTTGATGGATGGGATTCGGGCGGCGTTTGCAGGCGCCAGGATCCCGGCCGTGGTCGCCGGGTTCCCAGAGGTTTTCCATGTCGCGATCGGGCTCGAGGCGCCGCCGCGCAACTGGTCCGACCTGCTGCGCATGGACCGCGGCCGTTACGTCGCGTTCACCACGGCGCTGCTGCAGCGTGGCGTCCGGGCGCTGGAGCGAGGCGCCTGGTTCCTCTCCACCGAGCACGACGACGCAGTGATCGATGCGACGCTGGATGCCGTGGCCGACGCCGTCCGGACGATCTGAGCAAGGAGACACCCGCCATGAACGCGCCGAAGCTGACCCGAAGAGCTGGACTCGCGCTTTCGGCCGCCGCCCTTTTCAGCCGGGCACGCGCGGCGGAGCTGAAGGGCGGTCAGCTCCGGGTCGGAATCACCGCCGAGATCAGCAATTTCGACCCACAATCCTTTTTGGTGCTCAACTTTCCGCTCATCAAAAATCTTTATGACACCCTGATCGAATACACGCCGGACGGAAAGCCGGTGCCGAGTCTGGCGACGGCGTGGACCATCGCGCCGGACGCGACGTCGGTCATCGTGACGCTGCGCAAGGGCGTGACGTTCCAGAGCGGCAACCCCGTCAATGCCCAGGCGGTCTCGGCCACGCTGCAGAAGGCCGCCGATCCCAAGCGCGGCAAGAACGTCTACGCCACCATGGCCTTCGTGAAGGACTGGACCGTGGTCGACGACGGCACCATCCGGCTCAATTTCAACGGCCCGGCGCCGGCGCAGGAGGTCACCGACCTGCTGCAGTTCATCTCCGTCATCGACCCGGCCGGCATGGACACCGTCGAGACCAAGCCCGCCGGCACCGGCGCGTACACGCTCGCCGAACGCGTCGTCGGCCAGCGTATCCGCCTCGCCGCAAACCCGAATTACTGGCGCGCCGGCGAACCGGTCTGCAAAGAAGTGGTGATCACCATTTTCAGCGAGGACGCCGCCGCCAGCGCCGCGCTCGAATCCGGCGCGATCGACATCATCTACGGCGGCACGGCGCGCAGCGCGGTGCGCCTCAGCAATTCCGGCTACCAGATGCTGCAAGGACCGGGGAAGCTGGTCCAAGTGTTCCGTATCAATGCCACCCACGGCCCATTCCGCAACGAGAAATACCGAGAAGCCTTCAATTACCTGCTGGACCGGGCGAACATCCTGCGGCTCGGTTACGCCGGGGTCGGGCAAGTGGTGGCGCTGCCCTGGGCGCCGGTCAGCCCCGCCTTCGACCCGGCCCTTAACGCGGAATACGCTTTCAGTATCGAAAAGGGCAAAGCGCTCCTGGCGCAATCCGGCCTGTCGGAAGCCGAGATGAATGGCTGGAAGCTGATGACCGACGCCGGCGACCAGGCGGCCACCGTGGTCAGCCAACTCGTGCAAAGCACGCTCGCGCGGGCTGGGATCAAGATCGACCTCGACATGCGGCGCGGCGCGGATTTCACGGAGTCGATGCTGGGCGGCAAGTTCGACGCGATGTTCGGCGCCGTCGGCAACATCCAGAAATTCCCATCGCGGCTGGCGACCAACAGCATCTATCGCACGTCGAGCAACCCGGTGCTGGGGGACCCCAATCCGTTCCCGGCTTATGTCGCGGCGATTGATCGGATCAACAAAACGATCGGCCCGCCGGACGCCGTCAAGGCGGCCTATGACAACCTCAACAAGGTGCTGATCGAGAGCGCCTTCGGCATCCCCACCAACACGATCGACAGCGCGCTGATCGTCGCCGGCAAAAACGTCGGCGGCTTCACGCTGGACATCGACAACATGCTGGTCGCCCGGACCATCGGGTTCACCTGAATCGAGTGAGCGAGCCGGTTCTTTCCGTCCGCGACCTGTCCGTCCGGTTTGCCGGCGGGGCGCAGGCGGTCCGCGGGATCAGCTTCGACGTGTTTCCCGACGAGGTAGTCTGCCTCGTCGGAGAGTCCGGCAGCGGCAAGACGGTCGCGGCGCTGTCGCTCTGCGGCTTGCTGCCGGATGGCGCCGCCGTGCAGGGCGCGATCCATCTCGCCGGGATCGATGTCGTGTCAGCCGGGCCAGAGCAGTTGCGGAAGCTGCGCGGCCAGGAGATCGGCTTCATCTTCCAGGACCCTGCCACCACGCTGAACCCAGTGCTGCCGATCTGGCGGCAGATCGCGGAGGGGCAGGTGGCGCATGGGCAGATCCGCGCGGCAGAGGCGCGCCGCCGGGCCGTCGACCTGCTCCGCGCCTGCGACATCCCCGACCCGGTGCGCCGCGCCGGTCAGTATCCGCACCAATTTTCCGGCGGCATGCGGCAGCGCGCGGTCATCGCCATGGCGCTCGCCGGCAATCCGCGCCTGATCATCGCCGACGAGCCCACCACCGCGCTCGACGTGACCGTGCAGGCGCAGATCCTGGCCATGCTGGCGCAGAAACAAGCGGAGAGCCGCGCCGCGGCGCTGCTGATCACCCACGATTTCGGCGTGGTCGCCGAGACGGCGCACCGGGTGCTGGTGATGTATGCCGGGCGGATCGTCGAATCCGGCCCGGTCGAGCGCATTTTCCGCGACCCGCGCCACCCCTACACCCGCGCCCTGCTGCGCAGCATGCCGCATCTGTACGGCGCCAAAACCAGGCTCGACCCGATCCCCGGCCAGCCGCCGAACCCGGTTGCACTTCCCACCGGCTGCGCTTTCCACCCGCGCTGCGCCATTGGTCGCGACCGGACGATCTGCGCGACCGAGGACCCCTATCCATCATTGCGAGGAGCGCAGCGACGAAGCGATCCAGGCCCGGCGTGCCACTTCCCCGAGGAACGCGAAACGGTCCAGGAGACCACGCTGCGCGCGATGCCGGATCGGGGCGTGCCTGTGCTGGAGGTAACGGGCCTCAAAGTCCACTACCCTTTGCGCAGCAAGGTTCTGCGCCGCCGGGTCGGGGCGGTGCGGGCGGTTGACGGGGTAGACCTCACCGTCCGCGCGGGGGAGACGGTCGGGCTCGTGGGCGAGTCAGGCTGCGGCAAGACCACGACGGGGCGGGCGATCATGGGGCTGATCCGCCCGACTGCCGGAAGGCTCACGGTGGGCGGGCGGGACATTGCCCGCCTGTCGCGCCGCTCGATGCGGCCGGTGCGGCGGCAGGCGCAGTATGTGTTCCAGGACCCGTATTCCTCGCTCAACCCGGTGCTGACCGTCGGCGAGATCATCGCCGAGCCGATGCGCATCCACGGGCTTTTCGAGCAGCTCGGCGGCGCCAAGCGGGTTGCCGAGCTGCTCGACCTCGTCGGCCTTTCGCCGGGCCATGCCAGCCGTTACGCGCGCGAGTTCTCCGGCGGCCAGAAGCAGCGGATCGGCATTGCCCGCGCGCTGGCGCTGCAGCCACGGCTGCTGATCCTCGATGAGCCGGTCGCGGCACTCGACGTGTCGATCCAGGCGCAGATCGTCAACCTACTGCAAGACCTGCAGGCGGAGCTCGGCCTGGCCTACCTGTTCATTGCGCACGACCTCTCCGTCGTGCGGCTGATCTCCCACCGGGTCGCGGTGATGTATCTCGGCCGCATCGTCGAGCAGAGCGAGACGGAGACACTCTACCAGCAACCCATGCATCCGTACACGCAATCGCTGCTCTCCGCCGTGCCGATCCCCGACCCGGCAACGCGCCGCGTGGGGTGGCGGATCGTGCTGCAGGGGGAAATTCCGAACCCGGCCGACCCGCCGACCGGCTGCACGTTCCACCCGCGTTGCTTCCGTGCCACTGAGCGTTGCCGGATCGAGACGCCCGTATTCCGCCCCTACCCAGGCCTGCCGAGCTTCGTCGCCTGTCACCATGCGGGGGCGCTGGCGTGAAACGGATGGCCGCCTCGCCGGGCGCGGTCCTCGCGCTGCTGTTCCTCGCGGCGCTGATCGCTGCCGCCCTCACGGCCAACTGGTTCGTCGACCCCTTGGCGCAGGATTTGGGGAGCGCGCTGGACGGGCCGAGCGCCGAGCATTGGTTCGGCACGGACGAGCTGGGGCGCGACATCCTGGCGCGGGTGGTGTTCGGCGCGCGCACCTCGCTGCTGACCTCCGCGGGCGCGGTTGCCATTGCGGGGGCGGTCGGGATTCCGGTCGGGTTGTTCGCCGGGTTCTTCGGCGGCTGGCGCGATGCGCTGCTGATGCGAGCGGTGGACGTGCTGCTGGCCTTGCCCGGCATCTTGTTCGCCATGGCGCTGATCGCGGTGCTCGGGCGCAGCCAGGCGGCGGCGCTGGTCGCGGTCGGCATCACCGGGATCCCAGGCTTCGCGCGCGTGGTCCGCGCCGAAACGCTGTCCCTGCGGTCGCGCGATTTCGTCACCGCGGTGGAGTCGTTTGGCGGATCGTCCTCCTACGCGCTGTTCCGCACCGTGCTGCCGAATGCGTGGAGCCCGATCCTGGTGCAGGCGGTCGTGCTGTCCTCGGTCGCCATCCTGCTCGAGGCGGCGCTGTCCTTCCTCGGCGTCGGCATCCCGCCGCCCACGCCGAGCTGGGGCGACATGCTCCGCAGCGGCCAGGCCTATCTCTACGACTCGCCGACCTACGCGGTGCTGCCGGGCATCGTGCTGACGCTGACGATCCTCGCGCTCGACACGCTGGGCCGTACGCTCGCCTCGGTGCTGCAGGACCGAGGTAGCGCCACATTGGAGGGGGTGCGGCCATGATCGGCTTCGTGCTGCGCCGGCTGCTGCAGTTGGTGCCGGTGGTGCTGCTCGCTTCGGCCGGCATTTGGGCGATCATCTACGCCGTGCCCGGCGGCCCGGTGGCCGCACTGCTCGGCGAGAACGCGACTCCGGAGCAAATCCAGGCGCTCTCGGCACAGCTCGGCCTGGATCGGCCAGTGCTGACGCAATATTTGGATTGGCTCGGCCACGCGCTGTCGGGCGATCTCGGCGTTTCGCTGCAGAGCAAGGCGCCGGTGCTGCAACTGATCGGCGAGCGGCTGCCGGCGACGATCCAGCTCGGTGTGGCCGCGATGCTGGTCGGCCTGCTGCTCGGCGTGCCGGCGGCAATTGCGAGCGCGCTGCGGCCGGGCTCGATGCTGGACCGGCTGCTGAGTTTTTGGGGCGCTCTGGCGTTGGGGGTGCCGACCTTCTGGGTCGGTATCCTGCTGATCCTGCTATTTTCGGTGCGCCTGCACCTGCTGCCCTCGGCTGCGGCCTACGTGCCGTTCTGGCAATCGCCGGGCCGCATGCTGGCCAACCTCGCGCTGCCGGCGGTGACGCTCGGCCTGTACGTTTCGGGGATCTTCGCGCGGTTCCTGCGCGCCTCGCTGCTGGCCGAGCTGCGGTCCGACTACGTGCGGACTGCGCGCTCGAAGGGACTGCGGGAGCGGGCGATCATCGCCGGCCACGTGCTGCCGAATGCGCTGCTGCCATTCGTCACCGTGGTCGGGTTGATGCTGGCGAGCTTCGTCGGCGGCACGCTGGTGACCGAGGCGGTGTTCACCTATCCCGGCCTCGGCCGCCTGTTGATCCAGGCGATCAACGACCGCGATTACCCGCTCATCCAAGGGTGCATCCTGGTCGTGCTGGTGATGTACGTGCTGGTCAACCTCGTCGTCGACCTGGTGTACATTTATATTGACCCCCGGACCGAGCGGGGCTGAAAGAGTCAGCTGCCGATGACGATGTCGACCCGGCGGGATTCGGTGGGCATCAGCGAGTAATCGACGGCGCCGCGCGAGCTGATCTGGATCCGGCCCTTGGGGACGCCGGCCGCGACCAGTGCGTCCGCCACGTTTTGCGCCCGGGCCTGCGCCAGCACCTTGTTGAACTCCGCTGTCCCGGTATCCGGGGCGGCGAACCCGCGAACCGCGACCGGCGCCGAGGGGTTGGCGTTGGCGATGGCCGCGGCTTGGCGGATCGTGGCCTGCGCCGGGTCGTCGAGGCCGGCGCTGTCGGCCACGAAGAATATGACCGATGTCTGTGCCCGGGTCGAAGGCCCCGGCTGCATGCAGCCGGCGAGGAGCAGGATGGGCAGGGCAAGGACAAGGCGACGATGCATAAAGACCTCAACTGTTCGACTCGTGGGCGCACCATACGATGCGCCGGGTCGTTCGCAAGCAGGACCGTGTGCGCAGCAACCTACATCGGAGGCAGGTCGCCCATGTCTTCACCGAGCCAAGTCCGGTGCAGGCGCTGCAGGTCGCCGCTGCCCTTGATGAGGAAGATGTAGGTGTTCAGCCATTGCAGCAGCCCGTAATCGCCCTGCCGCATCGCCATGTGCGCCGGCGAGTTGCGCAGCTTGAATTTGAGCTCGATCTGCTGATCCGGGTTCTGCTTGGCGAGCGCGGTGGCGATGGTGTTGAGCGTCGCCCAGAGATCGGTCTGGCCGGAGAGGAAGGCGGTGTTGGACGCGGTATCGTCCTCGAAACGGACGATATTGGCCTTCGGGGCCATGGCGGTGAGCGTCAGATCCTGCGTCGCACCCTTGGTCGCGGCGATTCGCATGGAGCCGAGTTGATCCGGGCCGGAAACTTGCGTGCTCTTGTGCCCGTAGACGCCGAGATAGAGCGCGGCGTAGGGCGAGGTGAACATGACCTGGACCGCGCGCTCGGGCGTGGCGCCCATGGCCGAGATCACCAGGTCGATCTTGTTGGTCAGCAAAAATGGAATCCGGTTGGCGCCGATGATCTGCTCGAGCTGCACCTTTACGCCGAGCGACTTGGCGATCATCTGGCCGAGCTCGACGTCGAACCCGGTGGGCTTGCCATCCGGGCCGATATATCCGAAGGGCGGGTTGTCCATCTGCGTGCCGATGCGGATCACGCCGCTGTCGAGGATGTCCTTCAAATCGGCCTTCGCCGGGGTACCGAGCAGCAAAGCGAGCATGAGGAGCAAGAGGGTCCGGATCCATCGCCGCATGACGTGTCCTCGCTTGTTGCTGGTTCAGTTCAAGCCCTGGCGGTGCCGCCGTCAAGCCGCCGCCGCGCCTCGAGCCGCCGGCTGAGCGCGGTCAGGGGGAAACAGAGCGTGAAATAAAACATCGACGTGCAGCCATAGACGGCAAAGGGCGCGAAAGTCGCGCCGTTGACGAGCTGTGCCTCGCGGCTGAGCTCAATCAGGCCGATGATCGAGGCGAGCGAGGTGTTCTTGATGAGCTGCACCAGGAAGCCGACCGTGGGCGGGATGGCGATCGTCAGCGCCTGCGGCAGGATCACGAGCCGCAGCTGATACAGGCGCTTGAGGCCGATTGCATCCGCGGCTTCCCACTGGCCGCGCGGGATCGCCTCGACGGCGCCGTGCCAGATCTCCGAGAGGAAGGCGCTCCCGTAGATCGAGAGCGCCGCCGTGGCCGCCAACCATTTCGGGACGTCGATGCCGAACACCGCCAATCCAAAGAAGGCGAGGAACAAGTGGCCGAGCAGCGGGATGCCCTGCACGCCCTGGATCCACAGCAGCGCCGCCAGGCGCAGCGGGCGCACCTGGCTGGTCCGCAACAGCAGCACGGCGAGGCCGAGCAGGGCGCTGCCGGCAAAGGCGAGCACGCTGAGTGCTATGGTCCACTGCAAACCCGTCGCCAGCAGCATGACTTCGTTCAGGCCGAAGCGTCGGAACATCAGGGAGGTGCTGCCAGCACGCGGGGCGCGCGTTCGGCGAACAACAGGCGGTAGAGCAGGGCGAAGCCCAGCCGGAAGGCGATTGCGAGCGCGAGATAAAGGCCGCAGGTCACGGCATAGACTTCGAAGCTGCGGTATGTCGCGCTGTCGATCATGCCCGCCATGTGGAACAGGTCTTCGACGCCGATCTGGCTGAGGATCGAGGTCGCCAGCATCAGCAAGGTGAACTGGCTGGCGAGTGCGGGGAACATGATCTTCAGCGCTGGCTTGAGGATAATCAGGAAGAAGACTTGCAGCCGGGTCAGGCCGAGGGCGAGGCCGGCGTCGGTTTGGCCGCGCGGCACGGCGTCGATGCCGCCGCGCACGATTTCGGCCGTATAGGCGCCGAGGTTGACGACCAGCGCGATCATCGCGGCGGTGATCGCGCCGAGCCGCAGCCCGAATGCGGGCAGGCCGAAATAGATGAAGAAGAGCTGCGCGAGCAGCGGCGTGTTGCGGATCGCCTCGACATAGCAGGCGACGAGGATGCGAAGCGGGCGCCGTCCGGAGCGCAGCGCGAGGGCGCAGGTGATGCCGAGCAGCAGGCCGAGCAGCATTGCGGCGGCGCTGATCCAGAGCGTGGTGACCAGGCCGTCGAGCAACTGGCCGGACCGGTTGATCACTGGCGCGAAACGGAAGCTATAATTCACGCCGGACCGCTTTCATTTGGGATCTCAATCCATGCGCTCGCTCGAATTCGCCGCCCTGACCGCGCCGGCCGTCAAGAGTATGGCCGAGCGGGACGCCATCGTCATCGTTCCGGTCGGCGCGATGGAGCAGCACGGGCCGCATCTGCCGGTGATGGTCGATTTCCGGCTGGTGACGGAAGCGGCGATGCGGGCGGCTGCCAAGCTGGACGCGGCGGGCCATAAGGTGCTCGTGACGCCGACGGTCTGGACCGGCTTCTCCGAGCACCACATGGAGCTGGGCGGCACGGTCACCATCGATTTCGCGACGTTCTATGGGCTGATGCGCGGGATCGTGCGCTCGCTGGTGCGCGGCGGCTTCCGTCGCATCTGCCTGCTGAACGGGCATGGCGGCAACATCGCGCCGCTCACGGTCGTGGTCAGCGAGCTGACGGTGGAGCTGCAGATCCCGCTGGTGACGATGACTTATTTCGACCTGGCGAAGGAAAAGCTGCCAGAAATCCTCGAATACCAGGACCGCGTGCTGCACGCCTGCGAGGCGGAGACGGCGATGATGATGGCGACGGAGCCGGCGCTGATCGATCGCGGCCGGCTGGACGAGGCGCGCGGCCCGGACCAGGACCGGCCGGAACTCGAGGCGCTGGTTGGCCCCGGAGTGTTCCGCTGGCAGGCGCTGAACGCCCGTGCCCGCGGCGGCGTGATCGGCAACGGGGTGGCAGCGACGCCCGAGAAGGGTGAGCGCCTGCTTGAGGTGCAGAGCGCGCGAGTTGCCGAGATCTTGGGAATGGATGCGCTCTGGTCGGCGAAGGCCTCCGACCATTGGGGCTAGCCGGGCCTGCTTACGTCAGGCGACGGTCAGCCGTTCCACCCCGTAGATCCGGTCCAGCAACACGAGGGCGAGTAGCGCGATCAGCAATTGCACGGCGCTGATCGCGGCAATCGAGGGGTCAAACTGGTTCTCCATGTAGCTCAGCATGACCACGGGCAGCGTGTTGGTGCTGGCGCTGCCGAAGAAGTACGAGAGCGGCAGATTGTCGAGCGAGGTCAGGATCGCGAAAGTCGCGCCGGCGAAGATGCCGGGGCGGACCATTGGCAAGGTCACGTGCCGGAGCACCTGCCACCGGTTCGCCCCCAGGATCGAGGCTGCTTCTTCCAGTGCCGGGGCCACGCCGCGATAGGTCGCCAGCACCGTGCGCACCACGTAGGGCATGCCCGCCACGCTATGCGCGATCAGCAGCGACACGAACGACAGGCCCAAGCCTAACCCCGCCAGGAAATAGAGCAGCGCGAACCCCAGCACGATCGCCGGCACGCTGACCGGGGCCACGAGCAGGTTGACCAGGGCGCCGGCGGCCTTGCTGCGGCTGCGTGCCAGCGCCAGCGCCGCCGGGACGCCCAGCAAAGCCGAGCAGATCGCCGAGGCGAACGCCAGCTCCAGCGAGACGATCAGGGAGTCGATGAACGGCTGGTATTCAACGATGTGCCGATACCAGCGGAAGCTGAAGCCGGGCATCGGGAAGACGATGAACGAGGCCGAGGAGAACGACACCACGACCACCGCGCCGATCGGCAGCACGATGAACAGCGTGAACAGCCCGACATAGAGATAGAGCAGCCAGCGCATTAGGCGGCCCGGCGGCGCAGCATGCCGAACTGCAGCGCAAAGCAGATCACCGCCACCAAAATGAGCACGTTGCCGAGCGCCGCCGCGAAGCCGACATCCTGGGCCGAGGTGAACTGCTGATAGATCAGCAGAGCAAGCGTCGTCATCTTGCCGCCGCCCAGCAGCAGCATGGTCAGGAAGCTGCCGTTGCACAGCACGAAGCACAGCAGGCAGCCAGTGGCCACGCCTTCGGCGCTCAGCGGCAAGGTGACGTGCAGGAACGTGCGCAGCCGCCCCGCCCCGAGCACGCGGGCGCTCTCCTCGAGCCGGACATCGACGCCTTGCAGCACCGAGGCGATCGGCAGCACCATGAACGGCACCAGCACGTGCACGAGGCCGAGATAGACGGCGATCGGCTGATCGGCCCAGTTCACCGGCCGGCCGGGCACGCCGAGCCAGCCGAGCGCGCTGTTCCACAATCCGCGCGTCGCCAGGATCACCCGCCAGCCGAACGTGCGCATGATGATCGAGGTCAGCAACGGCGCGATGACGATGAACACCATCGCCCCGCTCCAGCGCCCGGCGAGACGCACGATGAAATAGGCGATCGGGTAGCCGGCCACCAGGCAGGCGAGCGTCGTTACAACGCCGATCTCCAGCGTGCGCCAGAGTACGCCGGCATAGTAGGAGTCGGTCAGCAGCTTGACATAGGCCTCGGTCTGCGAGCCCCGGCCGATATTGGCGAGCAGCGGAGCGACGAAAAACAGCAGAACGAAGATCGTGCCCGGCACGGCCCAGCTTGGCCGGGTCAACCGGTAGGGTTTCATGGCGCGGCCTCGCGCAGGATGGTGGCGTCCGCCGGGTCCCAGTCGAGGCTGACGAGGCGGTCCGCCGGCACCGGCAAATCCGCCTGGGCATAGGCGAACAGCATCGCTTCCTGGCCGGGCAACGCCAATTCGTACGCGTAATAGGCGCCGCGGAACACCACGTCCTGCACGCTGGCGCGCAGCCGGGCGGCGTCTGGCGGCGCAAGTCGCGTGCGCTCCGGACGCACCGCGAACGTCACGGTTTGACCCGGCGCCAGCCCGGGCTCGCGCACGCCGCCGCGCGTGCCAGGCTGTATCGTGAGCGCGACCGACCATTCGTCGCGACCGGTAGCCGCCTCCACCCGGCCGGAGAAGATATTCGCCGTCCCCAGGAATTCCGAGACGAAGCGCGTGCGCGGCTTGGCATAGACCTCGGTCGGCGCCCCGAGCTGGACCACGGTCCCGGCCTCCATGACCGCAATCCGGTCGCTGATCGTCAGCGCCTCTTCCTGGTCGTGGGTGACCAGGATCGAGGTGATGCCGAACCGCCGCTGCAATTGCCGCAACTCGAACTGCATGCGTTCTCGCAACGACTTGTCGAGCGCGCCCAGCGGCTCGTCGAGCAGCAGGACCGAGGGTTCCGTCGCCAGCGCCCGGGCGAGCGCCACGCGCTGCTGCTGGCCGCCGCTGAGTTGCTGGACGGCGCGGTCCTCGAATTGCTGCAGCCGCACCGTCTTCAGCATCGTCCGCACCACGCGGGCGCGCTCGGCACGGCTGGTGCCGCGCATGCGGAGGCCGAAGGCGACGTTCTCGGCGACCGTCATGTGCGGAAACAGGCTGTAGCTCTGGAACACCATGCCGAGCGCGCGCTTGTTCGGCGGCAGCCGGGTCACGTCCTTGGACCCGATCAGCACCCGGCCGGTGTCCGGCGCCTCGAAGCCGGCGATCACCCGCAGCGTGGTGGTCTTGCCGCAGCCAGACGGGCCGAGCAGGGCCAGCATCTCGCCGTCGGCCACCTCGAGGTCCAGCGGCTGCAGGACCCGCACCTGGCCGAAGCTCTTGCTGATGCCGTCGAGACGCAGAGGGGCGGGGGTACGGGTCAAATAGGCCTCTGTGCTTGCGGTCCGGTTCCTCTCTATAGTGCGGTGCGGCATGGCACAAAACGATTGTCAGGGGATCCGACGGATGCGGCACGGTTCGGTATGGTTTCTGGCGGCGGCTTTCGCATTGGCGGGCGCGGCCGGCGCGCGGGCGGCGGACCTGACCGTCGGCGCGTTTGGCGGCGTCTGGGAGCAGAGCCTGCGCAAGTGCATCATCGACCCCTTCCATGCGCAGACCGGCAAGACGGTGGATGTTGTGCTGGGGACGCCGACGCAGTGGCTCAACCAGATCGCCGCCAGCCCGCAGAAGCCGCCGCTGGACGTGATCTACATGCCCACCGAGAACGCCTATGAAGCGATCGACCGCGGCCTGGTGAACAGGTTCACCAAGGAGGAGGTATCCAACGCCTTCAACGTGGTGCCGCGGCTGCAGGCGATGAGCCCCGATTATTACGGGGTGCCGCACAATTACGGCGCGATGGGCATTCTCTACAATTCGCAGACCGTCAAGGACCCGCCGAAGACTTGGAAGGACTTCGTTTCCGGCACGATCGCGGGCAAGTGGAAGGCCTCAATGCCGAGCGTGACCTATCCGAGCGGCGGGTTCACCGTGTCGATTTGGTGGTTTGCCAAGCAATACGGCGGCGATGAGGATAACATCATTCCGGGCCTGGACATGATCAAGAAGATGCAGAACAGCGGCAACATCTCGTTCTGGACCGACCCGAATGGCGTGCTGAACAATCTGAAAAGCGGCGACATTGACATGGCGCTGTATTGGGACGGCCGCGCCTGGGCGTTCATCGACGACGGCAACAAGGACTACAAATACTACTCGCCTGAGCCCGGCGTGATCGTCGCGGTCACCTGGATTCAGACGGTGAAAAACAGCAACCCGCTCGGCGCGCAATTCGCCAATTTCGCGTTGGCGGCCCAGCAGCAATCCTGCTTCGGCAGCGCGATCCGCTACGGCGTGGCCAACAAGGACGCCAAGATCGATCCGAGCGTGGCGCACGAGATCACGCCCACCGACATCCTGGTCGTCCCGCCCTACAAGCAAATCGTGCCCAAGCTGGGCGCCTGGCTCGAGGCGTGGAACGAGAAGATCGGGCAGTAAACAGGAACCAGTGATCGGAGTCCGGTGATCGGGCACTTGCGCACCGTTCATCGGTCACCAAGCGGAGCTTGAACCAGTGACCTATCGCGTTGGTGTTGATATTGGCGGCTCATTTACCGACTTTGCGGTGTTCGACGAACAGAGCCAGGCGATTACCAGCCTGAAAGTATTCTCCCGGCCGGACGAGCCCGGCGCCGAGGTGCTCGAGGGCGTGCGGCTGCTCGAGCAGCGGCATGGGATCGCGCCGGCGGCGATCGGCTATTTTACCCATGGCACGACCGTCGGCATCAACACCGTCATCCAGCGCAAAGGGCTCAAGCTGGCGTTGTTCACGACGGCCGGGTTCCGCGACGTGCTGGAAGTCGCGCGGCTGAAGATTCCCGACATGTATAGCCTGCTCTCCAAGCGCCCGGCGCCGCTGATCCCGCGCGACATGGTCTGGGGCATCCCTGGCCGGCTCGGCGCAGATGGCGCCGAGGAGGCGACGCTCGACGAAACTGCGGTAGAGCATGCCGCGCGCGCCGCCGCCGAGGCCGGTGCAGAGGGCGTGGTGATCGCGTTCCTGCACGCCTATCGCAACGGCGCGCACGAATTGGCGGCCAAGGCGGCGGTGCAGCGCGCCGTGCCTAATCTGCCGGTGTTCTGCTCGCACGAGACCTGGCCGATCATCCGCGAATACGAGCGCACCATCACTGCGGTGATCGGCGGCTACGTGCAGCCGCGCGTCGCGCAGTATTTGACCCAGTTGCAAGAGGCGCTGGAGCAAGTCGGCGTGCGGACGCCGCCGCGGATCACCAAGTCGAATGGCGGGGTGATGACGGCCGAGCAGGGCAAGCAGGATTGCGTGCAGATGATCCTGTCCGGCACCGCTTCGGGGGTGATCGGCGCGAGCCATGTCGCCCAAGTGGCCGGGTTGCCGCGCTGCATGAGCCTCGACGTCGGCGGGACCTCGGCGGACGTGGCCATCATCCTCGACGGGCAGCCGCAATACGGCACCGGCGAGCGGATTGGCGAGTTCCAGATCTTCGTGCCCTCGGTCGCGGTCAGCTCGATCGGCGAGGGCGGCGGCTCGATCGCCAGCATCGACCGGCTGGGCGTGCTGAAAGTCGGGCCGGAGAGCGCCGGGTCGCGGCCGGGACCCGCCTGCTACGGGCGCGGCGGCACTCGGCCCACCATCACCGACGCCTTCGCCGCCTGCGGTCTGATCGGCCTGTCCGATGTCGGCTACGGCGCGGTAGTCGTCGATCAGGAGCGGGCTAGAACGGCAATCACGCCGCTGGCGGAGCGCCTCTCGATGACCGTCGAGGCGACGGCGGAGGCGATCATCCGCATCTGCACCAGCGGCATGTATGCCGAGGTGAGCGGCCTCGTCTCGCGCTTCGGCATCGACCCGCGCGAGTTCGCCTGTTTGGGGTTCGGCGGCGCCGGGCCGATGCTGGCCTGCTTCCTGGCCCGCGACCTCGGCATGCGGGAGGTCCTGATCCCGCCGGCGCCGGGCGTGCTGAGCGCGCTCGGCGGCCTCATCGCCGATCTGAAGAACGATTTTCTGACGACGCTCTATCTCGATCTCGACGACCCGGCGCCCGGTACCATGCGCGACGCCTTCGCCGAGTTGGAGCGGCGGGCGCTGGCCTGGTTACGGCAGGATCAGGGCCATCAAGGGGCGCACCTTCTGCTCTACTCGGCCGAGATGCGCTACCGCGGCCAGGCCTTCGAGTTGGACACGCCGCTGGCCGCCGAAGCAGTCGCCGCGGCCGATGGCGCGGCCATCGCCGAGGCGTTCCACAGTGCGCACGAGACCGTCTACGGCCACGCCGACCGCGCGGCGCCGCTGCAGATCGTCTCCGTCCGGCTGGTGATTTCCGGCGAGACGCCGAAACCCGCCATGCCGCGCCACGAACCGGTCGACGCCGCGGCGCCGATGGTGCGCGAGGTGCCGGTCTGGCTGGACGGCCAAACCCGGCAGGCCGGCCTCTATCGCCGCGCCGACCTGCGCGCCGGCCACCGCTTCGCCGGCCCCGCCGTGGTGACCCAAGAGGACTGCACAACCGTCATCCCACCGGGCTTCACCGCCCGGGTGGACGAATGGACCAACCTCCGCATCGTGTAGGGGAGATCAGCATGAAGCTCGACAATGCCTCGCTACAGGTTCTCGCCAACTATGTCGCCGCGGCCGCCGAGGCGATGGGTTGGACGCTGATGCGCACCGCGCACTCGACCTTCGTCAAGGAAACCGAGGATTTCTCCTGCCAGGTGCTGACCCCCGAGGGGCTGACCGTCGCGTCCCCAAAGACGTTCGGCGCCACCTGGTATACCGGGCTCGACTACAGCGGCGTCATCTCGCGCTTCGACTACCGCGAGGGCGATATCTGCCTCACCAGCGACCCCTATGCTGGCTCGGTCGCCACGCACACCCCGGATATTCATCTGTGGAAGCCGGTGTTCCGCGACGGCGAGCTGATCTGCTTCGTCGGAAACCACATCCACAACACCGATGTCGGCGGCGCCGTCCCGGCCACGCTGTCGCGCACGCTGACCGAGATCCAGCAAGAGGGTCTGCGGATCCCGCCGCTGCGCCTCATGCGCGACGGCAAGATGAACGAGGATTTGCTGCAGATCATCAACCGCAACGTGCGCCTGCCGGAGCAGAATTGGGGCGACCTGAACGCGCAGATCGCCTGCTGCAATGTCGGCGAGCGCAAGGTGCACGACATAGTCGACCGCTTCGGGCTCGATGGCTTCCGCGCCGGGCTGCCGATGTTGCTCGACTATTCGGAGCGCCAGTCGCGCGCGCTGCTCGCGAGCCTGCCGGACGGCGAATACTTCTTTGCCGATTACGCCGACGAGGACTCTGTCGGCGGCTATCCGATGCGGATCGCGGTCACGCTGCGTATCACCGGCGACGAGGCCGAGCTCGACTTCACCGGCAGCGACCCGCAACTCGTCGCCTCGCTCAACATGCCGACTGGCGGCCGGGAGCGGCACATGCTGGCCATGGTGGGCGCAGTCTATGCAGTGTACACGCTCGACCCGACGCTGACGCTGAATTACGGGCTGACCCGGCCGATGCGCGCCGTGCTGCCGCCTGGCACGGTCATGCATGCAATCGAACCGGCCGCGGTCGGCATGCGCAGCCTGACCTGTACGGTGGTCCAGGCGGCCACGATCGGCGCTTTTGCCCGGGCCGCGTCGACCCGGTTGCCCGCCTCGCCTTCGATGGGGCTGAGCATCATGAACGTGAAGACGTCGACCCGGGCCGGACGGCCGATCATGGCCTCGATCGGCCCGGTGGGCGGTGGCGCCGGCGGCGGTCCCTCCGCCGACGGCGCGGAGGGCGGCGGCGCCAACACCTCGTTCCTGAAGAACACCCCGGTGGAGATCAATGAGGCCGAGGTGCCGATCCGCATCCACCGCTATGGCCTCGTGCCGGACACGGGCGGCGCTGGACGCTGGCGCGGCGGCTCGGCGCTGGAGATGGAGTTCCAGGTATTCGCGCCGCAATCCATGGTCACCGCCCGCAACCGCGACCGCTCCATCATCTCCGCCTGGGGCTTCGTCGGCGGCCAGTCGGGGGCGACCTCGCGCTTCGCCCGCAACCCGGCGGGCCCGCACACGGTCGAGCTCGGCTCGACTGACATCGTCATGTGCGAGCCCGGCGACACCTTGCTGATCCAGGGACCCGGCGGCGGCGGTTACGGCGACGCGCTGGAGCGCCCGGCCGAAGACGTGCTGACCGATGTGCGCCGCGGCTTCGTCTCGGCCGAGCGGGCGCGGGCGGATTATGGCGTGGTGATCGAGGCCGGCGCCTTCGATCAGCGGGCGACGGCGCGGCTGCGCGGCGAGCTATCTCGCAAGCGGGTCAACGAGGAGTTCGGGCACGGTCCCGGCCGGGTCGCGCATGAGGCGGTCTGGACCCGCCGGCGCTACGAGGTGCTGACCACGATCCTGCTCGCGGCCCCGATCCCCTGGCGCTACTTCATCAAGCACCGCGTGTTCGCCGCACTTGCTGGCCAGGTCGCCGGGCCGGATGGCGGCGCGGCCGACGTGATCCGCGCCTATGCCGCGGTCCGCGAGCGGTTCGCCGAGCTGCCCCCGCCGCCCGAGATCCCGGAGATGGTCGTCGCGGCGCAATGAGCCGGCTGTTTTCGCCCTTCACGCTGCGCGGGATCGAAGCCTTAGACGCTACGCGGGCAGCAGCGTGACGTGCCCGGTGCGGAGATCGTAATAGGCCGGGACGACGCTCAGCGTATTCTGCTTGATCATGTCGCCGAGCACCGGCGAGGAATCGCGGAGCAGCGCGGCCTGGATCTTGGCATTGGCCTGGATCGCTTTCGCGAGGTCGCCGCCGCCCTGATCGACCGCAGGGCGCAGGGACCGGAAGAGCGTGCTGATCTGCCCAGGCGCCGCCTTGCCGTCCATCGCCGCCTTGACCGCGCCGCAGCCGGAATGGCCGAGCACCATGATGGTCCGCGTGCCCAGCACTGTCGCGCCGTATTCGAGGCTCGCGATGACCTCGGCGCTGGCGACGTTGCCGGCGACGCGGGCGACGAAGACGTGCCCGATGCTTTGGTCGAATAGCAGCTCGACCGGCACGCGCGAATCCGAGCAGGACAGCACGGCGGCAAACGGTTTCTGCGCATCGACGGTGGCCTGGCGCAGGATGGCGAGGTCCTCGTCGCAGGACTGCAGCTTCCGCGTCACGAACCGCCCATTGCCAGCGAGCAGGGCGTCGAGCGCCTGTTCCGGCGTCTGCTGCGCCGGGGCGGCGAGGGCAGGAGCAACCGCCAGCGCAGCTAGCCCCACAGAGGCCGCATGCAGCAAGCGGCGGCGCGACAGGCAGCAAGTGCAAGGTGTGCTGGCGTATTTCATCGCGTTTCCCCCTCGATCCAATTAGGCAACCAATAGCAGGCGGGGCACTCGGGGCAAGGGTCTGGGGTTGCGGGCACGGCCGGGTCGATGCTATGCCGCGGCACGAAATGGACCGGCTGCGAGACGTGAGGTCCGCACCCGGTTTATCTTTGCCGTCCACGTGAAGCCGCGTTGTCATCCGCACATCGTTCACGTCAATCGGCGAGATCATCCCGATCTTGCCGAATCCGCTCTAATAAGGAGCTCGTCCATGCCGCCCGCGCAGAAATTGCAAAACTCCATGATGGCTCTGATGGTTGGGGCCGGATCGGTCCTTGCAATGACCGGCCATGCCTTCGCCAGCCCCTACGAGCAGACCGATCTCGTTTCGGACATCCCTGGGCTGGCCACGATCACCGATCCGCAACTGGTCAATCCGTGGGGTGTCTCGTTCAGCGCAACGGGCCCGTTTTGGGTGTCTAATCAAGGGACGAACAACTCCACGCTGTATTCGGTGAGCGGCAGCACCAGCGTCTCCAAGGTGAACATCAATCCCCCGAGCGGGTTTGTCATGATCCCGACGACCGCCACGGGACCGCAGGGGCCAACTGGGCAGATTTCCAACTCCAATACGGCGTCGTTTCTTGTCGGGAATGGCGGCAACGGCGGCGCCGCCCACTTCGTCTTTGATAACCTGAATGGAACGATTTCCGCCTGGAGTACCGGGACGACTTCGTTCGTCCAGGCAACGACGCCAGGCGCGGTCTACACTGGCCTCGCGGTCAACAGCACGCAAACCATGCTCTACGCGGCCAACAGCGCCGGGACTGGGGGCATCAACGTCTTTAACAGTTCGTTCGCGCCAGTCACCGCCGCAGGCGGGTTCGTCGACCCCAACCTGCCCGCCGGGCTAGTGCCATTCAACGTCGAGGACATCGGCGGCAAGGTTTACGTCACCTACGCCCCGTCCGGCCGCGCCAACCAGGTCGACGCGACAGCCGGCCAGGGCGTGGTCGATGTGTTCGACGAGAACGGCAACTTCCTGGAGCGATTGATCACCGGCAGCCAGCTTGCGGCGCCCTGGGGGCTGGCGCTCGCGCCGGCGAGCTTCGGCGAGTTCGGTGGCGACCTGTTAGTCGGCAATTTCAGCTTTGCCGACAGCGAAATCAACGCTTTCGACCCGACGACGGGCGCGTTGCTCGGCACGATCGGGATCGATGACGGCGGCAACGCGCCTGGAGGATTGTGGTCGCTGGCGTTCGGCAACGGCGGGACCGGCGGCAGTTCCAACACGCTCTACATCAGCGACGGCCTGAATGGCGAGGCGGACGGGCTGTTCGCGGCGATCACCGTGCCGGAGCCGTCCAGCCTGGCTCTGCTCGGGTTGGCGGTCGCGCTGTGCGGCGTGCGGGCGATGCGTCGCCGGGCGTGATCCCGCTGACACGCTGAAGCGCGGGTGGCTTTGCAGGCCTGGGCCATCCCGCCCATGAGGAGGCGCCGGACGACGTGGCGGCGCTGATCGAGGCGTTTGCCCGGCGGATTGATGTCTTGGCCTGATCCGGCAGGACCGGGAGTAGCCTATTGCAGGCCAGCGCCAAACCGGCTCTCTGCCCCTGGCAATCCGCACGGGGAGCACGGTGATGGACGAGGTGGACCGCAAGCTGCTCGGCTTGCTGCAGGCGGATGCGACGGTCGGCATGTCGCGCCTGGCCGAGCAGGTCAATCTCTCGCCGACGCCGGTCTGGAAGCGCATCCAGAAGCTGGAGCAGGCCGGGGTCATCACCGGCCGGGTGGCGCTGATCGATCCCGAACGGGTCGGCATCGGGCTGATCGTGTTCGTGGCCATCGAGGCGCATGAGCATACGCCGGAGTGGCTCACCGCCTTTGCCGCCGCGCTGAACGCGATGCCGGAGGTGATGGATGCGTATCGGATGGCGGGAGAGGTGGACTACATGCTGCGCGTGGCCGTGCCGGACATGGCGGAGTTCGACGCGTTCTATAAGCGGCTGATCGCTTCGGTGCCGCTGAAGAACGTCACCTCGCGCTTTGCGATGGAGCGGCTGAAGCAGACCACGGCCTTTCCGCTGCCGAGCCGAGCCTTCCGCGACCGGCGCGCCGCCGAGCCAGAGGAATAGGAGACCTAAACCGCCGGCCTGCGGAAGCGGTCGCGCGGGATCTCGGCGACCGCGGTGATTTCGATCAACAGGTCCGGGTGATAGAGCCGGCCAACCTGAACCGTGGTCGTAACAGGGAAGGCCTCGGCAAAGAATTCCCTGCGGATATCCCCTGTGCTCATGAACCACTCGATATTCGTCGCATAATGGACCAGCGAGACGACGTCGCCCATCTGCCCGCCCATGCTGGCGAGCACGGCCCTGACGTTTTCCAGGACCTTGCGAACTTGTGCGCGCATGTCGCCGGCGCCGACGATCCGTCCGGCCTGGTCGAGCGCGACTTGGCCTTTCATGTGGACAATCTGCCCATCGCCCTGCAGGACGGCCATCGAGAAAGCGCCGGATGGCGGCCAAACGCCTGGCGGGTTGACTGCTTCGATCACGGCTGCGTCTCCGGCGACTCGCGGCACCAAGAGTTTGCCAGATTCTCGCTTGGGGTGCCACACCCCTGCCTGGTCTAGCTTTATTTGAGACAGCGATTCACGTCCTGACCGATTCCGGTCAGGACGATCGCGGTCTAGGCTGCTTCTTTCGCCGGATCGGGCAGCGGAAGCAGAGTTTTCTGCTTGGCCGTGCCCGCACAGCATGGGACCGCAATTCCATCGGAATACTCCGGCGTGACTTGTCCGCGGGCCCTCAATTCATGAAGTTTACCGGGCAAGACAACAGACGAGATGGTCATGCACCAGTCCCATGTGATCGAGATTTCCGGTCAGTTTGCCGGCGCAGCGCTCAGCCACGGCAGCCAGTTCCGCTTCGTCGCCATCGACCCGCGCGCCGAGGAGCTGGACGACAGCATCTGGCCGTCGCTCTCGGACATGCGCCGGGTGGTGGAGCATCTGATCACCACGGGCCGCTTGCCTTGCGGAGAGGAGGCAGGGCCTTGATCACGCCGGAGAGCCTGGCGCTGCTGCAGGCGTTCCTCCTGCTCGCGGTGTCGGCCGCCGCGAATTACTGGCTGGAGACCCAGCCCTCGGGCGAGGCCTCGTTCACCGTGGAGGTAATGGAGTTCGTTTTGTTCCCGTAGCCCCGTCACCCTCCGCGCCGGCGAAGGGTCTACGCCTTGACGCCGTTCAGATCACTCCGCCGCCAGACGCGCCGGCGTGAGGTCCAAAAGAGCGTCGCGGCCGCGGCGGTTGCAGAAATCGCCAAAGCCCTCGCCGGGTTGCCGCTCGCCGGCAAACGCCGCGAAGAGCGGCTCCAGCCGGTCGGCAATCTCCGCCTCGGCCACTTTCTCGTGCAGCTTGAAGCTGAGCCGCGTCCCCTCGAAGTCACCGCCCACGAACAACGCGTAGTGACCCGGCATGCGGCCGACGATCCCGATATCGCCGGCATAGGGCCGGGCGCAGCCGTTCGGGCAGCCGGTGATGCGGATGCTCAGGCGCTCGCCCTCGAGCCCGTAGCGGCCGAGCGCCATCTCGATGCCGGCGACGATCGGCGCCCGCACCCGCTCGGCCTCGGACAGCGCCAAGCCGCAGGTCGGCAGCGCCACGCAGGCCAGCGCCCAGCGCGCCGCCGGGCTCATCTGCTCGGCGAACTGCGCGCCGTGCTCAGCCAGCAGAGCCTCGATCGCCTGCCGGTCCGCGGGATGGATGTCGGCGAGCAGGATGTCCTGCTGCGGCGTCAGGATCGGCCGGGCGCCGTAGCGCTCCATGACGAGAAGCAGCCCGGTGCGCAACCGGGCCTCGCCCGCATCGGCGATGCGGCCCGACGGGATTGGCAGGCCAAACCACCAGCGCCCGTCGCCCTGCTCGTGCCAGCCGAGCAGTTCGGGCAGCTCGAGTTTCGGCAGTGCCGGCGGGTCCTCAAGCGGACCGCCAAATCGCTCTTCGATGCGCGCCTTCACCCAGGCAAGGCCGTGGTCGTCCACCACGTATTTCAGCCGGGCGCGGCGGCGGTCGCCGCGGTCGCCGAAGTCGCGCGAGGTCTTGACCACCGCTTCGACCAGGCGCTGCAGGTCCGCGTGCGCGACCCGGGCGACCGGCGTGGCGAGCCGCGGGTAGGTGCGCGCATTGTTGTGGGTCATCCCATGCCCGCCGCCGACGCAGGCGATCCAACCCGTGACCCGGCCGTCTTCGACCTCCGCGATCAGGCCAAGGTCATTGGCCAGCACGTCGATCGTGTTGTCGGCCGGATGGGCGAGCCCGATCTTGAATTTCCGCGGCAGATAGGTCGGTCCGTAGAGCGGCTCGTCCTCGGCTTCCGGCTCACCGTCCTCGCCGAGCACAAAAATCGTGTGATGCGCGCGCGTGCGCGGCAGCAGCGCGGCGGAGAGCTCAGTCGCCGCCTCGTGCAGCGTCGCGTGCACCGCGTCGGTGACCGGCGCCGCGGTGGCGACGACGTTGCGCACCACGTCGCCGCAGCTCGCAAACGTGGTCAGCAGCAGTTGATCGATCTCGGCGATCGTGGCGCGCAAATCGCCTTTGGCAATGCCATGGAACTGGATGGTCTGGCGCGTGGTGATGCGCAGCGTGCCATTGCCGAACCGGTCGGCCAGGCCGTCCAGCGCCAGATATTGCTCGGGCGTGAGCCGGCCCGCGGGAATGCGGACGCGGACCATGAATTGCCAGTCCTTTTCCTGGCCCGATTGCTTGAGCGCAGTCGCGGTATCGCGATCGTATTGCTCATAAGTGCCATGGAATTTTAATAACCCGTAAGCAGCTTCGCTGACCTGCGGAGTATCTGGATCAACCAATTCTGCTGCGATCGTGCCACGTAGACCGTGGCTCGCCGCTTTGACCGCCTCAAAACCGGACTGCTTGTGTGCCATGCGTTGAATATTCTGGCGCGGGGTGCGGCCGGCAACAGAACAGGTCCGCAAATTGCCCCGCCGCCGGAGTAGCCTCGGCTACGCGGATGCCTCTGCGCGAACTTCCCTTCTCCGCGGGATGCGGGGCAGCGAGAACGGTCCGGCGCCACTGGACGGCGTCACTCTCCGGAGATTTCTGGCCAATGGCCTGCGAACCTTGGCCCCCGACGGGTTGACAGGATCGCCGCTCTTCGCAATTGCATGTCTCCGACCGAATTGCGGATGGATGGCGCTTTATGGATAGCCTCGAACTCAACAAGGCCGCGGCAGCGGTGCTGCTGGCGGGCATCGCGTTCGTGGGCTCCGGGCTGATCGGCCATGCGCTGGTGCATCCGGAGATCCCGGCCGAGGTCCATATCGCGATCGAGATGCCGCAGACCGGCCCGGCGACCACCCCGGCGCCCGAGCCGCCGATAGCCAACCTGCTTGCGGCGGCCGACCCGGCGACAGGCGAGGCGCAGACCAAGGCGCAGGGCTGCGTCGCCTGCCACACCTTCAACGAGGGTGGCAAGGCGGGCGTGGGGCCGAACCTTTATGGCGTCGTCGGCGGCCCGCATGCGCACATGGCGGGCTATGACTATTCCAACGCGCTCAAGTCCAAGCAGGGGCCGTGGACCTTTGCCGAACTGAACGAGTGGCTGACCAAGCCCAGCGCCTACGCGCCCGGCACCAAGATGACCTATGCCGGCCTGCCCGATCCAAAAAAGCGGGCGGACGTGATCGATTACCTGCGGACGCTGTCCGCCAACCCCGAGCCGCTGCCGCCCCCCGAAGCGGTGACCGCTATGGCGACGACCCCCAACCCGGCGGCAGGCGGCGCCACGACCGCCGGAGCGACGCCGACCTCCCCTGGCGGCGCGCCGCAGCCGATCGCCGAGCGCCTCGCTTCGGCCGACCCGAAGACCGGCCAGGCGGACACGATGAAGCTGGGCTGCATCGCCTGCCACACCTTCAACGAGGGCGGCCGAGCCGGCATTGGCCCCAACCTCTACGGCGTGGTCGGCGGCCCGCACGCGCATATGCCAGGCTTCGCCTACTCCGCGGCGCTGAAGGCGCATACGGGGCCGTGGACGTTTGACGAATTGGACAAGTGGCTGACCAAACCGGCCGCCTACGCGCCCGGCACGAAGATGACGTTTGTAGGCATCAGCGATCCGAAGGAGCGGGCTGACGTCATCGACTACCTACGTAGCCTGTCAGCCAACCCAGACCCCCTGCCGGCTAAGTAGTCCCGGGGGCTCAAATACGGCCCGGGCCGGCGGCGATGAAGAGCGCGTCGACCACGCGCACGTCGCCGGATCCCTTGCGCACGAGAACCGGGTTCAGGTCACCCTCCAAGAGGACGTCGGCCAGGTCGGCGGCAAGCTCGGATAGGGCGGAAACCAAGCTGGCAAGCGGATTGAGCGCCGTCGCGGGCAATAGATTGCGATAGCCGCCCAGCAAGGCGCCCAGCCTAGTCGTCGTGATCAGCGCTTCGGCCTCGGCCGGGGTGACAGGGCTGAGGCTGACTTCCCGGTCGTTTTGCAGCTCCACCAACGTGCCGCCGGTTCCAACGACCGTCAGCGCGCCGAATGGCGGAGTGGACTTGAACCCGGCCATCGCCTCGATGCAGCCGGGCAACTGCTCCTGCAACTCGTAGCCTTCGATGACGGCTTGCGGCGCCGCGGCGCGGACGCTCCGCTCGATCTCGGCGATCGCCTG
Organism: Acetobacteraceae bacterium; assembly: GCA_965276815.1. GTDB lineage: Bacteria > Pseudomonadota > Alphaproteobacteria > Acetobacterales > Acetobacteraceae > JAVVHH01. The sequence continues at coordinate 1,298,849 of CBDIBE010000011.1, read as the reverse complement.
CCGCACCCCGGCGGTGTCTGCAACGCCGAGCCGTACCCCGCCCCATTCGGAACGGTGCGGCACGTCGCGCGAGACCACCTTCACCACAAGCGGATAGCCGATCGTCGCCGCCAACTTGGCCGCCGCGTCGGCCGAAGCGGCGATGCCGGAACGGACCATCGGCAAGTCATAAGCGGCGAGCAGGCGCGCCGTCATCTCGGCATTGACCGGCCCGGCCATGCCACGCAGCGCCGCCCGGATCGCCGCGCGTTCGCCGACGGGAGCGCGGTCTGATAGGCGGCGCGGTTCCGGGGTCCGGGCGAACCAGGTCCCCATGCAGCCCATCGCCGCCAAGGCTGGGCGCAGGCCGCGCAGGAAGGGGATGTCCGTGCCGGCCAGCGCGCCCTTGATGTCCTTGTGCAGCGCCTCGCCGCTCGAGGACACGACGACGATCGGCTTGGTGGTTCGCTCGCCGAGTTCGGCCACGTTGCGGCACTGGCCCACGTAGCGGCCGGAGCTGCGCCAGGCCAGCGAGAATTGCGCGTCCTGCAGCACGAACATGGTGTCTACGTTCGGGTCGGCGGCGATGACCTCCAGCGCTTCCGGCTCCTGCCGGGTCCCGACGGCGGCGACCGAGGCGCCGAAATCGATCGGGTTGATCCCATCCGTGCCCGGCAGCAATTCGCGCAACTTGGCCGTGGCCGCCTCGGTGAATGTCGCCAGCGAGACCTGCATGCGCTCGGCGAGATCGCAGGCGAGCGCGGCCTCACCCCCAGAAATGCCGGCGATGGCGATGCGGTTGCGCTTGGGCCGGCTGCGCGTCGTGGCAAAGCAGTCGAGCGACGCGATGAGCTCGTCATAGTCGCGGACCGTCGGCACGCCGTGGCGGCGGAAATACACCTCGGTGGCGTCCCGGCTGCGGATCAGCGCCCCAGTATGCGCCTGCGCGGCGACAGCGCCCAGCTCGGACTGCCCGACCTTCAGCACCACGACCGCCTTGCCATTCTCATGCACACGCTCGACGGCGTCGGCGAAGCGGTCGGCGTCCGGGATCGACTCGATCACCAGGCCCACGACCGCGGTGTCCGGGTCGGTCGCCAGCCATTCTAGAAAGTCCGCCGCGGCCAGCCGGAACTGGCTGCCGCTGGTGATCACCTTGGAGAAGCCGAGATCGGTCGAGTTCATCACCGAGATCGCGGCCGAGCCGGATTGCGCGATCAGCGCCGCGCGGCCGGGTCGCACGCGTTCGGAGGGGATCGCGGTGTAGAGCGGGATCTGGTCCGAGACGTTGAGCAGCCCCATGCAGTTCGGACCCTGCACGAGCAGCCGGCTGGTCTGCGTGAACGCCAGCAGCGCCGCCTCTTCGGCAGCGGAGAAGCCGCTCGACATCACGATCGCCGCCCCCACGCCGGCCGCGTCCAGCTCCTGCAGCATTGGCAGCACGGTTGCCGCCGGGACCGAGACCACCGCCAGATCCACGCCGGCCGGCAGCCCGGCCGGCGAGCGCACGGCCGCATACCCCTCGATCTCGGCCGCCTCGGCATGGATCGGGAACACCGCGCCCGGGAAGCCGACGGCGCGCAGATTGGTCACGACGACATTGCCGTTGTTCTTGCGCGTGGCGGAGGCCCCGACGACCGCGACGCTGCGCGGCCGGATCAGGCAGTCGAGCTCAGCCAAGGCGGAAGAAGCGCCTTGCGTTGCCATACAACCATTTCTCGGCCACGGCCGGTTTGAGCGGCAGCGCCTCGTATTCGGCGATCAGCGTCTCGAACGGCACGCCGAACGCCTCCCAGGACAGGCCGGCCATGATCTTGTCCTGCAGCAGCGTGTTGCCGTACTGCAGGAACATCTCCCAGCCGGAGCCGGGCGTGGCGAAATGCCGCGGCCGGTGCGATCCGGTATCGGCATAGAGATTCGGGTGGCGCCGCATCAGCGCCACCGTCTCGTTCGCCCACGGCCAGCCGCTCAGCCCGGCGACGATGCGCAGCTCCGGAAAATCCATCGCGACCTGGTCGAGATGCCGGGGATGGCCGAGATCGTACGGCCGGTCGTTGGCGTAGTTCATCGCCGTGTAGATGCGGACTGGCACGTCGAGCTCCGCGGCCTTGGCATAAAGCGGGTAGTAGCGGCGGTCGCTGGCCGGGATCATGTTGTAGAGCGAGGAGACGCGCAGGCCGCCGAGCCCGCGTTCGCGCACCAGCCGTTCGAACTCGCGCACGCCGCGCATGCCGTCATGCGGGCTGAGATTGGCGAGCGCGATGAAGCGGCCGGGGAAGGCGGCGGCGATGTCGGCGATCATCTCGTTCGGCCCGCGGATCACGCCCACCTCGATGCCGGCGCGGTCCAGCCGGGCCACGAAGGCGTCGAGCGACATGCCGGCATGGCTCGCCCCGTCGATCGCGCCGCCGGCGGTCCGCTTGGTGAAGATGCCCTCATAATTGCTGAACCCGTGCCCCGGGAGCGGCTCCAGCCGCTCGGGGTCGCCGTAGCCGGGCGGGTGGTTCATCCGCAGGTCTTTGCGGAGATTGCCGTGCTCGTCCGGCGGCAGGTCGCATTCGAGGTCGATGATCTTGCGCATATGTCAGCTCATTGCGTTTGCGGCGGGCAGACCGGCGTGGGCAGCTTCCCGGTGGTGACTTTATATGGACCGGGCAGGACGCAGTGGCCGTATGGCGCGAACAGCTTGTCGAACGAGCCGTCGGCTTTCATCTCGTTCATCACCTTGATGACCGCATCGGCCAGCGCCGGCTGCGAGAAGGCCAGCGCCTCGGCATGCGGATCGTAGCCGGTCAGCGCAATGCGGAAGAAGTCGAGACCTTTCTTGCGAAAGTAGAACGCCTGCTCGGTGCCGATGAACACGCCGTCCACCTGGCCGGACTTCAGGGCTTGCAGCACGTCGGCATAGGTGTCGAAGGTTTGCACGGTGATGGCAGGCTTGGCCGCCTTCTCGAGCGCCTCGCTCGCCGCCTTGGCGTCATTGAAATCTACGGTTCCGAGCTCGACGCCCATGCGCTTGCCCGAGAAATACTCAGGGCCGCTGATGGCGTCGGTGTTGCTCTTGGGGACCACGATCGCCAATGCCGACGCGCCATACGGCACCATGAGCACCTGGGCTGCGCGTTCCGGCGTGTAGAACATGAAGGAGTCGATCAGGTCGATCCGGCCATCCTTTAGCAGCGGGATCATCGTCGCGAATTGCGTGCTCTGGTACTCCATCTGCAGGCACAGGCGCGCGGCGATGGCGTTGCCGACATCCACATCCAGCCCGATGATGTTGCCGTCCTCGTCGATGTATTGGATCGGCGCCACGGTCGGGTTTATCGCCGCGATCAGCATGCCCTTGCGGGCCAGCGGCGGGTGCCCCAGCGTCGGCGTGCAGTCCGCCGCCCAGGAGTGTTGCGTCGCGAGAAGCAACAGCGCGGCAGCAAGCTTGACCATCGATCTCATTGCGCTCTCCGCTCAGATGTCCTGGAATGTCGGGGGGCGTTTCTGCAGGAAGGCCGACATCCCTTCGGCGGCGTCCGGGTGCGCGAACACCTCCGCGGTCAGCTCCGCCTCGAACGCGGCCATCTCGTCCCAATCGTGCCGTAGGCCGAACTGGATCGCGCGCCGTGTCGCCAGGATCGCAGTGGGGGAGGCGCTGGCGATGCGCCGTGCCACTTTCTCGGCCTCATCCGCCAGTTCCGCCCGAGGAACGATTTTGGTGACCAGGCCCAGCTCATAGGCCCGCTGCGCCCCGAAATCCTCGCCGAGCAGCAGGATGTCCAGCGCCTGCGCCCGGCCAACCAGCCGCGGCAGCCGCAGCAGCCCCATGCCCCAGCTGGGAATCACGCCGAGATAGGCGTCGCCGGCGCGGAATATGGCGTTGTCGGCGGCGATGCGGATGTCGGCGGCCCAGCCGATCGCCGTGCCGCCGCCGATGCACCAACCATGGATGGCGGTCACGATCGGCTTGGGAAAGCCCTCGATGCGGCCCAGCGTCCGCCGGCCGGCTTCCCACAAGGCCCGGCTGGCCTCGGGGTCGCGCATCTCCTCTTCCTCGCGCAGGTCCGCGCCGGCGCAGAAGGCGCGCTCGCCGGCTCCGGACAGGATGACGCAGCGGATCAACTTGTCCGCCTCGATCCCGTCGAGCGCCGCGTGCAGCTCGTGCAGCAAGCGCATCGAAACGGTGTTCAGCGGCGGGTTGTCGAGCCAGACCGTGGCGATCTGGTCGCTGCGTTCGACCCTGATCAGATCGGCCATGCAATCACACCTCGAACCTATGGACGCGCGTAGTCTGATCAGCATACTCCCCGAGTGTCCAGATACCCGATCCATCTCACCGCATCGCTGTGCAGCGCCGGGTTTCATCCCGAGGCCTGGCGGTTCTGCCGCGGCGAGGCGTTCCCGATCGGCAAGCGGTTTCAGGAGATGGCGGGCATCGCCGAGCGCGGGATGCTCGAGGCGGTGTGGCTCGGGCGCGGTGACCGCCTGCGCATCGATCCGCTGCCCCTGCTCGGCTCGCTGATCGCGGGCACGCAATACCTTGGTTTGGGCGCGCATTGGGCGGTGGAGCATACCGAGCCGTTCAATGTCGCAAGGGTGTTCGCGACGCTCGACCATTTGGCCGGCGGCCGCACCGCCTGGATTGCCGGCCTGCCCGGCGATGCGCAGCCGATCCGCCAATTCGCCCATACGGCGCCGATGGACGCCGCCTCCGCGCTCAAGCGCGCCAGCGAGCTGATCGACGTGGTCCGGCAGCTCTGGGATAGTTGGGAGGATGAGGGGCTGCTGCTCGATGTGCCGACCGGTCGTTTCGCCGACCCGGCGCGCGTGCATCCGATCCAACACCAAGGAGCCTTCTTCACGGTGCGCGGGCCGCTCAACGTGCCGCGCCCGGTGCAGGGCAATCCGGTCGTGGTGATCGATTTTCCGGCGGATGATGCTGCCCGCCGGATCGCAGTCGACGCGGCCGACGTGTTGTTGGTGTCAGCTCCTTCGCGCGAGGCCGCGATGTCGTTGCGGGCTGCAATGGCGCGCACGCCGGCGCGGGTCCTGGTGAATGTCACCCCGATCCTGGGTGCGACCGACGCCGAAGCCCGCAGACGCGCGGAGCAGGTGGGCGCGAGCCCGGACGAAAGTCTGCGTTTCGTCGGCACTTCGGAGCAATTGCTGGATCTGTTCGCGTCCTGGGTGCGGGACGGCATCTGCGACGGCTTCAATCTGCGCCCGGCCGTGCTGCCCGATGACCTCGAAACCTTCGTCGACTGGGTCGTCCCGGCCGGCCGCGCTCGAGGCCTCTTCCGCGACGCCTATTCCGGCACGACGTTGCGCGAGCACCTCGGATTGCCGCGTCCGCGCAGCCGGTTCGCCGCATGAGCGCGCGGAAACAGCTCCATCTCGGCCTGTTCATCTACCCCGGCGGGCATCACATCGCCGGCTGGCGCCACCCCTCGGTCGCTCCCGCCACCATCGCTAGCATGTCGTTCTACGAGCAAGCGGCGCGGGCGGCGGAACGCGGTAAATTCGACCTGTTCTTCGTCGGCGATATGCTGGCTGCGCGCGAGAAGGACGGCAGGGTCATCGCCGAGGGCGGCCTGAACAATCTCGATTCGATCTCGATCACCTCGGCCATTTCTTCGGTCACGGAACGCCTCGGCCTGGTGGCGACCCTGTCCACCACCTACAATGAGCCGTTTACCATCGCCGAGCGCTTTGCCTCGCTGGACCACATCAGCGGCGGCCGGGCTGGCTGGAACATCATCACCACGCAGAACGACGACGCGGCCTATAATTTCAGCCGCAAGCAGCACATGGAGAAGACGCGCCGTTACGAGCGGGCCCGCGAATTCGTCGATGTGTGCACCGGGTTGTGGGACAGTTGGGACGACGACGCCCTGATACTGGACCGCGCCACCGGCCAGTTCGCCGACCCGGCCCGCATCCATGGACTCGACCACTCCGGCGAGTTCTTCCGTGTCGGCGGCCCGGCCGGCCTGCCGCGCCCGCCGCAGGGCTGGCCGGTGCTGGTCCAGGCCGGCGGTTCGCCCGCGGGCATGGAGTTCGCGGCCGACCTGGCCGAGGTGATCTTCGCCGCCCAGGGCCGCCGCGAGGACGGCATCAAGTTCCGCACCGCGATCCACGAGAAAATGGCGAGGCGCGGCCGGCCGGCGGAGGCGCTGAAGATCCTGCCCGGCCTGTCGCCGATCCTCGGCAGCACCGAGGCCGAGGCAAGGCGCAAGGAACAGGAGCTGGACGAGCTGGTGGTCCCGGCGGTCGGCATCTGGATCCTGAGCGATCAGATGAAGTTCCGCCTGTATGAGTACGCGCCCGAGGACAAGCTGCCCGTGGCCGCGATCCGCGCCGCCGGCAGCAATTTTACACCTCGGGTGGCAAGCCTGCTGGACCGCGCCGAGGCGGGCGGCATGGCAATCCGCGAGTGCGCCGCCGAGGTGGCGCGCAGCCGCTCGCACGGCTCGTTCGTCGGCACGCCCGAGCAGCTCGCCGACCACATGCGGCTCTGGCTCGACGAGGGCGCGTGCGACGGGTTCAACATCATGCCCGCCTACTTCCCCGCCGAGCTCGAATTGTTCATCGACCACGCGGTCCCGGTGCTGCAGCGGCGTGGCTTGTTCCGCACCGAGTACGCGGCCACCACGCTGCGCGGCCATCTCGGCCTGGCGACGCCGCCACGCACGCGGCGAGGCGTTTGACGCCGGGCTACAGACGTAGCGGGGCGGTGAGCGCGCCTTCCAGCAGCCGCGTGGCGATGAGTTCGGCGTGCTCATTCCGATCACCGGGCTGGCATAGGCGCGGAACTTGTCGCGTACTTGCCGCCGGGTCATGCGGCGGCGGCGAAGGCATACGCGAACCCGATGTTGAGCTGGCCTGCGGCACGCCGGGGAAACCGACCGGACCCGGTTCGGCATGCTGGAACAGCGCGGCCACCTCCTTCTCGGCCGTGCCCGAGATGGCGCAGCCAATGGTGTCGAGGAGCAATTCGCGGGCACGCGCCTCGATGACGGGATCGGACGAGGGCGGCGCGGCCCAGAGCCATCGCAACAGCTCCAGCACGGATTGGTCCAGCGTCGCCGCGATCACGGCGGCTCGACTGGGCGGTTCAGCGCATCCAGATGTGCAGGATCGCGTAAACTCCACTCCAGAACGCTGCACCGATGCTCAACGCGGCAGCGACCCCCGACGCACCCGCAAGCTGATAGAGCTCCTCGGCATCGGCTTGCCCGCGCGCGAATGGTCCGCGCGCGTCGTCATCGGGAAGCCAGCGATCTCGAACGGTGCTCACGTGCTCGGCTTCCGACTGACGGTCGTAGCCTGGGCGTGCAATCGGCATGCCACAGTTAAGGCGGGAATACGGCCTAAGTAAAGGTTAACAGATGCGTGAGGTGCCGGTTTTCCTGTCTCAAAAACCGTATTGCGCGAGCCACAAAGGGCCGCTGGTGTGATATGACACTGCCTGCTGACGAGTGCGTCCGGAAACAGCTTGGGAACCGGCCGCACGTGCGCTGCCGCAGCGGAACCCAGCCATGGAGGTAGGAATGCCGCGCCGATTCTCCTCTGAAATCGGTGTTGTTTTTCGACGTAGGCTGGCTGCTTGCCTCCGCAGGTCTGTCGCAGTGCTGTCGCCGGCGGAATGGCGGGTTGACACGACCGGCACCGGGCTTTTCCTCCTCGAACAAAACAGCGACGGCAAGTGGTGGCTGAAAGGTTTGTTCTTCAGCCTGGCGGACGCGTTTGACGCCGCCGAGGAGCTGCACGGACCCGTGTCTGGCCTGGCGGCGCGCTGGGCTGAATTGGCCGGCCGTTACGAGTCCCGGTCCGAGCAGTGTCTCATGGATGTGGACAGTCCCTGGGCAGGATGCGTTTACCGCAATGCCGTTGCCAGCAACCCGTTCCAGCTCGATTTGGGGCACGAGCCGGTTACCGCCGCGCCGCTTTCGCCCAACGAGGTGGCCCGGTTTGTTGCCGCCCGCTTCGCCGCTTCCGGCCGGCCGCGCGATACGATGCAGCCAGAGGCCATCGTCGACCTGATTGGGCGATCCGGCAGCTCGTTGCACGAGATCAGCGCGCTCGCTGGCGCCGCAGTGTTCTTGGCGGATCTTGAGGGAGCGCCTCATGTCGGCTGCCGTCACGTGCAGACTGCGCTGTCGATTCGCGACGAGAACGGCATCGCCGTAGCGGCGGCCCAGCCTCGGCCAGAAAGGACCCGGGTGCGCGAGGCGCGCATGTCGAATGCGAGGCTTGCCGTTGCCTTGGCCGCGCTGCTCATCGTGCTGACAAGCAGCTTGGCGGCGAAATGGCTAGCGGTCGAACCGGCGCCGGCCGGATTGACTGAACTGCCAGCCGGCCCGTCGATGCAGGTCGCGACGACGACACTGCCGCAGCCAGCGACACTGCCGGCGCCGGTGCAGCCTAGTAGCCCGGCGCCGGCGCCCGCACTGGCCAAGTCATTACCGGCGCCGACCGTTTTGGCGAATGCGGCAGGTCAGCCCAGCCTTGCGGACCGGCCTCTGGTTACCGCAGCCAGCGTGCCGCCTCCGCTCATGAGCAGCCGTATCGACGCGGTGCGACAGGAAGAGCCGTCCGACTCCTTGGGTTTCTTCGAAGGCCCGGTGGACAATCAGACGATGAACCGCAGTGGCCGGCTCGCGCTCGCGATCACCAAGGACCCGGTGTCCGGGACGATAAGGGCAACGTTCCACGCCGGGGAGGGTCTGTTGGGGACGGGCGAACTGTCCGGCAACATCACGCCTGATGGCCGCATATCGGCGTCTGGCGTGCTGATGATGGGCAGGAACCCGTTCCTGTGTGATCTGGTCGGGCAGCTCAGCGGCAGTCAACTCGTCGGGTCAGCCCAGTTCGTGCGCCCGTGGGGCGGCCGCATCGCCCACAGCGTCTTCAGGCTCGCGCGATCCTGATAAGTTGACCTCCCTCGCCTGATCGTGGCCGGGCCTATCCGAACGCGCCGATTTCGTGGCTGAGGGCGGCGGTGATCTCGCGGGTCAGGCCGAATAGGCGGCGCATCGGGGCGAATAGACGCTTATGCTCGGCGGCGTAGCTCTGCGTGGCGGCTGGGCTGCGCGGTTCGCCGTAATCATGCGTCGCGGCCGGGCCGGGCGAGTGCGGGAAGATCTGCGCCAGGATGTCGAGCGCCCCAGGCACGTCGAGACGGAGCAGCCGGGCGCGGATTGCGTCCGGCGTCGCGCCGTGCCGGGGCGAAAAGTCAGGGATTTCGGCGACGAGCAGCCAGATCCGGCCGATCACCGCGAGCCGCAAGGCGTGCAGCAACGCCGCGCGGTCGGACATGCGGGGCAGGTCGGGCCAGGCCCGGCGTAGGCGGACCTGGTCGGCCTGCGCGCGCCTCACCGTCGCCTGCATCGGCCCCCATAGATCGAGGCTGCCCAGCGCCTCGGCGATTTCTGCCAAGTGTCCGGCCCGGCCGGGGATCGTGGCGTGCGCCGCCCGGTCCAGCCAGGAGCCAGGATCGAGGATCGAGACCGTCGCGCGCAGCACGTCGAGGTCCGAGTGCCGGGCGGCGTGCGCCGCGAAGTCGAGCGCACGGCGAAAGCGCCGGCTGCGTGCGTGCATCTCGGCGAACAGCTCCGGGTCGCGCGAGGCCGCGGCGCCGAGCCCGTGCAGCGTGTTCGCAAACCAGCCGAGCTGCTGCAGGATGGCATTGTTCGGGATCGCCCGCAGCTCGCGCGGATGCCGGATACGGTCGGGCCCGCCTGCGTCGGTTTGCCGGGCGCTCGGCCGCGACCCGGTGGGATCGAGCAGCGCCGGGCCGAACGCGCCAAGCAGCGAGGCATAGCCGGGATCCTCGACCAGCTCCTGCATCGCCGTGCTGGCAGTCGCGAAGAACCCGGCCGCGAAATCCGCCTCCTGGTACACCGGGTCGTCCGCCTCCGGGAGTGGGCCGAGCGCGTGCTCGGCGACCCGGGCGATGCTGGCCAGCGCCAGCGCCGGAGTGCCAAACAGCAAATAGCCGTCGCCGCCCTGAAAGCTGCTCTCCTCGCGGACCGTGATGCCGGCCCGCGCCAGCGTGACCCGGGCCGCTACCGGCGACAGGTAGTCGAGCCGGTCGGCCAGCGAGCCGGGATGCGCGCCGCGGCCGATGCTTTCGCCATGCGTGTCGAACAGCACGACCTCGACCGCGCCGAGCCCATGCCGGGTGAGCGCCTCGGCAAGGCGCAGCTTGAGCCGCTCGATCAGGTAGCTCGCCGGCAACTGGCCAAGATAGCGGGCGGAGTCGGAGTAGCCGAATTGCAGGCAGAGCCGGCCGACGCCGCGCAGATAGGCCCGGTAATGCGGCGAGCGCAGCGCCTCCTCCAGCACCCGCGCCCCGTCCTCGAGCGCGTCGCCGGTCTCAAACAGCGGACTGATCTCGATGTGCCGCTCCACCCCGCAGAGCCGGGCGAGCCAGAGCGTGGCCAGCAGCGTGTAGCCGCTGCGGGTCTCGGCGACGAGGAAGCGCGTGAGCGTGTGCCGATCCACGTGCTTGGCGATCTGCGCCACCAGCATCATCAGCCGCAGCGCCGAGGATTGCTCGGCCAGGAGCGCGCCAAAATCGACCGGCACGGGCTCGACCGCGGCCAGCGCCTCGTCGATCGCGGCGAGCATGGAGCGGCGGCGGGAGCGGTCGGCCGGCGGGTCGTCGAGGCCGAGGCGCAGGCGGACGGCGTTGTGCACCTGGGTCGCGTTGAGCCGCATATGCGAATGGGCGAGGCTCAGCCCGTGCGCGAGCATGCCGGCGCGGGCGGTACAGAGCGCGAGCTGCCGGTCCGGCGGTGCGTCGGCGACGGCGGCGGCGAAGAGCGGGAGCAACGGTTCCGGGGTGAGGAGGGCGCGGTCGCGGCCGCCGACGAGCCGGCGGGCGAACGGGCCGACCTTGGCCGGGTCAGGACCGTCGGGCGCGAGCGCGAGCTGGGCGGCGACCTCGTCCAGCGCCTTGGCCACCCGGTTCTCCAGCTTGCCGGTTCCCTGCACCTGGCTGGCGACCCGCTGGAGGCCGAGCTGCTTCATGCGCAGGCGCAGGCGCAGGCTGTCCCACCAGCCGATATCGGTCCGCCCATCGGTGTCGAGGCCAACCCAGGAGGCGAGCACGACCGGCCCTGGGTTGAGCGCGGTCCAGGCGGCGGGCCAGATCGGGCGCGCCGTTTGGAGGATCGCGGCGCAGAGCGCGTCGAGCGCGTCGCGCCCGCTGGCTATCGCGGCGTTGGCGGCGGCGAACTCCTGGTCCAGCGTCGGCTTGGTTGGCCGATGCGAGGCGCCGTCCGGCGGGCTTGTTTCACCGCTCGCGGTGGCAGCCAGCGCGGCGTAGGTCTCCGGCGAGACGGCGAAGGTCGGATGGCCGGTGAAGACGCAGGCGAAGCGGGGCCGCTCGACCGCGGCACGGACGTCACGCAGCGGCAGCGGGCTGTCCTCGGGGTCTGGGCGGATCAGCGCGGTGGCGAGACGTGCGAAGGCGGCTTGCGACGCCGCCATCTCGGTGCCGCCGACATAATCGGCCAGCCGCCGCGCCCGGTCCGCGGCGGCGGCGTCCCGCAGCGTGGCGATGGCCGAGGTCAGTCCCGGTTCGTCGAGGGCGCCGTCGTCGAGCAGCCGGCTGATCGCGAGGGCGGCTGCCAGCACCGGGTTGCCGAACGGATCGGCGGCGGCGCGGGCGCGCGCCGTGGCGATCAAGCCGAGCAGCGCGCCGGTGTCGGCACTTGAGATGGTTTCAGCGTCGTTCATCGAGGTACGCCCTCAGCTCGAATGAACGATACGCAAGGTTTGTGCCGCCTGCTTAGCCGGCAGCCGAAAGGAACGGCTCGATCGCCGCCATGAACGCGTCCAGCCGGTCATGGTGCACCCAGTGCCCGGCGCCTTCGAAACTGATCACGCGGGCGTCGCGGAAATGGGCGGCGCGCCCATCCGCCTCGGGGTTCGAGGCCCAGCTCTCGGCGCCGTGGATCAGCAAAGTCGGGCAGGTGATCCGGGACCAGAGGTCCTCCAGCTCGGCCAAGCTCGCCTCGTGCGGTGCGGTGAAAACGCGCACGTAACCGTCGAACTTCCAGGAATAGGTGCCGTCCTCGTTCTGGATGACGCCGTGCTGGGTCAGGTGTCGCGCCTGCGCGGGCGAGAGATGCTTGTTCGCCGCCTGCATCCGCGCCAACGCGTCCTCGATGCTGGAGTAGCGGTGCGGGTTGAAGCGAGCGGCTTGGCGCTGCGCCTCGATCCAGAGCCGGGTGCGCTCGGCCATCGACTTGGCCTGCCGCTCCAGCAGCTTCGGCGGCGACTGGCCGAGCCCCTCGATGCTGACGAGGCGGCCAACCGTTTCCGGATAGCACCCGGCATAGCGTGTCGCGATGTGGCCGCCGAGCGAATGGGCGACGATCCGTACCGGCGCTAACCGCTGCTGGTGGATGAGCTGCGCGAGGTCGTAGGTATAGGCTTCGGTCGTATAGTTGCCGTCGGGCGACCAGGCGCTGTCGCCGTGGCCGCGCAGGTCGGGGGCGATCACATGGAAACGCGCGCCGAGCCGCTCTGCCACCCGGTCCCAGCTCCGGCAGTGGTCGCGCCCGCCATGCACGAGCAGCAGGGGCGGGGCGTCCGGATTGCCCCAGTCCACGTAATGCAGCCGCAGCCGCTGGGAGATGAAGAAGCGTGAGGTGGGACCGAGCATTTACCCTTATAGCGCGCTATTCCGAGGTCATGACCGGTTCCGGGTTGGGGCGGTCGCCGAGCATGCCCTCGATATAGACGATGCGGACGGCAACCATCAGCGCCGCGGCGATCGGCGTTGCCAGGATCAGGCCAAGCGGGCCGAATAGTGTGCCAAACACGGTTTGCGAGAAGATCGTCAGCACCGGCGGCATCGCGACGGTGCGGCGCTGCACGAGCGGGGCGACGATATTGCCTTCGAAGGCCTGCACGACCAGGAACAGGCACACGACCTCGATCGCGAGCCCCGGGTTGAGGCCCAGCGCCACCAGGACGGCCGGCGCCGCGCCACAGATCGCGCCGATATAGGGGACGAAGTTGAACAGGGTCGTGATGGTCGCGAGTTCGGCCGCCAGCGGCACCCCGAGTATCAGCAATCCGCCGAAGATGAGGCCGCCGATGCATGCCATGTCGATGAGCTGGCCGAGGAACCACCAGCCCAGCGTCTCACCGATCGCGATCAGGGTGGCGCGGCCACGCGGGCGCCAGGTCGGCGGCAACAGGCGGACGGTGCCATCGATGTAGGTGCTCGGCGAGACGGCGAAGTAGATCGCCGAACCGATCAGCAGGACGGCGGTGACGACGAGCCAAATCGTTCGGCTCGCGATATCCTGCGCGACGCCGGCAATTTGCAGATCGGCGAAATAGCGCTCGACCCGGCTGATCACCTCGCGGCCCCAGGCGGTGCTGGACAGCGCGGCGCGCAGCGAGTCGAATTCGTCCTGCAGATGGGTGGAGAGGCTGTTGGCGCGATTGATGATCCCGCTGGCGCCGGTGAACGCGGCGTAGCCGATCAGAGCGAACAGGAGAAACAGGAGCAGACTGAGGGCAAACCGGCGGCCCAGACCGGTGCGGCGCGCGACGAAGCGGCTCGCCGAACCGAGGATCACCGCCATGAGCACGGCGGCAAACACCAACAGCAATACGTCGCCAAGTAGCCACAGCACGATGAAAAGCGCGGCGCTGAGCCCGATCCAGCGCAGCACGCGGGCAACCTCGCTCCCCGGCGTGGGAGGCTCGGGATGCCGGTAGAGCTCGAGTTGCCGGATGTCGGGCAGCTAGCGGGCCGTTCCCGATGGGGGCACCACCGGCATCGTGGGCGCTAAATTCGCCGGCGGCCGGGCGACCATGCCAGGATCCACGCCCCGTGGCGGCGTGACGACGCCTCGCGGGATGCCGCCCGGCGGGGTTTCGGGATTTCGCCCGGAGGGCGCGGCCAAGGTGGGCGGCGAGGTCACGGGCGGCGAGGTCACGGGCGGCGAGGACGGCGTGGCCGCCGTATTCTGTGCCATGGCTGGCAAGGCGCTGGCGCAGAGCAGGCCGAAACTGAGCAGCAAAGGTGTGGGCAAGGGCTTCGTCATGCAATCTCTCCTCTGGCGTCGGCGCCGGAGGTCAGGGGCGTGCACCGACCGCTCTGTTTGGAACGCGCGGCCTTTCAGATGTTTCCCGCCCGTGTCAGGCGTCCCCGTGTCAGGCGTCGTCTTCGGCCGTGGCACGGTCAGCGCGCCGCAGGTCCGAGAGCGAACTCTCCATCCGGCGCGGGCCCGGCACGTTGCCGCGCCCATCCGGGCAATGATGTGAAATAGGCCGTAAATGATGAGCGCGACCATCAGATAGGGCAGCCGTTCCAAAAAGGACACGCCCATGTCTTGGATCGAAGCGACGGCGGTGGAGAGGTCGAAATTCACCGTAAGTTAAGAGCACGACGCGCCGCTAGCCTTTGTTCAGTGGACCGATTTACCTGACGCTTGGGACCCAAGCGTCAGGATCGGACCATTAGCCTGCATTGGTCCGATCCTGCAGCACCACCGGCTCGGTTTTCACGGCAAGTCCCCACTCGCGAGCCCGGCTGAGAATGTGCAGGACGGCCGGCTTGTCCCTGGCCTGGACGGCGTTGCGGATTTCGTCGGTGACGCTGACGTAGCCGAAACTGTGACCCGGTGGCCCGGGGACACCCACCATCACCGGAACGCCCGCCGCGACCGCGGCGGCCACCGTCTCGGCGAGCCCCTCCGCCTCGAGCGCGCGCGGCTCGAGCAAGTAGACGACGATCCCCTGGTTCTCGGCCGGGCCGAACTCGCCAAAGGCCGAGACCAGCACGCGCGAGCGGTCCGGGCGCAGCGAAGGGCGCACCCATTTGAAGATCCGCCAGCCGCACTCGAACTCGCGGCAGACCGGGTAGCGGCTCGCGTAAATGCCGCAACTCTGGTCGGGGAGCGCGTGCACGCAGGCGCACCCGCCATGTTTCTGGAACTCGCGCGAGTCGACAGTGAGTGCCTCGCAGCAGACATGGCACTCGCCGCATTCCCGCGCTGGAAGCACGTTTAGCTCCATCACGGCTCCGGCGTTTGGGGCGGCGGTGCGTCATGCGGCTCGAGAATGATGGGTATGCGCTGGCCCTTGGAGCCGCCGACGCGGGCACGGCGCAGGATTTCCAGGACGGCTGGCTTGTCCCTGGTCTGGACGGCGAGGCGCAGCGCGTCGTTGAGCTTGGCTTGGCCGGAGGTGAAGCCGGGTGGCCCGGGGATGTTGAGGTAGACCGGCGCATCCGCGTTGACCGCGGCGGCAATTGTCTCTGCCAGGCCTTCGGCTTTGAGCGAAGCTCGGGTCATCAGGATCACGGCGATCCCGAGCTTGCGCGTTCCATCATCGGCGATCTCGCCGTGCAGGCGGATCAGCACGCCGGACCGGTCGGGCCGCAGCGGCTCGCGCACCCATTTCAGCAGCCGCCAGCCGCAGTTGAAGCTGCGGCAAGTGTGCGGCCGGGTCGAGTAGATGGCGCAGCTATTGTCCGGCTGGGCGTTCTTACAGCGGTAGCCCTGGGGTTTCTGCAGTTCCTTGTCGTCGATCGTCAGCGCGACGCAGCACGCGTTGCACGACCCGCATTCCCGCCCTGGTAGGACCTCGTCAGCCATTTGGGGCGCCCTCCTGCCGCGACTGGATGCTCATATTAGCCGAAAATTACGCCAAGCTCGCCCATTTCCTTGCGCCGCGCGGCCCGCTAGTCTCACCAGCAAAACGGAGGAAACCCATGGATACGATCAGCCGGCGCCAGGCCCTTGCCGTGGGGGCTGGGCTTGCTGCCGCAGCCGCACTCCCGGCGCGGGCGGCGGTGAACGTAGCGGACGTGCCGGCGCCGAAGCTGCCGGTGGAGAGCGGCGCGAGCCTGCGGGTCCTGCGTCCGGCCAAATTCGTGGACGGCGACGAGACGACGTTCACCGCAAACAGCAAGAAGTTCGGCGATCAGTTCGGAGCCCAGGTTCGGGTTGACTACCTTGCCTGGGACAACATGGCGGCGCAGCTTGCAGTCGTCGCCAATACCGGCGCCGGGCCGGACATCGTGCTGGGCTTCGGGCCGGACCCGCACCTTTATACCAGCAAGCTGATCGAGTTGACCGACGTGGCCGATTACCTCGGCAAGAAGTATGGCGGCTGGTTCCCGCTGGCCGAGGTCTACGGCAAGCGCTGGAAGAGCTCGGAATGGATCGGCTTGCCGATGGGCGGCAGTCCCGGACCTTGCAATTACCGGATCTCTTGGGTCAAGGAGGCGGGGTTCGACGCGATCCCTAACGATCTCGGCCAGTTTCTGACCCTCTGCCGCACCCTCAAGAAAAATGGCCACCCCTGCGGTTTCGCGCTCGGCCACGCGCCGGGCGACGCCACCGGCTATGCGAGCTTCCTGCTCTGGGCGCATGGCGGCCGCGTCGTCGATGATGACGGGCACGTGGCACTCGACAGCAAGGAGACGCGGGCGGCGATCGATTACGCCAAGGCGCTGCAGGAGACGATGATTGCTGGGACGCTGGCCTGGAACGACGCCAGCAACAACAAGGCCTTCGCCGCCGGCGACATCGCGCTGACGGCGAACGGGGTCTCGATCTACTATGCCAACAGGACGTCCGGCGACCCGGCGCAGCGCGCGATCGCAACCGACATGAACCACACCTCGATGCCGTTCGGCGTGGCGAAATCGTCGCCGGAAACCGCGCTGACGCTGAACGCGATGGTGTTCAAGCACACCAAATACCCGAATGCGGCCAAGGCCTACCTGCAGTTCATGATGGAGGCGCCGCAATACGACCCGTGGCTGACCGCGAGCCTCGGCTACTGGTCGGAGCCGCTGAAAGCCTATGCCGGCAGCGCCGTCTGGGATTCCGACCCGAAGCTTGCCTTCTTCAAAACCGCCATGGACACGCCGTTCTACAACGGGTTTTCTGGCCCGGTGAATGAAGCGGCGGGGACCGTCACCAACGATTTCGTGCTGGTCGACATGTTCGCCCGCGTGGTGTCGGGCGACAGCAGCCCTGACGAGTCGATCCGCGCCGCCGTGCGCTCCGCCAGCCGTTACTATAAATAGAGAGGATTGTGCATGGATATGATCAGCCGCCGACAGGCCTTGGCACTGGGCGCCGGGCTCGCCGCCACATCGACGCTGCCGGCGCGCGCCGCGGTCGAGGTGGCCGACGTGCCGCCGCTCAATTTGGCGCGGGAGAGCGGCGCGTCGCTCCGGGTGCTGCGCCCCGCCAAGTTCGTCGACGCGGACGAGACGATCTTCACCGCGAACAGCAAGAAATACACCGATCAGACGGGAATCCCGGTGCGGGTGGACTACCTCGCCTGGGACAACATGCCGGCGCAGGTGGCGGTGGTGGCCAATACCGGCGCAGGCCCCGACGTCATCTGCGGGTTCGGGCCGGATCCGCAAATTTATGCGGCCAAGGTCGTCGACGTGACGGATGTGGCTGATTATCTCGGTAAGAAATATGGCGGCTGGTACCGCTCGGCGGTGCTGTTCGGCCGCAAGTGGAAGGCGACCGACTGGGTTGCGCTGCCGATGGGAGGCACGAGCGGGCCCTGCAACTACCGCATTTCCTGGGTCAAGGAGGCCGGGTTCGACAAGATCCCGAACGACCTCGACCAGTTTCTGACGCTGTGCCGCAATCTCAAGAAGAACGGCCATCCCTGCGGCTTCGCGCTCAGCCATGCGCCGGGGGACGCACCGGGCTACGCCAACTGGCTGCTGTGGTCGCATGGTGCCAAGCTGGTGGACGAGGACGGCCACGTCACGCTCGACACGCCGGAGACGCGTCAGGCGCTGGAGTATGCCAAGGCGATGCAGGATACGATGATCCCTGGCACGATGTCCTGGAACGGCGCCAGCAACAACCAGGCCTTCGCCGCCGGCGCCATTTCG
The DNA here is from genome assembly GCA_965276815.1 of Acetobacteraceae bacterium. GTDB lineage: Bacteria > Pseudomonadota > Alphaproteobacteria > Acetobacterales > Acetobacteraceae > JAVVHH01. The sequence goes on along the minus strand of CBDIBE010000011.1, from coordinate 1,280,974 downwards.
CTGACGCAGAACGGCGTCTCGATCTACTATGCCGCGAAGAACGACAAAGGGCAGCAGCACATCGCCGAGGACATGGACCATGCGGAAATGCCGTATGGCGCCGCCAAGGCCGCGCCGGAGCAGTGCCTGGTCATGAGCGGCATGGTGATGAAGCACAGCAAGTATCCGAACGCGGGGAAGGACTATCTTCGCTTCATGCTCGAGAAGGAGCAGTTCGACCCTTGGCTGACTGGCAGCCTCGGCTATTGGTCGCAGTCGCTGAAGACCTATGCGGGCAGTGCGGTGTGGGATTCCGACCCGAAATTGGCGGTATTCCGCAATGCCATGGATACGCCGTTTCATGACGGCTATGCTGGCCCGGCCAACCAGGCTTCGGGGGCCGTGCTGAACGATTGGGTGCTGGTGGACATGTTTGCCCGCGTCGTCACCGGCGACAGCAGCACCGATGACTCGGTCCGCGCGGCGGTACGCGCGGCCCGACGTTACTACAAGTGAAGGAGAACGCCATGCTCAACCAAGCGCAGATCGACGAATACAAGCGCGTGGGCGCGATCGTCGTCCCGGATATCCTCTCGGCTTCCGAGGTCGCGGAGCTGCGGCGCGTCACCGACGAGTTCGTGGAGAAGGCGCGCCCCATCAGCCAGCACGACGACGTCTATGATCTCGAGGACACGCACTCGGCGGCCGAGCCGCGGGTGCGCCGGATCAAGACACCGCATCTGCATCACCAAGCGTTCGGCGCGCTGGTCAAGCATCCTAAGGTGGTTGCGGCGCTGCAATCGCTGTGGGGGCCGAACATCCGGTTCGACACGGCGAAGCTGAACATGAAGTCGGCCGGGTTCGGGGCGGCGGTGGAATGGCACCAGGATTGGGCGTTCTACCCGCATACCAACGACGATTTGGCCGCGGTCGGCTTGATGATGGACGATATGGGGCTGGAGAATGGGCCACTGATGATCATCCCGGGCTCGCATCAGGGCCCGGTGTTCGACCATCATTTCGAGGGCAAGTTCTGCGGCGCGATGGACCCGTCGCGGCATGAGGTGGACTACAAGGCGGCGGTGCCGCTGACCGGCAAAGCGGGCTCGATCACGATCCATCACGTGCGAGCCGTGCATGGGTCGGCGCCGAACACGTCGGCCAAGGAGCGGCGGCTGCTGCTGTTCCAATTCCGCGCCGCGGATGCCTGGCCGCTGCTGGGCTTCCCGCAGGGGCTGGAGGCGTATGACGGGCTGATGTCGGCGGGCACGGCGAACAGCATCGAGCCGCGGCTCGAGCAGGTTCCGGTGCGGCTGCCGCTGCCGCCGGCGGACCTGGCCGGGTCGATCTACGAGAACCAGAAGGGGCTGAAGAACAAGTTTTTTGAAACTGTCCCGGCCAAGGCCATGGAGGTGGCGAAGTAGGACCGGAGCGGCGATGACCCTGCCCGCGATGCTCGTGGTGATGGGGGTGTCCGGCTCCGGCAAGACGACGGTCGCGGCGCTGCTCGCCGGGCATCTCGGCTGGGAGCTGGGCGACGCCGATGACTGGCATCCGCCGGCCAACGTGCGCAAGATGCATGGCGGCACGCCGCTCGACGACACCGACCGCTGGCCGTGGCTGCAGTCGATCGCTTCCTGGATCGACGCGACGCGGTCGACGGGCCGCCATGGCGTGCTGGCCTGCTCGGCGCTCAAGCGCGACTATCGCGACATCCTGATCGGTAACCGGCAGGATGTGCGGCTCGTATACTTGCGGGGAGACGAGAAGCTGATCCAGGTTCGCCAGGCGGCGCGGCACGGGCATTACATGCCCCCGGGCCTCGTGCACAGCCAGTTCGAGGCGCTGGAGGAACCCGGCGAGGATGAGCGCGCGATCGTGGTCGACGTGACCGCGCCGGCGCGTGATGTGGCGCAGGGTATTGCGAACCGGCTGCAATGAGCGGGCAAAATGCGCTGAAGCTTCAGGCGGCTGAGGCCGCGGTGGCGGAGGTCCAGGATGGCATGTTGCTGGGCCTCGGCACCGGGTCGACGGCGTCGATCGCCGTCGAGCTGCTCGGGGCGAAGGTCAAGCAGGGATTGCGCATCATCGGCGTCCCGACCTCGGAACGGACCGCGTCGCAGGCGAGGGAATTGGGCATTCCGCTCAGCGACCTTGCCACCCATCCCGAACTCGACCTGACGATCGACGGTGCCGACGAAGTGCACACTGGCACGCTCGACCTCATCAAGGGTCTCGGCGGCGCCCTGTTGCGCGAGAAGATCGTCGCCGCCGCCAGCCGGCGCATGGTGGTGGTGGTGGACGAGGGCAAGCTCGTCACCGCGCTGGGCCGGTCGGCGCGCCTACCCGTCGAGGTGGTCGAATTCGGCTGGCAAGCGACGCAGCGGCACTTGAAGCGGGCGGGCGCGGACGCGCGGCTCCGAATTGGTGCGCAGGGCGGCCCGTTCCGCACCGATGGCGGCAACCTGATACTGGACTGTCTCTTGCCGCTCGACGACCCGGCTGCCATCAATGCGCGCCTCTGCGCCATTCCCGGCGTGGTCGAGACGGGGCTGTTCGTCGGGATGGCCGCAAAGGTCATCGCCGGCACGGCTGCCGGACCCAAGATACTGGAACGGACATGAACGACATCCAATCGGAAGCGCCTGGCCCGGTGACGCTGGCGGTCGATATCGGCGGCAGCGCGCTCAAGGCGGCGTGCCTCGATCCGCACGGCAACATCACTGGCGAGAGCCTGCGGGTGAAGACGCCGCATCCCTCGCCGCCGGCGACCGTGGTGGACCTGCTGGTGCAGATGGCGGGGAAGCTCGGATCGTTCGACCGGATCTCGGTGGGCTTCCCTGGTGTGGTGCGGGCCGGTCGCGTGCTGACGGCGCCGAACCTCGGGACGCCGGACTGGGCGCAGTTCGAAATTGCCAAGGCGCTGAACGAACGGCTTGGCAAGCCCGTCCGCGTGGCCAACGACGCGACGGTGCAGGGGCTGGCGGTGATCAGCGGGCACGGGCTGGAATGCGTGATCACGCTGGGCACCGGGTTCGGGTTTGCGCTGTATGAGGATGGGCGGGTGGCGCCGCATCTCGAGCTCAGCCAGCACGTGATCCGCGGCAAGAAGACCTATGACGAGTATCTCGGGGTTTTGGCGTTCAAGCTGATCAAGGCGCGGCGGTGGCGGCGGCGGGTGCAGAAGATGCTGGTGCAACTGCGCACGCTGGTGAATTTCGATACGTTGTATATTGGGGGCGGCAACGCCAGGCAAATCGACTTCGACCTGCCAGCCGACATAAAGATCGTCTCGAACGAGGCCGGGGTGATCGGCGGCGTCCGGCTCTGGGACAAGACGCTGGACGTGGTGTTCCCCGCCAGCGTGTCCAACCCGGTTCAGGGCTGACCGTCTTCCATCTGGTCCGCCACGCGGCGCACGGCCTGCTGGGCCGGCGCCTGACGGGGCGGATGGCGGGGGTTGGGCTGAGCAAGGCGGGCCGGGCGCAGGCGGAGGCGCTGGCTGAATATTTTGCCGCGCGTTCCGTGGCCAAGGTCGTGTCGAGCCCGTTGCAGCGTGCGCAGGAAACTGCGGCGCCGATCGCCGCCGCGTTGGGGTTGCCGGTGGTGACCGATCCTGGACTGGACGAAATCGATTTCGGCGAATGGACCGGGCGCGACTTCGCGGAGCTGGAGGCGCGGCCGGAGTGGCGCGCCTGGAACCGGGCCCGCAGCTTCGCGCCGTGCCCGGGCGGCGAGAGCATGGTGGCGGCGCAAGCCCGTGCGCTGGCGAGCATCGCGGCGTTGCGGGCGGCTTGCCCGGATGGCGAGCTCGTTCTGATCAGTCATCAGGATGTGCTCAAGGCAGTACTGGCGCATTTCCTGGGCGTGCCGCTGGATATGTTTCACCGCATCACCCTCGACCAGGCGCATCGCAGCGTCGTAACGTTGTTCGAGGACGATGCGCGGGTGGACGGGGTCAATCTGCCGCCATGATCGGCGTGAGTCGGCACTGCATGTTCATTCGGTCGACGCCGCCCCAGGCGTATTTGTAGGGCTCGCGGCCGCGCAGGAAATGCGCTTCGGTGCGGCCTTCAGCCATGGCTTGCTCCAGCATCTCGCCCAAGAGCAGCGTGCCGGGGCTGACGAAGGCATGAGCTTCGTCGAAGCCGCTCAGGTAGAAGAAGATGCGGCCAGGGGCGAGCAGCGCCAGGATGGCGGCGGCGATCGTTCCGGCAAAGCGCAGGATCTGCAGGCGCAACAAGCCGGCTTCGAGCAAGGCGGGGGCGGCTTGGCGGTGGAAGGCGAGCACGGCCGGGCTTTCGAGGACGCCGGTCTCGCCTTGGGCAGTCCAGCGGGCCTGATGCAGGCGGATCAGCTCGGCGAGGAAGTCCTGCACGGTGCCGGGATCGGCGGTTTCGGTCGTCCAGCCGCCGCCACGCTCGGCGCGGTGACGGTTCATGCGCAGCTTGCGGCGGATGCCGGAAGGGATTTGGGGGAAGGTCAGGACTGGGCAGGCGCTGCTCGGCGACCACTCGGCCTGCCAGCCGGGCGGGGACGCAAGGCCGAGGAGCGCGGAGCCTGGGGGCACTTCGATGAGGTCGCAATGCTGGACCTCGGTGCGGGCGAGGGCGGCCGGCAGGAGGGGCGCCGGGTCTCCGAGCGCGTCGAGATAGTCTGACGTGCCGGCGCCGATCGGGAGAAGCTTGCGGTCGCCGGGTTCGTCGAGGACGTAGAGCGGCAGGATGCCGACGACGGCGCCGTTCTGCCGTTCGATCGCGGTTCGGGGCGCGGCGGTGCCGAACTGGGCCCACCAGGGGAGCAGCCAGGCCGGGGACTGGAAAGGGGTAGCGGCGGGCGTGGCGCGCCAGAGACGTTCCCATTCCGGCGCGAGCGCCTGCAGCTCCGCGCCGGTCTCGAGCACCGCGATCAAGCGGCGGCCGTGACCCGGTGGCTGGCGAGCTCGTGGTAGCGGTCCAGATAGGCGCCGGTCATGCGTTCCAGCGAGAAGCGCTCGCGGGCCACGGCCCGGCATAGTTGGGGATTGATCTCGCCGATGCGGCCGATCGCTTCTGCCATACCGGCAGCGTCGTCGACGAGGAAGCCGGTGCGCCCGTCCTCGACCACTTCCGGCAGGGCGCCGTTGCGGAAGGCGATCACCGGGGTGCCGCAGCTTGCAGCTTCCATGGCGACGAGCGAACTTGTTTCGTGGATGAGGCTCGGCACCAGCAAGCAGCGCGCGGCCCCGAGCAGGCGGCGTTTGTGGGTGAAGCCGAGCGGACCGAGGTAGCGGCGCTGCCGGTCAAGCAGGGGAGTGACTTCATTCGCAAAATAGTCTTGGTGGACCGGGTAGGGGAATACCTCGCCGCCGATCAGCAGCGGCGTTTCTGCCATGTGCGCGGCTTGCAGCGCGCGGTGCAGCCCTTTTTCCGGGCAGACGCGGGAGAGCATCAGCGCGTAGCGGCATTTGCGCGGATGCACGGCGCCGAGCTTGTCCACCGGCACGCCATTGGGGATCGGCGGCAGCATGCGGTGGTTGGGCCAGGTGTTGCTGGCCTGGTGGTTGGAGACGCAGTTCAGCCAGGTGTTGGGCCGTTCGCACTCCCAGGCCTCGACCGGGTACCAGTCGGGCGGCATATGCAGCGTGGCCAGGACCGGCGGACCCGGCGGCGGCAGGTAGAAGTGGAAGTCGAGGCCGTGCATGTGGATGACGTCCACGCTGGTCCGCTGCAGCACGCCGAGCAGGGTGCGGTGCACCCGGTCGCGCTGGCCGGCGGCGATGTCCTCGTCGATCGGCGCGCCGGGTGGTGGTCCCGGATAGGCAACCAGCTCGCCCTCTGCCTGGGAGCCCTCGATACCGAGTACGATGGAGCGGTGCCCAGCGGCGACCAGCGCGTGGTCGAGCGCTGTGAGGATCTGTTCGGAGCCGCCGACCGCGTCGGGCCCGACCGGGGCCAGCGGGTAGGCGACGCTGGCGACGGTCAGGCGGCGCATTGCATCATCGCCGCAAGCTGCCGCCATTCGACGCCCGTCATGCTCCAGCCCCAGTTCTCGTAGTTGAGGGGTCCCGGATGCGGCGGGGCGGCGAAGTCGTAGGCGGGCGCATTGCGGAACCGCTCGGTTGTTCGATCGAATTGGGACAAGATTTCGGCCTGTGTGCGAAAGCAGTTCAACATTGAGGATTTCCGGGCGGCGTCTTGCGGCGAAAGGGTGACCGCGACCTCCGGCGGCCCCGGCAGGAAGGCTCCGGTGAGGAGCGTGCCGCCGGGTCGCGCGTGGTAGCCGGCGAATTCGAAGACTTCGCAGCCGGTGCGGTGCACGGCGAGCGCGACCGCATCGTGGTCCGGGTGGCCGCCTTCATAGGCGTGGGTCAGGACCGCTTGGATCTGATGCAGGCGGAACAATTCGCGCAGCTTGGCGGCGATCTCCGGCATCGCCAGGCTCGCCTCCTGATCCGGCACGCCGAGCGACTCGCGCCGAGGCGCCGCGCCCGAGAGGGACAGCGCCGCCGCCAACTCGGCCTCGCGCGCCGCGGCGTAGTGCGCTGGCGTCGCAAACCCTTCGCGGGCGAAGTCGCCGAGATGCCGGGGTGCGCCGTCGGTCACGTGCACCATGAGCAGGTTCCGCAGCAAGTACAGGCTGCCGCCAGCGCCGACCGTTTCGTCGTCCGGATGCGCCACCACGATTGCCAGCTTCGTCTCGATCGGCCGCCGCTCGCGCAAGCTGGCCAGCATGGTCCTATTTGGCTCCTGCCATCGCCCGGACATCGGCCGTTCCGGGGGCATAACGGCGGATCATCGCGGCGCAGAATTCGGCGAATCGTTCCGGGTGCTTCGGGACGGCGGTGTAGTGCGCCCATTGGCCTTCGTGCTCCGGCGTGAAGCAGAAAGTGGCGGTTACCCGGAAGCCCTCGAGCGCCCGCATCTGGCGGTCGAACCAGCGCTCGGCGTCGGGCCGGAACCAGTCGGCCCAGGAAAGGCCGGTGCGCAGGTAGGTCACGCCCATGTCGCGCATCGCGCAGACGGCGTCGTCGAGACGGTGGTCCTCGAAATGGAACCACTGGCAGAGGCCGATTTCGGACGTGTAATCGGGGAAGATCTTGGCGGCGCGCTTGGGACGGCCGTTCTCGTCGAGCAAGCCCATGTGGAAGTGCCGGAAATAGGAACTGCCTTCGGCTTCGCGGTGCCTTGTCGTGGCTGGCCAGGCGGCGGGGAGATCGTAGAGGCTGTACCAATGGATCCGGGGGGCGCGGCCGGCCAGCAGCTCGGCGGTGCGTCGCAGGCCCCATTCCTGCACCTCCTCGGCGCCGAAGGTGGAGATGCCGACTTCGGACACCCAGAGCGGCAGCGAGGTGACGGCGCGGATGCTATCGAGCTTGGCCGGCCACTCGTCGATCAGCCAGTGGTTCCAGTCGAGCGGGAAGCCGTGCACGGCGACGGCGTCGAGGTCGGCCAGCGCGCCGTGCCCGTCCATGACGCGGATGAAATTGGGGTCGATCGGGCTGATGCCGCCGAGGACGCGCGGCAGGCCGGGGGCTTCGGCGGCGATGGCTTGGCAGGCCTGCTTGCACATGTCGGCGAAGACGGTCCAGTCAGGGTCGTTCTCGAAATCCCAGTGCGATTTGTTGTTGGGTTCGTTCCAGATCATCGCGGCTTCGATCATGGCCGGAATCCCTTCGCGGGATAGACAGCGCCATAGCGAGGGTCCGGGTGCTCGGCGCGGCGACAGATGAAAATTTCTTCCTCCGGGTTCGCCTCGATGCGGAACCCGGCGGCGCGCAGCATCGCCGCCGAGCAAGCCCGGTTGGGCGCCCACCAATTGGTATTGTCGTGCGAGTAGCTGTTTTCGATGAAATGCAGCTTGGGATAGCTGGGGTCGTCGAAGATCTCCTGCTCCCAAAAACCGTAATCGGGGGCGAGCGGCAGGATTTTGTTGGAGCCGCGCTGCATCGATTGGAAGACGAGCAGGTCGCCGGCGACGTGCTCCCAGACCAGGTCGAGCGCGAGCAGCGGGTGGCGGAGGTGGTAGAGCACGCCGATGAAGAAAACGATGTCGAAATGCTCGCCGAGATTGCCGATGTCGTAGACGCTCATCTGGCGGAACTCGATGTCGAGGCCCGTGACCTCGGCGGCGAAGCGGGCTTGCGCGAGGTAGTCCTCGTCGAAATCGACGCCGAGGACGCGGGCGGCGCCGCGGCGCTTCATCTCCATCGCGTAGAAGCCGGCATTGCAGCCGATATCCAGCACCGTCTTGCCGGTGAGGTCGGCGGGCAGGCAATCTTGGAAACGCTGCCATTTGACCTGCGGGTAGTCGCCGAGGAAGTGCTCGGGCGCGGTGCGGATGCCGTTCAGGTCGAGGTTGTGGAACCAGGGGCCGAGCGCCTCGGCCTGCGAGCGGATGCGGTCCGGTGTCCATTCGGCAGGGGTCATGCCTCGCTCCGTTCGAGCAGGGGAAGTTCCTGGCCGCGCAGCAGGCGCATGGCCTCGCGATAGCCGTTCAGCGTGCCGACATCGACATAGCTCTCGCCGGCGCGCACGCCCCAGGCGGCGCCGCCTTGCGCCAGCCAGGCGTTGATAAGGGTGCCGAAGAACTCGTCGGCGCGCTCACGCTCGAGCCAGAGGCGGTGCAGATCGTGCAGCGTGGCGCCGGGCAGCTTGAAGGCGCCCCAGATCCAGTTTGATCGCGCTTCGGGAGATTTGACCTGGATTTCGCGGACGCGGCCTTCGGCGTCGGTGTCGACGGCGTCGAAAAGTTCGGGGTGCTGCACCGGGAAGAGCAGGAAGGAAAGACGGTCGTCAGGCAGGGCGCCGAGGGCGTCGGCGGGGAACCAGATGGTGTCGGGAAGGCCGATCAGGACGGGCTCGTCACGCGGGATGACCGGGAGGGCGCGGAAGATCGCGTCGCACAGCCCGGCGGCGCCGGCCTGGCAGACGTAGGCGATGTCCACGTCGCCGACGGCGCCCCCGAAGTATTGCAGGATATCGCTCTTCCAGGGGGAGATGACGAAGCAGATCTTGTCGGCGCCGGCGCGGACCATGCGCTCGATGAGGTACTCGCTGACCGCGCGGGGGCACTCGATGTCATTGGCGTCGCGGCGGGAGCCGACGGGAAGGAGCTCCTTGCTGAAGGCGAGCGGTTGGATACGGGTTCCGTTGCCGGCGGCGGGAATGATGCCCCACATTTTAGGTGCTTTCCGAGTCCTCTCCCTTTGGGAGAGGGTTGGAGAAAAGGCTGCAGGTTCGAGGTTCGTGCATGCTTTCAAACCGTCTCGCAGGCGGTTGCGGATTCGAAGGCGGCGATCATTTCGGCGGCGCGGCGGGCGGCGGTGTGCTCGTCGAGGGTGCGCTCGCGGGCGCGGCGGGCGATTGCAAACAGCTCCGCTTCGTGTAAGCCGAGGGCTTGCATTGCGTCCTCCGTGGTGTGGGCGACGAGGATCTCGCTGCCGGGGACGAAGAAGCGGTCCAGGCCGGCGAACCAGTCGGAAAGGATCGGGACGCCGCAGGCGGCGGCCTCGAATAGGCGTCCGGAGGGACACCAGCCCATGCGCGCCATCGCCTCGCGGGTCACGTTCAGGGTCAGGCGCGAGGAGGAATAGAAGGCGGGATGCTCGGGCGGGGGCAAGTGGCGGACGAAGTAAGTGTTGGCGGTCCAGGGAAAACCGTCCGGGTATTGCGCGCCGCCGATCACGAAGCGCTCGTCCGGCAGCAGGCGGGCGGGCTCGACGAATAGGCGCTCGAGGGTGGCCTGGCGGTCGGCGGCGTAGGTGCCGAGATAGGAAAGCAGCGCCTGGTATTGCGTGCGGGGCGGGGCGGGGCGGTGAGTGGCCGGGTCGACGGAACCGTAGATCGGCGCGGTGCGGCGGGCGCCGAGACGGTCGCGGAGGGCGTCGAGCGCGCCGCCGCCGGTGTAGCTGAGGACGAGGTCGAAGCCGGAGAGGCCCTCGGGGCCGATATAGCCGAGGGTTTCGCCCGCCTCGAGCCGGGCAAGCGTTACGGGTGTGTCGAGATCGTAGAAGCAGCGGACCGGCAGGTTGCTGCCAAGGACCAGTTCGGTCGCCGCGATTCCGTCCGGGCAGTAGGAGGTGACCATGCCGACATCGGCGCCGGCGAGCGCGGCGCGGGCGCGAGGCAGGGCGGCGTCCCAATCATCGTACAGCTGCAGCGTGCCGCCTTCGGGCAGCACGTGCAGGTCGCGGTTGCTGGCATAGTAGGGGACGTCGCGCTCGAAAAAGACGACATGATGGCCGGCGTCGAGCAGGGCGTGGATCAGGCCGCGCCACAGGGCGGCGTGGCCATTGCCCCAGGAGGAGCTGACCGAGAGGCCAAAAATGACAATCTTCATGCCCGCACCTTGTCGCGCACCCCGCGCAGCGCGGCGCCGGCATGGGTTTCCAGCTCTGCGGCGCGGTGGTCGGCGGTGTGGCTTGCGAGCACCCGGGCACGGGCGGCCTCGGCGATGGTTTGGCGGCGGTCTTCCGGGGTGTCGCGCAGGGCCTGCAGCACCTCGGCGCTGGTGCGGGCGATCAGGATCTCTTGGCCGGGCCGCAAGAAGGTGTCCAGACCCGGCCACCAATCGCTGATGATCGGCACGCCGCAGCAGGCGGCCTCGAACAGGCGCACGCTGGGGCTGTAACCGCGGCGGACCATGTCGGCGCGGGTCACGTTCAGGGTGAAGCGTTGCGCGGCGAAGAAGCCGCGGTGCTGGCCGGGAGCGAGGTGCTCGATTCGGTCGATATTGGCCGGCCAGGTGAGCTCGGGCGGGTAAAGCGGGCCGGCGACGACGAAGCGGGCCTGCGGCATGGTTTCGGCAGGGGTGCAGAGCAGGGTGTGCAGCGTGGGCTGGCGGTCGGGGCTGTAGGTGCCGAGGTAGCCGAGGTCCCAGGTTTTCGTGACGGCCGGGTCGGGGCGGTAGATTTCAGGGTCGGCGGAGCAGTACAGGGAGCGGGCGGCGCGGGCGCCGAACCGGTTCTCCAGTTCGTCGAGGGTTGGGCCGCCGGTGAATGACAAATAGAGGTCGAAGCCGCGGACGAGGTCCTGGGTGAGGTATTCGCAGGTGCCGGATTCGAGCGCGGCGAGGGTCACCGGGGTGTCGATGTCGTAGAAGGCAGTGGCGCCGGTCGCGAGGCGCTGGACAAGTGCGCCGACGGCGATCCCGTCGGGGACATACGAGCCGACGAGGACGAGGTCGGCGGCGCGGATTGCTGCGGACCAGCGTTGGGCGAGTTCTTCGGTGCTGGCGTAGAGCCGGGTCTCGCCATAGGGCGGACGGGGCAGGTCGCGGTTCTCGGCGTACCAGGGCTTGTCGCGCTCGAGGAACAGGACTTGGTGGCCTCGCCGGGTCAGACCGCGCACGAGGCCGCGGAATGTCGTTGCATGGCCGTTGCCCCAGGACGAGGTGATCGTCAGCCCGAGGATTACGATCCGCAACGGTTGCGCTCTCCCATGATTGGCTACAAACCCTGGCAGTCCCGCTTGGTTCCCGCAAGGCTGTGATCTTGCGCGGCTTGGGTCAAGTCGGCGGTGAGTTCGGCGATGGGGGGCGCCCAGTCGCCTGGGATGGACTGCTGGTATTTGCGGACGTGACGGTACCATGGGCTGCCTCGGCCGCCATTGGACCAACGCCAGTCAGGGTCGGCTGTGAGCAGCAGCCAGACGGGGGTGCCGAGCGCGCCGGCGAGGTGGGCGACCATGGTGTCGACGGCGACGACGAGATCGAGGCCCCGGATCAGGCGGGCGGTGTGCAGGATCTCCATATTGGCGTCGGCGATGATGGGCGCCGCGAATTCGGCGGCTGCCGGGCCGCGCTGCAGGCTGAATAGGGTGATGCCCGGTAGGGACGCGAGCGGTGCCAATAGGGCGGCCGGGACGGCGCGCTCGGGACTCCAGGCGCCGCCGGGGTTCCAGCAGAGGCCGACGTTGAGTGCGTTGGGCAGTATCGGCGGGCTGGGTGCGGTGAGGTAGGGGGCTGGGTCGGGCGGCATGCGGAGGGCATGGGCCAACTCCATAATTTCGAGGTCGCATGGCGATGGCGGCGCGGGGGCTTCGGGGTGGAACGGGGTCAGGCGGTCTGGGCCTGGCAGGGTGGCCAGCAGCGGGATCAGCTCGGGCTGGATTTCCACGGAAAGGGAGCGGACGCGGCGGCGCAGCGGGGCCAGGTAGCGGCAGAATTGCAGGGTGTCGCCGAGGCCGTGATAGCAGCGGACGAGGACGTCGGAGCCGTCGAAGGGGCGGCCGTCCCACACCCAGCGGAGGTGGTAGGGGGTGGACGGGTCATCGCGGTGGCGCTGGTCGCGATGGGCGAGGACTTGGTCGTTGATCGCCCAGGATGCTTCGAAATCGCCCCGGCGCATGGCGTCGCGCCAGGCGGCCTCAGAGTTCCCGGCGCTTGCTTCTCCCTCTCCCGGAGGGAGAGGGCTTTGGGCGGCTATTGCGGCCTCGCGGAGCGGGCCTTGGCGAGGCGGTCCTGGGTGGTCATCCAGGCGAAGACCGCGGGCATGAACCAGGGGGTGCCGTTGAACAGGGGGACCGCGGCGGGCGGGCGCATGTCGAGGGATGAAGCGCCGTCGGCGCCGAGGATTTGCTGGGCGGCTTTCTGGCCAGCCCAGCGCGCCCAGACCGTGCCGCTGCCGCAGTAGCCGGCCGCGTAGCGCTTGCCGCCATGGGCGAAGATGCGCGGGACCATATCGCGGTTCATCGCGACGTGGCCGAACCAGCTATGCTCGAGCGGCGTCTCCTCGAGGACCGGGAAGATGTCGAGCATGGCGCGGCGGAGGCTGGCGACGGGCCATTGCGGATCGCCCTTGATGGTGCCGTCGCGGCCGCCGAACAGGATGCGCGTGCCGTCGGGGCTGGGGCGGTAGTAATAGTGGAGCTGGCGGGTCTCGGAGACCATCATCCGGCGCGGCATGAGCTCGCCCATCAGATTGGGCGAGATCGGCGCGGTCGCGATGATGCGGCTGCGGACGGGGACGAGGCGGCGGCGCAGCCAGCGGTCGCTCTGGTCGGTGTAGCCGTTGGTGGCGGTGAGGACATCGCGGGCCAAGGTGCTGCCGCGTGCAGTGGTGACGCGGTGTTGGGCGCCTTCCGGCTTGATGGCGGTGACGGCGGTTTCGCCGTGGATCACCGCGCCGGAATCGAGGGCGACGCGGAGCATGCCGGCGTGCAGCTTGGCGGGGTGGATGCCGCCGATATCCATGCGGACGGAACCGCCATGGTAGAATTGCGTGCCGAGATAATCGTGCTGGTCGGCGCGGGGCACGGCATAGGCCTCGATGCCGAAGTCTCGGTTGAGGCCGTCGGCGTCGCGGGCGAGGCGTTCGTAGTCGCGGGCAGCGGAGGCGCCGGCGAACCGGCCAACGAGGGCGAAGTCGCAGTCGATCTTCTCTTCGGCGATGAATCGGTAGAGATCTTCGCGGGCAGTCTTGCCCTCTTCGATGATCGCGGCGGCGCGGGGCGCGCCGAAGCGGGAGGCGAGCTTGGCCGAGGAGGGGCGCAGATTGCCGCTGGTGATGCCGCCATTGCGGGTGGAAGCGCCTTCGCCGGGCTTCTGCTTGTCGAACACCTGCACGGAACGGCCGGCGCGGGCGAGGGTAATGGCGGCGCTGAGCCCGGTGTAGCCGGCGCCGACGATGGCGACGTCGCAGGTGGGGTCGACGGGTTTGACGGGGAGGGTGGTGAGCGGCGCTTCGCGCCACCAATAGACGGTCGTGCTGGTCATGGAAGCAGCCTACACGTCACTGTGTGCATCGCGAAAGACAGCCGCTCGTCGGTTGCAACCAGCGGAGTTGCACGGCAGAAGGCGGCACCCTGTTCAGGAGACCAAATGTGACGACCGTTGCCAATCGGACAGCCGACCATGAGATCCACCCGATCTTTCTCGAGCGTTGGTCGCCGCGCGCCTTTACCGGCGAGGCGATATCGGAAACAGAATTGATGCGCATCTTTGAGGCGGCGCGTTGGGCGCCATCTTCGTACAATTCACAGCCGTGGCGATTCGTGTATGCGCGGCGGGACACGCCGCATTGGGAGCCCATGCTGAGCTTGTTGAACGACTTCAATCGTTCATGGGCGAAGGAGGCGGCCGTGGTACTCGTGGTGGCATCCAACTCGGTGATGCTGCCGCCGGGCGCCGAAAAGGCGATCCCGTCGCATAGTCATTCATTCGATGCCGGCGCGGCCTGGGGTTATCTAGCGCTAGAGGCGACGCGGCTGGGCTGGCACGCGCACGGGATGGTCGGCTTCGACATATCGCGGGCGTTTGCCGAGCTGAACTTTCCGGAAGGTTACCGGGTCGAGGCGGCGGTCGCGATCGGGCGGAAGGGTGACCCGTCCATCCTGCCGGACGGGATACGGGCGCGCGAGATGCCGAGCCCGCGAAAGCCGCTGTCGGAAACAGTATTCGAGGGCACGTTCAAGGGCTGAATGCCTGCAGCGGCGGCACGATCGGCAGGCCCGGCGGAAGACCGGGCATTGGCGGGATCGGCGGTTCCTCCATCGGCGCCGGGTCGTCCGGGTCGCGGCCCGGCGGGATGGGCGGGCCGGGCGGCGGCACCGGCTCGGGGATGGGGCTTGGCTGCTGCATAGAGCTGACCCGGCCGGGCTGATGGCCCGGCCGGGACTGGTTCAGGCCGCCAGCTTGTTGACGCGCGACTCGGCGATGCGCGTCAGCGTCTGGTCGGCGTTCTTTTCCTCCGCCAGCGTCTGTTGCAGCACTTGGGCGGCATCGTTGCGGCCCAGTTGCTTGGCGTAGGCGATCAGGCTGCCGTAACGCGTCATCTCATAGTGCTCGACGGCCTGGGCCGAAGACAGCATGGCGGCGTCGCAGACTTCCTTGTCGCCGCAATCGGAGATGACTTCCTTGGCTTCGGCGATGATTCCGTCCATTGCGGCGCAGGTCACGCCCTTTGCGGGCCGGCCGAGCATGGAGAAGACCTGATCGAGGCGCTTGATGTGCCCCTGGGTCTCCGTGACGTGCTTCTGGAACGCCGACTTCAGTTCCGTATTACTCGCCTTGTCCGCCATGGTCGGTAGGTTCTTCACGATCTGATTTTCGGCGTAGTAGATGTCCTGCAACGTATGCACGAACAGGTCATCAAGCGTCTTGATCGGCGATGAGAACAGGCCCATCCAGCGCCTCCTTCATTATTGCTAGAGTATCGTGAACGAAATTCCTGTGGGCGAGTTCGCTGGCGCTGGGTCACTACAGCAGGATCAAGCCACGGCGCAGGCCTTTGGCGAGGGCTTCGGCGCGGCTGGTGGCGCCGAGCTTGGAGAAAACGGCCTCGAGGTGGAATTTGACGGTGTGAGCGCTGATGCCGAGCCGGCGGGCGACGGCCTTGTTGCTCATGCCCTCGCCGAGGCAGGCGAGGATCTCCAATTCGCGGGGCGTCAGCAGCGGGCGGGCTGGCTCGGCTTCGGCGAAGCCGGTGGGTGAGGTTGGCAAGCTGACGCGCAGGCCGACGGCCACCGCGCGCAGCGCCGCGTCGAGCTGTGCCGGGGATAGGTTGGGGGGCAATAGGCTGCCGGCCTCGTCCGTTGCAGAGCCGAGGCGCAGGACGGGCAGTTCTGCGGGCGCCGGGGTAGCAGCGTCGGCCAAGACGATGTCGGCTTCGGCTTCCTCCTCGGCCAGGCGGTGGCCGGCGACGGCGATGCGGGCGGCGAGGTCGGCGCGGCGGACCGGGTCAGCCGTCGCAACGGCGACGGCGAGGCCCGAGAGGAGCAGCGTTGAGCTTGGCAGCATCGCGATCACGCCGCCGGCCGAAGGCCGATGGTGGCCTGCAACTCGAGCGGCGCGCCAGCCCGCAACAGGCGTAATGGCACGACTTTGCCGACTTGCTCGCCGGACAGCGCGCGGGCGACGGCGCGGGGATGCGGCGCGGCTTCGCCCGCCACTTCGAGCAGGATGTCGCCCGGAAGCACGCCGGCCTGCTCGGCCGGGCCGCCCGAGGCGAGGCTCACCACCATCAGCCCGGCGTCGCGGCCGGCGGCAGGTTGCAGGCCGGCCGGGATGCCGACGGGCTGCAGGCCGAGGCCGAGCCAGCCCTGGGCGACGCGGCCGCCGGAGAGCAGCAGCGGCACGACCCGCTCGAGGGTAGAGGTGGGGATCACCAGGACCCGGCGGCGCGGGCCGAGGGTGGACATGCCGAGCAGCGCGCCGGCGGCGTTGAGCACGGGCCCGCCCTCGTCACGCTGAGGAAGCGAAAGGTCGAGGTGGATCAGCCGGTCGATGCGGCCGTTGGCCATGCTGTGCCAGGCGGGGCCGACGCGGTGGATGACGCCCAGGCGGACGGTGGGCGCACCATCGGCGGCGCCGAGGGCCAGGGCGAGGGCGCCGAGACCCGGCTCGGCCGCGGGGGCGCGGGCTGGGCCGGCGAGTTCGAGGCGGAGAATCGCGACGTTAGTGCCCGGATCGCGGCCGGCGACGGTGGCGGTGGCCTGGGCGCCGCCGGGCAGGATGGCGGGGACGGAGTCTTGGTTTGGCATGCCCTGTTCGGAGGTCACCAGCACGCCGGGCTGCCACAGGATGGCGCTGCGTTGGACGCGGGCGCCGGGGTAGAGGCTCACGAGGCTGGGGGCGGCGGCTTCGGCGATGCCGGCGGGCGTTGGAGAGGGCGATCAGGGTCTCGGACATGCGGGCCTCCTTGGAGACCGGCATATGGGCAGGCGGAGGCGGGAGCCCACAATCGGATGGATGGGGAGGGGGCGTTTGACCGGCCCTCACCCAACCCTCTCCCGGAGGGCCCCGGAGGGAGAGGGAGTGAAGAGGGAGTTGTTGGCTTAGATTTTCATGGTGGCGTCGGCTTTGATTTGCTCCAACTCGGTGATGCGCTCGCGCAGCTTGGTCATGCGAGTGCGCAGTTCCCTCATGCCGACATCGGTGGACCACATGTAGTCCAAGTATTCCCGGGTCGGCAGCGAGCCGTTCTCGAGCGTCTTGACCGCAAGCTGCGCGGCTTCACGCAGCTTGATCCGCTCCCAGCGGAGGAGGTTATCGATCGTTGCGACCGGCTCCCCCCGCAGGGCCTCGAAATTCTCATCATCTTCCTGACGGGGGCCTCGCATGGGGACACTCTCGGCGCTTGTCACTAAATAAAGCTTAACGCCCGGAGTTTGTTTACTGCAATCGACTTAACTGGCAACCACGCGCTGCGTCTGCTCGCCAAGGCCTTCAATCCCGAGCCGCATCGTCTGGCCGCCCCGCAGGAAGACCGGTTCGGGCTTGACCCCAAGGCCGACGCCGGGCGGGGTGCCGGTGCTGATGAGGTCGCCAGGGTGCAGCGTCATGAAGTGGCTGGTGTAGCTTACCAGCTTGGCAACGTTGAAGATCATGGTGCGGGTACTGCCATTCTGCATGCGCTTGCCGTCGATGTCGCACCACATGGGAAGGTTGTGGACGTCGGCGATCTCGTCCTTGGTGACGAGCCAGGGGCCGGTCGGGCCGAACGTGTCGCAGCCCTTGCCTTTGTCCCAGGTGCCGCCGCGCTCGATCTGGTATTCGCGCTCGCTGACGTCGTTGACGACGCAGTAGCCGGCGACGTGGTCCATGGCGTCGTGCTCGGAGACGTAGCTGGCGCGCTCGCCGATGATGATGGCGAGCTCGACCTCCCAGTCGGACTTCTTGGAGCCGCGGGGAAGGACGACGTCGTCATTGGGGCCTTGGAAGGCGCCGAGCGACTTGAGGAAGATGATCGGCTCTTTGGGGATCGGGGCGCCGGTTTCGGCGGCGTGGTCGGCGTAGTTGAGGCCGATGCAGACGAAGTTGACGGGACGGGGAATGCAGGGGCCGATGCGCAGGCCCTCGGGGAGTTTTGGCAGGGTGGCCGGGTCGATGGCGGCGAGGCGGGCGAGGCCGGCGCGGGAAAGCGCCTCGGCATTGAAGTCGCCGACGACCTCGGACAGGTCGCGCAGCGTGCCGTCGGGGCCAAGCATTGCGGGCTTTTCGGCGCCGGGGGCGCCCACGCGAAGTAGCTTCATGGTCTCTCCTTAAAGCGTCCAGCCGCCGTCGATGACGATGGTCTGGCCGGTGACGAATTGGCTCTCTTCGGAGCCGAGATAGACGGCGAGGGCGGCGATTTCCTCTGGCGTGCCGAGGCGGCCCATGGCTTGGCGGGCGATGAAGGCGGTGCGGGCGGCGTCGACACCGCCGGAAGCGGCGGCATTGGCGGCGATGCGATCGTCGAGGCTGGGGGTCTGGATGGTGCCGGGGCAGATGGCGTTGCAGCGGATGCCGTGCTTGACGAAGTCGGCGGCGACGGACTTGGTCAGGCCGATGACGGCGGCCTTTGACGTGCCGTAGATGCAGCGGGCGGGGGCGCCTTTGATGCTGCTGGCGGCGCTGGACATGTTGATGATGCTGCCACCGCGCTCGAGCATAGCGGGGAGGGCGGCGCGGATGGTGTGGACCATGCTTTTGACGTTGAGGGCGAAGGCGAAGTCCCACTCGTCTCCGGTGGCGTCCAGGATGGTGCCCTGGTGGACGAAGCCGGCGCAGTTGAAGAGGATGTCGAGCGGGCCGGCGGCGGCGATGACGCGGGCGATGGCGGCCGGGTCGGTGGCGTCGAGCTTTTGGGTGGTGATGTTGGGGGCGAGTTCGGCGAGCTTGGCTTCGTTGAGGTCGGTGGCGATGACGCGGGCGCCTTCCGCGGCGTAGGCGAGGGCGGTGGCGCGGCCGATGCCCTGGGCGGCGGCGGTGATGAAGGCGGTTTTTCCGGCGAGGCGGGCTGGCATGGGATCCTCAGGGGTGATCGGTGAGCGGTGATCGGTGAACAAGAGCCGGCGGCCGCTTGATCACTTGTCACCGATCACCGGTTACGGTCAGTGGCTGTGGCGGCTTTCGCCGCGGTCTTCGACGATGTTTAGGTAGAGGGTGGCGGGCTCTAGGCATGCGCCGGTGGACATTTGGCCGACCATGCTGCGGTAGATTTCTTCCCAGGGGGTCAGGCTTTTCAGGGAGGGGGCGGTCCAGGATTTGCGGCGGGCGGCGAGCTCGGATTCGGGGACGAGGACGTCGACTTTGCGGGTGTTGAGGTCGATGCGGACGCGGTC
This sequence comes from Acetobacteraceae bacterium, assembly GCA_965276815.1. Taxonomy (GTDB): domain Bacteria; phylum Pseudomonadota; class Alphaproteobacteria; order Acetobacterales; family Acetobacteraceae; genus JAVVHH01. The sequence continues at coordinate 1,261,973 of CBDIBE010000011.1, read as the reverse complement.
GCCGGTGTGCAGGAGAGCGAGGCCGCCGCCGACGACGGCTTCGGGGGAGATGTTGAGGATGCTGGGGCTGCCGGAGGTGCCGGATTGGCGTCCGTCGCCCATGGTGGGGAGGGCGTTGACGCCGGCCTTGAGCAGGGCGGCGGGGGGCTGCATGTTCACGACCTCAGCGCTGCCGGGGTAGCCGACGGGGCCGCAATTGCGGATGACGAGGATGGAGTGGTCGTCGACGCCGAGCGCCGGGTCCTCGATGCGATGGTGATAGTCCTCGGGACCCTCGAAAACGACGGCCTTGCCTTCGAAAACGTTGGGCTTGTCAGGGTCGGAGAGGAAGCGGCTGCGGAACTCGGGGTCGATGACGCTGATCTTCATGACGGCGGCGTCGAAGAGGTTGCCGGAGAGGACGATGAAGCCGGCATGCTCCTTCATGGGGTGGTCGTAGGCGCGGATTACCTCGCGGTCGCCGGCTTGGGAATTGGCGAGGTTCTCTGACAGCGTTCGGCCGGTGCAGGTCATGACGGTGGTGTGCAGCTTGCCGGCGTCCATGAGTTCGCGCAGGACGGCGGGGACGCCGCCGGCGCGGAAAAAACCCTCGCCGAGGAAGCGGCCGGCGGGCTGGACGTCGGTGAGAAGGGGGATCTCGGCGCCGAGGCGCTGCCAGTCGTCGAGCGTGTGGTCGACGCCCATGTGGCGGGCGATGGCGACCATGCTGATGGGGCAGTTGCTGCTGGCGCCGAGGGCGGCGGCGGCGACGACGGCGTTCTCGAAAGCGGCTTTGGTCATGATGTCGGAGGGGCGGAGGTTCTCGGCGACCATGCCGACGATGCGGTTGCCGGTGTTGTAAGCCATCCAGCCGCGCTCCTTGTGCGGGCCGGGGATGGCGGCGCAGCCAGGGAGCGACATGCCGAGGACCTCGGCGAGGCTGTTCATGCTGAGCGCGGTGCCCATGGTGTTGCAGTGGCCGACGGAGGCGGCGGAGGCGGCGACCATGTCGATGAACTGTTCGTAGTCGATCTGCTCCTCGGCGAGGAGCTTGCGGGCTTCCCAGACGATGGTCCCGGACCCGGCGAGGCGTCCGTTGTACCAGCCGTCGAGCATTGGGCCGCCGGATAGCATGAGAGCAGGGATGTTGACGGTAGCGGCGCCCATCAGGACGGCGGGGACGGTCTTGTCGCAGCCGGCGGTGAGCACGACGCCGTCGAGCGGGTAGCCGTGCAGGACTTCGACCAGGCTGAGATAGGCGAGGTTGCGGTCGAGCGCGGCGGTGGGGCGCTTGCCGCTCTCCTGGATGGGGTGGATGGGGAATTCGAGCGGGATGCCGCCGGCGTCGCGGATGCCGTCGCGGACGCGGCTGGCGAGGGCGACGTGGTGGCGGTTGCAGGGGGCGAGGTCGGAGCCGGTCTGGGCGATGCCGATGATGGGGCGCCCGGAGCGGAGCTCGGCCGGGGTTAGGCCGAAGTTCATGTAACGCTCGAGGTAGAGCGCGGTCATGCTTGGATTGGAGGGGTCGTCGAACCAGAGCCGGCTGCGGAGGCGGCGAGGCGAGGCGGAGTCGGGCATCGGCGTTCCGAGCATCGGCGTTCCCTGGGCGAATTTGCTTCGGCGCAGGCTGGGCGGGCGGTTCGGGGGTGTCAAGGATAGAGGGCCGCGGCGAACGGTTGCCGCGGGACGCGTTGCCGGGTTGCTGGACTTGCGAACGCGGTAGAGCGAGCCGCCGCCTATGCCTTGTCCGGCAGGGGGACGAGGCGGATTTTGCGATCCGAATCGCGGGCGGTGGCAGGGTCGGCGGCGGTCGGACGCGCGTCTTGCGGCAGGATTTTCGTCGCCGCGCCTTGCCGTAGGAGTGTCACGCTTGCGCCGGGCGCGCGGGCGGCCCGGGTGCATAGCAGAGCGATATCGGAGGGAATGCGACGCTTCCAGGGCGCCATGCCGGGAAGCTGAGCGGCGAGGCCAAGGTCGCGGCAGATGTCGGCAATGACCTCGGCGATCGGGCGTCGACCGATCTCGTCCTCGAGGCTATCGAGTTCTTCGTCCAGCTCGTCCTCGAGGTCCTCGTCCTCGAGCTTGTCATCATCGAAATCGTCGTCATTCAGGTCGTCGTCATCGAGGTTCCAGGAGGTGTTGCGCTGGATAGCGGCTTGGACGTCGCAGATGAGCTTGCGTCGGGCGGCGGCGCGATCTTGGTCGCGCGCGGGCGCGGCGGTGTCGAGGCTCTGAGCGAGCATGATGCTGCGGCGCACGGCGCGGGAGTTGCGGTCAAACGCGGTGGCAATATCGACGAGCGGGATGGACTTGCGATCGGCCTGGGTGAACTCCGCCTGGGCATCCACGCAGTCGCGGAGCAGGCGGACGAGGCTGCTGCCGGCTTCGATCAGCTCGTCGACGAACAGGCGATGATAGCCCGCCTGTTCAGTGGGCGGGCGCAAATTGGGGTTGGCCGGGGGACGCTTGGAGGACATGAACGAAACAAGAACATTAGCGCCAGGTCATGGTCAAGCAGTTTTGGAGCTGCGGCGGTCACCGGGTTAGGTCGGCAGTGACGATATTATTCGATGATCGGCTTGGCGCGGGGCGGCGCGGTGGCGGCCTCATCAAGGCTGGTTTGAATGGCCTCGGCGGGCCTAATGCCTTCGGCCGTGCCGGACAGCGGGTCGGCCGGGCCGCCGAGCCCACTGGTGCGGCCGCCGGTCTCTTGGTGGCGCTTGGTGGATATGCGGTTCCAGAGGAGGAAAGCCACGACCAGGACGAAGGTCGCCAAGGCAAGCAGCAAGATGATGTCCACGCGTCACCTCCGATTTTCTGAGAGGAGAAGCGCACGTGGGCGCAAGGGTTGCCGGGGCGGCCAAGACGCTGACTGGTTGTTGAACTCGTGCGGCGGTGCGGAGAGCGCGCTGGTCAGTAGGACTCGGGCGATATCACGTTCTGCGGGTGGTTGCTCAAGAGGGCGGCGCGCATCGTCTCGGCGGATTTGATCCGGATGTCGAGATGCGCCTCGGGCGATAGATAGGCGGAGTGCGGGGTGACGATCAGGCGGCCCTGGATCCAGGGTTCGCGGGCGCGGTAGGCGCGCAGCAGGCCGGGCAGCGGGTCGACGGGGGGTTCGACGGGGATCACGTCGAGGCCGGCGCCGGCGATGTGGCCGTCTTGCAGCGCGGATTGGAGGGCGTCGAGGTCGAGGATGCGGCCGCGGGCGGCGTTGACGACGATCGCGTTCCTCGGGAGTAGGGCGAGCTCGCGGGGGCCGATCATGCCGATCGTGCCGGCGGTCTGCGGGACGTGCAGGGAGAGGACGTCGGATTGGGGCAGGAGGTCGTCGAGCGTCAGGGCGCGGTGGACGCCGATGGCGAGGTCAGAGCCGTTGGAGAGATAGGGGTCGTGGAAGACGACGCGGAAGCCGAGCGCTTTGGCGCGCAAGGCGACGGCCGTGCCGATGCGGCCGAGGCCGACGACGCCTAGGGTTTGGGCGCCGATGCGGCGGATGAGCGGGTTTTGCGTGGCGACCCAGGGGGCGGGCGGGGTGGCGCGCTGCGCGTCGTAGTGCAGGAGCAGGCCGCGGCGGAGCGCGAGGATCATCGCGATGGTGTGATCGGCGACCTCGGTGGTGCCGTAGTCGGGGACGTTGCAGATGATGACGCCGCGGGCGGCGGCGGCCTGGCGGTCGAGCCGGTCGTAACCGACGCCCATGCGGACGACGGCGCGCAGGCGGGGAAAGCGGGCGATGTCGGCTTCGCGCAGGAACTGGCGGAAGATCATCAGGCCTTCGACTTCGGCGCATTCGGCATCGGAGAGGTCGGCGATTTCATGGGTGTCGCGCATCAGGATGCGGACGTCTGGGCCGAAGATCCGGCGCTCCTCGGTGTCGTCGGGGTACATGCGCTCGGGATACATGACGGTGGTCATCGGCGGACGGATTCTCTCGTGAGTCGGGTCCTGGGTAGGGCGGCGGGGGAGGCGTTGCAAGGCAAGCGGGTGGGGGGCAGTGTGCCGTCTCGACGGATTTGAGGGATGGGAATGAACGGCGCCGAGAGCCTTGTGCACACGTTGCTGGCGAGTGGGGTGGATACCTGCTTCACCAATCCAGGCACGTCGGAGATGCACTTCGTGGCGGCGCTGGACCGGATCCCGGGGATGCGCTGCGTGCTGGGGCTGCAGGAGAACGTGGTTACCGGGGCGGCGGACGGGTATGCGCGGATGACGGACCGGCCGGCGTCGACTTTGCTGCATTGCGGGCCCGGCTTGGCGAACGGGTTGGCCAATTTGCACAATGCGCGGCGGGCGCGCTCGCCGATCGTCAATCTAGTCGGGGATCAGGCGACGTACCATCGGCCGCTCGATGCGCCGTTGACGGCCGATACCGAGGGATGGGCGCGGCCAGTGTCGTTGTGGACGCGGACGGCGAACTCGGCGGCGACCGTGGGGGCGGATTGCGCCGAGGCGGTGCAGGCGGCGGTGGACGGGATCGCCACGCTGATCCTGCCCTCCGATACGTGTTGGGATCCGGGCGGGGTGGTGGCCGAGCGGCGGCCGGCGCGGGAGACCGCGAAAGTGGCGCCGAGTGCGGTGCAGGACGCGGCGCGGGCGCTGCGGTCGGGTGAGCCGGCAATGCTGCTTGTGGCGGGCAAGGCGCTGCGGGCGCGACCATTGGCGGTGGCGGCGGGGATCGCCGAGGCGACGGGCGCGCGAATGCTGGCGCCGACGCAGAATGCGCGGATCGAGCGCGGGGCGGGGCGGGTGGCGATCGAGCGGGTGCCGTATGCGAACGAGCCGGCGGTGGCGGCGCTGGCCGGGTTTCGGCACTTGATCCTGGTGGGCGCGAGGGCGCCGGTGGGGTTCTTTGCTTACCCGGGGAAGCCGAGCCGGCTGTATCGCGAGGATTGCGAGGTGCACGTGCTGGCGCGGCCGGAGCAGGATCTGGCCGATGCGCTGGAGCGGCTGGCGGAAGAGATCGGGGCCAAGCCGGCGCACGGCGGCGAGGCAACGGGCGAGAAGGGGCCGGCGCGGGGCGCGATTAGTTCAGAATCGTTCGCGCAGAGTCTTGGGGCGCTGCTGCCGGAGCAGGCGGTGGTGGTGGATGAAAGCGTGAGTTTTGGGCGGGCGTTCTTTCCCTTTACGAAGGGGGCGGCACCGCATGATTGGCTGCACGTTACCGGCGGGGCGATCGGGTGCGGCGTGCCGCTGGCGACGGGGTCGGCGATTGGGGCGCCCGGCCGCCGGGTCGTGGCGCTGCAGGCCGATGGGTCGGCGATGTATACGCTGCAGGGGCTGTGGACGCAGGCGCGCGAGCGGCTGGATGTGACCACGGTGATATTTGCCAACCGGAAGTATGCAATTCTGCTGGGCGAATATCAGGGGGTCGGGGCCAATCCGGGGCGGACGGCGCTGGATATGCTGGATTTAGGCAACCCGAATTTGGACTGGGTGCAACTGGCCGGCGGAATGGGCGTCGAGGCGGCGCGGGCGGAGACGATGGAGGCATTCGGGGATTTGTTTACGCAGGCGAACGCGCGGTCTGGGCCGTTTTTGATTGAGTTGGTGATTTAGGCCCTCTCCCAACCCTCTCCCGGAGGCCCGGAGGGAGAGGGCTTTTAGAGGGTATGAGTGGGGGTTAGATCCAGTGGCCGGGGTGCCAGCGGCCCCAATAGTCCACGTGAGCGGGGACCCAGTGGCGGTAATAGTAGGGGCGCGGCGGGGCGTAGACTACGACCGGCCGTCGCGGGCCGGCGACCCAGACACCGGGACGGGCCCACCAGGCCTCGGCCTTGGGCGAGGGCAGCAATGCGGCGCCGGACGCGCCAATGGCAACAGCTAATAGAGCGGTGCGGATGATAGCCATCTAATCTCCTTTCATGCGAAGCAACGTCGGAAATGAGATGGGGTGGGATGTGTATCGATGCTGTTTCGCGCCCTAGACAAAATGTAACTACTTGGCAGCGGGCGCCGGGGCGTTGACGGTGCTGGCGGGCGGGACGTCGGGGGCGGCGGTGGTGTTGCTGTAATCGGTGTAGGCTAGGACCATCGCGCGGAACGGGTTGATGATGAACGAGGAGAGCACGACGGCGACGACGAAAGCGCCGAAGATGGCGATCGTGGTCTCGTTGAAGCGGGGGGACGTGCCAGCGCGGGGCGTCAGGGTCATTACGGGGCCTTTGCGTTTTTCGTGGGATTCTGGCATATAGGCCGATATCGACGCTCTGCCCAGCCATGCGTGAGAAAACGCTGGACGGGTGGCGCGTGCTCCCCTATATGCCGCTGCTCACTTTGGAACGCGGGAGATCTGGGCTGCCGAACGGCGGCCCTATCGATATGACCGCGGTTCCTGCGCCGGGAGACGGGCAGGCATGGCTAAGAAGATCGTCGGCTATATAAAGTTGCAGATCCCGGCTGGGAAGGCGAACCCGTCGCCGCCGGTGGGTCCGGCGCTCGGTCAGCGCGGGTTGAACATCATGGCGTTTGTCAAGGAGTTCAACGCGGTGACGCAGACCATGGAGCCGGGCATGCCGGTGCCAGTGGTGATCACGGCGTTCGCGGACCGGACTTTTACGTTCATCATGAAGACGCCGCCGAACACGTATTTCTTGAAGAAGGCGGCGGGGATCACGAAGGGGACGACGACGCCGGGCAAGGGTGCCGCGGTCGGCCGGGTCACGCGGGATCAGCTGCGCGAAATCGCCGAGACCAAGATGAAGGACATGAACGCGAACGACGTGGAGGCCGCGGTGAGCATGCTGGCCGGGTCGGCGCGGTCGATGGGCATCACCGTGGTGGAGGGCTGAGCCATGGCGCACGATAAGAGGCTGCACGCGGCGTATGCTTCGTTTGATCGGACGAAGTCGTATCCGCTGCCGGAGGCGATCAAGCTGGTGCGGTCGAATGCGAAGGCCAAGTTCGACGAGACGGTCGAGTTCAGCATGAATTTGGGCATCGATCCGAGGCATGCCGACCAGATGGTGCGCGGGCTGCTGAGCCTGCCGAACGGGACGGGCAAGACGCTGCGGGTGGCGGTGTTCGCGCGGGGGCCGAAGGCGCAGGAGGCGACGGATGCGGGCGCCGATGTGGTCGGCGCCGAGGACCTGGCGGAAAAGGTGCAGGCCGGGGACATCGCGTTCGATCGATGCATCGCGACGCCGGACATGATGGCGCTGGTGGGGCGGCTGGGGAAGATATTGGGGCCGCGCGGGCTGATGCCGAACCCGAAGCTGGGGACGGTGACGATGGACGTGAAGGGCGCAGTGCAGGCGGCCAAGTCTGGGCAGGTGGAGTTCCGGGCGGAGAAGGCGGGCATCGTGCATGCCGGGATCGGCAAGGCGAGCTTCGAGGACGAGAAGCTGCTGGAGAACATCAAGGCGTTCGTCGACGCGATCCAGAAGGCCAAGCCAGCGGGCGCCAAGGGCACGTATGTGCAGAAGGCGTCGCTGAGCTCGACGATGGGGCCGGGTGTGCGCGTCGATCTAGCGAGCCTGGCTGCGTAGGAATTCGCTGGCCCGCAAGGGCTGGCGCTAGGAAGCGCTTCGGCGCTTCCGAACCTGTCCGAGACTGCACGTCGTCCCTTTTGGGGCAGTAAAGGGTTTTTGGCCCGCGCGCAGAAGACGGGGAAGTGCAGGATTTCCGGACCGGCCTTGCCGGCCCGGCGCCCTGGCTGTTCCGGCTGCAGGGTCCCCTCGCTTCTGGGGCCCCGGACAGGCGAATTGCCGCACTTTTCGGAGTGCGGATGGGCATAACCGGTCTGGATGCGGTCCAAACGCATCGAGGCCAACAGGAGACGGGTTGTGGACCGGACGGAGAAGCGGGAGTTCGTTGCCTCGCTCGCGGGTGTGTTCGCAGAGACGTCGATGGTCGTGGTCACCCAGAATAAGGGTCTGACCGTGGCCGAGGTGTCTGATCTGCGGCGCAAGATGCGGGCTGGGGGATCGACCTTCAAAGTCGCGAAGAACCGGTTGGCCGCCCTCGCCCTGGATGGGACCCCATTCGACGGCATCAAGCCCATGCTGAAGGGACCGACCGCGCTTGCGTGGTCGCATGACCCGGTGGCTGTGGCGAAGACTGCCATCGATTTCGCCAAGACCAACGAGAAGTTCATCGTGATCGGCGGCGCGCTGGGCGCCCGGACGCTTGATGCGAACGGGGTCAAGGCGCTGGCCGATTTGCCGTCGCTCGACATGCTGCGAGCCGGGATCGTGGGGATTCTGCAAACCCCTGCGAGCCGGGTCGCGAGTGTGCTGGCGGCGCCGGCTGGACAACTCGCGCGGGTCTTTGGGGCCTATTCCAAGAAGGACGAGGCGGAAGCCGCATAGTTAAACAGTCGCAAGGCCGGAGGCACCGGTCTTGCATGGGACAAACCAAGGGCTAAGTAAGGAATACACGAAATGGCTGATCTATCGAGATTGGTGGACGAGTTGTCCACTCTGACAGTCTTGGAGGCTGCTGAGCTTTCCAAGTTGTTGGAAGAGAAGTGGGGCGTTTCCGCCGCCGCTCCGGTGGCGGTTGCCGCCGCCGCGGGTGGTCCGGCGGCACCGGCGGCGGCGGCGGTCGAGGAACAGACCGAGTTCACGGTCATCCTGGCCAAGACCGGCGAGAAGAAAATCAACGTCATCAAGGAAATCCGCACCATCACGGGTCTGGGGCTGAAGGAAGCCAAGGACCTGGTTGAGGGCGCGCCGAAGACCGTCAAGGAAGGTGTGAACAAGGACGAGGCGGCGAAGTTGAAGAAGCAGCTCGAGGATCAAGGCGCCGCTGTCGAGATCAAGTAGCAGAGCTTTGGCGCAATTCTTTTGGATTGCGCCCCCGACGCGACTGGCCCCGACGCGACTGGCAACGGGTCGTCGGGTCATGAGGTTAGAGACGCGGGTGGGAGCCAGGCCGGGTTCCCGCCCGCAAACCCGTTGCTGGCTGACCGGAAGGCGTTTGTGCTTGCCGGGGGCTGTGGTTCGGGCGGGGCGAGGTTAGGGGCAGGCATGAACGCGATCAATAAGTCATTCACTGGGCAAAAGCGCATTCGCAAGAGCTTCGGGCGGATTCCCGATGTGGCGCCGATGCCGAACCTGATCGATGTGCAGCGGTCCAGTTATGAGGCGTTCCTGCAGATGGTCGTGCCGCCGGACAGCCGGACGCCGACCGGGCTGCAGGAAGTGTTTAAAAGTGTGTTCCCAATCGACGATTTCGCGGGGCGCGGGCGGCTGGAGTTCGTGCATTACGAGCTCGAGGAGCCGAAGTATGACGTCGAGGAGTGCATCCAACGCGGGATGAACTTTGCGGCGCCGCTGAAAGTGGTGCTGCGTCTCATTGTTTGGGATTTGGACGAGGATACTGGGGCGCGCTCGATCCGCGATATCAAAGAGCAGCCCGTCTACATGGGCGATATGCCGCTGATGACGGATAACGGGACGTTCATCATCAACGGGACTGAGCGGGTGATCGTCAGCCAGATGCATCGCAGCCCGGGTGTGTTCTTCGACCACGACAAGGGCAAGACGCATAGCAGCGGCAAGTATTTGTTTGCGGCGCGGGTGATTCCGTATCGCGGTTCTTGGCTGGATTTCGAGTTCGACAGCAAAGACCTTATCTACGTCCGGATCGACCGCAAGCGGAAGCTGCCAGTGACGACACTGCTGTATGCGCTGGAGGGCCGGCCGACCGAGAAGCTGCGGGCGCAGCGCGTGGCGGCGGGCGAGACGGTCGATATTGGCGAGATCCGCGGCATGGATGCCGAGGAAATCCTGAATGTCTTCTATACGCAGGTGGTGTTCGCGCGCACGGCGAAGGGCTGGGCGCGACCGTTCGAGGCGGAGAGCTATCGCGGGATCACGCTGGCGGAGTCGCTGGTGGATGCGGATACGGGCGAAGTGGTTGCGGAGGCCGGGGCGAAGCTGACGCAGCGGACGGCGCGCAAGATCGCAGAGAAGACGCACACCGTGCTGGTCGGGCGGACCGAGCTGCTGGGCCGCTACATGGCCATCGACATCGTCAATGAGGACACGGGCGAGATCTACGCCGAGGCCGGCGAGGAGCTGGCCGATGCGCGGCTGACGCAGATGGAGGATCTTGGGATCACCAAGCTGCCGACGCTGGCGGTGGACCAGGCGAACGGACCTTGGCTGCGCAACACGCTGGCGGTGGACAAGAACGGCAATCGGGACGATGCGCTGGTCGATATCTATCGGGTGATGCGGCCGGGGGAGCCGCCGACGCCGGAGACGGCGGAGGCGCTGTTCCGCGGGCTGTTCTTTGACGCGGACCGGTATGACCTTTCGGCGGTTGGCCGCGTCAAGATGAACATGCGGCTGGGGCTGGACGCGGAGGACACGGTCCGGGTGCTGCGCAAGGAGGACATCCTGCGCACCGTCAAGATCATGTGCGAGCTGAAGGACGGGCGCGGCACGATCGACGACATCGACAACCTCGGCAACCGGCGGGTGCGCTCGGTGGGCGAGCTGATGGAGAACCAGTACCGGCTCGGGCTATTGCGGATGGAGCGGGCGATCCGCGAGCGGATGGGGTCGGTGGATATCGACACGGTGATGCCGCACGATTTGATCAATGCCAAGCCGGCGGCGGCCGCGGTGCGGGAGTTTTTTGGGTCGTCGCAGCTCAGCCAGTTCATGGACCAGACCAATCCGCTGTCGGAAGTGACGCATAAGCGGCGGCTTTCGGCGCTTGGGCCGGGCGGTCTGACGCGCGAGCGGGCCGGGTTCGAGGTGCGCGACGTGCATCCGACGCATTACGGCCGGATTTGCCCGATCGAGACCCCGGAAGGGCCGAATATCGGGCTGATCAACAGCCTGGCGACGTATGCGAAGGTGAACAAGTATGGGTTCATCGAGACGCCATACCGGCTGGTGAAGGACGGGACGGTGCAGGAGGGGTGGAAATACCTCTCGGCGATGGAGGAGGAGAAGCTGGTCGTCGCACAGGCGGATGCGCCGACCGATAAGACGGGGCGGTTCACCAACGAGCTGGTCTCGGTGCGGCGGCAGGGCGATTTCCGGCTGGTCAAGCCGGAGGACGTGACCGCGGTGGACGTGAGCCCGCGGCAGCTCGTGTCGGTGGCGGCGGCGCTGATCCCGTTCCTGGAGAACGACGACGCCAACCGGGCGCTGATGGGCAGCAACATGCAACGCCAGGCGGTGCCGCTGATCAAGAGCGACGCGCCCTTGGTCGGCACCGGCATGGAAGCAGCCGTCGCGCGCGATAGCGGGGCGACGATCGTCGCCCGGCGGCCGGGGATCGTGGACCAGATCGACGGCGCGCGCATCGTGGTGCGGGCGACGGCCGATGACGGCACGACGCATGGCGTGGATATCTATCGCTTACGCAAGTACATGCGCAGCAATCAGAGCACCTGCATCAATCAGCGTCCGCTGGTGAAGGTGGGTGACCGGGTGACCATCGGGGATATCATTGCGGACGGGCCGAGCACCGATCTGGGCGAGCTGGCGCTGGGGCGGAACGTGCTGTGCGCGTTCATGCCGTGGAACGGCTACAATTTCGAGGACTCGATCCTGATCAGCGAGCGGATCGCGCGCGACGACGTCTTCACCTCGATCCACATCGAGGAATTCGAGGTCATGGCCCGCGACACCAAGCTGGGCCAGGAGGAGATCACGCGCGACATCCCGAATGTCGGCGAGGAGGCGCTGAAGAACCTCGACGAGGCCGGCATCGTCTACATCGGCGCCGAGGTGAACCCGGGCGACATCCTGGTCGGCAAGGTGACGCCGAAGGGCGAGAGCCCAATGACGCCGGAAGAGAAATTGTTGCGGGCGATCTTCGGCGAGAAAGCGTCTGACGTGCGCGATACGTCGCTGAAGCTGCCGCCGGGGGTAACGGGGACGATCGTCGACGTGCGGGTGTTCAGCCGGCGGGGCGTCGACAAGGACGAGCGCGCGATGGCGATCGAGCGGTCGGAGATCGAGCGCCTGGCCAAGGACCGCGACGACGAGCGGGCGATCCAGGAGCGGTCGTTCCTGAACCGGTTGCGCGAGAAGTTGCTGGGCCGCAAGGCAGCGGGCGGGTTCAAGGGCATCAAGTCGGGTACGCCGATCGACGAGGCGGTGCTGGCGGAGCATCCGCGCGGCGCGTGGCGGCATATCGGGGTGACCGATGACGCCGTGATGGCCGAGATCGAGACGCTGAAACGCGAGTTCGACGCGGCGGTGCAGCGGCTGCAGGCGCGGTTCGACGGCAAGGTGGAGAAGCTGCAGCGTGGCGACGAGCTGCCGCCGGGCGTCATGAAGATGGTCAAGGTGTTCGTGGCCGTAAAGCGCAAGCTGCAGCCCGGTGACAAGATGGCGGGGCGGCACGGCAACAAGGGTGTGGTTTCGCGGGTGACGCCGGTCGAGGACATGCCGTTCCTCGAGGACGGCACGCATGTCGACCTCGTGCTCAACCCGCTCGGCGTGCCGAGCCGGATGAATGTGGGGCAGATCCTGGAGACGCATCTGGGCTGGGCGTGCGCGACGCTGGGCAAGCAAGTGGGCGAGCTGGTGGACGAGTACCGGCGGACCGGGGCGCAGCGCGACGAGCTACTTGAGATGCTACGCGACATCTATGGTGAGCGCGAATTCGCCGAGCAGATCGCGCCGATGAGCACCGAGCAGCTGCTCGAGCTGGCGGACAATCTCAAGAAGGGCATTCCGATCGCCACGCCGGTGTTCGACGGGGCGCGGATGTCCGACATCGAAGGGATGCTGACCAAGGCGGGGCTGAACACGTCGGGCCAGGTGTACCTGACCGATGGGCGGACCGGCGAGACGTTCGAGCGCAAGGTGACGGTGGGGTATATCTACATGCTCAAGCTGCATCATCTGGTGGACGACAAGATCCATGCGCGTTCGATCGGGCCGTATAGCCTGGTGACCCAGCAGCCGCTGGGCGGCAAGGCGCAGTTCGGCGGGCAGCGGTTCGGCGAGATGGAGGTCTGGGCGCTGGAGGCGTACGGCGCGGCCTACACACTGCAGGAGATGCTGACGGTGAAGTCGGACGACGTGTCCGGGCGGACCAAGGTCTACGAGGCGATCGTGCGCGAGCAGGACAACTTCGAAGCCGGCATTCCGGAGAGCTTCAACGTGCTGGTCAAGGAGCTGAAGTCGTTGGGGCTGAACGTGGACCTGACCAGTCATCCGGTTTGATGGCTTGCTTCCTGCTCCCTCTCCGTTTGGGAGAGGGGGACGGTGAGGGTGGTCCAGGTTGAAAGACCCTCACCCAAGCCTCTCCCGGGGGGAGAGGCTTATGGGGCGGTGGTCGTCTGACGCTGGGTGATATTGCAACCCGCTTAGGGGTGAACTGATGAATGAACTGATGAAGATCCTTGGTCAGGCCGGGTCGGCCGTGACCTTCGACGAGATCCGCATCCAGATGGCCAGCCCGGAACAGATCCGCAGCTGGTCGTATGGCGAGATCAAGAAGCCGGAGACGATCAACTACCGCACCTTCAAGCCGGAGCGGGACGGGCTGTTCTGCGCGCGGATCTTTGGGCCGATCAAGGATTACGAGTGCCTGTGCGGCAAGTACAAGCGGATGAAGTTCCGCGGGATCATCTGCGAGAAGTGCGGCGTCGAGGTCACGCTGGCCAAGGTGCGGCGCGAGCGGATGGGGCACATCGAGCTGGCGAGCCCGGTGGCGCATATCTGGTTCCTCAAGTCGCTGCCAAGCAGGATCGGGCTGATGGTCGATCTGACGCTCAAGGAACTGGAGAAGATCCTGTATTTCGAGAGCTACGTGGTGCTGGATCCGATGGTTACGGATATGAAGCAGTACCAGCTTTTGACTGAGGATCAGCTGCTCGCCAAGCAGGACGAGTTCGGCGAGGAGTTCGAGGTCGGCATCGGCGCGGAGGCGATCAAGAAGATCCTGCACGGAATCGACACCGGCGCCGAGAAGGTGCGGCTGCGCGCGGATCTTAAGGAGACGACGAGCGAGGCCAAGCGCAAGAAGCTGGTCAAGCGGCTGAAGCTGATGGAGGCGTTCAGCGAGAGCGGCGCGAAGCCGGAGTGGATGATCCTGGATGTGGTGCCGGTGATCCCGCCGGAGCTGCGTCCGCTGGTGCCGCTGGATGGCGGCCGGTTCGCGACTTCGGACCTGAACGATCTGTACCGCCGGGTCATCAACCGGAACAATCGGTTAAAGCGGCTGATCGAGCTGCGGGCGCCGGACATCATCGTGCGCAACGAGAAGCGCATGCTGCAGGAGAGCGTGGACGCGCTGTTCGATAACGGGCGGCGCGGGCGGGCGATCACGGGCGCCAACAAGCGGCCGCTGAAGAGTCTGTCGGATATGCTGAAGGGCAAGCAGGGGCGGTTCCGGCAGAACCTGCTGGGCAAGCGCGTGGACTATTCGGGCCGCTCGGTGATCGTGGTGGGGCCGGAGCTGAAGCTGCATCAGTGCGGGCTGCCGAAGAAGATGGCGCTCGAGCTGTTCAAGCCGTTTATCTACTCCAAGCTCGAGAAGTATGGGCACGCGACCACGATCAAGGCGGCCAAGCGGATGGTGGAGAAGGAGCGGCCGGAGGTTTGGGACATCCTGGAGGAGGTGATCCGCGAGCATCCGGTGATGCTGAACCGGGCGCCGACGCTGCATCGTCTGGGGATCCAGGCGTTCGAGCCGGTGCTGATCGAGGGCAAGGCGATCCAACTGCATCCGCTGGTGTGCACCGCGTTCAATGCGGACTTCGACGGCGACCAGATGGCGGTGCACGTGCCGCTGAGCCTGGAGGCGCAGCTCGAGGCGCGGGTGCTGATGATGAGCACCAACAACATCCTCAGCCCGGCGAACGGCAAGCCGATCATCGTGCCGAGCCAGGACATCGTGCTGGGCCTGTATTACCTGAGCCTGGAGACGCCGGAGTACCGCGAGGCGCCGGACGCGGCGGCGTTTGAGGAGCGGGACGGGCAGCAAGTACAGGTAAAGCGCGCGCCGACGGCGTTCGCGAGCATCGGCGAGATCGAGTACGCGCTGACCGCCAAGGCGATCAAGCTGCACGACAAGATCCGTGCGCGCTGGGATTCGGTCGATGCGGAGGGCAATCCGGTCCGCCAAGTGGTGGTGACCACGCCGGGGCGGATGCTGATCGCGCAGATCCTGCCGAAGAATCCGAACGTGCCGTTCAGCCTGATCAACCGGACGCTGACCAAGAAGAACGTGTCCGACGTGATCGACGCGGTGTATCGGCACTGCGGGCAGAAGGAGTGCGTGATTTTCGCGGATCGGCTGATGGGGCTCGGCTTCGGGCAGGCGGCGAAGGCGGGCCTGTCGTTCGGCAAGGACGATTTGATCATCCCGGACAGCAAGCCCGAGCTGATCTTGAAGACGCAGAACGAGGTCAAGGAGTTCGAGCAGCAGTATCAGGACGGGCTGATCACCGCGGGCGAGCGCTACAACAAGGTGGTGGACGCGTGGTCGCGCTGCACCGACGAGGTGGCGGGCGCGATGATGAAGGAGATCAGCAACCAGCAGATCGGGCGGCCGACGAACTCGGTGTGGATGATGAGCCACTCCGGCGCGCGCGGGTCGCCGGCGCAGATGCGCCAGCTCGCCGGCATGCGCGGGCTGATGGCCAAGCCGTCGGGCGAGATCATCGAGCAGCCGATTATCGCCAACTTTAAGGAGGGTCTGTCCGTCCTCGAATACTTCAACTCGACCCACGGCGCCCGCAAGGGCCTGGCGGACACGGCGTTGAAGACGGCGAACTCGGGGTATTTGACCCGGCGGCTGGTGGACGTGGCGCAAGACTGCATCATCGTCGAGCCGGATTGCGGCACCGAGCGGGGGCTGACGGTCCGCGCGGTGATGGATGGCGGCGAGGTGGTGGCCGGGCTGTCGGAGCGGACGCTGGGGCGGACGACGGCGGAGGACGTGCTCGACCCGGTGAGCGGGGGGGTGCTGATCGCGCGCAATACGCTCATCGAGGAGCCGGAGGCGGAGCGGCTCGAGCAGTCGGGGGTGGAGTCGCTGAAGATCCGCTCCGTGCTGACTTGCGAGAGCCGGGTTGGCGTGTGTGCGGCTTGTTATGGGCGCGATTTGGCGCGCGGGACGCCGGTCAATATCGGCGAGGCCGTGGGCGTGATTGCGGCGCAGTCAATCGGCGAGCCGGGCACGCAGCTGACGATGCGGACGTTCCACATCGGCGGCGCGGCGCAGCGGGGCGCGGAGGCGAGCAACGTCGAGGCGAGCCATGACGGGTCGGTGTCGATCAAGAACCGCAGCGTCGTGCAGAACAGCCAGGGGTTGCCGGTGGTGATGTCGCGCAACTGCGAGATCGTGCTGCAGGACGATAAGGGCCGCGAGCGGGCCCGGTTCCGAGTGCCGTATGGCGCGCGGCTGCTGGCCGATGAGGGAGCCGCGGTCAAGCGCAACGACAAGCTGGCGGAGTGGGATCCGTACACGCTGCCGATCATCACCGAGCGCGCGGGGCAGGTGGAGTATCTCGACCTGCTCGACGGGGTGACCTTGGTCGAGCGGATGGACGAGGTGACCGGACTCACGTCGCGCGTGGTGGTGGACTACAAGCAGGCGGCCAAGGGCGTCGATCTGCGGCCGCGGCTGCAGCTCAAGGACGCCAGCGGCGAGGTGCTGAAACTGCCAAACGGGGCGGAGGCGCGCTACTTCCTCAGCCCGGACTCGATCCTGTCGGTCGAGAACGGGGCGACGGTGGCGGCGGGCGACGTACTGGCGCGCATCCCGCGCGAGGGCAGCAAGACGCGCGATATTACGGGCGGTCTGCCGCGGGTGGCCGAGCTGTTCGAGGCGCGGCGGCCGAAGGACCACGCGATCATCGCGGAGACGGATGGCCGGGTGGAGTTCGGGAAGGACTACAAGGCGAAGCGCCGGGTCATCGTCCGCAATGACGAGACGGACGAGCAGACCGAGTATCTGATCCCGAAGGGCAAGCACGTCAGCGTCCAGGAGGGCGACTTCGTCCGGCGCGGCGACCCGTTGGTGGACGGGCCGCGGGTGCCGCATGACATCCTGAAGGTATTGGGGGTCGAGGCGTTGTCGGACTATTTGGTCAACGAGATCCAGGACGTCTACCGGCTGCAGGGCGTGAAGATCAACGACAAGCATATCGAGGTCATCGTCCGGCAGATGCTGCAGAAGGTGGAGATCACCGAGCCTGGGGATACGACGTATCTGGCGGGCGAGCAGGTGGACCGGCTGGAGTTCGAGGCGGAGAACGAGAAGCGGGTGTTGGTGGAGGAGCGGGCGGCGGAGGCGACCCCGGTGCTGCAGGGGATCACCAAGGCGAGCTTGCAGACGCACAGCTTCATCTCGGCCGCGTCATTCCAGGAGACCACGCGCGTGCTGACCGAGGCCGCGACGGCGGGCAAGGTGGATAGCCTGATGGGGTTGAAGGAGAACGTGATCGTCGGGCGGCTGATCCCGGCGGGGACGGGCAGCGTGATGAACCGGCTGCGGCAGGTGGCCGCGGGGCGGGATCAGGCGCGGCTTCGTCCTCCGGAGACGCCGGCGATCACCAAGGCGGCGGAGTAGGTTTGGAGGGGCGGTGCTTTGCACCGCCCCCTTGGCTCGGTTTAGCCGAAGATCTGCGCGACCTCGAGCGTGATTTCGGGCGCGAGCGCGAGGGTGATGGCCTCGCCTGGACGGTAGGTGGCGCTATTCGCGTAACTCTCATCGCCGGGCTGCCAATAGACATCCACAACCCGGCGCTTGAGGTCGACGATCCAGACCTCGCCGATAACCGACTTAGCGTAGAGCGGCAGCTTGACTGTGCTGTCATATGCCAGCGAGCTATCCGACACTTCGATCAAAAGCAGGATGTCTGCCGGACCAGGCTTGCCGGCCTCGTAAAAGTCCGTGCGCGGGCGGAGTACCGCGAAATCAGGTTGAGGCTCATTGAGGCGGTCGATCCGGACCGGGTTTTGCGGCCATACGATGGCCTGGTCGGTAAAGGCCATAACTAGAACCCGTGTCAATCTGCCGACCGTAGCGGCGTGACTTTCCCCGATCGGGGCCATGTCGATAATCTCTCCGTTGATCAGCTCCACCCGGTCGTCCTCGCCGAGGATGCCGGCTTCGGCCATCCGGTAATACTCGTCCACGTCCAGCTTGTGCCGGGTCAGAACGTGAGCCACGTCATCCATAGAGGTCCTCGCGTGGTCGGCGACGGATCAGTTATAACGCTTCTGGCCGCCATCTGCGAGAAGGGTTGCTGCCACTCGGCCCCCGCCAAATTCAATCCCTTGTGGCGCGGAGCAGGTTTGCGGGCTGGCAGCGTTTGACGATCACGCGATGCTTGACTGCGGCGCAACTGCGGCGTAGTTACCCGCCCTCGACTTAACCCGACCCGGTCGGGCCGGTCGTCGTGACACAGAGCAGCGCAGGGCGCCGCCGCCTCGTCGAGAGGTAGCTTAGGCCTTGCGTCGTCGGCATGCGCGGGTGCATTCGTCACCCGCGCGCTGCGTTTGATGGGTCCGACGACTGGGCGGCTGGGGCGGCACAGGATAACAGGACGGAACTGGCGTATGCCGACCATCAACCAGTTGATTGCCCAGGGCCGCGAGCCCGCCGCCAAACGGAACAAGGTGCCGGCCCTACAGGGCTGCCCGCAGAAACGCGGCGTTTGCACGCGCGTCTATACGACGACGCCGAAGAAGCCGAACTCGGCGCTGCGCAAGGTTGCCAAGGTGCGGCTGACCAATGGATATGAGGTGGTCAGCTATATTCCGGGCGAGGGGCATAACTTGCAGGAGCATAGCGTGGTGCTGATCCGCGGCGGTCGGGTGAAGGACCTGCCGGGCGTGCGGTACCACATCCTGCGCGGCGTGCTGGATACGCAGGGGCTGCCGAAGCGGCGTCAGCGGCGCTCGCTATACGGCGCCAAGCGGCCGAAGTAAGGAGAGAAGAGGCATGAGCCGACGCCGCCGCGCGGTGAAGCGCGAAATCCTGCCGGACGCGAAGTTCGGGGACATCGTGATCACCCGCTTCATGAATGCGCTGATGTATGACGGCAAGAAGTCTGCCGCCGAAGGGATCGTTTACAGCGCGTTAGATGTGCTGAAAAAGCGCGCTGGTGCGGCGGGCGACCCGGTGCGGCTGTTTCACGAGGCGCTGGATAATGTGAAGCCGGCGGTGGAGGTGCGGTCTCGCCGGGTCGGCGGCGCGACGTATCAGGTGCCGGTCGAGGTGCGCACGGAGCGGCGGCAGGCGCTGGCGATCCGCTGGATCATCGACAGCGCGCGCAAGCGCGGCGAGCACACGATGGAGGACCGGCTGTCCAACGAGTTGCACGACGCGGTCAACAACCGCGGCTCGGCCGTGAAGAAGCGTGAAGACACCCACCGGATGGCCGAAGCCAACAAGGCTTTCAGCCACTACCGCTGGTAACAGCAACCCACAGGGTTCCCGCAGAGGCGCGGGAGACGGAGACAGGACGATGGCCAAGGCGAAATTCCAGCGCAACAAGCCGCATTGCAATATTGGCACGATCGGTCATGTGGACCATGGCAAGACGTCGCTAACCGCGGCCATCACCAAGGTGCTGGCCAAGACCGGCGGGGCCACGTTCACGGCATATGACCAGATCGACAAGGCGCCGGAAGAGCGCGCCCGCGGCATCACGATCTCCACCGCGCATGTCGAATATGAGACGGCCAACCGGCACTATGCGCACGTCGACTGTCCCGGCCACGCCGACTATGTAAAGAACATGATCACCGGCGCCGCGCAGATGGACGGCGCGATCCTGGTGGTCTCAGCGGCCGACGGCCCGATGCCGCAGACGCGCGAGCACATCCTGCTGGCGCGCCAGGTCGGCGTGCCGGCGCTGGTGGTGTTCCTCAACAAGGTGGACATGGTCGACGACGAGGAGCTGCTCGAGCTCGTCGAGATGGAGGTGCGCGAGCTGCTCTCCTTGTATCAGTTCCCCGGCGACGATATCCCGATCGTCAAGGGTTCGGCGCTGATGGCACTCGAGGACAAGAACCCCGAGCTGGGTGAAGAGGCGATCAACGCGCTGATGGCCGAAGTGGACCGCTACATCCCGCAGCCGACGCGGGCGACCGACAAGCCGTTCCTGATGCCAATCGAAGACGTGTTCAGCATCTCGGGCCGCGGCACGGTGGTGACCGGGCGCATCGAGCGCGGCATCGTCAAGGTGGGCGACGAGGTCGAGATCGTCGGCATCAGGCCGACGTCAAAGACGATCGTCACGGGTGTAGAAATGTTCCGCAAGTTGCTCGACAGCGGCGAGGCGGGCGACAATATCGGGGCACTCCTGCGCGGCACCAAGCGCGAGGATGTCGAGCGCGGCCAGGTGCTGGCCAAGCCCGGCTCGATCACGCCGCACACCAAGTTCAAGGCTGAGGCATACATCCTGACGAAGGAAGAGGGTGGGCGGCACACGCCGTTCTTCACCAACTACCGCCCGCAATTCTACTTCCGCACGACGGATGTGACCGGGGTGGTGGAGTTGCCGGAGGGCACCGAGATGGTGATGCCGGGCGACAACGTGTCGATGGACGTGACGCTGATCGCGCCAATCGCCATGGATGACGGGTTGCGCTTCGCCATCCGCGAGGGCGGCCGGACCGTGGGCGCGGGCGTCGTCGCCAGCATCACGCAGTAAGGGTTGGGACTGGGTTAGGGATCATGGACAACCAAAACATCCGCATCCGCCTGAAGGCGTATGATCACCGCGTGCTGGACAACAGCACGCGGGAGATCGTGAACACGGCGAAGCGGACGGGTGCGCGGGTTCGTGGCCCGATCCCGTTGCCGACGCATATCGAGCGGTTCACGGTCAACCGCTCGCCGCACGTCGACAAGAAGAGCCGCGAGCAGTTCGAGATCCGGACGCATCGCCGGCTGCTCGACATCGTAGAGCCCACGCCGCAGACGGTGGACGCGCTGATGAAGCTCGACCTCGCCTCCGGCGTGGACGTCGAAATCAAGCTGTAGGGTCGGGGCGATGCGTATCGGACTGATCGCGAAGAAGCTGGGCATGACCCGGCTGTTCAAGGACGACGGCACGCACGTGCCGGTCACCGTGCTGCACCTGGACCAAGTGCAGGTGGTGGATCAGCGCACCCAGGAGCGGGATGGCTACACGGCCGTGCAGCTCGGCTGGGGTACGGCGAAGGTGAAGAACGTGTCGAACCCGAACAAGGGGCATTTCGCCCGCGTAAAGGTCGAGCCGAAGCAGAAACTGGTGGAATTCCGGGTGGACGGCGACGCGGTGTTCGAGGCTGGGCAGACGCTGAGCGCGGCGCATTTTCTGGTCGGGCAGAAGGTGGACGTGTGCGGCATCAGCAAGGGCAAAGGATTTGCCGGCGGCATGAAGCGCTGGAACTTCCGCGGACTCGAGGCGAGCCACGGCGTGTCGGTCAGCCATCGCAGCCTGGGTTCGACCGGCAACCGGCAGGACCCTGGCAAGACATTCAAGAACAAGAAGATGCCGGGCCATCTCGGGCATGAGCGGGTGACGACGCTCAATGTCGAGGTTGCGGCCGTCGACGCGGAGCGTGGCTTGCTGATGGTGCGCGGCTCGGTGCCGGGCGCCAAGGATGGCTGGGTGCTGGTGCGGGACGCGATCAAGCGCAAGGCGCCGGAAGGCCTGGCTTACCCGGCGGCGTTTCTGACGAGCGGCGGCGAGGCGGCTGAAGCGCCTGCCGGGACTGAGGCATAGCGATGCAGATCGAGATCAAGACGCTGGATGGCGCGGGTGCCGGGTCGGCGGAGCTGCCGGAGCAGTTGTTCGGGGCGGCGGTGCGGCAGGACATCATCGCCCGTGTGATGCACTGGCAGCTGATGAAGCGCCGGGCGGGCACGCACCGGACGCTGGGCATGGGCGAGGTCCGTGGGACCACGAAGAAGCCGTATAAGCAGAAGGGCACCGGCAATGCCCGGCAGGGCAGCTTGCGGGCGCCGCAGTTCCGCACCGGCGGGCGGGTGCACGGGCCGGTTGTGCGCGATCATGGGTTCGACCTGCCGAAGAAGGTGCGCAGGCTCGGGCTGATCTCGGCGCTGTCGATGAAGCAGGCCGAGGGCAAACTGGTGGTGCTGGACGCCGTCGCCGGCGGGACCGGCAAGACCCGCGATCTGGCAAGCCAGCTCAAGGGCCTCGGCTGGAAGTCGGCGCTCGTCGTCGACCATACGGTGGACGAAGTGTTCCTGCGCGCGGCGCGCAACGTGGTCGGGATCGACGTGCTGCCGACGATGGGCGCCAACGTGTACGACATCGTGCGGCACGATATGCTGGTGGTGACGACGGCCGGGCTCGAGGGGCTGAAGGCGCGGTTGGCACCGAAGAACGGCCCGGCGCATGCGCCGGCAGCTGTGAGCGAGGAGAGCGCACAATGAGCGTTCGTCAGGTTTTGGCGGCACGCAAGCGGGCCGCCACGATGTCGCGCGAGGCGATGTTCCAGGTCATTCGCAGCCCGGTGATCACTGAGAAGGCGACGATGATGTCGGAGCGCAACCACTTTGCATTCCGGGTGGCGATCGACGCCACTAAGCCGGAGATCAAGGCGGCGATCGAGGGGTTGTTCGGCGTCAAGGTCACGGCGGTGAACACGCTGGTGCAGAAGGGCAAGACCAAGCGCTTCCGCGGGCGTCCGGGCGTGCGCTCGGATGTGAAGAAGGCCTATGTGCAGTTGGCCGAGGGACAGTCGATCGACATGTCCACCGGGCTGGCCTGAGGTTCGATCGATGGCACTCAAGCAATTCAACCCGGTCACCCCCAGCCTGCGCGGCACCGTGCTGATCGACCGCAGCGAGCTGTGGAAGGGCAAGCCGGTCAAGACGCTGACCGAAGGCAAGAACCATTCGGGCGGCCGCAACGTGCATGGCCGGATCACGTCGCGGTTTCGCGGCGGCGGGCACAAGCAGTCCTATCGCAATGTGGACTTCAAGCGGCGCAAGTTCGACGTGCCGGCGACGGTCGAGCGGCTGGAGTATGATCCGAACCGGTCGGCGTTCATCGCGCTGGTGAAGTATGATGACGGCGAGCTGTCGTATATTCTGGCGCCGCAGCGGCTGCGCGCCGGCGACAAGGTAGTGGCCGGGCAGCGGGTCGACATCAAGCCGGGCAATGCGATGCCGCTGGCGGGGATGCCGGTTGGCACGATCATCCACAATGTCGAGCTGAAGATCGGCGGCGGCGGGAAGATGGCGCGGGCGGCGGGGACGTATGCGCAGCTGGTCGGCAAGGATTCCGGTTACGCGCAGATCAAGCTGCAATCGGGCGAGTTGCGCGTGGTACGGGCCGAGTGCATGGCGACGGTGGGCGCGGTGAGCAACCCGGACCGGCAGAACCAGAGCATCGGCAAGGCCGGGCGTTCGCGCTGGCTGGGCTGGCGGCCGCACAACCGCGGCGTGGTGATGAACCCGGTGGACCACCCGCATGGCGGCGGCGAGGGCCGCACCTCGGGCGGGCGGCATCCGGTGACGCCGTGGGGCAAGCCGACCAAGGGCTACAAGACACGCACGAACAAGCGGACCGCGGGGCTGATTATTCGCCGGCGTCCGAAGGGGAAACACTAAGATGACGCGTTCCGTATGGAAGGGCCCGTTTGTGGACGGGTACATGCTGGGCAAGGCGGAGGCGGCGCGGAACTCGGGCCGCAACGAGGTCATCAAGACCTGGTCGCGCCGTTCGACGATCCTGCCGCAATTCGTTGGCCTGACCTTCGGCGTCTATAACGGGCACAAATTCCTGCCCGTGCAGGTCAACGAGAACATGGTGGGGCACAAGCTCGGCGAGTTCTCGCCGACGCGGACCTTCACCGGCCACACGGCCGATAAGAAGGCCAAGCGGGGCTAACGCGATGAGCAAGCCGAAGCATCCCCGCACGCTGGCGGAGACGGAAGCCATCGCGGTGCTGCGCAACGTGCGCATCAGCCCGCAGAAGCTGAACGTCGTCGCCGGGCTGATCCGCAACAAGAAGGCGAGCCAGGCAGTGGCGGACTTGACCTTCAGCAAGCGGCGCATTGCGCAGCAAGTGCGCAAGACGCTGGAGAGCGCGATCGCCAATGCGGAGAACAATCACCAGCTCGACGTGGACCGGCTCGTGGTCAGCCGCGCCGAGGTGGGCAAGTCGATCGTGATGCGGCGGTTCCATGCGCGCGGGCGCGGCCGGGCGTCGCGGATCGAGAAATGGTTCAGCCATCTGCGGATCGTGGTTGCCGAGCAATCGCAGGAAGCGGACGAGAGGGCGGCATAATGGGTCACAAAGTCAATCCGATCGGACTGCGGCTGGGGATCAACCGGACTTGGGACAGCCGCTGGTACGCTGGGCGCGATTATTCGAAGCTGCTGCTCGAGGACCTGAAACTGCGCACGCATCTGCGGGGCAAGCTGTCCGGCGCGGGCGTGTCGCGCGTGGTGATCGAGCGGCCGGCCAAGAAGCCGCGGGTGACGATCTATGCGGCGCGGCCGGGCGTGGTGATCGGCAAGAAGGGCCAGGACATCGAGGTGCTGCGTAAGGACCTCGCCAAGATGGCGAAGACCGACGTCAGCCTGAACATCGTCGAGATCCGCAAGCCGGAGATCGACGCGACGCTGGTGGCCGAGAATATCGCCCAGCAACTCGAGCGCCGCGTGGCGTTCCGCCGGGCGATGAAGCGCGCGGTGCAGTCGGCGATGCGACTGGGCGCGCAGGGAATCCGGATCAACTGCGGCGGCCGTCTCGGCGGCGCGGAAATCGCCCGGGTGGAGTGGTATCGCGAGGGGCGGGTGCCGCTGCACACGCTGCGCGCGGACATCGATTTCGGGATCGCGACCGCAAAGACGACATATGGCACCTGCGGCGTCAAAGTTTGGATCTTCAAGGGCGAGATCCTGGCGCACGACCCGCTGGCGCAGGACCGCCGGGCCGCCGAGCAGGCGCCGCAGCGTTAAGGACGGATAGACATGCTTTCTCCGAAGCGGACCAAGTTCCGCAAGGCCCATAAGGGCCGCATCCACGGCAACGCCAAAGGCGGCACGAGCCTCGATTTCGGCTCGTTTGGCCTGAAGGCGCTCGAGCCGGAGCGGGTGACCGCGCGGCAGATCGAGGCAGC
Organism: Acetobacteraceae bacterium; assembly: GCA_965276815.1. Classification (GTDB taxonomy): domain Bacteria; phylum Pseudomonadota; class Alphaproteobacteria; order Acetobacterales; family Acetobacteraceae; genus JAVVHH01. The sequence goes on along the minus strand of CBDIBE010000011.1, from coordinate 1,236,968 downwards.
GCGGCGGGCGATCACACGCTCGATGCGCCGTGCCGGCAAAGTGTGGATCCGCATCTATCCGGACGTGCCGGTGTCGACCAAGCCGGCCGAGGTGCGGATGGGCTCGGGCAAGGGCAGCCCGGAATTCTGGGTGTGCCGGGTCAAGCCCGGCCGCATCATGTTCGAGATCGACGGCGTGCCGCCGGAGCTGGCGCGCGAGGCGTTGACGCTGGGCGCGGCGAAGCTGCCGATCCGCACCAAGTTCGTCACCCGGATCGGAGATTCCTGATGACCAAGCCAGCCGATATCCGCGCCAAGGGCGGCGACAATCTGCCGACCATGCTGCTCGATCTGCGCAAGGAGCAGTTCAACCTGCGCTTCCAGCGGGCGACCGGGCAGACCGAGGGTGTGGGGCGCGTGCGCGAGGTGCGGCGCGACATCGCCCGCATTAAAACCATCATGACGGAGCAAAAGCGCTCCGTGAAGCAAAGCTAGAGGAGAAGGGCGATGCCGAGGCGCGTCCTGAACGGACGAGTGACCAGCGACAAGATGGACAAGACCATCACGGTTCTTGTCGAGCGCCGGGTCATGCATCCATTGTACAAGAAGTTCATCCGCCGCTCGAAGAAGTATGCGGCGCATGACGAGGACAACGTCTGCAAAGAGGGCGACGTCGTCAGCATCGAGGAATGCCGCCCGATCAGCAAGCGCAAGACGTGGCTGCTGATCGAGCGCAACGGCGAGGCGGTTGAGCGGCCGCGCGGGTTCTTCGCGCCGGTGGTGCATGCGGCACCCGAGGCCCCGCAAGCGGTGCCGCCGGCGCCCGTGGCTGCGCCGGCCGAGCCCGCGCCGCCGCCGGCCGGTTAGGAGAATTTAGATGATCCAGGTCGAATCGAATCTCGAAGTTGCGGATAATTCGGGCGCCCGCCGGGTCCAGTGCATCAAGGTGCTGGGCGGCAGCAAACGCAAGACCGCCTCGGTCGGCGACGTGATCGTCGTGTCGATCAAGGAGGCGATTCCACGCGGCAAGGTGAAGAAGGGCGACGTGCACCAGGCGGTGATCGTGCGCACCGCGTTTCCGGTGCGCCGGCCCGATGGCAGCGCGATCCGTTTCGATCGCAACGCGGCGGTGCTGATCAACAAGCAGCAGGAGCCGATCGGGACGCGCATCTTCGGACCCGTGGTGCGCGAGCTGCGCGGCAAGAAGTTCATGAAGATCATCTCGCTCGCGCCGGAGGTGCTGTGATGGCGGCCCGCATCCGCAAGGGCGACAAGGTCGTAGTGATCACCGGCGCCGATAAGGGCAAGCGGGGCGAGGTGCTTGCGGTGCAGCCGAAGGACAATCGCGCTGTCGTCCAAGGCGTCAACATCGCCAAGCGGCACACGAAGCCGACCGGCATGGGGCAGCCCGGCGGCATCGTCGAGCGGGAGGCGACCATCCACCTCTCCAACATCATGCTGATCGACCCGAAGACGGATGCGCCGGTCAAGGTCGGGTTCCGTGTGCTTGACGACGGCCGCAAGGTCCGGGTCGCCAAGCCCAGCGGCAACGTTATCGAGGGCTGAGGACATGAGCGAGGCAAGAACGCTGCCGCGCATGCAGCAGCGCTACAAGGACGAAATCCGGGCGAAGCTGCAGGGCGAGTTTGGCTACGCCAATCCGATGCAGGTGCCGAAGCTGGAGAAGATCGTCATCAACATGGGGGTCGGCGAGGCGGCGGGCGACCAGAAGAAGCTCGACGCGGCGGTGGCCGAGATGATGCTGATCTCCGGGCAGAAGCCGGTCAAGACGATCGCCAAGAAGGCCATCGCCGGGTTCAAGATCCGCGAAGGGCTGGCGATCGGCTGCAAGGTGACGCTGCGCAAAGCACGGATGTACGAGTTCCTGGACCGGCTGGTGACGATCGCCCTGCCGCGGGTGCGCGACTTCCGCGGGATCCCGAACGGCAAGGGGTTCGACGGCCGCGGCAACTTCGCGATGGGCGTCAAGGAACAGATCATCTTCCCGGAGATCGAGTACGACAAGGTGACCGATATCCGCGGGATGGACATCATCTTCGTGACCACGGCCAAGACGAACGACGAAGCCAAGGCCCTGCTGAAGGCTTTCGACGTTCCCTTTGCTGCGTAAGAAACCAATCGGAAAACTACTGCGGCACGCCGCAGCGGGTTCCAAGGAGTAGAGCAGATGGCCAAGACATCAGCTGTGAACCGCAATCAGAAGCGGGAACGCATGGCGGCCCGGGACAAGAACAAGCGGGCGGAACTGAAGGCGCGCGTCATGGATCGTGACACCCCAGTGGAGGAGCGCTTCGAGGCGACCCTGAAGCTGGCGCAATTGCCGCGCAACGGGGCGGCGGTGCGGGTGCGGCTGCGCTGCGCGCTGACTGGCCGGTCGCGCGGCAATTATCGCAAGTTCAAGCTATCGCGGAACATGCTGCGCCAGCTCGCCAGCTCGGGGCAACTCCCCGGGATGGTCAAGGCGAGCTGGTAGGAGCCCGGCCATGTCGATGTCAGATGGTCTAGGGGACATGATCACCCGGATCCGCAATGCGCAGCGCAGCAGGCACGCGACCTGCGTCGCGCCGGCCTCCAAGCTGCGGGCCAATGCGCTCGAGGCGCTGAAGCGCGAGGGGTATATCCGCGGCTACACGGCCGAGGAGGTGCGCCCGGGCGTCGCGCAGTTGCGGATCGAGCTGAAATACACGGAGGGCGAGCCCGTGATCAAAGAGATCACGCGGGTGAGCAAGCCGGGCCGCCGGGTCTATTCCGGAATCAAGGAGCTGCCGCGGGTGTATGCCGGGCTCGGCGTATCGATCCTGTCGACGCCGCGGGGCGTGCTGTCCGATGGCGAAGCGCGCGCGGCGAATGTGGGCGGCGAAGTGCTGTTCCGCGTGTTTTAGCGAGAGGGGGGCGAGCAATGTCGAGAATTGGCAAATACCCCGTCACGCTGCCCTCCGGCGTGTCGGTGGCCGTCGTGGAAGGGGTGTTGTCGGCGAAGGGCAAGCTGGGTTCGCTCAGCATGCCGATCTCCGACCGCGTCGAGGCGAAGGTCGAGGGCAACCAGGTTTCGATCATGCCGCGCAGCAACGAGACTGCCGCACGCATGATGTGGGGCACGACGCGGGCGCTGGTGGCCAGCATGGTCAAGGGCGTGTCGGACGGGTTCAGCAAGACGATGGAGATCACCGGCACCGGGTTCCGCGCGGCGGTGCAGGGCAAGAACCTGGTGATCAACTTGGGCTTCTCGCATGACGTGGTTTATCCGGTGCCGGACGGCATCACGATCACCACGCCACGGCCGACGGCCATCGTTGTCACCGGCACCGACAAGCGGTTGGTGGGGCAGGTCGCGGCCGAAATCCGCGCGTTCCGTCCGCCTGAGCCGTACAAGGGTAAGGGCGTGAAGTTCGAGGGCGAGCAGATCCGGCGCAAGGAAGGCAAGAAGAAGTGAGCGGTCCTCAAGATCTTCGGTCCCGCCGGCGTCAGCGCCTGCGGTATCAGCTTCGGCAGAAGTCGGCGGGCCGTCCGCGGCTCTCGGTGTTCCGGTCGGGCAAGCACATCTATGCGCAGGTGATCGATGACGCGCAGGGGCGGACGCTTGCGGCGGCTTCGAGCCTGGACAAGGGACTGAAGACCGAGCTGAAGGCGGGCGGCGACAAAGAGGCCGCGTCGGCGGTCGGCAAGCTGATCGCCGAGCGGGCAATCGCTGCCGGGGTGAGCAAAGTGGTCTTCGACCGCGGGGCCTACTTGTATCATGGCCGCGTCAAGGCGCTGGCCGAGGCCGCCCGCGAAGGCGGCCTGGCGTTTTAGGGGTAGATAACGATGGCACGTGAGGCACGGGAAGGCGGCCGCGGGCGCGGCGACCGGGATCGCGGCGGCGACCGCGACGGCGGCGACGACCTGATCGACAAGCTGGTCACCATCAACCGGGTGGCCAAGGTGGTGAAGGGCGGCCGGCGGTTCGCGTTTGCCGCCCTGGTCGTGGTCGGGGACCAGAAGGGCCGCGTCGGCTATGGCGCGGGCAAGGCGCGCGAGGTGCCGGAGGCGATCCGCAAAGCGACCGAGCGGGCCAAGCGCGGCCTGATCCGCGTGCCGATGAAGGAAGGCCGCACGCTGCACCACGACGTCGAGGGGCTGTATGGGGCGGGGCACGTGGTGCTGCGCTCCGCGGCGGCGGGCACAGGGATCATCGCCGGCGGGCCGATGCGCGCGGTGTTCGAGACGCTGGGGATCAACGACGTGGTCGCCAAGTCGCTCGGTAGCCGCAACCCGCACAACATGGTCAAGGCCACCTTTGCGGCGCTGACGCGCTGCGGTAGCCCGCGCAGCGTGGCGTCGCGGCGGGGCAAGAAGGTGTCGGACATTCTCGGCAAGCGCGAGAGCTCGGGGCCGGAGGCGGTGGCCGATGTCGGATAATCCGAAGCCGACCGTGCGCGTGCGGCAGGTGCGCTCCGGGCTGGGGCGCAAGAAAGACCAGCGGCAGACGCTGGTTGGGCTCGGCCTGGGTAAGCTGCGAGCGGTGCGCGAGCTGGAGGACACTCCGGAAGTGCGCGGGATGATCAACCGGGTCAAGCACCTCGTCGAGGTGGAGGAGCCGAAGTGAAGCTGAACGAGATCCGGGACAATCAAGGCGCCCATCTCAAGTCGAAGCGGCTGGGGCGCGGCATCGGCTCGGGCAAGGGCAAGACGTCGGGCAAGGGCGTCAAGGGCCAGAAGGCACGCGAGGGCGTGGCGCTGAACGGGTTCGAGGGCGGCCAGCTCCCGATCTACCGGCGGCTGCCGAAGCGCGGGTTCAAAAACCCGTTCCGTAAGGAATACGCGCCGATCAATGTGGGCGCGATCGAGCAGGCGCTGCAATCCGGCAAGTTGGTGGCCAACGAGGCAATCACCGAGGCGGCGCTCGAGGGCGCCGGCCTGGTGCGGCTCGGCAAGCGGGCGGGCGTGCGGCTGCTGGCCAAGGGCGAGATCACCCAGGCGGTGCGGGTGACGGTGTCCGGCGCCTCGGCCGCCGCGGTCGCCGCGGTCGAGAAGGCCGGCGGCACCGTCACGACGACGACGACGGCCGCGCCAGCGGCAGAGGCCCCCGCCGCCTGAGCGGTTGTGCCCGGCGGGCCGGGGCATCATTATCAGTGGCCGGGAGATAGGCGCTTACGGTCCTGGCACCGGCCACTGGCACCTGGCCACTGATTAGGGGACTTCCATGGCCTCAGCGGCCGAGCAGCTTGCGGCAAACCTGAACCTCGGGACGCTGTCCAAGGCGACCGAGCTCAAGAAGCGGATCTGGTTCACCCTTGGCGCGCTGCTGGTGTACCGGCTCGGCACTTACATTCCGGTGCCGGGCGTCGACGCGTCGGTGATGGGCGAGTTGCTGTCGCATAACGGCGGCGGCATCCTCGGCATGTTCGACATGTTCAGCGGCGGCGCGCTGGGCCGGATGACGGTGTTCGCGCTGAACATCATGCCGTACATCTCGGCCAGCATCATCGTGCAACTCATGTCGGCGGCCATCCCGCAGCTCGAGTCGCTGAAGAAAGAGGGCGAAAGCGGGCGCAAGAAGCTCAACCAATATACGCGCTACCTGACGGTGCTGATCGCGCTCGTGCAGTCCTACGGCATCGCGGTCGGGCTCGAGGGGATGCGCGGATCGTTCGGCTCGGCGGTAATCGATCCTGGGTTGTTCTTCCGGGTGTCGTGCGTGGTCACGCTGGTGGGTGGGACGATGTTCCTGATGTGGATCGGCGAGCAGATCACGTCCCGCGGCGTCGGCAACGGCACCAGCCTGATCATCTTCGCCGGCATCGTCGCCAATTTGCCGCACGCGCTAGCGGTGCTGCTGGAATCCGGCCGCACCGGAGCGCTGTCGCCGGCCTTCATCATCGGCTTCTTCGTGCTGGGCGTGGCGGTGATCGCCTTCATCGTGTTCATGGAGCGGGCGCAGCGGCGGGTGGTGATCCAGTATCCGAAGCGGCAGGTCGGGCAGCGCATGTTCGGCGGCGATTCGACGCATATGCCGCTGAAGGTGAATACGTCGGGGGTGATCCCGCCGATTTTCGCGAGTTCGCTGCTGCTGATCCCGGCGACGATCTCCGGGTTCTCGCAGAGCAACCCGAATTCGTGGCTGGCGATCGTCGGCCAGCAGCTCAGCCACGGTCAGCCGCTTTACCTGCTGTTCTACGCCAGCATGATTATTTTCTTTTCGTATTTCTACACGGCGGTGGTGTTCAACCCGGAAGAGACGGCGGACAACCTCAAGAAATACGGCGGGTTCATTCCCGGCGTGCGGCCGGGCTCGAACACGGCCGAGTATTTCGACACCATCCTGACCCGGCTGACCACGATCGGCGCGCTCTATCTCTGCGCCGTATGCCTGCTGCCAGAAATCCTCATCAGCCGCTACGCGGTGCCTTTCTATTTCGGCGGCACCAGCCTTATGATCGTCGTCTCTGTAACGATGGACACGGTGACACAGATCCAGTCCCACCTGCTGGCACACCAGTATGAGGGGCTGATCCGAAAGTCCCGGGTGAAAGGGCGGACCAGATGAATTTAATCCTGCTTGGACCTCCGGGCGCCGGCAAAGGCACTCAGGCCAAGCGGATCGAGCAACTCCACGGCCTGGTGCAGATCGCCACGGGCGACATGCTGCGGGCCGAGGTGGCGGCGGGGACGGAGATTGGCGAGCAGGCCCGGGCGATCATGGAATCGGGCAAGCTCGTCTCGGACGAGCTGATGATCGCGATTTTGGAGAGCCGCATCGCCCATCCGGACGCGGCGGAGGGGTTCATCCTCGACGGTTTCCCACGGACGGTAAAGCAGGCGGAGGCGCTCGACGCGATGCTCGCGCGGGTGGACAAGCGGATCGATGCGGTGATCGAGCTCAAGGTGGACGACGCGGTGCTGGTCGAGCGGATCGCCGGGCGCTTCACCTGCGCGCGCTGCGGCACCGGCTATCACGACACGTTCAAGCGGCCGCATGTGGCGGACACGTGCGATGTGTGCGGCAGCCATGAGTTCACCCGGCGGGCCGATGACAAGCGGGAAACCGTCGCCGCCCGGCTCGACGCGTATCACACGCAGACGGCGCCGATCCTGCCGCATTATCGCGCGCTGGGCCGGCTGGTCACCCTGGATGGTATGGTGGACATCGACGCGGTGACCGAGGAGATCGAGGCCGTGCTGGCCCACGTGAAGACGCAGCGGCAGGCCCAGTCGGTCTGAACTTGCCAGCCGGAACGCCTTGCTGACGAGTTGCGGGCGGGGGTTGTACCAGAAATTTCCAAGGGCGACGTTGAAACCGCCTTTAATCTTTTTCTTCTCCCGATTTACGGGTCGGCTGGTTCGATTAGGACCGACGTTGTTTTGCGAGACGCGGTAGGCAGAGTTATAGCCATCTACGATGTTAAGGCCGGAAATGCACAATTGTCCGCTTCACGAGCGGCGGAACTGCGGCGCCACGTCCAGGCAGGCGACAACGTTCCGATTGTTGCGCTCAAAGTGGACGGCATTGGCGTGAAGTGAGCACAACGCCGAAGCGGAAATTCTACCTCGATTGGAGCCGCCGCATCCCAGGCTCGCTGACCGGTCGTAATCGGTTAATTGTGTCCCGATCGGAGCATGTCTGGCGGTTTTTGTTTTTCGATCGGACAGCCTACAAGGGACTGTATATCCTTTGGGATATCACCCAGCCCTTGTTCAAGGACTTTGCCAGGTTTGGCTGGATATACGCGCTCTCCAAGCAATACATCCCACATCGCGTTGCGCAACCCGCCGACGAGCCTGCCTCTACATGGTGGATGTTGCCGAAGATCACGCCAGAAGCGGCCTTTTCAGTCCCTTATACAAGACGTGCAACTCGAAGAGCTTGTTCGTCCGATCGAGCTGGCTGACGTCCTGTCGCGGGGAAACGTGTTTGATACCAGACACACCATGAGAATGGTCGACCTGTCCCTCGGCCGCTTTCTCGTCGGCGATCTCCCAGGAGCGCTTGAAGCGGCTCGCATAGGCCTGGAGGTCAGGCAGCTCTACGACTACGAGACGCCGTGGCGTGAGCGGGCACAATGGATCATTGGAATGCTCGAGGCCGGGCAACTGAACGAGCTGCAACATTATGTCGACGGACTGGAGGAACGGGCGCGCGCCGTCCTGCCTAATCTCTGATCGACCAGCCTACGGCGAAATTTCAAGTGAGATCACGAATCGCTCAATCTGCGAGGAGCAGTGCCATACGGCTTACGAAGTTCTGACTCATCGCTGGCAAAACCGGAGCAGGACATGTTGGCCGCCGCGCAGTCAGCCTGGACCTCGTACCGGGATGACGAGTGTGCATTCGAGGCTCAGGGTTCCGTAGCGGGGTCAGCTCACCCGTATGCAGAAGCGCAATGCCGTGTAGGTCTGACGCGGGAGCGAACGACAAGGCTGCAATCCCTTATATCCTGTCCTGAAGGTGACCTGTCTTGCCGTTAGTGCCAGGCTCGCCGGGTGCGCCGTACTGCCTGCGTTCAGCGTCACGGCAATTTGATCCATATGCGTTGACTCTGCGTTGCGGAGGCGTATAACACGCGGCCTGTGCCGAACCTGGAGGAGGGACGGCGCTTGTCCATTTGTGAGTGGTGTCCAGCGCGGAAACGCGAGCAGGCGCCCCAACGGTGTCCCGGGGCGATGCCCCGTGGGGCGCGCAGGAGAGAGTAGCGTGGCGCGAATTGCCGGTGTGAACGTGCCGACCAATAAGCGGGTCGAGATTAGCCTGCAGTATATCTATGGGATTGGGCCGGCTAAGGCGCATGACATCTGCACGAAGCTTGCGATCCCCGACGAGCGCCGGGTCAACCAGCTCTCCGATGAGGAGGTGCTGCGCATCCGCGAGCTGATCGACCGCGAATATCGCGTCGAGGGCGATCTGCGGCGCGAAGTGGCGATGAACATCAAGCGGCTGATGGACCTGGGCTGCTATCGCGGCCTGCGGCATCGCCGCGGCCTGCCGGTGCGCGGCCAGCGCACCCATACGAACGCCCGCACCCGCAAGGGCAAGGCCGTGGCGATCGCTGGCAAGAAGAAAGTCACCAAGTAATACGAATTGCCACGTCAGTGGCCCTGAAAGGTTAGGACTGCTTTATGGCGAAACCCGCCGCTGCACGCCCCCGTCGCAAGGAGCGCAAGAACATCATCGCCGGAGTCGCGCACGTGGCCGCGACTTTCAACAACACGATGGTCACGATCACGGACGCCCAAGGCAACACGATCGCTTGGTCTTCGTCGGGCATGCAGGGCTTCAAGGGCAGCCGTAAGTCCACCCCGTATGCGGCGCAGGTCGCGGCCGAGGATGCCGGCCGCAAGGCGCGCGAGCATGGGATGGAGACGCTTGAGATCGAGGTCAGCGGCCCCGGCTCCGGGCGCGAGAGCGCGCTGCGGGCGCTGCAGGCGGTGGGCTTCGCCATCACCGCGATCCGCGACATGACGCCGATTCCGCACAACGGCTGCCGGCCGCGCAAGCGCCGCCGGGTCTAACGCCGTCTCGTCTGTTTAGACGGCGCCATTATTTGATGGCGCCGAGATTATTGTTTGGAGCTGATCCATGGTCCTCCAGAGGAACTGGCAATCACTAATCAAGCCGGAGAAGCTCGACGTCGAGCCCGGCGCCGACCCGCATCGGGTCGCGACCGTCGTGGCCGAGCCGCTCGAGCGCGGCTTCGGCATGACCCTGGGCAACGCCGTCCGCCGGGTGCTGCTGTCGTCGCTCCAGGGTGCGGCGGTCACGGCGGTGCAGATCGATGGCGTGCTGCACGAGTTCAGCAGCATCCCCGGCGTGCGCGAGGACGTCACCGACATCGTGCTGAATATCAAGCAGCTCGCCTTGCGCATGCACGGTGAGGGGCCGAAGCGCATGGTGCTGACCGCGACCGGACCCGGCGAGGTCACCGCCGCGCAGATCCAGACCGGGCACGACATCGACGTCATGAACCCCGACCTGGTGATCTGCACGCTGGACGACGGCGTGCGGCTCGGCATGGAGTTCACGGTCAACCTCGGCAAGGGCTACGTGCCGGCAGCGGCGAACCGGCCGGAGGACGCGCCGATCGGGCTGATCCCGATCGACGCCATCTACTCCCCTGTCAAGCGCGTGTCCTACAAGGTCGAGCCGACCCGCGTGGGCCAAGTCACCGACTATGACAAGCTGCTGCTGCAGGTGGAGACCAACGGGGCGGTGACGCCGGAGGACGCGGTGGCGCTGGCCGCGCGCATCCTGCAGGACCAATTGCAGCTCTTCATCAACTTCGACGAGCCGCAGCTCGCGCGGGCCGATGAGGTGCAGGACGACCTGCCGTTCAACCGCAACCTGCTGCGCAAGGTGGACGAGCTGGAGCTATCGGTTCGCAGCGCGAATTGCTTGAAGAACGACAACATCGTCTATATCGGCGACCTGGTGCAGAAGACCGAGCAGGAGATGCTGCGCACGCCGAACTTCGGCCGCAAGTCGCTCAATGAGATCAAGGAAGTGCTGACGGCGATGGGCCTGTCGCTCGGCATGAGCGTTCCGGGCTGGCCGCCGGAGAACATCGAAGATCTGGCCAAGCGGCTGGACGAGCCGTTTTAGGAGATAAGCGATGCGTCACGGTATGGCCGGCCGCAAACTCGGGGTCACCAGCAGCCATCGCGCGGCGATGTTCCGCAACATGGCGCATGCGCTCCTGAAGCACGAGCAGATCACGACCACGCTGCCGAAGGCCAAGGAGCTGCGGCCTGTGGCCGAGAAGCTGATCACGCTGGGCAAGCGCGGCGGGCTGCATGCACGGCGCCAGGCCTATTCGCAGCTGCAGGACGCGGTGATCGTGTCCAAGCTGTTTGGCCCGCTCGCCGAGCGTTATCGGGCGCGGCCGGGCGGCTATTGCCGGGTGCTCAAGGCCGGCATCCGGTACGGCGACGCGGCTGACATGGCTGTCATCGAACTGGTGGACCGCGACCCGGCCGCCAAGGGCCTGGATAGCGGTCCCCGCCCGGAGACGCCGGCGGACGACGACGCGGAATAACGCTCCATCTTTAAGCCTCTCCCTTCGGGAGAGGCAGCAGAGAGCGGCTCGCATCTCCGACCGGCTCTCACTATCTAGCGCCCATGGCGTCGCGTAAATCGCTAGACCTGTTCGGGTCGGTCCCGGAGGCGGAGGCGTCGGTTTCTGGGCGGCCACTGGCTGAGCGGCTGCGGCCCAAGAGTCTTGAGCAGATCGTCGGGCAACCGTATCTGATCGGGCCTGAAGGGTTGCTGACCCGCATGCTGGAGCGGGGCGCGCTGGCGTCGTTAATCCTTTGGGGACCGCCGGGTGTGGGCAAGACCACCATCGCACGGTTGCTCGCGGCGGCGGCCGATTTACATTTCGTCGCGCTGTCAGCGGTGTTCTCCGGTGTTGCGGATCTCAAGCGCGTGTTCGAGGAGGCCGGGCGACGGCGGGCAACCGGAACCCGGACCCTGCTCTTCGTCGACGAGGTGCATCGCTTCAACCGCGCCCAGCAGGACGGGTTTTTGCCGGTCGTCGAGGACGGGACCATCGTGCTGGTGGGGGCGACGACGGAGAACCCGTCCTTTGCGTTGAACGGCGCGCTGCTATCGCGGTGCCAGGTGCTGGTGTTGCGCAGGCTGGATGAGGCGGCGCTCGAACAGCTCCTCGAGCGGGCCGAGGCGGAGGCCGGGCGGCCGTTGCCGGTGCTGCCGGAGGCGCGGGCGGCGCTGTGCGCGATGGCGGATGGGGACGGGCGGTATGCGCTGAACATGGCGGAGCAGTTGCTCGCCTTGCCGCCGGGTCCCGGACTGGATGCGGCGGGGTTCGCGGAGGTGATCGGGCGCCGCGCGGCCCTATACGACCGGGACCGGGAGGAGCACTACAACCTGATTTCGGCGCTGCATAAGTCGCTGCGCGGCTCCGACCCCGATGCGGCGCTCTATTGGTTCTCGCGCATGCTCGCGGGGGGTGAGGACCCGCGCTACGTGGCGCGGCGGCTCGTGCGGTTTGCCTCGGAGGATATCGGGCTCGCGGATCCGCAGGCGCTGGTGCAGGCGATGGCGGCCTGGGAGGCCTATGAGCGGCTGGGCAGCCCGGAGGGCGAGCTCGCAATCGTGCAGGCGATCGTCTATCTGGGGACTGCGCCGAAGTCGAACGCGGTGTATCGCGCGGCGGGGGCGGCCATGCGCAGCGCCAAGGAAAATGGCAGCCTGATGCCGCCGGCGCATATCCTGAACGCACCGACCAAGCTAATGAAGACGCTGGGCTACGGCGCGGGCTATAGTTACGATCATAATGCGGAGGACGGGTTCTCCGGTCAGAACTACTTTCCGGATGGGATGGAACGGGCGAGTTTTTACCAGCCAAAGGACCGCGGCTTCGAACGCGAAGTGGCGCGCCGGCTCGAGCGTTGGGACGCGCTGCGGCGGGAGCGCCAGGAGTGAGCGTCGAATTGCGGGCGGTCACTGAAGATGAGGCGGAAATCCGGTTGGACCGCTGGTTCCGGCGGCACTTCCCGGCCATGACCCAGGGGGCGATCCAGAAACTCTGCCGGACCGGGCAGATCCGCGTCGACGGCAAGCGGGCCGAGGCGGCGACCCGGCTGGCGCCGGGCCAGGCGGTCCGCGTGCCGCCGCTGCCGGCCTCGCCGCCGCCTTCCAAGAAACCCGAGATCGACCCGGCCGGCGCGCGCGAGCTGCAGGATTTCATCCTGTACCGCGACGAGCAACTGATCGTGCTGGACAAGCCGCATGGCCTGGCGGTGCAGGGCGGACCCGGGATCACCAAGCATCTGGACGGGATGCTGGACGGCTTGCGGCTCGACAGTCCGCACCGGCCGCGGCTGGTGCACCGGCTGGACCGGGATACGTCGGGCGTGCTGGTGCTCGCCCGCACGCCGGGGGTGGCGGCCAAGCTGGCGGCGGCGTTTCGCGGGCGGGATGTGCACAAGACGTATTGGGCCGTGGTGACCGGGCGGCCGCTGCCGCCGGAGGGCCGCATCGACCTGCCGCTCATTCGCTACGCTGGCGCCCGGGGCGAACGCAGCGTGCCGGCGACCCGCGACGACAAGGAAGGGCAGCGCGCCGTGACGGATTACCGGACTCTCGACCACGCGGGGCAGAAGCTGGCCTGGCTGGAACTCTCGCCCATCACCGGGCGCACGCATCAACTCAGGGTGCATTGCGTGGCGCTGGGCACGCCGATCGTGGGCGATTTGAAATATCACGAGCCGGACCAGAACAACGCCCGCAGCGCGATCGTCGAGGGCTTGCCGGGCAAGCTGCACCTGCATGCGCGGGCGCTGGACCTGCCACATCCGGCGGGCGGGCGGCTGGTGGTGGAGGCCGATCTGCCGCCGCATATGCGCGAGACGTTCAAGACGCTCGGCTTCGAAGCCAAGCCGCCGCGAAAGGCGACGCGGCGATGAAGCGCGCGCTGCTCATCTTAATAGTGGTGCTGATCGCGCTGCCGGTGGCGGGGCTGGTGGCGGCGCATTTCTTGCTGAATTCGGACTGGGTGCGCGGGCGTGCCGAAGCGGCGGTGCAGCGGGCGACCGGGCGGGCGCTGACGATCAAGGGGCCGGTGCGGCTCGCCTGGTCGCTGACGCCGACGATCGAGGCCGAGGACGTCAGCCTGGCCAACCCGCCGGGCCTATCACGTCCCGATATGGCGCATTTCGACCGGGTCGAGGCACAGGTCGCGCTGTTGCCGCTGCTGTCCCGCCGGGTCGAGCTGCGGCATTTGGTGCTGACCGGCCCCGACATGTTGCTCGAGCGGGACGCGCAGGGGCGGCCGAACTGGGATTTCACGCCGCCGGCCGCGCCGCCCTCGGCGACCCGATCGACGCCAAGTACGCCGCATCGCTTCGAGTTTGAGATTGGCGCGGTTGATGTTGAGGCAGCCCATGTCGCTTGGCGCGGCGGCGGCGAGGCGCTGCAGGTGGCGGCGACGCATCTGGCCTACGTGCCGGGCACGGGCGGCGTAAACGGACAGTTGACGGTGAACGGCGTGAAGTTCGCGCTGGGCGGCACGGCGGGGCCGATTGCCGGCCCGGCCTGGCCGTTGGACTTGAAGCTGACAGGCGAGGGGATCGACGCAGGCGTCAACGGAACCGTCGAGCAAGCCGCGCTGTCGGTGCGGGCGGCGGACCTTGCCTCACTGGCGCCGCTGGCCGGACGGGGCCTGCCGCCGGTGCGCCATGTCGAGGCCAGCGCGGTGTTGTCGAAAGCGGGGCTAAGCGATCTGCGGTTGGCCGCGGGGGAGGCCGAGTTCGGCGGCGGGTTGCGGCTGGTGCGGCTGGGCGGCTCCGCGCCGGCGATGGATCAGAAGGCGACGGTCGCGGCGGAACTCGCGGTGGGGCAGTTGCCGGTGACGATCAACGCGGCCGCGGGCAGCCTGGCCGCGCTGCTGGGGCACGGTCCGATCCCGCTGGAGATCGCGGCGGCGACAGCGGGCGCGACGGTCACAGCCGTGGGCAGCGTTGCCGATCTGCGCGGCGACGGGCTGGACGTCGATGTGTCGGCGAAGGTGGCGGATCTCGCCCGGATTGGCCGTTTGGCCGGCTATCGGCTGCCGTCGCTGCACGACGTGGCGCTGCAGAGCCGGGTCGCCTTGGTGCCGGCCGGGTTGTCGCTGCGCGGCATCAGGATGACGTTGCTGCAGGGCGATGTGGCGGGCGACGTGGTGGCCGGGCTGTCGCCGCGCCCGTTCCTGCGCGGCTCGCTGGTGTCGCAGCACCTGGATTTGGATGCGCATGCGGCCAAATCCGCCCCGGTCGCGCCCGCGGCGCCCGTCGCGGCGCCCGTTGCGGCTCCGGTGCCCGCCGCGCCGCCCGCCCCGCCTCCGCCGCGGCCGACGCAGCTCATCCCGGACCGGCCCCTCCCGTTTGCCGCGCTGCGGCGGGCGGATGCCGACCTCAATCTCGCCGTGACCGAGGCGGTCTGGCGGGGCGCGACTTTTCACGCGATCCAGACGCGGCTGTATCTGCAGGATGGGCGGCTGCGGCTCGACCCGGTCAACTTGCAGGGCCCCGGCGGATCGGCGCAGGCGCGGCTGAACGTGGACGCGAGTAGCGAGCCGCCAAGCGTGGCGGTTTGGGCGGAAGCGCCGGGCCTGGCCGCCGGGCCGTTGCTCGCGGCGTTGGGGGAGCCAGGCAACTCCGGCACGGTCGATCTCGACCTCGATCTGCGGGGCCATGGCGGCACGCTGCATGCGCTGGCGTCCACGCTCGACGGCTACGCCGGAGCCGCGATCGTGGATGGCGAGATCGAAAACCGTTGGCTCGCCGAGATGCTGGCGGAGACGATGCGTGCGGCCAATCTGCCGCTCGAAGCGGGCGGCGTGAGCCAGGTGCGTTGCGGCGCACTGCGGGCCGACGCGGCGAATGGCCAGGTCCGGCTGACGGCGTTCACGACCGACACGTCGAAGCTGAAGCTCGAGGGCGACGGCGGCGTCAATCTCGCCAATGAAACGGTCGATTTGCATCTGCATCCGCAACTCCGGCTGGGCGCGCTGCTTTCGGTGCCGGTCCGAGTGTCGGGCACGCTGCGGGCGCCGAAAGTAGCGCTCGATCGAGGGGCGCTGGCGCCAGGTCGCGTCGGTATCGTGATCGGCGGGGCCGCGTCGCCCGATACGTGCGGGCCGGCGCTGAGCATGGCGCGGGCGGGGCACCCAGGTGCTGCGCCGCCGCCGGCGCCGCCGGAGCGCAAGGTGAAGGCGTCCGACTTGCTGCGCGGGTTGCTGCGGTGAAGCGGTTCTGGCGCGAGGCGGTGGCCGAATCCGTCCCGGACGGCTACGCGATCCTGCTGGATGGCAAGCCGATGCACATCCCGGGTGGCGCGAAGCTGCTCGTGCCCGGCGAGGCGCTGGCGCGGGCGATCGCGGCGGAGTGGCAGCTCGCCGGCGGCGAGATGTCGATGGAGAATGTGCCGTTGACCCGGCTCGCCGGCACCGTGCAGGAGCGCATCGCGCCTGACCCGGCGCCGGTGGCCGACGCGCTCGCCAAATATGCGGAAACCGACCTGCTGTGCTACCGCGCCGATCACCCGCTGCCGCTGGTCGTGCGGCAGGCGCGGGAGTGGCAGCCTTGGCTAGATTGGCTGGAGGTCACGCACGGCGCGCGGCTGCAGCCGACAGAGGGGATCGCGCACAAGCCGCAGGGTCAGGAAGCGCTTGCGGCCGTGCGCCGGGCGATTGCCGCGCGGCCGGCGCCGGTGCTGGCCGGGTTGGGCCTGGCGATCCCGGCCCTCGGCAGCGCGACGCTGGGGCTCGCGCTGGCGGACGGGGCGTTGGACGCGGCGCGGGCGCATGAGCTGGCGAGTCTCGACGAGTTGTTTCAGGCGGAGCTGTGGGGCGAGGACGCCGAGGCGGCGCGCCGCAGGGCCCATGTCGGCGAGGAGGTGGCGCTGGCGGAGCGATTTATGCAGCTGGCGCTGATGCCATGAACGCCAAGCGGCTGCGGATTTCGGGCCAGGTGCAGGGCGTGGGCTTCCGCGCGTGGATGGTGCGCCGGGCGGTGCAGCTCGGGGTGAATGGCTGGGTCCGCAACCGCGGCGACGGCACGGTGGAGGCGCTGCTGTTCGGCGACGCGGCCTCGGTCGAGGAGCTGCTGCGCGACTGCCGCCGCGGGCCGCCGGGGGCGATGGTGGCGCTGATCCGGGAGGATCTTGCCGAGCCGGAGCCGGAACCGGGATTTCGGGCTGCACCAACCGTTCCATAACCCGGCCGTTTCAGTTACAATCCACTTGTCGGGTTGCAGAAGGAGGTTCGCGTGGCCGAAGTCGATCGGGGAATGGAAGTTGGCGACCTGAGGAAGCTGCTGTCCAAATCCAAGACGGAGCCGGTCAACGCCGCGTTCGGCATCGACGGCAAGAACGCCGTCATCCTGCTCGACAAGATCAAGCAGCCGAAGGCGATTTCCAAGCAGCTCGAGGATAAGTTCAAGGGCCTCAAGAATGTGCGGTTCGGCACCGCGTTCGTCGACACCGATACGGACCCCAAGCTCGTCATCCTGACGGTGAACCGGGCGGCCGCCGGTGCCGGCCGGCTGCTGAAGAAGACGCTCAAGGGCACCGGGATCAGCAAGATCCGCATCCAGCTCGACGACGGGACGGTCGCCGAGGATGTTGGTGAAGAAGACGAGCAGGGGGCGGAGGCCCAGCCGGCGAACGGCGCCGCTGCCCCCGCGGATGCCGAGCCGGCGCAGGCCGCCGCCACGGCAGATGGCGAGCAGCAGCCAGGGCAGCAGGAGGCTGCGCCCGCGGCGCAAGTCGACGTCGCCGGTTTGACCAAGCGCCTGACCGACCTGGTCAAGAAGATCCCACAATTCCCGGACCGTGCGAACGATCTGAAGCAGCTCGCAACCAAGGCCGGGATGGCGATCAAGGCGGGTGACCCGTCGGCGACCGATGCGCTGGACGACCTCGACCAGCAAATGCAGTCGGCTGGGCCCGGTGCCGCGAATGGTGGCGCGGACGCGGCGCTGCAGAAGTCGGGCCAGGCCTGGGTCGCGACTCGCAAGAAGCTCGAGAGCGATATCGGCAAGCTGCACGATGCGATGGCCAAGCACTATCAAGGCCACGGCTTCAGCGCCGACTTGTCGAAGGTGTTCGAGACGAAGGTCGAGCCGATCCTGAGCTCGCTCGACGGGGGTCTGGCCGACAAGCTCGATGAGGCTCTCCAGAACAAGGATCCGGCGCAGCGTTCGAAACTGCTCGGCGAGGCGCGGCAGCTGATCGACAAATATGACGGCTTCATCTCCAGCGATCCGCTGTTGGGTCAGTTGGACGCCAACCCGTTCGTTCCGCTTACCCTGGTCAAGACGGCGCAGGTGACACTGGCGGCGCTGAAGAAGTCGGTACCGGCGGCCTAATCGCCGAACACCTCGGACCAGGCGTCGCGCAGCGCCTGGTCCGCGTCATTCATCGTGACCGGTAGGCCAAGCGCGGCCAGGCTGGTCACGCCGTGCTCGGCGATGCCGCAGGGCACGATGCCGCCGAAATGGGCGAGATCGGGCTCGACGTTGAGCGCGACGCCGTGCCAGCTCACCCAGCGCGTGACGCGGACGCCGATCGCCGCGATCTTCGCCTCGGTGCCGGCGGCGCGGTCAGCGACCCAGATGCCGATGCGGCCGGCCCGGCGCTCGCCGCGCACGTTGAACCGGTCGAGCGCCTGGATCAGCCATTCCTCGAGCCCTTCGACGTAGCGGCGCACGTCGCGCGGCGGGATCTGGGCATGCAGCCGGGTCAGGTCGAGCATGACGTACGCGGTGCGCTGACCAGGTCCGTGATAGGTCCATTGGCCGCCGCGGCCCGCGTCGAACACCGGGAAGCGGGGTTTATCGACCAGGTCTTCCGGGCGCGCGGAGGTCCCGGCGGTGTAGAGCGGCGGGTGCTCCAGCAGCCAGACCTGCTCCGTCGCGGCGCCGCCCCTGATCGCTTCGACCCGGCGGCGCATCGCGTCCAGCGCCTGTTCGTAGGGCACCAGCGCATCGCTGACCGTCCATTCGAGCGTTGAAGCCGTGAGCGTCATCGGCTATGACCCGGCGGCCCGATGCGGTCGTGGCGGAATGGTAGACGCGCAAGCTTGAGGTGCTTGTGGGGGAAACCTCGTGGAAGTTCGAGTCTTCTCGACCGCATATCCTGCCTGTCAAACCCCAGTTTGCCTTCGCGTCCCGCCTGCCTGATCCTGGGCGGAGTGGGAGGAATTTGGGCATGGACGAAGATTTCCGTAAGGCGGCGCTCGACTATCACCGGCTGCCGACCCCGGGCAAACTTTCGGTCGAGCCGACCAAGCGGATGGCGACGCAGCGCGACTTGTCGCTGGCCTATTCGCCGGGTGTGGCGGCCGCCTGCCTCGAGATCAAGGCCGATCCGGACACCGCGCGGGACCTGACGGCGCGGGGCAATTTGGTTGCAGTCATTTCCAACGGAACCGCGGTGCTGGGGCTCGGCAATATCGGCGCGCTGGCGGGCAAGCCGGTGATGGAGGGCAAGGCCGTCCTGTTCAAGAAGTTCGCCGGCATCGACGTGTTCGATATCGAGGTGGACGAGCAGGATCCTGACCGCTTCGTGGAGGTCGTCGCCGCGCTGGAGCCGACGTTCGGGGCGATCAACCTCGAGGACATCAAGGCGCCGGAGTGCTTCGCGATCGAACACCGGCTGCGCGAGCGGATGAAGATCCCGGTATTCCACGACGACCAGCACGGGACTGCCATCATCGTTGCCGCTGCGATCCGCAACGGGCTGCTGCTGCAGGGCAAGGATCTCGCCGACGTCAAGCTCGTCACTTCGGGTGCGGGCGCGGCGGCGCTGGCCTGCGTGGATTTGCTGGTGGCGATGGGGCTGCGCGCGGAGAACGTCAGCCTTACCGATGTCAACGGCGTGGTTTACGCGGGCCGCGACGAGGCGATGCCGCCGAACATGGCGCGCTACGCACGCGAGACCGCGGCGCGGACGCTGCCGGAGGTGCTGCCCGGGGCCGACATCTTCCTCGGCCTGTCGGCGCCGCGGGTGCTGAAGCCGGAGTGGCTGGAGAAGCTCGCGGCCAAGCCGCTGATCCTGGCGCTGGCCAATCCGGACCCCGAGATCATGCCGGAGCTGGTGAGCGAGAAGCGGCCGGATGCGATCATGGCCACCGGGCGCACCGATTATCCGAACCAGGTCAATAACGTGCTGTGTTTCCCGTTCATTTTTCGGGGTGCGCTGGATGTGGGGGCGACCGAGATCAACGAGGCGATGAAGGTCGCGGCGGTGGAAGCAACAGCCATGCTGGCGCGGGTCGAGGCGAGCGAGGTGGTCGCGACCGCGTATGGCGGGACCGCGCCGGTGTTCGGGCCGGAATACATCATTCCCAAGCCGTTCGACCCGCGCCTGATCCTCGAGATCGCGCCGGCGGTGGCGCGGGCGGCGATGGGGAGCGGCGTCGCGACCCGGCCGATCGCCGATTTCGCCGCCTATCGTGAACAGCTCGAGAAATTCGCGTTCCGGTCCGGCCAGTTAATGCGCCCGGTGTTCGAAGCGGCGCGCCAGGACCGGCAGCGTATCGTCTATGCCGAGGGCGAGGACGAGCGGGTGCTGCGCGCCGTGCAGACCATCGTGGACGAAGGCCTGGCAGTGCCGGTGCTGCTCGGCAAGCGGCAGACGATCTGCCAGCGCGTGCAGGAAATGGGACTCCGGATCAAGCCGGACCACGATTTGCAGATTCTCGACCCCGAGCGGGATCGGGACGTGTTCGACAAGCTGCTGGATAGTTACCAGCTTCTGGTGGGCCGCCGCGGCGTGCCGCCGGATGCGGCGGCGCGGCGGCTGATCCGGCGGCCGACCGTGGCCGCGGCGATGCTGCTGCAGTCTGGCTACGTCGATGCGGCGGTCTGCGGCGGTACTGGCGATTGGTGGCGGCACATGACCTATCTGATGCCGATCATCCCGAAACGGCCGGAGGTCTCGCGCATCTACGCGCTGTCCGCCCTAATCCTGCAGGCGGGCGTGCTGTTCATCTGCGACACGCATATGAACCTCGACCCGACGGCCGAGCAGATCGCCGAGATGACCGTGCTGGCTTCAGAATGCGTGCGCAGCTTTGGGATCGTGCCAAAGGTTGGGATGATGTCGCATTCGAGCTTCGGCAGCAGTACTAGCCCGAGCGCGCGCAAGATGCGCGAGGCTTTGGCCCTGCTGCGTGAGCGGGCGCCGGAGCTGGAGGCAGATGGCGAGATGCACGCCGATGCGGCGCTCGTTCCGAGCCTGCGCGACCGGGTGGTGCCGGACAGTCGGCTGGACGGGGTGGCGAACCTGCTGATCATGCCCAATTTGGATGCAGCCAATATCAGCTTCACCTTGGTCAAGGCGGCGGCTGATGGATTGCCGATCGGCCCGATCCTGTTGGGGACGTCTAGGCCGATCCATGTTCTGGTGCCGAGCGTGACGGCGCGCGGGATCGTCAATGTGAGCGCCGTGGCGGCTCTCGACGCGCAATTGCGGGCCAAGCCAGCCAGCGCATAGGAGGGTGTTATGGTTGTCGTGGCGCTCGGCCTGGTTGTGCTGGTGCTGCTGCTCTGGGCGGCCAACGCCTTTTCCCGCGCCTCGGTGACGACGATCAAGGCGCTGCTGGCCTGGGTAGCGGCGCTGGGCGGCCTCAGCCTGGCGACGCTGCTGTTGCTGACCGGGCGGGGCGGGTTTGCGCTGAGCGGCCTGGTGTTTGCCGGGCCGGCGATTTGGCGCTGGTGGCAGGCGAATGCGGCGCAGCCGAAGATCCGCGCCCGCGCCGCGCCGAGCAGCTTCATGACCCGGGCGGAGGCGTTGGAAGTGTTGGGGCTGCACGATCCGGTGTCCGAGGTGGAGGTGCGGGTGGCATGGAAGCGGTTGATGCGGAGGGCGCATCCGGATAGCGGCGGGTCGGACTGGCTCGCGTCGAGGGTTAATCAGGCCAAAGACGTGCTGTTGGCGCGCAAGTGAGCGGCTTGCTCGCTCGCTCCGGGCATGGCACCACCTTCTGTTAACCAGAGCGAGCCATAATGGCCCGGCCACAACGGAACGAGTCACGTGCCAAAGAAGCTCCGCAAAGCTGTACTCCCGGTCGCCGGCCTGGGGACACGATTTTTGCCCGCCACAAAGGCGATGGCCAAAGAAATGCTGCCTGTCGTCGACAAGCCGCTGATCCAATACGCGATCGAGGAGGCGCGGGAGGCCGGGATCGAGCAATTCTGCCTGGTTACTGGGCGGGGCAAGACGGCGCTGGTCGAGCATTTTGACGTCGCGTACGAGCTGGAGGGCACGCTGCGCGAGCGCGGCAAGACCGAGCAGCTGGCGCTGCTCGAGGCGATGAAGGTGCAGCCCGGATCGATGATCTCGGTCCGCCAGCAGGTGCCGATGGGCCTCGGGCATGCGATCTGGTGCGCCCGAGCCTTCATTGGCGATGATCCTTTCGCGATCATGCTGCCGGACGACCTCGTGCTGAGCGAGACGCCGTGTCTCAAGCAGCTTGCCGATGTGTATGAGGAGACCGGGGGCAATGTCGTCGCGGTGACCGAGGTGCCGCGCGAGCACACCAACCGCTACGGTATCCTGAAGACGGGCGCCGATGACGGTCGCCGGGTCGAGGTATTGGGGTTGGTCGAGAAGCCGAAGCCGGCGGAAGCGCCGAGCAATCTCTCGATCATCGGCCGCTACGTGCTGCTGCCGGAGGTGATCGAGCATCTTGCGCGCATGGAGCGAGGCGCCGGCGGTGAAGTTCAGCTCACCGATGGCATGTCGAGGATGATCGGCAATACGCCGTTCCACGGGTTGCGTTATGAAGGGCGGCGGTTCGACTGCGGCGACAAGATCGGCTTCCTCGAGGCGCAGATTGCGTTTGCGTTGAAGCGGCCCGAGCTTGCGGCCGAGGTGAGGGAGTTCCTCACGAAATACTAGGCTTAAGGGGGCGGCATAAAATATGGCGTTCAATCACCGGTTCGACCCAACCAGCCTGCGCGAATACGACATAAGGGGCGTCGTCGGCCGGACGCTGCATGCGGAAGATGCGTTCGCGATCGGGCGCAGCTTCGGTAGCGTGGTCGCGCGCGAAGGCGGGAAGACGGTGGCGGTGGGTTATGACGGGCGGCTGTCTTCGCCCGACCTCGCCGCCGCGCTGGTGGATGGGCTCAAGGCCAGCGGGATGGAAGTGTTGCGCGTGGGCCGCGGGCCCACACCGATGCTCTACTTTGCGGCGACGACGCTGGGGACGGCTGGCGCGGTCATGGTGACTGGCAGCCATAACCCGCCGGACTATAACGGGTTCAAGATGATGCTTGGCCGCAAGGCCTTCTTCGGCGCCGATATTCAGCGAATTGGCCGGATGGCCGCCGAAGGCGACGTAGTGCCGGAGGCGCAGGGGTCGGATCGGGCCGTCGACGTCGCGGACGCGTACGTGACGCGGCTGCTGCAGGACTGGGATGGCGGGGACCGGCAGCTCCGCGTGGTGTGGGATAACGCGAATGGGGCGGCTGGCGAGGTGCTGCTGCGCCTGATCGAGAAGCTGCCGGGGCATCATACGGTGCTCAACCCGGAGATCGACGGCCGCTTCCCGGCGCATCATCCGGACCCGACGATCGCCCGCAACCAGGAGCAGCTTATTGCCGCCGTGCTCGAGGAAAAGGCGGATCTGGGCATTGGCTTCGATGGCGACGCCGACCGGATCGGTGCGGTGGACGACCAGGGCGGGATGCTGCTGGGCGACCAGCTCATGGTAGTGCTGGCGCGAGATGTGCTGCGCGAGCATCCCGGTGCGACCATCATTGCCGACGTGAAGGCTAGTCAGGTGCTCTATGACGAGATTGATCGGGCTGGCGGTAAGCCAATGATGTTCAAGACCGGCCATAGCCTGATCAAGGCGAAGATGGCCGAGATCAAGGCGCCCTTCGCCGGGGAAATGAGCGGGCATATTTTCTATGCCGACAGGTGGTACGGGTTCGACGACGCGCTTTACGTGGCGGTGCGGCTGCTCGGCATCGTCGCGCGCATGGACGGCAAGCTCTCAGCCGTGCGGGAGGCGCTGCCGAAAGTGGTGAACACACCGGAGCTGCGCTTTGACTGCGATGATCGCCGCAAGTTCGAGGTGGTGGAAGAAGTGGCGGCCCGGTTGCGCGCGGAAAAGGCCAACGTGAACGACATCGATGGCGTGCGGGTGCTGACGCCAGATGGCTGGTGGCTGTTGCGCGCGAGCAACACGCAGGCAGTGCTGGTCGCCAGGGCGGAGGCGCGTGACGAGGCCGGGCTGGAGCGGCTGAAGCACGCTCTGGTCGAGCAGCTCATGGCTTCCGGCCTGCCTGCGCCGGATTTCTCGGGCGAGAACGCGGGGCATTAAGCAGGTGCTCCAGCCGCCACCCGCGCAGCCCGGGATGCGTCAGGACGAGGTAGATACGCCCGCGCTTCTGCTCGATCTCGACGCATTCGAGCATAATTTGGCCCAGATGCGGGATTTGCTCGCGCCGACCGGGGCGAAGCTGCGGGCGCATGCGAAGACCCATAAGTCGCCGGTGATCGCGCATCGGCAGATCGCCATGGGGGCGGTCGGCCAGTGCGTGCAGAAGGTGGCGGAGGCCGAGGTGCTAGCCTGGGGCGGGGTGCCGGACATCCTGGTCAGCAACCAGATCGTCGGCGACGGCAAGCTCGCCCGTCTGGCGGCGTTGGCGCGGATCACGCAAATGGCGGTTTGCGCGGACGATGCCGGCAACGTGGCGCGGATCGAGCATGCCGCCGAGGCGGCCGGGGTACGGCTGCCGGTTTTGGTCGAGATCGATGTGGGCATGACACGCTGCGGCGTGCAGCCGGGGCCGGAGGCCGTGGCGCTGGCGCAGGTGATCGCCGCGTCCAAGCATCTGCGATTTGCCGGACTGCAGGCTTATCACGGACGCGCCCAGCATTTCCGGACACCGCCGGAGCGGCGGAGCGCCATCGGACAGGCGGTCGATAACGTCCGCCGCACGACCGAGCAGCTTCGCCAACAGGGGCTCGACTGTCCGATCATCGGCGGCGCCGGCACCGGGACCTTTGAGATCGAGGCTGGGAGCGGGTTGTACACCGAGATTCAGGCGGGCAGTTATTGCTTCATGGACGCGGATTATGCGCGCAATCGGGAGGGCGCTTCGGCCGGGTTCCGGCACGCGCTGTTCGTGCTGGCGACGGTGATGAGCGCGGTGCGGCCGGGTCTGGCCGTGCTGGATGCGGGGCATAAGGCGGTGTCGGTCGATAGCGGGATGCCGCTGGTTTGGCAGCATGAGGCGATACGCTACACCGGGGCGTCGGACGAGCATGGCAAGCTGGAGTGGGATCCGGCTTCGTCCGGTCCGAAGCTCGGCGAGAAGCTGCTTCTGATTCCGGGGCACTGCGACCCCACCGTCGACCGGTTCGACTGGTATGTTGGCGTCCGGGGCGGGCGCGTGGAATGCCTGTGGCCCGTTGCGGCGCGAGGCGCGTTCAACTGATTTGTGGCCGCGGTCGGAATTCGAGCCCGGCCAGCGCGTCCGGCATCCCGGGCAGCCCGAATGGGGGATTGGTCAGGTACAGTCGGTGGTGGGCGACCGGGTCACGGTCAATTTCGAAAACGCCGGCAAAGTGCTGATCAACACGGGCTTCGCCACACTCGAGGTGATCGACGACGATGCGTGTTGAATAATCGGCCGGGGACGCCGATTTTGATAGGCATGATCGACCCGTTTGGCCGCCGCATCACCTATTTGCGCGTTTCCGTGACCGACCGCTGTGACCTCCGCTGCGTGTATTGCATGGCGGAGCAGATGACCTTCCTGCCCAAGGCGGAAGTGCTGTCGCTGGAGGAGCTGGAGCGGCTCTGCGCCGCGTTCATCCGCAACGGGGTTGTCAAGCTGCGGCTGACCGGCGGCGAGCCGCTGGTCCGGCGCGGGGTGATGACGCTGTTCCGCAATCTAGGCAGCCGGCTTGGCAATGGGCTCGAGGAACTGACGCTGACGACGAACGGCACGCAGCTCGCGAAATACGCGCAGGACCTGGCCGATGCAGGGGTTCGCCGGGTCAATGTGAGCCTCGACACGCTCGACCCGGCGCGGTTCACCGCAATCACCCGTTGGGGGCGAATCGAGCGCGTGCTGGAGGGGATCGAGGCGGCGAAGGCGGCCGGGCTGCACGTCAAGATCAACGCGGTGGCGCTGCGGGGGATGAACGAGGACGAGATTCCCGACATGCTCGCCTGGTGCGGCGAGCGCGGCCACGATTTCTGCCTGATCGAGACCATGCCGATGGGCGATATCGGCGGGGACCGGACGGACCAGTATCTGCCGTTGTCGGTGGTGCGGGCCGGGTTGCGGCGCCGGTTCACCTTGACGGAGACCGGATATCGCACCGGCGGCCCGGCGCGCTACTTCGACGTGGAGGAGACCGGGACGCGGGTTGGCTTCATCACGCCAATGACCCATAATTTCTGCGAGAGCTGCAACCGGGTGCGGCTGACCTGCACTGGCACGCTGTTCATGTGCCTCGGCCAGGATGACGCGGCCGATCTGCGCAGCGTGCTGCGGTCCGGCGCGTCGGACACGCAGGTCGATCTCGCGATCATGGAAGCGATCAGCCGCAAGCCGAAGGGGCATGACTTCGTGATCGACCGCCGGGCGCCGTCGCCGTCGGTGGCGCGGCACATGAGCCTGACCGGAGGTTGAGCTACTCTTCCGGCTCGGTCGTGAATAGCAGGGGATAACCTTTGGCGCGGCCGGCGTCGGTGGCGTTGGTGGCTTTCGCCTCGGCGACATCCTTCGTGTAGACGGCGACGACACAGACCCCGCGCTGATGCGCGGTGATCATGACCTTGTGGGCCTGGCTTTCGGACATCCGGAACTCAGACTTGAGCACGCGGACGACGAATTCGCGCGGCGTGTAGTCGTCATTGACCAGGATCACCTTGTGCAGCCGCGGCCGCTCGGTCTGGATGATGGTGCGTGGCTTGGTATCCTGATTCTGCATGCAGTCTGCGCCCCTGCTCACGGGGCCAAACCATAGCACGAAGCTCGCTTGACATACCTTTTGATTCACGATGAGAAGCCGGACGGACCGCCGAGAACTGGCGGCCACCGGGGGGAGTGTTCCATGCTTATCAAGTGCGACCATTGGGATGCCGGGAGCGCCGCGCCGCCCTGCGGCTGTGGGTTTGGTTTGAGCCGGCGCGGCTTGCTGCGCGGCGCCGTTGCCGCCGGGTTTGCCGCCGCCGCTGGCGGGGCGCGCGCACAGACCACGAACGCGCCGACGCGCATCGACGTGCACCATCATTATACGTCCCCCGGACTGCTGGCGATGATGAAGGGGCGGCGGACGAACCAGGGCTTCAACATGGCCTGGACGCTGCAGAAGTCGCTCGACGCCATGGACGCTGCCGGCGTTGCGACCGCGGTGGTTTCGACGAGCGATCCCGGCGTGTTCTTCGGTGATTACGACGCGGCGAAGGCGCTGGCGCGGGATTGCAACGAGTATCAGGCGCGCATGGTGGCCGACCACAAGGGCCGGTTCGGCATGTTCACCACGCTGCCGATGCCCGATGTCGACAACACGCTGGCCGAGATCGCCTACGGCATGGACACCCTGAAGGCGCAGGGCGTCGGCATGATGACGAGCTACGGCACGAAGTATCTGGGCGATCCGGCCTTCACCCCGGTGATGCAAGAGCTCAACCGGCGAACGGCTGTGGTGTTCGTGCACCCGCTGCAGCCGGCCTGCTGCACCAATGTGGTCCCCGGCGTGCCGGACGTGGTGGTGGAATACGGGACCGAGACCTCGCGCACGATCGCCAGCCTGCTGATGAACCACGTGACCGTGCGGTTTCCGGACATCAAGTTCATCTTCTCGCATGGCGGCGGCGACGTGCCGTTCCTGACCTTCCGCTTCAACCGCATGGTGGGCGGCGACCCGGAGCTGATGAAGGCCGAGCCCGGCGGCGCGGTGCCGCTGATCCAGAAGCTATATTTCGACACCGCGCAGGCCTGGAACCAATACACGCTGCCGTCGCTGACCGCGCTCATGCCGATCGATCACATCATGTTCGGCTCGGATTTTCCCGCGGCCTCGCCGCTCGACACGGTCACCGGGCTGAAGGCCTCTGGGATGTCGGCGGATAAGCTGTCGCGGATCGAGTGGCTCAACGCACAGGCGATCCTGCCGAACCTGGTTGGGGCCTGAGCTATCCCGCCCAACCGGTCACCGTCGCCAGCCGCAGCGTGGCGGTGACCCGGCCATCGCGGACCGGGAGCCCGTCCAGTGCGGCGGCGAACAAGCGTGGATCGGGCGGCGCGCGCGACCGCAGCGACACGGCGTTGGTCTCCCCCGCATCGCGAAGGTCGCGCAGCAGCGCGAGCGGGTCGGCGTAGGACAATGCGATGTCCTCCACGTCGGCGACGGGCAGGCTGAATCCGGCGCGTTGCAGCAGCCCGGCGAGGTCCGGCAAGTCGGGGAACGGCGAGACGCGCGGCGAGGCGCCGCCGCGCAGCTCGAGCTCGGCCGTGGTCAGCGCCGTGCGGAGTGCCGCCAGTGTTCCCAAGGCCGGCAGGCTGGCCAGCAGCAAGCCTTGCGGCCGCAGCGCCCGGCGGATCTGGATCAGCGCGCCCGGCAGGTCGTTGACCCAGTGCAGGGAGAGGCTCGCGACCACGAGATCGAAGCTGTTGGGGCCGAATGGCAGCCATTCGTCGTCGGCGGCGACGCACAGGCCGCCATTCAGCGTGGCCATGGCGGGGGAGAGGTCGGCGCTCACCACCGCGATCCCTCTTTGGCGCAGCAGCGGGGCGACGACGCCGCGGCCGCCGAGGTCGAGCGCTTGGGTGAAGCTTCGTGTGGTGTCGTCGAGGCGGTCGAGCAGGCGCTCGGCGCAGTCGAGCAGCACCGGGGCCACGGCGCCAACCGTCCGCGCCGCCCGGTCGCGGTGCAGACGGACCGCTCTCCGGTCGAAAACGTGCGGGTCGGACATCGCCCGCATGTGCCCTCGCGCGCCGGCTTTGACCAGGGTGCGCAAGCGGCGATAGCTTAGGCCAAATTTAGGAGGACAGGCCATGAACGCATCCGCCCAGGCGGCCCCTCGCGCCGCCGCCGTTGCCGCGACGATGGATCGCATCAAGGGCATCGAGCGCAGCCAAGGAGTGACCCGCGAGTCGCTCGACGGCGTCAAGGCGGAGATGCTGAAGCTCGCCGAGCACGAGGCGCTGTTCCCAGCCTCCGAGTTCCCGCCGCTGCCGGAGGGTGAGAAGGGGTCGAAGCGCTATTTGTTGCAGGAAGAGCCGGACGGCCGCTTCGCGATCTACATGCTGGCGCTCAACCCGGGCAATTCCACCAAGCCGCACGATCATACCACTTGGGCTGTCGTGGTCGCGGTGGAGGGGCAGGAGCTGAACCGCGTGTACCGCCGGGTCGACGACGGCAGCCAGGAGGGCAAGGCAAAGCTGGAGCTGGCGCGCGAGGTCATGGTCGAGCCGGGGACGGGGATCGCGCTGATGCCGGAGGACATCCACTCGATCCACACCGGGGACGGCAAGCCGACGCGGCACCTGCATGTCTATGGGCTGGCGCTGGAGAAGCTCGATGACCGGATGGGGTTCGATTTGGAGGCCGGTACGGTGCAGCCGTACAACAAGGCGTACATGAAGCCGACCGCCAACCGCTGATGGAGAGCAGCATCGGCCGCCTGTCACCGGCGACGGTGCGGGATTGGATCCTCGACGGGCGCGAGCTCGCGCTGCTGGACGCGCGGGAGGAGGGCGAGTTCGGCTCCGGCCACCTGTTCTGGGCGATCCCGTGCCCGCTGTCGCGCGCGGAGCTGCGGGTCAAGCTGCTGCTGCCGCTTATCTCGGTGCGCACGGTCTGTGTCGATGACGGGCGCGGGCTCGCCGAGCGGCTGGCGGAATACCTGGTCAGCCAGGGCGCTGCGGATGTGTATGTGCTGGATGGCGGCACCAAGGCCTGGGAGGCAGCGGGCTACGTGCTGTTCACCGGGGTCAACGTGCCGAGCAAGGCGTTCGGCGAGTGGGTCGAGCACCATTACGGGACGGAGAGCGTCGATGCGCCGGAGCTGAAGGCGTGGCTTGACGAGGGGCGGGACATGGTCGTGCTGGACAGCCGGCCGATCGACGAATTCCGGCGGATGTCGATCCCGACCGGGGTCAATGTGCCCGGGGGCGAGCTGGCCTATCGGATCGGCGATCTGGCGCCGGACCCTAACACGCTGGTGGTGGTGAACTGCGCGGGGCGCACGCGCAGCATTCTTGGCGCGGAGAGCTTGCGGCGCGCGGGGGTGCCCAACCGGGTGGTGGCGCTGCGCAATGGCACGATGGGCTGGGAGCTGGCCGGGCTGCAGGTCGAGCGCGGGCGGAGCGAACGCTACAAGGAGGGCAGGCCGGACACAGCGGCGCTGGCGCTCGCGCGGGCGGCGGCGTTTGCCGAGGCGTCGGGTGTGGGGGTTATCGGGCCGCTCGACCTGGCGCGCTACGAGCAGGACCCGGCGAGGACCGTCTATATGCTCGACGTGCGCGATCCGGCGGAGTTCGCTGCGCGCAGCCGGCCCGGCAGCCGCAACGCGCCGGGCGGGCAGCTCATCCAGGCGACGGATTCCTGGATCGGAGTGCGCGGGGCGCGCATCGCGCTGATCGACGATGACGGGGTGCGCGCGCGGATGGCGGGCGCCTGGCTGCGGCAGATGGGGCAGCGCGACGTGTTCGTGGTCGAAGGCGGGCTGGACGATTTGGCCGAGCCCGGCCCGGCCGCACCGCTGGCACCTGAGGCGGACGAGACGGAGATCGTGCCCGAGGGGGCGCTGGTCATCGACCTGGCGCGCAGCGTCGAGTTCCGCGCCGGGCATGTTCCGGGCGCGGTGTGGGCGGTGCGGACGAGGCTGAACACGCTGCGGGAGCGGCTGGCGGCGGCGTCGCATGTGGTGCTGACCTCGCCGCAGGCGGTGGTCGCAGGGCTTGCCGTCGCCGAGGCGAAGGGGCTGACCGAGGCGAAGGTGCAGGTGCTGCGAGGTGGCACGATCGGCTGGGCCGAACGGGGCGGCGGGCTGGTTGCCGACAAGACCGACCCGCCGGACGAGGCTTGCGTCGATTACTACCTGAAGCCGTACGACCGGAATTCGGGCGTCGAGGCGGCGATGCAGGCTTATCTGACCTGGGAGATCGATCTGGTGCGCGAGATCGAGCGCGACGGCACTGTTCGCTTCGGCGTTTGAGCGCGCCGGGCGTGCGGCGCTCGACCTGCTGCTGCCACCGCAGTGCCTGACCTGCGATCAGCCGGTGGATGCGCCGGGGCGGCTATGTTCCTCGTGTTTTGGGCAGGCGCACTTCATCACGCCGCCCTGCTGCGCGAAATGCGGCGTGCCGTTCGAGGCGCCGGACGAGGGGGGCGTGTCCGGCTGTTGCGCGCGGTGCCGCGACGATCCGCCGCCTTGGGGGACGGCGCGGGCGGCGCTGCGGTATGACGACCAGGCCAGGCGGATCTTGCTGCCATTCAAGTATGGCGACCGGGTCGAGACGGCGCGAGCGCTGGCGCCGCTGATGGCGCGGGCGGGGACGGCGCTGCTGCGGGAGGCGGATTGGCTGGTGCCGGTGCCACTGCACCGCAGGCGGCTGATCTCGCGCCGGTATAACCAGGCGGCATTGCTGGCGCGGGCGCTGGCGCGGCTGAGCGGGCGGCCGGCGCTGCTCGATGCGCTGCAGCGGCTCCGGTCGACCCGGCCGCTGGCGGTGATGTCGCCGGCGCAGCGCGCCGCGGAGCTGGATGGGGCGATCCGGGCGCGTCCGTCCCGCCTCGTCGCGCTGCAGGACGCGCGGGTGCTGTTGATCGACGATGTGCTGACTTCGGGCGCGACGGCGCGGAGCTGCGTGCGGGCGCTGCTGGGCGCGGGCGCGGCGCGGGTGGACGTGCTGGCGGCGGCGCGGGTGCGGGATCAGCATTACGACCGGTAGGGATTGCACCGGCCACGCGGCTTTCCGACATTATCTCTCGAGGAGACATAATGGCCACAATCGAAATCTACACTCAACCCTGGTGCGGCTATTGCGCGCGGGCGATCGGCCTGCTGGAGCGGAAGGGGGCTGCGTTCAAGGAGATCAACGCCCCGCATGGCACGCCGGAGCGGCAAGCGGCGGAGCGGCGCTCGGGTGGCCAGACGACCGTGCCGCAGATTTTCATCGATGGGCGGCATATCGGCGGATCGGACGATCTGATGGCGCTCGAGCGGGCGGGGAAGCTGGATCCGTTGCTCACGCCAGCGTGATTCCTTGCATTTCGTCGCGAGGAAGTCATCTATTTAGGTCATGATCCATTACCGATTGCGCTGCGGCGCAGAGCACGGGTTCGACGGTTGGTTCAAGGATAGCGCCGCGTTCGAGCAGCAGGCCGAGCGGGGGTTGATTGCGTGTCCGGAGTGCGGCGACAGCAAGGTGCATCGGGCGCTGATGGCGCCGCATGTCGGGCGGGCGCGGGTGACGGTGGACCAGCAGGGGCAGCCGGAGGCGCCGCCGGCGAAAGTCGAAGAGAAGACGGCGACGGCAATGCCGGACCAGATGCGGGCCGCACTGCAGCGGATCCGCGCCGAGATCGAGCGGACGAGCGACTATGTCGGCCCGGAATTCGCCGACGAAGCGCGGCGGATCCATCGGGGCGAGAGCGAGCGGCGCAGCATTTATGGGGAATCGAGCCCCGAGCAGGCGGAAGCCTTGGCCGACGAGGGGATCGAGGTTGCTCGCGTCCCCTGGGTGCCGCGCGCGGACGGGTAGACCCGTCGCGACCCTCCAAAGCGGACCTGGTGTTCAATCACCCTTCAACCCCCGACGCGCCCAGCGCTCGAACCGGACGCGGCGGCGCGCGAAATCCCCACCGATTTGGTCTTGCTACAAAGATGCAGAATGCGACGCGGAACTCGGCCTTCGACGGGGTCTCTAGTGGTGCGATTCTGACGCGTTGATCCCAAGCGTCAGGTGAATCGGTCCACCAAACAAAGCCTAGTGGTGGGAAGCTGACGGTTCTTCCGTCAGATTTCTACCACTAGGTCATGGCGATGTCCGCGGCGGGCTGGGTGCGGCGGCGGGCAATGACCATGCGGTCGTGCAGGCGGCGGATGGTTTGGGAGCCGGTGGTTGTGAAGCAGAACGGCAACACGGCGTGCACCAGGCAGGCGAGGCCGCCGGCGATCATCGCCGTGCCGAACCCGGTCGCCACGACGAAGTGCTCGCCATAGGTCTCGCCGACATCGCTTGGGTGTTTGGTGAAAGACACGTCCATGCCGCTGCTCCGCTCTAATGACGAGAGCTTCCCAGGTTCACGTTGCAAAAGGATGTCTTTCTTCGCGGTGGGAATCCGGTTCTCAGCTATGGTATTCGCTGATTTCGCTAAAATGGGGAATTAGATTCCATGGACGAGGCAGATCGGCGGATCCTGTACTGGCTGCAGCGCGATACGGGGATGCCGATTGCCGAGCTGGCGGAGCGTGTGGCTTTGTCGCCGTCACCGTGCTGGCGGCGGGTGCAGCGGCTGACCTCGGAGGGCGTGATCCGCGCCCGGGTGGCGCTGCTTGACGCCGAGCGGATCAATGTCGGCGTCAACGTCTTCGTCAGCGTCAAGACGAACCAGCACAACAAGGCCTGGGCGGACGCCTTTTATGCTTGCGTGATGGCGCTGCCGGAGGTGGTGGGATTCTACCGGATGGCGGGCGACATCGATTACCTGCTGCACGTCGTCGTGCCGGGCATTGCGGCCTATGACAGCGTCTATAAGCGGCTGATCGAGCGGATCGAGCTCTACGACGTCAGCGCCAGTTTCGCGATCGAGACGATCAAATCCACGACGGCGCTGCCGCTGGACTACGCCAAGTAGCGCGCGCCGGCGATTCGTGGTTGTTCGCCCCGCGCTTTGAGGATGAGTGGCCGGGATGGGCATTGACGGTCTCGTTTTCCTGCCGAACGCCCATCCGAAGCTCAGTTTGTATGTGGCGGCTGCCGCGCTTTGCGGGTTGGTTTGGGCGAGCGTTGCCGCGGGCAGACCGGTGGTGCCGGGATTGCGCCTGGTTGCCGCGGGGCTGGCGCTGCTGTTTTTCGGTACCGCAGCAGTTTATCTCTGCAGCCCGTTTTATGAAGATCACGTCGAATCAAGTATTGCGATAATCTCGTGGCTCGCGACCGGCGGCGCTCCCGTGTATCACGCGCCAGATGCGGCCGCGCGGTATTCGTATCTGTACGGTCCTCTGACGTTCATCTTCAATGCGGCCATGATGAAGCTCGTTGGGGCCAATATTTTCGCGTCCAAACTTACGGGATTCTGCGCCGCCATCGTCTCCGGCGCCTGTGTGGTGGCGACGGCGCTGCGGCTTGGATTCCGCGGCACCGGGCTGGCGGCCGTGATTGCTGGATTTTGTGGCCTGTGCGGCATGTTTGGCAACTTGGCCTATTGGAATCGGCCGGACTCTTTCCTGCTTGCCGCCAGCTCGGCTGCGGTGCTTCTGGCGAGCTTCACGGCAAGCCCGGTCACGGCGGTGCTGTTCGGCTTGCTGGCCGGGGTGATGGTCAATTTGAAGGCCTATGCCGCACTGTTTGCGGGCCCGCCGTTTATCTTTGCGTTGTTTGGGTCGTCGCGGCAGGTGAGTTTCGTTGCCGTGGCCGTGCTGGCTGGCGCGATCGCCTGTGCGGCGCCGTTCGGCTTGGCGAACGTCGATCTGGCCAACTACTTGACGCTGCTGCGATCGGCATCGGAGCAGGGACTCAACCCCGGGGAGTTCGTCGGCGTCATCGGCATGGCGCTCGTGTGCTGCTTGCCGTTGATTTTGTTCGTTTGGCTGGACCGCGCGCGGAGCGTTGCGCGGCCTTACCTATGGGCGATCGGCGTGTTTTTGCTGGTTGCCGCCACCATTGTCGTGCCGGCGAGCAAGATCGGGGCCGGGCCGCATCATTTGCTGCCGCTCGTGCCGATTGGGCTTTGGCTGATCCTGTTGCGGGCCCGCGCGCCCGGGGCGGCCGCAAAGCCGGCTCGGGACAGGTTTTGGGTCGCGTCAGCCGCGACATTGATGCTCCTTTGGATCGCGATTGCCGGGCAGGGCCAGATTCTGGCCGACGCCATCCAGCAATGGGGCGGTGCGGCGGCCGCGGCGGCGGAGGTGCGATCGGTCGCGAGCGACCCGGCGATGCGGCCCGTCCAGGTGATCGTGCGCAGCGGCGTGGGGCTCTCCGGCAAGGTGCAGCCGGCTTTCCTGGGCGAGGGTTTCCTGCTCGACGAGGGCGCGCTGATGGATATGAACCAAGCCGGGCTGGCGATCCCTGCAGCGACGGTGGCCGCGATCCGGTCGTGCCAGTTTCGGACAATGTTGTTTGCCGCGGGGCAGGCGCCGTTCACCGATCGGAGCTACTATCATGATGCTCCGCTGTTCAATGACGAGATCAGAGGGGCGTTTCTGGCGAGTTACGCTTTGCAGGGACGCGGGCGGTATTTCGACGTTTGGGTGTGTAAGCCGGGTTTTGCTGAGAGGAATACCCTCACCCAACCTCCCGGAGGGAGAGGGCTATGAGTGCAGCATGGCGATATAGTTGATCGATAGGTCGGGCGAGAGGCGCCAGGCTCGGGTCGGCAAGTCGAACTGCATGCCGCTGGTGGCAGTCAGGCGCAGGCCGGCGGCCGCGCCGGCGCGGGAGAGCTCGGCGGGGGTGACGAAGCGGCGCCAATCGTGTGTACCGGCCTCCAACAGGCGCAACAAATATTCGGCGCCCAGCTTTGCAACGGCCAAGGAGCGCAGGGTCCGGTTCAAGGTCGAGACAAAGAGCAGGCCGCCGGGCTCGAGCAGACCGGCGAGCAGGCGGAGGAAGGCGGCCGGGTCAGGCACGTGCTCGATCACCTCCAGCGCGGTCAGCACCGGAAAGCGGGCGCAATCGGCGGCGAGGTCCTCGACGGCGCCCGCGCGGTAGGCGAGCGGCAGATCCTGGCCGTCGGCATGGGCGCGGGCGGCCTCGATCGCGTCTGCGGCGGCGTCGAGGCCGAGCACCGTGTGGCCGCGCCGGGCCAACGCCTCGGCGGCCAGCCCGGCGCCACAACCGACGTCGAGCACGCGCTGCGGGGCGCCAAAATGGGCTTCTATCCGCTGGTCGATCCAGCCGATTCGCAGCGGATTCATCGCATGCAGCGGGCGCATCGGTCCGGAAGGGTCCCACCAGCGTGCCGCTAACCTATTGAATCGGGATACTTCGTCGGGAATGACGGAGCCGGGTTGCATTCGCGCCATGTTGCCGGTCCCTTACACGCTGGGTATGTGGTTGGGCGTATGTGATCGGGCTTAAACGGGGGACAAGGCCAGTATGGCGCGGATCGTGATGAAGTTCGGGGGCACGTCCGTGGCCGATCTCGATCGCATCCGCAACGTCGCCAACCGGGTGCAGCGCGAGGTCGAAGCGGGAAACGAGGTCGCGGTCGTGGTCTCGGCCATGGCCGGGGTGACCAACCAGCTCGTCGCCTGGTGCCAGGGCCTGTCGCCGCTGCATGACGCGCGCGAATATGACGCGGTGGTCGCGACCGGCGAGCAGGTGACGGCCGGCCTGCTGTCGATCGCGCTGCATACGCTGGGGATCGAGGCGCGGGGCTGGGCTGGGTGGCAAATCCCGATCCGCACCGATGATGCGCATGGGCGCGCCCGCATCCTCGCCGTAGAGGGGACGAGCTTGATCGCGTCCATGCAGGCAGGACAGGTGCCGGTTGTAGCAGGATTCCAAGGACTTGGCCCGGCGGAGCGCATCACCACGCTCGGGCGCGGCGGCTCGGACACATCGGCGGTCGCGCTGGCGGCGGCGCTGAAGGCCGACCGGTGCGACATCTACACGGATGTGGACGGGGTTTATACGACGGATCCCCGGATCGTGCCGCGGGCCCGCAAGCTGGACAAGATCGCGTATGAGGAGATGCTGGAACTGGCGTCGGTGGGCGCGAAGGTCCTGCAGACCCGCAGCGTCGAGTTGGCGATGAAGGAGCGGGTTCGGGTCCAGGTGCTCAGCAGCTTCGAGGACCGGCCGGGAACCTTGGTGGTAGACGAGGACGAGATCGTGGAACAGGCTATCGTGTCGGGTATCGCCTATTCGCGCGACGAGGCGCGGATCACGCTGCGCGACGTGCCGGACCGGCCGGGCATCGCGGCGGCGATCTTCGGGCCGCTGTCGCAGGCGAGCGTAAACGTGGACATGATCGTGCAAAGCGTCTCGGCGGAGGGCAGCACCGACCTGACGTTCACCGTCGGCCGGGCAGACCTGGCGCGCACGCAGGCGATCCTGGGCGGCAACCAGGCGGAGATCGGCGCCAGCACGGTGCTGACCGATCCGGATGTGGCCAAGATCAGCGTCGTCGGCGTGGGCATGCGCAGCCATGCGGGCGTGGCCAGCACGATGTTCAGCACGCTCGCCGCCAAGGGGATCAACATCCAGGTGATCTCGACCAGCGAGATCAAGATCAGCGTGCTGATCTCGACCGAATACACCGAACTGGCCGTGCGTGCGCTGCATACGGCCTACGGGCTCGATGCCTGATACGCCACTCCCTGACCTGACCTCGCCGAGCGCGGCCGCGATGGCCGAGCTGGACCGGCTCTCTGCCCGCGGGGCCGATTTCCTGGGGGCGCGGCACGCCATCATGGGCGGTGCGATGAGCTGGGTGAGCGAGCGGCGGCTGGTGTCGGCGATCTCGAATGCGGGCGGGTTCGGGGTGATTGCGTGCGGCTCGATGGGGCCGGAGGCGCTAGCGGCGGAGATCGCGGGGACCCAGGCCCTGACGCGGTATCCGTTCGGGGTCAACCTGATCACGATGCATCCGCAGCTCGATGACCTGATCGGGATCTGTCTCGAGGCCGGGGTCGGGCATATCGTGCTGGCGGGGGGCGTACCGCCGGGTCATGCGGTGCGGGCGGTGAAGGATGGGGGCGCGCGGCTCGTCTGTTTTGCGCCGGCGCTGGTGCTGGCCAAGCGGCTGGTGCGGGCGGGCGCCGACGCGCTGGTGATCGAGGGCTCGGAGGCCGGCGGGCATATCGGCCCGGTCTCGCTCGCGGTGCTGGCGCAGGAAATCCTGCCGTATATCCAGGAAGTGCCGGTGTTCGTGGCGGGCGGGATCGGCCGCGGCGAGGCGCTGCTGGCGTTCCTTGAGATGGGCGCCGCAGGGGCGCAGCTCGGCACAAGGTTCGCGGCGGCGACGGAGAGCATCGCCCATCCCCGGTTCAAGCGGGCCTTCATCGCCGCCCGCGCGCGCGACGCGATGCCAAGCGTGCAGCTCGACCCGCGCTTTCCGGTCATCCCGGTCCGTGGCCTGGTCAACGAGGGGACGGCGCAGTTCCTGCAGCACCAGGCGGCGATGATGGCGCGGGTGCAGGGCGGCGAGCTGTCGCGGGAGGCGGCGCAGCTTTCGATCGAGCATTTCTGGGCCGGCGCGCTGCGGCGCGCGGTGATCGAGGGCGATGTGGAGCATGGGTCGGTGATGGCCGGGCAATCCGTCGGCATGGTCACGGCCGAGCAGCCGATCGCGGAGATCATCGCCGAGCTGATCGGGCAGGCGTGCGCGGCGCTGCAGCACCGGGCCCGGCACGCCGGGCTTTCGGCCCGTATCTCATAATGGCGGGCGCGCGCCGCTTGCTGTCCCGGCTGCGCGTGCTCATGGCGGTGGGCGGCGACGGGGGCGGAGCGGCCCCGCTCGACGAGCTGACCCGGCTGATCGCGAGCGAGATGGTGGCCGAGGTGTGCACCATCTACGCGATGCGGCCGGGCGATATGCTGGAGCTGCGCGCGACGGTCGGGTTGAACCCCGAAGCGGTCGGCCGGACCCGGCTGCGGGTGGGCGAGGGCATCGTCGGCATAGCGGCTGCCACCGGCAACGTCCAGAACCTGCCGGACGCGCAGAACCATCCGGCCTTCGCGTATCGTCCGGAGACCGGGGAAGACAAGTTTGCCTCCCTGCTGGCCGTGCCGGTGCGCCGGGCGGGACGAACGGTTGGCGTGCTCGCGGTGCAGAACCGGGCGCCGCGGCGCTACAGCGACGACGAGATCGAGGTGCTCGAGACGGTGGCGATGCTGCTCGCCGAAGTCCTCACCGCGTCGGGGTCGACCGATCCGGAGGAGGGGATCACCGCCACGCTGCCGCGGCGCTTCGAGGCGACGCCGATGGCGCCTGGGCTCGCGATCGGTGCGGTGGTGCTGCACGGCATCGGCGCGCCGGTGCGGCGGCTGCTGGCCGATGATCCGGAGGCCGAGCTGGCCCGGCTGCAAGAGGCCGCCGCCTCGATGCGCCAGTCGCTGGAGGATCTGATCGAGACCAGCTCGCCTGACAGCGATGCGCGCGAAGTGCTCGAGGCGACGCGGCTCGTCTCCGCGGACCGCGGCTGGATGCGGCGGGTGCGGACGGCGGTGCAGGACGGGTTCTCGGCGGAAGCGGCGATCCACCGGGTCTCCAACGAGGTGCGCGAGCGCATGCGCCGGGTCAATGACCCCTATTTGCGCGAGCGGCTGGCCGATCTGGAGGATGTCGCCGAGCGGATGCTGGCGGCGCTCGACGGCGGCGAGAACGTCGCCATCCCGCGGGGCGCGATCCTGGTGGCGCGCCGGCTTGGCCCGGCGCAGCTCCTCGAATGGCACGCAAGGGGGATCGGCGGCGCGGCGATCGAAGAGGGCAGCACGGGCGGACACGCGGCGATCCTGGCGCGCGCGCTGGGCTTGCCGGCGGTCGGCGGCGCGCGCGGCATGCTGGAGGCGGTGGAAGATGGCGACGAGGCCATTTTGGACGCCGATGAGGGGCAGATCATCCTGCGGCCTTCCGGCGAGGTCCGCACGGCGTATGAGCGCGCCTTGGAGCTCAGGCGCGAGGTCGAGCGCGGCTTCGCCGCCCAGCGCCATCTGCCGGCGCGGACGCGCGACGGGGTGGACCTCGGCCTATTGCTGAATGTCGGGCTGGCGCGCGAGGTGGAGTACCTGGACAGCACCGGCGCCGGGGGTATCGGGCTGTTCCGGACCGAGATCGCAATGCTGGCGCGGGGCGCGGTGGCCGATGTGGCGGAGCAGGCTTCGATCTATGCGCGGGTGCTGGACGTCGCGGGCGCCCGGCCTGTACGGTTTCGTACGCTCGACCTCGGCGGCGACAAATTGCTGCCGGACGCGCCGCCGCAGGCGGAGGAGAACCCGGCGATGGGCTGGCGCAGCCTGCGGATCGGGCTGGACCGGCCGGCCATGATGCGGCGGCAGTTGCGGGCGTTGCTGCTGGCGGCGGGCGGGCGGCGGCTGTCGGTGATGTTCCCGATGGTGTCCACGGTCGCCGAGTTGCGCGCGGCCAAGGGGCTGCTGTTCGCGGAGGCCGCCCGCGTGCGCCCGGCGCCGCGGTGCATCGACGTTGGCAGCATGGTCGAGGTGCCGGCGCTGCTGTGGCAGTTGCCGGCGCTGATGAAGGAGGCGGACTTCATCTCGATCGGGACCAACGATCTGATGCAATTCCTGTTCGCCGCGGATCGCAGCACGCCGGCATTGGCCAATCGCTACGACTTGCTGTCGCCGCCGGCGCTGGACGCGCTCGAGTCGATTGCGTTGGCGGCCAAGCCAGCGGGGGTAGAGCTTTCGGTCTGCGGCGAGCACGCATCGCGGCCGCTCGAGGCGATGGTGATGGCGGCGCTGGGCATCACGGTGCTGTCGATGCCGGCGGCGAGCTTGCTGCGGGTCAAGTCGGTGCTGCGCGGGGTCGATCTGGGAGCGTTGCGCGCGGTGCTGACGACGCTACGCCGCGCCGCGTCGGGGGAGGCGAGCCTGCGAGAACCGATCGTGTCCTGGGCGCGGGAGCACGGACACATCCCCTGAGTTAACTTCCCCAAGCGGCCCGGCTGTGTCAACACGCGCAACCGCATGAGCAGACACGTCCAGACAAGGTGCCAGAAAAGGTGAATGAAATGGCGCAAGCCAACCCGCCCGCCAGCGCCAAGCTGATGCAGGGCAAGCGCGGCCTGGTGATGGGCGTGGCCAATGAACGATCGATCGCCTGGGGGATCGCCGCCGCCTGCGCGGCGCAAGGCGCCGAGCTCGCCTTCACCTTTCAGGGCGAGGCGCTGGAGAAGCGCGTGCGGCCCTTGGCGGAGAGCGTCGGCAGCGAGAAGGTGTTTCCGTGCGATGTTGCCGAGGATGACAGCATCGACGCGGCTTTCGGGGCACTTGGGAAGTCCTGGGATGGGCTCGATTTCGTGCTGCACGCCATTGGATGGGCGGACAAGACCTATTTGCGGGGCAAGTACCTGGATACGCCGCGCCAGGCTTTCCTCACCGCCATGGACATTTCGTGCTTCTCATTCACCGCCGTGGCGCAGCGGGCGGTGCCGATGATGCGCGCCGGCGGTTCGCTGCTGACGCTCACCTATCTCGGCGCGGAGCGGGTGATGCCGCATTACAACGTCATGGGCGTGGCCAAGGCGGCGCTGGAGAGTTCGGTGCGCTATTTGGCCGCGGATCTCGGCGGGCAGGGCATTCGGGTGAACGCGCTGTCGGCTGGGCCGATGAAGACGCTCGCCGCCAGCGGGATCGGCGATTTCCGCTATATCCTGCGCTGGAACCAGTACAACTCGCCGCTGGAGCGGAACGTGTCATTGGAGGAAGTCGGCGGGGCCGGGCTGTATTTGCTCAGCCCGCTCTCGGCCGGGGTCACGGGCGAGGTGCATCATGTCGATTGCGGCTATCACATCGTCGGCATGAAGAACCCGGCCGCCCCCGACATCGCGGTCGCCGGCGAGACGTGAGCCACAACAGCTTCGGCCATTTATTCCGCGTCACCACCTGGGGCGAGAGCCACGGGCCGGCGATCGGTTGCGTGGTCGATGGCTGCCCGCCGCTTCTGCGGCTGAGCGAGGCCGATATCCAGCCGTTCTTGGACCGGCGGCGGCCCGGCCAGTCCCGCTACACGACGCAACGACAGGAGGCGGACGAGGTTCGCATCCTGTCTGGCGTGATGGCCGGCCTGACGACCGGCACGCCGATCGCGCTCGAGATCCAGAACACCGACCAGCGCAGCCGCGATTACGGGGCGATCGCCCAGCAATTCCGGCCCGGCCATGCCGACCTGACCTATGAGCTGAAATACGGCATCCGGGATTACCGGGGCGGTGGGCGTAGCTCGGCGCGGGAGACGGCGATGCGGGTGGCCGCCGGGGCCATTGCCCGCAAGGTGCTGGGGCCGGTGCGGATTCGCGGGGCGCTGGTGCAGATCGGGGCGCGGGCAGTCGACCGCGACCGTTGGGACTGGGATGAGGTCGACCGTAATCCACTGTTCTGCCCTGATCTGGAGACGGTCGCCTTGTGGGAGGGGGACCTGATGGAGGTCCGCAAGGCCGGATCGAGCGTCGGCGCGGTGATCGAGATTGTCGCCGACGGCGTGCCGCCGGGTCTCGGGGCCCCCATATACGGCAAGCTGGACGCGGACATCGCGTCGGCGTTGATGGGAATCAATGCAGTGAAGGGCGTCGAGATCGGCGCCGGGTTTGCTGCGGCGGCGTTGCACGGCGAACAGAATGCGGATGAGATGCGGATGGAGGATGGGAAGGTGCGCTTCCTCTCCAACCACGCGGGCGGCGTGCTCGGGGGCATCAGCACCGGGCAGCCGGTGGTCGCGCGTTTCGCGGTCAAACCGACGAGCTCGATCCTGATACCACGGCAGTCGGTGGATCGTGCGGGGGCCGAGGTGGACATCATGACGA
Organism: Acetobacteraceae bacterium; assembly: GCA_965276815.1. GTDB lineage: Bacteria > Pseudomonadota > Alphaproteobacteria > Acetobacterales > Acetobacteraceae > JAVVHH01. Next base: position 1,194,801 of record CBDIBE010000011.1, on the reverse strand, counting down.
GGGGCCGTCATGATCCGTGCGTGGGTATCCGCGCAGTCCCGGTCGGTGAAGCCATGCTAGCCTGCGTGTTGGCGGACCATCTGCTGCGCCATCGCGCGCAGAATCCGGACGCGCCGGGCGAGCCGCGGCTGCCGCGCAACTAGGGCTGCCGTGGAACCCGCCTCCGACATCGACAAGGGCGCCCTCGAGCAGTTCGTCGGCATTTTCGGCGCGGCGGAGTGGCAGGAGCGGCTGGAGGCTTTGCGCGCGGCGGTGGCCGCGCAAACGCGCGGGGGCAAGCAGGCGCTGCAGCGGTACTCGATCGAGCTGGTGCTCGAGCGAATGCGGAATAGTGATGGTGCGCGGACGTTAATGGAAGCGGAGCGGCGGATGGCGGCGCTCGCGGCCGACGCGGCCGTGCTGCATGACCGGCTTGCGGAGGCCGGCAGGAGGCGATTGCATGCCGTCTTCGGGCGGTGCTTGGCGGGCGAGGAGTGCCTGATCCCGCTGTTCCATCTGCTGCGGACGGCCGCGCTGCAGCGTTCACGCGGCTTCGATGTCGGTTTCGCCGGGCTGGAGGATGGGGCGCCGTTCGACCTGCTGATTGCGCGCGCCGGCACTGAGGCGGAAGTAGCCTGCGACGTGGTCTCGGCCGAGGAGGGGCGGGGCGTGCATCGCGGTGCCTGGTTCCGGCTGGTGGACCGGATCGACCCGGAGCTGCAGACTTGGCTGCGGTCGCATCCAGGGCGCTACATCCTGAAGCTGACGTTCCCGCTGGGGTTGAAACGCCCGGAGGCGCAGGATGAGATCCTGCCGGCGCTCCATGCGCGGATCAGCCAAATGCTGGCGGAGCATCGCCGGACGGATGGCGACGCGGCGGCGATGCTGCGGCTCGATCCGCTCATGCTGGCGGCGGCGCAGGCCGATGAGCTGGGCCTGATGCCGCGGCTGCGGCGCGAGTTCGGTCCGGAGGCGCATCTGGCGGTGACGACCGCGGGGGGCGGGATCTTCGTGATGGCGGCCCGCGCCGGCCAGCAGAACGAGGTGGCGGTGGCGGTGCGGCGGCGGATGGCGGCGATCGTGGCGGCGCGACTGACCGGGACGCGGCCGGGGATACTGTCGATGTTCGTGGAGGACACGGACCGCACGGAATGGCGGCTGCTGCGTGAGCGGCTCGAACTGGAGGGCGAGGCGCGGCAGTTCCTGACTAATCCCGATGCCCGCCGGGTCGTGGCGGTGACGGTTTCCTCGCGGCTGGAGTTGTTCGGCTTGTCTGAGCCGGATGCGGCGCCGGATGGCGAGCTGCGGTTCCGCAACCCGGCCCATCCCGCGGCAAAGGCGCCGGGCTTGGCCCCGGCGGTGCTGTCCTCGGTTTAAGCGGGGGCGGTCTCGGCCCAGCCAGCGTGGCGGATGAGGCCGATCGCGGCGGTCCCGGCCATGAGCGCGCCGGAAGCGATGATGACCGGGACCGTGCCGAACGCTCCGAGCAGGCTCGGGGTCAGCAGCATGGCGGTCAGCGCACCGGCGCTGTTGGCGGCGATGTAAACCCGCATTCCGGCGGCCATGTCGCTGGCCGGCAGCCGCGTCTGGCGCAGGACCGCGACCGGGATGTCTTTCATTGGGCCGCCGATGGCGCCGAAGGCGGCCATCGCCGCCATTCCCGGCAGCCGCCACGCAGGCGGCAGCAAGGCCGCCAGCCCCAGCCCGATCGTCCCGAGCCCGACGAGGACGCTGCCGGAGAACATCTGGAATTGCGGCCGGGCCGGCATCGCGCGGCCGCCCAGGACCAGGGTGGAGGCCAGGTTGGTGCAGCCATAGGAAGCGATGACCAGGCCATAGGCGCCGAGGCCGGACCCGCCGGGTCCCTGGATGCCGAGACGCTCGATCGTGAGCGGAAGCGAGAGGTAAAAGGCGGCGTAGAACGTGCCGTTGACCAAGGCGGTGGAGCGCAGCACGAAGCCGAGCAGCGGGTGCGACGCCATGGCCCGCGCGCCGCGCTGGATGCTACGCCAGGCACTTTCCTGGATCCGCTGGGGGCGCGCGACTTTGCGCCGGCCGCGGTGGATGAGCATGACGGCGGTGGCCGAGATCAGGAAGCTGAGCGCGTCGATGGTCAGGAAATGCATGACCGGGACGATGCCCGCGAGCAGGGCGATCAGGCCGGGGCCGAGCAGGCGGGCGCTGCGGTCCGTGGTATCCATCAGCCCGTTCGTGGCCGGCAGCAGGCGGGGTTCGATCAGGGCGGGGAGGGCGGTCTGCACCGCCGGCTGGAACACGGCTTGGCCGGCGGCGAGCACGATTACGGCTATGATCAGCGGGACGGCGCCGGGTCCGCCGCTGGCGGCCCAGACCGCGACGACGGCGAGCAGGATCGAGGCGCGCACGAGATCCGCGCCGATCAGGCTGCGCAAGGCGCTCCATCGGTCCGCCCAGCGGCCCACGCCGAGGGCGGCGACCAGCAATACTAAGGCTTGCAGCGCGGTCAGGTAGCCGGCACGCGAGCCGAACACGCCGACCGCGATCCAGCTGAGGGCAACGATGTAGAGCTGGTCGCCGATGGCCGAGAGCGACTGGCCCCCCCAGAGCAGCAGAATCGCGCGGGTCCGCAAGGGCTGGAACAGGCGCATCGCCTAACCCGGCAGCAGCCGGTAGATGCGCGTCCGCCGCATCGGTCGGTCCTCCAGCTCGATCGAAGTGGGCACGTCGTATTCGCCCAGCAATTCCACGCCGAGCTGCGGCAAGTAGGCGCGGCCGGGGTCGGCGACCCAAACCTCGGCCGAGGCGGCCATGGATCGAAGCCAGGGTAAGATGTGGCTGGTCATCGGGGCTTCGTAGCATACGTCCCCGCACAGGATGAGGTCCCAGCGGCAGGGCTGGCCGACCACGTCGCCGGTCATCGTCCGCACCTGAACGCCGTTCAGCGCGGCGTTGGCGCGGATGGACGCGGTGGCGAGGGGGTTGATCTCGGCGGCCTCGGCGTCGGCGCCGGCGATCGCACAGGCGATGGCGGCCAGACCGCCGCCGGCGGCGAAGTCCAGCACGGTCCGGCCGAAGACCAGGGCGGGCTCGTCCAGGACGCGCCGCGCGAGGGCTTGGGCGCCGGGCCAGGCGAAGGCCCAAAAGGGCGGCTCGATCCCGGATTGCTCGAGCCAGGCCTCGGTGGCCTGCCAGATCGGGGTAATCTCGGTGGCGAGGTGGAGCGCGATTTCCGGCACCAGCTGGGTGCGGCCTATAATGGTCTGGGCCTCGATGAAGGCTTCCGGCGTCACAACCGTCCGAGCAGGATGGCCAGCGCCACGAGCAGGCCGGCTTCGCGGTTCAGCTTGAAGCGCAGGAGGCAGCCGGCCGGGTCGTCGATGTCGAGGGTCGCAACCTGCCAGGCCAACAGCCCGGCCGGCAGCAGCAGCCCGGCCAAGCATGGCGCCGACAGCCCGGCGAGCCAGCAAGCGAGCGCCAATAACGCCAGCATGGCGACGTAGCACGCGGCGAGGAACGGCTTGGTGTTGCGCTGCAACAGCCGGGCCGTGCTGCGTACGCCGATCAACGCGTCGTCCTCGCGGTCCTGGTGGGCGTAGATCGTGTCGTAGCCGAGAATCCACATGAAGGCCGCCGCGTAGAGCGCGAGCGCCGCCGCATCCAGCCGGCCTGAGGCGGCAGCCAAGCCCATTGGCGCACCCCAGCTGAAGGTGAGGCCCAGCACGGCTTGCGGCCACCAGGTCACGCGCTTGGCCAGTGGATACAGGGCCACCAAGGCCAGCGACAGGACGCCGAGCAGCTCGGCGAGCGGGTTCAACTGCAGCAGGATCAGGAGCCCGATCAACAGCAGGGCGAGCAGGAACCAGGCGGCTTGACGCATGCGCAGCGCGCCGCTGGCGAGCGGGCGGGCGGCGGTGCGGGTCACGCGGCGGTCCATGTCGCGGTCCCACATGTCGTTGACCACGCAGCCAGCCGCGCGCATCACCACGGCGCCGACCGCGAACAGCAGGATCAGGCGGACCGTCTCGTCGCCGGGCGCCCGCGCGAGCAGAATGCTCCACAGTCCCGGCAGAAAGAGGAGCCACGCGCCGATCGGGCGGTCGAGCCGGGCGAGCACCGCATAGGGGCGGGCGGCCAGCGGCAGCCGCGTGATCCACCCTTCTGCCGCAATATCGGTCCAGCCTGCCACGCCGTCGTCTATAAGCTGCGCTGCCGGGCCCCGCCAGCCCCCGCCTTGCTGTACCCCCGCCTTGCCGTACCCCCGCCTTGACGCGCCACCCCGGCAGCCCTTTGTTGTGCGCCGCACGAGGGACCGATCCACGATGTCCAACCCCGGAGACACCGACGACACGCCGATCGCGTCGGTGCAGCAGCTGGCCGATTACATGGCCGAAGGCTGTAAGCCACGGTCCGAATACCGCATTGGCACCGAACACGAGAAGTTCGGTTTCGACGTACGTACATTGCAGCCGCCGCCCTATGAACCCAGCGGCATCCGCACTCTGCTGGAAGGCCTGGCCAAGCCGGGCGAATGGGAGCCGATCGTCGAAAAGGGCTCGCCGATCGGGCTGAAAGGGCTGGGGCCACACCGTTCCGCCTCGATCTCGCTCGAGCCGGCGGGGCAGCTCGAGCTGTCCGGAGGGCTGGCGCGGACGCTGCACGAAACGGCGGCGGAATTGGCCGGGCATTTTGCCGCGGTGCGCGAGACGGCGGGGCCGCTCGGGCTGGGGTTCGCGCCGCTGGGCTTCCACCCGACGATGACGCGGGCGGAGATGCCGTGGATGCCAAAGGGGCGGTATGCCATCATGCGGCGCTACATGCCGCTCAAGGGGCAGCTCGGGCTCGACATGATGCAGCGCACCTGCACGGTGCAGGTCAACCTCGACTACTCGTCCGAGGCGGATATGGCGCGCAAGCTGCGGGTCTCGCTGGCGCTGCAGCCAGTGGCCACCGCGCTGTTCGCCAACTCGCCGTTCATCGAAGGCAAGCCGAGCGGCTACCTGTCCAGCCGCGCCCGGGTGTGGACCGACACCGATCCGGACCGGACCGGCATGCCGGCTGTCATGTTCGAGCCGGGTTTCGGGTTCGAGCGCTATGTCGAGTGGCTGCTGGACGTGCCGATGTATTTCCTGCTGCGCGATGGCGAGTATGTCGACGTGGCGGGCGAGTCGTTTCGTGAGTTCATGCGCAAGGGGCGCGACTCGGCGCCGGCGACGCTTGGCGACTTTGCCGACCACATGACGACGGCGTTCACCGATGTGCGGCTGAAGCGGTTTCTGGAGATGCGCGGCTCGGATGCCGGCAGTGGGGAGATGATGATCGCGCAGAGCGCGCTATGGACTGGGCTGCTGTATGACGAGCCGGCGCTGGCGGCGGCCGATGCGTTGGTGCGGCGCTATAAATGGGAGGATTACGTGGAATTGCGTGCCCAGGTGCCCCGGCTGGCTTTGGCCGCACCATGGCAGGGCGGCACGGTGCGTGATCTGGCGCGTGACGTTGTCGCCATCGCGCGTGATGGGTTGCGGGCGCGAGGCGAACAGGACAATGACGGGCGAGACGAGACCGGCTACTTGGCGCCGCTTGAGGCAATCCTTGACTCAGGTATCACACAGGCCGAGCAGTGGCTGCGTCGTTACGAGGGTCCCTGGCACCAAGATGTTACCAAGCTATTTAAGGAAAGTGCGATTTAACACCCTTGTCGTGAAATCTTTCGCTATTTCGCTTCGTTCGGGTGGCTAGCGGGATTGATTTCGGTTTTTGGTAACAAACGGCTTGCGTGAAACAGTCGTTTTCGGGGTATTGTCGCGCGTGATGATGCGAACACCAGATGTGATCGACAATCGGATGTCCGGAGCCTCAACGGAGACCGTAGCTGTTCGGCTTCGGCTGATTGGTCAGATGGAGGCCTGGACAGTCAGCGGTGAGAGTGTCCTGCCGCCAGGCCGCAAGACGCGGGCTCTCTTGGCGATCGTCGTCCTCTCCTCGCCGCGACCCGTCCTGCGCGCCCGGCTGGCCGAGCTGCTGTGGAGCCGCCGCCCGGAGGAGCAGGCGCGCGCCTCGCTGCGCCAGGAGATCCATCGGCTGCTGGAGGTGTTGGCGCCGGCGGGCCAGGAAGTGCTGATGATCAACCGGGACAGCCTGTCGCTGCGTCCCGGAGTGGTTTGGGTGGACGTGGAAGAGGTGCTGCGGGCGACGACGAGCCACCCGGGTTCGCTGGCGCTGCTGGATAGCGAGCTGCTCGAGGAGCTCGACGGCGTTGACCCGGCGTTCGACGTTTGGCTGCACGGGGAACGGGAGCGTTTGCGCGACCGTGCGCGCAGTGTCGCGGAGGCCTTGCTCAACGAGCAGGCGGCGCCGGAGACGCTGATCCCGGTGGCGCAGCAGGTGTTGGCGATCGACCGCGCGCATGAGGGCGCCTGGCGCGCCCTGATGCGGGCGCATGCGGAGCGCGGCGAGCGGGGGATGGCGATCCAATCCTACGATCGCTGCCGCGCGGTGCTGGCCGATTTGCTGGATGCCGTGCCGTCGCCTGAGACGCAGGCCTTGCTGGCGGAGATCCGCAGCGGCAAGGCGGTGCGCGCTCCGAGCCCGCCGCCGCCAATTGCGGCGGAGCCAAGGGCCGAGGCGCGGACCGGCAGCCGCAGCGGGGGGCCGCGGGTCGGCGTGATTCCACTCACGCTGGTCGGGACGGAGGAGGGCGAGAGCCATCTGGCGATTGGGCTGACGGAAGAGATCACCTCCGCGCTGGCTCGGTTCCGGTGGATGTCGCTCGTGTCGAGCTCGTCCATTGCCCAGTTCGTGCAAGATGGGCGCGATGATGCGGGGCTGCGGCAGACGCTGGGCCTCGGCTATTTGCTGGATGGCTCGGTGCAACGCGTTGGTGCGCGTCTGCGTATCACCCTGCGCGCCGTCGATCTGGAGGACGGCAACAAGGTCATCTGGACCCGCCGCTTCGATCGCCAGGTCGATGATCTGCTGAATCTGCAGGACGAGATCGCTGGCGAGGTGGCCGCGCAGCTCGACTCCGAGATCCTGACGCTGGAGAGTCGCCGGGCCAACCAAGGCCCGATGCAGGACGCGACCGCCTATGGCTTGATGGTGCGGGCGCTGCCGAGCATGACGCGGTTCGACAAGGCCCGCTTCATCGAGGTGGGCGGCATGCTGCGCCACGCCGTCGAGCTGGAGCCCGAATACGCTCCGGCGCATGCTTGGTACGCATATTGGCTGAGCTTCCTCGTTGAGCATGGCTGGGCCGATGACCCGGCGGCGGCCAAGGAGCAGGCGGCGCGGCACGCCGAGCGCGCGATCACGCTAGACCCGCAGGATGGGCGCGGGTTCACCATCGCCGGCAATTTGCGGACCATGCAGCAGCATCGGATTCCAGAAGCCATGTCGCTGCATGAGCGGGCGCTCATGCTCAATCCGAATCTGGCGATGGCTTGGGCGCTCTCGGGCTTCGCCTTCCTGTATGCCGGCGACCTCGATCAGGCGAAGCGGCGGCTGGACCGCTACAAGCAGCTTTCGCCGGCGGATCCGTTTGCGTTCATCTACGATGTCGGTTTCAGCATGGTGGCGTTGCTGCAGCGCGACCACGAGCAGGCGGTCGTGCTAAGCCGGGCGGTCGGCGAGCTGAACCCGAGCTTCTGTGCAGCGTGCAAGCCTCTACTCGCGGCGCTCGGTCATCTCGGCCAGGAGCGGGAGGCGAGTTTGGTTCGCCATCGGCTGCTCTCGCTGGAGCCTGGGTTCACGGTGCGGCGGTTCATTGAGAACAGCCCATATGTGCGTGAGGCGGATACGCAGCACATCGCCGAAGGTCTGCGCCTGGGTGGCGTCCCTGAGGGTGATGAGGAGATGGCCGAGCGGGGCGCTTAGCGGTCCGGTCCCGCCGGGGTTCTGTCAGCGCTGGGAAGAGGTGGAGTGGGCCGACGCCACCTTGCTGTCTGGCCCGATCCCGGTCGTGATGGCTGCAGCGAGCGCCTTTGCGATGCAATCGTAGCCGAGATCATTGTGGTGCAGGCCGTCATCGGAGACGAAGCGGCGATAGGGGAAACCGTCGTGCTGCCACTCATCCATCAGCAAGCCGCGGCTGAAGAGGCCGGCGCCGGTCGCGGTGGCGACATCGGCTAAGGCTTGCTCGATCTGCACGTGTTCCGGGGACGCCAGGATGGCCGGCGCCCGCTGATTGTCCATCAGCACGACATCGAGGCCTGCCCCCAGCATGCGACGCACACCCTCCGCTACGAGGCGCTTGAACACTTGTGGGTCGGAATTTCGCATCGCGCCGTTCGCGCCAAGCTGCCAGATCACTACGGTCGGCCCCGTGGCCAGCACATCCTTGTCGATGCGGGCCAGCTCCTCGACCGCATCCTGGCCGCCGATGCCGCGGTTCAGCACCGCGATGTGCGCGGAGGGGAGCGCCTTTTCCAGCTCCTCTTGCAAGATGGCCGGGTAAGTGTGAGCGACGTTGGACGAATGATAGCCGGCGGTCGACGAACTGCCGAGGGCGATGATCGTGACGTCCTGGTTATGCGCGAGCGCCTGCTTGAGATGTGGCAAGGCTATGGGCGCAATCCGCTCGGCGGGGCACTCCGTGTCCTGTTCGGCGTGCGCGAGGAGCGGCGCGCCACAGCCCAACCCCACGACAAGCGCCAGAACCCAATTGAATGCCCGCATCGTCCCTCAAATCAGCTAGGTCGCCGTCCCACCCACCGTCAGGCTCGACAGTTTCAGCGTTGGCTGTCCAACGCCGACCGGCACGCCCTGGCCATTCTTGCCACAGGTGCCAACGCCCGGATCGAGCCCCGGGTCGTTGCCCACCATCTCCACCTTCAAGAGTGCATCAGGACCATTACCAATTAATGTTGCACCCTTTACCGGGGCTGTCACGGCGCCATTTTCAATCAAATAAGCCTCAGAGGCGGCAAAAACGAACTTTCCGGACGTGATGTCGACGGAGCCGCCGCCGAAATTGACCGCGTAGAGTCCGCGCTTGACCGAGCGGATCATATCAGCGCGCTCGGCGCTGCCGCCCAGCATGATGGTGTTGGTCATCCGGGGCATCGGTGCATGGGCATAGCTTTGCCGGCGGCCGTTCCCGGTGGGCGTGACACCCATGAGCCGGGCGTTCAGGCGATCCTGGATGTAGGCGGTCAGGATGCCGTCCTCGATCATGACGGTGCGTCCGCTCGGGGTGCCCTCGTCATCCACGGTGATGCTGCCACGGCGGTCCGGGATCGTGCCGTCATCGACGACGGTGACGCCCTCGGTGGCGATACGCTGGCCCATGAGTCCGGCGAAGGCGGAGGTTTTCTTGCGATTGAAGTCGCCCTCCAACCCGTGGCCGATCGCCTCGTGCAGCAGGATGCCGGGCCAGCCGGGGCCGAGCACGACGGGCATGTCGCCGGCGGGCGCGGGGCGGCTCTCGAGATGAAGCAGCGCCTGGCGCAAGGCCTCGTCGACCGCGGCGCGCAGATAGGTCTCATCGAGGATGGTGGCGTAGCCGAAGCGGCCGCCGCCGCCATAACTGCCGCTCTCGCGGCGGCCGTCCTGCTCGACCACGACGGAGACGCTGAAGCGGACCAGCGGGCGCAGGTCGGCGACCCTGGTGCCGTCGGCGCGGAGCACCTGCACGGCCTGCCACTCGGCGCCTAGGCCGGCCATGACCTGCTTGACCCGGGGATCGCGGCCGCGGGCGTATTCATCGATGTGCGCCAGCGCCGCCGTGCGCGCGGGGAAGTCCGAGGCGGCGAACGGGCTCGCCTCGGAGTAGAGACGGGCGTTGGTGGCGCGCGGGGCGGCAGAGGCTTCGCCGGTGCGGCCCATCCGGACCGCGGAGACGCTCGCGGCGGCGCGGCGCAACGCCGCTTCGGAGATCTCGCCGGCATGGGCGTAGCCGGTCTCCTCGCCGAGCACCGCGCGCAGGCCAAAGCCGAGTTGGGTGTCGAAGCCGGCGCTGCGGATCCGGCCATCATCGAGGCTCAGGTGCTCGCTTTCGCGGTATTCGAGGAACAACTCGCCGTCATCCATGCCGGACAGAGCTTCGGCGACGATCCGCTCCGCCGCGTCTTGCTCCAGGGTGGCGCCGGGTCGGCCAAAGAAGAGAGAGTCGGTGGTGGCGAGAGGCGAGGGCTGCGATTGCTGGGTCATGCAGGCAACATAGGGGCGTGCGTGCCTAGTTGCAGCACCTCATGCCGGCCGCGCGGTCCTTTGGCGGTAGAGATTCACCAGCGCGGCGGTCAGCAGCAAGAAGGCGGCTGCTTGGTGCAGCGTCGCGAGCGGGACCGGGACGACGAGCAGCAGCGTGGCGACGCCCAGGGCATATTGGAGGGCGACGACGCCGCCCAGGGCAAGCAGCGCCGGGTCACGGGAGCGGCGCAGGCCGTAGATGACGGCGGTCAGGGTCAGGATCGCGGTCACAGTTGCCACGAGCCGGTGGTCAAACTGCACGGCGGCGAGATTTTCGGTGAGGTTGCGCAAGAATGGGTGCAGAGTCGCGTAGCTCTGCGGCACGAGATGGCCGTCCATTAACGGGAAGGTGTTGTAGATCAGCCCCGCCTTCAGCCCGGCGACGAAGCCGCCGGCGAGGATCGTCAGGGTGACCAGGCCGCAGACCCAGGCCAGAAAACGGCGAAGGCCGCGGACGGCGATGACCGGGTCCGGCCGCCATAATTCGAGGGCCGTCCAAAGGATTGCCGCGTACAGCGCGAGCGCGAGCGCGAGATGCATGACCAGCCGGTAGGCGGAGACGGCGGTGCTGCCCTCGGCAAAGCCGCTGGCCACCATGAACCAGCCGACCGCGCCCTGCAGCCCGCCCAGTACGAAGAGCAGGACGAGGCGGATGGCCAGGCGGGACGAGATCATGCGCTTTACCGCGAACCAGATCAGCGGCAGCAGGAACACGACCCCCATCAGCCGGCCCCACAGCCGGTGCACCCATTCCAGCCAGAAAATCGACTTGAACCCGGCGAGCCCGAAACCCTGGTTGACCAGCTCGTATTGCGGGGTCTGCTGATAAAGCGCGTAGAGCCGGTGCCATTCGGCGTCGGAGAGCGGGGGCAGGGCGCCCATCAGCGGCGCCCATTCCATAATGGAGAGCCCCGACCCGGTCAGCCTTGTCGCGCCGCCGAGCGAGATCATCACCAGCAGCATACCGCAGATGCAGAAGAGCCAGGTGGCGACGGCACGGTTGGTCGAAGCGGCCGCGCGGACGTGCGAGGGGCGGCTTGCGGTCGAGAGGACAAACGACATGGCGGATACATACTCGATCCACGCCGACTTGCGAGGCCGCGGTGCACAGTGCTACCGCGCGTCCGCATGCAAGAGGCCCCGCCCGCGGCGTTGCTTTCGGTGGATGCGACCGCAAGGGAATTGCCGTGACCCGGTGGGTGCGCATCGCGGCCAAGCCGGCGCTGATGCTGGCCGGGCTGCTGGCGGTGGCGCTGGTGCTGCGCGGGTTCGGCTTCGATTTGCGCGGGGCGATGGATGCGGCGGGGCGTCAAGGGCCGCCCGGCTTTCTGCTGATTGCGACGCTGGCAGGCGTGGCCGGGGTGCCGCGGCAGGTGATTTCGCTGGCGGGCGGCTACGCGTTCGGGTTTTGGGCGGGGACGCTGCTGGCGCTCGTGGCGGAGATTACGGCATGCGCGGTCCAGTTTGGCTGGGCGCGGCTGCTGGGGCGCCAATTTGCGATCCGGTATCTGCGGCGGCGGGAGGGGGGCAGGCTGGACCGGTTCGACCGGTTCCTGTCGACGCGGGCGTTCACCGCGACGCTGACCCTCCGCTTGTTGCCGGTGGGCAACAATTTGGTGACCAATCTGTTGGCGGGCGTCTCCGGGGTGGCGGTCTTGCCGTTCATGGCGGCGTCGCTGATCGGCTATACGCCGCAAACTGTGGTATTCGCGCTGGCGGGGGCGGGCGCGAGCGTGTCGAGTGGCGGGCAGTTGGCGCTGGCGATCGCTCTGTTTGCCGCCTCGGCGGCGCTGGGCGTGCTGCTGCTTCGCCAGCGCCCGGCCGCTAGTCGGCTCGGGACCCCTGGATTTGATCCAGAGATTCAAGTCCGGCGATGATGAGGGGTTAGTTCAGATATCGCAGATGGATGGTGTGGCGCAGCCGGCCCGGCCGGGCCGGCGTGGCGCTGGCGACGCGGATGGAATGCAGCTTGCCGTCGAGATTGCTGCTCCAGAAATCGAGGAATTTTCGCAGTGTCGGGAAGCGGGGGGCCAGATCGAGGCCTTGCCAAATATAAGTCTGCAATAGATCGGGGTGGTCGGGGAGATGATAAAGGATCTCCGCCGTCGTGAGCCGGTACTCTCGCGTTTGCAGCAGCACCACCCGTTCAAGCTCCCGGCAACGTTGTTCAGGAGCAATCCTGGAATTTAGTTCTGGGCTTTGTCACGAAAAATCATGCAAAAAGAGGCGATTGGCACTCTAGGGCGGAGAGTGCTGCTTTTGAGTTGACATCGGCTGGCACGGCGGACTAGATCGCCTGGCACTCTCGCTTTGAGAGTGCTAACGCCCCGCTAGGGGCCCCAAACATCTGGAGCGTTCCGAATGAAGTTCCGTCCTCTGCATGACCGCATTGTGGTCAAGCGGATCACCGCTGAAGAGAAGACCGCGGGTGGCATCATCATTCCCGATACCGCCAAGGAGAAGCCCATGGAGGGCGAGGTCGTCGCCGTCGGCCCTGGTGCCCGCAACGAGCAAGGCGCCATCGTCGCGCTGGACGTCAAGGCGGGCGATCGGGTGCTGTTCGGCAAGTGGTCCGGCACCGAGGTGAAGCTGGATGGTGAAGAGCTCCTGATCATGAAGGAGAGCGACATCATGGGCATCATCGAGGGTCAGCCGACGCCGGCCAAGAAGGCCGCCTGAACGACCCAACCGACCAAGACCAATAGAATAGGAAGACAGACACATGGCTGCTAAGGACGTACGCTTCAGCGGCGACGCGCGGAGCCGCATGCTCCGTGGCGTTGACACGCTGGCCGATGCCGTCAAGGTCACGCTGGGCCCCAAGGGCCGCAACGTGGTGATCGACAAAAGCTTCGGCGCGCCACGCATCACCAAGGATGGCGTCACCGTCGCCAAGGAAATCGAGCTGTTCGACAAGTTCGAAAACATGGGCGCGCAGATGCTGCGCGAGGTGGCGACCAAGACCAACGACATCGCCGGTGACGGCACCACCACGGCAACCGTGCTGGCGCAGGCGATCGTGCGCGAGGGCGCCAAGGGTGTGGCCGCCGGGCTGAACCCGATGGACCTCAAGCGCGGCGTCGATGCCGCGGTGAAGGCCATCGTGGACGAGCTGAAGAATCGCACCAAGAAGATCACGACCGAGGAAGAGACGGCCCAAGTCGGCACCATCTCGTCGAACGGCGAGATCGAGATCGGCCATATGATCTCCGAGGCGATGCAGAAGGTCGGCAACGAGGGCGTCATCACGGTCGAGGAGGCCAAGGGCATCCAGACCGAGCTCGACGTGGTCGAGGGCATGCAGTTCGACCGCGGCTACATCTCGCCCTATTTCATCACGAATGCGGAGAAGATGGTCGCCGAGCTGGACCAGCCGTACATCCTGATCCACGAGAAGAAGCTGTCCGGCCTGCAGGCGATGCTACCGCTGCTGGAGACCGTGGTGCAGAGCGGCCGTCCGCTGCTGATCATCGCCGAGGACATCGAGGGCGAGGCGCTGGCCACCCTGGTCGTCAACAAGCTGCGCGGCGGCCTGAAGGTCGCGGCCGTGAAGGCGCCGGGCTTCGGTGACCGCCGTAAGGCGATGCTCGAGGACATCGCGATCCTGACCGGTGGCCAGGTGATCTCCGAGGATCTCGGCATCAAGCTCGAGAACGTCACGCTCCAGATGCTCGGCCGCGCCAAGCGCGTGCTGATCGAGAAGGAGAACACGACGCTGGTCGAGGGCGCCGGGTCGGCCGACGACATCAAGGGGCGCTGCAACCAGATCCGGGCCCAGGTCGAGGAGACGACCTCGGACTACGACCGCGAGAAGCTGCAGGAGCGTCTGGCCAAGCTCGCGGGCGGCGTCGCCGTCATCCGCGTGGGCGGCTCGACCGAGGTCGAAGTCAAGGAGCGCAAGGACCGCGTCGAGGACGCGCTGCATGCGACCCGTGCGGCCGTCGAAGAGGGCATTGTGCCCGGCGGCGGCGTGGCGCTCGCGCGTGCCAGCCTGATCCTCGCGCATCTCAAGCATGAGAACGAGGACCAGAAATTCGGCATCGAGATCGTGCGCAAGGCGGTGCAGACCCCGCTGCGGCAGATCGCCGAGAATGCGGGCGAGGACGGCGCCGTCATCGCCGGCAAGGTGCTGGAGAGCCAGGACTACAACTTTGGGTTCGACGCGCAGACCGCCGAATTTAAGGACATGGTGTCGGCCGGCATCATCGACCCGACCAAGGTGGTCCGCACCGCGTTGCAGGATGCGGCGTCTGTCGCGAGCCTGCTGATCACGACCGAGGCGATGATCGCCGACCGCCCTGAGAAGAAGGCGCCGATGGGCGGCGGCGGCCCCGGCGGCGGCATGGGCGGCATGGGCGACATGGACTTCTAAACCCTTAAAGTCCTGGTCGTTTTGTAAGATCGAGTCGGGGCAGGCCACGTGGTCTGCCCCGATTTCGTTACCCGGCCCGTTGGTGACGGGATCGTGTTGACTAAGCCCTGGCTTTCTGCGTCCACTGTAAACGCAATCGTGTTTTCGACCCGCCTTGCTGCGCCTCCTACCGAGTGCCCGACAAGCTGCCGGAACCCGGTTGTCATACTTCCGGCGCTGTGCCGGGAGCATTGACGGAGATGGACGCAGTGATGTCTACAGGTTCGGTCAAGTGGTTCAATGCCACAAAAGGTTACGGCTTCATCATGCCCAAGGATGGCGGCAAGGACGTTTTCGTTCATATCACGGCGGTCCAGGCTGCCGGTCTGAAGGGGCTGAACGATGGCCAGAACGTCAGCTACGAGGTGGTCATGGAGCGCGGCAAGGCAGCGGCCGCCAACCTGAAGCTGCTCTGACCTTCAAAAACGTTCGTCGCTTGAGGAGCTGACCGGATCGGCAGCTTCGGAGGTTGCCGCGCGGATTTTCGGGGCTGGTCCGGCGGACCGGCCCTTTTTCTTGGCATCTCGCAGTCCGGCTGGGCGTTTTCCGCGCGTAGGGGAGGGATCCATGGCAAGAAAAGAGTCGCCGGAGCAGCAGGGAATCGTCGGCCGGGTCATGCATGAGTTCAAACGTGGCGAGTTGCGCCGCGGGAAGGCTGGCAAGGTCCGCAATCCGCGGCAGGCGATCGCCATCGCGCTCAGCGAGGCTGGCGTATCGAATGAGAAATCGCCGGAGCAAAACAAGCAGGCGCTGAAGCACACGCGGGAGCGGCAGGCCGAGGCGGGGAGGGCGCGGGCGACAGGCGGTGTCTCGCGCGCGGAGCTGTATGAGCGTGCCAAGCGTCAAGGCGTGCCGGGCCGGTCGAAGATGAGCACAGCAGAGCTGGAGCAGGCGCTTGACTTGCGGCGGCACTAATCTTGTCGCATTCCCGGCTCTGGTTGGGTGTTTTGGCGGCCTCGCTGGCAGTGAACCCGGCCAGGGCGGCCGACGTCTTGTTGATCTGCCGGCTGCGGCAGATGGGGGATGGTTCAGCCATGGATTTCGTGCGCCGGCTGCAGATCGACGGCAAGGCCAAGACGGTGGTGATCGCCGATGATGTCGGGAACGGGTTCCAGACGCTGCCGCAACAGGGAATGCTGGTGCGGATGGACCGGTCGGAGGTCGTGTTCGACTATGTGGATGCCGTCTCGCTCGGCGAGAGCGTGATCAAGTGGCGCAGCGGCGAGTACAATTACAAGGACGGCCCGTTCGCCATCCGCGGATCGTGCGTGCCGGTGTTGCCCGACTCGGCCGTGGGCCGCTAAGGCGGCGCATGGCGCGCAAGCCTGCACCTGCCTTGACCGGCTATGCGTCGATCAGCGTGACCCACCACGCTTTGGGCTGCGAGCGGGCAGATGTGCTCCGCCGCCGGCCGGGCCGGAAGACGAGCAAGCCAGAATGTCTCTCGATCGGGCATGCCTGGACCGAAGACCAGGCGCGGGAAGGCGGGCTGATCTGCATTGTCTGTGACGCCGTGCGGCGGCCGTAGCAGCGGCGCAGAACGAGGTTGCATCGGGGCGGTTTGTAAGCTTAGTGTCCTGCATGCCTCATTGGATGAAATCGCGAATTAGCACCCCGGCCGCCTAGAGCGCCGCGTGATGAGCGCGGCCCGGTTGCCGGTCCGCGTTTCGCTGTTCTTCCGATTTTTGAGGTGCTGCATGCTATCCCCGAACTCTGCCGCCTATCGATCCGTGCTATTCGACATCGTTGCTGACGCCGATTCTGGGCTGTTGCCGCGTATGCTCGTCCCGTTTGCCCGGCGCGATCTGATGCCGGACCAGGTCAAGGCGCGCCGAATCGGCGACCGAATCGAAGCGACGCTGGGGCTCGAGGCGATGCCGGCGGAGACGGTGCATTTGGTCGAGGGCAATTTGCGCCAGATCGTTGGCATGCGCCGGGTCGAGGTGGTGCTGCGTGCGCCGGTGCGCGCCGCCGCGTAACTGGACCCAAGTCGTGTCGCTGTCTGACGTATCGCGGCGAGTTGTGGGACGGTATAAGCCGGTCCGCGGCGCCCTTAGCTCAGTTGGATAGAGCGGCAGACTTCTAATCTGCATGTCGGGGGTTCGAATCCCTCAGGGCGCGCCAGCCCCTCGAAGACACTTCTGGCACTCAAGAGGTCTGTTGGTCGGCAGGTTATCATCCACGCATGCGGATGATCTACGACTTTGCTCCTAGGAGCCGGCCGAAGGCGTGGATGGCCCGCCTGCGCGGATGATGACGGCGGATGGGAGATCAGCCCGGTTGTATCCGACCACGATTCCCTCAAGATAGACGCGCACCTGCTCGCCGAGCATCGGGGCAGCGTACCCCGGTACACTCACAAGCAACGGTGTGCCGTCCGCAAGGCGCAGGTCCACCGTCGCATCCGGCCCGTGAAAACGCAGGCCTTGTATGGCGGCAGCCACGCCTTGCTCTCCGAGTTTGAGCTGTTCCGGACGTATTAGCAGATCCACCTTCCCGTACATCGGCTCCGCCAGGGGCAGCCGGCCGAGGCAGCACTCCGCCTCGGCTCCCCTCGCCTCTGCCGGCAGCACGACTGCCTCGCCGACGAAACGGGCGAGCTCCAAGTCGACCGGGCGGCGGTATAGATTCTGCGGGGTATCGACCTGCACCAGTTCCCCGCGCCGCAACACGCCGACCCGGTGGCCGAGCGAGAGCGCTTCGGCCTGATCGTGTGTCACTAGCAGGGCGGTGGCACCCGTGTTGGCCAGCGAGGCAGCGATCGCCAGCCGAGTCTCTACCCGCAGCGCGGCATCCAGCGCGGAGAACGGCTCGTCAAGCAGGACCAGCCGCGGCGACGGCGCTAGCGCGCGTGCCAACGCGACCCTTTGCTGCTCGCCCCCCGAAAGCTGGTGCGGCGCCCGCGCCGCGTAGGCGATCGGCAGGCCGACCCGCTCCAGCAGGGCGGCGGCGCGCTGCAGATCCCGCCGCTCCCGCCGAGGCAGGCCGAACAGGATGTTCTCCGCCACGGTGAGATGGGGGAACAGCGCGCCTTCCTGGGCAACGTAGCCGAGCCGGCGGCGCTCCGGCGGCACATGCACAGACGGGCCGCTGGCCATCTGGCCAGCCAAGATGATCCGGCCCGTGTCTGCCTGCTCGAACCCGCAGATCAGCCGCAGCAGCGTTGTCTTGCCGCTGCCAGACGCGCCAAGGATGGCGATGAGTTCCCCCGCCGGCACGTGAAGGCTAACGTCGCGTAGCACGGGATGCGCCCCAAACGCCTTGCCGATCCGCTCGAGCTGCAGGTCGGCGGCATCAGTCATCAGCGCGCGAGCGCCGCCGCTCCGAACCGGTGCGCCAGGATCCAGGTCGAACCGAGGGAACTGGCAACCATCAGCGCCGCATAGGGCGCGGCGGAGGCGAAGGCCAGGGTCGAGGTGTCGGCCCAGACCTGTGTCGCCAGAGTGTCCGTGCCGATCGGAGCGAGCAGCAAGGTGGCCGTCAGTTCCGTCAGCACGGACACGAACACCAGCGCCGCCGCGGCGCCCAGCCCTGGTCCGACGAGCGGGAGCGTGACCCGCCAGACAGTGGCGACCCAGCCACAGCCCAACACGCGGCTCGAGTCCTCGAGCCCCGCCTGGACCTGCAGCAGCGCCGCCCGAATACTGACCAGCGCCAGCGGCAAAAACAAGATGGCGTAGGCGATCACGAGCAGCAGGCCCGTTTGGTAGAGTGGCTGGGCGAAGTCGAGGGTCAGGGTGACGAGGGCCAGGGCGACGACGATCCCCGGCACCCCCTGTGCGAGCCAGGCGGCCCGCTCCAGCAAGCCGATCGCCCAGCCATCGTAGCGCGCCGCCAGCATGCCGAGCGGCAGGGCGAGCACCAGAGTCACGGCCGCGCCGGCCAGTCCCAACTGCAGCGAGGACGCGAAGGCGTCGAACACGGCGGGTCCATCCGCAGCCACGGTGGAGACAGCGGCCGAATTGTGCCGGGTCAGCCAGAACAGCACCATGCCGAGCGGCACACCGAGCGTCGCCGCGTTCAGCAATCCCATGGCCGCCAGCACCGGCAGCCTGCACCAGCCAAGCGGGTGACGGCGGACTGGCCGGCTGGTGAAGCGCGCCACTCGGCCGTATCGCGCGTGCCTGCGCACAAGCTGCTCGGCCACCAGGCAGGCGATACAGAGGGCGATCAGGACGGTTGCGACAAGGGCAGACTCGTCTCCGTCCATGCCCGTGCGATACTCGGCGTACAGTTCGGTGGTGAAGGTGCGAAAACGCAGGAGGGTGAAAGCGCCGAACTCCACCAGCGTGTTGAGTGCCACCAGCAACGTGCCGCCCAGCAGGGCGGGGCGCAGCTGCGGCAGGATCACCCGCAAGAAGCAGCGCCAGGGGCCGTCACCCAGGGCGCGCGCTGTCTCTTCGAGCGCGGGGTCCATGCCGCGCAATGCGGCGGCGACGGGCAGATAGACGAGCGGCGTGTAGGCGAAGGTGATCACGAGCAGCGCGCCGGCGAACCCCTCCAGCGAGGTGGAGAGCGACACCCAGCCGTAGGAGGTGATGAAGGGCGGCACGGCAAGCGGGGCCGCGGCGAGCACGCCCCACGTACCGTTCCACGGCAGATCGGTGCGTTCGATGCACCACGCGCAGGCGGTGCCGATCGCCGCCGCGGCGGCCGAAGCGGCAACGACCAAGCCGAGCGTGTTCAGCAGCAACTCGCCCACGAGTGGCCGAAACAGCAGAGCGCTCGCATCCGCCGGATTTACCCTCAGGGCCTGCATGACGGTGCAGGCGAGTGGCAGCAGCACCAGCAACGGGCCGCACGCGCCGGCGAGCAGCAAGCCGGCCGGGGGTAGGGCCCGCAAACGCCTCAGATCAGTCCGGCCTGCTGCAACAGCCTGTGCGCGTCGGTATCGTCGCCGAGTTGCTGGATGCTGACGTCCGGCGGCTGCAATTGGTCCATTGGCCGGAGCGCGGGATTGGCGGCGACCCCGGCCGCGAGCGGGTATTCGAAGTCAATGTCACTCTTTGCGATCATCTCCTGCACCGGGTTGCTCACCAGGAACGCCAGGAATTGCTGCGCGGCCGCGTTGTTCTTGGACGATTTCAGGATTCCTGCCCCCGACACGTTCAGCAGCGCGCCGAGGTCGCCATTCGCGAAATGGTGAATTTGGCTCCGCGTCTTGTCGGCCCCCTGCTCGGCACGAGCGCGGTAGTAATAGTAGTTGTTGATCACGCCGACCGCGACGGACCCGCGCTCGACCGCCGCCACGACGCCCTCGTCGTCGTCGAATATGGCGGCGTTCGCCTTGAGGCCTTTAAGCCAGGCGAGCGTCGCATCGCGGCCCTTGAGCGCGACAGACGCCGCGATCAAGGGGAGGAAGTCGGCATCGGAGGGTGCGATCCCAATCCGGCCTTTCCATTCGGGCTTGGCAAGATCGTAGAGAGAGCTCGGCAGCTCGGCCTCCTTGACCTTGGCCGGGTCGAAGGCAAGGACGTTCTCCCGCACGAGGACAGCGAGCCAGTCTCCATGCGGCGAGTTGTATTTCGCGGGCACCGCCTTGAGCGTCGCCGCATCGACCGGCGCCAGCAACTTCTTCTCGGAGAGCAGGACCAATTCGGGCGAATTCTCGGTGAAATAGATGTCGGCGGGGGAGTGTGCACCCTCTCGCACGATCTGTGCGGCAAGCTCCGGCGCTTCGCCGTGGCGGCTGCGGACCTTGATCCCGGTCTGCTCGGTAAAGGCGGCGGCGACCATGTCGACCAGTTGGTGATGCTGTGCGGCGTAAAGGGTGAGTGTCGTATTGGCGGCGGCCCGTGCACCGGTTGCGGCAAGCAGGACAGTTGCCGCGACCGACGCGACGAAGGCCCGGCGGCCGGTCGCGGGCGAATTGGGAGTGATCACGGTGACGGCTCCTGCAGGCTATTACTGCGAACGCTTCGCAGTCTCAGTCGGCGTCTAGCAGCGGCGGCGGCGACCGTCAACGCAGCAGCTTCCCCGGTTCTGACGAGGTCCTCCGAGGCCTGTTTGCAACAGCATCTCGCTCGTGCCGTGGCGAGGTTGGGCTTCCTACGGCGGCCCCGTCCGGTCGAGGCCGATGTCGCGGCGTAGGCGGTGTTGCGGGTCGGACGAGCCGCTGAGCGGCTTGCGCTGCAGGTCGTCTGGGATCGTCGCCGCGTTGATCAACTGATCGCGTAAATCCTCGGTCAGCGCGCGCGCGTCGCGCTGGTCGTGGATGACGTGCGGCGTGATCAGCACCAGCAGCTCCGTCCGGGTTCGCGTGTTGTTCTGCGTGCCCGCCAGAGCGCCCAGCAGCGGCACGTCCTTCAGCCAGGGAATGCCGCTATTGTCGGTGCTGGTCGTGTCGCGGATCAGCCCGGCCAGCCCCACCGTCTGCCCATCCTGCACCACGACGCGCGAGCGAACGTTGCGGTCCTCAAACGTCGGCGACTGGATCGTCGAGCTGCTCGTCGCCGCCGTGTCCACGTCGCTCACCTCTTGCGCGATGTCCAGCGTGACCAGGCCGCCGCTGTTTACCCGCGGCGTCACCTGCATGATCACCCCGGTCTCGCGGTAATCGATGGAGTTGATCACCGAGCTGTTGGCCACCGTGCTTTGCGAACTGCTCGTCAAGTAGGGCACGAGATTACCGACCTGCAGTCTCGCCTCTTCGTTGTCGAGGACCATGAGCTGCGGCGAGGACAGGACCTTGACGGTGGTCACATCCTGCAAGGCGCTGAGTGCGGCATTGCCGCCGTTATTGCCGCTGAGCACGAAGCCGGGGAAGCCGCTGAGGAAGTCGCCGGCCGAGGTCGCGGCGGTGTTGAAGTTCAGCGCGCCGTTCACGCCCCCGGCCTTGAAGAAGAATTGCGTGCCGTATTTGAGGGTGTCGTTGAGGGTGACTTCGGCGATCACGGCGTCGATGCGCACCTGTAGCGGCAGGATGTCGATCTTGCGCAGCATCGCCTCGATCGTGTCGCGCTCCTGCGGCGTGGCGTAGATTAGGACGGCGTTGTTTTCGCCGTTGGGGATGATGCGGATTGCGTTGGGGTTGTTGTCCTGGCTGCTACTGCCGCTGCCGCTGCCGCTGCCGCTCGGCTCGAGGCCGCCGAGCAGCGGGTTGGCCGGGTTCTGGGAGGCGTCTTGCTGCCCCGTGCCCGAAGCGGACTGGCCGCTGCTGCCGCCCAACGAGGTCGACGAACTCGAGGAGCTGAGACCGCCACCGATGCCGCTCGTCCCGCTGCTGCCGCTGCTGCCCTGATTGAAGCCAGATCCGCCGCTGCCGCCCGAGCCGGTGCTGTTCCGGTTCAGGCCGGCGGTGCCGGCCGCGCGCGCGCTCGGCACCGCGGTGACGTGGTTCGGCGTAAACGCCTGCTGCAGCACGTAGGCGATGTCGTTGCTGCGGCTGTTCTGCAGGTAGTAGACGTTCCAGCTGCGCACCGTCTGCCGGCGCGACCGCTCGACCAGGCCGTAGACCCGTCGCGCGTCGTCGATGTAGCGGGGCTGGCTGGAGACGACCAGGATCGAGTTGATCCGATCCATCGGCACGACCCGCACCAGCCCGGCGAGCGGCGCGCCCTGGGTGCTGCGCATCGCCTCGGTCATGGCGGTCGCGAAATCCTTGGCGTTGCCGGAGGTGACCGGGAACAGCGCGTAGGATTGGCCGGCCAGCACGTTGATGTCGAAGGCGTGCACGAGGTTGAGCAGCGCTTCGCGAGTCGCCGGGTCGCCGCTGATGATCAGGGTGTTGCGCCCCGCGTCGGCGACGACCCGGCCGGTGGTGCCGGCATAGGGCTGCATCACCTTGGCGAGGTCCTCGGCCGAAGCGTATTCGAGCGGCACGATGGCGGCGCCGCCCAGCGCCACGCCGCCGGCGATCCCGGCGCCGGTGACGGCCGAGGCGGCGGGAACGACGCGGTAGATGCCGCTGCTCTCGATGACGGTGGCGCCATTCTGCGCCAGCATCGACTGCAGCACCGGCAGCACGCGCGAGCGCGAGATCGGGTTGACCGTGCGCAGCGTCGCGGTGCCGCGGACCGCCGGGTCGATCGTGTAGTTCACGCGCAGGATGTTGCCGAGCACTTGGGCGACGACTTCGCGGATGTCGGTGTCGACGAAGTCGAGCGAGATGTCGCCGACGCCGGTGGCCTGGTCGACGGTCGGCAGGTTGACCGTGCGCACCGAGCCGATGGAGACCTCCGGCGTGCCGATCGAGTTGGTCGACCCGATCGGTCCGCTGACGCGCGGCGCGGCGATGTTGCCTGGGCTGATGTGCGTCGCGGGCAGCGCGGTCAGCACCGGCGGCTCCGGATGTTCGCATCCGCCGAGCAGCGCCAACAGCAGCAGCAGCGAGCTCCACTTCATCGCGCCACCAGGGCAGGCTGCGCGCCTGGCAATATTAGGGCTGCTAGCACCCGGCCCCGCACGCCTTCCGGGAATTCGCCCACCGTTAAAGTCCAACGTCGCGTGCGGCGGACACGGTCCAAGCACCCGTTTGGTAGATCAACTCAGGACATCCCTCATGCACGCGTCTGGTGGCCCCGATCAGCCCAGAGCGTCAAGTCAAACGCATGCCGCGCCGGCAAATCCCGGCCGAAGCTCACGGATTTGCCTGCACCACAGCCACACAAATTGACGGTGCCGGCGTGACCGACTCCGCGCGCGATCGACGACAGAACGATTCCGCAACCGGCTGACGATGCTTGACGGGCCGGGAGCTGTAGCGATAGCGTGATTGTCGCAAGTTCGGTTGGGCGACCCTGTCGGGACTGAGGCGGGTCGCGATAAGACAGGGCGCCAATGCCCGATTTTCGCCTGGGGGGAAACTGATGAACAAATTGCGGATCCACCGCGGTGCTCCGGCCATCATCAACGCATTGCTGCTGACAGGCGCGCTGGCGATGGGCGGCCTGATGGCCGCGCCGGCAAAGGCGGCCAACCTGCAGATCACGACAACCGGCACCATCACCGCCGGCACCGATCCGATCAACCTGTTCGGCACCAATGCCACCAGTCTCGTCGGCGACAGCTATACGCTGACCATGCTGCTCCACGGCCCCGGGCCGGCGTATTTCACCGACGGGAACGGAACCTTCGCCTCGGACAACGGCGATCCGCTCACCGGCTACGTGACGGCGACCGTGGACGGAACACCGGTCACCACCCAGTTGCAGAACATGACGGCCGCAAACCTGACCGAAGACTTGTACGATCTGTTCGCCTCGGATAGCGGCCTGGACGGCGCAAACAATTACACCAACGTCTCGGAGGTGCCTAGCTGCGCCAGCCAATGCGTCCCGTATGCAGACCTGCTGACCTCGTTCAGCTACACCCTGCAGCCCGGTGACATCGGCGCGGACAGCTATACGTTCCAGCTTCCCGGCAATCCCGGCGGCGAGACGGTCACCTTCGCCGGCGCCTCGACCAGCGTAAGCTACTCTGTCCCCGAGCCGGGCTCCGTGGCGCTGCTGGCAAGCGGGCTGCTCGGTCTTGGTGTGTGGGTTCGCCGCCGCCGCGCTTGAACCTTGCCGGCATCCTTTGCCGGGCGCAAGAAAACTTAGGGACGGAAACCGATCCAAGGGGAATAAGATGCGTAGAGCACACCTGACGGACCTCATTGGTTCGGCACTGCTGATGCTGACCCTATGCGCCGGAGCGGCGCACGCCGCCGGCAATCCGTGCAGCCCGCTGAACTACGGCGCGATCGGCGACGGCGTGGTGGGCACCAACAATGGGACCCTCAATACCACCGCGATCCAGTCCGCGATCAGCGCTTGTGCGGCGCAAGGCGGCGGCATCGTCTCGCTCAGCCCGGTGACCACCGGTCCGAACGCCGGCAAGAACGTCTACCTGACCGGCCCGATCCAGTTGCTCAGCCATGTGCTGTTGCAGATCAACGCGGGCGTCACCTTGCTGGCCACCACCGACCAGGGCCAGTACAGCGTCGCCTACCTCGACTACCCAATGGCTGGCACCAATGTGTTTCCGTACCAGCCGACCGCGCCCTATGAGGCACTGATCTTCGCCTATCAGGCGGTGGATACCGGGATCATCGGGGGCGGCGTTATCAATGGTCAGGGCAATGTGGTGTCCACGTCCACCAACCGCCCCGCCGGCACTGGAACAGGGTCGAACGCAACCGGGCCGTCCCGCTTCGTCGGCCCGTCGTATTTGACCAGCCCCACCGCACTCTACAGTTGGTGGACGCTACCAACCCCAGGGAACGGAGTATCCCTCAACGGGACTACGTGGTACGCGTTTCCGCAAAACGACGTTCCGACGTCGAACGGCTCGGTGCGGCCGTGGCTGCTGGAATGGTACGAGTGCTCCAACGTGACGATAAACGGCATCACGCTGGAAGACTCGCCGATGTGGAATAACGTGATCCGCTACAGCAGCAATGTCACGATAACCAACTATCATGTGCAAAATTACAGCGACGCCGCCGCTACCATACCCGCCAGCTCGACGGGGCCAAATACCGACGGCATCGATCCGGTCGGTGCAAGTTACGTCACGATCTCCAACATCAATGTCCAGGTCGGTGACGACGATTTGGCGATCAAGTCCGGTTTGCCAAAGGATGTCATAGCCGGCATCCAATATCCCACGGATACCGACCAGAACGAGCTTGGCCTGCCGATGATGCCGTCGCATGACATCACGCTGAACAATGCCACCCTAACAGGAGGGCACGGCGTTTCGATTGGCAGCGAAGCCTCGAACGGCGTCTACAACGTGCTCATCCAGAACATAAACGCGAACGGTTCCTCGCTGTCCGAGGGTTTGCGGATCAAGACGGGCCGGACCCGAGGCAACTACGCCACGGGTATCCACGATGTCACCGTGCAGAACATGGTGGCGACGAACGTCGTGCAGCCGATCCTGATATACAATTATTACCCGGCAGGGGGTCCGCCCAACGAAACCGGCTTTACGACACAATGCACTTTGACCGTTACCACGAACTGCGTTGACCCGCCTCAGGCCATCCAGCAATACACGCCGAATATCTACAACATCACGATCAACGGACTAACGGCGACGGGAGCGACCTCGGCAAGCATTATCGCCGGTGTGCCGGAGTCCTGCATTCTTAACGTGGTCCTCAATAACGTGAGCATCGCGTCAAGTGAATCGGCACCTACTGGCGCGGACGGTACGTTCCAATTGCGGAACATGACCGGGACCTTCACCAACGTGAACCTGACCTCTACACACTCGCCGCCGATCCCTCCATGGGTCGTGCAAGAGAACGTGCAGGTGACCGCCACGGGGACGCCTGGTCTGACGTCGCCGGTCAACACGCCGCCGCTGACGACCACCCCGCCGGGAGCACCGTGTGCCCCCTATCCGCCCGGGAACGTGTATTCGATTGGTTACGTGCCGTAAGATCGACGCGTGGCGCGGCACCGTCGGGCGGCGAAAGACGGTGGCCTAACCCGGCATCGTTTGCCGGGCACAAGAATACTTAGGGACGGAAACCGATCCAAGGAGAATAAGATGCGTAGAGCACACCTGACGGGCTTTATTGGTTCGGCACTGCTTGGTCTGACCCTATGCGCCGGAGCGGCGCACGCCGCCGGCAATCCGTGCAGCCCGCTGACCTACGGCGCGATTGGCGACGGCGTGGTGGGCACCAACAATGGGACCCTCAACACGACCGCGATCCAGTCCGCGATCAGCGCCTGTGCGGCGCAGGGTGGCGGCATCGTCTCGCTCAGCCCGGTTACCACCGGGCCGAACGCCG
The DNA here is from genome assembly GCA_965276815.1 of Acetobacteraceae bacterium. Classification (GTDB taxonomy): domain Bacteria; phylum Pseudomonadota; class Alphaproteobacteria; order Acetobacterales; family Acetobacteraceae; genus JAVVHH01. The sequence continues at coordinate 1,168,522 of CBDIBE010000011.1, read as the reverse complement.
GCAAGAACGTCTACCTGACCGGCCCGATCCAGTTGCTCAGCCATGTACTGCTACAGATCAACGCTGGCGTCGTCTTGCTGGCCACCACCGACGAGGGCCAGTACAGCGCCGCCTACCTCGACTACCCGATGCCGATCAGCTCAACCTTCCCGTACAAGCCGATTGCGCCATACGAGGCGCTGGTCTTCGCCTATCAGGCGGTGGATACCGGGATCATCGGCACCGGCATCATCGACGGGCAAGGCAACGTAACCCAGCCCAACACGAACCGGCCCGCCGGCACCGGAACCGGAGCCAACCGCTTTCAGGGCCCATCCTACATAAACAGCCTGTCAGGGGGGCCCAGCGCACTCTATACCTGGTACACGGTGCCGAATCCGGGGTCTGGCGCCGTCGTCAACGGGGTTACGTGGTACAAGGCGCCGCAGACCGACGTTCCGACGTCCAATGGCCCGACGCGCCCCTGGCTGGTGGAATGGTATGAGTGCCAGAACGTCACGGTGAACGGCATCACGCTGGTCAACTCGCCAATGTGGACCATGGTGGCGCGCTACAGCAGCAACATCAACATCGCCAACTACCACGTGCAGAACTACAGCACCCCCACCCTCACACCAGGCACCGAGGCGTCTGACTACGGGAACACGGACGGTTTCGACCCGGTCGGCTCCAGCTACATCACCATCAGCAATTTCACCGTCCAGAACGGGGACGACATCATTGCGATCAAGTCCGGCTTGCCGCTATGGGTTCAATCCGGCGTGCAGGGCGCCCCGGGCAGCGACGTCAACGAGATCGACGCGGCCGGCAACTACCTGCCGGAAATGCCCACTCATGACATGGTGATCAGCAACGCCAACCTGCTGGGCGGCAGCAACTCGGGCATCTCGATCGGCAGCGAAGCCTCAAACGGCGTCTACAACATACTCCTCCAGAACATCCACGAAGCACCGAACGCCGCAGGAGTTGGCACATCCGTCGGCCTGCGGATCAAGACGGGCCGGAGCCGGGGCAACTACGCCGTCGGCGACCACGACATCACCGTGCAGAACATGACCCTCGTAGGCACGGCACAGCCGATCCAGTTCTACAGCACCTACCCCAACAGCGCGCCCACCGAAACCACCAATCCTTCAACCTGGGATCCGCCGCAGGCAATCCAACCCTACACGCCGAATGTCTATAACGTCACCATATCGAACCTGGTGGCGACCGGCGCGAAATCACCACTCGTCATGACCGGCGTGCCGGAATCCTGCGACCTGAACGTGGTCCTCAACAACGTGAGCGTCACGACGAGCACTTCAGGCACCACGACGGCCGTACCAAACACCCTCCCTGCGGGTATGTTTCAACTCCGGAACGTGACCGGAACCTTCACCAACCTGAACCTGACCTCTACGCACTCGCCTCCCATAGCGCCCTGGGCAGAGCAGGAAAACGTGCAGGTGACCACCGCGGGCACCACGCCGGCGATGCCCTACCCGTACACAGGGCCGGGCACCGGCACGGGGCCGCTGGCGACGAACCCGCCGGGAGCGGTGTGCGCCTCCTCCAACAACTATCCACTGGGTACGGTCCCGTAAAAGAGCGGAACGCGACCACGAGCCCGGGAGGCTCGCCCCGGGTTCTTCGTGTCTGACGACTGCGTCGTCGGATAACCCGTGAGGCGCGCTCGCTGACAAGGCGTCGGCCTGATGGCTGCCAACGCTACTGGCCCGTTTGATTGCGGTCCGTGACGAATGAGCGCCTCACACATCAGCTGATAAAGGCCTGTGGCGGATTGACATCACAAAGCCAATTTTTGAAAAATCAGCGTGTCGTGAGGACTGGTCTCACGGCGTGGAGGCTTCCTCGATGCTTGACGGGCCGGGAGCTGTAGCGATAGCGTGATTGTCGCAAGTTCGGTTGGGCGGCCCTGTCGGGACTGAGACGGGCCGCGATAAGACGGGGCGCCAATGCCCGATTTTCGCCTGGGGGGAAACTAATGAACAAATTGCGGATCCACCGCGGTGCTCCGGCCATCATCAACGCATTGCTGCTGACAGGCGCGCTGGCGATGGGCGGCCTGATGGCCGCGCCGGCAAAGGCGGCGAACCTGCAGATCACGACAACCGGCACCATCACCGCCGGCACCGATCCGATCAATCTGTTCGGCACCAATGCCACCAGTCTCGTCGGCGACAGCTATGCGCTGACCATGCTGCTCCTTGGCCCCGGGCCGGCGTATTTCACCGACGGGAACGGAACCTTCGCCTCGGACAACAGCGATCCGCTCACCGGCTACGTGACGGCGACCGTAGACGGAACACCGGTCACCACCCAGTTGCAGAACATGACGGCCGCAAACCTGACCGAAGACTTGTACGATCTGTTCGCCTCGAACAGCGGCCTGGACGGCGCAAACAATTACACCAACGTCTCGCAGGAGCTTAGCTGCAGCAGCCAATGCGTCCCGTATGCGGACCTGCTGACCTCGTTCAGCTACACCCTGCAGCCCGGTGACATCGGCGCGGACAGCTATACGTTCCAGCTTCCCGGCAATCCCGGCGGCGAGACGGTCACCTTCGCCGGCGCCTCGACCAGCGTAAGCTACTCTGTCCCCGAGCCGGGCTCCGTGGCGCTGCTGGCAAGCGGGCTGCTCGGTCTTGGTGTGTGGGTTCGCCGCCGCCGCGCTTGAACCTTGCCGGCATCCTTTGCCGGCGCAAGAAGACTTAGGGACGGAAACCGATCCAAGGGGAATAAGATGCGTAGAGCACACCTGACGGACCTCATTGGTTCGGCACTGCTGATGCTGACCCTATGCGCCGGAGCGGCGCACGCCGCCGGCAATCCGTGCAGCCCGCTGAACTACGGCGCGATCGGCGACGGCGTGGTGGGCACCAACGATGGCACCCTCAATACCACCGCGATCCAGTCCGCGATCAGCGCTTGTGCGGCGCAAGGCGGCGGCATCGTCTCGCTCAGCCCGGTTACCACCGGTCCGAACGCCGGCAAGAACGTCTACCTGACCGGCCCGATCCAGTTGCTCAGCCATGTGCTGTTGCAGATCAACGCGGGCGTCACCCTGCTGGCCACCACCGACCAGAGCCAGTACAGCGTCGCCTACCTCGACTACCCGATGCCGATCAGCTCAACCTTCCCGCACAAGCCGATTGCGCCATACGAGGCGCTGGTCTTCGCCTATCAGGCGGTCGATACCGGGATCATCGGCACCGGCGTCATCAATGGCCAAGGCAACGTAGTACAGCCCAACACGAACCGGCCCGCCGGCACCGGGACTGGAGCCAACCGCTTTCAGGGCCCATCCTATGTCGGAACGACCGTCGGAACTCCCACGTCGACATACTCATGGTGGCGGCTACCAACTCCGGGCTCTGGCGCCGTCGTTAACGCGGTCACGTGGTACAAGGCGCCGCAGACCGACGTTCCTTCGTCCAACGGCACGGCACGTCCCTGGCTGGTGGAATGGTATGAGTGCCAGAACGTCACGGTGAACGGCATCACGCTGGTCAACTCGCCAATGTGGACCATGGTGGCGCGCTACAGCAGCAACATCAACATCGCGAACTACCACGTGCAGGACTACAGCGACGCAGCCGCCACGATCCCGTCGTCCACCGGATCGAATACCGACGGTTTCGACCCGGTCGGCTCCAGCTACATCACCATCAGCAATTTCACCGTCCAGAACGGGGACGACATCATTGCGATCAAGTCCGGCTTGCCGCTATGGGTTCAGTCCGGCGTGCAGGGCGCCCCGGGCAGCGACGTCAACGAGATCGACGGCGCCGGTAACTACCTGCCGGAAATGCCCACTCATGACATGGTGATCAGCAACGCCAACCTGCTGGGCGGCCCCAACTCGGGCATCTCGATCGGCAGCGAAGCCTCAAACGGCGTCTACAACATACTCCTCCAGAATATCCACGAAGCACCGAACGCCGCGGGACAGGGCACATCCGTCGGCCTGCGGATCAAGACGGGCCGGGTTCGTGGCAGCTATGCCGTCGGCGACCACGACATCACCGTCCAGAACATGACGCTTGTCGGCACCCCGCAACCAATCACGTTCTACAGCTACTACCCTGCCAGTGATGGTCCCACCGAAACCGCCACTCCTTCAACCTGGGATCCGCCGCAGGCGATCCAACCCTACACGCCGAATGTCTACAACGTCACCGTGTCCAATCTGGTGGCAACCGGCGCGACCTCGACAAGCCTGATCGTCGGCGTGCCGGAAGCCTGCATCCTGAACGTGAACCTCAACAACGTGAGCATCACGACGAACACGTCGGGGACGACGACGGCCGTACCAAACACCCTCCCTGCGGGCATGTTTCAACTCCGGAACGTGACCGGAACCTTCACCAACGTGAACCTGACCTCCACCCACTCGCCTCCCATAGCGCCGTGGGCAGAGCAGGAAAACGTGCAGGTGACCACCGCGGGCACCACGCCGGCCTTGCCGTACCCGTACACAGGGCCGGGCACGGGCACAGGGCCGCTGGCGACGAATCCGCCAGGAGCGGTGTGCGCCTCCTCCAACAACTATCCGCTGGGTACGGTCCCGTAAAAGAGCGGAACGCGACCACGAACCCGGGGGCTCGCCCCCGGATTCTTCGTGTCAGACAACTGCGCCGTCCGACGATCGGCCCGGCGACGCACGCAACAAGGTCTATAGCATGCGTTTGTCACCTCTTGCTGGTGCAATTGGCGCGCTCGCGCTGAGCGCGGCAGCCCACGCCGCCGGTCCCGAGTGTAGCCCGCTGACTTATGGCGCGGTCGGCGACGGCGTCACCGACAACACCGCCGCGATCCAGTCCGCAATCGACGCATGTGAGGCGACGTACGGCGGCGGTGTGGTGCGCCTCAGCGCGGAGCCGGGCAAAACCACCTATCTTACCGGCCCGATCCGGCTGGCCAACCACATCCGGCTGCAGCTCGACAAGAGCGTCACCCTGCTCGGCACCACCGACCACAGCAGATATCATATCGCCTTCCGCAACCATCCCTTTCACGCCAACGAGGCGCTGGTCTCGGCTGATCAGGCAATCGATACCGGCATCATCGGACCGGGCACCATCGACGGGCAGGGCGGCATGCCGGCCGCAGACGGCGGGCCAAGCTGGTGGGACCTGACCCAGGCCCCCGGCGCGGCCGCCGACGGCACCACCTCCACCGGCGTGCCGCGCCCATGGCTGGTCGAATTCGATCAATGCACCGGCGTCACTGTGAACGACGTCACTTTCCGCAACGCACCGATGTGGAATCTGGTGCTCCGCTACAGCAAATACATCACGGTTTCGGAACTCTCGGTCACGGTTACACCCGATCACCGGGTCGCCAACACCGACGGCATCGACCTCGTCGGCTCCACCGATGCGACCCTGATTTTCCTGAACATCTCCAGTGGGGGAGACTCCGTCGCCCTCAAATCCGGCCTGCCGCTCAGCGGTCCGGTCGCCGGCGACCCCCAGGCCGGTGCGCCGCTGCCGACCCACGACATCCAGATCGTCAATTCCCGCTTCTCCAACGGCAACGGCATAGTGGTCGGCGGCGAGGCAGCCGATGGCGTCTACAACGTGGTCGCCAACAACATCATTGCCACCGGCACCACCCACGCCCTGCAGATCAAGGCCGACCGCACCGCGAGCAGCCATGGCGCTGGCGACTACAACATCTGGCTCGAGAACGCCGCCCTGACGGATGTCGGGCAGCCGCTGATGATCGGCGGATACGACCGCTCCGCCGATGCGGCCGCCGAACCGCCCTACGAGCCACCGCCTTCCGCTACCGCGGTCACGGCAAATATCCACGATGTCACCGTGCTCAACCTGACGGCGACCGGGGCCACGCAACCAAGCCTCATCGTCGGCTTTCCGGAAGCCTGCGTGCGCAACGTGACGCTCAATAATGTGCATGTCGTCGGCAGCAGCGCGGTTCTCCAATTGCGGAACATGACCGGCACGTTCACCAACGTTACCGCCGCGCTGCCCGACGGCACACCGCCCTTCGTTGCGCAGCAGAATGTCCGCGTAACGGTGGCCGGCGCCACGCCGCCGATCGCCAGCGCGCCGCCCGAAGTGCCGACCAGTTCGCCGGGACAACCCTGCGGATAGCAGCCTAGTCCAGCTCCGCGCCCCACGCAGGGTCGCCGATTTCAGGCCGATCCAGCAGCAGCGTCGCGCCAAGCTCGCGACCGCGGGAATCGCAGGCCGAGCGTGCCAAGGCACGCCGGCAAAGCTGCCGACGAACGCGCAAAGTTCATTGGCAGCACTTGCATGAATGCTAGCCTGTTCACCGCATTACGGCGGGTTTTGCTTGCGCCGACATCATGCTTCCGCCATAGCTCGTGCCATGTTGGGAGGAAGCAGTGCAGCGCATCGGTCGGCTCCGATGCACGCGGCGCAGGCCGCGTATCCGGTCAAGCCCGGCGCCGCGACGCAGCTTGAGCGGCTCGGCGAATTGCTGATCTCGCTCGGGCATTGCGATGCCAAGACGTTGGAGCGCGCCCGCAACGTCGCCGCCGAAACGGGCCAGCTTTTCGACAGCGTGCTGATCCAGCTTGGACTGGTTAGCGAGCGTGGCCTGGCCGACGCACTGACCGCATTGCTATCACTGCCCCTAGTCAGCGCCGACCGCTATCCCGCCGACCCGGTGCTGGCCGAACGCCTGACCTCCAAGTTCCTCCACCAGGCACGCGCGCTGCCGCTCGCGGTGCAGCACGGCACTTTGCATCTCGCGATGGCCAACCCGCTCGATCGCTTCACCCCCGCCGCCGTCGCGGCTGCGACCGGCCTTGCCATCGCCCCCGAAGTCGCCGTACCGATCGAGCTTGAGGCAGCTCTCGGCCGCCTCTACCCCGCCACCGCCGAGTCCGAGGCGCCGCCGGCCGATACCGCCGACTGGCTCGATGAGGACGCTGAACGCCTGCGCGATCTCGCCAGCGAGGCGCCCATCATCCGGCTGGTCAACCAGCTGATCGCGCGCGCCGTCGAAACCCAGGCCTCCGACATCCATATCGAGCCGTTCGAAGACCGACTGCGCGTGCGTTACCGGTACGATGGCGTTCTGCACGAGATCGACAGCCCGCCCAAGCGCCTGGCCTCAGCGGTCACCTCGCGGATCAAGATCATGTCGCGGCTCGACATCGCCGAACACCGCTTGCCGCAGGACGGCCGCATCAAGCTCGCGGTGCGCGGCCAGGACGTCGATTTCCGCGTCTCCACCGTTCCCTCGCTGCACGGCGAAACCGTGGTGCTGCGCGTGCTCGATCGCAACGCCGTTGTGTTCGACTACGATCAGCTCGGCCTGCCGCCCGATATCGTGCGGCAGTTGGCGGTAGCGTTCGAACAGCCCAACGGCATCGTGCTGGTCACCGGCCCCACCGGCAGCGGCAAGACCACCACGCTGTACACCGGCCTGCTCGGGCTCAATTCCGTCGACCGCAAGATCGTCACCATCGAAGACCCGATCGAGTACCAACTCGCCGGCATCAACCAAATCCAAGTCAAGCCGCAGATTGACCTCACCTTCGCCAATTTGCTCCGCTCGATCCTGCGACAGGATCCCGACGTCATCATGGTCGGCGAAATCCGCGATCTCGAGACCGCGCAGATCGCCGTGCAATCCGCCCTCACCGGGCATCTCGTGCTGTCCACCCTACACACCAACTCGGCCGCCGCCAGCATCAGCCGGCTGCGCGACATGGGGCTAGAAGACTACCTGCTCACCGCCGTGCTGCGCGGCACCCTGGCGCAGCGTCTGGTCCGGCGGCTGTGCCTCGCCTGCCGCCGCCAACAGCCGGCGGCGCCGGAACTGGTTCACCGGTTCGGGTTGGATCGGCACGCCGACGGCGCCCCGCCCATGCTGTGGCATGCCGTGGGCTGCGCGCAGTGCCGCAACACCGGGTATCGCGGCCGGCTGGCGATCGCCGAATTCCTTGCCCCGGACGCCGAGATCGAGCGGCTGATCTTCGCCCGCGCCGACCATGCGCAGATCGAGCGCGCGGCGGTCGCGGCCGGCATGGTCACGATGTTCGATGCAGGTTTGCGCGCGGCCCTGGCCGGCAAGACGACCGTCGAGGAAGTCGTGCGAAGTATCCGCGCCGAGGGCTGAACACGCATGCCGCGATTTCGCTACCTCGCGGTCGGCCCAGGCGGCGAGTTGACGTGATGCAGGCCAGCGGACGCATCGAACTCGCGGGCGATGGCGCGCGATTGCTGGTGGGCGTAGACTGGGTGACGGGCAGGGTCTTGCTGGCCGATGCGCGATGAACGCGGCTTCACCTTGCTCGAGGTACTGGTCGCGGCCGCCATCGCGGCGATGGTGCTCGGCGTGCTGCTGCCAACCGCGCTCAGCGGCATCGGGACCGTGCGCGCAGCCGTCGCCTATCAGACAGCGGGTGCCCTCGCACGCTCTCATCTCGCGTTGCTTGGCCGCAACATGGCCGACGTGCCGGCTGACTCGCAGGGCAGCGACGGGCCGTTCGACTGGCGCGTCCGTGTGACGCCCGAAGCGGTCGCTAGTTCCGGCGCCGGCATCGTCAACTGGTTCCTGCACAAGGACGAGTTGCAGGCGACGTTGTACGCGGTCAGCATCACCATATCTTGGCAGTCCAACGGGCGCCGGCGCGAATTGAGCATCGACACGCAGCGATTGGGGCTGGCGCTGCCTCCCGCGCCGCAGCCGTGAGCGAGCTGTGCCCACGCGCCCGCCGCCGCGGCACCTCGGCAGGATTCACCCTGCTCGAGGTTCTCGTCGTCCTCGTTGTGCTCGGGTTGCTGATCGTTGGTCTCGGCCAGGATACGCGCTTGGTTATGCAGGCCTGGGATCGCCAGCGGCGCACGCTCGATGCGACGAGCGAATTCGATGCCACCGACCGTGTCCTGCGCGGCCTGATCGAACAGATGGATCCCGGCGGACGCATCGAGACGTTCGACATCGTCGGCACGCCTCGCATGCTGCGCTTCACCACGCTAATGCCGCAGGGAGCCGACGGGCTGCCGACCCGTCGCGTCGAAGTAATGATTTTCGTCGACCCAAGGCAGCGCTTGCTGCTGCGCTGGACACCTAGCCTGCACGTCGAACCATTGGCTCCGGCGTCGCCGGTCGAGACCGTGCTGCTCGACGGCGTCGATAATATCGAGATCGGATATAAATCGGGCGCGCCCACCGCGCGGTGGGAGGACGGTTGGCGAAGCCGGAACCCGCCGCTGCTGGTGCGCATCCACATTGCCTTCGCGCCGGCCGATCCGCGCCGATGGCCCGACCTCGTGGCCGCGCCGATGCGTGAGCGCGGTGGCAGCTGACCTATTTCGAATTCCAATGGCCGGCGTCGGAGAGTATAAAACAGGCGGTGATTCGTCGGAGATCGGCAGCATCACGCGTCAAAGCGGGGAAACAGCGTCCATGTTGAGCGATTTCCCGGCCTGGTGGGTGCAGCAGATCGCGGACCTGCTGCATCCGTTTCTGCCGCGCCGGCGGGCAACTCCCGCAACCGCGCTGGTCGCCGCCGCCGACACCGACACCGCCACGCTGTCACTATCGAGCCGCCGCCGCGGGCATGAGCATGTCATCGGGCGTTTCCCGCTCGACGGCGCCAGCCTCACCGCTTTGCGTCGCGCCCTGTCGCGCCACCATCGGCGTACGCCGGTGGTGCTGCGCGTTACCCCCGAACTGCTCCTTGAACGCGATGTCAGCCTGCCGCTGGCGACGGACCCGGATCTCGAAAACGTATTGCGCTACAGCATCGATACGCTCACGCCGTTCGCCGCGCATGAGCTGTTCTGGGCCTGGACGGTGATGCTGCGCGATCGCGTCCACAGGCAACTTCACCTGCGCCTTTCGCTCATCTGTAAATCCGCCGTCGCACCGTCGGTCGGCATACTGCAACAGGCCGGCGCGCCGTCCATTTTGCTCGAGTTCCTACTGCCGGACGGCGGCATCCGCACGATCGCGGTTGCCGATGCCGGGTCGCGCGGCGGCCAGCTCCGCCGGCACGCGCCTGCCGCCGCCGCCAGCTGCGTCGCCGGCGCACTGGTTGCAATGACCGTGCTGCCGATCGCCCTCCGGCAGCGCGCGCTGGCGGCGGCCGAGGCGCATATCCAGGCGTTGCGCCCGCAGGTCACGCAGGTTGAAGCCCTGCGCCGCAGGCTTGCCGACAGGGCCGGTGGCATCGACGTGGTCACCCGCGAGCGTGCACGCGTCGGCGATGTGATGCAGGTGATTGCCGTCGTCACCGATACCTTGCCCGACGACACCTGGCTGAGCGAACTGACCCTCCGGCAGCGCAAGCTGGTACTGACCGGCGAATCCGCCGGGGCGGCAAAGCTGATCGTCGCGCTCTCCGCCGACCCGATGCTGCGCAATACCCAGTTCGTCGCACCGGTGACGCGTGCGCCGACGGGCGGGCGCGACCTGTTTTCGATCGCGACCGAGGTAATACCCTGACATGGCGACCTCTTTGCCGGATGGCCGGCGCGGTCAACTGCTGGCCGTCGCCCTGGGCGTGGTGGTCATCGCCGCGGTGTGGGTCGGCGTCGTGGCGCCGGTCATCGGCTGGCTTCAGGAGCAAAGCGAACGCCTCGGCCAGCGCCAGGTCCTGGCACAACGCATGGCCGAGTTGGCCGCAACCTTGCCCGCGTTGCAGTCCCGGGCTGCCGCGAGGCACGTAACCGGCCCGGCGCCCAGTGCCGTGCTCGACGGCAACACCGATGCCGTCGCCGGCGCCACGTTCCAGCAACTGTTGCAGCAGATGGCAATCGGCGCCGGCGCGTATTTGAGCAGCGTAGAAGTCTTGCCGGCCGAGGCGGTCGATGGCTATCGCCGGATCGGACTGCACGTCGCGGTATCCGCGCCGTGGCCGGTGCTGTTGCAACTGCTGCAATCCGTCGAGCAGGCCAGTCCGCCGATGCTGGTCGACGATCTGCGCCTGCACGAACCGCCGCTGCACAACGCGGCACTGCCAATGGACGTCTCGTTCACGCTGCTCGCCTTCCGTGGTGGCGCAGCGCCGTGAAACGCGGCGTGCTCTTCGCGTCGTTCGTCCTCGGCGTCGTGTTGGCCGGGGCGATCACGCTCGCCGTCCAGCCCGCGCCGGGCGAAAGCCCGCTGCGTTCGGTGCAGCCCGCGGGCGCTGCGGCACGCGATGTTCAGCCCCCCGCCGACACCGCCGCCGACCAACTGCGGCGATGGATGGCCGACAGCCTGGCACGGCCCTTGTTCGTGCCCGACCGCCGTCCTGTGCCTCAGGCAGCGGCCGGCGTCGACGTCGTCGGTGGGTGGCCGCGGTTGTCCGGCATCATAATCATGTCGGCCGGCCGCCGTGCCATTTTCGACGGTCCGTCCGGCGGCAAGCCCGACGTGGTAGCCGAAGGCGCCAGAGTCGGCCGCTATCTCGTGCAATCCATCTCCGTCGGCGAGGTCGTGCTCGTCGGGCCGGACGGCCGACACAGCCTGCGCCCGAGCTTCGATCTTAACGGGTCGGCCCAGGCAAATCCGGCAACGATCGTCACCGGTCAGGTCGTCGGCAACGAGACTACGCCTTGAGGTCTCGGTTTCACACAGGACTGCTGGTCAGCGGCGCGCTGGCATCGCTGATCGATAAGGCGCGGGTGGTGCGGTGAGCGGCCGCGCCCCCCCGTCGCATGCCGCCGGCGCCGAGCCGGGCTTTGCGCTGTTGATCGTGCTGTGGACTCTGGCGCTGCTGTCGTTCCTGGTGACGCAGATGGTCGCCGCGGCTCACACCGAGGCGCAGATCGCCATCAATCTGCGCAGCAATCTCGTGCAGGAGGAAGCGGCTGACGGTGCCATATATGCGACGGCCTTCCATCTGATCGATCGCACGGACTCGCATTGGGATGCCGACGGCAGACTGCATGCGGTCTCCGTCCCGGGTGCGAATGTCTCGGTGCAGACCACCGACGAGGCGAACAAGGTCAACCTAAACACTGCGTCCGTCGATCTGCTGCGCGCGCTGCTGCTCGGGGTCGGCGCCGACCCCACGACCGCCGGCCCACTGGCCCAGGCCGTTGTCGACTGGCGTGCGGACGAGGACGAAGAACCCCGTGCCGCGGCGGCGAGGGCGTCGCGATACCGCGCCGCTGGGCTGGATTATGCGCCGCCCGGCAAGCCGTTCCGTAGCATCAATGAACTTTCGCTTGTGCTCGGCATGACACCGGGCCTGCTGACGCGCCTGCGGCCCCATCTGACATTGTATTCGACCTACGGCCCGGGCCGTGCCAGCACCGATCCGGTAGCCGCGGCCGCGATCATGCTGTTGCGGACAAAGGGCGGAGTTCTGCCGTACGAACGCGATGCCAGCGGCGCACGGGTCGTCCGTGTGATGGCCACCGCTTCGGGCGCGGCCGGCGCCGGGTTCACGCGCCGCGCCATTCTACGCCTCGATCCGGCTTCCAAGGAGCGGCCTTACGCGATTCTGGAATGGGACCGGTGACCCACCCCCCAGCCTGTCACGCCTACCGGCCTGTCACGCCGGCCTGCCGCCGGAGGCCGGTTTCACGCGAGTGGAAATACTTCAGCCTCCAGCCGAATGTGCTTTGCCGTTTGCGATCGTCCTCGGCGCCGTCCTGCCGGTATCCTTCTTGGCCCTGGCTGCCCGGGCGGCCGGCGGTTCGGTCGCGGCGTGCTGCTGTCGGATCTTGGCGACAAGCGCCGCAGTGCGCGAAGCAGCGCTCCTGCGTGTTTGCTTTGCGGGATGGCCGACATTGCCTTCGATGGCCTTCTTTGTCTCGCTTATCAGCCGGAACGCGTAATCGCGCTCTATGCCTTCGTGGTGGTTGCCGCCGAGGTTGAGCGGCTTGCCTTCGGATTCGCTGATCGCGTTCGCGATATCGCGGACAAAAGCCTCTGAGCTATAAAGTTCCATTGGCATGATTGAAGTTCCTTTCGATAAGGTTCAGGCGTTGCTTCAGCCCAATCCACAGAAGATCGCCGTCAACACGACTAGCGCGATACAAATTCCACCCGCACCGGCGATAGTATGCTGTATCGATACGCTCGCAGAGAGCCACCAAGCGACGCGCTTACTGGTGAACGGAACCAGCCAGTTGAGCAGCACTATAGAGACGATGTTGCCGATCAGCAGCGCGGCGGCAAAGGGAATACCCAGACCAAGCTGCAGAATCGGAACTTGGACGAAATGCCCGAACAGGAACACGACCGGGAACAGCATGAGCAGAACGACCATGTTCTGCTTCCAGATCGGCGGACCACTTGCGCTGGCTCCAATTGGAAACCATTGGTCGAAGCCGGAGCGCGTAACGCGATAATGGAATCCCTCGGTGAGAGGTTCTGCCTCCGCGACGATCGCCTGGCGAATGGGTGAATCCAGCCACGCCTGAAGGTTGTCTTGCGTGTCGAAACGCATAATGGTCAGCCAATCGGCTTGGACGCCGGGGATGGGCGGTTCGAAACGATAACCGACGAGGCCCTTGGCCCCAGCCTGCGCGACGGCGATCCTCTGCTCCCATTGGCGATACGCGCCCTCGCAACCGGGCTTCACGCGAGTCGACATGATGGCCGAGATCGGCGTGGAGGTCGGAGCGTTGGCCATGCCACGGACCACGTGCACATCCGCCCGCCCGGTCAGCAGCGGCTGCACGATCGTCAGCCGCTCCAGACGCTGCGGCGAGTTTAGCCAGCCGAGGGCGGCCTGCGAATCCGAGAAACGCTGCAAGACGACCCAGTCATCCTGGGCCGGCGGGCTGGGCGGCAGGAGCGTTTGATGCACGAAACCGGGGAAAGTCGCGATGATCCTGTTGGTTTCCGCCTGCCACTTTTCGAACGCGGCGGCATTGCCGGGCCGCACCGTGGTCTGGGTGACGATCGTGACGGCTGAGGTATCGTCAGACGTAACGCTGTCAAGCACAGCGGCTCTCTCGCGCGATCTGCAAAATTTGCCTACGTCTAATTACCATAGGTTGCATATACACCATCTAATGCAACCTTGCAACTAGTCGGGCCCGCACCCGGATCTCGAGAGCCTTACGACACACGTGCTCGCATTCGTGTCGGCCGACAACTTCGCCAAGCATCTCGAGGCGCTCAAATGGAGGACGCCATTTGAAGCCTGGCGCCGGTTGGCGACACGCTACGATAAGCTTGCCGCCAACTTCGCTCAGCCGCCGCTATCGCAGCGGTCGTGCTCTGGTGGGCGTTTTCATGGCTCAGGCGTCCTGTATAGTGAGTAAATGCAGCGAGAACAGCTGTTCAGGATCGGTCCAGACGCGTGCGGAGTTCCAGCCGCAAGAAGCTGCAAGCGCCACGAACTCGGCAACGCCATATTTGTAGCTGTTCTCGGTGTGGATCGTCTCGCCCGCCGCAAACCTGATCTGGTGGCCGGCGACATGCACGACCTGGCGCTCCTGGCTGACCAGGTACATCTCAATCCGGCCTTCTCCCGCGTTCCACACGACTTGGTGCGTGAAGGCTTCGGGATCGAAATCGGCTCCTGCTTCTCGGTTGAGCCGATGCAGCAGGTTGCGGTTGAACGCGGCGGTCGTGCCCTGGGCGTCGTCATAGGCTGGCAGAAGGATCGCGGGGTCCTTCCGCAGGTCCACGCCGATTAAGAACCGGCCGCCGCCAAGAAACGATCGCGCCCTGGTGAGGAACTGCCTTGCATGCGCCGGATCGAGGTTGCCTATCGTAGAACCTGGGAAGAACCCGACCAGCGGCCACGACATGACGCTCCGCGGGAGCTTGAATGGCCCGAGGAAGTCGGCCACCACCGGATACACGGCAAGCCCCGGCCGCGAGCGATGCAGCCGCCTCGTCACCTGCACGAGCGCACCGGCCGCCACGTCGACTGGCACGTAAGCCTCGAGTTGCCGGGTCGCGTCGAATAGGTGCAGCGCCTTCGTTTCGTCGCTGCCGCCATATTCGACAAGTGCGCTGCCTTCGGGCAGGCCCGCGAGGGCCTCAGCAGCCCTCGTCCCGAGCAAGGCGAGTTCGGTCCGGGTCGGGTAGTATTCCGGCAGACGGGTGATCTCGCCAAAGAGGCGGCATCCCTCGTCATCATAGAACAACTTGGGCGGAAGCGTCTTGCGGGCGGCGAGGAGGCCGGCGAGCGCGGCCTCGGCCACGACGGTGTCGATTGCCTGCGCGCGCCGGGCTGCGGTGGCGGCCATGCTAGACGTCCCACGCGAGCCGGAGCCCGGTGAACTGCCATCGCTTGTCGGGATGAAAGAAGTTCCGGTAAGTGTCACGAAGCTGACCCGGCGGGGTCGCAAGGCTGCCGCCGCGAAGCACCATCTGATTTATCATGAACTTGCCATTGTATTCGCCGATTGCGCCCTCCGGTTGCCTGAAGCCGGGGTAAGGACCGTAGGCGCTGGCGGTCCACTGCCAAGCATAGCCGTCCCACTCATGCGGCTGCGCCTGCCGCGCGGCCACCTCCATTTCGAACTCCGTCGGCAGCCGGGCGCTGGCCCAACGCGCATAGGCATCGGCCTCGTACCAGCTCACGTGGCGTACGGGCGAACCCGGATCCAATGGCGCGAGCCCACCGGGGCCGAACTGCCGCCATACGCCGTCCAACTCGCGCCAGTAGAGTGGGGCCGTCCACCCGCCCGCCTGCGCGGCGGCCCAGCCATCGGACATCCACAGCGTCGGGATCCGATAGCCGCCATCGGCGATGAAGGCGAGCCATTCGCGGTTGCGCACGAGGCGGTTGGCGAGGCGGAAGGGTCGCAGCAGCATCTCGTGACGCGGCCCCTCGTTATCGAAGGCAAAGTCGCTTCCGTCATGCCCGATCGCGACCGCACCGCCCGCACAATCGAGCGTTTTCATCCTGGCGGGCGGCGTTTTCGGTTCGCGCCAACCAGGGAGCACGGCCGGCATGAGCGGACTCTGGGCGAAAGCGTGCATCATGTCGGTGATCATCAGTTCCTGATGCTGCTGCTCATGAGCGAGGCCGAGCGTGATGAGATCGGCCACCTCCCGCTCCCGCTCGGCTAGAAGCTGGATCATCGCCGCGTCCACGTACCGGCGATAAGCGCCGATATTGCGCGCACCCGGCCGCGTGATCAGGCCACGGGCGGGGCGGGGCTGGCGCGCGCCGATCGTTTCGTAGTAGCTGTTGAACAGGAAGCCGAAATCGGAGTCGAACACCTCGTAGCCCGGTACGTGCTCGCGCAGGACAAACTGCTCGAAAAACCAGGTCGTATGGGCCCGGTGCCATTTTGCCGGCGAGGCGTCCGGCATGGACTGCACGCACTGGTCCTCGTCCGTCAGCGCGGAGGCAAGGTGCTCCGTGTGGTCGCGCACCGCGCGGAACTGCTCGACCAGGCCGGATGATATGTCCAGAGATATCATGTCCCTTTTTGCCCCCAATAGCGGCTGTTCAGACCGAAAGTCCCTCGATGGCGTCGACAATTCAGTTCTCAACGAGGCCGGTTACCAACGAGGCAGTTCTCGATCGCGGATTTTGCCTCACATAGCGCGCACCGCATGTGCTCGGTTTCTTGGATCATGGCGAATGTCCCTTTGCTGCTCAGTGATGACAAGCGTCGATCGACGCCACCCTTCAGGTAGGCGTTGGGTGTCATGCCCGGCCGCTCGGTCGCACTCTCGTGAACCGGCCCGGCGGGTTGAAACCCGCATCGTAGATCGCGTTCGTGACTTCGGCTGCCGAGCCTGGGCGGCGCCAAACTTCGGCTGCTGGGATAGAACGCCGGCGTGAACAGCAGGCCGAGAATGGAGGCCATTTGACACGCAGTGACGGCGAACTCAGCTCGCCTGAGCTACCGATGGATAGTAAGTCAGCCTCCGAGCCTTGGCATTGGGGCTGCTGGCATCAGACCCGACGTAACCCGGCGGATCGCTGCGGCAATGGGTTCGTCGAGACTTCCCTCGCGTTCGTTAAGCAACACCGACAGCCAACCCTAGTCCCGCGCCGCGGCAAGGACAACCGGAGGCGGCGCGGCACAGCGCGGAAGCGGCGACTGCCGTCACCAACGCCGGTCCCCCTGCGTAACCCGGGCACAAGCGCGGCCTGAATCGGCTGGTATTGATGGGACTATCCCTAAACGTGCTAGCTTAGACTGTGAGTTTACGACTGCTAGCGCCGAGGTTTGGCTCAACGCGCCGACTATTCGGCGTGTGGACGGCCGTCCTCGCCTTGGCTGGGCAACTTGCCCTCGGCGGCGTCGTGCCCGGTCCGGAGATGGGCCAAGCTCCGCTTTTCGGACTGCCGTTTACGTTGGTCATTTGCCGCGCGGGTCAGACGGACAATGGCAGCACGTCGGACCACCGTCACCGGCACGCAGACTGCACAAGCTGCCCATTGTGCCAGGCACTTGCGCAAGCGGCAGCGTTATTGATGCCGCCCTTCATCTCCTACCTTTACCCGCCGTCGCACGCGAACGCCGTTGCCTTTGTCCCGCCGGTGCGCGGACCAGCCGCTTACCCACTGGCGACCTACCCGACTGGACCGCCAGCCTCCTGATTTGACGAGAGACGCAACCTTGCGCTCCGCCTTCCTGGCGGATGCCTGCCGCCCTCAAATCAGGATCAATTGCTGATGCCACCCAATAGGACGAACGGCGCCCTGCGCCGTCGCGAACCATGGCTGATCGTAAATGGGAGAGTGCCATGGACAGCATGACCGGCTTGCCCAAGCCCGAGCTCCCGCCGCACAAGCGACGCCGCAGCCTGATCGTCGCGGCGGCCGCCGCGATACTGCTCGCCCTGCTTGCGGCAACGGCGCTGCTGCATGCGGCGCTGCGCCCCGGTGAGAGCACCCAGATTGCCATTGGTGGCCCGTTCAAGCTCACCGACAGTAGCGGCCACCCCGTCACAGACCGGAGCTGGCCAGGAAAATACCTACTGGTCTATTTCGGCTATACGTACTGTCCTGACGTGTGTCCGACGACGCTCAGCGACCTGACCACCGCGCTCGATAAACTCGGCGCGCAAGCCGACCGTGTGCAGCCGATCTTCATCACGGTCGATCCCGGTCGCGATACCCCGCAAGTTCTCGGCAACTACACCGGGCTGTTCACACCGCGGCTCGTCGGCCTGACCGGGACCGCCGACGAGATCGCCCAGGTCGCGAAAGAGTATCGCGTCTACTATGCGAAGCATCAGACCGGTCCGGGACCGGACGACTACACGATGGATCACAGCTCGATCATTTACTTGATGAGTCCGGATGGACATTTCATCTCGCCCATCAACGCAGAGCAGTCTCCCGAGACGATGGCGTCGGAAATCTCACACCATCTTTCCTGACAGCAGGGGCCAACATCATGCGCAAGTTTGTACTCTTCCTGCCGCTGCTGGCGGTCACGCCAGTGGCCGGCTTTGCCCAGACATCGCCCTCATCCATTTCGGTTGAGAATGCCTGGTCGCGGGCGACCGCACCGTCGATGAAGACCGGCGTCGTCTATTTGACCATCGTCGATCATGGGGTGCCCGACCGGCTGCTCGCGGCCGCGACGCCGGCGGCGGACAAGGCGGAACTGCACCAGACAATCCGCAATGGCAACGTGACGGAGATGCGGCCGGCGGACGGCGGCGTCCCGGTCGCGCCGGACAAGCCAGCCACGTTCGCGCCGGGCGGCTACCACATCATGTTGGTGGGTTTGAAGCAGCCATTGCACCAAGGCCAGAGCTTTCCGCTGACGTTGACGTTCGAAAAGGCTGGCACGGTCCAGACGACGGTCCTCGTCAGGTCGGTCGGCGCAGGCGGCGCGATGCAAATGGGCGGGCCCGGCCAGGGTATGACGATGCCCGTGCCGAGCAGCAGCCAGTCCAAGCCGTGACGGCCTTGGTTCTGTGGAGCGATTCACCCGACGCTTGGGGCACAGGCGTCGGGATCTTCTCGCAGCCAAAATGGCCCCCAGATCAACCGGAGTCCCTGTGACCGCCGGAACCCTGACGCTTTAGGCCCGTCAAAGCCTCACAACGACAAGGAGCAAAGACCTGCGATGATGGAAGCTGATCTCGCACCGCCGCCCGGCGGCCTCCGGCTGGCCGAGCTCATGGCGAGCGACGCCGCCACCGTTGCCGCCGCCGACCGCGCCGCGCGGCACTGGGCCAGCCCCGATCCGCAGAATATCAGGCTTGGCACCGAAGCACATAAGCGCGCCGTCGCGCAGATGTTCCGTGAGACGTTCAATCCCTACAAGCCGACGATCATCGACTGGCCGAAGCTGGACCAGGAGGCGCGGGACAGGTTGGTCAACTTGCCGATCTGGGACATCGCCGTGCAGACCGAAGGCAAGGCGCGGATACGCATGTTGGCCTATGCGCATAGCCTATCCGACCCGGATTGGCGCGATGCGATCGAGCTGAACGGCTGGGAGGAGGGGCGCCATAAGACCGTCCTCTCCAACCTGGTCGCAGCCTACGGCATCACCTTGGCGCCCGAGCCGCCGTACCCGCCGCCCCGCCGCACCGAATGGGCCTACATCGTCACCGGGTTCAGCGAGTGCATCGACAGTTTTTTCGCGTTCGGCTTGTTCGCGCTGGCGCAGCGCTCCGGGTTCTTCCCGCCCGAGCTGGTCGATACTTTCGAGCCGGTGATGCAGGAGGAATGCCGGCACATCCTGCTGTTCGCTAACTGGCTTGCCTGGCACCGCCGGACGATCAGCTGGTGGCGCCGTCCGTGGTTTGAGCTGCGGGTTGCGGCTGCCTGGGCGTTCCTGGGCTGGGAACGTATCGGCTTGGCTCGCGGAATGGATGACGGCAAGGGCAAGGCGAGCAGCTTGCAAGACCACAATTTCACTGTCACCGGCAGCAAGGCGGTCAGCAATGTCGACATCAGCGTTCCCGAGCTGATGGCGCTGTGCTTGGCCGAGAATGACCGCCGCTTCGCAGGCTATGACCCTCGGTTGCGGCGGCCGACGACGATGCCCGGCTTGACGCGGCTCGCCCTGCGATTCATGCGCAGGCCGCGCGCAGCAGCCGCGGGAGAATTGGCATGACAATGGCGGCCGGGTCAGAGACCCATAAGGAGCTGTTTTGCCGGCAGTTCATCGAGACGCACCAGTTGTATGATCCGGAAACGCTGCCTTGGCCGGAGCTGAACGAGGCGGAGCTGGCGCGGCTGCGCGGCGTGCCCTTCTGGCAGGAGGTCTATCATACCGAGCGGCGCGCCGGGGCCATCGTGGATGCCTTCACCCCGCAAGTCACCGACCCCATCGTGCGCGAAGCCGTTGCCCTGCAAGGCGTCGAGGAGACCCGGCATGCCAAGCTCATCCGGGTGATGATCGACCGCTATGACCTGGACGCGACTGAGCAGAAGCTGGAAGCATTCCCGGCCGACCTCGAGACCGCGTTCATCGACTTCGGGTTTGGTGAGTGCCTCGACGCCTTCCTCGGTTTCGGCGCATTCAAAACCGCGCGGGAGTCCGCTTTCCTGCCAGAGGCGATGTTCGAAATCTTCGACGTGCTCATGCACGAGGAGACCCGGCACATCGTTTTCTTCATCAACTACATGGCGTGGCGCGAGAAGCGCCGTGGGCGCATCGCCCCAGCCCGCGCGCTCAAGTCGGCTTGGTTCTACGGCCGCGCGGCCCGGCGGCTGCTCGGCATGGTGCGGCGCGGCCAGGAGCCCAATAACGGCAAGGATTTCGCGGTCACGCAAGCCAACATGTTCCTCGACGGCTTCAGCTTCCGGAAATTCGTCGAGGATTGCTATCGCGAGAACGCCCGGCGGATGAGCGTCTTCGACCCCGACCTCATGCAGCCACGGCTGCTGCCGGCCGTTGCCGACCTGGCGGTGCGAGGCCTGCGCCTTTGGGATAAGCGCCGTCCACAGCTTAAGCGGGCTGCTTGAAAGGCGTGGCCATACTTGGCCTCCTCGCGGGCCTGGGCATCGTCACCCTCTTGGTGCTTTCCCACGGATTGGGCGCGATTTGGAGCAGCGCGGCCGTTCTTGGTGCAGGCGGCTTTGGACTGGTGGTGTGCGTCCATCTGGGCTTGATCGGGTTGATGGGGGTGGCTTGGTGGCTGCTGGCACGCGGACGCTCCTACGCTATTCTGCGGCGCTTCGTCTGGGGACGCCTCATTCGCGACTCGGCGTCCGAGGCGCTGCCGCTTTCCCAAATAGGCGGCTTCGTGTTCGGAGCGCGCGCCCTCGCCCTGACCGGCGTCCCCGGCGCTTTCGCCGCGGCCTCGACCGTGGTGGACGTGACGGCCGAATTGGTCGCCCAGCTCGCCTACACGGCGATCGGCCTGCTGCTGATGGAGGAGTTGCGGCCGAACAATTTCGCCGTTCCCGTCCTGATCGGGATCGTCGTGATGGGTATCGCCGTCGCGACCTTCATCGCCGTTCAGGCGCGCAGCGCCGGATTTGTGGAACGGAGCGGTGTGCGGCTCGCACGCGAATTCCTTGGCCGCGATATCGGCGAGGCCGGCGCCGTCCAGGCGGGGATCGCCGAACTGCATGCACGCCCGATCACCATATTGCTCGCCATCGCCGCGCATTTAGCAAGCTGGATCGGCAGTGGCATGGAAACCTGGTTGACCCTTCGCCTGATGGGCATTCCCGCAACGCCGTCAGCGGCGATCGTGATCGACAGCCTGCTTTACGGCATGCGCAGCGTCGCTTTCATGATTCCCAACGCGCTCGGCGTGCAAGAAGGCGGCTTGGTATTGCTGGGCGGCCTATTCGGAGTGACCCCAGATGCCGCGTTGGCACTTTCCCTGATTAAGCGAGCGCGCGACCTGAGCATAGGAGTACCGGCGCTGCTCGCCTGGCAGGCGATGGAAGGTCAGCGCGTGTGGCGCAAAGGAACGCTGCCACGGCTGACACAGAAAACGGCTCCGTCGCCGGCCAGCCGCTCGTGATCGACCCGGTGGCTTGCGTTGCCGCGTCAGGGTTGCGTGATCGCCTGGTTCGCCGTACCCCCAGCTCTGACGGTCCCGCGAGAGTGGGTTAATGGGGAACGCCGTGCGTCACGACCCTGCAACGGGTCGCGCGCAACGCGCTGCGCCGTCCCGACGCCGAGGGGAGTGCTATTGCACAGTGACATCGCTCTGAACCCCCAGTGGAACCCGCAGTGCAAGCCATGCGACGACCCGCGCGTGCGCCGCGCGATGACGCTTGCGCTGGATCGCTGGGGCGCCGCCAAGGGGAGGGTTCAGACTTGCGCCGACGCCGGCCGGGCGGCGAACCGGCCATAAAGGCGGCCGAGGCCGATCAGCGTCAGCCCCAACCCCAGAAAGGAGAGGACGCGCCACAACCCGGTCAGCCCCGCCATGTCGATCAGGAACACTTTCGCCGTGACCAGCGCCATAACGGCGAGTGCCGCCAGGCGCAGGATGCGCCGGTGTGAGACTAGGCCCGCCGCCATCAACGCAATCGCGAGCGCCATCCACGCGCCCGACCAAGCCCACAACTCGCCGTCCAGGACCGGCGCCTCGTCCAGCGCCATCGCGCCGGGATGCGCGATGTGGCGCACTTCGAGCGTCACCCAAGCAAAGCCGGCGGCCAGCGCATAGACCAGGAGCACCCGGCGCAAGCCGGTGGACAGCCGGCTGCCTCGGGTCGCGGCTCCGGCGAGCAGGGCAGGCACCGCATAAGCTGGCAGCAGCGCGTCCAGGAACGGCAGAGTGCCCACGCTCAACCCGGCCACCAGCATCGGGTTGAACAGGATGAGCCCGGCGCCGCCGATCAGCGCGAGGCTGCCTTGCACGCCCCAACTCCAGCGCAGCGCCGAACGGCCGGCGCGGCGGTCGAGCCACAATGTGGCCGTGGCCAGGACGGCCAGGGCCGCGACTTGCAGGGCCGCTTCGGTAAAGGACAACTCGGCGGCGCGCGGCTCGCCCGCCGTCGCCCATTGCCGGATCTCGAGCGCCACGAGCGCGGTCACGAAGGCCGCGCCGCCCACCTCCAGCACGGCAACCAAGCGGTCGTCGGCGCGGCGCCGTTCCATCCGGGACGCGACGGCGAAGGCGATCGCGGCGATTGCGTATGCCAAGGCCCGCCCGTTCAGGACCGGCGGCTCCCCGTTCACATAGTCCAGCACATCCTGGTTCGCCAGCAACCGCACCAGCACCACGGCCGCGACCGCCAGGGAGACACGGCGCAATCCCGGCAACCCCGCTTGTGCCTCGATCAAGGCCAGCGCCGGCAACAGCAGCGCCAGCGCGATCGTCAGCCATTGCGCGGTGAGCAACATGGCAAAGCCGAGGGCAAGTGCCGCCGTGGCGCCCGCCGCGTGTACCCCGGCGCGCGGTGCTGCGCCCGCCCGGGCCGCCAGCGCGGCGATTCCGGTGAGCCCGGCCGCCAGCAGCAGCGATATCGCGGCCCAGGCCGCGTCCGGCTGGAACTGGCGAACCCGGCCATAGGCCAAGGCGAGCGCCAGCACCGGGACTGCCGCCATCAGCGACGCCCAGGGCAGGGCCCGGCTGCGCCTCCGCTCCCCAACCAGCCCGGCCGCTGCGAACAGGCCGGCCATGCCGAGCGTGGTGAGCAGGAAGGGGCGCAGCGCCTCGGGCGTCCAATCGCCCGGCAGCACGGCCAGCACGTGGCCGCCAGCGGTGACCGGTTCGCCAGTCGGGTGCCAAGCCGGCAGATCCCAGGTGACGACGACGGCGAGGAACAGCGCCGCCGCCACCCAAGGAAGCGGGGCGAGACGGTCTTCGTACGCGGCTTTGGCCATCGTCACCGGGGCGAGCAGCAGTAGCGCGGCGCGTGTCTCGGGCGCCGGGTTGATCAGCACCACGAGCAGCCCGGCGGCCCCCAGGGCGGCCACGGGCACCCATGCCAGCCTCCGCCCGATGCGGGTCTCCAGCGCCGCGCCCGCAAGCAGCGCGAGGTGCAGCGCGGCCAGCGCGGGAACGAACAATGCGGGCGCCCATGCCGAATCGAGCGGGACGGCGACGCTTGCCACCACCACCCATGCAGCGCCGGCGACCGTCGTGGCCCAGCCGAGCCACACCCATGCCGAATAGCGTACTGCCCCCAGCGACGCCGCTGCCACGAAGAGAAGATAGGCGAACAGACCGGGCCAGGACGGGTTGTCGGTCTGCACCAGCGCGGGGGTCACGAACGCGCCGACAATGCCGACCGCTGCCACCAGCGGGCCCAAGCGCAGCGAGGCCGTGAGCCCGACGATTGACGCCGCGGACATCAGCACGAAGCCGATCGGCGGCGGCACCAGCCCGTACAGCACGTCGGCGGCGTACGCGCCGCCGAATAGGATAACAACGCCGCCGGCCGCGAGCGCGGCCGGCGTCTGGTCGGGAAACGGCAGTGCCGCCGCCGGCCGACGAGCAAGGACCAAGCCGCACGCCACCAGCACGAGGCCGAGCGCCGCCATCGCCGCGCATCGCACGGCCGGCCCCAGCCAGCCCTCCTCGACGGCGTAACGGACCAGGAACACGCCGGCCAACATCAGCGCGGCCGCTCCCAGCCAAACGCCCCAGCGCGCGGTCAGCAACTCCTCGATGTCGAGCGAGCGGGGCTTCCGGGCCGGGGTTGACGATTCGGGCGGAGAAGGGTCGGGCGGAGAAGGGTCGGGCGGAGAAGGGTCGGGCGGCGGGTCGGGAGTCGGCGCGAGGTCGATCCGCGCTGCCGGTACCGTGGTCCGGATCGGGACGAGGGAGGCGCGGAGCGAAGCGATCTCGCGCAGCGCCTGCGCAGCCCGGAAGAACGCGACGATGCCCAACAGCCAACCGATCCCGCCGACAAGCGCGATGACGACCAGCCAGCCAAACAAGTCATCAAACATCGATGGCGTCCGGCTGCGTCTCGTTCAGAGCCGAAGCGTCCGCACGGCGTCCGTCAGCATCCGGTGCGCCTGGGTGATCGCGTCATTGGCGGTTCCCAGCGCGGTGTCGAGTTGGCCCTGACGGGTCTCGTCCGCATCGAGTTCGCGCACGAGCCGGGACCGCAGCGCGTCGTTGGGTTGCAGCACGCCGAGATTGGCACGCCGCCTTCCCTCGTCGGCATCCAGCGCCATTTTCTTCACCACATTCCGTTTATGGTGCGCTTACGATGCCATGATCTCGGCCGGCCGCGCCAGGGCGGCGGGGCTACTCCACCACCACGTTGACCGCCGGGGAGACCGCGTCCTGCAACGGCAGCCGGACCTGGAAGCGGTAACGCCCGGGCACCATCGTCCAGACCAGCGGCGCGTCGGGCGCCGTGACCGATACGGGCTGCCCGTTGACCAACCAGACGATCTGCGGCGTCGAGGGCTGCACCGAAGCTCGGAACACCAAACGATTGAGGGCGGCGGGAAGGTTCGGGTTGCGCCAGACGTGGGTGTTATCGTCTGGCCGTACGATCGCGAGGTGTGGGATTGGCGGCGTCGGCAGCCCGGCGGCGCCCGGCCGTACCCATTCCGCAATCCGCTCGTTGCAGTCCGGTCCGGCCAGCGCTCCCGTCGTGGTGCACAGTTCGGCCTGCACGCGACCCGGCGGCAGCGCAAATTCGCCTGCCAGCAAATCCGTCCGGAGGCTCCCGTGCAAGCGCAGCATGATCTCCTGAGCCAGGCCGGCCGCGGCCCGGGCGCCGCTCAGCCGGCTCATCGGCCCCGAATCGGCCCGCCCCACCCACACCCCAACCACATACTTCTGCGACCAGGCGAGCGTCCAAGCATCGCGATAGCCTTGCGACGTCCCAGTCTTCAGCGCGACGGCGAATGGGAACTCGGATGAGCCGTAACGCGGGAAGCTGGGCAGGCGGGCCACCGGGTCGCTCAGGAAGCGGCCGACGAGACGGGCGGCGTCCATCCCGATCAGCTGCCGCGAAGGCGCCGCCTCGCCGGCAAACCAGGTGAGCGCGCGATCCCGCCCGTCATCGGCCAAGGTGGCGTAGCCGCGCATGAGCCGCTCGAGGCTGGTGGGCAGCGCGCCGATCGCCATGGCGAGGCCGAACCGCTCGGGCGGGCCGTCCAGCTCATGCAGGCCGAGCGTGCGCAAGGCTTGGAAAGCGCGGGGCAGGCCAATGCGCCGGAGCAAGTTGGTAGCCGGCACGTTGCGGGAATTGGCGAGCGCCTGGCGCGGCAGGAGTGCGCCGAGGAAGTCGTGGTCAGCGTTGTTGATGCCGCTGGCGCCCTCCGGCAGGTCCGCCACCACGTCTTGCGGCGCGATCAGCCCGCATTCCAGGCCAATGGCGTAGAGGAACGGCTTGAGCGTGCTCCCGGGCGAGCGCAGCACCCGGGTGAAGTCGATCGCGCCGCCCGGAGACGTGCCGATGCCGCCGGAACCGATATCGGCGAGCACCTCCCGGTCGCGCCGGCGCACGACCATGACGGCGACTTGCTGCGCCCCGTCCCGCCGCCAGCGGGCGAGATGGCGGGCGGCTTGGCGCCGGATTTGGTCTTGGATGGCGAGGTCGAGCGTGGCGCGCAGGATGGGTCCGTGCTGAAGCTGCCCGGCCGCGAGGCGCTGCAATTGCAGGACGGCCAGCAAATCGGCAGGGCGGCGGGGCGCTGGGCGGGGCGCGATCAGCGGCAACTCGGCCAGTGCCGCCGCCCGCGCCGCTTCCGGCAGGGGCATCGCCAGGATGGCCAGCCGCGCCCGCGCCTGGGTCCGCGCCAAGCGACGCGGCCGCAACGACATGACGCCGGGCGCTTGCGGGATTGCGGACAGCAGGGCGGCCTGCGCCACGGTCAGGTCCTCGACCGGGCGGTCGAAATACCACCGCGCCGCATGGGCGATGCCGCGGCTGCCTTCGCCGTACGGGGCGAGACGCAGGTATTGCTGCAAAACGGCCGAGCGGCCGTAGCGGAGCGTCAGGCCGAGTGCGGCGCCGGCCTCGATCGTCTTGGCCCATAACGTGCGTGGACGCGGGTGCTGCATCCGCACCACCTGCATCGCGATTGTGGACGCGCCGGAGCCGTGGCCGCCGCGCAAATGCTGCCACACCGCGCGCAGGATTGCGGCCGGGTCAACGCCCGGATGCTGCCAGAAGCGCCGATCTTCCAGCGCCAGGGTGGCGGCGACGACGTTGGTGGGCGGCTGCACGTCCCAATAACCGTATTCGACCTGGCGTCCGCCGCCGGGCCGCACGGTTTCGTGCCCGGCTTGGGTCAGGAAGCTGCCGTTGCGGTCGGTCACGTAGGCGGTCGGCGGGGGGGCGATTAGCCGGACATCTCCCGCCGCCTGCACGGCCATGGCGAGCAGGGCGGCGGCGGCCAGGGTGACCGCGAGCCTTACCGTCGCGGCGGCCAGCAGCTTCAACGCGCGACCACGACCCGTGCGCCGCCGGTGCTGCCCGAGGTATCGGGCGCATACAGCATGGAGACCGTCGCAGGCGGTTCGGTGAAGCTGCCAGCGGTGGCGGCGCGCATGCGGGTGCGCAGGCCGTAAGTGCCGCGGGGCAGCTGCAGCCAGACCGCGGTCACGGCGTCGTCGCCATAGTTGGCCCAGCTCGGCGCCAGGCTCGGGGCGGCGGAGGGCGTCGCGTCGGCGGTTGCCGTCGCCAGCGCCGGGTTCAGCGGCTCCATCCCAGCTGGCAGCGGCATGGTCAGGGCCACTTGCGGCCGGTCCGAATCGCTCACGACTTCGTCCAGCTCTTCGACCACGTCGCCGACGGTGAGGTGGATCGTGCCGTCCGCGCCGGGGTCTAGTTTGGTCATCGGTCCGGTCACGTTCACCCGGTAGAGGGTGCGGGTGAGGGCGAAGCCGTGCTGGTCGGGTTGCGCTTGGGCGCCGGGTTGGGCGGGTACGAACTGCGTCGCCGCCAAGACCGCGATGCCGGCGGGGGCAGAAATCTGCACCGCTCCCTGGGCGGTGGTCCGCGCTTGCAGCAGCGGGTGCGTCCCGTCGAGCGTGCCCGGCACGCGGCGGTCTGGAAGCGCGATTACGGCCGGCACGGGCGAGGCGGGCGCTTGCCACGACGCCGCAAGCGCCTCGAGCGCGGCCGCGGTGGCGTTGGTCGTGCCCCAGCCCTCGCTTCCCGCGAGACCCAGCAGGCCGGCCCGCAGCACCGGCAGGCGTGGGTCGGACGGGGTCGCCGCGCCGACCGCCTGCACCACCTGCGCCAGGCTGCGCGCCTCGGAAGGCAGGATCGTCGGCGTGGCGGCCTGATCGACGAGCCCGGCATAGGCCGGCCGGCCGTCGCGGGCCAACAGGTTGACGCGGCTCCACATCACGTCGAGCACTTGCGGCAGCAGCCGCCGGTCCGCGGGCGGCAGCCGCGTGAGCACTTGCGCCACGTCGGCGACGGGTCCGCTCCGCAGCTCCGGGGCGCGTCGGGCCAACTCGGTCGCGTATTCGGCCGAGACCTGGCCGCCATCGGCCAGCGCCAGCAATGCGGTGACGCGCTCGAACAGTTCGGCATCGCTGGTCAGGTGCGGGTAGTCGCTGCGCAGCGACGCAGTCAGCACCTTGGCCATCCGTTCCGCCATCGCCTTGTCCACCGGCAGTCCGGCCCGGCCGGCCGCGACCAGGACGCGATACGCCGATGCGGTCAGCCACACGGAGCCGGGCGTGCCAGGGAAGAAGCCGACCAGGCCGTTGTCGTCGGTCGCCCGCTTGATCGCGTCGATGCTGCCGGCCACGTCGGCGGCGAGCCGGTCTTGCAGGCCGGCGGCGTTCAGGATCGGGGTGAACGGCAGCAGCGCCAGTTCGCCCCGGGCGAGCGCCATGCGTTGCTCCACCCCGGCGACGGTCGGATGGGTCAGGGCGAGCGCGCCGGTGATGAGGCGCGCGGCGGCCGGGTCGGTCGCGAGCGTGACGGTGCGGGCGTAGCTGGCCGGGCGCAGCGCTTCGGCGGGCGGCGGAATGGTCAGCCCCGCAGGTCCGACTGCGACCAGGTCTTGCCGGTAGACCACGGGGCGGTCAGGGCGGATGGGCAGGTCGACCTGCACGGCGTCGCCGGCGTGGTCCGCCGTGCGCTGCAACAGGAAGCGCACGCGCGCAGTGCGGGCGCCGGCGGGCGGCTCCGGCACCGCGACGGTGAAATCAGTGCGCGCGGGTTGCTGCCCGTTCCAGACGACCGGCTGTTGCGTCGGGCCTTGGGCGGAGAGGTTCTCCAGCGAGATGAGCGCCGTGCCGGCGCCTCCCGGCCCCTCGACGATGCGGCCGATCAGCCCGGCGGTGAACACGTCGCCGGGACGGACGAAGCGCGGCAGCGCCGGCTGCGCCACGATCGGCTGACGGACTTTCAACTGACCGGTGCCGAAGCCGAAGCGGTCCGGTCCGCTGACCGCCTTCGCCCGCAGCATGAACACGGTCAACGTGTCCGGCAGCTTGACGTGGATGTGCGCGGTGCCATCGGGCCCGACTTTCACCCGCGGCTCATAAAGCGGGACGGGCGTAAAATTCTTGCGCACGGAGATGTTCTCCATGCCGAAATCGCCAGCCTCGTCGCCGCCGGGCGCCTCGGCCAGCGGGATCACGCCGAACGCCATGTTGCGGGTGTCGCGCGCGACCATCCGGGCGGGGCGGTCGACCAGGAAGGCGGGCAACGGATCGAGCGGCTGTTCCTTGGCCAGCGCCAGCACGGCCTGATCGACCATCCAGACCGTGGCCTCGCCGGCGACTGGCTGGCCGGCGGCATCGGTCAAGTGCAGCACCAAGTCGAATTCCTGCGCCGGCCGCGCCTCGGCGGGGGCCTCGAAGCTGACCCGCACCTGGTTCTCGACCGGATTGACGTTGATTGTGGTCGTCGCGGCCAGCGTCACCGGCTTGCCCTGGTCGAACGGCGCCGCCGGATTGACCGGCCCAAGGAGCCGGCCGCGCATCAGCAGAAAGTGCACGGTCAGCCGCGGCACCTGGGTCTTGCGGACCGGCACCGCGTAGCGGCCGAAGCCGTGGGCGACGTCCACCCAGTCATAGCGGAACCGGCCCTCCGGCTCCTCGACGACGGCCAGGGCCCGCCCGGTCTGAAACGGGCTCTGGAGCAGCAGCGTCGCCGTCTCGCCCGGGTTGTAGCGCTCCTTGTCGGCTGTCACGGTCACCGTCTGCGCCGGCGGCGCCTGCCAGGTGACGGGCGTATTGCCGGCCATGAACAGGTCGACTTTCACCGTCTGCGTGCGCCCGACTTTGTCCTGCGCCGAGACCTCGACGACGTAGACGCCGGCTTCGGCCACGCCGAAATGCACCGGCACCGCGTCCTCGGCGCTGGTCACCTGCCGCTCGGCGACCGGCTCGTCGATCACATCGGTCTGATACTTGGCCGAGCCCTGGGCGAAGTCGCTGGCCTGCAGCATCGAAACCCACTGCCGATGCACCAGCCTGACCGTCATCCGGAGGTCCTTGACCGGATGGCCCTCGCCATCGAGCGCGATCACTTCCGGGTCGATGGCGCCTAGGCCGGGCAAGTAACGCGCCTGCTTCACGCCGAGAACGAAGGGCGGCAGCGCCGCGATGCGCTGGGTGCTGCGGACTTGCAGGTCGTCGTCACCGGTGACCGTCGCCTCGACCAGGTAGGTGCGCGGCTGCGCGGTCGGCTCGAGCGTGGGATCGAGCGTCAACTGCGCCGCGCCGCCCGCGTCGGTCTTTACCTCGCGGTTGAGCACTGGGGTGGTGCGGAACGTGCCATCGCCGGAGAAGCGGCTGTCCGAGCTGAACAGGAATCCCTCGCGGTTCGGCGGCGTCCAGGCGTAGGGGAACTGGGTGACGCGCCAGGTGACAGGGCGGTCGGAGAGCAAGCCGCCGGCGAAGAAGCGGGCCAGCAAATCGACCGAGAACGGCGCATCGAGCGGCACGCGGGCGGGCGCGCTGAGCACGGCTTCGAAGGTCGGCAGGCGGTAGGCTTCCTTCTTGACCGTGATGCTGCCGCAGCCCTCGCCATTATCGGCGCCAGTACCCGGCACGTATTGGATGGCGTAGTCGCCGGTCGCCTCGGTCTTGGCGTCGAAGCGGACGTGGAAGCCGCCAAGCTCGTCGAGCGTCACCGGCAGCCGCCATTCCTGGGCGCCCGGCCCGGTGACGACGACTTGGCCGGCGCCGGCGGCATACGACAACGCGCCGGCCTGGTAGCGGCGGATCATGCCCGCAATCAACACCGGCTCCTCCGGCCGGTAGATCGGGCGTTCGGTGAAGACGTGGCACAGGATCTGCGGCTTCGGTTGCCGGCCGGCGACCGGGGACACGGTCCAGCTCAGCCAGGGTGACGAAGCCTTGCTCCAAGTTCGCTGGGCATATTGCTGCGGTCCGCGGCCAGGTTCGAGGACGAGCGTGTCGTCAGCCTTGGTCACCACGATCCGGCGCAGGTCGGCCTCGTCGCCGTCGCGGCCCTTGGCAATGGGCGCAACCAGGGTCCACATGCCGTCTGCGCCGGTGGTCCCCTGCGCGAGGGTAACAAACGCGCCGTCGCGCAGGCCCTGCAGCCGGATCTCCGCACCCGGTATGGGCTGCGCGCCAGACAGGGAAGTGACCGCGAAGCGGACCCGGTCGGCATCCTCGACCGTTGTCAGCACCAAATCAGTCACCTGGATGCGCGCCCAGTGCCGCAGCACGCCATCGGCCGTGCGCAGACCAACCAGGTACGTTCCGGGCGCGCCGGCGCCGGCGATCCGCGCCAGGGTCGGTTTCAGGTCGAGGCCGAATTTCGCGTTCAGGCCGCCGCGCTTGACCGGCAAAGGCAACAACTCGCTCGAAGCCGGCGTGCCGAGGGCGCCGATCCGGGCCGCCATATCGTCCCCGCTGATCGGGTCGGCATCGTTATAATGGCCGGGCTCGTTGCCCGGTAGCGGCGGCGCCCGCCCGTCATTGGTCGCCAGGCCTCCGAAGGGAAAGGGCCAGAAATCGCGCGACAACGGATCGATCGGGACCACCCGAACATCCGCCCGGTCGTAGCCGTGGCCGACAACCGGGACCATTTGCGGCCCCAATCGTTCGACGATCCCCTGCGGCACGTCCCAGGCGAGCGCGGGCGTGGCGGCGGTGAAGCGCACGCGCTGGCTGACGCTGTCCGCCAGCGCTCGACCCCGCGAGTCGTGCAGCGACCCGGCGGCAACCGCGATTTCATAGGTGACGCCGGCGACAAAATCGGCGGTCAGGCGCAGTTCGTTGTTGTCGCCATTGCTCTCCGTTTTCAGGCCGTCAACCGGCGGGGTAATGCGGATCAGGTCGCGCGCCTGCACTACGTCCAGTTCCTGCGGCACCGCGGTGAATTGCAGCACGGCCTGGCGCCGGCGCGCGGTCACATCGGCTGAGGGCGTGCAGATGGTGACGCCGTCCACGGTCGAGTGGTCGTAGCTGTCGCCGCAATAGGTGTCGCTGAGGCGGAACGGCGACGCGCTGCGCAGGGGTAGATCGAAGATCGGATCATCGAGCCCGGGCGTGTCGGAGAGGCGCAGGTGCAGCGTCGCCACCTGGCCGTCCGGCACGGGGCGGTGCAGGACGACGAGGTAGCTCTGCTTGTCCCCGCGGCCGCTCCGCTCGACGGCGCGAACGTCGTAATCCTGCGGCGACAGCGCTTGCGGCCGCGCGTTGCCGGTCTGCGGCGTGAGCTCGATCGTCAGCAGCCGGGCCAGCACCGCTTCGTCAACGGGCTGCGGGAAGACCAGCGAGATGGTGTCGAGGTCGGTGGTGCCGTTCGCCGGGTCGGCCGGGCCGGTGGCGACCGGCGGCGTAAGCAGCGGGACGAGCGTGGTCGGCTTGCCGTCAAGCGTTACGGTCTCGCGGCGCAGCGGTTCCCACGGCTCGGCGGGACGGAATTGCAGCGTGCGCGGACCGAGCCAGGTCCAAGCGCCCGGCTTGGCGGGCGAGAGCGTGACCAGGTGTTCCGGCGCATCCTCCGGTCCGCCGCCGGGCGGCCCGGCGTCATGGTCGAACAGGACCGTGACCGGGTCCCAGCGGCTCAGGAATCGATCGGGCAGCACCTGCGTCCCGTCCGCGCGTTGCAGCCGGTCCAGCACCGGCGGCACTTGCGCGATGGCTGGGACAGTGCCGAGCAGCAGGGCGAACGCGATGGCGGCGAGCTTCATGGCGTGGCTCCCTGCGGCTTCATGCCCGCGAGTTCAAGGTAGTCGCGCACGACGTCAGGCGGCGGGCCGTTGTTACGCGGCGTGATACCGACCAGGGCGGGGCGCAGCATGGTCGTTGGCGCGTCCTGCGGCACTTGCGCCTCCAGCACGTAGCTTCCGGGCTTCAAGGCGACGAGCTGGGCGATGCCTTGCCCCACCACGCGCCCGTTTGCATCCAGCAATCGGGCGGTGGCCCGGTCGGGGTCGGCCCGGATGCCGATACCGATCGTCGCGGCTTGCGCGAGGGTGAAGCCGAAGGCCGCCGCTCCACCCGGCGGGACCGCTACCGCCGTGCCTAATCCCTCTTCTGCTGGGAGGATCGGCTCGGCACGCAGAAATAGCGTGCCGGTCAGCGAGCCGTCTTGCGGCGGGTAGAAATGCAGCTCGGCGGCGCCGGCGGCCACCATGCGGTGCACCTCCGCGCCGGCTGGGAACAGGGCCGGCCTGTCGTCCTGTCCTGGCTGCTTCAAGCCAAGCAGCACCGGGGCGGTGGTGCTTGCGTGGAGCAGCATGGGGCGGTCGAACTCGAGGCTGAATGCGGCCGCGGGGCCGGACAGCGCGGTTTGCGCCGGCGTTTCCAGCTTCTGCGGCGTTGCCACCGGCCAGGGCGGAGCGCCGGGCGCCTCGATCCACAGCGCCAGCGCGCCGGACCCATGCTGGACGATGGCGCGGCCGGGTCCGGGTAATGCCAGGTCGGCGCCGGTGCTCACCCCACCTTGTGAGTCGATGACGGTCAGCGTGCCTGGGCCGGACAGGTGCACGCTTGCACCATCACCGCCTTGGACCGCCTGCTCGAAGGAGCCGGCAGCGCCGAAGAAGCGCTTCATCACGTGACCGGGCGCGAGCGCCGGCTCCGCCGCAACTGGGGCAATTGCGATGGAAACTGGCGCCGGCGCGCTGGCGGTGTTGAGCAAAAGGATCTCGGTCCAGTCGCCCTCGACGCTGCGGGTAGCCGCCTCGCCGCCGGCCCAAATGGCGGTGGCGGGCCCGTGCCAGCCGGGAATGGCGCCGGTTTCTGCCGCCAGCTCTAATTGCAGCCGCTTGTGCCCGGGCGGCAATGTGACGGGGAGCGCGCCCGAAGCAGGCAGCATGATGTGCAGCGCCGAATCGACCGTCCGTGCGGCCGCCGCATGCAAGTCGACGCGCTGCAGGTCCACCGGTAGCGCGTCCGCATCCGTGCCGCCGCGCAAGGGCACGGGCGAGCCGGCCAATGCGATCGCGCTGCCAGGCGCCCAGCCCATCGCCGGCCCAAGACTAGGCTGACCCGCCCCAGCCCGTGCCAGCCAGAGTTGCGTCGCTCCGCCGGAGGGCAAAGTGGCCGTCAGCCCGGCGGGTAAGGTCAACGCCACACTCTGTCCTGCTTGCGGCGACAGGGGCGTGACCTGAGCCGTGCCGGCCGAACCCAGCAACCAGAGATCGCCCGATGCCGGCAGCACGGTGTTTGCTGCCGCTGCCATCAGGCCGTGTCCGGGCCAGCTGCCTTGCCGGGTGCCCGCGGGTACGGCGGCCAGTGCGGCCAACCCGGGCGGGATTGCCACTTTGGCGAGGGCTAGCGGCGCCGGCATGGCCTCGATCGCGGTCAGATCGACCCGGCCTGGCTCCTGCGCCGCCGCCGTGACCGGCCGCGCCGCAAACCGCACTGGATCCGGGCCGCCATCTACCGCCCAGACCCTGGCGCGCCAGGGCGCCGCTTGCTCATCGGCCGGGCTGGCGACCGAAGGGGCGCGCCCTTGATCGAGTGCCACCGTCTGCCAGCCTGACGATCCGCGCCGTTCCAAAACCAGCACGAGCTCGGCGGCGGATTGCGCCTGCACGACGAGCAAGCTGCCCGGAGGCGGCTGCGCCACGGACAGCTCGTGCACGCCCTGGCCGGAGAGCGTGGCCGCGGACGTGGGCGCCGGCGCAGGGGCGAGTGCGGGGGGCAGGGACAGCCGGACTTCCACTTGGGGCGCCGGCGCGTCGGCGTCGTCGTTGCTGCTGGGGGCCGGGGTGGAGACCGGAGCGTCGGCCGCCTGGCTGGCCGCAGTCTGCGCGTCCTGGTCGGTGCTGGCGGCCGGGTCGTTATCGTTGCTGTTGTCGCGAGTGCTGTCGTCCGCCGAGGGGGGAGCGTCCCGCAGGGTGGTATCGGTCGATTCGGGCGCTGCAGCCGGCGCCAGCTCCAGCGTGTATGCGCCGGCAGGCAGCGGCCGGGAAACCGCGATATTCCAGTCATCTTCTCGTGCGGCATAGCGGCCGACAACGTGGCCGTCGGAGTCACGCAGCACCGCCTTGACCGGGGTCGACCCGAAGCTCGTCAGGCTGACCACGCGCGGCGCGGCGATCGCGAACGGCAGCGTGGCGGGGAGGGTCACCGATCGTGGGCTGTCCGGTTGCAGCTCGTCGCTGTCCAATGTCAGGGTGTAGGCAGCCCGGTCGTTACGGCCCAAGCTGGTGACGTCCAGCGCGTATCGGCCCGCTTGCAGAGTGCCTTGCCACTGGCCGACGATACGTGGCGGCGGGTCTGCGGCCCCGTCGCGCCGCAACTCGCCGATCATGGCATCGCCGAGCCGCAGGCTGATCTGCGCAGTTCCCTGCAGCGCGAACGTCCAGCGGTCGGGCGTCCGCGGGGCGGACTGGCTTTCCGGCTCGCGCCAGGTGGCGGACTGGGCCGCCCCGAACGGCAAGGGATGCGGGCCGTGACCGGTAATCGGCGCGGGGCGGGCGACGGCGTTCAGCCGAACCACCACCTCCCGGGTCACGGCGGAAGGCTCGATCAGCAGGCGGTCGCGTCCCGGCGTCATGGACTGCTCGAACCCGTCCAGCTTGCCCGGCCGGGTCAGCGGCCAGCCTTCGCCATCTTCGAGGCGCCCGAGGAACGGCGCGCCCAGGCTGGCGACGTCCAGCCTAAGCGTGTCTGCGGCGTCCACGATCAGCGGGATCGAGGCGCCGGCGCCCGCTTGCAGGGTGGCGCGAACGCTGCCGCCCGGTCGCAGGGTCGCGAGGGGCAATAGCGGGGCCGGGGTGGCCGAGAGGCCCGCATGGCCTACGGATTCCTTGGCCGAGACCTGCACGCGATAGCGGCCGGCACGCAAGCTGGTCTGCATGAGCATGTTCTGGCCGATCCCGTTGGCTTCCGCCTCCGCCAGATGCGGGATGAACGGCGTCGACAACAGTCCGGCCGTGTGCAACCGTCCGAGCGTCTCGACCCGGTACAGCCCACCCTGGGCGACGGTCAGGCCAAACGAGCGGAGCTGGTCTGCCGCCAAATCGAAGAACACGGGCGTGCCCGCCTGCAGTTCCGCTTCGCTCCCGAGTGGCGGCGGCGCCGGGATCGGGGCAGGGGGCGGGGCGTTGCGCTGCCACGCCAGCACGGCCGTTCGCGCATGGTCGGCCGGGGGCAGGGTGACGAGGGTGCGGCCGGCTTCCTGGCGGATGGCGTATGGCACGGGACCGCGGCCGATTTCCGTTACGCTGAGCACGCCGCCGGGGGCGAGCTGAATGGGGATGTCCGTGCTGGCCAAGGCGGAAAGCGTGACCGAGAGTGGGCCCTCGACCAGGGCGACCGGCACCGGCCGGGCGGACAGGCCCAGCGAGAGGCCCGGCGCCGTGCCACCGCTCAGCCGCAACTGTTCGCCCGGCCGCACGCTCTGCACGCCGAACGGCAGCACCGGATCCGGCGGCAGCTTCGGAGACAGTGATGGGTTGATCCCAGGCGGCCCCAGCACGACATCCACCGCGCCGAGCGCGCCGGTCTGCGGCGCCAGCGCCAGCGCGTAGAACCCGGCCGGCAGGTCGCTTTCGACGCGCCTGCCCTGCACCGGGACGCCGGAGGTGCGCACGACGACTTGGCCGCCCTCGCTGCGGGCGAGCAGCATGGTCGGGCCGCGCAGGTTGAACTGCGTATGCCAGCCGGCGTCTGGCCCGAGCACCGGCAACGTGTCGGCGATAATGCGCGGGGGCTGGCCGGAGTTGTCCACCCGCTCGAGCAACAGGGTCGGTGGCACCTCATCGCCGCCCGCGCCGGCGGCCGTGGCTGACACCCAATATGTGCCGGGCTTCTCTACGGTTTGCGCCGATACAAGATCGAGCGCCCGGAGCGTGAAGCGCTGGCCGGCGGCCGCCCGGACCTCCACCACGTCTTGGGTGCCTGGCGCGACCGCCAGGCTCGCGACCGGCTCGCGGCTGTCCCGGGCGATGCTGGCCGAAGCGTCGCCCGCCAGCAGTTCCGCGGCCGCCGGCTGCGGCAATTGCAGCCGAAGCAGCGCGGTCGTGGCTGGGAGGCGGTAAATTTCGCTGCCGAACGGGCCCATTGCGCCGCCGCCCCAAGCCCGCGTGAGCGCGTCGGAAGCGCCGGACCGGAGGTGGAATGGCTGCGACGCGTCATTGTCGGTCCAGGTGGCCGCGCGGCCGCCATAGGCGACGACGAGATAGGTTCCAGGTTCGACCTGACCGGTAAGCCTGATATCGGTCAGCGGATGGCCCGGCGCCGGCTCGATTGGCGTCACCGCCGGCTCCAAGGCGCTGAGCTCGCGCCCATTGCGCCAAAGCCGCAGATCGGCCAGGGCACGCCCCGCGGCCTCGATCCGAACCGTGCCGGAATTTGGGACGGACAACCAGAAGGCGCGTTGCTCGCCATCGGCCAGCGTGGTGGCGAGCGGCTGGCCCGGCTGCGGCAGTGCGGCCGGCGGCGCCGCGTCGCGGAACGGCTCGACATGCAGGGCCGTGCTGCCGGTGGCGCCCTTCGCCGAGAAGACGCGGAGCTTGTAGACGCCGACGTCCAGCATCGGGTCGAGCCGGCCATCCTGCGACCCGGCGGCCCCCGCGACATCGCCGGGACCGGTCAGCATGTCGACCAACTGCAGCGCGGCGCCGCCCTGGCTCGTCACCGTCAGCTTAAACCGGCCAGCGGTCGTTACGTGAAGCAGCGTCTCGGCCTGTTCCGCCGCTGGCAAGCTTGCTTGATCGAGTGTCGCCGCGGCTTGTGGCATGGGCGTGGCGGGGATCGCCGGGTCGGGGGTGCGGGCGATCGGAGCGTCGAGCTGGGTCGCCGCAGGCGCCGGCCCCGCAATGACTGGGCCAGGCGGCGGCGTAAGGGCGGCGATGCGGGCGGTGAGCTGGGCTCGCAGGCAGGCAACGAGGCTCGGCGCTGGGACCGCACAGGCGGTGTCACGCTGCCGCAGCCAGCGGAGTTGCTCCTGCCGTAGCGGATCCCGCTGGTCCGGCTGTCGCGCGAGCGCATCGCCAAAAGCCATGGCGGTCTGGCGATCGAGCGCGATCAGCGGCGGGTTGGCACAGATGGCTTTCTCGACCGGCGAGCGCGCTTTGCTGCAATCGATCCCCGGCTCGGTCTGCTGCGCCAGGGCTGGAAGGGAGGGGACCGTCGCCGCGGCAATCCCGACGGCTATGAACCAGGCAAGCTGTCGCACGTCCCGACCCTCGAATCTGTCGTTACTCCCATCTTCTCACGTTCGGGTCCAAAGCCGAACCCCCGCGACCGGAAACGTCATTCAGATTGTGTCGAATCGGCCACCGCCCTGGCAATCGCGGCGG
This sequence comes from Acetobacteraceae bacterium, assembly GCA_965276815.1. GTDB lineage: Bacteria > Pseudomonadota > Alphaproteobacteria > Acetobacterales > Acetobacteraceae > JAVVHH01. The sequence continues at coordinate 1,130,090 of CBDIBE010000011.1, read as the reverse complement.
TGATCGGTGCGCCGTGACTGTCGGTCGGCATTGCGACGATGATGACGCTGTTATGTTCGGCGCCGATTTCCGTCAGGGCCTGAAGGCGCCGCAATTCCAGTGCGACGGAGTTCCTCGACATGATCTCCGCCGCCTCGTTCAGCTTGTTTGCTGCCTCCATTTCGCCTTCCGCCTTGATAATTCGCGCGCGCTTTTCGCGAATCGCCTCGGCCTCTTTGGCGATGGCGCGCTGCATGGTCTCCGGGATGTCCAGATCCTTCAGCTCGACGGCGGTTACTTCGACACCCCACCGCTCGACGGCCGAAGAGAGCAGTTTTTTCAGATCGAGATTGGCGTTCAGCCGGTCCTTCAGCAAGTGATCGAGCTCGTTCTGGCCGATGGTGTCGCGCATCGCCGTCTCCGCCGCCTGCTTCACGGCCTCGTTCCAGTCCGCCACATTCACCACGGTCTTCAAGGGATCGGCCGCTTGATACCAAAGCACGGCGTTGACCCGTACGGCGACGCCGTCACGGGTCACGGTCTCCTGGGTTTCGAGTTGGCGGGTGATGGTGCGGAGGTCGCGAAATACCGACCGCTCCGCGAACGGAATTTTCAGGAACAGCCCGGGACCGCGGATGCCGACCACGCGTCCGAAGCGGAATATGACGGCCCGTTGATACTCCTGCGCCATTCTAATCGAGCCGAGCAGGACGAGGACGATTACCAGAATAAGCAGAAGTAAGAACACAGACATCGCGCGGCCCTGATTCTGAAATGCCGTGATTTTAGAAGCCGCACGACACAATGTCGATCAAACCTTCCCAGGTGTTCTGGTCGCAGCAGGAGCCAAAAAGCCGCGAGCTACCCACCGCTCATTCGATTGGATCAAGCATGATCTCGAACGCCGTGCCCCGGGTCGGGGAAAGCAGGGTGACGCTGCCGCCAGCGCCGGTGAGTAGGGCACGGATGATGGGCAGGCCAAGGCCTGTGCCGCCGCGATCGAGGTCCGCCTATGGATCGTCGGCGGATCGCCTAGTTGATGCTGAGCAGCTCCACGTCAAACATCAGCGTCGCATTCGGCGGGATCACACCGCCGGCGCCGCGCTCGCCGTAGCCCAGTTCCGGCGGGATGATCAGGGTGCGCTTGCCGCCGACATGCATGGTGGCGACGCCCTGATCCCACCCCGCAATGACCCGGCCTGCGCCCAATTCGAAGCTGAACGGCTTGCCGCGGTCGCGCGAGCTGTCGAACTTGGCGCCCTTCGTGCCATGGTCATATAACCAGCCCGTGTAGTGAACGTTGACGGTCTGACCGACCTGCGGCTGCGGCCCGGTGCCGACGACCTCGTCGTGATAAAGCAGGCCGGATGCCATGGTCACGTAGTTGTCTGCAGGCGCTGCGGATGTGGTCATGGCGATGCTCAAGGCTCCGGCAAGGAGGAGGGTGAAGCGGCGCATGGGAGAGGCTCCCGTTGAAGCGGGCCGGAAACTAGCGGGATCGGGCGGCCCTGGCTACCCGGTGGCGGCCTATCGCCGGACGAAGTTGGCCCTGATCGGGCCGCGGCACCACCAGCGCCGGGCTGCTATTCAATCGTGGAGCGCCTGTGTAACCTCGCCGAAAAGGGGGGAACTCAGGAATGCGAATACTTCGCCGGCTCTTGCTCGTTTGCGCCGTTGCGCTGCTGCCCGCTGCCGTCGCGCGGGCCGATGACGTCCAGGGCGTCACGGATGACACGATCCTGATCGGCGCGTTTGGCCCGATCACCGGCCCGGCCGCCTTCATCGGCCTCGGCGGGCGCGACGGGATGAACCTCGCGGTCAAAGAGATCAACGACAGCGGCGGCGTCAACGGCCGCAAGATCAAGGTCATCTTCGAGGACGACGCCTTCTCGCCGGCCAAGGCGCTCGCGGCGGTGAAGAAACTGATCGATCAGGACCACGTCTTCTTGCTGTTCAATGTCGCGGGCAGCAATTCGACGATCGGAACGATCGACTTCGTCAAGCAGCGCAAGATCGTGATGTATGTTTCGATCGCCTCGGCGCCGCAGGTGACCAAGCCGTTCAATCGCTATATGTTTCGCGGCGGCACCAATGAGACGGCGCGCTACGGCGAGGTCTATAGCGAGTTCCTCACCCAATTCCTGTTCGCCGACAAGATCGCCATCATGAGCGGGCGCGACGAATACGCCAAGAACGAGGGCGACGCTCTGACCCGCATGCTGAAATCCTGGTACGACGTCGCCCCGGTGACCCGTCAGGAATTCAACGTCGGCGACAAGGACTTCACCGCCCAACTCCTCGCGATCAAGAACGCCAACCCGCAGGTCATGGCAATCGACGCCAACCCGCCGGAAGGCGCGATCATCCTGCGCCAAGCACGTGATCTCGGGATCACAGCAACGATGTTCGGCGGCGGCACGATGCTGGATCAGGCGGTGCCGGCCAACGCCAAGTTCGCCGCCGAGGGGTTGACCAGCATGCTCAACGTCCCGCTGCCGTTCGGCTCGAAAGAGCCGGATATGGTGAAGTGGGAGGCCGCATGGCACGCGGCATACCCGAACATGCCGGTGGGCCGGCCGAACAATTTCGACCTGCTGGCTTACACCGACATGTACGCGCTGGCCGAGGGGCTCAAGCGGGCGGGGCACGACCTGGATACCGACAAGCTGATCAGCGCGCTGGAAACGCTGAAGGACTACCGGGTCAGCTCAATCGCGTCACCGCGGACCTTCACCTCGAAATACCACATCGGCAACTTCCTGCTGCAGCCGATGGTGGTCCTGAATGGCCATTGGGTGCCGCTACGCTGGACGCCATCGCACCCGAGCGAGATCCTGAAGGCCTACGAGTAGTTTTGCCTCCCTCTCCCCCGGGAGAGGGCTTTAGAGCAACGTCGCCCTGACTGGAATCGCGACAGCGACGCCAGTCATGCGACAAAGTTGCTCGCCACCAAAAGTAGCTAGACCGCCGCCCTGACACAGTCAGGGCGATAGCGGTCTAGTGAGTCGGTCAGCGCGGCAGCGTCGCGAGGAAGCGCTCTGCGTTGCGGGTGAACACGCCTTCGAGCACTTCCTCGGAGTAGCCTTCAGCGCGCCACTCCCGCACGAGCCGCTCATAGGTGAAGAGCGGGTAGTCCGCGCCGAACATTACACGGTCGCGCAGGCGGCGGGAGATTTCGTGCTTCAGTTCGGGGGCGAAATACTTGGGCGACCAGCCGTGCAGCTCGTACCAGACGTTGCGCTTGTGCAGCAGCACCGCGTTCGTCTCGGCCTGCCAGGGCCAGCCCGGCCGGGCTGCGACGATGGTCAGCTCCGGGTAGGTTGCCGCCACCTCGTCGAGGTGACGCGGGTGGCAATGATCGAGCAGAATGCCGCCGCCGCCGGGCAGCCCGGCGCCGGAGCCGGTCGTGCCGACGAAGATCAGCGCCGGGATCCCCGCCTCGATGCAGAGTTTGTAGAAGGGGATCCAGGAGGGGTCGTTGGCCGGGCCGGAGCCGCTGCCGGAGACGCAGAAGCCGAGGAACCCCTTGGTCTTGTCCCGGCAGCGGCGCAGCTCCTGCACGCCCTCCATTCCGGTCTTCGGCGAGATGTGCACCCAGTTGCCGATGATGACGTCGGAATGCGCGCGCTGCGTCTCGAACCCATAATCGTGCAACTCGGCGGCCTCGGGGATCGGCAAGTGCTTGTCGAAGCCGAAATCCAAGATCACTCGGACATCCGACTGGCGGAAATACTCGGCCATCTCGGCTTCCGAATGATATTTGGGGTCCGAATTCCAGGTTTTGCGCTGCTGCGCCAGCTCCGCCTCGGTGCGCAGCGTGTAGCCGCGGCGCGTGCCCCAGTGCGAATGGATGTCGTAGATCGGCATGTTCTCCCTCCCTCGTCAGTGCAGGCCCAGATAGGTCTCGCGCACCGTGTCGTCGGCCAAGAGTTGCGCGCCTTGTCCCTCGGCGGCGACCCGGCCGCTCTCGAGGATCACACTGTGATCGGCGATCGCCAGGACGCGGCGCGCGTTCTGTTCGGCGAGCAGGATCGCGGTCCCGTCGCGGTTGATGCGGCGGATGACGCCAAAAATCTCGTCGATCACCCGCGGTGCAAGGCCGATCGAGGGTTCGTCGAGGATGAGCAGCTTCGGTTCGATCATCAACGCGCGGCCGATCGCCAGCATCTGCTGCTGCCCGCCGGAGAGCGCGCCGGCAGCTTGGTTGCGGCGCTCCGCCAATATCGGGAACATGGCGAAGACCCGATCGAACCCGCGTGCGAGTGCGGCGAGGCTGGCGAGATAGCCGCCCATTTCGAGGTTCTCGCGCACCGTCATCTCGGGAAACAGCATGCGGCCCTGCGGGACGTGATGCAGGCCGAGCCGGACGATGTCCTGCGCGCGCATGCGCTGGATCGGCTGCCCCGCGAACACGACCCGGCCGGCGCGGCACGCCAGCAGGCCGGTGATGGCGCGCGCGAGCGTCGTCTTGCCCGCTCCGTTCGGCCCCAGCATGCCGACCAGCGCACCATCCGGCACCTGGAACGACACGGCGTGCAGCACCTCGGTGCGGCCGTAACCGGCGGTGAGGCTTGCGACCTCAAGCATCTTCCATGCTGCCGAGATAGGCGTCGATCACCCGTGCATCGTTCTGGATATGCTCCGGGGTCCCCTCAGCCAGCACGGAGCCCTGGTCCAGCACGGTCAGCCGGTCCGCGAGCGCCATGATGACCCGCATATTGTGCTCGACGACGATCAGCGTGATGCCTCGCTCGCGCGCGAGCGCCCGCGCAGTGGCGATCGCGGCGGCGGCCTCGGTCTCGCTCATGCCGGAGGTCGGTTCGTCCAGCAGCAGCAGTCGCGGCCGGGCCGCGAGGGCGCGGGCGAGGTCGACGCGTTTGAGGATGCCGAATGGCACCGAACCGGCCTGTGTCGCGGCGTAGCGTTCGAGGCCGAAGGCTTCGAGCAAGCCCATCGCTTCCTGCCGCGCCGCTTCCTCGCCCCGCGAGGCGCGGGGGAACATGAGCGTGCTGCTCCAGAACCCGTGCGGCAGATGCCGGTGCAGGCCGGTCATGACATTGATGAGCACGCTCTGGTCGCCGAAGATTTCGACGTTCTGGAAGGTGCGCCCGATCCCGAGCGCGGCGACGCGGTAGGCGGGAGCGCGGGAGATGTCGCGCCCATCGAGCAGCACGCGGCCAGCGGACGGGGTCACCATGCCGCTCACCACGTTGATCAGCGAGGTCTTGCCGGCACCGTTCGGGCCGATGAGGCCGCGGATCTCGCCTTGTTCGAGCGAGAGAGACACGTCACGCAGCGCCACAAGACCGCCGAAGCGCACCGTGACGGCTTCGAGCGCGAAGAAACTCATGACGTCCGGCGCCGCAGCATTGACGGCAAACCCACCAATCCGTGCGGGAGCAGCATCAGGAACAGCAGCAGCAGGGCGGCATAGACGAAGTCGGCGTATTCCTGCACGCCACGCAGCAGCTCGGGCAGCAGCGTGAGCACGACGGCGCCGATGACGGACCCGGCGATCGAGCCCAATCCGCCGACGACGATGAAGGTGACCTGGCGAAGCGCCGCGCCGGAGCCATACTCGGCCGGGTCGATGAAGCCGATGACGGCGGCGCCGAGCCCGCCGGCGATGCCAGCGTAGAAGGCGGCGAGCGCGAAGGCGATCAGCTTGGTCCGCGCCGACGATATGCCGAGCGTCTGCGCCGCCTCGGGGCTGATGCGGATCGCGTTGAACGCCCGGCCCGTCGCCGAATGCAGCAGGTTCCAGGCGACCAGGACCAGCAGGCACGCGACCGGCAGCATCGCAAAATAGAGCTGCCGGTCGGTGTCCAACGACAGGCCGAACAGCGTCGGTCGCGGCGCCAGCATGCCACGGATGCCGCCGGTGACGTCCGGGAATTCCTGGATGAGGACCTGGGTGATTTCGAGGAAGCCGAGCGTTGCCAGCGCCAGGTAGAAGCCGCGCAGCCGCATTGCCGGGAGCGCCAGGACGGCCCCGAATGCGGCGGTGATCGCGCCGGCCAGCGGCAGGGCGAGCCAGAAGGAGAGCCCGGTCTGAGTGGAGATCAGCGTGGACGCGTAGGCGCCGACCGCGACGAAGGAGGAGTTGCAGAGCGAGATCTGCCCGGCATTGCCGGTCAACAGATTCAGCCCGACCGCAATCACGACGTTCACCAGCGCCAGATTGCAGAGATAGGCGCCATACGTCCCGAACAGGAACGGGGCGACGAGCGCGGCCAGCAGGAAACACGCGCCCAGCAACCATCCACGGCGCTCAAACACGGCGCGCTCCGGCCGTGCCGAACAGGCCGTAGGGGCGGACCAGCAGCATCAGGATGAGTACGGCGAAGGCGCTGACATCCTTCAGCGTGCTGCCGGCAAAGGCGGCGGAGAAGGTCTCGATCAGCCCGAGCGCCAACCCGCCGAGGACCGCGCCGGGCAGGCTGTTAAACCCGCCGATGACCGCGGCGACGAAAGCCTTGAGGATCAGCTCGCCGACGTCCGGGTTGATGCCGGTCACCGGCGCGAACAGCACGCCGGCCAGGGCGGCGATCGCCGTGCCGATCGCCAGCGTCGAGGAGAACACGCGCTCGACGCTGATCCCCATCAGCCGCGCTGCATCCTGGTTCTGCGACACCGCCCGCATCGCCTTGCCGGCCCGGGTGTATTGAAAGAACAGCGCCAGCACGACGAGCAAGGCGAGCGACACCGCCAGGATGGAGATCGAGACCGGGTTCAGCCGCACCGGCCCGATCAGAATCGAATCGGTGCCGAATGGCACGTCGAGCGCGTAGTCGTTGTCCTGCCAGTGCAGGCGGATGGCGTCCTGCACCATCAGCCCCAGCGCGAAGGTGCCGATGACGATGGTGAACTCCGGGGCTCGCACCAACTGACGGATGACGAGGCGCTCGACCACGACGCCGATCAGCCCGGCGACCAGCAAAGTGAGCGGAACCACCGCCCAGTATGGCAGCCCGGCACTCGTCGAGAGCGTCAGCGCGATATAAGCGCCGAGCGTCACCATCGAGCCCTGGCCGAAATTGAGCACGCCGGAGGCCTTGAACGGGATGACCAATGCGAGCGCCACCAGCGCGTAGATCGCGCCGATGCTGAGGCCGGAAAAGGCAAGCTGCAGGAGCGTGGCGGCGTTCACGTCACAGCAGGCTCTCGGTGCTGCCGCCGTCCACCTGGAGGGTCGTGCCGGTCAAATAGGAGGCTTGCTCGGAGGCGAGAAACGCGACGACGGCGCCGATCTCCTCGGGGCGGCCGATCCGGCGGAGCGGGATGCGCTGCATCGCGTCGGCGATCACGTCCGCCGGGTCGCGCCCGGCGATCTCGGCCTGCTTGGCGAAGGCGCGGCGGGAGAGATCGGTGTCGATGCGGCCGGGGAGGATCGTGTTGACCGTGATGCCGAACTCGCCGATCTCGCGCGACAGGGTCTTGGAGTAGCCGATCAGGGCCGCCCAGGTCGCGACCGAGAGCCCGAAACCGGCGATGGGCGATTTGGCCGACACCGCGGTGATGTTGATGATGCGTCCCCAGGACCGCTCCTGCATAGAGGGGATGCACAGCCGGGCCATGCGGACCACGCTCATCAGGTTTTGCCGGACGGCCCGCTCCCACGCGGTGTCGTCGAACCCCATCAGTAGGCCGAGCGGCGGCGCGCCGTCGTTGTTGACTAGCACGTCGACGCGGCCGAAGCGGTGCATTGTCGCGCGTACGACCTTCTCGTGGTCCGCGGCCTCGCGCACGTCGCCGAGCACGGTGACGATTTCGGTGGCGGTTGCAGCGCGGACGCGGTCGGCGGCGGCCTCGAGCTCCGGGTTGCGGCGCGCCCACATGACCAGATGCGCCCCTTCCGCCGCGAGGGCGCCGGCAATGGCGAGGCCGATCCCCTGGCTTGCGCCGCCTACGATCGCGACCCGGCCGGCCAGTCCGAGATCCAATTTATGCCGCTCCAGCGACGATATCGCGGAGCGGTCCGCGCTGCACCTTGCCGGTGGGGGTGCGCGGCAGCGCCTCGATGAAGTGGACGCGTTCGGGCAGCTTGTAGGTGGCGATCGTGCCGCGCAGGAAGCCGATCACCTCGTCGGCTGAGAGGGTATGACCCGGCCGCGTCACCACGCAGGCACAGGCGATTTCGCCGAGCCGCGCATCCGGCAAGCCGATGACCGCCGCGTCCTGGATCGCCGGATGCTTATGCAGCACTTCCTCGATCTCGCGCGGGTAGATGTTGGCGCCCCCGCGAATGATCATCTCCTTGCGCCGGCCGACGATCCGCAAATAGCCGTCCTGATCCAGCATCCCGAGATCGCCGGTGCGGAACCAGCCGTCAGCGGTGAAACTGCGTTCGTTCGCATCGGGATTGTTGTAGTAGCCCAGCATCACCGACGGTCCGGCGGACAGGATCTCGCCGATTTCGCCCGGCCCGACATCGGCGCCCGCCTCGTCCACCAAACGCATGCCCATCTCGCGCTTCGGCCGCCCCACCGTGCCGCACACCGCTTCCGGGTCGTCGGTCAGCTCGGTGCAGGCCTGGCCGCCGCATTCCGCCATTCCATAGAGTTCGAGCAGATGACCCGGCGCCGCAGCACGCCAGCGCCGGATCAGCTCGATCGGGCAAGACGCGCCGCCGGTGATCACCACTTGCAGCGAACTCAGATCGCATGTTTCGAAGTTGGGCGTGGCGAGCAGCGCTAGGAGCCCGGCCGGCGCGGTGGCGAAATGGGTGATCCGCTCCCGCTCGATCAGCGCCAGCGCCGTTTCGGGGCGGAATACGTCGAGATAGACGAGCTTGCACTGTGCGATCAGGGTCTGGATCGTCGTGCCAAATCCCCAATTCAGCCCGACCGGCAAGAACAGGAGGAAGGCGCTGTCCGCCTTGATCCCGTAGTCGCGGGCGTGGAAGCGGCAGGTGCACAGCGCAGTGTTGTGCGTGTGCACGACCGCCTTGGGGTCGCCGGTCGTGCCGGAGGTGAAGAGGAGGCGCTGCACGTCGTTGCCGTGCGGGCGGCGGTTGTGCAGCTCCGGCTCGGCGTCGGTGTCCAGGAAGTGGCGCAAATCGAACGCATCCGGCCCCACCCCGTCGCCCACCGCCTCGACATGCCGCAGGCGCGGTAGCGAGGGGCGCAACTCGGAGATGAGCGCCTGGTGGTCGAAGCCGCGGAACATGGTGGGCGCGACCAGCAGCGAGACGCCGGCGAAGCCCAGGATGAACTCGACCTCCTTGCGGCGGAAGTCGCTATGAAAATGGCAGAACGGGATGCCGAGCAGGGATGCGGCGGCCACTGCGACCGCGAATTCGTTGCAATTCGGCAGTTGAATGCCAATCACGTCCTCCCGGGTCAGCCCGAGCCCGGCCCAATGCACAGCCAGGCGCTGCGCCTGACGGTAGTACGCGCCATAAGTCAAACGCTTGCGCGCATCGACCAGGGCTTCGCGCTCGGGGCGCGCGGTGGCGGCGTGCTCCAGCAAGCCGCCGATCGTGTCGTTGGTCCAATAGCCGGCTTCGGAATAGCGGCGGACTGCCTCGGCGGAGGGGCGCATCTCGATCAGGGACAAAATTACCCCGCCTGCTGGGTGGCGAGGTGCCGGACCATCATGTCGCGCAGTGGCAGTTTCTGCACCTTTCCAGTCGGCGTGCGCGGCAGGCTGGTGATGATCTCGATGAATTCCGGCACTTTGTAGCGGGCGATACGGCCTTGCAGGAAGCCGAGCACATCCTCGGCGGTGAGCGTTTCGCCGGGTTTCGCTACCAGGCAGGCGCAAACCCGCTCGCCGAGCCGGTCGTCAGGTATGCCGACGACCGCCGCGTCGAGCACCGCGGGGTGCTCGTAGAGGATCTCCTCGATCTCGCGCGGGTAGATGTTGGCGCCGCCGCGGATGATCATCTCCTTCTTGCGGCCAACGATGCGCAACAGGCCGTGCGCATCGAGGGTCCCGAGATCGCCAGTGTGTAACCAGCCATCAGCGGTAAAACTGCGGGCGTTGGCGTCGGGGTTGCGATAGTAGCCGATCGTCAGGCTCGGCCCATAGGTCAACACCTCGCCGACACCGTCAAGCGGGCAATCCACCCCATCCTCGTCCACCACGCGAATGCCCATTTCCGGCACCGGCCGGCCCACCGTGCCGCAGACGGCCTCAGGGTCGTCGTCGATCGTGGTGTGCGCCTGGGTGCCGCATTCGAGCATCCCGTACATCTCGAGCAGATGGCCGGGCATGCGCGCCTGCACGGCGCGGATCACCTCGATCGGGCAGGAGGCGCCGCCGGTCATCATGTGCCGCAGCGAACTCAGGTCGAAGCGGCCGAAATCGGGGACCGCGAGCATGGCGACGAGATGGGCGGGCGCGCAGCAGAAATGCGTGACCCGGTGCTGCTCGATCAGCGCGAGCGCCCGTTCCGCGTTGAAGACGTCCTGCAGCACCAGCGTGCAGCCGGCGAACAGGGACTGCATGACGTTGAAGAACCCCCAGTTCAGCCCGATCGGCAGGAACAGCAGAAACACGCTATCGGCCGTGACCTCCTGGCCGCGGTTGAGGAAGCGGATCGCCGGGTTTGTCGTGTTGTGCAGATGGAGCACGACTTTGGGGTCGCCGGTGGTGCCGGAGGTGAAGGCCGCGCGCATTAAATCGTTACCGTGCGGCCTGCGTGGTGCAAGCAAGGCTTCATCGACTTCGCCGGGCGCGGCGAGGAACCGGCGAAGGTCAAAATAGGGCTCGGGCACGTCATCGGCGACGACCAGCACGTGTTGCAGCCGCGGCATGCGTGGGCGCAGGGCTTCGAGCATCGCGAGATAGTCGAAACCGCGGAAGGACGCCGGCAGTACCAGCGTGGTTGCATCGATGAAGCCGAGCATGAACTCGAGTTCGCGGGCACGGAAATCGCTGTGCAGTTGGCAGAACGGCACGCCGGCCATCGCAGCGGCGGCGATGACGATGGGGAACTCGCCCCAGTTGGGCAGCTGGACGGCGATGACGTCGTTGCTTGTGAGCCCCAGGCGCAAGAAATGCGCGGCAAGACGCTGGGCGCGAGCGCGGTAGGCGGCGTAGTCGAAGGACTCGCGGTGGTCGATCACTGCGGTCTTCGCCGGGCTGTTATGAGCGGCGAGGTCAAGCTCGTCGAGGAGAGTGGTAGGCCGCCAATGACCGGCGTCGGTGAATTCCGTGATGCGCGCCGCGGGAATCGGCGGATCCTCGATCTGCATTGTTTCCTCCGACGCCCGTCTGCGCGAGGCGTGAGCAAACATCACCAGAGTTATCCTAGCGGGTCAACGACGCCGGCGTGGCGAAGGCTAGCTGGATACAGTTCGAGCGGGAAGTGCTTTAGGATCGAGCGGAAACGCAGAAGGGAGGCAGAACGTGAACTATTCCGGCGAGTTCAAGTGCATCAAAGACGAGGTCAGCCCCGAGGAATGGCAGGCCCGGGTCGAGCTGGCTGCCTGCTACCGGCTGGTCGACCTGTACGGCATGACCGACCTGATCTACAACCACGTCACCGTGCGCATCCCGGGGACGGAACATCTGCTGATCAACTTGTACGGGTTGCTCTACAAGGAAATCACCGCATCGAGCCTGGCCAAGATCGATGTCGAGGGAAACATCGTCTGGAAGCCGGACACCGACTACAACATCAACAATGCCGGCTATGTCATCCATGGCGCGATCCACAAGGCGCGGCCGGACGTGGGCTGCGTTACCCATACGCATACCCGCGCGGGGATGGCGGTCTCGTCCATGGCGTGCGGATTGCTGCCGCTGAACCAGACCTCGATCCGCTTCTACGAGCGCATCGGCTACCACGATTACGAGGGCCCGGCGATCAATCTGGACGAGCGCAGGCGGATCGTCGAGAGCCTGGGCGCGCACGACGCCATGATCATGCGCTCGCACGGGCTGCTGACTTGCGGTCCGGACATTCCGCAGGCGTTCAACACTCTTTACCAGCTCGAAATGTCCTGCCGTGCCCAGGTCGACGCGATGGCCGCTCGCACCGAGCTGCTCGTGCCGCCGGCCGAGGTGCTCGAGCGGACCGTTCACCTCTACAAGCCCGCGACGCGCCGGCCCTATGGCGTGCTGGAGTGGCCGGCGATGATCAGGCGTCTCGAAGCGGAGAGCAGGAACTCGGGATATCCGCACTACGCCTCATGAGGTTTAGCTGCCCGTGAGCCGGATTCGGCTCAGCAATCCAGCGTGTTGTCGCGTTCCCACTCGGTCAGGTGGCGCATGTAGCTGTCCCATTCCTGCCGCTTCAGCTTTGCGTAGGAGGCGGTGAACGATGTCCCGAGCGCGTCCTGCAAGGCCGTCGATGCCTCGAACGCGCGGATGGCGTCCAGCAGGTTCAGGGGCAGCCGCCGCGCGCCCTCGACGCCAAGCCCGGCGGTGTACATGTCGAGGTCGAGGCGCTTGCCGGGATCGCGTGCGTGGGCGAGGCCGTCCAGACCAGCGGCCAGCAAACCGGCTTGCAGGAGGTAAGGGTTGGCGGCGCCGTCGGCGAGGCGGTACTCGATCCGGCCGGGGCCCGGCACGCGCACCATGTGGGTGCGGTTGTTGCCGGCCCAGCTTACTGAGCTTGGTGACCAGGTGGCGCCGGACAGCGTTACCGGGGCGTTGATCCGCTTGTAGCTGTTCACCGCCGGGTTGGTCAGGGCGCACAGCGCCTCGGCATGCGCCATAAGGCCGCCGAGGAAATGCGATGCCAGCTCCGAAAGGCCGAGCTCGTTGGCGCCGGCGAAGATATTCTCGCCGCCGCGCCAGACCGAGATGTGCGCGTGGCAGCCGGATCCGGTGAGGTTGGGGAACGGCTTGGGCATGAACGTCGCGCGCATGCCGTGCCGCTCGGCGATGCTGCGGACCATGTATTTGAAGAAGGCGTGGCGATCGGCCGTCACGAGCGCGGGCGCGTAGGCCCAGTTCATCTCGTACTGGCCGTTGGCGTCCTCGTGGTCGTTCTGGTACGGCTCCCAGCCGAGCTCATCCATCGCGTCGCTGATCTCGGCAATCACGTCGTAGCGGCGCATCAGGGTCAACTGGTCGTAGCAGGGTTTGACCTGGCGGTCCGCGCCGTCGGCGATGGCGGCGCCGTCGGGCTGGATCAGGAAGAACTCCGGCTCGACCCCGGTTCGCATCTCCAGCCCCTGCGCCTCGGCCCCTGCCACGACCCGGCGCAGCAGGTTGCGGGGCGCCTGCTCGACGAGCTTGCCGGACATCCAGGGATCGGCGGCGAGCCAGCCGACCTCGGGCTTCCATGGAAGCTGGATCAGGGTCGCCGGGTCGGGGACCGCGAGCACGTCGGGATCGGCGGGCGTCATGTCAAACCAGGTGGCGAAACCGGCGAAACCGGCGCCATCCTTGGCCATGCCGTCGATGGCGCTTGCCGGCACCAGCTTGGCGCGCAGGATGCCGAACAGGTCGGTATAGGCGATCAGGAAGTAGCGGATGCCCCGCTCCTTGGCGATGGCGGACAGGGGTTCGCGGCTCATTGGCCCGGGATCCAGCTGGTGCCGGCCAGAGGTACGCGCGCCATGGCGGCGGCTTCGACGGTCAGGGCCACAAGGTCCTCCGGTTCCAGATTATGCACGTGACTCTTGCCACAGGCGCGGGCGATCGTCTGCGTCTCGAGCGTCAGAACCGACAGGTAGTTGGCGAGGCGCCTTCCGCCCAACACCGGGTCGAGGCGTGCGGCCAGGGTGGGATCCTGCGTGGTGATGCCGGCGGGGTCGAGGCCCTCGTGCCAGGCGTCGTAAGCGCCGGCGCGCGTGCCGAGGGCTGCATACTCCGCCTCGAACGCTGGGTCGTTGTCGCCGAGGGCGGCCAGCGCGGCGGTCCCGATGCTGACCGCATCGGCGCCGAGCGCCAGGGCCTTGGCGACGTCGGCGCCGTTGCGAATGCCGCCGGAGACGATCAACTGCACGGTGCGGTGCATGCCGAGATCCTGCAGTGCCTGCACTGCCGGGCGAATCGCGGCCAGGATCGGCAGGCCGACATTCTCGATGAACACGGTCTGCGTCGCGGCCGTGCCGCCCTGCATGCCGTCCAGCACGACGACGTCCGCGCCGGCTTTGACCGCCAGCGCGGTGTCATAATACGGGCGGCTGGCGCCGACTTTGACGTAGATCGGCTTCTCCCAGCCGGTGATCTCGCGCAGCTCGATGATCTTGATCTCGAGGTCGTCCGGTCCGGTCCAGTCGGGGTGGCGGCTGGCGGAGCGCTGGTCGATACCGGGCGGCAGAGTACGCATCGCCGCGACGCGCTCGGTGATCTTCTGGCCCAACAGCATGCCGCCGCCGCCGGGTTTGGCGCCCTGGCCGACCACGATCTCGATCGCGTCGGCGGCGCGCAAATCGTCTGGGTTCATGCCGTAGCGGGAGGGCAGGTATTGATAGACCAGGGTTTGGGAGGATTGCCGCTCCTCCTGGGTCATGCCGCCATCGCCGGTCGTGGTGCTGGTGCCGGCGATGGTGGCGCCGCGGCCCAGCGCCTCCTTGGCCTGGGCGGAGAGGCTGCCGAAGCTCATGCCGGCGATGGTGATTGGGATCTTCAGCTCAATGGGCTTCCTGGCGTGGCGTGCGCCCAGCACGACGTTGGTGCCGCAGCGCTCGCGGTAACCTTCGAGCGGATAGCGGCTGATGCTGGCGCCCAAGAACAGCAGATCGTCGAAATGGGGCAGGGCGCGTTTGGCGCCGTAGCCGCGGATGTCGTAGATACCGGTGGCGGCGGCGCGGCGGATTTCTGCCAGCGTCACCGGGTCAAAGGTGGCGCTCTCGCGTGGGGCGGGACGATGCATCAATACTCTCCCGCATTGTCGACGTGGAAATGGTAGAGTCGGCGCGCCGAGCCGTAGCGGCGGAACTTGCCGGCATCGACGTCGGTAAATCCGGCGCGCTGCAGCCGGGCGGCCAGGGCTTCGCGGTGATGGTCGTGCATCGGCTTCTCCATGCAATCGGCGCCCAGGCTCGCCACGCGGCCGCGCACGAAGAGCTGCGCCTCGTAGATGCTGTCGCCCAGGCTGTCGCCTGCGTCGCCGAGGACGGTCAGGGTGCCGGCCTGCGCCATGAAGGCGCTCATGTGGCCGACATTGCCGCCAACCACGATGTCGACGCCTTTCATGCTGATGCCGCAACGCGCGGCGGCGTTGCCGTCGATGACCAGCAGGCCGCCATGCGCCGTCGCGCCGGCCGCGGCGCTGGCGTCGCCGCGCACATGGACGCGCCCGGACATCATGTTTTCCGCCACGCCGTTGCCGGCATTGCCCTCGACCACGATGGTCGCGTGCTTGTTCATGCCGCCGCAATAATATCCGGCGTGCCCGGCGATCTCGATCTCGACCGGGGCGTCCATGCCGACCGCGAGCGCGTGCTGCCCGCGCGGGTGGAGCACGCGCCACGATGTCCGGTTGGTGTCCGCACCGAGGCGCTGCAGCGCCGCATTCAGATCGCGCACCGTGGTGATCGAGAGGTCCACCACGTCGGTGTTCATGCCGCGTGGTCCCAGGCATACACCTTGGCCGGTTCTGGCTCCCAAACGCGCGCGGCCTCGATGCCGGGCAGGTCGGCCAGGGCGCGGTACTCGCTGCCGAACGCCACCCAATCGCTGGTTTCCGCCATGACCGCGGGCTTGCAGCAGATCGGGTCGCGCAGCACGGCGAAGCCGGTCCGGGTGCCGACGACGAAGGTGTAGAAGCCGTCCAGGTCGGAAAGCGCGGCCTGCAAGGCGTCTTTGAGGCTGTAACCCTGGCGCATGCGCCAGGACAGATAGGCGGCGGCGACCTCGGTGTCGTTTTCGGTCTCGAACGTATAGCCCTGGCGGACCAGCATGCGGCGCAGGCCGTTATGGTTCGACAGGCTGCCATTATGCACCAGGCACTGGTCGGCATTCGTGCTGTACGGGTGGGCGCCGTCCGTCGTCACCGCGCTCTCGGTCGCCATGCGGGTGTGGCCGATAGCGTGCGTGCCGCGCATCTCCGGCAGGCCGAACCGGGTGGCGACGTCGTCAGGCAAGCCGACCTCCTTGTAGAGCTCCATGCGCTGCCCTTCGCCGACGACTGTCACCTCGGGCGCCAGCCGGGCGAGTTCGGCGCGAATGCCGGCCGCGCGGGAAGCCGGCGCGTGCAGCACCGCGTGGGTGTCTCGGATGTCGACCGGCAGGCCGAGCGCTCCGGCGATCCGGGCGAGGTCCGTGCCGGCCGGGCTGCGCAAAGTGAGCTTGGTACCGTCTTCCTCGTCACCGAACACGGCGAACCCGGCGCTGTCGGGGCCGCGGTCGCGCATCGTCCCCAGCATTCGCGCGAGGTGAAAGCCGAGTTCCGGCTCCAGCGCTGGCTGTTTGATGAACAAGCCGACGATCCCACACATTCACCGCTCCCATACACGCCAATCGCAAGGTACCGACGAGCGCGGGTAAGTCAATTGCAGGGAAAGGGGTTTTCTCCAGAAGAAAACTGCTTAATCAGGCTTGCGGATGTGGATGATGATGGACAGGTAGGTCATCGGCTTGCTGACCAGGGTCTCCGGCCCGTGGAAAGCGGCGGAATCGAACAGCATCGCGTCGCCGGGCCGGAGGTGGTAGGCCTGATCGGCGTGGCGATAGACCACTTCGCCGGTCAACATATAGATGAACTCCACGCCCTCGTGGCGGAAGCCGACATAGGGCGCGGCCTCCTCGTGCAGCGTGATCAGGTACGGCTCGACGATGACGGGGCCGCCGAGGGCGTGGCCGAGCAGGCTGTAGCGATGGCCCACTTTGGTGCCGCGCCGCTCGATGGTGACACCTTGCCCGGCGCGGACGTAGGAGCAGTCCCGTTTCTCTTCGAACGACGCGAATAGTGCCGTCAGTGGCACGTTCAGCGCTGTCGCGAGGGCCTGCAAGGTCGAGAGCGACGGCGAGATTTGCCCGTTCTCGATCTTCGAAAGCATACCTAAGGAAATACCGGCCGCGCTCGCCAGGTCCGCGAGCGTCAGATCCGCCTGCTTGCGCAGCGTGCGCACGGTTGTGCCGAGCGACTGCTCCAAAGTGTGCTCGGATGCGGCCGGGGCGCTCGACCCGGTCGCGAGGCCGGCCGCGGTGTCCCGTTTGTTCGACGTGCTGCGCTTCGGCATCTGGGCTGTCGACTCCGTGGGCGGCGGTAAAACCGCGCCTGCACTGAGCCGGTTACAATATCGCCTCAACAGCGAAAATGGCGGACTTCTACCAACGTTCCGTTCCAGGGCCGCCTTTGAAGGGTCCTTCCAGTTCGGAGGTGATCCAGCCACCGTAGAAACCGCCGGGTTGCGGGATGACGCGTTCGCCGCCGACCGTGCACGCATCCATGCGCGCGGCGTAGACCGCGATGTGGCCGCCGATCGCACGGTATCGGAGTGTCGGCTCGGGATATGTCCAGCCCACATCGATTTCGCGCCGGCTGCCGCCCAGCAAGGTGACGTAGCTTGCGTGGCCCTTCCACTCGCAGAAGCTCAAGCCGCGGCTGCCCGGCAGTATGCTGCTCGCAACGAACGCGGCGCGTGGGAGATAGTAGGTTGGCGGATGCGTCGTCTCGAGGATGCGCCACGCTCTGACCGTGTCCGCGATCAGCTCGCCGCCCAGCGTTATGGTGATGCGGCGCGTCTCGCGCTCGATCGCGGGCGGCCGGGGGAAATCGGCCACGCGGAGGCGGCCATGCGGTGAGGGATCGGCCATTGCGCAAAGATGGGCTAAAAGTGCCGGGCGCCAAGATGAATGCTAGTCCCGCACGCGAGCAGAGCCGGGCTTGCGGTAATGCCGTCGCTCTGTTTCATCGTGGGACAAGGCATTCAAACGGGGAGAGCGATGTCATTCAAAGGATGTTTGCTGGCCGCTTCAGCTTGGCTGGCGCTGGCCGGGTCTGCTTCGGCGGGGCAGGTGCTCGATGCGATCCGCGAGCACGGCGTGCTCCGGGTCGGGACGACGGGCGACTATAAGCCGTTCACCTTTCGCAACCCAGACGGCAGCTATTACGGCGCTGACATCGATATGGCGCGCCGGCTGGCGGCGCGGCTCGGGGTCAAGGTGGAGTTCGTGCCGACCGAATGGGGGCGGATGATGGACGACTTCGTGGCCAAGAAGTTCGACATCGCCATGGGCGGCGTGACCATCCTGCCGGCGCGGGCACAGGCGGGGGATTTTTCGACCGTAACCTACGTGGACGGCAAACGCCCGATCGCCCGGTGTGCGGACAAGGACCGTTACACCAGTATTGCGTCGATCGATCAGCCGGCCGTCCGTGTGGTGGTCAATCCCGGCGCGTCGAACGAGGATTTCGCCCACGCGCATTTCCCGGACGCGAAACTTACGGTGCACCAGGATAATGCGACCGTGTTCGACGAGATCATCGCCGGCCGGGACGACGTGATGGTGACCGACGGGATCGAGGTGGATCACCAGAGCGCCATCCACCCCGAGCTTTGCCCGACTCATGTCGCGGCGCCGTTCACCCGGCTCGAGAAGGCCTACTGGCTGCAGAAGGACCCCGAGCTTCTCAAGATCGTCGACGACTGGCTGGCCGAGGAGAAGACCAGCGGGGCCTGGGACCGGACTTTGGAGGCGGCGGAGAAGATGCCGTGATGGCCGGCGGTAAAAACTGCCCTCACCCAACCCTCTCCCGAAGGAGAGGGCGCTTGGGTGGGTTAGGCGGCGATTTGGGTGCTGGCCTGGCGGCGCTCGGCCACCTGGTTCTTCATGGACTTCTGCAGCTTCTCGAAGGCGCGCACTTCGATCTGCCGCACCCGCTCGCGCGAGATGTTGTATTGCTGGGACAGTTCCTCGAGCGTCGTCGGGTTGTCCTTCAGCCGGCGCTCGATTAGGATGTGGCGCTCTCGCTCGTTCAGCGTCTTCAGCGCGACGTTGAGCAGCGCCTTACGGCCGGAGAGTTCCTCCTGGTCGGCCATGACGGCCTCCTGGCTCTCGCTCTCGTCCACCAGCCAATCCTGCCATTCGCCCTCGCTATCGGCGCGGACGGGGGCGTTTAGACTGTTGTCGGGTGCGGCCAGACGACGATTCATGCTGACCACGTCCTGCTCCGGGACATCCAGCATGCGGGCGATCTTGGCCACCTGCTCGGGCTGCAGGTCGCCGTCTTCGATCGCCTGCATCTGGCCCTTCAGCCGGCGCAGGTTGAAGAACAGCTTCTTCTGTGCGGCCGTGGTGCCCATCTTCACGAGCGACCAGCTGTGCAGGATGTATTCCTGGATGGCGGCGCGGATCCACCACATGGCGTAGGTCGCCAGGCGGAAGCCACGGTCTGGATCGAACCGCTTGACCGCCTGCATCATGCCGACATTGCCTTCGCTGATCAGCTCGCCAACCGGCAAGCCGTAACCGCGATAGCCCATGGCGATCTTGGCGACGAGGCGCAGGTGCGACGTTACGAGCTTGTGCGCCGCCTCATTGTCCTGTGCGTCGCGCCAGCGACGAGAGAGTTCGAGCTCTTCCTCCGGCGAGAGCATCGGGAACTTGCGAATTTCTTGCAGGTATCGAGAAAGATTGCCTTCGGGGGCGACATTTACGAGTGCAGAAGCCATATAAGGCCCTCAAGCGCCGGAGTGATTGGAACTGCCCCCTATACGGCGGAGCGGAACCCTCGGTTGCGGCGCAAAACAACGCAGGCGCGACGGTGGCTATCACGTCCCAGAGACTGCCCCGAGACGGCAGCAGGACCCTGGACAGGCCCGAAGCCGCACGCCCGCGGCTCCGAACTGGGTGTATAGAGGACTAGACTAGTCCGGTCAAGCGAAGACGCAACCGTAGCGGTTACAGTTGCGTGAGGCAGCCCAGCAGCGCCTGCATATCGGCGGGCAGCGGCGTTTCGAACTCCAGCCTGGCCCCGGTTCGCGGATGGTTGAACGCCAGCCGCGCGGCATGGAGGGCTTGGCGCGGGAAATCGAGCAGCGTCTGCCGGATCGGGGACGTGGCGCCCTTTGCCGCCGCCGGAACCCGGCGAAGATAGACCGGATCGCCCACCAACGGATGGCCGATGCTGGCCAAGTGGACGCGGATCTGGTGCGTCCGGCCGGTCGCGAGCTTGCAATGCAGCAGGCTGGCGGCGGGAAACCAGCTTTGCACGGTTCGGTAGCCGGTTTGCGCCGGCTTGCCGCCGCGCTCGACGATGGCCATGCGCTTGCGATCGCGCGGATCGCGGCCTATAGCGCCTTCGATCGAGCCGGCGGAGGGCGCCGGGTTGCCCCAGACGAGGGCGGTGTAGATTCGGTCGAGATCTCGGGCGGCGAAGGCGGCGGAAAGCGTGGCCAGCGCCGCCTCGGTTTTCGCGGCGACCATGACCCCCGACGTGTCTTTATCGAGACGGTGCACGATCCCAGGCCGCTTTTCGCCGCCGATTCCAGGCAGTGTGTCCCGGCAATGCGCCAGGAGTGCGTTGACCAGCGTGCCGTCCTCGTTGCCGGGGGCGGGATGCACGACCAGGCCCGGCGGCTTGTCCAGCACGATCAGGTCGGCATCTTCATAGAGGATGGTGAATGGGATCGCCTGCGGCAGCGGCGTGGCCGGGACGGGGGCGGGGCGCTGGACGATGAAGCGGGCGCCGGGTCGCACGGCTTGGGCCGGGTTGCGGAGCGGCAGGCCGTCGAGCGTGACTGCGCCGTCTCCGATCAAGGACTTGACGCGCGAGCGCGACAGATTGCCGATGGCGTCGGCCAGGAACCGGTCTGCCCGCTGCCCGGCGGCGTCCGGCCCGGCGACGACGTCGATCGGCTCGGGCAGGTCAGACAAGGGAAGGCATAGATGTGCTTTGGTTGAAGGCGTCGGTGGTGGTCATGTCGGTGCTGATCGTGGCGGGCATCGCGGTCATTGTGGTGACATTGGTCAACCGTATGTCGGCCGTTCCCGCCGGGATTGCCAGTGCCGCGCCGGCCAACGTGGTGTTGGACGAGCCGGCGGGGACGCGGATCGCCGGCACTTCGATGAATGCGGAGCGGCTGGCGATCCAGTTGCAGGGGGGCGGAGCGGACCGGGTGGTCGTGCTGGACCTGCGGGCGGGGCGTGTGCTGGGCCGGGTGGGGCTGGGTCGGTGAAAAGGCCGGAACTGCCGGAGAAGCTGTGCGCGGCGTGTGGGCGGCCATTCGCCTGGCGCAAGAAGTGGCGGCTGAATTGGGCCGAGGTGCGATATTGTTCCGAGGCGTGCCGGAGTGGACGGCGGGAAGCGGTGCGGAAGCGGGCCAGGCGAAGGCTTGATCTGGCGGGCTTGCTCCCCTAACTACGCGCCGTGGCCCGGTCCCGTTCGTCTAGAGGCCTAGGACACCGCCCTCTCACGGCGGTAACAGGGGTTCGAATCCCCTACGGGACGCCATTGATCTAATTCATCGACAGACACTGTCCAACAGCCGTCCAATATACAGACGTGCATGGAGTTCGACTCTCTCGGAGTGTGTGATCGGTCATGGATGAGTGCCGGGTGCGGAGCAGTCGTACCCGACGACACGTCTGAGGGCGCGAGCAAGACACCTTGCTTAGCCGGTGGCTCACTAAACCGAATTATCGCTCTGTGACACGGTTTCGCGGCCGACAGACAGCATTGGCTTCAAACCGACGCGGCGCCTGGGAGGCTGCAAGCAAGTGGCGATAGGACGTTCCAGCATGTGATCAGGGCGCGCTGCAATGCAAAGAGTTGCGGCAAGCCCCTCCGCGCCGGCCTATCTCGTCGCCGGACATCACCGAATATGGCGAGGTGGTCCGCCGCAGTGCTGGGCGGTGGAACTGGTGCCGGCCCCCACCGAGAACGCCTTCTTGCGAAGCGTGATTTGCTACCGCGTTGTCTTCTTGCGCAGATGCAAGTTACCGTCTCGTATGGCGAGCGCCGTCCGCCGTGCGGGACGCGGTATTAGCGGCAAAGGGTTGCGTCCATGGTCAAGGTTTGGCCACGCGTAGGGAAATGGAGAAATAAACATGGATGACATCAAGAGCGCTGCGGCCCAGCACCACGAGGATGCCGCTATCCAATTTGAAATTGCGGCAGGCAGGCACCGGGACGCAGCCAAGCAGTGCCTTAACGGCAACTTTGAGAAGGCGCATTCCCTGGCGATGTTGGCCGCCGAGGCGGAAACCCTGGGGAACCAGCATGCCATGAAAGGGCTAGACCTCTACCGCCATCATGCAGAAGAAGTCGCCGAGCATAAAGCCGAGGTCGCTGCGGAAGAAGCCGCGCGCGAGGCCAAGCACGCCGCAAAAGCCAAGGCGGAATAAAGCTCCGGGACAAGTGGCAGGCCGGAATCGGGGTCGTCAGGGTGCCAACCCAGTGGCTGCCGGTGACGGCCCGGGCCTCCAGGAGGCCCGGCGGCGTCGGCCGCGGACCGCGCCCAACTTCGCCGTCGCATTCGAAACCCAAGCGCCATCGCGTGCAGATTGGGAGAGAATGCCTAGCAACGGGTTAATTCTGCTGGTGCGGGTGCGGCAGGCCCAGATGCTCGCGCAGCGTGCTGCCGGCATAGTCCTCGCGAAACAGGTTTCGGCGCTGCAGGATCGGGACGACCTGGTCGACGAAATCGTCGAAGGCGCCCGGGAACCAGGGCGGCATGACGTTGAAACCGTCGGCGGCGCCTGCCTCGAACCATTCCTGCAGCCCGTCGGCGATCTGTTCGGGCGTACCCACCATGAGACGATGACCCATGGAGGCGGCGACGACGTTGCGCAGTTGACGCAGGGTCAGCTTGTCTTTCTTGGCGAGCGCCTGCAGCGTTTCGGCGTGGCCGCGCATGATGCCGGAGGGCGGCAGCTCGGGCACCGGCGCATCGAGATCGAAGTCCTTCAAGTCGTGGCCCAGTCGTTCTGCTAGCACCTGTAGCGCGACCGCCGGGTCGGCACATTCGCCGAGCGTCGCCAGCTTCGCTTTCGCCTCCGCCTCGGTGCCGCCGATGATCGCGCTGATGCCCGGCATGATCTTGATGTGGTCGGGCGAGCGGCCGAATTTCTGGGCGCGCTGCTTGAGATCGGCGGAAAAGGCGCGCGCCACCGCCATGTCCTGATGCACGGCGTAGACGATCTCGGCCACCTGCCCGGCCAGGTCGCGCCCGGCCTCGGAGGCGCCGGCCTGGATCATCACCGGATAGCCTTGCGGCGGGCGCGACATGTTCAGCGGGCCCTTCACCTGGAAGTATTTGCCGACATGGTTCATGGCGCGCATCTTGGCGCCGTCGATGAACCGGCCGTCCGCCGGGTCCATGACCCAGACGCCCTCCTCGCAACTGTCCCACAGGCCTTTGGCGACGTCGACGAACTCGGCGGCGATGGCGTAGCGCTCGTCATGCTCGGGATGCTTGTCGCGGCTGAAGTTCAGCGCTGCGTCGGAGAAGGCGCCGGTCACGATGTTCCAGCCGCAGCGTCCCTTGCTCATGTGGTCGATGGAGCCGAGGTAGCGCGCGAGATTGTAGGGCTCGGTGTAGGTGGTCGAGGCCGTCGCGGCGAGGCCGATCTTATCCGTGATCATTGCCAGCCCGGCGAGCAAGGTCAGCGGCTCGAGCCGCAGCACCATGGAGGGATGCATGTCCGGCCTGGTGTTCAGCGCGTCGGCGAGGAACAGCAGATCGAACTTCCCCCGTTCCGCGGTGCGGGCGATCCGGCAGATCAGGTCCAAATTCTCCGACCCGGCCTCGGCGCCCGGCATGCGCCAGCCGGCGATGTGATGGCCGGCGGCGAGGATGAAGACGCCGAGATGCATCTGGCGGGGCGGGGACATGGCGCGGTCGCTCCTGAACGATAACGACGCCTCTGCGGGGCGCCGCTTGTTGAGTAGCACTAATTTTTGCCTGAGAAACGGGTTTCTGCATCAGCAGCGTTCGCAAGCTGCATGCTAGAATCTGGCCGCCGCGATGCAGAACGGTATTGAACATCACTAAAGTCGCTTGTACGGTGCCGGTTATCTCGGCATGCCTGCTGCGAAGCAGGATCGAGGGCGGGGAGGGTGGCGAACCACGCGGACCTTTGTAGGAGTCGATGATGTCAGATGAGAAGTCGCTGCCTCGCCGGCACTTCGTCGCCGGAGCCGGCGCCGCGGCCGCCGCCTTGACCATCGGTGTCGCGCCCAGCGCAGGGGCGGACGGCGGCAACATCGTCTCCACAGTGTTCGGCGGCGTCTATGAGCGCGAATACCGCAAGGCGATCGTCGATCCGTTCGAGAAGGCGACGGGGATCAAGACGCAGCTCAAGCTCGGCTCATCGGCCGAGTGGCTGACCAGTTCGCTCGTCAATCGCCGCAACCCGGAGATTGACGTGTTGCTGCTGCCCTATCCCGACAATGTTCGTGCGGTGATGGAGAATATCGGGATCGAGCTGACCAAGGCGGACATGCCCAATATTGCGGATGTCGACCCGGCCTGGATCAACCAGTGGCGCGGGCAGGGCGTCGGGCTGGACTACGTGTCCTACGGGATCGCCTATCGCGACGATCTGGTGCCGAAGCCGATCACCTCGTGGAAGGATCTTTGGGATCCGCGGCTCAAGGACAAGGTGATGCTGCCGGCCATCGGCGTGTTCGGGTCGTGGGAGACGATCGTGCTGGCGGCCCGGCTGAATGGCGGCAGCGAGGACAACCTCGCCCCTGCCTTCCCGGCGCTGCATGAGCTGCGCGGCAACGTTCGGCAGTTCTTCCGCAGCGGGGTCGACATCGTCAACCTGCTGTCGTCCGGCGAGGTTTGGGCGGTCGGCATGACGACGCATATCGCGGCCTATGCGCTGATCGACGCCGGCAAGCCGGTCAAATACGTCATTCCGAGCGAGGGCGGCATGGTCGGCGCGGTCTCGTATCATATCGCGCGCAACTCGCCGAATATCGCGTTGTGCAAGAAGTTTGTGGACTTCGCCCTGTCCACGCCGGTGCAGGAGGCGGTGTGCAACGGGCTGGTCGCCGGGCCGACCAACACGAAGGCGGTGATCTCTCAGGTCACGCGCGAGCGTGTGCCGCCGCTCGACAAGCTGCAGCTCTTCGACTGGTTCAGGGTAGTGCCGCAAATGGCGATGCTGACCGATCGCTGGAACCGCGAGGTCGCGTTCTGAGCGTGCCGCCTTGGCATGACCCGGCCAGCACGGCGCTGATCGCGGCGCATTGCTATCCGGAGGCGGTGGCGTTCGGGGTGTTTCGTGTGGTGGTTGGCTTCGGCGCCGGGTCACGCGTCGGGCTGGACTGGGCGTCTGGTCAGCTGTGCGGGAAGCGGCGATGCGCGATTTCTACACTGTGGTGGTCGAGGACTGCCTGGCGGTGAAGGATCGGCTGCTCGACCTGCACGAGGCGTCGCTCGAGCATATGGCCCTGTATTTCGCGCTGCGGCGTCCGCTGGCGACGCCGCGTGCAGCCTGGAACTTGCCGCTGGCATGACCCGGCTGCGTGGCTCCGCAACGCTATTATTGCTGCCGGCCTGCCTCGTCGTCGCGGCCTGCCTGCTGTTGCCGACCGCCTATCTGATCGCGCTGAGCTTCAACCCGCCCGTGCTCGGCGACGTGTCGTTGAACGGCGATCTCACCCTGAGCAATTATGCGCGGCTGCTCGATTGGTTCTACGGATCGGTGCTGCTGAAGACACTCTGGGTCTCCGTCGTCACCACGCTGATCAGCGCCTTTCTGGGCGTCGCACTGGCCTATTCGCTGTGGCGGACGCCGGCGGAGCGGCGCGGGTTGCTCATCGTCGTGGTGCTGGCGCCACTGCTGGTCAGCATCGTCGCGCGCACCTTCGGCTGGATGCTGCTGCTGGGTGATGCCGGGTTGATCAACAACGCGCTGCTCGGCTTGGGCGTGATCACCGAGCCGCTGCACATGATGTTCACCGAGGGCGCGGTCATCGTCGGGCTGGTGCACGTCTTCCTGCCCTTCATGGTGCTGTCGGTGTTGGCCGCGTTCGATCGCATCGACCCGGCCATTCCGGAGGCGGCGGGCACGCTCGGCGCCGGGTCGCTGACGATCTTTTGGAAGGTGATCCTGCCGCTGCTCAATCCGGGCGTCGCCGCGGGGGTGACGATCGTGTTCAGCCTGGCAATGTCATCCTACGTGACGCCGGCGCTGATGGGCGGCAGCCGGGCGGGCGTGCTGACCACGCTGATCTATCAGCAGCTCGTCGTGACGTATGATTGGCATTTCGCCGCGGCGCTCGTGGCGGTGCTGCTGGCGACGACGCTGCTGATCCTGGGCGGCACGCTTTACCTGAATGCCGCCCGGACGGCGCGCTGGATGACAAAGCGATGATCGCGCTGCTGCAGCGAAGCTCGTTCCGCACCCTGATCTTCGCCAGCTACGTGTTCCTGCTGGCGCCGCTGGTCGTCGTGGTCTTGGTGTCGTTCAACTACGAACCCGTGCAGCAGTTTCCGCCTACCCACTGGTCGTTGCGCTGGTATGGGCATGCGATCGAGTCGGACAGTTTCCGCAACGGCGCGTTGATCAGCTTCGTGCTCGCGCTGGCCGCCAGCGTGGTGGCGACGCCGATCGGGCTGCTGGCGGCGATCGGCCTGCATCGCAGCCGGTGGCGGGGCAAGGCGGCGCTGGAGGCGGTGTTCCTGGCGCCGCTGGTCGTACCGGGGATCGTCACCGGCATTTCGTTGCTGATCGCGCTCGCCTCCGTCGACGTGCAGCAGGCGCCGCTGCGGCTTTTGCTGGGCCACGCCGTCGCGATCCTGCCGTACAGCGTCCGTACCGTGCTAGCCTCGCTCTCCCGCCTGGATCCGGCTTTGGAGGAGGCGGCGGAAACGCTCGGGGCCTCGGGGTTTCAGTCATTTCGAGAAATCCTGCTGCCGCTGATCAAGCCGGGAATCCTGGCCGGGCTGGTGTTCGGGCTGATCCTCTCCTTCGACGACGTTTCGGTCTCGCTGTTCCTGGTGGATGCGCGCACCATGACGCTGCCGCTCGCGATCATGTCGTATTTAGAATATAATTTCGATCCGTCGATCGCGGCGATCTCCTCCATGCTCATCGCGGTGACGCTGGGCCTGGCCGTGCTGCTCGAGCGCGGTTTCGGGCTGAAGCGCCTGCTCACAGGCTGAATTCAATGTCGCTCGTCCAGCTCGAAAACCTCAGCAAGCGCTATGGCGCCGGGCATGCGGTGCAGACCGTGTCGATGACGGTGCAGCCGGGTCAGTTCCTCACTTTGCTGGGGCCGAGCGGGTCCGGCAAGACGACGACGCTGCGCATGGTCGCCGGGTTGGTCGCGCCGAGCACGGGAAGCGTGCACATCGACGGGCGCGACGTGACCGCGCTGGGGGCGGCGCAGCGGGGCATCGGCATGGTATTCCAGTCGCTGGCGCTGTTCCCGCACATGACGGTGACCGACAATGTCGCGTTCGGGTTGCGGATGCGGCGGGTGGGCGCGGCGGAGATCGCGCGGCGGGTGCAGGCAATGCTGGCGGTGGTGCGGCTCGATCACCTCGCCGGGCGCTATCCGAACGAGCTTTCCGGGGGGCAGCAGCAGCGGGTCGCGCTGGCGCGGGCGCTGGTCATCGAGCCCTCGATCCTGATCCTCGACGAGCCGTTCGGCGCGCTCGACCGCAAGCTGCGCGAGGCCATGCAAGCCGAGCTGCGGCAGATCACAAGCGACCTCGGCACCACGACGCTGTTCGTCACGCATGACCAGGAGGAGGCGTTGATGCTCAGCGACCTCATTGCGGTGATGAACCAGGGCCGGGTCGAACAGCTCGGGACGCCGCAGGAGGTGTTCCGGACGCCGCGCACGCGCTTCGTCGCGGACTTCATGGGTGTTACGAATTTCATCAAGGCGCGCTGGTCTGGTGGCCGGCTGCTCGCGGGCGATCTCGCACTGCCGACGGTGGCTGCGCCGGGAAGCGATGGCAGCACTGTCGAGCTGGCGATCCGGCCAGAAGAGATCCTGCTGCAGCCGAGAAGCGGCGACGCGCTGCCGGCGGAGGTGGTGCAGTCTTTTTATCACGGCACCAGCACCAGCTACACACTGCGCCTGTCCGACGGTCAGATTCTAACGGCGCGCGAGGCCAATGAGGGCGATGCCGGGCTACGCTTTGCGCCCGGCGACGCGGTCAGCGCCTGCTGGCAGCCCGGCGCGGTTCACCTGCTGCAGAACTGACCCTCCGTCTGCGCGGAGGGTGACGTTTACTTGCTCTGTCGGCCCTCGATCGCCTCCTGCCGGCGGAGGATCGCCTGCACCAGCTTGAGGTGCGCCATGTCCACCAGTGTGCCGTCCACGCCCAGCGCGCCGTCGCCGGCGGCGGTGCCGTGATCCATCGCGTCGCCGACCTTGCGGGCCCAGGCGATCTGATCCGCGGTCGGCGAGAAGACGGCGTTGATCGGCTCGATCTGCGAGGGGTGGATGGCCATCTTGCCCTCGAAACCGAGGCTGCCGGCGCGGCGCGCGCTGGAGGTCAAGCCGGCCGGGTCGGTGTAGCGGGTGAAGGGGCCGTCGATCGGGCGCAGTCCGTGCGCGCGGCAGGCATTGGCGATGCGGGCGAGCGCATAATGCCACTGGTCGTTCCAGTGTTCGGCGCGAGTGCCATCCTCGGGGGTGCCGGTCAGCACTGCGTAGTGCGGGCTGGGCGAGCCGACCACCGTGTCCATGGTGCGCATCTCCACGCTGTAATCGCCGATGCCGAAGATCAGCGACTCCAGACGGTCCGATGCGCGCGCGATCTCCTCCACGTTGGTCATGCCCAGCGCAGTCTCGATCAAGGCTTCGACGCCGATCCGCTTTTCCAGCCGGCGCTCGCGTTCCAGCAAGGTGAGCACCTGATCGACGAAGCGTATGTCGAAGGCGCTGCTTGCCTTTGGCAGCAGGATCAGGTCGAGGCGGGGACAATTGAGCACCACCGTCTCGATGTCGCGCAGCGCCCATTGCGTATCAAGCGCGTTGACCCGGACCGACATGATCTTGTCGCCCCAGTCGACCTCGTTGAGCGCTTGCACGGCGGCGTCGCGCGCCGCGTCCTTGCGGGACGGCGCCACGGCGTCCTCGAGGTCGAGGAAGATCGCGTCGACGCTGGACGCCGCCGCCTTGGCGAAGAAGCGCGGCGACGTGGCCGGCACGGCCAGCAAGGAACGCTGCAGGCGGAACGGCTTGTCCATGCTCAGCGCGGGCTCACGCGGCCGAGTTGCGCGTCTTGAGTGACTGGGTCGGCCTCATGCTCCAAAGTTTCCAGTGCCAGGCCGGAGGTGCGCGGCCCGGTGACCGCGACCACGGCCGCCATCAGCACGTACAACCCGCCCACGCCGGCTACGATCACCAGCGGGTTCTGCGCCGTGCTCAGCACGGCCGCCACCACGAACGGGCTGACCGCCGAGGCGAGCCGGCCGACGAAGGCCGATGCGCCGAGGCCACGCAGCCGCACGCCGGTGGGCAGGATCTCCGGCAAGTAAGTGGCAAAGCCGACCGAGGATATGAAGAAGATGCCGCTCAGCAGCACGAGGCCAGTCAGCGCTAGCCCGAGCGGCGACGTCTGCATCGCATAGGCGACGCCGCAGATCGCGCAGATGACCGCGGCGCCCACCACCTGGTTGCGCCGCTCGACCCGGTCGGCGATCAGGATGCCGATGAACGGGCCCAGCACGCCGCCCAAGTAGGAGATCGCGGCGAGCGAGAACACGTTGCCGAAGCTGAGGCCGCTCTTGACCAGGATCGACGGCAGCCACGAGCCGAGCACGAAAATCGCGATCAGGTGGCAGATGTTGAACACGATGCAGAGCAGGAAACGGCTGCGATACCGGGTGCCGACCAGCGCGGACCAGCCCAAATCCTTGACCGGCGGCGGCACCGGGCGCGGCGGCGCCAGGGCCTGGCCGGTTTGCGCGATGACGCGCGCCTCGATCGTCCGCAGGATCGCCTCGGCATCGGCGTCGCGCCGGACCGAGACCAGCCACCGTGGTGATTCCGGCAGCACGCCCTGGGCGATGAACACCAGGAAGGCGGGGATCACGGCGACGATGAACAGCAGCCGCCAGCCATGCTCGATCGGCAACGCCGGGACGAAGGCCCAGGCGAGGAAGGCGCCGATCGGCAGGCCGCCATTGACCAGCAGCGCGACGCAGGACTGGAACCGCCCGCGCAGCGCGCCCGGCGTCAGCTCGCTCATATAGGAGTAGCCGGTGACGATCTGCGTGCCGATTGCGAACATGGTGATGGTGCGCAGGACCAGCAGCATCTCATAGCTGGTGGCCAGCCCGCAGAGCAGGCTGCCGATGCTGTAGACCAGCACGTTGATGCGGAACACCAGCCGGCGGCCGAACCGGTCACCGAGGATGCCGGCGGCGATCGAGCCGAACGCGGCGGCGAACAGCGGCAGCGAGATTAACAGCGCCGTGCGGTCGCCGCCCAGCCAGTTCATCTTGGCGAGCGATGGCAGGACGACCCCGGTGATGGTCAGGTCGTAGCCGTCGAACAGCATCGCCAGGCCGATGATGCCGAGTGCGACGTAGTGGAAGCGCGAGGCTGGCAAGCGTTCCAACCGGCCCGCGATGTTGCCGGTGGGGCTGGCCGTGGTTGCGGCTGGCATCAATGTAGTCCTCCCTTTCCGACAGGCTACGCCGCGGCGCTTGCCAGTGCCAGGATACGTTCCATACGCGGCACGAGGTCGACCGCGATGAACTCGCCGTCGGCATAGATCACGCCGGCGCCGCTGGCTTCGGCCTCGCGCCAGGCGCGGACGATCTTTTCGGCGCGTGCCACCTCCGCCGGGCTCGGCATGAAGGCCGCGTTCACGGCGGCGATCTGCATGGGGTGGAAAACGACCTTGCCGGTGAAGCCGAGTTCACGCGCCAGCGCCGTGTCGCGCGCGGTGCCTTCGGCGTCCTTGATGTCGAGATACGGGCCGTCGATCGCCTGGCAACCGGCGGCGCCGGCGGCGGCGGCGATCACGGCACGTGGATATTGCAGCGAGGCTGGGGTGATCGCGCCGCCGGTCTGCGCGGTGTAGTCGCCGGGTCCGAAGAACAGCCCGGTGCAGCGCGGAACGGCATCGGCGATCGCCAACGCGTTGAACAGGCCGCGGGGCGTCTCCAACGTCGCGATCACGCCGATCGGCGCGAGCCCCTGCGCCGCCTCGCGCGCGGCCAGGGCGGCGTCGAGCGCGTGCATGGCCGAGGGATGCTCCACCTTGGCCAGCATGATCGCGCTGACATGCTCGAGCGGCAGCGCGGCGATGTCGGCTTCCCACTCGCCGGTGCCGATGGCGTTGATGCGCACCATCCGCTCGGGACCGTCTGGCGGTGCCTTGCGCAGCACGGCGGCGGCGTTGGCGCGGGCCTCGTCCTTGCGCGCCGGAGGCACCGCGTCTTCGAGGTCGAAGACGACGGCGTCGGCGTCTAGGCCGAGCGCCTTTTCCAGCCGATCGCGGCGATGGCCAGGGGTGAGCAGCAGTGTCCGGCGCAGGCGCATGGGCTCAGATGGCCCCTTCTGCTTCCAGCCGGGTCATCTCGTCGGAAGAGAGGCCGAGCAGGCTGCCATAGACCTCGTCATTATGCGCGCCGAGCGAGGGGCCCAGCGATGTCACCGCGCCCGGTGTGTCGCTGAGTCGCGGCACGAGGTTCGGGATCGCCAGCGAACCGACCCGCTCGTCCTCGACCCGCAGGATGTTCTCGCGATGCGCGTATTGCGGATCCTCGAAGATCTCGTCGATCGCGTAGACCGGGCCGCACGGCACCTGGCCCTCCTCGCACCGGCGCAGCACCTCGTCGCGGTCATACTGGGCGGTCCAGGCACCCACGGTTTCATCGACCTCGGCGCGGTCGGCCTCGCGATGCTTGAGTGTGCCCCAGCTATTGGCTTCTGCCAGTTCGGGCCGTCCCATCGCCTCGGCGAGCCGGGCGAAAATCTTGTCGCTGGTGCAGGCGATGGCGATCCAGCGCCCGTCCTTGGTCGGGTAGTGGCTGTGCGGGACGACGTTGACGGTGCCGGGTCCCATGCGCTGACGGACGTAGCCGTTCAGGTCGTAGGAGGGGCAGAGCTCGTCGAGGATGCGGAAGATCGGCTCGTACAGGCCGATATCGACCACCTGGCCACGCCCGGTCTTGTCGCGCGCCTTTAGCGCCAGCAGCACGCCGAGCGCGCCGTAGAGCCCGGCCATGTAGTCGGGGATCGTCGCTGAACCCGGTGTCACCGGCGGGCGGTCCGGATAGCCGGCGAGGAAGGACAGGCCGCCGAACGCATTGCCGATGCGCCCGAAGCCGGGGCGGTCGCGGTAGGGGCCGGTCTGCCCGTAGCCGGAGATGCGCACCATCACCAGGCGCGGGTTGATCTCTCGCAGCACGTCCCAGCCGAGGCCCCACTTCTCCAGCGTGCCGGGCTGGAAGTTCTCGACGAGCACGTCGCATTTCTCGACCAGGCGCTTCAGCAGCGCAGCCCCGTCCGGCTTGCGCAAGTCGAGGGTCACGGACTTCTTGTTGCGGCACTCCGACAGCCAGGGGAGCGATTCGCCGCAATCGGTGATGGTGCCGAACCGCCGCAGCGCGTCGCCGATCTTCGGCAGCTCGACCTTGATGACCTCGGCGCCGAACTCCGCAAGCTGCGTGGAGCAGAATGGCCCGGCCAGGAAGCTCGCCAGGTCGACCACGCGGCAATCGTCAAGCGGCTGCACTGCCATTAAACTATTCCTCCTTGTTCAGATCGGACGATATTGCGAATTTCGTCAGGAACCAACGTCGCCTGGCGCTGCCGCCGCGGAGCATGACGGGCAATCACGCGGGCACCACCGACAGCTCGAACAGATGGTCGAGCTTCTCCTGCTGGTCGATCGCCCAGATGTAATCGAGCAGCGCGCGCTGCTCGGGCGTGTTCCAGGCCTTGCCGACGTTGTTGGCGAACTTGCGCTCGATATCCGCGCGCTGCATCGGCAGGCCGCCGGTGCCGGGCAGGCGGTCCACTTGGCGGGTGAGCACCTGTCCGTCGGCGAGCTTTACGGTGACGCGGTTGGGCAGCATCTTCGGGAACATTGCGGTCAGCGCCGGGTCCGGGCTCACGGTCATCTTGGCCATCAGCGCCAACGCTTTGGGGTCGTGTAGCGCAGCAGGCGAGAAACTGTCGAAGCCGATAGTGCCGTCCAGCATGGATCGCGCCACGACGAAGGGCAGGCTGTGGTCGGCGGTCTCCTTCGTCGTGGGCGCCCATTTCTCGCGATCCCGGCCGGCGCTGCGATAGGTGAAATCGGGGGTGTCGAGCTGAATCGACGCGATCTGGCCGAGGTCGCCGATCTCCTTGGCGAGTGCCGCTGCGGCCGGGATTGCGGTCAACGTGCCGCCCTGCGCGGGGTAGGGTTTGATGTCGCAACGGTTGACGAGGAACTGACCGGAGCGGCCGCCGAATTGGCTGACGTCCAGCTCGAACGGTCCGGTGACCTGTTTGAACAGGCCGGCATTTCCCTCGAAGATCGGGGCTGGCCCGGTGATGCCTGCCCGGGCGAGCTGGGCGGCGAACACGCCGTTGCGGGCGGCGTCGGCGTCGGCCAGGCCCTTCCAGTCCGACATCACCTGCACCCGGGTCTGGTTCATGGCGATATGGCCGTTGATGGCGATGTTGACGGCCTGGGTGAGTTGGTCCGGATTGAGCCGCATCAGCTTGCCGGCGGCGAGCGCGCTGGCCGGCAAGCTGTCGATTGGGTGGTCCCAGCCGCCCCGGGTGAGCTCCGCCGCGTTCAGCAGCCGGCAGTCGATCTCGTAGGCGAGCACCATGGCGAGCAGGAAGTCACGGCCGCTGCGCCCCTCGGCTTCGGCGATGGCCAGGCAGGGGGTAATGTTGTCGCTGGGATGGCCGGGTTCCTTGCCGGCGAAGATGTCGTTAAAATCGTAGTAGCGGATCGCGGCGCCGTTGGCGAAGCTGGCGAGCTCCGGTGTGGTGCGCTTGGCGGTGCCGATCACGGTGGAGACGTCGCTGGGCACGGCGAGCGCGACCTCGCGGCAGGCGCGGATCGTTGGCTCGTTGAAGGCGGCGATGCCGCAGCCGATGGCGTCGATCAGGTGCGCCTTGGCGGTCTCTATAGTGGTCGCATCGAGCGCGCCGTAATCGGTTTCGGCGACGTAACGCGCCATGCGTTCGGCGATGCTCGGCTGCGCCGGCGCGGTTTGCGCCCAGGCCGGCATCGCGATCGAGCCTGCGGCGGCGCCGAGCATGGTACGGCGGCGGATCGAATGGGTCATATGTTCCTCCTGGTTCCGGCGGCCGGGCGCGTCACCACGAACCCGTCCCAATGCAGGGAACGGCCGATCTCGGCGGCGGCCTGCTGCAGGGGTTCGAGATAGCGCTTGGGGATGTCCTTGGCTTTGACGAAGCGGCGGCCGCAGATGACGTTCAGCGCGGCGACCGACTTGCCGGCGACCGTGACCGCGACGGCGATCGTGTTGGCGCGGGCGAAGGTGTATTCCGCGCTGCGTGTCGCGTAGCCGTCGCGCCGGGTCGTGGCGAACAGCGTTTCGACCGCTTCGGCTTGCGGATTGCTGGGATCGAACGGCGGGTCGATCCGCGCTAGCGACAGCATGATCCGCTCGCGCTGCTCGTCCGACGCGAATGCGAGATAGGCGCGGCCGAAATCGCTCTCGAGCATCGGGATGTTGCTGGTGTTGATCGGCTCGCTGACCTTGATCGGCGCGGTCGCCCGCGTGCTGTAGCGCAGCGTCATGCCGCGGCCTTCGAACACCGCGAAGTCGGACGGCCAGCTGATCGCAGCCGACAGACGGTCCATCGCCGGCGCCGCGACCTCCTGGATCCAGGATTGCGACGATACCCCCGCGCTCAGCACGTTCAGCTTGGAGGCTGGGCGGTAGCCGAAACTGCTGTCCTGCTGCACGTAGCCGGCGACGCGCAGCGTCTTGAGCAGGCGCGAAATGGTGGGCTTCGGCATTCCGGTCGCGTCGTGCAGGTCGCGCACCTGCAGCGGGTAGGCTTCGTTGAGCAGCCGCAGCAATTCGAGCCCGCGCGTCAGCGTTCCGGCGCCGCTCACAGGCGCAGCCCGCTTTGCTCAAGCGTCTCGAGGCTGCGGCCTCGTGTGTTCGGCCCCAGCAGGGCGAAGCACGGCGCCAGGATCAAATACAGCACGCCGATCCCGGCGACGATGACAAACGGGTCGCCCCAGCGCGACAGCGCCGCGCTGACCGCAAACGGGGTCAGCGCCGACGAGACCCGGCCGACCAGCGCCGCCGTCCCCATGCCGCGCAGCCGCACCCCGGTCGGCATGATCTCCGAGATGTAGATGCCGTATCCCGCGGCCGACATGAAGTAGATCGTGCTGGTCAGCACCAGGCCGACCACCATGATCGCCGCCGGCGCGGTCTGCAGTGGATAGATCAGCCCCATGCAGGCGCCGAGCGTCGCCGCGCCGACCAGCAGCCAGCGGCGCTCGAACCGGTCCGAAACCAGGATCGAGACCGCTGGGCCGAGTGCGCTGCCGGCGAAAGTGACGGCGGAGATCGCGAACACGGTGTCGGCGCCGAGACCGCGGGAGGCCATGATGGTCGGCAGCCAGCTGATCAGCACGAAGATCGCCGAGAGGTGGCAGATCTGGAACAGCACCGCCAAGAGGAAGCGCCGCCTAACGCCGCCTTGGAACAGCGCCGCCCAGCCCAGATCGCGCGCTGGCGGCGGCAAGGGTTCAGGGGCGGGGAGGGTGACGCCCTGTTGCGTCAGGCGCCGCTCGATGGCGCGCACCGTCTGGTCGGCCTCCTCGATCCGGCCGACGGAGGCGAGCCAGCGCGGGCTCTCCGGCAGGACCGTGCGCGGCGTCAGCGCCAGCAGCAGCACCAGGCCGGATAGCAGGAACAGCACCCGCCACCCCATGTCGGGGTCGAGGCGCGGGAACAGCAGCCAGGCGAGCAAGGCCCCGATCAGCAACGCGCCATTGACCAGCAGCGCGATGACCGACTGGAACCGGCCGCGCGCCGCTTTGGGCGACAGCTCGCTGAGATAGGAATAGCCGGTCGGGATCTGCATCCCGAGGGCGAACAAGGTCAGCGTCCGGAACGCCAGCAGCACCGGGTAGCTGTGGGCGAGGCCGCAGGCGGGGCTGGCGATGCCGTAGAGCAGGATATTGGCGATGAACAGCCGCCGCCGGCCGAAACGGTCGCCGATCGCGCCGGAGAGCACCGAGCCGAAGGCGGCGGCGAACAGCGGGAGCGAGATGAACCAGGATCGCTGCGCTTCCGGCAGCAAGCCGGATTTCACCAGCGGCGGAAGCACGAGACCGGTCAGCCCGAGATCGTAGCCGTCGAAGAACATTGCCGCGCCGATCGCCGCGCAAGCCAGAATATGGAAGCGCGACAGCGGCAGGCGTTCCAGCCGGCCGCCGATGTTGCGCCCGGGGGCGAGCGGATAAGTCAAGACGCCAACCGCAGCACGTCTTGCGCCCGGAGCGCGACCGCTTCGTCGATGAAGGTGCCGTCATCGAGCAGGAGGGAGCCGCGGCCGGCGGCGACCGCATCGGCGTAGGCGGCGAGGACCGCCTCGGCGCGGCCGATTTCCTCGGCCGAGGGGGCGAACGCCGCGTTGATCACCGGCACCTGCGACGGGTGGATGCAGGAGCGTGACTGGAAACCGAGCGCACGGTCTTCGACGCAGGCGCGGCGCAGGCCGTCGAGGTCGCGGATGCGCGAGAAGACGTGGGCGACGGGCGGCTCGAGCCGCAGGAAGCGGCACCGGGCCACGAGGTGCATGCGGGCGTAGAGCGTCTCGGTGCGTGCCTCACTCGGCGGCACGCCGATATCGTGCACGAAGTCGCCGGCCCCGAAGCCGACCCGGCGGATGCGCGGCGAGGCGCCGGCGATCTCGTCGAGCCCAAATAGGCCGGCCACGGACTCGATCAGCGGCTGGATGATCACGGAGCCCGTTTCGCGGCCGGCACTCCGCTCCCGTTCGGCCAACGCCTTGTCGATGTCCGCGACAAGCCCGCCGCCCTCGGTCTTCGCCGCCACGACGCCGAATAGGCCGCGCACGTCCAGTCGCGCGATGTCGTCGAGACCGGCGGCGCCGCTATTGATGCGGACGAAGGCCGGCACGGCGGGACCGGCGAGCAAGAAGGCGCTCACGATCTCGCACGCCCTCGCCTTTTCTGCTGCTGGCACCGCGTCCTCGAGGTCGAGGATGACGGCATCGGCGCCGCGACAAGCGACCTTGGCCAGCAGGTCCGGCCGGTTGCCAGGGGCGTAAAGGTAGGAGCGGAGGCGCATCAGATCGCGCCCGCCGCCTTCAGGGCGGCAATCTCCTCGTCGGTCATGCCGAGTTCGCCCTTGAATACCGCCTCGTTGTCGGCGCCGAGCTTGCGGCCGGTAAAGCGGACCGAGCCCGGCGTCTCGGACATGCGGAAGATGACGTTCTGCATCTTTACCTGGCCGAGCTCCGGATCGGCGATCGAAATAATCGATTCCAAGGCCCGGTATTGCGGGTCTTCCATGATGTCGGACACGTCGTAGATCGGCGCCAGCGCCGCTTCCGCCTCGTCGAAGGCGCGCACCACCTCGTCCATCGGCCGCGCCCGTATCCAGGCGGCAACCGCGCCATCGAGCTGCTCGACATGGTCCTTGCGGCCGGAGGCGGAGGCGAACCAAGGTTCGTCCACCACTTCGGGCAACCCCACGAGGCGCATCACGCGGCCGGCGATCGAGGTGGAGGAGGTGGAGATCGCCACCCATTTGCCGTCAGCGGTCTTATAAGTATTGCGCGGGGCATTCTTGTCGGAGCGATTGCCTGTGCGCTGCTGGATGCGGCCGGTCTGGTCGTAATTGATCACCTGCGGGCCGAGGATGGACATGATCGGCTCGATCAAAGCGAGGTCCACCACTTGGCCGCGGCCGGTCTTGTGCCGTGCGTTGACCGCCAGCATGACCGCGAAGGCGCCGGAGATGCCGGCGATGCCGTCGGCGAGGCCAAAGGGCGGCAGGGTCGGCGGACCGTCCGGCTGCCCGGTAATCGAGGCGAAGCCGCTCATCGCCTCGGCGATGGTGCCGAAGCCTGGCCGGTGCGCATACGGCCCGTGCTGGCCGAACGCCGTCACCCGCAGCAGGATCAGGCCCGGGTTCTCGGCGGCGAGCTGCTCGTAGCCGATGCCCCAGCGCTCCAGCGTGCCGGGCCGGAAGTTTTCGACGATCACGTCGGCCGTCTTGGCCAGCTTGCGGAACACCTCTTGGCCTTCCTTGCTGCCGAGATAGAGCGTGATCGCTCGCTTGTTGCGGGCGATCACCTTCCACCACAGCGAAGCTCCCTTGTGCGGCGGCCCATGCGTGCGGGAGTTGTCGCCGCGCGGATGCTCGATCTTTAGCACGTCGGCGCCGTAATCCCCGAGCAGCATCGCCGCCACGGGACCGGCGAACAGCGTTGCGATATCGAGCACTTTCAGTCCGGATGCTGGGCCTTGTTTCATTCGATGCGCATTCCCTTGGTTTCCGGGGCAAATAGCAACACGACGACCGCCAGCCCGAACGCGACCACCGTCGTCAGCATTCCGGCCTGAAAGCCCTGATCGCTGGTGGCGAGCAGGCCGATGATGGTGGGCGCGATTAGCCCGCCGATGCGCCCGCCATTATAGGCGATCGCCATGCCGAGCGCGCGCGACTGGGTGGAGCGGATCAGCT
This sequence comes from Acetobacteraceae bacterium, assembly GCA_965276815.1. Lineage (GTDB taxonomy): Bacteria > Pseudomonadota > Alphaproteobacteria > Acetobacterales > Acetobacteraceae > JAVVHH01. The sequence goes on along the minus strand of CBDIBE010000011.1, from coordinate 1,091,615 downwards.
CGGCGGTGAACGGCCCCATCCCGGCGAAGATGCCGCCGATGCCGAACCCGGTGAAGAACGTCCCCGCCATCAGCAGCTCCGGCGACCCGGTGAGCACGAGGTCGAACACGGCCGCCGCGCCGATCAGCAAATAGAGGATGAAGGTCGGCTTGCGGCCGATCCGGTCCACCAGGGCGGCAAAGACGAGGAACCCGGCCAATGAGCCGAATTGCTGCGCCAAGGTGAAGCCGAGGCTTTTGATGAAGTCGAAATGCTTGACGGTGACCAGGAAAGTCGGCGTCCAGTTGAACACCGCCCAGAACACATATTGCACGAAGAAGATGAACGAGAACGCGATCAGCAAGCCGCGCCCGTCCGCGCCGCGGAACAGGTCGCCGATGCCGCCGGCAACCCGCTGCTCGCCTTTATGGCGCAGCCAGACCGGCGATTCCGGCGTGTTGCGGGCAAACAGAACAAACACCAGGATCGGCAGCGCGCCCGCCGCATAGACCCAGCGCCAGCCACCGCTGTCGAGCCCGCCGGCGAGCGCGGAGATGGCGGCCACCACGGCGATGGCGATCATCGAGCCGATCGGCAGGCCCATTTGCATGAGCGCGCCGCCCTTGCCGCGGTGCTTGGCGCTCCAGGTCTCGGCGACCAGCGCGGCGCCGGCGGTCCAGGCGCCGCCCATGCCGAGGCCGCCGAGGAAGCGCAGCGCCATCAGCGAGGTGAGCGACCCGGCGAAGATGATCAGCCCGGTGAAGGCGGAGTAGACCAGCACGGTCAGGAACAAGGTGCGGATGCGGCCGATCCGGTCGGCCACCCAGCCGAAGAGGATGCCGCCGATGATCGCGCCGGCCGCCGACACGCTCGTCACCACCCCCGCATCGGCGCGGGACAGCGCGAAATAGGCGATCAGCGCCGGCGTGGTCAGCGCCAAGATGTAGATGTCGAACACCTCGAACAGCCAGCCCAACCCGGCCGCCCAGAGCACCCGCCAAGCATCGCCCGAAACCTCGCGATACCACGGCAGATCGGTGGTGCCGGAGAGCGCGTCCGCGTGGAGCGGGGCTCGGACATTGGTCCGTTGTGCCATCGAAACCCTCCCAACGGACTACAGGTTCGCTCCTGTGCCCGACTTGGCTCGATCCAGTCTTCCACCCTCGACAGGGCGACGAAAGCGGTTTTCTGCCGCGTTTCGATATTTGAAACGCGGGGAACCCGGTTTCGTGCCGCAAGTCATGGCGTTATGATGAGGCGAACCCGAGGGAGCGTCCGATGCGGAGCAAGCTGTTCGTGCCGGGCTCCCGGCCCGAGTTGTTTCCCAAAGCCATGGCCTCGGCGGCCGACGCGATCTCGTTCGATCTTGAGGACGCGGTGGCGGCGGATCGCAAGGCGGAGGCGCGCGACGCGGTGGCGGCGTTTTTGGCCGCGCGCGGGCCGGGCGACGGCAAGCGCGTGATCGTGCGGGTAAACGCGCCGGGCACGCCGCATTTCGCGGCCGATATGGCGGCGGTGCTGCGTCCGGGTCTCGACATGGTCAACGTGCCGATGGTGCAGTCGCCGGATGATGTCCGGGTGGCGGCGGAGGTGATCGGGCGGAGCGGACTTCCTGTGACGATCCTGGCCAATATCGAGACGCCGCGCGGCTTGCGGCTGGCGGCCGAGATCGCGATGGCGGACCGGCGCGTCGCCGGGCTGCAAGTGGGGTTTGGCGACCTGTTCGAGCCGTTCGGGATCGACCGGGCCGAGCCGGCCGCGCTGCATTTCGTGTTGATGCAGTTGCGGCTGGCCGCGGCGGAGGCGGGTATCCCGGCCTATGACGGCGCCTTCGCCGGCGTCGGCGAGCCGGAGCGGTTCCGCGCTGAATGCGTCTTCGCCCGCCGCCTCGGCTTCGCCGGCAAGAGCTGCATCCACCCGAGCCAGGTCGCCATCGCCAATGAAAGCTTCCTGCCGGACAAGGCGGCGGTGGCGCAGGCGCGCCGCGTGGTCGAGGCGGCGGACGCGGCCGCCGCTGCCGGGGTCGGCGCCTTCCTGGTGGACGGGCAGATGGTGGACGGCCCCTTTATCGTCAGCGCCCGCGAATTGGTCGCTGCGGCGGATCGCGTGGGCAAGCCGCCCCGATAGGGCTTGAGCGTGCTGGCAAGCTTGCCGTGAGTGCGATACGGTCCCTGAAAATCAAGGGAGGCGTCGCAATGGTCAGATATCTGGCAATGCTAGGACTGGTCGCTTCAATTTTGTCCGGAGGGATGCTCCGGGCCGAGACCATCACCGTGACCCATTGGGGTTCGGCCTTCTACGGCGCGCCGTACGCGGTCGCTATGGAGAAAGGCTTCTTCAAAAATCATGGCGTCGACATCACCGGCATCCTGACCTCGGCCGGCGGCGGCACTTCGGTGCGCAACACCATGGCCGGTGACCTGCCCTATGGCGAAGTCGCGCTGCCCGCGGCGATCGAGGCGATCAACAACGGCGTCCCGCTGAAGATCATCGGGGCCGGGGTGCAGAGCGTCGCCGACCTGATGTGGATGGCCAAGAAGGGCTCGCCGCTGCACAACATCCACGACATGGTCGGCAAGAAGATCGCCTACACCTCGCCCGGCTCGGTGACCAACATGCTGATCCTGATGGCGTTCAAAAAGGAGGGCATCGACCCGAAATCGGTCCAGATCGTCCCCGCCGGCGACCTCGGCGCCAATGTCTCGGCCGTGCTCAATGGCGCCGTCGCCTCCGGCATGTGCGGCGAGCCGATCTGGGCGGAGAATGAGGACAAGCTGCAGCCGGTGTTCTGGGTGAAGGACATCCTGCCGTCGATGATGATGCAGACGGTCGCGGTCACCACCGAGGACTACGCGAAGGACGGGGCGGCGAAGCTGCGCGGCATCCTCGAGGGGCGGCGCGAGGGCGTTGCCTATATCGAGGCGCATCCGGACGAGTCCGCCGAGATCACCGCACGCGCCTTCAACGGCGATCCGGCGCTGTATAAGAAGGTGTTCCAGCGCTTCGTTGCGATCCATTACTGGTCCGCGGGCCAGCTCGACCGGGCTTCGATGGACCGGATGGTCGAGGGATTGCAGATCGTCGGCAAACAGAAGGGGCCGGTCGATTGGTCGAAGGTCACGGACCCCGAGTTCCTGCCGCCCGACCTGCGCAGCTAGTGGACGCTAGCGCCCGGCTGCTGCCGCATGCCGAGTTGCGCGGGGTGACCCGTGTGTATGCGGGGGAGCGTCCGGTGCACGCGCTGGGGCCGGTCGACCTGACGATTGCGACGGGCGAGTTCTTCTCGGTGGTGGGTCCGTCGGGCTGCGGCAAGTCGACGCTGCTCGACATGATGGCCGGGCTCACCCCACCCACTGCCGGCGAGGTCTGGTTCGAGGGGCGGCGCATCGCCGGCAAGGTGCCGGAGGGCGTGGGCGTGGTTTTCCAAGAGGATGCGAGCTTTCCTTGGCTAAACGTCGAGGACAACGTCGCTTTCGGCCTGCGCCGGGCGGGCGTTGACCGCGCGGAGACGGCGCGGCGGGTCCAATACGCGATCGGCTTCATGGGGTTGCGAGACTTTGCCCGCGCCTATCCGGCGCAGCTCTCCGGCGGCATGCGGCAGCGGGTCTGCATCGCGCGCACCCTGGTGATGCAGCCGCGGCTGATCCTGCTCGATGAGCCGTTCGGCGCCTTGGATCAGCAGACGCGTCTGCTGATGGGCGACGAGTTGTTGCGGCTTTGGCGGGAGACTGGCGCCACGGTGGTGCTGATTACCCACGCGCTTGACGAGGCAGCACTGCTGTCCGGCCGGGTCGGCGTGATGTCGGCGCGACCGGGCGTGTTCATCGACATGGTCGAGACGGGCTGGCCGGTGGACCGCGACAGCCGCATCGTCTCCGATCCGGGCTTCGGCGCCGTCACTGGCCGGTTGTGGGCGTCGCTGCGCAGCGAATCCCTCAAGGCGATGGGGCGAGAAGGGTGACGCGAACCGCGCGGCTGCGCTGGGCGCGGGCGGCGGCGATTGCCGTGCCGGTTTTGCTGCTTGAGGTCCTTTGCCGCGCCGGGATCATCAAACCGCTGACGATGATCCCGCCGAGCCAGATGGCAACCGAGATGGTGCGGCTGATCGCCGAGGGCGAGATCACCGCGGATATCGTGCAGACCGTGATCGAGGTGGCCGCCGCTTGCCTGTTTTCCGCGTTGGCGGGCTTCGCGTTGGGCGCGCTCATCCACAGCCGGGTGCGGGTGCGGCGGGCGGTCGCGCCGGTACTGGCGAGCTGGTACGCGGTGCCGTTCTTTGTGTTCTATCCGTTGCTGGTGGCGCTGTTCGGGCTGAATAGCCTGCCGCTGATCGCGATCGGGGTGGTGTTTGCGACGCCGGCGATGATGCTCAGCACGATCGCCGGGCTCGACCGGGTGCCGCGTGTGCTGCGCCGGGTCGCGCTGGTGCACCGGATGACGCCGGCGCAGGAAGTGCTGCGCATCACGCTGCCGGCGGCGGCGCCGAGCCTGTTCACCGGGCTCAAGCTCTGCTTCACCTATTCGTTTATCGGCGTGATCGCGGGCGAGTTCATCCTGTCCGGCGGCGGGCTCGGCTACGGCATCTCGTATGCGTATGACAGCTTCGAAACCCCGCGGATGTATGCGCTGGTGCTGTTCGTGCTGCTGATGGCGGTCGGCGTGAATGCGGTGCTGCACGCGTGGGAGACGCGGCTCGCGGCGCGGAGCGCACGCGCGTGACCCGGCAGTTCGACGCGCTGGTGATGCTGGCCGTGTTGCTGGCGATTTGGCAGGGGTTGTTCCTGTATGCGGGCGACGTGGCGATCACGCCGCCGCTGGGCACCTTCACGTTTGCCGCGCATTTGCTTGGCAGCGCTTCGTTCTGGCCGCATGTCGGCGCGACCATGCTGGCCTTCGTCTATGCGCTGGCGATCTCGGCCGTGGCCGGCATTGGACTTGGGCTATTGCTGGGTGTGCGTCGGTTCGCGGGCGACGTGGCCGAGCCGATCCTGGCCTCGCTGTACGCCGTGCCCAAGGTGACGCTGTATCCGGTGATGCTGCTGGTGTTCGGTCTGGGACTATCGGCGAAGGTGGCGTTCGGGGTCATCCATGGCGTGGTGCCGGTGGTGTTGTTCACGCTGGCGGCGGTGAAGAGCATCCCGCCGGTGCTGCTGCGTTCGGCGCGCGCGATGCGGCTGCGGCCAATGCAGGTTGCCACCATGGTGCTGGCGCCGGCGGTGATGCCGGAGATCGTGACCGGGTTGCGGGTGGGATTTGCGCTGACGATGCTGGGCGTGCTGATCGGCGAGATGTTCGCCTCGCAGCGCGGGCTGGGGTTCTTGATCGTCAACGGGATCAACTCGCACAACATTCCCATGACCACGTCGGTCACGTTCCTCGTCGTGGTGTTCGCCGTGGCGGCGAATGGGGCATTGCTGGCGCTGGACCGGCGGGTGCATCGGGGGTGATGCGGGTCCTGCGGAGGGGGCTGCTCACTCCCGACGATAGAAAGGGTGGGGTTTGGGGGGAGCGGGGTCAGTTGTGGCGGCGGCCGGGTCAGGGTGGGCCGGCGGGGTGGGGTCGAGGAAGTGGTCGGGCAGGATGCTGGGGTCGAAGGGGAGGCCGAGCTGTTCGGAGAGCTTGGCGAGGATTTCGGCGACGGCGAGTTCGGCTTCGGGGTCGTCGGCGAGTTCGAGTTCGATGCCTTCTTCGATCTCGCGGCGGAGGGCGGCGCGGGCGAAGGTTCGGCCGGGGTCGGGGGCGTCTGGGTCGGGCGTGGGGGCGGTGGCTTTGGCGGCGGCGTCGCGGGCGACGGCCATGGCGAGCTCGGCCATTTCGCGGAGCATGTCTAGGTGGCGGGCGCGGCGCTCGGCGCCGGTTTCGGGGGCGCGCGCGGGCGGGGTGGGCGCGTTTGGCGGGCGGAGGTGGAGGGGCGCGGTCATATGGTCGTATTAGGACCATATTCGCCACTGTGTAGTTAGCTTACGCCATGCAGATGCATCAAATCCGCTACTTCCTGGCGGTCAGCGAGACGCTGAATTTGACCAAGGCGGCCGAGCACTGCGACGTCGCCCAACCCTCGCTAACACGGGCGATCAAAGCCCTCGAGAAAGAGTTGGGCGGGGAGCTGATCCGCCGCGAACGCAACCTCTCGCACCTGACGGAGCTCGGCCAACGGGTCCTCCCGATGCTGCGCCAGTGCCACGAGACGGCCGCCTCGGCCAAACTAGTGGCCGCGTCCTTGCGCAATGGAGAAGTGGTCCCGCTTTCCTTGGCGCTCTCGCATACGATCGGGGTCAAATCGCTTGAACTGGTGCTGAAGGCGCTTGTTCGGGCATTCCCTGGGTTGCAGCTGAAGCTGTATCGCGGCTCACGCAGCGAAGTGTTCGAATACCTGAAATCCGGGACCGTCGAATTGGCGATCGCCGGTCCGCTCGGCGAGGTCTGGCCGCGCCTCGACATCCTCCCGCTGTTCGACCAGCCCTGTGCGATCGGGCTCAGCCCGCGCCACCGCTTGGCGACGAGAGCCTCCCTCGACTTCCAAGATCTGATTTCCGAGTCGCTGGTGATCGACACCAGTTGCGAAATGACGGAGGAGTTCCAAGCCAGACTGAGGACCAATGGCATTCTCGAGCCAGCAATCCATTACGTCACGAGGCGAGAGGATCAGCTGGCGTTGATCAAAGCCAATTTCGGCGTCGCTATCGTCACGGTTGCCCGGGCAGAAATGAGTGGGTTGAGCCACGTGCCGTTGAGGCAGCTCGATTTGCGACTCACGGTATCGGCGTATGCGATCGCCGGGCGGCAACGCGGCAAGGCGGCAGTCGCGCTGCTGAACATGCTGCACGCGGCGGATTGGTCCTGAGCTCCGTCCATAGCCGAAGGGCATTGATTGAGTAGCTAAACGCTACTTCCTCGGGACGGGATCTGCATCTAAATGCCGGCAAGCCCAGGGGCTGCTTGGCAGTTCTCGCAACGCGACGCCCTGAAAGCTCGATAGATCGGCTGCTCATAGTGGCGGCACGATCAGCCGGGCTCTCGCTATGATTTTCACGCGGCTACACGCGCAGAATCGCGCTTGCGCGGTTCCAGCTCTGCGCGAAGCCGCTTTAGTCAAGGAGTAGCAGGCATGACCTCGGCGGCTTTGCCCTACAAGAAGCAGCGGCGACAGGTGCTCGGCCGCGAAATGGCTTACTTGGAAGTGGGGGAGGGCACCCCATCGTCCTGCTGCACGGCCGAATTGACGGTCAAGGGCATCCATTTCATCCAGGAGGATTCTCCGGACGAGATCGGGAAAGCCATCGCCCGCTGGATAAAGAGTTTGGCCTGATCAGAGCAGGGAGGTGGCGATGACGGATGTGACTGTGGTGATGGCCCATGGCGGGTGGGCGGATGGATCGAGCTGGGGCCGGGTCATCACGGGGCTTGCAGCACACGGTGTCAAGTCGGTCGCGGCGCCGCTGCCGCTGACCGACCTGGCCGATGACGTTGCCGCCCTCAACCGCAGCCTCGAGCGGGTGTCAGGACCGGTCGTCCTGGCGGCGCATGCTTATGCGGGCGCAGTGATCGGGCTGGCGGCGGCCGAGCGCGTCAAAGCGCTCGTCTACGTGACCGCGTTCGCACCTGACGAAGGCGAGACACTCAGCGAGCTGTTCTTTCGCGCCGAGCCGCATCCGCAGGCGCCGAAGCTCGCACCGGACGGCAACAATCTGCTCTGGCTGCCTGACGAGGCCTTTGCCGAGGCGTTCGCGCCCAATGCTTGCGCCGATGACCTCACCGTGCTCGCTGCCGTACAGCGGCCGCTGCGGTTTTCCTGCATGACGGTCCCGACAGCGGGGCCTGTGCTGTGGAAGAGCGTTCCAACCTGGTACCTGGTTGCCGAGCATGATCGCATGATCGTGGTCGAGACGCAGCTTTTCATGGCCGAGCGCATGAAGGCGAAGATCAGGTCGCATGCCGTCGACCACGCGCCGATCGTTACGGCTCCGGGGTTCGTGGTCGACATTCTCCTCGAGGCGGTCGCCGCCCCATGAAGCATTCGAGCGAAATGCGTCAGAGATCGGTCCGCTGCCCGCGATAAGCGCTCATCGGAGAAGTTGAACTGCGTGAAGGGGAGAAGCTGATGGAACCGATAAGATACGGCAAGGCCGATGTTGACGGCTTCAACGTATTCTACCGGGAAGCTGGGAACACGACTGGCCGCAAGCTCTTGCTGCTGCATGGCTTTCCGAGCGCTGGTCACATGTTCCGCGACCTGATCCCACTGTTGGCGGACCGATTTCACCTGATCGCTCCGGATCTCCCGGGTTTCGGGCAATCCGACATGCCGCGACATGACCAATTCGACTACACATTCGACAATCTCGCACGCATAATCGAGCGCTTCACAGAAGTGGTCGGGTTCGACCGGTTCGCGGTTTATGTGTTCGATTACGGGGCGCCGACGGGGTTCCGGCTTGCGGCCCGCCAGCCCGACAAGATCACCGCGATCATCTCGCAGAATGGGAACGCGTATGAGGAAGGGCTCAGCGACGGCTGGACCCCGATTCGGGCTTATTGGGAGGACCGGTCGCCAGCGAACCGCGACGCGCTGCGGTCCTTCCTCACGGCCGAGACGACCCGTTGGCAGTACACGCATGGCGTGCCGAACCCTGCGATCGTCTCTCCAGATGGTCAGAACCTCGACAATTTCTACTTGGCTCGCGCGGGGGCGGATGAGGTCCAGCTCGATCTACTAGGAGATTACAAGAGCAACGTCGCCCTCTATCCGACATTCCAGGCGTATTTCCGTGCGAAGAAGCCGCCGTTATTGGCGGTGTGGGGCAAGAACGATCCGTTTTTCTTGCCGCCCGGAGCCGAGGCGTTCAAGCGCGACATTCCAGACGCGCAAGTCCGGTTTTTCGACACCGGCCACTTCGCCTTGGAAACCCACGCCCGGGAAATAGCCGAAAGCATCCGTGAGTTCTTGGACTGACGAGACGGCGCAAGACAGGAGGATCGTCCGATGACTAACCTTCCGCTCATCGTATTCGATGTCAACGAAACGCTGCTCGATCTGGAGACGATGGCGCCGACCTTCGAGCGCATCTTCGACGACAAGTCGGCGATGCGGCTTTGGTTCGCAAACCTCATCCTGTACTCCGCGGCACTCACCGTCGCCGAGCAGTACGTGCCGTTCACCGAAATCGGCGGCGCGGTGATGAAGATGCTGGCGGATACGCGGGGTATCGAGATCAAGGACACGGATCGGCATGAGCTCACGGATAAGTTCTCGACAATGCCGCCGCATCCGGAAGTGCCGGCGGCGCTGCGCAGGCTTCGCGGCGCTGGCTTCCGGCTGTTCACCCTGACGGACAACCTGCTAGAGGTGCAGTCTCGTCAGCTCGAGCACGGCGGCATCGCTGACCTCTTCGAGCGGCGTTTCAGCGCAGATGGCGTCAAGCACCACAAGCCTTCGCGCCATGCGTACGCCTATGTCGAGAGGGAGCTTGGGGTTGAGCCCTCGCAGTTGTGCCTGATCGCCTGCCATACTTGGGACACGCTCGGTGCGGTCGCGGCCGGGTGGGAGGGGGCCTTGATTCGACGAGCCGGGAACGACGTCCTCGGCGTCGGTCCCCAGCCGCAGATCATCGGCGCCGATCTCGACGATGTCGCCGATCAACTCATCGCCCGCGGCGCCGGATAACTGGGTGAACAGTAGGATTTGATTTGGGGTCCATGGGGCGGGTGTGGATCACCGGGTCAAGCCCGGTGATGACGACTGGAATTAGGTTTCCAGTTCTGACGCGAGCGGTTAGAGCCAGGGCATCTCGGCTTGGTATTTGGCTTCGAAGCCGGCGATGCGGTCCTGCTGGCTGAGGGTGAAGGTGATGTCGTCCATGCCGGTTAGTAGCAATTGCTTGCGGAATGGGTCGATCTCGAAGTTGTCGGTGCCGCCGCCGTCGTTGACGCCGAGGGGGCCGCTGACGGTTTGGGATTCGAGGTCGATTGCCATGCGGGCGCCGGGCGTTCGGTTCAGGGCGGAGCGCAGTTCGGCGCAGCGCTGCTCGGAGAGGACGATCGGCAGGAGGCCGTTTTTTAGGCTGTTGTTGAAAAAAATGTCGCCGAAGCTGGGGGCGATTACGACGCGGATGCCGGCGTCCAGCAGCGCCCAGACGGCGTGTTCGCGCGATGAGCCGCAGCCGAAGTTGCGGTCGGCGACTAGGACCTGGGCGGCGCGGGTCGCTGGGCGGTTCAGCACGAAATCTAGTTTTTGGGTGCCGTCTTCGTTGGTGCGGAGATCGTTGAATAGGAGCTGGCCGTAGCCGTCGGCGCGGGGGCGCCAGAGGAAGCGGGCGGGGATGATCTGGTCGGTGTCGACGTTGGGGGCGTCGATGGCGGCGGCTTGGGCTTCGACCCGTGCGAATTTCAGCATTAGGGGGTTTCCATCATCTGGCGGACGTCGGTCATGTGGCCGGTGACGGCGGCGGCGACGGCCATGGCGGGGCTGACCAGGTGGGTGCGGGCGCCGCGGCCTTGGCGACCGACGAAGTTGCGGTTGGAGGTGGAGGCGCAACGCTCGCCGGGGGCGACCAGGTCGCCGTTCATGCCGACGCACATCGAGCAGCCGGGTTCGCGCCACTCGAAGCCGGCTTCGAGGAAGATTTGGTGCAGGCCTTCCGCCTCGGCCTGCGCTTTCACCAGGCCGGAGCCCGGCACGACCATGGAGGGGACCTGTACGTGGCGTCCCTTGGCGACCGTGGCGGCGGCGCGGAGGTCTTCGATGCGCGAGTTGGTGCAGGAGCCGATGAAGACCCGGTCGACCTGGATCGCGTCGATGTGCGTGCCGGGTTCGAGGCCCATGTAGGCGAGGGCGCGGCCGATTGCGTCGCGGCGCTCGGCAGTGGCGGCTTGCGCCGGGTCGGGGATGGCGCCGGTGATGGGGGCGGCGTCCTCGGGGCTGGTGCCCCAGGTGACCATCGGCGCGATGCGGGCGGCGTCCAGCGACACTTCGCGGTCGAAGGTGGCGCCTTGGTCGGTGGGCAGGCTGCGCCAGAAAGCGAGCGCCTGGTCCCAGGCGGCGCCTTTCGGGGCGAAGGGGCGGCCTTGGAGATAGGCGTAGGTGGTTTCGTCGGGGGCAACCATTCCGGCGCGGGCGCCAGCCTCGATCGACATGTTGCAGACGGTCAGGCGGCCTTCCATCGACATGGAGCGGAACACCGAGCCGGCGTACTCGATCACGTGCCCGGTGCCGCCGGCCGCGCCGATCTCGGCGATGATGGCCAGGATGACGTCCTTCGGCGTCACTCCGGGCGCCAGCTCGCCGTTCACGGTCACGCGCATCGATTGCGGCTTCTGCTGCCAAAGCGTCTGCGTCGCCAGCACGTGCTCGACTTCGGAGGCGCCGATCCCGAAGGCCAGTGCCCCGAGCGCGCCATGCGTCGCGGTGTGGCTGTCGCCGCACACCATCAGCAGGCCCGGCTGGGTGATGCCTTGCTCGGGGCCGATGATGTGGACAATGCCCTGGCGCAGGTCGCCGAGGCCGAACAGCGTGAAACCGTGCTCGCGCGCATTGTCGGCGAGTGCCGTCACCATTTCGCGCCGGTTCGGCTCGGCGATCGCCGCGAGATCATGGCTCCGCGTGGAGACGTAGTGGTCGGGCGTGCCGAAGGTGCGCTCCGGGTGGCGCAGCTTGAGGCCGCGCTCATGGAGCGCGCTGAACCCGGCGCGCGAGCCGTCGTGCACGAGATGCCGGCCGACGTGCAGCAAGGTCGCCCCGTCGGGCTGCTGCAGGACGACGTGCCGGTCCCAGATTTTTTCGAAGAGAGTGCGGGTCATTCGGCGGCCTTTACCGGGGTCTGATCCCGGAAACGGGTGCGCAGCGCGTCCCATTCATCGGCGCCGAACCGGTTGAAGCTTTGGCGGACGGTGAGATCGCCCGGGGGAACGGGATGCACATGCGTGCGCTTCAGTTCGGCGAGCGCGGCGTCGCAGGCGCCCAGCACCGTTTTCAGCAGCAGGCCGGGCACGATGGCCAGGCGATAACCCATTTGCTCGGCGTCTTGCAGGTTGATTTCCGGGGTTTTGCCGCCGCGCACGACGTTCAGCAGACATGGCCCCTGGACTAGCCTCGGAACGGACGCCACCTCCTCAAGGGTTTGCGGCGCCTCGAGAAACGCCATGTCGGCGCCGGCCTGCAGGGCCAGGTTCATGCGCGCAACGGCTTCGTCGAGCCCGGCGACGGCGCGAGCGTCGGTGCGGGCGATGACGACGAAATCCGGGGCCGTCCGCGAGGCTACCGCGGCGCGGATCTTGGCGATGAATTCGTCGCGCGGGATGATCTCCTTGTCATCCAGATGTCCGCATTTCTTTGGGCTGACCTGATCCTCGATATGGATGCCCGCCGTGCCGGCTCGCTCGTGCTCCTGGACGGTGCGGACCACGTTCAGCTCGTTGCCATAGCCGGTGTCGGCGTCGGCGATGACGGGCAGGTCGACGGAGCGGACGATGCGCGCCGCATTGGCGACCATTTCGGTCATCGTGATTAGGCCGAAATCCGGGAAGCCGAGCGAGACCGAGGTGCCGGCGCCGGTCATGTAGACGGCGGGGAAGCCGGCCTGGGCGATGGTGCGCGCGGTGATGGCATCGTAGGCGCCGGGGGCGGTGACCATCGTCTTGGACCGCAGAAGCTCGCGCAGGCGGGCGGCGTGATTGGCCGGCATGGGGTCGTCCTCCAGATTTTCCGGCATTGTAGAGCGATTTCTGTCCCGCTCAAAGCGGGTGCCGCAGCTCCAGGATTGTCGGCTCGATCGGGTCGAGTTGGACCGGGATACGGTCCGTGACGTGGGCGGGGCTGCCGGCGCGCAGGTCGCGGACTGACTGTGGGGCGGGCAGGTCCACCTCGATGCGGTCGGGGGCGCCCCAGGGGACGATGGTCTGCAAGGCGAGCAGCAGCGCGTCGCCGCGGCGGAACCAGCGGGCGTCGACCCCCGTGGCGCGCTGGCCGTCGGGGCCGCGCAGGGTGGCGCGGGGGACGATGCCGGTCAGCAGGGCGGCTTGGCCGTCGAGGGACCATGGCGTGTCCGGATCGCCACTCAGCCACATTCCCTCCGGCACCCGGGCAATGCCGGCGAGCAGGGGGGTGGGCAGGCGGCGGCTGTGCTCGTCGAACACGCCGGGCTCGGTGTCGGCCAGCACGGTGCCGCCGGCCTGGGCGAAGGCCTTGATGGCGGCGGCCTCGCGCGGCGAGAGCGCGATGACGTGCGGGAGGATGAGCACGCGGATGCCATCGCGCTGCAGGGCGCCGTCTTCGACCATGGACGAGGAGAGCAGATGCGGCTCGATCGCCAATTGGCCGAGGACTTGCAGCACCTGCCGGCGGGCGGCGCGCCAGGCATTGTCCTCGTATTCGTGGGCCGCGTCGCGGTCGGACCAGGCGGCGCCGCGATAACGCTGGTCGAGCATCCATTGGGTGCGGAAACTTGCCTGCGAGATGAGCACGGCCACCGGGTCTGGCGCCGGGGTGCTGGCGAAGATCACCGGGGCGACGCTGCGGATCGCGGCGGCCAGCGTGCCGAGGTCCTGCCCGCGCGGAGCCGGCGAGCCGTCGGCCTGCACGATGTCGTTCCCGCTGTCCCAGACGATCATGCCGCGGCCGCCGCGCAGGAAGTGCTGCCAGGCGTCGTGGCGCTCGCGCGGGCCGCTGCCGAAGCTCGTCCGCAGCGGGATCAGGCCCGGATTGAAGGCCCGCGCCAGATCGAGCGCGTTGCCGACGTCGAGGATCTCCATGACGTCCACGGCGGGGGCGAGCAGGCTGTAGTCGTAGCCGCCCCAGCCCGGGAGCTGGGCGCCCTCGAGCCCGGCCAGCGCTTGCGGGTCGGCGCGATGCACGGCGTCGGTGCCGGCGCGGACGGCGCGGGCGTAGGCCACGTCCATCCACGCCTTGAAGTCGGCCCAGGACGCGTAATTGTCGTCGGTCCGCTGCATGGCTTGGTCGGTCAGCTCGGGCACCACGGCGTCCCAGCTCGCGAAGCCGGTGCCCCATTCCTGGTTGAGTGCGCCGAGGCTCGGGTATTGCTGACGCAGCCACTCGCGCATGGCGGCGAGCGAGAGGGGGCCGGTGTCGGCATCCCAAAAGGCGGTCAGATCGCCGATCCCGCTCTCATCGGCGAGGTTGTAGAAGAGTGGGTGGTATTGGTCTTGCGCGCGGACGACGCTGGCCAGGCGGTCCTGGATTTTGGCGATCCAGGCTGGGTCGGACAGGCTTGGCGTGCGGACGAAGATTGAAATGTCGGCGGGGTCTGCGCGGCGGCGGGCCTTGGCGGCCTCGAACAGGGCGTTGACCGGCTGGCCCTCGATGTAGCGGTGATAGGGCGCGTAGAAATCGGTGGCGATGTTCTCGACATACCAGGGCAGGCCGGAGGCGATGTGCGCGGCGAGCTCCGAGGGATCGATCTGGCCGCTGGTGCCGCGCAGCTTGGTCGCGGTGAAGCCGAGGCGTTTCAGCCCGTTGATCTGCGCCGGCGTGCGCTCCTGCCATTCGATGAGCTGGTAGGTATCGAACGGATTGGCGGAGGCCTGTACCGTCCAGAGCGCGAGCGCGAGCGGCAGGATGCGAACAAACCTCATCGGACGAGCAGGTGCTTGACGCTGCGCGCCAGGTCACGGACGGCTTCCTTGGTGGCCGCGAACGTGCCGGAGGCGCGGTGCCGCCAAAGCCCGCTGGTGGAGACCTCGCTGTCGCCGGATCCGACCTGATTGCCGTCGAGGACCGGGCTGCCATCCGTCCAGTCGAGCAACAGGGCGAGGTGTTGGCCGGTTTTGTTGTCGAGCCGGTTGCGGCGGAGGGTGGCGGTGGCGGAATCCCAGGCGGCGACGGCGGCGGCGAGACGCGGCGCGTTCGGGCCGATCTGGAAGACGTTATCCTCCAGCAGCAGGTTGCCGCGGGTGGCGAGGACGGCGACCGCCGGGTCGTCGCCGGTGCCGTCGCCGATCTGGTTGCCGATCAGCTCGGTGCGGTCGGCATAGGTCGTGACCTGCCCGCCTTTGACGCCCACGAACGTGCAGTGGGCGATACGCAGCTTGTCCACTTGGCCGATCATGACCGCGAATTTCGCTTGGTCGCCGCCGATCCCGCCATCCTGGAAATGGCTGTTCTCGATCGTCACCGTGCCGCCCACCGACCCGGCCAGGATGCCGACCGTGTCGTTGTCGAAGGTGACGCCATCCACCGTCAGATCCTTCGCCTCGAGCCGGATGCCGGCGCCATTGCCGTCCGGCACGCGGGCGCGATTGAGGGCGAGGTTGCGGATGGTCAGGCCCTCGCCGTCCACCACCAGGAGCGCCTTGCCCTGGCAGGTCTTGTCGGTGATCACGACGCCAGGTGCTGCGCCGGCAATGGTCAGATGCGACCGGCCGATGACGGCGCATTCGAAGTAGTCGCCCGGTTGGAGCAGCACGGTGTCGCCGTCCGAGGTCGCTTGGATGGCGTCATAGAAATTCTGGTATTGCTGGCCGGCACCCACGGTCAGGGTGCGTGCCCAGCACGGGCTCGCGACGAGCGCGAGCGCTAATGACAGGCGATGGATCACGGTTAGGGCGTCACCTGGCCGTCACCCTCCAGAGGGGTCACCGAACCGGTGAAATGGTTGCCCTTCAGGATGGCCGGGGTTGCGGTGATGTTGCGGACGAAGAGGGCCTGGAAGTCGCCGTCATTGCGGAAGGTGTTGTTCTCGATGGTGAGTTCCTTGGTTGGCTGGGTCACGCCTTCCGCGCCGATGACGATCGTGGCGTGGTTTTGCGCCTTCGGGCCTTTTTCGATCGTGTTGTTGCGGGCGACCAGGCTGCCGCCGTTGGGGATTTCGATCTCGTAGCTGGCGGTGCCGTCCGGCCCGTCCTGGATGGAGCAGCCGGTCACCTCGGTGCGCAGCGCGCGGGATTTGATGTGATGGCCCTCCATGGTGTTGGTGAAGGTGGTCCGCTCGATCTTCAGCAGATCGAGGTTGCCGACATAGACGCCGTGGCTGCAGGCGCCGCGGCAGACGCCGTTGTGATCGAACAGGCTGTCGCGGATGGTGATGGTCCCGCCGGCGGTGCCGGAGAGGATGCCGTCCTGATTGTTGATGATGCGCAGGTGCTCGAGCGTGAGGTCGTGGCCCTCGGCGCGGATGGCGGCGCCGTTATTGTCCGGCACGCGGGCGCGGGTGAGGGTCATGTTGCGGATGGTGATGCGCTGTCCGTCGGTGACGAGGAGGGCTTTGCCTTGGCAGGTCTTGTCGGTCATGACGACGCTGGCCGGGTCGCCGACGCCTTCGATGACGAGGTCGTTGGGCAGGACCACGGCGCAATCGAAATACTCGCCAGGCTGGATCTCGACGTGATCGCCGTCATGGGCGACGGCGATGGCGGCGGAGGGCATGCTGAACTCCTTGCCCTTGCCGACCTCCAGGGTGCGTGCCTGGGCGAGCATGGGAAGTGCTGCGGCGATGGCGGCGAGGGTGAGGAAACGCAGCATTGATGAGGTCCTTAGCCAGGGGCGCGGACACTAGCCGGTGGCCAGCCAGGCGTTAAGTCATGACAGGCCGAGTATTTTCAGGGCGTGCGCCAATTCGGCCTGCTCCTGTTCGCGCGGTGGGCGCGGGAGCGGTAGCCCGGCTTGCCGGGTCATCACGAATACGTCGGCGACCGTGGCTTTGTCGCCGAGCAGGTCGGCGGCCTTTGTGGCGGAGATCTCACCGGCGGAATAGCGGCGTATGGCGGGGTGAATGGGGGTTGGCTCGGTCATGGCTTCGGCGGATTGATGTAGGTGAAGATGGAGGCCGGGTTGGCGGTCGGCGCCGCCTTGACGATCTGCGCCCATAGCGTTTCCGCGCTCGGGATCAGGCCCTCGCGCTGCGCCAGTTCAAGCAGGTTGCGGGTCGTGGCGACGGCAATCGTTTCCGCGATGCCTTCCCGCGCCACATGTTCGGAATCCTGCCGTTTTCGTATACCACGAGCGCCGGGCCGCCGATATGCCGTAACTCGTCCGCCAGCCACTCCGTGATGCCGATCTCTCCGGCGTTGCGGGGCGGCTTCATATTCTGATCGAGAGCGAGTTTATAGAGAGTGCCGAGTTCCGTCGCGGCGACTTCCACCGGCCGATTGCTGCCGGGCTTGCCGCCTTCGGCGATCCACGCCGCGATTTGGGCAGCGTAGGGCTTGCTGTTGTCGTTTGTCGCTTCGAGCGCGACGACATCGACAACGACCACCCGGCCGAGGCCGGTCAGGATGTGCAACGCATCGGCTGCCGCCAGATGCACAAGCGGGCTGGTGTCCGGCAGAATGACGGTCGGCCTGACACGGGGCGGCACTTGAGACGGTTGCGTCACGAGAACAACATACCAGAAGAGCGCCGGCGGCGAGACCCCTTTCGGTCGATGAAGGAGTCGCATTTGTGGCGTCGTTGGGTTCTTGGCGAAGATAATCCGAGATAGTTGACGACGCCGGGCGACGTGCTCCGGGCCGAGTTCATGGAGCCCCTTGGCCTCTCAGCCTCCGCGCTGGCGCGGGCGACCGGCGTGCCGGCGAACCGGATCACGGCAATTCTGCACGGCAAGCGCGCGGGACGGCGGATACCGCACTGCGCCTGGCCGCCCATTTTGCCACGAGTGCCGAGTTCTGCATGGCGTTGCAGACCAAGCATGACCTCGCCGTTGCGCGCGAGGCGCTGGCACCCTATCGGGCGCGTGCCAGCTTGAAGGGTGGTCAGCCTTTCGTCGGGGTGGCATCCAGCTCATCGAGGCGCGCGTAGCGGTAGATGATCAGGGATGCGACCCAGGCGAAAATGAACACGCCGATGATGATGAAGCCGATGCTGTTGAAGTTGTCGTTGAGCGAGCCGACGCCATCCCAGAACCACCCTTTCAGGCCGAGTTGGTCGCCTATCAGGCCAAGACCCTCAATTCCGCCGATCAGCACAGCCACGACGACCGACACGGCAGTGATGACCAGGTTGTAGTAGAGCTTGCGCATTGGTTTGACGAATGCCCAGTTATAGGCACCCAGCATCAGCACGCCGTCTGTCGTGTCCACCAGCGACATCCCTGCGGCGAAGAGTGCCGGGAACACCATGATCGACCAGATGGACATACCTTCTCCAGCTTGCGTCGCCGAAATGCCGAGCAGCGCCACTTCGGTCGCGGTGTCGAAGCCGAGGCCGAACAGGAAGCCCAGCGGCAGCATGTGCCAGCTTTGCGTGACCAGCCGGAACAGGGGCCGGAGCAGCCGGGCCAGCAGTCCTCGGCTGTTGAGTAGAAGGTCGAAATCCTGATCGGCGAATGCTCCGCCTCGCCGGACATGGCGGAAGGTTTTCCATACGCCCGCCAAGATGACGATGTTCATGGCCGCGACTGCGAACAGGAATACGGTCGAGACGGATGTGCTGACGATGCCGCCGACATCCTTCCAGGAGTCGAAGCGTGACTCCAGTTCGGTCGTCGTGATCGCAATCGCGAGCGCGACCAGGACGACGACCGCCGAGTGACCGACCGAAAACCAGAATCCGACGCTGACCGGGCGCTTGCCGTCCTGCATCAGTTTGCGGGTGACGTTGTCGATGGCGGCAATATGGTCGGCGTCGACCGCGTGCCGCAGGCCGAAGCTGTAGGCCAGTAGCGCGGTGCCGACCAGCACCGGCTGATGGCGGAAGGTGTAGAGCGCCCACGCCCAGACCCCGACGTTGGCGACGATCAGCAACGTGTAGAGTCCGACGAGCCGGCCACGCATCCCTGGGGCGCGGTCGTCGAAAGCCTGCTGGATAAACGTCAGCACGTTCGTTCCCCTGCCCCCGGGTCATCCCGCCCGGTGGCGGCTAGTGCGACGACGGCAGGTCTCCTGGCTCACGGGTCAAAGCTTCTGGCCCTGCCTTCCCGAACCCTATCTGGTTCAGTGACCCACCTCCGAAAGGTGGACGGGCCAGCGGCTCGCCGCTGACAGTTGCGGGAGCAGCCGCCGACTTGTCCCCGGACCCACGGTCCAGCCGGGACGCACGGCGTTCCCTTTTCACCCGCTCGCGCGGGACCATCGACGAGCGACCGTAGTTGTGCGCCGGCGCGATTGGCAACCGGGGTGGGGTTTGAATCTCGGACGTGCTGCAAAAACGGACGCTAGTTCCTCGCTGGGTTGACCTCTAGCCCGCAGGCTGCAGCAGCGCCGTTCCGGGCGTGACCGTGCCTTTGGCGAAGCGGTCGGGGGCGAAGGGGGTTAGGGGCCAGTTGGTCTGGCCGTCGATGGCGAGTTGGGCGACGATGCCACCCATGATTGGGCCGAGCTCGAAGCCGTGGCCGCAGAAGCCGAAGGCGTGCACCAGGCCGGGTGCGGTGCGGGACAGGCCGATGACCGGGATTTCGTCGGGCAGCATGCCCTCGATGCCGGCCCAGGCGTGCACCAGCTTGGCCTCGGCGAGGATCGGGAACAGGGAGAGCGCGGTGGCGGCGGAATAGGCCAGGCGCTCCACGTCGAGGCTGACCTCGCCGGTCTCGAGGTTGGCGACGCCTTTGTGGCCGCCGCCGATCATGACGTGGCCGCTCGGCGCCTGCTTGAAGGAGAGCGCCTTTGTGGTCATGCCGACGACCGGGGTTACGAAGGGCGGCAGCGCGGAGGTGTAGATCATCATCAGGGCGCTGAAGCCGAAGGGGATCTCTTCGCCGACGGCGCGGGCAAGGTGCGCGCCCCAGGCGCCGGCCGTGTTGACCAGGACCGGCGCGCTATGGGCCGAGCCGTCGGCGCAGCGGAGATGCCAGCGGTCCGCCTTGCGCTCGAGCGCGATGACACCGGCGCCCTCGCGTACCGTGGCGCCGGCGGCCTCGGCGGCGCGGCGGAAGGCGCAGGTGGTCTGGTAGGGGCGGGCGAAGCCGTTGTTGCGGGCGATCAGGCCGCCGACGGCGTGCGGGGAGACGGCGGGCAGTACGCGGCGCAGCTCGGCCTGGTCGATCAGCTCCTCATGGGTCCAGCCGGCGGCGCGCATCTCGGCCGCACGCGCGGCGAGGGTGGCCATCTCGGCTTCGTTCTCGGCCACCTTGACGTGGCCGGTCACCTGGAAGCCGCAATCGTCGCCGACGAGATCGGTGATGCGGTGCCAGAGCGCCATCGATTCTACAGCCAGCGGCACCTCCGCCGGATGCCGGCCCAGCGTGCGCACGCCGCCCGCCGAATAGGAGGAGGCATGGGCGGCGACCCGGTCCTTCTCCAGCACCAGGACCCGGCGGCCACGGCGCGCGATATGCAGCGCCGCGGACATGCCGTGCAGTCCGCCGCCGACGATGATGACGTCCATTTCCGCGCTCATGCCAGCACTCCCGTGTCATCCTGTGGGCCGCGCGTCGTCAGGACGGCGGGGGCCATCGCCGCCAGCGCCGCAAACCCGACGGGAAGCGCCGGCGCCACTCTGCCCAATAGGTTCGGGCCGCGCGCTTCGGCCTGGGCGAGGGCGATCCGGTTGCGTTCGGCGCTCGGCGGTTGCCCGAGCAGGATGGCCAGATCCAACGGGTCCAGCCGTTCCGTCGGTGTTTCCGGGAGGGGGGAAGCGCTAATCGTGCCCTCTACCGGCAAGCCTGCCATGGCGGACGCGGCGATCCGGCCCTGGCGCGCGGCTTGCCCGCCGTCCGCCCCGAGGACCGGGCCCACGGCGAACACACCGGCGACGCTCGTCTCGCCCTTCGCGTCCACCACCGGGCGGCCATTTTTGAAAGTGCAGCCGAGCGCCATCAGCAGCAGCGGCGCATCTTCGCAGAGCAGCAACTTTGTGAATGGCACGGAGGCTACGCCGGACGCGCTCTCGATCCAGACGCGGCCGGGTTCGGCATGCCAGGCCGTCGCCTCCGGTGGCGCGATGACGCGCGCGCCGGGCAGGATGGAAGCGGCTTCGGCGCCAGGGCCGATAATGACGATGCTTTCCATGCTCAACTCCATAATCACAGCACGCGGGAGAGGAATTCGCGCGTGCGCTGCTCGTTCGGCGCGGCGAGCACGGTGCGGGGGTCGCCGCGCTCGACCACCAGGCCGGCATCCATGAAGGTCAGCGCGTCGCCGACCTCGCGGGCGAAGGCCAGCTCGTGCGTGACCACGATCATCGTCATCCCCGAGCGCGCCAAATCCTGCATGACGGCTAGCACCTCGCCGACCAGCTCCGCATCGAGCGCCGAGGTCGGCTCGTCGAACAGCATAAGCACCGGGTCCATGGCGAGCGCCCGGGCGATCGCGACGCGCTGCTGCTCGCCGCCGGAGAGCTGGGCGGGGAATTGCGCGTGCTTGGAGGCGAGGCCGACGCGGTCGAGCAACTGCAGCGCCCGGGTCCGCGCCGCGCTTTCCGGCACGCGGTTTACCCGGATCGGCGCCTCGATGACGTTGCCGAGCGCCGTCATATGCGGGAACAGATTGAACTGCTGGAATACCATCCCGACCTTCTGCCGCATGCGCGCCACCTGGCGCTCCAGCAGCTCGTAGAGGCAGCCCTTGTGCTCGCGGTAGCCGACCATCTCGCCGGCGACCCAGATCTTGCCGCCGTCGATCCGCTCGAGATGGTTGATGCAGGCGAGCATCGTGCTCTTGCCGGAGCCGGACGGCCCGATCACGCACATCACGGTGCCGCGCGTCACGTCGAGGTCGATGCCGCACAGCACCTCGCGCCCACCGAAGCGCTTGCGCAGGCCCCTGATTTTCACCATCGGCTCGATCATGCGCCATGCCGGTAATGACGCTCCAGGAAAAGCTGGCCGGCCGAGAGGACCGAGACCACGGCCAGGTACCAGAGCGAGGCGACGATCAGCAGCGGGATCGTCTCGTAGGTGCGGGCGTAGATGAGCTGCGCGGTGTAGAGCAGTTCGGCCAGCGCGATCACGCTGACGAGCGAGGTGTTCTTCACCATGGAGATCACTTCGTTGCCGACCGGCGGGATGATGACGCGCATGGCCTGCGGGAAGACGATGCGGAACAGGATGGTGGCCGGGCGCATGCCGAGCGCCTTGGCCGCCCGCGTCTGCCCTGAGGGGACGGAGATGATCCCGGCGCGCACGACCTCAGCGGTGTAGGCGGCCTGGGCCAGCCCCAACCCGGCGAGTGCGGCCGACATCGGCGTGATCACCGCATTGGTCGAGGCGCTGAACAGCACCGGGCCGAATGGCACCCGCAGCGTGAACGCGGAATACAGCGCGCCGAAATTATACCAGAAGATGAGTTGCACCAGCACCGGCACGCTGCGGAAGAACCAGATGTAGAGCCAGCTCAGGGTCGACAGCAGCTTGTTGGGCGACAGCCGCATGACCGCGAGCGTGGTGCCGAGCACGAGCCCGATCAGCATGGCGGCGACCGTCAGTTCCAGCGTGCGCAGCAGCCCGGCGAGGATCTGCCGGTCGAACAGGTATCCCGCTACGACCGGCCACTGGAAGCCGGGGTTCGTTGCGACGCTGTAGAAGACGAGGGCGGCGACGAGGAGCGCCAGCGCGCTGGCCGCCCAGGTCCAGGGATGGCGGAGCGGGACAATTCGCTCGATCTGCGTGACGCTCTGGCTCAGGCTCACTTCGGGGCGTCGGTTGGGTTCACCGGGGCTTGCTGCACCGCGCCGTCCTGCAGGCCCCATTTCGTGACGATCTTCGTGTAGGTCCCGTCATCCATCAGGTGCTGGATCGCGGCCTGCAGCGGCTTCGTCATGTCGGAACCCTTCGGCAGCGCGACGCCGATAAAGCTGCGGTCGGTGTAGTGGCCGACCACCTTGGTGCGGCCGTGCGACTGGGCGACGAAGTAGCTGATCGCGGTCGAGCCGACCCAGTAGAGGCGGGCGCGGCGGCTCATCAGCGCCTCGGCCGCGCCGTTGCCGTCATTGAACACGAGCGTGTTGATCGGTTCGCGGCCGAGTTCCTTGCAGCGGGGCTGATGCTCCTCGGCGAAGATCATCTCGCGCGAGCCGCGCGTGGTGGCGACGGCGACGCCGCAGAGGTCGTCGAGGCTGTCCACCTTGATCGTGTCGTCGGCGAGCGCTGCGAACAGTTCGTTGCCGATCAGCGTGCCGATCATGTCGACGACCTTCTCGCGCACCACGGTGATGCCGATCTGACCGGTCGCGGCGTCGAACCGCTTGGCCTGCAGGCCGGGGATCAGCGTGTCGAAGGTGGTGGGGCGCAGATCGAGCTGAAGGCCGAGCGCCTGGGTCGCGGCGCGCAGGATATCGGGCTCCCAGCCGGCGGTCGCGCCGTTCTGGTCGCGAAAGTCGTCAGGCGGCGAGCCGAGCGCGACCGCGACGGTAAACGGCCGGCTGGCGGCATCCGGTGGGACGAGCTTGGCGAGGTCCGGCTGCTTCTGCTCGGTGGGGATCGGCTCTCGGGTCTGCGCCAAGGCGGGGACGCAGGCGGC
Source organism: Acetobacteraceae bacterium (assembly GCA_965276815.1). Lineage (GTDB taxonomy): Bacteria > Pseudomonadota > Alphaproteobacteria > Acetobacterales > Acetobacteraceae > JAVVHH01. Next base: position 1,068,296 of record CBDIBE010000011.1, on the reverse strand, counting down.
GAGGGCGGCGAGCGTGGCGACGAGCGTGCGGGCGATCGGGGTCATGCACTGTCCCAAGACGACTTGGAGGTAAAGACTAAGGACAGCACGGAGGACGCGCCAAGCCCTATTTCGTCAGCGTCATTGCGAGGAGCGAAGCGACGAAGCAATCCAAGCTCGCGTCGGTCCGCGCCACCCTGGCTCGCCACGCCGCTGCGCGGCTTGCGATGACGATGTCAAGCGTCCGTCCGCCTTAGCAAATAATCGAGCCCGCCGACCCGGTACCAGCGGTAGCCATAGGGCTCCATCAGCACGCAATGCTCGCCGGCCTCGTCCGGCGCGCTGTGGTCGCCGGACAGCAAATTGATCAGCAGCCCGTCGTGCAGGCCCTCCGCGCCGGGCTTGAAGCGGATCTCGCGCGGGAGCGCGGTCAGATTGTGCACGAACACGGCGGCGTTGCCGCGCCAGTCGTAGCGCAGGGCGAACAGCTCCGGCGAGCCTACGTCCAGCACCACGAACTGCCCCCAACCGATCTCCGGCACCTCCTTGCGCATGCGCAGCATCCGCTCGGTCCAGTTCAGCATCGATTGCGGGTCGCGCCGCTGCGCCGCGACGTTGACGTATTCGTAGCCGTACGGACCATGCGAGATCGCCGGCAGCACCGGCTGGTCGCCCGAGGTGAACCCGCCATGCGCCTCGCTCGACCATTGCATCGGCGTGCGGGCGCAGTTGCGTTCCGGCAGGTTCAGGTCGTCGCCCATGCCGATCTCGTCGCCATACAGCAGCACCGGCGTGCCGGGCAGCGTCAGCATGAGGCTAAAGGCCATCTCCAATCTCCGCCGGTCGCCCTGCAGCATCGGCGCGAGGCGGCGCCTGATGCCTCGGTCATAAAGTTGCATGCTCTTATCGGGACCGAAGGCGGCAAACACGGCTTCACGCTGGGCATCGGTCAGCCGGCCCAGATCGAGCTCGTCATGGTTGCGCAGGAAGGTGGCCCATTGCGCGGTTGCCGGGCGCGCAACGGTCGCGGCGAGGGCGTGGGCGAGCACCAAGCTATCGGCCGCCGCCAGCGCGTAGAACAGCGCCTGGTTGACCTGGAAATTGAACATGAGCTGCAGCCGCTCGCCGCTATCGCCGAAATACTGCAGGTCGGTCTCCGGCAGCACGTTGGCCTCGGCCAGGATGACTGCGTCGCCCTCGCGCCACTGCAGGAACTCGCGGAACATGCGCAGCATGTCGTAATGCTCGGCGGGCTTGGCCAAGTCCGCGCCCTTCTGGGCGATGACGAAGGGCACCGCGTCCATCCGGAAGCCCGAAACACCGAGCTGCAGCCAGAATCCCATGATCTTCAGGATTTCGGCCTGCACTTCCGGGTTCGCGGTGTTGAGGTCGGGCTGGAAGTCGTAGAAGCGGTGGAAATAGTATTCGCGGGCGACCGGGTCGCGGGTCCAGGTGGTTTTTTGCACGCCGGGGAACACGATCCCGCTCTTGCTGTCCGCGGGCCGCTTGCGTGACCAGACATACCAGTCGCGATACTTCGATTTCGGGTCGCGGCGGGCGTCCTGGAACCAGGGGTGCTGGTCCGAGGTGTGGTTGACGACGAGATCGATCAGCACGCGGATGCCGCGCTGCTGGCAGCCATGGGTGAACTCGACGAAGTCGCCCAGCGTGCCGTAGCGCGGGTCGACGCCGTAAAAATCGGCCACGTCGTAGCCGTCATCGCGCTGCGGCGAGGGCTGGAACGGGTTGAGCCAGAGGGCGGTGACGCCCATGCCCTGCAGGTAGTCGAGCCGGCGGTTCAGGCCGGGGAAGTCGCCGATGCCGTCGCCGTTCGAGTCCATGAAGGTCGCGACGGACAGGCAATAGATGACCGCATTCTTATACCAGAGGTCGTTGATCAAGCCCGGGCTCCCTTCGCATCTGCGAACAATGCCCGGCGCCGCGCGTTATGTCGCCTCGTTTGGGAGGGTCGGGGATGGACGCGGAGTGGTGGCAGCGCGGCGTCTTGTATCAGGTGTATCCCCGCTCGTTTCAGGACAGTGACGGCGACGGAACGGGCGACCTGCGCGGCATCGCCCAGCGGCTCGACTATTTGACCTGGCTCGGCGTCGATTCGGTGTGGACCTCGCCGATCTACCCCTCGCCGATGACCGATTTCGGTTACGACATATCGGATTACTGCGCCATCGACCCGCTATTCGGCACGCTGGCGGATTTCGACGCGCTGCTGGACAAGGCGCATGCGCTCGGCCTGAAACTGATCCTCGACTACGTGCCGAACCACACTTCCGATCAGCACCCCTGGTTCCAGGAGAGCCGCGACCGGTCGAGCGGCAAAGCTGGCTGGTATCTCTGGCGCGATGCCGCGGCTGGCGGTGGGCCGCCGAACAATTGGCTCGCCCAGTTTGGCGGCCCCGCCTGGACTTGGGACGCGGCGCGCGGCCAGTACTACATGCACTCGTTCCTGCCGACCCAGCCCGACCTGAACTGGCGCAATCCGGCGGTGCGCGCGGCGATGTACGACGTGCTGCGCTTCTGGCTGCGCCGCGGCGTGGACGGGTTTCGCGTGGACGTGATGTGGCTGCTGATCAAGGACGACCAGTTCCACGACAACCCGCCCGATCCGGACTGGCGCGAGGGTCAATCCTCCTACGCGCGACTGCGGCCGCTCTACACCTCCGACCGGCCGGAAATGCACGAGATCGTCGCGGAGATGCACGACGTGCTGGACGAGTTCCACGATCGGGTGCTGATCGGCGAGCTCTATCTGCCGATTGCGCGCCTGGTGACCTATTACGGCCAGCACGGGCGCGGCGCGCAGTTGCCGTTCAATTTCTCGCTGCTGTTGCTCAAGGAGTGGACGGCCGAGGCGATTGCCGCGCTGATCCGCCGGTATGAGGCGGCATTGCCCGAAGGGGCGTGGCCGAACTGGGTGCTGGGCAATCATGATCGCAGCCGGGTCGCGAGCCGGATCGGGGCGATGCAGGCGCGGGTGGCGGCCATGCTGCTGCTGACGCTTCGCGGCACGCCGACGATCTATATGGGCGAGGAACTCGGGATGGTGGACACGCCTATTCCCGAGAGCGAGGTCCGGGACCCGGCGGAGAAGCGCGAGCCGGGCAAAGGCCTCGGGCGCGACCCGGAGCGCACGCCGTTCCCGTGGGACAAGGGGCCGGGCGCCGGGTTCACCACCGGCAAGCCGTGGCTGCGCCTCGGCGCGGACACGCCGCTCAGCGTGCAGCAAGCGGATCCGCATTCGATGGTTTCGCTGTATCACCGGCTGATCGCGCTGCGGCGGGCGCACCAGGCGCTGGCGCTCGGCGCGGTCGCCGCGGTGGCGGCGCAAGGCCCGGTCCTCACCTATTCTCGCTTGTTGGGAAAGGAGCGGTTCGACATCGCCCTCAACACCGGCGGCACGCCGCATGCGGTGACGTTGGCCGCCGGCGCCGTACTGGCCGATACGCAGTCCGATCGCGTCTATGAGTGCCCGCGGGGTGCTCGCGTCATCGCGGCCGGGCAGGGAATCGTGCAGCTCACAATGACGTAATATAACGATGCGTTGACGCTCCGCGACGGATGTGCCATACATGGGCCGTCCAAAGAATAAGAGTTTACGGCGGAGTGTCAGGTGAAATTTAACCGACTAGCGCTATTTGCAGCATCCATCGGCTCCGCCACCTTTACCGGCTACGCTTACGGCGCACCCTTGACCGCCCAGCAGATCACTCAGCAGTTCAACGCCGTTATCACGAACAACTTTTCGTCGAGTTCTGACGTCGAGGGCCGGCTGGTGGCCGCGAGCATGACCGGCGGCGCCACCTTCTACAACAATCCGAATGCCGCAAGCGCCCCGTCGGCGTTTGCGGCGGTCAATGCGATTAGCGTGACCAACGGGGTCAACGCGAACGTCGACAACGGCGGCAGCGTCAATGTGCAGGGCGCCGATGCGGGGCATTTCAACCTGAACGGCGGCGGCAGCCTCGTCTCCAGCCCGAATTTCACGATGGCCGATTTCACGGCCCCTTTGAACGCGCTGTCCTCGTCCCTGTCAGCGCTGACCCCGAACAGCACGATCAACGCGACCGATCCGAACAACTTCACTTTTGTGGAAACCCCTGGCGCGAGTGGCGAGGCGGTGTTCCAGCTCAGCGCGGCGACGCTTGAGACGGCGCGCAATCTGGTATTCAGCGGCAGCGCGAGCACGATCGTCATCGACGTGACCGGAAGCGCGTTCACCGACGACATGAATTTCAACGCCTCGACCTTCCTCAACGAGCACGTCATCTGGAATTTCGCCACCGCGACCACGCTCTCGTTTCAGGGCTGGCACGGCGCCGTGCTCGCGCCGGACGGCACGGTCTCCAACTCGTCGGCGATGGAGGGCTTTCTCTACGCGGAGAACTTCAACGGCGGCGGCGAGCTGCACGACTTTCCGTTCGACGGCTCGATCCCGGACGGACCGGCGCCGATTCCAGAGCCAAACTCCCTCATCATCGGCTCTGGTCTCCTCGCGCTGGCAACCGTCCGCGTCTGGCGCGCCCAGCCGGCGCGTTCACACCGGCGCTAGCTGGCGTTCGGGGTGCTGACGGACCATGATCGCTGCTTCGGCAGGTCAGTGGAACGGAGCGCGAGATGAGCGGCGGTGAGGAACAGGTCCCGGTTCCCGTTTCGGCCGGAATGCCCGCGGTACGGCGCGAGGGAGGGCTGGCGATCGGCGCAATAGCAGTAGGCGCGCTGGCCGTGGGCGCCGTGGCCATCGGCGCGCTGGCGATCGGCAAGCTCGCGGTCGGGCAGCTCGCCATGTCGCGGGCGAAGCTGCGGCAAGGCGAAGTCGGCGAGCTGCGGATCTCCCGGCTGATCGTCCAGCAGCTATGGATCGAACGCCGCCACTTCTGAATCACTCCGCGTAGATCATTTTCCTGGTCATCCCGCCATCCAGCACGAACTCCGCTCCGGTGACGAACCCGCTCTCGGGCCCGACTAGAAACGCGACAAGGGCGGCCACGTCCTCGGGGCAGCCGACCCGGTCCGCCGGGTGCTGCGCGTGGTCCTCCGGCCGCAGCGCCTCGCCGCGCACATCGATCCAGCCCGGACTCACGCAGTTGGTCCTGATCTCCGGCCCAAGACTCAGCGCCAGTGCATGGGAGAGCGCGACGAGGCCGCCCTTCGACGCGGCGTAGCTCTCCGTGTCGGGCTCGCTCATGCGCGCGCGGGTCGAAGCGATCGTCACGATGCTGCCGCGTGCAGCCCGCAGCATCGCCTCGGCGGCGCGCGCCAGGAGGAACGTCGCCGTGAGATTGGTGCCGAGCACCGCGGACCATTCTGCCAGTGACAGCTCGGCGAGCGGCTTGCGGATCATGAAGCCAGCATTGCTGATGAGAGCGTCGAGCCGGCCCTCCCGCGCGCGAATCCCCTCGACGAGCGCCGTCACTTGGGCCTCGTCCGACACGTCCGCCTCCGTGGGACGGATGCCCGGCTTGGCTTCAGCGGGATGGCGGTCGGCACCGACCACGCGCCACCCATTCCATGCCAGGCGCCGCGCCACGGCGAGCCCGATGCCGTGCCCGGCACCGGTTACCAGTGCCACTTTGCTCTCCGTCATTCCATACTCCTGCGCTACGAAGCCATTCCGGCTAGCGGAGTAGGATTCGGGCTAGAAATCTGCTTGTAAGCATCAATTTTGCACGAACGGCGTTCTCTACCCCGAACCAGGAAGGATCGTGACGATGCCGCCCCTATCTCGCCGCTCGCTGCTCGCGGCCGCCACGTTGTTGCCGATCGCCGCCGCCCGCGCCGCAGCACCGGTCAAAGTCAGCTCCAAGCTCGACACCGAGGCAGCGCTGCTCGGCACCATGATCCTGCAATTGCTGAAATCTGGCGGCGTGCCGACGGAAAACCGGTTGCGGCTCGGTTCGACCAAGATCCTGCGCTCGGCACTGCTGAGCGGAGACGTGGACATCTACCCGGAATATACCGGCAATGGCGCGTTTTTCTTCAACGACGACAAGGACCCGGTCTGGCGCGACGCGAAAGCTGGCTACGAGAAAGTCCGGCAGCTCGACGCAGCGCAGAACCATCTCGTCTGGCTGCCGCCGGCGCCCGCCAACAACACTTGGGGCATCGCGATCCAGGACAAGGTGGCGCAGCAGAACAAGCTCGCCACGATGGAGGATTTCGCCCGGTGGGTGAATGCGGGCGGCGCGGTCAAGCTGGCCGGCTCGGCGGAGTTCATGGCCAGTCCCGCGGCGTTGCCGGCGTTCCAGGATGCTTACGGCTTCAAGCTCTCCTCCGGTCAGCTCCTCGTGCTGGCGGGCGGCGATACGGCGGCCACCGAGCGGGCCGCCGCCGAGGGCACCTCGGGGGTGAACGCCGCGATGGCTTATGGGACCGACGCGGCGATCGCGGCGCTCGATTTGGTGCTCCTGCAGGATACCAAGCACGCGCAGATGGTCTACGAACCTTGCCCGGTTGTGCGGCAGGCGACGCTGGACGCCTATTCGGCGATCCCGGGCCTGCTCAACCCAGCCTTTGCCGCGCTGGACGGGGCGACGCTGCGGGCGCTCAACGCCAAAATTGCCGTGGATGGGGAGAACGTCGATACGGTCGCCTCGGGTTGGCTGAGCGAAAAGAAGTTTCTCAAATAGCGATGCGGGATGGGGTTCGGCGTGTGCAGATCCCGCTGCTGGTGCTCGGCCTCGCTGGGCTCGCGGCGCTGCCGTATCTGACGCATGCGCGTAACCGGCTGATTTCCGGGCAGCCGATCGGGATCGCCGCCGCGGCGGCGCAGGCGGGGCCGTGGCCGACGGTGGCGCTGGGCGGGGCGATGCTGCTGTTGCTCGCGCCGATGCTGTGGCCGGGGCGTGACCCGGCGCGCTGGATCGGCCTGCTCGGCGCGGGGCTTACGCCGGCCGCGTTGGCGCTGCTGGCAGGGGTCGCGGCCAGCAGCCTCGCGGCGCAGGCCAACTCGCCCGCGGCGCGGACCTCGATCGGCGCCGGCGGCTGGATCTTGGCTGGCATGGTGCTGCTGATGGCGTCCGACACGGCGCGCCGGCTGCAACTTTCGGCGTGGCGCGCGCCGCTGGCCTGCGTTCTGATCGTCGCACCGATTGCGGTCCTGATCGGCAGCGGGCGGCTCGCCGAGCTTTCGCTGCTGCGCGAGTATGCCGCCCAGCGCGACGTGTTCGCCGCCTCGCTCGAGCGCCATGTATTTCTGGTGGCCGGGTCGCTTGCGCCGTCGCTGCTGATCGGCATCCCGCTCGGGATCGCGGCGCAGCGGCGGGCCGGGTTGCGCCGGGTCACGTTCCCGGTGCTCAACGTGATCCAGACCATTCCGTCGATCGCGCTGTTCGGGCTGCTGATCGGGCCGCTTTCGGCGCTTGTGCAAGTGGCGCCGCCGCTGGGACGGCTCGGCATTGCCGGGATCGGGGTCGCTCCGGCGCTGATCGCGCTCGTGCTGTATTCGCTGCTGCCGGTGGTGCGCAACACGGTGGAGGGGCTGGATGGCGTGCCGCACCGGGTCCGCGACGCGGCGCGGGGGATGGGGATGACGGGGCAACAAATCTTTTGGCGCGTGGATGCCTGGCTGGCGCTGCCGGTGGTGCTGTCCGGGCTGCGGGTGACGGCGGTGCAGGCGGTCGGGCTCGCCGCGGTGTCGGCGCTGATCGGCGCCGGCGGGCTTGGCGCGATCATTTTTCAGGGATTGTTTGCCAACGCGCTCGACCTGGTGCTGCTCGGCACGATCCCGGTCATCTTGCTCGCGGTCACGGTCGATCTGCTGTTTCGCTTGCTCGCCGGGCTGGCGCGCGCATCCCTGGGAGGGGCCGCCGGATGATCGAGCTGGACCAAGTCAGCCGCGATTTCGGCGGCTTCCGCGCGGTGCAAGATGTCACGTTTAACGTGGCACGCGGTGAGTTCCTGGTGCTGATCGGCGCGTCTGGCTCTGGCAAATCCACGCTCCTGCAATTGATGAACCGGCTGCTCGAGGCGACATCCGGGACGATCCGGCTCGATGGGCAGGACATTGCGCATATGCGGCCGGAGGCGGTGCGGCGGCAGATGGGCTACGTCATCCAGGGCGGTGGCCTGTTTCCGCACTGGACCGTGGAGCGCAACATCGCCACCGTTCCCGCGCTGCTCGGCTGGACGCGCGAGCGCATCGACGCCAGGGTGAGCGAGCTGCTGGACCTGCTGCAGCTCGACGCCGCGCGGCTGCGCCTGGCCTATCCGCACATGCTCTCGGGCGGCCAGCAGCAGCGGGTCGGCGTTGCCCGGGCGCTCGCGGCCAACCCGGCCGTGCTGCTGATGGACGAGCCGTTCGGCGCGCTCGACCCGGTGACCCGCGCCGACCTGCAAGCCGAGCTGCGCCGGATCCATCGCGAGACCGAGACGACCATCGTCTTCGTCACCCACGACATGGACGAGGCGCTCAGCCTCGGCTCGCGCATCGCGCTGATCGATCAGGGGCGGATGGTGCAGATCGGCACGCCGCTGGAGATCCTGACCCAGCCGGCCAGCGACTTCGTGCGCGACTTCATCGGTCACCGGGATCGCGGGCTGAAGCTGCTGTCGGTGCAGCACGCCGTCGACCGGCTGCGCCCCGGCGATGCCGCGTCCGGTCCCGCTATCCCGGGCGACGCCACGCTGAGCGCGGCGCTGTCCGAAATGGTCACGCACAGCACCGACCGCTTGTCGGTGACCGACGGGGAAGGCAAGCCGGCGGGCGCGCTGTTCCTCGAAGATTTGGTACGCCCATCCGCGCCTTGATCCGCACTCCGTTGCCTTGGTTGGTCGCGGCGCTGCTTTTGGGCACGTTCGGCATGCCCTATCTGCGCCCGCTATTCGCGGCGCTGTTTCCAGGGCTCGACAGCCCGGTCTACGACCAGGACAGCTTCCCTGCACTTCTGCTGGGCCATCTCGAGGTCGTGGTGGCGGCGAGCGCGGTGTCGGTGATCGTCGGCGTGCTGGCGGGCGTCGCCGTGACCCGGCCGGCGGGCAGCGATTTCCGCGGCTTGCTGGAGACCGTCGCCGCGATCGGCCAGGCGTTTCCGCCGGTGGCCGTGCTGGCGCTGGCGGTGCCGGCCATGGGGTTCGGCATGCAGCCGGCGGTGGTGGCGCTGGCGCTCTACGGGCTGCTGCCCGTGGTGCAGAACACGATCGCCGGGCTGGAGGGGGCGCCGCCGGAAGCGGTGCGGGCGGCGCGAGGCATGGGGATGTCCGCCGCGCAAGTGCTGCTCCGGGTCGAGCTGCCATTGGCGGCGCCGGTGATCGTGACGGGCATCCGGATCAGCGTCGTGATCGGCACCGGCACGGCCGCCATCGCCTCGACGGTGGGCGCGCGGACTTTGGGGACGCCGATCATCGTCGGGTTGAATGCGTCCAATACGGCGTATGTGGTGCAGGGGGCCGTGCTGGTCGCCTTGCTGGCGATCACGCTCGACCAGAGTTTCGAGGCCCTTAACCGAAGCTTGACGAAGTGGCGCCACAATTGATTTGCATAGTGGGGACGAAAGAGCGCGGATGAGCTGCAAACATTTCAGCGAATGCACGTTCAATCACGTACGAACAGTCGGAGGATGAGAGTGCGACAGATCATGGGTTTAGGCGTCGTTCTTGGCTTGGCGTTAGCAACGATGCCGCATGCGCAAGCCGCGTCGAGCATTTCAGGCCTGCGGACCGTTAGCGGGTCCATCGTGCTGGCGGAGGGCGGCTGCGGTCCCTACGCGCATCGCAATCCCTATGGCTATTGCCGCCCCAACCGTCCGCCGCCGCCGCCGCCGCGGTATGAGCGCTGCCCGCCGGGCACACACCCGAGCCCGTATGGCTGCCGGCGGAACTATTAGAGCGGCGTTCCCGCTCCAGTTCCGTGATGCGGGGTGGGGAAGCACCATTCCTCGCCCCGCACCGTGGTGACGTATTCAGGCCAGCGCAGGTCCACCGGCGGTTGGACATCCGCCGGCAGTAGCGGGCCGACCCAGGCCGCGCCGCCCACGCCGCCGCCGGTGCGGGCACGGAACTCCTGCTGCGCGGCCGCCAGCGTTTCGGGGGTGGTCGCTAAGTCGAGCAAGGTGAGCGCGATCGTTTTGGCCGCGACGAACATTCCCGGATCGATTGCTGCGGGCAGCCCGCCCAGCGCGTTGTAGGCCCAGTTGGGATAGACGTAGTCGGCGGCCGGTGGCCGCAGCCGCGGACGGGCGGCGAGGATGCGGACGGTTGGGGCGTGCCAGCAATATTCGACGTAATCGTCCGCGCTGAGGTGCTTCTGCCAGGAGGGCAGCCCGGCGCGTAGCCGGCCCTCGGCCTCTTCGGGCGGCGTCAGCCGGGTCGCGCTGGCAAGGAACGGGTCCAACATCGGCTCGAGACCGAGCGTTTGCTGGATATCCCGGGCGAAACCGAGCGCCTCCTCGTCATAGGCCGGTACGCCGGCTTCCCGCATGTTCTTCCAGGCGAGATCGGTGAGGACGGTGTTTGGCAGGCCAACGCGGGTCTTCGTCACCCAGCGCACCAGGGCGCGGCAGCCGGTGGTGGCCGCGGCATTGCGGGCGTTATTGGCCAGCACGCGCCAGATTTGCTCCTGGATGGCGAGCGAGGACGAGCGCCAGGAATATTGAAGCTGCGCGAAACGCGGCGTCAGATTGTCCGAGGTCGCGCCGCCATCGCCGAGGATGAACTCGTTCAGCGTCCATGACCCGGCGTGCGGGAACATCGCCTCCTTGGTGTATTTCGTCGTGGTGTACATCAGGCACAGCGCGTCGACGGCGCCGGGGCTGCGCGCCGCGGCGTGTGCGCCCTCGATCGGCACCAGCCCGGGATCGATCCAGCGCTCCGGCGCGTCCGCCTCGAAGCTGATCACCGCGCTCCAATAGGCGCCGAACTGGGTCTCGGAGGCGACGGTGTTGCCCGGAAACGGGTGCCAAACGACCGCAGCGTCCAGATCGTCATAATAGCCCTTGGCCGCGTGGATCGGCTTGGAGCCGCAGACTTTCTCGGCCGGTTCGCCGAACAGCTTGAGCGTGCCGGCGATGCCGTGCGCCTGCATGGCGGCCTTGGCGGCCAGGACGCCGGCGAGTGCGGCCGTCCCCAGCATCGAATGCGGGTCGGTATGGCCGGCGGTATAGGGATGCAGCCCGGCGCGCGGCGCCTGGTATGGGGTGACTTGCTGCGAGTTGCCGGGGACGGCGTCGTATTCGGCGAAGCTGGCCAGGACCGGCGCGCCCTCGCCCCAACTGGCGACGAACGCGGTCGGCATCCCGCCCGAGCCCTCCTCGACGGTGAAGCCCTCGGCGCGGAGCAGATCGATGTAGGCCCGGGCGGATTTGTACTCGCGCCATGCCGGTTCGGCATAGGACCAGATCTCGGCGCAGAACGAAGACATCCGCGCCTGATTGGCGGTCATCCAGTCCAGAATCTGCGCCCGCGCCGGGCTGGTATCGGTAACATCCATCGGGTCGTCTCCTCTCTCAGCCGCCCTATGTATACGGCCTGTAACGAGGAGACTGAAATGCCCCATCCAGCGCTTGAGACCGCCGCCCCGCGCCGGGCGGCGTTTGCCCGGTTGGCGGGTGGCGTGACCACGCTGTTTTCGGTTTGGGCTCTCGCGGCGCCGGAGCAAGCGGGTGCGGCGCCTGCGCCGGCTTGGCCAGGCGCGCTGACCGCGCGGCATCGGCTGGTTGTGGACGCCTACGAGGTCAATGACGGCGAACCACTCGGTTTCGCACACACTTTCGTTGCGACGAACGAGCCACCGGTCTCGGCTTGCTCCGTGCTCGTGCTCCGCCACAACGCGCTGCCCATCGCGCTGGAGAGCGCGATGTGGGCCAATTACCGGATCGGCGAGAGCTTCAAGATCGTCGACCCCGAAACCAAGGCGCCCGCGATCAAGAACCCGTATTTGCGGCCGAAGCCCGGCGTCCTGAACTCCGACGCGGCGGCGCTGGACCGCCTGCTTGCTGCTGGCGTGATCGTCGGCGCGTGCAATGTGGCGCTCAAGGGAATGAGCGCGGCGTTGGCGGGCAAAGCCGGCGTGAGCGCGAAGGAGGCCGAACAGGAATGGGCGGCCAATCTGGTCAGCGGCGTGGCGCTGCTCGCATCGGGCGTCTGGGCCGTGGGGCGCGCGCAGGAGGCCGGCTGCGGCTATTGCGCGGGCGGTGGCTGAGTGGCGTGAATTCGTTTCTTGGGTCATAGTGACCGCCCAATCTGCTCATGAGGCGATCATGTCCGACACGACGCAGCGCCAGGTCACGGCGAAGCTGCCAAACGGAGCGACGGTCCGGGTTGCGGTGCCGGCGAGCCAGGCGATCATGGCGGAAGATGTCGGCGCGCGCGACTCCGTGTTCGATATGGACAAAGTGCGCGACGCGATCGAGGGCGTCAGCACCATGGTCGCCGACGCGCTGAAATCGGTGAAGCCGACCAAGGTCAGTGTCGAGTTCGGCTTCAAGTTCGAGATCAACGCCGGCCACCTGACCGCGCTGTTCGTCCAGGGCAATCTCGACGCCGATCTGAAAATATCGCTGGAATGGAGCACGGCCGGGCAGCCGAGCTGAGCTCATGGACGTCGAGGCGCTTGTCCGCGCGTGCACCGTCCGCGTGATGCTGCAGAGTGCCGGAGGTGGGGCCCAGCTCGCGGGAACTGGGTTTTTTGTTGACCGTGGTCTCGTGTTGACATGCAGCCATGTGATCGGCGGCCGGAAAGACACCGACCTGCTGACGGTGCACTGGTCCGGCAAGGATTGGCCTTGCCAGGTTGCCGCCGAGCTGCCGGCGCCATTCCCGGTGGGCGCGAAGTTGGCGGCCGGGCTGCCCGATTTGGCGCTGCTCTCCTGCGGCGCAACCAACCGCGACGTTCTGCTGCTGGGTTCGGACCGCTCCTACGAGGCCGGTGCGTCGTTTTTCTTCTTTGGCTTTTCCGAGGAGGCGGATGGCGAGGTGGTCGGCCATCCGCTCAGTTGCCCGCTCGACGGTGAACTCGAGGTCGACCCGGATTGGCGGCTCCTCAAATTCGATACCGGCCGGCTGCTCAAAGGCCATAGCGGTTGCGCGGTCATCGAGGAGCGATCGGGCGAGGTCGCGGCGGTCGCCAAGCGGCGGATCACGGGAGCGCCGTCGGCCTGTTACGGGGTGCCTGCGTCCACGGTGCTGCAGAAGCTCCCAGCGCTCGCCGCCCCGCAGCGCGCCTTCCGGCAGAGCGTCGAACAGCAGGAGAATGCGCGCCGGACTCTGCCGCTGCCGTTGGCCGAGCCGTTCTTCTATCCCCGTCCGGAGCCGATGCAGGCGCTTGCCACGGTGCTGCAAGGCTCGCCGATTGCCGCCGTCCTCGGCGCCGAGGGGGTCGGCAAGACGGCGCTGGTGCGCGAATACGTTTTGGTCTCGCTGACGCGCTACCCCGAGGTGCTCTGGCTCGATGCGAGCACGCGCGAAGCGGCGCGGCAGGGCCTTGCGGCGGCGACGCAGCGCCTCAGCTTGCCGCCGGCCGCGTCCAATCTGAGCGAGACTGGCCGCGCGATCTTTGCCACTTTGGACCGGGTCGCGCCGGGTTGGCTGCTGGTGCTCGATGGGTTGGCAGAGATCGCGCTCGGCCAGGAGTTGCTGCTCGCCGCGGCCCCGGCGACGCGGATGATCGTCACGAGCCGTCTCGCCGAGCTGGCTGCATTGGGCGCGCGCGATCCGGTCCGGCTCGACCCGCTCGATGCGGCGGCGGCGGCGGCGCTGGTCGCGGCGCGCCTTGGCGGACCCGCCCCGTCCGCGCTGACCAACTCGGTGGTGCAAGCCGCCGAGGGCCGTCCGGGAGCGTTGGAGCAGGGGGCCGCCGCGCTGCTCGATGCGCGGGCGAAAACCGGCGCGTGGCCCGGCGAGGCGCCGGAGTTCGCGGCCCGGATCGATGCGGCGCTCGCGGTTAGGCCGGCCGGGTCGTTGCTGCGGTTCCTCGCGGTCTTGGCAGATGCGCCGCTGCCGCTCGGAGCCCTCGCGAACCGGCCGGATGACCGCACGCCGTGGCAGGCCGCCGAGGCGCTGACCACGACGTCGCTCGGCTGGACCGATCCACTGGGCGAGGCGATCACGCTGGAGGCGCGGACGCGCGACGCCGTGCTGCGCCGGATGAGCGATGCCGAACGCCGCGATTTCCGCGGGCGGGCGCGGGCCGACATCTCCAACACGCTGCGCATCGAGTCATCCGGCGTGATTGCGCACAAATTCACGGCCGCTCTCCTGCCGCACGCGCTGCATCTGCTCAGCGCGCCGACCTCCGATCCGCCATTCACGCCTGATTTCGTGCTGCGGACGCAAGCAGCCGGCGGGCTGATGGAGCGGGGCGATTATGTCAGCGCCGAGGCGCTGCTTGCAGCCATGCTGGACGAGGTTTCGCCGTCGCAACCGCCGCAGCACGGGCTGCTTGCGACCGCCAACATGCTCGCAACCCTCGCCAAGCTGCGGATCGACATGGGACGCCCGGATGCGGCCGTCGCTGTGCTCGACATCCTCGACCAGATCCTGCGCAGCTATCCGGCCGTTGGCCCCGGTGAGCCGGCCGATCTCGCGCAGTTCATCATGATGGAGAGCTCGGTGTTGCGCGGCAGGTCGCTCGCGGCCGGGGGCAAGCACGCGCAGGCGTTGGAGCTGTTCCTGCCCGCGCTGAACTATTTCGCCCACCACGCGCGCGGCTCGGTTCGCGTGGCCGACACGCTCGAATCGACGCTGGCCTCGTTGATGGCGTCGCGCAACGTCGCCACCGCGACGATGCTGTTGCCGCGCCTGCTCGAGGCGCTCAAGGGCACGCCGTCTGCGCTCGAGGCGGAGGCGCGGGTGCGGCTTTTCCTCGGCATCGGCTACATCGAGACGGCGGGCAACAACCCGATCAGCCAAATGGTGCAACTCGGGAATGCGGAGCGGGAGTTGTGCCGCGCGCTCAACCTCGCTGAGACGGCGTTGCCCGATCCGAGCGACGTGGTCGCTTCCTGCTGCGTCAACCTCGGGCTGCTGGCGAACCGGGCGGAGGATTACGGGCGCACTCCCGATCCGCAGGCCGCGATCGGCTATCTCAAGCGCGCGATCGACATCCGCACGCGCCTCTACGGGGGCGGCACGCCGCGGCTGGCGAGTGCGTTCTATCATCTCGGCGTCGCCCAGCGCCGGTCGGGCGCCGCCGCGGACGCCGAGGCCAGCTTGCGCCGCGTGCTGGCGGGCCAGCCGAGCGATGGGCTCGCGATGGACGCTCTGAAGGAGTTGATCGCGCTGTATACGGCAAGCGGCAACGCCGAACGGCAGGCGGAGGCGGAAAAGCGCCTCGCCGCGCTTCGAGCGGCCAACCCGCCCGGGCCGCGCCGTCAGCCGATCCCGGGTGAGACCGCTGCGGCCCGCAACGCGGCGTTCATGGCCGCAACCCTCGCGCTCGACCAGATGAGCAAGCTGCCGAAGCCGTCGGAGTAAAGCCGAAGATCACCCGATCATCATCAAGCTGGCATTCCCGCCCGCGGCGGCGGTGTTGGTGCTGATGGACCGTTCCAGCACCAGCATGTCCAAGGGAAAGCTGCCGTCGGAGTGGGGCGTGATGATCGGGATGATGGGGCCATCCTCGGCCGCGAGCGACTGACCGAGGGCTTCGAGCGCCGCCTCGTCGCCGCCGAAAAGGACCGCATCGAAGGGTTTGTCGCCGATTTCGACCCATCGCGCGAGCGCGGCCGGCAGGTCCCCGACCGGCTCGCGGACTAGCGCGCGGTTGCCTGTCGCGAGCGCGGCGGTCACGGCGCGGAGCAGGGAAGGGCGGTCGGCGGCGAGGCAGAGGACCGTGCCGCGCGGATCCGTGGCGTAGAGATTGCGCTCGCCGGTTGGGCCAGGCAGCTCGCGAGCCGTGCCGAGCGGGGTGCCGACGGCCTGATGCGCCTCGCCGAGCCAGTCGAGCCATGCGCGCAGCGGCGGCGGGGCGACGCCGGCCGGGCCGGGCGGGCAGGCGGAGAGCAGCCGGCGCAGGTAGAGCGGGCCGCCGGCCTTCGGCCCGGTGCCGGAGAGGCCGTGGCCGCCAAAGGGCTGCACGCCGACCACGGCGCCGATCAGGTTGCGGTTGACGTAGATGTTGCCGGCATTGGCCCGCCGGGTCACGCGCTCGATCGTCTCGTCGATGCGCGAGTGGACGCCGAAGGTGAGCCCGTAGCCGGTGGCGTTCACCGCATCGACCATGCGGTCCAGATCGTCGCGGCGGAAGCGCAGCGCATGCAGCACCGGGCCGAAGATTTCGGCTTTGAGCTCCGCGAGGGCGTCGATCTCGATCAGGGTCGGCGGCACGAAGGTGCCCTGCTGGCACTCCTCGGCCGGCACGGTCTGGTGCACGCTGCGGCCGGCGTTCCGCATCGCCGCGACGTGCGCCAGGATGCCGTCCCGCGCCTCTGCCGTGATCACCGGGCCGACATCGGTTGCGAGCGCGCCCGGGTTGCCGACGCGCAGCTCGTTCATCGCGCCGCGCAGCATGGCGAGCGTGCGGTCTGCCACGTCCTCCTGCAGGCACAGCACCCGCAAGGCCGAGCAGCGCTGCCCCGCGCTGTCGAAGGCGGAGGTCAGCACATCGGCGACGACCTGCTCGGCGAGCGCCGAGGAATCGACGATGAGCGCGTTTTGCCCGCCGGTCTCGGCGATGAACGGCACAGGGGTGGCGCCGGGGTTCAGCCGTTTGGCGAGCTCCGACTGGATCTTCTTGGCGACGGCGGTTGAGCCGGTGAACATCACGCCGTGGACCCGGCGGTCGGCTGCGAGCGCCGCGCCGACTTTTCCGTCGCCGGGGAGGAGTTGGAGGACGGCGTTGGGCACGCCGGCCTCGTGCAGGATCGCGACCGACTGGGCGGCGATCAGCGGCGTCTCTTCGGCGGGCTTGGCGAGCACCGGGTTGCCGGCGGCGAGTGCCGCGGCGACCTGGCCGGTGAAGATCGCCAGCGGGAAATTCCACGGGCTGATGCAGGCGATCGGCCCGAGCGGGATGTGGGTCGCGTTGTCGAAGCCGTCGCGGACTTGGGCGCCGTAGTAGCGGAGGAAGTCGACGGCCTCGCGGACCTCGGAGACGGCGTTCGCCAGGGATTTGCCGGCCTCGCGCACGATGAGGCCGAGCAGGTCCTCCATACGGTGTTCCAGCAGGTTCGCGGCGCGGAACAGGCAGGCGGCGCGGTCTGCGGGCAGCGTCCGCGCCCAATCCTGCGCCGCCGCCTCGGCTGTGCCGACGGCCTGGTCCACTTGCTCTGGCGTGGCCTCGGTCACGCGGCCCACCAGGTCGCGGAGGTCGGCCGGGTTCAGCACGTCGCGCCCGGTATGCGCCCGCGCGAGCGCCGGCGCGGCCGTCCAGTCGCGCCGGGCGCTGTTTTGCAGCCTCGGCGTCAGCGCCTCCAGGACCGCTTCATTGCTGAGGTCGAGGCCGATGGAATTGGGCCGCTCGTCGCCGAACAGGTCACGGGGCAGGGCGATGCGCGGGTTCGGCGCGCCGTCGCCCGCTTGCGCGGCCGGGTCGGCGATCAGGGCTTCGATGGAGACCGAAGCGTCCTGGATACGGTTGACGAAGGAGCTGTTGGCGCCGTTCTCGAGCAGCCGGCGGACCAAATAGGCCAGCAAGGTCTGATGCGTGCCGACCGGCGCGTAGACCCGGCAGGGGCGGTCCAGCCGGTCCGGGCCGACCACCTCCTCATAGAGCGTCTCGCCCATGCCGTGCAGGCACTGGAACTCCCAGTCGCCGGGCTTGAACGCCGGGCCGGCCATCACGGTGATGGCGGCGAGGGTCTGCGCGTTGTGGGTGGCCAATTGCGGGAACACGGCGTCGCGCGCATCGAGCAGCTTGCGCGCGCAGGCGAGGTAGCAGACGTCGGTGTGCAGTTTGCGGGTGAACACCGGGAAGTCCGGCATCCCATCGACTTGCGCCCGCTTGATCTCGCTATCCCAATAGGCGCCCTTGACCAGGCGCACCATGAGCCGGTGGCCGGAGCGCCGGGCGAGGTCGATGACCCAGTCCAGCACGAAGGGCGCGCGCTTCTGATAGGCCTGCACGACGAAGCCCAGCCCGTCCCAACCGGCGAGCGCCGGGTCGTGGCACAGCGCCTCGAGCAGATCGAGCGAGAGTTCGATCCGGTCGGCCTCCTCGGCGTCGATGTTCAGCCCGAGGTCGTAGCGCTTGGCCAGGGTGGCCAGCCTCGCCACAAGCGGCAGCAGTTCTGCGAGCACCCGGTCGCGCTGGGCGCGGGAATAACGCGGATGCAGCGCCGAGAGCTTGATGGAGATGCCCGGTCCGGCGGCCAGGCCGCGCCCCGCGGACTCCTGACCGACCGCGTGGATCGCCGCTTCGTAGTCGTGATAGTAGCGCGCCGCATCGGCGGCGGTGACGGCAGCCTCGCCGAGCATGTCGTAGGAGTAGCGGAAGCCGCGGGCCACCATCGGCCGGCTGCGCGCCAGCGCCGCGGCGATCGTTTGGCCCATGACGAACTGCTCGCCCATCATCCGCATCGCCAGGTCCACGCCCCGGCGGATGACCGGCTCGCCGCCGCGCGCGATCAGCCGGCTCAGCGCGGCCGACAGCCCGGCTTCGCTGCTGGTCGCGGTCAGCCGGCCGGTGACGACCAGGCCCCAGGTCGCGGCGTTGACGAAGAGCGACGGCGAGTGCCCCAGATGCGAGCGCCAGTCGCCGCCGCCGACCTTGTCGCGGATCAGGGCGTCGCGCGTGGCGGAATCGGGGATGCGCAGCAGGGCTTCGGCGAGGCACATCAGCGCGACGCCCTCCTGCGAGGAGAGCGAGAACTCGCGGACCAGCCCTTCCACCGGGCCATGCGTGCCCTTGCGGCGCAGCGCCTCGACCAGCTTGCGGGCGACCGCGTTCGCCTCGGCCGCGAGCGGCGGCGGGAGGGTCGCGCCAGGCAGCAGCGCTCGCACGCAGTCCGGCTCGGGCGCGCGGTAATGGGCCGTGATGGCGTCGCGCAACGGCGAGCGGTCGCATTCCGACCCGGCGAAGCGGGCGAATGGCTCGATCAGCCTCGCGGCGGCTGGTTCGGTCTCAAGCTGCTGCACGAAGGCTCATATAGAGCGGTCGCCGCGAAGTCCCAGGTGGCGCGGTCCGAACGAGCCGCGCCACCTCCAGTTCAGAACCCGAGGATCAGATCCGTCGCCAGCGTAACATTGCCGCTGTGCTTGTCGTCGCCGAATGGACGCGAACCGTTCAGCGTCTGGTCATAGCGGAGTTCCGGACGAAGCTCCGCCGTGCTGATCGATGCCGGCAGGCCCGGGATCTTGTAGGTCACCCCAAGCGTCAATTCGGAGTAGGTGGTCGGCCGGTTGGCGGTGATCAGCGTGGCATAAGTGCCGCGCTCGGCCGCCACGTAGTCCAGATTAGACGACGGCGTCGAGACGAAAAAGTTATTGTTGTCGCGGAAGATTTCCCCGCGCCCGTTCAAGCTCAGCGAGTCGGTCAGCGTGTAGCTCGCATAGCCGACGCCGCCATAGGCCTCGGCATGGTAGCCGTCGTCGCGGACGTAATTGGCCTCGCCGGTCAGGGTGAGCTTGTCCGTGGTCTTCCAGACGACGACCACGTCGTTGTAGTAGCGCAGCGCGCTGTTGGCGAAGGGGACGAGGCGCTTGGAGTCCTCGGGCCCGATATGGGTCAGCGCCAGCACCGTCAGATTGCCGCCCATCATGTTGAGGCCGAAGCCGGCGTAGCCGCCGGGCCGGTTGTTGTTGTCGCCGGCGCCGTAGGCAATGCCGGTGTTGGTGCCGGTATCGACCCCGAGGTAGAGGTCGACCAGGTCGGAGACGTGCGCCGTCGAGAGCGCGCCCACGTGGATGAATGGCAGGCCGTAATTGAAGATGTAGGAGTGCGAATAGAACGGGTTCGGCTTGGGATCGATCGTCTCGGCGCCCATTGGCGAGGGGAAGATGCCGGCCTTTACGTCGAGCCCGTTGGCAAAAAGGTACGGGATACGGGCCGATACGTCCGCCTCGACCGGGGCGAGCTGGTTGCGGTCGTGGATGAGCTGGTCGAACACGCCGAGATTGTGGATGATGCGCGCGTCCGAACCGTACATGAGCTGCACTTTGAAGCCGATGTCGACGCTGGTCGCCTTCGGATCCACGTCGCGTTCGATGGTGCCGAGCAGCTGGTTGAGGACGGGCCGATTCGAAAGGTCATCAAACAGCCGGCCGAAATTGCGGTTGTCATTGGGTGAGTTCGTGTTGACGGTGATGCCGGCCTCGCCCTGGAAGCTGAGTTTTATGTTGCTGGCCCAGTCACTGAGGTTCGCCGGCGCCACGTAGGGTTTTTCGGGGGCGGCCGGAGTTTGATCCGCCGGCGGAGCAGTCTGCGCGTGCGCCGCGGCCGCGAGGCCAAGCGCGCAAGCAATTATTGTGCAAGCGGAGGAGCTTCTAACGTGGTTCATGGCCGCCGTACTGCATCTCGGCAGCGCGTCCGGCAATATAAATCTCATAAAAAATGCGAGTTCCAAGCAACCCTGTGTCGGCGCTGCAACAAACAGCAGATCTGGCCAGAGATGATGGGCGTTGCACAACTAGAAAGCCCCGGACCAGTGTCCGGGGCTTCAGAGGTCTACCGCTCCAATTTGACCGGCGCCATCAGGCCGTGTCCGGTGAAGGGAAAATCGGATTAAGCCGAGTAATACATCTCGAACTCGACCGGGTGCGGGGTGTGCTCGAAGCGGTAGACCTCGCTCCACTTCAGCTCGATGTAGCTGGTGATCTGCTCGTGGTTGAACACGTCGCCGGCGAGCAGGAACTCGTGATCGGCCTCGAGCGCGCCGAGCGCCTCGCGCAGGCTGCCGCACACCGTCGGGATGTCCTTCAGCTCTTCCGGCGGCAGGTCGTAGAGGTCCTTGTCCATCGGGTCGCCCGGGTGGATCTTGTTGCGGATGCCGTCCAGCCCGGCCATCAGCAGCGCGGAATAGGCCAGATACGGGTTGGCCATCGCGTCGGGGAAGCGGACTTCGACGCGCTTGGCCTTCGGGTTGGTCGTGTACGGGATGCGGCAAGAGGCGGACCGGTTGCGGGCCGAATAGGCCAGCAGCACCGGCGCCTCGAAGCCCGGGATCAGCCGCTTGTAGCTGTTGGTGGTCGGGTTGGTGAACGCATTGCACGCCTTGGCGTGCTTGATCACGCCGCCGATGAAGTGCAGGCACAGCTCCGACAGGTCGGCGTAGCCACTGCCGGCGAAGAGCGGCTTGCCGTCTTTCCAGATGCTCTGGTGCGTGTGCATGCCGGAGCCGTTGTCGCCATAGATCGGCTTGGGCATGAACGTCGCGGTCTTGCCGTAGCTGTGGGCGACGTTCTGCACGCAGTACTTATAGATTTGCATCTGGTCGGCAAGTTTGAGCAGCGTGCCGAAGCGGAAGCCCAGCTCGTGCTGGCTTTGCGCCACCTCGTGATGGTGCTTCTCGATCGTCAGCCCCATTTCGCCCATGCTGGACAGCATTTCGGCGCGCAAATCGCTCTCCGTGTCGACCGGCGGCACCGGGAAATAGCCGCCCTTGACCGCGGGGCGGTGGCCCATATTGCCCTCGGGGTAGTCGCGCAGGTTGGCGCCGGGTCCCTCGACGCTGAGGATCTCGTATTTGGCGTAGTTCGGCCCGGTGCCGAAGCGGATGTCGTCGAAGATGAAGAATTCGGCTTCCGCGCCCACCATCACCGTGTCGCCGATGCCGGTGCTTTTCACATAGGCCTCGGCCTTCTTGGCCGTGCTGCGCGGGTCACGCGTATAGGGCTGGCCGGTGCTGGGCTCGAAGATGTCGCACACCAGGATCAGGCTCGGCTTGGCCGCGAACGGGTCCATCACCGCCGTGCCAGCGTCGGGCATGAGGATCATGTCGCTCTCGTTGATCGCCTTCCAGCCGGCGATCGAGGAGCCGTCGAACATGATCCCGTCGCGGAACGCCTCTTCGTCGATGGTCGAAACGTGCTGGGCGGTGTGCTGCCATTTGCCGCGCGGGTCGGTGAACCGCAAATCGACATATTCGACCGAGTGCTCGGTCATCATCTCGAGGACCTTGGCGACGCTGCCTGCCTCGGTGTCGTTTGTTGCCATCCTGCTCTCTTATCCTTCTATGTTCCGGGACGGCCCGCGCCGCCCCCCAGCATCATATCGCATCGTCGCCGCGCTCGCCGGTCCGGATGCGGACCGCATCCTCGACGGCGCTGACGAAGATCTTGCCATCCCCGATCCGTCCGGTGCGCGCGGCATTGGTGATGGCCTCGACCGCTCGCTCCACGACGTTGTCCTCGCACACGACCTCGATCTTCACCTTCGGTAGGAAATCCACGACATATTCAGCCCCGCGGTAGAGTTCGGTGTGGCCCTTCTGCCGGCCGAACCCTTTCGCCTCGACGACCGTTATGCCCTGCAATCCCACCTCGTGCAGCGCCTCCTTCACCTCGTCGAGCTTGAAGGGTTTGATCACCGCTTCGATTTTCTTCATGCACCGCCCGCCGGGCTAGGCGCCCCGCGTCCTCCCTTGACTGCGTTCCGGCCGCCCTACCTGGGGAGGACGGCATGGCAGGTTTGCACGCGCCGTGCCAGCGGGCAATGTGCCGGCAGTGGCCAGGGGCCCATGGCCAATGGCCAGAGGGGCAGTAGGCCTCGTCTCCTGGTCTCTGGCCACCGGCCACTGGCGGCTGCCTCAAAGTTGGGCAGTTGCTGGTCGGGCTCGCCCTGCCCATAATCAGCGCATTGCTTCTGGAGATCGATCAGGGTGAAGCCCGTCAACGCGCTGCTGTCCGGTATTGGCACCACCGTTTTCACCGTCATGTCGGCGCTCGCCACGCAGCATCAGGCGATCAACCTCGGCCAAGGCTTCCCCGACACGGACGGGCCGGAGGATGTGCTGCGCGCCGCGGCCGACGCGCTGGGCGACGGGCGCAACCAATACCCGCCGATGACCGGCGTTCCCGAACTGCGCCAGGCCGTCGCGCACGCCAACCGGCGCTTCTACGGGCTCGAGGTCGACCCGGCGAGCGAAGTGGTGGTCACCTCCGGCGCCACCGAGGCGATCACCGCCTGCCTGATGGCCTTGCTCGATCCGGGCGACGAGGTCGTGCTGATCGAGCCGCTGTACGACACCTATCTTCCCGTCGTTCGCATGCTGGGCGCCGTGCCGCGCCTCGTCCGGCTGGCGCCGCCGAAATGGGAGCTGCCGCGGGCCGAGCTTGCTGCCGCCTTCGGGCCGCGCACCAAGGCGATCCTACTCAACACGCCGATGAACCCGGCCAGCAAGGTGTTCACCGCTGCCGAGCTCGCCTTCATCGCCGACCTGCTCGTCAAGCACGACGCCTACGCGATCTGCGACGAGGTATATGAACACCTGACCTATGACGGTTGGCGGCATATCCCGCTGATGACCTTGCCGGGTCTGCGCGATCGCTGCATGCGCGTCGGCAGCGCCGGCAAGACCTTCAGCCTGACCGGCTGGAAAGTGGGCTACGTGACCGCCCCGGCTGCGCTCGCCAGAATCGTCGCCAAGGCGCATCAGAACCTGACCTTCACGACGCCGCCGAACCTGCAGCGCGCGGTCGCCATCGGGCTGGCGAAGGACGACGCCTATTTCGAGGGTCTGGCGGCCGGCCTCGCCGCCAAGCGGGACGTTTTGTCGGCCGGGCTGGCGCGGCTCGGCTTCGGCGTGCTGCCGGCTATGGGCAGCTACTTCGTCACCGCCGATTTCAGCCCGCTCGGCTTTGCTGGCGACGACGTCGCCTTTTGCCGGCACATCACCGAGCACGCCGGGGTGACCGCGATCCCGGTCTCGGCGTTCTACGAGAGCCAAGCGCCGCGGCATTACGCGCGCTTCGCCTTCTGCAAGCGCGAGGCGGTGCTGGACGAGGCGGTGGCGCGGCTGGAGCGGTATTTCGCCGAAACGCGGAACGGGTCGGATTTTGTCCGAACACGCCGGGCTTAGTTGGGGGACGAGTTCTTCGCCACCGCGCGACCGGCGGCCGAGGTTCTAGCGGCCGATGCATGTCATCGACTGACCGCTGAGCGCGCTCGCGGACCTCCCTGCTGGCGCGGGATTGTGCGGCAGCTCGATTGACGCAGGCCGCCTAGCCGCCTAAATCGCGCTCCTGCGGTGGCGGACGTAGCTCAGCTGGTAGAGCGCCAGGTTGTGGTCTTGGATGTCGCGGGTTCGAGCCCCGTCGTTCGCCCCAGCATTTCCCGGCACGATTGGACTTTGGCCCGGTACATGCTTCACTCCCCGCATTAGCTCGGGGAGTTCTATCGGATGATGCGCTTTGTCGCAGCCTTGACCGTTGTCTGGCTGGCCTTGGCATGGCCGCAGGCCCGTGCCGCCGATGACGTCGTGATCGGCGCCGTCTATCCGATGACCGGCAGCCTGGCCACGGTTGGCGCGGACGCCAAGGCGGCGGTCGAGACCATGCTCGATGTCGTCAACGGCACGCATGAGAAGATCCCGATGCTGATGGGCGCCGGCGGCGGGCTCGACCGGCTCGGTGGCGCCAAGCTCCGCGTCGTCTTCGCCGATAGCCAAAACGACCCGCAGAAAGCGCGTGCCGAAGCGGAACGGCTGATTACCCAGGACCATGTCGTCGCGATCATCGGCAGCTACACCAGCGCGACCGCGGCGACGATCAGCCAGGTCACCGAGCGCTACGAGGTGCCGTATCTGTCGATGGACAACTCCTCGCCGACGCTCAGCAAGCGCGGCTTGAAGTGGTTCTTCCGCACCACGCCGAACGACGACATGTTCACTGCGGCGATGTTCGACTTCTTCAAGGCGATGGCCACCAAGACCGGCCACCCGGTCAAGACTGTCGCGCTGTTCTATGAGGACAGCATCTTCGGATCGGACAGCAGCAACGCGCAGCGCAAGATGGCCGAGGAGAACGGCATAAAGGTCGTCGCCGACATCAAGTACCGCGCCAACTCGCCCTCGCTCTCGGCCGAGGCGCAGCGATTGGCGGCGGCCAAGGCGGATGTGGTGATGCCGTCGAGCTACGCGTCGGACGCGATCCTGCTGCTGCGAAGCCTGGCGGAGCTGCATTACTCGCCGGTGATCATGGCGCAGTCCGCCGGGTTCGCGGAGCAGTCGTTCATCAGCGGGGTGGGACCGCTGGCTGACGGCGTGTTCAGCCGCTCGAGCTTCGCCGCCGACGCGGTCAAGTCGCGTCCCGCGATCCCGGTGATCAACGCCGCCTTCAAGGCCAAGACCGGCAAGGATCTGAACGACAACACGTCGCGCGAATTGCTGGGCACGCAGATCATCGCCGACGCGATCAACCGCGCCGGGTCGAACAAGCCTGAGGATATTCGCAAGGCGCTGATGGCGACCGACGTCCCGGGCGATCAGACCATCATGCCCTGGCGCGGCATCAAGTTCGACGAGACCGGGCAAAACATCGAGGCTACGCCGGTCATCCAGCAGATCAGCAACGGCGCGTATCACACGGTTTACCCGGACGCGGTCGCGGTGCAGGCGCCGGTCTGGAACGTGGGCAAGTAAGGAGACGCTTATGGACACAATGACCCGGCGCGGCCTGGCTGGGGCGGCCGTCCTGTCGGCTGCCATGATCGGCACGGCCCAAGCGCAGCCGGCGCAATCCGTTGAAAGCACATTCGACCGGGTGAACCGCGCCAAGGTGCTGCGGATCGCGGCGCTGCCGGGCGAGCTGCCGTATTTCCAGAAGGACATCACGACCGGCGAGTGGAAGGGCGCGGCGATCGACTTCGCGCTCGACATCGCCAAGGTTTACGACGCCAAGCTCGAGTATATCGAGAGCACCTACGGCAACTCGGTGCTCGACCTGCAGAGCAACAAGATCGATTTGGCGTTCGCGCTGAACCCGACTCCGGCCCGGGCGCTGGTGATTGAATTCACCAGGCCGTTTTTCATCCACCCCTATGGGTGCCTGGCCAAGAAGGGGTTCGCCCCGAAGACTTGGGACGACATCAACAAGCCGGACATCCGCGTTGCCTGCGACCTGGGCTCGCTGCACGAGACGGCGGCTCGCCGGTTCGCGCCGAAGTCGCAAATCACCGCTTACAAGAACCGCGACGACGCGACGCTGGCCTTCCAGTCGGGCCGTGCCGACGTGTTCATCCTGGCGGCGATCCTGGGGCTTTCGACGGTGGCGCGGAACCGTTCGCTCGGGCCGTATTACCTGCTCCAGCATCCGCTCGTGGCGCTGCCGAGCGCGATGGGGATCCGCCGCGAGCCGGACACGCGCTTCCGCGACGTGATCAACGCGTGGGTGGACTACAATCGCGGCATCGGCCAGATCCGCGACTGGCTGCTGGCCGGGCTGGCGCTGAGCGGGGTGCAGCCGGACGACGTGCCGCCGGAGGTGACGTTCTGAATCGGCAAAGAGTACCTCTTCCTCCGGGAGAGGGTGAGGGTGTCGGCTGCCTGAACCACCCTCACCCAACCCTCTCCCGAAGGGAGAGGGCAAGGTCAGGCGGGTAAATTGGGCTACGAATGGAGCTTCGGCTTCCTGCTCCGCTACACGCGGCTGTTCATCGTGGGCATCGAATACACGCTCGCCTACACGGTCGGCTCGGTGGCGCTCGGGCTGCTGCTGGGTTTGTTGCTCGGGCTTGCGCGGTTGGTCCCGTCGCGGCTGCTCAACGTGCCGCTGATCGCGTTTATCGAATTGTTCCGCTGCACGCCGCTGCTCGTACAGATCGTCTGGTGCTATTACGCGCTGCCGGTCATCCTGAACGTCCAGATCCCCGCCTGGATCGCGGCCACGCTCGTGCTGTCTTGCTACACGGCTGCGTTCTACGCCGAGATCTTTCGGGCCGGCATCGTTTCGATCGAGCGCGGCCAGTGGGATGCCGCGCGCGCGCTCGGGCTGCACTGGCGGCATGTGATGCGGCTGGTCGTGCTGCCGCAGGCGGTGCGCCGGATGATCCCGCCGTTCATGAACCAGTCGATCATCCAGCTGAAGAACACTTCGCTGGTCAGCACCATCGCGGTGCCAGACTTGCTGTATCAGGGCACGCTGATCACGGCGGACACCTACCGTCCGCTCGAGACGTATACGGTCGTTGCGCTTATCTACTTCGCCTTGCTGTTCCCGGCGACGCGGTTCGTGCAGTTCTACGAGCAGCGCTCCGCCGCCGCGGCGCGCTGAGCGGGACGTTTCCTCGAGGCGCTCCGCTACGCCCTCGCCGGTCCGCCGCATTGCGAGGTTGCACGCCTGCGAGGACCGGAGATCGGCTGGGGCGGCGCAACATTGACGTTGTGGACGGTGCCGTTTGCCGCCGACGGTCGACGCGGACGTCAGCGAATTGGCGGGCAAGGATACGGCGGGCGCGATTCTGTCCGGTGCGCGCGCGAACAGTCAAAAGGAAGTTTTCAAGGACGGCTGATAGCTGAAGTATCGGCGCCGAACGTCAGGGCCAGGCCGTCTGGCAATGGGAGCGGGTCGATGCCGAGCCGGCTGCGCATTGCTGCGATATCGAAGGCTTTGTCCTCCAGCAGCCGCCGGATCTCCGCCGGATCGATCTGCGGTAGCCCGCGCAGCCGGGATATCCGGGCGAGGGCGTAGAGCAGCGGCGCGGGCACAGGGACGATGCGCGGCTGCCGCAGCCCGGCCGCAGCGGCGACGGCGCGGGCAAACTCGGCGTATGGCATCGGCTCGCGACCGGCGATCACGAGCACCTCGGGCCCGGCCCAACTTTGCTCGAGCGCCGCGCGCAGGCATCTTGTCACGTCCTGCTGATGAATCGGCTGCACCAGCGCGCGCCCGGCTCCGGGCAGCGGCAACACCGGCAGCCGCCGCAGCAGCTTGGCGAGCCGCCGGACATTGTCCTCGCCCTCCGCGCCGTAGATCATCGTCGGATGCAGCAACGCGCCCGACCGGCTCGAGGCGAGGAAGGCGCGCTCGCCTTGCAGCACGCCGTTGCCGTGCTCGTCGGGCCAGCGGGTGAATTTGCGGGTGCTGCCGAGGAATACGAGCCGCGCCGCGGCCGGGGCGGCGGCGAGAATGGCGGGGATATGGCGCGCATGGGCGCAAGAGACGATGCGCGTGGCGCCCTCCAGCGCCGGCGTCAGCCCGGCCCCGGTCAGGTCGGCAATCGCTGGCTCGCCCTGCAGGCCCGTGGCCGCCCAGCGTTCGGCGTCTCGCACCACCGGCACCACCCGGATGCCGTCATCGATCAGCGAGCGGCAGAAAGCGGCGCCGGAGCGGCCGCTGGCGCCGATGACGTGAACGGTCAAGAAACGGGGCCGAGCAGGCTGTCGGCGGCGGCGCGGGCGGCCTCGGTCACGGTCTCGCCGGCCAGCATGCGGGCGATCTCCTCGCGCCGCTCGGCGACCCCGAGCGGCAGCACACGGGTGACCGCCCGGCCGCTGGCGGCCTCCTTGGCTACGCGCAGGTGGGCGCCGCCGCGGGCGGCGACTTGCGGGCTGTGGGTGACCACGAGCACTTGGACCCGCTCGGCCACGCGCGCCAAGCGCTCGCCGACGGCCGCCGCCGTCGCGCCGCCGACGCCGCTATCGACCTCGTCGAATACGAGGGTCGGCACCGAGCCGCCGGCGACGAGCACGACTTTGAGCGCGAGCATGAGGCGGGACAGCTCGCCGCCGGAGGCGATCCGGTCGAGCGGACCGGGCGCCTGGCCCGGGTTGGTGGCGATCAGGAAGCTGACGGCGTCGCTGCCGTTCGCGCCCCAGCGGGTTTCTTCCAGCGCGCGGACTGCGACGACGAAGCGCGCTTTGTCGAGCCGGAGCGGCGGCAACTCGGCGGTCACGGCGCGTTGCAGGCGTTCGGCGGCTTCGCGGCGTGCTTGGCTGAGGGCGGCGGCGGCGTTTGTGTAGGCGGCGCGGGCGGCTTCGGCTTGCTGCTCGAGCGCGGCGAGCGCGGCCGAGCCGGTGTCGAGCGCCGCCAGCCGGGACCGCAGCGCCGCGAGCAGAGCCGGCAATTCGGCGACCGGCACGCCATGCTTGCGGGCGGCGGCGCGGAGGGCGAATAGCCGCTCCTCCGCCTGTTCGAGCAGGCGGGGATCGGCCTCGGCCTCGTCGGCGAGGCGGCTGAGCAGGGTTTCGGCTTCCGCGAGCGCTTCTTCGGCGCGGTCGAGCGCGGTGATGGCTTGCTGGGCCGGGCTATCGGCGGCGAGGCGCTGCAGGGCGCGGGCGGCGGCGCGCAGGGCGGCGGCCGGACCCGGGTTGCGGCGGTCGCGCGGCGCGATCTCGGACAGGGCGGCGGCGATCGCTTCGGCCCGGCGTTCGTGCTGCTGCAGCCGCTGCCGCTCGCCGGCGAGCCGGTCCTCCTCGCCGTCCGCCGGCGCGAGCGCGGCCAATTCTTCGACGGTGTGGCGCAGCCAATCCTCCTCTCGCTGCGCGTCGGCCAGCGTCTTGCGGGCGGCGTCGAGCGCGTTGCCGGCGGTACGCCAGGCCTGAAACGCCGAAGCGGTGGCGGTGCGCCGTTTCGGGGCGACACCGTAGGCGTCCAGCAGCACGGCGTGGACGGCCGGGTCGGCGAGGCCCATCTGATCGCCTTGGCCCTGGACCTCGACGAGGAGGCTGCCGGCGCGGCGCAACAGCGCGACGCTGACCGGCTGATCGTTGATCGTGGCGCGGGAGCGGCCGTCGCGCGAGACGACCCGGCGGACCAGCAGCTCGTCATCCTCGAGCGCCACGCCCTGCTCGGCCAGCAGATCCAGCACCGGGTGGGCTTGTGGCGGCGCAAAACATGCCGTGACGCTCGCCTGCTCGGCTCCGGCACGCACCAGCCCAGCCTCGGCGCGCGCGCCCAAAGTCAGGCCCAGACTGTCGAGCAGGATCGACTTGCCGGCGCCGGTTTCGCCGGTCAGCACGGTCAAGCCGTCGCCGAAGGCAAGGTCCAGCCGCTCGATCAGCACGACATCGCGGATCGAGAGCGCGGTCAGCAAGGGCTGGCTAGAAAATGCTGCCCAGCGTGCGGGAGAAGAAACCGCGGTTATCCGCCTCGTTGGACACCGGCGTCGCCATGCCATCCGCCGCGAGCTGGTTGTAGCTGTCTTCGTACCACCGGCTGCCTGGATAATTGTGCCCCAGGACGGCGGCGGTTTTGCGCGCTTCGTCGGTCATGCCGAGGATCAGGTAGATCTCGGTCAGCCGATGCAGCGCCTCCGGCACGTGATTGGTGGTCTGGTAATCGTCGATCACGCGCTGGAAGCGGTTGATGGCGGCGCCGTAGAGCTTCTGGCCCTCATAGTAGCGGCCGATCTCCATCTCCTTGCCGGCGAGGTGGTCGCGGCACAGATCGATCTTCAGCCGCGCGTCGCGGCCGTAGGCGCTGTCGGGGAAGCGGTTGACCACTTCCTGCAGCGCGGCCATGGCGACCTGCGTGCCCTTTTGGTCTCGCTGGATATCGGCGATCTGTTCATAATAGCAGAGTGCGCGCAGGTAATAGGCGTAGGCAATATTTGGGCTGGTCGGGTGCAGCTGAATGTAGCGGTCGAGCGCGCCGACGGATTCGGTGTAGTGATTCTGGAGATATTCGGCATAGCCATGCATCAACTGGGCGTTCACCGCCCAGGACGAATAAGGGTAGTTCTGCTCGATCGCGTCGAACTGCGTCACTGCGGTATTGTACCGCTTTGCGTTCATCGCATCGATGCCGTTATTGTAGAGGTCTTCCACCGGAATGGTGCTGGGATCCACCTTGGTTTGCAGCGATTCGTCCTTGCCGTTCCATGGATTGATCGAACTGAGCGTCTCACAGCCCTGCAGCAGCAAGATTGCGAGTGCGGCAACGCAAGCGCGGAATAAGGGGCGTGTCATAGCGCGCGGCTTATAGCATGCGAATCGGCGGAGCGAAGCGCAACCTTTACGCGGCAACGGCGTTGGGCGCGGCCCAAGCGTCGCCGTCGGTGCGCCAGTTCGACGGATCTGCGAACAGCGCGCGGAGGACCCGGTTGTTCAGCGCGTGGCCAGAGCAATGGCCGACAAAACGGCCCTGGAGCGTGGCGCCGGCCAAAGCGAGGTCGCCGACGGCGTCGAGCAGCTTATGCCGCACGAACTCGTCGCGCATCCGCAAGCCAAGCGGGTTGAGGATCTCGCTGCCATCGACGACCACGGCATTGTCCAGCGTACCGCCCTTGGCGAGCCCCGCCGCACGCAGGCCGGCAATCTCGTGCGCCTGGGTGAAGGTGCGGGCCCGGGCGATCTCGCGGAAAGCATCGCCGCGCAGCGTCAGGCTCAGCGCCTGCCGGCCGATCGCCGGCGCGGCAAAGTCGATGGCCAGGCTCAGTTCGAGACAGGACGAAACGGAGGGCCGCAGCTCGACAAAGGAGTTGCCCTCTTCGACGCGGACGGGGCGGAGCACCTCGATTTGCTGCGCCGGTGCGTTCAGCGCCATCGACCCGGCGCAGTCCAGCAGGAACAGCCAGGGCTCGGCGGACCCGTCCAGAACCGGCAGTTCCGGACCATCCAGCTCGACGAAAACGTTGCCGATTCCGGTCGCGCCCAGCGCGGCCATCAGATGTTCGACGGTGCCGACCCGTGCCTCGGGCCGGTCCGGCAGGCCGATCATCGTGCACAGGCGCGTATCGCAGACATGGTCGAACCGAGCCGGGATGTCCGCACCGATGTCGCTCCGGCGGAAGACGATGCCGGTATCGGCGGGCGCGGGACGCAGGGTGACATTCACTCGGCGGCCAGTGTGCAAGCCGGTTCCAGTGCAGCAGATCGCGGTCTTGAGAGTCTGCTGCCGCGGCGTGGCGGACGATACCGCGCCGGGGCTGGTAGCCACTGGAAGAGAACCGTCCATCGCGTGCTCCGTGCCGTCATGGCACATTTTCAAGGCAGGCGCGGGATAACGCCCTGGTGACAACCTACTCGGGCTGCACCAGGGTCGCCAAGTCAAAGAATATTTCTGAATATTACGCTACAAGCCATTGAGATCGCGGTGAATTCTAAGATGTTTGGCGCCTCAGAAATGCCGGAATCTCCAGCACCTCCTCCGCCTGCTGCTGCGCTTGCGAAGGTGCTGAGTGCGAATCTGCTCCGTTGAACGACGGCTCCGCCCGTTGCGGTTCCGTCGACTCCGGCTGTGCCGCCTTGGGGCGTCTGGTCATGATGCCGAACAAGTTGCGCGGACCGGCGGTGGGGACCGGGGGTGGTGCGACCGGTGCAACGGGTGCGGCGGCAGCGGGCCGCGGGGCGAGGATCGGCCGGGCCGGCGCGGTGGGCGCTGGGCTGCGTAGCGGTGCAGCTTCGGCTGCCGGGCGCGGGGTCAGCATCGGCGTTTGCGGGGGCGCCGCGGGAGCCGCCGATTGCTGCGCGCTGGGCGGTGTGAAGCTGCTGCTCACCGCACTCACGCCGCCGCCGACTGCGACCAGCTTCGGCCGCTGCACCTCGGCCGCCGCGACCGCCATGTCGATGCCGGTCGCCACCACCGAGACCCGCATCTTGCCGGTCAGGTTCTCGTCGACCGCGGAGCCGAAGATGATGTTCGCGTCTTCGGCGACCTCTTCCTTGATGCGGTTGGCGGCGTGATCGACCTCGAACAGGGTCATATCCTCGCCGCCGGTGATGTTGATCAGCAAGCCGCGCGCGCCGGCCATGCTGGTGTCCTCGAGCAGCGGGTTGTTGATGGCTGCCTCGGCAGCACGGATCGCCCGGTTCTCGCCCTCGGCCTCGCCGGTGCCCATCATCGCCTTGCCCATCTCGGCCATGACGGTGCGGATGTCGGCAAAGTCGAGGTTCACCTGGCCGGGCGTCATCATCAGGTCGGTGACACCGCGCACGCCCATATAGAGGACGTTGTCGGCCATCTTGAACGCCTCTTTCCAGCCGGTGCGCTCATTGGCGATCCGGAACAGGTTCTGGTTCGGGATGACGATCAGCGTATCGACGTATTGCTGCAGTTCGGTGATCCCGGCGTCGGCCGCCTTGCTGCGGCGCATGCCCTCGAAGGTGAAGGGCTTGGTCACCACGCCGACGGTGAGCACGCCGCGCTCGCGCGCCATGCGGGCGATCACGGGAGCCGCCCCGGTGCCGGTGCCGCCGCCCATGCCGGCGGTGATGAACACCATATGCGTGCCCTCGAGATGCCGCATCAGCTCGTCGGCGGCCTCTTCGGCGGCGGCCTGGCCGATCTCGGGCTTGGCGCCGGCGCCGAGGCCCTGCGTCAGATGCGGTCCGAGCTGCACGCGGCGGTCGGCCCGGCTATGCATCAATTGCTGCGCGTCCGTGTTCGCGACCACGAAGTCGACGCCCTGCAGGTTCAGCGCGATCATGTTGTCGACGGCGTTCGTTCCGCCGCCGCCGACGCCGATGACGGTGATCTTCGGCGTGAAATCGGTGTGGTTTTGCTTGGGGACGGTCAGGTGAAGGGCCATTAGGCGGCTCCGTTTCGGGCTTGGTGGCGTTAAGGACAGGTGTTGCACATCCGCGTGGAGTCGCGAGCGGCGTCAGACGCGGTCTTTGAGAAAATTTATGACGCGGATTAGGAAGCTGGTCGGACCCTCCTCGGTCATCTCGATGTCGGAAAATCGCCGGCCCAGGCCGGAGGCCCAGGTGAGCAAGCCGGCGGCGGTGGCAAAGCCGGGCCCCGAGGCCACTTCCGGCAAGCCGCGCAGATGCACCGGGCGCCCCAGCCGCACCTGACGATCCAGGATCCGGGCCGCCAGTTCGCGCGCGCCCGAAAGCTGCGAGGCGCCGCCGGTCAGCACGACCCGGTTGCCCGCTTCCCGCGCGAGACCCGCGGCTTCGAGGCGGGCGCGCACCATCTCGAACGTCTCCTCGATGCGGGGCCGGACGATCTTGACCACCTCGCTGCGCGGAACCCGGTGGATCTGGTGTTCTTCCTCGCCGACCAGCGGCACCGGGAGCATCTCGCGCTCGTCATCCGGGCTCGCATGCGCGTTGCCATAGAGCGTCTTCAATCGTTCCGCATGCGATACCGGCGTGGAGAGGATGCGGGCGATGTCGTTCGTCACATGCCCGCCGCCGATCGGCAGATACGCGGTGTGCAGCAACTGCCCCTCGCTGAACACCGCCATTCCGGTCGTGCCGCCGCCCATGTCGATCACGGTGGCGCCGAGCTGGCGCTCATCCTCGACGAGGGTGGCGATGCCGGAGGCCATGGGTGCGCTGACCAGTTCGAACAGCTCGAGCTGGCAGCGCTCGAGCGTGGCCATGACGTTCTGGATCGCCGTGGCGCCCGCATCGATGACGTGCAGGCGGACGCCGAGGTGCTCGCAATGCAGGCCGCGCGGGTCGGCGACTCCTTGCG
The DNA here is from genome assembly GCA_965276815.1 of Acetobacteraceae bacterium. Lineage (GTDB taxonomy): Bacteria > Pseudomonadota > Alphaproteobacteria > Acetobacterales > Acetobacteraceae > JAVVHH01. The sequence goes on along the minus strand of CBDIBE010000011.1, from coordinate 1,034,132 downwards.
TCTCGTCGGCCGAGAACACGAGCGGCAGGACGTGGATGTTCTCGCGCCCATCCACATAGGCGCGGGCGCGGCCCTCGCTCATGACCCGGCGGATGTCCTGCTCGGTCACCGCGCGGCCGCCGACCGGCCATTGCACGTTGTAGAGCCGGCTCTCCGGCTGGCCGCAGGTCAGGTTGACGGTGACGTTGCGCAGCCGGTGCCCGGCCATCTGCTCGGCGTCGGCGACGGCGCGGCCGATGGCGCGCTCGGCGGCGTCGAGATCGGTGATCCCGCCGGCGCGCACGCCGCGGGCAGCTTGCAGCCCGCTGCCGATCACGCGCAGCGTGCCGTCGTTTTCGACCCGGCCGATCAGGCAACTCACCTTGGTGCTGCCAATATCCAACACGCCGAACGGCCCGGTTTTCAGCGGCTTCTGCCGCGGCGGCGGGTCGGGCGGCATCGGCGGCGTCACGCCGGTGAGCGACTGCAGCAGGTCGGGCTCGGCCTTCTCAATCATTTTCCGGCGTGAGACGTCGTTCATCTGATGTCCTACGCAGGGCGATGTGGCGGCGGGGTGGGCGGCGCATGCGGGTCCGGCATCGGCCGCACGACGAGCCGGTCCGGCAGCCGCATGTCGAGCATCTGCAGCGGCCGGTCGAGCAATTCCTGCGAGGTTTGCAGCTCCATCAGCCTTGCCATCGCGGGAACCTCCGCGCCCTCCGGCAGCAGGACGTCGGCGCCGGTGTTGAGCCGCAGGTTCCAGCGCCGCTCGCCGACGCGGACCGCGGCCACGACCCGGCTGCGCAGCGCCGGCTGCGCGGCCAGTTCATCGAGCAAGGCGGCGGCGTTCTCCGGCGCGCCGGGGCCGACGACGAGCGGGAGGGTGGCGAAGGCGGCGGCGTCCTTCACCGGGTCCTGCTCCTCGACGACCTGGCCGGCCCGGTCGATGAGCTGAAACTTGCCGCCGTTCTGCCAAACCGCGAAGGGCCGCCGCTCCTCCAGGGTGACGACCACGGTGCCTGGCAGGCGCCGCTCGACGGTCGCGTTCTGCACCCAGGTCAGGCTCTCGATGCGGGTGCGGGCGGCCTCGAGCGAGAATCCCAGCAGCTTGTCGCCGCGCGAGACGCCGAGGGCGGCGCGCAGCATGGGTTCCGGCGTCTTCTCGCGGCCGTCGATCTCGATGTTCTGCACCGTGAGGCCGGCCATGTCGCCGAGCCGCTCGCGGAAAGTCGCGACGCTGCGGCCGGGCTGGGCGGCGCGCAGCAGATTGGCCGCCGAGATAAGCGCGACGAGGATGACCAGCCCGGCGAAAGCCTGCCAGGCGAGGCGGCGCTTGTGCCGCCACAGCAGGCCGAGCCGCGACGGCCGCCGCGGGCGGAGCGGCGGCGGAGCTTTCGCCGGGGTACGAGGCTTGGCTACGCGCGGCACGCGGCGTTCTCCACCATCCAGGCGCAGAGTTCCGGGAAGTCGATCCCGTGATGGGCCGCCTGTTCCGGCAACAGGCTGGTTGGCGTCAGGCCCGGCTGGGTGTTGACCTCGAGCAGCACCAGCCGGCCGTTCTCGTCGTCGAAGCGGAAATCGGCCCGGCTGGCGCCGCGGCAGCCTAGGGCCCGATGTGCCGCCAATGCCACATCGAGCGCCTGCGCGTAGATCGAGGGGTCGATGCTGGCCGGGATTTGGTGGCGCGAGCCGCCTTCGGCGTATTTGCTCTCGTAATCGTAGAAGGCGCCGGCCTCGGCGCGGATCTCGGTGACCGCCAGGGCGCGGTCGCCCATGACGCCGACGGTGAGTTCGCGGCCGGGAATATATTCCTCTACCATGGCCGTGGGGCCGAAGCGCCAGCCCTTGGCGATGCTGGCGCGGCGGTTGTCGCCTTCGCGCAGGATCTCGACGCCGACCGAGGAACCCTCGTTCATTGGCTTGATTACGTATGGCAGGGGCAGCGGGTCGTCCGCCTCGAGTTCGCCGGTGGGCACGACCTTGCCGCGCGCGACCGGCAGCCCGGCGCCGGCGAACACGGTCTTGGCGGCCTGCTTGTCCATGGCCAGCGCGGAGGCGCGCACGCCGGAATGGGTGTAGGGGATGCCGAGCCAGTCGAGCACGCCCTGGATGGTGCCATCTTCGCCGAAGCGGCCGTGCAGCGCGTTGAAGACGACGTCCGGCGCCGGGTCGAGCGCGTCGAGCACGGCGGCAAGATCGGGGCCGACGAGGACGGGGGTGACGTCGAAGCCGGCGCCGCGCAGGGCCGCGATGACTTGCTTGCCGCTGGAGAGGCTGACCTCGCGCTCGGCCGAGATACCGCCGTAGAGGACTGCGACGCGCTTCATGGAACGCTCCGCACGCCAGCTTGCGGCAGCCCCATGCGCTTGATCTCCCACTCCAGCGTGACGCCGTTCATCTCGAACACGCGGCGGCGCAGTTCCTCGCCGAGGCCTTCCAGATCCGCGGCCGTCGCCGTGCCGAGGTTGAGCAGGAAGTTGCAGTGCTTCTCGCTGACCTGCGCGCCGCCGCGCACGAGGCCGCGGCCGCCGGCGGCGTCGATCAGCTCCCAGGCCTTCTGACCGGGCGGATTGCGGAACGTGCTGCCGCCGGTGCGGGCGCGCACGGGCTGCGTCGCTTCCCGGCTGGCCCGGATCTCCGCCATAGCGGCGGCGATGGTGGCCGGGTCGCCGGGCCGGGCGCGCAAGCCTGCGCGCACGACGATGGCGCCGGGCGGCAGCGAGGCGTTCCGGTAGGCAAAAGCCAGGCCGGACGCGGGAATGCGGACTTCCTCGCCGGAGCGGGCAACGACATCCGCCCATTCGAGACAGCCGGCGACGTCGCCGCCATAGGCGCCGGCGTTCATCGCCACCGCGCCGCCGACCGAGCCCGGAATGCCGGACAGGAATTCGAGCCCGGTCAGCCCGGCGGCGGCCGCATACTCGGCGACCGTCGCGTCCAGGCAGGCGGCGCCGGCGACGACGCCGTCCGGCATGACTTCGATCCCGGAAAAGCCGCGCGTGAGCCGGATCACCACGCCAGAGATACCGCCATCGCGGATAATGACGTTGCTCGCCGCGCCGAGCACCTGCACCGGCACGTCGTGCGGCAGTGCGGCGAGGAATTCGGCCAGGTCGGAGGGGCTGCTCGGCCGGACCAGGGCTTCGGCCGAGCCGCCGACGCGGAACCAGGTGAACGGGCCAAGCAGCGCGTCCGCCTGCACCCGGCCGTACAGCCTGGGCAAGCGGTCGGCGAGGCGGCGCATAACCGTCAGTGGGATCATCCGGCCCGCCTGGTCTGCGCGGTCTGCAACGCGGCCAGTTCGGCGGGCAGCGCCGCGGCCCACGCCGTGATGTTCCCCGCGCCGAGGCAGACCACGTAATCGCCTTGGCGCGCGATGCTGTTGACCATCTCGGCCAAGTGCTCGGGGCCGCCCAGCGGCACCACGCTGCGGTGCCCGCGCGCGCGCAATCCCTCGACCAGCGCGTCCCGGTTCACGCCGGGGATCGGCGTCTCGCCCGCGGCATAGACGTCGGCCACGATCACCGTGCCCGCATCGTTCATGCAGGTGCAGAAATCGGCGAACAGCGACTCGAGCCGCGAGTAGCGGTGCGGCTGCACGACGGCGATCACGTCCTTGGCGCCCGCCTGCCGGGCCGCCTTCAGCACGGCGGCGATCTCGACCGGATGGTGCCCGTAATCGTCGATCACCGTGATGCCGCCGCTTTCGCCGGTCTTGGTGAAGCGCCGCTTGACGCCGCGGAACCCGGCGAAGGCACTCTTCAGCGTCTGGTCATCCACATCCATCTCGACTGCGATGGCGATTGCCGCCAGCGCGTTCTGCACATTGTGCTGACCCAGCATCGGCAGGCGGAACGGCCCCATGCGGCGCGTCCGGTTGCGCAACCGGTCGGTCACCACCGCCTCGAAGGTCGAGCCCAATTTGTCCATCACCAGTCGCTCCGCCCGCACGTCCGCTTGCGGCGAGAAGCCGTAAGTGACCAACCGCCGGTCGGACAGGCGCGGGATCATCGACTGCACGCCGGGATGGTCGATGCACAGCACGCCGAAACCGTAGAACGGCACGTTGGCGACGAACTGGTCGTAGCCGGCGACCATCGCCTCGGTGGTGCCCCAATGGTCCAGATGCTCGGGATCCATGTTGGTGACCACGGCGATCACCGCGGGCAGGCGCAGGAAGCTGCCGTCGCTCTCGTCGGCCTCGACCACCATCCAATCGCCCTCGCCTAGGCGGGTGTTGCTGCCATAGGCGTTGATGATGCCGCCGTTGATCACGGTCGGGTCGAGGTTAGCGGCTTCGAGCACGCAGGCGACGAGGCTGGTCGTGGTGGTCTTGCCGTGTGTGCCGCCGACGGCGATCGCCCATTTCAGCCGCATCAGCTCGGCCAGCATCTCGGCGCGGCGGACGACCGGGACCAGACGGGCGCGGGCGGCGGCCACCTCCGGGTTGTCGCGCTTGATCGCGGTGCTGACGACGACGACCTGGGCGTTGGCGACGTTGCGCGCGTCGTGGCCGATGGCGACCGGGATGCCGGAATCACGCAAGCGGCGGACGTTGTAGTTGTCGGCGATGTCGCTGCCCTGCACGGCGTAGCCGAGCGTGTGCAGCACCTCGGCGATGCCCGACATGCCGATGCCGCCGATGCCGACGAAATGGATCGTGCCGATCCCGAGTGGCAGCGCCCTCATACCTTGATCTCCTGCGTTGCCATTTGTTCCACCAGATCGGCGAGCCGGCTGGCGGCGTCTGGAATGCCGTGCCGGGCCACGGCGCTGGCTTGCGCGGCAAGGATGTCCGGGTTGCCGAGCCGCTCCGCCAACGCCTCGGCGAGGCGCTGCGGCCGTTTCTCGAACTCCGCCTGTTCGAGCAGCACGCCGGCGCCCAGCGCGAGCGCGTTGTAGGTCTGGTGCGCGTCGATTGCGAACGGGAAGGGGACGAGCAGTGCGGGGCGCCCCGCGACGGCAAGTTCGGCGACTGTGCTGGCCCCGGCGCGGGCGACGACGAAATGCGCCGCCGCAAGTCGGTGGGCGATGTCGGGGAAGAACGGCGACAGCTCGGCCGCGACGCCCATCTCGGCGTAGCTGGACCGCACCCGCTCGAGATCCTCGGGCCGGCATTGCTGCGTCACCTGGAGCCGGGCTCGCGTCGTCCGGCACAACAGACCGATCGCATGCGGCAGCGCGTCGCTGAACACGCGGGCGCCCTGACTGCCGCCGGTCACCAGCAGGTTAATCGGGCCGTCCGGCGCGGGCGGCTCATAAGGTTGCCCGGCGAGCGCAGCGATTTCCGGGCGGACCGGATTGCCGGTGAGCGTGGCGGGCGGCTGTTTCGGCAGGTGCAACGGGTCGTGCATGCCGAGCGCGAGCTGGTCGGCAAAACGGGCGAGGACCCGGGTGGCACGGCCGAGAACGGCATTCTGCTCGTGCAGGATCACGCGCGGCCGACGGCGCAGCAAGCGCGAGCCCACCACCGGCGGCACCGATGGGTAGCCGCCGAAGCCCACGATAACACTCGCGTCCAGCCGGTTCAGGATCGTCCGCGCCTGCGCCGTCCCGGCGGCGAGCGCCGTCGCAGCCTTCGCCGCCCGCACGACGCCACGCCCGGCGATCCCGGCGCCGGGCAGCACGAAAACCTCCCGTCCGGCAAATACCGGCGATTTCGGCCCGCTGCTCCGCGCGTCGGTGACGAGCGCGACCCGGTGGCCGCGCGACACCAGCTCCGTCGCCAGCGCCTCGGCGGGGAAGAAATGCCCGCCCGTGCCGCCTGCGGCGACGACGATCGGGCGGACCGGATCGCCCCTCATCGTGCGGGCTCCCACAGCTCGGCGCGCACCCGCCGCCGCGTCAGCGCGAGCAGCATGCCCATGCCGAGCGAAATCGCCAGCACCGAAGAGCCGCCATAGGAGACGAAGGGCAGCGTCATGCCCTTGGTCGGGATCAGGTGCAGGGTCGAGGCCATGTTGACAAAGGCCTGCAGGCCGAAGCTGGTCACGAGGCCGCAGGAGGCGAGCACGATGAAAAGGTCCTGCTCGGCCATCAGCCGGAGTAGCCCGCGCAACACGATGAAGGCGAACACGGACAGAAGTATCAAGCAAACGATGAGCCCAAATTCCTCGCCCATCACCGCGAAGACGAAGTCGGCATGCGCGTCGGGCAGCACGTCCTTGACGCGGCCCTCACCGGGCCCGCGGCCGAGCAGCCCGCCATTGCCGAACGCCTCGAGCGCGGTGTTGACCTGGTAGTTGTCGCCCGCCGCCGGGTCCATGAAGCGTTCGACCCGGCTGCGCACGTGCGGGAAAAAGGTGTAGGCGCTCATCGCCGCGGCGACGATGCCGCCGAAGCCCATGCCGACCATCGGCAAATTCAGGCCGCCGACGAAGAGCTGCACGAAGAACACCGCGCCCGTCACCGCCAGCATGCCCATGTCCGGCTGCGACTTCAGCAGCAAGGCGATCACCGCGAAGACGCCGCAGGCGATCAGCCTGCCGGGGAAGTAGCGGAACCGCTTGCCCTCGCTGAGCAGCCAGGCGGTGACGACCGCAAAGCAGGGCTTCACGAACTCGCTGGGCTGCAGGCTCATGCCCGGCAAGTTGATCCAGCGCCGCGCGCCCTTGATCTCGACCCCGTGCACCAGGGTGAGCGCGGTCAGCACGATCGAGATGACGCAGCCCAGCAGCGCGAGGCGCCGTATGCCGCGGGGCGAGAACAGCGAGACGCCGACGACGGTCACCCCGGCGAGCAAGAGGAAGGCGACCTGCTTGACGATGAACTCGTCGTGGGAGACGTGGATACGGTCGGCGACTGCCGGGGAGGCGGCGAGCATCATGATGTAGCCGAAGCCGATCAGGGTGGCGATCGCGGCGAGGGTCCAGCGGTCGACGGTCCACCACCAGCGGCCGAGAACGGACGTATCGGCGCGGGATAGGGCCGGCATCAAGCGGTCCTCCGGAGCGGGGTGGCGAGGGCAAGTTCGGCAAATCGCTCGCCGCGCGCTTCGAAGCCGGCGAACTGGTCGAAGCTGGCGCAGGCGGGGGAGAGCAGCACAACGTCCGCCCCCAGTTTCGGCGCCAGGGCGCGGGCCGCCGGGACGGCCGTTTCGAGCGTGCCAGCGATGCGGTAAGGCACGCCGGCATCGGCAAGGGTCGCGGCAAGGATGGCAGCGTCGCGGCCGATCAGCAGGGCGTGGGCGATCCGGGGGAAGAAGGCGTCGAGCTGCTCGATCCCGCCAGCCTTGGCCTGCCCCCCGGCGATCCAGACGATGTGGTCGTAACAGGCGAGGGCGCAGGCGGCGGCGTCGGCATTGGTGGCTTTGCTGTCGTTGACCCAGGCCACGCCGTCGATGACCGCCACACGCTGCTGCCGGTGCGCCAACCCGGCGAAGCTGGCGATGGCAGCGGCGATCGCGGCCCGATCGACACCGAGTGCAGCGGCCAAAGCGGCGGCGGCGGCGGCGTTTTGGGCGTTATGGGCGCCGGGCAGGGCGGGAGCGTCGCGCATGTCGAGGATCGCGCCCGCCTGATCGCGCAGGATACCGTCGTCGCACCAGGTATCGGCGGGTTGATGGCCCGAGATCGTCCGGGCGCCGAGCTCGGCCGCGATGGCGGCGCTGTCCGGATCGTCGATGCCGATCACCGCGGTCTCGGCCCGGTCGAAGATGTGGCGCTTGGCGGCGATGTAGCCCGCCATGTCGCCGTGGCGGTCGAGATGATCGGGACTGAGATTCAGCAGGGCGGCGACGTCGAACCGCAGGGTGGTCAGCCGCTCCAGCATGTACGACGACATCTCCACCGCGTAGACACCCGCGTCGCCGAGTTCGGGCAGCGCGAGCGCCGGGGTGCCAAGATTGCCGCCGGCTGCCGATTCCCGGCCAGAAGATTGCAGGATGTGATGCAGCAGCGCGGTCGTGGTGGACTTGCCGTTGGTGCCGGTGACGCCGGCAAATCGGGCCGCCGAGCCACGCCGCCGGGTCGCCTGGAACAGCAACTCGGCGTCCGAAAGGATTGGGATTGCGGCTTGTCTGGCCGCGACCGCGGCTTGGTGCGGGCTTGGCAGATGGTGCGGGATGCCGGGGCTGAGCACGAGCGCGGTGAACCCTGATAGACCGCGCGCCGGGTCGTGCAGCGGAAGGCGTGCCGTCGCCCGCACGTCCGGCCGGTCGTCCCAGACCGCGACCTCCGCGCCGCCAGATTGGAGCGCTTGGGCGACCGGCAGCCCGTTGCGGCCCAGGCCCACCACGCAGTAGCGCTCGCCGGCGAAAACCGGGCTCATAACCCTCCTCCTCCGAGAGGGAGAAAGCGCAGCGGGGTCATCGGATCTTCAACGTGGCTAAGCCCACCAGCGCCAGGATCATCGAGACGATCCAGAACCGGATCACGATCGTCGGCTCGGACCAGCCCTTCTTCTCATAATGATGATGCAGCGGCGCCATCAGGAACACGCGCCGCCCGGTCCGCTTGTACCAGAACACCTGCACGATCACCGAAACCGTCTCGACCACGAACAGCCCGCCGACGATCGCCAGCACCATTTCGTGCTTGGTCGCCACCGCCACGGCGCCCAGCGCGCCGCCGAGCGCCAAGCTGCCGGTGTCGCCCATGAACACCGCGGCCGGCGGCGCGTTGAACCAGAGAAAGCCGAGCCCCGACCCGATCAGCGCCGCCAGGAACACCCCAAGCTCGCCCACGCCCGGCACGGGATGCAGCTGCAGGTAGTCGGCAAACACCCGGTTGCCGACCAAATAAGCGATCAGCGCGAATACCCCGGCGGCGATGATCGTGGGCACGATCGCCAGCCCGTCCAACCCATCCGTCAGGTTCACTGCGTTGCTGCTGCCCAGCATCACCAGCATCCCGAACAAGGGAAACGCGAGGCCGAGCGGGATCAAGACGTCCTTGAACACCGGCATCGTCAGGCCGGTTGCGAGCGGGCCGCGAGAGAGAGTCATGATCCAAATCGCACAAATCAGGCCCATGGCGAGCTGCGCGATCAGCTTGCCGCGCGCCGACACGCCCTTGGTGTTGCGCCGCGACAGCTTGAGGAAATCGTCCGCGAAGCCCACGCCGCCATAGCCGAGGGTCAGCAGCAGCACCGCCCAGACGTAACCGTTCCCCAGATCTGCCCAGAGCAACGTGGCGATCGTCATCGACAGCAGGATCAGCACGCCGCCCATCGTTGGCGTGCCTTTCTTTTCCGTGAGGTGCCGCGCCGGGCCGTCCTCGCGGATCGGCTGGCCGCCGCGCTGGACGGAGCGCAACCAACGTATGACATACGGCCCAAGCGCAAAGCTGAGGAACAGCGCGGTGAGGCAGGCCGCTCCGGAGCGGAAGGTGAGATAGCGGACGAGGTTGGCGAGGAGGTACTGGTCGGCGAAGGGGCGCGCGAGATTGTAGAGCATCAGCCTGGTCCTCCGCCCAGATGGGCCTCGAGACCCGCCACGATCACCCGCATGCGGCTGCCGAGGCTGCCTTTGACGAGAACCGCGTCGCCGGGCTGAACGGCGGCGGCGACGATGGGCGCCAGGCTGCGCGAATCGTCGGCGAGCGCTCCGCGCTGGCCCGGCGGCACGGCCTCGAAGAGGTGCCGCATGAGGGGGCCGCACGCATAGAGCAGGTCCGTCGAGGCCGCAACATCGGGCGCGAGCCCGGCATGCTCGGAAGGGCCGAATTCGCCGAGCTCGAGCATGTCGCCGAGCACGGCGATCCGGCGCTGCCCCGGCATGCCGCGTAACACGGCAAGCGCCGCCCGGACCGAGGCGGAGGAGGCGTTGTAGCTCTCATCCAGCAGCAGAATTTTCCCGAGTTCGCGCTGCAGGCCGCGCCCGGCGACCGGCGCGAAGCCCTCGAGATGAGAGGCGGCCCGGCGCAGATCGAGGCCCAGCGCGGCGCAGGCGGCGAGCGCTGCGGCGGCGTTCATGGCCATGTGCGCGCCGGGGGCGGCGATGCGAAAGGCCAGTTCTTCACCGCCGGCGCGGATGCGGATGGGTCCTGTGGAGGCGAGCAGCCGGATATCGGCGCTTTCGGACATGCCGAAGGTGATGGCGTGCGGCGCGGCGCTCCGAAGGCGGTCGAGGAACGGACTGTCCGCCGGCAGCACGGCGCGGCCACCGGGCGCCAGACCGCGCAGGATGGCGGCTTTCTCGTCGGCGATGGCTTCAAGGCTGCCGAGATGGCCGATATGGGCCGGGGCGATCGTGGTGATGACGGCGACGTGCGGCGCGGCCAGGCGGGACAGCGGCTCGATCTCGCCCTTCTGGTTCATGCCGATCTCGGCCACGCAGAAAGCCGCGGTTTCGGGCAGCCGGGCGAAGGTGAGCGGCACGCCCCAATGGTTGTTGTAGGAGGCCTGGGCGGCGTGCACTGGGCCGAAGCCGGCGAGGGCCGCGCGCAGCATCTCCTTGGTCGTGGTCTTGCCGACGCTGCCGGTCACGGCCACGACCCGGCCGGCAAACCGGGCCCGACCCGCCCGGCCCAGCGCCTGCAGCCCGGCCAGCGTGTCGCCGACGACAAGGGCTGGCGTTCCGGCATCGGGCCGATGGACCATGACCCCTGACGCACCGCGGGCGAGTGCGTCAGCGGCGTAGGCGTGACCGTCGGTTTCCGCCACGAGGGCGACGAATAGATCGCCTGGTCGCAGGGTGCGGGTGTCGATGGAGACGCCGGTCGCGGAGACTGGCGCCGTCAGCCGGCCGCCCGTGGCCGCTTGCAGGGCGCCTGCCGCCCAAAGCACGCCGGCCCCCGTCTCCCTCCCGGGGGAAAAGCGCTGTATTGCGGGGGAGTTGGTCACAGAAGCCGCCGCACGGTGGCGACATCGTCGAAGGGGAGGGTGGTCGTGCCGATCGTCTGGCCCTGCTCGTGCCCCTTGCCGGCGATGGCGAGCACGTCGCCGGGGGCGAGCGCCTCGAGGCCGGCGGCGATCGCGGCGGCGCGGTCGCCGATCTCGAGCGCCTCTGGGCACGCGGCCAGAATGGCGGCGCGGATGCTGGCCGGGTCCTCGGTGCGCGGGTTGTCGTCGGTGACGATGGCGCGGTCGGCCAGGTGCGCCGCCACTGCGCCCATCAGTGGACGCTTGCCGCGGTCGCGATCGCCGCCAGCCCCGAACACCACGTGCAGCCGCCCGGAGGTGTGCGGCCGCAGTGCAAGCAGCAAGCGCTCCAGCGCGTCCGGCGTGTGGGCGTAGTCCACGTAGACGGCCGCCCCGCGGGTTTCCGCCGCAAGTTCCATCCGTCCGCGCACGCCTTGCAGGCGCGGCAGGAGTTCGAGCGCGTTCCGTGTCCCGGTCAGCAGCGCCAGCCCGGCGGCCAGCAACGCGTTCTCGGCCTGGAAGCGGCCCGGCAGGGGCAAGTCGATCGCGCCACGCCCCTCAATTTCCAGCACTTGTCCGCCGGGACGCGGGATGGCGCGGCGCAGCCGGATCAGGCTCCCATCCTCGCCGGTGGTGCCCAACGCCACGCCCGGGATCGCCCGGAGCGCGGCCATCGTCTCCGGATCAAGCTGAGTACTCGCGACGCACGGCGCGCCAAGCGGCAGCAAGTCTCGGAACAGCCGTAGCTTGGCCGCCCGATACGCCTCCAGAGTGCCGTGATAATCCAAATGGTCGCGGGTCAGGTTGCTGAACCCGGCCGCAGCCAGGCGCACGCCGTCCAGCCGGAACTGGGCGAGCCCGTGCGACGACGCCTCCATCGCCGCCGCGCGCACGCCCTCGCGCGCCAGCTCGGCCAAGGTCTCGGCGAGGGCCACCGGGTCGGGCGTGGTCAGGCCCGGACCGCCGTCGCGACCCGGCGCGATCACGCCGAGGGTGCCGAGGCTGGCCGCCGCAACCCCGCTCGCCTGCTTGATCTGCCGGACGAACTCGGCGGTGCTGGTCTTGCCGTTCGTGCCGGTGACCGCGATCACCTGGGCGGGTTGCCGGCCGGCCTGCCGCGCGGCTAGCCGGGCCAGCGCCCGGCGCGGCTGCTCATCGAGGATCAGCGGGACCGGGGGTACGCCGGGCGGCCATTCGGTCCCGCTTGGGGCCAGCACGGCCACGGCGCCGCGCGCGACCGCCTCGGCGATGAAGTCGCGCCCGTCCAGCCGCGCGCCTGGCAGCGCGGCATACAGCATGCCGGGCCGCACGGTGCGGCTATCGGCGGAGATCCCGGTCAGGACCGCCGGCAGGCCGCGCGGGGCTGCAAGGCCGATCGCTCCGAGCATCTCAGCGGTCCGCGCCGGTGGCCGCAAGATGGGCCTCGTGCAGCCGCGGCGCCTGGGCCGTCGGCGCCGGCGCCTTCACCGGCATCGCCGGCGGTTCACGCCACCCCGCCGGGCGCGGATACTGCAAGGGCATTGCCAGCGAAGCCTGGATCGCCGCCGCGTTCGCCGTCTCCGGCATCAGGCCCAGCATCGGCCCGATCCGCGCGATGACCTTGCCGGCGGCCGGTGCGCTCACGGCGCCGGCCGTCGAGAAGCCGCCGGTGCTGGCGTTGCCCTTCGGCTCGTCGAGCATGAAATACACCGCGTAGTGCGGCGCATTCATCGGAAAGACGCTCATGAAAGCGCTGACGTTCGTGTGCTTCTTGTAGCCGTGTCCGTTGGTCTTTTCCGCCGTGCCAGTCTTGCCGCCGACGAAGTAGCCGGGCACGTCCGCCGGCTTGCCGTATCCATCGGTCACCACGAGCCGCATCAGCTTGCGCATGATGTCGGACGTGGATTGCTGCATCACCCGTGTTCCCTCGACCGGTCCGGCGGCGGGATCGACGGCCAAGATGGTCGGGCGCAGCAGGATGCCGCCATTGGCCACCGCCGCCGTGCCGCGCACCACGTGCAGCGGCGAGACGGCGATGCCGTGGCCGAAGCCCACGGTCATGGTCGTGACCTCCTTCCAATTGGAAGCGGGCTGCACGATCGGCTGACCCGCCTCCGGCAGCTCGATCCCGACCCGGCCGAACATCCCCATCTGCTGCAGCCAGGCGCGCTGGCGCTCGGCGCCGACTGAGACGGCCATATGCGCGGCGCCGAGGTTGGACGAGTAGGCGATCACCTCCGGCATCGTGAGTATGCGGTGCTTGCCTTCGAAGTCGGTAATGGTGAAGCGGCCGATATGAATGTCGTGCGCCGCGTCGTAGGTGCTCCAGAGGTGGCCGGCGCCGGTGTCGAGCGTCATCGCCGCGGTCTGCAGCTTGAAGGTGCTGCCCGGCTCATACATTCCGGTCACGGCGCGGTTGAACCGCTCATCGGCGGTGGCCTCGCCGAACTTGTTGGCGTCGTAGTCCGGCAGGCTGACCATGGCGATCACCTCGCCGGTCCGCACGTCCATGACGATGCCGCAGGCGCCAATGGCGTGGAACTCGGTCATCGCGGCGTCCAGCTCGTCATGCAGCACGGACTGCACCCGCACGTCGAGCGACAGACGCAGCGGGGTCGCGTCGTCGCTCAGGCGCTTGTCGAAGAAGCGCTCGACGCCGGCCACGCCCTTGCCGTCCACGTCCACGCCACCCAGGACCTGTGCGGCAACCCGGCCCTGCGGATACCGGCGGCGCTCGGTCGCCTGGAAATAGATGCCGGGGATACCGAGATTGTTCACGGCGAGCTGCTCGCGCGGGGAGACGCCGCGGGCGATGTAGACGAATTGCTTGCCGCTGCCGAGCCGGGCGCGGACGACGTCCAGATCGAGCCGCGGCAGGATCGCCTTCAGTTTCTGCGCGACGTCCTCGACGTCCATCATTTCCTTGGGATTGGCGTAGATAGCCGCGGTCGGGAGCGAGACGGCAAGGATTTCGCCATTGCGGTCGGTGATCATCGCCCGGGTATGCGGCGTGGCGTCGACGTCGGGCGCGGTGTCCTGAGCGGCCGACGCGGGCCCTGGCTCTGGCAGTGGGGCGGCCGTCTTTTCGGCCCAGCGCGGCTGCACCGGGACAATGATGGTGGCCGCGGCAAGCTTGACCATGACGGCGAGGAACAGAATTGCAAAGCCGCCGGCGGCGATCAGCAGGCGGACACGGGTCTTCTCCAGCACGTCGCGCCGGACGAGATCGGGTGCGGTGACGCGGACCGTCTGCATCCGGGGCTGACCCGGTGGCGCGGGATCGGGCGGGATCGGCACGGCTTACCTGAACGCGTAAGGCGTGGGCGGCGGCAGCGCGCCGGCGCGCGCCGCGCCCAAGAGCGAGGTGGCCGGCGCCGGCGCGTACGCTGGCTGCAACGAAGCAGGCGCCGCGTACGCCTGCGTCGGGGTGGACGCGGCGTAGCTGTAGCCGGCGTTCGCCCGCATCGCCCGGAGGACAGCGGCGCCGACCGTGCCGGGAGCCACCGCGGCGCTGTTTACGCCGGGGGGCAGCATCGGCTGCTGGATCGAGCGGTAGGCTGGCGCCGGGGCGGATGCGAGCTCAACCGGATGCGGCGGGACGTGCCGCGCGGTCTGGATCGGCTTCGGCTCCGCCGGCTTTGGCTCGGGGGGCGGGGCGGCAGCTACTGCGACATGAACCGGCGCCGGTTTGGCGACCGGGGGTGGCGCTGCCTGGGCGATCGTGGGCGCGGGAGCGGGGGCCGGTTCAGAGGCGGCTGGGGCGGTCGCCGGCGGCTCGTCGGTTTCCGGCGCCGCAACCTGCGTGCCAGGTGCCACTGGCGCGGGTAGCCGGGAGGCGAGATCGGCCATGGCGACGAACTGGGCCGGCGCCAGCGGGTGCAGCGACGGCGCGTGCGCGCGGACGAGGTCTTTCAGCCGATCCGGATCGTTCTGCAACGCCCATTCGGCTCGCAGCATGCCAGTCCGCTCCTTGATGGTGTCGGCTTGCTTGACCTTGTCCGCGATGTCGCGGTCGAGCATCTGGGCGCGGTGCTTCGATTGATAGAGATACAGGCCGGACGCGCCGGCGAGCAGCATGCAGACGAAAGTGAACGGTCGGATCATGCGGCTTTTCCCATCGGGTCGTGGGGCAGTCGGGCAAGGGCGCGGAGGCGGGCGCTGCGGGCGCGGGGATTTTCGTGCAGCTCCGCCGGCCCGGGCCGTTCGGCGCCGCGGGTGAGGAGCCTGAAACGGGGGGCCGGGCGGGCTTGCAAGCCGGTCGGATCGTGACGCGAGGGCGCCGGCGAGCGGCCGGCCGCTTCCAGCATAAAACGCTTCACCAGCCGGTCCTCGAGCGAGTGGAAGGCGACGACGACGAGCCGGCCGCCCGGCGCCAGCAGGTCGGCGGCCGCGGCGAGGCCACGCTCGACTTCGCCGAGCTCGTCGTTCACCCGGATGCGCAGCGCCTGGAAGCTGCGGGTTGCCGGGTCAATGCCCGAGCGGTCCGGCGGCACGACGGCGCGGATGATTTCGGCGAGCTGCAGCGTGCTGGTGATCGGCGCGGCGGCGCGCGCGGCGACGATGGCCTTGGCGATGCGGCGGGAGAGGCGCTCCTCGCCGAGCTGGAACAGCGTATCGGCGAGCTCGGCCTCGGGCAGGTCGTTCACCAGGTCGGAAGCCGTCGGGCCGGAGGCCGCCATGCGCATGTCGAGCGGGCCGTCGGCGCGGAAGCTGAAGCCGCGCGCCGGGTCGTCGATCTGGAAGGAGGAAACGCCGAGATCGAGCACGATGCCGTCCAGCGCGTGGACGTCGCGCTCGCTGAGGAGCTGCATCATGCCGCCGAAGCGGCCGTGCAGCAGGTGCAGCCGGCCGGGATAGCGGGCGGCGAGTGCTGCGCCGCGGGTGATGGCGTCCGGATCGCGATCGATGGCCCAAAGCGTGCAGGCGGCCGCGCCCAGGATCGCCGCGCTGTAGCCGCCACCGCCGAATGTGCCGTCGAGCGTCGTCTCGCCGTCCTGCGGGGCGAGGTGGTGCAGGACTTCGGCGAGCATGACGGGCGCGTGGCTCATGCCGACACCGCGGGCGGCGAGGGCAGGGTCAGACCGCGCGAAACCACACCCTCGCGAGCGGTCGAGATGCGGCGAGACGCGGCTTCGGGCTCCCAGATTTGGAAGAGTCGGCCCAGCCCCATGAAGACGACAGATTCAGTCAAGCCGGCGTGCTGCACCAGGGAATCGGGGACGACGATCCGTCCCTCCTTGTCTGGTTCCACAGGCCAGGCATCCGCGTAAAGTGCCGTTGTGAGGTCATCTTGGTCGGCGCTGAAAATATCGAAGCGATCGAAGGACGATGCGAGCGATTGGAACACGGCGGCAGGCCAGGCCTCGATGCAGGGATGCTTGTGCGAAGGGCGCAGGATCAGGCCCGCATGACCGACTTCCGAGCCGTTGCGCAACGCGGTCCGGAAGGCGGCAGGCACGGACATCCGGCCCTTTGCGTCGAAGCGGGTTTGATGCCTGCCCATGAATTGGATCAACGGATCTCGGCCATTGAATCCACCGCTCCCCGTGTTGCGCTGCTCCCAGGCGGCCCTGCTTGGGATATCGTGGGATACCATGGGACGAAGCGGGATGTCGAGGATGGGTTTGCCCAAGTCTGGTTAATAAGATGCTTAAATCAATGACTTAGGGGAGTTCATCAATCGATCGGCTTAATCGTGGCCAAAACGACACAGCTTTCCTGCTTTGTTCCGCTGTGTCGTGAATTCTGCGTTGCTTTGGGATAACCCAGCTAGCCGAGCGAATCGGCTGCACAAGCGAAGGGAAAAGGCGCCAGACGGCCTGTAAGCCGGGTTCTGTCCGCACCGGCTTGCACCGGCGCGAGACGGCCATTCCTCTGGGACGCGCGTTGCCGCGCGCCTCACGCGACCAACCCGGGAGACGGGGCGGGAACGCCCCTGCGTCACGCCGCCTGTTTAGGCGCCGCCGCCGGCCTCCCCTATTCGGTCTTGCTCCCGATGGGGTTTACCCTGCCACCCCCGTCGCCGGGGGCGCGGTGCGCTCTTACCGCACCATTTCACCCTTGCCGGCGACCTGCGCCGGCGGTGTATTTTCTGTGGCACTTTCCCTAAGGTCGCCCTCGCCGGCCGTTAGCCGGCATCGTGTTCCCGTGGAGCCCGGACTTTCCTCCACTTCAGACGGGCTTCGCAGCGCGTCGGGAGCAGCGGCCGTCCGGCCGTCTGGCCGCCGGGTCATGGGCGAGTTCCGCCCCGGAATCAAGCGCCGGTTTCAGATGCCTCGCTCGCGCTTGATGCGGTCCCAGGCGGCGTTGATGCGGGCGACTTTCTCGCTGGCGCGGGCGATGAACTCGGGCGGAACACCGCGCGCGGCCAGGCTGTCGGGATGGTTCTCGCGCACCAGCCGCAACCAGGCGGCGCGGAGCTCCTCGGGGGTGGCGCCACGTGCGGCGCCGAGGATCGCGTAAGCGTCCTCGGCCTCCGCGGTTGGCCGCGCCGCGGCGCCGCGCGCCTGGTCCCAAGCCAAATTGTCCAGGCCGAACAGCCGGTGGACCTGGCGCAACATGTCATGTTCGGAGACGGTCAGCGGCTTGTCGGCGCGGGCGATCTGGAACAGCGCGGACAGGACGTCCTCAAGCAGGCCGCGGTTATCGGCAAAACTCTCGCCGAGCTGCTTGGCGTACGACTCGAAGCCCTCGGCGCTGTCCCGCGCCTGGTCGAACAGCCGCCCGATGTCGCGCACGCCCTCCGGCGGAATGCGGAACTGCCGCTTGAACGCGTCGATCTCGGCGCGCACCACCGGGCCATCCACCTTGGCGAGCTTGGCCGACAGCACGACCACGCCGATCGCGAAGAGCTGGTCCTTGCGGCCGAGTGCGGCGGCGAGCCGGGCCGGGTTGAACGGTGCGCCGCCGAACGCGTCGGGGAAGCTCAGCCGCGGCAACGCCCCATTGTCCGCCGCGTGTCCCAGCGCCGCGCCGACCGCCGCGCCGAAGGGTCCACCCAGCGCAAACCCAGCCACGCCGCCGAGCAGCTTGCCCCAATAGCTCATAAGACGCACCCTATTCCGGTTTCCACGCCGAGGGAAACGCGCATCGACGGGAGCAACGCGGTCTTGTCTCAGACCAATCTTCGGTCCGGCTAATCTTGCGGGCCGGCCGAATTCTTCTGCTGGCGGTCGCCGGACTGCTGGCGTTGCTGATCGCCGGCATCTGGATCGTGCCCGGCATGCTCGATTGGAACCGCTACCGGGGCAGCCTTGCCGCCTTGGTCGCGGCGGGCATCGGCCGGCCGGTGAAGATCGAGGGCAATGTCACGCTGCATCTGCTGCCGCAGCCGATCCTGACCGCGTCGGGGATCGAGGTGGACGATGCCGGCGATGGTCTCGTGCTTGCGGCGCATGAGCTGCGGCTGCGCGTGGCGCTGGGGCCGTTGCTGGCCGGCCGGGTCGATGCGCGGGAGCTGACGCTGCGCGGGGCCGATCTGCGCTTGCCGTGGCCACCGCCGGCCGGTGCGCTGGCCCGCCGGCCGCCGGCTTGGCTGACCGGATTGCAGGCGCGGGTGGAGTCGAGCCGGCTGCAGGTTGGCGGGCTCGTGCTGGACGACGTCGACGCGTCGATCGCGACCGATCCGGACACCGGAACTCTCTCCACGGCGGGCACGGCCTCAATGTTTGCGCGCTCCTGGAGCTTCACGGCACGTTTGGCGCGGCCCGGCGGCGACGGCTCGGCGGGGCTGGACGTCAGTCTCGATGGGCAGGCCAAGTTGCGTGACACGGGCGGCACGTTTTCCGGGGCATTGGGCGCGGATGGCGCGTTGTCCGGCCGGGTCGCGGGGCGGGGGCCGGATCTTTCGCTGGTGATGCCGGCGCCGGCGGTGCCATGGCGGGCCGATGGCAGGCTGTCGGCGGCTTCGGGCCTTGCTGTGGCCGACGAGCTCGCGCTGGAAATCGGCGGCTCGCCGGCGCGGGGCGCCGTGGCGCTGCGGGTGCAGCCGCAGGCCCGGCTCGACCTGGCGATCGCGGCCGGGCGGCTTGATCTGGACGACTGGATCCCGGTGCTGATGCACAGCGCCCAGCCGGGCATGCAGCCCAGCCTGCCGACCGGGATCGACCTGTCGGCCGAGGCGGCGACGCTGGCGGGTGGGACGTTGCGGCGGCTGCGCGGGGCATTCGACCTCGATGCGGACGGGGTGGTGGTTCGCGACGCGACCGCCTTGCTGCCCGGCGACGCGCAACTCGCGCTGCTCGGCCGGTTGCCGCGCAAGCCGCATGGCGCGCTGTTCGAGGGGGCGGCGCAGCTAACCGCGCCGGACCTGCGCAGCACGCTTCGCTGGCTCGAGCCGTTCGCGCCCGCGGTGGTGGGCGCGTTGCCGCCGGGCGCGATGCGCTCGGCCGTGCTCAACGCCAAGCTGGCGCTCGACCCGGCGCAGGCCTCGCTGTCCGACCTGCATGGCAGCCTGGACGGGTCGCCGCTGCAGGGCGGATTGACGTTGCGGACTGGGCCGCGGATGGGTATCAGCGCTGGCATAACGCTGGACCGGATGGCGCTCGACCCCTGGCTGCCAGATCCGGACATCCTGGCCGACCCGGCGGCAGCATACGCGGCGCTGACCCAGGCGGTTCAGCACGCCGCGTTCGATGCTGATATCAAGCTCCAGGTGGCCAAGGCGTCGTGGCGAGGTTCCGAGCTTGGAGCGCTGTCGGTGGATGCGCAGACCGAGGCGGGGAAGCTCAACTTGCGCCGGTTGGACACGACCGCTTTCGGCGTCAGGGTCACGGCCTCCGGCACGCTGGGCGAAGGGGGCCGGGTTTCGGAAGGGCGGATTGAGGCGTCCACCCAGGACGTGTCGTCAATCCGCTCGCTGGCGCCGCCAATGCTGGCCGGGTTGCTCCGCGGGCCGGCCAATCTGCTGGTGCTGATGTCCGGGCCGGCGGACGCGCTGGCCGCCCGATGCACGCTGGACCTCGGCGACCTGCGCGTCGAGGCGCAGCCGGTGCTGAATTTGCCAGCGCGGCGCTGGTCGGGGCCGTTGATGCTGCACCATCCGGGCGCGCCGAGGCTGCTGGAGGTGCTCGGCCTGCCAGGCACGGAAGCTTGGCTCGGGGATGGCTCGTTCTCGCTGATCAGCCAGGTCGCGACGACTCCGGGCCGGGTGGAGCTACAAAGCTTCACGTTGGTGGCCGGGGCAATGCGGGCGAGCGGGCAGTTGGCGCTCGCGGGCAAGGTGCTGTCTGGCCGGATCGCGGCTGAAACGCTGCCGCTGCCGATGGTGTACCCCCGCTCTCCCGCGCCGCTGCCGATCGACGGACTCGATTCATACCAGGCGAGCTTGCAGGTGCGCGCGGGTGAGGTGGAGCTTGGGCTGACCCCGGTGGTCACGAATTTCTCGACCGATCTGACGTTGCAGAACGGGGCCCTGCGGCTTGACCATTTGGCGGCGAAGCTCTCGACGGGCGACGTGGCCGGCGCGGCCGCGCTCACGCTCGGCGACGTTCCGCACCTGACCTTGCAGGCGACGGCGGCCCGTATCGCCATTTCCGGCCCGCTCTGGGGCGGGACGCCCGATGTCATCTCCGGGCAGATGGACGTGCAGATGAACCTCTCGGCTGACGGCCATAGCCCGGCGGCACTGCTGGCCACGCTTACCGGGACCGCGACGCTCGAGATACGCGACGGGGTGGCGACCGGGTTCGATCTCTCGGCGGCACAAGCCGCGCTGACGCGGCCGGACGCCGCTGCCATCACGGACGCCGTGCGCGTGTCGCTCTCCGGCGGGACGACCCCGTTCACGCAGTTGGTAATCAAAATGCCAGCCAAGGGCGGCATTCTCGGAGTTGACGCGCAGGCTGTTGCCGATTCTGGTGCCGATTCTGGCACGGTGGCGCTGACGGGCAGTCTTGATCTCCTGGGTGACGCGCTCGAAGGGCGGCTGACCTTGCGGCCGGGCGCCGACCTGCCTGAGCTCGTCGTCCGGTTGACGGGTGAGGCCACGCATTTGGTGCGGACGCCGGAACTGGCGGGACTGGCTCGATGGCTGGCGGAGCGAAGTTAGGCAGTCTTGGTACGGCTGATCCGCGACTGGCTGGACGGCGAGGCGGCTTGCGCGTTCGGGGGGCGGCGCTCGAGGACGGCGTAAGCAAGGCCGATGAGGCGCGATGCCGCCACGCGATAGCCGGCGCGATCGGCATGTTGCGCTAAAGTAATCATCTGATCTGCGAGAACGAGCGGGCTAATCTGAGCAGTTTTATGCGTCGCAAGGTCAAGGCTCATGGAATTTTTCTCCTGCAGCGGCGCCGTTTTTGGCCGCATCAGCAGAATGACCCCGCAACACTTGCGAAAAGGTTAAGAGCGGGCGCGCAACGCAAAGATTCTGAGTGAAGAGGCCAGTTTTTCATTTGGTGTTCGCTGGGCGTCCACCGCTTCGACCAACTCGGACAACCGCTGCTCGCGGCGTGCGGCAATTTCGGCCAGTGCGTCCCAGAATTCCGCTTCCAGGGCCACGCTCGTGCGGTGGCCGGCGAGGCTGAAGCTGCGCTTGGTGAGCGCCACGTCTAAGGTCCTTGCAGCCGTGCGACCGCCCATTCGGCGGCCTCGGCAACGACCGGGTCGGGGTCGTTGCACAGGCGTTGGGCGGCGGGCCGCAACGCGGGATCGCCGGAATTGCCGATCGCGATCAATACGTTGCGGACGAACCGGTTGCGGCCGATGCGCTTGACTGGGCCGCCGGCGAATAGGGTGCGGAAGCCGGCGTCGTCGAGCGCGGCCAGTTCGGCGAGCTTGGGCGCCCGCAGATCCTCGCGGGCGCGCAGCTTCAAGTGCGCGGCCTGCGCGAAGCGGTTCCAAGGGCAGACGGCGAGGCAGTCGTCACAGCCATAGATCCGGTTGCCCATCGCGGGGCGCAGCGCGTGCGGAATGGGGCCGGCGTGCTCGATGGTGAGGTAGGAAATGCAGCGCGTGGCGTCGAGCCGGTAGGGGGCGGGAAAGGCGTCGGTCGGGCAGGCGGAGAGGCAGCGCGTGCAGGAACCGCAATGGTCCGCTGCGGCGGGATCGGGCGCGAGGTCGAGCGTGGTCATGATCTCGCCGAGGAACAGCCAGGAGCCGTGGGAGCGGGAGACCAGGTTGGTGTGCTTGCCCTGCCAGCCGATCCCGGCGCGCTGGGCGAGCGGCTTCTCCATGACCGGGGCGGTGTCGACGAACACTTTTACCTGTGCGTCGAAGCGGCTGGCGACGTAGGCGGCGAGGTGCTTGAGCATGCCCTTGACCACGTCGTGGTAGTCGCGGTTGCGGGCATAAACAGAAATGCCGCCGCGGTCCGGCTGTGCCAGCACGGCGAGCGGGTCGTCGTCCGGCGCGTAAGAGAGGCCGAGCGCGATCAGGCTGCGCGCCTCGGGCCAGAGGGCTTGCGGGTGGGCGCGCTGCTCGGCGCGGTCGGCGAGCCAGCCCATCTCGCCGTGCTGCCCGGCGGCGAGGAAAGCGGCGAGCTGGTTGCGGGCCTCCGGGCCGAGTGAAGCGGGGGCGAAGCCGACGGCGTGGAAGCCGAGCGCCAGCGCCCTGGCGCGGATGAGCTCAGCCGCGGCCACGATAGGGGGCAACGCCCTGATCAGGCACCCAGAGGCCTTCGGGCGGTGCGCCGGTTTGCCAGAACACGTCGATCGGCATGCCGCCGCGCGGATACCAATAGGCGCCGATGCGCAGCCAGATGGGGTCGAGCAGGTCGCGCACACGGTCGGCAATCTGCATCGTGCAGGCTTCATGGAAGGCGCCATGATTGCGGAAGCTGCTCAGGAACAGTTTTAGCGACTTGCTTTCCACGATCCAGTCGCGTGGGACGTAGTCGAGCACGATGTGGGCGAAGTCGGGCTGGGCGGTGATCGGGCAGAGCGAGGTGAACTCGGGGGCGACGAAGCGGACGAGGTAGAGCGCGCCGGGCCGCGGGTTGGCGACGCGCTCGAGGACGGCGTCCTCGGGGGTTGCGGGCTGCTTGGTGGGGCGGCCAAGTTGGGTGAGGTCGGTCATTCTGGGTCTCCGGCGGACCAGGAAGCGCGCAGCGCGGCGGCATGCATCTCGAGGTCGCCGCGGAATATGGCGTAGCGAAGGCCATGCATCACGGCCTGGTAATAGGTGAGGTTGTGCTGGGTGAGCAACATCGGGCCCAGCATCTCTTCAGCGCGGAACAGGTGGTGCAGGTAGGCCCGGCTGTGGCGGGTGCAGGCGGTGCAGGTGCAGGCCGGGTCGAGCGGGCGGGGATCGTCGATGTGGCGGGCGTTGCGCAGGTTGAGCACGCCCTGGCTGGTATAGGCGCGCGCGGTGCGGCCGGCGCGGGTGGGCAGGACGCAGTCGAACATGTCGACCCCGCGCTGCACGCCACCGACGAGGTCGTCGGGCGTGCCGACGCCCATGAGGTAGCGCGGCTGGCCGGCTGGCAGCAGTGGCACGGTGGTTTCGAGCACCGCGTACATGGTCGCCTGCCCCTCGCCGACCGCGAGCCCACCGACCGCGTAGCCCCCGAAGCCGATTTCGCGGAGTGCCGCGACCGACTGCGCCCTTAATTTGGGATGCACGCCGCCCTGGACGATGCCGAACTGAGCGTAGCCCGGCCGCGGCACGAAGGCGGCGCGGGAGCGGGCGGCCCAGCGCATGGACAATTCCATACTGGACCGGACCTCTTCCGGCGTCGCGGGGAACTTCGTGCACTCGTCGAGCGCCATGGTGATCGTGGAGTCCAGCAAATGCTGGATCTCGGTGGCGCTCTCGGGGGTCAATCGGTGTTCGCTGCCGTCGAGATGCGAGCGGAAGGTGACGCCGCCTTCGTCGAGCTTGCGCAACCCGGCGAGCGACATGACCTGAAAGCCGCCGCTGTCGGTCAAGATCGGGCCGGGCCAGTCCATGAAGCGATGCAGGCCGCCGAGGCGGTGCACGCGTTCGGCGCCGGGCCGCAGCATGAGATGGTAGGTGTTGACGAGGACGATGCTGGCGCCGGTGGCGCGGACCTGGTCGGCGGTCATCGCCTTGACGGTGCCGGCGGTGCCGACTGGCATGAAGACCGGGGTTTCGATCGGGCCGTGGGCGGTCTGGATCAGGCCGGCGCGGGCTGGGCCGTCGCTTGCCTGCAGCGTGAAGGCGCAGCTCATTCGCGTTCCAGCAAGCAGGCGTCGCCGTAGCTGTAAAACCGATAACCGGACGCGATCGCGTGCGCGTAGGCCGCGCGCATGCGGGCTTGGCCGGCGAAGGCGCAGACCAGCATGAACAGGGTCGAACGCGGCAAATGGAAATTGGTCAGCAGCGCGCCGACGGTTCGGAAGCGGTAGCCGGGGGTGATGAACAGGCTGGTCTCGCCTTGGAAGGGCTCGATGCGGCCGGCCGCGTCGGCGGCGCTCTCCAGCAGGCGGAGCGAGGTGGTGCCCACGGCTACAACCCGGCGGGCGCTGTTGATGACGTCGGCGGCGTCCGGGGTGATCTCGCCGCGTTCGGCATGCATGCGATGCTGCGACAGATCCTCGGTGCGGACTGGCAGAAAGGTCCCGGCGCCGACATGCAGCGTGATCAGCACGCGGGGGATCCCGGCCGCTTCGAGGGCGGCGAGCAGGGCGGGGGTGAAGTGCAGGCCGGCGGTGGGGGCGGCGACGGCGCCGTCCCGTGCGGCGAACACGGTCTGGTAATCGTCCGCATCTTGAGCGGTTGGCCCGCCGGGTCGGTCGATGTAGGGCGGCAGGGCGAGGGACCCGGCCTGCTCGAAGGGCGCGCTGAAGCGGATGCAGATGGCGCCGTCACCTTCAATCGACACGATTTCGGCTTCGAGACCCGGGTCGCGGTCGAAGGTCAGGCGGTCGCCGAGGCGCAGGCGGCGGGCGTTGCGGGCGAGGGCGTGCCAGGAACCGCCGGGGCGCGGCTGATCCAGGGTGAGGCCGATGCGCGCCGCGCCGCGCCGCGCTTCGAGCTGGGCGGGGATGACGCGGGTGTCGTTGGCGACGAGGACGTCGCCGGGTCGCAGCAGCGAAGGCAGGTCGGAGATGATCTGGTCTCGCACGGTCGCGCCCACGAGGAGCAGGCGGGCGGAGTCGCGCGGCCTTGCGGGGCTCTGCGCGATCCGGTCCGGCGGCAGCGCGAAGTCGAACTCGGCCGCTTTCACGCCGGGGTCGGCGCGACCCGGCGCAGCAGCCGGATTAGCGGCAGGCTGAACAGCACCGCCCAGGCTTTGCCGACGACCTGGCCGGCGAGGAAATCGAGGCTGCCAAAGGCGAGGCTGAGGAAGACGACGCTATCGACGACCAAGCCCGCGCCGGCCGACAGCGCCACCGCGAGCACCAGCCGACGCCGTTGCAGCGGCGTGTAGACGGCGAAGTCGGCGCATTCACTGAGCAGGAAGGCGGCGCCAGAGGCGAGCACCAGCGACTGCGGCGCGATAAGGGTGGAGAGCGCGGTCCCGGCGACGATGGCGGCCAGACCCCAGCCTGCGCCCAGGCAGCGCTGCACCACGTCGCGCAGCACCAGCGCCGCCCCCGCCGCGAGCACGCCCGAGGGCGCCAGCAGTCCCGGCGCCACCGGCACCAGGCATGGTCCCTGCGGCACGCAGGCCGTGCCGACATGCTGAATGAGCCAGTTGGCGAACGGGATGCAGCATAAGAAGAAAACTAGGGCGGTGATGCCGATCTGGCGCGTCATCGGTCCAGATAAGAAGAAATTTCGATCAAGTTGTTATCGGGATCGCGGCAGTAGACCGATTGGATCACGCCCAGCGCGCCCATCCGGGGGCCCGGGCCGGCCTCGACGGTGACTCGGCAGCTATGCAAGTGGTCGATGACCTCCTGCGGCCCCACCGCGGTGATGAAGCACAGATCGGCGCTGCCGGGCTCGGCGTTCAAGCCGGTGATCCAGATGTGCTTGTCGAAGTCGAACGGGCGCAGGTTGATCTTTTGGCCGCCGAATTTGAGGGCCGTGCGTTTCTGGTCGCCGAACTCCTCGCGTTCCATGCCGAGCACGCGCTGATACCAGGCCGCTGAGATCTCGACGTCGCGGCAGTTGATCACGAGATGATCAAGGCGGTCCACGGTGAAGCGCATCAGTCCATCCCGTCGTAGAAGTCGTTTCCCTTGTCGTCGGTGACGATGAAGGCCGGGAAATCCTCGACCTCGATGCGCCAGACCGCCTCCATGCCAAGCTCCGGATATTCCAGGACCTCTACCTTCCTAATGCACTCCAGCGCGAGGCGGGCCGCCGGGCCGCCGACGCTGCCGAGGTAGAAGCCGCCATAGGCCTTGCAGGCGTCGCGCACGGCGCGGGAGCGATTGCCCTTGGCGAGCATGACGAAGCTGCCGCCGGCGCGCTGGAACTCGGCGACGTAGCTGTCCATGCGCCCGGCGGTGGTCGGGCCGAAGCTGCCAGTGGCCATGCCGACGGGCGTCTTGGCGGGGCCCGCGTAATAGACGGGGTGGTCCTTGAGGTAGTCCGGCAAGCCCTCGCCGCGGTCGAGCCGGTCTTTCAGCTTGGCGTGCGCGATGTCGCGGGCGACGACCATGGTGCCGGTGAGCGACAAGCGGGTTTTGACTGGGTAGGACGCGAGCAGGCGGCGGATCGCCTCCATTGGCTGGTTCAGGTCGACGCGGACGACCTCGCCGCCCAGGATGTCGTCGGTGGTCTCGGGGAGGTAGTGCGAGGGGTCGGTCTCGAGCTGCTCGAGGAACACGCCCTCGGGCGTGATTTTCGCCAGAATCTGCCGGTCTGCGCTGCAGGAGACGCCGATGCCGACAGGCAGGCTGGCGCCGTGCCGCGGCAGCCGGATCACCCGGACGTCATGGCAGAAATACTTGCCGCCGAACTGCGCGCCGATGCCGAACTTGCGGGTCAGCTCGAGCACCTGCCGCTCCATGTCGAGGTCGCGGAAGGCGTGGCCGGCCGGGCTGCCAGCATTCGGCAGGGCGTCGAGCCATTTGGTGGAGGCGAGCTTGACGGTCTTGAGCGTCAGTTCGGCCGAGGTGCCGCCGATGACGATTGCGAGGTGATAGGGCGGACAGGCGGCGGTGCCGAGGGTTTTTATCCGGGTCTCCAGGTATGCGAGCAGCTTCTCGGGGTTCAGGATGGCGCGGGTTTCTTGAAACAAAAAGCTTTTATTGGCTGAGCCGCCGCCTTTGGCGACGAACATCAGCAGCATCTCGTCGGCGTGGTGGTCGCCCGGGGCGGCCATGATGTCGAACTGCACCGGCAGGTTGTTGCCGGTGTTGACTTCGTCGAACATCGAAAGCGGCGCCATTTGCGAATAGCGCAAATTGGTTTCCGTGTACGTCCGGTGGACGCCGTAGGCGATGGCTTCCTCCTCGTCGCCCTCGACCCAGACGCGCTGGCCTTTCTTGCCGAAGACGATCGCGGTGCCGGTATCCTGGCACATGGGCAGCACGCCGCCGGCGGCGATATTGGCGTTCTTGAGCAGGTCGAGCGCGACGAAGCGGTCGTTCGCCGAGGCCTCGGGATCGTCGAGGATGGCGCGGAGCTGGCGCAGATGCGCGGGGCGGAGCAGGTGCGAGACGTCGTGATAGGCCTGGAAGGCGAGCTCGCTCAGCGCGTCTGGCTTGATCCGCAGCACGGTCTGGCCGTCGCAGGTCGCGGTGGAAACGCCGGCGATGTCGAGCTTGCGCCACGGCGTGGCGGAGGGGCCGAGCGGGAACATCGGCGCATAGCGAAAATTGGCCGGCCGGGCTTGGGAGGGCGAGAGCGGGGCGTTCATGCCTATTGGTCCTTGCTCGGCGGGCGTTTGCGGAAAGCGTCGAGGCTGACGATCTGCGCCTCTTCGCTGGGCGCCGATCCGTCTTCCTGTGTCGCCGGCGGCGCGAGCAACCCAGCGGGCTGGTCGTTGGCCACTTCTTCGCCGGGCGGGCGGAAGCGCAGGCCGAACTGCACGTGCGGATCGGCGAAGGCGGTGACGGCGGAAAACGAGATGACCAGCGTGGAGGGGATGCCGCCGAACGACAGGCCGACGCTGAACGTGCCGACCTCCTCGTCCAGTTTCAGGTCCCAGAATTGATGCTGCAGCACAATCGTCATCTCGTGCGGGTATTGGGCGAGCAGGCGTGACGGGATCGAGACGCCCTGGCGATCCGTGCGGAAGCTGATGAAGAAATGGTGCTCGCCGGGCAGCCCATGCGCGGCAACGTGCTGGATCGCCTGGACGACGACGTGGCGCAGCGCTTCCTCGGTCCAGGCGTCGTAGGGGAGCAGGCTCTCTGGCCGCTCCGGCGGGGAGCCGTCAGTACTATCTTCCATGCGCGCCCCTTTAGCCGTAAGTCTGTTGAATTGGAACGGTCGCTTGGGCCCGCAATACCGGGTGTCCTGTGGGTTCGATGCAGATTTTGAAGACGAGCGACGCACTGGCCGCCTTCCGGGAGTCGGCACCTGGCCCGGTTGGCCTGGTGCCGACTATGGGCGCGCTGCACGCGGGCCATCTCGCCCTGATTGCGGCGTCGCGCGCCGTATCTGCCACGACGGTCACCTCCATCTTCGTCAACCCGACGCAGTTCAGCCCCGCCGAGAACGTGGCGGGTTATCCGCGGGATGAGGCGGGCGACCTGGAGAAGCTGGCCGGCGCGGGGTGCGATGCGGTCTGGATGCCTGGGGCGGAGGCGATCTATCCGCCGGGCGACGCCACGATGATCGAGGTGGCCGGGCCGGCGCTGGAGTGGGAGGGACGGTTCCGCCCTGGTCATTTCCGGGGGATGGCGACCGTGGTGGCCAAGCTGTTCGGCCATGTCCGGGCCGACACGGCCTGGTTCGGCGAGAAGGATTGGCAGCAGCTTCAGGTGGTCCGGCGCATGGTGGCGGATTTGCTGCTGCCGATCCGCATCATGAGCGTGCCGACGGTCCGGGAGCTGGATGGGCTCGCCATGTCGTCGCGCAACCGCTTGCTGAGCGCGGCCGAGCGGGCGCAGGCTCCGGCGCTGTTTGCCTGCCTTCGCCGGGTCGCCGAGGAATTACGCGTGGGCGCCGATCCGGAGGTGGCAATTGGGCAGGGGAAAGAGGAGCTGGCGCGGGCCGGGTTCGCGGTGGACTACCTGGCGCTCGTGGACGCGGCCGCGCTGCATCCGACGACGGCGCTGGACGGCGCGAGGTTGCTGGCTGCGGCGCGGCTCGGCTCGGTGCGCCTGCTGGATAATGTCGGGGTCGGGTAAGAGTGGGGGGCTTCTGTTGCCCGGTGCCCCCCGAACCGCGCTTTTCACTGCTTACGCAGCGAGAGCGAGCGCCTCATGATTGTCATTGGCACTTGTGATTTGACCCGATAACGGCGGTATCATGCCGGGCAAAAGACGGTCCTTTACCACGCGTGTCGAGCCTGTGTCGCCCCCATAGAGCCATCCGAAGAGATGGTGGAGGCGCCGGGCACTGCCCCCGGGTCCACAACGCTTATTTCAACCTTCGTTTATCACCATAGCCAGTAGCTTACTGACGACCCGTATATAGGCTTGTGCGGGCCCGAATGCTAGGGGGAAGCATGCCGATCACCCGAGTCCAGCAAGAAGAAATCGACGCCCAGCGGCAGGCCGCGCACACCACACGCCGTGCTACCGTGCCGGCACTCGAGGCCATGCTTTATGAAGCGACGCCCGTGTTGGACCACGGTTTCGTCCGCGTGGTCGACTACATGGGCAATGACGACGCTGTGGTGCAGGCGGCGCGGGTGAGCTACGGGCGCGGCACTAGGCGTGTGTCCGAGGATGCCGGGCTGATCCGCTATCTCATGCGGCACCGGCACAGCACGCCGTTCGAGATGTGCGAGATTAAATACCACGTGAAGCTGCCGATTTTTGTGGCCAGGCAGTGGATCCGGCATCGGACGGCCAATGTGAACGAATACTCCGCCCGCTACTCGATCCTGGATCGCGAGTTCTACCTGCCGGCCCCGGAGCACCTGGCGGCGCAGAGCAGCAGCAACCGGCAGGGGCGCGGCGACGTGCTGGCGGGGGCGGAGGCGGCATCCGTGCTCGAGATGCTGCGCGCCGACGCGACGCTGACATATGACCACTATGCGCTGATGCTCAACGAGGATGGCGCCGACGCCTCGCGCCAGGGCCTCGCCCGCGAGCTGGCGCGGATGAACCTGACGCTCAACACCTACACCCAGTGGTACTGGAAAACCGACCTCCTCAATCTGCTGAATTTCCTGTCGTTGCGGGCTGACGCCCACGCGCAGTACGAGATCCGCGTCTATGCGGAGGCGATGCTGGAGACGGTGCGCGCCTGGGTGCCGGCGACCTTCGCGGCGTTCCAGGATTACCGGCTGGGCGCGGCCACGCTCTCGGCGCAGATGCTCGCGGTGGTGCGCCGCATGCTGCAAGGCGAGGCGGTGGAGCAGGCGGGCAGCGGGCTTTCCAAGCGCGAATGGGCGGAGCTGATGGAAGTGCTCGGCCGGTGATCACGGTTTTCGGGTCGATCAACCTCGACCTGATCTTCGCCCTCGACGCGCTGCCGCAACCCGGCGAGACGGTGCTCGGCCCCGGCATCCAGATCGAGGCTGGCGGCAAGGGCGCGAACCAGGCGGTGGCGGCAGCGCGCGATGGCGCCCAGGTTGCGATGGTGGGCGCGGTGGGGCGGGATGCGCTGGCGGCGGGCGCGCTGGCCGGGTTGCGTGCGGCCGGCGTCGATGTGCGCCGGGTCACGGAGGTCGAGGCGGCGACCGGCTGTGCGGCGATCTGCACCGATCCGTTTGGCCGCAACCTGATCGCGGTCGGGTCGGGCGCCAATTTGCTCGCGCGGGCGGATCAGGTGGAGGACGCGCTGCTCGGTCCCGGCTGCACCGTCGTGCTGCAGATGGAGGTCGAGCCGGACGAGACCGCGGCGCTGATCCACCGCGCCAGGCGCGGGGGCGCCCGGATCGTGCTCAACCTGGCGCCGGCCGGCGCCCTCGACCCGGCGGCGCTGCGCGCGGTGGATGTGCTCGTCGTCAACGAACACGAGGCGGCGTGGCTCGCGGCCGAGCTCGGCGTGGAACCGGGCGCGCTACGGCGGGCCCTCGGGTTGACCGTCGTCAGGACTCTGGGTGAGCGCGGCGCCGAGTTCGATGGCGGGTCGATCCCGGCGTTTGCAGTGCAGGTTCTGGACAGTACGGCCGCCGGCGATTGCTTCACCGGCGTGCTGGCTGCCGCGCTCGACCGCGGTTTGGCGTTGGCCGACGCCTTGCGGCGGGCGAGTGCGGCGGCCGCGCTCTGCTGCACGCGGCGAGGATCGCAGGGGTCCTTGCCATTGGCCGCCGACACCGACGATCTGCTCGTCGCGTCCGGTCCGAAACTTGCGTAGATTAACGTGACCGCCCTGAAAGAGGCCGCACGATGAGCCAAGCGACGCTGACGGTCAGCAGCAGGAATTACTCATCCTGGTCGCTCCGCGGCTGGCTGATCGTCCGCATGTCTGGGCTGCCGTTCACGGCGGTGACGATTTCGCCGGAGGACGCCGCCGCGCGGCAGGAACTGCTGCTGCGATCCTCCTCGATCCTGGTGCCTTGCCTTACCGATGAAGGGGTGGACGTCTGGGATACGTTGGCGATCTTCGAGTATCTCCACGAGAGACGGCCGCAGGCGAACATGCTGCCGACGGAACGGCTCGCCCGGGCGCGTTGCCGTTCGATTTCGGGCGAGATGCATTCCGGATTTTCGGCGCTTCGCTCCTCGCTGCCGATGAATCTGCGCAGCCGCCGCCCGGGCTTCCAAGTCTGGTCGAGCGCGCAGGCGGATATCGACCGGATCACCTCGGTTTGGCGGGATTGTCTGGGCCAATGGGGCGGCCCGTTCCTGTTCGGCGGCCAATACACCTTGGCGGATGCGATGTTTGCGCCGGTGTGCACGCGGTTCCAGACCTACGACGTGCAGCTCGACGAGCGGTGCGCCGCCTATTGCGCGCACATATTGGCCCTTCCGGACATGATGGAGTGGACGCGCGAGGCATTGCTGGAAATCGATGAGGTCGAGGAGTTGGAGGTCGAATTCTAGACTGGGCCGAAACTGATCAAGAACGACTGATACAGGCGGAGAACTGCCTGTCCGTTTCGGGCTGTGACGCGGCGAGAAGCAGAGGCTGTCTGGCTGATCAGATTGACTAGCACCAAAACGCCAGACACGGACTCGCCATGCCTTTCCATAATGTCCAATCTAACGCGACTTTGGCCTCGGTACAAGATCGGCGCGCAGGGCTAATCTACTCTACCTTGCGAGGTAACTCTGGTGTGGCATCGATAACTGACCCACCAGAACTCCTTCTCATAAGCTTGTCCATTGCTTTAAAGGTGTCTACAAGTGCTTGTGCAGTCTCTGCATCTTTGATCAAATTATCGCCCTTCATAAGCTCTGCCATACCTGGAGGAATTGGCACATCGGCAAGTATTTCCAATATTTCAAGAGATTTAATCTTTTCAGCAGGAGATTGCATCTGCTTCGTCGCAAACAAAGGGCTTGCTGATGCAAGCATGGCTTCTTTTTGAGCTATCAATACTTGCGTTGGAGTCTCTTTATGAACGAAATTCTCTCCTGATCCGATATACTGACAAACATCGACCTCCAAATCGTGCTTAATACGAATCTTTCCATGATGAGCAAACTTCTCTTCTAGATTTGTGTCTTCCGTCATGTCAATAAGGTTATTATAGCTATCTTTGGTAAATATGACCTGCTGACGGTCAGCAATACCCATCACCCGACTGGCAAGATTTATTGTATTGCCAGCAAGGTTGTAATTACCATTAATGTCCCTAAAGACTATTGCCTTTCCGTCAGAAACTCCTATTCTAACATCAAAAAACGTGTGACAGTTACACCAGCCATTCCTGACAAATATATCGCACGTAATATCGCCACGTGACGCGGTAGAATGGCTGAGAAAACTCAGAGCGAAGTCAAGATGGATAGACTGTAAGCCGACAAAAGGAAAGACAATTGCAGCGCCGTCCCCTGTGGGAATCTTTATTACGTCTGTAAGGAGGTTAAGAGACTGTTTTTGTGAATCTGTGACATGTTTCGCAGATACCTCCTGCATAGATTTAGCAATGATATCGCTAAATTCTTTGACGACCCTCTGCTGAATGACAGACTTTCTCATCGAGTATTTGACTACATCCAAGAAAACCACACTGGCCATAGTGGAGCCGTGTTGCTTCTCGATTACGCTATCTAAGTATGTAGACATGCAAGTTTCCACGTCCTGGTTTGTCGCTCACAAGGTAAGGTTACGCTTAAATCTTTGTAGATCAACATGAATCTGGGCTTGAGCCCGATTGCCGGTTCGAAACTGGTGTCGTCCCGGATACCGTCGAACTGTGGTAATCTTTGAAGGAGGGGCTGCAGTTGGCAACTGCGTCATCCCGAAATTCAAGACTTCCGGACAGCGCGTCCGGCGTTTTGCATCGGTGACTTACACGTTCCGAAAGTTACGACCGAATGCCCTGTCCGCGTAGAGCCGCCGAAAGCGAATGAAGTGAGAGCGTCCGCTTCCGAGATCAGCCGAGTTGCCACTCTATGGCTTACTTGGGGTCGAAACCGGCCGTTCCTGATCGGGTTGGACCCTAGACATCCG
The DNA here is from genome assembly GCA_965276815.1 of Acetobacteraceae bacterium. GTDB lineage: Bacteria > Pseudomonadota > Alphaproteobacteria > Acetobacterales > Acetobacteraceae > JAVVHH01. Next base: position 1,000,835 of record CBDIBE010000011.1, on the reverse strand, counting down.
CCCGCGTGAGCCACTGCACGATGGTGCCGATCTGGCGGCGGTCCATCAGCGCGGGTGCGTGGCCGCAATCGGGGAACTCGACCAGCTTGCTCGGGGGGCCCCGAGTGCTCATCTCCTGGGCAATATCGGGCGTAAGCAGGTCCGAATGCTGGCCGCGGAGGACCAGGACCGGGGAGCGCATGGCGTCCCACTGCTTCCACATGCTGACGCTGACATACATCACGTTGCGGAACACGCGGCCGACCCCGGGATCGATCAGCAGCCGGTATCTGCCGTCCTCGCCGCGGGCGATGCTGTGCGTGGTCAGGTGGAACCACTCGCTGTCGCCGAGCACACCGTATGGGGCCAGGATCTCGCGGAAATACGCCTCGGCGGCGTGGAAATTGGCGAAGGATTTCGGCATCGACCAAAGGTATTTGCCAAACCGCAGGAGCGACCGCGACGAGAGAAAGGGGCCGACGTCGTTGACCACCATGCGGCGGATCGGCGATTTCGGCGTCGATGCCATCTGCATCCCGATGAGCGCACCGAGGGAGGTGCCGATCCAATCGACCTCCGGCGCGCCGCTGCGGGCGAGCAGCATGACCATGTCGACGACATATTGCTGCACCTCATAGTCCCTGGGATCGTCGAGCCAGTCGCTGCGTCCGCGGCCCGGAAGATCGGGGCAGAGTACGCGATAGCCGCGCTGTGCGAGGGACAGGGCGAGCGGATCGAAGTCGCGCCCCTGCCGGGTCAAGCCATGCACGCAGATCGCCACCTTTGCCGCCGTGGGATCGCCCCACTCCGCGTAGGCGACACGGTGGTTGCCCGATCGCGAGAGACTTGTGACCGTGCGCAAGCGCGGCCCGGTGCTGTCGGACGCGCTTTGACCTCGGCGCTCGATGACGTCGCTGGGCATGCATGGATTAACGCTCAACGGGGTTCTGGAGTAAATTGCAAAGGTGAAACGGCTGTGATTGACCGCCCGATAGCACGGCTGAAAGGATTCGCCCCGATTTCCCGCCCCGACGCGGAGATCCTGATTCTGGGAACAATGCCGAGCGAGAGGTCGATTGCTGCCCGGGCGTATTATGCCAACCCGAACAATTCGTTTTGGCGCATCATGGGTGAAATCTTTTCCGCCGGTCAGGATCAGCCCTATGCGGAGCGCCTCAACCGGCTGCAAGCGGCAAGGATTGCATTGTGGGATGTGTTGGCGAGTTGCGTCCGCAACGGCAGCCTCGACAGCGCCATAACCGGCGCGGAAGTGAACGATTTCGCCGAATTCTTCCGCAGTCACCCCTTGGTTGGACGCGTGCTGTTCAACGGCCAAAAAGCTGAGCAGTTGTTCAAACAAACAGCGGGCTGCAGACCGCCGCTGCAATTCATCAGCTTGCCATCAACCAGTCCAGCCCACGCGGCGAGAAGCTTCGCTAGCAAACTGGCCGCGTGGCGTGCCGGCCTAAAAGTTGAGTAGTTCTAATCCATGACAATGCGCGGCCCGGAGGTGCGCGGCGTCAGCCCCGACCACAAGCGGCCGGCGATCTCTGCATAGGCGAGGGCGGCCGGGCTCTGCGGCGCCTGCGCCACGATCGGCGTCCCGGCGTCGCCGGTCTCTCTGATGTCGAGCAGCAGCGGCACCTCGCCGAGGAACGGCACGCCGAGCGCGTCGGCCTCGCGCCGTGCGCCGCCATGACCGAAGAGCGGCGTCGTCTTGCCGCAATGCGGGCAGGCGAATTGGCTCATGTTCTCGATGATCCCCAGCACCGGGACCATCACCTTCTCAAACATCCGGACCCCGCGCCGCGCGTCGATCAGGGCGATGTCTTGCGGGGTGGAGACGATGACCGCGCCGCTCAGGCTGACTTTCTGCGCCATCGTCAGCTGCGCGTCCCCGGTGCCCGGCGGCATGTCGACGATCAGCACGTCGAGTTCGCCCCAGTCGACCTGGCCCATCATCTGCTCGAGCGCGCTGATCACCATAGGGCCGCGCCAGATCATCGCGGTGTCCTGATCCACCAGCAGCCCGATCGACATCGCGAGCAGCCCCCAGGCCTGGATCGGCACCATCCGCCCGTCAGCAATTTGCGGCTTGCCCGACACGCCGAGCATGCGGGGCAGGCTCGGGCCGTAGACGTCGGCGTCCAGCAGTCCGACCCGGTGGCCTCTCTGCGCCAGCGCCACGGCCAGGTTCACCGCGGTGGTCGACTTGCCGACCCCGCCCTTGCCGGACGCGACCGCGACGATATGCCGCACGCCGGGCAGCAAGGACGGCCGGGCCGCCGGCGCGGGCTCCGGCCGATGCGCGGTCAGGACGACGCTCGCGTTGGTGACGCCAGGCTGCCGGGCGAGCAGGCGCTCGGCCTCGAGCCGCACGGACTCCATCGCCTGTGCCCCAGCGCGATCGGTCCGCAGCGCCAAGTGGACGAGCGAGCCGCGCGCCTCGAGACTGTCGATCAGCCCGGCGGCCACGATGTCCTGGCCGGAGCGCGGGTCCCGCACGGCCCGCAGCGCCGCCCGGAGCTGGTCTGTCGTCGGCGCTGCCATCGCTTGTAAACCCCCGCAACCCAGTTCATATGCACGCGACCGTGAGCCGCCCATATGGGCCGTCGCGGATAACCTGCCAACAGGAGCCCGGCGTCCCGCATGTCTTGGAATAACGGTGGCAATGGTGGCGGCCCCTGGGGCAACCCGGGTGGCAAGCCGCCGCCGGGCGGACCGAAGGGTCCGGACCGGGGCCCGTGGGGCGGCCGCGGACAGGGCGGCGGCCCGGGCATCCCAGATCTCGATGAGGTTATCGCGCGGCTGCAGACGCAGGCGCGGCGGTTCGTCCCTGGTGGTGGCGGCGGCGGGAGCGGACGCCTGATCGCCCTGCTCGGCATCGTCGCGGTGGCGATCTGGTTGGGCACCGGGTTTTACCGCGTCCAGCCCGATGAGCAGGGCGTGGTGCTGCGGTTCGGCGCCTTTCACGGCTACACCTATCCGGGCCTGCGCTACCACATTCCTTGGCCGGTCGAGGAAGTGCTGACCCCGGCGGTGACGCGCGTCAACCGCATCGAGGTCGGCTTCCGCAGTCCGGGCGACCAAACCCTGGGGATCCGCGCCCGCGATGCCAACGGCGGCCAGGAAGTTCCGGCCGAGGCGCTGATGCTGACCGGCGACGAGAACATCATCGACATCAACTTCTCGGTCTTTTGGCGCATTAAGGACGCCTCGGCGTACCTGTTCAACACGCGCAACCCGGACGGCATCGCCCGCGCCGCGTCGGAAAGCATGATGCGCCAGGTGATCGGCCGCACCCCGATCCAGCCGGCGCTGACCGAGGCGCGGGCGCAGATCGAGCAGGACGTGACCACCGGCGCGCAGGCCATTCTCGACCAATACGGGACCGGCATCGAGATCACCCAGGTGCAGCTGCAGAAAGTGGACCCGCCGCCGGCGGTGATCGAAAGCTTCCGCGACGTGCAGCGCGCGAACACGGATGCGGAACGCGCGCGCAACGAGGCGCAGAGCTACGCCAACGACATCGTGCCACGCGCCCGCGGCGACGCGGCGCGGATCACCGCGGAGGCGGAGGGCGCCAAGGCAGCCTCAGTGGCCGAGGCGTCCGGGCAGGCGCAGCGCTTCCTGAGCGTGTACGCGGCCTATTCGGTCGCCAAGGATGTCACCCTGCGGCGGCTATACATCGAGACAATGCAGGATATCCTGAGTAAGACGCCGTCGATCGTGGTCGACGACCAGCTCAAGGGCATTGTGCCGTTCCTGCCGCTGCAGTCGACCACGGCGGCCGACGCTGCGCCGCCGCCGCCGGCGCCGGCGCGCATCGGGGTCGGCCAATGAGGACCGGTCTCATCGCCGCGGTCGCGGCGGTCATCGTCTTGGTGGTGATCGCCAGTGCCAGCCTGTTCACGGTCTCGCAGACTGAGCAGGCCCTCATCACCCAGTTCGGGCAGCCGATCCGGCTGATCGAACGGGCCGGCCTGCACGCGAAAATCCCGTTCGTGCAGACCGTGATCCCCTTCGACAAGCGGCTGCTCGACTTCAGCACCGACCGTGAGGAGGTCATCCTCGCGGACCAACGGCGGCTGTCGGTGGACAGCTTCACGATGTTCCGCATCGTCAATCCGCTCGCGTATTATCAGGCGGTCGGCCCGTCGGAAGACGGGATCCGCGCGCGGCTCAACTCGGTGGTCACCTCGTCGCTGCGCCGGGTCTTGGGCAATGAAACACTTCTTAACGTGCTGTCGGTCGAGCGTCCGCGGATCACTGGCCTGGTCAAGGCGCAGGTCAGCGGCGAGATGAAGAGTTTCGGAGTGGCGATCGAGGACGTGCGGCTGCGCCGGGCCGACTTCCCGGAGGAGAACACGCAAGCCATCCTGAGCCGGATGAAGTCCGAGCGCGACCGGGTGGCGAGCCAGTTGCGGGCCGAGGGCGCCGAGGCGGCGGCCAAGATCCGCGCCGATGCGGAACGGGACCGCACCGTGCTGCTGGCCAACGCCAGGGCGGACGCCGATAAGCTTCGCGGCGAAGGCGAAGCGCTCGCCATCAAGACCTATGCCGACGCCTATCAGCGCGACCCGCAATTTTACCAGACCTATCGCACCCTGCAGGCTTATCGCGAAGCGTTCGATCAGGGCCGGTCGAGGCTTGTCCTCACCCCCGATAGCGAGTTCTTAAGGCTCCTGCGGGAGGCTCCGCATCAATAGTTCGCAATCCACGGTGCCGGCGCAGGCTTTGACTTGCCGGTTCGCGAGAGTGTGAATACATGCGGCGCAAGAGTGCCGGCTGACCAAGGAGAATGTTGATGCGCCTTCCCCGTTTATCCGCTGTGGCAATCGCCGCCGCGTTGGCGCTTCCGGCCTGGCTGCCGGCCCCGTCCTGGGCGGCGGAAGTGCCGCCGCAGGACGCGCCGCACAGCTTTGCCGACCTGGCGGCCCAGCTATCGCCTTCAGTTGTCAACGTTTCCTCCTCGCAGAAGCTGCAGGCGAGCGCCGATCGCGGCCCGGACGTCCCCGGCTTTCCGCCCGGCTCGCCGTTCGAGCAATTCTTCCACGACTTCCTCGACCGCAATCGTCCGCCGGGTCAGCGCCGCGCCGAGCCGCAGAGTCCGGATCACGGCAACGGCCCTACGCCCGGCGCCGGCCGCGCGGTCAGCCTCGGCTCAGGGTTCATCATCGACCCGGCCGGCTACATCGTCACCAACAACCACGTGATCGACGGCGCCGACGAGATCAGCGTGACGCTGACCGACAACACGACGCTGAAGGCCAAGCTGGTCGGCAAGGACGAGCGCGTCGACTTGGCGCTGCTGAAGGTCGACACCGACCATCCGCTCAAGGCGGTCGAGTTCGGCGACAGCGACAGCGCCCGGGTAGGCGACTGGGTGCTGGCGATCGGCAACCCGTTCGGCCTCGGCGGCTCGGTCACTGCGGGCATCGTCAGCGCCCGCGGGCGCGACATCCGGCAGGGCCCGTATGACGACTTCATCCAGACCGACGCGGCGATCAACCGCGGCAACTCGGGCGGTCCGCTGTTCAACATGGACGGCAAGGTGATCGGCATCAACACGGCGATCTATTCGCCGTCGGGCGGCTCGGTCGGCATCGGCTTCTCGGTGCCCTCCAATCTCGCCAGGCCCGTGGTGATGCAGCTCCGGCAATATGGTCATGCCCGCCGTGGCTGGTTGGGCGTGCGCATCCAGCAAGTGACGCCGGATATCGCCGAAAGCCTCGGGCTCAAGACGCCGGCAGGCGCCATGGTGGCCGGCGTCAACGATGGCGGCCCGGCCGACAAGGCCGGCATCCGCAACGGCGACGTGATCCTCAAGTTCAACGGGCAGGACGTCAAGGAGATGCGGACCCTGCCGCGCATCGTCGCCGAGACCGATATCGGCAAGGGCGTGCCGGTCGAGCTATGGCGCGACGGCAAGAACGTGACGGTGACTGCGTCGGTCGGCGAAATGCCGGATGACGTGCAGCAGGCGAGCGCCACGCCGGATCAGGGCAATCGTCCCGCGCCGACCCGTCCGGCGATGATTTCCGGTCTGGGCGCGCGGCTGTCGCCGCTCACGCCGGAACTACGCGACAAGTACAAGCTGGCCGATGACCAGAAGGGCGTGGTCGTCACCGACGTGGACCCGGACGGCACGGCGGCTGGGCGTGGCCTCAAGCCGGGCGACGTGATCGTCGAGGTGCAGCAGGAGCCGGTGTCGACCCCGGCCGACGTCACCGAGCGGCTGGACCGGTATCGCAAGCAGGATCGCAAGACCGTGCTGATGCTGATCCAGAGTGCAGACGGCATGCGCTGGGTGCCGATCCCGCTGACCAACACCAACGACAGCAACCGCCAGCCGGGCTGACGGGTCCGCTTCGACAATCAAGAGCCCTCTCCCTGCGGGAGAGGGTTGGGTGAGGGTGGTTCAGGTGGACAGGCCCTCGCCCCGGCCCTCTCCCGGAGGGAGAGAGTAGCTATGCCGCATCCTCAGACCTGGCTGAAGGTCCAGGCGGAAGGCTTGTTTTGCGAGCCCGGCGGGTTCTACGTCGACCCGGTCCGCGCCGTTTCGCACGCGATCATCACCCACGCCCATTCGGACCACGCGCGGCCGGGTCATGGGGCGGTGCTGGCCAGCCCGGAGACGCTGGCGCTCATGGACGTCCGCATGGGCGTTGGCCGGTCGGGCGAGAGCCAGCAGGCGCTGGAGTATGGCGAGCCGATCGAGATCGGCGGCGTCCGCGTCTGGCTTGAGCCGGCCGGGCATGTGCTGGGCAGCGCGCAAGTGGCGATCGAATGGCGGGGCAGCCGGGCGGTCATCAGCGGTGACTACAAACGCCAGCCAGACCCGACCTGCCGCCCCTTCGTGCCGATTCCGTGCGACGTGTTTATCACCGAGGCGACCTTTGCGCTGCCAGTGTTCCGGCATCCGCCGGCGGCGGACGAGATCGGCAAGCTACTCGACAGCGTCGCGCTGTTTCCGGAGCGGACGCACGTGATCGGCGCCTACGCTCTTGGGAAGGCGCAGCGGGTGATTGCCCTATTGCGCCGGGCCGGCTGGGATCGGCCGATCTACTTGCATGGCGCGATGGCGGCGTTGTGCGAGGCTTATGAGCGGCTCGGTGTCGCACTAGGAGATTTGCCGCCGGCGACGGTCGCGGGGAAAGACAAGCTGCAGGGCGCCATCGTGATCGCGCCGCCATCGGCCATCGCCGATCGCTGGGCGCGGCGGCTGGCGGACCCGGTCACTTGTCTCGCCTCCGGCTGGATGCGGGTGCGTCAGCGCGCGAAGAGCCGTGGCGTCGAGCTGCCGCTGGTTATTTCCGACCACGCCGATTGGGACGAGCTGAACGAGACGCTCGACGAGGTCGGCGCGCCCGAGGTTTGGGTGACGCACGGGCGCGAGGAGGCGCTGATCCACGAGGCGGCCAAGCGCGGCATCGCCGGGCGGGCGCTACGGCTTGTCGGCTACGAAGAGGACGAAGAAGAGGCGTGATCGCGTTCGCCGATCTACTGGAGCGGCTGGTGTTCTCGCCGGGTCGACTGGCGAAGATTGCGCTGCTGCGCCGGTATTTTGCCACGCAGCCGGACCCGGACCGCGGTTTCGGCCTGGCCGCGCTGACCGGGGAGCTGGCGTTCGAGGCGGCCAAGCCCGGCCTGATCCGGGCGCTGGCCGAGGAGCGGACCGACCCGGTGCTGTTCGGCTGGTCGCACGACTATGTCGGTGACCTGGCGGAGACCGTGGCGCTGATCTGGCCGGCGCGTCCGACCAATGCCGGGACGCCGACGATGACCGAGGTCGTGCAGACCCTGATCACCACGCCGAAGCCGGAATTGCCTGCGGTGGTGGCGAGCTGGCTGGACGCTTCGAGCGTTTCGGTGCGGTTTGCGCTGCTGAAGCTGATCACTGGCGGGCTGCGGGTGGGCGCTTCGGCGCGGCTGGCGAAGATCGCATTGGCCGAGCTCGCCGGTGGCCGGATCGAGGCGGACGAGATCGAGGAATTGTGGCACGGGCTGGTGCCGCCGTACGCGGCCCTGTTTGCCTGGCTCGAAGGCAAGGGCGAGCGGCCCGACCCGGCGGGCGCCCCCGTGTTCCGGCCGCCCATGCTGGCGCAACCGCTGGAGGCGGCGGACCTGGCCGCACTCGAGCCCTCCAAGTATCGCGCCGAGTGGAAATGGGACGGCATCCGGGTGCAACTCGTCAGCACGCCGATGGGCCGGCGCATCTACTCGCGCGGCGCCGACGACGTCTCGGCGGCGTTCCCAGAGATATTGGGGTCCATGCACTTCCAGGGCGTGCTGGATGGCGAGCTGTTGGTGGTGCGGGACGGCGAGGTCGCGCCGTTTGCCGACCTGCAGCAGCGGCTGAACCGCAAGGCGCCCGGGGCGAAGATGCTGAAGGATTTCCCGTTATCGGTGCGGCTTTACGATTTGCTGTTCGACGGCAAGGAGGATGTCCGTCCGCTGCCGTTCGATGCGCGCCGGGCTCGCTTGGAATCCTGGTTCGCGGAGCATCAGCCGCCGCGCATGTCGCTCTCCGAACAGATTCCGTTCGAGACGCTTGAGGAACTGCAGGCGATTCGTGAAGGCGTGCGGGCGGCGAGCATCGAAGGGCTGATGCTCAAGCGCCGCGACAGCCCATACTTGCCCGGCCGGCCGAAGGGCTTGTGGTGGAAGTGGAAACGCGACCCGCTGACGATCGACGCGGTCATGATGTATGCGCAGCGCGGCCACGGAAAGCGCAGCTCGTTTTACTCGGACTATACTTTTGGCCTCTGGCGCGAGGACGGCGAGCTGGTGCCGGTCGGCAAGGCCTATTCGGGCTTCACCGATGCCGAACTGGTGCAACTGGATCGCTGGATCCGCAATCACACGATCAACCGCTTTGGCCCGGTGCGCGAAGTCGAGCGGAGCTACGTGCTGGAGGTCGCCTTCGACGCGGCGCAGCGCAGCCAGCGGCACAAATCCGGCGTCGCGTTGCGCTTCCCGCGCGTGCACCGGCTCCGCCCGGACAAGCCGGCCGCGGAAGCGGACCGGCTGGAGACGCTGCTGCGACTGATCGTTTAGGAGCGCACGGTCCGCGGCCATGCCCCTTCCGTTCGCTAGCCAAACCGGCTAACCGCAAGTCAAAGAACGCCTCCGGAGGACCGTCCATGCCCCAGATCACCCGCCGCAGCCTGGCGCTCAGTGCCGCGGCATTGCCCCTGTTCAGCATTCGCACCCGGCCGGCCGATGCCGCCGAGTTCACCTACAAATTCGCCAACAACACGCCCGCGACCCATCCGGAGAACGTGCGCGGCCAGCAGGCGGCGGACCGGATCCTGAAAGCGTCCGGCGGCCGGCTCCAGATCCGGCTGTTTCCGAACAGCCAGCTCGGCTCCGACACCGATATGCTCAGCCAGCTCCGCTCCGGGGCGATCGAGCTCTTCAGCCTCTCCGGCCTCATCCTGTCCACCCTGGTGCCGCCCGCCAGCATCAATGGCGTCGGCTTTGCCTTCAAGGATTACGACCAGGTCTGGAACGCCATGGACGGCAAGCTGGGCGCCTATGTGCGCGGCGAGATCGAGAAACGCGGCCTGCATCCGCTGGAGAAGATCTGGGACAACGGCTTCCGCCAGACCACGACCAGCAACAAGCCGGTCACCATACCGGACGACTTCAAGGGCATGAAGCTGCGCGTGCCGGTCAGCCCGCTTTGGACCAGCATGTTCACCGCGCTGGGGGCTTCGCCGACCAGCATCAACTTCAGCGAGGTCTACTCCGCGCTGCAGACCCATCTGGTGGACGGGCAGGAGAACCCGTTGTTTCTGATCGATTCCGCCAAGCTCTACGAAGTGCAGAAATACTGTAGCCTGACCAACCATATGTGGGACGGGTTCTGGATTCTCGCCAACCGCCGCGCCTGGGACCGGCTGCCGCCGGACTTGCAGGAGATCGTCGCGCGCGAGATGAACGCCTCGGCGGTGGACGAGCGGGCCGACATTGCCGCCGCCAGCAAGGATGTCCAGTCGAGGCTCCAGAGCAAGGGGCTGATCTTCAATGGCGTGGATACCAGCCTGTTCCGGCAGAGGCTGAAGGAGGCCGGTTTTTACCAGGAGTGGCGGGGCAAATACGGCGAGGAGGCCTGGCACGTGCTGGAGGAGTGCGTCGGCGCGGTGTCGTGACGCGGGCCGCCGGGTCGTTTCGACGCATGACAACGCGATGGATCTGGCCTTAGCGTGGCGCGTTGCTGACAAGACTGCTATCGGTCGCGGCCGTTTGATGGCTGGCGACGGGCTTTCTGTGACAAGAACTTATCCTATATTAACCGTCAACAAGCGGAGAAACGTGTCGTGTCCATGTTCGCCGTAAAGTCCGGCCCAACCGAAAGCTTTGCGTTCAACCTGAGTGATGCCGAGTGGCGGGAGCGATTGACGCCAGAGCAATACAAGGTGATGCGCACCCACGGCACCGAGCGCGCCTGCACCAGCCCGCTGAACGCGGAGAAGCGGCAGGGCGCGTATCACTGCGTCGGTTGCGGCCAGGCGCTGTTTGACACTTCGGCGAAGTTTGAGAGCGGGACGGGCTGGCCCAGCTTCTCTCAACCGGTTCGGCCCGAAGTCGTCGCCACTTCGGAGGACCGCGGCTACGGCATGCTGCGCATCGAGGTGCATTGCAGCAATTGCGGCAGCCATCTCGGGCATGTCTTCCCCGACGGGCCGCCGCCCACCGGGCAGCGCTATTGCATGAACGGGGTCGCGCTCGACTTCCAGCCGGCCTAGACGTCGCAATGCCGCTCGAGATCAAGGTCGGTCCGCCGCAGCTTGCGATCCACGAGGGGCACACCGTCCTGCTCACCGATCCGGACGGGCAGATGAGCTGGCCCACCGACAAGGGCCTTTATTTTTACGACACGCGCCTGATCAGCGCTTACGACATCTACGCGAACGGCGAGACCTGGGAACTGCTGAACAGCGGTGCGCCGGCCTATTATGCCGAGCGGATTTTCCTGACCAACAAGGCCTTTCCGAGCGAGGGCGGCGATGTCCCGGCCCGCACCCTCAGCCTGGTGCTCAGCCGGGCGATCAGCGGCGGTATGCACGAGGCCTACGAAGTCACGAATTTCGGCCAGGCCGCGGTGCACTTCAATCTGGAGATCTCGATCCGCAGCGACTTCGCCGATATTTTCGAGGTCAAGTCGGGCCGGATCGTCCGCCGCGGGCGGATCAGCAACATGTGGTCGGACGAGGGCAGCGGCGTGCTGACCACGTCCTACCGGAATGGGACGTTCTTTCGCGGCATTCGTATCCGCTGCGTTGCGCCGCACCCTGCGGCCTTCGCAAATGGGCGGATCAGCTTCACCTTGCGGCTTGCACCCGGGGAGAGCTGGCGGGGCTCGCTGCTGTATGATCTCCTGGACGGCCATCGCGAATACGCTGCCCCGGCCGAGTGCAGGCTGGATAGCGATAGTCCGCAAGGGCGGGAGCTGGCCGCGTGGCGGAGCAAGCTAACGAAGCTCGAAACCAGCGTGACGGCGGTTTCGCGACTGTACGAGCAGGCGGTGGAGGACATGGCCGCGCTCCGGTTGCCGATCGAGCGCGATAATTCGGTCGAGTATTTGCCGGCGGCGGGCTTGCCGTGGTTCGTCGCCCTGTTCGGGCGGGATACGCTGATCGCCAGCTTGCAGACAATCATGTTAAGCCCGGAATTCGCGCGGGTGACGCTGGCGGTGTTGGGCGCCTGGCAGGCCAAGGAGCGCGATGATTACCGCGACGCCGAGCCGGGCAAGATCTTGCATGAATTGCGGCTCGGCGAGCTGGCGGCGCTTAAGCTGATCCCGCATACGCCCTATTACGGCACGGCGGATGCGACGCCGCTTTACCTTGTGACCCTGCACGCAGTCTGGCGCGCGACCGGGGACAAGGATCTCGTCCGCGAGCATATGGACACGGCCGAGGGCTGCCTTTCGTGGATCGACAATTACGGCGATCGCGACAGGGACGGGTTCCAGGAATATGGGACTCGGTCCGGCGTCGGGTATGAGAATGTCGGCTGGAAGGATTCCGGCGAAGCGGTTGTTTACACAGACGGGACGAAAGTGCGCGGGCCGAAGGCGCTTTGCGAGCTGCAGGGCTATGTGTATGCGGCTTGGCGCGGGATGGCGGAGATTTATACTGCGCTCGGCAGGACCTCGCAGGCGGCGCTGATGACGGCCAAGGCCGACGCGCTCTACACCCGATTCAACGACGCCTTTTGGAACGAAGACGAAGGCTTCTACGCTTTTTGCCTGGACGGCGAGAAGAAGCAGGTTTGGACGGTGGCGTCGAATCCTGGCCATCTGCTGTGGTCCGGCATCGTCCCGCCGGAGCGGGCGCACCGCGTGGTAGCGCGGTTCAAACAGCCGGATATGTGGAGCGGCTGGGGAATACGCACGCTCAGCAAGAACAATCCATCATTCAATCCATATTCGTATCAGAATGGCGCCGTCTGGCCACATGACAACAGCCTGATCGCGCTGGGGTTCAAGCGGTATGGGTTTTCCGAGGAAACGAACGAAATCGCCCATGATGTCAATGGCGCGGCGACTTTCTTCATGCAGCGCCAGTTGCCGGAGCTCTATTCCGGGGTCGAGCGGGATGACACGAGTTTTCCAGTTCAGTATTTGGGCGCGAACGTCCCGCAGGCCTGGGCGGCCGGCTCGGCATTTGCGCTGATCCAAGCGATTCTTGGTTTAGAGTTCGATGCACCGCATGGTGTGTTGCGCATCGACCCGTTGCTCCCCGCCTGGCTGCCAGACGTTACCCTGCGCAACCTCCGAGTTGGGGACAAAGTCTTCGACATCACGTTCCGCCGCGAGGACGGGGAGACCCGGCACGAGGTCCTCCGCGGCGACGCAGACGCAGTGGTCCGGCAGACGAAAGCGCCCATCGCTTAGCAGGTGGCTTAGTGCCATTTGAGACCTGATTTTCTGCTAATCGGCAGTCGTGGGGAGGCGCCGTGTCCTAGTCCCGGTGCCAGTCGCGTGATCCGTTGGACCTTCGTCGCGCAGTGCGCGCATTGATTCGATCTGCCACTCCATCTCGGCCTTGGCGAGCGGGAAGCCGCCGCCGTCATTGGGGCTCAAACGGTTGGCGGGGTTGAGCTGGCCGAGCACGGCTTGCGCGGCCACGGCCGAGCGCATCGTGAAGCCGGACTTCCACGCCAGAGCCGTCAGGGCTTTGGCGTTGCGCAGCCCCGATGCGTGGTCGACTGCATGGAGCGGGACGCCGCCCGCGACCGCGAGGATCGCGGCGACCCGGCGATGCTCGCCACCTTGCGCTGCCTTGAGTAGAACCGGCTCGGTCAGCAAGTTACTCGCCTTTAGTCCACGAATATTGGCGAGGACAGTCTCGTCTGGTTCGAGATCCAGCCGGTGACGGTCGAACTGCGCCATGATCTGCGTCCGCAGCGGTGTCGGCCAATCCTCGCTTTGGGGAAGGGTTTCGAGCGCATATGTGGCGGCGAGCTCCCAAAGCGACTGCTCGGCTTGGCTGCTCAACGCGGTCGCTCGATTGTCGGGATCGAGCTTCTTGCCGACCAGAGCGTCCAGTATTGCTTCCTGAACCGAGGCGGAGCCGCTCGAGAGTAGCGACTGGATCGCGAGGCGATCGGCGTGTGACGCCATCGAGTGCGGGGAGTGCGGGGTGGCTAGCAAATGAACCAAGTCTGCGTCGGTCAGGGCTGGCAGAAGAAGCTCGACCGCCTCGCGGGCGTCGATTGGCTCAGCCTGTGTCGGCGTGGCGATCGACCTGACGCCCTCTTCCATAGCGCTTCGAACCAGCTTTGCCCGTTCGCGTGCCATTGCCCGAAGCCCGGTGCGCACATGGGTGACTGCGAACGCGCACTCCGCGCGCGTCAATTTGGGCAGCAGGTGGGCTATCCGACCTTCAAGCAAGGAAACGGTTGACGCAGCTTCGGCCCGGTAATCGATGGCTGACGCGCCGGGTAAGCTCACCCGAAGATCCGCGGCACCACTCATCGCCACCCCTTCCGCGTGCCCAGATCCAAAGCAATCACAGGACGCGTTCCACGTGTGAGACGCGCCAGTGGCCGCGGCCGTTGCGCTTGACGTCGTACATGGCTTGGTCGGCCCGTTGGATGACCTCATCGAGCTCCTCGCCGCTGCCCGGCTGACGGCAGGCGATGCCGATCGACATGCTGAGCTTGAAATCCTCGCCCTCGGCCAAGTCGGCCATCTCGGCGGGGAAGTCGATGCGGAGACTCTCGGCGCGCTCCGCCGCGGTGAGGTCGTCGAATCCGTCGAGCCAAACGGCAAACTCGTCCCCGCCGATGCGCGCGACGAGATCGGCAGGACGGAAAATCCGGCGGAGAATGACGCCGGTCCGTACCAGAGCGGCATCCCCAACCTCGTGCCCGAGCCGGTCGTTGAGCGGCTTGAGGCAGTCTAGATCGATGAACATCAGCGTTCCCGGCAAGCCGTCCCGCTCCAGCCGGTCGATACGCCGCCGTGCTTCCTCGATGAAGGCGCGGCGGTTGAGCAGGCCAGTCAGCACGTCCGTGCGGGCTTGGCGCGCCAATTCTCGCTGAATCGCTTCATGCTCGAGTACGATCCGCACCAGGCCGGCAACCGAGGTGATGAGGGCGCGGTCGTCACCGTCCCAATCCCGTCCGGGCGGACGCCACACCGCAAGTGCGGCCTGATTGCCGAAGCGCGTCGAAGCGGGGCAGGTCAGCACCTGGGCTCCGTCAATTCGGCAGGCTTGCGCCAGGCCTGAGCCGGCGCGCAGGGCCGCGAGAAGCTTGAGCAGCAACGGATCCAGGCCGTCCCCGGACTGATGCAGGATCGCGGAAAGCTCCGGCGTCAGCACTACGTCCAGCACGGCCGCGCCATCGCTGCCCAGGGCGCGCGCCAGCGCGTCCAGCAGAGCGGTCATCATGCGCGGCGCGAGCACCTCCTGCCGCATGCGGTCCATGATATGGTCGAGCACTTCGGCCCGGCGGAGCGTGGCCGCAGCCTTCAGTTCGCGGCATTCGCCCGCCGTGACGTCCACTGCGACCCCACGGGCGCCCACGCACTCGCCAGTCCCGCCGAACAACGGCGCCGATGAGATCGCCAGACAAACCTCTTTCCCGTCCGCGCGGCGCGCCCAGGTCCGGCGATGCCGCATCCCGGTCGGAAACCGGTCAGCCACCCCATCCTCGTGCCCTACGAGCAGCCCGCAGACCGGGCGGCCGATCAGATCGGCCGAAGGCCAGCCCAGCACCGTGTCCGGGGCGAGGAAACACAGCCGGCCGTCTCCGTCGATCTCGAATAGAATGTCTGCAGCGATGGCGCCGAATCCCTGCCAGCGCTGACGGCTCTCCAGCAAGGCGCGCCTGAACTGGTCGGGGCTGCTCTGCAATGGATCCGCGGTTTGGCTCATGGGTTTTCCGGCTCCGGTAATGGCCAGATCATGCCACTCAGATATGAATGACCGGTTAGCGGCTCGATCGTGTCGCGTTGACAGTCCGGATCGGCCTGCGCATGGTCGCGCTTCTGCGCAATTTGGACCTTTCGATGAACGATCACCCGCTCCGCCCCAAAATCGAGCAGCTTTGGGAGGAGCGCCAGTCACTTACGCCGTCTACGCGGGGCGAAGACCGGGAATGCGTCGAAGCGGTGCTCGACGCGCTGGACCGTGGCGAGCTGCGCGTGGCGGAAAAGACCGGCGACGAGTGGGTCGTTCATGATTGGTTAAAGAAGTCGGTGCTACTCTCATTCCGCCTCAATGATTCGGTGCCGATGCCGGGCACTGGGGCGCCGGTCTTTGACAAGGTGAAGCTGAAAACTGAAGACTGGGGCGACAATCAATTCGCCGCAGCCGGGTTCCGCGCGGTGCCGGGCAGCGTCGTGCGGCGCAGCGCCTACATTGCTCCGGGCGTGGTGCTCATGCCGAGCTTCGTCAACGTCGGCGCCTATGTGGACGCGGGGACGATGGTCGATACCTGGGCCACGGTTGGCAGCTGTGCGCAGGTCGGTCGCAACTGCCATCTGAGCGGCGGCGTCGGCTTGGGCGGGGTCTTGGAGCCGCTGCAGGCCAATCCCACGATCATCGAGGACGATTGCTTCATCGGCGCGCGCTCGGAGGTCGTCGAGGGGGTTATCGTCGGGCGCGGATCGGTCCTCTCGATGGGCGTGTTCATCAGCGGTTCGACCAAGATCGTGGACCGCACCACCGGTGAGGTGGTTATAGGCCGCGTGCCGCCCTATTCGGTGGTGGTGCCGGGGACGATGCCGGGACGGCCGATGCCGGACGGGTCGCCGGGGCCTGCGCTGGCCTGCGCCGTTATCGTCAAACGCGTGGACGAGCAGACAAGGTCGAAAACCTCGATCAACGAGTTGCTACGGGATTAACATGGATCCGCTGCCGCTCGCGCAGGCGCTGATTCGCTGCCGCTCGGTCACGCCGGAGGATGGCGGGGCGCAGTCGGTGCTGGCGGCGGCGCTGGAACGTCTCGGGTTCAGCGTGCATCACTTGACGTTTGGCACCACGCCGAACCTGTTCGCGCGGACAGGCTCGGCCGGACCGCATCTGTGCTTTGCCGGGCATACTGACGTGGTCCCGCCCGGGCAGGGCAACTGGAGCGCTGACCCGTTCGGGGGCGAGGTGCGGGATGGCAAGCTGGTCGGGCGCGGCGCCTGCGACATGAAGGGGGCAATCGCCGCCTTCGTCGCGGCGGTTGCCGACCACCTCGCCGCCGGGTCGCTTGCGGGCTCGATCAGCTTGCTGATCACCGGGGACGAAGAGGGGCCGGCCACTGACGGCACCGTACGGGTCCTCGAGTGGATGGCGGCCAACGGGCATGTCCCGGATTTCTGTCTCGTCGGCGAGCCCACCAACCCGGAGCAACTCGGTGAGGTCATCAAGATCGGCCGGCGTGGCAGCCTGAACGCGTCGATCACGATCGATGGTGTGCAGGGTCATAGCGCCTATCCCGAAAAGGCCGACAACCCGGTGCACCGACTCGTTCAGGCACTGGCGGCGCTAGTGGGGGCGCCGCTCGATGCTGGCAGCACTTGGTTCCAGCCGAGCACGCTGCAGGTCACCAGTGTCGACGTCGGTAACACGGCTACGAACGTGATCCCGGCGACGGCAAGCGCGAAGCTCAACATCCGCTTCAATGACCTGCATCGCGGCGCCGATCTCGAAGCCTGGCTGCGCGCGACCCTCGGACTGTACTGTCCGCATTTCGAGCTCGATGTGTCGGTTAGTGGCGAATCGTTCCTGACGGAACCAGGCCCGGCGGTCGACCGGCTGCGCCGGGCCATTGCCGCCGCCTCCGGGCGCGAGCCCCGGCTGGATACGGGCGGCGGCACGTCCGATGCGCGCTTCATCGCCCGGTATTGCCCGGTGGCGGAGTTCGGTCTGGTTGGCGCCACGATGCACAAGGTGGACGAGGCCGTGCCGGTGGACGAGTTGCGGCGGCTCGCGGCGATTTACCGCGCCGTGCTAACGGAACTCGGGTGATGGAGCGCTTGAACCCGCTGCTGGGAATTTGGCTCGTGGCTCGCGGCCGGGTCGCGGGAATGGCGCGGTTTGGCGGGACCACGCAGTCCTTCTTGTCGAGCTTGGCGCCTTTGCTTGCATTCCCGATCGCCGGCTCGCTGATCCTGCTGGTGCGGGACGGCCCGCTGCCGGCGATCGACCTGCTGGCGGTGACGCTGGTCGCACAACTGGCGCCGCCGGTGCTTTCGCATCTGGTTGCCGTCCGTTGGGGACGCGGGCCGGAGTGGCTGCATTACGCGACCGCTTATAATTGGTGCTACTGGGCGATCCCGGTGGTGGCGATGGTTCTGATGATTGTGCTCGGCACCGCGATGCGCGGCGGCATGGAGCCGGAGGCCGCCGTGCAGACCTTTTTCCTCGCGGTGGCCGCCTACTCCCTCTGGCTGCACTGGTTTCTGGCTCGGCATGGGCTCGCACTGTCGCGGTGGCGGGCGGCGTTGCTGGTAGTGCTGGTCAACGGGGGGACGCTGGTGCTGGCGCTGGGCCCGCATCTGCTGGCGTGAAGGGATCGTCTGGGTAGCTAACTTTCAGCAGCGTCAGCCCATCGGGGGGCGCCGTGGGCCCGGCGGCACTGCGGTGACGCGCCTCGAGCGCGGCGGCGACCCGGCTGGGTGTCCAGCTCCCATCGCCAACCAGCTTGAGCGTGCCGACCATATTGCGCACCTGATGATGGAGGAAGCTGCGCGCCTCGGCCTGGATCAGCACGAGATCGCCCTCGCGCCGGACCTCGAGCTGATCAAGCGTCCGCACGGGTGATTTGGCTTGGCAGGCTGCCGCGCGGAACGAGGTGAAGTCATGCCGCCCCAGAAGGCGTCGCGCCGCCGCTGCCATGGCGGGGACATCCAGCGCGACCGGCACATGCCAGACCCGGCGCTCCAGCGCCGGGCGGGCGCGGCGGTTGAGGATCAGATAGCGGTAGGCCCGGCCGATCGCGGAGAACCGCGGATTCCATTCAGGTGGCGCTTCGGCGGCGCGCAGCACCACGATCGCATTTGGCTGCATATGGAAGTTGAGCGCGTCGCGCACTTGGGCCGGGGTGTAGCGATCCGGCAACTCGATCATGGCGACCTGTCCAGCGGCGTGGACGCCGGCGTCGGTCCGCCCGGCCACCACGCTCGGCACCGGCGCGCCGCCGGCTAAGCGTGAGGCCGCGTGCTCCAGCACGGCTTGCAAGGAGGCGCCGTTCTCCTGGCGCTGCCAGCCGACGAAGCCGGCGCCGTCATATTCGAGGCGGAGCGCCCAGCGCGTCACCCCAGGGCCGTGCCGGCCGGGATTTTCGTCCCGCGCAACATGGCGGCGGCGTCCATCGGGCTGCGGCCGGGTAGCTGCACCCGGACCAGCCGCAGTGCGCCTTGGCCACAGCCGATCAGCAAGGTCTCGTCAAGCGTGACGCCGGGTGGCCCATCGCCTGGTTCCGGGCGGGCGGCCAGCACCTTGAGCGTCTCGCCGCGCAGGGCCGTCCAGGCGCCGGGCCAGGGCAGCAGCCCGCGCACTTGGCGGTCAAGCTCGGTCACAGGCCGGGTCCAGTCCAGCCGGCCGTCCGCGCGAGTGAGCTTCGCCGCATAGGTGACGCCGATCTCCGGCTGCGGGACCGGCGGGGGATTCTCGGCCAGCGCGCGCAGGACGAGCCGGGCGCCGAGCGCCGCGAGCATGTCGTAGAGGCTGGCGGCCGTCGTATCGGGACCGATCGGCACGGACTCACTTATCAGCATCGGGCCGGTATCCAACCCGGCTTGCACCTGCATGATCGTCACGCCGCTCTCCGCATCGCCGGCGAGCACGGCAGCCTGGATCGGTCCGGCGCCGCGCCAGCGCGGCAGCAGGCTGGCATGAACGTTGAGGCAGCCCCGCCCAGGCGCGTCGAGCATCGCTTGCGGCAAGATCAGCCCGTAGGCGGCGACCACGGCCGCCTCCAAGCCGAGCGCGGCAAATTCGGCCTGCGCGGCCAGGTCATTCCGCAGTTGTACCGGCGTGCGCACTTCGAGGCCCAGCTTGGCCGCCGCCGCGTGTACGGGGCTTGGGGTCAAGGCATGGCCCCGGCCGGCGGGCCGCGGCGGCTGACAATAGACGGCGGCGATTTCGTGCACAGCGTGCAGCGCGTGCAAGCTGGGCAGGGCGAAGGCCGGGCTGCCCATGAAAGCCAATCTCACGCGTGCGACTGCTGTCGCAGCTCCTTGGCCAAACGCCGCATGATCATGTTGCGCTTCAAGGCAGACAGGTGATCGACGAACAGGATGCCGTCCAAATGGTCGACCTCATGCTGCAAACAGGCGGCGAGCAGGCCATCCGCCTCGATTTGCTGGGCGGCGCCTTCCAGGTCGCGGTAGCGGATTTTCACGCGCGCGGGGCGCGACACATCGGCGTATTGGCCGGGAAGCGAGAGACAGCCCTCCTCGCGCGTGGCCCATTCATCGCTGACCGACACGACTTCCGGGTTGATCAGATGGATCGGGGCCGGCTTCTCGTCCGGCTGCAGGTCAACGACGGCCAACCGCAGCCCGTGGCCGACTTGTGGTGCTGCCAGTCCGATGCCGGGGGCCGCATACATGGTGGCCAGCATCTGCGGCACCAGCGCCCGCACGGTATCGCTGTCGGCCGTGCCGACCAGGCGTGTCTTGGCCCGCAATATCGGCGCGGGCGGCCGCAGAATCGGCAACAACGGGGCAGTATTCGCGTCCATTACCGGCGATGTAGCTTGACCGGAGACGGCGTTCAATGCGCGGGGTTGCATCCGCGACCTCCCCTGCCAACATGGGCTGTTGCCGGGATGCCAATGCGGGTCCGGGCGCTTCGCTCTGAGGAGGGGGCCATGACGACTAGAGTATTTGCTTCGCCGATGTTCCTGGGTTTCGACCATTTGGAGCAGGTGCTGGAGCGTGCCGCCAAGACGTCTTCGGACGGGTATCCGCCCTATAACATCGAGCAGACCGGGCCCAACGGCCTTCGTATCACGCTGGCGGTGGCCGGGTTCACAATGACCGACCTGCAAATCACGCAGGAGGACAATCAGCTGGTGATTCGCGGGCGTCAGGCGGACGAGGCGCAGGATCGTGTCTACTTGCACCGTGGCATCGCTGCGCGGCAGTTCCAGCGGGCTTTCGTGCTCGCCGAAGGGATCGAGGTGAAGGGCGCTTGGCTCGATAACGGCCTGCTGCACATCGATCTTGCCCGGCCGCAGCCGGAGGTCCGGGTCAAAACGATCCAGATCACCAAGCCGGGTCTGACCAATGGTCCTGTCGTAGACGGCGTTCGCGACCGCGATTAGCCCCCAGACTAGTGACTAACGCCACACTCAACTTTTCACTTAGGTGATACGTTGCTGTCATGGACGTCGCACCTAGTAGGAGACGTTATATGAACATGAACAACTCGGGTTCCGAGGCTTCGGATCCCATGGTGGCCGAGGCGCTTGACATCCGGAAGCTTTCCCAGGCTCAGCTAATGCAGCTGGGCATGGCCGACGTGGCGTACGTCAAGCCGGTCTGGATGAACGGACAGACGGCGTATGCGATCCACGCGGCCGACGGGTCGCCTATGGCGTTGGCGGCAGATTGCGAGTTGGCCATTGCCGCGATCGTGCAGCACGAGATGCAGCCTGCCCTCGTGCACTGACCCGACAAGCCAACATGAGTATTTTGAGCTGAAGGGCAGAATCGAGTACTTTCTCTTTGCGTCTGTCAAAAGTCACGTGGATAGGTAAGTTCAGTCTACAATTTCGGTCACGCGTTGTTTGTTGACGTAGTGTCTCACGAGTGAGTACTCCTCCTCTGCGCGTTAGTCATGTGGTGCGAAGGAAGCGCGATGCCCGAGACCAGAACAGACGCCAGCACGGCAGGCCGAGACCACTCAGCCGTTGAGCAGGACGGCAGCGCCGCGACCGAGGGCGGTCGTGCTGATGCTGAGGACGTTCGCACGCTGATGGCGCTGCCGATCGTCGCCGGCCGCGGCCTGCAGGATCTCCATGATGGCTTAACCGGGCTGATCGAGGGTGTCGTGCAGACCAACCTGCGTGTGACCCAGGAATTGTTCCGGCTGCGCGATCCCGCCGCCTTCCTCGAGCTTCAACAGCGTTTCATGCGCGAGTATATGAACGCGCTCATGGAGGGCAGCGCCGCGTTCATGCGCGCGATGCAGCAGACCGCTGACCAGACCTTACCGCTGCCCGACGAAAATCTGCGTCAGCGCTCGCAGGGTGCGGAGAAGACTGGGTGGTAGTAGGCCGCCACGGAGTCTACAACTTCGAAGCGCTCGGGTCGATCCAGCCGATGTTCCCGTCGGGCCGGCGATAGATGACGTTCAGTTCCGCCGTGGCGCTGTTGCGGAACATCAGCACTTGCTGGTCCGCCAGATCCATGCGCATCACCGCTTCGCCAACTGAAAGTACGTTGATCTCCGCCGGGCTCTCGGCGATGACCGTGGCATAAGTCGGCGTCCCTTCGCGCGCCGCGGCATGCGTCGCGGGCTCTTCCTCCTGGCGCAGCACATATTGCCGCGCCGCTTCAGGGCGCGCCCGGTTGGCCATGTCCCGCGCATGTTCGTTGACCCGGCGGCGATAGCGCCGGAGCCGCTTGGCAATGTGCTCTGCGGCATCGTCGAACGCACTATGCGCGTCCGCCGCCTCCCCCTCGCCGCGCAAAGTCAGCCCGCGACCCGCGTGGACGTTGATGTCGCAGGTAAAGAAGCTGCGTGCCCGGCTAAAGGTGACGTTCGCCTCCTGGGCGTGATCGAAATACTTGCCGGCAATCAAGTCCAGCTGTTCGGCCACGCGCGTTCGCAACGCGTCCGACAGTTCTACTTGCTTGCCTGAAACCGTGATCTGCATCGCTCTCCCCACGACTTGTCGAATTGGGTCCGTTATGGGCGCGTCCACCGTCCGGTCCTAACGCAACTCGACCGGCGCGGCTTTCTCGCGTTTGCGCTGCACCGAGCTGGGGATGTGCAGCGCTTCGCGGTATTTGGCCACGGTCCGGCGCGCGATGTCTACGCCTTCCCGTCGCAGAGCTGACACAATGGCGTCGTCGGACAGCACTTCCTCGGGGTCTTCGGCGCCGACCAGGGCACGAATCCGGTGGCGCACGGCCTCGGCGCTGTGGCTCTCGCCGCCATGCACGGCGCTGATGGCCGTGGTGAAGAAATACTTAAGCTCGAACACCCCTCGCGGCGTCGCCATGTATTTGTTGGCGGTCACCCGGCTGACCGTGCTTTCGTGCATTTCCACCGAGAGTGCGACGTCGCGCAGCGTCAGCGGGCGCAAGTGGCCGACGCCGCCCTGAAAGAAGCCTTCCTGCTGTCGCACGATCTCGGACGCGACCTTCAGAATGGTGTTTGCTCGCTGCTGCAGCGATTTTACCAGCCAGTTGGCGTTGGAGAGGTTCTCGCCGAGGAAGGTCCGTCCTTCGCGCCCAATCCGGGCAGAGACGCGCGCGTGGTAGGCCTCGTTGACCAGCACGCGCGGCATGGTTTCCGGGTTCAGCTCCACCAGCCACTCGCTGTTCGGCAGCAGCCGCATCAGCAGGTCGGGCACGATCTGCTGCAGCGGCCCGTCTTCGAAGCCGGCGCCGGGCTTAGGGTCGAGCGCGCGGATTTCGGTGATCATCTGCGCGAGGTCTTCGGAATCGACGCCGCAGACCTGCATCAATCCGCGCAGGTCGCGCCTTGCCAGCAGCTCCAGGTTTTCCAGCAGCGCTTCCATCGCCGGGTCGAGCCGGTTGCGATCGGCGAGCTGGGCGCCTAGGCACTCCCGCAGGTCGCGGGCGAACAGGCCGGGAGGGTCGAAGCGCATCATCAACCGCCGGACATGGTCCACGCGCGCTTCTTCGATCCCGAGAGCCGTGGCGAGGTCGTGGCTGCTGGCGGCGACCCGGCCGGCCGGGTCGAGCAGGGCGACGAGATGCGCGCCGATGATCCGGTCCTGCGGGTCGGGGAAGCTGAGCCGGAGCTGCTCGCCCAAATGCGCGCGCAAGTTGCGGGGCGCCTCGGCGAGATCGTCGATGCGGTTGCCCTCCGGCCCGTCTGAGCCGCGGCTTCTCGACACGGAAGCGAAGCCGTCCGAGGCGCCCCCCTGGTCGTAGCTATTCGTGTGATCGGCCTCGACGGCGTCCGGCAGCTTCTCCATCCGCAGCAGCGAGGCGGCGTCCAGATTGGCTTCTGGACCGGTGCGCTGATCAGGGGCCGGGAGCTCGGGATTGACGTCGGAGCGTTCGTCCCGCTCGAGGAGCGGGTTTCGTTCCAGTTCCTGCTCGACGAAAGCGGCGGCTTCGAGATTGTTGAACTGAAGCAGCTTGATGGCCTGACGCAGTTGCGGCGTCATGACCAAGGTCTGCGTCTGCCGGAACTCTAAACGTGGACCCATCGCCATGGGTCATAGATTACAGGCTAAACCGCTCTCCAAGATAGACACGGCGGACGTCTTCGTGCGCGACGACCTCGTGCGGCCGGCCCTCCATCAAGACTTTGCCGTCATGCATGATATAGGCGCGGTCAATGATCTCGAGCGTCTCGCGGACATTGTGGTCCGTGATCAGCACGCCAATGTTGCGGTCCTTGAGGTGCGATACGAGGTCGCGGATTTCGCCGACGGCGATCGGGTCGATGCCGGCCAGCGGCTCGTCGAGCAGGATGTAGTTCGGCTGGGTGGCCAGGGCTCGGGCGATCTCGGTCCGGCGCCGCTCGCCGCCGGAGAGCGCGAGCGCCGACGTGCGGCGCAGGTGCGATATGCCGAATTCGGACAGCAATTCGTCGAGCATCAGGTCGCGGCGGTTCGGGTCCGGCTCGACGACCTCGAGCGCTGCCAAGATGTTGCGCTCGACGGTCAGGCCGCGGAACACGCTGGCCTCTTGCGGCAAGTAGCCGATCCCGAGTCGCGCCCGGCGATACATCGGCAGCCCGGTGATGTCCTGGCCCTCGAGCGTGATGCTGCCCGCGTCCGGGCGGACGAGGCCGACGATCATATAAAAGGTGGTCGTCTTGCCGGCGCCGTTCGGGCCGAGCAGACCCACCGCTTCGCCGCGCCGCACATTGATCGAGACGTTGTTGACGACCGCCCGCTTCTTGTAGCTTTTGCCGACCGAGCGCGCGCAGAGCCCTTCGTTGCTGGCGACCACTCGAAGCAGCGGCGTCATTTCTTCGCCGCCGGTGGCGCTTTGGCCGGGCTGTTAAAGGTTGCGTCATTCGGCACTACGATGCCCTGCACCCGGCCGCCCGGGTCGTGGATCAGGGTGGAGACGCCGGTTTTCATATTGGTCAGCGCCTCGTCACCGTCGGCCTGGTTCTGGCCCCGCGTGATGTGCACATGGCCAGCGACGCGCGCCATGCCGGTTTCGGCGACGTAGACGGCCCGTTCGCCGGTGATGGTCTCGGTCGCGGTCCGGATGATGACATGGCCGAAGGCTTCGACCCGCTTGAGCTTGCCCGTCGAACCAAGGAGATCGCCCGAATTCGGGGCGGGCTGGGCAGGTTTGGGCGGCGGCTGACCCGGCGTCGTCCCTGGTGCCGGGCCGGGGTTGCCGCCATCCGGCTCGGTGTAGCCGACGAGGATGTCGCCATCCAGGCGGCGCCCGTCCGCGGTCGTCACCGTGGCCAGGCCCCGCCCGACCGCCATGTGCTTTTGCGACCACCACTCCATTGTATCGCGGGCCGTGAAGACGTCCGAGGGCGTGGTCAGACTCATATTCTTGCCGGTCAGGATCAGCACGGCCTGGTCGATGTCATAGATCGCATGGTCGCCGACCGCGATGTCGGTCGGGGTGAAGATCTTGACGTTGCCGTCCGCCTCGAGGCGATAAATCTCATTGTCGCCGGTGTCCGGGCCGCCGGCTCCGGGCGCGGTGGCCGCGACCGGCGTTGCCGCCGGCGCAGCTGTGGCGCCCGCTGCCGTCGCGGCGGTTGCCTTCTTGCGGTAATGCGCGATCAGCGTATCGGCGATCACGGTGACGTTGCCGCGTACGGCCCGGGCGTCGCCACGGGCGATCACGACCTGCTCGTTCTGCCGCCACTCGATCCCGTCCCGGGCGGTCACGTCGATCGGACCGCCCTTGGACATGTCGATGCCTTGCGCCCAAGCCGGGGCTGCCGCGAACAGGCCCAGGCCGAGGACAAGCCGCACGAGCATGTGCCTCATTTGGAGCTCCCGTTCAGGATCATGTGGGCCGGACCCTGGAACTGGATCGCCGTGCCTTTATCGGTCAGCATGAAGCCCTGGGCGTCAAGGACCCCGAACGGACCTTCGGCGTGCGTCTTGTCGCTGCTGGCAGCCGCGCCCTGCTTGACGTCCACCGAGGCGGTCTGCGAACGCATGACGGTCCCGTCGTCGCGATACAGCACCACGTCCTTGCTCAGCTCGAGCTGGCCGGCGTGCTGTATGTAGACGCCCTGCTTGGCCTGCACCATCAGCCACTGTCCGCTTTCGAGGATGAGATCGCCTTTCGGCTCGCCCATGTCGACCCGCGTTGGCCCGGATTGAATGGCCCAATCCGCCGTCAGCGTGTACGGGCGGCCGCGATCGTCCAGGCCGCGGTAGTGCGGATCGAGCATCCGGCCGTTATCTGGCACCACCCCAAGGCCGTGACTGAACGCGACCCGGCTCTGATTGACCAAGCGATCGATCTCCGGCCAGATCGCGATCGAGGTGAGAAGAAGCAGCGCGCAGACCGGCAGCGCCAGCTTGGTCAGCGTGATCATGATGCGGCGCATCGCGATATTGCGCGCGCTTGGCACGGAACGCTGCTTGGTGACGCGATGCGTGAGCAGCCGGTCGGCCGGGCGAGCGCGCGGCTTCTGGGTGCTGAACGAACTCATGCGACGCCCGCCCGCAGCAGGTCATGGATGTGCACGATGCCCTCCGGCCGTCCTTGGGTATCGAGCACGAAGAGGCTGGTGACCGGGCGCGGACTTGCGTTCATCGCCCGCAGCGCGTCGGCCGCGAGGGCGTGTGCGGCGATGGTGCGTGGCGCCGGGTTCATCACGTGACTGACTTTACGGCGCAGCAGGTTTGGTCCCATGGCGCGGCGCAAGTCGCCGTCGGTGAGCACGCCGACCAGCTTTCCCTCGGGGCCAATCGCGCCGAGACAGCCGAACCCTTTGCCGGTCATCAGCAGCAGCGCGCGGTCCATCGGCAGGTCGGTGGGCGCGAGCGGGATCGCATCGCCGCGATGCATGAGGTCGGCGACCAGCCGGAGCTTGGCCCCAAGCTTGCCGCCAGGGTGGAAGGCGGAGAATTCATTGTGGGTGAAGCCGCGGCGGGTCAGCAGCGCCACCGCCAGCGCGTCGCCGAGGGCGAGCTGCATCGTGGTGCTCGTGGTCGGCGCCAGGCCGAGCGGGCAAGCCTCCGGCGCGGCCGGGAGGGCAAGCACGATATCGGCGGCACGCGCCAAAGTGGAGGCGGGGCGCGCGGTGATGGCGATCAGCGGCAAGCCGAACCGGCGGGCATGTGCCACGAGGTCGGCGAGCTCTGGGGTCTCGCCGCTATTGGACAGTGCAAGCACGGCGTCGTCGGCCATGATCATGCCAAGGTCGCCATGCGAGGCCTCGGCCGGGTGGACGAACATCGCCGGGGTGCCAGTCGAGGCGAAGGTGGCCGCGACCTTGCGGCCGACATGGCCGGACTTTCCCATCCCCGAGACCACGACCCGGCCGCTGCAGGCCGCTAACCGGCCGACGGCGTCGGTGAAGCGCTCATCGAGGGCGGCCGAGAGTGCGCGCAGGCCCGTTGCCTCGGCCGCCAGGACGGCCCGGGCGACGCCCACATCGGACGTTCTGTCGATGGCGAGCACGGCAGTCATGTTATCCTTGTATGGGCAGGCGCTTGGGGCCGGTCAACCGATCCCCGGTGTCCGAATGTTGCAAAACGGCTTTACCGGTGCGGTCCGCGTCCAGAAATTGAGTTAAATCAATGTTCGAAGATGTCGGGCGACTCGTAGCCCAGCAGGTCGAGCCGGGCGCGTGCCGGCAGGAAATCGAAGCAGGCCTGCGCCAGCTCGAGCCGATTCTCGCGTATCAGCAGCGATTCGAGCCGGGCCCAGAGCGCGTGCAGGTGCAGAACGTCGGAGGCGGCGTAGGCGAGCTGCTCCGGGGTGAGTTCGGGCGCGCCCCAGTCGGAAGATTGTTGCTGCTTGGAGATCTCGACGCCGAGCAACTCGCGGCACAGGTCGCGCAGGCCGTGGCGGTCGGTGAAGGTGCGGACCAGCTTGGCGGCGATCTTGGTGCAGCGGACCGGGGCGACGGTGATCGCGAAGGCGCGCTGCAGGACGGCCACGTCGAAGCGGGCGAAGTGCATGAGCTTGGTGACGACCGGGTCGGCCATCAGGCGGGCGAGATTGGGCGCAGCATAGCCGTGTCCGCCGAGGGATTGCGGGATGATCTGCACGAGATGGGCGACGCCGTCACCGGCGGAGAGCTGCACGAGGCAGAGTCGGTCGCGGTGCGGATTGAGGCCCATGGTCTCGGTATCGACGGCGACCACCGGGCCGAGCGCCAATCCTTCGGGCAGATCATGCTTATGCAGGTGGATGGTTGCGTCCTGCTGGAATTGGGTGGTTGTCACGTGGTGCCCAGGAAAAGACTCGAACTTTCACGACCTTGCGGCCACAGGTACCTGAAACCTGCGCGTCTACCAATTCCGCCACCTGGGCATTTCGTGCGGTGGGCAGGTGACCTAATCCCGGTGGGGGGCGGCGTCAAGCGTATATGCGGCCTTTCAGGCCGGCGCTTCGATCAGCTCGTCTAGGGTCACGGGACAGGTCTGCGGGACGGTTTGCGGCTTTTGTCCGTCGAGCTCGTCGGGCAGGGCGGGCAGGGCATCACGATAAAGACTGTTGACATCGAGCTTTCGCCGCATCGAAGGCCGGTATTTCCGCCGTGCCTGTGCGCGAAAACCCCGTGCATCGCCGCGCCAGGACGGGACATCGCGCGCAGATGGCCAGGCCAGCGCTTTGAGATCATGGAGAAAGGCTTGAAATAGCAGGGATTCGATCGCATCGACCTGGCTTTGCCCCACGGCCTCGATTTCCTCGATGATGTTGGGCCAGTCGGGAGATTCGTTCAAACGTTCGCCGGCCGCGTGTTGACGCAGCAACCGCGCCTGGTGCTCGGACCACTCGAAAACGTCTTGGTCGTAGAGATCGCCCATGCACCTCACCTTACGCCAATGCGCGGCAACAATTCCAACCCTTGAGGCCTGCCGTCCCGGCCCATAGTAGTGGACCGGGACGGCAGGGATGGGCGACATGGCAACGCGTAACGTGGCGACGGTGTTTGGCGGCAACGGGTTCATCGGCCGTTACGTGGTCAAGCGGCTGGTCGAGGAAGGTTACGTAGTGCGGGTCTGCGGCCGCGATACCGAGCGCGCCAAGGATCTGATGATGCTTTGCCGCCAGGTCGGCCAAGTCGTGCCGCTTTATGTCTCGCTCGCCAATCCTACCACGGTCGCCCGCGCGGCGGAGGGGGCGACCGTGGTCGTCAACCTGGTCGGCATCCTGAGCGAGCGCCGTTCTGGCGACTTTCAGCGTGTGCATGCGGAGGGGGCGGGCGCCATCGCGCGCGAGGCGGCGAGCGCCGGGGCGAGCCGGCTGGTGCAAATCTCCGCCATTGGCGCCGACCCGGCCAGTCCAAGCCTTTACGCGCGCAGCAAGGCCGCCGGCGAGGCCGCGGTGCGCGAGGTGTTCCCGCAAGCGACGATCCTGCGCCCCTCCGTGGTGTTCGGGCCGGAGGACCAGTTTTTCAACCGCTTCGGCAGGATGGCCATGATGCTGCCGGTCATGCCGGTGTTCTGCGGCGGCACGCGGTTTCAGCCCATCTATGTCGGGGATGTCGCTGATTCCGTCCGCGCCGCGGTCACGCGGGACGATACGCCGGGCAAGCTGTTCGAAATCGCGGGCCCGCGGGTTTGGACGTTTCGCGAGTTGCTGCATTACATATTGTCGGAGACGCGGCGCCATCGGCCGATGATCGACGTGCCGATGGGCGTGGCCCGGCTGCAGGCGCGCGCCGCCGAACTGGTGCCGGGCAAGCCGTTCACGCGCGACCAACTCATTTTGCTGCAGCAGGACAACGTGGCGGCGCCGGGAATGCCCGGCTTGGCCGATCTCGGGGTCGTGCCAACGCCAATCGAGCTGATCGTCCCCGCCTACCTTGATCGCTATCGGGAGGGCGGCGGCAAACGCGAGGAGGTTCCGGCATAAAGGACCGAAGTGGTCCTATATAGATGCTGGAGAGAGCCCGCAGTCAATGGACATGTGAGGTATGCCGAGAATTAGGGTTTGAATCGGCCCTAACTTCGCTGTTTACTCTTTTAAGTGTTGCGTCGGCGGCTTAAATCGAATCCTGCGGGCATGGCGACTGCGGGGGAGGCTGCCGGTGACCAATCGTATGCTGCAATTCGTTCATCTGGGACAGCAGCAGCCGCCAAAGCGGCCGGTGCAGGTGCGGCGCGCGGATTTTGCGGAGATCTACCGCGATTTCGAGGCCGCTGAAGCCGCCGCACAAAGCGGCCGGTGCAGCCAGTGCGGCGTCCCGTTCTGCCAGGTGCATTGCCCGCTTTCGAACAACATTCCTGATTGGCTGAAACTGGCGGCCGAGGACCGGCTGGAAGAGGCATACGAGGTCAGCAGCGCCACCAACACCTTCCCTGAGATTTGCGGCCGGATTTGCCCGCAGGACCGGCTTTGCGAGGGCAACTGCGTCATCGAGAAGGGTTTTGAGAGCGTCACCATCGGCGCCGTCGAACGCTTCATCACCGACAACGCTTGGGCGGAGGGCTGGGTCAAGCCACCCCGGCCGCTGCAGCAACGCCCGCAATCGGTCGGCGTCGTCGGCGCGGGCCCGGGCGGGCTGGCGGCTGCGGAGCGGTTGCGCACGCTGGGCTACCAGGTGCATGTTTATGACCGGTACGACCGTGCCGGCGGGTTGATGATCTACGGCATCCCGGGATTCAAGCTGGAGAAGGAGATCGTCCTACGGCGCTGGGCGCTCCTGGAGCAAGGCGGGATCCAGTTCCATCTCGCGACCGAGATCGGCCGTGATCTCAGCTTCGCCGAGTTGCGTGCGCGGCACGACAGCGTGCTGATCGCGACCGGCGTCTACAAGGCGCGCGACATTGGCGGCCCTGGCGCCGGGTTGTCCGGGATCGTCAAGGCGATGGACTATTTGACCGCCAGCAACCGCAAGGGGCTCGGCGACGACGTACCGGAATTTGACAGCGGCGCGCTCGACGCCGCGGGCAAGCGAGTGGTGGTGATCGGCGGCGGCGACACGGCGATGGACTGCGTGCGCACCGCGGTCCGCCAGGGTGCTGCCAGCGTCCGCTGCCTCTACCGGCGCGACAAAGCCAACATGCCGGGCTCGTTGCGCGAGGTGAAGAACGCCGAGGAAGAGGGCGTCGAGTTCGTCTGGCTTTCGGCGCCCGAGGCGTTCCTCGGCGACGACCGGGTGGGTGGCGTCCGGGTGCAGCGGATGCGCCTTGGCTTGCCCGACGCGTCCGGGCGCCGGTCGGTGCTGCCCGGCGAAACGCGGACGACAGCCGAGGCGGACCTGGTGATCAAGGCGCTCGGCTTCGACCCCGAGGAGCTGCCGCTGCTTTGGGAGCAGCCCGAGCTGGACGTAAGCCGCTGGGGCACGCTGAAAACCGACCACCGCACCGCGATGACCAGCCTGCCCGGCGTGTTCGCCGCCGGCGACATCGTGCGCGGCGCGAGCCTGGTGGTTTGGGCAATCCGTGATGGCCGGGACGCGGCGGCGAGAATGCACGACTACATGCAGCGGGCGGCCCTGCCCGTCGCCGCGGAGTGATGCCATGAGCGATTACGTTGCAGACTGGAACGCCAACGTCGCCCGGCTCGCGGGCACGTACGATCCCAGCCAGGAGCATGATTCCTGCGGCGTCGGCTTTGTCGCAGCCCTCGACGGCAAGCCGCGGCGTGACGTGGTGCAGGCCGGCATCGACGCGCTGCGCGCCGTTTGGCACCGCGGCGCCGTGGACGCGGATGGCAAGACCGGCGACGGCGCCGGCATCCATCTCGAGATCCCCTATGACTTCTTCGCCGACGCGATCCGCCGCTCCGGCCACAAGCTCGACCCGCGCGACCGCATCGCCGTGGGCATGGTGTTCCTGCCGAAGACCGATCTTGGCGCCCAGGAGCGCTGCCGGCAGATCGTCGAGACCGAGATCCTGAACTTCGGCTACAGCATCTATGGCTGGCGGCAGGTGCCGATCAACGTCGCCGTCATCGGCGAGAAGGCCAATGCGACAAGGCCGGAGATCGAGCAGATCATGATCCGCGGCGGCGAAGTCGGCACCGCCCAGTTCGAGCGCGACCTCTACATCATCCGCCGCCGCATCGAGAAGCAGGCGATTGCCGCCCAGGTCGCCGAACTCTACCTGTGCTCACTGTCCTGCCGCAGCATCATCTACAAGGGAATGTTCCTCGCCGAGAGCCTGACCGAGTTTTACCCCGACCTGCTCGACCCGCGCTTCGTCAGCCGGTTCGCGATCTATCACCAGCGTTATTCCACCAATACTTTCCCGACCTGGCGGCTGGCGCAGCCGTTCCGGATGCTGGCGCATAACGGCGAGATCAACACGCTCAGCGGCAACGTCAACTGGATGAAGAGCCACGAGACGCGGCTCGCGGCGGCCGAGCTCGACCAGTATATCGACGACGTAAAGCCGGTCATCCAGGCCGGCAGCTCCGACACGGCGACGCTCGACCAGGTATTCGAGCTACTGGTGCGGGCTGGGCGCGACGCCCCGATGGTCAAGGCGCTGATGATCCCGGCCAGCACCGGCCAGGACGCGACGATGAAGCCGGCGCACCGCGACATGTTCCTCTATTGCAACGCGGTCATGGAGCCGTGGGACGGCCCGGCGGCGATTGCCGCCACCGACGGGCGATGGGTGATCGCCGGGCTCGACCGCAACGGGCTGCGCCCGCTGCGCTACACGATCACCGCCGACCAGATGCTCGTGGTCGGCTCGGAAGCCGGGATGGTCAAGTTCGCCGAGGCCGACGTCACCGCCAAGGGGCGGGTCGGACCCGGCCAGACCATCGCCGTCGACCTCGACGCCGCGCGGTTCTATGCCGATGAGGAGGTGAAAGACGTGCTCGCCGCCCGGCAGCCCTTCGGCGAATGGACGCGGGGCATCACCGGCATCGACCAGGTGGTCAAGACCGATGCGCCGGAGATCGTCCTCTATGGTCCCGAGGAGCTGCGGCGGCGCCAGCTTGTGGTCGGCACCACGCTCGAGGACCTCGAGATGATCCTGCACCCGATGGTGGAGGATAGTCAGGAAGCGGTGGGCAGCATGGGCGACGATACGCCCGTGGCCGTGCTGAGCGACAAATACCGCGGCCTGCACCATTATTTCCGCCAGGCCTTCGCCCAGGTCACCAACCCGCCGATCGACAGCCTGCGGGAAACCAGGGTGATGACGCTGAAGACCAGGCTGGGCAACCTCGGCAACATCCTCGACGAGGATAGCAGCCAGTGCGACTTGCTGCAGCTCGACAGTCCGGTGCTCTCGACCGCCGAATTTGCGGCGATGACGGCGACGATGGGCGAGGCCGCCTGTCACGTCGATTGCAGCTTCCCCGTCACCGAGGGCGAGACCGGGCTGCGCGCCGCGATCGAACGCATCCGCCGCGAGGCCGAAGAGGGCGTGCGCGCCGGCTGCGCCCATGTGATCTTGAGCGACGAGGCGCAGGGTCTGGAGCGGGCGCCGATCCCGATGATCCTGGCCACCGGCGCGGTGCACACGCACCTGGTCCGGCAATCGCTGCGCACCTTCACCAGCCTGAACGTGCGCTGCGCCGAGTGCCTCGACACGCACTACTTCGCCGTGCTGATCGGCGTGGGCGCGACCACGGTCAACGCCTACCTGGCCCAGGAAAGCATCGCCGACCGGCAGCGCCGCGGCCTGTTCGGCGCGATGTCGCTGAAGGAGGCGGTGCAGCACTACAAGAAAGCCGTCGACAAGGGCCTGCTGAAGGTGATGTCGAAGATCGGCATCTCGGTCATCAGCTCCTATCGCGGCGGCTGCAATTTCGAGGCGATCGGCCTGTCGCGCGCGCTGGTCGGCGAGTTCTTCCCCGGCATGCAGTCGCGCATCAGCGGCATCGGTTTGCACGGCATCGCCCGCAAGGTGCTCGGACTGCACCAAACCGCCTGGACTTCCGAGGCGGTCACCTTGCCGGTCGGCGGCGTCTATAAATTCCGCCAGCGCGGCGAGGTGCACGCTTTTGAGGGCAAGCTGATCCACACGCTGCAGAGCGCGGTCGCGACCGACAGTTTCGAGACCTACAAGCGCTACGCCGACGCGGTCCGCCGGCAGAAGCCGGTGGCGCTGCGCGACCTGCTCGACTTCCGCACCCAAGGCGTGACGCCGATCCCAGTCGACGACGTCGAGAGCATCACCGAGATCCGCAAGCGCCTGCTGTCGCCCGGCATCTCGCTCGGCGCGCTCAGCCCCGAGGCGCACGAGACGCTCAGCATCGCCATGAACCGGATCGGCGCCCGCAGCGACAGCGGCGAGGGCGGCGAGGACCCGGCGCGCGCCAAGCCGCGCCCGAACGGCGACAATGCCAGCTCGGCGATCAAGCAGATCGCTTCCGGCCGGTTCGGGGTGACCGCGGAATATCTCAACGCCTGCCGCGAGATCGAGATCAAGGTCGCCCAAGGCGCCAAGCCCGGCGAGGGCGGCCAACTCCCCGGCTTCAAGGTCAGCGGCCTGATTGCCAAGCTGCGCCACTCGACGCCGGGCGTCACCCTGATCAGCCCGCCGCCGCACCACGACATCTACTCGATCGAGGACCTCGCCCAGCTCATCTACGACCTCAAGCAGATCAACCCGGACGCCTCGGTGTGCGTGAAGCTGGTCTCGCGCAGCGGCATCGGCACGATCGCCGCCGGCGTGGCCAAGGCGAAAGCCGACGCGATCCTGATCAGCGGCCATAGCGGCGGCACGGGCGCGAGCCCGCAGAGCTCGGTGAAATACGCAGGGCTGCCATGGGAAATGGGCCTATCCGAGGCGCATCAGGTGCTGATGCTCAATCGGCTGCGGCACCGGGTGAAGTTGCGCACCGATGGTGGCATCAAGACTGGGCGGGACGTGGTGATCGCCGCCATGCTGGGCGCCGAGGAGTTCGGTATCGGCACCGCGAGCCTGGTCGCCATGGGCTGCATCATGGTCCGCCAATGCCATAGCAATACCTGCCCGGTTGGGGTCTGCACGCAGGACGAGGCGCTGCGGACCAAGTTCGAGGGCTCGCCGGAGAAGGTTATCAACCTGTTTAGCTTCATCGCCGAGGATGTGCGCGGCATCCTTGCCTCGCTCGGGGTCCGCCGCCTGACCGACGTGATCGGCCGGACCGACATGCTTGAGCAAGTGAGCCGCGGCTCCGACCTCCTCGACGACCTCGACCTCAACCCGCTGCTGGCGCAGGCGGACCCCGGTCCGCATGCGCGCTACTGCACGCAGGAGGGGCGCAACGAGGTGCCGGAGACGCTGGATGCGCAGATGACCGCTGATGCGGCGCCGCTGTTCGAGCGTGGCGAGAAGATGCAGCTGCAGTACACGATCCGGAACACGCACCGGGCGATCGGCACCAAGCTGTCGTCGCGGATCACCCGGGCGTATGGGATGACCGGATTGCAGCCGGGTCATGTGACGGTGCGGTTGCGCGGCTCGGCCGGGCAGTCGCTGGGGGCGTTCGGGGTGCAGGGGCTGAAGCTCGAGGTGCTCGGCGACGCCAACGATTACGTCGGCAAGGGCTTGTCGGGGGCGACAATCGTGGTGCGGCAGGCGCCGAGCTCGACGCTGCTCAGCCATCAGAACACCATCATCGGCAACACCGTGCTGTATGGCGCGACCGCGGGCGAGCTGTTTGCCGCAGGCCAAGCCGGCGAGCGCTTCGCGGTGCGCAATTCGGGGGCGGTGGCGGTGGTCGAGGGCTGCGGCAGCAACGGGTGCGAGTACATGACCGGCGGCACGGTGGTGCTGCTGGGCGCGGTGGGCGACAATTTCGGCGCCGGGTTCACCGGCGGGATGGCCTTCGTCTATGACCCCGAAGCGGTGTTCGAACGGCGGATCAACCCGGACACGCTTGTCTGGCAGCGGATCGCGCATCCGCATTGGGATGGCGTGCTGCGTGGGCTGGTCGAGCGGCACGCGGCGGAGACCAATAGCCGCTACGCGACGATGATGCTGCTCGATTGGCTCAGGGCGGTGCCGCAGTTCTGGCAGATCGTGCCGAAAGAGTACGTCAAATACCTGCCAGTTCCGCTCGCGCAAGCCGAGGCACTGCGCGCCTGACGTTGGCGCGGGGCGCGAGGGGGGATAGTTTGCCTCCATGCGCTTGCTCTACCACCTGCCGCTCTCTCCTTTCTCGCGCAAGGTGCGCCTCGTGCTGGCCGAGAAGCGGCTGCCATTCGAGTTGCGGATCGAGAAGGTTTGGCAGCGGCGGCCCGAATACCTGGAGATGAACCCGGCCTGCACGGTGCCGACCCTCGTGGAGGAGAACGGGTTCGCAGTGCCGGACTCCGGGGTAATTTGCGAGTACCTGGACGAGGCCTATCCCGAAGTGCCGCTGCTGGGCCGCACGATCGAGCAGCGGGTCGAGGTGCGGCGCCTGGTCGCCTGGTTCGACGGCAAGTTTTCCGCCGAGGTGACGCAAAACTTGCTGGGCGAAAAATTCATGAAGCCGCTGCTGCGCCGCGGCAACCCGGACGCGACGGCGCTGCGCGTGGGATACAGCAACATGCGGCACCATTTGGAGTATCTGGGCTGGCTTGCCGAAACGCGGCGCTGGCTAGCTGGCGAGGAGCTATCGGTCGCCGATTTCGCCGCGGCCGGGCATCTCTCGGCTTTGGATTTCGCGTCCGACGTGGATTGGACGATGTCCCCGCCGGCGCGCGAGTGGTACGCGCGCATGAAGTCACGCCCGAGCTTCCGTGGACTGTTAGCTGACCAGGTGCCTGGGGTAACGCCGCCGCCACATTACGCAGACTTGGATTTCTGATGCGGGGGGTGATCGAGGCCGGCGCAAAGTTGCGCCGGCCTCGTTTGCCTGTGCGGAGGTCCTCTAAGAGGTCCGGCGAACCACGCGGGCCAGACCAAAGAAGCCTGCCACGGCAAGGATGAACATCGGCAGCGAAGCCGGTTCAGGCACTGCGAATACCGCCACGCAGCCGTTCGGGCATAGCGTGTCCACCGCAGAACCGACCGTGCCTTCGAGCGGGACGAAGATCTCGTTGTCCAGCGGGTCAACTGCGACCGAATGGGCGTTGACGTCACCCGCGCCGATTGAGGTCAGATCGATTGACTGCAACAGCGCGTAGCCCGAATCGCTGACGACGGCGATGACGCGGTCGCCGGCCGCGTTCACGCCGGTGACGTAGAAGTTGCCGGTCGCCGGGTCGTACCAGACCTCATCCGAGCCGGAAACTGCCGAGAGAGTCGCCACGATCGAGCCGTTGCCGCCGTTGCTCGTTGGGTCGAGGATGATTGTCTGCGTCCCAGCATTGGCGCAGCCGACCAACAAGTTGCCGCTGGCGCCGAGCGCAAGTCCGGCCGACGAGCAGCTGCTGATGCCGAATGAGCCAAAGCTATAGGAATGCAGCGGAGCTCCGGTCGCGCTGAACTCCTCAACGCCCCCGGCATCGGTGCCATTGAAGGTCGGGACCGACACGAAGAAGGTTCCCGTTGCCGGATCCCAGACCGACTGCTCAAGTCCCCCGGTCGAAACCTGGCCGGGCACCGTGATGGGAGACGTGGTGAGCGACGGCGCGAGCGGGTTGGTGGTGCTGATCAGCGACCCGAAGGATGGAGTATTGGCATTATTGGCGACAAATAATTGGCTTGTGGCGGGCGAGTAGGCCATCTCATCGACCCGGAACTGGCCACCTCCGGTGTTTACCGTGCCTCCCGCGATCGGGTTTGCGGGATTGGTCACATTGAACGAGCGAAGCGTGCTGCCGCCGTCACCGGCGTAGAGCGTCGCAGTCGTGCCATTATTGACGACTACGACGCCGTCCGGACCCGAGATCGATGTCGTCGCCAACTGGCCGGCGAAACCGCCCGCCTGTGCGACAACCATGTTCGTCGCGCCGTTT
The DNA here is from genome assembly GCA_965276815.1 of Acetobacteraceae bacterium. Classification (GTDB taxonomy): domain Bacteria; phylum Pseudomonadota; class Alphaproteobacteria; order Acetobacterales; family Acetobacteraceae; genus JAVVHH01. The sequence goes on along the minus strand of CBDIBE010000011.1, from coordinate 963,237 downwards.
ATGATGTCGACGCTCGCGTTGGACCGGTCGGCGAAATAGTAATCGCCCGTGGATGCGTCCACATAGCTGATGTCGAACGCCGTGACGGCGCCGCCCTGATTGTTCTCGGCGGTCGCCGGAACCGCAATCGTCGTCAGGAGGTTGTAGTCGGTCGGGACGGCCATCGCACCGGAGGCTGTGGCGGCCAAAATCGACCCGGTTAGCAACGCGATACGCAGCTTGGCTTCAATCATCGTTTCCCCCTTTTGTTTGGTTAACTCGACGTCATGAACCGACTTTAATCATCTTGTTCTTTGGTCCGCAAGGTATTCCGTCTGACCATTTAATGGCAGCAACTTGCCAGATGCTGCATAAAGCCTCGCGGATCGTGATACCAGATCAACGTTAATATAACGAAGTCGTCCGCAAGGTTGACGCATGTGAGAGCGAAATTGCGCTGATAATGGTCGCACGCGCTCCTGTACGAGCCGGTCTTGGACTCTGAATGACGAGAGAGGCGCCGAGGCTGACGGAGTTTTTCCAGTCAGGCTCGCGAAAAAGTCGCCCTTTCCCATCAGCGGGAGAGGGCGAACGCGGATTTAGTTCCCCCGTGCCTCCACTGGCACGTAATCACGCTGCGTGGGGCCGGTGTACAGCTGGCGCGGGCGGCCGATCCGCTGCGTGGGATCCTCGACCATTTCCTTCCACTGGCTGATCCATCCCACCGTGCGGGCCACGGCGAACAGCACGGTGAACATGCTGGTCGGGAAGCCCATCGCCTTGAGGATGATCCCCGAGTAGAAATCGACGTTCGGGTAGAGCTTCTTGCTGACAAAATACTCGTCGTGCAGCGCCACGCGCTCCAGTTCGACTGCCAGGTCCAACAACCGGTCGTCCTTGATCCCGAGTTCTTGCAGCACCTCGTGGCAGGTCTCCTGCATGATCTTCGCGCGCGGGTCGTAGTTCTTGTAGACCCGGTGGCCGAAGCCCATCAGGCGGATGTGGCTGTTCTTATCCTTCACTTTCTCGATGAAGGCCGGGATCTTGTCGGCCGACCCGATCTCGTCGAGCATCTTCAATACCGCCTCGTTGGCGCCACCATGCGCGGGGCCCCATAGGCTTGCGATCCCGGCCGCGATGCAGGCGAACGGATTGGCGCCCGTTGACCCGGCCAGGCGGACCGTGGACGTGCTCGCGTTCTGCTCGTGATCGGCGTGCAGGATGAAGATGCGGTCCATGGCGCGCGCGAGCACCGGGCTCACATGAAACGGCTCGGGCGGCACCGCGTTCATCATGTGCAGGAAATTGGCGGCGTAGCCGAGATCGTTGCGCGGGTAGATGAACGGCTGGCCGATCGAGTATTTGTAAGCCCAGGCGGCGATGGTCGGCAGCTTGGCGATCAGCCGGAACGCGCTGATCCGGCGGTGCTCCGGATTATTGATGTCAAGGCTGTCATGGTAGAAGGCCGAAAGCGCGCCGACGACGCCGCAAAGCACCGCCATAGGGTGCGCGTCGCGGCGGAACCCGTTGAAGAAGCTCCGCAGCTGCTCGTGCAGCATCGTGTGCCGGATCACGCCGTGTTCAAACTCTTCGAACTCGGCCTTGTTCGGCAGTTCGCCGTTCAACAGCAGGTAGGCGACTTCGAGGAAGGTCGACTTCTCGGCGAGCTGCTCGATCGGGTATCCCCGGTGCAACAAGATCCCCACGTCGCCATCGATGTAGGTGATTTTGCTGTCGCAGGCGGCCGTCATGCCGTAGCCTGGATCATAGGTGAAGATGCCCAGCGAGCTGTAAAGCTTGCTGATGTCGGCCACTGAGGGACCAATAGTTCCTGGTCGGAGCGGCAGTGACAAGGACTGGTTGGTGCCGTCCATATGCACTGTGACCGAGCCATTAGCGTTGCCGCTCATGCTGCGTTTTCCTGTTCGATGACCGGCAATACAACTAGGTCTGTCTTGGCGTTGGCGCAACCTTAGCACTTGCAGCATGGGTTAGCGGCCGGCGACGTCGGCCCACAGCCCGGCGCGCTGCCGGCGCGCGCGAAGTTCCAGATCGGCCAGATCCGGCGCGCCGGGCCGTGCGCGAGCCCATCCGCTTGCGACGACGGCGCGGCTCAGATCGGTGCCGTCAACTTTGCAATTACCGTACGGGCGGCCGGCGTGGTCCTCGCCGTTGAGCCGGCAGTCGACGCGGCGGTCGCGCACGAGCCCGGCCAGAGCCAAAGTGGCCGCGCCGCCGCAATCCTTGCCGCCGCGGCAAGTGTCGCCGCGCTCGGGCGCCTCGATGCCGTTGAGGCGGATCACGGTCCCGCCCAGCCGGAGGGTGTCGCCATCGATCACGGCGACGTGCTCGGGTTCCGCGGCGATGTGGTCTGGTCCAGGCGGGGCGCGGCCGAACAGGTCAGTTGAGACCGCAATGGAGACCAGGCCGACACCGCCGAGCGCAATTAGGAAGCCGAGGAGGATGGTCCGCAGGACATGCGGCCTGGGTTTCGCGGATGCGCGAAAAATCCGCCGCGGCGACCTCACAGGAACGTTACCATGCTGGACATGACTAGGCCTACCGCGCGCGCCATCGAAGCGCAACCAGTTACCAGCCGCTACTGGCTCCCCAGATCGCGCGGGCAGATGAAGCGGACCAGGCGCCCGCCACCGTCGCCCAGCGTACCCCATGGCCCGGTGACGGTGAACTCGCAGAGCGCGCCGGACGGGTAGCCCTCGGCGAGCCGGCGCAGATCGGCGTTCGCGAAGGTCATGGCATGCGCGCCGACAAGCCGGACGGCCAGTTCGTGCAGGCCGGGATTATGCCCGACCAGCATCACGCTGCGCACCGTCTCTGGCACGCCCTGCAGCGCCTTGAGCAGTTGCGGCACCCCGGCGAGGTAGAGGCTGTCCATCGACTCGACCAACGGCGTTTCCGACCACGGCTCCATCGCCTCGAGCGTCTGCCTTGTCCGCAGCGCGGAGGAGACGAGGATCATGTCCGGCACCAGGCCGAGATTTTCCATGGCCTCGCGCATCGACGCCGCTGCCTGCCGGCCGCGCGGGTTCAGCGGGCGGTCGTGATCGCTGAGGCCCCGGTCCTCCCAGGAGGATTTTGCGTGGCGCAGAAGAAGGAGCTGGCGCATGGGAGCGAGACTGCCTGCCCCGGCTTCCCGTCGCAAGCGGCGGACTTGTGCAACCGCCAGATGCCGCCAGTTTGCAGGCGTTGAGTGGAGGGAGGGCGCGTGCGGACACTGCGGATCGTGCTGGGCGATCAGTGCAGCGCCGGGTTGAGCGCGCTGAGTGACCTCGATCCGGCAACGGATGTGGTTGTCATGGCCGAGGTGATGGCCGAATGCACCTACGTCAAACACCATCCCAAGAAGATCGTTTTGGTGTTGTCGGCGATGCGGCATTTTGCCGCGGCGTTGCGGACGCGGGGCGTGCGGGTGGACTACGTCGAGCTGGACGACCCGGCCAACACGGGCAGCTTGCGCGGCGAGATGCTGCGCGCGGTCGAGCGTCACCGGCCCGAGCAAATCGTCGCGACCGAGCCCGGCGAGTGGCGGCTGCTGGAGGATTTCCGGCGGTGGCATGAGGTGGCCGGGCTGCCGGTGGAGATCCGCGACGATGATCGGTTCCTATGCCGGATCCAGGAGTTCCGGTCCTGGGCGCGGGGACGCGGCGCGTTCCGCATGGAGTTTTTTTACCGCGACATGCGCCGCCGCTATGGACTGCTCATGGAGGACGGCGCGCCGGCCGGGGGGCAATGGAACTACGACCCGGAGAACCGCAAGAAGCTTCCCAAGCACATCGCGCCGCCGCCCACGCCGCGCTTTGCGCCGGACGCGATCACGCAGGCGGTGATGGCGCTGGTCGCGCAGCGCTTTCCCGACCATTTTGGTAGCGTCGAGGGCTTTGCCTTCCCGGTGACGCACGAGGCTGCCCGTGCGGCGCTCGACAATTTCGTGCTCCATCGGCTGCCGTATTTTGGCGATTGGCAGGACACGATGAAGGCCGGCGAGGCGATCTTGTTCCACGCCCTGGTCTCGACGTCGCTGAACACCGGGTTGCTCGGTCCGCTCGAAGTCTGCCAGGCGGCGGAGGCGGCGTGGCGCGCCGGCGCGGCGCCGCTCAACGCGGTCGAGGGGTTCATTCGGCAGATCCTCGGCTGGCGCGAGTTCGTGCGTGGGGTCTATTGGCTGAAAATGCCGGAATACGGCCATCTGAACGGGCTGGGGGCGACGCGGCGGCTGCCCTGGTTCTACTGGACCGCCGAGACCCGCATGAACTGCCTGCACCACGCGATCGGCGACACCAAGGCGCATGCCTACGCGCATCACATCCAGCGGCTGATGGTCGTCGGTAATTTTGCCTTATTGGCCGGGCTCCATCCTGACGACGTGGATGAGTGGTATTTGATCGTGTACGCCGACGCTTACCAATGGGTGGAGATGCCGAACGTGCGCGGCATGGCGCTGCACGCCGATGGCGGGGTGATCGGCTCGAAGCCATACGCGGCGTCCGGCGCCTACATCAACCGGATGAGCGATTATTGCCGAGGCTGCCATTATGACGTGCGGGAGGCGACGGGCGAGCGCGGCTGCCCGTTCAATGCGCTGTATTGGGACTTCATCGCCCGGCACCGCGAGCGTTTCGCGCACAACAACCGGATGGCGATGCCGGTGCGCACGCTGGACCGGATGGATGCGGGGCGGCTCGCGGCGATCCGCGGCCGGGCGGCGGAGTTCCTGGCGCAGATGGATGCCGGGGAACTCGTATAATGGACGTGCAGGCACGCGATGCCGGCCAGCATGAGCGGGCGATCGCGGCGTCGCGCGCCTTGTTGCGCCAGCGTCCGGAGGATTGGCGGCTGGCGCTGGAGTTGAAGCGCGATCTAAAGGCCGGGCTGCATTATCCGGATTCCGATCCGCAGTTCCGGCGCGCCGCGCGGTTCCTGCCAGATGCCGAGTGGCTGGCGCATTATCCGGCGCTCTATCAGTTCCACGGTGAGGACCTCGAATGGCTCGACACCCGGGCGCGGGCGATGCTGGCGGCGGCGCCGGGCGATTGCCGGCTGCACGCGATCCGGGGCGAGGTGGCGTCGCAACGGCGCGACTGGGCGGGCGCGGAGGCGGCATTCGCGGCGGCGTTTGGGCTGGAGCCGAAGGAGGAATACGCGGGCAAGCGCGACACGGCGCGGATGTACCAGCTTCTCGCGCCCAAGCTCGCGAAGCCCTCTCGCTCCGGGAGGGAGAGGGAGAAGGTGGCGAGTTCGTATTCGATTGCTTTCCTCAATCTCGATCGTAATCCAGGGCGCGCTGCCGAGATTGGGCGGCAATTCGCGGGGTGTGCGCCGCCGCTGCGTCGCGTCGCGGGCGTGGAAGGCGGGCGTCTTGCGGCAGCGGCGGTGCGGCGGCTCGGCGGCGACCCGGCGATGCGCGGCACGCTCGGCTGCTTCCTCAGCCACGCCGCTGCCTGGGAGGCCACGCTCGACCGTGGCGACGAGTACTGCCTGATCGTCGAGGACGACGTGATTCCGCTGCTGGACTTGCCGGCGTCGCTGGACGCGCTCGACCTGCCCGCCGGGTTCGAGCTGTGCTTCGTCAACGACCGCATCGCCCCCAAGCGCGACCCGGCCACCGTCGAGGGCTTCACCGTCCACACCGTGCAATCGGCGATGGAGGCCCTTCATCCCGAGGAAACCGCGCCAGGCGGTGACGGCTACCTGCTTAGTCGAAACGGCGCCCGCAAGCTGCTGGACTGGGTGCCGGAGGACGGGTTCGCCGAGGATGTGGACTGGCGTCTGCTGGCCTATTCGCTCACCCCAGAGGGCATCGCCAAACTACCCCGGCCCAGCCATGCCGGCCCTTGGCTCGAGTGTGTCTCCCGGCATGTTGGCCGGCCCGACCGGCTCGAAGCCTATGTTCTACATCCGCCGCTCATCCGCACCGTCGGCGTCAGCAGCGAACGTGAGGACGAGAACCGCCTCCACCCGGCTTGACCAAGCGATCCGCGCGGGGCGAGGCTAGCGCATGACGGAAAAGGTGGAATGCGTGGTGGCCGGCGCCGGGGTGGTCGGCCTGGCGGTGGCGCGAGCGCTGGCGCTCTCCGGGCGCGAGGTCTGGGTGCTCGAGGCGGCCGACGGGATCGGCACCGGCACCTCGTCGCGCAACTCCGAGGTCATCCATGCCGGCATCTACTACCCGACGGGCAGCCTGAAGGCGCGGTTCTGCGTCGAGGGTAAGATGATGCTCTATGAGTACTGCGGCGAGCGCGGAGTTCCGCACAGCCGTCTCGGCAAGCTGATCGTCGCGGCGGACGAGAGGGAGGTGTCGGTGCTGACCGGCATCCGGGCAAAAGCGGCGGAGAACGGCGTTGACGACCTGGAATTCCTGGCCGCGGACGAGGCGCGCGCCATGGAGCCGGCGCTGCGCGTTGCGGCGGCGCTGTTTTCGCCGAGCACGGGCATCATCGACAGCCACACGCTGATGCTGAGCTACCAGGGCGACACGGAAAACGCCGGGGGCGCCGTCGTGTTCCACGCACCGGTGCTGAGTGGCAAGGTATGCGGCGGCCGCTTTCTGCTGCAGATCGGCGGCGACGAGCCCATGGAGTTGGAGTGCGAGGTCCTGGTCAATGCGGTCGGCCTGCATGCGCCGGATTTTGCCCGCTTGATCGAGGGCGTGCCGCCGGAGAGCATTCCGAGACAGTATTTCTGCAAGGGTAACTACTATTCGCTGCCGGGTCGGGCGCCGTTCCGGCACTTGATCTACCCAGTGCCGGAGAAGGCCGGGTTGGGCGTGCACCTGACGCTGGATTTGGGCGGGCAGGCGCGGTTCGGGCCCGATACGCAATGGATCGAGACTGAGGAATACGACGTGGACATTCGCCGCGCCGACGGGTTCTACGCGGCGATACGGCGGTATTGGCCGGGTTTGCCGGATGGCGCGCTGTCGCCGGGCTATGCCGGGATCCGGCCGAAGATCAACGGCCCGGCCGAGGCCAACGCCGACTTCCTGGTCTCCGGCCCGGCGCAGCACGGGATCGGCGGCCTGGTCAACCTGTTCGGCATCGAAAGCCCAGGCCTCACCGCGTCACTCGCCATCGCCAAGCATGTCGCGGCCCTGGTGAACCGGAGCAATGCTGCTTAGAGCACCAAGCTGCCGAGGCGTTGCGTCGCGAGTTGCAAGCAGACCTCGAAGCCGCGCAGATCGTCGAGCCGGCCGCCGGCCTCGCGCCGCACGAAGGCGTTGATGCCCTCGGCGAGGCAGCAATCGACCATCAGGTTTTCCGCATTGCCGAAATTCTCGACCGTGAACCCGTCCGGATCGACCCAGCCGCCATCGGCCCGTTGGCGCGAGCCGGGGATGCGGGCGTGCATGGGTTCGTCCACGTTCGTGTAGCCGAACACTGGCTTGCGCAGGGCCGCCAGCATGCCGAGTTCGAACGCGGTGCCGACATCGGCGCTCGGGCCGCGAAACGGCGTCAGGTTCATGATGGCGAAATCCGCCTGCTCGATCATGTGCTTGTTCGCGCGATAGATCAGCCGGTCCACTCGTTCGCCGTCGTCCGCACTCAAATCGTTGTCGAACGGGTAAAGCCCCTCGAACCCGTGCCGCCGGCAAAGCGCCTGCTTCCGCCGGCCGATCGCGACCGCGTCGGGCAAGAACACCTCGGGACCCGCGAGATAGACCTTGAGCGACGATGCCTCCTTGATGATGACGGAGTCGGGGCGATCATTTTTGATACGAGTGGCCGAGTTCACGTGCAAGCGGCGTCTAGCGCCGGCCAGCGCCGGAGCGCCTCGCGCCCGGCCGGCGTGAGCGCGTAGCGTCCCCGCTCGACCCGTTCGAACCAGCCATAGACGTTGCGGTAGAGGATGGCCGCCGCACGCGGCGCCTCCGCCCGCAGGTCGCGGGGACGTTGCGGCCCGTCGCACATCCGGTGCGCGCAGAGCAGGGCCTCTTGACGGTAGGCAGTCATGATCGGCACGCCGCCGGTGCCGCCCGGCGAGGGGTCGCCCTGGCGCGCGGCATGCTCGGCGGTGAGGCGCCGGCGGCGGCGCAGGTCACGGCGCGGGCGGTAGGGTTCCGGTTCCGCCAGCACCTCGACATGGTGGCGCGGATGGATGGCGAGCAGGCCGAAGCCGAGCAGGCGGCATAATTTGCGCGCGCGGGCGTCGCGATCGCGCCCCTTGCGCGTGGCGCGGACCGCCAGCCAGATCTCGTCTGCGCAGTTCATCCGGTCCACGCCTTGCAGCACGAGGTCCAAGGAGAGGCCGAGCTTCATTTCGACGATGACGAGGGCCGCCGGCTCACCGGGCTTGACGCCGACGACGTCGCAGCCGCCGACCTCGCCCTTGGCCTGGAACCCGCGACTCTCGAGGAAACGCTTCGCCGCCGGGTAAAGTGCGACCTCGCTCATGCGAGGCGATTAGAGGCCAGGTTTCGCCTCGAGCCCGGTGACCGCAATGCCGGCGAGGGCACAGGCCTCGTCATTGTCGGAGTTGTCGCCGGAGATGCCCACGGCGCCGATGACCTCGCCCTCGGAAAGGATCAGCACGCCGCTCGGCACCGGCACCAGCCGGCCGCCACTGACCGTGCTCAGCGCCGCCATGAAGGTCGGGTTGGCCTGGGTGCGGTTGAACAGCTCGCGCGAGCCGAAGCCCATGCCGAGCGCACCCCAGGCTTTGCCGAAAGCGATGTCGAACCGAAGAATGCCGGAGCCGTCCTCGCGCTTGAAGGCGACCAGGTGGCCGCCCGCGTCGAGGACCGCGACCGAGAGCGGCATGAAGCCGCGGTCCCGCCCGGTTTTCAGCGCGGCGTCGATGATGGTGGAGGCCAGATCGAGGGACATGCGCATGGGAGAACTCCTAAGCCTCGGCCTTGTCGGTCCATGAAGCCGCGCGAATCGGCCTTGGCGAGCATTGTATGCAGGTTCTGGCCGATGTCTGCCCGCTCGCGGCGTCATGGCTTGCGACGTTAGGGCTTGCGACGTTATGGCTTGCGACGGGGCCGTGTTGACTTGCCGTGAACGCGGCCAATAGCTTCCCGGCGCTTAGGGAGAGCCGTGTGAAGCGAGCGTTTGTCTTGGCCGCGACGGGTTAGATGCGGGTCCTGTATGGGCTCGAGCGTCTGCCGCGCAGCTTGTCCGCCGACGATCCGCGATTGCCTTGCGTCGAGCTTGGGGCGGCGCCGTTGCGGCTGAACAGCCACGAGGTGCCGGCGGCGGTGTTGGCCGAAGCCGGGGAGGGCCATTCCGCGCGGGTTGCCGCGATGACGAGCTGGCTGCAATCGCTGTGCGGCGACTACGCGGCCGCCTCGCGCCGCTTCGTGGCGGAATACATGGCGTTTATTGCGGCGGAACTCGATCGGCGCCGGGATGCGCTCGCCGCCGGGTTGGCCCGTTATGACGGGCTCTATGCGGTCGAGGACTGGACCTGGTCCGCGCTCCGCCCACTGCCCCGCGCCTGGATCGGCCGCGAGCGGATCGCGATGGCGTTCTGGGACGGTCAGGCGGTGGTCGCGGTCGATCCGGCCAATCCGGTCTTGTCCGGGATATTTCGGGAGTTCTGGGAAGCCGAGGTGCTGCCAAGGAGCCCGTTCAGGCGGCCCGCGATTGCTCTCTGAGCGGCCTATTTCTCCCGTGTCCAGGTTTGGCTTCGCCCGAGCAGGCCGATCAACAGGTAGCCGCGCACCACCAGCTTGTCGCCGCCGTCGGTGAGCCGTGCCGAGGCGCGGTAGACCGAACCGGTCTCCGGATCGACGATCTCGCCGCCGCTCCAAGCGTCCTTGCCGTCGGGCCGCAGGCCGCGCAGGAAATTTAGGCCGAGCAGCGGCTTGTCGCGGCGCTCGTCGGCGCACTTGACGCAGGTCAGGGCGGCCTGGGCGGGATCGAAAATCCGCTCGATCCGGCCATAGAGCGCGCCATTGTATTCGAAGACGCGGACGACGCCGCGCTCGCTGCCGGTGCGGTCGTCCACCGTTCGCCACAAGCCAATCGCGCTGTCCGCCTGCTGCTGTCCCCAGACCGGGGCAATGCCGACGGTGCAGGCGAGCAGGACGAGAGCGAGGCGCCTAAGCCGCAAGATAGTCCCTCTCGGTCCTGCGGATCGCGCAGTAGCGCTTAAAGGCGTTGCGTTCGTCCTCCAGGCCGAGCATGGATTTGAGGCTGCTGCCGCGGAAGGTGTGGGCCAACAGCGCCGGTCCGTGGCGCAGCGAAAATGCCGGGGCGTGCCTTGCCATCACCGGGACGTGCCGCACCTTCATCCAACGCTCCGGCCGCCAGCGCATGAACTCGATTTCCCGCGCGGGCAGGCTCTCGCAATGCACCACCGCGGTGGTGCCGTCATATTCCGACACCTCCTCGATGGCGATCAGGCCGCGCTTTTGCAGGTCCGACTGCATCGGGGTACCCGGGTAGGGCGTCGGGTGCTGGATATACGGCCAGTCGACGAATTGGCGGGCGAAGTCGAGATTGGCCTCGATCGTCTCGCGCGTGTCGCCTGGATTGCCGACGATCAGCCCGCCGACGACATACATGCCGTTGCGACGGATGTGCCGCACGGCGTCGATCGCGGCATTTCCCGTCCGCTTGCCGTTCACCCGCTTGGTGTTCTTGCGCCCGGCCTTGAGCAAGTCGAGCTCCTGCGCGACGACATTCTCGATGCCGAGGAACACGTAGCGGAACCCGGCTCGCCGCATCAGCGGGGCGATCGCCTCGCCATGATCGGCGATCGCCGACGTCATCGCCTGAACCGTGTAGTCCATATCGTTCAGGCCGGCCGCGATGAGCGCCTCGCAGAGCGCGGTGAAGCGGCGGATATCGAGGGTGATGTTGTCGTCGACGAGGAAAATCGAGCGCGCGCCGCGAGCGCGGGCGTCGCCGATGTCTTCGAGGACGCGCTCAATCGTGAAACGGTGGAAGTTGCGGCCGCGCATCTCGATGATGGAGCAAAAGCTGCAGTCGAAGGTGCAGCCGCGCGAGGTCTCGACCACATCGGCCTGGCGGCAGAGCATCGTGTAGCCCGACAGGACGCGCGCGGCACGGTCCGGCAGCCGGATTGTTTCTTGCGCCAGATCGGCGATGCCGCGGGGGAGGTTGTGCTGGAACTTCCCGGCTTCCTTGCGGAAGGACAGGCCGGCGATGCCCTCGTAGCCGGCGCCGTTCTCGACGGCGCGCATCAGGAGCCGCAGCGTGATCTCGCCCTCGCCCTTGACCAGGAAATCGATGGCTTGGTCGATGTAGACATCGCGCGCCAGACTTGGATCGTAGCCGCCGACGACGATCAGGACCGAGGGTTTCAGCGACCGGATGTAGTCGATAAGGGCGAAGGCCGTGCTGCGCTGAAACGTCATGATCGAGAAGCCGACCAGGTCCGGGTCCCATGTCTCCATCAGTTCACGGACTGTCCGCCTGACGGTGGATTGGACCAGGATGAGGTCGACAATCTTCACCTCGTGATGCGGATCGACGTTGCCGGCGAGCGAGGCAAGCGCGCCGTTGGGCATGCGCACGGCCTGCGCCGGCATGTGCTCGAAGGAGTCCGGCATGGATAGGAGCAGAAGCTTCATCGGTCCGGTCCTCGCCGCGAGCGGTGGACCGGGAAGATGGACGTTCCGGCTCGCGCGGGCAAGGAGATCGGGCGTGCGGTCGTGGTCAGCACGGCTTCAACTCCCGTTGCAAAGCGGAGCTTAACGCTGCTTCTCTCGTCATGCTTCGGCCTGGACCGTCGCATAGACCGGTACCGAGGGAGACGAGAGACGGATGGAGGAGCTGGACGCCGCAAGCGCGCGGCGGATCGCCATTGCGGCGACCGGGCTGGCGGCAAGGCGGCCGGAGGCGGAGCCCACGGACCGGCATGTTCGGGGCGTCGTGGGGCGGCTGGGCCTGCTGCAAATCGACTCGGTCTCCGTGCTCGCCCGGGCGCACTACCTGCCGCTGTTCTCCCGGCTGGGCCCGTACCGGACCGGGCTGCTCGACGAGGCCGCCTGGGGCAGGCGGAAATGGCTGTTCGAATACTGGGCCCATGAGGCCTCCTTCGTTCCCTTGCACCTGCAGCCGCTGTTCCGCTGGCGCATGGCGCGCGCCGCCGCGGGACACGGCACCTACTCCGGGCTCGCCGCCTTCGCGGCGGAGAACCGGGCCTATGTGCAATCGGTGCTCGATGAAGTCCGCGCCCGCGGCCCGACAATGGCTTCCGACCTGCCGGGGCGGCGCGGCCACGGCGGCTGGTGGGGCTGGAGCGGCGCCAAGCACGCGCTGGAGTGGCTGTTCTGGGCCGGCCGCGTCTCCGTCGCGAGCCGCCGCGGCTTCGAGCGCGTCTACGACCTGACCGAGCGCGTGTTGCCCCGCGCTGTCCAAGCCGCGCCCACGCCGCCGGAAGCGGACGCACATCGCGAGCTGCTGCGCATCGCCGCCAAGGCGATGGGGATCGCGACCGCTGCAGATCTGCGCGACTATCACCGCATCGCGCCGAAGGACGCCGTGCCCCGGATTGCCGAGCTGGTTGAGAGCGGCGAGCTCCTCCCAGTTCGGGTGCGAAGCTGGGCGCAGCCGGCCTACGTGGACAAGGACGCCCGTTGGCCCCGCAAGCTCGCCGCGCGGGCGCTGCTCGCCCCGTTCGACCCACTGGTTTGGCATCGGCCGCGGGTGGAGCGGCTGTTCGGCTTCCACTACCGGATCGAGATCTACACCCCGGCCGCCAAGCGGGAGCATGGCTACTACGTGCTGCCCTTCCTGTTCGGCGACCGGCTCGTCGCCCGGGTTGACCTCAAATCGGATCGCCGCGCCAGCACGCTGTGGGCGCTCTCCGCGCACTGCGAGGAGCATTGTCCCGCCGGCGCACCAGACGCCCTGGCTGCCGAACTGGCGGCACTCGCCCAGTGGCTTGGTCTGGAGCGAGTCACCGTAAGACCAACAAGCGAGTTCGCCGGCCAAGTGGCGTCGGCAGTCGCGGCGCTTCAAGGCCCCGCGTAATCCGCGCGGGGCCTGATCAGACTGCCCCCTTCCCATTGCTCGAGCGCGTGCGCGATCCATCCCGCGCATCGTCCTGCCGCGAACATGGCGAACGCCGCCCCTTGCGGCAGGCCGAAACGCTGTTCCACGGCAACCAGGGCAAAATCCACGTTCGGATGTAAGCCAGTAAGCTCCGCCACCGCGCGCTTGACTGTCTCCCAACCTTGCGGCAGCTCGATGGGCCGCAGGATCGCCGCCGCCCTTGGATCGCCATCGGGGTACATCCGGTGGCCGAAGCCGGGAAGGTGCTCGCCGCGCGCGAGCCGGGCGCCCAGCGTCGCTTCGGGGTCCGCCATGACAGACGGCTCCGCCATCAGCGCCCGAATCGCGTCTGTCGTGCCGCCATGCAGCGGTCCGCCGAGCGCCGCCAACCCGGCGAGCACGCAACTGCCGAGCGGCGCGCGCGTGGAGGCGACGACGCGAGCCGCATAGGTCGACGCGTTGAGTTCATGGTCCGCCGAGAGGACGAGGCAGCGCCTGATCACCTCAGCGGCCCCGAACTTCCCAGTCCACGCGAGCGATAGCAGGGCATGGATCGGCTCGCTGCCGCTGCCGCCACACGCCGCCTCAGCCAGGGCTCGGAGCAGCACGGCCGCGGCGGGAAGCGCGGTGTCCACCCGTCGCGTCCATGGGCCGACACCGGAGAGTTTGGACATGTGCTCAATGCAGCGCCCGGCACTTCCCGCTGCGGGCGGCGCGCGATCGCCTCGGGCAGAAGCGCTCGCTTCGGGGAGCCGCTCGCACGCCCATAGCAGGGCAGCGACTTCCTCCAGCGTGGCTGTCTCGGCCAACGCAACGGCGTCGTGGCCGCGATAGGCGAAGCTTCCCTCCGCCACGCGCGTGATGCGCGAGCGGAGCACTGGCTCGCCCCAGTTCATCGCCCCGGAAGCGACCGCGCTTCGGCTCCGGCCGCGGGCCTGCCGCTCGGCCAGCGCGTCGATGTCATGGGCGTCATAGAGGCTGCGGCGCGGGCTGGCCGGGTCGGGGGAGGCGCGCACCAAGCCCCGGCTCACATAGGCGTAGAGCGTCTGTCTGGACACGCCGAGCGCTTCGGCGGCCGCCTCGGCCGAGAGCCATCGCGACCGTGCGGTTCGGTTGATCAGCATGTTGATTGACTTGATCAAGATTGACGGGTTGGTCAAGCAGGTTTTGCATTCCGCGCATCGACCAATCAGCGGAGCTTGCGATCCCTCTCGACAACCCGGCCCCCTCAACTGCCTCCTCCGGTCTGGAGGGCGTCGTCGCGGCGGAAACCATGCTCAGCATGGTCGACGGCGCCGCCGGCGTGCTGGTCGTTCGCGGCCACAAGCTGGATTCTATCGCCGACCGCAGCTTCGAGTGGCTGCTCGGCGAGCTGTGGCGCGACCTGGTGCCGTGCGCCGCCGATGAGGCGGCCAACCGCGCCGTGCTGGGGCAGGCGCGCGCCCGAGCGTACGAGCAACTGGCGCCGCTTTTCCCGGTCGCGTCCGGAATGGCGCCGATGCAGGCGCTGCGCCTGTTCGTGGCGAGCGTGCCAGACGAGTCCGAGGCCGACCTGCTGCTGGTCGCGACGATCGCCGTCGGCCTTGGCGCCGCCGTACGCATGCGCGCCGGAGACCAACCGCTCGCGCCCGACCCGGCGCTGCCGCATGCGGCCGACCTGCTGCGCATGGTGACCGGCGCCCCGGCATCCCCGGCGCACGCCGCCGCGCTGCAGGCCTATCTGGTCACGGCGATGGACCATGGCCTGAACGCATCGACCTTCGCGGCGCGTGTCGTGGCCTCCACCCGGGCGGGCGTGCCCGCTGCGGTGACGGCGGCCGTGTGCGCGCTCACCGGGCCGTTGCACGGCGGCGCGCCGGGTCCGGTGCTCGACATGCTGGACGGCATCGGCGAGCCCGCCAACGCCGAGGCGTGGCTGGGCGCGGCCGTAACACGCGGCGACCGGCTGATGGGCTTCGGCCACCGCGTCTACCGGGTCCGCGACCCGCGATCGGAGGTGGTCAAGCGCGTCGTGACCGGTTTGGGGCAGAGCGCCGGCCGGCTTCGTTACGCCGAGGCGGTGGAAGCAGCCGCATTGGCCGTCCTAGCTCGCCAAAAGCCCAACCGCTCGTTGCAGACCAATCTCGAATTCTACACGGCGCTGCTGCTCGAGGCGCTGGGCATTCCGCGCGACGCCTTCACCGGCATATTCGGCGCCGCCCGCGTCGTCGGCTGGATCGCGCACGCGCACGAGCAGGAAAGGAGCGGCCGCCTCATCCGCCCGCAATCGGCCTATGTCGGTCCGATGCCGCTGTGATGAGCAAGTTGTGGCAATCTCCTCTCACGAGGAGGCACCATGCTGCAGCTCAGGCCCAACTGCGAATATTGCGATAAGGACCTGCCGCCGGACGCGTCGGACGCGAGGATCTGCAGCTATGAGTGCACGTTCTGCGCCGCTTGTGTATCGGTGGTCCTCCGCAATGTCTGCCCCAATTGCGCGGGCGGCGTCGTCCCGCGTCCGATCCGCCCGGCCGTCGAGCGCAGGCCGGGCGTCTGCCTCGCCAAACAGCCGGCCTCGAGCACGCGCGCACAGTCGAAATGGGACCGGGCGGCCCTCGCCGCCTTCATATCCGAGGTCGCCGACATCGATCCGGGGGAAAGGTGAATGGGCGGCTCGTTCTCAAGCGAAATTCGTCTTGCCCGGACGACGGATTTGGACGCCGTCGTGCAGATCGTGCGGAACGCCTATTCCGGCTACATCGCCAGGATCGGCAAACCGCCGGGCCCGATGCTAGACGATTATGGCAGCCGGATCCACGACCGCGTCCTATTCGTGGCCGAACAAGATGGACGGCTGGCGGGGCTTCTCGTGCTTCTGCCGGCCACAGGTCATCTCCTGCTCGACAACGTCGCGGTGTCCCCCGCCTTCCAGGGACAAGGCATTGGCCGCGCCCTCATGCGATTTGCCGAGCTGGAAGCGCTTCGGCAGGGATTCGGCGAGCTCAGGCTGTACACCCACGAAAAGATGACCGAAAACATCGCCATGTATGCCGCTCTCGGCTGGGAGGAAATCGGGCGGGGCGAGCAGGAGGGTTATAGCCGGGTCTTCTTCCGCAAGGAGGTTCGACCATCCTGACCCGCGCCTTCAGCGGGGCGAATTGGCCGGAGGCCGAGTTCCTCCTGTCCTAGACAGTTGTTTCCGGGCGCTGCGGCAAGCTCTGATCCATCGCGAGGGCTGGGATCGAGTCCTTGCACCAGCCGACGATGCGCGCCGGCACGCCGGCGACCGTCGCGCAGGGCGGTACGTTCGTCAGCACGACGCTGCCGGCGCCGACCTTGGCGCCCCGGCCGATCTCGATGTTCCCCAAAATCGTCGCCCCCGCCGAGAGCAGCACGCCGTCGCGGACCTTGGGATGCCGGTCGCCGGTTTCCTTGCCGGTCCCGCCAAGCGTGACACCCTGTAGGATCGACACGTCATTGCCGATCACCGCGGTCTCGCCGACCACGAGCCCGGTCGCATGGTCGATGAACACGCCGCGCCCAACCGGGACGGCGGGATGGATATCGACGGCAAACACCTCCGAAACGCGGGACTGCAGGTGATGCCCGATCTCCTGCCGCCCCTCCCGCCAGAGCGCGTGGGCGACCCGGTGCGTCTGCAGCGCGTGGAAGCCCTTATAGTAGAGGAATGGGGTGAGGAGGTCGTCGGCCGCCGGGTCGCGGGTGCGGATCGACGTGAGATCGGCCTCGGCCGCGGCGGCAACGCAGGGATGCCGCGCCATCGCGGCCAGCAGCAGCCCATGCAGCGCCCGCTCCGGCACCGCGCCGTCCGCCAGCTTGCGCGCGAGCTTGCGGGCCAGCGCTTCCTCGAACGACGCATGCACTAGAACGTCCGTCTCCAGCATCCGCGAGAGGATCGCCTCGGAGACGAGCACACGTTGCGCCCGAGCCCGAATCGCATGCCACGGGCTCTCGCGCGTGCTGGACCAGTCGGACCTGGCTTCGGACGTCGTCGAGTCCATCGGTTACTCCCCCCGCTCGGGCCACAGATGGTGTTGCGCTACCGGTTTTAGACCCCCTTGCTCATCGCCTGGATCGGCGGCTTCACGTCGGCCGGCAGCGGGCAGATATACGGGGTCGCCTTGACCCGGGCCGCGTGGTCCGCCTTGGCTCGCTCGACCAGGGCCGGGTCCTGGATCGCGTCGACCGCCGTGCCGGCCATCACCTTGGCCACGTGCACCAGCCCCTTATGCGCGGCCGGGCTCTTGCCCTGCGCCGTGAGCTGCCAGGAGTGGAACGGGGTGCCGACCGCGCAGGTCGCACCCCTGGCCTGCACCGTCGGCACCACCCACGACACGTCGCCGACGTCCGTGCTGCCGTTGCCGCCTTTGCCCTTGGCCTCGAGCGGCACAATGAAGTCGCACATCGCGAGATCCTGGCGCACCGGCACGCCGGCCCGGTTGAAGGCGGCGGCGATGTCGTCCGGCGTCATCGTCTGGCGGATCTGCTCGGCATAGGCGCGGTCAGCCTCGTCGAACTCCGGCGGCCCGAGGCGCTGGAAGTTCTCATTCATCGCCTGCTCGAGCGGCCCATTGCCCATCAAATTTGAGACCGCGCTCACCACCTGGGTCGTGACCGTCGTCTCGGTCATCATTGCCGCGCCGTCGGCGATCTTGCGCACCCGCGCGACCAGTCCCATCAGCGTCGTGAGGTCGGCCGCGCGGATCAAATAGCGCACCTTCGCCCGGCCCTGCACCACGTTCGGCGCGATCCCGCCGGCGTCGAGATAGGCGTAGTGGACCCGGGCGCTGTCCGGCATGTGCTCGCGCATGTAGTTCACGCCGACATTCATCAGCTCTACCGCGTCGAGCGCGCTGCGGCCGAGATGCGGCGCCGCGGCGGCGTGCGAGGAGCGGCCGATGAAGGTGAAGTCGATCCGCGTGTTGGCCAGGCTCGTCGGCTCGTTGACGCCGGAGAAGGAGGCGGGATGCCAGGAGATGGCGATGTCCACGTCGCCGAAAGCGCCCTCGCGCACCATGAATCCCTTGGCGGCGCCGCCCTCCTCGGCGGGGCAGCCATAGTAGCGGACCCGGCCGGGGACGCCATTCTCGGCCAGCCAGTCCTTCACCGACGCCGCCGCCAGCATCGCCGCCGAGCCCAGCAAATTGTGGCCGCAGCCATGGCCGACCCCGTTCTGGCCGTCGACTGGGCGGGGCTCGGCGATACCGGCCTCCTGGCTCAGCCCCGGCAGGGCGTCATATTCGCCGAGAATGGCGATCACCGGGCCGCCCTCGCCGGCTTCGGCCATCAGCGCGGTCGGGATGCCGGCCAGGTTGCTGGTGATGCGGAACCCCTCGCGCTCCAGCATCGCCAGGTGCTCGGCGGCCGAGCGGTGCTCGCCATAAGCCAGCTCGGGCATGCCCCAGACTCGGTCGGCGAGCTCGATATACGGCTCGGATTTGCGATCGACGTGCGTCCAGATCTCTTCGGTGTTGCGCATGGCCCCGCCCTCTTGCAGTTAAGCAATACCTATCCCCGCTGGGCACCCTTGCCAATCCGCGCCGCAGGACGGCAGAACACCGCCGGGCGGAAGGGGCGTGGCGTGGATCGTCGGGAGAAGCTGCTGTCGGGGCTGGATCTCGCCCGCGACCGGGGGATCGAGATCGGGCCGCTGGACCATCCGCTCGTCCTGAAGTCCCAGGGCGACGTGCGCTACGTGGACTACGCCGACGCCGCCTATTTGCGCGACAAATATGCCGGCGACCCCAACGTGGTCGGCGCCAATATCCCCGAGATTGACGCGGTCTGGGGCGACCGGACCATCGCCGAGGCGCTGGGGAACCAGCTTGACTTCGATTACGCCATCGCCTCGCACGTGGTCGAGCATGTGCCGGATCTGATCGCCTGGCTCGACGAGTTGCACGGCGTGCTCAAGCCCGGCGCCACATTGCGCCTCGCCGTGCCGGACCGGCGCTTCACCTTCGACTTCATGCGCCGCTGCTCCGAGGTGAGCGACGCGATCACTGCGCATGTGCTGCGCGCGCGGGCGCCGCTGCCGGGCCAACTCGTCGACAGTTGCATCAACCATCAGCTCGTCGACGTGAAGGAAATGTGGAATGGCGGCGCGGCGCGGCAGCCTCGCTATAGCCGGGTCGAACGGCTGGACCACACGCTGCGCTGCGCCCGGCTGATCGTAGAGACCGGCGTCTATATCGACGTGCATTGCTGGGTGTTCACGCCCGCCTCGTTCGCCGGGCTGATGGAACAGCTCGCGGCACTCGGCTTCCTCCGCTACGAATGCGTGCGCTGCTTCGAGACCGAGCGGGACCAGGACGAGTTCATCATCATTCTGCGCACCAGCGAGGACGAGGCGCGCTGCGTTGAAAGCTGGCGTAGTGCGGCGGAAGGGTTGCAGGCGCTGGCGGGAACGCTAGAGAGAGCGGTGGCCAGTTTCCAGGAGTCGGCGCGCCGGCAGCACGAGGATTTCGTCCGGCTCGAGCAGCGCTTCACCGCGCTCGAGCGCCGGGCGGCGCCGCTCGCCTGGCTGGCCCGGCAATTGGTCGCCAAGGTGCGGCGATGAGTGCGCCCCGCCGCGTCTGCCTGTTCGCGCAATTCCACCCGCGCCACCGCATCCGCAACCACGTCCTGCACTATGTCAGCCATCTCCAGGCCTGCGGGTTCCAGACCGTCGTCGCCTGCTCCGGCGACCGGCTGCCGCCGCCGGAGGACCGCGCGGCGCTGCGCGCGACCGGCGCCCAGATGGTGTTCCGGCCCAATCTCGGCCTGGATTTCGGCGCCTGGCGCCACCTCGTGCGCGAGGGCTACGCCGAGGGCGCCGACGAAGTTCTGCTGGCCAATGACAGCGTGTTCGGACCGTTCGCCGATTTGCGCCCGATCATCAAGCGCATGCAGGCCAAGCGCTTCGACGTCTGGGGCATGATCGAGAGCTGGCAGCATCGCTGGCACCTGCAATCCTGGTTCCTGCATTTCACCGGCGCCGCCTTCAACTCGAAGCCAGTGCAGGACGTGTTCAGCCAGCCCTTCGAGACCATGAGCAAGGACGACGTCATCATCCGCGGCGAGCTTGCGCTTGGCGATGCGCTGCGCGCGAGCGGCCTGCGCTGCGGTTCCGTGGTGCGCCAGCGCGACGCGGCTTGGCTGGCGCGGCGCTATCCGGTCAACATGATGCACCTGGACTGGCGCCACTACCTGACGTCCGGCCGCCTGCCGTTTCTGAAAGCCGACCTGCTGCGCACCAATATGATGAACATACCCTGGGCCGATCAATGGGACTGGGTGCTGCGGCACAAGCTGCACGTCGCCCCCGAACCGATCCACGATTACCTGTTCGAATATACCGGCCGCCGGCGCGACACCCCCGACCAGCCCTTCGTCCCGCCGGTGAAGGAGCTGCAGGCGCACATCCTGATCGGCTACGTCCTATTCACCCACGACCGCAGGCAAGCGATCGGCGCGCTGCTGAAGAGTTTTGCCGGCGTCAAGCCCTGGGCGAAGCCGGCCCGGATATAATGGACTCCTCCATGCGCAATCTAGCCTTCAGCATCGACGAGGCCGCCCTGGCCCGGGCCGAAGCCTATGCCGCAACCAAGCGGACGACGATCGAAGAGCTCGTTACTCTCTATGTGCAGTCCGTCGGCGACGATATCGCCACCATCCCGTTGCCGCAGGACGCGCACGGCCGGTTCATGCGCATGCTGCGGCATCGCGGCCGCGACACGACGGTGCTGTATGTCGGCCAGGGCGGCTGGGATGCGTTCGAGCGGCCGATGTCCAGCTATTTCTACGCGTGGGCGCGCCTGGCGCCCGGCCTGACGATCGATGGCGGCGCCAATACCGGCTACTACACGCTGCTGGCCGCCCATGCCGCGCCGGAGAACCGCGTCCTGGCCTTCGAGCCCGACCCGGCGGTGCACGCCCTGCTCCTGCAGAACATCACCGCCAACGGCCTCGGCGACCGCGTCGTCGCCCGCAGCGAGGCGCTCAGTAGCCAGCGCGGCACTGGACATCTCCTCGTTCCCTCGCCAGAGCATGGCGTCATCGAGACCAGCAGTTCATTGGTTGCCGAATGGAAGCCCAGCGTCTCGCAAGTCGTCGAGGTCGCGACCGTGACGGTGGATGAGGCGCTCGCGGCGTCAGCATTTGCGCGCCAGCCCGTCAGCCTGATCAAGCTGGACGTCGCCGGGCACGAGGCCGCGGCACTCGCCGGTGCGGAGCGGACCGTCGGCTTGCATCGCCCGGTGCTGTTCGCCGAGGTGCTGGACCACGCCGATTTCGGCACGCTCTCAACCTTCATCGCCCGCTACGGCTATCTGGACGTGCCGCTGCGCGCCCGCTCGATGCTGACCGCGCAAGCGCCGATCACCTATGAAAGCGACGCCTGGAACCACGCTTTCGTGCCGGCCGAAAAGCTGCACCAATTCCTCTCCATCGCACCGGGCTCGCCCTGATGTCCGACGCAGAGCTCGACGCCGCACGGCGCGAGATCGCCCGGCTGCAGGCGCTGGCGGAGGCGAACGCACAGAGCGCGTTGCTGCACGCCGAGCGCGCTTCCATCCGCGAAGCGGAAACCCGCACCATCCGCCGCTCGACGGCCTGGCGGGTGACGGCGCCGATGCGGATGGCGGGCGTCGCACTCAAGAATCCGCAAGCCGCGCTGCGCCAGGCGCGCCGCGTGGCACACGTTCTGGCGACGGAGGGCGCGGGCGGCGCGGTGTCGCGTGTGCGGTTGCGGTTCGGCCCGGCGCGGGCCGAAAGCCCGGCCTACGCGGTCTACGACCAGCCGCAAACCGTTGATCCCGCCAGCCTGCTCGCCCCGCGCGTCCTGATGATCGCGGAACTGTCGATCGCGCAATGCACGAAGTACCGGGTCCGGCAAAAACAGGCCTTGCTGCGCTTGCTCGGCTTCGAGTGCACGGTGCTGAACTGGCATGACCACACCGCCTGCTATTCGGCGCTGCAGACGCATCCGTTGGTGATCTTCTATCGCGTGCCAATGAAGCCGTTGACCCAGGATTTTTTCCCGGAAGCGCGGCGGGTAGGCGCGACTAGCTACTGGGAGGTCGACGATCTGATCTTCGACCCGGCCCGCTACGGCCGCAACCGCAATTTGGACCAGCTCAAGCCGGCGCTGCGCGCCAGCCTGCTCAGCGGCGCCGGGGAATACCGCGGCGGGATGCTGGCCTGCGACCGCACCATCGCCTCGACCGAGGTGCTGGCCGGCTATATGCGCGAGGCTGGGGCCGGTCCGTCGATCGTGGTCGAGAACGCGCTCGACGAGGAAACCATCGCCTTCACCGCATCCGTCCGCGCGCAGCCGTGCCCGTCGCGCGAGACGGTCATGATCGTCTACGGCTCCGGCACCAAGACGCACGATTTCGACTTCACCATGGCCGCCCCGGCGCTTGCCTCGGTGCTGCGGACGCATCCCGAGACCATCCTGCGGCTGATCGGCGAACTCGACCTGCCGGAGGTGCTGGTTCCCTTGGCGGACCGGATCGAGCGGCTGCCGCCCACCGGCTACGCCAATTATCTCCGGCTCATGGGCGAGGCCGATATCGCGATCGCGCCGCTGGAGAACTCGGAGTTCAACGACGCCAAGAGCAACATCAAATTTCTCGAGGCCGCGATGCTGGCGCTGCCGTCGGTCTGCTCGCCGCGCGCCAATTTCCGCAGCGTCATCAGTGACGGCGAGAACGGTTTTCTCGCCGAAGATGACGGCGCGTGGGAGGCGGCGCTGCTGCGCCTGGTCGGGAGCGCGGATTTGCGTCGCCGGGTTGGGGAGGCGGCGCTGTCGATGGTGCTCGGCCGCTACGCGCCGGAGGCGGTGGCGCGTCAGCAGGTCGCGCCGCTCGTCGCCGGGCTGGATCGGCGCGCCAAGCCGGCGCTGCGCGTGCTGGTGGTGAACATCTTCTTCGCGCCCACGACGTTTGGCGGCGCGACCATTATCGCCGAGGAGATGGCCAAGCGGCTGAACGCGCGCGGCGACACGGAGGTGTTCGTGCTCACCTCGCGGCAGGACGATTCCCCGCCATATACGTTGCGGCGCTACACGGTGGAGGGCATGCCGGTGCTCGGCGTGCGATTGCCGAAGGAAGACCTGATCGCCGACTTCGACAACCCCGAAATGGGCACGCTGTTTGCGGACGTGTTGCGCGGCGTGCAGCCGGACGTCGTGCACTTCCACTCGCTGCAGATGCTCAGCGTGTCGCTGCTGCGGGCCTGCACCGAGGCGGGCGTGCCCTATGTCGTGACGGTGCACGACGCGTGGTGGCTTTGCGCGCGCCAGTTCATGGTACGGGGTGACGACACATACTGTTTCCAGACCCGGATCGACCTCAACGTCTGCGAAGCCTGCTTGCCGGCCTTCTCGCATTTGCGGCAGCGCATGCAGATCATGATGCAGGCGCTTTCGGGGGCGGCCCGGGTGATCTCGCCCAGCGAGGCGCATCGGCAGCTCTATCTGGCAAACGGCTTCGCGCCCGACCGGGTCCTCGTGAACCATAACGGCATCCGGATGCCGGCCCGGCCGCGGACGCGCCGCCGGATCGACGGCGTGGTGCGGTTCGGCTATGTCGGCGGTGCTTACGCGCTCAAAGGCTTCGAAGTGATCCGGGCCGCTTTCGCGCGGATCACGGTCGCCAATTACGAGCTGGTCTTCGTCGACAGCATGCTTAAGCTCGGCCGGCACTCGATCAACACCGCGGGCTGGCAGCTCACCGGCAAGCTGCGCATTGTCCCGCCCTACACGCATGACGAGCTGGACGAATTCTTCGACGGCGTCGACGTGCTGCTGTTCCCCTCGCAGTGGAAGGAGAGTTTTGGCCTCACCGTGTGCGAGGCGCTCGCCCGCGATGTCTGGGTGATCGCGTCGGCGGGCAGCGGTGCGGCGGAGTTCATCGTGGACGGCGAGAACGGCACGCTCATCCCGCTGACCAGCGACCCGGCGCCGCTGCAGCGCGCCGTGGAAGCGCTGCTCGCGCATCCGGAGCGCCTGGACGGGCACATGAACCAATACAAGGCGCGGCTCAACACCTATGACGCGCAGGCGGAGGAGCTGTACGGCTACTTGCGCGGCGTCACGCGAGCGACGCAGCCAGCCGATCCGCTTGTGCCAGCTCTTCCGGCGTATTGACGTTGAAGAACGGGTCGATCGGCACGGCCGGCCACTCGGCCGCGGCGGCGCCATGGGTCGCGGTGAACGCGTCGATCTTCCTGACGCCGTCGAGCAGCGCCCGGCGCAGCGTCTCGCGCATCGATTGCGGCCAGAGCGCGATCACCGGATGCGTCCAGCCGCCCGAGGCAGCGCAGGCGAACGGCACGGAGGCCGCGATCCGCGCCTGATGCAGCCGGACGACGAGATCGGCGGGTAGGAAGGGGCCGTCGCCGGGAACGGTGACGATCCAATTAGCGTGCGGCGCGTATTCCGCCGCCCAATCGAGCCCGGCGAGCACTCCCGCCAGCGGCCCCGGATGATCGGGGACGCCGTCTGCGATCACGGGCAGTCCGAGCGGAGCGAAGCGCGCCGGGTCGCCGTTGGCGTTGATGATGAGCCCGGCGACTTGCGGCCGTAGCCGCTCGATAACGCGGGCGATCACGGTTTGGCCGCCAACCAGCCGCATTCCCTTATCGCCGCCACCCATCCGCCGGGCGAGCCCGCCGGCAAGGATCACCCCAATGGTAGCGACTCCCTCATCGAGGTGGTCCTCAGTCATCGACGGCAGCCTTCCGCCGGTGGCGGGCGCTCTCTTGGGCGACTTCGGCCGCATCGGCGTCGAACACGATCCGCTCCGCCCCCGAAAGCGCCAGGAAGCGACGGCCGCGGGCGCGGCCGATCAGGGTCAGCCCGGCATTGCGGGCCAGCTCGACCCCCCAGCCGGTGAAGCCGGAGCGCGAGACCAGGATCGGGATTCCCATGCGGACCGTCTTGATCACCATCTCCGACGTCAGCCGTCCGGTCGTGTAGAAAATCTTGTCCGCCCCCGACATGCCGATCCGGTGCATGCGCCCGGCAATCTTGTCCACTGCGTTGTGCCGGCCGACATCCTCCATATAGATCAGCGGCTCGTCCCGCCGGCACAGCACTGCGCCATGGATCGCGCCCGCTTCCAGATAGAGCGACGGCATCGTGTTGATCGCGTGCGCTAGGCGGTAGAGCCAGGACGTCCGCAGCTCAGCGGGCGGCAGGACGATGCCCTCGATCACCTCCATCAGATCGCCGAACGCCGTTCCCTGGGCGCAGCCGCTCGTCTGCGTCTTGCGCCGGAGCTTTTCCTCGAAATCGGTCTTCGCCGGCGTGCGCACCACGACCACCGAGAGCTCCTCGTCGTAGTCGATGCCGGTGATCTCGTCGCCGGGCTGCAGCATGCCCTGATTCAATAAATAACCGACGGCGAGGTCCTCCGGATAGTCGCCGATGGTCATCGCCGTGACGATCTCCTGCCCGTTCAGGAACAGGGTGAGCGAGCGCTCGACCGGCACCCGGGTCGCGACCACGGCGCCAGTCTGGTCGATGCCGTCGAGGGCGACGGTCAGGCGGGGGTCGTCCGGATTGGGGCGGATGATCATGCTTGGAAGCCGCGGGCGCGGAGCGCGGCGCGGGTGGCGGGGGCGTTCAGCACCTCGATGAAGCGCTGCACCGCCGGCCGGTCCAACCGTGCCTCAGGGACCGCGAAATCGTACTGCTCCGCCTGCAGCGGGAGGAAGCGCAGCCCGTATTCGGCCGCAACTGTCTCGATCGCCACACCCCAATCCGCCCTTCCGCCCGCGACGGCGGCCGCGACCCCGTTATGCGATTTTGGTTGCGACGCGTAACCCGGCGGGCGCGCGCCCTCCAGCAACCGGTCGATCAGGATGCGCGTGCCGCTGCCGGCATTCCGGTTCACCATCAGCACGCCCGGATCGGCCACCGCCGCCACGTCGGCCGCGGTCCGGCATGCGGCGAAACGCTCGTCATCCGGCCGCAGCACGACGCCCTGCAGCCGCCCATAGCCGGGCACCAGCGTCACGCCCGGCGGCAGGAGCGGGCGGTTGTACTCGCCGGTCGCCGGGTCCATCAGGTGGATGCCCGCGAGGTCGCACTCGCCGCGCCCGGCGGCCGCGAGCCCGCCGGAACTGCCGACCGCCAGCGTCTTCACCCTAGTGCCCGTGTCCTCCAGCAGCGCCACGAGCATCTCCAGCCCCACGCAATGGCTGCCGATCACCACCAGATCCGGCGCCGGCGCGTCCTCGCCGATCAGGGTCACGTCGACCGGCGTCCCGGCTGGCACTGTCTCGGTCTGCGCCGGCACGGCGAAGAACCCATCGGCGCTGCTGAACCCGGTGACCGCGCCCGATCCTTTCGCCGTCGGATAGGCGAGCAGCCCGTCCTCGCTCTGCATGAGGCTGACCATGACGTATTCCGTGCGCCCGCGCTCGGACGCCAGCCGGATCGGCAGCGTGGCCGCGACGCTCGCCGCCCGCGCTTCGGGATGCCCGGCAAGCGCACGGACCAACGGCGCTATAAAGCTGTGGAAGGTGAAGATGGCCGAGGTCGGGAACCCCGGCAGGATCGCGACCGGCTTGCCGTCCTGCACCGCAAGGCACAGCGGCTTGCCTGGCTTCAGCGCGACCCCGTGCACGAGCACGCCCGGCCGGTCGAGCCGCTGCACCACCTGGTAGGCGAGGTCCCCCGCGCCCTTCGACGTCCCGCCCGAGAGCAAGACCACATCGCCTGCGGCCAGCGCCCGCTCGAGCGCGGATGCCAGCGCCGCCGCATCGTCGCGGACGATGCCGAGCGGCACCGGCTCGCCGCCGCACTCCTCCACCGAGGCGGCCAGGATCGCGGCGTTGCTGTCATAAACCTGGCCCGGCCGGATCGGCGTGCCCGGGGCGACGATCTCGTCTCCGGTGGACAGGATCGCCACGCGCGGCCGGCGCCAGACCGGGATTTCCGCCAGCCCCACGGCGGCCAGCATGCCGATCTCGCGCGCCGTCAGCGCCCGGCCGCGGCGGAGCAGCATTTCGCCGCGCGCGATGTCTGACCCGGCGCCCGCCACGAACGCGCCAGAAGCGACCGGCCGATAAACCTCGATCCGGGCCGGCTCGCCCTCCAGCAGTTCGGTGTGCTCGACCATGATCACGGAATCGGCGCCGCGCGGCAGCACGCCGCCCGTGGCGATGACGCTCGCCTCGCCGGGTCCGACCATCTCGCGCGGCTGCACACCGGGCGTCAGCAGGTCGCCGGTGAGGCGCAGCACGGCGGGGTGCGCCTCGCTGGCGCCCTCGGTGTCGCCGGCGCGCACTGCGAACCCGTCGACTCCAGCCCGATCGAAGCCGGGCACGTCGCGCGGCGAAACGAGATCCTGGGCCAGCACGCGCCCGCGCGCGGCGGCGAGGCCCACCTGCTCGATGCCGATCGGGGCGAGCTCGAGGTGGCGGCGCAACCGGGCCTCGGCCTCTTCGCGGGAGATCACGTCGAGGAACTGGTTTTGCCGGGCGGCTTGGCGAACGGTGGTCATGGCAGGGTGTGCACCCAAACGGTGGCGCCCCTCGAATAGCCCTCGCTGCCCTCCGGCACCAGCACCAGCCCGTCGGCTCCTGCACCGGCGGATAGCAGGATGCCCTCCGCCGGGCCGAGCGGTGTCGCCCGCCCGCCCTCGAGGCGGACGCGAATGGCCTCCAACTGGCCCAGGCTGGAGGAAATCTTACGGGTCAGCGTCGCCTGAATTTGCGCTGGCCCCGGACGGCCGCCCATTTGCCGGAGCGCCGGTGCGGCCAGCAACGCAAAAACCGTCGCGCAGGCGAGTGGCTCGCCCGGCAGCAGCAGGGCAGGGGTCCCAGCGATGCTGCCGAGGGCGGAGGTCTCGCCGGGGCGGATCAGCACGCCATGCGCGAAGACGCGCTCGAACGCGCGGATACCACCATCGTCTGGCCCCGGCCCGCTGCGCCCGGCATGGATGATCAGGTCGGCCGGGTCGCCCAGAACGCCGCCCTCCGCCACGATCAGCGCGCCCAGCATCGCCATCAGCGCGTCCGGCCCGGTCTTGGCGCCGGCTACGCGGACCGCGGCGCGCGGCCGGCGCACCACGCCGACCGTCTCCCGTCCGAGCCGGGCCAGCACCGCGAGATGCGGCGGTCGAAGCACCGTCCCCGCCGCCAATCCGCTTTCGCCAAGCGGCGCCACCCCATGACCCGGCGCCACCGCCGCCAGCGCCAGCGATCCCGCATCGATCAGCATCAGCGGCAGCACCGCGTCCGCCCCCTCCGGCATCGGCCTGCCGGCGACCACTGGCCTCCCACCGACCGGCATAGGCGCGTATTCGCTCGCCCCGTCCGTCGTTGCGGCCCGCACCGCCTGCCCATCAATCGCCGCAACCCAGCCCTGCACGTTGCACCCCGGCACATCCTCCGCCAGCACGCGGCCAAACGCTTCAGCCAGCTCCACTGTCTCCGCCTCGCGGCGCTCGCCCCGGTCCGCTAGCCAGCTCAGCGCGTCTGCCAGTGAGATCATCGCCGTTATATGGCGGCTCGCTTGCAAAACGGAGAGGCTTGGCCCATGCCAATGCCCAGCCAAGCCAGTAGGATGGACATCATGGCGCACCGTAGCGGCCGGCATTTCCTGCAGATACCCGGGCCCAGCAACGTCCCGGATCGCATCCTGCGCGCGATCGATATGCCGACCATGGACCATCGCGGTCCCGAGTTCGGCCAACTTGGCAGCACGGTGCTTGCCGGCCTGCGCGAGGTGTTTGGCACTGCGGGGGACGTCGTTGTGTTCCCGTCGAGCGGCACCGGCGCCTGGGAGGCGGCGATCGTCAACACGCTGCGGCCGGGCGACCCGGTGCTGATGTATGAGACCGGCCAGTTCGCGACGCTCTGGCGCGCCATGGCTGGCCGCCTGGGCCTCGAGGTGCAGTTCATCCCCGGCGACTGGCGGCACGGCGCGGACCCGGCGGATGTCGAGCGCCGGCTGCGCGAAGATAAGGGGCACGCCATCAAGGCGGTGATGGTCGTCCACAACGAGACCAGCACCGGCGTTACCAGCCGGGTCGCCGAGATCCGGCAGGCGATCGACCGGGCCGGGCATCCCGCGCTGTTCATGGTCGACACGATCTCCTCGCTCGCCTCGGTCGAGTATAAGCATGACGCTTGGGGCGTGGACGTGACGGTGGCCGGGTCGCAAAAGGGGCTGATGCTGCCGCCGGGCCTCGGCTTCAACGCGGTCTCGAAAAAGGCGCTCGCGGCGGGCAAGGCGGGCGGCATGCCGCGCTCTTACTGGGACTGGCAGGAGATGCTGGGCCCGAACGCGACCGGCTACTTTCCCTACACGCCGGCGACCAACCTGCTCTACGGGCTGCGCGAGGCGCTGGCGATGCTGCAGGAGGAAGGGTTGCCGAACGTGTTTGCACGCCACGCGCGGCACGCCGCCGCGACGCGCGCCGCCGTGCGCGCCTGGGGGCTTGAGGTGCTGGCGGTCGATCCGCGCGAATACAGCCCGGTGCTGACCACCGTCATCATGCCCGAAGGCCACGACGCCGACTCGTTGCGTAAGATGATCCTGGAGCATTTCGACATGTCGCTCGGCGCCGGGCTCGGCAAGCTGAAGGGCCGCGTGTTCCGCATCGGCCATCTCGGCGACTTCAATGACCTGATGCTGATGGGGACGCTCTCCGGCGTGGAAATGGGCCTGCATCTCGCCGGCGTGCCGCACCGCCAGGGCGGGGCAGCGGCGGCGATGGATGTGCTGGCCGGGCGGGCGCAAGCGGAAGGGCAGCGCGCGGCTTGACCCCACTCGGGGACGCGCGGCTCGCCCAGCGTCTGCGACGGGACACCCAGGGCGAGGTGCTGTTCGGCCGCGCCGATCGCGGCCGCTACAGCACCGATGCCTCGATCTACCAGCAGGAGCCAGTTGGCGTGCTGGTGCCGCGCACGGTCGAGGACGTCGCCGCCGCGATCGCGATTGCCCGGGAAGAGGGCGTGCCGGTGCTGCCACGCGGCGGCGGCACCAGCCAGTGCGGGCAGACGGTCAACCGGGCGCTGGTGCTTGACTGCAGCAAGTACTTACGCGGCCTCCTCGAAGTCGACCCGGTGGCGCGCACCGCCTGGGTCGAGCCTGGACTGGTGCTCAATCACCTCAACATCGCCCTCAAGCCGCACGGTCTGTTCTTCCCGGTGGACCCCAGCACCAACGCCCGCTGCACGATCGGCGGCATGGCGGGCAACAATTCCTGCGGCTCCAAAAGCATTCGCTATGGGCTGATGGCCGACAACGTGCAGGCAATCGACGCGATCCTCGCGGACGGCACGCGGCACCGGTTCGGACTGCTGCCGGACAATCTGGGCGCCGACGTGCCGCCGCGGATCGCCGAGCTGATCCAGCTTCTGCGGGCGCTGGGCGCGGTGGAAGCCGACGAGATCGCGGCGCGGTTTCCACACCAGCTCCGCCGGGTCGGCGGCTATAATATAGAGGTGCTTACCCCGGAGGCGCGGCGCGCCGGAGGGGAGAATCTGGCGCGGCTGCTCGTGGGCTCCGAAGGCACGCTGGCGTTTTCCGCGGCGATCCAGCTCACGCTGCAACCCTTGCTGCCGCGCAAGGTGCTCGGCATCTGCCAGTTCCCCAGCTTCCGCGCCGCGATGGAGGCGGCGCGGCACCTGGTGGGCCTGACGC
Source organism: Acetobacteraceae bacterium (assembly GCA_965276815.1). Taxonomy (GTDB): domain Bacteria; phylum Pseudomonadota; class Alphaproteobacteria; order Acetobacterales; family Acetobacteraceae; genus JAVVHH01. Next base: position 932,631 of record CBDIBE010000011.1, on the reverse strand, counting down.
CGATGGCGGTCGAGCTGGTGGACCGGACCATGATCGATCTGGGACGCGGCATCCCGATCTACCGCGCGACGATCGACGATATGCTGATCGGCGAGCCGGAGAGCCTGCTGATCGTCGAGTTCCATGGCGAGGCGGACGCGCCTTTGCTGGCAAAGCTGGACGAGCTTGATTCTATGATGGCCGACCTTGGCTATGCCAAGGCGGTGGTCCGCGTGACCGATGCCGGGTTCCAGGCGCGGGTCGCCGAGGTGCGCGAGGCCGGGCTCAACATCATGATGAGCATGAAGGGCGACGGCAAGCCGGTCTCCTTCATCGAGGACTGCGCGGTCGGGCTCGACGATCTCGCCGACTACACGGAGCGGCTGAACCAGGTGTTCGAGCGGCACGGCACCAAGGGCACCTGGTACGCGCATGCCAGCGTCGGCTGCCTGCACGTCCGGCCGGTGCTGAACATGAAGGACCCGGCCGACATCGCCACGATGCGCGCGGTCGCCGAGGAATGCTTTGCGCTGGTCCGCGAGTACAAGGGGTCGCATAGCGGCGAGCATGGGGACGGGATCGTGCGGTCCGAGTTCCACGCCGAGATGTTCGGTCCGCGCATCGTCGGCGCCTTCGAACAGGTAAAAGACGCCTTCGATCCCGACGCGCTGCTCAATCCGAACCGGGTCGTGCGTCCGCCGCGCATGGATGACCGGGAACTGTTCCGCTACAGCCCCGATTATGGTCCGGCGCCAAGCGCATCGCCGGTGCTCGATTGGTCCGCCTACCCCGGTCCGCTCGGCGGCATGCTGGCGGCGGTCGAGATGTGCAACAACAACGGCACCTGCCGCGGCTTCCATGTCGGCAGCATGTGCCCGAGCTATCGCCTGACCCGTGACGAGGAACATCTGACGCGCGGCCGGGCCAATACGCTGCGCCTGGCGCTGACTGGTCAGCTCGGGCCGGACGCGCTGGCCGGGGACGAGGTCGCCGCGGCGCTCAAGCTCTGCGTGTCCTGCAAGGCGTGCAAGCGCGAGTGCCCGACCGGCGTGGACATGGCCAAGATGAAGATCGAGGCCTTGGCAGCACGCGCGTCCCGGCACGGCGTCGGATTGCGCGAGCGGTTGGTGGCCGAACTGCCGCGCTATGCCGGGACCGGCGGGCGGTTTGCCCCGCTGGTGAACTTGCGCAACCGGTCCCGCCTGCTGCGACGCTTATCCGAGCGCTGGCTCGGCTTCGCGGCCGAGCGTCCGTTGCCGGAATGGAGCTTTCGCCCGTTTCGGCCAAAACCGGCGCCGGCGGCGCCGCGGGGCGATGTGCTGCTGCTTGCGGACACGTTCAACAAAGCATTCGAGCCGGAGAATCTCCGCGCCGCGGTCCGCGTCCTGGCGGCGGCGGGCTACCGGGCGGTGGTGCCGCCGGGCCGGCTCTGCTGCGGCCGGACCTATCTTTCGGCCGGCCTCGTCGACCGCGCCCGCGCCGAGGCGCGCCGCACGCTGACCAAACTTGCCGGCTCGCTGCCGGTGGTCGGGCTCGAGCCGTCCTGCCTGCTGACTTTGCGCGACGAGTTCCGCTCGTTGCTGCCTGGCGAGGCGACCGAGGACTTGGCCCGCAGGGCGGTGCTGTTGGGCGAGTTCCTGGCCCGCGAGGCGATCGACCTGCCGCTCCAAAAGGTCGCCCCGCGCGCGCATGTGCACGGGCACTGCCACCAGAAAGCCTTCGGTGCGTTCGCGGACACGCTGGCGTCGCTGCGCCGAGTGCCCAGCCTCGACGTGCAGCCGATCACCTCCGCATGCTGCGGCATGGCGGGCGCTTTCGGCTATCAGGCCGAGACGCAGGCGGCGAGCCGGGCGATGGCGGAGAACGGGCTCCTGCCTGCCGTACGCGCGGCCGCCGAGGGAGAGCTCATCGTCGCCGATGGCACGTCGTGCCGGCATCAGATCCGTGATCTGGGTGGGCGCAATGCGGTGCATTCGGTCATCGTGCTCGACAGGGCGCTCGGTTCGTCGCCGGGTGGCAAACCGGTCTAGCTACTTGGCTGGCGAGCAACTTTGTCGCATGACTGGCATCGCTGTCGCGATTCCGATCAGGGCGACGTTGCTCTAAGTCGAGGCCAAAGAAGTTGCCGTTGCTTGGGTGCGCGGTCCGGGAACCCGCAAATATCCCTTTAACCGCAAAAACGGCTGCTCGATGAAGTGATAGGATGCAACGGTGATGACCACAGTCAAGAGAAGCGCCGCGATCAACCGCGCCGGACTGACGCTGCGCGCGCCGCCCGTCTCGAAGATCATGCCAAAACTCCAGAACACAATGTAATGATAAAGATAGAGCCCGTAAGAGACGGCCCCGACGGAGCGTAGCGGCGCAACGGACAGCGCCCTCCGAAGCGCTGTCACGTTACGGCCCCGCGGAGCCAGCGCCGCGGCGACCAGTCCAAACGACATCAAGGCGAAACCGGGAACCCCAAGCATGTGGTAGTAGTTGCCGATGCCAATGCGGCTCTGAGCCAGTTTCGCGCCAGCAAGGATGGCAACGCCCCCGAGCATCCAGAGCGCGGCATATTTGCCGTCCAGCGGCTTATTCTCGATCGCCCGATAGGCGAGATATCCCCCCAAGGAGAGTGACAGCATACGGACCGGCGAGGCCTCGAAAATGGCCCATTGTCCGTCCGGCTGATTCATCAGGTTTACAATCGCAAACGCGATTGCGATCGAAATCGCCGGCACCAGAAATCCAGTCGCCAGCCGCCCCGAGGCAAGCGGCAGAAACCACACGAGCCAGGGCCAAGCGAGGTAAAACTGTTCCTCGATGGACAGGGACCAGGTGTGCGAGAAGGACGTCGATAAACCGTGCGTTCCAATCAGATGGTAGTTCTCTAGGAAAAACCCACTGAACCAGCTTTCTTGACGCGACAAAGACTGAAATACGATGCAGTACGACAAACAAAGAAAGTAGATAGGGAATATTCTCAGCGCCCGCTTGGCGTAGAATTGCATGGAGGCGGCCGTCCTGGGCGCATTGCGGGATTGCAGCAGCACTCCGGTGATAAGAAATCCGCTCATCACGAAGAATATGTCTACTCCGACTGCTCCCAGTCTTAGTTGATAGATGAGACCACAGATTAACGAGACCAAATGGGATGAGCCCACGACCGGGATGTGGTAGGCAACGACCATGAGCACAGCGATGCCGCGCAAGCCATCGAGTTGTGGAATGTATCGCCCGGCACCCTGACGCATTCACCGTTCCCCGTAGCGAGCCGATCGCAGGCGTTTCAGTGGATGAAGGAAAGGGAGCGTATGACGACACAAGGCGCAAGCCAGCATAGGAATTTTTACGCGATGTTTCCGCGCAAATTCCAGGGTTGCGCCGTCATTGACACCGGGGCGACGAAGAAACGCATCGCGGCCACTGGCTACGGAATGAGGTGCATCGTCCAGCGATGCTCGCAGTATTGGCTGGCAATCGTCATCTCCAGCATGCGGTCCTCAATCTTGCCTTGCAGCCGTCCCTCGCCGTCCGAAACGTCGAATGTGCCGTCCGGCTGGATCGGCGCGGTGATCGGGACCCGGTGGCGGCCCTCCGCCTGGTAAGAAAGGGTCACGACGCCGTTTTGCAGCTCATAGACTCGCGGGCCGCTCCGCGGGCAGAACCGGCCCTCCGCGCGCACCAGCCGCGCCGTCCCGCGGTACCGGCCCTCAATCCCGGAGGGCGGGATCGGAGGCCCGCTGGGCGGCGGAGGCGGTGAGGCGCAAGAAGCGACACCACAGAGCAGCAACAAAACCACCCGCCGCATGGGATCAGCCAACGATCTCGGTGCCGGCAAAGTAGAAGGCGATTTCCTGCGCCGCGTTCTCGGCGCTGTCGGAGCCGTGCACGCTGTTGGCTTCGATGCTCTCGGCGAACAGCTTGCGGATCGTGCCAGCTTCGGCGTTGGCCGGATTGGTCGCGCCCATCAGCTTGCGATTCAGCGCCACGGCGTCGGGGCCCTCGAGGACCTGCACCACGACAGGGCCGGAGGTCATGAAGGTGACGAGGTCGCGAAAGAAGCCGCGCTCGCGATGCACCCCATAGAACGCCTCGGCCTGCGCCTGGGACAGCAGCAGCCGCTTCTGCGCGATGATGCGCAGGCCGGCTTCCTCGAACACGGCGTTGATCTTGCCGGTGAGATTCCGGCGCGTGGCGTCGGGCTTGAGGATGGAAAGCGTGCGTTCCGTCATGGGATCCTGCGCGAAAAGGGTGGCGGGCGTTTAGGCCATGCTCCGGCGCTGGGCAAGGCCGGGTGGGATCGGCTAAACGCCCGCCATGAGCCTGCTCTTCATCGATCGCGTGACCGTGCGCGTCGGCAGCCGCACCCTGCTGGACGGGGCGGAGCTGCGCGTCGATCCGGGGAAGCGGATCGGCCTGGTGGGGCGCAACGGCGCGGGCAAGAGCACTTTATTGCGCGCCATCGCCGGCGAAATCGCCGTCGACGGAGGCGAAATCCGCTTGTCGGCCCGCGCCCGCATGGCGCAGGTGCGCCAGGAGGCGCCGTCCGGCCCGGCGAGCCTGATCGAGACCGTGCTGGCCACGGACACCGAGCGCGTCAAGCTGCTGGCCGAGCAGGATGTGGCGGATCCGCTGCGGCAGGCGGAGATCCATGACCGGCTGCGGGCCATCGGCGCGGAGTCGGCGCCGGCGCGGGGGGCGTCGATCCTGGCCGGGCTGGGCTTCGACGCCGCGGCCCAGGCGCGGCCGGTGGACAGCTTCTCGGGCGGCTGGCGGATGCGGGTGGCGCTCGCCGCGGCGCTGTTCGCCAACCCGGACCTGCTCCTGCTCGACGAGCCGACCAACCATCTCGATCTCGAGGCGACGCTATGGCTGGAGACGTGGCTGTCGCGCTTTCCGGGTGCCGCGGTCATCGTCAGCCACGACCGCGGCCTGCTGGACCGGGCGGTGCATGCGATCGCGCACCTCGATCAGCGCAAGCTGAGCCTGACGCCCGGCGGCTATGACGAGTTCGTGCGCATCCGCACCGAGCAGGCGATGCAACAGGCCCGCGCGGCCGAGCGGATCGCCGCGCAGCGGGCGCATATGCAGGCTTTCGTGGACCGCTTCCGCGCCAAAGCGAGCAAGGCTCGGCAGGCGCAGTCGCGGCTCAAGGCGCTGGAGCGGATGCCGGCGCTGGACACGGTGGTCGAGGACGCGCCGACGCGGTTCGACTTTCCGGAGCCGAAGCGTCTCGCGCCGCCGATCCTGACGCTCGAACGCGTCGCGGCCGGCTACGGGAGCACGCGGGTGCTGTCGCAGGTCAATTTGAGCGTCGATACGGACGACCGCATCGCCCTGCTCGGCGCCAACGGCAACGGCAAGAGCACGCTGGCAAAACTGCTGGCCGGGCGGCTCGAACCGATGGCGGGCGAGCTCCGCCGGGCGCCGCGGCTCCGGGTCGGCTACTTCGCCCAGCACCAGACGGACGAGCTGATGCTCGACCAGACCCCGATCGACCATATGGCCCGCGCGCTGCCCGAGGCGACGCCGACCCAGGTGCGCAGCCAGCTCGCGCGCTTTGGCCTGGACGCAGATCGGGCGGGCAGCAAGGTCAGCAACCTATCGGGCGGCGAGAAGGCGCGGCTGCTGCTGGCGCTGGCCACCCGGGATGCGCCGCAATTGCTGCTGCTCGACGAGCCGACCAACCATCTCGACATCGACGCGCGCGAGGCGCTGGTGCGGGCGCTGGCCGATTTCGCGGGCGCGGTGCTGCTGATCACGCATGACCCGCATCTGGTCGAGCTGGTCGCCGACCGGCTCTGGCTGGTCGCTGACGGCACGGTCCGCCCGTACGAGGGCGACATGGACGAATATCGCGCGCTGCTCGCCGAGCGCGGCCGCCCGGCGCGGGCCGAGGCGCCGACGCGGCGCGACGACCGCCGCGACCGGGCCGAAGCCCGGCAACAGCAGGCGCCGCTGCGCCGTCAGGCCAAGGAGGCCGAAGCCAAGCTGGCGAAACTCGCCGACGAACGGGCGCGGCTAGAGGCCAAGCTCGCCGACCCGGCCATCTACCTGCCCGGCCGGTCCAACGACGTCGCCCAGGCCAATCAGCGCCTCGCCGCGATCGCCCGCGAGACCGAGGCGGCCGAGATGAGCTGGCTCGAAGCCTCAGAGGCGCTGGAGGCAGCAAGCTAGATTCCGCCGCCTCTGATCGCTTGGCAGCGCGGAGGAAGCCATGACACATTCCTCACGCGGCCCTGCGGAGAAGCGTGATGAGCGAGACCCTGACCAATGCGGACGTGGATGCGGCGCTCGAGGACGCCAAGGCCAGCTACTCCGCCGCGCATCCCGGCAGCCGGCGCGTGCACGAGGCGGCGATCCGCCACCTGCCCGGCGGCAACACGCGCACCGGCATCTTCTTCGACCCGTTCCCCGTCGCCTGGGCCCGCGGCGAGGGCGCCTATCTTTGGGACGAGGACGGGCATCGATGCACCGACTTCCTCGGCGAGGCGACGGCCGGCATCTATGGCCACAACCATCCCATCATCCGCCAAGCGGTGGAGACGCAGCTTGCGCGCGGCTGGAACCTCGGCGGTCACACCGCGCTTGAGGGCGAGATGGCGGCGCTGCTGAATGCGCGCTTCCCCTCGCTCGAGCGGGTGCGGTTCTGCAATTCGGGGTCCGAGGCGAACACCTTCGCCGTGCAGACTGCCCGCATCATGACCGGGCGCCCGGCCGTGCTCGGCTTCGCCGGCTGCTATCATGGCGGCCTGCTCTCGTTCACCGCCAAGGACAACCCGTTGAACGTGCCGATCCCCACCGTGGTGGCGCCGTTCAACGATGTGGACGGCACGGCCGCGCTGATCGCCGCGCACGCCGACGAACTGGCGGCCGTCATCGTCGAGCCGATGATCGGTGGCGGCGGCTGCATTCCGGCCCGCCCAGATTTTTTGCACATGCTGCGCGAACAGACGGCACGCCAAGGCATCGTGCTGATCTTCGACGAGGTGATGACCTCGCGGCTGGGACCCGGCGGGATGCAGGGCAGGCTGCGCATCACGCCAGACCTGACCTCGCTCGGCAAATACATCGGCGGCGGGTTTACCGCCGGCGCGTTCGGCGGCAAGGCCGAGCTGCTGGAGCGCTACGACCCGCGCCAGCCAGTGCCGCTGCAGCACTCCGGCACCTACAACAACAACGTGTTCTCGCTCCGAGCGGGGATCGCCGGGCTCGGCCGGATCTATACGGCGGAAGCGGCGATCGAGCTGAATGCGCGCGGCGACGCGCTGCGGGATCGGCTGAACCACCTGTGCGAGAGCCGGGGCGCGGCACTGCAAGTGACCGGGATCGGCTCGATGCTCGCCTTCCATGCCCGCCGCGGACCGATCGCCTCGCCCGCCGACGCCGCTAAAGGCGACGCCAGGGTTCGCGCGCTGCTGTTCTACGATCTGCTGGCGCAGGGCATCTACACCATGCCGAAGCGCGGTTTCATGGCGCTGTCACTCCCGCTCACCGGCGCCGATTATGCGGCGTTGGAGGACGCGGTCGATGAATTCCTCTCGACAAGGGCGTCCTTGCTCGCCTGATGTTGGCATGACCCTTGCTCATAACCCGTGAGACGTGCTTGATCCGCACTGGTGTTATGCAACTTTCGGGGGACTGCTGAATGATTTCACGCCGGACGACGTTCAAGGCCGCGCTCGGTGCGGCCGCCGCGACCACGCTGGGCCGCCAAGCCTGGGCGGAGGACAAGACCATCAAGGTCGGGATCGACCTATCCTTCACCGGCGCCGACGCCGAGAGTGCCCAGCGCATGGCCAATGGCGCGATCTTCGCCTTTGATGAGGCGAACGCCAAGCACGAAGTCCCGGGCTACAAGTTCGAGCTCGACAAGCTCGACGATGCGACCCCCACTGCCGGCCAGTATGACCCGGCGCAAGCGGCGACCAACGCCCGCACCATGGTCTCCGACAAGGGCTACGTGGCGGCGATCGGGCCGCAGATGTCAGGCGCCGGTAAGGCGATGGCGCCGATCCTGAGCCAGGGCAACCTCGCGATCATTACGCCCTCCTCGACGAACCCCGACATCACCGACCCGAAATTCGCGTCGCAGTTCCGCCCGGCTGGCAAGGCGATCTACTTCCGCACGGTCGCGACCGACGCGTTCCAGGGCCCCAATATGGCCAACTACATGGCCGACAAGCTCAAGGTGAAGACCGTCTACATCCTCGACGATTCCGGCGCTTATGGCGTGGGGCTCGCGGACGCCTTTCAGGCGCAGGCGGAGAAGAAGGGCATCAAGGTGCTCGGCCGCGACCGGCTGGACCCGAAGGCGGCGGATTACTCGTCGATCCTGACCAAGATCAAGGCGCTCGACCCGCAGGCGCTATATTACGGCGGCGTCGGCCAGGCCGGGGTGAAGCTTGCCAAGCAGGCCTACGACATCATCCCGAACGTCATCAAGGCGGGCGGCGACGGCATGCAGAGTGCCGACTTGCTCAAGGGCGCCGGGTTCCCCGCGGTCGACGGCTGGTATGCGACGGTGGCCTCGCCGCACGTGACCGAGGATCCGAAGGCGAAAGCGTTCTCCGACGCCTACTTCAAGAAGTTCAACCAGCACCCCGACGACTACACGATCACCACCTATGTGGCCGCGCAAGTGATCATCGATGCGGTGCGCGACCTCGAGAAGTCGCACAAGGAAGTCAACCGGAACAACGTGCGCGACGCGATCCAGCGGATCGACATGAAGAACAGCCTGCTCGGGCCGATCGAGTTCGACGCCAATGGCGACCTGAAGAACAAGATCATCAGCGTGTTCCAGATCAAGAAGGACGCTGCCGCGCCGCTCGACGACCCCTCGGCGCAATACAAGTACATTGGCGTGGCGCCGATGAGCTGATGCACGAACCGACGAGCCGTTCCGTGACGCTTTGCGGAGCATGACGAGGTAATGGCTACTACAGATACGAGAAACTGAATGACCGGGATCGACATCGTCGTTCAGCAGGTCATCAACGGATTGAGCCTGGGGGCGATGTACTCGCTGCTCGCCCTTGGGTTCACTTTGGTTTATGGCATCGCAGAGCTGATCAACTTCGCGCATTTCAATGTCTTCATGGTCGGCGCGATGATCGCGATGCTGACTTTGCAGGCGTTCGGATTGGTCGGCCAGGAGACGATCCTGACCGGGCTGCCCCTGGTGGGCGTGCTCGTGGTTGGCTTCGCGGTCACCATGGTCGCGTGCGGCCTGATCGGCGTGTCGATCGAGCGGTTCCTGCTGCGGCCGCTACAGGCGGTCAAAGGCCCGGCGGCGATGATTACCACCATCGGCGTCTCCTATGTGCTGTTCAACGTGGTGCTGCTGACCTTGGGCTCGGACAGCAAGAACTTCCCCGATCCGATCCCGAACATCGCCTTTCCGATCGGCGGCGCGGTGCTTCGGATCCGCGAGATCGCGATCTGGGCTATCTCGCTCGTGCTGATGGGCGCGCTGACCTACTTCGTCCAATATACGCGGCTCGGCAAGGCGATGCGCGCCGCAGCGCAGGACCCGGAGGCGGCCCGCATGATGGGCGTCGAGGTGGACCGGGTGGTGATGACCGCGTTCTTCGTCGGGTCGGCGCTGGCCGGGGCGTGCGGGATGATTTTTGGCCTGTATTACAACCTGGCCAAGGTGGATATTGGCTTTGCCGCCGGGCTGCGCGCCTTCACCGCGGCGGTGCTGGGCGGGATCGGCAACGTGCCGGGCGCCATGCTGGGCGGGGTGCTGATCGGGCTGATCGAGGCGTTCAGCGGCCAGACGATCGGCACCGCTTGGTCCGACGTGGTGATCTTCGGCCTGCTGGTGCTGGTGCTGGTCTTTACGCCCTCCGGCCTGCTCGGCCGGCTCGCGCCGAACAAGTCGTAGGGGGCACGATGGTCGAAGCGGTCTCCTCCGCCCTGTCCCGGCCGTGGTTCGGACTGGCTGCCGAAAAGCGCAAAGTGCTCGGGCTGATCGCCCTGGCCTTGATCCTGCTGGCATTCCCGGTCTTCCATGACAATGACGCCGATATCGACAGCGCCGCCAACGCGATGTCGTATGCGGCACTGGCGCTTGGGCTGAACGTCGTCGTCGGCTTCGCCGGGCTGCTCGATCTCGGCTACGCCGCCTTCTTTGCCATCGGGGCCTACTTTTATGGCATTTTCACCAGTTTCCAGGTGATGCCGGTTTGGTCCGGCTTGTGGGACCCGCTGGCTTTCTTGGGCCTGGTGGAAAAGATCAACCAGGGCGGCCCGGATCTCGTCCACTTCACCCTGTCGTTCTGGCTGGCGCTGCCCTTGGCGGCGGTGGTGACGGCGTTCTTCGGCATCTTGTTCGGCGCGCCCACGCTGCGGCTGCGTGGTGACTACCTGGCGATCGTCACCCTCGGCTTCGGCGAGATCGTGCCCATCGTCGCACGCAACGTGGACAGCGTGACCAACGGTGCGGCCGGGTTGAACGGCGTGCAGCCGCCGCACTTGTTCGGTTACAGCTTCGGGGTCGACGCCACGCCGTTCTACTACACGGGCCTGGTCCTGATCGCCTTTCTGATCTTCACCTCGGTCCGGCTGCGCGACAGCCGGATTGGCCGCGCCTGGATGGCGATCCGCGAGGACGAAACGGCGGCCGCGGCGATGGGGGTGAACCCGGTCATCTACAAGCTGCTGGCGTTTGCCATCGGCGCGGCCTTCGCCGGCATGACCGGCGTGTTCTTCGTCGCCAAGCTGCAGACGGCGACGCCGGACATGTTCAATTTCTCGGTCAGCTCGATGATCCTGGTCATGGTGGTGCTGGGCGGGATGGGCAGCGTCTGGGGCGTGGTGCTCGGCGCCGTGCTGCTGCAGCTGATGCAGTCGGTGTTCCTGCCGCAGCTCAGCAATTGGCTGCATATGCTCGGCAACGCGGTGGGCAGCACCATGCTGCAGCAAGTCGACCTGGTGCAATGGACGCAGTTGTTCTTCGGCGTCATCCTGATCTTCATGATGCTGTACCGGCGCCAGGGGCTGATCCCGGCGACCCGGCCAGTGCCGGCGCTGACCTTTGCCGCCCAGCATGCCGAGGTAACCCGCGGCGGCTTCCAGCATCTCGAGCGCATTCCACGCTGGGACGAGGGCAGCGCGCTCGAGATCAAGGGCGTCACCGTCCGGTTCGGGGGCCTGGTGGCGTTGAACAAGGTGGATTTGACCGTGCCGGCCGGGGGCGTGGTCGCGGTGATCGGGCCGAACGGGTCGGGCAAGTCGACGCTGTTCAATGTCATCACTGGGCTGGTGCCGGCGACCGGCTCAATCCAGTTCCGCGGGCGCGAGCTGCTCGGGCTCAAGCCGTACCAGGTGCTCGAGCTCGGGGTGGCGCGGACGTTCCAGAACATCAGGCTGTTCCCGACGCTGTCCGTGCTCGACAACGTGCTGATCGGGCGGCATTCGCGGCTGCGCTCGGGCCCGGTCGCCTCAGTACTGCACTCGCCGCGGCAGCGGGCGGAGGAGGAGGCGGCGCGCAAATCGGTGGTCGACATCATCGTGCTGTTCGGCAACCGGTTGGCGCCCCGCATCGCGCAGGCAGTGAACGGGCTGAGCTACGCCAATCGCCGCCGGGTCGAGATCGCCCGGGCGCTGGCGTCGCGGCCGCGTATCTTGCTGCTCGACGAGCCGACCGCCGGCATGAACCCAGCCGAGACGCTGGAGCTCGCCGAGCAGATCAAGTCGCTGCACGCCACCGGGCTGTCGATCCTGATCATCGAGCACAAGCTCGACGTGGTGACGGCGCTGGCCGACACGGTGGTCGTGCTCGACCACGGCGAGAAGATCGCCGAGGGGCGCCCCGAGCAGGTTCGCCGCGACGAGAAGGTGCTGACCGCCTATCTCGGCCGGGCCGCACGGGCGGCGCTGGAGAAAGAGATTGCGTGAGCCGCTCCTCGAATTCCGCGACGTCAACACGCATTACGGCGACCTGCACGTCCTGAAGGACGTGAACTACACGATCGGCCAGGGCGAGATCGTCTCGCTGCTGGGCGGCAATGCTTGCGGCAAGTCCACCACCATGAAGACGATCATGGGTGTGGTGCGGCCGACAACCGGCACCGTGCTGTTCGAGGGCAAGCCGATCGAGCGGCTTTCCACGAGTGCGAGGGTGTCGCGCGGGATTGCGCCGGTGCTCGAGGCGCGGCGGCTGTTCCCGCGCATGTCGGTCTACGAGAACCTGGAGATGGGCGCCTATACGCGGTCGCGCGGGCCGGAGTTCGAGCAGGATCTGGAGCGGGTCTATTCGCTATTCCCTCGCGTCAAGGAGCGGCGATCGCAGGTTGCGGGCACGCTTTCGGGCGGCGAGCAGCAGATGGTGGCCATCGGGCGCGCGTTGATGGCCAGGCCGCGGCTGATCTGCATGGACGAGCCGTCGATGGGCCTCTCGCCACTCTATGTCGAGCAGGTGTTCGACATCATCCAGGAGATCAACCGCCAGGGCACGACGATCTTCATGGTGGAGCAGAACGCCGCCATGGCGCTGCAGATCGCGCACCGGGCCTATGTGCTGCAGACCGGGGTGGTGGTGCTGTCCGGCACGGCGGCCGAGCTGCGCGAAAACGAGGACATCCGCCAGGCTTATCTGGGCGAGATGGAGATCCATCAGGCAGCATAGCCGCAGTTGCGTTGCATCCCGGCCGCGTACGGGACTATGCCTGCGCGGTCGAATCGACTTAGGCGGCCGATGCACCGACGCGCCGAACTTGCCATCCTGTTCGCAGACGTGGTGGACAGTACGAAGCTCTACGAGGCGCTTGGCGACGAGCGCGCGCGAGAGATTGTACGCCGCTGCGTTGCCAGCATGGTCGGGGTCACGCTGAAACACGGCGGCAGCCTGGTGACGATCATCGGCGACGAGGTCTACAGCACGTTCCCCACCGCCGACGCCGCGATGGAAGCGGCCTGCGGCATGCAGGAGGCGATCACTGGCGATCTTCCGGTGAACGGCCGCCGCCTCGCGATCCATGTCGGCGTGCATTTCGGGCCGGTGCTGATCGAGGAGGGCAGGGACCCGACCGGCGATGCGGTGAACATCGCCAACCGGATGGTCACCCTGGCCAAAGCCGGGCAGATCCTTACGACGGGCGCGACGGTCGCGCTCGCCTCGCCCGTTTGGCGGGCCGCCTGCCGTCTGATCGACTACGCGCAGCTCAAGGGCAAGCGTGAGCCAATCGAAGTGTTCGAACTGATCTGGAAAGCCGATGACGCGACCCTGATGCAGCGCGTGCCGCGGCCTCAGCGCGAATCCGGCGAAGGCCCGCGATTGATCCTCGGCGTCGGCGACGTGTTTGCGGCGCTCACCGAGGCGCAACCGTCGCTGACCATCGGCCGCGGCGAGGACAACGACGTGGTGATTCCCCAGGCGATTGTCTCGCGGCTGCATGCGCGGGCGGAGTATCGCAACGGCCGCTTCGTTTTCATCGATCAGAGCGCCAATGGGACCCATGTCGTTCCCGACACCGGATCGCAGGTTTTCGTGCATTATGGCAATCACGTGATCGCCGGGTCAGGGACGCTCGGATTGGGCGAGGCGCCGACTCCGGGCTCGCCGACCGCGCTGCGCTACCAGGTGATTTCGTGGCCGGAACCGAGGGTGAAGGATGAGGGTTCGGTCGAGGTTCCGGCCTATCCGCCTTCCATGAGCGCCGCCGCGCCGATCCGGTCGCGATAGAGCCGGCGCCACCAAGCGAGCAGCATGAGCAAGGCGGCGAAGGTCGAAAGCCAGACGAACCGGCTCTGATAGCGGTCATAAACGCCCGAAAGCGCTCCGGCGACGACCGCGTTCACCAGCAATGTGGCGCTGATGGCCGCGTAGAGGCCGCCCAGCGTCTCCCGCCGGCGCAGCACGACGATCGTGCCGGCTGCCAGCACGACGAGAGTGACGCCGGCCACGCCAAGATGCACCGCTTGCAGCCAGTCCGGCAGGAAATGCACGAGGCGGTATTGCTTGCTGGCATGGAAACGGGCGACCTCTGCGGGCGGGAAATCGGCCTGCCAGTTCTTGAGCAAGTCTGGCATCGGCACGATGAGGCCGTCGCCGGTCTGGAACGAGAAGAACTGCCAGGCGGTGTTGCGCAGCGCGTCGATCAGCATCGTGCCAGGCTCGGCGCGCACGGCCGAGAGGATGATTGGCCAGGCCTGCGGGGCGACGGCTCGGTAGCCGCCGGCGCGGGCGATCAGGCCGTCATCGCCGAATTGGATCGCCTCCGGCGTGTCCGGCAGCTTGTCCTTGAAGGCGCAGAGGGTCCAGCCGGGCTGCGGGCAGGCGCGGTCGAGCGCGCGCTGACCCGGTCCATCGATCAGGACACGCGTGAGGAGGAAGAGCTTGCCGTATGGCGATGGGGAGGCCTGGCCGGTGAGCGCGGCGTTGGCGCCGATCGCGGCGGCGAGCGCCAGCGCAGGGACCGCGACGCCGCGCAACAGGTCGCTCCAGCGGAGCCGGTCGCCCACCCAAAGCCTGGTCAGCCACAGCACGGGCAGCGCGGCCAGCGCGACGGGCAGGAAGCTCTGGTGCATGGCGACGCACCCGGCGGCGAACAGGACCGCGACGACCTGCCCGAACGCTGGGAGCCGGGCCGGCACCAGGATGAGCATGGCGAGCGTCAGCAGCATGAGGCTGCCGAAAATGTCCGGCATGATCTGCGAGACGAACCACGGGAGCGAGGTGCAGGTCGTCAGCACCACGGCCAACGCCACCAGGACCCAGGCGCCGAGACCGGGCAAGAAGCACCGGACCACCAAGTGCAGCACCGCGGCCGTGATCAGCGCCTGGACGACGACAACGGGCCAAACCGTGGTCTTGAGGTGCAGCGGGAGCATGAACAGGCCGTAGAATAGTGGGCGCGCCCAGCTCATGTGCAGGTTGATGCCATCACCGACATACACCCCGCTATCCCCGAACAGCAGCGGGTAGCCGTTCAGCACGGCGGGCCAGAGCAGCAGCGCCGCCGAGATCAGGATCGGAAGGATGGCCGCGGTCAGTCGGCCGGCTGGCATCCTACTCGGTCCGTTGCACCAGGCGCAGGAAGCTGAGGAAAAACGCCATCGACGCAGTGGAGACCGCGAGCAGGATCAGCGTGGCCGAGGGGATTGCGAGCCGCATCGTGAACTCGGGCGAGAGCGCGCCGAACCCGGTCCGTCCCCAATCCAGCGTGGCGGAAATGCCCAATCCCAGGCCGAGGATCAGCAAAGCCAGCGCGAACAGCAGGCTGCGCTCGAGCGTGAGCTGGTCGTGCAGCCGCACGAAGGAGGGATCGGGCGAGAGCATGCCGACGCTCATGTTCAGCGTCTTGCAGAAGATCCAGAACAAAATTGATTGATAGCCGACCACGACCAGCAGCGAGGCGTAGAGCAGGCTGTGGATGTCGAAGGTCGCGCCGAACAACCGGACCGGCCCGACATCGAGCAGCAGCATCGCGAGCACGCCGATAGCGAACATGGCCGCCCCGGAGTAGAGGAACACCCAGCGCGGGCTGAGCAGCAGCAGGAAGCGCAGATGCCGCCAGCCATCCCGCCAGCTCCGCAAATGTGGCGGGCGCGAACGCCCGTCCTTGGAGAGCGTGGTGGGGACCTCGGTGATCCGCAGCTTCTGGATGGTCGCCTTGACCACCATCTCGCTGGCGAATTCCATCCCTGGCAGGTTGAGGCCTAGGCCGAGCATCGCGTCACGACTGAAACCGCGTAGACCGCAGTGAAAGTCGCCCGCGGGGCTGCCATAGAGGACCCGGCCGGCCGCGCTCAGCACCGGATTGCCCAGATAGCGGTGCAAGGGCGGCATTGCACCGGGCTCGATCCCGCCGCGGAAACGGTTGCCCATGACGAGCTGCCAGCCATCACGCAACGCGGCCACGAAATCGTCCAGCCTGCTGAAATCGTAGCTGTCGTCGCTGTCGCCCATGATGACGTAGCGGCCGTGGGCGGCGCGAATACCGCCGATCAACGCGGCGCCGTAGCCGCGAGCCGGGATCGGCACCACCCTGGCGCCCAGCCCGGTCGCGATGGCCTGCGAGCCGTCCGTGCTGCCATTATCGGCGATGACCACCTCGCCGGCGATGCCGGTGCGATCGAGAAAACCCTGCGCTTTGCGAATGCAGACGGCCAGCGTTTCCGCTTCGTTAAGGCAAGGCATGAGAATAGTCAGTTCGAGAGGCTGAACTTTGACGTCGTCCATGCTGGAATCCTTGGCCGCGCGCGCAGCCTATAAGCAAGGGACAGCTTCTAGGCAACGGGAGGCAGTGATGGGGGTTGGTTTTGCAGGGGGTTTCTGCCATTGGCTGCGGCTCGACCACCCCCAAGAGGCAGGATGACCGTGGCAATCATCGATAGCGTGCGGAACGGACGCTTGCGCCGGGTCGCGGCGGACGAGCGGCTGCGGGAGATCGTGGCCTTCCTGCTGGTGGGCGGCATCAGCGCGGCGTTCTACTTGGTGCTGAACGTGCTGTTCACGCGCGCCGGCATGCGCC
The DNA here is from genome assembly GCA_965276815.1 of Acetobacteraceae bacterium. Classification (GTDB taxonomy): domain Bacteria; phylum Pseudomonadota; class Alphaproteobacteria; order Acetobacterales; family Acetobacteraceae; genus JAVVHH01. Next base: position 916,180 of record CBDIBE010000011.1, on the reverse strand, counting down.
CGAGCCTCTCCATCGTGTGGACGCTGATCATCCTGGTGCCGCCGACCTACCTGGCGCAGCGGCGGTTCACCTTCCGCTCCGACCGGAACCACATCTCGGCTTTCCCGCGCTATGCCGGGACGCAACTGCTCGGAAATGCGCTGGCCTTGGTGGTGGCCGAGCTGTTCCCCGCGCCGATCCGAGCCCATCCGATGGTCGCCTATTTTCTGATCGCGCTCATGGTGGCGGTGACAAATTACGGAGTCCTTAAGTTCTGGGCTTTCCGGACCACGCCCCGGCGGGCCGCCTAGCCATGCCCGACCCGCATCTTTTGCCAACGTTCGTGCTGGCGACCGCGGTCCTGATGCTGATTCCGGGGCCGAATGTGGCGTTGATCGTGGCCAACAGCCTCGCCTTTGGCGCGCGCTGGGGGGTGCTCACGGTACTGGCGACCAGCACGGCCAGCATGCTGCAACTAGCCCTGGTGGCGTTCGGCATGGCCGAACTGGTCGGGCATCTGGGCCAATGGTTCGATTGGATTCGCTGGGCGGGGGTGGCGTATCTAATCATGCTGGGGATCCAGCAATGGCGGGCGGTCCCGGCCGATCTTGCTGGGGTTCGGCCGCAGCCGCGCTCGCTCGGCCGCATCTTTGGGCGCGCGGCAGCCGTTTCGCTGACCAACCCGAAGACGCTGCTATTCTACGGCGCGTTCTTCCCGCAATTCATCACGCAAGACGCCCCACCCGGCCCGCAACTGCTGGTGCTGGCGGTGCTCTATCTATTGATCGCCGTCGTGATCGATTGTTTGTGGGCGCTCACGGCGGCGCGGTTGCGGAGTGTGCTCGGGACGCGGGCCCGGCTGCGCAACCGGGCATCCGGCGCCGTGCTGATCGGGGCGGGCCTCGGGCTCGCGCTGCATCGCTCGAAATAGCAGGCCGGGCATGAAGCTGAGATCTGGCGTGGCGCTCGTCGCGGTCATCGCGGCCGCGCTTGGCGCCGCGGCGGCCCTGATCGAGACACGGTTCAGCCCGTTTCAAATGACGCTGTGGCGGGCGATCTGGCCGTTCGCTATGGGGCTGTTCTCGCTGCTCTGCGCGCAGGTGCTGATGCGGCGGCGGTTGTCGCTGCCGAAAGTGTCCCCATGGGCAGTGATCGTGGCCGCTTTCGTGCTCTGCCTGTTGGTGGGGTGGATCTCGGGTGCCGCTTGGCCCAACTCCGGCGACGAATACGGCTACAGCTACCTGGCGGACACGCTGCTGCACGGCCGGCTGTGGAATCCGGCGCCGCCGGATGCACCGCTATTCGCGACGTGGCACATCCCGACTATCGACGGAAAAACCTTCGCCTATTACGCGCCCGGCTGGCCGGCAGTGATCGCGATCTTCAAGTCGATCGGCTTGGAACAGCTCGCCAGCCCGGTGATGACGGCGCTGATGGGCTATGCCCTGCTCCGCACGCTTCGGCTGCTCGAGGTGTCGGCCGGGCTGCAGGCCGTTGGTTTGGCGATGATCCTGTTTTCGCCTTTCATCCTGTTCAACGGCGCCTCGCTCTACCCGCACGCGGCGACCGGCGCCTTGGTCGCGCTGATCGCCTGGACGCGGCTGTCGGACGATGCGCGCCCGGCGGTCTGGAAGCCGCTGCTGATCGGGGTGTTTTTCTCGATTCTGTTGCAAATTCGCTACGAAACCTGCGCTGAAGTGGCCGCCGTCTATGTGATCGAGCGGTTCTGCCTGCGGCGGTCCAAGGCGTTGCCGGAACTCGTATTCACGGGCATCGGCGCGATTCCGTCGATCCTGTTCCTTTTGTATTATAATTACGACATTACCGGCCATGCTTTGTTGCTGCCCTATAGCTGGGCTAACCCGTACTATCATCTCGGCCTGTGGGGTTTCGGTGATGACGGGCAGCACAGCCCGGACCGTGGTCTGCTGCACGCCGCGATCTGGTCGGGCGAGCTGGCCGAGTATGCGGGGCTTGCCCTGATCCCGCCTTATGTGCTGGCGCTCGGGGTGAAATGGCGGCGTGGCACGTTGCGGTTCTTCGACGTGCTATTGCCGGTGGCGATCGCATTTTATTTCCTGCAGCCAGATAATGGCGGCCATCGCTACGGTCCGCGCTACTGGTTCTTCGGTTGGCCGCCGGTGATCCTGACGATCATGTCCGGCTTGCGGGGGGATCGCGAGCGGACGGATGGCGAGCGGATCGCGGCTTATGCCTGGACGAGCTTTGCCTACTGCGCCGGGTCTCTGGTGGTGCTGTGCCTGGTGACGCGGGTCTATATCGACGCGCGGCGCGAGGTCTACGCCACGGCGCCGCCATCCGAGCCTGCGGTGGTATTGGTGCCGAAGCGGCCGTTCATTGGCTGGCGGTGGCAGTCGCTGCCCATTTACATGTACCCGGAAGACTTCACCCGGAACGACATGGATTATGCCGCGCCGGTGCTCTACGGGAACGGCACCGCGCCGAACGCCGTGGCCCTGGCGTGCCGTATGCCGGGGCGGCACGTCTACGAATGGGACGGCCTCGGCCGCTATACCGAGCAGAAGTGTTCGTAGGTTCAGGCGGCGAGCGAGAGGCGCATGTCGGGCGTGGCGAGGCGGACGACGATGGGCCGGTGATCGCTCGAGCTGCGGTGCAGGGCGTGGACGTTGCCGCAAATCAGGCCGCGCACCAGGCAGCGGTCGATGCGCAGGGGAATGACGTCGGCCGCGTTGTGCGTCGGCTCGCGCGGGCCGACGTCGCGGAAACCGCGCAGCATGGTGGGGCCGACGAGATTGTAGTCGCCGAGCACGGCGGCCCGCGGCGGGAGCATCTTGGCGACACAGCGGAGCTGCCGGCGGTTCAGCAACTGCCCGTGCGAGAGGTGCACGTTGGCGACAGTGAAGGGGCCGAGATCGATAAGCTGCGCGACGCGCTGAAACATCGCGCCGGCAGGAAGCTGGATCACCTTGGGCTCGGCCAGCTTCAGCGGGCTCCAGAACGCCAGCCCATGGATGCGGCCCGGCTGGAGCACCCGGTGATAGGTGCCGCCGAGGCGCTTGGGCAGTTCGTCGATCCGCTTGGTCGCCTCCTGCATCAGCAAGAGCTGCGGCCGCTCCTGGCGCGCGAGTATCACCACGTCTTCCAAGCTCGCGCCGGTGAGGCGCAGCAAGTTCCAGCTGACGATCTTGATCATCGGGCTCGAACATGCAGACGGCATGCCAGGTTCACAAGCATCAGGAATGTGACGCTTTGCCGTGTTGGCGCCGGGCCGCCGCGCCGAGCCGCACGGCGCGGACCAGCAGCGTCGTTGCGACCCAGGCGGCCACGAGGGCCAGCGGGATGGTGATCAGGCGCGGGATGACCAGGGCGGCGACCGCGAGGGCGAGCAGGATCAACCCGCCCGCGGTGAGGACCTTGGCTTCGGCCGGGCCGAGCGCGCGGTGGTTGGTGATGGCGGCGCCGACGGCGCTGCCGAGGCCGACGGCGCCGGCGGCCAACCGCCCAGGGCTGCCGCGGCGCGGACTGGTGCGCGGGGTGGCCGAATGGACGCCGCCGAGGTCGAGCACGATCTCGGTCGCGCCGTTCAGGTCCTCCTCGAACATGGCCTCCATCTGCTGGGCGAAGCCGGGATCCTCGACGGCGACGTCGAGCTCCCAGTTACCGGCCCAGCTCGCGATGTTGAGGTTGGTCGAGCCGATCCGGGCCCAGCGGCCGTCGGCGACCGCCGTCTTGGCGTGCAGCATCGGGCCGTTCCACTCGAAGACGCGGATGCCGGCCTCGAGCAAGGGCCGGTAGCCGGCGCGGGAGAGCGCTTTGGCGATGAAGATGTCCGAGGCGCCGGGCACGAGCAGGCAGACATCGACGCCGTCGCGGGCGGCGTCGATCAGCGACTGCGTATAGAGGGTGGTGCCGACGAAATAGGCGTCGGTCAGCCAGAGGGTGCGGCGGGCGAGGGCGGCGATGAGCTGGTCGAACCGGTAGAGGCCCATGGTGTTGGGGCGGCTGCCGATGACGCGGAGCGCAATGTCGCCGGCTTCCGGCGCGTCGGCGTTCTGCGGCAAGGGCGGGATCGAGGCGCCGCCGGCGAAGGCCCAGCTTTGGGCGAAGGCGGCTTCGAGATCGGTGATGGCGGGGCCGCGGACCTCGACGCCGGTGTCGCGCCAGGCGGGAATGCGCTTGGCCGGGTCGCCGACCCAGGCGTGGCCGATGCACAGGCCGGACACGAAGCCGATCTTGCCGTCGACCATGAGGGTTTTGCGGTGGTTGCGGCTGACCCAGCCGAACGGGCTGTCGAGGCGTGGCCGGTTGAAGCCGCAGACCTCGCCGCCGGCGGCGCGCAGCTTGCGCCAGAAGCCGGGTTTCGTGCGGGTCAGGCAGCCCAGCCAGTCGTAGAGCACGCGGACGGCGACGCCCTCGCGGGCGCGGGCGATCAGCGCGTCACGGAAGCGCCGGCCGATTTCGTCGCTGTCGATGATGTAGTTTTCGAAGTGGATCGCGTGCTGGGCGCTGGCAATGGCGTCGAGCCATGCGGGGTAGTTCTCGGCGCCGTTGCGGAGCAGGCGGAGGCTGTTGCCCTCGATGGGTGCGGCGCCGGCGACGCGGGAGAAGACCTGCTCGGCGGCGAGGCGGGCGAGCGGCTTGTTGCTCTCGCGCACAAGGTCCGGCTGCGGCCGGGTCGTGCGCGCGCGGTTGCGCGGCAGCAGGCGGGGGATGCGGAAGGTGCGGAGAGCGCGGGTGATCCGGCCGCGGCCGAGGGGTGCGTGCAAGGTCGCCATGCTTCAGGTGCGGGATGCTGGTGGTGGCGTCACGATCGGACTACTAGGGCGTCTTCGAGTTTGGCCAGGCGCTGGTCAAGCGCGTGGGCAGCGTCGCGTTCCATCGCGCGATAGCTTGCTACCAGCTCGGTGCCGAAATCGGTCAGGCTGGCGCCGCCGCCGCCGGGGCCGCCCTCGCGGGTCTGCACGACATGCGCGCGAAATGTCTTGTTGAGGCCGTAGATCAGCAACCAGGCCCGGCGATAGCTCATCCCCATCGCCCTTCCCGCGGCGGAAATGGAGCCGGTCTCGCCCACCAGCTCGAGCAGGCGGACTTTCCCAGGTCCCAGGGCACGGCCCTCGTCAAAATCGATGCGCAGCGTCAGCCGTGCCATTCGTGCAACCTAGCATGAGAACCGGAGCGGCGCAGCCGGGGCCGCGCGCAAAGGCGCTCGACTTGCCGAGAAGCCGATGGCTATGTTCATCCGAATACTGCGATGGGGTCATGTTGCGCTCGAGAGGTTCATTGGTCGCATTGCTGCTGCTCGTTGCCGTGAGCCCGGCGGCGCGGGCGCAGGCTCCGATTCACTTGTTCGCGGCCGGCAGCCTGACCGAAGCGATGACCGATATGCTCGCGTTGTCCGGGCTTACGAAGGAGCAGGTCGCGCCGCCGGTGTTCGGGCCGTCCGGCGTATTGCGCCAGCGGATCGAGGCGGGGGCGCCCGCCGACATCCTCGCCTCGGCGGACATGGCGCAACCGCGGCTTCTCGCCACCAAGCGGGGAGGCTTGCCGGTTATCATGTTCGCGCTGAACAAGATGTGCGCACTGGCGAAATCGAGCCTGGGGCTCACGCCGGAAAACCTGCTGGACCGGATGCTCGACCCGGCGGTGCGGGTGGCGACGTCGACGCCCGGCGCCGATCCTGGCGGCGACTATGCCTGGGCGGTGTTCGCGCGGGCGGAGGCGCTGCATCCGGGGGCCAAGGCCACGCTGGAGGGCAAGGCGCTGAAGCTCGTCGGCGGTCCGGACAGCAAGCCGCTCGTCCCTGGCAAGGGGCAGGTCGAGGGCGTGTTCCTGGCCAATGCGGCGGACATCATGCTCGGCTACTGCAGCGGGGTCGCCGCCGTGCAGCAGGAAGTGCCCGGGCTGGCCGGGGTGATATTGCCGCCTAGCCTGACCGTGGGGCCGGCATACGGGATGGTTGTGCTGACTGGCAACCCTGACGCGGCCCGCTTCGCCCTGTTCGTCATGTCCGAAACAGGCCAGTCGATCTTGCAGCGGCATGGGTTCCAACCGGTGGCCCTCCCCGAGCAGCCATAATCCTATCAGGAGATTGCTATGGAAAGCTTAAAGCCGGTTGTTGCAAGCGTGCTGCTTGCGTCGGTGCTGGCGGCTCCCGCCTGGGCGGTGCCGAGCACGTCGGTGACGGTTCCGGTCAAGTCGGTGCGCCCACGACGCTCGACCTCTCCGCCCTGCAGGCGCTGCCGCAGACCATGCGGACGGAGACCTACACCGCCGCGGGGACGCCGGTGACCGACACGTTCACCGGGCCGACGCTGTGGAGCGTCTTGCAGGATGCGGGCGGCATCAGCGCGAACCCGGCGGTGAAGAACGATGTGCTACAGACCTATGTGATCGCGACCGGGACGGACGGGTATGAGGCGGTGATCTCGTCCGGGCAGATCTCACCGAATTTCGGGCATAAGACCGACCTGGTCGCGATTGAGGACACGGCAGGCAATTTGCCGGGGGCGGATGGCGTGGCGCGGGTGACCGCCTCGGGCGACGTGGCCGGCGGGCGGTATGTATCGAATGTGGACAGTCTGGTGGTGGGGCACGGGCCGACGGTGGCCGGAACGGGCGGGGGCACGACGTCGAGTTTCGTGGTTGAGGGTGCGGTTTCGACGCCGATCACGTTTACCTTGGCCAGCCTGGAGGCGCTGCCGGCGTACCAGGAGACGGTCACGTACAATGCGGGCGGCACGCTGGTCACGGACACCTACACGGGCGCGTTGCTCTGGGACGTGCTCGGGGAGGCGGGGATCGAGACGGATCCGACGATCAAGAACGACATCCTGCACAAGGGGGTGGTGGCGACGGGGAGTGACGGGTACAGCGTCGATTTCTCCGCCGGGGAGCTGGACCCGATGTTCGGCGACGAGCCGATCCTGGTCGCCTATGCCGATGAGGATGGGCAGCTTGGTTCAGGCGGCGGTGATGGTTTCGCGCGGCTGGTGGTGCCTGGGGACATTGCGGGCGGGCGTTACGTGTCGAACATCTCGAGCCTGACCGTGTTCGACGCGACGACGGTGCCGGAGCCAGGCAGCTTGCTGCTGGTGGCGGCCGGGTTGCTGGGCTTCATAGGGGTGCGGGCGCGTCGCTCGATGTGAGTAAGGCCGGTTTTGAAGGTGTCGACGTCTAGACCTTTATCGGCCTGACTGTGGTCGGGCCGATAAAGGTCTAGCTTTATTTGAGACAGCGATTCACGTCCTGACCGATTCCGGTCAGGACGATCGCGGTCTAGTCGCCGCTGAACCTGGCTGGGTTCTGACTGGGTCAGGAGGAGTTTGGGGCGATGACGAGGCGGTAGAAGCGCTCGGGCTCGCCGGCGGGCTTGGAGGGAGGAGCGGTGCGAGCCGGGTTCGACGGCGGCGGACGATGATTTCGGGGACGGGGCGCTCGTCGATGTCGAGGGCGGCGCGGGCGGCGGCGGCGTCGAGGCCGTTATCGGGGGGCGGCGCTTGGGCTTGTTGGCCGGCGCGGTTGCTCCGTTGTACCGGACCTGAGAATTGGGAGGGATTACAGGCCGATTCGCGCCAACCACGGTCTTTACACCTGGATCTTCTCAGAGCCGGGACATTTCGGAGAGGCAGCAGTTTGTCACCGTTGATTTCCTCGTCACGGGTCGCCGGCGAGGCAGCAGCAACGTTCCTTTGGCCGTGCGCGACACGCTCGGACAAGGGTCGCCTATCCGGATAGTTTTTGCGCCGCCCGCAGTTCGGGGATCACCCAGTACGGCGCCTGCCCGCGATGCACGCGCAGCACATTGTCGAAAGCGTTACGAAAGCGTTTGACGCGGTTCTCCCACGTGGGACCTGCCAGATGAGCGGTCAGCACCACGTTCTCGAGCGAGAAGAGCGGGTTGTCGGGCGGCGGCGGCTCGGTATCGAACACGTCAAGCCCTGCACCAGCGATCTCGCCCTCGGAGAGGGCGGCGACCAGGGCAGGCTCGTCAATCACCGGGCCGCGACTGGTGTTGATGATATAGGCGTGCTTCTGCATCAATCCAAATTCGCGGGTCGAGATCAGGTGCCTTGTGCTGTCGAGCAGCGGCACGTGCAGGCTCACGATATCGGACTGCGCCAGCACTTCGTCCAATAAGCGGAAGCGAGCGCCGACCGCGTCCTCCTCGGCCTCGCTCAGACGAAGCACATCGAAATAGATCACCGTCATGCCGAAGGCGCGGGCCATGCGGGCAACCTTCCTGCCTATGGTGCCCAGACCGACGATGCCGAGCGTCTTGCCCTCTAGCTCGTAGACGTGCTTGTCCTGCCAATCATTGCCGCGCCAGCGCCCGGCCGCGACGTTCTCGTGCTGCCAGATCAGCCGACGCGAGACTGTGAGCATCAGCATCAGCGTGTGCTCGGCCACCGCGACCGAGTTGGCGCCTCCGTTATTGCAGATCGGCACGCCTGTGCGGCGCGCGGACTCGATGTCGCATTTGTCGTACCCGGCGCTGAGCAGTTGCACCAATTTGAGCTTTTTTGCCCGCGCGTAGAACGCGTCGTCCATCGATCGGTCCCCTAAGCCGATTAGGTAATCCGCGTCCGGCATCGCGGCAGCAAGCTCAGGGCTGCCCGCGCGCACCTCCACCAGCTCGAATCCTGCAGGAACCAGGCGCTCGGCGAATTGCCGGTCGGCCCCTGCGGACGGGACGTAGACGATGCGCGGCATGCAAGGTTCCTCGTTGCTGTTGGCGAGAAGGAGGCTCCTATTACTCTATGCAGGGCCGCGTCTCGAAGGCGGACATACGGCCAGAGGGCGAACAGCCGTTTGGCTTAGTTCGGAGACCTTACACCCAACGCCCGGCCCGTCGCCTGGATTGCCGCCCAGGTTTCCGTCTGCAGCGGGACGCCGTCGCGGAGGCGCAAGGTGCGGGTGCGGGATTCGGGGTTGCCGGGGACTAGGACTTCGTCGATGCCTTGCATGGGGCGGGTGGATTTGACGTAGGCGGCGAAGTCGGCTGCGGTTTGGGCGAAGGTGGCGGCGCCGAAGTGGGCGGGGTCGAGGTAGATGGAGAGCATGCCGTTGACGATGCCGGCGCGCTTGCCGTCCTCGGGACGGGCGGTTGGGCTGCCGGTGAGGCAGCCGGCGAGGATTTCGCACATGAAGGCGAGGGCGCTGCCTTTGTGGTCGCCGAAGGCGCGCAGCGCGCCGGTGCCGTTGGCCGGGTCGCGGTTGTTGCCGTCGAGGGGGCCGTAGAAGTCGGCGGGGTCGCTGGAGAGGCGGCCGTCGGCGGTGACGAGGGCGCCGGCCGGGATGGGCTTGCCGCCGTTGCTGGCGACCAAGACCTTGCCTTCGGCGACGACGCTGGTGGCGAGGTCGAGCAGGAGGGGCGGGGAGGGTTTTCCGTCCTTTGGGGGTTGGGGGACACCAATAGAAATGGGGTTGGTGCCGAAGCGGCGCTCGACGCCGCCAAAGGGGGCGACAATCTCGCCCAAGCCGACGTTGACAAAGTGGATGGAGACCAAGCCGGCTTCGGCGGCGCGCTCGGCCCAGTCGCCGACGCGGCCGATGTGGCCGGCGTTGCGCAGCGTGACCACGGCGAGGCCGGCGGCGCGGGCTTTGGCGATGCCGAGGTCGACGGCTTGCGGGGCGACGGTCTGGCCGAGGCCGCGATTGCCGTCGACGACGGCGTGGGTCGGGCTTTCGAGGACCACGGTGATCGAGCGGCCGGTGAGGACTTTGCCTTCGCGCAGCCATTGGACGTAGCGGGGGACGCGGATGACGCCGTGGCTGTCATGGCCGGTGAGGTTGGCGCCGAGCAGGTGATGGGCGGTGCGGGCGGCTTCCTCGGGGGCGACGCCGGCGGCCTCGAAGATGCGGGCGACGTAGGCGCGGAGGGTGTCGGCGGGGATGGTGGCGGTTTCTCCGGCCATCAGCGGGTCATCTCTTCGATGGCTTTGGCCGAGGCGCGGTAGAAATTGTTGTCGGTCGGGGTGATGGTCATGTCGGTGATGCAGGTGCGCGCCGGCAGGCGGGCGGCGAAGACGGCGGATGCGGCGATGTCTTCGGGTTGCACCATGAGGGCGCGGTCGGCGGCGCTGGGCGGTTTGGGGCGCTTGTCGAGAATGGGGGTTTCGACCTCGCCGGGGTTGATGCAGACGCTGCGGATGCCGTGGATGCCTTCCTCGGCGTTAAGGGTGGCGGACATGGCGCGCGCGCCGTGCTTGCTGGCGGTGTAGGTGGGGCCGGCGACCGCGTAGATGCCGGTGGCGGCGTTGGAGACCACGTGGATCAGCAGGCCGGAGCGGCGCTCGCGCATGGCGGGCAGCACGGCGAGGCTGCAGAGGAACGGGCCTTTGAGGTTCACGTCGACCATTTGCGCCATGTCCTCGGGCGAGAGGACGGACCAGTTGCGGCGGCCGACGTTGGTGCCGGCGTTGTTGACGAGGATCTGGACGTCGCCGAGGGCGGCGGCGACTTCGTGATGGGCGCGGGTGACCTGGTGGGCGTCGGCGACGTCGGCGAGGGCGAGGATGGCGGAGCCGCCGGCTGTTTCGACCTGGGCCTGGGTTTCGGCGAGGGTTTCGCGGGAGCGGCCGGTCAGCGCGAGGCGGCAGCCGGCTTGCGCGAAGGCGAGCGCGATCGCGCGGCCGATGCCGGTGCCGGCGCCGGTGATCCAGACGGTTTGGCCGGTGAGGTCCTGCATCAGACGACGTTTCCAGTGGCCGGGTCGACGAGGTGCATGTTGTTCATGTCGGCGCTGAGCATCATGGGCTCGCCGGTGCGGGCCGGCGCGTCGGGGCTGATGCGGGCGACGGCGTAGGTTTGGCCGAGGGAGAAGTGGATGAGGGTTTCCATGCCCATGGGCTCCACCACGTCAACGTTGATCTTCATTGGCACCACGCCGGGGCGGGCCTGTTCGCGCGTGTCGGTCAGGTGCTCGGGGCGGAGGCCGAGCAGGACCTCGCGGCCGCGCAGGGGGGCGTAGCGATCGCGGCGGCTGGCGGGGATGGCGAGGGACTGGCCGTCCTCGAGCTGGACGGCCAGCGCGGTGTCGTCGCCTTCGACGCGGGCGGGGAGGAAGTTCATGGCCGGGCTGCCGATGAAGCCGGCGACGAAGCGGGTGGCGGGGTGGTGGTACAGCTCCTGGGGGGGCCCTACTTGCTCGATGATGCCGCCGTTCATGACGACGACGCGGTCGGCCAGCGTCATGGCCTCGACCTGGTCGTGGGTGACGTAGACGGTGGTGGTGGGGACGAGCTGGTGCACCTTCTTGATTTCGGTGCGCATCTGGACGCGGAGTTTGGCGTCTAGGTTGGACAGGGGTTCGTCGAAGAGGAAGACTTTCGGGTTGCGGACGATGGCGCGGCCCATGGCGACGCGCTGGCGCTGGCCGCCGGAGAGGGCTTTGGGCTTGCGGGCGAGGAGCGGGGTGATGTCGAGGATGCGGGCGGCGTCGTCGACGCGCTGCTTGATCTCGGATTTGGGGAATTTGCGGAGTTTTAGGCCGAAGGCCATGTTGTCGAACACGGTCATGTGCGGGTAGAGCGCGTAGTTCTGGAAGACCATGGCGATGTCGCGGTCGCGGGGCGGGACGTCGTTGACGACGGCGCCGCCGATCCAGATTTCGCCGTCGGTGATCTCCTCGAGGCCGGCGATCATGCGCAGCGTGGTGGACTTGCCGCAGCCGCTGGGGCCGACGAGGACGACGAACTCGTGGTCGGCGATCTCGAGGTCGATGCCGCGCACGGCTTGGACGCCCCCATCGTAGGATTTGACCACGTTGCGGACCGAAACGCCTGCCACTCCAGCCTCCCGAATTCTTGCGGCGGAGTGTGCCGCCCGGGCGGGCCGGCCACAAGTGCTTGATTCCAGAGTTTAGGACTCGGCGGGCTCGCGGCGGAGGCTTTCGCTGCGGTGCAGGAGGTAGATCGAAACGACCATCACCAGGATGAGGACGCCGAGGATGGCGAGCTCGATCATCGTGGCGCGGAACTGGTCGGCGATCGTGCTAGACCATTCGTTGCGCCGCATGGCTTCCGAGCTCTCCAGCGTGATCACCAGGACCCGGCGGATGGAGGCGATCAGGCCGACGATGAGGAATGGCTCGGCGGTGAGGGTGCCGGTGCGGATCGAGGCGCGGACGGTGTGCAGGATCTCGATCAGCATGAGGACGAAGAGCAGGCGGTCGACGATCTCGAAGACGGCTTCCGAGCCGCTCCGGTCGAGGATGCCGTGCCAGAGGACGACGGCGGTCTCGGCGAGTGCGAGGGCGGCGGTGATGGCGAGGAGAGCGCCGATCACGACGTAGACGATATGCTCGATCTGGCCGAACACCCCGTCGGAAAGCCAACGTTGCGTTTTGGTGGGGGCGGGTTGCTGCTCGTTCATCTGCAGGCTGGCGCGATCATCGCCGTAGCCTGCCTGGTCTATCCCGGCTTAAGCAAGGTTATGGTTTCCTGCCGTGCTCGTAAGGCGGAGGCGAAGATGAGGGTCGCGGCGCTGAGGACGGCGGTCGCGGCGGCGGCGAGGTCGACGGAGACGGGTCAGCATCGTGGCCCGCCGGCCGATATGGTCAGAGGTCGCCGAACAGGACCAACCTGGTGACGACGAAGCGCGGATAGATCGCGAAGATCCCCGTGGTCGCCGTGTGGCTGAGGTGCCATTGCTCGGCGTAGATCCGGTAGGCCATTGCCGGCGCGGCGCTCGTCCAGAGGGTGTGGGCGACCACCCCGGCCGGGTCAGAGCTTCGAGCCGCCATCGACGCGGATCGTGTCGCCACTGATCCAGGCCGCGTCGTCGGAGGCGAGGAGGGCGACGACCCGGCCGATGTCGTCCGGCTGCGCGACGCGCTTGAGGGCCTGCATGCCGAGGGTGAAGTCGCGCCCGGCATCGGTCTTGGCGAAGCTGGACATGTCGGTTTCGACGACGCCGGGAGCGACGGCGTTGACACGGATTCCGCGCCCGCCGAGGGCGGTGGCGAAGTGCTTCACCAACGTGTCGATGGCGCCCTTGGTGGCTGCATAGGCGGCGAGGTTGCCGACCGTGGCGTGGGCGGCGAGCGAGGAGACGAAGATAACGCTGCTGCCTTCGCCCAGGACCGGCAGGAGCTGCTGGACGAGGAAGAAGGGGGCGCGGACGTTGACGGCGAATTGGCTGTCGAAGTCCTCTAGGGTGGTCTCCTCGATCGTGGCCGCCTTCGAGATGCCTGCATTGGCGAACAGGATGTCGAGCCGGTTGCCGACGAGGCGGCGGACTTGGGTGGCGAGCTCCGCGGGGCCTTTCGGGGTGGCGAGATCGGCGGCGACGGCGTCCGCCTGGCCGCCTTCGGCGCGGATTTGCTGGACGACGGAGTCAGCCGCGGCCGCGCCGCGGCCGTAATGGACCAGCACGCGCGCGCCGACCTTGGCGAAGGCAAGGGCGCTGGCCCGGCCGATGCCGCGGGAGGCGCCGGTGACGAGGGCCGTCTTGCCTTGCAGGGAAGTCATGAGAGCGTTCCTTTCGCTTGCGTGACTGCCGATCTAGGCGTCGCTTCCCGTCCCGAAAAAGACTTTGTAGGTGGATGTCCATGCCTGATAGGTATAGAGCAGCATGGAGCTACGACATCTTCGCTACTTCGTGGCGGTCGCGGAGGAAGGCAGCCTGACGGTGGCGGCCGAGCGGCGGCTGCATACGGCACAGCCTTCGCTGAGCCGCCAGATCAGGGATTTGGAATATGAGGTCGGGACCCCGCTGATGACGCGGAGCGCGCGTGGGATTTCGCTGACGCCGGCGGGCCTCGCATTCCTTGTACATGCTCGGCAGGCTTTGGCGCAGGCGGAGGCGGCGGTCGGTGCGGCGCGGCGGGCGGCGCAGGCGGCCAAGGCACGCTTCGCGCTGGGGTTCCTCACCGGGCAGGAAATGGATTGGCTACCGGAGGCCATGCATATCCTGCGGGACGAGCTGCCGAACGTGGACGTCACAGTCTCAAGCCAATACTCGCCGCAACTTGCCGAGGGATTGATGCGCGGCGCGCTCGACCTCGCCTTCATGCGGCCGGAGCCGCAGATGGGGGAGCTCGAATACCGCCGGGTCGCGACGGAGCAACTCGTGCTGGTGATGCCGAGCGATCACCGGCTTGCCGCCCTGCAATCGGTGGACATCACGGAGATCGCGGAAGAGGTGTTTTTGGGGATGTCGAAGACGGCGCCATCCCTGCAGACCGTCATCGACGACTATCTTCGCCGCGCCGGCGTTGCGGTTCGGGTGGAGCACGAGGTCGACAATCTCGGTATGGCGCTGTCGCTTGTCGCTTCGACCCGCGGGGTGACGCTGCTGCCGGACTACGCGGTCAGTTTCCTGCCCGCCTTCGTCGTAAGTCGGAAGCTGGCGGGCGTGGCGCCGACCATCGATCTGGTAATCGGGTTCAACAAGGCGAATACGTCGCCGATTTTACAGCTGTTTTTGGGGCGAGTGGGCGAGCTGATCGCGCGGTTTGCCGGCAAGGGGCGGCCGGCGAGGTAGGTGGCAGAATGGCGGCTCGCAGGCTGTGTTGCTGCGCTGGCCCACAGCCGGCATTCGCTGACGCTCAGGCGGGCTCCGTTGGGCCTTCGCGCAGCGGAACGATCCCGGCCGGCGTGCCGAGCACGATTGTCGTCGGCGCGCCGGCGGTGCCGACCGCCTGCAGCAGCCGGAGGTTCTGCAGTTCAGGGTTGTTGCGCAGCATGCGGGCGGCATTGGCCAGCGCCCGCAGTGCTGCTTGCTCGGCATGGGCACGCTCCAACGCGGCCTGCCCCTCTCGCCGGGCCCGTTCCACTCCGGTCAGCAAGCGGCGCAGATCGGCGGGCAGTGTCACGTCGCGCAGTCGCACGCTATCCACCTCGACGCCGAATCCGGCGCAGCCCTGGCGCACGGAGGCGAGCAGCTCGGCGTCCAACTCCTCGCGCGGCGCCCTTGCCAATGCCTCGGCACCACGGGAAGCGGCAAGCGCCCGCAGCGAGAGCTGTGTCTCGAGCGTGACGACGAGGTCGCTCGACCGTTCCTGCCGGCTCACCGAAATGAGCGGGTCCACAACCCGGAATGCCGCGACGGCCGACAGCTTGGGCTGAAACCCATCGTTTGACAGCACCTCTTGCCCGGCGACGACGACGACCTGCTGCAAGGTCCGCACCACCAGCAATTCCTCCCGGCCGCCGATCCGGACGCGCCCCGGGCCGAACTGGCTGCGGAACTTGCCATCGCGGTAGAGCAAGCCGGCCTGCCCCTCTTTGACCACCTTCCAGGCACCGAACCATCGATCGAGCAACAAACCCTCCGCAAATAGCCCGCCGGAACCACGGCCCACTCGCGGAGGTGACGGCACGCCGGAGCACCTGCAAGGCGATTGGGCGGTCTGCCTTGCGGCTTGGCTCCGGCGGGCGGGCGTGACCACCAGTTGGCGCGAGAGATCACCATTCGACGGGGCCCTACAGCCTCCGAAAATGGGTCTTGACCCCTCGCAATCGGGGAATCGAACCCCAAGCCACCTGTAGCATGGTCCCGAGCGGTTGGGGATGACGCCGCTTCGACAGAGTGGCGGCAGCGGTCTAGCACCTTTGCGCCGCGAGCCAACGCCGGAATGCAACAACGGCCCAGATCGCCTCGACGACGCCGAACGGCCAGGCGCCCTGCAAGAAGCCGTAGGCCGAACCGAGCGTGCAGGAAAAGGCGAAGCCCAGCACGAACCAGGGGCTGCGCGGCTCGAGCGCGTAGCACAGCAGCATCAAAGTGACGGCACCAAGGCCGAACAAGCTTAGTGCGTCCACCGCCGCAGCCTGGACGCTCCGGCGCGCCTCGGCTAGTGCGTCGGGGCGGAGGGCACGTGCGGATCCTGGGAATTGGCGCGAAGATCGAATTGGGCGACCTGTATCTGAGCCTGTTGCGCGAGGGGCATGAGGTACGGGTGAGTGCCTGGGATCCGGCCTATGCGGGATGCTTCGGCGGTCTCCTCGATCGGGCCGAGGATTGGCGGGCGGCGGTGCCATGGGTGGGGCGCGATGGATTGCTGCTGTTCGAACGGGTCGGCGACGGCGCGCTGCAGGATTCGCTGCGGGCGGAAGGCTATCAGGTGATCGGCGGCAGCGCGCTGGGCGACCGGCTGGAGTATGACCGGGCGTTTGGGCAATCGGTGCTGCGTGAGGCGGGATTGCGCACGGCCGAGGCGCTCAGCTTTGGCACGGCGGCGGACGCGGCGCGGTGGCTCGAGGCGCATCCGGGGCGGACGGTGCTGAAATACCACAACAATGCTAAGGCCACTTTCGTCGGCGACCACGTCCAAGGGACCGATGTGCTGTTCCAGCTCAAGCGCGGGCCGCAGGGGGCGGTGCTGCTGATGCCACGGCTGGAGGGGGTCGAGGTCGGGGTCGGGGCGTATTTCGACGGGCAGCGCTTCCTGCGCCCCGCGTGCATCGATTTCGAGCACAAGCGGTTCTTCAATGGTGAGATGGGCGAAATGACCGGGGAGATGGGCACGCTCGTCGCCTATCCCGAGGAGAACCGGATTTTTGAGAGCACGCTCGGCCGGCTGGAGGCGCTGTTTCGGGCGACGCGGCATGTCGGCTACGTTAATCTGAACATGATCGCCAATGAGCAGGGTCTGTGGCCGCTGGAATTCACTTGCCGGTTTGGCAATCCCGGCTTCGCGATCTTGGCGCCGCTGCAGCTTGCGGGGTGGGGGGATTTGCTGCGCCGGATGCTCGAGGGCGGGGTTGAGCGGTTCCCCGCGAGCCCGGATTGGTCGATCGGGATCGTCTTGACCGTGCCGCCGTTCCCGGAGGAGCTGCCGGGGGCCGCGCCGGACCAGGATCCGCCGATTTTTTACCACCGGCCGCCGGCCACCGACGAAATCCCGCATTATCACCTGGCCGACGTGCGGCTCGAGGACGGGCAGCTCTTTGCCCGGCGGCGGACTGGCTATGCGATGGTGGTGACCGGCACTGGCGCGACCGTCGAGGCGGCGCAGGCGGCAGCGACGGCGCGGGCGCGCAACGTGGTCGCGCCGAATTTGCGCTGGCGGACCGATATTGGCGACCGATTCCGCGGCGGCGAAGGTGAGCGGCTGCGCGCGATGGGCTGGCTGTGAACCCGGCGCTGCGCGATTGCCTGGACGGGCAGATCTCGCCCGAGGTCGCGATGGCGCATTTCCTGTTTCAGGGCGCGACCGCGGCCGAGATCGAGGCCGCGCTGGCGGAATGTCCGCCGCATCCGCGCCGGGACGCGATGACCCGGCTGTTGGCTGGGCGGGAGCGGCAGCTCGATGCGCTGGGCGCCGAGGTCGCGGCGACGGCCGAGCAGCACCATGCTTACGGGGATACGCCGGAAGAGGGGATTGCGCGCATCGCCGCCTTCTTCGACCGGGCGGTGGCGCATTCGCCGGAGGCGAGCGTCGCGCTTTATTCGCTGGGCGACAAAGCGATCCTGGCGGCGGCGACCGAGGAGGTCGTCACCTGGCTCGAGGCGCATGGCTTGCTGGCGCCGGAGGCGGATGTGCTGGATTTGGGCTGCGGGTTCGGCCGGGTCGCGGCGGCGCTGGCGCCGCGGTGCCGGTCGGTGCTGGGGCTCGACGTCTCGGCGGGGATGGTCGCGGAGGCGCGGCGGCGGCAAGGCGGGCTCAAGAATGTACGGTTCGAGCAGACCGAGGGGCGGGACCTCGGGTCGCTCGCGGCGGACCGGTTCGATCTGGTGCTGGCGATCGATAGTTTTCCGTATATCGTGCAGGCGGGCGACGCGGTCGCGTTGCGGCATGCGGAGGATGCGGCGCGGATCCTGCGGCCGGGCGGGGCGCTCTGCATCCTGAACCTGTCGTATCGTAACGATGACGCGGCGGATTTGGCGGATGTGACGCGCTGGGCTGCGGTGCACGAGTTCCGGCTGGAGCTTGCGGAGATCAGGCCGTTCGCAGTGTGGGACGGGACGGCATACGTATTGCGGCGGTGATCCGGGCGATCCTGCTGCTGATGGCGCTGGCCGGGCCGGTTTGCGCGCAGGAGCATCGGGGCGGGGCGCTGCGGCTGCTGTCGCGCAGTGCGGCGGGGACGCTCGATCCGCAGGTGAACTATACCGCGCAATATTGGCAGATCTTCTGCGTCACGCATGACGGGCTGGTCGCGTTCCGTAAGGTGGCAGGGCCGGCGGGACTGGATATCGTTCCGGACCTGGCGGACAGCGTGCGCCAGAGCGCGGATGGACTTTTGTTTGAATTCCATTTGCGGCAGGGCGTGCAGTTTTCCGACGGGGCGGGACTGCGGGCAGCGGACGTGGTGGCCAGCTTCCGGCGCATTTTTAAGGTGCGCAGCCCGACGGCGGCTACGTTTTATGGGGCGATTTTGGGCGCTGATGATTGTCTGAAGACACCGAAGACGTGTGCGCTGCCGGGTGTGACGGCGGATGGCGATACCGTCAGCATCCGGCTGACCCGGCCGGATGCGGAGTTTCTCACCAAGCTCGCGCTGCCGCATGCGAGCATTTTGGAGGCGGGCGCGCCGGATACGGATGCGGGGACCGTGCCGTTGCCCGGCACCGGGCCGTATCGGATCGAGAGCTACGATCCGAATGACCGGCTGGTCTTGGTCCGCAATCCGTATTTTCGGGTTTGGAGCGCTGACGCGCAGCCGGAGGGGTATCCGGACCGGATCGAATATGAGTTCGGGCTCGAGGACGAGGCGGAGGTGACGGCGGTCGAGAACGGGCAAGCGGATTGGATGTTCGACACGCCGCCCGAGGACCGGCTGGGCGAGTTGGGCGCGCGGTATGCCGGGCAGGTGCATCTGAATCCGTCATTTGCGATGTGGTTCGTGCCGCTGAACGTGCGTTTGCCGCCGTTCGATGACGTGCGGGTGCGGCAGGCGTTCAACTTGGCGGTGGATCGGGAGGCGGTGGTGAAGTTGTTCGGGGGCGACCGGCTGGCGGTGGCGTCGTGCCAGGTGCTGCCGCCGGGTCTGCTGGGGTATGAGCGGTATTGTCCTTATCCGCACGATTTGGCCCGGGCGCGGGCGCTGGTCCGGGCGAGTGGGACGGCGGGGCAGAGCGTGACCTTGGTGACGGATGACAGCCCGGTGGGGCGGGATATCGGCATCTATTTGCGCGATGTGCTGGCCGATTTGGGGTTCGTGGCGCGGCTGCGCACGCTGTCGGGCAACATCCAGTTCACTTACATTCAGAACACGGCGAATAAGGTGCAGGCGAGCCTCACCAACTGGTACGCAGACTACCCATCGCCGGGGAATTTCCTCTTGGGCGTCTTCGGCTGCGCGGCGTTCCAACCGGATTCGGATTCATCGCCGAATATTTCGGGGTTCTGTGATCCGGCGCTGGACGAGGCGGTGCGGCGCGGGCTCGCGGAGCGGGATGCGGCGGCGATTGCTGCGGTGGACCGGGCGATCACCGACCTGGCGCCCGCGGTGGTGCTGTTCAACCCGAGCTATATCGACGTGCTGTCGGCCGGGGTTGGCGGGTATACGTATCACGAGGCGTTTCGCTGGCTGATCGATCAGTCCTGGGTGCGATGAGGCTGGGACCCGTGCTGGCCGGGTTGGTTCTGGCCGCGATCGTGACGGCATGCGCGCTGGCGCCGGTGTATGCGCGGCTGGTGTCGGGGACCGATCCGTTCCGCAGCAGCCCGGCGGGGTTTGTCGAGGGACGGCCGGTGCTGGCGCAGAATACGGCAGGGCTGGGGCTTGGGGTGACGCCGATCGGGCCGGGATGGCGGGGGGCGTACCTGCTCGGGGCGGACGAGTTGGGGCGGGACGTGGCGGCGCGGCTGCTCTATGGCGGGCGGAACTCGCTGCTGATCGCCGGGAGTGCGACGATGTTGTGCCTGGCGCTGGCGCTGGTTGCGGGGGTGGTTGCCGGGTTCCTGGGCGGCGCGATCGATATGGTGCTGGCCGGGTTGCTGGACCTGCTTTGGGCGTTTCCGGTGTATTTGCTGGCGATCTCGCTCTCGATCATTTTGATCAATGAGGGGCTGCGGCTGGGGCCGGTGACCGTCTCGGCCGACAGCCTGGTGCTGCCGATCCTGATCCTGGGGCTGGTGTTCGTGCCGTATGTGGCGCGGCCGGTGCGGGCGCAGGTGATCGGGTTGCGCGGGGACGAGTTCGTGCAGGCGGCGGTCTCGATTGGTGGAAGCAGACGGCATATCCTACGCCGGCATATCCTGCCGATGGTGTGGCCGACGGTGATCGGGTTCGCGCCGATCGTGGCGGCGATGACGCTGCTGACCGAGGCGGCGCTGTCGGTGCTCGGGATCGGCGTGCAGCCGCCGGACGCGAGCTGGGGCACGCTGATCGGCGACGGGCAGAATTTGATTTATAGCCGCCCAGTGGTGGCGATCGCGCCGGGGATGGCGGTGGTGGTCACGGTGCTGGCGCTCAACGTTTTGGGCGAGGCGCGGCGTGGCTGAGTTGGTGCGCCGGGTGGTGCGGGCGATGCTGATCCTGTTCGAGATCAGCGTGCTGGTGTTCCTGATCTTCTTCGCCACACCCGGGGCCGATCCGGCGGCCCGGCTGGCCGGGCGCGGCGCCTCGCCCGAGACGCTGACGGCGGTGCGGCATGAGTATGGGTTGGATCGGCCGCTGCCGGTGCAGTACGCGGCGCTGATGCGGCGGTTGTTCGTCACGCGGGACCTGCCGAGCTTCGTCAATCGCGGGGAGCTGGTGGTGCCCGAGGTGCTGCGGGCGGCGCCGGTGACGCTGGCGCTGGCGGCGGGGGCGGCGGTGATCTGGCTGGCGGCCGGGCTGGTGATCGGGGTGGTCGCGGCGGCCTGGGCGGGGCGGGGGATCGATCGGGTGGTGACGATGCTGGGGCTGGCCGGGGTGTCGGTGCCGGCGTTCTGGCTCGGCGAGATGGTCAACCTGGTCAGCCAGGGCGGGCTGCACGATCCTTGGTTCGCCTGGGTTCCGCCGCTGGGGTTGCGGGCGCGCGATGCGGGCGAGTGGGTGCGGGGGATGGCGCTGCCCTGGGCGACGCTCGCGGTGCTGTATGCCGGGGTTTACGGCAAGGTGCTGCGGGGCAGCCTGGTCGAGGCGTACCGGCAGGACTACATCCGGACGGCGCGGGCCAAGGGAATCGGCGAGGCCAGGGTGATGCTGCGCCATGCGCTGCGCAACGCAATCGTTCCGGTGCTGGCCTTGTTCGGTCTGGATTTCGGCGCACTTGTGGGCGGCGGCACCTTGCTGATCGAGGTGGTGTTCGGGCTGCATGGCGTCGGCAAGCTGACCTATGACGCGCTGCAGAGCCTCGATCTCGCCATGGTGATGGCGGCCGTGCTTTATGCCGCATTTTTTGTCGTGGCCGCGAATAGCGTCGTGGATGCGGTGCAAGTCATGCTGGACCCGCGCAAGGGATAGTTACAGATTGCTGCGCTGCAGCAGAATGGAGCGCACATGCTGATCAAGCCCGTGGATACGTTCGATTATGTGGTGTTCGGTGCGACCGGCGACCTGACGCTGCGCAAGCTGTTGCCCGCGTTGTATTATCGGTTTCGGGACAAGCAGTTCTCCGAGGAGTGCCGGATCATCGGCGCGGCGCGGTCGGACCACGACGACGGCCAGTTCCGCGAGATGGCGGCGGGCGCGCTCAAGCAGCATGTGCCGGAGAAGGATCGGGACCGGGAGGTGGTCGAGCATTTCCTCGGGCTGCTGTTTTATGCACGCGGCGATGCGACGAAGGAGGGTGGGCTGCAAGCGCTGCAGGCGCTGCTCGAGGAGCGGCCTGACCGGATCCGGGTGTTCTACATGGCGACCTCGCCGGACCTTTATGGCCCGACTTGTCTCAACCTGGCTGCAGCCGGGCTGAACGGGGAGGGGTCGCGCGTGGTGCTGGAGAAGCCGATCGGGCACGATCTGGAATCGGCGCGGCAGATCAACGACGTGGTGGGGCAGGTGTTCGCCGAGCCGCAGACCTTCCGCATCGACCATTACCTGGGCAAGGAGACGGTGCAGAACCTGCTGGCGCTGCGCTTTGCCAATGTGGTGTTCGAGCGGCTGTGGAATGCGGACGTGATCGACCACGTGCAGATCACCGTCGCCGAGACGGTGGGCGTGGAGAGCCGCGGGGATTATTACGACCGGTCGGGCGCGCTGCGCGACATGGTGCAGAACCATCTGTTGCAGCTGTTGTGTCTGCTGGCGATGGAGCCGCCGAGCAGCCTGGGGGCGGACGCGGTGCGGGACGAGAAGCTGAAGGTGCTGCGGGCGATGCGGCCGATTGCGCCGCACGAGGTGGGGCATGTGACGGTGCGGGGCCAGTACACGCATGGTGCGGTGGATGGACACGCGGTGCCGAGCTACTTGGCCGATCTTGGCGGGCGGAATAGCCGGACCGAGACGTTCGTGGCGCTGAAGGCAGAGATCCAGAATTGGCGCTGGGCCGGGGTGCCGTTCTACTTGCGCAGCGGCAAGCGGCTGCCGCAAAAGGTGAGCGAGGTCGTGGTTCAGTTCCGCGGCGTGCCGTTCAGCATCTTCGGGCGCGATGCGGGCGAGCTGTCGGCGAACCGGCTGATTGTCCGGCTGCAGCCGGAGGAGGGGATGAAGCTGGCGATGATGACCAAGAGTCCGGGACCCGGCGGCTTGCGGCTGCTGCCCACGGATTTGGACATCAGTTTCGAGAAGGCGTTCGGGACGCGCTATCCGGACGCCTATGAGCGGCTGCTGATGGATTGCGTGCGAGGCAACCCGACGCTGTTCATGCGGCGCGACGAGGTGGAGGCGGCTTGGAGCTGGGTGGAGCCGATCATCGACGCGTGGCAGGAGTCGCAGGAGGCGCCGCGGCTGTATCCGGCCGGGTCATGGGGTCCGACCTCGGCGATTGCGCTGATCGAGCGCGATGGGCGGACTTGGCATGAGGATGTGGGGTGAGGGGTTAGGCCAACATTGCGGCGAAATGGGCAATAAACCTGTTCGCCATTGCCACAGCGTCGGCGGCGCGCTGGCTGCGGCTGGCGCTGCGGTATCGCGCGATCATGCGGCGGGTGGTCGCCGACCCGGCGGCGCGCCGCCGCGTAAGGCCGAAGTCAGCGCGTAAGGGCGCGGCGGACTTCTAGGCGCAGCGCCGGCAGCACCTCCTGGGTGAACCAAGGGTTGCGGCGCTCCCAGATGCCGGTGCGCCAGCTTGGGTGTGGCAGCGGGAAGTAGCGGGGCAGGTGGTCGCGGAAGCTGCGGACGCGGTCGGTCATGCGGCCGGGTCCAAGCGCGTCGGCTTGCGAGTAGCCGCCGACCAGCAGGATGAGCTGGATATCGGGCATCGCTTCCAGGAAGCGCGGGCGCCAGCGCGGGGCGCATTCGCGCCGCGGCGGCAGGTCCCCGCCCTGCTCGTAGCGGCCGGGGTAGCACATCCCCATGGGCAGGATGGCGACAAGGCCGGCATCGTAAAAGGCCGGGATATCCAGGCCGAGCCACTCGCGCAGGCGCTCGCCGCTGGGGTCCATGAACGGGACGCCGCTGGCGTGGGCGATACTGCCGGGCGCTTGGCTCGCGATCACCAGGCGCGACGTCGCCGAGGCTTGCAGGATCGGGCGCGGGCCGAGCGGCAGGTCCGCGCAGAAGGTGCAGGCGCGAGCCTCGGCGAGCAGGGTGTCAACCGTCTCCGGTGCGGGCATAGGACAGCAGCTGATACTCGACTTCCGGCGCGTAGACCGCCTGTTCCTTGCCGAGACGGGAGCTGAACAGGGTGAAGTGCTCGACCGGCACCGGGTCGGCGCGGAACAGATTGTGGCCTTGGACCCAGGCGGCGACTTTCTGCTCGGGGACGCCGTCGTCGAGGCGGGCGAGGGTGACGTGCGGGGCGAAGCGGCGGCGTTCGCGTTCGAGGCCGGCGCGCTGCAGGGCGGTCTCGACCTTGGATTGCAGGAAGTCGAGGGAGGCGTTGCGCTCTACGCCGGCCCAGAGGGCGTGCACCCTGCCGCCTTTGGCGAAAGTGCCGACGCCGGAGAGTTGCATGGTGAAGCCCGGCGCCCGCAACGCCGCCAGCGCATGATCCACCTCTTCGGCGCGAAAGCCTGGCAAGTCGCCGATGAAGCGCAGCGTGATGTGATAGTTCTCCGGCGGGACCCAGCGCGCGCCCTGCAGGCCGCCGGACATCCAGGACAGCCGGGTGCGCAGCGACGAGGGCAGGTCGAGGGCGACGAACAGCCTCATTGCGGGACCTCGGCGATCAGCCGCTCCATCAGCGGCAGGAGCCGGGCGACCTCGATCTTCACCCCTGCGGCGTTCGGATGGATGTGATCGGCCTGGTTCAGCTCGGGCTTGGCGGCGACGTCCTGGAGGAAAAATGGGTCGAAAAGTAGACCTGGGCGCTTGCCGAGCTCGGTAAACACGGATTTGAAGGCGTCGCCGTAATCCGGGCCGAGGTTCGGCGGCGCCAGCATGCCGGTCAGCAGGACCGGGATGTGCTTGGCTTGTAGTTTGTCGAGGATGGCGGTGAGGTTGGCTTTCGTGTTGGCCGGGTCGAGGCCGCGCAGGCCGTCATTGCCGCCAAGTTCGACGAGCGCGGCGTCGGCGCCGTCGCCGAGCGCCCAGTCGAGCCGGGCGAGGCCGCCGGCGGTGGTGTCGCCGGAAACGGCGGCGTCGACCAGGGTCACGTCGTTGCCGTGGGCGCGCAGCGCGGCCTGCATCTGGGCTTGGAAGCCGTCATCGTGGGCGAGGCCGTAGCCGGCGGCGAGGCTGTCGCCGAGCACCAGGACACGGATGGAACGAGCGTTCGCTTGCCCTGGCGCGGCGGATGAAAAAAGCAAGGCGACGGCGAAGACAGCGTTGGCCAGCCACCGCAGCGCGCCATATGGGGCGGTCATGGACATATCGGTCGGTTCCCAGCCCACTCTCGGGCCGCAACTGGTGAGAGTGCGCGATATAAGGCTGACCGTGCCCTCCGCCGCCGGGCCGGTCAATATTCTCAACGGCATCGACCTCGATGTCGGACAAGGCGAGGCGGTGGGCATCGTCGGCCCGTCCGGGTCGGGGAAGACGAGCCTGCTGATGGTGCTGGCCGGGCTGGAGCAGGCGACGGGCGGGACGGTCGAGGTGGCCGGGCAGGCGCTGCGCGGCATGGGCGAGGACGCGCTGGCGCGGTTTCGGCGGGAGAATGTCGGGATCGTGTTCCAGGCCTTCCACCTGATCCCGGCGATGACGGCGCTGGAGAACGTGGCGGTGCCGCTGGAGCTGGCGGGCGTGAGGGACGCGGATGCGCGGGCGCGGGCGAGCCTGGAAGCCGTCGGGCTCGGGCATCGGCTGACGCATTTGCCGGGGCAGCTTTCGGGTGGGGAGCAGCAGCGTGTGGCGCTGGCGCGGGCGTTTGCGCCACGGCCGCGGCTGCTGCTGGCCGACGAGCCGACCGGGAATTTGGATCGCGACACCGGGGCGGCGGTGATGGACCTGCTGTTCGGGCTGCAGGCGGAGTACCGGAGCACGCTGCTGCTGATCACGCATGACCCGGCGCTGGCGGCGCGGTGCGAGCGCCGGGTGCGGATCGAGGGCGGCCGGGCGATGGAGCTGGCGCTCTGATCGCGCTGCGGTTTGCGCGGCGGGAGCTGCGGGGCGGGGTGCGGGGGCTGTGGATCGTGCTGGCGTGCCTGGCGCTTGGCGTGGCGGCGATTGCGGCGGTGGGGAGCCTGCGGGAAGGGGTCGAGGCGGGGCTGGCCAGCGAGGGGCGCCAGCTGCTCGGCGGGGATATGGAGGTGGAGGGGGGCGCGCAGCCGCTGCCGGCAGCGCTGCGAGAGTGGCTGCAGGCGCGCGGGGCGCGGCTGTCCGACATCGTGCAGATGCGCTCGATGCTGATCGCGGCGAATGACGAGCGGCAACTGGTCGAGCTGAAGGCGGTGGATGGCGCCTATCCGCTGGTCGGCACGGTGGACGTGCGGGGCGGGACGTTGCAGAGCGATCTGGCGGCAAAGGACGGGGCGCCGGGCCTGGTCGCGGAGCCCGTGGTGCTCGACCGGCTGGGCATCCGGCCCGGGGCGATCGTGAAGCTGGGGCGGAGCGAGTTCGCGGTCCGCGCCGAGTTGCTGCGCGAGCCGGACCGGATGGCGGCGTTCAACATTCTGGGGCCGCGGGTGATAATCGGCATGGCGAGCTTGGCGGCGACCGAGCTGGTGCAGCCCGGCAGCCTGCTCAGCTACGATATGCGCGTCACCTTGCCGCCGGGCGTCAACCCTGGCTTGACGGCGGCGGCGCTGCGGGCGGCGTTCCCGGACCAGGGCTGGCGGATCCGGCTCGCCACGGACTCCGCGCCGGGCGTTGGGCGATTTGTTGACCAGACCGGGCTGTTCTTGACGCTGGTGGGGCTCACGGCGCTGCTGGTCGGCGGGATCGGCGTCTCGACCGGGGTGCGGGCGTGGCTGGAGGCGCGGGCGAGCAGCATCGCCACGCTGCGCTGCCTCGGCGCGAGTTCCGGCGTGATCTTTGCGGTTTACCTAATCCAAGTCTTGGCGCTGGCGGTGGCGGCGGTCGTGATCGGGATCGTGGCCGGCGCCTTGCTGACCCAGGCGGGGGTGGCGGTGTTCGGGGATGCGCTGCCGGTGCCGCCGCGGATGGGGCTGTACCCGTTGTCGCTGGGGCTGGCGGGGCTGTATGGGCTGCTCACGGCCGCCGCGTTTGCGCTCTGGCCGCTGGCGCGGGCGGCACAGATCCCGGGTGGGGCGCTGTTCCGCAACGCGGTGCTGCCGGCGCGGCTGCGCGGGCGGCCGCAATGGATGCTGGCCAATGCCGGGATCGCCGCGCTGCTGGTGGCGCTGACGGTCGTGACCTCGCCCGATCGGCGTTTTGCGCTGTGGTTCTGCGCGGCCGCGTGCGCCACGCTGGCGCTGTTCTGGGCGGGCGGGATGGCAGTGACTTGGGGGTCGCGGCGGGTGCCGCGGCTGCGGACCGCCTGGGCGCATCTGGGGATCGCCAATCTGCATCGGCCGGGCTCCAGCACCGGGCTGATGCTGGTCTCGCTGGGGCTCGGGCTCTCCACGTTGGCGGCGGTGGCGCTGATCCAGGGCAATATCCGGGCCCAGGTGCTCGAGCAGCTCCCGGCCGAGGCGCCGACCTTCTTCTTCATCGACATCCAAAGCGACCAGCTCGCCCGCTTCCAGCAGATCTTGGCCGGGCAGCCCGGCGTCGGACAGATCGAGGAGGTGCCGGCCTTGCGGGCGCGGATCGTCAGCGTGGACGGCGTGCCGGCCGAGCAGGTGAAGGCGACGCCGGACACGCAATGGGCGCTGCGCGGCGACCGAGGCCTCACTTATAGTGCCGCTCCACCGAAGGGCACGCGGATCGTCGCGGGGAAGTGGTGGCCGGCGGATTATGACGGGAAGCCGCTGGTCTCGTTCGACGCGGCACTGGCGCGGGGCTGGGGCGTGCATCTGGGCAGCGTCATCCGGGTCAATGTGCTGGGGCGGGATATCGACTTGAAGGTGGCGAGCCTGCGTGACGTGGCGTGGCGGACGCTGTCGATCAATTTCACCCTGGTCGCGTCGCCGGGTCTGCTGGCGCATGCGCCGCAATCGCATATCGCGACGGTGCGGACCGACCCGGCAGATGAGGGAAAGGTGCTCAGGGCGGTGACGGATGCGCTGCCGAACGTGTCGGGGATCCGGGTGGCGGATGTGCTGGGGGCGGTGGCGGAGCTGGTCGGCAAGATCGCGACGGCGCTGGCGGCGACCGGGTCGGTGACGCTGGCCTCGGGGGCGCTGGTGCTGGCAGGGGCGGTGGCGGCCGGGCAGCGGCGGCGGATTGCCGAAGCCGTGGTGCTGAAGACGCTGGGGGCGACGCGCGGGCAGATACGGGCGGCTTGGCTGGTGGAATTTGGGGTGATCGGCGCGGCGGCCGGGCTGCTGGCGGCAGCGGTGGGGACGGTGGCGAGCTGGGGCGTCGCGCGGTTCGTGATGGGCTCCGATTGGGTGTTTTTGCCGGGCGTGCTAGCGGCGACGATCCTGGGTTGCGTCGTTTTAATGTTGCTACTAGGCTTTGCCGGCACGGAAATGGCGCTGCGGGCGCGCCCGGCGGGCTACCTGCGGAACGAGTAGCTCCCGATTTCGCTTGATCCGGAATTGGTTCTCACCAACATAGGCGCCACGGGCATCCCGCCCGCTTGAGGATCCAGACAGATGGCTTTTGTCCCCGACTATCGGGCCTATGCGCCCCGGGCGGCTGCAGACGGCGCGGTAATCGACGCCGGACTGCGGAGCTACATGCTTCGCGTTTACAACTGGATGGTCTCCGGCCTGCTGCTGACCGGCGTCGTGGCCTTCGGGATCGCCAATACCAGCCTGATCGACCTGTTCTACCATCAGGTGCAGACCACGCGCGGTATTGCGATCCAGCCGACGCTGCTGGGCTACGCGTCGATCTTCGCGCCGCTGGTGTTTGTGATGGTGCTGAGCTTCGGCGTGAACCGGCTCTCGCGGCAAACCACGCAGCTTTTGTTCTGGGCGTTCGCTGCGGCGATGGGCGCGTCGATGGCCAACATCTTCCTGATCTACGCCGGCGGCAGCATCGCGCGGGTGTTCTTCATCACCGCGGCGACGTTCGGCGCGATGAGCCTGTATGGCTACACCACGAAAAACGATCTCAGCCGGTTCGGCAGCTTCCTGATCATGGGGCTGATCGGCATCGTGATCGCGAGCGTGGTGAACATGTTCATCGGCAGCACGGCGATGCAGTTCGCGATCAGCGTGATCGGCGTGCTGGTGTTCGTGGGCCTGACCGCCTATGACACGCAGCGGATCAAGAACGACTACGTGCAGTTCGCTTACCAGGCGGGCACGGATGGGGCGGCGGTGCGCAGCGTGTATGACGCGCTGAGCCTCTACCTGAACTTCATCAACCTGTTCATGCTGCTGCTGCAGCTCTTCGGCGGCCGCAACAGCAACAACTGATCGGACGCCGTCCGAGCCGAGCCCCGGGGAGCGATCCTCGGGGCTT
The DNA here is from genome assembly GCA_965276815.1 of Acetobacteraceae bacterium. Lineage (GTDB taxonomy): Bacteria > Pseudomonadota > Alphaproteobacteria > Acetobacterales > Acetobacteraceae > JAVVHH01. The sequence goes on along the minus strand of CBDIBE010000011.1, from coordinate 887,327 downwards.
TTTTATTGACCGCTCAGCAGAGAGACGCGATGCGATTGGACCTGGTTTTGGTGCCGAGCGAAAGCCCGCCGTTACAGGCGTTCGCTGACGGCGATCGCCACTTTGCAGCCGGCTTTGATGACCGTCGACATCAGGCGGTAGGCGGGGGCCAGTTCGGCTTCGTTGTCTAGGCCGATGTCGCGGTGCTCCAGCTCCTCGGCGCGGAATTTCTCGATCGTGTCGCGCAGCTCGGCCTCGTCCTCGCCGAGCGAAGCGGCCTGGGCAGCGTAATGCTCGTCGATCGCCTCCTCGACGGCGACGGTGCAGGCCATCGCGGCGCGCTCGCCCATCGCCGCGGTCACCGCGCCGAGCGCGAAGCCGGCGAGGTGCCAGAGCGGCAGTAGTGCCGTGGGGCGCACGCGGCGCTTGGCGATCAGGGCGCTGAACGTGTCCAGATGGACCTGCTCCTGGTCTTTCATGTGCCGCAGCAGGTCGCCCTTGTCGCCGCGGCCCAGCACGGCGAGCTGGCCGGTGTAGATGCGGGCGGCGCCATATTCGCCGGCATGGTCGACGCGGATGATGCGCTCGATCGTGTCAGCCGGGGTTGGGTCGCCGGGTAAGTAGGATTTCATGTCGCTCATGCTGTCTCCGGGGCTTTGCGGCAGAGATGGCGAGGAACGCCGTGAGCGCCAGGGCATAGAGGAAGTTCATCGCCGCCATGCTGACTGGCAGGAACGAGATGAGGTAGGTGGGGTCGTCGCAGGGCTTGGCCGGGCGCAGCGGCATGCGGGCGAGGCGCTCGGCAATCGAGCCGCCGCCGAAGGAGGGCGCGGCGCATTCCGGCAGCGGGCTTGGCCACCAGCCCTGCTCGACGCCGATATGCACGACCGCGAGCCCGGCGCCCGCCAGCATGACGAGGGCCGAGAGCCCGAACAGCAAGCGTCTGAAGCGCGGCAGCAGGACGGCGAGCAGGCCGAGCGCGATCGCGATCCGATAGGGCCAACGCTCCCACAGGCAGAGCGCGCACGGCACCAGGCCGAGCCAGGTTTCGGAGCCCAGCGCGACGCCGAGCCCAAGCGCGGGGAGTATGGCCGCGGCCAATGCCGCTCGGCGTTCGGCGAAGACAGTCATGGGCTGCTGTATGGTCCGCTTCCCCCGGCCAAGCAACGGTTCTACGGTGTGCTCGCAGTCATGGGGGGACGCATGCGTCAGCTACTCGGCCGGGCCAACTCGAGCAATGTGATGAAAGTGATCTGGCTGCTCGAAGAGCTGGAGTTGCCGTACGAGCGGCAGAACATCGGCGGCGCGTTTGGCGGCAACGACACGCCGGAATACCGGGCCCTCAATCCCAACGGCGTCGTACCGACACTCATAGAGAACGACTTCGTGCTGTGGGAGAGCAACGCGATCCTGCGCTACCTCGCCGCCGCGCATCCGGAGGGCCACCGGTTCTGGCCGCGCGACCTGTGCGCGCGCGCCGACATCGACCGCTGGATGGATTGGCAGCAGACCACGTTGGGCGCGCCGATGACGACCGTGTTCTGGGGTTTGATCCGGACGCCGCCCGCGGAGCGCGACATGGCGGCGATCACCAAGTCGGCCGGCCGGCTCGGCGAGTTGTATGGCTTCCTCGACAAGCGGCTCGCCGACGCCGACTACATCGGCGGCTCCGAGCTTTCGCTGGCCGACATGGCGATCGGGGTGCACGCGCATCGCTGGCTGAGCTTTGAGGGCGTTGCACGCCCGGATCAGCCGCATGTGCGGGCTTGGTACGAGCGGTTGCTGGCGCGGCCGGCGTTTAAGACCCACGTGGCGCAGCCTTTGACTTAGGTCTCGGCCCAGAGGGCGTCGCCGCGGTCCAGATTATCGGCGGAGCGGCGTAGCCAGGCGCGGACCTGTTCGGGCAAGCCGAATGCGGTATCGACCCGCAGCCCGGCGCCCGCCAGGTCGCGCGCGGCGCGCATGCCGTCCTCGTCGGTCACGTCGTCGCCGATGAAGATCGGCCGGCGGCCGGCGAAGGGCGCCTCGGCAGCCAGCGCGGCGACGGCGATGCCCTTGTCCACGCCGCGCGGCCGCACTTCCCAGGCCATCGCCGCCTCGAGGACTTGGAAGCGCATAATTGCGGGCGCCACGAGGGCGAGGGCGGCCTCGTGCAGCGCCGGTCCGCACTCCGGGGCGAGGCGGTAGTGGAAGACGAACCCTCGCTGCTTCTGTTCGAGCAGGGCGCCGGGGTGGCGGTCGACGATTTTGGCGGCCTCGATCACCCAATCGACGGGCGGGTCCGGGAGGGCGGCGCGGATGACCGGGCCGCCGGGCTGGTGGCGGATGGCGCCGCCATGCTCGCCGGCGACGGCGAAGGGTGCGTCGGCGAGCAGGGCGTCGATCTGGTCGATCGGCCGCCCGGTCACGACGGCGAGCGCGCCGCCCAAATGCGCCCGCAACCGCCGCAGCGTGTCCGGCAGATGGGGCGGGACCACGACGGCGTCGGGCGTGGCCGCGAGGTCGAGCAGGGTGCCGTCGAGGTCCAGCATGAGCGCGGCTTCCGCCGGGGGCGGCAGGTCTGACGGACGAAACGATCCCATTCGCGCGCTCCCGATGCGGATGTTCACACAACCCGGGCGGATGGCACGGGTTTGCCGCGTGCCTGGGTAGTTACCGTACACCGTCATCGCGAGGAGCGCAGCGAAGAAGCGATCCAGGGCCGCAAGTGCCAACGCGGGCCTGGATTGCTACGCCGATTCGCGGCTCGCAACGACGATCGGGTTTCACCGGCAGGCGACCAGGCGGAGGTCGTAGATCGGGTCCTCGAACATCGAAACGGCGGGTGTGTTGGCGAGGATCCAACCGTTAAAGCCGCGCCCGCTGGCGCGCGTGTCGGTGATGGCGAAGTAGGCGGCGGAATCGGCGGGCTGGTCGGGCGGCCGGGTCACGCAACTGCGGAGAGTGATCGTCAGCGTGCCGAAGGTGGCGGATTGGCCCACCTTCACCTCGAGCGGCGAGGGCTGCGCCGTGACCTTGTCCAGCAACCGCAACTCGGCCGTGGTGCGCGGCAGCCAGTCCGCTTGGGATTGTGGTTGCGTCTGATTTGGTTGCGCCTGATTTGGTTGCGCCTGATTTGGTTGCGCCTGATTTGGTTGCGTCTGATTTGGTTGCGTCTGATTTGGTTGCGTCTGATTTGGTTGCGTCTGGGCCCAGGCCGGCGAGACCGCCAGCAGGGCAGCAGCAGCAAGCCACCTCATTCCCGCTGCAGTTTCGGACTGCGCAGCCCGGCGACCAGATCCGCCAGGATTTCGCGCATCGCCCGCTCGTCCACCCCCATCAGGACCGCATCCTCGAACGCGTCCTGCAGCACTTGCGCGGCCTCTTCGTGGTTCTCCTCCAGCGTGCGCAGCTTCTCGCGGCAGGAGATCGGGCTGCCATCCGGTTGCGGCCAGCGCTGCGGCGGCGCGGTCATTGCGGCTTCGGAGCCTCTTGTTGCTGCAACGATTTCTGGGTCGCGTCGGCGAGGCTGCCGACGTTGAAGATGAACTTGCCCAGCAAGTCCTCGAGATTGCTTGCGGATTGGGTGACCGTAATCGTGCCGCCATTCGCCAAAGTCGTTTCGGCGCCGCCTGCGCTCAGCGTCACGAACTGGCCGCCGAGCAGGCCGCCGGTCGAGATCTCGGCGCTGGAATCGGTGGGCAACTTCAGATCTGGGCGGACGGTGAAATCGAGGATCGCCTCGAACGTGCGGGGATCGATCGTGAGCCCAGTCACGCTGCCGACCTTCACCCCGGCGATGCGCACGTCCGAGCCCGGCGAGATGTCTCCGACATTGGAGAAGCGCGCGTTCAGGCGCATGCCGCCGACCGTGCTGCGCCCTGATGTGGCCAGCGCGTAGACGAGAAATCCTGCGGCGATCACGATGACGATTGCGCCGGTGGCCACTTCGGCGGCGCTGCGGCTCCCTGCAGGCATCAGCTAACTTCCCGGTGTCCAGGCTTCGTAATCGCCGGTCCCAGGCGCGCGGTTGCCGCCGCGGTAGTCATGACCCGGCGGACGATAGCTCTCCGCCGTTCCGGTCAGGTTGGGTTGATGCGGGAGCTGCCACGGCCTGCGCGCGGCAAGCGGGATCGGCTCGAGCGTGGTGTAGTGCAGCCAGCCGTGCCATTCCGCCGGCACCTTGCTGGCCTCCGGCTCGCCGCTATAGATCACCCAGCGGCGCGGGCGGGCGCCGTCGCGCACGCGGCGTTCCTCGTAATAAAGATTCCCCGCCTCGTCGGCGCCGACTTCGCGTCCCTTCAGCCAGGTGAACAGGCGCGTCCCGATCGTCGTCATGCGTGCTCATATACGCAAGCGCATTCGATTGCACCATCCCCGGCCCTCTCGTAGCATTGCACCATGAGTTCGACCCGGATTTGGCGCGGCGTGCGGATGCGCGACACTGAGGCGGGGGCCGACCCGGATGCGCCGCCACGGCCGCTGACCCTGCCGGCCTCGTGGGACGACCGGGCGGCGGCGGCGCTGGCGGCGCTGGCGCCGGGGGCGGGTCCGGCGCGGCTGCCGCGGGCCGCGGATGGCTGGATCCGGCCGCTGGCGACGCGGGCGCGGTTGGCTGGCGATCCGGAACTTGCGGACCGGCTGCACGCGCTGCTGCTGCACCGGCAGGCGGCGCCCACGGCGCCGATCTGGGGCGCGCATGAAGATGGGACGGTGCCGGGCTTCGTGCTGAACCTGCCGGCGTTCTATGAGCCGGCGGCCGGGTTCGACACCGGTTCGTTCACCGAGGCGGTGCGGACGGCGGCGACCGCGCTGCGGCTGAGCGACCCCGAGGCGACGAGTTTCGCTATTGGCTTTACCGATCTGGACGGGCTGCTGGCCGTGCTGGGCCTCGAATATGACAGCAAGGCGGCGCGCGAGGTCGCAGGCAACATCGCGGCGCTGCTGCGCGCGACGGCGGACGTGGCGCTGGCGGGGGAGCAGCCGGACTTGCTCTCCTGCATGGCGGGCTGGCCGGCGCCGCCGCCTTGCGGCGCGCTGCCTGGCTTGGCGGTGGCTGCGTGGCAGGCGCGGGCGCTGGCTTTGCGCGGGGCGACCGGCGTGCCGAGCACGGCCTTGACCGCGCCGGGTCCGGCAGATGCCTTGCTGGGTGCGGAGACCGGCGGGATTGCGCCGGCTTTCGCGGCGGTCAGCGAGGGCGGAACCTTGACCCGGGCCGCCCAGGCGAGGCTCGCGGCGCAGGGGATGACCGCGGAGGCGGCGCTGGGCCGCATCCTGTCCGGCGAGAGCGTGCTGGCGCCGGCGAACCTGGCGGCGCACCAGGCGATGCACGACGCCGTCGCGCCCTTCATGCACGCCATGCCGGCGCGGCCGGTGGAAGGCGCGCTGCCGTCGCATCCGCCGCGGCGCCGCGACTTGCCGTCGCGCCGGCGCGGCTACACGCAGCGCGCCGCGGTCGCGGGGCATCGCGTGTATGTGCGGACCGAGGAATATCCGGACGGCACGCTGGGCGAGGTGCATGTCACCCTGCCGCGCGAGGGCGCGGTCGTCCGCCACATGATGGACAGCGTGGCCGCCGCGGTGAGCCTCGGGCTGCAGCATGGCGTGCCGCTGGAGGAGTATGTGCAGGTTTTTACGCTGACGCGCTTCGGCCCGGCCGGGCCGGTCGAGGGCGACGCGGATATCGGCCACGCGACCTCGCTGCTGGACTATGTGTTCCGCAACCTGGCGGTGAACTATCTCGGCGGCTGCGACGTGCCGGAGGGCATTCCGGAGGCCGAGCCGGAGCCGTTGCCCTTGCTGCCCATGGAGCTTCCCACCCAGGCTCGCGCCCGGCGGCCCGGGCTGCGGCTGGTATCAAACGGATAGGACATCATGAGCGGACGCATCGAAGCCAAGCTGGCCGAACTCGGCGTGACCTTGCCCTCGGCGATGCCGCCGATCGCCAATTACGTGCCGTATGTGGTGACCGGCAACATCGTCGTGGTCTCCGGCCAGGTGCCGGCGGTGGATGGCAAGATCGCGGTCACCGGCAAGGTGGGCGACGGGCTCAGCGTCGAACAGGGGCAGCAGGCGGCACGGCTGTGCCTGACCAACGTGCTGACCCATTTGCGGGCGGCGTGCGACGGCGATCTCGACCGGGTGCGCCGGGTCGTGCGGCTCGGCGGGTTCGTCGCTTCGCCGGCCAGCTTCACCCAGCATGCCATGGTGATGAACGGCGCGTCGGACCTGGCGGTGCAGGTGTTTGGCGAGGCGGGACGGCACGCGCGGACCACGATCGGCGTGCCGTCGCTGCCGGCCGATGCCGCGGTCGAGGTGGAAGGGATGTTTGAAATTTCGGTTTAGGCTTCCGAAGCGGCGGACCGGGTTTATATCCTCGGTCATGCCCGACGGCCTGCCCAGCCTTACGCTGACCCTGCATCAACGGATCAGCGACATTCAAGCTGCGGACTGGGATGCCTGCGCCGGAACGCTCGACGGCACCGGCAATCCGTTCGTCAGCCACGCTTTCCTGTCCGCGCTGGAGGATAGCGGCTCGGCCAGCAACCGCACCGGCTGGCTGCCGCAGCACGCGGCGCTGCATGACGGCGAGCGGATCGTCGCCGTGGTGCCGATGTATGCGAAGTCGCACAGCTATGGCGAGTATGTGTTCGATCATGCCTGGGCGCACGCCTTCGAGCGCAGCGGCGGCGATTACTACCCGAAGTTGCAGGTGGCGGTGCCTTTCAGCCCGGTGCCGGGGCCGCGCCTGCTGGTGCGGCCGGGTTTTCCGCACGAGGCAGTCGGGCAGGCGCTGATCCAAGCCTGCGAGCAGCTCGGCGTGTCCTCGGTGCACGCGACTTTCTGCCAGCGCGAGGAGTGGGAGGCGCTGGGGCGCGCCGGCTGGCTGCAGCGGCAGGGCAAGCAGTTCCACTGGGAGAATGCCGGCTACGCGGATTTCGACGGGTTCCTCACGAGCCTGGCCTCGCGCAAGCGCAAGTCGATCAAGCGCGAGCGGCGGGATGCAAACGCGGCCGGGCTGACCTTCCAGGCGCTGCGCGGGGCGGCGATCGAGAAGCGGCACTGGGACGCGTTTTACAAATTCTACACCTCGACCGTGGACCGCAAATGGGGCAGCGCTTACCTGACGCGCAGCTTCTTCCCGATGTTGTCGCAGCGCCTCGGTGATCGCGTGGTGCTGATGATCGCCGAGCATGAAGGCGTGCCGGTGGCGGGAGCGTTGAACCTGATGGACGACGAGGCGCTGTACGGCCGTAATTGGGGCTGCCGCGGCGACTGGCCGTTCCTGCATTTCGAGCTGTGCTATTACCAGGCGATCGATTTCGCGATCGCGCATGGGCTGAAACGGGTCGAGGCGGGCGCGCAAGGCGAACACAAGATCCAGCGGGGATATCTGCCGCGGCCGACCTATTCCGCGCACTGGATCGCGCATCCCGGGCTGCGCCGGGCGGTCGCGAGCTTTCTCGAGCAGGAGCGGGTGGCGGTGCAGCAGGAGATGGCGGCACTGGCCGAGTATTCGCCGTTCAAGAAGGGTGATGAGGACTAGACCACAAGGATGGTGTGCCGGGCGAGCGCGGCCAGCCCGGCGGGATCGGCCGGTAGCGCGCGCGCGCCACGAGCTTGCCGCCCTGCCAATAGGCGGCGTCGGCGCGTAGCATTTCAGCGACCAGCATCGGCCCGAATGTCTCGGGCGCAACCCCGAACGCCAGGGTCGCGTGGTCGCAAAACCATGGGCAGGCGAGCAGGAAGGGCGCGAGCTTGGCCTCGTCCACGCCGTTTTCCAGCATAAGCGCATGCGCAAAGATGCGTTTGCAGGCGTGCCAGGCGATATTGTGCGGATCCTGCCGCCAGCTTTGCAGGCGCCGGCGGGCGCGGGCGATGGCGGGTTGCAGGTTGGCGATGGCCGGGCCATGGCCGGAGTAGCCCGTCGTGGCCGGCAGGCGCTCCAGCCGGTCGATGGTGTCCTCCGCCCGATCGAGCGAGCCGGCGCCTTCGCGATACGGGTTGAGCCAGCCGACATCGGCGTCGTGCAGCGCGTCGCCGAGGATGATGGCGCCGAGTTCGGGGCAGTGGAGGCTGAGATGCCCGCGCGTGTGGCCGGGTGTCGCCACGATGTTCCAGACCGTCTCGCCGGTGGCGACCTGGTCGCCATCTTCCAGGGTCCGCCCGACTTCGTACGCCTCGATGGGCTGGTTCAGCCATTGGGCGCGGCAGGCGTCGGGATCGCGGGCGTTGACGGGCGCCGCCTCGACGGCGCTGGCCGCGATCGGGATGCCGTATTGGCGCTGTAGCGCGTGGTTGCCGCCGGCGTGGTCGCAGTGCGAATGGGTGTTGATGATGAGGGAGAGGCTGCCGGCGGGAAGGCCCTCACGCGCCAGCCATGCCTCGAGTTCGCTCGTATCGGCGCCGAAGCCGGGATCGACGAGCACGGGGCGGTGGCCGACGAGCAAGATGCTGTTCGCGCTGGGATAAGGGCGTTCGAAGAAGCGGATCACCGGCGACGAACCATGGTTGCCTGCTTCAGCGCGGCCTGGCCGGAGCGAATTGCCTCCATCCGAGCCCGCCAGTCCGCTTCTGGTGTGTCTCGCTGATCCACGTCGCTGGGCTAGCACACATAAATGAGTTCGTAATCTCTGGGGCGCATCATCTTGGCATGAGCGGGCCGGCCTGGTGCGGTGAGGGCGAGGCGTTTTTGGCGCTCGATCCTGGCGATTTGCCTGGGGCGGGGGACGAGCGTTGGCGGGCGGCGGTGCCGATCCTGCAGGGGGTGATGTCGCGCATTCCGGCGGCATCTGGCTGGGCGGTCGTGCTGGATATGCGGCTGCTGCGGCTGCGGCGGCGGATCGATGTGGTTTTGGCGACGGATCGGGCGGTACTGGTCGTGCAGGTTCGTCCGGGTCAGCGGGAATTTTCGCGATCGGAGCTGCGGGAGGCGGAGGACGCGGCGCTGGATCTGGCGGATTTCCATGCGGGATGCCGGGGCGTTCCGGTGATCCCGGTCGTGCTCGTGCCGAATGGGGCGCGGGCGCGGGCGCAACTGCCGTTGCCACTGGCCGGGGCGGCCACGGCGCTGGAGGCGACGCGCCTGTCGTTGCCGGGGCTGCTGCTTGAGGTGGCGCTACGCTTTCCGCCGCTGGGGCGGGTGGGGCGCGAGTGGCTGGCTGCACCGTATGCACCGGTGCCGGCGCTGCTCGACGCGGCCTGCATGCTCTACGCGCGGCATGACGTGGCCGCGCTGACGCTGGCGCAGGCTGGGCCGGCCGGGTTGGCGCAGACGTCGTCCGCGGTGGCGGACGCGGTGCGTCAGGCGGAAGCGGAGGGCGGAAGACTCGTCATTTTCGTGACCGGGGAGCCTGGTGCGGGGAAGACGTTGTGTGGCCTGAACTTAGCTTTTGCCCCAAGCGGCGGGGCGGCGTTCCTGACCGGGAACCCGACCTTGGTGCATGTGCTGCGCGAAGCGCTGGTTCGCGACGCGGTGGCGCGGGGCGGGAGTCGCAGGGCCGCGCGGCAGCGCATGGAGGCGGTGATCCAGCCACTGCCGGCGTTTCGCGACCATTATGTCGCCGTATGTGAGCCGCCGCCGGAGCGCATCGTGGTGATCGACGAGGCGCAGCGCTGCTGGTCGCGGTCGCACGCGATCGGCAAGACGCGGAACCGGCCTGTGACGCTGTACGACTCGGAACCGGGTCACTTGCTGGACATCATGGCGCGCCGGCCGGGCGGGTCGGTGTTGGTCTGCCTGCTTGGCGGCGGGCAGGAGATCCATGACGGTGAGGGCGGTTTGGCGAGCTGGGGCGAGGCGCTGGCGGCGCGGCCGGACTGGCGCGTGCTGGCGCCCGCGGAGGCGCAATCCGCCGCCGATCCGCGGCAGCGCTTGCCGGATTGGCCTGGGCTGGCGACGTCACGCTTCCTGCATCTTGCGGCGCCGATTCGCCCGGTCCGCGCCCCGGTCACGGCCGAATGGGTGGATGTGGTGCTCGGCAACGAGCCGGCCCGTGCGGCGGCACTGGCGCGGAATAGTGGCGGCGTGCCGTTCCAGATTACGCGGTCGCTCGAGGCGCTGCGGGCGGCGCTGCTTCCGCGCGGGTCGCGGACGGCCGGGCTGGTCGCCAGTTCCGGCGCGCGGCGATTGCGGGCGGAGGGACTCGGAGCCATGCTGGCGCATCAGGATGATGACGCGGTGGCGCGCTGGTTCCTGGACCGCTGGCCGGACGTGCGCAGCAGCGACGCGCTGGAGGTCGTGGCCACGGAGTTCGGCGTGCAAGGGCTCGAGCTGGACCGCGTTGGCCTGTGCTGGGATGCCGATCTCGTGCGCGCCGAAGGATCGTGGCAGGCGTGCCGGTTCCGCGCCAATGGCTGGACCCGCATGGGAGCCACGGCGCAGTCCAACCGGATCAATGCTTATCGCGTGCTGCTCACTCGCGCCCGGCATGGCACGGTGATCTGGGTGCCGCGGGGCAGCGCGCGCGATCGGACGCGTGATCCGCGGCTTTACGAGCAAGTGGCCGAGTATTTGGAGGCGTGCGGGGTGGCCCGGCTGGACGAAGTCGCGATGGCAGAAGAGGATGCGGGAAGCTGTTTGGAGCCTGCGCTTTTTTGATCCGCCTATTGACCGGCATTGCGCTGCTGTTTCTTGCCCACGCCGCTGCCGGGGCCGAGCTCAAGCTGGCAACCTGGAACCTCGAATGGCTGACCTTGCGGCCGCAGGGCGACAAGGCGCTACCCGAGGATGTCGTTCCCAAGCGGGCGGAAGACCTGGCGGCGCTGCGGCGCTACGCGTTGCTGCTGAACGCGGATGTGGTCGCGTTTCAGGAGGTGGACGGGCCGGATGCTGCGGCCGAGGTGTTCCCGCCGGACCGCTATGCGATTTACATGACGCATGACCATGTGGTGCAGCGGGTCGGCTTTGCGGTCCGCCGCGGCATCCAGGTGCAGCAGGACCCTGACTTGACCGCGCTCGACGTGCAGCCGGATGCGCCATTCCCGCTGCGCAGCGGCGCCGATATCACCTTGGATCTGCCTGGCGCCCGGCTGCGGCTGCTGACGATTCACCTGAAATCCGGCTGTTTCGACAAGAAATTGAGCAATTCCGGCCATGTCTGCTCGACCCTGCGCGAGCAAATCCCGCCATTGCAGGGCTGGATCGCGCAGCGCCGGGATGAGGGGGCGCCGTTCATCGTCATGGGCGATTTCAACCGGCGGATGGACCGGCGCGATGAGCTGATCGATGCGCTCGACACCGCCGCGCCGCTGCTGCGCGCCACGGAGGGGCGGGCCTCACCGTGCTGGGGCGGCGAGAGCTTCATCGACCACATTCTCGCCGGGGGCGCGGCACGGGGATGGGTCGAGCCCGGGAGCCTGCACGTCCTGGTGTATCGGGAGAGCGGGGCGGACGCGAGAGAGCGACTCTCGGACCATTGCCCGGTGTCGATAAAGCTGCAATTGCCCAACTGAGCATTCCTTAACGCGGGAGCCGAACATGGCGCTGACGATTCTGGTCACTGGGGCGACGGCCGGGTTCGGGCAGGCGATCGCGCGGCGCTTCGTGCGGGATGGGCACCGGGTCATTGCGACCGGGCGGCGGGCCGAGCGGCTCGAGGCGCTGCGAGGCCAACTTGGCGAGCAATTGCTGCCGCTGCCGCTCGATGTCACCGATGCGGGCGCCGTGGCGGCGTTGCCGGGCAGCCTGCCGGGGGGATGGCAGGAAGTGGACGTGCTGGTCAACAATGCCGGCTTGGCGCTCGGGGTCAGTCCGGCGCAGGACGCGAAGCTGCAGGATTGGGAGACGATGCTGGCGACCAACGTCACCGGGCTGATGCGCATGACGCATGCCCTGCTCCCGGGCATGGTCGAGCGGGATAGCGGGCACATCGTCAACGTCAGCAGCACCGCCGCGCGCTACCCGTATCCAGGTGGCAACATCTATGGTGCGTCCAAGGCGTTCGTGACCCAGCTCAGCGCCAATCTGAAGGCCGACCTGGTGGGTACCGGGGTGCGGGTCACCGATCTGGAGCCGGGGCTGGTCGGCGGCAGCGAGTTCAGCGCGGTCCGCTTCGGGGGCGACGCGGCAAAGGCGGCCGGGGTCTACGCCGGCACGACCCCGCTCTCGCCGGAGGACATCGCCGAGGCGGTCGCATGGGTGATCGGGTTGCCCAAGCACGTGAACATCAACCGGCTCGAGATGATGCCCACCTGCCAGGGACCCGGCCCGCTGGTGATCAAGCGGCGGGGATAGGGGTCGAGTTTCCGCACGAAGAACCCTCACCCAACCCTCTCCCGGAGGGCCCTGAGGGAGAGGGCTTTTGACTTGTTCTAGCTATTCTGCGCCTTCGTTCTCCGGCTCACCTTCGGCGTCGGTCTCGATGGCGGCGCCCTTGACGATGCTCTTCAGATACTCGGTCAGCTTGCTGGCCGCGGTCGCCTTGTCGGTCTGGTCGAGTGCGGCGAGCTCGGCGGCGAGGCGGTCCATGGCGGCTTCGTAGATCTGGCGCTCGCTGAAACTCTGGTCGGGCTGGCCGGCGTTGCGGTGCAGGTCGCGGACCACCTCGGCGATCTGCATCGGGTCGCCCGAGTTGATCTTCTGTTCGTATTCCTGCGCCCGGCGCGACCACATGGTGCGCTTAATGCGGGCGCGGCCCTTCAGCAGTGCGAGCGCCTCGTCGAACTGTTTGCGGGTGGCCAGCTTGCGCAGCCCAGCCGTGCGCGCCTTCGACACCGGAACCCGCAGGGTCATGCGGTTCTCTTCGAACGTGATGTGGATCAGGTCCAGCTTGTGCCCGGCAATCTCCTCGGTGGCGATCCGCTCGACTTTGCCGACGCCGTGCGTGGGATAAACGACGTAGTCGCCCTCGGCGAACGTCTCCTTGGCCGCCATGGCGCGGGGGACGATCTGCGGCCGTCCATGCATGCCGGGCATATGGCCGGGCATCTTGGGCGGCGAGCGGAACTGCGGAGTTTCTGTTGCGGGCTGGGGTGCAGGAGCAGGCGTGGTCGTCGGTGTAGCTGAAGCGGGGATAGCTGAAGCGGGGGTAGCTGACTCGGGGGTAGCTGAAGCGGGGGTAGCTGAAGCGGGGTCTGGGGCGGCTTTCGCTGCGGCGGAAACCTTTGCGGTCTTGCTGGACACAGTCGGGGATAACTCCTCACCTGGCTTTTGCCAGGCACGCTGATCGATAGGGCAACAGCCTCGGTTCAGCCCGCGACACGGGCCGACAACTGTCCGGAGGCGTTCGCCGAAGCGAAGCGTATACCACGAAATGTCATGGAAGTCACGGTATGCCGGGCCTGCAAGGCCCGCCGGTCAGGGCTTTCCGGGGTCGGGCGAGAACAACGCCTCCTTGCCGGGCTTGTCCTTCCACTCATCCGCATCGGCGGGCGCTTCGCCCTTGCGGGTGATATTCGGCCATTGCTCCGAAAACACCCGGTTGCGCTCCAGCCAGGCCGCGCCCTTGTCGTCGCTGTCGGGCACGATCGCCTCGGCCGGGCATTCCGGCTCGCATACGCCACAATCGATGCATTCGTCGGGATGGATGACGAGCATGTTCTCGCCGACGTAGAAGCAGTCCACCGGACAGACTTCGATGCAGTCCATGTACTTGCACTTGATGCAGTTCTCGGTGACCACGTAGGTCATCAGGTGTCCTCGTCCCGGCTCATGCGGCCCTGCCGCGCTCCGGATATGCAGTCGTTTCAGCCGGTGCGCAAGCGGTGTGGCTCGGGTGCTGCCAGCTCGCGGTAGAGCGCTTGCGCTTCGGGCGCCGGCCCGCGGCGGGCGGCTAGGGCGACCACTTCGACCACGCGGACCTCGCCGCGCAGCGGCAGGGTCAGCACGTCGCCGGGTCGCAGCCGGGCATGTGGCTTGTCGGTGGGCTGGCGGTTGATGCGGATCAGGCCGCCCTCGACGAGCCGGGCGCAGTCGGAGCGCGCCTTCATGAAGCGGGCGCACCAGAGCCATTTGTCCAGGCGCTGCCAGTCCCGATCCTCCAAACTAGCGCCTTAATGCGACCAGAGCGGCGAACGGGCCGTCGGTCCGGGGTGGGGCGGGCTCTGCGCGGGGTGCGGGCCGCGGCGGACGGTACGGCCGCATCATGGGCGGCGCTGGCGGCCCATACTCGCCGGGGCCCAGCGCTGCCGCGGGGACGAGGCGGACGCCCAGGCCGCGGAGCACGGCCGTCAGCGCGTCCTTGCTGATCGAGAGGCGCGAAGCCAGCCCGTCCGGGACCGCCGCCTGACGCTGACGGGCGACCCAGGCGAGCTCGGCGGCAATCCGTTCGGCGACGTCGAGTCGCACCAAGACCGGCCCGGCCGCGATCCAGCCCAGAGCGGCCGCGAAGCCGGGCGGCCAATCGGGCGGCGGCGGCAGGGAGACCAGGCCGGGCGCGGGCAGCGTGGGCGTGGGCACGCCTTGCCTCAGCGCCCAGAGCGCCGCCCGCGTGGAAGACGCTTGCGGCTTCAGCAGGGCGGGCAAGAACAGCGCGAACCGCCCCGCGCGGATGCCGAGCGGCTTGAGCCGGCCGCGCAGCGCCGGGCCGACGCTGCGCTCGGTGGCGCCGGGCAGCACGCCGCCGGACTCGGCGACGAGGTGCACCAGGCCGCGCAGCGAGGGGTCGGAAGCGGCGCCGGCCTCGGCGGCGAAAAGCGGGGCCATGTCGCGGTCGATCAGGCCGGTGACCCAGCGCTGCAAACGCACACGGACCCGTTCTCGCCGCGGTCCGTCGAGATATTCGCTGTCGTTCACCTCGATTGCCGGGCGCAGCAGGCTGGCGCCGGGCCGCAGGCGGGCAACCGGCACGCCCTCCCAGATGAGCTTGTGGTCAACGGTCCAGGCGAGCGCCTGGTCGGGCGCGTCCTCGAGCGCTTGCACCCGGCGGGGCATCCATTCGCGCAAGGCGCGGCGGGCGGCCCGCAGGACGAGGCGGCGCTCGGGCCCCTCGGTGGCCGGATCGGGCAGGAAGGCGAAGCCGCCGACATGGCCGACCGAATGGCCCTCGACCACGACCTCGCCGCGCGCGGTCACGGCGGAGAGCAGCTCCTCGCCGGGGCTTTCGTCGAGCCGGCGGATCAGATGGGCGGCGCGGCGGTCGACGAAGCGGGTGGTCAGCCGTTCATGCAGCGCATCGGAGAGCAGATCCTCGACTTGGCGCGTGCGCGCTTGCCACTCCGCGGCGTTCGCGACCCAATCGGTGTGGGCCGCGACATAGGCCCAGACGCGAACGCCGGCGAGGCGCTGCATCAGAGTGTCGATGTCGCCATCCGAGCGGGCGAGGCTACCGATGCCACTTTCGATCCACTCGGACGGCAGCATCTGGTCGCGGGCGAGGTGCTCGAAGACGCGGGCGCAGAGGCGGCTATGGGTGTCGTCGGCCAGCTTGCGGAAGTCGGGGATCCCGCAGGTGTCCCAGAGCAGGCGGACCCGGCGGCGCCCGGTGGCGAGCGCGCGGATCTCCGGCTCGCGGGCGAGCGCCAGGAGGGTTTGCAGGTCCACCGCGTCCGGCCCGCGGACCAGGCCGGGGCGCGGCGGCGGCGCTTGCAGACTGGCGAGGAGCGCGTCGACGCTGGCGAGGTCGAGGTTCTCGTTGCGCCAGTAGAGCTGCTCGAGCGGTTCGAATTGATGCGTCTCCACGGCATGGACCAGGTCGTCGTCGAGCGGCGGGCACTCGGCGGTGCTGCCGAAGGTGCCGTCGCGCATGCCGCGGCCGGCGCGGCCGGCGATCTGCGCCACTTCCGGGGGCGTCAGGCGGCGGAGCCGGTGCCCGTCGAACTTGGTGAGCCGGGCGAAGGCGACGTGGTCGACGTCCATATTCAGGCCCATGCCGATCGCGTCGGTGGCGACCAGGAAGTCGACTTCCTTGTTCTGGTAGAGCTGGACCTGGGCGTTGCGAGTGCGCGGCGAGAGGCGGCCCATGACGACGGCGCAGCCACCGCGGCGGCGGCGGATCAGCTCGGCGATCGCGTAGACTTCGCCGGCGCTGAAGGCGACCACGGCGGTGCGCGGCGGCAGGCGGGCGAGCTTGACCGGGCCGGCATAGGTGAGCTGCGAAAGGCGCGGGCGCGTCTCTATTTCTGTCTGCGGCGCCAAGTATTGGATCAATGGACGGATCGTTTCGGCGCCGAGGAGCATGGTTTCCACCATGCCGCGGGCATGCAGCAGCCGGTCGGTGAAGACGTGGCCGCGATCGGGATCGGCGCAGAGCTGGATCTCGTCCACGGCGACGAATTCGGCTGGCATGTCGAGCGGCATCGCCTCGACGGTGCAGGAGAACCAGCGCGCGCCAGGCGGGGCGATTTTTTCCTCGCCGGTGATCAGCGCGACGTTCTTGACGCCCTTTTGCGCGACCATGCGGTCATAGTTTTCGCGAGCGAGCAGGCGGAGCGGGAAGCCGATGACCCCGCTGGCGTGGGCGAGCATGCGCTCCATCGCAAGATGCGTCTTGCCGGTGTTGGTCGGCCCGAGCACAGCTTTGACCCGGGAAGGGAAGCCCAGCATACGGAAAGGGTTGGGCCTAAGCCGGCGGAATGCAAGCTTTTGCCGGAATCGGCGGTGGCGCGGGGAGCGGCGCTTGCCAGGTTTCGCCGTCCGGTAACATTGTGCGCCCGGTCAGGGAGCGACTCGATATGGCCGATGCGGGATTTGACCGCGAGCTGGACTGCCTGGCGGCGCCGGGTCAGGGCGCTGTGGAGTTGGTGTCGGTGCGGCCGGATGGTCTGCAAGCTGCGCTGGGCAAGCTCGACCCGGCGGCCGCGTCGTATGCCGGCGCGAGCGGGTTCAAGGCGGAAGCCGGCCAGCTCTTGCTGTTGCCCGGCGGGACGGGGTTGGGCGGCGCCCTGCTGGGGTTGGGTGCGGACCGGTCGCCCTGGGCGCATGGCGGCCTGCCAATGGCGTTGCCAGAAGGCACGGCCTGGCGTTTGGCGCCGGGCGACTTTGATATGGGCGGGGCGGTGCTGGGCTTCTGCTGCGGTGCTTACCAATTTACGTGCTTGTCGAAGCCGAAGCGGCTTGCGGCATTGTTGTCGGGGGCGGAGCCGCATGCGGTGTCGTTGGCGTTGGCGCGCTCGGTTTGGCTGGCGCGCGACTTGATCAACACGCCGGCCAACCTGCTTGGCCCGGCGGAGCTCGCCGAAGCCGCGATAGCGCTGGGGCAGCGTTTTGGGGCCGATTGCTGCCGCGCGGGGGGCGCGGCACTGGAGACGGAATATCCTACCGTGGCGGCCGTGGGGCGCGGTTCGGAACGGGCGCCCGTGGTCGCCGGGTTCGATTGGTTTGGCAGCGGGGCGGGAGCGCAGGCCAAGCATATTTGGCTCTGCGGCAAGGGTGTTTGTTTCGATACCGGCGGTTATGACCTGAAACCGCCATCGGGCATGCTGCGAATGAAGAAAGACATGGGCGGCGCGGCGATAATGCTCGCCCTGGCCAGCGCGATCATGCAGCGAGACTTGCCGGTGCGGCTCTCGGTGCGGATCGGCTGCGTCGAGAACATGGTCTCCGGCGGAGCGATGCGTCCGCTGGACGTGCTGCGGACTCGGCGGGGGCTGACGGTCGAGGTTGGCAATACCGATGCGGAGGGGCGGCTGGTCTTATGTGATCTGTTGGCGGAAGCGTCGGATCAGCATCCGGACTTGCTGCTCGACGCCTCGACATTGACCGGGGCGGCGCGCGTGGCGCTAGGGCCGGATCTGCCAGCGCTGTTCACCCCGCAGGATATGCTGGCCGAAGGGTTGCTGCAGGCGGGGTTGGCGGTCGACGATCCGCTCTGGCGGCTGCCATTGTTTGCTGGATACGACGCCTGGTTGACGAGCCCCGTCGCCGATTTGAACAACGTGTCGTCAAAACCGCAGGCGGGGGCGATAATTGCAGCGTTGTTCCTGCAACGTTTTGTTGCGTCTAGCATTATGTGGGGGCATTTGGATGTGTATGCGTGGAATGATTCGAGTCGTCCGGGGCGGCCGGAGGGCGGCGAAGCAGGTGGGCTAAGAGCACTGTTTGCGTTCGTGGAAACATTAACGTCGGTTTAGGTTGATCTCGGTGATTGAAAAGGTAACATCATCACGCTTACGTGCGACCTTATTTTCTAGTAGCGGAGAGTGTAATAGGCCTACACGTCACCAATTAATGGCGTAACGGAGTCGACTACGCGGCGGTGGGCGACACCGTCCGGGTTCATGTGAAAGGACACAAAGATGGCCGCCAATCCAAATACCGACCAGATGGTTGGTATCCTACGGGACACTATCGTCTCGCTCGTTCGGCGCGATGGCCCTGATCTATCCGCGCGTCAGCTCGGCGTGTTTCTGACCTGTTACTTGCAGGACGGTGCGCACACCGTTCGCGGCCTTGCCGCGGACTTGAACGTTTCCAAGCCGGCGATCACGCGGGCGCTCGATCGTCTTGGTGAGCTTGAGCTAGCGCGCCGCAAGGTGGATCCGGCGGACCGGCGCAGTGTCCTCGTGCAGCGCACGCTCAAGGGCCAGGCTTTCCTGCGCGACCTCCGCGCGATCATGGCTGACGCCAGCTCGCCGAAGAAGCAGAGCGGGAGCGGGTCGAGCGAGTCTCCCTCGCGCAAGATGGCGCACGCCTAAGCTAGACAGGTTCGTTACTTGACGCCGCCGGCCGTGAGGCCGGCGACGATCTCCTTCTGCATCAGCAACGTGAGCAGCAGCACCGGTAAGGTGACAAGCAAGGCCGCGGCAGCCAGTGGGCCCCAGCTGATCTGCTCGAATGTCAGAACGTTGTAGACCGCGACCGGTAAGGTCCGCGTCTCGCGCCCGGCGAGCACGACGCCGAAGATGAAATTATTCCAACTAAAGATAAACGCCAGGATGGTGGCGACCGTGATACCCGGCCGCGCCAGCGGCATCGCGACATAGCGGAAGGCTTGCCAGATCGTCGCGCCGTCCACCAGCGCCGCCTCCTCAAGTTCCGATGGCAGCCCTTCGAAGAAGCCGATCATGATCCAGACGACGATCGGCACGGTGATGACGAGATGCGTGATCACGATCGGGGTAAGCGTCCCGGTCAGGCCAAGCCATTGAAACAGCAGGAAGAGCGGGATCAAGTAGGACAGCCCTGGCGTGATGCGCGCGATCAGGATCAGTATCGCCGCCCGCGTCGCCCGCGCCTTGGCAATGCCGTAGCCGGCGGGCACGCCTATCAGCAGCGCGAGCCCGGTGGCGCCGAACGATACGATCACCGAGTTCCGAGTGTAGCTGAGGAAGTCATTCTTCTGGAACACGTCGACGAAGTTGGCGAGGGTTGGCGGATTGGGGATGAAAACCGGCGGATAGGCAGTGTTGTCGATTTCGTTCTTGAGTGACAGCGACAGCATCCAAAGAAACAGCATGAGAGCTGGAGAGATCAGCACAAGCACTGACAAGTATAAGCCAATTTTGCCGAGGATGCGCTTGGCCCGGTAGGTCGCGACGCTACTCATGCCAGCTGATCCCGCTGCCGGAAATACAAAAGCAGCATTGTGATGACTAACACGAGCACGAAGAACACGACGACGATCGCCGAGGCGTAACCCATGTCGTAGAAGCTGAATGCCTGCAAATAAAGCAGGATGTTCAGCGTCTCGCTCGCCGTGCCGGGGCCGCCATTGCTGATGACGAAGATCGTGTCGAACGCCTTCAACGCGTCGATGCCGCGGATAACGGCGGCGACGATGATGAATGGCCAGACCAGCGGCAGCGTCACGTGCCGAAAGACCTGCCATACGCTGGCGCCATCCAGCAGCGCGGCCTCATACGGATCGGTCGGCAGGCTCGCGAGGCCGCCCAGCACGATCAGCATGACCAGCGGCGTCCACTGCCAGGTTTCGACCATGACGAGGGTCGGGATGACAGTATCGGGATCATACACCCATGAAGAGGGCGGCAAGCCGACGCTGGTCAGCAGGTAATTCAGCACGCCGAGCTGCGGATGGAACATCATGGTCCAGACCAGCGCGATGGCGACCGGTGTGGCCATCATCGGCATGATGAAGATCGTGCGGGCCAAGCCGCGGCCGAAAAACTTGCGCTGAAAGCAGACGGCGGCGGCAACGCCAAACAGGACCGGAAACAGGACCGAAAAGGCGGTGAAATAGAGTGTCCGCACGACCGCCCACTGGAAGCGGTCATCGGTTAGCATGCGGCTGTAATTGGCCAGCCCGGCGAAGGTGCGCTCGCCGCCGACATGCCAGTCCTGCACGGACATGAACAGGGTGAACACCCACGGAAACAGGATGACCGCCGCGACGACGAGCGCGGCCGGCAGGATGAACGCCCAGTAACGGCGTGCGTAGTTGCGCCGCCGCCCGGTCCGTTCAGCCGCCACACCGCGGGCGGCAACACCCTGCATCGTCGCCATCGTTTCCCCTCCGCGGTTGGGTCCGCTTCTGCCCGACCCTAACCCATTAGGCGAGTTGTTACACCCTACCAGCGCCCGATCGCGGCCCGGCGCGCGCGGCGGACGACGTAGGCGAGCCAAATCAGTTGCGGGGGCAGTACGAGCAGCACGGCAAGCGGCTTTGCCGGGCCAGTGACGACGAGGAAAAGGGCGCAGCATACGGCGCCCCAGAGTGCAAACCCCCAATGGATGAGCGTTACGCGCACGGCCTGCATGCCGGCACGGTGGGCGATTTGGTAGAGGTGGCTGCGATGCGGCTGGGTGATGCGGTCGCCCGCCGCGGCGCGGCGCAGCACGGTGAAAGCGACGTCGAACAGCACGCCGAACAGCAGCATCGGCACGAGCAGGACCGAGAGCTCCACCCCCTCGAACCGCCCGGCCACCACGGCGAGCACGGCGAGCACGAAGCCGCAGAACTGGCTGCCGACGTCGCCCATGAAGATGCGGGCGCGGGGGAAGTTGAAGGGCAAGAAGCCGATCAGCCCGGAGGCGAGCAGGAGGCTGGCAAAGTAGATGAACCAGCCGCCGAGCGAGGCGGCGATCGCGGCCAGCGCGGCGCAGGCAATGACCGAGACGCCCGAGGCGAGCCCGTTCAGCCCGTCGATGAAGTTCATCGCGTTGGTGGCGAACAGGATCCAGATCAGCGTCAGCGGCAGACCGATCCAGCCGAGGCTGACGGCGCCGAGGACCGGCAGGTTGAGCGAGCTGACGACGAGGCCGCTGGCGACGGCTACTCCGGCGGCGGCGAGCTGGGCGCCGAGCTTCACGGTGAAAGGCCAATCCAGCACGTCGTCGAGGAAGGCGACGAGCGCGATGGCCGAGGCGGCCAGGATCACGCCCAGGAAGTACGGGTTGGCGATGCGGGAGAACTGGGCGAACACGTATAGTACGGCGATGCCGGCCAAGAACGCCGCGACCACCCCGACTCCGCCGCCTTTTGGTATGGGTCGGCTGTGGGCTTTGCGTGGATCGGGCTGATCCAGTACGCCGACGCGGGTCATCGTCCGCACAATCGCGGCGGAAAACAGGGCAAGAGTGGCGCAAAATAGGAGATGCTTCAGGAGCGAGAGGGTCGTCACCGAGGGCTGTCACTCCGTCCGAACGGGGCTATAGGGGGGCGGCGATGTCTCTGCAACGCCCACTGCCGCGCGCGCTGAACCGGATCCTGCTCAACGTCCTGCTGGACGGGATCCTGGCCGCGGCGTCCACACCGCTGGCGCGCTACCTGGCCGACCCGGCGGGCGGGCTGCTGCATCCGCTATGGTTCGTCGGCGGCGGCGCGATCACGCTGCTGGTGGCCGGGCTGCCGTTCCGCATGCCGCAGCAATATTGGCGCTTCTCGGGAATCGAGGATTTGCTGGGGGTGGTCGGCGGCTCGGTGGCGAGCGCGATCCTGTTCGCGCTGCTGCTGACGGCCGCCGGTTTCCCGATCCCGACGCCGACCTTTCCGATTATTCACGCGCTGACGCTGATCGTGGCACTGGGGACGCCGCGGGTGGTGTATCGGCTGCGGCGCGGGCGCAGCCGGGCCGCCGGCCGTCAGGCGCAGACCGTGCTGCTGGCCGGGGCGGGCGAGAATGCCGACGTATTCCTGCGCGCGCTCGACACGCGGGAGGGGCGGGCGAGCTTTCGGGTGCTCGGCTTGCTCAGCGTCGGCGGCGGCAACGTGGCGCGGCGGATCCGCGGGCGCACGATCCTGGGGTCACTGGATCAGGCCGGGGCGGTGCTGGCGCGGTTGCGGCAGGAGGGAAGGCCGGCTTCGGCCGTGGTGGTGACCGAGCCCGGGCTGGGCGGTGAGATGCTGGCCGAGCTGATCGCCCAGGCAGATGCAGAGGGGGTGGCAGTGCGGCGGACGCCGGCGCCGACTCAGCTGCTGGCGCCGCCTTCCGGTGAGCCGGTGCAACTGGCGCCGGTGTCGATCGAGGAGTTGCTGAACCGCCCGCAAGTACCGCTGGATCGCGACGGCATGGCGCGGCTGGTCCGCGGGCGGCGCGTGCTGGTGACGGGGGCGGGCGGGACGATCGGCTCGGAACTGGCGCGGCAAGTGGCGGCGCTTGGGCCGTCGCGTCTCGTGCTGCTCGACAATGGCGAGTATGCGCTGTGGCAGATCGACACCGAGTTGGCTGAGCTGCAGCCGGGGGTCGCGCGGCAGATCGTGCTGGCGGATGTGCGCGATGAGGGCCGGATCAGGGCGCTGTTCGCGGCGGAGCGGCCCGAGCTGGTGTTCCATGCCGCGGCGCTGAAGCACGTGCCGATGGTCGAGGCGAACCCGCTCGAGGGGCTGATGACCAATGCGATCGGCACGCGGGTGGTGGCGGATGCGGCGCAGGCGGCCAGGTCGGCGGCGATGGTGTTCATCTCGACCGACAAGGCGGTGAACCCGAGCAGCGTCATGGGCGCCAGCAAGCGGCTGGCGGAAATGTACGTACAGGGGCTGGACGTGGCGGCGCGGCGAGGCGGCTCGCTGCGCTATGTGACGGTGCGGTTTGGCAACGTGCTCGGCAGCACCGGGTCGGTGGTGCCGCTGTTCCGCCGCCAGCTCGAGCGGGGCGGGCCGCTGACGGTGACGCATCCGGAGATGCAGCGGTATTTCATGACGGTGCGCGAGGCGGTCGGCCTGGTGCTGCAGGCGAGCGTCGCCGGCACGGAGTCGATGCAGCGGCAGGGCGGCATCTTCGTGCTCGACATGGGCAAGCCGGTGCGGATCGTCGATTTGGCGCGGCAGATGATTCGGCTAGCTGGGTTGCGGGTCGCGGAGGGCGAGCCGCCGCCGGGGGCGATCCAGATCGTGTTCACCGGGTTGCGGCCCGGCGAGAAGCTGTTCGAGGAGCTGTTCCACGGCAAGGAGCCGCCGGTGCCGACCGGTCATCCGGGCCTGCTGATGGCGACTCCGCGAACGGCGGACCCGGCCGTCGTCGCCGACGCGCTGCAGGAGATCGCCGCCGCGTGCCGGGCTGGCGCGGTGGAGACGGCGCTGGCGGTGCTGGGCCGGATGGTGCCCGAATTCGAGCCGGACAACGCCGCGCGCGTCACACAAGGAGGAAAACAGCTTGAACGCTCCGCTCCCGTTCCTTGACCTGAAGGCGCAGCAGGCGCGCATGGCGGCCAGCCTGCGCCCGCGGCTGGAGGCGGTGCTGGCGCATTGCCAGTTCATCCTGGGACCCGAGGTGGCCGAGTTGGAAGCGCGGCTGGCCACTTATTGCGGCGCGCGGCACTGCGTGGGCGTCAGTTCCGGGACCGATGCGCTGCAGATCGCGATGATGGCCGAGGGGATCGGACCCGGCGACGCGGTCTTCCTGCCAGCCTTTACCTACACGGCGACGGCGGAGGTGCCGCTGCTGCTGGGCGCAACGCCGGTGTTCGTCGACGTCGATGCGCGGACCTTCCAGATCGACCCGGCGCACTTCGCGCGCCGCATCGCCGAGGTGCGCGCGGCGGGGCGGTTGCGGCCGCGGGCGCTGATCGGGGTGGATCTGTTCGGCCAGCCCGCGGATTGGCCGGCGCTGAACGACATCGCGGCGCAGGAGGGCTTGTTCACCATCGACGACCTGGCGCAGAGCTTCGGCGCAAGCCTGCATGGCGCCAAGCTCGGCACCCAGGCGCAGGTGACTGCGACCAGCTTCTTTCCGAGCAAGCCGCTGGGCGCCTATGGCGATGGCGGGGCGCTGTTCACCGAGAGCGACGAGCGCGCGGCGCTGTATCGCAGCCTGCGCAGCCACGGCGAGGGGATGAGCCGTTACGAGGTACTGCGGACTGGGATGAACGGGCGGCTCGATACGCTGCAGGCGGCGGTGCTGCTGGCCAAGCTCGACGTGTTCGACGAGGAGCTGGAGGTGCGCGAGCGGGTGGCCGGTATTTATGACCGGCGGCTGGGCAATCTGCTGGAGGTGCCGGTGCGGGTTCCGGACAGCACGAGCGCCTGGGCGATCTATGCGGTCCTGCTGCGCGATCCCGGGCAGCGGAGCCACGTGCAGGCCCAGTTGCGCGAAGCGGGGGTGCCGACGGCGATCTATTACCCGAAGCCGCTGCACCGGCAGCCCGCCTATGCGGCGCAACATGACGGGGCCGAGTTGCCGGTTTCCGACGATTTGGCCGGCCGAATCCTGGCGCTGCCGATCCATCCTGACTTGTCGGATGCGCACGCCGAACGGGTGTGCGACGCGGTGGCCAGGGCGCTGGCTTAGGGCAACTGCGAGGCCGCAGGGACGTTGTCTCCGCATGACCGAGCAGAAGCCGCATGAGGAACTGCCGACCGCCGGCGATCATCCCGCCCATAATCCGACGGGCAAAACGCCGCACGGGATCCCGAGCGGCGCCGAAAACCAAGAATCCGCGGGGATGCCAAATTCAGACCGGCATCAGACCGAGACCGCGCCGGCCAAGATCGAGAAGGGCAAGTAGCACCGATCAGGCCGGGCTGATCCAGGTGAACGTCAGTTCATGCTTGTTGTGGAACAGGTGCATCAGCTGGCCGCCAGGGATCGCGGCAAAGGCTTCGGCGGCGTCGGCGTCGGTTTCGCCCTGGAATTTGACGGTGCAGACGATCCGCTTTGGTGCGCCAGCCGCGATCCAGCGTTGGATCAGGGTGAGCAGCCGGTCCGGATAGGCCACTACATCGCACACCAGCCAGTCTATGGGGCGTGGCTCCAGCGCGAAGGCGCTCTCGATTTGGGTTGCGACGCCCGGCATGGCGGCGACTTGCGGATCGAGGGGCGCCTTGTCGACCGCGGTCACCGTAGCGCCGAGTTGCGCTAGTGCCCAGGTCCAGCCGCCTGGGGAGGCGCCGAGGTCGAGACAGGCGTCGCCGGGTCCGGGCCAGGCGCCGAGCCGGGTGAGCGCCTCCCATAATTTGAGGTAGGCGCGGCTGGGCGGTCCGGTGCGGTCCTCCGCGAACCGGCATTCGCCGTTCGGGAAGGGGCTGGTCTTGGCCGGGCTGGCCAGCAGGCGGTCGGGTGCGAGCAAGGTCCAGGCGCCGAGATGTGATTGCGGGGCCGGTTCCGGGAAGACGAGCGGGCGGGCTTTGACCGGCGGCAGGCGCTCCTGGATCAGCGCCATCCGGCGATGCTGTGCGGCGGCGTAGGCCAACCAGTTGCGTTGCATGCCGCGCAGCGTGTCCGCTGCCGTCTTGACCGAGGGTGCGGCGTATTCGGCGCAATCGGTCCACACATCGAGCGCCCACCAGGACTCGACGGGCGGATCGGGCGAGAGCGCCAGGCGGCCGTGCCAGGCTTCGATCGTCACCCCCTTTCGGTCCAGTTCGGTCAGGAGTGGCTGTTCCAGCCCTTCGGCCGCGAGATAGGCGCTGCGGATCACCGAACTAGCGTCCTGCCCCAGAAATTCGCCAGCGAATTTCTGGGATAAGCAGGCCACTAAACCTTTTAATTTCTAGTGTCCTACGATGAAACCAAAGTCCGACGGAGTTCAGTTTCGGGACACTAGGGCGGACACGGCGAGCGCGAGCCAGCCGAGCATCAGCAGGAAGCCGCCGACCGGGGCGGTCATGCCGAGGCTCGGGCCGCCGAATGCCGGGGAGTAGACCGCGCCGCAGAACAGCAGCAGCCCCAGCGTGAACAACGCGCCCGCCGCATGGGTCAGCCAGCCGCCTTGCGCACCCCAGAGACCGCAGGCGACGATGGCCAGCGCGTGCCAGCCGAGCATCTGCGCGGCGCTGGCCCGGGCGCGGGCAGCAAAGGCGTCCGCCGTGCCATGCGCGGCAAAGGCCGCGGCGATCACCGCGAGCAGCCCCACCAACGCGCCGAACGCCACCCATCCGCGATACGCTTGCATTAACCGAATTTAGCATTTCCAGGCGGTTCCGCCACGGGCCGGGACCGTGGTATTTGGGACTATGCCACGCGGCGACTTGTTTCCTGAGATTGGCCCATACGAAACCGGCTATATGCCGCTGCAAGGCGGCCACGTCATGTATTGGGAGCAAGTGGGCGCGGCCCGCGGGGCGCCGGTGCTGTTCCTGCACGGCGGACCCGGCGCGGGGGCGGGCGCCGTGCACCGGCGGTTTTTCGACCCGCATTATTGGCGCATCGTCATCTTCGACCAGCGCGGCGCCGGCCGCTCACGGCCGCTCGGCAGCCTGGCGCACAACAGCACGCCTGACCTCGTCGGCGATATCGAGACCCTGCGGCGGCACCTCGGCATTGATCGCTGGCTGCTGTTCGGCGGCTCCTGGGGCAGCACGCTGGCGCTCGCCTATGCGCAGGCGCATCCGGAGCGGGTGCGCGGCCTGGTCCTGCGCGGGGTATTCCTCGGCCGGCTGGCGGAGGTGAACTGGTTTCTGCAGGGGCTTGCCGCGATCTTCCCGGATGCGCATGCGGCCTTCGTCGGCCATCTCTCGCCGGAGGAACGCCAAGACGTGCTCGGCGCCTATCTGCGCCGGCTCACCGACCCTGACCCGGCGGTGCACATGTCCGCCGCCCGCGCCTGGTCGGTCTATGAGGGGTCGTGCAGCACGCTGCTGCCGAGCCCCGACACGGTCACTTCCTTCGCGCAGGACCGCACGGCGCTTGGGCTGGCGCGGATCGAGGCGTATTATTTTGCGCACAATCTATTCCTGCCCCCGGGGGGGCTGCTCGACGGCATGGGCCAGATCGGGCATTTGCCGGGCGAGATCGTGCAGGGACGCTATGACATGATCTGCCCGGCGCGCACTGCGTTCGAGCTGGCGGCGCACTGGCCGGCGGCGCGGCTGACGATTATTCCCGATGCCGGGCATTCGGCGCTGGAGCCCGGTGTGCGCCGGGCGCTGGTCTCGGCCGTGGAGCGGTTTCGCACCGTTCGGTGAGCGGCCGAACGGCTGCCGGGGTGTTGCGTTGTTCGGCCTCCATTTACAGGGAGATGACAAAAATGCGCGCGATCCCGCGCTGGAGCTTGGCTCTGGTGCTGCTGCCGATGGCGGCCTGCAGCCAACCACAGCCTTCGGTGCAGGCGCAGGCGATGGCGACTGCGCTGACGCCGGCGCTGAGTTCGCAAGACCAGAACTTCATCCAATCTGCGGGCGCGAGTGACCTGTTCGAGATCCAAAGCTCGCAACTGGCGTTGCAGAAGACCCGTGATCCCGCGGTGCGCCGGTTCGCTGACCGGATGATCCATGATCACAACCAGACGACGCAGCGCTTGAACTCGATCGTGAGCGCAAAGGGCCTGACGCCGGCGCCGGCATTGAAAGCGCAGCAGCAGTCGATGATCGACCAACTCGGCAGAGCGAACGGCCGGAGTTTCATCCGCGACTATCGAATGAACCAGATCCAGGGGCACCAGCAGGCGATCCAGGCGTTCCAGGATGAGGCGAACAATGGATACGACGCCGACATCAAGGGATTCGCGCAGCAAACGCTGCCGCTGCTGCGCCAGCACCTCACGATGGCCCAAGGCCTACCCTGACTTAATCTGATCAATAAGGAGAACAAAATGTCTCGTTTCCCGTCTTGGTGCTTCGTTTTGGCACTCGCGCCACTCGTGGCGTGCAGCAATTCGCCGGTGCCGATCTCGCAGACGGCGCCGCCCGCGGCGCCTTCCCCGGTGCTCAGCGCGCAGGACCAGAGCTTCGTCAATTCCGCCGATGCGAGCGATCAGTTCGAGATTTCGAGCTCGCAACTGGCACTGCAGAAGAGCCGCAGCCCGGCGATCCGGCGGTTTGCGCAGCGTATGATCGACGATCACTCGAAGACCACGCAGCAGCTCGCCGCGATCGCCCAGACAAAGGGAACGAATCCGCAGCCCATGATGACCTCCGATCAGGAGGGAATCATCAGCGGTCTGCAGGGCGCGAGCGGGCGGGCGTTTAACGCAGACTATGTACGAGGCCAGAACACGAATCATCGGATGGCGGTGCAGGTCTTCCAGACCGAGATCGCCAGCGGCACCGATCCGGACCTGCATGCGTTCGCGCAGCAGACCTTGCCGATCATCCAGGACCATCTCGCGATGGCCCAGCGTCTGCGTCCGTAGTCTAGCACCCAACCCTCTCCCGCCGGGAGAGGGTTGTTGCGCAGAGTGATCAGGCGGCGAGGCTCTTGGGCGCTTTGCCGCCCGTCCGCGTCCACCCGCGCATCGAGGCGCCAAATACCTCGTGACCGGCTGCGGTGACCGCGACGGTGTCCTCGAGCTTGATGAAGCCGCGGGTTGGGTGGCGCAGCGTGGTCTCGATTGACAGCACCGCGCCAGGTTCGAGGCCGCGATACGCGTCCTCGTCGCCGTATGGGACGGGACCGGTCTTGCTCAAGTGCGGAGCTTCGTGCGAGACGAGTCCCATGCCGTGGGCCACGAAATGGACCTGCGAGGCCCAGGGCGAGGCGTCGATCAGTTTTTGCGGCGCCGCGTAGAGGTCGCCGCCCATCGCGCCGGGGCCGGCCGCTTTGAAAGCGGCGTGCTGCACGCGGTCGACGAAGGCCAGCGCGTCCTCCAGCTCGGCGTCCGGCTCGCCGACGATGCCCATGCGGCAGATGTCGCCGATATAGCCGTGGTAATTGGCGCCGGAATCCAGCGACATGATGTCACCGGGCTGGATCACGTAGTCGGAGGCGGCGCGGTTCAGGCCGGCGCCGGCGGTGATTAGGCAGTATTCGAAGATCAGGCCGCGTTCGGTCTCCGCCTCACGCAGCACCTGAACGAGCTGCTTCTTGGTCATGCCGGCGCGGCAGGCCTCGAAGGCTTGCCCCATCGATTGGATCACTCGC
This sequence comes from Acetobacteraceae bacterium, assembly GCA_965276815.1. GTDB lineage: Bacteria > Pseudomonadota > Alphaproteobacteria > Acetobacterales > Acetobacteraceae > JAVVHH01. The sequence continues at coordinate 858,296 of CBDIBE010000011.1, read as the reverse complement.
TCGGAGGACTCGCGAAGCAGCGTCAACTCGGTTGGGCTCTTGCGCATGCGCAGCCGTTCCAACGTGTCGAGCGCATTGACGATCTTGCTTGCGGGCAGCAGGCGTTCGAGCGTCTGGGCCGAATCATACGGCAGGAACGAGGTCTCGACGCCGATGGTGCCCGCCAGCAAGCCGCGCTGCGTGACCTGCGCCACCGCCTTCTCGATCGAGTCCACCGAGCCCCATGACGAAGTGTCGGACTCCGTCCAGAACGGGGCCACTTCCTTTTGGCCGCTCTCGGTGCGATGCCCGACATAGAAGGCACGCTCCGGCGCGCCACGCGGATAGACCAGCACGGGCAGGTAACGGCTGACGCCCATCGCGTCCATGTAGTCGAAGAACATCGCCCGGTGACCGCCGAGCAGGTATTGCACGTTGTGCTTGGACGTCGCGAGCAGGACATCGATGCCTGCCTCGCCCATCAGTTCGTCCAGCAGCGCGGTGTCGAACGGGGCCTTCATGTCGGTCGTGTGCATCGGGCTCTCCTTTGCGTTTGTGCCAGCTTCCGCCGATCGCAAGTTCGCGTCCAGTGTCCGGTTAAACCGCTTGCAGTGCAGCATGGATTATGCGGTGATTCTGGGCTTCCGGCGCAGGGGTATGTCGATGGATTGTGGCAAGTGGCTCGGCAGCGTTCTCCTCGGTTCAGCGCTGCTCGGCGCACCTATTGCCCGCGCTGCCGACCTGAAAATCGGCGTCGCTTCGGAAGCCACGACACTCGATCCGCATTTTTTTCACCTCACCCCGAATACCGAGGTGGATAAGGCGATCTACAGCGCCATCGTAACGCTCGACGCCCAGCAGCACATCATCCCCGACCTCGCCACGAGCTGGCACCCGATCGACCCGACCCATTGGGAGTTCAAGCTTCGCTCCGGCGTGAAATTCCAGGATGGGACGCCGTTCACCGCCGCCGACGTGGTGTTCACCTACCAGCGTGCCCGCAACGTGCCGGGCAGCCCGGGACCGTTCCAGCAATATCTCCGCCACGTGGTCAAAGCCACCGCGACCGACCCGGCCACCGTCGTCGTCGAGACTGACGGTCCCGATCCGATCCTGCCCAACGAGCTGCAGAACGTCTGGATCGTGTCGCACACCATCGGCGCCACGGCGACGACGCAGGACTACAATTCCGGCAAGGCCGCCATTGGCACCGGTCCGTACAAGCTGGTGCGCTGGGTGCCCGGCGACCGGCTCGAGCTGGTGCGCAACGAGGACTATTTCGGAGCCAAGCCCGATTGGGAACACGTCACCTATAAGCCGATCACCAATGACGGCTCGCGGCTTGCGGCACTGCTCAGCGGCGATGTGGACGTGATCAGCGCGGTGCCGAGCAACGACGTGGCCGGGTTCAAGCAGCGGCCGGGCTTCACCGTCACGCGGATCCCGAGCGACCGCATCATCTACATCTACCTCGATGTCGGCCGCGCGCAGACGCCGCTGGTCACCGCGCTCGACGGCAGCCCGCTTCCGGCCAACCCGCTGCAGGACATTCGCGTGCGCCACGCGCTGTCCAAGGCGATCGACCGGGACGGACTGGTCAACGTGGTGCTGCAAGGCCAGGGCAAGCCGGCCGGCCAGTTCGCCCCCGACTACCTCGCCGGCGCCAGCCCCGACCTGAAGCCCGAACCGTTCGACCTCGAGGGTGCGAAGAAGCTGCTCGCGGCGGCCGGCTACCCCAGCGGTTTCGCGATGACGCTGAACGGACCGAATGACCGCTATCCGAACGATGCCACGGTGGTGCAGACGGTTGCGCAGATGTGGAGCAAGCTGGGGCTGCGGATGACGGTCGATACGATGCCGAAAAGCATCTACTTCAGCCGGGTCATCAAGCTGGACTTCAGCGCCGGGCTGACCGGCAACTCGTCCGACACGGCCGAGCCGATGTCGCAGCTCTTCTATTGCCTGGGCACCTACAACGCGGCGCGCGGGATTGGCGCCGGCAACGCGGGCCGCTACTCGAACCCGCAGTTCGACGCGATGCTGGACCAGGCGAGCGGTACGCTGGATGACAAGGCGCGCGCGGGGATCCTCGCCAAAGCGGCGGACCTGGCGATCGGCAAGGATATCGCCGTCGTGCCGATCTACCACCTGGTCGCGGCCTGGGGCATGCGGAAGGGGCTGAGCTACAGCGGCTTCCCGCAGGAGGCGACCATCGCCGCGCTGATCCACTCGACAAATTAGGCGAAGCTGGGCCCCGGTTTCGTTGCACACAGCAGGTGGAGTGGAGGCGTATGCCCACCGTTAAGTATCGATCGGTCAACCCGAAGCTCGTTCCACGCCGCACCAAGCTCGAAGTCCCTGGCTGGGCCGGACAGCCGGAGCCGCGGGCGGATGGGTCGCACGAATACCCGTGGCATTGCATCCCGTTTTCCGAGGCGGCGCGGGCTGGCCTGGAAGTGCCGTATCCGCACGACGACGAGTTGCGCGTCAGCTTCACGAACGGCCAGTTCTGCTTCGAGGGCGAGTTCGGACCGGAGGACGAGCGGCGACCGGCGTTCCGCAGCTTCGGCGACGAGTATTACACTTACCAAATTCTGCTCGATTTCAAGGTCGCGCCCGACCTGGCGGTGAAGATCGAGACGCATCCGCGGTTTTACACCGATACTACCGGGACGGTGCCCATCGCCGTCCCGGCTATCGTGCGGAATTGGTGGCCGATGATCTATTTTGTGGTGTTCAAAACGCCGCGCCCGGGCGAGACGCATATATTCCGGCCCGGCGAGCCGATGCTGTTCGCCAGCTTCGTTCCAGCGGACGACAAGATTGACTTGCTCCCGATGCCGGAGGAGGAAGCGGCCGAACGAGAGCTGCAGTCGCGGCGTATCTACGCCAGCCGCGGCACCCTCTCCGCCGATACGGAATGGACGTCGTCAACCGACACGGTGTTCGACGGCACGTATCGCCGCATCTTCGGGGCAGCGAAGAGTAGCAAGGAGCGCTGACCCGTGAGGCAGACCCATCCATGGTCATGGTCCGCGCAAGCGGGCCATCCACGCCTTCGGCCGGCTCCAACCAAAGGCGTGGGTCATCCGCCTGCTACCGAATGACGATCGCGGGGCCGCGGTGATGGTGATGGTGATGATGGTGGTGGTAGACGCGCCGGCGATAATGGCTGTGGTGATGGTGGTAGCGGCGCGGGTGCCCGCCGATGATGATCTGGACCGGCACCAGCACCGCGTCGCCGTCCGCAGTCTCTTGCGCCTTGAGCAGTTCTAGCGCGTTCGGGATCGGCTTCAGCAGATCGCTGTAAGACGCTACCTGCATCGCGTCCTGGGCGGGTACGTGCGACGCCGGCATGGCTTGCGCCGGGGCGATCGCCGCCAAGGCGCCGACTGCGCCGATCAATCCGGCTAAACTCTTGTCCATTATTCTACTCCGCTTGAACCAATCGCCTCGGGAACTTGGAATATCCCAGGGTATATATAGCAAACGGTGAACTGGGCTGTTTGTTTCATTCTTGCTGCCGTGACGTCCTCATTCGTCCAGCGGCCAGAGCGGGCGCGGCGCTTGGGTCAGATTGAGCCGGCGCAGGTTGACGCACGTGGTTCCCGGCGTGTCCGCCGACAGCACACGCGCTGCGTGTGGCGCGAAAGCGACACGAAAATGTGACGGCGACTTCACAAACACCAATGCGGCGTCGCGCAAGTCGAGGCCGACCGAGGTGAACAGCCCGGTGTCCCATTCGAAGCCGGGTAACGAGCGCAGGCAGAGCCTGATGTCGCCGATCGCGACCACTGCGGTCAGCCCCATCGACGCGCGGCTGCCCTGGGCGCCGGCATCGTGCATGATGTACTGGCCGTCCGTCGTCGCCCGCACGCGCCCGGTCAGTGCGATCGGCTCGCCGTCGCCGGTTTGCTTATGGCCGACTTGCAGGCTGACCGTGGCGCCGGGACCGGCTGCGACGGCCTGCAGGGCCGCTTGCGCGTCGCAGAGCGTCAGGTAGCTCAGCCTGCCCGCCCGGTCGGCACCGGCGGCGAGCAAAGCGCGCAATACGCCGGCATTGTCGGCCGCGGCGCCGCTGCTCGGTGCGTCGCCGCCATCGCCGACCACGGTCGTGCCGGACGAAGCCAGGCCGATACGGATCGCCTCCTCGAGCGGGATGAGGTCAGGCTCGAACTCGGTCCGCGCGGCCCAGGCGAGATCGGCGAGGCGGTTGGCGGCGCGTTGCGCGCAAGCTGCATCCGCGTCGGCGCAGACGAGAGCGGCGAAGCCGAGATCGGGCACGTCCAGCCAGGGCTGCACCGGGAACAGCGAGGCGTGCAGGACTGGCCTCTGCTCCAGGGTTCGCGCCTCGGCGACGATGCGCTGCAGCGGGCCTTCATCGGTGCGCGCGTTGACCGGGCTGACGATCATGGGGCGTTTGGCCAGCGCCATCACCGGGCGGCAGCACCCGGCGAGACGGTCGAGCAGCAGCTGGGCGACGCGTTCGCCGGTCTCGAACATGTCGATGTGAGGATATTCGCGGTAGCCGATCAGGAAGGTGTCGGGCTGCAGCATCGCCTGGGTCACGTGGGCGTGCAGGTCGAGCGAGACGCCGACCGGCGTGCCTTCTGGCAGCGCGGCGCGGATGCGGGCGATGATCTCGCTCTCGGCGTCTGGCTGGTCCTCGATCGTCATGGCGCCGTGCAGCGCCAGCAACACGCCATCGACCGGCCCGGCCTGTTGCAAGCGTTGCACCATCTCGCCGAGGAGCGTGTCGATGGCGAGCCGGCGCACCGGGCCGCTGGAACCGGCGTGGGCGGCTAGGAGCGGCACCGGCTCCACGCCGGCCGCACGCAACACGCTCAGGAAGCCCGGGATCTCGACCCGCGCCGCGCCGAAGCCATCGAGCACGGCCTGGCCGCGGCGGAGATAGTAGGCTTCGAATGTCGAGAGCTCGGTGCGGAACGGGGCGAAGGTGTTGGTCTCCTGCATCAGCGAGCCGATCCCGATTCGCGTCACCTTGGACCTCCGTGTGCCGCGCTGCGCAGCGCTTGCGGGGGCACGCGGGTGAAGTGCGCCGCCCAGGCGATGGCGTTGGGCCATAGGCGGCCGAGGCCGGTGAGCAGGCCGGGCGCCGCACGGCCCAGGCGATACAGCGTCGCCGCGCGAGCGATCTGTCCGCCGATATCGCGCTGCAACTGGCGATGATAGGCGTGGGCATTGGCGGTCCGGTGTGCCGATACGGCGGAAAAGGCGCTGTGCAGGGCGATGGCGACGCCGTCGCCGCTGAAGGACGGGATCACCCCGGCCTGGTCGCCGAGCCGATAGACGCCAGCTTGGTCGGCCGGGCCCGGTGCGTGCACAAAGCCGTATGGCACGCGGAAGATGGCGATCGGGCGCTCGAGCAAGCGCCGGTTGCCGTGCAGGCGGCGGGCGAGATGCGGCGATTCTGCCTCCAGCACGGCTTGCAACCCATCCCAGTCTTGGCCGGCTTCGAGGAAACGCTGGCGATCGAGCAGCAAACAAAGATTGGCGCGTCCGGACTCGACCATTTGCAGCCCAGCATAGCCGCCGCGGAAGATTAAGACCTCGACGGCGCCTGCCAGCTCCGCTTGTTGCGCCGGGTCGAGGTTGAAATACATTTTTAGGCCAACGAGATCCTCGGGTGGCCGCGCCGGGTTGCGCCGCGCGCCGCGGAGGTCGTGCTTGCCGGTCGCGAGGAACGTCGCGTGGCCTGGGAACCGGCCGAGCCCGGTCACGTCGGCGACGCCGTCGGTCAGGCTGCGCACCGTGTAGCCGCGCAGCACCTCGGCTCCCGTGGAAGCGGCGCGGTCGAGGAGCGCGGCGTCGAGCGCGCGGCGGGAGAGGCCATAGGCGGGAAACGGCAAGCGGGAGGTGACGATTTTGGCGCCGTGAACGAGCCGAACCGACCGCACCTGCACGGCGCCGAGCGATGCCAAGTCGAGGCCGAGTTGGCGCAGATAGGATTCCGCCTCGGCGCTGATGAATTCGCCGCAGATCTTGTCGTGCGCTGCCGTCTCGCGCTCCACCAGCACGCAATCGGGGCCCAGCAGGCAGGCCGAAGCGGCTCCGGCCACGCCGCCGCCGGCGATGAGGACCTTCACCGGACCCGGCTGACGCAGAACCGGAACGGCACGTGCCACCGCACCTGCGCCACCCCCTCCAGCCCGGCCGCGCTCAGCATGCGGGACCAGTCGTCGCGCCGGAAGCTGCGGGCGACGCTGATCGGGCCATCATGCTGGACGAAACGGTGCCACCCCGCGGCGCGCGACATGGCGGCGAAGCCGTAATAGGCGATCTGGTGCCGGTGCAGGTCGTTAATGAACCAGCCCCTGCTCGCGGTGGCCTCGAGCCAAGCGAGAAAGCGCAGGATCTGCGGATCGGAGAGGTGGTGGGTGAACAGCGAGCAGATCACCACGTCGTAGCGCCCCGGCTTTTCGTCGAACACGTCGCCGGTCCGGTAGTCGATCTGCATGGAAGCCGGCGTGGCGGCGCGGGCGGCGGCGGCACTGGCCGGGTTGAGGTCGATGCCGGTCAGCTCGAGCGCGATGCCTCGCCGCGTGCCCCAACGCGCGAGCCGGCGCAGCATGTCGCCCTCGCCGAACCCGACATCGAGGACGCTCAACCGGGTCACGTGCGGCATGAAGCGCGCGATCCGGCGCATGAAGGCCACGGTGGGGCCGCGCGCCAGGGTGACCGTGTTGACCGTGGCGAGGTCGGCGAGGCAGCGGGCGAAATCGGCCTCGGAGACCGCTTCTGTGTCCATCCACTCGGTTTGTGCGCTGCGGGAGGAGAAATCCATCAGACCAGCGAGAAGCGGAAGGTCTCGGCCACCAATCCGGGGCCGAACGCCATGGCGAGGCCTGGTCCGGGCTGCGGGTCGGCCAGAAGCCGGGCGAGCACGAACGGCAGGGTCGCCGAGGACACGTTGCCGATGGCCCGCAGCACGGCGCGCGAGTGCGCCAGCGCCTCGGGCAGCAGGTCGAGCCCTTGCTCGACGGCGTCCAGCACCGTGCGGCCGCCGGCATGGACCGCCCAGTGCGTGATATCGGAGGCGGCATCGCCACGCAGGATGCCGTCCGGGTCGTTCCGCGCGCGCTCTGCCCGCAGCACCGCGGCGATCGCCGTCGGCACGTGGCCGGAGAGGCGCATGTCGAATCCCTGGTCGCCGATGCGCCAGGTGATCAGGTCCTGCGTGTCCGGGACGGTCGCGGTGCGGAAATCACGGATGGCGATGCCGGTGGGTTCGGCGGTGACCAGCGCCGCCGTGGCCGCGTCGCCGAACAGCAGGAAGGAAAGCACGGTTTCCAGATCCTGTGTTTCCTGCAGATGCAGGGTGCAGAGTTCCAGGTTGACGACGAGGATGCGGGCGGCCGGGTCGGAGCGGACGATGTGGTGGGCGGCGCGGAGCGCGGGCACGGCGGCGTAGCAGCCCATGAACCCGATCAGCGTACGCTCGATCGAGCCATCTAGGCCGAGCCGCTCGGCGAGGAGCTGGTCAAGGCCTGGGGCCGTGAAGCCGGTGCAGCTCGCGACCACGAGATGCGTGACCCGGCCCGGCGCGAGGGCCTCGACCGCCTGGACCGCGAGGCCGGTCGCCTGCTCCTCATAGGCGCGCATCCGCTCGGCGGTCCCGGGAAACGCACCGCGACGATAGAGCCCTGAGTCGTCGAGGCAGGGCGCGCGGGGCGGGTTGGGGCACAGATGCGAGTAGCGGTGCTCGATACCGGAGCGCTCGGCCATTCGGCTGAAGATTCGGCGCGCCCGGTCATCGGGCATCAGGCTGTGGGCGAAATCGATGAAGGCCTGATGCACGTCGTGCGGCGGCAGCGCAGTGCCGACGCGGTTGATAAAGGCCGGGGAGGGACCGTAAAAACTGCCATCCATGTCGGCGCGGCCTATGATTGTGGCCCGCTGAGATGGGGCGGAAACGAACGCCGAAAAGGCGACGGCCCGGAGGACACGCCGCCTTTCTTGACTGGTGCTAAACCCTCGGGTTGGCCACAGGCCCAACCCCCAGCACGGGGTCGCCCGACGCGAGCCCAGTCCCGACGACGGGAGCGCCGGCCGCGGTGGGCATAGCACCCAGCGCCGGCGTGGCGCCCGCCGTGTAGGCCGGAGCGGTCTCGTCGAAGCGTTGCCAGCCACCGGCGCGATACTCGTTGCCGCGGGTTGCTGCGTCCACGCCTGCATAGCGCGCGAAGATTGCCTCGACGCTGGCCCGCTGGCCGTCATCGGCGCGCACCGTCACCAGGGTGCCGCCGCGGCGGACGCCCTCGGCATAGACGTGCGCGTCGGTCTCGTTCACGCCGGCGCCGACCAGCGAACCGAGCAGCCCGCCGCCGGCGGCGCCGATCCCAGCGCCGGTGACGGTCGCGATCAGCCAGCCAGCCGCGATAACCGGGCCGACTCCCGGGATGGCGAGCAAGCCGAGCCCGGCCAGCAACCCGGCGCCACCGCCCAGCACTGTGCCGATCGTCGCACCCGTGCCGGCACCAGAGGCTGGGGCGGCATCGACCGGAGCGTCCTCGTCGGCATAGGCGGTCGAGGAGGTCACTGTGGACGGCGTGGCCGCCGTGGCCGGATAATCGCCCAGCCGGCCCTCGGTGTTGTTGGCGACGATGCTGATTTCGCTGTGCGGGATGCCGCTCGACTCGAGATCGGCCACGGACTTGGCGGCCTCGTCATAAGTGTCGAACAGGCGGGTGATGACGACGGTCATGGTGTATTCCTCCGAGCTGGGAGCGCGATTTCTGCGCGGCTATGTCTGCGGCTATGTCTACTGGGCGACCACGTTGCCCTGGAAGTCGAGCGCGACCTGCATGGTTTTGCCATCCTTGGTCGCGGTACCGCGCCAGATGCCTTGATTGTCGAGCTTCAGGCCGTTGACCTGCGCGTAACCCATGCCCTGGATCCGCGACTGCGCCTCACCCTGGGTGAAGCTGTTGGCGCCGGAGACGAGGTGGCTGCTGTTTTGGCCGCCATTGCCGGTCGTCGCGACCGCGGCGTTGGTGGTGTTCGAGCTGTTGTTCGGCAGACCGGTCGCGTGCGTGCCAAGCCCGCCCGCGTTCGAGTTATTGGTGTTGGGCGCGGTTGCAGCAGGCGGATTTGAGCTAGGGGTGGTGGTCTGCGCTTGGGCGAGGCCGCCAGCCGCCAGGCTGAGCGCAATCGCAGCCGGGATAACGTGCTTCATCAAGGGCTCCTGTTGTCCGCGCGACGGCTCTCTCCATCGGAGCGTCCGCGCATCGTCCGATGACAGCGCACTGGGGCTTCGGCGGTTGCGTAAAGCTCGCAATAACTTGTGTTTGATTCCGCTCACTTAGTCAGTTTTGCCGACACGCGGGAACTCGTCCGCAGCCGATCCATGCAGTCGGGAAAATCGGTGCCACCAATTTTGCATAGCATCGTATCGTTAATGAGAATCTGCCCGATGCTGTCGCACGGCAGGTCGCGCAGCTCGAACGGGCGGACCTGGATGCGGCCCGGCTGGATGGGGCCGACATCGAGAGCGATTCGCCGCGCGATCACGCCATCCGTGCCGAACAGCACGAGGTCGAGGCGGAGCGCGTCCACCTTGGCGCCGCCTTCCGGGTCGGTGGCGACGATATAGGCGCGGCAATCCCCGGCGCCGCCCGAGGTGGCTGGCACCGGCTCGAGCTTGTTCAACTCGAGCGTGAGAGGCGGCTGCTCCGGCGCGGTCTGGGCCTGCGCCACACCCGACGACAACAGCGCGGCGGCGCACAAGCAGCGCAGCAGAACTCGCATGGCGGAGGTCCTCCCAGTTCGCGTGAAACGCGGGCCGTTATGCCATCAATGAGGCACTCAACCAAATTTGGTGATCGCCCATTTGACCAGTTGGGGACCATCGGCGGAGCCGGTCAGCACGATTTGCTGGCTGGGCTTGGGCTGCGGGCCGCCGAGATAGATGCTCTCCTCGAGGCCGACCGCGGCGCCGACTGCGCGAAACTTCCAGGTGACCCCGCTGGCCAGCCGAAGGACCACGGTCTCGCCGTCCTGCTGCAGCGTGGGCACGACGAAGGGGTGCAAGTGGAAGCGCACGACGTAAGGGAGCGGGGAGGGCGCTTCGACCGCGTCCTCGCCCCGCACATCCTCGCCGCTTTCGGCGAGGTAGAGGCAGCGCCGGTGCAGGGCGCCGTTGACCCGGCGGTAACCGTCATGGGTGGCCTCGAGCCTATGCGCGCCGTTCGCCTCCTGGCGCTGCACGTCGACGACTTCCGGATGCCGGCCGAGGCCGCGCGGCTTGAGCTCGGAGGAGTTGATATCAGCGATCACCAGCGTCGAGTGCGCCGCGGTGGCGCGCGCGGCGTCCCGCCAAGGGCCTTCGGCAACCGGGACGCCGCCGCAATTCACGATGAGCCGCTCGCGCCCGACGGAGAGTTCCATCGACAGCGTGCCGGCATGGGCCAACCGGTCGACGCCATGCGGGGGCGGGGCGCCACCGTCGATCACGAGCACGGTGCGGCCGGCTTGCATGCGGTGGAAGCCGCCCTCGGTCAGCCCCGCCGTGGCGCGGCCGCCGCGGCCGGCCTGGGTTAGCACCAGGTCGATCAGGACCTGGCTGTCCTCCTTGGCGCCGTTGAACAGCATGAGGGCGCCGTCGCCGTGCCGCAGAGCGCGCAGCGCCGGCGCCATCCGCTCAATCGCCGAGGCCAGCGCCGCGGGCGGCTGGGTCTGGGCGGCTTGCAGCAGGGCGCGGATTTCGGTGAGGTCCTGCAAGGCGGAGAGCTGCGCGGCCGGGCTGCGCTCGACATGGCAGCCATCCGGCAGGACTTGGCGGGCCAGATCGTGCGGCAGGTAACGGAGAGCCCGGCTGAGTAAGCTCGCATGGTCCGGCAGCGCCACCGCGGAGGCGATCAAGCCTTTCAGCGCCGTCAGCGCCCTTGCGTCCAGCTCCTCGCCGGGCAGCCCGGCGGCCAGCGTCCGCGCTTCGCTGAGCAGCCGGGCCATCAGGCGGTTGCGGAAAGCGTCGTCGGCGCTGGCGACGAAGAAGTCGTAATGCGCGAGCCAGGCGGTGATGCGGGCGCCGGCGACGTCCGGCCGCTCGGCCAGGCGCTCCAAGCCTTGGGTGGCGATCCAATCGGCAACCAACGCCCGCGCCCGGCTGCGTGCGCCGTCGGTGCCGAGGATGCGCAGGTCGCGCAGCCAGCTGAACCCGTGCGCGTAGGCGCGTAACGATTCATGGCCGGTGGTGTCGGCCCAAGAGCCGGGGACCAGGCGGCGCACGACGCCATGCCACTCCAGCTCGCCCTTCATCAGGCGGGCGCCGCGCTCGAGATCGCCCGGCCAGGGGTCGCGGATCGGCAGGGCGGGCGCTGCGGGCACCCGGCCCATGCGCAGGCTGGGTACGCGGGCCATCGCGAGGCGGGCGTCACGCGCCCAACGCCTCGGATCGATCAACCGCGCAGCTCCGCGATGGCGGCGCGGCGGTCCGGATGGCTGAATACGGCGGTCCCGGCGACCAGCACGGTAGCGCCGGCGGCGACGCAGCGCGGCGCGGTCTCGTGCGTGATGCCGCCATCGACCTCGAGGGCGATCGGCCGGTCGCCGATCAGCGCGCGCAGCGCGGCGATCTTTGGCAGCGTGCTCTCGATGAAGACCTGGCCGCCGAAGCCGGGGTTGACGGTCATCACCAGGATGAGATCGACGCTATCCAGCACGGCTTCGGCCATCGCGATCGGAGTGCCGGGGTTGATGACCACCCCGGCCCGCTTGCCCAGCGAGCGGATGAGCTGCAGCGAGCGGTGAATGTGCGGCCCGGCCTCAGGGTGCAGCAGAATGTGGTCGGCCCCGGCCTCGGCGAAGGCGGGGATGTAGGGATCGGCCGGGCTGATCATCAGATGGACGTCGAAGGGCAGGCGCGAGTGCGGGCGCAACGCCTTGAGCACCTGCGGCCCGAAGGAGAGGTTGGGGACGAAGTGCCCGTCCATGATGTCGAGGTGCAGCCAGTCGGCGCCGGCCTCCTCGATCGCTTTGACCTCGTCGCCCAGCTTGGCGAAATCGGCGGCGAGCAGGCTTGGGGCGACGAGCACGCCGGATGGCGGCCAGGTCGCGTCCCGCATAGGCTTCGTCTCGGACATGGGCCCGGTTCTAGAGAACCCATCTGGTGATGCAAGCCGACTTATCGCAAGCAGCCTCGAGCGGGCGGTTCTCTGGCGGCTGTTCCTTACGTCCGCACCAGCCGGGCGGCGAAGAAGCCGTCGAGTCCGCCCCGTCCCGGCCAGAGGCCGGGATGGGTGCGCAGGTGGCCTTCCGGGGTGCGTGCTTGCGGGAGTGCTGCCAATTCCGCTGCGCTAAACGGGTCTGGGCGCAGGCCGAGTGCGGCCAGGTTGGCGACGCGCTGTGCTCCCTCCTCGGGTTGCAGCGAGCAGACCGCGTAGATCAGCCTGCCGCCGGGGCGGAGCATCTGCGCGGCGGCGGCCAACATGCGGTCCTGGCCGGCGGCAAGCTCGGTCACGTCGCGAGGCCGGCGCAGGCGCGGGACGTCGGGATGCCGGCGAATCGTGCCGGTGGCGCTGCACGGGGCATCGAGCAGGACGGCGTCGAGCAGGGCGGGCGGGCGCCATTCGATCGCGTCGGCCTGCGCCACTTCGACCTGCAGATTGAGACGGGCCAAGTTTTCGTGCAGCCGGCGCATGCGGGCCGGGTCGCGCTCGACGGCGAAGATCTGGGCGCCGGTGGCCGCCAGTTGCGCGGTCTTGCCGCCGGGCGCGGCGCAGAGATCGGCGATGTGTTCGCCGGGTTGAGCGGCGAGCAGGCGCGCAGGGAGCGCGGCGGCGGCGTCCTGCACCCAGAACCGGCCCGCCTCAAAGTCGGGCAGTTCTCGCACGCCGGTGCCGGGCGGGAAGCGGACAGAGCCGGTCGGCAGCACCTCGCCGCCCGGCGGCGGCGTGGCGCCGGGGGCGAGCGTCAGGTCGAGCGCCGCCTCATGCGTGTGCGCCTCGGCGATGGCGCGCGCGTCGGGGCCCCAGCTCGCCCAGAGCCAGGCGGGGGTGTCGAGTCGCGGCCCGTCCAGGCCGTCGAGCGCCGCCGGCCCCGCTTCGGCGACCCGGCGAAGCACGGCGTTCGCCAGCCCGCTGAAGCTCGCCAGCTTGCGGGCGCGGGTCAGCGCCACCGCGGTGGCCACGGCGGCGTGCGCCGGGGTGTCGAGCAGCAGGAGCCCGGCCGCTCCGAGCCGCAGCACGTGCCGCACCGGGTCTGGCGGCGCGCGGCTCAGGAACGGTTCCAGCACGGCGTCGAGCGAGCCGAGGCGGCGCAGCACGGCGGCGGCCAGCCGGTGCGCCGCGGCGCGGTCGCGCGGCTCGGCAGCGCCGGCGCGGTCGAGCGCGTCCTCCAGCGTGCGCTTGCGGTCCAGCACGGAGCTCAGCAGGTCGAAGGCGATCTCCCGCGTGGGATCCGCCTGAGTCGGGGCAACGCTAGGCATCAAGCGGGACGGTCTCAGTCCTGACACGAGCGGAGGGTCGAGCACCCTGAGCTACGCCTTGCTTACAGTATTTTGAAGACGCTGTACAGCGGACCATCCGCCCGGCGATGGCCCGTGCCGATCGCGACCACGTTGTCAAGCCACAGGTCGTCCGGTGCGGCCGTCTCAAACATCGGCGCGATGCGGAAGTAGTACGCCCACGGATCGACCGCGTCGCCCGCCTCAAGTTCCCCTTCCGTGATGCTGCTAGGGACGCGATAGATCAATATGTGCCCTGCAGAACGGGCTGTCCGTTTTGCGCACGGTCGAAGCGGAACTGCGATTGGGTGATGCCGCCGTTGCCGTCGAAGGTGCAGGGTCCGCTCGCGCCGTCATAGTCGAGGGCTTTCGCTCCGGCCTTCAAGGCGTTCACGCCCTCGATGGCGGTCGAGACTGTCGGCCCGGCGCCCTGCGACACTTTGCGGATGAAATCCTTGATGTCCGTGCCGGTGAAGCCGCCGGCGAGCTGCATCGCAAGCAGGACGAGGCCCGTCTGGTCGTAAACCTGCGCCGTGTAGGTATCGATGTCGGCCCGGCCGAGGAGCGCGGTGGCCGCCTTGTAGGCCGGACTGTTGACCGCGGGCGAGGGTGACGCGGTGTACACGCCCTCGATCAGCGCGTTGGGCTGCCCGGCGACCGCGTAGCCGAACGCCATGATGTTGCCCTTGTAGCCAGCCTGGGAGAGGTTACCCAGCAGGACGGCCGTATCCGGCGCGTAGCCGCCGGCGAAGATGGTGTCCGGATTGGTCTGGAGCGCCTTGCCGATCTCGTCGGCATAGCTGGTCTGGGTCTGCTGATAGATCGCGGCGCCCATCGAGACGCCGTCCTCGGCGAGGAGGTGGTTCATCTCCAGCACCATCCGTTCGGCGAACGGGGTCTGCGGGCCGAGGAAATAAGGCTGTTTGGCGCCGATCATCTGGGCGAGGCCGACGAAAGCGGCGCTCTGCATCGCGGTGTTGGGCTGCGTGCGCACCAGATAGCCCTGGTGCGGCAACTGGGTGATCGCCTCGTCGCCCGAGACGGTGGCCAGGAAGGTCTGGCTGCCCCAGCACAGCGGCGCGACCTCCTGGGTCACCGCGCTGGCCCAGGTGCCGAGGATGGCGCTGACATGCTCGGCCTCGATCAGCACCTGCGCGTTGGTGAGGGCCTTGTCGGGGCTGGTCCCGCTATCGGAGCTCAGCAACTGGATCTGGCGGCCGAGCACGCCGCCGGCGCCGTTGACTTGCCGGATCACGGCGGCGGCGGCGTCGCGCATGAAGCGGCCGTAGGCAGCGCCGGCGCCGGTGAGCGGGACGAGGGTGGCCAGCGTGATCGGGCCTGCTTGCGCGCGGGCGGCGAGCGGGGCCAGTGCGGCGGTTGCGAGCAAGCTACGGCGGTGCAGCATCGCTTGGGTCTCCTTGACAGGCCGGGCCAAGCGCGTTGGCTAGCGTCTCCCTCAAGGTGGAGTGCCGCCGATGCGCATTGTGGACGTCCGCGAGATAACGCGGCCGATCGGCTCAGCGATCCGCAACGCCTATATCGACTTCAGCAAAATGACGACCAGCCTGGTGGCGGTGGTGACCGACCAGGCGCGCGACGGGCGGACCGTGGTGGGCTACGGCTTCAACTCGAATGGCCGTTACGGGCAAGGCGGGCTGATCCGCGAGCGTTTCGCGCCGCGCCTGCTCGAGGCGCCGCCGGACAGCTTGCTCGATGGGCGCGGCGTGCTGGACCCGCATCGCGCCTGGGGCGCGATGATGAACAACGAAAAACCCGGTGGGCACGGCGAGCGCTCGGTCGCGGTCGGCACGCTGGACATGGCGTTGTGGGATGCGTGCGCGAAGATTGAGGAGAAGCCGCTGTTCCGGCTGCTGGCGGAGCGCTACGGGCAGGCGGCCGATCCGCGCGTCTTCGTCTATGCGGCGGGTGGCTACTATCATCCGGGTAAGGATCTGGGCGCGCTGCGGGCGGAGATGCGCAGCTATCTCGACCGCGGCTACACCGTGGTGAAAATGAAGATCGGCGGCGCTTCGGTCGAGGAGGACCGGGGGCGGGTCGAGGCGGTGCTGGCGGAGATCGGCTCGGCGCGGCTGGCGGTGGACGCGAATGGGCGGTTCGATCTGGAGACGGCGATCGCCTACGCGAAGATGCTGCGGGACTACAAGCTGTTTTGGTACGAGGAGGCGGGCGATCCGCTGGATTACAGCCTGCAGGCGGCGCTGGCGGAGTTTTATCCGGGGCCGATGGCGACGGGGGAGAACCTGTTCAGCCACCAGGATGCGCGCAACCTGCTGCGGTATGGCGGGATGCGGGCAGATCGGGATTGGCTGCAGTTCGATTGCGCGCTGTCATATGGGCTTTGCGAGTATTTACGGACGCTTGAGGTGGTGCGCACTGCCGGGTGGTCGCCGCGGCGCTGCATCCCGCATGGCGGCCATCAGATGTCGCTCAACATCGCGGCCGGGCTGGGTTTGGGCGGCAATGAGAGCTATCCGGATTTGTTCCAGCCCTATGGCGGGTTCCCGGACACGGTGCGGGTGGAGGACAGCCATATTGTGATGCCGGAGTTGCCGGGGATTGGGTTCGAGGGGAAGTCGGATTTGATCGGGGTGATGCGGGAACTGGCAGCTTAAACCCTCGCCCAACACGGAGGGAGAGGACTTTGGGGGGCGGGGTTAGTCAGGGGTCCAAGCGGGTAATCGAGCCGTAGGAGATGCTGGCTTGGAGGGCTTGCTTGAGCGGCATGCCGGCGGCGATGTGCAGCAGGCAGCGGATCGGCCCGGCGTGGGTTACCAGCACGGTGGTGTCGGCGGAGCTGGCGAGGCCGGGCCAGGCGCGGCGCAGGCGGGCGAGCATTTCGGCCACGGTCTCGCCGCCGCCGGGGCGATAGTCGAGCGGGTCGGCGGCCCAGGCGTCGAGTTCGGCGCGCGGCAGCGACGCCCAGGGCCGGCCCTCCCAGTTGCCAAAATCCATTTCGAGGAGGCGGTCGTCAGCGTGCAAAGGGGCGCCGGTGCGTCTGGCGATCTCGCGGGCGATGAGCAGGGCGCGGCTCGCCGGGCTGCTGACGATGCGCTCGATCGGGTCGCCGGCGGCGACGATCAGCGCGGCGGCGCCGGTCTCGACGGGCTCGGCGAGCTCGACATCGGTGCGGCCGTAGCAGAAGCGCGCGCCGATGCGGGGGCGCGGGTGGCGTGCGGCGAGGATCAGGCCGCGCGCCATTCAACGTCCGAACAGGCGGTTCAGCAGGCCGGGGCGATTGGTGCGGCCATGTGAGGCGTGCGGGGAGGAAGCGGGCGGCCGCAGGGCGCTGCTGAGCAGGTAGCGGCCAGTGTCGCCGGCGCGGATGCGCTCTCGCTGGAAGGCGACGATGCGGCTTGCCTCCGGGTTGAGCCCGCTGAGGGATTGGGCGGCGGCTGCCGCCTCGTCCAGTGCGCCGGCGCGGCGCAGGATGTCGATCCGCCGGAGTTCGTCGCCCTGCCAGAGCCCGGCGGCCCGGCGACGCAGCTCCGTGGCGTCGGCGCCGGTATCCTCCGCCGCCCAGGCCGCCTGCAGCACGGCCTCGGCTGCCGCGGCGCGGTCGCCGGACGCCTCGCTGAGCATGGCCCAGCGCAGGAAGGGCGAGCGGAGCGATCGGTAGGAAGCGGAGTGGACCAGTTCGGTCGCTTGCGGAGTGAGGCAAGCGAGGTCCGGGGCGGCGGCGCGGCAGTTGCGGCAGGCGGCGACCCATTGGTTCAGGGTGGAACGTGTGGGCTCGCCGGGTCGTCCGTCGAGATCGGGCGCGGTCAGGGGTGGCGGGGCGCGGAAGGGCGGGGCGCAGGGAGCGTCGCAGACGCCGCAGGCACTCACCGCGCCCGCCAGCCTTGGCGCAGGCTCTGCATGTCGGTCAAGCCGTCGACGCCGACGAAGGCGTAGAACGCGCCGTCCGGCGGGGCATGGCAGCGCCTGCGACGGCGACGATGCGGGAGGGCTGAAGAGCGACGAGATCCATGGCGTGCAGGTAGGCCAAGCCCGCCGGAGGCGCCAGACGGGTTAGCGAGAGGCTTGGGCTTGGAGCGGGACGGTGCTGGCCGGGTCGCAGAGCAGCCCGGCGCCGGCGACGACGAGGTAGAGCGCGGCGGCGAAGCCCAGCGCTTGCGCGGTCCCCACTATTACATAGCGGGCGGTGCGGAGCGCGCGGCGGAGCGGGCGCAGATCGGCCTGTGGGAGCGAAAACACGACGGCGCTGGCATAAGACATGGGTTTTGTTCCTGCGCATTTTGGCCGGACAACGACCGTTCTCTATTTGTTCGGAGACCCAACGGCGAGTCAAGCGGCTTTCCGAAACGGCGCGGCGGTGCTTGGGTTAGCGCCACGGGCCTCGGCCCGGACCGGGCAAGAAGGGCATGGAACAGAAAATGGAAGAGCAGCTCGGTCAGGCCGCAAGCGAGTAGCAGAGGTCGTGGCCGATCTGCCGGGCGGCACGGTGACCTTGGACCTGAACGCGCCGTTGAGCAGCACCCGCATCGCGGCCAACCCCAGGGCTGGTCAGCTTGCCACGCTGGTGGTGGCTGGTTTCGGCACGCTTAACCTGGCTGGTTACGACGCGACGCCGGCTTCGTTCACCCCGACCACGCAAGGCCACTCGGTGACGACGTTTTCGGCTTCGGCGACCGGCACGGCGCTGGCAGTCCCCGAGCCGATGTCGCTCGCCCTACTGGGCAGTTCGCCGGCCGGTCTGGGCATCGTGCGCCGCTGCCGCCGGGGCTGATCCCGCCACTCTGCAAAAGACGCTTCGGCAGCCACTAAACCATTGATTCTGTAGTGTCCCGAATCTGAAGTCCGTCGGACTTCAGATTCGGGACACTAGGGTTGTCGGAGCGCTTCCCCACCCGAGCCCGTCCGCGTCGGAATTCTTTACACCGTTTTGACCCGGCATCAAGGAGCCTTGCTAGTTCCCTATTGATTTTGCTCAGAAATAGGCTGTGGCACATAGCCTGCATTGATGAGCCCGAGACGCTTTGGCGCCTGTGTCTTGAGCGGGCCGTCGGAGTGGACACGCTGCCTTCAAGGAGGGTGGTGAAACCATGCAGGAGAATTTAGCATGAACATCAAGACGACATTGTTGGCGGCGGTTGCGGCGGTTGGGATCTCGGGTGCTGCTTACGCAGTGCCGATCGCGGCCGGCAGCCAGCTGAACATTAACGGTTCCGACATCGCGCAGCCCACGGGCGGCTCGATCACCCTCGATATGGCGACCGGCCTCGACTTCACCGCCGGTGGCGCTGGCACGCCTGGGACGCCTGGCGTCCTGAGCGCGGCGAACGGCACCGGAACCTTTGCCGGCCTCGGCTCTTGCAGCGCCGGGTCGTGCGGCACGATCGGCGACATGCTCAGCTTCGCGGGCTTCACCAGCACCCCGGGTGAGGTTGTTGCCACTCTGCCGGGCGGCACGGTGACCCTGGACCTGAACGCGCCGCTGACCATCACGCGGGTCGCCGCCAACCCCGGTGCTGGCCAGCTCGCCACGCTGCTCATCGCTGGCACGGGCGAGTTTCACCTAGCTGGCTTCGATGACACTCCGGCCGCGTTCACGCTGACCACGCAGGGCAGCACGGTGACGACGTTCTCGGCCTCCGCGGTCGGTCAGGCCGTCACGACGGTGCCGGAGCCGGTGTCGCTGGCGCTGCTCGGCACCTCGCTCGCCGGTCTCGGCGTGGTCCGCCGCTTTCGTCGCCGGTAATCTCCGGCGACGTGGCTAAAAGAGCCTCTGACGGCACGCTTCAGCCGTCAGAGGCTCTGTTTTTTTACGAGAGTACAGGATGGACCGAGTTCGCCGGCGCGGCCGAGCATCTCCGCCTGGCAATTTTGGCAATCAAATTTTTGTGTACTGGCCGTCTTCGACTCCGTCTTGTAAACGGTCGGCCCCGGGCTGCTTCGAGCTCATTATTACTACAGAATGCTAGGGCGATATGACGACAAGAACCTGGGATAGCAGCACCGGCCTGTTCGACAGCGCGACCGAGTGGTCGCCGCAGGGTGTGCCTCAGCCAGGCGATATCGCCATCATCGATGGCGGCAGCGTGACCGCCCAGGGCGACAATCTCCAGGGCCTATTCATCCAGATCAACGGGATCGGCTCGAACGCCCCGATCCTCAACCTGGCCGACGCCGCCCTCGGGTCCACTTCCTTCTTGCAGGTCAACAACACCGCCGGGTTCGGAGTCGGAACCGCGCCATTCGTCGGGATCGTAGGGCAGAGCACGAATAGCGGCATCATCACGATGACCGGCTCGGTGATCCGGTTGATCGCGTCGCCTGATAGCAGCGGCGTTGCCGGTACGCTGATCAACTCGGGCTCGCTGGATTTCGTCAACGCTTCGCCGCAAGTCGGCGCGACCGGCAGCACTGGCGGAATCGTCAATAACGGCAGCATCGCGGCGTGGAACCCGAGCAATGGCTTCCAGGAGCCGGTCTTCGCGCTGAACATCAGCGGCACCGGCGCCATCGTCCTCGAGCCGAACAGCTCGCTGGACCTCAATCAGGCGGTCGGCTCAGGCCAGATGGTGCGGTTCGACGGAGCCGCGGGTTCGACAGGCGTGCTGCAGGTCGATGATGCGGCGGGTTTCCAGGGCGTCATCGAGGGATTCTCCGCCGGAGACGATCTGACGCTGACCAACGTGAACGAGGGTTCGTTCGCGTATACCCCCACGGATGCGACTGACGGCGTGCTCAGCATCTACAGTGGCGCCGGCCAGACCGGCAGCGTTGTCGCGAGCGTGGATTTCAATGGCAGCTATTCGGCGGCCAGCTTCAGCATAACGACCACGACCCTGAGTAGTGGCCAGGTGAACACGCTGATCACGACCAGCGCCGGCAAGGCGCAAAACTTCAACTACACCGACGTGTCGCTCGGCGGTCTGTCCAGCAGCAGTGCTGGCCAAGCGGTCACCGGGTCGTCGCTCGGCATCCAACAGCAATATAACTGGTCGAGCCAGGACTCGGCGGCGATCCAGTCGAACGTGGCGAATACCAGCTTGACCGGCGGCGGCGGGTCGGACGCGCTCGCGGTCGCTGGTGGGGTCAACATCATCAATGGCGGCGCCGGCTCGAACTTCCTGGTCGGCGGAGCGGGGGCGGGCAGCCAGGACAATTTCTACATGGATGGCCGCAGCGGGGCCAACTGGGACACGATCGTCAACTTCCATGCGGGCGACGCGGCGACCTTCGTCGGCTTCAACGCGGGTACGAGCACGGTCAATTGGACCGCTACGGACGGCGCGGCCGGCTATCAGGGCGTGACCCTGCATTCCGAGCTCGCCGGCGGCGGGACCGGCTTCAACGGCTCAATCACCTTCGCCGGGGTGTCGCTGGCGACGCAGCAGTCGAGCTTCGCGATCACCACCGGGGCCGGATACATTCAGATCGCCTACACCTGATCCCTCGCGATCGGTTACAACGACGACACGAAAGATGACTGCCCGCGATGGCACCCGCATTGCCGCCTTGGCGCTGCTGCTGGTGATGGGCGCCTGCACCGGTGTCGATTTGGGCGACAATCCGGGGCACGAATTCCCTAAAGAAACCGGGCCGCTGACGGTCCCGCCGGTGAACGTGCGCAACGGGACCGCCCAATAAGCCGCAGCCAAGCTTGCAAGAAGAAAGGGCGCCCCCGTAGTGGGGACGCCCGTTGTTTGCATCGTCCGGGCCTGAGCGGCCCAGGTCAGACTTACTTCTTACGGCGGGCGACGCCCCAGCCCAGCAGCCCGACGCCGAGGAGGGCCATCGAGGCCGGCTCAGGAACCGCGGTGGCGAGCGAGGTCGCCGAGAAAGACACGTTGACGCCCTGTGGCCCTTGGGCGGACAGGAAGAACGTGCCGGGCGTCGGATCGTAGCCGGTCAGGGTAAGCGTGCCCATGCCGCCCAGATCAAGAAAGCCGCCGACGATGGTGTCCGTCGTCAGCGTGACCAAGCTGAACGACGTCGTCACGCCGCCCAGGGTCGCCGTGTAGATGGTGGTCGGGCTGGTGAACGGGGAGTAGGTGAAGTTGTTGAACGTGGCGCAGCCCGTGCAGCCCGCGGCGAAAGCGGCGGCAAACGAGCCGGTCGCCGTGGTCGAGGGAATGTTGGCTTCATTGTTGTTGATGAAGCTGATGGAGGTCGTGTTGTAGCTTGCCCCATCGGCAAAGCTGATGATCGAGCCCGGAGCGATCGGTGCTGCTTGGGACGTGGCAGCCAGAGCGAGCGATGCCGCCGCGGCGAGTAGAGTTGTGCGAACTTTCACTGCTGGCCTCCTAAACTTAAGCACTCCCGTGTGGGAGCAGATCGTCCGTCCCGATGCCATCATGCCCAAGCGTAAGGCCAAGACTAACATTGGACCGTCAACTTTCCCACTAATAAGCAGATTCCGTGCCACAGAAAAAAATCTAAAGTTATCATGCTTGTAGCGAGCGCTGGTTTGATCCGGGACAGGGACACTGTAAAAATATCCGACAATTAGCGCGGAAATCCCAGTGCAATCTAGGTCCGGGCCGGAATCGAACCGGCATTCGAGGATTTGCAGTCCTCTGCATCACCACTCTGCCACCGGACCGTCGAGACTGGGCAACAGTGAGCGGGGTGTATCCTCCACCGGCGTCCTTCCGGTCAAGCGCGGTTCCGCTGCGGGCAGACCCGCTCTATAAGGGCGGCGGTATGGTGCCGGGGCCGAACATGGACTTGCCGACTTTGGACTACGCCTCCGCGCGCGACCACATGGTCGATGGCCAGGTGCGCCCAAACAAGGTGATCGACCCCAGGATCATCCGCGCGATGCGCGCGCTGCCGCGGGAGCGATTCCTGCCGCCCGCGCTCGCGCCGATGGCCTATAGCGACGAGGACGTGACGCTGCCCGGCGGGCGGGCGCTGATGGAGCCGATGGTGCTGGCGCGGCTGGTGCAGCTCGCGCGGGTGCGGGCGGGGGATCGCGTGCTGGTCGTCGGCGCCGGGCCAGGCTACGGGGCGGCGGTGCTGTCGGCGTGCGGCGGCGTGGTGACGGCGCTGGAGGACGATCCATCTCTGCTTGAGATTGCGCGCCGGGTCCTGCCGGGTGCGGCACCAGGCGTGACTATACTGGAGGGCAAGGTGCAGGACGGGGCGCCTGGGCCGTGGGAGGTGATCCTGATCGAGGGCGCGGTACGCACGATCCCAACAGCGATTGCGCTGCAGCTACGCCCGGATACTGGCCGTCTAGTCACCGTGCTGGCGGATGGGCCTGGCCTGGGGCAAGGCGTGCTCGCCGAGCCGATCGATCCGGCGGCGCCGAACCCGGTTCTGCGGGCGCAGGCGCATTTCGATTGCGCGACCCCGCTGTTGCCGGCGTTCCGGCCCCGACCCGCCTTCAAGTTCTAGCCGGGCCGACCCGAGCTGTGGCAAGCTAGCGTTGCGATGGGGGAGATGTTGATGCGGCTCAGGTTGATATTGGCCATGGGGGCGGCCACGCTGGCCAGCGGCGCCGTCCACGCCCAGACGGTCACACTTCAGGATGCCCTGGGTACGGCCTACTCGACGAACCCGACGCTGCTGTCCGCGCGGGCCCAGCTCCGCTCGGTCGATGAAGGCGTGCCGCAGGCGCTCTCGAACTGGCGGCCAACGGTCGTGCTGTCGGGGAGCGGCGGGTATGCCGACGGCTCCTACCACTCGATCGGCCAGTTCGGCGCCACCGACATGCGCAACGAGCGTGACATCTTCGTCGGGCAGGCGACGTTGACCCAGCCGATCTTCCGCGGCGGCAACACCCGCGCCACCACAAATCAGGCCACGAACCGAGTCTACGCCCAGCGTGCGCAGCTGATGGCGACCGAGGAGACCGTGTTTGGCAACGTGGTCAACGCCTATGTCACGGTGATCGAGGACGAGCAGGTTCTGGCGCTGAACGTCAACAACGAACAGGTGCTGGCCCGCCAGCTCCAGGCTACGCAGGACCGGTTCCGCGTCGGCGAGATCACGAGGACGGACGTGGCGCAGGCCGAGGCGGCGCTGGCCGGAGCCCGGGCGACGCGGGAAACCGCGGAAGGCACTCTGCAGACCGCGCGAGGCAATTATCGCCAATATGTCGGCGTCCTGCCGGACCATCTGATCGAGCCCCAACCGCTAATCCTCCCGGTGAAGAACCAAAATGAGGCGGTGCAGCTGGCGGGGAACAACAATCCGAACGTGATTTCGGCGCTGTTCAGCGACGCGGCGGCGCGGGACAATATCGATGTGCAGTTCTCGCAGCTGATGCCGCAGGTCAGCGTTCAGGCTTTGGCGCAACGAGCCGACAACAGCACGCTCGCCGGACAGCGGAGCATCGGCGGCCAGGTGCTCGCCAACGTCTCGGTCCCGCTCTACCAGGGTGGCGCGGAATATTCGCGGGTGCGCCAGGCGCGACAGAGCGAGCAGCAGACGCGCAAGACCGTGGACGATACGCGCCGCCAGGTGGTGGCGCAGGCAACGCAAGCCTGGGAGACGCTGGTCGCGGCCAGGGCCACGCTCGACAGCACGCGGTCGCAGATCCGGGCCAACCAGATCGCGCTGGAAGGCGTGCAGCGCGAGGCGATCGTCGGCAGCCGGACCACGCTGGACGTGCTGAACGCGCAACAGGCGTTGCTGAACTCCCAGGTGACGCTGGTGCAGAACCTGGCCAGCTACATTACCGCGTCTTATGGGGTGGCGTCGGCGATCGGACGGTTGACGGCGCGCGACCTGAACCTGAACGTGCCGATCTATGACGAGACCGCCTACTACAACGCCGTCAAGGACAAGCTGTGGGGAACCGGGGACTACGCGACGACCCAGCCGGGGCGCTAGAGATGGCGCGGACGCCGGTGCCCAATCCGTCGCCGTCGGAGGAAGCTGCCGATCCGTCGATGGACGAAATCCTCGCCTCGATCCGCAAGATCTTGAGCGAGGAAGAGAAGTCGAAGAGCACGCCGCCCGACGATGGCGTCCTGCTGCTTGAGCCGTCCATGATGGTGTCGGAGGCCCCGCCTCCTGCGCCTCTGCCTGAGCCAACCCCCGCCGCAGCGCCGGAAAGTCCCCCTATGGCCGAAGCACACCAGATACCGGCGCAACCGCAAGCCGCGCCGGAGCTGCCGCATATCTCTGAACCGCTGGTCGCACCCGAGGCGGCCGCCGCGGCGGCGTCCTCGGTCGGCGCGCTGATGCGGACGCTCGCCTCCGAGCGGACGGCCGCGGTGAGCCGCGGCGGCGTCACGATCGAGGACATCGTGCGCGAGGAGGTCAGGCCGCTGCTGAAGGAGTGGCTGGACGCGAACCTGCCGGGCTTGGTCGAGCGTTTGGTGCGCGCCGAGATCGAGCGCGTGGTTGGCCGCATGGCGGGGTAACCGCACGCGCCTCTTGCGGGCTCCGGCCAGCGGGATAGAAGCGGAGCTATGCTAAGCAAGAGTTTCGATCACGCTGCCATCGAGCCGGGGCTCTATGCGGGATGGGAGGCGGAGGGGGCCTTCCGCGCCGACCCGGCCGTGCCGGCCAAGCCATATACGATCATGATCCCGCCGCCGAACGTGACGGGCAGCCTGCACATGGGCCACGCGCTGACCATGACGCTGCAGGACACGCTGATCCGCTGGCAGCGCATGCAGGGCCGGGACGCGCTGTGGCAGCCGGGGACGGACCACGCCGGGATCGCGACGCAGATGGTGGTGGAGCGACTGTTGCCGGTAGAGGGCAACATGACCCGCCAGCAGATGGGGCGCGACGCGTTCCTCGAGCGGGTCTGGCGGTGGAAGGCGGAGTCCGGCGGCGCGATCACGCGGCAGTTGCGGCGGCTCGGCGCATCGCTCGACTGGCCGCGCGAACGGTTCACCATGGATGAGGGGCTGTCGCTTGCGGTGCGCAAGGTGTTCGTCACCCTGCACCGCCAGGGGCTGATCTATCGCGACCGGCGGCTGGTGAACTGGGATCCGAAGTTCCAGTCGGCGATCTCGGACCTGGAGGTCGAGTCGCTCGAGGTGCGCGGCAGCCTTTGGTATATCCGGTATCCGATCGAGGGTGAGCCAGGCCGCTGCATCGTGGTGGCGACGACCCGGCCGGAGACCATGCTGGGCGACGTGGCGGTCGCGGTGCATCCGGAGGATGCACGATATGCCGATCTGGTCGGGCGGCATGCGGTGCTGCCGCTCGTGGGGCGGCGGATCCCGATCATCGCCGACGCGTATTCGGACCCGGAAAAGGGCACCGGGGCCGTGAAGATCACCCCGGCGCACGATTTCAACGACTTTGCGGTAGGGCAGCGGCATGGCTTGCCGATGCCGAGCGTGCTGGATCGCGAGGGGCGGACCACGCTGGCGGAGATTGGCGGCGAGGGCGAATTCCTGCGCGGGCTGGACGGGCAGGAGCGGTTTGCGGCGCGCAAGGCCATCGTGGCCGAGCTGGAGCGGCTCGAACTGCTGGACCGGGTCGAGGCGCATACCCACCAGGTGCCCCATGGCGACCGCTCGGGCGTGCCGATCGAGCCGCTGCTGACGGTGCAGTGGTATGCCGATGCGGCGACGCTGGCCAAACCCGCGATCGAGGCGGTCGAGAGCGGCCGGACCCGGTTCGTGCCACAGCAGTGGGAGAACACCTTTTTCGCCTGGATGCGCGACATCCAGCCCTGGTGCATCAGCCGCCAGCTCTGGTGGGGGCACCGCATTCCGGCTTGGTATGGGCCGGACGGGCAGGTGTTCGTGGCACACGACGCGGCGGAGGCGGAAGCGGCGGCGCTGGCGCATTACGGCCGGGCGGCGACGCTCGAGCAAGATGCGGACGTGCTGGATACCTGGTTCAGTTCGGCGCTGTGGCCGTTTTCGACGCTGGGTTGGCCGGAGCAGACGGCGGAGTTGGCGAAATACTATCCGGGCGACGTGCTGGTGACCGGGTTCGACATCATCTTTTTCTGGGTCGCCCGGATGATGATGATGGGCCAGCACTTCATGGACGAGGTGCCATTCCGCGACGTGTATATCCACGGGCTGGTGCGCGACGAGCGCGGGCAGAAGATGTCGAAGTCGAAAGGCAACGTCATGGACCCGCTCGAGCTGATCGACGCGTATGGGACGGACGCTTTGCGGTTCACCGTATGCGCGCTGACCGGGCCGGGGCGGGACATCAAGCTGGGTCGGGCGACGGTCGAAACCTATCGGAGCTTCGTGACCAAGCTGTGGAACGCGGCGCGGTTCTGCGAGATGAACGGCGTGGCGCCCGTCCCCGGCTTCGACCCGGCGGCCGTGCAGTCGCCGCTCTGTCGCTGGGTGCTGGACGCCGCCAACCAGGCGGTGACCGAGGCGACCGCGGCGCTGGAGGCCTACCGGTTCAACGACTATGCCGGCGCCTGCTACCGCATGACGTGGAACACGTTCTGCGACTGGTTCCTGGAGTTCGCCAAGCCGGTGCTCAACGGCCCGGACGGGGCGGAAAAGGGCGAGGTCCGCGCCACGGCGGCCGAAGTGCTGGGCGTGCTGCTGCGGCTGCTGCATCCGGCGATGCCGTTCGTGACCGAGCATGTGTGGGACCAGTTCGGTTATGGGCCGGAATTCAGCCTCATCCGCGCGCCTTGGCCGGGCTTGAGCCCGGTCACGGCGCCGGAGGCCGCGCGGGCGGAGCTGGACTGGCTGGTGCGGCTGATTGGCGAGGTGCGGGCGGTGCGGGCGGAGATGAACGTGGCACCCTCGGCGCTGGCGCCGATCCTGCTGCGCGACGCTAGCCCGGAGACGCTGGCGCGGGCGGAGCGGTGGCGGGAAGCGATCGGCCGGATGGGGCGGGCGGATGAAGTGGGTCCGCTGCTGGGCGCTTTGCCGCCGGGCAGCGCGCAGGCGGTGGTGGACGAGGCGACCGTGGTCATCCCCTTGGCCGGGATTATCGATCTGCAGGCCGAGCGGGCGCGGCTCGACAAGGACCGGGCGCGGGCGCTGGGCGAGGCGGAGAAGGTGGCGCGCAAGTTGGACAATGCCGACTTCGTCCGTCGCGCGCCGCCCGAGGTGGTTGAGGAGAACCGCGGACGCCTGGCGGGATTCGAGCAGGAGACGGCTCGTTTAACCGCGGCCATCGCGCGGATTGCGCCGGTTCCGGCAGGATAAAAAGGGGAAAAAGCCATGTTGAAGAAGCGCTGGGACAAGTCGCGGATGCCGTCGCGCCACGTGACCGAGGGGCCGGGCCGGGCGCCGCATCGCTCGTATTATTACGCGATGGGGCTGACCGAGGACGAGATCAACCAACCTTTCGTCGGCGTGGCGACGTGCTGGAACGAGGCGGCGCCGTGCAACATCGCGCTCAGCCGGCAGGCGCAGTCGGTCAAGCGCGGAGTGGCGGAATCCGGTGGCACGCCGCGCGAGTTCACCACCATCACGGTGACCGACGGTATCGCCATGGGGCATCAGGGGATGAAGTCGTCGCTGGTGTCGCGCGAGGTGATCGCCGACAGCGTCGAGTTGACGGTACGCGGGCATTGTTATGACGCGCTGGTGGGGCTCGCCGGGTGCGACAAGTCGCTGCCGGGCATGATGATGGCGATGCTGCGGCTGAACGTGCCGAGCGTGTTCATGTATGGCGGCAGCATTCTGCCGGGCAACTTCCGCGGCCGGGACGTGACCGTGGTGGACGTGTTCGAAGCGGTCGGCCAGCACGCCGCGGGACAGATGAGCGACGCCGACCTGCATGAGCTGGAGTGCGTGGCCTGCCCGAGCGCCGGCGCCTGCGGCGGGCAGTTCACCGCCAACACGATGGCGACGGTGAGCGAGGCGATCGGGCTCGCTTTGCCGGGCTCGGCCGGGTCGCCGGCGCCGTATGAGGACCGCGACCGCTGGGCGGTGGAGAGCGGGCGGGCGGTGATGGCGCTACTGGAGAGCGGATTGCGGCCGCGGGACATCGTGACGCGGAAGGCGCTGGAGAACGCAGCCGTGGTGGTCGCGGCGACCGGCGGCAGCACCAATGCCGGGCTCCACCTGCCGGCGATGGCGCATGAGGCGGGCATTAAGTTCACGATGGACGATGTGGTCGAGATCATGCGGCGGACGCCGTATATCGCCGACCTCAAGCCGGGCGGGAAATACGTGGCGCTGGACGTGCACCGGGTCGGCGGCATCCCGGTAATCCTGAAGGCGCTGATGGATGGCGGGCTGCTGCACGGGGATTGCATCACCGTGTCGGGCAAGACTCTGGCGGAAAATTTGCGCGACGTGGTGTTTCCCGAGGATCAGGACGTGATCTTTCCGGTGACCCGTGCGATCAGCCGGACCGGCGGCGTGGTAGGGCTGCGCGGCAACCTCGCGCCGGACGGCGCCATCGTGAAGATCGCCGGCATGCACAATTTGCAGTTCGAGGGCACGGCCCTGTGCTTCGACAGCGAGGAAGAGGCGTTCGCGGCGGTGAATAGCCGCGCCTACAAGGCGGGCGACGTGATCGTCGTGCGCTACGAGGGTCCGAAGGGCGGGCCGGGGATGCGCGAGATGCTGTCGACCACGTCAGCGATCTATGGCCAGGGCATGGGCGACAAGGTGGCGCTGATCACGGATGGCCGGTTCAGCGGGGCGACGCGCGGGTTCTGCGTCGGCCATGTCGGGCCGGAGGCTGCGGTTGGCGGCCCGATCGCGCTGCTGCGCAACGGCGACCGGATCCGCCTCGACGCGCAGGCGGGCACCATGGACGTGCTGCTGTCGGACGACGAGCTGGCGTCGCGGCGGGCCACCTGGGCGCCGCGGGGGACGGATTACAATAGCGGGGCGATCTGGAAGTATGCGCAGACGGTCGGGCCGGCCCATCTCGGCGCGGTCACCAATCCCGGGGGCGCGGCCGAGACGCATTGTTACGCCGATATCTGAGGCGCGAGCCGGCTGGCTCAGATACCTCGCAGACGGAGGGATAGCGTGCTGGTCACCGTCCGCGCGAGGCGCGATGCGTAGGACCAGGTCAGACGCGACCAAAGCCGGGGCAGCTCTCGGCGCAGTTGGTCGAGCCTGTTCATCGCGGCCCGGTCCGATGCATCTTTTGCCAGGAGGTTGAAGGCGGCATGTACGGCGAGCGCCATGTCGCTGGGCGTGCTGTCGGCGGGTTCGATGGTGCTGCGGTCGTGGTGCCGCATGGCGTTGTCGAGGAAAGCGTCCACGTCGGCTTGCCCCTCGTTCAGAGAGGTGAAGCCGATGCCGAGGACCTCGCCGACGCGGGAAACGGCGCTGCGCCAGTCGGTCATGAGTTCGTTGTACGACAAGAACACGCGGGGGTAGGATCGCGTCGCGTACTCCGCGTCGAGATGATTGCGTAGGTAATAAAGCAATCCATGCGCGATCGAAGAGCCGTCGCGGGCGCGGAGCGAGGCTGCGACCTCGAGCGGCGGGCGGTCGATGAAGCAGAAGGCGGGTTGGATGCCGAGTTCCTCGAACACGCCGGTCCAGAGCGGCAGCAGCCTGGCCATGCGCGGCTCCTTCAGCACCGCGAGGGACGCATCGGCGTAGTTCTGCCGGTAAATCGTGGCGAGCCGGCGTCGATAGCCGAAAGCTGCCGGCGTATCGAACCAGCTTGCGGGGATCGGCCGCCAATCGTCCCAATGGCTGCTGATCGACGCCAGCAGCTCGTCGTGGGCGTCCGCGAGATCTTGCGGCTCGAAGAAGCCTTTCGGGTTCGCCCAATTGGCCGGCATCAAGTTCCTGGGGAGGGCGCAGCCGATGCGGCCGAGCGTTCCGGCCAGCGCCGAAGTGCCGCTGCGCGCCCCGAGGACGGTCACGACGGTGTTTTGGCTGGTGGCTGTCGGCATAGGCCAGCTATCAAGCATTCGGCGTGGCACCGGAGGTTTCGGGCCGCGTCTCGGCGGCACCGTTCTGGAGCAAGCGGCGCTCCCTGGTGGCTAGAGCGAGCGTCGTTTTAACCGCGCCCGGTCGGCTCATGACCAGAACCTCAGCTTTCGGCATCAATACTCTCCGGTTTACGTCGCTGCCCGGCAGACAGCCCCCAAGCCAGTTACGTGACACGGCGAGACTACACACGTGCCCTTACGATTTTAGCGACAGATTCGACGGTGTTTGTTGCGAAGTGTGACGATGTGTACAGCTTCGCGACGGCGCCCACGGAACGTTCGACTGCCGTCACAAGAAAATTAAAGCAGCGCCGTGGCGCATTAAATCAACGGCGTCTGGCCATTTAGAGCAACGTCGCCCTGACTGGAATCGCGACAGCGACGCCAGTCATGCGACAAAGTTGCTCGCCATCAAAAGTAGCTAGACCGCCGCCCTGACACAGTCAGGGCGATAGCGGTCTAGCCGGAATTAAGGATTGAAGTTCCCGCAAGCCAGGTTGCTGATCACCCCGACCGTTTGCTGATGGAAGCGGCGCTTATAAGCGGCGGCGACGGTCTCGACAGCGCCTTTCGCCGCGTCCGTGTCGGCTACGGCAAGCTCGATGATCTTCGTCTTCTCGCGGACCAGGCGCCGATGCTTCTGGTCGAGCCACTGGCCGGAGCCGTCATAGACGGTGAAGCCATCGGGAAAGGCCGGGGTGACGGTCGTGTGCAGGAAGTCGAGCCATTCGGCGGCCGTGACTGCCCGTCCCCTGTCCATCGTCTGGCCGAAGAAGAGCTGGACGACGAGAATCGGCTGATCGGCGGGGAAGGGGCATTCGGCCGCAGCCGGGTGGCCAGCGAGGAAGGCGACGGCCGCGAACCTCGCGGCGGCGCGGATCAAGCAGCCAGCTCGACCAGCACCGGCACGTGGTCCGAGGGTTGCGGCTGGTTGCGCTCGTCGCGGTCGGGCTTGGCGGCGACGAGCCGCTCGGCGAGGTCGGGGGATAGCAGCACGTGATCGATGCGCAGGCCGAGATCGCGGCGCCAGGCGCCCGCCTGGTAGTCCCAAAAGGTGTAGACCTTGCCGCGCGGCTGCACGGCGCGGATCGCGTCGGTGAGGCCGAGCCAGAGCATTCTTCGAAAGGCGGCGCGGGTCTCCGGGCGGATCAGCGCGTCGTTGGATGGCAGGGTGCCGGGGGCGAAGTCCTCGTCCGTGGGCGCCACATTATAGTCGCCCGCAAACAGGCAGGGCTCGTCGGCCTCGAGCAGCGCTTGCTGCCGGTCGGCAAGGCAGTCCATCCAGCGGAGCTTGTAGGCATAGCCGGCCTCGCCGCCGGAATTGCCGTTTGGCAAATAGAGATTGCCGATGGTCAACCCGGCGGTGCGGATCTCGATGTAGCGGGCCTGGGTATCGTCGCAATCGAGGCCGGGCAGGCAGCGGTGGACCACCTCGACCGGTTCGCGGGAGAGGACCGCCACACCATTATAGGATTTCTGGCCCACGAATTCCGCGCGGTAGCCGAGACTTTCAAAAGTCTGACTGGGGAATTGCGCCGCCTCGCATTTGATCTCCTGCAGCAGCAGGAGATCGGGCTGAATGCGGCCAAGCCACTCCGCCACGTGCCGCTCACGCTGGCGGATCGAATTGACGTTCCAGGTCGCGAGCTTCACGCGCCCCCCTTTTCGTCACGTCAGTCGATGGCGAAGCTGGTGCCGCAGCCGCAGGCGGAGGTGGCGTTCGGGTTGCGCACGCTGAAATAGGCGCCCATCAGCTCATCGGTGAAGTCGAGCTGGGAGCCGCCGAGGAATTCGAGGCTCACAGGGTCGACGAGGACGCGGGCGGCCCCGGCCTCGACGACGAGGTCGTCGGGCTTTTGCTCGTCCAGCTCGAATTTGTATTGATAACCGCTGCAGCCGCCGGAGAGGACCTCGACGCGCAGCCCGGCCGGGCGGCCCTGCGCGGCGGCGATCTCGGCCACTCGTTCGGCGGCGCGCTCGGAGACGGAGAAGGCGGCAATGTCGCTCATGGGACTTACATAGCGCGTGGACCCGCCGTATTGAAGGTGCCGATGCAACTTGCGTCCTATGCCGTGCGCCCCGAGACGTCCCGCGGCCGGCTGCACGACGAGCCTGGCGCGGAGGGCCGCAGCCCGTGGCAGCGGGACCGCGACCGCGTTATCCACAGCTCGGCCTTCCGCAAGCTGCAGTACAAGACGCAGGTTTTCGTCAACCACGAAGGCGATTATTACCGGACGCGGCTGACCCACAGCATCGAGGTGGCGCAGGTCGCCCGCTCGATCGCCCGCGCGCTGCGTCTCGACGAGGATCTGACCGAGGCGCTGGCACTGGCGCATGATTTGGGCCACACGCCGTTCGGCCATGCCGGGGAGGACGCGCTGAACGCCGGCATGAAGGCGTTTGGCGGGTTCAGCCACAATGCGCAGAGTCTCAAAATCGTCACCAAGCTGGAAAATCGATATGCGGCGTTCGATGGGCTGAACCTGACCTGGGAGACGCTGGAGGGGCTGGCGAAGCATAACGGGCCGCTGCGCAACCCGCCGAGCTACATTGCAGAATATAATGAACGGCACCCGCTCGATTTAGGCAGCTTTCCCTCCGCCGAGGCGCAGGTGGCGGCGCTGGCGGACGACATCGCCTATCACAGCCATGATCTGGATGATGGGATGCGGGCCGGGCTGTTCGGGTTCGACGATATCGGGCACCTGCCGGTGGTCGGCCCGGCGCTGGCCAAGGCACGCGTGGCGAGCCTCGACGTGCCGCCGCCGCGGCTGCGGCACGAGACGATCCGCCGGGTCATCAACGCCTTCGTCACCGACGTGCTGGAGGAGAGCCGGCGCCGGCTCGGGGCGCGGGACCCGGCCAATTCCGATGCGATTCGCCGGGCCAAGAAGCCGGTGATCGAGTTTTCCGAGGCGATGGGTGCGGCGAACGGGGCGATCAAGGAATTCCTGCACGCGCGGATGTACCGGCATTGGCGGGTGAACCGGATGACCGCCAAGTCGCGCCGGGTGACGGAGGAGCTGTTCCGCCTGCTGCACGGCGACACGAGCCTGCTGCCGGATGACTGGCGCGCGCAGGCCGGCGAGCGGGGCGGGGCGCGGGCGGCGATCGTGGTGACGGATTACATTGCGGGGATGACCGACCGGTTCGCGCTCGACGAGCACCAGCGGCTCACGGACCCGTTCCGTACCGGGTAGCGATAGGGTAAAGGGCGATTTATGCCCGAAAATATCTTCGCCCGCGTGCGCGTCGCCGTGGTGGACGCGCTTCGTCAGATTTTGCCGGACCTCCCCGCAGAGGTGCTTGCGCGCGTCGAGGTCAGTCCGGCGCGCGAGGCGGCGCATGGGGACATGGCGACCAACGCGGCCATGGTGAGCGCGAAAGCGGCGAAGCAGGCGCCGGCCAAGCTGGCGCAGGCGCTGGCGCAGGCGCTGAACGGCGGGGCGGACGTAATTCGGGCGGAGGCGGCCGGGCCGGGCTTCGTCAACCTGCATCTGCGGCTCGAGTCGCTGCTGGCGACGCTACCATCGGTGCTGCGCGAGGCCGAGGCGTTTGGGAGTAGCGCCGTCGGCGGCGGCACGAACGTCAATGTCGAGTACGTCTCGGCCAATCCGACCGGCCCGATGCATATAGGGCATTGCCGGGGCGCCGTGGTGGGGGACGCGCTGGCGAACCTGATGCAGAAGGCGGGATTCGCGGTCACCAAGGAGTTTTATATCAATGATGCCGGGGCGCAGGTGGCCGCGCTCGCCTGGGCGGCGTATTGGCGTTATTTGCAGGCGCTCGGGACCACTCTGAGCGAGGAGGCGTTCGCGGCCGCCACGCCCACCGGGCTGCAGTACCGCGGCGATTATCTGGTTGCGGTCGGCGAGGGCCTGAAGGCGGCGCATGGGGCCGATCTGGCCGGGCCAGGGGTGACCGTCGCCGACCCATCGGCGTGGTTCGATACCGTACGGGAGTTCGCCATCTCGGCCATGATGGCCAGCATCCGCGAGGATCTGGCGGCGCTCGGCGTCACTTTCGACGTGTTCACCAGCGAGCGGGCGCTGGTTGGGGAGGCGGACCGGGTCGTCGAGCGGCTGCGCGCGCAGGGGCTGGTTTATGAGGGGGCGCTCGAGCCGCCGAAGGGCAAGCTGCCGGAGGATTGGGAGCCGCGCGAACAGACGCTGTTCCGCTCGACGCAGTTCGGCGATGACGTCGATCGGCCGCTGCGCAAGTCGGATGGCAGCAACACGTATTTCACCAACGATATCGCCAATCACACCGACAAGATGGCGCGCGGCGCCGAGTTGATGATCGACGTGTGGGGCGCCGATCATGGCGGTTACGTCTCGCGCATGAAGGCGGCGGTGAAAGCGCTGGCGGGGAATGGCCAGGCGCGGCTGGAGATCGTGCTGTGCCAGATCGTGCACGTGCTGCGCGGCGGCCAGCCAGTGCGGATGTCCAAGCGGGCGGGGACCTATGTGACGCTGGCGGACCTGCTGGAGTGGGTGGGGCGCGACGCGGTGCGGTTCACCATGCTGACGCGCAAGTCGGACGCGCAGATGGAATTCGACCTGGATGCCGTGGTGGCGCAGACGCGGGAGAACCCGGTCTTCTATGTACAGTACGCGCATGCGCGCTGCCGCTCGGTGCTGCGGGCGGCGGCGGAGAGCTATGACGTGTCGCATGCGGCGCTGGCGCAGTTGCCGCTCGATAGTCTCGGGGCGGATGCGGAGCTGGCGGTGATCCGGCGGATCGCGTCATGGCCGCGGACGGTGGAGGGGGCGGCGCTGGCGCAGGAGCCGCACCGAATCGCGTTTTACCTCTATGACTTGGCGGGCGATTTTCATATGCTGTGGAACCGCGGGCGGGACGACTCGACTCTTCGTTTCCTGCAAGCGGATCGCCCGGTGGAGACCACGGCCCGGCTCGCGCTGGTGGCCGCCACGGCGATCGTGATCCGCTCCGGGCTCGCCGTGCTCGGGGTAACGCCGGCAGAGGAGATGCGCTGACCGTGTCCGACGATATCAGCATACCGCAACCGGGCCCGATGCCCCCGCGGAGCTCGTTTACGCACTCATATCGCGCGCGCCGGGCCGGGATGGACCGGGGCACGCGGAGCCTGCTGATGGTGGCGGGCGGGCTTGGCGCGCTGCTGCTGGGAGCGACGGGCATCTGGACGATGATGCCGCATGGGCCGGCGACGGTACCGGTGATCGAGGCGGATAAAAATCCGGTCCGGGTCAAGCCCGACAATCCCGGGGGGATGCAGGTGATCGGTGCGAACGAGGACGTGATGGGCGGCACTGGCGCGAGCGGAGCCGACGCGATGGCGCCGGCGCCGGAAGTGCCGGCCCCGCAGGCGCTCCGCGCGCAGATGCAGCCGGCGACACCGCCAGCCGCTGCACCGGCTGTGGCGCCCGCCCCGGCTCCGGTCGCAGCTCCGGCTCCGGTCGTGGCAGCTCCGCCCGTCCAGGCGGCTGTGGCGGCGCCCGTGGCGCGGCCGGCTCCGGCCCCGGCGGCGGCCGCCCGGGTTGCGGACGGCGGCACGATGGTGCAGCTCGCCGCGCTCGAGAACGAGCAGGCGGCGCAAACGGAGTGGCAGCGCCTGGTCAAGCGGCTGCCGGAGTTGCTCGGCGATCGGCACCTGGTGATGCAGAAGGCGGAGAAAGACGGGCAGGCGATCTGGCGCGTCCGCACCGGAGGGTTCGCCGACGTGGCTGATGCGACCGGGTTCTGCCAGAAGGTGCGCGCCAAGGGAGCGGCTTGCTCGATCGCGAGTTTCTAGGCTGAAGGCTGCGATCGTCGGCCTGGCCGGGCCGGCGCTGCTTGCGGAAGAGGCCGAGCTGTTGCGGGCGATGCGGCCGGCCGGGGTCATCCTGTTCGGCCGCAATATCGTCGAGCCGCCGCAGGTTCAGGCGCTGACCAGCGGCATTGCGGCGCTGCTCGCGCCCGGCGCGGTGGTTGCCGTGGATCAGGAAGGTGGCCGCGTCGCGCGGTTGCGGCCGCCATATTGGCGAGCGAATCCGCCGGCGGCGGCTATCGGGCGGCTTTTCGATGCCGATCAGGAGGCCGGGCGGCGGGCGGCGTTTCTCACCGGGGCCTTGATCGGGTGCGATTGTGCGGCGTCCGGAATTACGCTCGCTTGCGCGCCGGTGCTGGACCTGCAGGTTCACGGAGCGAGCGACGTGATCGGGGACCGCGCCTTCAGCGCCGACCCGGCGGCGGTGGCCGTGCTGGGCGCGGCACTCGCGGATGGGCTGCTGGCGGCCGGGGTGTTGCCGGTGGCCAAGCACGCGCCGGGTCACGGCAGGGCGCTCGTGGACAGTCATGCGGCGCTGCCGGGCGTGCAGGCGGATCAGGATCTGGCGGACGATATCGTCCCGTTCGCCGCTTGCGCCGGCCTGCCGTGGATGATGACGGCGCACCTGCTATATCGTGGTATCGACCCCGAGCGGCCTGGGACGCTGTCTCCCGCCGTGATCGGGCAGGTGATCCGGGGTCGGATCGGGTTTCGGGGGGTTCTGGTGTCGGACGATCTTGCGATGCGTGCCTTGTCCGGTGCGCCCGGCGTGTTGGCGCAGGCGGCGATTGCCGCTGGCTGCGACCTCGCGCTGCATTGCACGGGCGTGCTGTCCGAGACGGCGGAGTTGCTGCGCGCCGTGCCGGACGTCTCGCCGGCGGGGCTGGAGCGCATCATGGCGGGGCATACGCTGGTGGCGCGGCGCCGGGTCCCGCTCGACGCAGGTGCGCTGGCGACGGAACGCGATCGTCTGCTCGCGTGACCCAGATCCTTCTGGTCCTGCTGATCGCGGTGGTGCCGACGATTGTCGCCATCACGCTGCACGAGGCGGCGCATGGTTACGCGGCGCTGGCGCTAGGCGATGATACGGCGCGGCAGATGGGGCGGCTCTCGCTCAACCCGCTGCGGCACGTGGACCCGGTCGGCACGCTCCTGTTGCCGGGGGCCTTGCTGCTCGGGCAGTTGCTGACGATCGGCCGGGTCGTGTTCATGTTCGGCTGGGCCAAGCCGGTGCCGGTTTCGGCTTGGAAATTCAGCAATCCGCGGCGCGGGATGGCGATCGTCGCCGCCGCCGGTCCGGCGATGAACTTCTTCCTGGCCTGGCTCGGGGCGCTTGCGCGGCACGGCACGGGGTTGCTGCCCGATGCGCCGGGCGAGATCGTCGACCAGATGCTCGAACTCTTTGTGCTGGCGAATTTGGTGCTCGGCCTGTTCAACCTGCTGCCATTGCCGCCGCTCGATGGCGGGCGGATCGCGGTCGGCATCCTGCCCGAGCCGCTCGCCTCGATGTGGGCCCGGCTGGAGCGGGCCGGGTTGGTCCTGGTGCTGCTGGTCGTGTTCATCCTGCCGCGCCTGCTCGCGGGACAGGGCATTCGGTTCGACCCGGTCGGCCGGGCGCTGAACACGGTCGTCCCTTGGGCGACGAATCTCGTTTATGGGCTCGCGGGGTGGCATGGAGCCGGATGAGGTCCTGCCGGATGAGGTCCTGCCGGAAGAGGTCCTGCCGGAAGAGGTCCTGCCGGAAGAGGTCCTGCCGGAAGAGGTCCTGATCGTGCGGCTCGACGGGTTCGAGGGGCCGATGGACCTGCTGCTTGAGTTGGCGCGCGGGCAGAAGGTGGACTTGGCCCGGATCTCGATCTTGTCCCTGGTGGAGCAATATCTGGCGATTGTCGAAGCGGTGCGGCTGGATCTGGCGGCGGATTGGCTGGTGATGGCGGCCTGGCTGACCTGGCTGAAGTCGCGCTTGCTGCTGCCGCCGGGCAGCGAGGACGCCGAGGAGGGCGAGGAAGCGGCCGAGGTGCTGGCGGAGCGGTTGCAGGCGCTGCATGCGGTGCAGGAGCTGGCGCGCTGGCTGCGCGGGCGGCCGCAACTTAATCACGAAGTGTTCGCGCGCGGGGCGCCGGAGTCACTGGTTGCGGTGGACGCGTCGCGGCTTGCGGCCGATGTGTCGGGATTGCTGCGGGCCTATATGGCGGCGCGGCGCCGGGCCGTGGCGCGCTCGCCGTATCAGCCGCGACGGGGCCCGCTGTGGACGGTGCAGGAGGCGCTGGCGCTGCTGGGACGCATGCTGGGACGCTCAGTGCAGTGGACGGCGCTCGAGCAATTCCTGCCCTCGATGCCGCTCGACGCGGTGCAGCGCCGGGCGGCGGTGGCGAGCACTTTGCTGGCCGGGCTTGAGATGGCGCGGGCCGGACGGGTGGAAGTGCGGCAAGACGCGCAGTTTGGGCCGATCCTGTTGCGGGCGGCATTATGATCACGATGTTCGACGAGGCGGTTCGGCTGGCCGAGGCGATGATATTTGCGAGTGCCGAGCCGGTGGGCGCCGCCGCGCTGGCCCGGCTGCTGCCGGAGACGGTTGACGTCGAGCCGGTGCTGCACGCGTTGCAGGAGCGCTATGCCGGGCGCGGCGTCGAGCTGGTGGAGGTCGCCGGCGGCTGGCAATTTCGTACTGCCCCGGACCTGGCGCCGGCGCTGACCCGGGTCGTGCAGCAGCCGCGGCGCCTGCCGCGGGCGGCGATGGAGACGCTGGCGGTCATTGCGTATCATCAGCCGGTCACGCGGGCCGAGATCGAGACGGTGCGCGGCGCGAGCCTGGGCCAGGGCGTGATGGACGCGCTGCTGGAAGCAGGGCTGATCGAGCCCAGGGGCCGCAAGGACGTCCCGGGCCGGCCGACGCTGTGGGGGACAACCCAGGCTTTCCTGGCGCAGTTCGGCCTGGTCAGCCTGCGCGACCTGCCGCGCCGTGAAGACCTTTTGACGGAGCCAGGTGGTTAGTCGCGGTTCGGCGCACTAATTTCCTAGCGCAGGAAACCCGTGCTAGGAGAGCCGCATGTTCGACTTTGCTTGGTCCGAATTTGCTCTGATCGGGGTGGTGGCGCTAGTCCTCATCGGGCCGAAGGATTTGCCGGTTGCGATCAAGGCGGTGGCAACGACCATCAAGAAGGCGCGCCGCATGGCCGGTGAGTTTCAGACCCATGTGGACGAGATGGTCCGCGAGGCGAACCTGCAGGACGTGCGGGACCAGTTCAACGATATCAGGCGAATGGATATCAAGGGCCAGATCCTGAAGGCAGTGGATGGGGACGGCACGATCCGCAGCACGCTTCGGGACAATCCCATGGACTTCAAGCCGCCGCCGCCCGTGGTGCCGGTGCATGACAGCATTCCACCCTCGCCGCTGCCGGAAGTGACGGTCGCCGACCACATCGTCACGGACGCGCCGGCAGCGCCCGCTTTCGTGCCGCCGCCGTTTGCGCATGGGGCCGCGCCCACACCGGCGCCCGTCCCGCCTGCCCCTCCCGCCTTCGTGCCGCCCGCGGCTGCGACGGCGCAAACTGAACACGCCTGATCCTATCGTTTTAGAGGATCAGGAACGAGACGTGGCGGTAAAGACCTTGGCCGACGCCGAAGACGACCCGATCAACGACAAGCCGATGCCCCTGCTCGATCACCTTATCGAGCTGCGGCGGCGGCTGATGTGGTCCATGGCCGCATTCCTGATCTGCTTCGGCGTTTGCTACTATTTCAGCCGCGACATCTACTCGTTCTTGGTCGAGCCGCTGGCGCATATATTGGAGGGACGCGGCGCGAACCGCCGGCTGATCTACACGGCGCTGTACGAGGCTTTCTTCACCTATTTGAAGGTCGGGCTGTTCGGCGGCGCGTTCATCTCCTTCCCGATCGTGGCCGGCCAGATCTATTTGTTCGTCGCGCCCGGCCTGTATCGGAGCGAGAAGCGGGCGATCGTCCCCTTCCTGGTCGCGACGCCGGTCCTGTTCCTGCTGGGCGCGGCGCTTGCCTACTACTTCATCTTCCCGGCGGCCTGGCGTTTCTTCCTCAGCTTCGAATCGACCAACGGCGCGGGCGGGCTGCCGATCCAGCTCGAGGCGAAGGTGAGCGAATACCTCGACCTGGTCATGAAGCTGATCTTCGCCTTTGGCATCGCGTTCCAGTTGCCGGTCTTGCTGACTTTGCTGGCGAAGGTCGGGATCGTCACCTCGAAGGGGCTGAGGAAATACCGGCGCTACGCGTACGTGGGCACCTTCATCATCGCCGCGGTCCTGACGCCGCCGGACGTCATCACCCAGACCGGCCTCGCCCTGCCGCTGATCGCGCTGTACGAGGTGTCGATCATCTCAGCGAAGATGGTCGAGCCGAAACCGTTGGACGTGTAGGTGCACGACATCCGCGCGATCCGGGCGGACCCGGCCGGGTTCGACGCGGATCTCGCCCGACGGGGTCTGCTTGGCCGTTCGCAGGCGATCCTGTCGCTCGATACGGAGCGGCGGGCCGCGCTGACCACGCTGCAGGAGGCCCAGGCACGGCGCAACGCGCTGGCCAAGCAGGTCGGGCAGGAGCGGCGCGGCGGTGGCGACACTTCGGCGCTCGAGGCGGAGGCCGCGGCGCTACGGGACCAAATGGCTGCGCTCGAAGCGCGGGCGCAATCACTGGAATTGGCGATCAAGCAGGAGCTCGAGGTCCTGCCCAACCGGCTCGACCCGGCCGTGCCGCCGGGGGCGGACGAGAGCGGCAACGTCGTGTTGAAGCAGGTCGGCGAGCCCAGGGCGCCGGAGTTCGAGCCGCAGGAGCATTTCCAGCTCGGCGAGAGGCTGGGCATGATGGATTTCGAGGCCGCCGCCCGCATGTCCGGGTCGCGCTTCACCATCCTGCGCGGCACGCTGGCGCGGCTCGAGCGGGCGCTCGGCGCCTACATGCTCGACCTGCACACGCAGCACCATGGCTACACCGAGACGCAGGTGCCGCTGCTGGTCAACGACGCCGCGGCTTATGGCACGGACAAGCTGCCCAAATTTGCCGCCGACCTGTTCCATACGACAGATGGGCGCTGGCTGATTCCGACCGCCGAGGTGCCGCTCACCAGCCTGGTGATGGACCAGATCGTGCCGGAGGCCGAGCTGCCGATCCGGGTCACCGCGCTCAGCGAGTGTTTTCGCAGTGAAGCCGGCGCAGCCGGGCGGGACACGCGCGGCATGCTGCGCCAGCATCAGTTCCGCAAGGTGGAGCTGGTCAGCATCACCCATCCGGAACAAAGCGCCGCCGAGCACGAGCGCATGACGATTTGCGCCGAGGCGGTGCTGGGCGGCCTCGGGCTGACGTACCGGCGGGTGCTGCTTTGTGCGGGCGATACCGGGTTTGGCGCGGCGAAAACCTACGATCTGGAGGTCTGGCTACCGGGTCAGCAGGCGTGGCGGGAGATCAGCTCGTGCTCGAATACGCGGGATTTCCAGGCACGGCGCATGAACGCGCGCATGCGGGGCGCGGACGGGAAGAGTTCGGGATTTTTGCACACGCTGAACGGATCCGGCGTGGCGCTCGGCCGCGCGCTGATCGCCGTCATGGAAACCTATCAGCAGGGCAATGCCTGCATCCTGATCCCTGAGGTGCTTCGGCCGTATATGGGCGGGGTCGAGCGGATCGGGCGGGAATAGGGCGCGGCGGCGGTTACGGCCCGGCGAGGACCTTGGCGTGGATCGCTTTCTCGATGGCTTCGCGCAGATCCCGCCCGTTATAGGGTTTGGTCAGGAAGACCACGTCGGCGTCGGGCGGCTCGGCGCGGCCGGTCGCGACGACCAC
The DNA here is from genome assembly GCA_965276815.1 of Acetobacteraceae bacterium. Taxonomy (GTDB): domain Bacteria; phylum Pseudomonadota; class Alphaproteobacteria; order Acetobacterales; family Acetobacteraceae; genus JAVVHH01. The sequence goes on along the minus strand of CBDIBE010000011.1, from coordinate 816,470 downwards.
GGGCAGGCCGGGCACGACGGTCCGGGCCCGCGCGATCAGCTCCATGCCGTCCATGTCCGGCAAGCCGAGATCGGTCAGCATCAGGTCGGGCGGCGACTGCAACCGGTCGAGCGCGCTGGCGCCGGTCGCGGCTTCGAGCACTTGAAAGCCCAAATCGCTCAGCGCGTCGGCCGTAGTCATCCGGACCAGCGCCTCATCCTCCACCAGCAGAACCACCCCGGATTTGATGGCTGCGGCTGGCGGGCGCACCGCATCCACCGCGGCCCGCAGCGCACGGCCGAGATCCTCGGTGCGCCAGGGTTTGCTGATCAGGCTGATCCCCGGCTGCAGCGCGCCATTATGCACGACCGATTCCGCGGTGTAGCCGGAGGTGAACAGCACCGCGAGGCCGGGCACCATAGCCTGTGCCCGGATCGCGAGCTCGCGTGACGTGGTCGCGCCAGGCATGACGACGTCGGTGAACAGCACCGCCGGCCGGATGCCCGCCTCCAGCAGCGCCAGCGCCTCGTCGCCGTTGCCGGCTTCGTGGACGGTGTAGCCGAGCATGTGCAAGGCGTCCGCGGCGACCCGGCGGACGGAGACATCGTCCTCGACCAGCAGCACGAGTTCGCCTTGCGCGGCGCGAACCACCGGCTGGCGCGGCGGAGGCGCCTCGATCGCGGCGGTGGTGCGCGGGATGTAGAGGCGCGCGGTCGTGCCGCATCCGAGCTCGCTGTAGAGCTGGAAATGGCCGCCGGACTGCTTGGCGAAGCCAAACACCATGGGCAATCCGAGCCCAGTGCCCTTGCCATCCGGCTTGGTGGTGTAAAACGGCTCCAAGGCACGTGCGAGCTGGTCGGGCGACATGCCGCAGCCGTTATCGCTGACCGCGAACATCAGATATTCGCCCGGTTCGACCTCTTCGTGTGTGCCGGCGAAAGTCTCGTCGAGCGCGTCGTTGCCGACCTCGATCGTGATGCGGCCGGCCGGCACGCCGTCGCTGCGGAGCATGGCGTCGCGGGCGTTGAGCGCGAGGTTGAGCAGCGCGCTCTCGAGCTGCGCCGGGTCGGCGCGCATGGCCCAGAGCCCGCTCGCCACGATGAGCTTGAGCTCGATGGCCTCGCCGAGCGTCCGGCGGAGCATGTCTTCCATGGACATGAGCAGCCGGGCGGGGTCGAGCGCTTCCGGCGCGAGCGGCTGGCGCCTGGCGAAGGCCAGCAAGTGCCGGGTCAACTGTGCGCCCCGCGCGGCGCCCAGGCTCGCGGATTCGAGCCGATCCATGACCACCGGCTCGACATTCGTGCCGGCCAGGCTGCCGGCGACCATCTCGAGATTGGCGGAGATCACCTGCAGCAGATTGTTGAAATCGTGCGCGATCCCGCCCGTCATCTGGCCGATCATCTCCATCTTCTGCGCCTGCCGGGCGATCGCCTCGGCTTGCACGCGGCGGGAGATATCGGCGACGGCGACAATCTGGCCGTCATCGGGCATGGCGCTGCGCCAGACCTCGAGAATGCGGCTGCCTTGCCGCGTTTCGGTCATCACGGGGCGCGCTCCGGGCCCCGGCCCGGACAGCACCGGCGGGTCCATCGCGGCTTCGGCCGCGATTGCGGCCAGCGTCGTGCCCGGAGCGAATTGGCTTTCCGGCAAGCCCAGTGTGCTGGCGAAACGGCTGTTCTGCAGCGTGAGCTGGTCCTTGGCGTCGAACACGGCCAGGCCGTCGCGGATGTGCTCGACCGCGGCGTGCAAGCGGGCAGCCTCGAGGCGCTCGGCATCGCGGGCCTGCAGCAGGGCGGCGCGGCTCCAGACCAGCCGCAACGCCGCAGCGACGAGCAGGAGGAAGCCGACGCATAGCGCGGCGAGCATGATCATGTTGATCGTGCGCTGCCGGGCCTGAAGCTTGTGGGTCCGGGTGTCGCGGTCCGCGTCGGCCCGTCGGCTGATATGGGCGGCGGTGGTGCGGGCTGCATCCATCTCGGTGCGGCCGGCATCGCTCAATATGGTGGACAGGCTGGGCGCGACGCCTTGCATCTGGAATAGGCGGACGGCGTCCGCCAGTTCGGCCAGCCTGATCCGCACCGCTTCGGTCAGCTTGGCGGCGTCGTCCTGGAGCCAAGGCGTGCCCTGGGCAAGGTGATTGAGCAGCTCGAGGTCTGGGCCGATGAGTTGCGTGCCGCGCTCGTACCGTTCGAGGTAGCTCGGCCGCCGGGTGATCAAGTAGCCGCGCTGACCGCTTTCGGCCTGTTGCAGCTCGTTGATGACCTCGCTGGCGGCCTCCGACTGCTCGCGCGCCTTGGCCGCCGCCGCCGCGAGCTGGGCCATTGACGACGAGGCCATTTGCGACGCGATCACCGCGGCGGTGAGAACGAGCGCGACCGCGGCGATGAGCACGGCTGCCTGCACGCGCGTGGGGATGCGGCGCGCCTGTCGGATCAAGTTTAGCTCAGCCATATCGGATCCCGAATCCGGGCGAGAAAAGCGACGTGCCGGGCCATGACTTCCTGGCTGACCTCGACCATGATCGGCATGCGGGTGCCATGGCTCTGATAAATGATGGTCGGGACGGCCGAGAGATCGCCGCTCTCCGGCAGGAGCGTCGGCTGCCGGCCGCCCGTCAGCTCAACGTAGACGTCCGAGAGCAAGCGGCAGTCCAGCAGGGCGTTGTGGCTGGTGCGTTCCGATAGATCGATGCCGAAACGGCGGCAGAGTGCGTCGAGGCTGTTGGGCAGGCCCGGATAGCGGGTTTTGGCGAGGGTCAGCGTGTCGATCATCCGGGCATGGTCGAGCGCGGGGAGATCGAGGCGGGCGAGCTCGGCATTGAGGAAGCCGAAATCGAACGGCGCGTTGTGGGCGATGAGCGGCGATTCGGCCAGGAAATCCAGGAGCGAGCGGGCGATCTCGGCAAAGCGCGGCTTGCCGGCCAGATCGGCTCGGGTCATCCCATGCACCCGCGTGGCGTCCTCGGGGACGTCGCGCTCCGGGTCGATCAGGGCGTGGAAGCTGAGGCCGGTTGGCAACTCGCGCACGAGTTCGAGGCAGGCGACCTCGATAACCCGGTCCCCGGACATGGGATCGAGGCCGGTGGTCTCAGTGTCGAATACGACGGAACGTTGGGCGTGCCCTGCCATCACTTTACCCGGTTCGTAGCTTTACGGTCGCGAACGGCCGCCCCGCGAGGATCCACTCCATAGATAACATAATCTTGAGGAATCCGCCCTATAAAGGGATGCAGTTATCGCTTGCCAGGCTGCATTCAGGCGGGGCTGACGCCGTCGCAACGCGGATCACGGGAGAATGGGCAGGACCAGCCGGCTGGGGTGGCGCGCATTGGTGAAGACTTGGTTGATGGCGACCCGGCGGCGCCGGCTTTGGCCTTCGGGCTCGCCGGTGTTCGGGTTCACGTCGAATTTCGGAAAATTCGAGGAGGAGACGTCGAGCCGGATGCGGTGACCCGGCTGGAACAGATTCGCCACGGGTGAGAGGCGGATGCGGATGCAGACCACTTCGCCAGCGGCGCGCAGACGCGTCTGCGCCGGGTCTTCGGCGTAGCGAAGGCGGATGATGCTGTCGGTGAGCAACATGGCGTAGCCGCCGGGGTAATCCTCGTTCGGCGGGTAGACGTCGATCAGCTTGGCGGTGAAGTCGGTGTCGGGTGCGTCGGTGGCAACGAAGAACTCGGCCTCGATCGGGCCGGCGATGGCGAGCGGCGCGGTGAGCGGCGGGGTCTGGAAGACCAGCACGTCTGGGCGGGAGGCGAGCGGCAGGTAGGGCGGCGCGCAGCCGTAGAATTCGGGCGACTCGACCTGGTTTTGCGGGCCGGCGAAGGCGACGGGGTCGAGGCTGCTGAAATTGCCGCCGATGGTGGGGACGGGGTGCGCCGGGTCGAACTGGAAGGCGAGCGCGGCGGGCCCGGGAGGGGGTGGCGCCGGGTCGAGGTTGCCGTCGGCATGCAGGTGATAGGGAAGCAAGGTTGCGGCGGGCGGGGGCCAGTCGGCGGTCTCGAGCCAATGGCCGCCGTGATCGAGCCTGCCATCCCGGGTGCGCCTGCCGCTGCCGCCGCCCATGACGAAGAGGCGCACGGCCGGCGCAGAATTTTGGGTGCCGTGTAGGACCGAATCGAAGAACTCGGCGCGATAGGCGCGCCAGTCGCCGGCCCAGCTATCGAGGGTCGAATCGGGGCCGAACTCGATGTCGCCGCACCAGGTCCGGCTGCGGTCGCCGTGTGTCCAGGGGCCGAGGATAAGGCGCTGCGGACCGCGTCCGGCGCGCTTGAGGCCGAGATAGTTTTGGGTGGCGGTGTAGGCGTAGGGATCGTACCAGGAAGAGAGGTGGACGCAGGCGGCGCGGCTATAGGTTTCGTAGTAGCCGGCGGCGTAGATGCCGAGTTGCTGCCAGAAGGGGCTGAACGGGCCTTGGGACCATTGCTCCAGCAAGTAGGTTTCGTAGGCGGGATGATGGCGCAGCGGCGAATGGCCGGGGCGCCACGGCATGCGGGTGAACCAGTCCTTGATGTCCTCGGCGGCGAGTGCGGCGTACAGCACCTTGTCGGCCATCGCCTCGGGCGAAAGCAGGGCCTGCTTGAGCGCCCAGGTCGCCTGTTTCAGCTCGAAGGCGCCGAATTGGCGGATCCCGCCCTCCCAGGCGTTGCTGAACCCGCCGCAGTCCATGATCTGCGCAGCCAGGCCGGGCGGGTCGAGGCAGCCGAGCGCGGCCTGGGTGTGGGCGGAGTAGGAGAGGCCCATGGTGCAGATCCGGCCGTCGCACCAGGGCTGGGCGCGCAGCCAGGCGCAGGTGTCAACGCCGTCGTGGCCGTCCGAGAGGTATTTGACGAAGACGCCCTCAGACCCGTAGCGGCCGCGGCAATCCTGGTAGACGACCGCGTAGCCGCGCGCGGTAAAGGTGGCGGCGACTTCGGCCCGGGAGGCGGGGACTGGGTCGGAAGCGGTGAGTTCGCTGCGGCTGGTCTCGGCGCGGCCGTACGGCGTGCGCTCGAGGACAACAGGGAACGGGCCGGCGCCCGGCGGCAAGTGCACGTCGGTCGCGAGACGGATGCCGTCCCGCATTGCGACCATGTCGGTCATACCGGCGCTGCCGACTCCGTTGCGACGCCAAGATAGCGGTTCATGACCTCTTGCGGAGACCCGTCATCGACGACCCGGCCCTGATGCATGCGGATCACCCGTGTGCTCCAGCCCAGAATGATAGGCGCCGCGTGTGAAGAAAGTACCAAGATTTCGGCCTGCCGCACCATGGCCTCGAGCCGCGCGGTCGCTTTGTCCATGAAGGCGGCGTCGCCGGCGAGGAACCACTCATCCATCAGCAGCACTTCCGGCTTGATCGCCGTCGCCAAGGCGAAGCCGAGGCGGACGATCATGCCTGCGCTATAGAATCGCAACGGCAAGTCGAGAAACTCGCCGAGTTCGGCGAAATCCTGCACGTCCTCCTCCAGCCGGAGGATGGCCGGGCGGGACAGGCCGTTGTACAAGCCGCGCAGCGCGATGTTTTCGCGCCCGGTCAGTTCCGGGTTCATGCCGAGATTGGGGTCGAGCAGGGCGCTAATCCGGCCGTCGACCTCGACCCGGCCGAGCACCGGCTCGTAGATGCCGGCCAGGGTGCGCAACAACGTGGTCTTGCCGGCGCCATTCGCGCCGATGAGGCCGAGCCGGTCGCCGCTGCGGAGCGTGAGCGAGACGTCGCGCAGCGCATGGACCACGATCCGATGCCGCGAGTCCTGGGCGAGCCGGCCGCTGGCGGCGGCGAACACGGTGCGTTTCAGGCTGCGGCTATTGCCGTGGTAGATCGGGAAATCGACCTGCAGATCCTGGGCCACGATGCGGGCCATGGCGCCTAGACCCAGAAAGCCACGCGGCCGCGGACACGGGCAAAGAGCGCCCACGCCACGACCCACAGCAAAAAGCTGTAACCGATTGCGGAGAGCCAGACCCGCTCTGGCGGCAGGTAGCCGAGCAACGGCGCGCGGACGATCTCCAGCAAAGTGAAGAACGGGTTGATCCAGAGGAGTTGCTGGGCCTCCCCATGCAGCAGGCTGGGGTTCCAGATGATCGGGCTGATGAAGAAGGCGATCTGCATCACGCTGGCGATGATGGGCGGGATGTCACGGAAGCGGGCGCAGAGCGGGCCCAGCAAGAGGCATATCGCCAGTCCGTCGACCACCCAGATCAGCACGCCCGGCAGCGCGGCAAGCGAGTCCCAGCCGGGCCAGACATTGTAGATGGCGTAGATGGCCAGGATGACGACGACGTTGTGCGCCAGGGTCAGCAGATTGCGGACAACGACTCGCACCGCGTGAAGCGTGTGCGGCATCCGCGCCGATCGGATCATCGCTTCGGCTTGGGTGAAGCAGATGCAGGCGTCGCCGACGAGCACGGAGAGGAAGTTCCACAGGACGATGGAGAGGGCGAGGAACGGGAGGTAGTCGTGTAACTCCATCTTAAACAATCGGGAGTAGAGGAATCCGAGCGCGGCGACCATGACGGCGGTCGAGAGGGTGAGCCAGAACGGCCCCAGGACCGAGCCGCGGTAACGGAGGCGAATATCGAACCATCCGAGAGTGAGCGCGAGTCGCCAGAGTCCGGCGGCCTCACGCAGATCGGCCAAGGCGCGGCGGGATCGTGCGGCGTTCGTCAACTCAGGCTGCAGCACCAGGTGGTCCGCGCTGGTCGTGCTTTGGAAGGCGCTCATGGCGTGCGGGTATCCGATCCACCGCAAGGACACAACTTCGCCGCCGATACTGATGAAGAATGTCGCCGCGGCGCTACACTCGGGAAAGAGATTACGCAGTCGGGGACAGAAAAGGTTTGCGGGCAAAGCCGTGTTCGGTTAGGGCGTTGGACAAGGTTTCTCCCCGAACACCTGAGCGACGGCTGCCAAGCCGCCGTAACATTAGGCCGTCGCCTGCTGGCGTTACCAAGACGGAGGAAGTGCTTGCGTTCCAATTCGACGGCCCATTTCGTCTGCATGTTGACCGCGGCAGCTTTTCTTTCTTCTTGCGCCAGCAAAACTCAAATCACCTCTCAGCAAGAATCCACCCGCTACCTGTCGCGTGCCGGCGCCGATTATACGCCGCCTGGGCCGAGGAGCGATCCGTGGGGTCCGTATATCAGGGAAGCTTCGGGCAAATACGACGTGCCGGATCGTTGGATCCGCGAGGTGATGCGCCAGGAGTCCGGGGGGCATACCTATGGGCGAAGCGGCGAGCCCATTACCTCCGGCGCCGGCGCGATGGGCCTGATGCAGGTGATGCCGGCAACGTATGACGATCTGCGGTCGCGTTACGCCGAGCTTGGCGACGATCCGTACGATCCGCACAACAATATCCTCGCCGGCACGGCCTATATTCGCGAGATGTACGATATTTATGGCGCTCCGGGGTTCTTGGCTGCCTACAATGCCGGACCGGGGCGGCTCGACGATTACCTGACGCGCAATCGCACACTGCCAGAGGAGACGCGGCGCTACGTCGCCGCTATCGGGCCGCGAATCGCCGGAGTCGAGCCGAGGACGCCGTCGCCGGGCGAGCAGTATGCAATGAACTCGATCCCGCTCGATATCTCGGGTGGCCCGCGTTACCTGCAATACGGCGCGCAGGAGCCGATCCAGGTGGCGGAGGCGCCGCGTGGCTTCATCCACTTGAACCCGCCGGCCGCGGTGCAGGTCGCGCAAAGCGAGCCGCCGCGCTACATCCATCTCAACCCGCCCGAGTCGCGGCCGATCCAGGTCGCCGAAGCCCAGCCCTCTGGTCCGTTCATCCATCTGAACCCGGCCGCTGCCTATGCCGCGCCGGAGCCAGCGCCGTATGTGGCGCCGGAACCGGTATTGCCGACTCCGGTTCGGATGGCGCGCGAGGAGCCGCGCCGCACGTTCGCCCGCTCGGCGTCACGTCCGGTCGAGTTGGCGCGTTTGCCGGAGCCGCCCGAGCCGCGGGGGACGCGCTTTTCTCAGCGTTACGAAGGCCGCCAATATTTCAGCCCGCCCTCTTCGCGGCCGATCGAAGTGGCCGAGTTCCCCGAGCCGCCACGGCCGCCCCGCATGCGCTCGCAGCAGCAATTGGCGGCGTCTGAACTCATTCCGCTCGGGCCGCGTCAGCACGGGTTCGGCTTCATTGGCCAGGCGAACGCGACGCCGCTCCGCCGGGCCTCTTACGGCACAGAATCCGGTTCCGGATCGTGGGCCGTTCAGGTCGGCGCGTTCGGCAGCCCGAACGTCGCGTCGGCTGCGACCAATGCCGCGCGTGAGCAGGCGCGGCAGGAGCTTGGCGGCGCCCGGCCGCTGGTGGCCGGTGTTCGCCAGCAAGGCGGCACGCTTTACCGGGCCCGGCTGACCGGCTTGTCGCGCGGCGCTGCCGCCGAAGCCTGCGAGCGGCTCAGCCACGCGCATGCCAGCTGCATGGTGGTCTCACCGGAGACCCAGCGCTAATCGGAGTTTTCAGCGGGCCGGGCGAGCCGTTCTTGCCGCTCGGCTCGGCCTGCCGCAAACTCTGGGCATGATAGGCCCAGAAGCCGAGTATCGCGCGCACCTTGAAGCGGGACGCTTCATGATCCAGCGCAGCCGCAGCAGCGGGCGTTATGTGTTCTATCCGCGCATCGCGGTGCCCGGCACCGGGGAGACGGACCTCGAATGGGTCCCGGCATGCGGCGGCGGCATGATTTACGCGATCACCGTCAACCGGGCCCGGGAGGGAGCCTATAATCTCGCGCTGGTCGATCTGGACGAGGGGCCGCGCATGATGAGCCGCGTCGAGGGTGTCGAGACGGTGCCGATCGGCACCCGCGTCCGCGCCCGGATTGTCCAGGAAGCCGGCGTGCCGCTGGTCGTGTTCGATCCGGAGACGGCGAGTTGAGCCTCCGCGGGCAGGCGGCCATCGTCGGGATTGGCAGCGCGGGTTGCGGCGAGGCGCCGGGGCGCACGGCCATGGAGCTGATGGCGGAATCGGCGCTGGCGGCGATCGCGGATGCCGGTCTGCAGCTCGCCGATATCGATGGCCTGTTCGCCGCGACCCTCGTGCACGCGTTCCCGACCCTTTCGGTGGCGGAGTATCTCGGTTTGCGTCCGCGCGTGCAGGATGGGACCAACATAGGTGGCTCGAGCTTCGAGGCGCATTTGCTCAGCGCCACCATGGCGCTCACCGCCGGCCAATGCGATGCGGCGCTGATCTGTTACGGCTCGAATCAGCGCAGCGCCGGTGGCCGGCTGGTCTCGATGAGCGAGCCGCAGGTGCACGAGGCGCCCTATAAGCCGCGGCAGCCGATCACGTCCTATGCGCTGGCGGCAAGCCGCCACATGCACCAGTTCGGCACCACGCGCGAGATGCTGGCGGAGGTGGCGGTGGCCGCGCGGGCGTGGGCGAACTTGAACCCTGCGGCGTTCGCGCACGGGGCGCTGACGGTCGACGACGTGCTGGCCAGCCGGATGGTCAGCGACCCGCTGACGGTGCTGGATTGCTGCCTGGTGACCGATGGCGGCGGCGCCTGCGTGCTGGTGCGGGCGGACCGGGCGCGCGATTTGCCGCATCCCCCTGCCTATGTCTTGGGGGCGGCCATTGCCGGTTGGCACCGTGCGATCATGTGCATGCCGGACGTGACCATCACCGCCGCCGCCGAAAGCGGCCCACGCGCATACGCCATGGCGGGCTTGACGCATAAAGATGTCGGGCTGGCCATGCTATACGATGCTTTCACGATCAATACGATCCTGTTCCTGGAAGATTTGGGGTTTTGCGCCAAGGGCGAAGGCGGCGCCTTCGTGCAGGGCGGCGCCATCGCCCCCGGCGGCAAGCTGGCGGTCAACACCAATGGCGGCGGCCTCTCCTGCGTGCATCCCGGCATGTATGGACTGTTCCTGATCATCGAGGCGGTGACGCAGTTGCGGGGGCAGGCGGGGGCGCGGCAGGTGAGCGGTCTCAATGTTGCGCTGGTGCATGGCAATGGCGGCACGCTGTCCAGTCAATGCACCGCTTTGTTGGGCACCCAGGCGGCCTTGTGAACCCGCGCTTTTCCACGCTGGACAGCGTGTTGCGTCCGGCGAGCGTCGCAATCATCGGCGCCAGCGCCGATCCGACCCGCATCGGTGGACGGCCGATCCGCTACATGCTCGAGCAGGGGTTCCAGGGCGAGATCCTGCCGGTCAATCCAAATCGGGCGGAGATCCAGGGCCTGGCGGCATATCCCACAATCGCGGCGCTGCCGCGCGCACCTGAGACGGCGATCGTCGCCGTGCCGACGGAGCTAGCCATCACGGCGGTAGACGAACTCGGGGCGCGGGGCGTGAAGTCGGCGATCGTGTTCACCGCCGGGTTCGCGGAAATGAACGCGGAGGGCGCGGCGGCGCAGGACCGGCTGCTAGCGGCGGCGCGGCGGCATGGCATGCGGCTGGTCGGACCGAACTGTCTCGGCCTGTTCAACGCGCGGGTTGGGTTTTTTCCGATTTTCAGCACCAGCTTGGAGAGCGGTTGGCCGCAACAAGGCGGACGGATCGGCATTGCCAGCCAGAGCGGGGCGTATGGCACGCATGTCTTTGCCGTGGCGCGCGGGCGTGGCATCGGCACGCCGATTTGCGTCACGACCGGCAACGAAGCCGATGTGACGATCGGCGACGTGATCGGCTGGCTGGCGGAGGATCCGGATACGGATGTGATCGCCGCCTATGCCGAGGGGATCCGCGAGCCGGAGGGCTTCCTCGCGGCGCTCGAGACGGCGCGGCAGGCGAAGAAGCCGGTGGTGATCATGAAGGTCGGCACGTCGGCGATCGGCGCCGATGCGGCGCGTTCGCACACGGCCTCGATCGCCGGGGACGACCGCGTCACGGACGCGGTGCTGGCCGAGTTCGGCGCGGTCCGGGCGCGCACGACCGAGGAGATGCTGGACATCGCGCTGACCGCGACGCGGCGGATCTACCCGGCCGGCAACACGCTGGGCGTGATCACGATCAGCGGCGGCGCCGGGGTGCTGATCTCGGACGCGGCGGAGTCGGTGGGGCTCAAGCTGCCGGAGATGCCGGCGGCGGCGCAGGCGCGATTGAAGGCGCTGCTGCCGTTTGCGGCGCCGCGCAACCCGGTCGATTGCACGGCGCAGGCGTTCAACGACATCAGCCTGGTCGGGACATTCACCGACAGCATGGTCGAGGACGGCGGCTATAGCTCGATCCTGGCGTTCTTCACGCAGGTCGGCGGTTCGGCGATCATCGCGCCGCGGCTGCGCGAGCAGCTCAACGCTACCAAAGCCCGCTACCCTGATCGGTTGTATGTCCTCTCCGTGGTCGCCCGGCCGGAGCAGGTGCGGGATTACGAGGCGGACGGGTTTGTGGTGTTCGAGGACCCGACCCGGGCCGTGGTGGCGATTCACGCCATGGGGCGGTTTGGCGACGCGTTCGCGGCCGCCGGGTCGACGGCGCCCCCGCCAGTGCCTGAGGCTCGTCTGCCGGAGGCGGCGCCGAGCGAGGCCGAGGCGAAGCGCATCCTGGCCGAGGCGGGCATCGTTTCGGCGCCCGAGACCGCCTGCCGGACCGCGGAGGAGGCCGTGCGGGCGGCGGCAAGGTTCGGCGATCCGGTGGTGATGAAGATACTTTCGCCGGACATCGTCCATAAATCGGAGATTGGCGGCGTGCTGCTCGGCGTTGCCGGGCCGGAGGCGGCACGGTCTGGGTTTGCGACGCTGATGGAGCGTGCCCGGCATGCGGCGCCAGCGGCGCGGCTGGAGGGCGTGCTGGTCGCCAAGCAGCTGCAGGGCGGGGTGGAGTGCATATTGGGCATCCACCGCGATCCGGTCTTTGGGCTGATGGCGATGTTCGGTGTGGGCGGGATTTTCGTCGAGGTGCTGCACGATGTGGCGCTGCATCGGTGCCCATTCGGGCCGGACGTGGCCGAGCGGATGATCCGCGGCATCCGCGCCGCGCCGATCCTGCTCGGCGCGCGGGGGCGCAAGCCGGTGGACATGGCCGCGCTCGCTGAAATGTTGTCGCGTCTGTCGCAATTTGCGCATCAAGCCGGGCCCCGGCTTCGGGGGATCGATCTCAACCCGGTGCTGGCGATGCCGGAGGGGGCTTACGCAGTAGACGCCGTGATCGAACTGGCCGGCGCATAGGCCGATGCTCGAGCATCTGAAGGCGAAGAACCGGAACTGGGCGGCGCGCAAGATTGCGGCAGATGCGGGGTTCTTCAAGCGGCTCGTCGCGCAGCAGGCACCGGAATATCTGTGGATCGGCTGTTCCGACAGCCGGGTGCCGGCCAATGAGATCGTGGACCTCGACCCCGGCGAGATGTTTGTGCACCGCAACGTGGCCAATCTCGCGCCGCCGCAGGACGCCAATTATCTTTCGGTGCTGCAATTCGCCGTCGAGGTGCTGCAGGTCAAGCACATCCTGGTCGTCGGCCATTACGGGTGCGGCGGTGTGCGGGCCGCGGTGGATGGGCGGCGGCGGGGCTTGGTGGATCATTGGCTGCACCCGATCCGCGAGGTTTGCGAGGCGCATCGGGCAGAGCTGGAGGCGCTGCCGGAGCCGGCGCGGCTCGACCGGTTATGCGAGCTGAATGTCATGCGCCAGGTGCGGAATGTCGCGACCGATTTGTTTGTGCAAGATGCCTGGGCGCGCGGGCAGGCGCTGGCGATCCATGGCTGGATCTACTCGATCGCGGATGGGATCGTGACCGATCTGGAGGTGACGGTGAGCGGGCCGGAGATCATCCAGCCGCTGCTTTAGCGTCCAGATAGGCGAGCAGCGGGTCGGCGAACGGGGCGAAGCTCTTGTACAGGCGCATCTCGTGCGGCATGCCGCGGACGGCTTCGGCCAGGCGTGATGCAGCGTCCGGCACGGCGGCGACGCGGTGCAGCTTGTAGACATGGGTGCGGATGGTGAACAGGACCGCGCCGCTGTGTTCGAGCTGGCTCAAGGTCTGGCGCTCGACGCGCAGGAATAGCGTGTTGCCGGCGTTTTCGCGAGTGATGGCGGGATTGGCCTCGGTGCGGAAGTGTTTTCCCGGCCGGAACAGGGCGGGGCTGTCGTACAGGCCCCAGTTGAGCCGTTCGGCGAGCTTGCCGGGGGCGACGTGCCGCATGAAGCGGTCCACCGGCCGGGCGAGCCGGTCGGCGTAGAGCGGGACCGGGCCGTGCACGTCCGCCAACGGGCGGCCGAGTTTCTCGAGCAATCGCCATCCGGGGCTGAAACAAAGGATGCCGGCGGTCAAAAATGGGACGCCGTCGCGGAGCTGGAGGATGCAGAGGTCTTCCTGGACCAGACGTGCGGCGATGCTGAGAGGGTCGCCCTGGAGGTCCCAGCTTTCGCTGGTGAGACGATTGTGCAGGGTCGACCCGGCGCGCTCGAACCAGGCGGGGTAGCGCCGGGGCAGCACGTCGGCGAGGCGGGCCAGCATCTCGGCGCAGGCGGGCTCGGCGCCGGGTTCGGCGGCGACCATCTCGTTGCCCCGGCAGTCAAGCAATGCGCGGCGTTGGGCGATCTCGTCCGGGTAATGGTGGTCGAGGCTGATCAACTCGTCGGGATGGCGGGCGACGAGGCCCATGCTCATCCGGTAGGCACCGGTTTCGAACGGGAGGTAGAGCGGTTCCTCGGGCAGGGCGCGCTCTAGCATGGGCGCCGCGTTCGGTGTGGCGCGAGCCAGCCCATTTCAGCCCCGGGCTCGGCGTCGGTGCTGGGGAGGTAGGGCTTGATGTCCAGCAGTGGCGTGCCGTCGCGGCAGTCGAGATAGCGGATGCGAAGCTGGCCGGGGCCGGAGAAGCCGTCGAACGCGACGACGGAGAGGCCGATCGGGTTCGGCCGGAGCGGGGCGCGGGTGGCGAAGACGCCGCGGGGCGAGCCGTCGAAGGGCGGGTTGATGGTCAGCGCGTCGCTTTGCGGGCCGAGCCAGTAGAGCAGGATCAGGTGGCTGAAGCCGTCGAGGCTTGACAGGCCGGGGTGGAAGCTGACCTCGACGACGGCGCGGCATTCGGGCGCCGGGTCGAGCTGGCGGCCGTTGCGGGGACAGTCCTGGATGGTGGCGAAGGGCGTCTCGAGCCGGCCGATCGGGCGCAAGTTCACGCTTGCGCCACCGCGGCGGACCAGGGGGAAGCGGCGTCGCTCATGCCGGTGCGCATTCCGTCTTGATCCAGGATCAGGTTCGGGCAGGCAAAATTGACCGGCAGGACGGCATGCTCGACTTCATCCACCGGGCCATCGGCCCGCAGGGCGGCGAGCACGTCGGCTGGCAGGCGTTGGTCGGCGGTGACGCGGTCTGGGCTGGAGACGTCGATGCGTGGCTGATGCGCAGCGGTTTGCGGGTCCATGCCGAACCCGGCGACGAAGGCCAGGATCTGGGTGACCGAGGCGAGGATGCGCCGGCCGCCGGAGGCGCCGCCGGCCAGCACGGGGCGATCACCGTCGCGCAGGATGATGGGCAGCATGTTGGTCAGCGGGCGCTTGCCAGGCGCGAGCGAGTTCGGCTGGCCGGGTCGCGGGTCGAACCACATGATGCCGTTGTTGAGCAGCACGCCGGAGCCGGGGAGGACGACTTTGCTGCCCATGCTGGAGAGCAGGGTCGTGGTCATGGCAACCATCGTGCCCTCGGCGTCGCAGACGGTCAGATGGGTCGTGCAGCTTTCGGCGGCGAGCGGTTCGGCGTCGCCGAGGCCGGCGAGGCGCTCGGCATAGGCGCGCTTCATGGCCCGGGCGAGGGCGGCGAACCAGGATGCCCCGGGGCGGTCACCGAAGGGCTCGGCCGCCATCTGCTCCAGCACGCGCGCCATTGTGGGCGAGGCGGTCAGGCCGCCAGCGAGCTGCAGGGTGCGGCCGGCGAACGGGACTTCCTGCGGCTGGGTCAGGCGCGCGTGGCAGCCGCGAAGATCGTCGCGATCCAGGACGCCACCGAGCGAGGCCACGTCGCCGGCGATGCTGGCGGCGACGTCGCCCTCGTAGAAGTCGCGCAGCCCGGCGGCGGCCAGGCGATCAAGCGTGCTGCCGAGATTGCCCAGCCGGAAGAAGCCTGGGGTGCCCTGATAGGGCGCGACCGGTGGCAGGCCGTTCGGCAGGTAGATGCGGGCGCTCTCTGCATAGAGACGCAGGATTGTGGCCGAATTGGCGATTTTCAGGGTGGTGAACCAATCCTGCGGTAGGCCGCGCCTGGCCAGCGCCTGGGCCGGGGCGATCACCTCGGCGAGCGGCAGCGCGCCCCAGCGCTCGTGCATGAAGCCGTAGCCGGCCGTGGCCGCGGGAATGGCGCAGGAGAGCGGGCCATGCACGTTGGCGTCGCCCTCGACCTTGGGCCAGGCGAACAGGTCGGCGTCGATCTCGCCGGTCAGTTTGAAACGCGAGGGGTCGAGCTTGGCCGGGCTGCGCGGGCCGAAATCAACCACTTCGGCGCGGCTCTGACCGGCGCGATGCACGAGGGCGAAGCCGATGCCGCCGAGGCCGCTGTTCCAGGGTTCGAGGATGGCCAGCGCGAGGGCGGTGCCGATTGCGGCGTCGATGGCATTGCCGCCGGCGTCGAGAATGGCCACTCCGGCCAGCGCCGCATCGCGTGACTGCGAAACCACCATGCCCTTCTTGCCGCTGGATGCAGGCTTGGTGAGATGCCAGTGCTGCGTCAGGTGCGGGGGTAGAGTATCGCTCATTAGGTTCCTCCAGGGCACAACCATGCTAGACCTCGATACGAAAGGGGACCAGGGATGCTGGCCGACGAGGTAATCCGGGCGCAGGGGGAGACCGACCAGCCCGGCGCGACCTTCCGCGCGCTCGACCGAGTGTTCGCCGAGGAACCCGGCCACATCCTGTTCACGGTCCTAGCCCACCACGCGGAGGCACGGGAGAGCGAGCGGCTTTACACGAATCGTCCCGAAGCTTACCCAGTGGGAGGTCGTAAGCCGGTCACCGATCATCCCTGGATGCGACAGGTACTGCAGCGCTCCCAGCCATATATCGGCCGCAATCGGACGGATATTCAGTACGTGTTCTTCGATTACGAGCTTATTTGGTCGCTCGGCTGTGAGTCTGTGCTCAATGTGCCGGTCAGGTGGGCGGGAGCGACGCTTGGCACGCTAAACTTGCTGCATCGTGCTGGACACTATACTGAGGCACATCTGCCACAGGTCCAACTTATGGCAGCGCTCGCCGTCCCGGCTTTCCTTGTGCTTGCCGGCAACTGACACAACACTTCTAAGCAATGGAGGCCCGTCCGGCATGAACGCCCGCCCGCGCATTAGTTTTGTCATCCCCGCCTACAACGAGGAGGTCCTGCTTCCCGCTTGTCTGAGGGCGATTAACGCGGAGGTTAAGCGACGGGGGGTCGAGGCGGAAATCATCGTCGTGAACAACGCCAGTACCGATCGCACGGCCGAAGTCGCGGTAAAAGAGCCGGGCGTGACCTTAGTGCAACAACCTATCAAGGGGTTGGTAATGGCGCGGAGCGCCGGGTTCGAGGCCTCTTCCGGCGAATTGGTCGCCAATATCGATGCGGACACCATCGTGCCGCGCTTCTGGCTCGACCGGGTGCTGGCCGAATTCACCCGCGACCCGGCGCTGGTGGCGGTGAGCGGGCCGTACGATTACTACGACGTGCCGTTCCACATTCGCGCGACCGCGCGGGCGTTTTACGGCATCGGATTCATGACCTATTCCTTCAACCGGTACGTGTTGCGGATTGGCAGCATGGTGCAGGGCGGGAATTTCGTCGTGAAACGGGAAGCGTTAGTCGAGGCGGGCGGGTTCGATCAGAAGTTCACGTTCTACGGCGAGGACACCGACATTGCGCGCCGGATGAGCCAGGTCGGCCGGGTCAAGTTCACTTGGCGGTTGATGGCGAAATCCTCGGGACGGCGGCTCAAGGGCGATGGGCTGCTG
This sequence comes from Acetobacteraceae bacterium, assembly GCA_965276815.1. Lineage (GTDB taxonomy): Bacteria > Pseudomonadota > Alphaproteobacteria > Acetobacterales > Acetobacteraceae > JAVVHH01. The sequence continues at coordinate 799,652 of CBDIBE010000011.1, read as the reverse complement.
ATGACCGGGGTGCGCTACAGCGCCAACTATATCTGGGCGACGTTCCTGGGAAAGCCGTTCACCGACGCCTGGAACGATTACCGCTAATCAGGCGGCTTTCTGATCCACCGTTGCGCTCTCGCAGGCGACGGTGGTGCGGCGAAGGTCGCGGCGCTCGGCCGGGTCATAGCGGCGGGCGCGGTGCATCGTGGCGCGGTTGTCCCACATGACGAGATCGTTCACCTGCCAGACATGAGCGTGGACGCGCTCGCGCTGGGTGGCGTGTTCGTTGAGGTCGCGCAGCAGGGCGCGAGCCTCGGGGATGGGCCAGCCGGCGATGGCGCCTGCATGCGAGGATAGAAACAGGGACTTCCGTCCGGTGACCGGGTGCGTGCGAACCAGGCGTTGCAGCACAGGAGCAAAGCGGCGGCGTTCTTCGTCGTTGAAATCGAAGCCGAGGATGCCGCGCGAGTAGATCTGCGAGTGTTCGCAAACCAGCTTCTCGATACTCGCGCGGGTTTCGGCGTCCAGCTTGTCCCAGGCGGCGCGCATATCGGCGAACTCGGTATTGCCGCCGCTTGGCGGGACGACCCGGCCGGAGAGGATGCTGTATTTCGCCGGGATGGCTTTGAACGAGCTATCTGAATGCCACAGCATGTTGCCGAGGCCGAACAGCCGCCGGCGGTCATCACGCGCCAGCACGGTGCCATCGTTGGCGAGATTGGAGATGTCGTTCATCTCCATGGAGAGGCGGCGCTGCTCGCCCTGGGCGAGGTCGCCGGTGGCGGTTTCTAGCGGGCCGAAATTGCGCGAGAAGCTCAGTTGTTCCGCATCGTCGAGCCGCTGGTCGCGGAATACCAGGACGGCATAGCGGTCCATTCCGCGTTCGATCGCCTGGATGTCGGCGGGGCCGAGTGTCTGCCGGAGATCGATCCCGCTGGCGGTCCCGAAGAAAGCGGGGTGACTTGGGTCAGCTTGTACGATCTGGACGGGCATTGAGGCTTCCGGCGCTCTTGTTTCGCCAATCCTATGCCAAGCTCACGCGCTTTGCCAGTTTGTGGTTAGGCGGGAAAAGCTTGACGGCCTCAACCTGTGGTTGCTAGGTTCGATTCTGGGTTGTAGGCTTACCAAGAAAAATTCGAAAAGCTTAGCGAACCCAAAACGCAAGCAAGCTGGCGGTTGCGATGACGGCGAGGCTGCACGTGAACAAGCCAACTCGGGCGAGAACGTTCGCAACGTTAGAACGAACTCCGGTCAGGTGGCTGGGATGGTGCAGCATTGCGTCAGACTCCAAACTGTCCGCGTCAGGTACGCAACTTACCGATTCTGGCAAGATCACGCGTGAAGCTTTGTGTAAGCTATTGTGGCGATCCATTGCTAATATTCTCCTAGGATCGGAAGGGGTTTTGAGGCGACACCGTGGCAAAGCCTATCCGTCCGACATGCGTGGATCCTTATCGGGACGCCACCGGACAACAATATTCCCATGGCGAAAGCGGTTTACAATAACGTGATCGTAACGCGCTTCTACCACTAGCACACGCCGGAGAGGTTTCCACTCGGCGGTCGGCAACACTCCAAGGCTTGGACCTCGCGGACTTTCTCCCCGCAGACCCTGGAGGCTCGATGAGCTTTTCCAGACGCTGCGTCAACTCCCGTTTGTCACGTTCAGCAATGGACTCTGTGAATCTAGCGTTACTGATTTTGCCAGTCTCATTATATAGCCCAAGCATCAAAGAACCAACTAAATTCCTATTGGAGCCGTAGCGGAAACCATCAGCGACACAGTCGGCGGCCCACAGGCGCTTGATATTCAGCGTTTCGGACGACGCCATCGACGCGCAAAGTGCCTCGAGCATCTTCGGGCGGCGACCAGGCGCGCCTCCGTTAAGCGGCGAGGCGCTGGATTGCCGCAGAGAGCGGACGTTCGGCGTCGCAATATTCGGCCCAGGCGCGCGACCTGGCGAGCAGGGCGGGGACCGTGCGGATGGTGAAGCGGGCCGGGTCGAGGCCGGCCTTCACCTGCGGCCAGGTCAACGGCATCGAGACCGGGGCGCCCGGGCGGGCACGCGGTGTGAGCGGGGCGGCGGCGGTCGACATGCGGTCGTTGCGGAGATAGTCGAGGAAGATGCGGCCGTCGCGCAGCTTTTTGGACATGTTGACGAGGTACCGGTCCGGCGCCTCGTCGGCCATGGCGCGGCAGACGGCCTGGGCGAAGGTCTTGGCGGTGGGCCAATCGGGGTTGCCGGTCTTTTCGAGCGCGAGCGGGGTGACGACGTGGAGACCCTTGCCGCCGGTCGTCTTGCAGAAGGCGACGAGGCCGAGGGCTTCCAGCCGGACGCGCATGGCTTTGGCGGCCTCGATGACGGCGGCGAAGGGCACGTCGGGCGCCGGGTCGAGGTCGAAGACGAGGCGCCCGGGCAGATCCGGCTGGAAAGGGGCGCAGTTCCAGGGGTGCAGCTCGAGGGCGCCGGTCTGGGCGACGGCGGCGAGACCTTCGATGCGGTCGATCTGCAGGTAGGGTTTGCGGTCGCCGGAGACGGTCACGAGCTCGAGCAGGTTGGACTGGCCGGCCATGCCGTGGCGCTGAAAGAATTTTTCACCGGCATAGCCGTCGGGCGCGCGGATGATCGAGCAGGGCCGGCCCTTGAGGTGCGGCATCATCCAAGGGCCGACGACCTCGTAGTAGCGCGCGAGGTCGAGCTTGGTGACGGGCTGGCCGTCGCCGGCGTCGGGCCACATGATTTTCTCGGGGCGGCTGATGGTCACACCCACGACGATATTGGAGGCCGGTTTCGCCGCCGCGGGGGTGGGCTTGGCTGCCTCGGTGGTTGCGGGCGGCGCGGGGTCCTCGGCCTGCACCTCGTCGGCCGGCTTGTCCTCGCGGAGGCCTTTGAACGCGGCTTGCCGGACCAGGCCGTCCGCAGTCCAGCCGGCAAACTCGATCTCGGCAACGAGGGTTGCGGCAACCCAATGCACGCCCGCCTGCTTCTTCGGCGCCCCATTGCCGGTAAAGGGGCTGCGGTCTTGCTCGATGGGCTTAAGCTTGGCCAGCAGGCCGCGCGCCTTGGCCTGGCCGTAGCCGGTCCCGACCCGGCCGACATAGATGAACTGACCGTCCTTATGCGCGCCGACCAACAGGGAGCGGAACGCGTCGCCCGTCGTCGACCAGGCGCCGATGACGACTTCGTGCCCGGCGCGACATTTGGCCTTGGTCCAACTATCGGCTCGGCCGGCGCGATAGGGCGCGTCGAGACGCTTGGAAACAATGCCCTCCAGCGACATGCGGCAGGCGGATTGCAGCACGGCGTCGCCGCCGGTCTCAAAATGGTCGACGTAGCGGATCAGCGTGGAAGGATAGCCGGCGAGGAGGGCCTGCAGGCGTTGCTTGCGCTCGCGGAGCGGCAACGGGCGGAGGTCTTCGTCTTCGGTGTGCAGCAGGTCGAAGGCGAAGTAGACGAGCCGGCCGGTCTTGTCTTCTGACAGCGCAGCCTGCAGGGCGGAGAAGTCTGGAGCGCCACGGTCGTCGAGGGCGACGATCTCGCCGTCGATGATGCCGCAAGGCAGCTCGCTCGCAGCCTCGGCGATGGCGCGGAATTTCGCGGTCCAGTCCAGGGCCTTGCGGGTCCGCAAGACGGCGTGGCCGTCCTCGGTGCGGAGCTGGATGCGGTAGCCGTCGAACTTGATCTCGTGGGCCCAGCCGTCGCCGGCAGGCGGGCGGTCGACCGATAGGGCGAGTTGCGGCTCGATGAAGTCGGGGATGGAAGCGGTTTTGACGGGTTTGGGCGGCTTCGAGCGGGTCTCGGCCGCAAGGCCGGTGTTGCTGTCCCAGATTGCGGCCGGGCCGGGGACGGCGTCGGTGATCGCCATGAACGGCTTGGGGGCGCTTCCCTTGCCCTCGGCGATCTCCTCCATTGCACGGCCGGAGGCGACGGAGCGGTCTTGCTCGAGGGCGGCGTCGCCATTGCCGTCGGTGGCGCACTGGTCGCGGTGCTTGATCAGCAGCCAATTGGTCCGCTTGCCGCCGGTGCGGTCGTTCTTGATGCGGACGAGAACCCAGCTGCCATGCAGCTTTTCCCCGTCGAGCTGGAATTTCAGGTCGCCCTTGGCGAGCCCGGCTTCTGGGGTCATGCCCTCTGGGCTCCAGTAGCCACGGTCCCAAAGCTGGACGGTGCCGCCGCCATACTGGCCTTTGGGGATGGTGCCTTCGAAGTCGCCGTAGTCGAGCGGGTGGTCCTCGACCTCGACGGCGAGCCGGCGGTCATGCGGGTCGAGCGAGGGGCCCTTGGTGACGGCCCAGGATTTGAAGACGCCGCCGAGTTCGAGGCGCAGGTCGTAGTGCAGCCGGGTCGCGGCGTGCTTTTGGATGACGAAGCGGAGGCGGTTGGCCGGGTCGAGGGCTGACTCGCCGGAGGGTTCGCTGGTTTGGGTGAAGTCGCGCTTGGCGCGATACGCCTCGAGCTTTTTGGTCGACACCCGTGTGACCTCCGCTTTGGTTACGTTGATTTAAGCATCAGGGCCGGACCAGCAGGAAGATAAGGGCGCCGGCGCCGAGCAGGTAGAAGGGTGACGTGCGATAGCGGGTTAGTATCACGGTCGAAGCAAAGGCAACGGCCCAGGCGACCCAGCCGCCTCTGGACGCTTCGACCAGGGTGAGCGCCGCGGCGAGGATCAGCCCAGCGGCGATCGGCGCCATGCCACGCTCGATGGCGTGCTGCCAGGGTGCGCCTTGATAGCGGGCCCAGAGGCGGGCGATCCCATAAAGCAGGAGTGAGGACGGCAGGAATATGGCGATCGAGGCGGCGAGGGCGCCTTCCCAACCCGCGACCTGCCAGCCGATCAAGGTTACCAACAAGGACCCCGGGCCCGGCGCGAGGCGGGAAAGCGCGAAATCGATGACGAATTGCTGCTGGGTGAGCCAGCCTTGCTGTGTCACGGCCTGGCGGTGGATCTCGCTGATGATGCTCTGCCCGCCACCGATCGTGGTGAAGGATAGGGGCGCGAAAATCGCCAGGAGCAGCCAGAGGGCGTTACTGCGCATGGCGGGCGCCCTGCCAGTAGGCGATGCCGATGCTGATCGGCGCGGCGACCGCGACCACGGGAACCAGCGGCCAGTGCAGCAAGCCGACGGCGGCGAATGTCGCTGCCATGATCAAGGCCGGAACCACGCGGGTGGCGCTCCGGCGGCCGGCGCGCACGCCCATCGAAGCGCCCAGCCCGATCGCTGCGGCGGCGACCCCGTCTAGCGCGGCACGCACCGGCGTGTAGGTGGCGAGATTGATAAGGGCGACGGCGATGCCGATCAGAACCAGCGCCCCGGGGACGATCATGGAAAGCGCGCCGACCACGGCTCCCGCATTGCCGCGCAGCCGGTAGCCGATCCAAATGGCCAGGTTCACCGTGTTCACCCCGGGGAACACCTGACACAGGGCGAGGCCGGTCAGGAACTCGGTTTCGGTCATCCAGGCGCGCTCCTGGACGATGATCCGCATCATCCAGGCGCTGAGGCCGCCGCCGAAGCTGGTCAGGCCGATGCGGGTGATGACGAGCGAATAGGTCAAAAGAGACGGGGGCGCGGCTTTGGTCGGCAAGGCGTGCTCCGGCAACGAGTAGAATCCTCCCGCCCGTATTGCAACTTGCGGTTAAAGGCGGCCGCGTCCAAACTACCGGACGAACACCCCCAGCGGAAAAGCCGCCGTGGACCGGACCGGAAACAGAGTCGCTTTTACCAGCACTGGCCCACATGGCCACCGCTCACGGATGCGCGGGCGGCTGCTCGTGTCCGAGGCGGCGCTGGCGGATTACGAAATTCTTGAGATGCTGCTGTTTCTCGGGATTCCGCGCCGGGATACCAAGCCGCTGGCCAAAGGGCTGATCAACCGTTTCGGCAGCTTGGCCGAGGCGTTGGAGGCGGACCGCGGCGCATTGGCGGAGGCCGGCGTCACGCCGCTGGCGGTCGAAGCGTTCGACATGGTGGTGGAGGCCGCCGGCGTGTTGGCGCGGCCGGAGGCGATCCGCCGGGTCGTGCTGGGCGATTGGGCGGCGCTCGAGAAGCATTTGGATGTGCCCAGGCGGTGTGCGGAGCCGCCGGGTTTGAGCGTGCTTCTGCTGAACAACCGCAATCAACTGCTGGCGGAGCCGTCCTGGGAACCCGAGGAGGATCGGGGCGTGCTGATCCAGGACATGCTGCGCCATGCGCTGGATCAGCATGCGACGGCGGCGATCCTGGTGCAGAACCGGGCGAAGGAGGCGCCGCGGATCGCCGCGCAGGACCGCGATTTTTATGCGCGGATGCAGCGTGCATCGGCCCCGCTTTCGGTGCTCGTGCATGATCTCGTGGTGATTGGGCGGGGCGACTGGGTCAGCTTGCGCCGGCAAGGGCGCTAAGTGCGCTGGCCTTGGCGGCGGGCTGAAGCGGCGCCAGCGGCGGACGGCATGGCGTTCGACGCCTCAATCGACGTGGATCTGAGTCATTTGGAGCGCGAGCAGCGGGCGGTCGCGGCCGAGGCGATCGCGATGCGAGTGGGTGCGCTGCCGGGCGCCGGCTGGGTCAGCGTCGAGCCGCATCTGCCGGCCGACGGGGTGGAGGTGCGGGTGTTTCCGGCCGGGTCGAGCCGGGCGGAGGCCGATGAGGGGTGGGCCGGGTTGCGCCGCCGGGTCGAAGGGGTGGTGCGCGAGGCGATGGCGGGGCTGAGTTCCGGCTGGGGCGTGCCGGCGCCGCCGGTGCGAGCTGGGTTCGCCGAGGCAATGTCGCCGGCGCAGCTCGACGCGCTGACGCAGCTTGCGGTGCTGGCGGGGGACCGGGTCACGCCGAAGCCGGCCGAGCCGATCTCGGTGGGTGGAGAGGATGTCGAGCGGCTGGTGAAGCTGCTGGGGTTCGTTCTGCCGGTGGATGGGCGGGAGACAGCGGAGGCGGCGGTGCGCCGGTTCGGCAGCTTTGCCGGCGTGCTGGCGGCGCCAGAGGCCGAGTTGCGGCGGGTGGCCGGGTTGGGCACGCATAGCATCGCGGCAATCAAGCTGGTGCATGCGGCCGCGGTGCGGCTGGCGCGGGCGGGCGTGGCGGCGCAGCCGGTGCTCGACAATCCGAAGCGGCTCGCCGACTACCTGGCCGCGGCGTTGGCGCGTGAGCGGATTGAGCAGTTCCGCATCCTGTTCCTGGACGAGAACGGGATGCTGCGGTCGGACGAGGTGCAGGCGAGCGGGACGGTGAACCACACGCCGGTCTATCCGCGCGAGGTGGTGCGGCGGGCCTTGGCCTTGGGCGCGTCCTCGCTGGTGCTGGTGCATAATCATCCGAGCGGCGACCCGGCGCCGTCTTCGGACGACATCGAGATGACCAAGCAGGTTCGCGCCGCGGCGGCGGTAATGTCGATCGAAGTGCGCGACCACCTCATTGTCGGGAACGGGCGGTGGTTGAGTTTTCGGGAGAGTGGGCTGCTGGGTTGATGGCTGATCACCCGCCTGCGCGGATGATGACCTGCAGGCCAATAGAGTAAGCCTCGGGTTTTGGTATAACAGCGCCGTCTCGGCCGGCCGGCCTGCGCGTTACTTCGTCCCGGCTTGAACCTCGCGCTGCCGCCCGGCCTCGTTCATGAACTCGGCCAAATGCGGCCGTTTCCGCAGTTGCAGGCGGTACACATCGTGCGCCGCCGTGACCAAGGTCCCGCCGCGCCCTAGCATTGCATCGCCCATCTCCAGGATGCGCAAATTGGGCCAGGCCTTCTCGCGGATGCGCAGCACCTCATCCATGATCTCGGTGGCTGACCGCTCCGGCAGACCTTGTGCCAGGATCAGCGCCATCGACGCGGTCGAGCGCGAGATCCCGGCGTGGCAATGCACCAGCAGGTGCGCGTCCGCCGGCGGCTCCTCCGTCAGGTCGCGGCCGAACGCCAGCAGTTGCGCGACATGCGCCTCGCTGGGCGCGATCATGTCCTTGGCCGGCTCGATCACGTCGTGGAATCGCAGTTCGAGCTTCTCGTGCTCGCCGAATTCGCCGAACGCTTCCGGCACCGGCCAGTCCGGATCGAGGATCGAGAGCACGTGGCTGACCCGCGCCTCGCAATGCCCCGCCAGCTCCTCGATTCCGCAAACGGTGATCTTGAAGCGCGCGATTGTATCCATGCGCGGGGTTCTCGCACAGGACAACCAGCGAGCAAAGGCAGTCAGCGCGCGATATACGGCTTTGGCGCTCCCCGCACGCCCGGATCGAACCGGAACAGCCCGCCCGCATGCGGCTCGCCGGCCAAAGCCTGCGGCCCCAACTTTTGCGCAGCGCTGGAGATGAACATCGTTCGCAGATCGGGCCCGCCAAAGGCGCACATCGTCGGCTGGCTCACCGGCAACTTCACCTCGAGCAGCAGGGTCCCGTCCGGCGCGTAACGCTGCAGCTTCCATCCGCCGTGGATCGCGCACCAATAGGCGCCTTCCTCGTCCACCGCGGCGCCGTCCGGCAACGGCTGCCCGCCCGGCAAGTGGGCGATCTCCCGCCGGGGCCCGAGCGCGCCCGTCGCGACGTTATAAGGGTAGGCGAACACGGCGTGCTGAAAGGAATGCGAGAGGTAGAAAGTCTGGCCATCCGGGCTCCAGCCCATGCCGTTGTGCAATTCCGCCCGCTCCGCCTGGTCGACCAGGCCGGTTGCCGAGGTCCAGGAACTGAGCGGCCCCTTTTCCGGCTTTGCGTCCTCATGACCCGGCATCGGGTCGAACATCACCCCGACCCAGAACCGCCCAACCGGGTCGCAGGCGCCTTCGTTGAAGCGGAACAGCGCCGGGTCGTAGGGCGGCGGCGCGATCGGCTGCAGCGCCCCGGTCTCCAGGGACAATGCGTACAGCCCCGTCCGCAGCGCCACCAGCACCGCCTCCTGTCCTTCCAGCAAGGCAAACGCGCCGGCGTCGGCCGGCAGATCCCACCGTCGCATGGCCAGCGTGCCGGGATCGACCCGGTAGAGCGCAGGCTGCTTGATATCTACCCAATAAAGCCAGCCCCGCTCGGCATCCCAGAGCAGGGATTCGCCAATCCGGGCGTGCGCGTCGACGAAAAGTTCGATGTCCGGCAATGCAGCCTCCCGCTGGCTCAACGCACGAGCGGACATGAACGGGGCTTGCGCAAACATTTGTGAGAACCGAGCAGGGAAAGCCTGTTCTCCCACCGCGTAGAAGCCGCATGCAGCCCCCGTGGAGAAGGCCATGAGCATGAACGTCAGCGAGTTCGTTTGGCATCGGCTGTCCGAGTGGGGACTGAAGCGGGTCTATGGCTATCCGGGCGACGGCGTCGGCGGCCTCGATCTCGCGCTCGAGAGGGCCAAGGACTTCATGGAATACGTGCAGGTGCGGCACGAGGAAATGGCCGCCTTCATGGCCTCCGCGCACGCCAAGTTCACCGGCGGGGTCGGTCTCTGCTACGCCACGTCCGGACCCGGCGCCACCCACCTGCTCACCGGGCTATACGACGCGAAGATGGACAATGCGCCGGTCGTCGCCATCGTCGGCCAGCAGGCGCGGAGCTCGATTGGCGCGCATTATCAACAGGAAATCGATCTCACCACGCTGTTCGCCGACGTTTCTGAATACGTCTCGATGGGCACCGTGCCGTCCCAAGTCCGCACGCTCGTGGATCGGGCCGTCCGCATCGCCCAGACCCGCCGGGGCGTCGCCACCATCATTCTCCCGAACGATTTGCAGGGCATGGCCTACGAAGACCCGCCGATGAAGCACGGCGCGACGCATACCGGCGTCGGCTTCCCCGGCGAGGCGAAGGTGACGGAGGAGGGCGCGCTGCGGGCGGCGGCCGAAGTGCTCAATTCGGGCAAGAAAATCGCCATGCTCGTTGGCGCTGGCGCGCTCAACGCCACCGACGAGGTGATCGCGGTCGCCGACCGGCTCGGCGCCGGCTGCGCCAAGGCGCTGCTCGGCAAGGCGGCGCTGCCGGACGATCTGCCTTGGGTCACCGGGTCGCTCGGCCTGCTCGGGACCAAGCCGAGCTGGGACTTGATGAAGGGCTGCGACACCTTCCTGATGGTCGGCTCGTGCTTCCCGTACAGCGAGTTCCTGCCCAAGCCCGGCGACGCCCGCGGCGTGCAGATCGACATCAAGGGCGAAAACCTCAGCCTGCGCTACCCGATGGAGGTCAACCTGATCGGCGACAGCGCACACACGCTCAAGGCGCTGCTGCCGATGCTCAAACAGAATGACAACACGAGCTGGCGCAAAGAGATCGCCGACGGCATGCAGGATTGGTGGAAGGTGCTGGAAGCGCGCGCGATGCATTCCGCCGAGCCGCTCAACCCACAGCGCGTGTTCTGGGAGATGAGCAAGCGCCTGCCGGAGAACGCGATCATAACGGCCGATTCCGGCTCGGTCGCCAACTGGTACGCGCGCGACTTGAAGATGCGCCGGGGCATGAAGTGCTCGCTGTCCGGTTCGCTCGCCTCGCTCGGTGCCGGCACGCCCTATGCGGTCGCCGGCAAGATGGCGTTCCCCGAGCGCGTCGTGATCGCCTGCATGGGCGATGGCGCGATGCAGATGAACGGGCTCAACGTTATGATCACCGTGTCTAAATATTGGAAGAACTGGTCGAACCCGCGCTTCATCTGCCTGGTGCTCAACAACCGCGACCTCAACCAAGTCACCTGGGAGGAGCGCGTTCAGCTCGGCGCCGGCAAGACGGAGAGCACCCAGTCGATCCCCGACTTCCCGTACCACAAATATGCCGAGCTGCTTGGTCTGAAGGGCATTTTCGTCGATGACCCGGACAAGGTCGGCGCCGCGTGGGACGAGGCGCTGGCGGCGGACCGTCCGGTGATCCTGGAGGCGTACACGGATCCGAACGTCCCGCCGCTGCCGCCGCACATCACGCTGCAGGAAGCGAAGAACTTCACCACGATGGTGTTCAGCGAGCCGGAACTCGGCTCGGTGCTGAGGAACACCGCCAAGGAGATGATCGCGACCGTCCTACCGGGTTAGGCCATAGGCCCGGATGCCAAAATCGGCGCCATAAACCCCGTCATGCTCCGCTTGCGCGGAGGGTGACGAACGCGTCGCCATGAGGAGGATTGTTTGGCTACACGCGCGCCGACCGGCGGGATCGCCGTCGCCTTGGCCTTGCTTGGCGTTGCGACGGGGGCGGGGGCTGCCTATCTCGCCGTGCGCCCGCCGCGGCGCAGTGAGCCGCTCTTCGTGCCGATGCCGGCGATTCCCGGGCCGCGCACGCGCGCACTGTCCTCCCCGGTGGTCGACCGGCACACCGCCGTGCGCGCCGCGCGCCGGCTCAACCGGGCGGCCGGCACCATCGCCGCCTCCGTCCTGTTCGACAGCGCGACCGAGCACTATCGCGGCTCGTTCAAGAACAAGGCGATGGTTCTGCCGCTGATCACCTCGAGCCTTTCGCTGCTGGCCAGTCTGCACGGGCTCAACGACCGCAGCCCGGCGGCGCACGCCGCGCGCGACACGGCCTACGTGACCGCCGGGCTCACCGGCCTGATGGGCACCGGCTTCCACATCTACAATGTCTTCAAGCGCGTCGGCGGCTTGCGCTGGCAGAACCTGTTCTACGCGGCGCCGATCGGGGCGCCGGCGGCGCTGATCCTGTCTGGGCTGATGGGCTACCTCGCCGAACGTGTGCGCGACAATACGCCGGGGACGCTGCCGACCATCTTCGGCGTTCCGGCCGGGCGCGCGGTCGCCGGCGCCACCAGCGTCGGCCTGCTGGGTACGGTGGGCGAGGCCGGGCTGCTGCATTTTCGCGGGGCGTTTCAAAACCCGGCCATGTATCTGCCGGTCACCATTCCGCCGGTCGCGGCCGCGCTGCTCGGCGAGACCGCGCTCGGCCCGGCGCGGCGCCGGCGCTGGATCACGCGCTGGTGGTTGCGGGTGACCGGGTTGCTGGGCATCGCCGGGACCGGGTTCCACGCGATCGGCGTCGCCCGCAGCATGGGCGGCTGGCGCAATTGGCGCCAAAATTACTTTGACGGGCCGCCAGTTCCGGCGCCGCCCGCCTTCACCGGCCTCGCCCTTGCCGGCCTCGCCGCGCTCGGCCTCCTGCAGGATCACCCCGATGACTGAAGCCGATCGTTATCCCGGTTACGACGTCCTCGCCAAGCGCGACGGGCCGTCCTGGAATGCCAAGACGCGCGAGGTGATCGCCGAACGGCTGGCGATCCCCCTGACGCCGCAATTCTTCAACGATACGGAGTGGCGCTGCTTGGGCGCCGTCTGCGCCCGCATCATGCCGCAACCGCCGGACCGCGAGCAGATCCCGCTGCCGTCCTACGTGGACGACAAGATGCACACGCGGAGCCACGACGGATACCGCTATCACTGCATGCCGGAGCAGGGCGAGGCATGGAAGCGGGGTCTCGCCGCGCTCGACGAGGCGGCGAAGCGCGACCATGGCAGGGATTTCGCCGAACTCGACCCGGCGCAGCAGGACGCCATGCTCGGCGACGTGCAGCACGGGCGGTTCAAGGCCGAGGCGCTGGGCGACATGCCGGCGAAAAACTTCTTCCAGCACCGGATCATCCACGACATCACCGCCTCATACTACGCGCACCCGATGGCCTGGAACGAGATCGGCTGGGGCGGCCCAGCCAGTCCGCGTGGCTATGTGCGGCTGGATCTCGACCGGCGCGACCCGTGGGAAGCGGCGGAGGCGAAGCCGGGTCGTGAGGACGCCGCCCGCCGGGAGAATGCGCGTGTCCGTTGACGCGATGCTGGCGCCGCGGGCGATCAACGGCCGCGCCCCGAACGTGTTCAAGCCCGGCGCCTGGGTGCCGATGCGGCAATTCACCGATAGCGAGGAGGTCGATTTTGCCGTCGTCGGGACCGGCGCCGGCGGCGGCCCGCTGATCGCGGGCTTGGCTCAGCAGGGGTTTACCGTCGTCGGGTTTGATGCCGGCGCGTATTTTCGCCCGCTCGAGGATTTCGCCTCCGACGAGACGCATCAGACCAAGGTGTACTGGACCGACGAGCGGCTTTCGCTCGGCGAGAACCCCATCCAAATGGGCGGCAAGAACAGCGGCAAGGCGGTGGGCGGCAGCACCGTGCACTTCGCCATGGTGTCCCTGCGCTTCCGGCCAGAATGGTTCAAGTCGCGCTCGGTGCTCGGCTATGGGGCGGATTGGCCGGTCGATTGGCGGGAGATGTGGGAGTACTACACGAAGGCCGAGCGGGCGTTGGCGATCTCCGGCCCGGTGACCTACCCGTGGGGGCCGAAGCGGCCGCGCTACCCGTATCGCGCGCACCCGATCAACGGCGCGGCGGCTTTGCTGGCGAAGGGTGCGGAAGCGCTCGGCTATGAATGGACCGAGACGCCGCTTGCCACCGTCTCCGCCCCGCGCGGCGACTCGCCGCCCTGCGTCTACCGCGGGTTTTGCCGGACCGGCTGCTCGACCAACGCCAAGCAGAGCCAACTCGTGACGTTCATCCCGCTGGCCTTGTCGGCGGGCGCCGAAATCCGCGACCTCGCCATGGTCGGGCGGATCGAGACCGGGCCGGACGGGCGCGCCACCGGCGTGCACTATCATCGCGAAGGCAAGTGGCGGTTCCAGCGGGCGAAAAACGTCATCGTCGCCGGCTACGCCATCGAGACGCCGCGGCTATTGCTGCTTTCGGCCAATGACCAGTTCCCGAACGGGCTCGCGAACAGCTCGGGACTGGTCGGCAAATACTTCATGGTGCAGTCCAACCAGGCCGCCTTCGGCTACATGGACGAGGAGGTGCGCTCCTATAAAGCGCCGCCCTCTCCCACCATCACCGAACACTGGAACTACGAAGACAAGAAGGACTTCTTCGGCGGCTATTGCTGGATGGCGCAGGGGCCGTTGCCGCAGGAATGGGCGGCGATCCTGACCGGCAGCAGGGATCTATGGGGCGAGGCGCTGCGCCAGGAGATGACGCGCTACAACCACGGTGTCGGGCTGAAGATGGTCGGCGAAATGCTGCCGCAACTGCAGAACCGGGTGGAACTGGCCGACGAGGTGGACCAGTACGGGCTGCGCATCGCCAAGGTTTTTTACACGTGGTCCGACAACGACAAGGCGATGATCAAGCACGCTCTGGACCAGATGGTGATGAGCCTGCAGGCCGTGGGGGCGAAGGACATTTTCCGGCAAGAGAACGACACCAACCACCTCGCCGGCACCGCGCGCATGGGCTTTGACCGCGAGACGAGCGTGGTGGACACGAACTGCCGTAGCTGGGACATCCCCAACCTGTTCATTTGCGACGGCTCGATCTTCCCGACCACCGGCGGTGTGAACCCGTCGCTCACGATCACCGCGTTGGCAATGCGGGCCTCGGACCGGATCGGGGCCATGGCGCGGCGCGGCGCGTTGTAGCTGAAGTCATCGCGAGCCGCGCAGCGGCGTAGCGATCCAGGGGCGGCATGGACTGACGCGGGCCTGGACTGCTTCGTCGCTCCGCTCCTCGCAATGACGGCGGCGGGGCCATGGCGCGTTCGGCCGCGCCATGGCATGACGTTCGCATGTGCAACCTGGTCAGCAGCATCGGCAAAACTAATTCGAGCGACTGGCGCGGCTGGATCCCCCAAGCTTTGCTGCTTTAGCCCGGTGCGCATCCTCTTTCTCGGCGACGTCGTCGGCCGCTCCGGCCGCGACGCGGTCATCGCCGCCCTTCCGGAACTCCGCGCCCGGCTGCGCACCGACCTGGTCGTCGTCAACGGCGAGAATGCCAGCCACGGCTTCGGCCTGGCGCCCGACATGGCACAGGCGATGCTGAAAGCTGGGGCCGACGTGATCACCCTGGGCAACCACACCTGGGACCGTCGGGAGATCGTTCCCTACATCGCGCAAGAACCGCGGGTGATCCGCCCGCTGAACTTTCCGCCGGGCACGCCGGGCGCCGGGTCGTTCGTCGCCGTGCTGGCCGATGGGCGCCGGGCGCTGGTGCTGAACGCGATGGGGCGGCTGTTCATGGACGCGATCGACTGCCCGTTCCGCGGCACCGCCGAGCTGCTGCGCAGCTACAAGCTGGGCTCCAGCGTGTCGGCCATCGTCGCCGACTTCCACGCCGAGGCGACCAGCGAGAAACTGTCCTACGCGCATTCCTTCGACGGCCAGGTCTCGCTCGTGGTCGGCACGCACACCCACGTGCCCTCCGCCGACCACCAGATCCTGGCCGGCGGCACCGCGTACCAATCGGACGCCGGCATGTGCGGCGATTACGACAGCGTTATCGGCATGTCCAAGCAGGGTGCGGCCAGCCGGTTCTGGACCAAGCTGCCCGGCGATCGCCTGCATCCCGCGGACGGCGAGGCGACGCTCTGCGGCCTGTTCATGGTGACCGATGACCGCACCGGCCTGGCCCGCAGCGTCGAGCCGCTGCGCCAAGGCGGCCGGCTATCGCAGGCAAGCCCTGTCCTCTGATAGAACCGCGCTTCCCAACAGATCAGAGACCGCCCCGTGGCCGGCCATAGCCAGTTCAAGAACATCATGCATCGCAAGGGCGCCCAGGATGCCCGGCGCGCCCGCCAATTCGCCAAGCTGATCCGCGAGATCACCGTCTCCGCCCGCCAGGGCTTGCCTGACCCGGCGAGCAACCCGCGCCTGCGTGCCGCCATGGCCGCGGCGCGCGAGGCGAACATGCCGCGCGACACGATCGAGCGGGCGATCAAGAAAGCCACCGGCGCCGGCGGCAGCGAGGATTACGTGGAGGTCCGCTACGAAGGCTACGGCCCGGCCGGCGTCGCCGTGATCGTCGAGGCGCTGACGGACAACCGCAACCGCACTGCGTCGGACGTGCGCTCCGCCTTCAGCAAGCATGGCGGCGCGCTGGGCGAGACCAACTCGGTCAGCTTCATGTTCACCCGACTCGGCGTGATCCAGTACGGCATCAAGGCCGCCAGCGCCGACGCGATGCTGGAGGCGGCGATCGAGGCGGGCGCGGACAACGTCGAGAGCGGTCCGGAGGAGCATGAGGTCACCTGCGCCGTCGAGGACTTCTTCGCGGTGCGTGATGCGCTCGAGGCCCGCTTCGGCGAGCCGCGCAGCGCAAGGCTGGAGTGGCGGCCTTCGACCTCGGTCACGCTCGACGAGGAACGGGTCGACGGCGTGCTGAAGCTGGTGGACGCACTCGAGGACAATGATGACGTGCAGAATGTCTACGCGAACTTCGAAATCCCCGATGCCATCCTGCAGCGGCTCTCCGCGTAAGAGGAAGTAGGAATGCCCCGGCTGATGGGCATTGACCCCGGCCTGCGCTTCACCGGCTGGGGCATCATCGAGGCGCACGGCAACCGGCTCCGGCACGTGGCGGACGGGGTGATCGCGACCGACAACACCCATTCGGTGCCGGACCGCCTCAAGTTCTTGCATGACGCGCTTACCGCCTTGTTTCTGCAGCACTACCCAGACGAGACCGCGATCGAGCAGACCTATGTCAACCGCAACGGCGCCGCGACGCTGAAGCTCGGCTACGCCCGCGGCGTCGCCCTCCTCGCGCCGGCCATGGCGGGAATCCCGATCGCGGAATACGGCGCCATGGAGGTCAAGCGCGCCGTCGTCGGCACCGGTGCGGCCGCCAAGGAGCAGGTCGCGATGATGGTCCGCCGACTGCTCCCCGGCGCCACCCTGCACCGCGCCGACGCCTCCGACGCGCTCGCCGTCGCCATCTGCCACGCCCATCACCGCTCGACCCGGCTGCGCGTCGCCGGCGGCACGGTCATGGCGTGATCGCGCAGCTCACCGGCCGCGTCGAAGGGTTGGAGGCCGATCGCTGCGTAATCGACGTGAACGGCGTCGGCTACCTCGTCCAGGCCTCGACCCGCACCCTCGCCGCACTCCAGACCGCGCCCGCGATGGCAAAACTCCTGGTCGAGACGCAGGTGCGCGAGGACGCTATTTCTCTCTATGGCTTCGCCGACCCCGCCGAGCGCGACTGGTTCCGCCTCTTGCTCACGGTGCAAGGCGTCGGCGCGCGGGTCGCGCTCAACCTGCTCTCCGCGCTGTCGCCCGCGGACCTCGTCCGCGCCATCGCCGCCGGCGACCGGGCCAGCCTGACCCGGGCCGCCGGAGTCGGCGCCAAGCTGGCCATACGCCTGCTCAGCGAGTTGCGCGACAAGGTCGGCACCATGCCGACCGGCCCCGGCCTATCCCTGCCGTCCCAGCCGAGCGGCATCGAAGCCGACGCGCTCTCAGCCCTCGCCAATCTCGGCTACCGGCGCGGCGAGGCTTACCCCGTCGTGACCGCGATCATCGCCCGGTTGGGTGAGGACGCCGCCATTGACCAGATCATTCGCGAGAGCCTAAAAGAACTATCGATCAAATGACTACGCGGCCTCTCTCACCTGAAAAACTAGAAGATGACCCGGTCGAGGCCAGTCTCCGGCCGCAGACACTGGCAGAGTTCATCGGCCAG
Organism: Acetobacteraceae bacterium; assembly: GCA_965276815.1. Taxonomy (GTDB): domain Bacteria; phylum Pseudomonadota; class Alphaproteobacteria; order Acetobacterales; family Acetobacteraceae; genus JAVVHH01. The sequence goes on along the minus strand of CBDIBE010000011.1, from coordinate 782,303 downwards.
AAAGCCAGCCGCGAGAACCTGGCCATCTTCATCCAGGCGGCGCGCGGCCGGGGCGAGGCGATGGACCATGTGCTGCTGCACGGGCCGCCGGGTCTCGGCAAGACCACCCTGGCGCAAATCGTCGCGCGCGAGCTCGGCGTCGGTTTCCGTGCCACCTCCGGCCCGGTGATCCAGCGTGCCGGCGACCTCGCGGCCATCCTGACCAATTTGCAGCCGCGCGACGTCCTGTTCATCGACGAAATCCATCGCCTGCAACCCGCTATCGAGGAGGTACTCTACCCCGCGATGGAGGATTTCCAGCTCGATCTCATCATCGGCGAGGGCCCGGCAGCCCGCAGCGTCCGCATCGATCTGTCACCCTTCACCTTGGTCGGCGCCACCACGCGCGCCGGCCTGCTGGCGACGCCGCTGCGCGACCGGTTCGGTATCCCGCTCCGCCTGGTGTTCTACACGGTCGCCGAACTGCAGACGATCATCGCTCGCGGGGCGGAAAAGCTGGGATTTTCGCTGAGCGCGGACGGCGCCGCCGAGATCGCCAAGCGCTCGCGCGGCACGCCGCGGATCGCCGGCCGCCTGCTCCGCCGGGTGCGCGACTTCGCCGCCGTCGCGGGGCAGCGGAAGGTGGACCGCACCATCGCCGACGCCGCCCTGACCCGGCTGGAAGTGGACCCGCTCGGCCTCGACGCCATGGACCGCCGCTACCTGCGCCGCATCGCCGAGCACCATAATGGTGGCCCCGTCGGCGTCGAGACGCTCGCCGCGGCGCTGGCCGAGGCGCGGGACACACTGGAAGACGTGGTCGAGCCGTATCTGATTCAGGAAGGGCTGGTGCTGCGCACGAGTCGCGGCCGGGTCATGGGCGAGGCCGGTTGGCGGCATCTGGGCCTGATCCCGCCGCGTAACCAGCCGCAACTCGATCTGTTGCCGGATGCAGAGTGAAGACTTACCGCCTGAACTTACGAGTTTACTATGAAGACACCGATGCCGGCGGCATCGTTTATCATGCCCGTTACTTGGCTTTTGCCGAACGCGCCCGCACCGAAGCTCTGCGCCAAGCGGGTGTCCCGCATTACGAATTGGTCACGCAATTTGGCCTTATCTTTGTGGTGAGATCAGTCGAAATAGATTATCTGCGCCCCGTCCGGCTGGACGCGGAATTGATTGTCCAAACCGGCCCATGGGCGCTAGGAGCCGCGACTATCGACGTCAAGCAGATGTTCGAGTCGAAGGGTCAGCAAGTGGCGCGGCTGCAGATTGGCCTGGCTTGCGTCCGCAGCGCGGATGGGCGACCGGTACGGATACCGGGGCGCTGGCGCGAGGCGCTGTCGGGCTGAGGCAGGTTCCGCATGGAACGAAGTGGGGTGCGAGTTGAACGGTGCGGTAGATGCAGCGAATCTGGGGGCGGCGGCAAGCGGCGGCGATCTGTCGATGCTCGGCCTGTTCCTGCAGGCGGACCTGGTGGTCAAGATCGTCATGCTGCTGCTGCTATCGGCCAGCGTCTGGGTGTGGGCGATCATCTTCGAGAAGGCGACGGCGCTGCGCCGCGCCAACCGCGACGCCACCACCTTCGAGGACCAGTTCTGGTCCGGCGGCAGCCTCGACGAGCTTTATGATCGCGAAGGCGTGCGTCCGCGCCATCCGCTGGCGGCCGTGTTCGGCGCCGCGATGGGCGAGTGGAAGCGCAGCGCCCAGGTGGTCGGCGCCGATATGAGCCGCGGCAGCGTGCGCGAACGCGTGGACCGCGCGGTCGCCGTGACGGTGCAGCGTGAAATGGACCGTATGGAGCGCTGGATGGTGTTCCTCGCCTCCGTCGGCTCGGTCGCGCCCTTCGTCGGCCTGTTCGGCACCGTCTGGGGCATCATGCGCAGCTTCTCGGCCATCGCGGTCAGCCGCAACACCAACCTGTCCGTCGTCGCCCCCGGCATCGCCGAGGCGCTGTTCGCGACCGCGATCGGCCTGGTCGCCGCGATCCCGGCCGTGCTCGCCTACAACAAGATCAGCTCCGATCTGGCGCGCTACGCCTCGCGGCTCGAGAGTTTTGGCAGCGAATTCGGCGCGATCCTGTCGCGCCAGTCCGAGGAGAGGGCCTAAAACATGCCCGCGCCGCTTCAGGGCAGCAAACGGGGCCGCTACCGGCCGCTCGCCGAGATCAACGTCACCCCGTTGGTGGACGTGATGCTCGTGCTGCTGATCGTGTTCATGGTCGCCGCGCCGCTGATGACGTCCGGCGTCAACGTGGACCTGCCGAAGGCGAGCGCCGCGCCGGTGAGCCAGGACAGCGAGCCGTTGACGGTCTCGATCAACGCCGAGGGGAAGATCTACCTGCAAGACACCGAGCTGGAACTGCCGGATCTGGCGACCAAGCTCGCCGCCATCGCCGAAGGCAAGATGGACCGCCGCATCTTCGTGCGCGGCGATAAGAGCCTCGCCTACGGCAAGATCATGGACGTGATGTCCACCATCACCCAGGGCGGCTTCACCAAGGTCGCGCTGCTGGCCGAGCAGGCCGGCTCACCCGCCGCGCCACAGGTGCGCGCGCCTAGCGTCCCCGCCGGCTCCGCCCCTGCCGCCGCCATGCCGGCGCCGGCGGCGCGGCGCCAGGGGCGTGGCTAGCACCGGGCCTCCCGTCATGACGCCTGCGCTGCGTCGTGGTGGAGTGGTTTCCGCCGCTCTCCACCTTGCGATCCTGCTAGCCCTGATCCTCGCCCTGCCGCCGCGCGAGCAAGTGCCGGACACGGACGACAGCGCCGTCTCAATGGAGTTCGAGGTCGCGCCCGGGCAGGTGCAGCGCGCGCCCAACCCGGCGCCGACGCCCTCGCCACAGGAGGCGCAGGTCCCCACGCCGGACCTACCATCGATTGAACCGCCGAAGCTGACCATCCCGGTGCCGCCACCGCCACCGCCGCCCCCACCTCTGCCGCCACTGCCCACGCCGCCGATCCCGCCCACCCCGGCGCCGGCTACCCCGCCGCCGCCCGCTTCCGCCGTGGCGCCGCCCGCGCCGATCACGCTCGCCCCCGCGCCGCTGGCGATCTCCCCGCAACAGGCGAGGCCCGCGCCCCCGCCGCCGCTGCCCACGCCGCCGACCCCGCCGACGCCGCCCCATCCGGCCGTCACCACGCCCGCGCCCGCGGCGACGCCCTCGCCACGCCCGGCGCCCCGCACCGAGACGCCGCCGGCAGCCACCAACAGTGCGCGAAGCCAGCCGCATCCCACGCCCAACACGGCCGATGAGAGCCGCACGCTCGAGGCGACTCTGGAAAAATTCCGGTCGATGCAACATCAGACCGAGGCGCCGCGCAACGCCTATAACCCGCCCCGCGGCGGAAGACCCGGCGGCGGCGCACCGACCGGCGTCGACAACGCCCAGCTCAGCGCCAGCGTGCGCGGCGCGATCGGCGATAAGCTGCGCGAGTGCTACACCCAGGATACCGGCGGGAGAGATTACGACCAGCAGAGCGCCCGGCTGCGTGTAACCACCGATGAGACCGGGACGATCAGGATCGCGATGGTGGCGCCGGGCGACGCAGGCCGGACTGGCGAAGCTCGTGCATTCGCTGAGCGGGCAGTCCGCGCCGCGCTCGATCCGCACTGCGCAACCTTGCCGCTGCCGCACACGATGCTTGGCGCCGTGCACACGTTCGAAATCCTGTTCAAGCCCTAAAGGATTTGCCTATGGACCACTTCACCAACTTGATCGGCCGCCGCTCGATGCTGATCGCGGCCGGGATCACCGCCTTCCCGTTGCTCGGCCGTGCGCAAGGCGCCGCACCGGACAGCCAGATCACCGTCGACCGCGCTCGCACCGCGCCGATCCCGATCGCCATCCCCGCCTTTGCCGGCAGCCCGCTGGGCGCGCAGATCGCCGACGTCATTACCAACAATCTCGGCCATTGCGGCCTGTTCCGCCCGATCGGCGGCGCCGCGCAAATCGGGCCCGAAGACGCCGGGGACACGCCGAATTTCCAGAACTGGAAGGCGGTCGGCGCCCAGGCGCTGGTCACCGGCCGGGTCGAGGGCGGCGGCAGCGACGTGCGCGTCGAGTTCCGGCTGTGGGACGTGCTGCCCGGCCAGCAGATCCAGGGCACCGCCTACACGACCACGTCGGCCAACTGGCGCCGCATCGCCCACATCATCAGCGACGTAATCTACGAGCGGCTGCTCGGCGAGAAGGGCTATTTCGACACCCGGATCGTCTACGTCGCCGGCACCGGCCCGCTCACCCACCGGACCAAGCGCCTGGCGATCATGGATCAGGACGGCGAGAACAACCGGTTCCTGACCAACGGAACCTGGCTGGCGCTCACCCCGCGCTTCCATCCTACCCGCGACCAGATCGTCTATATGTCTTATGCCGACAACCACCCGCGGGTTTACACCTTCGACCTCGGCTCCGGGGCACAGCATGTGCTCGGCGATTTCCAGGGCATGACGTTCGCGCCGCGCTACGCGCCGGACGGCAACAGCATCATCATGTCGGTGGCCCGCGGCGCCGGGTCGGACATCATAACCGTGGGCATCGGCGGCGGCGGCCGGCGGCAGCTCACCAACTCCGGGGCGATCGACACCAGCCCGTGCTACAGCCCGGACGGCAGCCAGATCGTGTTCAACTCGGATCGCGGCGGCGACCAGCAGCTTTACGTGATGGGCGCCGACGGCGGCGACGCGCGGCGGATCAGCTACGGCCGCGGCCGCTACGCGACCCCGGTCTGGTCGCCGCGCGGCGACCTGATCGCTTTCACCCGGCTGTCCGGCAGCACGTTTGCCATCGGCGTCATGCATCCAGACGGGCAGGGCGAGCGCATCCTCTCGGAAAGTTACTCGGTCGAAGGCCCGACCTTCTGCCCGAACGGCCGTGTCCTGATGTTCTTCCGCCAGAGCCCGGCGCAGGGCCGCGGCGGCGAGGGATTCTCTTCCCGCCTGGTCTCGATCGACATCACCGGCTTCAATGAGCGCACCGTTGCGACCCCGACCGACGCGTCCGACCCGGCATGGTCGCCGTTGCTTTCTTGACCCAACTAAAACCCAAGCGTATCGCGCACGCGGAACAGAGGACATGAGTGTATGAACGTGAAGATCGTTAGCCTGCTGGCCGCCCTGGCGCTGTTGAGCGCCTGCGCGGAGACGCCGCCGGCTACGACGACGGGTGCGGCCACGGGCGCGGGCGCGCAGGCCACCAGCGGCGGTGCGGCGCCCGGCAGCGAGGAGGATTTGGTCGCCAATGTGGGCGATCGTGTGTTCTTCGTCTTTGACCAGTCGAGCCTGAGCGACGATGCGCGCGCGACCCTGGACCGCCAGGCGGCCTGGATGGCACGCTTCCCGCAGGTCAGTATCCAGATCGCCGGGAATTGTGACACCCGCGGGACGGAGGAGTACAACCTTGCCCTAGGCCAGCGCCGGGCCAATGCCGCGCGGGACTATCTCGTGGCGCGCGGCGTCGACTCCGCACGGGTCAGCACGATCAGCTACGGCAAGGAGCGCCCGACGGCACTTGGCGACACCGAGCAGGCTTACACGCAGAACCGGAACGCCATCACCACGGTCCGCTGATGCGGCGGATCCTCGGCGCGATCCTGCTCTGCGCCCTCGCTATGCCGGCGCGCGCGCAGATGGAGAGCCGCGAGGGCATCCAGCTGCAGAACCAGATCCTGGAGCTGCGGCACGACCTGCAAATCCTGCAGTCGCAAATGCAAGGCGGTGCGCCGCCGCCGACGCCGTACTACCCGCAGGCGCGGGATTCCGGCGGTGGCGGGGGTGAGCTGACCGCGCAGTTGCTGCAGCGCGTCCAGGCGCTCGAGGACGAGATGCGGCGCCTGCGCGGCCGGTTGGACGAGCAGGACAATAACCTGCAGCAGATGCACGACGACCTGTCCAAGCAGATCGCCGACTTGCAGTTCCGGCTGCAGAATGGCGGGGCCGGCGCGCCGCCGTTGGCGCCTGCCGCGCCCTCGCTGGCGCCATCGCCCGGACCCGGTCCGCAGCCTTCTTCGCTCGGGACGGTCCCGGGCGCGCCGAACCTTCGGCGCCCGCCGGAGCTGGCTATGCAGGAAGGCAACGCCGCGTTGGCGCGTCGCGATTACGCCGCGGCCGAGGCGGCCGCGCGCGAGGTGCTCGCCGCTGGCCGCAACGCGCCGCGCGCGGCCGACGCCAACTTCCTGCTCGCGCAGGCGATGATGGGACAGCGCAATTATCAGGCGGCGGCGGTGTCCTATGACGACGCCTATAATCGCAGCCGCACCGGCTCGCGCGCGCCCGAGGCGCTGCTGGGTCTGGCGAACGCGCTGACCGGCTTGGATGAGCGCCCATCCGCCTGCGCCACGCTGGACAAGCTGCACGCCGAGTTCCCGTCGCTGCGCCCGGACGTCCGGGAAGCCGCCGCGGCGCTGCGGGCCCGCAACGGCTGCCACTGACCGCATCCTGCGGCGAACCACTTACGGAGGCCGAATTCGCCGGCCTGATGGCTCCGCTCGGGCCGTTTGGCCGGGATCGGCGCGTTCTCGTCGGCGTCTCCGGCGGGGCGGACAGCATGGCGCTCGCCTTCTTGCTCGGCCGCTGGGGGGCGCCGCTCGCCTGCATCGTCGATCACGGTCTGCGTGCCGGTTCGAACGCGGAGGCGGCGCAGGCGGCGTCGCGCCTGACGGCGCTTGGCATCCCGGCCAAGGTGGTCCGCGCCGAAATCGCTGAAGGAACCGCGATGGCGGAACGCGCCCGGCGCGCCCGCTACGAACTGTTGCGCGGCGCCTGCCGGGAGGCAGGTTGCGCGGATTTGTTGGTGGCGCACCATGCGGCCGATCAGGCCGAGACGATCCAGATGCGGCTGGCGGCTGGTAGCGGGGCGGCGGGCCTCGCCGGAATGGCCGCTATTACTTATAGTCAAGCGGCTCGGTTGCTGCGGCCGCTGCTCAGTATCGGACCGGCACGGCTGCGCGCCACCCTGATCCGCGCCGGGGTCGAATGGGCCGAGGATCCAACCAACCAGGACCGGCGAACGCTCCGCGCCCGGCTCCGGGCGGGCATGGATCGTGCCGCCTGCGCCGAAGCGCTGTCGACCGCCGCACTTCACGGTCCGGCGCGGCAGGAAGCCGAGCAGCTTGCCGCCAACGAACTCGCCAATGTCGCCATCACCCCTGGAGGATTCGCCCACGTCCCCGGCACGCTCGGGGGCGAGGCGCTCTCCGCCTTGGTCTGGACCCTGTCCGGCCGAGCCTACCCCCCGCCACCCGCCATGCTGCAGGCGGGGCTTTCCGCGCGGACTTTCCACGGCGTCGTCATCCGTCCAGCGGGCAGCTTTGGCCCCGGCTGGTTGATGGCGCGCGAGCCTGCGGCGGTCGCGCCGCCGGCCCCCGCCCGCGCCGGCACCAAGTGGGACGGGCGCTTTATTCTGCTCGACAACGCCGCGGGGGCGACCATTGGCGCGCTCGGCCCGGATGCGGCCCGCTTCCGCCGCGACTCGAAGCTGCCATCCATGGTCCTGCGCGGCCTGCCGGCGCTGCGCCGGGGCGATGAATTGATTGTGGTGCCGCATCTGGCCTTCCCTGACGCGGTCGCGTGCCGTAGCCTAGACTTGAGGTTCTGTCCCGCGCGGCCCGCGGCAGGCGCGCCGTTCTTCCTGACGAGTGCTTAACCTGGGCAGTGTAGGAGGGGATGCAGGGATGGGAGCGACACCCCATCTACTCGGGGGAAAGAGGGGTGGCGCTGCATGGTCATCCCAAAAGTGGACCACTAGGATCAGATGATGAGCAATTTTGGCCGTAACCTCGCGCTCTGGGTGATCATCGCCTTATTGCTCGTGGTCCTGTTTAATCTCTTCCAGCCCGGTGGCAACACCCGCTCCGCCACGCAGGTGGCGTATTCGGACTTCATCTCCGAAGTGAATAGCGGCCGCGTGCGCGACGTCGTCATCCAGGGCCGCACCGTCTCCGGGCAACTGACCGATGGGCGCAATTTCCAGACCTACACGCCGGAAGACCCGGCGCTGGTCAGCCGCCTGACCGACAAGGGCGTCCGCGTCATCGCCAAGCCGGAGGAAAGCGACAACCCGCTGCTGCACTACCTGCTGAGCTGGTTCCCGATGCTGCTGCTCATCGGCGTCTGGGTGTTCTTCATGCGGCAGATGCAGTCGGGCGGCGGCCGGGCTATGGGGTTCGGCAAGTCGCGCGCCCGAATGCTGACCGAAAAACAGGGGAGGGTGACGTTCGAGGACGTCGCCGGCATCGACGAGGCGAAGTCCGAGCTGCAGGAGATCGTCGAGTTCCTCAAAGACCCGCAAAAGTTCCAGCGCTTGGGCGGCAAGATCCCGAAGGGTGTTCTGTTGGTCGGGCCTCCGGGCACCGGCAAGACCTTGCTGGCGCGCGCCATCGCGGGCGAGGCGAACGTGCCGTTCTTCACCATCTCCGGCTCTGACTTCGTCGAGATGTTCGTCGGCGTCGGTGCGTCCCGTGTGCGCGACATGTTCGAGCAAGGTAAGAAGAACGCGCCCTGCATCATCTTCATCGACGAGATCGACGCCGTCGGCCGGCACCGCGGCGCGGGCCTTGGCGGCGGCAATGACGAGCGTGAGCAGACCCTGAACCAGATGCTGGTCGAGATGGACGGGTTCGAGAGCAATGAGGGCGTGATCCTCATCGCCGCGACCAACCGTCCGGACGTGCTGGACCCGGCGCTGCTGCGTCCCGGCCGCTTCGACCGGCAGGTCGTCGTGCCGAACCCCGACGTGAACGGACGCGAGAAGATCCTCCGCGTCCACATGCGCAAGGTCCCGCTGGCCAGCGACGTCGACCCGAAGGTGATCGCCCGCGGCACGCCCGGGTTCTCCGGTGCTGACCTCGCCAACCTAGTCAACGAGGCGGCGCTGCTGGCGGCCCGGCTCGGCAAGCGCGTCGTCGCTATGTCCGAGTTCGAAAACGCCAAGGATAAGGTAATGATGGGCGCCGAGCGCCGGTCGCTGGTGATGTCCGAGGCCGAGAAGCGGATGACCGCCTATCACGAGTCCGGCCACGCACTCTGCGCCATCAACGACCCGGACTGTGACCCGGTGCACAAGGCCACCATCATCCCGCGCGGCCGTGCACTCGGCCTGGTGATGAGCCTGCCCGAGGGCGACCGGCTCAGCGAGAGCAAGGCGCGGCTGCTGGCGCGCATGAAGATGGCGATGGGCGGCCGGGTCGCCGAGGAGCTGGTGTTCGGGCCCGACAAGGTGAGCAACGGCGCCGCCGGCGACATCAAGGCGGCGACCAACATCGCCCGGGTGATGGTCACCGAATGGGGCATGAGCGACAAGCTCGGCATGATCGCCTATGGTGACAACAGCCAGGAGGTGTTTCTCGGCCACTCGGTCACGCAGAGCAAGAACGTCTCCGAAGTGACCGCCCGCGAGATCGACGCCGAGATCAAGCAGATCATCGACAACGCCTACAACGGCGCCAAGACGCTGCTGACGGAGAAGCTCGACGAGCTGCACCGTCTGGCGCGGGGGTTGCTCGAATATGAGACGCTGTCCGGCGACGAGATCCGGATCGTGTTGCGTGGCGAGCCGGTGATTCGCAAGGTCGTGGACGAGCCCGCGGCCGAGCCGCGCCGGGCCTCGGTCCCCACCTCCGGCCGTCCCGCCGCACCGCCACCCTCGGGCGGCCTCGGCCCCGCCCCACAACCGGGCTAACCGCTTGGCCTTACTTAGCCCTCTCCCTCCGGGAGAGGGTTGCGTGAGGGTCGAACCCCTCGCCCTGATAGCAGGCCCCGCAGCACGTATCGCCCTCGAAGCAGGATTGGCCCGGCCATTGGTTGGCGGGCCAATTGCGTTTACGCTGGTCCGACCCCAAGGCGGCCCCCTGGTGCCCGTGACCGCATGGGGTGGGTCACTCGACTCGCTCACAGCGCCCCGTCCCGCCTGGGCCGGCCTGCCGCCGGGTCCGCATGTGATGGGCATCCTGAACGTCACGCCTGACAGTTTCAGCGACGGTGGGGCGCTGCTCGACCCCGGCCGGGCCGCCGCTGCAGGCCGGCACATGCTGGCGGACGGCGCCTCTATCCTCGATATCGGCGGCGAATCCACGCGGCCCGGCGCCGATCCGGTGCCTCCCGACGAGGAGCAGCGCCGCATCCTCCCCGTGGTCGCGGCCCTGTCGCGCGAGGGAGCGCGCATCTCGGTCGACACCCGCAACAGCGCCACCATGGCGCGCGCCCTCGACGCCGGCGCATCCATCGTCAACGACGTATCCGCCCTGCAGCATGATCCCGCCGCTGCCGCCCTCGTCGCAGCGAGGGGTTGCCCGGTGATCCTGATGCACATGCGGGGCGATCCTCGCAGCATGCGCGATCTCGCCACCTACGAGGATGTCGCCTTCGAGGTCCTGGCCGAGCTGGCGCAACAGGTCGAGGCAGCCGAGGCGGCGGGGATCAAACGACTCCAGATTGCGGTCGATCCCGGATTCGGCTTTGCAAAGAAGGCGAAGCAAAGCCGCGAGCTGCTGCAGCGGCTATCGCTGCTTTGTCACCTCGGTTGCCCCATTGTCGCCGGATTGTCGCGCAAGAGTTTTATTTCAGACATGGCGTCAAAAACTGCACCACATGCACTCGATCCGGCTTCGATCGCGGCCGGCCTGGCTGCCTTGTCACAAGGAGCGGCAATCCTGCGCGTCCATAACGTGGCAGCCACCGCACAAGCGGTAAGGATCTGGCAAGCCCTGGCGCTGTAAGATACAGGGCTAGGAGTCGAGGTGACCGTATGACCATCAGCAAGCGCCTTTTTGGGACGGACGGCATCCGCGGCACCGCGAATATCGACCCGATGACGGCCGAGACGGCTCTGCAGCTGGGTCAGGCGGCGGGCTTGCTGTTCGTCCGCGGCAACCATCGGCATCGGGTGGTGATCGGCAAGGACACGCGCCTGTCCGGCTATATGATCGAGCCGGCGCTCACCGCCGGGTTCATCGCCGCCGGCATGGACGTCACTCTGGTCGGACCGCTGCCCACCCCCGCAATCGCCATGCTGACCAGGAGCTTGCGGGCCGATTTGGGGGTAATGGTCTCCGCCTCGCACAATCATTTCGAGGATAACGGCATCAAGCTGTTCGGCCCCGACGGCTTCAAGTTGTCGGACGAGACAGAACTGGCGATCGAGCGATTGATGGCCGAGGATCGGTCTGGCCGCCTGGCCGGGTCGAGCCAACTCGGCCGCGCCGCAAGACTGGACGACGCCGGCGGACGCTACATCGAGGCGGCCAAGGCCACATTCCCGCGCGGGCAGAGCCTTGACGGACTGAAAGTGGTCGTGGACTGCGCCAACGGCGCCGCCTATCGCGTGGCGCCGACCGTGCTTTGGGAGTTGGGCGCCAGCATCGTCTCGATCGGCGTCGAACCGGACGGATTCAACATCAATCGTGGCTGCGGCTCGACCGAGCCGGATCTGCTGCGCGCGAAAGTGGTCGAGCATCAGGCCGATCTCGGCATTGCCCTGGATGGTGACGCTGATCGGCTGATCCTGGTCGACGAACATGGCGACGTGGTGGATGGCGACCAAATCCTGGCGTTGATCGCGCGGTCCTGGAGCCGGGCCGGCCGGTTGCGCGGGGGCGGGGTGGTCGCCACGATCATGTCCAATCTCGGGCTCGAGCGTTTTCTGGAGAGCGAGGGGCTGAAGCTGCATCGCACTCGGGTCGGGGACCGCTATGTCGTCGAGCATATGCGCGGCGCGGGGATGAATGTCGGCGGCGAGCAGTCAGGCCACGTCATCCTCTCCGATTATGCGACGACCGGCGACGGTCTGGTTGCGGCGCTGCAGGTCATGTCGGTGCTGGTCAATTCGGGCGGGCAGCCGGCGAGCGAGGCGTGCAAGCTGTTCGAGCCGTTGCCGCAATTGCTGCGCAACGTGCGTTTTGAAGGCATTTCGCCACTGAAGCATCCGCGCGTGATCGCCGCCGTGGCGGATGCGGAGGCTCAGCTCGGCAGTTCCGGCCGCCTGGTGCTGCGGCTCTCCGGCACGGAGCCGCTCGTGCGAGTGATGGCGGAAGGCGAGAGCGAGGCGCAGGTGGTGCGGATCGTGACCGGGCTCTGCGACACAATCCAGTCGGCCGCCGCGGCGGCGTGAACGGCCGGGTGCTGGTCGTCGCTGGGTCCGATTCCGGCGGCGGGGCGGGCATCCAGGCGGACATCAAGGCCATCATGGCGATGGGCGGCTACGCCATGACCGCCGTGACCGCGTTGACGGCGCAGAACACGCTCGGCGTGCACGGGGTGTTGCCCGTGCCAGTGGCGTTCCTGCGGCAGCAGATCGCGGTCGTGCTGGACGATATCGGCGCCGACGCGATCAAGACGGGGATGCTAGGGGACGCCGATGCCGTGAGGGCGGTCGCCGACGAGATCGCGCGCCGCGCGCCGGCCGTCCCGCTCGTCGTGGACCCGGTCATGGTCGCCAAGGGCGGCGCAGCGTTGCTGGCAGAGGACGCCTTGGCCGCATTGCGCGATCAACTAATGCCTCTTGCGGCGCTGATCACCCCCAATCTGCCCGAAGCCGAAGCCCTGTTGGGCCGTCGCGTTGCTGACCCGAAAGATGCGGCGCTGGCCCTCCGCCGCGCTGCCGGCGTCCCGGCCGTGCTGGTCAAGGGCGGTCACGCGGAGAGCGCGATGGTGACCGACGCATTGGCCTACGACGGCGGTCTGGAACTGTTCGAGATGGATCGCATCCAGACTCGGCACACACATGGCACCGGCTGCACCCTCGCCAGCGCCATTGCCGCCGGCCTCGCGCAGGGGATGGGTCTAGTCCCGGCGATTCGCCGCGCCCGCGCCTACGTCCAAGAGGCTATCCGCACCGCCCCCGGCCTCGGGGCCGGGCACGGTCCGCTCAATCACCTCGCCATTCCCGGATCAAGCTAAGGCGCCCGCCCTTTCTCGGACAGCACGTCATCGCCGCCTTGGTCCATTTGCTCACGCGTCATCGGGGTCTCGCGCCATTCGCCCTGATCGGCCACGCTCGAACCACCGGGGAATTCGCCGAGATTGTCCTGAATGGACGCTTCCTCGACGATCACGCCCGGAATTGGCTCGTCCAGCGTCATGGGGTTCGGCAATTGGCCGCTCGCCCCCGCATGCTCCATGCGCAGCAGCTCGTCGGCGCGCTCGGTGAATTCGTCCATCCCGCCTGCGGGGCTGCCCGCTTCGCGCCACATCGCCTCGGCCTTCGCCTTTACCGCCGCGCGGCGTTCGGGGCTGTCGTCCAACGGGTTATCCGACATTCTTCACTCCTGATCATTAATATCTGGTCACTGGCAACCCGGATCGACGCCCTAGGTTGCCGGGAGATCGATCCATGACAGATGGCCGCCCTTGCCGGCGCCGGTGTCGAGGAACACCGCCGTGCCGCCACCCGTGCCCGCCCTGATATAGGGACGCCCATCCGTACTGCGCTGATCGTGGCCGCAGTATACGGTGATCCCCGCCGGGATCCGGTCCACCCAGCGTAGGATCCGCTCCGGGTAGCCGTCCGGCTGCATCCGCCCGGTCGTCTCGCCGAACAGGGCCCGGGACAGCAGCTGGTCCACTCGCCCGAGCGGCGGCGGCGGCGGTTGCGTCAGCATCCCGGGATGGAAACCGCCATGCACGAACACGGTTTCACCGCGAATAATCCAAGCCGGCGCGCGATTGATCTCCGCCAGGGCGCGCTCGCGCAGCCCCTCATCCAATTGCGCGAGCGTGGTTTCCAGCGCCGCATCCATCCGCACGGCATGCCCGGCCAGCGCCCGACCGAGCTTTCGGTCGTGGTTGCCGAGGATGAACATGCCTCGTCCTTGATCGATCAATTCGAACATGGACCGCAGCACGCGGGCGCTGTCTGGCCCGTGATCGGAGAGGTCGCCGAGCTGGACGATGAAGCGGTCGGCGGCCGCGGCCGCCTCAAAAGCGCGAAAATCGCCATGGACATCGCCCACGACCCGGAGCTCGACCCCTTGCGGGATCAAGCGGGCTCCCGCCGGACTGTGTCGCGGTACGCGTCCAGCGCGCGCCGCCGGGTTGCGGCGAGATCGACGATCGGCTTCGGATAGGTCCGCCCAAGCTCGACCCCCGCCTCCCGCAGCGCCGCGTCCGGCGCGGTCCAGGGCGCGTGCAGGAAGCGCTCGGGCAGCTCCGCGAGCTCGGGCACCCAATGCCGCACGTAATCGCCGGCGGCATCCCAAGTCTCACCCTGAGTGACCGGGTTGAAAATGCGGAAAAACGGCTGGCTGTCGATCCCCGACCCGGCCACCCACTGCCAACTCGCCGCATTGCTGGCGAGGTCCGCGTCCACCAGCGTGTCCCAGAACCAGCGCTCGCCCTCGCGCCAATCGATCAGCAACTGCTTGGCCAGGAATGAAGCGGCGATCATCCGCACGCGATTATGCATCCAGCCACTATGCCAGAGCTGCCGCATTCCGGCGTCCACAATCGGGAACCCAGTGCGCCCGCGCTGCCAAGCGCGCAGCTCCGAGCGGTCCGAGCGGAAGGGCAGGGCGGCGAAGGCAGGCCGCAAGGGCTGCTCTGGCATGTGCGGATTATGCCAGAGCAGATAGGCGGCGAATTCACGCCACAGAATCTCGTTGAGAAAGTGGGCCATGCCCTCGCCGGAGCCGGAAGCGGTCGCCGCGTGCCACACCTGGCGCGGCGACAGCTCGCCCCAGTGGAGGTGGGCTGAGATCATGCTGGTGCCCGGCTGGCCCGGCTGGTTTCGGCCGATCTTGTAGCCGTGCACCGCCTCGGCGAGGAAAGTGCGCAGCCGTTCCTGCGCCGCGGGCTCGCCGGCGTGCCAGGTCTTGCGGAAGCCGCCCGCCCAATCGGGATGCCGCGGCAGCAGCTCCCAATCGGCGAGCCGGTCCGAGTGCGGCAACGGGGCACCCGGGATGCGATCCGGTGTGGCAATGGGCTCGGCGATGTCGCCGCGCGCCCGGCAAGCACGGGCGAACGGAGTGTAAATGCCGTATGTCCCGCCCGACCCGGTGCGAATGGTGTTCAAATCGAACAGAGTCGAGGTGCGATGCAGGTGCAAGCGTCCGCCGAGCGCCTGTTGCAGCGTCGCCTCAGCCTTCCGGGCCCAGGGCTCGTGCATCCGCCCGGCATGCACCTCCGCCGCCCCGGTCTCCTCGACAAGGGCGGGGATTGTGGCCGCCGCCGGGCCACGCCGGAGCAGCAGCTTCGCGCCGCGCTCGCGCAGGCCGGCGGCGAGCGCCTCCAGGCTATGATGTAGCCACCACCTTGCCGCACCGCCCATCGCCCAAGCGCCGGGGCTCTCGTCGTCGAGCAGGTAAACCGGCAGCACCTTCCGTCCGCTCTCGATCGCCGCGGCGAGCGCGGCATGGTCGGCGGTCCGGAGGTCCTGACGGAACCAGACGATGGCAGGCGACTGCTTGCTCATTGGCACATCTATGTGGCTTCTGCGGGCCGCACGGCAACGGCCTAGGCGATGGCGGTAACGCCGGCGTGCGCGAGATTGAAGCTGAAAATCCGGCCCTGGCCAAGCAGATAGGCCCGGCCGCCTTCCGGGAACAACGTCGCGATGGCCGGGCTCGCGACGTCCAGGCCGCCAGTGAACGTGCCGATTGCCGGCAGCATGAGGCGTGCTGGTCCGGCGACGAAGCATGGCCGGGTCACGATGCCGGCGCGCGTGTTAATTCTGGCTTTGGGGTGGTGGTGTCCGACCAGTTCCGGTCCGGCGCCTTGCCGGGCCTGATGGCGGAACTCGAGCCCGCCTAAGTGCCAGGATGCGGCGACGGTTCCGCCCAAGCCGGGCACCGGGTCGCGGTCGTGGTTGCCCAGAACCCAGACGAAATGCGCTGCCCGGCCCATCACCGCGAGCCGGGCCGCATCGGCCGGGGCCATGCGGCCGAAGCCGCCACCGTCATGGAAACTGTCGCCGAGCGCCACGACCGTCACCGGCCGCCAACGCCGCAGCAGCAGCGCCAGCCGCTCGAGCGTGGCGCTGGTATCCCAGGGCGGCACCAGGCTGCCGCTCACCGCGGCGGCGGAGCCTTTCTCGAGGTGCAAATCCGCCACCGCCAGCAGCCCGGCATCCGGCCACACGACCGCGCCCAGCGGGTCCAGCAAAAGGCGCTGGCCGGCAAATTGCAATGGGGCAAATTGCAGCGGGACGGCGGTCACGCCCGTTTCCGCGCGCCCGGCTTGCGGTTCAAGATCGCCAAGTTGGCCCGGTGCACTGCCGCCACCCGCATCGGCTTCCGGCTCGGCTCGGCCGTCCCCGTCGCCTCGGCGACCAGCGCCTCCGTTTCGGCCAACAGATCGTCATCGCCCCCTTCGGTCCGCACCGATTCGCGGCCGATGTCCAACAGGACTGGGATCGCCAGGGGCGACACCCGGTTGAGCCGCACATGCCGCACCCGCCCGGCGATCCGGCCCAACATCCCTGCGACCCGGCCGAGATCGGTCAGGCCGCTTCCCGCATCCGCGCGTGTCGCCCGCAGCAGCACATGATCCGGCTGATGCCGGCGCAGCACGTCGTAGATCAGGTCGGTATTGACGGTGACCTGCCGCCGGGTCCGCTCGGCTCCGGGCTGGTTGCGCTCCACCAGCCCGGAAATAACTGCCACATTGCGAAAAGTCCGCCGCAGCATGCTGCTCTCGGCCATCCAGGCCTCCAGATCGTCGCCCAGCATGTCCTCTTCGAACAGCCCGGCCACGTCGGTCGGCTCATGCGCCGACCACGTTGCGATCACGTAGTCGGTCGCCACGAAGCCGAGCGGCGCGTAGCCGAACCGCTCCATCCGCCGCGTCAGCAGCATGCCCAGCGTCTGGTGGGCGTTGCGGCCCTCGAAACAGTAGGCGACCAGGAACCAGCGCCCGTTGCGCGGGAACGTCTCCACCAGCAGATCGTCCGTCCCCGGCAGCTCCGAGCGTTCCTCCTGCAGGGCGAGCCATTCCCGCACCTGCTCCGGATAGTGCGACCAGGTCCGCGGGTCGTTGAGCATCGCCCGCACGCGATTGGCGAGGTTGGTCGTCAGTGGCTGCCGCGCGCCGGCATAGGCCGGGACCATCGGCTCGCCGGTCCCGCCATCGGCCACCTCGACTGTCGTCTCGCGGATGCGGACGAAGCGTAGCAGGCGACCGGCGAACATGAACGTGTCGCCCGGCGTCATCATCTTGACGAAACTTTCCTCGACCTCGCCGAGATTGCTGCCGCCGCGCCCGGCGTAGCGCACCTTGAGCAACGGCGCTTCGACGATCGTGCCGAGGTTCATCCGCGCCATGCGCGCCACGCGCTCGCTCCGGATATGCACGAGGCCCTCCGCGTCGCGGAACAATTTTCGATACCGGTCATAGGCGGCGAGCGCGTAGCCGCCATTTTCGACGAAACCCAAAACATCGTTGAAATCCCGCTGCGTCAGCGCCGCGTAGGGGGCGGCGGTGCGGATTTCGGCGAACATCGCGTCAGGCGCGAACGGTCCGCTCGCCGCCATCAGCAGCAGGTGCTGAGCCAGCACGTCGAGCCCGCCGGGTCGCGGTGGGTCGCCATCTTGCTCGCCGGCCTCGATGCCCTCGATCGCCGCCTCGCACTCCAGCAGCTCGAACCGGTTGGCCGGCACCAGAATGGCGTGGCTTGTCTCGTCCATACGGTGGTTGCCCCGGCCGACCCGCTGCCGCAACCGGGAGACGCCTTTCGGCGCGCCCACCTGGATCACCTGGTCCACGCCGCGCCAGTCGATGCCGAGGTCGAGCGACGACGTCGCCACCACTGCCCGCAGCTTCCCCTCCGCCATCGCCGCCTCGACCCGGCGGCGCTGGTTGATGTCAAGGCTGCCGTGATGCACCGCGATCGGCAGCGTCTCGGTATTGATCTTCCACAGGGCTTGGAACAGCAGCTCGCCCTGCGCGCGGGTGTTGACGAAGACGATGGTCATGCCGGCTGTCTTGATCCGCTCGAGGATACGCGACGCGCTGGCAAGGCCCATATGGCCGGACCACGGCAGCCGATCCTCCGGCAGCAGGATCGAGAGCGAGGGCGGCGCGCCCTCCGAGACTTCGATCAGCTCCGGCCCGCCGCCGACATAGTCAAGCAAGTCCTGCTGGTGCGCGACCGTCGCCGACAGCCCGACCCGGCGCAGCCCCGGCGTGAGCGCCGCCAGCCGGGCGATGCACAGCGCGAGCTGGTCGCCGCGCTTGGTGCCGGCGAGCGCGTGCACCTCGTCGATGATCACCGTCTGCAGGCCGCGGAACACGGCGGGCGCGTCGTGTTGCGAGAGCAGCAGCGCGAGGCTCTCTGGTGTGGTCAGCAGGAAGTTCGGCGGCTTTTCCTTCTGCCGCTGACGGCGATTGGCCGGCGTGTCGCCGGTCCTGGTCTCGACCGCGATATCGAGCCGCATCTCCTCGATCGGGCCGAGCAGGTTCCGGGCGATATCAGTCGCCAGCGCCTTCAACGGACTGACGTAGAGCGTGTGCAATCCGGGCCTTGGGTGTTCGGCCAGGTCGATCAGGCTGGCCAGGAACCCGGCCAGCGTCTTGCCGCCGCCGGTCGGCGCGACCAGCAGCGCGCTGCGGCCGGACTGGGCGGCGGCGATCATCGCGAGCTGATGCGCCCGCGGGGTCCATCCGCGCCGGGCGAACCAGGCGCCGAAAGGTTCTGGCAATGTTCCCATTCGCCCAAGAGATAGCGTCTGTCGCCGCGCTTTCAAAGCGGTCGTAAGCTCGCGCGATGCCGATCCCGCCCTGGCACCCCGAAAGTCTGGCCGCGCGGATGCCGTTCCTGCGCCGCCGGGCGCTATTGACGCAGGCGACCCGCGCCTTCTTCACGGCGCGCGGCTACACCGAAGTCGAAACCGCTTACGCGGTGCCGGCGCCTGGCGAAGAGGTGCATCTGCGCGCATGGCGCACGCGCCGGCACTTTCCGGACGGAACGGCGCAAGACCTCTGGCTGCACACCAGCCCGGAATTCGCGATGAAGCGGCTGCTGGTGGCTGGCGCCGGGCCGATCTTTCAGTTGGCGCGGGTGTGGCGGGACGGGGAAGGGAGCCGGCTGCATCTCGGCGAGTTCACCATGCTGGAATGGTATCGGCCGGGGTTGAGCTTCGCCGGGTTGATGGACGAGACGGAGGCGTTCCTGCGCGCCTCGCTGCCGGCCGCCTTCTGGTCAGACGGGTTCGAGCGGGTGACCGTGGCCGAGGCCTTCGCTCGCTGGGTTGGCGCCGATGTGCTCGCGACGGCTGGGGATGCGCGCGGGCTTGCCGACCAGGCGGGGGCCGCGTTGCGCGAGGGCGAGGGCTGGGAGGACCTTTTTTTCCGCTTGTTGCTCGAGCGGGTCGAGCCGAATCTTGGCCGGAGCAGGCCGAGTTTCCTGACGCATTGGCCGGCAGCGCAAGCAGCCCTGGCGCGGCGTGATCCGGCGGATCCACGCGTCGCGCTACGGTTCGAGTTATTCGTGCGCGGGATCGAGCTGGCGAACGCGTTCGAAGAACTGACCGAAGCGGACGAGCAGGAAGCCCGTTTCGTGCAGGATCGGGCGCGCCGGCGGGAGCTTTACGGCTCTGATTGGGCGATGGACGAGGATTTCCTCGCCGCCCTGCGTCATGGCATGCCGGCCACCTCTGGAATCGCCCTGGGATTCGATCGGTTGGCGATGCTGGCCGCCGGCGCGGAGCGAATCGAGCAGGTTCTCTGGATGCAAGTGTAGGGAACTTTACGCGAACCCCCGCGTCATGGGCGCTCCGAGTAAAATGAGGTCTCCCTCAATGACAGATTCTGTTTTTCGCGCGGTCGCGGCCGCAACGGTGTTGGTTTGCTTGGCGGCCTGCACGCCGGCCCCGACCCAGCCGGGTCAACCGAGCAGTAGCGACGTCAATCCGGTGACGGGCAGCCGCGGCGGCGCCGGCTCGCATTAACAAGGCTTGAACAAGCAGCAGCGCCGCTTCGCGCGGCCAAACGGGCCAGGAAAAGGACGCCTTGTCCTGCCCGGCCCGCTTGATGCCAGTCAGTTTTAGTCGCTTACCAGGGAGCCATCGTCCCCTGGGGCAGGCAGCGGTTGAGCAGCCGGCCAAGAAACGGCAGCATTCGGCGGCTGAGCGCACGGCCAAGGGCCGCCGCGATTTGACGCTGGCCCTCATAGGCCAGCAAACGCGCCTCACCGATCTGTTGAAAGCTATTCATCATCCAAGTTCCTCTCTCTCCGGCCGGCTTGCGGCCGTTATGCTGCACTGCAACATGAGGTTTAGCGGCCGCGTCCGCAAGCGCTCTCGAGAGGGAGGAGCTATGCTCAGCGTCGGCGTGGCGGCTATGCCCGGCGCAGCAGAGTGGACTCGACGTCCCCGTCCGGCTCGTACTCGACCACGATCGCGGTCACGTTGTCGCGGACACCGTATTCAAGCGCAGCGTCGATGAGGCGCCGCGCCGGGTCGTCGGTGGCGATAAGGCGGCCGATCAGGTGTTCGTCCAACGCCTTGTTCAGCCCGTCGCTGCACAGCAGGAAACGGTCGCCTGGCTGGGCCAAATCCGTCACCTTGTCGAGTTCCGGCTCGGGCCCATCGGCGCCGATCGCGCGCGTGATGATGTTCGCGTGCGGATGACGCTCGGCTTCGGCCTCCGAGATGGTTCCATCGTCCACCAGCGTCTGCACCAAGCTATGGTCGCGGGTAAGGCGGGTGAGCTGGCCCTGGCGCAGCAGGTAAATACGGCTGTCACCGGCCCAGAGGCAGGCAAAGTGCGGGCCGCTGGCCAGGAAGACGGCGATAGTCGAGGCGATGATCACTTGGTTGCCGGACAGCCCGGCTTCCGCGTCGGCGCGCCCCCGCAGCTCCTGATGCGTCCGCGACACGCAGGAGCGGATTTCTGCAATCAGGGTCGACCCGGCCAGCCCATCCGTCTGCTGGAGCGCGCCCGCCAGCATGGCCGACGCCATCTCGCCGTGCTCGTGCCCGCCGGCGCCGTCGGCCACCATCCACAGCCCGACTTCGGGGCGCGAGACAAAGCTATCCTCGTTGTTGGTGCGCACGGTGCCCACATCCGTCACCGCCCAGGAGCGCCACGCACCCATCGCCGCGCTCTAGAGCTGCACGGGTTTGAGGCCCTCAGCCATCTTCCAGAAGCCTTGGACCCGCTCGCCGAGCGAACCATCGGGCAATTGCGGCTTGTAATTGACCGTGACCGCACGGCAGACGAATTTGCAGGTCTCCTTGATCGGGATATCGTCGGACCATTCGATGTTCGTCATCAGCACCGTGTCGAAGTCGATCCGCAGGAACGCCTCGCCGGCGGCCGGCCCGCCAGTGGGGCGGCGCTTGATCAGCGTGGCGCTCGCATAATTGACCCGGTTGATGCAGTTCTGCAGCAGAACCGATGAAGCCCGGTCGAGCGTGCGGGTGAACTCGATCGGGTCCATATCGATCGGGTACTTCGCCGAGTAGTCGCCGCGCTCGAGGAATTGCGAATAATCGAGCTGCTTTGGACTTTGCGGCTCCTTCAGCAATTTCGGCGCACCGGGGTTTTTGGCAGCGATGTGATCGTCGCGAATTTTCTTGTTTTGGGCCCGTATGCTCTCGCGTATCGGCTCCAACTGCGCCTCAATCATCTTCCTGGAATCCTTGGCGTCCCGGTTCTCGGTGCCAATGCCGGTGCTCAAGGAGAACGAGGTCACTTCGAACATTTTGCCGGCCTTGAAGTCCTTGGTCAGGTCGCTCTTGCTCAGCTCGATATTGGATTGGGTCTCGCCCGCGACAGCGTAGCCCGGCGTAACCTGGAACTTCATGTACAGATCGCAGGCGTCTTCTTCGGCCATCTTCTATACTCCCTGTCCTTCAGCCCTTGCCCACTTGCTGCTTCCAGCTCGCCTGCGAGGTTACCTCTTCCAGCGTTCCGTCAAAGGCCTGCTTGCGGTACTGCACTTCAAAGCCGCGGCAAATGAACTTGCAGGTCTCGCTCGTCAAGTCGCCATCGTCCCAATCCAAGCCGACGATCAAGACGTCATCGAACTTGATCTGCAGGAAGCTCATTGGAATCTCGTTGCCGCCAACCGCGACGCGCTTGACGAGCGTCGCGCTCTCAAACGATTCGGAGTTGCAGCAGGCCTGCGCGAAGATGGGCGAGGCACGGTCGATCACGCGCGTGAACGAGAACTGCCCGGGCTGGAACGGGTATTGCAGGGAGTTGATTTGCGTCTTCGTCGCGCTCCGCCAAGACGCGAAGGCGCCGGCCGCGAGCTTTTCGGTTTTTTTGACCGGGCTCGCGCTTTTATTTGCTTCCTGCGTGTCCTTCTTGGTCGTGTCTTCGTCCTTCACCTGGACAGCGAATTGGAACTTTTGCACCTCGAAGAAGTCGCTGTATTCGTCGTAGCTGGCAGGGTTGAATTTTTCCATGAAATCGTCGTCGTCGTTCTTGTCGGCTGCGCATTCGGCCAGGACCGCACCAGCGCCGCCGCGCTGCACGAACTGCATGAAGATTTCCGCTTTGGGCTGATCGGGCACGGCTCTCTCCTAAGAAGCGGCCGGAAGGTCCGAGACGAGGCGCAGCGCCACCGTAGCTCCTTCCAATTGGTAATGCGGGGTGATGAAGAACTTCGCCTCGTATTCGCCCGGTTTGTCCGGCTTGTCCTCGAGCACGACGCGGGCGGCCTGCAGCGGGTGGCTCGCCTTGAAATCCTCCGTCGACGACATCGGCGATCCGTCGACATATCCCATGATCCAACTCGTCAGCCATCTGGTGAGCTGCGTGCGCGAGATGGTCGCGCCGATCTTGTCGCGCACCATGCATTTCAAATAGTGGGCGAAGCGGCAGGACGCGAATAGATAAGGCAGCCGCGCGGAAAGCGCCGCGTTCGCGGTCGCGTTCGGGTCGTCGTAAACATTCGGTTTTTGCAGCGAGTTCGCGCTGACGAACGCGGCGACGTCGCAATTCTTGCGATGCACCAACGGGATCAGGCCCAAGCTGCCGAGCTCCGCCTCGCGCCGCTCGCTGAGGCAGATTTCAGTGACCGTTCGGCGGTCCACGTCGCCGTCCGCGGTGCCGTGATGCAGCACGGGCAGTCCCTCGACCACCCCGCCGCGATCGATCCCGCGAATCCGGCAGCACCAGCCATAGAGCGCGAAGGCGTGGACGACGTTGCAGGCGAACGCATAGGCCGGGTTGCACCAAAGCAGCTTCGAAGTGTCCGCGCCCTCGTAATCCTCCTCGAACACGAAGGCGTCGAGCGGATCGGTGCGCGCGCCATAGGGCAGGCGGCCCAGGTAGCGCGGCATGCAGAGCCCAAGGAAACGCGCGTCCTCTTGCTGGCGCAAGGCGCGCCAGGCCACGTAATCGGGCGTGGTGAAAATCCGCACTAAGTCGCGCGGATTGGCGATCTCGGCCCAGCTATCCATCCGCAGCAGGCTGGGCGCCGCCGATGAAATGAATGGCGTGTGCGCTGCCGCGGCAATCATGGCGATATCCGACAGCACAGCCACGTCTTCCGGGCTCTGATCGAACTGATAGTCGCCGATCAGCAAGCCGAACG
The DNA here is from genome assembly GCA_965276815.1 of Acetobacteraceae bacterium. GTDB lineage: Bacteria > Pseudomonadota > Alphaproteobacteria > Acetobacterales > Acetobacteraceae > JAVVHH01. Next base: position 758,851 of record CBDIBE010000011.1, on the reverse strand, counting down.
GTTCGCCACCGAGCTGGCCGAATTCCTCCTCGTAGATGCGCCGGAACAGCGGGCTCTGGTCCCAGGCATTGCCGCGGAACTTGCGCAGGCTGCGGCGCAGCTCGCGCTTGCTGATGTCCAGCACGCGCACCTTCACGCCCAGATCCTTGTCCGAGGCGCGGACGAGCTGGAACAGGCCACGCCACGTTGCCTCCAGCGCCTGGAACTCCGGCGCGTGCAGGATCGCGTTGAGCTGGCCGGAGAGCGCGAGGTCGATCTCAGCGACCAACGCTTCAACGACCCGGCGGGGACGCGGCTCGATCAGCTCCGGATGCTGCAGCGCCAACGACGCGAGTGCGGCCATCCAAGCTGCGGGCGGCCCCTCGGCGCCGACCTCCGGCAGCTCGGCCGCAGGGCGCACGTCACGCTCTAGCAGGACGGTGAAGTCCCGGTCGCCCTCCAGCTTGTCGGGCGCGTCGTCCATGCTAGTTGATCGAGATCATGCCGGCGGTGAGCGACATGGTGCCGCCCCCGTCCAGGCTCATGCTGGCGTCCGCCGTGGCGCTGATCTGCGGCGCACTGATGGTGATCCCGCTGGGTGAGATCTGGATGCTGCTGCCGCCCGAGGTCAGGGTGATCGAGGTGGTGGCGGTGATGCTGCTCTTGCCGGTCGAAACCGTGACACTGTGGTCGCCGGTGGAGACGGTGACGCTGTTGTTGCCGGTCGAGACGGTAAGGCTGTCATTGCCCTTGGAGACCGTGACGCTGCGGTTGCCCTGCTGCACCGTAGTGGTCGTGTCCTTGGTGACGGTTACGGTTTCGTTGTTCAGCACCTTCTTGTTGTAATCATATTGGGCCTGGAAAAACACCTCCTCGCTGCCCTTCGTGTCATCGAAGCGAAGCTCGTTGAAACCGCCGCCGCCCTTGGTCGAGTTGGTTTTGAAGCTGGTCTTGTTCTTGTCGCCTGGCAGGCTGTATGGCACTTGCTGGTTGGCATTGTAGACGACGCCGGTGATGATCGGCCGGTCGGGGTTGCCCTCGAGGAATTCGACGACCACCTCCATCCCGACCCGCGGGATGACCATGGCGCCGAACGAGCCGCCCGCCCAAGGCTGCGACACCCGGATCCAGCAAGTACGATCTTCGTCGCTTACTTCGGCGCGGTCCCAAAAGAACTTTACTTTGATGCGCGCATATTGGTCGGTGTAGATCTCGTCGCCTGAACTGCCCACCACGACCGCGGTTTGCGGGCCTCTAATCATCGGACGCGGGGTCTTGCGGTGCAGCCGGAACGGCACATCGCCAGGGATCGCCCGCAGGATCACCCGGTAGGTGTCGATGGCTTCGCCTTGATCCTCGGTCGTGGCCAATCCCTCGGCGAGACTGATCGCGATCTCCGCACTCTTGATCAGGTATGCCTTGTTCAGCGAAGTGTCCTTGTACTTATCGAGCTTGAATTTCCAGCCCGCGTGTAGCTTGCGGCAGTTGCTCGAGCCATGGAACACTTGGCGGTCGGCCACAATTGCTTGCATCGCGACGTCGGTGAAGCTTTGTCCCTCGCTAGTGTCGGTATAAAGCCCGGGGTATTCGAACACCTCGTAGTCGGGGTGCTGATAGGTGGCCGTCTTGACCGTTTTTGAAGTCAGGTCTGCCGTTGGCGTGGTGAAATTGTAGTCCCGCGCGGTGAACTTGCCGGAGTGCAGACTGAAGTCGCTCGTCCACTCCCAGATATGGTCCTTGACCGTGCGCATCTCGGTCGTGTCGAACTGGAACGGGATCTTGTCAGTCAGCTCGGTATGCGAGTTCGGGTCGTCCGCGAAGACGAGCGTGTGCTTGCCATCGTCGTGGGTAAAGAAATAATAAATGCCGAACTGCTCCATCAGCCGCATGCTGAAGTCGAACGTACTCTCCCGATACTGGACGCAATAATCTAGCTGCGTGCTTCCCGACGAGTTCTGCCGCTTGTCCTGGAAGTCGGAGAAGCCAGCATCGCGGAACAAGCCGGTGATGATGTCGAAAGCGGACTTATTCTGGAAAATCCGGCAATCGGCTGTCCGCGTGAGCAGCCAGAGCCAGGGCCGCAACTCGATCCGGTAGCTGTAGGTCCCGCGCGCCAGTCCCTCCGACACGACGCGGGTTACGACGCCGTTGAGGTATTTGGTATCGCTATCGTCGGACTGTTTCAGCGTGACCGTGGCGCTCGCGCCGATCAGCTTGGTGACGTCGCCGACCAGCTTGCCGCTCGTCATGTCCAGCTCGTAGAAAAACGGCTGGCCGAGCTCCTCGGTCCCCTTCAAGCCGTCGAAGATCAGCTGGAAATCCTGACCCGGGTCGGGCACGAAATCCACTTTGACGAACGAGACGTCCTTTATGCTCTGGCCACCGTCGCTCATTGCTTGTCCTACAGCTTCGGCGGGCAGCGGAAGCTGCGCAGCGCAGCCAGATTGAACGGATTGCGGACGCTGCTCGCCAACAGATCGAAGCTTGCCGTGCCGTTTGCGTCAGTGAACACGATGTGGAATTTGTCAGGCTGATTTGTCGGCGTGATCTTGGCCTTGTCCAGCATGCGCAACAGCGCCCAAGGCCCGGTGAAGTCGAGGACATCGGCGTTTCCCTTGTCGGCTGGGGTGATCGTCACCCGGGCCGCGGTATTGCCGTCCGGCCCCGGCCACTGGAACTGTACCGGCTCGACCGGTCCGTGATCGTTCCTGATGGTTTTGCCGCCGATGTCGATGCTGATTTGGCCGATGCTGGGCGAGAGGTCGACCGGCGTGAGCTGGAATTTGACCGCCAGCGCATTGCCGTTGGCGAACAGCCCCTCGCGGATCTGCGCGGCGCGTTCGAACTCGGCCAGCGAGCTCGGTGAGAGCCCAAGCGGCGTCCGATCCGCCGACTGCCACTTCCAGGGGTGGGACGTGGTGTCGACAAAGGGCTTGAGGTACTGGTTGAAGAACTTGTCGATCTCGCCGCCGGGTCCGAGCAGGGCGACGAAGTCATCGATCTGCGCGTCGGTCGCGCTGGATTGCACGATCGGGTAGCGGTTGAGCGCCGCGTCGCAGCGCGGGACCACGTTCGAGGTCCATGCGGCGGACAATTCCTGGCTGGCGCCATTCGCGGTCACCCGGGCCGCGCTCTGCGACACAGTCTGCAGCATCGGCGCGACCTGCGGCGGCGTGCTGCGCGCGATCACGTCAAGCTGTTGCGCCGGGGAGGGAGCAGCGGCGCCACCCACCCCGGCGCCGGCCCCGCCAACCGCGCTGTTGATCAGCGCTTGGCCCTGGTTCGGCGCGTTCGCGACCTGGTTGAAATTCTGGTAGATGCCGGCGATCTTGGTGATCGCGACCTCCATCGGAACCGGCGCGCTGGGCCCGTCGCCTGCGACCCATTGATGGAACGCCGCGAAGTGCTGGTCCACCCGCTTGGCCGGGTCGATCGGTTTGCCGGTCGGGTCGGTCCCGAACGCTTGGCTCATGACGTCCACGAGCTCGTTTTGCTTGACCGAAAGCCCGCTGCGCGCCTCGAACGCGGCGAACATCCCGGCTCGCCCGGCCATGCGGCCGGCTCGTTGTTCGGCGGCCGCCTGCGCCGAATCGGTCGCGGCAGGCCGGCTCAGCTGGGTGTTCAAATCGATGTTCGTCATCAGGTCCCGCAGCGGCGAGGATGGGGCCGAGATCAGGCTGAGCTCGTCCAGCCCATCCTGCACGCTGGTGAACGGCTTGATGGCGATATCCGCCAGCAAGGCATCCCATCGGCGGGTGTAGTCGTCGAGATACAGGCCGAACACGTCCCGCCGAAGCCGGCTCGTCTCGCGAATAGTCCCCGCCACGTCGAGTTTTGGCCGGCCGAGCACCCAGCTATCTTCGGCCACGTCCTGCGTCACCAGGGGCAGCAGCGTCTTGAGCACGTTATGATAGCCCGCCCAGGTGTAAATCCCGGGTATCCCGTCGGTGAGCGGCTTGCCCGATTTATAGGCGAACACCCGGCCCGCTCCCGGACCGCCGAACTCGGCCACCGACCAGACCGGGATGGACTGGACGATCTTGCTGCGCATCAGACGATTGTAGCTGTATTCGGCGAACGGCTCCTTGGTCAGCACCGCGCGGGCCTGCGCGACCAGGGCGTCGTTCAACGGGATCGGCTGCAGCGGCTGGTCCAGCATGGCCGATACGTGCTGCATGATCGAGTCGCGCAACGGCGCCTGGTCCTCACCTGGGTAGGTGGCCAGCAGATCGGCTCCCAGCCATTGCCCCACCAGATCCTTGTCGAGCGGCCCTTGCGCACCGAGGATCAGATAGACTTTTAGCGTCTGATACAGAAAATCCACATTGTTCATGCTCCCGGCGAGACGCTTCTCGACCTCTGAGAGCAGCCGCGGCAGCAGGATTCGGTTCAGCGCATTGACGTAAGCGTCGGTCGCGGCGACGCCGAGCTTGGCCCCCTGATATAGGCCGAAGGTAAGCGTGATCGGCGTCGAGTAATCCTTCTCGCCGTAGCCGCCATGCATGCCGCGCAACGTATCGAGCGCCGGGACGACGGTGGGCAGGTCGGTATCGGTTGGGCCGCGCTTGGCGATCTCCTGATACTGCTCGGTGTAGTGAGTGGTCGCCGCGTGCACCTCGGTGATCAATTGGCGGTTGCCGAAATACGAGAAGGTCCAGGCGGTGCCCAGCAGCAGCAGAACGGCCACCGCGCCGGCGTAAGCGCCGCGGTGCACCCAGCGCAGGCGCCGCTCGACCCGCGGATCGGTGCTGACCAGCGCGGCCTCGCCGAAGATGACCTCGCGCACCAGCCGGGTCAGGAAATAGCTGCGCCCGGTGCCGCTGAAGCTGGTCACCGCCTGGCGCGGCAGGCCGAAATCCGCCGCCATGGTGCCGAGCAGCCGGTCGATCGGCGTGCCGTCCTGCGTGCCGCTGGTGAAATAGACGCCGCGCAGCAGCGAGCGCGGCTCGAGCCGGCTCGGCCGGAAGCATTCGTTGAGGAAATCTGCCGCCACTTCGCGCAGTGAGGCCACTTGCTGCGGGAACCCGTAGATCAGCCGGCGCCGGCGGATGTCCGGCTCCTGGTGCACGCGCTCGAGCATCCGGTCGTTCAGCCGGTCCAGCAGCAGCGCGAACTCCGGCCCGAACTGCGCCACCGCGCCGTCCTCGCCTTTGGCTTCATCGACGGCGAAGGTCGCGCCCCAGACCTGCTCGCGCTCCTCCTTGCCCATGCTCTCGAAGAACTCGACGAAGCCGGCGATCAGGTCCGCCTTGGTGAACAGCACGTAGACCGGCGGGCGCACGCCCAGCTCGTCGTTCAGCTCGCGGATGCGCCGGCGGATCGCCTTGGCGTGGCTCATCCGCTCGTCGTCGGACAGCAGAGAAAGGTCCGACAGGCTGATCGCCACGATCACGCCGTTGATCGGCTGCCGCCGCCGGTGCTTCTTCAGCAATTTCAGGAAGCCGTGCCAGCCGGCGGCGTCGACATCGGCCTGGCTGTCCTGCGTCGTATAACGCCCGGCGGTGTCGATCAGCACCGCCTCGTCGGTAAACCACCAATCGCAGTTGCGCGTGCCGCCGACGCCGCGGAGCGCGGTCGGGCCCTCCTTGTCGGCGAGCGGGAATTTCAGCCCGCTATTGATCAGCGCCGTGGTCTTGCCGGCGCCCGGCGGCCCGATGAACATGTACCAGGGCAGCATCGCCAGGCGCTTCTTGGACGCGCCCAGCTTCGACTTCTTCAGCGTCGTCATCGCCTCGTGGAGGCGGTCGCTGACCACTGCGACCTCCTCGTCGGAAACGCGCTGCTTCTCCTTGGTGGCCGCGTCGGGGTCCTTGGTGATGCCGTCCGCCAACGCCTTTTCGCGCCGATGGTCGCGGATTGTTTGGAGCAGGTTCCACACCAGCCAGAGCGTCAGCAGCCCGGCGATGGTGATGAGCCGCATGAACCTTGTCTCGAACGGATGCGCCGAGCCGATCCCGATCAGCGAGCCGCAGAACCAGATCAGCAGGCAGAGCGCCGCGATCCCGATGAAGGTCCGAACCCATCGGTTCCGAAAGAACAGGAAGAGGCGGTATCGCATGTCAGTGCCTCAAGGCTGGTCCGAGGGGCGCACGAGCACGATCTCCGTGCGCCGGTTCTGCTGGCGGCCGTCCGGCGTCGCATTGCTGGCGATCGGGTCGGCTTCGCCGCGTCCTTTCGCCTGCACCCGGTTCGGATCCGAGAGTTTCGCGCGCAGCACGGAAGCGACCGCGTCCGCCCGCGCCTGCGACAGCTCGAAATTGGAGGGGAAGCGCGGCGTGCGGATCTTCTGGTTGTCGGTGTAGCCGTTGATCAGCACGTTGCCCTTTTCTTCCTGGATCGCCTCGCCGATCCGGCCGATCAGCGGCAGGTAGCTGGCGCCGAGCGTCGCCTCGCCCGAGCCGAACATGTTCCGGTTGGTCAACCGTACCGTGACCGCCTGGCCGTCCTCGAACACCTGGACCAGCCCGGCGCGGATTTCGGGCTCGAGGAACTGATGCAGCCGCTTGCCCAGATCGGAGGGCGGCGCCGGCGTCGGAGCCGCTGCCGGCGTTGCTGGCGCGGGCGCGGCGGGAGCGCCGGGCGGCCTGACATGGGCGATCTGCATCGGCTCTTTTGGCGGAATGGTGCTCAATTCCGAGAATGCCGCATCGGACATGCCGGCGAGCATGAAGGTGAACCAAAGGAACATCAGCACGGCGAGGATCAGTGTCGCCAGCGCAATGGCCCAGAGCGGGATCCGGTTGGCCAGAGAGCGCATGCCCGCGGCGATGCCCTTCCAGTGCGGCGACAGGTCGCGTTCCCAGTCGCCCCGGCGTTGCCGCAGCGTCCGATACACACCGTCGCGCAGCTCGGTCAATGCGGCCACGCCCCGCGGCATGACCCGGTAGCGGCCTTCGAAGCCGAGCGAGGTGCACAGATACATCAGCTCGACCACTGGCGAATGCCGCCCGAGATCTTGCTGCATCTGCTCGAGAATGTCGAAGAACCGCTCGCCGCCGATCACCTCGTTGTGGAACACGGACGTCAGACTCTGCTGCGTCCAGGACGACGAGCTGCCCCAGGGCGTGCTGAGCACGATGTCGTCGACCGTGGCACAGAGCGCATAGCGGGCGGCGCGCAGCGAGCGCGTGTCCAACCCGGTGGCGAGCGCTTCGGTCTCGAAGCCGCGGATGGCGCGGACCATGGCGGCGCGTAGCCGGTCAGGGTCCGGCGGCTGGCTGCGGCCGGACGCGACCCGGATCGCGGCGGCCAGCACCGGCGAGGCGGCCGCGACCAGCGGGTTGATGCCGATTTTCGGGACCGGCCGGATCTGCGCCGTGCGCGACGGCGTGGGCTCGGCGCGGACCGGTTCGGCCGCAGCACCCGACGGGCGGGGGCGGATGATGGTGCCTTCGCCGTCCGACGGCTCGGCAAAGGGATCACTCGGCATGCGTCACCCCCGGATCGCCCAGCATTCTATTTCGAGTCCAGGCACGTCGCCGGCGACTTGAATCGCGACGCCCCCCGACCGCGCAAGCGCCGCCCAGTATGGACTGCTGCGGTCAAGTTCGAAATAGGATGTTCCAGCGTAATAGGGCAATTGCCGTGGCGCGACCGGCAACGCGCGGATCGGAATGCCCGGTAGCGCCACGTTGATCAGCTCGCGGATCTGCTCGACCGGTCCGATCTTGGTCTGGTTCGGCAGGCTGCGGCGCAGCGTCTCGGCCGGGATTTGCGCCTTCACCGCCAGCACCCAGGTCGCGTCCGTGACCAGGCTGCGGTCGACGATCGGGCCCACCTTGATGCCGAACCTCCGTTCCTGCAGCGGGATCGGCACCGCGGTCTGGTAGGTAACCGTCGACAGATACTCGCGCAGCGCCGCGATCACCGGGCGGAACGTCGCATACAGGTCGTCATGCCGGTAGGGCGGGAACGCTGGCGGCCGCTTGCCGGTCGCGGTGAACGTCGCCAGGTCACCCGCCAGGCTCAGCAGCAGCCGATACAGCGATTCCGGATGCGCCTGGCCGATCGTGGCTGCCAAATGCGCCAGCACCGGCTCGTAACGATTGCACACCTGCAGCAGCAGGTAGTCGCCAATCTCGGCCGCGCCGCGCGTCGCCACCTCCGAGACCCGGCCGGCGAGCGTTTCCGCCCGCTGATGCATAAGCCCTTCCAGCTCCGAGACGAAGCTGCTCAGCAGGCCCGACGCGCTGCACACCAGGACCGGCGGAATATAGCCTTCCTCAAGCATGACGGAGCGGTCCGCGCGCACTTCGATCACCCGCGCGAGGCCGAGGGCGACGAAGCCGGATCGATTGTCGGCCTCCATCGCGTAGCGCAGCCGCAATTTGCCGATCGGCACCGTCGCCACGGATTGGTAGCCGGAATTGGTATCGGTCGCCTCGTGCTCGGCAACGGTGAAGCGGGCGGCGGTTTCCATCCGCTCGGCTGGCGCGGTCTCGAGCGCGCCGGGCTGCCGCGCCGGGAGCATGAGGTAGATCGTCGCGTTGCGCAGCGTCTCCGGCAGATCGATCGGTTCGGGATGATCGACGTCGCCGGGAATGGTGAACGGGGTGCCGTCCGGCAGAAGGCCGGACGCCGACCGGAGCGCGAATTTGCCCAGCGTCAGCAGGGCGGTGTCGATTTCCAGTTGGCTCAGCCCATAGGTGAATGGCGACAGTCCGGACGTGCTCGCCCGGATCAGCCGCTCCAGATAACGCTCCTGTTGCTGCAAATGCTGCGGCTGCAGGAACAACCCCTCGGCCCAGACGACTTTGTTTTCCCAGCCCATTTAGCTTGCCGGCGCCGCCGGCGCGGCCTTAACGCTGATCCCTTTGGCGTCCGCCGCCACCGTAACGTCGGTCGTCTTGTTGGCGGGCACATCGGCCGTGCCGCGCCAAGTGGCGTTGCGGAAGTCGCGATAGGCGGCGAACATCCCGATCGCCTTGACCGAAGCGGACGGCTCCAGCTTGACCGTCTTCGAGGTGCCGGGCGGCAACAAATACTCGTCCTTTTTGAGCAGGTCGTTGCCGAGCGTGGCACTGTCCTGATTATAGAGACGGAAGAATTCCGCATTCTCGAACCCGGCCGAGGAGGCGAGTTGATACACCCGCACGACCAGCGGCGCCCCTTGGCCGGAGGCGGTCGGGTTCGCGTCCGCACTCGTCGTCAGGGTAAGGTTCACAACGGTCGGCGGCGGTGGCGGAGGCGGTGAGGAGCAGCCGGCGAGAAGAGTAAGCGTGGCGGCAGATGCTAAAAATAGGGCGGAACGGACAGTCCGTCGCCTGATCGTAACAAATTGCATGGCTTAAGCAATCCCCAAGCTTGCCGTAATAATGCACCGAAACGGGCTTGGAAGAAAGAGAGACGACCGTGGCCGGTTGGCGTGGCGAGCCCGTGGGCCCCGGGCGCGGCCGCCGACCCCTTATAGCGGCTTGTGCGCCCGATCGATCAGCCGCTTGAGCAGGCCGGGCTTCTTTGCCGCTGCCGGTGTCACGGCGGCTGCCTTGGCCTCCTCGTCCTGGCGCTTTCGCTTCTGTTCGAGCCAGCTGTCCAGCGACTTGCCCGCCTTGGCGGCGCGCTTGGCTTCGTAAGTGCGTTGGGCGTCGGTCATGCGTTTCGGGTCGGGCATCGGCATCCTCGTCGTGGCGGCCCTTATTGGCAGTGCCTCCGTCACGGTTCAAGCAGCCCCGCGCCGCCGCAACAGCCAAGCCTCGAGCGCGCCGAGCAGGAAGTTAATGGCGATGCCCGCCACCGACAGTAGGACCAAGGCCGCAAACATGCGGGGGATCTGCAGCCGATAGCCTGCTTCGAGAATACGGTAGGCCAGGCCGGAGGCGAACCCGCCCGACCCGGCCACGAACTCGGCAACCACGGCGCCCACCAGCGCGAGCCCGCCCGATACCCGCAGGCCGGCGAGGAAATAGGGTAGGGCCGAGGGCAGCCGCAACAGCGTCAGCGTCTGCCAGCGTCCGGCCCCGTTCAACCGAAACAGGTCGAGCAGCTCCGGCGGCGCCGCGGCGAGACCGGCGGCCGTGTTGGAGAACACCGGGAAGAACGCGACGATGGTCGCGCAGACGACCAGCGAGATGAACGGGTCGCCGACCCAGATGATGATCAGCGGCGCGATCGCCACGATCGGCGTCACTTGCAGCACCACCGCCCAGGGCAAGACTGCCGCCCGCGCCCAGACGCTCGCCGCCATCAGCCCGGCCGCCCCAACCGCGAGCACGCAACTCGCGACCAGCGCCGCGGCGGTGACCAGCAGCGTCGAGGCGAGTGAACCCAGCAGCAGCGCCGGGTCGGCCATGAAGGCGCCGATGATCGCGACCGGCCCTGGCAGTATATATGGAGGCACGGCGAACGCCCTGACGGCCACTTCCCACAGGACAAGTGTCAAGACCCCGAACGCCGCCGGCGCAAACCTCATGCGGCATGCGCCCTGCGCAAGCTGGAAGTGATCTCGGCGACCAGTGCGGCATAGGCCGGGTCGAGCCTTCGGTCGCCGGTTTCGCCCAAGGTCGAGGCAATCTCACCGGCGATCCGGCCCGGACGTGGCGACATCACCACGATCCGCCGCGCCAGATATGCCGCCTCGTAGATTGAGTGCGTGACGAAGACGATGCTGCACCCCGCGCTCGCCCAGAGCCGCCGCAAATCTTCCTGCAAGGCGTGCCGCGTGAACTCGTCCAGCGCCGCAAATGGCTCGTCCATCAGCAGCAGTTCGGGCGCGCCCACCAGGCTTCGCGCGAGTGACACCCGCATCCGCATGCCGCCCGAGAGCTGCCTTGGCCGAGCCTGCTCGAACCCCGCCAGACCGACCCTCGCCAGCGCCGCGGTCGCTTGCGCCCGCGATTGCGCCGCATCTCGCCCGCGCAGCCGCAGGGGCAGGCGCACATTTTCCACCGCGGTCGCCCAAGGCAGCAAGGTCGCGTCCTGGAAGACGAAGCCGATATCGCCCGGCGCCGAATCCCAAATAATCCGTCCGCTGCTCGGCTGCTCGAGCCCCGCAATCAATCGGAGCAGCGTTGACTTGCCGCAGCCGGACGGACCGAGCAGCGCGACGAAATCGCCTGGCTCGATCTGCAACGACACGGCTTCCAGCGCCACCGTGCCATTGGCAAAGCGCTTTCCCGCGTCCTCAACTCGCAGCACGGCCTCAGTGCGGTCGCATTTGCATCCCGGCGCCCTTGTCGACGAACCGGGACGTGAATGCCTTGTGCCAATCCAGATCGGCCTTGTACAGCCCTTGCGACTGCATCGACTGGAAGAAATCCTGCCAGCGGGCATCGGTCATCGCGCCGATCCCGAGCTTGAGCGAGTCGCCGGAATCGACGATGCCCCGCTCGCGCAGGACCCGGCGCCCATACGCCAGCAGCCCATCCGTCATCTCCGGATTATCCGCCTTGATCAGTTTGTTCGCCGGCGCCGGGTCGCCATAGAGGTAAGAGTACCAACCTTCGATCGAGGCATCGAGGAAGCGCTGCACCAGGTCCGGATTCGTTTGGATCAGCTTGTCGCTCGTAGTGATCAGGCTGCCGTAGCCGCTGAAGCCGGCATCGGCGAGCAGCATGATCACCGGATCGAAGCCGGCCTCCTGCTTGATCGCGTACGGTTCGGAGCCGAGATAGCCCTGCTGGATGGCGGCCTTATCGGCCAGGAACGGCGCGAGATTGAATGTGTAGGGCCGGATCTGCGAATCGGTGTAGCCGAACTTGGCGCGCAAGAAGTTCCACCAGCCGACCCTGGTATCGGACCCGATCATGATCGGCTTGCCGCGCAACGCCGAGAAATTGTCGTTGCCCTGGCCGGGATGGGCAAGCAGGATCGAAGGATCCTTCTGGAACATCGCGGCAACCGCCGTAAACGGCAGGTTCTCCTGCGCGAAATTAAGCGCCAGATAGCTGTTGGAAGCGAGGTTGAAGTCGAGCCGTCCGGCCAACAGAAGCTGGGCCTGGTTCAGCTGTGGCCCGCCCTGCCTGATCGTCACTTCGAGACCGTGCTTGGCGTAGATCCCGGTTGCGACCGCCTGGTAGTAGCCGCCGTACTCGGCCTCCGCCTGCCAATCCAGCCCGAAACTGACGCGATCGGCAGCCAAGGCCGGGGCGGCCCAGAGGAGCACCAGGGCGATCAACCGCAGCATGATTTCACCTCGTCCAGTTTTGGTGGTTGCATCCTGCGCCGGTCGGACCAGCTTCGCCACGATCAGGATTGAACCATGCACGGCTTAAGGATGGGTTGATGCCCGAGCGGGTCAAAGCCAAGATTTGGGTGCAGATGGCGCTGCGCATGGGCGACATCGACGGTCGGCCCGGCGCCGTGCTACGCAGCGGTGATGCGGACGCGGGTGGCGTGCTGATAATTTTGCGCGGCCGGGAGGGATTGTGCGTCTTATCCCAGGTGAGGGCAGGGGAAGGGGATGTCGCTTGGATGCGCGCAACCGGAGCGAGCGTAGTGGATCAGGCCACAGTCGACGCGTATATTGAACGGCAGGTGCAACGCGACCCGGATCTTTGGGTTGTGGAGTTCCCGGCGCCGGACATGCTGCCACCATTCGAGGCCCGGATGGTTTAGTTAATGGAGTTCACGCGTATGTGTGTCCGATCTGCTCTTGGTCGTGTTGCTGATCTGTCACAAGCTTCCCGCATAATGCCACACCCATCTCGCGCTTGCAGGAGATGATGGTAATGTCTCTCCACCGAGAGGCGGGGGCGCGAGTCCCGAACCACCGATCCCCCGGCTGCGTCAACCGCAGAACTGAAATGAGGAGAGAAAGTATGAAGCTCCGCAGCGCGCTACTCGCCGCGACGATTTTGGCGGCAGCGCCCGTCGTCGCCAGGGCGCAGCAGCCTGTTACCGGCCTTTATGTTGGGGCTGGTGCTGGCGCCAACTTTATGCAGGATGAAAACCTGAAATCGAGCACCTTCACACAACAGGCTGTTCCCACGAACATTTTCTCGACCGGCCGCATCGGCGGCAAAACGCAGCTGCAGGATGGGTTTGTCGGCCTAGCTAGCATCGGCTACGGCTTCGGCAACGGTCTGCGGGCCGAAGTCGAAGGCAGCTACCGGCAGAACAAGTTCCAGAAGATCGGATCAGGCGCGTTTGCCTCTGGTGCTGGCGGCGATGAGATGAAGTATGGCGGGATGGTTAACGTCCTGTATGACTTCAACCCCTCCCTGCTCGGCCTCGGCTTCCTGCCCGTCGTACCGTATATCGGCGCTGGCGTCGGTTATCAGTGGGCACAGGACCGCAACGGCCACTTCTACGGCAACACCGGTCCGCTCGCGGGCGTCCCGGGCGGATACAACAATCTGTTCCGCTCAGATGACGGGGATGGCTCGTTTGCCTACCAGGCCATTGTCGGCGTGTCCTTCCCGATCCCCAGTGTTCCCGGTCTGGCACTCACGGCCGAGTACCGGTTCATGGGCATGAACGACGACCGGACATACAACTATCAGTTTTATGCAACCGGCCCGACCCGCGGCGGCATCAACACCCGCTCGAAGATCACGTTTAATGACGACTACAACCATAGCATCTTGGTTGGCGTCCGTTATGCCTTCAATGCGGCGCCGCCGCCGGTTGCCGTGGTCGCGCCGCCGCCCGTGCGTGAGTCCGCCCGCACCTACCTGGTGTTCTTCGACTGGGATCGTGCCGATCTCACCGATCGCGCCCGGCAGATCATCTCTGAGGCGGCGCAAGCCACCACCCGCGTGCAGGTCACCCGGATCCTGGTCAACGGCTACACTGACCTGTCCGGCACCGCGCGTTATAACCAGGGTCTCTCCGTCCGCCGCGCGACCAACGTGGCGAACGAACTGGTCCGCGACGGCGTGCCGCGTGCGGCGATCGCCACGCACGGCTACGGCGAAGCCAACCCGCTCGTGCCCACGGCACAGGGCGTGCGCGAGCCGCAGAACCGGCGCGTCGAAATCATCCTGCAGTAGTCAGGGCGGTCTCTACCCTGGTCAGGCCACGTGGACTGGCCAGGTCGTGTTTGGGAGGGCTGGTTCAGCAATGGGCCGGCCCTCTCTGCGTAAAGCCGTTCGCCTGTGCGTAAAGTTTTAACCTAGTGCCGCCAACCCACGTTGCGCTGCATAGGACGAAAGGACCGATGATGTCGCGTAAGCTTCTGCTGGCTGCCACTCTGCTCGCCGCCCCGGCGCTGTTGCCGCGCGGTGCGTCGGCGCAGCCGGTCAACGGCCTGTATATCGGCGCCGGCGCGGGCGCCAACTTCATGCAGACGCAACAGGACAAGCTCACTTCACCTCCGATCGGCGCTCGAAGCGAAATTTTCACTAGCCACTTCAGAAGCTCGTTCGAAACCGGATACGCCGCACTCGGCAGCGTAGGTTGGGGTTTTGGCAATGGCGTCCGGGTGGAGGTGGAGGGCAATTACCGACGCAACGACGTTCACAATTCGGGCAACATTTATGAGGAGAAGTATGGTGGGATGGCCAACGCACTTTTCGACCTCGACGTTGGAAGCCCTTACATCTTCCCCTATATCGGCGCCGGCGTAGGGTATGGCTGGGCCAAGCAGGTCAATTTCAGTAACGAAGATCCCGGCAGCTTTGCATACCAGGCCATTGCCGGACTGTCTTTCCCAATACCCTGGGTGGTCGGTCTGTCACTGACGGCGGAGTATCGCTACTACGCCTTGGCTGGCAGTCGAAGCTATGGGGAATCCCCAGCATCTTACAGTCTCAAGACCAAGGCCGATTACAACCACGACTTGATGCTTGGGTTGCGCTACGCCTTCAACGTGGCGCCGCCTCCGCCGCCGGCAGTCGCAACGGCGCCTGCGCCGGTCGTCGAGGCCGCCCGCACTTATCTCGTGTTCTTCGATTGGGATCGTGCGGACCTGAGCGATCGCGCCCGCCAGATTATCGCCGAGGCGGCGCAGGCCACCACGCGGGTTCAGGTCACGCGCATCGAGGTCAACGGCTACACCGATACCTCTGGCACCGCGACCTATAACCAGGGGCTTTCAGTTCGCCGGGCCCAGACAGTCGCGAACGAGTTGGTGCGCGACGGCGTGCCGCGCCAGGCGATCTCGACGCAGGGCTTTGGCGAGACGCATCCGCTCGTTCCGACAGCGCAGGGTGTGCGCGAGCCGCAGAACCGCCGGGTCGAAATCATGCTTCACTAGAGTGAGACCCCGCCCGGCGACGGGCGGGGGAAACGCCCTTTGGCTTAGGAGCGATGGCGGGCGCGAGCCACTCGCCGCGCAGGCTCGCGCTCGGCCGTAGTCGTGCCGCAGGTCGGCATCAGCGCCGGCGACGGGGTTGCCCGGGCGGCGGCGAATTCGGCCAGCTCGGTCGGGCTGCGCAGCGCCATCACCTCTTCGAAGACTTGCACGTTATGAGCGCAATACCGATTGCCCCAGACCATTCCGGTCTGCGACTGGCTGTTGGCGAGGTTGGTCGTGAAGTCGTCATGCCGCTTGGTGCCGGTGCGGCCGTAGAGGTGGCCGAAATAGTTGTCGATCTCGTGTTCGTCGGTGTTGAGCTGAGTCTTATATTTGTTGATGAACGCGTTGTACTGATCGCGCGTGTTGCAGGTCAGAGCGATATACATCAGCTCAGTCTTCAGGCCCGCGACGTCGAGCGCGCCGACATCCGCGGATGGCAACGCGCACTCAGCTGCAGTGGCGATCTGGCTGGTGAGCAGTCCGGCAGCTATCAAGCCGGAAAACAGGATTCGCATGGCAATCTCCTCGTCCTTCGTGGACGGTCGCCCCCGGTTTCGGCGGTCAACCCACATGTGAGGTAAACCGGCTATTCCGCAGACTTGCAACAGCAAAATACGATTCGCCGAGGGTCGTCGGCAAGCTCCGACCGGGCTGTCGCAAGCGGGTCACGGCTTGCGGCGTGACCGCAATCGCCAGTGGAGGAGCATAGTGCCAAGAACGCCCGTGGCGATGACAAGCAGAGACGGCGGTTCATCCACCGGAGTGCCCTGACCCGGTCCTGACCCAGACCCACCGCCGCCGCCTCCCGGGCCGCCGCCGCCAGAGTTCCCGTTGCCGCTCGAGCCTGCACCACTACTCGAGCCGCCACCGCTGCCCGTTGCATATCCGCCACTATTGCCCGACCCGCTCGAGGAACCACCGCCGCTTGAGCTACTTTCGCCATTGTCGGCCGACCGTCCGCTAGTGCTCGCCACTTCGCTGCAGACCTCAGATGTGCTGGAGCTTGCAGACCCGTTGGAGCTGCTGGATACGCTCGCAGGACGCGATTGGTTGGTGTTGCCCGAACCGTTACTCGGATAGGTACAAGCCACCGAGCCCCTGGCGGTCTCCGGATGGGAGACCACCGCCGGGCCGCCAATTGGCGCCGATGCGCTGAGCTGCGGTCGCCCGACACTCGGCCCCGAACTCCCGCTGCCGATACTAGGTGCCGAACTAAAGCCGGGAGATGATCCGGCGGCCTCGCCAGGCGATGCGCTCGTCAGCAGAATGCTTTCGGCGCCCCCCGACGCACCCGGAGCGGCGAGTCCGTAGCTCGAGGGTAGGCCGGTTCCGCCATACCGCACGATTCCTCCAACGGACCCAGGATATCCAGCACCGCCCGGGCCACCGTATTCAGAGACGAACCCGCCAGGGACTCCACCTACTCCGCCAGGTCCGTAACCGTTGGCAAATCCGTGGCCGTGCGGCACCGCAGCCGGTCCCACTGCGGCGAGTCCCAGGCCGAGCAATCCAGGCCCGATCTGCCTACAGACAAGCTGCGGGAGACCAGCGGGTATGACGTGTGCAAGCCGGCGTAGAGGATGGGCAGCGTGCCGAACGAGATGATGCGTGACCTGTTGACCAACGGGCGGTCGGATGTGGCGGTGTACATGATGAACCGGCCGCGCCAACCTTCGAATGAATGTCCAGCACTGAACAAGCATAACGCTGCAGTTAAACCGCTAAAGGTTAACTGAATGACAATATTCCGCCTTCAGTATCTCGGCGGACCGTATATTTTCAGTGTTCGTTTGTCACGGACTATAAACAATCACGGCGTCGAAAAATAGCAAGCCCATCCCAAATATATCACCGGACTACAATATCTGGATAGCAACCGCAACTTCTGAAGAGAAAGTCGACAAATTGAGCCGCTGCACCGCGCCTCGCTCCACCAGCAACAACTCTTGAGCTTCGCAGCCGCCTTCCGTTCGCCATACGGTTGCCCGGTAGCGTCCAGGCGAAAGTCCCGGCACCTCGACCGCAATACTGGACCAGATCGTGCTATCGACTCGGCCATCCTTCAGCAACGGCCGCAGCCGGAGCAGAAATAACACCGCCTGCGTTTCATCGGCACATCCGAAAACCGCAACATCCGGGTCGCTGCAGGTCAGCTCGTCATTGAGGATGCGGCGGCGGAACCGCGTCCAGTCGATGAGTGGCAGGAAGTCGGCGAAACAGCGTTGCGCCCGTCGCATCCCCGGCGTCAGGGTGTGCGGGTTTCGATTGGGCCAACGCATCCCGCCGCCCGCCCCGCCGCAGGCAAGGTGGGTCCATTGAACATGGCGGAAGTATTCATCGTCGAACGCCTCGTCCAAGGTAATCCCGTGATCCTTGAACGTGTGAATAGGTCCGTGTTCGGTGTCGAAGAACGGCCTTCCGTCGGTAATCTCGTCGAGTGCCTCGGTCATCAACTTGGCGACCGCCAAAGCGGGCGCGACCGTATCTTGCGGGTGGTCGATGGTTCCCTCTTCGTAAAGGTGGTTATTCGCGAAGTCCAACATTCGGTGCCGGAAGATCGGCTCATTCAGCCAAGGTTTCCAATGCAGTTCCGGCCCGAAGACCGACACGCATTGCAAATGATCGCGCCCGTGCGCCGCGCGTTCAGCCGCCCGCAGGCAAGGACTCACGTCACTAATATAGTCATCAAAGCAGTTCGGCTGATCCTCGCCCTGCACCGGGTGCATCTCGTTCCACAAATCCCAGGCGAACAGCGCCCCGCTCCCGCCCCAACGCCGCGCCGCGAATTCCAGCCGCGCCTTGATCAGTGCCCGCGTGTCCGGGCAAATCATCAGCCGGTTGCGCGCCGTGCAAGGGCCGCCATTGGCGGCGTTGTACGGATGCAGATCCCAGCGCACCCAGTGAAAATACGTGTCCATCGGTGTCAGCAGAATGCGCAGCCCGGCGGCTTCCACCAACGCGAACAGATCGTCCCACAGCGCCACCATGGCCGGATTGAACTGTCCCGCCGGCTGCTCGAAGAAATGGCCGCCGCGCTCCGCATACTCGAGCATGAAGCGCAGGCAGGTGACGCCACTCTCGGCCAGGTAGGCCAGATGGCGACGCACCGCGGCCAGGTCGCGCCGGTGCATCAGGCCTTCGAACTCGACCCAGCTGATCGAATCGTTTTGCCCGATCGGCGTCCAGGACTGTCCAGTTTCGTCGATGAAATACGGCGCGTTCGGCGCGACTCGAATCCAGGGGAGGGGCAACTTCAGGTCCCAAGCGTGACGCTTCAAAGTTCCTGCTCGCGCGCGCTCCGTCAACTCTCCTTTGGGCGCCGGTCGATGACGCGGCGCGCCTTGCCCAGACTCCGCTCGATCGTCCCCGGCGCCACGATCTCGACCCCGGCGCTCACTCCGACATTGTCCTTGATCGCCCGCGCCAGCTCCGCACCGGCATTGGCCGTGCCAAACGCTTCCGGCCGCGCCTCGACCCGGACCAGCATCGCGTCCAGCCGCCCCTCGCGGCGCAGCTCGATTTGGTAGTGGCCGCTTAGGTCCGGGCGCGCCAGCACGAGCTCTTCGACCTGCGTCGGGAACACGTTGACACCGCGGACAATGAACATGTCGTCGCTGCGCCCCGTTACCTTCTCCATCCGCCGCATGCTCCGAGCGGTTCCGGGCAGCAGCCGGGTCAAGTCGCGGGTGCGGTAGCGGATGACCGGGGTGGCCTCCTTGGTCAGCGTGGTGAACACCAGCTCGCCGCTGGAGCCATCCGGCAGCACGGCGCCGGTCGCCGGGTCGATCACCTCCGGGTAGAAATGATCCTCCCAGACATGCAGCCCGTCCTTGCTCTCGACGCACTCGTTGGCGACGCCGGGCCCCATCACCTCGGATAGTCCGTAGATGTCGACCGCATGCATCTCGAACGATTGCTCGATCTCGGCGCGCATGGCGTTGGTCCAGGGCTCCGCGCCAAAGATGCCGCATTTCAGCGTCGTCGCCCGCGGGTCCAGCCCGGCGGCGCGAAACCCGTCGAGGATGGCCAGCATGTAGCTGGGCGTGACCATGATCAGGTCGGGCTCGAAATCCTGAATCAGCTGCACCTGCCGCTCGGTCTGGCCGCCGCCCATCGGGATCACCGCGCAGCCCAGCCGCTCCGCCCCATAATGTGCGCCCAGGCCGCCGGTAAACAGTCCGTAACCATAGGCCACGTGGATGCGCATGCCAGGCCGGCCGCCGCTGGCGCGGATCGAGCGGGCCATCACCTCGGCCCAGATTTCGAGGTCCGCCTGGGTATAGCCGACGACGGTCGGCTTGCCGGTGGTGCCGCTGCTCGCGTGGATGCGCGCGATCCGCTCGCGCGGGACGGCGAACATGCCGAACGGGTAATAGGCCCGTAGATCGGCCTTCACGGTGAACGGGAAGCGCCGGAGGTCTTCGAGGGTGCGGAACTCGTCCGGATGCACGCCGGCAGCGTCGAACGCGCTCTGATAGTGTGGGATGTTGGCGTAGGCGTGGTGGAGCGTCTGGGCGAGGCGGGCGGTCTGCAGCGCGGCGATCTCATCGCGCGAAGCGGTTTCGATCGGGTCGAGCTCGCCGGGCCGTGGCGCCAGGTCAGGCAGCATCGCCGACATCCATGCGCTCGCCGGTCGTCCGGCAAAAGCCGCGGAACTCCGCGACAACAGCATCGCCGCTGGTGATGCGCACGTCGTAGATGCCGCCGCGGCCCTCGCGTTGCCGCTCCTGGGCGGTGGCGACCAGGACCTCGCCGGCGCGGACCGGGCGCAAGTAGCTCACCACGCAGTGGTTGGCGACGGTCACCATGCCGGTCGTGTTGCAGGCAAAGGCGAAGGCGCTGTCGCCGAGCGTGAAGATGAAGCCGCCATGGCACATGCCATGCCCGTTGAGCATGCGCTCCTCGACCCGCATCGACAGCCTGGCGGTGCCGGGGGCCACTGCATCCAGCGTCATCCCCAGCCCCAGGCTCGCCTGGTCGGCAGCCCACATCGCGTCGGCGCAGGCGCGAGCCAGCGCCTCCGGGCTCAACGCTGGCGTCCGGTGAAGCGGGGTGGGCGCTTTTCGAGGAAGGCCTGCACCCCCTCGTGGAAGTCCGGCGTGCTGCCTGCCTCGCGCTGCAGGTCGCGTTCGAGATCGAGCTGCTGGTCCAGCGTGTGGGTTTCGGAGGCGTCGAGCGCCCGCTTGATCAGGCCCATCGCGTGCGTCGGCTGCGTCGCGAGATGGGTGGCCAGGCGTTCCGCCTCTTCCATCAGCGCCTCGTCGGCCACCATGCGCCAAATCAGGCCCCATTCTTCCGCCTGCCTGGCGCTCACCGGCTCGCCGAGCATCGCCATGCCGCGGGCCCGCGCCGACCCGGCCAGCCGCGGCAGCAGCCACGTCCCGCCCGCGTCCGCGATCAGGCCGATGCGGATGAATGCCTGCTGGAACCGGGCCGATGCGGCAGCCAGCACGATGTCGCAGGCGAAGGCGAGATTTGCCCCGGCCCCGGCTGCGGCGCCATGCACGGCGCAGATCACCGGTTTCGGCATGGTGCGCAGGCGGCGGATCAGCGGGTTGAAGTATACCTCCAGCGTCTCGCCAAGATCTTGCCCGGGCGTCACCTCAGTCAGGTCCTGCCCGGCGCAGAAGCCGCGCCCCGCGCCATGCAGCAGCACTGCCCGGCACGCCGCGTCCTGCGCGGCCTCGTCGAGTGCCGCCGCCAGCGCCGCGTGCAGCGATTTGGTGAACGCGTTCAGCCGGTCCGGCCGGTTCAAGGTGAGTATGTGCACGCCGTCGCGGCGCGCGACCAGCAGGTCTTCGCTCAATTGTCGCCTCCCTGTCCCGCTCACGATGCGGGGCGGGCAGGCGGTGTCAAGTTTTGAGCTGCTTGGCCTCCGGTTCCGCAATCGCCTCGCCGAGGCGACGGCTCAGGAACGCGGTCAGCGCCACCTCTTGCGCGGTCAGGCCGCCGGCGTGCTCGTCCAGCAGCGCATCGGCCCGCTGCTTCAGCCCCTCGGCCAGGCTGCCGTCCAAATAGCCCTCGAACACGGCCGGATGGATATAGCATTTCCGGCAGATCGCCGGCGTGTTGCCCAGCCGCTTGGCGACGTTCTCAACCGCCCTGACCACCTCTTTCTTCGCCGCAGCCTGGGTGTCAAACCGTTCGAGTTCGGCAAGGGTCGCCGCCGCCAGCGTGGTCCCCGCCCAGGTCCGGAAATCTTTCGCCGTGATCTCCTCGCCACTGACCTCACGCAGATAATCGTTGACGTCCTCGGACCCGATGCTGTGCCGTTCGCCGTCGTGGTCGAGGAATTGAAACAGGTCTTGCCCCGGCAGGTCGCGGCAGCGCTCGACCACCCGCGCCAGCCGCCGGTCGTCGAGGTCGATGTGGTGGTTGATCCCGTGCTTGCCGCGAAAGTCGAAGGTGAGACGGCTGCCTTTGACCTTCGCGTGCCGGTTCCGCAGGGTTGTCAGGCCGAAGCTCTGGTTCTGCTTGGCATATTCTTCGTTGCCGACGCGCATCATAGTCTGCTCCAGCAGCGCGACCACCGCCGCCAGCACCTTGCGTTTCGGCAGGCCCGGCAACCCAAGGTCGTGCTTGACCTGGGCGCGAACCGCCGGCAGCACGCGGCCGAAGACCAGCATCTTGCCGTATTTCGCCTCATCGCGGACCACGCGCCAGCGAGAGTGATAGCGATACTGCTTGCGGCCGCGCGCGTCTCGCCCGACGGCCTGCAAATGTCCTCGCGGGTCCCGGCAGATCCAGACATCGGTATAGGCCGGCGGGATCGCCAGTTTCTTGATCCGCTGGATGACAACTTCGTCAGTAATCAGGCTACCATCGGGTTCGTGGTACTCGAACCCATCCTCCGTCCGCACGCGCGTGATGCCCGGCTTCCTGTCGCTCACATATCGCAACTTCGCCGCGCGTGCGGCTTCGACCGGGTCGAGCGGAGGGGCAACATCGTGCAAGGCGGCGTTATCTGGCATGTTGATGCAACATAGGCTGGTGCGCCGGGTTTCAAGCCGTGCCGATCGACCCCGCTTACAAAACTAAACCGATCAGCGCACGTTCGTACCTCGCGCCGCGAAAGGGCCCCTTATGCCAGAGCACTCCGTGGCCGAAAACGGCCACGTGACGACAGACCTCATTTGTTTTTCCCACCTGCGATGGGATTTTGTGTATCAAAGACCACAACACCTTTTGAGCCGCGCCGCAATCTCGATGCGCGTCATCTTTTGGGAAGAGCCGATTTACACGGCTGACCCTTCGCCTACTCTGGTCAAGACACAATCGCCCGAGGGCGTTCTTGTCGTCCAGCCACACCTTCCCTGGGGTATCGACCTGGCGGTCGTAATGCAGCGCAGCCTCCTAGACGACATGCTCCGCGACCTGTGCATCAACAACCCCGTCCTTTGGTATTACACCCCGCAAGCGCTCGCCTTTTCGGGCCATATCAGCGGGCGACCGACCGTCTATGACTGTATGGACGAGCTTGCGGCATTCAAAGACGCCGACCCTGCGCTTCCCGAGTGGGAGCGCGCTTTGATGCAGCGCGCTTCCCTGGTCTTCACGGGCGGCCATAGTCTGTATGAGGCGAAGCGGGCGCGGCACCCCTCCGTGCACCCGTTCCCGAGCGGGGTGGACGTGGCGCATTTCCTGCCAGCCCGCGGCAAGCTGCCGGAGCCGGCCGATCAGGCGGCGATCCCTGGCCCAAGGCTCGGTTTCTTCGGCGTCCTCGACGAACGGCTCGATCGGGCGCTGCTCGTTCAAGTCGCCGAACTCCGCCCCGAAATCCACTTCATCCTGATCGGTCCGGTGGTGAAGATCTCGGAAGTAGAATTGCCGCGGCGTCCCAATATTCATTACCTCGGCCCGAAATCCTATGCCGAGCTGCCAGCCTATGTGGCGCATTGGGATGCGGCGATGATGCCGTTCGCCATCAACGAGGCGACCCGCTTCATCAGCCCGACGAAAACGCCGGAATACCTGGCCGCCGGCCGGCCCGTCGTCTCGACCCCTATCACCGACGTCGTCCGCCGCTATGGGCAGACCGGTTTCGTCCAGATCGCCGGCACGCCGGAAGGTTTTGCCCAGGCGGTGGACCGTGTGCTCGGCCTCGGATTGGGCTGGCGCGACGAGGCTGACGCGATGCTGCGGGAAATGTCCTGGGACGCGATCTTGGCCCGCATGCAGGGCTTGCTGTTCCGTGCCCGGCAGACGCCCCGCCAGACGCGGCGCGCCCTGGCCACGCGCATACATTACGATCATCTCGTGGTCGGGGCGGGCTTGGCCGGGTCGGTGATTGCCGAGCGGCTGGCCGCCGGGGCCGGGAGACGCGTCCTCGTCGTTGACCGCCGCCCGCATATCGGCGGCAATGCCTACGATGCCTTCGACGATGCCGGCGTACTGATCCATCCGTATGGGCCGCACATCTTCCATACGAACTCGGCCGCGGTCCTGGAGTACTTGTCCCGCTTCACGTCCTGGCGGCCCTATGAGCATCGCGTTCGGGCCGAAGTGCGCGGCATGCGGCTGCCGATGCCGATCAATCGGACGACCGTGAGCCGCTTTTTCGGGGTGGACTTGGCGGAGCATGAGGTTGCCGATTTCCTTCGCGCCAAAGCAAGGCCGCGCGAGCCGGTTCGCACCGCGGCCGACGTGGTGCTTGGGACGGTCGGGCCGGAGCTGTACGAGGCGTTCTTCCGCGGCTACACGACCAAGCAATGGGGTCTCGACCCGAGCGAGCTGGACAAATCCGTCACGGCGCGGTTGCCGACACGCACCTGCGACGACGACCGCTATTTCACCGACCGTTACCAATGCATGCCGCTGCACGGCTACACCAACATGTTTCGGGCCATGCTCGCGCACCCGAATATTACGGTTGCGACCAGCACCGAGTATCGCGAAATTGCCGCTTCGACCTATGACCATCTCGTCTTTACCGGCCCGGTGGACGAGTATTTCGGCCACCGCTACGGCAAGCTGCCCTACCGCAGCCTGCGTTTCCGTCACGAGACCCACGACCGGTCGCGCTATCAAGAGGTCGGCGTGGTGAACTACCCCGACCCGTCCATTCCCTACACGCGGATCACCGAATTTAAGCACCTGACCGGCCAGGCGCACGCCCGGACGAGCATCTGCTACGAATTCCCGATGGAAGGCGGCGATCCATTCTATCCGGTGCCGCGGCCAGAGAATGCCGGCCTGTATCAGCGCTACAAAAGGCTTGCCGACGCGACAGCGGGGGTGAGCTTCGTTGGCCGGCTGGCGACCTATAAATACTACAACATGGATCAGGTCGTGGGTCAGGCGCTGGCAACGTACGAACGATTGGTAGCGCGGCGGCGTACCGCCGACGAAGCAGCGGTGGCTGTCGCCGCCGGCTAGGAAGTCAATGTTCCAAAGTTTCTTTCAGGGTGGATTTGAGGGATCGACCCATCGCCGGCCGGATATGCTGCAACTGGACATCATCGCCGGCAGCCGGCACGACGAATACGCCGAGACCGACTACCGGCTGCTGCGCGAGGCCGGGATCGGCACGGTTCGCGATGCGCTGCGCTGGCATCTGATCGAGGTGACGCCAAGATGCTACGATTGGAGCAGCTTCCGGCCGATGCTGCATGCCGCCTGTGCATCGGGTGCCGAGGTGATCTGGGATCTGTGCCACTACGGCCTGCCGCACGATCTCGACATCTGGTCTGCGGAGTTCGTGGACCGGTTCGCCAGCTTCGTGGCGGCCGCGGCGCGGCTCGTCCGCGAGCACAGCGACCGGATCCCATTCTGGTCCGTCATGAACGAGATCTCGTTTTGGAGTTGGGCGGCCGGTGATCGTGCGGCGCTCTATCCCAATGCTCACGCACGCGGCCCTGAGCTGAAGCGGCAGCTCGTCCGCGCCACCGTTGCTGGAACGGAGGCGGCGCGCAGCGTTGACGCGCGTGCCCGCTTCCTGCAGGCGGAGCCGCTGATCAACATCGTCGGCGACGTTTGCCAGCCGGAAGACCACGCGGCCGCCGAGGCCTATCGGCTCGCCCAGTTCCAAACTTTCGATATGCTCTGCGGCCGGCTCGCGCAGGAACTCGGCGGCCGGCCAGATTACCTCGACATCATCGGCATCAATTTCTATTGGGACAACCAGTGGATCCATAACAAGGCAACGATGGGCCTCGGCCACCGGCAATTCATCCCGTTGCACAAGCTGCTGGCCGAAGTTCACGACCGCTACGCCCGTCCGATCCTGATCGCCGAAACCGGCGCGGAGGGCGAGAATGGGCCGGGCTGGCTGAGCTACGTTGGCGGCGAGATTCGCCGGGCGCTGCGCCTCGGCTTGCCGATCCAGGGCATTTGCCTCTACCCGGTGATGGACTATCCGGGCTGGCACGACTTCCGGCACTGTCCCTGTGGGCTGATCAGGCTCGATGCGGAGTACCGCGTCCGTCGCATCGACCCGGCGCTCGCGCTGGCGCTGGAGGAAGAGACGGTGCTATTGAGCCCGCTGCTCGGGCGGGACGCGGCGATGCCACTGGCGGCGGATTAGATGTACGCGCAAGTTCGGGGTACCACGATCTACTTCGACGTCGAGGGCGCCGGCCTGGTCCCGGATGGCGGGGCCATGCGGCAGAAACCGGAGGCCATGGTGATCCATGGCGGACCCGGCGGCGACCATTCCGGCTTCAAGCCCGCTTTCTCTCCGCTCGCTAAGGCGATGCAGCTCGTCTACTTCGACCATCGCGGTCAGGGCCGGTCCGCGCGCGGCGATCGCGACCTCTACACGCTCGACGAGAACGTCGAGGACATGGAGGCGCTGCGCCGCTATCTGGGCCTTGGTCCCATCGTCAGTATCGGCACCAGCTATGGTGGGATGGTCGCGATGGCGCACGCGGCCCGCTATCCGGACGCAGTCTCCCGGCTGGTCCTGGTGGTCACTGCTGCCCATTCCGGCTTCGTCGCGCGGGCGCAGGAGATTATCGCAGCGCGCGGCACTCCGGAGCAGAAGGCCGTCTGCGAGATGTTGTGGGCCGGCGGCTTTCAGACGCCGGAGCAATTGCAGGACTATTATGCGGTGATGGGGCCGATGTACTCCCGCAACTACGACCCATCCGCCGCGGCGGCGATCCGCGGCCGGGCCATACAATCCCCGGAGCCGCTCAACGGCGCCTTCGGGCCGGACGGCTTCCTGCGCCGGTTCGATTTGCGGCCGGAACTGTCTCGGATCACTGCGCCGACCCTCATTCTGGCGGGCCGTCACGACTGGATCTGCGCGCCGGAGTTCAGCGAGGAGATCCATCAGCTGATTCCCGGGTCACGCTTGCAGATCTTCGAAGCGAGCAGTCACTCGATCCGGGTGGACGAGCCGGATGCGATGATCGCGGCAATCACGGCATTCGTGGCCACTCTTCATCGCCAGCCGCAAAGCGGTGCGGCGATCCAGGGCGGCACGGATTGACCCGGGGCGTGGATTGCTTCGTCGCTGCGCTCCTCGCGATGATGGGTTACCCGAAGATCGTCATGTATGAATTCCCATCGATGCTACCGGTCGTGACGGCGTAATTCGCCGTATCCATCGTCGTTTTGCCGGCGAAAGTGATGCTCGCCTCGGTGTTGCCGGTGCCGGCCAGGTCCACGCGCATGGTGCTGCCGGTATAGCCCGGCGCGCCGGCGTTGCTGTCCCACGAATAGCTGGAAGTGCCGGCCTGATAACCCCAGAGCGTCACGATGTCCCCCGAATGGAAGTTGACGATCGTGTCCCAGGTCACTGCCGGCTGCCGGTCGTCGAGGTAGAACACGTCCTGCCCGGTGCCACTGATCAAGAAGTTGGAACCATGCCCGGCATCGACGACGTTCTGCCCTGATAGGAGCTGGACCGCGGCCGACCCGGCGACGCTTTTGATGAAGATGTTCGGTGTCTGCGCGGCGATCGCCAGCGGGTCGGAGCCGTCATAAATGAACTGCGACTGCAAGTAATCGACTGGGCCTGCGTACGTCTCGACCTGATCGACCGTCCGGGAGCCGCCAACGGTTGACGTAAATACTGTCCCGGTCGAGGCCAGCGGAAAGTGCTCGACGCCCGACGCTGCCGGGGACGACGCCTCGACATTCAGCACCGTCGAGTCATCCGTCGCGACCCCGCCTGACCCGTCATCGAGCGTCAGCGTGAACTGCTCCGTCCCGCTATCGCCCGCGCCCGCCTGGAAAGCAAGCGATTGCAGCGTCTGCTGCACCGAGGCAATGCTCCCTTGCATCGTATAGGTCCCGGACGCGGAATTGTAGCTTCCCCCACTCCCGCTCAACGTCCCCAAAAGCGGATCGGACAGCGCGATGGTCAGCGTCTCGGTCTGGCCGACATCAGGGTCCGCCAACGTTACTGCGGCAAAAGGGTGAGTGTCGATCGTGTCCGTCGCGCTTTGGTCGGGGCTCGTGCCGGAGATCGTTGGCGGCACGTTCGGCGCTTCCAGGGAGAGCGTGCTGCTGAGCAGATCAGTCCATCTTCCGCCTGGCGTGTTCGGATTCACGGCGCTCACATCCGTTTGCAGCGTGCCTTGCCCGGCCGCCGTCCCCGCACCCTCCACCGTGACCCGCACGACGATCGAGTCCGCGCCGGCATCGGTGTTCGCGCCGGAATCGGTGACGTCTCCGAAGTCAATCGTGCCGTCCAGCTGCAGGGTGCCTTCATCCGGGGCGGAAAGGTTGTCGCCGACCGAGATCACCTGCGAAGAAACCAGCTGCAGCCATGAGTTCCCGTCCTGCGGGAAAGCCTCGTCGATGCGCAAGTCTTGCGCCTCGCCAGCCGGCAGCGTGATCGTCACGTCGTATGAAGCCTGCTGCCCTGGCGGCAGCAGTGTGATCGACTGGTCGGCCGCGATCGATGCGGTGATCCCCGCCGTCGTCACATCTGTCGCGGCTGCCAACGATCCGGCCGCCGCGTCGCCGGACAGGTCAGGGCCGCCGGAACTCGCCGCGTAGCTGACGATTTGCGCAACGCTCTGCAGCGCCGCGTTTGGCACCGCAACGTTCGCCGCCGATTCGAGCGTGAAGGTGATGAGCGCGACATTCGAGCCGGAATCGGGGTCGTACGACGCCAGCGGATCCTGGATCAGCAGCCCGCCATTCGGGTCGAAAAGGTCGCCGGTGAAGTCCAGTTCATAGCCGGCGCCATCGGTCACGCTGACGCCGGTGCCCTCGGGCGGTGCTGCGAAGCCGGCCGGCATGGTATCGCGCAAAAGCACGTCGGACGCGGGCTCGTCGCCCCGGTTCTGTATCGCAATGACAAAGACGATCTCGTCTCCGGACGATACGTTCCAGATCTGATCGGCAAATGGTTCGCTATCCAGCCCGGCGCTGCTAACCGTGCCGCCAAACTGGCCAAAAAACGGATCGTACCCCCACGGGCCGCCGCTGCCGGAGAAGATGTCGTTCGCGCCCTCGCTCCAAAGGCTCGCTGTTTGAATGGTAAGGCTGGGATCGTCAGTAGTCGACATACGCTTCGAGCCCTTTTGCCTCGCTTGGGCCCTAAGCTACGGTGGGTCTATTGATGAACGGTTAAGGGAGACCCGGAATGTCGTTAAGCAATCGGCGCGTCGTGCTTGCCCGCCGTCCGCATGGCGCACCCCAAGATCCAGATTTCCGTCTCGAGACCGTTGCCGCGCCGGAACCCAGCGAGGGTCAGGTGCTGCTGCGCGCGATCTGGCTCTCGCTCGACCCATATATGCGCGGCCGCATGAATGACGCGCCCTCCTACTCGCCCTCAGTCCAGTTGGGCGACGTGATGGTGGGCGGGACCGTCAGCCGGGTCGTCGTCTCCCGGGTCCCAGGCCTGGCCGAGGGCGAGCTGGTCGAGGGACGGACTGGGTGGCAAGAATACGCAGTCGCTGAGCCGAAGGGCTTGCGCAAGCTGCTGCCAGGCGGCGCGCCGCCGTCAACCGCCTTGGGCGTGCTGGGCATGCCCGGCATGACCGCCTGGGTCGGTCTCGCCAATATCGGCCAGCCGAAGCCCGGCGACACGGTCGTGGTCGCCGCGGCGAGCGGCCCGGTCGGCTCCATGGTTGGCCAGATCGCGCGCCTGCGCGGCGCCCGCGCCGTCGGCATCGCCGGCGGCCCCGACAAATGCGCCTATGTGCGCGAACTCGGCTTCGCGGACTGCATCGATCACCGCGACCCCTCCATGCCGCAGCGCCTGGCCGCGGCCTGTCCGAACGGGATCGACGTTTACTTCGAGAACGTGGGCGGCGCCGTGTGGGACGCGGTACTGCCGCTGCTGAACCCGTTCGCCCGCGTCCCGGTTTGCGGACTGGTCGCCAGCTCTAGCGCGACCGAGACGCCGCCGGGTCCCGATCGGACGGCGCAGTTGATGCGGGCGGTGCTGACCAAGCGCTTGCGCGTTCAGGGCTTCATCGTGTTCGACTTCAACGCGCAGCAGGACGAGTTCCTACGCGAAGCCGGCGCTTGGCTCGCCGAAGACAAGATCCGACACCGCGAAGACGTGACCGAAGGCTTGGAACACGCGCCGCGCGCCTTCATGGGCATGCTGCGCGGCGCCAATTTCGGCAAGACCTTGGTGCGCGTCGGGCCGGACTGACCTTAAGACCCCAACAACTGCCCGCCATCGACCACGATGCTCTGCCCGGTGACCCAGCTGGCCCGGCGTGAGGCGAGGAACAGCACCAATTCGGCCACTTCCTCCGGCCGGCCGAGGCGGCCGAACGGGATCCGACCCAAGATGGCGTTATACAGCGCCGGGTCGCTGGTGCGCCGGCGTTCCCAACTGCCGCCCGGGAACTCGATCGAGCCTGGAGCGACCGCGTTCACCCGGATCCCGCGCGGCGCGAGCATGCGAGCCTGGCTGGACGTGTAATGATCGACCGCCGCCTTGATCGCGCCATAGGGAGGGTTGCGATTGGTGGCCCGCAGCGCCGAGATGCTGGAAACGCTGACGATCGCGCTATCCGCGGCGCGTTCGAGAAAGGGCAGGGCGGCGTGGCTCGCCCGCACGATCGCCATCAGGTCGACGGCGATCGCCGCGCCCCAGCCGGCCTCATCATCCGTGGTCCCGAACCCGGAGGCGTTGTTGACCAGCACGTTGATCCCGCCGAGGGCGGCCGCCGCATCCGGCACGAAGCGGGCGATGTCCTCCGCGACGGCGAGATCGACTTGGGCGGCATAGGCGGTGGCGCCCACCGCCTCGATCTCGCGCCGCGTCGCCTCGAGCGCGTCGGCGCCGCGCGCGCAGATCGCCACCGCCGCGCCCTCCCGCGCGAAGGCCAACGCAATCGAACGGCCGATCCCGCGGCTTCCCCCCATGACCAACACGCGCCGCCCAGTGAATTCCATGCGTCCTCTCCTCCCACTCTGGCGGCACGCGCCGCCAGACGCCTATATTGGCCGCAACAAGCCATAAAGGGGGAATCATGGTCCAGACCACTCGCCGCGGTCTCATGCTCGGCGCTGCCGCAGTTGGTGTCTCGGGCGCGGCCAAGGCGCAAGCCAGCGCGCCGATCCAGATCGGCTGGCTCGCAGCCCTCACCGGGCCAAGCTCGGCCCCCGCGATCGGCTTCAACCGCGGCGTGATCTTCGCCGCCGACCAGCTCAATGCCGGTGGCGGCGTCCAGGGCCACAAGGTCGAAATCATCACCCGCGACACCCAGGGCGACCCAACCAAGGCGGTCAACGCCACCCAGGAACTGATCAACCGCTACAAGGTCAATGCGGTTTGGGGCCCGACCAACTCCGGCGAGGCGCTCGCCGTTACCCCGCTCATGGCACGCGCCAAGCTGCCGCTGATCCATCCCTGCGTCGTCGACAGCCTCATCGACCCGGCGAAATACCCGAACGCCTTCCGCCTCGCCCCGTCCAACACCCAATGGGATGACGCAGTCCGCGGCTACACGATGAAGCAGCTCGGCGTGAAGGTGGTCGCCGTGTTCGGCGATACGACCGGCTACGGCGTCGCTGCCGCCGAGGCGACGGTGGCGGCCTTCAAGAAGGATGGCGCCGACCCCGTCTACCGCGCGCAGATCGACGCGACCAACCCGGACGTGACGCCCGACATGCTGCGCGCCCGCAACGCCGGCGCCAAGGCGATCGTGGTCTGGTCGGTCAGCGTCGGCCTGCTGTCGCGGTTGATGAACGCGCGCACAACCATGGGCTGGGACGTGCCGATCGTCGGCCATCCGTCGCTCGGCGCCGGCGAGATCCGCAACCTGCTCGACAAGCCGGCCAATTGGGAGAAGGTCTACATGGTCGGCTACAAGACTTGCAGCTTCGACAGCGCCGGCAAGCTGCCGCCACGCACCCAAGACTTCGTCGACAAGATCAAGGGCAAGATCGATCTCAGCGACACGAGCCTCTGGTGGGTTGCCTGCGGCTACGACGCGGTGAACCTGGTCGCTTCTGCGGTCCAGCAGAAGAATACGATGACGGCGGAAGCCATCATCGCCGACTGGAACACGGTCAACCGCTACCCCGGCATCTTCGGCGACTACACGTTCACGCCGCAGGAGCATAACGGCTATCCGCAGGGCGAGGTGGTGATGTCGCGCGCCAACTCGCAGCAGGATGGCGCCTTTGCGCTGGCGCCGGGCTATAGCTGACGCGCATGTGCCTGAAGGAGACCCTAACGATGTGGACCCCAGCCAGCTATTACCCCGACCCGGCCGTTCACGTCCTCGACCCGAGCTTCGCGAAGTACCGGCTGCCGCTGGCGGCGGTGGAGCGGCTCGGCACCGGGTTGCGCTGGGCGGAGGGGCCGGTCTGGTTCGGCGATGCGCGCCACCTGCTGGTGAGCGACATCCCCAACGACCGGATCGTCAAATGGGACGAGGAAACCGGTCAGCTCAGCAACTTCCGCAAGCCCAGCAACTACGCCAACGGCAACATCAGAGACCGCGAGGGCAGGCTGGTGACGTGCGAGCATGGTGGCCGCCGGGTCACTCGGACGGAGCATGACGGGGCGATCGCTGTCCTCGTCGATACGTTCAACGGCAAGCGGCTGAACTCGCCGAACGACGTGGTCGTCAAGTCGGACGGCTCGATCTGGTTCACCGACCCGCCCTTCGGCTTGCTCAGCGACTACGAGGGCAACCGCGCCGAGCAGGAGCTGCCCGGCAGCATCTACCGCTTCGACCCGGTGACGGCTCAGACCATGCTGCTCGACGACTCCGTTCCCGGCCCGAACGGCCTGGCTTTCTCGCCCGACGAGAAGACCCTCTATGTCGTCGCCAGCCGCGCCGATCCGCGCGAGATCCTGGCCTATGACGTGCAGGATAACGGCCGCGTCAGCCGACGCCGCAAGCTGATCGACGCGGGACCCGGCGGCACGCCGGACGGCTTCCGCCTCGACGAAGACGGCAATCTGTGGTGCGGCTGGGGCATGGGCACGCCGGAACTGGACGGGGTGATGGTCTTCAACAAGGAGGGCGCGCCGATCGGCCGCATCCAGCTTCCGGAGCGCTGCGCCAACCTCTGCTTCGGCGGCCGCCGCGGCAACAAGCTGTTCATGGCGGCCAGCCAATCGATCTATGCGCTCTATGTGAACACGCGTGGGGCGTAGTGACTCTGTGCAGCGGCAAAACCGCGTCTATACTTCTTGCAGATAGCAGGAGGACCCCATGCCCGAACTGATGGATCCGGTGGAATTCCGCACCGCGCTTGAGGATGCGATCAAGGGCAAGAGCGCCAACAAATCGCCGTTCAGCATCCTTTGGGCGCAGGGCAAGCTCAGCCGCGCCCATCTCTCCCGCTGGGCCGAGAACCATTTTCACTATGTCGGGCCGTTCGCCGACTACCTCGCCTATGTCTATGCCCGCATGCCCGACCACATGACCGAGGCGAAGGATTTCCTGCTCAGCAACATGTATGAGGAGGAGATCGGCGGCGACCGTCATACCGACCTGCTGATCCGCTTCGCCGAGTCCTGCGGCACCACCGCGGCAAGGGTGAAGGACCCCGACAACATGTCCGCCACGACGCGCGGGCTGCAGAGCTGGTGCTACGCGGTGGCGATGCGGGAGGATCCGATCGTCGCGGTAGCCGGGCTGGTGGTGGGGCTGGAATCGCAAGTGCCGTCGATTTACCGACGGCAGACGCCGACTTTGCGCGAGAAGTACGGCTTTACCGATCACGAGGTCGAGTTCTTCGACCTGCACATCGTTTCCGACGAGATCCATGGTGAGCGCGGCTACCAGATCGTGCTCGAGCACGCCGACACGCCGGACCTGCAGCGCCGCTGCCTGAAGATTTGCGAGATCGGCGCCCAGATGCGGCTGCTTTACACCACCGCGCTCTACAACGACTACGTCGCCGCCGACCTGCCCATGCAGGAACTCGACCGGGCAGCTTAAGCTGCTATGTTCGTCATCCTAACCAGCAAGCCCGGTCAGTACCGCACCGAGATCGGCGATGGCGTGCAGCCGCTCGAGGCGTATGACTTCCTGTTCTGCGCCCAGAAACGGGCGCGTTTCGTGATCGCCGAACTGACCCGCGACACCAAGATCCGCGTCGTCGACGAGGCGCCCCCGCCAGTGGTCAATGAGGTACCCTCGAAGTTCTTCGAGAAGTTCGCCACCGTCGAAGCAGCCCGCGAAGAGCTGCAATCCCTCGTGGCCACCGGCCGGATCACCACCGAACTGGTGCGTCTCGACGAATGCTGACCGTCACCTTCGTCACCAACGGCATGAAGAGGGTGACCGCGGCCCGCGACAGCAATCTGCTGGTGGTCTCGATCCGCGAGAAGGGTGGTATCCCGTTCAAATGCGGTGGCGGCAAGTGCGGCACGTGCCGGTGCCGGATCGAGCAGGGGCTGGAGAACACGGACCGGATCAAGCCGAAGGAACGCAACCACCTGACCGAGGGCGAATTTGCCGAGGGCTGGCGCATGGCCTGCCAAACCTTCCTAACTGGCGATGTCAGCGTGTCCTGGAAGGCGGCAGCATGAAGCCGGCGCTTCATCTCGAACTGGCGGAGGCGCGGCTGATGGCTGCCGCCGCAATCGCCAAGGCGGCCGAACTCGGCGTGGCGGAGACGGTCTGCATCGCCGATGCCGGCGGCTTTCCGATTGTGCTGGAGCGGATGGACGGCGCGCGCATCACCGGGCCGCAGATCGCCTGGAACAAGGCTTTTACCGCCGCTGGCCATAAGCGCGCGACGCACCTCTTCACCCGCCCGCCCGGCGGCCCGGCGCTGCCCGGCAACGAGGCCTACGGCATCCAGCTCAGCTTTGATGGCAAGTTCGCCGCCTTCATCGGCGGCTTCCCGATCGCCGTCGACGGCGAGGTGGTCGGCGGCATCGGCCTGTCCGGCGGCAATGGCGAGCAGGACACCGCATGCGGCCTGGCCGGGCTCGCGGCGCTGCAGGAGCAGCTACGCCCGCATGGCCTGACCGTGCGCGTCGAGGCCGACCTCAAGCTCTAGACCTTTATCGGCCTGACTGTGGTCGGGCCGATAAAGGTCTAGCTTTATTTGAGACAGCGATTCACGTCCTGACCGATTCCGGTCAGGACGATCGCGGTCTAAACATCTGCTTCTGATATTGGCGGCGGCGTCCTCGACTTTCTTGGTGACCCGGGCTTGGAGCTCCGCCGGGGCGGCGCCGGCCCATTCGGAACAACCGGGCCACAGGAACGAAGGGAGAAGCCTGGCCGAAGCTCAACCTATGAGCGCTCTATCTTGGGTGTCTGCACGCAAAAAGAATTGACCTCTTCCGGGAAAGCAATTAACCAATCGTTAGCCCATCACGAGGCTGTTATGACTACTCTCACGAACACCTCCGTTTCCGGTGACGGAAGCTGGCTGCTTACCGCGTTGTCTTTTCAGGATACCCCCACGTTCAGCTTCCTGCTGTCGAACGCCTCACTAACCGTGAACGATGCGTTTTGGGTCGCCGGCGGCGGCGCCACGCTGACGGGAACGGTTATCGCCGGCACGGCGGTCAAAAGCCAGCCGTCCGCCATCAAGATCGGAACCGGCGATTTGACGATCTCGGCTACGGTCAACGTCGTCGGCGCGCTCGTCTTGCAAGGCGGCTCCGGCCCGCAGAACACCACCCCGGAAATTCTCGAGTCCGGTGCGATCAATGTCGGACCGACCGGCACTTTGACGTTGCAGAACAACGTCTTCGACAATTTTCCGATCAACGTCGCGGGCGGCACCGTAGACCTGACTACGGCGTCTTCGATGCCCCAAATCAACTTTACGGGCGGTTCCGGCAACGTCCTGTTGCGGCAGGGGGTCGGCCTCGACGTCACCGGATTCCGGGCTGGCGACACGATTACCGTCGAAGGGACGAGCGTGAGCGGCGCGCTCTGGGCCAACGGCAGCGGCTACTACCAGGTAGGGACCACGCAGCTCGAGTTTGCGGGCCCCACGGCGCCGGCCGCCTCCTACACGGCAACCGCGGATGGCCATGGCAACACCATCGTCACGACCACCGCCGAGCCGTCGGGAACGGTAAGTTATACCGACCTAGCCCTCGGCGTGTCTTCCTCCGCCGCGCTCGCAACAGGCGCCTCGACCTCGACCCCGTGGGAATACGTGGACAACAGCAACGACTCCGAGGCGCTCTCCACCGCGACGCCGGACGTCTCCATCTTGAGCATCGGCGGTACGAAGGCCGTGGAGGTCTATAGCGGCCAGAACGTGATCAGCCCCGGCTACGGAAGCTCGTTCCTGACCGGGGGCACGGGCGACGACACCTTCCGGGTGTCGCTGGAACTGAACGCTCCCGCGGTGTGGGACACGATCTGCAACTTCCACGCAAACGACACGGTCACGGTCTCCGGCCTGATCCCGGGGGCCTTCACCACCAAGGTCGACGCGTGGGACGGCGCGGCCGGGTATCAGGGCGCGACCATACGCTTCCTCGATAATACCGGAACCATAATGGGCAGCCTGACCTTCGCCGGCCAGTCCGCAGCCCAAGTCGAGGCTCACGCGCAGGGGATCGTCGGCACGGGCTATCAGATTACCGGCTAAAGTTCAGATCTCCACCACGACGTAGTCCTGCTCGACCTCGACCGCGAAGGTTTCGGCGACGTAGGGGCCTTCGACCAGCGCCGCGCCTTTCTCGACCGAAGCCGGGTAGAGGCGGACGAAGTTGCGGCGCGGGTCGCACCAGCTTTGTCCGGTGCGGATGTCGTACTCCCAGCCATGCCACGGGCATTTCAGCATCTCGCCGGGCCGGCTGTATTCGAAGCGTCCGGGTTCGCTCGAGGTGACGACGCCGGTCACCGGGCCGAGGCAGAGTTTGCCGCCTTGATGCGGGCAGCGGTTCAGCAGCGCGTAGAAGCTGCCGCCCAGGTTGAAGACGCCGATCTCGCGGTTGCCGACGGCGACGATCTTGCGGCTGCCGGGCGGGATTTCGCCCACGGCGGCGACGACGGCGCGGGTCATCGCCTCAGGTCAGCCCGTACACCTTGCGCGCGTTGTCGCCGTAGATCATCCGCTGCTCTTCTGGGCTCATCCGGGCTTTGAAGGCGAATTCCGGATTGTCCATGTCCCAGTGCGGATAGTCGGTCGCGAACAGGATCCGGTCCCAGCCGATCCAATCCATGACGGCCCGCATGTCGCGCGGCCGCTCCGGTTCGTCCACGGGCTGGGTGGTGAACCACATGTGCTCGCGGAGGTATTCCGAGGGCGGCCGGGTCAGATGCGGGACCTCGTCACGCATGCGGGCCCAGGCGCGGTCGAGCCGCCAGGCCACTGAGGGTACCCAGGCGAACCCGGCCTCGACGATCACCACACGCAGCGACGGGAACCGGGCGAACACCCCCTCGCAGACCAGGCTGACCGCCACGCCCTGCTGCGAGATCGCCACCTCGTGCTGCTCCTCGACATAGAAGCTGCCCCAGCCGGCGGGTGTGATCGCGTGGCCGTTGAACCCGGATGTGTGCAGGCCGACCGGCAGCCCATGCGCCGCCGCGGCCTCGTAGATTGGCCAGTAGCGCCGCCGCCCCAGCGGCTCGATCGTGTGCGTGACCATCGCCACCTGGGCGAAGCCGGGATGCCCGGCCCAATGCTCGATCTCGGCGACCGAGGCCTGCGCGTCCTCGCCGGGCAGGGCGATGGCCGCGTGTAGGCGTGGGTCGCGGCTGGTCCACTCCGCCACCTGCCACTCATTGATCGCCCGGCACATGGCCGCGCCGAACTCCTGGTTGCGCAGATCCATGCCGGTCGGCGAGAGCAGGTGCAGCATGGCGTGCTCGATGCCGTTGGGATCGAGCAGCTGCGACTGCAGGAAGCCGAGGTCGGAACCGGGCGGCCCGCCGCCCGGCGGCCATGCGTCCGCGCGCGACAAGGCTGGCGCGGCCTTCGGATACGGTGACGACCCGGTGAACGGCACCGGCGTGCGCGGCCCGTATTCATTGAGATGCTTGCGCCAGCGCTCCGAGAGGAACGGGTGCAGGTCGGCGGGCGAGCGCAGCGCGTGATGCACGTCGCAATCGACCACGCGCAGCCGGGTCGAGGCCGGTGGGGCGGAGGCATCGAGCGTGCGGACGTCGTCGGGGGTCATGCCATCACCTCTTGCAGGCGCGTGTAGGTCGCGAGTGGGTTGTCGAGCAGGATCTTGCCGCGCAGCCCGGCGGGGATGCCGGGCGGCCAGGGGTCGTCGCCGTCGAAATGCCAGTGCGGATAGTCAGTCGCAAACAGCAGCATGTGATCGGCGCCGATCTGCTCGAGCACGCGCTGCATGGAGGCGTCGTCGGGCGGCGCGTCGCCGGGCTGCAGGGTGACGCGGACGTGCTCGCGGATCAGGTCGGCCGGCGGGCGGTCCACCCAGGGCACTTCGGCCCGCACGCCGCGCCAGGTCTTGTTCGCACGCCACATGAAATTGGGCAGCCAGGTGAAGCCGGACTCGATCAGCACGACGCGAAGCGCCGGGAATTTGGCGAACACGCCTTCGTAGATCAGGCTGAGCAGGTCGGCCTGGAACGCGTGCGAGCGGAGCACGACGTCCTCGAGATGGTAGGAGGGCCAGCCATTGCTGCTGGTCGCATGGCGGGCGGCGGTGCCGGCGTGGATGGCGACAGGGAGGCTATGCCGCTCGGCGGCGGCGTAGATCGGCCAGTATTGCGGCTGCCCGAGCGGCGCGTCGCCGGCGGCGAGCAGCAGCACCTGGACAAAGCGGTTATCGGCGGCCCGGCGGTCGATCTCGTCGGCGGCGGCCTCGGCGTGTTGCGGCGCGACGACGATCGAGGCACGGAACCGCTCCTCGCGGTCGAGCCACTCGGCTGCGATCCAATCATTGAGCGCCGTGGCCAGAACGGCGGCGAAGTGCCGGTTGAACAAGCCTTGCACGCCGTAGAGGCAGTGCAGGATGGCAAAGCGGGAGCCGAACCCGTCCAGCACGTGACGCCGGAGCGCCTCGAAGTCGGAGCCGGCTTTGCCGTCCGGCAGGCGCCAATCCGGGCGTGCGCTGAAGGGGGCGCGAAGCGGGTAGGAGGCGAGATCGAGCCCGTCGATGCCGCGTACCGTGACTTGCTCGCGCCAATAGGGTTCGAGATAGGGCAGCAACGTTGGCACCCCCGGCAGGGCTGGATGCACGTCGCAGTCGATCCCGACTTCTTGTTCCACGTGGTCAGGCTAAGCCCTGGTCCGGGTGCAGTCCATTGGCGACTTTCTCGACCACGCCCGCCCAATCGCCGGGCGTTTGTTGCCGGATGATGCGCAGCCCCGGATACCACGGACTGTCGTCGCGGCCGCTGAGCCAGCGCCAGCAATTGTCGTAGCGATCCATCAGCAGCACCGGCTTGCCCAATCCGCCCGCCAGATGGGCAACGGAGGTGTCGGCGCTCACCACCAGGTCGAGCCCGGCGACGATCGCGGCGGTGTCGGCGAAGTCGCCCACTGATGGCATCGGGTCCAGCATCCAGTTCGGTGGCCGGATTCCTTTCTGCAGGCTAACCCAGGTGACGCCCGGCACCGCGCGCAGCGGCTCCAGCGCGGCAACTGGCACGCTGCGGATGCGGTCGAGCAAACCATTGGGATCGCCGGCCCAGACGAGACCGATTTTGCGGCCCGGCGGTGGCTCGGACGGTTCGGCGTGCAGGTAGGGGACGCCGCCGGGGATGCTTTCGAGGGTTGTTGCGAATAGGCGTGGCAGCTCGAGGAGCGGGCACCAGGCATCGTAGCGCGGCAGCGTCGCGCCCGTGACCACTTCGGCCACGCCCGGTACGCGCTCAATCAGGCGCACGAGCGTATTCGGCATCGAGGCCACCACGCGGGCGCCGCGCTCGGCCAAAAGCTGGGCGTAGCGGATGAACTGCAGCGTGTCGCCGAGCCCTTCGTCATGCGCCAGCAGCACCGTCTTGCCGGCCACGTCCAGCCCGGCCAGGCGAGGGCCGGGGAGGGGCGGCGGACGGCCTGGCAGCGCATGCCGGGCGGTGAACACAGCCCACCCCGCGGCGAACCGCCCGGCTTTGAGCAGCATGACGGCCTGATTGTAGGCGATCCGCGGGTTTCCCGGCGCCAGGCGCAACGCTTCGGCGAAGGCCGCCGCGGCCGCGTCAAATCGGTTCTCTGCCGAGAGCGCCTTGCCGAGATTGGACCAGCTTATCGCGTCGCCCGGCCGCTGCTGCGTCACGCGCTCGAACGCGGCGAGGACCTCCTGCATCGGGCCGGACTCCGAGAGCAAGGCGCCGAGCGCTGCCTGCAAGCGCGGGTCGTCGGGCAACAGGCGCAAGCCGGCGCGAAGGTGCGGCAGGGCGGCGTCCGGCGGCAGCAATCCAAGCAAGTCCTGCACCGGGTGGTTGCGTCCCGGATTGGCCTCGGCGATTCGTGCCAGGATCGGCGCCGCCGCCTCGACCGCGCCCGACCCGGCCAGCGCCAGACCGTGCAGCAAAGCCCCGTCGGGCTCGCCTCGCCAAGCCGCTGAGGCCGCGACGGCCTGCTTGAATCGCTTGGCCTGCAAAAGCTGGAATGCTTGGCGCAGAGCTTCTATTTTATTGCACTGCAACATCTCGACTCCGGGCGCCCGCTCCCGCAATTTGTCACGATGGAACAGCGCAGGATCCTCCTAGTGAAGACGGGCGGCGAGGCAGCCGTCCCGGAATGGCAGTCCCTGTTTGCCGGCGTGTCGCCTGATTTGGAGGTGCGCTGGTTCTACGACGAGGGGGTGCCGCGCGATGCGGTGGATTTTGCCTTCGTCTGGGCTCCCGAACCCGGCACGCTGGCGCAACTGCCGAACTTGCGGCTGATCTTCAGCAGCGGCGCCGGGGTCGACCATATCACCAGCGACCCCGGTTGGCCCCGGCATATCGGCATCGTCCGCATGGGCGGGGAGGAAACCGGGCAGCGCATGGGTGAATATGTCTGCATGGCCGCGCTGGCGCTGTTGCGCGACCTGCCGCGGATCATCGCCCAGCAGCGCACCCGGACCTGGGACTCGTTCGACTCGGCGCGCACGGCGGCGGAGACGACGGCTGGCATCATGGGCCTCGGCAATCTTGGTAGTGCCTCGGCGCGCATGCTGCGCGGGCTCGGCTTCAGGGTCGCGGGCTGGTCACGCTCGCCCAAGACGGATGCCAACGTGGCCTGCTTTGCCGGCAAGTCAGAGCTTGGCGCGTTCCTGGCGCAGACCGATCTCCTGATCAACTTGCTGCCGGACACCCCAGAGACCCGCGGCTTGATCGACGCCGGCCTGCTTGCGTGCCTGCCGCGCGGCGCCGGCGTGATCAACGTCGGCCGCGGCCCACAGCTTGTGCTGGACGACCTGATCGCGGCGCTAGACGGCGGCCAGATCGGCGGCGCGGTGCTGGACGTGTTCGACCCGGAGCCGCTGGCGCCAGAGCACCCGGCTTGGTCGCACCCACGCATCATCGTCACGCCCCACTTGGCCTCGATGTCGTCTCGCCCAGCCCGGGCGCGCTACGTGGCCGACGCGATCGCCTTCGAGCGCGGAGAAAGCCCGCCGAACCTTTATGACCCGGCGCGAGGTTACTGAGCCTCAGGGCAGGTAGTATCGATCGACGAGGAAGAGCGGCAAGGCTGCCATCCCGGCGCAAGCGAGGCACACGGGCGGCAGCGCCAGTGCTCCCTGGGCAAGCCCAGCATGGCGGAGCCGCACCGACGGTAGTGCGATGGCAAGGATCGGCAGCAAAGGCAGGAAATACCGGCCTTGGACACCCTCGATCATCTCCTGGCCGACATTGGTCCAGAGTAAGTAGGCAGCGTCGTAGAGGACGAAGATCGTCATGACGAGCGCGGCAAGCAGCAAGGTGACGGGGAGCGGGTGTGGCGGCTTGCAGCCGCCGCGCTGGCGCAACAAGCTCGCCAGGACGGATGAGCCCAAGGCGACCTGCCAAACGGCGTAAACCGGTCTCGGCAGGACGAGATCCAGGCTGCCCAGGACGCCGATCATTTCGTTGATCCGCCACCAGCCGGCCTGCAGCAAGGTCCAGAACGGCAGCGTGAGCAGCAGACTTGGGTCATGCAAGAAGACCTCCGCCTGCGCGCGCGGGGAGGGCGAGATGAAGAACGACGTGGGGTCGCCGGGCCAAAGTGGTCCGGGATGGTAGGGCGGCTGCAGGAAAAACACGGCTGACGCGACTGCCTGCGCAACTGCCGTCCAGACGAGCGCCGGAACTGCGGCAAGCAAGACGCCGGCGAACGCCGGGAGGGCTTGCGACCGTTCGCCGACCGGCCAGGGCAGCAGCATGGCGAACGCAAAACCAAGGTAGACTGCCTTGACGGCAATCACGCACGCCAGCAACACGCCAGCCACCCAGTAGGCTTTGCCGTGTGGCCGCTCGGCCCGCGTGAGCAGGGCGCAACCGAGGCACAGTGCCGCCAGCATCACCCCATCTTGCGTGCAGGTTGCGCCGAGCCAGAGGCTCATGGGAAGCGACAAAGCCGCGAACAGCAATACGTGTCCGCGCCGCGCCAGGAATAGCGCGAGAACGCCGAGCGCGAGGTAGGTCAGGCCGCCGGCAACCCTGGCCGCCAGCACCGCGGTCAGCGGCGATGCGCCGAGAAGCTGGGAAAGCCCCAGGCCGACGCTGGCCGGTAAATAGAAGATTGGGAAGTAGGAGGCGGTGTTCGGCACGAAGATGAATTCGGTGTGCTTGGACCACGGGATTGAAGCGAGCTTGTCGTGCAGCGCCAGGGTCATCTTTTCACCCGAGCCTGGCGCGTAGCCGAACCCGTAGGCGACCGCATTGGGACCGGTATTGGACTTCACGCCCGCATTCACGATGCGCTGGCCTGCCCAGTACAGGACGGGGCGGCGCGATCCGAGCAACTGCCCATGCAGAAGGCTGCCAGCCCGCGCCAGATGCGCGGCCTCGTCCGGCGACTCACCTGGAGGCGTCGCAAATGCTATGAAGGAGAGGGTCGGCAGTGCGAACAGAAGAAATAGCGAGGCGAGCAGCTGGTTGATCGGCAGCCTGCCTCGGCGCAGCACGTGCATTCGGCAGCTCCAATCGGTAGGTCGGGATTAGGCCAAGCCGTCTGCGCTGTCACGCGCCGCAACCGGGGGATACCTGGCCCAAGCCTTGCTTGACCCTCTCCCCGGTCGCGCCGAGAATTGACCGAAGAACGGAGGCTTGCATGAATATCGCGACATCACCCGCCGCCCTTGCTGGCGTGTCGGCTGAAGAGTGGAAAATCCGCTGCGACTTGGCCGCGCTGT
This sequence comes from Acetobacteraceae bacterium, assembly GCA_965276815.1. Taxonomy (GTDB): domain Bacteria; phylum Pseudomonadota; class Alphaproteobacteria; order Acetobacterales; family Acetobacteraceae; genus JAVVHH01. Next base: position 716,096 of record CBDIBE010000011.1, on the reverse strand, counting down.
ATCGGCTGGTGGCGCATTTCCGGATGACGGACCTCATCTACACCCATATCAGCGCGCGCGTGCCCGGCCCGGAGCACCACTTCCTGATCAACCAATACGGCGTGATGTTCCACGAGATGCGCGCCTCGGATCTGGTCAAGATCGACTGCGACGGAAACATCGTGGACCAGGCGAGCCAGTCCCGCCGGGTCAACGCGGCCGGGTTCACGATCCACTCGGCGATCCACATGGCGCGCGAGGATCTGAAGTGCGTCGTGCACACGCATACGCAGGCCGGCATGGCGGTCGCGGCGCAGAAGCAGGGGCTGCTGCCGATCTCGCAGCATGCGCTGAAATTCTACGGTCACCTGGCCTATCACGGCTATGAGGGCATCGCGCTCGATCTGGACGAGCGGGATCGCCTGGTGCGCGACCTCGGCCCGGAGCACCGGGCGATGATCCTGGCCAATCACGGCCTGCTCTGCGCCGGGCGCACCATCCCAGAGGCTTGGAACAACATCTATTATCTCGAGCGTGCCTGCCAGGCGCAGGTCGCCGCCATGTCGGGCGGGGCCGAGCTGATCTTCCCGCCGGAGGAGGTGCGCCAGCACACCGCCGCCCAGTTCAACCGCGAAGGCAATCTCGAGCACTACGACATGATGTGGGAGCCCTGCTTGCGCCTGATCGAGGACGGCAAGCCCGACTATCGCAGCTGATCGCTGCATGAGCGCCGTCAACGCGCCTCCGCTCCTGCAGATCGAGGACCTCCGGACCGTCTTCCGCGGACAAAGCGGGGACGTGCCGGCGGTGGACGGGATCAGCCTTGACGTCTATCGCGGCAAGACGCTCGGCATCGTCGGCGAGAGCGGCTGCGGCAAGAGCATGCTGTCGCTCAGCGTGATGCGCCTCGTCCCGCAGCCCGGCCGCATCGCGCAGGGCAAGGTGGTGTTCGACGGACAGGACTTGCTGTCCTTGCCGATGGCCCGCATGCGCGACATCCGCGGCAACCGGATCGCGATGATTTTCCAGGAGCCGATGACCAGCCTTAACCCGGTGTTTACCGCTGGCGATCAGATTACCGAAGCGATGCGGGCGCATGACCGGAGCACGTCGTCTGCCGAACTCCGTACGCGGGCGATCGCGGCGCTCGACCGCGTGCGCATCCCCGCCGCGGCGCGGCGTTTCGACGAATACCCGCATCAGATGAGCGGCGGCATGCGGCAGCGGGTGATGATCGCGATGGCGTTGGCGTGCGACCCGGACCTGCTGATCGCCGACGAGCCGACCACCGCGCTCGATGTGACGGTGCAGGCGCAGATCCTCGACCTGCTGCGCGACTTGCAGGCGCAGAGCGGCATGGCGATCATCCTGATCACCCACGACCTCGGTGTGGTGGCGGAGATGGCCGACGAGGTGGCGGTGATGTATGCCGGCCGGGTCGTGGAGCGCAGCAGCGGCACCGGCATCTTCGACGATCCGCAGCATCCTTATACGCTCGGCCTGCTGGGCAGCATCCCGAAGATCGAGGAGAATTTGGACCGGTTGCTGGCGATCGAGGGGTCGGTGCCGGCGCCATTCGCGCTGCCGAAAGGCTGCCGGTTCCATCCGCGTTGCGTTTTTGCCGCGACCGAGTGCACCGAGGTCGATCCGCCGCTCCGCCAGCTCGGGCCGCATCACCGTGCCGCCTGCATACGGGCGCCGGTGGAGGAGCTCGTGGCGTGACGGAGTATCTGCTGGAGACCGTGGGGCTCGCCAAGCACTACCCGATGCGACGCGGGCTGGTGATTGCGCGGACCGTCGGCAATGTCCGCGCTGTGGACGGCATTTCGTTCCGGCTCGAGCATGGCGAGACGCTGGCGCTGGTCGGCGAGAGCGGCTGCGGCAAGAGCACGACGGCCCGGCTGGTGCTGCGGCTGATCGAACCGACGGCGGGGACGGTCCGCTTCGAGGGACAGGACATCACGGCGCTGGAGGGCGAGAAGCTGCGGCGGCTGCGCCGGCGGATGCAGATCGTGTTCCAGGACCCGTTTGCCTCGCTGAACCCGCGGATGACCGTGGGCGAGATCCTGGAGGAGCCGCTCGTTGTCCACCGGATCGGCAACCGGGCGGCAAGGCGGGAGCGGGTGACGCAGTTGCTCGGGCTGGTCGGCCTCGCGCCGTATCATTCGGGCCGCTATCCGCACGAGTTCTCTGGCGGCCAGCGCCAGCGTATCGGTATTGCCCGGGCGCTGGCGGTCGAGCCGGCGCTGGTCGTGTGCGATGAACCGGTCAGCGCGCTCGACGTGTCGATCCAGGCACAGGTGGTCAATCTGCTGAAGGATCTGCAGGGGCGGCTGGGCCTGTCCTATCTGTTCATTGCGCATGATCTGGCGGTGGTGAAGCACGTCGCCGACCGGGTGGCGGTCATGTATCTCGGCCGCATCGTCGAGATTGGGCCGAAGGACGAGGTGTTCGCCAATCCGCGGCACCCCTACACGCGCGTTCTGCTCTCGGCGATCCCGCGCCCGGACCCGCACCGCAAGCTGGCCCGCCATGTGCCGGGCGGCGACGTGCCGAGCCCGGCCAACATCCCGCCGGGTTGCCGTTTCCATACGCGCTGCTCGTTCGTCATCGATCGCTGCCGGGTCGAGGACCCGGAGCTGCGCCCGATCGAGCCCGCGCACCTCTCCGCCTGCCACCGCGCCGAGGAGTTGCCGCCGGCCGAACTGGCGCTTGAAGCGCATGCCCCGCCGCCGCTGGCCGCCAAGCGTATGGCGCTGTATGCCGAGCGGCGGGCGCTGGCACGGCCGGAGGTCGGATGATCGCGAACATTGTCTCGCCCAGGCTGATGCTGGTGGGCGGCGGTGCCGTGGCGCAGACGGCAGAGGCGCTGAAGAAGTTCGGGCTGAGCCGGCCGCTGGTGGTGACTGACCCGTATATGGTGCGGTCCGGCCTGGTGCGCCGCTGCCTCGACCCGCTCGAGGCGGCGGGGATCCGCGCCGAGGTGTTCAGCGACACGGTTCCGGAGCCGACCGATACGGTGATCGAGGCCGGTGTCGCCCTGTTGGAAGGCGCCGAGTTCGACTGTTTGATCGGCTTCGGCGGCGGCTCGCCGATCGATACCGCCAAGGCGATGGCGATCTTGGCGCATGGGCGGGCGAGCGGATTGGGCCGGCTGATGCGAGACTTCAAGGTGCCGGTCGCCGCGGACACGGCGGCTTTGCCGGTGATCGCCGTTCCCACCACCGCCGGCACCGGCAGCGAGGCGACCCGCTTTACCGTCATCACCGACACCGAGCGCGGCGAGAAGATGCTGATCGCCGGCCTGGGCGCGCTGCCGTTGGCCGCGATCGTCGATTATGAGCTGACGTTCACCGTTCCGCCGCGGATCACCGCGGATACCGGCGTCGACAGCCTGACGCATGCGCTCGAGGCCTGGATTTCGCGCCGGGCCAATCCGTATTCCGACACGCAGGCGCTCGCCGCGATGGCGCTGATCGGCGCCAATCTGCGCATCGCCTACGCCGAGCCGGAGAACGCCGAGGCGCGCGAGGCGATGATGCTGGGCGCCATGCAGGCGGGAATCGCGTTCTGCAACAGCTCGGTCGCATTGGTGCATGGCATGTCGCGCCCGATCGGGGCGCATTTCCACGTGCCGCACGGGCTCTCCAACGCGATGTTGCTGCCGGCGATCACCCGGTTTGGGCTCGAAGCGGCGCAGGCGCGCTATGCCCAGGCGGCGCGGCGGATCGGCTTCGCCCGGCCCGGCGACCCTGACCCGGTGGCAGCTGAGCGTCTCGCCGAGGGTCTTGCGGCCCTGAACCGCGACCTTGCGGTCCCGACACCCGCCGGGTTCGGGATCGACAAGGCGGCCTGGGACGCGAAGCTGGAGCTGATGGCCGAGCAGGCGCTCGCCTCCGGCAGCCCGGCCAACAATCCGCGCGTGCCGAGCAAGGCGGAGATCGTGGCGCTCTATCAGGTGGTCTGGCAGGTGGTCTGGTCAGGCAATTCGGGCTGACTGGCTCGTTCGTCGTGGACGGGGTTGACCTGGCCATCCAGAACCCGGCGCCGGCAACGATGCCGGATCAAGCCCCGGCGTGACCAAGCCGGCGAGCGGCGGTCCGCTTGGCCGCCGATAGCGCTGCCGTCTCTTTAAAGAAATCGAAGCGGGGCTGCAGGTTGGCGCAGTAGGGTCACGCGTCATCAGTCAATTACCCACGGCTGAAAGCTATGAAATAATAGCAACCCTGTTAGTATTTATTGAGAGTGAGAGCGGCCTCTACTACACGCCCGTCGATTTCTTACAGATGTGTGAAGCTTGAAATCCACGTGAACTGAAACTTACATGCTGTTAATTTGAGGCCCCGCAGACCAAGTAGCTATTCGACGGCCTAGCTGGCCGTCGTCTATCAACGAAGGATCAGTGTTATGACGCGCATGCTTCTGTTGACTGTTGCCGCTCTTGGTTTCTCTGCAACGGCATATGCCGGCGAGGGGAACGGCGACCCATTCCCGGCCCCGTCCGCGGGGGTGACCACCCAAGTCCAAACCCCGAATTACACAATGGGTGCTGCTGCGCCGTTTAATTATTTCTCGACGGGTGTGTCGGTGCCGGTTCAGAACCCCAATTACACCATGGGTGCTGCCGCACCGTTCAACTACTTTTCGGCCGGGCGTTCGATCACCCAACAGCCCGCAGCGCCGGCCAGATCCTCGGTTGCTGGAAACTCGACGGTGCGTTCTCCTCACGGCTAGGTTCGTGCATCGCTGGCACGCCTAGATCGGCTCGCGGTGGCGTGAAGCACAGGCGGTCCGGGATGTCCGACCGCCTCTGCTTACCCTGGGGAAAACCTTCTTAGCGCGATAGGTTCGGGGTGTTGATGCCGTTCGTGGTGTTTGAACTGGTCGATCCGCCCGTCTCCAGGGCGCCTGTGGGAATGCCACTGAGCGGCGCACCATTGCTGGGGGCACTGGCCACCCCTGCGCGCGCGGATGGGCTTACTGCGTCGGTGGGCTTAATAGATGGAACCGGCGCCGGCGTCCAAACCTGTTGAGCGACGGCCGGGGTCGCCGCGAGCAGGGCGATCAGCGGGAGAGCGCGCACGGACATCTGCATTTCATCATCAACGCTCCGGGGTCCGCCGAGTTCCAGATGCGCACCGAACAGTGGTGGGGCACCTGAACTCATCACGACAGCACATTGTTTTCACCGGACAAAACCACGAGAGGTCACTTTTTCCGTTAATCGGGCCTCAAGGGGATATTGTCACTTGCTATCCCCCCCTCGAAGCCCTATTTCCCGGCCTCTCTAAGCCCAAGGGGGCGATCCCGCCCAACAGGCTGTCTACTGGTTTGGGGGTACGTGATGAACGCACTTGCTCAACTGGGGATGGTCTCGGAACTTCCGAGCGAAAACCAGACGACGATTGCATTGGTTCCGAACGCTATGGGCGAGGAGCGGAAAGATTACTTTGTAGAGAAGGACGGCGTAAGATTCGCCGGCACTCACCTTCTCGCCGATTTGTGGGGCGCAACGAATCTGTCGGATCCCGCATTGATCGATGCTGCCTTGCGTGAGGCGGCACTGACAGCGGGGGCGACGATCCTGCACAGCCATTTCCACCACTTCACCCCGAATGGCGGGGTGTCGGGCGTGGTCGTGCTGGCGGAGAGTCACATCTCGATCCACACCTGGCCCGAGCGGGCGTTTGCCGCCGTGGACATCTTCATGTGCGGCGCTTGCGACCCGCATGACGCGGTTCCGGTCCTGCAGGCGGCCTTCCGGCCGGATAGACTCGACCTAAACGAAGAGCGCCGCGGTCGCCTGTCCTGAGCGGTTGGTTCGAGGAAGCGCTGTACCCCGATTGGGGACAGCGCTTTCGCGCCGTTCGTGAACTGGCACGGGTCAAAAGCGAATATCAGGATATCCTGATATTCGAGAGTGCTAGTCACGGTCGTGTCCTGGCGCTCGACGGCTGCGTGCAGATCACCGAGGCGGACGAGTTCATCTATCAGGAGATGATCGCCCATGTGCCGTTAGTGGCGCACGGGCAGGCGCGCCGTGTCCTCATCATCGGCGCCGGTGATGGCGGTGTGTTGCGGCGCGTGCTGCAACACAAAACGGTCGAGCGCGCCGTTATGGTCGAAATCGATGGCGAGGTCATCCGTCTCACCCGCGAGCACATGCCATCTATCGCCGGCGACGCTTGGTTTGATCCACGGGCCGAAGTAACCGTGGGAGATGGTCTCAAATTTCTGGCTCAGTCTTCCGATGCGAGCTTCGACGTAATTATCGTTGACAGCACCGACCCAGAGGGCGTCGGCGAAGTGTTGTTTAGCGAGGCATTCTACGCCGACTGTGCCCGCGCGCTTGGACCCGGCGGGGTGGTCGTCACTCAGTCCGGTGTGCCGTTTATGCAGGCCGAGGAACTGCGGCAGACGAGCCGGCGGCAAGCCAGCGCGTTCCCATTCGTGACCGCTTATGTCGTTGCCGTGCCCACCTATGTTGGCGGCTTCATGACGCTTGGCTTCGCGGCCAAGTCTGAGGGCCTAGGTCGAACGCCGGTTTCAACAATTCGAAGTCGGGCCGAAGCGGCCGGCATGCTGGGCGCGACCCGGTACTGGACGCCAGAACTGCATGCGGCCGCCTTTCATCTGCCGCCCTACATCGCGGGCGAACTGCCTTGCTGACATTCGACCGGCGGTAAACTGGCGCCTGGTATTGCCGCCAGAACACTTTGACACTCGGTCGCATCGACGACGCCAGCTGCGTTCCGTTCCAACAATTCGCGCTTGATGAACGGGAAGCCCGCCTGGAGCAGCGGCCGCCAGAGATCGCAGGTGGGATTGATCGGGCGGCCCGCCTGCAGCAGGCATTCCACCCGGCGCGTCTGCGCCTGCGCCGCCGGGCTGCCGGCCTCGCCGATTGCGGCCAGGAGATGCGGTAGCGGCCAAATCGCCCGGCAGCGAAACCCGGCGCGCATCAGCGCCTGCGTCAGCCCGACCTCATAGGTCCGGACGAGCCAGCGCTTGTTCCAGGCCGGGCGCACCTTGCTCCAGAATGCGCGCCACGCCGCGCTGTCCAGCACAGGGCGGCTGAACGCCATCCAGTAGCTCTGCAGATGATAAGCGACCTCGTCACTGTCTGTGCATGCCCACACGTCTGCTTGCGCCGGGTCAATCGCGCTGCATAGTCGCCGCAACTCCTGGAAAGGCCCGAAGACGCTATCATTGGCCAGAATTACAAGTTCGGTATCCCGTCTGGGTAAGCCGAGTTCGTCGAGCGCCGCCCGCCATGCGCCGAAATCATAGCCGCTATTTCGCCGGACGATGATGCTGGCGCAGATCGATTTGAGCGACGCAAGCGACCTTGCCTGCAAGGCGCCCGCGTTGCTGACGAGCACCACGGACAAATTTTCCGCTTTGAGTCGAGCAATGTGGTCGAGCACGTCGGGCCGCACCGTCCCTTGTTGGTCCCAGTGCGCGAAGAGGCAGATTTTGGGACCGAGCTCGATTTCGCCCTCCGGCCAGCGATAGAGCGCCTGACGGAGGCTGATTCGGCCGACAATCGGGTTGACGATCGCTGGCGCCGCCCAATCCCGTACGAAGTGGAAGGCGGCCGGAACGAGGCGCCTGCGTCGGGCCGGGCTGGGTAGGCCGAGAATCTTGGCGAGCCGCGCCACCCCACCGGCGTCGCCGAGCGCCTGCCGTGCCTCGATTTCCGCCTTCATGGCGGCCGACCACAGTCCGGACTGGGGCGGGGTGTGGTCGCGCAGGCGGGCGAGGCGGTCCCGTGCGGCCTCGAAGCCGCCCAAGAGGTCGCGAATCTCGGGATGGTTCAGGGCGAGGATGGCAAGGCTATAGAGCGCGTCGCGCTCGGCGTCGGTTCGCGGCGCTCGCACCGGGTCGGCGAACGGCAGTCGATGCAGGCCCGTGGTGCCGACGAATTCGGCCGCCACCTGGTAGTCCGGCGCGTTGACGATCGTGGTCAGCGCCCGCAGCCACAAGGAAAGGCGCGGCGCGGCGCCGGAGGGCGACGGCCGGAGCGCCGCCAGCCGGGGGATCAGCTCGGGAGACAGCGCGTCGGCGGCGCAGAGCAGCGCCTCGGCTTCGGCGGCCCAGCCGATCGCCTCGGTCTGCCCATCCTCCATCGCCAGCGCGCGCAAGGCCCGGCGCATCGCCTCGGCCGCGGTAGCGGCGAGCCGGAACCGGGATTCGAGCGCCGATCTCGGCCAGCCCGCGGCAAGCGACCGGATCGCACTGGCGTAGAGCAGGCCGGCCAGATTCAGCGGCACTAAGCCCACCATCTCCTCGAGCCCGCAGAACGCGACGCGGTCGGGCAGCGCGTCCAAGCCGTCGAGGTCGAGTCCGAACCGGGCGCGGCAGGCGGGTAATAGTAGCGACCAGACACGGTCCGCTTCCGCCCAATCCCCGTCATTGACGCTCTCCTGGAACGCGCGCCCGGCAAAGCCGAGGAACGGATCGCCCGCTGGATCTGTCGTGGCCGCACGCTGCTGCAAGTGCCGCCGCAGCTCGTGCCGCAATGCGCCGGCATCGTCGGTGAGCGCGAGCGGATCGTCGCTGGCGAAGGCAATTAGCGTGTGATTGTCCACCTCGACGCGGATGTGAGCGAATCCTGCGTTGTGCAGGGCTCGTTGCAGGCTTGCCGCGCTCTGGATGATGAGGTGCAGACCCGGCGAGAGGAGCGGGATCAGCACGCCAGGCGGCGTTTCCGGGCCGATATCGTCGCCGTTGGGCGTGGTCAGGACCAGCACGCCACCGGGTCGCAGCATGGCGTGCAGCGTGCGGACGAAGGCGCCCGGGGTGGGCAGATGCTCGACCACCTCGGCGCCGGCGACCACGTCCATGGTGCCCCGCGCCTCGTCATCCTCGCGCAGGTAGCGCGATTCGATCGGCAGACGCAGCGCTTGGCGGCCGAGTGCGGCGAGCGGCGCAGGGTCGATGCCGACGGATCGCCAGTTTCGAGTTCGCAGCGCGTAGTCCAGCCCGAACCCGTAGCCGCAGCCGACTTCCATGTAGGCGCAAGGCTCCTGCCGCTGAAGCTGAGCAAGCGGACGGATCAGCAGGTTCAGCCCGGCGCCTTGCTGGACATAGAAAGGCACGCGTCCGCCGCTGTTCAGCGCTGGTTCGGTGTAATCCGGTGGCGTCTGATCGTCATAGAAGTGCGCGGTGCAGTCGGGACAGCGGAGCAGGTTCAGCCGCTTGCGCGGATTGGCCGGCAACTGCACCGTCACGATGAGTATGAGCATTTTGGCCGAGAACACGCCGCAATTCGGGCAGGCGCTGGGAACTGCCTGGCCCGGTTCGGGCCAGTGCAGGATTGGCGGCTCGATCAGAAGCGGCTACCCCGGCCTGGCCAAAACGCGGCCGACGCCGCGGTACTCCATGCCCGCTTCTTCAAAGGCTGTTGGCTCGAACACGTTGCGAAGGTCCATCACCAGCCGGCCCCGCATCAGCTCGCGCAAGCGCCCGGGGGCTAGGGCGCGGAATTCGTTCCATTCCGTGACGACGACCAGTACGTCCGCGCCGGTCGCGGCGTCGTAGGCGTCGGCGCAGAAGGTGATGCTCGCGGGCAGCATCTCCCTCGCGTTCGGCATGCCGACGGGGTCGTAGGCTCGGACGGTAGCGCCCTCCTCGGCGAGGCGGCTGACGATGGGGATGCTGGGCGCGTCCCGCATGTCGTCGGTCTCGGGCTTGAAAGTGAGGCCGAGTACGGCGATGACCTTGCCATGCACCGATCCGTCGCTGGCCTGGATGATTCGTGCGGCCATGCTCGATTTGCGAGCGTCGTTGACGGCCACGGTCGCCTCGACGAGCCGGGACGGCGCGCCCCAGTCTTGGGCGATGCGCATGAGAGCCAGTGTATCCTTCGGAAAACAGCTGCCACCGAAGCCGGGTCCGGGATGCAGGAATTTGCGCCCGATCCGTCCGTCGAGCCCGATGCCGCGGGCGACATCGTGGACGTCCGCGCCCACCTTCTCGCATAGATCGGCGATTTCGTTGATGAAGGTGATCTTCATGGCAAGAAAGGAATTGGCCGCATATTTCGTCAGTTCGGCCGCTTCGAGACTGGTGAACAGGATCGGCGCCTCGATCAGGTAGAGCGGGCGATAGAGCTGGCGCATAACGTGCCGGGCCCGCTCGCTTTCGGCGCCGATGACGACCCGGTCCGGCCGCATGAAGTCGCCGATGGCGCTGCCTTCGCGGAGGAACTCTGGGTTGCTCGCCACATCGAACTCGAGGTCGGGACGGGCGCGGCGCATGATCTCGGCAATGCGCCGTCCGGTGCCGACCGGTACGGTCGACTTGGTCACAACGACAGCGTAACCGGTCAATGCTCGCGCGACTTGCTCGGCGGCGGCGTTGACGTAGCTGACGTCGGCATGTCCGTCGCCCCGCCTTGTCGGCGTGCCGACGGCAATGAACACCGCGTCGGCGCCGGCTACGGCGGCCGCGAGGTCATCGCCGAAGCTCAATCGACCCGTGCGGACGTTTTCGGCGACGAGCCGGTCGAGGCCGGGCTCATAAATCGGGATCCGGCCGTCCTTGAGCGCGGACAGTTTGGTCGAGTCGGTTTCGACCACCGCAACCTCTACTCCCAAATCGGCGAAGCAGGCTCCGGAAACGAGCCCAACATAGCCGCCGCCGATCATTGCAATCCGCAACTCAACCCCCTGCTTTCGTCGCGGCCGCAATCCACCACATCGCGATGGAAAGAGCCAGTTATGGAAGACCTCGTTGTTCGGAATGCAGGCTTTCGAGATTTTCGAGCGCGACACGGCAGGCGTTTAGCCCGGCGCGGGCGCGCGCAGTTTCTGCCTGCAGGCTCTCGAGCCGGTAGCGGGCCCCTTCCAGCCGACGCCTGGCGCCCGGCAACCAGGCAGCGAAGGCTTCCACGAGCGCATCCGACCCATTTGGATCGGATGCGGCCTCAGTCTCGCGTGCGATGCAACGCTCAGCTTCCGAGGCGACCCACTCCGCCCGTCCTTCAGCGACGAGGCATTTTGTTAACATCAGCTGAGCATCGGCGCACGCCTTGCGTCGCAAGTGGACGAGGGGTCCGCTCTCGTTAGCAACTTCAGGTTGTCCTTCCATAGCGATTCCCCGGCTTCGCCAGCTCATATCGCGCTGAATTTGCGAATAAGGCGTTAAGTCTCATTCTTAAGATGCGTTAAAGAGCGAATTTTTGTCGACATACACACGTCTAGGTTGCATAGTGCATCAACGCTTCGCGATGGAGGACCCTATGCGAGTATTGATGGTCGAAGATGACCTGGCAGCCTGCCGCCCCCTAATTCAGGCTCTGCGGAATGGCGGTGCGATCGTGGATCACCTGGAAAGTGGTGAGGAAGCGCTCGATATGGTCCGGCACTACGATTACGACATCGTTCTGCTCGACCTGATGCTGCGCGACATGGATGGTTACGAGGTCGTGCGCCGGATGCGCGCTGCCCGCATCGACACACCCGTGCTGATCACCTCGGCGCTGGTCCGCCCGCAGGCACGGGTCAAGGCGTTCGCGATTGGTGCCGACGATTTCCTGACCAAGCCGTACGATGTGAGCGAGTGCGTTGCCCGCATGCAGGCCATCCTTCGCCGCAGCAAGGGTTATAGCCAGCCGGTCCTTCGCATCGGCGACGTTAGGCTCTGTCTCGACACGCGTGAGGTTTCGGTCGGGGACAAGCAAGTCCATTTGACCGGCAAGGAATACTCAATTCTGGAATTGCTGGTGATGCGGAAGGGCATGGTTCTGACCAAGGAGGTGTTCTTGAACCACCTCTACGGCGGAATGGATGAACCAGAGATGAAGATCATCGACGTTTTTATCTGCAAGCTTCGCAAAAAGTTGGCCGAAGCCGGGGCGCCAAACCTGATCGGCACCGTTTGGGGCCGGGGCTATACGGTTCGCGATCCGGTCCAGCCGCTCGTTGGCGAGCCGGTCGGGACCAGCTCGGCAAGCAACAGCTTTCGTCCGGAGCCTGCCGTAGCGGTCAATCAGGCGGCCTGATCGGTTAGACGGTGAACTGCTCGGCGATGATCCGCTCCGAGAGGCCCTGGTCCGGGTCGAACAGGATCGTCGTCGTGACTGACCGGTCTTCGCTGACCGCGACGGATAGGACATCGCGGACTTCGGTGAAGTCGGCCACCGCGGCGACGGGGCGTTTTTCCCGCTCCAGGATTTCGAACAGCACTTCGGCGCCGCTGGGCAATAAGGCACCGCGCCACCGCCGTGGGCGGAAGGCGCTGATCGGGGTGAGGGGAAGCAGGTTCGCCGATAGGGGCACGATGGGGCCGTGCGCGGAGAGGTTGTAAGCGGTTGAGCCGGCGGGCGTGGATATCAAGACGCCGTCACAGATGAGTTCCGGCATTCGAACGCGGCCGTCGATCGTGATGCGGATCTTGGCGGCCTGGCGCAATTGCCGCAGCAACGAGACTTCGTTGAGCGCCAGCCCATCTTCGACCGTCCCCGCGACGGTGACAGCGCTCATTCGGAGCGGGTGCAGGATAGCCGCCTGCGCGCGGCACAGCCGGGACAGCAGGTCATCCTCGGCGAAATTGTTCATCAAGAAGCCGACGGAGCCGCAGTTCATCCCGTAGACGGGTGTCTGCAGCGATGTGTCGAGCAAACGGTGCAAGGTCTCCAGCATGAAGCCGTCACCGCCTAGGCAGACGATGGCCTCGGCGTCGGCGATCGACTCGGCCCCATATCGGGCGGCGAGGCGGGCCATGGCTTCCTCGGCGAGCGGCGTCGGCGAAGCGGCGAAGGCGATTCGAGTCGGCGGCCCGTCGAAGAACGGCGCCACGACTGGGGACATGCTACCTGGCAGAATCGGGCCTGGTGTCGTGTCCATGGCCATCGCCAATCCCCTAAGGCAGCCGTCGATGCTCCATGACGGGCATTCCGGCGCGGACTCGGCCGGTCAGCGCCGGGTCGATGCGGGCCGTGGTCCACCCGATGCCGTCAGAGACCTTGGCGACGATGGTGCCCCATGGATCGCAAACCAGCGAGTGGCCATAGGTGAAGCGCGGCGCACCCTTGCCGTCGAGATGCTTGCCCCAGGTGGCCGGCGCGGCGAACCAGCACTGGGTCTCGATCGCGCGGGCGCGGATCAACGTCTCCCAGTGGTCCCGGCCGGTCTCGACGGTAAAGGCGGAGGGGAGGAAGATCAGCTCCGCGCCTTGCCGCCGCAGCGCGAGGAACAGTTCGGGAAACCGGATATCGTAGCAGACGGCGCAGCCGATTTTGATGCCGCCGGCCTCGTAGACGACGACCCGGTCGCCGCCGCCGAAGGTCGCGCTCTCGCGATAGTCCTGGCCGCCTGGGGTGACGATGTCGAACAGGTGGATCTTGCGATAGCGCGCGAGTTCCGAGCCGTCCGGCCCGAAAGCCAGGGTCGTGTTGAACAGCTTGCCTGGGCCGGCCTCGCCGATCGAACCGCCATGGATGAAGACGCTTCGCTCGCGGGCGGTCCGGCGCAGAAACTCGTAAGCCTCGCCGCCGGGCTCGTTGCTGCCGGCGGGCGGCAGGGTTTCGGCTTGCCGAAACTTCGTCTCGCGATCGCCGCCGAGACAGGTCCATACTTCGGGCAGGCTGATCATGTCCGGACGGTCGGCGCCAAGAGCTTCGTCGATGAGGCGGCTCGCCTGGGCGATGTTGGCGGATTTGTCTGCCCCAGGGCTCATCTGCAGAACGCTTACGCGCATCCCTGTCTCTCCGCTGCTCGGCCGCATCAAGGCAGCCCTCCCCCAACAACGCAAGCGAACTAATAGAGTCGCGGCTCGGTGCGGCCGGTCCGGGCCTGCGGCGGACGGGTGAGCGGGGCCGGCGCGGGCGGGATGGGCGGGCGCAGGCCGGGGCGGGGCGGGATCCGGATTTCGTCTGGATCATCGAGGCCGGGCTCGGGCAGGCGGAGCGAAAGGCTGCGGATTTCGCCCTGGATTTCGTCGAGACGCGCGTCGATGGCCTCCAGCCGGCTCTTCACCCCGAAGACGCTGAATGGCAGGAACAAGAACATGACGAAGAGGAACAGCGCCGCCAGCAGCACCGCGAAATGCACCCACCAAGGAACCCAGTCAGGCAGCGGAAGAGGCGAGGTCATTGCGGGCAATCTACCGCACGGCGTATCGCGAAGAAACGGGCTTGATCCTGCGCGCGATCCACGGCAAGGCACGTGCCGCAATACAGGATTGTGCCATGCTTCTGCTGATTCCGGGTCCGGTGACCACGCATGATCAGGTGCGTGAGGCCGCTGCCCGGGACTACGCGCCCTGGGACAACGAGTTCCGAGAGATCGTCGAGCGCGTGCGGGAGCGCGTGCTTCGGCTCGCCGGCGGGCGGGCTGGCGAACATGCCGCGCTCACACTGCAGGGCTGCGGGCATTTTGCGATGGAGGCGGCCTGCCGCACGTTCGTGCCGCGGGGCGGGCGGATCCTGGTGGTGAAGAGCGGGCAATATGCCGATCGGATCGAGCGGCTTGCCACCGAAGCGGGCCGGATCGTGGTTCCGCTAGCGGTAGCGCCGAACAAGCAGGCCGAGTTGAAAGCGGTCCACGACGCGCTGAAGGCGGATCGGCAGATCGGGCATGTGGCGCTCGTCTATAGCGAGACGTCGACCGGCATCATCCACGACGTGCCGGCGCTGGCCGAGGTTGCCGGGCAGGCTGGGCGCCGGGTGATCGTGGACGCGGTCTCGGCGCTTGGCGCGCTGCCGTTCGACATCGGGGCGCTGCCGATGGTGGACAGCGTTGGGTTCACCACGAACAAATGTATCGAGGGGATGCCTGGCGCCTCGTTCACGGTGGCTCGCGTCGACCGGCTGCTCGAATCGGCGGGCCAGGCGGAAAGCTGGTCGTTCGACCTCGCGGACATCTACAAGCATTATCTGCGGGCGCCGGGCGCGCACCGGTTCACCCCGGCGGCCGGCGCGATCGCGTCGTTCGACGTGGCACTCGACTTGTTCGATGAGGAGGGCGGGCAGCCCGCCCGCCTGGCCCGGTACACCGCGAATATGCGGACGCTGTATGACGGGGTGCGCCGACTCGGCTTGAAGCCCTCGTTGCCGGCAGACGTGCAAGGGCCGATCGTGGTCAACGTCGATGCGCCGAACGATGCGGCCTGGAACCTGCAACGGTTCGTGGATGGGCTGAAGTCGCGCGGGGTGCTGATCAGCAATTTCTACAATACCAAGCAGCCGAGCTTCCGGGTGGGTTGCATCGGTGCGATCACGCCGGAAGACATGCGCCGGGCCGTGGCGGCGATCGAGGCCACGCTGGCCGAGATGGGGGTGCGTGTGCGGGAAGCGGCTTGATTGGGACGGAATCTCTGGTCCAGCGGTGCGGCACATTACCCTCACCCCGACCCTCTCCCGGAGGGAGCCCGGAGGCAGAGGGCGCTTCGTTTGGCGCGGCGGCGAGGTGGAAGATTTGATCCGCCGGGGTGGGTTGCACGAACATGAACGTAAAGAGAACATTAGGGGAGGGTGCGGGTCAAGGGGTTTGGCGGCCGAGGCAGCCTCTGGTTCACGCGGCTACCCGCGCGACAGATGCTCTGTGGGCCGCGCCCCGGATGGGGTGGGCCTTCCCGGGCCCTGAGATTAGTCTAGCCAGCGGCCGACCAGGGACATGCAGGCGGTGTAGATGGTCTGCCCATTGTCGTTGCGCACATTGACGTAGAAATCGTGCCGGTCGCCGTTTGGCACTTCGTCGCGAGCCATGCTCGGCAGAACCGCCAACGCGGCTTGGCGCGCGGCTTCCCGGTGGGGCAGTTCGTGGCCGGAGGGATCCCGGACGAGGTGGTCTCCGTCATGCGTGTCGAAGAAGAACCTGGGCATGAGCGCATTGGTAAGAGCCGACAGCACGACGGCAATATCGAGGGTTAAAGCGATCGGTCAAATTCTGGGTGAAACACTGCCTTCGGCTGGCGGGGTTGGGTGTTCCATGCTGGCCCAACCCTCTCCCGGCGGGAGAGGGCTTTGGAAGATTGGGGGGTTTATCGGCTTTGGGGGGCCATGTTGATGACGGAGTCGTTGGGGCCGCGGAGGCGGGCGTTCGGGATGGGGGCGGGTTCGTAGCCGGTCCGGCTCGGGAGCGGGGCGGCCGAGGCTGCGGGCTGCGGGCGAGGCGGCGTGGGATCCTCAGGCGCTACGCAACCGCATACGGCGAGCGCGATGGCCAATAGGGCGGCGCAGGATTTGGTCCTAGCGGATTTCCCATTGGTCGACGGGAATGCGGGGAAGTTCGAATAGGTCGGTCGTGCGTGCATACCATCCACCTCCGTGCATGCGCCCGATCAAGTCGAGCTTCGGCGTGTCGATGTAGCATCGCCCGGCGTCGAGCACAGCCTCGTCGTGTACGTGAAGCGCCAGCACGCGGCCGAGGATCAGGGCGCGGTCCGAGCCGATTTCGAGGGTGGTGAAACGCTCGCATTCGAGTGCCACCGGGCTCTCGGCGATGCGAGGGGGGGCGACGTGGTGGCTGGGCAGGGTGTGCAACCCGGCTTGGCCAATTTCATCGATTGCGGGCGGCAAATCGATGGCGGTGATGTTCATCGCCTCGGCATTCGCGTAGCCGACCAGGTTGACCACGAATTGCTGACTGCGGCGGATGTTGGCGCCGGTGTCTTTTGCATCGCCTGGCTCACGTCCGCCGATGCCGATCACGACGATGGCTGGGTCACCGGAAAGGACGTTGAAGAAGGAAAACGGCGCGGCGTTGAGCACGCCGGCGGGGTCCTGGGTCACGACCCAGGCGATGGGCCGCGGGACGACGGTCGATACCAAGAGCTTGTAGCAATCTCGTGGATCGAGCTTGGCGAAATCAAAGAGCATGAGGAAGAAGCGGCCTGCCAGGTAACAGGCCGCTCACTCACTGCCGATGGCGCAATTACTGGGTGGTCGCGCCGCCGCGGGCGCGCGCCAGAGACTGCGCGTTCAGCGCGTCGACCGCAGCGTCGGTCGAGCCGTGCGAGCGGACGGTGGTGGTCGTGGTGCGGGTGTGCGTCGTGTGCATCACGGGATGATGCACCATGTGGTGCGTCGTCGTCGTGGTGGTCGTCGTGGTGGTGGCCGCCGCGGCGAAAGCGGTCGCCGCGAACGGCGCGGAGACGAGGGCGGTCGCCAAGGTGAGGGACAGGATCTTGCGCGTGCTCATGGGTGTGCTCGCTAGGTCAGCGTTACGGGGCTCGGCATCCCGAGCACCTCACTATCATTGCAGGTAAAGATGAATGCAATGTTGTTGGCCGAAATGTCACAGCATCTTTCATTAGCGTTGCGCGAAAGCCACGGTGAGCACAGAGGAAGCTGCCGCCGCCGACCGTGTCACATATCCGTCGCGCAGGTCGCGGGCCAGGAGGGTGGGGTCGCGTAGCTCGGGCGGACCCATGCCGCCGCCGCCGGGCAGCTCGAGGATGAGGCGGTCGCCGGCGGGAATGAGTTGGTAGCCTTTGGTGCGTAGGGTGGGGCCGCTGCGCAGGCGGACGGCGCCGGCTGCGCCGTCCTGGCCGCCGTCGCGGCCGCGCGGGGGGTTGGCGACGCGGTCGAAGATGGCGTTGCAGGCGAATTCGGCGTCGCCTTTGGCGCCGATTTCCATGATTTGGCCGAGGCCGCCGCGGGTACGGCCGGGTCCGCCGCTGTCGGGGCGGAGCTCCTTGCGCCAGAAGATGACGGGGGCGAAGTTTTCGGTGGCTTCGACCGGCATGGTGCGGACGCCGGAGGGGAAGGCGGTGCCGTCGAGCCCGTCTTGACCGGGCCGGGCGCCGGTGCCGCCGGAGTTGAAGGTGATCACCTCGAAATCCTGCAGGGGCGAGTTCTGTCCCGAGACGATGGCGCCGCCGCGCAGCGGCGGGTTCCACAGGCAGGAGGCGCCCTCGGCGGTGACCCGGCCGGGGACGGCTTGGTGGAGGCAGCCCATCATGAGGTCGGGCAGGAGCTGGCCGACGACGTGGCGGACGGAGACCGGGCTGGGGCGCGGGGCGTTGAGGATGCAGCCCTCGGGGATGCGCATGCGGAAGGGGGCGAGGCTCGCCGTGTTGTTCGGGATTTCTGGGGCGACGACGCATTTGATGCCGAAGCTGGCATAGGCGCGGGTGTAGGGGGCGGGGACGTTGATGCCGCGGCCGGAGAGGCCGGAGGTGCCTTCGTAATCGACCTCGATGCCGTCCGGCGAGATGTGCATCTTGGCTGAAAGCCGGACCGGGGCCTCGTAGCCGTCGGACCAGATTTCGGCGGTAAATTGGCCGGGGGGCAGCTTGGCGATCTCGGCTAGGGTGGCGCGGTAGCTGCTTTCGAAGATGTGCTCGGCGAGGGCTTGGATCCCTTCGAGCCGGAACTCATCGAGCATGCCGGTGAGGCGGCGGGCGCCGGCGTCGTTGCAGGCGCAGAGCGAGTAGACGTCGCCTTCGAGCTCGACGGGCAGGCGGGTGCCGGCGCGGAGGAAGTCGAAGAAGGTGGCGTTGGGGCGGCCGGCTTCGAAGCATTTGACGATGGGGATGTAGAGGCCTTCCTCGAAGACGGAGCGGCCTTCCGGCCCCATGCCGAGGCCGCCGACGTCGATGACGTGGGCGGTGTTGGCGAAGAGGGCGACGAGGCGGCCACGGTGGAAGGCGGGGGTGACGACGGTGAGGTCGTGCAGGTGGCCGGTGCCGAGCCAGGGGTCGTTGGTGATGAGGTGGTCGCCCTCGTGCAGGGTCTCGGCGGGGAATTTGCGCAGGAAGTGACCGACGCTCTCCATCATGGAGTTGACGTGGCCGGGGGTACCGGTGACGGCCTGGGCGAGCATGCGGCCTTGCAGGTCGAAGATGCCGGCGGAGAGGTCGCCGGCCTCGCGGACGGTGGTGCTGAAGGCGGTGCGGATCATGGTTTGCGCCTGTTCTTCGACGACGGCGATGAGGCGATTCCACATGACCTGGCGTTGGATGGCTTCGAGCGGGTTCATGCTGCCTCCCGATTGAGTTCCAGAAAGCCTTTCGTGTCGACGCGGGCGGTCCAGCCTGGGCCGACGAGCGTGCTGGTTTCGGCTTCCGCGATGATGGCGGGGCCGGTGATGGCGGCGCCGGGCGCGAGGGCCGCGCGGTCGTGGACGGCCCAGTCGGCGGTGAGGCCGGTGGCGGTGTCGAGGACGCGCAGGCGGCGGGGGTCGGCCGGTTGTGGCGCGGGTACGGTGGGGGCGGCGCCGGGGTCGGACATGGTGGCGACGGTGAGCGCGAAACTCATGACTTCGACGTCGGAGCCGGGGACGGGGCGATCGTAGAAGCGGGCGTATTCGGCGTCGAAGGCTTGGCGGAGGGCGGCGATTTCGGCTTCCTGCATGGGGTGGGCGGGCAAGGCGACCGGGATCTCGTGGCCTTGGCCGACGTAGCGCATGTAGGCGAGGCGAGTGTGCCGGGTTGGGGCGCCAAAGCTGCCGAGGGCGACGGCGGCCTCGGCCTCGGACCGCATGGCGTCGAGGAGGGCGTTGACGGCGGTGAAATCGAAGCGGCCGAGGCGCTGGTAGAGGCTGCGCACGACCTCGTAGCCGACCGGGGCGCGCAGGAAGCCGATGGCGCTGCCGACGCCGGCGCCGATGGGGACCAGGACGCGGGTGATGCCGATTTTTTCGGCGACGCGGTAGGCGTGCACCGGGCCGCCGCCGCCGAAGGCGATCAGGGTGCGTCCGGCGTAGGTCTTGCCGCTCTCGATGGCGTGGACGAGGGCGGCGTTGGCCATGTTCTCGTCGACCATTTCGACGATGCCGAGGGCGGCCATTTCGGGGGCGAGGCTGGTTTGGACGCCGACTTCGGTGTCGATGGCGGCGCGGGCTGGCTCGGGGTGCAGCTTGATGGCGCCGCCGGCGAAGCGGGCCGGGTCGTAGCGGCCGAGGAGGAGGTTGGCGTCGGTGACGGTGGGTTTGGCGCCGCCGCGGCCGTAGCAGGCGGGGCCGGGGGCGGCGCCGGCGCTGTGCGGGCCGACGGCGATGCGGCCGAGGGCGTCGACATGGGCGATGCTGCCGCCGCCGGCGCCGATCTCGACCATTTCGATGACGGGGATGCGCAGCGGCAGGCCGGAGCCTTTCTTGAAGCGGCCGACGCGGGCGACTTCGAAGGTGCGGGAGGATTGCGGCTGGTAGTGGTCGATGAGGCAGATCTTGGCGGTGGTGCCGCCCATGTCGAAGCTGAGGACCCGCTCGAGGCCGCAGAGGCGAGCGATGTCGGCGGCGAAGATGGCGCCGCCGGCCGGGCCGCTTTCGACGAGGCGGATGGGGAAGCGGCAGGCGATCTCGATGGTGGTGAGGCCGCCGCCGGAGAGCATGAGGAAGAGCGGGGCGGCGACGCCCATGGCGCGGAGGCCGTCCTCGAGGCGGCGGAGGTAGCCGGCGATGAGGGGCTGGACGTAGGCGTTGGCGGCGGTGGTGCTGAAGCGTTCCCATTCGCGCATCTCGGGGGAGACTTCGCAGGAGAGGGAGATTGCGGCGTCGGGGAGGGCTGCTTGGAGCAGGGCGCCGGCGCGGCGTTCGTGGGCGGGGTTGACGAAGCTGTGCAGGAAGCCGACGGCGATGCTGTGGACTGACTCACGGCGGAGGAGGGGGACGAGGCCCGCGACAGCGTGCTCGTCGAGGGGGAGCAGCACGTGGCCTTCGTTGTCGAGGCGTTCCGGGACGGGCAGGCGAAGGTAGCGGGGGACGAGGGGCTCGGGGAGGGTGATGTTGAGGTCGTATTGGTCGTAGCGGCTCTCGTTGCCCATGGCGAGGACGTCGCGGAAGCCCTGGGTGGTGATCAGGGCGGTGCGGGCGCCTTTGCGTTCGATGATGGCGTTGGTGGCCAGGGTGGTGCCGTGCACGACGATGTCGATGTCGGCGGGCTGGAGGGCGGATTCATGCAGGATGCGGGCGACGCCTTCGAGCACGCCGCGCTCGGGTTCGGCGGAGGTGGTCAGCAGCTTGAGGCTGGCGCGGTGGGGGCCGTGCTCGAGGGCGAGGTCGGTGAAGGTGCCGCCGATATCGACGGCGAGGCGGGCGCGCTGCATTGCAGCAGGGTGACGCCCCTTCCGGCGCGGGGCAAGCCCGGCCATCATCGACGGCAATTTGCAGGGGAGTGACGCGATGACCAAGCCGATCCTTGTGGTGACCCGGCGGCTGCCGCCGGCGATCGAGGCGCGCGCGGCGCATGATTACGAGGCGCGGCTGAGTGAGCATGATTCGACGTTGACGGGTGTGGAGATGCTGGCCCGCGCCGAGGGTGCGGCGGCCATATTGTGCAGTCCGGCGGAACGGCTGGACGCCGAGACGATCGGCAAGCTGCCGGCGAGCGTGAAGGTGATCGGGACGTTCAGCGTCGGGTTCGATCATATCGACATCGGTGCGGCGCGGGCGCGGGGCATTCCGGTGGTCAACACGCCGGACGTGCTGAGCATCGCGACGGCGGAATGCGCGATGCTGCTGATATTGGCGGCGGCGCGGCGGGCGGGCGAGGGCGAGCGGATGATGCGCGCGGGCGGCTGGGGCGGGTGGCGGCCGACGCAGTTGCTGGGGACGCTGGTTTCCGGGCGGCGCTTGGGGATTTTTGGGATGGGGCGGATTGGGCGGGAGCTGGCGCGGATGGCGGCTGGGTTCGAGATGGCGGTGCATTACCTGGATCAGGCGCGGTTGCCGCCGGAGCTGGAGCGGGGGGCGACGTATCATGGCGATGACGACAGTTTCCTGGGCGAGTGCGACGTGCTGTCGCTGCACGCGCCGGGGGGCGAGGGGACGCGGCATTGGCTGAATGCTGCGCGGATCGGCAAGCTGCCGCGGGGGGCGATTGTTGCCAATGCGGCGCGCGGGACGCTGGTTGACGATACGGCGCTGATCGCGGCGCTGCGGTCAGGGCAGGTCGCGGCGGCCGGGCTCGATGTCTATAACGGCGAGCCTTCGGTGGATAAGCGGTATTTCGAGCTGGAGAATGTGGTACTGCTGCCGCATCTGGGGAGTGCGACGGCGGAGACGCGCGACGCGATGGGGCATTTGGTGCTGGATGGAATCGATGCGGTTTTGGCGGGGAAGATTCCGCGCAATTCGGCGTAAGCGGTGTGCATGTAATCGATCTGTAATCCCATAGGAGATGACAATCGTCGCGCGGGGTTGAGCTGTTGAGTTCAACATAAGGTGCTCATGCGAGGAAGTCATGGCTGTCCGAAGGGTGCATAGCTGGGCGCGGGGCACCAGGTTGCGAGTTGCCGATTTGGCGGGGCCCGGTGTGCGGGACTGCCAGGACCGGCGACCTGGTTTGCCAGCACAGGCGGCGCCTGTTGCGGACGGACCGACCCAGGAGACTACATCCATGAAGACCCTTGTTGCAGCCGTTGCCATGAGCCTCATGGCGGGGACGGCGTTTGCCGGCGAGGGGAACGGCAATCCGTTCCCGATGGCCATGCAGTCGGCGCCGACACCGACGGCGCCGCTCGCCTATCGGGGCGTGCCGGTTTACCAGAACCCGTACCCGTTTGTCGTGCCGCATGTGGCTTGGAACACTGTGCCGCCGCTGCCCAGCAACGGCGGCAATGCGATCGTGCAGACCGCCAACTCCCTGCCGGTGGGGGCTGCGGACGGGACGCCTCCGGTCGAGCGTGAGCAGGAGTTGGCGGCCTGGCAGGCGAGCCGGGACAGGGCGCGGCTTGCCGCGGCGCAGCCGGCGGGGCCAGCAATTCAGCCGCGCGGCTGAGCAAACAAATCTCCCGGCCAAGCCGAGTCGCTTGGCCGGGGGGCTTTGCTTGTTTGTGAAACGAGATGCGGCTTTGACTCGGTTTTTGCGTGCGCCGTAGCTCACAAGGTGGTCCTTTACCGCTGGCTGAGTGCCGCAGGCGCCCTTCATGGTGGCCGTGTTCGGCATGGGGTGACACGTCAGCTTAAATGTCTAGGAACTCGGCTTGGCCGCAATCGTCGGCGGCGCGGCGGGCGGCTTCGAGGCGGCGGAGGTCGACGCGGCGGATCTTGCCGGAGATGGTTTTCGGCAGCTCGTAGAATTCGATTCGGCGGATGCGCTTGTATGGGGCGAGGCGGGTGCGGAGGTGGGCGAAGATGCTGGACGCGGTCGCGACGTTTGGTTCGTGGCCTTCGGCTAGGGCGATGAAGGCTTTTGGCAGGGCGGTGCGCACCGGGTCGGGGGAGGGGACGACGGCGGCTTCGGCGACTGCGGCGTGCTCGATCAGGACGTTTTCCAGCTCGAAGGGGCTGATGCGGTAGCCGCTGGATTTGAAGACGTCGTCGGCGCGGCCGACATAGGTGAGCGAGCCGTCTTGGTTGCGCAGGGCGACGTCGCCGGTGCGGTAGATTGGGGGCGAGGGGGGCTGGATGGCGCCGTCGTCGAGTAGGTAGCCTTGCATCAGTCCGGTGGGCGCCGGGTCGAGGGGGATGGCGATCTCGCCTTCTTCGGCGTCGGCGCCATCGGGGTCGACGAGGCGGATGGCGTAGCCGGGCATGGGTCGGCCCATGGAGCCCGGGGTGAAGGGCTGGCCGGGGGTGTTGCCGATCTGCAGGGTCGTTTCGGTTTGGCCGTAGCCGTCGCGGATCAGCAAGCCCCAGGCTTGGCGCACTTGCTCGATGACTTCGGGGTTGAGGGGCTCGCCGGCGGAGACGGCCTCCTTGAGGTGGATCGGGTTGGCCTTGAGGTCTTCGAGTACCAGCATGCGCCAGACGGTGGGCGGGGCGCAGAAGGTGGTGATGCGCTCCTGGCCGAGGATGCGGAGGAGGTGCCTGGCGTCGAACCGGGGCTGATTGAGGATGACGATGGTGGCGCCGGCGTTCCAGGGGGCGAAGACGCTGGACCAGGCGTGCTTGGCCCAGCCCGGCGAGGAGATGTTGAGGTGCACGTCACCGGGTTGGACGCCGATCCAGTACATGGTGGAGAGGTGGCCGACGGGGTAGCTCTGGTGGCTGTGCAGGACGAGCTTTGGTTTCGATGTCGTGCCGGAGGTGAAGTAGAGCAGCATTGGGTCGGTGGCTTGGGTTTCGCCTTCGGGGATGAAGCTGGTCGATTCGGCGGCGGACTCATGGAAGTCTTGCCAGCCGGGGGCGCCGCCGACGGCGAGGCGGGTGTAGTCGCCTTGGAGATTGTCGAAGCGGGGCGCGAGGTTGCTGGCGGCGATGACGTGGCGGACTCGGCCGCGGGCGAGCCGGTCGCGGAGATCGTCCTCGGTCAGCATGGTGGTGGCGGGGATGAGGACGGCGCCGAGCTTCATGGCGGCGAGCATCACTTCCCAGAGCGGCTGGACGTTGCCGAGGAGCATGAGGATGCGGTCGCCGCGGGTGACGCCGAGGCGGCGGAGGTGGTTTGCGACCTGGTTGGAGCGGGCGGCGAGGCCGGTGAAGCTGATGCTGCTTTCGAAGCCGTTGGGGCCGACGAAGCGGAGTGCGGCGTGTTCGTTGCCGGCGGCGAGCGGGTCGAAGTAATCGAGCGCCCAGTTGAAACGGCCGAGCGCCGGCCAGCGGAATTCTTGCTGCGCTTTAGCGAGGTCCCGGCGATGCCGGAGGAGAAGGTCGCGGGCGGCGCGGAAGGCTTGACCGGGTTCGGACATCTCCGCCTCGCTCCTCGTTATGGTTCGAGGGGCGAGGCTAGAGCATTGGCGGCTCGTACGGCTAGGTGCGGCGGCGGTGGCTGGAGGCGGCGTGGTGGGGGATGAACTCGGCGCGGCTGTGGACGCGGTAGACCCGGGCGCTGCTGTAGATGCGGGCGCTGCTATAGACATGGGCGCTGCTGGAGGCGCGGCTGTGGCGCCAGGCGCGATGGTGGTAGGCGCGCGGGGTGGCGTCGTCTTCGGCCTCGGCGACCTCTTCGGGCTGGCTGGATGTGGTGTCGGCAAGCTGGGTGACCTGGCCCTGCGGCAGGCCGGCATTGGCCGTCATGGTGCCGGTGTCGGGGCGGTCGTAGATGAAGCCATAGGTCGGGTAGGTGCTGCCGAACTCGTCGGTATGGCCGAGGGCGACGCGGACTTGGGTCCAGTCGTTGCCCGGCGAGACGTCGACGACGCTGATGTCATGGCTGATGCCGCCACGCTCGACGCCGGGACCGGACCAGTTCGCCTGGTCGATGTCGATGGTGCGGCTGTTGACCACGTTGCTGACGACGGCGACGTGGCCCAAGCGCATGCGCCCGGTGGCGCGGAAGTTGAGGATGCTGCCGACCTCGGGACGGGCGCCGCGCTCATAGACGCCTTCGGCGGCGGCCCACCAGTTTGCGGCGTTGCCGGAGAGTTCGATGCCGGTGTTCTCGCGGGCGAAGGGGACGCATTGCAGGTGGCCGCCGCTCCACGTGTAGCGGGGGAAGGAGTGGCCCGAATGGGCGTAGTGGAAGGGGATGGAACGGCTGCGATAGCTGATGGGGTAAGAGCCTGCACGGCCCGAATGGTGGCTCGACCTCGCCCGCGCTTGTGCCGCGTGGACGCCGAGAGGCGCACTGATGACCAACGCCGCACCGAGCATCGCGAGTCCGCCGAACCGTTTTGCTGCCATCCGTTTCTCTCCTGGATCACTGCGTCGTGATCAGGGTTAGTTTCGGCGGAGCGAGGCTGGCAACCCTGAATGGCAGTTTTTGCGATCTTACAGAGTGTTTCGCAAAAACACCCCTGTGGATAAGCGGTCAAAAGAGGATTGCTGTCCCATCCACGGGCCAGGAGTTATCAATCGCAACAAATTTATCGTGGGTGTGTCCAGAAAACCACAGAGTTGCTGGTGGGCAACAGCGATTCGGAACGGGGGAGTAACAGGAACGCAAGTTTTGGTGCGAGACCGGTCCGTGCTTGTGCGGCACGGACCGGGATCAAACCGTTACTTGCAGGCGACGACCATGATCTCCACGAGGTGCCGCGGATCGGCCATGTTGGCCTGGACGCAGGCACGGGCCGGGGCGCCGCCCTCTGGCAACCAGGCGCTCCACACAGCATTCATGGCGTCCCGGTCGCGAATGTCCTTGACCCAGATCTGGGCTTGCAGGAGCCGGGTTTTGTCGGTGCCGTGCGTCTCGAGGATGGTGTCGATGCTGGCGAGGCACTCCTTGGTCTGGCCGGCAATGTCCTTGGCGAGGTCTTGGGCGGTGCAGCCCTGGACAAACACGAAGTTGTGATATTCCACGGCTTTGGACAGAATCTTGTTAGGCTCGGTGCGAACGATTTTGGTCATCTGTGCAGCTCCATCTGTAACAGGCGGAGCCGTTTGTAGGACGGCCATCCCAGCCCGGCAACGCAAAGCGCGTCAGTTCTTCGCGGGGTTGAAGGTGGCGCCCTCGCCTGGATTGGGGGCGGGTGCGGGCTGGCCGGAGGCGTTCAGGCAGTCCTGAACCAGGTTGTCGCGCTGGTATTGCGCGCTCAGGCCGCGGGTGACGATGCCGGAAGTGTAGCCGCTGGCGAACGGGTTATCGATGTCATCGCGGCGCGACAGGTCGCCGCGGTTTTGGGCGGCGTAGGTGCGGTCTGCATCGGCGCGGCAATTGGCGAGGGCTTGCCGGTCGGCCGGCGTGCGCGGCCGAGGGGTTTGCTGCTGGCACGCGACCACGAGGGGCAGCAGGAGGAGCGGCAGGCAGCGGCGTGCGGTGGTCATGCGGAGGCTCCTGAAGCGGTGAGGCGCAGGGCGGGCAGCGTGGCGCTGTTACCGAGCCTGAGCCGGAAGGCGGGTTCGTCGAAGCTGGCTTGGTTGGTCAGCGGCGTCGTGGCGGCGGTGCGGACGAGCAACGGGTCGAGTGCTGCGCCGGCCCGGCGGATACGGCATAGCGCCGATGTCCAGGGGGCGCGGGCCAGGAGATCGACGAGGGCCAGCAGGCGCAGGCAGAGCGAGAGGCCGTAGGTGTTCTGCATCCCGGTGGTTTGGTCGACGGCGGCGGCCCAACAGCAGGCGTCCGCGTCGGAGAGGGCGAGGTCGATGGCGCTGCCATCGGGCTGGGCGAAGCGGAACAGGCGGGGCAGACCCCAGGCGGCGCCGACGGCGGCCTCGCGGGCGGCGTCCCAGGCCGCTTCGAGGTCGGCTGTGCGCACGGGCGGCAGGCTCTCGGGCGCCGCGTTGATGAGATAGATGAGGGAGCCGTCACCGGCTTGGCGGACACGGACGAGAGGGTTGGTGCGCTGCATTGTTGAGGGAAGATGGACCTGCGCCTGCAACTGCGCCAGCCTTGGGCGACAAGTGAGAGGTAAGATTTCATGGGCGATCCTGCCGAACTGACCGCCGTCGCCGCTGCCGCCGCGATCCGGGCGGGGTCGCTGAGCCCGGCGGCATTGCTGGAGGCGTGCCTGGCGCGGGTGGCGGCACGGGAGGGCACGCTGCGGGCGATGGCGCATTTCGATCCGGGGCAGGCGAGAGCGGCGCGGGCGGCGCCGGGTCCGCTGCATGGGCTGCCGATCGGGGTGAAGGACGTGTTCGACACGTTTGATATGCCGGCGGAATATGGCTCGCCGATCTGGCGCGGGCATCGGCCTCGGGCGGATGCGGCGTGCGTGGCGTGGGCACGGGCGGCGGGGGCGGTCGTGCTGGGCAAGACGGTGACGACGGAGTTCGCGACGCGGTTGCCGGGGCCGACGACCAATCCGCATGACAGCGTGCGGACGCCTGGGGGCTCGAGCAGCGGGTCGGCGGCGGGGGTGGCGGCGGGGTATTTCCCGTTCGCTTTCGGGAGCCAGACGGCGGGGAGCGTGATCCGGCCGGCGGCATTTTGCGGGGTGGTCGGGTATAAGCCGAGTTTTGGGACGATCAGCCGGGTTGGGGCCAAGCTGATGTCGGACAGCTTGGATACGGTGGGGGTGTTTGCGCGCAGCGTGGGGGATTGCGCGTTGCTGACGGGGGCGATCACTGGGCTCGAGCTGGGGGATCGTGGGGCGGGGCGGGCACCGCGGATCGGGGTGTGCCGGTCGCCGGTGTGGGACCGGGCGGGGCCGGAGACGCGGGCGTTGTTGGAGAGCGTGCCGGGGGTGTTGGCGCGGGCGGGGGCGGAGATCGGCGAATTCGTGCTGCCGGAGGGGTTTGCGGCGCTCGAGGACGCGCATGCGGTGGTGATGAACGCGGAGAGCGCGCGGGCCTTGGGGTGGGAACTCAGCCATGCGCGGGCGCAGATCAGCGAGACGCTGCTGGAGCGGATGGAATGGGGGCTGGCGCAACCGGCGGCAAGGCTGGTGGAGGCGCAGGCGGTGTTCCGGCGGTTGCAGGGGGAGTTCGATGCGGGGTTGGGGGAGCTGGATTTTGTGCTGACGCCTTCGGCACCGGGTCAGGCGCCGGTGGGGCTGAATTGGACGGGAGACCCGGCGTTCAACTTGATTTGGACGAGCTTGCATGTGCCGTGCGTGACGGTTCCGGCCGGCGCGGGGCCGGACGGGATGCCGTTGGGCGTGCAGATCGTGACGCGGCGCGGGCAGGATCGGGAGGCGCTGATGTGGGCGGAATGGGTCGCGCAGGCTTTGGGTTAGGCGCCGCCGTTTGGGGTGGCGACTAACCGGAAGACGCGTTCCGGGTCGTCGGCGGGGTTACTCGGGCCGGGATTAGTCGGGCCGGGGTTAGTCGGGCCGGGGTGACCGGGGTAGGCGGCGCGGGCGTCGAGAAGGGTGATGTCGGCCGGGGTGCGGCGCTTGTAGGGGCGCTGGCCGGGCAGCGGGGGGACGAGGCCGAGGTCGCGGCAGATGTCGGCGACGATTTCGGCGATGCGGCGATGGCCGAGTTCGTCGAGATCGAGGCGGTCGAGGCGCTCGTGCAGTTCGGCTTGCAGAGGTTCGCGCTCGCTTGGGTTCGACTTTTCGCGGTGGATGGTGTCTTCGACGGCGCGCAGGATGCGGCGGCAGGCGCCGGTGCGCTGACGCACCGGTGCGTCGATCTGCTGGGAGAGGAGGATGGTCAAGCGGGCGGCGCGGGCGAGGCGATCCAACGGGAGGGCGATGTCGGCGGCGGGGTGCGCGTCGCTGTCGGGCGGGGTGATCGCTTCCTGCATCTTGGCGCGGTCGTGGACCATGTGGGCGGCTGACATGGTGAGGTCGAGCAGGTCGTCGAGGGCGGCATGCTGGATGCGGCGGCGCTCGGCGGCTTCGGCGGCAAGATCGGGTTGTGGGTCCGTGATGGGTTGGGCGAGCATGAACGGAACAGGAACATATTCGATGGGGCGGGGTCAAGGGTTTTGGTTGGTGGGTAGTGGGTCAGTTTGAACCGCCCTGATTAAAATCCTAGGTCATACCGGTTTCTGACTTGGTATGACCGGTGGTAGAATACGCCTCATGAGCATGAAGCGCACGCCCCGCCCCCGCGATCCCGTCCAGCTCGGCAAGCTGATGGTGGACATCATGACAGGCGAAGTGCCGGATGCGGTGGACGACGGCAAGGATGCTGGCGCCGCCGCTATGGGTAAGAAAGGCGCGGCGGCCCGCGCCGCCGGGATGACGCCAGAGCGCCGGTCGGAGATCGCCAGGAAGGGTGCGCAGGAGCGTTGGGGTAAATCCAAATCCGACTTGTGACCCTAATCCACAGAACGATTTAGGGTGATTATGATCTCACCCGTGTCTTTTTCGTCGATGGCGTAAATCAGATCAAACGCGTTCGTAGCCGTTTGTAGCCACTTAGCTCGATCCCGAAGAGACCAAACCGCATCGCTATTTGGCAGTCGATCAACCAGTCCTTTTATCAGTGGATCGACAGGCGGCTTACCGCCGCCGCCGCCGAGCTGAGGACTTGTAGCCGGCTCACTGAGGTTTTCGATAGGCTTCGTTGAGGGGCTTGGACTCAGTTGAGGTTTGACCAACCGATCTTCGCCAAGGTCAAAGAAGCCAGATTGGCGTGCTGAACGCATAAAGGCTTGGCGTGCTTTATCGGTTTGCTTCGATGAAACGCCGAGTGCAACCATTTCACGCTCAAGCGCTGCAGCCGGAGGAAGCGTATATCCTTTGTATCGTTCAAAGATTTTTTGAAACAAAGGCACGCTTAAAAACGATTGAACCCTTCCTTCGGGTTCGTGCCCTAGCTGGGTAATCTGCCGGCCGAGTTCGGTCAGACGTATCTTGCCGTTGCTATTCTCGGTCAGTCGGAACGTGCCCGCATTCGAGATGCGCCCCCGGAATGCCCCACTCGTCATCGCATGCCCCAGCACGGCCGCTAGAGCATCTGCGTCACATTCGAAGCCCCCCGTTTTGTGAACCGATTTTGCCACGCTGACGGCATCATCAAGATCGTTGTAAGGGAATTCGATGGTCGATCGCTCATAGGTACGCTTGCTTTCACGCTGGGCCAAACCGACCAGACCATCCGCAACTGTGTTTTCTTTTAGTTCTTCCACGACACGCATCTCCAACGCCGGAAATCCGGCGCCACATATGCGTCCGATCTACACGTGTTTTCCTATCGGGGCAATGCTGAATGCGCAGTATGGCCAATCGGCCATTTGACTCACTCCGATTTCGGTGTGTATGTCATGCCTGCAGGAGGTCTCGATGGTCACGAGAGTTGTTGCCCCCACGTCCATGCCGGCCGGCGATGGGGGCGAAAAAGGAAGGCCCGCCGCATCCTTGTCTAGGGGAAGAGCGACGGGCCCGAGGTCGGCACCTTAGCGGTGCGGTGGTGGTCGTAGCTCAGTGGTAGAGCGGGGGCCTTGTAATCTCCATGTCGCCGGTTCGATCCCGGTCGATCACCCACCACTGCGCAGGCTAACCTTAGCATGGTCAGAAGCCAGATGGAAACTGACGCATTCTGACCCACTGTGCTTGACGCCTAGCATTGGGGGCGCATAATGCTGCCCATGAACAAGCTCTCCCGCGAAGCCCGCGCACAAATCCTCGGAATGATGGTCGAGGGCGTTTCTATCCGGGCGATCTCCCGGCTGACGGGGGCGAGCAAGAACACCGTCGTCAAGCTGCTAGAGGACGCGGGAGAGGCATTCAGTGACTATCAGGACCGGACACTGCGCGGCCTCACCTGCAAGCGAGTCCAAGTGGATGAAATTTGGGCGTTCGTCTACGCCAAGGCAAAAAACATCCCGACCGCTAAGGCCGCCCCGGAAGGCGCTGGCGACTGCTGGACGTGGATGGCGCTTGACGCTGATACCAAGCTGATCCCGTCCTATTTTGTCGGCGCTCGCGACGCCTATGCGGCGCAGGCTTTTATTGGCGACCTAGCTTCTCGTGTGAAAAACCGGATGCAGCTCACCAGTGATGGTCACAAGCCGTATTTGGAGGCCGTGGAACAGTCTTTCGGCGCTGATATCGACTACGCCATGCTCATCAAAATCTATGGCGATACCCCTGGCGCAGGTCGCTACAGCCCAGGAGAGTGCACAGGGGCCGTCAAGCGGCGGGTGGAAGGGAACCCGGCTCCGGAGCATGTCAGCACCAGCTACGCCGAGCGTGCCAATCTCACGCTGCGGATGGGATCGCGCCGGTTCACACGGCTGACGAATGCGTTCTCAAAGAAGGTCGAGAACCACGCTCATTCGGTCGCAATCCACACCATGCACTACAATTTCGTGCGCATTCACCAGACGCTTCGATGCACCCCGGCTATGGCGGCTGGCGTCACGAACACGCTTTGGGAGCTTGCCGATATGGTGAAGGTGCTGGAGGAGTGGGAGGCCCGGTAGGTAAGCTAGGGGCCGTTATGCTCGCGCGCGGCGCCGTGAACATCTATAATCGAGTCGTGGAGTGGCGATGAACGATCTTAGCAGCGTAAATGACCTTTCAGAACTATCAAGCGCGGTCAGCCTAACTCTTGCGCCAGCCGAGTTTCTGAAGACTCAGGCTTTGATCAGTCCGTACTGGATAGGTGAGGGCGGCGTTCTCTTCTCTGGTAATTGCATGGATCTGCTGCCTTCAATTCGTGACGGGGTGGTGGACACAGTGTTTGCCGACCCGCCCTTTAACCTGGGGAAGTTGTACGGCAAACGCTCTCTCGATAGTCTGTCGGAGGATCGATATCTCGCCTGGTGCAAAGAGTGGCTTGTCGAAAGCGTGCGCTTGCTCAAGCCAGGCGGCGCGCTCTTCGTCTACAATCTCCCGCGCTGGAACATTCAGCTTGGCGCATTTTTGATTGAGCAAGGGCTTACGTTCCGGCATTGGATCGCTATTGAGCACAAGAGCTGCCTTCCGATAGAGGGCAGGCTATACCCAGCTCATTACGGACTGCTCTACTTCACAAAGGGTAAACCCAAGGTCTTCCGAAGAATCAGAACACCGATTCTTACGTGTAGGCATTGTGGAGGAGAGATACGAGACTACGGCGGTCATCGCCACGCCATGAACCCAAATGGCGTCAATCTGATGGATGTTTGGAGCGACATTCCGCCGGTTAGGCATGGCAAGTTTAAATCAGAAAAGCGGACCGCGAATGCGCTTTCCACCAAGGTTCTTGATCGAGTGGTGGAGATGACGACGGTGGTTGGCGACATCGTGCTCGATCCATTCGGAGGATCAGGCACGACCTACGCTGTGGCGCGCGACAAGGGGCGGCGCTGGATCGGGATTGATATCGATTTCGCAAGCATCGTGGTCGAGCGACTAACGCAAGGGGTGATCGCCCCCCATGCGAATACCGATTTTGTAGAGGGGGCGGAGCTTGGCTGTTGTGGGGCAACCGATCGATTACGACGCGGTGGAGAGGGTGATAACACGCCGCGGGCTAAGCGAGGTCTACGCCGAACTCTTGGCGGTTCTGACGGCAGTCCCGATCCAAGTTCTCCAAAAGCGCAACGCAAACGGTGCAGCTGACATCAGGGAGCGGATTGACGCTCAGTTCTCCGCCATGGGCGGCTGGAAAAAGACTCAGGTGAGCGGCGTCGATTGGGTGAAGGAGGTCAGCCTCCGATCCGGTTACGCTATCGCACATGCGGCTCTTGGTGTTGAGATCCAGGTGTCAGGACGCAGCACGATGCTATACCGTGACGTGTCGCACCTGCGGGAAAGTCTGAGCGGAGCAAAGATAGACGCGGGCGTGATCGTCGTTCCCGATGATCAACTTTCTACCTTCCTGACCGATCGCGCTCCATCTCTCCGCGAGGCACTTGAGACGATCAAAGACGTGCGTGCGGACCAAGTGCCAATCCGTCTACTTCCCATCGGCCTGGACTCGTTTGGGGACAGGGCGATCCCGAAAAGACGGACGAACCTCGGCCGAGCTGACCCAGAATAGGAATGAAATCGACCTAAATTTTCAAACTGACCCACTACCGGTTGGTGCGGTCGCGAGGCGGAAGTGGCGGGCGTTCTCAGGTGGCGTGTCGGTTTGAATTTTGGTTTATGGGCGCCCCGGTTGCGCCTCGCGGCCGTGACGACTAACGTTCCGGCTGCGCCATCGTGACGCAAGGCTTACTGCTTTAACCAATAAAAATGCGTTTGGAGGAAGTCATGTCCATAATAATCACCCGGCCGCGCGCCCGCGCGGCTGCAACCTGGCTTGCGGGCGCCACGCTCGCGGCTGCATTGGCAACTACGGCATCGGCTCAGGTGCCGACCCCGACAGTATCGGGTCCGATCGCCGCACCGGACATTCCAGGCACTCCCACCCACAACTACATCTTCTTCGCGTCCAATCATCCGCTCGCCGAGCAAGGCTACACCGAGACGGAGTATTTCTTCAGCGGCTTGGCCAAGGCGTATTCGGCACCGTCGGCGCTGGCGACCGCGACAGGCGCTCTCGGCCCCTATCCGTACACGACGCGCATGGTGGTGCGCGAGCCGGCGGACAAGCGCCGCTTCAACGGTGTCGTGCTCGTCGAATGGTTGAATGTAACCAACGGCTTCGACGCCGATAACCTCTGGTTCTACGATTGGGAGCATATCCTGGGTGAAGGCTACGCCTGGGTTGGCGTTTCCGCGCAGCATATCGGCGTCAATGACCTGAAGGCATGGAATTCCAATCGCTACGCGTCGCTCAATGTCTCGATCGGGAGTCCGCCCACGTCAGTGACGGACGCCGACGCACTCTCGTACGATATCTTCTCGCAGGCGGGCGAGGCGATCCGCAATCCGGGCGGGGTCAACGTGCTCGGTGGCTTAAAGCCAAGGGTCATCATTGCGACGGGGGAGTCGCAATCGGCGGCCCGCCTCGCCGCGTATGTCAACAACATCAACCCACTCGGCAACGTTTATGATGGCTTCCTGATGCTGTCGACGATCGGCCAGCAGATTCGCCCCGACCTGTCACAGCCGGTATTCAAGGTGCTCACCGAATACGACGTTCAGGCGGCCGAGGCCTCGATCCGGCAGCCCAATACCTCCACGTACCGCAGCTGGGAGATCGCTGGGCAGTCGCATGTCGACCAGCACTTGCGTGACAGCCGCGAGCCGCTGGAGCTGCGCGACAATCCGCTCGCCTATCCGATCCCCTCATCGGGCGAGGCGCAGCTCGCACCCACCTGCGCCGTTCCGGAACTTGGTACGCTGCAGCCCGCGGGCGACGTGATCAATACTGCATTCGGCGACCTGGTGACCTGGATTACGGAAGGCAAACCGCCGCCGGTCGCGCCTCACATCCAGACAACGTCGATCGGTTCGCCGGCGCCGGCGTCTGCGGTCATCGCGCGAGACAGCCTGGGTCTGGCGATCGGCGGGATTCAGCTGCCGCAAGTGTCAGTGCCGACCTACCTTAACGTCGGCACAAATGCCGGGCCGGCCGGCAGCGCCTGCGTGCGCTGGGGCTATCACCTGCCGTTCAGCGTCGATGAGCTGAACGAGATTTACGCGAGCTACGGCCAGTACGTGACGTTGACGGCCAAGGCCGCGAACTCCGACGTGGCGAAGGGCTTTATCCAGCCGGCCGATGCGCAGAAGATCATCTACGAGGCGGTCGAAAGCGGGGTGGGCAGCCCGACGGAGAAGCAGAGAGAACAGGCGCTGCAATCCCTCTCCGCGTTGCAGGCAACACAGTAAGACGAGCGCTTGGACCGGGGTGCGCCGCACCCCGGTCCAAGCGGCAACGCGGCCTCGCGTCGCGAGCTGGCGCCCTCGGCGCAGCATGGACGGCCGGGTCAAGCCCGGCGGTGACGATTATCCTATTTCCTTCATATGCGGTTCCCGTGGGGCTTGCGGAAAAAGCACGCGGAGCAGCTTGGCGGTGCGGACGACGCCGTCGGGAGACTGTGCGGTGCCGCCGTCGGTGGTGAAATAGGCGACGCGGCCGGCGTCTTCGGCGGCGCGCGACCAGGCGCCGCTCGATGGGCCGACGAGGATTTCGGTGAAGGGGTCGCCGGCGACCACGACGCGGCCCTCGCGGTTTGCGTCGGGCGCCAAGCGGACGCGATCGATGGTGTTTTCGCGGTGGGTCGTTACGTAGGCGATTTCGTTGGCTTCATCGATGATGAAGTCGTCCCACTCGCGACCGCCGGCGATGAATTCCGGCAAGCCAAGCGGGTCATGCGTTGCCGGGTCGACTGCGACGCGCAGCATCAATTGCTGGGAGGTCGATGTGTAGTAGAGATGGTTGGTGCTGCGGTGATAGCGGATGCCGTTGACGCCGGGCTGCTCGGGCTTCATCTCGCCGGGACGGTTCTTCATGGTGTCGTGCTGGAGCCAGATGCGTGCGGAGGCCTGGCCTGTGTCGTTCGGCAGGTCCACGCGCCAGATGAGGTTTGCCGCCCCGGCGGCGAGCAGGACGCCGGGTGCGATCAGGCAGCCGCCATTGAGGCCGACGTTGGGCTCGGGAAACGCCAGCATGAGCTGCGGCTCGACATTGCCTCCGGGGCCTCCGGGAACCCAGCCTTGTAGGTCCAGCCGGTGCAGCCGCGCTTCATGGGTTCCGTAAACGTCTGCCGAGCCGATCAGGAAGATGTCGGGGCCGGTCTCGACCACGAACATCGTCATCATTTCGAAAGTGTGGATGAGGACCGGGTTGACGGGCAGGTGTTGGCCGGGAGGCGGGACGCACCACAGCTCGTTCTTGTTCATGGCGGTGACGAGAATGGAGCCGTCTTGGCGGACGGCCAAGTTCTCGAGAAAGTAGTGTTGTGGGAATTCGGCAATGATCGTCAGCGCGGCCTGGGTGGTGCTCGGCATGTTGTCTCCCCGAGGTTGAAGGTCCACCCGATCGCGATGGCGTTTCAGGCGTTGCCGCGCACGGCAGCGATCTGCCGGACGGCATCGATCATCAGTTGCGCCGCCGCCGTCACGCTGCGATCCTTGCGCAGAATGAGCCCGGCCATGGCGTTGTGCAGTTCGTGGCATAGAACTGCGTTGACGGAGGAAGGGTTCCAGCTTCGCTGGCGTAGGCGGCGGGACACATCAAACCATGGCAGTTTTGGCCTGTTGCTGAAAAGTTCTGCCGCGCGTTTCGGGCAGCATGAGGACCGCGATCAGCACCAGCAGGTAGGCGAAGACGGTATCAGCGCCGATGGCGGCGGCAAGCCCGATGCGGTCGGCGAGGAATCCGACAAGGAATGGGAAGGCAGCGGACACCACCCGGCCGAAGTTATAGCAGAAGCCGACTCCGGTCCCGCGTATCCCGGCGGGGTACAATTCGCTGAACAGGGCCGCCATGCTGGCCGGGATGCCGGCGGCGAAGAAGCCGAGCGGGAAGCCAAGGACGAGCATCTGCGGATTGGTGAGCGGCGCGAAGATGTAGACGAGAACGGTGACGATGCAGGCGAGGGCGAAGAGCGCCGCATTGAGTCGCCGGCCGAAGCGGTCGCTTGCGATCCCGCTCGCGACGCAGCCGAAGAAGAAGGCCGCAATGATGACCCCGAGATAGGCGCTCGACCCGAGTACGGACAGGTGGCGGACCTCGCGGAGGAATGTCGGGAGGAAGGTTGTGAGTGCGGCGTAGCCGCCATGCGCGCCGACACCGAACAGGCCACCGACGAGGGTTGACCGGAGCACCTGCGGGCGAAAAACGGCGGCCAAGGTCGCCAGGAATGGCTCCGGCGCATCCCGGTGCATTGGCCGCACCGGCTCGGGAATGCCGCGACGGATGAACAGGATCAGCAAGGCGGGCAGCACGCCCACGGCGAACAGCAGCCGCCATGCGAGGTCTGCCGGCACGTAGGTGAAGATCAGCGCCGACAACAGCACGGCGACACCCCACCCGACTGCCCACGCGCTCTGCACGGCGCCAAGCGCCCGGCCGCGGTTCTCGGGCCGGATGATTTCGGCCATGAGAACCGCCCCGCAGGCCCACTCGGCGCCGAACCCCAAGCCCTGGATCGCCTTGAGGACGACGAGCTGCCAGTAGCTGGTCACGAAGGCGCAGGCGAAGGTCGCGAGCGCGAAGCTCGCGATGGAGACCTGCAGTGCCCGCACGCGTCCGAACCGGTCGCCCATTGCGCCGCCGAGCCAGCCGCCAAATGCCCCGAGAAACAGAGTGATGGACCCGAGCAGGCCGGCATCCGCCTTAGTGATGCCGAGGGCGGGGATGAGTGCGGGAATGGCGAGGCTGAGCATCTGGACGTCGAGCGCGTCGAGGCTCCA
This sequence comes from Acetobacteraceae bacterium, assembly GCA_965276815.1. Lineage (GTDB taxonomy): Bacteria > Pseudomonadota > Alphaproteobacteria > Acetobacterales > Acetobacteraceae > JAVVHH01. The sequence continues at coordinate 678,775 of CBDIBE010000011.1, read as the reverse complement.
GCCGCCGAAAGCGGCCCAGAATGTCCGCTTTTCGGTTGACGAACTGTCGCTGTACCAACTCACTTTATGAATTCCTCCCGATCGGCCTTGGTTTGTGGTCTTCACCTGATTTCGGCGTGGTAGCGGAACCGGTCGGCCGGGCCGCGGGAGCGACGCCACTCGATCGGCCGGCGTTCAAGGTCGAAGGCGGTGCGCTCGATGACGATGAGAGGCGCGCCAAGCGGGCGTCCGAGTAGCCGTGCCTGCATGCGGTTCGCGGTCTCCACGGTCAGAACCTCGTCGGCCGAGGCGACCATCTGTCCGCAATGCTGTTCGTAGAGCGGGTAGAGGAGGTCGCCGAAGGCGGCGGGGTCGATGTCGAGCACGGCCTCGAAGCGGGCCTTCTCGAGCCAGATCTCCTCGGCGAGGAGGGGGACGCCGTCGATCAGGCGCAGCCGCGAGATGTTGATCACCGGCTCGCCGTCGCGCAGGCGGAGCGCCGAGGCGGCGGCGGAGGGCGCGGGCATGACTTCGCGATGAAGGATTCGGGCCTGCGGGATTTTCCGCTCCCCGGCTTCCGACTGGAACCGGAAGAAGCGGAACAGCGAGGAGTTGAAGCGCGCCCGGCGGACATAGGTGCCGCGGCCTTGCTGGCGCTCTAGCAATCCCTCCGAGACCAACTGATCGATCGCCTTGCGTACGGTGCCGACGGAGACGCCATGCGCGGCGGCGAGCTCGGCTTCGGACGGGATCAGGTCGCCCGGCCGCCAAGTCTGCGCGCCGATCTGAGCGGCGAGATAGTCCCGCAAGCGGTGATAGAGAGGCAGTCGCGATTCAGGCGCCGAGAAACTCATACACTTCTCTATATGACTTTGCGCGCACGAAGCAAGTGGCGGCGGACGGCGCCGGCGAACCTTGGAGCGTCTCGCTAGCGGTTGCGGCGCCAGACTTCGGTTTGAAGGAGGTTGGCGAAGAGGAGCCAGGCGACGAGGGGGGCGCTGGCGTAGGCGGCGGGTTTGTCGATTTGGGCGGCGCTGGCGACGAGGGCGACCGAGCTGCCGAGCATGAAGGTGGTGATGCCGAGGGCCTCGTCGGGGCGCTTGCGGCCGAAGAAGACCCAGGAGTAGCCGCCGATTCCCACGACATTGAGCAGCCAAGCGCCCAAGGCGAGATGGCGGGCGGGGCTGGGGCGCCGGGTCGCGAGGCGATAGCCGGCGAACCATAGGAGACCGTCGAGGAGCGGCCAGACGAGGCCGAAAACGGGGCCCGGCGGCGTGTAGCTCGGCTTTTCGAGCTTCGCGTACCAGGCGGCGGTGGCGGGGTGCATGGGCGTGGGGCTGTTCCGGCCGCCGACGAGGAAGGCGGTGATGATCGCGCCACCGGTCAGGGTTAAAGCCGTGGTGTTGCGCATGTTGTCCTCCGTTGCCGGCGGGACAACGCGGGAGGGGGCGGATGGTGGCGTTGCGAGCGGATGCTGCCGGTTGGGAGGCGTCGGCGGATAAGGACGGCTTGCTTTTGGAACGGGCCGAAGGCGTGGATGGCCCACCGGCGCGGATCATGACCGTGGGACGGGGGCACGGTGGGGGATTAGTCTTCGAGGGCGGCGACGCCTGGGAGGGTTTTGCCTTCGAGCCATTCTAGGAAGGCGCCGCCGGCGCTGCTGACGTAGGTGAGGCGGTCGAGCTCGCCGGCTTCACGCAGGGCGGAGACGGTGTCGCCGCCGCCGGCGACGCTGCGCAGCGCGCCTTGGGCGGTGGCGTCGGCGACGGCGTGGGCGAGGGCGAGGGTGCCGGCTTCGAAGGGCGGCGTTTCGAACGCGCCGACCGGGCCGTTCCAGACCAGGGTGCGCATGTCGGGGAGGAGGTAGAGGAAGGCCTGGATGGTGGCGGGGCCGATGTCGAGAATCATGCTGTCGGCGGGGACGGTACGGGCGGGGACGATTTGGGTTTCGGGGTTGGGCTTGAACTCGCGGGCGGTGACGGCGTCGGTGGGGAGGACGATGTTGCAGCCGGCGCGCTTGGCCTCGGCGAGGATGTCGCGGGCGGTGGCGTGCATGTCGGCTTCCTGGAGGGAGCGGCCGATCTGGGCGCCGTCGGCGGCGAGGAAGGTGTTGGCCATGGCGCCGCCGATCAGGAGGAGGTCGACTTTTTTGACGAGGTTGCCGAGGAGCTCGAGCTTGGTGGAGACCTTGCTGCCGCCGACGATGGCGCAGACGGGGCGGTCGGGCTGGCCGAGCGCGGCGTCGAGGGCGGCCAACTCTTGCTGCATCAGGCGGCCGGCGTGGGCGGGGAGGTAGTGGGCGATGCCCTCGGTGCTGGCGTGGGCGCGGTGGGCGGCGGAGAAGGCGTCGTTGACGTAGAGGTCGCCGAGGGCGGCGAGTTGTTGGGCGAAGTCGGGGTCGTTGGTTTCCTCGCCGGGGTGGAAACGGGTGTTTTCGAGGAGGAGGATGTCGCCGTCGGCGAGGCGGGCGACGGCTTGCTGGGCGGCGGGGCCGATGCAGTCGTGGGCGAAGGCGACGGGGCGGTGGAGGACCTGGCTGAGCGCTTCGGCCATGGGGCGGAGGGAGAGTTCGGGGACGCGCTTGCCCTTGGGGCGCTCGAAATGGCTGAGGACGATGACGCGGGCGCCGCCGTCGGCGAGCTCCTTGATGGTGGGGGAGAGGCGTTCGATGCGGGAGAGGTCGGTGATGCGGCCGTCATGCACGGGGACGTTGAGGTCGGCGCGCAGCAGGACGTGCTTTGCGGTGACGGCGACGCCGTCGAGCGTACGGACCGGCATATTTAGAGGCTGCCGAAGACGGCGGCGGTGTCGACCATGCGGTTGGAGAAGCCCCATTCGTTGTCGTACCAGCCCATGACGCGGGCGAGCGCCTGGTCGACGACGGTGGTCTGGGTGGCGTCGAAGGTGCAGGAGGCGGGGCTGTGATTGAAGTCGGTGCTAACCAATTTTTCAGTGTTGTAGTCCATAACGCCTTTGAGGAAGCCGGCGCTGGCGGATTGCATGGCGTCGTTGATTTGCTGAGTGGTGGCCGGGTCGCGCAGGTTCACGTCGAGGCTGACGAGGGAGACGTTGGGGGTGGGGATGCGGATGGAGGAGCCGTCGAGCTTGCCTTTGAGCTCGGGCATGACGAGGCCGACGGCGCGGGCGGCGCCGGTGCTGGTGGGGATGGAGCTGAGGGCGGCGGCGCGGGCGCGGTGCAGGTCGCGGTGAAGCCCGTCCTGCAGCATCTGGTCGCTGGTGTAGGCGTGGATGGTGAGCATGTAGCCGCGCAGGATGTGGAAGTTGTCGTGTAGGACTTTCACCATGGGGACGAGGCAGTTGGTGGTGCAGGAGGCGTTGCTGATCACCGTCATGTCCTTGGTGATCACGTCGTGGTTGACGCCGTAGACGATGGTGGCATCGACGCCGTCGGCGGGGGCGGAGATGAGCACCTTGCGGGCGCCGGCGCCGTTGATCAGGGCGCTGGCGGCCTCCTTGCTGGTGAAGCGGCCGGTGCATTCCATGGCGACGTCGATGCCGTGGTAGGGGACTTTGGATGGCTCGCGTTCGGCTGACACCTTGATGGGGCCCCAGGTCTTGCCGTGGTGGGTGATGGTCAGGGCGTCGCCGTCTATGCTGACGGTACCGGCGAAGCGGCCGTGGATGCTGTCGTAACGGAAGAGATGGGCGTTGGTCTCGACGCTGCCGAGGTCGTTGATGGCGACCGGTATGACATCATCGCGCCCGCTCTCGACGATGGCGCGCAGCACGAGGCGCCCGATGCGCCCGAAACCGTTGATGGCGACCTTGACGGCCATGGCTCTGCTTTCCCCTTAATTCGGTAGGAGCCGTCGCTTGACGGCTGTGGTGATGGCTTGCGGCGTGATGCCGAAATGCCGGTAGAGATCTAGATAGGGTGCGCTGGCGCCGAAGCCGGTCATGCCGATGAACATACCAGCATCGCCGAGCCAGCGCTCCCAGCCGAAGCCGCAGGCGGCTTCGATGCCGATGCGCGGCGCGGTGCCGAGGACGTCGAGGCGGTAGCGTTCGTCCTGTTGAGCGAAGAGTTCCCAGCAGGGGAGCGAGACGACGGCGGCGGCGATGGCGGATTCGGCGAGGAGGCGGCGGGCCTTTACGGCGGCGGCGACTTCGGAGCCGGTGGCGAGCAGGGTGACCCGGCGGGGGCCGTCAGCCTCGAGCAGGACGTAGCCACCGCGGGCGCAGCGGTTTTCGCTGATATCCTGGCGGAGCGATGGGAGGGGCTGGCGGGAGAGGACGAGGAGGCTGGGGCCGTCGGAGCGGCGGATGGCGAGTTCCCAGCACTCGGCGGCCTCGATGGCGTCGGCGGGGCGGAAGACGTGGATGCCGGGCATGGCGCGGAAGCTGGCGAGCTGCTCGATGGGCTGATGGGTGGGGCCGTCTTCGCCGAGGCCGATGCTGTCATGGGTGAGCACGTAGATGAGGCGGAGGCGCATCATGGCGGCGAGGCGGAGGGCGGGGCGCATGTAGTCGGTGAAGGCGAAGAAGGTGCCGGCGTAGGGGAGCAGGCCGCCGTGGAGCGCGATGCCGTTGAGGCAGGCGGCCATGCCGTGCTCGCGGACGCCGAAATGGATGTGGCGTCCGGCGTAGCTGCCGGCGGCGACGGGGTGCATGGGCGGGGCTTGGGTGGTTTGGGCGAGGCCGGCGGAGCCGCCGATGAGTTCGGGGATGCCGGCGGCGAGGGTGGCCAGCGCGCGCTGGCTGGCGTGGCGGCCGGCGATGGTGGGACGGGTCTCGGCGAACTCGGCTTTGAGGGCGGCCATGCCTTCGTGCCAGAAATCGGGGAGCTTGCCGGCGGTGACGCGCTCTAGCTCGGTGCGGAGCGGGTGGTTGGCGAGGCGCTTGAGCCAGGCGCGGCGGGCGGCGACGCCGCGCAGACCGGCGGCGGCCCAGCGGTCGGCGAGTTCGGGGGGGATGGCGAAGGGCTCGTGCGGCCAGTCGAGGGCGCGTTTGGCGGCGGGCGGGTCGTCGGGGGCGGCGAGGCCGATGACGGTTCGGCAGGCGATCAGGGTGGGTTTTTTGGAGCGGAGCGCGAGGGAGAGGGCGGCGGCGATTTGCGCCGGGTCATGGCCGTCGATGCGCTTGGTGGCCCAGCCATAGGCGGCGAAGCGTTTGAGGGCGTCGGCGGGGAGGGTGGTGCGGCGGTCGCGCGAGACGCTGCTGTCGTCCCAAAGGATGGTTAGTTTTTCGAGACGGAGGTGGCCGGCGATGTCGGCGGCTTCGTGGCTGACGCCCTCCGTGAGGTCGCCGTCGGAGGCGACGACCCAGGTGCGGTGATCGACGAGGCTGCGGCCGAAGCGGGCGGCGAGCATGCGTTCGGCGAGCGCCATGCCGACGGCGTTGGCGAGGCCCTGGCCGAGGGGGCCGGTGGTGGCCTCGATGGCGGGGTGGGAGGCGTGATCGGGGTGGCCGGCGGCGGGGCTGTCGAGCTGGCGGAAGCGGGCGAGGTCGCGGGCGTCCATGCCGGCGTGGCCGGTGAGATGCAGCAGGGCGTAGAGGAGCATCGAGCCGTGGCCGGCGGAGAGGACGAAGCGGTCGCGGTCGGGCCAGGCGGGGTCGGTGGCGTCGAAGCGGAGAATGCGGGTCCAGAGCGCGGTGGCGGCGTCGGCCATGCCCATGGGCATGCCGGGGTGGCCGCAGCCGGCGGCCTCGACGGCGTCGATGGCGAGAGCGCGGATAGCGTCGGCCATGCGGCGCTCGACGGTGGGCGGCCGGGCGAGGATGGCGGCCTGCAGGGCGAGGCGGGACGCATCCGGGGCGTGCATGCTGGGCGCGAGCGATTGGGTTTCGCGAGTTCCTGCCATCAAGCCTCCGGGAGACCCGGCTATAGAGTCGGTTCGGGCCGGGAGCAAGGGCGTGGGGCGTGTCGGCGGGCTAAGCAGGGATGCGTGGCATGCGCCACGAACACCTGCTTGGGAGATTTGGAAGGCGCATCATTTTACCGGCGCCGCGCCGAGGCGCTCTGCCGAATGATGCTTAGGCGGAGCAGCGGCTGCTCGACCGTCTCGCTGAAGGCGACGCCGGCGGCGACCGCGCAGGCGGCGAGGAGGGCGAAGGCGAGCTCGATCGGGATGGGGAGGACGGCGCGGACGGGGCGGAGCGAGTATTCGAGGACGAGCAGCACGGGGACGTGGACGAGATAGATCGAGTAGGAGGCGGTGCCGAGGCGGAGCAGCAGGGGCGGGGTGCGGCTTTGGCCGGCGCGGTCCAGCATGGCGGTGCCGTAGAGGATGAGGGCGGCGCCGGTGGCGTAGGCCAGGTTGCGGACCGGCCATTCGTGCATGACGGGCGGTGCGAAGGATTCGAACATGCCGTTGATGAGAAAGATGGCGGCGCCGGCGGCCAGCGCGAGGCGCCAGTGGCGGCCGATGCCGGCGCGGACGATCAGGGCGGTGGCGATGCCGAAGAAGAATTCCACGTTGAAGCCGCGGAAGACGAGGATGTCGGCCAGGCCGCTGAACAGCGGGGCGCCGGTGGCGAGCTGGGTGGCCATGTTGGCGAGGATGCCGGCGGCCCAGAGGGCGAAGAGGACGATTCCGGTTTGGCGGCGCAGGAGCAGGACGCTGAACAGGGCGTAGAACAGCAGTTCGTGGCGCAGCGACCAGCCGACGCCGAGGATGGGGTCCTGGGTTTCGGGGAGGAGGAGGAAGCTGGCGACGGCGTGGACGAGGTTCTGTTCGGCGTGGCCGCTTGTGGGGCTGATGAGGAGGAGGGCGCTGAACAGGGCGGAGACGATCAGCCAGGATGGATAGATGCGCAGGAGGCGCTTGCGCCAGAAGGCGGGGAAGATGGCGGGGCGGCCGATGTCGCGGAAATGGACGAAGGTGATGATGAAGCCGCTGAGGACGAAGAAGAAATCGACGCCGGCGCGGCCGAAGGCGAAGAAGCCGCCGAAGGGGGCGGCGTTGTAAGCGTTGGCGCCGTGCAGGATGTCGCCGGTGTGCATGAGGACGACGAGGATGGCGGCGATGCCGCGCAGTGACTCGACGCCGGACAGGCGGTGGCGGACCTCGAGAGCGGGGCGGCCCAGAAGTTGGCTCATTTAGGGGACGGGGCGGTTGGCTCGGGCCAAGACCGCCTCGAATAGGATTTGGGCGCCCGCTTCGGCCTCCTCGGGTTCGATGCTTTCGGCCTCATTATGGCTGAGGCCGTCTTTACAAGGGATAAAGATCATCGCGGTGGGGATGTGGCGGGCGACGTAGACGGCGTCGTGGCCGGCGCCGGAGACGATGTCGCGGGCGGGGTAGCCGAGGCGGGCGGCGGCTTGGCGGACGAGGTCGACACAAGAAGCATCGAATTTTTGGGCGGGGATGCGGAAGAGTTCGGTGAGCTGGAGGTTTATGCGGCTGGATTGGGCGATTTCTGCGGCTTGGCGTTCGAAGCGTTCGACGGTGCGGGGGATTTCGGCTTCGTCGGGGTGGCGGAATTCGACGGTGAAGCGGACTTCGCCGGGGATGACGTTGCGGCTGTTGGGCAGGACGACGAGCTGGCCGACGGTGCCGCGGCCGTCTTCGCCGTGAGCCCGCATGAGGCGGTCGACGAGCTCGATGATGCGGGCGGCGCCGAGGAGGGCGTCGCGGCGGGCGCTGGGGGGCGTGGTGCCGGCATGGCTGTCCTGGCCGGTGGCGACGGCGTCGAACCAGATTTGCGCCTGGGCGCCGGTGACGATGCCGATCCGCTTGGCTTCGCGCTCGAGGATGGGGCCTTGCTCGATGTGCAGTTCGAAATAGGCGTCGGCGGGGAAGGGGCGGGCGGGTTCGGGGCCGCGGTAGCCGATCGCGTCGAGGGCGGCGGCGACGGTGGCGCCATCGAGGTCGGCGAGGGCCTCGGTTTCGGCCTGGTCGTAGATGCCGGCCCAGACGCCGGAGCCCATCAGGGATTTGCCGAAGCGGCTGCCTTCCTCGTCGGTCCAGTTGATCAATTCGATGGGGGCTTGGGTGGCGATGTCGAGGTCGTTGAGGGTACGGATCAGTTCGAGGCCGGCGAGCACGCCGAGGGCGCCGTCGAACTTGCCGCCGCTGGGCTGGCTGTCGAGATGGCTGCCGACGAGGACGGGGGCGCGCGCCGGGTCACGGCCGGGGCGGCGGGCGAACATGTTGCCCATGGTGTCCATGCGGATTGTGAGGCCGGCTTGCTCGCAGAGGGCGCCGAAGCGGTCGCGGCCGGCGCGGTCGATTTCGGTCAGCGCGAGGCGGCGCACGCCGCCTTTAGGGGTGGCGCCGATCTGGGCCATGTCCATCAGGCTGTCCCATAGGCGGCGGCCGTCGATGCGCTGGTTGGTCCGGGTGGCGGTCATTGTCGCTCCGCTTTGATGGGGGCAGAGTAGCCGAGAAGACGAGAGGTTGCCCATGGCGCATGCGTTTACCCCTGCCGCCCCGCCCATTCTAAGGAACAGCACGCTGGATGCGGCGGCGGTTTTGGCGGCGCTGGTGCTGGTGGCGGGGTGCACGCTGATCGATCAGACGACGTTCGATCCGAATGCGGGGAAGAAGCCGGTGCCGGTGGCGCCGGTGGCGCCGGTCGTGGCGAGGCCGCCGCCGGGTCCGCCGGCATTCATGACGATCAGTTTCCCGCGGACGGGGGATCTGAGGGCGGAGGTTGCCGAGGCGGTCAAGCAGGCCCGGGCGCGCAAGCCGGATGTGGCGTTCGATGTGGTGGAGGTGGTTGGGTCGCAGCCGGGCGAGGTTGGGGAAGAGGCGGCGGAGGTGGCGCGGCTGATTGTGGCGCAAGGGGTGCCGGCGGGGCGGGTGCATTTGCAGGCGCAGCCGGAGACCGGCGCGGTGGGGCGGCAGGTTCGGGTTTACGTGCGTTAGACCTTTATCGGCCTGACTGTGGTCGGGCCGATAAAGGTCTAGCTTTATTTGAGACAGCGATTCACGTCCTGACCGATTCCGGTCAGGACGATCGCGGTCTAGGGGTTTGCGCCGGATGAAGATGTTTGGGGGTTGTCCCCGGAGTTCTATCCGGGGGTCCTTCCGGCCGGGCTGGGTCCACCTGGTCAAGCCCGGTGATGACGATTTGGGTGAGGTTCAGAAGGTTGGCAGGTTGGGGAGGGGCTTCTTGAACCATTTTTGGTAGAGGGCGTCGAGTTCGCCGTTTAGTTTGGTGAAGTAGACGAAAGTGTTTACCCATTGGTGCAGGTTCCACTGGTCCTTGCGCATGGTGATGCCGTTGGGCTGCTGGAGCAGGATGAACTTGCGCTCGATATTGCCTTCGGGATGGGCGGCGTAGAACTGGTCGCCGGTCAGACCGGTCTCGGCGATCGCGTCGACCTGGCCGGCCAAGAGCGCCTGATAGGTGCTTGGATCGTCGTCGAAGCGGGAGATCTTGACCGCGCTGCCGAGCGCTTTGCTGAGCAGCACGTCCTGCACGGTGCCGCGCGGCACGCCGACGCGCAGGCCTTTGAGGTCCTGTATCGAGGAGATCGGCTTGTCCTTGGGCGCGAAGACGACGTTCTCGATCGCGCTGTATGGGATGGAGAACAGGACGGTCTTGGCCCGCTCGGGCGTCACGCCGAAGGTCGCCACGATCAGGTCGACCTTGTTGGTGAGCAGGAATGGGATGCGGTTCGGGCTGGTGAGCGGCACCAGGTTCACTTTTACGCCCAGATAGGTGCCGAGCAGCTTGGCGACCTCGATGTCGTAGCCGTCGGGTTCCTGCTTGTCGTTGAGCAGGCCATAGGGCGGCAGGTCGACGAGGACGCCGATGTTGATGGTGCCGCGGCTGACGATCTCATCGACCGTCTGCGCGGTGGCGGGCTTCCAGCCGACGGCGATGAAGAGTGTGGCGGCCAAAATGTATCGAAGTATTCGCATTGTTACTTCCCTAGTGTTTGGTTGCGACGGCGAGCCGCGTCTCGAGGCGGCGACTCGCGATCGTCAGCGGCCAGCATAGAACAAAGTAGAGCGCGGCCACCGTGCCGAAGATCAGGAACGGCTTGAAGGTGGCGTTGTTGAGCATCTGGCCGGCCCTGGTCAGTTCCACGAAGCCGATGATGGCGGCAAGCGAGGTGCTTTTGATGAGGTTCACCAGGAACCCCACCGTGGGCGGGATTGCGGTGCGCACGGCCTGGGGCAGCACGATTTTCACCATGCGCGGCCCATAGTGCAGACCGAGCGCCTGGGCGGCCTCGACCTGTCCATTCGGCACGGCCTGGATCGATCCGCGCCAGATCTCGCCGAGGAATGCGCCGGCATTGACGCTGAAGCCGAGTGCGGCCGAGACGTAGGCGCCGAGCGGCACGCCGAGCATGTCGGCGCCGAAGAACACCAGGAAGAGCTGCAGCAGCAGCGGCGTGCCCTGGAACAGCCGGATGTAGCCGATCGCGAACCACTGGGCGGCGCGGCTTTTCGACACGCGCAGCAACGCGATGACGATGCCGATCAGGCCGCCGCCGACGGCCGCCATCGCCGAGAGCAGGATGGTCCAGCGCATCGCCAGCAGCAGGAACTCGAAATCGCCGAGGTTGAGCGCCCTCATCTTGTGGCCAGCTTGCGGCCGAACGCGACCCGCTCCACCCCGGCGAACACGAAGCTGAACAGCAGCGACAGGCACAGGTAGATCACCGCCGCGGTGATGTAGGCCTCAAACGGGCGGAAGGTGCGGGCCTGCACGTCCTGTGCGGCGGCGGTGAGTTCGTCGGCCGAGATCACCGAAACCACCGACGAGTTGAGCATCAGCAGGATGAACTGGCTGCCGAGCGGCGGCACGACGACCCGCAGCGCCTGCGGCAGCACGACGAGGCGGAAGACGCGGAACCCGGCCAGACCGAGCGCGTGGGCGGCCTCGATCTGCCCGCGTCCGATGCTCTCGATTCCGGCGCGCACGATCTCGATCGTGTAGGCGGCGCCGTTGAGCACGAGGGCGATCAGCGCGCCCTCATTGGCGTCGAGGCGGATGCCGAGGCTGGGCAGGCCAAAATACAGCAGGAAGATCTGCACCAGGAACGGCGTATTGCGGATCACCTCGACGTAGCCGGCCACCAGTTTTTGCAGCCATTGCGGCCCCGAGGTGCGGGCGTAGGCGCCCATGATGGCGAAGACGAGGCTTAGCACCATCGACAGCGCCGAGAGGCGCAGCGTGAGCATTGTGCCCCAGAACAGCTCTTCCCTGGCGTCCCAGATGTCGCCGAAATGCAAGACGTAATCCACGCGTGCGGCGTCCTTTGCCGTTTGCCTCCCCGGCCGCAAGCTACATGCGGCCTGGGCCGGGTCAAGCCAGGGAGGAAGCTGGGCGGGACGGGTCTGGTTGAGGCGAGGATGGATTGCTTCGTCGCTTGGCTCCGCGCAATGACGGTTGGCTAGCCGGGGGCGAGGACCGTGGCGGGGGTGTCAAATTGTCGCTCGAGCTGATTTGCGCCTGGGGGATGGCGCTCATCGGGTTCTCGGCCGAGCGCAAGCGTGAGCTCCGTTCCGTTAGTGACGCGGGCGCCGCAACGGGGTTAGGGTTGGCGTGTTCTTTGGGAGCGCGCGATGCCGGTCAGTTTTCGTCCATTGCATCCTTTCGGGGCCGAGGTGATCGGGGCGCGGCCCGATTTGCAGATGGACGAGGCGGAGTTTCGCCGGGTCGAGCAGGGGTGGTTCGAGCATTCGATCCTGCTGTTTCGCGGGCTGGAGATGACGCCGGCGCAGCACGTGGCGTTCACGCGGCGGCTTGGGCCGTTGCATGTGATGGAGCCGCTGGACATGAATTTGCCGGGGTTTGCGGAGGTGTTCGTCGTCTCGAATGCGGTCAAGGATGGCAAGCCGATCGGGCTGAAGCGGGCGGGCGAAGGGTTTCATACGGACGGCGAGGACAAGCGGCTGCCGAATGCGGGGTCGTTCCTCTATGCGATCGAGGTGCCGCCGGAGCGCGGGGATACGCTGTTCGTCGATATGTACGCGGTTTACGAGGCGTTGCCGGAGGCGACACGGAGAAAGCTGGTGGGGCGGCGGGCGCGGTTCAGCCGGGTCGCGCTGCATGAGGTGCACTATCCGCTGATGGCGCCGTTGACGGAGGCGCAGAAGCAGGCGCGGCCGGATGTGTTTCATCCGCTGCTGCGGCGGCATCCGGGGAGCGGGCGGGTGTCGCTGTATATCGGGCGGTGGGCTTGCGACGTCGAGGGGATGGAGCCCTCGGAGGGGCGGGCGCTGATTGCGGAGTTGACGGCGTTCGCGCAGCAGGAGCGGTTCATCTACCGGCAGGTCTGGCGGGTGGGGGATGCGGTGCTGTGGGATAACCGGTGCACGCAGCACTGCGCCACCGGGTTCGATGACGATAAGCATGTGCGGATCATGTATCGGACGACGCTCGAGGGGGATGCGCCGGTGCTGGCGGATGCGGGCGCGCTCGCGCCGCAGACGGCGTGACGACGATGGGGTTGACCAGGCAGCTTATCGAGGTTCGGCCTTCGGGCGCGGGGATTGGGGCGGAGGTGATCGGGTTTCCGTTCCGGGAGTTTGGGGCCGAGGATGTCGCACGGGTGCGGGCGGCTTGGCTCGAGCATCTGGTGCTGCGGTTTCGCGATACCGGGCTGGATGACCCGGCGCAGATCCGGTTTTCAGCGGAGTTCGGGCCGCCGGTGATCCATCCGCGGCAACTCCAGGAGGGGGCACATGGGAGCCACCCGGAGATCCTGACCATCAGTAATATGAAGAAGGCGGATGGGTCGGCGGCGGGCGATTTGGGCGACGGTGAGGTGCATTGGCATACGGATACTTGGTTCAAGGAGCGGCCGCCGGCCGGGTCGTTCTTGCGGGCTTTGCGCGTGCCGAAGGAGGGCGGGAATACACACTTTATGAATATGTATGCCGTATATGATGGGTTGCCGGAGGGGTTGAAGCGGGCGGTGGCGGGGCGGTTTATTCATCATCAGACTGTCTATGACGGGCGCGGGGATGTGCGGATGGGGATGGCGGTGCCGGCGAGCGACGATGTGCGGACCTGGCCGGGGGTGGATCATCCGATCGTCAGGCGGCATGGGGAGAGCGGGCGGGACTGCTTGTTTTTGGGCGGGCGGCGGCATGCTTTGGTCGTCGGGCTGCCGCTGGACGAGGGGGCCGCGATCCTCGATGGGCTGTGGGCGGAGGTGGCGAAGGCGCGGTTTGTCTGGACGCAGGTTTGGCGGGAGGGGGATTTGGTGGCGTGGGATAATCGGTGCGCGATGCACCGGCGGGAGGCGTTCGATCCGGCTGCGATCCGGCTGATGCATCGGACGACGGCGGAGGGCGAGCGGCCGATCCCTGCGGTGGCGAGTTGAGGGGGCAAGGGATGTCGATTTCGCGGCGGGCGTTGCTGGGCGGGGCGGCTTCGGTGCCGCTTTCGATGCCGTTCGTGATACCAGCGCGCTCGGCCGATACGCTGGTGGTGACGGCGTATGGGGGCGAGTATCAGGACGTGTTCGTGCCCAGCGTGGTGGCGCCGTTCGAGAAGAAATTCGGGGTGCAGGTTACCTATGATCTGAGCGGCGGGGCGGCGCAGACTTATGCGAAAGTACGGGCTTCGCGGGGGGCGCCGGGGTTCGACGTGGCGGCGGAGCTGACGGCGCCGGAAGCGATTTTGGGCGCGAAAGACAAGCTGCTCGAACCGCTCAGCGAGCGCGAGGTGCCGAACCTCAAATATGTTTGGGCGAAGAGCAAGACCGCGATCCCGCCGGTGGGGATCGTTGCGTACTATCAGTATATGCCGTTGCTCTGGAACACGGAGAAAGTCGACAAGCCGACTTCCTGGGATGATTACTGGGAGCCGTGGAAGAAGTATGGCGAGAAGATCAAGGGGCATATCCTTGGGCATGACCCGGCGACCAACCTGCTCGAAGTCTACAGCCTGATCATGGCGGCGAAGCTCAAGGGGGGCGGGATCGCGGACATGTCGGGGGCTTGGGAGCTGTTGAAGAAGCAGAAGGATTGGCGGGGCGCGGTGATCCTGAGTTCGGCGCAGGCGGCGCCGTATTTCGAGAATGGGCAGATGTGGCTGACGCCGTATTGGAGCGCGCGGTCGGGTTACTATGTGGCGAAGAAGTATCCGCTGGCGTACACGATCCCCCAGGAGGGGACGATCGGGCTGGCCGATGTGTCGGCGGTGCCAGTGAATGCGAGCAATAAGAAGTTGGCGCTCGAATTCCTGAACTTTCGGCTGGACCGGGATGTGCAGCGGGCGTTTTGCACCGCGTACTACGCGAGCCCGGCGCGGCCGGATGTGGGGGATTGGCCGGCCGGGTTTGAAGAGAACCAGATCACGACCGAGGCGAAGATGCAGAGCCTGGATCTGCCGGATAGCGGGCTGATCGGGGCCGACCGCCGCGAGATCGTCAAGCGCTGGCAGGAGATCGAGGCTGGCTGAGGGTCTATGAAGACGCATCATTTTACCGGCGACGCGCCGAGGCGCTCTGCCGAATGATGCTTAGGCGGAGGGGTTTGCTCCCCTATTTGTTGGTGGTGCTGCCGTCGGGGTTTCTGCTGTGCTTCTTCGTGCTGCCGACGGCGTTCCTGCTGTCGGCGAGTTTTCTGCAGACCGAGGACACGGTGGTGACCGGCGCGGTGACGCTGGATAATTACCGGGATCTGCTGTCGGACCGGCTCTATGTGGGGGCGATCATCCGCAGCTTCGTGGTGGGGATTTCGGCAGGGGCGATCGTGATCCTGCTGGCTTATCCGCTGGCGTATTTCCTGGTGCGCACGAAGACGCGGTGGCGCAGCACGCTGATTGCGGTCTCGCTGGCGCCGCTGCTGGCGAGCGTGATCGTGCGGACTTATGGGTGGTGGGTGGTCCTGAACCGGGAGGGGGCGCTGAACACGCTGTTGCTGGGGGCGGGGCTGATCGATCGGCCGCTGCAACTGCTGCCGTCGACGGGGGCGATCATCATCGGGATTGGGCATGCGCTGCTGCCGTATGGGGTGCTGACGATCATGGCGTCGCTGAACGGGGTGAACCCGAATTTGGAGCGGGCGGCGATGAGTTTGGGGGCGACGCGGCTGCGGACGTTCTTGCGGGTGACGCTGCCGCTGACGGCGCCGGGGATCGTGGGCGGGTTTTTGCTGACGTTTGCGGTGGCGATCAGCGCGTATGCGACGCCGGCGATCCTTGGCGGGCCGGGGACGCAGGTGATGGCGACGATGGTGCAGACATTCATGATCCAGCTGCTGGATTGGGCGGCCGGGTCGACGATGGGGACGATCTTGCTGGTGAGCTCGGTGACGCTCGTCGTTTTGACGAGCGTGATCGGGGCGCGTTGGAGGGCGGCTTGAGGCCGTGGACGGTGCTGAAGGGCGCCGTGCTGCTGATTTATGTGTTCATTTTGGGGCCGATCGCGATCACGGCGTCGGTGTCGTTCAACCGGGGGGATCGGTCGGCGTTTCCGCCCAGCGGATTCTCGCTGCAATGGTGGCGGGCGGCGCTGGAGCCGCGATGGCTGTCGCCGCTGCTGTTCAGCTTGGAGCTGGCGGCGATGACGGCGGCGGTCGCTTGCGTGGCGGGGGCGCTGCTGGCGTTTGCGTTCCAGCGGTATGAGTTTTGGGGGAAGGGGGTGCTGCGGACGCTGGCGCTGGGGCCGTTGTTGCTGCCGAGCCTGATCACGGGGATTGGGCTGCTGCAGTTTTTGACGCTGATCGGGCTGGTGGATTGGCTGGGGCTGCCGGCGCTGCTGATCGGGCATGTGGTGATCTGCTTGCCGTTTTGCGTGCGGACAACGCTGGTGGGGCTGGCGGCAATGCCGCCGGGGCTGGAGAACGCGGCGGCGAGCTTGGGGGCGGCGCCGGGGCGGGTGCTGCGGCATGTGACGTTGCCGCTGGCGATGCCTGGGGCGGCGGCGGGGGCGATTTTTGCTTTCGTGCATAGTTTTGACGACGTTAATTTGTCGCTGTTCGTGGCCCGGCCGGGTCAGCAGCCGATCACGGTGGCGATCCTCGCCTTCCTGGACTATGGGTTCGCGCCGACGCTCGCGGCGGTTTCGATTATTTCCCTGCTGATCCCGCTGGCGCTGGTGGCGCTGTTCGGTCGGCTCGTCGGGATCGGCAATTTTCTCGGTTAGCTTTTAAGACGCGGTTCACTTTTGCCCGGTACAGAGGGCGTATGAGTGATCTTGCGCCCAAGAGGGGCGGGTTTGAAGCCTTAACCGAATGCGAGACGAGATGCCGGCGGCCGCCCTTGGTGACGACGAAACAGAACGACTATCGGCCTTGATCGCGCTCAATATCGTCGGGTCCGAGCGTTCGGCCGACTTCGATATATTCCCACGGTTGGCCGGACGGATCTTCGGGGCGCCGATGGCGGCGGTCTCGCTGGTCGAGCAGCACCGGCAGTGGTTCAAGGCGAGCGTCGGGCTGGATGCCTGCGAGACGCCGCTAGAGATGTCATTCTGCTCGCATGCCATTCTGCAGCCGGACCGGGTGCTGTACGTGCCGGACGCGACCAAGGATCCGAGATTTGCCGATAATGAGGCGGTGACTGGCGAGTGTGGCGTGCGGTTCTATGCGGGTGCACCGATCATTGGTCCGACCGGGCATGCGCTGGGCGCGCTTTGCGTGATGGACCGCGCGGTGCGCGAGGTGGAACCGGAGGCGCTGGAGCAGCTGCAATTCCTTGCCATCGGAGTGGGCAACGCGCTGAAGCTGCATGCTTCGGTGCAAGAATTGCAGAACAAGTCGTGCACCGATTCGCTGACCGGGCTGCAGAACCGGGCTGGGTTCATGCAGCGGCTCGAACAGTCGCTTGCCTACCGGCAGGGTGCGCCTGGCAGCCGGGTCGGCTTGCTGTTCCTCGATCTGGACGGTTTCAAGTCGATCAACGATTTGTTTGGGCATGGTTGGGGCGACGAGGCGTTGCGCGAGGTGGGCAGGCGGCTGTCGCATGCCACAAGGGCGCGCGACACGGTGACCCGGTTTGGCGGCGACGAGTTCTGCATCCTGGTGGACGGGATTGGGGAGATTGGCGGGCTGCATTCGCTGGCGGGGCGCATTCATGCGACGTTGTCGCAACCCTTCTCGATCGAGGGGCAAGCCGTGCCGTTGCGTACTTCGATTGGCGTCGCGGTTTATCCGGACCATGCGTCGCGCGGCGATGACCTGATCCGCAAGGCGGACTCGGCGCTCTACGATGCGAAGCGTGCGGGCAGGGGAACCACGTCTTTTGCGGTGTCGAGCGGCGCGGGCGGCGTTCAGCTTGGCCGCAACGAGATTAGAGAGCTGCTGCGCGAGGCGTGTCTTTCGCCGGGGAAGGAGCCGTTTACCCTGGCGCTGCAGCCGATTTTTGCTACGGATAGCGGGACGCTGACTGGGTTTGAGGCGCTCGTCCGCTGGGTCGGGCCGGATGGACGGACGCGGCAGCCGAGCGAGTTCATCCCAGCCGCCGAGGCGACGGGTCTGATCGTGCATATCGACCGGTTCGTGCTGAGCGAAGCCTGCGCGCTGGCCGCGAAGTGGCCCGAGCACCTCGAGATTTCTTCCAACGTTTCGGCGGTGAACTTCTTTGCCGGCGACTTGGTCCGCGAAGTGAGGTCCGTGCTCGCACGGCACAATCTGGCGCCGTGGCGGCTGACACTGGAGATCACCGAGACCGTGTTGCTGCGCGACCCGGAGCGCGTGCAGCGGATCATCTCGGATTTGCGTGACCTGGGCGTTCAGGTCACGCTGGATGATTTCGGGGCCGGTCACGCCTCGCTGGCTTATTTGCGGGATTATCGGTTCAACGGTTTGAAGATCGATCGCAGCTTCACGGCCGCGCTGGAGACGGATCCGCGGAGCCGGGCTTTCGTGCGGGCGATTCTCGACATGGCGCGCGCGCTTGGCGTTGAAGCCAATGCGGAGGGGGTGGAGACACCGGGGCAGCTTGCGTTCTTGCGCAAGCGGCGAGTGGATTTCGTGCAGGGTTATCTGCTGGGCCGGCCGATGACGCCGGAAGCTGCCTCGGACCTGATCCGGGGCAGGCTGGTGCGGGCCGCGTAGCCGCGCGGGCCTGGATTGCTTCGTCGCAATGACAGGCTGGGCGGGTATCGTGGATCGGGAGGTGGGGGTAGAAGCGGGGCCATGTCTGCGCTCCGCCGTTTTGCCAGCTACTATCGCCCGCATCGGGGCCTGTTCGTGCTCGATTTC
Source organism: Acetobacteraceae bacterium (assembly GCA_965276815.1). Classification (GTDB taxonomy): domain Bacteria; phylum Pseudomonadota; class Alphaproteobacteria; order Acetobacterales; family Acetobacteraceae; genus JAVVHH01. The sequence continues at coordinate 660,713 of CBDIBE010000011.1, read as the reverse complement.
GGCTGCGCCGTGCTGTCCGGATTGCTCGAACTGGCGTTTCCGATGGCGGTCAGCGTGTTCGTCGACCGGCTGCTGCCCGGGCGGAATTGGTCGCTGATCGATCTCTGCGCGGCCGGCCTCGTATTGCTGTATCTGATCAATACGGGGCTCCGGGCGATCGTCACCTATTGGGGGCACGTGCTCGGCATCGCGCTCGAGACGGAGATGCGGCGGCTGGCTTTTGCACATCTACAGCGGCTGTCGTTCTCGTTCTATGACGAGCAGCAGACCGGGCATTTGATCGCCCGGGTCACCAAGGACCTCGAGGATGTCGGCGAGGTCGCCCATCATGGGCCGGAAGACCTGTTCATCGCGATCATGACATTCATCGGCGCGTTTGCGCTCATGTTCGCCGTCAACAAGGATCTGGCGCTGATCACCGTGCTGGTCGTGCCGCCGATCCTGTTCCTGGGTATCCGGTATGGGAACCGGATGACGCAGAACTTCCGGGCGATTTTCGCCGGGATCGGGGCGTTCAACGCGAGGGTCGAGCAGAATGTCGGCGGCATGCGGGTTGTGCAGTCCTTCGGCAACGAGGCGCATGAGCTGAGCCTGTTTGCACGCGACAACGAGGCGTACCGGCGCACCAAGCTGCAAGGCTATCGGCTGATGGCGGCGGGCAATGCGCTGACCTACCTGTCGATGCGCGCGACGCAGATGCTGGTCATGGTGGCGGGGACCTGGTTCGTGCTGCACGACCAGCTTTCGGCGGGTGGTTTCGTGGGCTTTCTCCTGCTGGTCGGCGTGTTCTTCCGGCCGGTGGAGAAGATCAGCGACGTGCTCGAGACCTATCCGAAGGGGATCGCCGGGTTTCGGCGGTATTGCGAGCTGATCGACACGCAGCCGGAGCTGATGGACCTGCCTGGGGCGCGGCCGGCGCCGCCGCTGGCAGGGGACATCGTCTATGAGGACGTCACTTTCGGCTATGACCCGGCACGCCCGGTGCTGCGGGATGTCCGCCTGCAGATCCCCGCGGGGCAGACGGTGGCGTTCGTCGGGCCTTCGGGTTCGGGGAAGAGCACGATCTGTGCGCTGCTGCCGCGGTTCTACGACATCCAGCAGGGGCGGATCACCATCGATGCGATCGATGTGCGGTCGATGACGCTGGCGTCGCTGCGGCGGCAGATCGGCGTGGTGCAGCAGGATGTGTTCCTGTTTGCCGGGACGCTGCGGGAGAATATCGCCTATGGCAAGATTGGGGCGTCGGAGGCGGAGATCATCGAGGCGGCCGACCGGGCGCGGCTGGCGGAGATGATCGCGGAGCTGCCGGACGGGTTGGAAACGGTGATCGGCGAGCGCGGGGTGAAGCTCTCGGGCGGGCAGCGGCAGCGGGTGGCGATTGCGCGGATGTTCCTGAAGAACCCGCCGATCCTGATCCTCGACGAGGCGACGAGCGCGCTGGACAGCGAGACCGAGCGGGCGATCCAGCAATCGCTGGCCGAGCTTGCGGTCGGGCGGACGACGCTGGTGGTGGCGCATCGGCTGGCGACGGTTCGCGATGCGGACCAGATCGTGGTGGTGGACGGCCGGGGGGTGGCCGAGCAGGGGCGGCATCCGGAGCTGCTGGCGGCCGGCGGCGCGTATCGGCGGCTTTATGACGTGCAGTTTGGCGGGTAATCGCCGCGGCTCGCGCGGATTAGGCGTCGGCCGGCCCTGAGCGAGATGATTTGGGCGGAGCTGCCCCGGCGTCTGGCGACGGCGGTAAGGGACCGTTTACGAGTTGCGAGTAGAAAGTAGACCCGGAGCAGGAGGCTTGCTGTGGGTGCTTGGGGCGCGCGGGAGCGGAGGACGGGGCGGCTCTGCGCGGTGGTGACCGGGTTGTTTGCGGGCCATTGTCTCGTGGCACTGCAGATCATCCTGCATCGTGCGCAGTATCCGTTCGGGGACTTCTTCGCGCTTTGGACCTACGCGAAGCTGGCGGCGGCCGGGCGGGCAGCGGATTTGTATGATGCCGCGGCCATGTTCAAGGCGCAGCTCGCCTTAGGGCTGCCGACGGGACAGGCGCTGGGGCTGACGCCGGCGGCGGAGATGCCGTTTCCGTATCCGCCGGTCTTCGCGCTGATGCTGTTTCCGTTGGGGTGGCTGTCTTACCAGGTGGCGGCTGCCGTCTGGATTGGGGTGACGCTCGCGCTGTACTTATATGTGATCGGCCGCGGCGCCCGGCCGGCGTGGCTCATGGTGATGTGGGCGGTGGCCGCGCCGACGACGGCGATCGGGATCTCGTTCGGGCAGAGCGGCTTTCTGTTGGCGGCGCTGCTGATCGGCGGGGCGATGTTGATGGGGCGCCGCCCGCTATGCGCGGGCGTGTTGTTGGGGCTGCTGATCTACAAGCCGCAATTTGGCCTGCTGGTGCCGGTCGCGCTGGTCGCTTGCGGGCAATGGCGTTGCGTGGCGGCGGCGTCGGCCACGGTTGCGGCGCTGGTTGCGAGCGCCAGCCTGGCGTTCGGATCGGCGATCTGGGGAATTTGGCTGCGGTCGCTTCCCGCTTACGCGGCGTGGTTCGAAACGCACACAAAATATGAGGCATTTCGGATTTCGGTCAGGGATAATCTGCAGATGCTGGGTTGTCCGCCGGGTCTGGCGATGTTGGCCCAGCTTGCGGCGATCGTTGCGGCCGCGGTGATGGTTTGGGTGGCGTTCCGGCGGCTGCCGCGGAAGCTGGCGATTGCGGTGTTGGTCGCGGGAACCTGCTTGGCGTCGCCGCATGGCATGGTCTACGACCTGCCGATGCTGACGGGTGCGATCCTGCTGTTCATCGACCAGCGGATGAAGGATGGCGGCCGGTTCGCACCGGCTGAGATTGGCGTCCTGCTGCTGACGGCGGTGTTTCCGGCCGTCATGGCTTGGGGTGTCCCGCTTCCGATCGGTTCGGCCGTTCTTATCATGTTTGTTTCGGTCGTGTTCGTCGGCAGGCGGGAGAAGTCGTTTGGTGTCGTGGCCTCGCAGCACGGGGCAGGAGGGTTTGTAGTGGTTATGGCGGGCCAGGCTTGAGCGGATCTCCGAGACTTGCTTGCGCGCGGAGGGCGTGGCTGCTCGGTCTGCCCCGGCATGATCTGGAGCGGCGTGCGGCTTGGTTCGCAAAAGAGACGATGCGGGTTGGGTTCAGCAGCGCGGCCCGCGTGCCGGTGGCGCGATGATCCTTGATCCAGAGGATCACCGTCGACTTGCCGATGCTGAGCAGGCGGGCGACGGCGGCGCGGGACCGACCCGCCTCGACAAGCGCGATCGCACGTTGGCGAAGATCGGATGAATAGGGCTTCGGCATGAGCTGCTGGCCTCCAACCCAGCCAGCAGTTTGAATCAGATTTCCGTCCGCGTCGGAATCCCCTCCGACTCAATTAGATGCGGTCACGCTCTAGCAGGCTTCGCGTGCCATGACGCTTATACTCGTGGTCGCGCGCGAACGCCGGGTGCGATCGCGGTTGCGGCGGCAGATCGGTGGCGAAGACGCGGCGAGGGTTGTAGCGATCAGAAGGCCGGGCTGGCGCCGACGAGCGTTCCGGCGACGAAACCTGCCTGGACGGCAATCAGGGCGAGGTTGGTGGCTTTGCTGCGCACGGGGTCTCCAAAGATTTGTTAGGCTAGCATATCAATGGGGCTGGCATGCTGAAACTTTGTGGCGAATCGACGGAGTTGTTACAGTTCTATTTATCTTTGTTGAATTGGAGCTGCATTCGAGATGCTGGACGCAATCCATCGAGTCCGTGATCTGGCCTACCGCATTTGGGAGGCGGAAGGTTGCCCTGCGGGGCGGGAGACGGAACATTGGCTCGAGGCGGAGCGCCGGGTCGTGGAAGAGGGCCGGGCGGTGACGATGACGGCGAAGGGGCGGGCCAAGAAGACTGCAAGAAAGGCCGAGACGGCTGCGCCACGGGTGAGCCGGTCGAAGAAGCAGGCGTAGCTGCGCTTGGGCGGTTCTGCGCAAGCAAAGGCGTGGATCATCCGCCTTCGCGGATGATGACGTTCTGATGGTGAGGCGCGCTCGCTGAGTTCGGGTGTCGCTCATCGAAGGCCGTGGGCCGATGGGCGGCTTGAGCCGATTGCGTCGTCGCTTGGCTCCTCGCTATGACGGGTGGGCGGGCGTATTTTCCTTCAGATGCAAGTTGCGGAGCGGGCTGGGGGCGGAGGGGGAAGATGGTGAGGGGAGGTTAGAGCCTGATGAATTTAGGTTTGCACATATCCTGAGTTCTTAAGGTAGTTGGCGCATTCTTGTGGTGTGTAGGTTTGTAGGGCAGCGGCAATGGCGAGGCAAAGGCCGTCGTAGGTGCGGGCGGCCGCGTCGCGCAGCCTGTGTTTGAGTTTTGCGAACACCTGCTCGATCGGGTTCAGGTCGGGCGAGTATTTCGGCAACAGGAATAGTTTGGCGCCGGCGTTGCGGATGGCGGCGCGGACAGCCGGGCTGCGATGGCTGCTGAGATTGTCTGCGATGACCACGTCGCCAGGCCGCAGCGTTGGCACCAGAACTTTCTCGACGTAGGTGAGGAAACTCAGCCCATCGATCGGGCCGTCCAGCAGCCATGGCGCCTCGATCCGGTCGTGGCGCAGTGCCGCGATGAAGGTCTTGGTGTTCCAGTGACCATAGGGAGCTTTGCCGAGCAGCCGGGCACCGCGTTTTGCCCAGCCGCGCAGGGCGGCCATCGTCGTCTTGGTCCAAGTTTCGTCGATGAAGACGAGCCGCTTCGGGTCAATCCGGGTTTGCCACCGTCGCCACTGCACCCGGCGACGCGCGATCTCCGGCCGGTCTTGTTCGCTGGCCAGAACGCTTTTTTTTATAGCTAAGCCCTTCGGCGTGCACGAACTCCCACACCGAGCGATAGTCGACCGTCAGCCCCCGCGCGGCGGCCAGCTCGGCCACCAGACCGCGCAAGGTGAAGCCGCCGCTGCGGCAGCGCACGATCAGCCACTCGCGATGCTGGCCCGACAGTTTGGGACGCTTGTGTCCGCCCATCTGGCCGGGTGCCACGCTTCCCGTTTGGCGAAGCCGTCTGACCCAATTGATCGCGGTGCTGATGCCAACGCCGAACTGCGCCGCCGCCTCGTGGCATGATTTGCCGTCGCGCTCGACCGCGCCGACCACCCGCTCGCGCAGATCCTTCGAGTATGGTGCCCCCATCCATGCTGGCCTCCTCCCCCAGCCAGCATGTTGAATCAAAAATCGCCCGCGTCGCGGAAGCAAAAACTCATCCAAGCCCTCGAGCCCGATTCGGCGTAATCTCATCCCGCTTTAGCCGGCGGTGGCGCCGGTGGCGGCGGTTAGGGCGAGGAAGAGGGCGCCACCGACTAGGAAGCCGACTAGGGTGCCGTTTACGCGCACGAATTGCAGGTCGCGGCCGACGCGGAGCTCGAGCTTGTCGGTTACGGTCTTTTCGTCCCAGCTGGCCACGACGTCGCCGATGAAATCGGCGAGCTGGACTTGGGCGCTGGGCAGCAGGGTGGCGACGATGCGCTCGGCGGCGGTCTGGACGCGCAGGCGGGCGCCTGGGTCGTCAGTGAGGAAGTTGCCGATATTGGTCAGGGCGCCTTCGATCACCGCGATGGTGTAGCCGCCGGGGCGGGAGGCGTCGGCCTCGAGTGCGAGGCGCAGGCGGGCCCAGACGTCCCAGAGCCAGAGCTGGATGGTCTCGTGCGCGACGACCCGGCGGATGGCGCGGCCGATTTCGGCGGCGCGCGCCGGGTCGGTCTCCATGCGTTCGATCTCGCTGTTGACCCAGACGTCGAAGGCGGCGCGGATGGCGCTGCCTTCGGGGCCGATCCGTTCGAGCTCTTCGCGCAGCGTGCCGAGGACGCGGTCGGCCACCTGGGCGCCGAGCACCCAGCCGACGAGGCGGCCGCCCTGAGCGCGAACCTTCTGCTCGATAAAGATGTGAAGCTGGTCGTGCTTGCTCTCGAGCTGGGACCGCATCTCGCCGAGCAGGAAGCCGAGCACCTCCTGATGGCGTCCGCCGGCAACGAGGCTGCGGAGGGCGCGGGCGACGACGACGCCGGCGCCGGGTCCGCCGACCAGGCGCGGGACCAGGCGCGCGACGGTGCGGCGGGCGCGGCCGTCATCGACCGAGGCGAGGATGCGCGGCAGCATCTCGGCGAGCGCGTGCGCGGCCGGGCGGGCGGCTTCGGGGTCCTTGAAGAAGCGGGCGAGCATGGAGGCGAAGTCGAGCCGGCCGAGCACGCGGGAGACCTCGGCGGGCGTGATGACGTGGCCGGCGACGAAGCGGCCGAGGGCGCGGCCGAGCCGGGCTTTTTGCCGGGGGATGATGGCGGTGTGCGGGATGGGCAGGCCGAGCGGGTGGCGGAACAGGGCGGTCACGGCAAACCAGTCGGCGATGCCGCCGACGAAGCCCGCCTTGGCGCTGGCCAGCAGCAGGGCGGCCCAGAAGCCGGGCGGCAAGGCGTAGGTGAAGCCGACGAGCGCGGCCATGAGGACGAGGAGCCCGGTTGCGAACGCCTTGTATCGGGCCAGAGCGCGGCGGAGGTCGGCGTCGGGGTCGGGGCGCATAGGGGCGGCGTGTAGCACGTGGGGACCGAGGCGGAAGCTGCGGGTGGCCGCAAGTCTGCGTGGCGGGGCGGTGGCCTCGGGGGAGACGGAGTGGAAAGCGGGCGCATCGAAATGTGGGGCTGTTCCAGTTGGGAGGATGGCGGGTTAGGGTGCGGCGATGGAGAGTGGGCTTGCGGCGCAGGCTTTTCCGCCGGCGTGGTCGATCGAGCAGTTGATGGACGAGGAGTTTTATCCGCAGTGAGCACCTTCGTCCTGCTGCACGGCGCGTTTCATGGCGGCTGGTGCTGGGCGCGGGTGTCGCCGCTGCTGCGGGCGCGGGGGCACGCGGTGTTCACGCCGACGCAGACTGGGCTCGGCGACCGGGCGCATCTGCTGCGCGCCGGCATCACGCTGGAGGATTTCGTCGAGGACCTGGTGGCCGTGCTGGAGACGGAGGAGCTGGAGGAGGCGGTGCTCGTTGGCCACAGTTTCGGGGGGAACGCCATCACTGGAGCCGCCGAGCGCGTCCCCGAGCGGATCCGCAGCCTGATCTATCTCGACGGGGTCGTCCCCCGTAGCGGCGTCAGCTTGCTTGATCTCGCGCCGCCCGATCTGGCCGCGGCGCGGCGGCGGCTTGCGGCGGATTCCGGCGGGGTGTCGATCCCGCCGCCTGATCCCGGCATTTTTGGCGTGCCGCCCGGCCCCGATGCGGACTGGGTGCGCCGCCGGCTCACCCCGCACCCGGCCGGCACGATGGAGAGCTCGTTGACGCTCTCGAAGCCACCGGGCAACGGAGTGCCCGCGACTTACATCGTCTGCACCTCGCCGATCTATGCGCCCCTCGCGCAGCATCACGACTACGCACGAAGCCGGCCCGGCTGGGGCTGGCGGGAACTTGCCACCGGACACGACGCCATGGTCACCGCTCCCGCAGCGGTTGCCGAACTTTTGATGGAGCTTGCACCATGATCCGACGCATTGCCGAGGAATCGCGCCTGTCGGGCGCCGTCGTCCATGCCGGGACGGTTTATTTGGCCGGACAGGTCGCCAACGATCCGAGCGCGGACGCGGAGGGGCAGATGGCCGATATCCTCCGGCAGATCGATGCGCTGCTCAACGAGGCGGGGACCAGCAAGGAGTATTTGCTCAGCGTGCAGATTTTCATCGCCGACATGGCGGATTTCGCCGGCATGAACCGGGCCTGGGACGCCTGGCTCGATCCGCGCGCCAAGCCGGCGCGGGCGACGGTGCAGGCCAAGCTTGCCGACCCGAAATGGCGGGTCGAGGTGACCGGCTTTGCCGCGCTGCCGCCGCTGCACCCGCGCCCCACCGAGGGCGAGACGCGATTCGCCTGAGCGGAGGCCGGCCTATTCGCCTTTATGTGTTGGCCGTCCTGGCCGCGCTCGGCGCGGCAGGGCCGGCGAGGGCGCAGCACTGGGTGACCGCCTGGGCCGCGTCGGAGCAGGGTCCGTACCCGGTGGGCAATCCGTCGGTGCAGCCGGACCTGCATTTTGCGTTCCCGGCGCAGGAGACGGGGGCGCAGGACCAGACGTTCCGGCTGATTATCAAGCCGTCGTTGTGGAGCAATCGGGTGCGGCTACGGTTCAGCAACGTATTCGGTACGAAGCCGGTCACTTTCGACGACGTGTTCGCCGGGTTGCAGAGCAGCGGCGCGGCGGTGATGCCGGGCAGCAACCGGCCGGTCAGCTTCGCGGGCAAGAAGATCATCACGGTGCAGCCGGGCAATGAGGTCTGGTCGGACGCGGTGACGCTGCCATGGGCCGGCAATCCGAACGCGCCGGAGCTGATCGGGCGCAAGCTCGCGGTCAGTTTCCATATTGCGGGCGAGAGCGGGCCGATGACCTGGCACGCGCAGGCGATGCAGACCAGCTACGTGACGATGCCGGACGCCGGCGCGCTGGGCGACTTCGAGGATGAAGGCGCGTTCGCCAACAGCATGACGAGCTGGTTCTTCGTCGATGCGCTGGATGTGCAGGCGGCGCCGGAGATTGGGTCGATCATTTGCCTGGGCAGCGGCATCACCGATGGCACGAATTCGACGCTGAACGGCGACGATAGCTGGACCGATGTGCTGATCCGCCGATTGCAGGCGGCGGGGATCCATGCGGCGGTGGTCGATGCGGGGATTGCCGGCAATCAGGTGACGCGGCCGGCGGAGTATACGGCGACCAAGCCCGTGCCTGGTGGCCCCTCCGCGCTCGATCGGCTTGATCGCGACGTGCTCAGCCTGTCGGGGGTCACGCATGTGATCTGGTTCGAAGGTCTCGACGATTTCGGGACTGATTCTGCGGCCACCGCCGAGCAGGTACGCGCCGCGCTGGCGGTCGGGGTGAAGCGGATCCGGCAGAAGCTGCCCAAGGCCAAGGTGATCGGCGCGACGTTGCCCAGCAGCGCCGGCACCACGCTCGAGGCGTTTTCGACTCCGGACATCGAGGAGAAGCGGCGCGCGCTGAACGCGGCGATCCGCAGCAATGCCGGGCTGTTTGACGGGGTGATCGACTTCGACCAGGCGACGCTGGACCCGAAGACCGGGGCGCTGCGGGCCGAGTTCGTGCCGGACAGCACGGATGGCGGACCCGGCGACCAGCTGCATCCGAACCGGGCGGGGCATTTGGCGATGGGCGACGCGGTGGATCTGCATCTGCTGCTTGGCGCGCCGCCACCGCGCCCGCGGCCGCGGCCGGCGGCGCCGAAGGAGGACGACAACCCGCCGGATTGACGCCGCGGCCGCCAGGGTCGTTAGCTAGGCCGATGAGCTACGACGAGTATATCGGCAAGTCGGAGACGCGCGGCGACGAGGTCTGGCCGCGGCTGATCCAGGGGATGGCGGCGACGCTCGGCGTGTCGGTACCGGAGACGCTGCCGCCGCTTTGGCATTGGATGCTGTTCCAGGACTGGGTGCCGCCGGACCAGCTCGGCCCAGACGGGCATTCGCGGCGCGGCGGGTTCTTGCCGCCGGTGCATGATTTGCCGCGGCGGATGTGGGCGGGCGGCCGGGTCACGTTCCGCGGCGCGTTGCGGCCGGGCGAGGCGGTCAGCCGGACGAGCACGATCCTGGCGGTGACGGAGAAGCAGGGTGGCAGCGGACGGCTGGTGTTCGTGACCGTGCGGCACGTGATCGAGGGCGAGCGCGGCGCGGCGATCGAGGAGGAGCAGGACATCGTGTATCGCGGGACCGAGGGGGCGGCGGTGAAGGCGGGCGCCGCGGTGACGGATCGGGTGGCGGCGGGGGAGGGGATCGTGCGCGAGGTGCTGCCCGACCCGGTGCTGCTGTTCCGCTACTCGGCGCTGACCGGGAACGGTCATCGGATCCACTATGACATGGATTACGTGCGCGAGGTGGAGGGGTATCCGGGGCTGATCGTGCATGGGCCGTTGCAGGCGACTTGGCTGGCCGGGCTGCTGGCGGGGCGGGAGGTGAGGCAGTTCAGTTTCCGCGGGCAGCGGCCGGCGTTCCATGGCGCGAAGTTGACGCTGGAGGCGCGGGAGACCAAGGACGGGGTGAGCTTGCGCAGCTTGGACCCGTCCGGCGCCGTGTGCATGCAAGCGACGGCGACGTTGGCCGGCTGATGCAGTTCCTGACCGAGGCAGAGCCGGCGCGCGGGGTCGCACTTGCGGTCCGGCCGGGGATACGCCGGGTGGTGGCGCCCAATCCGGGGCCGATGACCTATTGGGGGACCAATACTTACCTTATCGACATGGCGGGCGGGGTTGCGGTGCTCGATCCGGGGCCGGACGATGCATCGCATGTCGCTGCCGTGCTGGCGGCGGCGGGAGGGCCGGTGCGGGCGATCCTGCTGACCCATACGCATCACGACCATGTCGGTGCGGCGGCGGCGATGCGGGCGGCGACCGGCGCCCCGCTCTATGCTTGGCACGTGCCGGCGGACCCGGCGCTGGTGCCGGATGTCAAGCTGCAGGATGGGGAGCGGGCCGAGGGATGGCAGGCCGTGTTCACGCCGGGTCATGCGGCCGATCACGTCGCGTTTGCCGGGCCGGAGGGCGTGGTGTTCAGCGGCGACCATGTGATGGGGTGGTCGACGTCGGTGGTTGGGCCGCCGGGCGGCAATATGACGGATTATTTTGCCAGTCTGCAGGTGCTGCTGGCGCGGCCGGCCGCGGTGTATTTGCCGGGGCATGGGCCTGCGCTGGCTGAGCCGCTGGTCTTTGTGCAGGCGTTGCTGGAGCATCGGCGGGCGCGGGAGGCGTCGGTTCGCGACGCGCTGGATGGGTCGGCGCGGTCGGTGCGGGATTTGGCCGAGCGGCTTTATCCGGATGTCAGCCCGGCGCTACGGCGGGCGGCGGAGCGGAGCGTGACGGCGCATCTGCAGAAGCTTAAGGCGGAGGGGCAGGCGGAAGAACACCCGGACGGGTGGCGGCGGGTTTGACGGGCGCCCTCACCCCGGGCCGCTCCCAAGCCCGCTCCCGGAGGGAGAGGGAGAAGTGATGAGGGCTGTGATGCAGCATTCCGGGTTGCAATTTCGCGGTCCCGGACGCAGATAAGTCTTAACAGAGAGTGTCTTGCCTGGGTTCGGGCAGGACGGATGGCATGGCCGGGCGCGCGGGGTGGATGTCCCGTTGCGCCCGCCGTCGTATGGAGGTTCACCCGTGTCCGACATCAACCCGCTCGCCAAGATCCGCAATATCGGGATCACCGCGCATATCGATGCCGGGAAGACGACGACGACGGAGCGGATCTTGTACTACACGGGCGTGTCGCACCGGATCGGCGAGGTGCACGACGGCAACACCACGACCGACTACATGGAGCAGGAGCGCGAGCGCGGGATCACCATCACGTCGGCGGCGGTGACCTGTGAGTGGAAGGGTTACCGGATCAACATCATCGACACGCCCGGCCACATCGATTTCAACATCGAGGTGAACCGGTCCTTGCGCGTGTTGGACGGCGCGGTGTTCATCATCGAGGGCGTGGCCGGCGTGCAGCCGCAGTCGGAGACCAATTGGCGTCTCGCGGACCGGTATAACGTGCCGCGGATCATCTTCATCAATAAGCTGGACCGGACCGGCGCCGATTTCTATCGCGCCTGCGACACGCTGAAGGAGAAGCTCGATATCGTGGCGCTGCCGCTGCAGCTCCCGATCGGGATCGAGGACCAGTTCATCGGCATCGTCGACCTGGTCGAGATGAAGGCGGTGGTTTGGGAAGGCGGCGAGCTGGGCGCGAAGTTCCACGACGAGGAGATCCCGGCCGATATGCTGGAGAAGGCGAAGGAGTACCGGCAGACGCTGCTGGACACTGCGCTTTCGGTCGATGACGAGGGGATGGAGGAATATTTCGAGAAGGGCGACGTGGCGGTCGAGACGCTGAAGCGCGCGATCAAGGCGGGCACGATCAGCGGCGTGTTCCGTCCGGTACTGTGCGGCACGGCGTTCAAGAACAAGGGCGTGCAGCCGCTGCTCGACGGGGTGCTCGACTACCTACCAAGCCCGGTGGACGTGCCGGGCATCAAGGTGGCTGCCGAGGAAGGCGAGGATGACACCGAGGAGCGGCGGATCATCCCGGCCAATGCCACGGCGCCGTTCGCCGGGCTGGCGTTCAAGATCATCAACGACAAGTATGGCACGCTGACCTTCGTGCGCGTCTACGCCGGCACGCTGAAGAGTGGCGACACGGTGCTGAACACCACCAAGGACCATCGCGAGCGCATCGGCCGGATGTTCCAGATGCACGCCGACAAGCGCGCCGAGATCAAGGAAGTGCATGCGGGGGACATCGCGGCGTTTGTGGGCCTGAAGGATACGGCGACGGGCGACACGCTGGCGGCGGCCGACGACCCGGTGGTGCTGGAGCGCATGGCGTTCCCGGTGCCGGTGATCGACATCTCAGTCGAGCCGAAGACCAAGGACGGCGTCGAGAAAATGACGCTCGGCTTGCAGAAGCTGGCCGGCGAGGACCCGAGCCTGCGGCTCAAGACCGACCAGGAGAGCGGCCAGACCATCCTGTCTGGGATGGGCGAGCTGCATCTGGAGATCATCATCGACCGGCTGCGGCGCGAATATGGCGTGGACGCCAATATCGGCGCGCCGCAGGTGGCCTATCGCGAGACGATCAGCCGTCCGCATACGGAGATCTACACGCATAAGAAGCAGACGGGCGGTTCCGGCCAGTACGCCGAGGTGAAGGTGGTGTTCGAGCCGCTGGAGCGGAACGGCGGAATCGTGTTCGAGAACAAGGTGGTCGGCGGGACGGTGCCGAGGGAGTATATCCCGGCGGTCGAGAAGGGGATCCGCAACCAGGCGGAGACGGGGGTGCTGGCCGGGTTCCCGACGGTGGATTTCAAGTACACCTTGGTGGACGGCAAGTACCACGACGTCGACTCGTCGGCGCTGGCCTTCGAGATCGCCGCCAAGGCCTGCTTCCGGGACGGCATGAAGAAGGCCTCGCCGATCATCCTCGAGCCGATCATGGACGTCGAGGTGACGACGCCGCAGGACCATGTCGGCGACGTGGTGGGCGACCTGAACCGGCGGCGCGGGACGATCCAGAGCCAGGACAGCAGCGGCAGCACGGTGATGGTGCGGGCGCATGTGCCGCTGAAGGAGATGTTCGGGTATATCTCGCAGCTCCGCGGCATGACCAAGGGCCGGGCGAGCTTCACGATGCAGTTCCATCACTACGACCCGGTGCCACGCAACATCGCCGACGAGATCATGGCCAAGTCGGCCTAAGCCGCCGGCTTGGACGAGTCGAAGGAAGCGACCCCTGGCGCGGCGCCTTCCAGCGCCGCGACCGGAATGGACCTCGCCTTCATGAAGCGGGCGATCCAGCGCGCAAACGAGGGCGGACGGAAGCCGGGCGGCTCGCCGATCGGCTGCGTGATCGTGTTGGACGGTGAAATCGTCGCCGAGTCGCACAACGAGGTCGGGATTCAGCACGATCCCACTGCGCATGCCGAGATGGTCGCGATCCGCCGCGCCGCCGTTAGCTTGCAGCGCGAAGAACTACGTGGCGCGACGCTCTACACGACGTTGCAGCCTTGCGGCATGTGCACGATGGCGAGCATCTGGTCGCATATCGGCCGGATCGTGTACGGTGCCGGCCGCGAAGACGTGCATCGCATGTATTTCGAGGACCGCCACCTCGACACGATGAATTTCATTGTCGACGCGTACCATGACCAGATGGAGATTGTGGGTGGGGTGGCCGCAGCATCTTGTGCGACGCTGTATTACGGGCCGGACGACGAGCCGCCGCCGGAGAAGCAGGGGAACCTATAGTTCCTACTTTACTTCGGCTTCGGACGAGCTTTCCCACTGACTTCAACAGGCGGCCGCTACCGACCGCACCCCGGACGGTCTCCGCCCGATCAGCACGCCTCGGAAGCAGACATTCGGGACGACGATCTGTCGGCAGCTACGCACCGCATCTCGGCCACTTGAGAGAGTCTCTCAGAGTCTCGATACCGGGCCTGCTCTTATAACGGGCGGCGTCGGATTCCGCATGGAGCGGAATGCTGTTCAACAGTGCCGGATCGAGATCGTCACCGCGTCGGGTTCACCCCGCGAGACCAACGCGCTGATCCAGGGTCGGCAGCAGGAGCATGACGCCCCTGCTGCCCGCGGCTACTTGTTAGGCCTGGTTTGGGCGAAAGCAGCCTGCAGGTCATGAGCGGCCAAGTCTTCCGCGGCTTCAGCTTCGGGCACTACCAAACCCATACCAAAAAACTCGTGCGTGACGCCCTCGTAGTTCCGGTAGGTCGTCGTCACGCCCGCAGCCTTGAGCTTGTCAGCCAGCATCTTGCCTTCCGACATCAGAGGATCGATCGAGTCCGTGATCACCGTTGCCGAGGGCAGGCCCTTCAGATCCGCCATCGTGGTCAGGTTTAGCATCGGACTTTTGGCGTCATCCGGCGTTGCCAGGACCTTGTCGAAGAACCAGCCCATCGCGCCCTTCGACAACGGCATGGCGTTCTGGTTGGCGATGTAGGACGGCGTGGACATATCCGTGCCGGCCACCGGATAGACGATCAGCATATGGACCGGTTGTTGCACCTTCTGGTCGCGAGCCATAATCGCGACGTTAACAGCCAGATTGCCGCCGGCACTCTCACCGGCAACCGCAACGCGGGCGGGGTCGCCGCCGAACTGCCCGGCATTGGCCAACACCCACTGATAGGCCGCAAATGAGTCCTGGTGGGCGGCGGGAAACTTGTTTTCCGGCGCGCGGCGATACTCGACACTGGCCACGATCGCGTTCGACTTCTTGGCCAGCGCCATGGCGGAGGCCTCGTAGGTGTCGATGTCGGCGATCACCCAGCCGCCACCGTGGTAGAATACGATGACCGGCAGCGGCCCAGCGCCGGCACCTTCCGGCGTATACAGGCGGATGGGCTGGGTTCCGCCGGCTGTCGGATAGGCGACGTCCTTCTTGGACACCTTCATGGCGGCCATGAGTGCCATCGGGTCCTTGCCGCGATCTTTCAGCACGGCTTTTACCGCGTCGGCCGGCGTTGGCTGCGCGCGCGCCTCGGCAACCGAGCGCGACTCGATCGGCTTGGCGCCGAGGTCGCCCAGCTTCTTCAGCACGGCGAGCATGTCTTTGTCGGCGCGCTTCATCGTGCCGCTGTCGGGGGTCTCGGCCACGGTCGCCACGGCGGAGTAACCAGGCTCCAATACTGGCGCATCGGCGGGCGTCGGCGCTTGCTGCGCCCAAGCGGCAGGGGCCGCGAGGACGACGACGCCCGCCAGCAGACGGGCGGATAGAGCCGACGTTCGAAGGGTATGATTCATCATGTGTCTCACATCGAGAGAAATGGACGCGGAAAAAGCAGATTAGGCTGTAAGCTCGCCGTTGATCCGCTTGCAGATCGCCACGTGCTCCTTGAATACCGCCAGCATCAGCATGGCCAAGTGACGGCCCTGCTTCTCCAGCGGGTCGGTGGCCCCGGCCGAGTTGTGCAGGTAGGCGTCAGCGAGGTCGCGCAAGAATTCGTGGTTCTCCAGTTGAAACGCGATGTAGGCGCGGTCGAATGCCGCACCGGTCGACGTCTTCATCTTCTTGATCGTGGCGGCACCATCGGCGGTCATGGCCGGTGCCGCGGCGCCGATGTCCTTCAGCACCATATTGACGGTGATCGCCTCGCCCAGCTCGAACCCGGCGAACTCGTGCGCATTCTTCTGCGTGGCCTTCTCGACGGCGACGAGCGAGGTGGAAAGCGACACCTCAGCCGGGCCAAGCACGTCCATGTAGAATTGCGGTGCGGTCTTTATCCCGGCAAAGTTCATCGGCGCGGCGCTCCGATCGGGCGCCGGAGGTGTGGTTTGCGCCATGGCCAGCTTGGTGCTCGCGGCAACCAGGGCGAGCCCGGCCATAATGGATCGACGGTCAGTGATCAAAATCGCCTCCTGTTGAGATCATGCCCCTTCAGCGGGCCGTGGCGATCAAAACAGGAGACGGCTGCCAACGGTTCCAGGCTTGGCTTCACCTCGGATCACGGGACACCTGCCCTGGACGTCAGGACACCGGCAGACCTGAACTCGCCCGATCCCTGCGCAGCCCCACCCTTTCCGGCTCCGCCTCATTCTGGCCGCCCGACCTGCGAAAATCGGTCGGCGCCGCACCATAGATCGCCTCGAAGGCTCGGCTGAACGAACTGCGGCTGGCATAGCCAACGCTGCCCGCGATCACCTTGACCGGCAGGTCGGTGCTTGTCAGCAGCCGGGCGGCGATCCGCAGGCGGACGCGCTGGACGAAGTCCATCGGGGCCTGGTCGAAGATCAGGGAGAAGCGGTCCGCGAACGAAGCCCGGCTCATCCCGGCCAGCGAGGCGAGGCTCTCGACCGTGTAGAGCGCCCCGGGCTGCTCGAGGACTGCCAGCACCGCACGCGCAAGCCGCGGCTCGCGCAATGCCATGAGCATAGGCGATGCGCCTGCTGCGCCCCCGAGCAGATGCTGGCGCAATAGGATGATCAGGCACTGCTTCATCAGCACCTCGGTCATCGCCTGTGTCCCGAGGCCCGGCTGCGCCACCTCCACCAACATCAACTCGAACGAGCGCTGCAGGATGTTGTCAGTCGGGAACGTGCCGATTATGGGGGCCTGGAACAACTCGAACAGGCCGAGCGCGCCATTGTAGGAGGCTGAGATCTGGCCGCACACCAAAAGCGTGTCCGGCGTGCCATCGCCGGCGCAGAACGCGATCAGACCATCGCCATGCAATCCGCATCGGTCGGCCGCCTGCGCCTCGCCGGCACCGTCGATCGGCTCCCCCATGGCATGCGACTGGCGCGTCGGGACGACGATGATGCTGTGTTGCGCAAACGGAACCCAAGGCCCTTCGCCCACCCGCAGGCTTCCGGAACCGCGGAGCACGTAATGGATGGTGATCGCCTCGAACGGGCTGAATGCAAGGCGCCAGCCGCGCTGGATTCGGCAAACCGAGAATGCATGCAGGCGAACAGCTAGGGTGATCAGCAGACGGTCGAGTAGATCTGCGTGCAATTGCAACATTCCTCAATTGGCCAGCAAGCGGAGGGATGCCTTTGCGGAAGTTGAGATTTGGTTCAGGACAGAACGCTTCCAAGTCCGCCAACTCGCCCAATCACGACCCAGCGCCAGTCACCTGTCCGGAGCGGGCTAAGATGCGTTGGCTCGGGCAATGTCCGGTATTCCGCCGCGGCTTCCTGAAACCGGACTGTCCGTTACCCACCCGGAGCGGTCATTCACGGCACGTTATACTAACCATCCAGAAACGGGCCGCAAGCCTTTACAAGGGCTCCATGATCGGACGCATATGCTCTGGCAATTCCGCCAACGACTCGACGGTGTCGAAATCCCGCAACACCGGGTCGCCCGACTCGACCATGACCACGCTCTCCGCGTGCCGTTCGAGCAGCTTGCGCGCGCCCATATCGCCGGAGAGGCCCATGATGTCGGCAAAAAACCGGCGGTCCCAAAGGACGGGGTTGCCGAGCTTGCCGTGACCGGTGGGCGCGACGATGAGCCGGCCCTCGTCGGCGTCGTAGCTCTCGATTAGCCGGTCGATCATGCGTCCGGTCACCAGCGGCATGTCGCCGAGGCACACGACTACGCCCGTCGCTTCGGCCGGGACCGCTGCTATCCCGGCCTTGAGGCTCGCCGAGAGCCCGGCGGCGTAGTCGGGAGCGGTCACGATCTGCACCGGCCGGCCGCCAAGCGCCTGTGTCACCTCGTCGCCGCGGTGGCCGACGACGACGAGGACCGGGCGGGCGGCGCTGGAGAGGAGGTTGTCGACGACGCGGGCGACCATCGGCTTGCCCGCGCGGTCAGGCACCAGAAGCTTGTTGTGCGGCGCCATGCGGCTGGATTGGCCGGCGGCGAGGACGATGCCGGCGATGGCGGCGCGGTTGCCGGGGCGGGCGGGCTCGGTGGCCTTGGCGCGGGGGAGCGGGCGGGCGGCGACGTCTTTCAGTAGGCCGCCGACGCCCATGCGGGCGATGGCCGGGCCGTCGACGGGCACGCCGGCGAAGAGGCGGGCGAGGACCCAGTCGATGCCGTTGAGCTTCGGGCTGCGGGCGCAGCCGGGCAGGACGAGGGCGGGGCGGGCGCCGATGCGGCCGAGGCAGATCAGGTTGCCGGGATCGACCGGCATGCCGAAATGCAGGATCTCGCCGCCGGCTTGGACGATGCCGGCCGGGCCGACATCGCGGCGGTCGACGACGGCGCTGGCGCCGGCGACGAGCAGGATGTCGGCGCCTTGCGCCATCAGCTTGCACAACGCTTCGGCGATCGGGCCGGCTTCGTGGGCGCATTCGAGCGGGGGCAGCATGGCGCCGGTCAGCCCGGTGACGCGGGCGGCGGTGGCTTCGGCGGTGCCGGCGAGGATGCTGGGCTTGAGGCCGGGCAGGGTGGTCATCACCAGGCCGACCGTGAGCGCGCGGAACGGGTGCAGGCGCAGCGCGGGTTGGGTGATCGCGGCTTCGGCCTGGGCGAGCACGGCGCCGGGCACGGCAAACGGGATCACCTTGATGGTGGCGATCATCTCGCGCGCGGCGACCGGGGCGTAGTCGGGCAGCGTGCCGACGGTGAGCGATTCGTCGACGGCGTTGATGGCGTCGACGATTGAGGCTTCGACGCGGAGCAGGCCTGGCGTTTCGGCGGCGAGGTTCACCCTTCCGGTGCCGGCGCCGCTGCGGACCAGGCCGGGGGAGACCAAGGCTTCGGCCAGGCGACGGGCGGCTTCGTCCTCGGAGACGTCGCCGGGTTCGAGGCGGGCGGCGATGACGCTGGCCTTGCCGGATGAACGGAGCGCGGCGATGGCGTCGGCGTCGAGGACGGCGCCTTTCTTCAGCACGCGGCCGGGGAGGCGCTGGGTGTGCGCCAGCACCGCGCCTTCGGCGTCTTCGAGCGCGGTGTGGCCGAAGATCATGGCCCGCGCCGGACCAAAATCATGGTCCGCGCCTGACGAAGAATCATGGTCCGCGCCTGACGAAGAATCATGGTCCGCGCCTGACGGCGACGAGCTGGGCGAGGACGGAGAGGGCGATTTCCGGCGCGGTGACGGCGCCGATGTTGAGGCCGATGGGGCCGTGGATGCGCGACATCTCCTGGTTGGTGTGGCCGAGCTCGCGCAGGCGGTCGAGACGGCGGGCGTGGGTGCGGCGCGAGCCGAGGGCGCCGATGTAGAAAGATTGGGATTTCAGGGCGCGGTCGAGCGCCGGGTCGTCGAGCTTGGGGTCGTGGGTGAGGGTGACGACGGCAGTGCGGCTGTCGGGGTGCAGCGCGTCGATGGCTTCGTCGGGCCAGTCGGTGCTGACTTCCACTCCGGGGAAGCGCTCGGTGGAGGCGAAGGCGCGGCGAGGGTCGACGACAGTCACGCCGTAGCCGAGGCGAGCGGCCATCGGGACCAGGGCCTGGGCGATGTGCACGGCGCCGACCACGACGAGGCGGAGCGGGGGGTTGTAGGCATGCAGGAACCAGGTTTCGCCGGAGGCTTCGACGGTAGCGCTGCGGTCGTCTTTGAGCGCCTTGGCGGCGGCTTGGGCGATCTCGGGTGGGGCGTCGTCGTCTGGGAGGAGGCGCTGCTCGCCGCCGGGCAGGCGCGTGGCGAGCACGACGGGGCGCTTGCCGGCTCGGGCCTGTTCAAGCCGGGTCAGAAGGTCTGGGGTCATCCCAGCCGTTCCACGAAGACTTTCAGCTTGCCGCCGCAGGCCAGGCCGACCTCCCAGGCGCGCTCGTCGGTCACGCCGAAATCGAGCAGTTGCGGGATGCCGGTCTGCATCGTCTGCTTGGCGACATCGGCGACCGCGCCCTCTATGCAGCCGCCGCTGACCGAGCCGGCCATGCGGCCGGATGCAGTGACGGCCATCTGGCTGCCGGCGGGGCGCGGCGAGCTGCCCCAGGTTTCGGTGACGGTGGCGATCGCCACCTTCTCGCCGGCCGCCAGCCAAGTGGCGGCAGTGCCCAGCACGTCTTCAGCCTCGCTCATGTGGTCCTCCATGGGTCGCCGCCGCGCGCGGGCGCTGGGCGGGACAGCAGATCGATCAGGCTGCGCAGGCTGTCGAGGCTGTGGACGGTGCGGAACTCGTCCACGTAAGGCAGCATGGCCCTGATGCCCTGTGATTTGGGCTGGAACCCCTCCCAGCGCAACAAGGGGTTCAGCCAAATCAGCCTGCGGCAGGAGCGGTGCAGCCTATCCATATTCTCGGCCAGCCCTGCGGCGCCGTCACGGTCGAGCCCGTCGGTGACCAGCAGGACGACGGCGCCCTGAGCGAGGACGCGCTTGGCCCAGTGGCGGTTGAATTCGGCCAGCGCCTCGCCGATGCGGGTTCCGCCGGACCAATCGGGCACGGCGTGGGCGATCATTTGGAAGGCGACTTCGGCGTCGCGGTGTTTGAGCTGGCGGGTGATGTTGGAGAGGCGGGTGCCGAACAGGAAGACGCTGACGCGGTCGCGGTCATTGGCGACGGCGTGCAGGAAATGCAGCAGGAGCTGGGCGTAGCGGGCCATGGAGCCGGAGATGTCGCAGAGCACGACGAGGGGCGGCGGGCGGACGACGCGGCGGGCGCGGGCGAGGGTGGTGATCTCGCCGCCGCGGCGCAGGCTGCGGCGCAGCGTGGCGCCGAGGTCGATGCGGGGGCCGCGCTGATCGGGGCGCAGGCGGCGGGTGCGGCGTAGGTCGAGCGGGAGACGCAGGCGGCGGATTTCGGCCTTGGCGTTGGCGATCTGCTCGGCGCTCATCTGCTCGAAATCCATGGTCTGCAGCTGCTCGCGCTCGCTGACCGTCATGACGGCGTCGAATTCGGGGAGCTGGTCCTCGTCGCGAGGACGGGCTTGGCGGGGAGTGGCCATGGCTTCGGCGACCCGGCGGGCGCCGGGGGCGGGTTTTTGGTTCTGCTGGA
This sequence comes from Acetobacteraceae bacterium, assembly GCA_965276815.1. Taxonomy (GTDB): domain Bacteria; phylum Pseudomonadota; class Alphaproteobacteria; order Acetobacterales; family Acetobacteraceae; genus JAVVHH01. The sequence continues at coordinate 639,838 of CBDIBE010000011.1, read as the reverse complement.
CCTTGTTGCTGAGCAGGGCGAGGGCGGCCGCTTGCTGGGCGGCGGCCGGGTCACGCCAGAACAGGGCGAAGGCCTGGTCGAAGATGTCTTGGTGTTCGTGGCGGCGGATCATGACGGCGCGGAGCGCGGCGCGGGCCTGCTCGCGCTCGCCGATGTCGATGAGGGTCAGTGCCTGGGCGGCGCCGATCGTGGCTTGCAGGCCCACGGGCAGGCCGGCGCGGCGGAGCATGCGGGCGAAGTGCATGACGTTGGCGGCTAGGGCGCCGGGGGGGTGAGGGTTCGCGGGAAGACCCTCACCCAACCCTCTTCCGGCGGGAGAGGGCTTTTGGCGGGGGTGGGGAGGGATCACGCGGCGGCCTTTGCCTCGTCGAGGAGCCGGGCGGCTTCGGCGCCGCGGACGCGGGCGATGTCGTCCTGGTATTTTAGGAGGACGCCGAGGGTTTGGTCGACGGCGGCCGGGTCGAGCTCGTGCTGGTCGAGGTGTTGCAGGGCGCCGGCCCAGTCGATGGTCTCGGCGACGCCGGGGAGCTTGAAGAGGTCCATCGAGCGCAGGCGCTGGACGAAGGCGACGATTTCGGCGGAGAGGCGCGCGGGCAGGCCGGGGCCTTTGGCGGCGAGGATGGCGCGCTCGCGCGCGGCGGTCGGGTAGTCGACCCATTGGTAGAGGCAGCGGCGGCGGATCGCGTCGTGCACCTCGCGGGTGCGATTGCTGGTCAGGACCACCACGGGCGGACTTTTGGCCTTCACGGTGCCGTATTCGGGGACGGTGATCTGGTAGTCGGCGAGGAGTTCGAGCAGGAAGGCCTCGAACGGCTCGTCGGCGCGGTCGAGCTCGTCGATCAGGAGGACGGCGGGCGGGAGGTCGGGGTCGATGGCGGAGAGCAGCGGCCGTGCTTGCAGGTATTGGCGGGAGAAAATGTCCTCCTGCAGGCGTTCGAGGTTGCGGTCGCCGGTGGCCTCGGCGAGGCGGATGGTCATGAGCTGCTTGGCGTAGTCCCATTCGTACGCCGCGGCCGAGAGGTCCATGCCGTCATAGCATTGCAGCCGGACCAGCCGCCGGCCGAGACCGGCGGCCAGCACCTTGGCGATCTCGGTCTTGCCAGTGCCGGGCTCGCCCTCAAGGAAGAGCGGGCGGCGCATGGCAAGCGCTAGGTGCACGGTGGTTGCGAGCGACGGGTCGGCGATATAGCCGCCGCGCGCGAGCAGATCGGCGGTGGCGGCGACGCTCGCGGGTAGTTTTGGGGAAGGCAGTTCCGGCTCAGCCAAGCACATACCCCTTGAAGATCAGCACGAAGATGACGAGCCAAATGAGGGTGCCAATGACCGCGACGCGCGGATAGCCGAACGGCTCCTTCGGGATCATGTTCCAGATGCTGAGTTTTGCGGCCGGCGAGGGGGCCACGGGGGTGCTGGCGGGGCGGGTGACGCTTTCGGCGTCGCCGGTCAGGGTGGCGGCCACGCCGGCGAGGCCGTCGGCGGCGACCGGGGCCGGGGCGGCGACCTCGGCGGTGAAGCGGTCGAAGAAGGCGTCGGCCATCTGCTTGGCGGTGGCGTCGATCAGGCGGGCGCCGAGCTGGGCGATCTTGCCGCCGACTTGCGCCTTGACGTCGTATTTGAGCAGGGTGAACTCGCCTTCTTCGGCGAGGTGCACGTCGGCGCCGCCCTTGGCGAACCCGGCGACGCCGCCCTGGCCCTCGCCGCTGATGCGGTAGGAGGTCGGCGGGTTAAGGTCGGTGAGCTGCACCTTGCCGGTGAAGCGGGCGCCGATCGGGCCGATCTTGACCGCGGCGGTGGCCTTCATCTCATTCTCGCTGGTCCGCTCCAGGCTTTCGCAACCGGGGATACAGCGCTTGAGCGTCTCGGTGTCGTTCAGCGCAGTCCAAACCTTCTGCTGCGGGGCGGGGATCCGCCGCTCGCCGGTCATATCCATTCAGGGGACTCCATTCGGTGCGTGCACGTTTAGAGGGCGGCCTGGCGTGGTGCAACCGACGGCCCCATTTGATAAAGCGGAGCCGACAGGCCAGTTGCACATAGAGGAAAGCCCGAATGTCTTACCTGATTGCCGCCGATACCCCGACCGAACCAGCGGGCGAGCGGTTCCGCAAGCTGTTGCAGCGGGATCGGATCTTGCAGATCCCTGGGGCGCATAACGGAATGGCGGCGCTGCAGGCCAAGTCGGCCGGGTTCGCGGCGGTGTATCTCTCGGGGGCGGCGATGACGGCCAGCATGGGGCTGCCGGACCTGGGCATGATCACGGTGGACGAGGTGTGCTTCTTTGTCCGCCAGGTCGCGCGGGCGAGCGCGCTGCCGGTGCTGGTGGACGGCGACACCGGGTATGGGGAGGCGCTGAACGTGATGAACATGGTCCGCGCCTTCGAGGATGCGGGTGCGGCGGCGGTGCATATCGAGGACCAGCTGCTGCCGAAGAAGTGCGGTCATTTGAACGACAAGAAGCTGGCCGACGCCCGTGACATGGCGGCGAAGGTGGCGGCGGCGCGCAAGGCGCGGCGGCACCTGCATATCATCGCGCGGACCGATGCGGCGGCGAGCGAGGGGATGGATGGAGCGGTGGCGCGGGCGGAGCTTTATCTGCAGGCCGGTGCGGACGCGATCTTTCCGGAGGCGCTGAACGATGCGGAGATGTTCCGCGAATTTGCGCGGCGGATGCCGGGGGTCAAGCTGCTGGCCAACATGACCGAGTTTGGGCGGACACCGTTCTTCACTGCTGCCGAGTTCGAGGCGATGGGCTATGGGATGGTGATTTGGCCGGTGAGCAGCTTGCGGGTCGCCAACAAGGCGCAGGAGCAGCTTTACGCGGCGATCAAGCGGGATGGCGGGACGCAGAACCTGGTGGACCGGATGCAGACGCGGTCGGAGCTGTACGCGACGATCGATTATGCCGGGTATGAGGCGCTTGACGCGAGCATCGTCAGTACCATCGTGCCGCAGGGGATGCCGCAGCGGGCTTAAACCAGGGGGAAGCCATGGCGAAAGGCTATTGGGTCAGTTGTTATCGCGCCGTCTATGATGAAAAGGCGCTTGCGGCTTATGCCGAGCTCGCCGGGCCGGCTATCGAGGCCAATGGCGGGCACCCGATCGCGCGGGGTGGGACGGTGCGGGTCTATGATGGCGGAATCGCGGGCCGGACGGTGCTCGTCGAGTTCGCAAGCGTCGAACGGGCGATCGCGGCACGGGAGAGTGCGGAGTATGGCGAGGCGTTGCGGGTGCTCGGCGGCGCGGTGGACCGGGATTTTCGGATTGTCGAGGGCGTCGGCTGACGGCCCGGCCGCGCTATATCGGCAGCGAGATCTATCGGCGGTCGAGCTACGGGAAGCTGCACCCGCTGGCGGTGCCGCGGGTGACGACTTGCACCGATCTGTGCCGGGCGATGGGCTGGCTGCCGGATGCGGTGTTCCTGACGGCTGACATGGCCGAGTTGCGGGATGTGCTGCGGTTCCATGCGCCTGAGTATGTCGACGCGCTACGGCGGGCGGAGGCGGATCAGGCGGTGTCGGACGAAGATAGGGAGCGGTTCCGGATCGGGGCGGAGGGCAATCCGGTGTATCCGGAGATCTATCGGCGGCCGATGACCTCGGCGGGCGGCGTGATGATGGCGTGCCGGATGACGCTGGATGGCGGGGTCGTTCATTGTCCCGGTGGCGGCACGCATCATGGGCGCCCGGCGCGGGCGAGCGGGTTCTGTTATCTGAACGACCCGGTGCTCGGCATCCTGACCTGGCTCGACGCAGGGCTCGATAACATCGTCTATCTGGATATCGACGCGCATCATGGCGATGGGGTGCAGGATGCGTTTCATGACGACAGCCGCGTGCTGACGATCAGCATTCATGAGGCGGCGCGGTGGCCGTTCACTGGGCGGGCGGACGACCGGGCGGGGGGCGAGGCGCGCAATCTGCCGGTGCCGGCCGGGTTCAACGACACCGAGATGCGCTGGCTGATGGAGCATGCGGTGCTGAAGCTGATCGGCGAGCGGCGGCCGCAGGCGATTTTCCTGCAATGCGGGGCGGACGCGCTCGAGGAGGATCCGCTGGCCAAGCTTTCGCTGTCGAACAATGCGCATTTTGCGGTGGTGGACGCGGTGCGCGAGCTGGCGCCGCGGCTGGTGGTGACGGGGGGCGGGGGGTATAATCCTTATACGGTCGGGCGCTGCTGGGCGGGGGTTTGGGCGACGCTCAACCGTATACCGATCCCGCCCCGAACCACTCCGCAAGCCGAAACGGTGCTGCGCGCCTTGGTTTACAATCGTGCCGCGGGGCGCAACCCGCCGCCGCACTGGTTCACGACCATCCAGGACGCGCCGCGCGAGGGGGCGGTGCGGGACGAGATCAAGCGTGTGGCTGACCTGACCATGACCGAAAGGCTCGATGCATGAACCGCCGGACCCTGCTGACCATGCTGGCGCTCGCGCCGCTTGCCGCCCATGCGCAGAATGCGGCGCAGCCGGAGCTGCCGAAGGAGAAGCTGACCATCGTCACGCATGACGGGGTGCGGCATGATTTCAGCGTCGAGATGGCGCTGACGCAGCAGCAGCAGGAGACTGGGCTGATGTTCCGGCCGACGGTGGCGCCGGATGGGGGGATGCTGTTCGACTGGGGGCGGCCGATCGACAGTACGATGTGGATGCGCAACACGATTGCGCCGCTGGACATGGTGTTCATCAATGCGGACGGGACGGTGCACCGAGTCGAGGCGGATACGGTGCCGCAGAGCTTGTCGATCATCGACAGCAAAGGGCCGGTGCGGGCGACTTTGGAGCTGGCGGCGGGGACGGCGAAGCGGCTGGGAATCCGGCCGGGGGATAAGGTGGAGGCGAAGATTTTTGGGAACGTGGCTTCTTAGCTGAGCGGTTTACGCCCAAAGCGAAGGCGTGGATCCTCCGCCTTGGCGGAAGATGACGGGGGTCTTGGCTTGCCTTGCGGGGGCGGCGAACTTAGGGTGCGGGCCGGCGGGGCGTAGTACAGCCTGGTAGTACGCCTGCTTTGGGAGCAGGAGGCCGGAGGTTCGAATCCTCTCGCCCCGACCAATTTCCTCAACAAACCGTCGCGTGCCGCGCCTTGATGGTGGCGAGCACGTCGTCGGGATCCTCGGACCACCAGCGGTTGGAGAGCAGCTCGCACTCGACGGCGCCGCGGTAGCCTGAGCGCTCGGCCATGGTGCGGATGGCTTGGATGTCGATGACGCCGTCGCCGGGCATGCCGCGGTCGAAGACCAGATCGGTGGTGGGGACGAGCCAGTCGCAGACGTGGAAGGCGGCGATCCGGCCTCGGGCGCGGGCCATTTGGCGGGCGAGGTCGGGATCCCACCAGATGTGGTAAACGTCGACCGCGACGCCGACGCCTTCGCCGAGCGCGTCGCACAGGTCGAGCGCCTGGCCGAGCGTGGAGAGCACGCTGCGGTCGGCGCAGGTCATCGGGTGCAGCGGCTCGAGGGCGAGGGTGACGCCGGCGGCGCGGGCGTGGGGCAGGATGGCTTGCAGGCCGTCGCGGACCGTCTGGCGCGCGGCGGGCAGGTCGCGCGAGCCCGAAGGCAGGCCGCCGCAGACCATGACCAGGCAGGCGGCGCCGATTGCGTGGGCCTCGTCGATGGCGCGGCGGTTGTCTTCGATGGCGGCTAGGCGGCCGGCCGGGTCGGCGGCGGGGAACATGCCGCCGCGGCAGAGGCCGGACACGGCGAGGCCGGCGTCACGGATTTGCCGGGCGGCTTGTGCGACGCCCATCGCTTGCAGCACGTCGCGCCAGGGCGCGATGCCGGGAATGCCGTGCCGGGCGCAGCCCTCGATGCAGTCGGCGAGGCCCCATTTGCCGCGGACGGTGACGGTGTTGAGCGAGAGTGGGCCGATGGACACGGTTAGAGCTCGAGTTTCGGGAGGTCGATCCAGCGGCGCTCGGCCCAGGATTGCAGCCCGGCCTCGGCGAGCTGCACGCCCTTGGCGCCGGCGAGGAGGTCCCAGGGGAAGTGCTCGGTCTCGCCGGCGAGGTGGCGCAGGAACAGCTCCCATTCGGCGCGGAAGCCGTTCGGATAGGGCTCGGCGTCGGGCACATCCTGCCAGCCGTCGAAGAAGTCGATGGTTTGCGGCGTGTCCGGGTTCCAGACCGGGCGCGGCGTGTTGGCCCGGCTCTGGGTGCGGCACTGCATGAGGCCGGCGACGGCGCTGCCGTGGGTGCCGTCGACGTGGAAGGTGACGAGGTCGTCGCGGCGGACGCGGGTGGTCCAGGAGGAGTTGATCTGGGCGATGACGCCGCCCTCGAGCTCGAAGATCGCGTAGGCGGCGTCGTCGGCGTCGGCCTCGTAGGGTTGGCCCTGCTCATCCCACCGGGTCGGGATGTGGGTGGCGCCGCGGCAGACGACGGATTTGGTCTCGCCGAACAGGTTGTCGAGCACGTAGCGCCAATGGCAGAGCATATCGAGGATGACGCCGCCGCCCTCGGCCTTTTTGTAGTTCCAGGAGGGGCGCTGGGTGGGCTGCAGGTCGCCCTCGAACACCCAGTAGCCGAATTCGCCGCGGACCGAGAGCAGCCGGCCGAGGAAGCCGCTGTCGATGGCCAGCTTAAGTTTCAGCAGGCCCGGGAGGAACAGCTTGTCTTGCACGACGCCGTTCTTGATGGCGGCCTGTTTGGCCAGGCGGGCGACATCCAGGGCGTCGGCCAGGTTATCGGCGACGGGTTTTTCGCAATAGATGTGCTTGCCGGCGGCGATGGCGCGGCGGAGCAGGGCGGCGCGCATCTGCGTGGTGCCGGCGTCGAAGAAGAGCTCGTCTCCGCGGTTGGCGAGTGCTGCGTCGAGGTCGGTGCCGAAGCGTTCGACGCCGTGTTGTTTGGCGAGGGCTTCGACCTTGTCGCGGTTGCGGCCGATGAGGATGGGGTCAGGCATCAGGCGGTCGCCGTTGCGGAGCTGCAGGCCGCCGGCGGCGCGGATGGCGGCGATGGAGCGAACCAGGTGCTGGTTGGTGCCCATGCGGCCGGTGACCCCGTGCATGATGATCCCGATGCGGCGTTCCGTCATGTGTGTTCGTTCTCCTTTCGGTGTTTATAGGTCGGCGGCTGGCCAGGTCACTAGAGCCGAGGCTGGCTGCGAGCGTTTTCGCGTCAGAGGTGGCGGCGGTTCTGGCCCGGGCCGTAGATCCGCGGTACTCGTACGTCGCCGCCTGTTTGGTCGGAGCCGGTGTCAGGATCGACTTCGTAAAGCGCCCGATACCCGCCAGCGCACGGCAACTCGCGGATGCTCGGATGCTGGCCGACCGGGTTGCGGCATGGATGTTGGCGCAGCCGCTCGATCTCGGTCCAGAGTGCCGCCAGCCGCCGTCGTGAAGCAGGACCCGCTCCCCGTTGGGTCAGCCAGCGTCTTGCGGCGGCAAGATCACTGAGGGCCTTGTCGGTGTAGCGAAGCTCGCGCGCCACTTACGGGCGCGAGTAGGGGACCGGCAGCTCTTGTTCCGTGCCGATACTGTCGATCCAGGCCTTTACCTTGGCGGAATCGACCAGGCGGCCGGCAGCGACGTCGGCGCGGGCCTCGGCAATGCCTTCGGCCTCCCAGGCGATGCGGCGTTGCCGCTCGGCTTCGGTCTCGGTGGTTCGATGAGCGGGGCGGGTTCGGGCATGGGGTGACCATAACGCGCCTGAGGCGTGCCGGGTAGCAGCGTCGCTACGGCTTGATCAGGGGGCAGCCGCCTTCGTCCATGGGGCGGAAGGCTTTGTCGGCGGGGATGGTGGCGATGGTGTTGTAGTAGTCCCAGCGGGCTTTCGATTGCGACGGCTGCTTGACTTGGAACAGATACATCGGATGCAGGGCGCGGCCGTCCTTGCGGATGGTGACTGGGCCGAAGAGGGCGTCGTCGATCGGGGCTTTTTCCATTTGTGCCACGACCGCGGCGCCTTCGATCGTGTTGGCGGCTTGGACCGCTTTGAGGTAGGCGAGGACGGAGGAATAGACGCCGGCGTGGTTCATCGTCGGCATGCGGCCACCGGCGCGCTCGGCGAAGCGGCGGCTCCAGGCGCGGGTGCTGTCGTTGAGATCCCAGTAGAAGGCCTCGGTCAGCAGCAGGCCTTGCGCGGTCTGCAGGCCCATGGCGTCCACGTCGGTCAGGAAGACCAGCAGGCCGGCCAGCTTCTGCTTGCCGTCATGGCCGATGCCGAACTCGGCGGCCTGCTTGACCGCGTTGCTGGTGTCGGCGCCGGCATTGGCGAGCGCGATGACCTTGGCGCCGGAGGATTGCGCCGAGAGGAGCTGCGAGGAGAGGTCGGCGGAGTCGAGCGGATGGTCGGCCTCGCCGATCACCTTGCCGCCGGCAGCGCGGACCAGCGCGGTCGCGTCGCGGGTGAGGGCGTGGCCGAAGGCGTAGTCGACGGTGATGAAGAACCAGGTGTCGCCGCCCTGGGCGACGAGGGCGCGGGCGGTGCCGTTGGCGAGCGACCAGGTGTCGAACACCCATTGCACCGTCGTGGGCGCGCAGGCCTTGCCGGTGAGGTCGGAGGTGGCGCTCGAGGAGGCGAGGAAGGTGCGGTTCTTCTCGCGCATGACCTGGTTGACGGCGAGCGCCACGGCGGAGTTGGGCACGTCGACGATCGCGTCGACGCCGTCGCGGTCGACCCATTGGCGGGCAATAGCGGCGCCTACATCGGCCTTGTTCTGATGGTCGGCGCTGAGGATTTCGACGCGCGGCGCGCCGGGTCCGGCGGACTTGGCGAAGTCGTCGGCGGCCATTTGCGCGGCGATGACGGAGCCTTTGCCGGAGAGGTCGGCGAACGGGCCAGTCATGTCGTTGAGCACGCCGATCTTGACGACGTTGCCGGGAATATCGGCCCAAGCGGGGGCGGAGACGAGGAGAAGCGCGAGTGCGAGCCGGCTAAGCATTTCCCCGGTCCTCCCGGAACAGGCCGAGCGCCTCTTGCATGGGACGGTCGGAGAAGGAGAACAGCACCGAGTCAGCGTCGGCCTCGTGGCGGACCCGGTGCCAGCTCGGCACCACGAACACGTCGCGCGGGCCCCATTCGACGGTGAAGTGCTCGCCGATATGGGTGCGGCCGGCGCCCTCGACGGCGGCGTAGACGGTCGCGTCGGTCGAGCGGTAGGCCTGGGTTTGGAAGGCCTGCGGCAGGAGCTGGATGAAGGTGCCCATCGTGGCGGTGGCGTGGCCGCCGGTTTCCGGGTTGATGTAGCGCATTTTCAGGCCGTGGCAGGGATCCCACTCTTCCTGCAGCTTCATGCGCTCCAGCGCCTCGCGGGTGCGGGCATAGGGGTAGTTGAAGATCGGCGAGCTGGTGCCGCGGCGCTTGCTGTCGACTGGCAGCAGGTTGGCGCCGTAGCGGGCGGCGCTGTCGTCGGGCTTGCGAGTGATGGGCTGGGCGTCCTCGCCGGTGTGCTCGGCAAACGAGGCGTCCATGAACTGGACGACCGGGATGTCGAGGCCGTCGAGCCAGAAGATCGGGTTCGGGCTTTCGTTGCCGTGGTCGTGCCAGGCCATGTGCGGAGTGATGATGAAGTCGCCCTCATGCATGATGGTGCGCTCGCCGTTGACCACGGTGTGGGCGCCCTCGCCCTCGAGCACGAAGCGCAGCGCGGTCTGCGAGTGCCGGTGCGCGGGGGCGACTTCGCCGGGCAGGACGAGCTGCACGCCGGCATAGAGGTCGGTGGTGATCTTGGACTGGCCGCGCAAGCCGGGGTTCTCCAGCACCAGGACCCGGCGCTCGGCCTCCTTGGCGGTGATCAGGGCGCCGGCCTCGATCATGGCGGCGCGGATGTCGGCGAAGCGCCAGGAGGCGGGTTGGCAGGGGCTTTTCGGCTCCGGGGTGATCAGATTGGCCATCGAGGTCCAGAGCGGCGCCAGGTTCTGGGTGCTGATCCGGTCGTAGAATTCCCGGCGAGCGGGCGTATCGGTGGCGTGTGCGCTCATTTGTTGCCTCCCTCTTGCTAATTTGACAGTATGCTGAACATTATGGCGGAGCAAGAGCAAAACTCGGGGAGGCCGGCGCCATGGAGACGCTTTACCGCATGCCGGGTCATCTGATCCGACGCGCCCAACAGGTTTCGACGGCGCTGTTTGCCGAGGAGTGCGGGGGGTTCGATCTGACTTCGGTGCAATATGCCGCGTTGCGGGCGATCGGCGCCAACCCGGGCGTGGACGCGACGCGGCTGTCGCACCTGATCGCGTTCGACCGCTCCACGCTTGGCGACGTGATCGAGCGGCTGGGGGCGAAGGGCTGGGTGCAGCGGGATGGGTCGCCGCGCGACCGCCGGGTCAAGACGCTGAGCTTGACCGAGGAAGGGGCGCAGGTGCTGCAGGAGGTGGAGCCGGCGGTGATGCGGGTGCAGGAGCGGCTGCTGGCGCCGCTGGGCGCGGTCGACCGGGTGGCGTTCATGAAATTGCTGGCGCGGATCGCTGACGTGCACAATGAGGTCACATCGGCGCCGCTGCGCGTGGTGGGGCAGCGATGATGGCGCCGATCCTGGTCGCCGGGGGCGGCATTGGCGGGCTGGCGGCCGCACTCGGGCTGGCGCGGCAGGGGCGGCGGGTGACGGTGCTGGAACGGTCGGTGAAGCTCGGCGAGATCGGCGCGGGCATCCAGTTGGGGCCGAACGCCTTCCATTCGTTCGATTATCTGGGCGTGGGCGACACGGCGCGGGCGATGGCGGTGTTCATCGACCAGCTTCGGCTGATGGATGCCATGACGGGCGACGAGATTGGGCGCATCCCGCTGGACGAGCCGTTCCGCGCCCGTTTCGGCAACCCGTACGCGGTGGTGCACCGCGGCGACCTGCATGGCGTGCTGCTGCGGGCGGCGCAGGAGAATGCGCTGATCGAGCTGCGGACCAGCAGCGAGGTGGTGGGCTATAAGCAGGATGGATCGGTGGTGTCGGCGCTGCTGGCCGATGGCAGCCGGGTCGCGGGGGCGGCGCTGATCGCGGCGGACGGGTTGTGGTCGAACGTGCGCAAGCAGGTGGTGGGCGACGGGCCGCCGCGGGTGTCCGGGCACTCGACCTATCGGTCGGTGATCCCGACGGAGCGGATGCCGGAGGATTTGCGGTGGAATGCGGCGACGCTGTGGGCGGGGCCGAAGTGCCACATCGTGCATTACCCGCTGTCGGGCTGGAAGGTGTTCAACCTGGTGGTGACCTACCACAATCATGCGCCCGAGCCGGTGGCGGGGATGCCGGTTTCGGATGAGGAGGTGATGGCCGGGTTCCGGCACGTGCATCCGCGCGCGCAGGAGATCATCACGCATGGGCGGGACTGGAAGCTGTGGGTGCTGTGCGACCGGGACCCGGTGGAGCGCTGGGTGGACGGGCGGGTGGCGCTGCTGGGCGATGCGGCGCATCCGATGATGCAGTATTTCGCCCAGGGCGCCTGCATGGCGATGGAGGACGGGGTGTGCCTGGCGGAGATGGTGGCGCGGCACGACGATCTGGAGGCGGCGCTGGGGGCGTATCGGGACGCGCGGCTGCTGCGGACGGCGCGGGTGCAGCTGCAGTCGCGGGAGATCGGCGACCACGTCTATCATGCCGCCGGGTCGCATGCGGCGCTGCGCAATGCGATCATATCTTCGAAAACGCCGAGCGAGTGGTATGATGCATTAGCTTGGCTGTATGGCGGGAGCGGGCTAGACAGCCCGGCCCACTGAAAAGGACTTCTGCATGCGCGCCCGCATCTATCGCCGCCCGAAGACCGCGACCCAATCTGGCACGGCCGGGACGGAGAATTGGGTGCTCGATTTCCAGTCGCCGGAGCGGGAGGTGAACGATCCGCTGATGGGCTGGTGGGGCAGCAGCTTCACGCAGGGCCAGGTGCGGCTGCGGTTCGACACGTGCGAGCAGGCGGTGGAATACGCGAAGGCGAACGGCATGGATTACGAGGCCGAGCCGCCATCGGCGCCGAAGCCGCTCAAGCCGAAGGTGTATGCCGATAATTTCCGCTATGGGCGGGCGGAGAACTGGACGCATTGACGGAGGTTTGGCAGCACCAGCTGCGGATCTCGCTGTCGGATCCGGCGGGCGATCTCGGGGTGCTGCGGGGGATCCTCGGCAAGCACGATGCGAGGATGGTCAGCCAGTTTGAGGCGTTCTCGAACTACGTCGCTGACGCGGAGCGAGAGGGCGTGGAGAAGTTCCCGCTGTATAAGTGGACGAAGGCGACGCTCGACGATCCGGCGAAATGTGCGAAGCATCGGGGACGCTTCGCGCTGCATGTGGCGGGACAAGAGGTCTACGACCGGGAGACGGCCGACGCGGTCGAGGCCGACCTGCGGCCCCTGGTTGGTGGCGTGGTCAGCGGGCTGAGCCGGCATGACACCAACCCGGCGGCCAATCTGCCGGTCCCGGCCGAATACCGGTAGCGGGACCGGCTCGCGGTTACATCGAAGCCGTGGTGAGCGGGTCGTCAGCCTAGGATCTGCGCCGCCGCAATGAGCACGCCAGGGAGGTGCTGGATGTCGAGCATCGCGCCGGGGCCGAGCTGGGTGACCGACTGGCAGCCCTTCCGCGGTGGGCGAGCGGTAGATCTCGATGCGCTCAGGAGGCGCGGGGTGGGATGGCACGCAAGCCCGGTTCCTGCGCTCGCCTGGAGGCTGTAACGTTTGGCGCCATGAGCTATTATCGTAGAACGACCGGCGAGGCCGCAGCATGAGCACCGAACGGCTTGCCCATGTCGCGCAGCCCGCGCACCAGCAGACGCAGCAGGAGACGGTGCAGATCGCCAGCATGGCGGGGATTTCCTATCTGGAGGCCGGGTCGAAAGCGGCCGTGCCGATCGTTTTCCTGCATGGGATCGGCGGGGCGGGGCGAGGGTTTGCGGCGCAGGTCGAGGCGTTCGGCCGCGATTTCCGGCCCATCGCCTGGGATATGCCGGGCTACGGACGCTCGGCGCCGTTGCCGCTGGTGAGCATGGAGTCGCTGGCGGCGGCGCTGGCGGCGTTCGTCCGGGAACTCGGCTTGGAGCGGCCGGTCCTGGTGGGGCATAGTATCGGCGGGATGGTGGTGCAGCGACTGTTGGCCGAGGCGCCGGACGTGGCGCGGGCGGCCGTGCTCGCGCAGACCAGCCCGGCCTTTGGCTCGCGCGACCCTGGCTGGGCGGACCGGTTCATCCAGGAGCGGCTCGGTCCGCTGGACGCCGGCAAGAGCATGGCGGACCTGGCGCCGGCCGCCATTGCCGAGCTGGTTGGCGACAATCCTGACCCGGTGGGCATCGCCCTGGCCGAGGACTGCATGGCGCATGTGCCGGACAGCACGTATCGGGACATGATCCTCGCCATGCCGGGTTTCGACCAGCGCGAGGCGCTGGGCCGGATCGCGGTGCCGACGCTGGTGCTGGCCGGGTCGCGCGACCGCAATGCGCCGGCGGCGGGGTGCGAGCGGATGGCGTCGCGTATCCCACGCGCTTGCTACGCCGTGCTCGAAGGGGTGGGCCATCTGGCCAATCTGGAGGCGCCGGCGCGGTTCAACGCGGCGTTGCGCGAGTTCTTGGACGGAGCCGGTATCAGATGAGCTGCTTCTGCAAACAGGCGCTGGCGCTGCCGAGCCTGAACGTTTCGGCGGCGTTGAACCTCTCGGCGTCGGCGCAGGCGGCGACGTCGCTGAACGCCCAGCTCAGCGCCGGGCTGGGCTTGCCGATGCCGGCGTTCACGCTGCCGACGCTGAGCCTGAATGCGAGCGCGATGGCCAATATCGCCGCTTTTGCGCAACTGCAGGCGCAGGCGATGGCGCAGCTCGGGATTGATCTGTCGGCGCAGCTCGGGCTGACGGCGCTGGCGCGGCTGACGGCGACGCTGAGTGCGCGGCTTTCGCTATTCGCGAACCTGAATCTGAGCCCGTGGGTCATGCTGGCGTCGCTGAACGCAGTGTCGCTGAGCCTTTCGGCGGTGTTCTCGGCGGCGCTGTCGGCGAGCTTGTCGATCGGCGCGGCGTTTTCGCTGAACTTGTTCCCGCCGGCCTGGTCGCTGGCGTTCCCGGCGCTGCCGGCACTGTCCGTGCTGGCGTCGCTCAACTTGAACCTGTCGGCGGATTTACTGGCCTCGCTGCAGGTCATGGCGAGTGCGATCGCGAGTCTGAATTTGTCGCTGCCGAATTTGAGCTTGGCGTGCAGCCTTTCGCTCGGGTTTTCGGCGATCGCGCAGCTCTCGGCGAGCTTGGGGATCAATCCGCTGGCGATCGGGTTTCCGGCGGTGCAGGCGATGGTGGCGGCGAACTTCTCCGCCATGGTGTCGCTGGCGGCGCAGTTGGGGATCAATTTGAGCGCGGGTGTGCCGAACCTGATGAACTTTCCGAGCATCGTGGCTTCGATCCAGGCGAGCTTGCAGGCCAGTTTGCAGGCGGCGCTGGGTGTGGCGCTGAGCGCGTCGCTGAACGTCAACTTGGCGATGAGCGCCTCGCTGGGGGTCGGGCTGGCGGTGACGGCGCTGGCGATCAACATGTCGGCGGCGCTGGGGATCAACGTGGCGCTGAACGCACCGTGCCCGATCTGCGACGCGGCGGCGATTATGGCGGCGCTGGGGTGAACATTGCGGGCATCGCTGTCGCAATTATAGTCAGCGCGGCGTTGGTCTAAACTCCCTCGTTGCCGAATAGCAGGTAGGACTGGCCGCCCAAGGTGGTTCCGACTTGGTATGGCAGGAATTGCTCCTGGGCGGCGGAGATGCCGGCGAAGGTGACCATACGGTCAGCGCCGTTCATGTCCACGGTCAAGGTGGCGCCGGTGTAGCCGGGCGCGCCCAAGACGCCGTCCCAATGCCACGAACCCTGGCTCGGGTTGAAGCCCTGTAAGGTCAGGCTGTCGTTCTCGTGGAAATTGACCAGCGTGTCCCAGCCCGTGCTGTCGCCGCTGGCGTCGAGATTGAACTGATCGATCCCGCCATCCGCGCCGGTGCCGCCGACCAGGAAGTTCGAGGCCGTCCCGCCGTCGAGGATGTTGCTGCCGCTGGTCGCCTGCAGCGCAGTGTTGGCCGGGCCGCCCTGCAGCAAGACGCTCGACGAATTGGCGCTGATTGCGACCGAATCCGTGCCGGGGTAGGTGAATTGGCCTTGCACGTTCGTGGTCGTCGACTGGGCGACCGTGCCGTACTGGACCGAACTCTGCCCGTTGGTCACGTCGGTCAGCTGGAAGGTCGGCACGCCGTAGAGCTGGGTGCCGTTCGTGGCCAGCGACTGCGCGTCCTGCGCGATGAGTTGCTGCACCGGCTCGGTCGGATGATAGCTGTCCCAGAACACGTAGGTGTTGGGCGACGCGGCTTCTGTGCCGCTGCTGGCGCTGGTGAAATCGCCGGTCCAGGCGGGGTCGGTGCCGTTGGTCAGGCCGAAGCTCGCTGGATCGGCGACCGCTTCGTCCTCGAGCGAGAAGAGCGGCAGGATCTGGATGTTGAGCCCGTTGGCCTGGGCGTAATTCTGCAGGTCGGCGTTCAGCTCGACGTTGTAGAGATTGGCGAGCTGGCTGCCGAGCGCGTCGAGTGAGGCGCTGCCTTGCTCGGTGGTGACCGGCATCTTGCCGACGTCGGCCACGTCGAGCACGAGCAGGGACTTCGCGCCGTCGCCGGCGAGGCTGGAGATGAACGACATCTCGCTCGAGACCGCGGCGCCGACTTGGCTCTCCATCTTGGCGAGGTCGGCGGCGCTCGTGTCCTGCAGGATGGCGTAGACGTCGTTGGTGCCGATGCTGAGCGTGTAGAGCGCCGAGGACGGGCCGCCGCCGCCGCCTTCGAATTGCACGAGCTGCGACGAGAGCGAGGTGGCGGATTGTTCGAGGCCGGAGAGGCTGCCGGAGTCGACCGTGGCCTCGGCGCCGCCAAAGGCGAAGTCGTTGCCGAAATAGAGGCTCGGCTCGAGCATGGTGAGGCCGAGATTCTGGTCGAGGTCCTGGACCCAGACCGGGCCGTCGCTGAACTCGGCGGCGGTGAACAGGCCGTAGCTTTGCAGGTAGTAGGGGGGCGAGACCGGGATCGGGTCACCGACGAGCGAGGTGGCGATCGAGTCGTTGCCGTCGTCCGACAGGCTGTCGCCGAAGGTGTAGATCGCGCTGTACTGGGTGGCCAAGACGCAGTTCTCCACAAGCAAACGGCCCGGGTGGGCCGGGCCGTTAACTAGCAGCTTTCTGGCGCCCGCGCGCGCAGTCTATGGCCGGGTTACACTTCTAAACGTAAAGCATTTTTTAGTGATAGACGCCGGCGAGGATCGCCAGCAGCAAGAGGGCCACGATGTTGGTGATCTTGATCATCGGGTTGACCGCGGGGCCAGCGGTGTCCTTGTAGGGGTCGCCGACGGTGTCGCCGGTGACGGCCGCCTTGTGGGCTTCGGAGCCCTTGCCGCCGTGGTTGCCCTCTTCGATGTATTTCTTGGCGTTGTCCCAGGCGCCGCCGCCCGACGTCATGCTGATGGCGACGAACAGGCCGGTGACGATCGTGCCCAGCAGCATTGCGCCCAGCGAGGCGAAGCCGGCGGCGCGGCCGCCGATGGCGGCGATGACGAAGTAGAGCAGTATCGGCGCCAAGACGGGCAGCAGCGATGGGAGGATCATCTCCTTGATCGCCGCCCGGGTCAGCAGGTCGACGGCGCGGCCGTAATCCGGCTTGGCCGTGCCGGCCATGATGCCGGGGATCTCCTTGAATTGCCGGCGGACCTCGACGACGACCGACCCGGCCGCGCGTCCCACCGCGGTCATCCCCATCGAGGCGAACAGGTACGGCAGCAGGCCGCCGATGAACAGGCCGACCACGACGTAGGGGTTCTGCAGGGCGAAATCGACCTGCAGGGTGGGGAAGTCGAAGTGCAGTTCCTCGGTGTAGGCGGCGAACAGCACCAGCGAGGCGAGGCCGGCCGAGCCGATCGCGTAGCCCTTGGTGACCGCCTTGGTGGTGTTGCCGACGGCGTCGAGCGCGTCGGTGGTCTTGCGCACTTCCGGCTCGAGATCGGCCATTTCGGCGATGCCGCCGGCGTTGTCGGTCACCGGGCCATAGGCGTCGAGGGCGACGACCATGCCGGCGAGCGACAGCATGGTGGTGGCGGCGATGGCGATGCCGAACAGGCCGGCGACCAGGAAGGAGGCCAGGATGCCCAGGCAGATCACCAGGACCGGCAGCGCGGTGGACTGCATCGAGATCGCCAGGCCCTGGATCACGTTGGTGCCATGGCCGGTGGTGGACGACTGGGCGATGCTGCGCACCGGGCTGTATTCGGTGGCGGTGTAGTATTCGGTGATCCAGACGATCAGGCCGGTGACCAGCAGGCCGACGATCGCGCACTCGAACAGGCCGAAGCCGGTGATGCCGGTGCCGAGCGTGCCCATCGGGATCTGGGTGGTGAAGCCGATGGCGAGCCCGATGACGATGGCGATCGCGACGGCGGAGATGACGCCGGTGATCACCAGTCCCTTGTAGAGGGCGCCCATGATGCTTTCGGAGCCGGGGCTGAGCTTGACGAAGTAGGTGCCGGCGATTGAGGCGAGGATGCAGACCGCGCCGATGCCGAGCGGCAGCATCATCATCGTGTCGGCCGTGGCGGCGGTGAAGAAGATGCTGGCCAGCAGCATGGTGGCGACGATGGTGACCGCGTAGGTCTCGAACAGGTCGGCGGCCATGCCGGCGCAGTCGCCGACATTGTCGCCCACGTTGTCGGCTATGACGGCCGGGTTGCGGGGGTCATCCTCGGGAATGCCGGCCTCGACCTTGCCGACGAGGTCGGCGCCGACATCGGCGCCCTTGGTGAAGATGCCGCCGCCGAGGCGGGCAAAGATCGAGATCAGCGAGGCGCCGAACGACAGCGCGACCATCGCCTCCATGACCGGGCGGATGTTGGTGTCGTGCATTCCGGCGCGCAGGATGAAGTAGTAGATGGAGACGCCGAGCAGGCCGAGGCCGACCACCAGCATGCCGGTGATGGCGCCGGACTTGAAGGCGATCTCGAGCCCGGCGGCGAGGCCCTTGCGGGCGGCTTGCGCGGTGCGGACGTTGGCGCGGACGGAGACGTTCATGCCGACATAGCCGGCCGCCGCCGACAGGATAGCGCCGACGGCAAAGCCGATGGCGACGCTAAGTCCGAGGAAGATGCCGAGCAGGATAAGGATCACCACGCCGACGATGCCGATGGTGGTGTATTGCCGGTTCAAATAGGCGCGGGCGCCGACCTGGACGGCGGCGGAGATTTCCTGCATGCGGGCGTTGCCGGCGTCGGCGGCGAGGATCTGTCGTGTTGTGATGAAGCCATATGCCACGGCAACGAGGCCGCAGACGACAATTGCGAGCTGAGCCGCGTACATATCCTCTCCAGATTCTATTTTAGAATTCGCTTGCGGGCTATGGCAGAGATGTGATCGGGCCGCAACACGGGGTCGTGCAGGGGAGGGCGGTGCAGGGGAGGCTTAGGCGCTGGCGGGCAGGCTCAGGCCCCGAGAAGCTGCCCGAACCAGAGTCGCGCGGCCTCGAGGGTCTTGAATAACCGCCCCACTGCGCCGGCGCATGGTCCGAACCCGACTTCGAGGAACCAGTGCCCGGCCAAGGGGCCTTGCACCGGGTCCGCCACGGTGTTCACGGGCAAAGGCTGCATAGCGAGGTTCGGCATGGCGCTCCGGTCGCCCGCCTAAGCGGCGACTCCGAGCTGGTGCAGGTAGGTCGGATCGAACCCGCCGGCGCTGGTCAGTCCGCGCCAGTTCAACGCAATCAAGGTCCGGTCCTTCCACTCGATCAGCCCCTGACTGCGCAACTCCTGCAGCATGCGATTGACGTGCACCGGGGAAAGCCCGGTGGCGTCGGCGATTTCGGATTGGGTGATGGGCAGGTGGAACGCCTGATCCTGCATGAGGCCGACCGCCCGCATGCGTGACACCAGTTCGCAGAGGAGGTGGGCGATGCGCTCGTGGGCCGAGCGCCGGCCTACGTTGACGACCCACTCGCGGAAAATCGCCGCGTCGACCTGCGAGTCGCGTAGGAACAACCGGCCGAGCCGTGGATAGCCGTCCATCAGACCCAACAGGGTGGCGTGCGGGATCGCGGCCACAATCGCCGGGGTGAGCGTGGCGATGCTGTGGTCGAGCTTGTCTAACATCAAGCTGGTCAAGTCGACGATGTCGCCGGGGATATGGAATGCCACGATCTGCCGTCGCCCGTCCTCGAGCGTCTTGTAGCGGCAGGAGAAGCCCTCGATCAGCAAGATGCACTGCGAGAGCTGTTCGCCCTCGCGCACGATGTCGTGGTCTGCGTTGACGTGGCGCGCGTCGAGCGGGATGGCGCTTAAGAGCTGCTTTTCTTCATCGGACAAAGTGCCAAGCAACTCTAGCTTGCGTATCAATGGATCGATGGTGACGGCCATTATCCATCTTCACCTTGAGTTAGGAGCTGATACCAAGGGGCGATGAGGCCGACGCTATCTGGAGCCGGCCGAAGGCGTGGATGGCCGCCTGCGCGACGCCTGCGCGGACCATGACCCTGGATGGGTCGGCCTTGAGGAGCCCTGGTATAACTCCGGATTGTCGCATAGAGACAACCTATGACAGCACACTCGCTGTAGTTCAAATTAACAAAACCGTCCGTATCATAGCGAATGACACGGTTCACTCGATCCGGTCGCTTTCGTTACTGCATCATCCCCTCAAACCGGCGGCGCACGGCGCACTCCCATCGACCTGCACGATCGCATCCAGCGCCGAGTTGGGTACTCCGAGCAGCACGGGCAGTCCGGCCAGGCCTTCCGGGCCGATCAAACCGACTTCCACGAGGGACCCGTCCTCGAGCGCGGCGATCATCGAGACGACGCCGGATTCGATGAAGAACCCGTTTTGATTGCCGTGTCGGGCATCAAGAGCTCGGCCTTGTAGTTGAGCTTCATGGGCCGCAGCCGCGAAAGCAGCTTCTCCAACTCGCCGGACGGCAGGCTTCGCAAAAGAGAGTTGCGGACGGTGATTGAGGACAGGCTCGATTCGCTGCTCAAAACAAGGCCCTAGCTGGCACGGCGGGAGCGCACTCGCTCTTGGTCGGCCGGGTGCCATGACGGCCAGCCGATGTAGTTGAGATGGTCCTGACCGCTCTGCTCGACAAGCAAAATACTTACTTTTGACAGAACGTTGATGGTTGTTAGGTGTCACCGTACGCTTTCGTACACCAGCATTCGCTCACCGCCGCGCTCGAAAGTGGCGGTTGGGCGCATGCCGATTGCCCCCAACACTGTGCGCGAGTCGAGATTTGTTTCCCGCGCGACGGCGACGATCCGATTCAAGCCAACCTGTTCGTGGGCGAAACGCAGGGCTGCGCCGGCCGCTTCACGCGCGAAGCCGTGGCCGCGGGCGTGCGAGCTCAAGGCGAAGCGCAGGCCGAAGCCGCGCCCGTCGGGACGCTCGTGCACGCCGGTCATGCCCAGCAGCGGCGACTGCGCAAGCTGGCGGATCGACCAGATGCCGACGCCGTGCTTGCCCCAGAAGGCGACGTCCTCGGCCAGTTCGGCCGTGGCCTGCGCGGCGGTCCGCACGCCGCCGAGCATCTGCGCGAACACGGAGGGATCGGCCTTCAGCGCCTGCAGGCCGGCGAGGTCCTGCCAGCCCACGGGCAGCAGCAGCAGCCGCCCGGTGCGGATGGTCCAGCCGGGGTTCACCCACCCTGTCCTTTAGGAGAAGAACCGCCCATGGCACGTGGGCGGTCCCGGAGGTTAGCGCTGGAGCGGGCGGTATTTGATGCGGTGCGGCTCGGTGCTGTCGGCGCCAAGTCGACGTCGCTTGTCCTCTTCGTAGGCCTGGAAATTGCCCTCGAACCACTCGACGTGGCTGTCGCCCTCGAAGGCCAGGATGTGCGTCGCCAAGCGGTCGAGGAACCAGCGGTCATGGGTGATGATCACGGCGCAACCGGCGAACTCGGCGAGCGCCTCCTCGAGCGCCCGCAGCGTGTCGACGTCGAGGTCGTTGGTCGGCTCGTCGAGCAGGATCACGTTGCTCTCGGATTTCAGCATCTTGGCCAGGTGCACCCGGTTGCGCTCGCCGCCGGAGAGGATGCCGACCTTCTTCTGCTGGTCGGAGCCCTTGAAGTTGAAGGCGCCGACATACGCGCGTGACGGGACGGCGCGCTTGCCGAGGTAGATGACGTCGGTGCCGCCGCTGATCTCCTGCCAGACGGACTTGTCGGCGTCGAGGCTCTGCCGGCTCTGGTCGACGTAGCCGAGCTTGACCGTGTCGCCGACCCGCAGCGCGCCGGCGTCCGGGTGCTCCTGGCCAGTGATCATGCGGAACAGCGTAGTCTTGCCGGCGCCGTTCGGGCCGATCACGCCGACGATGCCGCCGGGCGGCAGCTTGAAGTCGAGATCGTCGATCAGCAGCCGGTTGCCATAGGCCTTGCGCAGCTGCTCGGCCTCGATCACCAGGCTGCCGAGCCGCGGACCCGGCGGGATGACGATCTCGGCCACGCCGGTTGCCCGGTCCTGGCTCTCCTGCAGCATCTCCTCGTAGCGCTGGATGCGGGCGCGGCTCTTGGTCTGCCGGGCGCGCGGGCTGCTCTGGATCCACTCCTCCTCGGCGGCGAGCGCGCGCTGCCGGGCGCTCTCCTCTTTTTCCTCCTGCTGCAGCCGCTTGCGCTTCTGCGCGAGCCAGGAAGAGTAGTTGCCCTCGAACGGGTAGCCGCGGCCGCGCTCGATCTCGAGGATCCAGTTGGTGACGTTGTCGAGGAAGTAGCGGTCGTGGGTGATCACCATGACGGTGCCGGGGAAGTCGCGCAGCGTGCGCTCGAGCCAGGCGACGCTCTCGGCGTCGAGGTGGTTGGTGGGCTCGTCGAGCAGCAGCAGGTCCGGCTTTTCCAGCAGCAGGCGGCACAGCGCGACCCGGCGGCGCTCGCCGCCCGACAGGCGCCGCACTTCGGAGTCCGGCGGCGGGCAGCGCAGCGCGTCCAGCGCGATTTCGATGCGCCGGTCGAGTTCCCAGCCATCCTCGGCCTCGATCTTCTCCTGCAGCTCGGCCTGTTCGGCGAGGAGCGCGGTCATCTTGTCGTCGTCCATCGGCTCGGCGAATTCTTCGCTGATGGCGTTGAAGCGGTCGATGGCGGCCTTGAGCGGGCCGAAGGCCTGCATGACGTTCTCGGCGACGGTCTTGCCCTCGTCGAGCTGCGGCTCCTGCTCGAGATAGCCGATGCGCACGCCCTCGGCGGCCCAGGCCTCGCCGCCATATTCGCGCTCGATGCCGGCCATGATCTTGAGCAGCGTCGACTTGCCGGCGCCGTTGACGCCGAGGACGCCGATCTTCACGCCGGGCAGGAAGGAGAGGGTGATGCCCTTGAACACTTCGCGGCCGCCGGGGAAGGCCTTGGTCACGTCCTTCATGACGTAAACGTATTGATAGGCGGCCATGGAGCGCTCCCGGGGGGCAGGGTGAGTAATGCCTTATGCCGGTTGCGGACGCGCCGATCGGCCAAGCTTGCGGTCAAGTAGCTCCGCGATGCCGCGTTGACAAGCGGAGCGCGGTGGATGGCTCGCGCGTCATCGCTAGACCGCGATCGTCCTGACCGGAATCGGTCAGGACATGAATCGCTGTCTCAAATAAAGCTAGACCTTTATCGGCCCGACCACAGTCAGGCCGATAAAGGTCTAGTCGCTTAGCGACGTGGCAATCCATGCTGAAGTCAGTCCATGCCGCCCCTGGACTGCTTCGTCGCTACGCTCCTCGCAGTGACGGTCACACGTTGGATGCGGTCGCTGCCTCGGCCAAGCTGTTGTCTACCGCCGTCTCGAACGGGGTGCCGGGGTTGACGAAGCCGGCGGAGCGCATGCTGGCCAGCAAGCGCTCGTAGCCGTCGCGCGGAAGCACCGGGCCGCGGCCCCAGATGCCGAGCGCCATGTAGCGCGAGCAAGCGGCTTCGAGCCTGGCGTGCGGCAGGCCGGGGAAGAAGCTGGCGACGTGGGATGCGAGCGTGGTGGCGTCGGTGGCCGCGAGCCATTGCTGGGTGCGGTAGAGGGCGCGGACCATGGCTTCGAGCTCCGGCCGTTTGCGGGCGATAACGCCTTGGCGCGCGTAGAGCGTGGTGTAGGAGCAGGGGCCTCGGGCGGCGGCGGCATACCAAATATGGCAGCCTTGCTCGACGAGCTCTTCGACGAAAGGCTGGAAGAGCTGGGCGGCGTCGAGTTCGCCGCGGCGCAGGGCGGCGGCGTTTTCGGCCATGGTGTTGCCGGCGATGCGCTCGATGGTGGCCGGGTCGGCGCCGGCGAGGCGGACGTCATGCTGCAGGCAGAGCCAGGGGGTGGGGACCTCGCTGACGGTGCCGAGGCGAAGGCCGATCAGGGCGGCCGGGTCGAATGGCGGCCGCGGATCGCGGGTGACGAGGAAGAATGGGTCGCGGGTGACGACCTCGGCAAAGCATTTGAAGTCGGCGCCTGGAATGCGGGCGTAGCCGTCGTTGACCCGCATCGGGCCGCCCCAGCCGACATCGACGGCGCCGTCCATCAAGCCCTCGAGCGCGCGGCCCGGCGCCGGGCTGCTGACGAAGCGGATCTCGACGCCCTCCTGCGCGAAGGCGTCGCGCGCGAGGGCGGCGTAGAAGGGCGCGTAGAACACGCCGCGCAAGGTTTCCTGCAGAACGATCATCAGCTGCCGGGGAGGGATTGGGCGATCGGGAAGAACAGGTCTTGCCAACTCGCCGGCTCGCTTTTGGTGGTGCCGACCTGGTGCATGAATTGCGCGAACGCCATGGTGCCGGCCGGCGCCAGGCTGAAGATGGTGTGCTTGTCGTCGAGCACGGTCATCAGGTCGGCCTTGCTGATCTTGTCGTGCGAGAGGCGCAAGTAGAGGTCGGCGGCGGCGTTCTTGTCCCGGTTGACGGTGTCGACGGCCTCACGCATGGCGTCGAAAACCGCTTGCACCACGGTCGGGTTGTCGCGGACGAAGCGCTGGGTGGTCCAGACGTCGGTCAGGCTCGAATCGCCCATGATTTCGACCGAGTTGAGCACGGTGTGCACGCGGGGATCGCGCAGTTCGAACACCTGATAGGGCGGGGAGGCGAAGTGCGAGCTGATCTCTCCGTTGCCGAGCAGCTCGGCAACGGCGTCGGGGTGGCCGAGCGATACGGTCAGCGGATCGAGGCGGGCGAACTGGTCGAGGCCCCAGGTTTTCGCGGCCGCCATTTCGAGCACGATCGCGGCGTTCGAGACCTTGACCGAGGGGAGCGCGATCCTGTCCTTGCTGGTGTAATCGCGGATCGAGTGGATGCGTGGCTCGCGGGTGTTGAGATAGGTCGGCATCGAGGCGATGGCGCCGATGCCGCGGACCGGGTTGGCGGAATTGTGCGTCTTGTCCCACAGCAGGATGAGCGCGGGCGCCGCGCCGGTGCCGAAGGAGAGGCTGCCGGAGAGCAGGGCGTCGTTCATCGCGGCGGCGCCGGACAGCACGGTCCAGTTCACCTTCAGGTCGGGCAATCCGAGGGCGTGGGCGTGTTTTTCGATAAGGTGGCCGTCCTCCATCTCGAGGAAGGGGATGTAGGCGATGCCGTATTGGCGCGCGAGCGAAACGCTATTGGTTTCGGCCCGCGCGAACGGCATCGCCGCCAGCAGTAAAGCTACGGCAAGGATGATCCGCATCGCCGGGCTACGGCGAACACGCCCGGGCGTCGCGCTGCATCGCTTGCACGATCATCTTGCGGGCCTCGGCCGCATCGCCCCAGCCGACCACTTTGACCCATTTGCCGCGCTCGAGGTCCTTGTAGTGCTCGAAGAAGTGCTGGATCTGCTCGAGGGTGATTTCCGGCAGGTCCTTGACCTCGTGCACATTGACGTAGCGCTTGGTGAGCTTCGGCGTGGGGACGGCGATGATTTTCTCGTCGCCGCCGCTCTCGTCGGCCATCATCAGGACGCCGATCGGGCGCACGTTGATCACGGCGCCCGCCAGGATGGGCCGAGTGTTGGCGACCAGCACGTCGATCGGGTCGCCGTCGTCGGAGAGGGTATGCGGCACGAAGCCGTAATTGCCCGGGTAACGCATCGGCGTATGCAGGAAGCGGTCGACGAACAGCGTTCCGGCGGCCTTGTCCATCTCGTATTTGATCGGCTCGCCGCCGATCGGCACTTCGATGATGACATTGATGTCTTCGGGCGGGTTTTTGCCCGGCGGGATGGCGTCGAGGTTCATGCAAGTATATCCGGGCTGGCGGTTTGGTGAAGAACGGCCGGAGCCGTATGATTCGGGAATACGATCCGTTCCATCCATCAATCCGATCCTTTGGGGCTGGCGAGGTTAGCCTCTAACAGGATGACGGCAAGACTTTGATTGATCGTTAAGAGCGGGACGGAGCTAGATATTTAGTTGAAGCGACGGTGCGCCCGGCAGGGCTCGAACCTGCGACCAAGCCGTTATGAGCGGCCCGCTCTAACCAACTGAGCTACAGGCGCGGCCCGCGCACGGGCAGGCTTGTACCCGCCGCGTTAGCGATTGGTTCTAGGACAGAGAACCGGCTGCGCCAAGGGCGTCCGCTCAGCCGCGGCGGACGTTCAGCGGGAGGGGGATGCCGCGGCGGATGCCGGTCAGCCCTTTCTGGTAGGCGGAATCGACGAAATATTGGCCGATCGGGATGTAGGGCAGGTCCTGGAAGGCCTGGAGCTGCATGTCCCGGGCGATCCGCTGCTGAGCTGGGAGGTCCGGCGCGTCGAACCAAGCGTCGCGCAGGGTCTCAAGCTTCGGGGCATCCGGCCAGCCGAACCAGGCGGCCTTGCCGTTGCCGCGGAGCAGGAGGTGGCCGGCTGGGGTGACCAGTTCCATGCCGCTGAACAGGGCGGTGAGCACATTCCAGCCGCCGTCGGCGGGCGGTTTCATGCTGGCCCGGCGCTGCAGCACGGTGCCCCAGTCGCTGGTCGCGTCATCGACGGCAAATCCGGCCTGGCCGAGCATGTCCACCGCGACCGACATCAGCGCCTTCTGGTTGCTGACGTCGGTGGCGTGCAGGGCGACGAGCTTGGCGCCGGCGTGACCGGCGGCGGCGATGGCGGCCTTGGCGGCTCCGGGGTCACGCTGGCTGGTGAGGGCTGCCATCCCGGCGTCGTTGGCGAGCGGGCTGGCGATCGGGAAGAAGCCGACCTTGTCGCGCCAGCGCTGGCCGTCATCGCCGGCGACGGCGGCCATGAAATCGGCCTGGCTGATGATGGGCAGCAGGGCGCGGCGGACGGCCGGGTCGTCGAAGGGCGGGTAGAGCTGGTTCATGCGCAGCGAGGCGTAGGTGCCGTTGCTGTCGATGCGGTCGAGCACGATTTTGGGCGCGCGGGCGAGCAGCGGGCTCAGATCGGGGTCGACCACCTCCCACCAGTCCATCTCGCCGGCCTGGAGTGCTGCGGCCGAGGTCGCCGGGTCGGGGATGACGTGCCATTCGACGCGTTCGAACTCGGCGAGCTTCGGCCCGGCGGTCATCTCCGGCGGGCCGACCGGGGTTGGCACATAGCCGTCAAACCGGCGGTAGGCGACCAGCGCCCCGGAGACGTGCTCGGCGGCGGCGAAGCGGTAGGGGCCGGAGCCGACGATTTCGGTGAAGGGTGTGGCCGGGTCGATGGCGGCGAAGCGCTCGGGGTAGATGAAGCAGGGATAGGAGGAGGGCTTGCCGAGCGCGTCGAGCAGCAGGCCGAATGGGCGCTTGAGCCGGACCTCGAAGCGGCGGTCGTCCAGCGGGCGGATTTCGTCGAGGCGGGTGGCGAGGGTCTGGCCGAGCGTGTCTTTCGGCATCCAGCGCTTGATGCTGGCGACGGCGTCGCTGGCGCGGATGGGCGTGCCGTCGTGGAACAGCGGGCCGTTGCGAAGGGTGAAGGTCCAGCGCTTGCCGTCATCGTCGACCGTGTGCCCTTCGGCGAGCTGCGGTTGCGGGCGGAAGGCGGCGTCCACGCCGTAGAGCGTGTCCCAGCACATGTAGCCGTGATTGCGGGTCGGGTAGCTGCTGGTGGCGAGCGGGTCGAGGATGGTGACGTCGGCTTGCGGGATGAAGCGGAGCGTGCTGGCGCG
The DNA here is from genome assembly GCA_965276815.1 of Acetobacteraceae bacterium. Classification (GTDB taxonomy): domain Bacteria; phylum Pseudomonadota; class Alphaproteobacteria; order Acetobacterales; family Acetobacteraceae; genus JAVVHH01. The sequence goes on along the minus strand of CBDIBE010000011.1, from coordinate 612,912 downwards.
CTCGCCCTGTGCGAGAGCGGGGCTGGCGAGCGCGGCAGCGGCGCCGGCGAGGACGGTTCGGCGGGTCGGGTGCATGTCAACGAAATGTGGGCGGCCCGATGGCCCCGCGTCAAACGAACGTATGTCGGACGGGAACTCTATGAACAAAAGTTTAGTGACAGCGCATCCGGAGTGCATGCTGACCCGTAGGCTGCATGCATCTATTTTGATGTGCACGAAAAGGGATTCAGCATGCAAAACGAGAACGTGGACAAGGTCTCGCTCATGCGAGCGAGGCTTGACCGTCGCCACATGCTGCGCGGGACTGGCGCCGGTGTCGCGGCCGTTGCGGCGCTGGCCACTGCGGGGCTTGCCGCATCGACCGGGGAGGCTTCGGCGCAGGCGGTGAACGACGCGGCGATTCTGAACTTTGCGCTCAACCTGGAATATCTTGAGGCGGAGTTCTACCAGCGCGCGGTCGGCCTTGGCGGCCTGAGTGCGGCCGACACGTCCGGCCCCGGACAGGGCACGGTTACGGGCGGCACGCCGGTGCCCTTCGTCACGCCGGCCATCCAGGCGTATGCGCAAGAGATCGCGGCGGACGAGCTCAACCATGTGCGCTTCCTGCGCGCCGCGCTTACCTCCGCCAACGCGGTAGGCGAGCCGAATATCGACCTGGTGAACAGCTTCGCGGCACTGGGATCGTTGATTGGGGTGCCGGGGTTCAACCCATTCACGAGCGAGGACAACTTCCTGCTCGGCTCCTACGTTTTCGAGGATGTCGGAGTGACCGCGTATCACGGCGCTGCACCGCTGGTGCAGAACAAGCAGATTCTGGGTTATGCCGCCGGCATCTTGGCCGTGGAGGCCTATCATGCCTCCGAGGTTCGGCTGCTGCTCTACTCGTTGGGCTCGACGTACCAGAACCTCACGGTCGCCATCTCCAACGTCCGCGCCAGCCTGTCGGGCGCGGCGGACGATCAGGGCGTCGTGCTGAACGGCGTCGCCAACATCGTGCCGACGGATGCGAATAGTCTTGCCTTCTCGCGTACCACACGGCAGGTTTTGAACATCGTATACGGGGCGCAGAACGCGAGCAGCGGCCTGTTCTTCCCATCCGGCATGAACGGAGTGATCCATTGAGCGATCGAGTGCAGATGGTGGTGAGGACGGGCGCGCTGGCGCTCGGACTTGCTTTTGCGGGGCATGCGCAGGCGGCGGTCGTCAGCGCGATGCCTGACCAGACCCTGACGGCGACGCCGTTCGTGGTCAGCTTGGGTGGCGGCGCGGCCACTTTTGACTTCACGACGGTTAACACCGGATATGGTCCGGGCGCCTGGGTGGCCACGGGCGGTACCGGCAAGGTCACCAACTTAGGCGGCATCGCGGATTTCGGGTCTGGCGCGTCGATCGATCAGACCGGCGAGCTCTACACGTTCGCTGCGGTTCCGACGCCGACGATGATCCCGTTCTCGGCCGCCGACGACTTCATCGGTCTCGACTACACGGTCGGCAGCTCGTTGTTTTACGGATACGCGGAAGTGGATGGGCCGGAGCTGGTCAGCTACGGCTACGACTCGACGCCGGGCACCAGCATCCTGACGGGTGCGGTCGGAGCGGCGGTGCCGGTTCCGGAGCCCGCGTCACTGGCGCTGTTCGCACTGGGTCTGGCCGGGTTGGGCGGGATGCAGCTGCGGCGGCGGGGGATCATCTAGCCCAAGGCCGGTTAAGCCCTTTTCCTCCGGGGAGAGGGCTTAAGCTGCCCGACCCGCTCCCGGAGGGATAGGGAGAATATCGGGGGTGGTTAGACGGAGGCGCTGAGGAGTTGGTCTAGGCGGATCGGGAGTTTGCGGATGCGGACGCCGGTGGCGTGGTAGACCGCGTTGGCGATGGCGGCGTTCATGCCGACATTGCCTAGCTCGCCGAGGCCCTTGATGCCGAGCGGGTTGATCTCCTTGTCCTCCTCCGGGACCAGGAGCGTGGTCACCTCGAGCACGTCGGCGTTGACCGGGATGTAGTATTCGGCGAGATCGTCATTGACGTAGCGGGCGACGCGCGGGTCGATCGCGGTGGCTTCGAACAGGGCGGAGCTGACGCCCCAGATCTGGCCGCCCATGAGCTGACTCTTGGCCGCTTTCGGGTTGACGATCTTGCCGGCGGCGAACGCCCCGGCCAGCCGCGGCGCGCGGATTTCGCGGGTGCGGACGTTGACCCGCACCTCGACGAAGTGGGCGCCGAAGGCAAACTGGATGCGGTCCTTCATCTTGGCGCCGCCGAGCAGCTTGCTCTTGCCCATGTAGAGGTTGCGCAAATCCTGCGTGGTGGCGTCGTGCGGGATGTTCTCGGCATAGATCTCGATAGCGCCGGGCACTGCGCGCGCCATCGCGTCGTCGAGCGGCTCGCTGACCCCGTTGGGCGCGTGCAGCGCGCCATCGCGCAGGGTGAGCAGGGCGGGGTCGGCGCCCTTGAAGGGTCCGTTATCGGCGGCGACGGCGGCGAGCGCGATCCGGTCGCGGATCTGGTCGCAAGCCTTGGCGACGACGGTGCAGACGCTGGCCGTGCTGTTGGAGCCGCCGGCGACCGGGGCGGGCGGCAGGTCGCTGTCGCCGACCTCGACCTGCACCTGCTCGAGCTTGACGCCGAGCCCGGAAGCGGCGGTCAGCGCGAGGGCGGTCATCACGCCGTTGCCGATTTCGTGCGTTGCCGTCTGCACCCGCACGGCGCCCTGCGGGGTCAGGCGGACGCGGGCACTTGCTGCGCCCATCTGGCTCGGGTAGCAGGTGGTGGCGCAGCCCCAGCCGACCAGCCAGTCGCCATCGCGCATCGCGCCGGGGCGTGGGTCGCGCTGCTTCCAGCCGAAGGCGTCCGCGGCGTGGTCGAAGCACTCCATCAGGTGGCGCGAGGTGTAGGGCAGGCCTTTAATGGGCTCGCGCTGCGTGTCGTTGAGGCGGCGCAGCTCGACCGGGTCCATGTTCAGCTTGATCGCCAGCTCGTCCATCGCGCTTTCCAGCGCGAACAGATAGGGGAGTTCCGGCGGGGCGCGCATGAACCCGGGGGTGTTGCGGTCGGCGTGGACGATATGGACGGCGCTGTCCACGTTCGGACAGGCGTACATGCGCGTGCTCGCGTCGGTGCCGGCGACCATGTAGTTGTCGGGACGCGAGGTGACTTCCCAGCCCTCATGGATCAGCGCCTGCAGCTTGCCGTCCTGCCCGGCGCCAAGCTGGACCCGGTGGCGCGTCTCCGCGCGGTAGGTGGCAATGGTAAAGCCCTGGCTGCGGGTGGCTTCGAGCCGGACGGGGCGGCCGACACGCTGGGCGGCGAGCGCCACCAGGGCGGTGCGTTGGGTGAGCGAGCCGCGCGAGCCGAAGGCGCCGCCGACGAAGGGCGAGATCACGCGGACGTCCGCCGGGTCGATGCCGAGCTGGTCGGCGACGCCGAACTGGAAGCCGTACATGTTCTGCGACGGTTCCCAGATGGTCAGCTTGTTGCCGTTCCACTCGGCTGTGGTGGTGAACAGCTCGATCGGGTTGTGGTGCTGGGTCGGGGTTTCGTAGTGCGAATCGACGGTGAATGCGGCGCTGGCCAGGGCGGCGGCGGCGTCGCCGACCTTGGGCGCGGGCTCTTGCGGCGCGTGAGCCTGTTGTGCGGCCTCGGCGGCGGACTGCACCGTCACGCCGGGGCTGTCGAAGCTGGAGGATGGCGTCTCGGCATTGTAGGTGATTTTGAGCTGGTGCGCGGCCTCGCGGGCGCTTTCGAAACTGTCGGCGACGACGACGGCGACGATCTGGCCCTCGTGCAGGATGCGGTCGGAGAAGAGCGGGGCGATCGAGCTGCCCATGTAGCCCTGCTGGGACACGATCTTGCCGGGTTTCACGCGGTCGCCGACGTTCTTGTAGGTGAGAATGTCCAGCACGCCGGGGACGGACCTCGCGTCGGTCTCGTCGAGCGTGGCGATACGGCCGCGGGCGATGGGGCTGGTGTTCAGATAGGCGTGCGCCGGGTTGGCGGTGCCGAACATGTCGGAGCCATAGCGGGCGCCGCCGGTGACCTTACGGCGGCCGTCGACGCGGTTGGCGGGAAGGCCGAAGCCGGGAGCGGCCTGGGTGTCGCTCATGCGCGGATCTCCATCTGGCTGGCTTGCATGAGCGCACGTACGAGGGTGCGCTGGCCGAGCTCGACCTTGAAGGCGTTCTCGCCGCGCGGGGTGGCGCCGGCGAAAGCCTCGCGGGCGGCCGCGGCGGCGGTGTCCTCGTCCAGGCGCTTGCCGCGCAGGGCTTGCTCGGCGGCCTGGGCGCGCCAGGGCTTGTAGGCGACGCCGCCGAGGCCGATCCGCGCCTCCTGGACGACGCCGCCGCGCAAGTCGAGCGCCACCGCGGCGGTTGCCAGGCCGTAAGCGTAGGATTGGCGATCGCGCACCTTCACGTAGACCGAGCGGCTTGTCCATGGCCCGGCCGGGACGTGGAAGGCGGTGATCAGCTCGCCGGGGGCCAGCACCGTCTCACGATGCGGGTCGTCCGAGCCGGTGTGCAGGTCCTCGAAGGCGATGGTGCGGGCGCCGCCTTGGCCAATGGTGTTCACCTCGGCGCCGAGCGCTACGAGGGCCTGCGCGAAGTCGCCTGGGTAGGCGGCGATGCACTTGTCGCTCACGCCGAGGACGGCGTGCTTGCGGTTGACGCCGTCCAGCGCGGCGCAGCCGGAGCCCGGTGCGCGCTTGTTGCAGGGTCCCCAGCTCGGCTCACGAAAATACTCGCAGCGGGTGCGCTGCAGGACGTTGCCGGCGAGGCTCGCCATGTGGCGGATCTGCTGGCTGGCGGCGAGCGCCATCGTCTGGGCGATGACAGGGTAGTCGCGCAGGACCGCCGTGTTGGTCTCGAGGTCGCTCATGCGGGCGAGGGCGCCGAGCTTGAGGCCTTGCGGAGTGGCCTCGATGGCGGAGAGGTTCGGGGCGAGGCCGTTGATGTCGACCAGGGTGTCCGGCGCCATGCTACCGAGCTTCATCAGGTCGAGCAGTTGGGTGCCGCCGGAGATGAATTGCGCTGATGCTGACGTGGGGGGGACGGAGGCGCTGCCGGCGCCGGCGCGGAGCGCGTCGGGGATGGCATCGCTGCGCTGATAGGCGAAGGGATACATGGCTCAGCCCTCCATGGCCGGCTTGGCCTGCTGGATCGCGGCCACGATGTGCGGGTAGGCGGCGCAGCGGCAGAGATTGCCGCTCATGAACTCACGGATCTCGCCGGCATTGCCGGCCCGGCCGTTCTGCACGCAGGCGATGCCGGACATTATTTGGCCCGGCGTGCAGTAGCCGCATTGGAAGGCGTCCTGATCGATGAAGGCTTGCTGCATCGGGTGCAGGGTGCCGTCTGGCTTGGCGAGGCCTTCGATCGTGGTGACTGGGGAGCGGACCATGACGGCCAGCGTCAGGCAGGAGAGGGAGGGCTTGCCGTCGATCATAACGGTGCAGGCGCCGCATTGGCCGTGGTCGCAGCCCTTTTTCGAGCCGGTCAGGCCGAGATGCATGCGCAGCGTGTCGAGCAAGGTGGTCCGCACGTCCAGCGGGAGGCTGTGCGTTTGGCCGTTGATCTGCAGCGTGACGAGGGCGGGCTGCCTGGGGTCGGGGTCGCCGGGGGCATTTCGGGTTTGCGGCTGCGCCTGGCCGCGGGCGAGCGGCAGCAGGGCCGCGCCGGTTGCGGTTCCGGTGAGCAGCGTACGGCGGTTGAGGGTCTGGTCAGAGCGTGCGGACACTGGGGCGGCCTTCTTCGGTCCACGTTGAAACGGCCTGGGTGCCGCCTGGTCGCCTGACGTGCCTTCACAAGGGCTTGGTTCTGCAAGTGGATAGATCGGGATCGAGCCGCCATCGCCTGCGTTGTGCCGGCGACAAGTGGAGAGAACGCAAGATGGACGTGGTGCGACAGGACGTCGAGCAAGAGGTCGGGCCGGGGGGCGAAATTCATCAGAAGGCCGGTGCGGGGCACCCACCTCTGACCACCAATCAGGGTGTTCCGGTGGCGGACGACAACAACTCGCTGAAGGCCGGGCCACGCGGTCCGACCTTGCTCGAGGATTTTGCGCTGCTGGAGAAGATCCATCACTTCGACCACGAGCGCATCCCGGAGCGGGTCGTGCACGCGCGGGGCACCGGGGCGCATGGGTTTTTCGAGGTGACCGACAGCCTGGCCGCTGTGTGCAAGGCCGATATCTTCCAGCGCGTGGGTGAGCGGACGCCGGTTTTCGTGCGGTTCTCGACGGTCGCCGGCAATCGGGGCTCGACCGATCTGGCGCGCGACGTGCGGGGCTTCGCGGTGAAGTTCTACACGAAGGAAGGCATCTGGGACCTGGTCGGCAACAACATCCCGGTGTTCTTCATCCAGGACGCGATCAAGTTCCCGGACCTGATCCATTCGGTGAAGGAGGAGCCGGATCGCGGCTTTCCGCAGGCCGCCAGCGCGCATGACACGTTCTGGGATTTCGTGTCGCTGACCCCGGAATCGATGCACATGATCATGTGGGTGATGAGCGACCGCGGCATCCCGCGTAGCTTGCGGATGATCGAGGGGTTCGGCGTCCACACGTTCCGGCTGATCGATGCCGAGGGCAAAGGGACATACGTCAAGTTCCATTGGAAGCCGAAGCTCGGCTTGCAGTCGGTGGTGTGGGATGAAGCGGTGAAGATCAGCGGCGCCGATCCGGATTTCCATCGGCGCGACCTGTACAACGCGATCGAGATGGGCGACTTCCCGGAGTGGGAGCTGGGGGTGCAGCTATTCGACGATGCATTTGCCGAGAAGTTCGACTTCGACGTGCTGGACGCGACTAAGCTGATCCCGGAGGAGGTACTGCCGGTCCGCATCGTTGGGCGCATGGTGCTGGATCAGAACCCGGTCAACGTGTTCTCGGAGACCGAGCAGGTCGCGTTCTGCACCTCGCACGTCGTGCCAGGCGTCGACTTCACCAACGACCCGCTGCTGCAGGGGCGGAATTTCAGCTATTTGGATACGCAGCTGAAGCGGCTCGGCAGCCCGAACTTCGCGCAGATCCCGATCAACGCGCCGCGCTGCCCGATGCACAATTTTCAGCGCGACGGGCATATGCAGGCGCTGCCGCAGAAGGGCCGGGTCAGCTACCAGCCGAGCGGGCTCGACGATGACGGTCCGCGCGAGGATCCGCAGGGCGGGTATCAGACGCTGCCGGTGAGGGAATCCGGCGACAAGCTGCGGGTGCGCTCGGAGAGTTTTGCCGACCATTACAGCCAGGCGCGGCAGTTTTTCATCAGCCAGACGCCGCCGGAGCAGCATCACATCATCAAGGCGATCACCTTCGAGCTGAGCAAGGTCGAGACGCCGAAGGTGCGCATGCGCATCCTGGGCCGGCTGATGAACATCCATCCCGAGCTGGCTGAGGGGGTCGCGGCGGGGCTGGGCGTGACGGCGGCGATCGAAAAGGCGCCGGCGAAGGTCGAGCCGCGCACCGATTTGCCGCCCTCGCCGAAGCTCAGCATCCTCGCCGGCGCGCAGAAGACGCTGAAGGGGCGGATGATCGGCTGCCTGGTTTCCGAGGGCGGCGACATGGCCCTGGTCGAGGCGTTGAAGGCGGCGGTCGAGGCGGAGGGCGGGATGCTGAAGCTGGTCGCGCCGAAGATCGGCGCTCTGGGCGAGATGGAGGCGGATTTCCAGCTCGCGGGCGGTCCGTCGGTGCTGTTCGATGCGGTGGCGCTGGTGATTGCGCCGGCCGCGGCGGCCATGCTGATGAAGGATGGCGCCGCCAAGGGCTTCGTCGCCGACGCTTACAGCCACGCAAAGGTGATCGCCTACACGAAGGGCGCGGCCGAGCTGGTCAAGATGGCCGGGGCGACCGAGGATGAGGATGGGGTGATCGCGCTCACCAAGGGCCACATCAAGCAATTCGTCCAGAAGGCGATGGCCGGCCGGGTTTGGGAGCGTGAGGCGGAGGTGCGCCGGGTGCACTGACCCGGATGGAACACGGCCTCGCCGCGGCAGCGGAGTTGCGGGGTCTCCGTGCGGGCGGCGCTGCTCCGGCTGTGGCGCTAGGGCTCTGCGTGCAAGGGGGCGACGGCCTGCAGCAGCTGTAGCGCTTGCTTGACCCCCTCGCCCTTCTCGAAGTCGCCCTCGACTTGCGCCATGCGGTTCGTCACATGGGCGAAGCACAGCACGGCCTTGTCGCGCGCCTCGGCGAAGGCGTAGAGCGCCGCGGCCTCCATCTCGACGGCGAGGACGTCCTGTTTGGCGGCCCAGGCGATCGCCTCCTCGGTCTCGCGGAACGGCGCGTCCGTGGTCCAGACGGCGCCGCGCAGCACCGGCAGGCCGGCGGCGCCGATTGCGTGCATGGCGCGGCCCGCGAGGTCAGGATCGGCGTGCGAGAAGAAATCGTCGGCGGGGAGATAGTGGTAGCTGGTGCCCTCGTCGCGCAGTGCCCGATCGATCAGCACGAAGCACGCGTCGTCCGGCAGGGCGCGCGCGATCCGGCCGGAGGAGGTGACGCTCAGCAGGAGGCGGCAGCCGCAGGCGAACATCTCTTCGGCCACCAGGACGGCAAACGGGGCGCCGACGGCGAAGCCGACCACGCCGACCTGCATGCCTGCCAGCTCGGCCGTCACCATCTCGGTGTGGTAGCAGGCCCAGTTCGCGAAGGGCTGCCCGCGCCCGTCGTCGCGCAGGGCGCGGAAAATGTCGCCGTCGGGGTCGAGGATGCAGACCTCCGGGACGGAGACCGTCGGCAGACGGCGCTGCCGCCTTGCTTCGCGCAGCAGGTTTTCGGGGCGGAACACCGCCGGCGAGGTGTAGCGCTTGGCGTTGAGGATCGGCGGCAACCACCGTGTTCCGTTGCTGCTGCTCATGGCTCAGGCGATCCCTCTGCGGGCGTCCAGGCCGAGGCTGCGGCCTGGCGGGTCGATGGTGAACAGCAGCATCAGGATGACCAGGAAGCCATAGGTCCAGGGCCATTCGCCGGGCGCGGAATACAGGCCGACCCAGAGATTGATCGCCATCAGCGCGCCAATTATGGCGCCGGAACGGCTAAACGCACCAAGGATTAGCGACACGGCAACCAGTACCTCCACGGCGTAGACCAACGGGCCGAACACGGCGATGTTCGGCACGACGAAATCCCGCACGAGCGTGCCCTGCAGCGGGATTGCCGCGTGATCGACCATCTGGCCCATCCAGTAGACCAACCCACCATAATTCGGCGGTACTTTCCATAGCGACTGTTGCCACCACATCACACCGATCACGACACGTAGCAACGAGATGCCGAGATGGCGGGGCGAGCGTTGCGCCGGGTCGCGGCTCCAGGCGGCGATTGCGATCAACAGGCTGGCGGCGAGGAGCAGCCAGAGGGCCCATGTCGTCCAGCCCGGGGCCGAGAGGACGGAGATGAAATCCGTGAGCGGGTTCGGTCTCAATCTCTGGTCCTTGAGGTCACGCGAGACTCTTGCGCGCTGACAGCCGGATGGTCCAGCGTAGCGGAAAGTTCCGGGGGGAATTCAATAAATGTCCAAGACGTGCAGCAAGCTCCTATTCGCCGTCCTGCTCGGCCTGGTTACCGGCGCGCCCGCCTATCTGGTTACCGGCGCGCGCGCCTATGCGGAGCAGCACATCGGCGATCCGCCGGAGGCGCTGAATATGCGGCTCGTCGGCTACAACGATTTGCAGGCGCGCAGCGCCTACCAGCCGACGATCCATCACCAGGGCAACCGGTGGATCGCCTATATCGGCCATCACGGCGGCACCGACCTGATCACTGCACCGCTCAACCCAATGACCGGGCAACAGGAGCCGAACGGCACCTCGATCGTCGACGTGACCGACCCGGCGCACCCGAAATACCTCAAGCACATCCCCGGCCAGCCCGGCACCTATGAGGGCGGCGGGGCGCAGATGGTGCGCGTTTGCGACGGCAGCCAGCTTCCGCATGGCGACCGCAACGCCGTCTACATGCTGCGCACCTTCGGGCAGCAAGCCCACGAGATCTGGAACGTGGCTGACCCGGCCAACCCGGTGCTGATCACCCGGCTCGCCGGGCTGCTCGACACGCATAAGAGCTGGTGGGAGTGCGATACCGGGATCGCCTATCTCGTCTCCGGCCCGCCGGGCTGGCGGGTGAGGCGGATGACGCAGGTCTATGACCTGAGCGACCCGGCGCACCCGGTGAAGATCCGCGATTTCGGCCTGCCGGGACAGGAGCCGGGATCCACCGGCGCGGTGCCGACCGAGCTGCATGGGATGATCTCGCTGGGGCCGCAGGCGAACCGGATCTATTTTGGCTATGGCACGGATAAGGGCGGGATGCTGCAGATCGTCGATCGCGACAAGCTGCTGCATGGGCCGGCCGCGCCGACGCCGGAGAATTTGCGGTATCCGGAGGTCGGGCGCCTGCCGATGACCTCGGTCAACGGGGCGCACACGACTTTCCCGATGCTGGGCATGGATATCCCGGAGTTCGCGAAGGATAAGGAGGGGAGCAAGCGCGATATCGTCATGTTTGTCGACGAGGCGATCGAGAACGAGTGCGGCGAGCCGCGGCAGATGGTGTGGTTTGCCGATATCTCGATTGAGAACCGGCCGATGATGATCTCGAACTACACGGTGCCCGAGGCGAGCGGCGATTTCTGCGAGCGCGGCGGGCGGTTCGGCTCGCATTCGAAGAACGAGAGCATGGACCCGGTCTATTACAAGAAGATCGCCTTCGTCTCCTGGTTCAACGCCGGGGTTCGAGCGCTCGATATCCGCAATCCATATAGCCCGAAGGAGATCGGCTACTTCATCCCGGCGATCACGGCGGCGACGGACAAGCGGTGCGTGACGGTGGACGGCGAGCCGCGGTGCAAGGTTGCGATCCAGACCAACAATGTGGAGACGGATTCGCGGGGCTATATCTACATCGTGGACCGCGCCAATACCGGGTTGCACATCCTCGAGCTGACCGGGCCGGCGCGGGCCGTCGCCGGGTTGCAATAGGCGATGTTGCGGGCGGCGTCGCTGGCGATGCTGGTCGCGCTGAGTGGGGCGGCGCCGCGCTCGCCACCGCCGGGCCTGGCGCCGGGCTGGGAGGAGATTGCCTGGCCATTCGGCAGGGACGCGTGGCCGGCGGGGCGGGCGTTCCGCTGCGGCGCGGATACGTGCGGGGGCGAGTTGGAGGTGTATGTCCGGCCGAAGATCGGCTTCTGTAATTGCACGACGGGTGTCACGGACGACGCCGAGGTGGACGCGGTCAGCGACCTTGACATGATCAGCGCGGATTTCGTGCCGGAGCGGCCAGGCGAGCCGGTCCTGGTCGGCGAGCTGAAGGGGCGGGCGCGCGGCTACACGGTCACCATGCCGGACGGGGCGCGGCGCGACGGGGCGGGCTACGCGATCTCGTCCAAGTGCGACCTGGTCGCGGTTGCCAGCTTAGGAAGCGGAGCGGGATCGGCGCAGGCGAGGCGCGAAGTCGTCGCGCTGCTCGAGTCGGACCCGGTGCAGCGCTGGCTTGGCGCCAAGCTGGGCCGTCCGCGGCGGGGCGGCGTTTCGTAAGCTCATCGTGTGGTGCCGGCCCCGCCGGCCTTGAAGAAGCGCTCGATCACGTCGCGGAAACCTTCGGCGCCGGGCGGGACCAGCGACAGCCAGGTTCGTAGCAGGGCATCGGGGGAGAAGCGGTCGACGGCGTCCGTCATCTGCGACTCCACTTTTGCCATGATGGCGGTCTGCATGGGTTTGACGTCGGGCAAGCCGAAGAACTGGCGGGCCTCGTCGGGGGTGCAATCGATTTCTACCGTGACCTTCATCGCGTCCTGCTCTGCTGGGTGCGCAGGCTATCAACCCTATTGATCCTCGGCGATTATCGCCAGGGGGTGCGCTGAGGAGATGGCTGTGATGACCGGGTTCAGGGACCGGCGGGACGCCGGGCGGCAACTCGCGGCGGCGCTGGCACGGTTTGCCGCGGCGGAGCCGGTTGTGCTGGCTTTGCCGCGGGGTGGTGTGCCGGTGGCCTACGAAGTGGCCGAGGCATTGGATGCGCCGCTCGACATTGTGCTGGTCCGCAAGATCGGGGCGCCGGGTCATAAAGAGTTGGGGATGGGCGCCGTGGCGGAGGGGCGTGAGCCGGTCGTGGTCATGGATGAGCGGCTGGTGCGGGTGGTGGCGCCGCCGCCGGGTTACGTGGCGGCGGAGACAGCGCGGGAGATCGCGGAGTTGACCCGGCGGCGCGAGCGCTATGCGCCGGCGCGGGTTGCGGTGCCGGTCGAGGGGCGGCTGGTTGTCCTGGTCGATGACGGACTGGCGACTGGGGGGACGGCGCGGGCGGCGCTGCGGGCGTTACGGCAACGCGGCGCCGGGCGGCTCGTATTGGCGGTCCCGGTTGGCGCGCCGGAGAACTTGGAGGATTTGCGGCCGGAGGCGGACGAGATCGAGTGCTTGCTGACCCCGGCCTGGATGGGTGCGGTCGGCCAATACTATGCGGATTTCAGCGCCACGCCGGACGAGGAGGTGGTCGCCCTGCTGCGGGAGGCGGCCCGCAACAGGGCAAGTCGCCAGTCGGGCGGCTAGACCTTTATCGGCCTGACTGTGGTCGGGCCGATAAAGGTCTAGCTTTATTTGAGACAGCGATTCACGTCCTGACCGATTCCGGTCAGGACGATAGCGGTCTAATCGCGGCGATAGGTGCCGCGGATCACCGCCGTGACGTCGGACTGGCTCAAGCCGAGATCGGCGAGTTCCCTGGCGCTGAGCAGGTGAAGCTCATCGGCGATCCGATTGGCATCCTGCCAGCGCGCGAAGCGATGGCGGAACGCCTGCCAGACACCTGGGAAGGGCGCGGCCGCGATTACGGCAGTTTGGGTCGGGGTGGACGAACGGGTTGCCATTTCGGGATTCCTAGCTCACTCGGCGGAGGGGTGGCCGCTGGCGGCCCAGCCGGAGATTTCAAGCGTGCCGGCGCCTGCCTCTTTCGCCAGGTCAGGCTCCTGCTCGATGAACGAGACGCCGGTAATCTGCTCCTCTGGCGACTTGGTAGCGGGAGCCGGGTGGCGGGCGGCAGAACGGAGCTTCTGCAGAGCGGCGGCGGCCATTGGGATGATGTGCATCTGTTGCGTCCTGTGTTCGGCCCGTGAGGGCCGCGTTATCGTCAGGACGTTCCCAGCTTGTTGCACTGCAACATAAGTGTTGTCAAAACGGATGCAAGATGGGTCGGCAAGGATTTATGCTGCGGCGCACAAAAAACCACGTGCAGGCGTTCAGGCGGCGGGATGTTGCCGGGCGCGGGATCGGGCGAAGGCGATGGCAAGCCACAGCATTGCGGCGGCTCCCGTGAGCAGGGCCATGGTCGCGGCAACCGCCATGATGCCATACGCCGGCAGGAAGGCGGCCACGGCGGCGCTCGACAGCGCCCCGCCAGCCAGCTGCAGAACGCCGACGAAGGCGGAGGCCATTCCTGCATCGCGCTGCCGGAGGCCTACGGTCAGATGCAGCAGGTTCGGGGCGATGATGCCGCGGGCGTAGCAGGTGATGAGCAGCAGCGGCATTAATACGATGCCCGGCGTGACGTGCTCGGCGGCGAAGAGGGCCAGGCCGATCGCTGATCCCGCCTGGATGACGAGGCTTGGCCAGACCAGGGTGGCGGCGCCCGGTCCGCGGCCGCCGAGCCGGGCGCTGGTGAGGGCGCCGGCGCTGAGGGCCAGGGCGGTCGAGGCGAACACGGCTGCGTAAATCCCGGACGGGAGGCCCATGATCCGCATCGTCACCATAGGCGCGCCGGCGATGTAGGCGAAGAGGGCGGCGTAGCTGAAGGCGTTCACCAGAGCGAGGCCGATGAAGCGCCAGTCGTCGCGCAAGCGCATGAGGCCGGGCTCCAGCCGTGGCCCGATGCGGGAGGCGTTGGCAGTGGGGCGACTCTCCGCGACGCTGGCCCAGACGATGGCCAGGAGCGCGGTCCCGGCGACAGCCAGAACCACGTGGACGGAGCGCCAGCCGGCGGCCGCGCTCAACCAGGCACCAAGGGCGGGCGCCATCACTGGGACGACTCCGTTGACAATCGTCACGTAGGACCGCTTGCGCCGTGCCTCCTCGCCCTGGAACAGGTCCTGCACCATGGCCGACGCCATCACAGAGCACGCGCCGGCGCCCATCCCTTGCAGGATTCTGGCGTAGACCAGGCCCGGGCCGGAACTTGCGGCCGCGCAGATAATGCCGGCTAGGCAATAGACGACGAGGCTGCCGAGCAACACAGGGCGCCGGCCGAGCTGATCCGAGACACGACCGCCGGCCAGCAAACCAAGCGCGAAACCCACCATGAACAGCGAGAGCGTCAGGCCGGCAACGGTAACCGAGGTGTTCAGGGCGGCAGGGAGTTCGATGAGGGTCGGGGCACTCAGGTCAATGGAAAGCGCCGGCAATCCTGCAAAGATGCCGAGAAGAAGCGTAAACCAGGAACTGCTCCAAGCGACTCGCACCGGGTTCGTGTCACCAAATCTGCAATGTCATTGTTGGAAATAAGGCGCGCGGTCCGGGCACTTAGGCAGGGCCCGGGTGGGGGTTGGCGGTCTTTTTGAGCCAAATCGCATGCATTGATGCCGCAGAGCCCGACAGGTGGATAGCGGAGACAGACTTAGAGTTGTATCATAGCCAGTGAAACACCCTACGCGCTGGGGACGTGGGAAAAATGGGTAATGACTTAGAGCGAGCGGAAGAACGGAGCGCTGACGTTCCTGTAACGCCGCATCGGATATGGCTTCATCTAATAGGCGACTTCCGGGCGGAAGATGAGCAGGGGGTTTCGCTGCTGCCGGTTAGCCGGAAGGCCCGCGCGCTGCTATGTATTATCGCGATGGCGCGGCCGCAAGGAGCGCTGCGGGCGGTTGCTGGTGCGCTGCTTTGGGGAGGCAAGCACCGGGAGGCGGTGGCCAATTCGCTACGGCAAGCGCTGGGTGAGCTGCAGCCGCTGCTGACGGCGTGCGGCCGGCCGTATTTGCTGACGCAGAAGCGCGGCCGCATCTTGCTGGAGGCGGAATCCATCTGGATCGACGTGCTGGACATGAATCCGAACGAACGGCCGGAGCCGAGTGATCCCGGGATTGCGCTATGCCGCGACTTGCGGGGCCTTTCGCCGGCGTTCGACGCGTACCTTGACCGTCTGTGGGTGGAAATCGGCTATCGGAAAGCGCTTGAGCCACCGCCTGGGCTGGCAATGTCGGTGCGGCCGGCGCCGCTGGGCGGGGTGGCGGGCGGAACGCTTGGGGCGGGGTCGGATTTCGGCCGCGGTCCGTACGATCCGCAGAAGATTTTTGGGCATCCGTCGGTCGGCGCGAGTTTCGAGAAGCTTGACCGCTTTCCATCGGCGTTCTCGGCCAATGCGGACATCCCGAACCATCAGCTCGGCTGGCGAATGGCGGTTCTGCCGTTCCGCAGCCTGGGCGCGCCGCTCGGGCGAGGGATTGCGCTCGGCATGGCCGAGGAAGTGTCGGCCGCGCTCGCCCGGTTCCGCGCGCCACGGCTGATCGCGACGGCAACCTTCTGGGACGGAACCGGCCCTGCGGCCGACGCGATCGGGCGATGCCGAACCTATCAGCTCGACTACATCATCGACGGCACCATCCAGGTGATAGGCGACAAGGTCCGGGTGAACGTGACTTTGCTCGATGTCGTGCTGGATTTCGAGGTCATTTGGAGCAATCGGTTCGAAGGCTCGCTCGACGATCTGTTCTCGCTGCAGGATCGGATCGCGTCGGAGACGGTGGCGCAGGTCGATCCGGAGCTGCATCAGCGGCGGTGGGCGGCGGGGGGGTTCGCCAAGACCGAAGTCGCTGCGGCGCACCACTCGGTCCTAACGGCGATCCAGGGCATCTTCCGGCTCGACAGGCCGAAATTCATGCGGGCGCGCGAGCTCCTGTCCCGTGCCATCGACGCCGATCCCGACTATGCCGCGGCCCATGCCTGGCTGGCCTATTGGGGCATTATGGCCGTGGGCCAAGGCTGGGCCGAGGATGCGCACGAGGTGACCGAGATGGCCGGGGCGTCTGCCGAGCGTGCGGTGCTGCTCGATCATCTTGACGCCAGGGCGGTTGCGGTCGCCGGGCACGTCAAGGCGTACTTGCTGCATGACGTCCGCGGCGCACTGCACCTACACGCGCGGGCCATCGAACTCAACCCGAATCTGCCGATCGCTTGGACGCTAAGCTCGTGGTCCAAAATTTACAGCGGCGATCATGCAACCGCACTGCGTCACGGTGTCATGGCCCAAGCGCTCTCGCCGCGAGATCCGCACATCTTTTTTGTGGAACATGCGTTGATGGTTGCGCACTTGTTCAGGCGTGAGCTCGACGAAGCCAGTGGCTTGGCCGAAGTGGTATTGGAACGGCAACCGGGTCATGCGTCCGCCTTAAGATCGTACCTGTGTGTCCTTGGCCATCTCGGCCGCACCAAGGATGCGGAGGAGTTGCTCGCAAAGCTAAGTTCGATCGAGCCCGACATTTCCGTTGGAAAACTGATTGCGCGACCGCCATTCCAGGCCGACGACTTACAATACTACGCGGACGGCTTGCGCCGGGCGGGAGTGCCGGACTGAGGCCTGCTAGTCTTCAAGGAGCGCCTTGTGGTCAAACGGGCACAGTCGGCGCTTGCGGACCGCGACCGCGTAGCTGCCTTGCCGAACTTCCAAATCTGGCTGAGGTAGTAGCACGTCGCTTAGGCGGTGCCAATCCTCGGCCGTTAGGCTTTCCGCTTCCGTGCAATCGAAATCGGATTGTACATCATCGCGGTAGGCGATCTGCGGGATAGGCTGAACCTGCAAAAAGGGCGCACTCGCACGGATATGGACCGTGAAGTTGGTGCGGGTGATGCGGAAATTGTTGAACAGCGGACCGAGCCAAAGGTCGGTTTCGACAATTCCTTCCCAGGCGACGAGGCCTGGTATGCCCGGCAGGTTGACGGGAGAGCGGACCGACAAGCTCCAGCCCGGCCGAGTCTTGGCGATCAGCCCGGTCCAGATCTGCACCCCTCCCAGTTCGGGAAGCGCCGTCAGAAATGGCGGCGAGTAGCCGCGAAACTCCTCGGGCGCCACCGAGTCGAAGTGCTCGGCGTAGTCGGGGTATTGGAGCGCACTGCTGTCGGTGCCTGACAAGGGGAGCCACTCCTCGTCGTCGCCCATAGACCAGAACACCTGCTCGCCGTCCCAAAGCAGGCGGATGTCGATGGGTGGGAAGACCCAATATCCGTATCCGGTGGCGGAAGTCAGCGCGTCACAGTAGCGCATCGCTCGACTGGGGAGATAGCCTGCAGCGGACCGCTCGGCCCGTTTGGGAGGCCGAGCGTCCGGTATCATACGAACAAACTGAACAAGATGCGAATATGTCATTTTTGGCTAAGACAGGCGGCAGCGCACCCTTGGGCGCGCCGCCTCGTTGCCTTTAGAAGCGCATGCAGCCGCCGCCGACGCGAACGCGGCCAGAGTCCTTGGTGCTCGGCTTGGTCTTGGTGGTCTGGGACATTTGTTCAACTCCAAGGCGTCATTGCCTGTCCCAAGAGTTAGCAGAAGGAGAAAAGAGATGCTACACACAACTCATTAAATCGAAGTTAAAATAACATCAAATATTCCAAAATATCGGACGTTCCCTTGGTTGTAAAAGATCGTTGACGACGATGTGTCTACTATTGTTATGCTGTCATCCGCATCAGAGCATGGCCAGTAATATTGTCATGTCGTGGAAGCGATACAACTCACACTGGTTAATCTGCTGCCCGCAACTCCGCGCAGAACTATAATTTGCGTCGCTTGGCGCCCTCGATGGCATGCGAACAAGCGGCCAGCGGAGCGTGCCCTGCCTGGCTGATCGTGTCCGGCCGGACGATTCGAGAATGCAGGAACGGTGGGCAGCGCCGTGGTTTGTGCCCTACACCCTTGGGTTTTGGCCCTACCGGTGCGCTACACGTATGCCGGCAACAGCTTTTAAGTCGCACTCGCCAGCGTTGTCCGAGTTCGCTCTTTTGGACAGATTTGGTCTGAACAGCCCTGTCACGGGACGGGCAGGTCCATTGTACTTTCCGGCAACGACCGGGCGGCTGCCGGCCGCTTGCGTTGCATGGGAAGTAAAAACCGCGCGGCGGCGTTCGAGCTTGCCGCTCTATTCGAAATGCAGGCCCCGCAGCCTGATCAGCCCGTCTGGCACTTGCTGGAAGCCGTGGAGCGATGTCTTCATGCCGACGACATTTTTTTGCGTCCAGAGATAGAGCAACGGTAGGTCCTGGCGCTCGATCGCCCAGAAGCGCGCATAGAGTGCCTGGCGCTGCTGCGGGTCGAACACGGTCCTTGCTTCGTCGAGGAGCTGATCGGCGGCCGGGTTGGTCCACTTGCCATAGTTGAAGGCGCCCCCGGTGTGCAGGAGCTGCCAGGTGTTGCCATCCGGGTCGACGCGGCCGGACCAGCCGATCATGAACATCTGGAACTGGCCCGAATAGCCCGCCTGTAAGGCGGAGGCGAACTCCATCACCTTGATCCGGACGTCGAAGCCGGCTTCGGCGGCCATGGACTGGATGATCTCGGCGATCTGCTGCTGGTCCGGGTTGTTCGTCACCGTCAAGGTGACCGGCACCGGGATCGGCACGCCCGCTTGGTGCAGCAGCGCCTTCGCGGCGGCGACGTCGCGGGCCGGCGGCAGCACGGAGGCGGTGTAGTAAGGCGAGCTCGGCGGGTTGGCTTGCGCGGTCGGGGTGTTGAGCCCGTTGTAGACGACTTGATTGATCGTGGCGCGGTCGAGCGAGAGCTCGAAGGCATGCCGGACGAGGCTGCTTTGGCCAATCGGCGTGTTGCCGTCAGGACCGTTGGCGATGTTGAAGTTGATGCCGTTATAGGCGAGGCCGTCGCCGATCGCGAGCTTCAGCTTGCTGTCCTGCTGTACGGTGGGGATGTCGGTGGGTAGGATCTGCTCGGA
Source organism: Acetobacteraceae bacterium (assembly GCA_965276815.1). Taxonomy (GTDB): domain Bacteria; phylum Pseudomonadota; class Alphaproteobacteria; order Acetobacterales; family Acetobacteraceae; genus JAVVHH01. The sequence goes on along the minus strand of CBDIBE010000011.1, from coordinate 594,017 downwards.
CAGGTCGATGGTTCCCGCCTGCAGATTGGCCAGCCGAACCGAGGAGTTCGGCATTGGCCGGTACACGACCCGGTCGAAATGGTAGTTTGCCGCGTCCCAGTAGCGGGGGAAGCGGGTCAGCACGATGCTGTCCTGCACGACTCGGCTTTCGAATTGAAACGGGCCCGCACAGACCGGGTGGGCGCCGAAGTTTGCACCCTCCGCTTCGGCGGCCTTCGGCGAGATCATGATTCCGGCGCGGTCGGTCAGCATGCTGAGCAACGGCGCGGAGGGCGCTTTGAGCACCAGCCGAACCGTGAGCGGATCGACGATTTCGATGGCGGCGATCGCGTTGATCTCGCCGACGCGCATGCTGCCCTTGATCGTCAGGTCGCGGTTGAGATTGTATTTGACGGACTCGGCATCGAACTTTTCGCCGTCCTGGAAGAGGACGCCCGGCCGCAGATGCAGGATGAGGTGCAGCGGATCCGCATAGTTCCATGAGGTCGCCAATTGCGGGACGAGGTTCAGCTTGTCATCGATGTCGATCAGCTTGTCGCACATTGCCGCGTAGACGACCCGGCTGACATAGGCAGACCCCAGCGCCGGGTCGAGCACGTCCGGATCTTCCCGCAAGCCGATCGTCAGTGTCGTCTCGGCCAGGGCGGGGCTGGCCAGGGCCAAGGCGATCAGGGCAAGGAATAAGCGGCGCATGTCTGGCTCCTCGCGCAGGCAGGTTCTCTCCGATCCTTCCCGGATTTCGCGCCGGGGTAAACCGGCGGAACTACGAAGATTAGGGCGCGGTGTTCAGGATTGCCGTTTCACCGTCGATCGTCAGTTTGGTGCCGAATGGGTGCGAGAGTTCGGCGAAGCTGCGCAGGATCCGTGTCGCGGGCTCGCCGGTGGCGAGGCGCGGGCGGCCGCGATGGTGGGCGGGTTGGCCGAGGCCGAGGCTGATCGGGTGGATTTCGATTGCGGTCAGTGTGCGGTCCTCGAAGGCGCAGATGGGGACGACCGCCTCCCAGTAGCGCGGGTCCGAGGGGAAGCCTTTGGTGTCGTTGGCGGTACGATGGCGGTAGACGAGCAGTGGCGTCAGCGCCGGGTCGGCGGCGAAACGTTCGTAGCTGTCGGAGGGCAGGCGGGGCACCAGTTCGTTTTGGCCGATGAAGTTGCCGAGGCTGTAGAAGATCGGCTTGCCGCGGTACAGCTCCATGCCGCGCAGCATGTGCGGGCCGTGGCCGGCGACGAGGTCGGCGCCTTCGTCGATCATGCGGCGGGCGAAGACGCGGAGGAAATCGGCGGGCTGGTCCTTGTCGGCGCCCTGTTCATGGGCGTGCAGGCTGACGAGCACGAGGTCGGCGCCGGCGCGGGCCTCGCGCACCCAGCGCGCCATGCCCTCGAGATCGGATGGGCGCGGCATGGTGCGGATCGCGGTTTGCTCGGCGGCGCGGAAGCGGAGGTCGCCGAGGGTGACCGTGCCTGCTTCGGGCGGGGAGCCGAAGCCGAGTTGGACGCGTTGCTGCTGGAGTTTTTCGAGGCCGAGCTGCTCGCTGATCTCGCGCAGCGCGGCGAGTTGCGTGGGCGTGACCTCGTGCACCGTGTCGGCGCGCATCGGGGCGAGGCCGGGGCGGCCGGGCATGTCGGGGCGTTGCGCGCTGGCTTCCTGGCCCTTGGCGAGGGTGGCGCAGCAGGAGAGCAGGGCGACGGTGCCGTTCGGATGGGTGAAGTAGGCGGGGCGGCGCGCCTCTTCGAGGTTGGCGCCGATTCCGGCGAAGCAGAGCTCACGGCGCTGCAGCTCGGCGATGGCGGCGCGCAGCCCGGCGACGCCGTAATCGAGCGAGTGGTTCGTTGCCGTAGCAAATAGGTGAAAGCCGGCTTGGCTGAGCTCGTCGAGCACCCAGGATGGGGCGCCGAAATGCGAGCCGCCGCTTTCGGCCGCCGGGTCACCGAGGAAGTCGTTGGGCAGGACTTCGAGGTTGGTGAAGCCGATATCGGCGCCGCGGATCAGCTCGAACAGCGGGCTGACGACGGGGTCGGCGTGGCTGAGCAGCCGGCGCTGCAGGATGCTGTCGCCGGTGAGCGCGAGGCGGAGGGTCATGCGGTGTATCCGTGCAGTTGGTCGGCGGCGGTGGCCGCTTTGTCGCGGCTGGAGGGCTCGCCGAAGCCGCCGCCGCCGGAAGTTTCCAGGCGGATCACGTCGCCCTGGCGCAGGCGGAGATTGCCGAGCTTGGAGGGGAGGGGTTCGGCGACGCCGTCGCGCAGCAGGGTGAGGCGGCCGACAGCGCCGGGTTCGCCGCCGGCGAGGCCGTAGGGGCGGAACTTAAAACGTTCTAAGTTCGCAGTGAAGACCGCGGCCTCGCAGTCGACGCGCCATTCCCGGATCAGGCCGGTGCCGCCGCGGTGCTTGCCGGCGCCGGCGGATCCGGGCAGGACGCCGTATTGCGTGATGGTCATCGGCAGCTCGCTCTCGATCATCTCGACGGGGATGTTGGCATTGTTGTGCATACCGAACGAGTAGCCGTTCAGCCCGTCCTGTTCGGGATGCCCGCCGGTGCCACCGACCTCGATCTCGACCAGCACGTGGCGGCCGCCGTCGGCGCCGATGGTCTGGAAGCTGCAGACGTAGCTCACGCCGTAATAGGCGGCGGGGATGCGCTCCGGCACGGCTTGCTGGAGCGCGCCGAGCAGGGTGGTCGCCAGGCGGTGCGTGGTGGTGATGCGGTTGGCGACCGGGGCGGGCGCGGTGGCGTGGACGATCGAGCCCTCGCGCGCGGTGACGCGGACGGGGCGGTAGCAGCCGGCGTTGGCGGGGATCGGCTCGTCGGCGCAGGCCATGACGGCGTAGGACACGGCGGAACTCGAGGAGGCCAAGGTGGCGTTGATCGGGCCGAGCGCTTGCGGGCCGGAGCCGGAGAGGTCGACGTCGAGCGCGTCGCCGTGGATCTCGATTGCGGCGTGGATGCGGATCGGGGTGTCGGTGAGCCCGTCATCGTCGATCCAGTCCTCGAACTCGTAACGTCCGTCCGGCATGCGGCCGATCATGGCGCGCATGGCCGCCTCAGAACTGTCGAGCAGGCGGGCGCAGGCTTCTATTAAGAGAGGGGCGCCGTAACGGGCGGCCAGCCGGGTCATGTTGGCTTGGCCGACGGCGAGCGAGGCGAGTTGCGCCTGCAAGTCGCCCCACAGCATGTCGGGGCGGCGCACGTTCTGGCGCATCATGGCCAGCACTTCTTCGTTCAGCGTGCCGCGGCGGAACAGTTTTAGGGGTGGGATGCGCAGGCCTTCCTGGAACACCTCGGTGGCGGTGGCGCCGTAGCTGCCGGCGGAGATGCCGCCCATGTCGAGGTGGTGGCAGAGCGTGCCGACGATGGCGATCCGCTCGCCGCCGACGAACACGGGGCGGAAGGCGAGGATGTCGGGGATGTGCTGGCCGCCGCAGTACGGGTCGTTGGTGATGATGACGTCGCCGTCTTCCCATTCGCCGAGCGGCATGAAGTCGCGCACCAGCGTCAGCAGGCCGGCGCCCATCGAGTTCAGGTGCTGCGGGATGCGGGCGGATTGGGCGACGTTGTAGCCGTCGCGGTCGAAGACGGCGGTCGAGTAGTCGAGCAACTCTCGGACGATGGTGGAGCGGCTGGTGCGCCAGATCGTCACGTCCATTTCGGCGGCGACCGAGGTGAGCGCGTTGCGCATGATCTCGAGTTCGACGGGGCCGAGCTGGTCCGCGGCGCGCTGCTGCTCGTGCAGGCGGCGGGCGATGATGGTGCCGTCGGCGCCGGGTCCGCAGGCCCAGCCGGCGGTGACGAGGATCGTGGTGTACGGCTCTTCGATCAGGGCGGGGCCGGTGATTTCGGCCTGGATCGCTCCGCGGCGGTGGACGGCGATGTCCTGCCATTCGCCGGCGAGGAAGACGCGGCGGCTGGCGTGGAGCGCGGCGCCGGAGGGGGGTGTCACGCGGTGCGCGTCGGTCTTGGCGAGGCAGCCGGTCGCGGTCAGGCGGAGGGTGACGATTTCGACCTTGTCGTCTGGGTTGGCGTAGGAGAAGCGCTGCCGGTGCAGGGTGTGGAAATCGGCGAGCAGGGTGGCGAGCGTCTCGGGGCCGGGTTCGGCGTCGCCCCAGGGTACGACCAGCTCGAAGGCCTGGCCGTGATAGCGCATGTCGGCGGCGAGGCTGAAGGCGCGCTGCGATCCGGTGAGGCCGTCCTGGTTGAGGAGTGCGGCGCCTTGCGCGCGCAGAGCGGCGGCGGCTTCGCGCAGGGCGGGGAGGCTGTCTTGCGTTGCGGGGAGGATGCGGCTGGCGGCGAGGTCGTGGACGATGTCGGAGTCGAGGATGCCGCCGGCGGAGAAGGTGCTGGCGTCGGCGGGAAAGACGACGCGGGCGATGCCGAGCTCTTCGGCGACCGGGATCGCGTGCAGACCGCCGGCGCCGCCGAAGGAGAGCAGGCTGAACAGGCGGGGGTCCAGGCCCTTCTCGAACAGGCTGAGCCGGATCGCGGAGGCGAGGCTGGCGTTGGTGAGGGTCAGGATGCCCTCGGCGGCCTGTTCCGTGTCGAGGCTCAGGGGCGCGCCGAGCGCCTTGATCGAGGCTTTGGCGGCTTCGGTGTCGAGCGCCATCGCGCCGCCGAGGAAGTATTGGGCGTCGAGGCGGCCGAGCACGAGGTTGGCGTCGGTCACCGTCGGCTGTGTGCCGCCGCGGCCGTAACAGACGGGGCCCGGGCGCGACCCGGCGCTGCGTGGGCCGACCGCGAGCCGGCTGCCGAAGAGGATTTGCGCGATTGAGCCGCCGCCGGCGCCGATGGTCCGGATTTCGACCATCGGCAGGCGGACGGGGAGGCCGTCGATCTCGCCTTGCGTCATCTGGGTCACGCTGCCGTCGCGGACGACGCAAACGTCGAAACTGGTGCCGCCCATGTCGATGCCGACGAGGTCGGGCAGGCCGAGCCGGGCGGCGGCGCGCTGTGCGCCGAGCGCGCCGCCGCTGGGGCCGGACAGGAGCAGGCGCACCGGTTGGGCGCTGGCCATCTCGGCGGAGCAGACGCCGCCGTTCGACTGCACGAGTAGCAGCCGCGCCGCCATGCCGCGCTCCTGCATGCGCCGTGTCAGGCGTTCGAGATAGGAGCGTACGACGGGGATCAGCAGCGCGTTCAGCACGGTGGTCGAGCTGCGCTCGTATTCGCGGATTTCCGGGCTGATGGAAGAGGAGATGGAGACGGGGAGGTGGGGATGGGCGGCGAGGATGGCGTCGCGTAGGCGCTCCTCGTGGGCCGGGTTGACGTGGGCGTGCAGCAGGCAGATGGCAACCGTTTGGGCCTCGATGCGGTCTATCGCGGCGAGTGCGGCTGCGGTCGCGGCGGGATGGAGAGCAAGCTCGATGGAGCCGTCGGCGCGGATGCGTTCGGCGACGTCGACGCGCCTCACGCGCGGGATCAAAGCGGGTTCGCGGTGCGGCTTGAGGCCGTAGATGTCGCGGCGGGCGTGGCGGCCGATCTCGAGGACGTCGCGGAAGCCGGCGGTGGTTAGCAGCACGCCGTTGGCGAGCTTGCGTTCGAGTACGGCGTTGGTGGCGATTGTGGTGCCGTGCAGCAGGAAGCCGATGTCTTGGATGTCGAAGCCGAATTTTGCCGCGGCTGCGTCGATGCCGGCCATGAGGCCGATCGAAGGATCGTCCGGCGTGGTCGGCGTCTTCAGGCTGTGCAGGGCGCCGGTGCGCTCGTCGAGGATCTGCAGATCGGTGAAGGTACCGCCGATGTCGATGGCGATGCGGATGATGCTTGTCACGCAGACGGGCCGATGTAGGCGATTGCCTCGATCTCGACGAGCATGCGCTCATCGGCGAGCAGCGCCTGTACCGTGGTGCGAGCTGGCGGGTCCTCGGGGAAGAACTCGGCGAAGATGTCGTTCATTGTTTGGAACGACCTTATGTCTGCGAGGTAGACGTTGCACTTGAGCACGTCGGCCATGGTGGCGCCGGCCTGTTGTAGGACGGAGCGGACGTTGCTCAGGACTTGGCGTGCCTGCGTGGCGACGTCGCCGATGCCGACGATCTCGCTGTTCTCGTTCCAGGCGACCTGGCCCGAGGTGAAGATCCAACCGGCGGCGGCCGTGCCTGGTGAGTAGGGGTAGGTCGGGCGGGGCTGGAAGGATAGGTTGGGCGGGCTCAGGGTTTGTTTCGGCATTGATCTCTCCTCAAACGACGACGTCCTGCTCCGGGATAGGCTCGCCGCGTGAGACGCGTTCGATGTTGGCGAACATTCGGCGCACGGTCGGCTCGAAATTGTCGGCGGCGTGGGAGGCGATGTGCGGGGTGAGGATCAGGCCCTCGATGCCGATGAGCGGGCTGTCGAAGGGGAGCGGTTCGATGGCGAAGACGTCCATCGCGGCGGCGTGGATGATGCCGTTCTGCAGGGCCCAAACCAGATCCGGCTCGACGACGATGCCGCCGCGGGCGGTGTTGATCAGCACCGCGCTGCGCTTCATCGCGCTGAGGGCGGCACGATCGATCAGGCCGGCGGTTTCGGGCGTGAGCGGGCAGTGCAACGTTACGACATCGGATTGCGCCAGAAGCTCGGGGATCGGTGTCCAGGTGGCGGCGAGGGCGGTTGCTTCGGCCGGGTCGAGTTTGTTGCACTTATAATAGAGAATCTCGACGTTGAAGCCGCGCAGGACGCGGGCGACGGCCTGGCCGATGGCGCCGAAGCCGAGGATGCCGACGGTCTTGCCGGAGAGCTGCATGCTGGGCCGGGCGAAATTGCCGCCGGTCCAGACGCCCTGGGTCAACCCGGCATGGGCGGAGGCGAGATGGCGCAAGGCGGCGATCATCAGGCCGAGGGTGAATTCGGCGACCGGCACGGCGTTGCTGCCGGTGGTGCGGGCGACTTGGATGCCGAGCGCGCGGGCGGTTTCGAGATCGAAATTGTCGATGCCGACGCCCCATTTGTGCAGGAGGCGCAGGCGTTTGGCGGCACGCAGGACGGAGCCGGGGACGCCGATCTGGCCGGAGACGGCGTAGTCCGCGTCAGCAATGATCGCCTGTAGATGCGCCTCGTCGCGCGCGGTTCCGTGGGTGAGAACCATGCCAGGAGGCAGCAGGGTGCGCAGGCGCTCGGCGGTGAGCTTGGTGATGGGGTCGAGGACGACGATGGTTTCGGTCACGTTATCTCCGTCAAATCACGAAACGCACGCCGGCGCGGGCGAGGCCGCCGGCGATGGCGACCGGGGTGCCGTCGGCGCGCCAGCATGCGGCGCCGAGCAGGGTGCCGTCGGAGCGGAACTCGATCGCGTTCATGCCGCCGGCGATGCGCGGCTGCTCGCGCACGTCGTGACCGCGTTCGGTGAGTGCTGGGGCGAGGCGTTCGAACAGCGTGGTTTCCAATTCGAGGACGTGGCCCTGGGTGAAGATGCGCGGGGCTTCGACCGCTTCTTGCAACGACATGCCGTGGTCGATCAGATTGATCAGCGCTTGCATCGCCGAGGGAAAGATGCGCAGCGCGCCGGGCAAGCCGAGCGCGTAGGCGAGCTTGCCGTCGCGCAGCGCCATCATTGGCGCCATCGAGGTGAACACGCGCTTGCCGGGTTGGATCGAGAGGGCGTGGCCAGGATGCGGGTCGAAGTTGAACATGTAGTTGTTCAGGATCAGCCCGGTGCCGGGGACCGAGACGCGGGCGCCAAATAGCGAGTTGATGGTTTGGGTGCTGCAGACGACGTTGCCGGCGGCGTCGGCGACGGTGAGGTGCGTCGTGTCGTTGCCTTCGGCATGGTCGAAGCCGGGGGCGAGGCCGGGTGCGTGATGGCGGGCTTGGCGCAGGTCGATGCCGGCGCGGCGCTGCTCGGCGAATTCGCGGGAGATCAGGCGCTCGACTGGCACGTTGACGAAATCGGGGTCGGCGGTGGCGACGGCGCGGTCGGCGAAGGCGATTTTTAGGACCTCGGCGAGCAGGTGAACGCCGTCCGCGGTGCCGAAGCCAAGGGCGCGGACGTCGTAGGGCTGCAGCATGTTGAGCATTTGGGCGATGTGCACGCCGGACGAGGCGGGCGGCGGCGGGCCGATTATGTCCCAACCGCGGTAAGTCGCGTGGATCGGGGCGCGTTCTTTTATGGTGTAGGCGGCGAGGTCCTGCGCGTCGATCAGGCCTTCGGCGCGGGCCATGTAATCGGCGAGCGCGGCGCCGAGCGGGCCGCCGTAGAGGGCGGCGGGGCCGATTTCACCGATCAGGCGCAGCGTCTCGGCATAGTCGGGGCGGCGCAGCCGGGTGCCCGGCTGGACCGGTGCGCCGCCGGGCAGGAAGAGTGTGGCCAGATCGGGGTCGTTTACCAGGTCCGCGGCGCAGTCGCTGGTGCAGGTGGTCAGGTACGGGGTGACGCTGAAGCCGCGCTCGGCGATGCCGATCGCCGGGGCGAGCGCGTCGGCCAGCGCGATGGTGCCGAAACGCTCGAGCGCGCTGCACCAGCCGGAAAGCGCACCGGGCAACGCGACGGCGAGCGGGCCGCGATAGTTTTTGCGGCCGACGGTCTCCTGGTAGTCGGGGAGGGTGTCGGAGATGGTCCGGTACATGTCGGGCGTCGCGCGGCGGGGGGCGGTGCTCAGCCCGTCGAGCACCGTCTGGGTGCCGTCGGCGAGCCGGATATGGGCGAGGCCGCCGCCGGTGATGCCGACCATCATCGGCTCGACCACGGTCAGCACGAAGAGGGCGGCGATGGCCGCGTCGATCGCGTTGCCGCCGGCGAGCAGGATCTGCGCCCCGGCGCCGGAGGCGAGGGGATGGTTGGTGACCACCATGCCCTTCGACCCGGCTGCAGGACGCTTCTCGCAGGTGAAGCCGAATGTCACTCGCAGCCCTCTTTCGTCGCCGATCCGGCAGGAATGATGGCGGCGGTTGGGCTGTTTTCGCAAGCCGGAGGACGCTTTGGGCCGAAACACCCTCACCCTGGCCCTCTCCGGGGGGAGAGGGGGCGGAGCGGTGGGGTTAGAATAGGGAGAGTTGGGCGGGTTCGGGGGTGGGGGCGCGGAATCTTGTGGGGTCGAGCATCTTGCGCTCGCCGAAGCCCAGTTTGCGGGTGGCGCGGTGGAAGCGCTGGGCGAGCAGGTCGGCGTACGGGCCCTGGCCCTTGAAGCGATCGTGGAAACGGCTGTCGTTCAAGGCGCCGGCGCGGGTCTCGCGGATCAAGCTGAGGACATGGCGGGCACGGTCTGGCACGTGCTCCTCCAGCCAGGCGGTGAACATGTCGCGCAGCTCGTGCGGGAGGCGTAACAAGACGTAGGCGGCCTGGCGCGCGCCGGCTTTGTGGGCGGCTTCCAGGATGCTCTCCATCTCCGCGTCGTTCAGGCCGGGGATCATTGGCGCCGCCATGACGCCCGCCGGCACGCCGGCATTGCTCAGCGCCTCGATCGCGCGCAGGCGAAGCGACGGCGAGGAGGCGCGGGGTTCCATCTTGCGGGCGAGCGCGCTGTCGAGCGTGGTGACCGAGACGCAGACGCGGACCAGGCCGCGCCCGGCCAAATTCTTCAGGATGTCGAGGTCGCGGACCACGCCAGACGACTTGGTCACGATGGTGACGGGGTGGTTGTAGCGGTCGAGCACTTCGAGGACCGAGCGGGTGAGGCGCAGCGTGCGCTCGACGGGCTGGTATGGGTCGGTGTTGGAGCCGAGGGCCAGCGGGCGGGGCTCGTAGCCGGGTTTGCTCAGTTCGCGCTCGAGCAGCTTGGCGACTTCGGGCTTGTAGACGATCTGCGTCTCGAATTCGAGGCCTGGAGAGTAGCCGAGATAGGCGTGGCTCGGCCTCGCGTAGCAATAGATGCAGCCATGCTCGCAGCCGCGGTACGGGTTTACGGCGCGGTCGAAGCCGATATCGGGGCTCTCGTTCCAGGAGATGGCGGATTTCGAGCGGTCTTTGTGCAGGGTGGTCTGCAGTGGTGGCAGCGGTTCGGGCTCGGTGAGGAAGGACCAGCCGTCGTCGAAGGCGGCCGCGCTTTGCTTATCGAAGCGGACGGCCGGGTTGGTGACCGCGCCGCGGCCGCTGCGGGCGAGCTTGCGGGCCTTGTGCTCCGGCTCCGGGTCCGGCTCGCCGGCGCGGCTCATCGCGTCGAGCGCGTCCCGATCCAACTCGTCCCTGGTCAACTGGGCGCCGTCGGGCATCAGCCTGTTCCCTTCCTGTTCCCATCCGCACCATGACTGGTGCGGGGATGGCCGTCAAGAACAGAAGAGGAACTACTCGGCGGCGGGGCGCAGATGCTCCTGTAGGCGAGGCATGAGCTCGACGAGGTTGCAGGGGCGGTGCCGGGCGTCAAGCTGCCAGACGAGGATATCGTCCCAGGCGTCGCGCACGGCGCCGGTGCTGCCGGGGAGGGCGAACAAGTAGGTGCCGCCGGCGACGCCGCCGAGGGCGCGAGACTGCATCGTCGAGGTGCCGATCTTTTGATAGCTCAGCATGCGGAACAGCTCGCCGAAGCCTTCGATGCGCTTTTCCAGCACGCGGTCGAAGGCCTCGGGGGTGACATCGCGGCCGGTGATGCCGGTGCCCCCGGTGGTGATGACGACGTCGATGGCCGGGTCGGCGATCCAGGCGCGCAGGCGGGCCTCGATCAGTGCGGCGTCGTCGCGCTCGATGGCGCGCGCGGCGACGTGGTGGCCGGATTTGGCGATGCGCTCGGCGAGGGTGTCGCCGGATTTGTCGGTGGCGAGCGTCCGCGTGTCGGAGACGGTGAGCACCGCGATCGAGACCGGGATGAAAGGGAGCTTCTCGTCGATGGGCATGGCACCTCCGGCGCTGAGCGTGGTTGGGGCGGAAGGATTCGAACCTTCGGATGGCGGATTCAAAGTCCGCTGCCTTACCGCTTGGCGACGCCCCAATCGCGCGCCTGCATAGTCCTTGCTGGGCGGGGCCGTAAAGACCTACGCCGCCATCGCTCCGCCCCAGTTCCACCAGGCCGGCGGGGCCCGGCTGGCCGTTGCGGCGGACGCCGCCGGGTCGGCGAACAGGCCGAAGCAGGTGGCGCCCGATCCGCTCATCCGGGCCAGCAGACAGCCCGGCTGTGCCCGGAGCCAGGCCAAGGTTTCGCCGACCGCCGGACAGAGCCGGATCGCCGGGGCTTCCAGATCGTTCTGCAGGGCGCCGAGATCGGCCGCCATCGACGCCGCATCCGCCCAGCGCGGCGGCAGCACGGCGGGCGCGGAAAACGCGCTGTCGCGGGCGCGGAACACCTCGGCGGTGGCGACCGCCGCACCAGGATTGAGCAGCACCATCCCGCATGAAGGCAGGATCGGCGCCACGCCCAGCAACTCGCCGATGCCGCCCATCCGTGTAGGCTCGCCGAGCAGGCAGACCGGGACGTCGGCGCCCAATCCGACCGCGATTGCTTGCAATTCGGCGGCCGGCAGCGGCAAGCCCCACAGCCGGGTCAAGAGGCGCAAGGTGGCCGCCGCGTCGGCCGAGCCGCCGCCGATGCCGCTTGCCACCGGCAGCTCCTTGTCCAGCAACAGGGTCGCGCCGCGCGCGCCGCCGGCAGCCGAGGCGAGGGCCCGCGCGGCGCGCGTCACCAGGTTCTCACCCTGCAGCCCGGCGGCGAACCGCCCCTGCACCCTAAGGGTCAGCGCCTCGGCCGGCTCGGCGTGCAAGGTGTCGGCCGCGCCGGGGAACACCGCCAGACTGTCGAGCAGGTGGTAGCCGTCGGGCCGCCGGCCCAGCACGTGCAGGAACAGATTGACCTTGGCCGGCGCCCGTTCGGACTCCACCCGGCGGCTTAGCGCGGCTGGGCTGCCGATGGCACCGCCGCTTGTGCCGGATGGGTCGTGTTAGCGAGCGCGTTCAGCTTCTCGGTCAGCTTCTTGGCGTCCTCGGCCTCGGGCTTTAGGGTCAGCGCGCGGCGCCACTGGAACTCGGCCTCGCGCGTTCGCCCGACGGCGTCCAGCGCGTCGCCGAGATGCCCGTTGATCACGCTGTCCTCCGGCTCGAGCTCGACCGCGCGCTCGAGCTGCTGCAGCGCGCCGGCCTTGTCGCCCTGCTGCAGCATCACCCAGCCCAGGCTGTCGACGATGGCGCCATCATTCGGGCGCTGCTGCAGCGCGCGCTGGATCATGGTCTTGGCCTGCTCGAGATGCTCGCCGCGCTCGGTCCAGGCAAAGCCCAGATAGTTCAGCACGCCGGGCTGATCCGGCGCGAGCCGCAGCGCGTATTGGAAGTCGGACTCCGCCTGTGGCCACTGGCCGGCGCGCTCCTCGGCGATGCCGCGCTCGTAGAACAGCGGCCAGTTCGCCCGCGTGGGGGTCCCGATCCGGGCGATCGCGGCGTTGTACGAGGCGACGGCCTCCGGGAAGCGGTTCTTGCGGCGGAGGAAATCACCCTGTTCGGCCAGCGGCTCCGGCCGGTCCGGCTGCTGCTGCGCCAGCGTGTCGAGGATGTGGCCCGCCTCGTCCGAGTGGCCGGTCTCCTCGAGCAGGCTCGCCCGGCGCAGCTCGACCACCGCAATCAGCGGGTCGGTCGGCGCGACGCCGGACAGGGATTGCAGCGCCTCGCCGGGATGGTTGGCCTCGGACTCGATGTCGGCGAGCAGCAGCCGCGCCGCCGTGAGGTCGGTGCGCAAATCGAGCGCCAATTGCAGCAGGACCTGCGCCGACTCGCTGCCCTGCTGGTGCAGCGTCGCCGCCAGGGCGAGATAGGCTTCGGCGATGCCGTCGGCGGCGTTGCGGATCACCGGCGCGCTGACGGCCGCGTTGAGCCCCGGGCGGGCGATCGCGAGGTCACCGTTCACTCCGGCCATTTGGTCGATCGTGCTGCGCCCCTCGGCGAGATTGCCCTGCCGCGCCTGCCAGCTGGCGACGATCTGGCCGAGCCGCAAGTTGGTCGGCCCGTATTCCTGGACGGCGAGCTGGTAGAGCCGGGACGCATCGGCGGTGCGCCCGCCCAGATCGGCGATCATCGCCGAGTGCAGCGCGTAGACCCCGCGGTAGCGCTGGCCCTCGACGAACGGCGCCAGCACGTTCAGCGCCGCGTCGGTCCGGCCCTGGCCGGCCTCCGCCCAGGCGATCAGCAGCGGCCGCAGCACTTGCGTCAGGCCCTGCTGCGGCAACGCGGCAAAGCGCGACTCAGCCTGGATCCAATGCCCGTCCTCGGCGTCGACATCGGCGAGCACAAGCTGCGCCAGCGGGTTGTCGGGCAGGTTGGCGGCGAGTTGGGCGGCTTCGGGGCGGCCGGCGAGGGTCGCGGCGATGAAGGCCTCGGTCGTCACTTCGGGGACGCCGCCATCCGCCTTCATGGCCGATTCGAGCTTCTGTGCGGCGGTGTTGAGGTCGGTCCGCTGCGCGGCATACCGGCCGACCAGGTAGTCGGAAAACGCGCCGGTCGCCTGGAAATGCGTGGGCTGTTCGGAGCCGTCCGAGGCGAGGTTGCTGGCCGCGCATGCCGTCAGCAGCGACAGGACCAGTAGAGCGGACCGTTTAGCGGTGGGACGTGGCATGGTTCTCTCTTACATTCCGCTCGGATAGTTTGGGCCGCCGCCGCCCTCCGGTGGCTCCCAGTCGATGTTCTGGGTCGGGTCCTTGATGTCGCAAGTCTTGCAGTGAACGCAATTCTGCGCGTTGATTTGCAACCTCGGGTGGCCGCCCTCGACATCCACTGCCTCATACACGCCGGCCGGGCAATAGCGGCTTTCCGGGCTGGCGTATTTCTCCCAGTTCACCGGTTCCCAGACGGCCGGGTCACGCAGGTGCAGATGCACCGGCTGGTCCTCGGCATGGTTGGTGTTGCTGATGAACACCGAGGAGAGCCGGTCGAACGTCAGCTTGCCATCCGGCTTCGGATAATCGATGCGCGGCGCTTCGGTGGCGGGGATGAGCGTGTCGTAGTCGGGGTGCTTGTTCCGCATCGTCCACGGCGTGTGCCCGCGGAGCAGGACCGTTTCCACGGCCGAGTAGGCGACGCAGCCGTACAGACCCATCTTGCTGAATGAGGGCCGAACGTTGCGCACGCTTTTGAGTTCGGCGCACAGCCAGCTCGCCCGGAAGCGGGTTTCGTAGCTCGCGGGCTCGGCGGGGCGATCGCTGGCCAGGGCATCGGCCACCGCCTCGGCGGCCAGCATGCCGGACTTCATCGCCGCGTGGGTGCCCTTGATCTTCGGCAGGTTGAGGAACCCGGCCGTATCGCCGATCAGCGCGCCGCCGGGGAAGGTCAGCTTTGGGATGGATTGGTAGCCGCCCTCGCTCAGCGCCCGCGCGCCGTAGGAGACCCGGCGCGCGCCCTCGAAATGCTTACGTATCGCCGGATGCGTCTTCAGCCGCTGCATCTCGTCGAAGGGCGAAAGCCATGGGTTGCGATAGTCCAGCCCAACCACAAACCCGTAGGAGACAAGGTTCTCGCCGAAATGATACAGCCACGAGCCGCCATAAGTCTGGCGATCCAAAGGCCAGCCGACCGTATGTTCAATCAATCCGGGCTGGTGATTGGCGCTCGGCACTTCCCACAATTCCTTCACGCCCAGCGCGTAGGTCGGCGGGTCGCTTTTCGCGCGCAGGTTGAAGCGCTCTACGAGCTGCTTGGTCAGGTTCCCACGGCAGCCCTCGGCAAAAAGCGTGTAGGGCGCGCGGAGCTCCATGCCGGGCTGGTAGTTCGGTCCGTGCTCGCCCGACTTTTCGACGCCCATGTCCCCGGTGGCGACGCCGACTACCTTGCCGTCCTCGATCAGCAGCTCGGAGGCGGCGAAACCGGGGTAGATCTCGACGCCCAGCGCCTCGGCCTGCCCGGCCATCCAGCGGCAGACGTCGCCGAGGCTGGCGATGTAGTTGCCTGCATTGTGCATCTGCGGCGGGGTGGGCAGGCGGACCGCGCGCGTCCGGGTCAGGAAGAAGAACCGGTCCTTGGCCGCCGGCGTGTTGAGCGGGGCGCCGCGCTCCTTCCAGTCGGGGAGCAGCTCGTTGAGCGCGCGGGGCTCGATGACCGCGCCGGACAGGATGTGCGCGCCGACCTCGCCGCCTTTTTCGACCACGCAGACGCCGGAATCGGGCGCGAGCTGCTTGAGGCGGATGGCGGCCGCCAGCCCGGCCGGGCCGGCGCCCACCACCACTACGTCGAACTCCATCGCCTCGCGCTCGGCCATTCCCGCCTCCAAATCCACCACTAAGGTAGGATGATAAGCGGGTTGCGCAAAACCGGGAGGGCGCGCATTCCTGCCAAATGATCGATGCCTTGACCGCGCTCCGGCTGCAGGCGGAGTGGGGGGCGGACGAAGCGATCGCGGAGACGCCGCTCGACCGGTTCACGCGGGCGGCCCCGCCGGCGGCGGCGCGCCCGGTCGCGGTCGCCGCCGCGCCCAAGCCGGTGCGGGCCGCCAGCCTGGATGAGTTGCACGCTGCGCTGGACGCGTTCGAGGCTTGCCCGCTCCGCGCCACCGCGACCCATACCGTGCGCCCGGACGGCAATCCGGCGGCCGGGCTGGTGCTGATTGGCGAAGGGCCGGGGAGCGACGACGACCGCTCCGGCCGCGCCTTCAGCGGCAAGCAAGGCGAAGTGCTCGACCGGGTGCTGGGCAGTATTGGGCTCGACCGCTCCAAGCTGCTGCTGACCACGCTGGTGCCTTGGCGGCCGCCGGGCGGCCGCAAGCTGGCGGATTCGGAAATCCAGGCTTGCCTGCCTTTCCTGCATCGATTGCTGGCCATCGTGCGCCCGCGGCGCCTGATCCTGCTGGGCGCTGTCCCAGTCCGGGTGTTGAGCGGCAGCACCGAGTCGATCCGCCGGTTGCGCGGGCGTTGGGTTGACGTATCGATTCCAGAATTTGATACACCAGTCACGGCAAAACCAATTCCGCCGCTCGACCAATGGTTGCAGAGCGCAAGTTCAAAGCAAGATCTCTGGTTTGACATGATCCAATTGCGCAATTCGCTAACTTCGACCTGAAACCCATTGTTTGTCTTGATCGCTTTTTGGTGCTTTGCCCTCTCGGCTGCGTGAAGTGTAGGGGCACCGCATGCAAAAGATTGAAGGAAGGCTCGCCCGTCTTGGGGCGGCCCGGGCGCTACTTGCGGGCGCTGCACTTCTGGCTGGGGCTGCTGGTCCGCCAGGAAGCCGGCAAGACGCGACAGAGGACACCGCGCTCGCGATCCCGCGCGTCTCGATCACCGGCAGCAATACGCCGGTTGCACTGCCACAGCCGCTCGCGCCCAGCGATGCGGAGCGGGTTCGCCGCATCTTCGCGCTACAGGCCCGCGCCGATATCCCCGCGGCTATCGCCGAATGCTCGCAGCTCGCCGACACCACCCTGCTCGGCAGTATTTTGGCCGACCGCTACCTTGGTGCACCTGGCCGGGCGCAAACGGCCGATCTGTTAAGCTGGCTTTCGCTATACCGGGGGCAGCCGGAGGCGCCATCGATTCACGCGCTTTTGGTGAAAATGTCGCCGCCCGGCGCAACGCTGCCGCCGCCGCCGGACCCGATCGTGACCTTGCCGGCCTTCGCCTCGGGAGACGACGTCGAGCCGGTCGAGCACTTGATGCCGCGTAATCCTTGGCTTGACCGCACCGTGCATGACGCAGCCCGCACCAATCCGGACCGGGCGCTGCGGCTGATTGCCCGCACCAAAGGGCTGCACCGGATATACGGCGCCCAACTGCGCGCCGAGGTGGCGCAAATCCTGTTCACGCAAGGCCGTGACGCCGAGGCGTTGTCGATCGCCCTGAAGGCCAATGTGCAGGCCGGCGGCCAGGTCGGCCTCGCGCCGTATATTGGCGGGCTGGCGGCGTGGCGGATGGACAAGCCGGCCCAGGCGCTGCCGCTGTTCGAAGCGGCGTTCCAGTCGGAGCTGATTCAGCCAGGGCAGCGGGCGGGGGCCGCGTTCTGGGCGGCGCGCGCCCATCTGCGCGCGCGCGACGCGGCATCCTACGCGCCGTGGCTGCAGCGCGCCGCGGTGAACCCGCGCACTTTCTACGGCCTGCTCGCCCGGCGCGCGCTCGGGCGGCCGATCAGCTCGGATGACGCGGTGCGCCGGGCCACGCTTGGCGAAGCCGATGTGGAGGCAATCGACGCCACGCCGGCCGGGCATCGCGCCTTTGCCCTGCTGCAGGTGGGCCAGGACGCGCGCGCCGCGGAGGAATTGCAGGAATTATGGTCGCAGACGCGCGACCTCGCCGGCTTCACGCGCTCGATTATGCTGGTCGCCAAGGCGGGGGGGCTGAAGGTGCTCGCCGAACAGCTTGCGTCCGTGCTCGAGCCGGCGCCGCTGCACCTGCCTGATATCAGCCTGCGCCCCACGGGCGGTTTCCGCACCGACCCGGCGCTGGTCTATGCGCTCGCCCGGCTGGAATCGAATTTCGACGTCGACGCCCGTTCGCATGCCGGCGCGCTCGGCTTGATGCAGCTGATGCCACGGACCGTCGCGTTCATCCTCGGCGATGCGTCTACCGGGTCACCGCATTTGCATGACCCGGCGACCAATCTCGATTTGGGTCAGCGGTATTTGTTGCAATTGACGCAGTACGACATGGTCGGCGGCGACTTGATCCGGTTGCTCGCGACGTATAATGCGGGCCCCGGCAGTTTTGCCCGCTGGTCGGGCGCGGTCCGGCACAATGGCGACCCGCTGCTGTTCATCGAGAGCGTACCCAATGACGAGACAAGGGCGTATATCCCGCGCGCCTTGGCCTATTCGTGGTTGTATGCGGCGCAGTTGAAGCTTCCCTCGCCGAGCCTCGACGAACTCGCTGCCGGCACGTGGCCGCGCTTCCAGTCCACGCCGTCACTCCGAGAGACGCTCGCCCGGCTGCACTAAATCGCTTGCCTGCGGCCGCCGCAGGTGCATCCATCCGAGCGACAATCCCGGAGCTTAGCGATGGACGGCGCCGCAACTGCCCCCGAGGGTGCCGCGAGCGCGGCCGGCCGCCCGGCCAAGGCGGCGGCCGGGCTTGCTGCCCTTGGCATCGTTTATGGCGATCTCGGCACTAGCCCGCTTTACACCTACCAGACCATCGTCGGCTCCGTCGGCGGGCACCCGAGCGCGCAGGACGCGATCGGCCTGCTCTCGCTCGTGGTATGGGCGCTTATCGTAACGGTTTCGGTGAAGTATTGCGTGCTGGTGATGCGCGCCGACAACCATGGCGAAGGCGGCATCCTGGCGCTCATGTCGCTGGTCACCAAAGGCGCCGGAAAGGTCACGCTGATCGTCTTCGGCTTATTCGGCGCGGCGCTGATCTATGGCGACGGGATCATCACGCCGGCGATTTCCGTGCTGAGCGCGCTGGAAGGCGTCAACGCCGCGACCGACTCGCTCAAACCGTATGTGCTGCCCGGCGCGATCGTCATCCTGCTGCTGCTGTTCGGCTTCCAGCCGCGCGGCACGGCCAGCCTTGGCCGCGTGTTCGGCCCGGTCATGCTGATCTGGTTCGTCGTCATCGGCGTGCTCGGCCTGATGAGCGCGGTGCGGCATCCCGAGGTCATCGGCGCCCTCAACCCGCTTTTGGCGATCAGCTTCTTCGCGCGCCATGGCTGGCAGACGTTCATCGTGCTGGGCGGCGTGTTCCTGGCCATCACCGGCGGCGAGGCGTTGTACGCCGATATGGGCCATGTCGGCCGGATGCCGATCCGGCTGACCTGGTATGCGGTCGTGCTGCCATCGCTGCTGCTCGCCTATGCCGGGCAGACTGCGCTGCTGATCGAGAACCCGGGGCTCGAGGGCAACCCGTTTTTCCACCTGGCGCCCGGCTGGGCCCTGGTCCCGCTTGTCGTGCTGGCGACGGTCGCCACCATCATCGCAAGCCAAGCCATCATCACCGGCGCCTTCTCGCTGACCCGGCAGGCCATGCAACTCGGCTGGTTTCCCGGCTTGAGCATCCGCCAGACCTCGGACCGGGAATACGGCCAAATCTACGTTCCGTTCGTGAACTGGGTGATGATGATCGGCACCATCGTGCTTGCCCTCGGCTTCGGCAGCTCCGACCGGCTTGCCGGCGCCTACGGAACGGCGGTCTCAACCACGATGCTGCTGACCACTGCGCTGCTGTTCAACGCGATGCGCGACGTCTGGCGCTGGCCGGTCCTGGCATCGGCGCTCGTCGCCGGAATGCTGCTCGTGGTGGATCTCGTGTTCTTCGGCGCCAACATGCTCAAGCTGCTCGACGGCGGCTGGGTGCCGCTGCTGTTCGGCGGCGTGATCTTCTTTCTCATGACCACTTGGCATCGCGGCGTCGTGGCGGTGCGGGATCGGCTGCGCGGCGAATTGTTCGACCCGCCCGCTTTGATCGACGACATCAACGCTGGCCTCATCCCGCGCGTGACCGGGACCGCGGTGTTCCTCGGCCGCGCCGGCACGGCGGTTCCGCACATCATGATTCAGCACATCTTGCAGATGAAGGCACTGCATGAGACTGCCATCAGCCTGACTGTCCTGTTTGAGGAGATCCCACGCGTGCCCTTGGAGTGCCGGGCGCAGACGGAGCAGGTCGCCGAGGGCGTCTGGCATATTACCGTGCGATTTGGTTTCGTTGAGGTGCCAAATCTCGCGGAGGCGCTGGCCTGCGCGCGAGAACAAGGCTGCCCGCTTGACTTGACCGACGCCGTCTACTTTGCGGCGCGCGACGCGGTGGTGCGGTCCACGACGGCGCCGCGCTTGGCAGGCTGGCGGCGCGAGATCTTTAGCTTCATGTATCGCAACTCGGTTCGCACGCCCGATCATTTCGACTTGCCAGGCGACAAATTTGTCGAGGTCATGCGCCAGCTCGCCTTGTGAATGAACGTTACGAAGTCGCCTCGACGCTCCACGTCGCCGATTGCACCAGCGGCGACCGCTCGAGCGCGGAGACGACGCTCTCCAGCTCGGCCGGGTCGGCGGTGCTTGGCACCAGCGCGACCTCGAGCTCGACGCGGTCGTCGCCCTGCGCGCGCGTCTCGATCTCGCGTACCGGATAATTCGCGCGCTTCAACTCAGCATCGATCAAGTCCCGCACGTCGGAGACCGCGCTCGGCCGGCATTCGACATGGAGCAAATACTGCGCCTCGGTCACGTCGGCGGTGATCGGAGAGCGGCTGATCCAATTCACCAACGGCCGGAGCAGCGTATTGGCGCACACGATGACGAGGGTGAGTTCCAGCGCCTCGGCGAGCATCCCGCTGCCACAAAAGGCGCCGACCGCGGCGGAACACCACACCGTTGCCGCCGTGTTCAGGCCCGTAACGTTCGTGCCGTTCTTGAGGATGACGCCGGCGCCGAGGAAGCCGATCCCGCTGATCACATAAGCAACGAGCTGCGCGCTGCCCTGCGTGCCGTTCAGCCGGAAGCCGAGATCGGCGAAGGCGGCCGCGCCGACTGCGACCAGCGTGTTGGTGCGCAGCCCGGCGGTCCGCTGCCGCCATTGCCGCTCGAAGCCGATCGCTGTTCCGAGCACGAAGGCCGTGCACAGCACCGCCGTCGTACGCAGGAAAATCGCCGCGCCGGGCCAGAGCGAGAGGCCCGCTTGTATCGTGAGTTGTCCCAATCGAAACTAGCCGCTCTGCAACGCGCGCAGGAAGGCATAGCCGACGAGCGGAACCGCAACGAGCACGTAGATCCGCAGCGCCCAAAGCAGGATCAGGATCCCGGTGCCGAGGTGCCGCCGGGGCAACGGCTTTTGCGTGTGCGCGGTGAGTTGGCCGGGCTCGAGGGCAGCGACCAGCTCCTTGTCATGCAGCATCGCGCCCTCCTACTTGCCGAACAGGTCGGGGAAGATGGTGATGACACCGTAGAGTGCCCCGACCAGCGCGATGAAGACGACGATCGTCCCGCCTGCCAGGTTGGCGCGCCAGCTATTGGCGAGATTGCCCATGATCTCGCTGTCGTTGACCAACAGCAACAAGAACAGCAGCGCCGGCGCCATCAGCAAGGTGGCGATGACGTTGACCGCCAAGGTCATCGCCAGCAGCGGCGCGCCTGGGATCAGCACGATCGCAGCCGCCACCAAGGTCGAAACGATCGCCGCGCCGTAGAACAGCAAGCCGTCGCGGAAATTGAGGTTGAGGCTGTGGCGCGCGGAGACGGTCTCGGCCAGCGCGAAGGAGGAGCTGGCGGAGATGGTCATCGCCGCGAGCAGCCCGGCCTCGATGAAGCCGAGCGCGAATAGCGCGGCGCCGGTCGAGCCCAGATAGGGAAGCAGGCCGGTGGCGAAATCGGTGCCGTTGGCGAAACTGGAGACGTCGACGTGATGCTCGAACAGCGGGGCGGCGGCGACGAGGGTGGCGATTGCGGTGACCGCGGCGACGCACGCGCCGATGGCGGTATCGATCCGCCCTTGCGGCAGGTCGGCCCGCGCCAGTCCTTTGTCGACGACCGTGCTCTGCTGGAAGAAGATCATCCACGGTGTGACGGTCGCGCCGATATTGGCCAGGAGCAGCGTGATGAAGGCGGTGTTGATGCCGCCGGGCAACGGGCCCCAGGTCGCGGCGGCGCGGGCGAGGGCCGCGCCGTCCGGACGGGCGAACAGGGCTGCCGGGATGAACAGCAGGTTGCCCGCCGCCAGCACCAGCAGCGCGCGTTCCCAGGTCGCGTAGCGCCGGAACGCCAGCGCCGCGAAGACGACGGCGACGGCGACGGCGACGGACACCGCAGAGGGCACCCCGAAATAGAGGCCGCCGGCTTGGATGGCGACGAATTCGGTGACCAGGGTCAGCAGATTGCCGAACACCAGGTCGGCCATCGCGAAGTAGCCCCAGAACGGCCCGAAGCGCTGGAAGATCAGTTCGGCATGGCCGCGATGCGTCGCCACGCCGAGCCGCACCGTCATCTCCTGCACCACGAACGCCATCACGAAGGTCGCTAGGATGAAGGGCACGAAGAAGCCGACGCCGTAGGTTGCCCCGGTGGTGGCGTAAGAGACCATGCTCGGCCCGTCGTTCTCGCCGAGCATGACCAGCACGCCGGGCCCGGCGATCAGCCAAAGCAGGCGCAGCCACCGCCGGTCTGCGCGGCTGCGCAAGATGCGGCTGCGGTCGCGCGCCCGGTGCAGATCCTCTGCGGCGAGTTGGATTTCGGCGTCGGAAGGCGCAATTGCGGCGCGCACGAGGGGTGGGGTCTCCTTTTCCATGCAGCGGCCTTATGATGAAGCCTAGGCTACACAACGGTCAATGGGCATTTTATGTTTCAGCGGTTAACATGGTGTGAGGCGCGGCGGGGGTGCAGCCGCACGCAAGAAGAAGGACTTTCGAGTGACAGAAGCCCCGGCGGCGGTGGCCTTCGAGATGCCGGAGGAGCCGACCCAGGCGTTGCGATTCGGCAAGGCGCGCACGGCGCGGTCGGCCGCGCTGCTGGAGGATTATGTCGAGCTGATTGCCGACCTACTGGCCGCGCATGGCGAGGCGCGGGCGACCGATGTCGCCAAGCGGCTAGGCGTCACCCATCCCACGGCGATCAAGAGCATTGCGCGGCTGAAGCGCGAGGGCCTGGTCACCGCCAAACCGTATCGCGGCGTGTTCCTCACCGAGGCCGGGCGCGAGCTTGCCACCAAGGTGCGGGCGCGGCATCGGCTGATGGTGGATTTGCTGCGCGCCGTCGGCGTCCCGGCCGAGGCCGCGGAGGCGGATGCGGAGGGTATGGAGCACTATGCCTCGGAAGCGACGCTCGCCGCGTTCGAGCGCTTCCTGTTGCGGCTTAAGGAGACGGAAGCCGGTTAGGCTGGGCCGTCACCCCCGGGCTGGACGATCACCGCCGGGGGTGACGGGGATCAGATGGCGCGAGCTGCGCGGCGGCGGATCAGGCCGAGCCCGAGGAGCCCGGTGGCGACCAGGGATAGCGAAATCGGCTCCGGGACTGCAACTTGCAGGATCGACGGGGTGCCGTTCTCGCGGGCGTAGTACAGGATGGTGTTGGCGGTGCTGCCGAGCGTCACGCTTTCCGTCACCGCGGTGGTCGGGCCGGAGGTGGTGTTGCCCTCGCGGATGCCGCCTTGATAGACGCTGACGCCGTCATCATGGGTGAGGGTCAGGTTGGTGCCGGCGGCAAGAACGCCGAGGTCGATCGTGTAGAAGGACCCATATTGAAAGCCCGATGCGCTGCCGCTGGAGGCGAGGAAGTTGCTCAGGCCGAAGAAATTGGCATTGGCGGGAGCGCCGAGCACGCCCGCGCCCAAATATGAGGTGATCGTGCCGGCAGAGAAGAAAGTGGCGTTCAAATCGCCGGAGCTGTTGCTGTTCTGTGGCGCGTTGTTGGTGAAGTCGAGCGGGCCCGAATAGTTGAAAAAGGCGGTGATCGCGTGGGCAGAGTTGAAGCCGGGACTGCCGAGCGAGGCGTCGAAGGACGTGCCGCCCTGGTTTGCGGTCTGTACTTCAATGACGTAGGCGTGGGCCGCGCCCATGGAGCCGAAACCGACAACGATCGCCGCTGCCGCCGCCATCAGGAAGTTCTTGGAAGAGGTCATGGTCCGAGTTCTCCAGAGCGGGCTCGCAATTCATTCGCGATGCTCCCCTCGATGCCCGGATGCTGGTTTTGCCGCCGCTGATGGCGTCGGTATAACGAATAGTTAACGTCGCGCGCAAGCAGAATTTACGAGGAACGGCGAAACTTTTCGCCGAATGCCATTTCAGGGATCGCAGGCGCCCACGGTGGGTTGCCACGGCCCGTTCACAGCATAAGCCTCACCCTCGCCGGGCCAGGGCGGCATCGTCGTTCCGATCGCGACCAGCTTCTCGTCTCCGTCGGAGCGGAACTGGAAGGATGTCCCGAGCGGGATGCTGACGGACGTGCCAGGTCCGACCTCGACGATCTCCTCATGGTCGCCGCAACGCCGCCACAGCCGGCCACGACCGGACACGAAATACCAGAGCTCTTCGACGGTCCGGTGCGCGACGGGGTTGGCGATGGCGTTGGGCGGCAGCGCGAACTGCGCCATGCTGCCGCGCGGGACTTGGCATAGTAGCCGGACTTGCGAGCCATCGGGGGCGATCGCGTCGGGCGCGCCGCCGGGTCGCTTGGTGTCGAACGCTGCCAATTCACGCCTCCTTTCCCTGGACGGGGTCTGACGGGCTCCATACAGTCCGCGGCGAGGAGCATCCCGCAAGAGGGAGCCCAGCGGGAGAAGATCCATGTCTGTATCACGCCGAGCGCTGATCGCCTCAGCCGCCGCCATCGCCACCGTGCCGCGCATGGCGCGCGCACAGGCGGACACGCTGCGCATCGGCGTGATGAACGACCAGTCCGGCCCGTATCGCGACGATGGCGGACCGACCGGCGTGATTTGCGCGCGCCAGGCGGTCCTGGAGTTCGCGGCAAGCTCCGCCATGAAGGTCGAGGTGATTTCCGCCGACCATCAGAACAAGCCGGATGTGGGCGCCGGGATCGCGCGGCAATGGTTCGACCAGGGAGGCGTCGACGCCATCGTCGATGTGCCGACATCCTCGGTCGCGCTGGCGGTCAACACGGTCTGCCGCGAGAAGAACAAGGTGATGCTGAACAGCGGCGCGGCGACGACGGATCTGACCGGCGCGCAGTGCTCGCCGAATACGATCCATTGGACCTACGATACCTATATGCTGGCGAAGTCCACCGGCGGCGCGATGGTGCGCGCCGGCGGGGATAGCTGGTATTTCATCACCGCGAACTACGTGTTCGGCCAGCAATTGCAGCGCGACACGACGAAATTCGTCACCGAGGCTGGGGGCAAGGTCGTGGGCTCGGGCCTGTATCCGTTCCCGGATACGACCGATTTCTCGGCCATGCTGGTGCAGGCGCAGGCGTCGGGCGCGAAGGTGCTCGGCCTGTGCAACTCGGGCGCCGACACGATCAACTGCATCAAGCAGGCGCACGAATTCGGGCTGAACCAGTCGATGAAGATCGCGGCGATGCTGTTCTACGCCAGCAACGTTCACGCGCTGGGACTGGAGACGGCGCAAGGCCTGCTGCTGACGGAATCGTTCTATTGGGACCTGAACGACCGGACCCGCGCGTTCATGGCGCGGATCAAGGACAAGACGCCGAACCAGTGGCCGAACATGGTCCAGGCAGGCGACTACGCCAGCACGTTGCACTATCTGAAGGCGGTCAAGGATATGGGGCTCGCCGCGGCCAAGGCGGATGGGCGCGCAGCGGTGGCGCGGATGAAGGCGATGCCGACCGATGACGATTGTTTCGGCAAAGGCACGATCCGCGAGGATGGCCGCAAGATCCAGCCGAGCTATTTGTTCCAGGCGAAGGCGCCGGCCGAGAGCAAAGGCGGTTGGGACGTGCTGAAGCTCGTGACCACGACCCCGGCCGACCAGGCGTTCCGCCCGCTCAGCGAGGGTGGGTGCGCGTTGGTGAAAAGCTAGGCCGGCTTTGACCGGCCGAACAGGCCGAAGCCGGCGTGCGCGAGCGCGTTGACGGCGAAGCCGAGGAAGACCAGGCCGGATAGCCTGGTGATCAGGATTTCGTGGCGCCGGTACAGGCGGCGGACCGCCGTGGCGCCGACCAGGGCGACGAGGATGGCGTAGGCGATCAAGCCGCCGGTCACGCTCGCCAAAGCGAGACCCGGCAACATCCCCCAACTCAGCTCCGCGGCGCGGGCGGAGAGCAGCGCCGTCATCGTGGCAACGGCGACGGGGTAGGCTTTGGGGTTGGTCAGGCCGAACACCATGCCATGGGCCAGCGGGCGGCGGATCTGGCGCGGCGGGTCTGCGGCGCCGCGGCGCCGGGCGGTCACGGCGCGCCATCCCAGCCAAAACAAATAGAGCCCGCTGACCAGCTCGAGCGCGTCGAACACGACCGCGCCAATCGAATGCACGCCGATAATGGCCACGAGCGCGATAGTGGCCCAGAGCGCGTCACCCAGCAGGTGGCCGGTGAGGAACGCGGCACCGGCGCGGCGGCCCTGGTCGGCGCCGATGCCCAGGACCGCGAGCACGCCGGGGCCCGGCGTGATCCCGTAGATGAAGCCGGCGGACGCGGCGGCGAGCACGATCGACGCGTTCACGCGCACACCCCGCACCGGCACATGGGCCGCGCTATTTCGGCTTGATCATCGTCTTCTCGCACATCATCGGACCGCTGCCGACGTTCTTGAGCGAGAAGGTGACGCCATCTTCCGACTTAGCAACGAAATAGGGCTTGTGCGCCTCGTGCGTGACGTCCTCGGTCTTGATCACCTTGCCGTCCTTGTAGCTGGTCTTGACCAGCTTGGTCGACGCTTGCGGGTGCACGATATAGTCGTGCTCGTGCGAGTGCTGCTTGATCTCGTGCCCGGCGTCTAGGTGGATTTTTGCAACCTTGGCCTGCGGGTGGTCCAGGGTCACTTCGTATTTGTAGTGATTGGAAGCCATTTCGGTACCCTCTTGATACGCGGTCGCGCTTGACCAAGATTATTCAGCCTGCGAGAGCATGACACGGGCGTGTCTATTCCGCCAAGCGGGGCCAAATTGAACAGACTAAGGCGGTGATACGGACCTGCGATGCGTGCGGGGCCGTGGTCCCTGACGGGGCCGCGTTCTGTCCCGGCTGCGGCACCCGCTTGCAGCAGGCGGAGCGTCCGGCTGCGTCGCTGATGCGCAGCGAGCGCAAGGTCGTAACCGTCATGTTCGCCGACATCAAGGGCTCGATCGACCTGGTGGCGCGGCACGATCCGGAACAGGCGGGCGAGGTGCTCGGCCTGGTCGTTGCCCAGATGGGGGACGCCGTCCGGCAGTTCGGCGGCGTCGTCAACCAGGTGATGGGCGACGGCATCATGGCGCTGTTCGGGGCGCCGTTCGCGCTCGAGGACCATGCGGCCGAAGCCTGCGCGGCGGCGCTGGCGATGCGCACCGCCATAGCAGAGAAAGTGCGGCCGCGGGTCGAGGTCCGGGTGGGGTTGAGCTCGGGCGAGGTGGTGGTCCGCGCGGTGCCGGGCGATGTCGGGCTGCATTACAGCGCCGCCGGCGAGCCGGTGCACATGGCGTCGCGCATGGAACAGGTGGCCGGGCCGGACCAGGTCGTGTTGACCGCGGCGACGCTGGGATTGGCCGGCGGCCGGGCGGAGGTGAACGCGCTCGGCCAGATTCAGGTCAAGGGGCTCGACGAGACCGTGGCGGCGTTCGAGCTGCTGCGCGTGCTGCCGTCGCGGTCGCGCCGGGCGCCGCAAAAACCGGGTTTCGTCGGCCGCGAGCGGGAGATGCAGCAATTGCAGCAGGCGCTGGACGACGCCGTGTCCGGCGAGGCGCAGGCGGTGCGGGTCATTGCCGAAGCGGGGTGCGGCAAGTCGCGCCTGGTGAACGAATTCACCACCGAGCGGCTGCCGGAAGGCTGGGCGCTATCGCGGGCCGAGGCGGTCGCGCATCGCCGGACCAGCTATGCGGTCGTCGGCGAATTGCTCGGCGCGGTGTTCGGCTTGGAGCCGGAGGATGGTCCGGAGCTGCGCCGTGAGAAGGTGCTGGCCGGGCTGGGGCTGCCGGAGGAGCGCGCGGAGCAGGAGCTGCTGACCCCGCTTTCCGCCCTCCTCGGGCTCGCGCCGCCGGCGGACTGGAACCGGCTCGAGGCGCGCGAGCGGCGGGAGCGGACGGTGGCCGCCGCGTCCCGCTCGATCCAGCACGCGAGCGTGCGGCGCCCGGCGGCGGTCGTCGTCGAGGACGCGCATTGGCTCGATCCGGAGAGTGCGGATGTGGTCCAGCGGCTCGGTCTGGCGGTGCCCGGGCAGCGGATGCTGGCGATCGCGACGGAGCGCCCGCCGGACACGCCGTTCACCGATCCGCGGCACTGGAAACAATGCCAGATGTCGTCGCTGGACGAGCGGGGCACGCATGCTTTGCTGGACAGCCTGCTGCTGCCGGGTCCCGAGGTGCCGGCGCTCGAGCGCAAGCTGATCGAACACACGCAGGGCAATCCGCTGTTCATCGAGGAATGTCTGCAATCGCTGGTGGACACGGGCGAGCTGGTGCGGGACGGCGACCGGTTCCGGCTCGAGCGTCCGGTGGCCGTATTGCGGGTGCCGGACAGCCTGCGCGGCCTGCTCGATGCGCGCGTGGACCGGCTGATCGACGTGCACAAGGACGTGCTGCAAGCGGCGTCGGTGGTCGGGACCACGGTGCCGGCGGAGCTGCTGCGCATGGTGGTGCCCCTGGGCGCCGACGAGCTCGACGGTGTGCTGGACCGGCTCTGCGCCGGCGGGTTCCTGGTGCAGGCGGGCAGCGCCGAAGCGCCGGCGGCGCCGCGCTACGCGTTCCGCCACGGGCTGATCCGTGAAGCCGCGTACAACGGCATCCTGTTGCGCAGCCGGGTGCGGATGCATGGGGCGGTGCTGGAGGCGCTGGAGCGGCTTGGCCGCGGCGAGGCGGAATCGGACCTGCTGGCCGACCATGCGACCCAAGCCGAGGCCTGGCCGAAAGCGATCGCCTATTCCCGGACCGCAGCGTCGCGCGCGGAGGGCCGCTACGCCAATCCGGAGGCGGCGCGCTTCTATAAACAGGCGCTGCACGCGGCGTCGCGCTCGCCGGACAGCGAGGAGAAGGAGCGCACGCAGCTCGCGCTGCACATCGCCTTGCGCGAGCCGCTGTTCAAGCTGGGCCATGTGCACGCGCTGCGCCCGCATTTGGAGGAGGCTGCCGAGCTGGCGGGGCGGCACGGCAACCACGAGCGGCTCGGGCACAGCCATGCCTTGCGCAGCCACGTGCTGTGGCTGTCCGGCGAGCCCGATGCAGCAGAGTCGGCCGCCGAGGAGGTGCGCCGCATCGCCCGCCGGCATGAGGACCGTGACCTGGCCGTCCGGGCGCAGTTCCAGTCGGCTTTGGTGCACCTTGCCGGCAGCCGCATCCCGGCGATCATCGCCGCGTTGCGCGAGGTGCTCGACCATCTCGGCCAGTCGCCGCCGCGCGCCGGCCGCTATGGGCTGGATGCCGGCTTGGCCGTGACGTCGCTCAGCTATCTGGCGCGTGCGAATGCGGCTGCGGGTGCGTTCGGCGAAGCGAGGCGGGCGCTCGACGAGGCGATCAGATATTCCGAAAGCTCGGGACTGCGGCAGCACTGGATTTGGGTGCACACGGCCGCAGGGGTCGTGCTGACCGCCGAGGGCAAGCCGCACGAGGCGGTCGATGACTTAGAAAAGGCCTACGAGGCCTGCGTGAACGCCGATATGCGCCTGCTGCGGCCGGTGGCCGCCGGGTTCCTGGCGCTGGCCTATGCGGAGTCTGGCCGGGCCGAAACCGGGGTGGCGCGGGCGCGCGAGGCAGTCGAGGAGGCGGAACGGATGGGCTTCCTCGCCCTGCATCCGATGCGGCTGGCCATTCTCGCGCAGGCGGAGCTGATGCGGGGCGACCACGAGGCGGCCGCCAATGCGGCCACGCGGGCGCGCGACCTCGCGATCCGGATCAAGGAGCCGGGTGCCGAGGCTTATGCCACCGGGCTGCTCGGCGAGGTGGCGCGGCGCTGCGGCGAGGAAGACCGGGCGCCGATCCTGTTCCGGACCGCGCTGGCGCAGGCCGAAGAGTTGGGCCTGGCACCGCTGGCCGCCTGCCTGCGCCAGCGCCTCGAGGACCCGGCCAACCGGGCGCATCCCTGGCTCGACGGGATAGCGCTGGCGCCTTGACCGATCGATCGCCGGTATCGACTGCGGCGCGACCATCCTATAGGTATGAGGGATGGTTCGAGGATGTCTTTGAAGCGGGACAATGGGCTGGACCCGGGCTCAGTCCGGGCTGAGGACGCTCGGCTCGCCGCCCTCCGGCAATATCAAATCCTGGATACGCCGACTAAGGCCCTGTTCACGGACTTCGTCGAGATCGCGGCCGAGATCTGTGCGGCGCCGATCGCACTCGTGAGCTTCGTCGATGCCAAACGGCAGTGGTTCGCGGCCGAATTCGGCCTCGGCGCGCGCGAGACGCCGATCGAGCAGTCGGTCTGCGCGCATGCGATCAGGACGTCCGGGATCTTCGTCGTGCCGGACCTGGCGGGGGACCCGCGCTTCAGCAGCAGCGAGTTCGTTACCTCCGGTCCGAAGCTGCGCTTCTATGCGGGGGTGCCGCTGGAGACGGCGGCGGGCCAAAAGCTGGGTACGATCTGCGTGCTGGACCATCAGCCGCGCCCGGCGGGGCTGACCGATAAGCAGCGGCGCACGCTGGCGGCGTTGGCGCGGCAGGTGATGGCGCAACTCGAGCTGCGGCTGGCCGTCGAGGAGCGCAATGTCGCCCTGGCCGAGAAGGCGCTGCTGCTGCAGGAGGTGCATCACAGGGTCAAGAACAGCCTCGCCACGGTGCAGTCGCTCCTGCTGTTGCAGGCGCGCGGGCTGGGCCCGGCGGCCGCAGCTCCGTTGCGGCAGAGCGCCGACCGGATACGCGCTTTCGGCGCGGTGCACGAACACCTCTACCAGGTGGGGTCAGTGGGGGTGGATCTGGCGACGTATCTCGGCCAGCTACTCGAGGACGTCAAAGCCAGCCAAGCGGGCGTCCCCGGCAACCGGGAGATCGTGTTCGATGCCGATAGCATCGCCTGGCCCACCGCCGAGGCGCCGACCTTCGGCCTGATCCTCGTCGAGCTGCTGACCAATTCGCTCAAATACGGTACCGGAACGATTGCCGTGTCGCTCGAGCGGTCCGGGCCGGGCGCGGTCTTGACCGTCGAGGATGAGGGAACCGGGCTGCCCGCCGACTTCTCGCCGCGCGACAGCAAGGGCCTCGGCATGCGTATCGTGACCGGGCTGCTGAGCCAGCATGGCCTTGGCTGCCTGGAGATCGACCGGACCCGCGGCCACACCTGTTTCCTGGTGAAGTTCAGCGGTGAGCGTCCCTAGTGTGCCGGTTCAGAAGTTCGCCGGCGAGGCCGGCGAACTTCTGAACGGTCGGCACACTGCAAAATCAGAGAGCTAGTGTCCACTTTGAATCAGAAATTCGCCCAGCGAATTTCTGATTCGGGACACCAGAGCACCGTCGCCCTGAATGTAATCGCGACAAAGTTGCTCGCCAGCCAAATAGCCAGACCGCCGCCCTGACAGGGTGGCGGTCTAGCCTACGGGGCCGCCGCGGTGCAGGATCGGCCGGCAATGTCTGGAGGGAACGCCATGGCTGACAAGGTGATCATCAGTTGCGCCGTCACCGGCGCGATCCATACCCCCAGCATGTCCGACGCCCTGCCGATCACGCCCGAGCAAATCGCGCAGAGCAGCATCGAGGCCGCGCAGGCCGGAGCGGCGATCATCCACCTGCACGCCCGCAACCCGGAAGATGGCGAGCCGACGCCGGACCCGGCGGTGTTCATGCGTTTCCTGCCGATCATCAAGCAATCGACCGACGCCGTGGTGAACATCACCACCGGCGGCGGGCTGAAGATGTCGCTGGAAGAGCGGCTCGCCGCGCCGCTGCAGGCCAAGCCGGAGATGTGTAGCCTCAACATGGGCTCGATGAACTTCAATATCAGCAATGCCGGCAACCGGGTGAAGAGCTGGAAATACGATTGGGAGAGGCCGTATCTGGAGGCGACCGACAATCACATCTTCCGCAATACTTTCCGCGATATTGAAGGCATCGTGCAGCAGCTTGGGCGCGGGCACGGCACGCGGTTCGAGTTCGAGTGCTACGATGTCGGCCATCTCTACAATCTGGCCTATTGCCTGGAGCGCAAGATCGTCGAGCCGCCGTTGTTTGTGCAGACCATCTTCGGCATCCTTGGCGGCATCGGCGCCGAGCCGCGCAATCTGCTGTTCATGAAGGAGACGGCGGACCGGCTGTTCGGGGCGGATTACGTCTGGTCGGTGCTGGCCGCGGGGCGGCATCAGATGGCGTTCACCACGATGGCCGGGCTCAACGGCGGCAATGTCCGCGTGGGGCTCGAGGACAGCCTGTATATCGGCAAAGGCAAGCTGGCGTCCTCGAATGCCGAGCAGGTCGCCAAGATCCGCCGCATCCTGGAGGAGCTGAGCCTGGAGATCGCAACGCCGGCGGAGGCGCGGGCGATCCTGCATCTCAAAGGTGGCGACCGGGTGGGGTTCTGACATTGCAAGACACCGCCGCACTGCACGCGAGCTTGGTCACGATCGATACGCATATCGACATCCCATGGCCGACCGGGCCGGACGCGTTCGAGACCCGGCCACGCGGACCCGGCGCGCGCCGGGTCGATCTGCCGAAGATGCGGGCGGGCGGGCTCGGCGCCGGCTGTTTCGCGGCTTATGTGCCGCAGGGGCCGCGGACGCCGGCCGGCTGGGGCGCGGCGACGGAGCGGGCGCTCGGCATGCTCGATGCGATCAATGCGATGGGCAAGACCGAGAACGGCATCACCGCGCGCGTGACCACCACCGCTGACGCGATCGAGCAGGCGCGCCAGGACGGGGTGCTGGCGGTCATTCCGGTGGTGGAGAACGGGCACTCGATCGGCGAGGATCTTGGGTTGCTGGCGCAGTTCCGCGCCAAGGGCGCGCGTTACCTGACGCTCACCCATAACGGCCATAACGCGCTGGCCGATAGCAGCAATCCGCGGGCGGATCTGGGCGACGCCGAAACGCTGCATGGCGGGCTGTCCGAGTTGGGAAAGGCGGCGGTCGGCGAGCTGAACCGGCTCGGCATGCTGGTGGATATTTCGCATGTTTCGCAGCAGGCCGCGCTGCAGGCGGCGATGCTGTCCAAGACGCCGGTGCTGGCGACGCATTCCTGTGTGCGGGCGTTGTGCAACGTGCCGCGCAACGTGGACGATCTGATGCTGGACGCGCTGCGCGATTGCGGCGGGATGGTCAACATCACCGCCGTACCGAGCTTCCTCAAGCAGGGTGCGAAGGGCGATGCGGTCACGGTGGCCGACTATGTCAATCATGTGGATTACGTGGTCCGCCGGGTCGGGCTGGCGCATGCCGGGATCAGCTCGGATTTCGACGGCGGCGGCGGGTTCTCCGACTGGTATGACGCGGCCGATAGCCTCAATCTGACGGCCGAGCTGGTGCGCCGCGGTTATGGGGCAACCGAGATCGCGGCGCTGTGGGGCGGCAATTTCCTCCGGCTGCTGCGCATCGCCGAGGAGGCCGCCGATGCTTGATGCCATGCCTCGCCTGGGCCAGGGGACCTGGCACATGGGCGAGGACCGCGGGCGCCGCGCGCAGGAGATTGCGGCCCTTCGGCTCGGGATCGAATTGGGCATGAGCTTGATCGATACGGCCGAGATGTATGGCGAGGGAAGGGCGGAGGAGGTCGTCGCCGAGGCGATCGCCGGCCAGCGCGACCAGGTGTTCCTGGTGAGCAAGGTGTATCCGCACAATGCCAGCCGGGCCGGGGTGCCGAAGGCGTGCGAGCGCAGCCTGCAGCGGCTGCGGACGGACGTGATCGACCTCTATCTGCTGCACTGGCAGGGCGGCACGCCGGTCGCGGAGACGGCCGAGGCGTTCGAGGCGCTGCGCGACGCGGGGAAAATCCGTCACTGGGGAGTTTCGAATTTCGACGCGGACGATATGGCGGAAGTGCCGGCGGAGTGCTTCACCGACCAGGTCCTGTACAATCTGGGCGCACGCGGGATCGAGTATGATCTGCTGCCTTGGTGCGGCGGGCGTGGGATGCCGGTGATGGCGTACTCGCCGGTGGGGCAGGGCGGGCGGATGCTGCGGTCGCCGGCGCTGCAGGCGGTCGCTTCGCGGCATGGGGTGACGCCGGCGCAGATCGCGATTGCTTGGACGCTGCGCGAGCCGGGCGTCGTCGCAATCCCGAAGGCGGCGGATGCGGCGCATGTGCGGCAGAACGCGGCGGCTGGGTCGATCGTCCTGCAGAAGGAGGATCTGGTGGAGCTGGACGCGGCATTTCCGCCGCCCCAGCGCAAGCAGCCGCTCGAAATCCTTTGACCAACCCGCCGGCAATCTCCCTCTTCCTCCGTGAGAGGGCCGGGGTGAGCGTGCTTGCGCGTCACGCGCCGTCACCCAACCCTCTTCCCAAGGGAGAGGGCATTCGAAGGGCATGACGTATGCCTTGCTGCTGTTGGCGGTCGTGCTGCTTGCGCTGGGACCGGCGGCTGCGTTCTTCCCCGAAGTGATCGCGCGGCGGGTGGGCGTGGCGTGCTGCTTGCTGGGTTTGGGGGTCGCGGTCGCGGGATTGCTTGGGGCGGAAGCGGCGGAGGTCGATTTGCCTGGGCTGCGGGTCCGGCTTGACGGGTTGTCCGGTTGGCTGGTGATGCCTGTGCTGATCGCCGGGGCGGCTTCGGTGCTGGCCGGAGAACGTTCGGCGCCGATTGGCGCGATGCTGCTGGTGCTGCTTGCGGACAATGGCATCGTGCTTGCGCTCGCCTTAGCGTTGCTTTGCCTTGTCTTACGGGTTCGCACGGTTTCTTTGCCGATTTGGGCGCTCTGTTCCGTTATCGGCTTCAGCTTGGTGCCGCAAGCGGGGCTGTTCCTCGCGCTGGCCGGAATCGTTGCGCTGTGGCGCGGCGTGTTGCGGCTTGAAGCCGGTCCGTTTTCGGCCGCATTCTCCGCGCTCGGCATCTATATAGTGACGCGGGTCACGCTTGATCTCAGCGGCCTGGCAACGCCGGTCTGGTGGGGCGTGGTGGTGGTCTGCTTCGGCCTCGTGGGTGCGGTGCTTGGCGGGTGGCGTGCGGCGGTTGCGGAGAGGCTTGCCACGATGCTCGCCGGGTCGGCCGTGTTGTCTGGCGGACTGGCCTGCGCCGGGCTGGGCGTGGTGTTGGCGGCGCGCGGGGCCGACTTGCCGCCGGTCGCAGCACTGGGCCTGGAGGCGGCCTTGCTGCAGATCCTCGGCCAGGCGGTGACGCTCGCTTTGCTCTCGATCTGCGCGCCGGCGAGCTGGGCCGCTTTGGGTGCGGCCGGCTTGGCCGCCCTGCCGCCCAGCGTGGGATTCGCCAGCTTCTATTTGTTGCTTCAGGCGTTGTTTGCCGCGAACCGGATCGGCGGGGTGGGCCTGCAATTCGGCTGCGCCTGCGCCGTGGCGGCGGCCGGGCTGGCGGTGGCGCTCGGCGCGCTGGCCGCGCTGCGGATGCTCGGATTGCGGATGCTGGCGGCGACGGAATCTTCGATGGAAATGCGGATCGCGACGATCGTGCTGGCCGGCATCGGCATCCTGTTGGGCGTGGCGCCGGGGGAGGCGCTGCTGCTTGTGCGGCCAGCGCTGCAGCGTCTGGTTCCCGCCGGGCTGGTGGAAGTCTCGCTGTGGGCGCCCCTGCTCGTTGCGGCGTTGCTGCTCGGCG
This sequence comes from Acetobacteraceae bacterium, assembly GCA_965276815.1. Taxonomy (GTDB): domain Bacteria; phylum Pseudomonadota; class Alphaproteobacteria; order Acetobacterales; family Acetobacteraceae; genus JAVVHH01. The sequence continues at coordinate 559,003 of CBDIBE010000011.1, read as the reverse complement.
GCTGCGTCGCCATCATGATGGCGACCCGGAGCCCGGTGCGGCGGGCGCCGGCTTGGCAGGGTGGCGTCCATTCCATCCCAAACCTGGCGCTCTATGCGCCTGCGCTCCTCGCCGTTTCGCGCATGACGCTGCCTGAACCGCGTTTGCCCCGCTTGCGCGAATGGCTGGGCGTTGCGGCCGCGGCGCTCGTCCTCGTGCTGATCGTGTTGGCCGCGCGGTGATCGGGTGGCTCGCGCTTCTCGTGCACCTCGCGCTTGTGCTGTCGATGGCGCCCGTGCTGGCTGGCTTGCTCGCGCGCCGGGCGCACCCGAGGCAAGCCTGGCGCGACCTCCGCAAACTTTATCGCAAGCCGGTGCTGCGGCCGGAGCGCAGCTTGGTTTTCGATGTCGCGCCGGCGCTCAGCCTGAGCGCGAGCCTGGTCGCCGCTCTCCTGGTGCCCAGCTTCGGCCTTGGCATGGTGACGGCGCCGCTGGCCGATCTGGTGTTGTTGGCCGGGCTGTTCGCCTTGTCCCGCGCGGCGCTGCTGCTGGCGGCGCTGGAGTGCGGGGACGGGTTGGCCGGGTTGGCCGGGCAGCGCCTGGCCGTGCTCCGCCTCGTCGCCGACCCGGCGCTCCTCGTATTGATCCTCGTCGTGGCCGCCGCGACCGGCAGCAGCAACCTGGACACCGCTGCCACGGCCCTGCGCGATAACGGCCTGCACGCGCCTTTGCTCGTGGCGGCGTTCGCAGGGGTGATCGTCCTGCTGGCCGGGGCGGAGCGGGAACCGTTGATGCTCGGGTTTGCGGGACGGGACCTGGCGATCCTGCAATTTGCCGCCCAGCTCCGGCTGGTGACGGTGCTGTCGCTGTTGGCGACGCTGGTGCTGCCGTTCGGGCTGGCGCCGGCGGGGGCTTGGATCGACGCATGGGTGGCCGGGGCGGCGCTTTGGGCGGTGAAGCTCGCCGTACTCGGCGCAGCTTCCGTCGCGCTCGGAACCCTCCGCGCCCGGTTGGTGCCGGAGCAGGCGCGCGAGCTGGCGGCGCTCGGTCTGGTGCTGGCGCTGCTCGCGGCGGTGCTGCTGTTCGCCGGGCAGCGCGCCGCGTGACCGCGGCCGAGATCATCCGCGCCGGCCTGCTGCAACCGGCCCGGCCGTGGCCGCGCTACGCCATCACCTCGCAGGCCTGGCGGGACATGGCGCGGGCGCTGGCCCGCCGGTCCGAGCTGCGGTTCGAGGCGCTGTGGGCGGATTCGGCGAACGTATATGCGCTGTTCACCCGGCCCGATCCGCTGCTGGTCTCGGCCCCGGTGGAGGCCGGCGTGTATGGCGCGCTCTCGCCGTATCGGCCGGAAGCCGCGCCGTTCGAGCGCGCGATTGCCGATCTCTGGGGGCATATCGGCGCGCACGCGATCGACACGCGCCCGTGGCTCGATCACGCGTGCTGGCCGGTGTTGCGGCCAATGCAGGAGCGGCCGGCGCCGAACACGGGTTCCGGGGAGCCGCCGGAGATGCGGTCGGCTTCGGGGGCGGCGACGTTGCAATCGGGGCCGATCGGGGCGTTTGGCCCGGCGCTGCAGGCGTTCTCGCTGCGCGGCGACACGATCCTGCAGGTGGACGCGCGGTTGGGCTACGCGCATCGCGGGGTCTTGGCGCTGATGACCGGCCGCACCCCGGCCGAGGCCGCGCCATTGGCGGCGCGTCTCTCGGGCGAGGCGACGGTGGCGTACAGCGTGGCGTTCAGTCGCGCCGCCGAAGCCGCGCTCGGCGCCGAGCCGCCGCCGCGGGCCATCGCGCTGCGCGGCGTCGCGGCCGAGCTCGAGCGCGTCGCGATCCACCTGCACGACCTCGCGCGCATGGCCGAAGCTGCCGGGATGGACACGGCGCGGCTGATCGACGAGCGCGAGGCCCTGCTGCGCGCGTGCCATCTCGCGTTCGGGCACCGCTTGATCATGGATTTCGTGATTCCCGGCGGGGTCGCGCGCGACATCACGCCGGAGGGTGCAGGGACGCTGCAGGCGGCGGTCGAGGGCTTGGCGCCGCCGTCGCTTGCTGGCCTGGCGAGAAGGACCCGAGACCTGGAAGCAACCATCGAGGCGCTGCGCACTCGGTTGCGCGCCTTGCCGGAGGGCGTGCTGCTCTCGGCGGTGCCGGCCGGCAGCGGTGAGGGGACGGGCCGGGCGGATGGGGCGCGCGGGGAGCATTTCTGCTGGCTGCGGTTGCGCGACGGCCGGGTCACGCAGGGCTTCCTGCGCGACCCGGCTTGGCTGCTCTGGCCGGAATTTGCCGCCGCGGTAGTGGGCGCGCGGTTCGGCGAGCTACCGCTCCGCGCGGCTTCGTTTGGCCTGTCGGTCAGCGGGGCAGATCTATGAGCCAGGCCGACGCCGAGCTTGCCGGCACTCTCGCGGCAAAGCTTGACCGGGCGGCGCAGGCGCGGCTGGGGCGGAGCCTCGCTTTGTATGTCGTGCAAGCCGGCGATTGCGGCGGCTGCGCGCTGGAGTTGCGTGCGTTGCAGGGGGCGGCTTACCGGCTGGAGCGCCTCGGCCTCTGCTTCGTTACCACGCCGCGCCACGCCGACGTCTTGTTGGTGAGCGGCGCGCTGACGCGAGCGCTGGCCGAGCCGGTGCGCCTCGCCTGGGAGGCGGCCGCAGAGCCGAAATGGGTGGTGGCCGTGGGCGATTGCGCGGTGTCGGGGGGCTTATTCAAGGGTAGCTACGCCGTGCTCGGCGGGGTGGCCGAAGCCGTCCCGGTGGACGTCGCCGTCCCCGGCTGCCCTCCGGCGCCGGCCGGCATCCTGGGCATCCTCGCATCATTGATCGAGGCGAACCTTTGATCATCGCTCCGATCCAACGTGCTGATGACCGCTGGCCCGCGCCGCCTCGCGCAAGCCGCCCGCGGTCGCCACCGCGACGAATGCCGTAAGGTCGCCAAGATCTGCCGCCATTGTTCGCCGTCCCGAACAGCCCGTTCCGATTGGGCGCGATTATCGCGCGGATCCAGGCACTCCATCTAGCCTAGGAGCAAGGGAGACAGGGTATGACCGATATCAGCAGAGCCGGGACGTTCAAGCTTGGGGACCGGAGCGTCAAGCGCCTCGGCTATGGCGCGATGCAGCTCGCCGGGCCCGGCGTGTTCGGGCCGCCAAAGGACCGTGACGCCGCGATTGCGGTGCTGCGCGAGGCGGTCGCGAGCGGCGTCAACCATATCGACACGAGCGACTATTACGGCCCGCATGTCACCAACCAGCTCATCCGCGAGGCGCTGCATCCGTATCCCGATGATCTGGTGATCGTCTCCAAGATCGGCGCGCGGCGCGGCGCGGACGGTTCGTGGAACCCGGCCATGTCGGCGGCAGACCTGGCGAGCGCGGTGCACGACAACCTGCGCAACCTCGGCATCGATGCGCTTGAGGTCGTCAACCTGCGCTGCATGTTCGCCCATGGACCCGCCGAGGGCTCGATCGAGGCGCCGCTCACGGCGGTCGCCGAGCTGCAGCGCCAGGGGCTTGTCCGGCACATCGGCCTCAGCAACGCGAGGCCGAAGCAAATTGCCGAAGGTCGCGCCATTGCGGAAATCGTCTGCGTGCAGAACCAATACAATCTCGTGCACCGCGAGGACGAGGCGCTGCTCGACAGTCTCGCCGCCGCGGGCACGGCCTATGTGCCGTTCTTCCCGCTTGGCGGTTTCACGCCGCTGCAATCGACGGCGCTGTCCGAGGTCGCCGAGGAACTCGGTGCGACGCCGATGCAGGTGGCGCTCGCTTGGCTGCTCCGGCGCGCGCCCAACCTGCTGCTGATTCCCGGCACCTCATCGGTCGGTCACTTGCGGGAGAACCTGGCGGCGGCCCAGCTGGAGTTGCCGGGCGACAAGATGGCGGTGCTGGATCAGATCGCGACTGCTGGCGCGTAGGAAAGTTTGGCGACACTTGACGCGGAGGGTTTTCGAGACGTCTCCCACGCCCTTAGACTGCGGCAGGCGTGCAGGCTGGCCTGCACGCAAAAGGGAGTTTGCATGAAAAGATCATACCTGGCCCTGGCGGCGCTGGTGTTGCCGATGGCTGCGGCGGCGGTGACGAGTGCGGCGCAGGCCAGCACGTTCAGTTTTGATTTCGACGGGCCGGGCGTCAGCGGAGCACTCTCGCTGACTTACGGCACCGGCACGGATGCGAAATATCCCAGCGCCTACGAACTCACCGGGATCAGCGGCACCTTCACCGACGTGAATAACGGCCTCGACATCGTCAACGCGGCGGTTACGGGGCTCGTGCCGATCGACCGCGCCGCGCCGGACGCCACGAACCTCTTGGCCCCCAACGATTTTAGCAAGTTCACCGTGGCGACGGGCCTTCCGCCCGAAAGCAATGGCGCCATCAGTTACGACAACCTCTATTACCCCGGCGGATCGCCGCAGACCGCGACCGACTACCCCGTGTTCGGCGGCTTCCTGGATATTTACGGGGCCCTGTTTACCATCGCGGGCGGCGACGTGGTCAATTTCTGGAGCAATGGCGACGGCGCCGATGGCGTCGCCGATTACGGCACCGCCGTCGTCACTTCGAGCACGGCGCTGGGCTATGTGAGCGGCGGGGTGTCGGTGCCGGAGCCGGCGTCACTCGTTTTGCTCGGTGCCGGGCTGCTCGGGTTGCTCGCTTGGCGTCACCGCCCCGCGGCATAGCCCTGCATCCCGCGTGGGTTGGCGCCGGCGAACAACTGACCGTTCTCGCGCCGCGCGCCCGATAGCCTTCCCTCGGTCCAGGGTTCGCCGACCTCGACGCGGTGACCGCGGGCCTGCAGCGCGTCGGGCACCTCGGGGGCGAAGCGCCCTTCGAGCACCAGCTTGCCCGGCCGGGCCACGCGGGGCCAGAAGCTGCTCGGCCAGTGCTCGGAGTGGAAGCCCGGCATGTCGATCGCCTGCTGGATCCCCAGGCCGTGATGGACCATGCGGACGAAGAAGGCGAGCGACCATTGGTCCTGCGACTCGCCGCCCGGCGTGCCGAACGCCATCCAGGGCTGGCCGTCGCGCAGCGCGAAGCTCGGCGACAGCGTGGTGCGCGGGCGCTTGCGCGGCGCGAGCGTCGTCGGCAGGCCGGGGCGCAGCCAGAACATCTGCCCGCGCGTCCCCATCGGGAAACCCAGGCCGGGGATGACCGGGCTCGATTGCAGCCAGCCGCCGGAGGGGGTGGCGCTGAGCATGTTGCCCCAGCGGTCTATCACGTCGATATGCACCGTGTCGGCGCCGATCACGCCCAGCCGGGCGACCGTCGGCTCGCCGGCGCCGGCGGCGCGGGTCAGCAACTCCGAACGCGACGCGGCCTCTTGGTCGACCCATGGGGTGAAACCTGGCGCGGTACCCGGCCGCAGCTTCATCGATGCTTCGGCGCCGACCAGCTTGCGGCGTTCCTGATTGTATTCCGGCGAGAGCAGGTGGCCGAGCGGCACGTCCGGGACGTCGCCGTAATAGGCTTCGCGGTCGGCATAGGCGAGCTTGGCGCACTCGACCAGCGTGTGCACGAAGTCGGGGCCGGCCGGGTCCATGGCGCCGAGATCAAAGCCCTTTAGTAATGCGAGCTGCTGCAGGAAGACCGGGCCCTGGCTCCAGGGACCGCATTTCAGCGCCGTGTAGCCGTGGTAGTCGTAGGCGACAGGGTCCTCGATCGATGGCTGCCAACTCGCAAAATCCTCGGCCGCAAGCAGGCCGCGATGGCGGCGGCCGGAGGCGTCCAACACCTCGCTTTCCGCGAAGAATTTGCCGACGGCCTCAGCGACGAAGCCCTGATACCAGGCGTGCCGGGCCGCCTCGATCCGCGCCTCACGCGAGCCGCCGACCGCCTCGGCGCAGAGGCGCTCGTAGGTGGCGGCGATGCCCTCGTTACGGAAGAGGTCGGTCACCTTGGGCGGGTTGCCGCCGGGCAGGAACACCGCGGCGCTGCTCGGCCACTCCGTCTCGAAAAGCGGCCGCACGCTCTCGATCGTGGCCGGAACGCGGGGGACCAGGGGCACGCCGTTGCGCGCGTAGCCCATCGCGTATTCGAGGATGTCCTTCAGCTCCCAAGTGCCCCAGTCGCGCAGCAGGACGCACCAGGCGCCAAATGCGCCGGGCACGACGGCGGGCAGCAGCCCGGTGCCGGGGATCAGGTCGAGCCCCAGCCCGGCGAACATCTCGAGGGTTGCCTTGGCAGGCGAGGGGCCTTGGCCGCAGACCACGTGCTGGGTGCCGGTGGCGGCGTTGTGCAGGATGATCGGCGCGTCGCCGCCGGGCCCGTTCAGGTGCGGCTCGGCCACTTGCAGCGTGAAGGCGGTGGCGGCGGCCGCGTCGAACGCGTTGCCGCCGCGCTCCAGCACCGACATGCCGACCGCGGTCGCCAGCCAATGGGTCGACGCAACGACGCCGAACGTGCCGGCGATTTCGGGCCGCGTGGTGAACATCGAGTGAAGCTCCTGTTGCGTTCGCGCCAACCTACAAGCATGGTCCGGGCGCGCAAACGGGGGGCGCCATGCTGATATTGGTCGTGGGTCCGTCTGGGGCGGGCAAGGACACGCTGCTAAACCGGGTGCGGGAGTCTTTGGGCGAGCACTCCAACATCCGCTTCGTCCGCCGGGTCATCACGCGGCCCGGCGACATGGGCGAAGAAGATCATGAGAGCGTGACCGAGCAGGAATTCCTGCTGCGCGAGGCGGCGGGGGATTTCGCGCTGAGCTGGCGTGCGCACGGGCTGCATTACGGTATCCCGGCCGATATCTCGTTCGACTTGGCGCAAGGCAAGGTGGTCGTGGCCAACGTGTCGCGCGCCGTGGTGGCCGAGGCGGCGGAACAATTCCCGGTGCGCGTGATCGAGGTCACCGCGCCGCCGGAGGTGCTGCGCGCTCGCCTCAACCAGCGTGGGCGCGAAGACGCGGAGGAGGTGGCGCGGCGTCTGTCGCGGGAGATCGAATTGCCGCTGCCAGTGCAGCGCGAGACGGTGATGAACGACGGCACGCTGGAGCAAGGCGCCGACCGTCTGCTCGCCGCGCTTGGCGAGGCAGCCGGCCTGGGCGCGCTGCAGGGGTAAACCAAGGCTCGGTGAAGCTGACTTTACCGGCCTTTGCTCCGCGGAGTGGATGGCCCGCCTGCGTGGACCATGACCCGGGATGGGTCTGACGGGCTTATTACCCCTCGCTGGCGAGCGAGTCTTTCATCTCGCGCTCCAGCTCCACTTGCTGGCGGGCTTCTTCCCAGAAGGCGATATCGCCGCCTTCTGGACGCCCGGCCTTCTCCCACATGTAGTAGGCCCGCACCCGGATCGACTCGAGAACGTCGTCACCGCTCATGTTACATCTCCAATCTTCGCGCGCACGCTACGTTCAATTCGACCCTGTGTTCCATGACGATCATGCGACAGGAATCGCTGCCTCCCAGCCAATCTCGGCCAGGATTTCGGCGTTATGCTCGCCGACTTCGGGGACGCCGCGGCGCTGCGCCAGGCGCTCGCCATCCAGGGCGAGCGGGAAGGCCGGCAGTTCGAGATGGTGGCCGTTGAACTCCACTGGGACTAGGCCACCGGACGCCTTGAGGTGCTTGTCCTCGAACAGGTCCCACGGCTTGGCGATCGGGGCGAATGGCAGGCCGAGCGCTTCGCAGCGGTCCATCAGCGCCTGCTGGTCCAGGCGCAGCAGCGCCTCGGCGACGACTGGGATCACCCGGTCGCGCGCGGCCCGCCGGTCTTCCTGGGTGACCAGCGTCTTGTCGTTGGCCAGCGCGTCGAGACCGAACGATTCGCAGAACAGCCGCCATTGCGTGTCGGTCACCACGCCGACGAAGACCTGGCCGCCATCGGCGGTGTCGAAGATGTCGTAGATCGGCCAGGCGGGACGGCGGACGCCCATGGGCGGCGGCGGCTCGCCGGACAGGACGGCCTGGGCCATGTGCTGGGCGACCAGCATGGCGTTGGTCTCGAACAGGCCGGATTGCACATATCTGCCTTGCCCGGTGCGATGCCGCTCCTCGACCGCGGCGACGATCCCGAGCGCGGCCAGCGTGCCGCCCAGCAGGTCGTTGACGCTGCTGCCGGCCCGCATTGGCCGGCCCGGCAGGCCGGTCATGTAGGCGAGCCCGCCCATCATCTGCACGACCTCGTCGAGCGCCACCCGGTGCTCGTACGGGCCGGGCAGGAACCCCTTGCAACTACAATAGATAAGCCGCGGGTTCGCCTCGCGCAGCTTCTCCCACGACAGGCCGAGCTTGTCGAGCGCGCCGGGCCGGAAGTTTTCGATCAGCACGTCCGCCTTGGCCAACAAACGATGCACGATCGCCAGCCCCTCCGCCGACTTCATATCAACCGCCAGGCTGCGCTTGTTGCGGTTCAGGATGGCGAAGAAGCCGGTCCCGGCGCCGCGCAGGCGCCGCGTGTTGTCGCCGCCGGGTTTGTCGCCCTCGGCGGCGGGCTCGACCTTGATCACGTCGGCGCCCAGCTCGGCCAACGCGTAGCCGACCGCGGGGCCCATGATCATGTGGGTGAACTCGATCACAAGCAGCCCGGCGAGCGGCGCCGGCCCCGCGCTTGCCTCCGTGTCCATCACGCGGCCGCTTTGAAGGTCCGCGGGATGCCGGCGCGGGCGACGGCGCCGTGGCGCTCCTCTTCCGGCAGGCCTTCCTGCAACAGCGTGCGCGCGGCCACCAGCTTCTGCAGGTCGATGCCGGTCGCAAACCCCATGCTTTCCAACATGAAGACCAGGTCTTCGGTCACGATGTTGCCGCTGGCGCCCGGTGCGAACGGGCAGCCGCCAAGCCCGGCGAGCGCCGCATCGAAGCTGCGGATGCCCTCCTCCAGCCCGGCGAGCGCGTTGGCCAGCCCCAGCCCCATCGTGTCATGCAGGTGCAGCCCTTCGAGCTTGTCGCCGACGGCGGCCCGGACCGCGCGCACCACTTCGTGGATTTGCGCCGGGTGGCCGTAGCCGACCGTGTCGGCCAGCGCGATCAGGTCGGCCCCCGCCTCGGCCAGGCCGGCTGCGACCTCGGCGACCCGCTTGGTCGGGATCACGCCGTCGATCGAGCAGCCGAATGCGGTGCTGCAGGCCGCCTCGACCTCGAGCGCCACGCCTTCGCTGCGCACCCAGTCGGCGATCCGCTTGACCTCGGCCACCGCTTCGGCTGTCGAGCGGTTGGTATTGGCGCGGCTGTGCCCCTCGCTGACGCTGACCGGGATGCTGATCCGCTTGGCCCCGGCCGCGGCCGCGAGCTGGGCGCCCCGCAGGTTCGGCGCGAGTGCCACGATCAGGCAAGGCAGGTCCTGGAGCGCCCGCACGACCTCGCCGGTATCGGCCATCGCGGGGATCAGCTTCGGCGGCACAAAGCTGCCGACCTCGATCTCCGGCACGCCGGAAGCGGCGATTGCCCGGATCCACCTGACTTTCACCTCGGTGGACATCCGTGTCTTGGCCATTTGCAGCCCGTCGCGCGGCCCTACTTCGCAGACTGTCACTCGCTCGGTCATGTCATCCTCCCTCGTTGCCCAGGTTGGTGCCGCGGCCCCGGCGGTGCAAGCCCGGCAGGATTATGTTGCGTTGCAACTGCTGCCTCGCCACATAGGGCGACCGAACCACCCGGGTCACAACGATGCGCCTCGTCTACGCCGTACTCCTCATTACCGGCGCCCTGGTGGGCGCTGCGCGGGCCCAGCCGGGTCCTGGCGGCCCGCCGCCAGCGGTCGGCGTGGCGCAGGTCCAGCGCAAGCCGATCGTCGAAACCAGCGAGTTCGTCGGCCGGATCCAGGCGGTGGACCGGGTCGACCTCGTCGCCCGGGTGACCGCTTTCCTGGAGAAGCGCCTGTTCACCGAGGGCGCCGAGGTGAAGTCGGGCGACGCGCTGTATGAGCTCGAGCGCGGCCCGTTCGAGGCGCAGGTGGCCGCCCAGGCCGCCGCCGTGGCGCAGGCGCAGGCGACGCTGGAGAACAATATCATCCACTACAACCGTGCTGCGGCCTTGCTCAATACGCCCGCCGGGCAGCGGAGCAACGTGGAAGACTCGCAGTCGGCGCAAAAAACGTCGCAAGCCCAGCTCGCCGCCGCGCAAGCCCAGCTCCGCCAGGCGCAGATCAACCTGGATTACACCGAGATCAAGGCGCCGATCGACGGCAAGATCAGCCGCACGACGGTTACGATCGGCAACGTGGTCAGCCCGAGCAGCGGCGTCCTGGCCACCATCGTCAGCCAAAACCCGATGTATGTGTTGTTCCCGGTCTCCACTCGCGCCGCGCTCGACCTGCGCGACCGCTATGCGGAAAAGGGCGGCTTTGACGCCGTCAAGATCAAGCTCCGCCTGCCCACCAATGAGTTGTATGGGCCGGAGGGCCGCCTAAACTACATCGACAACACGGTGTCCACCAACACCGACACGCTCACGCTCCGCGGCACGATCCCCAATCCGCTGCGAAATGGCATGCAGGCAGGGCAGCCGGGTGCGCGCGAGCTGAGCGACGGCGAATTCGTCACTGTCCTGCTCGAGGGCGTCGAGCCGATCGAGGCGCTGGCGATCCCGCGCGCGGCGGTCCTGTCGGATCAGCAGGGCGATTATGTCTGGGTGGTCGCGGACGGCAACAAGGCCGAGCAACGCCGGGTCCAGCTTGGCCAGAGTACGCCGGCGAGCGCGGTGATCGCTTCCGGCCTGAAAGAGGGCGAGACGGTGGTGGTGGACGGGGTGCAGCGGGTGCGGCCTGGCATCGTGGTCAACCCGGCGCCGGCCAATGCGCCCCCAGCGATAGCCGCGCAAGCGCCGCGGACCTGATATGATCTCGTCCGTCTTCGTCGATCGCCCGCGCCTGGCGATCGTCATCGCGATCATCATGACGCTGGCCGGGTCGCTGTCGCTGATGCGCATCCCGGTCGCGCAATTCCCGGACATCGTCCCGCCGCAGGTCCAGGTGACGACGATGTACCCGGGGGCCTCGGCTTCCGTAGTCGAAGCCACCGTCGCGCAGCCGCTGGAAGCCCAGGTCAACGGCGCCGACCGCATGATCTACATGAAATCCAACTCGGGTAATGACGGCAGCTATACGCTCACCGTCTCGTTCGAGCTGGGCACCGACCCGAACATCAACACGGTCAACGTGAACAACCGGGTGCAGGCGGCGCTGTCCCGCCTGCCGGCCGAGGTGCAGCGCAACGGCGTGACAGTGCAGAAGCAGTCGTCGGCGATCCTCGAGTTCCTCGCCTTCTCCAGCGAGGGCGCCAAGGAAACGCCGCTGTTCATCTCGAACTATGTGACGATCAACGTCCTCGACCGGCTGTCCCGCGTGCCGGGGGTAGGATCGGCGTCGCTGTTCGGCGCGCTCAACTACTCGATGCGCATTTGGTTCGACACCAACCGGCTGATCCAGCTCAACCTGGCACCGAGCGACATCATCAACGCGATCTCGCAGCAGAACGTGCAGGCGGCGGTGGGCCGGGTCGGCGCACGGCCAACGGCGGAAGACACGCAGTTCCAGATCAACTTGCAGACCCGCGGGCGGCTGGCGACGCCGCAGGAGTTCGGCGACATCGTGCTGCGGGCCAATCCGGACGGCTCGGTGCTGCATCTGCGCGACGTGGCCCGGGTTGAGCTTGGCGCCGCCAACCAGGACAGCGAGAGCCGGCTGAACGGCAACCCGGCGGTCACGCTCGGCATCTATCTGGCGCCCGGCGCGAACGCGGTGCAGACCAGCCAACGCGTGCAGGCCGCGCTGGACGATTTGGCCACGCGATACCCGGAAAGCCTGAAGGCGACCGTCTTCTACAGCAGCTCGGACTTCGTGGCCGACACGATCTCCGAGGTGATCAGGACCCTGGCCGAGGCCTTCGCGCTGGTGGTTGTGGTGGTCTTCCTGTTCCTCGGTAGCGCGCGGGCAACCTTGATCCCGACGGTCGCGGTGCCGGTCAGCCTGATCGGCACGTTCGCGATCCTGCTGGCGCTCGGCTATTCGGCCAATACGGTCTCGCTGCTGGCCTTGGTGCTGGCAATCGGCGTCGTCGTCGATGACGCGATCGTCGTGGTCGAGAACGTCGAGCGGGTGATGGAGGAGGAGCCGAACCTCTCGCCGCAAGCGGCCACCAAGAAGGCGATGCGGCAGATCACCGGGCCGGTCATCGCCATTAGCCTGGTGCTGCTCTCCGTATTCGTGCCGATCGGCTTCATTCCGGGGATTTCCGGCACGCTGTTCCGGCAGTTCGCGGTGACGATTTCGGTGGCCATGCTGATCTCGGCGGTGAACGCGCTGACGCTGTCCCCCGCGCTGTGCGCGGTCTTCCTGCGCCATAGCGGGCCGCGCCGGGGCATATTGGGCCGGATCGGGCGGGGGATCGACCTGGTCCGCAACGGCTACGCCTCCATCGTGACCCGGCTGGTGCGCGTCGCGGTTCTGTCGATCCTCATTGTTGCCGCCTGCGCGGGTGGAATCTTCTTTTTGGGAGGCCGGACACCCACCGGGTTCCTGCCGGAGGAGGACCAGGGCGCATTCTTCGTCGCCGTCCAGCTCCCGGACGGCGCCAGCGTCACCCGGACGCGCCAGGTGGTGCAGCGGGTCGAAAATATCGCGCGCGGCATCCCGCAAATCCAAAACGTGTTGTCGATCGTCGGTTTCTCGCTGCTCGATGGCGGCAACCAGTCGAACGCGGCGTTCGTGGTCGTGCGCATGAAGCCGTTCGATCAGCGGACGGGGCCGGGCGACAAGGTGCAGGCGATCATCGGCCGCATGTTCGGCGCGCTGCAGCAGATCCGCTCGGCGGTGATCTTCCCGTTCAACCTGCCGCCGATCATCGGCCTGTCGACCAGCGGCGGCTTCGAATACCAGTTGCAGAATCTTGAGGGGCGGGAGCCGGCCGAGATGGGCAGCGTGATGAACGGGCTGCTCGCCTCGGCGAACGCGAACCCGAAGCTGGCGCGGGTGTTCAGTACGTTCAGCGCGACGACGCCGAGCATTTATCTCGATATCGACCGTGACAAGGCGCAGGCGCTCGGCCTGTCGATCAGCGACGTATTCACCGCGTTGCAGGCGACTTTGGGCGGGATCTACGTCAACGATTTCAATCTGTTCGGCCGCACCTGGCAGGTCAACATCCAGGGCGAGGCGGCGGACCGGACCGATATCCCGGCGATCTGGCGGATCGAGGTGCGCAACCGGCAGGGCACGATGGTGCCGTTGCGCAGCATCGCCGACGCCCGCATCGTGTTGGGGCCGCAGACGATCAGCCGCTACAACAACTATCGGTCGATTACGGTGAACGGCTCGCCGAAGGCAGGGGTGTCATCGGGCGACGCGCTGGCGGCGATGGCCGCGGTGAGCGCCAACACGCTGCCGTCGGGTTACTCGTATGAGTGGACGGGGACGGCGTATCAGGAGGTGTCGGCGTCGGGGCAGACGGTCTACATCCTGGGGCTGGCGGTGCTGTTCGCCTATCTGTTCCTGGTGGCGCTGTATGAGAGCTGGGTGATCCCGATCCCGGTGCTGCTCTCGGTCAGTGTGGGCGTATTGGGGGCGTATGTCGGCATGGCGATCGCCGGGCTGTCGCTCGATTTGTATGCGCAGATCGGGCTGGTGGTGTTGATCGCGCTGGCGGCGAAGAACGGCATTTTGATTGTCGAGTTCGCCAAGGAGCGGCGTGAGGAGGGGTTGAGCATCCGCGAGGCGGCGCGGCTGGGGGCGCAGACGCGGTTCCGGGCGGTGATGATGACGTCGATTGCGTTCGTGTTGGGGCTGTTGCCGCTGGTGGTTGCAAACGGCGCGGCGATGATCAGCCGGCGCGACGTGGGCACGCCGGTGTTCGCGGGGATGATCGCGGCGAGCGCGCTGGGGATTTTCCTGGTGCCGATGCTGTATGTGACGTTCCAGTCGATGCGGGAGGCCACGAAGGCGCGGTTCCGCAAGCGGACGCCGCGACGGATCGCCCAGGAGGAGTACCATGGAGATTAGAGATGCAATCGCGATCGCAAAGAGGTACATAACCGAGGTTCTGGCCGAGGAGCAGGTTACCAATCTCGGGGTGGAGGAAACCGAGCGTGATCCCGCAACGGGCGGTTGGAGGATTACGCTCGGGTTCTCTCGCCCATGGAACACACCTCGGACGAGAGCGCAGGAGGTTCTTGAAAATCTGGGAGCCGTTTCCACGCTCCGCCGCTCTTATAAGGTCTTAGCGGTTTCGCCTGATGGCGAAGTAGTCTCTATGAAGAACAGGACTCAAACAGAAGTCGAGTGAAGATGTCTTCTGTTGTAATTGATTCGAATTTACTACTGCTGCTTGCCGTTGGCTCTGCAAGTAGAAGCTACATTTCGATGCATAAGAATACGGACGTATATTCGTTGTCGGACTTCGAGACTCTTGGCCAGGCAATATCGCTGTTCTCCAATATCGTTGTGCTACCGGGCATCTTGGCGGAAGTCTCCAGCCTCGCCAGACAGGTTAGGAACCCAGCTCGCGACGCGATACAACTGGCGCTTAAGACGATCGTCGAGGCTTGCGGGGAAGTGCACATTCCAGCAATGTACGGCGTACAGCGATCGGAATACCTTAGGTTCGGACTTACCGACGCCCTTATTCTCGAACTCTGCGCCTCGAACCTGGTTGAAGCGGGCTTTTGGCTTCTCACTCACGATGGAAAATTGGCTGTCCAAGCCGAGACTTTGGGGTTGGATGTCTTGAACTTTGCCCACTTTCGCTAGCGCGACCGCATCTGCCCCTTGGCGAGTGCCGCCGGTCGCAAATATCCTGCACTCCCAGATCCGGAGAAACAGCATGGCCAAGTTCGGTGTCGCCCAGCCTGTCCGCCGCGTCGAGGATCCTCGCCTGCTGCTTGGTGCGGGCCGTTATACCGATGACATCGTGCTGGCCAACGAGGCGTTCGGCGTCGTGCTGCGCAGCCCGCACGCCTTCGCGCGGATCGTCTCGATCGACACCGAAGCCGCCAAACAGGCTCCCGGAGTGCTGGGCGTCTACACCTCGGCGGACCTCGCGGCGGACGGGATCGGCGAGCTGCCCTGCGCCATTCCGCTCAACAACCGCGACGGCTCGCCGCGCGCCGAGGTGTGGCATCCGGTGCTCGCCGAGGAATTTGTCCGCCATGTCGGTGACCCCGTGGCCTTCATCGTCGCCGAGACCCATCAAGCCGGGCGGGACGCCGCCGAACTGGTCAATGTCGAATACGACATCATGCCCAGCAGCACCGACCTCGGCGCCACCATGGATCCGGGTGCCGCGCAGGTCTGGCCGCAGGCGCCGCGCAATGTATGCTTTGACTGGGAGACCGGCAACAAGGCACGCACAGAGGAGCTGTTCGCCCAGGCGCATCATGTGACCCGGCTGACTGTGGTGAACAACCGGGTCGTGGTGAACTCGATGGAGGCGCGGGCGGCGATCGCGGAATACGACGGCGACCGTTGGACGCTGCACACCAATACGCAGGGTGGCTGGGGCATCAAGGATTTGCTGGGCAACGCCGTGTTCAAGGTTGCGCCTGATCAGTTCCGCGTCATCACTCCGGATGTAGGCGGCGGCTTCGGCATGAAGCTGTTCCTCTACGCCGAGCATGCGCTGACCTGCTACGCGGCACGCAAGCTGCGCCGGCCCGTGAAGTGGACCAGCGAGCGGACCGAGGCGTTTCTGTCAGACACGCACGGGCGCGACAACATCACGCAAGGCGAGATCGCGCTCGACGCCGATGGGAAATTCCTGGCGATCCGGACGCGCAACGTTGCCAATATGGGCGCGTATCTGTCGACCTACGCGCCGTTCATCCCGACCGGGGCCGGGACCAAGGTGCTGGCGAGCGTCTACGGGTTCCAGTCTGCCTACGCCCATGTCCTCGGCGTGTTCACCAACACGACGCCGGTGGACGCCTATCGCGGCGCCGGGCGGCCGGAGAGCAACTACATGGTCGAGCGGCTGATCGACACGGCCGCCGCCGAGTTCGGGATCGACCGGATCGAACTGCGCCGGCGCAACATGGTGCCGCCATCGGCGATGCCGTATCGTAGCGCGATGGACCAGGTCTATGACAGCGGCGACTTCCAGCGCGTGCTGGACGCGGCGCTGCAGAAGATGGATTGGGCCGGGTTTGAGCAGCGGCGCGCGGCGAGCCAGCGCCAAGGGCGGCTGCGCGGGATCGGCATGGCGTATTATCTCGAGGCGACGGGCGGGGCCGATAGCGAGCGCGCCGAGATCCGCTTCACCGAGGACGGTTTTGTCGACGTCTACGTCGGCACGCAGAGCACCGGCCAGGGGCATGAGACCGCCTATGTGCAGCTGGTGACCGACCGGCTGGGGGTTGAGAGCGAGAAGATCCGGGTCAGGCAGGGCGATACCGACACGATCCCGGTCGGGGGCGGCACCGGTGGCGCGCGCAGCCTTTATTCGGAAGGGCAGGCGATCCTGGTGACGGCGCAGAGCGTGATCGACAAGGGCAAACAAGCCGCCAGCGAGACGCTCGAGGCCGCGGTGGCCGATATCGTGTTCGAGGCGGGCCGGTTCAGCATTGCCGGCACCGACCGGGGCATGGACATCCTGGAGCTCGCGGCGGCGCAGCGCCAGCGTGGCGAGGGCGCAACCCAGCTCGACGCGGCCGAGGTCGCGGCGATCGGCGTGCATACCTTCCCGAACGGCTGCCACATGGCCGAGGTTGAGGTGGATGCAGACACCGGGTCGATCGCGGTGCTGCGCTATATCGTCTGCGACGACGTGGGCAAGGCGGTGAACCCGATGATCGTGCGCGGCCAGGTGCATGGCGGGGTGGCCCAGGGCGTCGGCCAGGCCGTGATGGAGCGCACGGCTTATGATGCGAGCTCCGGCCAGCTCCTGTCGGGGAGCCTGATGGACTACGCGCTGCCGCGGGCCGGGGATCTGCCCGATATCGAGGTCGATCTGATCGAAGTGCCGTGCGTGTCCAACCCGCTCGGGGTCAAGGGGGCAGGCGAGGCCGGCGCGGTTGGCAGCCCGCCGGCGATGATCAACGCGCTGGTGGACGCGTTGCGCAACGCCGGGGTGAAGGCCATCGATATGCCCGCCACGCCCGAGCGGGTGTGGAAGGCGCTGCACGAGGCACAGGCGGCGTAGGGCAGCCATTGCTTTACCCGTGATGGGCCAGCTCGATCGCGACCTTGAGGATTTGCAGCAAGGCATTGAGCCCGGAAAGCAGGACCGAACTCGCCGTTACGATCGCCAGCAGGGTCGGGACCAGCGGCGTCTTACCGGACACATCCGGCGCATGCGTTTTGAAGTGGTCCACCAGCACTCTCCCGGGATTTTATCCAGGGCCACATAATGGGATAAATGTCCTCGGGTGAGCAAGACACTTTTCCTAGAGACCTACCCAGTATTTCTCGTGCTGTTCTCACGTCGTGAGAGACTAGGTAAAGTATCGTCTTATGAGCGTACGCGCTTTTTCACATGCAGCTCGGGGTGCGTTCGCGGCGTCTTCGTGTTTTGGTCCACGAAGTTGCGGGTCGTCTGGCCCTCGGCTGGCCCGCCGGGCATGTCGACGATCTCGTAGCCGTCGAAGTTGCGGAGCTGCCGAAGCTGCCGCGTTCCTGGGATATACCAGCTCAGGTATCCGTTCGCCGGGACCTCACGCGGCCGGGTCAGCGAACCGGCGTGGCTGTATTTGGTGCCTGGAACGTGCTTTTCGTTGAAATAGGCCGGCGTGTAGAAGTCGCTGACCTTGACCCCGCCGATCTCGTAGGAATGGCTGGGGTCCTCGGTCGGATCGCACGCTTCGACCAAGTATTCGACCTTCTGGCTCGTCTCGCGGATCTGATCGCCGGCCAGTTCGAGCCCGAGTGACCACTCGGTCTTACCGCCGGCCGGGTCCACCAGCATCTCGATCAGCTCGTGGCTCGCCGCCAGCTTCCAGTCGTATTTGGCCGAAATGATCGCGAAGGCGACGCCCTGCTCGATTTGGTGCGCGCCTTTGATGTCATGATCCAGCTCGTCGACGATCAGGATCGGCGACACGCCGTGCGGGATGTCCAGCCGGCCATCGAGGACGATGATCTCGGCGCCGACTTTCCAGACCGGATGGAGGTCGCGCTTGACCTGCACCCTGAGTGCGGCCGCCACCTGCTCGACCTCCTCGGCCGTGATGCCCGTCGCCTTATTGGCCAGCCCGACCCGCAATGTTGCCATGCCGCCCTCCTCGCTGGAACGAGCTTACAGTGTCAAACCGATCGCGCATATTGCCGCGATGCTGATCCCGATCGCGCCTGGCATCGCCTTTGACTCGAGCGAGCTCGAGGAAAGCTTCGTGCGTTCCTCAGGCCCGGGCGGGCAGAACGTCAACAAGGTCTCCTCGGCGGTGCAGGCTCGGCTAGATCTCCGCCGGCCCGGCTCGCTGCCCGAACCGGTGCGGCAGCGGGCGGAGCGGCTCGGCGGCCACCGGGTGACTGGGGAGGGCGTGCTGGTGGTCACGGCGCAGCGATTCCGCTCGCAGGACCGGAATCGCCAGGACGCCCTGGATCGGATCGTGGCCTTGTTGCGCGAGGCGGCGGTGTTGCCGCGACTGCGCCGGGATACCAAGCCGACCGCCGGTTCGAAGCGCCGCCGAGTCGAGGCAAAGACAAAACGGGGCGCGATCAAACGCCTGCGAGGCGCCCCTGAGACGGAGTAGTGCCTACCGGGTCGTCGTGCCGAAGCCCAAGAACCCAGCTTGCGGCACCGGGCTGCCGCCGTCGCCGGCGAAGAGGCGGGGCGTCGGCAGGCCCGGCGGTGCGGCGACGCGCGTCGCGGTCCGCACTCGCGCCGCGGCACGGTCAGCCGCGCGCTGTTGGGCCCGGGTGGGCGGCGTTGCCGGCGCGACCGGTCCGCGCGACACGTCGAACCCGGCCTGGCCGCGGTACGACAGCAGCAAGAAGGAGATTTGGTTGCGCCCCAGGTCGACCGAAAGCTCGAGCGGGGAGAGGCCAAGCACGTTGTGGCCGTGAATGTCGGCGCCGCGGGCGATTGCGTCCTTCGCGGCGGTCAGGTCGCCGCGGTTGATCGCATCGAATAGCGCCTCGGTGGGCGGCATGTCGGCCGCCCCCCTGAACGGCGCGACGTCCTGGCCTTCAACCCGCGCGCCGGGCAGCGCGGGCGGCGCCGGCGCCGTCGGCGCCCGGGCCGGGGCGGCGCGGCCCTGGTTGGGCGCACCCATCGTGATGCTGTCGCCAGTGCCCCTGGTCAGCGATTGCCCCCACGCAGTGGCGGACATCAGGAGGACGAATCCGGCGATCCCGGCGGATGATAGGCGAATCATGGCGCGCTTATAGCTCAGCTTGCGCCCATCCACCAGAACGCCGTGTTAATATAGGCCATGCAGATCAGCCACACCGCATAGGGCGCGAGCAGGAGCGCCGCCGGGCGCTGCAATTGCAGGAAGGCGAGCAGGGTCAACGCCACGGCGGTCAGCAAGGCGGCCATCACCAGGAGCGCCAGCGCCGGGTTGTGCGCGCCGAACAGCGCCGCCGCCCAGAGCGCGCTCAGCATGAGCTGCCAGCCCCACACCCGCAGCGCGGCGCGTTTCCGCTCGGCGGCGACGTCGATCCGCCGCCAGACCAGCCACGCCGACACCCCGACCACCGGATACAGCACCGCCCAGACCGGCCCATACACCCAGCCCGGCGGCGTGCCCGGCGGGAGCGGCAGACCGCGCAGCCAGGCACGGCCGGACGCGGCGGCAACCGCGCCATGCGCGAGCAGCACGAGCAGGCAAAGGCCGACGAACCCGATCAAGGCCAAGATATTTGACCGAGCGGCCCGGCGCTGTGGCGAATCAGTTGGCTGGAAGGCACGGCCTCCTTTGTCGTTCGGTCACTCGCTGGCGCCTTCCTGGCGCCACGCCACGACCACCAGACCCAGCAGCAGCGGCAGCGCGGCCCATGGCGGCAGCAGCGGAATCGCGCTCAGCCCGGTGACCACGTGGTCACGCCGCCGGGGCAGGCCGATCCAGGAGCTGCCCGAGGCCTCGCGACCCGGCTCGGTCCGGCGCAGCTCGGGGGTGCCGTCGCCGATGAACCGGACGCTGCCGCCCGAGGCGCGCGCAAGCGGCGCCAGAATCGTGGCCGTCGCGCGCAGATCGGCCAGTTCGCGGGGGTTGGAGTTCTGCTCGGCGGCGAAGACCGTGTGCATGCCGTCGCTCACCTGCCAGACGCCCGGCGCCGCGGCGTCCATCTCGGCCGTGGCGTAGCCTGGGCGCACCGGCTTGAGCGGCACCCGGGTCACCGGGCCGCTTGGCGGGGTCACCGTGACGTCCGGGGGCGGCTTGTCGTCGAGCGTCCGCCGCTCGATCTGCAACTGGTCGTCACGGATGGTCGCGCGCAGCGCCTCTTCCTCCAGCGCCGGCTCCTTCATCAGCCAGTGCGCGATCCGCCGCAGCAGCTCGGCCTGCGGGCCGCCGCCCTGATGTCCGCGCGACCAGAGCCAGATCTGGTCGGAAAGCAGCATCGCCACCCGGCCTTCCCCGACCCGGTCCAGCAGCAGCAGCGGCGAGTTGTCCGGTCCGCTCATCAGCACCTGGCCCCCCGAGGCCGGCGCGTCGATGCGCCGATACCACGATCCCCAATCCGGCGGTCCGTTCGGCTTCCAGCCCGGCAGGTTCTCGGTCACCGGATGGCGGGTGCCGAGTGCCGTGACCTCCGGCCGGAAACCGCCATCGACGACCGCGCCGGAATCCTCTGCCGGGCGCACCGGCAGGACGCTCGCCAGCGCCGTGGCCGCCAGCGTTCCGGGCCCGACGAATTCCGGCCCGACGCTGAGCAGCAAGCCGCCCCCGCCGCGCACGTAGTCGGCGATGTTGCGCAGGTAGACCGGGGGCAGCAAGTTGTTGCGATTCTGGAACCGATCCAGGATGATCAGGTCGAAATCGCGGATCTTGACCTGGAACAGCTCGCGGACCGGGAAGGCGATCAGCGACAGCTCGTTGGTCGGCGTGAGGTCGTCGCGCTCGGGCGGGCGCAGGATGGTGAAGTGGACGAGGTCGACCGCCGGGTCGGATTTCAGCAGGCGGCGCCAGGTCCGCTCGCCCTGATGCGGCTCGCCGGAGACGAGCAGGACGCGGAGCCGGTCCCGCACGCCGTTGATCTCGACGACGGCGCGGTTGTTCAGGTCGGACACCTCGCCCGGCAGCTTCTCGACCTGCATTTCGATGATGGTCGGCCCGGCGCGGGTGATCGGCACGTCCACCGCGCCCTCTTGACCGACCATCACGCTCTGCACCTGCGAGGGCTCGCCGTCGCGGCGGATGACCAGGCGGACGAACGGGTGGTTCTGCGGCGCGCCGAGGTCTTCGACCACCATGCGGATCGTCGCCGTGCGTCCGACCAGGCCGAAAGCTGGCGCCTCGATGATGCGCAGCCGCCGGTCGGTCTCCTCGCCTTTCGCCGGGATCAGCACTTGCAGCGGCGCGGGGAGCGGCTCGGTCGGGACGTCGTGCACTTGCCCGTCGGTCAGCGCGACGATGCCGGCCAGGCGCGAGCGGGGAATGTCGGCGAGCGCGCGGTTCATGGCGTCGAACAGATGGGTGCCGTCATGGCCGCCTTCGGGCACCTCGACGGTGCGCATCTCCAGATCCGGCATCTTGGCGGCCTGCTGGGCGAGCGCCGCCTGTGCGGCGTCGCGCAGCTTGGCGCGGTCGCCGACATTCATCGAGGCGGTCTTGTCGATGACGAACAGGCCGATATCGGGCAGCGTGTCGCGGGTTTCCTGGACCAGCCGCGGCCCGGCGAGCCAGGCGAGCAGCACCGCGAAGGCCAAGGCGCGCCAGACCGCGCCGCGCGCGCGCCGGATCAGCGCCGGCAGCAGGACGAGGGCGCAGCAAATGGCCAGGATCGACCACGCCCACCAGGGGACGGCCGGGTCGAAGCGCAGCGCGGCGTAGGCCTGTTCGAGCTTCATTGGCCGAGCCGCTCCAGGATCGCCGGCACGTGCACCTGGTCACCCTTATAGTTGCCGGTGAGCGCGTACATGACAAGGTTGACGCCGAAGCGGTAGGCCAGCGTGCGCTGGCGTTCGCCGCCGGGGATCGTGGCGTAGGGGTAGTGGCCCTGCGCATCGACCGCCCAGGCGGACGCCCAGTCATGACCGCCGATGATGACCGGGCTCACGCTGTCATTGGCGCGGTCCTGGTCGCGCTGCACCCAGACCGTGTCGCCGCTGAAGCGGCCGGGGAATTCGCGGAGCAGATAGAAGGAGCGGGCGAGCACGTGGTCGCTGGTGAGCGGCGCCAGCGGCGGCACTTCGAGGCCGACGGACGCGCGGCGCAGCGCGTCCTCGGTGCCCGGCGCGAAGCCTTCGCCGGAGCCGCCGTCGCGCGTGTCGATCAGGATGATGCCGCCTTTGCGGGTGAAATCGTTCAGCGCCTCGATGCCCTGGGCGGGGATGTTGGTATCGGCGGTGATCGGCCAATAGAGCAGCGGGTAGTAGCTCAGGTCGTCCTGGCCCGGGGTGATGCCCACCGGGTCGGCGAGCGTGGCCGCGGTCCGCCGGTTCACGTAATCGGACAGCCCGGCAAGGCCGGAGCGGGAGATCGCGTCCACGGTCGGGTCGCCGGTGATGACGTAGGCGATCCTGGTTTTCAGGGCGGGCAGATCCTGCAGATCCTGTTGTTGTTGCTGCTGCTGCGCGTGCGCCGCCGGAATGGCGGCGACGATGAGCGCCGCGGCGACCGCGGTCCGCCACCGGAGCAGGCCGCGCAGCCCCAGCGAGATCAGCAGGTCGGCCGCGAGCAGCGCGGTGGCGATGGTCAGCAGCAACGGGCCGATCGGGCGTTCCTTGGAAGCGCCGCCGAGCGGGACCAGGGTTGCGCCCCGCACGGGCAGGGCGGCGGCCAGCGCCGGGAGCGCCGCGCCGAGATTGAGCACCCGGCGGCCGCTTTCCGGCCCGTAGATGCCGGGCGGGTGCCGTGGCGAGATCACCGGATTGTCCAGCTCCTTGCTGGTCAGCCCGGTCGCCGCCTGTGGCGGTGGCGACAGCACGCCGAACCCGTCCAGCATCTCCGCCGGCGGCAGGACCGTGTCCTCGCCCATGCCGGCGACGCCGGCCGAGAGGTCCACGAGGCGCTTCAGCATGTCCACGAACAGGCCGGAGAGCGGCAGGTTCGACCAGTCGGCGTTGCCGGTCACGCCGAACAGCACGACCCGGCCGGCGCCGCGCGCAGCCGCGGTCACCAGCGGCGTGCCGTCGGCGAGCGACGCCCAGGTCCGGTTCGGCAGTTGCGCCGAGGGTTCGGCGAGCACCTGCCTTGTGACCAGCACCTCGGCGGGCACCGCCAACCCGTTGAACGGCGAGTTTGGCGGGAACGGCGCGAGCTTGGCCGGCTGGCTCCAGGACAGGGCGCCGCCGAGCTGGCGGTCGCCGGCCAGCAGCGGGACGGGCAGCAGCGGGTCGGCGTGGGTTGGATCGCCACTCGCCTCGGCCATGCGCGGCCCGGCAAACCGCACGAGCAGGCCGCCGGCCTCGACCCATTTGACCAGCGCCGCGGCGTCGTCGCCCTCGAGCGGCACGTCGGCGAGGATCAGCATAGAGATCGGGCGCGCCAGGAGGTCCTTGAGCGCGCCCTCGCGCAGCTCCGAACTCGGCGCCAAGGCGCGGCGGGCGTAGAACAACGGACCGATCAGCGGCGTCTCTGCGCCGGAATCGGCCGAGAGCAGGCCGACCGGCCGCCGCCGCCAGCGTTCGTCCAGCAGCGCCACCGACCCGGCGGAGGCCGAGCCCTCGACGACCAGGCGGGAGATGCTGTTGCGGATTTCCGGGGGCAACTGGATTGGCGCCTCCGCGTCGGTCGCGCCGGATTTCAGCACCGCCTCCGCTCGCGCCAGGGTCCGCCCGTCGCCGGTCTGCGCGAGCACGGCGATGGTTTGGTCCGCCGGCTGCGGCAGGCTGGAGACGCGAGCGATCAGCCGGTCCGCTTCGAGCCGGGGCGGACGGGCGAGGCGGATGGTGATCGGGTCGGGCCGGATTTCCGTCACCGGGCCGGCGTCGGCGAGGGCGGCGGCGAACCCGTCATCCCTGGGCGTGGCGATCCCATCGGCGATGTAGATGATCGCGCCGGCCGAGACTTGGCGGAGCGCCAGGGCGGCGGCTTGCCGGTCGGGCGGCCATGGCTTGGGGCGGAGCGCGGCGAGGCGGGTGCGCAACTCCGGGACCGGCATGGCGGTGGTCGCTTTCGGCGGCTGGTCGGCTTGGCTGCGCGCCGTGGTCAGCAGGGCGGCGTCGCGGCCGGCGCGCTCGGCGCGGTCCAGCGCGGCGTTGGCGGCCTGCATCCGTGCCGTCCAGTCGGGTGCTGCGGCCCAGCCGTCATCGATGACCAGCAGCACCGTCCCGCGCCCGGGCAGCCCGGAAGCCGCGTCCAGCACCGGGCCGGACAAGCCCACGATCAGCAGCGCCGCCGCCAGCATACGCAGCGCGAGCAGCCACCAGGGCGTGCGTGCGGCGGTCTGTTCGTCGGCGCGCAGGCCGAGCAGGAGCCGGATTGCGGGGAAGCTCTGCGTGCGCGGCGCGGGCGGGGTGACCCGCAGCAGCCACCAAAGCAGCGGCAAAGCCGCAAGAGCGAGCAGTAACCAGGGAGCAGCGAAGATCATTTTGTAGACAAAGCGACGTAAAGTCCTAGCAGCGCCGCCTCAGGCGCGTGATCTGTCCGATGCGTGCCAAATCCCCAGCCCGCCGCGGTACAAAGATTAGAGAGGCCATGCAATTGTGCGGCCAACGCCTCGGCGTAGGAGGCGCGGATGCCTTCGACCCGCGGCACCAGCGCGTCGGCTTCCTGTTCGAGGCCTTTGAACCGGACCCGGCCGGAATAGGGGAGCAGCGCTTCGGCCGGGTCGAGGACCTGCAGCAGATGTCCCTGGACGGGGATCGCCGCCAGCGCGTCGACCGCGGCGCGGATCTCGGCGAGCGGCGAGAGGAAGTCGCCGATGAGCACGAGGCGGGCGTGCCGGGGCATGGAGGTCACCGGCGGCATGCCCGCGCCACCTTCGAGCCCGGCCAGGCTCTGCGACAGGTCTTCGAGCGCCGCGTTGCCGCCGCGCAGGCGCGAGGAAGCGCCGATCAGCCGCACCCGCTCGCCGCCGCGGAACAGCAGCGAGGCGAGGGCGAGCAGCAGGAGATCGGCCCGCTCGCGCTTGAACGGCACGGCCGAGCCGGAGCGCCATTCCATGCTGGCTGAGCCATCGCGCCAGAGGAACACGGTCTGGGCGGCTTCCCACTCGGTCTCGCGCACGAAGGAGCGGTCGGATTTGGCGCTGGCCCGCCAGTCGATGCGCGAATAGGCGTCACCGGGCAGGAACGGGCGGTATTGCCAGAAACTATCGCCCTGGCCGACGCGCCTGCGTCCGTGCACGCCCTGGGCGACGGTGGCGGCGACGCGCTGCGCCGCGACGAGCAGCGGCGGGAGACGCTCGCCGAGAGCTTCGGCGCGCCGAGCCTGCCGAGAGAAGGCGCCGCTCAAACGATCTGCCCGACCAGCCTGTCGATAACTGCCGGCAAGCCCACACCCTCGGCGCGGGCGGAGAAGTTGAGCGCCATGCGGTGCCGCAGGACGGGTTGCGCGAGCGAGGCGACGTCCTCGAGGCTTGGCGAGAGCCTGCCGTCGAGCACGGCGCGGGCGCGGCAGGCCAGCATCAGCGATTGCGCCGCGCGCGGACCGGGGCCCCAAGCGACGTGCCGCTTGACCGATTCCTGGTCGGACGTCTCCGGCCGGCCGCCGCGCACCAAATTCAGGATCGCGTCCACCACCTTCTCGCCGACCGGGACGCGGCGGATCAGCGCCTGCGACGCGATCAACTCGTCGCCGGTCAGCACCGGGCGGGCCTTCGCCATATCCGCGCCAGTCGTGACCAGCAGCATGGTCCGCTCCGCGTCGCGGTCGGGGTAGCCGACATCGACTTGCAGCAGGAACCGGTCGAGCTGCGCCTCGGGCAGCGGGTAAGTGCCTTCCTGCTCGATCGGGTTCTGCGTGGCGAGCACGTGGAACGGCGCTGGCAGCTTATGCTCGACGCCGCCGACCGCGACCCGGCGCTCCTGCATCGCCTGCAGCAGTGCGGACTGCGTGCGCGGGCTGGCGCGGTTGATTTCGTCGGCCATCAGCAACTGGCAAAAGACTGGACCGGCCACAAAACGAAAACTGCGGCGGCCGGCGCCGTCGTCGTCGAGCACCTCGCTGCCGGTGATGTCGGCTGGCATGAGGTCCGGGGTGAACTGCACCCGCTTCGGCGCCAGGCCCAGCACGGTGCCGAGCGTTTCCACCAGCAGTGTCTTGCCGAGACCCGGAACGCCCACCAGCAGCGCATGCCCGCCGGAGAGGAGAGTGACCAGGACCTGCTCGACCACCTCGTGCTGGCCGAAGATGACCCGGCCGATCTCGTCCTTCGCGGCGGCCACCCGGGCCCCGAGCCGTTCGATATCGCCTACCAGGCCAGAGACGTCGTCACTCATGAACAGGTGCCCCCAAGGTGCCCAGAGATTGGCCACACGTGCTGCTACGCGTCGATCTGTGCCTGATTGGGGCTTTCATCAACCGGGGTATGCTACCTATATCGGTCAGCGGCACGGAAGCTGAGCCTGCTTCGGAGACGCAGACGTGAACAATGCCATGCAGCAGCGGCCAAGCGCGACAGAAGAATTGACCCGCCCGCCTACAAGTTTTGCGGCCCAGCCCGCCACGCCCCGGTTGCGGCGTCCGCCGGTCGAGTGCGGCAACTTGCCGTTCCTGATCAAGCGGGACGGAACGTGGCTCTACCGTGGCACGCCGATCGCGCGGCGCGAGCTCGTGTGCTTGTTCAGCAGCGTGCTCAAGCGCGAGGTGGATGGGTCTTATTGGCTGGAGACGCCGGGCGAGCGCGGGCAGATCGAGGTCGAGGACGTGCCTTGGCTGGCGGTGGAGATGGATTGGATGGGCGTGGGGCCGGGGCAGGTGCTGTCGTTCCGGACCAACGTGGACCAGGTCGTCGCTGCCGGGCCGGACCATCCGATCAGCGTACGGCATGACGTGCTGACCTGCGAGCCTACTCCCTATATTGTGGTGCGCCATCGGGACGGGACGCCCCCACTGGAGGCGCGGATTTCGCGGGCGGTGTATTACGAGCTGGTCGCGCTGGCGGTGCCCGGCGAGGTGCACGGGCGCCGGGTCCTGGGAGTTTGGAGCCAGCACCGGTTCTTTTCCCTCGGCGAGATGCCCACCTGCGCCGACTGCGATTAGTGTAGCGACCGTCGCGGCGGCCTGGATGCCTGGGTTCTGTCCAGGCATGTTCTGTGGGGACCATCGGTTTGGAACTTGACCTTATTCGTGCCCGCCTGGCCGCGAACCCGAACGTCGCGCCAGCCGAGGCGATCGCGGCGCCCACGCGGTCCGACACTGCCGCCGACCTGCTCGACAAGGATTTGGTCCCTGCCGCCGTCCTGGTGCCGATCGTGCATGGGACCAACCCCGGCGTGCTGCTGACCAAGCGGACGTCGCATCTCAACAAGCATGCCGGCCAGGTGGCGTTTCCCGGCGGGCGGATCGAGCCGGGCGACGCCTCGCCGGAGGCGGCGGCGCTGCGCGAGGCGCAGGAGGAGATCGGCCTCGATCCGCGGCGCGTCGAGGTGCTGGGGCGTCTGCCGGATTATGTGACCGGGACCGGCTTCCTGATTTCCCCGGTGCTGGCGCTGCTGCCCGACGGCATCGAGTTGACGCCGTCCCCGGACGAGGTCGAAGCGATCTTCACGCTGCCGCTGCATGTGTTGCTGGACCCGGCGGCGCCGGAGCAGCGCACGGCCGAGTATCTCGACCGGACCCGGCAGTTTTGGGTCTGGCCGCACGAGGAGCACTATATCTGGGGGGCGACGGCGGCCATTTTGGTGCATCTCGCGCACCGTTTGCGGACGCAGGAGCGCGCCGCTGCATGATCCGGCTCGCCGAGCTGTCGCTGTTCCTGGCGCCGCTCGCGGGCTATGCGCTTTGGCGGTTTGCGTTGCAGCGGGGCATGCCAGGACCTTCGCCGCCCATGCTGGCGGCGATTTTCGTTGCGCTGCTGCTGTTCGGCGCTGGGCTGGCCTGGGTCAGCCTATCCGAGCGCTCGCCGGCCGGGTCGCATTACGTGCCGGCGCAGGTCAGAGATGGCGAAATCGTGCCGGGCCACGGGACGTGACCGACGCGCCGGCCCTGCATGTCCGGCCCCCCGAATTCCTCACAGAGAAGGCGCTGACCGCCGTCCTCGACGCGCTGCCGCGGGCGCGGCTCGTGGGCGGCTCGGTGCGCGACGCGCTCGCCGGGCGCGCGGTGGCGGACATCGATCTGGCCACGCCGGACTCGCCGGAGCTTGTCGTGGCGGCGTTGGACCGGGCCGGGCTGAAATCGGCGCCGACCGGGCTGAAGCACGGGACGGTCACCGCGATCAGCCACCATCGCGGCTTCGAGGTGACCACGCTGCGCCGCGACGAGGAGACCGATGGGCGCCACGCCCTTGTCGCTTGGACGGAGGACTGGCGCGAGGATGCGGCGCGACGGGATTTCACCATCAACGCGATGTCGATGACGCGGGACGGGGCGGTTTTCGATTATTTTGGCGGGATCGGCGACCTCGAGGCCGGCCGGGTACGCTTCGTCGGCGACGCTGGCGCCCGGATCGCCGAGGATTATCTGCGGGTCCTACGGTTTTTCCGCTTCCATGCGCGTTACGCCGGGGCGCCGCCCGATGCGGCCACGCTGGCGGCGTTGCGTGCCGGCGTCTCGGGGCTCGCGCAGCTCTCGGCCGAACGGGTTTGGAGCGAGCTCAAGCGCATTCTGGTGACGCCGGAGCCGATCCCGGCGCTCCGCCTGATGGCGTCATTGGGCGTGCTGCCGGCGGTGCTGCCCGAGGCGACGCGGCTTGATGGATTGGCGCGGCTGGCCGAAGCGGGCGCGCCGCCCGATCCGCTGCTGCGGCTGGCCGCGCTGGCGCCGGGCGGCGCTGCGGCGTTGGCCGAACGGCTCAAGCTCTCGCTGGCTGAACGGGCAGCACTCGAGCAGCTGGCCGGCCCGGCGCCTGATCTATCGCTCGACGGCGCCGAGCTGCGCCGGGCGCTGGCCGACACGCCGAACGAGGTGCTGATCGGCCGCGCCTGGCTCGCCCACGGCCGAGCCGGCGCCGAGTTGCGGGCGCGGATTGCCGTTACCCCCCGCCCGCGCTTCCAGCTTGCCGGCCGCGACGCCCTCGCCCTCGGCGTTCCCCCCGGTCCGGCGGTCGGCGATCTGATCCGCCACGTGCGCGAGTGGTGGATGCAGGGCGGCTGTCTGGCCGATGCCGCGGCATGCCGTGCCGAACTGGCCCGACGGGTGCGGGTCTAAGGAGATTCTGGCAAACACTGGCTCCAAAGTAGGCGATTTTGTCTTCGATATGCAGGGGAGAAGGCGTCACAGGGTGCAGCAACTAGCGTCGGGCCACGTGGCCCTGTAACACCCGGGGGATGGACGTCCGGGTCAACCCCGAAATCACCGCGCAGGAGCGCACGGGCGCGCTGCTGCGGCGGCTGTGGCGCGAGCATCTGCGGCATCATCGCGGCCGGCTGATCGCCGTGCTGGCGCTGACCGCGCTGATGGCGGGGCTCACCGGGCTCTACCCGGTGGTGATCGACCGCGCCATTTCCATGTTCGTCGGCCGCGATCCGCGCATCCTGTACCAGGTGCCGGTTCTGGTCGTGATGGTCACGGCGGCCAAGGCGTCGGCGCAGTATGGGCAGACCATGGTCGTGCAGCAGCTTGTGCTGATCGTGATCCGCGAGCTGCAGGAGCGCATGTTCGTGCACCTGTCCGAGGCCGATCTCAGCCGGGTCGAGCGCGAGGCGCCCGCCCAGCTCGCCGCGCGATTCACCACGGATGCCGCGCTGATCCGCGAGGCGCTGACCCGCACCGTCAATGGCATTAGGGATGGGGTGACCATTATCGGCCTGGTCGGCTCGATGCTGTATCTCGACTGGACGCTCTGCCTGATCGCGGCGGCCATGTATCCACTGGCGGCGCTGCCGATCCAGCGCCTTGGCAAGCGGATCCGCCGGTCCTCGGGCGGCATGCAGGAGCAAATGGGCGAGACTGCGGCGCTGCTGCATGAGAGCTTTGCCCAGGCGCGTACCGTGCGCGCCTACCGGCTCGAGGCGCAGGAGGCGGCGCGGGCGCGCCGGGCTTTTGGCGATTTGTACAGCGCGCTGCTGCGGATGACGCGCAACCGCGCCCGGCTCGACCCGATGCTGGAGGTGCTGGGCGGCACTGCCGTGGCCCTCGTGCTGGGTTTCGCCGGATGGCGCGCCGCGGCGGGGGCGGGCGGGATCGGCAATTTCTCCGGCTTCGTCGCCGCCCTGCTGCTGGCCTCACAGCCGCTGCGGGCGCTTGGCTCGATGAACGCGGCGCTGCAGGAGGGGCTTGCCGGCCTGGTCCGCGTGTTCCAGGTGATTGACGAGAAGCCGGCGATCGTGGAGCGGCAAGGCGCGGCGCCGTTGCCGCCGGGTCCCGGAAGGCTGCGCTTCGATCATGTGAGCTTCGCCTATCCGGATGGGCGCTGGGGCTTGCGTGGCCTGTCATTCGAGGCCTCGCCGGGGCTGACTGTGGCGCTCGTCGGGCCCTCGGGCGCCGGCAAGAGCACGGCGTTGGGGTTGATCCCGCGCCTGCAGGATGTGCAGCAGGGCAGCATCACGCTGGACGGCGCCGATTTGCGCGACGTCACGCTCGCGAGCCTGCGGGATGCGATCGCCTATGTCGGCCAGGACACGCTACTGTTCGACGACAGCATCGCCGCCAATATCCGGATGGGGCGGCCCGGCGCGGACGAGGCCGACATCCGCGATGCCGCGCACGCCGCCGCCGCCTCGTTCATCGACGACCTGCCGGATGGGTTCGGAACCCGCGTCGGACCCGGCGGCCAGCGCCTTTCCGGCGGCCAACGCCAGCGTGTCGCGCTGGCGCGCGCCTTGTTGCGCAACCCGCGCATCCTGCTGCTCGATGAGGCGACCAGCGCGCTCGATGCGGAGAGCGAAGCCGCCGTCCAGCAAGCGCTCGGCCGCCTGCGCGCCGGGCGGACGACGATCGTGGTCGCGCACCGGCTTTCAACGGTGCGTGATGCCGATCTGGTGGTCGCGATCGCCAACGGATCCGCGGTGGAGGAGGGGACGCACGCCGATCTCCTCGCCCGCGACGGGCTCTACGCGCGGCTGGTGCGGACGCAGGCGCTGGCCGCTTAGTCTCATACCAACGGTCATGGAGGATGACCGTTGGTATGAGTCTTTCTCTGGCGCGCCGCCGTCCACCAACCCGGCGCGCGATGTCATCGGCGCGACGCGATGGAAGAGTCATCGCATCGTGCCGCTGGTATCAGAACGCGATCAGGTCCTTGATCTTGTTGAACAGGTTTTGCGTCAGGACCTTCTTGCCGACCAGGTCTTCTGGGCTGGCGTAGGGGCGGCCGCTCACGATGGCGCGGGAGCGGACGTCGCCGATGCCCGGCAGCGTCTTGGCCATCTCGGCGGCGCTGGACGTGTTGATGTTGGCCAGCGCGAAGCGGTCCTTGTTGCGGTCGAACACGCCCTGCGGAATCGCCTTTTTCTTGACCAGGTCGGTCAGATCATCCCAGGGGCGGCCGTCGATGATGTGCTGGGATAGCGCCGGGCCGATGCCTGGCAGCGAAGCGAGCTGCTGCGCGGTCGCGCCGTTGATGTCGATCTTGTTGCTTGTGGTCGCGGAAGCGGCAGGCCGGGTCGCGAGCGGCGGGGTGGTGGCCATGCCCGCGGTCGAGGGCGCCGAAGGGCGTGTGTAGCCAGGCGTGGTGACCGCGCGGCCCGGAGCGGTCGTGGAAGGCGTTTGCGCCAGCGCCGGGAAGGCGAGGGCGGCCAGCAAGACGGCACTCAGTCGTAGCGACCTCAGCATGGCTTGACTCCTTCGAACCGCAGATTCGTTTCAGTGCCTAAATAAGCCTGCTTCGCCGCGTCGGCGCAAGAGGGCTCAAGGCCAGCGCGCTTCGGGCGGCAAGCTCATCAGGATCGCCTCGACATTGCCGCCGGTCTTCAGCCCGAACAGGGTTCCGCGGTCGTGCAGCAGGTTGAACTCCACGTAGCGGCCGCGGCGGATGAGCTGGTGCTCGCGCTCCGCCGGCGTCCAGGGCTCGTGCATGCGGCGGCGCACGATGGCGGTGTAGCTGTCGCGGAAGGCGCGGCCGACATCTTGGGTGAACGCGAAATCGTCCCGTGCATCGCCGGAGAAGAAGTGGTCGTAGAAGATTCCGCCAGCGCCGCGCGGCTCGCCGCGGTGGGGCAAGAAGAAATACTCGTCACACCAGGCTTTGAAGCGCGGATAGTACGCGGGGTCGTGCCGGTCGCAGGCGGCGCGGAAGCCGGCGTGGAAGGTCGCCGCGTCCTCGATCGCCGCTTCCGCATCGAGCCGCATCGGCGTCAGGTCGCCGCCGCCGCCGAACCAGCCGCGCGTCGTCACCAGCATCCGCGTGTTCATGTGCGCGGCCGGCACGCGCGGGCTCTGCATATGGGCGACGAGGCTGATCCCTGACGCCCAGAAGCGCGGGTCTTCGGCGGCGCCGGGGATGTGGGCGCGGAACTCCGGGCTGAACTCGCCCCACACGGTCGAGACGTTCACGCCGACCTTCTCGAAGACCCGGCCGTGCATCATGCTGATCACGCCGCCGCCGCCGGGTTCCCCGGTCGCCGTGGGGCGTGCCCAGGGACGCTGCTCGAACCGGCCCGGCGGACGGTCGGCGAGCGGCCCCTCCTGCGCGTCCTCGATCGCCTCGAAGGCGGCGCAGATTCCGTCACGCAAACCCTCGAACCACGCGCGCGCCTGGGTCTGCAATTCTGCGTGCGGGGGCGCCTCGATGGCGGCCTCTTGTGGCATTCTCACTCACTCCAATATCGCCTTTAGTCTAGGGCCTTCCGCGTTTGCCTTGCAGGGGTTATTGGCTGATCTTGCCGCGGGCGCGAAAACGGGTAAGAAGCGCCGGCCCGGGGCGGGAACTGTTCAGGCGCTGAGCAGAGGTGAACGAGGATCTAGTTATGGCTGATGCTGCTGATGCTGCGACCGTCCGTCATGCCCTTACCACGGTGGGCAATCCCGACGTCACCAAGCGCGACTTTCTGAAGTTGCTGACCGGCAGCGCTGCCGTGATCGGCACCGCGGCCCTGGCCTGGCCATTCATCGACAGCATGGAGCCGGCGCAGGACGTGCTGGCGCTCTCCAGCGTGGACGCCGATCTCACGCCGATCCCGGAGGGGCAGGCGATCACCGTCGTCTGGCGGGGCAAGCCGATCTTCCTGCGTCACCGCACCGCCACGGAGATCAAGGAGGCGCAGGACACGCCGATGAGCGCGTTGCGCGACCCGGCGCCCGACAGCGCCCGGGTCAAGCCCGGCAAGGAGCAATGGCTCGTCGTCATCGGCATCTGCACCCATCTCGGCTGCGTGCCGCTCGGCAACAAGCCGACCGACCCGCGCGGTCAGTTCGGCGGCTGGTTCTGCCCCTGCCACGGCAGCCAGTATGACACGGCGGCACGCATCCGCCTCGGCCCGGCGCCGCTCAATCTCTACCTCCCACCGTACGCGTTCACCGCGGACACCAAGATCAAGATCGGCTAAGGAGCGCCCATCATGGCCGGCCTGCACAAGAGCACGTACGCAAATCCGGTGAT
The DNA here is from genome assembly GCA_965276815.1 of Acetobacteraceae bacterium. Taxonomy (GTDB): domain Bacteria; phylum Pseudomonadota; class Alphaproteobacteria; order Acetobacterales; family Acetobacteraceae; genus JAVVHH01. The sequence goes on along the minus strand of CBDIBE010000011.1, from coordinate 525,431 downwards.
CAACTGGATCGACACCCGGATGCCCATCTTCACGATGATGCAGAAGGAATACGGGTCGTTCCCGACGCCGAAGAACTTCAACTATTTCTGGAATTTTGGCGCGCTGGCGATGATCAACCTGGTCATCATGATCGCCACCGGCGTGTTCCTGGCGATGAACTACGCCGCCAACACGAACCTCGCCTTCGACTCCGTCCAGCGCATCATGCGCGACGTGAACTTCGGCTGGCTGCTGCGCTACGCGCACTCCAATGGCGCCTCGATGTTCTTCATCGTGGTCTACGTGCACATCTTCCGCGCGCTGTATTACGGGTCGTATAAGGCGCCGCGCGAGCTGCTGTACCTGCTCGGCATGGTGATCTTCCTGCTGATGATGGCGACCGCGTTCATGGGCTACGTGCTGCCCTGGGGCCAGATGTCCTATTGGGGCGCCACCGTCATCACCAACCTGTTCTCGGCCATACCCGTGGTGGGCGACTGGATCGTCACCTTGCTCTGGGGCGGCTTCAGCGTGGACAACCCGACGCTGAACCGGTTCTACGCGCTGCACTATCTGCTGCCGTTCATGATCTTCGGCGTGGTGTTCCTGCACATCGTGGCGCTGCACATCACTGGGTCGAACAACCCGCTCGGGATCGACGTGAAGTCGCCGCAGGACACGCTGCCGTTCCATCCGTACTACACGGCCAAAGATAGCGTCGGCATCTGCGTCTACTTGCTGGTGTTCGCGATCCTGGTGTGCTTCCTGCCGAACTTGTTGGGCGCTCCGGATAACTTCATTCCAGCCAACCCGCTGGTGACGCCCGGGGAAATCGCGCCCGAGTGGTACTTTCGGCCATACTACGCGATCCTGCGCACGGTCGACTGGAAGCTTGGTGGCGTCGCGCTTATGTTCCTGTCGATCCTGGTGGTGTTCTTCGTGCCTTGGCTCGACACCTCACCGGTGCGCAGCTCGCGCTTCCGCCCGCTTTACAAGAACTTCATGTTCCTGCTGATCATCGCGTTCGCCGCGTTGCTCTGGGTTGGCGGCAAGCCGCCACAGGGGGCCTACGTGCTAATCGGCCGCATCGCCACGGCCTACTGGTTCCTGCACTTCCTGGTCATCCTGCCGGTGCTGGGCAAGCTGGAGAAACCGTTGCCGCTGCCGGAGAGTATCTCCAGCCCGGTGCTGCCGCGGCGCATGCCGCCCGGCGGCGGCGGCCCGCTGCCGCAAGGGGCGACCGCCAAGCCGATGGAGAAAGCATGATGCGCCGTCTTGGACTCGCGCTGATCCTGGCAGGGACGCTGGCCGGGCCGGCGCTGGCGCAGGAGGCGGCGACGCCGCCGAGCGTCGGCTGGAGCTTCTCCGGGCCGTTCGGAACGTATGACCGGGCCTCGCTGCAGCGCGGGTTTCAGATTTACCAGCAGGTCTGCTCGAACTGTCACTCGATGCACCTGATGCATTATCGCGACCTCAGCGGGATCGGGCTGAACGCGGACCAGATCAAGGCGGTGGCTGCCGCGGTAACCGTCCCGGGTGGCACCAACGATGCCGGCGACCCGGTGGATCGGCCGGGCCTGGCGGCCGACGCGTTCAAGCTGCCGTTCCCGAACGACAAGGCCGCGCGAGCCGCCAATGGCGGCGCGCTGCCACCCGACCAGTCGCTGATCGTCAATGCGCGCGCGGACGGGTCGAACTACATCCACGCCCTGTTGAACGGCTACGTGGACCCGCCGGCTGGCACGAAAGTTCCGGAGGGCCAATACTACAACGAGTATTTCCCCGGCCATTTCCTTGCCATGCCGCAGCCGCTGCGCGACGATTCCGTGACCTACTCGGACGGCACCAAGGCCACGCTGGACCAGGAATCGAAGGATATTGTCACCTTCCTGACCTGGACCTCGAACCCGGAAATGGAAGAGCGCAAGGCGCTCGGGGTGAAGGCGGTGCTGTTCCTGGCGCTGATGACCGGCTTGACCTACACGGTCAAGAAGCGGGTCTGGAAAGACGTGCACTGAGCATGACTGACAAGGTTACGCCGGTGATTGGCATCATCGGCGGATCCGGGCTGTACGACATTCCGGGCCTCGAGGCCAAGCAATGGCGCCGGGTGGATACGCCTTGGGGCGATCCGTCCGATGAGCTGCTGTTCGGCGAGCTGGCGGGGGTGCGCTGCGTGTTCTTGCCGCGGCACGGGCGGGGCCATGCGCTGTCGCCGACGCATCTGAACTACCGGGCCAATATCGATGCGTTGAAGCGGTCGGGCGTGACGGATGTGATCTCGCTGTCGGCGGTGGGCAGCTTGAAGGAGGAGCTGCCGCCGGGTCACTTCGTGATCGTGGATCAGTTCATCGACCGCAGCTTTGCGCGCGAGAAGAGCTTCTTCGGCGATGGCTGCGTGGCGCATGTGACCGTCGCGGACCCGGTCTGTCCGCGGCTCGGGGACGCGCTGGAGGCGTCCTGCCACCGCCTCGGACTGCCGACGACGCGGCGCGGCACTTATCTCGTCATGGAGGGGCCGCAGTTTTCGACGCGGGCGGAGAGCGAGCTGTATCGCAATTGGGGCTGCAGCGTGATCGGCATGACCAACATGCCAGAGGCCAAGCTCGCGCGCGAGGCGGAGCTTTGTTACGCGACCGTTGCGATGGTGACCGATTACGATTGCTGGCACGCGGGGCACGATGACGTCACCGTGGAGGCGATCGTCCGCGTGCTGCACGAGAATGCCGACAATGCGCGTTCGCTGGTGGCGGACGTCGTTCCGGGTCTCGGCGCGCCGCGCGGGCCATGCCCGTATGGTTGCGACCGGGCGCTGCAGACCGCGCTGATCACCGCGCCCGACAAGCGCGACCCGGCGCTGATGGCCAAGCTGGATGCGATCGCCGGTCGCGTCCTGTGCTGACGCGCGGTCAGGAGGGTGCGACCGCCATCCTGACGCTGGACTATCCCGCTCGGCGCAATGCGCTCGCCATGGCAATGCGGCGAGAATTGGTGGACGCGCTCGAGGCGATCGAGGCTGATGGCGACCTTCGGGCGGTGGTGATCACCGGGGCAGGCGGCACCTTCTGCGCCGGCGGCGACCTGAGCGACATGAATGTCGGCGATATCGCCGCGGGGCGCGAGCGGTTCCGGCTGACGCATCGGCTCGTACGCCTGCTGATCAAGGCAAGCAAGCCGGTGATCGCGGCGGTCGAGGGGCATTGCGTCGGCGCGGGCCTGTCGCTGGCGATGTGTTGCGACACGGTCATTGCCGCCGCGGACGCGCGGTTTGCCGCCGGGTTCGGCCGGGTCGGGCTGATCGCCGATCTCGGCCTGTTGCACACCTTGCCGGCGCGGATCGGGCAGGGCAGGGCGCGCCAGGTTTTTCTCTATGGCGAGCGGCTGGAGGCCGCGGAGGCGGAGCGGATCGGCTTGGTTGACCGCGTCGTCGGGCCTGGCGAGGCGTTGGCCGCTGCGCTGGAGCGCGCCCGGGTGTTTGCCGCGGGCGCGCCGTTGCCGGTGGCGTTCACCAAGCAGTTCCTCGCCGCCGGGCTGGATGCGGCGCTCGACTGGGAGCGGGAGGTGCAGTCGACGCTGTTCCTCACCGCCGACCACGCGGAGGGCAAGGCGGCTTTCTTGGACAAGCGCGCGGCGGCTTTCAAGGGGCGCTGACGTCCGCGCTTCCCACACTACTCGATCGAGGTGTTCTTGTATGGCGCGGTCTGGTCAGGCGGCCGGCCAGAGGTAGTCGCGCTTGCCGATGGGCGCGCCGGCGTGGCGCAGGATGTCGTAGGCGGTCGTGACGTGGAAAAAGAAGTTCGGCAACGCGAAGGTCAGCACGTAGCTGTCGCCGGACAATTGGCGCTTGGAGTCGCCCGATCCGATGGTGATCGTCCGCGTCTCGGCGCCGTCGAACTGTGCGGCGGTGAGCGGCTCGAGGAACTTGACGGTCCGGGAGATGCGATCCTGCAACTCCGCGAACGTCGCTTCCTCGTCGGGGAAGGCAGGGGCCTCGGCGCCGGTCAAGCGGCTGGCGGCCAACTTGGCGGTGTCGCTCGCGCGCTGCACCTGGCCGGCAAGGGTGAGCATGTCGGGGGCCAGCCTGGCAGCGATTAGAGTGGCCGGGTCGACGCCGGACGCGATGGCGTGCGCCTCGCCCTTGCGCAGCAGCCCTGAAAGGATCCCAAGACCACGCGCGAACACCGGGACGGTGGCCTGATAGATGGACAGCATCACGCTTACGCTCCTCTGTGAGTGATGGTCGCGAATTGCGTCCCGCAGGATCGGGCCGTTCTCGTGCCGAGGCACATCAATAGGTGCATATGCCCTTATGGGCAATGCGTCAGATGGCGAGCGCATGGCTCCGCTGTCCGGTGTGACGCGCTCACTTAGCGCTTGTCCCTCCACGCCCAGGGCCAGTACTAGAGCCGTCCCGATCCCCCTCGCATCCCGAAACGGTGACCTTTCCGTGACGACCCGCCTTCGCCCGCGGCCAGCCGCCGCGACCCGGCTGGACGCGCTTGCCGTCGCGATCCTGCTCCTCTGCTGCGCGTGCTGGGGCGTGCAGCAGGTGGCGAGCAAGGTCGCGCTCAGCCAAGGGATGCCGCCGGTGTTGCAAGCGCTGCTGCGGTCCGTGGTGGCCGGGCCGCTGCTGCTGCTGTGGTTCTGGCTGCGGCGGGGCCGGGCGGGGCTGCGAAGCCTGCTGGCGCGCGACGGCACGCTCTGGCCCGGGTTGCTGACGGCGGCGCTGTTCGCGGTCGAGTTCATCGCATTGTTCTACGGCGTGCGGCTCACCTCGGCCTCGCACGCGGTCATCATCCTGTTCAGCGGTGGGTTTTTCACTGCGCTCGGCACGCATTTGCTGGTTCCCGGCGAGCAGCTTCGGTTGGTGAACTTGGCGGGGCTGGTCCTGGCCTTCCTCGGCGTGGTCGTCACGATGAGCGGCGGCAGCGCAGGCAGCGCCTCGTTGCTCGGCGATCTGCTGGTGCTCGCCGCGGCCGCCAATTGGGGCCTGACCACCGTTGTGGTGAAGGCCAGCCCCGCCTTGGCCGCCGCAACCCCCGAGAAGGTGCTGGCCTATCAGGTGATCGGTTCGTTTCCGATCCTGCTGGTCACCGCCGCGCTCGGCGGCGAGCTCCGCGTTCCGGCCGCCACCCCGCTCGCCTGGGCCTCGGTCGCGTATCAGGGCGTGGTGATCGTTTTCGCCACCTACCTGACCTGGTTCTGGCTGATCACCCGCTACCCGGCCGGGCGCATCGCCGCGTTCAGCTTCCTGACACCGCTATTCGGGGTGGTCGCCGCCGCCCTGCTGCTCGGCGAACCGCTTACCCCGATGCTGCTGCTCGGGCTGGCGTGCACGGCCGTTGGCTTACGGCTGGTTAATCGTGGGTAGGGGTTGAGTTTGGGCGGCGCGTTGCTCTAATCCGATTCGGTGTCCTCGTTCACGGTGCCAACTTCGTGGACGCCATCGATACTGCTCAGCGCGCTTATGAGGTTCGAGATCGGCTGCTTCCCCTTCACCTGCATCCGCAGAGCGACAGTGTCTTTCGCGCGTCGCCACCTCATCTCCACGCCTTCGTTATCGGCTCTATCCATGGCTACCTCGCGGCTTTCCATGAAGCCGGAGTCCCGCTCAAGCCGCACATAGTTGATGGCAAAACGAAGCTCGGTGCATTTGATAAGTATTGTGCGCAGCAGCTCCCGGCCATCCTCATGGGAAATGAACAGCTCCGTCGCTGTCCGGCGTGGCCGGGGCAGCCGGCGGGCCAGTTTGGGAAAGACGAGCATGATGACGAAATGGCCGACCGTTGTTGCCACGGCGAGCACCGGCAACCCGGCACCACAGGCCATGCCAAGCGCGGCGGTAAACCAGATTGACGCGGCTGTCGTCAAGCCGCGCACCACGTCACGTCGCATGAAGATCACGCCGCCACCGATGAAGCCGATGCCAGAGATGACTTGCGCGGCGACACGCGACGGATCGAGAACGATCCGGCCGTTCGCCAGGACATCCATGAAACCATATTTCGAGATCAGCATGATCAGGGCTGCGGAGACCCCGACGAGGGTATGGGTCCTGAGACCCGCGCTTTTCTGTCGGATCTCCCGTTCCACGCCGACCAACGCCGACAGCACAAAAGCGAGCGTCAGTTCCGCAAGTTGCAGCCATCCTTGTCCGGTGAAGTTCAGAAATCCTGACATACGCGCGCCCTCTAGTGTCCTGAATCTTAAGTCCGTCGGACTTCAGATTCATCGTGGGACGTCAGGAAATCAATGGTTTAGTAGCCTACATCACGTCGCTACGCTTAACCTCCCGATCGAAGGGCCGTGCAATACCGTCGCCGCCGAGTTTTGCGAGTAGGCCGCACGATATTTGATCCGGTCCTAAGACCGCTTCGCCCCGGCTGGTGCCTTCTTCGTTGCGGCCGGCGTCTGGGCATCGCGCCGCAGCCGGTTCTCGCCCAGCAATAGCAGGATGGGGGCGGCGATGAAGATGCTGGACGACGTGCCGACCACGATCCCGAACAGCATCATCATCGCAAAGCCCGACAGCGAGGCGCCGCCGAACAACGCCAATGGCAGGCTCGCCAGGAACACCGTCATCGAGGTTCCCAGCGTCCGGTTCAGCGTCTCGTTGATCGAGAGGTCGATCAATTGGCGCAGCGGCATCGACTTGTATTTGCGCAGGTTCTCGCGCACCCGGTCGTACACCACCACCTTGTCGTTGGTCGAATAGCCGATTACCGTCAGGATCGCGGCGACCATCACCAGGTCGAACTCGACCCGCGTCAGCGCCAGGAAGCCGATCGCCTTGGTCACGTCGAGGATCAGCGTCACCACCGCGCCCACGGCGAACTGCCACTCGAAGCGGAACCAGATATAGGCGAAGATCATCAGCAGGCTGATGCCCAAGGCCAGCATGCCGTTGCGGAACAGCTCGGCCGAGACCGAGGCGCCGACCGCGTCGGTGCGCACCACGTGCGTCCCCGGAATCGCCTGCTCGAGGCCGCCGCGGATGCGGTCGACCGTGGCTTGCGTCGCTCCGGAATTGGTCTGCGGGTCCAGGCTGATCAGCACCTCGTCATCCGCCCCGAAACGCTGCACTCCGGCTTCGCCGGCATTGGCGCTGGTGATCACGGAGCGGATTTGGCCGAAATTGGCCGGGCCCGGCGTGTGCACCTCCATGACGACGCCGCCGCGGAAGTCGATGCCGAGGCGCAGGCCCGGATAGAAGAACAGGATCACCGAGGCAGTGGACAGGATCGCCGAGGTCGCGAGGCCGATGAACCGGCCGCGCATGAACTTGATGTGGGTTTCGTCGGGGACGATGCGGAAGAGCGGGCGGATGAACATGGTGGACTACACCGGCAACAGGACAGGACGGGTGCTGACATACCATTTCACCATCAGCAACCGGGCGACGAGGGTCGCGGTGAACAGGGTGGTGACGATGCCGACCGTGATGGTCACCGCGAAGCCGCGCACCGGGCCGGAGCCGAACACGAACAGCATGACGTGCGCCAGGAACGCCGTCGCATTGCTGTCGATGATCGTCCCGTAGGCGCGGCGGAAACCCGTCTCCAGCGCGTTCAGCGGCGTCCGCCCGTGGCGGACCTCCTCGCGGATGCGCTCGTTGATCAGGATGTTGGCGTCGACGGCCACGCCGAGGGTCAGCAGGATTCCCGCCGTGCCTGGCAAGGTCAGCGTCGCCTCGAGCAGCGACAGCACGGCGATTTGCAGGAATAGGTTGGCGAGTAGCGCGATGTTCGCGTACCAGCCGAACAGCCCATAAAAGATCGCCATATAGGCCATCACCATCACCAGCCCGGCCGCGAGCGAGATCGCGCCGGCGCGGATGCTGTCGGCGCCCAACTCGGGGCCGACGCTGCGCTCCTCGAGCACCGTCAGCGGCGCCGGCAGCGCGCCGGCGCGCAGCAGCACGGAGAGGTCCTGCGCCGACGCCGCCGTAAAGCTGCCGCTGATCTGGCCGCGGCCGCCGGTGATCGGCTCACGGATCACCGGCGCGCTGATCACCCTCTCGTCCAACACGATGGCGAAGCGCTTGCCCACATCATTCGTGCTGACCTCGGCGAAGCGGCGCGCACCCACCCCGTTGAGGGTGAAATTGACCACCCACTGTCCGCTCTGCTGGTCCTGACCCGGCCGCGCATCGGTCAGGTCGGCGCCATCGACCTCGACCAGGCGGCGAACCGGCACCTTGACGCTCGGCTGGTCCTGCATCGGCAGGAAATCGACGCCGGGCGGCGGCGGGCCGCTCAGGTTGGCGTTGTCGTCCACCAGCCGGAAGGTCATCTTCGCCGTCTTGCCGATCAGCTCCTTGATCCGGTTCGGGTCCTCGACGCCGGGAAGCTGCACCACGATGCGGTCATCGCCCTGGCGGGTGATCTGCGGGTCGAGCACGCCGGTCTCGTCGATGCGGCGGCGGACGATCTCGATCGATTGCTGGACGGCGGAGTTGGCCCGGTCGCGCAGCGCCTGGGCCGAGAGCGTCAGGGTGATGTCGGTCGGCGTGGTGCTGGCGACGTCGTATTCCGGCGGGCCTGCGTCGGTGTTGCTGCTGGCAGAGGCTTGCAGGAGCTGGGTGGCGGTCGCTTGCTGCGCCGGGTCGATGAGGTGGACGGTGACCCGGTTCTGTCCCGGCTGCGTGGTCGGGGGCTGGAACTGAACCTTGCCGCGCAGCGTCGTGCGCACGCCTTCGGCCATTGCGGTCAGCCGTTCCTTGGCCACCGCCGCCATGTCGACTTCGAGCAACAGATAGGAGCCGCCGCGCAGGTCGAGCCCGAGATGCACCTGCCGCCACGGCAGCCAGCCCACCGGCGCCTGCACGACGTTCGGGATGCAGAGCAGCACGCCCAGGACACAAAGGCCGATGACGACCGTGGTCTTGAGTTTGCTGAAATACATCATGACAGGCTTACGGACTCCGGGTGGATGCGCGCGGCATATGCCGCCACTCGGGGTAGGCGCGCAAGTTCTGGCCCCAGCGCTCGACCCGGCCTCAGGCCGGGCGCTCGCGGTTTGGAGGCCGGGCGTCAAGGGCCGCTGCAAGCCGACGGTCTATAACACCAAGACCTGCCATCTCCTCGTGGGCACGACTGACCTCACGATGCTGGTGCTGGACGAGGACGGCAAGGTGGTGGCCTCGATCCCGGTGGAGCAACGAGCAGGCCGGTGCCGAGCAGGGCGAGGCTGACGGGTTCGGGGACGGGGGTGGGCGCCAGCGTGATCACGACCGAGCCGTTGCCGCTGTTCGCGCTGTTCACGCCGGAGAGCTGCACGAAGGCCGCGTCCATGAGCGTGCTGCCGTCGAACGAGCCGCCGCCGCTGTAGCCGCCGCCGTTGACCAGATTGCCCGGCACGGAGGCGTCGCGGCCATCCGAGCCGATCGCGGATGTGCAGGCCGAGGCCAGGATTCCGGGTTGCCAGGATGCCGGTTGCCGCCCCGTGATGTCCGCGCCTAAATCAATCATGCGGAACGGCATTCACTTCATCTCCGGCCTACCACGCTCCGGCTCCACCCTGCTGGCGGCCCTGCTGCGGCAGAACCCGCGCTTTTCCGCCGGCATGACCAGCCCGGTTGGCAGCCTGTTCAACGCCATGCTGCGCGAAACCAGCCAGCGTAACGAGGCGGCAGTGTTCATCGATGACGAGTTGCGCGAACGCCTGCTGCGCGCCGTGTTCGAGGCGGCATACGCCGGCGTCCACCCCAACCAAGTCGTGTTTGACACCAACCGCCTGTGGACCACCAAACTGCCCGCGCTCACCCGGCTGTTCCCGGACGCCAAAGTAGTATGCTGTGTGCGCAACCCGGCCTGGGTGGTGGACAGCATCGAGGCGCTGATTGGCCGCAACGCCTTCGAGCTGTCCGGCATCTTCAGCTACGAGCCCGGCGGGACCGTCTATTCCCGAGCGGACGGGTTGGGCGGCGCCACCGGCATGGTCGGCTTCGCGCTCAACGCCTTGCGCGAAGCGGTGTACGGCGCCCATGGCGACCGGCTGCTGCTGGTGCGCTACGAAAGCCTGACGGCCAACCCGCTCGGCACTCTGGCGGCAATCTACACCTTCATCGGCGAGGAATTGTTTTCACACGATCCCGCACGCATCGAGCCCTGCTACGACATGATCGAGTTCGACATGCGGCTGGGCACGCCGGGCCTGCACGACGTCGGCAGCCGCGTACACGCGGAGAAACGGGCGACGGTGCTCCCGCCGGACATCTTCGCCCGCTTCGCCCGTGACGCCTTCTGGGACGATCCCGCGCTGCTGCCGACGACCGTGTCGCTGGTATAGCTTTTGGCGCTCAGCGGCCCAGGAGGCAGACCCGGCTCAGCGCCGGCGTCGGCGTAGTGCGAGCCGCCGCCGCGGCGGCCGAAACCGCGACGGAGAGAGCCAGCAGCGAGGTGCCGGCGAGCAGGAAGTTGCGCATGGGCGTGGTCCCCGATTTATGGGTTGAAGATGCCGTGGAGGCCTAGCGTGCCTTACGCCGCGCGGCGGCGAGGCCGAGCAGGCCGGTGCCCAGCACCAGCAGCGAAGCCGGCTCGGGGACGGGCGTCAGATCGTTGATCGTCACCAGGCCGTTGCCGGTATTCTCGCCCGCAAGCAGCACGGGGTCGGTTGCCGAGGCGGCGAGGAACGAGCCGCCGCCACCGCCGGAACCGCTAACGGCCGGTGCGCCGCCACCCCCGCCGCCGCTGTAGCCGCCACCGCCACCACTGCCGTTGGGTCCTGCGCCGCCGCCGCCGCCGAAGCCGCCGTTGGCGCCGTATGCGCCCCCGCCCCCGCCGAGGCCGGCGGCGAAGGAGGCGCCACCAGAGCCGCCGCCCGCGGCAGAGGCGCCCCCGCTGAAAAAGCCGCCGCCCCCGCCGCCGCTGTAGTTGCCGCCGACACCTCCCCCGGCACCGCCGATTCCGCCCGCGCCGCGGTGGCTGCCAGCCGCCCCGCCCGCGGTGCCGGTGCCGCCGCCGCCGCCGCTTCCGTAGTTCGCCGGGCCGCCGCCGCCACCGCCAGCGGCGATAACCAGGGGTGTGCCGTTCGATCCGACAACGAAGCTGCCGCCGCCGCCGCCGCCGGCGCTATAGCTCGCCGCGCCGCCGCCGCCGGCACCGGCGCCGCCACCGACGGCGATGCTCAGCGTCTCGCCCGCGGCAAGCGCGATGTCGCCGCCGATCTCGGCGCCAAGGCCGCCCGGGGTTGCGGCATTGCTACCGCCCTGGCCGCCCTGCGCCCCGAAGGCGAGGATCTCGTACGTGCCGGCGCTGGGCGCGGTGAAGGTCTGAAACCCGCCGGTGTAGTCAAACGTGATCGGCGCTGCCGAGGCGGCGGTGATGGAAGCGGAGAGAGCCAGCAGCGAGGTGCCGGCGAGCAGGAAGTTGCGCATGGGCGTGGTCCCCGATGTATGGGTTCAAGATGCCGTGGAGGCTTAGCGTGCCTTACGCCGCGCGGCGGCGAGGCCGAGCAGGCCGGTGCCCAGCACGAACAGCGAAGCCGGCTCGGGGACGGGCGTCAGATCGTTGATCGTCACCAGGCCGTTGCCGGTATTCTCGCCCGCAAGCAGCACGGGGTCGGTTGCCGAGGCGGCGAGGAACGAGCCGCCTCCACCGCCGGAACCGTTAACGCCGAGTGCGCCGCCGCCGCCGCCGCCGCTATAGCCGCCGCCGCCGCCGGCGCCGCTGCTGCCGTTGCCGCCGGCACCGCTGCCGCCGCCGCCGCCGAAGCCGCCGCCGTTGACTAAGCCGCCGCCGCCGCCGAGGCCGCCGGCGAAGGAGGCGCCACCAGAGCCGCCGCCACCGTTGGAGGAGGCGCCGCCGGTGAAGAAGCCGCCGCCGCCGCCGCCAGCGGTGTAGTTGCCGCCGACACCTCCCCCGTTCCCGCCGGTGCCGCCCGCGCCACCGGCAACGCCAGGCCCGCCTGCCCGTGCCGGTGAGGCCGCTCCCGCCACCACCGGTTTGGTAGCCACCGCCTCCGCCGGCGATGACGAGGGGCGTGCTGTTCGGTCCGACCACGAAGCTGCCACCGCCGCCACCGCCGCCGTTGTTGAAACCGAGGTTGCTTCCGCCGGCCCCGCCGACGGCGATGCTCAGCATCTCGCCGGCGGTGAGGGCGATGTCGCCGCCGATCTCGGCGCCGAGGCCGCCTGTGCCGCTGGCGTCGCTGCCACCCTGCGCCCCCGAAGGCGAGGATGTCGTAGAGGCCGGCGTTTGGGCGCGATGAAGGTCTGAAAACCGCCCGGTGAAGCCGAAGGTGATCGGTGCCGCCGAAGGCGGTGGCGACGGAGGCGGACAGGGCCAGCAGCGAGGTGCCGGCGAGGAGGAGGGTGCGCATGGGCGTGGTCTCCGTATGTGGGTTCGAGGTGCCGCGGGCTGGTCAGCGCGCGCGGTGGCGGCGCACCAAGCCGACGCCGAGCAGGCCGGTGCCCAGGAGGGCGAGGCCGGTCGGCTCGGGGATGGGCGTCGGTACGAGGCTGATCACCACCGAGGCCGTTGCCGAGCGCCGCCGCGATGCTGAACAAGCGGGTCCGCGCCCGCGTCGAACGACGTGCCGCCGCCGCCGCCCAATGCGCCGACGCCAGTGTTGCGGCCGCCCGCGCCGCCGGTGTAGCCGCCCCCGCCGCCGCCGCCGCCCTCGATGCTGCCAGCGCCGCCGCCGCCGCCGATGCCGCCGCTCGGTGCCGCACTGCCGTCGGCAACCCCGCCGGCCCCGCCCGCGCCGCCGTTGACGAAGGAGAGGCCGCCGCCACCGCCCGGAAGCGGGTTCGGATCCCCAGGCAGGGTGCCTGTCCCGCCTGTGCCGCCGTTGCCGGTCAGCCCGCCGCCGCCGCCGCCGCCCGCGCCTATGTTGCCGCCGCCGCCGCCGGCGCCGCCCGCACCGCCGCTGGCTGCGACGGAGCCGCCGTTGCCGCCGCCGCCGCCCGCGAAGCCGCCACCGCCGCCGCCGCCGGCGATCAGCAGGGGTGCGTTGCCGGGCCCGACCACGAAGCTGCCCCCGCCGCCGGCGCCGAGGCCGAAGCCGAAGCCGCTGGCGCTGGCACCGCGGCCGCCGACCAGGATGCTCAGCGTCTCGGCGTTCGCGAAGGTGAAGGTGCTTTCGACGACGGCGCCGAAGCCGGGCACGCCCACGCCTAAGCCACTGCCGCCCCCACCGGCGGCTCCGGTCGCCACGATGTCGTAGGTGCCCGGCGCCAGCATGGTGCTGGTCAGTCCGGGCGTGCCGTCGGAGAAGATCGGCGCCGCAATTGCGGTCGCGACCGAGGTGGACAGGGCCAGTAGCGAGGTGCCTACCAGGAGGAGGGTGCGCATAAGGGTTCGTCTCCGTTGCTTGGTTCAGATTGCTGCTTGTTGCCCCTACGTGCGCCGCCGAGTGGCCATGCCGAGCCTCAGCCGGCTCGAGCGTGCGGACGGCAGCGCGACGGCTTAGGGCCCGAAAGGCGCCAGGTTCTCACCGTAGGCTACCGGCACTCCGAGTTCGCTGAGCAGGATCACGCCTGCGATCGCGGGCAAGGCGATCAGCCCGTAGGCCGTGTTCAAGCTGAGCCTGCTTCGAGGTCGCAATAAAAAGCTTTCGAGTAGGCCGATCGGTTCGACTGCTGTGCATCGCCTCTCCAGTTCTCGAGTGGCAGTCGCGAACGGCTGCCCTTCTCGAGAGTGCTTGCTGGTTTGCGCCCAGGCCGGGCTCCCGGACGTCGTTTTACCGTGGGCTGCCGGTGGAAGAACCCGCTGCTCAAGGGTTTTTCTGGACCAGTTGGCAAAACTGTCCTACCGGCATGAATTATGTCTATTTGTCCGTGCCCCGACGCCAGGCGTAGAGCAAACGGTTTTCGAATGGTCCGATCCTGACGCTTGGGCCTCCAGCGCTAGATGAATCGGTCCGCCAAACAATGGCTGGTGCTGCGGATCTGACGGGTGCTTCCGTCACCTACGCGAGCACCTAGTGATAGAAATCTGGCGGAAAGAACCGTCAGCTTCCCACCACAAGGCTTTGTTTGGTGGAGCGATTCACCCGACGCTTGGGATTCAAGCGTCAGGATCGGACCACTAGGTAGCAAAAGACCTGTCCTGCCACCTTCGAAACGAAAATCGGGACGTCGCCGATGAAGATCAACGCAGACCTGCTCGATGCCCTGCAGATGACCGAGGTCCGAAACGTCGAGGAATACGAAGCCATGACCTTGCGCCGGGCGACGGCCTCGGATCGCGGCAGTCTCCTCTACCGCCCGCGCGAGCCAGGTCGCGCCCAGGCTTCCGACGGTCAGGCGCTGAGCAAAATCGGCGACACTCGAATCGGCGGCCTGCAGTTCTCCTACGTCATCGATCGTTTCGGGATGGAGATCACGTTCCCCGAGCTGCATCCGCTCGGAGTGTGCGTCATGGTCGTGCTGGAAGGGGCAGTGCACTACGCTCCACTCGGTTCGGAGGTGGCAATCACTTCGACTGCGGGTCGGATGTTGCTTTGCAACGCCCTGCCTGGGGCGCGCGCGTTGACCACGGACGGCGCTGAACGGCTCAACCTGTGGGTGAACGCGAAAGCGCTGGTCCGCTGCCTGGAGGCGATGTTGGGCCAAGCGCTTGACGCACCGCTGGCCTTTGGGCCGGAGAAGAACTGGCCTCGGGGCGTTGCGGGAACGCTCCGACGGCTGGTGCAGTATGCGGCGGAGGAATTGGCCGACCCATACTCCTCATTCGCTGGGGGCATCGGCGCCCCCGGGTTCGAGGACCTGGTAATCCGCACGATAGTAGAAGGCGCGATCCATAACTACACTGAGCGCCTGGCCCGTGCGCCGAGCGCGGCGCCGCCACAGGCGGTAAGGCGCGCGAGGGCGTTCATGCTTGAAAACCTCTTTCAGCCGATCACGGTCGAGGACGTTGCTCAATCGGCCGGCTGTTCCGCCCGCGCCCTTGCGGCCGCTTTCCGGTCCCAGCACGGACGGACGGTCACTTCGGTTCTGCGTGACCTCAGGCTTGATGCCGCGCGCGAAGCATTTGCCGCCGGCAACCCCGCCGTCAGAGTCGGCGAATTGGCAACCCACCTCGGCTTCAGCAATCCTGGCCGATTCACCCGGTTCTATGTTAACCGGTTCGGTGAGACGCCGCTGCGGACAAAGAACGCGCGCTCGCTAGCCGGCCCTTTCGTCTCGCGATCTTTCCAATCGAGCAAATTCCCACGACCCGGCGGCGTGCCGTCCCAAACCGAGGCTTAGTGCCGCCTGCGGCCAATCGGCGCCAAGCTGACCGGCTTGCATGCGCAGGCCTTCGCACTGCCTTTTGGACCTCAGCGCCTCGGCCTGCTACTCCCGGCCCATGGCACAGCTCCGCATCGGCATTGCAGGCGCCGGGCATTTCGGCCGGTTCCACGCTCTTAAAGTAGCGGCGAGCCGGCGTGCGGCGCTGGCCGGGCTTTATGACCCGAACCTCGAGCGCGCTGAAACCGTCGGGCGCGAGGCTGGGCGCGCCCCTGCTCTCGCGCTCGACAAGCTGCTCGCCGCCAGCGACGCGCTGATCATCGCCGCCCCGGCCGAGGCGCATTTCCAGCTTGCCGCGGACGCGCTCGAGCACGGCCTGCACGTGCTGATCGAGAAGCCGATCGCCGCCACGCTCGAGCAGGCCGACCAGCTCGCCGCACTCGCCCGGGGCCGGCAGCGCGTGCTGCAAGTCGGGCATTTGCTGCGCTACTCTGCCGAGCACCGCGCGATTTCCAGCCGCATCGCCCGGCCGCTCTATATCGACGCGACCCGCATCGCGCCGTTCAAGCCGCGCGGGACCGATGTCTCCGTCATCCTCGACCTGATGATCCACGATCTCGACTTGGTGCTGGCGCTGGTGGCCAGCCCGATCCGGTCGGTGGATGCGCTCGGCGCGGCCGTCTCCAGCGCGCATGAGGACATCGCCAACGCCCGGGTGCGGTTTGAGAATGGCTGCGTGGCGACGATCACCGCCAGCCGGATCTCGCTGAAGACCGAGCGCCGTATGCGGCTATTCTCCGAGGAGGGCTACCTGTCCGCGGACTTCGTGGCGCGCAAGCTGAGCATGATCGGCCGCGAGCGCGGGCTGCCGTTGCCGGGGACCGGCGGGTTCCGGCGCGAGGAGGTGAGTTGGCCCGACTCCGACTCGATGCAGGCCGAGCACGAGGCCTTTGTCGCCGCCTGTCTCGACGGCGCGCCGGTCCTGGTCGACGCCGCTGCCGGGCGCCGGGCGCTCGCCGCGGCGCTGGCCGTCACCGAGAGCATCGCCGAGTCGCGGCGTCTAGCGATGGAATCAGGCCTGATCAAGAACCTCGAGCACTTCGCGGGCAGCCGCCTCTGAGGGCAAGCCCTCTGGCGGCCTCAAGCTCTCGATCACCGCGCGCAGTCCTGGCCCCTGGCCACTGGCCACTGGCCCCTGCCGCAGCAGCTCGAGGACGGTCCGGCTCAGCTTCTCGGGCGTACAATCCTGCTGCAGCAGCTCTGGGACGACGGCGCGCCCGGCCAGCAGGTTCACCATTGCCACGTATGGGATCCGGATCAGCCGCCGCGCCATGGCCGCGCTCACCGGGTTGACCCGGTAGGTCACCGCCATCGGCACGCCAGCCAGCGCCAGCTCCAAAGTCGAGGTGCCGGACTTGGTCAGCGCGACTCCGGCCGCCGCATAGGCGTCATGCTTGTCGTCGATCGCGGTGACGATGATCGGCTGCACCGGCCAGGACTCGGCGGCGTGCCGCACGGTGCTTGCCACCACGGCGGACACCGGCAGCGCCGGCCGCAGATCCGGCGCCGCCGTGGCTAGCAAGGCCAGCGTCTCGCCGAACACCGGCAGCAGCCGCGGCGCCTCGGACCGCCGGCTCCCCGGCATCAGCACCAGGACGGGCTGCTCCGGCCGCAGCCCGTAGCGCGCGCGGAACCGCCCGGCATCGCCCGACCCGGCGCCGGACTCCAGCACCGGATGCCCGACGAAGCGCGCCTCGATGCCGCGCTGTCCGAACCAGTCCGGCTCGAACGGCAGCAGGCACAGCAGCTTGTCCCACAGGCCGGGATATTTGCGCACTCGGCTCTCCCGCCACGCCCAGACTTGCGGGGCCACGTAGTGCACCCGCTTGATCCCCAAGCGGGCCGCTTTCTTCAGGACATGGAGGTTGTAGCCAGGGCTGTCGATGGTCACGAGCACGTCCGGCTTGCGCCGCCGGAGATCCTCCACCGTCTGATTGAAGCGCCGCCGGATGACATGCAGGCGCGGCACCACTTCGACCAGGCCCATCACTGCCAGGTCGGCCATCGGGTGCAGGCTGACAAATCCCTGCTCCTCCATGCGCGGGCCGCCGACGCCGGCGAACTCGATCCCGGGGCGCAGCCGGGTCAAGGCCGCCATCAGCCGGGCGCCGAGCACGTCGCCGCTGGCCTCGCCCGCGAGCAGGTAGATCAGCGGCATCGGTTGCTTGCGGGCATGGCCGGCTGCATACGGGCAAGGGCAGGGGAGGGCAATCGGTGGACAATCTGCTGCACGTCACGACGGCGCGGGGCTGGGACGAAGCCAAGGCGCGTGGCGCTTACGCCTGTCCGCAAGGCGGCTTCATCCACCTCTGCACGCCGGCGCAACTACCGTTCGTGCTCGCGCGCCATTTTGCCGGGCGGACCGGCCTGCTGGTCCTGCATCTCGACCCGGCCGGGCTCGACATCCGTTTCGAGGCCAGCGAGCCCGGCATGGCGCCGTTCCCGCACCTCTATGGCGAGCTGCCCGAAGCGGCGATCCGCGCGGTCGAGCCTGCCGCTTAACGCTCGGCGGCGACGGGCTCGGCGGCCGGCTCGGGCGGCGGCGAATTGAACGGGAAAGCCAGTTGGCCGTGCAGCGAGGCGGGCAGCTTCGTGTCCGTCCCATAAGAGGTCGGCCACTTGCCGCGCGGCAGGTAGAAGGTGCCGAAGACGAGGTCCATGATCGGCAGCATGGACGCGTAGTTGCGGTCCCGCGGCTGGGCCATCGTGTGATGCCAGTGGTGGAAGGCCGGGGTGGAGACGAGCCATTCCAGCGGGCCGAAACGCCATTTGACGTTGGAGTGGATGAGGAACCCCCAGACCGTGAGCACCAGCACCAGGATGGCGGAGATCGCGCCGCCCGAGGGCGTCAGCGGGGTGGCCAGGCCGAGCACGTAGACCGGCGTGAAGCCGCAGAGGCGAACCCACACATTGTCCAGCGGATGGGCGCGCGCGCTGACCAGGAAGTAGATCTCTTCCGGCTGGTGATGCACGGCGTGGAACTTCCACAGAAACGGGAGCTCATGGGTCCAGCGATGTCCCCAGTAAAACCCGATCTCGCTGACCACGAGCGCGCCGGCCGCGCGCGCCCAGAGCGGCCATTCCGCGATCGCGGTGTGCACCCGCCAGGGGACGACCGCATGGGCGGCGACGGCGACGATGCCGAGCAGCGGCGCGAGCAGCATCGCTGGCACCAGGCCGCTGATGAAATAGAATCCGATATCGCTCAGCGTGGTCTTGCAGAACACCTTGCGCGGGTGCAGGGCGAACAGGCGTTCGATCGGCAGGAACACGATCGCGAGCAGGGCCAGCCAAATGCTGGCTCGGGCGACGCTGAGGACGAAGGCCATGAGATGTTGCGGGTCGAGAAAAGTCGGCACCGACGTAAATCCCTACCGGTCAAAGGTGAAGTAAGCCAAGCGGCGCGCCCGGGCAATAGGAGCATGCCCGAGCGGGCCGGTCATTTTTTGACCAGACTAAGGCGGCCAGCCGTTTTCGGCTTAGACGGCCGTCTTCTTGTTGCGGCGACGCAGACGGTTGGCGCCGAGTCCGACCAGGCCGATCCCGAGAACCGAAAGCGTGGCCGGCTCAGGGAGAACGGACGGGCTGTTCACGCCCGCGAGGAACACGGTCGGCGGCAGGTTGGTCGTGCTGCCGTTATCGCCCCAGGCGAGGAAGTAGAGGGTCTCGCTCGCGGCCGTGGCGGTGAAATCCGTCGAGACCAACTCCCACGGGGAGTAGCTTTGGGACGGCGTGTTCATCAGGTCCGACGCGTAGATCTGATCGCCGGCGGCGCTATAGGTGCAGGGGTTCGTGGTGCAGCTCACCGTCGGCGCGGTGTTGCCGAAGAACACGACCCACTGCTCGGTGGTCGCGCCGCTGAACCCCTGCTGCTGTCCGGCGGCTTGCCAGAAGCTCAAGGAGTAGTCGGTTCCCACGCTGAGCCCAGAGACCGCCTGATAGAACGTGCTCTCGTATTGCGGATTGCCGTCCGCCTGCACGAAGTTGCCGCCCGGAGGCGCTGCGGGGAACGAGCTGCCCGACGGATACACCGCGTAAGAATTCGGCCCGGCCCCGGTCTGATTGGCCGTTCCCGGCGCATCGATGAATACGAGGTCATCGTTGACCGTCGGTCCGCGCGACCAGCCGACCGGGTTCACGTAGTAGGAGCTGTTCGAGAATCCGTTGCCGCCGAAATAGCCTTTCGGGGCAACGCCGGTGTAGTTGCTGAATGTCAGGTTTTGCACGGGCAGCGGGGTCGCCTGAGCGGCTGCCGCGCCGAGTGTAACGGCAACCGCAAGTGCGGCGCCGGCCGTAACATAACGCCTTGAGCTAGAATTCATAATTAATCCCCCGTTGACGAACAAATACCGATATTGCAAAGAGCGGGCCACAAAATAAAAGTCGGTTATTTCAAAGAGTTGAGGAGATCACTTTTGTAGAGTGAGTAACGATGTGTAAAATCTTCTGACAAATGAAACCGCGTGTGGGCCAGTGCGATTGATGGTGGGGATAGCGCTCGGGCAATTGCGAGTTGCCCGAGCGCAGGGAACGCATGGGTCCCCACCACAGATGGCTAAGCTGATGACCTAAGCGGATGCTTGCGCGCGCCGGCGCAGGCGCTTCAGCCCAAGCGCGGCCAGACCGATCCCGAAAATTGACAGCGTGGCCGGCTCCGGGACGAGCACATCTGGCGAGTTGACGCCGGAGAGGAACGCGATCGGCGGCAGGTTGACCGTGCTGCCATTATCGCCCCAAGCCAAGAAGCTCAGCAGGTCACTGGTCGCGTCCGCGGTCAGCTGGACGGAGACATATTCCCAAGGCGTCACGCCACCCGAGGGGGTGATCATGTCCTGCGACACCGCAATGCTGGCGTTCGGGTCGGCGTTGGAATACCTGCCTGTTTGGCCGTAAACCGGATCGACCGGGCCGCCATGGGTCGAAACGGTCAGTCCGGAGGTGCCGAGCGAGACGATCCACTGCTCGCTGGTCGCCAGGCCGCTGGCAAAGCCGACCTGCTGGCCGCCGGCCTGGTAGAAGCTCAGCGTGTAGGTCGTGCCGGGCGTCAGGCCGGTGATTTCCTGCTGGAAGCCGCTTTCGAAGCTCGGGTTGCCGTCGGCCTCGACGAAGTTCCCGGCAATCGGCGGGTTGGCGAACGGCCCGTAGACCCCGATGCCGCCGGACGTCGACGTTGCGGTTCCCGGCGCATCGACATAGATCAGGCCGCTGCCGCCGGTCCAGCCCACCGGGTCGACGGCGTTGAACGAGTTCTTCGGCGCGGCGCCGGTATAGTCAACGAAGTTTAGGTTTGAAACGTTTGGCAGGAACTCGGCGTGGCCTGGACGGACCACGCCGACCAGCAATCCGGCGGCGGCGGCGCCGCCCAGAAGAAAATGTCGAAGGCGGTACATAATGATGATCCCTATGGGTTAGCTCGTTGGCACATTGCAACAACATCGTTGCAAGATCGGCCACCGTCCCAATTTTTGGCTGTTTTGGCACCCTGCGCCGCCATACGCGCGCCGGGTAACCGGCGCCGTCCGTGCAGCTAGTTAGATTGGTGCAATCTGCGGTAGAAGATCTTAACAGAACCTATATACGAAGCCGGCGCGTTCGTGCAACAGAAACATGCACGAATGCGCCGATCGTTTTACAACGGTGTCGTGGCTTAGGCGGACTTCTTGTTGCGGCGACGCAGACGGCTGCCAACGAGCCCGGCAAGACCGAGACCGAGGACCGACAGCGTGGCCGGCTCCGGCACCGTCAGGACGTCCACCGAGTTCACACCCGAGAGGAATACCATCGGCGGCAGGTTGACCGTGCTGCCATTGTCGCCCCAAGCCAGGAAGCTCAGCAGGTCGCTGGTCGCGTCCGCAGTCAGCTGGACCGAGACATACTCCCAAGGCGTGTTCCCGCCGGACGGCGTGATCATGTCCTGCGAAACGGCGATGCTGGCAGTCGGGTCCGGGTTCGAGTAGCTGCCCGTAGCGCCGTAAACCGGATCGACTGGGCCGCCCGTCTGCGACACGGAAAGGCCCGCGGTGCCCAACGACACGATCCACTGCTCGCTCGTCGGCGTGCCGTTGGCGAAGCCCTGCTCCTGGCCGGCGGCCTGATAGAAGCTCAGCGTGTAGGTCGTGCCGGGCGTCAGGCCGGTGATCATCTGCTGGAACCCGCTCTCGTAGGTCGGATTGCCGTCAGCTTCGACGAAGTTGCCGCCGACCGGGCTGTTCGCGGGAAACCCAGGATACACGTCGATGTTGCCACCACCGGTCACCGCGGTGCCGGGCGCGTCGACGTAGATGAGGCCGCTGCCGCCGGTCCAGCCGGTCGGATCGACACAGGTAAAGCAGTTGGGCGGGGCTGAGCCGGTGTAATTGACGAAGTTCAGATTGTTCACGTTGGGCAGGAAAGCTGCCTGGCCAGGACGCACCATACCAACCAACAAGCCAGCAACGGCGACGCCACCGAGCAGGTAATTCTTCGCAATGTTAATCACAGCTTGCCCCTTTGGAAGTCCATGACGTTCATTGCAAACGGCGTGCCGTCTAGATAATCCGTGATCCCTCAATCATTTGATTGTACGTAGGGGAACCGATGCGCGAGCGAGTGTAAAAATCTCCGACAGGCTGATTCGCGCCCGCGTTGAGCGCCGGCCTGAGACGATCCCGGTTTAGCTAGGATACAGCTCGGCCGGGCCGACCAGCTGGTCGCTGATCGTCGCCAGTTCGCCGCCGCGCACGGCGCGGAAAAAACAGCTCCGCCGCCCCGTGTGGCAGGCGACCCCGTGCTGATCCACCAGCAGCAGCAATGCATCGCCGTCGCAGTCCAGCCGCAGCTCGACCAGGCGCTGTACCTGCCCCGATGTCTCGCCCTTGCGCCACAACGCGGCGCGACTGCGGCTGAAGTAGCAGACGCTTCCCGTCGCCAGCGTCTCGGCCACCGCGTCGCGGTTCATCCAGGCCAGCATCAGCACCTCGCCGCTGTCGTGCTGCTGCGCGATGACGGGCACGAGCCCGGCGGCGTCAAAGCGGATCTCATCGAGGTTCATCGGCAGCCTTGCAACAGGGGCGTGAGCGTCAGAGATAGGGTGCATGTCCGCCCAACCCCAGCCCGAGAGCTTCGCGCCTGGCATCGAGGCGCAGCTCGAGCGCGCGGCCCTCCTATGCGCCGGACGGGGCGAGCGGCTGACGGACGTGCGGCGCCAGGTGCTCGGCCTGGTTCTGGGCGCCGGCGCGCCGGTGGGCGCCTACGAGATCCTCGATCAGCTCCGCACCCTCCGCCGCGGCGCCGCCCCGCCCACCGTATATCGCGCGCTCGAATTCCTGCTCGCCCAGGGAATCGTCCACCGGGTCGAGCGGCTTTCGGCGTTCGTGAGCTGCTTCGGCCATGACGAGCATGAGCATCGCGCTCAGTTCCTGATCTGCGGCGGCTGCGGCCAGGTGACCGAGATCGACGACCCTGGTGTCAGCGCGGCGCTGGCCGAGGCGGCCAGGCGCAGCGGCTTTGCCATCCGGGGCGCGACGGTCGAAGCCGAAGGACTCTGCGCCGCCTGTCAGGCCGCGTAGCCCCGCATCGCGCCGAGGCCCTGATCGAGGTCGGCGATCAGGTCTGCCGGCTCCTCGAGCCCGATATGCAGCCGGATCATTGGCCCACCGAACTCGCCGGTGCTGGCGGTGCGGCGGAGTGAGCCCGTCGTCGGCACGACCAGGCTCTCAAAGCCGCCCCAGCTCGCGCCGATGCCGAACAGGGCCAGGCTGTCGATCATCGCCCGGCTCGCTTCGGCCGAAAACTCCGGCCGGAACACCACCCCGAACAGGCTGCAGGCTCCGGTGAAGTCCCGCTTCCACAGCTCGTGCCCCGGCGCGCCCGGCAGCGCCGGGTAGAGCACGTGCTTGACCTCCGGCCGCCCCGCGAGCCAGGCCGCGATCTCGAGCGCCGATGCCATCTGACGCTTTAGCCGCACCGCAAACGTCCGCACGCCCCGCAGTGCCAGCCAGCAATCATCGGGGCTGGCATACTGGCCCAGCACGAGCGCACCGTGCCGGACCCGCTCCCACTCCGCCGAGTTGGCGACCGTGATGCTGCCCAGCAGCACGTCCGAATGGCCGACCACGTATTTCGTCAACGCCTGGATTGAGACGTCCACCCCGTGCTGGAACGGCTGGAAGTGGTGGATGCCCCAGGTGTTGTCCATCAGCACCTTGGCGCCGAGCCGGCGCGCGACCGCCGCGAGCGCGGGAACGTCCTGCACCTCGAAAGTGTGGCTGCCAGGACTCTCTAAATAGAGCACCTTGGTGTTGGGCCGGAACAATGCCTCGATCCCGGCCGCGTCGATGGTCGGATCGTAGTACGTCGTCGCGATCCCGAACCGGGCGAGGGCGTCATCGCAGAAGCTGCGCCCTGGGCCATAGACGCTGTCGGGAATCAGGCAATGCTGGCCGCAATCCAGGTAGGTCAGCAGCGGCGTCGTCACCGCGGCGAGGCCCGACGAGACGATCTGGCAGCGCGTGCCGCCCTCGATCTCGGCGACCGCGTCCTCGAGCGCGTGGTGCGTGGCGTTGCCGTGCACCCCGTAGGTCGGCGCCTGGTCGAACCGCAGCTTCTGCATCGCGACCCGGTCCGCGGAGTCTTCGGCCAGCATGGTCGAGCCGCGATGCACGGGAGGATTGACGAAGCCGCGCACCTTGGTGCCGGCCCGGCCGACATGCGACAGTCGGGTGGCGAAATGTACGCCGCGCGCCGAATGGTCTTCAGGCATCAGCCGGTCTCCTTGATCGTATCGGGGCGTCCGGCCCACTCGGTCCAGGACCCATCATAGACCGCGCCCTGCGGCAACCCGGCGCGCACCAGGCCGAGGCTGAGGATCGTCGCCGTCACCCCTGTCCCGCAACTGGTCACCACCGGCTTGCTGCCATCAACGCCAGCTTCGGCGAATACGGCGCGCAGCCGGTCCGGCGGCAGCATCGTCCCGTCGGGACCCAGCAGCTTCGGGAAGGGCAGGCTGCGGCTGCCGGGCATGTGCCCGCTCGGCATGCCCGGGCGCGGCTCCGGATCGGTACCGCGGAAGCGGCCCTCCGCTCGCGCGTCCAGCACCACGCGGTCGTTCGACGGGGTCAGCATGTCGCCGATCCCGCGCAGGCGGGTGGCGCGGAAGGTCGCGCGGAACGGTTTGGGCTCGGGCAGCGGCGGGGCGCCGCTCTCGACCGGCCGCCCCTCGCGCCGCCATTTCGGCAACCCGCCATCGAGCACTGCGGCCCGGTCATGCCCGAACAATCCCATCAGCCACCAGCCGCGCGCCGATGAGGCGATGCCCTTCTGGTCATAGAACACGACGAGGCTGTCAGGGCCGACGCCCATCTCGCCGAGCAGCCGCTCGAAGCGGCCGGGCGTTGGGACCATATGCGGCAGCGTGGTCTCCGGATCGGCGACCACGTCGATGTCGAAGAATCGCGCGCCCGGAATGTGCGCTGCCTGGAACTCAGCCGCCCCATCCTTGCCCTCGTTCGGCAGGTATTTCGTGGCGTCGAACACCACGAGCTCGGGCCGGCGAAGATTATCGGCGAGCCACTCCGTGGAGATGAGCGGGTCCATCGGCTTTACTCCGCTAGCGCCAGGGCGATCCGGCGGTTTTGCCGCCCCTTATTCTCGATCTTGAGGATTCGCACGCCGACGATCTCCGCGGTGTCGCGCACATGCGTGCCGCCGCAGGGCTGCAGATCGACCGGCTCCGGCCCGGTACCGATCCGCACGAGCCGCAGCCGGCCGGTGCCGCGGGGCGGCTTGACCGAAAGCGTGCGCACCAGGCCAGGATTGGTGTCCAGCACGGCTTCGTCCACCCATTCCGTCGTCACCGGATGGGCCGCCGCGATCAATCCGGCAAAGCCGGCCTCGAGCGTCTCGCGGTCCGGCGATTGCGGCAGGTCGAAATCGAGACGGGACCGGTCGGCGCCGATCTGCCCGCCGGTGACCGAGGCTCCCGGCAGCAGGCTGCACATCAGGTGCAGCGCCGTGTGCATGCGCATCAACGCATGCCGCCTCGGCCAATCGAGCTTAGCGCGCACCACCATGCCGGGCGAGGGGAGCGGACCGTCCGCTACCAAGTGGCGGATCGCGTCGCCTTCGCCCTTCACCGCCTCACTGATTGTGAGTTCGCCGCCGTCCCAGCGCAACGTTCCGGAATCGCCCGGTTGACCCCCGGAGCGGGCGTAAAATGGGGTCTGGTCCAGCACCAAACCCTGCGGACCCGCGTCGACAACGCGGCATTCCGCATCCGTGAGATAGGCATCATCAAGGAACAGGCGTCCGGTCACGCCGTCGCCCACCGGGCGCGCAACCAATTTCGCCTAGCAGCCAGCCAGAGGACGGCAATCGTGGTCACTGAGTTAGGAAAGCCGCCCGAAGTCGCGGTGGCGATCGCGTGATCGGCGTTCCAGACGCGCGCCCTGATATCCTCGTGCTCTGCGGCGAGGCCGCCCGTGCCGGCCAGACCGTCCGGCCCGACAACCGGAGCGCGAACCCGGCCGACGAACAGGGCGCAGCGTTCGTCGCTGCCGCCGGGCGTCAGCACGAAATCCCCAATCTTCTCGAGCAGGTCGGCCTCGAGCCCCATCTCCTCGCGCGCCTCGCGCCGGACGGTTTCCGCCGGGTCCTCGCCGGCGTTACAGAGCCCGGCGGGCACCTCTACCATCACCGGTTCCACTCCGGCCGCCAGGGCGGGCAAGCGGAATTGCTCGATGAGCACGAGTTGGTCGGAATGCGGGTCGTAGGGCAGCACCGCGGCGGCGCGTCCGCGCCGGAACAGCTCCCAGACCCGTTCGCCCGACATCGCGCCGTCGAAGCGGCGGTGCCGGAACTTGACCAGATCGAGGGCGAACCGCCCGGACCAGACCCGGTCATTGCTCAGGACTTCGACGTCCTGATGGTGGGGCAACGGCGAAAACTTCATCACGCAACCATAGTCGCGGCCTGCCGCCCCGTGAACCCCAGGCCTGTGCGCGCGATGCCGTGCGATCAGGCGCCAGCGATCAGCCGATCCCTCGATCGCCGGTCGTCAGTCGCCGACGCTCACGGACATAGGACGTGGGCGCACGCCGTCGTTGGCCGGCATTCTGCCATCGTCCCCGTCGATCAGCCGCATGATCCGCTGCGCGGCCGCCGGGCCCTTGACTGCATCACGCCACATCGCTTCTGCGACACGCTGATGCGCCGCGAGCGCTTCGTCGGCGCCGGTGATCATGGCCACCCCGGTTTGCGCGGTGGGCACGCTGTCCGCTCGGAACGGGTTGACCGCGAGGGTGGCCCGGTCGCCAGAGCGCACGATCCCGAAATTGCTGCACACCTCGCAATCCGGCAGCAAGCCGAACTGCAAACCCATCGGCTCGGCCGCCATCATCTCGGCGATGTTCATCATCTCCTTGCGCGCCACGTCGCGGCACTTGGCACGCAGTGAATCGGGCACTGGCGCGCCCCCGAGAACGCCCTGTTCGAGGAAGGTGCGCACCGGCGCTTCACTAAGGATCGCGATGATGCCGGGGCGCCGCAGGTGGTAGAGACGCTTGCGCGCCGCCAGCAAGGTCATCACCTGCTCGGCCGCGGCGTGCGTCGCTTCGCGGTCCTGCCCGGGCATGTTGGCGGAGGCCATCAGCCCCTCGGCCAGCACGGCGTCGAACGCGTCCGACGTCGTCACATAGCAAGCCGGGCCGAAGGCTTGCAGGATCTGGTCCGCCGTCTCCTCAACTTGGCGGATCCGCTCGAAATACCCAGCCGAGCGGCTGTAGTATTCGACCCCGATCCCAAGCAGCGATAACGGCGACACTTTCAGCAGCTCGGCGAGCCGCTTGACCGTGTCTAATTTGATCACTTCGCCTTTTTCATAGCGATAAAGCGCGGCGCGCGAGACACCGAGCCTCGCCGCGATCTCTTCCGCTCTCAGACCAGATTCCAGGCGGTATGCCCGCAACTGCTGACCTATTTCTGCAAACCGCATCTCGAGTCCCTCAACCCTACAGTTATCCCAATAGCGTTGATCAGGTTTACTAGCTGTGACTTAGGCGTTAGAAAGCGCGAAAGCTGCGATCTTTTTTGGTGAGAACACAGGTTTCTTACACCTCGAACCTCTCACGCCACGCTAACCCGCGGACTGTATCCCCCGCCGGACGATATTCGCAACCGATCCACCCCGCATATCCCAAGTCCGCGATCCGCCCGAAAAGGTAGGCCCAGCCTATCTCCCCGGTGCCAGGCTCGTTGCGCGCGGGTACATCTGCAATTTGCATGTGCGCGATTACCGGAAGCTGCGCCTCGAGGCGTTTCGACACGTCGCCCTCGGTAATCTGGCAATGATAGATGTCGAACTGCAGCCCGAGCCGGTCGCGGCCAATCGCCTCGATGAGGTCGGCGCCCTGCTGCATCGTGTTGAGGTGGAAGCCCGGCATGTCGCGATGGTTGATCGGCTCGATGACGATCTTCACCCCGGCGGCGTGCGCCTGCTCGGCGGCCCAAGCGAGGTTGGCCGCGTAAACCGCGGCGGCGGTGGCCGGCCGCACGTCCTTGCCCGGAATGCCCGCCATGCAATGCACCAGGCGGTTGCCGAGCGCGTCGGCGTATTCGAGCGCGCGCTTGATGCCGTCGCGGAACTCGGCTTGCCGCCCCGGCAGGCTCGCCGTGCCGCGTTCGCCGGCGGCCCAATCGCCCGGCGGGGCGTTGAACAGCACCTGCTCGAGCCCGCTCGCCTTCAGCCGGGCCTGGATGTCTGCCGCCGGATGATCATAGGGGAACAGGAACTCCACCCCCTTGAACCCGGCCTTCGCCGCCGCCTCGAACCGGTCGAGAAACGGCACCTCGTTGAACATCATGGATAGATTGGCACAGAAACGCACGGGCTGTTCTCCCCAATTCTTCGTCAGGTTCTTCGTCAGGCAACGGGCCGAACCGGCCCGTGGCGAAGTTGCACGGGCCCTGACCGAGTGATACCGCCCGCGCCATGAAACACAACGCCGACGTGCTCGCCGAGCGCATCCTGGCGATTTTGGTCTTGGCCGGAATCGCGGCCGGGTGCTGGCTCGTGCTCGAGCCGTTCCTGTCTTCCATATTCTGGGCGGGCATCCTCGTCTTCACCACCTGGCCGGTGTTCAATTGGCTGCGCTATCGGCTGCACATGCGCGACCGCGCCGCCGCCGGGGTCATGGTTCTGCTGACCGCGGTGCTGATCGTGCTGCCGCTCGGCCTGGCGGCGCCGGCGGGCGCCGATGACGTGAACCTGCTGCGCCGGGCGGTCGAGGACGCGCTGAGCGCCGGGCTGCCGAGCGCGCCTTCCTGGGTCAACGGGGTCCCGGTGGTCGGGCCCACGATCTCCGAATATTGGAACCTGTGGGCCGCCGACCTCAGCGGGCTGGTCGACTTCTTCAAGCCGTATTTCGGCATGATCGCCGAGAGCACGCTCAAGCTGCTGGTCAGCATCGCCGGCGGGCTGCTGCAATTCCTGCTCGCGCTCGTGGTCGCCTTCTTCTTCTATGCGTCCGGCGACATCCTGGCCCGGTTCCTGCAGCGCCTCGCCCACCGGATCGCGGGCGACCGCGCCTCCCGCCTGGTCGCCATCACCGGTGCTACGATCCGCGGCGCGGTCTACGGCATCCTCGGCACCGCGCTGGTGCAGGGATTGCTGACCATGTTCGGGCTCTGGGTGTCCGGGGTGCCGCGGCCGCTGCTGCTCGGGGCGATTGCCGGGCTGATCGCGGTGCTGCCGGTCGGCGCCCCCGTGGTCTGGATCCCGGCCGCACTCTGGCTGCTCGGCACCGGCCATACCGGCTGGGGGATCTTCCTCGGCGCCTACGGCCTGCTGATCGTCAGCGGCTCGGACAACGTCATCCGCCCCTGGTTCATCGCCCGCGGCGCCCAGTTGCCGTTCCTGCTGACCATCCTCGGCGTGCTTGGCGGCGCACTGGCATTCGGGCTGCTCGGCATCTTCCTTGGGCCGGTGCTGCTCGGCGTCGGCTTCACGCTTGCCGCGGAGTTTGCCGGCGCGGCGCCTATCGTCGACGTGCCCGGCGAGCCCGAGGAGCCGGCGCCGTTCGACCTCGCTGCCGCCGATCGCGTGCCGGCGCATGACAACGACGGCGGAATATGATCAGCGTTGCCTTGTGACCCGGCGAGAAATGCCTCTAGAACGCTAAGGCATGTTCGCCTTCATCCTGTCACGGGTTGCACAGGCCATTCCGGTCCTGCTCGTCGTCGGCCTGATCGCCTTCGCGATGTTCAAATTCGTCGGCGACCCGGTCACCGTCATGCTCGGCCAGGACTACACCGAGGCCCAGAAAGCGGCGCTGATCCACCATCTCGGCCTCGATCAGCCGTTTTTCGTCCAATACGCCCATTTCATCTGGAACGCCGCGCATGGCGAGTTCGGCGTCAGCTACCGGCTCGCCCGGCCGGTGATGGACCTGATCGTCGAGCGCGCGCCGGCCACGCTCGAGCTGTCCTTCACCGCCGCCGTACTGGCGATGGTCATCGGCGTGCCGATGGGCGTCTACACGGGGATCTACCGCCACGCGGTCACCTCGCGCTTCTTCCTGGTGTTCAGCCTGATCGGCGTGAGCCTGCCGACCTTCCTGATCGGCATCTTGCTGATCCTGATCTTCAGCGTGCTGCTCGGCTGGCTGCCGAGCTTCGGCCGCGGCGATGTCGTGCATGTCGGCGCCTGGACAACCGGTTTCCTGACGCTCAGCGGGCTCAAGGCGCTCGTGCTGCCGGCGATCACCCTCGGCCTGTTCCAGATGACGCTCATCATGCGCCTGGTCCGCGCCGAGATGCTGGAGGTACTGCGCTCCGACTACGTCAAGTTCGCCCGCGCGCGCGGATTGTCCAACCGCGCCATCAATTTCGGCCACGCGCTGAAGAACACGCTCGTGCCGGTGATCACCATCACCGGGCTGCAAATCGGCGGCATCATCGCCTTCTCTATCATTACTGAGACAGTCTTTCAGTGGCCCGGGCTGGGCCTGCTGTTCGTGCAATCGGTGCAGACCGCCGATATTCCCGTCATGGCCGCCTATCTGATGCTGATCTCGGTGCTGTTCGTGATCATCAACCTCGTCGTCGACCTGCTCTATTACGCCGTCGACCCGAGGCTGCGGATGGCCCGTGCGGGGACCCGGCATTGAGCGCGCTCGACCGCGCCTGGGACAGCGATTTTTTCTACAGCTTCCGCCGCTCGCCGGTGGCGCTGATCTCGGGATTGATCCTGCTGATCCTGCTGATTGGCGCGTTCTGCTGCGACTGGCTCGCGCCATATAACCCGTTCGACCTGGCCAGCCTCAACCTGATGGACAGTTTCCTGCCGCCCGCCTTCCTGCCCGGCGGCTCCTCGGCGCACCTGCTCGGCACGGACGACCAAGGGCGGGACGTGCTGTCGGCGATCATGTATGGGGCGCGCATCAGCTTTGAGGTCGGCCTCGCCTCGGTGCTGTTCGCGGTCATCGTCGGCATCGCCGTCGGGCTGATCGCCGGCTATGTCGGCGGCGCGGTGGATTCCGTGCTCATGCGCATCGCCGATATCCAGCTCTCCTTTCCCAGCATCCTGATCGCGTTGCTGGTGGATGGCGTGGTGAGCGTGTCGCTGCCGCGCACGCTGGCACAGAACCTGCAAATCTGGGTCATCATCTTCAGCGTCGGGATCTCCTTCTGGCCGCAATTCGCCCGCACCGTCCGCGGCTCCACCCTCGTCGAGCGCGGCAAGGAATATGTGATGGCGGCCCGCGTGATCGGGCTTTCGCCGTCGCGCATCATGCTGACCCACATCCTGCCCAACGTGCTCGGCCCGGTGCTGGTGATCGGCACGCTGACATTAGGGCTCGCCATCATCGCGGAAGCGTCGCTCTCCTTTCTTGGCGTCGGCCTGCCGCCGACGCAGCCCTCGGTCGGCACTCTGATCCGTGTCGGCAACGACTTCCTGTTCAGCGGCGAGTGGTGGATCACCGTGTTCCCCGGCATCGCGCTGGTGCTGATCGTGCTGTCGATCAACCTGTTGGGCGATTGGCTGCGCGACGCGCTGAATCCCAGGCTGCGCTGAACTGATGCCGCTGCTCGAAGTCCTCAATCTGACCGTCGAGTTCCCGACCCGGCGCGGCGTGCTGAAGGCGCTCGACGGCGTCGGCTTCACGATCGAGCCGGGCGAGGTGCTGGGCGTCGTGGGCGAGAGCGGCGCCGGCAAGTCACTGACCGGGGCGGCGATCATCGGGCTGCTCGAGCCGCCAGGCCGGGTCAGCGGCGGCGAGATCCTGCTGGACGGCAAGCGCATCGACCGGCTGCCGGCCGACCAGATGCGCCGTATCCGCGGCAAGCAGATCGGCGCCATATTCCAGGACCCGCTAACCACGCTGAACCCGCTCTATACTGTGGGAAAGCAGCTCGTCGAGACAATGCAGGCGCATCTGCCGCTCTCCGACAGCCAGGCCCGCGCGCGGGCGGTCGGCTGGCTCGAGCGCGTCGGCATCCCCGCCGCCTCGAGCCGGATCGACGCTTACCCGCACCAATTCTCCGGCGGAATGCGTCAGCGTGTGGTGATCGCGCTCGCCCTCTGCGCCGAGCCGCGCCTGGTCATCGCCGATGAGCCGACCACGGCGCTCGACGTCTCGATCCAGTCGCAGATTATCGAGCTGCTCAAGGAGGTCACGCGCGAGCACGGCACTGCGATCATGCTGATCACTCACGATATGGGCGTGATCGCCGAGACGGCCGACCGGGTCGCGGTGATGTATGCCGGCCGGGTCATCGAGATCGGGCCGGTGGAGGATGTGGTCCGGCATCCATCGCACCCGTACACGGAAGGCTTGATGGACAGTATCCCGGCGCTGGACCACCGTGTCGGCCGGCTGCGCCAGATCGAGGGCTCGATGCCGCGGCTGACCGCCATTCCGCCGGGCTGCCCCTATAATCCGCGCTGCCCGAAAGTGTTCGACCGCTGCCGGGTCGATCGCCCTGGACTGATGCCGGCCCGCGAGACGATGGCCGCCTGCTGGCTCTATGACCCGGCTCCCGCGCATGCCTGACGCGCATGTCGTTCTGCAGGCGGACCGCGTGGGCCGCACTTTCGACGTCTCGCGCCCGTGGCTGCAGCGCGTGCTTGCCCGCGAGCCGCGCCAGATCCTGCGCGCCGTGGACGAGGTCTCGTTCAGCATCCCGCTTGGCACCACCCTCTCCCTTGTCGGCGAGAGCGGCTGCGGCAAAAGCACCGTCGCCCGCCTCGCCGTGGGTCTCTACCAGCCCACCTCCGGCAGCATCGCCTTCGAAGGCAAAAACCTGTCCGCCGCCCGCGCCCAGCCGGAGCTGCGCCGCCGGATGAACATGATCTTCCAAGATCCTTACGCATCCCTTAACCCGCGATGGCGGGTACGCGACATTGTGGCCGAGCCGATCCGCGCCTTCGGCATCCTGCGCGCGCGCCGCGACGTGACGGACCGCGTCGGGCAGCTTCTGGAGCAGGTCGGCCTGGCCGCGCGGGATGGCGAGAAATTCCCGCACGAATTCAGCGGCGGCCAGCGACAGCGCATCAGCATCGCCCGTGCGCTCTCGAGCCAGCCCGACTTCCTGGTCGCCGACGAGCCGACCAGCGCGCTCGACGTCTCGGTGCAGGCGCAGATCCTCAACCTGATGCGCGACCTGCAGCAGCGCATGCAGCTCACTTATTTGTTCATCAGCCACAACCTCGCCGTGGTCCGTCACATGTCGGACCAGCTCGGCGTGATGTATCTGGGCCGCATCGTCGAATCCGGGCCCGGCGACAGCATCTTCACCGCGCCGCGCCACCCCTACACGCGCATGCTGCTCGATGCGATCCCGGACCTGGCCATGACCGGGAAGAGCCGCACGCCGGTGGGCGGCGAAGTGCCGAGCCCGATCGATCCGCCCACCGGCTGCACTTTCCACCCGCGCTGCCCGCTGGCGAACGAGCGCTGCCGGGTCGAGCGGCCCGGCTATACCCGGGATGGCGAGATCCTCGTCGCCTGTCACGCGATCGAGGAGCGGCGCAGCCCACTGCTGCGCAGCAGTGACCCGGTTCTGGTTAGGCCCGGCGCGCATTAACCTTTTGGTAATCGTTACGCCCCTACAATTGGGGCATGACAGCAAAAAGCTGGACAGAAGGCGTCTCGGGCACTTGGGGCAATAGTCAGAACTGGTCGCCAACCGGCGCGCCAGGCTCGTTAGACGACGCTTTGATCGACGGCCCATCCGGCCCATACCAAACCATTAACGGCATTGGCAGCTCCGCCAGCCTGACCTTTATCGGCGATACCATGCTTTCCGGTGTGTTCGCGACCGGCGCGCTCGCCGTCGGAACGAGCACGAGCGCTGGCGGGCTCACGCTGTATGACGGTGATCTGGTCGCCCACTCGGCCGCCTTGGAAGACGCGGCTGTCGTCGTCGGCGGCGCCGATACCACGCTGTCGGTGGCGGGCCAGCTTACCTTGGGGGGTGGACAAGGCTCGGCCTCGCTTGTTCTCGCCAGCGCGGGCGCAGTACAGGCTGGCAGCGTCGTGCTGGCGCCGGCGCAAGGCGGCGACGCGATCATCGTGCAGGATAGCCTCTCCAGCGTGGAGATCGGCACCGGGACCGGGCAAGCCGGTGCGATCAGCGTTGCCTCTCTGGGGGTGCTTTCCGGGACGGGTACGCTTAGTGCGCCGTTTGGGGTCGTCAACCAGGGGATGATTGCGGCGCAGAATGGCCTTCTCGCCATCAGCGGCGGCGTGCGCGGCAGCGGAGGGCTGCAGATCGGCGCCGGGGCGACGCTCTATTTGATGGATGGGGCGAGCAGCGAGGCTGTCAGCTTCACCGGCGCGAACGCCACCCTCGAATTGACGCTGAATGGCGGCGGCGGCCTGACCAGCGCCGGCCCGATCACCGGCTTCGCCCAAGGCGACCAAATCTGGCTCGCGAGCGGGGTCCAGTTGACCGGGTTGCACTACGATGCCGGTAGCCTGACGCTGGAGATCGCGTCCGGCTCGGCCGGCACGCTGGCCTTGTCCGGCAACTATGCCGCAGACGAGTTCCTGCTCACGCCAGCTTCGACTTATGGCTGGGTGATCACCGTGGCGCCGCTCGGCGCCGGCACCGCCGCAAATGGTAATCCCGGCACGGACGCCTTCGCCTGGACCGGCGGCAGCGGTAATTGGGGCATTGCGGCCGATTGGCAGGACCAGGCGTCCGATGCCGACGGCGTCGCCGTCCCTGGCGCGGCGAACGCGGTGACGCTGGCGAACGCGGTCACCATCTCCGGGTCCGGCGCCTCAGCCAGCCTGCTGGTGGCTGCCAATGACGCGCTGAGCGGCACCTTCAGCACCGGCGCGCTCACGATCGGCTCCGGCGAACTGACGATCGGCGGCGGAGCGCAGCTCTCGGCGGTATCTGCAACCATTGGGAATGGCAGCATCCAGGCAGTTGGCCATTCCGCGGACCTCGAGGTGGCCGGCGTGCTCACGATCGGCAGTGCCGACCTCCTCAGCTTGGCCTTTGGCGGGGGTGCACTGGCCGGCAGCGTGAGCCTGTCTGGCGGCCAGGTGGCGGTGGACGCCTATTCCAGCCTCGAAATCGGGACGCTGGGCACGGCGGCGGCGGGGACGCTGACTGTGGATGCCGGCCGATCCCTGGCGGGCGCCGGGGTCGTCACGGCGAGTGGCGGCGTCGTCAACCAGGGCACAATCACCGCCCAGGGCGGCACGCTACAGATCGGCGACCCGGTCACCGGCAGCGGGCAACTGGACATCGGCGCCGGAGCGACGCTCTCGCTCTACGCCGGCGCGAGCAGCGACAAGGTGGGTTTCACCGGCGACGGCGGGACGCTCGAAGTGACGCTGACCGGGTCAGGCAGCCTGACCGAGGCCGGCACGATCACCGGCTTCACCACCGGGGACACGATCTACTTCGCCAGCGGCACGCCGATCACTGCGACCAGCTACAGCGAGGCCACCGGAACGCTGACCTTGCTCGACGGCAGCACCGCGATCGGCGCGCTGGACGTGCAGGGCGTGGCGGCCGGCTACGTCTTCCAACTCACCCAGAATGGCACCTACGGCACCGACATCACGGTCACGCCGAAATATGCCAGCCCCGACCCGCTCTTCGATGCAGCCTGGTATCTCAAGGAATATCCCGACGTGGCCGCGGCCGGGGTCGATCCCTACTGGCACTATATGACTTACGGCTGGAAGGAGGGCCGCAATCCCAGCCCGTATTTCAACACCAACTATTACCTCAATCAGAACCCCGACGTGGCCGCGGCTGGGGTCAACCCGCTCACCCATTACGAGACCTATGGCTGGCACGAGGGCAGGGACCCCAGCATCGGCTTCTCCACGACCGGCTACCTGCAAGCGAACCCCGGCGTGGCGTCTGCGGGCGTCGACCCATTGCTGCAATATGTCGAAACCGGCCAGGCCGAGGGGCAACAAGCAGTCGCCGCGACGGCCCACGCCGTCGGCACGCCCGATCCGCTGGTGGATTACGCGTATTACTACGCCCAGCACCCGGATGTTGCCGCCTCCGGCGAGGACGCGACCGAGAACTACGACACCGTCGGCTGGAAGCTCGGCTACAACCCCAACCCTTATTTCGACACCGACTATTACCTGGCGCAAAACCCGGACGTGGCCGCTTCCGGCATGGATCCGCTGACCCATTACGAGGAATACGGCTGGCGGGAAGGCCGGACTCCGAGCCTGCTGTTCGACGGCAATTCCTACCTGTCCGCCAACCCCGACGTCGCTGCCGCCGGCGTAGATCCGCTGCAGCAATACCTGCAAAACGGCATTTCGGAGGGCCGGATCGGCTTCATGCCTGAGACGAGCACCGCAGACCCATTGGTCAACACATCATATTATGACAAGCAACTCGGCGCGACGCTGATCCCGACCGGGACCGAGGGACAGGCCGAGGCGACCGCCAGCTACAACAGCGTGGGCTGGGAGCGCGGCCTCAATCCCGATGCGTTCTTCGACACCAGCTACTACCTTGCGCAAAACCCCGACGTCGCCGCCGCCGGCGTCAACCCGCTGCTGCATTACGAGGTCTATGGCTGGCGCGAGGGCAGGAATCCCTCGCCACTGTTCGATACCGACAAATACCTCGCGGCCTACTCCGACGTGCGCCAATCCGGCATGGATCCGCTGCTTCAGTACGTCCAGTTTGGTCAAGCCGAGGGCCGCACCACTTTCAGCGTATGACCAGGCGCGTCGAATCAGGGCGTCGGTCGCAGCTTCGCGGTCTTGCGGCCGAAGCCGCCGCCTGTGCGGCGCTGGAGGCAGACGGCTGGTCCATTCTCGGCCGTCGCATGCGGACCCAAGCCGGCGAGATCGACCTGATCGCCGAGAAGGACGGTTTGCTCGCCATCATCGAGGTGAAAGCCCGGCCCAGCCTATCCACCGCCGCCGCTGCTCTCGGACCGCGCCAGCGCGCTCGCCTGCTTGCCGCCGCCGAGATCGCTTTGGCGGCCAATCCGCGCTGGGGGAGTGGCGGCATTCGCTTCGATCTGCTGCTCGTGGACGCCGAGGCGCGCGTACGGCGCATCGCTGATGCGTTTCGCCAAGACCAGGTTATGTGACCGAGGTCACATGAACCAGGACCGGATCGCCCTATCTCGTCGTAACCGGCGGGCGCGCCGGACGAATTGGAAAGGCGAGGTCCAAGATGATCCACCACGTATCCATCCCGGCCGCCGACCCCAAGCATGTCGCCGAGGTCCTGGCCGAACTCATGAGCGGCCGTTCATATCCGTTTCCCGCCCTGATCCCGGGCTCCTTCATGGCGGTCAGCGGCGACGAGCACGCGACGATGATCGAGGTTTACCCAGCTGACGATCATGTCGTTCCGCTGCGCAACGTTCCCGTCGCTTCGCACGTCCTGCTCTCGGTCCCGGCCGAGCACAATGCGATCATGGGGGTCGGCGCCCGGGAGGGCTGGCGCACCCAGATCCACGGTCGCGGCGTGCCGGGTCAGGATCCGTTTTTTTACGTGATCGAGCTTTGGATCGAAAACCGGATCATGCTGGAGCTGGTTCCGGAAGACATGATGGAAGAATATATCGAGCAGATCCAAATCCCTGTGCTGGATCGCTATTTTGCCCAGAAGAAGGCTGCGTGACCCAACTGAGGGACGTCCTCGTAGATATCGTGGCCGCCCTCCCACAACATTTTGAGCGCAATGTAGAGCACGGTCAGTAGCCCGACCCAGGCGAGCCAGCGGTAACGCTCGAGCAGCCGGGCTACCAGCGTCGCGGCCACGCCCATCAGCACCACCGAGACAGATAGGCCCGCGACCAGCACCCAGGGATGGCGCAGCGCGGCGCCGGCGACGGCCAGAACGTTGTCTAAGCTCATCGACAGATCGGCCAGCACGATCTGCATCATCGCCTGCCAAATCGACTTGGCTTTGGCCACGCCCTCGGCCCGGTTCGCCCGCTCGCGCGCCGTCGGGCGCAGCTCGCGGAACATTTTCCAGCAAACCCAGAGCAGCAGCAGGCCGCCGGCGAAAACCAACCCCACGATCGCCAGCAGTTCGAGCGTGACCAGCGCGAGCAAGATCCGCATCGCCGTCGCGATCGCGATTCCGGCCAGGATCGCCTTGCGGCGTTGCGACTTGTGCAGCCCGGCCACCGCCAGCCCGACGACGATCGCGTTGTCCCCGGCCAGCACCAGGTCGATGAACAGCACCTGGACGAGGGCCACGAGCTGGGGCCAGAGTTCGGCGGTCAGTTGGGCCTCCTCGGCCTTGCCAGGATCGGCATGCGGGCGTAGCTGCCCGATGCTGATCCAATCAGGTTTCGATCTAAGAGGAACAAGGCAAGATGGTTCCCCGCTACGCCCGTCCGGAGATGACCGCAATCTGGGCGCCCGAGAACCGCTTCCGTATCTGGTTCGAGATCGAGGCGCTGGCCGCCGAGGCGATGGCCGCCCAAGGCACGATCCCGGAGACCGCCGCCCGCACCATTCGCGAGCGCGGCGCCATGCGGGTCACGCGTATCTCGCCAGCCGACCTCGACCGTATCGACGCGATCGAGCGGGAGACGCGGCATGACGTGATCGCCTTCCTCACCTGGCTGGCCGAGGGCATCGGCCCGGATAGCCGCTTCGTCCACCAGGGCATGACCAGCAGCGACGTGCTCGACACTTGCCTCTCGCTCCAGCTCACCCAGGCCGCCGACTTGCTGCTGCAGGACGTCGACCGCGTGCTCGCCGCACTCGAGCGGCGGGCGCTGGAGCACAAATACACGCTGACCATCGGCCGCAGTCACGGCATCCATGCCGAGCCGACCAGCTTCGGCCTCAAGCTCGCCGGGCATTATGCCGAGTTCGCCCGCAACCGGGTCCGCCTCGAGCAGGCCCGCGCCGAGATCGCGGTCTGCGCCATCAGCGGCGCGGTCGGCACCTATGCGCATCTCGGCCCGGAGATCGAAGCCTTCGTCGCCGCCAAGCTCGGCCTCAAGCCGGAGACCGTCTCCACCCAGATCATCCCGCGCGACCGGCATGCCGCGTTCTTTTGCACCCTCGGCGTGGTCGCCAGCGGGATCGAGCGCCTGGCCACCGAGGTGCGGCATCTGCAGCGCAGCGAGGTGCGCGAGGCCGAGGAGTTCTTCCACGCCGGCCAGAAGGGCAGCTCGGCGATGCCGCACAAGCGCAACCCGGTGCTCAGCGAGAACCTCACCGGCCTTGCCCGAATCGTCCGCTCCGCCGTCATCCCCGCCCTTGAGGACGTGGCCCTCTGGCACGAGCGGGACATCAGCCATTCCAGCGTCGAGCGGCTGATCGGCCCGGATGCGACGGTCACGCTCGACTTCGCGCTGGTGCGGCTGGCCGGGATGATGGAGGCGCTGACCATCTATCCGGAGCGTATGGCGGCCAATCTGGCGAGCCTTGGCGGCGTCGTGCACAGCGGCGAGGTCCTGCTCGCGCTGACCCGCGCCGGCATCGCGCGCGAGGACGCCTACCGGATCGTGCAGCGCAACGCGATGGAAACTTGGTCTGCGCTCGGGACACCGGGCGGCCGCAGCTTCCGCGAGAACCTCGAGCGCGACCCGGAAGTGGCCGGCCGGGTGTCGAATGCGGCGCTCGACGAGGCGATGCGAGCAGAGTTACACCTGCGTCATGTTGATCACGTCTTTGCGCAAGTATTCCCGCGCCACGGTTCTGCCGCAGTAGCGGCATGAACCCGCCGGGTTCTGACGCTTTTATCTCAGCGGGGGTCTTAAGGAGGCCCGCTGACATGCGCAAGACACTTCTTTCTCTGACAATCCTGGCCGGTATCGTGACGCTTGGGGCCGGCGCCGAAGCTGCAACCGTCGATTTGGCTCCCGCCATCGCCCCTGACGCGCAGGTGCAGACGGTGCAGTACTACGGCTACCCTGGCTGGCACGCGCATCATTATTGGTGGCATCGCCGGCACGAAGCGTGGGTCCGGCATCGTGAGTTCTACCGCTGGCACGGCTTCCACGGGCGTCCCGGCTTCCGCCACTGGTAACGGCTCTGGCACGCGGCGGCCTTCGCTGGCATCGTTGCCGCCGTGTGCACCGTGGTTGTTCTCGTGCGGCCGGGCCATGCCTGGCCGCTTCTCCTGGCGGCCAATCGTGACGAGCGGGTCGACCGAGCTTGGGACCCGCCGGCAGCCTACTGGCCGGACCGCCCGGACCTGATCGGCGGGCGGGATCAGCTCGGCAATGGCACCTGGATGGCGATGCGCCGCGGCGTGATCGCCACCGTGCTCAACCGCCCCGGCAGCCTCGGGCCGCAAGCCGGCAAGCGCAGCCGGGGCGAGTTGCCGCTGATCGCGCTGGACCCCGGCTCCGCCGCGGCAGCCGCCGAGGCTCTTGGCGGGCTGGATGCAGGCGCCTACCGAACCTTCAACATGGTCGTGGCCGACGCCGAGGGCGCCTGGTTCGTGAGGGGTCATGGGGCCGGGCGCCCGCACGTCGCCGCCCTCGAACCCGGATTGCACATCGTCACCGCGCATGACCCCAACGACCCGGCCAGTCCGCGCGCCCGCGCCTACCTGCCCCGATTCCAAGCCGCCCCGCCGCCCGATCCGGCCGCCGGCGACTGGCGCTCCTGGGCCGAATTGCTGGCCGACCAATCGGGGCCACGCGGATCGGCCATCAACGTGCCGGCGGAGGGCGGATTCGGCACGGTTTGTTCCTCCCTGGCGGCGGTCTCGGTCCGGGGTGAGGCGGTGTGGCTGTTCGCCGCCGGGCCACCGGACGCGGCGCTATTCAGCAAAG
Source organism: Acetobacteraceae bacterium (assembly GCA_965276815.1). Lineage (GTDB taxonomy): Bacteria > Pseudomonadota > Alphaproteobacteria > Acetobacterales > Acetobacteraceae > JAVVHH01. The sequence goes on along the minus strand of CBDIBE010000011.1, from coordinate 484,979 downwards.
TAACCCTGCCCTGAACGTTCGGGCGTGGCTTATGCGCCGCCCCGTTGCTATATGACGCGCGACGCCGACCGCTTCAGGACTGGCAGGGACAGGATGGCTCGGATGGCACGCCGGCGGCAGCTCTACGAAGGCAAGGCGAAGGTCCTATTCGAGGGACCGGAGCCCGGCACGCTCGTACAATACTTCAAGGACGATGCCATTGCCCAGGGGGGCACCAAGCGCGGCACGATCACCGGCAAGGGCGTCCTCAACAACCGGATCAGCGAATATCTGATGATGCGGCTGGCGGATATCGGAGTGCCGACGCACTTTGTGCGCCGTCTGAACATGCGCGAGCAACTCATTCGCGAGGTTGAGATTATCCCGCTGGAGCTCGTGGTCCGCAACGTCGCCGCCGGCAGCCTTTCGACCCGGCTGGGCATCCCGGAAGGCACCCGCCTGCCGCGCAGCATCATCGAGTATAATTACAAGAACGACGCGCTGAACCGCCCGCTGGTCAGCGAGGAGCACATCACGGCGTTCGGCTGGGCCAGCACCCAGGACCTCGATGACATGGTCAGCCTGGCGCTGCGGGTGAACGACTTCCTGAGCGGGCTGTTCCTCGGAGTGGGGATCACCCTGGTGGACTTCAAGCTGGAATTCGGCCGGCTGTGGGAGGAGGAGGAGATGCGCATCGTCCTCGCCGACGAGATCAGCCCGGATAATTGCCGGCTTTGGGACAGCAAGACCAGCGACAAGATGGACAAGGACCGATTCCGCCGCGACCTCGGCCGGGTCGAGGAGGCGTATCAGGAGGTGGCGCGCCGCCTCGGCATTCTGCCTGAAGCCGGGAATAACGACCTGAAGGGGCCGGAGCTGATGCAGTGAAGGCAGTGGTGACCGTCATGCTGAAGCACGGCGTGCTGGACCCGCAAGGCAAGGCGATCGGTCACGCGCTGCACAGCCTCGGTTTCGCCGGCGTCGGCGAGGTGCGCGCCGGCAAGGTGATCGAACTGGAACTCGACGAAGCCGACCCGGCACGCGCCCGTACCCAGGCCGAAGACATGGCCCGCAAGCTGCTGGCCAACACTGTCATTGAGAGTTTCCGCGTGGAGGTAGCATGATCAAAGCCGTGTCCGTTGCTCTGCTGGCCGTCGTGGCGATGGCGGGAACAGCGCACGCCCAACGCTTCACCAATATCAGCGGCGAGAAGCTCGGCCAGCTCTGCACAAGCAGGGAGCGCATCTCGACCCAGTCCTGTGAGGCGTACATCAACGGCGTTTCCGACGCCGTATCGTTTTACCAGCGCCTGCGGCCGAGCGATGGCGGCAAGGGCGCCGGACTTCCCGCCTATATTTGCGTGCCCGGCGACGTGACCGGGGTGCAGCTGCGCCAGACCGTCGTCACCTGGGCGGAGGCGCACAAGGATCAGATGAACCGCCAGGCGAGCGGGATCGTGCTTCAGGCGCTCGAAGCGGCGTACAAGTGCCCCGGCGAGCAACCGCGCGTGCCGCCGCAGTGAGATGAAAGCCGGAATCGTCGTCTTTCCCGGCACCAATCGCGAGCGGGACATGGCGATCGCGTTGCGCCGGGTCACCGGGCAGGCGCCGCGGATGGTGTGGCACGGTGAAACCGATCTTGCCGGGCTCGACCTCGTCGTACTGCCCGGTGGGTTCAGCCACGGCGACTACCTGCGCTGCGGCGCCATGGCCGCTCGCTCTCCGGTCATGACGGCGATCCGCGCTTTCGGCGGCCACGTGCTCGGCGTGTGCAACGGCTTTCAGATCCTGACCGAGGCCGGCCTGCTACCCGGCGCGCTGCTGCGCAACGCGTCGTTGCGCTTCCTCTCGCAGGACTGCATGCTTCGCGTCGAGCGTACCGACACGGCGTTCACCGGCCATTACCAGCGCGGCCAGGTGTTCCGCGCCCCGATGGCGCATGGCGATGGCAATTATTTTGCCGACGAAGCGACCCTCGACCGGCTCGAGGGCGAGGGACTCGTCGCTTTCCGCTATGCCGACGATAACAAGAACGGCTCCGCCCGCGCCATCGCCGGCGTCTACTCGGCCGATCTGCGGGTCCTCGGCCTGATGCCGCATCCGGAGGACCTGATCGATCCGCTGATGGGCGGGACGGACGGGCTGCCGCTATTCGAAGGCATGGCCGAGGCGCTCGCCGCTTGAAGCGCGACATACCGAGGCGCGCTTGAAGCGCGACGTCAACCAGGCGCTCGCGCGGGAATTTGGGCTGAGCGCCGAGGAGTATGGCCGGGTCCTCGACATCATGGGCCGCACCCCGAGCCTGACCGAGCTCGGCATCTTCAGCGTGATGTGGTCCGAGCATTGCAGCTACAAAAGCAGCCGGGTCTGGCTGAAGCAGCTCCCCACGACGGCCCCCTGGGTGATTCACGGACCCGGCGAGAACGCCGGCGTGATCGACATTGGCGACGGCCTCGCCGCCGTGTTCAAGATGGAGAGCCACAACCACCCCAGCTTCATCGAGCCGTATCAGGGCGCCGCGACCGGTGTCGGCGGCATTCTCCGCGACGTGTTCACCATGGGCGCGCGGCCGATCGCCAACCTCAACGCGCTCCGCTTCGGCGATCCGGATGACCCGGGCACGCGGCGGATCGTGGATGGCGTGGTGCGCGGGATCGGCGGCTACGGCAATTGCGTCGGCGTGCCGACCGTGGGCGGCGAGGTGAACTTCCACCCGGCCTATAACGGCAATCCGCTGGTCAATGCGATGACCGTCGGCATCGCCAAGCGCGACCGGATTTTTCTGAGTGCCGCCGCGGGCGTGGGCAATCCGGTTGTCTATGTGGGCAGCAAGACCGGCCGCGACGGCATCCATGGCGCCACCATGGCGAGCGCCGAGTTCGGCGCGGATTCCGAGGAGAAGCGGCCGACGGTGCAGGTCGGCGACCCGTTCACCGAGAAACTGCTGATCGAAGCCTGCCTCGAGTTGATGGAGACCGACGCCATCGTCGCCATCCAGGATCTGGGCGCAGCCGGGCTGACGAGCAGTAGCGTGGAGATGGCGGGGAAGGGCGGCGTCGGCATCGAGCTGGACCTCGACCAGGTGCCGCAGCGCGAGTCCGGCATGACGGCCTATGAGATGATGCTGTCGGAGAGCCAGGAGCGCATGCTGATGGTGCTGCGCCCGGAGCGGCAGGAGGTCGCTCGCGCGATCTTTGCCAAGTGGGAGCTGGACTTCGCCGTGATCGGCCACCTGACCGATAGCAGCCGCATCATCGTGCGGCACGCCGGCCAGGTCGAGGCCGACATCCCGTTGGAGCCGCTCGCCGTGCAGGCGCCGCTTTATCATCGGCCCACCGTAGACCTGCCTGCGCCGCCGAAGCTGGGCGAGGTGGCGGACCCCGCTGGCATCGTCCCCGCCTTGCTGACCCTGATCGCCTGCCCCGATCTCTGCTCGCGCGCCTGGGTCTGGAACCAGTATGACAGCACAATCGGCGGCCAGACCGTGCGCCGGCCCGGCGCCGCTGACGCCGCCGTGGTCCGCATCGAGGACCACGAGCGCGCGCTGGCGCTCACCGCCGACTGCACGCCGCGCTATTGCGCCGCCGACCCGGCCGAGGGCGGCAAACAGGCCGTCGCCGAGGCCTGGCGCAACCTGACCGCGGTCGGCGCGCGGCCGCTCGCCATCACCGACAACATGAATTTCGGCAACCCCGAAAAGCCCGAGATCATGGGCCAGTTCGCCGCCAGTATCACCGGCATGGCCGCCGCCTGCCGCGCGCTGGACTTCCCGGTCGTGAGCGGCAATGTCAGCCTTTATAATGAGACGGAAGGCCGCGCCATTCTGCCCACGCCGGCGATCGGCGGCGTCGGCGTGCTGGAGCGCGCGTCGGACGCGGTCGGGATGGCGATGCTTGCGGGTCTGCAACTCGTCCTGATCGGTGAGACGCGGGGCTGGCTCGGCCAGTCGCTTTGGCTACGCGAGATCTGCGGGCGCGAGGAGGGGGCGCCGCCGCCGGTCGACCTCGAGGCCGAGCGCAAAAGCGGAGACTTCGTGCGCGGGCAGATTCTGGCCGGGGCGGTCCGCGCCTGCCACGACGTTTCGGATGGCGGGCTGCTCGTCGCGGTGGCCGAGATGGCGATGGCTGGGAAAGCCGGCGTGGAGCTTCTGGCGCCCCCGGCGGGAATCGCCCCGCACGCCTTTTGGTTCGGCGAGGACCAGGGCCGTTACGTGCTGGCGATGGCCGATCCGGCGCCGCTATTGGCGGAAGCGGCGGCGGCCGGCGTCGCCGCGCACCGCATCGGCGTGGCCGCCGGCGACCGTTTGACACTGAACGGCGGCGACGCCATATCGCTTGATACCCTGCAGGAGGCGCATGCGCGCTTCTTCCCGGCTTGGATGCGGAGCTGAAGCATGGCGATGGTGGCCGGCGATATCGAGGCGATGATCAAGGCGGCGTTGCCCGACGCCAAGATCACGATCGAGGACTTGGCCGGCGACGGCGACCACTATGCCGCCACCGTGATCAGCGAAGCATTCCGCGGTCGCAGCCGGGTTCAGCAGCATCAGATGGTCTATGCGGCCCTGCAAGGCCGCATGGGCGGCGCGCTGCATGCCCTTGCCCTGCAGACATCCTCACCCGACTAGGAGCACCCTTATGAGCGACCCCGTCCACCAGCGTATCGAGAGCGAAATCCGCAGCAATCCGGTCATGGTCTACATGAAGGGCAATGCCATGTTCCCGCAGTGCGGCTTTTCCGCCCGGGTCGTGCAGATCCTGACACATCTCGGCGTGCCGTTCCACACCGCCAACGTGCTCGAAGATGCCTCGCTGCGCGAGGGGATCAAGGAGTTCAGCTCCTGGCCGACGATCCCGCAGCTCTATGTCAACGGCGAGTTCGTCGGCGGCTGCGACATCGTGACCGAGATGTATCAGTCCGGCGAGCTCGAGACGCTGATGACCGAGAAGGGCGTCCTGCACCAAGCCAACGCCTGATGGGTAAGGCGGCCGGGATTCCTGCGGCCGCCTTCGACTATCTTCGCGGTCTCGCTGCGAACAACAACAAGGCCTGGTTCGAGGCCAATCGCGACGCCTACGACACCGCGCTCAAGCAGCCCGTGGCTGCGGTGGTTTCGGCTGTCTCGGCCGAGCTGAGCCGGCGCGAAGTGCCGCTCGAGGGTGACGCCAAGCGCTCGACCTTCCGCATTCACCGCGATGTCCGCTTCAGCAAGGACAAGAGCCCGTACAAAACGGCGGTAGGCTCGGTCTGGTATCTGCAGGGCAGCAGCAAGGACGGCGCCGGGATCCTTTATTTCCATCTAGCGCCGGGCGGCTGCTTCACGGCCGCGGCATTCTACCATCCGGAGCCCGAGGTGCTGGATTCGATCCGCGAGCGCATAAGGGTGCATCCTGACAGGTTCCTGGCGGTGCAGGCGAAGCTGGAGGCCACCGGGCTGACCCTCTCGCAAGATGACGCGCTGAGCCGCATGCCGCGCAATTTCGAGGATTTGAAGGATTCGGCGGTCGCCCCGGCGCTGCGGCTGCGGTCCTTCATCGTCCGGCGTCCTCTGACTGATAAACAGGTGCAAGGGACCGGCCTGATCCCCGCGATTGCCGAGCTTGGCGTGGATGCGCTGCCGTTGCTCCGTTTCGGCTGGGACGCCGTGGATGAGGTCCGGGCTCAGGCGGTTTAGTTTAGGATAGTGGACATAACGTATCAGGAACGACTATAGTGGTGGCATGACAGCGGCCGACAATTACGACAGCTGGGTGCTCGAGGTGTTAGGGGCTGATCCGGCCAACTACGCCGGCGCCGACGCACAAGCAGCCGATGCAGCGGCTCCGAGCCCCGGCGACAGCGCCGCCCCGGGCGACGGAACCACGCCAGCCTCGGTATCTCCCGGAGGACCGGTTCCGGTCGGGCCCGACAAGGTGCCGCAGATGGACGCGCTGTGGGAGGAATCGCTGAAGAAAGGCGATTGGCAGACCGCGGCCGAGGTGGTCAACGGCTTCAGTCCGCAAGATCTGAAGGCGCGGCTCGCCAAGCTGAAGCCGGACCAGGTCGCCAAGGTGCACCAGGGCGCCATCGACAATAAGCGCGTGGGCCAGAACTCGGCCGTGGCCCTGGCCACGACGGTCATGGTCCACCCGGTCGTCGGCCCCGCCCAGGGCGACCGCGCGAAAGCGATCGAAAGCGAGCTGAAGCCGGAAGACGCGAAAGCGTACCATGCCCTGCTCGACGGGGCGAAATCGGACAAGGAGAAGCAATACCTCACCAAAGGCCTGGCGGCCGGCCACTCGGTCGAAGATCTGAAGAAGTTTGCGGCAAAAATCGCCGGCAAGGACGATGCCTGGATGCAGGACAATTTGAGCATGACCGGGAACACATCCGGCAAAGGCGTCAAGCAGCAATGGTCGATGTCGTGCAACGCGACGGCGCAGGAGGCGGTGCGTGGCGAGATGGACCCGATCTGGGCGCTGCAGATGCACGAAGAAAACCCGAAGCTCACCGAGGCCGACGATAAGGACGGGTCCAAGGACAACCCGAAGCTCGCCGCCGAGCAGAAATCGTTGCTGGAAAGCAGCAATCCCGACGGTTCGGCGGGTGGCCAGGCGGTCTCCCGCGGCAGTGGCACTCCTGCGCGCGGCCGCTGGAACACGGACCTGCTGAACAACGTCAAGGACACGACCGGCGTCAGCTACGACAACAAGAAAATCGGCACCGACGTCACCCTCGACAAGGGTTTGACCGACATCAATGACGGGTTGGCCAAGGGCATGCCGGTCCCGATCGTGATCGGCGACGGCGGCAAGAACGCCTTCGCCCACTATGTCGTCATCACCGCGACCGACCCGGGGCCGCCGCGCTATTACACCATCCATGACCCGGCGAGCGGCAACACGGTCATCCGCAGCGAGGATCAGATCCGCAAGGGCAACATCGACTTAGGCTGGACCAAGCTCTCCGCGATCGAGGCGCCGACCGAAGTCAAGAAAACCAAGTAGGAGCGCATGCGCACGTACAGCCGGGAGGAATTCCTCCAAATGAAACCGGCGTTCTTCCTCGCCGATGGCTACTGCGAGCGGGACGGATCGGTGCGGCCGGGGCTCACCGGCGTCTACGCGACCGCCGTCGCCAATCAGCTCCTGGGCGCCGAGCTGGCGCCGCAGGAGCTGGCCTTCACCATCGAGGCGATCCGTGCGCTGCTGCCGCTGCATGACGGCCCGGCGTCCGAGCGGTGGCGTGGTGCGCTGTACGAGGCGCTGGAGACCGTTGCACGGATGATCCGGCAGCCCAACAACGAGGGTCTTGTCCAATGGCTCGAGGAATGTGCCAGCCACGTGCGGCAGGAAGCGGATATCGCGGCGCTCGACGCACATATGGTCGCCGTGCTGCGGCAATATTCGGTGCTGGCGTCGTTCTCCTCGGAGGAATCTTCCTCGCCGGTCCAGCAATGAGCGCAGCGGGCTGGAAGGTCGAGATCGGCCGGGCGGTGCTGGATGCGAGCTCGCCCGAGGCGGTCGCGGCGATCGAGGCGGAGAACGCGCGCAACTCTCTGCCCGGGCTGCCGGACGAGCTGAACCCGCGCATGATCGATACGGCAAAGTGGCGGGCACTTGTCGGCGCGCTTTCACCTGGGGCGGCCGAAGTTCTCGGCGGCCGGCCGCTGTTTCTCGACCCGGTCGGCCTGCGCATCGCGGCAAGCTCGCCGACGAAGCCGGCCAGTTTCGGCCCCTCGACGCGTCTGACCGCCGGCGACACGGTCGGCGACGCGATCATGGCCAGGTCGGATGCGCCGTACGATTGCGACCTCGCACGCGCCCGGGCTCAGGCGGCCCGCAAGCAGACGCAGGGAGCCGATCAGCAGGTCAAGGCGCTCGAAAGCCGGCAGGAGGCGGCCGCGATGGAGCGGCAGGTGCGGTATGCGGCTGCGCTCGCCTGGCGCGAGAACGCCACGGCCGCTGCGGGTTGTCAGCCGGGCGACCCGCAAGCCGCCGCCGAGCAGCGCGCGGCCGAGCAAGCCGCCTCGGACTTCATCCTGCTCGGCGGGAGCATGCAGTAGATCAATTGGCCGGGCGGACCGGGTCCCCCATCCGCACCACGCCGCCCGCCAAAATCCGGCAATTCAGCCCGGACCGGTTGATCAGCGGCTTGAACACGTTCTTGCCCGTGACCTCCTCGATGTGACGGCAGGGCGTCGATAGCCGCGTCGCCTCCAGCAGCGTCGCGCCAAGCCAGAAACGCCGGCCGACCAGATGGTTGAGCGGCACGCCCTCGACCGTCACGTTGCGGCGGTGCTCTTGCGGGGCGAATTCGGTCGCATGATCCCGCGCGAGCGCCCAGAGCGTCTCGATCTCGAACAGCGTGATCTGCCGCCCATCCTCGGGCAGCCTCGAGTAAAAACCGGTCTCGCGCCCGAGCTCGTAGCGGTCGCCCACCACCCCGCGCCCGGCGACCAGCACCAGTTCCGGCATCGGCTGCATTGGAAGCGAGGCCGCCTCGGTCAGGTGCAGGTGACGGACCACGCCCTGCCAGCCAAACGTCAAGCCAGTTCCTCGCGGGCCGTCTCGGGCGCCGCAATCGCCGCCACCAGCGTGATGCAGGCGCAGGCGATCAGCAGCAGCGACACCGGCCAGGTCGCCCCGCCGCTCCAGGCCAGCAGCGACGCGGCGATCAGCGGCGTCAGCCCGCCGCTCAGCGCGGCGCCGATCTGGAAGCCGAGCGACGCGCCGCTGTAGCGCAGCCGCGCGCTGAACAACTCGCTATACCACGGAGCGCCGATGCCGAACCCGACCATTTGGCCGAAGCTGATCGCCGCAACCACGGCGAGCGTGATGAGCGCCGGGTCCTTGGTTTCCAGCAGCCAGAACAGCGGGAAGGCGAAGGCGATCGAGAACACGCAGCTCGCCAGGAACATCGCCTTGCGCCCGACAATGTCGGACAGCCAGCCGAACAGTGGGATCGATCCGAGGGCCACGACCGAGGACATCAGCACGGCATTGAGGATCAGGCCGCGCGGCAGCCCGAGCCGCGCGGTCGCATAAGAGATGACGAACACGCCGGCGATGCTGGCGTAAGCGATCTCGGAGATCTTCAGCCCGACCGCGATCAAGAACGGCCGGCGGTGCGTGGTAAGTACCTCAATGAGCGGCGCCCGTGATAACGCGTCACGGCGCCGCAGGGCGGTGAAGGCGGGCGTCTCCACCAGGCGCATCCGGATGAACAGACCGACGCCGACCAGCAGCACGCTGAGCAGGAACGGCACCCGCCAGCCCCAGCTCATCAACTCCGGCTCCGGCAGTTGCGCGACGACGGTGAAAATCCCGACCGCGGCCAAATTGCCGAACGGGTAGCCAAGCTGCACGATGCTCCCGAGCAGGCCGCGATGCTGCTTGGGCGCATTCTCGACGACCATCAGCACGGCGCCGCCCCACTCGCCGCCGAGCCCGACGCCTTGCAGGAAGCGCAGGCACATCAGCAGCAGCGGCGCTGCGACGCCGATCTGCGCAAAGACCGGCAACAGCCCGATCAGGAACGTGCCGAGGCCCATGATGATGATCGTGGCCGCCAGCATGGCCTTGCGGCCGATGCGGTCACCGAAATGCCCGAAGATCGCCGCGCCGACCGGCCGGGCGAAGAAGCCGACCGCGTAGGTGCCGAAGGCGACGATGGTGCTCGTCGACGATTCCCCGGTCGGGAAGAACAGCCGGTTGAACACCAGCGCGGTGGCGGTGGCGTAGATCATAAAGTCGTACCATTCCACCGTCGTGCCGATGATGCTGGACAGCACGATCCGGCGCAGCGAGGGGGCGTCGGCAGGTGCGGCGGTGAATGCGTCAAGGCGCGCGGCGGCGTCCATGTTGGCGGCTCCCATGGGTTTGCAGCCGGCATGATCACAAAAAGCGGAGTGGGCCTAAAACCCAAACTTGGCCTCTCGGCACCTAATATAATCGCTTTGTTCGGTTTTTCTGCTGAAACCGTGTGCGTTTTGCGGCTTGTGCCCGCTTCTTAGGCGAATGCGAATGCACCAGGCGTCGAGTTTGCGACGGCGGACGCTGCTGTCGGCCGCGCTCGCCGGGTCGGTGTCCGGTCGGGGTGCTAGCGCGCAAAGCCAAGCCGACCCTGTCCACGATCTGCTGGCGGCACAGGTCGAGGACCACAATGTTGTGGGGTACGTGGCTGCGCTGACCGGTCCCACCCGGTCACGCGTGATCACCGCCGGCACGGCAGATACCGGCGAGGGCCGCGCGCTCGACGGGTCGAGCATGTTCGAGATCGGCTCCATCACCAAGGTGTTTACCGCATTGCTGTTGATGGACATGGCGCATCGCGGGGAGGTTGCGCTGGCGGACCCGGTCGCCAATTACCTGCCGCCAGAGGGGCGTCCGCCGGCGTTCGATGGCAAGCCGATCACGCTGCTCGACCTGGTGACCTACACGTCCGGCCTGATGAGAATGCCCGACAACTTCAAGCCGGCCGACCTGACTAATCCCTATGCCGACTACACGGTGGCGCAGCTCTATCGGGCATTATCGGCCACGCCGCCGCGCTATTATCCGGGATCGCACTACGAATACTCCAACCTCGGTTTCGGCCTATTGGGTCATGTGCTCGCGCTCCGCACGGGCCGGAGTTACGAGGATCTGATCGTCTCGCGGATCTGCACGCCGCTGGCGCTAAACAGCACGCGCATCACGCTCACGCCCGCCATGCAAGAGCGGCTCGTTATAGGGCACGACAGCGGCCTGCGAAGGGCGGCGAACTGGGACTTGCCGACGTTTGCGGGCGCCGGGGCGTTGCGCTCCACGGCGGACGACCTGGCGCGCTTCCTCGATGCTGCCCAGGGCCGGCTGGCCAGCCCATTGGCGCCGGCCTTCGCCACCATGCTCGACGTGCGCCGGCAGACCGACATCCCGTTCGATGTGGCGGCAGCGGGCTGGTTTGTGCGCTCGCAGCGTGACGACGAACTCGTTTGGAAAGATGGCGGTACCGGGGGATATTCAAGCTTCATCGGCTATTCCACTCGAAGCGGGCACGGTGTCGTGCTGCTGGCCAATACCGCAAGCGGGCTCATGACGCCCGCCATCGGCTGCCACTTGCTCAACGCGGCATTTTCGGTCCCGGAACTACCCCGGCAAGTCGCGATCGACCCCGCCAAGCTGGCCGTCTTTGCCGGGCGCTTCGCGCTGACGCCAAAGGTCACGATCACCGCGACGCCGAAGGACGGTCGATTGATGGTACGACTAACCGGCCAGGACGAAGCCGAAGTGTTCCCGGAGAGCGACACGACGTTCTTCTACCGGATCGTCAACGCGCAGCTTACCTTCATCCCCGGCGCCGACGGGATGGCGGACGCGGTCATCCTCCATCAGAACGGGCGAAACCTGCGCGCGCCGCCGATCCCGTGACCCCGTCTCAGCAGGTCGTCCCTGAGGTGCCCTGCAGACGGAACAGCGGCCGGAGCTGCACACCGATCCAGCTTCCCGCCAGCGCGAGCACCATCCAGGCCCAGCCCGACAAATTGCCCACGGAGATCGCGCTGAAATAGGCGCCGATATTGCAGCCGTTGGACAGTCGCGCCCCATACCCCATCGCGATGCCGCCCAGCACGGCACCCGTCCAGGCGCGCACGCCGCCGCCCAGAGTCGGGCGGAACAGCCCGGCATAGGCTGCCGTGATCGTAACCGGGCGCGAAAGCATCAACCTTCTCGTGCATGGGCCCATGTGGAGAGTCCGCTGCTAAATCTGCGGGGCCGAACAGAACCCTCACCTACGGATTGCCGTTGTGCGCCGCGAGCGGCGGGCATAACGTTGCCAAAATCGCCGGCGCCAGGAGGGAACATGGACGCGCAAATCAACATCCATCCATCCGTTGACCACGGAATTGCGGCGGAAAAACCCGACTTTGCCGGCGGCACGCTGACCTGCCACTGCGCCACCGATCCCGTGACCATCTCGATCAGAGGCCAGTCCGCACACAACCATCTCTGCGGCTGCTCGAAGTGCTGGCGCCCGGCGGATGCGCTATTTTCGATGGTCGCGGCAGTGCCGCGCGACAAGCTGCAGGTCACCGATCATGAGGAAAAGCTGGAAATCGTCGACCCGGACGCCGCGATCCAGCGCCATGCGTGCCGTGGTTGCGGGGTGCACATGTTCGGCCGCATCGAGAACGAGGACCACCCATTCTACGGGCTGGACTTCATCCACACCGAGCTCTCGAAGCAGCCCGGCTGGTCGGCGCCGGGCTTCGCGGCGTTCGTATCTTCGATCATCGAACAAGGCACCAAGCCGGAGATGATGGACGGCGTGCGCGGCCGCCTGCGGGAGCTCCATCTCGAGCCCTATGACTGTCTCAGCCCGCCGCTGATGGATTACCTCGCGACGCAGGTGGCGAAGTCGCGCGGGATGCTGGCGGCCTGAGCTTCAGGCGGCGACGGCCTCGGCGCGCACGTCCTTGATGTCGCGGAACACCAGCCCGGGGTGCAGGTCTGTCGTGCGCCGCATCATGAAGGCGGAGCTGGCAAGGTAGACCGGGTCGCCATCCACGTCGTCGGCCATGCCGGTGCGGTTCTCGGTCATGAAGCGGGCAACCAGCGCCTTGTCGCCGGTCACCCAACGGGCCAGCGCGTAGGGCACCGGCTCGAAGCCGATCGCAACGCCGTATTCGCCCGCCAGCCGCGCTTGCAGCACGTCGAGCTGCAGCGTGCCGACGACACCCACAATCGGCTGGCTGCCATCCTGCGGCCGGAAGAGCTGGACCACGCCCTCTTCGGCGAGTTCCTGCAGCGCCTGCCGCAGTTTCTTGGCCTTCATCGCGTCGTCCAGCCGGACCCGGCGCAGGATCTCCGGCGCGAAGTACGGCACACCCACAAAATTGAGGTCCTCGTCCTCGGTCAGCGTGTCGCCAATCCGCAGCGTGCCGTGGTTGGGGATGCCGACGACGTCGCCGGCGAACGCCTCCTCGGCGATCTGCCGGTCGCGGGCGAAGAAGAATTGTGGCGCATGCAGCGGGATGGTCTTGCCAGTCCGCACCTGGCGCAGCCGCATGCCGCGCTCGAGCCGGCCGGAGCAGACCCGGGCGAAGGCGATCCGGTCGCGATGGTTGGGATCCATGTTCGCCTGGATCTTGAACACCAGCGCGGTGAGTTTCTCCTCGGTTGCCGCGACAGTGCGCGTGTCGGCTGGCTGGTTGCGTGGCGGCGGGCCGAAGGCGACGAGGCTGTCGAGCAGGTCGGAAACCCCGATTTCCTTGATGGCGCTGCCGAAGAACACCGGGGTGAGCGTGCCCTCCATGAACGGTTGCAACTCGAACTCGGGGAGTGCGGCCCGCACCAGCTCCATCTCCTCATCGAGCTGGATCAGCCGCGGGTCGCTCTGCCCGAGTGTCTCGGTCAGATGCAGGTCGCGCTGGCGAACATCATAGGTGCCGGCGAAGGTGGCGGCGCGGCCGACCGGCCAGGTCACCGGCGCCGTGTCGAGCGCCAGCGTACTGGCCACCTCGTCGACGATCTCGAACGGGTCGCGCGCCTCGCGGTCCATCTTATTGATGAAGGTCAGGATCGGGATGTCGCGCAGCCGGCAGATCTCGAACAGTTTGCGGGTGCGCGCTTCGATGCCCTTGGCGGCGTCGATCACCATGACGGCGGAATCGACCGCGGTGAGCGTCCGGTAGGTGTCCTCGGAGAAGTCTTCGTGCCCCGGCGTGTCGAGCAGGTTGAACACGCAGCCGCCGTACTCGAACGTCATGACCGAGGTGACGACCGAGATGCCGCGGTCCCGCTCGATCCCCATCCAGTCCGACCTCGTCCGCCGCCGATCCGCCTTCGCGCGGACGTTGCCGGCAAGCTGGATCGCGCCGCCGGCGCGAAGCAGCCGCTCGGTCAGCGTGGTCTTGCCGGCGTCCGGGTGGGAGATGATCGCGAACGTGCGGCGGCGGCCGATTTCTTGGGTGAGGGTCATCGCCGCAGGGAGGCGCTTATCGCGAGTAGAACTCGACCACCAGGTTCGGCTCCATCGTCACCGGATACGGCACATCGGTCAGCTTTGGCGCGCGGCCGAAGCGGCCCTTCATCGCGCGATGGTCCACTTCCAGGTAGTCCGGCACATCCCGCTCGCCGCTCTGGGCGGAGTCCAGCACGACGGCGAGCTGCTTGCTCTTCTCGCGCACCTCGATCTCGTCCCCGTCGCGCACGAGGTAGCTCGGGATGTTGACCCGCTTGCCATTGACCGTGACATGGCCATGGTTGACGAATTGGCGCGAGGCAAACGGCGTGATCGCGAACTTCATGCGATACACCACGGCATCCAGCCGGCGCTCCAGCAGCTCGATCAAGTTCTCCGAAGTGTCGCCCTTGCGGCGCACGGCCTCGTCATAATACTTGCGGAACTGCTTCTCGCTGATGTTGCCGTAGTAGCCCTTCAGCTTCTGCTTGGCCATCAGCTGGACGCCGAAATCGGTCGGCTTCTGCTTGCGGCGCTGGCCGTGCTGGCCGGGTCCGTATTCGCGCTTGTTGATCGGCGACTTGGCGCGGCCCCACAGGTTGACGCCGAGGCGGCGGTTGATCTTGTACTTGCTCGCGGCGCGCTTGGTCATGCGCGGAACTCCATTCTATGCCCGCGCCATTCTGGCGTCGGGTGCCACTGATTATGGCTTGTTGGACCGGTAGGCCACACGAAAATGCGGCGGGCGCACGCCCCAAAAGCGCGTCCACGTTCCCGGCAGTAGCGGCGCACGTAGGCGCTCCGCCCCCAATTGTCAAACCGCCGTTGGTGAATGGGGGTCTCGTCACCCGCCGCGAAGGCGGAAGGTCCACGCCTTTAGTGCCGCGAGAGCTTCGTGTAGAGCAACGGCGTGGATGCTCCGCCTTCGCGGAGCATGACTTCGGTAAGAGACGATGCCCATATGATCACCCGCGGCGACATTCTCTGGCTCGGCATCGCCTCTGGGGTCACCGGCGGCTTAATCGGTGGCGGGATGCTTGGGATCGGGATGCAGCTTGCCGTGACCGGGCATCCGATCGGCATCCTCCTCACCTGTATCGGCGGCCCCAGCTCGGCCCTGATCGGCTGGATCCTGGCGCGGCGACTGGCGCGGCAGCTCACAAGTCTGGGCTAGGGTCCTCCGCCTCCAGCCGCCCCAGTCGCCGGCGTCCCAACGCCAGCCCGGCCACCACGCCGTGCAGCGTCCGCAGCTCCTGCTCGGTCACCTCGCCGCGCTGGAACAGGTGCCGGATGTTGCGGACCATGCCTGGCCGTTTCGGCGCGTTGCGCAGGAAGCCGCACGCGTCGAGCTGGTCCACGAGGTGTTCGAGGAACTGCTCCAGCTCCGCCTTCGTCGCGACCCGCGTCTGATGGGTGAGCAGTTGCCGTGGCGGCGTGGGTTCGGCCGCCGTCCACCACTCATAGGCCATCACCATCACCGCCTGCGCCAGGTTCAGCGAGTCGAATTCCGGGTTGAGCGGATAGCGCACCCAGGTGTCGGCCTGGGCCATGTCGTCATTGTCGAGCCCGGCGCGCTCGGGGCCAAACAAAATACCGCAGCGTAGGCCGCGCCCTGCCGCTTGCCGCACGTCCGTGGCGGCTTCCCGGGCGGTCAGCAGCGGCTTGACGATATGACGCGGCCGCGGGCACGTCGCAAACACCCGGTGCAGGTCGGCGACCGCGTCGGCCACCGTGGAATACAGCGTCGCGCAGTCAAGAATTCGATCGGCGCCGGATGCGGTGCGCCAGGCCCGCTCCTGCGGCCACCCATCGCGCGGCGCCACCAGCCGCAGGTGGAACAACCCCCCATTGGCCATGCAGCGCGCCACCGCGCCGATATTGTCGGCGAGCTGCGGCCGCACCAGCACGACCACCGGGCTGCCCAGGATCGGCGCCAGGTCGGCGCCGCCATCGCGCCCGGTCACGCAGGCGCCGCCACCCGCCGCCACTCGGTGGTGCCGTCTGGGCGATCTTCGAACGCGATGCCTCGGGCCAGCCACTCGGCCCGGATCGCGTCCGCGCTTGCGTAGTCGCGCGCCTTGCGGGCTGCCAGCCGCGCTGCGATCGCCGCCTCGACCGCTCCATGATCGACGCCGCCCTGAAACCACGCCGCCGGGTCTTGCTGCAGCAATCCGAGCAGCGCCCCAGCCGCGTGCAGCCCCGAAGCGGCGTCCCGGTCCCCTGCAATGGCCCGCCCGGCCAACTCATGCATCGCCGCGAACGCCGCCGGCGTGTTCAGATCGTCGCACAGCGCTGCCATCACCGCCTCCGGCACCTCCGCTTCGCCAGCCTCCGTGCGTTGCAGCGCGCGGTAGAACCGGTCGAGATCGCCCTGCGCCTCGGCCAGCCCCTCGAAGCTGAACTCCAGCGTCGACCGATACTGTGCCCGCAGCAGCAGCAGCCGGATCGCCTCGGCGGGCGCGCGGGCCAGCACGTCGCGGATGGTGTAGAAATTGCCCAGCGACTTGGACATCTTCTCGCCGCCGAGCAGCAGCATGCCGTTATGCAGCCAATACCGGGCGAAGCCGCTGCCAGGCAGCGCGCACAGGCTCTGCGCGCGCTCATTCTCATGGTGCGGGAAGATCAAATCGCCGCCGCCGCCATGGATGTCGAACGTGTCGCCGAGATAGCGCCACGACATCGCGCTGCACTCGATGTGCCAGCCCGGCCGGCCGCGGCCCCAGGGACTGTCCCAGCCGGGCAGTTCCGGGGGCGACGGCTTCCACAGCACGAAATCGCCGGCATCCCGCTTATACGGTGCGACCTCGACGCGGGCGCCGGCCAGCAACTCCTCCGGGCTGCGCCCCGATAGCGCGCCATACGAGGCAAAGGCTTGCACCGCGAACAGCACGTGCCCCGCCGCCACATAGGCATGGCCGCGCTCGATCAGCCGCTCGATCAGCGTAATCATTTCTGGGATGTGCTGCGTGGCGCGCGGCTCGATGTCGGGCGGCAGGTTGCCGAGCGCTGCCATGTCCTCCTCGAACTGCACTGCGGTGCGGGCGGTGACGGCGCCGATCGGCTCGCCGCTCTCGGCGGCGCGGGCGTTGATCTTGTCGTCGACGTCGGTGATGTTGCGGACGTAGGTCACGCGCGGATAGAGGTGCCGCAGCAGCCGGGTCAGCACGTCGAAGACGGTAATGCCGCGGGCGTTGCCGAGATGGGCGAAGTCATAGACGGTGGGCCCGCAAACATAGACCCGGACGTGCTCGGGGTCCCCAGGCAAGAAGGCTTCGCGCCGCCGCGTCATGCTGTTATGGAGCGATAGGCTGGGCATAGCGCTTATTGGTGCAGCGCGCCCGCAAACGCAATCGCGAGACGCTGATGACCTTCGCCCTCTGGACCATCCTGGCCGCCGCAATACTGCCGTTTCTCTGCACCGGCGCGGCCAAATATGGCGGCCCGGGCTACGACAATGCCAACCCCCGCCCGTCGCTGGAGAAGCTGCGGGGTTGGCGCGCGCGGGCCGATTGGGCGCATCGCAACCATCTCGAGGCCTTCCCGCCCTTCGCCGCCGCCGTGCTGACCGCGCAATTCGTCCAGGCGCCGCAGAGCTGGGTGGATACGCTGGCGGGTGCGTTCATTGCGATCCGCCTTGCCTACACAGCTTGCTATATCGCTAACCTGGCAACCCTCCGCAGCGTGCTCTTCGCGCTGGGATTTGCCTGTGTCGTTGGTTTGTTTACGGCCGGGTTGCGTTAACCGGGTATTTATGCGACTATATCGCAATGAATTTAAGTTGGGAGCGTATATGAAGCCAGTGAATCGCTGCGTATTGGCTGGCATCATGCTGGCGGGATGCGCGATGACGCCGATGGGCCCGACGGTCCAGGTTATGCCGGGGCCGGGCAAGCCGTTCAGCGCCTTCCAGGCCGATGACGTGCAATGTCGCGGATTTGCGAGCAATGCGGTGGCGGGCCAAGCGGATGTGGCGAACCAGCAGGCGGTGGGCGGAGCGGTGCTCACCACGGTGTTGGGCGCAGGCCTGGGTGCGGCGGTCGGCGGCGGCCGCGGTGCGGGGATCGGCGCGGCTTCGGGGGCCGGGCTCGGCGCCGGGCTAGGCGCCGGAGCGAGCAGCGGTGCGCAGGGCGGCATCCAATACCAGTACGACATTGCCTACTCGCAATGTATGTATACGCGTGGTGACCAAGTGCCGGGCTACGCGCCGCAGGTGACGTATACGCCGGCCGGCTACCCTGGGAGCCGCAACCTGGTTCGCGCGATCCAATTGGAACTCAATCGGCTTGGCTATGGCGTCGGCCGGGCGGATGGCGTCGCCGGACCGGCGACCATCAGCTCCATCCAGAACTACGAGGCTTCGCACGGTTTCCCGGTGGACGGCACTCCCTCCGACGCCTTGCTCGCGCAGCTCCGGCAGACGCCTCCAGGGAGCTGATCTCGTTCGCCGGGGTGCGGGTGGTTCGCTACACCTTGCGCCCCGGCACGCGATGCCGGTAGGCGAGGGCCTCGGCGACATCGGCCCGGCGGACCAGCTCCGACCGTCCTAGATCTGCGATCGTCCGCGCCACTCGCAGGACTCGCGTGAACCCGCGTGCGGACAGCCGCAGCTTCTCGGCGGCCTGCTCGGCCAATTGCCGCGCCTCCGGCTCCAGCGCGATCACGCCAACCTCGGCTTCCGCATTCGTCGCCGCGCCCTCCGCGCCATAACGGCTCCGCTGCGTCCCGCGTGCCATCGCGACCCGGCTGGCAACTGCTGCACTCGGCTCGCCCGGGGGCGCCCGCGACAACTCCGAGGGCGCGACCGGCTGCACTTGGACCACCAAGTCCATTCGGTCCAGTAATGGCCCGCTGATCCGGCCCATGTAATCCTCGCCGCAGCGGGGCGCCTTGTTGCACTCCCGCTCCGCATCGCCGAGATGGCCGCAGCGGCAGGGGTTCATCGCCGCGACGAGCTGAAACCGCGCGGGATAGGTCACATGCGCCGTGGCCCGCGCGACCGTCGTCCGCCCGCTCTCCAGCGGCTGCCGCAACGCTTCCAGCGCCTGGCGCGGGAACTCCGGCAACTCGTCGAGGAACAGCACGCCGCGGTGTGCCAGGCTGACTTCGCCGGGTCGCGCCCGCATGCCGCCGCCGGCGAGCGCGGCCTGCGAGGCGCCGTGATGCGGCTCGCGATAAGGCGGCCGCATCACCAGCCGGCCGCCCTCGAGCAGCCCGGCGACGCTGTGGATCATGCTGACCTCGAGCGCCTCGATCGGCGAGAGGTCCGGCAGCAACGGCGGCAGCCGCGCCGCCAGCATGCTCTTGCCCGCGCCCGGCGGCCCCACCAGCATGAGGTTGTGCCCGCCTGAGGCGGCGATCTCCAGTGCGCGCTTGGCGGTCTCCATCCCGCGGACATCGCTGAGATCGAGCCCCGCCGCCGGGTCGGCGGTGCCTCCGGGATCCGGCGGCGTAAGGACCTGGGTACCCCGGAAATGGTTGACCAGCGAAAGCAGGTCCGGCGCCGGCAGGATTTCGATCTGCCCGGCCCAGGCCGCTTCGCCGCCCTGCGCCGCCGGGCAGATCAGGCCCAGCTCGCGCTGGCTCGCCGCCATCGCCGCCGGCAGCACCCCGGCGACGGCGTTGACCGCCCCGTCCAGCGACAGCTCGCCGAGCGCCGCGTAGCCCCCCAGGTCCTCGCGCGGCAGCACGTCCATGGCGGCGAGCACGGCGAGCGCGATCGGCAGGTCGAAATGGCTGCCCTCCTTGAGCAAATCGGCCGGCGCCAGGTTGATCAGCACGCGCTTCGGCGGCAGCGACAGACCCATCGCGGTCAGCGCCGCCCGCACCCGCTCGCGTGCCTCGCCGACCGCCTTGTCCGGCAGGCCGACGACGAGAAATGCGGGGATCCCGGAAGAGATCTGCACCTGCACCTCGACCGCGACGGCTTCGATGCCGCTGAAAGCGAAGCTCGCAATGCGCGCGATCATCCGATGTAGGCGGACAGGAAGCGCTGCAAGAGGGGACCGATCAGCGCCGTGTTGTAGCCGCCCTCCTGGATGATCGCCGCCGGCAGGCGGAGCGCCCCGATCCGCGCCCCGGCGCCGGCGAACCCATCTGCGGTCACCGATAGGTAGTTGAGCGGCTCGTGCTCCGAAGCATCGAAGCCGAGGCTGACCACCAGGGCCTCTGCGCCGAACCGGCGGATCGCGTCGATGCCGGTATCCAGCGCTCCGAGCCAGGCGGCGTCGCCGCTGCCGCGCGGGAGCGGCAGGTTCAGGTTGCAGCCTTCGCCGGGTCCGGCGCCGCGCTCGCCGGCGCGGCCGACATAAAATGGATAGTAGCTGGCCGGGTCGCCGTGCAGCGAGACGAACAGCACGTCGTCGCGCTCCCAGAACATGCCTTGCGTGCCGTTGCCGTGATGGCTGTCGATGTCGAGCACGGCGACTTTGGCGGCGCCGCTCGCGCGCAGCCGCTCGGCGGCTAGGGCGGCGTTGTTGACGTAGCAGTGCCCGCCGGCCCGCGCCGCATAGGCGTGATGACCCGGCGGCCGCGCGAGCGCATAGGCCGACCGCCCCGCCGCCGCCTCATCCGCCGCCGCCAGGGCGCCCCGCGCGGCCGCCAGACAGGCCGGCCAAGTCTCGGCGCCGATCGGGCACGCGGTGTCGGCGGTGAACCATCCGGCGCGGGCGATGACGGACTCGCCCAACCCGGCGCCGTTGGCCAGCATTTCCGGCGCGGGATGGACATTGGCGACCACTTCCGGCCCGGCTTCCGGCAAGCTGGCCCAGTCGGCCGCGACGGTGCGCAGGAAGTCGAGATAGGCGGCCGAGTGGGCCAGCTCCAAGTCTCGCTCGGGATAGTCCGGTGGGGTCTCGGGCTTGAGCCCCAGCGCGGCCGCGCCGTCGAGCAAAGCCAATGCCCGAGCCGGCACTTCGAAGTTCGGTCGCACCAGGCCGCGTTGCAAAAAGAATTGTGGTGCGTGGCTCAGTTGCACCCGGTCCCAGAACACTCTCACGCCTGCTCCGCCTGGCACCGTTGTTGAGGCGGCAGCCTAAAAACTCGGCTGGAACTTGTCCACTCGCGCGCTTGATCCGAACAACGGATCAAGATTGTGAATGCGTCCAATTATTGACACAGAACGCCAAATCGTTTACACATCGAAAACCCTGCCGAGATAGCGGCGCGACGAAAGGGTTTCTTTATGCGATTTAGTGTCCTTTTCGGCGCAGTGATGATCTTCGTTACTGGCCACGCCAACGCTGCGGTATTTTCCGAAACGGTCACCACGCTGCCCGAGACGGGGGAGTTTCAGTCGTATTTCGATTTCATGCCGTTCGACTCAAGTCTCGGAACCCCGACTTCGGTGCAAGTCAGCTTTAGCGGCCACGTCGAGCCGAAGGTCACGAATACCGGGCTCACCGCAGATTCAATGGTTACCATCCAGCCGATGATGTCGGTGGAATTCTACGGCGCCATTTTGGAGCCGACGTTTGACGGAGATCCGCTCACCATTCCGGTGGACCTTGCTGGGGCGGGCATCGTCGGAGGCCAAGGATTCTCGGCGAGCTACAATTTGCCGCTCAGCTTCCTGCAAACTCCCGGTGGGGTCTTATCGGGCTTCACGATGGTGTCGCTCTACAGCACTCCACAAATGTATGTGGACCTAGGCTCCATGATCGACGAGTCGAGCTACGGCGGACATTTTACATTGAACGTGACTTACGACGCGGCTGACCCGCCCGATCCGGTCGGGATCGCCGAACCGGCTTCGCTATGCTTGTTCGGGACAGGATTACTTGGCTTGACGCTTTTGCGTATGAATCCCGCTCGCGCTAAACGGCTTGGCCGAAAGATGATGTAGAGCGCCCCGGCCGGAGCGTCTCCGGCGAATGGGATAGAGATACATGCGCATTGCGGTTGGCGGTTTCCTGCACGAAAGCCACTCCTTCGCGCCGCGGCCAACCACTTACCCCGACTTCCTACGACCCGGCGGACATCCGCCGCTCGCCCAAGGCGAGGCGCTGCTGGCGAACGATCGCGGCGCCGCCCGTGGCCTGACCGGCGCGGTGCAGGTGGCCGCGGCGGAAGGCGTCACCCTCGTGCCGCTGGCCTGGTGCACCGCGAACCCCGCCGGACCGGTGCAGGACGAGGCCTTCGAGCGGATCGCCGCCATGATTTGCGCCGGGCTCTCGGCGGCGCTGGATGAGGCCCCGCTCGACGGCGTCTATCTGGACCTGCACGGCGCCGGCGTCGCGGTCAGCTTTCCGGACATGGAGGGCGAGCTGCTCCGCCGGGTCCGTGCGATCGTCGGCGCCGTGCCCGTAACCGCGAGCCTCGACCCGCACGCAAACCTGACGCGGCTCATGGCGGACGCCTCGGACGCGCTATCCCCGTACCTGACCTATCCGCATGTCGACATGCGCGACGCCGGCGCGCGCGCCATGCGGCTGTTGCTCGCGCGGATCGCCTCTGGCCGCCCGTTTGCCCGCGCATTCCGCCAGCTCGATTACTGGATGCCGATCAACAGCCAGTGCACGCTGATGGAGCCAATGTCCGCCTTGATGCAGGCGCGGTTGGCGATCATGCAGCAGACCGGCGCGGCCGAACTGGCCTGGTGTTTCGGCTTCCCCTACGCCGATTTTGCCGATTGCGGCCCCGCCTTCGCCGCGTACGCCTCGAGCCAGGAGGCGGCCGACCACGCTGCCGACCTCTTCCTCGCCGAGCTGAACCGCCGGGAGACCGAGTTCCGCCTCGACGTCCAGGACGCGGACGCGGCGGTTGCCGAAGCCCTGCGCGAGGCCGGCCCTGGTGGCCCGGTGGTGATCGCCGACACACAGGACAACCCCGGCGGTGGCGGCCACGGCGACACGACGGGCTTGCTGGCCGAGCTGATCCGCCAAGGCGCCAAAGGCGCCGTTCTCTGCCTGATCAACGACGCCGAGAGCGCTGCGCAGTGCCATGCGGCAGGGGAGGGCGCGACGGTCTCGCTCAGCCTCGGCGGCAAGTCGGATGGTGCGCCGTTGCCGGTCGGGGCGAGCGTGCGGCGGCTGACCGATGGCAAGTTCATGCTGACCGGGAAGATGACGGGCGGCAACCCGGCCAATCTCGGCCCCTGCGCCCTGATCGAGATCGAGCCCGGCGTGCGCGTGGTGGTGGTCAGCCGCAAGATGCAGGCGTTGGATCAGGCGATCTTGCGTCATGTCGGCATCGAGCCGGCCGATGCGCCGATCGTGGCGCTCAAATCCTCGGTGCACTTCCGCGCCGATTTCGCCCCGATCGCCCGCCGGATCATCGTGGCCACCGCGCCAGGCCCGGTCATCGCCGACCCGGCGACGCTACCTTTCACCCATCTGCGCCCCGGCCTGCGACTGAGACCGGGCGCGAATAGGTGATCGCGATAACCGGCGGTTTGCCGAAATTACTTCGCCAGATGCGCCTCCGTCGCCACCATTTGCTCATCGATCCGCGGCGTATAGACAATCCCCTTCCGCGCCGCCGCGATCGTCATCTCATGATAAAGCGGAATGAGCGCCAGCAGCCGGATCGTCTCCGCCTGCGCCGCCTTCAGCGCGTCCTCGCGCTCCTTTGTGCCGACGGGCAGCACGATTGCCTGCTCGATCATCTTGTCCAGGTTGGGGTCGGAAAAGCTGCCGCGATTGCCATCGCCAAAGCCGCCATCCTCGTCGACGGTGTGCGCCTCGAGCGGCAGGATGTAGCCGACGTCGCGCAATGAGGAGAGCGAGATGGCGTAAAGCAGCAGCGGCTCCTCGTTTTTCCCGGCGCGCGTCTTCGGCATGAACATGCTGCCCGGCATCGTGTTGACCGAAGTCGTCATGCCGGCGCGGGACAGCATCTGCGCCAGCACTTGGCATACTCGTGCGTCGTCGACGTAGCGGTCGTTGGTGCAGGCGATCTCCAAGTGGAACCCGTCCGGATAGGCCGCCTCGGCCAGCAGACGCCTCGCCCCCGCCGGGTCGGCCTTCGGCACCGGCACTGCGCTCCATCCGGTAAATCCTTCCGGCACGAGTTGCATGCTTGGAACCCCCTGGCCCGACAGGCCGTGATCCACCAGCGCCGTGCGGTCAATTGCAAGGCTCATTGCCTGGCGCACGCGCAGGTCGCGCAGCGGATTGGTTTTCAGCGGCGTCCCATCATTGTCCGTCAGCAGCTTGAGGGTGTCAGCACCCACATTGGGGATGAGGAACACCACACGGTCCGCCGGTCGGGCGAAGACTCGCACCGCTGGGTCGGCGCCAAGACGTGCCACATCGTCCGGCGGCACGTCTTCCATCACGTCGATATCGCCCGAAAGCAGCGCCGCCTCGCGCGCTGCGTCATTGGTGATCACTCGTATCAATACTTTCGCGAAATCCGGCTTCTTCCCCCAGTAATCGTCATAACGCTCGAGCGTCATGCTCTCGCCGTAACGGAACTGCACCAGCTTGTATGGCCCGGTGCCCACCGCGACGAGCGTGCCGCCGGACTCTCCCGGCTCGTGGGCAAGATGCGCCGGAATGATGAAGATATTGGTAAGCTGGCCCGGCAACATCGGGTTCGGCCGGTCCGTATGCATCCGGATCGTGTACGGATCGACGATGTCGACCCGATCGATGGTGCGGATATTCGGCGTGAACGGCCCCGGATTGCCCTGCAGGTTCGGGATCCGCTCGATCGACGCCTTCACATCCGCCGCGGTGAACGGCGTGCCGTCCTGGAATTTCACGCCCTGGCGCAGCTTGAACTCCCAGGTGAAGTCATCCACGCGGTTCCAGCTCACCGCCAGGGACGGCACCCAATGCGCATCCTCATCGCGCCCAACCAGGCTGTCGAAAATGTCGCGCGATGCCGCCATGTTCGGCCCGAGGAACAGCCAGTGCGGATCGACCACGAAGGGCGCCTGCACCCCCATGCGCAGCTCCTGCGCCGCCGCCGGGGCGGCCAGCAGCAGCGCCAGCAGCGCCGCAAAGATCGATTTCCTGTGTCCAGTCCAGCGCATCTGCGGCATGCTCCCCGCAATTAAGGAGGCCGCATCATGCACGCATACCGTCCGACGCTCTATGGCACGCGGCACGCCGTTTCGGCCGGGCATTATCTGGCGGCGCTGGCCGGGTTCTCGATCCTCGAGGCCGGCGGCAACGCGGTGGATGCGGGCTGCGCGGCCGGGATGGCGCTCGGCGTGCTGCAGCCGGACCTGGTCAACGTCGCCGGCGTCGCGCCGATCATCATCCGCATGGCCGATGGCACGCTGGAGACGATCGCCGGCCTCGGCCACTGGCCGCGCGCCTTGCCGCTGGACCTGTTCATGCGCGAGCACGGCGGGAAAATCCCCGTCGGCGTGCTGCGCACCGTGATCCCCGCGGCGCCGGACGCCTGGATCACCGCGCTTGAGCGGCACGGAACGATGCGGTTTGCCGAGATCGCCGAGCCAGCGATCCGCTTCGCGCGGGACGGGTTCGCGGTCAACGAGCTGCTCGCGTTCTCGATCTCCAAGAACGTCGAGGCCTACAAAAGCTGGCCGCAAAACGCCGCGATCTTCCTGCCCGGCGGCGCCGTACCCAAGGTCGGCGACAAGTTCGTGCAGTCGGACCTGGCGCGCACGCTGCAATATATGGCCGACCAGGACCGTGCGGCGCCGGGTCGCAAGGCCGGGCTGCGCGCCGCGCACGACGCGTTCTACCGCGGCGATATCGCCCAGCAGATCGTCGCTTTTCAGAAGTCCGAAGGCGGCTACCTGTCCGCCGAGGACCTGGCCAACTTCCACTCGCGCATCGAGCCCGCGGTGCAGCGGAATTGGCGCGGCCACCAGGTCATCACCTGCGGTCCGTGGTGCCAGGGGCCGGCGCTGCTCGAGGCGCTGCTGCTGGTCGAGAAGGTCGGCCTTGACGGGCTTGAGCACAACGAGCCGGAATACCTCCACCGCATCATCGAGTGCGTGAAGATCGCCATGGCGGACCGCGAGTATCACTTCGGCGACCCGCAATTCGTCGACGTGCCGCTGGACCACCTGTTGTCGCCGGACACCATCGCGCGCCGCGCCGCCCAGGTCGGCCAACGGGCGCACCCCGGCATGCCGGACCGTCTCGACACGCCTGGCGCCTCCGCCGGCTTCCCGCGCGCCGCCGCGGCGCTGCCGCAAATGGACGCGGACACCTCGTATGCCTGCGCCGTGGACCGCTGGGGCAACGCGTTCAGCGCGACGCCCTCCGACGGTTCCGCTACCTCACCGGTCGTGCCCGGCCTCGGCCTGATCCCCTCAAACCGTGGCTCGCAGAGCCGGCCCGACCCGTCGCACCCGTCCGGCGTCGCCCCCGGCAAGCGTCCGCGCCTCACGCCCAACCCGGCCATGGTGGTCACGGCAGATGGTGGCGTGATGCCGTTCGGCACGCCGGGCGGCGACGTGCAGATCCAGGCGATGCTGCAGGTCCTGCTAAACAATTTGCATTTCGGCATGGAACTGCAGGCGGCGATCGAGGCTCCGCGCGTCGCCAGCTACTCCTTCCCGAACTCCTTCGCCCCGTTCGACTATTATCCCGCCCGCGTCGCCGTCGAAGCCCGCATCCCCGAAGCCACCAGGGTGGCGCTGGCCGCGCGCGGCCATGACGTGAAGGACTGGCCGGAATGGACCTGGCTCGCCGGCAGCGTCGAGGCGATCCGCACCGACCCGGCCACCGGCATGCTCGCCGCCGGCGCCGACCCGCGCCGCCCCGCCTACGCCGCGGCCAACTGATGCGGGCGCTCGTCGCCCTCTTCGCCCTGCTGCTCGCGCTCCCGTTGCACGCGCAAACGCTGCGGATCGGCCTGTCGGCTGAGACCACCTCGGCCGATCCGCACCATTACGAGCTCACGCCCAACAACACGCTGCGCCACCACATCTTCGACAGCCTCACGCAGCTCGACCCGGTTCTGAAGGTCGAGCCGGCGCTCGCCACATCTTGGACGCGCGAGGACGACCGCACCTGGGTGTTCACGCTGCGACCGGGCGTAAAATTCTCCAACGGCGCGACGTTCGGGGCGCCGGACGTGGTCTTCACCTATTGCCGCGTCCTCAACAACAAGGAGGAGCTGGTCGCCTCCTACTCGCAGATCGTGCGCCGGATCGAAGCGGTCGAGCCGCTGGGCGAGGACAAGGTCCGCATCAAGACGTTCATCCCGCAGCCGCTGCTGCTCTCTGACTTGGCGTCGCTGGCGATCCTGCCCCGCTCGCTGGGCCGGCCGGGTCTGGTGTTTGATTCCAAGACGGATTGCGGCGGCGGCGGTCCATACCCCACTCAGGACGAGTTTTCCGACGGCCGGGCATCGATCGGCACCGGTCCCTACCGCCTCGTCAGCTACTCCCGCGCCGCGACCACCGTGCTCACCCGCCGCGACGACTACTGGGGTCCCAAGCCACACTGGGCGGAGGTCCGCCTCTCGCCGATCACCGCGCCGGCCTCCCGCCTGGCGGCCTTGCTCGCCGGGGACCAGGACCTGATCGAAGCCCCGGGCACCGCCGACTTGGCGCAACTCCGCAAGGACTCGCGCTTCACGGTGACCACGGCGCCGACGACGCGACTGATCTTCCTGCAGCTCGACACGGCGCGCGAGGCTTCGCCCAAAGTGACTGGCCCCAACGCGCTGCGCGACCCGCGAGTGCGACAAGCCCTCTCGCTCGCCTTGAACCGGCCGGTGATGCAGGACCGTGTCATGGACGGCGTGGCACTCCCCGCCACCCAGTTCCTGCCCGACGGCATGGTCGGCACCATCCCCGGCCTCCAGCTTCCGCCATATGACCCGGCGCGCGCGAAGGCGCTGCTCGCCGAGGCCGGTTTCCCGCAAGGCTTCGCGCTCACCATCGACGGCCCGAACAACCGCTACATCAACGACGCTCAGATCGTCCAAGCAGTGGCCCAGCAATGGCAGCGCATCGGCGTCAAGACAGAGGTCGAGCTGATGCCGGCCGCCGTCTATTTCGGCGAGCGAGGCAAGCGCGACTTCTCGGTGTCGCTGGGCGGCTGGGCAGCAGACGCGGACGAGACGCTCCAATTCTTCCGCCTCTGGCTCATGACCACCGATGTCGCCGACGGCTTAGGGACCAGCAACTACGGCGGCTGGTCCGACCCGCAGTTCGACGGTTTGGTCAAGTCGGCGATGGTGCAGATGGATGAGCCCAAGCGCGCCGCGCTCTTGCAGGATGCCGGCCGGCGCGCGCTGGACCAGATGCCGGTGATCCCGCTGCATTTCGAGCTCGGCGCCTGGGCCGCGCGCGCCGGCATCGTCTATAAGGGCCGCGCCGATCAAGCCACGCTGGCTGCTGAGGTCACTGGGCCCTGATCCGGCTCAGCCGGTTGGGCGAGTACCAGGGCGATATCCTCGGCGCCGGGCTCCGGGAGTGTGGCGTCTTCGGCTGACAGCAAGGCAAGGGCGCCCCGCCGGCGCACATACATCAACGGCACCGCGCCCTCCGGCACGGGACCATCTTCAAGTCTGACGGCGATGAATTGCCACCCGTCGCGATGCCGTTCGGCCAGCGTGGTTTCGTCGAGGGGAGGGGCCCCGAGAACCTTGCCGCGCCAATCGCGGCTCACCCAGCGGCGCTGGTCCAGCCGTCCCGTCGGCGCCACCTGATAGACGCGCTCTCGCCCGAGCTCCGGCCCTAGCCGGGCACACACCAGCCCGTTGTAGATATCGTCCGGCGTCGCCGCGAGGACCCAGTCCGCGGCACGGCCCGCCAGTTCCTCCTCCCCATGCTCGCTGAGCAATTCGGCCTGCAGGACGGGCACTCCGAGGGCACGCGCCGAGTCGAGCGCGCCTGGGAAGATGTCCACGAGCAGGACCGGCACGCCAGCCCCGTGCAATGCCGCCGTCAATTCGGTCGCCCAAGCCGAAGCGCCGACCACGACCAGCCCCGGCGCTTCCTCCATTCGCAGCCCGAGCCGCCGCGCCGTCGGCCCTAGCGTGAACCCATGCAGCACGACCGTTGCCGCGATCAGCGCAAACACCGCCGGCATTACCAGCACCGCGCCCTCATAACCCGCCTGCTGCAGCCGCAACCCGGTCACCCCAGCCATCGCCGCGGCCACGATCCCGCGCGGCGCGATCCAGGCCGCCAGCGCCCGTTCCTCCCGGCTCAGCCCGCTGCGCATCGTCGCCAGCCCGATCGCCAATGGCCGCACCACGAACAGCATCGCCAGCGTCAAAATCAGCAACGGCCAAGACAGCCGCGCCAGCACCGACCGGTCCAGATCCGCCGACAAGGTCACGAACAGCGCCGACACCAGCAGGACGACCAGCGCCTCCTTAAACCGCCGCAGCTCCGAAAGCCCGGGCACCCGCAAATTGGCCAGCACCAGCCCGAACACGGTGGACGCCACGAGGCCCGCCTCGTTCATAACGATGTTCGAGACGGCATAGACGCCCATCACGAGCGCTAGCAGCATCGGCACCTTCAACACTTCCGGCACCTGGTCCCGGGTGAACAACCACCGGATCAGCAGCCCGGCGGCCGCCCCGAGCGCAGCCGAGAACGCCACGCCGCCCGCCACGATCGCGCCCAGATGGATCGCGCGCTCGCTGTGTGTGGTCAGCACCTCGAGCACGACCGCGGCTGCAACCGCCCCGATCGGGTCGTTGACGATCGCCTCCCATTTCAAGAACGCCGCCGCCCGGCGCTTCAGCCGCGTGTAGCGCAGGAGCGGCAGCACGACGGTCGGCCCGGTCACCACCGTGATCGCGCCATACAGCGCCGCCGGGCCCCACCCCATGCCCGTGAGTAGATTGGCCGCCACGGTCCCGAGCACGAAACTGATCGGCAGCGCGATCGCCGTCAGCCGCAGCACGCCTTCGCCCGCCGCCCGCAGCTCGCGCACGTCCAACGCCAGTCCGCCCTCGAACACCACGATGGCAACCGCCAGCCCGACCAGCGGCAGCAAGGTGCCTTTCAGGGCCTCCGACGGATGCAGCAGCCCGAGCACTGGCCCGGCCAGCAGCCCGGCGGCGAACAGCAGCACGATCGCCGGCAGCCGCAGCCGCCACGCCACCCATTGCGCGCCGACGCCCACCACCGCGACGCACAGAACTCCGATAGCGACCGCTGCTTCCACTGCCCACTTTCTAGCCGGAGCCGCCTTTAGCGTCCCGCATGGCCCAGGGTTGCCCGCGACCCGCCCGCCGCCGCACTATCGCGTCCGGAGGACCCACGCCATGACCCCAGACCAGCTCGCCGCAGCTCTCCGCGCCCCTGGCCGCGCCAGCCTGCCCTACACCGACCCACTCAGCCCCGACCAGCCGCTCATGCTGGAATGCTACCGCGCGCCGGGCCACAAGCCCGGGAACCCGGTCGTGTTGGTGCAGCACGGGATGGGCCGCAACGGCGACGAATACTGTGAGGCCTGGGTCGAAGCCGCGGACCGGCACGGCTTGCTGATCGTGGCGACCACTTTCCCGAATGCGAGCTGGCCCGGCGCGCGTACCTATAATGATGGCCACATCCTCGAGGAGGACGGGTCGGTGCGCCCGCGCGACGCCTGGTCGCACGCAATTCCCGGCCGGGTCTTCGCGCTGTTGCGGGAAGCGGGGGTGACCACAAGCGAGCGACCCTACCTGTGGGGCCACTCCGCCGGGGGCCAATTCGTGCATCGAGCGCTGTCGACCCAAGATTCCGCGCAGTTTGAAGCCGCCGGCGCCGGCAACGCCGGCTGGTACACGATGCCGACGCTCGACCGTCCGTACCCTGTGGGTCTAGGCGGCATCGGCCTCACGCAGGCGGACGTGGCGCGCTCGCTGGCCTATCCGCTGGTGATTTTCGCCGGCGACCAGGACATCAATACCGGCGAAGAGAACCTGCCGCGCCACGAAGCCGCCATAGCCCAGGGCCCGCACCGCTTTGCCCGGGCACACAACTACCTGGCCCAGGGCCAAGCCGAGGCGGCCCGGGTCGGCGGTCCCTGCAACTGGCGGATCGTGGTCGTGCGCGGAATCGGCCATGAGGGGATGCGCATGTCCGGCATCTCGGCAGCCTATTGGTTCGACGGCAAGATGCCGCAAGCCCCGGCCGAGCCACGTCAGGTGGTGACGGAGCTGTAACTGCGAGGCCTCAAAGCTCGCCTTTCGCCAGCGCACTCGCCCATCGATCAGTCCGAGGGCCTGGACTCTTTCTCCGCCATAATCAAAGCGATTGTCGGCTGCATACAGGGCGGTTTCGAAGTCCATGCGGTTGGTCTCGGCCACGGACAGCCCGTGCTTTTGCCGATTGGCGAGGTCTTTCTCAGGATCGAACTCGATCTTCACTGATTATCGCGCCTGACGCATAGATATTAGCGCGGGCTTCGCGCTGACTGGAATCCCTCTCTAGCGCTTCAGCAACGCGTCCGCGATCGCCTCCCATTCCGCATCCAAGCCGCCCGTCGCCGCCCGCTTGCCCGCGCTAGCGTACCAATATCCGGCATTCGCCAGGTCACCCTCCACCCTGTGCAAATAGGCATGCACCCAATCGGCCTCGACGCTGCCGCCGTCCTGGGCGCAACGATGCGCCGCCTCCCAATTGCCCTTTGCCGACCACCAGAGCGCCTGGAGCGCCGCGCCCTCCGGCGGCTCGGGCAACAGGCGCAATTCGGCAGGCCTCATTTTAAGGAGAAGCCGCCATCCGCAGCGGCGGCTCCAGTCCCTCCGGCAAAGGCGAGGCGAACGGCGTCTTGGCCAGCCGCGCCTGATGGTCTGTCCGCGCCTGCTCCAACACCGCCTGGTTCTCGAGCACGTCGACCGCCGTCCCGGCCATTACCTTCGCCGCGTGCACCATCCCCTTGTGTGCGAGCGGGCTCTTCCCCTGCGCGGTGAGTTGCCAGGAATGGCCCGGCGTGCCGATGGCGTAGGTCGCGCCGCGCATCTGCACCGTCGGCACCGCCCAGCTTACGTCGCCCACATCGGTCGAGCCGACCATCCCCGCGCCTCGCGCCTCGAGCGGCACGACACGGTCGCATAGCGGCGCATCGGTGATCGAGATGCCGAACCGCTGGTGCGCCGCGTCGATGTCGGTCTGCGTCACCGTCTTGCGGATCTCCGCGGCAAACGCGTGGTCCTCGGCATCGAACGGCGGCGGCCCGAGGCGCTGCAGATTGTCGAACATGGTCCGCTCGAGCGGCGAATTGCCGAGCAGGTTGCTCATCGCGCTGACCACGCTGCGCTCCATCCGCGTCTCGGTCATCAGCGCCGCGCCCTCGGCGACGCGATCCACCCGTGCGGCGAGCGCCTGCAGTTCCGGCAACTCGGCCGCGCGGATCAGATACCGCAGCTTGGCCGAGGCCTGCACCACGTTCGGCGCGATCCCGCCAGCGTCGAGATAGGCGTAATGGATGCGCGCGCTCGACGGCATGTGCTCGCGCAGATAGTTCACGCCGACATTCATCAGCTCGGCCGCGTCCAGCGCGCTGCGCCCCAGCTCCGGGCTGACCGCCGCGTGCGAGGCGGCGCCGGTGAACGCGTAATCCACCTGCAGGATGGCGAGCGAGCGCGCCTCGTTCACGCCGGCGAACGGGGCAGGGTGCCAGGAGATCGCGATGTCCACGTCGTCGAACACGCCGTCCCGCACCATGAACGTCTTGGCGGCACCCCCTTCTTCGGCCGGGCAGCCGTAATAGCGCACCCGGCCCTTGATGCCGTGCGCCGCGAGCCAATCCTTCACCGCCGATGCCGCCAGCATCGCCCCGGCGCCCAGCAGATTATGCCCGCATCCATGGCCGGCGCCGTTGCGCTGCAGCGGCCGGTGCTCGGCGACCCCGGCCTCCTGCGAGAGCCCGGGCAGCGCGTCATACTCGCCGAGGATGGCGATCACCGGGCCGCCTTCGCCCGCCTCGCCCATCACCGCGGTCGGGATGCCGCCGACCGCCTCGGTGACCCGGAAGCCCTCGGCGCGCAGCATTTCGGCGTGCTCGCGCGCGGAACTTGTCTCCTGGAAGTTGAGCTCCGGCATCTCCCAGATGCGGTCGCTGAGGCCGATGAACCCGTCCTGCTTGGCTTCGACCAGCCGCCAGATCTCGTCAGTATTCTGCATCCATCCACCCTAAGCCGCGCCGCCAAAACCTGCCAGCCGAATTACTCCCAGAACATCGGCACCACGGCGGCGACCAGCAGCCCCGCCATGGCCCAGTTGAAGCGCCGCAGCGCCCGAGGCGTCCGCAGCAGCCGGGCCGCGCCCACGCCGGCTAGGGTCCACAGCGTCAAGATCGGCAGCGTGACCAGCAGGAACATCGCCGCCAGCAACCCGGCCTGGCCGAACCATGCGCTCCCGGTGGCTGTCGTGTACGTCACCACCGCGCCGAGCGCCGCGACCCAAGCCTTCGGGTTGACCCATTGAAACAGCGCCGCCTGCCAAAAATTGAGCGGCCGCCCCGCCGCCCGCATCGCTTGCGGCGACTTGGGCTCCGCCGAAGCGATCCGCCACGCGAGATACAGCAAATAGGCGCTGCCGACCCAGCGCAGCACGGTCTGGATCCATGGCCTGCCAGCGATGGCCTCGCCCGCGCCAAGCGCCACAAGCAACACCATCGCCGCGAACCCGGTCGCCACCCCCAGGATATGCGGCAGGGTCGCCCGGAAGCCCCAACTCGCCCCCGAGGCGGTCACCATGGCGTTGTTCGGCCCTGGCGTTGCCGACATCGCGACCGTGAAGGCCAGCGCCGACATGAACCAGGCGATTCCGATCGTCTCCACCCTGCCTACCTTTCGGATGAGGCCCTTCGGACGATGGTATCCAGCGCGGACAAAAACCGCGAGCGGTCCGCCTTGGTCATCGGCGGCTGCCCGCTGCCGCCGGCGCCGATCTCCCGCAAATGCCGCGCCACCTCGCGCCCGGCCAGCGCGCTGCCGATATTGTCGCCGGTCCAGACATGTCCCGCATGCGACAACGCCAGCGCGCCGCGGCCGAGGCAGCGATGGGCGAGGGGAATGTCGGCGGTGACGCAGACGTCGCCGGGTCCGATCCGCTCAGCGATCCAGTCATCGGCCTCGTCCGCCTTATCCCCGACCACCACCATCTGCACATTCGGCAGACCCGGCGGTCGGATCGGTCGCGAGCCGTTCGAGACCACCATGGTCGGGATGTTCAGCCGCGTCGCGACCCGGAACACCTCGTCCCGCACCGGGCAGGCGTCGGCGTCGATGTAGATCGTCGTCAAGCCGCGAGCTTGTCCAGCTCCCGCACCACGCTCTCACCCATCACCGAAGTGCCGACCCGTGCAGAACCTGGCGCCATCACGTCCACCGTCCGCAGTCCGCTCGCCAGCACGTTGGTGCAGGCCCGCTCGATCAGTTGCGCGTCCTCCTCCATGTCGAAGGAGTAGCGCAGCAGCATGGCGAAGCTGAGGATCTGCGCCATCGGGTTGGCGATCCCCTTGCCGGCGATATCCGGCGCGCTGCCGTGGATCGGCTCGTACAGCGCGTGCCGCCGGCCCGATTCGTCGGGTGCGCCGAGCGTGGCCGAGGGCAGCATGCCCAGGCTGCCGGTCAGCATGCTCGCCAGGTCCGAGAGCAGGTCGCCGAACAAATTGCTGGTGACGATCACGTCGAACTGCCGCGGATTGCGCACCAACTGCATCGCGCAATTATCGGCATACATGTGCGACAAGCCGACATCCGGATACTCGCGCTGATGCAGCGCGGTCACGATCTGGCGCCACATCAGGCCGGAGGCCATCACGTTGGCCTTCTCGACCGAGGTCACCCGGTTCTGCCGCTTGCGCGCCAGGTCGAACGCGACGCGGGCCACCCGCTCGATCTCATTGGTGGTGTAGACCTCGGTGTCGATCCCGCGCTGCTGCCCGTCGGACAGCATTTCGACCCCGCGCGGCTCGCCGAAATAGATGCCGCCGGTGCTTTCGCGCACGATCATGATGTCGAGCCCGCGCACCACGTCCGGCTTCAGCGTGCTCGCGTCCACTAGCGGCTCCAGCACGGTTGCCGGGCGCAAATTGGCGAACAGGCCGAGCTCCTTGCGCAGCCGCAGAATGGCGATCTCCGGCCGCTTGTCGAAGCCGAGCTTGTCCCAGCGCGGACCACCGACCGCGCCGAACAGGATGGCGTCTGCCGCCTTGGCCGTCTCCATCGTCTCCTCGGTGATCGGCACGCCGGAATGGTCGAGCGCCGCCCCGCCGACGTAGTCCTCGGTCAGCGCAAACGTCACCTGCCGGCGGCGATCCATCCAGTCGATGACCCGGCGGACCTCGCGCATCACCTCCGGCCCGACCCCGTCGCCAGGCAGAACGAGCAGCCGCTTATTGGCCAGCATCACACCGCCAAGCCTGGCAGCCAGGACTGCGCCTGGGCCCGCTCGGCCTCGTAAGCGTCGATCTTCGGCGTGCGCTGCATGGTCTGACCAATATCATCGAGTCCGTTCAGCAACAAATGCTTCCGGAACGGATCGATGCGGAACGGGATTTCCTCCCCGCTCGGCCGGATCACCACTTGCCGCGGCAGATCGATCGTGATCCGCGCGTTTCCACCCATCTTTGCGTCCTCCATGAGCTGGTCGCAGACGGCGCGCGGCAGTTGGATCGGCAGGATCCCGTTCTTGAAGCAATTATTGTAGAAGATGTCGGCGAAGCTGGGGGCCACGACGCAGCGTATGCCGAAATCCAGCAGCGCCCAGGGCGCGTGCTCGCGCGAGGAGCCGCAGCCAAAATTCTCATGCGCGATGAGGATTTCGGCGTGCCGATACGGCTCCGTGTTCAGGACGAAATCCGGCCGTTCGGCGCCCTGAGTATCGTAGCGCAGCGTGTAGAATAAGTTAACGCCGAGGCCAGTGCGTTTGATCGTCTTGAGGAACCGCGCGGGGATGACCTTGTCGGTGTCCACATTGGCGAGCGGCAGCGGCGCCGCAATCGCGGTCAGCGTGGTGAAAGCGTCCATCAGGCGAGCTCCCGTACGTCGGTGAGGTGGCCGGTGATGGCGGCGGCAGCCGCCATGGCGGGGGAAAGCAGGTGGGTGCGCCCGCCGGGTCCCTGGCGCCCCTCGAAGTTGCGGTTGCTGGTGCTGGCGCAGCGCTGGCCAGGCTTGAGCCTGTCGGGGTTCATGCCGAGGCACATGCTGCAGCCGGCCTCGCGCCATTCGAATCCGGCGTCCTGCAGGATGCGGTCGAGGCCCTCCTGCTCGGCTTGCAGCTTCACGATGCCGCTGCCTGGGACGACCATGGCGCGCACGCCGGCGGCCACATGCCGGCCGGTGGCGACCTGTGCGGCGGCGCGAATGTCCTCGATCCGGCCGTTGGTGCAACTGCCGATGAACACCATGTCGACCGCCACGTCAGTCAGCTTCTGGCCGGGCTGCAGCGCCATGTAGTCGAGCATGCGCAGCATTTGCGCCCGCGCCCCTTCGTCCTCGACCTGCTCCGGGTCGGGCACGCTGGCGCCGATCGGCAGCACGGCCTCGGGGTTGGTGCCCCAGCTCACCATCGGGGCGATCTCGGCGGCATCGAGCTGCACGACCGTGTCGTAATGCGCGCCGGGATCGGTGGGCAGGGTGCGCCAATATGCCACCGCGCGATCGAACGCCTCGCCCTGCGGCGAGTAGGGGCGGCCCTTCACATAGGCAAACGTGGTCTCGTCCGGCGCGATCAGCCCGGCCCGGGCGCCGGCCTCGATGCTCATGTTGCAGACCGTCATGCGGCCGGCCATGTCGAGCGCCCGGATCGCCTCGCCGGCATACTCGATCACGTGCCCGGTGCCGCCGGCCGTGCCGATCTTGCCGATGATCGCGAGCACGACGTCCTTCGCGGTCACCCCGGCGCCGGGCGTGCCATCCACCTGCACCAGCATGTTCTTGGCCGGCTTCATCAGCAGCGTCTGCGTCGCCAGCACATGCTCGACCTCGGAGGTCCCGATGCCGAAGGCCAAGGCGCCCATCGCGCCATGCGTGCTGGTGTGGCTATCGCCGCAGACGATGGTCATGCCAGGCAGCGAAATGCCCTGTTCCGGACCGATAATGTGCACGATTCCCTGTCGCGCATCGAGCACCGGAAAATACGGCACGCCGAATTCCGCCACGTTGCGCTCCAGCGTTTCCACCTGGATGCGGCTCTCCTCCTCCTTGATGCCGGCGCGGCGGTCGGAGGTGGGCACGTTGTGGTCGGCGACGGCGATGGTCGCATCTGGCCGGCGCACCTTGCGGCCGGCGAGTCGAAGCCCTTCGAAAGCCTGCGGGCTGGTCACCTCGTGCACGAGGTGACGGTCGATATAGAGGACGCAAGTGCCATCCTCCAGCCGATCGACGACGTGACTATCCCACAACTTATCGAACAGGGTTTTCGCCATTGTTTTTGCCTCTTATTTGACCGCGGCTTTCGCGGTTTCCGTAACATCGCGGGCGCGCTCGGCAATCCGGGCGGACTTGCCGCTGCGGCCGCGCAGGTAATACAGCTTGGCCCGGCGCACGTCGCCGCGGCGCACCACCGCGATCTCGGCGATCGTCGGCGCATAGAGCGGGAACACGCGCTCGACACCCTCGCCGTAGCTGATCTTGCGCACCGTGAAGTTGCTGCCGAGCCCCTTGTTGGACCGGGCGATGCACACGCCCTCATAGGCCTGCACCCGAGTCCGCTCGCCCTCGACGACCTTGACCATCACGCGCAGCGTGTCGCCGGGCTGGAAGGCGGGCACCGCGCGGGCCTCGGTAAGGCGGGCGATCTGCTCGGCCTCGAATTTCTGCAGGATATTCATAGCGTCTGTCCTTTGCTCTTTTTCTGTTACGGCGTCGCCGCCGTGCTGTCCATGCGTTGCGACCAGAGGTCCGGCCTGCGGATTCGGGTGATCTGTTCGGCTTGTGCGTGCCGCCAGGCGGCGATGGCGGCGTGATGGCCGGAGAGCAGCACATCGGGCACCGCGAGGCCGCGCCACACGACCGGGCGAGTGTAGTGCGGATACTCGAGCAGCCCGGCGCTGAAGCTTTCCTCTTCGGCGCTGGCGCCGGCACCCATCACGCCCGGCAGCAGCCGCACGCAGGCATCGAGCAGCACCAAAGCCGGCAACTCGCCTCCGGAGAGCACATAGTCGCCGACGCTAACCTCCTCGACCCGGCGGACATCGAGCACGCGCTGATCCACGCCCTCATAGCGCCCGCAGATCAGCCGTACGCCCGGCCCGGCAGCCAGCGCGCGCACCCGCGCCTGGTCGAGCCGGCTGCCGCGCGGCGAGAGATATAGGAGCGGCCGATCGTCATCGGCGCCGATGGCGGCGTCCAGCACGTCCGGTCGCATGACCATGCCGGCGCCGCCGCCAAACGGGGTGTCATCCACGGTCCGGTGCCGGTCCGTGGCTGCGGCGCGGATGTCGCGCAAATCCAGCTCCCAGCGCCCCGCCTCGAGCGCCCGTCCCGCCAGGGATTGGCCAAGCGGCCCAGGGAACATGGTGGGAAAAAGCGTAAAAACAGTAGCGTGCCAGCTCATGCGGAAGCTCCGTCCTCAAGCCCTTTCCCTCCGGGAGAGGGTTGGGTGAGGGCCTTTCCGCCGCTGGCACCCTCACCCCGATCCTCTCCCGGAGGAAGAGGGAGGTCGATTTCGATCGGGGGAACGACGGTCAACTTACCCGTCGCAACCGCCACTTCGGGCACGCAAGCCCGCGTGAACGGCACCAGCCGCGCCGGGCCATTCCCGGCGATCTCCAAACTGGCGCCCGCCCCGTAATCGTGCACCCAGACGACCCGCCCAAGCGCAGCGCCGTCCGGCGTTACCGCCTCGAGCCCCACGAGGTCCGACAGATAAAAATCGTCCTCCTGCTCCGGCGCAGGCAGAAGCGCCCGCTCCACGTACAACTTCACGTTGGTCAGCTTCTCCGCCGCCGTCCGATCCGTCAGAGGACGCCCCGAAGCGTCGCGCAGTTCGGCCACTCCCTCACTGCGCCAGGCCAGCGTCCACTCCCGCCCGGCCTCGTCCCGCAGTGGCCGATACCGCGCCAGGTCGCCATCCGCGTAACTATGGACGTGCACCAGCCCCCGCACCCCGTGCGGCCGCCCGATCACGCCCATCAGGATACGCTTGCCGGCCAATTTAGCCCGCTGCGGCCTTCGCCCGCTCCTGGGCCTTCTTCTTCGGCGCGGACTGGACCGGCTGCTCGCGGTATTCCGGCATCGGCGCCAGCCCGGCATGCCCAAGGAACCGCGCCACCCGGTCGGTCGGCAGTGCGCCCTCATCCATCCAATGCTGGATGCGTTCGGCTTGCAGCCGCACCCGGTCGGCGTGCTCGGCCGGCAGCATCGGATTGTAGCTCCCAACCTTCTCGAGGAACCGCCCATCCCGCGGGCTGCGGCTGTCGGCCACCACGATGTGATAGTACGGCCGCTTCTTCGCGCCCGCCCGGGAAAGCCTGATCTTCAAACCCATGCTTGCTTCCTTTGTCTCGCTAATAAGGGCGCCGCTGCTGCATGTGCTTCGGCATCAGCGCGCCCATTCCCTGCCGCATGAGGCCCTTCTGCCCCAGCTTGTTCATCCGCTTCATCATCGTCGACATGTCGTCGAACTGCTTGAGCAGCCGATTGATCTCCTGCACCGTCGTCCCCGACCCGGCCGCAATCCGCTTCTTGCGGCTCGCCTTGATCACGTCCGGCGTCTTGCGCTCCTTCTTCGTCATCGACGAGATGATCGCCGCCTGCCGCTTCAACACTGTCGTGTCGAGCTTTGCGTCCTCCATCTGCGACTTCAGCTTGCCCACCCCAGGGAGCATCCCCAGGATCCCCGACAGGCTCCCCATTTTGGTGATCTGCTTGAGCTGGCTGGCATAATCCTCGAGGTCGAACTGGCCGCGCGCCATCCGCCGCGCCAGCCGCTCCGCATCCTCCTGCTCGATGGTCTCGCTGGCCTTCTCGACCAGCCCGACCACGTCGCCCATGCCGAGAATGCGCCCGGCCACGCGCTCCGGATGAAATTCCTCCAGCGCATCGAGCTTCTCGCCCGACCCGGTCAGCTTGATCGGCGCCCCGGTGATCTGCCGCATCGACAGCGCCGCGCCACCGCGCGCATCGCCGTCCATCCGCGTCATCACGATGCCGGTGACGCCCACCGCCTCGTTGAACGCCCGCGCCGTATTGACAGCGTCCTGCCCGGTCATCGCGTCGACGACGAGCAGCGTTTCGGCCGGGTTGGTGGCGGCGCGGATCGCCTTCACCTCGTCCATCAGCGCCTGGTCGATCGAGAGCCGCCCGGCGGTGTCGAGGATGACGACGTCGAAAACCTCGCGCCGCCCGGTCTCCATGGCCCGGCGCGCGATCTCCACCGGCGTCTGCCCGGCCACGATCGGCAGCGCCGCCACCCCCGCCTGTTCCGCGAGCTGCTGCAACTGGAGTTGCGCGGCCGGCCGTTGCGTATCGAGGCTGGCCAGAAGGACCCGTCGCTTGTCCCGCCGGGTCAAGCGCAGGGCGAGCTTGCCCGAAGTGGTCGTCTTGCCAGAACCCTGCAGGCCCACCATCAGCACCGGGATCGGTGCCGCCGCGTTCAAATTCAGCGGTACCGCCCCGGCGCCGCCGAGCGCGTCGATCAGCACATCGTTGACGATCTTGATGACCATCTGGCCGGGGCTGACGCTGTCCAGCACCTCGGCGCCCAACGCCCGCTCGCGCACCCCGGCGATGAAGTCGCGCACCACCGGCAAGGCCACGTCGGCCTCGAGCATCGCCAGACGCACCTCGCGCAGCGCGTCGGCGATCTCCGCCTCGCTCAGCCGTCCCCGGGCGCGGAGACGGTCGAAAACGCCGGAAAGCTTGCCCGACAGGGTGTCGAACATTGTTGGGACATCCTCAAACAGGAAGGCGCCGCTGCGCGGGCACGCGGAGCGACGTTATAGCCAGGCGCCGCAGATACGGGCGAGGGGGCGCAAAGTCAACCTGCTCGTAACCGTTCCGCAAAGTTGCAAGGCCAGCGACACTGGTCCCAAATAGCCCAAAGTATATCGGGAGAGAGCAATGCCATTCGCGCTCATCGCGACCGTCGGGGCCCTTGGGGGTCTCCTATTCGGCTACGACACCGGGGTGATCTCGGGCGCGCTGCTCTTCATCCGCGACGTATTCCACCTGTCTAGCACTGCGCAGGGCGTGGTCGCCGCCGTGGCGCTCGGGGGCGCGATGCTCGGGGCCATCGGTGCCGGCGGCGTCTCGGACCGCTTCGGCCGCCGCTGGGTGATCTTCGCCACGGCCATCCTGTTCATCGCCGCCGCCGTGATCTCCGCCTTGGCGGTCGACCTCTGGATGCTGCTATTCGGCCGCCTGCTGGTCGGCGTCGCCATCGGCATCGCCTCGATGCTGACCCCGCTCTACCTGGCCGAAATCTCCCCCGCCGGGTCGCGCGGCGCCGTCACCTCGCTCAACCAGCTCTTCATCACCATCGGTATCCTCGTCTCCTATCTGGTCGGCTACGCCCTGTCGCATGGCGGCGAGGGCTGGCGCTGGATGCTCGGCCTCGGCGCCGTCCCCGGCCTGATCCTGGCCGCCGGCATGCTCGTTTTGCCGGAAAGCCCGCGCTGGCTCGCCGGCCGTGGCCGCGCCGATGCCGCCGAGGTGACCTTGGAGCGCCTCCGCGGACCCGGCGCCGATGTCAGCGGCGAAATGCAGCAGCTCCGCACCGACCTCAGCCGCGAGGGCGGCAAGCTCGTCCACTGGTCCGCCCTGCTCGTTCCCTCGCTGCGCCGCCCGCTGATCGTCGGTATCGGGCTGGCGATCTTCCAGCAGATCACTGGGATCAATACCGTGATCTACTTCGCGCCGCAGATCTTCCAATCCGCCGGGCTGTCCGGCGCCTCCGTCGCCATCCTGGCCACTGCCGGCGTCGGCGTCGTCAACGTGCTGTTCACCCTCGTCTCCATGTGGCTGATCGACCGTGCCGGCCGCCGCGTACTGCTGCTGTGGAGCCTTGGCGGCATGGCGTTGACGCTGGGCACGCTCGCCGCCGGCTTTGCCTTCGGCGCGTCGTCGCTGGCTTGGCTCACCATCATCTCGCTTGCCGCCTACGTCGCCTTCTTCGCCGTCGGTCTGGGGCCGGTGTTCTGGCTGCTGATCGCGGAGATCTTCCCGCTCGGCGTGCGCGGCCAGGCCATGGGGCTCGCCTCGATCGCGAACTGGAGTTTCAACCTCCTGGTCACGCTGACCTTCCTCGACCTCATCAACCTGTTCGGCTCGGTCGGCACCTTCCTGATCTACGCCGTGCTGACCGTCTTCGGGTTCGTCTTCACCGCCAGGCTGGTCCCAGAGACCAAGGGCCGCAGCCTCGAGGAGATCGAGGCCGAGCTCGAAGCCGGCGATCACCCGGCGGCGCTGGGGGCCGCGCGGTGATCCGCCCCGCCTACCTCGCCCCCGCCTACCTCGCCCCCGCCTGCCTCGCCCTGGCCTGCCTCTTAGTGGGCGAGGCGCAGGCGCAAAACATCAACAGCGGCGTCGGCATCGGCCCGACCACCGAGGTGAACAACCCGGCCGCCGCGCCATCCCCCGCGCCGCCAGTAGAACACCTCTTCGGCGACTGGGGCGGCGTGCGGACCAGCCTCGGCGATCTCGGCATCGACACCACCCTCGACCTGATTTCCGAGTTCGCCGGCAATGTCAGCGGCGGCATCAAGCAGGGCGCGACCTTTGCCAACCAGCTCGGCTTCCAGAACGACATCGACTGGCAGAAGCTGGCCGGGCTCACCGGCTTCTCCACCCACGTCATCATGGTCAACCGCTCCGGCAGCAGCGACAGCGCGCTGTTCGGCGATAATCTGCTGCCGGTGCAGGAGATCTACGGCTCTGGCGGCAACGTCGTGGTGCACCTGGTCTCGGCCTACGCGCAGGAGAAGCTGTATGGCGGCGTGCTCGACATCGCCGCCGGGCGGATAAACGTCGAGAACGATTTCGCCAACTCGCCGCTCTACTGCAGCTTCATGAACAACGGCCTGTGTGGTGATCCGAAGGCGCTGCCCGGCGG
Source organism: Acetobacteraceae bacterium (assembly GCA_965276815.1). Classification (GTDB taxonomy): domain Bacteria; phylum Pseudomonadota; class Alphaproteobacteria; order Acetobacterales; family Acetobacteraceae; genus JAVVHH01. The sequence continues at coordinate 442,196 of CBDIBE010000011.1, read as the reverse complement.
CGACATCGGCCATAGCGCCTATCCCGAGGCCGTATGGGCTGGCCGGGTCCGTGTGCGCCCGCAGCCGAGCGTCTACGTCGAAGGCGGCGTCTACGAGGTGAACCGCGGCCTGTACAGCGACGTCAACGACCGGACCGGCTTCAAATTCGACACCTCGCAGGATAGCGGCGTCTACCTTCCCGTCGAACTCGGCTGGGAACCGGCCTTCGGCGGCTTGCCAGGCCACTATAAGGCCGGCTTCGGCGTTGACACCTCGCGCTTCGGCAATTTCGCCACCTCGGGCTCGCCCCAAGGCCTGCCGGCCGTCACCAGCTACACGCATCGCGGCAACACGCAGTTTTGGGCACTCGCCGACCAGATGTTGCTGCGGCATGGCCAAAGCGCCACAGCCGGCCTCATTGCGCTGGCCGGCTTCATCCACAACGACCCGCAGAATTCTTCATATGCCGAGCAATACTTTGCCGGGTTGGTCGATAAGGGATTTTGGGCGGCGCGGCCGGATGACGGCGTGGGCCTGCTCCTCTTGTACAACACGGTCAGCGGCCAACTCGGCAAGGTCGAGGCGCTGGAACAGGAATTCGGGCTGCCGTTCAGCAATGGCGCGACCGGCATCCAGACCCACGAAATGGTCCTCGAGGCGAATTACGACATCCACGTCTACCGGGCGGTGGATTTCCAGCCGGAATTCCAATACGTTTTCCGACCGAACGCGCAATCCAACATCCGCGACGCCGCAATCCTCGGTTTCAAATCGCACGTCACCTTCTGAGGAGGGCGGAAAGCCATACGGCGCCTATTCCTGGTCGTGATCGCGTTCGGCAATCCGGCCGGCCCAGTCCACTTCGCGCCCTTTTGGTTCGCGGGGCTTGCGGCAATCTGGTTCGGCGTTGTCCCGAGCGGCAGGTTCGCGCGCCTGGTGCTGCGGCGCTGAAACCTCGCGAACAGGAAAGACCACATGACACAAACCACTTGGCGCGCCGATCCTCTCGTCTGGGGCCACGGGCCTCGGGTGTTCGAGGTGTTCCAAGAGCCGACCTGCCCGTATTCGGTGAAGGCGTTCGGCAAGCTCGACGACTTGCTCGCTGAGGCGGGTGCGGACCATGTCACCATCAAGATCCGTCTGCAGTCGCAGCCGTGGCACATGTACTCGGGCGTGATCGTGCGCTGCATCCTTGCGGCCTCGACGCTCCCGTGCGGCAAGGAAGCGGCCAAGGCGGTCATGGCGGCCGTGGGCGCGCATCGGGAGGAGTTCGAGTTCGAGCGGCATTGCCGCGGCGCCAACATCGACGCCACGCCCAATGACATCATCGCCCGGATCGAAGGCTATAGCGGCCTGAAACTGGCCGAGGCCTTCGCGATCCCGGATCTCGACCGCGAGATCAAGTGGCACTGCCGCTATGCCCGCCAGAACGGGATCCACGTCTCGCCGACCTTCATGATTGACGGGCTGGTGCAGCCCAACATCAGCAGCGGGGACGCAGTTGCGGATTGGGTCGCCCGCCTGCGCTAGAGCAACGTCGCCATGACTGGAATCGCGCAGCGATGCCAGTCATGCGACAAAGTTGCTCGTTATCAAGGAAAAGCTAGACCGCCGGCCTGACACAGTCAGGGCGATAGCGGTCTAGCCGGCGAGCTGCCCCAGCAGCCGGACATGGCTGCGGATGCCGTGCCGGAAGCACGCCCACTCGAACTTCTCGTTCGGGCTGTGCACCTGGTCGTCATCGAGCCCGAACCCCATCAGCACGCTGTCGAGCCCCAGCACGCGGCGCATGCTCTCGACCACCGGGATGCTGCCGCCGCTGCCGATCAGCACGGCCGGCCGGCCGTATTCGTCCGCCAGCGCCGCTTGCGCCGCCTGGATGAACGGACCGTCCTGCGCCACCTCGATGCCCGGCGAGGCGCTGAACACCTCGGTTTCGGCCCGCGCATCCGGCGGGCAGCGCTCGTTGACGAAGCGCCGGAACGCCGCCGCGATGGCGGCCGGGTCCTGGCCGGGCACGAGGCGGAACGACACCTTGGCGCCGGCCTCGGCAGCGATCACCGTCTTGCTGCCCGGCCCCTGATATCCGCCCCAGATCCCGTTGATGTCCGCCGTGGGCCGCGCCCAAAGCCGCTCGAGCGGCTTGCGGTCCCGCTCGCCCACGGGGTGCGCCAGCCCGATCCCGCCGAGGAACTCCCGTTCGTTAAAGCCGAGCTGATCCCATTGCTTGAGCTGCGCCTCCGGCACCTCGGCGACGCCGTCATAGAACCCGGCGAGCTGAACCCGCCCGTTCTCGTCATGCAACCCGCCCAGAATGTAGGTGAGCGCATTGATCGGATTGAGCGCCGAGCCGCCGAACATTCCGGAGTGCAGATCCCGCTCGGCCGCGCGTAGCATGACCTGGGTATAGACCATGCCGCGCAGCCGCGTGGTCAGCGCGGGCGTGGCCACGTCCCACATCCCGGTGTCGCTGATGACTGCCGCGTCTGCCTTCAGCTTCGTTTTGCTGGCCGTGATGAAGGCTTCGAGGTTGGGGCTGCCGATTTCCTCCTCGCCCTCCACCAGCACCGTCACCTGCACCGGGATCGACCCGGTGACCGCGTGCCAGGCCCGCAGCGCCTCCAGCCAGAGCATGACCTGTCCCTTATCGTCCACCGCGCCCCGCGCGTAGACGCGCTTGCCGTGCGGCCCATCGACGACGGTCGGCTCGAATGGCGGGCTGGTCCAAAGCTCGAGCGGCTCGACCGGCTGGACGTCGTAATGGCCGTAAAACAGAAGGTGCGGCGCGTGGCCGCCCGGTCCCGGATGATGGGCGAGCACCACCGGATGCCCCGCCGTCGCGTGAAGCCCGGCGGTAAAGCCCATGCCCCCGAGCTGGTCGCGCACCCATTCCGCCGCCGCATGGCAATCGGCGGCATGGGCGGGCTGGGCGGAGATGCTGGGGATGCGGAGAAGGCTGAACCAGCGCTCCCGTGCCGCATCCAGGGTTGCCTCGACCCGGTCGAGGACGGCGTTCGTGTCCATGGGTATTCTTACGACAGATCGCTTGTTTGGAGCCAGGGGGTAGGGTGCTGCAACCCACGACTTACATCATGGCAAATCGCCGGAATGGCACCCTGTATGTTGGGGTCACTTCGGATCTGGTGTGGCGCGCGTACGAGCACCGGAATGGAATCATTGCGGGCTTCACATCGCGCTACCGGTGCAAGCTCCTCGTGTATTTCGAGCTACACGCCGACATGACCGCCGCAATTACCCGTGAGAAGCAGCTCAAGGGCGGCTCAAGAGCCCGGAAGCTGGCGCTCGTAGAAGCGACGAACCCGAGTTGGCGGGACCCATACGACGACATCCTCTAACTCGCGTCAGCCCGTGCCGCCCTGGGTCGCCACGCCTCCTCGCGTCTCGCGATGCCGCTGGACTTAAGCCGTCGCCATCGCTTCCTGCATCGCCTCCCAGATCCGCTGCGAAGTGGCCGGCATGTCGATATGCGTCACGCCGACTTGGCGCAGCGCGTCCGTCAGCGCGTTCATCACCGCCGGCAACGCCCCGGCGCAACCCGCCTCGCCGCAGCCCTTTGCACCCAGCACGTTGGTCTTCGCCGGGACCGGGTGGCTCTGCATAGTGAACGAAGGCGCGTTCACCGCGTGCGGCATCGCGTAGTCCATGAACGAGCCGGTCATCAACTGGCCGTCCTCGTCATAGGCCATCGCCTCCATCAGCGCCTGCCCGATCCCTTGGACCACGCCGCCATGCGCCTGTCCCTCGACCAGCAGCGGGTTGATGATCACCCCGAAATCGTTGACCATGTTGTAACGCACCACCTCGACCTCGCCGGTCTCCTCGTCCACCTCCACCTCGGCGACGTGGCAGCCATTCGGGAAGGCCGAGGCGCTGAACTCGTCCGTCGTCTGCACGTCAAGCGTCGACGGGACTTCATCGGGTACCTGCAGCCCCTCCCGCAGTTGCTGCGCGAGTTCCATAATGCCGATCCCGCGATCGGTGCCGGCGATGCTGAACCGGCCGCGCTCGAACTCGATATCGGCCTCGGACGCCTCGAGCATATAGGCGGCAAGCTGCTTGCCTTGCTCGATGCAGATCTCGCTCGCCTTCACGATCGCCGTCCCGCTCGCCATCATGCTCTTCGAGCCGCCGGTGCCGCCGCCGGCGATGAGCTGGTCGCTGTCGCCCTGCAGCAACCGCACCTTGTCGAACGGTATGCCCAGCCGGTCGCACAGCACTTGCGCGAACGGCGTTGCATGGCCCTGGCCGTAATCCAGCGTCCCGGTTATGATCGTCACCGTCCCGTCCGCCTCGAAGCGGATGCCGCCCATCTCCGGCGCCGGGGGCGCGGTCACCTCGAGATACTGGCCGATCCCGCGCCCGCGCAGTTTGCCGCGCTGGCGGCTCTCGATCTTGCGGGCGTTGAACCCGTCCCAATCCGCCAAGGCCAGCGCCCGGTCGAGCAGGGCAGGGAAGTCGCCGCTGTCATAGGCCATGCCGGACGGCGCCGAATACGGCATCTGCTCCGGCTGGATGTGGTTGCGCCGGCGCAGCTCGACCCGGTCGATCCCCATCTCGGCCGCCGCCGTGTCGATCAGCCGCTCCATGTAGTAGTTGCCCTCCGGCCGCCCGGCGCCGCGATACGGTCCGACCGGCGTCGTGTTGGTGAACACGCAGACCGAGTTCACCTCCATCAGCGGCGTCGCATACACGCTCACCATGTTCTTTACTGCATTGCTGGTCGGCGGGATGGTCGTCGCGTTGCTCAGATACGCACCCATGTTGCCGTAGACGTGGGCGCGGATCGCCAGGAACTTGCCGTCCACGTCGAGCGCCAACTCGGCATCCGTCTCGTGGTCCCGCCCGTGGCTGTCGGAGAGGAAGCTCTCGGACCGCTCATCGGTCCACTTCACTGGCCGGCCCAACTGGCGCGCCGCCAGCAGGAGGCACGGGTATTCCGGATATACGGACGCCTTCATCCCGAAAGAGCCGCCGACGTTGCCGGTCAGCACATGCACCTTGTCGGACTCGACGCCGAGCACGTCCTTCAACCCGTGCTTCATGCCCCACACGCCTTGGCACCCCAGCCGCAGCGTATAGCGCTCGCTTCCCGCATCATAGGCGCCGATGGCCGACCTTGGCTCCATTGCCGCCACCACGATCCGGCTGTTGCGGATCGATAGCTTCGTGACATGGGCCGCCTTGGCGAAGGCGGCGGCGACGGCCTCGGCCTTGCCGTGATGGAAAGTCATCAGCACGTTGCCGGGCGCCTCGTCATGCAGGCCCGGCGCGTCCGGGGCGGCCGCCTCGCGCGCTGTCGTTACAGACGGCAGCGGGTCGATGTCGAGGATCACGGTCTCCGCCGCGTCTCGCGCCTGCTTGGCCGTCTCGGCGACGACGCAGGCCACCGGGTCACCGACATAGCGGACCTTGCCCTGCGCCAAGGCCATTTGCCGCGGCCGTGGGGTCGGCGAGCCATCCCGGTTCTTGCCCGAGGCGGCCTGCATCGGCTTGATCCCCGCTGACTCCAGCTCGGCCGCGGTCAGCACCGCGTGCACGCCCGGCATGGTCTTCGCCTCGGCCGCATCGATGCCGCGCAGCACGCCATGCGCATACCGGCTGCGCACGAACACGGCATGAAACTGCCCCGGCAGGTTCAAATCGTCGCTATAGCTTCCCTCGCCACGCAGCAGCACCGGGTCTTCCTTGCGCGAGACCGGCTGACCAATGGCGAACTTCTCGAATTCCGGCTTCAACGTCACATTCATCTGCCGATCCCCTGCGATCCAGTGCACTGCAACAAATTGGGCTGAACCCGTCTAACGTAAAGCTGTGCTTCGTGGCCAGACCAGCCAGGCCAGCGTCACCGCCGCGGCTTGGACGAGCACGATCAAGCCGACACAGCCGGGCCAGCCCACGCGCGACCAAATTCCCCCCGGTGCGATACCACCCAGGCTGCCACCAATATAGTAGCTGGTCACGTAGAGGCCCACGGCGGTCGATCGCGCCCGCTCGCCGACCACGGCAACGTAGCCGATCGAGAGCGTCTGTTCGGTGAAGATCGCCGTCACCAGCAGCGCCAGGCCGAGGATGATCAGGGGCAGGGAGGGCACCAGCGTCAGCAGCATTCCCGATGCGGCCACCGCTCCCGCGATCGCCGCGGTGCGCCGCCGCCCGACCCCGATGATGAGCCGGGCCGTGATCGGCGCGGTGACCACGGCGAGCAGGTAGACCACGAAGATCGATCCGAGCTCGGCGGGACCTAGGCCATAAGGCGGCGCGGCGAGCAGGAAGTTGGCGTAGGTGAACGCCGCGATGTTCGAGAACAGTACGGCAAAGCCGATGCCGCAGGTGGCCAGCACCTGCTTATTCTCGAACTGGCTGACGAACCCGGCGAGCGTCCCCCGCCAGCCCGATACTGGCCGGAACCGCCGCTCCGGCGGCATAAGAAGCAGCATCACGGCCGCCGCGGCCAGCGTGAGCGCGGCCAGCACCGCGAAGCCCGCGCGCCAGCCGAGGAACTGCGCGGTCCAGCCGGTGATGAAGCGCCCGGAGAACCCGCCGATAATTGTGCCAGTCGTGTAGACGGCGGTCATACGCACGCCTTCCGCCCCAGGGCACTCGTCGGCGATGTAGGCCACGGTGACCGCAAAGATGAACGGCAGCAGCAGCCCTTGCGCGAACCGGCAGAGGATCAGCAGGTCGAGGCTCGGCGTGACGGCGGCGAGCGCGGTGGGCACGACGAGGAGCAGGCTCGCGCCCACGACCAGCCGACGCCGCCCGAACGCGTCCGAGATCGCACCGACAAACGGCGCCACTATGGCCACGGCGATGAGCGATGCGGTGATCGTCAGCCCGGCCTGCGCCAAACTCGCCGAGAACGCGCCCGCCAGGGTCGGGAGCAGGGCCTGCGGCGAGTAGAGGTTGATGAAGGTGCAGAACCCGGCGGCTGCGACGCTCGCGACCCGAGGGTTCAATTTACCCGGGTTTCCCGGCCAGGATCGCCGCGCAGGCGGCAGGCAGCTTGACCGGCCGGGATGGCGCGGCCGGCGGCGCCGGCCTGTCGAGCTGGGCGAACCACCAGTCGAGCGTGGCGTCGCACCCGTCTCCCGCCGGTGGCGGCGCCATGTCATGGCACTCCGGTTGACCGGGCGGGCAGCGGAAATGGATGTGCATATGCGCCGTGTGGTCATACCAGGGCCGGATCAGGTGCAGCCAGGACCGATCGCCCGTCACGTTGAGACAGAGCTGCCGCTTGATCGCGGCGTTGACCAGGATCCGGTCCACGCCGGGCAATTCCGTCGCGAGGTGCAACAGCGTGATGTGCAACGGGCTCCAGAGCGTCTCGTCCACGCCTCGGCCGTCCGGCGTGACGAGCGGCTGCACCTCGATCGCATCGCGCTCGGCGGCGCTGAGCGGCGGCTTTGGCCGCACGTCGAGCCAAACGTCCGCGTCCAGCCCCAGCATGTGGCTGGCGTGGATGCCCGGCATGGGGCCGCCATGGGGGAGCGAGATGTCGTTCATGTACAGCGTCGGCAGCCCGGCCGCCCAGGCGCGCACGCCCAGTTCCTGCAGCGCGGCGATCGTCGCCGGGTACCCCCAAAACGTGCTTCGGCTGGCCCGGATCGTCTCGTAGCCTTGCCCTTCGGCCGGAAGCTCGACGGCGCCGGCGATGCAGCCCACCCCGGGCCCGCCCACGATGCGCGGCGCCTCTTGCGCTCGCCCTGGCCCCGCGGAGATCGCGACGAGACTGATCGCGACCCAACCGATCGCTGCAATCCGCCCGGCAACCCTGTTCCTCCGAGCTTGGGGGTAAGTTTGGCTTAGCAGGTAGCAAGTTCCTTCAATCAGGCGCGCGACCCCAACGAACATTCGTCGTTCATTAATGCTTTGCTGGCATAAAACGTCAGGCGGCGGAGGTCAGGACCAGCACGAGCAATCTTCTCATCGCAAGGGTTTCCGGGGCGCCGGGGTGCGTGTTACGGGAGCCCGGCCAGCCTAGAGCAGTTCGCGACGTGGTCACATAGCGTGGGAACCCGCTCCGGCGATCGGGAGGGAGGAGGAGGCAATTTGATTCAAGTTCAAGGCCGCTATTTGGTGACCGGCGGCGCCGGATATGTCGGCAGCCATTGCGTGAAGCTGCTCGTCCGGGCGGGCGCGGAAGTCGTGGTGCTCGACAATTTGCGCCAGGGCCATCGGGAAGCGGTCATGGAGGGCGTCCGCTTCGTCGAGGCGGACATCACCGAGGCCGATAGCGTGCTGGCGGAGGGGCGCTGGGACGGCGTGCTGCATTTCGCCGCCCTCTCGCTCGTCGGCGAGAGCATGCGCGAGCCGATGCGCTACTTCTCCGACAATGGCGGCGCCGGGTTCCGGCTGATCGAAGCCTGCCTGCGCCATGACGTGAAGAAATTCGTGCTGTCTTCGACCGCCAATCTGTTCGGCCACCCCGACGAGATGCCAATCACTGAGTCTACGCGGATCAATCCAGGCTCGCCCTATGGCGAGAGCAAGCTGATGATGGAGCGCGCGCTATACTGGGCGGGCCAGATCCATGGGCTGCGCAGCGCCTGCCTGCGCTACTTCAACGCCGCCGGCGCAGATGAGGAGGGCGTGCTCGGGGAGGACCACGACCCGGAGACACACCTGATCCCGCTCACCATCGATGCGGCGCTTGGCCGGGCGCCGAAACTCGTCGTGTTCGGCACTGATTACCCGACCCCGGATGGCACGGCGATCCGCGACTACGTGCACGTCTCCGACCTTGGCGCGGCGCATCTGCTGGCACTGGGGCGGCTGGACGAGGGCAGCGTCACCTACAATCTCGGCAACGGCGCCGGCCATTCGGTGCAGGACGTGATCGCCTCGGTCGAGCGCGTGCTGGGCCGCCCCGTGCCGCGCGAATACGGGCCGCGCCGACCCGGCGACCCGCCCGTGCTGGTTGCCTCCTCGGAGGGGATCCGCAAGGAGACTGGCTGGGCGCCGCGCTTCCCCGCGCTCGACGACATCGTCCGCACATCAGCCGATTGGCGGCTCAAGAACCCCGAGGGCTATCGGTCGCCGCCGCGCGGGAAGGCGGGGATGCCGAGGTAGGCCAGCCGCTTCAGCTCCTTACGCCCGCGCGAGACCGTATCGAGGATCAGTCCGCACGCCATCGAAAGGAAGGCGAGCAGGACCAACCCGGTCGCCAGCACCGCGGTCGGCAGCCGAGGCACCAGGCCAGTCCGCATATAGTCGGAAACCACCGGGATCGCGGCGATGAACGCGAAGAGCATCAGCACGAGCGCGGCAATCGAGAAGAATTGCAGCGGCTTCTCCTCTTTGACCAGCAGCACGATCGTCCGCAGGATGCGCAGCCCGTCCGCATAGGTGTTCAGCTTGGACTCCGAGCCCACTGGCCGCTCGTGATACGGCGTCTGCACCTCGCCGACCGGCATCGCGAGGTCGAGCGCGTGGATGGTGAACTCCGTCTCCGTCTCGAACCCGCCGGACAGCGCCGGGAAAGTCTTGACGAAACGCCGCGAGAACACCCGGTAGCCCGACAGCATGTCGGAGACCCGGTCGCCGAAGATCAGGCGCACGAGCCCGGTCAGCATTTGGTTGCCGAACCGGTGCCCGGGCCGATACGCCGCGTCCTCGTTCGTCACGCGGACGCCGTTGACCATATCGAGCCCCTGCTCGAGCAGCAGCCGGACCATCTCCGGCGAGGAACTCGCGTCGTAAGTCGCGTCGCCATCCACGAGCACATACGCGTCCGCCTCGATATCGGCGAACATGCGCCGGACGACATGGCCCTTGCCCTGCAGCGTTTCGGACCGGACCACGGCGCCGGCCGCGCGGGCCGCCTCGACCGTTCCGTCGCGCGAGTTGTTGTCGTAGACGTAAATCGTCGCCTCGGGCAGCGCCGCGGTGAAATCGCGGACGACGCTGGGGACGGCCACCTGCTCGTTATAGCAGGGGACCAGCACGGCGATGCGCGGTTTCAGCGAAACACCAGGCGGCGCGAGAGGCTGAAATTGGCGAACAGTCCGGCGACGACCCCGGCCGCCACGGCATAGACTGGCTGCCGCGCACACAGCGGCACGAGCGCGATCAGCACCAGATATGTCCCATAATTGAGCACGAATCCCAGCGTGTTGGCGGCAAGGAACATCAGCCATTGCCGCACCAAGCCGCCTCGCGTCGCGCTGCGAAACGTCCAGACCCGGTTGAGCGCCCAATTGCTGGTGGCCGCGACGAAGTAGGCGATCAGCCCGGCCCAGGCGAGCCCGACCGCGTCGCGCAGCAAATAGACGACTGCCACGTTCACGACAAAGCCTGACGCGCCGACCACCCCGAATTGCAAGAACTGCCGGACCGCCAGGCCGGTCTTGTCACTGACCAGAGATCGCATGGCGCGTCCCATAATGGATTTCCTGCTTTCGCGAAACCTCCTGGCGCGCAGGCCAAGCCCGTGGTTTCCTAAGCGCGGTGGGGGGCAAGGGGGGAAAGCAATGAAGATTTCGCGTCGCACCTTCATGGCAGGCACGGCCGCCTCGCTGGCCACGCCGGCGATCGCGCAAACCGACAGTAATCGGCTGCTGCGCTTCATCCCGCAGGCCGACCTCACCGTCCTCGACCCGATGTGGACGACGGCCTACGTGACCCGCAATCACGGTTTCATGGTGTTCGATACGCTGTTCGGCTACGACAGCCACTATCAACCCTCGCCGCAGATGCTGGCCGGGTTCAACACCGATCCGGACGGCAAGACCTGGACGCTCGGATTGCGCGCCGGGCTGAAATTCCATGACGGCACGCCGGTGCGCGCGCAGGACTGCGTGGCCAGCATCCAGCGCTGGAGCAAGCGCGACGCGTTTGGCAGCGCCCTGATGGCGGCAACCGACGAACTCTCCGCCAAGGACGACAAAACCATCGTTTTCCGGCTCAACCGGCCATTTCCGCTGCTGCCATCGGCGCTGGGCAAGACACCCGGCTATAACCCGGTGATCATGCCGGAGCGGCTCGCCAAGACCGACCCGAACACGCAGGTCACCGAGATGATCGGCAGTGGCCCGTACCGCTTCAAGGCCGATGAGCGCATTCCCGGCGCCAAAGCCGTGTATGAAAAGTTCGACGGCTACATTCCGCGTGAGACCGGCAAGCCGGACATGACCGCCGGCCCGAAAATCGTCAATTTCGACCGCGTCGAGTGGACTACGATTCCCGACCCGACCACCGCCGCGCAAGCGCTGATCAACGGTGAGCAGGACTGGTGGGATTACGCCACCGCCGACCTGATGGGCCTCCTCCAGAAGAGCCGCGGGGTCAAAGTGGTCGTCCAGGAGCCCTCGGGGCAAATGGCCATGATCCGCTTCAACCATCTGCTACCACCGTTCAACAATCCGGCGATCCGCCGGGCGCTGCTCGGCGCGATCAGCCAGCAGGACGTGGTCACCGCCGTGGTCGGCACCGACAGCAAGATGTGGAACGTCCCGGTCGGCATCTTCTGCCCTAATACGCCCATGGCCAGCACGGCCGGTCTCGACGTGTTCAACGGCCCCCGCGACATGGACAAGGTTCAGAGCGAACTGAAGGCCGCCGGCTACAACGGGGAAAAAGTGGTCCTGCTGGCCGCGACCGATTTTCCGGTGCTGAAAGCGATGTCGGACGTCGCCGCCGACGCGCTGAAGCGGGCTGGCATGAACGTCGAATATGTGGCGACCGATTGGGGGACCGTGGTCACCCGCCGCGCCAAGAAGGACCCGGTGGAGCAAGGCGGCTGGAGTGCGTTCTGCACCGCCTGGGCCGGCGCCGACCAGCTCAATCCGGCCGGACACATCGCGCTGCGCAGCAATGGCGCGCAAGCCTGGTACGGCTGGCCGACCGACCCAAAGATCGAGGCGCTGCGCGACCAGTGGTTTCAAGCGTCCGACGTGCCCGCCCAGGCGGCAATCTGCGAGGAGATCCAGAAAGCGGCGCTGAGCTCCATCCCATACATCCCGATGGGCCAGTATCTGCAGCCTACCGCTTATCGCAGCAACCTCGACGGCGTCCTGAACGGCTTTGCGATCTTCTGGAACGTCAAGAAGACCTGACCCCGCGGACTTGTTCCGGGTCAAGCCCGGTGACGACGATGCCGCGGACCTGTGTTTCAAAAACTGGCCCAAGACGTGCTTTACTATGCTGTGGATCCCTGAGGACGAGGACAAATGAAGCGTCGTAACTTCCTGGCGTCAGCCGGTGCCGCAACTTTGGGCACCCTGGCCGCGCCCCGCCTTTCGCTTGCGCAAAACGACGCGCGGACGCTCCGCTTCGTCCCTCAGGCCAACCTGTCCAGCCTCGATGCCGTCGCCGGCACGCAATACGTCGTGCGCAACGCTGCCCTGATGATCTGGGACACGCTCTACGGCATCGACAGCCATATCGACCCCAAGCCGCAGATGGCCGAGGGGCACGAGGTCTCGCCGGACTTCAAAATCTGGACCTTCAAGCTGCGTTCCGGCCTGAAATTCCATGACGGCGCGCCCGTGCTCTCCCGCGACGTGACCGCGAGCCTCGCCCGCTGGATGGTCCGCGACACGATGGGCCAGCGGATCAAGGCCACGCTCGACGCGATGGAGACGCCCGACGACCGCACGATCACCATCCGCCTCAACAAGCCATTTCCAAAAATGCTGTTCGCGCTCGGCAAGAACAATGCGCCGGTCGCGCTCATCATGCCGGAGCGGATCGCCAAGACCGATCCGTTCCAGCTGATCTCCGAATACGTGGGCTCCGGCCCGATGTCGTTCAGCAAGGACGAGTGGGTCCCTGGCAGCAAGGCCGTCTTCCAGCGCTTCGCCGGTTACGAGCCTAGGTCCGAGGCCGCCGACTGGCTCTCCGGCGGCAAGCGCATGATGTTCGACCGGATCGAGTGGTTGATCCTGCCCGACGACGCCACCAAGGCCGCCGCGCTGCAGAACGGCGAGGTCGATTGGTGGGAAAATCCGATCCCCGACCTGGTGCCGCTGCTCAAGCGCAACCGCAACCTCAACGTCGACATCGCCGACCCGCTCGGCAACATCGGCTCGTTCCGCATGAACCACCTCTACCCGCCGTTCAACGACGTGCGCGCCCGCCGGGCCGTCATGATGGCGCTGAGCCAGGACGACTACATGCGCGCGGTCGTCGGCGACGACGAGACGCTGTGGAAGCCGCTGCCCAGCTTCTTCACCCCCGGCACGCCGGTCTATTCCGAGGCCGGCGGCGAGATCCTCACCGGCCCCCGCAAATACGACGAAGCCAAGAAGCTGCTAGCGGAAGCGGGCTACAATGGCGAGAAGGTCGTCCTCCTGGTGGCGACCGACGTTGCCATCACCAAGGCGGAGGGCGACGTCACCGCCGATTTGCTGAAAAAGATCGGCATGGACGTCGACTATCAGGCGCTCGACTGGGGCACTGTCGGCGCCCGCCGCGCCAAGAAGGATCCGCCGTCGCAGGGTGGCTGGAACATTTTCCACACTTGGCACGCCGGCGCCGATTGCACCAATCCGGCGCCTTACACCGCCTTCGACTGCGGCGGCGACAAGGCCTGGTTCGGCTGGCCGAACTCGCCGGAGATCGAGGCGGGGATCGACGCTTGGTACAACGCCCCGGACCTGGAGGCCGAGAAGAAGGTCATCGCCGACCTGAACCAGAAAGCGATGGATTTCGTCATCTACCCGCCGACCGGCTTCTTCCTGCAGTACCAGTCCTGGCGGAAGAACGTCAGCGGCGTGGTCAAGGCCCCGTTCCCCGTCTTCTGGGGCGTCCAGAAGACCTGATGTTCGCCTTCACCGTCCGGAGAATCCTCTCCACGATCCCGGTGATGGCGATCGTGGCCCTCTTCGTTTTCAGCCTGCTCTACATCGCTCCCGGCGACCCGGCCGCCATCATTGCCGGCGACCAGGCCAGCCCCGCCGACGTCGAACGCATCCGCGCCAGTCTCGGCCTCGACCGGCCCTTCGTCATTCGCTTCGGCGAGTGGCTGTGGAACGTACTGAACGGCAATCTCGGCACCTCGATCTTCACCAACCTGCCGGTCACCAAGATGATCGAGCAGCGCCTCGAGCCGACCATCTCGCTCATGGTGCTGACCCTGATCCTCTCCATCGGCATCGCCGTGCCGATGGGGGTGCTGGCCGCCTGGAAGCAGGGGACCTGGATCGACCGCCTGATCATGATCATGGCGGTGTTCGGCTTCTCCGTCCCGGTCTTCGTCGTCGGCTACGTCCTTTCCTACGTCTTCGCCCTGCAACTCGATTGGCTGCCAGTGCAGGGTTACACGCCGCTCTCCGCCGGCTTGTGGCCGTGGCTATCCAACCTGATCCTGCCCTCGATCACGCTCGGCGCCGTCTATATCGCGCTGATCGCCCGCATCACCCGGGCCACCATGCTGGAGGTGCTGAGCCAAGACTACGTGCGGACCGCCAAGGCGAAAGGGGTGGGCAGCTACACCATCTTGTTCCTGCACGCGCTGAAGAACGCCGCGGTGCCGATCGTGACCGTCATCGGGATCGGCGTGGCGCTGCTGATCGGCGGCGCCGTGGTGACCGAGAGCGTGTTCGCCATCCCCGGCCTCGGCCGGCTGGTGGTCGACGCGATCCTGCGCCGCGACTACCCGATCATCCAGGGCGTCGTCCTGATGTTCAGCTTCGTCTACGTGCTGGTCAATCTGGGCGTCGACCTACTCTACACCGTGTTCGATCCGAGGATACGCTATTGAGCACGACCATCGAGGCCCCGGTCGCCGCGTCGCTGGTGGCCCATGTCACTCCGGCGCCGGTCATGCCCGACGTGTTGCCGCCGGTGCGGGTGCGCGGCCGGGTCCATACCTTCGTCCACCGCTACCCGACAATGGCGATCGGCGGCGCGATCCTGCTGTTGATCTTTTTAATCGCCGTTTTCGCGCCCTTTCTCGGCACCGTCGACCCGACGGCGCTCGCCCCGGCCAAGCGGCTGCGCGAGCCCTCCGGGACCTACTGGTTCGGCACCGACATGCTGGGCCGGGACGTCTACTCGCGGGTGCTGTTCGGAACGCGGGTCTCGCTGATCGTCGGCTTTGCGGTCGCCGCCCTGGCCAGCGTCATTGGGATGGTCATCGGCCTCGTCTCCGGCTTCGTCCGCTGGGCGGACAGCCTGATCATGCGGGTGATGGACGGGCTGATGTCGATCCCGCCGATCCTGCTTGCGATCGCGCTGATGGCACTGACGCGCGGCAGCGTCGGCAACGTGGTCATCGCCATCACCGTTGCCGAGATTCCCCGGGTCTCGCGCCTGGTCCGCGGCGTCGTGTTGAGCCTGCGCGAGCAGCCCTACGTGGAAGCCGCAACCGCCTCTGGCACCAGCGTGCCGTTGATCATCTGGCGCCACATCGTCCCCAACACGCTGGCGCCGATCGTCGTGCAGGCCACTTACATTTGCGCCTCCGCCATGATCACCGAGGCGATCCTCTCCTTCATCGGCGCCGGCACTCCGCCGATCATCCCGTCCTGGGGCAACATCATGGCCGAGGGCCGGGCGCTCTGGCAGGTCAAGCCCTATATCGTGCTGTTTCCGGCGGTGTTCCTCTCCCTCACCGTCCTGGCCGTAAACCTCCTCGGCGACGGCCTCCGGGATGCGCTCGACCCGCGCATGGCAAAGCGCCTGTGAAGCAGGTGATCGGCGATCGGGGCTCGGTGAACAAGCAAGTGCGGAGCGGCGTGCCTTGATCACCGATCACCGGTCACCGGTCACCGGTTCTGAGCCGCTGCTCCAGGTCGAAAACCTGCAGACGCATTTCGGCACGCCCGACGGGGTGGTCCGCGCCGTCGAAGGCCTCTCCTTCCATATCGATGCGGGCGAGACCCTCGCCGTCGTCGGCGAGAGCGGGTGCGGCAAGTCGGTCACCTCGATGTCCATCTTACGCCTGATCCAGGAACCACCGGGCCGCATTCACGGGGCCATCCGCTTCCAGGGCCGCGACCTGCTGACGCTGCCGGAAGCCGAAATGCGCAAACTGCGCGGCAACGACATCAGCATGATCTTCCAGGAGCCGATGACCAGCCTCAACCCGGTGCTCAGCATCGGCCGCCAGATCGGCGAGACGCTGCGCCTGCATCAAGGCCTCAACGCCCGCCAGGCGCTCGCCCGCTCCGTCGACATGCTGACCCTGGTCGGCATTCCCGCGCCGGCGCGCCGCGTCCAGGAATATCCGCACCAGCTCTCCGGCGGCATGCGGCAGCGGGTCATGATCGCCATGGCACTCGCCTGCAACCCGAAGCTCCTGATCGCCGACGAGCCGACCACCGCGCTCGACGTCACCATCCAAGCGCAGATCCTCGACCTGATGCGCGACCTCAAGACCCGGCTGGGCTCGGCCATCATGCTGATCACCCACGACCTCGGCGTGGTCGCCGAAATGGCCCAGCGCGTGGTGGTCATGTACGCCGGCCGCAAGGTCGAGGAAGCGCCGGTGGCCGAAATCTTCGCCAATCCGCAGCACCCCTACACGCGCGGCCTGCTCGGCGCCGTCCCTAAGCTGGGTTCCTCGCTCTCGCTCGAGGGCCGCTCCAAACTGGCCGAAATTCCCGGCTCGGTCCCCAGCCTGCGTCAGCGCATCCAGGGCTGCCCCTTCGCCGGCCGCTGCCTGTCGGCGAGCGATCTCTGCCGCGAGGTTGCCCCCGCGGTCAAGGAGAAGCGGCCCGGCCATTTCGTCGCCTGCCACTACGCCGAATATGCGCTGCCGCGGGAGCTTGCGGCATGAGCCGGGCGCTCCTCGAAGTCTACAACCTCAAAAAGCACTACCCGATCCGCGGCGGCATCCTCGGCGGGGTCACCGGCAAGGTCTACGCGGTCGATGGCGTCACCTTCTCGATCCAACGCGGCGAAACCCTGTCCCTGGTCGGCGAGAGCGGTTGCGGCAAAAGCACGGTCGGCAAGTCGATCCTGCGCCTGATCGAGCCCACGGACGGCGAGGTGCGCCTGGACGGCAGCCGCATCGACAACCTGCCGCTCAGTCAGCTCCGCAACCTGCGCCGCCGGGTCCAAATCGTGTTCCAGGATCCGTTCAGCAGCCTCAATCCGCGCATGCGCGTCGGCGACATCATTGCCGAGCCGCTGCGCAATTTCGGCATGACCGACGGCATCGACGCCCGGGTCGCCAAGCTGATGGACACGGTCCGCCTGCCGCGCGACGCCGTCCGCCGCTTCCCGCACGAGTTCAGCGGCGGCCAGCGCCAGCGTATCGGCATCGCCCGTGCGCTCGCCCCTGGCGCCGACCTGATCATCTGCGACGAAGCCGTGTCCGCGCTCGACGTCTCGGTCAAGGCGCAGATCGTCAACCTGCTCTCCGATCTGCAGGACCAGCTCGGCCTGGCGCTCCTGTTCATCAGCCACGATCTGGCGATCGTCGAGCATCTGACGCACCGGATTGCCGTCATGTATCTCGGCAAGATCGTCGAGATCGCCGACCGCCGCACGCTGTTCGCGAGCCCCCGCCATCCCTACACGCGCTGCCTGCTCTCTGCCGTCCCGGTCCCCGACCCGGCCGCCAAGCGCGAGCGGATCATCCTCACCGGCGACGTCCCGAGCCCGATCAATCCGCCCAGCGGCTGCCGCTTCCACACACGTTGCCCGTATGTCTTCGACCGCTGCCGGATCGAAGAGCCCAAGCTTCGGAAGATGCAAACTAGCGGTCCAGGGCAGCTCGCCGCCTGCCACCTGGACGAGCTGCCCGAGCTCCACGCCGTGAAGCTGGCGGCCTGAGGGTCGTCAGGTCAGGCCCTCGATCGCCTCCGGCTCGGGCAGGCGCGGCGCGTGCAAGGCGCCTTCCGTCGGCTGCACCCAGGCGATCGTTCCGGTCGAGTCGCACACGTCGCAGATGGCGTGCCAGGCGGCGTGCTGCGTGCCGCAGCGCGTGCAGCGCCAGACCGGGTCCGGATCGGCATCGGACACGTGCCGCAGCGCATCTTGCGCCTCGTCTGGCTTGCCCTCCATCGCGGCGATGTCGGCGAGCAGGGTCCAAACTCGGCGCTGGTTCAGCCCCTCCGCCTGCGCCTGCTCGACTTGCTTGCGCGCCTCGTTGGTGAGACCGGCGTCCAGCGCTGCGCGGCCGACCGCGATGTGGCTCTCTGCGTGGTTTGGGTTGGCGCGGACCAGCACCGCCAGCTCCCGCGCCGCTTCGAGCTTGTTCGGCGCCATGCGCACGTATTCCGCGGCGCTGTCCGGGTGCGGGTTCAGCGACCAGGACCGCCGCAGGACATCCTGCGCCGTCCCGCGCCGGCCGGCGTCGCGCAGGCGGCGCGCATAGGCCACGGCGGCCGAAACCAGCGCCGGGTCGGCCTCGAAGGCCTGGCGCGCCAAACGCAGCGAGGCGCTCGGGTCCGCCGCGTGATCGGCCGCGGCGACGGAGAGCGCGGCACGGTCCTCCGGGCCGGATAGCCGCAGCGCCTCGTTCCACTCGCCTTGGCGGAGCGCCATGTTGCGCCGTTCGTCACGCAGCCAGCGGGCGCCTGGGTGGGTCTTCTCCGCCTCGCCCGCCAGCGCCGTCGCGGTGGCCCAATCCTGCTTATGCACCGCCTGGCGCAGCAACCCGCGCAAGCCGAGCAGCCGCCCGTCCTTGCTGTCCGCCAGCAGCCGGAACGCCGCTTCGGCTTCCGCATCGCGTCCGGCCTGCCGCCCCGCCTGCGCGGCCAGCAGCAAGGTCAACGGCGTGTCGCCCAGATAGCGCCGGCTCCGCTCCGCCTCGCGCCTGGCCGCGCCCGCATCGTTCGCCGCCAGCGCGATCAGCGTGCGGTTCACGGCGGCATCGCCCTGCTCCCGGCTCCGCCGCGACCGCCAGCGCCGGTTCCGCCCGGGCAGGCTGAGCAACCAGGCGATCAGCCGCAGCACCAGGTAGATCGCCAGGAACAGCAGGGCGATCAGCGTGATGGCGACAGGCGTCGCCGCCTCGATCGTCGTGTCCGCGATGGTGACGCTCAGCGTCCCGGGCACGCCCGAGAGCCACCAGGCGCCGGCCACGCATAGGATCGCGGCGATGACCAGGAGGATCGCAGCGCGCATCAGCCGGCCGCCATCGTCGCGAGCGCGCCCTGGGCGTCGAGCAAGGATTGTGCCTGGTCGAGCCAGGGCTGCATCGCCGCCAACGCCGGGCCCGCCAGACCGTGGAGCGCCTGCACGGCGCCCTTCAGGTCGCCCAGATCCAGCGCGTTGTGCGCCTGGGCGAGCACGCCGGCGATCGGGTCGCCGACCAGGACGCGATCACCCTGGCGGACATTGACGAGCTGCTGCGCGCGGCTCCAAAGCCGCGTCCCGAAATCCTCATTGTCCATCACGGCGGGCTGGCTCGCATGCTGCGCCGCGTCGGCAAATTTGGGGAAGGCGACCCGCAATCCGGCCTCGGTCGGGGGCGCCTGCGTGGCGAAGCGCGCCAGGGCAGGCGGGGCTCCCGGGAGTTGCCCGATCGGCTGCCCGGAGGCCAGCGCCTCGCTGGCGGCGGCGATGCGCCCGATCCGCTCAGCCCGCTGCGTGGTGGCGGCCAGTGCGCCGGCGGTCTTGTCGGCTTCCGCCTTGACCGCTTCCAACTGCTTGGACAGCGCATCGATCTGCCCGGCGGTCTGCGTCCCGGCGCCGTGGAGATCGTTGGTCAGCCCATCGAGGCGTTGGCCGATCTGCTGGAAGGATTGCTGCACCGCGCCAAGTTGCTGCGCGATCTGCTGCTCGCGGTTTTCGGAGGCTTGTATGCGGCCGGTGAGCGGCCCGAGATCGACCGGCGGCCGGCTCTGCAGTGCCTGCACCTGGGCGCCCAGCGCCGCAAGCCCGGCCGGCGCAGCGCTCGAAGTCGCCGAGAGCGTCGCGATCTTCCGGTCCAGGTCGTCCAGCCGCGACTGGATTTGCGCCTGACCCGGTGGCGCCGTCGCCGCCGGCGCAGGCCGGTTCGCCAGATCGCTCAAACGCTGGTTCAGCGCCGCCAATTGCGTCTGCATCTCGGTCAGCGCCGGTGACGCTGTGGGGGCCGGCGCTGGCCGGGTCGCGAGCTGGTCGAGCTGGCTCTTCAGCCCGGCCACCTGTTCCTGCAGCGTGCCGACCTGGCTCGCCTGCTCCGGCGGTTGCGGCGGCGCGATTGGGTTGATGTAGAGGTAGGCCAGCGCCCCGGCCAGCACCAAGAATCCCAACAGATACAGCACGGGCAGCACGTCCATGCGCCGCCGCTGCGGCGGGGGATCGATGCGGGCGCGTCCGGGAACTACCGGGGCGGCCGGCTCGATTTCTTCGGACGGCTCGGGGACGGGGTCGTCGGTCATATCAGCGCCAGTACGTGGTCCAAGGTTGGCCTTACTGACACACGGACCCGGTGCCAGGGCAAGGGGGAGAGCGCGTCTGCTGCCGGTTGCCCGATGGCGACGGCATCCACTGCCGCCAGCAACGGGACGAGATGAACCGGCAGCAAGCGTACAAAGGCACGGGCGGTCTCGGCCGACAAGAAGGTGGCCGAGCGCAATGTTTGCGCCTGCAGGGCGGCAGCGGCCGGCTTGGGGAAGTCAGGCACGGACACCACGGCATAGGCGCACTGCCGACACACCTTGAAATCGTGAAATTTCAGTGTTTCGATCAGCGCGCCGCCTTGGCCTCGCGCATGCGCCACCAGCACGCGGGCGCAGGCGGGGCAGTGCGCGCGCGCCAATTCGGCGAGCGCCGCCGCGTCGCCATCCGCGTCCAGCACGGTCGTGAACCCGGCCTGGCGCGCCCGCGCAGCGGTGGCCCGGCCGACGGCCAGGATCGGCACCTGCCGATACCAGTCGGGCAGCGCCGGAAGCGCGTTCCGGCTGGTGATCAGGATGGCGTCGAACGGGGTGCGGCAGGTCACTTGGCCGTGGTGGACCTCAAGCACCGGGCCGACGACCGGCTCGAACCCCAGCGCGCTGACCCGGCGCGCCGTCTCCGAGGCGTCGGGCTCCGGCCGAGTAATCAGGACCTGCCGCTTCTCTGGCTCAGGCAAAGATGTCCTTGGGGCTGTCGGCGCGCAGCCCGGTGCCGAGTTCGGTGCCGATCCGCGCGGCATCGGCGGCGGGCCCATGCAGGCTGCGCTTCAACAGGAAGCTGCCGTCTGGCCGGGCCACCAGCCCGGTCAGATGCAGCCGCCCATCGGGCAGCAGCCGAGCATGCCCGCCGATCGGAGTCTTGCACGAGCCGTCCAGCGCCGCCAGCAAGGCCCGCTCGGCCGTGGAGACCGCCCTTGCCTCCGGATCTTCGATCCCCGCCAGCAACTGGCGCAGCTCGGTGTTCTCCGCCCGAACGGTGATCCCGATGATGCCCTGGCCCGCCGACGGGACCATCGCTTCCGGGTCGAGCGGCACCGCCCGATCTTCCAGCCCCAGCCGCTTCAGCCCGGCGACCGCCAGCAAGCTGGCCGCGCAATCCCCGCGAGCGACCTTGTCGAGCCGGGAGTCCACGTTGCCGCGGATCAGGGTGATCTGCAGGTCCGGCCGCGTGTGCAGCAGCTGGGCCTGGCGCCGCAGCGAAGTGGTGCCGACAACCGCGCCGGCCGGCAGTGCGGCGAAGGCGTCGCCCGGCAGCGGCGCCGCACAATTCGGCCCCAGGATCAGCGCGTCGCGCGCATCCTCGCGGCGCAGCGTGCAGGCGAGGACGATGCCCGGCGGCAGCTCGGTCTCGAGATCCTTCAGGCTGTGGACCGCGAAGTCGATCCGCCGGTCCAGCAGCTGCTCGTGGATTTCCTTGCTGAACAGGCCCTTGCCGCCGATTTCCGACAGGCGCCGGTCCTGCACCTGGTCGCCGGTGGTGCGGATCACGTGTTCTTGGAACACGTCCTGATCGTTGAAACCCGGCGACAGCACGGGGCAGAATCGGGCGAGCAGGCCGAGGAACATGCGCGCCTGGACCCGCGCCAGCTTCGAGCCTCGGGTGCCGACACGCAAGGGCAGCGTCTGGCGCATATGCACGGCTGGGCGCTGGGGAACGGAAGCGGGGATCTGGGAGTCGGGCATCGCCTTGCTCTATTGGATAGGGGCTTTTAGGAAAAGGCAGCATCATGCAGCCCGGTTATCCCAATTTGCGCCCTCTACTTGGGTTGGAATCCTCGTGCGACGAGACAGCGGCCGCGATCCTGGACGGGGAGGGGCGGATCCTGGCCGAAACTGTGCTGAGCCAACGCGTGGAGCATGCGCGGTTCGGCGGCGTGGTGCCCGAGATCGCGGCCCGCGCGCATCTCGCCCATATGCCGGGCCTGGTGTGCGACGTCCTGGGCGAGGCGGGGCTGCAGATTGCCGATCTGGGGGGCGTCGCAGCGACCACCGGGCCGGGTCTGATCGGCGGCCTGATCGTCGGCGCCGGGGTCGCCAAGGGCATTGCGCTCGCTGCCGGGCTGCCGTTCATCGCGGTCAATCACCTCGAAGCCCATGCGCTGACCGCACGCCTGCCTGGCCTGGTCCCGGGCGGCGCCGAGTTTCCGTATTTGCTGCTGCTGCTTTCCGGCGGGCATTGCCAGTGCCTGGCGGTCGAGGGTGTCGGGCGTTACCGGCTGCTCGGCGGCACGGTCGATGACGCGGTGGGCGAGGCGTTCGACAAGGTCGGCAAGCTGCTTGGACTGGCTTGGCCCGGCGGTCCGGCGCTCGAGCGTCTGGCGGAGGCAGGCGATCCGGAGCGAATCAAGCTGCCGCGCCCGATGCTCGGGCGGCCCGGCTGCGAATTCAGCTTCTCCGGCCTGAAAACCGCCGTGGCCCAGCGCGCCGCCGCCTATCCCGCAGGTCCGTTACCGGTGCAAGACGCGGCCGACCTCGCCGCCGCCTTCCAGGCCGCGGTCGCCGCGGTGCTCGCCGACCGGGCCGGCAACGCGCTGAAGATGATGCCAGAGGCGCGGCTGCTGGTCGTGGCGGGGGGCGTCGCGGCCAATCGGGCGGTCCGCGCGGCCCTGACGGCGACGGCGGAGCGGGCCGGTGTGATGATGGTCGCGCCCCCGGTGCGGCTCTGCACCGACAACGCCGTCATGGTCGCTTGGGCCGGCCTGGAACGGCTTCGGCTCGGCTGGACCGACGATCTCGGTATCCGTCCGCGGCCGCGCTGGCCGCTGCAAGAGCTGGCGGCTCGCGCGTGAACTACCGGCACGCCTTCCATGCCGGGAACGCCGCGGACTGCATGAAGCATGCGCTGTTGGTTTGGCTGCTGGACGCGCTGCGGCGCAAGCCCGCGCCGTTCTTCGTGCTCGACACGCATGCCGGAGTCGGCCGCTACGATCTCCTCGCCGACCCGGCCGAACGCACGGGCGAGTGGCGCGACGGCATCGCCCGTCTGATGCACGAACCGCCGCCGCCGCTCGCGCGGTTGGTCGGGCTGATGGAGCAACTGAAGTCCTCTCCCTCCGAGCCGGAGCCGGTCCTTTTCTATCCCGGCTCCCCCATCCTGGCCCGCGCCTTACTGCGCCCCGACGATCGGCTGGCCTGCTGCGAGATGCATCCGGAGGATTACGTCGCCCTGGAGCGCCTCTTTCGCCGCGACCGGCAGGTCGGCGTGCATCGCCGCGACGGTTGGGAGGCGCTGCGGGCTCTGTTGCCGCCCAAGGAGACGCGCGGCCTCGTCCTGATCGACCCGCCCTACGAGGCGCCGGGCGAGTTCGAACGCGTCGTAGCCGGGCTGCAGAGCGGCGCTGCCCGCTTCAACCACGGCGTCTATGCCGTTTGGTATCCTGTTAAGCATCGCTCGCCGGTTACGACCTTGCACGAGGCGGTTCGCCTGTCCGGCCTGCGCGACATTGTCGCGGCCGAGCTGTGGCTGCGCGCGCCGACCGACCCGCAGCGCCTGAACGGATGCGGTCTGCTCGTCCGCAATCCGCCCTACGGGTTCGAGGCGGCAGCCCGGCCGATCCTGGCTGCCCTGCTCGAGCGGCTCGGGCAAGGCGAACCCGGCGCGGGCATTCAAGTCTTGCGGCTCGCCGGTGAGTAGGCTCGCCATCGTCGGCGCCGGTGCCTGGGGCATCGCGCTCGCGGCTCAGGCGAGCCGCGCGGGGTCGCATTCGGTGCTCTGGGCTCGCGACCCGGCGCGCGCCGGCGAACGCCTTCCAGGCGCGATGCCGCCGGACCTGGAAGTCACCGGGACGCTGCCGGGACCCGGCTTCGACGCCATTATGCTGGCCGTACCCGTCCAGCATATGCGCGGCGTGCTAAACAAATTCCGACCTGAAGCGCCGGTGGTCGTGTGCAGCAAGGGGATCGAGGCCGGTACTTTGAGGCTGCCGCTGGAGATCTTGGCCGAACTTTACCCTGGCGCGCCCGCCGCCGTGCTGACGGGCCCGAACTTCGCGCGTGAGATCGCCGCCGGCTTGCCGGCCGCCGCCGTCCTGGCCGCGACGGAGGCCAACTTGCGCGCCGCGCTAATTCCGATGCTCGCCAGCCCGGGGTTTCGGCTCTACGGCAATGACGATCCAGTGGGCGCGCAGCTCGGCGGCGCGGCGAAGAACGTCATCGCCATCGCCGCCGGCGCGGTGATCGGCGCCGGGCTCGGCGAGAATGCGCGGGCGGCGCTGATCACACGCGGCTTGGCCGAGCTGGGCCGGCTCGTCGCTTCCCTTGGCGGCCGGGGGGACACGGTGGCCGGGCTGTCCGGTCTCGGCGACCTGCTGCTCACCTGCACCGGGCCGTCGAGTCGCAATTTTCGATGTGGCCTGGCTCTCGGCCGCGGCGAGAAGCTCGACGAAATCCTACAAACATCGGACGGTGTGATCGAAGGCGTCGCGACCGCGCCAGCCCTGATCGCGCGGGCTGGCGGACTGGATTTGCCGGTCTGCCGCGCGGTTGCGGCGCTGCTCGCGGGCCGGCTCACACTGGACGGGGCGATCGAAACCCTGCTCTCTCGCCCGATGCGGGACGAGTAGGGGCGAGACGAGTAGACAATGCTTCGCGGCATCATCACCGTTGGCGGCTGGACGATGGCCAGCCGGATCCTCGGCTTCGCCCGCGACATGATGATCGCCGCGCTGGCGGGCACCGGGCCGGTCGCGGATGCCTTTTTCGTGGCGCTGCGGGTGCCGAACCTGTTCCGGCGGCTGTTCGGGGAGGGTGCGTTCAACGCCGCCTTCGTGCCGGAATTCTCAGGCATCCTCGCCACCGAGGGCCAGGAATCGGCCAGGCACTTTGCCGAACAGGCGATCGCCGTGCTCGCCTTCTGGTTGCTGATCCTCACCCTGGCCGGCGAGGTGTTCATGCCGCAGCTCATGCGCGTGCTGGCGCCGGGCTTCATGGACGTGCCCGGCAAGGAACAGCTCACCGTTGCCCTGGCCCGCATCACTTTCCCCTACGTTCTGCTGATTTGCCTGGCGGCGCTGCTGTCCGGCGTGCTGAACGGTTTAGACAAGTTCGCTGCGGCCGCCGCGGCGCCGCTGTTGTTCAACGGCACCTCGATGGCGGCGATGCTGCTGCTGACCCCCTATGTGCCGACCGTCGGCCACGCGCTCTCCTGGGGGGTCACGCTCTCCGGCGTGTTCCAGCTTGCGCTGCTGGCCTGGGCCGTGCGCCGCTCTGGCATGGCGTTGCGGATCCCGCGCCCGCGGCTCACCCCGCAGGTCAAGCTGTTGCTGAGCCGGATGGGGCCAGGGCTGGTGGGCGCCGGGGTTACCCAGCTCAACCTCGCGGTGGACGTGATTATCGTCAGCCTGCTGCCGCCGGGCTCGGCGAGCGTGTTGTATTATGCGGACCGGGTGAACCAGTTGCCGCTCGGCGTGATCGGGACGGCGATCGGCACCGCCATCCTGCCGCTGCTATCCCGCCAGGCCCGGTCCGGCGACCGCGCCAAGGCGATCGCCACGCTGAACCGCGCGCTGGAGCTGAGTATGGCGATGACCTTGCCGGCCGCTTTGGCGCTGGCGGTGGCGGGCGGGCCGATCATGCTGGTGCTGTTCGGGCGCGGCGCGTTCTCGCCCCAGGCGGCCGAGCTGAGCGCGCAATCGCTGGCTGCCTATGCGTTCGGGCTGCCCGCTTTCGTCGTGATCAAGGTGCTGGTCCCCGCCTTCTTCGCCCATGGCGACACGCGCACCCCGGTCCGCGTCGGCTTCTTCGCCATCGCGCTCAACCTTGC
The DNA here is from genome assembly GCA_965276815.1 of Acetobacteraceae bacterium. Classification (GTDB taxonomy): domain Bacteria; phylum Pseudomonadota; class Alphaproteobacteria; order Acetobacterales; family Acetobacteraceae; genus JAVVHH01. Next base: position 416,158 of record CBDIBE010000011.1, on the reverse strand, counting down.
GCTAAACCTGGTGTTCATGGTGCCGCTGCGGCACATGGGCCCGGCGCTCGCCACCAGCCTGTCGGCGATTTTCAACGTGGTCGCGCTCGGTATACTGCTCAACCGGCGCGGCAACCTGGTGATGGGTGCGGCGCTTGTGGGGCGCCTGGGTCGGATGGGGCTGGCGGCGCTGGTGATGGCGGTGGTGTTGATTGTCCTGCAGCGCGAGTTGTTTGTCCCGACCGAGGGTGCGGCGTTCCTGCGCTGGGGCGCGCTGGCGGCGATGATCGGGCTCGGGGTGGCGGCCTACGGCATCGCTGGCCAGCTTGTCGGCGCGTTCAACTTCCGCGACCTCGCCGCCTTAGCCCGCCGCCGCCGCGCGGCTTGAGCCCCCGTCCGCCGGCGGACGAGGGCTCCCGGTCGCGCTACTGACGCGGCTGATTGGGGCGAGGAGCCGGCCGGGTCCCGCCTTGCGCCGGGGGCGGCGGAGCCATGCCGAGCATGGCGCTCAGGTCCTGGCTGTTCACCAACAGCCGCCCGTCGCGGAAGGCGACGTCCCACACCATACGGTTCTGCGCCGTCCGCCCGATCCCCTTGAGGAAGATGAACACCGGACCCGCCTGCGCGAGTTCGGGGCTGGCGGCCACGCGCTGCTGCAGTAGGTCGAGATTGGTCGCGGCAATCTGCGCCGTCCCAGAGAAATTGTCCGGCGAGGTGATCAGCAGCTTGCCCAGCCCGGTGATGTTGCTGCCGCCCACATCGATGCTGAAGCTATCGAGGCCGGCCGAGATACCGCCATGCGAGAACAGCGCCGCGATATCAGCCTCCGGCGGGTCCTGGCCGTCCTGCGAATCGTTGGCGATCTTGACCAGGTCGGCGACGGCGATCCCGGAAACGGCGGGCGCCAGGGACACCTTGGTGGGGATCAAGGTGGCCATGTCGCCGAGCGGCAAGTCCGGCAACGCGAGCCCCTCCATACCGAGGGTCATATGTGCCTGCAAAATTCCCTGGCTGGTGGTCGTCTGAAAGCCGAATTGCGCCTGACGCAACGTGCCGCCTTGGCCGGCAATGCTGAGCGCCAGATTGTCCACTTGCTCCTGGATCGACGCGCCGGAGGCGAGATCGGCCAGAGCCTCGAGCATGGCGCTCACCTGCTTGGAATCCAGCTTGGGCGGGGCTTTCGGAGTCGCCGGACCCGTCGCGGGCTGCTCGCCGGAAGAGTTGCCGGCAGCGTTGCCGGCAGCGTTCATCGCGGCGCCCATCTGCGCGAGCACTTGGATGAGCTGGACCGCCCGCTGATTGGAAACGTCAGTCAGCTCCATGGTGACGCGGGCCTTGTCCATCGACAGCTTCACCTCCCCGACCTCGGGGGTGGTGGAGGTGATTTGGTATCCCGCCGCCGTCCCGTCCGAGAGCAGCGAGACCCTGCCATTCTGGCCGGGTCGCAGGATGCTCGTCGACGTGGCCTGATCCAGGTGGCTCGTCGAATTCATGTTCGCACCGGTGAGATGCAGATCCATGTTATGCACGCTGGAGTTCATGGTCGACGGGGTCTTCTCGGTCGTATCAAGCAAGATCTGCCCCGCTTGATCGGCGAGCGTGAGATTATAGGTCACCGGGCCGGTGACGACCTGGGGAGTGCCGTTGACCACTGTGCTCTGCGGCATGTCGAGTATGAACGTCGCCGGCGAGGGGTAGCGGATCTTGTCGATGTTCCACTTGCCATCACCGAGCGGCGTCGCGGTCGCTGTGATCTTGGGAACGGCGGCGCCGGTCCCGAGCGGAATCGCGACATCGAAGTGATCGCCCGCCGGTGTGAGCTGGATGAGGCCGTCTGGCACTGGAATGGTTGGGCCCAGCACGGTGCCGATCCAGGTGCGCAGCTCCGACTGGACTTGCTGCGCTTGCTCCGGCGTGACGTCCGCCCCCCAGGCGAGGGAGGCGACCGGCACGAGGCCGAGAGCAAGCACGGCGCGGCGGATCGCTGACATTGCGAGAACTCCTTGTATGGATGAGAGCTAAAAAGCTAGGCGCCGTACCCCAACGGCCGGCTATCTACGGTGCGGACATTACCATAAACTTAATCGGTTGTCGCATCGACCGCAGCAACATCGAGCAGGCGCTCGATCACTTCCGGCTCCTGTGCGCCGGCGATGGCGTGGCGCCCGGCGACGACGAAGCACGGCACGCCGTTGATGCCGAGCCGGTGTGCCCGCAGATTGTCGGCGTGAACGGCGTCGATGTCCTCCTCGCCGCGCAGGAAAACGATCGACGCGGCGGCATCCAGCCCGCAGGAGGCCGCCACCGCACGCAGCACGGCATGGTCGCCAATATCGTAACCGTCCGTGAAATGCGCGGCAAAAAGTGCCTCAACAACCTCGGTCGCCCGGCCCACCGCCGCGGCCCAGCGCACCAGCCGGTGTGCGTCCACGCTGCTGGGAGTGCGGCGGATGCGGTCGAAGCGGAACGACACCCCCTCGGCGTCGCCGATTTCGGTAATGGAGGCGTAAAGTCGCCTGGCCCGGTCCTCGCCGCCAAACTTGCGAATCACGTAGTCCGCGCGTGTCATTCCAGCTCGGGGCATGTCGGGGTTGAGCAGGAATGGCCGCCAGGTCAGGTCGTAGAGCAAATCGGGCCGGCGGCGCATGGTGCGGAACAGCCGCCGCACGCCGAGATAGCACCACGGGCACACCAGGTCGTGGACCACTTCGATCGGTAGCCGGGCTCGGGCGGGTGCGAGAACGTTCACGCCGGAATCGTAAGCGCGAGCCGGGCGCGCGTCACGCGTTTTCAACAATCGTCTCAGTCTTCGGACTGCAACATCGCTGGACTATCGAACGTTGAGTTTCAGTTAACTATATTGTGAATAATGGACCCATGTTGACGGACACCAGGCCGCCGCCTTTGCACCTCGTCCTCGAGGTGGCGCGGCTTGCGGCACTGCGCTCGTATCGCGTCCTCGGTCCGGAGACGATCCGCGGCCTTGACGGGCTGGTGCAAGCGGCGGCGGCGGCGATGGGGCGCCGCATGGCCGCACTCTCCTTCGTCGACAGCGAGCTTCTGTGGTTCGGCCCGGCCTTCGGCATCGAGCCGGGCGAGCGTCCGCGCCAGGGCAGCTTTTGCGATCGGGCTATCGCGCAGGCGGGGCCGCTGGTGGTCCGTGATGCACTCACCGATCCGCGGTTTCGCAATCATCCTGACGTAGTGGGCAAACCCCAAGTCCGCTTCTATGCCGGGGTGAGCCTGCAGGACGAGGACGGCTACCGGATTGGCACGCTATGCGTCCTGGATCCTGAGCCGGGCAGCGCGCATCCGGCCGGGCTTTCGGAGCTGGCGCGGCTGTCGAGGGTCGCGATCGGCATGCTTGGGGACTATCGCGATTCGCTGAACGGGGCCGGCGCCACCGCGTCGCCGCTGCAGCCAGAACGGATCCAGGGCTGGCTTGGCCTGCGCACGCGTGGCAGTGGCAGTGGCCGGGGGCGGGCAGGGAGCAAGCCCGGTCTGATCGTGCTCAGCGTCGCCGCGGAAAGCCCAGCCGACCGGGCCGGGCTGCGGTCAACGGACGTGCTGATGGCAATCGACGGCGCCGTGCTGCATTACCCGGCGGATGTGGTCAGGGCGCTCGCCAATCGTCCAGTCGGCGGTTTCGCCCGCCTGCATGTGTTGCGCAACGGACAGGCGCTCGAACGGGTTGTGCCGATCGAGCCCGAGCCCGGCCCGCAGCACGTGCTGCGCGACGTTTCGGCCGATGCGGGGCGCGGCTGGGATAGTCCCTCTCGTTAGCACTTAGCGCGGTTAACCGGCCAGCATCTTATCCGGCACATAAGTTGGACTTTTCTTGACAACGGAGTCACGGGCCGGGAAAGCTGGCCCGCACGAACGGGTGATCCCGCTTCTTAGGAGACGCTCATGGCACGCGACACCCACCCGTACATTCCGGAACTCAAGGCGCGCCTCAAGACGGGGCTGATCGACCGGCGCGAGTTCCTGCGCACGGCGACCTTGCTCGGGCTCTCCGCCGCCTCCGCCTACGCGTTCGCCGGCGTCAAGCCGGCCGCGGCCGAGGCGCCGCTGCCGAAGGGCGGCACGTTGAAGCTCGGCATGCGCTGCCAAGATCTCGTCACCCCGCACACTTATAGCTGGATCGAGTCCTCGAACTCGGCGCGGCAGCATTTCGACTATCTGACCGTCACCGGCGTGGACAATATCACCCGCCCGTCGCTGGCCGAAAAATGGGATGCGTCCGAGGACCTGAAGACCTGGACGCTCTACCTGCGCCGCGACGTGAAGTGGCACAACGGGCGCGGGTTCAACGCCGACGACGTGGTCTGGAACCTGCAACAGGTGATGGATCCGAAGGTCGGCTCGTCCGTGCTCGGGCTGATGAAGTCGTTCCTGATCGAGGATGTGGACCTCGGCGAGAAGGACGCGAAGGGCGCGCCGAAGAAGACATCACGCCTGTGGGCGCCGAACGCGATCGAAAAGGTGGATGATTACACGGTCCGCCTGAACGGCAAGGTGCCCAACCTCGCGGTCCCGGAGCAGCTCTACCACTATCCGCTGTTGATCCTCGACCCGGCCGATAAGGGCGTGTTCAAGATCGGCGCGAACGGCACCGGGCCGTTCATGCTGACCGAGAACGAGGTCGGCCAGCGGCAGATGTTCAAGCCGAACCCGAGCTATTGGGGCGGGGCGCCGTACCTCGATCAGCTCGAATTCATCGATCTTGGTGACGACCCGGCTGCCGCGATCGGTGCGTTGGCCTCCAAGCAAGTCGACGGACTGTACTTCGCCGATGTTTCGCAAGTAGACGCGTTGAAGCAGCTTCCCGACCTAAAGCTCTATCAAGTGCAGACTGCCTATACCGCGGTGGCGCGGATGCGGCCGGTCAAGCCGTTCGACGACAAACGGGTGCGCCAGGCGATGCGGCTCGCCACCGACCCGGCGCCGATCGTGGCGATCTCGCAGCGCGAGTTCGGCTCGGTCGGCGAGCATCACCATGTGAGCCCGGTGCATCCGGAATACGCCAAGATCCCGGTTCCGCCGCAAAACATCCAAAAGGCGAAGGCGCTACTGGCCGAGGCCGGATACCCGAACGGGATCGACGTCGAGTTCACGTGCCGCTCGTCGGATTCCTCGACTTGGGAACTGATCGCGGCGCAGGCGATGGTGGTGCAATGGAAGGATTCTGGCATCAACGCCACGATCAAGGTACTCCCCTCGACCGAGTATTGGGACGTGTGGACCAAGGTGCCGTTCGGCTTCACCACCTGGGCGCACCGACCGCTCGGCGTGATGACCTACAGCCTTGCCTATCGGACCGGCGGCTCCTGGAACGAGTCCGGCTGGTCGAACTCCGAGTTCGACACGCTGCTGACCCAGGCGGAGGGCTTGCTCGACGTCGACAAGCGCCGCGTGGTAATGGCCAAGCTGGAAGCGATCATGGAAGATGACGGCCCGATCGTGCAGCCAGTGTGGCGGGCGGTGCTGACCTTCATGGACAAGAAGGTCGAGGGCTTCAAGATCCACCCGACCGGCTACATCACCGGGCGAGAGCTGGCGGTTTCGGCCTAATACCTCGCCCTTGCTCTCCCCCTCCCGAGGGTTCAGAGGAGGGGGATGACCAGCGTTCGCGTGACCCGGCTGGGAGACGGCCCGATCATCGGGCCAGAGCTGCATCCGAGTATCGGGGTCAACATCCAGGGGCCGTCGTTGATCCGCGTGCCCGATTGGGTCGCGGGAAAGCTGGGAGCCTACTATCTCTACTTCGCCGATCATAAGGGCAGCTACATCCGGCTCGCCTACGCGGATGCGCTGACAGGGCCATGGCGCGTGCACCCGCCGGGCGGCCTTGGCTTGGCGCAGTCCGGCTTTCTCACCGAGCCGCCTGCGGTGGCCCAAGAGGAACTGGTGCATTTCGAGGCGCAATACCGCACGCGCGGCGCGGCAATCTCGCATGACATCCTGTCGGAGATCACCACGCCGCACATCGCATCCCCGGATGTGCATGTCGACGACGCGAAGCGGCGGATCGTGATGTATGTCCACGGTCTGGATGGGGTGGGGCGCCAGGTTTCGCGCGTGGCGCTGTCCGCGGACGGGATCGCGTTCGCGGCGCGCCCGGAGGTTATCGGACCGTCCTATATGCGGATTTTCGCGCACGGCGGCATGACCTATGCGCTCGCCATGCCCGGTGTGCTGTCACGCTCGGCCGACGGGCTCAGCGCGTTCGAGACCGGGCCGACGCTGTTCAACCCCGATATGCGCCATTCCGCGGTGCTGAAGCGGCATGGCGCGCTGTTCGTGTTCTGGAGCCAGGTCGGCGAGGCGCCGGAGCGGATCCTGCTCAGCCGGGTCGCGCTTGGAGACGACTGGCGGGCTTGGCATGACGAGAAGCCGGTCGAGGTGCTGCGGCCGGAGCTCAGCTGGGAGGGTGCCGACGCGCCCCTGGCGCCGTCGGTGCGCAGCACGGCGTATGGCCGGGTCAACCAGCTCCGCGATCCCGCGGTGTTCGAGGAGGAAGGCGTGACCTATCTGCTTTACGCCGTGGGTGGCGAGAGCGGCATCGCGCTGGCCCGCGTCGATTTTTAGCTGTTATTTTGGGATAGGGCGGAATGTTCGATACCAAGATCGCGATCGTCGTGCGCGAGGACCTCGCGACGTGGCAGAAACTCAATGTGACGGCGTTTCTGACCAGCGGGGTTGTGGATGCGACCGAGGGCCTCAGTGGTATCCTGTAATTCGAAACGCGAACTTTAGTTCGTCTCCTACAGAGACCGCGGCTTCGTGGCTTGTGTCACGTTGAACTTAGCACTGGCTAAATCAATTTGCTCGCCAAACGTTACTAATTTCGTCTAGGTTGTGACTTCGGTCACACTTTCGCGGCGGGGTCCCTCCTACGGTCGTCACAAGACGGAAGGACGCAGGCAATGAACACCGACCTCACCCATGTCGTCTTGACCTACGGGTTTTGCGGTTTGCTGGTCATGCTGTACGCGTCGGCGCGGTTCAATACGCCCGCCACCAACCGGTCATCGACGATCCAGCTTTGGTATTGGCAAGGCCTATTCGCTTACATGGCGTCCTGCGTCGCCTTGTTCATTGTGCTTTCCATCATATTGGAACAGCCGGCGCTGCGGGATTTCTTGCTCAAGCTGCCGCTTCCCGCGACCGGCGGAGTCGGCGGCGCGTCGCCGCCGCCGGTCGCGCAGGCTGAGCCGACGACGATCCCGCCGGCCTTGGCCGCGACACTCGTCATGACGGCACTATTGCCCAGCGTGCCGTACATCAAATCGCTCGACAGCGCGCTGCTCGCCTTCTTTCTGCGCATGGCCTGCATTCCAGCCGAGGTCACGCGCCGCTCGAAAATCCTCACGCATGACAACCTCCTGCTCGCAGGCTCCGATCTGCCGGAGATTGCGCGGTTCATCCACAACGCACCGATCCCGGACGAAGCAATCGACCTCCTGCGCGCCACGGCAGGGTCGGAGTCCGAAGAATCTGAACTGCGCTTCACCAAGGTGCTGCTCGCGTTCCGCCGCCTCGATGAGCTGCCGGCATCGCCGAAATACAGCAAGTTCTTTAGCGAGAACGCCGCCGAATACGACAGCTTCCGCAAATCGATGTTCGAGTTTGCCGGTCGCTCGGTGAAGGGGCTGATCGGCGCCCGGCGGCTGCGCGAAGTCGCCGACAAGTCGGTGTATGAGGAACTGATCAGCGAAAAGCGCGAAACGTTCAAGCGAGAGTGCATCGAGCGCTTCGAGGCCGTCAGCCTGTTCCTCGCCCGCGCCATCCTGCATTGCGAAATGGGGGAGCGCGACGTGCGCGAGCGGTTGCACGGGATTGGTTTCTCCGTCGTCTCGGTTAGCCGGCCGTTCATCCCCATCCACCAGCTCGTCCTGCTCTGCGCCGGGATATTGGTCTATTTGCTGCTGACCGGCGTCGCCCTGCATCCGTCTGCGGGGACGCCGGGCCCGGCGGTTTTTCGCTGGCTCCCGTTCCTGGTCGCCGTCAGCCATGTCCTGACGATCGGGCTGACGCTCTGGTTCATGCAGACTGTCGCATGGGCGCGCCGAGACGCGGACGGAGGCCGTCCGTACGGGGCGTATCTCTTGAGCGGCGTGTTCAACACCGCGGTGGTGCTCGTACTATGCACGCTCTGGAACTTGGCTCGCATCGGCAGCTTGCCAGGCGGAGATGGCTGGATCCCTCTGCTCGTGCTCGCGTTGCTGTGCGGCTTGTTGTGCGTGTTCGTGGCGTTTGCCTGCGACGACCTTCCGCCCCGCATCCCCGAGCCGCTATGGTTCCGTAGTATCGAGGCGGTTGGCTGTTCGCTGGCCACGTTGTGCACGACCTGGTTGTTAATGCAGCTCTTCCTGCTTCCCGGTTCAGGCGCGCCGTCGTCTTGGATTACGGTCTTTCTGCCGGCGGGAACGGCGCTGTTTGTCGGCTTCTTCATTCCGGAGATCTATCGAGCCGGTCTGCGCCGGTCCGTAAACGGCGATGGTCCGCCTCCACCTTCTTCAATGCTCCGGGCCGAGGCGGCGACGCTTTCCGGGCACGGACAGGTGGCCAACTGATCGGAGCTCAGTGCCGGGCCTGTGCCGAAAGCAACTCCTCGGCTGGGATGTGGCAGGCGATGAGCAGCCCGCCCCAATCGCGTTCCGGCGGCGCCACGTCATCGCAAATGGAGCCGAGGTAACGCGGGCAGCGCGTGCTGAAGACGCAGCCGTGCGGCCGGTTGACGGCGCTCGGCGTGCCGCTCTTCAAAACGATCCGGCCGGCGCGCGCATCCGGGTCGGGCTCGGGGGCGGCGGAGAGCAGCGCCTCGGTATAGGGGTGAAACGGCGGGGCAAAGACCTGGGCCGCCGGGCCAGTCTCGACGACCCGGCCAAGATACATCACCGCCACGCTGTCCGCGAGGTGCCGCACCATCGCCAGGTCGTGCGAGATGAACAGCAGCGTCGTCCCGCTTTCCTCCTGCAGGCGCGACAGCAGGTTGACCACGGCGGCCTGCACCGAGACGTCGAGTGCCGAGACCGGCTCGTCGGCGAGCAGCAGGTCCGGGTCGCCGGCCAGGGCGCGGGCGATCGCCACGCGCTGCTTCTGGCCGCCGGAGAGCTGGTGCGGCATGCGGCGGGCGAATTCCGCCGGCAGCTCGACCGCCTCCAGTAGGCCGCCGACCCGGCGGCGCGCCTCGGCCCGCGACACGCCGCGCAGCCGGCGCAAGGTGCGTGACAGCGCGGTGCCGATGCTGTGGCTCGGGTTCAGCGTCGCGTCCGGATTTTGGAACACCATCTGCAGCCGCCGCCGTAACGCTGGCTTGCGGCGCTCCACGGCGATCGCGGCAATATCCACGCCGTCTAGGGCCGCGCTTCCGCTGCTCGCTGGCTGCAGCCCGGCCAGGATGCGGGCCAGGCTCGACTTGCCGCAGCCGCTCTCGCCGACGATCGCCAGGGTCCGACCGCGCTCCGCCCGCAGCCGCACATCTTCCAGTGCCACGACGCCGCGCCCCGCGCCGCCGAACAGGCCCTGCACGCGGTAGGTCTTGCCGAGCCCCTGCATGGTCAGCAACGGCTCGGTGGATGGGGCCGCTGCGCCGGCCACCCCCTCCTGCCGGCTCCAGGGCGCCAGCTCGCCCACCCGTACGCATTTGGCGATGTGGTCGCCGCCGACTTCGATATTGGGGATCACGCCGCTCGTGCAGCGGACCGGCTGGGCCCAGGCGCAGCGCGGAGCGAACACGCAGCCCGGCGTGCGCGCCGCCGGCGAGAAGGGTTGGCCGCCGATCGGCCGCAGCTTGGCGCCATGCTTGTCGCTGCCCAGCGTCGGCAGGCAATCCAGCAGGCCGCGCGCATAGGGGTGGGCGGGGGAGGCGAAGACTTGGCGCACCGCGCCCTGTTCGACCAGCTCACCGCCATACATCACCCCGACCCGGTCGCAGATCTGCGCGACCGTGCCGAGGTTATGGCTGATGAACAACAGCGCCGTGTCGTGCCGGGCGCGTAATCCGCGCACCAGGTCGAGGATCGCCGCCTCGACGGTGACGTCGAGCCCGGTGGTCGGCTCATCCATGATCAGCAGCGCCGGCTGCGCGATCAGCGCCATCGCGATGACGATGCGCTGCTGCTGGCCGCCAGAAATTTGGTGCGGGAAGCGGTCGAACAGCCGCTCCGGGTCGGGCAGCTCGACGTCTTCCATGGTGGCGAGCGCCATACGCCGGGCCTCGGCCGGGCTGGCGGCGGAGTGCAGGATCGGCACTTCCATGAGCTGGCGGCCGACCGACATGACCGGGTTCAGGCTGCTCATTGGGTCCTGGTAGACCATGGCGATCTGCCGCCCGCGCACCGCCCGCAACGCAGAGCCGTTGAGCGCGGCCATGTCGCGCCCTTGGAACAGGATGCGGCCGCCGGTCAGCCGCCCGGCCCGGCCGAGATAGCGCATGATCGCCAGCGCGACCGTGGACTTGCCGGAGCCGGATTCGCCCACCAGCCCGAACGCCTCGCCGTGGCCGATCGCGAAGCTCAGTTCAGGGATGACGTTGACTTCGCCGGCGCGCAGGAAGAACGAGACCCGCGCCTGGTCGAGCTCGAGGACCGGTTCAGTCACGCAGGCCCATTTCGCGCAGGCCGACGGCGAGGAGGTTGAAGCCGACCGTCAATGACGAGATCGCCGCCGCCGGGAACAGCGCCATGTGCGGCCAGACCGAGATCATGCCGTAAGTGTCCTTGACCATCCCGCCCCAATCCGGATCCGGCGGCGGCAATCCGATCCCGAGGAAGCCGAGCACGCCGATGGTGATCGTCGTGTAGCCGAGCCGCAGGCAGATATCGACGATCAGCGGACCGCGCGCATTGGGCAGGATCTCGGTCAGCATGATGGTGAGCGGCCGCTCACCCCGCATCTTGGCTGCCGCCACGTATTCGCGGTTACGCAGCTCGAGCGTGATGCCGCGCACGATCCGCGTGATGATCGGCGCCTTGGTGACCGTGACCACCAGGATGATGTTCAGCGCCGACGATCCATAGATCGCCAGGATGATCATGTACAGGATGATCACCGGGAAGCTCAGCACGATGTCGCTGATCCGCGTGATCACCACGTCGACCCAGCCGCGGTAATACCCCGCGACGAGCCCGGCGAGGCTGCCGAGCGCCGTTGCCCCGAACACCGCGATCGGCGCCACCGCGAGCACGGTCCGCGCGCCCCAGAGTATGCGCGACAGGATGTCGCGCCCGAGATTGTCGGTGCCGAGCCAGTGCGTGGCGGAGGGTTGCGGATGCGCCAGCGCCTTGAGGTCGGAGACGTTCGGCGCATAGGGCGCGAGGAGCGGCGCGAACAGGGCGGCGAACACCCAGAACACGATGATCAACGTGCCGACCGCCGCCGGCCCCGAGCCGAACAGCGAGCCGAGCCAGCCCGGCAGCGCCCGCCGCGCCGGCGCCTGCGTTTCCTCGAGGACGCGAGTGGGCGCGACGAGGAGTTCGGCTTCCGACATCAGCCGCGGATCCGTGGGTCGAGAGTGAGGTAGGCGAGGTCGCCGAGGATCTGCGTCATGACCGCGACGAAGACGGCGACGAGCGCCCCGACCTCGATCAGCGCGATATCCTTATAGAGGGCCGCCTCGAGCATCATCCGGCCGAAGCCGGGATAGGCGAACACCGTTTCCACGACGACGACGCCGGTGATCAGGTAGTTGATCTGCAGCAGCATGACGGTGACCGGGTTGATCATGGCGTTGCGCAGCGCGTGGCCGAGGATCACTTGGCGGAACCGCATGCCTTTGAGCGCCGCGGTGCGGATATAGGGCCGCTGCATCACCTCGATCATCGAGGCGCGGATCATGCTGACGAGATAACCGAGGTCGAACAGCACGATGGTGGCCACAGGCAGTACGAATTGCTGCGAAATGCTCCAGCCGCCGCTATGGGTCAGCGGCGCCGACCCCGGCAGCCAATGCAGCCCGACCACGAAGACGCTGGCGAGGAACACGCCCATGGCAAATTCCGGCACCGAAGCGGTGATCGTGCTGATGAGCAGGATCAGCCGGTCGGTGATCGACCCTTCCCGCATGCCGGCAAGGATGCCGAGCAGCATCGATAGCGGCACGATGACCGCGAAGGCGACCCCAGCAAGCATCAGCGTATTGCCGAGCCGGTTGAACACGATGTCGGCGACGGGGACTTTGTAGCGGGTGGAGTAGCCGAGATCGCCGTGGAGCAGGTGGCCGACGTACTCGACGTAGCGGACGAGGACGGGGCGATTGAGGCCCATCTGCTGGGTCAGCAGGTCGACTTGTTCCTGGGTCGCATAGGCGCCGAGGATCTTGCGGGCGACGTCCCCGGGGGTGAACTCGGTCATCAGAAAGACGAGCAGGCTCACCGCTAAGAGCGTGATGCAGAGGAAGAGCAGGTGCTTGAGGAAGAAGCGCGCCATTCGGCGCACTCTATCTCGTCGGATGAGGATGGCGAGATTTTTCCTTGTCAGCGCGGGGCGCTGAGCGATTCGGGTCCGGGGCCATTGGCGCAGCTGTGTTTGGCAGCGTTGTGCTGGGGGATCACTCCCTGACGTGGAATGGGATCGGGTCCGGGGGAGCGGGGTCGATTGGATCGGCGGCTTCCGGGTTCTGTTCGGGTGAGGGGGTGCGGATGAGGCCGAGGAGGTGGTCGGGGAGGATGCTGGGGTCGAAGGCGAGGCCGAGCTTTTCGGAGAGGCTGGCGAGGATTTCGGCGGTGGCGATTTCGGCTTCGGGGTCGTCGGCGAGCTCGAGTTCGATGCCTTCTTCGATTTCGCGGCGGAGGGCGGCGCAGTTGGGCTCGTTGTGGGCGGCTTTGTGCAGGGCTTGGCGGAGGAGCGCGCCTCTTGGGTCGGGCGGTGCGGCCGGGCCGTTTGTGGCGCGGATGGGCGGGAAGTCGCCGGCGGCGATGCGGGTTTCGAGGGCGATGGTCTGGCGGGCGGCGCGGGTGGCGCGGGCGAAGGTGAGGCCTGGGTCGGGGGCGTCGGGGTCTTGGGTGGGGCTGGTGGCTTTGGCGGCGGCGTCGCGGGCGACGGCCATGGCGAGTTCGGCCATTTCGCGGAGCATGTCGAGGTGGCGGGCGCGGCGTTCGGGGGCGGATTCGGCCGCGCGCGAGGGTGCGGCGGTGGGGGTTTGGGGCGGGAGCGGAGAGGGGCGGGCATTGCGGGGTATTAGGATAATATTCCTTGTGACAGCAAGCGTTACGGTTGGGGTTTTGGTTGAATTTCGGCTTTTGACCCATCCCGGGCATGGAGCGCCAGGTCGCCTGAGTCTCAAACTGGCAATTCGTCGTTAGGAGCGCTGCCGGCTGATTATGAGGCGAGCCAATTGTCAAAAGCGACGGGGTCAAATGCATCTCCCACGATGCCAACGCCGTGGTCGGCCAGGAATTGGCCAATCTGCAGCCCGTCAAAGGCGAGGACGCCGGACCTTGATAATAGATGTAAGCTGTCTCTACTGAAACGCCCTGTGGTCACAAAGAGATATATCACCGGATCGCACAGTCGAACGGTCAGATCAGAAAGTGGATCGATGTTTCCTACGAAGACTTTCGCGCGCGCCAACTCTACTGACCCTACCAACTGGCGAATATCGCCAGTGGCAATTGCAGTGTCAGGATAATGCTTTGCCTGACCGACCACCCAAACGGCGATGTGCTTTTCGGCACCTGCGTCTAGAAAGCTCGGTTTCAGTATTTCGCCGTAGGGAACCCGACCAAAGAAGTCGATCCCTTGATCGGCACTTCGTCTAGACACGAACGCTTTCTCAACATGTAGGAGATGAAGTATATTGCCGCAAAGTTGTTCCACTTGACCCGATGTCAGCTTGCGACAGCAATCGGCTATCGCCAGCGTTTTTGATCTCCTAATCTTCCCTATTTTAATCTCCACAGGATCGGCAGGCTCGACGAAGCAGGAACCTTGAATGTAGTCCGTACCCGACGAATTAAATCCGAAAGTCAAATAGCTCCCGCTGCTGCGAGCGTCGCTTATTATTAATTCAACACGTTTGATGAATCTATCTGCCCATTGGTCAGTTTTATCCTGCGCAACGCTGCCCAAAAACCAACTCTCGAATAATATTATTTCGAGCAGGAGGTCTGTAGTCTTTCGGGGTGGAGAATCTGGTCGAATCACATTTGCTATAAGCAACGCAGCTGCCGCGGGGCCAGGAGGCATGTCTCAAGCGCGCTGATGTATGGCCTCGTACACCTCCTTGATATCACGAACAGCCACGGCCAGCCGGTCTAGCAACGCGACATCGGCGGGAGTGAAGTTTCGAACCTCTAGGGCGCCAATCCCTTCGAGCGAGGCGGATGCCTCAGTGAGCTCGTGGCGCCACTTTCGTGAAAGCTCTTCCCGACCGGCGACTGTTAATGCGTCCAAGAAGCTCCGCTCTGGATCGAGCAGAAATCGTTTTGCATCTGGGTTTGGCAGGACAGATTTAAGCTGACGAATGTCTGAAAAGTTCTTCAGCTTTGGCGGCTGCTCTGGACCTTGCTCGGGTAATGATGGTGTAATCATAGAATAGAATTGAGAAACAGCCTCCATGTTCCCAAAAGTGTTACTCTCCTGGTTCCATCCCAGCCACTCGCGAATCTCGGCGCCCGCAATTGCTTCATGAAATATTGGGTAGAGTCCCGGCTCGGCAAGATCGCCGTATTCGTCATCTTCGCGCATTTGTTGGAGGGCCTTGAAGGCCCGATATCTGCGATTTACCTCACGGGTCGATAATCCAAGTTTCGCTGCGACGTCTGCCGCTTCTAGATGGTAGTTGTCGCGCAGGTCGGCTATCAACTTTGCTCTCTGGTAACCACCCCACTCTCTGATCCCCCCTACATGGCGGATGCCCATGAGAGTTTCACGAAAGTGAGGCGTGCCTTCGTCTCGATCGATAACTACGCAGGGTACAGCTTGCAGAACGCTCACCACGTTGGGAGCGATGGCAACGCCTCCGTTGAGCTCTTCCTGAATCTGCCGAAGAGCCGCGACGCGACGATTGCCTTCAATCACCAAATACAGATCTCCGGCCTCATCATCTCCATAAGGTGTGACAACAATGCGCTCGATAGGAAGAAAGCCGTTAGACAGGATGGAATCGTGAAGCTCCTTAATTCCACTAGCCTTTACTCTCTGAAATGAGGCGCGCTGCACTTGGTCCAGATGCGCCCGATCGTCCGGCGTCGGTCGAAACCCTCCCTCGTCCTGGAAGCGATAATTGTTTGGGTCCAGGAGTAGTTTATCCAGTGCTATGTCCTGCGCGCGCATCGATATTCCGTTTTGAGACTTGGTGCAGACCGCATCTGGTAGCGCATTCGTGAGATTTGTCCATTCAGCCCTAGCCACGCTCGCCCGTCGGTGCGTCTACTATCGCGCCAAGTTGCAGCAAAAGCGGGCCGGCCGCTTCACGCCGATTGTGTTGAAAAATCGCGACGGCCTTGGACGAAGGTTCGGGTCCGACAGCGCAATTACGATCAGAATGAGCACAATCACCTGGCCGTTCCGGGGTTTCAGATTAAAATGTTTATATCTTGGGTGACGTTGATTTTTCAACACGATCCCCCATTGCGGAAGTCCGAACTCCGGCCGACCGCTCAGGCCGGTCGTCAATGCCCGGGATCGCGTGGCTCGCGATGACGAGGTTATGTCATTGGCACGTTGGCCTTGCTATGATCGCGTCACCCTAGAGAGGTACCATGTCCAGCCAGTCTGAACTCTTGCCGATGCTGCAGAGCCGTAAGCCGAATCATTCGCTGCCGGGTCGCTTCTATACCGATCCGGAGGTGTTCCAGCTCGACCTCGAGGCGGTGTTCTACAAGCAATGGCTGTTCGCGGGCTGCACCAGCGAGGTCCAGGAGCCCGGCCAGTATCTAACCGTCGCCGTCGGCCCGACTTCGATCATCGTCGTCCGCGGCCAGGACGGCGAGCTGCGCGGCTTGCATAACTCCTGCCGGCACCGCGGCTTCCGCCTCTGCGATACCGACCGCGGGCAGTCCAAGACCTTCGTCTGCCCCTACCATCGCTGGACCTACCGGCTCGACGGCTCGCTGGCCTACGCGTCCTGGATGCCCGACGATTTCGACAAGGCGGAACACGGGCTGCGGCCGGTCCATGTTCGCAACGTGTCCGGCCAGATTTTTGTCTGCATGGCCGACAACCCGCCGGATTTCGACCGCTATGCCGAGCTGGTAACCCCGATGCTCGCGCCGCACGGGCTGGAGGGCGCCAAGGTTGCCCACCGCGACAGCATGATCGTCGAGGGCAATTGGAAGCTGATGATGGAGAACTCGCGCGAGTGCTATCACTGCGCGACCCAGCATCGCGACCTGATGCGCACGTTCCTCGACATTTACGACTGGGATGACCCGGCCGCCGCCGCGGAAATTTCCGCCTATCAAGCGCGCTGCGAGGCGGACGGCCTGCCTTGCGCCGTCGCCGAAGGGCCGGAATTTCGCGCCGGACGGCTGCCGTTCACCCATGGCGCGACCTCGATCACCATGGACGGCAAGCCCGCCGTCGCCCGTGTGCTCGGCCGCGTCCCGCACAACGATGTCGGCTCGCTGCGCTGGGTGCATTATCCGACCGTGTTCAGCCATGCGCTCGGCGATTATGCCGTCATGGTGCAGATGCTGCCGCTGACGCCGCTGCGCACCGCCGTCAACACGACCTGGCTGGTCGCGCGCGATGCGGAGGAGGGCAGGGATTACGACCTCGACAACCTCACCAAGGTCTGGAAGATCACCAATGAAGAGGACGGCGCACTGGTCGCGCGCAACCAGCTCGGCGTGAACTCCGCCGGCTACGTTCCGGGTCCCTATTCGCCGGCGCTCGAGGCCGGGGTGATCAAGTTCGTTAATTGGTACTGCGAGCAGATCGAGCGGCATCTCGCCGGGCCGCGATTGGCACGGATCGCGGCATGACGGCCCGCGACGCGCTCGACCGTGTGCTGACGCCGGAAGTGCGCGCCCGGCTGTTCCGCCCGACTGGCGAGGCGGTCGGGTTGCCTGGCCGCGCCTACACCGACCCGACCTTTTTCGAGGCCGAGCGCGACCTGACCTTCAGCAAGCATTGGATCTGCGTCGGCGTGGCCGGCGACGTGAAGCGGCCGGGCTGCCAGATGCCGGTGGATTTCGCCGGAATCCCGCTGCTGATCGTGCACGGCGCCGACGGCCAGATCCGCGCCTTCCACAATATCTGCCGGCATCGCGGCGCGCAGCTCGTCTCGGCGCCGGCCGAGCGCCCGACCGTGGTCTGCCCGTACCACGCCTGGGCCTACGCGCTTGACGGCAAGCTGGTGCGCACGCCGAGCTTCTGCGGCCCTGGCGTGAACACGCATGAAGGGTTCGATAAGTCGGCGCACGGCCTCATCCCCGTCCAATGTTCGCTCTGGGGCCCGATCATCTTCGTCAATCTCGATCCGAACGCCGCGCCGCTCGCCGAGCACCTCGCCCCGCTGCAGCAACGCTGGGCCGACTATGATTTCAGCCTGCTCCGCGGCGGCGGCGGCTTGCGGTTCGAGCTGCAGGCGAATTGGAAGCTGGCGATCGAGAATTTCGTCGAGCGTTACCACCTGCCGTTCGTGCATCCGCAGCTCAACGCCGTCTCGTCGGTCAAGCACACGCTGCACATCACTGATGGTGCCCAGTATGTCGGCGTGGGCAGCCGCAATTTCGCGCCGCCGCCGGTGACGCCGGACCGCCTGCTGCCGACCTTCCCCGGCATCGAGGGCGAGGCGCTCAAGCGCGCCGAATACGTCGAGCTGTTTCCGAACGTCATGGTCGGCGTGCATGCCAACCACGTCTACGCCTTCATCATCCAGCCGATCTCGGTGGATCGGACCGTCGAGCGGTTCGAATTCTTCTTCGTCGGCGACGCGGCGATGACGCCGGAGCTTGAGCCGGCCCGCCAGCAAATGCTCGACCTGATCCAGCTCGTGAACGGCGAGGATATCGACGTCGTGCAGCGCCTGCACATCGGCTGCCGCTCGCCGGCGATGGCGGGCAGCGTGTTCTCGCCGGTGATGGAGGATACGACGCATAAGTTCCAGCGGATCGTGGTCGAGCGGCTGCTGGCGGATGCAGGCATGTGAAGATCAGCGCGATCGAGGTCACACAGCACCGCCTCGCCTTTTCGCCACCGTTCCGTGCCGCCTGGGACAGCGCGCCGCGCCACCATTGGGACGCAACGATTGTCCGAGTCCACACGGATGATGGGGTCACCGGGATTGGTTCCGGCGACCTCATGCTCGGTTTCGCCGGGCACGAGCACCTGTTCATCGGGCAGGATCCGCTGGCGATCGAGCGTCATTACCGGACGCTCAATCATCTGCAATTCCATTACGGCCGCTGCTGGCCGCTCGATCTCGCGCTGTGGGACCTGGCCGGCAAGGCCACAGGCCAGCCGTGCTGGAAGCTGCTCGGCGGCTTGCGCAACCAGGTGCGCGCCTATGCTTCCTCCGGCACGCTGCGCGACCCGGCGGAAATGGCCGACGCGACCGAGCGTTACCTTGCCGCCGGGTTCGCCGCGCTGAAGATCCGCTTCCAGCGGGGCGATTGGCGGGACGACATCAAGGCGCTCGAGGCGGTGCGCGCCCGCATCGGCGACGGCATGGTGCTGATGGTGGACTGCAACCAGGGTTGGCGGCTGCCGCAGGACACTTACCCGCCTTGGACGCTGAAGGACGCGGTGCCGGTCGCCCGCGAGTTGGAGCTTTTGGGCGTCTATTGGATGGAGGAACCGCTACACCGCGGCGACCGCGAGGGGATGCGGCGGTTGCGCGACAAAGTGGACATCAAGATCGCCGGTGGCGAGATGACGCGGGAACTCTATGAGTTCCGCGACCTGATCCGGGACGGGTGCCTCGACGTGTTGCAGCCGGACGCGGCGCTGGTGGGCGGGATCACCGGGTTGCGCCGGGTTGCAGTGATGGCGGCGGAGTTCGGCGTGGATTTCACGCCGCACACCTGGGGCAACGGCATCGGCCTGATCGCCAACGCGCATCTGACCGCCGGACTGGGCGACGCGCCCTATCTCGAATATCCGTTCGACCCGCCGGAATGGGATCTCGACCGGCGCGACTACATGTTGGCCGAGCCGTGTCGGGCCGATGCGCAGGGCATGATTACCCTGCCCGATACGCCTGGACTGGGGATCGTGCTGGACGAGGAACGGCTGGCGAGAACGCGCATCGGATGATCGGCGCGCAAGGGTCGAGCGTTCCCGCCTGGGTCCTGGCCCTGGCGACCACGCTGGGCATGCAGACCGTCGCGTCCTTCTTGGATGCTAGTCTGCCGATCATTGCGCCATTGTTGACGGCCGGGGTTGGCATCGCGCCGGAGCGGGTGGGCAATCTATCGTCGTTGAACTCGCTCGGGACGGTGCTGTTCCTGATGTTCGGCGTCCCGATCCTGGCGCGGCTGGGGCCGGTCCGCGCGCTGCAGTCGGGGGCGGTGCTCGCTGCCTCCGCGCTCGCCGTGGCAGCGACGGGATGGTGGCCGGCGCTGATCATGGCGGCGCTGCTGATGGGTGTCGGCTACGGACCGTCGCCGCCCGCGGGCAGTCGCATCCTGGCGGCCACGGCGCCGCCTCGGCATCGGACGCTGATCTTCTCTATCAAGCAGGCCGGCGCCCCGGCGGGTGCGGCCTTCGCCGGACTCACCCTGGCGCCGGCGGCGGCGACTTGGGGCTGGCCGTCGGCGCTGGTGATCAGCATCGTGGTCGGCTTCACCGCCGCCTTGATCATCAACCCGGTGCGCACCCGGCTCGACGTCGAGCGCGAGCCAGACCGCAAGATCAGCCTGGGCGTGCTGTTCAACCCGAGCAAGGTCGCCGCGCCGTTCATGATGCTGAAGGCGAATCCGGCCCTGTTATCGGTGACCATGCTCGCCTTCTCCTTCGCGATCGCGCAGGGGTGCCTATTCTCGTTTTCGGTCACCTATCTGGCGACCAACCGGCACCTCGATTTGACGACGGCAGGGCTGATCTACTCCTGCCTGCAATTCTCCGGCGTGTTCGCACGGGTGTTCCTGGGCTGGCTTGCCGACCGCACGGGCCGGCCGGCGCACAATCTGACGGTGCAGGCGTTCGCCGCCGCGATCGCGGTCGGTTGTTACGGTTTCCTGCCGGAGCATCCGTCATTCCTGCCCGCCGCACTGCTCGCCGCGGTGACCGGGTTCCTCGCCGCGAGCTGGAACGGGATCTACATGGCCGAGGTCGCCCGGCTATCCGCCCCCGGCCGGATCGCCGAAGTGACTTCGAGCAGCACGGTCGTCACCTTCCTCGGCTACGTGTCGGGCCCCTCGATCTTCTCCGTGCTCGTGACCTGGACCGGCGGCTACCATCTGCCATTCCTGTTCGTCGCCGTGCAACTGACGTTGGTGGCGGCGGCGCAAGCCCTCGTCCTGGCCCGCCGTGGCGTCGCTAGACCGCTATCGCCCTGACTGTGTCAGGGCGGCGGTCTAGCTACTTTTGGTGGCGAGCAACTTTGTCGCATGACTGGCGTCGCTGTCGCGATTCCAGTCAGGGCGACGTTGCTCTAATCAGCTCGGGTAGTGCGTTCCGGTGATGTCGGCCAACTCCACCGGCCATTGCAGCGTGGTCTCGCCGGTTTTGCGGAACAGCACGAAGGAGGCCAGCGCGCCTTGCGCCGGGCCGCTGAAGGCGGTCTCCGGCGCGCATTTCTGCGCCACGATATAGGCCGGCTCACCCATCTTGGCGGCGATGATTTCGAACCCGGTCGCCTTGTTGAGCAGCCCGGTCCAGGCAGTGTCCGAGTAGCGCCAGAAATCCCATGGTTGGTCGTGCAGCGGCCAGCATTGATGCGTGGTGAACAGCCCGAGTGCACCCGGCTTGAGCACCCGGTTCAGTTCGATCACGAATTTCCACGGCATCAACAGGTGCTCGAGCACCGAAAACGCCATGATCGCGTCGAACCGGCCCGGCTCGTAGCAGCCCGAGAGGGCGTGCGCGTCGCCGACCACGTCCACGTTTGGCCCGGCGGCGATGTCGAACCCGCTGTAGCACCATCCCGCCGGCACCCAATTGCGCCGGACCACGCCTGACCGCGCCCGCGCGCCCACTTCCAGCAATCGACCCGGCGAACGCTCGAGCAGCATGGCGTGGAAGCGGGCTGAGACCTCGTGCGCCGGGTCGCCCTCCGGTCGCCCGAGGTCGTGCACGGCCAGCTCGGTCCCATCCTCGAGCGTGGCGGACAGCCAGGCATGCGCCAGTTCCACCGAGTCACCGGGTATCGCGACCGCCTGGTCGAAGCTCACCCGGCCGGAGGGTTCCGCGGCGATGCGGAGCGGCAGGCGCTCGCCGCCGGGCAGGCAGAGCGCAAGCGAACGGGCCGGGCCGCCCGCGTCGATGGCCCCGGCGATGTGCAGCGTTCCTTGAAAGAAGGTGAAGCGCTGAATGGAAGCAGGCGCCTGCCGGCCACGATGAGGCGCGCGCAGGGCCAGGCGGCGCAAGCGCCAGAAGGTGCGAGAGGTCCAGTTCACGCTGTGCCTTCAAGCAGCTAGCGCAGGATAAGGCCAGGGCTCCTCGGTCTCGATCACGGCGACTTAACGCCCGTCTCCCGTTTGACCTCGTTAAGCTGGCCCTTTCAAGTGAAGGAGAGGTCATGATCTTCCGTGCACTCGGTCTCGCCATGGCGATCACTCTGCCCGCGCTCGCAGCCCCGCCGCCGGATGCCGACCCGTCGCTTGCGCCGTGGTTCCGCGCGCTCCGCGTGCCCGGGACGGGGACTTCCTGCTGCTCGATCGCAGACTGCCGCCCCGCCGAGTCGCGCGTGGTCGACGGGCATTACGAAGTCTTGATCGAGGGCAAATGGCTGCCTGTGCCGCAGGATCTCATCTTGCGGGACAAGGAAAATCCGACGGGCCGCGCCGTCGTCTGCTGGACGCCGTCAGCTGGCATTCTGTGCTTCGTGCGTGGCCCTGAAGCGTAAGCCAGCCGTCCGGGCAGAACGGTCAAGCCGCTCGTGCGTGTTGCACCGGCCAGCGCTGGATCAGCTGCATCACCAACTCCAACACTCCTGGGCCGCACACCGTCTCCTGCTCGAGCAGCAGGATCGGCACGTGCGAGTGGCTGGTCCGGGTCCGCCGGCTCAGCCGGCCGTCGCCCAGCTCGTTGAGCGGATGCGCCGAGACGACGAGATCGATCTGGCCATCGATCAGCGCACTGGCGACACCCGCGCTCGACGCCAGGGTGAGCCGGAACCCCGCGTCCAACAGCGTGGCCGCGAGCTCGTAGCGCGACGTTTGGTCCTGGACGACGAGGAGAATGTGCGGCTCGCGCGACGTGTCGGTCGTCGGAGCCCGGTCGGAGACCACGCTAAACATAGCCATCCCTTCCAATTTGAACCTGCTTGACGGAAAGCGCCTCGAACTCGGCCCCGATATCCCGGGCAACATGCCGGTCCATGTCGTCTACCGGATTGGCAGCGAATGCCCCACGCATGCCTGACAGCATTGTAATCATACGGTTTAGCCAGCGCCGCGCGGCTTCCTGGGTCGCCTGCACCCAGCTCGCTTCCAGGACGGGCGCATCATAACCACGCTCGCACCGTTCGAATGCCGCTGCTTCCTCCAGTCGCCAAGCCAGGGCGCGGGAGTGCTCCGCCGATTCCTTGAAGGCCTCGGTCCAGCTACGTGGCAGGACGGGCGCCCCATAGCTCCTTTGACCAATATCCTCCGCCAAATGCGGGTCGAGCTCGACTTGCATGGACAGGTTCCGCAGCCGGGTCAGCCAAAGGCGAAGTCGCGCAGGGCGCGCCGCGTGGGCGTAGGCCGAGCCGGTTGCAGTTTCGATGGTCTGGGCGGTCATTGGCCCCTCCTCATCAGCGGTTGATGAGGCGAGATTGCGGCTTCCCGGCCGGTCAGACTGTGACCGAGGTCACTTCAAGGTGTTATTTGGCGCCGTTCGCATCGGCGACGGCCTGACGGAGCTCGGCGAGTTCGACCGCGCCGCCGATAAGCTTGTGGCCGATAACGAGCGCCGGCGTGCCTTGCAGGCCGAGCTGCTGGGCGAGCGCCATCGTGGCGTCCAGCCGCTGCTTGATCGCCGGGTCATCCATGTCGCGCAGGATGCGGCCGCCATTGAGGCCGAGCTGATCGGCCAGGGCACGGATCGAGTCGGGGGTTTGCTGGCCGCCGCTCTGCATCAACGCAGATTGCAGCTTCAAATAGCCGCCCTGGCGCTGGGCGGCGAGCAGTGCGCGGCTCTCGAGCTGGCTCATCGGACCGAGGATCGGCCAATCCTTGTAGACCAGGCGCACGTTCGGATCGTCGTGCAGCAGTTCCGCGAGCGTCGGCAGCATGCTTTTGCAGTAGGGGCAGCGCGGGTCGTAGAACTCCACGATCGTGACCGGGGCCGTCGGGTTGCCGGCGACGGGGTCCGCGGGATCCACCAGCTTGCCCGCCAGCATGCCCAGTACGTCGCTTGTCGCGGATTCCTGCCGGCGCGCCTCATCGGCCTGCAGCCCGGCCACCGCATCGCGCAGAATCGACGGGTCGGATTTCAGCGCATCGCGCACGATGCGGACGATTTCCTCGCGCTGACTCGGCGTGAAGCTGTCGGCGGCAGCCGGGCGGCCAGCCATTGTCAGCAGGGCAAGCGCGATCAACAGCAGAGGGCGCAAAGCGGTCTCCAATCCTTGGCCCCAGCGTTAGCACAAGCGGGGCACGAGGGACATGCCGCGCATTGCCCCTTCCGGCGTGGGCCGCTATGGCACCCAGATTGGGCAGGGGAGAGTGACGCCGGTGCAGAGCAAGCGTGCGGTCCGGGCGTTCCGCGCCATGGGCCGGTTGGCGTCGGTGGTGGCGGTTTTGGCGAGCGCGGGATGCTCGACCCTCAATTCACTCAAGGACACGTTCATCGGCGGCCCGAACACCACTGCCGAGCCGGAACGGCTGAGCGGATTCATTGGCGTGGCCATCGCCGACGAGCCGCGCGCTGCGTTGGCGGGGCGGGACGTGTTGGCTTTGGGCGGCACGGCGGCCGACGCGGCCGTGGCGATGGGCTTCGTGCTGATGGTGACGTTGCCGTCGCGTGCCGGGCTCGGCGGCGGCGGCGCGTGCCTGGCGTACAACCCGAGCCGCGACGGACCCGGCGGCGGCAACCCGGAGGCCATCGTTTTCCTGCCCGTGGCGCCCCAATCGGTGCCGGCCGGGACCGATCGCCCGGCGGCGATTCCGATGATGGCGCGCGGCCTGTTCGCGCTCTATGCCCGCTACGGCGGTCAGCGCCCGTTCGAAACGCTCGTGTCGCCTGCCGAGCAGATGGCGCGGTTCGGCACGCCGATCTCGCGCTCTCTGGCGCGGGATTTGAGCGTGGTCGCCGGGCCGCTTGCGAGTGATCCGAATGCGCGCGCGGTGTTCGCGCCGGGTGGCACGCCGCTGGTCGAGGGGGCGACGATGCAGCAGCCCGATCTGGGCGCGACGATCTCGCAGTTGCGGACGGCCGGGGTGGGCGACCTCTATCAGGGCGCGCTCGCGCGACGGCTGGAGCAGGCATCCCGGCTCGCCGGCGGCGGCCTGACCTTCGACGAGCTGCGCGCCGCGCTGCCGCGTACGGGGGCGCCGATCTCGATCAGAGTGCGCAACGACTACGTGGCGTTCTTGCCGCCGCCGGCGGATGGCGGGCTGGCCGCGGCGGCGGCTTTCCAGGCGCTGCAGGCCAATCCGGCTGATATCGCCGGGGCGCAGGCGCGCGCGCTGGGCACGGCCTCGCGTTGGCGGGCGACCGGTGGTGATCCGATGGCGGTGCTGGCGTCGGGCGCGTCGGGCGGGGGATTGCCAGAACTGCCGGCCTCGACCAGCTATGCCGTGCTGGATCGGAACGGCGGCAGCGTCGCTTGTGCGGTCACGATGGGCAATCTGTTCGGCACCGGGCGGATCGCGCCAGGCACCGGCATCTTGCTGGGCGCGGCGCCGCGGCCCGAGGCGGCGCCGCTGCTTTCGGCCGCGATCGCTTGGAACCCTAACCTGCACGCGTTCCGGGCGGCGGCCACCGGGTCGGGGCAGGATGGCGCGCCGCTGGCGGTGGCGATCGGCATGAGCAATGCTCTGCGCCCCGGACGGGCGGCGCCGGTGCCGGTCCCGGAACCCGGCCGGGCGAACGTGATCAGCTGCACCCGATACTTGCCGGACAATGACGGCTCCTGTTCCTGGGCAGTGGATTCGCGCGTCGTTGGCTTGGCCGCGGCTGGCAATTAGATGATGAAAGCCGGGTAGATGCTGAAAGTCGGGCGTGGCGCCCACGCGCCACCCTTCATGGTGATGGACGTGATCGCCGCGGCCAATGCGCGGCAGAAGGCGCTGCCTGCGGGCAGCCCGCACGTGATCCGGATGGAGGTCGGCCAGCCCGGCACCGGCGCGCCCGCGGGCGCGGTCGAGGCCGCCGCCACGGCGCTGCGCGGGGCGGACCCGCTGGGCTACACCGAGGCCTTTGGCCGGGCGTCGCTGCGGGCGCGGATCGCGGCGCATTACCGGGACTGGTATGGGCTGGAACTCTCGCCCGCCCGCGTGGCGGTGACGATGGGGGCGAGCGGGGCGTTTCCGCTGGCCTTCCTCGCCGCCTTCGATCCCGGCGATCGCGTCGCCCTCGCCGCGCCGTTCTACCCGCCCTACGTCAATATTTTGGTCGCGCTCGGCCTCATGCCGGAGGTCATCGAGACTGGGCCGGAGTCACGCTATCAGCCGCCGGTTGCGCTGCTGGACCGGCTCGATCCACCGCCTGACGGGCTTATCGTCGCCAGCCCCTGCAACCCGGCCGGCACCATGCTTGAGCCCTCCGAACTGGAGGAGATTGCCAGGTGGTGCGACGCGCGCGGCGTGCGGCTGATTTCGGACGAGATCTATCACGGGCTGCACTATGCGAGGCCGATCGCGACCGCCGCGTCGTTCAGCGCGAGCGCGGTCGTGATCAACAGCTTCTCCAAATACTTCAGCATGACGGGTTGGCGGGTCGGCTGGATGGTGCTGCCGGAGGATTTGCTGCGCCCGGTGGAGTGCCTCGCGCAGAACATGTTCATTTCGGCGCCGCATGTGAGCCAAGTGGCAGCCGAGGCGGCGTTCGGCTGTTTTGCGGAGCTGGACGCGAACGTGGCGCGCTACCGGCGCTCCCGCGACCACCTGCTCACCGCGCTGCCCGCAGCCGGGTTCCCGGATATCGCTGCGGCGGATGGCGCGTTCTACCTGTATGCCGATGTTGGCGGCCGCACCAATGACAGCCAGGCGTTCTGCGCCCGAATGCTGGCGGAGGCTGGGGTCTCGGCGAGTCCGGGCCTCGACTTCGACCGCAACCGCGGCAGCCGGACGGTCCGCTTCAGCTATTGCGGCCCGGAAACGGACATGATCGAGGCGGCCGCGCGGCTGGCGCGCTGGCGAGGCTAAAACCCCGGCGGCCGCGTGAACCCGCCGAACTCGCGCTCCAGCAACCCGGCGAACTGGATCGTCGTGCGATCCTGCAGATAGCCGCCGATGATCTGCACCCCGATCGGCAGCCCGTCCTCGCTCTTGCCAATCGGCGCGACGGTTGCCGGCAGGCCGTTGCTGGTCGCGATCCCGCACCAGGCAATCTGGTTGCCATACGGGATCTTGCGGCCATCCACGTCGAGCTGCCGCCGGCTGATCGGCGTCGATTGGTCCTGCAGAAAGGCAGGGGTCGGCATCGCCGGGCAGAGAAGGACGTCGATCTCCTGGAACAGCGCCTGCCAGCGTGGGCGCAAGCCGGTCCGCACGCGGCTGGCGGCGAGCCAGGACGCGTGGCTCATGGTCAGGCCGCGAACCGCGGCGGCCGGCAGGCTCTGATCGTCCGGCCCCAAGGCGCTTGCGGCCGCCTCAAGCCGCACCCGCTCGTCGGGCGTCTGGTCCGCGCTGAAAAAGGCCGCCAGCAGCTCGTCGTAATTCCTGGTCGTGACCGCCAGGTTCGGCATGGCAGGCGACCGGCGCACCACCGTGCAGCCGCGCTTGACCAATTCGCTGCTCAGCGTCTCGAGCGCATTGTGGACGCTGGCAGCGGTCGCGCAGAGCGGGTGCGCGTCGAGGATCAGCACGCGGTAATCCGCCAAAGCTTCGTGCCGCGGCGGCGGGAGCGCGACGCTGTAGCCGATGCCGTCCCAGAGCGGGTCCGGCCCCGCCATCACGTCCAAGGCGAGCGCGAGATCGGCGGCGCTGCGCGCCATCGGCCCGGCCACCGACAGGTCCGCCTGCGTCGCGATGGCTGGCGTTCCAGGGTAGCCGGAGCCGCGCTGCGGGATCAGTTCCAGGCTCGGCTTGTGCGCGAACACGCCGCAGAAATGCGCCGGCGCGCGCAGCGAGCCGCCGATATCCGAGCCGAGCTCGAGCGGCACGAAGCCGGTTGCCAGCGCCGCGGCGGCGCCTCCCGATGACCCGCCGGGCGTGCGCTTGAGATCCCACGGATTGTTGGTCGTGCCGTAGACCGGGTTATAGCTCTGCCAATCGCCGAGCCCGACCGGGACGTTGGTCTTGCCCAGGATCACCGCCCCGGCCGCCTTGAGCCGCTGCACGGCGAGCGCATCCTCCGGCGGCTTCCAGTCACGGAACCGCTCGAAGCCCCAGGTCGTCGGCAGCCCGGCGACGTTGAACTGCTCCTTGACCGTCATCGGCAGGCCGAGCAGCGGGCGCAGATCGCCGCGGGCCAGCGCCTGATCCGCCTGATCCGCGGCGGCGCGGGCGCGCTCGAAGTCCCGCACGACGACGGCATTGATCTTCGGGTCCAGCGCCGCGATGCGCGCGATCGCAGCGTCGACCAGCTCGCGCGAGGAGACTTTCCGATCCGCCAGCGCCTGCACCAACTCGGTCGCCGTGCTGTAGCTTGCGGCCGGCCCGTCCTCCGCCGCTGCCGTGGAGGCGACGGCCGTTGCGGCGGCCACAGCCATCAGGTGACGGCGGCTGAGGTCGGGTACTATCTTAGGCTCCCAGCAATGCGGCGAGCTCGGGCCCCGGCATGCCCCCGGCCAGCGCGCCCGGAATGTCGCCGGCGCGCAACCCCTCCGCCGACGCGGCGAGCGCCCCGAGAGCCCGGCGATACAGCGCGCCGCCCAGGCTGATCCGTCGCACGCCGGCCTCGGCGAGCGTCGCGACCGAGACGCCTGGCCCGATCAGCACGTTGACCGGCTTGGGCGCCACGGCGCGCACCACGGCGCGGATCGCCTCCATGTCGGGCAACGCCGGCGCGTAGAGCACGTCGGCGCCCGCCTCGGCGAAGGCGGTGAGGCGGCGGATCGTGTCGTCCAGGTCGCGGCGGCCGAACAGGAAGTTGTCGGTGCGCCCGGTCAACAGGATGCGCCCCTTGGCCGCTCCGGCCGCCGCATGAACGCGAGCCACGGCGGCATCGAACGCATGGATCGGATTGTTCGGGTCGGCGGTGGTATCCTCGATGCCGAGCCCGGCAAGGCCGCCCGCGATCGCAGCCTCGACAGTGGCGACGCAATCCTCCGGCGCCGGACCGAACCCGTCCTCCAGGTCGCCATTGACCGGCAGGCCCGAGAGGCGGGCGAGCAGGGCGGCATTGTCGATGGCGTCGCGGCGGCTGATGGCATGTGCGCCGTCGGGCAGGCCGAGTGCCGCGGCGATGGCGTAGGAGGTCGAGCCGAGAGCCTCGAACCCGGCGCGCCGGAACAGCAGGGCCGAGGCGCCATCCCAGGCGTTCGGCATGACGAAAGCGCCTTGCCGCGCATGCAGGTCGCGGAAGCGTTCGTATGGCGTGGCGTCGGTCATTGCCGGGCCTTTCGATCGATGGTTCGAATGCTAAGCACCGTTTTCATGGCCGCACCAGGGGGGCGTGCGGGGCCGAAGCCAGGCGCAGGAAAATTCGGTCCTTGCGGTGGATGAAACGTTCCTGCTTGGCGAAGGCGTAGTCGCGCTGGCCGCCCTCGTCGGCGCGCAGCCGTGCCCGATAGGCCTCGTAGGCCGCCAGATCTCGTAGCGGATGCAGCAGGTGATCATGGCACGCCCTCTCTCTGGTCATTGATGACCTTGAGTGTGGCGCACTGCGTTGACAAGTTGCTTCGGTCTGCGCCGAAGTTTCGGAGCGGGAAGCGGTCGCAATCTGACGGAGGGCGTCCCCATCCCGCCCTAGAAGGGCAGCGAGGCTTGCGCCGGATTTCCCTTCGCTTCGGCATTTGCGCGCACTATGCCGTCGGCGAAGCGGAGCTGTAGCGCGGCGCCGGGCCGGATCTCGGCGGCGCGGGTGATCGGGTGGCCGGAGCCGTCGGCGATCAGGGCGAAGCCGCGCTCCAGCACCTTCTCGTAAGACGCCGAGTCAAGCCGCGCGCCGGCCGCTTGCAGCCGGGTCCGCGCCTCGCGTGCCAGTGAGGCGAGGGCGGACGGCGACAGCCGGGCCAGCGTGGCGCCGGCGCCGCGGCGATGCAGGGCGACGGCGTGGCGCAGCGCGGCGTCGAGGTGCACCGCGGTGAGCGATCCGCGCCGCATGCGGACCAGGCTGGGCAGCGCGAGGCCCAAACGCACTCTGCGATCCGCCAGCGTCATGCGTGCTGCGCGGAGCAGCGCGGGCGCGTCCGGGATGGCGCGCTCGGCCTGCGCCAGCGCCGATTTGCGCGCCGCCAGCAGGTTCGGCAGCGACAGCACGAGCCGCTCCGCCCGGTCGTCGAGCCGCTGCCGCGCCGATCCGAGCAGGTTCGGCAGGTCCGGCAAGCCTCGCTCGGCCCGGTTCAGCGCGTTGCGCCAGTCCTTGACCATGCGGGTGAGCCCGCTCGCCATCCGCGACGTCTCATGCGCCAGGACGGTGACCAATTCTGCGCGCAAGGGCACGGCGAGCACGGCCGCGGCCGTGGGCGTCGGCGCGCGGCGATCGGAGACCAGGTCGATCAGCGTGTGGTCGGTCTCGTGCCCCACCGCCGAGATCAGCGGGATCCGGCACAGCCCGGCGGCGCGCACCACGCGCTCGTCGTTGAAGGCCATCAGGTCCTCGAGGCTGCCGCCGCCGCGCGCCACGATCAGCACGTCCGGCCGCGCGACCGGGCCGCCGGGCCGGATGGCGTCGAACCCGGCGATGGCGGCAGCGATCCGCTCCGCCGCGCCTTCGCCCTGCACCGGCACCGGCCAGACCAAGACCGGGCGGGGGAAGCGGCGGGCGATCGTGGTCTTGATATCGTGCAGCACCGCGCCGGAGGCCGAGGTGACGACGCCGACGACGCCTGGCAGCAGCGGGATATGGCGTTTGCGGTCCTCGCCGAACAATCCCTCTTCGGCCAGGCGCTTGCGCAGCATCTCGATCCGCGCCAGCAGCGCGCCCTGGCCGGCATATTCCATCCGCTCGACAGTGAGCTGGTACGAGCTGCGGTCCGCGTAGGTGGTGAGCCGCCCCGTGGCGATCACCTCGATGCCGTTCTCGGGGACGAGGCCGAGCCGGGCGACGCCGCTGCGCCACACCACGCCGGCAATCTTGGCACTCTCATCCTTGAGCGAGAAATACAGGTGGCCAGAGGCGTAGCGCTTGAACTCGGTGATCTCGCCGCGGACGCGGACGCGGCCGAACGCCCCCTCGATCGTGCGCTTCACCGCGCCGGAGATCTCGCTGACGCTGTATTCCGGGACGTTGCTGACGAGACTCGCGGCTTCGGACATCGGCGCAACCTATGCTAGAGCGGCGCTCGGTTGAAGCGAGGACGCGATGCGGGTGCTGGTGGTCGGTTCGGGCGGACGGGAGCATGCGCTGGCCTGGGCGATCGCGGCCTCGCCGCTGACGACGCAGCTCTGGGCCGCGCCGGGCAATCCCGGGACGGCGACGGTGGCGGAGAACGTGCATATCCAGGCCGAGGATATCGTGCGGCTGGTGCAGTTCGCGCGCGAGCACGCGATCGACCTGGTGGTGCCGGGCCCGGAGGCACCGCTGGTGGCTGGGCTCGCGGACGTGCTGGCCGAGGCGGGGATCCGCTGTTGCGGGCCGAGCCGGGCGGCGGCGGCGCTCGAAGGCAGCAAGAGCTTTGCCAAGGAGATCTGCGACGCGGCGGGGATCGCGACGGCGCTGTGGGAGCGGTTTACCGCGGCCGACGACGCGATCGAGTTCGTCCGCCGCCGTGGGGCGCCGATCGTGGTCAAGGCGGACGGGCTGGCGGCCGGCAAGGGCGTCGTCGTCGCCGCGACCGTCGAGGAGGCGGAGGCGGCGATCCAGTCCATGATGCGCGACCACGCCTTCGGGAGCGCCGGCGCTGCAG
Organism: Acetobacteraceae bacterium; assembly: GCA_965276815.1. Taxonomy (GTDB): domain Bacteria; phylum Pseudomonadota; class Alphaproteobacteria; order Acetobacterales; family Acetobacteraceae; genus JAVVHH01. The sequence goes on along the minus strand of CBDIBE010000011.1, from coordinate 384,963 downwards.
TGGTGATCGAGGAATGCCTGGAAGGTGAGGAGGTCAGCTTGTTCGCGCTCTGCGACGGCACCGATGTGGTCTATCTGGGCGCGGCGCGTGACCACAAGCGGGTGGGGGACGGCGATGTAGGGCCGAACACCGGCGGCATGGGCGCGGCGGCGCCCGTTCCCGGCTTCGACCCGGTGGCCGCGATGGACGCGTTCATCCGCCCGGCACTGGCCGAGATGGCACGGCGGGACACGCCGTTCCGCGGGGTTCTGTTCGCCGGGCTGATGCTGACGGCGAGCGGGCCGCGGCTGATCGAATACAATGTCCGCTTCGGCGACCCGGAGTGCCAGGCGCTGCTGCCGCTGCTGCGCAGCGATTTGTTGCCGGGCCTGGTGGCCGCCTGTGACGGCGAGCTCAGCAGTTTCGACTTGCGCTGGCGCGACGGGGCGTGCGTGGCCGTGGTGATGGCGGCCGAGGGCTACCCGGCGGCGCCGCGGCTCGGCACGGTGATCGACGGGTTGGAGGCCGCGGCATCGGTCCCGGACGCGCTGGTGTTCCAGGCCGGGACGCGCGTGGCGGACGGGCGGTTGCTGGCGTCAAGCGGCCGGGCGCTGACCGTCTGCGGCACCGGCGCCGATCTCGCGACGGCGCGGGCGACCGCGTATCAGGCGGTCGATCACGTCCGCTGGCCGGAAGGGTTCTGCCGGCGCGACATCGCGGCGCGCTAGAAGCCGCGAAATCAGACCGCGACAGGTGCGCTGCTGGCGTTCGGCATCGCCATGCCGGTGGAGTGATGTTTGCGTCAATCGCCTATCTTCGCGTCAACTGGCGGGCGCTTAGCGTACAGCCACCACCATCACAAGCGTCGCTAAAGGGCTTGCCTAACTATCTCGGACTTGATAGTTAGGCATATGCTTAACCAAGCGCCCGACCTTGACCGCCTGTTCCATGCGCTCGCCGACCCGGCGCGGCGGGCGATCGTGGAGCGGCTCAGCCGCGGTCCGGCGCCGGTGAGCGAATTGGCGCGGCCGCTCCCGATGTCGCTGCCGTCCGCCATGCAGCATTTGGGCGTGCTGGAGGCGGCCGGGCTGGTGCGCTCGGAAAAGACCGGCCGCGTGCGGACGTGCTCGATCCAGAGCGAGACGCTCAGCCTGGCGGAACAATGGATCCAGGCCCGACGGCGGGAATGGGAGGGTCGTCTCGACCGCCTCGGCGAGTACCTGACAACCATGGAAGCTGGAGGAGACCATGACGGCTCAGCAAACTGACAGGGACAACCGCGCGGCGCCGCCGCTGCTTGTGTCCCGCACGTTCCACGCCCGCCGCGAAACGGTGTTCCGGGCGTGGAGCACCGCCGAGCACGTGAAGAACTGGTTCAGCCCGAAAACCTACAGCGTTCCAGAGGCAATTGTGGACATGCGCGCCGGCGGCGCGTTCGAGGTCTGCATGCTGTCGCCGTCCGGACAAACGCATTGGAGCCGCGGCACATTCGTGGAGGTGACGCCGCACAGCCGCCTCGTGATCGACATGCATGCCGCCGACCTGCAAGGCCGCAAGCTGTTCCGCGCCTACACGGAGGTGACGTTCACGGACGTTCCGGGCGGCACGCGGATGGACGTCGTGCAGACGTACAGCTTGCTCGACCCGTCGATCGCCGCGCCGATGGTCGCCGGCGCTTCCGAGGGCTGGCGCACCACGCTCGACAAGCTCGAGCAGGAGGTGCTGCGCCTATCGAGCGCCGTCGGCATGCTGTCACGCTCGGTCGTGCATGGCAGTTTCCATCTCGAGCGTCGCTACGCGGCGCCGGTCGAACGGGTCTGGCAGGCGTTGACCGACCCGGCGGCCAAACAGAAATGGTTTGGCGGACCGGCCACCGAGTGGGAGCCGCTCGAACGCTTCATGGATGTCCGCGAAGGCGGACGCGAGCGGGCCAAGGGCCGCTGGAAGAGCGGCATGGTCTCCACCTTCGACGCCTTTTACCACGACGTCGTTCTGCACGAGCGGCTGGTCTACAGCTACGTCATGCATCTGGACGACAAGAAGATCTCCGTCTCCCTGGCCACCATGCAGCTCAAGCGCGAAGCCGGAGCGACGAGGCTCATGGTCGCCGAGCAAGGCGCGTTTCTCGACGGCTATGACGATGCCGGTTCACGCGAGCATGGCACGGGCTACCTGCTCGACCAGCTTGGCGCGTCGCTCACGAGCGAGCCGCCCGAACCACCCCGCGGAGATCGTGCATGAGCCAGATCGTCACTTGCCTTTGGTTCGAGCGTGGCGAGGCGCGAAAGGCGGCGGAATTCTATGCGGCCACCTTTCCCGACAGCAGCGTCCGGCGCGGCCATAACGCCGCGTCCGATTACCCCGGCGGCGAAGCGGGCACCGAATTGACCGTCGCGTTCACGGTGCTCGGCCAAGCGTTCCTTGGATTGAACGGTGGTCCCGATTTTTCACCCAACGAAGCGGTGAGCTTTCAGGTGTTGACCGCCGACCAGGCCGAGACTGACCGTTATTGGGATGCGATCGTCCAGAGTGGCGGCCGCGAAAGTCAGTGCGGCTGGTGCAAGGACCGCTGGGGGTTTTCCTGGCAGATCGTGCCGCGCGGGTTGCTCGCCGCGTTCGACGATCCGGATCGCGCCGCTGCGAAGCGGGTGATGGACGCCATGATGACCATGCGCAAGATCGATAGCGGCAAGATCGAAGCGGCACGGGCCGGAGGGGAGGCCGCCTGACGCCGCCACCGTTAGGCGCCGTGCCGTCCTAACGGAGCGCGCGGAAGAACGATTGCAGCAGCGCCGCGCATTCCTGCTCGCGCACGCCGCCGACCACGTCGGGCCGGTGCAGGCAGCCGGGTTGGGCGAAGAGCCGCGGCCCGTGCTCGACGCCGCCGCCCTTCGGGTCGTAGGCGCCGAACACCACCCGCGCCACCCGGAAATGCACCGCGGCCGCGGCGCACATCGGGCAGGGCTCCAAGGTTACGGCCAGGGTGCAGCCGAGCAGGCGCGGGCGGCCCAGCGCCCGCGCCGCCGCGCGCATCGCCAGCAACTCGGCATGCGCCGACGCATCGCGGTCCGCCTCGACCCGGTTGCCGGCCACCGCCAGCGCCGCCCCGTCCGGCCCGAGCACGGCGGCGCCCACCGGCACTTCCCCGCGCGCGCCGGCTTCCCGCGCTGCCTGCAACGCCGCTTCCATGCCGCCGATCTTGCCCCTGAACCCGCCGCGGGGCTACTGAGCCAAAAATGAGCGCACGCATCCGACCCGTCATCGGCGTCACGCTGGACGCCGAGCCGCCCGGCGCCTACTCGAAATACCCCTGGTACGCCCTGCGCGCCAACTACGCGACCGCGCTCGCCGAGGCGGGCGGCCTGCCGGTCGCCATCCCGCACGACCCGGCGCTCGCCTCGGACTATCTCGACACGATCGACGCCCTCGTGGTCACCGGCGGCGCCTTCGACATCGACCCCGGCCTCTATGGCGAGACGACGCGACACAAGACCGTCACGCTGAAAGAAGAGCGCACCGCGGCCGAGATCGCCCTCGTGCGCGGCGCGCTGGCGCGCGACAAGCCGGTGCTGGGCATTTGCGGCGGCGAGCAGCTTCTCGCAGTGGCGCTGGGCGGTTCGCTGCTGCAGCATATTCCGGACGCCATTCAGGAGGCGCTCCAGCACGAGCAGGGCAACCCGCGCGACCAACCGGGTCACGCGGTCCGCATCTTGCCCGGCACCTTGCTGGCCCGCATCACCGGGTCGGAGACGATGCAGGTGAACTCCTCGCACCACCAGGCGGTGCGCAGCCCTGGCCGGTTCGCCCGCGTCAACGCCACCGCGCCGGATGGGGTGATCGAGGGAATCGAGGACCTGCGCTACGGTTTCTGCCTCGGCGTGCAATGGCATCCGGAGTTCCTGATCGACCCGGCCGACCGCAAGATCTTCCAGGCGCTGGTCGCGGCCGCGGGCGGATGATTGCGGCGGATGCCGAGAGCCCCGAACGCGGCGAACGGATCGCCAAATACTTGGCCCGCGCCGGCATCGCCAGCCGGCGCGACGCCGAGCGGATGCTGACCGAAGGCGCGGTGCGGCTGAACGGCGCGCTTGTCGAGCACCCCGCCACCTTTGTCATCCCGGGCGACATCGTCCAGGTGCGCGGCAAGGTGATCGACGCGCCAGGCCGCACGCGGCTGTGGCGCTATCACAAGCCCGAGGGGCTGGTGACCACGCACCGCGATCCCGAGGGGCGGCCGACCGTGTTCCAGGCGCTGCCGAAAGAATTGCCGCGGGTGATCAGCGTCGGCCGGCTCGATCTGAACAGCGAGGGGCTGCTGCTATTGACCAATGACGGCGCGCTGGCGCGGCGGTTGGAACTGCCGAGCCAGGGCTGGATCCGGCGCTACCGGGTGCGGGCTTGGGGCGTGGTCGATGAGCGGGCGCTGGCCGCCCTGGCGCGCGGACCGACGGTGGAGGGCGTGCGCTACGGGCCGATCGAGGCGGTGCTGGAGGCGCGCACGGGCGACAATAATTGGCTGTCGGTGGCGCTGACCGAGGGGCGCAACCGCGAGGTGCGCCGGGTCATGGCGTATTTGGGGCTGCAGGTGAACCGGCTGATCCGAGTCGCCTACGGGCCGTTCCAGCTCGGCAAGCTGCCGCGCGGCGCCGTCGACGAGGTGAGCGGCAAGGTGCTGCGCGAGCAATTGCCGAAACAAGCCTGATGCGGATCATCGGCGGCGCCTGGCGCGGTCGGCGCCTGCAGGCGCCGCCGGGCGAGACGACGCGGCCAACCGCGGACCGGGTGCGCCAGGCGCTGTTCGACCGGCTGCTGCACGCGCCCTGGGCGGGGCGCGCGCTGGTCGAAGGGGCTGATGTGCTGGACGCGTTTGCCGGGACCGGGGCGCTGGGGCTGGAGGCGCTGTCGCGTGGGGCGGCGACGGCGGTGTTCATCGAGCGCGACCGGGCGGCGCTGGCGGCGCTGCGGGCCAACATCGCCGCCTGCCGGGCGGAGCCGCGCTGCACGGTGCTCGCTGGCGACGCGCTGCGCCCGCCGCCGGGCGGCCCGGCCGGGCTGGTGTTCCTCGATCCGCCGTATGGCGCTGATCTGTTGGACCCGGCCGTCGCGGCTCTGGCGGCGGCGGGGCGGATCGGGCCGCGCTCTCTGCTGCTGGCGGAGGTGGCGCGCGAGGCGCCAGCGCCGCAGGGCGTGCGGCTGGCCGAGTTCAGCCATGGCGCGGCGCGGCTGTTCGCGTTCCGGCGGTCAGCGGCCGATTACAGCTGAAACGGTTTTGCTGATCCCCGTCGCACGATCGTAACGCCGCAGCGGCACATTTGGGCTTGCGCGGACCGGAGCACGACTGTCTCGGCCGGCGCTCACCCCATTTGCAAGGGCGTTGCGAAATGAATGATATGACCCCCACCAGCATGTCCGCCCCGCGGTCGAGGCCGCTCGCTGCCGCCAAGGCGCTGCGGCCGCTGGTCGACGCGCATCGCGAGGCGCTGGCCGCTGGACCCGATCTGCCCCCGCTGCTGGCCGAGGCGCTGATCGCTGCGGGGCTGACGCAGCTCTGGCTGCCGCGGGCGCTGGGCGGCCCGGAGACGCATCCGCTCGAATACGTCCAGGTGATCGAAGAACTGGCCCGGCAGGACGGGTCGGTCGCCTGGTGCGTCGCGATCTCCTCCGGCGTGCCCTCCTGGGCGACGGGGCTGTTCGCGGCCGAGCCGCTCCGCCGCATGCTGCCGAACGGCGCCATGTTCGCCGGCAGCGGCAGCGGCAACCCCACCGGGACGGCCACGCGGGACGGCGATGGCTGGCGCGTCAACGGCCGCTGGTCCTGGGCGAGCTTCTGCCGCTACAGCAACGTCTCCTTCTTCATGTGCGTCGAGCAGGAGGATGGCGGGCCGCGGCGGACCGCGGACGGCCAGCCGGTCGTGCGCGGCATGGCGGTGCCGTCCGAACAGGTCCGCGTCGTCGGCAACTGGAACAGCTTCGGCCTGAAGTCGAGCGGCAGCCATGACGTGGAGTGCGCGGATGTCTGGGTGCCGGAGGATTGCACCGCCAAGCTGGACGGCGAGCCGCGGCAGCTGGGCCCGCTGTATCGCTTGCCGATGTTCTCGGCCGCCGCGATCTCGGCACTCGGCATCCCGCTCGGCATCGCCGCCGGCGCGATCGACGCCTTCATCGAGCTGGCCCGGCGGAAGACCGCGTTCGCCAGAGCGGCGCCGCTCTGCGAGCAGGAACACGTCCAGCTCGAGGTCGCGTGGGCGAAGACCCGGCTGCTGGCGGCGCGCGCCTTCGCCTTCGAGACCATCGGTGCCACCTGGGAATCGTTGTCGTCGGGCCGGCCGGCCTCGGTCGCGGAACAGGCGCTGCTGCGCATGGCCTGCTGCCATGCCGGCGAGGTCGGGCGCGAGGTGACCAACCGGATGTATCAAGCCGCCGGCAGCACCGCCGTGCTGGAAACGGCGCCGTTCGCCGCCAAGCTGCGCGACGTCGAGGCCGCCTGCCAGCACGTGAACTTCGCCACCCGTCTGATGGTGCCGCCGGGGCGCGTCCTGCTGGGGCTCGAGCCGGGTTCGCCGCGGATCTAGACCGCGATCGTCCTGACCGGAATCGGTCAGGACGTGAATCGCTGTCTCAAATAAAGCTAGACTAGCGTCGCCCGAACAGCCGCTCGATCTCGGCCCTGGTCAGCTTCAGCACGGTGGGGCGGCCATGGCTGCAGGTCGCGGCGCGCGGGGTGGCCTCCATCTGCCGCAGCAGCGCATTCATCTCCGCCGCGCCGAGCCGGCGGCCGGCGCGGATGCTGCCATGGCAGGCGAGCCGCGCCAGCACTGCGTCGAGCCGGGCGTGCAGCGCCGTGGACTCGCCGCTTTCGGCGAGCTCGTCGGCCAGGTCGCGCAGCAGCGGCGCCGGGTCGGGGGCGCCGAGGCAGGCGGGCAGGGCGCGGACCAGCACGGCGCCGGGGCCAAACCCCTCGAGCTCCAGGCCGAGCGCCCGCAGCGTGTCGGCTTCGGCGAGCAGGCGCGCGGTGTCGGCGTGCGGCAGATCGACCACCGCGGGCAGCAGCAGCGTCTGCGTCCGCACCCCACCAGCCGCGTGCTGGGTGGCCAGCGCCTCATGGGTGAGGCGCTCATGCGCGGCGTGCTGGTCGACCAGCACCAGGCTGCCATCTTCGGCGACCGCCAGAATATAGGTGTCGAACACCTGGCCGAGCGGCGCACCGAGCGGATATGCGGGGTCTGGCACCGGAACCGGCAGCGCGCGGGCGGCCGGGGCGGCGGCGAGCGGCAGCTGCGCCTCGGCGAAGCCTTGATAGCGCGGCCCCGGCGGCCGGCTCGCCACTAGATGCAAGTGGGGGCGCACGTTGGCCAGCGGCGCCACCTGCACCCCGCCGGAGAGCGCGCGGGCCAGCGCGCCGATCACCAGGGCGCGCACCCCGGCCGGATCCTGGAAGCGCAGCTCGGACTTCGCCGGGTGCACGTTGACGTCGACCAGGTCCGGCGGCAGGTCGAGGTAGAGCGCGGCGACCGGGTGGCGGCCGAACGGGATCACGTCGCGATAGGCGACGCGCAGCGCGGTTTTCAGCAGCGGGTCGGCCACCGGGCGGCCATTCACCACCAGGCTCTGCTGCGCCGCCGAGGCCCGGTTTGTCGTCGGCGGCCCGGCGAAACCGCTGACGCTGAGCGGGCCGCGCTCGGCCTCGACCGGCAGCAGCCCGGCCGCCTCGGCGCCCAGCAAGGCGGCCACCCGCGCCGCGCGGTCTTGCGCCGGCAGGTCGAACAGCACGCGGCCGCCGACTTCCAGCCGGAACGCGGTCGCTGGCGCGGCCATGGCGAGGCGGCGCACCGCCTGCTCGGCGTGCTCGCCCTCGGTCCGCTTATGTTTGAGGAATTTGCGCCGCGCCGGGGTGGCGAAGAACAGATCGGTGACCACCGCGCGGGTCCCTGGCGGCCCAGCGGCCGGGCTGGTGGGCGCGACCTGGCCGCCTTCGACCCGGATCTGCTGCGCGTGCGGCGCGTCCGGCCGGCGCGAGACCAGGTGCAGCCGGGCGGCGGCGCCGATGCTGGGCAGCGCCTCGCCGCGGAACCCCAGCGTGCGGATTCGCACCAGCGCCGCGTCATCGAGCTTGGAGGTGCAATGCCGCTGCACCGACAGCGCCAGGTCGTCGGCGTCCATGCCGTGCCCGTCATCGACCACCTCGATGCGGTCGATGCCGCCGCCTTCCAGGCTGACCGCGATCCGCCTGGCCCCGGCGTCGAGCGCGTTCTCGACCAGTTCCTTGACCACGGCTGCCGGCCGTTCGACCACCTCGCCGGCAGCGATGCGGTTGATCAGACCCTCAGGAAGCAGGCGGATTCGCGCCATGCGTCAGGTTACAGTCGTCAGTCGTCAGACGCCAGATGGTGATCAGTGATCGGGGATCGCTGGCTTGATCACTGGTCACTGGTCACCGATCACCGCTACGGTCCGGCCATGGACGAACAGCGACTGAGCGGGGACCAGGAACGGGCGATCCTGGAGGCGGTGGCGGGGTTGCGCGGCGAGGCGGCGGCGCTGCTGGCGGCGCTGGTGCGCGAGCGCAGCTTGCTCGGCGAGGAGGCGGGGTGCCTCGCGGTGATGGCGGAGGCGTTGCGCGGCCTCGGTCTGGAGCCGGTCCGCGTGCCGACCGACCCGGCGCGGCTCGCCGCCGTGCCGGGTTGGTCGCCGCCGCTGATCGACTATGCCGGGCGGGACAATGTGGTCGCCGTGCACCGGCCGCCCACGCGGCGCGGGCGCAGCCTGCTGCTGCAGGGCCATGTGGACGTGGTGCCGGAGGGGGCGGCGGATCTGTGGACCACGCCGCCCTTCGCGCCTGCGGTGCGCGATGGGCGGCTGTATGGGCGCGGCGCCGGGGATATGAAGGCGGGGCTGGTGGCGATGCTGATGGCGTTCCAGGCGCTGCGCCGCGCCGGGTTGCAGCCGGCGGCCGAGCTGCAGTTTGCCGCGGTCATCGAGGAGGAGTGCACCGGCAATGGCGCGCTGGCGGTGCGCGAAGCGCTGCCGCGCCCCGATGCCTGCCTGATCGCGGAGCCGGGCCCGGGCTATCCGGCGCTCTACGTGGCCGAGGTCGGCGTGGTGTGGGCCTGGGTCACGATCACCGGCCGGCCGGCGCATGTGCGCGAGATGCAGGCCGGGGTGAACGCGATCGAGGCGGCGTATACGGTGATGCAGCGGTTCCGCGACTATGAGCTGGCGATGAACCGGGCCGAGCGCCGGCATCCCGCCTTTGCCGCGTCCAACCACCCGATCAACGTCAATTTCGGCACGCTCGAGGGCGGCGAGTGGAACAGCTCGGTGGCGACAAGGGCGCGGCTCGGCGTGCGCGTGGGCGTCATGCCGGGCCATTCCTGCCACGACGTGCGCCAGGAGATCGAGCGCCTGGTGGCCGACGCGGCCTCCGACCCAGCGCTGCGCGGGGCCAAGCTGGGCGTGACCTTCCAGGGCTTCATGGCCGATGGCTGCGTGTTCCCGGCCGAGCAGGCGATCAGCCGCACCGTCGCCGGGCTGCATCAGCGCGTCACCGGCGAGACCCTGCGCCGCTACAACGCCACCGGGCTGACCGATGCGCGGCATTACGCGGCGAGCGGCATCGAGGCGACCTGCTACGGGCCGGACGCCGACAACATCCACGGCATCGATGAGAGCGTCGGCCTCGATTCGCTGCACGAGGTCACCGCGGTGCTGGCGCTGACCATCGCCGAGTGGTGCGGGGTCGAGCGGGTTTAGCGTTTGCCCTGCTTGGCGCCGATCCGCTCGTCCCACATCCGGAACGCCACCACCATCCGGTCCGGCGCCAGCGGCAGCTCGATCGGATTGTCGTGCATCAGCGCGGCGTATTCCGGCCGGCCGTATTCTTCGATGGCGGCCTGGCTGCTGGCAGGGGCCATGCTGAGCGAAACGTTGCGCACCGCTGGGCCGGGATACAGATAGCCCTGGTCATAGGACACCGCCTGCTGCGCCGGTTGTAGTACCCACGACATCATGTCGAGCAGCACGGCGAGCTTGGCCGGGCCGACCCCCTTGGGCACCGTCATGAAGAACGCATCCGACACCCAGTGGAAGCCGCCCAGCGTCGCGACAGCGGCTTCCTTCGGCACGATCCCGAGCACGCGCGGGTTGATGTCCCAGCCGGTGGTGGTCACGATCAGGTCGCGCGAGCCCTCGCCGAGCTCCTTCATGGTGGCGCCGGTGCCGCTCGGATAATATTCGATGCACGGGTTGAGCGCCTCCAGATAGGCCCAGCTCTCGGCCCAGCCGTTGACCGGGTCCTTGGGGTCGGTGTCGCCGAGCAAATAGGGCAGACCCATCATGAAGGTGCGGCCGGGGCCGGAATTGGCCGGGTTGGCGTACATGAAGCGGCCAGGATGCGCGCGGGCCCAATCGAGCAGCGCCTCGGCCGTGCCGGGCGGGTCGGTGATGCGGTCGGGCAGGTATTCCAGCAGCGGGCCGGACGGGTAGTAGTTCATCACCACGCCGTAGCCCTGGCCCTGCGCCCGATGCAGCGCCAACGCGGCCGGCTCGTAAATCTTTTCGAGATCCGGTAGGCTTCCGGCATGCTCGGGCAACAGCTTTTCCCACAACCCAACCGCCAGCCCGGCGGCGAGCCCGTCGCTGCCGGTCAGCACCAGATCGATATCGGTCCGTCCCGCCGCCTGTTGCGCCTGCAGCTTGGCGGCCAGTTCCGGGGCCGGCGCCTTGCTGAAGGTCAGGCGGTCGAGCGCGTCGGGATGCGCCGCCCGGAAGGATTCGAAGGCGGGCTGCATCAGCGCGAGCGCGCCGCCGACGTCGAGGATGGTGATCGAGACCGGCTCGGCGCGTGCCTTGCGGGCGAGGGCGCCGGCGCCGAGTGCTGCAAGGGTGGCCCGTCGGGTCAGTGCCATGGCTGCGCCTCCTGCGCATAAGCGGTGATGTCGGCCAAGCGGGTTTCCAGCACGCAAGCCGCATCGCTCCATTGTACCGAACCCGTCGCCGCCCGGCCGAGCAGCCCGGCGGGGTTGGCCGAGGCGAGCGCCGCCGCCGCGTCCAGACCGACCATGCCCCACTCCACCACGTTGCGCACCGCCTGATCCAGCCGCAGCGCCGACCCGGCCAGCGCGCCGGCCGGGTTGCGCACCGTGCCGTCGGCGGCCGCATCGATCGCCATGCCGGCAAAGCCGTAGCGCCCCGGCGGCGCCGCGGCCGCCGCCACCGCATCGGTCACCAATATCGAGCGCTCCGGTCCCTTGGCGCGCAGCATCGCCTTCAGCGCGGGGCGCGGCACGTGCACGCCATCGGCGATGAACCCGGCGGCCAGCCGATCCTCGGCGAGCTGCGCCATCAGCGGGTTGTCGAGCTTGGGCAGCATTTGCGGCAGGCCGTTGCCGAGATGGGTCGACATGCGCGCGCCGGCCGTCACCGCGCGTGCCACAGCCGGCGCTCGCGCATCGGAATGGCCGATCGACACCACGATCCCGCGCTGCACCGCCCAAGCGATGACCGCCTCGGCGCCGGGGCGCTCGACCGCCAAGGTCAGCAGCAATACCGGGCGCCGCAATCCCCGCGTCACCCGTTCGGCGAGCGCCGGGTCCGGGTAGACCATGGCCTCACGCGGATGGCAGCCGACGAAGCCGGGTTCAGGGCTGAGGAACGGGCCTTCCAAATGGTAGCCCGGCACCATCAGGGGGCCGAGCCGGCTCGTCGCCACTGCGCGGTCAAGCGCTGCGAAGCGTTCGAGCAGCTCCGCCTCGGTCGCGGTGATCAGCGTCGGCAGGCATTGGGTGACGCCGGAGCGCAGCATGGCGTGCAGCGCGTGGTCGAGAGCGTCCGCGGTCAGTCCGGCATCGTTGAAGTCGACCCCGGCATAGCCGTTGATCTGCAGGTCAAACAGGCCGGCGCTTTGCATGGCGTGAGCGTAGACCCAGGGAGCGCGGCCTGGAACTGGCCTGGCCGCCTCGCGTTGGCGACCCGCCATGCAACAAAATGTCGTCGTCATCACCGGCGGGTCGTCCGGCATCGGCCGCGCCGCCGCCACGCTGTTTGCCAAGCAGGGCTGGCGGGTCGGGCTGATCGGGCGCGAGCGGCGCACGCTGGAGCAGGCGCAGCTTCAGGCCGGCGGCGCGGCGATCGCCGCGGCCGACGTGGCCGATAGCGGTCAGCTCGAGCGGGCCGCGGCGCGGCTCGAGGCGGCGCTCGGGCCGATCGACGTCTGGGTCAATAATGCCGGGGTCGGGATCTTCGGCGAGTTCCTGGACGTGCCGGAGCGCGACTTCCGCCGAGTCACCGAGGTCAACTATCTGGGCGCGGTGAACGGGACGCGCGTCGCGCTGCGGCGGATGCAGCGGCGCAAGCGCGGCGTGATCGTGCAGGTCGGCTCGGCGTTGAGCGATCGTGGCGTGCCGCCGCAGGCGGCTTATTCCGGCAGCAAGTTCGCGCTGCGCGGCTTCACCGAGGCGCTGCAGGCGGAGCTGGACCACGCGGGCAGCCGGGTGCGCCTGAGCCTGGTCGCGCCGCCGGCCACCAGCACCCCGTTCTACAACCACGCCCGCTCCTATGTCTCCAAGCCGGTGCGGCCGCCGCCGCCTGTCATCGCGCCGGAGACGGTGGCCGAGGCGATCTATCTCGCCGCCACCTCGAAGCGCGAGGTGCAGGTGGGTGAACCGACGGTGGCGCCGGCGGCCGGCAACAAGCTGCTGCCCAGCGTGCTCGACTTCTTTGCCGGCGCGATCGGCGTGCCGCTGCAGTTTGCCGATCTGGCGGGCGGCGCGGTCGAGCGGGCGCCGAATTGGGACCGCCCCCGCGTCAGCCGGCAATTCTGGCTGAGCCGCCACCGCGGCGCGATCGGCGCGCTGGTTGCGGCCGGGGCAGCGGGATGGCTGGCCTGGCGCCAGCGCCGGGCCTGACACGATGCCGGTTGTGGCCGAACTCCTAGGCTCGGGCTAAACCTGCCCGGGATGGCCCGGTTGTTCTGTCTGATTATTGCGATTTTTGTCCCTATCCTAGCCCAGGCGGAAACCGTCGCGCAGGGCTGGGACGAGCAGCAAAGCGCCCAGTGCTCCACCGCCATTGCGCTGGCGCAGGGCAAGCACGCCACGCTGCCCGGGCTGCTCGCAGCGATTGGCCGCGCCGAGAGCGGCCGGCCGGTGCCGCCGATGCCGGGGCTGCAGCCCTGGCCCTGGGCGCTGAACGCGGATGGCGAGGCGCGCTACTTCGACAGCAAGGCTGCCGCGGTCGCATGGAGCCGGCAGGCCTTGGACCGCGGCGTCCAGCAACTCGACGTGGGCTGCATGCAGATCAATCTGCAATCGCATCCCGGGGCGTTCCGCGACATGGACGAGGCGTTCGACCCGCAAGCCAATGCTGACTACGCGGCGCGCTTCCTGCTGCAATTAAAGGCCGATGCCGGGGGCAATTGGTATACCGCCGTGGGTTTTTACCATTCGCGCACGCCCGATCTTGCCTCCGACTATCGCGATCGTGTTGCCGCGATTGCCGCTGGGCGGGTGCCACCGCCGGGCCGATACATTCCGTTGTACATACGGGCGATCCAGCAGGGGACGTTGCGGATTCCGCTGGCTGGCGGCGGGGTTTTGCGGATAAATCTACGCCGACAACCTTCGTTACGGGGTCCGCGCCGGCTGAGTGCTTGCCAGATCGCTGCCGTGCTGGGCGACTACATGGCCGCCCCCTCCCGGGCGCGGTGCCACGTTTCGCGATAGAGTCACGCCGTTCGCAGTTGGCTTTGCGCGCGAATATTCGATATGGTGTGGCTACGTGGACCGCAATGGGTTGGACCACGCCGACAACGCACCATGTTACGCCCGTTCATCCTCCCCGTCTTGAGACACCATATGCGCACACCTGATCGCCGATCCTTTGATAGCCCTCGCCGCGGCGGGCGGGGGAGAGAACGCAACGACGAATTCGGCGGCGGGGGACGAGGGCGGGACGAGCCATACGTCCCGCGCGACGCCTACGTCCCCGCGGGAGGACGTGATCGGGGTCCGTCCAATTTTGGCGCGCCACGCAGCTTTGGTGGGCCAACCGGCCCAGAGACCGGCGCCACGGTAAAGTGGTTCAACGGCGAGAAGGGCTTCGGTTTCGTCGAGCTAGAAGGCGGCGGCGGTGACGCCTTCTTGCACATCAGCGTGTTATCGCGAGCCGGCTACCAGACGGTCTCGCCGGGCGCCACGCTGCGCGTGCATGTATCGCCGGGTCAGAAGGGCCCGCAGATTGCCGAGGTGGTTGGCGTCGACGAGAGCACGGCCACGCCGCAGACCGGCGGTGGCGGTGGTTTCGGCGGCGGCGCTGGTGGTGGCGGCTATGGCGATCGCCCGCGTCCTGGCCCGCGCCAGCCGGTCGATGCCAGTACCGCCGTCGAGATGCGCGGCACGGTGAAGTGGTTCAACGCCGAGAAGGGCTTCGGCTTCGTCATGCCGGATGGTGGCGGCAAGGACGTGTTCGTCCACATTTCCGCGCTGAACCGCGGCGGCATGAGCGGGCTGGAGCCGAACCAGACCGTCAAGATGCAGGTGGCAGACGGCCGTCGCGGACCTGAGGCGGTTTCCGTCGAAGCAACCTGACGAGCACGGGCGGTTGCTTGCGGTGCGGGCGGGTGTAGCATTCCCGCAGACACGCCGGGAGCCGATATGCCTGATACCCACGCCCACCAAGACCTACACGCCGCTTCCAAGCTGCCGCTCTCCGGCCTGGTGGTCCTCGACCTGACGCTGGCGCGCGCCGGGCCAACCGCGGTCCGCCATCTCGGCGATTGGGGCGCCGACGTGATCCGCATCGAGCCGCCAGATAGCGGCGCCGAAGAGATCAGCGGCGACCGCGACGGCCCGGACTTCCAGAACCTGCACCGCAACAAGCGGATGATCTCGCTCAACCTGAAGTCGCCGGAAGGCCACGCCGCCTTCATGAAGTTGGTGCAGTCGGCCGACGTCATCATCGAGAATATGCGCGCCAACGTGAAACACCGGTTGAAGATTGCCTGGGACGACGTCCATGCCGTCAATCCGCGGCTTGTCTATGGCAGTATCAGCGGCTTCGGCCAGACCGGGCCTTACGGTCATCGCGCCGGCGTCGACCAGATCGCGCAGGGGATGAGCGGACTGATGAGCATCACCGGCCTGCCCGGCCAGGGCCCGGTCCGCGTCGGCATTCCGATCGCCGATTTGACGGCCGGAAACCTGCTGGCCTTTGGGATCATGTGCGCGCTGTTCGAGCGCGAGCGGACCGGGCTCGGCCGCTGGGTGCAGACCAGCCTGCTCGAAGTGCAGACCTTCATGCTGGACTTCCAGGCCGCACGCTGGCTGATGAAGGGCGAGGTCGCGGGCCAGGCCGGCAACGATCACCCGACCGGGATCCCCACTGGCGTGTTCCCGACCAGCGACGGCCACATCAACATCGCCGCCAGCTCCGCCCGGCTGTGGGAACGCTTTGCCAAGGCGATCGGGCATCCCGAATGGACCCAGCGACCCGGCTGGGACACGCAGAGGGGCCGCAGCGCCGACCGCAAGACGATCAACGCCGCCATCGCCGAAGTCACCAAGACTAAGCCCTCCGAACATTGGATCGAGCTGTTCGAAGGCGCCGGCATTCCCGCCGGCCCGATCTACACGATCGACCAGGTGTTCGCCGATCCGCAGATCAAGCATCTTGGCCTCGCCGCGCCGGTGCAACATCCAAGGCTGGGCAAGACCGAGCTGGTGAACTCGCCGCTGAACTTCTCCGGGCTCGAGCGGAGGATCCGCACCGCGACGCCGGAGCGCGGCGAGCACACCGAGCAGGTGCTGCGCGGTCTTGGTTATGACGATGCCGACATCGCCGAGCTGAGGAGCAAGGGCGCCATCTGATGGGGTACGCCGGCGGCAAGATGCTGGCGGAGGTGGAGGCCGGGGTCGGGCTGGTGAAGTTCAACCAGCCGGAAAAGCTCAATGCCATGTCGATCGAGATGTGGCAGGGGCTCGACCAGATCCTGACGGAATTTGCTGGTGACGACGGCATCCGCGTCGTCGTGCTGACCGGCGCCGGCCACCGCGCCTTCGTGTCCGGCGCCGATATCAGCGAGTTCGCGGAGTCGCGCGGCAATGCGGACACGCAGCGCGCCTACGACCGCGCCACCGCGGCCGGCCGCCTCCGGCTTGCGAGCTTCCCAAAGCCGGTCATCGCCCGCATCCGCGGCTTCTGCCTGGGTGGCGGATTGGGGATCGCGCTGCAGGCGGATTTGCGCATCGCCGCGGTCGACAGCGAGTTCGGCATCCCGGCGGCCCGGCTGGGCACTGCGAACGGAATCGACATGGTGCGGCAGCTCGCCGCGGTGATCGGGCCGGCGCACACCAAATCGATGCTGTTCACCGGCGCCCGCATCGACGCCGAGGAGGCTGGCCGGATCGGTCTGGTCAACCGGGTCGTGCGCACCGAGGATCTGACCGAAGTGGTCGTCGACCTGGCCCGCGCGATCGCCGACAACGCCCCGCTTTCGGTGCGCGCGGCGAAGCTCACCGTGAACAGCACCATGCCGCCGATTGACGCCGCGACCCTCGCCGAGCTGACCCGCGCCATAGACGCTTGCGCCGACAGCAGCGACTATGCCGAGGGACGGCGCGCTTTTCTGGAAAAGCGCCAGCCCCTGTTCACCGGGCGGTAGATTGTCTTAAACGCCGAATTTAACGCCGTCATAACTGACTAGGCGTGGCGTTCCAAGCATCGTGGCACGATCAAGTGTGGCGCTGACAAGTTTTTGGCGTGGCGCCAGTACCGACAATGAATGTATAGCGCCCGTAACCGCGAACGATTGCGCAGCCAATGCTGCTCGGCCGCGTTGTTCTCTGGACATTTGGAAACAAGCGCACATGGCTCTCCCTCCTTTGACCGCGTCACGGCTGAAAAACACCATACCGGCCGCGGAAACGCCGGGGCTGGCCAACCTGCTGACCCTCAGCGTCGGCGTGGTGATCGTCTCCGGCCTTTATCTCGCGCGCGAGGTGCTGATCCCGATCACGCTCGCGGTGCTGCTCTCGTTCGTGCTGGCGCCGTTGGTGGGCGTGCTGCGCCGGATCGGCCTGCCGCGAGTGCCTGCAGTGCTGCTCGCCGTGGTGGTCGCGAGTGGCGTCGTGCTCGTGCTGGGCGGCGTGATCGGCAGCCAAGTGGCGGAGTTGGCCGGCGACGCGCCGCGCTATGCCAGCACGGTCGAGCACAAGATCACGGTGCTGCGCGAGGCTACGCTCGGGCAGCTTTCGGGAGTGATGAGCCGGGTAGGCCACCTCGAGCCGCCGGCCCCTGCTCGTGCTCCGGCTCCTGCTCCTGCGCCGGGCGGGCCGGCCTCGAGCGCCCCGGCCGCCGCGCCGCAGCCGGTCCCGGTCGTGGTGCAGCAACCCGATGCGACACCGCTCGAATTGGCTCAGGGGCTGCTTGGCCCGGTGGTCGGGCCGTTGGCGACCGCGGGCATCGTTTTCGTGGTGGCAATTTTCATCTTGATGCAGCGAGACGATTTGCGCGACCGGATGATCCGGCTGTTCGGCTCGAGCGACCTGCACCGAACGACGGCCGCACTGGACGACGCGGCGTCCCGGCTCAGCACATATTTCCTGACGCAGTTTCTCGTCAATGCCGGGTTCGGTATCATTATCGGGGCCGGATTGTTCTTCATCGGCGTCCCCAGCCCGCTCCTGTGGGGCATCGTCGCCGGGTTGATGCGCTTCCTGCCCTATATCGGCTCGATCGGCTCGGCGGTGTTCCCGGTGGCGCTTGCCGCGGCGGTGGATCCTGGCTGGGGCATGGTCGTCGAGACCCTGGCGCTGTTCTTCATCGTCGAGCCAATCGTCAGCCAGGTGGTGGAGCCCGTCGTCTACGGGCACCGCACCGGCTTGTCGCCGGTTTCGGTCATCATCGCCGCCATCTTCTGGGGCTGGCTGTGGGGCATCGTCGGGCTGATCCTGTCGATGCCGCTGACGCTGTGCCTGGCGGTGCTGGGCCGGCACATCGAACGGCTGGAATTCCTCGCCGTGCTGCTCGGCGATCAGCCGGCGCTGACCCCGCCCGAGAGCTTGTATCAGCGCTTGCTGGCGGGCGACGCCGACGAGGCAGAACACCAAGCCGAGTCCTACCTGCGTGAAAAGCCATTGTCGGAGTACTATGACGAGGTCGCGGTGCCGGCTTTACAGCTCGCAGCGCGGGATGCGCTGCGTGGTGTGCTGACGGATGAGCAGCTGCAAAGCATTCTCGACGCGATCAACGGCGTGATCGTGGACCTCGCCGATCAGCAGGATGGCGAGCCCGTTGAAGGCCTCGATCCCGCCTGGACCGGCGAACCGGCGATCCTCTGCGTCTCTGGCCGCGGGGTGCTGGACGAGGCGATATGCACCATGCTCGCGCAGGTGCTTGGCAAGCGGGGCTTGTCGGCGCGGGTGGTGTCCGACGATGCGGTGAGCCGCAGCCAAATCGCAACGTTGGACCTGACCGGCGTCAAATTGATCTGCATCTCGTATGTCGAAGGGGCCAACAGCCTCTCGGCGCTGCGCTACCTAGTCCGCCGCCTGCGGCAGCGCGCGCCCGGCGTCACCATCATGGTCGGGCTATGGCAGATCGACCCGGCCATGCTGACCGACGAGCGCATCCGGGTGGCAGTCGCGGTGGATTTGTACGTCAACTCGTTGCGGGATGCGGCGGACGCGTGTCTGGCGGCGGCGCGCGAAGGTGAAAGCCAAAAGGAGATCGCCGCGTAAGCAGCTGGGCTTGATTACCGAGCCGTAACCTTGGCGATGAGCTAAGCGAACACAAGGCATGTCGTGCTCGGTCGCTCATTGCGCTACGTTCGGGCCAATGTTCGGCGAGGACACCGAAGATCCCAAGTGGCGCAACGCGATGCGCCAGGCGCAGGAAGGCGACGGCAGAGCTTATGCCGCGCTGCTGCGATCGTGCGTGCCGATCATCCGCGCCGCTGCGCGAGCCCGCGGCGTGTCGGCGGGCCAAGTCGATGACGCGGTGCAGGATGTTTTGCTGACGATCCACCGGGTGCGGCACACCTATGATCCATCGCGGCCGTTCCTGCCGTGGCTGCGCGCGATCGCGCGGGCGCGGGCGGTCGACCTGCTGCGGCGCAGCGGCCGGCATGCCGCGCGAGAACTCAGCGCGCCGCTGGAATACGAGGCCCATCCAGATGGGGCGGCCAGTCAGGACGATTTGCTGGAGGAATCCGGCCGTGCCAGCCGGTTGAAAGCGGCCGCCGCCCTGCTGCCGCCGGGTCAGCGGCAAGCGTTCGAGATGCTCGGATTGCAGGAGCGCAGCCTGGCCGAAGTATCGGCCAGCACCGGCCGCAGCGTCGTGTCGCTGAAGGTCAACCTGCACCGGGCGTTGAAAGCGCTGCGGGCAAGGCTCGACCAGGACGACGCGCCGTGAACCAGGACGAGTTGATCGAGCAGTTGGCCGGCGAGCTCCGCCCGGTTCGGCGTTTGCCCTCGCCGGTGCTGCGCGCCGCGCTCTGGCTTGCCGTGGTGTTGGCGGTTGGCCTGGTGCTGTGCCGCTTTGCTGACTTGTCGGCATTGCTGCATCGGATGGTGATGGTGCCGGACCTACGATGGGCCACAGTCGGGGCCGTGCTGACCGCCATCGGCGCGGCGGTCGCCGCGTTCCAGGCCAGCGTGCCTGGCCGGAGTGATGGCTGGGTTCTGTTGCCTCTGCCGTCTTTGGTGCTTTGGCTCGCGGCGAGCAGCTGGGGATGCATGCGGCCGCCGCCAGTGGCCGGAATGTATCCAGCAACGATGGCGCAATCCATGAAATGCGTCGTGTTCATCTTGCTGTTCTCGATTCCGCTCTCGGCGCTGCTGGTTGTGCTGCTACGCCGCGCCGCGCCGCTTCGACCGCGCCGGGTCGCGGCGCTGGGCGGTTTGGCGGCCGCCGCGGGCGCCGCCAGCTTGCTGACGCTCTTTCATCCAGAGGACGTTTCAGTCATTGATCTGGCCATGCACGCTGCAGCGGTGGCACTGGTTGTCGTGGCAAATGAGATATGGAGCGGCCGTTTCTTACATAAGCCGACAGTTTCACCCTAGCGCGAGCCGGCAAGCCGGGGCAGTGTCAAGCATCCGGCTCTCGTTCAGAGGAGGACTACATGAGGTTTGCTGTTAAGAGTTTGGCGGTCGCTCTCGTTTTGGGTGTGGCTGCATGTCAGAACCCGCCGCCGCCGGTCCAACAGGACACGGGCAACATGGCGTTCCCGTCGCCGCTGCCGCAGGGGAACATCAGCACGACCCGGACAACTGGCACAGGGGTGCCGGATACCGGCAATATGGCTTATCCGACGCCGCAGGCGGCGGGCGTTCTTCGGACAACCCCGACGACCCGCACAACGCCGTAGCTGCCCGGTCGTCACCCTCGGAAGCTTCGGGGGTGACGATCGTTTCTTCAAACTATTCCGCCGCCGCCGATTCGCTGCGAACCGTGTCGAGCGGGACGAGTGCGGTGCCCCGCTCTACGTGCCAAAACGTCCATCCATTGCAGCTCGGTGCATTCTGCAGCTGTGCCCCGACCTGATGGATCGATCCCCGGAGATTTCCCGCGGTCACTGAGCCGTCGGCGGTCACCACCGCCGTCACCCGGCGCTGCTTATCGATCAACACCGTCCCAGCCGGCACCAGCCCGCGCTCCACCAGGCTGCCGAACGGGATGCGCACCGCATCCCGCTTCGTCGGCGACCCGGCCGCCGCGTCCAACGGCGCCCGGCGCTCCCGCCGCACGCGGCCGATCGCCGCCTCGGCATAGGCCGGGTGCCGCTCGATCCCGATGAAGTGCCGGTGCAGCCGCTTGGCGACCGCCGCCGTCGTGCCGGTGCCGAGAAACGGGTCAAGCACCACGTCACCCGGCGACGTGCTGGCCAGCAGGACCCGGTGCAGCAGCGCCTCCGGCTTCTGCGTCGGGTGCAACTTGAGCCCATGCTGGTTGCGCAGCCGCTCCGGCCCGGTGCAGAGCGGGATGGTCCAGTCGCTGCGCATCTGCAGGTCGTCGTTGAGCGACTTCATCGCCTGGTAATTGAACCGGTACCGGCTGTCCCGCCCGCGCGCCGCCCAGATCAGCGTCTCATGCGCGTTGGTGAACCGCCGGCCACGGAAGTTCGGCATCGGGTTCGACTTGCGCCAGATCACGTCGTTGAGGATCCAGAAGCCGAGGTCCTGCAGGATCGTGCCGAGCCGGAAAATGTTGTGATACGCGCCGATCACCCAGATCGTGCCGTCCTTACGCAGCAGCCGCCGGCATTCCGAGAGCCATTCGCGGGTGAAGGCGTCGTAGGCGGCGAAGTCGCTGAACCGGTCCCAGTCATCGTCCACGCCGTCGACGAGGCTGTCGTCGGGTCGCCGCAACTCGCCGCGGAGCTGCAGGTTGTACGGCGGATCGGCGAAGATGCAGTGAACGGATGCCGGCGGCAGCATGCCCATCAGGGTGACGCAGTCACCCAGCAGCACCTGATCCAACGGCAGTTCGCGAATGATCTCCACGGGACACATCGTGCCGACGCGCCGGAAGCCGCGTCAATCCGCGGCGGCTTGCCCGAGCAGGCGGACGGTGCCGAAGGCGGCGCGATGGTGGCGGCAGGGCCCATGCTGGTGCAGCGCGGCCCGGTGCATTTGCGTGCCGTAGCCGGCATTCTCGTGCCAGCCGTAGTGCGGGTAGCGCTGCGCCAGCCGGGTCATGGCCCGGTCGCGCATGACTTTGGCCACGATGGAGGCGGCGGCGATGGACAGCGAGGTCGCGTCGCCGCCGATGCAGCACTCGACGGGGCAGGGCAGAAGGGGGGCGCAGTTGCCGTCGACAAGGGCGAGGTCGGGGAGTGCGGGCAGCCGGAGCACGGCGCGGCGCATGGCGAGCATGGCGGCATGCAGGATGTTGAGCCGCAGGATCTCGCCGACCGAGGCGGCGCCGACCGCGATCTCCGCCACGCCGCTGCCATGCAGCGCCGCAAACGCAGCCTCGCGCTCCGCTGCGGTGAGTTTCTTGGAGTCATCGAGCAGCGGCGCGAGTTTTCGCGGCACGCCGCGCGGGAATATGACGGCGACGGCGACCACGGGCCCGGCGAGCGGACCGCGCCCGACCTCGTCCACCCCTGCCACCCGCCCGCCATGGGCGCGCTCTCGTTTGAAATTTGGCCGCACGGGTCGATGCTAGCAGCGGTGACCCCGATTCGGACAGGCCGTGACATCGGCGCTTCGCTGTGGGCCGTGACATCGGCGCTTCGCTGTGGAAAGTGGGGGTATGTCTGAAGCACCACCCGACCGCCTCTCCGCCGACCCCGACAGCCCGCATTACGACGCCGCGTTATTGGAGCGCGGCGTGGGCGTGCGGTTCAAAGGGGCCGAGAAGACCAATGTGCAGGAGTATTGCGTCAGCGAAGGCTGGGTGCGCCTGGCGGTCGGCAACACCGTGGACCGCAAAGGCCGGCCGATGACGATGAAGCTGCAGGGGACAGTGGAGGCCTACTTCCGCGAACCCGCGCCAACGACTCCCTCGCCCTCCGGGAGCGGGCAGGGGTGAGGGCGATTACGGCAGCGGCTTGACCCCGTCCTTCTCCGCCTGCACCGAGACCGCCGTCAGCACCCCATCCGCGCCCTTCGACGCCCGCACGGTCACTTCCGCGCCGGGCACCAGCATCGAACGGTCGCCGGGGATCAGCTCCACCACGCGCACATCCGGCCCCACCTCGATGTCCTGCTGGCCGCCGGCATAGCGCAGGTGCAGCACGGGCCCGCCCGCCGCCTGCGCAATCCCGTCGACGGCCGCATTGGTCATCGTCTGTTCCGGCTCATCCATCGGCCGATGACCCTCGCCGGTCCCGCGCATCGACTCTGGGAAGATGTGGACCTCCTGCGCATGCAGCAGCCCATCGCGGCCCTGGATCGCGGCCGAGCCGACGAAATCGCCGGGCTTGATGCTGGCGAGCGTGCGGTTGGCCACGGCGCCGATGCGGACGTCTTGCGGCAGCATGATGGTGACTGGCCCATCCTCGCTCTGGACCTGCATGCGGTCGGGCTGTGCCGCGATGATGGTGCCGTGCAGCCGCTCCACGCTCTGCGCCAGGGCCGGGGTGGCCAAAAGCCCGAATAGAACTGCCAAACGCCGCATTTTCGGGGCCTCCGATGATGATGGTAGCAGCGGACGGATTTGAACCGCCGACCAAGGGATTATGATTCCCCTGCTCTACCGCTGAGCTACGCTGCCATACCACGCGCCGGGGGCGGGGATATGCCCCACACCGGCTTACTTAGTCAATCCGCTCCAGTCAATCCGCGGGGCGATGAAACCCCCGCCCAGGACCCGGCTGTCCCGATACATCACGCAGGCCTGGCCTGGCGCCGCCAAGGCCGGCGTCTCCAGCTCGACCTCCGCGCCCCGCGCCGTCCGGCGCACGACGGCCGGATGCGGGGCCTCGCGCGCGCGAAGTTTCACCTCGCAGGCGAAGGCCATGCGTCCGTCTCGGCGAGCCAGTTCACGTCGCGCAGCCCGATCACCAGCCGCCCGGCCTCGCGCGGCCCGACCACGATCCGGCGCCGTGGCGCATCCACCTCCAGCACCGCCTGCCGCGCGCCGTCGACGAGGCTGGCCGCGCCGAGCCCCTTGCCCTGACCCACCGTGTAATGCGCCACGCCGCGATGCTGGCCCAGCACCTGGCCGTCGCGCGCGACGATGTCGCCGGGTTCCGCGGCGTCCGGGCGCAGACGGGCGACCAGATCGGCATAGCTGCCGGAGGGCACGAAGCAGATGTCCTGGCTGTCCGGCTTCTCCGCGACCGGGAGGCCGAGCCTTGCGGCGTGGGCGCGCACGGCGGCCTTGTCCGGCATGTCGCCCAGCGGGAAGCGGCTGAACGCGAGCTGATCCGGCGTCGTCGCGAACAGGAACCAGCTCTGATCGCGCTGCGGATCCCGCGCCCGGTGCAGTTCGGGACCGTCCGGCCCTTCGACCCGGCGGACATAATGTCCGGTCGCCATCGCCTCGGCCCCCAAATCCCGTGCCAGCCCCAGCAAGTCGGTGAACTTGACGCTCTGGTTGCAGCGGACGCACGGCACCGGAGTTTGCCCGGAGGCATAGCTGTCGGCAAAATCGTCGATGACCGCCTGCCGGAACCGCGCCTCCGCGTCGATCACGTAGTGCGGGATGCCGATCCGGTCCGCTACGTCGCGCGCGTCGCCGATATCTTGGCCGGCGCAGCACGCGCCCTTCCGCCCGCTGGCCGTGCCATGGTCGTAAAGCTGCAGCGTTACGCCGATGACCTCGTGGCCGGCCTCGGCGAGCAAGCCGGCGACCACGCTGCTATCCACGCCGCCGGACATCGCGGCGACGATGCGCATCGCAGCCGCCCCCTATCCGAGCTGCGCGTTGCGCGTGCTGGACGGCAAGCGCACCACCAGGCCGTCGAGCGCCGGCGTCATGACGATCTGACAGCCGAGCCGGCTGGTCTGCTCGAGCCCAAAGGCCAGGTCGAGCATGTCCTCCTCGTCTTCGGTCGGCTTGGCGAGCTTGACGAACCAGGCGGGGTCGACGATCACGTGGCAGGTCGAGCAGGCCAGCGAACCTTCGCAGGCGCCTTCAATGTCGACGCCGTGCTTGTGCGCGATCTCCAGGACCGAAAGGCCAAGGGGTGCGTCCACCTCCCGCGGCACTCCGTTCTTCTCGATAAACGTCATCTTCGGCATCTAGGCTTCGGCTCCGGCCAGGTCTCGTGCAGCGATTAACGCGTCGCCCAGCGCGTCGGCGGCGAAATCAACGTCGGCCGCGCTGGTAAAACGTCCCAAGCCGATGCGCAAGGTGCGTGCGGCTTGATCCTCATCCAGGCCGAGGGCGCGCAGCACATAACTCGGCTCGATCGCCGCCGAACTGCAGGCCGAGCCGGTGGAGACGCACAATTCAGGCGCGCCGCGCATCAGGTCGAGCGCCGGGGCGGGGAAGGTAAGGTTCAAATTGCCGGCGATCCGGTGTTCCCAGGAGCCGTTGACCGTGACTGGGACACGCTGGCGCAGCCGGGTCAGCAGACGCTCGCGCAGCAAGGCGATACGGGCGGTGTCGTCCGCCATTTCGGCGCGCGCCAGCCGGCATGCCTCGCCGAGGCCGACGATCAGCGGCGTCGGCAGGGTGCCGGAGCGGAGGCCGCGCTCCTGGCCGCCTCCGGAGAATAGCGGGGCGAGCCGCACGCGCGGACGGCGCCGGACGTAGAGCGCGCCGACGCCCTTTGGGCCGTAGATCTTGTGTCCACTAAGGCTCAGCAGGTCGGCTCCGCTGACGTTGAGCGGGATCTTGCCGGCGGCCTGGGCGGCATCGGTGAGGAACAGCGCCCCGGCCGCGCGTGCTATAGCGGCGAGACCGGCAATGTCCTGGATCACGCCGGTTTCGTTGTTCACGGCCATGATGCTGACCAGGAGGGTTGGCGTTTCGAGCGCCGCGCGCAGCCTGGCCGGGTCGAGCCTGCCGTCGGGCTCGACGGGCAGGACCACCGGCTCGAACCCCTCGGCGGCGAGGTCGGCGACGCTCTCCAGCACGCATTTATGTTCGGTGTTCGCGGTAATGACCCGGCGTCGCGTGCCGCCCATCGCCAGCGCGTGGCGTGCGGCGCCCTTGATCGCGATGTTGTTGCTCTCGGTGGCGCCCGAGGTCAGCACGATCTCGCGCGGCTCGGCGCCGATCAGCGCGGCCACGTCGCCACGCGCGGCCTCGACCGCGTCCTCGGCCTCGCGCCCCATCTGGTGCTCGGCGCTGTGCGGGTTGCCGAAGCGCTCGGTGAACCAGGGCAGCATGGCAGCCACCACCCTGGGATCGCAGGGCGTGGTGGCCTGATTGTCCAGGTAAATGGGCCGGTTAGGACGCATGGCGCCGATATGGGTAGGCGGCGTCATAGGACCAACACAGACCGCACGCCATGCTCGACGACCCGCAAGTCAGCGTCCGTCAAGGATCCTTCGAGACGCAAGAGCCGGGTTTTGTCCACGGCTCGCAATTGATCGCACACTGCGACGCTGTCTGGACCCGCCGACGGAGCGGCGACGACAATCGGCGGCCGTGGCGACGGGCCCGTCGAGAGCGGCACGACAATCACGGTGCGCCGTGCCCGGTTTAAGGGGTTTGCCGACAGAATAATCGCGGGCCGAACCTTTTGAATTTCGCCGCCACGCGTGGGATTGAAATCAACCCACCAGACTTCGCCGCGCCGCACCGTGAGCGAGCTCGGGGGCAGGCTCACTCCTTGACCGCCAACCCGTCACCGACCGTTCCCTCCCATTCGGCCATCTCGGCCGCCAGTCTCTCGTCGCGTTCGACGTCCAGCGCCACCTCATAAAGCGCATCATTCTCCGAAATGTCGGCAGGCAATGCCTGCTCCAACAGGCGCTGCACAAACGCCGTTCGTCCGCCAGCCGGTATGCTGCGCTTCAGTCTGCGCACGAGGTCCTCGGGCAATCGCAATTGGAGAGTTTGGGTCGGCATCGGCCTTACACTGCGCTCAAGCGGCTCGTCTTTTCAGACGAATCGTCATCTCAGTATAGGCTAAATTGAACGCCTCGACATCCTGCCAGGTCGCGTTCCACGGTAGGCTGACGCGGATCGCTTCGGCGGCGAGAGCGTCCAGACCCATGGCGTCGAGCACGTGGCTGCGCGAGACCTTGCCGCTGCTGCAAGCGGCGC
The DNA here is from genome assembly GCA_965276815.1 of Acetobacteraceae bacterium. Classification (GTDB taxonomy): domain Bacteria; phylum Pseudomonadota; class Alphaproteobacteria; order Acetobacterales; family Acetobacteraceae; genus JAVVHH01. Next base: position 358,323 of record CBDIBE010000011.1, on the reverse strand, counting down.
CCGCGGAAACCTGAACGCCGGCCAAGTCCAGCGCGATCACCTGCGTCTCCGCCCGAACCCCGGGCAGCGCCAGGCAGGACGTGTTCGCCAGCCGGTTGGGCCCGCCGAGCACGACCGCGCCGGCCGCCACGGCCGCATGCTCGAGCGCCTCCCGCATCTCGCCATGCCGAGCCGGCTCGGCTTGGGCCGCTGCGGCGAAGCCGGCGATGGCGGGGAGGGCCGGCGTGCCGCCGCGGCGGCCACGCTCCTGCCCGCCGCCGGCGATCAGCGGACCGATCTCGCGCCCCTCGGCCAGCAGCAGCGCGCCCGCGCCTTTCGGGCCGCCCAGCTTGTGCGCCGACACGGCGAGGCTGTCGGCGCCGAGCGCGACGAGGTCGACCGGAATGCGCCCCGCCGCCTGCACCACATCGACGTGCAGCAGCGCCCCATGGCGCTGGCAAAGCGCGGCCGCCGCGGCGACCGGCTGGATGGTCCCGGTCTCGTTATTGGCCAGCATCAAGCACAGCAGCGCCGGCCCGGCCGCCAGCTTCGTCGCAAGCGCCGCAAGATCGGCCACGCCGTCGCGATCCACCGGGAGTATCTCCGCGCCGGAAGCGGCGGCGCGGATGGCATCGTGCTCGGTCGCGCCGATGATCAGCCGCCGCTCGGCGCCAAGCCCGGCCACCGCCATCGCGTCCGCCTCGGTGCCGCCTGAGGTGAACACCACGCCTTCCGGCCGGGCGCCGAACTGGGCGGCAATCGCGGCCCGGCTATCCTCGAGCCGCCGCCGCGCGGCCCGCCCGGCGGCATGGATGCTGGACGGATTCCCGGGCAGATCGAGCGCGGCCAACACGGCCGCCCGCGCCTCCGGCCGCAATGGCTCGGTTGCGTTCGCGTCCAGATAAGTCAACGATCTACTCGGCGGCCGGCGAGCGCTGCTGGTCGGCCACCCGCGCTTCCAGGGCGAGGACCTCCGCCCGCAAGGTCTCGATGGCGCAGACCAGCGGGTCCATCGTGCCCTCGCAGGGCGTGCCATAAGCGACGAAACTCGGCTGCCGCGCCGCCCGCTTCAGCGGGTCCCGCTCGATCGGCCGCGCCGGGATGCCGACGACCGTCTCGCCGGGTACTACGGCCTGCACCACCACCGCATTGGCGCCCACTCTCGCCCCATCCCCAATGGTGATCGCGCCCAGGATCTTTGCTCCGGCGCCGACGATCACGCCGTTGCCGAGCGTCGGATGCCGCTTGCCGCGCTGGCTGCTCGTGCCGCCCAGAGTGACCTGGTGATAAAGGTAGACGTCGTCGCCGACCTCGGCCGTTTCGCCGATCACGACGCCCATTCCATGATCGATGATCAACCGCCGGCCGAGCTGGGCGGCCGGGTGGATCTCGATCCCGGTCAGCCACCGAGCAATATGGGATACAAAACGGCCAGGCAAACGAAAGCCGCGCTCCCAAAGGCCGTGCGACAAACGATGCCAAAGGACGGCGTGCAACCCTGGGTAGCACAGCAGGACCTCGGCATCCGAGCGGGCGGCGGGGTCGCGTTCACGGTAGGCTTGGACGGCTTCTCGCAGAAACATGAATGCCATGCGACAAATCCATTATGAATCAGCAGCCCATCCGCCTATATTTGGCGGACCGCCGGCCCGTTGCGTCTGACCGTCGGCTGACGAAATGTTTGGACGCTGGCTTCCACTGTCAACGGGCTGGGTGAAAGCGCGCTGGGACGCAAAGCAGGTCTGTGGAGCCGGGTTGGTTTCGGCCGACCACGAACCGCCTTGAACAATGAAACGCCGGCCAGAACCCCCCTGGTCAGGCTGGAAACGGATTGGAACGCGATGCCTGAAGTCATGTTCGCAGGCCCTGATGGGCGCCTGGAAGGACGTTATAACCATTCAAAGGAGCCGGGAGCGCCGCTCGCGCTCATTTTGCACCCGCACCCGCTGCATGGCGGAACGATGAACAATCGTATTGCGTACACAATGTATCAGTCCTTTCAGAAGCTGGGCTTCTCGGTCATGCGCTTCAATTTCCGGGGTGTGGGGCGGAGCCAGGGCAAGTACGACGGCGGCTTCGGCGAGATCAGCGACGCGGCGGCGGCGCTCGACTGGATGCAGATGGTCAGTCCGAACTCGGGCGGGCTGTGGATTTCGGGCTACTCGTTTGGCGCTTTCGTCGGCATGCAGCTCTTGATGCGCCGGCCGGAGATTTCCGGCTGGGTCAGCGTCGCGCCCCCGGCCAACCACTATGATTTCGGCTTCCTGGCGCCTTGCCCGTGCGGCGGCCTGATGTTGCACGGCGATTCGGACGAACTTGTCCCCGAGCCGGCCGTGCGCAAGCTCGTCGACAAGCTGAACACGCAGAAGAACGTGCAGGTCGACTACCGGGTCTATACCGGGGCGGACCATGTGTTCGCGACACATGCCGACGAGGTAGGGCTTGCGATCGAGGACCATGTGGGCAAGATCATGGCCCGCAAGGCAATGGCGCTCGCCGCCGACTAGACCCGCTATCGCCCTGACTATGGCATAGCGGCGGTCTAGCTATCTGGCTGGCGAGCAACTTCGTCACATGACTGGAACCGCGACAGCGATGCCAGTCATGTGACGTTGCTCTAGCCGCCCCCGGCTAATTCCGAAATGACACTCGGTTCCGTGTCATGGAACCGGCTGTAATCGATCACCCGGCGGCCCAGTTTATCGAAAACAAAGATATCAGTGAACCGGGCGCCCCACTGCAGCTCCGGCCAGCTATAGGAGTGCCGGGCGTGCACGTTCTGCGTCGTGACCTCCTCGAGCCCAGTCACGGTAATCAGGATTTCCGCCTCCGCGTCCTCCATCGTTTCTGCCGTCAGCCCGGCGAGCGGACTCTCTTCGTCAATCGGGTGCATGACCGTGAAGGTAAGTGAGAAAACCGGCGTGTGGCTGCGGGCGAGCTTGAGGTCATAGAAGCGGCGAAACAGGTCGCCCTCCGCGGTCCGCTCGTATTTCAGCAATGACACGCCCACAGTCGCTTCCAGGATCTGGCTGGTCCGCCGGTTGCCGAGGCGGAAGCTGAGGGTTGGCACGCCATTATACGGACCAATTACGGCGCAACTCGCGAACATGACGCGCGCAGTCGGCCGGCTGATCCGCGCGAAGACCGAGCCGGTGGCCAACGCCGTGACGGCCAAATAGACGATCGCTTCGGCCGTGACCAGGGTGTTGGCGTAGATCGTCGTTGGCAGCAGGTTGCCGAAGCCGATCGTGCTCATGCACTGCACGCTGAAGAAGAACGCGTCGAGAAACGACCCGGGCTGAGCATTTTGGATGCTGCCGGGCCGCAACAAGTAAAGTAGGGCGAACAGGGCGTTGACCGTGAGATAGGCCAGCGTTGCGTAGAGCAGGAACCAGGGCCAGCCGATGGTCAGCGCGCCATGGTACAGGTCCCGCCACCATCGCTGGTGCAGACCGATGCGCCGGATCTGCTCATCCTTGGTCCGGGGGAAGATGCGGGTGGGTTTTTGCGCGCTCGACATTTGTCCCGCCAGCAAAGCGGTGCTAGCCGGGCCGGGTCAACTCCGAGGATCGGACATACGATGCCTACCAGCCCCTTTCTGCACGAGGCCGCCGCCCGCGGCTTCGTGTTCCAGTGCACCGATGAGGCGGCGCTCGACGTGGCCTTCCTGGCCGGGCAGGTGAGCGGCTATATCGGCTTCGACCTCACCGCCGACAGCCTGCATGTCGGCCATATGGTGCAGATCATGCTGCTGCGCCTCATGCAGCGGCACGGGCACCGCCCGGTGGTGCTGATGGGCGGTGGGACGACCCGGATCGGCGACCCTTCGTTCCGGGACGAGGCCAGGCCGATGCTGGATGACGCGACGATCGCCGCCAACATGGCCGGCATCAAGGCCTCGATCGCGCCGTTCGTTCGCTTCGGCGATGGGCCGGGCGACGCGATCCTGGCCAACAACGCGGATTGGCTCGACCGGCTCGGCTGGATCGAGCTGCTGCGTGATGTCGGCACGCACTTCACCGTTAACCGGATGTTGAGCTTCGATAGCGTCCGCCTCCGGCTCGAACGCGAGCAGCCGCTCACCTTCCTCGAGTTCAACTACATGATCCTGCAGAGTTACGATTTTCGCGAGCTGATGCGGCGCTATGGCGTGACCCTGCAAATGGGCGGGTCGGACCAGTGGGGGAACATCGTCTCTGGCGTCGAGCTGACCCGGCGGACCGACGGCAAACCGGCCTTTGGCCTGACCACGCCGCTGATCACCACCGCGAGCGGCGTCAAGATGGGCAAAACGGCGCGCGGCGCGGTCTGGCTGCGGCCCGAACGGCTCTCGCCTTGGGATTACTGGCAGTTCTGGCGCAACGCCGAGGATTCCGATGTTGGCCGGTTCATGCGCCTGTTCACCGAGCTGCCGCTCGACGAGATTGCCCGGCTGGAGTCGTTGAAAGGGGCGGAGATCAACGAGGCCAAGAAAAAGCTGGCCACCGAGGCGACAACGCTGGCGCACGGGCGCGAGGCTGCTGCTGCGGCAGAGGAGACGGCCCGGCAAGCGTTCGAGGAAGGCGCGGCCGCTGACAGCCTGCCCACTCATTACGTAACCCAGGAGCAATTTAGCACGGGTGTCCCGTTGTTGCAACTCATGGTTGCAACGGGGCTTGCGGCCAGCAATAGCGAAGGCAGGCGGCTTATTCAGCAGAACGGTGTGCGGCTCAACGACGCCGTCGTCGCGCAGGAAGGGATGCTCAGCCTTGCTGACTTACGCGACGGCGCAGCGAAGCTCTCGGTGGGCAAAAAGAAGCACTGGCTGATCAAGCCCGGCCCTGCCGTCTAGCTTAGCGGGGTGTGGCAAAACCGACGCGCGGGGATGGTTTGCCGCGCTGTGCGCTTGCGATATCGCTCCCCTCCGTTACATTTAGTTCGCCGTCCGTTGGAGGCGGGTTAACCTTCCGGGATCTGCGAAGCAGGGCCGGACAACAAAAAGGACACGAACGTGGCCGAGAAGTCGCAGAACGTTCAGGACGTGTTCCTGAATCATGTCCGCCGCGCCAAGACACCTGTGACGGTGTTCCTGGTCAATGGCGTTAAATTACAAGGTATTATCACCTGGTTTGACAACTTCTCGGTGCTGCTGCGCCGCGATGGGCATACCCAGCTCGTCTATAAGCACGCGATCAGCACCGTGATGCCGGGGGCCCCGATCCAGCTGTTCGATCCGTCGAAGGTTGAAGCGGGTCAGAGCGCGGAGGCTGCGGCTGCCGCCGTCGCGGACTGAGAACGGCGCCGCCGCGCCGACGCGCGCGGCCGTCATCCTGCCCTGGGCGCGCCCGCACCGTGCGGACGCGTCCCGTGCAGCGGAGGCGCAGCTGGCCGAGGCCGTCGGCTTGGCGGCCTCGATCGGCCTGGTCATCGTGCACACGGCGGTGCTGCCGTTGCGGGCCAGCCGGCCATCGACGCTGCTCGGACAGGGCCAGGTCGAGAGCCAGGGGCAGGCGATCAGGGCCGACAACATCGATGTCGCCGTGGTGGACTCGCAAGTCAGCCCGGTGCAGCAGCGCAATCTCGAGCGGGAGTGGGGCTGTAAGGTCATCGACCGGACCGGGCTGATCCTGGACATTTTCGGCGAGCGCGCCCGCACCAAGGAAGGCGCACTGCAGGTCGAGTTGGCGCATCTGGAGTATCAGCGCAGCCGGCTGGTCCGGTCCTGGACGCATTTGGAGCGGCAGCGCGGCGGTTTCGGCTTCCTCGGCGGACCCGGTGAGACGCAGATCGAGGCGGACCGGCGGCTGATCGGCGACCGCATCGTGCGGGTCAGGAAGGAACTCGAGCAGGTGCGGCGGACCCGCGGGCTGCATCGCGCGGCGCGCGAACGGGTGCCGTTCCCGGTGGTGGCGCTGGTCGGCTACACCAACGCCGGCAAGTCGACGCTGTTCAACGCGCTGACCGGCGCACAAGTGCATGCGGAGGACCAGCTCTTCGCCACGCTGGACCCGACGATGCGCGGCTTGCGGCTGCCGAGCGGGCGCCGGGTCATCCTGTCGGACACCGTGGGGTTCATCAGCGATCTGCCGACGGAGCTGGTCGCGGCCTTCCGCGCGACGCTCGAGGAGGTCGCTGAGGCGGACGTGATCTTGCATGTGCGCGACGTGGCGCATCCCGACAGCGCCGCGCAGCGGTCCGATGTGGTGGCGGTGCTGGACGGGATGGTGCGCGACGAGACGCTGGATGCGGGCTGGCCGTCGCGCACGATCGAGGTGCTGAACAAGGCGGATCTGCTGGGCGGCATCGATGCCGTCCCGGTGCGGGACGGCTGCGTCGCGGTCTCGGCGATCACCGGCGCCGGGCTCGACGCGCTGAAGGCGGCGATCGACGTGCGAATCTCGGCGGGGATGGAATTGGCGGACTACACGCTGCCGGTGCAGGACGGGGCGCGGCTGGCCTGGCTGTATCAGCACGGCGAGGTCGTAGCCCGGCACGATGCAGAGGACGGCGTGCACATGCAGGTCCGCATGCTGCCGGCCGATCGGGCGCGGTTCGAGCGCGAGCATTGAACGAAGCGGAACTGGCGTCGGTCGTGGCGCTCGTGCGCGAGGTGGCCCGGGCGGAGATCATGCCGCGCTTCCGCCGGCTGCGTCCGGACGAGATCCAGGCGAAGACAGGGCCGCTCGACCTGGTAACGGTGGCCGACGAGGCGGCGGAGGCGGCGCTGGCGGCCGGTCTCGCGCGGTTATTCCCCGGCTGCACGGTGGTGGGCGAGGAATCGGCCTCGCGCGATCCGGGATTGCTAGGGCTGATCGGGGCGGCGGAGCTGTGCTTCATCTTGGACCCGGTGGACGGGACGGCGAACTTTGCCGCCGGGCTACCGCTGTTCGGGACCATGGTGGCGGCGGTGCGGCGGGGCGCGGTCGTGGCGGCGGCGATCCATGACCCGGTCGGCGATGACACGGCGGCGGCTTTGGCGGGGCAGGGCGCCTGGCTCGAGTCGGAGGGGCGGCGGTCGGCCTTGCGCGTCGCCGCGCCGGCGCCGGTCGCGCAGATGGCGGGGGCGGTCTCCTACCGGTTCATGGCGGAGCCGGTGCGCAGCCAGGTTTGCGCCCGGCTGCCGCGCGTGGGGGCGGTTTGGGATTACCGGTGCGCGGCGCACCAGTATCGGATGATGGCGGCCGGGTTTTGCCATTTCTCCGTGTTCCAACGCGTGCTGCCCTGGGACCACGCGGCGGGCTGGCTGATCCACCGCGAAGCCGGAGGATTCTCGGCGCGGCTCGATGGCGGCGAGTATAGCCCGGCGGTGCTCGACGGAGGGCTTATCTGCGCGCCGGATCGGGCGAGTTGGGAGGGGCTGCGGGAGGCGCTGTTCGAGATCAGCTAGAGCAACGTCGCCCTAGACAGAAACGAGAGCCGCTGGGGCGATGGTGCAAGTGAAGCCCAGCTTGGCGATCCGATGTGCCAGACGCTTGGCTTGGGCGTGTGGCGTGTTTTGCTGAAGGTGGTCTGGGCCGAGGTCGCGATACACGACGTCGTCGCGCAGCATATGGAACGCGGCAGTGAGGATGGAGGCGGCAACAGCGCAAACAGCCTTCTTCGGCCCACGGCGCTGGGCGAGGCGGCGGTATTGGGCATGCAGATAGCTGGCCTTTGTCCGCGCCCCGGCCCAGGCGCACTGGATCAGCGTGGTCTTCAGCCACGGCGCCCCTTTGCGCAGGCGGGTCGAGCGCCGTTTGCCAGCACTCTCGTCACTGCGCGGACACAGCCCGGCCCATGAGATCAGGTGGCCAGCGGTCGCAAAGCGGCTCATGTCGATGCCGATTTCAGAGACGATGACCTGAGCACTGAGGTCACTCACCCCGGGAATGGTCCGCAACAGGCGGACCGCTTTGCGAAAAGGCGCGAGGTCGCGGTCCACCTCTTGGTCGATCTCGGCGACCGCATCGTTCAGGGCGTCGATCTGACGCAGGTGCAGCCGTAACAGGAAGCGGTGCCGCTCCGTGATGCGCCCGCATAAGGCGGCACGGACCTTGTCCCGCGGGGCCTTGACCCGGCGGTCGATCAAGGCGAGCAACCTGTCAGGCTCGCGCTCGCCCTCGATCAGCGCGGTCAGAATGGCGCGGCCACTCATCCCCATGATGTCGGTCAATACCGAGGCGAGTTTGAGGTTGGCGTCCTCCAGCACCTTCTGGATGCGCTGGATGTGGCTGGCCTGTTCGCCAACCAGCTGCTTGCGGGTGCGCAGCAGCGCACGCATGGCCTGGGTTGCCGGTTCCGGCACAAAGCTCGGCCGGATCAGCCCGTGCGCCAGCAGATCCGCAAGCCAAACGGCATCGGCGACGTCGGTCTTGCGGCCGGGCACGTTCTTGACATGCACGGCGTTGGCCAGGATCAGCGTAACCTCGCCATCGGCCAGGATGTTCCAGACCGGCTTCCAGTAAACCCCGGTGGACTCCATGGCGACGTGCGTGCAGCCGTTCGCCGCCAGCCACTCACTCAAGGCCAATAATCCCGGCGTGGTCGTCGCAAAGCTGCGCACCTCGGTTCGGGCCTTGCCGCCCTCGGCCACCCGAACGCAGGCGACCACCGTATCCTTATGCACGTCCAGACCGGCACAGCGTGGATAGAGAACCTCCATGACCGCGGCCTCCTAAGGGTTGCGTTGCCATCGCCGGCGCAGGGCACCCAAGGAGTAAACTCTAGACAGCGCGCTCCGGGACCTCGCGGTCCGTGGCGCAATTGGGGGTGCTTGGGGGAACCCCGGGTCCCACTGACTGACGGGCTCGAACGCACCACAGAGCGAAGCCGACCTCTCCGCCGACGACCAACACACGCTGCCACAGTTTCATCCCTGGCGGGTCGGAAATCCCGGTGGAGACTGACTGGAATCGCGACAGCGACGCCAGTCATGCGACAAAGTTGCTCGCCACCAAAAGTAGCTAGACCGCCGCCCTGACACAGTCAGGGCGATAGCGGTCTAGCTAGACGATCGTCAGCTTGGCCGAGGTGATGTGGACGTTGGTGTCCGTCGAGAGATTGCCTTGCTTGCCGTGGTTGTCGGTGAACTGGACCGCGGTCACCATGTCGCCGCTGGGCAGGACTTCGGTCGCGGGCAGGAAATGCCGGCTGAAGTAGAAGTCGAGATAGGTAATAAAGTCGAAACGGGCCGTCGCGGTGGTCACCGGTACGGGGAACTCGCTGTGCGGCAGGTTGAAACTGAACGCGAGGCTACTGTCGTTTGCGCCCTCGACCGTCGCGGTGCCACCCGTCGCGCTGACCTTGAGACCGCCGAAATTGCCATGGAACTTGGCCGTCGGCAGTGGGAATACGCCGGGGGTGGTCGGCACTGTGCTCGTGTCGAACTCGAAGTGGCCCGAAACCGGGCCGGATAGCGTTACGATGCCCTGCAGGTCGACGTTTTGTGAAGGCTCGCTCGGGAACAGCAAGGTGCCGGCAAAATCGTAGCGCATGGTGACGTGATGCATGACCGCCCTCCTAGTCGAGGCGTCGAAATATAGCAGTTTCGTAGCGAGTTCGCAACGTAATTGTTACGGCTCGGTCGTCATGGCGTGATTAGCCCTTTACACCGCCCATCGTCAGCCCCGCCGTCATGTAGCGGCGGAAGCTGTAATAGATCACCAGCGGCGGCAGCGCGTAGATGATCGAGGCGGCCATCAAGTAGTTCCAGGGCGCCTCGTCGCTGTTCAGGAATTTACCCAACACGACCGGGATGGTCATCCGCTCGTCCGAGGACAGCAGCAGGAAAGCGTACAGGTATTCGTTCCATGCGAGCAGCAGCGCATACGTCCCGACTGCCACCAAAGCCGGCGCCATCAGCGGCAGGAAAATGCGCCAGTAGATCTGTGGCGGCGACGCGCCGTCGATCCGCGCGGATTCGTCCAACTCCAGCGGAATGCTCGCCGAATACTGCGAGAAAATGAAGATCGCATAGGGTGTTGCAAAGGTCACCTCAATGGCGATCACCGCCCACCGACTGTCCATCAGCCCGTAATTATTCATGATCGAGTAGAACGGGATCGCCAGGAACGACATCGGGATCACGTAGGTCAGCAACGCCGCATTGGTCAGCAGCCAGCCCAGCCGGATGCGCAGCCGCATGATCGCGAAACTGGCGAGCGACCCGATCGCCAGCGTCAGCAGGGCGACCGCCGCGCCCACGAACAGGCTGTTGCCCATCTGCGCCCAGAAATGCGCGATATACCAGTAGCTCTGGGTCAGCACCGTCGCGAAGGCATGCAGCGTCGGATGCGGGGGCCAGATGTTGCTGCTGAAGACGTCTTCCTTCTCCTGCACCGCGACTAAAACCATGTTGTAGAGCGGCGCCAGCGTCCAGATCAGCAGCACCACCCCCAGCAGCGCCGCGCCGAGCTGGCCGTTGCCCCGGCGGCGACGTAAAGCGGCGCTCATAGCTGTACCTCGCCGCGCCGCAACTGCCGCATCAAGATGATCACCATCGGGATCAGCAGCGGCAAGGCCGAAATCACCGCCGCCATGCCCACCCGCGGCTGGCTCAGCTCGAATGCGTCGCGCAAGCCGAGCGTCGCCAACACATGGGTCTGCAGCGCCGGGCCGCCGCCGCTGACGAAATGCACCGTGTTGAAGTCGCCGAGCGTCCAGATGGTCGAGAGCAGCGTGCACACAACATAGAGGTTCGCCATGATCGGAAAAGTGACGTGGGCGAAACGGTCGAACTTGCTCGCCCCGTCCACATCGGCGCTCTCATACAACTCCTGCGGGATCGCCATCCGTCCGGCCAGAAAAATCAATGTCCAGAACGGCATCCACTTCCAAATATACGCGACGATGTCGGACCCCAGCGCGAGCCGCGCATTGTCGAGCCAGGGCGGACCGTCCATCTGGAAGGCGGTCCATAGGACGTTGTTGATCAGCCCCCATTGCGAGTTGAGCATCCAGTTGATCGAGATGAAGGTCGGGATCGCCGGCACGGCCCAGGGGAGGATGAACACCACCAGCAGCCACTTCACCCAGCGCTCCTTGCGCATGAAGAAGCCGGAGAGCAGGAGCGCGAGGAATAGTTTTACGTTCACCCCGATCGCCAGGAACAGCAGCGTGTTGACCACCGTCGCGGTGTAGATCGGGTCGGCGAACAGGGCCCGATAGCTGGCCGGGTCGTGGCCGAGCCATAGGCCGTAGCCGACCGGATAGACCACGAAGGCCAGGAACACGGCGACGTAGGGCAGCACGAAGGCGATCGGCCAGGCCGCGCTCAGACCTGACCGGAACGGGTCGCCTTGACGCGGCCGAACCCGGCTGGCCGGCCGGGCGGTCAGACCAGGCGCGGAAACCGCGTCCATCTACTCGGACGGGACCGGGTATTTGGCGAATGCCGCCTTGATGTCGGCGGCAGCCTGGTCGACCGCCTTGTCCGGCGTCATCCCGCCCTGCATGACGTTGGCCTCGGCCTTACCCCAGATCTGCTGCGCGTTCACGTCGGCATAGGCTGGGTTGAACGACTGAAACCACGGCATGGTCGGCCCGTCGATCTCCTGCTTGACAGCCACGGGGCGATGCGGGTCCTTCGGGTCGGTCCAATACGGGTCATCCTTGACAATGGAAGGCATGACCGGGAGCCAGCGGCCGCGCGCCTCGGCGAGGTAGTGGCCGAGCGTCTTCGGCTGGATGAGGTATTTCAGGAAATCCTTGGCGGCGTCCGCGTTCTTCGCCGCTTTCGGAATGAAGGCCAGCTTGACCGAAACCAGGCTGGTCACCGCCTTGCCGTCTGGGCCCACCGGCATCGCCATGGTGCGAATCTCGTCGTAGTATTGCTTGGTCTTCTCCATCTGCGCCACCGCGATCGAGATCGTGGCGTTTGGTGTCATGACGATCTGCCTGGCGTAGAAGGCGCTGTTGTTGTCCGGATCGCCCCAATTGATCGCGCCCGGCGGCACGAAACCCTCCTTGTAGGGCGTGGTGAGCGCGGTCAGCGCGTCGACTGCCGCCTTGCGGATCTTCGGATCATCCACGTGCAGCTTGCCGTCGGGCGTGACGATGCCGCCGCCGCCATAAGTCACCAGGAACTGGTTAAATAGGTAAGTGCTGTCGGAATCCTTGGTGGCCAGCGAATAGCCCAGGCCGTACACGCGCTGGCCCTTGGCGCGCAGCTTCTGCTGCACGGTCTCGAAGAACTTAAAATACGCGTCCCAATCCTTCGGCACGTCGCTCCACTGGAAGCCGGCCTGCTCGACCATCGGCTTCCATACCGAGAAATGCAGCGCCTGCTGCTTGAGCGGCACGCCGTAGTCGGAGCGCTTGTGGCTGACGTTGTTGTAGAGCCGCGCGGCGGTCAGCGCGGTCTGGCTGTATTCGGATTTCTGCGTGTCGACGACGTCGCTGACATCGGTGAGCTGGTCGTTCCAGGCAGCCTGCGGCAATAGCAGGAAGTCGCCGTTATCGACGTAGCAGAGGTCGGGCACGTCGCCCGTGGTCAGCGCCGCGATGATCTTCGATGGCAGGTCGGAGCCGTTGTAGAAGGTCAGGTTGACCGTGTTGCCGCTCGCCTTTTCCCATTGTGCGACCGTATCGCGGAACGCCTGGTCCTCGGCGGGGTAGAAGCCCTGGTTCCACCACAGCGTGAGCGTTGTTCCTGCTGCTCGAGCGGGCCGTTTCGCCAGCGTGGCGCCCAACCCGGCCACGGTCGACGCAGCTATGAATTGCCGCCTCGTGCTGCCCATCTCCGTTTCTCCCTGTCGAACGCGCGGATTGGTCCGCGTCATCTCGGGTGAGACTAGGGCGAGCTTGAGGCTTCCGCAAACAGAACTAGGGGACGCTCAACCCTTGGGCGACATCGGATCGCACGCCGCCGCCGCGGCCCGCCCCAACACCAGCATGCGCCGTGCGGCCACGCCGGCCCCCGCGACCTCGCCGAGCGCGTGCGCGATCAGCGGGCTCGAGAGCACCGCGCGGGCGGCGGTGTTGCCGGCAATCTCGGCGGCGCCCACGAGGGTCGCGGCCAGCGCCGTTCGGCGCAGCAATGCCAAGGTGCCGAGCAGACCGGGCCGCACGCCGTAGAGCGAGCCGATTTGCCGGATCAGCCGCACTCCGCGCCAGGCGACGAGCATCACGTCCAGCGACGGCGACGGCATCGCCGCGATGCCCGCCACGACCTGGACCGCCGCGCTGCGCGCCAGCCCGTCGGCAGAGGCGCGCAAGGTCTCGCCGGGTCCCGCCCGGAGCAGGCCCAGCATGGCGTCGGGGTCGTTGACGGCCCGCAGCGCCGGCAGCAGGGCGGGATCCACCGTCTCAGCCCAGCTCCGCGCGGCGTCGGCGATCCGGATCGCCTCGCCCGAGGCAAGGTCGGCGCGCAGCCGGTCGACCCGGCGCAGCGCGAACAGCGCCCGCAGCTCGCGCCAGATCCCAGCGCCGAGCAGCCCGAACCCGGCGACCGAGACCGCCAGCGTGAGCCAGCCCAGCCAGTCAGCGCGAAGGAACTGGTCGGTGACGAAATTCCCGGCCTCCAGCACGGCGAACCCGGCGGCCAGCACCACCGCTCCGGCCAGGGCGAAATGCCCGGTGCCCCAGCGCGGCGCCGGGTCGGTCACGACGGGCACGAGCTCGGGTTCGAGCCGCGGCGCCGCTTGCTCCTCCAGCTCAAAGAAAGGGGCGGGCTTCACAGCACGTCTTCCAGCAGAAACGCCAGCAGCGCGTCCAGTCCGATATTCGGCACGCCGCCGCGGCCGCCATCCGGCAGGCGTAGCGGCTCGAATATGGGCAGCTGCAGGAATTTGTGCTCCCAAAAGTCCGGGCCCGGCGGCTTGTCTGGGACCTCGCCGGGGTAGGAGCGGGCGGGCTTCTCGTCGCCGATCCGGCGTCCGCGCACTGCGGACAGCGCGTGCTCGCCGACTTGGATGACGATGTCCTCGGTGCAGCGGACCGCGCCGACGGCGAAATAGGCGGCCCGCACATCGTCGACGTTCGGCGCGGCGACCGAGCGGAGCAGGGCGGCCAGGTTGCCGCGCTGTCGCTCACCGACATGGTCGGCCTTACTCGCGGCGAAGGCGACCCGCGACACCACGCGGGGCGGCAGTTGCAGGCGGCCGAGCGCCAGCACGGTCTCCAACCAGTTCCGCTCCCACCGCAGCGCGGATGCGGCCTCGGCCAGGGCGGTGCTGGCGTCGCGAAAGGCGGCCTCGCCCGCCGCCAGTGCGGAGAGCAGGTCGACCAGGACCACGAGCCGGTCGAGATTGCCGAAGAGCGGAGCGGACAGGTCGCGTTGCACCGCTTCCACATAGGCCGCGTAACGGCGGCCCATCAGGTCGTGCAGGCGGCCTTGCCCGCGATGCGGGAAGAACTCCATCCAAGCGGGCTCAGCGCCCGGCGCGGGCATCAAAAAGCGCCCCGGTTGCAGCAGGACGAGCCCAGCCCCATCACGCAGGCGGTGCAATAGTGCCCGGTAGAGCCGATGGCCGGTCGCCGCCAGCGCCTCGTCGGCTGGCGCGCCCTGCGGCAGGGCGGTGGCGAAGGCGAGGAACTCCGCCGCCTCCGGCCGGGACTCCAGCCGGCGGAGCACCGACTCCGACCAGTCGTCGAACGGGATCTGCAGCAACGGCAGATCGAGCAGCCACTCGCCGGGATAATCGAGGAACTCGAGGCGAACCCGCTGCGGCGGCAGGTTGCCGAGCAGGCCGGACCACGGCACGACCAGGTCCAGCGCCAGCATCGACGCCGCATCCGTGCGCGCCGGCCAGGACGGTGGATCGGCGGCGAGGGCGGCGAGATTTCGCGCGACATCGAAGCGCGGCAAATCGGCCGCCCCGGCCGGTGCGATGGTGATCGAGGCGCGCCGCCCGGCGAGCCGTTCGGTGACGGAGGGCAAGACCGGCCTACCCGCGCCCAGTGCCAGCAGGTTCGCGGCCACCGAGGTCAGGAATGCCGTCTTGCCCGCCCGCGCCAGCCCCGTCACGCCGACGCGGACGGTTCGTCCCGTCAGCCAATCGAGCGCAAAGCTCAGCTGCGCTGAACCAGCTCGACCTTGTAGCCATCCGGATCCTCGACGAAAGCGATCACCGTCGTCCCGAACTTCACCGGCCCGGCCTCGCGCGTGATCTTGGCGCCGGCCTTTTTCAGCTCCTCGCAGGCCTTGTAGACATCGGGCAGGCCGACGGCGAGGTGGCCGAACCCGTCGCCGACGTCGTAGCCATCCGTCTGGTCCCAGTTGAAGGTCAACTCGATGACCGACGTGCTGCTCTCGTCGCCGTAGCCAACGAAGGCAAGGGTGTACTTGCCGTCCGGCACATCGCGGCGGCGCAGCTCCTTCATGCCGAGCAGCTTGGTGTAGAACTCGACGCTGCGGTCCAAATTCTTGACGCGCAGCATGGTGTGCAGCAGCCGTGACTCGCTCATCGTTTATCTCCGGTTTTTGGTGGACCGATTCACCGGACGCTTGGCAATCAAGCGTCCGGATCGGACCACTACGGTGAGGCGGGAATATCGGCCTCGATGCCGATCAGGAAAAGCCCCGTTGCGTTGGCCGCGTGCACGCAGCCTTCGCGATCCGTCAGCAGTGTCCCGCCCGCCTCGAACGCCACGCCGCGCAGACCGGCCGCGGCAGCCGCGTGCAGGGTCGCCGGG
This sequence comes from Acetobacteraceae bacterium, assembly GCA_965276815.1. Classification (GTDB taxonomy): domain Bacteria; phylum Pseudomonadota; class Alphaproteobacteria; order Acetobacterales; family Acetobacteraceae; genus JAVVHH01. The sequence goes on along the minus strand of CBDIBE010000011.1, from coordinate 342,753 downwards.
CCGATGGTCGGCAGGTCGGCGCGGCGGTCCTGTCCGGGTTTGACCAGCTTTATGAGTATCCCGCCGGGTCCGGGACGGCGAAGGCCGGCGGCGCGGGACAGCATCGCGTCGGTGCCCTCGATGGCTTCGACCGCCAGCACGATCCCTTGTTGCACGACGCAGCCCTGGCCGACATCGACCCGGCCGAGCGCCCGGACGACTTCGGCGCCCCTGGCGATATCGGCCTGCGCTTCCGCATCCGGCTCGACCCGGCCGAGCACGCCTTTTGGCCCCACCGCCTCCGTTAGCACCTCGTGCGCGCCGATGACGCGAAAACCCTCTTCGCCCAGCACGCGGACGACCGCCGCCAGCAGCCCGTCATCGCCAGAGAAGGCGGCCCGGCCGATCCGGGCCAGGATCTTCGCGCCCTCGGCGTCCGGCCGCAGGTCAAGCAGGGAAGGGCGGCGCACCGGTCCTACCAGCACCAGATCGGCGCAGCCATGCTGGCGCAGTAAGGACAAGATCTCGCCGGCAGCACCCATCCGCGCCTCCGCATGCGAGAAGCGCCCGATCACTTCCGGCTCGGCAAAGCCGCGTAAGGCGACGATGAACACGTCCCGCCCGGCCGCCTCTGCCGCCGCCGCGACCCGGCCGGGAAACGGACCACCGCCCGCCAAAATCCCGAGGGTCGGCCGCGGGTTCACCGCCACAGCAATTTAACTTGCATTAACAGACCAGCCCTTATACTCAGCCGCTCACAGCTTTGTGAGGTCCTATGCGTAGCTTAGACGACGACGCGGAGGTGTCCCCAAAGGGGCTGCTCCGCTGTCTAGAGGTACTCTCGGAAGAAGCCGCGTGCCTGACATTGCCTCGCACCTTTGCGGCCCTCCGCGAGGCGATCACGACCTGTCGCGACGAAGCGGAGCGTACTGTCGCCGACCCGTATGCTCCAGCCGGAGCTGGACTGATCCACTAAGCGGTGGGGTAGGAACCGCCTACTCCTGCTCCTCCGCGTGGGCGCCTACGCGGATCAGGCCGCGCTTGCTCGGCGCCGACGCGAACTCCAGCATCTCGGCGGCCAGCGTTTGATCGCCAAAATCGCGCCGCACCGCCTCGATGCGGTCCGCGAACACGCCCTCGCCCCAGAACAACGCCCGCACCGCGGCGCGCAACTGCATCAACGCCGCCCGATCGACCCCGCGCCGGCGCAGCCCGATCACGTTCAGCCCGGCCAGCCGCGCCCGGTTGCCGATCACGCTGCCGAACGGGATTACGTCCCCCTCCACGCCGGAAACGCCGCCGACCATCGCGCCGCGGCCGATCCGCACAAACTGATGGATCGCCGCCGAGCCGCCGATCACCGCGCCCGTGCCGATCGTCACATGGCCGCCCATGACCACGTTATTGGCGATCACCACGCTGTCGCCGATCTCGCAATCATGCGCCACGTGCACCACCGCCATCAGCAGGCAGCCCGCGCCGACCCGCGTCAGCCCGGTGCCGGTCACCGTGCCGCGATGAATCGTGCAGTGTTCGCGCACCTGCGTCTTCGCCCCGATCTCGCAGCGCGTCACCTCGCCCTTGTATTTCAGATCCTGCGGCGCGAGCCCCACCGTGCAGAACGGGTAGAGCAGCGCGCCTTCGCCGACCGTGGTGTGACCGTCCACGACCACATGCGAGACTAACCGCACGCCGTCATGCAGCCGCACATCCGGGCCGACATGGCACCATGGGCCGATCTGCACCCCAGTACCCAACTCCGCGCCGGGTTCGACGATCGCGGTAGGGTGGATTGCCGTCCCGCTCGCCGGGTTGCGCGTGTTAGTCCCGAATCGAGTCACGGTATCGAGCATCGCTGAACTCTACGAGGGCGTATTGTGCGGTCCAATTCAAGGTTTATTGCTGCGCGTAACGTATTTCTAAACTAGCGGTCCATGATCATGGCCGAGAACGTGGCTTCCGCCACGGACGTCCCGTCCACCCGCGCCACGCCGCTGAATTTCCACACATTGTTGCGCCGCCGTACCTTGGTCACGTGGATCCGCAACTGGTCACCGGGCACGACCGGCCGGCGGAACTTGGCCGCCTCGATCGTCATGAAATACACCAGCTTGCCCGCCGCATCGGGGCCGAGCGTCTCCACCACCAGCACCGCCGCCGTCTGCGCCATGGATTCGACGATCAGCACGCCTGGCATTACTGGGTGGTTGGGGAAATGTCCCTGGAAGAAGCCCTCATTGGCGGTGACGTTCTTGACCCCGGTCGCGGACTGGTCTCGGATCATGTCGACGACCCGGTCGAGCATCAGCATCGGATAGCGGTGCGGGATCGCGTGCATGATGCCTGCGATGTTGAGCTCACCGGCCTCCTCGGTGGCCGCCTCCGCGGCATAGGGTGCGTTGCCATCCATCGTGACTATTCCAACGACTCGTTACGGCCATTCTTGGGCCGCCGCGACAGCTTGCGCAATGTAGCGACCCCGCGGAAGAAGTCTCGGACCGGCTCGGCCGGGCTGCCGACCACGTCCGCGCCCGCCGGCACGTCCGCCATCACCCCCGCTTGCGCTCCGATGCGCGCGCCTTTGCCCAGCTTGAGGTGACCGGTCAACCCCGCTTGCGCCGCGACCACGACGAAATCCTCCAATACCGTCGAGCCCGAGATGCCCGCCTGCGCCACCACTACGCAGCAACGGCCCATTCGTACGTTGTGACCGATCATAACCAGGTTATCCAGCCGCGAGCCCGCACCAATCACCGTGTCTTGCGTCGATCCGCGGTCGATCGTGCTGTTCGCCCCCACCTCGACGTCGTCCTCAAGGACGACGCGGCCGAGTTGCGGCACCGTCAGGAAGCCAGACTCCGTCTGCGCGAAGCCGAACCCTTCCTGGCCGATCCGGCATCCTGGCAGCAGGTTCACCCTGGTACCCAGCAAGGCGTGGCTCAGGCTGACGAGGGCGCCGACCCGGCAATCCGGCCCGATGACCACACCCGGCCCGATCACCGCGCCGGCGCCGATCCGGCACCGCGCCCCGATGCGCGCCGATGCGCCGATGACCACCAACGGCCCAATCTCGGCGGAAGGATCGATCTCGGCGCCCGCTTCGACGACCGCGGTCCGATGGATTCCGGGCTGCGCCGGCGGCCGCGGGTAGAACAGTGTGGCGACGTGCGCCCAGGCCACATACGGCGCCTTGGTGACCAGCGCGACGCTTGAGGGGGGCACCTTGCCGGCATGGTCCGGGTGCACGATCACCGCCCCCGCCCGCGTTTGTTCGAGCAGATCGAGGTATTTCCGGTTGTCGAGAAAGCTGACCTGGTCCGGCTCCGCCAGCTGCAGCGGCGCCACGCCGGAGAGGGTCATCTCGTGCGCGCCCGGGTCCGCGCCCGCCGCTTGCGCCACTGCGGCGAGCGTGTGCGGTCCCGTGCGGGCGAAGAAACGCGGATCCCCGGGGCCGGAAACGCTGTCCTGCATGCGCTCAGCCGGCCTCGCCGTTACCGGCGAGGCGTGCCGGCGCCTTGGACGGGCGCACTCGGCGGCGGCGGCGCAGCGGCCGGGGCCGCCGTCGGCGCGGGCGTTCCCGGCGTGATGGTCGCCGGGGTCGCACCGGGCGTCTGGGCTACAGCGATCGTCGGCGGTTCCACGCCCTCCGGCGGCAGGACCACGCTCGGCAGCACCTTGTTGAGCTGCTCGACCACCTGCCCGGTAATGTCGAACTCGTTGACGTTCAACGCCACCTGCGCCCGGTGCAGCACCAGGTTCATCCCGCGGCTCTCGGCGACTTCGCGGATGACCGAGATCAGCATGCGCTCGATCTGCGCCAAGCCGTACTGGCCGGCTTCCTGGATGATCCGGTTGCGGTCGCGGAACACGCGCTGTGCGGTGGTGATCCGCTCCTGCAGCTCACGCTCCTTGGCGCGGATCTGCTCCGGGTTCAGGCCGCCGCGCTGATTGGCCAGCGCCTGTTGCATCTCGCGCCAGACCGCCTGCTCTTTCTGCGCGTCCTGGCTGAGCTTCTCACGCCGTTCGCCGATGATCCGTTCGACTTGCTGCGCCGCCGAGGAGATCCGCATGATGTCCGGGATCCCGAGCACGCCGATCACCGCCGCTGGCGGCGGGGTGCCCTTCGGCATCGGCGGCAGATCGGGGGCCGGCGGCAGCTGCATCTGCTGCGGCGGTCCCGGCGGGGGCTCGTCGGCCGCCGGGCCGGCGATCGGGCCCGGCGGCGGCGGGGGTACGAATTGCTGGGTCGGCGCAGCCACGCGCGGCGCCGGCCGTCCCGCCGGCCGGGCCGGGGCCGATTGCCCGGACGGCGGAATGAAGTAGCCGGGGCTCCCTTGCGCGAGCACCGGCGACAGGGGGAACAGCAGGCCGGATGCCAAGATGGCCGACCCAATCAAGCGGGAGATGTACAAGCTAGAACCTCGTTCCGAAACCGAAGCGGAAAAGCTGCGTCTGGTCGTATTTGTATTTGACCACGGCTTCCGCCAAGTCGATGTTGATCAGCCCGAACGGCGTTTTCCACGAAATACCCACTCCGCTGCCTACTCGCGGCGAAGCGCTGTTGTAGACAGTCGTGCCAGGCAGCGTGGTGACTTCGGAGAGCGAGCCGATGTCCACGAAGGCGCGCCCGCTCAGCCCAAGATCGGATGAAATCGGCAACGGAAACCGCAGTTCGGTCGTCTGGGTGTAGAGTTTTCGGCCGCCGATGCTGTCCACCGTGTTGGCGCCGACAGCGTGCGGGCCCGCGCCGCCCGATTCGAAGCCGCGCAAATTGTCACCGCCGAGGAAGAAGCGGTCAATGATCTTCTCCTGCGAGCCGCCGAGTTCGGCAAGATAGCCTGCGCCAGCCGAGACCGAAATCACCCAATCTGGATCGCCGGTCAAACTCTCCAGCGGGATCAGATACTGGCCGTCAATCTTCGAGCGGACGTAGTGTTCGGTGCCGCCCACGCCTGCGAAGTCCGCGCCAACGCGGATGACGAACCCGCTATGCGCGTCGGTTTTGCTGTCCCGATAGTCGAAGGTGAGCGTGGAGCCGAGCTGGGAGAGCAGCGACGTGCCCGCCTCATTGACGACGTAGACGCTGGCGCCGGACTGCACGTCGTAAACGTTCCGCGAGACGAGCGAGTAGGTCCAGGCCTGGCTGAGGTGCTCGTTGAAGATGTAGCCGAGGCGCAGGTCGCCGCCGGCCCGGCTTTCGCTGTACGACGCCACATCCTGGTTGTTGTTGCGGATCACGAAGGCATCGAACCCGGCGACGAGGTTGCGATCGAGGAAGTACGGATCCGTGACCGAAAGGTTTACCTGGCTGTTCTTCTGCGCCAGCGTGCCGCTGAGCCCGGCGTCAATGCCGGTGCCCACCAGGTTGCGCTCGCGCAGGCCGGCGTTGATCAGCGCGCCGGAGTCGGTCGAGTAGCCGCCGCCCAGCGTCAGTTCGCCGGTGGCCTTCTCGTCCACCTGCGCGGTCAGGATCGCCTTGTCCGGCGTGGAACCCGGCGACGGCGTGACCGTCACGGTGTTGAAATAGCCGAGGTCTTGCAGCCGCTGCCGCGACTCGCGCACCAGGGCGGCATTGTACGCGTCACCTTCCGCCACGCGGAACTCACGCCGGATCACCTTGTCCTTGGTCCGCGTGTTGCCGACGATGTCGATACGCTCGATGTAGACACGCGGCCCCTGGGCGACGTCGAACACGAGGTCCACCGTCTTCTTGTCCTGGTTGCGCGCGATCCGCGGCTTGACGTCCACGAACGCATATCCCTGCGTCCGCACGGCGTTCTCCAGCGCCGTCGAGCTCTTCTCGACCGCGTCGCCATCATAAGTGTCACCAGGATCGATATCGACCAGCGGCTTGAGCGTGGCGGTGTCGAGCTTGGGAATGTGGTTGTCGATATCGACCTTGCCGATCGTGTATTTCTCGCCCTCGCTGATCGTAAAGGTCAGGAAAAAGGCCGACCGATCTGGCGCCAGCTCCGCCGTTGCGTCCTTGACCTCGAAATCGGCGTAGCCGTTTTTCAGGTAGAACCGCCGCAGCAGCTCCTTGTCGAAGTTCACCCGCTCCGGATCGTATTCGTCGCTGGTCGACAGGAAGCGCCAGAATGCCTGCTCACGGCTGGCGATCACCTCACGCAGCCGATTCTCGCTGAAGGCATGGTTGCCGACGAAGGCAATGCGGCTGACCAGCGTCACCGAGCCTTCGTTGATCTCGAACACGACGTCGACCCGGTTCTGCCCAAGCCGGATGAGCTTCGGTTCGACCGTGGCGGCGAACCTTCCGGCCTTAGCGTAGGCGTCCAGGATGCGCTGGCGGTCCGCCTGCGCCAGTTGCGGGGTGAACACCGAGCGTTGCCGCAGCTGCAGCAAGGCGCGCAGCTGGTCGTCGTTGAGCTTGTGGTTGCCCTCGAAGGCGATGCGGTTGACGAGCGGGTTCTCCACGACGTGCACCACGAGCGTGTTGCCGTCACGGTTCAGCGTCACGTCCGAGAATAGGCCCGTCGCGTAGAGCGTCTTGAGGCTGCGGTCGATCCGGTCCGGATCGAACGGGTCACCGGGCTGCACCAGCATGTAGGACAGGACAGTGCTGCTCTCGATCCGCTGGTTGCCTTGCACCTTGATGGCGGTGATCGTCCCGGCCGCGCTGGGCTGCAAGGCGGGGGTGCGGGGCGAGGGGGGGCGGATTGCCAGGCGCTGTTGGCCCATCGCCACTTCGGGAACCAGCAGCGGCAGGAGGGCGGAGGCCATAAGCTTGGCGCGTGTCGTGGGCAATCGGCGATCCCTCAAGTCGTCACTGGCGGGCTGTCGAGCCAGACTCGGCAGCCGCAAGCGCCTGCTTCTAGGCGGGGCGGCGGGCTAGGGCAACAGGATGCCGCCAGTCGCTCAGCCGCGGACCCAGTGGAACAGGCCCATATGCGACAGGTCGTTCCAGGTCGCGAAGACGAATAGTCCGGCCAGCACGGCAAATCCCGCGCGGAAGCCAAACTCCTGCACGCGCGGCGGTACCGGCCGGCCGCGCAGCCACTCGAGGAAGAAGAACACGAGATGCCCGCCATCCAGGATCGGGATGGGGAACAGGTTGATCAGGCCCAGGTTGACCGAAAGGACCGCGATAAAGCTGACCAAGCTCGCCAGGCCCAGCGAGGCCACTTGGCCGGAAAGCTGCGCGATCCCGAGTGGGCCGCTCAGCTCATCGGCGCCGCGCTCGCCGCTCAGCATTTGCCCGAGACCGGCGATTGTTTGCACGGTCACGTCCCAGGTTTGGGCGAATCCGGCACCGATGGCTTTGACCGGGCTGAGCCGGGTGAATGCCGCCGCGCCGCCCTTGATGCCCAGCACGCCGATTTGCCGGCCGCCCGATCCCGCCCGCGAACTGGGCGTCGCCTGTACGTCCTGCAGCTTGCCGTCACGCAGGATGCGGAAGTCCATGGCGTGGTCCGGATTGGCCGCGACGATACGCTGCAGGTCTTCGAACCGCTTGACCGGCGCATTGTCGATCGAGACCACCCAATCTCCGGCCTGCATCCCGGCATGGGCGGCGGCGCTGTCGGGCAGGACTTCGCCCACCGCCGGTACGCTGACCGGTCTGCCGACGGTGGCGAACAGCACCGAAAATAGGACCGCCGCGAGCAGGAAATTTGCGACCGGCCCGGCCGCGACCACGATTGCCCGCGACAGGACGGGCTTGCCGTGGAACGTGCGGCCCTCTTGCCAGGTGGCGCGCACTTCCGGCGCCACATCCTCCGGCCGCTCCTGCCCGTGCAGCTTGACATAGCCGCCGAGCGGGATCCAGGCCAGCTTCCACACCGTGCCGACCCGGTCGGTCCAGCTCAGCAGCGCCCGGCCAAAGCCGATCGAGAAGGTTTCGACGTGAATGCCGCGCCAGCGGGCGGCGAGGTAGTGGCCGAATTCGTGCACGAAAACCAGCACGCCGAGAACCACCACGAAGGCGCCGACGTTACGAGCAAAATCCGGAATAGCGAACATACCGTTTCCTACCTCAAGCGGCCTTCGCAGCCGCGATCGTCTTGGCGGCACGCCTGGCGGCCGCGTCGAGTTCGATCACGGCGTCCAGCGTGTCGGCGCCAGGGCTTCCCAGACGTTCTAGCACAGCCTCGACCAGCTGTGCGATCTCGGTGAAGCCGAGCCGCCTGAGCAGAAATGCGTCGACAGCCACTTCATTGGCCGCCGACAAAATGGTGGGGGCGCCCCCACCGGCCCGCAAGGCTTCTCGCGCCAGGCGCAGCGCCGGGAAGCGCACCTCGTCCGGCTCCTCGAACTCCAGCCGCCCCAGCGCCGCCAAATCGAGCCGCGGCGAGGTCGTCGCCAGCCGCTCCGGCCAGGCGAGCGCGTGGGCGATCGGGATCCGCATGTCCGGCGAGCCCATTTGCGCCAGCATGCTGCCATCCTGGTAATAGACGATGCCATGCACCACGGATTGCGGGTGGACGAGCACGCCGATCCGCTCCTCCTCGAGCCCGAATAGGCGTGCGGCCTCGATCAGTTCGAGGCCTTTGTTGAACATGGTCGCGGAGTCGATGGTGATCTTCGAGCCCATCGTCCAGATGGGGTGCCGCAGGGCAGCTTCCGGCGTCGCCCGCGTCATCTCGTCGAGGCTGGCGCGGCGGAACGGGCCGCCGGATGCGGTCAGCACGATGCGCTCGACGGCGCCGTGATTGCCCTCCGCCATACCCTGGAAAATGGCGTTGTGCTCGGAGTCGACGGGCAGCAGCGTCGCCCCGGCTTCGCGCACGGCCTGCAGCATCACCTCGCCGGCGCAGACCAGGGCTTCTTTGTTGGCCAGCGCAATGGCGCCGCCGCGCTTGATCGCCGCGAGCGTGCTCGGCAGCCCGGCCGCGCCAGTGATCGCCGCCATCGTCCAGTTGACATTCAGCCCGGCCGCCTGCACCACTTCCTCGGCGCCGCTCCCAGTGGCGACCCCACTGCCGTGCAGCGCCTCATCGAGCGCGGCATGACTGTCAGGGTCGGCGATCACGGCGAGCTCGGCGCCCAGCAAGCGCGCCTGCTCGGCCAGCAGCGTCGCGTTGCGGCCGCCGACCAAGGCGCGGACCCGGAAGCGGCCCGGATTGGCGGCGAGCAGGTCGACCGTGCTCCGGCCGACGCTGCCCGTGCTGCCCAGCACGGTCACGGAACGCACGGCTAATGCCAAAGCAATCCTCCCTGTCCCATCATCACCGCCAGCGCCGCCGCCGCCGGGGCTGCGGCGAGCAACCCGTCCAGACGGTCGAACAACCCGCCGTGCCCCGGAATCAGATGTCCGGAGTCCTTGACACCAAAATGCCGCTTAATCCCACTTTCGAGCAAATCGCCCGCTTGGGAGGCCGCGCCGAGCAGCAGCGCGATCACCGCCGCCAAGCCCCAAGGCGCCCCGGTCAGCAGGGAGGCGGCAATTTGTCCGACCAGCGCCGCCGCAACCAGGCCGCCGATGGCGCCCGCCCAGGTCTTGCCCGGCGAAAGTCTCGGCGCCAATTTCCGGCCGCCAACCAGCCGTCCCGCGGCATAGGCGCCGATGTCGCTCGCCCATACAACGAGTACCAGGAACAGCACGTTCGCGCGCCCGGCATCGGCGCTGCCTTGGCGCAGCCAGATCAGCGCAACCGCAGAGACCCCGACATAGAGCACGCCTGCCGCGACCCATGCCCGGCCCGACATCGCCCAGAGCAGCGCGAACCCGGCCAGCACCACCAACATCCCAAGCCGCGCCTGTCCCAGCCCGGTGCCCAGGCCGCCAAGGACCACCAAGCCGGGCACTGCGAGACCCGGCCAGCCCGCCGGCTTGCAGCCGCACAGCACGACCCATTCGATCGATAATCCGATCCCAGCCAGGGCGATCAACGCGAGATACGGTGCTGCGCCAAGCCAGATCCCCGCGACCGCGACCGGCGCCAGCAGCGCCGCCGACAGCGCGCGCCGTCCGAGGTCGCTCCAGCGGGTGTTGGAAAACCGGGATTCACCCACCAAACCGTCGTTCCCGCCGGGCGAACTCGGCGAGCGCCGTCTCAAACTCGGCTCGGCCGAAATCCGGCCAGAGCACGTCGAGAAAAACCAGTTCGGCGTAGGCGGACTGCCAAAGCAGGAAGTTGGACAGCCGCTGCTCGCCCGAGGTCCGGATCAGCAGGTCCGGGTCTGGCATGCCGGCGGTGAACATGAACCGCTCGAACGTGGCCTCATCGAGGTCCGCGACCCGCAGGCGCCCGGCCTCGACCGCGGCCGCGGCCGCGCGCGCAGCAGAAAGGATCTCGTCGCGCGAGCCATAGGACAGCGCCATATTCAGGTTGAGCCGCGTGTTCGACCTGGTCGCGATTTCCGCGCGCTTCAGCTCGGCCTGGGTCTCCGGGTCGAACCGGCCGCGATCGCCGATCACCCGGACCCGCACGCCCTCGCGCGCCAGCTCGTCCAATTCCTTGCGGATCGTGTGGCGCATCAGCCCGGTGAGGTCGAGCACCTCCTCGGCCGGGCGGCGCCAGTTCTCGCTGCTGAAGGCGTAGAGTGTCAGCCAACTCACGCCGCAGGACACGGCGGCCTCGATCACCCGGCGCACCGCTTGCGCACCGGCGCGGTGCCCGGCAAGCCGCGGCAGCCCGCGCGCCCGCGCCCAGCGGCCATTGCCGTCCATGATGATCGCCACGTGCTCCGGCGCCCCGGTCGACGCTCCGGTCAGGACTGCCTGCGCCTCGGGGATGCGCATCGGGCTCAGACCTGCCGGATTTCCTTGTCCTTCTCGGCAAGCGAGTCGTCGATCCGCTTGATGTAGCCGTCAGTGAGCTTCTGCACTTGGTCGGACCAGTCTTTCACTTCGTCCTCCCCGATTTCGTGCTTCTTCTCCAGCGTCTTGATCTGGTCCATCCCGTCCCGCCGCACGCCGCGGATCGCGACTCGCGCGCCCTCGGCATAGCGCCCGGCCGCCTTGGCCAGTTCGGTCCGCCGCTCGGCGGTCAGTTGCGGGATCGGCACGCGGACGAGTTGGCCGTCCGAACCGGGGTTCAACCCGAGACCGCTGTCGCGAATCGCCCGCTCTACCGCGCCCACCAGGGTCCGATCCCAGACCTGGACCGTGATCATCCGCGGCTCCGGCACCCCGATTGTGCCGACCTGGGTAATCGGCACCTCCGTCCCGTAGGCTTCGACCTTGACCGGCTCGAGCAGCGCGGGGCTTGCCCGCCCGGTCCGCAAGCCGCCAAAATCACGCCGCAGCGTCTCCAGCGCGCCATCCATCCGTCGGGATAGATCCTGTTTCAAGCCATTCAAATCCGCAGGCACGATCAACTCCCCTACGACAGCCTCTAACGGGGCTCGATGATTTTAGTAAAACGGCCCTCGCCACGCATAACGCTCGCGAAGGCGCCTGGAGCATGGATGTCGAACACAATAATCGGCAGCCCGTTCTCCCGCGCCACGCTGATCGCGGCCGCATCCATCACCGCAAGGTCCTGCGCCAGCACGTCGTGATAGGTCAGCTGGTCGTAGCGCTCGGCGCCCGGGTCCTTGCGCGGGTCGGCGGTGTAGACGCCGTCCACCTGCGTCCCCTTGAGCAGGGCGTCGCAGTTCATCTCCGCCGCGCGCAGGGCGGCGGCCGTGTCCGTGGTGAAGAACGGGTTCCCGGTGCCGGCGGCGAAGATCACCACGCGGCCCTTTTCCATGTGCCGCTGCGCCCGGCGGCGGATATAGGGCTCGCAGACCGTGCTCATCGGGATCGCCGACTGCACCCGCGTCTGCACGCCGTGCCGCTCCATCACGCTCTGCAGGCCCAGCGCGTTCATCACGGTCGCCAGCATCCCCATGTAGTCGGCCTGCGCCCGGTCCATCCCGGCCGCGGCGCCCGAAATGCCGCGGAAGATATTACCGCCGCCGACCACCAGGCAAACCTCGACCCCGCTCGCCACCACTTTGGATACGTCGTCGGAAATACGGGCCAGCGTCTCCGCGTCCAGCCCATACTCCTTGTGTCCCATCAACGCCTCCCCGGACACCTTCAGCAACACGCGCTTGTAGGCGGGGAGGATTGGCATCTGATCCTTGAGAGTTATGACGGGCCGGAGGCAACCTAGAGCCTACGGCACCCCCTCACAAGCGCCGCTCAGTGCTTTGGCGGTTCATTGTCCTTGTTGAGGCCAGCCGCGGCCGCGACCTCGGCAGCGAAGTCACCCGTCTCTTTTTCGATACCTTCCCCCAAGCTAAAGCGGGCGAAACCGGCCAGTTGCGCGCCCGCCTTCTTGACCACCGCTTTAACCCGGCTCTCGCCGTCATGCACCCAGACCTGCTCGAGCAGCACGACCTCTTCGTAATACTTCTGGATCCGGCCGATCACCATTTTCTCGATGATGTTGTCCGGCTTGCCGGAGCCGCGCGCCTGGTCGGTGAGCACGGCCTTCTCGCGCTCGAGCGCGGCCGGGTCGACGGCGGAGATATCGAGCGCTTCGGGCCGCGTCGCCGTCACGTGCATGCCGATCTGGCGGCCCAGCGTTTCCAGCGCGTCGATCTCGCTATCACCCTCGACGGCCACCAGCACGCCGATCTTGCCCAGACCCGGCCGCAGCGCGTTGTGCACGTAGGTGGCGACCACGCCCTTGCTGACCGACAGCACCCGGGCGCGGCGCAGGTTCATGTTCTCGCCGATCGTGGCCACCAGATGCGTCAGCTCGTCTGCGACCGTCCGCCCGGTGCCCGGATAGGCGGCGGCGCGGATGGCTTGGACGTCCTCGCCCGCCTCGAGCGCTACCTTGGCAACGGTCTCGACGAAGGCCTGAAACGCCTCGTTGCGGCCGACGAAATCGGTCTCGGCATTCACCTCGACCATCGCCGCCTTGTCCTTCATGCTGGCGACGCCGACCAGCCCTTCGGCGGCCACGCGCCCGCTCTTCTTGGCCGCCTGCGACAAGCCCTTCTTGCGCAGCCAGTCGACCGCAGCTTCGATGTCGCCGCCGGTCTCGGTCAGCGCACGCTTGCAGTCCATCATGCCGGCGCCGGTCTTCTCGCGCAGCTCGCGTACCAGCGCCGCGGTGATCTCCGCCATTGCAACCTCCTGTCAAAGACCCTCTCGTCCTCGGGAGGACGTAGCTTTGTTAAGCCGCCGCGTGCTCCGCCGCGCCTTCCGCTTCGGCGACAGGCAGCGCCTCGGGCGGCAGATCCTCCGATGCGCCCAGATCGCGGCCCGAGGCCACCATCTCGGCGCTGATCCCATCCAGCACCGCGCCAGCGATCAGGTCGCAGTACAGCGTGATGGCGCGGATCGCGTCGTCATTGCCGGGGATCGGATAGGTGACGCCAGCCGGGTCGGAGTTGCTGTCGAGCACGGCGACGACCGGGATGCCGAGCTTGACCGCCTCTTCAACGGCCAGCTTTTCCTTGTTGGTGTCGATGATGAACAGGATGTCCGGCAGTCCGCCCATATCCTTGATGCCGCCCAGCGCGCGCTCGAGCTTCTCCTGGTCGCGCGTGATGTCGAGCACCTCTTTCTTGGTGAGGCCCTGCACGTCGCCGGAGAGCATCTCCTCGATCTGGCGCAGCCGCTTGATGCTGCCGGTGATGGTCTTCCAGTTGGTCAGCATACCGCCGAGCCAGCGGTGATTCACATAGTATTGGCCGCAGCGCTTGGCGCTCTCGGCCACGTACTCGGCCGCGGCGCGCTTGGTGCCGACGAACAGCACGCGCCCGCCGGCGGCGGTGACGTCGCGGACCGCCCGCAACGCCCGGTCCATCATCGGCACGGTCTGCTGCAGGTCGATGATGTGGACTTGGTTGCGTACACCGAAGATGTACGGCGACATGCGCGGGTTCCAACGACGGGTGTGGTGGCCGAAGTGGACGCCGGCTTCGAGGAGCTGACGCAGGGTAAAATCAGGCATCGCCATGGTGGCGCATCCTTTCCATTGATCCGGTTGTGCCTCCGCGGGACCAGGCCTTGCGGCACCGGAAACCGGGATGTCTCCCCGGAAAGGCGCCCCGCGTGCGAATTACCGCCTTTCGGCAGGCGCACCGGATATGGCCGATTGGCAGCCTTATTGCAAGCGGCGCGAAACCGACCGACTCTCTCCGATATATCGAGATAGGTCTTGACTGACGATATATCGCGATCTATATCGGCGTTCATGAGACATTCATGCAAAGACGGTTCAGACCGTCATTTCAACCACCCCGAAGAGATGGCCCAGGGCCGTTTCTGGGGACGTCATCACCGCCATGGCCCGCACGGTCATGAGCATCACCGCGGCGGCCGCCGGGACGGCCGTCCGTTCGACTATGGCGAGCTTCGTCTCGTCATCCTCGGCATGATCGCCGAGCAGCCGCGCCACGGTTACGAGCTGATCAAGGCGATCGAGGAGCGCATGGGCGGGACCTACAGCCCGAGCCCCGGCGTGATCTATCCGACGCTCGCCTACTTGGAGGAAGTCGGCCACGCCACCGTCACCGCCAGCGAGGGTGCGCGCAAGCAATACACCATCACCCCAGACGGCGAGGCTTTCCTGGCCGCAAACCGCGCAGCGGTAGACGCGGTCTTCGCCCGGCTGACCCCTTCCGGCTCCGGCCGCTCCGGCGGCGTGTCGCCGCAGATCATCCGCGGCATGGAGAACCTCAAGCTGGCGCTCCGGCTTCGACTGTCGCAAGGCGGTTTGGAGCCTGCGCAGGTGGAGGCCATCGCCGCCGCCTTGGACGAGGCGGCGAAAAGCGTGGAGCGCAGCTGATGAGCGATAACCAAGAAGCAGAGCGGTCCATTGCGGCGACGGCTGAGATTGCAACGACCAATGCCAAGCGCTACCTCACCCAGCTCTGCAAACATTTCGAGCACAAGATTCCCGTCACTTATGGTGACCGGGACGGTGAAATCACCTTCTCCCTTGGCACCTGCGCGCTCCGGGCGGATGAAGGCGTCCTGAAGCTGCACGTTGTGGCTACCAACCAAGCTGCGTTGCCGCAATTGGAGGATGTTGTCGCCCGCCATCTCATACGCTTTGCGTTCCGTGAAGATATCGACGTGGAATGGCATTCGGCGGTCGAGCCGAGTATAGAGCGGAGCTAGATGGGCCGCGTCGACGCGCATCAGATCTTGTTTTGCCAGGAGATGGGACGGTAGCCGGCTTCGCCCCTCGTCTCGATATCTTGCCCAGTGCCCAGCGGCGGCTTTGGGATGAGCTCGGGGTGATACCGGCGGAATTCGTGCTATACGGCGGCACGGCCATAGCGCTGCACTTGGGGCATCGCCAATCCGTCGATTTCGACTTTTTCGGCAGCCGAGCCTTCGACCCGGCCAGGCTTGCGGCTTGCATTCCCTTCATGGCAGCAGCAACGATCACCCAGCGCGAGCCGAATACACTAACCGGCATCCTCGACCGCGGCGGTCCGGTGAGGCTGTCATTCTTCGGGGTTCCAGGCCTGCCGCGTCTAGCCCTCTCGCTAACAGCTCCCGACAACGGCGTGCAGATCGCCTCCTTGCTCGACCTTGCGGGGACCAAGGCAAACGTCGTGCAGTTGCGGGCCGAAGCGAAGGACTATCGCGACATCGACGCGATCCTGCGTGATGGGCGCATCGACCTGCCCACTGCATTGGCCGCGGCACAAGCGCTGTACGGACCTCCGTTCAATCCGCAAATCACGCTGAAGGCGCTGTCGCACTTTGCCGACGGCCAAGCGGCGCGCGAGGTTGAGCTGGACCAGCTTCCAGCGATCGCCCGGCCCGTGCGGCGGGGCAGTCGAAAGCGAACCCAATGAGGCCAATTCCGCTCAATGACGAGACGGAAGCGGTGGCGCGGCGCGTGATCTGGTTCGAGGAGCCCAATGAGGCGCTCTCCGACCCTGTCCGCTTCATGGCATACGCCATGGGGTCGGCCACGCATGAGGACATGAAAGTGCTCCGGCGCTACGTGTCGGACGATGATCTTCCGTGACGCCCTCGACCGTGCGCCGCCCGGCATCATTGATCCGCGCTCATGGTCCTATTGGAATTCCAAGATGGGACGCTATCCGGCGCCCCCGCTGCCGAAGCGAACGTTCGGCTAAGGCGACGGCCGGGTGCTGTCCAGCGCGGCTTGCAGCGTGTAGGCGGCGGCCATTCCGTCCACGACGGCGGCCCGCTTGCGCCGCGACAGATCGGCCTCTTCGATCAGGAAGCGGTTGACGGCCGAGGAGGACAGCCGCTCGTCCCACAGCGCCGCGGGCAGGCTGGTTGCCTCGGACAGCGCCCGGGCCCAGTCGCGGGCTGCCTGCGCCGCCGGGCCCATGCTGCCGTCCATCGACAACGGATAGCCCACGACCAAGCCGCCGGCGCCTTCCTTGCGGGCCAGCGCCACAATGTCCGCGGCCATCGGCGCCAGCTTGCCGCGGCGCAGCGCCCCGTATGGCGAGGCGATCAGCAGGCTAACATCGGACAGCGCGACGCCGACCGTCTTGCTTCCAGGATCCAGCCCGATCAGCCGCTGACCCGGCGCCAACATGCCCCGCAGCTCGCTCATGTTGAACAACGCCATGGCGGCCGGTATCACACCATATCTACCCCAGCCCCATCCTTTCACATTCACCGTAAGGTCACACCCATGTCGCTCGATCCCGCGACGGTTCGCCGCATCGCCAAGCTCGCCCGCTTGCACGTCGAGGAGGACGACCTGCCGCGCCTGCAAAACGAGCTGAACGGCATCATCGGCTGGATCGAGCAGCTCAACGAGGTCGATGTCGACGGCGTCGAGCCGCTGGCCGGCGCCGCTGCAATGGCGATGCGGATGCGCGACGACGCCGTCACCGATGGCGGCGTGCAGGAGGCGGTGCTGTCCAACGCGCCGGACCGCGCCGGCCCGTTCTACGCCGTGCCGAAGGTCGTCGAATGATGCTCACCGACCTCACCTTGGTGCAGGCGCGCGACGGGCTGCGCCGGCGCGAATTCTCGGCTGCCGAACTGACCGGCGCGCATCTCGATGCGATCGAAGCGCTAAACCCGCGCCTCAACGCCTTCATCACTGTGACCTCAGAGCAGGCGCGGGCGGAAGCCAAGGCGGCGGATACGGCGCTCGCCAAGGGGGAAGACCGGCCATTGCTCGGCGTTCCGCTGGCGATCAAGGACCTGTTCTGCACCAAGGGCGTGAAGACGACGGCCGGCAGCCGCATTCTCGAGCCATTCATTCCGCCGTACGAGAGCACGGTCACCGCCAACCTCAAGCGCGACGGCGCCGTGTTCCTCGGCAAGACCAACATGGACGAGTTCGCCATGGGGTCGTCGAACATGACCTCCGGCTTCGGCCCGGTGGAGAGCCCCTGGACGCAATCGGACAACCGCAAGCTGGTTCCGGGCGGCTCCTCCGGCGGCTCGGCGGCGGCGGTGGCGGCGCGGCTGGCTTGCGGCGCGACCGGGACGGATACGGGCGGGTCGATACGGCAGCCGGCCTCGTTCACCGGGATCGTGGGGGTCAAGCCGACCTATGGGCGATGCTCGCGTTGGGGCGTCGTGGCGTTCGCGTCGTCGCTGGACCATCCCGGTCCGTTTGCACGCAATGTCGAGGATAGCGCGGTGCTGCTGGGCAGCATGGCCGGGTTCGATGCGAAGGACAGTACGTCGGCGGATATGCCCGTGCCGGACTTCGCCGCCGCATGCCGGCGCGGCGTGCGTGGGCTGAAGATCGGCGTGCCCAAGGAGTACCGGTCCGACGACATGCCGCCGGAGATCGAGGCGCTGTGGCAGCAAGGCCTGGCCTGGCTGCGCGAGCAGGGGGCGGAGACGGTGGATGTTTCGCTGCCGCATACGAAATATGGGCTGGCGACGTACTACATCGTGGCGCCGGCCGAGGCGTCGTCGAACCTGGCGCGGTATGACGGCGTGCGGTTCGGGCTGCGAGTGGATGGCGAGGACCTGACCGACCTTTATGAGCGGACGCGGGCGGAGGGTTTTGGGCCGGAAGTGCGCCGCCGGGTCATGATCGGGACTTATGTGCTCTCAGCAGGGTATTACGACGCCTACTATCTGAAGGCGCAGAAGATCCGCGCGCTGATCCTGCGTGACTTCTCCGAGGCGTTCCAGAAAGTCGATGCGTTGCTGACGCCGACGGCGCCGTCGGCGGCTTTTGCGCAGGGCGAGAACATGGATGACCCGGTGAAGATGTATCTGAACGACGTGTTCACCGTGCCAGCCAACATGGCGGGGGTCCCTGGCATTTCGGTGCCGGCCGGGCTGGACGGGCAGGGGCTGCCGCTGGGCCTGCAGGTGCTGGCGCGGCCATTCGACGAGGAGACGGCGTTCGCGGTCGCCGCCGCGCTGGAGCGGGCGGCGGGTTTTTCGGAACTGCCGCGGTTGCGGGCGGGGGTGGCGCTATGAGCTATACGGTCGAGGGCGCGAGTGGCGCCTGGGAAGTGGTGATCGGGCTGGAGGTGCACGCCCAGGTCGTCAGCCAGTCCAAGCTGTTCAGCGGGGCGGCGACGGAGTTCGGCGCCGAGCCCAACACCCAGGTGAGCTTCGTCGACGCGGCCTTCCCCGGCATGCTGCCGGTGATCAACCGCGAGTGCGTGGCCCAAGCGGTGCGCACCGGGCTGGGGCTGGACGCGCAGATCAACCTGGTCAGCCGTTTCGACCGCAAGAACTATTTCTATGCCGATCTCCCGGCCGGCTATCAGATCAGCCAATACCAGCACCCGGTCGTGGGCGCCGGCGCCGTCGAGGTCGAACTAGCCGACGGCAGCGCCAAGCGGATCGGCGTGACCCGGCTGCACCTCGAGCAGGACGCCGGCAAGTCGCTGCACGACCAGCACCCGACGAAGAGCTACATCGACCTGAACCGGTCCGGCGTTGCGCTGATGGAGATCGTCAGCGAGCCGGACATGCGCAGCCCAGAAGAGGCCGGCGCCTATCTGCGCAAGCTGCGCACGATCCTGCGTTATCTCGGCACCTGCGACGGGAACATGGAGGAAGGCTCCATGCGCGCCGACGTGAACGTCTCGGTCCGCAAGCACGGCGAGCCGTTCCGCACCCGCTGCGAGGTCAAGAACGTCAACTCGATCCGCTTCGTCATGCAGGCGATCGAGGCGGAGGCGATGCGGCAGGTGCGGGTTTGGGAAGGCGGCGGCGCGGTTGACCAGGAGACGAGGCTGTTCGACCCAAGCCGCGGCGAGACGCGCAGCCTGCGCAGCAAGGAAGACGCGCACGATTACCGCTACTTCCCGGAGCCGGACCTGTTGCCGCTGGTGCTTGATGAGGACTGGGTGGCGGCGCTGAAGGCCAGCCTGCCGGAGCTGCCGGATGCCAAACGGGCACGGTTCGTTGAGGAATATGGGCTTTCGCCGTACGATGCGGCCGTGCTGGTCGCCGAGAAGGAGACGGCCGGGTTCTACGAAACGGTCGCCAAGGGCCGCGACCCGAAATTGGCGGCGAACTGGATGATGGGCGACTTCTTCGCTGCGCTGAATCGGACAGGACGCAGCATCGAGGACAGCCCCGTGTCAGCCGCGTCGCTGGGGCGCCTGCTCGACCTGCTGGCCGACAAGACGATCAACGGCCGCATCGCCAAGGAGGTGTTCGAGGCGATGGTGGACACTGGCGACGACCCGGCTGCCATCGTCGAGCAGCGCGGGCTGCGCCAAGTGACCGACACCGGCGCGATCGAGGCGGCGGTGGACCAGGTGCTCGCGGCGAACGGCGACAAGCTGGCCGAATACAAGGCCGGCAAGGACAAGCTGTTCGGCTTCTTTGTCGGCCAGGTGATGAAGGCAATGGCCGGAAAGGGCAACCCGGCGCTGGTCAATGAGGTGTTGAAGGCGCGGTTGAGCTGACGTGTCATTGCGAGGAGCGAAGCGACGAAGCAATCCATGCCCGCGTCCGTCCGCGCGGCCCTGGATCGCCACGCCGCTTTGCGGCTCGCGATGACGCTCCCTTAGAACGGCCGGGAGGACGTCCGATGACACCCGAAGTGATGCTACGCGACGGCTTTGTTTATGCGGCGCACCCAGCGCGGGTCGTGTTCGGGACGGGCACGCTGGGGCGCGTGCCGGAGGAAGTAGGAAAGCTCGGCGGCCGGCGGGCGCTGGTGCTCTCCACCAAGGAGCAGCACGCGACGGGCGAGCGCGTGGCCTCGTTGCTGGGCTCTAGCGCATGTGGCGTGTTTGCGGGCGCGGTGATGCACACTCCGGTCGAGGTCACGGCGCAGGCGCTGGAGGCCGTGCGCGAAAAGGGCGCCGATTCCATCGTCGCGGTGGGCGGCGGGTCGACGATTGGGCTCGGCAAGGCGATTGCGCTGCGCACCGGGCTGAAGCTGCTCGCAGTGCCGACCACCTATGCGGGCTCGGAGATGACGCCGATCTTGGGCGAGACCGAGGGCGGCCGGAAAACCACCCAGCGCACGCCGAAAGTCGTGCCGAAGACGGTGATTTACGACGTGGAGCTGACGCGTGGCTTGCCGCCTGCGCTCTCGGCGACTTCGGGGATGAACGCGATGGCGCACGCCGTCGAGGCGCTCTACGCCGAGGATCGCAATCCAGTCACTGCGCTGTTGGCCGAGGAGGGCATCCGCGCGCTCGCCGCTGCCCTGCCGGGCGTCGTCGCGCAGCCCGGCGACCTCCAGGGGCGGTCCGGGGCGCTCTATGGCGCCTGGCTGTGCGCGATCTGCTTGGCGACGGCCGGAATGGCGCTGCACCACAAGCTCTGCCACGTGATCGGCGGCAGCTTCGACCTGCCACACGCCGAGACGCACACGATCATCCTGCCGCACGCACTCGCCTACAACGCCCCAGCCGCCCCGGACGCGGTTTCGCGCGTAGCGGCGGCGCTCGGGGTGGAGGATGCGGCCGGCGGATTGTTCGCGCTGGCGGGCCGGCTCGGGGCGCCGCGCGCGCTGTCGGCACTCGGCATGCAGGAGGCGGATATCGACCGGGCAGCCGATCTCGCGGTCGAAACGCCCTATTGGAACCCCCGCCCGATCGAGCGCGGGGCGATCAGGGAGCTGATCGCGCGAGCCTGGGCAGGCCTACCTCCCGCTTAGGCTAGCCCGCGGACCCAGGTCACGCGCAAGCTAGGGCGAGGAATGTCAACACGACGCACTCGACGGTGACCACGCCGGCGCCCAGCACATCGCCAGTATAACCCCCGATCTGCCAGCGCGCGAGAGCAGCCAGCAGCGCGATCGCTATGCAGCTTGCCAGGATCGCCTCAAGCGCCCGTCCCGGCGGGAGCAGCAGGAAGGCAAGAAGCGTGGCGAGCATCGGGCCCACGAGCGTGCGGACCAGGCTTCGCTTGCCGAGCGGTGCGGCGAGGCCGTCGGGGCGCGCGGGCGGCAGGGCGAGGAGCGGGAACGCCAGGGCGCCGCGGGAGAGCGCGCCGGCGGCGATCAGGGCGGGAGCGGCCGCCGGCGTCTGCGCAAGGGCCGTAATCGCCGTGATGCGGATCGCCGTGCTGAGCAGCAGCGCCATGGCGCCGTAGGTGCCGATGCGGCTGTCGCGCATGATCGCGAGCTTGCGCTCGCGCGTGTGGCCGCCGCCGAAGCCGTCGGCGGTGTCGGCGAGCCCATCCTCGTGCAGCGCGCCGGTTAAAAGCGTCGCCGCGGCGAGGGTCCAAACGGCGGCGAGCGGCGGCGGCATCGCGACGGAGCGGCAAACCAGGAGGGCCGAAGCGGCGATCGCGCCGATGGCGGCGCCGGCGATCGGGTAGGCCCAGATGCAGCGTGACTGTTCCGGGAGCGGAGCGCCGCGCGCGAGAAAGCCGAGTGGCAGCCGGGTCAGCAGGAGGAAGGCGGCGGCGAGTTCCGCCCTCAGCATTTATCGGCGACGCCGGCCTCGGCGAAGGTGGCCATCTCGGAATGACAGGCGAGCGCGGCGCGCAGGATCGGGATCGCCAGGGCGGCGCCCGAGGCTTCGCCGAGCCGCATGTCGAGGTCCAGCAGCGGGCGCTGCCCCAGCGCCTCGGCCAAGGCGCGATGGCCGGTTTCGGCGGAGAGATGGGCGATTTGCGCGTGCGCGAGCCCGTCGGGTGCGAGGCAGGCCAGGGGTGCGGCGGCGGCGGTGCAGACGAAGCCGTCCAGCAAGACGGGGATGCGGTGCATGCGGGCGGCGATCGTGGCACCCAGGATCGCCGCCAGCTCGCGCCCGCCGAGGGCCATGGCGACGCGCAGCTTGTCGCCGAGCAGTCCTGCGTGCCGGGCCAGCGCCGCGTCGATCACGTCGCGCTTGCGCTGCAGCCCGGCATCGTCCACGCCGGCGCCGCGCCCGGCCCAGCGTGCCCCGCCGCCGCCGAACAGCCCGGCCGCCAGCGCAGCCGCCACCGTCGTGTTGCCGATCCCCATCTCGCCCAGCGCGACCAAGTCGGCGTTGTGCGAAACGGCGTCGAAGCCTTGCGAAACGGCGCCGAGGAATTCCGGTTCGTTCATGGCCGGCGCCGCGGTGATGTCGGCCGTTGGCGTCTCGATCTCGAGTGCAAGCACCCTGAGGTCGGCGCCGGCGCCGCGGGCGAGCTGGTTGATCGCGGCGCCGCCATGGGCAAAATTTGCCACCATTTGCGCGGTCACCGCGGCCGGATAGGGCGAGACGCCGCGCGCCGTCACGCCGTGATTGCCGGCAAAGACCAGGATCTCGACCCGATCCAGTGCCGGCATCGCGCGTCCCTGCCAGCGCGCCAGCCACGCCGCCAGTTCCTCAAGCCGGCCGAGGCTGCCGGGCGGCTTGGTAAGCTGGGCCTGCCGCGCGCCGACGGCGGCCGCCGTGGCTTCGTCGCCCTGCGGCAGGCGGCGGCAGGTGGCATGCAACTCTTCGAGGTCAGTGAACCGGCTCATGCCGGGGCGATCGCGTGGAAGAATGACCCGGTGACCCGGAAGCGCCGGCCACCCGCCGGGCCCAGCGGCCGGCCGGCCGCGTCGGCCAGCTCGGCGAGCGGCGGATCGGCCCCCGGATCGGTCGTGACCGCATAGTGGAACTCGTGCCCGCGGATCATGGTCCCCTGCGGACCGAGCGGCGAGCCGGCCAGCATGCGCGCCTGCCGGTAGCCGAGATGCAGCCGGCGGCGGGCGAAGCTGGTGGTGTGTCCGAGCAGGCCGAGCATCTCGTGCCGCTGGCCGGCCGCGTCCTCCAATCCGGCGCCCAGCACCATGTAGCCGCCGCACTCGCCGTGCACCGGCCCAGCAAATTTCTTCATTCCGGCCCTGAAAGTGGCGGCGGTGGCGAGGCGGCCGGCGTGCAGCTCGGGGTAGCCCCCGGGTAGCCAGCAAGCGTCGCAGTCTGCTGCTGGCGCTTCGTCGGCGAGTGGCGAAAACGGCAGAAGCTCGGCGCCGTCCTGGCGCCAGGCGGCGAGCAGATGCGGGTAGATGAAGCTGAAGGCCTGATCCTGCGCCAGCGCGATGCGCTGTCCGGGCGGCGGAAACCATTGCGCCGCCGACGCCGTGCCCGCGAGCGGGGAGGCCAGGGCCAGGATATGGTCCAGGTCGAGGCAAGATTCGGCAAGGTCGGCCAGACGTCCGATCAGCTCCATGAGCCCGGCGTGCTCCCCGGCCTGAACCAGGCCGAGATGGCGCTCCGGCAGGGCGATGGCGTTGTCACGCTGTACGCTGCCAAGCACGGGTAGGCCGGCCGCCTGCATGGCCTTTACCACGCCGTCGCGGTGCCGGTCGCTGCCGACGCGGTTGAGTACGATCCCGGCGATGCGGACGTCCGGGTTGTGCAGGGCGAAGCCGCGGGCGACGGCGGCGGCGCTCTGCGACTGGCCGGAGACGTCGAGGACTAGGAGGACCGGAAGGCCGTAGCGCGAAGCGAGGTCCGCGGCGGCGCCGGTTCGTCCCTTGGGCCCGTCCACGCCGTCGAACAGGCCCATCGCGGATTCGATCAGCAGCAGGTCCGCGTCGCAAGCAGTGGCGAGCACCGCGTCGAGCTGTTCGGGCTGCATCGCCCAGGTATCGAGATTGGGGCATGGCGAGCCGGAGGCGGCGTGGTGAAAAGCCGGATCGATGTAGTCCGGGCCGGATTTCGCAGTGCGGACCGCGATGCCGCGCCGGCGGAGCGCGGCGGCGAGCGCGAGCGTGACGGTGGTCTTGCCAGACCCCGAGCGCGGCGCGCCGATGATCAGCCCGCTGATGCCCACGTCCTGACCTCCTCGATCTCAGGCAGCAGGGCGAGCAGGCGCTCGCGGGTCGCCACGATGGCGCCGATGACGATGATGGCCGGCGCTTGGATGCCTTCGCGCACCATGTCCTCGGGCAGGTTGCGCAAATTGGTCACGAGGACGCGCTGGCGCGGCGTGGTGGCGCCGGCGATAGCCGCGGCCGGCGTGTCACCCGGCATGCCGCCGGCGATGAGGGCGCGAGCGATCACTGCGCTCTGCGCCATCGCCATGTAGAGCACGATCGGCTGCCCTAGACGCGCCAGCGCCGACCAGTCAATCGTGCCGGGGCCGGAATCCTCGGCGCCGTGGCCGGTGGCGAAGACCAGGGCCTGATTGGCGCCGCGCAGGGTCGCCGGGATGAACGCCGCGGTCAGCGCGGCGAGGCCGGCGGTGATGCCAGGGATGATGCGGAACGGGATGCCGTGCTCGGCCAGCGTCAGCACCTCCTCGCCGCCGCGGCCGAATACGAATGGGTCGCCGCCTTTCAGGCGCAGCACGCGGCGCCCCTCGCGCGCCAGCGTGATCAGCCGGGCGGTGATGTCGGCCTGCTGCGCCGAAGGCTTGCCGCCCCGCTTGCCGGCGAAGATCAGCTCGGCACCCGGCCGGGCGAACTCGAGAACGCGACGGTCAACGAGGGCGTCATGGACGATGGTGTCGGCTTGGGCGAGAGCATTGACCGCGTGCAGGGTGAGCAGGCCGGGATCGCCCGGCCCGGCGCCGGCCAGCCAAACGTGACCCGGCTGCAACTCCGGCATCGAACGAAGGATGGTTTCGAGCAGGGGGGAGGAACTCACGGCGGCCTGCATGTTAGTGTAGTGGCATGGTGGAGCAGGAACCCAGGCTGCGCCGGGGCTGGACCACCGGCACTTGTGCGGCGGCAGCGGCGAAGGCGGCATATACGGCGCTGCTCGGCGGCGAGTTCCCGGACCCGGTGGAGATCGGCCTGCCGGGCGGCCACCGGGTCGCATTTGCGCTGGCGGAATGGGCAACCGGCGCGGGCAGCGCGTCGGCTGGAGTGGTGAAGGATGCCGGCGACGATCCCGACGTGACGCATGGCGCGCTGATCCGGGTCACGGTGCGGCGTGCGCCAGTCGGGGCGGGCGTGCTGTTCCGCGCGGGGCCGGGCGTTGGCACGGTCACCAGGCCAGGCCTGCCGATCCCGCCGGGCGAGCCGGCGATCAATCCGGTTCCCCGGCAGATGATCCGCACGGCCCTGGCTGAATGCGGCGGCGGCGATGCCATTGTCGAAATCTCGATCCCGGACGGCGAGGCGTTGGCGACGCGCACGCTCAATGGCCGCTTGGGTATTGTCGGCGGCCTGTCGATCTTGGGGACGACGGGGATCGTGGTACCGTATTCGTGCGCGGCTTGGATCGACACGATCCATCGCGGGATCGACGTGGCGCGGGCGATGGGCGTCGAGCATGTGGCCGGGTCGACCGGGGCGACGTCGGAAGCGTCGGTGCAAAAGCTGCACGGGTTGCCCGAGGTGGCGCTGATCGAAATGGGGGATTTTGCCGGCGGTATGTTGAAGTATCTGCGGGCGCATCCCGTGCCGAGAGTCACTATTGCGGGCGGGGTCGCCAAGATGACGAAGCTGGCGCAGGGCCGGCTCGACCTCCACTCGAAGCGGGGTGAGGCCGATCTCGTGGCGCTCGCCACGCTCGGCGGCGTGGCGGCGGAGCGGATTGCGGCTTCGAACACCGTGGCCGAGGCGTTCGCGCATGCGGCGGCGGACGACGTCGGGCTCGGTGACGCCGTGGCCGCGGCGGCTTGGTTGGTGGCGGCCGAGACGTTGCGGCCTGCGCCGACCGAGCTGGAGATCGCCGTGTTCGACCGATCCGGCACCCTCGTGGGCCGGGCCGAGTTCGCGCCGGTTCATGCGCGGAACCGGCGGCGGTAGTCAGGGTCGTAAAGCGCGCTGTCGCGAAAGTCTTCGGCCTGGAGTGCAGGGCCGACGAGGATCAAAGCGGTGCGCTCGATCGATGCTGCGGGCGCTTGAAGGGTTTCGAGCGTGCCACGCAGCACGCGTTCATCTGGCCATGACGCGCGGATAACGACCGCGGCCGGGCAGGCGGCGCCGTAGAAGGGAAGCAACTCGGCGACGATCCGCTCCAGCTCGTGAATCGCGAGATGAATGGCCAGCGTCGCGCCCGTGGCGCCGAAGGCGGCGAGCGTCTCGCGCGGCGGCATGGCGGAGGCGCGGCCGGACACGCGGGTCAGCACCAGGCTTTGCGCCACCTCCGGGACGGTCAGCTCGCGGCCCAAAGCCGCCGCGGCGGCGGCAAAGGCGGGAACGCCTGGGGTCAAGGTATAGGGGATCCCGAGACGCTCGAGGCGGCGAATCTGCTCGGCGACGGCGCTGTAAATAGACAGATCGCCGGAGTGCAGCCGCGCGACATCGAGCCCGGTGGCGTTGGCGTCGGCGTATTCCGCCTCGATTTGGTCGAGGGTGAGGGGCGCGGTGTCGATCAGGCGGGCGCCTTCGCGGCAATGGGCGAGCAGCGCCGGGGCGACGGTGGAGCCGGCGTAGAGACAGACGGGGCAGCTTGCCAGCAGGTCGCGGCCGCGCAGCGTGATGAGGTCGGCCGCACCGGGGCCAGCGCCGATGAAATGGACGGTCACGGCCCCGCCGCCTCGGCCAGCGCGCAGGTGGCGCGCTTGCCGGCGATGCGGGGCAGGATCAAGCGTCCGCCGGGTCCTGACGCGGCCAGGGCGCTGCCTTCGGCGACCGAGGCGATGCCGGTCGCGCCGGCGGCCGCCGCAGAGCTCGTCGGGCAGCCCGGCTGGGCGTCGCGCAGCGCCGGCTCGGCGACGAACAAGAGCGGCACGGCCAGGCGGCGGGCGGCTTCGGCGAGGCCGGGCTCGGCGCGCTTGAACTCGGGGGCGGCGATGGCGGCGGCCTGGCGCCCCGTCTGCGCGCAGGCGGTCTGGATCAGGTCGATGATGTCCTCGGCTGGGCACAAGCTTCGGCAGCCGATGCCGGCGACGATGCGGCCACTCATGGCTTGACCGCTGCCCATTGCAGGACCGGCATGGCGGGGCGCATGGCGCGCATGGCGCCGATTGTCTCGAGCCGCTCGATGGCAATCCGGGTCAGCGTGCCGCCGTGCCGCGCCTGCGCCTCGAACAGCAGCGACTGCGTGTCGAGGGCGACGGCGTTGGCAACGATGCGTCCGCACGGGCGCAGTGCCGCCCAAGCCGGCTCCAACACGCCGCGTTGCACGCCGCCGCCGATGAAGACGGCATCGGGCGTGGGTAGGCCGGCCAGCGCGGCGGGCGCCTCACCTTGGATCACCTGCAGCCCGGGCGCGCCGAGCGACAGCGCGTTGCGGGCGATCCGTGCGGCCCGGTCCGGCCGGGCCTCGATCGCGATGGCGCGCATGGCGGAGTGGCGCAGCGACCACTCGATTGCAATCGATCCGGACCCGCTACCCAGGTCCCAAAGCAGCTCGCCGGCACGCGGGGCGAGGGCGGACAGCGTGGCGGCGCGGATTTCCCGTTTCGTGAGCTGCCCATCATGCTCGAAGAACGCGTCGGGCCAGCCGCTGGCCAGCGGGATGACCCGGGCGCTGGGCCCGGCAACCACTTCGATTGCCAGGAGGTTGAGCGGCGCGATGTCGCTTGCGGGCCAGGAGCGGATGCGTTCTCGACGACCGCCCAGCGCCTCCAGCACCTGCAGGGTTGAGGCGCCGAATCCGTGTTCCTGCAGCAGCGCAGCGAGGGCGCCGGGGGTGCTCGAATCGGCCGAGAGGGCGAGGATGCGCGCGCCGGGCTGCAGATGCGGCAGGACGCAGGGCAGGGGACGCCCGCAGAAGGAGAGTGTCGTGACCTCCTGCATCGCCCAGCCGAGCCGCGCGCAGGCGAGGGAAAACGCCGAAGGCGCGGGCAGACAGAGCGTTTCGCTGGCAGGAACCAGCCCGGCCAGCGTGGCGCCGACACCGTAACAATAAGGGTCGCCAGAAGCCAGCACGACGACGTTCTGGCCGCGCCGCGCCAGGATGGCGGGGAACGCCGCGCTCATCGGGCGCGGCCAGGCCAGACGCTCGCCGCGGATCAGTGCACCGGCGAGACCGAGATGCCGCGCGCCGCCGACGACCAGGGTCGCAGTCTGCAGCAAGGCTCGGGCAGGCGCGGCTAGACCCTCGACACCATCCTCGCCAATCCCCAGGATGGCGAGCCAGCGGGACTGCTCCGGCAGTTGAACCGCGGCGCTCATGACGGGAATGCGCGATGCGGGTGTTGGTCCTGGGCGGCACGACGGAGGCGTCCGAACTTGCCCGCGCGCTCGCGGCGGTCCGCCGGTTCACGGCCACGCTGTCGCTCGCCGGCCGCACGGCGGACCCGGCGCCCCAACCTCTGCCCTGCCGGATCGGCGGGTTCGGCGGCGTGGAGGGGCTCGCGGATTACCTGGCCGCCCACGCCATTGACGCGCTGATCGACGCGACCCACCCGTTCGCTGCGCAGATCACCCGGCACGCCGCCGCAGCCGCGCATCGCGCCGGAACGAAATTGCTCGTGGTTCTCCGTGCCGAGTGGCACGCGGAGCTTGGCGATCGTTGGATCGGTGTGGACAGTATGGCGCGGGCGGCAGCGGCGCTGGGGAATGCGCCGCGGCGCGTCTTGCTGACGGTTGGCCGGCAAGACTTGGCGCCCTTCGCCGCCGCGCCCTGGCATCATTACGTCATCCGCTCCGTCGACGCCCCGCCGGCGGATTTGTTGCCGCGGCACTCCGAGGTGATTGCCGCGCGCGGGCCGTTCACCGCAGCCCACGAGCGCCGGCTGCTGCTCGAGCGCGGGATCGACGCGCTGGTCACCAAGAACTCCGGCGCCGCCGCGGTGGGGGCCAAGCTGTTGGCGGCGCGCGAATTGGGATTGCCCGTCATCATGGTCGCCCGCCCCAAGCCGCCCGACGGCGTCGAACTGGTCGCGACTGCCGCCGAGGCGATGGCGTGGCTCGAGCGTCAGCACGCGGCGGCGCTCCTGGGCGCATAAAGGAAAGGCCGGCCAGAAGGGCGCTCGATCCACCTGGTCGTGGCCGAGCCGAGCAGGACGATGGTGCGCATGTCGGCGCGCGCCGCGTCGGCGGCGGCCAGCGTGGTGATGTCGATGCGTTCTTCGGGACGGCTGACCGCGGTGGCGAACACGACCGGCGCGTTCTCGGGTAGAATGTCGCGCAGCAGATCGAAGGCGGCGCCGAGCTGCCAGGGGCGCGCGTGGGAGAGCGGATTGTACAGCGCGATCGCAAAGCCCGCTTCCGCCGCCGCGCGCAGCCGCCTGGTTACGAGCTGCCACGGCTTGAGATTGTCGGAGAGCGAGATGGCGCAGAAATCGTTGCCGAGTGGCGCGCCGATGCGCGCGGCGGCGGCGAACATGGCCGACACGCCGGGCACCACTTCCGGATCGAGCCGCCGCCATGCCGCATCGCCGCTCTCCATCGCCTCGAACACCGCGCTCGCCATGGCGAACACGCCGGCATCGCCGGAGGACACGACGGCGACGCGCCGGCCCGACGCGGCGAGAGACAAAGCCATTCGCGCGCGGTCCAGCTCCTCGCGGTTATCCGACGCGTGGCGGATCTGGTCCGGCCGGGCGGGCACGCGGGCGAGATAGGGCCCGTAGCCGACGAGGTCTGTCGCCGCGGCGAGCGCCTCGGTCGCCTGCGGCGTCTGCATGGCGGCCGCACCGGGTCCGAGCCCGATGATGACGAGGCGTCCCGTCATCGCGTGCGCTGCCGGCCGGGGACAAGCACGAGGGAGAAATACGGTGCCGGCGCCCCGTCCATGGCGGAGATGGGCATGATGCGTTCGCCCGGCATGGTGCCGCGCTCGACGTAAACGGCGCGCGCGTCCCGCCCGGTGCGCAGCAGTGCGGCTTGGATTTTCGGCAGGTTGCGGCCGATTTTCATGATGACGGCAGCGTCGCATGTGGACAGGCGCTCGGCCAGATGCTCCTCGTCCAGTGTGCCGGGCAGGACGCTCAGCACGTCATCGCCATGCGTCATCGGCAGCCGCGCCCGCGTCCAGCAGCCGCTCATGCCGCTGACGCCGGGGATCACCTCGCTGGGGAAGTCGCCGAGCCGGTCGAAGATGTACATCGAGGAACCGTAGAGGAACGGATCGCCCTCGCAGAGCAGGGCGACATCCAGCCCGGTCTGTAACCGGGTCGCGATCCGCTCCGCGATCTCGTCGTAGAAGGCCACGATCTCGTTCCGGTAGCGCGGGTCATCGAGCGCGACCTCGGTGGTGAACGGGTATTCGAACCGCAGTTCCTCGGCCGTCGGGCCGATATACGGGGCGGCGATGCTGCGGGCGTGGCCGGGCCGGCCACGCTTGGCAAAGAACGCCACCACGGGCGCGGCGGCGATGACCCGGGCGGCTTTGATTGTCATCAACTCGGGGTCGCCGGGGCCGAGGCCGACGACGTGGAAGGTGCCGGGGCTCACTCGGCCTCGCTCGCCAGCGCGTTGACGGCGGCCACGGCCATGGCGCTGCCGCCTTTGCGGCCGCGGACCACCAAATAGGGCACGGGGGCGAGGTCGATCAGCGCCTGCTTGGCTTCGGCGGCGCCGACGAAACCGACGGGGACGCCGATGATCGCTGCCGGAAGCGGCGCGCCGGCGGCAAGGAGTTCGAGCAAATGGAACAGCGCGGTGGGGGCGTTGCCGATGGCGATGAGGGAGCCGCGCAGGCGCTCCGCGCCCCACAAATCGAGTGCGGCGGCGGATCTTGTGTTGCCGACGCGCTTGGCCAGCGCGGGGACCTCGGCGGCGTCGAGGGTGCAAATGATTTCGTTGGCAGCGGGCAGGCGGGCGTGGGTGATGCCGTGGGCGACCATTCTCGAGTCGCACAGGATGGGGCGGCCGGCGAGCAGTGCGGCGCGGGCGGCGACGGCGAAGTCCGGATGGAAGCAAAGCTCGCGCGCCACCTCCACCATGCCGCAAGCATGGATGACGCGGACGGCGATCCGCGCCTCGTCGGGCGAGAAGCCGGCGAGATCGGCCTCGGACCGGATCGTCGCGAACGATCTCTGGTAGATGGCGGCGCCGTCGCGAATGTAGTTGAGGTTTTTCATAAAGCGGCCAGTGCTTCGGCCGCGGTCAGGCCGCGCCGGGCCGGTTCGGCCGATGCCGCACCGTTGCGGATCAGGTCGTAGCGCCCGGCATTGCCGACGAGGGTGGTCGCGGCCGGCCCAGGATGGGCGCAACCCTTGGCGCAGCCGGAGACGTGGACGCCGCCCTGTCGTTGCAGGCCGGCCAGTTCGGCGGCGAGGGTGCGCGTATCGACGCTGGCGCTGGCACAGGCGGGGCTCCCGGGGCAGGCGGCGATGGTGAGGCGCGGGTCGGCGGGGTCGGAGATGAGCGGCAGCGCGGTCAGCGCCCTAGCCAGTATGATCGGCGACCGTACGCCCGAAAGCGCGAGAACGCGCCAGGGTGTCACGCGCAGCGTTCCGTCGGCGAGCCGCTCAGCCAAGCCGGCGAGCGCGGACAGTTCAAGCGCGCTGATGCTTCCGAATGCTAGGCCGATGCCGAACATATCGTCGGAAAGCCGGCCGACGAGTTGTCCGAACCCTCTCCCGGAGGGAGACGGCTCGTCAGCGCTCCGGGTCTCGAACGGGGCGAACAGTGCCGCCTCGCCGATGTCCTGGACAAGGGATCGCATGCGCGGAGTCGAGTCTGTGGCAAGCGCCAGATATGCATGTGCGAGCGCGAGCGCGATCTCCACCGCCTGGCTGATGGGCGCCGGAACGGTCCTGCTGGCGCCGTCGATGCCGATTTCACACCAGTCGTCTTTCAACCTGATCCAGATGTCGGCGGGCGCACTGGCAGGGCTGAGCAAACCGCCGCTGTCCACGAGGAAACCAAACTTGGCGGGGAGCGCGCCAAGGCTGGTGTCCGCGGCCAGGGCGCGTTCCAATGCCGCGGCGATCGGCGGGGTGTCGGCAATGATGTTCCGACGGCGCTCGATGGCCGGGTCGGGGTCAGCAAGGCCGGCTTCGACCATCTTGGCGGCAAACGGGCCGGTTGTGGCGTCAGAGAGGCCCCGGATCTGCAGATTAGCACGCGCCGTTGCCTCGATGAGGCCGTTGCCGTACCGGCCGGCGGCATCGGCGAGGATCCGCGCCTGCGCGGCGGTGACAACGCCGGCCCGCGGCTTGACGCGGACCACCAAGCCGTCGCCGGACGGCATCGGCTCGAAGACGCTGGGGCACCAGCCGCGCTTCATGGCGTTTCGCCGGCGAGGATCGCGCCGACATCGTTGCGGCGGCAGTGCCAGAGTCCGCGATGCAGCGCGTCC
Source organism: Acetobacteraceae bacterium (assembly GCA_965276815.1). GTDB lineage: Bacteria > Pseudomonadota > Alphaproteobacteria > Acetobacterales > Acetobacteraceae > JAVVHH01. The sequence goes on along the minus strand of CBDIBE010000011.1, from coordinate 310,416 downwards.
TGGAACCGGTCCGCCATCGCGGCGCGGGCGTCTGGGTTGGAGTCCGCGAGGAAGGCGTCGATGGCCGGGTCGCCGAGCGTGGCGTCGAACAGCAATTCGAACTGGCGGTCGAAGCGCTGCGGGAGAGAAACGGCGAAGGCGTGCAGCCCGTCCACGGCGCGGGCGATCTCGGCGCCGCCGCGATAGCCGTGCGGCCGCATGCCGGCGATCCAGGCGGGGTTGGCGGCGCGGGCGCGGACGATGCGGGCGATCTCTTCGGGCAGGGTGCGGGCGCGGGGCGCGTCCGGCGCGCCGGTGTCGAGGTGGTAGAGCGCGGGCGCGCTGTCGAGGGTGGTGGCGAGCGCCGCAAATCCGCCTTCGTGCGCGGCCCATTCGGTGCCGTCGAGCAGGTCGGTCTCGCGATGGTCCTGCACGGCCACGAAGGCGTCGGCAGCGGCGGCCAGGCGGGCGAACCCCTCGGCGTCGGCGCTGCCGTCGAGCGTCTTGCCGTAGGAAGCGGCGGAGGCGGCCAGGTAGGCGCCGTCCTGCAACGCGTCGCCCGCGCCGTAGCTGCCGGGCGCGGGCCCGTAGATGCGGGCGCCGGACCGGCCGGCGAGCGGGTTCCAGTCGGCGGCTTCGTCGCGCGCGGCCACGGCGCGCACGGCGGCGTCGAACAGTCCGATCTGTGCGGCGAATGCATCGCGGAACAGGCCGGAGATCCGCAACGTGACGTCGACGCGTGGGCGGTCGAGCAGGGCGATCGGCATGATCTCGAACCCGGTGACCCGGCCCGACCCGGCATCCCAACTCGGCCGCACCCCCAGCAGCAGCAGCGCCAGGGCGAGTTCCTCGCCGCCGGTCCGCATCGTGGCGCTGCCCCACAGGTTCAGGACGATGGCGCGCGGGTATTCGCCGTGGTCTTGGAGATGCCGGCGCAGCAGCTCGGCGGCGGATTTCTCGGCCAGTGCGACCGCAGTGGGCGTGGGGACCAGACGAGGATCGGTGGTGAACAGGTTGCGGCCGGTTGGCAGGACGTCGGCGCGGCCCCGCGTCGGCGCGCCTGCCGGGCCGGGGGGCACGAAGCGGCCGTCGAGCGCCGCAAGCAGCCCGGCGCGCTCGGAAGCGGCGGAACGGTCGAGGGCGCCGGCCGCGGTACGGGGGAGGGCGGCGAGCAGGGCGTCGCGGCGGTCGGGGGCGGGATCTTGGCCGAAGACGTGCAGGCCGTCGCGGATTTGCGCGTCCTTGACGTCGCAGAGATAGGCTTCGAGGCGGGCGAGCCGGTCGTCCTCCGGCAGATCGGGCCCGGCGCCGCTCTCGGCGAGTAATCCGGCGGCCTCGGCGCGTTCGAAGATCTCGCGGCGCAGCAGGGCGTTGCGGCGGCGATCCATGCCGTCGGCGGCGGCGTATTCGTCGATCAGCCGCTCGAGTTCGACCGCGGCGCCGTGCGCGCCGGCTGCGCGCAGCGGCGGCGTCAGATGGCCGATGGTGACCGCCCCAAGCCGGCGCTTCGCGGCAGCAGCCTCGCCGGGGTTGTTGGCGATGAAGGGATAGATGACCGGCAGGCTGCCGGTGAGCAGGGCGGGGAAGCAGGAGGACGAGAGCGCGGCCGCCTTCCCCGGCAGCCATTCCAGCGTGCCATGGGTGCCGAGATGCAGGATGGCGTGCGCGCCGAACCCGTGGCGGAGCCATAGGTAGAAGACCAGGTAGGCGTGGCACGGCGGCTGGTCGGGGTCGTGGTAGCGGGATTTGTGCTCGAGAGCGGCGCCGCGCCCGGGCTGCACGGCGATGACCAAATTTCCGACATGCAGGATACGGACGGAAAAATCCTCGCTGGGATCGCCCCAAGTCGCGCGGACAGCTAGCTGTGCTGGTTCGGGGAGGTCGGCGAGACGGCGGCGGTAGTCGGCCGACAACAGGACCGTCGTTGGCTCGGCATGGCAGAGCGCGTGGACCAGTGCCGGCGCGGTCGCTTCGCCCGCACGGTAACCGGCGTCCTGCAGCAGCCGCAAAATCGCCGAGAGGCTGGCGAAACTGTCGAGCCCGACGGCGTGACCGACCTGGCCCCCCGCGCCGGGATAGTCCGAAAGCACGATTGCGATGCGGCGGTCCTGCTTCGGCGTGGTGGCCAGCCGGGCCCATTTCTCGGCGCGGCTGGCAGCGAGTGCGATCCCGTCGGGTTCCGGGCGGTGGACGGTTCGCGCGTATTCGAGGCCGGCGACCGCTGCCTCCTCGGCCTTGAAGGAGATCGCGGTGGTGAGCAGCCTTCCGTCCAACTCCGGCAACACGACATGCATCGCCAAATCGCTGGGCGAAAGCCCACGCGACGAGCTGGCCCAGCCCTCCCGCGCCGACCCGGCCAGCACGAGCTGCAGCACCGGCGCCCCGGCGGCCTCAAGCGGCGACGGCGCGTCCTCGCGCCGCGCGGCGAAGGCGGTCGCGTTGAGGACGATATGCGGACCCCAGTCCCGGAGCTGTTCGGCAATGTAGGCGGCGCAGGCGCGGTCCTTCAGGCTGGCCGCATAAAAGGCTCGGGCGGCAATCCCGCGCTGCGCCAGCTCTGCGGCAAGCGCCTCGATCGGGGCGATGTCGCCCGCTTGCAGGTGGGACCGGTAGAAGACGATTGCGGCTTGCGCCCAAGCCTCCCGAGATGTCGTGGCGAGCTTGTATTCGCCATATTCGGGCAGGGCTTCGGCCGACAGGGCGGGGTCGTCACCTCGGCCGCCGAGATGGGCGGCCAGCATGATCGCCCGGCGGAGGTTCTCGGGGCCGCCCTGGGCGAGGCATGCGGCGAGGCGCGCGCGCTGGTGCGGCGGGACGGTCCCGAGCTCCTGCAGCGCCGGGTCATCCCGCCCGTCCCCGGGCAGGAAAGCCAGGGCAATGCCGCGGGAACGGCAAAGGCCAGAGAGTTCTTCGGCGCCGTAGCGCCAGTATTCCAGGCCGCCGAGCAGACGAATGATCACACAGCGGGAATGGGCGATCACCTGCTCGGCGTAGAGGTCCACCGACATCGGGTGGCGCAACCGGGCAAGGTTGGCCAGGCGCAGGCTCGGGCGCTGGTCCGCCGCCATGGACTGCCAAGCGGCGGAGGCAGCGCCGAGGTCGCTGTCGGAAAAGGAGAGCAGGACGATGTCGGCCGGCGTCTGCCCGAGATCGTCCGCCGCCTCTTCGGCGTCGAGCGAGCGCCTGTCTCTGACGAGGAGGTGCAAGGATCAGCCCGAAGCGGCGCCAGCGACAGCAGCCTCGATCGCGGCGCGGTCCATCCCGGTCCGGCCGATCACCACCAGGCCGCCCTCGCGCGTTTCGCCTCGTCGCCAGGCGCGGTCGAACTCCTGCCGGAAGCGGGCGCCGACGCCCTGCACGAGCAGCCGCATCGGTTTGCCGCGAACCGAAGCGAATCCCTTCATCCGCAGCACGTCATGCTGCTCGGCCACCGCTCGCAACCCGGCGACCAGCGCATCGGGCGCCGATATCTCCGGCAGCGTGACGACAAAACTGTCGAAATCGTCGTGCTCGTGCGCGCCATCCATCGCGTCATGGTGCGAAGGGCGCGCATCCAAGTCGCTTTCCGCCGCGGCGCCGAGGCCGAGCAGGATGGAGGGGTCGAGCTTGCCTTCGCGCGCATGCACTACCTTTACGGCGCGCGGGATACTCGCGCCGACGGTTTCCTGCAGCCGGTTCATCGCATCGGCGTCGAGCAAGTCGGCCTTGTTGAGCACAACGAGGTCGGCGGCGCCGAGCTGATCTTCGAAGACCTCGGCGAGCGGGTTGTCGTGGTCGAGCGACGGGTCGGCGGCGCGCTGCTGCGCCACGGCGTCCGGGTCATCGGCGAAGCGGCCGGCAGCGGCGGCCGGGGCGTCGACGACGGCGATCACCCCGTCCACGGTGACGCGCGAGCGGATGCCGGGCCAGTTGAACGCTTTGAGGAGTGGTTTGGGCAAAGCGAGGCCGCTGGTCTCAATGACGATGTGCTCGGGCGGGTTCGGGCGGTCGATCAGCGCCTGCATGGTCGGCAGGAACTCCTCGGCGACGGTGCAGCACAGGCAGCCATTGGAGAGCTCGACGATGTCCTCGTCCGCGCAGCCTTCGATCCCGCAGGCGCGCAGCACTTCGCCGTCGATCCCGAGCGCGCCGAACTCGTTGACGATGACCGCAATCCGCCGGCCGCCGGCATTGGCGAGAAGATGGCGGACCAGCGTCGTTTTGCCGGCGCCGAGGAACCCGGTGATGACGGTGGCGGGGATTTTCGCGCTCATGGGAACTCCTGCGTGGGGAAACGGCCGAGGACGGCGTTGGCGAGCGAGGCTGGGCGTTTGGAGGGCATCACCGTCCCTGTCCGCGAGGCAGCGTAGGCAGCGCCATAGGTGAGCAGGTCGGGGGCGATGCCGCCGGAGAGGCCGCCAAGCAAATAGCCCCATTTGCCCGGCGCGGAGATCGCCGCCGCGCAGCCGCGCTCGCAACTTGCCAGGCAGTAGACCGCCCGCAGGAAGACGGGGCCATCGTTTTCGAGGAGTGCCGCGACCGCGTCGTGCAGAAGCTGCCCGGGCGGCGGTTCGCCGTCGGCGAGCTCGCGGCCGGCACGGCAGGTGATGCAGACATGCAGGCTGGGAACGTGTTCGGACACCAGGCGACCCCTCGCAAACTGGGTGCCAACCGTCCCTTGCCCGCGGCGAGCGAGGGATCGACGTCCGGAGACATCGCCGCCACCGGAGCACCCCGCCCGGCCTCGCGGTTGTAGATGTGATGGCAGGTCTCCTGGCTCACGGATATCACGCAACCCGCCTGCCTTCCCGGGGGCATGACCCCAGTGGCATCGTGACGGGCCGCTCTCCGCTTACAGTTGCGGGGGCAGCCGCGGCGTTGCACCGCGTTCCCTTTTCACCTTCCATTAGGAAGGACCATCGGTCTTGCCCTATACGCGCCGCCGGCCCACCCGTCAAAAAGCGAGCCCCGCCATTGTCCGAACTCACCCTGGTCCTGGGCGGCGCGCGATCTGGCAAGAGCCGGCACGCGGAGTCGCTGGTCGTGGGACCGCGCGTTTATGTGGCGACGGCCGAGGCGCTCGACGAAGAGATGCGCGAGCGAATTGCGGCGCACCGGGCGGCGCGGGAGGGGTGGGAAACGGTCGAAGCGCCGCTCAATGTGGCGGCGGCGCTGCGCGGAGCGGGAAATCGGGCGGTGCTGGTGGATTGTCTGACGCTGTGGCTGAGCAACCTATTGCTCGGTGAGCACGACATTCCGGCGGCGAGCGACGCACTCGAGGCGGCACTCGAAGCGCGGGTGGCGCCGACCGTGTTAGTGGCCAACGAGATCGGGTTCGGGATCGTGCCCGGCAACGCGCTGGCGCGGCGGTTTCGCGACGAGGCGGGGCGGCTTAATCAGCGCATCGCGGAGCGGGCGGACGCGGTGGTGCTGGTGGTGGCGGGCATACCGGTGAGGATCAAATGAGCGAGGCGGAACGGCACCAGGCGAAGATGGCCCGGCGCAAGGAGGTGCAGGACGCCGAGGTGGCGAGCAAGACGATCACGGAAAAAGGCCTGCTGATCGTCCATACCGGGCCGGGCAAGGGCAAGAGCACGGCCGCTTTCGGCCTGCTGCTGCGGATGATCGGGCATGGGCGGCGGACGGCCGTGGTGCAGTTCATCAAGGGCGCCTGGTCCACCGGCGAGCGTAGCGTGCTGGAGCGGCTCGGCGGCGATCTGGTCGCTTGGCACACGATGGGCGAGGGGTTCACCTGGGAGACGCAGGACCGTGCGCGCGACGTGGCCGCTTGCCGCCGGGCTTGGGAGAAGAGCCTAGAATTGATGCGCGACGAGGCGCTCGCGCTGCTCGTGCTCGACGAGCTGAACGTGGCGCTGCGCTACGATTACCTGTCGGTCGAGGAGGTGGTGGCGGCGCTCGCGGCAAGGCCCGTGTCGCTGCATGTGGTCATCACCGGGCGCAATGCGCGGCCGGCGCTGATCGAGGCCGCCGATCTGGTGACCGAGATGATATCGATAAAACATCATTTCGCTGCGGGAGTCAAGGCGCAGGAGGGGATCGAGTTCTGATGGCGCGCGCGATCATGCTGCAGGGCACCGGGTCGAGCGTGGGCAAGTCGATCCTGGTGGCCGGGCTGGCGCGGGCGTGCTTGCGGCGGGGCATCAAGGTGGCGCCGTTTAAGCCGCAGAACATGTCGAACAATGCGGCCGCGCTGGCCGGCGGGGGCGAGATCGGGCGGGCGCAGGAATTGCAGGCGCGGGCGGCGGGGGTGGCGGCGAGCGTGCACATGAACCCGGTGCTGCTGAAGCCGCAGAGCGAGGTCGGCGCGCAGCTAGTGGTGCAGGGGCGGGTGTTCGGGAATGCGCGGGCGCGAGAATATCAGCGGCTGAAACCGACGCTGATGCCCTATGTGCTTCAGAGTTTTGCGCTTATCGGCTCGGAGGCCGAGTTGGTGTTGGTGGAGGGCGCCGGCAGCGCCTCGGAGATCAACCTGCGGGCGGGCGACATTGCCAATATGGGGTTTGCGCGGGCGACGGAGACGCCGGTGGTCGTGGTGGGCGATATCGACCGCGGCGGGGTGATCGCCAGCCTCGTCGGCACGCATGCCGTTTTGGACCCCGAGGACGCCGCGCTGGTGTGCGGGTTCGTGGTCAACCGGATGCGGGGCGATCTGTCGCTGTTCGCCGATGGCATGCGCGAGGTTGCGCGGCGCACTGGCTGGGAGGCGCTGGGGCTGGTGCCGCATTGCGCCGAGGTCGCGCGTCTGCCGGCGGAGGATGCTGCGGATTTGGTGGCGTCACCGGGTCGGGGCGGGCGCGTGCGGGTTGCGGTGCCATTGCTGCCGGGGATCGCGAATTTCGACGATTTGGACCCGCTGCGCGAGGAGCCGGACCTCGACTTGTTGCTGCTGCCGCGCGGTGCGCCACTGCCGGGCGATTGCCGGCTGGTGATCCTGGCGGGGTCGAAGACCACGATCGCCGATTTGGCGGTGCTGCGGGCGGAGGGGTGGGAGGGCGATCTCGTTGCCCATGTGCGGCGCGGCGGGCGGGTGCTCGGCCTGTGCGGCGGGTATCAGATGCTGGGTCGCAGCGTCGCCGATCCGGAGGGGATCGAGGGCGAGGCGGGGGTGGCGGCCGGGCTGGGGCTGCTGGCGGTGGACACGGTGCTGACGCGGGAGAAGCGGCTGCAGCCGGTGGCGGGGGCGCTCACGAGCGGGGCGCGGTTCACCGGGTATGAGATGCATATGGGCGTTACGACCGGCACAATGGCGCCGTTCCTGACCTTTGATGACGGACGGACGGACGGGGCAGTGTCCGAGTGCGGGCGCGTGGCCGGAACCTATGTGCACGGCCTGTTCGGATCGGACCCGGCGCGGGCCTCCATCCTGCGCGCTCTCGGCGCCGAGCCGGCGGCCCGGCATCATGAGGCCGAGATTGAGGCGGCCTTGGACGCGCTGGCCGCGCATCTCGAGCGCCATATGGCGATCGATCGGCTGCTCAGCCTGGCCAGGTGAGCAACAGCGCGACCAGGATCGCGGCGAATTGGATGGCGCAGGCGCGGCAGTAGAGGGCGAGCGCGCGGCGGAGGTCGGACGGCGTGGGATCGGCGCTGCCGTCTCCCATCCAGGAATCTTCGACCCGCATGCCGTGATACACGCGCGGCCCGGCGAGCCGCAGCCCGAGCGCGCCGGCCATGGCGGCCTCGGGCCAGCCTGCGTTCGGCGAGCGGTGACGCCTGGCGTCGCGGAGCACGGCCCGGATCGCGGCCCCGCTCAGGGACGCGAGAATGAGGAAAAGCGCGGCCAGGCGCGAGGCGGGCAGGTTGACCAGGTCGTCCAGCCGGGCCGAGGCCCAGCCAAATTCCTCGTGCCGCTCGGTCCGGTGACCGAGCATGCTATCGGCGGTGTTGATGGCTTTGTAGGCGGCCATGCCGGGCAGGCCGAGCACGGCGCCCCAGAAGGCGGGCGCGACGATGCCGTCGGAGAAGTTTTCGGCAAGGCTTTCGATCGCGGCGCGGACGATTCCGGCCTGGTCGAGCCGGTCCGGGTCGCGGCCGACGATATGGGCGACGGCGACGCGCCCGGCCGCCACTCCGCCAGTTTCCAGCGCGTCGGCGACTGCGCGGACATGGCGGTAGAGGCTGCGCTGGGCCGGGAGGGTGCTGGCCAGGATGGCGAGGATGAGGACGCCGCCGGGCTGGGGCAGGAGGAGGGATTGCAGGGCCCAGGCCAGGACGCAGACGACGGTCAGGACGGCAAGCAGGGATAGGGTGCCGAAAACGCGCCTCGCCGGGCCAGGCCGGTTGAGGTTTCGGTCCACATAGGAAAATGCGGCGCCGATCCAGACGACGGGATGCCGGATTGCCCGGAACAGCGCGTCCGGGTAGCCGAATACGGCTTCGATCGCGAGCGCGCCGGCTGTCATGGCGAGGTTGGGCGAGGGAGTCAGGAGAGGTGCGGTTGCAGGATCAGACGACGGCTAGCACGTCTATCGCCCATGGTGGGAGCCTGACGGAGGCGCGGCTGCTGTTTGCGGGGGCGCCGGAGCCGGTCGTCGATCTTTCCACCGGCATCAACCCGGTGCCGTATCCCATCGAGGGCATCCCGAAGGAGGCGTTCACCCGCCTGCCCGATCCGCAGGCGATCGGCGAATTGGAGGCGGTGGCCGCGCGCACGTATGGCGTGGCCGGGCCGGACATGGTGGTCGCGGCGCCGGGGACGCAGATCCTGATCAGCCTGTTGCCGCTGCTGCTGCCGCAGGCGCGCGTGACCGTGCTTAGCCCGACTTATGCCGAGCATGCGCATGCCTGGCGCTCGGCCGGCGCGAGCGTGATCGAGTCCACAACCGCCGAAGGCGTGGACTGTGCGATTGTGTGCAATCCGAATAATCCGGATGGCCGGCGCATCGCCGCCGCTGATCTCGTGGCGCTGGCGGACCGGGTGAGGCTGTTGATCGTGGACGAGGCGTTCGCGGATTTCGAGGCGGGGATCAGCGTGGCTCCGTTTCTGCCACATGCCTCGATCGTGGTGCTGCGCTCTTTCGGCAAGGCCTACGGGCTCGCCGGCATGCGTCTTGGCTTTGCGCTGGCCAATGCGGTTACCGCGGCGCGGATCCGTTCGGCGCTTGGTCCCTGGGCGGTGTCGGGGCCGGCGGTGGAGATTGGCCGCCGGGCGCTGGCGGACCGGGCCTGGGCGGTGCAGACGGCGGCACGGCTCGCGCGTGATGCGGATCGGCTCGACCTTCTGCTCGCGGGCGCAGGGTTGCGGGTGGTTGGGGGGACGCGGTTGTTCCGGCTCGCAGAGAGACCTGATGCGCCGGAGCTGTTTTTGCGACTTGGCGCGGCCGGGGTCTTCTGCAGGCGCTTTTCGGCCCAACCGAATTGGCTGCGCTTCGGCCTTCCGGACGGGGAGGCGGGCTGGGACCGGCTGCGCAACGCCTTGTGTGCTGGCACCCTTCAGGCGGGTGTCAGCTTGGGTGGTTAGCCCTTGGTCGGGGTGGTTTTACTGGCGCAGCCCGCCCATTCCGCCGCCGCCGGCCTCAAGTGTTACGAACACGTCGCCGGGTTGCAGCACGTGCCGCCCCTTCGGGTCTACCGTCACGCCGTTCACCCGATGCTCGCGCAGCGCCCCGTTGCCGCCGCCGCGCAGGCCGCGCGCGGGGAACTGGGTTCGGTTGGCCATGGAGAACACGGTCAGCAAGTGCCCGGTGTCGTTGCGGAGCACGATTTCCTGTCCCATGCCGCCGCGCCATCGCCCATCCCCGCCGGAGCCTTGGCGGAAGCGTTTCGAAAGCACGGTAATTCCGGTCCGGCTCTCCCAGACTTCTGTAGGGACACAACCCATGTTGGAGGGTCCCGGCAGCGTCGGATAGCCGTCGAGGCCGTGCATCGCGCCGAAGCCGCCGGCGGCGAAATACAGCGTCGAGATCTCGCGACCGTCCGGGTGGGTGCCCTGAAACGTCAGAATGTTGATCATGCCGCAATCCGCCTGGACCTGCTCCGGCATCGCCTCGGCGAGCGCGCCGTAGATCAGGCCGTTGACGAAGTGGCCGACCACGTGGCGCCCCGCGGTCGCCGCCGGCGGCAGTGCGTTCAGGATGCAGCCTGGCGGCGCCGAGACGGCAATCGGCGCCGTCGAGCCGCTATTGTTGGGAATGGTCGGCGCCGTCAGGCACTTGATCGCGTGCAGCGCCATCGCCCGTGCGTAGCAGAACGGCACGTTGATGCCGCCCCGCACGGCGCCAGAGGAGCCGGCGAAGTCGATCGACAGCCCGTCTCCGCGCTTCTCGACGGCGCATTCCAGGTGCAGCGGACCGTCAATGCCTTCGAACTCGATCCGGTTGCGATAGGTCCCGTCCGGAATTGTGCGGATCCGGTCCCGCATCGCCCGTTCCGACTGCGCGCGGATCGCTGCGGACAGCAGGACGAGGTCGGGGATGGCGTATTCGTCCATGAAGTCGAGCAGTTGCGCCGCGCCAACCTCGCAGCAGCTCACGCCGGCCAGTATGTCGCCCATGACCTGCTCGGGCACCCGTACGTTCAGCCGGATCAGCTCGGCCACGAACTGATTGATGCGACCGGCCTCGTACAGCTTGCAGACCGGCAGGCGCAGGCCTTCGTGGAACATCTCCGTCGCCGCCGCCGAGAACCCCATCCCGCCGATATCGGGCAGATGCGTGATGCTCATCACGTATCCGGCCAGGGCGCGCTCCCGAAACACCGGGCGCATGACGGCGATGTCGAACAGGTGGCCGGTGCCCTTCATCGGATCGTTGCTGATCACCACGTCGCCCGGCGCCAGCGTCGCGGGCGGGAATTTCTCCAGCATGAAGGCGAGAGTGTCCGGCGCGGTGCCGATGAAGACAGGGATCGAGCGCGTGCCCTGCACCATCATTTCGCCGGTCCGGTCGAACAGCATGACCGAGAGGTCGTAGCCCTCGCGCACGATGGTCGAGAACGAGGTGCGCACGAGCGTCTCGACGATCTCGTCGCTGATCGAGATGAGCCGGTCCCAGAGCAGGCCGAGGGTCACTTTGTCTAAACCCTCACCCCGGCCTTCTCCCGGTGGGACCCGAAGGGAGAGGATTGGGTGAGGGTCGCTGGTCATGCGCCGATCTCCACCACCAAATTGAGCTGATCGTCCACGCGCGCCACATCGCCGCGGCGCAGGACGCAAGTGGACTCGCGCTCCTCGATCAGCGCCGGGCCGGCGACGCGATCATCGGGGCGCAACGCGTAGCGGTCCCAAACCGGCGTTTCCTGCATCGCGCCGGCCTCTGGCGACCAAGACAGCCGAACGCCTTTCTGCCGAGGCCCGGCCGCATCGCCGGCGCGCACAGGCCAGGGATCCGGCGCTGGGCCGAAAGCTGCGACCTTCCAGGTGATCAGCTCCAGCGTCTCGTCGAGCTGATCCACCTTGAACACCGACTTGTAGCGTTCCGCAAACAAACCCGGCAGCGCCGCCAGCGCCTGGGCGGCCGGCAGATCCGGGACGGGCACTTCGAGCTCATAGCCCTGACCGTGATAGCGGATATCGACCCGCCGCTCGATCGTGACGGGCCCGGCGAGAAAAGCCGACGCCTCGGCCGCGAGCCCGTCGAGCGCCGCGGCAAAGCGCTCCGGCGTGAGCCGGTGCAGCGCGACCCGGTCGGAACGCGCCGTCTCGAACAGCATCGGGCTCGAGAGCAGGCCCAGCGCCGACATCACCCCCGCGCCCATCGGAAACACCACCCGGCTCGCTCGCAGCTTGCGCGCGATTCCCGTCGCATGGATCGGGCCGCCACCCCCGAAAGCCACGATCACCGCGTTCCGGCAATCGAAGCCACGCTCGACCGCATGGATGCGGAAGGCCCGCGCGATATCCTCGTTGATCGTCTCGTGGATGCCCCACGCCGCAAGCTGCGGCGGCAGGCCGAGCGGCCCGGCCACCGTCGCCACCGCGGACTCAGCGCGCTCGGCCGACAATTCCATCGCGCCGCCGAGAAAGAACCCGGGATCGAGATAGCCGAGCAGCAAATTCGCATCCGTCAGCGTCGGCGCCGTGCCGCCCCGCCCGTAACAGGCGGGACCCGGCGACGCGCCGGCGGAGTGCGGGCCCACCCGCAGCAGCTTGCGCTCATCGATCGCCGCGATACTGCCGCCGCCGGCGCCGATCTCGGTCATGTCGATCACCGGCAGCTTAAGCGACAAGCCGCTGCCGCGCCGATGATGGTAGATGCGCGCCACCTCCATCGTGTCGCGCCTGAGCGGCTGGCCGCCGCGGATCAGCGCGCCCTTCGCCGTCGTCCCGCCGAGATCGAAGGACAATAGGTTGGCCAATCCGAGCGAGCGCCCATGCTGCGCCGTCATCAGCGCGCCGGCGGCCGGGCCGGATTCAAGCATGCGCACCGGGTAGCGCCGCGCCGTCGCCGCCGCGACCGTGCCGCCGCTCGAAGTCATCAGGTAAAGCGCGCCGGCGAACCCCATGGCCGCCAGCCCCTGCTCCAGCCGCACGAGATAGGCATTGAAAAGCGGCTGCGTGTAGGCGTTGACGGTTGCCGTGGTCCAGCGCTCGAACTCGCGCATGTAGGGAAAAATGTCGGACGACGTCGAGACCGGCAGGGCAGGGTGCCTGGCGGCGACCACCTCGCGGGCGCGCTGCTCGTGCACCGGGTTGGCGTAGGAATGCAGGAAACAGATGGCCAGCGCCTCGGCCCCGGCCTCGACCAGCGCGTCCGCGGCTTCGGCGACGGCTGCCTCGTCGAGCGGCACCTCGACCGAGCCATCCCAGCAGATGCGCTCGGCGATCTCGAGCCGGCGCGCGCGCTTGACCAGTGGCGGGGCGAATTGCAGGCGCAGATCGTACAGGTCGTAGCGCTGTTCCAGCCCCATATCGAGCTGGTCGGCGAAGCCGCGTGTGACCAGCATCCCGGTGTCGGCGCCCTTGCGCTCGATCACCGCGTTGGTCACCAGCGTCGTGCCGTGCACGATTTCGGCCACGTCCCGCATCGCGACGCCGTGCCGCTGCAGCAGGATGGCGACGCCCTCGATGACGGCGCGGGACGGATCGTCCGGGGTGGTTAGCTGCTTGTGGATGGAAGGAGTCTGCAGCGCGCCGCCCACCATGGCGAAGTCGGTGAACGTTCCGCCGACGTCGACGCCGATCCTGACTGTCAAACCCGCGAACCCTCTGCCCAATCCGCCACGCTAGGGGCCACGCGCGCCGCTTGACAAGCCGTGCCACGCCGTTGGGAATGCGAGAAGCGGCGTGGGGGTTGGTAATGCGGCTCGGTCTGGCAGTTGTTCTTGCGGGCATAATCGCCGTGGCGTCGCCGGGTCATGCGCAGTCGGTGATCAAGATCGGCGTGGTCGGTCCGCTGAGCGGGTCGTTCGCCGCGGGCGGGCAGAGCCAGCTCGACGGTGCGACGCTACGGGCCAACGAGCTGAACGCGGCGGGCGGCCCGTTTAAGGTTCAGCTGCTGGCCGAGGATGACGGCGCCAATTGCGACCAATCGGTCAACGCGACGGTCAAGCTGATCACGCAGGATCAGGTCGCGGCGATCATCGGGGCGCTAAATTCGCCCTGTTCGCTGGCGATGGTGCCGCTGACGCGGCGCTACAAAATCCCGCAATTCACTTCCAGCGTCGGCGCCGCCATCACCCAGCAGGGGTCGCCCTATGTGTTCCGCGTCGCTGTCGGCGCGGCCGGGCAGACAGCAGAGCTCGCGCGTTACACGGTCGACGTGCTCAAGCAGACCAAGATCGCGGTCGCCTACTCCGATGACGAGTACGGCGCCTCGATGGCGAACGGGTTCAAGGACGCGCTGTCCAAGATGAACATTCAGCCGGTCGACTTTTCGAGCTTCCCGCGCGACGACCAGGATTTCACCGGGCAGCTCACCCGGGTGAAGTCCTCCGGGGCCGCGACGCTGTACGTCGTCGGCGCCTACACCGCGGCGGCGCTGTACGCGCGGCAGGCCAAGCAACTCGGCATGAACCTCAAGCTGATCGGCGACACCGGGAACGCGACGCCGAAATACATCGAGCTGGGCGGCGACGCAGTGAACGGGGCGATCGTCATGGAGCCGTTCACGCCGGTCGACCCGGCGCCGGACGTGCAGGATTTCGTCAAGAAGTTCCGCGCCCAGTTCGGCCGCGATCCGGATGGCTGGTCGGGCGAGATGTATGACACGGTGAAGATCATCTATGATGCGGCGGTCAAGGCCGGCAAGCCGGACCCCGAGGCGATCCGCGCCTATGCCGCCGGGCTGACGCCGGACGCTCCGTTCAAGGGCCTGCTCGGCGAGTGGGCGTTCGACAAGTCGGGCGAGGTGCATTTTCCGTTGTACAAGGTCGAGATCGAGGACGGGAAGAAGGTGATCGTCGCGCATTAAGGCCTGCGCGCCGCGTGCTGCCCGACCTTGCCACTGCCGGGCAGCTTGCCGTCTCGGGCCTGACGATTGGCTGCGTCTATAGCCTGGTCGGCCTTGGCTTTGCGCTGACGTTGCGCGCCACCGAGCTGATCAACTTCGCCCAGGGCGAAATGGTGACGCTCGGCGCCCTTATCGGGCTGAGTGCGCTGACCCTCGGGTTGCCGTATCCCGTTGCGTTTGTGATTGCATCCGTTGCGACTGGGCTTATCGGTATCGGAATTGAACGCGTGATATTGCGGCGCATCCTTCGCCGCCGTGCGCCGCTGCTGAACCTGCTGATCGCCACGCTGGGCATCTCGATCGCCATCCAGTCCGCCGCGATCCTGGTCTGGGGCCGGCAGCCGATCGCCTACCCGCATATTTTCGACGAAACGCCGGTCGAGTTCTTTGGCCTGCGGGTCCGCAGCCTGAACCTCTGGATCCTCGGCCTGGCGCTCGCGGTCATGGCCGGGCTGCAGTATTTCTTTCGCCGCACGCTGACCGGGATCGCCTGGCGCGCCGCCTCGCTCGACCCGGCGACCGCCTCGCTCTACGGCGTCAGTCCGAGGCGAACCGTCGCACTCACCTTCGGCGTCTCGGGGGCACTCGGTGGGGCCGCGGGCGTGCTGATCGCGCCGCTGTTCTTCGCTTCGACCGGGCTCGGCTACGCGGTCATCATCAAGGCGTTCGCCGCGGCGGCGATCGGCGGGTACGGCGTGGTGGGCACCATGCTGGGTGGCCTGCTACTGGGTCTGATCGAGACGTTCACCGCCGGGCTGGTCTCGACCGCCTACAAGAACGTCATCACCTACGGCCTGCTGATCGTGCTGCTGATGGTGGTGTTCCGGCCGCGCCAGCCGGTGGGGCGATCGATCACCGAGGGGCCGCGCGTCGCCTTCAACGCGCTCGGCGCGGCGCTGCAATCAGGCCGGGCGCGGGCGGTGGTGGCGGCTTTGCTGTTCGCGTTGTGGCTCGCCGTTGGACTCGGCGGCGGAGCGTATGGGCTGCGCGTCGTCAATATGGCGCTGATCGCGGCGATTGCGGTGCTGGGGCTGCAGGTGATCGTCGGACTGACCGGGCAGTTCTCCTTTGGTCACGCTGCGTTTTATGGCGTCGGCGCTTACGCCTCGGCGTTGCTGACGACGAAGCTCGGCTTGCCATTCCCGGCGGCGCTGCCGCTCTCGGGCGTGGCCGCCGGGGCGGCCGGGCTGCTGGTGGCGCCGATCCTGCGGCTTTCCGGCCATTTCCTCGCGATGGCGACGCTCGCGATGGGAGAGATTCTTTTTCTGGTCATGGTCAACGCCAAGCCGATCACCAACGGCGCCTACGGGATCTACGGCATCCCGGCGCCGGGCGTTGCCGGCTTCGAGGTCGACAGCGAGCAGGGTTATTACGTGCTGATCTCCGCAATCCTGCTGCTGACCTACGGGGCTTTGCACCGGCTGCTGCACTCGCGCTTCGGCCGGTCGCTGGTCGCCATCCGCGAGAACGAACTCGCCGCCGTCGCCTGCGGGGTTCCCGCGGGGCGGCAGAAGGTCCTGGCCTTCGTGATCGGCACCGCCTGCGCCGGAATCGCCGGCAGCCTCTACGCGCACTATCTGGCCTACATCAATCCGGACAGCTTTGCGTTTCCCACCTCGGTCTCGTTCCTGACCATGGTGGTGATCGGTGGGCTGGGCTCGCTGCCCGGCGGCATCGTCGGCGCGATTGTTGTTACGCTGCTGCCGGAATACTTGCGCGGCCTCGCCGAATACCGGCTGCTCGTCTATGGCGGCCTGATCATCATGTTCATGATGTTCCTGCCCGGTGGCGTGATCGAGGTCGCCGGCCTGCTCGCGCTCCGCCTCCGCCTGTTGCCGCGCCGCGCCAAGCTGCGCAGCGCCGGGCCATGACGGGCCTGGCCGTCGAGCATTTGCAGAAACGGTTTGGGGGCCTGTTGGCGCTCTCGGACGTGTCGCTCGCGCTCGAGCCCGGCGTGGTCAACGGGCTGATCGGGCCGAACGGGTCCGGCAAGTCGACTTTTTTCAATGTGGTCAGCGGTGTGCTGCCCGCCGACAAGGGTACCATCGTCCTCGACGGCACCATGTTGCATCGTCTCTCGGCGGTGCAGCGCCAGCACCGGGGCCTGGGGCGGACCTTTCAGGAAAATCAGCTCTTCTACGATATGACCGTGCTCGAGAACGCGCTGGTCGGCGCACATCGTGGCGGCGCGGCGGGGATTGGCGGCGCGCTGTTCCGGCCGCGGTCGACCCGCGATGAGGAAGCGCGGCTGCATGCGACGGCGCGCGAATGCTTGGGCTTCATGGGACTGGCCGGGCTTGCCGGGGAGCGGGCGCGCGACATCTCCTATGGCCATCAGCGCCGGCTCGAGATCGCCCGGGCGCTGGCGTCACTTCCCTCCGTGCTGCTGCTCGACGAACCGGCCGCGGGCATGAACCCGACCGAGACGGCGTCGCTGATGGCGCAGGTGGAGCAGATCGCGGCGCGGGGCATCACCGTGCTGCTCGTCGAGCATAACATGCGCATGGTCATGGGGCTGTGCCGGCGCATCACCGTGCTGCACCATGGCGAGGTCATCGCGCGCGGCACGCCGGCCGACATCCAACAGCATCCAGCGGTGATCGAGGCTTATCTCGGCCGGGTCCGCCACTGATGCTCGAGGTCGAGAATCTGCACGTCGCTTATGGGCCGATCCGCGTGCTAGAGGGCGTCAGCCTGCGCGCCGAAGCCGGCCGCATCACCGCGCTGATCGGCGCGAACGGCGCCGGCAAGACGACGACACTGCACGCGATTTCCGGCTTGGTGCGGCCCACTGCCGGCTCGATCCGCCTGGAGGGGGCGGAAATCGGCGGCAAGCTGGCCGAAGAGGTCGTGCGCCTGGGCGTGGTGCATGTGCCGGAGGGTCGGCGCGTGTTCCGCAATCTCACCGTGCACGAGTGCCTGCTGGTCGGCGGCTACATCCGCGCCGACAAGCGCGAAGTCGCCGCCAGCATCGAGCGCATGTACGCGCAGTTCCCGCGCCTGGCCGAGCGGCGGCGCCAGCTCGCCGGGACACTCTCCGGCGGCGAGCAGCAGATGCTCGCCTTTGCCCGCGCACTGGTCGCCCGGCCCCGCTTGCTGCTGCTCGACGAGCCCTCCATGGGCCTCTCGCCCCGCATCGCCGGCGAACTCGCGCAGCTCATCCTCGACATCAGGGACCAGGGCATCACCATCCTGCTGGTCGAGCAGAACGCGATGCTGGCGCTCGAACTGGCCGACACCGGCTATGTGCTCGAAAGCGGCCGTATTACCCAGGAAGCGCCGGCTGCGGCGCTGCTCGCCGACGACCGGGTGCGGCAGGCTTATCTGGGAATCTAGACCGCGATCGTCCTGACCGGAATCGGTCAGGACGTGAATCGCTGTCTCAAATAAAGCTAGACCTTTATCGGCCCGACCACAGTCAGGCCGATAAAGGTCTAAGGCCGCGCCGCGCCCCGCTGGTTGGTGTAGATCGCGTAGAGCGTGTGCGAGGCGCAGATAAAAAGCCGAGCGCGGTTGCGGCCGCCGAAGGTCAGGTTCGCGACCGTGAACGGCACCTTGATCTTGCCCAGCAAGGCGCCTTCCGGGCTGATGCAGTGCACGCCATCTGCCGCACTGCTCCACACATTTCCGTCCTCGTCCAAACGGAACCCGTCAGCATCGCCCGGGGTGACTTTGTAGAACACCCGGCCCGGCGACAGCCGCGCCCCATCGTCGAGCACGTCGAACACCCGGATATGCTGCACCGGATCGGCGGCGAACTGCGCCCCGGTTTCCGACACATAGAGCAGCCGTTCGTCCGGCGAGAAGGCCAGTCCGTTCGGGCCCACAAAATCGTCCGCCATAACCCGCAAGCTGCCGTCCCGCGGGTCGAGCCGGTACAGCGCCGGCGGCAATTCCGGCGTCTGCTTGCCGCCTTCGTAATCCGTGTTGATCCCGTAATGCGGGTCGCTGAACCAGATCGTCCCATCGGACTTGCAGACGATGTCGTTCGGCGAGTTGAGCCGCTTGCCGTCGTAATGCGCGGCGAGTGCGGTCACGCTGCCGTCGAGCTCGGTACGGGTAATGCAGCGGTCATGGTGCGAGCAGCCGAGCAGCCGGCCTTCGCGGTCCCGCGTGTGGCCGTTAGCGAAGCCGGAGGGGAGGCGGAACACCGAAACGCCGCTGCTTTCGGTCCAGCGCATGATGCGGTCATTCGGGAGGTCGCTGACCAGCAGGCATTGTTGGTCGGCGAACCAGACGGGCCCTTCGAGCCAGGCAAACCCCTCGCCGAGTTTTATGAGTGGCGCGTTGGGCAGGACGAAGGCGCGGAAGCGGTCATCCAGGATCTCGAAGCCGTCCATCTACTTGAAACGGCAAGGGCCGTGTTGCGGCGGAATGTGAAGCTGCACCGTCATCAGCACGGCCGGCGTGTCGCCGATCGTGCCGGAACGGTGGCCCTTGCGGCCGCCGGTCTCGGTGCAGCCCTGGTCGGCGCCGAAGGAGAACTCGCCGGGTCCTTGCTCGATGCGGGTGCCGTCCATCGACTCGATCCACCAGTGGCCGGAGAGCACGATGATCCATTGCGGCGCCGGGTTCTCGTGCCACTCGCCGACCCAGCCGACTGGCTGCACGGTGTAGACGACGGTGGCCTCGCTGCGCGCCTGCTTGTCGTTCCATTGCGGCGCGGCGTTGCCGACGCCCTTCAACTCCCACTCGGTCAGGAAGCACTGGGTCTGGTGGCTGACGCCGTGCTCGTCCGTCCAGAGGTGCCAATACGGTATTTTTGGCTTCGGTCCCGACTGGTCAGCCATCGCGGCTTGCCTCCGTGGTCATATTGAGGCGGTGCCCGTCTGGATCGCGCAACTCGCGCGGCTCGCCTGTGAGTGTTACCCAGTCCGCGGCAATATCGTGGGCGCCGGTGAGATTTGGGCGTCCTGGCGGCTCATAGGCCAGCAATTCCAGGCCCATCCCATCGTCGCCCGGCGGACGCAGCCCGGTGATGTGGACCCGCGCGCCGGTCAGCCCGTCCAGGCGTGACTGCGGAGCCCCTTCGTTCAGCGATGTGTAGCTGACCGCCAGGCCGAGCGACCGATAGAAGCCGACGCTGCGCTCGCTGTCGCTGACCGCAATCGCGCTATGGTCGATCCCGGCAAACAGCGTGCCCGCCCCCTGCCAGCACGCCCGTCCCTGACCCGGCGGGAACCAGATCAGCTCCCCTGGATGCCCGTCGGGATCGCGGAATTTGAAGGCGCGGACCGTGCCATTCTCCGGCGGCAGCGTCTGCGGACCGCCCTCGCTGATCGGCGTCCATCCCGGGCAACGCTGCAAATGCGCATAGGCCGCGTCCATGTCGCTGACGACGACGGCGATATGCTGGAACCACAGATCATTGCTGGCGCTGTCCGGCGGGTAGGGGGCGGCCGGCGCCGCGAACTGCACGAGGGCGATTGTCTGCGCACCCAGACGCAAGACCACATCGCCCGCGTTTCTGCGGACCACAAGGCAGCCAAGCGCCTCTGTGTAGAACGCCTCGGCCCGGCCAAGATCGGCAACCACGCGGTTGATTCGCAGGATGCGCATCAGGCTGATATCCGCTCCTTGATCCGGTCGGCGACGCGCAGCGCGTTGGCGATGAGCGTCAGCGTCGGGTTCACCGCCGAGATGGACGGAAAGAAGCTCGCATCGGTGACATACAGATTGTCCAGCTCGTGCGCCTTGCAGTCCAAGTCGAGCACCGAGCTTGCCTTGTCCGGCCCGAACACGCAGGTCCCGGCCTGGTGCGCCGTGCCGCCTACGGGGATGTCTTTGCCCAGATACAGCCGCCGGTCGATCAGCTTCGGCCAGGCACCCATCGGCGTCAGCAGGTCCTCGAGCTTGGCGCGCAGCCGCTTGGCCGCTTCCATGTTGACCTCGTGGAGGTCCAGCATGATTCGGTCACCGTCGTAATAGATCCGGTTCTCCGGCCGCGGCAGGTCTTCGCTCTGCAACCAGAAGTCGATCGAATGATCCGCCATCTTCTCGAGCGCGATCTCCGGCACGAGCGCCATCAGGCCGGACCCGACCTCGCCGCGGATCTGCTCGCCATGCGTGGTTGCGCACATCTGGATCAGCCCAAGCGGGAACTCCCAGTCCTTGGCGCCGAAATAGAAGTCGCTGAACGCCAGTGTCTTTTGGAACACCGTGTGGTTTGGTTGCTTGAGCAGCGCCATGACCACCGACATGTTGTGCCGCATGTAGTTGCGCCCGACCTGGTCCGAGCCGTTCGCCAGCCCCTTCGGATGCGCGTCGCTCCGCGAGCGCAGCAGCAGCAGCGCCGAGCTCAGCGCGCCGCACGCGACAACGACGATATCGGCCGAATATTGCTCGAACTGGTTGTCGCGGATAACGTGGACGCGGCTGACGCTATGACCCGAAGGATCGGTCTCCAGCCGGTCGACATAGGCGCCGGTCAACAGGGTGAAATTGGCGTGCGCCGCGCGGGTCGGGTCGACGCACATCACCTGCGCATCCGCCTTGGCGTTGATCGCGCAGGGAAATCCGTCGAATGCGTCGCAGCGGATGCAGGGGCTGTAGGTGGTGGCCGAGCCGTCCGGGTTTTGGTCCAGCCTTATGCCGAGCGGCATATGGAACGGATGCATGCCCTCGCGCAGCAGGGTGTCGTTCAGCTCCTGGATGCGGGGTTCGTGCAGCACCGGCGGATGCGGATAGGGACCGCTCGCCCAGGGCTCCAGCGGGTCCTCGCCGCGCTGCCCGTGCACGCTGAACAGCTCTTCTGCTTGTGTGTAATAGGGCTCGAACACGTCATAGCCGACTGGCCAGGCCGGCGAGACGCCGTCCTTGTGCGGGACTGCGCTGAAATCGCGTTCGCGGAAGCGGAACAGGGCGGAGCCGTACACCTTCGAGTTGCCGCCCACATAATAATGCAGGCCGGGATGGAAGCTCTTGCCGTTCGCGCCATACCAGGTCTCCGTGGCCTGGTAGATCCCGTCCACGAACACGGCCTTTGCGTCCCAATTGGTGCGCGAGCGGGGCAGGTAGTCGCCGCGTTCGAGCATGAGGATCCGCTTGCCTGTGGGGGCGAGGCGGTGGGCGAGCGAGGCGCCGCCAGGTCCGCTGCCGATGACGATGATATCGTAATGGTCTGCCATTATCGTGTCCAGTAATCGAGCATGGTCATCCCCAGCAGGATGGTGAGCCAGCAGAAACCGAGGAACGCGTAGAAGCGCATGAGCGCGCCCTCGAGCCGCACGTCCATCGCGAAGAACAGCACGGTCAGGATCATGCAAAGCACGATGCCGGCAATGAGGAAGCGGGTGATCCGCGCGGCGGGCGCGAGTTCCCCGAGCAGGATGATTGCGGCCAGGAAGCCGAGCAGGGCGATGAAGGTGAAGACCGGCACGCGCATCTTGGTCCAGATCGCGCGTTTCTCGTCGGCCGAGAGCTGCCAGGTGCTCATCGGCCGATCACGTACAGCACGGGGAAGACGATGATCCAGACCAGGTCGATGAAGTGCCAGTAGAGGCCGAGGATTTCGATCCGGTTCTGATGGCGCTGCAGGAACCCCGGGCGGCTCGCCAGCCGGGCCATGCCGAGCACGATCATCACCCCGGTCAGCAAGTGCAGGCCGTGCAGGCCCGTGGTGACGAAGTAGAGGTCGATGAAGAGTTTGGTGGGCGGGTCATCCGCCAGCGCATAGGGGCGGGGGAGGAACGGGGTCAGGTTCTCGCGGTAATCGTCGAACCATTCGTAGGCCTTGAGCACCAGGAACAGGCTGCCGAGCGCCGCCGTCGCGACCAGGCCGCGCACCATCCAGCGCTGCAGCCCGAGGCGCGACGTCATGATCGCAAACGACATGGTCAGGCTCGAGCAGATCAGGATGACGGTGTTGCTGGCGCCGATCCAGAATTTCAGGTGGCCGGCGGCGAGGCGGACCGATTGCGGGTAGAGATGCTGCAGGACGACGGCGCCGAGGAATAATCCGCCGAACAGCAGCAATTCGGTGAGCAGCCAGGCCCACATGCCCATCTCGGCGGCATGCCGTTGCTGCTCGGCATTGGCGAACTGCTCGTGGACCTCGATGCCGACGGGCTGGAAGGTCGCCTCAGCGGGCATCGCCGGGCGTCTCTAGTGGATAGGCGTAGGGCTCGAAATCGACGATCGGCTGGACGAGGAAATTATGCGCCGGGGGCGGCGAGGTCGTCGTCCATTCGAGGCCCTTCGCGTCCCACGGATTGTCCGGCGCCCGGCGCCCATACCAGAGCGACCAGATCAAGTAGACCATCGGGAAGATGTAGCCCGCCGCCAGGATCGTGGCCCCCGCGGAAGACAGCACGTTCAGCAGCTGGAACTCCGGCGGATAGTCGTGGTAGCGCCGCGGCATGCCGAGATAGCCGAGCAGGAATTGTGGGAAGAAGGTGACGTTGAAGCCGATGAAGATCAGGAAGGCCGAGACCATGCCCCAACCCTCGGGATACATGCGGCCGGTGAATTTCGGCCACCAGAAATGCAGCCCGCCGAGAAAGGCGAGCACGGTGCCGCCAACCATGATGTAGTGAAAATGCGCGACGACGAAGTAGGTGCCATGCGTATGCTCGTTGATCGACAGCGTCGCCAAGAATAGGCCGGTCAGGCCGCCCAGCACGAACAGGCCGATATAACCCATCGCGTAGATCATCGGCGTCTTCAGCCGGATGCTGCCTTTGTAGATGGTGGCGGTCCAGTTGTAGACCTTCACGGCCGAGGGCACGGCCACCATGAAGCTCAGGATCGAGAAGACCAGGGCCGACGTCTGGCTCTCGCCGTTGACGAACATGTGGTGGCCCCACACGAAGAAGGTGATCGTCGCCAGGCCGATGCTCGCATAGGCGACGAAGCGATAACCGAAGATCTTCTTCTGCGCGAAAGCGGGAACGAGCTCGCTGATCACGCCCATGCCCGGCAGCACCATGATGTAGACGGCGGGGTGCGAGTAGAACCAGAACATGTGCTCGAACAGCACCGGGTCGCCGCCGAGGGCGGGGTCGAAGATGCCGATCCCGAAGGCGCGCTCCATCACCAGCAGGATCAAGGCGATCGTGATGACCGGCGTGCCGAGCAGGAAAATCAGGCTGGTGGCGAAATGCGTCCAGACGAAGATCGGCATGCGGAACCAGGTCATGCCAGGCGCGCGCATCGTGTGGATGGTCACGACGAAATTGAGCCCGGTCAGGATCGACGAGAAGCCGACGACGATGACGCCGAGCAGCGCGGGGATGACGTAGGTGTTGGAGAATGTCGTGCTGTATGGCGCGTAGAAGGTCCAGCCGGTGTCGACGCCGCCGATGACCAGGTCGGCGACTGTGAACAGCGAGCCGCCGACGAAGATGTACCAGCTCAGCAGGTTCAGGCGCGGGAAGGCGAGGTCCTTGGCGCCGATCATCAGCGGGATCAGGAAGTTGCCGAACGTTGCCGGAATGGAGGGGATCAGGAAGAACCACACCATGACCACGCCGTGGATGGTGAACAGCTTATTGTAGGTGTCGTTGGTGAAGATTGCCCCGTTCGGCACGACGAGCGCGAGGCGCACCAGCCCGGCTGCGACGGCGCCGACGATGAAGAACAGCGTGATCGCCATCAAATAGAGCAGGGCGATCCGTTTATGGTCGGTGGTGAAGAACCACGAGCCGAGCGTGTGCGACTCATGCAGATAATCGGTCGGCCGGTCGATCGTCGTGCGCGGGGTCGGCGGATCGCGGAGGATCGTGCCTTCTGGAGGGGTCATGGCGACTGCACCTTCCGTTGGCCGTCAGCTTTGATGAAGGCGATCAGCCGTACCATCTCGTCCTCCGGGATCACCCCGTTGAACGAGGGCATGACCTGCTTGTAGGCTGCCAGTTTATTATGGTCGGGGTTGAGGATCTTGTCGCGCAGATAGGCAGTGTCGGCGACCAGGTTTTGCCCATCCGCCAGCTTGACCTGCGAGTGGTAGAGCCCGGCCAGCAGCGGCCCGTGCGCGCGGCGGCTGTCGGGCTCGTGGCAGCCACTGCAGCCGTAGGCGGCGTAGAGTTTCTGCCCCTCCTGGGCCAAGGTGCCGATCGTGTGCTCCTTGCCCAGCCAATCCGAGTAGTCGGACGGCGTCATGACGTAGAGGTCGCCCTCCATCAGCGAGTGGTCGGTGCCGCAGAACTCGCTGCAAAAGATGTGGTAGACGCCTGGGCGGTCCGCGTTGAACCAGATCTGGGTGTAGCGGCCGGGCAGTGTCTCCATTTGGATGCGCATCGCCGGGATGTACAGCGAGTGGATCACGTCTTGGCTGATCATGTTGATCAGGATCGGCTTGCCGGTCGGCACGTGCAGGTCGTTGATCTCCGCCTGGCCGCCGGGGTGCTGGAACTGCCACATCCATTGCCGGCCGATCGCGTCGATCTGCGTCGCATTCGGCGGCGGGTGCCGGTGATTGACATACATCTGGGCGCCCCAGACGAAGAAGAACAGCGTGAGCGTGAACGGGATGATCATCCACCCGAGCTCGAGCATGCGGTCGCGCTTCTCGGTGTGGGTGCGGTTCACCTGGCGGCCTTCGCGATAGACGATCGCGAAGATGGTAATGCCGACGAACACCGGCACGACCAGCAGCACGGTAAGGATGGTGAAGGCCCAGATCAGATGGTCGGTCTGTACCGCGCTCGCGGAAGCAGCGGCGGGCCATAGGTCGAGCTGCACGTCGGAGGGGTTCATGGCGCAGCGTCCAGCGACTTGCCGACGACGAGCGGCAGGGCGCGGTCGATCGGGATGCGGGCGTGGGTGTGGTCGGCGTCGAGCCAGCCATAGGTGGTGAGCCGCATGTCTTCCGAATGACGCAGCTTGGCGATGTCGCCGAGCGCGTCGGCCTGCATGTTCGGCGCCGGCGGCTGCACCCGGGTGGTTTGCTGCGTGGTGAAGTCCGGTAGGGCCGCGCTCTGCCAGGACTCGAACAAATGGCCCAGCCCGACCATCCCCAACGCCGCCGACAGCGCGACCGTAAACAGCCCGGCGACCACCCAGCCCATGACGCCGCCGCGCATGTCACCGGTCTCGTGTCCGGCCGCGCGTGCAACGGCGCTGGGTGGCGTGCTGGGCGGCCCGCGCCCGGTCGCGTCGCTATCGACCGTTGCGTGGTCATCGGGCGGCGGCGCGGGGTGCGGGGTCGCGAAGCGCAACGCGAGTGTCACGCCTCCCAGCAGCAGGAGCGCTCGGGTCGCCCAGGCGGCCAGGCGCGGCCCTCGTGCCGCCGGGTCGCGCACGCGGCGCGGCGGCCTAGGCGGTCGCATGGGACACCCGCATTGACGGCCCGAGCAGCCGCATCAGCCCGGCGGCGGCCAAGCCGCCAAGGCCGAACAGCGCGAAGACGTCGGCCAGGTCAATGGTGAAGTGCCCGCGGAACGCCGGCGTGATCAGCCAAAACGTCTCGAGCATGTGCATCAGCAGCAGCATCGCGGCAAGGCTCGCAAGCACGGCGGGGATATGGGCCAACTGGGTCGGCAGCAAGGCCAGGCCGAGAGTGACGGCGGCGGCGGCGAACCAGAGGGTGAAGCCGCCGAGGCCCGGCGTGCGCGCCTGATACCAGACGATCTCGTCCGGCAGATTGGCCGACCAAACGACGAGGTATTGCACGAAGTGCAGGAACGCCCAAACGCCGAGCAACGAGGCCAGCAGCGGCCCAAGCGCCGGCTGGCCGGTATTTTCGCGTGACCCGACCGCGACGATGAAGCCCGCCAAGCACCCGGCGACGCCGAGTTGCGAGGCGATCAGCAGCAACCCCATCTCCGACGAGGCGATGCCTGGCTGCAACGCCAGCACCCAGTCCACCGCGGCCACGCTGAGCAGACAAACATGCAGCATCAGGCCGAAGATCGCCAGACCGCGGCGCGGCCGGCGCCGCGGCGCCCCGCTGAACAGGAGCGCCAGCGCCGAGAGCACGACCAAGATGAGGATCGTCCGGCCCACGAACCACCCCGGCGCCATCCAGCCCGCGGGCAGCGCTCGGGCCTGGTCGGCGCGGTGGAACAGCACGCCGGTGCCGAGCAGGAACGGGATCGCCAGCAGCGCGCCAACTGGCAGTAGCGGCAGCAAGCTGCGCAGGACTGCCAGGAACCGGCCGGAGACGACGCCCATCGCCTCCATCGCCATCACCAGCGGCAGCGCGCCCAGCGGCACCGCCATCCAGAACAGCCAGGCGGCGAAGTAGGAGGGCATGACCCGCATGCTGAACAGCGCCAGCGCGAGCCAAGCCAGCATCCCGACCACGCCGATCCCGGCGGCAATCGCTTCGCCCCGTCTCATTTCAGCGCCTCGAGCTGGGCCCGGTCCTGCTGCGGCAGGTTGCTGGCGTCGGCGTCCTGGCTCTCCTGCAGCGCCCGGATATAGGCGATGATCGCCCAGCGATCCGCGGGCGGGACGCGTGTAGCGTAGCTATACATCTGGCCCTGCCCCTGGGTGATCGCGTGATAGAAGCGCGCCGCCTTGGCGGTCCGCAGCTCGCCATCCACCAGCGAGGCCGGGGAGGGGAAGCCGCGCTGCACGATCATGCCCTCGCCATGGCCGGTGCGGCCGTGGCATGGCGAGCAGAAAATGTCGAACCGCTCATGCCCGCGCTCCAGCATGGCCGTGTCGATCGTGGCGGGCTGCGCCACATCCCCGTTCGGCGCATCCCTGGCCACTGTCCCGGCAACGGGATGGCGCATCGAAGAGCCGTTGGCGAAGAACGAGCTGCGGTCCCACCATTTGAAATAGTTCTGGGTGTACATATCGAGCTTATCGCAGCCAGCGAGCAGCAGAAGCAGCCCCAGCCCGGCGGCGAGGCGCCTCATCGCGGCACCCGGCTGACGTTGAGCGGCCGGATCGGCAGCGCCGCGATCGCCGCCTCGACCCGGTCGGCATCGAAAGAATCGTCGCGCGCCTCAACGGCGACGAAGAACCGGTCCTTGGTGGCCCGGGTAAAGCCGTTGATGTTGAAGGCGGGGTGGTTCAGCCGCGGCAGCCGGCTCAGCGCCGTCGTGATCAGGAACACGGCCAGCGCCCCGGTCAGCGTGCCGAACGACACGCTCGGCACGATGAAATACGGCCAACTGAATAGTGGACGGCCGCCAATGTCGAACTTGTAGTCGAAGACGGTGGCGTAGGTGCACATGCCGAACATCGCCGCCGCGCCGACCGCCGCCGCCGCCGCCGCGAACGCGAAGAGATGGCGGCGCCGCAGGTTCATGGCGCTGGCCGCGCCCGGGATTGGCACCGGCGAATAGGCGTCCAGCCGGCCGAGGTCGCGCCCGCGCAGGTCGCGCAATGCGGTCAGCACGCCCTCCTCGCTCTCGAACTCGGCGGCGACGCCCCAAAGCGGCGCGCCGGAGCGGTGCTGCGGTTCAGCCATTGCGGACCGATCCAGGCGTCAACATGCGCCGCGCGCCCACGATGGAGATCATCGGCAGATAGCGGAACGCCAGCAGCAGCAGCAGCAGGAACAGACCCGCCGTGCCGAAGAAAGTGGCGACCGCCATCAGGTTCATCGAATAGAGGTGGAATGAGGACGGCAGGAAGTCCTCCTGCAGAGTGACGACGATGATCATGAAGTGGTCGGCCCACATGCCGAGCGCGACCAGCGTGCCGACGATCAGCACCAGCACCGCGGAGCGTCGCAGCGGTGGCAGCCAAAACAGGTGTACCGGCACCAGCGCGGCGGCCAGGATCAGCCAGGCGGACCACGCATGCGGTCCATGGAAGCGGCGGGCCAGCACTCCCTTATCGTAACCGTCGCCGGTCAGCAGCGTCGTCAGGAACTCGGCTGCGTAGCAGTAGAAATTGGCAATCCCAAGCCCCAGCAGCAGCATTGCGAGCAGCTCGAGATGCCGCGTCGTGACGATGTCGCGCAACGGGAAGGCGATCCGCATCAGCACGACCCCGGCCGAGACTAGGCCGACGCCGGCGAACAGCGCCGCGAACAGGAAGGCGACCGGCAGCAGCGTGTCGTGCCAGCCGGGCTCGAGCGTGCCGGCGAACATCACCGCCGCGCCGGTCTGCAGCGAGACCACCACGATGATCGCAAACAGCGCGAGGGCCTGGCAGGCCTGCTCCCAGCGCTGCCAGTGGACCATCGAGCCGCGCCAGCCCAGCGCCGCAATGCCGTACATCTGCGCCTTCAGCAGCCGGAGCCAATTGCCCGGCTGGCCCTGCATGCGCTGCACGCGTTCGATCCCACGGTCGCGCATGGCGGCGAGGTCAGGGAGCATGCCGACGTACCAGAGGGTGAGGCAGACCACCAGGAAGCTGATGATGTCCACCGCGTCCCAATAAAGCGGGCTGCGGACTTGCGGCCAGAGCGCGAAAGTATTGGGGTAGGGCAGGTTCCAGTAGAAGAACCACGGCCGGCCCAAATGGATGATCGGATACAGGCCGGCGGCCGCCGCGGACAGCAGCGCCATCGTCTCGGTGAGCCGGCTGACCGCGCCGCGCCATTCCGCACCGAGCAGGAGCAGTATCGCCGAGACGAACAAGGCGCCGGTCCCGACACCGATCCACCAGTCATAGCCGACGATGTCGAGCGCCCAGGTCACCGGGACGTTGTTGCCCCAGACGCCGACGCCTTCGTAGAGGATCCAGAACACGCAGTAGGTCAGGACGCCGACGAGTCCGAGTGCCGCGAGCAGCAGCAACCACCAGGCGCGCCCGCCCTCGTAGCGGTAGGCGACATCGCTGACCTCCTCATCGATCTCCGCCCACCGCCGATCGATGACGGCCGGCGGGACCCGGCTCGCAGTGATTCCGCTCATCTCACACCTCCCGTCGCGGCGCGCGTTCGGCGAGGTAGCTCGTCCGCGGACGCGTGTTCAGTTCGCCGAGCAGCGCATAATTCCGGTCCTGCGCCCGCGCCGCCGACACCGCGCTGCCCTTGTCGTTCAAGTTCCCGAAGGTGATCGCCCGCGTCGGGCACGAGCCCTGGCAGGCCGTCTGCACGCGTCCATCCGGGATTGGCCGATTGAGCTTGTCCGCCTCGATGTTCGCGCTCTCGATCCGCTGGACGCAGTAGGTGCACTTCTCCATCACGCCGCGCGAGCGCACCGTGACCTGTGGATTGCGCTGCAGTGCGATCGAAGGCGAGGCGCCCGCCGAGTAATCCAGATAATTGAAATGCCGCACCTTGTATGGGCAATACCCCGAGCAGGCCCTGGTCCCGACGCAACGATTATAGACCATCAGGTTCAGCCCCTGGCTATCGTGCAGCGTGGCCTCCACCGGGCAGCCGACTTCGCAGGGCGCATCCTCGCAGTGCATGCAGGGCACCGGTTGGAAATGGGTCTTCGGCGCCTCGGCCGGCCCCGCGTAATAGCGGTCGATGCGCAGCCAATGCAGCTCGCGCCCCAGCGCCACCTGCTCGCGCCCGACGACGGCGATGTTGTTCTCCGCCTGGCACGCAACCACGCAGGCATTGCAGCCGATGCAGGCGTCGAGATCGATCACCATGCCCCAAGCCGTGTCCGCATCCCGGCGTGGCGCGTCATATAGCGTGGGTTGCGTCCAGCTCGTGGTCTCGCCAACCGGTGGTTCGCCCTCGTGCTGGACACGAACGAAATCGTGCCCCTCCATGCTGTTGTGGTCCTGCGTCGTCGCGAAGGCGACGCTGCGGCCGGTCTTGGTCAGCGTCACCCCCGAGGCGCGCCACGGATCGGCGCCACGCAGCGCGTAGCCGTTATAGCCGATCCCAGCCGACAGCATGTCATGCACGAAGCGGCCATAGCCGAGCGTCACCCCGACCACGCCATCGGCCTGTCCCGGCAGGATCCAGACCGGCCCTTCCGTCTTGCGCCCGTCCAACTCGATCGCGACCACGTCGCCGTGCCCGAGCATCTCGCGCACCGCGAGCGCGGGGGAGACATAAACCGCGTTGTCCCAGGTCAGCTTGGTCAGCGGCTTGGGCAATTCCTGCAGCCACGCATTGTTCGCCCGCGACCCGTCCCACACGGTCGGATCCGGCCGGAACACCGCCGTCAGCCCCTGTTCGGCCGCCGGCGCCGGCCGCGTCGCCGCGGCCGTCAGCGTCACATTCTCCGCCGGAAACGCCGACCCGGCCACGAAGCCGTCGTTCAGCATCGTCTCCCAGCGCTTGGCGAATGCGGCGTCGTCATCATGACCCCGCCAGAACGCCTTCAGCAGGTCCTGACCCTGCATCGGCTGCGTATCGAACACGGCCGACATGAGCTCCGGCGCCGACACTCCGTTGAACAGCGGCGCGATTGTCGGCTGCATCAACCCGACCGTCCCGTCGAACGACCTTGCGTCGCCCCAGGATTCCAACGGATGCGCCAGCGGCACGTGCCAGTCGCAGCGCAGCGCCGTTTCGTCCTCGTATAGGGCCGCGTGGACCTTCAGCTTTACGCGCGACAACGCCTGTTCGAACTGCATCGAGGCTGGAGCATCGTAAGCCGGGTTTACCCCGAGCATGACCAGCGCCTCGACCGACCCGCCCGTCATCGCGGTCACGAGATCGGCCAAGCTTTCCGCCGGCGCGACGGCCGGCGCCGTGTAGAAGACGCTCTGCCCGATATTGCCGAGCGCGCCGTTGATCCGATGCACCAATTCCTGCACCCGGGGCGACGCCGTGCTGCCGGCAACCACTAGGCTCGCGCCGCGATTCTGTTGCAGCCCGGCGACCGCCCGGGTGCGCCAGGCCGTGACAACCGGGTTGCCCGCCGG
The DNA here is from genome assembly GCA_965276815.1 of Acetobacteraceae bacterium. Taxonomy (GTDB): domain Bacteria; phylum Pseudomonadota; class Alphaproteobacteria; order Acetobacterales; family Acetobacteraceae; genus JAVVHH01. The sequence goes on along the minus strand of CBDIBE010000011.1, from coordinate 279,370 downwards.
GCCCGGCGCGCCCGTCAGCTCGCCAAGCAACCCCTCCGCCAGGTCCTCGATCTCGGACGGCGTTGCCGTCACCGGGTAATCCGCCTTCGACCACGTCAGGTTCGGCACCGAGCCGGCCGCATGCAGCGTCAGCAGCTCGCCAGAAGCCGAAGCCTGCCGCGCCGTGATCCAATCGCGAGCGACGCCGACCTGATGCGGCCCAGGGTCGAGGAAATCGCCATCCAGCGCCACGACCACGTGCGCCCGCTCGAACCGCCAGCGCGGCTCCAACGGACGGCCGAACGCCATCTGCGTGCCCTCGTAGACCGCGTCGCGCGTCACCGGCGAATAGGCATGCCAGTGCATCTGCGGCAGCGCCGACCTCAGTGCTGCGATTTGGGCGAGCAGCGACGGCGAGCTGACCGGCCCGGTCAGCAGCCGCAGCCCGGCCCCCTGATCCCCGCGGAGTTCGGCGATCGGCCCGGCCATCGCCCCGCGGAACCGCAGCCAAGCGCTGACCTCGCCGAGATTGCGCACAGTCTGCGAGCGCGCCGGGTCATAGAGGTCGAGGATCGAGGCCTGCCCGAATACGTCGGTGCCGCCGCGGCTCCACGGATGCTGCGGATTGCCCTCGACCTTTAGCGGCCTGCCGTCGCGCGTCGTCACCAGCACGCCATTGGCGAACCCATCCAGCAGAGTGACCGACGCGTAGTCGAGCTGCGCGCTCGGCTCCATCCGCTCCGGATTATTGACGAATGGGACCTCTTCCTTGCGCGGATCGGGGTAGTCGTCCCCGCAGCCAGCAAGGCCGGAGAGCGCGAAGGAGGCGGCCATCAGCTTGAGAAATTGCCGACGCTGCGGGCCAGACGGTACGCGGTCCAGCGCTGGCCATTCCGTCTCCACGAAGCGGCGGAATGCCGGCGTATCGGCCAGTTGTTCGAGGCTGCGCCACTGCAGGGGACGGGCATTCGGGCTCATCGCGTCACCTATGGCAGATCGAGCAGTCGGTGAGCCGTTCCGGCCCCAGGATGTGATACGCCTTGATCATCGCCGCGCCCCGCGCCGACTGATCGGCCGGCGGCGTCCACTGCATGTTGTAGATCTCCGACACCGGGCGGAGAAAGTTTTGTGGCGCCCGATGGCAGCTCAGGCAGAACTCCATCCGGAACGAATGCGCCGCGTAGGTGAGCTGCATCGTATCGACCGCACCATGGCAGCTCGAGCAGCCCACGCCTTTGGCGATATGGATCGAGTGGTTGAAATAGACATAGTCCGGCAGCCGGTTGACGCGCTGCCAGTGCAGCGGCTCGTCCTTGGCCAGGCTGTCGCGGACCGGCGCCAGCATCGGCGAGCCGGTCCAGATCTGTGAATGACACGTCATGCAGGTGTGGGTCGGCGGCAGCCCGGCGGTCGCGTAATTTTCCACCTGCGTGTGGCAGTAGCGGCAATCGATGCCGAGCTCGCCGGAATGGTGCTTGTGGCTGAACGGCACCGGCTGCTCTGGCGCGACGCCCGCGCCGAAATTATCGCCCACATAGTCGCCGCGCGCGTAGCCGTAGAGCAGGACGCAGATGGTCACGATGACGACGAAGGTGCCCCAGATGACCAGCCGCAGGACGGCGTCGGCGCCGGGTGAGAACAGCTGCCGCATGGGCAGCGCCGCGCCGCGCCGCTCGGCCGGGCTGCGCGGCATTACGCGCCGCCCCGATCGAGCACCGGTCGCGACAGGCCGCAACGGAACCGTGTCCGCATTTCCATCCGCACGGAAACTCGCCCCTCCACTCCGGCTACGATCCTAACCGGAGTTGGGGTGCTGTCATGGATCGGCACCAAGTCAAATACGTTCACTGCGCCATCATCTCGGGGAGTGTGTCGTCTCGATCACAATCGCCCCCCGGCCGACGCGCGCCGCTGTGCCCGTCGCCGATCCGCGCATAGTCCTTCTGGAACTGGCTCATGCGCGGCAATCGCTCCGGTCGGCGAGGCCCGTCTTAGCCGGGGTTGGGAGTCTCACGCTACTGCGAGTTTCTTGCCTCCAGGAACCGGCATGCTGTTTCCAGCGGCCGCCATCACGGGCTAGTCTACGAGGCTGCAGCGCCGCGAGAGTGCTGCCGATGTAAGGGAGAGACAGTGAATGGCCGGGATCACGAGACGCGGTGCGATGACGATCGGGGCGGCGGCGCTCGCCGTGCCGTGCGTCGGCTGGGCGGCCGACCCGGTGAAGCTCGGCGCCTCGCTGTCGCTCACCGGCCGGTTCTCCGATTCCGCCAAGTACACGCAAGAGGGCTATCTGCTCTGGGCCGAGGACGTGAACGCGGCCGGCGGTCTCGCCGGCGCCCCGGTCCAGCTGACGATCTATGACGATGAGAGCAACCCGGACACCGGCCGCGTGCTCGTGCAGCGGCTGATCGATCGGGACGGCGCAATCGCTATCCTCGGCCCGTATTCCAGCCCGATCACCGACGCCGAGGCCGTCGTGGCCGAGCGCGCGCAAGTGCCGCTGCTCGGCACCATCGCTTCCGACAGCAGCATTTGGACCCGGCGCAAGCTGCGCTGGTCGTTCCAGGCCTTCCCGTCCTCGGATTACGACCATCAGGGCTTCATCGAAATCCTCAAGGACAAGGGGAAGGGCGAGGTCAGCAAGGTCGCCGTCATCTTCGAGGAGGCGCCGTTCTCGATCGCGTCGAAAGATTGGGCGATGCCGCAGCTCAAGGAGCTCGGCTTCACCGCGGAGGCCTATGGCTATCCGCCGGGCGCGCAGGATTTCCGCTCCATCATCGAGCGCTTCCTGAGTTTCGGGGCGCAAGCGGTGTCGATGGGCGGCTATTACGAGCCGAGCATCGCCCTGACCCGGCAGATGATCGAGCGCGGCTACAACCCGGTCGCCTACAACTTCATCCAGGCCGCCGACGGCGTGACCAAGGACGCGCTCGGCGCCAACGCCAACGGCATTTTCGGCCGCTCCGCCTGGGAGGCGACGATCGACACGCCGGCGAGCAAGGCGTTCGTCACATCCTATCAAAAGAAGTTCAACCGCATCCCGTCCTATCACTCGGCCGCGGCCTACGCCGCCGGCCAGACCTTCGCCGCGGCGGTCAAGGCCAAGGGGACCGACCGCGGGGCGATCCGCGACTACTTCGCCTCCACGCCGGTCGAGACGGTGCTGGGCACCTTCAAGGTGAACGACCGCGGCCAGCAGACCGGCTACCGCTACGTCGCCACACAGTGGCAATCCGGCACCTCCCGCGTCGTCGGCAGCGGCTCCTCGACGCCGGTGACCTGGCCAAAGCCGAAATGGGTATAGCTTCAAAGCCCTGTCCCCCGGGAAGAGGGTTGGGTGAGGGCTTGGCTTAAATCCCATGCTCGCCATCCAACTCCTGCTAAACGGCCTCGTCGTCGGCGGCCTGCTCGGGCTTGTCGGGCTCGGCCTGGCGTTGATCTTCGGCGTCATGCGCATCGTGAACTTCGCGCATGGCGAGTTCATCACGCTCGGCGCCTACGTGACCTGGCTGGTTGCCGGCGGGCTTGGCTTGTCGCCGCTGCTTGGCCTGCCGCTTGCCTTTCTGCTCTCGGCGATCATCGGCTGGTTCGTTCAGGCCGGGATCATCTCCCGCCTGGCCGGACGCCCGCCAATCGACGCCCTGATGGTGACCTACGCGCTCTCGGTGATCGGTTTCGGCCTGTTCTCCGCCGGATTTGGCGGCGATTTCCGCAGCTATTCCAACGGACCCACTGGCGAGCTTAGGCTCGGCGCGGTGTCAATCGGTCTGCGCAGCCTGACCGTGCTCGTCGTCTGCCTGATTCTGGGCGGTGCGGTCATCGCCTTGTTGCGCTCGGCCAAGCTCGGCCTCGGCCTGCGCGCGCTGGCGCAGAACCGCGATGCGGCCGCTGCGTGCGGGATCGACGTGCGCCGGGCCGAGCGGGTCGCCTTCGCGCTGGCGGTCGGGCTGGCTGCCGCTGCCGGCTCCCTGGTCAGCCTGATCGGCACCACGACGCCGGCGGTCGGGCGGGACCTGATGCTGGACGGGTTCGTGGTCGTGGTGATCGGGGGGATGGGCAGCATCGCCGGGTCACTGGTCGCGGCGGCGCTGATCGGGCTGGTGCAGAGCGTGTGCGGCTACCTGCTCGACGATTCCTGGGCACAGATCGTCGTCTACGCGCTGCTCTATACGACGCTGCTGCTGCGCCCGCAGGGGCTGGCCGGGCGAAGGGCGGCGGCTTGAAACGCGTCCTGCCCGGCGCTGTCGCGACCGCAGTGGTCGCCGCGCTGGTCGCTGCCCTGCCTTGGCTGGGCGTGAGCGGCTACGGCCAGACGCTGGCCTATTACGCCGCCTACACCGTCGCCCTCGCTCAAGCCTGGAATCTGATGTCTGGGATGACCGGCTACGTCTCCTTCGCCCACGGCGCGCTCGCGGGGATCGGCGGCTACGCCGTTGTCATGGCGATGAATTCGGATTGGCCGTTCTGGCCCGCCGTGGCACTCGGGCCTTTGGCCGCGGTTGCCGCCTCGCTCGTGATCGGCGGCACGAGCCTGCGCCTGCGCGGCACCGCCTTCACCTTCGCGACGCTGTTCTTCCAGGAACTGGTGTTGCAGCTGGTGCGCAAGCTGCCGGCGACCGGCGGCCCAGGCGGCTTGTCGCTCGAAGACATCCTGCCCGTCTGGTTGCCGCAGCTCATGATGGCGGTACTGGCCGGGCTGGCGACGGTGCTGGTGCTGGTGGTCCGCTCGTCGCGCATCGGCGTCCGCCTGCTCGCCATCAAGGGCGACGAGACTGCCGCGGTCGCCCTTGGCATCCCCGCGACGAGGCTGAAGCTCGCCATCTTCTGCGCCTCCGCCGCGGTGGCCGGCGCGGCCGGCGCGGTGCACGCGCTGTTCACCGGCTCGCTCTACCCGGACGTGGTGTTCTCGGTCGACGTCTCTCTGACTGCTTTGGCCGTGCCGATGATCGGCGGGGTCGCCACCGCCTTCGGCCCGGTCGCCGGCGCCGTGCTCTATGTCGGCCTCGGCGAGATCCTGCAGATCATCGCTCCTGGCGCGCATCTGGTCGTCATCGGCCTCGTCCTCCTGGTCGTGATCCTGTTCACCCCCGGCGGCTTGCTGCCTTACCTCGCGCGGCTGCTGCGCCGCGAGCGGGCGCCGGCGTTGGCCGGGGTGGCCGGCGAGTGAGCGCCGTGCTCGAGGCGTCCGGGCTGCATAAGCGCTTCGGCGGGGTGCAAGCGCTGCGCGGCGCCGGGCTTCGGGTGCAGCAGGGCGAGATCGTCGGCCTGTTCGGCCCGAACGGCGCCGGCAAAACCACTCTGTTCAACCTGATCGCCGGCGCCTTCGCGCCGGATCAAGGCCGCGTCACGCTCGACGGGCGCGACATCGGCGCCCTGCCGCCCTGGCGCCGCGCCCGGCTCGGCCTCGCCCGCACTTTCCAGATCACCCGCCCGTTCCGCGACCTGACCGTGCTCGAAAACGTGCTCGCCGCGCAGCCGGACGGCACGCCGGTGACCGCTTCCGACGCCCGGCGGCTGCTCGCGCAAGTCGGGCTCGAAGGCCGCGCCGCCGCACCGGCCGGGGCGCTCACCCTCGGCATGCTCAAGCGCCTGGAAGTGGCGCGCGTGCTCGCGCTGCGCCCAGTCATCCTGCTGCTCGACGAACCGCTCGCCGGGCTCTCGGAGCGTGAGTCGGCGGACCTGCTCGACTTCGTGTCCACGCTCCGCGCGCAGACCGGCATCGTCATGGTCGAGCACAACGTGCGCCAGGCGCTGCCGATCTGCGGCTCAGCCGTGGTGCTGGACGCGGGCGAGGTGATCGCGGAGGGCTCGCCCGACGATATCCGACGCAACCCGGCCGTCATCCGCGCCTACCTCGGCGCCGAAGCCTAGGATGCTGTCTGTCCGCAACCTGCAAGTCCGCTATGGCCAAGCGGTCGCCGTCGCGCAGGCCAGCCTTGAAGTGCCGGATGGCGGTTGGGTCGCGCTGGTCGGCGCCAACGGGGCCGGCAAGACCTCGCTGGTCCGCGCGGTGATCGGCCTCGCCCGGCACGGCGGCGCCGTCCTGTTCGGCGACCGCGACATCTCCGCCCTCCCGGCCTGGGAGCGACAGCGCCTCGGCATCGGCTACGTGCCCGAGGGGCGCCAAGTGTTCCCGGAGATGAGCGTCGAGGAGAACCTGCGCGTCGGCGCCTACACCACCGACGCTGCAGGCCTGCGCTCCGGCCTCGACTGGGCCTACGACATCTTCCCGCGCCTGCGTGAGCGCCGCACCCAGGCCGCCGGCACGCTCTCTGGCGGCGAGCAGCAGATGGTCGCCCTGGCCCGCGCCCTCATGACCCGGCCGCGCCTCCTCGTCATCGACGAGATCTCCTGGGGCCTGATGCCCATCCTGGTTGCCCAAGTCTTCGAGCGCCTGCAGCGCCTTCATGAACAGGGCTTGGCGATCCTGCAGGTTGAGCAGAATGTGCGCGAAGTCCTGCGCCACGCGGAGACTGCCTACGTCATGGCGGCCGGGCAGATCGTGCTCCAAGGTAAGGCGGCGGACGTCGCGACAGATCAGCGGGTGGTCGAAAGCTATGTTGGATAAAGTCGCCGGGGAGAGTACGGACGAGCTGCGCGACCAGGTGCTGCGGCTCTGCGCCCAGTTCGACGATACCTATTGGCTCGAGCGCGACCGGGATGGGGGGTTTCCGCACGAGTTCCACCGCGCTATGGCCGTTGGCGGCTGGCTCGGGATCGCGATGCCAGAGGCCTATGGCGGCGCCGGACTCGGTATCAGCGAGGCCGCGATCATGATGCAGGCGGTGGCCGAGTCCGGCGCGGCGATGAGCGGCGCCTCGGCGATCCACATGAACATTTTCGGCCTCAACCCGGTGGTGGTGTTCGGCACCGAAGAGCAGAAGCGCCGCATGCTGCCACCGCTGCTCGCCGGAAGCGACAAGGCCTGCTTCGCCGTGACCGAGCCGGATGCCGGCCTGAACACCGTCGAGCTGAAGACCCGGGCGGTGCGCGACGGCGACGCCTATTCGGTGAGCGGCACGAAAATTTGGATTTCGACCGCGCAGGTGGCGAACAAGGTCCTGCTGCTGGCGCGCACCACGCCGCTTGAGCAGGTCAAGCGCCGCACCGAGGGGCTGAGCTTGTTCTACACGGATTTCGACCGCAGCCGGGTCGAAGTCCGCGAAATCCCGAAGATGGGCCGGCATGCGGTCGACTCGAACATGCTGTTCTTCGAGGGGATGCGGGTGCCGGTCGAGGACCTGATCGGCGAGGAAGGGCAGGGGTTTCGGCAGATCCTACATGGAATGAACCCGGAGCGCATCCTGATCGCCGCCGAGGCGGTCGGCATCGGCCGCGTGGCCCTCGCCCGGGCGGCGCGCTACGCCAAGGAGCGCGTCGTCTTCGGCCGCCCGATCGGCCAGAATCAGGGCATTGCCCATCCGCTTGCCAAATCCTGGGCGGAGCTCGAGGCCGCAAATCTGATGGTGATGAAAGCGGCCCGTCTCTATGACGAGGGGCGCGAGTGCGGCGCCGAGGCGAACGCGGCGAAATACCTAGGCGCCGAAGCCGGCTTCCACGCCTGCGAGGCCGCGGTGCTGACCCATGGCGGGATGGGCTATGCCAAGGAGTACCATGTCGAGCGCTACATGCGCGAGGTCATGATCAACCGCATCGCCCCGGTAAGTCCGCAAATGATCCTAAACTTCATCGCCGAACGGGTCCTGGGCCTGCCGAAATCCTACTGAGCGAGCGGCAAGCCGACGTAGTTTTCCGCCAGCACCTGCGCCGCCGTCCTCGACCGCAGGATCATATCCAGCTCCGCCCGCTGCCGCCGCGCATCGAATTCGCTGACGCCGTCGAACCGGTGCATCATCGAGGTGAACCACCACGAGAAATGCTGCGCCCGCCAGACCCGGCGCGTGGCCGTCGCCGAGTAGCGCGCGAGCCCCTCCGCCTCGTTGCGGCGAAAGTATTCGGTCAGCGCCCGGCACAGCACCACCACATCGGCCACCGCTAGGTTCAATCCCTTGGCCCCGGTCGGCGGGACTGTGTGCGCCGCGTCGCCGGCGATGAACAGCTTGCCGTGCTGCATCGGCTCGCAAACGAAGCTGCGCATCGCCACGATGTTGCGCTGAAAGATCTCGCCTTCCTGCAGCCGGAACCCGTCGCCGGTGACCCGGCTCTGCAGCTCGTTCCAGATCCGGTCGTCGGACCAGTTGTCCACGCGGTCGGCCGGGTCGCATTGGAAATACATGCGCTGCACCTTGTGTGAGCGCGTTGAGATCAAAGCAAATCCACGGTCGTGCCGCGTGTAGATAAGCTCTTCCGAGGAGGGCGGCGCGTTGGCCAAAATCCCGAACCAGCCGAACGGGTAGACACGCGAATACTCCTTGCGCACGTTCTCCGGGATCGCCTGGCGGCACACGCCATAGGAGCCGTCGCAGCCCGCGATCACCGCGCAGTGCAGGACCTGCTTGGCGCCGTCCGCATCGGTGTAGCGGATCACCGGATCGCTCTGCACGTCGTGCACGCTCGTCTCGCGCACTGCGAACTCGATCTGCCCGCCGGCGCCCAGCCGTGCCGCGATCAGGTCCTTCAGCACCTCATGCTGCGGATAGACGGTGACATGCTTGCCGCCGGTCAGCCCCGCAAGATCGATGCGGTGCCCGTGCCCATCCACCCGCAGTTCGAAGCCGCCATGCTGGAACCCCTCGCGCAGCAGCCGCTCGCCCACTCCGGTTTCGACCATCAGGTCCACCGTGCCCTGCTCGAGCACGCCGGCGCGGATCGTCTCCTCGATCGCCGCGCGCGAGCGGTTCTCGATGATGACGCTCTCAATGCCGGCGCGATGCAGCAGATGCGCGAGCATCAGCCCGGCCGGGCCGGCTCCGACAATGCCAACTTGGGTGCGCGCCATTCCCGTTCCCTGGTCCCATAAACAGGGTGCCGGTCCGGCCCGGCAAGCGCAACAAAGTTCAGCAGGCCGGTTTGCGGACCGGGAGCAACCTGGTTACGGTCCAGGCCATGCCAATCACGCTCACCTGCGCCGACTATCTCCGCCTCATGCCGCTCGCGACCGGGGCGATCCCGGCGGAGTTCTCGCTCGAGCTCAGCAAACGCGGCTCCTGGCCCGGGCGGGCGGAAATGCTGCGGCGCGCCATCACCGACAGCACGGTCGCCGGCGGAGAGGCGTCGATGGGCGTGCATCTGCGCCGGATGGACGAGGGCGATCGCTCATTCGTCGCGCTTCCAGTGTTCGTGCTGCGCAACTTCACCGCGCGCGACCTGTACATCCCGCAGGGCTCGCCGCTGCGCACGGCGGCGGACCTCAAGGGCAAGCGGGTCGGCATGTATAGCTGGACCGCTAGTGGTTCGATCTGGTACCGGCATTTCCTTGCCTGGTCCGGGGTGTCAGCGGATGACCTGCAATGGTGCATTGGCGACATCGACAAGCCGTGGGCCGCACCTGCGCCCCCGGTGCTGCCGCCGGGCGGCACCGCGCCGTCGCCGGGTCAATCGTTGGCGCAAATGCTGATCGCGGGCGAGCTGGACGCGATCTATAGCCCGCCCGTGCCCAAGGATTTCCATCCGGAGCGCGGCCCGATCGTCCGCCTCTATCCGGATAGCCGCGCCATTGAGCGCGATTACTTCAAGGCCACCGGCGTGTTTCCGCCGCAGCATCTGATCGTCCTCCGCCGCGAGGTCTGGGAGCAGGATCACGGCCTGGCGCGCCGCGTCACCGACGCCTTCAATCAATGCGAGGACTGGGTTGCCGACCAGTTGCGCGGCATGCCCTACGTGACCCCCTGGACGCAACAGGACCTCGATGAGTCCTCGGCGGTGATGGGCCCGAACCCGTACCGGCACGGTTTGGAAGCTAATCGCGCCACGATGGAGCAGTTCTGCGCCCAGGCGCACCAGCTGGGCCTCACCAAGCGGCTGATTTCCGTGGACGATTATTTCCGGGAGTTCCTGGAGAGCTAGGCCGGCGGCACTCACGTGCCGGCTTGACGCACACATATCCGGCTAGTTATACGCCTATCTATAGCCAGCGGGTTATAGATTTCCGATGCCAGACCCTCACGATCTGCTCTTCAAAACGCTTGCCGATCCGACGCGGCGGGGAATCTTCGAGCGACTGTGCCGTGAAGGCGAGCAGACGGTCGGGGCTCTGACGGCGCGGGCCGGGGTGTCGCAGCCCGCCGTCTCGAAGCATCTCGGCGTTCTGAAACAGGCTGGTCTGGTGAGCGACCGCCACGAAGGCCGCCAGACGCACTACAGCGCGCAGCTTCAGGCCTTGGCGCCGCTGACCGATTGGACAAGTCAAATGGCCAGCTTCTGGCAAAGCCGGTTCGATCACCTCGAAGATCTGCTGAAAAGGATGGATCAATGAGCAATACCGAAACGCGTTCCGTCATCGTCGAGCGGGAGCTTTCTGCTCCGCCGGAGAAGATCTGGCGCGCACTCACACAGCCACATCTGATCGAGGAGTGGCTGATGAAGAACGACTTCGCGCCCGTGGTGGACCATCGTTTTCATTTCCGCGCCGACTGGGGCGCTGTCGAATGTCAGGTCCGGGCGGTCGAGGCGAACAAAACGCTGTCCTACACGTGGGCGGCGTATGGTCTCGAGAGCGTCGTCACTTGGACGCTGACCCCCACGGACGCGGGGACTCATCTGCGTATGGAGCAGTCGGGTTTCCAGCCAAATCAGCAGCAGGCCTACGAGGGCGCCAAGGGCGGCTGGGCGCGGTTCTTGGCGGCCTTGGAGCAGGTGCTGGCGCGGCCGGATTGAAGCCTGCCGGCAAGAGCCGCATCCAGAGGGCTTTTGAGGGAAGGGGGATCGGCGTAAACCCTCCGCCGGGATGAACGCTCCGCAATTCGATTCTCGCACCTCCTGGGTGCGGCTGTCCGCCTGCTTGGCCCTGAGCACGGTCGGCGGCGTCGGATTGTGGTCCCCAGTGGTCGTTCTCCCTTCCGTGCAGTCCGCGTTCGGCGTCGACCGTGGCGCGGCGTCGCTGTCCTACACCGTCACCATGATCGGCGTGGCGCTCGGCAGCGTCGTGATGGGCCGCCTGACCGACCGGCGCGGCATCGCGCTGCCCGTGGTCGGCGGGTCGCTTATGCTGGCGTCGGGCTACGTGCTGGCCGGGCTTTCGGGCGCGCTATGGCAATTCTGCTTGGTACACGGTGTGCTGATCGGGCTGCTCGGCAGTTCGCTGACCTTCGGGCCGCTGCTCGCGGATATCTCGAAGTGGTTCATGCGGCGGCGCGGGATCGCGGTGGCCATCTGCGCCTCCGGCAATTACGTCGCCGGCGCATTCTGGCCGCCCGTGGTCCAGCACCTCACCGAGGTCGCGGGCTGGCGCGCCACCTATATCGGCATCGGCGTTTTCTGCGCCGTGACCATGCTGCCGCTTACCCTGCTGCTTCGTGGCAACGCTCCGTCGCCCATGGGCGACGCCGGCCGCGTCGATCGCTCATCGGCCACGATGGGCGTCTCGCCGGGCGTCCTGCAGGGGCTGCTGGTGGTGGCCGGGTTTGCCTGCTGCATCGCCATGTCGACGCCGCAAGTGCATCTCGTCGCCTATTGCGGAGATCTCGGCTACGGCGCGCAGGCGGGCGCCGAAATGCTGTCGCTGATGCTGGCGCTCGGCATCATCAGCCGGGTCGGCTCCGGTTGGCTGGCAGATCGAATCGGCGGCATGCCGACGCTGCTGCTGGGCTCGACGTTGCAGGGGCTCTCCTTGGCGCTCTACGTAGGCTTTGACGGGCTCGGCTCGCTTTACGCGATCTCCGCCCTGTTCGGTCTCGTCCAGGGCGGCTTGATCCCGAGCTACGCCGTTGTCATCCGCGAGTGTTTCCCGGCGCGCGAGGCGGGGATGCGGGTCGGCCTGACCCTGATGGCTACAATGCTCGGTATGGCGGCGGGCGGCTGGATGGCCGGCGCGATCGACGATTGGACCGGCAGCTACCGCGCCGCCTTTGCCGTCGGCGTGCTATGGAACGCGCTGAACATCGCGATCGTCCTGGCCCTGCTGCTGCGCCGGCGCTGGCGCGGGGCGGAGTTTCTGGCGCCCGAGGGTTCCCCAACCTCTCCTTGAGCGCTAAGACCCGGCGCCGTGCTGTTCAACTCCCAAATCTTCATCTTCGGATTCTTGCCGTTGGTGCTGGCCGGCTACTACGCCCTGGCAAACCACCGCGCCTGGCGTCAAGCCTGGGTCATCCTCGCCTCGATTGCCTTCTACGGCTATTGGGACATCCGGTTCGTCCCACTGCTGGTCGGCCTGACCCTCGCCAATTGGCTGATCGCGCAATGGTTCGGCCGCGCCGGCGCCAGATGGATTCCCCTGCTCGGGATCGTCCTGAACCTGTGCGTGCTCGCCTTGTTCAAATACGCCGACTTCCTGCGCGGCACCGTGTTCGGCATCATCGGCGCTGACTGGCAGCCCTGGCGGCTGATCCTGCCGCTCGGCATCAGCTTCTTCGTGTTTCAGAAGATCAGCTACCTGATGGATCTGCGCCGCGGCGAGAAGCACATTTACGGCTTCCTCGATTTCTGGATGTTCGTCGTCTTCTTCCCGCAGCTCATCGCCGGGCCGCTGGTGCGGCACAACGAGATCATCCCGCAATTTGCCCGCAATCCCCGCGGACCCGACACCTGGGAAAACCTCGGCCGCGGCCTGATGCTGTTCATCGTCGGCGTGTCCAAGAAGGTCGTGCTGGCCGACACGCTCGCCCAACTCGCCGACCCCGCCTTCTTCATGGCGGCGCACCGGACGCTTACCGCTGCCGAGGCCTGGGTCGGCGGCCTCGGCTTTACGTTCCAGCTCTATTTCGACTTTTCCGGCTATTCCGACATGGCGATCGGGCTGGCGCTGATGTTCGGGCTGCGCCTGCCGTTCAACTTCAACTCGCCTTACAAGGCGATTTCGTCGCGCGACCTCTGGCGGCGCTGGCACATCACCCTGTCCCGCTTCCTGCGCGATTACCTGTATATTCCGCTCGGCGGCAGCCGGGTCGGGCCGGTGCGGCAGATGGTGAACGTCATCATCACCATGCTGCTCGGCGGACTTTGGCACGGCGCCAACTGGAACTGTGTGGCCTGGGGCGGGCTGCAGGGTGTCGGTCTCGCGGTCAACCATGTCTGGGGTAGCTACAAGATCCCGCTGCCACGCTTTCTCTGCTGGGCGATCACCTTCTTCTTCTTTGTCTTCACGCTGATGGTGTTCCACTCGCCGGGCTTCGGCGTCGCCGGCCGGTTCCTCTTTTCTATGTTCGGCGGCGGCGGGCTGGGGCACGTCAGGCTCGACCGTGAGCAGTGGCTCGCCTTGGCCGGCGGCACGGTCATCGCGTATTTCGGCATGCCAAGCCAAGACATCGCGCTCCGCTGGCTGCAGCCGCGTCTCTGGCTGACGGTGCCGGTCGGCGTCTTCGCCATCTGGGTGGTGCTCTTGGTGGGGGGGCGGCTGCCGAATGTCTTCTTCTACTTCCAGTTCTAAACCGTCCTGGCGGCGCTTCGTCGTCGCGCTGGTCGCCGTATTCGTGGGCGGCAGCGCGGCGATTTTCCTGTTGCTCGCCGCCCTCGATCCGTGGGGCGCGATGCCGGTGAATGTCGGGGCGCTGCGCGAGCCCGCCGATCACAGCCAACGCTGGGCCTATCCCGAGCTCGCGCGCGACCAGCGCTTCGATGCCGCGATCATCGGCGACTCCGCCTCGCGTCTAATCAACCCCGCGGCGCTCGACCCGGTCATGGGCACGCGCTTCGTCAATCTCGCCATGATCCACGCCTATGCCTGGGAGCAGTTGCGTCTGCTCGACGTTTTTCTCGCCGCCCACCCGCATCCGCGCGCGGTGCTGATCGGCATGGACGAGGGCTATTGCTCGCGCGGCGCCGACCTGCCGCATTTCGGCTACGATCCAATTCCTGAGTGGCTCTACGACGGCAACCGGCTGCAAGCGCTTGGCAATCTGCTGAACCTGCATGCGATCGACACGGCGTGGCGCTCGATCAGCGCCAAGTTGGGCCTGTCGCCCCGCCCTTACGGCGTGAATGGCTATGCCCTGATCGACGTCGACTTCCATAAATACGATCCGGCACTCGCCAAGAAGCTGATGACCCAAGACGAGAGCGAGGCCTGGCCCAACCCGTCCAGCCCGGAGCCCGCGAGCTGGCGCTACCCGGCCCTAGAATGGGCCCAACAACGCCTCGACACGCTCCCCGCAGACACCCGCAAGCTGCTGGTCTTCGTGCCCCGGCACCACCTCTATCCCGCCCCGGGCACGGTGGGCGCCGCGATGTTCGATGAGTGCAAGCGGCGGGTCGTCACCATGGCCCACAAGCTCTCGAATGCCGAGGTGATCGACTTCTCCATCCCCAGCAAGCTGACCATGACAGATAGCCTGTGGTGGGACGCAGTACACCTGCGGCCGGAGCCGATGGAGAGAATGTCGGCCGAGCTGGCCCGCGCGGTGATGGGCGCGCCGACGGAGGACGCACAGATTCTGGTCTCCCCGGCTGGACTGGCGGAGAGCGCCTCGCGCCAATGACGCTCAGGTAGAGTTCGACTGAATTCCTGCCGGCAGGAAATCGCGGCTGCCTTGACGTGCGAACGGTCCCGGCGCCTCATTCCTCGCCCGATCGGACGCAAGTGCATGAACAACATACCCCGAAACATCGACCCGGCCAGCACCGCCGCCGCCCGGCTGCCGTTGCCCGAGCGCACCGACCTACTCGTCGTCGGCGCCGGACCGGCCGGGCTCGCCGCGGCGCTCGAGGGCCGCCAGCGCGGGCTCTCGGTGGTCCTTGTTGACGAGAACCCAGTCCCGGCAGAGACCATGGCCGAGGACATCCCGCACTTCTACGGTGGCCGAACCTCGGGCGCGGCGCGCAACCGCAACGCCATGCTGGAGGCGCTGCTCGCCGCGCGGCCAGGGCTGGAGACGGCGATCGAGGCCGGGGTCGACGTTCGGCTCGGCACCGCATGCTGGGGGCTTTATGCGAACGGCCCGTCGGTGGGCTGGCTGCCGGGGCCGGTGGCCGGGCTGTCGGACGGGGAGGGGGCGGCGATGCTCGGCTTCGACCGCGTCATCGTCGCGGCCGGTTGCCGCGACATGGGCGTGGCATTCCCCGGCTGGGAACTCCCCGGCGTGATGGGCGTCCAGGCCGCCGCGCAATTGGCGGCGCTAGGCGCCCTGGAGTCGCGCCGCGCGGTGCTGCTTGGCTCCGGCGCCGAGGCGATCGCGGCAGCGCGCAGCTTGGGCGTCGAGATCGCGGCCGTGATCGAGGTGGCCGGATCGTCACTCGCTACGGGCGCCGAAGTCCTGACCAACTGCCGCGTGCTCCGCGCCGAGGGCGGCCTGGACGGGGTGGAGGCGCTGGTTGTGGCGATCGGCGACGAAATCCGCCGCATCGAGTGCGACACCGTCCTACTCGGCATTGCCGCCATCCCGGTGATCGAGCTTCTGGACTCGCTCGGCTGCGGCATGACCTTTGACCCGGCGCGCGGCGGCTACGTCCCCGTGCTCGACGCTTCCGGCCAGACCTCGCAGCCCTTCGCCTGCGCGGTCGGCGACTGTGCCGGCACCTGGCCCGCCAAATCGGCCGACCCGGCTATCGCCGAAGCCGAAGCCAAGCGCGCCGTCGCCGCCGAGCCCGGCGGCTCCGCGCCCGACGGCCCCGCCGATCTCGCCGCCTATCGCCTGGCCTGGGTCAAGGCGCTGACCGTGGAAGGCGGCGACGGTCCCTATGTCTGCCGTTGCGAGGAAGTCACCGCGCGCGAGATCCTCGAAGTCCGCCCCCCACGCTACCTCAACGCCACCATGCGTCCGCGCAACGACACCAGCCTGCGCGCGCTGCTCGGGGAAGGGCCGCCCAACCCCGACCAGGTCAAGCGACTTACCCGCGCCGGCATGGGCGTCTGCCAGGGCAGGCGGTGCCGCGAACAGGTCGCCTGTCTTCTGGCGCTCGGCTCCGGCGAGCCGCTGGGCGCCGTCCCGCTCGCCACCCATCGCGCCCCAGTTCGCCCGCTGCCGCTCCGCCTTTCCCGAACCTTCGAGGAGACCGCCGAGATGCGCGCCGGCTGGGATGTCTGGCTCGGCCATTACCCGCAATACATGCCGTTCTGGGAGGTCGCGGAGGGCTACACCTCCGCCGGCAGACCGCGCGATCCCGACAGCGAGCCCCTGCCATGAGCACCGGCGCGTCCGTCATCGTCATCGGCGCCGGCGCGTCGGGCCTGTCCGCCGCCTGGTGGCTCGCCCGCGATGGGGTGGATGTCCTCGTGCTCGATCGCGGCATCGCAGCCTGGGAAGCATCTGGGCGCAATGGCGGCGGCTGCACCCACCATTTTAGCCCGCTTTTCGCCGAAGAGCAGCGCCTCTGGCCGCAGATGGACGAACTGCTCGGCTACCCCACCGAGTGGCAGCCCGGCCGCATCCGCATCGCGGTCACCC
Organism: Acetobacteraceae bacterium; assembly: GCA_965276815.1. Classification (GTDB taxonomy): domain Bacteria; phylum Pseudomonadota; class Alphaproteobacteria; order Acetobacterales; family Acetobacteraceae; genus JAVVHH01. The sequence goes on along the minus strand of CBDIBE010000011.1, from coordinate 262,955 downwards.
CAAGGCAACTCGAACTCGGCAGCCGTGCCGTCCGCAACGCCGCCCGCTACGGCTTTGAAGCCGAAAAGCTCGACGCCGACGCCTTGCGCGCCATGGTTCCGCTCTGCGGCGACGGCATTGTCGGCGGCTACCTCTACAAGTTCGGCGGCCATGCCAACCCGCACCGCACGGTCCAGGGCTACGCCTGGGCGGTGCAAGACCACGGCGGCCGGCTCATGCAGCACACCGAAGTGCTCGGCATCGACCATTCCGGCGGCCGGGTCACCGGTGTGCGCACTAGCCGCGGCGAGTTCGGTTGCGACTCGCTCGTGCTGGCGGCCGGGCCCGGCACGGCGCGCCTCGCCGCGATGCTCGGCATTCAGGTGCCAATGGTCCGTGCCCGCGCGGAGATGATCGTCACCGAACCGTTGCCGCTGATGCCGATTGGCGGCATCGACGGCAACGGCCTCTACGGCCGGCAGACAATGCGCGGGAACCTTGCTTATGGCGGCGGCCCGCATGAATGGCTAGAGGAAGGCGACGACCCGCCACCGCGCTCCTCGACCCCGCTTGCCATGTTCATGGCCGCCCGCCTGGCGGAGATGTTCCCCCGCGCCGCCCATGCGCGGGTGATCCGCAGTTGGGGCGGCATCGTCGAGGTTACCCCTGATGGCCGCCCGGTGATCGAGCGTCTGACCACACCGGAAAACGTCGTGCTGTGCAGCATGTCCAGCATTGGATTCGGGCTGTCGCCAGCGACCGGGCACGCGGTGCAGCAACTCGTGACACAGGGACATTGCGACTTCGCCGACCTCGCCACGGTGAGCCTGGGGCGTTTCGCCGGGCTGGAGGCGGACTGGCAGGATGTCCAGGGCTGGCGGGCGCTGTCCAACGCCTGAATATGACCGCAAGGGCCGGAGTGCCGGGGCGCCTCGCCGCGCGTAGATAGAGCGGCATGGACGCACGAGTGGCAGCGCTGGACTGGCAAACGATCGAAGCGGCGCTCGACGCACGAGGTTGCGCGACCACCGGCGTCTTGCTCACACCTGACGAGTGCGAGGCGCTGGCCGCCGGCTATCCGGACGCTTGGCTGTTCCGGTCGCACATCATCATGGCGCGCCACGGGTTCGGCCAGGGCGAATACAAATACTACGCCCACCCGATGCCAATTTTGGTTCAAGCGCTGCGCCGTACGCTATATCCGCGGCTTTCCGAGATCGCCAATCGGTGGCAATCGGCGCTCGGCCGGCCCGGCCGTTTCCCGGCCGAGCACGAAGCCTTCCTGGCGCGCTGCCACGAAGCCGGCCAGACCCGGCCCACGCCGCTGCTCCTCCAATACGGGTCCGGCGACTACAACTGCCTGCACCAGGACCTCTACGGCGATCTGCACTTCCCGCTGCAAATCGCCTTCCTGCTCAGCCGCCCCGGCGACGATTTTACCGGAGGAGAATTCGTGCTGACCGAGCAGCGCCCGCGCATGCAGTCGCGCGCCGAGGTGGTCGCGCTGCGCCAAGGGGAGGGGGTCATCTTCGCCGTGAACCAGCGGCCCGTGCAGGGGTCGCGCGGCGTTTACCGGGTCACCATGCGGCACGGCGTCAGCCGGCTGCGCACGGGACGGCGGCACACGCTCGGGGTGATCTTCCACGACGCGCGCTGAGGGTCTAGACCGCTACCGCCCTGACTGTGTCAGGGCGGCGGTCTAGCGATTTGGCTGGCGAGCAACTTTGTCGCATGACGGGCATCGCTGTCGCGATTCCAATCAGGGCGACGTTGCTCTATCTCGGTCGCCCCGACCTCGGGAAGGAGCTACTATGATCCGTGTCGCCGTGTTGACCACCATTCTGCTGACCACAGCCGCGCAGGCGCAGAACGCCACGGTGATGGTCACGAACGCCTGGGCCCGCGCGACCCCGCCCGGCGCCGAGGTCGGCGCGGTCTACATGACGCTGCGCGCGCCGACAGCCGACCAGTTCACCGGGGTCTCCACCCCCGCCGCTGCAAAGGCCGAGGTGCAAGAGATGAACGTGCAGAACGGCGTGATGAGCATGCGCGAGACCCCAGGCATCATGTTGCCGGCCAACCAGCCCATCGTGCTGGGCCCCGGCGGCTTCCACGTGATGCTGACGGGTCTCGCCCATCCGCTCAGGGCCGGCCAGACCATTCCGCTCCACCTGACCTTCGCCGACTCGGCCCCTGTCGATGTCACGGCAACGATCCAAGGTGTCGGCGCCATCGCGCCCACCGCCGCCCGCTAACCCGGAAACATCAAGTGGCCCGCTTTGCGCGTCCCACGATCTGCGTTGGATTGACGAACCGCAGCGCGATCAGCAGCCAGATCAGCGTGGTGACCATGTAGACCACCGCCATCGCGTCGATCGACTGCACCGCCCGCACGCCGGCTGCAAACACCGCGTAGTACAGCGCCACCACCAGCGTCTGGCTGGTCGGCCCCGCCGTCAGGAACGTCAGCTCGAACATCGCGATCGTCCGCACCAGCACCAGCAGCAGCGCCGCCAGCACGCCGGGCAGCAGCAGCGGGATCAGCACATGCACGAAGAGCCGCAGCGTGTTCGCGCCGAACACGCGCGCCGCCGCCTCGATCCGCGGATCGATCTGCTCGACGAACGGGATCATTACCAGGATCACGAACGGGATCGTCGGCACCAGATTGGCCACGATCACCCCCGACATCGACCCGGCCAGCCCCGTCTGATACAGCACTGTCGCCAGCGGGATACCGTAGGTGATCGGCGGCACCAGCAGCGGGATCAGGAACAGCAGCATCACCGCCTGCTTGCCCGGAAAATTCCGCCTTGCCAGCGCATAGGCCGCCGGCACTCCGATCAGGCCCGAGATCAGCACCACCAGGAACACGATCTCGAACGTCACCGTCAGCACGTCGCCGAGCTGGAACTCGTCCCACGCCGAGCCATACCAGCTCGTGGTCCAGCCCTGCGGCAGCCAGCTCCGCAGCCAGCGCGTGGCGAACGAGTCCACGACCACTGTCGCAATCATCGCCACCAGGTTGAGCAGGAAGAACCAAACGACGATCCACACCGCGGCCGACCACAGCCGCTCGCCCCATGTGCGCTGCATCAGCCTTTCCCGCCACCCGCGGGGCCGCGATAAAGCAACCCGCGCCCGCCCAGCACGATGACCACGATCACCAACTCCACCGCCCCCATCAGCATCGCGATGGCCGAGGCCAGCGAGTAGTCATATTGCTCGAACGCCGCCTGATAGGCCGCGATCGAGATCACCCGCGTCGGGCCGGCCGGCGCCCCCAGCAGGATCGCCGACGGAAACACCGCAAAGGCTTGCACGAAGGACAGGCAGAAGGTGATCGCCAACCCAGGGAACAACAGCGGCAGCAACACGTGCCGGAACCGCTGGCTCGATCCGGCGCCGAGGGTCGCGGCGGCTTGTTCGAGCGCCGGGTCGACGCCGGTGAGGTAAGAAAGGGTCAGCAGGAAGGTGAACGGAAACCCGGTGATTAGGAGCGAGAGGAAGACGCCCCAATAATTATGGATCAGGCGAATGGGCGAACTGATCAGCCCGAATGCCATCAGCGTCCGGTTGAACCAGCCCTGCGGGCCCAGATAATTCAGCAATCCCTCGGCCACCAGCACGGTTCCCAGGGTGATCGGCACCACGAGGATGGTGGTCAGCAGCCGCTGCCGCCGCATCAGCCGCACGCGGAAGGCGATCGGCACTGCCAGGAACAGATTTACTAGCGTGACCGGGATCGACAGCCACAGCGTCGTGCCGATGGTCTGGTATAGGAACGGGTCGGAGAAGAAATTGGCGTAGTTGGCGAGCCAGTTGCCACCCTTCTGCGGGTGAAATGACAACACGAGGCCATAGATGAACGGATAGACGAAGGTGGCGGCCAGGAAGAGCGCCGCCGGGAGCGCCAGCAAAGTCAACCCGTCCAGCCCACGCACCGCCAGACGCTGCGAGAGCGTCATCCGCATCCGGTAGATATCAGGCGGCGCAAACGGGGCGTTCATCCGGGATACACCAGCGCCCGCTCGGGATCGGCCCTGAGCCGCACGGCGCTGCCCGGCGGGGCGCTGCGGGGCGCGGTGAACACCAGCTCGGTCCCGTCCGCCATCCGCGCGAAGCCGGTGAAGTCGTTGCCGCGGAACTCGCTCGACACCACGGTTGCCTCCAGCTCCCCGCCGGGCTCGGCGACCAGGTCATCGGGCCGCACCGCCAGCACCGCCTGGCTGCCGTCGGCGACCGGCTCCTGCATGCGGCCTGAGAGCTGGACGCCGTTGACCCGGACATGCGCCTGCCCGTTCGCGACCCGGTCGACGACCCCCGTGATCCGGTTGCGGAATCCCATGAATTCAGCGACATCTAGATGGGCCGGCCGCGCAAACAGATCCTCCGGCACGCCGACCTGGCGGATCACCCCATCCCGCAGCACCACGATCCGGTCGGCCAGCGACAGCGCCTCTTCCTGGTCGTGGGTCACGTAGATCGTGGTCGCGCCCAGCGTCGCGTGAATGCGGCGGATCTCCGCCCGCATCTCCAGGCGCAGCTTGGCATCGAGGTTCGACAGCGGCTCGTCCATCAGCACCAGCGGCGGCTCGATCACGATCGCCCGCGCGATCGCCACGCGCTGCTGCTGGCCGCCGGAGAGCTGCCCGGGCAGCTTGTGCTCCTGCCCCTGCAGCCGCACGAGGGCGATCGCCTCATTGACCCGGCGCGCCGCCTCCGCCTTGGGCACGCGCTGCATCATCAGCCCGAAGCCGACATTGCGCCGCACATTCATGTGCGGAAACAGCGCGTAATTCTGGAACACCATGCCGAAGCCACGTTGCTCCGGCCGCAGCGTGTCGATCCGCCGGTCGTCCAGCCAAATCCCACCCCCCGTCGCCGGCAGCAACCCGGCGATGCAGTTCAGCGTCGTCGACTTGCCGCAGCCGGAAGGGCCGAGCAGGGCGATGAACTCGCCCTGTTTGATCGTTAGCGTGACGTCGCGCAGCGCATTCACCACCCCGAACTGCCGGCTCAGCCGGTCGAGCCGCAGTTCCTGGAAATTGGCGGCGTGGATAGTCACTTGGTCTTCTTCGTGCCGATCTGTTCGTCCCAAATGCGGAACGCCTGCACCATCGGGCCCGCGTCCAGCGGCAGGTCGATCGGCGTATCGGCGAGCATCTTCTCGTATTCGGGCCGTCCGAAAGTGGCGATCACCTCCTGGCTGGCCTTCGGCGCCATGGACAGGGTGACGCCTTGCACGGCCGGACCCGGGTAGAAATACCCTTCGTCATAAGTGATCGCCTGCTGCGGCGGCTGGAGCATGTAGGACATCAAATCCAACAGCACGCCCATCCGCTCAGCGTCGAGCCCGGCGGGCACGCACATGTAGTGCGCGTCGGCGATGAAGTGGAACCCCTTCATCGTGGCGATCTTGGCCTCTTTCGGCACGATCCCCAACGCCCGCGGGTTGATGTCCCACCCGGTCATGGTGGCGATCATGTCGATGGTCCCGTCGCCCAGCTCTTTCATCACGGCAGCCGTTCCGGTCGGATAGTATTCGATGCCGTTACCCAGCTCCTTGAGGTAGGCCCAGGTCTTGTCCCAACCCTTGACCGGATCTTTCGGATTACTGTCGCCCAGTATGTAGGGCAGGCCCATCAGAAAAGCGCGGCCGGGGCCGGAGTTGGCGGGGCGGGCATACATGAATCGGCCCGGTTTGGCCTTGGTGAACGCCAGCAGCTCGTCCGCGGAACCCGGCGGCGTTTTGACCTGGTCCGGCATGTATTCAAGCAACGGCCCGCCGGGACAATAGGAGACGATGACGCCTCGGCCTTGCGCGAGGCCCTGCATCTTCTCGGCGCCCGGAAGCAGGATCTTCTGCAAGTCCGGCAGATCGGCATTGTGCGCCGGTACCATTGTGGCCCAGATCTTCTGCTCGATCCCGGCCGCGAGCGCGTCCGTCCCGGTCAGCACGAGGTCGATATCCAGCCGCTGGGCCTGTTGCTCCGCCAAAAGCTTCGACGGCAGTTCCGGGGCTGTCGCTTTGGTGAAAGTCATGCGCGAGACCATGTCCGGCTTGGCCTGGCGGTAGTTCTCGAAGGCCTTCTGAGTCAGCGCTAAGTTGCCGGCGACATCCACAATGTTGATCGCCAGCGGCGATTTCGGCTTGGCGGCCTGCGCAAAGGCCCGGCCGCCAAGCGCAGCTGCGCCAGCCGCCGCCATGCCGGCCCCGAGCACCGTCCGCCTTGGCAAAAATCTGTTCATGGCATCCCCCTCCTGTTATCGACTGCCCCGGGCCCAGACGCTCCCAGCGCTTATGGTTCCTGTACTCGAAGCTCCGTTCCACGCCAATGGCATTTGCCGAAAGCCGGATTTCGCCGCCGCTTTGACAAGCCACAAATGTTATAGATAACATGTCGCTGCAGCCTCGGAGGGCGATGCCGGAAGCATGACCGCCGCCCGCGAACGCCCTCGCTATCCCAGCATGTTGGACGTCGGCCGGCTCGCCGGGGTGACGCCGATGACCGTGTCGCGCGCGCTGCGCGATCCCTCCAAGCTTGCGCCGGAGACGCTGCAGCGCGTGCGCGCCGCGCTCAAGGAGCTCGGCTACGTTCCCAACAGCCTCGCCGGCGCCCTCTCGGCCAAGCGCTCCTCCAAGATCGTCGCCGCCCTGATCCCGTCGCTGCAGCATCAGATCTTCGCCGACATGGTCACCGGACTGACCGACGCGCTGCGCCGCGACGCGTATCACCTCGTCCTGGGCGCGACCGGATACTTGCCGGGTGAGGAAGACACGCTGGTCGAGACCTTCCTCGGCCGGCGGCCCGAGGCCTTCCTGCTGACTGGGACCACCCATTCGCGCCGCAGCGCCGACCGCCTGTCGCGCGCGGGCCTGCCGATCGTCGAAACCTGGGAGCTGACCAAGCGGCCCATCGACATGGTTGTCGGCTTCTCCAACGAGGCCGCCGCGCATGCGATGACGACCCGGCTCGCCGCCTGCGGCTACCGCCATATCGCCTTCGTCGCCGGCCCGACCCGGGTCGACGACCGCGCCCGGCCACATGAGCAGGGCTATCGGCGCGCGCTGACGGAGCTGGGCTACGAGGTGCTGCCGATCCGCAGCTTTGGCAAGCCGACGGCCCCAAGGCTGGAAGAGGGCGGGCTCATGTTGCGCAGTCTACTTGAGGCGTCGCCGCGCCCGGATGCGGTGTTCTTCAGCAGCGATATCTATGCCGTGGGCGCCTTGCTGGAGGCGCGGCGTCTCGGCCTTTCGGTTCCCGAGCAGATTGGCATCGCCGGCTACCATGACCTCGAGATCGCCCGCCTCGTCGACCCGCCGCTCACCACCGTGCACGTGCCCGCCTACGAGATCGGCCTGCTTGCCGGCCAAAACATCGTCGCGCGGCTCGCCGGCCTTGCCGCCGAGCCCGAAATCACCGTTCCGTTCGTTGTCGTCGAGCGCGGCAGCACGCGCGCTATGGGCTGAGCAGGATCGCCGCGGTACGCTGGTAGTGCTCCGCCAGCAGCGTGACGGCCTGCTCATCCTGGCCGGCCAGCACCGCGTCGAGGATCGTCCGGTGCTCGGCCTCGACGTCGCGCCGCGGATAGATCGCGTGCATCGCCGAGAGCCGGTAGCGTATCGCGTGATCGGCCAGCCGCCCGCAGAACTCGCGCAGGAAGTGGGACGGGCAGGGCGCGATGAGCGTCATGTGGAACGTGCGGTGCGCCGTCTCCCAGGCCGGATTGTCGCGGAACGTGTTCGGCTCGACCGAGCGATTCGTCCGCGCCAGCCGATGCCAGGCGAGCAGCAATTCTTCCTCCCAGGCCTGCGAGCGCTGCCGCAGCGCGGCCCGCAGCGCCAGTCCTTCGATCTCGCACCGGGTCCAGACCAGCTCGCGCATCTCATCGAGGCTGGTTTCGGCGACCGTGAAGCCGCGTTGCTCGCGGCGCAGCACGAAGCCTTCCATGGCGAGCTGGTTCAGCGCCTCGCGCACCGGCGTGCTGGTCACGCCATAGCGCTCGCTGACCTGCTCGATGCGCAACTTCTCGCCAGGCTCGAGCCGGCCCTGGATGATGTCCTGGCGCAGGCGAGCATACACCGCGCCGGAGCGCGTCGCGTGCTCGTCCGCGCCCGCCAGCATCAGGCGCCTTCGAAGCGCAGGATGCTCAGCCCGGCATTCGTGTCGGTCACGAAAACCAGGCCGTCCCGGTCCACCAGCGCGTCGCAGCTCTGTGTCGCCGCGACGGCGCCGGGCCTGATGTCGACGACACGCTCCGGGGCGGCTGGGACGAGATGGCCGACATCGCGCGGCCGGAACGGGTCGCCGAGGTCGAAGGCGCGCACCCCCGCATTGTGCCAGGTGGCGAAGATCAGCGTCTCACTCTGAAACGTGCCCGGCCGGTTTTCGTGCAGGTTATGCGGCCCGAACTTTCCGCCGACGGTGCAGTAATCCGCCTCGCCGGGTTGCGGCAGCGTGGCGAACGGAACCGGGTTGTCCGGCGCCCGCACGTCGATCACCCAGGTATGGGCGAGGCCTTTCTCGCAATTATTGCTGGTCGCCTCGTCCGCCAGGAGCGCCAGGCCGCGCGAAGGCAGCGGCAGCGGCGTATGGCTGCCGCCGGCGAAGGGCGGCGAGAGCAGACGGTGCGCGCGCAAAGTCGGGCGCGCCGGGTCCGACAGGTCGTGCACGGTGAAACCGCCGTCGCGCCAGGCCCCGTAGCCGGTCTCGCCGGCCACGATCATGTGGTGCAGCGCCCAGCGCTTGCCTTGGGGCCAAGCCGGCGGCTCGCCCGCGCCGCGATGCATCCCGGGGAGCGCCCAGCGATTGACCAGCGCGGGCCGCGCCGGATCGGCGAGGTCGAACACCGCCAGGATGTGGTCGGTGTAGCCGTCGAGATGGCAGGATGCGTAGGCGTAGCGGCCGCCAGTCCACCAGATCCGGTGCAGCCCAACGCCTTCGACCGGGCAGAAGCCGATCTCGCGCGGGGATTGCGGATCGGCGAGGTCGAAGACGCGCAGCCCGGCGGTGAACTCGCGCTCCCGCCGGCTGAAGCTGTCGGCGAGCGGGCTGGTGAAATAGTCCGCCTGGCTCTGATAACGCTGCATCGCCCAGATGTTGGCCGAATTGGTCGCCAGCAGCAGGCCGTCCGCGACCTGGATGTGATGCGCCCGCGTGTTCGGCGGGCACGCCAGGAAGGCGACTGGACTAGGCGCGCGCGGGTCGCGCACGTTCAAAACCGTGATGCCGTCGGCGAACATGTGGCCGACATAGAGGTGCCGCCGCCCGCCGCCCTCGTGCAGCATCGCCTGCACGCCGTCCGGCCGTCCGCCCTGGTCGCTATGACCGAGCAGGGTGAAGTTGGAAGTCGCCGAGAGCGGCGGCCGCACGCTTACTTGCCCCAGATCGCCCGGTAATGGTCGCGATAACCATTATCCGGGTCGAAGTGATTGTTGGCGCCGCCATCCTTGTCGACATTGTCCTTGGTGACGAGGTGCACCTTGGTCACGTAGCCGCTCCACTTCTCGCCCGCGATCGCCCGGTTCAGCTCGTCGATCGCCATCCAGCCCTGCAGGTTCAGCGGCTCGGGCACGGTCGCGACCTGGTAGTTGCCGTCGCGGATGCGTCCATAGGCAGAAACGCTGCCGTCGCCAGCCGACACGAGCCGCGGCGGCCCGGAGGGCGGCGCGCCTGCCGCACGCAGGGCCGGAAGCGCGAAATCAAAATACAGATCGTTGATCGCCAGCATCCAAGTCAGCTTGCCCTGGAATCGCTCCATCAGGCTCGCGGTGAGCGGGGTGACGCGGGTCGAGGTCTCGACGATCGGGATCACGTCGAAGGACAGCACGGCGCAGCCCTTGCAGGACTCGATCTGCTTACGGATCAGGTCACCCTTCGTCCGGCCGATCAGCGTCTCGCTGTTGCGCATGACCGCGGCCTGCGCCGTGCCGTTCGACTGCGCGATGGCGTAATCGGCGGCGGTGATCGCAATGTCCTCGGGCGGGGTGGTGATGTTGGCGAAGAGCTGCGGGTTTTCCATTGGCCCGGGCTTCGGGCTCGAGTGCCAGCCGACGACCTTGATCCCGAGCTGGATGGCTCGGTCGATCGTCGTGCGCTGCCCGGCGGCGTCGATCGTACCGAGGATGATGCCATCCGGCCGCAGCGCGATCGCCTGGCCGATGGCTGCGGTTTGCTGCGGCACGGAGCCCTGGCCGTCGATGATCTTGAAGTTCCAGCCGATCGCCGCGGCCGCCTCCTGCGCCCCGGCGCCGACGCCGAGCGCGCCGCCATTGCGCTGGTCGGCGGAGATGTAGATCACCGTCTTGCCCCGCTGCGCCTTCGGCCCGGTGGTCGGCCCGTCCCAGACATTGGCGGGCGCCACCGCTTGCGCGATGCGGGCGCGCGCTTCCGCCACCACGTCCTGGGCGCGGGCGAGGCCGGGCCCGATCACACAGGCCAGCAAGGCAAGAGCCAATCGTCTACGCATGTTCGTTTCCCCTGTTATGCCGCTGTATTTGCGGGTTTGCTGTTAGTCGCCGGCGCCGGCGAAGGCATTTCGGCCAAGACCGCGCGCGCCCGCATGCGCCGCCGCGCCGCCCAGCCGGCCATCCCGACCGCAATCACCAAGGTCGCGCCGTTGAACAGCGGCTCGATATAAAAGGCGCCGCCCAATTGCTCGATCCCGGAGATACCGACGGCGAGGATCAGCACCGCGATCACCGTGCCCCACACGTTCACCCGGCCCGGCCGCACCGTGGTGGCACCGAGCAGCGCGCCCACGAAGGCCGGCAGCAGGAATTCTTGGCCCACATTGCTCTGCCCGACCTGGATGCGCGCCGCGAGCACCAAGCTGGCGAAGGCGGCGATGCAGCCGGAGGCCATGAAGGCGCCGATCACCATCCGGTTGACGCGGATCCCGGTCAGCTCGGCGGTACGCTCATTGGCGCCGATCACGTAGAGATAGCGGCCAAGCGGCAGATACTCGAACACCGCCCACAGCACGCTCGCCAACACGAGCAGCAGGAGCGCCGAGAGCGGGATTCCGAGCAGGTGCGTCCGGTCCAGCGCGGTAAAGCCGCCCGGCAGGTCACCGATGATCTGCTCGCCGCCGGTGTACCAGCCGGCCAGCCCGTAGGCGACCGTGCCGACGCCGAGCGTGGCGATAAAGCTGTCGATCTTGGCGAACCGGACCAGGGCCCCGTTCAGCCCGCCGATCGCCAGGCCCAGCAGCAGCACCAACCCGCACACCACCGGCCAGGGCCAGCCATTATTGACCATCAGCCCCACCGTCAGACAGTGCAGCAGGCTGACCATGAAGCCGACCGAGAGATCGAACTGGTTGGCGCTGATCACGATCATCTCGGCCAGCGCCAGGAAGGCGATGATGCTCTTGTCCGACAGGATGCTCTGCGCAGTCAGCATCGTCGGGAACGTATTGGGCAGCAGCGCAGAAAACAGCGCGATCAGCGCGACGGTGAGCAGCAGGAGCGCCTGGTTGGCGAGCAGCCGGGTCAACCTATGCATAGACTTGCTCCTTCGCGCCGCCGACGCGGGCGACCAGGTTCGGCACGGTCAGGGCGGGGCCGGCCAATTCGTCGCTGACCCGGCCGCGATCGAAGATCAGCGCCCGATGGCACACCGTTGCCACCTCTTCGAGATCGGTCGAGACCACGATGACGCCGCCGCCGTCGCGGGCGTGCCGGTCCAGCAACCCGTAAATATCCGCCTTGGCGCCGACATCGACGCCCATGGTCGGCTCCTCCATGACCAGCACCCGCATCCGGCCGCCGAGCCAGCGGGCGAGCACCACTTTCTGCTGGTTGCCGCCGGAGAAGGTGTGGATCGCCGGCTCGGTGAGCAGCGGCCGGGCGCCGACTGCGCTCAGCCGGGTCAGCGCCATCTCGGCTTCTGTGGCGCGGCTCAGGGGTGAGAAGGCGCCGCGCCCCTCGATCGCCGGGTTGATGAACAGGTTCTCGCGGATGGCGAGCGGCAAGGCCAGGCTTTCGTCCTGCCGCCGGCTCGAGACGAAGGCGATCCCGGCACGCACGGCATCGGCTGGCGTGCGCAAGTCGAGCGCGGCGCCCTCGAGCCGGACGGTCAGCCCGCGCTGCGGCAGGATGCCGGCGACGGCCCGCCCCAATTCCTCGTGCCCGGCGCCGCGTAGGCCGGCCAGTCCAAGGATCTCGCCCGGCGCCAAACGGATATCGGCCGGCCCCTCGAGCGAAAGGATAGCGCCGGCGCCGCGCTGCGGCCGGGTCGCGGCGAGGTGCACGGCGCGGCCGACGATCCATTCGACGAGGAGTTCCGGCGTGGTCTGCGCCGTCGGCCGCGTCGCCACCACGCGCCCATCGCGCATCACGGTGACCCGGTCGGAAATGCGGAAAATCTCGTCCAGACGATGGCTGACATAGACCATCCCGCGCCCCGCCGCGCGCAACCGCGCCAGCGCCGCGAACAGCCGCGACACCTCCGCCTCCGGCAGGCTCGCGGTCGGTTCGTCGAGCACGATGACCTCCGCCTCCGCCGCGAGCGCCCGGGCGATCGCGACGATGCTTTTGTCCGCCTGGCTGAGATCGGCGATGCGGGTTTCGGGGTCGATCCGCGCGTCCAGCAACTCCAGTGCGGCCCTGGCCTTTGCGCGCACGCTGTCCCAATGGATCAGCCCGCGCCGGCGGGAGAACCCGGCGCCCAGTGCGACATTCTCCGCCACCGACATCCAAGGCACGAGGGCGAGGTCCTGGTGGATGAAGGCGATCGGCAAGCGCTGGACTTGCGGGTCGACGGTATCGCCATGGACCAGAATTTGCCCGGCGTCGGGCCGATGCACGCCGGCCAGACACTTGATCAGGGTCGATTTACCGGCGCCATTGCCGCCGAGCAGCGCATGCACCTCGCCGCCGCGAACGGCGAAGTCCACGCCGTCGACGGCACGCGTGCCGCCAAAGACCTTGACGATGCCATGCATCGCAACGATCGGATCCAACGTTTCCTCGCTCCGGTCCATGCCGGCGAGCGGAACCTATGACATTTCCAGTGTTAAGCAAGCCGAAAAGTATATTTTACGCAAAGGCCCAGCGTAATGTGCGGGCAATCGCCAGGGTACCGGCGCGGATGACCGGGCGGCTGACCGTGGGCAGCGGCAGACCGTGCATCTGCCGCGCCCATTGCGGGAGCAGGTCCACGCCCGCCTGCAGCGTCAAAGTCTGCAGCGGTTGCGTCGCCGGGCTTGCAGCCTTCTGGTTCAGCACCAGCCGGGCGACGATGCGGGTGCGCTCGTCGCAGGACAGTTTTGGCCGCATGGTGCGGATCAGGTCGCGGGCTTCGGCCCGGCTGCGCGGCACGGGGTCGGCGCCCAGCGCGGTGCCGATCCGCACCATCTCGGCGAAATAGCGGTCCTGATCGGCCGAACTCATCCGTGGCTCGGCATAGCGGACCCAGGCATCCAGGAAGGTCGTCGTTTCCGTCACGTGGACCCAGGCTAGGAGGCCGGGATCGTTGGCGATGTAGGGCGTGCCGTCCTGGAGCGTGCCGCGGACATAGGCATGGATGGTGCGCACCCGGGCGATCGCCGCCTCGGCCTCCTCACGTCCGCCATAGGTGGTCAGCGCGATGAAGCGCGCGGTGCGCCGCAGCCGGCCGCTCATGTCGTCGCGGAACTTGGAATGGTCCCACACGCCGGCCAGCACCGCCGGGTGCAGCATCTGCAGCAGCAGGCCGGCGACGCCGCCGACCATCATCGAGGTCACGTCGCCATGCACGCGCCAGGCGACCGAGCGCGGGCCGAACAGCCCGTCCGGCCGTCGGGCGACCGGCCGCTCGCCGCGCGAGCGGTCGTTGAACAGCGCCACGACCTCGCCGGCGATCGCCTGCTTGAGCGGGCGCGCCATCGCTGACGCGAAGGGAAGGGTGCTCATAGATCCGGTGGAAGGATAGGCCATGATCTCCTTGAGGTCGTGCTTACTTTAGATAGATCAAGGAGATAGCACCCCGATCTACTGCGCGAGTTGCTGCAAGATCGCGACCAATTTCTTGTCCCTGGCCTGCGCCAGTTGTTCGATCTTGCGCCCGCCCGACTCTTCGTTGACGCCGTCGATCAATTGCTGCTCGAATTCTGGCGTCATGGCCGGCGTCCCGAGTTGCGGCCAGAGATGTGCCACGCCGATATGGTCCAGCAGGTAGCGCAGGCCGCCGGCGCCGCCGGCCAGGTGATAGGTGAGCAGCGGCCCCATCAGCGCCCAGCGTATCCCGGGCCCCTGCGCCACCGCTGCGTCGACATCGGCGACGTTCACCACCCCTTGCTCCACCAGATAGGCCGCTTCCCGCCAGATCGCCGCCTGCAGGCGGTTGCTGACGTGGCCTGGCATTTCCTTGTTCAGCCGGATCGGGCGCTTGCCGAGCGCCGCATAGAACCGCATCGCCCGGTCCACCGACTCCGCCGACGTCTGCTCGCCGCCGCACACCTCGACGAGCGGGATCAGATGTGGCGGATTGAACGGATGGCCGAGCACCAGACGCTCCGGATGCGGGCAACGCAACTGCATGTGACTAGGGAGTAGGCTGGAGCTGCTGCTGGCGATCAGCGCTTCGGGGCTCAGCGCGCCGCCGATGCGCGCGAACAGCTCCTGCTTGACCTCCAGCCGCTCCGGCGCGTTTTCCTGCACGAAGCCGGCGCCGTCAACGGCGGCGACCGGATCGGCATGGAAGCTGAGCCGGGAGGAGTCGGCGGCGTCGCGCAAGCCGAGAGCCTCGAGTGCCGGCCAGGCGTTCTCGACGAAGCGGCGCAGGAAAGCCTCGGCGTGCGGCGCCGGGTCGCTGGCGGACACTGAAAGCCCGCGCGACAGGAAGAACGCCGCCCAGCTTGCTCCGATGGTGCCGGTGCCGAGCACCGCCACATGGCCGATTCCCTCGTACATTCGTCCTCCCGGCTTTAAGCTCCCAGTTTATCCCGTGCTTCGTCCGCGCTGGCGACGATTGGAATAAGGTCGCCGAGCGCCACCGTGTCGAACACCTCCATCACCTGCGCCTGCACGCCGGTCAACATCATCGCTCGCCCCGCGCGATCGATCCTGCGCGCTGCCGAGACCAGCATGCGGATACCGAGTGAGCCCACGAAACCCACGCGATGCAAGTCGATCAGCACGTCCCTGTCGCCCTGGCCGACGCTCTCGATCAGTTTCTGCTCGATGCTTTCCACCCCGGCGGAGTCGAGCCGGCCGTCGAATTCGAGCCGGATCAGGCCGTCCATATCGAATGCCTCGAAACTGCTCATGCTTCGTTCCTTTTTTGGTGGAAGCGTCAGGAGCGGACCGCTAGCGAAACTCGATGGCGACCAGAGATACATCGTCTTCCAGCGGCCGTCTCCCCGTCGCTTGGCGGATCGCGTCGAACAGCCGGTCTGGCTCGGTCTGCTCGTTTCCGGGTTCCGCAATCAAGGCGATCAGGTCCTCGATCGTCCCGAGCCTGCCGTCCACCCGGCTCAGCTCGAATGCGCCGTCGCTGAACAAATAGAGCCGGCTGCCGACCGGGGCCACGGCCTCGGCCATGGTGAACTGGACGGCCGGCGCCATCCCGATGCACGGAGCGCGAGTCCCCAAAGCCGCCAAGGCAGGGCCGTCGCTCAGATAAGCCGGGTGATGCCCGGCCGACGCGAACCGCAGCCGACGCGAGTAGCGGTCGTAGACGCCATACCAGAGCGAAAAGAACAAGTCGTTATGATGGTCCATCTGGAAGGCGGTATTGGCGGCGTGCAGGACCGCCACCGGGTCGCCCGGATCGGCGCCAAGGACGGAGGCGCGCAGCATGTTCGCCGCCGACACCGCCAGCAATGCCGATCCGATCCCATGGCCACAAACGTCGAGCAGGAATGCGGCAAACCGGCCCTCGTCCAGCCAGCGATAGCCGAACGCATCGCCGCCGAGCCGTGCCGACGGGACGAAGCGCCACTCGGCCAGCACCGGCCCATCGCGCAGCGGCGCCGGCAGCAGCGCTTGGATGTAGCTGACCGCGCGCGCTTCCTCGCGCGCCTCGTCTTCTGCCGTCGCCAGCTCATCGGCCAAGCCACATACGTAGGTCAGGGTAAACGGGCCGAGGGCGACCACCGCGCCGCGGTGCAGCTGCGCCGCACCCTCGACGCGATGACCGTCGACATATACGCCATTGGTGGAGTTGAGGTCGGTGAGCGTCGCTGCGTTGCCGGCGAGTTCGATCTGGCAATGTTGGCGGGAGACTTCCGGAGATGCCAAGACGATATCATTCGCCGGTGCGCGGCCGACCTGCAGCTTGGTCTCGCCCAGCGTGATCCGGCGCGGCGGCCCCTCGAGCTCGCGCACCAGCACGGCATGTACGATGGGCGCCCGTGCGATTGGCTGGCCCCGTTGGACAATCGTCTGGTCCGACTCATGATCGGCGGTCAACAAAGGGCTCCCATGCTGGACGCTCGTGCGCCACTCTGCCATTCCCTATAGGCGCTGTCATGGCCGGCCCAGCCAAGCTGCAACTTTCTGTGCTCGAGATCGCCAGCACCTTGGCTGAGACCAGGCGGCTGCATGCCTGGCTGGACGACCAGCTCATCGGCTTGTCCGTGCCGGACAAACGAGCGCATGCCGTGCGCCTGTGCATCGAAGAGGCGGTGATGAACGTCATCTTGCACGCCTATGGCACGGCAACGCCAGGCGCGATCGAGATCGCCCTCGGGCCAGAGCCGCCCGGGATCCTCGTCCGCATCGTCGATACAGCGCCGCCCTTCGATCCCACCCAGCAAACCGGGCGCCCTGCGGCCGCGAACCTGCATTCGGACCCGCTCGGGGGTAATGGCCTCATCCTGATGCGCCGCTACTCGGATTTTTTGCACTACGAATACCTGCAAGGGCAAAATCGGCTGACCATGGGTTTCGCGGTTTGAAGCTGTTTCGCGCGCGTGAGGCGATCCGCAAGCCGAAGAAGCCCCCCGACATTCTTTACGGTGTCGATGACGCCCCGCCGCTTACGGCGTTGTTGCTCAGCGCGAGCCAGCAGGTCGGCAATCTGGCGACGAGCGTCCTCGTGCCGGTCGCGATCTTCCACCAGGCGCATGTGCCGCCCAGCGCCATCGCCGGCATAATCGCCGTCTCGTTCATGGGGCTCGCCGCAGCGGCGATCCTGCAGGCATTGCCGCGCGGGCCCATCGGCAGCGGCTACCTCGCGCCGAGCGCGTTCAACGGGCTGTTCGTCGGCCCTTACGCAGAGGCATTCGCGGTGGGCGGCTTGCCGGTGATGTTTGGGATGACGCTGTTCAGCGGACTGGTCCAGGTCGTTCTTTCGCCGCTCGTTCGCCGTCTCCGCCCGTATCTCCCGCCCGAGGTTGCCGGTACTTCGACCTTCCTGGTCGGCCTCGGCGCCGGTGTGCTCGGCGTGCGCGACCTGCTCGGGTTCGGGCTGGATGGACCGGTGCCGCCCGCCCATTTCGCCGTCGGCGCATTCACGCTGGTCCTGATCGTCGTCCTGAATGTCGCGACATCGGGCCTGTTGCGCATGTCCTGCGTGCTCATCGGGTTGATTGCCGGCTATCTCGCGGCACTGGCGACCGGGCTGCTGCCGGCCGCGCTGTTCGTTGCCAATCCCGCTCCGCTGTTCGCGTTGCCGCATCTCAGCCATCCCGGGTTCGCCTTTGCGCCGACGCTGGTGGTGCCGTTCCTGCTCGCGGCGCTGATCTGCTTCATCAAGGCGATCGCGGTCATCACCGCATGCCAGCGGACGAATGATGCGTCATACATCCGGCCCGACCTCGCCAGCATCAACCGCGGCGTGCTGGCGGACGGGCTGATCACGGCGCTGTCCGGGCTCATCGGCACCTGCGCCTTCAACGTGAGCGCGACCGGAACGGGCCTAGCAGCGGCAACGGGGGTGACCAGCCGGCGCGTGGCCTACGCGGTGGCCGGGCTGATGGCGCTCCTTGCGTCGAGCCCGGCGGCAACCAGCGTGTTCGCGGCGATCCCGGACTCGGTCGCCGGCGCGATCTTTTTGTTCACCTCCTGCTTCGTCATCACCAGCGGCGTGGAGGTCATGGCCTCCCGCCTGCTGGACAGCCGCCGGATGCTCGTGGTCGGACTTGCCGTCGTGGCCGCGCAGGGGGCGCAGAGCTTTGGGACGAGCGCAGCCAGGCTGCCGGTAGCACTGCAATCGGTCTTGGTCTCGCCGTTGCTGCTGGGCACCGCGGTCGCGCTGATCCTGAACCTGGTTTTCCGGCCACGGATGCGCAGCGGCAGCGTGCTCGAGGTCGAGGTCGATGAACTCGACCTGGAGGCGGTTCAGGCGTTCATGGATGCGCGCGGCGCCGTCTGGGGCGCGCGGGCCGAGGTGATTAGCCGCGCCGGGTACGCGCTTTGCGAACTGATGGACTGCCTGGTCCGCAACTGCCAAGCGCAGGGCCGTATCCGCGTCGAGGCACGCTTCAACGAGTTCCGGGTGGACCTTCGCGTGACTTATCGCGGGACGCTGCTGTCGTTCCCGGCCTCGCGACCCAGCCTAGACGAGATCGCCGAGGCCGAGGATGGCATGGTCCGCCTCAGCGGTTTCCTGATCCGCCGGCAGACGGACAGCGCCCGGGCGGTCCAGCGCGACGAACTGTGCTTGGTGGACCTGCACTTTGACCATTAGCGCGCTGGAAGCGTTCGACCCCGAGTTTCCGTTCCTCCGCACCATCGATGCTGACCCGGTGATCGAGGAGCATCGGGAGGCGCTCTACGTCCCATTCGCCGGCTGGGAGGTGGATCGCGATCCCGGCTGGGGGCTCTATGACCGGGACGGGCGACTCATCCGGGCCGCCGCCTATTGCCGAGGTCAGCAGCGCCGGCTGGTCGGCCAGAGCGAGACGGTTTGCGTGCCGGCGGCCGCGATCGAGGATGCGCCGGACGAGCACTATGTCCATGCGGGCCCGTTGATCCTGCATTACGGGCACTTCCTGCTCGCCAGCCTGTCTCGTCTCTGGCCGCAATTTGGCGCGAATGCGCGCTTTGTCTGGTTCAGCCATGCGCCGCTCGAGATCCTGCCGCACACGCCCTATGTCGGCGCCTGCTTAGCCGGGCTGGGGCTCGATCCTGGTCAGTTCCGGCGGTTCACGCGCCCGACGCGGATCGCCCGGCTGACCGTCGTCGCGCCCGCCTTCGAAGAGGCGCATTTCGGGCACCTCGCCTTCGCGCGGACTTGCCTGCGGATCGGCGCGCGCCTCGCCGCCGAGCGGGACCAGACACCGCGCCCGCCTGCCTATCTGACGCGGACCGGGCTGACTTGGGGGGTGAAATCCGTCGCCAACGAGGCGGCGGTTTGTGCGGCGCTGGCAGGGCTCGGCGTGGAGATCATCGAGCCTGAGCGGTTGCCGCTGACGGAGCAGATCAGGCTGTTCGGCAGCAACCGCGTCGTCATGGGCACGGCGGGCTCCGCCTTCCACACCGCGCTCTTCGCCCCGCCCTGCGCGCGGCTGATCGCCATCGAGTTCAAGGACAATGAAAACCAGGTCCTCATCAACCGGCTCACCGGCGCGCGGATGCTGCATCTCCGGCCCTCGACGATCGTCCCCGCCACCATGGATGGCGGCCCGATCGAGACGGTCTACGCGTTTCCCGACCCGGCCGCTATCGCTCGCGACCTCCTATTGTCCGCCCGCGCGCTCGAGCACTCTACAAGCTGACGGCCGGATGGACTTCCATCAATTTCGGCATAGTCTTTTGCGATAGCCCGCGAAAGGTTTCGAGTGCTGCGCCGAACACTGACCTATCAAACGAGGCGACTTCCAGCCACGGTGCAATTCTGATGCGCGTTGCCGTCGTCGGCGCCGGGATCATCGGCACCAGCACCGCCTATCATCTTGCGCGGGCGGGTGTGGAGACCGTGCTGATCGATCGCGCCGATGAAGGACGTGCGACGGCGGCGGGGGCAGGGATCGTCTGCCCGTGGGGCGGCCGGGTCGAGGACCAAGCAAGCTACGCCCTGCTCGCCGACGGCGCGCGGTTCTATCCGGGACTGGTCGCGCAACTGGCCGAGGATGGCGAGACCGAGTTTGGCTATCGGCAAGTGGGCGGCCTGGTCGTGCCCGATGACCCGGCTGAGCTCGACGCCGCCGAGGCCAGGGTGCGTGCCCGGGTCGGCACGACCTCCGAGGCCGGCACGGTCGAGCGGCTGACGCCGGCGCAGGCGCGTTTGCTGTTCCCGCCGCTGCGGCCGGATCTGGCCGGACTGTTTCTGTCCGGTGGCGCGCGCGTCAATGGCAGGCTGATCAGTGCGGCGATGGGCCGGGCGGCGGCCAAGCGCAGGGCGCGGATTGTTCAAGGCTCGGCCGAGTTGCTGATGCAGGGGAGCCGCGTCGTCGGCGTGCGCGTGGACGGCGAGCCGATCGGCGTCGATGCGGTGGTCGTCGCGGCCGGGGCTTGGTCGCCGGCGATGCTCGCATCCGCCGGGATACGCCAAGCGGTGGCGCCGCAGCGCGGGCAGATCGTCCACCTGCGGCAACCCGGCACCGACACGTCGCACTGGCCGACCCTGCAGCCGCTGAGCGGCTACTACCTGCTCGCCTTCGACGATTCGCGCGTGGTCGTGGGCGCAAGCCGGGAGTTCGGCTCCGGCTTCGACTACAGGCTGACGGCCGCGGGCGTGGCCGGAGTGCTGAATGCGGGGCTGCACAGCGCGCCGGGTCTGGCGAGCTGGACGCTGGAAGAAATCCGCATCGGCTTTCGGCCGATGTCGGCCGACGAGCGCCCGATGCTGGGGCGGGCGCCAGGTGTGGACGAGTTGTGGATCGGCAACGGCCTCGGCCCGAGCGGCCTCACCATGGGACCGTATGCCGGCGCACTTCTCGCCCAGGCCATCCTCGGAAGGACGCCCGAGCTGCCGCTCGACGCCTACGATCCCGGGCGGCCGGCAGCGCTCGCCTAACTGCGCCGGTATACCAGCCCCTTCTTGGCCAAAGTCTCCCGCATTTCGTAGATGTCCAGCCCGAGTTCGCCCGCCTGCAGCCGCTTGCGAGTGCCGGCCTCCTTCTCCTCGCGCGCCTTGCTCTTGCGCAGCACGTCCTCCGCCTCCAGCCGGCGGACCACCACCACACCGTCGTCATCGGCGACGATCAGATCGCCCGGATAGACAAGCTGCCCGGCGCAGACCACCGGGATGTTCACCGAGCCGAGCGTCTCCTTGACCGTTCCCTGGGCGGAGATGGCGCGCGACCAGACCGGGAAGCGCATCTTTGTCAGCTCGGCGACGTCGCGGCAGCCGGCCTCGAGCACCAGGCCGCGCACGCCCCGAGAGGCCACCGAACTGGCCAAGAGCTCCCCGAAATATCCGGCGTCGCTGAACGAGGTCGGAGCGGCGACGACGATGTCGCCTTCGCGGCACTGCTCGACCGCGACGTGCAGCATCCAGTTGTCGCAAGGCGCGAGGCTCACCGTGACGGCAGTGCCGACGGCGCGGGCGCCGGGGTAGATCGGGCGCATGTACGGCAGCATCAGCCCGGTGCGGCCCTGCGCCTCGTGCACGGTGGCGACGCCGATCTCGGCGAAGCCGGCGGCGGTCTGCGCATCGGTGCGCGGCGGGTCGGTGTAGACGGTGCTCATCCTGTTATCTCCCCTGCGCCTTCAGGATCGCGTCGAGCCGCGGATAGACCCGGCGCGCGTTAAGCTCGAACACCTGCCGCTTGTCCTCCGCCGAGATCGGCAGCGCGTCGACGTAGCGCTTGGTGTCATCGAAATAGTGGCCGGTTTCCGGGTCGATCCCGCGCACCGCACCGACCATCTCCGAGCCGAAAAGAATGTTGTCGATGCTGATCACCCGGAACAGCAGGTCGATGCCGGGCTGGTGGTAGACGCAGGTGTCGAAGAACACGTTGCGCATCACGTGCTCGGCGAGCGGCGGGCGCTTGAGCATATCCGCCAGGCCTCGGTAGCGGCCCCAGTGATAGGGGACCGCACCGCCGCCGTGCGGGATGATGAAGCGCAGGGTTGGGAAGTCATGGAACAGGTCGCCCTCGAGGAACTGCATGAAGGCGGTCGTGTCGGCGTTGATGTAGTGGGCGCCGGTCGCGTGGAAGTTGTGGTTACACGAGCCGGAGACATGGATCATCGCCGGCACGTCGAGCTCGACCAGCTTCTCGAAGAACGGATACCAGGCCCGGTCGGTCAGCGGCGGGCCGCTCCAATGGCCGCCGGACGGGTCGGGGTTGAGGTTGCAGCCGGCGAAGCCGAGTTCGGTGACACAGCGCTCCAGTTCGGCGATCGAGTTGGTGATCGACACGCCCGGCGATTGCGGCAGCTGGCAGACGCCGATGAAGGTCTCCGGGAATAGATCGGCCACGCGCTTGATCAGGTCGTTGCAGTGGCTCGTCCAGGCACGGCTGACCCGCTCGTCGCCGACATGATGGGCCATGGCGGAGGCGCGCGGGCTGAAGATGGTCACGTCGGCGCCGCGCTCGCGCAGCAGGCGGAGCTGGTTGTTTTCGATCGACTCCCGGATCTCGTCGTCGGTGATGGCCGGATAGGGCGGGTCCACGTCGCCACCCGCCTTGAACCCGGCGATCTGCACTTTGCGCCACTCGTCGTGCGCAGTCGGGGCTGTCGTGTAGTGGCCGTGGCAGTCAATGATCACGAGGCGATTCCCTTTTCCGGCAGGTCGTCCTCATCGTCCGCGTGCTGGCCGGGGAGGGGTGGGCTGCCGTGGGTGTGGAAGCTCTCGGTCGTCTTCAGACCCCAGGCCTGGCCCTTCTTGCGCTCCGCTTCGGTCCAGATGATCGGCTTCCAGTCCGGGGCGAGAATGAGGCGGGCACCGGCGTTGGCGACCTCGACCCGGTTGCCGCCGGGCTCGTACACGTAGAGGAAGAAGGTCTGCTGGACCGCGTGCTTGTGCGGCCCGGTCTCGATGTGGACGCCGTTCTCGAGAAAGATGTCGGCGGCCTGCAAGATGGCCTCGCGGCTGTCGAGCGCGAAGGTGACGTGGTGGAAACGGCCGCGAACGCCATGCGCCTCGCGCGTGTAGGCGAAATCGTAACTTTTGTTGGTGCAGGTCAGCCACATGCCGGCCTCGGTGCCGTCATTGAGCACGATCAGCTCGGTCGGGCGGAAGCCGAGCGTGCGCTGGAAGAACTCGCGGTTGGCTTTGACGTCCACGGCGAGGCAGTTGAAGTGGTCGAGCCGGCGGACGTTGACGCCGCGAGCGGGGAAGCGCTGGGCCTGGTTCTTGAGCGCGGGGCGCAGCACTTCGGGCGCCTCGTACCACTCCGTCTCGTAGTAGATCTCCAGCAGATGCCCATCCGGGTCGCGGAAGCGAAAGCCCGGACCGTGCCCCAGCTCGTTCTCGTGCCAGCCCTCTGCCAGGCCCGACGCCTTCAAGGCCGCGACCCGGCGCTCCAGCGCCTGCTGGCTGCGGGCGCGGAACGCGGCGTGCCCGAGGCCGGACGTTTTGGAGGCGGTCAACTGCAGCGAGTAGCGCTCGTAGTCGTCCCAGCCGCGCAGGTAGACGCTGTCGCCCTGCCGGCCGCTCTCGGTCATGCCCATCACGTCGACAAAGAAACGGAGCGATTCGTCCGGTTTCGGGGTGAGGATCTCGAGATGGCCAAGGTGGGCCACGTCCATGATCGGTTCTTCGTTCATCCGGCCACCGCGTCATGCAGCATCCGCTGCAGCTTATCGACTAGCGCCGACGCGGTGAATGGCTTGGTGATCACCTCCACGTCGTCGTCGAGGCGTCCGTGATGGATGATTGCGTTTCGCGTGTAGCCGGTCGTGAACAACACCCGCAGGCGTGGCCGGATCCGCCGGGCTTCCTGGGCCACCTTGCGTCCGTTCAGGGCGCCTGCGAGCACGACGTCCGTGAACAGCAGCACGATCTCGGGATGCGCCTCGAGCAGGGCGAGCCCGCTTGGCCCATCAGGCGCTGCCAATACGCGATAGCCGCCGGCCTCCAGCGCAGAGACGGTGAACTCCCGCACCATATCCTCATCCTCGATGACCAGGATGGTCTCGCCGCGACCGGCCTCGACGGGTCTGGCGAGAAGCTCCGGCGGCTCGGATTCGCGCTCCGGGGCGCGCGTGAATCGCGGGAAGTACAGCTTGACCGTCGTGCCTTCACCCAGCTCGGAATAGATCGAGGCGTGCCCGCCGGACTGGCGCATGAAGCCGAATACCTGGCTCAATCCCAGCCCGGTGCCCTGGCCGACCGGCTTGGTCGTGAAGAACGGCTCGAACACATGCTCGAGCACGTCGGGCGGCATGCCGGTTCCGGTGTCGCAGACGGCGATCATCGCGTATTGGCCGGGCTTGACCTCGTCGCGCGCGACGGCCGGATAGGATTCGTCGAGGTAGGTGTTTCCGGTCTCGATCGTCAGCTTGCCGCCATCGGGCATTGCGTCCCTGGCGTTGATACACAGGTTGAGGATGCCGCTCTCGACCTGGTTGGGGTCGGCCTCGACCCGCCACAGGCCGCCGGCGAGCACGGTCTCGATGGCAATATTCTCGCCGAGCGTGCGCCGGATCAGCTCCGACATGCCGCTGACGATCTTGTTGAGCTCGAGCACTTCCGGCCGCAAGGCGGACCGGCGCGAGAAGGCGAGCAGGCGATGCGTCAAGATCGCGGCGCGCCGCGCGCCCTCGAGCGCGCTGTCGAGGTTGCGGGCGAGGCGCTGGTTCGGCTCCTCGGTTTCCAGCCGCCGCCGCGCCATTTCGAGATGGCCGGTGACGACGGTCAGCAAATTGTTGAAGTCGTGCGCCACGCCGCCGGTGAGCTGGCCGACGATCTCCATTTTCTGCGATTGGTGGAGCTGCGCCTCGCTGCGCCGCAAGGCTTCGGCTGCCTCCTTCTCGCCGGTGACATCGCGGCCGATCGCGTGGATTAAGCCCTGACCTGGCACCGCGGTCCAGGAGACCCAACGATAACTGCCATCCTTGTGCCGATAGCGATTTTCGAAGCGCAACGTGGTCAGGCCTTCGCCCAGGCTGGCGGCCACGGTCAGCATTGCCGCGACGTCCTCTGGGTGGACGAGGGTTATGAACGGGCGGCCCGCGAGTTCGCTCTCGGACCAGCCGAGAGTCGTTGTCCAGGCCGGGTTTACGGCCAAAATCTTGCCTTCGATGCGGGCGACCAGCATCATGTCGGTGGAAATGCGCCAGATCCGGTCACGATCGGCCGCCATCTCCTCGACCCGGCGCTCGAGCGTGGCGTTCAGCTCGCGCAACTCCGCTTCCGCCCGCTTCTCACGGTCGATGTCCAGGACCGCCACGACGCCGCCCGTCAAGGACCCGTTCTGATCGCGGATCGGCGCGCCGATCAGCCGGACCCAAATCCGCCTTTTATCGGCGCGTTCGTAAAGGATTTCGAGTTCCGGCCGCTCTTCGCCGCCGCGGATCACCCGGGCGAGCGGATAGCGCATCGGGTCGAGCGGGTTGCCGTCGGCGTCGAGCCCGCCCCAGTGGCGATAGCCCTCCACATCGGCCGAATGCAGGATGGGATGTCCGAAAATGCGTTCCGTCTGCGCGTTGCCCGCGACGATCCGGCCCCGCGGCGCCTCGGCGATCACGACGCCGACCGGGACCGCCTCGAACACGGCGCGCAGCCGTGCCCGGCTTTCCGCGAGCGAGACCTTGGCCTCGAATTCGTCGGTAATGTCGGTGTGCACGCCGACCCATTCGCGGACCGCGCCGGCTTCGCCGCGCACCGGCACCGCGCGGATGGAAAAGCGGCGATAAACCCCGTCGTGGCGGCGGACCCGATGCTCGAAGACGAAGGTCTTGCGTTCCCGCACCGCCTCTTGCAAGGCGGCGACGGACGGCGCGGCGTCTTCGGGATGGACGCAATCGGCCCAGCCGAACCCTTGGTAGGCGGCGGGCGATTGCCCGGTCAGCGCCGCCCAGCCGGGCTGGTCGCGGGTCATCCGGCCCTCTGCGTCATTGGTCCAGACCACGCCTTCGACGGCGCGGACGGCGGCCTTGAAACGCTCTTCGCTCTCCAGCAGCGCCGACTCGCGGGAGGCGACGTCGGTCTGGGCGGCGACCAGGGCGCGCGCGACCTCGTCCACCTCGCGCAGCCCGGTGACGAGCGCCGGCACCTTCTCGCCGCGCCCGAGCCGGGTCGCGGCCATGGTGAGGCTGCCGATCGGGCGGGTGATCGTCCGGCTCACCAAGGAGGCGAGTGCGAGGGAGAGCAAGAAAACCAGGAGCCCCGAGCTCACGATGATCAGTGTCAGCTGCCGCAGCGGGGCCTCGACCACGGTGAGAGGGATGCCCACCGCCGTCCGCCATGCCGAAAGCGGGGAGAGGACATAAGCGCCGAGCACCCGCATGCCGTCCAGTGTGGTGCCAGTCCAAGTGCCGGACTGGCCGAGGCTGGCGCGGCGCAAATCCTCGGTTGCTTCACGGCCAAGGTAGCGTTCGGGCTGGCGCGAGCGCCCGATGATCTTGCCGTGGCCATCGACGAGCGAAGCGGTCCACTGCGGCGGTGTCGACCCGGCGAGCAGCTGCGACAGGTGCGCCGGGTCGAGGGCGATGCTGAGGGCAGAGGCGACGCTGTCGTCCTGAAACACCGGCATATCGATCAGGATCAGGTGTAAATGCGTGACGGTGCCGACATACAGGTCGGAGACGACCGGCTTGCCGGTTTCGAACACCTTACGGTCGGTCGCGAGCAATACAGGATCCGTGGCGTGCGGCAGAGGCGCGCCGAACGGGACGCCAGTGTTGACGATTTGCTGCCCGGTCCGGTCGCGCATGCCGATGAACGAGCCGCGGGTTCGCACGAGCTGCCGCGCCCTGACGTCAAACCGCGCCAAATCGCCCCCCGGCCGCAGGTCGGCCGAGGTCGCGAGCGCCTCGAGTGCCGCGGTGAGCGCGTCGAGTTCGCGGTCGACGTTTGCCGAGAGCTGCTGCGCCAACGCGACACCGTCGGCGCGGAAATGAGCCCGTTCAGCCTTGGAGAACTGCCACAGCAGGACAAGGGCGAAGACGGCAATCGGCGTCAGGATGGCCGTGACCAGCAGAACCAGCCTTGACCGGGTCGACGACGGCGCGTTCCGCTTTTTAGAGCCGAGCTGCAATTCCCGTCCGTTCATAAATACTGCTGCGCCGGCCACCGGCCCTGACGCTTCGCTCCTTTGTCACGCTCGCCCGCTGTAATGCAATGCTGGGCAGTCATCACGCGGCTGTGACCAATGCTAGCTGACATGCTCGCCGCGCGTCAGACACAGGTCGTGTGTAATTAACGACAATCGGAATGTCCGAAACGGTGTGTTTGTTGTTGCTGCTGCCTTTCGTTGGTCTGCTCTGGATTGCGTTCTACAACTTAAGCGTGCCCGACCCGTTCGGCTTCCCGTTCTTCTATTGGTATCAGCTCGTCTGGGTGCCGATTACCGCCTTTCGGGCTCATCGCGGTCGCGCTGAACGTCGTTATCGCGGCGGTGGCGGCGGTTCATGCGTAAGCGGCGAGCGGATGGATTTTGCGACTGGCGCGATGCTGCCCGTCGCGTGATCATGGGGGCAAATTGGGGAGCCAGCCATGAGCGTCACCGCACAGACGACCGATCTGCTGCCGCACCGCGTGGATCGCGCATCGCTGATGCGGGACATGGAGGCGTTCGCGCAGCGGGTGAAGCTGTCGGGGACACCGCAAGAGTTGGAGAGTTTCCATTACCTGCAGAGCCGGATGGACGCGATCGGCTACCGGACCGAGTTGCTGCAGCATGACGCACTGATCAGCCTGCCCGGCGCGTGCCGGGTCACGATCGGCAACCAGGTGCTGAACAGCATTACGCACTCATTCTCGCGTCCATCCGGACCCGGCGGCATCAGAGGGCCAGTGGTCGATCTCGGGCGCGGCACGGCTGCGGACTTCGCTGGCAAGGATGTCAGCGGCAAGATCGTGCTCGTGCAGGGCATCGCCAGCCCGGCGGTGGCCGATCTCGCGAGCCGCGCCGGCGCAGCCGGGCAGCTGCAGATCAGCCCGCAAGAGCATCTGCACGAGATGTGCATCTCCCCGGTCTGGGGCAGCCCCTCCGCCGAGACGATCGGCAACCTGCCGAGCACAGTGGTCGCGACCATCTCGAAGTCGGATGGCGCCGCGTTGCGGGAACGGCTTGCGGCCGGCGAAGCGGTCGAGGCGGTGATCCACGCCGAGGTGGACACGGGCTGGCGCAAGACGCCGATCCTGGTCGCCGAGCTGGACGGGCCGGATCCAGAGGGCGAGTTCGTCCTGTTCTCGCAACATCACGATACCTGGCACCTGGGCGTGATGGACAATGGGGGCGCCAACGCGAGTGCGGTCGAGGTTGCCCGCATCTGCGCGGAGCGGCAGCGGGACTGGCAGCGCGGCTTGCGGGTCTGCTTCTGGTCCGGCCACTCGCATGGCCGCTATTCCAGCTCGGCCTGGTATGTGGACCAGAATTGGGACGAGCTGGAGCGGCGCTGCGCCGTCCACGTCAATCTGGACTCCACCGGTGGGATTGGGGCGACGGTGCTGACGGATTCCGGATCGGCGACCGAGCTGGTAGCGGTCGCCAAGACGGCGATCGCCGCGGAAACCGGGCAGGTCTTCGCCGGCAAGCGCAACAGCCGAAGCTCCGACATGTCGTTCTGGGGTCTCGGCATCCCCTCGATGCTCGGCAGCCTCAGCCATCAGCCGCCGAGCCCGGTGGAGATGCGCAATGCGTTGGGCTGGTGGTGGCACACGCCGCATGACACGCTCGACAAGATCGATCCGGACAATTTGGTGCGTGACACGCGGATCATGGTGCGCGTGGTCTGGCAGTTGCTGACCGATGCGGTGCTGCCGCTCGATCTCGGGGCGCAGCTCGACAGCTTGTCGCGTGAGCTGAGGGAGCTGCAGACCAAGCTGGGCGAGCGGGTGATGCTTGGTACGGCGGTGGAGTTGGCGGCGGCGTGCAAGGCGGCGTTCGCCGGGCTCACGCAGGCGCCGGCCGCGCAGGCGAACCAGGCGCTGATGCGCGCCTCGCGCAAGCTGGTGCCGCTCGACTACACCTCCGGCGAGCGGTTCCAGCACGATCCGGCCTTGCCGCAGCCGGCTTGGCCCAGCCTGTCGCCGCTGCGGGCGCTGGCGGCGGCGCAGCCCGGCACGGATGAGACCAACCTGCGCGCGGTCAGCGCCACTCGCGCCCGCAACCGGCTTGTGAGCGCGTTGCGAGAGGTGCAGGGTCTGCTCGAAACGGCGAAGGGTTGAGCGCGATGGGCGACTTGGTGAGCGAGCTTGCCCCGCACGGAGTGCTGCGGGCCGGGATCAACATGGGCAACTTCCTGCTGGTCACCGGCCGCACCTCAACGGGCGATCCCGAGGGCGTCGCGCCCGACATGGCGCGCGCGATCGCGGACCGGCTGGGCGTTCCGGTCCGCTACGTGCCGTTCCCCAAGCCCGGCGAGCTCGCCGATGCCGCGGGCACCGACGTCTGGGACATCTGCCTGATCGGCGCCGAGCCGGCCCGGGCGGAGAAGATCGAGTTCACCGCCGCCTATGTCGAGATCGAGTCGACCTATCTGGTGCCGGCCGGGTCGCCGCTGCACTCGGTGGCCGAGGTCGATCGGCCCGGCATCCGCATCGCGGTCGCGGCGCGCACCGCGTATGGGCTGTGGCTGGATCGCAATATCAAGCATGCCGAGCTGGTCCACACCGACGGCCTCGACGCGTCTTTCGAGGTGTTCAAGCGGGATAGGCTGGATGCGCTGGCCGGGTTGAAGCCGCGGCTGCTCGAAGATCTCGAGCGGCTGCCGGGATCGCGGATCGTCGACGGCCAGTTCGCGGCGGTGCAGCAGGCGATCGGGACGCTGCGGGTCAATCAGGAAGGGGCGATGTTCCTGCGCAGCTTTGCCGAGGAGGCGAAGTCGTCAGGGCTCGTGGCCCGGCTGATCGAGAAGCATCGGGTCACCGGTCTCTCGGTTGCGCCCTTGGCCGCGATGTAGCGCCCGCTCGCGCAGCAGCACCAGCGCGGAGGCGAGCGCCGCGAAAGGCAGCAGCCAGATTATCCGCCCCTGATACCGCGAGTAGACGCCTGAGAGCGCACCGGTCACGAACGCGTTCACCACGAGGCTGTAAAGAACGAGGCCGATCAGGATTGCCGGGCGCTCGCGCCGCGCGGCAAGGCAGAGCCAGGCCGCGGCGATGCTGGCGACCAGGCTGATTGCGGCAATGAGGTTGTGCAGGGCGTTGACGCTGGCGAGTGGCTCGCCGGCGAAACCGCTTTTGCTCTGGACCGTGTCGCGTGCGGCGTTGCCGATACGCGGGAAGTGCATGGTCAGGTTTTCGAGGTTGTCAGGTCGGAATACCGACTCCGAATCGATGCTGACGAATTGGCGGGCCGTGTTGGCTAGGGCATTCCACGCGACCTGCCAGGGAAACATGCGCACGGTGCCGAGCACGATGGCGCCCTGCTCGGCCTGGAATTTCTTGTAGTCGGAGAATTCGACCGTCGGCAGGACGCGCCAGAGGATGTATTCTTCGTTGTCGGGCAGCCGGTCGAGATACGGGCAGATCTGGTAGTGCAGTTCGGGGCAGGTCTTCTCCAGATAGGCGCGGCCGGTTCCGTCGGAGATGATCCGCGCCAGCAAGATTGGCGGCCCATACTGGGTGAAGGCGATGTTGCGGAACGCGGCGAACGAGTAGGCGAAGGTGACGCCGAGGGCTAGGGCAATCGGCGCGACCAGCAGGAGCGGGCGCACGCGCCGGCGGCTTTGCGCGAAAACGATCCAAGTGAGGCAGCCGGCGCCGGCGACCGCGAACGCCAGCAGGACGTGCGTGAGGTGAAAGCAGATCGATAGGGTCGCGAGGACGACCAAGTAGATCGTCTCCGGCCGGCTCAGCCGGTCGCGGCAGAAACCGAGCAGAAACAAGGCGAGGATCAGCACCCCGGCGAACACGTCCGGCAGCAAGTGCGAGACATACCACGAGAGCGGGGTCAGCGCGGTGAGGAACAGGATCACCCCGACCAATGCCCAGGGCGTCAGCCGGGCGCCGAGCGCCCGCAGGATGAGATAAACGAGGTGCGTGACGATGAGGCCCTGGACGATGATGACCGGCCAGGTGTTGCGCTCCAGGTGCAGCGGCCAGGTCAGCAGGCCGTAGAAGATCGGCCTGATATTGGCGGCTCGGTGCAGCCGGACGAGGAGCTGGCCGTCCACGAAATAGCTGACGGTGTCCGGGAACAGCAGCGGGCCGCCATTGAAGAAGGCGGCGGCGCATAGGAGCAGCGCGCCGCAGACGATTGCCGCGGCCCAGCGGAGCGGGAACGAGCGCAGGGCGGCCGGCATGGGCGCTTCATAGCCGGGGTTGTCCGCCTCACTCAATGGGCCAGATCTCGCCCAGCACGCGCGAGAGGTTCTTGCCGACTTTGGCGAGCGCCTCCGGCCAAGGCAGGACGGCGAAGCGGGTGATCTCCGGGACCATTCTGCCGTTTGGGGCGCGGAACAGCGAGGCGCAGCGGAGCGTGGCCGGGTCGGGCATCGTGGCCTGCCGCCAGGCGAACAGGGCGAGCTGCTTGCCCGGCAGGTAGCGGTGCAGGCCAAGGGGGGTCAGCGCGGATGGGTCGGCGACCAGGCTGGTTTCCTCCTCCAGCTCGCGGGCGGCCGCGGTTTCGAGCGCTTCGCCCGGCTCGGCGAGGCCTTTCGGGATATCCCAGCGGCTCGACAGCGCGGCTTGGCCGACAAGCAGATGCTTCCCGTCGGTCACCAGCACGCCACAGGAGGTTCGCGCCGTTCCGGCCATACTCTATCCTGCACCGTCCGAGAGGTGAAACCCATGCCACTCAGAAAGATCCGCTCCTCACAACTTGGCGTGCCCGCCGCCGGGCGGGCAACGCAGGATGCCAAATGCCGTTGGCGCGACAGCCATGGAGTTTGATATGGACGAAAATCAGAAATCCCTGTTGTCGCGCCGGACGATGATGGGCAGCGCCGGCGTTGGCCTTGCAGCCACCGCAGCCGCGCCGGCTTTGGCCCAGAGCGCGGCGTCGCAGCCGGATCCCGCACTGCAGAACCCGCTCGATAAGTATCCGAAGCCGCCCTTCCATGCGCAATCGCAGCCCTGGCCAGGTCTACAGAGCCAGATGAACCCGGTGCCCGATTGCGGCGAGAAAAGCTATCGCGGCTCGGGCCGGCTGGCCGGGCGCAAGGCGCTGATCACTGGCGGGGATTCTGGGATGGGCCGCGCCGCCGCCATTGCCTTCGCGCGCGAGGGCGCCGACGTGGCAATCAACTATTACCCGACGGAGGAGCCGGACGCGCAGCAGGTGATTGCGCTCATTCGCGAGGCCGGCTGCAAGGGAATCGCGCTGCCTGGCGATCTGCGGCAGGAGGCATTTTGCCAGAAGCTGGTGGCCGACGCGCTGAGCGGGCTCGGCGGCCTCGACATCATCGTCTCGAACGCGGGCCGCCAGCAGTCGCGCGCTTCGATCCTCGATCTGACCACAGAGGAATTCGACGCGACGATGAAGACCAACATTTACGCGCCGTTCTGGATCATCAAAGCGGCGCTGCCGCATTTGCCGCCGGGCTCGGCGATCATCGGGACGACGTCGGAGCAGGCCTACGATC
The DNA here is from genome assembly GCA_965276815.1 of Acetobacteraceae bacterium. Lineage (GTDB taxonomy): Bacteria > Pseudomonadota > Alphaproteobacteria > Acetobacterales > Acetobacteraceae > JAVVHH01. The sequence goes on along the minus strand of CBDIBE010000011.1, from coordinate 230,455 downwards.
CGTCGCCGGACCTGTATCACTACGCGCAGACCAAGGCGGCGACGATGAACTACGTCAAGTCGCTGTCCAAACAACTGGCGCCGAAGGGCATCCGGGTGAATGGAGTGGCGCCGGGACCAATCTGGACGGCGCTGCAGGTCTCCGGCGGGGCGACACCGCAAAAGCTTGAGCAGTTCGGCGGCGAAACGCCGATGAAGCGGCCGGGCCAGCCGGTGGAGCTGGCGTCGATCTACGTGCAGCTCGCGGCGGACGACGCAAGCTATGCGACCGGGCAGATCTATGGGTCCGCCGGCGGACATGGCCAACCGTAAGGACAAGCATGGTCGGCTGCATGCCGCCGAGATAAGAGTGAGGCATGCTGCAAACGATAGCATCGTCGCCTCGCGATCCGGTTATGCCGGTACGACGCTCCCGGGTGGGGCGGCTCAGGGTCCTCGGTAGCCGATCGCGGCCGGTCCTATGCCGACGTGCTGCAGGCGGCGGCAACCAAGCTGCCGCTCGCTCGCGCCCGGGAGCTGGCCAGAGCCTTGCTCGCCGCTTAGCCGGCTGTGCAGCGGATTTCTGACCGCTTCGATCGAGAATCGCGGACCGGCCGATCCGGTCGCCCGCTTCCACCTGGGCAACGGCGCCCGTTTGGAGCGGGTGAACTGGCTGGGCAACCTGGCGCCGCGCGGGATCGGCGAATCCTACGGCATCATGGTCAACTACCTCTATGATCCCGAGCAGATCGAGGCCAATCATGAACGCTTCGTGCGCGGTGTGATCGCACGGTCCGCTGCGGTGGACGCGCTGCTCGCGCCGCCACCAAAAATGCAAGAGCGCCGTCCCCCGAAAGGGTGAGTCGGCCACAACACTTCGAGGGAGGAAACATAAGAATGGCTTACGGTGCTGGAGGCGGAATCGCCCCCGTTATGGATCCAAGGCGCACGCGTACGCCGCTCAATCGCCAGCAGATTGTCGGTTTCTGGGCGGCCTGGTTCGGCTGGATGCTGGACGGCATGGATTCCGTCATCTACGCGCTCGTGCTGGGTCCTGCACTGACGGAGTTGCTGCCGCGTTCCGGCATGCAGGCGACGCCGGCGAATATCGGTTACGTGGGTTCGCTAATGTTTGCCCTATTCCTCGTGGGATGGGGGTTGTCGTTCATCTGGGGACCCATCTCGGACCGGTTCGGCCGCACCAAGTCGCTTGCCGCCACAGTGCTGGTCTACGCCGTGTTCACCGGCGCCGCCGCCTTCGCCCCAAACATATGGATGCTGGCCCTGTTCCGCTTCCTCGCCGGGATCGGGGTCGGCGGGGAGTGGGCGATGGCCGGCACTTATGTCGCCGAGGCCTGGCCGGAAGACCGGCGCAAGATGGGCGCCGGCTACCTGCAGACCGGCTACTACTTCGGCTTCTTCGTCGCGGCCGCGCTCAACTTCACGGTCGGCGCCTCGTTTGGCTGGCGCGCGATGTTCCTGTGCGGCTTGGCCCCGGTCGTCGTCACGATCGTAACCTTGCTCGGGGTGAAGGAGCCGCAGCGCTGGGAGCACCTGCACGAGGTGGAGCGAGCAATGCCGGCCAAGCGGCACAACCCGCTCGCAGTGATTTTTACCCGCCGGTATCTGCGAAGCACGATCACGATGTCGGCGCTGCTGACGATCGCGATCGTTGGGCTGTGGGCAGGCGCCGTCTACGAGCCGACGGCGATCGTCTTCCTGGCCCGCCAAGCCGGCATGGCGCCGGCGGAGGCGGTGAAGATGGCGTCGTACGGCACGGGACTGCTGTCGATCGGCACGGTGCTCGGCTGCATCGCGGCGCCCTGGCTCGCCGAGCGGTTCGGCCGGCGCCCGACGCTGGGCGTTTATTATCTCGGCATGTTGGTGACGATCGCGGCGGCGTTCGGCTGGGCGTTCTACTTGCCGACTGGCTCCGCGCTGCCGGCGTTCATCGCCGTGCTGTTCTTCCTCGGCGTGTTCGGCGGCAATTTCGCGATCTTCAGCCTGTGGCTGCCGGAATTGTTCGGCACCGAGGTGCGCGGGACGGCGTTCGCCTTCTGCACCTCGGTCGGGCGCTTCATCGGTGCGGCAGTGAATCTCGGCTTGGCGGCCGCCGTGGCCGCTTGGGGCACGCTCGGGACACCGATCGCGCTCACCGCGATCGCTTTTGCGATCGGCTTGCTAATCATCCCGTTCGCGCGGGAGACCCGCGGCGAGGTGCTGCCGGATTAGCTGGGTTTGAAAACGGTCGCGGCCTCGATTGCGGCCACGTCGGCGGGGCGCGGGAAGGGCGCCGGCGTGTCCTCGCCGGCCCGGCGCGGGCGGCCGATCTGGCGGAAGAACTCCTCGAGCCCGTGCGGCGCGAGGATCCACAGAAAACGAAGGTCTTCCTCGCCCTCGTTGACGAGCATGTGCTCGACGCCGGCGGGCAGGCCGATCACGGTGCCCGGCTGCAGCTTGTAGTTCTCGCCGTCCACCTCCGCGCGGCCACGCCCGCCCCAGACGAACAGCACTTCCTTGTGCCGATCATGGGTGTGACGCCGGATATACGCGTTGGGCGCGACGAACTGGAGGCCGAGCGAGAACGGTCCGTCCCAGTTGGCCGGGTCGAGCTTGTTGATGACGTGGCCGTTGGCCGGGATGGGTTGCCAATAGGAGTCGCCGTCTTCCGGTTGCAGCACGACGGCTTTGGTCAGGTCGTTCATGTCACGCTCCGCACCGAACCTCGCCGGTTTCGCCGTCCGCCTCAAGCGTCAGCACGCCGGATGCGGGCACGCGGGCAAAATCCTCTGCGACCACGATCGGACAGCGCCGGCCGTAGAGTGCTGCGGCAACGAGGGCGCCGATGGTGAGGATGGCGTCGCTTCGGCCGAGCACGATGCCGGCGGGGGCGGTGCCGAGGCGGATCGCTTCGGCCAGGACCGAACTGCCGGAACTGGAGCCGCGGCCGGCCTCCATGACCAGGATGCGGCCGGAGAGACACGTGCCGCGCGCGGGATGCCAATGGTCGATGATGCAACCGGTCACCGCATCGAACCCGCCCCAGAAGCTGAGCGGTTCGGCGAGCGCCAGCGCTTCGCCGGTGGCGCGACCCGGCGACAGCACCTCGACCCTCATGCGCGCACGACCCGGCCGGCCCGTGCCGAAGCGACGCAATCGGCGAGCGAGCCGAAGCCGGTCCCGACGCCGAGATTGCCGGGGGCGTAATAGGCCATCTTGCCGGAATTGGTCATCACCGCGCCCTCGAGGTCGCGCATGATCGTGGTCACATAGGTGCAGGTGTCGACGACGATGGTGATCCCCGCCGCGCGCAGCGTCTCTGCCCAGCCCTGGCGCTCCAGTTCGGCCAGCACGTCGCGGCCGGTGTTGATGTAGAAGTCGACCTCGAACCCTCCACCATCAAGCAGCGGCATCAGGCGGCCGAATTCCGCCACTGAGAAATGCGGCGTGCCAAGGCTGACGGCCGACAGCTTCGTCCCGTCGGGAACCGTGGACAGGCCGCGAATGGCGGCACGCAAGTCCTCGGCGGCGAGGCTGATCGTCTCCTCCGGCTCGTGGCCTTGCAGCGCATGGGCGAGGGTTGCGGCCTCGGGCGTGAGGCCCACGGCATGGAACAGCGCGACCGCGCCGGCGGAGGCGGCCACCGCGCCAAGCGCTTTCAGATCATCCTCGGCAGCGGCGGGCAGGCCGGTAATCGCCGGGATGCGCTCGCCGCAGCGTTTGCCGGCGATGTGGCCGGCGGCGACGCAGGCGAGGGCCGGATCGTCCCATTCCGCCGGCAGCGACGTGATTTCGAGCAGCACCGTGGCGCGCCGGTTCTCGGTCAGGTGCAGGCCGTATTCCGGGACGCGGCCGGTCAGCGCGCCGCACAGATCGATAAAGTCGCCGTAGCGGTTGGTCCGGGCGCCGAGCACCGAGTTGGCAAACACGATCGCGTTCGATTCCGCCCAGGCAAGCTGCGCTCCGAAGCGCGGGCGGAACAGCGTCTGGTAGGGCGCGCAGGTGAAGCTCGGCGCGCAGCCGAGTTCTTCGTGCGCGCGCATGAGCCGGGCGCCATCGCGGGCGAGTTCCTTGGTGCCACGGAACAGCTCCGGGTGGATCAGGTCGACCGAGCCGACGTTGAGCGTAGTCGGGATGCGGACCCGGCCGCCCAGCCGGACCAAATGCTCGACAAAGTCGAGGCTGACCTGGCCATGGTACAGGCAGCCGTCGATATGCGCGGATTCCGCGTCGATCAGCCGAGGCGCTTGGACCGTGCGGGCGAAGCGGACCATGAGGTCCATGGCGAAGGCGGCAGCCGGGCCCTGGGCGCCGGCAAGCACCGCACGGTCGGCGGCGTCGAGGTTCAGAGGAGTTGGAACCCGTGGGCGTAGGGGTCCCGCTCGTCGACGAAAATCGTGTTCAGGCCGGTGACCCTGGCCCAGCCTTCCACGGAAGGCTCGATTGCGGGACGGCCGGCCAGCTCGGTTGCCGCCTCGACCCGGCCGGTGAAACGGCTGCCGATGATCGACTCATGGATGAAGCGGTCGCCGGGCCGCAGGCGCCCCTTGGCCGCGAGCTGCGCCATACGGGCCGAGGTGCCGGTGCCGCAGGGGGAGCGGTCGATGGCGCGCTCGCCATAGAAGACGGCGTTGCGCCCGTCGGCGCCAGGTCCGGGCGCGCCGGTCCACATCAGGTGGCTGACCCCGCCGATGCGCTCGTCAGTGGGGTGGCGCACGTCGAGGATGGCGTTGAGCCGCTGGCGCAGCACCGGGCTCCAGCGCTGGATATCGCCGGCGGTGACGTGTTCCAGCCCGGCGAAGTTGGGCTGCGGATCGACGATCGCGTAGTAATTGCCGCCATAGGCAATGTCGACCTGCAGCATACCGAGATCTGGGCATTCCACCGGCACAGACTCGGCGTGCAAATAGCTGGCGACGTTGCGGATGCGGACTGCTTCGACGAACCGGCCGCGCATGCGGTAGTCCGCGCGCACGATCCCGGCGGGCACTTCGAGCATCAATACGCCCGGTTCGCGCGGCTGCACCAGCCCGTGCTCGAGGGCAACGGTGACGGTGCCGATCGTGCCATGGCCGCACATCGGCAGACAACCGGAGACCTCGATGAACAGGATGCCGAGATCGCAATCCGATCGCAGTGGCGGGTAGAGGATCGAGCCGGACATAACGTCGTGGCCGCGCGGCTCGAACATCAGGGCGCGGCGGATCCAGTCATGATTGGCGAGGAAGTCGGCCCGATAGTCGGAGATCGAGGCGCCCTGTAAGCGTGGGCCGCCGCCGGCGACGACGCGCACCGGGTTCCCGCAAGTATGGGCGTCGATGCAGAAAAACGAGCGCGCGGGGCGGGCGGCAGCATCCTCGACGGCGGCGAAATCGGGAATGACGTTCATGGCGTTGAGCATAGCGGGTTACATCCAGATTCTGAACCGGCGCGGGTTGAATGGTGCGTCGAAGGGTGTTTCGGCTCCCGTGATGATCGCGGCGACCAGCTCTCCGGTTGCCGGCGCGAGGCCGTGCCCAGCGCCCTCATGGCCGGTGGCGACCAGCAGGCGGCCGGTGTCGTCCAGCGCGCCGATGAGCGGCAGGCCGTCAGCGGGATAGGGGCGCAGACCGGCATAGGTGCGGATCAGACGCAACCCGCCGAGCGCGGGGACGATCCGCCGGCACTCGCGCAGGATCTGCTGAATGACAGCCGGGTCTACGCCGGTGTCGAAGCCGGCAAACTGGCGAGATGAGCCGCATAGGATCGGGCCGGACTGGGTAGCCTCGATGATGGCGGCGGTTCGGGTTTCGGTGCTGGCCGGGTCGGCCTGCTCGACGACGTCGTTATAAGCAAAATCGGCGATCTTGGTGCGGATGACGACGTCGCCGCGGGCGAGCACGGCGAGCTGACCCTTGCGGGGCTGCACTGGGAGTTGGAGACCCCGTTTCTCGAGGACGGCGTTGCTCCAGACGCCGGTGCAGAGCACGACGTGGCCGGCATCGACGCGATCGCCGGAGGCGAAACGCGCCGAGACGCCGCCCGGGGAAGGGGTGAGGTCGGTGAGTTCATCGTGGAGGCGGTAGACGATCCCGCGCGCCCTGAGCGCTCCAGCGATTTGGGTGCAGGCGAGCATCGGCTGGACCTGGGCGTCACCGGGCCAATAGGCGACGGCGGCGATCTCGAGGGACAGGTTGGGCTCGATCTCGGACCAGTCGGCGCGGGAACGCAGCATTTTGGTCGTCACGCCACGGGATTTGTGCTCGGCGGCGTGCACGGCGAGGCGGTCCGCCTGATCTTGCCGCAAGGTGACCACGGTCGAACCTTTTTTGTCGTATTCGCAGTGGTTGCCCAGCTCGGCGATCATCTCGTCCCAGAGCACCAGGCTGCGCTTCTGGAAGTCGAACAGGGCGCCCGGGCTCTTGTCGCTCATCAGCAGATTGCCGTCGCTGGCGCGCGACGTGCCCGGTGCGAGGCCGCCGCGGTCCGCCATCGCCACGCGCAGCCCGGCACGCGCCAGATGGTAGGCGGCGAAGCTGCCGATAATGCCGGTGCCGATTACGAGTACGTCTGGGACCAGCGCGTCGGGCAAGGTTGCTGCGCCCCCAAACACGGATATGCTGTTCCAGCTTGGGCAGCGCCACGATGAGCGTCAAGCGGAGCGGGGAGCGGCATGCGGCTCGATCGGGTGATTACGGTGGTGGGGGCGCATGCGGAGGGCGAGGTCGGCCGCGTCATCACCGGGGGCGTGCTGCCGCCGCGCGGTGCGACGATGTTCGAGCGGATGCAGACGCTGCAGCGCGAGCAGGACTGGCTGCGCGGCATGCTGCTGTCGGATCCGCGCGGCGGCGTGGCGTGCGCAGTCAATCTGGTGACGCCGCCGGCCGACCCGCGGGCGGATTTCGGCGTGATCATCATCGAGTCCGATTATTACGTGCCGATGTCGGGCTCGAACTTGCTGTGCACGGTGACCGTCGTGCTGGAGACCGGGCTGGTGCCCATGCGCGAGCCGGAGACGGTGCTGCATGTCGATACGCCGGCCGGGTTGGTGCAGGTCCGGGCCGAGTGCCGCGACGGCAAATGCCGGCGGGTGACTTTTCGCAACGTGCCGTCCTTCATGATGCATCGCGACGCGCCGGTCGAGGTACCGGGGCTGGGGACGGTGCGCGTGGACGTGGCGTACGGGGGGATGATCTACGCGATCGTCGACGCGGGTACACTCGGGTTCCGTGTTGCGCCGGATGAGGCGCGGGAGCTGGTGGCGGTGGGCGAGCGGATCAAGGCGGCGGCGGCCGAGCAGCTGCCGTCGGTGCATCCGGAGAACCCTGGCATCCACACGATCAACCAGACCGAGTTCGCTGGGCCGATCGAGCTGGTGGAGGGCGTGAAAACGGCGCGCAACGCTGTGGTGATTTCGCCGGGCCGGCTCGATCGCTGCCCTTGCGGAACCGGGACCTGCGCGCGGCTGGCGTTGCTGCATGCGCGGGGCGAACTCGCGGCGGGCGAGCGCTTCCGGCATGTCTCGATCCTGGGCACGGCTTTCGACGCAAGCGTGGTCGGCGAGGCGATGGCGGGTGGCTTGCCGGCGGTGATCCCGGAGATCTCCGGCCGCGCTTGGCTCACCGGGATCTCGCATTACGGGGTTGATCCGGAAGACCCGTTCCCCGAAGGCTACCGTTTGGCTGACACGTGGTTCCAGCAGCCGGCGTGACCCGGCGGCACGGCGCGTGCATGATGCAGCCAGTAAAGGAGCACCGCCCATGACCATCACCCGCCGCACGATGCTCGGCAGCGCGCTTGCCGGGTCGCTCGCCATGCCGGCGCTGCGCCGGGCCTACGCCGCCGACGGTGTACTCCGGATCGGCATCGGCACCTCGCTCGCCAAGCTCGACCCGCTGCTGACGACAATCGGCGACGAGTACATCTACGACAATCTGGTGTTCAACGGCCTGACGCGGATGGCGGAGGATCAGACGGTCCATCCGGACCTGGCGGAGTCTTGGCAATTCAGCGACGACCTGAAGAACTGGACGTTCCACCTGCGTCACGGCGTCAAGTTCCACGATGGGACCGAAATGACGTCCGCCGACGTGGTCGCGATGTTCCGCCGCCTGCTCGACCCGGCCACCGCCGCGCCGTCCCGCAGCAACTACACCATGATCCAGTCCATGAACGCACCGGACAACTACACCGTCGTGTTCGTGCTGGACTCGCCGTATGGCGGGTTCGCCGACATCCTGTCGGACCGGCAGGTCAAGATCGTGCCGCGCGACAAGGTGGCGCAGTTGGCGACGCAGCCGATCGGCACCGGATATTTCAAGTTCGTGTCCTATACGCCGGGCGACCGGGTCGTGCTGACGCGCAATCCCGACTATTTCGAGCCTGGCTTGCCGAAACTGGCCGGGGTGGAGCTGCGGATCATCCCCGAGATGAGCGCCAAGCTCGCCGCCCTGCAATCCGGCGACCTCGACGTCGTGTGGGACCTGCCGCTCGAGGAGGTCAAGCAGCTCGGATCGCGCGGCGATGTGCGGGTGGACAGCGTCGCCAGCGGGTCTTGGGACGCGGCGATCATGAACAACCTCAACCCGCCGTTCAACGATCCGAAGGTGCGGCTGGCGTTCCAGGTCGGCGTGTCGAAGGCCGACGTGGTGGAGCTGACCCTGTTCGGCCAGGGCGCGCCCACGATCAGCCCGATCCCGCCCACGCACCCGTTCTACGACCATGCGCTCGAGCCAGGTGCTGCCGACCCGGCGGCGGCGCGCAAGCTGCTGGCCCAGGCGGGCCATGCGAACGGGATCACCGTGCCGATCATCGTGCCCACGGGCCGCCCGGTGCGCGAGCGGCTCGGCGTGACCTTGCAGCAGCTCGCCAAGCCGGCCGGGTTCGACCTGCAGGTGCAGCGCGTGCCGTTCAGCGCCTATGACGCGGAGGTGTCGGGCAAGGCGCCGCTCTACATTGACGGCTATTTTGCCCGGCCGACGATCGACACCTCGACCTACCCGTTCCTGCACACCGACGGAAGCTGGAACGAGAAGCTCTGGCACTACAAGAACAAGGATGTGGATGCGGCGCTGGACGCGGCCCGGCTGGCCGGCGACCCGGCGGTGCAAAAGGCGAAGTATATGGACATGCAGAAGGCGCTGGTGGCCGATCCCTGCGGTTTCTTCGCCTATTCGGTGAACTTCGCCTGCGCGTATTCGAAGAAGGTCGAGCACGTGCAGACGCATCCGATGCGCTGGTTCGATCTGCGCTTTGCCACCGTGTAAAAGCCCTCTCCCTCCGGGCCCGGAGGGAGGGCTACTCCGCCGCAGCCGGCGCGGCCTCGGGTACCCGCAAAACGCCGGTCCGCAGCAGCAGCGCCGCCGTATAATAGACCGACTTGAACGCCAGCACCGGCACGACCTGGTTCCACGACCCGCGCAGATTGCCGGCCAGCAGGCTGACCAGACCGTCCCGCATCCGCAGCTTGTTGCCCGGCGTCATGAACAGCAACCGCAGTGCCGGCGAGTTGATCCGGTGGATCAGCCAGCTCAACCGCCGCATGCCATGGCGCAGCTCGCGCTCCATCCTGGCCGCCATGACCCGGCCGCGCGCCGGGTCGTCGAGCCAAGCATCCGCAACATCGGACGCCATCTCCCCGGCCGTCATCGCCAGCAGCACGCCGCTGCTGAAAATCGGGTCGAGGAACGCGAACGCATCGCCGATCAGCAGATAACCTTCCCCAAACGAGCGATCGACTTGATAGGAATAGTTGCCTGTCCCGCTAACGTCCGACAGCATCTCTGCATCGCCGATCCGCGCCCGCACCGTGGGGCTGTTCTGAATGCGCTCCAGCAGCAGCTCGTGCGGGCCGCCGCGCCGCCCCTTGAACGCCGACGGATTGCCCACGAACCCGACGCTCATCACGTCGTCCGGCAGCGGGATCAGCCAGAACCAGCCATCCTCGGCCAGATGCACGCTGATATAGCCCTCGTGGTCGCCGGTCCGGCGCTCCACGCCGCGGAAATGCGCGTATACCGCCGCGGTGTTGTTGTCCTTGTTGGCTCGCTTGGTCTGCAGCTTGCCGGCCAGGAACGTGTCGCGGCCGGAGGCGTCCAGGATGAAGCGCGGCGCAAAGCGCTGCACGGCGCCGTCCGGCCCCGTCGCCTCCACCGCCGCCCGTCCGCCTTGCGGGGCGAAGCCGACCGCGGTCACCTTGGTCCCCTCATGCACGCGCGCCCCGCGCTGCTCGGCGGTGCGGAACAGCATCTCGTCGAACGGAGCGCGCGGCACCTGCCAGCTTGAGGTGTAGCGTTTGTCCAGCCCCTGCGCGAAGGAGAACTGTACCGCCTTGCCGGTCGCGTCGGAGACGAATTCGGCGCCGGGCTTGTGCACGCCCATCGCGTCCAAGCGCTCGCGCAGGCCGAGCCGGTCAAGGATCGCGGTATTCAGCGGCAGTAGCGATTCGCCGATATGGAATCGCGGGTGGCGGTCCTTCTCCAGCACCACGACGTCCCGCCCGCGCTCCGCCAGCAGGGCTGCCGCCGTCGACCCGGCCGGGCCGCCGCCGATCACCAGGATCTCGCACTCAATCACTCAAGCCATCCCGCCATTGATAGAGACCGCCTGGCCGGTAATGTAGCCTGCCTGTTCCGAACAGAGAAACCCGATCAAATCGGCAACCTCCTCCGGCCGGCCCGCCCGGCGCATCGGAACCAGCTCGACGATCCGCTGCCGGTCGAGCGCCTGCTCCACCGCGGGCGAGTCGATCACCCCGGGCGCGACGGCGTTCACCGTGACCCCGCGGCTGGCCACCTCGCGCGCCAGCGATTTCACCGCCCCGATCAGCCCGGCCTTCGCCGCCGCATAATTGACCTGGCCGCGATTGCCCAGCAGCCCCGATATCGAGGACACCGCGACGATCCGCCCCCAGCGCGTGGCCAGCAGGGGCAGTAACAGGGGATGCAGCAGGCTGTAAAACCCGGTCAACGAGACGTCGACCACCCCGTGCCACTGCTCCGGTCGCATCCCGGCCATCGGCACGTCGTCATGCGTGCCGGCATTGTGCACCAGAACCTGCGGCACGCCGCCCGCCAGCACGGATTGCAGCGCCGCTTGCGTCGCCGCCACATCGCGCAGGTCGCAAGCAAACACCTCCGCGCCGCCACCGAGTTCGGCCGCCAGAGCCTCCGCCCGCTCGACGCCCGAATAGGCGTGGATCACGACATGCAGCCCGTCCCGCGCCAGGCGCCGGCAAATCGCCGCACCCAGCGGGCTCGCGCCTCCGGTGACCAGCGCCCGCATCATCGCGGCAGGGCGATGCTCGCGCGGCCCTCGAGCAGGGTCGCGCCTGCCTCGCTGCGCAGCGCGAAATCATAGACCATGCCAAACCTCTCCCGCGCCTGCAGCCGCGCCTCCACCGTCAACGCGCCCAACGTTTGATCGTCGAGCCGGTACACGTTCAGCGTCACCCCGCGCAGCGACGCGGCGTAGCCGGCGTCCTGACGCGCGCCGCCCTGCATCAGCGCCCCATGCAGCGCCGCCGCCTGCAGCGCATACTCGATCCCGCAGACCGCCGCGAGCCGCCCCGACGCCCGTAGCGGGTTGACCGGGTCACAATGCGAGCGCGTCCGGCAGACGATCCCGCCCGCATCCCAGCGGTCCACCTCCTCCAGCAGCACCATCCGCCCCGCATGCGGCATGAGCGCCGCGATCGTGGTCAGGGCTGGACCTCGACGCCGATCCGCCCGTCCAGATAGGGCACCTCATGCCGGTCCGGCGCACCGCGGGCGAGGGCGATCAGCACGGGCAGGGCCCGCGCCGCCGGATTGGGCCAGGCCAGCGCCAGCAGCCCCTCCGGCCGCGCCCGCTCCACCTTGCCGGCGCCGAGCGCAACCAGGATCCCCGGTCCCGCGCCGGCCGGCCCGAGCACCAGGGCGGCGGCGAACGGCGCCCCGATCGGCCGCACCGCGTCCAGCGGCGGCGGCAGCGGATGGTCGTAGCAGCAGAGCAGGACCGGCGCGTCGTGGACGGCGACCTCCGCCATGGCAGCGATCAGGCCCGCCGCCCAGGTATCGTCGTGGCAGCCGATGCACGTCGCTGGAAACCGCGTGCCGGTGCCGATCGACCAATACCCGGCCGCCGCGTTGTGGACCGAGTTGTGGAACTGCGTCGGCGAGACCACCCGCTCATCGCCCGCATCAGCCAGCGCCTCGAGGATGCTGCCCACCACCGGCCCATCGCCATTGCCGCTGGCGAACACCGCCCGCGTCGCGCCCGGCGGCGGTCCCGAGGCCAGCGCGGCCTCGTGCGCGACCGCCAAGGCCAGCCGCACCACCGGGCTGGTGCGCCGCCGCTCCGTCGCCGCCAGGATCGATGGCGGGGGCGGGGGCGACGACCGCACCACGTATTCCGCCTCGCCGGCGAGGATCGGCCGGCTCGCCTCCCAGCCTTCCAGGCCTGGCCCCCAGACCGAAACGCCGAGGATGCGCGCGGCGAGGGTCAATTAAGCTGGCCGAGCACCAGGCTGCAATTGATGCCGCCGAACCCGAACGAGTTGCTGAGTACGCGCCGCACCGGACGCTCCCAGTTGCCGGTCGCGACCTGCGCGCGGAACCCAGGGTCCGGCTGTTCGACGTCCAGGCAGCCCGCGATGAACCCGGCCTGCATGCACTGCGCGGCCAGGATCGTCTCGACGATGCCGCAAGCGCCCAGCGTATGCCCGGTCCAGCCCTTGGTGGAGCTGCACGGCACGCCATCGCCAAAAATAGCAGCGACCGCAACGTCCTCCATCGCGTCATTGGCGCGGGTGCCGGTGCCGTGCAGGTTGATCCAGTCGATCTCCTCGGGCCGCAACCCGGCCGCGTCCAGCGCCTGCCGCATTGCCGTTACCGCGCCTTTGCCCTCCGGATGCGGCGACGACATATGGTGCCCGTCGCTGCTCGCCCCGGCGCCAAGCAGCGCCAGCCCGCTGCCCTCCCGCTCGAGCAGCGCGAACCCGGCGGCCTCGCCGATGGAAATCCCGGCCCGGTCCGCGGCGCACGGGCGGCACGGTGTCGGCGAGATCAGCTCTAGCGCCTGGAACCCATGCAGCGTCATCCGGCACAAACTATCCGCGCCGCCGACCACGGCCGCGTCGCACAGCCCGGCGCGGATCAGGTTCGCCGCGTCCATGAACGCCCGCGCGCTGCTGGCGCAGGCCGTCGAGATGACGAAGGAGGGGCCATGCAATCCGAGCGCGGCGCGCACGAAGCCGCCCAGCGCGGAGATGTCCTGGGTGCGCCGGTAATCGAAACCCGGCGGCAGCGCGCCCGCCGCGTCCCGCTGACAATAAGCCTCTTCCGCCGCCAAAATACCGCTCGTACTGGTGCCCAGCACCACGGCGATGCGCTCGGCGCCGTAGCGCTCGCGCGCCTCCGCCACATGCTCGGCGAACCCGTCCGTGTGCAGCGCCTTGCCGGCGAGCCGGTGATTGCGGCAGTCGAATTCCGCCAGCTCCTCCGGCAGCGCGTAGGTCTCGAGCCCCTCGGCGCGCCCGATCCAGCCCCCCACCGCCGGGTCGAAATCATTCGGGCGCAGCCCACTGCGCCGGGCCAGCAAGGCGTCCCGATGCGCGGCGGCGCCCTGACCGAGCGCGCTGACCACGCTGCTCGCGGTAATCGCCAGCGGTGTCATCCGGACTTGAGTTCGCCGGCGAAGAGAAACCCGAACATCATGGCGAGCACTGCTCCCGACGCGACTGTAATGCCAATGTCGCGCAGAAGTGGCGTCTGACAAGCCGCCAGCAAGCCGAAGGTGAGCAGCGTCATCGCATTGCAGGTGACGAGGGTGCGCAAAGTACGGGCCCGCTCCTCGCCATCGAGCTGCCGGCGCGCAAAGAATAGCGCGTAATCCAGGCCGACTCCCGCAACCAGTTGCAGCGCGACGAGGTGGATCAAAGAGAGGCGAATGCCGGCTCCGGTCAGCGCCGCCGCCGTCACCAGCATCGCCGCTAGCACCGAGCCGAGCACGCGCACCATCATCCCGAGGCTGCGCAACCCGGCGCTCAGCACCACCAGCACCAGCAGTCCGCTCCAGCCAAGCCACTGCCAGGCGCGCGCCGTGTAGCCCGAGAGGATCCCGCCCAATTCCGCCCGCATGTCGATATAGAGGGCGGGCGTGCCCTGCAGCGCCGCCGCCAGCCGGGCCGGGTCGGTGACGCCGTGCAGCACGATCGGTCCTTGCCAGGTGCCCCCGCGCTCGTTCAGCAGCGGGTCGAGCCGCGCGCCCGCCGGCGTGCCGGCGAGGTCGGCGGGGCGCAGCGGGAGGTAAGCTCGGCTGGCGGCGACCGCGCCGAGAAACGGGCGGAACGCCTCGGGCCGGAACGGCATGCCGGAAGCGGCTTCCTGCATGCGCGAAGCCAGCGTCGCCGGGTCGGGCAGGGCGGCCAAATGCGCGGTCTGGGTGGCGGCGCTGGGCAGCAATTTAGCCGCATAATCAGCACCCTGCAGCACGCCTTCCTGCTTCAGCCGCTCAAGCAGCGGCGCGAGCGCCTCTTGTTCGCGCAGCACGCTGTCCGCGTCGCCGCCGCGCACGAGCAGGATCTGCCCGGTATCCGGCGCCCCGATCTCGGCGCGCAATTCCTGATCGAGCGCGCGCGAGGCGTCCGGCACCGGGCTGAGATTGGCCAGGTCGCCCTCCCAATGCGGCCCGCCGATCGCCGCCAGGTAAGCGGCCGCAGCAACCACTGGCAGCACCCCGAGCCAGCGCCAGCGCCGCAGCCGCTCCAGAAGCGGCAGCCAGGCCGGGTCACCGGCCGAGACCGGCGCCAGGTTCGCCGCCACGATCAGCCGCGGCAAGCCGAACCAGGTCAGCAGCGCACAGGTCGCCAGGCCAACGGCCGAGAACACGCCGAGCTGCGCCAGGCCCGGGAATCCCGAGAAGATCATCGCCCCCAATCCGAGCGTCGCCGTCGTCACCGCCAGGATGAAGGCGCGGCCGATCCGCGCGCGCGTGTCCCGCGCCGGCTCGCCGCGCTTGCGATGACCGATCATCAACACCGGGTAATCCACTGAAACGCCTAGCATTGTGGCGCCGAACCCCAGCGCCACCCCGTGCACCGACCCGAACCAAGCCTGCACCGCCAGCGCCGCCACCGCGACGCTCGCGATCACCGGCGTACCGATCGCCGCGATCACCAGTGGCGAGCGGAACCGCCAAAGCAGCAGCGCCACGATCAACACCGCGGACATGATCGAAATGCGCTCGACATCCCCCTTGATCGCCGCGGCCGAGTCCCGGGCAAACACGCCGGGCCCGGCGATCAGCAGCTTGGCCGGGCCGGGATCGGCGGCGCGGAACGCATCTTCGATCGCCTCGGTCGCGGCCTGCTGCGCCGGCACGTCCATCCCGCCGGCGCGGGTGCGGGCGAGCAGCAGCGCCCGATCACGATCCGCCGCAAACCACGCGCCATCGACGCTCCGCACCATGCTGTCGCCGGCCCAGTTGTGCAGGATCGACAGCGCGGCCCCAGGCGGATCGTCGAGCCCAAATTGCGAGGCCAGCGGCGCCGCCGAGGAACGCAGCGCGCGCAGCAGGCTCTCGAGCCCAGCCCGCAAGGCCGGGACGCTGAAATCCGCTGGCGCCAGCAAATAGCGCCGGTCGAACAGCGATTGCAGCGCCGCCGGCGACATCGCGGCCTCGCCGCCCGCCACCACCTGGAACAAATTGGTCTCCGGCAGCTCCGTCGCCATCGCCTTGCTGATGCGGGCCAGGTCGGCCTCCGGCGCGCCCTCTATCCCGATCAGGATCAGCCCGGTCGCCGTGCCCGCCCGCGCCTCCGCCATCACCAGCCGCGCCGCCTCGGTCTGCCCCTGCGGCAGGAACTCGGTCATGTCGGTGCGGACCTTGATCTGCGACAGCACCGCGCCAAGCAGCAGCAGCGCCGCAAAAAACGCCAGCAGCACCGGCAATACGCGCCGCCGCGCGCCCAAATAGCCCTCTCCCTCCGGAAGAGGGTTGGGTGAGGGTGGTGCAGCCAGAGAGGCCCTCACGCTTACAGCGCTCGCATCAGGCTGGTGCTCCGATCTGCATCCATTGCTCGTCGCCATTCGCCTGCTCGAGCCACAAATCGTGGACGACGTCGTCCCCGCCGGCGAGGCGGATCAGCCGCAGCAGGCGCAGCGCCGCCGGGTCGCGCGGCGTGAGGTCGAGCGTCCACGATGCCAGCGTCCCGCCCGCCTGGACGGTAAAGCTGCGCTGAAGCGCGGCGAGATCGCCGGCGAGCGGCCCGCGCATCCCCTCGATCATCGTGCGCAACTCCGGTTGCGCGCCCAGGTCCACCACGCGCGGCGCATCATTCCCCTCGGTCAGCACGAACCGGTCGCCATCGACCACGAGGCGCTCCGGCTGTGGCCAGATCGTGTTCTTCTCCAAATAGTCCGGCCGGCGGTAGAACAGCGTCCCCGTGCTCAGCAGCGGCTCGTTCAGCGCGGCAAACCGGCGCTGCTCGCGGAACGGCGCCCGCCGCTCCTGCACCGCGGCGAGCTTGGCCATCAGCGCCGCCAGCGGGAACGCGTCAGCCCGGGCGCGATCGGGCCAGGACAGGAGCAGAAGCAGCAGCCCCAGGCTGCGCCGGGTCTGGTCCCGCATCATGGTGCTCCCAGAACGGGAAAAAGTTGAACCATTCTAGCGGGTAAGCCCGGCAGGTCCGTTCCAGCGCGGCGGCATAGCGATGCACCCAGAAACGCAGATCCGCCGCCCGCGTCGCCCGGCGCAGCACGATCTGCTCGGCGAATGGCTCGATCCCGACATGATAGCGCCGATTGCCAGTCCGCACGCCATGGAACAGGAACACCGGCGCCTCGAGCAAGGAGGCGAGCACAAACGGCCCGGAGGGAAACGGCGCCGTGCCGCCAAAAAACTGCGCCGGCACCATCCGATGACCTGGCGGCGCACGGTCTGCCAGGATGCCCACGATCTCGCCCCGCGCCACACATTCGTGCGCCCGGATCATGCTCGCCGTGTCGCCGATCTCGAGCACCTGCGCGCGCAGCCCGGGGTCCAGATGGTCGAGCAGCCGAGTGAGCGCCCCCGCGTTGCGACGGTACATCAGCGCCCAAACCGGAACCGGCGCCGTGCGCGCCAGGACCCGCAGCACCTCGAAGCTGCCAAGATGCGCCCCGAGCAGGATGCAGCCGCGCCGCCGGGCGACGACGTCCAGCATCGCCTCCAGCCCCTCGACCTTGATGTCGTATTCCGGCGCGTGCCCCGAGAGCAGCATCACCCGATCCAGCACCGCGCAGGCAAAGCTGTCGAAATGCCGGACGACGTCGGCGGTGCGTGCGGGGCGGCCGAGCGCCCGGCCGAGATAGTCGCGCGAGGCGGCGCGGGCGTGCGCGGAGGTGAGCAGGAACCACGCCGTCGCCGGTATCGTCAGCGTGCGGCCCAGCCGCCAGCCGCCGCGCCGCGCCAGTAAGATTGCGGAGCGCGAGAGCCATGCGCTGCCTCGCTCTGGCTGGGCGGCCCAATTCATCCGCGCTCCGCCAAGGCGACCGTACCGCGCGCGACCTCTGCCCCGTCCACGGCGCAGGCGAAGGCGAGCATCCGCTGGTGCGGTACCGCGCTGGCAACCTCGACCGTCTCGCCCGGCAGCACCGGCCGCGTGAACTTGACCACCGGCAGCCCGGCGGCGCGCTCGCCCGGGTAGGCGCCCAGGATGGCCTGCAAGGCGTGATCGAGCAGCACCACGCCAGGCACGATCGGCCGGCCCGGGAAGTGTCCCGCCAGGCACGGATGGTCCGCCGCGATCGTGAAGCGCCCCACGCTGTTCATCGCGCCTCGGCTTGCGCGATCAGGTCCAGCACCGCCTGCCGCGGCAGCTTGCCCAGCGCATTGCGCGGCAGCGCGTCCACATGCACCACCCGCCGCGGCAGGAACAACGGCTCCATCCGATCCCGCAGTTCCGCCAAGATGCTCGGCGCCGAACGATCCGGCGCCACCACCAAGGCGAGCAGCCGCGCCGTGCTGCGCCGGTCCAGATCGTCCGGGACCACGAAAATCCCATCCCGCACGCCCTCGAGCCCGGTGAGGATCCGGTTCAGCCCCGCCAGCGACGCGCGCCGCCCTCCCAACTTCACCATATCCGCCCGCCGCCCCAGCAGCCGGAACTGGCCTTCGCCAAGCGACTCGACCTCGTCGGCAAGCGGGGTGGGCTCGGTACCCTCCGCTGAGACGATCGTCGCCTCGCCCTCGCGTCGCACCGTCACGCCAGGATAAGCCGTCCACGCCGCGCCTTCGACCGTCCTGCGGCTCGCGATCGAGCCGACTTCGGTCGCGCCGAAAATCTCCAGCACCGGCGCCCCCCAGCGCGCCTCCGCCTCTTCCGCCAGCGCCGTCTCCAGCGGCGCGGTTGCCGAGATGCACGCCTGCAGCGCCAACCGGTCCACCCCCTGCAGCAAAGCCCGCATCTGCAGCGGCGTGGTCACCAGGATCCGCGGCGCCGGGGTCGCAGCCGCCGCCGCCTGCACGTCGCCCGGAAAGAAAGCCTGCCCGCACCAACTCGCGCAGGCCGCATGCAGCGGCAGCAGCGCGGTCGTCTCAAACCCATACATATGACCCGGCGGCACGGTGCCGATGATCGAAGCCGGCGCCGCCTCGTCGAGCGCGAACCGCTCGCCCGCCGCCCGGCTGCGCGCAACCAGCGCGCCCCAGCTCTTGCGATGCGCGGTCGGCGCGCCGGTGCTGCCCGAAGTGAACACGATCGCCGCCAGCCGATCGCTCGGGATCAGCGTATTGGCGCTCCCGCCGCGCCGCCGCTCCCGCAGCACCAGCGCGTCATCGAGCGAAGCGCAACCCGAATATCGCCGGGCGATCGCCGCATGGAAACGCGGATTGGCGTCACCCGAAAGCAAGCAAACCTGTTCGCGCAGCAACGCGGCCACAAACGCGACCATGAAAGCATAGCGGTCGCGACATAAGTTCAGCACGAAGCCGGTATCCGGGAGGTCCTCGGCCACGGCGTAAGCGTCGGCCAGCAAATCCGACGCATCCGCGGGCCCGGACGGCAGCAAGAACAGCGCGGCCCCCGCTTGCCGGTCAACCAGCGGTACGGCGTGCATCGCTACTTGGTCCGGTGCGCCTCGATGTGCGCCGCTAGGCTGCGCAGGGAGGCAAAGATCCAGTGGTTCCGCTCGTCATCGGAGCGCAGCTCGAACCCGTAGCTTCGCGAGATCGCGAGCGCCAATTCCAACGCATCGATCGAATCCAGTCCCAATCCCTCACCGAACAGCCGGGCTTCCGGCTCGATCTCCTCCGACGGGATTTCGAGCTGCAAGGAGGAGACGATCAGCTTTGCCAAAGACCGTTCGGCCGCTGTTTGGTCGAGCACGGATTGGGTGTTCAAGTTCGTCACATCATCTCCTGAGGGTTAACATAACCGGCTCAGTCTACGCTGGAAAGCTGAATGGATCGCTTAAGCCGCTGGTTCCGCGGCTCCGCAATTATTGCTGTCGCTGCTTCGCCGATTGTCAGCCATTTGGCGCTGGTCTCGGGGCGTGGGACTTCGCTCGCCCTGGTCATAGCGGCACTGCAGGCGGTCGCCGCCGGATTTCTGCTGTATGGGCGCTGGCGGACCTTCGGCCTGCTGGTGCCCGGCGTGCTGCTGCCCGGCATCGCGCTGGGCGCGGCGCATTCGGCGGCGTCTGGGTTGGCGGTGGCGGCCGGGCTGGCCCACGCGCTGCTATATGCCGGCTTGCTGACGGTCTTCGGCGCGAGCTTGCGTCCTGGCCAGGTCGCCGTAGTCACCCGGCTCGCCCAGCGCATCAACCCGCACTTCCGGCCCTTCATGGTGCCATATACGCGAGCAGTCACGCTGGCCTGGTGCTTATTTGCCGCATTGCAGCTCGTTCTATCGATCACGTTGCTAGCCTTGGCTCCGCTCGCCTGGTGGCTGCTGCTGGTCAGCATGCTGCACGGGATCATGGCGCTCGCCCTTGCATTGCTGGAGTTCTTGGTCCGAAGCTGGCGGTTCCGTGGCCAGCACGCGAGCTTTATTGAGACCATGCGCGGCGTCCGGCTCAGTGCTTGGCGAGGCGATGCTTGGCGAGGCGATGGATCGTTAAACGCAAATACATCCATGCCAACAGAAAATTATCCCTCCCATAGCGAAAATGTGACACCCCGCCCGCCTCCGTCCGGAGATAGTGCACCGGGGCCGGCCGCTTGACGGCAGGAACCCCACGCCAAGCGAGGCGGACCGCCGCCTCCGCGTCGAAGTCGAACCGCCGCATCCACCGCGTCTGCCGCATTGCGTCGAGCAAAGGGCGGATTGGATAAACCCGGAACCCGAACAGCGCATCGCCGATCGCGTCCGCCGTTAACAACGCCACCAAAATATTAGAAACACGGCGGCCCTGCACCCGGGCCCAGGGCGCATCAGGCCCAAATCGCGGCTGCCCGAGGATCATCGCCCCAGGTTGGTCTTGGCTGGCCGCCATGAACGCCGGAATGCACTGCGCCTCGTGCTGCCCATCCGCGTCCATCACGAGGGCATGGGTGAACCCGGTGCGATCGGCCTCGATCAGCCCATCCCACACCGCCGCCCCCTTGCCGCCATTCACCTGCCGGCGATACACGCGCAACCCGTCGCCCGCGAGCCCGTCGGCCGAGGCGTCGGTGCTGCCATCCACGACGACCAGCACGGGCCGCCAAGCCGCCAAGGCCTGAGCGACCGTCTCGCGCAGGCGACGGCCTGAGTTATAGCTCGGGATCAGCACCAGATGCGTGTCCGACGGGGTCACCCCTGCGCCAGCTCCCCCATCAGCGCATAGTACCGGTCATAGACCGCCGTGAACCCGGTAGGATCAGACCCATACGGCGCTCTCTGCAACCACCATGCGAGCGGCTTGCGTTCCGCCAGGATGCGGCGGGCCTCGCCGGCGAAATAGGCCCGGTTGCTGGCCGCCTGGGTGTAGCGCGGTTGGGCAAAAATCTGTTCGAACCAGCCCTGATAAGGGCCGAACAGCGGCTCGTCATAGAAGATGAGCTTCAGTTGCGTGTCGTAGACGTCGTTCGCCAGGAACGGCGGCCGCGACTCGGCCAGCGCGCCCTCGCGGGTCGGCAACTGCCCGTATTCCAGCAGGGATTGCCGCCCCGCCAGGTCCCAATACACCGCGCCGGGATCGGTCTGCAGCGCGTCATTGCTACGACGCATAAGGTTGACGAACTCGTTCTTCGGCACCGGGAAATCGAAGATTGCCCACACGATGAACCGGTTGATCGGCCACTCGCCCCACAGCCCCGCGGCCGCCAGCGCGTTATGCGCCAGGTGGATGCAGTTGTCGGTGAACACGTTCCAATGGAAGTCCTTGCCGGCGCGATACGGCGCGTTCTGCGCGTTCAGGAAGTCGATCATCCGCGCCATCGCCGCCCGGTCCACCGGGACCCGCGCGCAATACCGCCCTCGCGCCAGCCCGATCGCGTAATCGGTGCCGACCGACATCTCGTATTTCCAGTCCGCCCGGGTCCAGCCCGGCTGCATGTTGTCGAACACCTTGTCGTAGAACACGATGCCGTCATAGATCCGCAGACGCTCCGCTTCCCGCTGCACGGCGCGGTAGGTGTCGCGCGTCACATGCGTGCCCGGCGGCAGGTTGCCGTCGAAGAAGAACGCCCGGCCCGGCGTCGCCACCCACTTCGCATTGCGGAAATGCTCGTTCATGCTGAGCCCGACGCCGTGGCCCTCGCACAGCACCAGCACCGGATAGACCTCGCCCGGCTTGCGGCAGGCGCCGTTGAGATAGAACAAGGCATGCCCGCCGATCTCGCCGCGTATGTCGGCGCCGAAGCCCGGCTTCTTCTTGATCTGCGACACCGCGCAGAACTCGGCATAATAAGGATGCGCCGCTTCGTAGCTGTCCGGCGCCTCGCCAACCCGATCGAATTGGGCGGTGGCGCATGCGGTCAGCCACGCGGCCAGGAACAGCGAGACAAGACGCATTGGGGCTCGTTAACCGCACGTACCAGGGGTTGTCCAGGGTTTGAACAGGGCCGACAGATTTCCTAGATACCCATTATGGCGCAAGATCCTTACGAAACCCTTAGCGTGAGCCGCACCGCGACTCAGGACGAGATCCGCAAGGCCTTCCGCACCATCGCCAAGAAGCACCATCCCGACCTCAACCCGGGCGACAAGGCGGCCGAAGAGCGGTTCAAGGCGGCCAACACCGCCAACGAGATCCTCTCCGACCCCGAGCGCCGCGCCAAGTTCGACCGCGGCGAGATCGACGAATCCGGGCAGGAGCGGCAGCCGGAGCGCGCCTATTATCGCGACTATGCACAGGCCGATACTGGCGGGCGTTACCACACGAGCGCCGGCGCCGCCGGGTTCAACCCGGAAGACCTCGGCGACATTTTCGGCGACTACTTTGCCGGCCACGGCGGCGGCAGCACCCGCCCGCGCCGCGGCGCCGACCGGCAGTACCGGCTCGAAGTCCCCTTCATCTCCGCCGTCAACGGCGCCACCGAGCGGCTGACCCTGCCGGCTGGCGACACGCTCGACGTCCGCATCCCGCCCGGGATCGATGACGGCCAGGTCCTGCGGCTACGCGGCAAGGGCGAGCCCGGGCGCAATGCCGGTCCCCAAGGCGACGCGCTCATCGAAGTCTCGGTGCTGCCACATCCCTTCTACCGCCGCCAGGGCGACGATATCGAGCTGGACCTGCCAGTGACCGTTGCCGAGGCGATCCTCGGCGGCAAGGTCCCCGTCCCAACCCCGCGCGGCGAAGTGACGCTGACCATCCCCGCGCATTCCGACGCGGGCCGGCGTATGCGTCTACGCGGCCGCGGCGTGGCCGAGCATGGCGGCAAGCCGGCGGGGGATCTTTACGTGACGTTGCAACTGGTCGCCGGGCCAAGCGATCCTGAACTCGAGGACGCATTGCGTGACTGGTCGAGCAAGCATGGCGGCTTCGACCCGCGCGAGGCCCTGCGGAGGCAGGCATGATCTCGTTCACTGCCGTGCTGACCCGGCTGCCGGGTCTGGACGCCGAACGACTGCAACTCTGGATCACCCAGGAATGGGTACGGCCGCAACTCCGTAACGGCGAGGCGGTCTTCCAAGAGATCGACATCGCCCGGCTGCACCTGATCCTCGACTTGCAGGAGACGATGGAGGTGGGCGAGGGGGCGATGCCGATCGTGCTCTCGCTGCTCGACCAGTTGCACGAGACGAGGCGGCAAATGCGCCGGCTCTGCGAGGCGCTGAACGCAGGCGGCGCGAGCGAGACGGCGGAGGACATCGTCCGGCGCCTCGCCAGGTAGTGCGCGTCCCACTCGGTATGATAAGCAGGCGGGTCGTAGCCAAGGGGCCGCCCCGATGAATGAGCAGACCACCGCCGCCTGCCTCGCCCGATTCTACTCCGCGCCGCTCGCCGAGACCGACCCGGAACTCGCCGCCGCCATATCCGGCGAACTGCACCGCCAGCAGGACGGGATCGAGCTGATCGCCAGCGAGAATATCGTCTCCGCCGCGGTGCTCGAGGCGCAGGGCTCGGTGCTGACCAACAAATATGCCGAGGGCTACCCGGGGCGGCGCTATTACGGCGGCTGCTTCGAGGTCGACAAAGCCGAGACGCTGGCCATCGAGCGGGCCAAGCTTCTCTTCGGCTGCAGCTACGCCAACGTGCAGCCGCATTCCGGCGCGCAGGCGAACCAGGCCGTCTTCCTCGCCCTGCTGCAGCCCGGCGAGACCATTTTGGGCATGAGCCTGGCCGCGGGCGGCCATCTGACGCATGGCGCGGCGCCGAACCTCTCCGGCAAGTGGTTCCGTGCCGTACAGTATGGCGTCCGCAAGGAGGACGGGCTGCTCGACTATGAGGAGCTCGAGTCGCTGGCCCGGTCGGAGAAGCCCCGCATGATCATCGCCGGCGGCTCGGCCTACCCGCGCGCGATCGATTTTGCGCGCATCCGCCGGGTCGCCGACGAGGTCGGCGCCTATTTCATGGTGGATATGGCGCACTATGCCGGGCTGATCGCCGCCGGGGTCTACCCCTCGCCCATGGCGCACGCGCACGTGGTCACGACCACCACGCACAAGACCCTGCGCGGCCCGCGCGGCGGCATGATCCTCGCCAACGATCCCGAACTCGGCAAGAAGCTCAACTCGGCGGTATTCCCCGGCCTGCAGGGCGGCCCGCTGATGCACGTCATCGCCGCCAAGGCCGTGGCCTTCGGCGAGGCGCTGCGCCCCGAGTTCCGCACCTACCAGCGCGCCGTCGCCGACAACGCCCGCATACTGGCCGAAACGCTGATCGAGCAGGGTTGCGACATCGTCACCGGCGGCACCGACAGCCACCTGATGCTGGTCGATCTGCGCCCCAAGCGCGTCACCGGCAAGGCGGCCGAGGCGAGCCTTGAGCGCGCCCACATCACCGCCAACAAGAATGCCATTCCCTTCGATCCGGAGAAGCCGGCGATCACCTCCGGCATCCGCCTCGGCACCCCCGCCGCCACCAGCCGCGGCTTCGGCGCGGCCGAGTTCCGCGAAGTCGGCCTGATGATCGGCGAAGTACTCGATGGCCTGGCCCGCAGCAACAGCGAGGGCAACGAGGCCGTCGAGCAAGAAGTCGCCGCCCGCGTCCAAGCCCTCTGCGCCCGCTTCCCCATCTACGCGACCGGCCTAAGCCGTTGATAAAATCACTCCAAAAAACCCTCTTCCTCCGGGAGAGGGTTGGGTGAGGGTGTTTCGGCTGCACGAACCCTCACCCCGACCCTCTCCCAAAGGGAGAGGCAGACTATTCGGCGGTCGGTAAATGCGCTGCCCGTTCTGCGGACACGAAGACACCCAGGTGAAAGACAGCCGCCCGGCCGATGACGGCTCGGCGATCCGCCGCCGCCGCCTCTGCGGCAATTGCGGCCAGCGCTTCACCACCGTCGAGCGCGTGCAGCTCCGCGAACTGATCGTGCAAAAAGCCGATGGCCGCCGGGTCCCGTTCGAGCGCGACAAGCTCGCCCGCTCCATCCGCATCGCACTCCGAAAACGCCCGATCAGCGAGGAGCGGGTCGAGCGCATCGTCAACGGCATCGTCCGCCAGCTCGAGGCCGCCGGCGAGAACGAAGTGCCGAGCCACGAGATCGGCGAGCTAGTGATGGAGACGCTCAAGGAGGTCGACGCCGTCGCCTACGTCCGCTTCGCCAGCGTGTATCGCGACTTCCGCGAGGCGCGCGATTTCGAGACCTTTCTCGGCTCGCTTGACGAGCCCACATAGGCGTGATGCAGGACCTGGAGCACATGCAGGCGGCCCTGGCGCTGGCCCGGCGCGGATTGGGCAACACCTGGCCCAACCCGGCCGTCGGCTGCGTGATCGTGCGGGATGGCAGGGTTGTCGGCCGCGGGTGGACCGCGCCCGGCGGCCGCCCGCACGCCGAAACCGCGGCCCTGGCCATGGCCGGCGACGCCGCGCGGGGCGCCATCGCCTACGTGACGCTCGAACCCTGCAGCCATCACGGCCAGACTCCGCCGTGCGCCGACGCCCTGGTGGCCGCCGGCATCAGCCGCGCGGTGATCGCCTGCCTCGACCCCTATCCGCGCGTCAATGGCGCGGGCGTGGCCCGGCTGCGCTCGGCCGGCATCGATGTGCAGCTCGGTTTGCTGCAGGCGGAAGCCGAAGCGCTACAGGAGGGATTCCTGACCCGAATCCGGCTCGGCCGTCCCATGGTGACCCTAAAGCTCGCCTCCACCTTGGACGGCCGCATCGCCACCCGCGGCGGCGAAAGCCAATGGATCACCGGCGCCGAAGCCCGCCGGGCCGCGCACATGCTGCGCGCCCAGCACGATGGCGTCTTCGTCGGCGTCGGCACCGTGCAGACCGACAATCCAGACCTCACTTGCCGCATCCCCGGCTACCGCAAGGTCCCCGACCTGCGAATCATCGCCGACAGCCACTTGCGGACCAGGCTGCTGGCCCGCGTCGTCGCCACCGCGCGCGACGTGCCCACCTGGTTCCTGCACACCGGCGGCGCCGACCCCACGCGCGCCCAAGCCCTGCGCCAAGCCGGCGCCCGGCTGTTCTCGGTGCCCAAGGCCGAAGCCGGTATCGACCTCGCCGCCGGCCTCGCCGCCCTGGCCGAAGCCGGCCTCACCCGGCTCCTGGTGGAGGGCGGCGCCCAAATCGCTGGCGCCTTGCTGCGCGCCAACCTTATCGACCACATCGCCTGGTTTCACGCCCCCGCGGTCATGGGCGGCGATGGCTGGCCGGCGGCGCAGGCCTTCGGCGTCGAGACCCTGGCCGCGATGCCGCGCTTCACCCGCACCGAAACCCGCCCGCTAGGCCCAGATTTGCTCACCACCTACCGCCGCGACACTTCACCCTCTCCCTCCGGGAGAGGGTAGGGGTGAGGGCCTTCCCACCCGAACCACCCTCACCCAACCCTCTCCCAACGGGAGAGGGCTTCCGGAGCGCCTAGCGATGTTCACCGGGATCGTCACCGCCGTCGGCGAGGTCCGCCGCCTCATCCCGCTCGGCGCGGGGCAGGACATGCGCCTTGTCATCGCGACCCCCTGGCCCGACGCGGCCACCATCCCCCTAGGTGCGTCGATCGCCTGCGCCGGCTGCTGCCTGACCGCGGTCGAAATGGGACCGGACTGGTTCGCCGCCGACGTCTCCGGCGAGACCCTGTCCAAAACCACGCTCGGCACCTGGACCGTCGGCAGCCGCCTCAACCTCGAGCGATCGCTGCGCGTCGGCGACGAACTGGGCGGCCATTTCGTCTCCGGCCATATCGACGGCAAAGGCGCCATCGGCGCCATCGCCGCGGAAAGTGGGTCGCACCGCCTCGAAATCGAAGTGCCCCGCGAACTCGTCTGCTTCATCGCCCCCAAGGGCAGCATCGCCGTCGACGGCGTCTCGCTGACCGTCAACGCGGTGCAAGGCGCGAGCTTCGGGGTGAACATCATCCCGCATACCTGGTCGGCCACCACACTCGGAGGCTTGCGGCCGGGCTCCGAGGTGCATATCGAGATCGACATGCTGGCCCGCTACGTCGCCCGCGCTGCCGAGGCACCATGAAAGAAGCCACCCTCTCGGACTATCTCTCCAGCGCCGCCGAGCTGATCGACGAGGCGCGCGCCGGCCGCATGTTCATCCTCGTCGACGACGAGGACCGCGAGAACGAGGGCGATCTCGTCATCCCCGCGCAGTTCGCCACCCCCGACGCCATCAATTTCATGGCCCGCTTTGCCCGCGGCCTGATCTGCCTCGCCTTGACAAGGCAGCGCGTCGAGCAGCTCGGCCTGCCGCTGATGAGCCGGGCGAACGGCACAAGGCATCAGACCGCCTTCACCGTCTCGATCGAGGCCCGCGAAGGGGTCACGACCGGCATCTCGGCTGCCGACCGCGCCCACACCATCGCCGTCGCCGTCAACCCCGAAAGCTCGCGCGACGCCATCATCACCCCCGGCCACGTATTCCCGTTGATGGCCCGCGAGGGCGGCACGCTGGTCCGCGCCGGACACACCGAAGCCGCGGTGGACATCGCCCGTCTCGCCGGCCTCGTGCCCGCCGGCGTGATCTGCGAGATCATGAACGATGACGGCACCATGGCCCGGCTGCCGGATCTCGTCGCCTTCGCCCAGCATCATAACCTCAAGCTCGGCACCATCGCCGACCTGATCGGCTACCGGCGCCGCACCGAGCGGCTGGTCCGCCGGGTGCAGGAGGGCTCGCTGCACCACGCCGCCGGCGGCGACTGGACGCTGACCGTCTACGCGACGACGCTCGACAAGGCCGAACACCTCGTGCTGACCAAGGGCGACCTGACTGGCCCGGCGCCGCCCATGGTCCGCATGCACGCCGTCGACATCGTCAACGACATGCTCGGCGCCCACCAATGGTCCACCCTGCACGGCGCGATGCGCATGATCGCCGCCGAGGGCAGGGGCGCCATCGTGCTGATCCGCGACACCCGCCCGCACGCGCTCTCCGACCGGGTCAAGCTGCTCGACAGCCATCCCCGGCCGCAGCATTTCCTGCGCGATTACGGCATCGGGGCGCAGATCCTGGTCGATCTCGGCATCCGCGACATGATCCTGCTCTCCAACACGCGGCGGACCGTGGTCGGGCTGGAGGGCTACGGGCTGAACATCGTCGATCAGCGGCCGATCGATGGCGCCCCTCTGGAATGAGCACGCAAGACGCCCCGCTGCCGCAGGCGCCGCGCGTGCCTGGGCCGCCGCCGCATCTGCTGCTGGTGCGTGCGCCCTATTACCGCGACGTGATCGACGGCATGACCAACGCCGCCTCCCGCATCCTGCGCGAAGCCGGCGCCACCTGGGACACGCTGGACGTGGCGGGCGCCTTCGAGCTGCCGCAGGCGATCCGCATCGCGCTCCGCGGCACCAAGCGCTTCGACGGCTACATCGCCCTCGGCTGCGTGATCCGCGGCGAGACCGACCATTACGACTATCTCTGCCGCGCCGCGATGGGCGGCCTCATGGACGTGGCGCTGCAATATGGGATCGCGCTCGGCAGCGGGCTGCTGACTGTCGCCGAACTGGCGCAGGCGGTCGCGCGCTCCTCCGCTGACGGCCACAACAAGGGCGCCGAGGCCGCCGTCGCCGCCCTGGTCCAGATCGCCGCAATGCGTGAGCTGGGCGCGATCTGATGGTCCGCCGCCCCAAGCCTGGCCGTCCGCGCACGGCCTCGCGCGTCGCAGCGGTGCAAGCGCTGTTCCAGAGCGAGCAGGGCGGCGAGGCGGCCGAAGCCGTCATCGACCAATTCGTGCGGCACCGCCTGGGCGAGCTCGAAGGCGATGGCGGCTTCGAGGAGGGCAGGGTGCCGGACGCGCACGCGCCGCTCTTCGCCCGCATCGTCCGCACCGCGGTCCAGGAACAGGACCGGCTGGATCAGATGATCGCCGCAGCCCTGCCCGCGGGCTGGCCGATGGCGCGGCTCGACCCGGTGCTCCGCGCCTTGCTGCGCGCCGGGGGCGCCGAGCTGTCGATGGCCGACGGCCCGCCCTCGCGGGTGGTGATCAACGAATATCTCGACGTGGCGCACGGCTTCTTCGCCGGCGAAGAACCCCGCATGGTCAACGGCTTGCTGGACCGTCTAGCGCGCGAGCTGCGGCCCGGCGACTTCGCCGCCGCGGAGGCATGAAACCCGTTACAAGCGGGGGCCCGGAAGAGTTCCAACTGATCGCCCGCCACTTCCGGCCGCTGGCGGGCCCCGGAGCGCTCGGCCTGCTGGATGACGCTGCTTTGCTCGCCCCGCCGCCGGGCCGCGAGCTGGTGCTGACCGCCGACGCCATGGTGGAAGGCGTCCATTTCCTGCCCGACGACCCGGCCGACCTCGTCGCCCGCAAGCTCCTGCGCGTCAACCTCTCGGACCTCGCCGCCAAGGGCGCCACCCCGCTCGCCTATCTGATGACCGTCTCCGCCCGCCGCGACACGCCGGATTCCTGGTTCGCCGCCTTCGCCGCCGGGCTCGCCGCCGACCAGGCGGAATTCGGCATCACGCTGCTCGGCGGCGACACCACCTCCACCCCCGGGCCGCTTTCGCTGTCGCTCACCTGCTTTGGCCACGTGGCCCCCGGAACCATGGTCCGCCGCACCGGCGCGAGACCCGGCGACGCGATCTGGGTCACCGGCACCATCGGCGACGGCGCGCTTGGGCTGCTGGTTTTGCAGAACAAACTATCGGACACGGATGGTTGGCTCGCTGGCCGTTACCGGCTGCCGCAACCCCGGCTCAGCCTGCTCGCGCCGGACCTGGTCGCGGCGGCAATTGACGTGTCCGATGGGCTGGTGCAGGACCTCGGCCATCTCTGCCGCGCTGCTGGCCTCGGCGCCGAGCTCTGGGCCGACAAAGTCCCGCTCTCCCCGGCAGCCCATTCCGCCGGCCCCGCCTGGCTGCCAACCTGCCTGACCGGCGGCGACGATTACGAGCTGCTGCTGGCGGTGCGCCCGGACCAGGAACCCGCGCTAAAGGCCGCTTCCCAGGCAAAAACCATCCCAATCACCTTCATCGGCCGCTTCACCGAAGCGGACGGCATCCGCGTACTAGACGCCTCCGGCGCCCAAATCACCCTAACCCAAACCGGCTGGAGCCACTTCTAGCCCAGAACAAAAGCCCGCTCCCTCGGGAGAGGGTGGTCCAGCAAGACCACCAGTTAAAGCCCCGGGCTACTCCCTCCGCTACCGCCCACGCCGCCATTCGGCGCCTGGCTGCTGCCGACGCTAGTCGTCGGCGACGCGCTGAACTTGCCCACGTTGCCCAGCAATTGCTGGAGGAACGACGCGTCGCTCCCCGGCGACGGCGTCGCGCGCGCCACCACAGACACTGGCTGGCTATCAGCTTGATCGAGCCGCTTGACGTTTTGCAGCACGCCCTGATCGTTGAACGTCAGCACCGTCACGTTCTGCTTCAGCACGCCCGGCGTCTGGCCGATCCGCGTGTGCGTCGTCTCGCTGATGTAGATCCACTGGTTGTCGTCGAACGAGGCGCGCGCCGTCGGCGTGCCGATCAGCGAGGTCACGTCGGCCCGGGTCGAGGTCCCCGGCACCAGCTCCTTCAGCGCATCCTGATCCACGTTGTTGCCACGCAGCTGCCGCGGCGTTTGGATCACGCTGCACGCAGGCAGCAGACCAATGATCAGGATTGCCGGAAGCAGAACTCGTCGCACGCCGTTCAGTCCTTGGTTGTGGAAGCGGCGGTTGTGGAAGCGGCCGGGTGCGCCGGATCGGATTGATCGATCCCCACCCGCTCCCATGTATGGCAGGTGCGTGTCACGGCCCGAGAGTCGTGTCAATCGAGAAGGAACTATCCTATGGCCTTCCTAGGCCTGTTCGGCCGTAAGCGGCACGAGCGCGCCGGATTTGAACTCTACACTCAGGCCGTCCGCGCCGCGCGCGAGCCCTATTTCTATGCGGAACTCGGCGTGCCCGACACGATGGACGGGCGCTTCGACATGATTGGCTTGTTCGTCTTCCTGCTGATCCATCGCCTGCACACCGAGTCCGAGCAGGGCGCCGGGCTGGCCCAAGCCTTGTTCGACGCGATGTTTTCCGACATGGATCATGCGCTGCGTGAGCTAGGCGTGAGCGACATGTCGGTTGGCCGCCGGGTCAGGGCGATGTGGGAGGCGTTGAACGGCCGCAGCCATGCCTACGCCGCGGCACTGGACGCCGGCGACCGCGCCGGATTGGCCGAAGCGATCGGCCGCAATGTCTGGCGCGGCGCCGATCCCGGCCCAGGCGCCCAGGCGCTCGCCGGCGTGGCGCTTGGCCAGCACCTTCAGCTTGCCAGCCAGAAGCTCGACGACATGCTCAAGGGCCAAGTCGAATTCCTGCCGGCCGCGACGGTGCCGGCATGAACGAGTTCTCCCGCCTGATCGCGCTCGACCGCCTCGGCGCGACCGCCACGCAGCACACCGTCGAGGCCCGGCCCGAAGAGCTCGTCGCGATCGCGGCGCGGCTGCTGATCCCGGCCGTCAGCCGCCTCGTGTGCAGCTTCAGCCTGCGCCGCATCACCGAGGGCGTGCTCGAGGCGGAAGGGCAGCTCGCGGCCGGCGTGACTCAGATTTGCATCCTCTCGCTCGAGGAGTTCCCGCAAGCGGTCGCGGAGGCGTTCACCGTCCGTTTCGTGCCCGCCGGGTCCGAGGCCGACGAGTTGGACCTCGAAGCCCCGGACGAGATCCCCTACGAAGGCAGCGCCATCGACCTCGGCGAGGCCGCAACCGAGCAGCTCGCCCTCGCCCTCGACCCCTACCCGAAGCAGCCCGGCGCGGAAGAGCTGGCCGCCGATGCCGAACCGGCCGGCCCCTTCGCCGCTCTTGCCGCGCGACGCCAGCAACAGTGAGAAACCGGTCGATGCCAGGCACCATCATCATCCGCCGCTATGGCCGCACCAGGCTCTACGACGCCGCGGGCCGGCGATACGTGTCGTTGGAGACGCTGCGTGAATGGATGGCGCAATCCATCCCGTTTACTGTCTTGGACGTGGAGACCGGCCAAGACGTCACTCGCGTCCTGCTAGCCTAGAGCTATGCCGAAACCAGGCCTCAGACTAAGACACTAGCCGATCGGCCTGTGCTTGCAGGTTCCCTTGGGTTTTGCTAAGGCCCGCCACCCATCTTTCACCAACCATCAGTGATCCAGTTGCCGCCGCCAGGCGCGCCACGCGTCACACCAGACCGGAGGGGCGCTCCCCATGGCCGTTCCTAAGAAAAAGACATCCCCATCCCGCCGCGGCATGCGCCGAGCGCACGACGCGATCAGCGCCGAGGCGAACAATGACTGCCCCAACTGCGGCGAGCTGAAGCGCCCGCACCACGTCTGCAGCCATTGCGGCTACTACGATGGGCGCGAAGTGGTCGCCGCGGGCAAGGACCTGAAGGGCGCCGTCCGCGCCTAAACCATGTTCCGTTCGCATTCGCGCACCACGACCCGTCATCGCGAGCCGCGGAGCGGCGTAGCGATCCAGGGCGTGGCGATTCAGGGCGGCGCGGACTGACACGGGATGGATTGCTTCGTCGCTTTGCTCCTCGCAATGACGCGTTGCACGCAGGCGGGTCGCTGAAAAATTGACTGAGCCGTTCACCCTGGCGATCGATGCGATGGGCGGCGACCACGCCCCCCTGTCGGTCCTGGACGGCATGGTGTTCGCCGCGGAACGCCACCCGGCGGCGCGCTTTCTGCTGCTCGGCGACGAGGCGCGGCTTGCGCCGCTGGTGGCCGCGCGCAAGACGGTCGCCGCCTGCTGCACGCTGCGCCACGCGCCGACGGCGATCCCGAGCGACATGAAGCCGACCGCGGCGCTGCGGATCCGCGACTCCTCCATGCGCCTGGCGATCGACGCCGTCAGCGCCGGCGAGGCGTCCGGTTTGGTCTCCGCCGGCAACACCGGCGCGCTGCTGGCGCTGGCCAAGATCAACCTGAAGACCGTCGCCGGCATCGATCGCCCCGCCATGGCCGCCATCGGCCCCTCCGCCCGCGGCGACATCATCATGCTGGACCTCGGCGCCAACATCCAATGCGACGCCCGCAACCTGGTCGAGTTCGCGGTCATGGGCGACGTCTTCGCCCGCACCGTGCTCGGCCTCACCGCACCCACGATCGGGCTGATGAATGTCGGCGTCGAAGAGCTGAAGGGTGACGAGCGGGTCCGCCAAGCCGCTGAGCTGCTGCGGGTCAGCCACATCGCCTCGCAGTTCTACGGCTTCGTCGAAGGGCACGACCTCGCCGCCGGCACCACCGACGTCATCGTCACCGACGGCTTTACCGGCAACATCGCGCTGAAGACCGCCGAAGGCGCGCTCAAGCTGGTCGGCGAACTGCTGCGCCAGATCTTCGGCGGCAGTATCGGCGGCAAGCTCGCTTACCTGCTGGTCCGGCCCGGCCTCGACCGCATGCGCGAATGGCTCGACCCCCGCCGCTACAACGGCGCCGTCATGCTCGGCCTCAACGGCGTGGTAGTGAAATCGCACGGCGGCACCGACGCCGAAGGCTTCGCCCACGCCGTCGACGTGGCGATGGACATGGTCGTGCACGGTTTCAACGCGAAAATGACCGATGGCCTGGCGAAGATCGCCGGCTTGAGCCTGCCCGCGGCCGCGACGGCCGCGGCGTAAATGGTGCGGGCAATAATCGCCGGCATCGGCGGGTATCTGCCGGAGCAGGTCGTGACCAATGACGACCTGTCCCGCACCGTCGACACCACCGACGCCTGGATCCGCGAGCGCACCGGCATCCGCGAGCGCCGCCTCGCCGCCCCGCACGAGACCTGCTCCTACATGGGCGCCAGGGCCGCCAGAGCCGCGCTCGACGATGCCGGCGCCGGACCCGGCGACGTCGACGCCATCATCCTCGCCACCGCCACCCCGGACCAGGCATTCCCCGCCAGCGCCGTCCGCGTGCAAGCCGAGCTCGGCATCACCAAGGGCTTCGGCTTCGACGTTTCCGCCGCGTGCAGCGGCTTCGTCTACGCCCTCTCGCTTGCCGATTCGATGATCCGGGCCGGCCAGGTCCGCGGCGTGCTGGTCATCGGCAGCGAAGTCTATTCTCGCATCATGAACTGGGCAGACCGCGGCACCTGCGTCCTTTTTGGCGATGGCGCCGGCGCCACCTATGTGCGCGCGTCCGGCCCCGATGACGGCGACCGCGGCATCCTCTCCACCCATCTGCATTCGGACGGCCGGCTCGGCGACCATCTCTACATAGACGGCGCCGTCGGCCGCCCCGAGCTGCCGGGCCACCTCGTCATGAACGGCCGCGAGATCTTCCGCCATGCCGTCGCCAAGCTGGCCGGCGCGGTGGACGAGGCCCTGGCGGCCAACGGGCTCGGCCACGACGACGTGGACTGGCTGGTGCCGCACCAGGCCAACCGGCGCATCATCGACGCGATGGCCAAGAAGCTGGGCCTATCATCGGAGCGTGTGGTGGTGACCGTGGATCGGCACGCCAACACTTCGGCCGCCTCGATCCCGCTGGCGCTCGCCGAGGCGTACCATGACGGTCGGATTAAACCCGGCGAGCTGATCTTGATGGAAGCCTTGGGCGGCGGGCTGACCTGGGGCAGCGCGTTGATCCGCCTGTAACCCGACTGCCACGACCCACACACAATTGTTGAATGTCAAGCAGTTTGCTTGACCAACATGAAGCCAGCCCATAGCCTGCCGCAATGAACACGGTTACGCGTGCGCAATTGGCGGAGACGATCTACGCCCAGGTCGGGCTGTCGCGCAACGATTCCGCCGACCTGCTGGAGACGGTGCTGGAGCGGATGTCGGCCGCGCTGGAGGCGGGCGAGTCGGTGAAGGTCAGCGGCTTCGGCACCTTTTCGGTGCGCCAGAAGGGACGCCGGATCGGCCGCAACCCCAAGACCGGCATCGAGGTGCCGATTTTGCCGCGCCGGGTCCTGACCTTCCGCCCAAGCCAGGTGCTCAAGGCACACGTGAACGGCACGGCGATCCCGGCGAGCGATGACGTATGAGCGTCATCGCCGACCTGCTGCCCGACGAGCCGGATCGCCCGCGGATCCGCGCCAAAAAGGCGCCCAACGCCTTCCGCACCATCAGCGAGGTCGCTGACGAGCTGCACATTCCTCAGCACGTGCTGCGCTTTTGGGAGACCAAGTTCACCCAAATCAAGCCGCTCAAGCGCGGCGGTGGCCGCCGCTACTACCGTCCCGACGATATCCAGCTGCTGCGTCGAATTTCAGATTTGCTGTACATTCAGGGTTATACGATAAAGGGAGTCCAACGCTTGCTTCGGGAGGGGGGCGGCCAATTGTCGGACGATATCCCGCCAGCCACACCCGCCGAGCGCGCCGCCTCGGAGGCGGAGCGCCTCGAGCCGCCCACTCTCCCCGGCCTCGCCTCCTCGCCGGGCGATACGGGCGCCGAGCAGGAAGTGGTGCGACTGCGCGCATTGTTGGAGCAGGTGCTGGCGGAGGTCCAGGCGCTGCGGGCGTTGCTCGAATAGGACGGGGCTGCTAAGACCCGGCCGGTTCGGAGCGTAGCGCAGTCTGGTAGCGCATCAGTCTGGGGGACTGGGGGTCGTGGGTTCGAATCCCGCCGCTCCGACCAATGAACTGTGAAGCCCTCAGGCGTTTGGTCCTCATTGGAGGATCACCATGGGAAAAATCGTCGTCATCACCGGAGCCGGGGCCGGAGTGGGCCGGGCGACGGCCACGGAGTTTGCCCGGAACGGCTGCGACGTCGCCCTGTTGTCGCGCGATCCCGACCGGCTGGAGCGGGCGGCCCACGAATTGCGCCGCTTCGGCGTGCGCGCCCTGCCGATCCCGACCGACGTGGCCGATGCCGCGGCCGTCAATATCGCGGCCGACCGGGTCGAGCGCGAACTCGGCCCGATCGACGTCTGGGTCAATGTCGCCATGGCCACGGTGTTCTCACCCGTCGCCAAGCTGACCCCGGAAGAGGTCGAGCGCGGCACCCAGGTCACCTATCTCGGCCAGGTGTACGGCATGATGGCGGCGCTGCGGCATATGCGCCCGCGCAACCGCGGCTCGATCGTCTGCGTCGGCTCGGCGCTCGCTTATCGATCGGTGCCGCTGCAATCGGTCTATTGCGGCGCCAAGTTCGCCATCCGCGGCTTCCTCGACAGCCTCCGCTCCGAGCTGATTCATGACAAGATCGACATTAAGCTGACCATGGTCGACCTGCCCGCGGTCAACACGCCGCAATTCGATTGGGCGCTGAACAAGACCGGCCGCAAGGCGATGCCGGTCCCGCCGATCTTCCAGCCGGAAGTCCCGGCCCGGGCGATCTACTTCGCCGCTTTCCATCCACGCCGGCAGATCTGGGTCGGCTTTCCGACCGTCAAGGCCATCCTGGCCAACCGCATCGCCCCGAGCCTGATCGACCGCTACCTCGCCAAGGCCGGCTACAAGGGTCAGTTGACAGACGAGAAGCTGCCCGCCAACGCCCCTAATAATCTGTTCAAGCCGGTGCCTGGCGCCTACGGCGCCCACGGCCGCTTCGACGCCAAGGCCCGGCCGCGGAGCTGGGAAATGTTCACTAACCGGCACCACGACGCGTTCTGGGCCACGGCGTTCGTCCTGGCGGCGGCGGGAGGCTTGCTGATCACCAAGCGGTTGAGTGAGACGAGCGCGAAGTAACTGCAGCCGGGGAGGCAGGAATGGCCGGCAAAAGCCAGACCGGAGCATGTTTTTGCGGGATGATAGCTGCGCGGATGGATGGGGAGCCGTTTTGGGTATGCTTTGACCACGATGACGATTGCCGCCGTGCCATAGGAAGCCCGATGACAGTCTGGGTTGGCTATCGCCCCAATCAGTTCTCGCTATCGCGGGGACAACCAGCTGCATTCTCGAAGACGAGTGGCGTCATGCGCACATTCTGTGCCAATTGCGGCACTTCGATCGGTTATTCAGACGTGGGAATACCAGACGAGCTTTATCTGACGATTGGATTTTTCGACCACCCGGAGCGCCTGTTTCCGCGGGCGCATGCATACTGGTCGATGAAGCTACCCTGCTTGCAGTTTGCCGATGAACTCCCGAAGCTTGATCGATATTCCCGGCCACGGGATCCGGCGCTTGGCTATCCCGCTGACCGAGATCAAAGGCATAGCGAGAAGATTTAACCGGGCACCAGAATCGTCGCGACTGCCTGCGCCGCGATCCCTTCGCCGCGGCCGGTGAACCCCAGCCGCTCCGTCGTCGTCGCCTTGACCGAGACCCGGCCGGGCTCCACCCCCAGCAACTCCGCCAGCCGGGCCATCATCGCCGGCGCGTGCGGCGCGATCTTCGGGCGCTCGCAGATCAGCGTCACATCCGCATTCGCCAGCCGCCCGCCGCGCGCCCGGATCCGCTCCGCCGCATGGCGCAGGAAACGCGCGCTGTCCGCGTCCTTCCACTCGGACTCGCTCGGCGGAAAATGCCGGCCGATATCGCCCTCTGCCAGCGCCCCATAAATCGCGTCGCACAGCGCATGGATGCCGACATCCGCGTCCGAATGCCCGGCCAGACCCTTTTCATGCGGCACCACCACCCCGCACAGCACCAGCGCCCGGCCCTCGGCCAACACGTGCACGTCGAACCCGGTGCCGGCACGCGGCTCCATCCCCTGGGCCAGCACGCGTTCGAGCCGCACGGCATCCTCCTGATAAGTCAGCTTAATATTGTCCTCATGCCCCGACACCAGCCCGGTCGGCACGCCCGCCCGCTCCAGCAGCGACGCATCGTCGGTGGCGCCGGGCTCGCCCGCATGCTGGCGATGCAGCGCCAGCAGCGTCGCGAACCGGAACGCCTGCGGCGTCTGCGCGCGATACAGGCCGTCGCGCGGCACCGTCGCCTCGATCACTCCGTCCGCCGCCCGCTTGAGCGTGTCGGCGACCGGGACTGCGGGAATGACGCCGTCGAACCGCTCGAGCGCCGCCAGCAGGGCAGGGATCGTCGCCTCCGGAAAGAACGGCCGCGCCGCATCGTGCACCAGCACCACGTCCGGCGCCGCCGCCTCCAACGCCTCGAGCCCGGCGCGCACGCTGTCCTGCCGCGTCGCCCCGCCCGCGATGATCGGCAAATGCGCCAGCCCCGCCAGCGCTGGGCCAAGCAACGCCGCATCCCCCACCGGTTGCAACAACGCCACATGCCGCGCCAGCCGCTCGGCCGCCCACCGCACCACCGGCTTGCCGGCACTGATAGAAAACTGTTTCGGCCGGTCCGCCCCGAACCGGAGCCCAGACCCGGCCGCAACCAAAATTGCGGCAACACGCATGCGGGCCAGCAATGCTGAACTCGATACGTTGCGTCAACCCGGCGTCACTCCGATTGCCTAAACGGCAGGCACGCTCTAGTTTGCCCAAATCATGGGCAACCCGAATACAACATCCCGTCTCGCCCCAATCCAGCTCGGCAGCAGTTCCAACTCGGTCCAGTTGGATCGGCCCGTCATCCTCGCGCCGATGTCCGGCGTGACCGACCTGCCGTTCCGCCGCCTTGCCAAACAGCACGGCGCCGGCTTGGTGGTCTCGGAAATGATCGCCTCCTGGGCGATGGTTCGCGAAAATCGTACCACGCTGCGCATGGCCGAGGTGGACGGGTGCGGCGGCCCGAGCGCGGTTCAGCTCGCCGGTTGCGACCCCTCGGCAATGGCGGAGGCGGCGCGCATCGCCGTCGGCCACGGCGCCAACCTGATCGACATCAATTTCGGCTGCCCGGTGAAGAAAGTCGCCGTCGGCCAGTCCGCCGGCTCCGCGCTGATGCGCGACGAGGCCGCTGCCGCCCGCATCCTCGAAGCCACCGTCGGGGCCGTCGAGGTGCCGGTCACGCTGAAGATGCGCATGGGCTGGGACCACGCCAACCTCAACGCCCGGTCCCTGGCCCGCATCGCCGAGGCGTGCGGCATCCGCATGGTCACCGTGCACGGCCGCACGCGACAGCAATTCTACACCGGCACCGCCGATTGGCGCTTCGTCGCCCAAGTCAAGCAGGCGGTCGCCATCCCGGTGATCGTCAACGGCGACATCGTGACCGCAGCGGGCGCCGCCGAAGCCCTCGCGCAATCCGGCGCCGACGGCGTGATGATCGGCCGCGGCTGCTACGGCAAGCCCTGGTTCCCCGCCCAGGTCGCCGAGTTCCTCGCCACCGGCCGCCTCGCCGCCGACCCGTCGCTCGCCGAACAAAAACACATCTTGCTCGCGCATTACCGGGCGATGTTGTCATCCTACGGGCGCGAACCCGGCGTGCGGGTCGCCCGCAAGCACGTCTCCTGGTACTCGCACGGCCTCTATGGCTCCGCCGAGTTCCGCGCCGCCGTCAACCGCTGCGCCGACGCCGATGCGGTCGAAACGCTGATCCACCGCTTCTACGATCCGTTGATCGAGCGCGGCGCCCCCGAGGCGCTCGCGGCTTGACCAAACTGATGACCTCCGGCCGCCCGGTGGGGGTCAAGCGTGTCACCCCGCGCCATCCGCCGGCGGACATGCACGCCATCGTCGGCGCGCTTCCGGTGCCGACAGTCCTGCTCGATGCCGATGACCGCTTCCGCTTCGTCAATCAGGCCGCCGAGCAGTTCCTCGGCCTGTCGATGCTGCAGCTCAGCCAGATGCGGCTCTCGGCGCTGATCCCGGCGGACAATCCGCTGTTCCGCATCGTCGCGCAGGTCCGCCAGGACGGCTCGACGATCTCCGATTACGACCTCACCCTGGAGAGCCCGCGGCTGCACAAGACCAGCATCACGGTGCAAGCGACCGCGCTGCCCGAGGAACCCGGCTGCGTGCTGCTCACTCTGCAGGACGCGTCGGCCGCCCGCGCGCTCGACCGCCAGATGGCCTTCCGCGGCGCCGCCCGCAGCGTCAGCGGCATGGCCGCGATCCTGGCGCACGAGGTGAAGAACCCGCTCTCCGGCATCCGCGGCGCCGCCCAGTTGCTCGAGGCCAGCGTCGCCGAGCAGGACCGCGAGCTGACCGTGCTGATCCGCGACGAGGCCGACCGCATCCGCGACCTGGTCGAGCGCATGGAGGTGTTCAGCGAGAAGCCGGTCGAGCGCCGCCCTATCAACATCCACCGTGTCCTCGAACACGTCCGCCGCCTCGCCCAGAGCGGGGTCGCGGCCAATATCCGCGTCTCCGAGCTGTATGACCCGTCCCTGCCGCCGGTCTGGGGCAACCGCGACCAGCTCGTGCAGGTCATGCTCAACCTGGTCAAGAACGCTGCCGAGGCCATCCAGGGCGACGCGGCGCTCATGCAGCGCGGCAACGGCGAAGTCACCCTGCTTACCTCGTACCAGCATGGCATGCGGCTGACGGTGGCCGGGTCGTCGCAGCGCGTGCACGTGCCGCTGGTGGTGACGGTGCGCGATAACGGCCCCGGCATTTCCGAGGATATCAAGCCGCATTTGTTCGACGCCTTCGTCTCGAGCAAGCCTGCCGGCAGCGGCCTCGGCCTCGCGCTCGTGGCCAAGATCGTCGGCGATCATGGCGGCCTGATCGAGGTCGACACCCGCCCCGGACGGACCGAGTTTCGGCTATGCTTGCCCGTAATGACCGACGCCGAGGCGGATACGCCCTGAAAGCGCCTGCATGACCCTCCCGACAGTGCTCGTCGCCGACGACGACCGTTCGATCCGCACGGTGTTGACCCAGGCGCTCGGCCGGTCCGGCTACCAGGTGCGCTGCACCGGCAATGCGGCCACCCTGTGGCGCTGGGTCGAAGACGGCGAGGGCGACCTCGTCATCACCGACGTCGTCATGCCCGACGAGAACGGTCTCGAGCTGATCCCGCGCATCAAGCGGATCCGGCCGGATCTCCGCGTGGTGGTGATGAGCGCGCAATCCACGCTGCTGACCGCGGTCAAGGCGACCCAGCGCGGCGCCTTCGAATACCTGCCCAAGCCCTTCGACTTGAAGGAACTTCTGGCCGTCGTCGGCCGCGCGCTCGCCGCCCCGCCGCCGGGTTCGGCCGAGCATCGCGCCGACACCGCAGACGCCGAAGAGCAGCTACCGCTGATCGGCCGCTCCGTCGCCATGCAGGAGATTTATCGCAGCATCGCCCGGCTGACGACGAGCGACCTGACGGTGATGGTCAACGGCGAATCCGGCACCGGCAAGGAGCTGGTGGCCCGCGCGCTGCACGATTACGGCCGCCGGCGCAACGGGCCGTTCGTCGCCATCAACATGGCGGCGATCCCGCGCGAGCTGATCGAGAGCGAGTTGTTCGGCCATGAGCGCGGCGCCTTCACCGGCGCGCTCAACCGCGCGCAGGGCCGCTTCGAGCAGGCGGCCGGCGGCACGCTGTTCCTCGACGAGATCGGCGACATGCCGCCCGACGCGCAGACAAGGCTGCTGCGGGTGCTGCAGGAGGGCGAGTTCACCACCGTCGGCGGCCGTCAGTCGATTCGCGCCAATGTCCGCATCGTCGCCGCCACGCA
The DNA here is from genome assembly GCA_965276815.1 of Acetobacteraceae bacterium. Lineage (GTDB taxonomy): Bacteria > Pseudomonadota > Alphaproteobacteria > Acetobacterales > Acetobacteraceae > JAVVHH01. Next base: position 189,137 of record CBDIBE010000011.1, on the reverse strand, counting down.
TCGCGACCTGCGCCAGGCGATCCGCGCCGGCCAGTTCCGTGAGGACCTGTTCTATCGCCTCAACGTCGTGCCGATCCGGCTGCCACCCTTGCGCGAACGCCCCGAGGACATCCCCCTGCTGGCCCGGCATTTCCTTGACCGCGCGCGGGAAGGCAAGCTGCCGGCCAAGCTGCTCGACCAGGGGGCGCTCGAACGGATGCGCCAGTACCGCTGGCCCGGCAACGTGCGCGAGCTGGAAAACCTCATGCGCCGCCTCGCCGCGCTCTACCCGCAGGAGGCCATCACCGCCGAGGTGATCGACGCCGAGTTGCAGGAGAGCGGAGCGGAGGCCGCCACAACAGCGCAATCCGGCGCGCCCGAGCCGCTCGCCGCCGCAGTCGAGCGGCACATCAGGCAGTTCCTCTCGGCCAACCGGGATGGCATGCCAATGCGCGACATCTACGACCAGGTGATCGCCGAGGTGGAGCGGCCGCTGATCCAGATGACGCTCTCGGCGACCCGCGGCAATCAGATCAAGGCGGCCGCGATGCTCGGCCTCAACCGCAACACACTGCGCAAGAAGATTCGCGACCTGGACATCCCGGTCGTGCGGGGAATCGGCTAATCTCGTGCTGATGAATGCAAATCGCGACGATTTCTCCCTCTCTCGGAGGGAGAGGGCTCTTCGGCCCGCTACACCGCTGGTATAACGCTGCCATGAACGCGTCGAGCAAACCCGAGCATCTCCGGCCACAGGCCCCGCGCGTCTCGATCGTGCGCCGTGCCGCCAACGTCGCCCTCGGGAAACTCGTCACCCTGATGCTGGCGGCCGCCGCTCTGGCACTCGGCATCGCCACCTTCGCGCTGCTCTCGGGCGGCGTGTCGCTGCAGCTCCGGCCGAGCGGGCTCTACGTGCTTGTGCTCGCCAATCTGATCGTGCTGCTGCTGCTCGGTGCGGTGCTGGCGGGACGGATCACCCGGGTCTGGGTGGAGCGGCGGCGCGGTTCGGCCGGGTCGCGACTGCACGTGCGGCTGGTGATGCTGTTCAGCGTGGTCGCGGTCACGCCGACCATCCTCGTCGCGTGTTTCGCGACCGCCTTCTTCACCCTCGGCATCCAATCCTGGTTCAACGACCGCGTGCGCACGGCGCTGAACGAGGGGCTCGAAGCCTCGCGCGGCTATCTCGAGGAGCACCGCAACAACATCCGCGCCGACGCGCTGGGCATGGCCAACGATCTCAGCCGCGCCGGCCCGATGCTGGCCGACGACCCCTATGCCTTCGCCCAGGTGCTGCAGACGCAGACCGTCCTGCGCGGCCTGACCGAGGCGATCGTCTACGAACCGATCACCGGCCAGGTGATCGCCGGCGTCGGCGCCATGGCGGGCCTGGGCGTCGAACCTGCCCCGGCGGAGGCCACCGAGCTGGCGCGGACCGGCGAGGTCGCCGTCATCGGCTCGCCGAGCGACGACCGCGTCCGCGCCGTGGTCATGCTCAACTCGACGCCGACGCTGATGCTGCTGATCAGCCGGCCGGTGGACCAGGACATCCTGAACCACATGGCGCGGACCGAGGCGGCGGTCGCGGAATACAACCGGCTCGACCAGAACCACTCCCGTCTGCAGGTCACCTTCGCGCTGATTTTCGCCCTCGTGGCGCTGCTCGTGCTCTCGGCCGCCGTGCTGATCGGCCTGGTGCTGGCCAATCAGATCGCCCGGCCCGTGGGACGGCTGATCCTCGCCGCCGAGCGCGTGCGGGCCGGCGATCTCTCGGTCCAGGTACCGGAGATCCAGAGCCAGGACGAAGTGGCCGGCCTGTCGCGCGCCTTCAACCGCATGACCGGGCAGCTCGCCTCGCAGCGCACCGAGCTGATGGATGCCTACAGCCAAATCGACGAGCGGCGGCGGTTCACCGAGGCGGTGCTGGCTGGCGTCTCCGCCGGCGTGATCGGGCTCGACCTGGCCGGCCGCATCGACTTGCCGAACCGGGCGGCGAGCGAGCTTCTCGGCATGGACCTGATGGCCGCAATCGGCGGCAGCCTCGATGTGGTCGTGCCTGAATTCGCGCCCCTGCTCGCCGGCGCCGCAGCCCAGCCAGAACGCGCGCGCACCGCCGAGGTCGAGATCGGCCGCCCGTCCCGGCGGCGCACGCTGCTGGTCCGCATCGGCACCGATTTGCGCGGCGGCCGGCCGGATGGCTACGTCGTCACCTTCGACGACATCACCGAGCTGCAATCCGCGCAGCGCAAGGCCGCCTGGGCCGACGTGGCCCGCCGCATCGCCCATGAGATCAAGAACCCGCTGACCCCCATCCAGCTCAGCGCCGAGCGGCTGAAGCGGCGCTTCGCCAAGGAGATCACCTCGGACCCCGACACCTTCGCGCAATGCGCCGACACCATCGTCCGCCACGTCGGCGATATCGGCCGCATGGTCGACGAATTCTCCGCCTTCGCCCGCATGCCGCACCCGGTGCTGCGCCCCGAGGATGTCGGCCGCATCGCCCGCGAGGCGCTGATCCTGCAGCGCAGCGCGCGGCCGGAGATCGAATGGTCCACCGACATCCCGGACCGCGGGCCAACCGGGCTGTGCGACCGCCGGCTGCTCGGCCAGGCGCTGACCAACCTGTTGCAGAATGCCGCCGACGCCGTCGCCATGCGCGCCCGCGAGCCAGGCGACCCGGCCGGCCGGATCGCGGTGGTCGTGCGCGAGCGCGACGGCATGGCGACGATCGAGGTCCGCGACGACGGCATCGGCCTGCCCCAGGAGGATCGCGGCCGGCTCGCCGAACCTTATGTGACCCACAAGCCGAAAGGCACCGGATTGGGCCTCGCGATCGTTAAGAAGATCATGGAAGACCATGGCGGAAGCCTTGACCTCGACGATCGGGCCGATGGACCCGGCGCCGTCGCCACCCTTGCCTTGCCCCTGATTGTGCCCGACCGAGTTCCGGCTTAGACGGGGACACGGATGGCGCAGGAAATCCTTATCGTCGACGACGAGCCCGATATCCGCATGCTGATTGAGGGCGTGCTGGGCGACGAGGGCTACGCAGTACGACAGGCCGGTGATTCCGACTCGGCGATCGCCGCCTTCCGGCACCGGCGGCCATCGCTGGTGATCCTCGACGTCTGGCTGCAAGGCTCCCGCCTGGACGGGTTGGGCATCCTGAAGGTCCTGCACTCCGAGGAGCCGCACGTTCCGGTCGTCATGATCTCCGGCCATGGAACGATCGAGACCGCGGTCGCCGCGATCCAGCACGGCGCCTACGATTTCATCGAAAAGCCATTCAAATCGGACCGTCTGCTGCTGATCGTCCGCCGCGCGCTCGAGGCGGCGCGGTTGGCGCGCGAGAACGCCGAGCTGCGGCTGCGCGCCGGCTACGATTCGGAGCTGACCGGGCACAGCCAGGCGATCGCCGCACTGCGCGCCGCCGTCGAGCGGGTGGCGCCGACCGGCTCGCGGGTGCTGATCAGCGGCCCCGCCGGGTCGGGCAAGGAGGTCGCCTCGCGCATGGTGCACCAGCGGTCCCGCCGGGTGGAGGGGCCGTTCGTCGTGCTGAACTGCGCCACGCTGAACCCGGCGCGCTTCGAGGAGGAGCTGTTCGGCATCGAGGCCGGCGCCGATGCTAACGCCACGCCGCGCCGCGCCGGCATGCTGGAACGCGCGCACGGCGGCACGCTGCTGCTCGACGAAGTCTCCGACATGCCGCTGGAGACACAGGGTAAGATCGTGCGCGCTTTGCAGGACCAGACGTTCGAGCGGCTGGGCGGCTCGACCAGGGTGAAAGTCGACGTCCGCGTGCTGGCGACCACCAACCGCGACCTGCACGCCGAGATCGCCGCCGCCAAATTCCGCGAGGACCTCTACTACCGGCTTGCCGTCGTGCCAATCCGCATGCCGAGCCTGAAGGAGCGCCGCGAGGACGTGCCGGAACTCGCCCGCCATTTCCTCGAGCGCTCCGCGGAGAACTCCGGCATCCCCGGCCGCGAGCTCTCGACCGACGCGGTGACCGCGCTGCAAGCCTATGATTGGCCAGGCAATGTCCGCCAGTTGCGCAACCTGATGGACTGGCTGCTGATCATGGCGCCCGGCGGCGCTGGCGACGCGATCCGCGCCGAGATGCTGCCCGCCGAAATCAGCCAGGGCGCGCCGGCGCTGCTCAACTTCGATCCGTCCGCCGACCTGATGGCGCTGCCGCTGCGCGAGGCGCGCGATCTGTTTGAAACGCAATACCTTCAGGCGCAATTGCTGCGCTTCGGCGGCAATATCAGCCGTACCGCGGGCTTCGTCGGCATGGAGCGGAGCGCGCTGCACCGCAAGCTGAAACAGCTCGGGGTCAATTCGGACGAGCGGAACGCCTCATGAGCCGGATCGCCTACGTCAACGGCGCCTACCTGCCGCAGCGCGAGGCCGCGGTGAACATCGAGGACCGCGGCTACCAATTCGCCGACGGCGTTTACGAGGTCGTCTACCTCAACCGCGGCCGCTTCATCGATGAGGACCTGCACTTGGCCCGGCTCGAGCGCTCACTGCGCGAAATCCAGATCAAGATGCCGATGCCGCGTGCCGCCCTGATGCACGTGCTGCACGAGGTGGCCCGCTGCAATCGGGTCCGCGACGGCCTGCTCTACATGCAGGTCACCCGCGGCGTCTCCAGGCGCGACCACGTCTTCCCCGCCAAGGGCCTGCCGCCCTCCCTGGTGGTGACGATCCGCCGCGTGCCGCCCTACCCGAAGGACGTCGACTCCTGGACGATGACGGCGATCACCCAGCCGGACGAGCGCTGGGCCCGCTGCGACATCAAATCGGTCGGCTTGCTGCCCAACGTGCTGGCGCGCCAAGCCGCCCGCGAGCAGGGCGCCGGCGAGGCGATCCTGGTCGACCACGACGGCATGGTCACCGAGGGGGCGGCGACCAGTTTCTGGATCGTCGACCGCAACGGCGTCCTGCTGAGCCGGCCGCTCAGCCAGGCGATCCTGCCCGGCTGCACCCGCGCCGCGCTCGAGGAGCTGATGCGCGACGAGGGTGTGGAGTTCGCCTGGCGCGCCTTCAGCGAGGCCGAACTGCGCGACGCCGCGGAGGCCTTCATCACCAGCGCCACCAGCTTCGTCAAACCAGTCGTCGCCATCGATGGCAAACCGGTCGGCGACGGCAAAGTGGGCCCGGTCACGCGCCGACTCTTCGCCATGTTTGCCCGCCACGTCGAACGCGGCCTGCCCAACGCGGCTTGATATTGTTGGGCGGCGATTGCTGAATCGTTTCGTCATTTTATGGTAACATGTTCCGACTTTCCGCTCCCCCGAATCCAAAGTAGCGTCCCGGCATCATTTCTGGGAACGACATAATGAACTTCTCCGGCAAGTCGCTATTGCTGACCGGCGCAGCAATGCTCGCGCCAGGCCTCGCGCATGCGGCCGTTTTCACGCCCGGCGACCTGGTCGTCTCCTACAGCGTCTATCAGGGTACCGCGTCGACGATCGTCGCCGGGTCCACGATCCTGCCATACAGCACCACGGCGCATCCGAACGGTGTCGCGGCGACCGCGAGCGGCGCCTACCCATATGTCTTCAACAATGCCGCGGTGGACGGCAATTTCGGCGTGACCTCGCCGATCCTGCTGCAAGACGTGACCACCCCAGATCAGATCACCGCGACCAGCGCGCCAAGCTTGAACGTGACGGCGCTCAGCGGAGTAACGACGAGCTTCTCGTCCAAGTCCGAGCTGGCGCTCAACAGCAGCAACGGCGTGATCACCCTCGGCGGCTACAACGCGCCGGTTAATTCGATCGACGCCTCGAACGCCAACACCCCCGGGGTGATCGACCCGACCAACTCGGATATCGCGACCCCGACTTCGCGTTCCGTGGTCCAGGTCAGCAACTACGGCACCGCGACGACGACCAACACCAATAACTACGCCGGCAACAACATCCGCGCGGCGCTCACCGCGCCCAACGGCACGATCTACACGGCCGGCAATAGCGGCAACGGCGCCAAGGCGACGGACTCGGTCACCACGCCAGGCACGATCGGTGCCGCGCTGCTGGCCACGACCGGCGCGCAGATCGTCACTCCCGGCACCGGCGCCTCGGCGCAAGCCGGGCAGTTCAACGGCGCGGCCGATGGCTATCTGCTGAAGGACAACAACTTCCGCGGCCTGACCACCAACGACAACACGCTCTATGTCAGCAAGGGCAGCGGCAGCAACGGCATCGACACCGTCTATCAGGTCGGCACCGCCGGCACGCTGCCGGCCTCGAGCGGCGGCGCGATCTCGATCCTGCCGGGTTTCCCGACCCAGGCGGCGAGCACCCAGACCTGCACCACCACCGCCTGCAGCAACTACTTCGTTCCGTTCGGGATCTTCTTCGCCAACGCTTCGACGCTGTATGTCGCCGACGAGGGCTACGCGGACGGCACTTTCAGCGCCACCAACCCGACGCATGATCCGAACGCCGGGCTCGAGAAGTGGAGCCTGGTAAATGGAATCTGGAACCTCGACTACACGCTACAGGACGGGCTCGACCTGTACAGCCAGTATAGTGTCGCCGGGTATCCGACAAGCCTCGACCCGTTCACCTCCGGCTTGCGCGACCTGACCGGGGAGGTGAACGCCGACGGCACGGTGACGCTCTATGCCGCGACCTCGACCGAGAGCGCGAACGGGGACGCCGGCGCCGACCCGAACGAGATCGTCTCGATCACCGACACTCTGGCCGACACGAGCCTGCCGGGCAGCGAGGATTTCTCGGTCATCGAGGGTCCGCAATATGGGGTGGTCTACCGCGGCGTTGCCATCGCCTCGGTGCCGGAGCCCATGTCGCTCGCCTTGCTCGGCGCCGGTCTCGCCGGCCTCGCCGCAATCCGCCGCCGCCGCGCGTAGAGATCACCGGCTGATGGGGTGTCATGGCCGGGCAGATTCCGGCCATGACACCGACCCTGGCTCCGCCATCATCTGCGCAGGCGAATGATCCACCCCTTTCCGTCGCGCACGTCGTCGGACCATGACACGGAACGGGACGGTTCCGGATTTGCCATGATCCCCCGCAGCAGCTAAATACCACTTATCATGGCGAACACCGCCGTCCTGCCGCAGCAGGACACCCGTCCCCACGCCCGTCCGCAAAACCCGAATTTCTCCTCCGGACCATGCGCCAAGCGGCCGGGCTGGTCGCTCGACGCCCTCTCCGGCGCGCTGCTCGCCCGCAGCCACCGCGCCGCCGCCCCGAAAGCCAGGCTCGCCGAGGTGATCGAGCGTTCGCGCGCCATCCTCGGCATGCCGGCCGATTGGCGCCTCGGGATCGTCCCCGGCTCCGACACCGGCGCCATCGAAATGGCGATCTGGTCCCTGCTCGGCCCGCGCCCCGTCGACGTCCTCGCCTTCGAAAGCTTCTCCGAGGCCTGGGCCACCGACATCGCCACGCAGCTCCAACTCCCCAACGCCCGCATCCTCGCCGCCCCCTACGGCCAGCTCCCCGACTTCGCGCAGATCGACCCGGCCAGCGACCTCGTCCTGGCCTGGAACGGCACCACCTCCGGCGTCCGCCTGCCCGGGGCCGATGTCCTCGGCGCCGGCCGCGAGGGCCTGGTCCTCTGCGACGCCACCTCCGCCGCCTTCGCAATGGAACTGCCCTGGAACAAGCTCGACGTGGTCACCTGGTCGTGGCAGAAGGTGCTGGGCGGCGAGGCCGCGCACGGCATGCTTGCATTGTCGTCGCGGGCGGTGGCTCGGTTGGAAAGCTACGAACCGATCTGGCCACTGCCAAAAGTCTTCCGCCTCACCAGTAACGGCAAGCTCGCCGAGGGCATCTTCCGCGGCGAAACCATCAACACCCCCAGCATGCTCTGCGTCGAGGACGCGCTGGACGGCCTGCGCTGGGCCGAGCAGATCGGCGGCCTGCCTGAACTGATCCGCCGCAGCGAGGCCAACCTCGCCGCCATGGCCGCCTGGGTCGCTCGCACGCCATGGGCCTCCTTCCTCGCCGCCGACCCGGCCATCCGCTCCCCCACCTCGATCTGTCTCACCCTCCCAGGCGCCGACCCGGCGATCCCCAAGAAAATGGCCGCCCTCCTCGACCAGGAAGGCGTCGCCCATGATATCGGCGCCTACCGCGACGCCCCGCCGGGTCTGCGCATCTGGGGCGGCGCCACGGTCGAGACCGCGGACATCGAGGTGCTGTTGCCCTGGCTCGACTGGGCCCACGCCGAAGCGACGCGATGACCCCACCCACGCAACCATGACCGACACCCCGCCCAACCCCGCGCTCCTGCCGGGCGGTCTGATCGACCTTCTCCCGCCGGAGGCCGAAATCGAAGCCGGCGCGGTCTCCGCGGTCATGGCCGTCTTCGCCGGCCACGGCTACCAGCGCGTCAAGCCGCCGCTGCTCGAATTCGAGGACGGCCTGCTCGCCGGGTCCGGCGCCGCGATGGCCGACCAGACCTTCCGCCTGATGGACCCGGAATCCCGCCGGATGATGGGCTTGCGCGCCGACATCACCCCGCAAGTGGCCCGCATCGCCGCCACCCGCCTCACCAGCCAGCCGCGCCCGCTGCGCCTCTCCTATGCCGGCCAGTGCCTGCGCGTGCACGGCAGCCAGCTCGCGCCGGACCGCCAAGTCGCCCAGGCCGGCATCGAACTGATCGGCCCCGACAATGCGGACGCCGACGCCGAAGTCGTCCTCCTCGCCGCCGAGGCGCTCGCCGCCGTCGGCCTCACCCGCATCAGCTTCGACCTCACCGTCCCGCCGCTCGCCCCGGCGCTGCTCGACGAGGCCGGCATCACCGGCGCCGCCCGCACCAAGCTCACCCACGCGCTCGACCGCAAGGACGCCGCCGCCGTCGCCCAGTTCGGCGGCCGCATCGCCGGGCTGCTGGCCGATCTGCTGCTCGCCGCCGGCCCCGTCGGCCCGGCGCTGCAGGCCCTCGACTCCGCCCGCCTCGGCCCCGCCTCGCAGGCGCTCTATGAACGCCTCGCCAACATGGTCGCCGCCATCCGGGCCCAGTCGGAGGGGCTTCGCCTCACCCTGGACCCGCTCGAGTTCCGCGGCTTTCGCTATCACACCGGGATCTGCATGACCGTGTTCGCGCCGGGTCATCACGAGGAGCTCGGTCGCGGCGGCCGCTACGTCTCCGGCGAGCACGAGCCGGCCACCGGCCTGACCCTCTACCCCGACGCCGTGCTGCGCGCATGCCAGAAGCCGCCCGACCGGGCCCGCCTCTACCTGCCCTGGGGCACGCCTTCCGCCGCCGGCGCCAAGCTCCGCGCCGAGGGTTACGCCACTGTCGCCGCCCTCGACCCGGCCACGGATGGCGCCGCCGAGGCGCGCCGTCTAGGTTGCTCCCATATGTTCAGGGACGGCGCCCCCGCGGCGCTCGCGGAGGAATAGATGGCCAACGTCGCCGTGATCGGCGCTCAATGGGGCGACGAGGGCAAGGGCAAGGTCGTGGACTGGCTCGCCAGCCGCGCCGGCATCGTCGTCCGCTTCCAAGGCGGCCACAATGCCGGCCACACGCTCGTCGTCGGCAACCAGACCTACAAACTCTCGCTCCTGCCCAGCGGCCTCGTCCGCGGCAAGCTCGGCATCATCGGCAACGGCGTCGTCATCGACCCCGAGGCCTTGCTCGCCGAGATGGACCGCGTCCGCGCCCAGGGCCTCGAAGTCTCCCCCGAAACCCTGCGGATCGCCGAGAACGCCGTGCTGATCCTGCCGCTCCACGGGGCGCTCGACCGCGCCCGCGAAGCCGCCCGCGGTGACCGCAAGATCGGCACGACGGGCCGCGGCATCGGTCCCGCCTACGAGGACAAGGTTGCCCGCCGCGCCATCCGCGTCTGCGACCTGGCCGAACCGCAGACGCTCGCCGACAAGCTCGACGAGCTGCTGCTGCACCACAACACGCTGCTGAAGGGCCTCGGCGCCGAACCGTTCGACAAGCGAGTGCTGCTCGACGAACTCCTGGCGCTCGCCCCGCGCATCTTGCCGCACGTCGAACCGGTCTGGGAACGTCTCGACGAGGCCCGCCGCGCCGGCACCCGCATCCTGTTCGAGGGCGCGCAAGCGGTCATGCTGGACGTCGACCACGGCACCTACCCGTTCGTCACCAGCAGCAACACCATCGCCGCCACCGCCGCCGCCGGGTCCGGCGTCGGCCCTTCCGCGGTCGGCTTCGTGCTCGGCATCGCCAAATCCTACACCACCCGCGTCGGCTCCGGCCCATTCCCGACCGAGCTGACCGACGAGACCGGCCAACTCCTCGGCGTCAGAGGCCACGAATTCGGCACCGTCACCGGCCGCCCCCGCCGCTGCGGCTGGTTCGACGCCGCACTGGTCCGCCAAGCCGCCAAGGTCGGCGGCATCCAGGGCTTGGCACTGACCAAACTCGACGTGCTCGACGGTATGTCGGAGCTGAAGATCGGCGTCGGCTACGAGATCGACGGCCGCCGCTATCACCACCTGCCCGCCGGCCAAGCCGCCCAAGCCGCCGCGGGCCCCGTTTACGAAACGATCGAGGGCTGGACCGGCTCGACCCGCGGCGCCCGCTCGTGGGCCGAGCTCCCGGCGCAGGCGGTCAAATACGTCCGCCGCATCGAGGAGCTGGTCGAGATCCCCGTCACTCTCCTCTCCACCAGCCCCGAGCGCGACGACACGATCCTAATGCGCGACCCGTTCGAGGGTTAGCGCACTGAACCGCCTCGCGGCGCTCCGGCTCCTGCTGCCGTTCCTGCGCCCGTATCGCTCGAGGGTGCTCGGCGCGGCGGTGGCACTCGCGCTGGCCGCCGCGCTGATCCTGCTGCTGGGGCAGGGGGTCCGCCAGCTCATCGACATCGGCTTTGCCACCGCCTCCCGCCCGCAGCTCGACCACGCCGCGCTCGCCATGCTCGTCGTCGTCGCCGGCCTCGGCGCGGCCACCGGGACCCGCTTCTACCTCGTCTCCTGGCTCGGCGAGCGCGTCGCCGCCGACATCCGCGCCGCCCTGTTCGACCGGGTGCTCACCCTGTCGCCTGCCTTCTTCGAGACCATGCGCACCGGCGACGTCCTGACCCGGCTGACCGCCGACACCGGCCTCCTGCAGAGCTTGGTTGGCAGCGCCGTCTCGCAATGGCTGCGCAACTTGGCGATCGCCCTCGGCGCGATGGCCATGCTCGTGGTCACCAGCGCCAAGCTGGCCGGCATCGTCGTCCTGGTCGTCCCCCTGGTCATCCTCCCGCTGATCCTGTTCGGCCGCCGCGAGCGCCGGCTCGCCCGCGTGGCGCAAGACCGCGTCGCCGACCTCGGCGCCTACGCCGAGGAAACCGTCAACGCGCTCCGCACCGTCCAAGCCTTCACCCACGAGCCCGTCGACCGCGCCCGCTTCCGCGAGCGGGTCGAAGCCAGCCTCGGCGCGGCGATGCGGCGGGCCGGGGTGCGCGCCGGCCTCATCACCCTGGTGATCCTGCTCGGCTTCGGCGCGATCACCTTCAGCCTGTGGGTCGGCGGCCTCGACGTCGTCGCCGGCCGCCTCTCCGGCGGCCAACTCTCCGCCTTCGTGTTCTACGCCGTGCTCGTCGCCACGAGCTCGGCCGGCCTGAGCGAATTATGGGGCGAGGTGCAGCGCGCGTCCGGCGCCGCCGAGCGGATCGGCGAACTCCTCGCCGAAACCCCCACCATCGCCGCCCCATCCCACCCCATCGCGCTCCCCGCCGCCTCCGGCGCCGTCGCCTTCGAAGAGGTCGTGTTCCGCTACCCGTCCCGCCCCGAGCACGCCGCGCTCACTGGCTTCTCGCTGCGTGTCCAACCCGGCGAAACCGTCGCCCTCGTCGGCCCCAGCGGCGCCGGCAAGACCACTGTGTTCCAGCTCCTGCTGCGTTTCTACGACCCGCAAGCCGGCCGCATCTTGCTCGACGGCGCCGATCTACGCGACGCCGAGCCTTCCGAACTGCGCGCCCGCATCGGCCTGGTCAGCCAGGACCCGGTCATCTTCGGCGCCGACGTCTGGGACAACATCCGCTTCGGCCGCCCCGGCGCCACCGACGCCGAGATCCGCCGCGCCGCCGAAGCCGCCTCCGCCGGCTTCCTCGACGATCTCCCGCAGGGCTTCGACACCTTCCTCGGCGAGCGCGGCGTCCGCCTCTCCGGCGGCCAGCGTCAGCGCGTCGCCATCGCCCGCGCCATCCTGCGCGACGCCCCGGTGCTCCTGCTCGACGAAGCCACCAGCGCGCTCGACGCCGAGAGCGAAGCCGCCGTCCAGCGCGCGCTGGCCACCCTGACCCGCAACCGCACCACCCTGGTCATCGCCCACCGCCTCGCCACCGTGCGGCGCGCCGACCGCATCGTCGTCCTCGACCACGGCCGCATCGTCGCCATTGGCACCCACGAAGCCCTCGTCCGCGAAGCCGGCCTCTACGCCCGCCTCGCCGAACTGCAGTTCGTTGATCAGTGACCGCCGGTGATCAGTGACCAAGGCGCTCGATCGCCCATCACGGAAACAATCCCCGCGTCCGCTTGGCGTCCCGCACCCGCTCCACCCCTATCGCCATCGCTGCAGTCCGCGCCGACACCTCCTCGCGCGCCGCTCGCGCCGCGACCCGGTCATACGCCTTGTCCAGCACGCTCCGCAGTTTCTGGTTGACCTCGTCCTCCTCCCAAAAGAACTGCTGCAAATCCTGCACCCACTCGAAATAACTGACGATCACGCCCCCGGCGTTGCAGAGGATGTCCGGGATGACTGCGATCTCCGGCCGCTGCTCCAGCACCCGGTCGGCGTCTGGCGTGGTCGGCCCATTCGCGCCCTCGGCCAGCACCCGGCACTGCAGCGCTGCGGCGACCTCGGCGTCGATCACGCGCTCGATCGCCGCCGGCACCAATATGTCGCATTTCCGGGTCAACAGCGCCGCCGGGTCATCCGCCAGCTCGTTGGAAAACCCGGCCAGTCCGCGATGCGCCGCCGCATACGCCACCAGCGCCGGCACATCCAACCCGCGCTCGTCGAACAGGCACCCCGTATGGTCGCTGACGCCGATCACCTTGACGCCGCGCAGCGCCAATTCGAGCGCCGAAACCGACCCGACATTGCCGAATCCCTGCACGATCGCCGTCGCGCCGAGCGGGTTGATGCCCTGCGTGTCCGCCGCGCGCATCGCCAGGTGCACCACGCCACGGCCGGTCGCCTCCCGCCGCCCCACCGTCCCGCCCGACGCCACCGGCTTGCCGGTCACGATCTCGGTCACCGTCTGGCCCTGGTACATCGAGTAGGTGTCCATGAACCAGGCCATCACCTGCTCATTCGTCCCCATATCCGGCGCCATCACGTCGGTATGCGGCCCGACGAACGGGATCATCTCCTGCATGTAGCGCCGCGACAGCGCCTCCAGTTCACGCTCGCTGAGCGAAGCCGGGTCGACCGTCACGCCGCCCTTGGCCCCGCCATACGGCAACCCGGCCAGCGCACACTTCCAGCTCATCCAGATCGCCAGCGCCGCGACCTCGCCCAGATCGACCGACGCCGCGAACCGCGTCCCGCCCTTGGTCGGTCCCAGCGTCAGATGGTGCTGCACCCGATAGCCATGGAACACCGCGATGCTGCCGTCGTCACGATGGATCGGGCAGGACACCATCACCGCCCGCTTCGGATACAGCAGCCGCTCGCGCTCATCGGCCGGAATGTCCAGATGATCGGCGATGATTTCGAATTGCTTGGCGGCCATTTCGAAGACCGGGCCGCTATAGACGGACATTGGGCGTTCCTCCTGAATGCCCAAGCGATTCTGCCACCAACCAGGCCCGCCGGCCAGCGAGCCGCCTTGACGCCGCCCGACGCATCGCTGAAACAGCGCGGCCCCGCAAAACCCCTGGAAAGGACCAGCGTGACGATCTGGGTCGACGTGGAGGATTTCTTCCAGTACTTCGCCACGAGTCCGCGCCCGAGCGGCATCCAGCGCTTCGGCTTCGAGGTGATGCGGGCTCTGGTGGCGTCCGCCGGCCCAGGCCAGGTCCGCTTCGTGCGCCACTCGCAGGCCGAAATGCTGCACGAGGTGCCCTGGGCCGACGTCGAGGCCATCTTTCATGGCCGCCGGCTCGGCGCCCCGTTGCTGCCCCCGCCCAGCGGTCGCCGCCTGCGCGTCCGCTGCCTGATCGAGGGCCTGCCGCCTGATCTTCGCGCCCCGCTGTTCCGGGCCGGCGTCCTGCAGCTCCAGGCGGCCCGAAACTGGCGCGAAGCCCTGCACGCAAGCCGCCACCCGGCGCCGGCCCGGGATCTCAAGCCCGCCCCAGTGCAGCCCGGCGACCGGCTGCTCGTGCTCGGCTCCGCCTGGGCGGTCCCCGGCGCTGGGCCGGCGCTCCGCCACATCAAGCAACGCTACGGCGTCACCGCCGAGGTGCTGATCCACGACCTGATCCCCGTCCGCCGCCCCGATTGGTGCGGCCAGGAGGCGCAGTCGATTTTTGCGGACTGGCTCGACGAATGCCTGCCGCTGTTCGACCGCGTCATGGCCAACTCGCGCCACACCGCGAACGACGTCACCGCCTACGCCGCCGAGCGCGGCATCGCGCTCGCCGCCCCGGTGCAACCCATCCCGGTCGGCACCGGCTTCGGCGACGCGCCCGAGCGGGCAGGGACCCGGCCGCCCGGCCTCCCGCTGCCCAGCACCTACGTCCTCTTCGTCGCCACCATCGAGCCCCGCAAGAACCACGAGCTCGCCGTGCGGGTCTGGCGCAAGCTCGATGACGAGGTCCGCGCCGGCGCCCGCCGCCTGGACTCCATCCCGCATCTCATCTTCGCCGGCAGACCCGGCTGGCTGGTGGACGATCTGCTGGCCCAGCTCGACGCCATGCACTGGCTCGGCGGCCGCATCCGCCTGCTCCGCGACCCATCCGACGCGGAGCTGCGCGCGCTCTACGATGGCTGCCTGTTCACCTTCGTCCCTTCCTGGTTCGAGGGTTGGGGCCTGCCAGTGAGCGAGAGCCTGGCCCTCGGAAAACCCTGCCTCGCCTCATCCGCCACCGCCATCCCCGAAGCCGGCGGCGCCCTGTGCCGCTACTTCGACCCCGGTGACGTGGGCGCCGCCCACCGCGCCGTCGCCGCACTCCTCGATGACCCGGCGACACTCGCCGCCTGGCAAGCCCAAATCCGCCGCGACTTCCGCCCGACCTCCTGGGCCGAAACCGCTCGCGCCGTGCTAGCCCACCCGGCGACCACGCCGCCCGAGTTCGTGCGGTGCCCGAGTTCGTGACATGACGGTCTGGCTCGATGTCGAGGACCTGTTCCGCGCCGAACCGCCCAGCGCAGGCCTGTATCACGCGCTGCACGAAGCGTCCGCCGAGGTCCGCTTCGTCCGTCACGCCGCGCCGAACGCGCTCGTCTCGCTGGAGTGGCCGGAAATCGCCACCCAACTGGCGATGCAAGCTCCCTCGCGTGGCATTCCGCCCCGCGAGGCCGCCCTCAAACTGCCGGACCCCAAGGGAAATCCGCTGGCGGCGGCAAAAGCGGCGCAGCTTCAGGCGCTCGGCGAATTCGGCCGCTTCGGCACCAATCTGCTGCGGCACCAAACCGCCGCAATCGGCCGCGCCGGACACCAATGGAGCGCCCGCGCCCGCAACCTCCCGCCGCTCCGCCGCGCGCCACCCGCCGGCGCCTTCGACGCCGATTCCCGCCCAGGCGACACGCTGCTCGCTCTAGGCGCGCCTTGGCTCAGTCCCGGCTTCGAGACGTTCGCCCGCATGCTGCGCGACAACCGGCGCATGCGCGTTGGCGTCTTGCTGCAAGATTTGCTGCCGATCCGCCGCCCCGAATGGGCGCCCCCCGGTCTCAGCCGACGCTTCGAAGACTGGTGCCGCGACGTGCTCCCCTGTTGCGACCTGGTGCTCGCCGCCTCGCAGCACACGGCCGCTGACATCGAGGCCTACGCGCGCGAATCCGGGTTCCGCTTGCCCGGCCAAGTGCAGGCCCTGCCGATCGCCGCCCCACAACCAGAAGCGCCCGATCTCCCCACGGACCGGCCGCCGGGCCAGTACGTGCTGCTCGCCGCCGCCATGGAGCCGCGCCGCAACCACGCGCTGGCAGTCCGCATCTGGAGCATGCTGCTCGACGAGGTGAGGGCCGGCCGCCGCGCCGCCTCCTCGGTGCCCGATCTCGTTTTCGCCGGGCAGATCGGCTGGGGGTGCACCGACCTGCTGCACATGCTCGACAACACGGCCTGGCTCGGCGGCCGGGTCGGCGTGATCCACGCCCCGACCCGCACGGACCTGCATGCGCTCTACCAGGGCTGCCTCTTCACCCTCTGCCCCAGCCTCGCCGAGGGCAGCGGCCTGCCGATCACCGAGAGCCTCGCCCGCGGCAAACCCTGCCTCGCCTCCAACGCCGGCGCGTCCCAGGAGGCCGGCGGCGCCCTGTGCCGTTATTTCGATCCGGAAAACCTTCCCGAAGCTTACCGCGCGGTCGCCGCGCTGCTGGACGACCGTTCCGCCCTAGCCGCCTGGGAGACACAGATCCGCCGCGACTACCGCCCAACCCCCTGGTCGGAAACCGCCCAAGCCCTACTCACCGCCACCAACCCATAAACCCCCGCCCACCACTTCCCGACTGGAGACGGTTGGGGCAAGGCGCGCGCCCCTCGCCACAAAGCGATTTTCGTTAATCCCAAACTAATTCTTTGTCCGCTCGTTCCATTCATGTGCGGCGCGACAACCCGCCGCGGCATGACAACGAAGGAAACCGCCATGAAACAAAAATCCGTGATTGTCGCGATGGGCCTGATCTCTGCCCTCGCCGTAACCCCCGTCCTCGCCCAGACCAACACCACGTCGAGCTCGGCCGTCAGCACCGGTCAGTGGATGACCCATCCCGACGCCAATCAATGGCTGGTTTCACACCTCAAGGGCCTGGACGTCTACAGCGACCAAAACCAGAAGGTCGGCGGCATCGACGAGCTGCTCTCGAATCCACAGGGCCAGATCCAGGCCGTCGTGCTCGACGTGGGCGGCTTCCTCGGCGTTGGCGTGCACCGGGTCGCGGTGCCCTTCAACCAGCTGCACTTCGTCAACACGCCGGTGGTCGGCGCAGCGAACACGGCCGCCAACACCCCCGCCGTCACCACGCGCAGCGCTAACGCGCCCGGCAACCCGATGGCCAACGACGCCGGCAACACCGGCCTCGGCAGCAACCCCGCGGTTGTCGCTCCGAACACCCCGGTGACACGCGACGGCACCGTGGTCGCCAGCAACGCCGTGACCAACAACCACAACCCCAACGTCCCTGATCACGCAATGCTCAGCATGACCCAAGATCAGCTAAAGAACGCCCCAGCATTCAACTACAACAACCCGTAACCACTCCGCCCTAAAGCCCCTCCATCCGGGAGGGCAGGGTGAGGGTGGCTCAGCCATATGAACGTAGTCGGCGCGATTCCTACTGCAGCCACTTCGCGGTGATCCGCTGCTGCTCTCCGGTCTCGCTCTCGATATGCAGCCACGAATCCACGAAATCCTTCAAGACCTCATCGCGCGGCAGCAGATACGCGAGCTCCGAAAAGTCGAACGGCTGGTCCGGGTGGATCGCGCACAACTCCGGATGCAGCTTCTGCTGCAGCCGGGTCTCGACCGCATCGGTCAGCATGACATCGGCGTGCCCGGCGACCAGCTCATCGAAAATCGTCGCATTGCTCGGAAACACGATGATCTGGGCCTGGTGTAGATTCGCCCGGTCATAGCGCTCATTGGTCCCGCCGGGATTGGTGATCACCCGCACGCCCGGCTTGTCGATATCGGCCAGCGTCGCAAACTTGTCCTTGTCGGCGCAGCGCGCGATCGGCGTCTTGCCCGTCCGCATCACCGGCGCGGAGAACAGTGCCGTCTTCGCCCGGTCCAGCGTCACCGTGATGCCGCCCATGCCGATATCGAACTTCTTCGCCTGCAAATCCGCCAGCAGCGTGCCCCAGGCGGTCGGCACCACCTCGAGCTTGACGCCCATCCCGGCCGCAAGGCTGCTGGCCATGTCCACATCCAGCCCCTGGAACGTGCCATCCGCCGCCTTCGTCGAGAACGGCCGGTAATCCCCGGTCATGCCCACGCGCAGCGTCCCGCGCGCCATGATCGTGTCCAGCACGGTCTGCGCCCGCGCCGGCACGGCGGCAAGCAGCAGTAGACAAATCAACAGCCGCATCGGTGTCACTCCCTGAGGATCGGTTCCAGCGCCGCCGCCAGCGCGAACAGCCGCGCATCGCCCCCGGTCTCGCCCATCAGCATGAAGCCGACGGGCGCCTCGCCGGGCCGGTTGGCCGGCAGGCTGATCGCGCAGCGGTCCAAGAAATTGCCCAGCGCCGCGTTGCGCAACGCCATCGCATTGGCCATCGCATAGGCTTTCTCGTCCGCCAGCGCCTCGATGCGCGGCGGCAAGATCGGGCAGGTCGGCATGGCCACCGCATCGAACGGCGCCGTCGCGACATCCATGCTGGCGCAAATCTCCCGCCGCGCCTGCAGCAGTTGCACGACGTCGGTCGCCGTCATCTTCTCACCGCGCTCCATCCGAACCCGCACCCGCGGATCATACTGGTCCCCATGCTCGGCCAGGTGCCGGCGGTGCCAAGCGAACGCCTCGACGACGGCGAACCCGCCCGCCTTGTTGGCCTCAAGGATCTGCTCGAATTGCGGGAACGTCAGGTGGGTGATCCGCACTCCCAGATTGCCGAGCCGGTTCAGCCCCCGCCCGAACGCCTCCGCCACCTCGGGCTCGACCCCGTCCATCACCACATTGCCCGGAACCGCCAGCCGCAGCCCGCGCAGCTCCATCTTCTTGACCGGCTTCAGCGCCTCGCCCGCCAGCACCGCATCGATCGCCGCGCAACACGCCACCGAATTGGCCAGCGGCCCAACGCTGTCCAGCGACGGCGACAGCGGCAGCACGCCGGTGATCGGCACCCGCCGCGCCGTCGGCTTGTAGCCCACGATGCCGCAAAACGCCGCCGGGATCCGGCACGAACCGCCCGTATCCGTCCCCAACCCGGCCAGCGCCATCCCGTCCGCCACCGAAACCGCCGCCCCCGAACTGCTCCCGCCCGGAATATGCCCCTCGTCGCGCCGCCACGGGCTTCGCGGCGTCCCGAAATGCGGGTTCATCCCGATCCCGGAGAAGGCGAACTCCGTCATATTCGTGCGGCCCATCGGGATCAGCCCCGCCGCCAGCACCCGGCTCACCACCGTCGCATGCGCCGCCGCCGGCTTGGCCTGGGCCAGCACAACGCTGCCCGAAGCCGTCACCTCGCCCGCCACGTCGAACAAATCCTTCAAGCTGATCGGAATCCCAGCCAGCGGACCCGGCGCCCGGTTGACGCGCCGCAGCGCATCCATCGCATCGGCGCTCGCTCGCGCCTCCTCAGCATAGACCCGCAGGAAGGTCTTCGCCCCCTCGCCATCCGGCCGCTCGATCGCGTCCAGGCAGCCTTCCACCAGCTTGCGCGCCGTGGTGTGCCCGGCTTCGAGGTCGGCGGCGGCCTGTGCGATCGTTTGCATTGCCGTGGAACCTGCCGCCTGGTTGACCGAAGAGCAAGCCCGCGAAACAGTGCCGCCAACCACCCATAAGGAAACTGCCATGCCCGACATGCCCGGCCGTCCCATCCTGCTGACCGGCGCGAGCGGCAATCTCGGCCGCAGCCTCGCGCGCAGCCTGGCCGCCAAGGGCTGGACCCTGCGCCTCACCGACCTCGCCTCGTTCCCCGACCCGGTGCCGAAAACCGCGTCCTTCACCCTGCTCGACCTCAACGACGGCGTCGGCCTGCTCCGCCTCGCCGAGGGCTGCGGCACGATCCTGCATTTCGGCGGTATCTCGATCGATCGCCCGTTCGAGGAAGTCCTCGGCCCCAACATCCGCGGCCTCTATCATATTTACGAGGCCGCCCGCCGCGAGCACGCCCGCGTGGTCTTCGCCAGCAGCAACCACGCCGTCGGCTTTCACGAACGCACCACCACGCTCGACAGCGACTGCGACTTCCGCCCCGACAGCTTCTACGGCCTCTCCAAAGCCTATGGCGAGCTGATGGGCCGCCTCTATTGGGACAAGCACGGCGTCGAGAACGTCAACATCCGCATCGGCTCGAGCTATCCCGAGCCTGTCGACGCCCGCATGCTCGCCACCTGGCTCTCCTACGGCGACCTGACCAGGATGATGGAGCGCTGCGTGCTGGCCGAACACGTCGGCCACGCGGTGATCTGGGGCACCTCGAAGAACGCTCGCATGACCTGGTGGCGGCATGACCAGCGCGGCCGGGTCGACTGGCAGCCGCAGGACAGCGCCGATAGCTTCGCCGGGCAGCTCGGTGGAAAGGTGAGCGATTCCCCGATCCAGGAGCGGTACCAGGGCGGCGCCTACAGCGTTGGCTCCTACTCGCGGGAGGCGCCGTCGCCCGCCGAGCTGTTCAAGGACTGACCTGATGCCGCAACCGCGTACCGTGCTCGACAACATCGAGGCCATCACGGCCTTGGAGGAGGAACGCGAGCGGGAGCGCAGCTTCAGCGACCGGCTGGCGGACGGCATCGCCACGTTCGCCGGCAAGGTTTCGTTCGTGGCGGTCCATCTCGTCTGGTTTGGGATTTGGGCGCTCACCAACACCGGGATGGTGCATTTCGGGCGGCAATTCGACCCCTATCCGTTCCCGCTGCTGTGCATGCTGGTCTCGCTCGAGGGCGTGCTGCTCTCGACGTTCGTGCTGATCAAGCAGAACCGCATGAGCAACCGCGCCGACCGCCGGGCGCACCTGGATTTGCAAGTGAACCTGCTGACCGAGAAAGAGGTCACCAAGGTCATCCAGCTGCTGCAGGCGATCAGCACGCAACTCGGCCTCGACGAAAAGGTGGATTCCGAGGCAAGGGAGCTCGGCGCGGTGACCGCCGTCGGCGATCTGGCGCGGGAATTGGCGCAAAAACTCCCGGAGCAGGCATAAACCACGCTGCCATTATCGGCGGCGGCCCGGCCGGCCTGATCGCGGCGGAGCATCTCGCCGCCAGAGGCGTCGCCGTCACCATCTACGACCGAATGAACTCGCTGGGCCGCAAATTCCTGCTGGCCGGCCGCGGCGGTCTCAACCTTACCCACTCCGAACCGCTCGACCGCTTCCTCGCCCGCTACGGTCCCGCCAGCGACGCCCTCGCGTCCGCGATCGCGGCCTTCGACCCGGCCGCCCTGCGCGCCTGGAGCGCCGGGCTGGGCCAGCCCACCTTCGTCGGCAGCAGCCACCGCGTCTTCCCCGAAGCCTTCCGCGCCACCAAGCTGCTGCGCGCCTGGCTGACCCGGCTGCGCGACCTGGGCGTCGCGATCCGCCCCGCCCATCGCTGGCTTGGCTGGGACGACGCCGGCGCCCTGCGCTTCGCGGCCGGGGAAGCGGAGGTCACCACCCGCCCCGCGGCAACGCTGCTCGCCCTCGGCGGTGCCTCCTGGCCCCGCTTCGGCTCCGACGGGAGCTGGGTCGACATCCTGCGCGCCCATGCCGTGCCTGTTGCGCCGCTCCGCCCCGCCAATTGCGGCTTCTTCTGCGCCTGGTCTCCCATCTTCCGCGCCCGCTACGCCGGCCACCCGCTCAAACGCATCGCCGCCAGCTTCGCCGGCCAGACCGTACGCGGCGAGGCCATGATCACCGCCGACGGCATCGAAGGTGGCCTGATCTACGCCCTCTCGGCCCCCTTGCGCGACGCGATCGAACGCGACGGCTCGGCGACACTGCGGCTCGACCTGCGCCCCGACCTGACCGCTGCCACCATCGCCCAGCGCATGGCGGGATCCGGCCTCTCGCGCGCCAACGCGCTCCGCCGCGCTGGCCTCTCCCCTGCCGCGTCAGCGCTCGTGCGCGAGGTCGCCGGCGAGCCGAAATCAGCTTCCCTCGTCTTGACCGCCCCATTTCCGATCGCCCGAGCCATCTCCACCGCGGGTGGCATCGCCCTCTCAGCACTGGACGCCAACTTCATGCTCCGCGCCCTCCCAGGCGTCTTCGCCGCCGGCGAAATGCTAGACTGGGAAGCCCCAACCGGCGGCTACTTGCTGCAAGCCGCCTTCAGCACCGGCAAAGCAGCAGCGGACGGGATCACCACCTGGCTCGCTCGCAAGAGCTAACCGTCATGCTCCGCGCAGGCGAAGCATCGACGCCTTCGCCAACACCACGCCAACCCGAAAGCCTTGCAGCCGTCAAGCCGCCGGCTCGCCCAGCACCGGCTCCTTCCCGCAATCCCGGATGAGCTGCGTCACCTCCGCAATGCACGTCTCCAGCGCCGCCTTGTCCGTCCCCTTTGCCACCAGCGCCACGCCGTTGCCCGTCGACCGGTAGAACGGATAGCTGCCCAGATCGAGGCCCGGATACCGCGCCTGGATCTGCCCAAGCCCCTCCGCCACGCTCCCCTCCAGCAGCCCGATTGCGTGCACCGCAAGCGACGCGACCGGCGTGCCCCCCTCCAGCGTCGGCGCCAGCGAGGCGAACATCGACTGCATGATCCGCGGCACCCCCGCCATGACGTGCACGTTTCCGATACTAAAGCCCGGCGCCACCGAGATCGCGTTGTTGATCAGCGTCGCCCCACGCGGCATCGTCGCCATACGCTGCCGCGCCGCGTTGAACTCGCCCGGCTTGTAGTGCTTGGCCATCCGCGCCCACGCCTCCGGATGCGGCTCCCACGGCACGCCGAACGCCGCGGCGATGCACTCGCTGGTGATGTCGTCATGCGTCGGCCCAATACCGCCCGTGGTGAACACATGATCGAACCGCGCCCGGCATTCGTTCACCGTCGTGATGATCGTTTCCGCCACGTCAGGAATGATCCGCACCTCGTGCAGCGGGATGCCGATCTCGCCCAGCCCGGTGGCGATAAACTTGATATTCAAATCCTGCGTGCGCCCGGACAGGACCTCGTTGCCGATCACGAGCAAGCAGGCAGTGGGGTTGGGCATCATCTCTCCTGAAATCTGGCGCCGGAGCAGAACACCCGCCTTGCCGCTGCTCGTCAAATTCCCGTTCAGTCCTTCTCCCAGACCCGCCGCTTGAACACTGCGAACTCCGATCGTTCGCGCCGCGCCGGCTCCGGCAGCGCCAGCAGCGCCTCCAGGCGTTTCAGCACCTCGCGCGTCACCGGCATGACGTCCAGCGTCATGATCTCGGCCGCCTCGTAGAACCGCACCTGCTCAAGCTCATGCGTGTCCTGCGGCTCGCCTTCGGCGATCTCGGCCGGAGCGACCAAGAACCGCGCGTTGAACCGGATCGGGCTTGGCGGCGGCGTCACCGCCCGGCACAGATAATCGATCCGATCCAGACGCGGCGGCATGCCCAGCGACAAGCCGGTCTCCTCCTGCAACTCCCGCGCCGCGGCGTAAACCAAAGCGCGCGCGAGCGGCGGCTTGGCGCGCCGCGCGAGCATGGCGAGCGTCGCCGGGTCCGGCTCGGTCGCAGCCGGCGCGGTGCGATCGCCTTTGTCGACCGCGCCGCCTGGGAACACCAGCCGGCTCGGCATGAAACGATGCCCGGCGCCGCGCAAGCCCATCAGCACCTCGGTCCCCCGCTTACCGCTGCGCCACAACAACAAGCTGACTGCATGCCGCGCGAATACCGGGCGGAGGCGGGGAGACGACACTTCGCTCAGGACTCGATCCTTACCGGGAAAAGTAAATTAAGTTTTGACTGCATCCAAATTACACCGCTGCCGGTAATCGGGAAGTCGAAGGCGCCGGCCTAGCCTGCCAGCATCCTCGGGACTGCCAATCATGACCCGTCTCAAGGGGACCACAATGAACATCCGTCTCTCTGGCGCGCTAGCCGCGCTCATCCTCGGCTTGTCTCTCACTGTCCCGGCACTTGCCGTCACCGACCCCATGGTCGGCGGCGCCGCGATGTATCCGACCAAGAACATCGTCGCCAACGCCGTCAACTCGAAGGATCATACAACCCTGGTCGCCGCCGTAAAGGCCGCCGGCCTGGTCGATACGCTGAGCGGCGCCGGCCCGTTCACTGTCTTTGCTCCCGTCAACGCCGCCTTCGCCGCCCTGCCGCCCGGCACCGTGCAAACCCTCTTGCAGCCCGAAAACAAGGCGCAGCTCGTCAAGGTGCTCACGCTGCACGTCGTCCCTGGCCGGCTCGATACCGCCACAATGAGGCGCATGATCCAGGAGGGCCACGGCATCGCCAAGCTGAAGACCGTCGAGGGCGAAACGCTGACCGCAACGATGATCGGCAACGTCCTGACTGTCAGCGACGAAAAGGGCGACATGGCCCACGTGACCATCCCCGACGTCTATCAGAGCAACGGCGTCATCCAGGTCGTCGACCGCGTCCTGCTGCCGTAATTTTCTCCGGCCCGGCCAATAACGGCCGGGCCACTCACCTTGCTGGAAGGTGCGCGTGGAGCGATGATGCTCCGATGTTAACGGCCGCGCCCGACCAAGCTCAATCCGACGAGGTTGCCATGCTCCTGGGGTTATGCGCCCAGGCCGACGGCGACGCTTTCCGCCGGCTTTATGACCTTGAAGCGCCGACGCTCTACGCCGTCGCGCTCCGCATCACCCGGCAGCCCGCGCTCGCCGGCGACGCGGTCCACGACGCCATGCTCCAGGTCTGGCGCAACGCCGTCCGCTTCGACCCGGCGCGCGGCAACGCCCGCGCCTGGCTGATCAGCCTCGTCCGCTACCGCGCGCTCGACGCCATGGCCCGCACCCGCCGCGAAATCCAGAGCGCCGACCTGCCCGAGCGTCCCGACACCGACCCCAATCCGCTCGAGAACCTGCTGCAGACCCGCGCCGGCGAAGCACTGCATCGTTGCCTCGGCGAGGTCCCCCCCGACCGCCGCGCCTGGGTGGTCCTCGCCTTCATCGAGGGCATGACCCATAGCGAGGTCGCCGCCCGCGTCGGCCAGCCGATCGGCACCGTCAAATCCGGCATCCGCCGCGCGCTCATGACGCTCCGCGCTTGCTTGGGCGAGGTGCCGCTATGAGCGACAGCCCCGACGACCGCGACCTGCTGGCGGCGGAATACGTCCTCGGCGTGCTGACGCCGGAGCAGCGTCGCGCCATCGAGGCGCTGTCGATGCAGGACACCGTCATGGTGGCGAGCATCACCGACTGGCAGGACCGTCTCGCCCCGCTCGCGCTGTCGATCCGCCCAGAGATCCCCCCGCCAGTGCTCTGGCGGCGCCTGGCGCTCGCCACCGGCATCGATAGCGTCATCGCCAGCCGCGCCGGCCCGCGCCGCGGGCGCGTCTGGCGCAGCGCCGGCTTCTGGCGCGCGACCACGGTCGCATCCCTAGCCCTGGCCGCGAGCCTGGCGATCATGCTGGCCCGCCCGGAACCCACCGGCCGCGCCCTGCTTGCCGCCCTGTCACCCTCAGGCGCCCCGGCCGCGTCCTACGTCGTCCGCATCGACCCAGACGGCCGCGCCACCCTGATCGCCGCCGCCGCCCCGAACGTCCCGCAAGGCCGGTCGCTGGAACTCTGGGCCCTGGTGCCTGGCGCCACCGCCCCGGTCAGCCTGGGCGTCCTGCCCACCGCCGGCCCCTACCGCACCGCGATGGCCTACAACGCCGGCACGCAGCTCCTGGTCAGCCAAGAGCCCGCCGGCGGCTCCCCCACCGGCCAGCCCACCGGCCCCGTCATCGCCTCCGGCACCCTAGTCGGCACTTACGTCCGCTAAACAACGTCATGCTCCGCGCAGGCGGAGCATTCACGCCTTCGCGCGCAAACCTACCCAGCCGTCTCCTGGATCAGCACCGGCCGCACCCCATCCCCCTCCGCCGCCTCGGCGTCGGTCAAAATCCGCCAAGTTCCCCCGGTCAGGATCTCGCAAGGCCGGAACCGCGCCTTGTACGCCATCTTCCGGCTCTCCGGCACCCAATAGCCGAGATACACGTAAGGCAGCCCCTCTTCGCGCGCCCGGTCGATCAGCCACAGGATCGCATACGTCCCCAAGGACTGCCGCTCCAGCTCCGGCGCGTAAAAACTGTAAACCGCCGACAACCCATCCCCGAGCCGGTCCGTCAGGCATCCGCCGATCAGCCGGTCATTCTGCCGGAATTCGGCGATGAACGTCTCGATCGGCGTATCCTCGACCATGGCGCGAAAGTCGTAAAAACTCATCGTCGCCATGTCGCCTTCGCTGTGCCGCGCCTGCTGATAGCGCTGGAACAGCTGGAACTGCTCGGCCGTCGCCCGCGCCGGCACCTCGTACCCATCCACCCCGGCATTATACCGCGCAATCCGCCTCAAGCCCCGATCGGGCTGGAACAGGGCCACCGGAATGCGGATCGGCACGCAGGCCTGGCAAGACGGGCACACCGGCGCATACGCGATATTGTGGCTGCGCCGGAACCCGGCGCGGGACAGCCGGTCGTGCAGGCTCTCCGCCTCCGGCCCAGTGATCTCGGTGACGACCTTCCGCTCCGTCCGCCCGGCCACGTAGGGACAGGGGAGGGGGGCCGTCGTGTAGAAGAATTGCGGGCGGCGCGGGGGCTTGTACGTCATCGGATCATCCGAACCCCATGTTCATGGAACCGACGCGATGGGTCAACGCCCGATTCCGCACCACGACCACCCCGGCCACAATATCATGCAGCGCCCGCTTGCGCGGGGTGAACGGCGCGACCAGCAACAGCAGAAAAAATGATCCCAACGTGACCCAGAGCCCGATCGTGAACACCAGCGCCCGCCCCATCCCAGGCGGCCCCAAATCCTCCGCCCGCCGCACCGTCAGGTCGAGCAACCGCTCCCCCGGCGTCGCCGACCCCGACCCGGCGACGAACAGCACATGGTACAGGAACCCGATCGCCGGCACCCCCGCCATGAACACGAATCCCAGCCCCAGCGTCAGCACGCCAAGGGCAAAGATCACCGTCCACGCCACCGACACCAATATGGCGATCAAGCACAGATCGATGCACCAGGCGATCACCCGCCGGGTCAGCACGCCCTCGATCAGCATGCTCCCCGGGTCCTGGAAAGCGTAGCTCACGGCTGCAATCCGATCGTATTGGCAACGGAATCCGGCGTCGGACCCAGCCGGACCGGCCTGCCGTCCCGCCACCGCTCCAGCATCGACGCCGCCGTCCCGACCAGCGGGTTGCCGGACTGGCCGGGCGCGAGGCTGAACAGGCTCGCATCGAGGTTGGCCAGATCATACACCCCCCGATAAGCCGGCCCATGCACCGAATCCCAACCCGGGATTGTCGGCGACCCCCGAAACACCGTCGTATCGTCGCCTGGCTGCGCAATGCGCCAGGTGAAATACTCGCCGATCAGCGGCAGCCGCCCCAGCAGCGGGTGCGCGAACACCGCCTGGTGCACGCTGCCCCATGTCACCGAATCCCAGGCCGCCCCACGCGGCCCATACTCCCCCGAGACCGCCAAACGCAGCGCAGCCGCCAGCAAGCTCCCGCAATCGCCCCCGCAAAGCGCCTTCCCATCCGGCGCCAGCGCCTGCCCGATCAGATCGGCATCCGGCCCGACCGGCGCGGCAAGAATCCCGGTCTTCTCCCGCACGAACCCGGCGAATGCCCGCATCCACGCGTTGAAAATGAGCGGCTGCGGCGTGTCCATCCGCATCGACCCGTCCCAATCGTGCAAGGCCGCCAAGGCCCGCCGGCTATCCTCGTTCAGCGGCGTCACCGCCAGCAGCGTCGGCAGCACCTGCCGGGCGAACACGCTGCCCACATCCACCTGCATTGCAGCGAAATCCGCCGCATCATGCTTGTCCCGCGCCTCGAGCAGCTCGCGGATCCGCCGCGCCCGCCAATCGCCGAACCAATCCTGTCCCATGAACACCGGAAAATCCGGCCCGGCCGTCCGCTCATTGGCGTTCACCAGCCGCCCGCTCGCCGGCGCCACCTCATGCGGCAGCTGCGCGCCGCCGGCGAGCCCGACCCAGTCATGCGCCCCGTCCGCGCCGGCCTCCGGCACCGTCCCGTCGCCAGACCGCCGGATCGGCACCCGCCCCGTCGTGTATTGCGCGATCCGCTGCCGGTCCGCGACCAGCAGGTTCTGCACCGGCGCAAAGATCTGCCCCGCCGCCACGCCCGCCTGCACCACATCCGTCGCCCGGTTCAACGCCTCGAGCCCATCCGCCGAAATGTCGTGCGGCAGCAAGCTCGCCATCGCCACCGCAAACACCGGGCTTCCCGGCGCCGGGTCCAGGTCGCTCAGCACCGGCCCATGCCGCGTCTCGCGCACCTCGAACACATCGTCCGGCTGCCCGCGCACATGTATGCGCTCCTCACGCAGCACGAACGGCTTCGGCCCGTCCGGCGTCGCATAACTCCCACTCGGCAGCACCGTCTCGACGAACACGTCCTGCGTATCCGCGCCGGTCGTCGTGAACGTCCAGGCGATATGCGAATTGCGCCCGATCACCAGGAACGGCGCGCCCGGCGCCGTCGCCCCGGCCAACACCCCGTCCGGCGTGTCGATCCGCGCCAGATACCAGATGCTCGGCATCCCGAACGCCAGATGCGGATCGCCCGCCAGCAGCGGCGCGCCCGTCGTGCTGTGCGTCCCATCCACCGCCCATTCATTGCTCGCCGTGCTCGGCAGCGTGAACGGCGCCGGAAACTCTGGGATCGCGCTCGCCCAGCGCACTGGCAGTGCCGCATCCGGCCGCGGCGTGTCCGCCCGCGTCGGCCACAGCGCCTTCTGCACCTCCGGCGCCAACTGCGCCTCCAGCCGCGCCCGCCAGAGATCCAGCCGCCAGCTCCCGGCGAGATACATCGACATCGTCTTGCCCCAGAGCAACGTGTCGACGGGCTGCCAAGGCTCCGGCGCCCCCAGCACCATGAACTCCGGCGCCGCAAACCGCCCCCGCAGGGCGATCCACGCATTCACCCCGCGCGCATAGGCATCCAGCAGTGCCCGCGTCTGCGGGCTGAGCTCGGCCAGATCCGCCTCGGCTCGCCGCCGCAGCCCGAGCGCCCGGTTCAACCGATCGATTTGCAGCGTGACCGGCCCGGCGATCTCCGACAGTCGCCCGGAAGCCGCCCGCCGCATCAGATCCATCTCGAACATGCGGTCCCGCGCATGCATGAACCCGAGTGCCGCCGCCGCATCCGTCGCCGACCCCGCCCTGATCCGCGGTATCCCGTCATTATCAAGCGTGATCTGCACCGGCCCGGCCAATCCCGGCACCTGCGCCCGCAAATCACGCGGCGGCAGCGACCACCATAGCACCCCGCCAACCGCCGCCCCTGCCACGAGCAGCAGCAGCCCAACCGCCACCAGGACCCGCCGGATCCACCGCAAAGCTAGTCCTCTCCCTCCGGGAGAGGGTTGGGTGAGGGCGTTTCAGCCACCACCCCTAATGCATCCGCGGCGACTTCAGGATACTCAACCGGTCCGCGCTCGGAATAACCACGCTGGTGTTTCGGCTCCCCCGCCCAAGGCTGATCTCCACCGGGCTCCCCGCCGGACCCGAAGCCCAGACCGCCCGCCACAACCCGGCCAGGTCCGGCACCTCCGCCCCGTTGATCGCCAGGATCCGGTCGCCCGTCCGCAGCCCCGCTTTGTCCGCCGGCCCGTTATCGGCGATCCCGCCGACCACCAGCGCCTCGTCATCCTCCATCGCGTACAGGCCGAGCCAAGGCCGCGGCGGCCGGTTCACCTGGCCGAATCGCAGCAAATCGTCCAGGATCGGCCCCAGCAACTGGCTCGGCACCACCATGTTCATGTCCTGCCGCTTGCCGCCTTCGCCACCTTGCTGCAGCACCAGGCTGCCAATCCCCAGCAACGACCCCTCCGCACTGATCAGCCCGCCGCCGCCCCAGAACGGATGCGCCGGCGTGGTGTAGATCGCGTCCTCGAGCAGGTACTCCCAATATCCCGCGAACTCCTGCCGCGCCGCGATCTTCGCCACGATGCTGTGCCGCCGACCGCCCGCCGCGGCGAAGATCACCGGGTCGCCCATCCGCGCCTGCTCGCTATCCCCGAGCGTCAGCACCGGCAGATCCATCCGCCCCAGCGCCTGCACCAGCCCGAACCCGGTCTCCTGGTCATACGCCATCGCATGCCCGGCCACCGCCCGCCCATCCGTGGCGGAGAGCCAGATCGTCTCCGCCTCGGTGATCAAGTAGCCGATCGTCAGGAACAACCCAGGCTGGATCTGCACCGCGCTGCCCGCGCGCTCCGTCCCCAGCGTGTTGGCGGTGAACGCATCGTCCGGCACGTTGGCCCGCAGGCCGACCACGGCGCGCAAAACCTGCTCCACATCGAAACCATAATCCGCCGGCTTCGGCTGCAGCTGCGTCGGGATGAGCTGTTCTGACTTGGCCATGATGTCAGGCGTAGTTCACCATGATGGTCTTCTTGTGCATGAAATGCTCGAGCATGGACTCCAGGCTGGCCTCCTTGCCAAGCCCGCTGCTCTTCACCCCGCCATAGGACAAATTCGCCTGCACGACGAGGTTCTGGTTGATTTGCACCAGCCCCGCCTCCAGCCGATGCGCCAAATCCAGCCCGATTTTGAGGTTGTTGGTCCACAGCGACGCCGCCAGCCCGTACTCCGTCCCATTCGCCGCCGCCAACACCGCTTCCGGCTCGTCAAACGGGAAGATGCAGGTTACCGGCCCAAAAATTTCCTCCTGCACCAGCCGGCTCTCATTCGGCAAATTGGTAAAAATATGCGGCCGGATGAACAGCCCCTTCTTCAGCGCCGGGTCCGCCGGCATCGCGCTGCACGCCCGCCCCGTCGCTCCCGAGGTCGCAAGTCCTTCGTCAATAAACTTCTGCACCTTGGCGAACTGATCGTGGCTGATGATCGTCCCGATATCGGTCTTCTCATCGAGCGGATCGCCCATCACCATCGCATCGACCTTCGCCGCCAGCGCGTCCACGAACCGCTCGAAAATCGGCCGCTCCACGTAGATCCGACTCGCCGCCGTGCAGCTCTGCCCCTGCCGGGTGAACCGCATCGAGGTGATCGCGCCCATCACCGTCTTCTCGAAATCGCAATCGGCGAACACGATCATCGGGCTCTTGCCGCCCAGCTCGAGCGTCACCGGCACCAGCTTGGCCGCTGCCGCCGTCGACACGATCCGCCCGACCTCCACCGACCCGGTGAACGTCACCTTGCGCACCTTCGGATGCGCCACCAGCGGCGCCCCGCACTCCGGCCCATAGCCGGACAGCATGTTGAAGCAGCCCGGCGGCAGCACCCGGTTCAGTAGCTCGCACACCCGCAGCACGGTCAGCGGCGCCTCCTCGGCCGACTTCACCACCACCGTGTTGCCCGCCACCAGCGCCGGCGCCACCTTCAGCGCCATCAGCAGCATCGGCACGTTCCACGGAATAATCGCGCCCACCACCCCCAGCGGCTCGCGCACCGTCACCGACAGGACGTTCGGCGCGAACGGCACCGTCTCGCCCTTCAACTCGCTGCCCAGCCCGCCATAGAACTGGAAAATATCCGCCACCACGCCGGCCTCGACCCGGCTCTCCGTGCGCAGCGCCTTGCCGGTCTCCAGTGCGATCAGCCGCGCCAGCTCCTCCTGATGTTCCGTCAGCAGCGCCGCGCACTGCCCGACCAACGCGCCCCGCTTGCGCGCCGGCAGCTTCGCCCACTCCTTCTGCGCCCGCTCGGCATCTTCCACCGCCGCCTCGACATCCGCCTCGTCGCCCCAAGCCGCGGTGCCGACCTCTTCGCCGGTCGCCGGGTTCACCACGGGGAAGGTCCGCCCCGACCGCGCCGGCACCAAGCGCCCGCCGATCAGATGGCTGCCAGAAAGCGCCCGCGCCAGCGCGTGCTGGTCGAGAGTGGGGGCGCCCGGCGTTGAACTAGGGCGGTCAAGCATACGTTTGCCTCGCTGATCCGGTCATTATAGTGCTGGTCCCTTCAGAATGGACCCGGCGCCGGGTCTGAACAAGGGCGAGGACGAGCAGAGTAAATGACCGAGACAACCGGCCCGCTAAAGGGCCTCACAGTGTTCGATTTGACCCGCGTGCTCGCCGGGCCGACCTGCGTCCAGATGCTCGCCGACCTCGGCGCCGACGTGATCAAAATTGAAAAACCCGGCAGCGGCGACGACACCCGGGGCTTCGCCCCGCCCTTCATGCCCGGCACCAAGGAAAGCGCCTACTTCGTCGGCGTGAACCGCAACAAACGCTCCGTCACCCTCGACATCGCCAAGCCCGAAGGCCAGCTTATCGCCCTCGAGCTGATCGCCAAATGCGACATCCTCGCCGAGAATTTCAAAGTCGGCGCGCTCGCCCGCTACGGCCTCGGCTACGAGCAGCTTCACGCCAAATTCCCCTCACTGATCTACTGCAGCATCACCGGTTTCGGGCAGACCGGCCCCTATGCCCCGCGACCCGGCTATGACGGACTCGTGCAGGCGATGGGCGGGGTGATGAGCCTGACCGGCGAGCCCGACGGCTTGCCCATGAAAGTAGGCGTCCCCGTGGCCGATCTGTTCGCCGGGCTATACGGCTGCATCGGCGTGCTCGCCGCACTCCGCCACCGCGAGGCGACCGGGCTGGGCCAGCAGGTCGACATCGGCATGCTCGACACCCATGTCGCCTGGCTCGCCAACCAGGGCATGAACTACCTCGCCACCGGCGAGAACCCGCCGCGCCTCGGCAACGACCACCCCAACATCGTCCCCTACCAAGTCTTCCCGACCGAGGACGGCTACATCGTCCTCTCCATTGGCAACGACCCCACCTTCGCCCGCTTCTGCGAGAATTTCGCCCTCGCCCACCTCCTGCAGGACGACCGCTTCGCCACCAACGCCGCCCGGGTGAGCAACCGCACGCTCGTCACCGAGACGCTCACCCCGGTCCTGCGCGGCCACGCCACCGATTGGTGGGTCGACCGCCTGGAGACCCTGAAAATCGGCTGCGGCCCGATCAACACGCTGGAAAAAGTCTTCGCCGACCCGCACGTCCAAGCGCGCGGCGTCGTCGTCGACATGAAGCACAAGACCGCCCCCGACGGCGTGCGCGTCATCGCCAACCCGGTCCGCCTGTCCGAGACCCCGCCCAGCTACCGCCTGCCGCCGCCCGTGCTCGGCGAGCACACCGAGGAAATCCTCTGCGGCGTCCTCGGCCTCTCCGCCGCCCGCCTCGCCGAATTGCGCGAGCAGGGCGTCATTTGACCCGCTGGATCGCGCTGCTCATCCTGGCCCTGTCCGCCGGCCCGCTCGCGGCGCAACCCGTCTCAATCCCCGCCAACGGCCTGGACCTGAAGGCGCGGCTCGTCCTGCCCCAGGGCCAGCCAAAAGCGCCCGCCATCGTCGCCTTGCACGGTTGCGGCGGCCCATTCCCCCGCCGCGACCGCGCCTGGGCGCAGATCCTCACCAATGCCGGCCATCCCGTGATCTTCCCCGACAGTTTCGGCTCCCGCGGCCTCGGCGGGCAGTGCAAGAACTCGTCCCGCACCGTCACCCCCGGCCGCGAGCGCCGAACCGACACCGTCGCCGCGGTGGACTGGCTGCAGCGCCAGAGCTTCACGCCGCCGGGCGGCGTGGTCGTCCTCGGCTGGTCCAACGGCGGCAGCACCGTCCTGGCCGCCGCCAACCAGGGCGTGCTACCGCCAGGCGCCGTCCGCGGCTTCATCGCCTTCTACCCCGGCTGCGGCCGCTATGCGCAGCGGGCGGACTGGGCGCCTTCGGCCCAAATGCTGATCCTGATCGGCGCCGAAGACGACTGGACCCCGGCCGCCCCTTGCCGCGCGCTCGCCGCCAAATTCCCCGACAAGATCAAGCTGATCGAATACCCCGGCGCCTACCACGACTTCGACGTCCCGAACTACCCAGTCCGCACCCGCCAAGGCCTTGCCTTCACCGCCGCCCGCACCGGCCTCGCCCACGCCGGCACCAACCCCACCGCCCGCGACAACGCCATCAAACAGGTCCTGGCTTTCCTCGCCGGTTCCTAAAACCCTCTCTTTCCCGGGGGCCCTCCGGGGAGAGGGTTGGGTGAGGGTGGAAAGCTACGGCGAAACCCGCGTCGAGCTGATGACCCCCGTCGCCGGCGCCAGCGGATTGACCGTCGTGAACCCCGGAGGCAGGCTCCCCGGTGTCTCGACCTCCCGATCATTCACCACGAACGGATATCCCACCGATCGCGCTGGCCCAGCCGCTTGCTGGTTGGTGCATGCCGTCGCCGCAAGCGCACCGCCAAGCAGAACAGCTTTCAACGCCAACTTGCTGCAGGTACTCATAGTCGGCATATATGCTGCCCGCCAGCGATGTCAGCGTGTGCCCCGTCATAAACCGGAAACTACTCGGCGGTGGCGAAAGCGAAGCTCCGTCAATACAGCCCAGGTATCAGCCGCCAGGTACGCGCCAGATAAACATTGTACTCGCCTCCGAAATGCGCCTGCAGCAGCGCCTCTTCCGCCCGTATGCGCGCGATGAGCGGCGGCACATACAGCGCCGCAAGCAACACGCCCACGCCCGAACGAAACGCCAGCCCCCACCCCAGCGCGTTCACGAGCAGGCCGAGATAGCTGGGGTGCCGGATCGTGCCGTATACGCCGCCCGTGACCAATTTGTGCCCAGGCTGAATGGCCACCAATCCGCTAAACCGGTGGCCGAGCACGAACACCGGCCAGATTCGCACCGCGCCACCAGCCGCGAACAGTCCAACGCCCAGCCAGCGGACGGCGTCCCCATCCAGCGTCCAAATCCCTTTCCGGTCCGTATACGCAGGCAAATACGCCCCCAGCAGACCGATGATCCCGAACGCGACGAACACCCAGCGGTTGGCGCGATCCTCGCGCACACCAGCGCTCAGACTGCCGGGCGACAGGAGCCCGACGCCGGCCAGGACGAACAGGATTACCGCGACCGCAATCAGGGCGGAATGAGCAAAGAACGCCGCAAAGCCGCCCCAGCCGGCAATGGCGAGCCCGAGATAGGCAAGGCTTGCCAGCGCGGTGGCAACGAGCGGCCTGGACGCCCGAAATTTCGCCCGACTTGACCCTATCGCCCCCTCCCGACCAAACTATCCCCGAAGCAATCACGCCAGTTCACCCGGAGGAACCCGATGCCGCAGGTATCGCTGAAGGTTAACGGAAAGCCGTACACAGAAGAAGTCGAGGGACGCACCCTCCTCGTCGAACTGCTGCGCGAGGGTCTCGGCCTCACCGGCACCCATGTCGGCTGCGACACCAGCCAATGCGGCGCCTGCGTCGTCCACATGGACGGCAAGTCGGTCAAGAGCTGCACCATGCTCGCGCTCCAGGCCAACGACACCCAGGTCACCACCATCGAAGGCCTCGCCGCCGCCGACGGCACGCTGCACCCGATGCAGGAGATGTTCCGCGAGCATCACGCGCTGCAATGTGGCTTCTGCACCCCCGGCATGGTCATGAGCGCCATCGACCTGGTCAACCTGCACCCCGAGGGCCTCTCGGAAGAGCAGATCCGCCAAGGCCTCGAGGGCAATCTGTGCCGCTGCACCGGCTACCACAACATCGTCAAGGCGATCGCCGCCGCCTGGCCGCTGATGCACAACAAGGTCGCACAAGCCGCATAACCGGCAGGACCAGGAGGAACGTCACATGGGTTTCGAAGGCATCGGCGCCTCAGTGCGGCGCAAGGAAGACCACCGGTTCCTGAGCGGCAACGGCAACTACACCGACGACATCAACCGCCCCGGCCAGGTCCACGCGGTCATGCGCCGCTCGGACCGCCCGCACGCCCTGCTCAAATCCCTCGACACGTCCGCCGCCAAATCCGCGCCCGGCGTGCTCGCCGTCTTCACCGGCGCCGATTTCGACGCTGACGGCGTCGGCGGCGTCCCCTGTGGCTGGCAGATCCA
Organism: Acetobacteraceae bacterium; assembly: GCA_965276815.1. Taxonomy (GTDB): domain Bacteria; phylum Pseudomonadota; class Alphaproteobacteria; order Acetobacterales; family Acetobacteraceae; genus JAVVHH01. The sequence continues at coordinate 153,434 of CBDIBE010000011.1, read as the reverse complement.
CAACAAGGACGGCTCGCCTATGGCCGAGCCCAAGCACCCGGTGCTCGCGGTCGGAAAAGTCCGCCACGTCGGCGACCCGGTCGCCGTCGTCATCGCCGAAACCCGGCAGCAGGCCAAGAACGCCGCCGAGCTGATCACCATCGACTACGAAGACCTCCCCGCCATCGCCGACGTCCGCGACGCCGTCGCCTCCGGCGCACCCCTCCTGCACGACGACGCCCTCGGCAACCTCTGCTACGACTGGCACATCGGCGACCAGCCTGCCGTGGACCAGGCGTTCGCCGCCGCCGCCCACCGGGTAAAGCTAGACCTCCGTAACAACCGCCTGGTCCCCAACGCCCTGGAGCCCCGCGCCGCCATCGGCGAGTTCGACCGCTCGTCGGGCGACTACACGCTCTACACCACCAGCCAGAACCCGCACGTCATCCGCCTCCTGATGGGCGCCTTCGTGCTGCACATCCCGGAGACCAAGCTCCGCGTCGTCGCTCCCGACGTCGGGGGCGGCTTCGGCTCCAAGATCTATCATTACGCCGAGGAAGCCATCGTCACCTGGGCCGCCGCCCGCGTGCACAAGCCCGTCAAATGGACCGCCGACCGCAGCGAAAGCTTTATGTCGGACGCCCACGGCCGCGACCACGACAGCACCGCCGAGATGGCGCTCGACGCCGAAGGCCATTTCCTGGCGCTGCGCGTCCGCACCCTGTGCAACATGGGCGCCTACCTCAGCACCTTCGCCCCCTGCGTCCCCACCTACCTGTACGCCACCCTGCTCGCCGGCACCTACAAGACCCCCGCCATCTACGCCGAGGTCAAGGCCGTCTTCACCAACACCGTTCCCGTCGACGCCTACCGCGGCGCCGGCCGCCCAGAAGCCACCTTCCTGCTCGAACGCCTGGTCGACGTCATCGCCCACGACACCGGCCTCGACCGCATCGAAATCCGCCGCAAGAACTTCATTCCGACCGACTCCTTCCCCTACCAAACCCCGGTCGCCCTGCAATACGACAGCGGCGACTACTTCACGACGCTCGACGTCGCCCTGAAGACCGCCGGCTGGGCCGGCTTCGAAGCCCGCCGCGCCGCCGCCGCTGCCAAGGGCAAGCTCCGCGGCATCGGCATCTCAACCTATGTCGAGGCCTGTGGCATCGCCCCCAGCGCCGTCGTCGGCTCGCTGGGCGCCCGCGCCGGCCTCTACGAGGTCGCCAACGTCCGCGTCCACCCCACCGGCAGCGTCACCGTCTTCACCGGCTCGCACAGCCACGGCCAGGGCCACGAGACCACCTTCGCCCAGCTCGTCGCCGACCAGCTCGGCGTCCCCATCGCCCAAGTCGACATCGTCCACGGCGACACCGCCAAAATCCCCTTCGGCATGGGCACCTACGGCAGCCGCAGCCTCGCGGTCGGCGGCTCGGCCATGGTCAAGGCGATGGACAAGATCATCGCCAAGGGCAAAAAAATCGCCGCCCACCTCATGGAAGCCTCGGTGCAGGACATCGAGTTCAAGGACGGCAAGTTCAGCGTCACCGGCACCGACAAGAGCAAGGCGCTGTCAGAAATCTCGCTCGCCGCCTACGTCCCGCACAACTATCCTATCGAGGAACTCGAACCCGGCCTCGACGAGACCGCGTTCTACGACCCGAAAAACTTCACCTACCCTGGCGGCTGCCATATCTGCGAGGTCGAGATCGACCGCGACACCGGCAGCGTCGCGGTCGTCGGCTTCACCGCGGTCGACGATATCGGCCGGGTCATCAACCCGATGATCGTCGAGGGCCAGGTCCAGGGCGGCGTCGCCCAGGGCATCGGCCAGGCGCTCATGGAAAACGCTGTCTACGACAAGCAGGCCCAGCTCGTGACCGGCTCCTTCATGGACTACACCATGCCCCGCGCCCACGACATCCCGCTGCTCAGCGTCGCCACCGAGACCACCCTGTGTACCCACAACCCGCTGGGCTCCAAGGGCGTCGGCGAAGTCGGCGCCATCGGCAGCCCGCCCGCGGTCATCAACGCCGTCGTCGACGCGCTGCGCGACTACGGCGTCCGCCACCTCGACATGCCGGCCACACCGGAAAAGATCTGGTCCATCATCCAAGCCAACCAGCCGCGCCTCGCGGCCGAGTAGGGGAACCCACCCATGTACGATTTCACCTACACCAAGCCCGCCAGCCTCCCCGACGCCCTCAAGGCGCTCGGCGCCGACCCCGAAGCCAAGCCGCTCGCCGGCGGCCAAACCTACATCCCCGTCCTCAAGCAGCGCCTCGCCAAGCCGACCGCCATGGTCGACCTCGCCAGCCTCGGCCTCTCCGGCATCAAGGCCGAGCCCGGCAAGATCACCATCGGCGCGATGACCACGCACCACGCGATCGAGTCCAACCCCGACATCCAGAAGTCGATCCCCGGCCTCGCCAAGATGGCCTCCTGGATCGGCGACACCCAGGTCCGCCACCGCGGCACCATGGGCGGCTCGCTCGCCAACAACGACCCCTCCGCCTGCTACCCCTCGGCCGTGCTCGCGATCGGCGCCACCATCATCACCGACAAGCGCCGCATCGCCGCCGATGACTTCTTCCAGGGCATGTTCACCACCGCTCTCGAACCCGGTGAGCTCATCACCGCCGTCGAATTCCCCATCCCCGAAAAGTCCAACTACGAGAAATTCCGCAACCCGGCCTCCCGCTACGCCATGGTCGGCGTTTTCGTCGCCCGCGGCCCGGCGGGCACCCGCGTCGCCATTACCGGGGCAGGGCAGGGCGGCGTCTTCCGCCACACCGAAATGGAACAAGCCCTCACCAAGAACTGGTCCCCCGACGCCATCAAGGACATCAAAACCCCCGCCGACGGCCTCAACGGCGACATCCACGCCAGCCCCGAATACCGCGCCCACCTCATCGGCGTCATGGCCCGCCGAGCCGTAACCGCCGCCTAAAAACCCCCCAATCGCCCAGACTCCCTCTCCCCTCGGGAGAGGGTTGGGGTGAGGGTCTATCCACAAGCACCAACCACGGCTGGGCTCGACCCGGCCAGCCACGGCCAGGGAGGAACCCATGCCCGAATACCCCTTCACCGCCGCCGATCTTGAGATCCTCAAGCAATGGGACACTCCCACCATCTGCAACGGCCTCGAATTCATCGTCCCCGAGCGCCGCGCCATCGGCTTCACCGTCGAGTCCGTCTACGCCGCCGACCGCGCCCTGAAGCCCATCGTCGGCCTCGCCCGCGTCGGCTACATCCGCGCCCGCGAAGCCCCTCGCTCTAAAGTCGCCGACCGCCTCGACTGGTACGACTACGTCGCCGACGCCAGCCTCCCCACCATCGTCGTCCTGCAGGATCTCGATGACCGGCCCGGCCACGGCGCCTGGTGGGGTGAAGTCCATTCCGCCGTCCACAAGGCGCTCGGCGCCACCGGCTGCGTCACCAACGGCTCGTTCCGCGACTGCGACATGCTCGCCCCCGGCTTCCAGATCATCGGCGGCCGCATCGGCCCCAGCCACGCCCACGTCCACATGGTCGATTTCGGTAAACCGGTCGACGTCCTAGGCATGCACGCGGTCCACGACGACGTTATCCACGCCGATTATCACGGCGCCGTCGTCATCCCCGCCGAGGCCGTCAAGAAACTCCCCGCCGCCATCGACCTCTCCGCCCGCCGCGAAAAAGTCATTCTCGACGTCGTCCGCAGCCCCGACTTCACCCCTGCCAAGCTCCGCGAAGCCATCCGCTCCGCTGGCGAGATCCACTAGGCAGACCGCGTCACCCCCGGACTTGATCCGGGGGTCCATGCGCCCCAGCGGCATGCGCCGGCGCCCGATGCCCCTGCACAAACCCCCAAACATCATCCAGAACCGGCGCCCTGCCGCTTAACAGCGGCGCAAACGCCGTAATTAACCCAATATGCCCGATCCCCGGGTAAAACCGCGTCTCCACCGACCCGCCGGCCGCCCGGATCTTCGCCGACAGCGCCGCTGTATTGCGCGGCTGCACCGTCATGTCCGCCGTCCCCGCCGCCAGGAACATCGGCGGGTTATGCCCGTCCACATAGTTGATCGGCTGGCTCGCCGGCCCATCCCCGACCGAAGCAAACACCGGGATCACATCCGGATCGGTGATCGGCAAGAAGTCGTACGGCCCGGCCAGCCCGATCACCCCTGCCAGCCGCCCCCGATCATACCCCGCCGCCGCCAGCCACCGCGGATCCAGCCCGAGCATCGCAGCATTGTACGCCCCCGCCGAATGCCCCATCACGAAAACCCGGTCCGGATCCGCCCCAAGCTGCCGCGCATGCGCCGCCGCCCAAGCCACCGCCTCCGCATTGTCTCGCAGGAACGCCGGAAACTGCACCTGCGGATACAGCCGGTAGTCCGGGACCACCACCACCGCCCCATACTGCGCCAGCGGCCGCGCCACGAACTCGTAAATCCCCTTGCTGCCCGAATCCCAGCCGCCGCCATACAAAAACACGACCAGCGGCGCCGGCCCGGCAGACTTGGCCGGCTGGTAAATGTCGAGCGTATGCCGCGCCCCTTCCCCATACGGGACGTTTTTCGTCTCGATCACCCCCGCCGACGAAACGGTCGCATTCAGCAAATCGGCCGGCGAGCAAGCCGCAACCAGCCCCGCCAACAGCACGGCTCTGAAAACCAGCATGACTGAGCGCATCGCCCCCCAACCTCCCGGCTTGCCCGCAAGTTCCCAGCCGTTGCGCGTCAGCAAGGAAGCCATTACGCTTGCGTAGAGCTAACCCAATACGAGGTGTCCTCCGTTGCCATTTCTTCGCCGGCCGCTCGTCGGCGCCGCATTCCTGCTCCTGAACCTCCCCATGTCAGCCAGCGCCGACGACGCCAACGCCAAGCTCGTCCAGGCCAAGCTGGCCTACGACACGCTCGGCGCCGCCAAGACGGTCGACGAGCGCCTCGCCATTCTCTCCGACGTCGAAGCCGCGCTATCCTCCATCGTGCACGACGACCCCGGCAGCGACCTCGCCGTCAAACTCGTCTCCGGCGACAAAGTGGCCGGAATGAGCTGGGACATCGTCCGCGTGCAGCTCGACCAGCTCAGGACCTTCGCCGCGACCGAGACCTCGCTGATCTACTACGTCACCACCAACGGCCGGCGCGTCCTCTGCTGGAACCAAGACCGCCTATTCTGCGCCACGACCGCCAAAACCTTCCAAGATGACGGTACCTTTGTCATCGAAGACATGGCAGCAGGTCTTATCCCCTCCCATGCCGTCATAGCGTTCCGGCAACGGACGAGCACGCGCAGCCTGACCGTGGACGACCACGCCTTGGCTGACTATTTGTTCCGCTATCAGCCGATGTCGTCGCTTTCCGACCTCCGGCTCCAGGCCGACAACCCCGGCGGCGCCCTGCCGTCCGAGACAAACTACACCGTCACCTATGAGCCGTTCCAGTTTGCCGCCAAACCGCTGACCATCAACGGCGAGAGCCTGCCCTATCAATTCCGCACGGTGCGGCGGACCATCAACGACGACAACCCGGAGCATTACTTCTCGGGGCCGAACGGCGAAAAGCTGAAGACCTTGACCGAAACCCAATACTTCCTGCCAACGCTCTCAATGAGCGCCATCCAAGCGGCCGATTTCGACCTCATCCGCTCCGGCAGTTTCGCGTCCGGCAGGGTGGGCGTGGTCGATGCCCTGTTCATCTTCATGACGGACATGGTCAATCCGGAGTCGAAGAGCGCCGACACCCTCACGCAAGCCAACTGTCTGATCGGCCAGATCAAGGACCTCTCCTCGCCGCCGCCGGACCTGGCCAAGCTCGCCGAGGACTTCGTGTCCGCCGCCGACCCGGTCGAGGCCGTCAAGGTGTGGTCGAGCCACATCGACCGCGACGCCGGCAAGAAACTTGAGACACCATCCAGGCCCACTACCAACCGGCGCTGACCGCCTGCAAGATCAAGCTCGATTGGCACTGACCGCTTGCTGCTGCAGCGCCGCGAACACCGCCTCGGTGCGGGGGATCGGCGGCACCGCCCCATACCCCGTCGTCGATAGCGCCGCAGCACAGGCGGCATAGGTCGCCGCCTCCGCCGGGCCGTCGCCGGCGATCAGCCGCGCCAGGAACGCCCCGCAGAACGCATCCCCGGCCCCCGTCGCATCCACCGGCTGCACCGGGAACGGCGCGATCCGCAGCCGCTCCTCCGGCGTTGCCAACAGCGTCCCCGCCGCCCCCATCTTCAGCGCCACCAGTCGCGGCCCGAGATGCAGGTAGAAATCCACGACGGCATCCGGGTCCGACAACCCGGTCAGCGCCGTCGCGTCATCCAGACTAGGCAGCGCGATGCTGCTCTGCGCGATCGCCGCATGGATGATCGCCGAAGCCCGCGCCGCCGGCCACAGCCGCGGTCGGTAATTCGTATCGTACGCCACCCGCACGCCCGCGCCCCGCGCCACGTCGATCGCGTGGAACACCGCATCCGCCGCGCTGTTCGAGATCGCCTGGCTCACCCCCGACGCATACAGGATTTTTGCCGACCGCACCGCCGCGTCCGGCACATCCACCGGCGCGTAGGCGCTCGCCGCCGACCCATGCCGGTAATACTGGAACTGGTGCCCCGCTGGCTGGTGGTGCACGAGATACACCGCGGTCGGATTGACTGGGTCCTGCACCACATGCTGGGTTTCCACGCCCTCCGCCGCCCAAAGCGACATGAAGCTGGCCCCGCCCAAATCCTGCCCAACCGCCGTCAGATACGCGACCCGTGCCCCCTGCCGCGCCGCCGCGATCGCCGCATTGCTGGTATCCCCGCCATGCCCGGACAGGAACATCCCCTCGTTCTGCTGGTTCATCTCGAGCATCGGCTCGCCCATGCACAGCAGGTCGGTCATCGCGGCATCACCTGCCGCGCCGCCGCCTCGATCGCCGCGCGATCCCCGGCCGCAATCCGCGCCTCATCCACCAGCGCCCCGCCCATCCCGACAAAAGCCGCACCCGCCGACAGATAGGCCCCCACATCGCCCGGCCCGATCCCCCCCGTCGGACAGAACGCCACTCCCGGAAACACGCTGCGCAGCGCCTTGATATGCGCGGGCCCACCCGCCGAAGCCGCCGGAAAGATCTTCACCACGTCCGAGCCCGCCGCCAGCGCCGCCCGCACCTCCGTCGGCGTCACCGCGCCCAGCATCAGCAGCGCCCCGTGCTCCCGGCACGGCCCGGCCAGCGCCGGGTCCACCCAAGGCGCCACCAAAAACGCCGCCCCCGCTTCCAGACAAGCCCGCGCCGCTGCCGCATCCGGCACCGTCCCCGCGCCCACCAGCAAATCCTTGTCACTCGAAAGGCTGCGGATCAGCCCTGCCGCATCCGGCACCGTCATGGTAATTTCAAACACAAGCAGCCCGGCCGCATGCAGCCACTTCACCGCCGTCTCCGCATGCGCCGTGCTGCCCGTCCGCACCACCGGCACCACCTTCGCCGCGCGCAGCCGCTCCATAAGGGTCGTCAAAGATTGATCCTCCCCCCGAGCGCCAGGATCAGCCACACCGCCACCAGCAGCGACACCACCACAACGGAGAGCACCCATCGCAGCCCCATATAGGACCGCGGCATCCATCCCTCCCGGCTCGCCCGCGCCTCGATCACCGTCGTCGCGATGAACCCCGCCGCCAGCACCAGCAGCCCGCCATACGCCAGCCCGACGAACTCCACCAGCAGCGCCGCCCACCCGATCAGCGCCGGCACCACCCCCAGCAGGAACCGCCCCCGCTGCACCGCAGCCGGCGGCGCCCCCGCCGCATCCAGCCCAAACCCCCAATGCACGCCGCCCAGGAACGACAGGATCACCGCCCCATATGAAGTCAGCGCCAGCAGCGCATATCGGTTATCGTCGGGCCCCAAACTCAACGCCCCCAGCCCGCACGCGATGAACGGGATCAGACCGGCGATCCCCAGCAGCATTGCGACGGTCGGCAGGGTGCGGTTCATGGCACCTGCGTGACTAGCGGCGCGCTCCGTTTCGCGCAACCGCCCGCCGGGCTAGGTTAGGATCATGAGTCTGGGCTTCGAACTCGTCATCGTCCTCCTCCTCGTCCTGATCAACGGACTGTTCGCCATGAGTGAACTGGCGCTGGTCTCGGTCCGCCGCGCGCGGCTCGTGGTGCTCGAGCGCCAAGGCGTCCCGGGTGCGGCCACCGCCCGCCTGCTCGCCGAGGAGCCCGACCGCTTCCTTCCCACCGTCCAGGTCGGCATCACCCTGGTCAGCGTGCTGGCCGGCGTCTTCGGCGGCGTCCGCATCACCGCCGAGCTCGGACGTCAGCTCGAATCCATCCCCGCGCTGGCCCCCTTTGCCGGCACCATCGCCTTCGTCACCGTGGTCGTGCTCACCACCTACCTGACCCTCGTCATCGGCGAGCTGGTCCCCAAGCAGTTGGCGCTGCGCCAGCCCGAACGCGTCTCCGCCGCCGTCGCCCCGCTGCTGCGCTGGCTCTCTCGCGCCACCGCGCCGGTGATCTGGCTGCTCAGCGCCTCCTCGCAGGGCGTCCTCCGCCTCTTCGGCGCCCATCACGAGGACCGCCAGGGCGTCACCGAGGAGGAGCTGAAAGCCGTCATCGCCGAGGGCGCCCAGGAAGGCGTGCTCGAGACCGAGGAGCGCGCCATGATCGAGCGCCTGCTCCGCCTCGCCGACAAGCCGGTCCGCGCCATCATGACGCCCCGCACCGAGCTCGTCTGGATCGACCGCAGCGACCCGGCCAGCGACATCGAAGCCACCGTCCGCGACGCCCCCTACAGCCGCTTCGTCGTCTGCGACGGCGCGGTCGACAACGTGGTCGGCTTCGTCCAGGCCAAGGACCTGCTCGACGGCATGCTGACCGGCGGCGCCCTCTCCATCACCGCCGCCTTGCGCCAGCCCATGGTGATCCCCGACACCGTCACCGCGCTCGACGCCCTGGAGCGCCTGAAAGCCGACCAGCTCGGCATCGCCCTCGTGATGGACGAGTACGGCAGTTTCGAGGGCGTCGTCACCGCCGCCGACGTCCTCGCCGCCATCGTCGGCGAAGCGCCCGACAGCCAGACCCCGCCCGAGGGCGAATCCGACGTCCTGACCGGCACCCTGCTGCTCGACGGCGCGATGCCCGTCGACGAAATCAAATCCCGCCTAGACCTCCCCGCGCTGCCCGCCGAGGGCGACTACCACACCCTAGGCGGCCTGCTTCTCGCGCTCCTCAAACGCCTACCCCGCACCGGCGACCGCATCGTCTTCGGCGGCTGGCGTTTCGAGGTCGCCGAGATGGAAGGCCGCCGCGTCAGCCGCGTCAGCGCCCAACGCGAACCCGCCACGGAAAATTAGCCGCCCTAAACCCGTCTTCCTCCGCAGACGGCCCGTCTTCCTCCGCAGACGGCCCGTCTTCCTCCGCAGACGGGTTAAGCGTTGCGTGGACGCGGGCAAAAACCGCGGCGGCCATCCGACGCCGATCACGCAGCCGATCGATCGATATTCTGGAGCAGATCGGCCAGCGTACTCTCGCAGGTTGCCTTGTCCGGCGTGCTCGCCCGCAGCGCGGCCAGCGCCCGGTCGATCGCTTTATCGACGCGATGCCACTCGGGCGGCGACCGCGGCTTCAGTCCGGCCTCTGCATCGTCCCAGGACGTCTCCAGATCTTTGATCCGCGTCTTCGCCCCGGCGAGATCACCCTTGTCGACCATCGCCTTCGTGTCGACGATGATGGTGCGGAAACTGGAGAGGTCGCCCAGTTCGGACTGCGCCGCGAGGGCCGGCTTGGTCCAACCCGTCGCAAGGATTGGTGTCGTGACCGCGCCGCTGAGCAGGGCAAGCGCGACGAGGGATTGTATAACACGCATGGTCATCTCCTTGGGTGAGCGGGTCAGCCGCGTTCCGGCGTCGCGACCGGCGTCGGGCGGTCAAATCCCGTGACACTGACCCAGGTCACGAGCGCGATGATGACGAGCAGGAAGGCGACGCTGGTGACGATCGTCCCAAGCCCCAATCCGCCATAGGTTTGCGACTGCGACAGCAGGTCGCCGAGCGAGGCTCCGAGCGGGCGCGTCAGGATATAGCCGATCCAGAACGTCAGCACCGCGCCGGCGCCGAGCCGATAGGCGGCGTAGGTGGCCGCGATCAGCGCGCCGAACGCCAGCACGCCGAGCGTGAAACCCATGCGGAGCGCCTCGGTGGCAAGGTCCCCCGCGGCCGTGCCGAGCGCAAAGGTGAACAAGATCGCGAGCCAGTAGAACATCTCGCGGCGGCGGGTGACGATCGAGTGGATGGAGAGCGTTCCCTCGACCGCGTACCAAAACGCGAACGTCGCCGCGAGCGCGATCGCGAACGCCAAGGTGCTCAGATAAAGGCTAATCCCCAGCGTGTCGGTCAGGAAATCAGTAACCTGCGTGCCGACAACACTGATCAGCACCACGGTGAGCCAGTAGCGCCAAGGAATGTATTCGCGCGCGCTGATCTGCACGGCAAGCGACGCGGCCAGTAGACACAGCATGAGCGCGTCGGTGACGAGGGTTCCCAGTCCGACATGCACCGCCAGGTAGTCGGCGCCGCTCTCCCCGACCGTCGTCGAGAGGATTTTAATAGTCCAGAACGCAAGGGTGATCTCGGGAACTTTGTTCAGCATTGTCGTTAAAGCCCGGCGTCGGCCATTGGTCACCTGTTCCTCCAAGAGCTAGCGACGGAGGTGGACTACTCGGGCGGGGGTTGAATCGATGTGGATCGAGCCTGGAAAATCGCCAATGCGCAGGAGCCGCTGTCGGTTGTTCGCCCGATCTTGGGTACGCAGATCGGGTTCGGCCGAGTCCGCAGCCGCCGGTGCCACATTGGGGCGAATCAATCTTGGCGCAAAGCAGGCCCACAGCGGGTCAGGTCATCCATGTTGCGGCGCACAATCGGAGCATGACATGTCTGTCGACACCCGAACCTTAAGCAAGGTGCCGGCGGTGACGTTTGGGTTCTGGATCATCAAGATTCTTGCCACGACCCTTGGCGAAACCGGCGGTGACACGGTCACCATGACCCTCAATTGGGGCTATCTCGCCGGGACGGCGCTGTTCGCGTCCTGGCTTATCGTTCTGGTGGTTGTACAGGTCCGCGTACGAGCGTTCAACGCGTGGCTGTACTGGGCGACAATCGTCGCGTCGACGACGTTCGGGACCACAATGGCAGACTTTGCCGACCGATCGCTTGGGATTGGCTACTCCGGCGGGACATTATTGCTGGTCACGTGCCTGCTGGCTGTCCTCGGCATCTGGTACTGGTCGGAAGGCAGTATTTCGGTCGACACGGTTTCCACGCCTCAGATTGAGGCGTTCTACTGGGCGACGATCACCTTTTCGCAGACGTTGGGCACCGCGCTCGGCGATTGGGCCGCAGATACCGGCGGCCTGGGCTATGGCGGCGGCGCATTGCTATTTGGCGCCGGGCTCGCGGTGCTCGTGGGTCTATACTACTGGACAGGCATTTCGCGGGTGGCGCTGTTCTGGGCGGCGTTCGTGCTGACCCGGCCGCTGGGGGCGACGGCGGGTGACTTTCTCGACAAGCCGGTGGATAACGGAGGCTTGGCGATCAGCCGGCCGCTTGCGTCCCTGGGGATCGCCGCGGCGCTCGTGTTGCTGGTGGTCGTCATCCCACAGCGGGCGGGGCGGCACCCGGGCAATGCCCGCTCGGCCATTGCAGAGTAGCTGACAGCAGGTCGCCGTCACATACCCCAAGCGACCAGCTGATCATGACGGCATCGGCATTTTCCGGCTCGGCTCGGAGCGGACCAATCCGCTTCACGCCGGCGCTCTCGAGCGGATAAAGGGGTCGATGCCGGGCTGGGAGAGACAATGAAGCTATTGGTAATCGAAGACGATTCGGAAACATCAGCGTATATCGCGCGGGGTCTGCGCGAAACGGGTCACACGGTCGACGTCGCGTCCACCGGACGAGATGGTCTGTTTTTAGCGACCGGCGGCGAGCACGACGTGCTCATTGTCGACCGAATGCTTCCCGGCCTGGACGGGGTCGGGCTTGTGCAGGCGCTCCGCGGAACCGGCGTGAAGGCGCCGGTGCTGTTCCTGACGGCGCTTGGCGGCGTGGGCGACCGGGTGCGGGGGCTCGAGGCTGGCGGCGACGACTATCTCGTCAAGCCATTTGCCTTTGCCGAATTGCTGGCGCGTGTCAACGCATTGGCCCGCCGCCCACCGCTCAACGAAGTGCCGACCCAGTTGCACGCCGCCGATCTTGAGATGGACCTGCTTAAGCGCAGCGTTATGCGCGGCGGCCGGACAGTGGACCTGCAGCCGCGCGAGTTCCAGTTGCTGGAATATCTGCTGCGCAACAAGGATCGGGTGGTAACCCGGACGATGCTGCTTGAAGCGGTCTGGGACTTCCATTTCGATCCCAAGACCAATATCGTTGAGACGCATATAAGCCGCCTGCGTTCGAAGCTCTCGGCGGATCACGCGCCGGAGCTGATCCATACCGTCCGCGGCGCAGGATATGTGCTGCGCGCGCCCGCGTGACGCAATATTTTCTTCCGCGCATCGTACGCACGGCCACGTTCCGGTTTGCGGCGCTGTATGTCGCCCTGTTCGCTGCGTCCGCCCTCGTTCTAGGCGCCGCCGTGCTGCTTGCTTCGCGCACGGCATTGCAAGAGCAGATGCGATCCCGGATCGACGCCGAACTCAGTTATCTGCGGCTTGAGTATCGCCAGGGCGGGCTTGATCATCTCATCGGCCTCGTGCGCACGCGAGGCCGCGGGGCGAGCGCTCTCGACTATCTGGTCGAAATGCCGGACGGTCGTCACGTCGCCGGCGAAATGCCAGCCTCCCCCGGGCAGGCACCTGGCTGGACCGAGATCACGGTCACCGAGACGAGCGAAGATGGCGGCCGTCCCGAACGCGATATTGCGCGCGTCGTCGTTCTCGATGGCGGCGTACTCCTCGCAGTTGGGAGCGATTTGGCACAGCTCGGCGATGTCGAGGAGGCGGTGGCCACGGCGTTCGCGTGGACCGTCAGTTTGGCGGTGCTGCTCGGGATCGGGGGCGGCATCTGGTTGAGCCGGAGCGTTCTCCGCCGGGTCGACGCAATCGCGCGGACTGCCGAGGCGATCATCGCTGGCGAACTGACCCGCAGGGTGCCGAACCGCGGCACCGGCGACGACCTTGACCGGCTTGCCGCGACCCTCAATCGGATGCTCGACCGGATCTCCGCTTTGATGGAGAGCCTCCGCCAGGTCAGCAGCGATGTGGCGCACGATCTGCGCACGCCGCTCACCCGCCTCTATCAGCGGCTCGAGGGCGCCAGCGCCAGCGCGGTGACGGTTGCGGACTACGAAACGGCCGTTGTAGCGGCTTCGGCAGAAGCAGATGCACTGCTGCAGACCTTTGCGTCGCTGTTGCGCATCGCGCAAGTCGAGGGCGCCTCGCCCACTGCCGGGTTCGGACCTGCCGATCTCAGTGCGCTCACAGAAACGGTCGCCGATGCCTATCAGCCTGATATGGAGGCGCAGGATCACCTCCTGGCTACGGCCATCGAGCCCGGGATCGCGGTCTGGGGCGATCGGGAGCTGCTCACTCAGGCGCTCGCCAATGTCATGGAGAACGCGCTGCGGCATACACCAGCTGGAACGCTTATCAAAGTGGAGCTGCGCGCTCGATCGGAGGGAGGAGCGAGCCTTTCCGTCGTCGACGATGGGCCGGGCGTCAATGAGGAAGACCTGCCCAGGCTGGTCCACCGCTTCTTTCGTGGCGAACACAGTCGGACGACGCAGGGCAGCGGGCTTGGCTTGTCACTGGCGCACGCGGTCGCCGAACTCCACCAGGCGCGTTTGGAGATCGGAACGACCCGGCCGGGCTTGCAGGTGACGTTCGTCTTCCCGGCGACGTCTGTCAGTTGACGTTCAAGCGTCGGCCTGAAGCGTCAGCGACCCCATCCGCTCCGCCAGCCGCAGCAACCCCTCCGCCTCCGTATTCGCGAAAGCCAGCCGCAGGTGCGATTCCTGCCCTGGCCCAAACGCGCTGCCCGGTAAGCAGACCGCACCCAGCTCCGCCGCCATCGCCTCCGCCACTCGCGCCCCAGGCACTCCCGCAAACGGGTGCCGCACATAGGCGAAATACGCCCCAAGCGAATCGATCTGCCACCGCGGCAACCCGGCGAACGCCGCCCGCATCGCCGCCGCCCGCGCGTTGATCACCCGCCGGTTCCCCGTCCGCCACTCCGGCAGCGCCCCGATCGCCCAGGCCAGCGCCGCCTGCGCCGGCCGCTGCGGACAGATATGCAGGCAGTCCAGCACCTTCATGAACTGCTCAATCATTGGTGCCGCCGCCGTCACCGCGCCCACCCGATGACCCGGCACGCAATACGCCTTCGAAAAACTATAAAGCTGGATCACCGTGTCCGGCCAATCCGCCCCCGCAAACAAATCATGCGCCCGGTCCTGACCCTCCGGCAGGAAATCCCGATACGTCTCGTCCAAAATCAGCCAGATCCCCCGGTCCCGGCACAGCGCGGCAAACCCCGCAATCACCTCCGGCGGATACACCGCCCCGGTCGGATTATTCGGCGTGATCAGCACCACCGCACGCACCCTCGCATTGATCAACTCGGCTGCGTCAGCCGGGTCCGGCACAAACCCGTCCTCCGCCCGGCAGGGCAGGGGACGCGGCTCGATCCCCAGCATCGTGCACGTCTGCTGATGGTTCCAGAACCATGGCAGCGGCAGCAGCACCGCATCCCCAGCCCGCGCCAGCGCCATCACCGCCAGGAAGAACGCCTGGTTGCATCCCGCCGTAATCGCCACCTGCTCGGCCCCGACCGCGCCCCCATAAATCGCCGTCAGATCCGCCGCATACGCCTCCCGCAGCGCCAAATCCCCGCGGATTAGCCCATATTTCGCATTCGCCCGGTCCTCGGCGGCCGCCGCCACATGCGCCAGCAGCTCCGGATGCGGCGCATACCCCGGTACCGCCTGGCACAGATCCAGCGCTGGCCCGGCCGACCCGTCATATCGCGCCCACCACCCATGCGCCTCCGGGATCGGCGGCGCCTCGATCTGTACCACCAGCGGATTCAAGCCACCCATTCCATCTCCTTGCCTTGTCCGCCCCCAGGTCCCGCGCCCATATTGCCGCTATCGGCAAGGGAAAACCCATCATGTATCCCGACGTGCTCCTCCACATTGACGGCGCCTGGACTCCGGCCCAAGCCGGCAAGACCCTCGACGTCATGAACCCGGCCACCGGCGAGGTGAACGGCACCGTAGCCCACGCCGAAATCCCCGACCTCGACCGCGCCCTCGCCGCCGCCGAAAAGGGCTTCGCCGAGTGGCGCCGCGTCTCCGCCTTCGACCGCTCGAAGAAGCTCCGCCGCGCCGCCGACCTGCTCCGCGAGCGCGCCGACATGATCGCCCCGCTCATGACCGCCGAGCAGGGCAAGCCCGTCGGCGAGGCCCGCATGGAGGCGCTGGCCAGCGCCGACGTCATCGACTGGTTCGCCGAGGAAGCCCGCCGCACCTACGGCCGCGTCATTCCGGCCCGCGCCGAGGGCGTCTACCAGCTCTCGCTGCGCGAGCCCGTCGGCCCCGTCGCCGCCTTCACCCCCTGGAACTTCCCGATCAACCAGGCCAACCGCAAGATCGCCATCGCGCTGGCCGCCGGTTGCTCGATCATAGTCAAGGGCCCCGAGGAGACCCCGGCTTCCTGCATGGAGCTGGTCCGCTGCTACGTCGACGCCGGCCTGCCGCCAGGCGTGGTCCAGCTCGTCTTCGGCGTCCCCGCCCAGATTTCCGAATATCTGATCCCGCATCCGGTGATTCGGAAGGTTTCGTTCACCGGGTCAACGCCGGTCGGCAAGCAACTCGCGGCGCTGGCCGGGCTGCACATGAAGCGCGCCACCATGGAGCTCGGCGGCCACGCCCCGGCCATCGTGTTCGACGATGCCGACGTCGCCTCGGCCACCAAGATGCTGGCCGCCGCCAAGTTCCGCAACGCCGGCCAGGTCTGCATCAGCCCGACCCGCTTCCTCGTCCAGAACGGCGCCTACGAGCAGTTCGTCGAGACCTTCACCGCCGCCGCCAAGTCGGTCCGCGTCGGCAGCGGCATGGAACAGGGCACCCAAATGGGTCCGCTCGCCAACCCCCGCCGCATCACCGCCATGGAAGGCCTGATCGCCGACGCCGTCCAGAAGGGCGCCGAGATCCAGACCGGCGGCCACCGCATCGGCAATGTCGGCAACTTCTTCGAGCCTACCGTCATGACCGGCGTCAATACCGAGATGCGCGTGATGAACGAGGAGCCGTTCGGCCCGCTCGCCGTCATCGCCCCGTTCAGCGACATGGACGAGGTCGTCGAGGAAGCCAACCGTCTCCCCTACGGCCTGGCCAGCTACGCCTTCACCCGCTCGTCCAAGATCGCCGCCTCAATCGCCGCGAACGTCGAGGCCGGGATGATGACCATCAACCACATCGGCCTCGCCCTCCCCGAAGTCCCCTTCGGCGGCGTCAAGGAGAGCGGCCACGGCTCCGAAGGCGGCGCCGAAGCCATCGAAGCCTACCTAGCCATCAAATTCGTCACCCAAGCCGGCATCTAACCCAATCTCGCTTCTCCCTCTCCCTCCGGGAGAGGGCCGGGGTGAGGGCCGCGGCCCCCAACCTCACCGAGCCATCCGCGCCCGGTGCCGCGCCAGATCCGCCTCGACCATCTCAATCACCATCTCCGCCAGCGAAACCTCCGGCATCCAGCCCAGCCCTTGCCGCGCCTTCGACGAATCGCCGAGCAGCACGTCCACCTCCGCCGGCCGCAGATACCGCGGATCGGTCTTGACGAACTCCTGGTAATCCAGCCCCACATGCGTGAACGCCAGCTCGCAAAACGCGCGAATACTCGTCGATTCACCGGTAGCGATCACGTAATCCGCTGCCTCGTTCTGCTGCAGCATCAGATGCATCGCCCGCACGTAGTCGCGCGCATGCCCCCAATCGCGCTTGGCCTCCAAATTGCCCAGCCGCAACTCGCTATCCAGCCCAAGCTTGATCCGCGCCACCCCGTCGGTGATCTTGCGCGTCACGAACTCGATGCCGCGCAGCGGGCTCTCATGATTGAACAGGATGCCGCTGCTGGCATGCAGCCCGAAGCTCTCCCGGTAATTTACCGTCATCCAATGCCCGTACAGCTTGGCGACCCCATACGGGCTGCGCGGATAGAACGGCGTCCGCTCGGATTGCCGTGGCTCCTGGATCAGCCCGAACATCTCCGACGATGACGCCTGATAGAACCGCGTCTCCGGCCGCACGATCCGCACCGCCTCGAGCACGTTGCCCGCGCCCAGCGCCGTCACGCTGCCGGTCAGCAGCGGCTGCCGCCACGACGCCGCCACGAAGCTCTGCGCCGCCAGATTGTACACTTCGTCCGGCTTGTATTCCTGCAATACCCTGATCAGGCTCGACAGATCGGTGAGGTTGCCATCGACCAACTCGACATGGTCGAGCACCCCCAGCCAGCGCAGCCTTTCGCCGATCACGTCCGAAGACGCGCTCCGCCGCATCAATCCGATCACCCGGTAGCCACACCCGAGCAAGAGCTGCGTCAGATAGGCGCCATCCTGGCCAGTGACGCCGGTAATCAGGGCTGTCGGCATCGTGCTCCTAACTGTCTCTGCACTCTCGGCTTAATCGAAAGGCCCGTCCTCGTCCACACTGCCGAGCGTTGACGCGAGCCGGCAGGAATGCCCATACACGGGCCCGACAATACGTTGGAGATTCCGTGCGGCCGAGCTTGGGACGGGCAAATGGGTGAGATTTTCGAACGAACCGCCCCCGCCATCGCTCTTCCCTGGACTGGTGAACGGCTGACCACCGCCACCACGGGCCAGGTCGAGATCGAGCATCTGCACCGCTACTTTTTCGCCCGCTCGCTCTGCCGCGGCCTCGACGTGCTGGATATCGCTTCGGGCGAGGGCTACGGTTCCGCGCTGCTCGCGCAGGTGGCCCGTAGCGTCACCGGCGTCGAGATCGCGCCCGAAACCGTGGCGCACGCGAGCGAAGCCTATCAGAAGCCCAACCTGACCTTTCTCGAGGGGGATGCGCGGCAAATCCCCTGCTCCGAGGCCAGTTTCGACGCCATCGTCTCCTTCGAGACGCTCGAACATTTCTACGAGCACGAGCGCTTCATGGCCGAGCTCCGCCGTGTCCTGCGCCCCGGCGGCTTCCTGATCATGAGTTCGCCCGAACGCGACGTCTATTCGCCCGCCGGGTCCGCGCCGAACCCGCACCACGTCCACGAGCTGACCCACCACGAATTCGAAGCATTGTTGCGCGCCCATTTCGGGCACGTGACCCTATACGCCCAGCGCCCGCTGCTCGGCTCGGCGCTGATGGCCGAGGCGCTGGAAGGCACGCCGGCGCCGCTGCTCACCTTCGAGCGCCGCGACGGCCGCTTGTTCGAAGCCTCGACCGGTTTGCCGCGCCCGATCTACCTTGTCGCCATCGCCTCGGACAACGCCCGCAACGCGAACTCCGGCAGCCTGTACATCGAAACCAGCGGCGTCGAAGCGATCTACGGCAACGCGGCCGCCGCGCAGAACGAGCTGCGCTCGCTGACTGACCGCCTGGCGCACGCAGAAGCGCGGGCGAGTGCCGCGGCCCAGGAAACCTCGGCGGCCCAGTCGCGCCTAGGCCAAATAGAAACCCAACTGGCCGCCCAGACGGGCCTCGCCGTGCAATTGCAATCGACCGAAACCCTGGCCGCCCAGCGCGACGCGGAGCTGAGGGATGCCCGGGCCCAGCTCACCGTCCAGCAAGACGAGGCGCGGCAGCTCAATTCCCAGCTTGCGGCCCGCGAGGCCGACTATGCGGCCCTGGTCAAATCGAGCGCCGAACAGCTCAAGCAGCGCGCCGCCCGCTATGCCCGGCATGAAGCCGCGCTACGCGCCTCGCTCGCCCAGTTCACCGGGCCCGGTGCGGCCCAAAACGCCGAGCAGCGGAAGTCAATCGCCGAGCTGAACGCCCGCATCGCCGAGCTCGAAACCGGCCACGAAAACGAGCTCGCCGGCTTGCGCGCCTACATCGGCTCGCTCGAAGAACAGCTGCGGACCGTCTGGGACTCCTGGAGCTGGCGCATGACGGGCCCCATGCGCGGCGTTGCCGCCCGCCACCCCAGGACCTTCGGAGGCATGCAGAAGGTCCTGCAAAGCAATCCATGGATCGGCGCCGCCACGGCCGGAACGTTGCGCGGCGGCTGGCGTCTGGCAACGCTGCGCAATCCCCGGCCTCGCGTCGAAAAATCCCCGCCCATCCTGCTCGCACCGCCAACCAAGCGCGCCTTCCCCGAAGAACGGCGCAGCCTGCAGCTCCGGCCGATCACGCCCGGCCGCGCCGTCGACTCGCCGCTGCCGTCCGGCGGCAGCAAGCGCGCGCTCTGCGTCGGTCACGTAATGCCCTATCCGCCGCGCGCCGGGAACGAGTACCGCATTCATCGCATGCTGACTTGGCTCGGCGGCCAGGGCTGGGACCTGCTCGTGCTGATCTGCCCGCTGCCGCACGAAATGCCCGGCCCGGAGCAAATCGCCAGCGCCGCCGCGGTCTATCCGAACCTGCTCATCCTGGATCGCGCCGGCGTGCTGCACTACCGCTTGCAGCGCGGCAAGGACATGCTGGCGCCGCTCTGCTCCGGCCTCAAGCCGGACGTGGCCACCCTCCTGGACGAGGACGACGGCGACGACCCGGAACAGGCACGGATCCTCAACCTCTTGCGCTCCTTCTGTCCCGACCTCCTCGTCGACGCCGTCGTTCAACTGCAGAACGAATTCAAGCCCGACCTGCTCCTGGCCGAGTACATCTTCATGACCCGGCCGTTCCCCTTGCTCGATCCCAGACTGATCAAGGCCATCGACACGATCGACGTGTTCTCGACCAAGGCGCGCAAGGTCGAGCAGCACGGCGTGAGCGACGGCCTCGCCCTGTCCGAAGCCGAAGAGAGCCCGCTGCTGCGCCGGGCCGACATCCTGATCGCCATCCAGGAGGAAGAGGCGCGCGACCTGTCCCGGCTGGCGCCGAACTGCAAGGTGGTCAGCGTCGGCGTGGATTTCGACGTCACCGGCGACGAGCCATGCGCGGGCGGCGACGCGACGGTACTGCTCGTGGCCTCGGGCAACCCGATGAACATGAAAGGACTGCAGGACTTCCTGCAATTCGCCTGGCCGACCATCCGCCGCCAGATGCCGCAAGCCGAGTTCGTGGTGGCCGGCGCCGCCGGCGAGGCGCTCGATCCGGTCCCGGACGGCGTCCGCGTGCTCGGCCGGGTCGAGAATGTGAGCCCGCTCTACGCCGAGGCGCAGGTCGTCATCAATCCGGCGGTGGCCGGGACGGGGCTGAAGATCAAGACCGTGGAAGCGCTACGCCATCTCCGCCCGATCGTCTGCTGGCCGGCCGGAACCGACGGCGTGCCGGAGGCGGCCCGCAGCCACTGCTACGTCGCGACCGATTGGTTCAGCTTCGCCCGGCACGTGATCCTCCTGCTGCAGGACCGGGACGCGGCGCGCGCCATCGTTCGGGCGCGGGACGAGATCGTGCAGGCTTTCTCGCCCGACTCCATTTACGCGCCGCTGGGCAAAGCGCTCCAGGATGCTTGACGCGGCAAACCAGCCCGCGAGCGAGCTCGAATTCGTCTACGACGTACTGATCTGTCCGGCGGGCGGCCCGGCCGGGCCGGAGTTGGCGCCTTCTCCCTTCAGCGCGTTCGCCGGCCGCGTCTCCGTCGCCGCCGGAACCAAGGCAGTCAGCGCCTGGTGGCGCGCCGTGGCCGAGGCCGCCCAGGCGCGCCGTCATCTCCTCGTCATCCTCGGTCCGCTCACCTTCTGGCGCGAAGTCGTGCCACCCCTCCTGCGGGCGCTCGAACGCGACCCGCTATTCGGCACCGCCCAACCCCGCTTCTCCGACCCGGCCACCGACTTGATCTGGCCCCTGCCGCCGTCCAGCCCGCCATTGACCACACGGGCCAGCCTAAAGCTGCTGCCCGAGACGCTGATCACCGCCGAAATCCTCTGCGCCTGCACGCTGATCCGCCGGGAGGTCGTCTCGACCATCCAGCGCGACAACGACTCTGCGACAGTTCCCGCCGCCTTGGCGCATGCGCTCTCCCGCGCCCGCCGCCTCGGCTATCGCAACGTCGTCGTCAATCGCGCGGTGATCCCCTCGAGCCTCGCCGCCGGCGCGCTCTACCCCGCGCTCCCCCGCGCCGAGGCGGACAAGCTGCGATCGCGCTTCCCGGAAACCGACCGCGTCGCGCTCGAGAACGAACGCCTGCCGCAGCGCAGCCTCGAGCCCCTGCTGAGCGCCGCCCATCCCGCCTACCGCTCCTATCGGCGGCTCCTGCTCGACTGTCGCGCGCTGGGCCCGGTCCATAACGGGACGTCGCAATGCATGCTCGGCATCCTGGACGGGTTTGCCGCGCTGGAACCGAACTGGGAGATCCACGTCCAGTCCAACGCGGACGCCGCCGCCTTCCACACGCTCGATCAGCGTTATCCCACCTTCACCCATCACATCGGACACGAGTTTACCAGCCATTACGGCGCCATCTTGGTCCTGAATCAGCCCTGGGCCGTCGAGACGATCGCCGATCTGCATCGCCACGCCTTGCTGATCGGTTTCACCATCCTCGATACCATCGGCTGGGATGTGATCTACCCCGCGCCGGAAGGCCTCGAGCGCGGCTTCCGCTTCGCCAGCCGCCACGTCGACATCCTGACCTACATCTCGGCGTTTTCGCGCGACCGGTTTCGCCAGCGCTTCCGTGTGGCCGACCGCGTCGCCGAGGACGTTATCCATCTGAGCCTCGCGCCTGACGAACAGGCCTTGCCGGAGCTGATGAACCAGCCCACGGCGGAGCATGTCCTGCTGTTCGGCAACAGCTACGACCACAAAGGCGTCGATCCGGCCATCCGCCTCCTCGCCTCCGCCTTCCCGCTGCAAAAATTCGTCGTCCTCGGCGCCAAGACCGCACCGGCCGGCAACGTGCACGCTGTCCCGAGCGGGTCGGCGACGCGCGAGGAGATACACCGCCTGATCGCCACGGCACGCGCGATCGTCTACCCCTCCTTCTACGAAGGCTTCGGACTTCC
Source organism: Acetobacteraceae bacterium (assembly GCA_965276815.1). GTDB lineage: Bacteria > Pseudomonadota > Alphaproteobacteria > Acetobacterales > Acetobacteraceae > JAVVHH01. The sequence goes on along the minus strand of CBDIBE010000011.1, from coordinate 131,354 downwards.
GGTCGTCGAGGGACTGGCATACGGGCGGACGGTCCTGGCGCGAAGCTGCACGCTCTGGACAGAGATCGCGTCGCACGCGCGCTTGGACGGTCGCCTGATCGAGTTCGACGACGATCGATCGATGATGGAGCGCCTGGCCGAAATCCTGGCCGGGAACGCCGCACCGGGCTTGCGTTTCGGAACCGCGCTAGGCGCCGGCCAGCCGGTCTGCGGCTGGCGCGACGCCGCCGCCGCATACGTTGCGATCGTCGAACGTAAGCTCCGGACGGTTCAGCTCGAACCATGGTTCGACCGGGCCGAGGCGCTGACCCAGGCGCGCGTGTAACCCATGCGGATCGCGACCATCCTCGCCCGCCACGGCACCGAGAAATATGCCAACGCAGTCCGCGACGTGCGCGGCATCTTCGAGCGGCGGATGCCGGAGGTCGACCACCATGTTTTCGTGATCGACAACGCCCTCAATCGCACCCACCGCGAAGATCTGGCGGCCGACCTCACGCTCATCGGCGGCGACAATTCCGCTTGGGAGTTCTCCGCCTGGGATCGCGGCCTCGAAGCGTTGGGCGATAGCTTCGACGACTACGATTTCATTCATCTCGCGACCTCCGCCTTCCGGCAGCTCTACGTCGCCTATCTCGACCGTTTTGATATCGACATGCTCGGCTTGGTCCAGGGGCGGGCCGCCGCGGTCGGCCACATCGATGCCTTCAACAGCCCGGTTTGGATCGAGGGCCAGTCGGTGCAGTCCTGGATCCGCAGCTCCTTCGTGTTCCTGCCGCCCTTGGAGATGCGCCTACTCGGCTCCCTGGTGAGCATCCGCGACAAGACGCCCTATTTCAGCGGTGACCCGGCGGCGCCCTTCCGGCCAGATGCTCCGCTGTCCCGCCGATATCAGCAAAATATCCTGGGCTGGCTGACCGGCGCCGGCACCGGGCAGGGAACCGAATGGCATTCCCGCTTCCAGCTCTCGCGCGAGACGATCGGCTTCTTCGAAAGCAAGAGCATCGCCATCCTCAACGAGCAGCTGCTGAGCTGCCGCTTGCGCGCACAGGGCTGCCACCTCGTCGACGCAACCTGGCTCGCCACCCGCGCCGAATGGCCCGCTCTCGGCGGCCGCGAACTGGGCGCCATCCCAGACTGGCGCCAGCAACTTGCGCAGCGCGACGAAGCGGCGATGGTGTTGGAGTAGGGTCAGCCGAACCGCTCTCGGGCTCGGGAGCGGATCGCCGCAAGCCGATCAGCCAATCCGTCAATTCGCACGGTCGGGATGAGCAGGAAATCCCAATAGAACCGCGCGACGCACGCGCGCCATTCGTCCAGCGATGTAAACCGGTTGCCGAACAAGTCGAACAAAGTATAGCCCATCTCCGCCGCCAGCTCGTACAGCGTTTCCGGCTTGTACCCGTAGGCGTCGTAGCCGCCGGGTCCATATTCCACCGAGACGATTGGCGCGTCGCGTTTCAGGAGCTTTCGGCCGCCCTGCAGGATGTCGATCTCGCCGCCCTCCGTATCGATCTTGATGAAATCGACTTTGAACGGGATCTCCAGATGATCGAGCGCCTCGACCTGCACCTGGATTTGGTTGACGTCGCTCGTCCCGCCGTCATTGTAGAACGAGCGCTGCCGAAGCCCGGACTCCTCCAGTGCCCCGCGCTTGACGAAGAACACGGATTGCCCCGGCGCCTTGCTCAAAGCGAGATTGCGCACCGACACGTTGGAATTGTCGGCGAACAGGTCGCGCAGCTGGCGCCATTGCTCGGGCAGCGGCTCGAAGATCATCAGGCTGGACGGGCCAAGCCGCTCCTGGATCACCCGGGAGTGCCGCCCGGCGTGGCCGCCGATATCGAGCACGCCCAGTTCCGGAACGCCCTCCAGCAACGTCAGATAGTTGGCTTCCAACAGGCCTTCCCAGTCGATGTCGATGTTCCGGTACTTGGCCTCCACTCGCTTCAGGAACTCGACCGGCTCTGACATGAGTGTGCGTTCCTCCTAGAGCATTCCCCGATCAACAGAATTGTCCGGTCGGAAGATATGCTCGCCAATGCAAAGGGTTAGAGCATCCGCTATGAGCGAATGCGAACAGAAAACGCTTTAGGTTGGAAGTAACCTAGCAGTTTTTGGCCTAGATTACGGTTAGGCGCCGGCGCGTCGGCCGGCAGCGCGGCGGCGACATGGTCGGCCACGAATTCGCAGGCCCGAGGCAGGTCGAGTATCTCGTAATTGTCGTGCATCAGCGCGGCATGCATCGTGCTGGGGTCCGGCGCCGCTTCGTCGCGGACGAATTCGGGCGGGAAATAATGTGGCGCCACGCCGCCCTCGACCTGCGACGCGACCGCGCCACCCGGGTGCAATTCGAGCATCCCGCGGTTGCAATGCGCAACGCCGGGCACGTCCGTGAACCAGCCAATCTTGTGCTGGACCGTGCCATGATGACAAACATAGAAATCGCAGGTTCGCGCCAGCGCGAGTGACCTTGTGATCTTCAGCCCAACCGCGTCGATGAACTGCACTCCAGGACAGCCGACGGCCCTCGAGATGATCTCCTGCGCGATCCACGAATCCGCCCCGACAAATTCGAAATGGGACCGATCACCCAGCGCGGCAGCCCGGCCGTAGTCTTCGGCAAAGGAGTGCCCGTCGAGCACGATCACGCAGCCAGGGAAGCGCTCGCCGAGCGTTCGCGCGAGGTTGACCACGAACTCAACCTGGTTGACCGGCGTCCGGTTCCGCGTGCGCAGACTGATCCAGATGCGCGGGCCGTCCGAACTTTTGAGCCAACTGTTTTCAACCGGACGGATATGGCCGAACAGGCGCGCCAAAGCCGCCCGGGTCACCCGCGCCCCGCCGAGCGGTACCCATAGGACCCCCGGCCGGTTCCGCTGCTCAAGCTCGTGCTCTGGGCAATACGAAATTGCCCACTCGCCACGTTCGGCAAACATCGCCGTAAGCGGCCCGAGCGGCTCATGGGTGACGAGGATCGTGAGCGCGAGCGGGCGGCACAATTCATCCGTCGCCAGCGCATCCAAGGCACCCAGTTGGTTCCAGATATGATGCGCGAAACTCGGGTGGCCAGTGACCACGATCACCTCGGAGCCAGTGCCCGGCCCCGCGAAGACCCGCTGGCCCAGTTCGAGCGCACGCTGCAATTGCGTCGCGCTCGCGCCCCAAAACTCGTGCCCCAGGTTGACGAGCAGGTTGCGCGACGGAAAGAAGATGCCGTTGATCGGAGTGCCTTCCCCAAGAGTGCCCGCGCACAGCAAGAAATCCGCATCCTCAGCGAACCAGTAATAGACGGACTTGTCGTGGAGGATGATCGACTGCCGAGCGGCAACCAAAGCGCTGGTCCAGGGTGATCTGGTCTCGAAAGTCCCTTTGGAGATGAGCTCCCTTTGATACGCGCGGCCGGTCAGCTCGGACGGCAGGGATTGTCGCGCGTGCAGGTCTTGCACGACCGGGACCAGAAATGGAATATCCAGCTTCTGCAGCTCGGCGTAGTCGACATTGTCCCGATAGGCCTGAACGACAGCGATCTGCCCAACATTGACACTCATTCAACTGCCTCCGTCGAGGAGGAACTTTGCGGCCTGGGAATTCCGGTCTCCTGTCCTGCCGGACTCGCCCAGCCCTCGGGGAATCCCAATCGCACTGCACTTCTCCGACGGGGTAAAGCTGTCGCTTGTGCCGCACAAGCGACAGACCCGGCTGCAGCGTCGTCCCCGTGCCAACCGACACCGGATGGGAGTGGACAGGGCGCTATTTTCGGGGTGAATAACACGTATTGTGGATCAGGGACCAAAAGCCTGTGGCGCTGCGCTCCGAAATCGTCCAAAGCCTGCTCGATCTGTTCGATGCTCCGCATTACCTGGAGATCGGTGTGCATGAAGGTGTGACGTTCAAGGCGCTCCGGGCTGCCAAGAAAGTCGCGGTTGATCCCGAATTCCTGTTCGACACGAAAGCGGCCGCCGGAAGCGGCGGCGTGGTCATCGACTACCACGAGATGACGAGCGACGAATACTTCGGCCGCGTCGCCGATCCGCACTCGCCATTTGATGTGGTCTTCCTGGACGGATTGCACACCTTCGACCAGACTCTGCGCGATCTGATGAACGCAATGCTGGTGCTGAAACATCGCGGCATCATTGTCGTCGATGACGTCATGCCAAACTCATACCAGGCCAGCTTGGCCAATCCGGCCGATGTCGGCGAGGTTCGGGCGTATATGGCGGCGCAGGATCCACGCCTGTTGGGTGATCTCGCATGGATGGGCGATGTCTTCAAAATCCCCTTCTACGTGCAATCCTACATGCAGCAATTCAGCTACGCGACGACGGCCGAGCACGACGCGCAATCCGTCATTTGGCGCCAACCTCGCGCCGCAGGCAGCTTCCCGCTTCGCCCAATGCGCGAAATCAGCTGCTTTGAGTTCAAGGACATGATCCGGCATCGCACCGAGATGAACGTAATGCCGATCGAGGCGATCGTCGCCGCGATCCGCAGCGCGTTTGGCTAATCACACGTCATCCGTGCTCGGCCGCCCCGTCACATGCCGCCAATGGGGCCACAGCAGCCGCGCCGCCAGCGCGGGGTAGGGGCGCCAAGGCTCGGCCAGGCGGCGCAGCGCCTTCGGATCCGGCCGCGCCGGCAACCCCAAAAGATGCGCCGCCGCGCCCGCATCCTTGAGCCGCGCCGCCCGCATCGGGTCAGGAGGATGGGGAAATCTCATCGACAACGTATTATCATCCCGCAATGGAGCCGGCCCCGCATATCCTGCTGATCGACGATGACAGGGAGATCCGCGACCTGCTCGCGCGCTTCCTGGAGAAACACGGCCTGCGCGTCACCCCGGCGCGCGATGGCAGGGACGCGCGCCGCGCCTGGCCCGCCGGCCACTACCAGCTCGTCATCCTCGACCTGATGCTGCCCGGCGAGACCGGGCTCGACCTCGCCCGCTGGCTGCGCTCGATCTCCGACGTGCCGATCGTCATGCTGACCGCGATGGGCGAGGAGACCGACCGCATCATCGGCCTCGAGCTCGGCGCCGACGACTACCTGCCCAAACCCTTCAACCCGCGCGAACTGCTGGCCCGCATCCGCGCCGTGCTGCGCCGGACCAACGAGCGCAGCCGCCGCGCCCCGGACGTTCCCGCCGCCTACCGCTTCGCCAACTGGACCCTGGAGCCGGCCCGCCGCCGGCTGCTCGACCCCGACCGGGTCGAGGTGCCGCTGACCGGCGGCGAATACGACTTATTGGCGGCCATGGTCGAGCGGGCCAACCAGGTGCTGACCCGCGACATGCTGCTCGACCTGCTGCGCGGCCGCCAAGCCGGCCCGTTCGACCGGGCCATCGACGTCGCCGTCAGCCGGCTTCGCCGCAAGCTTGGGCGCAACGGGCAGGACACCCAGCTCATCAAGACGGTCCGCGGCGGCGGTTACGTGCTGGCGGCGAGCGTCGAGCGCGAATGAGGCTCTGGCCGCGCAGCCTCGCCAGCCGCACCGCGCTGGTCCTCCTGGTCGGGCTTGCCTTGGTGCAGGCCGCCGGGCTGCTGATCCACGCCAAGGACCGGCTGGAGCTGCAGAAGCTGGCCGACGCGCGCGATTTCGGCGCCAAGGTGGTGAGCCTGTATCGCACCCTTGTCCTGCAGCCGGACGCCTGGACCTCCGCGGTCCGCGATGCTGGCCCGAGCGTGGATGCCAGCGTCGACACGGACTCCCCGCGCCAAGAAGTCGGCCCGGCGCCCCTCGACACGCAGCGCCTGATCCGGCCCTACCTGCAGTTCGGCTCTCTCCCGCTCGTCCAGCGCCCGCTGTCGCTGCTGGTGCGCGGCGAGTTCGAGCGCGGCTCGGTGCTGATCGTCGCCGTGGAGACCCCGGACACACGCTGGCTCGTCGTGCGCACCGAGGCGCCGGACCGTTACCCCTGGCATTCCGGCCAATTCCTGGTGGCGTTCGTGCTGATGACCTTGGCGGCGGCCGGGCTCAGCCTGTGGGCAGTGCGCCGGCTCACCGCGCCGCTGCGCGTGCTCGCCGCGGCGGCGGAACGGCTAGGCCGCGACGTCAACGCGCCGCCTCTGTCGGAGGACGGGCCGTCCGAGGTCGCCAAGGCAGCCCATGCGTTCAATACCATGGCCGCCCATATCCGCCGCTTCGTTGCCGAACGCACCTTCCTGCTCGCGGCGATCGGCCACGACCTGCGCACGCCGATAACCCGGCTGAAGCTGCGGGCCGAGTGGATGGAGGACGAGGAGCAGCGCCGCAAGATGCTGGCCGATCTCGACGAACTCGAGGCGATGGTCGCCGCCACGCTCGCCTTCGGCCGCGATGTCGAGGGCAGCGAGCTTGCGGTCCCGCTCGACCTCCCCGCGCTCCTGCGCACGGTCCTCGACGAGGCCGCGGACGCAAGGCCAGCCTGCGCCGACCGCGTCAGCTACGCGGGCCCCGAGCACCTGGCGGTCCAGGCCCGGCCCGTCGCGCTCAAGCGCGCGATCGCCAACCTGGTCGGCAACGCCCTGGCCTATGGCGGCGAGGCGCGGGTGCTGCTCGGGCCGCCCCAGAACGGGGTGGTGGCCGTGCAAGTCGAGGATTGCGGCCCCGGCATCCCGCCCACCGAGCTCGAACGGGTGTTCGAACCCTTCCGCCGGCTCGAGACCAGCCGCAACCGCGAAACCGGCGGCACCGGCCTCGGCCTGCCGATCACCCGCAACATCCTGCGCGCCCATGGCGGCGACGTCACGCTGGCCAACAAGGCCGACGGCGGCGTCCGCGCGACGGTGACGCTGCCGACCTAGAGCATCATGCGATCAGACGGAATCGTCTGGTCGCATAAAGACAAACAATAGGTTAGAGCCGTCTAGCGGTGGCTGGCGGGACGCTCGGTCGCAGTCTGGCAGCGGACCAGCGGGTTGGGGAAATCGGCGCAGCCGGGAAAGCTGATCGCGTTCTCATTGATGCGCTGCACATACAGCGAGTCGGGCGAGGGACAGCCAAACCCGACATCCGGCGCAGTCTCCCCGAGCAGGGACGGTGTGGCGCCCGCTGGGACGGCAAAATGGAATTCCACGCCTTGCGCCGTGACCCGGGCCGTCTCGACCACGCGTTGGGTCAAGGTCTGGTTGGTCAGGGTCGCTCGCATGACGAGGTCGCGCGTGAAGATCACCACGGGTTGCGAGAAACAGGCCTCCGGGGAAGGTGTGGACGACACGGGAAATATCCCGCCCGTCCAGGTCCCGAACAGCCAAGCATGCGGCGGCTGTGGACCTTGGGCAAAAGAGGCCGGTGCGGCCAAGACTAGGCCGGCGAGGCTGAGCAGAAGGGTGCGGCGCATAGCGATCCCGAATGATGTCAGGTCAAGCTTAAAGCAACGTCGCCATCACTGAAATCGCGATGCGATGCCAGTCACGCGAAAAACTTGCTGGCCAAGCAGTGATTGAACGGGAAGCTCAGGCGTGGCATGGCAACCCCATGCTCCGGTCGTCGTATAACCGCGTGGTCGCGCTTTCCGCGAGCCGCTATGCGCCGCTCTGGCTTGCCGCGGTCAGCTTCGCCGAGAGCAGTTTCCTCCCTGTGCCGCCCGATCTGCTGCTGATCCCAATGGCGCTCGCCCGGCCAGACCGCGCTTTCCGGCTGGCCCTGCTGTGCACGCTGGCCAGCGTGCTCGGCGGGATGTTCGGCTACTATATCGGCTACGCCCTCTGGGACCTGGTCGCCGGGCCGTTGATCCACTTTTATCACTACGAGAATGCCGCGCAGGCCTACATCCAGAAATTTCGGGAATACGGCCTCTGGCTGATCCTGATCAAGGGCCTGACCCCCATCCCCTACAAGCTCGTGACCATCACCTCCGGGATGGCGCACTTCAACTTCTCCCTGTTCGTGCTGGGAAGCGTGATCACGCGCGGATCCCGGTTCTTCGTGCTCGCAGCGCTGCTGCGCTATTCCGGGGCGCCGGTCCGCGACATGATCGAAAGCCGGCTGACCCTGGTCACGACCCTCATAGTCGTCTCCATCGTTTTCGGCTTCTTCCTGATGCGCTACATCTAGCTCCTTCCGGGAGAGGGTTGGGCGAGGGCGAGACCTTACCCCTGCGCGCCCATCCGCTGCATCGCCACGATCAGCGCTTGCACGTTGTTGCCGTTCCGCGACAAAAAGGACGCAAAGTCGGCCCGTTCGGTCAGCCGCAAGCTGGTGCCCTCGGCAATCACGTCCGCGATCATCGGCTTGCCGGAGACCTGGCTTACCACCCATTGGACGTTGTTCGGCTGCTGGTTCGGCCGATGGATCAGGGTGCCCACCAGAACTTCGCCCTCGCGCTGCGTGGTGGTTGTAAGCGCGAACGTCACGCCCTGATACTCGCCGAGCTTGCCGGTAATGTTGTTCAGCAGCATGGTGTGGAACTGCTGCACATACTGCGCCTGCTGCTCCGGCGTCGCGAGGCGCCAGAAACGGCCGAGGCAGAAGCGAGCGATCCCATCGACGTCCACCGAGCTCTCGATCACCGGCTGCATCTGACGCTTTTTCTGCTCGAGCGAGGCCGACGCATTGATGATCGCGACCATCTGGCTGCCGAGATTGGTGACCAAACTCGTCGCTGCGGCAGCCGATTGTGCCTGGGCGATGGAGGTCGCGGTCATCGTCGCCGCGGCCACGGCAGAGGTGAGGAACAGGGCGCGTCTGGTCAGCATAGGCAGCATCAACTTTCCGGCTAGAGCATCATGCGATCAGACGGAATCGTCTGGTCGCATAAAGATGCTCGCTCAAACAAGAGGTTAGAGCAGGATGGCTGAGCGCAAGCGAAGTCATCGTGCTCTAGTGGTTGAACCAGGCCGGCACGGTGGCCTGGTTGTCGTCGCGGACCTTCTGGATGTCGGACTCGCGATTCTGACGGTATAAGCTGCGGAAGGTTGCATACGGGTCAAGAGCATTGCGCTTGATCTGGTCGATATCGCCGATCAAGCGCGAGCGCTGGTCGACGGCGCCGAGCCCGTATCGCGAATAGCCCAACGCATTCGAACCGCCGAAGTCGGCATAGGTCAGCGGGTCGAGCCCGATGTCGACGGCAAACCCACCGGCATCGCGCGGGTCGCTCGGTCCCAGCACCGGCAGGAACAGGAACGGGCCTTCGCCCACGCCCCAGAGGGCCAGGGTGATGCCGAAATCATTGTCGTGCTCGGGGTAGCCGACCTTGGCCGCAACGTCGAACAAACCGCCGAGTCCCGCCGTGCTGTTGATCAGAAACCGCATCATCGTGGTCCCGGCCCGCTGCGGCTTGGCCTGCAGCACGTCGTTGCTGAACACGATCGGGCTCGAGATGTTGGCGAGCAAGTTGTGCACCGAGTCCCGCGCCACACCGGGCACCACGTCGCGATAAGCCACCGCGACCGGCCGCAAGATATATGTGTCGAGCGTGTCATTGACTTGATAAAATACCCGGTTGCTTGGCTCGAACGGGTCGTTGGTCTGATTATACTCCGCGACAGCATCCGGATCGTTTGCCGGCGGAGGCGTGGCGCAAGCCGAAAGTGCGAGCACGGCGGCGACCAGCGATAGGCGGGGCAGGAGCGAATGCATCTTGAACCCTTGTCAACCAGTTTGCCCTATATGCGCGGGCATTGGAACGAACACAATACGTCCGCCCCGCAAGGCGTTGCGCGCGGCCGCGATATCATACAGGTTGTGGAGTACGCAGCACATGTTCACAAGCCGGATAGCTGTCGCATGAATCAGTTTGCTTCTCATCAGCCCCGTCCGGAGCCGCCGATTGCGACCCTGGGGCGGTGGCTCACCGGGCCGCGCTTCGCGGCCATGCCGGCGCCGGCGGCCGCCCCGGCCCCGGCGCTGTCCTTCGAGTTCTTCCCGCCGAAAAGCGAAGCGCTCGAAACCCAGCTCTGGACCTGCATCCGCAGGCTTGAGCCGCTCGCCCCTCGCTTCGTCAGCGTGACCTACGGCGCCGGCGGCACCACCCAGGCGCGCACCCACGCCACCGTCGCCCGCATCGTGCGGGAGACGACGCTTGTGCCTGCCGCGCATCTGACCTGCGTCGGCGCGTCGCGAGGCGAGGTGGACGAGGTGGCGCGCCAGTATTGGCAGGCCGGGGTTCGACATATCGTGGCCTTGCGCGGTGACGCGCCGCCGGGTCAAGCGTATCAACCGCACCCCGAGGGCTATCCCTACGCGGTGGACCTGGTGGCCGGGCTGAAGCGCGTGGCGGATTTCGAGATCTCGATCGCCGCCTATCCGGAGACGCACCCGACGGCGCTGAATGCCGACCACGACCTCGACAATCTCAAGCGCAAGCTGGATGCCGGGGCCACGCGCGCGATCACCCAGTATTTCTTCGAGGGCGAGACTTTCCTGCGCTTCCTCGACCGTGCGCTGGCGGCCGGGATCACGGCGCCGATCGTGCCAGGCATCATGCCGGTCTCCAATTACGCGCAGGCGGCCAAATTCAGCGCGATGTGCGGCGCCTCGGTACCAGGCTGGATGGGCAAGCTGTTCGAGGGCGTCGAGGACGACGCGGAGACAAGGCGGATGCTTGCCGCCATCGTCGCCGCCGAGCAGGTCCGCCTGCTACAGGCCAACGGCGTGGACGAATTCCACTTCTACACGCTCAACCGGCCGGACCTGACCTACGCGATCGCCCATCTGCTCGGCGTCAGGCCAAAGACCTGAACCGGGAAGCGGGTTGGTCACGTTCAGGGCCTGTTCTATATACTATCGGGTGACGCCGCCGACCTCCCCGACATGACCGAATACCTCGCCCGCTTGAACCCCGAGCAGCGGCTCGCCGTCGAGAGCGTGGACGGCCCGCTGCTGGTCCTGGCCGGCGCCGGCACCGGCAAGACCCGCGTGCTGACCACGCGATTCGCCCATATCCTGCTCACTGGGCGCGCCGCGCCCGGCCAAGTGCTGGCCGTCACCTTCACCAACAAGGCGGCGCGCGAGATGCGCGACCGGGTCGGCGCCATCCTCGACCGGCCGGTGGAGGGATTGTGGCTCGGCACCTTTCACGCCCTCTGTGCGAGGATGCTGCGCCGGCATGCGCCGCTGGTCGGCCTCACTTCCGGCTTCACCATCCTCGACACCGACGACCAGCTCCGCCTGCTCAAGCAGGTCATGGAGGCCGCGCATATCGACATCAAGCGCTGGACGCCGAACGCGCTCATGGGCGTCATCCAGCGCTGGAAGGACCGCGGCCAGTCGCCCGAGCGCGTGCCGCTCAACGAGGAGCCCGAGTTCGCCGGCGGCCAGGCGCGCAGCCTCTACGAGGCCTACCAGGCCCGGCTAAGGCAGCTCAACACCGCCGATTTCGGCGACCTGATGCTGCACATCACCGAGATTTTCCGCTCCCATCCCGACGTGCTGGCCGAATATCACCGCCGCTTCCGCTACATCCTGGTCGACGAGTATCAAGACACCAACGTCATCCAATATCTCTGGCTGCGGCTCTTGGCGCAGAGCCACAAGAACATCTGCTGCGTCGGCGACGACGACCAATCGATCTATTCGTGGCGCGGCGCCGAGGTCGAGAACATCCTGCGCTTCGAGAAGGATTTTCCTGGCGCCCGCATCGTCCGCCTCGAAAGCAATTACCGCAGCACTGCGCCGATCCTCGCGGCCGCCTCCGGCCTGATCGCCCATAATGAAAGCCGCCTCGGCAAGACGCTCCGACCCGGCCGCAACGACCTCACCGGCGAAAAAATCTCCATCGTCAGCCTGTGGGACTCCGACGAGGAAGCCCGCATGGTCGGCGAAAAGATCGAACAACTGCTGCGCCAGGGCGAAAAACTCGGCGAAATGGCCATCCTGGTGCGGACCACGGCACAGACCCGCGCCTTCGAGGAGCGGATGATCACCCTCGGCCTCCCATACCGGGTGATCGGCGGCCTGCGCTTTTACGAGCGGGCCGAGATCCGCGACGCCATCGCCTACATGCGCGTGCTGCACCAGCCCGCCGACGACCTCGCCTTCGAGCGCATCATCAACCTGCCCCGCCGCGGGGTCGGCGAGGTGGCGATGCGATCGATGCAGCTCGCCGCCCGTGAGCAGGGCGTGCCGATCTCGCTGGCCGCCGCGCAACTCGTCGCCAGTGGCGGGCTGAGGGGCAAGGTTCGCGACGCGCTCGGAACTTTTTTCCAGGACGTTGCAAGGTGGCGCGCCGGGCTCGAGCGGGATGGCCACGTGTTGGTGGTCGCCACCATGCTGGACGAGAGCGGCTACACAGGCATGTGGCAGCAGGAGAAGTCGCCCGACGCGCCAGGCCGGCTGGACAACCTCAAGGAGCTCGTCCGCGCGCTGGCCGATTTTGAGACGCTCGGCGGGTTCCTCGAGCACGTCTCGCTGGTGATGGAGAACGACCAGGCCGCCGAGGGCGACCGGCTCAGCATGATGACCCTGCACGGCGCCAAGGGGCTGGAGTTCGACAGCGTGTTCCTGCCCGGCTGGGAAGAAGGCTTGTTCCCGAGCCAGCGCACGCTCGACGAGGGCGGGCTGAAGGGGCTCGAGGAGGAGCGCCGGCTGGCCTATGTCGGGCTGACGCGGGCGCGGCGCCGGGCCATCGTCAGCTTTGCCGCCAACCGCCGGCTCTATGCAAGCTGGCAGAGCAGCATCCCGAGCCGGTTCATCGACGAGCTGCCGGATCAGCATGTCGAGCGCGAAGGCTCCGCCGCACTCGCGCGGCAGGCGATGGTCTCGGCGCCCAGCGTCTTCCTATCTGGGCCGCTGCTGGCCCGGCGGCCGATGGCGCCGGGTCCATGGGAGCAACAGCCCCGCCCCGCGCGCAGCGAGGCGATCCCGGTGGGCGCGCGGGTGTTCCACCAGAAATTCGGCTACGGCCAAGTCCTGCAGGTCGACGACGACCGGCTGGAGGTGCTGTTCGAGAAGGCGGGTCAGAAACGCCTGCTCGACCGTTTCGTAGAACTGGCGTGAAGCGCCGGGCCGGTCCGCTCGAGACAATCTGGCTGGAGGTGCCGGAAGACGCGCTGGAGGCCTACGAGGCAGCGCTGTCCACCGTGTGCGAGACCGTCGGCTTCTTCTTGTCCGACGAGGAGCGCCGGATTTGGCGGGTCGAGGGCGTGCGCGATGTCGCCATGGAGGACGCCGCGCTGCACGGGGCTCTGGCGCTGGCCGCGATGGCCACGGGCACCGCAGCGACGCTGCATCGGGAGCCGACGGCGGCCGAGGGCTGGCTGGCGCGGACGCAAGCCGCCTTCCCGGATCAGCGCATCGGCCGGCGATTCCTGATCCGCGGCACCCATTCGCAAGGGGAAGGGCAGGGGCGGATCGTGCTCACGCTGGACGCCGGGCTGGCCTTCGGCTCCGGCGAGCATGGCTCGACGCGGGGTTGCTTACGGGCCTTGGAGGCCGTGGCTGCGCGCAAGCCGCGCCGGATCCTCGATCTGGGCACCGGGTCGGGAATCCTGGCCATGGCGGCGGCAAAGCTGCTGCACGTCGCCGTGCTGGCGACCGATATTGAGCCGTGGTCCGTCCGCGTCGCCCGGCAAAATGCGGCCGCCAATCGCCTCACGCCGCTCGTTCGGCCCTTCTTGGCGGACGGTTGGCAGAACCGTAGGGTGCGGGCGGGCGCGCCCTACGACCTCGTCTTCGCCAACATCCTCGCCCGCCCGCTCTGCCGCATGGCGGTGGACACGGCCGCACATCTGGCGTCCGGCGGCACCGCAATTCTCTCAGGATTGCTGGAAAACCAGCGCCGCCTGGTGCTGGCGGCACACCGGCGGCAAGGACTGGCTCTGGAACGCACGCTGCACGAGGGCGCCTGGGCAACCCTCGTGCTGCGCAAACCGCTTAGTAGTAGTTCCGGCGGCCGGCGCTGAAGTGCGGGTCGAACACCTGCTTCAGCTCGGCGCGGCTGAGACCGATATCGGTAAGTTCCCGGTCCGTCAGGCGCGACAGTTCGTCGATCACCGCCCGGCGGCGCGGGAAGGTGAGCAGGGCGGCGAACCCGCCGGAGATGCGCCGGCCCAGCGACGCCAGCATGGACGGGCGCGCGGCCGGCGGCGCGGTCTCGGTCCCCTGGACCGGGTTCACGCGGTAGGTCAGGCTATCAGACATCAGGAGCGCGAGCTGCTCCTTGGCGAGAGGGGCGTTCATGGTTCGTATCCAATCCTATCATTCCGTGCCGAGCAGTCCGGACCAGCTCGACCAGCCTCGTGCCCGCAACGGCTGAGCGAATATGCGTATTTTTTCGGCATGTTGCACACGCGAAGTCCCGGTCGCAGGTCTGCACAAGACGCATGAGTAGAGGTAACGCTATGCAAATTGTGATGAGAATATGACCGGCTACGCGACTCGGCTGCGGGATGTGCGACAGCTCATGCTGGCGCAGAACCTCGAGGGCTTCATCGTTCCGCGGGCCGATGAGCATCTCAGCGAGTATGTGCCGCCGAGCGCGGAACGGCTGGCGTGGCTGACCGGGTTCACCGGCAGCGCCGGCATTGCCGTGGTGCTTTCGGAGCAGGCCGCCGTGTTCACCGACGGCCGCTACACGCTGCAACTCGCCGCGCAGACCGAAGCGACGCTGTTCGAGCGGTGCCACGTTACGGAGGAGCCGCCCGCCGCCTGGGTTGCTTCGCACGCGGCGTCCGGCGCGCGGATGGGCTACGACCCGATGCTGATGGCCGAGGACGGACTGGCGCGTTATTGCGAGGCGGGCGTCACCCTCGTCCCGGCGGATCCCAACCCAATCGACGCCGCCTGGCGCGACCGGCCGCCGCCGCCCGCGGCACAAGCCGTGCCGCACCCGCTCCGCTACGCCGGCAAGCCATCCTCGGAAAAGCGCGCCGAGATCGCGTCGGCGCTGCGCCGCGCCAAGCGGGACGCGGCCGTCGTGACCGATCCGGCCTCGATCGCCTGGCTGCTGAATATCCGCGGCGCGGATGTGGATTACACGCCTTTCGCCCTCGGCTTTCTGACCATTGAGGCCGACGAGACCGCGACGCTGTTCATGGCCAAGGAGAAACTTCCCGATGCGACCCGGCAGTGGCTCGGCAACGGGGTCGTGCTGCGCGAACGCAGCGAACTCGAGCCGTCACTGGCAAAATTCCGCGGCAAGCGCGTGCAGGTGGATGGCGCCGGGTCGCCCGCCTGGTTCGGCCAGCACCTGCGCGCAGCCGGCGCCGAGGTGGTCGACGGGCCAGACCCGTGCCTGCTGCCGAAAGCCTGCAAGAACACGACGGAACAGGACGGCGCCCGTGCGGCGCACCTTCGCGACGCCGTCGCCATGTGCCGCTTCCTGCGCTGGCTCGAGAGTGCGGCCGGGCAGACCACGGAACTAGGCGCGGCCGAGCAATTGCTCGCTTTCCGGCGCGAAGTCGAAGGCTTCCGCGGCGAGAGCTTCCCTGCCATCTCCGGCGCAGGCGAGCATGGGGCGGTGATCCATTACCGGGTCACCGAGGCCAGCGACCGCCCGATCCGGCCGAACGAGATCTATCTGATCGATAGCGGGGCGCAATACCCGGATGGCACGACCGATATCACCAGGACGGTCTGGACCGGTCCCGACCCGGCGCCGGACACGATCCGCGACCGGGCCACGCGCGTCCTCAAAGGGCACATCGCCATTTCCACCGCGGTGTTTCCCCAAGGTGTCGCCGGCCCGCACTTGGATGCGCTGGCCCGACAAGCGCTATGGCGCGTCGGCCTCGACTACGACCACGGCACCGGGCACGGGGTCGGCAGCTACTTGTCTGTCCACGAGGGCCCGGCCAGTCTATCCCGCGCTGGCCGGATGACGCCGCTGGCCGCCGGCATGATCCTCTCCGACGAGCCCGGCTATTACGAGCCGGGCGCCTATGGAGTGCGCCTGGAAAACCTGCTGCTCGTCCGCCCGGCCTCGCTGCCGCAGGCCAAGAAACCGTTCCTGGGTTTCGAGGTGCTCACGCTGGCGCCCTTCGACCGCCGTCTGCTCGACCCAGCGCTGCTCGACCCCAGTGAGCGCGCATGGCTGGACGCGTACCACGCCAGGGTGCTGGAGGCGGTCGGCCCGGCGCTCGACCCGGCAGATCGCGCATGGTTGGCCGAGGTGTGCCGGGCGATGGAGTGAGCCCGCCCGGGCGAAGCGAGATGCGTCAGCTGCCGGTCGGCACAGATTGCGGGAATTGCCGGAGCTGCGTGAGCGTCTGAACCGGATTTGAACGCATGTCGGCCTGCGCTTGCGCATCTTGCGCGAGGCGGCCCATCGTGGTGATCGAGACGACGAGCCCCAGCCATATCGCCAGCGTCATCGCGATTGGGTCGTATGTCGCGGCTTTGCTCTCCTCGCGTCTCCGGCGAGGTCGTCCATAGGGCATCATTCAGTTCCTCCAAGCATGTCAGTGCTTGAGAACGTCGAGCCTCCGGCCGCGGTTCGGCGGTCACGCGCTTGTTGGTTTGAAGGTTATTGTCCCGTCATGGGGATATGCAGGCTGAAACCGGCGCTTGGCTTGTTGTTCCGCTCTTCGGCCCCCTGGGAGGTCGAATCTACGGTGAACCCATCGCCTCGGTATTGGTTAGGCCGGGTGAACAAATTTGGCGCCACGTGCGGCTCGTTGCTGGCGGCCGGGAGCGGCAACGAGGCATCCCGGTTCGGCAACGGCGCCGGCGTGTAGGCCGAACTGCTCGGCGGTGCGGCAGGCGCCGCGGACACGAATGGCGCCAGCGGGTCCAGGGTGGATGGCACCGCCAGCGCGAAGCCGCGCTGCTGCTGCGGGGCTGCCGCGAGCAAGGGTATGGCGAGAATGGGAAGCAGCAATTTTCTCATAGTGCCACCTCTGTGGCCAGCCGGTTGACCCCCCTCGGGTCGCTGACTGGGTTGGTTGCGGGTGCGACGATCGGCCCGTCGCCAAGCTCATGCCAGGCGTGCAGCGCCCAGCTCACCGATGGAAACGCAAGCTCTGCCCATGGGATCTCGTCCCAGCCGAACAGGCGGACCTCGAGGCTTTCGGTCCCGGCGGCAAAGTGTGGCGCACCGTCAAACCGTGCCCTGAAAATCACCTGCACCTGTCCGATGCGGCTGATGCTGTAGAGCGCCAGCACCCCGTCGAAACGGAGAAGCGCGCCTGCCTCTTCGGCCGCTTCGCGGGCAGCGCCCTCCTCCAGCGTCTCGCCATGCTCGAGGAACCCGGCCGGCAAAGTCCAGAACCCGCGCCGGGGCTCGATCGCGCGCCGGCACAGCAAAACCCGGCCCCGATCGACGACGACGGAGCCCACCACCACTTTCGGGTTGCTGTACGCGATGTAACCGCACGTGTTGCACACGTCACGGATGCGGTTATCTCCCTCTGGCACAAGCTGACTGAAGCTGGGCATGCCGAAGTTTTGAGTGATGGGCTAAGTTGGTTCAAGTGTGTTGAACCGAATCGGCCCGGTTGTTGCTAAGCTGTGGCCATTTTGCTGACCCCGAGCTCCCGCTCCATCGCCTCCCGCATGAGATACTTCTGCATCTTCCCGGTCACCGTCATTGGAAATTCATCGACAAACTGCACGTAGCGCGGGATTTTTTGATGCGCGATCTGCCCGCGGCAATAGCCACGAACCTCCTCGGCGGCTAGGCTCTCACCGGGCCGCACCTTGATCCAGGCGCAGACTTCCTCGCCATACCGGTCGTCCGCCACACCGAACACTTGGACTTCCTGGATCGCCGGATGCGTGTAGAGAAACTCCTCGATCTCGCGCGGATATACATTCTCGCCGCCGCGGATCACCAAATCCTTAATCCGGCCGACGATATTGCAGAAGCCCTCCGCGTCGATCGTCGCGAGGTCCCCGGTGTGCATCCAGCGCGCCGGATCGATCACCGTCTTGGTCTTCTCCTCGTCGCCCCAGTAGCCCGGCATCACGCTGTAGCCACGGGTGCATAGCTCGCCCGGAGTGCCGCGCGGCACGATCCTGCCCTCGGCATCGACGATCTTCACCTCGAGATGCGGGTGGATACGGCCGACCGTGCTGACCCGGCGATCGATCGGATCGTCGGCCGAGCTCTGAAAGCTCACCGGGCTGGTCTCCGTCATGCCATAGGCGATGGTGATCTCGTTCAAGTGCATCCGGCTCACCACGCGGCGCATCACCTCGATCGGGCAGGGCGAGCCGGCCATGATCCCGGTCCGCAGGCTGCTCAGGTCGAACCGCTCGAACTCCGGATGCTCCAGCTCGGCGATGAACATGGTCGGCACGCCATGCAGCCCGGTGCAGCGCTCCTCGGCCACCGCCTGCAAGGTCGCCAGCGGGTCGAAACCCTCGCCGGGATGGACCATCGCCGTCCCATGCGTGGTGCAGGCCAGGTTGCCGAGCACCATGCCGAAGCAGTGATAGAGCGGGACCGGGATGCAGAGCTTGTCCTGCTCAGTCAGCCGCATGGCCTCGCCGATGAAGTGGCCGTTGTTGAGGATGTTGTGATGCGTCAGCGAGGCGCCTTTCGGGCTGCCCGTGGTGCCGCTGGTGAACTGGATGTTGATGATGTCGTCGAACTGCAGCAGCGGCTGCACGCGGGCGAGCTCGTCGCGGTGCCGATCGGTCGCCAGGCCGGCGACGTCCTCGAACGCGTAGGCGCCGGCGCTGCGGCCGCCAATCTGGATCACCGTGCGCAAATGCGGCAGGCGCGCGCTGCTGAGCGCGCCGGGCTTGCAGGCGGGCAGCTCCGGCGCGAGCTGGGTGAGCAGGCCGATATAGTCGCTGGTCTTGAACTGCGTCGCCAGGATCAGCGCTTTGCAGGCGACCTTGTTCAGCGCGTATTCCAGCTCGGTCAGCCGGTAGGAGGGGTTGATGTTGACCAGGATCAGCCCGGCTTTCGCGGTGGCAAACTGCGTCGTGATCCATTCCGCGTTGTTGAGCGACCAGATGCCGACCCGGTCGCCCCGCTCCAGCCCCAGCGCCAGCAGCCCGGCGGCAAACGCTTCCGCCTGCTCGACAAGCTCGCGATAGCTCCAACGTATGCCCTGGCTGCGCACGATCAGCGCCGGATTGTGCGGGAAGCGCTGGGCGGTTCGGTCCAGGTTTTGGCCGATCGTCTCGCCGAGCAACGGTTCATGGTATGCGCCATGCACGTAGCTGAGCCCCGGGCTAGTGGTCATGAACGGTACCCACCTATACAGTTGCCGCAAGTACAAAGGAAAGCGCCGGTGTCCGCAACACTTTTGAACCGACCGGGCCAATTGAACTTCGACCTCGGCGAGACTGCCGACATGCTGCGCCGCAGCGTCGAGGCATTCGCCGCCGACGAGATTGCGCCCCGCGCCGCCGAGATCGACCGCGTCAACGACTTTCCCGCCGATTTGTGGCGCAAGCTGGGCGAGGTCGGGGTGCTCGGGATCACCGTGGATCCTGAGTATGGCGGCGCCGGGATGGGGTATCTGGAGCATTGCGTGGCCATGGAGGAGATCAGCCGCGCCAGCGCCAGCGTCGGCCTCTCCTATGGTGCGCACAGCAATCTATGCGTGAACCAGATTTACCGGAACGGCAATGCGGAGCAAAAGCGGCGCTACCTGCCCCGGCTGATCAGCGGCGAGCATGTGGGCGCGCTGGCGATGAGCGAGACTGGCGCCGGGTCGGATGTGGTCAGCATGCGGCTGCGCGCGGACCGGCGCGGCGACCGCTACGTGCTGAACGGCAGCAAGATGTGGATCACCAACGGGCCGGATGCGGACGTGCTGGTGGTGTATGCCAAGACCGATCCGGAGGCCGGCCCGCGCGGCATCACCGCGTTCCTGATCGAGCGGGGGATGCAGGGTTTCTCCTGCGCGCAGAAGCTGGACAAGCTCGGCATGCGCGGCAGCAATACCGGCGAACTGGTGTTCGTGGATTGCGAGGTTCCGGAGGAGAACGTGCTCGGGATCCTGGGCAAAGGGGTCAACGTGCTGATGAGTGGGCTGGATTACGAGCGGGCGGTGCTGGCCGCCGGGCCGCTGGGCATCATCCAGGCCTGCATGGACCTGGTCGTCCCGTATATCCACGAACGCCAGCAGTTCGGCCGGCCAATCGGCGAGTTCCAGCTTATGCAGGGCAAGATCGCCGACATGTATGTGACGATGAACGCGGCCAAGGCGTATGTTTATGCGGTCGCCAAAGCGTGCGACCGCGGCGAGACTAGCCGCAAGGACTCCGCAGGCGCGATCCTCTACGCGGCGGAGCGGGCGACCTGGATGGCGCTCGAGGCGATCCAGGTGTTGGGCGGCGTCGGCTACACGAATGATTACCCGGCCGGCCGGCTATTGCGCGACGCCAAGCTCTACGAGATCGGCGCCGGCACCAGCGAAGTCCGCCGCATGCTGATCGGCCGCGAGATCTACCAGGAGACCGCATGACCTTGCCTGACCGAACGGGTGTCGAAGACCGCCTCATCGTCGCCCTGGACGTCTCCGAGATCGGCCAAGCGCAGGACCTGGTTTCCCGCCTCGGCGACACGGTCCGCTTCTACAAGATCGGGATGTGGCTGCTGTTCCAGCCCGGGGTCGACACGCTGATCGGCTCACTTCTGCACGCCGGCAAGCACGTGTTCCTCGACTGCAAAATGTACGACATCGGCGAGACCGTGCGCCGTGGCGTCGCTGCCGTCGCGCGGCGCGGCGTCTCGATCGTCACCGTGCACGGCGATCCCGATATGCTGCGCGCCGCGGTCGAGGGGAGGGGCGACAGCGGTTTGCGCATCTTCGCCGTGACCGTGCTGACCAGCCAGGACGGCGCCGCACTCGCGGCGATGGGCTACGACCGCAAGCTGCAGGACGTGATCGACCTGCGCGTCCGTCACGCCGCCCAATCTGGCTGCGACGGCATCATCGCCTCGGCGGCGGACGACCCGGACGCGCTGCGCGCCCGCGCCGGCCGGCCGGATCTGTTGATCGCCACCCCCGGCATCCGTCTCCCGGGTGGAGAGGCGCACGATCAGAAGCGGACGGCCACGCCAGACGACGCCATTGCACGCGGGGCCGACTACCTCGTGGTCGGCCGCCCGGTGACCGGCGCCGCCGACCCGCGCGCCGCCGCGGACACCATCATCGCCGCAATGCGACAGGGCTGGGAACGGCGATCGCCAGCAAAGCGGTAGCATACGACACCCAAACCCGGCGCAGCCCCAGATAATCCAGCCCCAGCAGCATGTCCCCGCGCCCAAGCTGCAACGGCGCGATGCTGACCGGAACGTCGCGGCGGACATCCTCGCCCACCGCCATCTCCCGCACCCGCACATGCTCAAGCGGCAGCCGCTCCCCGTCCACGCCGCTTGCGGTGTTGGCGGAGATCGGCGCGCGCAGGCCAAGCCGTCGCGCTGCCTGCTCCGTCAGCAAGGTCGCGCGCGAGCCGGTGTCGAGCAGTGCCACGAGCGCCTCGCCGTTCACCCGGACCGACAGGAAAGCCTCGCGCTCCGGCGTGATCGCCAGCGGCAGCACGGTCATCCGTGGCCCCAGCACCGGCACCGCCGCCCCGCAGCCCCCCGCTTCGTAGAGCCCCATTCGTCCAGCCTGCACGTCGAGATCGAGGTCATACGCATCCAGCAAAGGCGCCCCCAGCAGCCCGGCCAGCATCGGCGTCATCCGTGGCACGACTGGCAGGGTCGAGACCGGCGTGGGCAAGGCCGGCAGCGCGGCGCCGCCAAGCTGCAGCCCGGCCAGCATCACCACAGGCGCCTCGCGCGCGCCGCCGGTGCCGATGATCGGCGCTCGCACGCCCGGTATGAGTGACAACCCCAGCGCCGCCGCCGCGTCCGGCAAGATGAGATGGCCCTGCGCGCCGGTGTCGAGCAGCAAGCTGACTGGCCTTCCCCCGATGCTTGCCGTGACGATCGGGAAGCCCTCGACGATCCGAACCGGCACTTCCGCGCGCCGCTGGAGCATACAGGCGCCGTCCGCGTTCCGGGCGGCAAGGAGGCCAAACGATCCCCCTAACAGGCAGCGACGCGTCAGCCTCGCCGTCATGCTCCGCGCCGGCGGAGCATCCACACCTTCGTAAGCCTAAAGCATCCGCTGCAGGATGATCTTCTGCACGTCCGACGTGCCCTCGTAGATCTGGCAGACCCGGACATCGCGATAGATCCGCTCCACCGGGTAGTCCGCCAGATACCCATAACCGCCCAGCGTCTGGATCGCCGCCGAGCAGATCGCCTCCGCCGCTTCCGAGGCGAACAGTTTCGCCATCGCCGCGGCCTCCAGCGCCGGCTCGCCCGCATCCTTGAGCCGGGCCGCCCGCAGCGTCAGTTCCCGCGCCGCCGCCAGCCGGGTCTTGGCGTCGACCAGCCGGAAAGCCACCGCTTGGTGCTCGATGATCGGCCGGCCGAATTGCTTGCGCTCCTTGGCGTAACCGATCGCATAGTCCAGCGCCGCCCGCGCCATGCCGACGCTCTGCGCCGCGATTCCGATACGCCCGCTCTCCAGGGTCGAGAGCGCAATCTTGAGCCCTTCGCCTTCCCCGCCGATCCGCTGCTCGTCCGGCACGTGCATATCGTCGAAGGACAGCGCGCAGCTGTCGGACGCCTTCTGCCCGAGCTTGTGCTCGACCCGGGCCACGCTGAAGCCGGGCGTGCTGTTCTCGACCACGAAGCAGGAAATGCCCTTCTTGCCGGCGTCCGGATTGGTCACCGCGAACAGCAGGGTGAACTTGCCGATCCGCGCGTTCGAGATGAACTGCTTGGCGCCGTTGATCGTGTAGCCGCTGTTCGTCCGCACCGCCCGCGTCCGCACCCCCGACGCGTCGGACCCGGCGGAAGGCTCCGTCAGCGCAAAGCTGCCGACGGCCTCGCCGCTCGCCATCGGGCGCAGCCAGCGCTCCTTCTGCTCCGGCGTGCCGAACTTCTCCAGGATCTCGCAAGTCGGCGCGTTGTGCACGCTCATCAGCGTGGACACCGAGCCGTCCCCGGCCGAAATCTCCTCGACCACCTGCGCATAGGTCTCGTACGGGATCTCCGACCCGCCCCAGTCCGCACTGATGGTGGCGCCGAGAAAACCCATCTCGCCGAGCCCCTTGATGATTTCCGGCTCGATCGCGCCGGCTTGCTCGCGCGCGGCAGCGGAAGGCGCGAGGCGCTCCTGCGCGAAACGGCGGGCGGTTTCGACAATCAGGGCATTCGGGTCGGTGGAGTCGAGCATGGCGGTCCCTCGTTTTGCCGCGATGCTACTCTGCGGCGGCGGGCATTTCCAATCTCGGCGCGCGCAACCGCTCCCGAAGCGCCGCGCGCCGCGGTTCCGCCTCCTTCATGCTCGCCGCCTTCACCGGGCCGAAGCCTCTGATGTCGAGCGGCAACCGGGCCAACTCGGCTGCGGCCTCCAGCGTGTCCGGCCGCAGCAGCTTCAGCGCCTCGTCCAGGTCCGCGCGATACTGGCTGATCAAGTGCCGCTCCTGCTTGCGGTCCGCCTGCCAGCCGAACGGGTCGAGCGGCGTGCCGCGCAACACTCTGCCATGCCGCAGCGCGCGGAACAGCGGCAGCGCGACCCGGCCAGGGATCGCCAGCTTGCGCCGCCGCCCGGTCCGCTTGTCGATCCCGGTCAGCAGCGGGGGCGCCAGATGGAACACCGGATCGGCGCCATATTCGGCGACGGCATGCAGGCGCGCGACCTCATACTCGTCCTTGTAGGCCAGCACGCGGAACCAGCCCTCGGCGACGGCCCGGGTGAACATTCCTGGCGCGCCGGCCAACTCGGTCTCCCGCGCCGAAGCCGCCTCGACCAGGGACCGGTAGCGCCGGGCCAGCCGGGCGCCCTGATAGGCCACCAGCTCCGCCGCCCGGCGCTCGATCAGGGTGGGCAGCTCGTCGGGCAGGGGCTGCGCGTCGGCCATGATCTCGTCGGCCAGCTCCGGCCGGGTCGCGAAGATGCGGCCCCATAGGAAGGCGCGCCGATTGAGCTCGACCGCCGTGCCGTTCAGCTCGATCGCCCGCAGCAGGGAAGCCTGGCTGAGCGGCAAATCGCCGTTCTGCCAAGCGATGCCCAGCAGCAGCGTGTTGACCGCTTGCGCCGTGCCGAACAGGCGCTCGGCGATCGCGCTGCCATGCAGGTATTGCGAGCGCGAGGGCTCGGTGCGCCGCTCGATGGCGCGGCGGTGCAGGCCGGCGTCGATCACGAGGTCGCGGTCGCGCAGGAACCCGGCGCCGGCCTGTAGGTCCAGATTGCCGATCACCGCCGCGCTCTTGCGGCAGCTTCCGAGTACGTCCGCGTTCGCCGCGACCGCCATGTCCGCCGCGAGCAGCATGTCGGCCTCGCCACGTGGGATCCGCACCACGTCGAGCGGGCCGTCGGCGACCTGGACGTGCGAGACGACGGCGCCGTTCTTCTGAGCAAGGCCGGTGAAGTCGAGCGTGCTGACGTGACGGCCCTCCAGATGCGCCGCCATGGCGACGATCGCGCTGCAGGTGACGATGCCGCCGCCGCCGATGCCGGCAAACAGCGCCCGCCAGTCTTTTTTCAGCGTGATCGCCGGCTCCGGCAGGCCGCCGCCGAGATCGGGTTCCCGTTCGGCCCAGATCGCCGCGTGATCGACCACCGGCAGCGGCGCGGCGGTGCTGGAAGTGACGAAGCTCGGACAAAAACCCTTGAGGCAAGACAGGTCGGTGTTGCAGCTCGTCGGGCTGATGCGGCGCTTGCGGCCGTAATCGGTGTCGACCGGCTCGATGGCGATGCAATTGGACTGCACGGTGCAGTCGCCGCAATTCTCGCACACCCGGGCGTTGATCTCGACCCGCGTTTCGGCGACGGCCATCTTGCCGCGCTTGCGGCGGCGCCGCTTCTCGGTGGCGCAGACCTGGTCGTAGATGATCGCGGTCACGCCGGGGTGCTCGCGCATGCGGCGCTGCACGGCGTCCAGATCGTCACGGCCGTGGCGGAGCGTGCCGGGCGGCAGCGCGCTTGCCGGCGGCAGGCGGGCTTCGTCGTCGGCGACCAGAGCGATGAGGCCGACGCCTTCCGCATGCAGTTGTGCTGCCAGCTTTGTCACCGTAGGCGCACCTTCGGCGGGCTGGCCGCCGGTCATGGCGACCGCGTCGTTGAACAGCAGCTTGTAGGTGATGTGCGCGCGGGCCGCGAGCGCCTGGCGGATCGCGAGCAGGCCGGAGTGCTGGTAGGTGCCGTCGCCCATATTGGCGAACATGTGCGGCAGCTCGGTGAAGTGCTCGAGCCCGATCCAGGGGACGCCTTCGCCGCCCATCTGGCTGAAGGTGCGGGTGAAGTCGTTGGTGCTGACCGCCATGGTGTGGCAGCCGATCCCAGCCATGGCGTGACTGCCATCCGGCGTCTTGGTCGACGTGTTGTGCGGGCAGCCGGCGCAGAACATCGGCGCCCGCGCCAGCAGCCCGGCGGAGCGGGGCTCCGGCGGAATTTCGACGTCCGGCACCTGCAGCCCGGCGCCCCGCAGGGCACGCTGCAGGCTGGGAATCACCTTTTCCGGCGATAGCTCCAAAAAGTCCGGCAGCAACGGCCGGCCGTCGAGGTCCTGCTTGCCCTGCACGGCCGGGCGCTGGTCGGCCGGCATGTTGTAGAGCGCGTCGCGGATCTGCGCCTCGACGAAAGAGCGCTTTTCTTCAACGACCAGCAGCATCCGCTTGCCGCGGGCGAATTCACGCAAGCCTCCGGTCTCCAAGGGCCAGATCAGGCCGATTTTGTAGACGGCGAGCGCCGGATGCTGGTCGAGCCCAAGCCGGCGCAGCGAATGCATGAGGTCCTGGTGCGCCTTGCCGACGGTCACGATGCCGATCTTGGCGTCGCGGCCGCCGCGGATAAGCCGGTCGAGCCCGTTGGCGCTCGCCCAGGCACGCACCGCAGGCAGCCGCTCCTCGAGCACGCGGCGCTCCAGCTCCTGCCGCTGCGCCGGCCAGGCGAGGTGCGGATCCAAGTTGAGGCCGTGCGGCGGCAGCTCGAAATCAGGGGTCGCGAAGGCCCGCGTGCTTGAGACGGTGGCAAGGCCGTGCTGCTCGGCGGTCTCGGCGATGGTCTTCAGCGCGACCCAGAGGCCCGAGTAGCGCGACAGCGCCCATCCGGCGAGACTGAAGTCGAGAATGTCCGCCACGTCGGCCGGTTGCAGGATCGGGATGTTGACGCTTTGAAAGATCCCGTCGGTCTGGTGCGGGAATACCGAGGAGTGCGCGGCGTGGTCGTCGCCCGAGACGGCCAGCACGCCGCCATGCTTGGATGTGCCGATCGTGTTGGCGCAGCGGAACGCGTCCCCGCTGCGATCGACGCCAGGTCCCTTGCCATACCACATGCCGAACACGCCATCGACGCGCTTGCCCGGAAAGGTGTCGATCTGCTGGCTGCCCCAGATCATGGTGGCGGCGAGGTCCTCGTTTAGCCCGGGCTGGAAGCGGATGCCGGCCGCGTCGAGCAGCTTCTCCCGTCGCCACAATTCCAGATCCACGCCGCCCAGCGGCGATCCCCGGTAACCTGACACCAGCCCGCCGGTGTGCAGGCCTGAAGCGCGGTCCAGCCGGACCTGCTCCAGCAGCGCGCGCACCAGCGCTTGCACGCCGGACAGCAGCACAGGCCGGTCGAAATCCACGTACCGGCTATCGAGGGTAATGGAATCAGGCGCGAGACCGACATCCATGGCGACGCTTCCTAACGTGATTCACTGATCATAACGCCAAACCGGCTGGCGAGTGCTCTCATTGTTGAGCTAGCGTCTCCCCTCGAATTGGCAGATTCTGCCAATGATGCGCTGCAACATGGGAAGATTGCCCGTAAGACCGATGCGCCTTGACCGAATCGACTTTGCCATATTGGAGCATTTGCAGCGCGACGGCCGGGCCACCAGCGGCGAGGTCGCAGATGCGGCCGGCCTCTCGGCAAGTCCGGCGCATCGACGCCAGCGGCTGCTCGAACAGGGCGGCATCATCCGCGGCTATGTGGCGCTGCTGGATCAGGATCGCGTCGGCTTGCCGGTCAACGTGTTCGTCTCGGTCCGGCTGTCGGCGCAAACCGAGGACCATCTGGCGACCTTCGAGAGCGCGATCGCCGGCCTCCCTGAGGTGATGGAGTGCTACGTCATGTCAGGCGCCAGCGACTACCTGCTGCGGGTCGTCGCACCCGATCTTGGCGCGTACGAAGAGTTCCTGCGCACCAAGCTGACGCGGATCGCCGGCGTGCAGGGAGTGGAGAGCGCGTTCGCGCTGAAGCGGATCGCGTATCGGACGAATTTGCCGCTGCGGCGCGGAAAATAGGTGCTGGCGGCGTTCCTGCTGGCGTTCCCGGCGCTGTTCAGCATCGTCAACCCGATCACCGGCGCGTTCATCTTCCGCGAGGCGACGGCGGACCGGACGCATGCGGGCCGGGTCGTGCTGGCACGGCGGATCGGGCTCTATTCGTTCATCGTGATGCTGGTCGCGCTGTGGGCTGGCTCATACCTGCTGACCTTCTTCGGGATCAGCCTGGCGGCACTGCGGATGGCCGGCGGGCTCGTGCTGGCCGGGTTCGCTTGGGAGCGGCTCGGCGCCCCGGAGCGGCACGACAGCCGCAAGCAGCAGGAAGCGTCCGAGGCCGGGCCGCAGGACGACGTAGCGTTCTTCCCGCTGACGCTACCCTTCACCACCGGGCCCGGCACGATATCCGTCGCCGTGGCGCTCGGCGCGGGTCACCCGGCCGGCGGCGTGGCGCTCGTCAGCTTCTTTGCCGGCGTCACGGTCGCCGCGCTGGTGCTGGCATGGGTGATCGCGCTGACCTATTCCTATGCGGACCGGCTGGGCGAGGCACTGGGCCGCACCGGCAGCAATATCGTCAGCCGCCTCTCCGCCTTCATCCTATTCTGCATTGGCGTGCAGCTCCTGCTGACCGGCCTGAGCGACGCGCTGGAGAAGCTGCTCGCGCGGTCCTGACGGGAGGAACTTTCCCAGCAAAAACTGGTTGACGTCTCGATGCTGGAGAATAACTCCGGGGGGAATGTCGATGCCGCGCTGCTCCGCCTTGCCAAGGTGGTGCAAGAAACTGGCTATGTCTTCACAACCCCCACCCCTGCGACGCATGGCCGGGTCAATGCGCGGCCCGGCGCCGAGGTCGCGCGCGACCTGCGCGATGTCTTCGGCTGGAGCCGCCCGTTTGTCGCGGGCGTGATGCGTGATCACATGCTCGAAGCGATGCGCGAAGCGGGCGTGCTGGGCGAAGAGGGCGCGCTGTATCGCAGTAGGGTCCGCTTCTCGACCTTGGACGGCTTGCTGTTCGTCCACTCGGCGCATCCGACGACGCAGCCAGACTCGGTGTTTTTCGGCCCGGACACCTATCGGTTCGCCCGCGCCATCCGCGCCCAGCCCCTCGCGGATATCGGCCGAGCCGTCGATATCGGCTGCGGCGCCGGGCTTGGCGCGATCCTGGTCGCGCGCGCGCAGCCGCGCGCCCAGACCTTTGCCGTCGATATCAACGAGTCGGCGCTGCGCATGACCCGGGTGAACGCCGCGCTGGCCGGCGCGACGATCACGGCGGTCAAAAGCAACCTGTTGCACGACCTCCCAGGCCAGTTCGACCTGATCGTCGCCAACCCGCCTTACCTCAATGACCCGGCGGAGCGCGCCTACCGCCATGGTGGCGGCAAGCTTGGCGCCGGATTGTCGCTGAAAATCCTCGATGCCGCCATCGAGCGTCTCGCGCCGTCGGGCACCCTGCTGCTCTACACCGGCGCCGCGATCGTCGATGGCAACGACCCGTTTCACAAGGCCGCATCCGCGCGTCTGCACGACGCCGGTTTTGCCTGGACATATGAAGAGATCGATCCAGATGTCTTCGGCGAAGAGCTGGAGACTGGCGCCTACGCCAATACCGACCGAATCGCGGCGGTGTTGTTAACATTATCTAAACGCGGATGAATCGCCATGCCCGACGGAAGCAACCTGCCGCCGACGACTGACGACGCCTGGCACCGCCGCCTCGCGGCGTTCAACGCACAGCGCTTCACTCCGGGCCTGCCGCATCGGGACTGGGTCGCCGAGCTTGAAATTCAGTGTGAGATGCTCGTGCAGGAGGGACAATGGCTGGAGGCGTCGCGCGCTCGGATCGCCGAGCGTGCGGCCCAGGCGCCGCGTGACCCCGACGGTTTCGTTGCCTGGTTCGAGGAACTCGACCGCACCGGGCCCGGCCAGGGCGATCCGCTTTTCGCCTGGCTCGCCGAGCAGGCCACGATCGACGAGATGCGGTGGTTTCTGACCCAGGAGGTCGCTGGCGAGGCCGGGTTCGACGACCTGACCGCCGTGACCCAGGTCCGGCTGCCGCAACGCGCCAAGTTGGAGCTGGCGCGAAATTACTGGGACGAGATGGGCCGCGGCAACCCGAAGGGTATGCATGGTCCGATGCTGGAGAAGCTCGCCAAGAGCCTGCGGCTGGACCCGCTTGTCGAGACGACGATCTGGGAATCGCTCGCGCTGGCCAACACGATGGCCGGGCTGGCCTGCAGCCGGCGCTACGCGTTCCATTCGGTGGGCGCGATGGGCGTCATCGAGCAAACGGCGCCGGGTCGCTCGAAGCTGGTGGCGGCCGGGTTGAAGCGGTTGGGGGTGAGGGCGGAGAACCGGCATTATTTCGACCTGCACGCGGTGCTCGACATCAAGCACTCGGCGGCCTGGAACGCCGAGGCGGCTTGGCCGCTGGTCGAGGCCCGGCCGGAACTGGCGCCCGCGCTCGCCGAGGGCGCGTTGATGCGGCTCGAATGCGGCGCGGCGTGCTTCCGACGCTATCGCCGCGAACTCGGTGTCCCGGGCTAACGCTCCTTTCCCGGTCCCAGTGGGAGCGGGCTATTGCGGCAGCGTTTGCCCACTCGCCGTCATTTTCTGCCGGACATCCGCGAAGCTCCAATTCGTCAGTTCGACCAGCGTGCGTGCTTCCCGCGTCGCCCGCTCTGGCAGGGATGCCCGATAACGCTCGCCGGCCTCGCACTTCATCAGGCCGCTAAACGGCTGCTGCAGCACGTAGCGCGCCTGGTAGTTCTCCCGGTCGCCGGTCTCCTGCAGTGCCAGGTCCTCCGGGAAATGGTCGCGGTCGTAGCGCAGATGCAGCCGCGTGACGTAGGCCGGCTGCATGGCGGAGCCGGCATGGGCCAGCCAATCCGCGCCGAGCTCGCGCAGCTCGTCGGTGCTCATCGGGTTGGCCGAGCATGGGTCGCACGAGCCAAGGTCCCACGCATATTCCAGGAACACCGCCCGGCCGCCGTGATCCTCCACCTGCCGGTTGAACACTGCCTTGTAGAACGGCGCGAACTCGCCCTTGATGAAGAGTGGCACCTCGCTGCCCGTCGGCATCCGCACCGTCTGATAGTTCGTCGTCTCGACCCTGCCGTGTTCGGTCAACGCCAGCACCACCATCTCCTGCGGCCCGTCCGCATTCACGGTGCCAAGCCGGATCGGCAGCATGAATTTCGGCGAGCTGTACTCGACCTGGATCGGCCGCAGGAACTTGCCCTGGCTCGCCTGGCGTTCGAGGTTCACTTTGGCGACGAAGAACCGCATGTCTTGCCGCAGATAGCTGCGGATCGTCGGCTCGGCCGCCGCCGGCACCTTGTAGCCGTTCTGGTTCAGCCAGGTCAGCAGACCACCGCTATCGGCGGCCGACAACACCAGGATGTCGTATTCGCCGACGCTGTAGCTCGCCTCGATGTGAACACCGAGCGCATCGGGACCGCGGGCCCGCACCGCGGCTATTGACGGCAGTGGCACGGCCATCGACATCGTCGGGCGTGGCGGCTCGCACGGATCAGGGTCGAAAAACTCGACCAGGCGCGGCACGGTATACGCGTCCAGGTGGTCGATGGTCTGTGACTGCACGAGCCGAACTTGGTCCCGCTGGATCACTGTCGGCACCGGCACGACGAGCGCGAAATCTTTGGGCTCACCGTCCACGTCGCTCGACATGGTAATGGCCGTTCGGTCGCCGCGATGCGCCAGCACCACCTTCGACGCGTGGTTGTAGAGCGGTCCGCCGGACTGGGCCACGTAGAAGCCGCAGAACGCCCGCACGCTCTCGCACGCGCCGAACAGCAGCATGACCGCGACTGCTAGAATTCGCATCTCAAGCCTCCTGGGTGCGCCAGTGAAATTTCGGTGCTGGCAGGGCCAAATCGATCAATGGCGTCGCGAGCGAGGCCAGGATCAGCGCTACATAGAGCGACGTCCGCATCTGCTCGGTGAATTGCAGCCAATACGCCAGCGCCGCAACGAGCAGCGCGAACAGCATGCGCCCGACGCGATGGTCCGGCGTGGAGCGCGGGTCGGTGATCATGAAGCAGCCGAAGATCAGCAGGCTGCCGGTCTGCAGTTGGTGCGCCGGGATCTGCCAGGGGTCGCCGAGCCACCAGGCGCGTCCCACCAGCAACAGCCCGTAGGCGCCAAGGAAGGCGAGCGCGATATCCACCCGGCTCGACCGCGCGAGCACGAGCGTGGCTGCCGAGGCGACCAGCAGCCCGAGCCAGACCTGCGCGCCCCATTGACCCGGCGAGACCCAGACCTGGCCGCCGCCGGCGAGCAGCAGGGCAACGATCGCGAACGCCGCCGGGTTGAACAGATGCTTGCCGCGGACCCGCAGAATGAACTTGGACCCGATCGCCAGCGCGCCGGAGGCTAGCCAAATCAGCGGATTGTTGGCCCGCAACAGCAAGCTGAGCGACAGGCCGGTGATGGCCGCACTGCGCGCCTCGAACGGCACGCCGAGCACCCGTCCGAGCGCGAACTGCGCCGCCGCCGTGGCCGCCAAGGTCACTAGCGTCTGATCCCAGCGCGCGCCGAGATCGAACCAGGCGAGATTGATCGCGAGCAATACGCCCAGCGTCGCGATCTGGAATACCCTCGGGTCAGCCCGCTCCATGCTTCGGAGGATAACCGAACCGCTTGCGTTAGGAAAGCGCGCCTTCCCGTTGCGCGCCACGCACGGCCATCGCCAGCAGCCCGGCGCCAAGCCCCGACGCCAGCACCGTGACCACGATGATCATCAGCCGCGAGCGGAAGCCGATGCTGTTCTCCTCGCGCGCCTCCTCCGAGAGGATCGCCGCCCGCGCAGTGGCGACCCTAGCGGCGAGGTTGCCAGGCCCGGACAGCACGAGTTGCGCCTGGTCGCCCAGTTGCGGCCGCAGCGCCTCGAGCTTCGCGGCTGCGTCCGGCGCCTGTGCGGCGTCGAGCACCTGGTCGAGCACCCCGGTGCGGATCAGCGCGCGCTCGAGCGGGATCGGCGTCGCGTAGCTGGCGAACAGGCCCACCAGCCCGGTGATCAGGAAGCACATCAGGAGGAAGGCGGTCCAAACGCCACGGTTGCGCATCTCCGCCACATGCGGGCCTGCGGCAGCGCGGTCAACCCTTGCCATCGAACGCGGCGGCTCGCAAAGATCGGTGATGCCCGATAGTCCCTACCTGTTCCGCGCCGCCGACCACGCGTTGACCCAGCATGGCCCAGGGCTGAACGTCCGCGAGGCGCTATCGCCGTTTGGCGTGGCACTTCGGTATCAGGAGCGCGCACCGGGCGGCCCGGAACCCGAGTGGTGCGAGACCGGTCACAGCATCTTCATCCTGGCCGGCCGCATCCTGTACCGGTTCGACGATCATTCGGTCGAGGCCGGCCCAGGCGACATGCTGCACATCCCCGCCGGCCGCGAACACCGCCATAAGCCGTCCGTGGTGGGCGATGAGGTCGTTCGCTACGTGCTGACGCAGTTTGCCTGAGCCGCGGAAGCGGAGCCAAACCTTGACTTCCTGGGCTTCGGAGGCTACACGCCCGCGCTTCCGCTTGCACCCGGCCACGAGTTCACCATGAAAATCCGCAACAGCCTGAAATCTGCGAAGATTCGCGACAAGAACTGCCGCGTGGTGCGCCGGCACGGCCGCGTGTACGTCATCAACAAGAAAAACCCGCGTATGAAGGCCCGCCAGGGCTGATTTCCCGGTTGTCCCCTCCGCATACCCCGCCCATGTCTGCGGGGTAAGCGCCACGAGGGGATCGCGATGGTCACGCAGCTCGCGCCAAAGCAAGACGTCCTGGCTCGGAAGGGTGAGATCGTGGCCGGGTTGCGCGCGCTGCTGCCGTCCTCCGGGGTGATCAGCGAGCCGATCCGCCTCCGACCCTACGAGACCGACGGATTGCCGGCGTTTCGGCAGGTTCCGCTCGCCGTCGTGCTGCCGGAGACCACCGAGCAAGTCGCCGCGGTGCTGCGTTTCCTGAACAAGAACGGCGTGCGGGTCATTCCGCGCGGAGCTGGCACCAGCCTGTCCGGCGGCGCGCTGCCGATGGCGGACAGCGTCGTCGTCGGACTGATGCGGATGAACCGGATCCTCGGCATCGACTACCAGGACCGCTGCGCGACCGTGCAGGCGGGCGTGACCAATGTCGGCATTACCCAGGCGGTCGCCGCGAACGGCTTTTTCTACGCGCCGGACCCGTCGAGCCAGCTCGCCTGCATGATTGGCGGCAATGTCGGCATGAATTCCGGCGGCGCGCACTGCCTGAAATACGGGGTGACGGCGAATAACCTGCTCGGCCTGCGCATCGTCACCATCGAGGGCGAAGTCATCGAGATCGGCGGCGCTCATCTCGATGCCGCCGGCTACGATTGGCTCGGGCTGCTGACCGGCAGCGAGGGCATGCTGGCCATGGTCACCGAGGTCACCGTCCGCATCCTCCGCAGCCCGGAGGGGCAGCGCGCGATGCTGGTGGCGTTCGATGCCAACGAGGTCGCCGGCCGCGCCGTGGACGCGATCATCGGCTCCGGCATCATCCCGGTCGCGCTGGAGTTCATGGATCGTCCCGCCATCCATGCCTGCGAGGCGTTCGCCGCGGCCGGCTACCCGCTGGATGCCGAGGCGATGCTGATTATCGAGGTCGAAGGCAGCGCGCATGAGCAGGACGATTTGCTCGCCCGGATCGCCGGCCTCTGCCGCCCGTTCAATCCGCTGAGCCTGCGCGTGAGCCAGTCCACCGAGGAGAGCATCGCGATCTGGAAGGGCCGCAAGGGCGCGTTCGGCGCCATCGGGCGGATCAGCCCGGATTATCTCTGCATGGACGGCACGATCCCGACCGGCCAGCTCCCCTTCGTGTTGCGCCGCATTGGCGAGATGAGCGAGCAATACCAGTTGAAGGTCGCCAACATTTTCCACGCCGGCGACGGCAACCTGCACCCGCTGATCATGTTCGATGCCAACGAGTCCGGCAGTTTCGAGCGGGCGGAACAGTTCGGCGCCGACGTCTTGACCTTATGCGTCGAGGTTGGCGGCTGCCTCACCGGCGAGCACGGCGTCGGCGTCGAGAAGCGCGATCTGATGCCGGTGCAGTTCACGCCGACGGAGCTGGCGCAGCAGCGGCGGATCAAGTCGGCGTTCGACCCCGGTTGGCTGCTGAACCCGAGCAAGGTGTTCCCGCTCGAAGAGGCCGTAGCAGCGGAATGAATGGGGCGCCGGCCGATGAGGCGGGCGTCGCCGCTGCGATCCTGGAAGCGGCCGAGGCGCGCGAGCCGCTGCTCGTCCAGGGCAGCGGCACCAAGCTCGGCATGTTGCGGCCGGTGCAGGCGGCCCGCGTGCTGTCCACCAGCAAGCTCACCGGCATCGTCCTGCACTCGCCGCAGGAGCTGATCATCTCGGCCCGCGCTGGAACGACGCTGGCCGAGGTCGAGGCCAAGCTGGCCGAGAGCAGCCAGCACATCATCGCTGAGCCGCCCGATTTGTCGGCGTTGCTGGGATCCAATGGGGCCGAGCAGACGATGGGCGGCGTGGTCGCAACCAATTTCTCGGGTCCCCGCCGGGTCGCATGGGGTGCGATGCGGGACCATGTGATGGGCGTGCGCGCGGTGAACGGGGCCGGGGAGACGATCCACTCCGGCGGCCGGGTGCTGAAGAACGTGACCGGCCTGGATTTGTGCAAGCTGCTCACGGGCAGCCATGGGACGCTCGGCGTGCTGACCGAGATCACTTTGAAGGTGCTGCCGGCGCCAGAACTGACGGGCAGCCTCGTCATGCCGGCGCCTGACGCCAAGGCTGGCGTCGCGATCCTCTCGAAGGCGCTCGGCTCCCCCTTTGGCGTGTCCGCCGCCGCTTTCCTGCCCGGCGAAGCGGCCGAGCGCGTTCCGTCTCTTGCCGGGCAGGGCGCGGTCGCGATCATCAGGATCGAGGATTTCGCGAAAAGCGTCGTCTATCGCCTCGGCCGGCTCGCCGCCGAGCTGGGCGGCGCGCGTCTCGACGACCCAGTCAGCAAGGAGACCTGGCGCGCCATCCGCGACGCCGCCCCGCTGCATACCGAGCCCGGGGACGCCATCTGGCGCCTCTCCGTTCGCCCCTCCGCCGGGCCGGCCGCGTTCGCCGCGATCGAAGCCGCCAAGGGCAGGGGATTCTTGGATTGGGGCGGCGGCCTGATCTGGGCGGCAGGCGACCCGGCGATGCACGATGCGGTCGTGGCGGCCGCCCGCGCCGCGCGCGGCACCTGGACCGTGCTGCGGGCGCCCGAGGGCATGCGCGCCGCCATCGAAGTCGTCCCGCCGGAGCCCGAGCCGCTGGCCCGAATCACCCGCCGGGTCAAGTCCGCCATGGATCCGCACGGTATTCTCAACCCCGGCCGCCTTTACGCCGGCCTATAGACCAGACCATGCAGACCACCTTCACCCCCGAGCAGCTCAAAAACCCAGAAATCCAGTCCAGCAACCAGGTTCTCCGGACCTGCGTGCACTGCGGCTTCTGCACCGCGACTTGCCCGACCTTCGTGTTGCTCGGCGACGAGCTAGATAGTCCGCGCGGCCGAATTTACCTGATCAAGGACATGCTCGAGAGCGGGCGCCCGGCGACGGAGGAAGTGGTCCGCCATGTGGACCGCTGCCTGAGCTGCCTCGCCTGCATGAGCACTTGCCCCTCGGGCGTGAACTACATGCACCTTGTGGACCACGCGCGGACTTATATCGAGGAGACGTATCAGCGTCCCTGGCATGACCGCGCTCTGCGCAGCGCGCTGGCCGCCGTGCTGCCTCGGCCGGGCCTGTTCCGGCTCGCGCTGATGCTGGCGCGGGTCGGCCGTCCGCTCCGCGGCTTGCTGCCGAGCCGCTTCCGGCTGACGAGCCGGCTGCGGGCGATGCTCGAGCTGGCTCCGTCGCTGCCGCCGCCGGCGAGCCCGATGCAGGAGCCGCAGGTGCACGAGGCGGAAACGCGCCAGCGCGGCCGGGTCGCGCTGCTGACCGGATGTGCGCAGAGCGTCCTCGACCCGGCCATCAACGAAGCCACCATCAGGCTGCTGACGCGCATGGGCATCGAGGTCGTGATCGCCCCGCGCGTCACCTGCTGCGGCGCGCTGACCCATCACATGGGCCGCCACGACGCGGCGATGCGCAGCGCCCGCGATGCCATCGGCGCCTGGACGCGCGAGATCAGGGGCGAAGGCCTGGACGCCATCGTCATCAACACCTCCGGCTGCGGCACGACGGTCAAGGATTACGGCTTCATGTTCCGCAACGAACCGACGCCGTGGCGCGAGCGGGCGGCGACGATCTCCGCGCTCACCAAGGATATCTCGGAGTATCTGGCCGGCATCGATTACGCGCCGGTCCGCCCGGCGCCGAAGCTGCGCGTCACCTACCACGCGGCTTGCAGCCTGCAGCATGGGCAGCGGGTGACCGATGCGCCGAAGGCGTTGCTGCGCCGGGCCGGCTTTGACGTTTCGGAGCCCGCCGAGCCGCATCTGTGCTGCGGTTCGGCCGGGACCTACAACCTGATCCAGCCGGAGATCGCCGGGCGCCTGCGGGAGCGCAAGCTGCACAACATCGCGGCGACCAAGCCCGACCTGATCGCGACCGGTAATATCGGCTGCATCACCCAGCTCACCGGCGGCGGCGTGCCCATCGTGCATACTGTGCAATTGCTGGACTGGATGGCGGGCGGGCCAAAGCCGGCTGGCGTGCCATGATCCGCCGCGTCTTCCTGTTCCTGCTGTTGGCCGCGCCCGCGCTCGCGCAGCCGGCGCCGAAGGGGCCGCCCGACGCTCTGTTTGCCGCGCTGAAAGTCGCGCCGACGGAGGAGGCCGCTGCGACGCTGGAGACGCAGATCCGCTCCATGTGGGTGGATCAGGCGACGCCAGCGGTCAAGCTCCTGCTCTCCCGCGGCCAACGCGAGCTGTCCGAGGGCGCGCCGAACGATGCGCTGGACAGTTTCGACGCGGCGCTCGACCTGTCGCCCGAGCTGTTAGAGGGCTGGCGCGGGCGGGCTTTGGCGCGCCGCGGTATGGGCGACTACGCCGGGGCAATCCGCGATATCGAAGAGGTGCTCAAGCGCGAACCGCGCAGCTTCGTGGCCTTCCAGGACCTGTCCCGGATCGCCGAGGCCCGCAAGGATTGGCACGGCGCGTTGGTCGCCTGGCAGAAGGTGCTGGAGATCAGCCCGCGCACCCCCGGTGCGCAGACCCGGCTGCACGATCTCGAGCGGCGGGCGCTCGGCGAAGAACTTTAACGAGGCAGACCGTGCTGGCCGGCCATTCCTTCTCTGGCATGGTGTAGCCAGGGCGCAGCACGGGCAAGGAGCAAGGACATTGAGCGATAAAGGTGTGCCCGAAGGGTGGGTGGTGCGGCCGGGCAGGGCGTTCAACACCCATGTCGGGCCATTCTATCAGCCGCCGGGCGGCGGCGTTGGGCTGCTCGGCTTTATGGCCGACGAACGGCACGGCAATAAGCGCGGGGTGGTGCATGGCGGCATGATCGCCACCGCCTTCGACGTGGCGCTCGGCAACGCGAGCTGGAGCGCGGCCGGCGACCGTCCCAGCGCCACCGTCCAGCTCAACATCCACTATACCGGCGCGTTGCAACTGGGCGAATTCGCGCAAGTCCGTTGTGAGACCATCCGCGCGACGCGGAGCCTGGTTTTCCTGCGCGGCACGATGACCGTAGGCGATCGGATCGTCGCGACGGCAGACGGGGTTTGGAAGATCCTGGCCTGGCGAGGCGAACCGTTCAAGCCGTCTTAACCGATATCGCTGCGTAAGGGAACCAAACGCCGGCTGCCGACTTAGACGGGCGGTCAGGTCGAGGGGATCATGCAGCGGAGCAAGTTGGATCATCCCGCCTTCATCGCGCTGCTGGGCGCGGCCGGGCTCCTGCTGGCCGCGACCGGAAAATCGCCCAAGCGGCTGGGCGGGAAAGCAACGCATCGCGAGTCCGCCAAGCATCCGGACGAATATGAGGATGGCCGCGGCAGGAATGCGACCACGCCGACCCAAATGCCCGCGCGCGGCTGGTGGGATATCGCTAAGCGCGTGTTCCACAAGATTTCCGAGAACCGGCTGATGGCCGAGGCGGCCGGCGTCACCTTTTACGCGCTGCTGTCGATCTTCCCGGCGTTGGCCGCCATGGTGTCGCTGTACGGCCTCGTGGCCGACCCGGCCACGATCGCCAACCAGGTCTCCTCCCTCTCAGGCGTGCTGCCGGGCGGCGGCATCGACATCATCGCCGGGCAGGCCAAGGCTCTGGCCTCCAAACCGAGCGGCGGCCTGAGCATCGGCTTGATCATCGGCCTCGGGACGTCGCTTTGGAGCTCGAACCAGGGCATGAAGTCGCTATTCGACGCGCTCAACGTCGTCAATGGCGAGCATGAGAAGCGGGGCTTCTTCAAGCTCACCGCAATCACGCTGCTGTTCACCCTCGGGGTGATCTTGTTCATGGTGCTCGCGCTCGTCGCTGTCGTGGCGCTGCCAGCATTCCTCAACGTGGTCGGGCTCGGGGGCATCACGGACTTCTTGCTGCGCTGGCTGCGCTGGCCGCTGCTGCTCGTGGCTCTCGGCGGATTGCTCGCGCTGATCTACCGCTACGGGCCGAGCCGGAGGCATGCGCAGTGGCGGTGGCTAAGCTGGGGCAGCGGCTTCGCGGCGGTCCTTTGGGTAGTGGTTTCGCTGCTGTTCTCCTGGTACGTCGCGAGTTTCGGCAGCTATGACAAGACCTATGGTTCGCTGGGCGCCGTGGTCGGCTTCATGACCTGGATATGGATTTCGACCACCGTGGTGCTGATCGGCGCGCAACTGGATGCCGAGATGGAGACCCAAACCGCCCGAGACACCACGACGGGGATGGAGCGCCCGCGCGGTCAGCGCGGCGCCGCGCCGGCAGACCATTTGTCGCGGGCGTAGAAATAGGCTGCAAGCCGCTACCGCACAACCTCGAAGCTTGCCCGCAACCCGCATGCGGACAAACCTTGGGTGATCAGCACGAGTTGCGTCCGCGCGACCCCGTCGGGCCAGGCGGGCAGCCGGCTGACGGGGTGCAGGACATGGTGCACGCCCTGCAGCACCAGCGGCCCGGCTTCCCCCTCGGCGTGCACCAGTCCTTTGAGCCGCAGGACTTCCGCGCCGCGGAGCGAGAGCAGCGAGTCCAGCCAGAGCATCAGCGAGGACCAGGCGAGCGGCCGATCATGGGTCAGCAGCACAGTCCCGATCCCGCCGGCTTCGATATGGTCGTGCGCGCCGTGCGGGGTCCGCAGCCAGGCGCGGGCGGCAGCGTGCGGGCCGAGGCCGAACACGTCCGCCGGGTCGCCTTCGCCTTGGACGATGTGACGCCTCGGCGCATCGCGGTTGAAGGCGGACAGCGCCGATTCCAGCGAAGCGGTGTCGGGCGCCAGATCGGTCTTGGTGATCAGCAGCCGGTCGGCCAGCGCCACTTGCCGGCGCGCTTCCGCATGCCGCGCCAGCGTCTGCGCCCCGTGCACGGCGTCGACCGTGGTCACGATCCCATCCAGCCGGCAGGCATAGCCGGCGCCCGGCTCGGCGACGAGCGCGTGCGTGACTGGCCCGGGATCGGCCAGACCCGTCGTCTCGATGGCAATGCGCCGGAACCACGGGATCACCCCCGCCGCGCGCTGACCCCATAGCGTCTCCAGCGTGTCGGCCACATCGCCGCGCACGGTGCAGCAGATACAGCCGTTGCGGAGCAGCACCGTATTCTCGATCGCCTGCTCGATCAGCAGGTGGTCGAGGCCGATCTCGCCGAACTCGTTGACGATCACCACCGTGTCCACCAGCGCCGGACGCCGCAGCAGCGCATTCAGCAGCGTCGTCTTGCCGCTGCCCAGGAACCCGGTCACGATCGTCACCGGAACCGGCTCCGCATTGGAAAGGCTCATCGGTGGCACAGCCCGAAGCACATAATATGAAGCTGCTCGCGCATGACACGCTCGCCGGGTTCGGCGGCTTGGGCGAGGGAATGAGCCTGCAGGTGAGCGGCGGGCGGCGTATCCTGTGGCTCGCGCATGAGAGCGCGCCGAAGAATTTCACCGGCGTCGACGTCACCGATCCGCTCCACCCCCGAGTGATCGTGCAGACGGATTTGCCGCATCGCAACGTGCGCTCCAACTCGCTCGAAGTCTGCGGCGACCTGATGGCGGTGGCTTATCAGACCAGCACGCACGGGCTGCAGCCGGCCGGAGTGGAGATGTTCGACGTTTCCACCCCGGAGAACCCGCGCGCGATCGGGTTCTTCGACTGCTCCGGCCCGGCTTCGCGCGGCGTCCACCAGGTATGGTTCGTCGATGGACGCACCGTCCACTTCTCCGGCGGCGCGCCGGACTTCACGCCGCGCAACCTGCTGGACGACCAGCCGTACCGCGCCATCGACGTCTCCGACCCGACCCGGCCGCGCGAACTCGGCCGCTGGTGGTATCCCGGCACCGCGGAGGGCGACGACGCCCCGCCGCCGCCGCGGCATCCCAAGTTCGATTCCGGCATCCGCGCCCATAACACCGATGTCTACCCCAGCCATCCCGACCGCGCCTATGTCGGCTACCTCGATGGCGGCGCCTTCGTGCTCGACATCTCCGACATGTCCCGCATCAAGCCGGTCACCCATTGGAATCCGCATCCGCCTTTTCCGGGGTTCACCCACACAGTCATGCCACTGTTCGGCCGCGATCTGCTGGTGGTCTCCGATGAATGCGTCCGCGATGACGGCCACGACTGGCCGAAGCTCGTCTGGCTGCTCGACTATCGCAAGCCCGACAACCCGGTGCCGATCGCGACCCTGCCGCTGCCGCCCGTCGAGGAACATGCCTATCGCGGCGGCCGCTATGGCGCGCATAATCTGCACGAGAACCGGCCCGGCCCGGCCTTCCGCTCGGAAACCATCTTGTTCGGCACTTACTTCAACGGCGGCTTGCGCGTGCACGACATCGCCGACCCGTTCCAGCCGAAGGAGATCGCCTTCTACGTGCCCGAGCCGCCGCCGGGCGCCTCCACCGGCGCTATCCAGATCAACGACGTCTACGTGGATGAAAACCGCATGATTTATATGGTCGACCGCTTCGTCGGCGGCCTCTACGTCCTCGAGATGACCGTCTAGCTTAGGTTTTCTTGGCGGCCATGAGTTCGCGGATGCGGGCGTTGGTGCCGTTGATGTCCGGTAGGCGTTCACCGGCGGTGATGCGGGCGAGCGTCGTCTTCTCCGCCGCCTGCATGGCGATCGCGCGCTCGGCGGCTTCGGTGATTTCGTGCAGCTCCAGCACCAGCACGCCGTTCTCATCGGCGAGGATGGCGTCGCCGGGCTCTACAGCCACGCCGCCGCAGGATACCGGGATACCGAAATCGCCCTGGCTGAAGCTGCGCTTGCCCGTGACGGCGGAGAGGCCGCGCG
Organism: Acetobacteraceae bacterium; assembly: GCA_965276815.1. GTDB lineage: Bacteria > Pseudomonadota > Alphaproteobacteria > Acetobacterales > Acetobacteraceae > JAVVHH01. The sequence goes on along the minus strand of CBDIBE010000011.1, from coordinate 89,867 downwards.
CCCAGACGGGCATGCCGTAGCCGCGGATTTCGCCGATATCGGTGGCCATGCCGTCGATGATGATGCCGAGGCAGCCGGCCGCACGTGCGGCGAAGGCCACGCCGCCGCCGACTGCGGCGTGGCGATGGTCGCCGGCGCGGTCGATGACGAGGATGTCGCCGGGTCGGAGCTGGCCGAGGGCGTAGTGTACGATCGTGGTGTCCGGCCCGTAGCAGCGGCAGGTGACCGCGGTGCCGGCGATGCGCCGGTCCGGCAAAAGGCCGCGTATGCCGGGGTCCATGAAGCCGGTATGGCGGAAATGGCCGATTGTCGCGGGCTCGGCACGGCTGAGCGTGTCGAGCAGCGCCGGGTCGACAGGCGGCGGCGGGTCATTCAGGACGAACATCAGGTCCTCCTCTGTCCGGGCAGCTTAGACCGCGATCGTGCTCACTGGAACAGGGACGACATCAATCTCGGTCTGGACAGGACTCCGACATGCCACGTCTGCCGGCGCAAGGTTTGCCCGGGCGGGGTGAGCGGGGCTATGAACTTCGGTGCGTTACCCCTGTCGACGAAAGCACCGCATGTCCGCACTCGATCATATCCGCCGCTACCAGGACGAACTGACCGCCATTCGGCATGATCTGCACCGGCATCCCGAGCTGGGCCTGCAAGAGCACCGGACGGCGGGGATCGTCGCCGGGTTGCTGGAGAGCTGGGGGATCGAGGTGCACCGGGGTGTCGGCCAGACCGGCGTGGTGGGAGTGCTGCGGTCCGGCAACGGCAACCGCTCGATCGGGCTGCGCGCGGATATGGACGCGCTGCCGATGGAGGAGATGACGGATCTGCCGTTCCGCTCGACGGTGCCCGGCAAGATGCATGCATGCGGGCATGATGGGCATACCACGATGTTGCTGGCGGCCGCGCGCTATTTGGCGGAGACGCGCAATTTCAGCGGGACGGTGAACTTCATCTTCCAGCCCGGCGAGGAAGGCTGCGGCGGCGCGCTGGCCATGCTCGAGGACGGGCTGTTCGAGCGCTTCCCCTGCGACGCGGTGTTTGGAATGCATAATCGGACCGGGATGGAGGTTGGCCGCTATGGGATCCGGCCCGGCTCGTGCGCGGCAGGCGGCGCATTCTTCGACATCACGGTGAGCGGGAAGGGCGCGCATGGGGCGCGGCCGGAGAACAGTATCGATCCGGTCCTGGCCGCCTGCCATATCGCGACGGCGCTGCAGGCGATCGTATCGCGCAACATCTCACCCAACGAGGCGGCGGTGGTCAGCGTGACCAAGGTCGTGGGCGGGGACGCCTACAACGTCATTCCGCAGACGGCGACGCTGTCCGGCACGGCGCGCTTCTTCAAGCGCGAGGTGAGCGAGCAGATCGAGGCGGCGATGCGGCGGACGGCGGAGGGCGTGGCGGCCGGGTTCGGGGCGGCGGCAAGCCTGGATTGGCGGCTAATCTTCGCGCCCACCGTCAACGACCCGCTGCAGACCATCGCGATTGCCGATGCCGCGGCGGAACTGGTGGGCGAGGCGCAGGTCGACCGCAGCATGGGGCCGGCCATGGGGTCGGAGGATTTTTCCTTCATGATGGAGAAGGTGCCGGGCGCCTATATACAGGTCGGAAACGGGAGCGGTTTCTCTCCGCACCATCCGGGATACATGTTCAACGACGCGGCTATCCCGTTCGGGGCGGCGCTGTACGCGCGAGTGGTGGAGCGGGAGACCGGGGTTGGGTAGAGGTATATACCTTTTATAGCGTATATTTTGGGTAAACTGAGTGGCATTCGACAGCAGCGTCGTATCAGCCCTCAGAAAATTGGAGGCACAGATTGTTAAGGATCGGGATATTCGGCGCGATGGCGGCGGCCTGCCTGGCCGTTCCGGTCATCGCGCGGGCCGACTCCGTCACCGGACCTTATGTGAACCTTGGGGCGGGGGTCAATTTCCTGCAGGATGAGCACGTCAACAATATGGTCCTGGCAGGCGTGCCAACCTCGCGGTTTACCGGGCAGGCGAGCTTCGATACCGGCTTTGTGGGCGTTGCGGCGTTCGGCTGGGGTTTTGGAAGCGGGCTGCGGGCCGAGCTCGAGGGCGATTATCGCTACAACAGCATTTCCAGGCTTCCTGGCGCCGTGACTTCCGGGGGCATCGAGCAGAAGTACGGGGCAATGGTCAACTTGCTCTATGACTTCAACCTTGGCTGGCCGGTGACGCCGTATATCGGGGTCGGCGTGGGCGAGCAGACGAACGACATCCGGAACGGGAGCATTTCGGTGCCAGACACGTTCATCCGGCTGCAGCACCCAGACATAAATTTCGCCTACCAGATTATTGCTGGGATGTCTTATAATTTGCCCATCCCTGGCCTGGCGCTGACCGCCGAGTATCGGTTCTTTAGCATGCCGGAAGAACACATCGTTTACGGTCAGTATTTCGCGCCAAACCTCGACAAGCCCGCCGAAGCGCACATCTACGACGACTACAATCACTCGATCCTGCTCGGCATCCGCTACGCCTTCAACGCGGCGCCGCCCGCTGTGCTGACGCCGGCGCCGACACCGGTCGCGCGGACCGAGGCGCGGACCTACCTGGTCTTCTTCGATTGGGATCGCGCTGACCTGACGGACCGGGCGCGGCAGATCATTGCCGAAGCAGCGCAGGCGACCACACGGGTCCAGGTTACGCGCATCGAGGTAGATGGCTACACCGACCTCTCCGGGACGCCGCAGTACAATCAGGGCCTCTCGGTCCGCCGGGCGCAGACCGTGTCGAGCGAACTGGTGCGGGACGGCGTGCCGCGCGAGGCGATCACGATCCAGGGCTTCGGCGAGACCAATCCGCTGGTGCCGACGGCGCAGGGCGTGCGCGAGCCGCAGAACCGGCGCGTGGAGATCATCTTGCATTAAGGCGCCATCTGCGCCTGGCGGAGGTCTAGCTTTATTTGAGACAGCGATTCACGTCCTGACCGATTCCGGTCAGGACGATCGCGGTTTAGTGGCGGGGCGTGTCGCGGAGCATTGCGGCTAAGGCGGGCTCGATAGCTTGCGCCATCCGCTCTTGCGCCTGTGCGGTCGGGTGGAGGGGCGGGTCCGGCGGGGTCAGGTTATCGTCCAAGAATTGTGTGCGATCGACCTGACCGTCCCGCATGAAGAGCGCCGAAAGGTCCGCGTAATGGACCGGGTTGCCCGGCGGGTAGAGCGTGGCGAGCGCGCGATTAATCTCGCTCGTGGTCTGGGTGACGTAGCGACTGCGGATACTGGGCAGTACGGCAATGAGCAGAATCGTCGTGTTCGGCAGGCGCCGCTGCAGGTCGGCGATCACTGCCTGAATGCCGGCAACGGTCTGCTCCGCATTCCAATGCACGCGGCCCATATTGTTGGCGCCGATCAGCACCACGGCGGCCTTCGGATGGATGCCGTCGAGCTCGCCATTCTGCATCCGCCAGAGCAGGTGCGCGGTGCTGTCGCCCTTGAAGCCGAGGTTGACCGCATTGCGACCGGCGTAGAAATGATCCCAGACCGGGGCGAAGTCGCGCCAGGCTGGCGGACCGTGCAACTCCCAGTCCTGGGTGATGCTGTCGCCCAGCCAGATCAGGTCGACCGGGCCTCGGCGCAGCTCGGCCTGTTTCTCGGCAAACCGGGCGCGCCACCACGGCGTGTCCATCCGGGAGATCGGGGTCGCCGCGACCGGCAGGCGGTCCGCAGCACCGAGCAGAAGCGCCGGCGCCGCGAGCAGCAGGCGGCGGCGCATCAGCGGAACGCGAGCCACACCGCCGAACCGATGCCGGCGATAAGGCAGTAGAAGGCAAACGGGTTGAGCGCCACGTCATCGTGGCGGCGGAAGTATCGCATGAGGAACCAAGTCGCGAGCAAGGCGGTGATGCCGGCGGCCACGGCGGCGATCAGCGATTGCTGGAACACGCCTGGCGGTACGTTCGAATGCAGCAGCTTCGGCACTTCGAGCACGGTCGCGCCGATGATGATCGGGGCCGCGATCAAAAATGAGAAATGCGCGGAATCCTCGTGGTTCAGACCGCTGAGCAAGCCGCCGACGATGGTGGCGCCGGACCGGGAAATGCCGGGAAGCAGGGCCGTGCATTGCCAAAAGCCGACGGCGACGGCGTTGGGCAGGGTCAGCGCGGTGAGCGGCTTGGCGGTGCGGCCGGCTGAGGCGCCGCGCAACCGTTCACCAACCAGGAGCAGCACGCCGTTGACCGCCAAGAACCCGGCGGCGATCAACGGGCTCGCGAAGAGCGTCTTGAAGAAGTGGTTGAACACGAATCCGAGGATCACCGCGGGGATCGTCGCGACGATGATCAGCAGCGCGAGCCGCCTGGCGTCAGCGACCCGGCGGCCGCCCCCGACGCCAATCACCCCGAGCAGCAAGCCAACCCAGTCGCGCCAAAAAAAGCCGAGCAGCGCCACCGCGGTGCCGGTGTGCAGCAGCACGAGAAACGGCAAAAATTGATCCGAGCCCTGATCGAGGTTCCAGTTGAGCAGGGCCGGCACGACCACGGCGTGTCCGAGGCTGCTGATGGGGAACAGCTCCGTCGCGCCCTGGAGAATCGCGAGGAAGATCGCCTGGATCGTGCTCATGGCGCTCCCACTCGCAAAAGGCCGGGCTCTTGGCAAGATGGATGGCGCGGCGGATGTTGCGGTGCAAAGAGATTGGGGGAACAGTATGGCTTCGCTGTTCGATTTGCGTGGCCAGGTGGCCGTGATCACCGGGTCCAGCCGTGGGATCGGCCGCGCCATCGCCTTGCGAATGGCCGAACATGGGGCGCGGGTCGTGGTCAGCAGCCGCAAGGCAGACGCGTGCGAAGCGGTCGCCGCCTCGATTAGCGAAGCGGGCGGCGAGGCGCTCGTCGTGCCCTGCCATATCGCACGCAAGGAGGAGCTGCGGGGGCTGGTGGACCAGACGCTGGCGGCGTGGGGGCGGATCGATACGCTGGTCTGCAACGCGGCGGTGAACCCGTATTTCGGCCCGTCGATCGGGATTACGGACGATGCCTGGGACCGCATCATGGCGAGCAACATCCGCAGCAATCACTGGCTGTGCAACATGGTGCTGCCCGGGATGGCGGAGCGGGGTGGGGGGTCGGTGATCGTGATCTCGTCGATCGCCGGGCTGCGCGGCAACCCGACCATCGGGGTTTATGGGATCTCCAAGGCGGCCGACATGCAGTTGGTGCGCAATCTGGCCGTCGAGTGGGGCAGGCGGGGCATAAGGGCGAATTGCATCGCGCCGGGACTGGTCCGCACGGACTTCGCGCGGGCGCTTTGGGAGGATCCGGAGAATTTGCGCCGGCGGACGCGGGATACGCCGCTGGGGCGGATCGGCGAGCCGGATGAGATCGCCGGGGCGGCGGTGTTCTTGGCGGGATCGGCGGGGCAGTTCATGACCGGGCAGACGCTCGTGATCGACGGCGGGGTTACGATCGCGTCGTCGGCAGTGGAGTGAAGCGGAAGCGCGCTGCTTCCTCCCACGGGCCGCCGCGATAGTGCCAGAGAAGCAAGCCCTCCGCTCGTATTGTGAACGGCGCGAATTCGGCCTGCAGGCGCCGGAGCAGGCTTGCGGCGGCTTCCGGGGTCACTTTGTTCTGGATCGTGAGGTGCGGCTGATAGGGCTGGCGATCTTGCGCGGTGAGCCAGGCGGCCCAGCGTTCTGCCAGCGTGGCGCGCAGGCGGGAAAGCTCTGGCGCGGCGAGCCGGTAGGCGGTCCCGCGGCCTAGCGACCGCAGGCCGGCGACGGCGACGGCGAACGGCGGCTGGTCGCGGCAGATCGCGGTCAGCGCTTGCTGGATCGAGATAAGTTCTTGCCCCGGCAGGTGGTGGAACAGGGTGACGTGGGCGGAAACGAGGTTGCGATCCGGCGGGAAATGGGCGGCGCGGAGTTGGTCGAAGCGCGCCTGTTCGGCCTCGCCGACCGCGAGGGTGAGGATCAGCGGGTCTCGGCGGTCACACCAGGTTTCGGTCATCTTGCGCTCTTTCCGGACGGTCCCACGTTACTCCTCAACGCTCGGGAAAGGCCGGCAATGCCGCAAGATCAGTCCGTGCCACCGCTCCCAGCCCCGTCGCAGCCGGCGCCGCCCTCGAAGCTCGATGCTGGCCGGGTCGAAGACGGCCGGGTTGTGTTCGACAATTGGCGCGGCGAGGCGGACCGGCCGTCGCCGCCGCCGCCGGCGCCGCTGCCACCAGAGCAGCGGGTCGGGTTCGCCGTGGTTGGCGTGGGCCGGCTGACGCTCGAGCAAATCCTTCCGGCGTTCGCCGCGTGCGGCAAGGCCAAGCCGGTGGCGCTCGTCTCGGGCAGCCCGGACAAGGCACGGCTGGTCGCCGCGCAGCACGGAATTCCAGCGCACGCCGTCTTCGGCTATGCCGAGCTGGCGCGCCTGGCCGACGACCCGGCCGTCGGCGCGGTCTACATTGTGACCCCGAATGCGCTGCATCGCGAGCACGTGCTCGCCGCGGCGGCGGCTGGCAAGCACGTCCTGTGCGAGAAGCCGATGGCCAACAACAGTGCCGAGGCGCGCGACATGGTCGCCGCCTGCAAGTCCGCCGGCGTCAAGCTGATGATCGCCTATCGCTGCCAGTACGAGCCATACAATCGGCACGCTATTCGCCTGGCCCGCTCCGGCCAGTATGGCAAAGTCCGCATCATCGAGGCCTCCAACACCCAGGCGCAGGGTCCCGGCGATCAGTGGCGGCTGAAGGCCGGCTCGGCCGGCGGTGGGGCGCTGCCGGATATTGGCCTCTATTGCCTCAACAGCGTCCGCGCCGTGCTCGGCGAGGAGCCGGTGGAGGTCTTTGCCCGCAGCTGGAGCCCGGCCGGCGACAAGCGATACGCCGATGTCGAGGAGACCATCGCCTTCATGCTGCGCTTCCCCTCCGGCGCACTCGCGAACTGCGTAACTTCGTATGGCGCGCATGAGAGCCGGGATTTGCGCGTGCGTATGGAGGGTGGCTGGATCGATCTCGACAACGCCTTCGCCTATAGCGGCCAGCGGATGCGGATCGCACACCGCGAGGGAGCGCACGAAGCGGTCGCGGAGCTGCAGCTCGGGGCTGGCAACCAGTTCGCCCTCGAGATCGACCATTTTGCCGATTGCATCCTGCATGACCGTGTCCCGCGCACGCCTGGCGAGGAGGGGGTGCAGGACCAGCTGCTCATGGAAGCGATCTACCGCTCCGCGCGGGAGGGCGGCCCGGTGACGCTCGATGCCGTGCCGGGGCTCGACGCGTTCCGTGGCCCGGCCCTGGCGGACTAAGCATGCAATTCCTGCTCGTCGGTCTCGCCGCCCTCGCCGGGCTTAGCAACCCGATCCAATCCGCCGCCAATTCGGCGCTGAACAAGTCGCTGCAGCAGGTGATTCCGGCCGCGCTGGCGATCTACGGCGTCGCGATCTGCTGCTTGCTGCTGTGCGCCCCGTTCCTCGGCCTATCCTTGCGCGATGTTGGGCCGAAGATCGGCGCGACGCCCTGGTGGGCCTGGCTCGGCGGGATCTGCAACGCGATATTCGTGCTTGCGGCCGCCCTGGCGACCCAGCGGATCGGCTCGGCCGTGTTCACGGTCACTGCGGCCTGCTGCGCGGTCGTCCTCTCGATCGCGCTCGACCGCGCGGGTATCATGGGCCTGCAGCAGCACCCGCTCAACTTGTTGCGCCTGCTGGGCGGCGCCTTGGCGGTCGGCGGGATCGTCCTCGTCGGCATCTCTTGATGGAACTCTCCTTCGATTCACGATATGATCGAGAAATATAGGAGAGTTAACGCCATGAGTTTGATGGGCTTTCTCGGCAAGCAGTTCATCGATGTCATCCAGTGGAACGAGGGTGGGCCGGGTGTTCTGGCGTGGCGCTACCCGATGCAGGATTTTGAGATTCAGAACGGCGGCGTGCTCACCGTTCGCGAGACGCAGCGTGCGCTGTTTGTCAATGAAGGCAAGATTGCCGATTTTTTCGGACCCGGAATCTACAAACTGACCACGCAGACGCTGCCGATCCTCACCTATGCCAAGAACTGGGACAAAGCGTTCGAATCGCCCTTCAAGTCGGACGTCTTCTTCTTCAGCACCCGCGACCAGATCGATCAGCGCTGGGGCACGGCACAGCCGATCACCGTGCGCGACAAGGAGTTCGGCGCGCTGCGTATCCGCGCCAATGGCATCTACTCCTACAAGATAGCCGACCCGGCCGCGTTCTGGACCACGCTGAGCGGCACCACCCCGCAATACACCGTCGCCGACGCGGCCGGGCAGCTCCGCGCCGCCATCCTGACCGCGATCGCCACGACGCTCGGCGGCAGCGACGTCGCCTTCCTCGACATGGCGGCGCAGCAGGACGCGTTTTCCGCCAAGCTGAAGGCGGCCGTGGCGCCGGCACTGCTGCATTACGGCCTCGAGCTGACGAGCTTCTATCTGCAAAGCCTGTCGCTGCCCGAAGAGGTGCAGGAGCGGCTGGATCGCGCGAGTTCGATGCGCATCGTTGGCGACCTGAAGCAGTACACGCAATTCGAGGCCGCCGAGAGCTTGCCGCTGGCGGCGCAGAACCCGGGCGGCATCGCCGCGGCGGGGGCCGGGCTGGGCGCCGGGCTGGCGATCGCGCAGGCGATCAGCGGCGCCACGGCCGCGCCGGCCGCCGCGGCGGCCGTCGCCGACCCGCTGGCGATGATCGAGCGGCTCTCGGACCTGCTCAAAAAGGGCGTGCTGACACAGGCGGAGTTCGACGCCAAGAAGACGGAGTTGCTTGCGCAGATCCGGTAGATGCAAAGTTACGCGTGCCCCTCCTGCGGCGCGCCGATCACTTTCCGCTCGTCTTTCTCGGTTTATGCGGTCTGCGCCTCCTGCGGCTCGACGGTGTTGCGCACCGATCGTGATGTGTCGCTGATCGGCGCCATGGCGGACCTGCCGGACGAGATCAGTCCGTTGCAGCTCGGCACCATGTTCCGCTTCCAGGACGCGCAGTTCACCATTCTTGGCCGGGTTAGGATGGAATGGGCGGATGGCGGCTGGAGCGAGTGGTATGCCGATAGCGGTGCTCGCCAGGGCTGGCTATCCGAGGCGCAGGGCTTCTTCGGCGTCTCGTTCGAGCAGCCGGTTCCGGAACTGCTCAATGGGACACTACCGTCGCTCGACCAGGTCGTTGCAATCGACGGCCAGAACTTCCGCATCAGCGACATCAAGCAAGCCACGTGCGTGGGCAGCGAGGGGGAGCTGCCGTTCCAGGCGCCGCGCGGCCGTGCCGCCACCTATTACGACATGATCGACCCGGCGGGCGGGTTCGCCGGGCTCGAGCAGTCCGGGGACGGGCGGCGCCTGTATGTCGGCCGCTATGCCGGGTTCGATAGCCTCGGCTTGACCAATATGCGCCCGGTGGAGGGCTGGTCCGAGCCGAAGCCTGGCAGCGCTGGCGACCCCGGCGCCGATCTGTGACCCTCGCCCCACGCCCGCCGGCTCGCGCCCGCACGCTGGCCTGCCCCAATTGCGGCGGTAGCATCGAGGTGCGCGCGAGCGGCATCAGCATCACCGCCATCTGCGCCTCCTGCGGCGCCACCATCGACATCGCCAGCCCCGAGCTGAAGATCATCGCGGCCGCTCGCGAGCGGACCCGCGAGCCGGCGATCCCGATCGGCCGGCGCGGCACGCTGTTCGGCACTGAGTGGGAAGTGATCGGCTACCAAACGCGCAGCGACTCGGCGGAAGGGAGCTGGGACGAGTACCTGCTCTTCAACCCGTATCGCGGCTTCCGCTTCCTCGCCAAGGACAGCGAGGGCTGGAGCTTGTTCTGCATGCTGCGCCACGACGTGCAGCCGCCGGGTCAGCCGGAAAGTCAGAGCGAGGCGGTCACCGATTATGTGCTCGGCGAGTTCTACTGGCGCGCTCGCGTCGGCGATCGGGCTTCAGTGAGCACGTACATCGCCGGATCGCAGATTCTGTTGCAGGAGCGCACCGGGGACGAGGTGGTCTGGTCACGGGGGACCGCGCTGCCCGAGAAAGTGGTGCAACCCGCATTCAACATCGCCGTGCCGACCGTCAGCCGCACCGCGCATCGCGCGCCCACGGTGCAGGTCCTGCGGGTCGCGGTCGTGGCGTTCGTGGTCCTGTGCCTGCTCGACATCGTCCCGTTCGGCCGCTCGCGTTCGCTGCCGGTGTTCCAGCAGGCCTTCACGACCGGCGCGGCGGACCGGGGACGGACGCTCGCGACCGAGCCGTTCACCGTGCCCGACGCGTCCGGCAATTTGCAGATCCAGGTCCATGCGCCGGTTCAAGATGACTGGTTCGAAGTGGGGCTGGCGCTGGTGCGGCAACCCGACGACTTGACCTTCACGGCGCGGCCGACGATCGAATACTATTCTGGCTCCGACTCCGATGGCAGTTGGGAAGAGGGCAGCCAATCGGCTCGCGTCGTGTTCACCAACGTGCCGGGAGGCAGCTATCGGCTGCTGCTCGATACGGATGCAGGCGCCTATGCCAGGCAGCCCAGCGCTAACCTTATCGCTTCCATGCGGCAGGCGAAGAATCTGCCGCCGGACGCGCCGGACCCGACGCTGATCAGCTTTGACGTGACGGTCCGGCGGCATGTTCCGGCGCAGGAATTCTTCTGGATCGCGTTAGCACTGCTCGCCCCCTATCCGCTCTACCGCCTGTTTTTCCGCCGGGGCTCCGCGTGATGCGCCGGCCGCCAATCTTCGCGCTGTATTGCGCCATCATCCTGCTGGTGTTCGGCTTTGCCAAATATGAGGGGTGGGCCTTGTTCGGCAGCCGCAGTCAAGCGGCAGCCTCCCGCGGCGGCGGCAACTACTCGTCGGGCATGAGCGGGTCGCATAAGTAACGAGGAGATCGGACATGAACACGGTTAGCGTATCGGCCTGGCACAATCTGCTGAATGCGGCGCTGTTTTCCGGCATGGGTCTGCTGATCTTCGTGATCGGCTTCGTCATTCTCGACCTGCTGACGCCGCAGGTGCATGTCTGGAACCAGATCTGCCACGAAAAGAATGTCGCGCTCGCCATCTTCCTCGGCGCGATCGTGCTCGGGATCGCGATGATCATCAGCGCGGCCGTCCGTGGATGACGCCGACGCCCTGAGCGGCGGCTCACGGATGCCGACGCTGCTGATGCTGTCGGTGTTCGTCATCGCCACGTGCGGCCTCGTCTACGAGCTGATCGCCGGCACGCTCGCAAGCTACCTGCTGGGCGACTCCGTGACCCAGTTCTCCACGGTGATCGGCGTGTATTTGTCGGCGATGGGGGTCGGTTCGTTCCTGTCCGGCCGGGTCGAACGCGATCTGCTGAAATTGTTCGTGCGGACCGAGATCCTGATCGGACTGGTCGGCGGGTTCTCGGCGGCGCTGCTCTTCGTCGCCTTTGGCCAGGTCAGCTCGTTCCGGATCCCGCTTTACGCAACGGTCGCGGCCATCGGTGTGCTGGTGGGCGTCGAGATTCCGCTGCTGCTGCGCATCCTGAAGGACACGCTGGCGTTCAAGGACCTTGTCGCGCGCGTGTTCGCGTTCGACTATGTCGGCGCGCTGTTCGCCTCGCTGCTGTTCCCGCTGTTCCTAGTCCCGCATCTCGGTCTGATCCGCTCGAGCTTCCTGTTCGGCATGATGAATGTCGCCGTCGCACTGTGGCTGCTGCACACGCTCGACCCGGCGGCGCGCTGGGTCCGCACGCACCGGATCGCCGCGCTGGCGTCGCTCGCCGCGCTGATGGCTGGCTTCGTGCAGGCCAACTGGATCATGGATCTGTCGGAAGCCGCCATCTACGCCGATCCGGTGATCCATGCACAATCAACCCCTTATCAGCGGATCGTGCTCACCGCATCGCGCCGGGATCTGCGCCTGTTCCTGAACGGCAACCTGCAATTCAGCAGCCGCGACGAGTACCGCTATCACGAAGCGCTCGTGCAGCCGCTGCTGGCCGCGGTCGAGCACCCGGCGCATGTGCTGATTTTCGGCGGCGGCGACGGACTGGCCGCGCGCGAGGTCCTCAAAGTCCCCGCCGTGCAGCAGATCACCCAAGTCGAGCTCGACCCGGCGATGGTTGAGCTGTTCTCTCGCAACTCGATGCTGTCCGAGCTGAACGGCGCCGCCTTCGCCTCGCCAAAGCTGCAGGTGATCAACCAGGACGCTTTCGTCTGGCTGAGGCAGCAGCCGGCTGGCCATCCGCTTTACGACGCCGTCATCGTCGATTTCCCCGACCCGTCCAACTTCTCGATCGGCAAGCTGTATACCGTCACGTTCTTCCGCTTGTTGCGGCAGATGCTGGCGCCAGGCGGGGCGATCGTGGTGCAGAGCACTTCGCCTTTCGTCGCCCGCCGCTCGTATTGGTGCGTGGTCGAGACGCTCGAGGCGGCCGGTTTTGCGACGATCCCGTACCATGCCTATGTGCCGTCCTTCGGCGAGTGGGGTTTCGTGCTCGCGGGCGTCGAACGGCCGCAACCGAAGGACCGTTATCCGCCCGGAATGCGCTACATCTCGGCCGACACGTTCGCGCAGATGCAGCACTTCCCCGCCGACATGTCCCGGGTCCCGGCCGAGGTGAACCGGTTGGACAGCCAAGCCCTGGTCCGTACCTTCGAGACGGAATGGGCGGATTACGGGGTGAACTGATGCGCCGACGCCATGCATTGCTGGGCGGATTGGCCGCCGCCGGGCTTGCCGCGGGCAGCGCGCGGATGCTGGGGCGGGGGCGCGTCCCCGGTTCGCTCACCTTGCCGGGGATGGCGCTGGGGCATCGTATGCGCGATGGCGGTTTGCCGGAGCCGGCCGGACAGGGCCGGGCCGACGTGCTGATCATCGGCGGCGGCATGGCCGGCCTCTCGGCCGCCTGGCGCCTGCGCCGGCTGGGGATCGAGGCGACGCTGCTCGAACTCGAGCCCGAAATCGGCGGCAACGCGGCTTGGGGCGTCAACGCGGTGAGCGCCTATCCGTGGGGTGCGCACTATGTCCCGGCGCTGACAGATGAGTCGGTGCATGCGGCCGAGCTGTTCGAGGAGATCGGCATCATCACCGGCCGGACCGCATCCGGCGACCCCGTCTACAACGAGTTCTTCCAATGCGCCGATCCGCATGAGCGGCTGTTCCTGCTGGGCCGGTGGCAGGAGGACCTGGTGCCGAGGCTTGGCGCTTCCGCGGATGACCGGCGCCAATATGCCGCGTTCTTCCGCGCCATGGACGCCTACCGGACCGCGCGTGGCAGCGATGGGCGGCGGGCCTTCGTGATCCCAGTGGAACTCAGCTCCGCCGACGAGCGGTTCCGGGCGCTGGACCAGGTGAACATGCAGGCCTGGATGCGGGCCCAGGGCTGGAACTCCGAGCTGCTGCACTGGTTCGTCGATTATTGCTGTCGCGACGATTTCGGCGCCCATTCTGCGGAGACCTCGGCCTGGGCTGGCATTCATTACTTCGCCTCGCGCGACCGCGGCGGGCAGGAAGACCCGCCAGTGCTGACCTGGCCGCAGGGCAACGGCTACATCGTCCAGCAATTGCAGCGCCGTCTGGCGGGCAGCATCACGACCGGCGTGGTGGCCTGGCGGGTGCGCGGCGAAACCGGCGGCGTGAGCGTCAATGTCTTCGACCCGGCGCGGGGCGCGACGACGCGAATTTCGGCCAAAGCGGCCGTGCTGGCGACGCCGCGCTTCGTCGCCGACCGGCTGCTCGGCACCAGCGAGAACACGTTCGTCTACTCGCCCTGGATGGTCGCCAACATCACGCTTGACGCGCTGCCGGGTGGGGCAGGCGTGCCGCTCGCCTGGGACAACGTGATCTATGGCAGCCCGTCGCTGGGCTATGTCGTCGCCAACCACCAGTCGCTGGAGCGCGTGCAGCTGCACACGGTGCTGACCTATTACTGGCCGCTCTGCGACGAAGCGCCGGATGCGGCGCGCCGGACCGCGGCCGCGCGGCCGCTTGAGGCTTGGCAGGCGATGGTGCTGGACGAGCTGCTGCGCGTGCATCCGGAGCTGCAAGGCGCCGTGCGTTCGGTGGATGTGCGCGTTTGGGGGCATGGGATGGTGCGGCCGACGCCGGGCACGATGTGGGGCGCTGCCCGCGCCGCCGCCGGCGTGCAGCGCCCGCCGGTGTTTTTCGCCCATTCCGACATGAGCGGGCTGTCGTTGTTCGAGGAGGCCAATTTTCGCGGCGTCCAGGCGGCCGACGCCGTCGCTGCGTATCTGCGCGGATGAAACGGCAACCCTGGATCGGGCCGGCGTGGTTCGACCTGGCGTTCATTCTGCTGCCGGGCGTGGTGGTCAGCCTCGCCGTGCTCGCTGCCCCGCAAGCGGTCACGAACCGGGCGGTTTCGCCGCTGCTCTGGGGCGCGCTGATCGTCGGCGTGGACGTCACCCACGTCTACACGACGCTGTACCGCACCTATTTCGACCCGGCCGAGTTCCGCCGCGGGCGAACGCTGTACCTCGTGGCGCCGCTGCTGGGATTCCTGGTGTTCGCCGGGTTATACAGCCTGGGCGCGATGGTGTTCTGGCGCTGCCTCGCCTACCTGGCGGCGTTTCACTTCGTGCGGCAGCAATATGGGTTCATGATGCTGTACGGCCGGCGCGAACGGCGGCATCGCTGGATCGACCAGACGGCGATTTACGCGGCGACGCTCTATCCGCTGGCCTGGTGGCATCTGCACCCCAGGCAGTTCTCCTGGTTCATCGACGGCGATTTTCTGGGCATGCAGGCGCCTGTAGTGGCGAGCGATCTGCTGCTGGCGGTCTACGTGGCGATCATGGCGATCTATGTGGTCAAGGAAGCGCTGCTCGTGCGGCAGGAGGGCGCGTTCAACTGGCCGCGCAACCTGCTGCTGGTGGGGACGGCGCTGTCCTGGTGGGTCGGGATCATCGCGCTCGACAGCGATTTGGCGTTCACCGCGGTGAACGTCTTGGCGCACGGGATCCCCTATACGGCCTTGATCTGGCTCTACGGCCGCAACCAGGCGCGGTTGGGCGCTGCAGGTCGTTTGCTGGGCATCGTTCCGGGCGCCCGGCTGTTCACGCTGGCCGCGGTGCCCTTGTTTCTCTTGGTGCCGCTGCTGCTGGCCTATCTCGAGGAGGGATTGTGGGATGGCATGGTTTGGCAGGACCATCCCGGCCTGTTCCCCGCCTTTACGGCGCTGCCGACGGTGCAGAGCAACGCGATCCTCGTATGGCTGGTGCCGCTATTGGCGCTGCCGCAGATCACGCATTACGTGCTCGACGCGTTCATCTGGCGATTGAAGCAGCAAGGCACGCCCTGGCGGGCGCGCCTCTTGCTTCGGGACCGGGCGGTATAGGGACTGCGCCGCGCGCCGCGAGGAGGATCGCGGCGAGCGGGGCGAATGTCTTGGTCAGGGCGTCCAGTTGCCCGCGCTCGGCGTGCCGGGCGACTGGCTCGGGCGGGGGTTGAAGTCCCCCGGCGGCGGGTCGATTGGGTTGCCGTTCGTGTAGTCGTCTTGGCTGCGATAGTCGGTCGGCAGCATCCCGATCGCGGCGCAGGCATGGGCGCCGAGATGCGGCAGCGTGCTGACCTGGGTGGGCGTGAACGTGGCCTGCGAGGCCGGGATCGGCGGCTTGTTGCCTTGCAGGATGTCGTAATCGAAAGCCTCGGTCAGGTCGCCGAGGTCGTTGGCCGGGTCGTCGGCGGGGCCAAGGTTCGGCTGGCCGAGATTGGCTTGGCCCAGCGCCCTGCCATGCACCTCGTCCGGCAGCATGGCGAGCGGCACCAGGCCGAAGATATTGTTGATCAGTTTAATGATCGAGCTGTGCTCGCTGTACTGGTGCGAGATGGTGCCGGCGGCGGCGTAGGGCGAGATCAGGATCGTCGGGATGCGCGGGCCGCCAGCGTGCGGCGTGCCGTCGGCGAGGTGGTTGCGGACCTTGGGTTGAACATGGTCGTACAGCCCGTCGGTCTCATCATAGGTGATGATGATGGCGCTCTGCGACCAATAGGGGCTGTTGGCGACGGCATTGATCACGTTGGCTGCCAGCGCTTCGGAGATCTGCGCATCCGAGTAGGCGGGGTGGTCGTCATTGCCGAGAAAGGCGTGCTGGACGGCCGGGTTCGGGTCGATGGGGACCAGGCCATCATTGTTGTTGTAGCCGCCGCGCACGTAGAACACGCCGCCGGCGGCCGGCAGCGTCTTGTTGCCGACGGCGTCGAAGAAGTCCTGCACGCCGTGCAGATCGTCCTTCAGCACCGCGGTGTTGTCGCCGAGATAGCCGAAATATTCCGGGGCGTTATGGTGCAGGACGTAGCCGGTATACAGGCCAGCTTCGTTGTTCGGATTGGGGGTTCCGGTACCCTGCTTGGCGAACGGGTCGGGCTTGTCGTGGCCGTTGAAGCCCTGCTGGTACCAGCCCCAGGCTACCGGTTGGTTATGTGCTGCGATGACGGGAATGTCTTGCTGGACATCGGCGAGATCGGACTTGGCGTCCTCATCGGCGCTGATGATTTGATTGATGTTGGAACCCATGAACGACAGCATCTGCGTGGCGAAGGTCAGGTTGAGGGTCGGGTTGGCGGCGCTGGAGTCAAAATTATACGGCGGCTTGACCGCGTTGTGGTCCAGGTTCGAGCCGGGGAACGGGCCCGGATCGGCAATGACCGGGACGAAGTTGTTGCTGACCGAGGGCGTGACCTGTGAGGTGTAGATGGCGCCCAAGGTGATGCCGGGCGTGCCGGCGTAGCTGACCTTCGGCCCTTCCTCATTATGCAGCGCCCATTGCGTCTCGCCGGACTGCCCGGAGATGATAGCGATGGCGTTCGGCGTGGATGGGCCGATGATGGTCTGCGCGAAGTTGTCGAACAGCACGAAGTTCTTGGCCCACTGCCACATGAACGGGATGGTGTCGCAGTCGACGTGCGACATGTCGAGCTCGGCCATTTGCTTCTGTACGAGCGTAATTTCGGTCGGCGCGGCGCCGTTCGCCCTGATGATGTTGCCCGACGCGTCGGTGGTCAGGACTTGCTGCGTCATTGCGTAACGGTCGTTGAGCGACACGCCGGTGGCCGGGTTGAAATCCATCGCGTTGCCGATCTGCTGGTGCGAATGGCCGACGGTGGCGGTGTCTTCCGGGTAGAGCTCGACCAGCTTGCCATTGACGTCCTTGATCGTGCGCGGGATCAGGAAGGGCGAGATGGACTGCACCTTGAGCGCGGTATCGAGGTATTTCTGGTGGAAGCCTGAGGTCTGATCGGCCGGCAGTCCGCCCGTGGGCCCGCTGAACAGGCCGTTGGCGCCCGGAAAGGTGCCAAAATAATGATCGAAAGAACGGTTTTCGTGGAAGATGACGAAGACGTATTTCACTTTCTGCCGCAAGAGCGCGATCTTCTGCTCCGTACTCAACGTGCCGGTCTGGGCGAAAGCCGTGAACGGGGTCAGGAGGCCGATCAGCGCGCTGGTCGCTTGCAGGACAATCTTGCGATTCATCAAAGGCTTGCTCCTCGCGTGGCGCGGCGAAACTAGCCGCCTCGGCCATGGTGGATATGTCAGTTGTGTGACAATTAGGCTGCGAAATACCGTCCACCCTCGAAGCGGAGCCGGCCCTGGCGGCGCAGCAGGTTGATGTGCGCCAGGGCTTCGCTGAAGGCAAAGCCCATCTGGTGGGGGTCGTCGATCGGGCGGCGGAAGATCACCGGGACGAGTTCCGCGGCCGTGTGCGGGCGGGTGCGGCACGCCTCCTCGATCGCGACACAGCGGCTTTCATGATGCGCTTCGAGCTCGTCGAGCCTGGTGTGCAGGCCGATGAAGGGCAGATTGTGGCCGGGCAGCACCAGCGTGTCCGCCGGAACGGTCGCGCGCAACTCGGCGATGGAGCGGAGAAAGATGCCGAGCGGGTCGCCCTCGGGATCCATGGCCGAGACGCTGATATTCGGCGTGATGCGGGCGAGGATCTGGTCGGCGCATAGCAGCAGGCGGTGCGACGGGCAGTGCAGCATGACCTGCTCGGGCGCGTGGCCGCCGCCGGTGAGCACGTCGTAGGCGCGGCCGCCGATCTGCAGCGTCTCGCCGGCGATCAGCCGGTGATAGGTGCGGGGCAGCCCGGTCACCATCTTCAGATAGCGGTTGCCCTGGCTGAGCAGGCCCTCGGTCGTCACCTCGTCCAGCCCCTGCTTGAGGTAGAAGCTGCGATAGGGCTCGGAATCGAGCGCGCCGGGGTCGAGATGGATGACCAGGCTGGCCAAATATTCGGTCGCGCTCATCAGCACGGGGGCATCGACGCGCCTGGTCAGCCAGCCGGCCATGCCGGAATGGTCGGGATGGTAATGGGTGACGATGATGCGGGTGATCGGCCGGCCCCGCAGCAAGCCCTCGAGCAAGGCCTCCCAAACCGCCTCCGTCGCCGCGTTGCCGATGCCGGTGTCGACCACCGCGAAGCCCGGGCCGTCCTCGATCAGGTAGATGTTCACGTGATCGAGCCGGAACGGCAGGGCGAGACGGAGCCACAGGATGCCGGGCGCGGCCTCGATGACCGCGCCGACCTCGGGCGGCGCCTCAAACGGGAAGTCTAGGGTGGATGGGGCGGGGGTGGCGCGGGTCGGGCTCTGCATTCCGCAAACTAGGAACGGGGCACGGGCGAGGGCAAGCCGCCGTGGACTTCTTTTCGCCTGTATGAAAGTCTGAAGTGTCTCGAATTTGGAGAATGGCGGATGCCCAAGCGCCTGCTCGCCCTGGCGTTGCTCGTGTTCAGCCCGGCGGCATGGGCCGCGGACGCACCGGCGCTGGTGGATCCCGGCAAGCTCACCTATGGGGTTGCCGCCTCGTTTGCGCCGTTCGAATACCAGAAGGATGGCGCCTTCACCGGGTTCGATATCGATCTCGGCCAAGCCATCGCCGAGAAGATGCATCTAAGCCCGGCGCCGCTGAACATGGACTTCAAGGGGCTGATCCCGGCGTTGCAGGGCAAGCGGGTCGATATCGTCAACAGCGCCATGTACATGAATCCGCAGCGCGCCGAGCAGGTTGAGTTCGTGCCCTACATGCGGATTGGCAACGAGATCCTGGTCCGCAAGGGCAATCCGCTGAAGATCGGCAGCCGGGCGGACCTGTGCGGCCACCGGGTCGCGGTGACGCTGGGGGCGATCGAGGAGACCTATGCGCGGCAGGACGACGCCGCGTGCCAGAAGGCGGGCAAGCCGGCGCTGACGATCCTAACCCTGCCGACGGCGCAGGATAGCGCGCTGTCGCTCGCGCAAGGGCGGGCGGATGCAATGTTCGACAGCACGCCCGGCGCGGTCATGCTAACCACGGATCGGCCAGATTCCTATGAAGTCGCCGGCGAGCCGTTCGAGGCCAACACGCAGGTCGGCATCGCCGTGCGCAAGAACGATATGGCGATGAAGGACGCGATCGCGGCGGCGCTGCAGGAGGTGGTGGCCGATGGGACCTATGCGAAGCTGCTGGCGAAGTATCACCTGCCGGAGAGCGGCTCGCTGTTTTAGGCGCAAAACAGCGCGATGACGTCGATCGAACCTGGACTGATTCTAAAATACCTGGTCAGCGCTCAATTCTTCGATGCCGCCTTGATGACATTGCTGATCAGCCTCGTTTCGCTGTTCTGGGGCATACTGGTTGGGCTGGTGCTGGCTCTCCTGCAGCAATCGCGGCTGACGGCGTTGCGGGTGGTCACGCTGTTCTATCTCTGGCTGTTTCGCGGCACGCCGGTGCTGTTCCAGCTGATCTTTGTGTTCAACGTGCTGCCGTCGTTCGGCATCGTGCTGTCCGGCTTTACTTGCGCGGTGCTGGCTTTGGCGCTGAACGAGGGGGCGTACATGGCCGAGATCATGCGCTCCGGCATCCGCGCCGTCGGACCCGGCCAGCGCATGGCGGCGCGGGCGCTCGGCATGCAGGAGTGGAAGGTGATGCGCTGGGTGGTGCTGCCGCAAGCGCTGCGCATCATCATCCCGCCAATCGGCAACCAGTTCATCGGCATGCTCAAGCTATCGGCGCTGGTCTCGGTGATCGCGGTGCAGGAGCTGTTGCTGGTGGCCAACCAAACGGCGTCGGCAAACTTCCGCTACCTCGAGGCGCTCACTGCGGCGGGGATCTACTACCTGGCGCTGACGACGATGCTGATGATCGGGCAAGCCTTGGTGGAGCGGGCGCTAGGCCGCCGGCGCCGGGAAGCGGGACGGGCGTTGTTGCCGCGGCTGGCCGCGCTGCTGACCGGGTTGGACAATACGGAACACGTGCGGTGAGCGCGCTGCTCGAGGCGGAGGCGCTGTGCAAGCATTTCGGGGCGCATCAGGTGCTCCGCGACGTCGGCCTGCAGGTGCAGCGGGGCGAGTGCGTGGTGCTGTTGGGCGCGTCGGGGTCGGGCAAGTCGACGCTGCTGCGGTGCCTGAACTTGTTGGAGCCGATCTCGTCCGGGGCCATCCGGTTCCGCGGCGAGGAGATTGCCGGTGCGCGCCGGGCGCATCTGGTGCGGCAGCGCATGGGGATGGTGTTCCAGAATTTCGAGCTGTTCCAGCATCTCTCGGCGTTGGAGAACGTGGCGCTGGCCCCGGTGAAGGTGAAGGGCGAGAAGCCGGCGCGGGCGCGCGAGCGGGCGCGGGCGTTGCTGGGCAAGGTGCATTTGCCGGACCGGATCCACGCCTATCCGGACGAGCTGTCCGGCGGGCAGCAGCAGCGAGTGGCGATCGCGCGCGCGCTGGCGATGGAGCCGGAGTTGATGCTCTACGACGAGCCGACCAGCGCGCTCGACCCGGAGACGGTGGGCGAGGTGCTGCAGGTGATGCAGGAGCTGACCGAGGAGGGCGTCACCAGCATCATCGTCACGCACGAGCTGAACTTTGCCCGGCGCGCCGCGGACCGGGTGATCTTCCTCGACGAGGGCAGCATCGTGCACGCGGCGGATGCCGGCGTCTTCTTCGGCGGCGAGGTGCCGGAGCGGGTGGGGCGGTTTCTGGGACGCATGGCGCACTGATGCCGCGCCAGGTCCGGCTTGCGCGGGTGGTGCTGACCTATGCGGACGGGATGGTGCTGCACACGGCGACTTCGGGCGCGGTCCCGGAGCTGGACGAGGTGCGGCTGGTGGTCGAGCAGGATGGCGGGGTGGCGGCGCTGGGGGCGACGCGGGTCAACATCGAGTATCTGAGCGGATATCCGAGTGACGTGCTGACCGGGCTCTGTGTGTCGGTGGCGGAGACGCTGGATTGGCGGCTGGGGTGGGAGGCGTTCGTGGCGGCGCTCGATATGCGGCTGCCGGCGCCGGTGCGAATGCTGTTCGAGATGGCGGCGCGCGACGGCGCGGCGCGCGAGCAGGGCATTAGCCTGGCCCAGGCGCTCGGTGGTGGCGCGGTGGCGTCCGTACCGAGCAACCAGACCTTGTTCCGCTGTGACGATGCCACGTTGCTGCGGCGCGCTGAGGCCTATGCGGCGCGGGGCTTTCGCGATCTCAAATTGCGGATTGGGTTCGCCGATTTCGCCGACGATCTGCGGCGTTTGTCGTTGCTCAGGGAGAGATTTGGCGCGTCGGTGCGTCTGTCCGCGGATGCCAACGGAAGCTGGGACGCGGCGAGCGCACCGGCGCGGCTGCAGGCGCTCGAACAGTTGGACATGCAGTATTTGGAGCAGCCTTTGCCGGCGGATGCTTGGGAGGCGACGGCGCTCCTGGCGGGGCGGGTGCCGATCATGCTCGATGAGAGCCTATCCGCGCCGGAGACGATCGACCGGCTGATCGCGACGCAGGCGGCGGCGCTGGCGCATCTCAAGCTCGCCAAGCTGGGCGGGCTTGACCGGCTGATGCAGGCGGGACGGCGGCTCGCGGCGGCGGGCATCGGGGTCATGGTCGGGCAGATGAACGAGGGCAGCGTGAGCACGCTCGCCGCCGCGCATGCGGCCGCGGCGCTTGGCGTGGAGCTGTGCGAGCTTTATGGCGCGGACGGGTTGGCCGGGGATCCGGCAGGCACGCTGCGCTACGCCGATGGCCGCCTGCACTTGCCGGCTGGACGAGGGATCGGCCTTGATCGTCATGACCCGGCGGGCCGGGTGCTTTGGGAGCGCAGGGTTTGACGCGAGGGGTGGATTCCGCATTCCCGCACGCCGAATACGAGGGGCGGGTGGCCAAGGTGCGGTCGGCGTTGGCGGCGCAGGGCCTGGCGGCTGCCGTGTTTACCGGGCCGGAGAACATCTTCTACCTCACCGGGCAGCAGACGCCTGGCTATTACAGTTTTCAATGCCTGTTCTTGCCGGCGGCGGGCGAGCCTTGCTTCCTGCTGCGCCAGCTCGAACTGCCGAACTTCCTGCGCAACGCGTTCGTCGAGCAGTTCGAGACCTACGATGACGGCACAGCGCCGGCAGCGCTCGTGCTGGCGACGCTGCGGCGGCTTGGGCTTGTGCGGGAGCGGGTCGCGATCGAGAAGAATGGGTGGTTCTTGCCGATCCGGCTGTATGAGGCGCTGGCCGAGGCGCTGCCGTCGATCGGCGACGCGTCGGGGATTGTCGAGACGCTGCGCCGGGTCAAGTCGGCGGCGGAGATCGCCGCGCTGGAGGAGAGTGCGCTGCAGGCGGATGCGGGGATTTTGGCGGGGTTGGCGGCGATCCGCGCCGGTGCAAGCGAGAACGATTTGGTGGCTGCGATGATGCAGGCGGCGATCGCTGCCGGAGCGGAATACATGGGGATGGAGCCGCTGGTCTCGTCGGGGTCGCGCTCGGGCGTGCCGCATGCGACCTGGCGGCATCGGCGGCTGGAGCAGGGTGACGCGGTGTTCCTGGAGATGTCCGGCTGCTGCAAGCGGTATCACACTGGGCTGATGCGCACGGCCTGGCTCGGCGAGCCGCCGGCGCTGGCCTGGGAGTTGGAGCGCGTGGTGCAGGCGGCGCTGGCGGCGGTGCTGGACCGCGTGCGGCCGGGGGTGACGTGCGCGGAGGCGCATCGCGCGGCGCAGGATGTGATCGATGCGGCGGGCATGACGGAGCGGTATCGCAAGCGGAGCGGCTACTCGCTGGGGATCTCGTTCGCGCCGGATTGGGGCGAGTGGCAGGTGTTGAGCTTGTTCGACGGCGTGGATGTCCCGCTCGAGCCAGGGATGTGCTTCCACGTGCCCACGACGCTGCGGGAATATGGGGTGTTCACGGTGGGGCTCAGCGAGTCGATCGTGGTCACCGACACGGGCTGCCGGGTATTGGGGCGGGTGCCTCGGCAGATGCACGTCGCCTAGACCTTTATCGGCCTGACTGTGGTCGGGCCGATAAAGGTCTAGCTTTATTTGAGACAGCGATTCACGTCCTGACCGATTCCGGTCAGGACGATCGCGGTCTAAGTGCCGTCGATTGACACTTGGGGACTTCGAAGGTCTGTTTTCGCACGAAGTCGAGACAGTCGAGTAGGGGGAGCAGAAATGACGGTGAAGATCGATGCGGAGGGGGTGCGGCATCTGTTCCCCGAGGTCGACGGGATCAAGGATGCGGCGTTGCGGCAGGGCGTGATCGACATCTGGATCGAGGTCGGGGCCGAGTGCGGCTGGGCGCGGTTCGAGGATGTGCCGAAGAACGCGGACGGCGAGCGGCATCGGCCTTTGGTGCAGCACATACGCGGCGTGACGCAGATGGCGAGCGCGCTGGCCGAGGTCGCCGAGCGGCTGCAAGGGGTGAAGGTCAACCACGATTACCTGCTGGCCGCCTGTCTGCTGCACGACGTGAGCAAGCCGCTGGAGTCGGAGCCAGATCCCGGAGGCAAGCCGACCAACGGCCCCGTTCTGCCAGCGCGCAAGAGCGCGATGGGCGAGAAGATCCAGCACGCGGTCTACGCGACCCACAAAGTGTTCGCGCACCGGCTGCCGCTGGAGGTGGCGCATATCGTCAATACGCACACCCATGCCAGCAACATGCGCTCCAAGACGCTGGAGGGCGCTTTTCTGTTTTATGCGGATTACGCGGATTCGGACGCGGCGATCATTCCAGTCGGCGGCAAGGCGTTCGTGCAGCGCTGGGAAATCGGCTGATTTCTTTGCCGGAGGCCCTCACCCAACTCTCTCTCGGCTTTTGGTCGCGTTAGGCACCGCCGATGGCGCGGGTGATCTTGCCGGTGCCGCCGCAGGTTACGCAGGGGGAGCCGTCGATCTTGCCGCTGCCGTGACAAGTGGGGCAGACGTCTTCGCCGGTGCCGGGCGTGCCGGGCTTGGCTTCGTCGCCGGGGTTCATGTCGGGGTTTTGTTCTGCCGCCATTGGCGATCAACGGCGCGTCGTGGCGAAAGATGCCTACTCGGCGGGGACGTTGCGCCGCAGCTCCTCGAGCCAGGCGGTTGCGTTGCCGTCGGAGGGGGCGCGCCAATCGCCGCGGGGCGATAGCGAGCCGCCGGCGCTGACTTTAGGCCCGTTTGGCAGCGCGGAGCGCTTGAACTGGCTGAAGCCGAAGAAGCGCTGTACGAAGACCTCCAGCCAGCGCCGGATGTGGGCTAGATCGTAGGCGCGCCGGCGTTCCGCCGGGAAGCCCGGCGGCCAGGCGCCGCGCTCCGTGTCGCTCCAAGCGTGCAGCGCCATGAAGGCGATCTTCGATGGGCGGAAGCCGTAGCGCAGCGTGTAGAACAGGTTGAAATCCTGCAATTCGTAGGGGCCAACCTTGGCTTCGGTGCTTTGGATTGGCTGCCCGGCCTCGACCGGGACCAGTTCCGGGGAAATCTCGGTGTTGAGAATGGAGTCCAAGGTCGCGGCCACTTCGTCGTCGAATTGGCGCGAGCTGATCACCCAGCGGATCAGATGTTGGATCAGGGTCTTCGGCACGCCGCCGTTGACGTTGTAGTGCGACATCTGGTCGCCGACGCCGTAGGTGCACCAGCCGAGCCCCAACTCCGACAAGTCGCCGGTGCCGAGCACGAAGCCGTTGCGCTGGTTGGCGGCGCGGAACAGGTAGTCGGTCCTGAGCCCGGCCTGCACGTTCTCGAAGGTGACGTCGTAGACCGGTTCGCCGCGCCCGAACGGGTGGCCGAGATCGGCTAGCATCTGGCGGGCGGCCGGGCGGATATCCAGCTCCTCGGCGGTCACGCCGAGCGCTTGCATCAGGCGGTGGGCGTTCTGCTTGGTCTCGTCGGAGGTGGCAAAGCCGGGGAGGGTGAAGGCCAGGATGTCGGTCCGCGGTTGGCCGAGCAGGTCCATGGCCTTGGCGGCGACGATCAGGGCCTGGGTGGAGTCGAGGCCGCCGGAGACGCCGATGACGATCTTGCCGCCGCCGGCGGCGCGCCGGCGCTGAACGAGACCGGAGACCTGGATGTTGTAGGCCTCGTAGCAATCCTGGGACAGCCTCGCCGGGTCGCTGGGGACGAAGGGGAAGCGCTCGATGGTGCGCTGCAGGCCGATGTCGTCGGGCGGGTCGAGTCGGAAGGGGATGCGGCGGAATTGCTGCGACGCGGCATGGACCCGGCGGTTGTCGTCGAACGTGCCTTGGCGCGCCCGCTCCTGGCGCAGCAGGTCGAGGTCGATGTCGGCGATGGCGATCTGGTCGCCGGCGGGGAAACGGTCGCTTTCCCGCAGCGCCTCGCCATTCTCGAAAATCGAGACCTGCCCATCCCAGGCCAGGTCGGTGGTGGACTCCCCCACGCCGGCCGAAGTGTAAAGATAGGCGGCGATGCAACGGGCGGATTGCGAGCGGCAGAGCAGACGACGGGTTTCGGCCTTGCCGATTGTGATGTTGCTGGCCGAGAGGTTCAGCAGGACGGTGGCGCCGGCAAGCGCGCTGTGCGTGCTGGGCGGGATGGGGACCCAGAGGTCCTCGCAGATCTCGGCGTGGACGACGAGGCCGGGGAGATCCTCGGCGGGGAAGACGAGGTCCGGCCCGAACGGCGCCTCGACGCCGCCGATGAAGCAGGTCTCGTCCTCGGTGCCGGCGCCGGAGGCGAAATGCCGGTGTTCGTAGAATTCGCGGTAGTTCGGCAGGTGGGTCTTCGGGATCACGCCGAGGAGCCGGCCGCGGTGGATAGCGACCGCGCAATTGTAGAGCCGGCCGTGATGGCGCAGCGGCGCGCCGACGACGATCAGCGGCAGCAGCACGGCGGACTCGCGGGCGATATGCAGCAATGCCGCCTCCACGCCGTCCAGCAGCGCGTCTTGCAGCAGGAGGTCGTCGATGGCGTAACCGGAAACCGCCAGTTCCGGGAACACGGTAACCGCGACGGCCTGCTCGCTGCAGCGCTGCACGGCTTGCAGGATGGTCGCGGCGTTGGCGGCCGGGTCGGCGAGCGCGCATACCGTAGTGCAGGCCGCGACACGGGCGAAACCGTGCCGGTAGAGGGACATGAAGCTCATCGCGCGCAGTCTACGCCGCAAAGACGCGCTAAGCTAACGGCGGCGACGCACCGGGGCGCGGCGCGGCGCCGGCGTCGGGATGTGCGGTGGGACTTCCGCCGTGCGGACCAGGCCGGCGCAGGCATGGTCGTCGCCGGTGCCCAACTGGATCGTCGGCAAGAGCGCGGCGAGGGGCGTCAGCACGATGCCGAGGCCGACGGCCGCCCCGGCACGCTCGCCAACGACGGCAAGGTCCGGACTGACGCTCGGATGGGCAAAGGTTCCACGGACGTCGATCGGCGCTGGGATCGACCCGACACTGAAATGTTTGGCTTCGGTGCGCAGCGTCAGGTTCAGCGCCTCGTCGCGCAGGTTCACGTCGCCGATGATGCCGATCCGCGCCTCCTCCGTGTCGAGCATGGTCAGGCGGGAGGTCGCAAGACCGTTCTTCAGGACGAAATCGGTGACCAGGCACTGAATGGTCGTACGGTTCGGGACGCCGAGCGCGGACAAGACCGCGTTGCCGAATTCGAGGCCGGACAGGTCGACGAGGAGCGCGCTCAGGTCGCCGCCGGAGCCCATGTAGAGCTTCAGCTGGCCATCGCCGCCGCCGAGGATCTGCGCCATCGAGCTACCGGTTCCGTCGATCACCGCCTGGCCGCCGATCGCGCCGGCGCCGCGCCCGGCCCCGGTGGCCTCGACGAGCTTGTCGACGTCGACGCGCTGGAAGTCGATCGTGGCCTTGGCGGCGACGGCCTTGTCGGTGCGTTCGGCCAGGTCGATATTGCCGGTGATCTGGCCGCGGCCGATGCCAAAGCTCAGCGGGTGCAGCGCCACGTTGCCGTTAACGATGTCGAGGTTCGCCCGCATATTGTCGAGCGGCTGATTGCGGCCCTCGATGCGGCCGGCGTGATATTTCAGGTGCACGTCGGCGATGTTCAGCTTGGGCAAGCTGATCGGGGTGTTCGGCAGGACTCGGCCGCTGGTGTTGGGGACGGCCTTGGTGCCCTTGTCGGCATCACCGGGTTCCGCGCCGATGAAGCCGCCGAGGTCCTTGAGGTCGACGAGCTTGGATTGCAGATCGGCGTCGATAGTCGGCCGCTGCGTCTTGGTGTCGACGTTGATGTCGCCTTCGAGGTCGCTGCTGCCGACCCGGCCGGCGAAATGGTCGAACTTCACGACGCCCTGGGCGAAATCGAGGTTGCCGGTGATGTTGTAGGGCGGGGTTTTCGGGATCGGGACGCCAGTCAGCGGCAGCAGAAGCGACATGTCGGGGCCGGCGAAGGCCAGCTTCACGTTGGCGCCGGCGAAGCGGAGCGGGTCCTGCACCGTGCCGGTCAGCGCAACCTTGGTCGGGCCATTGGCGACGTGGAGGTCGATCGGGTAGGGCTGGCTGGTGTCGCTCAGCGAGAGCAGGGCGCCGCCGACGAACTCGGCGGTAATCGGCTGCTTGGCGTAAGTGCCCTTGGCGTTGGCGACGATCTGGCCCTTGCCGTTGTCGCCATCGCGGGTCGACACCGCGACCTGAAAATCGGCGGCGACCTTGGCGTCACGGACGTGGACCTGGCCGTCGGTGATATCGAGCCGGCCGATCTGCGTCGCGTTGCTGCTAGCGGTGGTGCTGTCGCTGCTGCTGCTGCCGGAAGGGAAGGTGAAGTTCCAGTTGGCGTTGCCGTCCGCGAGCTGCTGGGCGTCGACCGCCGGCTTGTCGAGGGCGATCACCGGCAGGACGATTTGGCGGTGCTGGATGTAGGCCATGACGTCCACGTCGACGGCTAGGTGGTCGGCGGTGGCGAAATTGCCGCCGCCTTGCCAATCCGGCGGATTTTCGATGACGACCCCGTCGGCGAGGATATGCGTGGTGCGGCCGAGCTGGACGTGCAGGTGGGCGATGTGGACGGGCCGGCCGATGCTGGCGCTAGCGGTCTTGTCGACGAAGGGGATCAGCCAGTCCCACTGAAAAAGCGCAACCGCGGCGGCGATCACCACGAGGATCGCGCCGAGGACATAGGGCCAGTGTCGGCGGCGCTTCACCGCAGTTCCCGTCATACGCGCATTAACGGCGGTTGCGTGGGCGGGGTTCCGCTTGCGGTCATGCGGCGGTCCGGCCACTGTGCGCGAACGTTCAAGGAGCTGATCGATGATCTACGAAATGCGGGTCTATCGCTGCGTGCCGGGGCGGCTGCCGAACCTGCTCAAGCGGTTCGACACGATCACCCTGAAGATCTGGGAGCGGCATGGGATCCGGCAGGCGGGATTCTGGACCACGTTGGTAGGGGAATCGAACATGGACCTGACCTATATGCTGGCGTGGGAGAGCATGGCGGAGCGCGAGACGAAGTGGACGGCGTTCCAGGCCGATCCGGAGTGGAACGCCAAGCGCGCGGAAACCGAGAAGGACGGGGCGATCGTCGCTACGATCGTCAACCAGTTCTTGCAGCCGACCGGTTTCTCCTCTGTCCGGTAAAATCGGCGCCTTGCAAGCGGCGATCCTGCCGGTCACTCCGCTGCAGCAGAACTGCACGTTGTTGTGGGAAGAGGCGACAAAGCGGGCTTGGGTGATCGACCCGGGCGGCGACGTGATGCGGATCCTGGAGTCGGTGCGGGAGTTGGGGCTTACGGTGGAGCGGATCTTGCTCACGCACGGGCATATCGACCATGCGGGCGGCGCGGCCGGGTTGCGGGACGCACTGCCGGGCGCGCCGCTGGAGGGGCCGGATCTGCGGGATGCGTTCCTGCTGGATGGGCTGCAGGAGCAGGGGGCGCGGTTCGGCGTCGCGGGCGCGCGGAACGTGCGGCCGGACCGGTGGCTGGCGGAGGGCGAGACGGTCAGCCTCGGCGAGCACGAGTTCGAGGTGCTGCACTGTCCGGGACACACGCCGGGGCACCTGGTCTATGTCAACCGCGCTCGGCGGCTGGCGCTTGTGGGAGACGTGATCTTCCAGGGCTCGGTGGGGCGGACGGATTTCCCGTATGGCGATACCGGAGCGCTGCTGGACGCGATCCGCGAGAAGCTGCTGCCGCTCGGGGACGACATGCAGTTCATCTGCGGGCATGGTCCGGGCTCGACGATCGGGGCGGAGCGGCGGTCGAACCCGTTCGTGCGCGAGGCGCTGGCGCGGGCCCGGCTGGGTTGAGGCTTTGGCTGACCTTGGGGT
Source organism: Acetobacteraceae bacterium (assembly GCA_965276815.1). Lineage (GTDB taxonomy): Bacteria > Pseudomonadota > Alphaproteobacteria > Acetobacterales > Acetobacteraceae > JAVVHH01. Next base: position 60,530 of record CBDIBE010000011.1, on the reverse strand, counting down.
TGCTACTGACTTGGGGGGCGCCGAGCCGGCCGGCGCTGGCCTGGGGCGACGAGGGGCACGAGATCATTGCCCTGGTGGCGCAGAGCTTCCTGCAGCCAGACGTCCGCCGGAAGGTGGCGGCCATGCTGGCGGCGGACACGGACTCGCTGACCGCGCATGACATCGCCTCGGAAGCGACCTGGGCGGACAAGTACCGCGACGAGGATGTCGATGGCGCGCGCAGGCGGACCTCGCGATGGCACTTCGTGGACATCGAGGTGGCCGATCCGTCGCTCGATGCGGCGTGCTTTCATCACCCGCCGCTGCTGGCGGGGACGCCGGCTTCGCGTGGCGCGGCGCGGGACTGCATCGTGGACAAGATCGACCAGTTCGCGGCCGAGCTGGCCGATCCGCTGACCGATGCGGACGAGCGGCTGGTGGCGTTGAAATTCCTGCTGCACTTCGTGGGCGATGTGCAGCAGCCGCTGCATGCGTCGGACGAGGACGATCGGGGCGGCAACCAGATCCCAGTCTCGGCTTCGGGGTTCCGGGCTGGGAATTTGCATCATTTCTGGGATACGGAGTTCGTGGCGCTGCTGGGGAATGATCCGCGAAGCGTGGCGGCCGGGCTGATTGGGCAGATTTCGGGGGCTCAGGCGCGGCAATGGGCGCGGGGGAATGCGTCGGCGTGGGCGATGGAGTCGTTTGCCGAGGGGCGGGATGACGCGTATGGGCGGCTGCCGGAGGCGAGCCGGCGGGGGACGGTCCGGCTGACGGACGCCTATGTCGAGATGGCGGTGGCGGATGTGCGGGTGCAGTTGGCGAAGGCGGGGGTGCGGCTGGCGTTCCTGCTGAACGGTGCGCTGGGGCGGCGTTGACGCAGGGCGACGTGGCTGCCGGACTGATCTATACTCACGGGCAGGCGGCCCATTGGGACGCCGAACGACTGGGCGGCATCCGATTTGGTTTAGTCCTATTACGAACGTCAACTTCCCGGTCCCGAACGGCATAGTCAGCCGGCATACTGCAAATGTGATGATGAAGCAGGCGGGTGTCGCTTACCGGTTCAGCTGATCTAAGCGCTACCACATACTGACGGCGGCGCGGGCGGGCCATTCGCGGTCGTAGGTTTCGCCGCCGACGCGGTCCGCGGTCATTGCTGCCAGGATTTGGCCCGGGGTGGGCAGGGTGCCAGGCGGGATGTGGCGCGCCGGGTCCCAGAGGGCGGCGCGGACGATCGCGCGGGCACATTGGAAATAGATCTCGCCGACGGTGATCACGATCGCACAGCGCGGGGCTCTCTCCTCCACGGCGAAGGAGGCGAGCAGGGCGGGGTCGGTTTCGAGGATGGCGGTGCCGTTGAGCCGCAGCGTCGTGCCGCTGCCGGGCAGCAGGAATAACAGCGCTATGCGGGGGTCACGGACGATGTTGCTCAGGCTGTCCACTCGGTTATTGCCCCGGCGGTCCGGCATGACGAGGGTGCGCTCGTTCTGGACGCGCACGAAGCCGGGCTGATCGCCGCGGGGCGAGCAGTCGAGACCTTCCGGACCGGTCGTCGTCAACACGGCAAACGGCGAGGCTTCGATCAGTGCGCGGTATTGCGGGGTGATGATGCTGGCGACTTTGACCAGCGAGGCCTCGCTGGGTTCGCCGTAGATGCGGTGCAGCTCGTCAAGGGTGGTGATCGCCGTCATCCGATAGGCTCCGCTTGCATTGGGCTGCCGGCCACACGACATCGTCGGCGCGTTAGTAGAGGATTCGTGCCATGGCGACCACGACGTTCGACTCCCGCGCGTTCGACGCGACGGCCAGAGTAGCGCAATTGCGCCGGCTCGCTTGGCTGCTGGACGCGCAGTTCGGGCTGCCGGGGACGAAGTTCCGCTTTGGGGTGAACAGCCTGATTGGGCTGTGGCCGGTGGCGGGGGATGTGGCGCTCGGTGCGGTGTCGCTCTACCTGATTTGGGAAGCCAAGCGGCTGGGCGTGCCGAAGGCGTTGCTGGCGCAGATGGCGGCCAATGTGGCGATCGAGGTCGTGGGCGGCTCGGTGCCGATCGTCGGCGACCTGTTCGACATGACCTTCAAGGCGAATTTGCGGAATTTGGCGCTGATGGAGGAGTGGCTTCGGGGGCGGCGAGGTTAGGACACACCCTGACCCAACCCTCTCCTGCAGGGAGAGGGCTCGCGGGCGCTGGTTACTCGAAGGCGTAGGTGAAGTCGGTGCCGTCGACGCCGACGCGGACCAGCGTGGGGGGGTGGCCTTCCAGCATACGGGTCAGGAAGGCGCCGCTGATGTCGGGCAGCATCGTGTTGGTCAGGATGTTGTCGATGATGCGGCCGCCGCTCTCCGGCTCGTTGCAGCGGGAGGCGATGAGTTCCACGACCGCATCGTCGTAGGTGAAGGGGATGCCGCGGGTTTCCTCGATGCGGCGCTTGATGCGGCCCAGTTGCAGCTGGATGATGCCGCGCATGACGTCCGGCGCCAGCGGCAAATAAGGGATCACGATCAGGCGGCCGAGTAGCGCGGGCGGGAAGACTTTCTGTAGCGGCTCGCGCAACGCCTTGGCGATCTCTTCGACCTCCGGCATCAGGTCGGGGTCCTTGGTCATCCCCATAACCAGGTCGGTGCCGACGTTGCTGGTCAGCAGGATCAGGGTGTTGCGGAAGTCGATCGAGCGGCCTTCGCCATCCTCCATGTTCCCTTTGTCGAACACCTGGAAGAAGATCTCGTGCACGTCCGGGTGCGCCTTCTCGATCTCGTCAAGCAGGACGACGGAATAGGGCTTGCGGCGGACGGCCTCGGTGAGCACGCCGCCCTCGCCATAGCCGACGTAGCCCGGCGGCGCGCCCTTCAGCGTGCTGACGGTGTGCGCTTCCTGGAATTCGCTCATGTTGATGGTGATCAAGTTCTGCTCGCCGCCGTAGAGCGATTCGGCGATGGCGAGCGCGGTCTCGGTCTTGCCGACGCCGGAGGGACCGCAGAGCATGAACACGCCGACCGGCTTGGAGGGGTTGTCGAGGCCGGCGCGCGAGGTCTGGACCCGGCGGGCGATCATCTTGAGGCCGTGATCCTGGCCGACGACGCGCTGCGCCAGGGTGCCGGCAAGGCTCAGCACGGCGGACGCCTCGTTGCGGACCATGCGGCCAACGGGGATGCCGGTCCAGTCGCCAACCACGGCGGCGACGGCCTGGCGGTCGACGCTGGGGAGGATTAGTGGCGATTCGCCCTGATGTTCCGCGAGTTCGGCCTGCAGACGGCGCAGCTCGGTGAGCTGGGCTTCACGGTCGGGCGGCGGCGGGGCGTCGCCGGTGGGCTGGTCGATGGCGGCGCCGGCTTCGCGCAGCTTGGCGCGCAAGGCCAGGATCTGCTCGACCAGGCCGCGCTCCTTTTCCCAGCGGGCTTCTAGGCCAGACAGAGTCTCGCGCTCCTGCTCGAGGCTCTTTGCGACCTTGATGGCGCGGTCGCCGACTTCGATGCCGACGGCCTGCTCGCGGCCGATGATCTCGCCCTCGGTCTCGAGCGCGGAAATGCGGCGGCGGGTGTCTTCGACGGCGGGCGGGACGGCGTGCTGGCTGATGGCGACGCGGGCAGAGGCGGTGTCGAGCAGGCTCACTGATTTGTCGGGGAGCTGGCGGGCCGGAATGTAACGGTGCGACAGGCGGACGGCGGCCTCGATCGCTTCGTCAAGGATCTGTACTTTGTGATGCTTCTCGAGCGGGGAGACGATGCCGCGCATCATCAGGATGGCCTTGTGCTCGTCGGGCTCGTCGACCTGGACGACTTGGAAGCGGCGGGTGAGCGCCGGGTCCTTTTCGAAGTATTTCTTGTATTCGGCAAAGGTGGTGGCGGCGATGGTCCGCAGCGTGCCGCGGGCGAGCGCGGGTTTGAGGAGGTTGGCGGCGTCGCCGGTGCCGGCTGCACCGCCGGCGCCGATCAACGTGTGTGCCTCGTCGATGAACAGGATGATTGGCTTGGGCGAGGATTGGACCTCCTCGATCACTTGGCGCAGGCGCTGCTCGAACTCGCCCTTCATGCTGGCGCCGGCCTGCAGCAGGCCGACGTCGAGGGTGCGGAGTGTCACGTCCTTGAGCTGGGGCGGGACGTCGCCGGCGGCGATGCGGAGCGCGAAGCCTTCGACGATTGCGGTCTTGCCGACGCCGGCCTCGCCGGTGAGGATCGGGTTGTTCTGGCGGCGGCGCATCAGTACGTCGACGACCTGGCGGATTTCGGCGTCGCGACCGGTCACCGGGTCGATCTCGCCTTTGGCGGCGCGCTCGGTGAGGTCAATGGAGAATTTCTGCAGGGCTTCCTGCTTGCCCATCTGCGCGGGGGCGATGGCGCCGCTGGACTCGCCGGGGGCGCCGGCGGTGCTGCCGTCGGTGGACGCCATGGCGGTCTCGGGCGAGGTGCCGAGGATGCCATTAAAATCGTCGGACAACGCGTCGGGCTTGATCTTGCCCCATTCGCGGGAGATCGCGAACAGCGCGTTGCGGAGCGCCGGCGTCTTCAGCATGCCGAGGATGAGGTGGCCGGTGCGGATCTGGCTGACGTTGAACATCAGCGTGCCGAACACCCAGGCGCGCTCGATGGCTTCCTCGATCTGCGGGGCGAAGTCGGAGATCGCGGTGGCGCCGCGGGGGAGCTTGTCGAGCGTGGCGGTGAGATCCGCGGCGAGGCGGGACGGGTCGATCTCGAAATGCTTGACGAGGCGGTGGATGTCGCTGTCCTGGGTGTTGAGGATCTGGTGCAGCCAGTGCACCAGCTCGACATAGGGGTTGCCGCGCAGCTTGCAGAACACGGTGGCGCCTTCGATGGCGCGGTAGCCGACCGGGTTCAGCTTGCCGAACAGGTTGGCGCGGCTGATCTCTGTCATGTCACGTATCCTTCCGTCCGGTTTTTTTCTCGATAGTCGAGGCGTCGATGCTCAAGGCGGGGCTATCGGCGCTCGCGTCGAGGTGCAGGTCGGCCGCGTCGGTCTCGGCGCGGCGCGGCATCAGCCAGGTGGTCCAGCCGAGGCGGCCTTTGCGGCCGAGCTGGATCGGCGGGACTTCGTTGCGTCGAAGGATCAGGTTGACGTCCCAGATCAGCACGTCGCCGGCGTAGTTGCGCACGATCGGGATCAGGCGGTGGAAGCTGAGGCCGCCGGGGAGCAGGCGTTCATATTCGGCGAGCGAGAGGGGGCCGAAGACGATGCGGAACTTGTGCTGGCGGCCCCAGACCCGGCTGCCGAGCAGGGCGGATTGGCCGAGCCCAGCGGTCGCGGCGCCGGCGCCCAACCGGGTGTAGTCGGAGGCGGGGAGGGTCAGCCAGGCGCCGATGAAGCTCTCGACGTGAACTTGCATGTCGAAGAAGGCGGATAGGATGCTGCCGAGGCCTTCGGCGTGCCTTGTCTGGTTGGTCAGGTGACCGGCGAAGTGAAGCTTCGTCAGATCGGGCATGGCGTCGCGGTCGCGCAGGCCGAGCGTGCCGTAGCCGGTCAGGCAGGCCATGTAGAGGGCGAAGCGGTCCTGCTCCGGGCGGTCGAAGCTGATGGTGGGACGGACGTCGGCCCAGGCGCGGTAGAATAGCGACAGGCTGCGGTGGTGGAACAGGTCGACGAAGCGGGCGAAGGTCGGGTCGTGCTGGTTGCGCTGACGGTCGCGGGCGTGTTCGGTCAGATGCAGCGGGAGCGGGCCGTCGGGGCCGAACAGGCCGAAGAAGTGGACGAGCAGGCGGTCGGGGCGGTCATCTTCGCCGGGTTCGTAGCCGGCGAGCGAGGCGGGGGCGTGGGTGACGGAGGGTTCTTGCGCGAGGCGCAGCAGGTCGTCCTTGGGGCGGACGCTGCGGCCGAAGCGGGGACGGCCGGGGTGCAGCGCCTCGAGCAGGCGCATGACTTGGTAGAACTCGAATTTGTGCGGGGCGGCGGCGAGGCGGGCGACGAAAGGCGCTGTGGTGCGGCGCGGTTGGGATGCCGGCGGGGTATCGGGGGGTTCGAGTTCCGGGAAGGTTAGGGACATGGCGGGCTCGCGCCAGCGCCCAGCAGCTCTTCGAGCGGGACGGGGCAAGTGGGGGACACCGGGAGGGGAGGCTGGCTGTCGAGCGTGTCCGGCATCGCCCGCAGCGCGTCGTTGTAGAGGCCGGCGATGTCGATCTGCTGCCGCATGGAGGGCCGATAGTTGCGGCGCGCCTGTGCCCGGAAGCCACGCGCCTCCGCGCGCCAGTGCGGCTCGTCCTGGGATAGCGGCCAGCCCTCGGCTTTCAAGTCATGCACGAACGCCTGGAAAAGCCATGCCTCGATGGCCCGGACTTCGCTGCGCCCCACGCTCTCGATTTCCTCGATGATGTTGCCCCAGTCGGGCCGCTCGTTCAGCTTCTCGCCGACCGCGTGCCTGCGCAGGAGCGCCGCTTGCTGCTGCGACCACTCGAACACGTCCGCTTCATAGAGATCGCCCATGCCCTACCCCTCCTTGAGCCCAAGATAGGGCTTGTCTGTCGGGTGCAAAGGAACATGCGTCATAGGACGGGGCGGCTGCCGAGACGCATGGGCCAGCGCATGACTTGGCCGCGGTCGGGGCTGCGCATCACCGTCTCGGTGAAGGCGTTGATGGAGACGTATTTGGCGAAGAAGCGGTCGAGTACGGCGGCGAGCAGGATGCCGCCGGTGCCGCCGAATGCGGAATCGTCGATGGTAAGCGTGACTTGCAGGCCGCGCCCGGCGCAGACCGGCCCGGCCCCGGGGATGCGGCGCACGATCGGGGCGGTTTCGACGGAGAGCACGCCCTCGAGCTGGCGCGCGGAGACCGAGGCGTTCTGCGGGATGTAGAGGCGCAGCAGCTCGCGCAGCGCGGCGGCGCCGTGGGCACGGTCGGTATCGGTGAGGCTCAGATAGTTGAGGCCGAGATGCGAAATGAAGCGCCAGGCGTATTCGCCGTCGCCGCGGCAGGGGCGCGGGTTCGTGGGGCCGGCGAGGCAGCGGATCGAGGCGATGGGCGCGTTCACCACGACGGTAAAATCGGTGTTTTTCTTGCCGACCGGCATCGAGATCGGCAGGTCGCGATTGGTGCACATCAGGTCGAGGCCGAGCTGGCGGAGATCGTCTGACACCGGGACGTTGTCGGCGTCGACGAGGGAGATGAAGACGTCGTGGCCGAGATAGCTCGAGCGCGGACCGCGGATGCGGGCGCGTGACGAGAGCTGATGCGGCTCGCGGCGGAGCGTGTAGTAGCTGCGGTGGCCTGGGTTCCGGCTGAGATCGTTGGCGGCGTAGAAGGGCATGAAGGGCTGGCTCGGGCCGCCATCGGCTGGGAAGCCCTCGACGGACCCGACCGAGAACACCTCGTAATCGAGTGGCCGCATCCGGTCCGGCACGATCATCTGTTCGGCGTCACGGGCGGTGATGTTGATGCGGTCGCTGCGCTTGGGGAACAGATTGGCGGCCGGGGTGCAGTTGAGCTGCATGTGCTCGGGGCCGAAAGCGGCCAACGCCGGCTCGGCGCGGTCGAGCAGGATGATGATCTCCAGGTCCGGCGAGGTGCAGCGGATCGCGGCACGGTCGAGCCCGGCGAGGGTGAAGAACAGGAAGCGCTCGGGCAGCGCGTAGTATTCCTGTAGCAGGCGGTAGCCGTCGAAGGAGACGGGCGCCTTTGGCAGCAGCGCCTCCGCCTCGGAGAACCCGGCGGGCTGCAGCGATGAGACCGGTAAGCGCTCCTGCCAGGGCAGCGGCCGGGTGCCGGGGCGGGCGACGATCGCGGTGACTTGGGCGGAAAGCTGCTCGTAGAGCCGCATGCGCGGGCCTTCGGGACCGCCGAGATAGAAGCTCAGCCGCTCCAGCGAGAGTTTGCTGACGGGCATGCCGCCCATCGTCTTGAGGCGCAGCCGGATGGCGGCCTTGGCGTTGCCGGGGTCCGGCAGGTTCAGCGCGGCGACGCCCGCCTGCGCGCCGATGTATTCGGCCTCCGCGAGCTCGATCGGCAGCAGGTTCAGCTCGTGCGCCGTGCGGAAGACGCAGTTGGTCTGGTCCTCGGTCCCGAGCAGGCTGCGCAGTTCGGTCCCGGCGGGCAGGACGATGCCGTTGATCTTGTCCTTCAGCTCTGGGCTGGGCGTCACCTTGACGATCGCCATGGAGGGCGTCGGGGCGAGGTAGTGCGGGTAGACCATCTGCAGCAGCGACTGCGTGAAGGTCGGGAACTCCGACTCCATCTTGAGCTGGATGCGCGCGGTCAGGAAGGCGAAGCCCTCCATCAGGCGCTCGACATAGGGGTCGGCGATCTCGGTATTGCCGAGCTCGAGGCGGGACGCGATCTTTGGGAACTCGGCGGCGAACTCCTGGCCCATGTCGCGCATGAACTGCAGCTCGGCTTCGTAATGACGCAGCAGCCGCGGGTCCATTACTCGGTGCTCTTGGTTTCGCTGATCGCGGCAGTGCGGCTTTCGACCTCGATCTTGGTTTCGAGGAAGAGCTGCTGCGGCACGGGCTGGGCCCAGAGCTCACCCTCGATGATGAAGACCAGAGCGTGCATGCCAGGATCCTCTGATGTGCCGCGGCTGCGGACCTTGAGGCTTTCGCTGCGGATGCGCGGTTCGAAGGCGCGGATGGCGGTCGCGAGCTGTTCTTCCAGGGCTTCGACACGGTGCGTGTTTTCCAGCAAGCCGGCGAAACCGGGAATGCCGTAATTGACGGTCGATTTCGCCGCGAGCGGCGCCCCCGACATGTCGCTGATCGTCTCGAGATTGGAGGTGTTGAGCAGGGAGGCGAGATCGCGCAGCACCGCCAGCCGCAGTTGTGGCAAAGTCAGCACTTGCTCGTCTGGTGCATCGCGCTTGGCGGAGCGGTTATTGTCCGTCAAGCGATCGAGCAGCGACGGCTGCAGCCTCTCACGGCCTTTCAGCCCGGACATGGTCTAGGTGGCGCCGGCGGTGGCCGGCGCTGGCGCGGGTTCTTGGACGAAGGAGAGCTTGCGGATGTCCATCAGGGCGATCTCGTCGGTATTGGTGACGAGCACGCGTTGGCCGATCGGCAGCGCCCAGTCCTCATGGCACTCGTCCCAATCGGTCTTGCGCGCGAGCTGGATGGCCGGGTCGGACGAAGCGGCGGAGCCGGGGTAGCGGGTGGGGATGAGGGCGACGGCTTCGCCTTCATTGGTCCAGGTGAAGCGGGCGGGCATCCAGACTTGATCGCGCAGATCGGCCGGAGCCTCAACGGCGAGCCATTTCACGCGATGCAGCGGGATCCACATATAGCGGCCCTCGACCACCGCTTCGATTATGGGGCCAAGGCGCGGGTCGGCGTCGGCGACCCACTCGCAAGCCGTGCCGTTGACGACGCATTCGGCAGTGGGCGCGGCTTCGAAGGCGGCATCGCGAAGCTTGGCCGCGTCGGCGGCCTGGCCGGTGGCGAGCAGCTTGGTCGCCTCGATCAGCAACGGCACCCAATCGCCGGGATCCCCGAACACGGTGGGGGAGCGTTCGCCGCGGAAGATCTTCTCGCGGAGGATTTCGCAGCGTATCGCCGATTGATAAGTGGTCGCCATGGCCTCGGCCGTGGGGTCGAGTTCGTGGACGACTTTGAGCTGGGTGAGCGCGCGGTCCCACTCGCCGGTGATGCAGAACATCTGGAAAAGGAACGTACGCAGGCGCGGGTCGCGCGGCGCCTTGCGTACGTCCTGCTTGAGTTGGTCCAGGGCGCGTTGGACGTTGCCCTCTCGCAATAGCTCGCGTGCAGCGTCCAACGTGCTCTACTCGGCTAATTGATCAGCGCGGTCGGATCGACGTCGGAGACGTTGCGAACTCGGTTCCAGCCGCCGGGGACGATGGCGTCCATGTCGCCGCCTGGCTTCTGCGGGGTGTAGTGAACCTGGAGTCCGCCATATTCGAAAGTGACGGTCTCCTTGGGGGACTCGTCGTCATAGGACCAGCTGATGGTCTTCACGGCGACGAGCTTGAAGTTGAACACCAGGTAGGTCTTGCCGGCCGTGTCGCCGCCGGACGATTTGCGCAGGCCGAGGACAACTTGTTTGAACGCGGTTCCCGAGCAGGCCATCTGGAAGAAGACCGGCGATGACTTGTCGATCTTGCGGGTGATCGAGAACGGGTTGAAGGTGACCTTGCCGGCGCCAGCGCCGGTGCTCTGGCTTCCGATGTTGAGGGTCTGCTCGATATCGAAGCTGAAGTCCTCGATTTCGAACAGGCCTTTATTCGGGTCCATGGCATTCGTCGCACTGCCGGCGTAGTCGGAGAACTTGAACTGCTTGGCGAGCGGGTCGGTCCCCTGCTTGGAGAGATCGACCGTGGATTCGGACTTCAGGTAGGCGCCCGTATACGGGAGAAAATACATATAACCGTCGACAGCCATGGCACTCTCCTTGGTTGATTAGTTGATTAGTTGTTAGGCATCTTGGAGACGAGGCGAAGCGAAATGGAGAGGCCCTCGAGCTGGTAATGCGGCTTGAGGTACATCTTGGATCGGTAGAATCCGGGGTTCTCCTCGTCTTCCTCGATTTCGACCATGGCTTCTGCAAGCGGATGGGAAGCTTTCCACTCTTCGCTGCTGGTTTCCGGAGATCCGTCAACGTAGTAGTTGAGCCAGTCTTGTAACCAGGTCTGCAGCTGTCCCTTAGTCCTGGTGGCGCCGATCTTGTCGCGAACCATGCACTTCAAATAGTGCGCGAAGCGGCAGGTGGCGAAGAGGTAGGGCAGGCGGGCCGAGAGGTTGGCGTTCGCGGTCGCCGCCGGGTCGAGATATTCCTGGGGCTTTTGGAGGGATTGCGCGCCGATGAAGGCGGCGAAGTCGGAGTTTTTCTTGAAGATGAGCGGCATGAAGCCGTTCTTGGCCAACTCGGCCTCGCGCCGGTCGCTGATGGCGATCTCGGTTGGGCATTTCTGGGCGATGCCGCCGTCATCGTCAGGGAAGGTGTGCGAGGGCAGGCCCTCGACCGCGCCGCCGCTCTCGATGCCGCGGATGTGCGAGCACCAGCCGTAGACCTTGAAGGCGCGGGTGATGTTGGTGGCCATCGCGTAGGCGGAATTGCACCAAGTGTAGTTCTCGCTGTCGCCGCCGCTGGTGTCTTCCTCGAAGTTGAACTCGTCGACCGGTTCGGTCTTGGCGCCGTAGGGCAGGCGGGCCAGGAAGCGCGGCATGGCCAGGCCGATGTAACGCGAGTCCTCACTCTCGCGCAGCGAGCGCCAGGCGGCGTATTCCGGCGTCTGGAAGATCTTGGTCAGGTCACGCGGATTGGCGAGCTCGCTCCAACTCTCCATCTGCATGACGGTCGGCGCGGCGGCGCCGATGAACGGGGCGTGGGCGGCGGCGGCGACCTGCCCCAGATCGGCGAGCAACTGCGTGTCTTGCGGGCTGTGGTCGAAATAATAGTCACCGACCAACAGGCCGAACGGCTCGCCGCCGAACTGACCGTATTCTTCCTCGTAGACCTTCTTGAAAATCGGGCTCTGGTCCCAAGCGGTGCCCCGGAACTTCTTGAGCGTCCGTCCCACTTCTTTCTTGGAGATGTTGAAGACCTTGATCTTGAGCGTCTCGTCCGTTTCGGTGTTGGTGACGAGGTGGTGCAGGCCGCGCCAGGCGCTTTCAAGGGCTTGGAACTCGGCGTGGTGGATGATCAGGTTGATCTGCTCGGTGAGCTTGGCATCGATCGCGGCGATGATCGATTCGATCGAGCGGATCGAGTCGTCGGAGATCAGCCCGGTGTTGGCGAGCGCCTGCCGGGCCAGCGTCTGGACGGCGCCCTCGACGGCTTCGCGCGCCTTGTCGCTCTTCGGCTTGAACTCGCGGGTCAAAAGGGAGGCGAACTCGCTCTGCCCTTCCGTCGTCGTCGCGCCGGCTTCGGTCTGATTGAGCTGGGATGCAGACATCGCTTACTCCTCCTTTCCGGTGCCGGCGGCTGATGGTGCTGGCGCGGTGGCCAGCGTGCTCAGCAAGGCCGGATCCTGCAGCACCTTGGCGATCAGCGATTCCGCACCGCTTTTGCCATCCATATAGGTCAGGAGGTTGGAGAGCTGCGTCCGCGCTTCGAGCAGCTTGGCCAAGCTGTCGACCTTCTTGGCCACCGCGCCCGGCGAGAAATCGTCCATGCTTTCGAAGGTGATGTCGACCGCGACGTTGCCTTCGCCGGTCAGCGTGTTGGGCACCATGAAGGCGACGCGGGGCTTGATCGACTTCATGCGGTCGTCGAAATTATCAATGTCGACTTCAAGCATCTTGCGGTCGGCCACTGCGGGCAGGGCTTCGCTCGGTTTGCCGGACAGGTCGGACATGACGCCGACGACGAACGGCAACTGGATCTTCTTCTCCGAGCCGTACGTCTCGACCTCGTATTCGATCTGCACCCGAGGAGCCCGGTTGCGGCTGATGAACTTCTGACTGCTCGCTTTAGCCAAGACCAAATCCTTCCTTCTCTGTGGCCGGGCCTGCCCACGGCGCTATCCTATACGATCGCAACGATCTCGTCACTCTGTTGTCGTACCCGCGATGGTCTGTGCCTGGCTGAGCCCGTCGGGTGCGAGGTCGCGCAGGATGTCCATGAACTCCATCCCGGCCAAGCGCGATGCGCGATCGATCAGCAGGGGCAGGGGGCTGGATGGCTCCTGGGTGCGAAAATAGGAGGCGGCGAGCTGCAGCGCATGCAGTGCGTCCTCGCGCTTGGTCAGCGCAGTGATCGCTTGGATGCTGGCAAAGCTGCGCCCCGGGCCGCTCGCGCGCGCCGATTGCGCGGGCTCATCACCGGCATCGGCGGCGGCGGCGTCGCCTTCGGCCGGTGTCGCCGCCTGCTCGAAGCGACGCAATTCGCGTTGGATGTCGCGTAGCAGCTTGATCAAATCCTCGTAATTCGGCCCGCTGCCGACCGAGGCGTTGTGGTCGAACGCGGCGGAAATGGCGACGACGTCGGTCAGCAGGCTGTCCACGCCGTCGCGAACGGCTTCGAGCCGAGCCTGATCGGTTGCGGAGAAGATGCCGACGACCTCGGACTCGGACTTTTTCTCGCGCCCAGGCTCCGCCTCCATCGAGCCGTTGAGCACGGCGATGTCACGCCAGGTCACCGGGCCGATCAGCTTGGCGGTGGCGAGCGGCGTATCGCGCAGCGGCCGCTGCACGCGGGCTGGGTCTCGCAGCCGGAAGACGGCGTTGGAGCGCAGCAGGGGGTCGTTGTCGTCTTCCGGGTCGAGTTGCGGATGGACTTCGGCCCAGCAATCCTCAAGCTGCTGACGGATCAGGCGGACGGCGGCGGCGAACTCCGGGATGCCCTGCATGTTGAGGCGGGCGATGGCGAGATGCACTAATATCCGCAGATCGTGTGTGCGCTGGTTGAGCGCTTCGGCGATCGCGATCGTTTCTTTCCAGTCGGGCGGGACCGCTGCTTCGATCGTGCTGCCATATTGGACTTCTGGCTTGCCCTGCGCGGCACGCTCGAGCTCGCCGAACTGGGCGTCGAGCTCCAGATTTTCGCCCGCAGGCGATTCGGCCGTGACCGGCGGCAGCCCAATGGCGTCGAGCGGCGCCATATCAGCCTAGCAGCGGCCGCGAGAAGGCAACGTCAGCATGCGCGCGCCCCGCCATCCGCCCACCTCGGTTGAAAAATCGCGAATTTAATGTTCCGCAAACACGTCGGCGTGTCCAGCGGAACTTTTTACTGGACTGATGGGCAGCGGAATTCTTGCAGCAAGGCGGAGGCGAACGGGTTGGCAGCCGTGCGCAGCTCGAGCACGGCGCTTCGATCGCCGTCCTTCAGCGTGAGCGTCGTACGGTCGCCTCCGGCGGGCTTGAACGTGCCGCGGGCGAACAAACGGAACAGTGCCCAGGCGCCTTGTTCCTGCAACCCCGGGCTGCCGGGCGCGGGCGGTTGCCAGGTCAGCTTCACCGGGCCGGGTTGCGGTGGCGGCCAGGTGATTTGCGCGGGGCGCGGCGGACCACCGGAGAAGTTGAGGGTGGCGGAGCCCAAGTCGAGCAACATGGAAGTCGCTCCCGGATCAACGCCGAGCGGCGTCAGGTCGAAGCGCACTTTCGGCGTCGTGGTGCCACCCTGTGTGCTTCCTTGGGCAAAGAACAGGTCGCGGATGGCGGCGGCGCGCTGAAATTGCTGGAGATCGGCGGCGGTCACGGGCGGGCTCACGCCCTCGACCGGCTGCGGTTTCCAGGGCCGGACGTTGGTGTCCACGTAGGGTTTGAGCTGGGTGTTGAAGAAGGCGTCGAGCACGCCGCCGGGGGCGAACAGCTTGCCGAATTCGTCGAGCGTGGCCTCGTTGGTGGCGCCTGGGGTGAACGGGTATTTGTTGTTGACGACCACCGGGCAGAGCGCACCCGGGCCGCCGCCGGCCTTGAAGGCAGCGATGATCTGGTCCTTGGCGCCGCCGCCGCGCAGCGCCAGGCCGCTGGCGGCGATCGAGTTGAGCCAGCGCTGCAAGGGCTGTGGCTGGCGCAACGCCTCGGTGCGCAACGCGACGACCGGGTCGGCGCTGCCCGCGTCGGGCGTGGCCCCGGCATGGTTGGCGGAGGCGGCCATTTTTGCGAGTTGCTGCTGCAGATCGGTGAGCGGCTTCAGCGTCTGATCGAGCACGCCCGGCTGCAGCAGATTGCGCAACGGCTGGTAACGATCGTCGATCTCGTGGCCGGGCGCCACGGGCGCTTGCCCGCCTGCCGCCCTGCCGTAGAGGGCGTTGAGGCGGTTGCGCTCCGGATCGTTGGAGGCGGCGGCGGCCGATGGCGGCGGCGCGGCGGCGGCGAGGCCGACCTGGTGGGCGATCGCGGCGATCAGGGCGCGCATCGGCGAATCCGGCGAGGCGAGGATGTAGAGGTCTTGCGCCGCCTGCGGGATGCTGCGGATCGGGGCGACGTCGATGTCGGCCAGCATGGCGTCCCAGGCTTGGGCGTAGTCGGCGGTGTAGAGGGTCACGACGTCCTGCTCGGCCGAGCGCATCGCCGGGGTGTCGGGGCCGAGGTCGGTTTTCTCGCCGGTGACCCAGCTTTCGGCCGCCACGTCCTGCAGCGCGCGGCCGAGCGAGGGCAACAGCACCTTATAGAATCCGTCCACGGTGAAGAAGCCGGGGATGCCGTCGGTCAGCGGCTTGCCGGAGGAGCGGATGAACACGCGGACGCCGGCGGCGCCGAGGGCGTCGCTGGGGCGCCAGGGCGGCAGGCGGGACGCGTCGGCGGAGGGCTTGATGCGCGAGTAGACGCGCTGCGCCAGGGTGACGCGGTTGAAGGTGGCGCGGGCGGCGGCGACCAGGTCGCCGTTGAGCGTGACGGAGGGCAGGGGATTGTCCAGCAGCGCATCGAGATGGTGCGACAGGCTGGTGCGGAGCGCGGCGTTGGAGGCGCCGGGGTAGGTCTCCTCCCAGTCGAGCGTCATCCAGTCGCGCACCAGCGCGCGGTCCAGCGGGCCGGCGCCGCCCAGCATGAGGTAGACGCGGGTCGCTTCGTATTCGAAATCGGGCTGGGTCAGGTTGCCGCGCAGCTGCGCCTCGACACGCCAGACCAGGCGGGGGAACAGCGCGTATTCGAGGGCGTGCCGATAGAGTTCGCGGGCGGCCTCGCCGAGCTTGCCTTCCTGCGAGAGGCCGAGTTCGCCAGTGGTGGCGACAGGGTTAATGTCATAGCCGAAGGGCAGTCCGCGGGCGCGGTCGAGCAGCGGGACGAGCCGGGCGAGGTCGGCGTCCTCCACCGGGTCGAGCGGCAGGCCGGTGGCTTCCTGCCCGTAGGCGGCGAGAGCGGTCTGCGCGCTGTCGATATTGGCTTGGGCGGACGAGCGTTCGCGCCACAGCAGCGCGCCTGCCGCCGCGACCAGCAGCAGGCACAGGGCGAAGCCGGTGGCGCGCGCCAGCATGACCCGGCGGCGCGCGCCGGGCCGGTTCGAGACCAGCATGGCTTCGCGGAACACGACCTCGCGGAGCTGCTTGGTCAGGAAGAAGGTGCGGCCGGCCTCCGGGCGCAGCCGGGGGGCTTGGCGATGGTCGAGGCCGAAGGCGCGGGCGATGGCCGCGGTTAGCCGGTCGATCGGCGCGCCCTCTTGGGTGGCGGAGGTGAGGTAGACGCCGCGGAGCAGCGCGGCGGGCTCGCTCGGGCGCGGTGCGAAGGCCTCGTTGAGGAACTCGGTCATCGGCGCGCCGACGGTCGCGAATTGGCCGGGGAAGGCGCTGACGAGGGCGCGGCGCTCGGGGCTGGGTTCGCTCTGCAGCCGCGAGAACATGCGGCGCTCGAGGGTAGCGGCGAGGCGTTTGAACTCGGCGGCGAAGGACGCGAGGACGTTGCTGGCACCCTTGGCGTCGAAGGGGAAGGTCACGCCCCAGACCTGCTCGCGCTGCTCGCGGTCGAGGTCGCCGAAGAACTCCATGAAGCCGGACAGCAGGTCCACCTTGGTGAACACGGCGTAGACTGGGATGCGGACGCCGAGCCGGTCTTGCAGCTCGGCGATGCGGCGGCGGATGGCGCGGGCGTGGGCCAGGCGGTCGGGCGGACCGCCGGCGCGCGGGTCGGCAACGACATCGGTGAGCGCGATGGCGACGAGCACGCCGTTGAGCGGCTGTTTCGGGCGCGTGCGTTTGAGCAGGCCGAGGAAGGTATCCCAGCCGGCCTTATCCACGGCGGCGTCGGAATCCTGGGTGGTGTAGCGGCCGGCGGTGTCGATCAGGACGGCGTGCTCGGTGAACCACCACTCACACAAGCGCGTGCCACCGACGCCGTCGAGCGGGCCCTTGCCGATCTGCTCGGCGAGCGGGAATTCTAGGCCGGCGTTCATCAAGGCCGTGGTTTTACCGGCGCCGGGCGGGCCGATGATGACGTACCAGGGCTGCTCATAGAGGGCGCCGCGCTTGCCTTTGGCCTTGCGCAGCAGGGCCATCGCGGTGGCGAGCTTCTCGTGCAGCGCGCGGGCCTCGGCGGCTTCGGCTTGGCCGCCCACGACGCCGGCGGCGAGCGCCTTCTCGCGGCTGAGGCGCCGCAGATCGAGCACCAGGTTGCCGATGGCCCAGGCGACGGCAAGGGCGGCAATGATGGCGGCGCGCGGCAGCCAGTCGTCGAGCGGCGGCCAGATCGGGCCGACGAACCAGACGATTCCGCAAAGCAGCTGGATGCCGATGAAGCTGATGAACCAACGAAGCGCCGAAGTGGCCATAAGTTAATCTAGCGGCCGCGTTGGAGGATGATGTCGATGCGCCGGTTTTGTTCGCGACCCTCGGCGGTCGCGTTGGGGGCGACCGGGTCGGCGTCGGCGCGGCCCTCGGCGCTCAGCCGGGCCGGCTCGCCGAGCGGCTTGGCGAGCGCGGTGCGCACGGCTTGGGCGCGGGCATTGGAGAGCGCGAAATTGGAGGGGAAGACGACGGTATGGATCCGCTGGTTGTCGGTGTAGCCGACGATGCGCACCGGGCCGGGCTCGGTTTTCAGGACGGTGGCGATCCGATCGAGCAATTGCGGCGCCGCGGCCGCGAGCGTGGCATTCGAGCTCGGGAACAGAGTGGTCGCGGGAATGCGCAGGATGGTGGCCGACGGGGTCGCGATCACGTTGAGCTCATGGCGGCCGATCTCGGTGGCAAGCGCGCTGCGGATTTGGTCGGCGGGACCCGGCGGCGGCGGTTCTGGCGGCGGCGGGGGCGGCTTGACGAAGGCCGGCCGGGCGATGGTTGGCATGGTGGCGGGCGGGGCGGCGACGGCGGCCTCGAGAATGCCGTCGGACTCGGCGTTGAGGCCGTTCAGCACCCAGACGAAGCCCCCGGCGGCGGCGGCCAGAGCGAAGCACAGGCCGACCCAGACCGGAAAACGCGTCCGCTTCGGCCGGAAGGACGCGTCGACGCCCTCCCAGTGCTCGGCGAGATTTTCCGGGTTGGGCGGGAGTTGGCCGGAAATCATCGCGAAAGTCTGCTCGCGGATGCGGTCCATCCGCTCTTGCCCATCCGGCGCCTCGCGGAAGCGGCCCATGAAGCCGAGCGACATGCAGAGATACAGGAGTTCGAGCAGCGGGAGGTGCTTGGCCGGGTCGGCGCGGGTGAGCCGGAGCTGATCGAAGAAGCCGTCGCCGCCGCTGGTGTCTTGGTGGAAGGTCGCGGCGAGCGTGCGCTGCTTCCACGTGCCATGCGCGCCCCAGGGCGTGTTGAGCACGACGTCGTCGAGGCTGACGCAGAGCGCGTAATGGGCGGGGCGGACCTGCTCCATCGGGACGCCGGCGTCTCGGGCGCGGCGCTCGAACTCGCGTATCTCGCGGACGGTGCGTTCGCGCATGTCGCCCTGGTCGGGTGGGGTGGCGCTTTCGCGCAGGCGGGCGAGCAACTGCAGGAGGGGTGCGGCGGCGGCGACAAGGGGGGCGCTGAATGCGCCGGCAGAGGCGGCGAGGTCGGCGCCTGGCGGAACGGCCGGGGGCGGGGCGGTCTCGGGGGGTACAGGGCGGGCCGCCGCCGCGCGCGCGCCACCCGGCATGGGCCGGAACACGGTGCGGTCGTCGTCTGGCTCGGCGAACGGATTGTTGCTCATCGCCCGCTCCGGAGCGGCGGAATGCTCCGCATATTCGGTACCACAGCGGACCATATTGAGCAATCTAGGGCTCGGTTGCAATCTGGCCCACTTGGCCGTATGTGGGCAAGTGCCCGGGTATGCGTTGTTTGGACGGGTTTTTTGTTCGGAACACAGTCGTGGCGCTGGTGCCTTCGCAAGTCATTCTGAGCACCGACGAGATGGGCCGGATCGCGCCGCCGATCTTCGACAGCGTCGGGCGCGAGGGCGCGAATTCCCCCAAAGACGTATTCGTCATCCAGTCGCTGCTGAACGAGCGGTTGCCGCAACCGCACTCGCCGGTCCCGGTGACGGGTGTGGCCGATATCGGGACTGTGCTGGCGATCGAGGCCTACCAGGCGGTGGTGGAGAAGATGATCCCGCCGACCGGCGTGGTCGAGCCCAACAGCCGGACGTATTACGACCTGGCGGCGCGTCCCTTGATCGAGCCGCCCAAGCCGGGGGCGATGGGGCGGTTCGGCAAGGTGCCACCCGAGGTGGTGGATGCGGCGGTGCAGTCGAAGCTGAAATGGAGCATACCGGCTTCGATTACCATGGCGCAGTGGGCGGTCGAGAGTGCGTGGGGCGCGGCGATGCCGCCGGACAGCAACAACCCGTTCGGCATCAAGGCGCGGGCCGGCGAGCCCTCGGTCGAGAGCATGACCCGCGAGGTTATCGACGGGCAGAGCGAGACGTTGCAACAGCCGTTCCGCAAGTTCGATTCGCTGGCGGACGCGTTCGACGCGCATGGCAGGCTGCTGGCCACCGGTGCGCCCTATAAGAAGGCGATGGAGTTCAAAGACGATCCGGACGCATTTGCTGACGCGCTGACCGGGGTTTATGCGACTGATCCTAATTATGGCACGACGCTGAAATACGTGATCCACACTTACAATCTCACGGCCAACGACAAGTAGACCCGGCACGGAGGAATTCGGGCGTGCCAAGCAGCAACATTTCGGGCATTATAGCATTGTCGTGCTGCCGGCGCAGCCCTGTGCGGCCCGGCAATTGGAAGGGACTCGGATGACCACGGCTTTGAGAACGCTGGAGCACCACGAGCACGCCGAGCACATGGCGCACGCCCATGCGCCTGAGGAGCACGCGGAGCAGCCGGCGCACCCGGCGCCGGAGAGCCATGGTCCCAATCCGGCGCAGTGGTCGGCGCTGCTGGTGGCGTTTCTTGCCGCCGGGTTGGCATTGTCTGAGCAGGGGGCCAAGCACGCCGAGATCAAGGTGCAGCAACTCGCGATCGATACGGCCGACGCCTGGGCGCAGTATCAAGCGAAGTCGATCCGCAGCACGGTGGCGCGGGATCTGGCGGAGGTGGTCGCCACGATCGACCCGCCGGCGACCGACGCGGCGGCGCTGGCACGGCGGGACAAAGTGATCGCGGCGCTGCAGGCCGACGAAAAGACTTACGATTCCGACCCGAAGGACGGGAAGGACGCGATCGCCCGGCGAGCCCGCGACTTTGAGGTGGAGCGCGATCACGCGCTCGAGGAGACGCACGCCTATCACAACGGCTCGGCGGCGATGGAACTCGGGATCGTGCTGGCGACCGCGTCGGCCATCACACGTTCCCGGCCGCTGATCCTGGTTGCGATGGGGCTTGGGGTCCTTGGGGTGGTCCTTTCGGTATTGGGCATGTTCAAGCCTGAATACGGCGCGATGTGAGCCGCCGCCGAACAACCGGTTTTCACAACTTTTATTGCGCAGTGTGACCGCTATCGGACGGATTGCGGCGTAATCTGTGCCGAATCGGACACAGATTTTGCCATACCGGTCGAAATCTGCAGCATATCGTTGTTTTCGAGTCGGGGGTTGGGCAATGCCTCTGTTCGACCCATCATGCCCCGCAAGCCCGCCATATCCCTGCACTCGAGAATGCGCCAATCTCGTTCCGGCTGGGGCAGGCGTCGGATAGGTCGGGGCAAGCTGGGATCATTCCGGGTGATGCCGGAGGAGAGGGAGATGGACACGGAGCCGATGCCAGGGCTGTGCGCACCTGCTCCGATCCTCGGGCCAGGGGACGGATTGGACGGAACTTGGAGCCTCGCGCCGGACGTGTCGGTGTTGATGCCGGTCCGCAATGGCGCACGCTTCCTGGCGGCGGCCCTGGAAAGCGTTTTGAGCCAAACCGGAATCCGTTTCGAATTGATCTGCGTGGAGGATGGCTCGGGCGACGATTCCTGGGCGATCCTGGGGAGTTTTGCGGCGCAGCATCGGCCGATGCGCATCTGCCGGGCGCAGGGGCGGGGGATCTCGGACGCGCTGAACCAGGCTCTGGCGATGGCGCGCGGGCGGTACGTCGCTCGCATGGATGCGGACGATATGTGCCTGCCGGGGCGGCTGGCGATGCAGGCGCACTTTCTGGACACCAATCCAAAGATCGGCGTGCTCGGATCGCAGGCGGTGGTGGTGAACGCCGACAGCCGGCTGTGTGGGCGGCTGCGCGTGCCGGTCGGGGCTGGCCGGGTGCGGGCTGCGCTGGAGACGAGCTCGCCGCTGATCCATCCGACCGTGATGATGCGGCGGCAGACGGTGCTGGATGCCGGCGGCTATCGCAAGCTGTTCGACGGCGCGGAAGATTATGATCTTTGGCTACGGATTGCGCCGCACGCGCAATTCGACAATCTGCCGCAGGCGCTGCTGCTTTACCGGCGGCACGCTGCGCAGCAGACGGTGGTCAAGCCGTTCCGGCAGGCGCGGCTGGCTGCGCTTGCCGTGGTCGCCTACCGGCTGCGGCGGAGCCAGGGGCGGGACCCGCTCGGGCAGATGACGCGGCTCGGCGATTGGCGGCGGGCGTTCGGGGCGCTCGACCCGGCGGCGGTCGAAGAAGTGCGCCAGCTTACCGCGAGCTGCCTGGCGGATAATGGAGGAACGTTGCGACCTGTGGGGGCGGCGTATCTGCGGCTTGCCTGCAGTTCGGCGCGCAGCGGCGGATTGTGTCACGTGCGGCGGCGGTTGGCGCTCGCCTGCGTGCGCCATGAACTGCAGATCCTGCGCAATCGGCGGCCGATGGAGGCGTTGCGGATTTTGTCCACCGACTTTCGGCGGTGGCCGAGCGACATGATTTACGCTTATCTGTGGCACGCTAGTATTCTGTGGCGCGCGACGCCACCGCAATGGGCGACGACAGGGGACAGGGGCTGATGGCGCCGGGACGTTGGATCGTGGTGTGCCTCGCGCTTGCGGTCACTTTGGCCGGTTGCGTGCCGCCGCCGCCGCCCGGTGCGCCGGGTCCTGGGTTCATGCCACCGCCGCCCCCGGCTCCGCCGCCTCGGGTCTACTGATCGGTTTGGGTGAGCGGAGGCGGGAAGCGGGCTGGTGAGCCCACTCTCCGATGTTGGCTCAGTAGTAGCGGTAAGCCCAATGGCGGCCATTCCAGTAGCGGCGCCGGTGACGATAGAGCGGCGGCGGTGGAGGCGGTTGGCCGATCGGTGCTGAAACTTACTGACTTGCAGCATAATCGTTCCCGAGTAGGGGACTGGGGTCGAGTCCTGTCGCTGGATCAATTTTTCGTCAACCTGAGGGAAAACTGCGTAGCGGCGGTGTAAAAAATTCTGCTTGTCTTTTCAAGGGTTTCAGTTTCAAAACGGTGCGTTTTTCGGGCAATGTTTCTTGCTCTGGGTGGAAGTCATTGACAAGCCCGGTTCATTCTGAGAGAAAAACCGTCGAACGTTAATTTTAACGAGACACATCATGCCCGTGCTGGACAGAGAGCTTGTTGCCCATGCCGAGTCACGTCTTGAGGACCTCGGAAAGCTGCGGGACCTTGGTTTGGTGGTGAAGAGCGCGGATTTTTTCCCGTCTGGGGTGCACTATCCGCCGATCACGATGTATCAGCCGATTGATGAAGACGCGATGTTCGCGGATTACAGCTTGCCGGCGGACGGCAAGCTGGATGTTTATGCGCATATTCCGTTCTGCCGCCAGCGCTGTACGTTCTGTCACTATCCGCTCAAGCTTGGTCCGAAGCTGGTCGAGGAGAAAGACCGCTATCTTGCCGCCATGGAGGTTGAGATGGACCTCTATCTGCGGCGGCTCGGGGTGGATCGGATCCAGCCGCGGTCGATCCTTGTCGGCGGCGGCACGCCGACTTTCCTCACGCCGGCGCAGCTCAAGCGCTTCCTGGTGTCGTTCGACAAGCGGGTGGACCTGCACGCGAGTTCGCAGTTCAGCTACGACGTCGATCCGAACAACTTCCTCGGCGATGACGGCGCCGAGCGGATGCGGATGATGCGCGACCACGGCGTGCACCGGGTCACGATCGGGATCCAAAGCTTCAATGAGACGGTGCTGCGGCTGATGAACCGGCACCACGGCCGGGAGGAGGCACTGCGCTCGATCGAGCTGAGCCTGGCGGCCGGGTTTGAGGTGAATATTGAGTTCATCTTCGGCTATCCGGGCCAGGATCTGGAGAATTGGGCCGAGGGGATCGAGGAAGCGTGCAAGCTGGGGGTGACCGAGATCCAACTGTATCGCCTCAAAGTGGACGCGTATGGCGACTATCAGGGGCCGATCAAACAGTATTTGAACAAGTATCCCGACCGGGTCGTCACCAACGAGACCGCGATCATGATGAAGCAGGTCGCGCACGACATCCTCAACCGGCACGGATATCATGAGAACGTGCTGCGGCGCGTGTTCTCCAAAGGACCGCAATACTACTCGCATTACGCGCACAACCAGTGCTGCCGACTGCTCGACCAGATCGGGATCGGGTTGACGGCGTTCAGCAGCTTGCGCAGTCGGTTCGTGCTGAATACCGACGACTTCAACGATTATTACGCGCGGATCGAGGCGGGGAAACTGCCGTGCGATCGCGGGCTGGTGCGCAATGCGGAGGATCAGATCCGCTGGGCGATGATCCTGCCGCTGAAGAACCGGGCGGTCCGGCACCTGGAGTTTGAGGCGCGCACGGGGTTGAAGATCGAGCAGGTTTGGCCGGAGAAGATCCTCCGGCTCAAGCAGGCCGGGCTGATCGAAGATACGCGTTGGGGCATTTCGCTGACGCCGACGGGCAAGTTCTTTGCTGACGAGATTGTTCAGCAATTTTTCCATCCCGACCATTTCCCATTCCCGATGGACGCGTATTGCGACGGGCCGCTGCATCCGGTGCACGGTACGGATGTATTCGGAGCCGAACAGGCGCTCGTGGCGGCGTAAGATGCGCTCCATTCTACGCCTGAACCGGGTGGCCGTTTTGGCCCTCACCGGTTGCTTCGCCTGCGCGCCGGTGTTCGGACAGCCGGTGCCACAGCAATCCATGCCCGGCGGTCCGCCGCCGCGTGGGCTGATGCCGCGCCAGTCGGATGCGATGCCCGGACCGGGTTTTGGTGGGGCGCCCGGAGCGGACATGCCGGGCGCCGATCCGCTGCAGGTGCTCGCCAACTCCTTCGAGGTGCAGCACGACCTGGGGCTGAACCCGCATCAGATGGAAAATCTGCAACTGGCGTCACGCAACTTCCTGACGCAGATGCAGGAATTGCTGCCGCGGTTGTCCAGCATGCCGCCCGACCAGGCCCGTGCGGCGATGGACGATCAGATGGGCAAGACAAGGCTGATGATCAACCGCGAGCTCACGCCGGAGCAGCTCAATCGCTTCCAGCAGATCTTGCTGCAGATCCAGGGGCCTTGCTCCGCGGTCACGGATCCGGCTGCGGGCCATACGCTGGCGCTCTCGGGACAGCAGCAGCAGCAGATCGGCGCCGTTTGCGAGCAGCGCGGCGAGCAAATGCGCGCCTCGTTTCAGCCGCCGGCGCCAGGGCAGGACCCTTGCAAGGCGGCGGCGGACAATCGCGACCGGCTGACCCGCGTCCGGAGCGAGGACGATCGGCAGGTGCTGGCGCTCTTCACGGCGGAACAGCGCCAGCAGTTCACCTTGATGCAGGGCCGCGTGCTCAGTCTGGAGCCGCCGATGCCGCCGAATTGCGCGCCGAGGTAAGCCGAGCAAGCCGGGCGAAATCCCGGCAAAATGCGAGTATACTGCGCCTGTTAGCATCGACCACCAGCAGAGAGTAGAAGCCTTGCCAACTTCATCCAGCCGATACAGCCGCCGGACTGCTCTCGCAGGCCTGATTTCCACTGCAGCAGTGGCGGGCGTGGCCGTGGCACAGCCGGCGCCGCCGCCTGGTGGTGCGGGTGCGACGGGGCAGACCCCGCCATCACCGCCGCAACCGCCGGCGCCGCAATCGCTGGTCACGGTGCAGGTGCCGGTGAGCTCGAACATGTCGCTGGTCCATGTGGGCAGCAACGACTCGTTCGCGATCACGCCGGAGGGGCGGCAGGCGGCGACGCTGCTGAACGAGGCGCTGGACGCCAAGACGCCGGAAGAGGCGAAGGCGAAGGCGGAGGCCTCGAGCAAGATCTATGACGAGATCGTACTGCGCGAGAATTACGGCAGCGAATATACGGCGCTGCAATGGTTCGACTATTATATAGCGGCAGATGACGCGAAGCGGGCGTCGATGCTGTCGAACCGATATGTGAAGTATTTCTTCGATCAATTCAGCGCCGACAACTATAAGCTGCTGCGCGAGTTCCTGGATCGCAAGTATCGTATCCACGATATCGGCGACGAGGAGACGCGTAACGGCCAGGACCGCAAGATCTGGATTGAAGACACCATGCTGTTCGAGAACCCGCGCCGCGAGGAGTGGGAGCACACCAGCGTGATGCTGAAACTCCTCGACCTGAAGCCGGGCATGCGCATCGCCGATGTGGGTTCGGGTCCGGGCTATTACTCGTTCCGGTTTGCCGACGCGGTGGGGCCGACGGGCAAGGTGTACGCGATCGATATGGTCGAGCCGCATCTGCAATGGGTGGAGCGGGAGGCAACGGCGCTGGGTGTGAAGAACATCCAGACCATCCAGACGGATGGGCGCACGGTCGGTCTTGCGGGCGCTGAGAACCAGGTGGACGCGGTGTTCGTGTGCTCGCTGTATCATAACGTGTATGCCATGACGACGGAGCCGGACCGGGAAGAGTTCGTCAATTCGATCAAGGCCGCGATCGGGCGGGATGGCACCTTCTTCCTGGCCGATAACGGGTTGGTCCCGAACGGCGTGCTGCCGTATCACGGCCCGTACGTGGCCAAGGAGCTGCTGATTGCGCAGATGCTGAATTTCGGGTTTGAACTCGTGGCGCAGCATCAGTTCATCCCGCAGCGCTATCTGCTCGTGCTGCGCAATTCGCCGGGGCAGGCGAGCGTGCCGGCGGGGGCGTTGCCGGCTGCACCGCCCAGCCCGAAGGCGGGGTAAGGATTTGTGGCCGGGGCGGTGGATGGGGACGCGCTGATCGGCGCGGTCGCCGCGCTTGGCTCGGCCGCATCTTGGGCCATCGGCTCCGTCCTCTTCCGCCGGCTCGGCGATGCGCTCGCCCCGGTGGCGTTGACTGCCGCGAAGGGGATTGCGGGGGCGGCCATGCTGGCGCTGGTGTTCTGGCCGGTGGCGACCCAGCCGATCGCGCCCGGGGCATTCTGGCTATTGATGGCGAGCGGACTGCTGGGGATCGCGGTAGGCGACACGCTGTTCTTCATGGCGCTCAATCGGCTCGGCGCCCCGGCGGTCGTGCTGTTGCTGACGCTGGGGCAGGTGCTGACCGTGTTGCTGGCCGTGCTTTGGCTAGGGGAGCGGCCGGGGATTGCCGGCTGGGTTGGGATCGCGCTGGTGATTTCCGGCGTCAGCACGGTGATGTGGCTGCGCATGGATGGCGAAGGGGGCGCGACGCAGCGGGAGGGCGTGCTCGCCGGGCTGGGTGCGGTGGTTTGCATGGCGGTGTCGATTGTGATCGCCAAGCCGGCGCTGGATGTGGGCGAGGGCAGCGTGCAGGCGACGCTGCTGCGCATGCTGGCGGGAACCGGCGGGGCCGTGCTGCTGGGGATAGCGACTGGGCAGAAACTCGGAGAATTCCGGCCGGTGTTTGCGCCGGAGTTCGCTGGATTGTTCCTGGTTTCGGTCGCTGTGGTGACGTTTGGCGGGTTTTGGCTCGCCTTGTTCGCGGTGCAGCAGGCGGGGGTGGCGATCGCGAGCACGCTTGGGTCGCTAGAGCCGGTGTTGGTGCTGCCGGTGGCCGCAGTGCTGTTGCGGGAGCGGATTTCGGCGCCGATCGTGGCGGGGAGCGCCGCGGCGACGGCGGGTGCGGTGCTGCTGGCGCGGCCGTGGTAGAGATCGGCTCGCGCGTCGCGCTGCTGGGGCGGCCTTCGTTCATGGTGCGGGGGTTGACCAAGTCGTACACGACCGAAGCGGGCGAGATCCACGCGCTGCGAGGGGTGGATCTCGACCTGAAGGAGGGGGAGTTTCTGGTGCTGCTTGGCCCGTCGGGCAGCGGCAAGAGCACGTTCCTGAATATCTTGGGCGGATTGGACCAGCCGAGCGCGGGGCAGATCCTGTTCCGTGGTGAGGAGATGGCCGGCTACACGGAACGGCAACTGACGCTGTATCGGCGCGGCGCGGTGGGGTTCGTGTTCCAGCTCTACAACCTGATCCCGAGCCTGACGGCGCTGGAGAACGTGGCGATCGCGACCGAGATCGCGCGCAACCCGCTGACGCCGGCGGCGGCGCTGGAATTGGTGGGGCTAGGGCATCGGCTCAATCACTTTCCGGCCGAGCTTTCCGGCGGCGAGCAGCAGCGGGTCGCCGTCGCGCGGGCGATCGCCAAGCGGCCGGACGTGCTGTTGTGCGACGAGCCGACTGGGGCGTTGGATAGCCGGACCGGGATCGTGGTGCTCGAGGCGATTGCGCGGGCGAGCGAGGCGCTGGGCGCGACGACGGTGCTGATCACCCACAACGCGGTCATCGGCGGCATGGCGGACCGGGTGGTGCACTTCGCCGACGGGCGGGTGGCGGCGGTCACGGAGAACGAGCGGCGGATGCCGCCGGAGGGTCTGTCGTGGTGAAGCGGCGGCTGCTCTCGGCGCTCGACATCAAGCTGTTCCGCGATTTGTGGCGGATGCGGGCGCAGGCGCTGGCGATCCTGCTGGTCACGGCGGCGGGCAGTGCGGCCTTCGTCACACAGCTCGGGATCCTGCACTCGCTCGAGCAGACGGTGACGTCGTATTACGAGCACAACCGGTTCGCCGATCTGTTTGCCAATGTGCGGCGGGCGCCGAACTCGCGGCTGGCGGATCTGGCGGCGATACCGGGCGTCAAGAAGGTGACGCCGCGGATCGTCTACAACGCGGTGCTGGATATTGCCGGCATGGATGAGCCGGTGAACGGGCTGATCGTATCGCAGCCGCGGCCAGGTCTGGCGGAGCTGAACGACATCTACATCAGGCGCGGGCGGCTGGTGCAGCCCGGTGCGGTCGACGAGGTCGTGCTGAGCGAGACGTTTGCCGACGCAAACAAGCTCGACGTTGGAAGCACGTTCTGGGCCTCGATCAAGGGGCACCGGCGGCAATTGCGGGTGGTCGGCATCGGGCTGAGCCCGGAATATATCTTTTTCGGCGTGCCGGGCGCGATGGTGCCGGACGACCGGCGGTTCGGCGTGATGTGGATGGATCACGACGTGCTGGAAGCCGCGTTCGACATGCGCGGCGCGTTCGACGACGTGGCGATGACGCTGGTGCCGGGGGTCGACCAGCAGGAAGTGCTCCGGCGAGTGGATAACGTGCTGGACCCATATGGCGGGGTCGGGGCGTATTTGCGCAAAGACCATGTCAGCGACGCGACGCTGCAAGGCGATATCGAGCAGTTGCGCTCGAGCATCACGCTGTCGGCGCCGCTGTTCCTGGGCGTGGTCGCGTTCCTGCTGAACATGCTGATGCTGCGGCAGGTGGAGACCGAGCGGACGCATATCGGCGTGCTAAAGGCGTTCGGCTACACGAATTTCGCGGTGGCTTCGCACTACGCGAAGATGGTGCTGACGATCATCGCGGCGGGGGTGGCGCTGGGCTTGGGCGGCGGGGCGTGGCTTGGGCATGCGGTGACGCAGATCTATGTGGCGAGCTATCATTTCCCCTCGCTGACGTATGTGATCACGCCCTCGGTGTTCCTGCAGGCGGCGGGGGTGCAGCTTGGGGCGGCGCTGATCGGCGGGTTCGGGTCGCTGCGCCGCGCGGTGCTTATGCCGCCGGCGGTGGCGATGCGGCCGCCGCCGCCGCCGGTCTATAAACGGTCGCTGATCGAGCGGCTGGGGTTGCGGCTGTTCGGCGATCAGCCGACGCGGATGATCTTGCGGCACCTGCTGCGCTGGCCGGTGCGGTCGGGGCTGACGGTGACCGGGATCGCGCTGGCAACCACGCTGCTGGTGGCGCCGCTGGCGGTGCTGGATTCGGCCACGCACATGGTGACGGTACATTTCTTCAGCTCCGAGCGGCAAGACTTAACGGTTGCTTTCGCGCAGACGCGCGGGCGGCTGCCGTCGCTGAACGCGATGGAGGAGTCGCCCGGGGTGCTGCAGGCGGAGCCGTTCCGGGCGACGATGGCGGACATCAAGTTTGGCACCAAGGAGCGGCGGATCACCGTGCTCGGCATGCCGGGCGGCGAAAACGAGTTGGCGCGGCCGATCGTAGCGAGCCTCGACCCGCTGCTGATCCCCCGCGCCGGGGTGGTGCTGTCGAGCACGCTGGCGGCGTGGCTGGGTGTTTCGGCGGGCGATTATGTCGAGCTGGATTTCAAGGAGTCGCGGCGGCCGACGGTGAGCTTGCCGGTGACCGCGATCGCGCTGGCGCATGTCGGGCTGACCTTCTTCATGGTGCACATGGATTTGGATCGACTGAACGACATCATGGACGATGGGGACGTGATCAGCGGGGTGCATCTGCGGGTCGATCCGACGCAGGACGACGCGCTGTATGACGAGCTGAAGCTGACGCCGAGCATCACCGGGGTGGTCTCGCACACGGCGCAGCTCGAGGCGATGCACCGGATCATGGCGCAGACCAAGCGGACGACGCTGATGTTCATCGGGTTCGCGTCGCTGATCGTGTTCGGGGTGGTCTACAACAGCGCGCGGATCGCGCTGGCGGAGCGGGCGCGCGAACTGGCGACGATGCGGATGTTGGGTTTCTTCCGGATGGAGGTGTCGTACATCTTGCTGGGCGAGCTGGCGATGCTGACGATCGCGGCGGTGCCGCCGGGGTGCCTGGGCGGATATTTGCTGGCGTGGAAGCTGACGGAGGGGACGTCGAACGAGATGTTCCGGCTGCCGCTGTTCGTGACCAAGGCGAGCTTCGGCTATGGTATTCTGGTTATTACCTTGACTGTGCTAATATCGGGTCTCGCCGTGGCGTGGCGGGTGTTCCGTTTTGATCTCATCGGCATTCTGAAGATCAGGGAGTAGAGAGTGTCCACTCCGGTCATCGAGTCCACGCCTGTGCTTGACCCGCGGAATGCGGGCGGTCTGGCCGAGCCACTGGCCGGGCAGCGCAAGCGGCGGCTGCCGCGGGTGCGCGGGCGCACGGTGCTGCTGCTAGCGGGGCTGTTCGGCTTGGTGCTGCTGCTGGGTGTGCTGTTCGGGCCCGAGGCGCAGCCAGTGGACACGGCGGCGGCGGAGCCGGCGACGGTGGTCGTGACCGTGTCGAGCGAGGGCAAGACGCGGGTCAAGGAGGAGTATGACGTAGGCGCGCCAGTGGCGGGGTATCTGCGCCGGGTCACCCTGAAGGCAGGCGACGCGGTAGTGGCGAACCAGACTGTGATTGCGACCATCGAGCCGCCGGCGCCGCAGTTCAACGACATGCGTTCGCAGGCGGAGCTGACGGCCAAGCTGCAGGCGGCGGAGAGTTCGCTCGCGCAGGCGCAGGCGGATCTGCTGCGGGCCAAGTCGCAGCTCGACTTTGCCGAGCGCGACGTGGTGCGGTATCGGGACTTGGCGGCGGCGGGCGTGACCGCGCAACGGTCGATGAGCCAGTATCTGATGGCGCAGGACACGCAGCGCTCGGCGATGACCGTGGCGGAGAAGGTGGTGGAGCAGCGCCAGGCGGAGCTCGATGCCGCCAAGGCGCAGTTGCTGGGCCCGAACGGTACCGGGTCGCCGCCGGCGAGCCCGCCGGTGACCGTGCTCGCGCCGGTGACGGGACGGGTGCTCGACGTGCAACATGAGAGCGCCGGGGTGGTGCCGGTGGGCCAGCAGATCGTCTCGGTCGGCGATGTGAAGAACATCGAGATCATGCTGGAGATGCTGTCGGAAGACGCGGTGAAGGTGCGGGCGGGGATGGATGCGACGGTCGAGGGCTGGGGCGGCTCGCCGTTGAATGCGCGGGTGCGGCTGGTCGAGCCGTACAGCTACACGAAGATTTCGGCGCTCGGAATCGAGGAGCAGCGGGTGCATGTGCTGCTGGACTTCACCGATCCGCCGGAGAAGTGGCGGGCGATTGGGCATGGCTACCGGGTGAACGGGAAGGTTATCATCTGGAAGGGCGATGGGGTGCTGACGCTGCCGATGGGGGCGCTGTTCCGCGACGGGACACAGTGGGCGGTCTATACGATCGAGGACCATGTGGCGCGGCTGCGGCATGTCGAGCTCGGGCATCTCAACGAGACGCAGGCCGAGGTGCTGGGCGGGATCAATCGGGGGACCGAGGTGATCCTGCACCCGAATGACCGGGTGAGCGACGGGATCCCGGTGCGCCCGCGCACTTGAGGAGAGGCGAATGATTACTCAGCAGGTTTCGCGGCGCGGGGCGCTCGGGCTGTTGGCGGCGGCGGGGCTGCGACCGGCGGTTGCGGCGGAGCCGGTGAAGATCGGGCTGATCTTGTCGATGTCCGGCTCGTTCGCGCAGACCGGCGATATCATGTCGAAGGCGGCCGAGCTTTATTTGGCGACCGAGGGGCGCGATGTGCTCGGGGATGTGCCGGTGGAGATCGTGCTGCGCGACGATGGCGGCCCGAACCCGGACACGGCCAAGCGGCTGGTGCAGGAGTTGGTGACGCGGGACCGGGTGCAGTATCTCGCCGGGTTCCAGTGGACGCCGA
This sequence comes from Acetobacteraceae bacterium, assembly GCA_965276815.1. Taxonomy (GTDB): domain Bacteria; phylum Pseudomonadota; class Alphaproteobacteria; order Acetobacterales; family Acetobacteraceae; genus JAVVHH01. The sequence continues at coordinate 29,170 of CBDIBE010000011.1, read as the reverse complement.
ACGCGAATGCGGTGGCGCCACTGCTCAACCAGGCGAAGGTGCCGTGCGTGCTGATGAACGCTTCGGGCGCCAACACGACGCGGCTTTCGACGTATTTCATCCGGAGCGGGTTTACGCAGTGGCAGGTGAACTTGCCGCTCGGGGTTTGGGCGGGGGAGACCAAGAGATGGCGGACGGCGTATGTGCTGGTCACGGATTTCGTGCCGGGACATGACGCGGAGGCGGCGTTTACCAAGGGGTTCAAGGACCATGGCGGGCAGGTGATCGATGCCGTGGGCATGCCGATCCAGAACCCGAACTTTGTGCCATACCTGCTGCGGGCGAAGGAGACGAAGCCGGACGTCGTCTATGCATTCCATCCCGGCGGGGTGCAGGCGGGGGCGTTCATGAAGGCCTATGCCGAGGCCGGGCTGCGCGAGGCGGGCATCCAGCTCATCGGTCCGGGCGACCTGGTAATGGAAGAAGAGCTGCGGAACATGGGCAGCACGGCGCTCGGGGTCATTACGGCGGGCCAATACAGCATGGCGGGGGACCGGGCGGCCAATCGGTCGTTCGTTGCGGCGTGGAAGGCGAAATACGGGTTGGACCGGCTGCGGCCTAACTTCATGGCCGTGGGCGTCTGGGACGGGATGCATGCGATCTGCACGGCGATCGCGGCGACCAAGGGGAAGGCGGATGCGGAGGGGGCGATGCATGCGCTGTCCAGTTTCACGACGGATGCGAGCCCGCGAGGACCGATCCGGGTCGACCCGGCGACGCGTGAGTTGATCCAGAACATTTATATCCGCGAAGTGAAGATGGTCGATGCCGAGCCGGCGAATGTGGAATTCGATACGATCCCGGCGGTCAAGGATCCTTGGAAGGAGTTGAACCCGGCCTAAAGATCATGGACGGGGACTACGCGCTCAGTTTTGGAAGGTGTCGCAGGCTTTAATCTGCCCACTGCGCAATCCCCTCGTTAGCCACTGGACGCGCTGCTCCGAGGAACCATGGGTGAAGCTGTCGGGGACGATCGCGCCGCGGCCGGACTCCCGGGCAATGCGATCGTCGCCGATCGCAGCGGCCGTCTGCACCGCTTCGCGGACATCATTGTCGTTTATGTTTTGATGCCGCTGGTTCATTTGATAGGCCCACACGCCCGCCAGACAGTCCGCCATAAGCTCGGTCCGCACCGAAAGCGCGTTCGCGGTCTGCCGATCCGCATTTCTCTGCGCGCTCTGCACCTTCGGTAACAATCCGATCAGGTTCTGCACGTGATGGCCCACTTCATGGGCGATGACGTAGGCGTAGGGGAAGCTGCCGCCGCCGCCGAACCGCTGCTGCATGTCTTGGAAAAATGCCGTGTCGAGATACAGCTTGTGATCCAATGGGCAGTAAAACGGGCCCATGGCGGCCTGCGCGGCGCCACAGCCGGACGGGGTGACGCCAGAGAACAGCACCAGGATCGGCTTTTCGTATGGCCGTCCGGCCTGCTGCGGCAGGATTTGCGTCCAGACATCCTCCGTTTCACCCAGAACCCTGGCTATGAAATTGCCCATCTGGTCGGTTGGCACACCTTGGCGCGCCGGGGTGGAGGCGGTTGGGGCGCCGCCGTTGGCGACCATTTCGGCGCCACCGATGAGCGCTTGGGGGTCGATGCCGGTCGCCCAGCCGATCAGGGTGAGGACGACGACGACACCGAGACCGAGGCCGCCCTTTGCAGCGCCACCCATGCCGCGCCGGTCTTCGATATTGCTTGACGCTCGAAGGTCCTCGTCCCGCATGACCCGCCCCCACTGTTACTTGGTCGTTGGGCCGATTTACCGGGCGCTTGGGTTCAAGTGCCCGCTCGTTCAACCGGCGGTTCGTTGTTCGACCAAGGCTGGCGCGGGAGATGGTTCCCGGTCGCCGTGGAGGTCTTGGATCAGTTCGCACCATAATGCCAGCACAGAATCTGCCGAGAAACGCTGCCGGGCGTCGGCCAGCGCCGCCTGGCTCATCTGCTGATGCAGTGCCGGGTCGGTCATCAGGGATGATGCGGCTTGGCCGAACGCTTCGCTGTCGTTGCCGATGAGGAAACCGTCGATTCCGTCACGGACGATCTCTTTCGGTCCGGTCGGGCAGTCGAAGGCGACGATGGGCAGGCCGTTCGCCTTGGCTTCGATGAGCACCATGGGGAGGCCCTCGCGGCGGGAGCCCATGACGTAGATCGAGGCGCGGTGGTACCAATCGTCGATGCGGGAGGTGGCCGGGTGGAACTCGACGCGGCCTTCGAGCTGCAGGAGCTTGAGGAGTACGGCGATGTAGTCCAGGTAGCCCCAGTCGGCGTGGCCTTTCTCGCCGCCGCCGACGACGACCAGTTTCCAGTCGGGATTGTCGAGCAGCGGCTGCTTAAGGCCCCAGAGCAGGCGGTCGATGCCTTTGCGGCTGTCGAGATGGCCGATGGTGAGCAGGATCTTTTCGCGGCCGGGATGCGGGGCGGAGTGGATGCGGGGGGCGTAGTTGGGGATGGTGCGCGGGGCGCGGGAGATGCGGGCCAGTGCCGGCAGGTCCTCGCTGGTCAGTGAGACGGCGCAATCCAGGCGCGGATAGCTGAGGCGGCGGATTCGGCGCATTAAGGCCGGGGCTTCGCAGAAGGAAATATGCTCGCAACCGACGGTCTTGACGGAGCGCGGCAGGGAGATTGCGGCCACGGAGGCCCAGTCGTACCAGATTGCCAGGACGGTATCGATCTCGTTCCGGGCGATCCAGCGGCGCAGGGCCATGCCGGTGGCGGCGAAATGCAGCAACGTTCCGCCGCGGCGGAAATAGGTTCGCCGCCGGCCGAGGCTTTGGAAATCGAGACCTGGTTCGTGGAAAATCACCGGAGGCTTGAGCGGCTCGACCGAGAGCAGGAAGGTGTCGTGGTAGGGCTGGAGGTCGCGCACGAGATTGGCGGCGACGCGCTGGATGCCGCCGGCGGCGTTCATGTCGTTGATGAGGACGGCGACCCGGTGCCGCGGCCGGGTCGTGGTGGCGATGGCGGCGCCGTCCATGCCGATCAGCGCTCGACGTGGGAGAAGGTGACGACGGCGCGCGAGCTGTGCCAGACATCGTAATGAAAGGCTTGGGCGGAGAGCAAGTCAAAAACCTTCTTGATCCCGTGGCGCTTGATCGTCGGCTGGTGCAGCTCGACCATGATCTTCTTGATGCCGGTCAGGTCGATGTCCTCGAACAGGGTCTCCTCGCCGCCTTCGATGTCGATGATCAGCATGGTGGGCCGGACTTCATCAAGGCGGCGCTGGAAGCGGGTTGCGGGGACGCGGATCTGCTGGCCGAGCCAGCTATACGTGCCGGACGCCCAAAAACTTGGATGAACGTAAAAATCCGTCGCGCCGTCCACTCGGCCGAGGATCTCGTTGAGGACCGCTACGTCCACTTGATTGACGCGGTGAGTGAGGCCGATGACGTCGATCATCCGCGGGTTGGCCTCGACGCAATGGACCGAGACGACGTTCGGATTCTTCGCGCAATAGGTGGAGATGAAGCCGCAGCCGGCGCCGATCTCAAGGATCACCTCGCCGGGCTGGATCAGGCCGTCGAGCTCGGCGGCTTCGGGCTTCTCGTAAGTCCCGGAGCGGACGGCGGCGGCGATCTCATTTGAGAACAGGTCCGGCACGACCGGCAGCAGCACTCCGCTGTTGTTGAAGAACTCGCAGCCTTCCAGGATCAAGACCGGGACCGGCGGCGGCTCGGGCAGAGGCGGCTCGGGCAGAGGCGGGGACACAGGCGGCTCCGGAAGCGATAGCGGTTCGGGATGGGCGCGGTGGCGGAACCGCCCGATCAGCGCAGGCATGTGCATCGTTGTGTTTAGACCTTGGCTGGGTCGATGAGGCTGTAGTGCATGCTGTTGGTAAAGCCATGGGCCAGCGCCGGGGAGATCGTTTCGGGCAAGGTCAGCAGTTCCGTCGCGCGCTGCCGCATGTCTGCCACCATCGCGTTGATCTGAGGGTCGGCGGGGGGCGGCAAGGTGCCTCGGTTCACATCCTGACCTTTCCAGAACTGCTCATAATAATCGGATTGGATTGGCGTGACCATCTCGGACACATGCTTGCGCTTGTAGGCGATGACGGACATGACGATCGGTTCGGCATTGACCAGTTCTACCCGCCCGCGCAGTTCTTTGGGGTCCCTGACCTTGAAGAAGTAGGGGAAATTGCGGAAGGGGACGAGGTAGACTTCGACGTCGGTGAAGCCGTTGGCGGGGAGATACCGCAAGAATAGCTCGGGGGAGAATTGGTAAAAGCCGTGCCCCATGAAGTTGTTGGCGATGGTGACGCTCAAGAAGCAACCGCCTTCGACGAGCATGTCGGTCGCGTTCTTCAGGGCGGTGGGAAAGTTGTAGATATGTTCGAGCGTGCCGAAATCGACGACGCAGGTGTATTTGCGGATGAGCGAGCGCCCGATTGGCCGGTTCATGTCATGGATGATGGTGGCGCCCTCGTAGCCGGAGGCGTCTATGCTGTCGACCGTCTTGGCGCCGAGCGCGCGGAAGACGCCCTCGGCGTAGTCGTTGACGAAGGCGTCGTTGACGTCCTGCTCGCGGAGGGGAACCTCGAAGCGGGCGCACATCTCTTGCAGGAACTGTGCGTGCATGAAATGGTTCTGCCGCCCGAGCGTGATGGTGCGCGAGAAGTCCGCGTTGCGCCGCTTGGCCAACAGCGCCAATTGTAGCCCCTGGTAACCGACTCCCATACACAAGCTCCGCGATTTCGGCCGTTATGTTCGAAGTGCCAGGCCGTTTCAACTCACGCGGCGAGCGCGGATTCGGCGTGATAGGCGGCGAAGGCGTCGTCGACGGGGCCGAAGAAGACGGCCTTGCCCTGCCGCAGATACAGCGCCTTGTTGCACATTTGCTGGATCAAGTGTTCGGCGTGGGTGGCGATGACGAGGATGCGGGTCTGCTGGACCATGTCGTGCATCCGCTCCTGCGCGCGCTGGACGAAGGTCTGGTCGCTGACCCAGAGCCACTCGTCCATCAAGAGGATGTCGGGGTTGAGGCAGGTGGAGACGGAGAAGGCGAGGCGGAGCGACATACCGCTGGAATAGGTGCGGACGGGGCGGGAGAGCTGCTCATCGGTGAGACCGCTGAAAGCGGCGATCTCGTCGGTGTGGGCGCGGATTTCCGGGACGCGCAGGCCGAGGAACAGGCCACGCAGGAGGATGTTGTCCCAGCCGCTGGCTTCGAAATTCATGCCGAGATAGACGTCGAACAGCGATGAGGTCATGCCGACCCGGCGGACATGGCCGCGGGTCGGCCACATCGCGCCGGCCAGCATGCGGAGCAGCGAGGTCTTGCCGGCGCCGTTGCTGCCGATCAGGCCGATGCGGTCGCCTTCGTTGATCTCTAGCGTGACGCCTTTGAGCGCCTGGACCCGCCTGCCACCGTCCGACTGGCGGGAGAGGCGGCCAGCGGTGGCCATGCTGACGATGGTCTGGCGGAGCGAGCGGGCGCCGGCGCCGTAGATCGGGTATTCGAGCCAGACGTCATCCAGCTTGATCGAGGTCGGCTCCATGATCAGACCCAGTAACAGATTCGGCGGTGAAACTGGCGGAACATCGCGATTGTAACGGTCCAGCCCACGACGGTGATGCCGGCCACGGCGAGCCAGCTGTGCAGCGGCACGGGGAAGCCGAGCAGCGGGGCGCGGACGATCTCGATGAGGTGGTAGAAGGGGTTGGCGGTCCACAGCAGGGCGTCGCCGCTGAGCGCCTCGGTGGACCAGATGATCGGGGTGGCGAAGAAGGCGACCTGCATGAGGCTGCTGACGATTTGCGGCAGGTCGCGGAACCGCGCGGAGAGCATGCCAAGCAGGGTGCCTAGCCAGAGGCCGTTCACGAGCAAGGCGAGCAGCGCGGGAATAGCGGTCAGCGCGCCCCAGTGAACCGGGATGTGCAGGACGATCAGCATTAGGAAGTAGAGCACCGAATGGTGCAGGAAGACGATCGAGTTTCGCCAGACGACTTTCATCGGATACATGGAGAGCGGCAGGTCGATTTGGCGGATCAGCCAATCGGATTCGACGAAGGTCTGGCAGCCCTCGCCGACCAGGGCGGAGATCAGGCTCCAGACGATGAGACCGGTGGCGAGGAAGGGCAGGTATTGCACGGTCGGCAAGTGGAGAATCTTGCCGTAGATGTTGCCCAGGGTGGCGATCATGATGCCCATGCTGAGGGTCAGCCAAAACGGGCCGAGCAACGAGCGGCGGTAGCGGAGCAGGACGTCCTGCCAGCCCAGCCGGGTCCAGAGCGGCCAACGGCGCAAGGCGTCGCTGACGTCGCGCAGCATGGAGGCGGTGCGATCGCTGGTGGTCTCCCAGACGTGCTGGTCGTGCCGTGCGGCGAGCGGCTTGGGCCGGGCCAGGCCGAACCTACCGCCCAGGACCGCCGCGTCCGTTCTGTTCATAATCGCTGTCTCGTGTTGCTCGGGGGGTGATAGCCGAGGCCCGAGGTGTGGCCAATAGTCGTGGCTTAGCCTGAGGGCAAGCCTTGGGATTTATGTGCAACAGCAGCGTTCAAGCGAATGACGGGATCTGAGCCGCCGGATGGCGAGTCGCTGACGGTCGGCGCGCTGTGCGGCTGGGGGCATAGAGGAGTGGGGGCATAGAGGAGGTCGATGTCGGCGGGGGTGGCGGGAGTTGTTTTGACGGGGGAGGGGTTAGTGGGCGGGGCGGATTTTTAGGCCGGCTTCTTCGATGATGTGCTCGGCGTGGCCGCCGCTGACGATGAAGCGGTGCTTGGCCGAATAGATCGCGTAATTGTCGCGGAAATCCTTTGGGGTGAAGTTGACAGTAATGACGTTGGCGCCGGCTTGCAGCCCGGCGAGCTGGCCGCCGCCGCGGAGTTTTTCCAGAGCGCTGACCGTGGGCACCAGGGCGCGCGGGAAGAGCAGGCGGTAGATGGCCATCGTGTTGAGGGTAACATCGACGTCGCCCTCGTTGATCGTTTCGAGCGGCGTGCCCTCGTTGGGGATGAACGGGGAGGAGCTGAGGAAGTCGGGCTCGAGCTGCTCGGCGAGCAGAATGTCGTCGATCAGGACGTCCATGGTCTGGTTGGGCAGGCCGACGATGTTGCCGGTGCCGACCTCCATGCCGGCTTGCTTGATCCAGCTCATGCACTCGATGCGCTTTTCGAGCGAGGTGCGGACGATCTCGTCGTAGAGGGCGGGACTCGAGGTCTCGAATTTGAGGATGTAGGAGGTGGCGCCGAGGGCGGCCCATTCCTGGTAGATGGCGCGGGGCTTCTCGCCCATGCAGAGCAGGACTTCGCAGTCGAGCTCGCGGCGGATACGTGGGATGACGGCGCTGATCAGCTTGTCGGTCTTGGGGTCCTGGCCGCCCTGCAGGAAGACGGTGCCGATGCCGGAGTCGCGGATGCTCTCGGCGAGCGCCATGATGTTGTCTTCGTTCATGCGGTAGCGGGTGAGATCTTTGTTGCCGGCGCGGATGGCGCAGTAGTCACAGGTTTTTTGGCAATAATTGGTTAGTTCTATGACGCCACGCAGCTTGACTTCGTCGGCGCCGGCGTGGTGACGGGCGTCGCGGGCCTGCTGGAAAAGCTCGGCCTGCGCGTCGCCGGTCAGGAGCAGCAGGCGGCGCAGCTCATCGCGGCTGAAGCGTGGGCCGGCGCCGGGGTCGGCCACGTCAATATACATGCAACATGCCTCCTAGTGGCTTGTTTGGTGGACCGATCTTGGCGCTAAACGTCACGATCGGACCGCTATCCATTCGTCACGACAACAGTGGCTCGTCTAATTGTTCCATTCTACGAGACGGGGCGGCGCCAGTCCATGCCCAAATGTTAATGTGCGAAACGAAACTTCGTGAACGCGCAACGTAAAGTGGACGGTCCCCGGGCTTTGCCGCAGTCTTTTGCCGACGGTCGGGGGGCGCGACACTGGGGGATGTGGCAATGAACGGGATCGACGTGCGCGTGTTGCTTGGTTCTTTCGCATTGTGTCTTGCGGCGGCCGGGCCGGCTGTTGCGCAGGCGCCGGGCGGCTTTCTGCTGCGCCAGGGTGATTCGAGCGTCGCGGTGCAATGCGCCGCGGGGGAGACGATGCAGGCTTGCACGGATGCGGCGGCGGCCCTGATGCGCAAGGCGGCCGAGCCGGCGCAGGGGGGTGGTCAGGCGAGTACGTTACCAGATGTCGTGCCGACGATCTGGTTGCAGCGCACGGCGCAAGTAGATCCGACACGGCTGCCGCTCGGCAATGGGCGGATGGTGACGGATGCGCCGCGCAAGGGGTTCGTGTTCGCCTGCGATCCGTTCATGTATTCGATGTCGCAGGTGATCGGCGCGCGGCGGACCGGAAGCTGGGTCGACGAGGCCGATAGGACGTACGATGTGACGCGCAAGCTGTTCGATCGCGGCCGGGTCGAGTGGCCGGGGCGGTTTTCCGCCCTGCCGGACGGGGATCGGCGGGTGATCACGAGCAACGGGCTGCCGATCCCGGGGGTGCCGACGGGGATTTTTCCGGTGCCGGTGCAGGATCCGGCCTATCAGATTGACCGCAATCCCAACGCGATCACCGAGCAGGCGATCCGGTTCGCGGTGCCGCTGCACCCGGTGTTCGGGGGCGCGCCGCGTTGCGTCTACAAGGAGGTGGGGATCACGCTGGATGGGGTGCAGCTGCATACCGGGCTGGATTCGTCGGCGCGCGACGAGAACGGTTATGAGCTGAACGATACGTGCAACGGCAAGCCGCAGCCGGGGGGCGGATATCACCGGCACGCGCTCTCGGCGTGCACGCCGCATATCGGCGAGGCGGGGGTGGTGGTGGGGTATGCGCTGGATGGGTTCCCGATCACTGGGCCGTTCGATGTTGCGGGGAAGGAACAGCGCACGGCGGATTTGGATGAGTGCCATGGTACGACGTCGGAGGTGATGTGGGATGGGCAGCCGGTGAGCAGCTACCATTATGTATTGACGCGGGATTTTCCGTATTCGGTCGGGTGTTTCCGGGGGACGCCGACGCGGAACGCGTTCCCGCCGCTGCCGGGGGCGCCGCCGCAGATGCGGTAGGGAGGGACCGCCCTCATTCCGTTGAGGGAGAGAATTCGGCTGTGCCGAGGATCATGGCGGCGGCAATGTTCTGGGTGGGGAGGCCGGTGCAGCGCAGGCGGACCGGGGCGACGCGGTCGGAGCCGCGGCACCACCATTCGGATTGGTCGGGGCCGATCCCGTGCTGGGCGCCGGAGTCCTCGGCGAGCGGGTCGCCGGGGTCGGGCCAATCGCCGTCGAGCGTGACGGGCCAAGTGCCGGCGGGGCGGTTGGGGCCGTAGGGCGGCGGGGGCGGGCCGAGCTCGACGAGGGCGGCCTCGAGGGTGGCCGGGTCGAACTCGTCGTCGAGGGCGGCGATTGCCAAGGCTTCGGCTTGGCGGGCCCAGGTGGCGGAGTCGGTTGTGGAATCGGGGATTGCGGCGCCGATCACGGTGAAGGGGTAGAGGCGGCCGACGCGGTCGGCGCTGGCGACCAGGATGCCGGCGGCGCCGTGCGGCGGGGCGATGTTGCGGCCCAGCAAGAAGTGCCAGAGCGGGGCGGTGAGCCAGGCGTCCTGCCAGCCGCGTTCGCCGGCGTTGCGGACGGCAACGGTCAGATCCTGCAGCCAGGCTTCCCAAAGGGCGGCGACGGAGGGCGGGACCCGGCGCGACAGGAAGTCGCCGCGTGCCGGAACCTTGCCGAAGAATCCCGGCGCTTGCGCCTCGCTCATGGAGCCAACCGTTGCCTGTGAGAGACAGACCATAGGCTTTCCGGCGGGCCAACGTAAACGAAGCGGAAGTACCACATCGGGGCCCACGGCCAGTGGCGTGGGCGCTCGTGCTGAGGTAGAAACAGGAATCGGTTGCCGGGAGGCGCGCCATGCGTTCACGCCAGAGGATCGTTTTATTCGCGGCTGGGCTGTTGCTGGCTGGCGGGCCGGCATTTGCGCAGTCCAATCCATCGGCAGACTCGATCATCAACTCGTTGCGGCCCGGTCCGGGGATGACCGGCGGCACGCGCGGGATCCGTCCGATCGGCCCGGCGGAGACGTCGCCGCCGAGCACGGCCACGCCGGCGTCGATGCCGCGGGGCATCCGCGTTGCGCCGCAAAATCATGTTCCGGCGGCGCACGCGCCGACCGCGGCGGAGGCGGGATCGCCGTCGGTCAACCTTACGGTCCAGTTTGCCAATGATTCGGCGCAGCTGACGCCGGCGGCGATGCATACGTTGGATGTGCTGGGCTTAGCGCTGACCAGCAATACGCTGGCGACCTACAAGTTCCGCATCGAGGGACACACGGATTCGCTCGGCAGCAAGGACCACAACCAGACGCTTTCGGAAGAGCGGGCCAAGGCGGTGGTGGATTACCTGGTCAGCAAGTTTCATGTGGACCCGTCGCGGCTGGAGCCGGTCGGGATGGGGCAGGATCAGCCGCTGGTGCCGGAACGGGTGAACGTGCCGGAGCCGCGGAACCGGCGGGTAACCGTGGTCAATATCGGCACCTGAGCCACCGGTTACGGCGGTGAGCAGCGACCGCGACGATACGGTCCGGCTCAAGTCTGTGCGGCGACCGCGGCGGTCGGCGGCGCTGCCGATTGCGTTTGGGCTGGTGCTGGCGGCCGGGTTGGGTGCGGCAGTGACGTGGTGGGGCATGCATCAGGCGACCCCGGCGGTGGTGGCGCCGGTGCAGCCTCCGGCTCCGGTCGCGGTGGCTCCGCCGCCGCCGGCGCAACCGCCGGCTCCGGTTGCGGTGGCTCCGCCGCCGCCGGCTCAGGTCGCGGTAGCTGCGCCGCCGACGCAGCAGGCGGCGATCGTGGCGCCGGGGGTGGTCGCGCAAGTGCCGCCGCATGCCGATCCGGCGCCGCCGCCATTTGCGCCGCCTTTGATGAGCGAGGCGGAGATCTTGGCGGATTCGCCGGAGCAGGCGGCGGTCTACCGGTTCGCGCCGCAGCCGGAGGTGATCGTGCTGCAATTCCCGAGCTTGGCGGAACAAGGGCGGATGCTGAACCGGGTGGCGGCGCTCGTGGAAAAGGCCGGATTTCCGCACGACCGGGTGGTGAACGATACGGAGCTGGATGCGGGAATCCGCGCGTCAGGAGCGACGCCGGATACGTTCTATTATGGACATGATTATAGCGCCGGGGCGCTGTTGCGGTTTTTCGATCTGGCGGCGGGGGATGTGACGCTGAATGCGGCGGAAAAGCAGCTGCAAGAACTGATCGCGCGGCTGGGTTGGCGGCAGAGCGGCAAACCCGGGGCGCTGATCAGCCTGGTGCGGCAAGTGAGCGATGCCGATCTCGACCCGGCGGCGCGGGCGACGATCTTGCGGCATGAGATTTCGCACGGGTTCTATTTCACCGATGCAGGGTACACCGAGTTCGTGCGCCGGTTCTGGAACGATATCATGACGGCGCATGACCGGGCGCAGTTCACCACGTTTCTGTCGCGGGAAGGGTATGATCCGGCACTCGGGGACCTGATTATCAACGAGACGCAAGCGTATTTGATGTACACGCCCGACCCGCGGTTCTTCAATCCGCGGGAGGTGGGGTTGGCGGATAGCCGGATCGAGGCGTTGCGGCGGCGGTTCCTGGCGGAGATGCCGCCGGGTTGGCTGCGCGACCGGACGACGATCCCGCCCAGCGCGTCGGCGGTGATCCTGCAGCCGGTGCGGGCGCCGCGGCGGCGTCAGGGACGGGCGGCGGTCAGGACCATGAGGGCGTTGCTGGCGACGCGGCCGCGGCGGGCGGCGGCGTCGAGGGCGGTGCGGAGCTGGCGGACGTATTCGTCGGCGGTCTGAGCGAGGGTGTCCTTGCCGAAGAGCGGCGTCGAACTGGCGATGGCGACGATGAGGTCGGTGCCGAAGGGCGGGAAAACCGTTCCGAGCAGCGATGTGTGGGTCGAGCCGGCTTGCAGGAGCTGGGTTCCGCTTGTTGGCAGGCGGAAGTGGGCGACCGACCCGTCGCTCGAGAAATAATCGATGAATAGATAGGCCGCGTAGTTGGGCAGGGTCGTGCGGATCTCGATCTTGTCGTTGGTGACGAGGCTGCCGCGGGCGGAATTGAGCGTCAGGTCGAGGCCGCCGTAAGTGGCGCCAAATGGGCGGGCGTAGGCGCGGATGGCGTCGAGCGGGCCGCAGTAATCGCCTTTGAGGATGCCGAGATGCCAGTCGACGGCAGCCGTCGGTGCGGCGCCGCGGATGTTTTGTTGCAGCGCCTGCTCGGGCTGGCCCTGCACGATCACGCCGCGGAGATCGACGGTCCCGGCGGCGGACAGGTCGCCGTTGACCAGGGCGCAGTCGGTGCTGCTGACGGCGCTGGCCACGGCGCGACGCAGGGCCTCGGGCGTGATGGCGGCGGAGGCATGGACGGAGGGTTCGGGGCTGGCGCTGGTCTCGGCCGTGTTGCTCGAATTCGGCGGATTGGTGGATGGCGTGACGGGTGGCACGGCGGCGCCGACCGGGTTGGGCGGGTTCGGGACGGAGGTCGTGACGGGAGGCGAGGTGATGGCGGGATCGGGCTGCACCGGCTGGACGGGCGGGATGACGCCCGGGACCGAAGTCGCCGAGCCTGCAGCCGGGGAAGTGCTGGCAGTCACGGGGGGTGCGATCGGAGTTGCCGGTTGTGGCGGCTCCACGACCGCGGGGCTGATCGGGATGTTGGCCAAATTGGTTGGCCGGCCGGACCCGGTGGGCTGCGGCGGGTTGGTTGGGGTCGAGCTGACCGGCGGGTTCGGTTGCGTGGCCGTTGCGGCCGGGCCGGGGGGGACGGGCGGCTGGATGCTGGCGACGGTGCCGGGTCCGGTGCCGGTGCTCGCGGATAGGGTGGGGGTGGATGGGCCGGCTGGGTCGTGCTTGATCGGGCCGGGCGGGTTTTGGGTGCCGCCGGACGGGCCGGAGAACACGAACCAGGCGCCGCCGCCGGCGAGGGCCAGCACGATGGCCGCGGCGGCCCCGAGCATCGGCGCGCGGGAGCGGGGCTTCTGGATGGCGGGCGGGGGTGTTTGAGGCTGCGCGGGCTGGCCCGCGGTTTTTGGGGACGCGGTGATGATGGTCGCGTCCTCGCCCAGGTCACCGAGGCCAGGGCCGAGCAGCGATGCGGGCTTGGGGTCGGCGAGCGCGCCTTGAAAGGCTGCGGCGAAGGCGGCGGCGATGGGGAAGCGTTCGTCGGGGCGCTTGGCCATCGCGCGGGCGACGACGGCGTCGAGGCTGACCGGGGCGGTGACCGACAATTCGGAGGGTTTCGGCGGGACCGTGTTCAGCGCCTTGTGCATGATGGTCGCCATGCTGCCTTCGAATGGGCGGTCGCCGGTGAGGAGCTGGAAGAGCATGACGCCGCAGGAATAGATGTCGGTGCGGGCGTCGACGGTCTGGCCCATGAACTGCTCGGGCGACATGTAGGCCGGGGTGCCCATGATGGTCCCGGCCTGGGTCATGTTGCTGCTTTCGATCCGGGCGATGCCGAAATCGGCGATCTTGGCCTGGCCGTCGGATGCGGTGATCATGATGTTGGCGGGCTTGATGTCGCGGTGGATGACGCCGCGGTCGTGGCTGTAGTGCAGGCCAGCCAGGACGTCGGCCATGACCCGGCCGACCTGGGCCAAAGGCAAGCGGTCGCCGGCGTCGAGGATGGATTTGAGCGGCTTGCCGTCGACGAACTCCATGACGATGTAGGCGAGCTTGTCGGTCTCGCCGTAGTCGAACACGCCGACGATGTTAGGGTGGCTCAGGCGGCCGGCGGCCTGGGCTTCGCGCTTGAAGCGGGCAAGCTCTTCCTGGGCGTCGATATCGGCGGCGTCGGGCAGGCGGACGGTCTTGACGGCGACCTTGCGCGAGATGATCGGGTCCCAGCCTTCGTACACGGTCCCCATCGCACCTTTCCCGAGGGTGCTGCGGATCTCGTATTTGCCGAGCTGGTCGATATCCATGCCGTTTCTATAGCGGAGAGGTAGGTCCCGGCGAAGCCTCTGCCGCGCGTTGCGGGGCGCCGCCTTCGCCGATCAGGGCGAAGGGCGCCCAGTAGAACGGGTGGGAGAGCTCGGCGGGCATGGCCTTGCCGGCGGCTTCGAGCAGGCCGAGTTCGGCGCCGCGCAGCGAGCCGGCGAGGCCGCCATCGGTGCCGGCCTTGAGGCGGCGCAGCGTGTCGGCGACGAGGAAGGCGGAGGCCTGGTCGTTGACCGACCAATGGGTGACCAGCATGGCGCGGGCGCCGGCGTAGAAGAAGGCGCGGGCGAGGCCGGAGAGGCTTTCGCCGGCGGGACCTTCGGGGCCGGCGGAGTTGCAGGCGGAGAGGATCACCGCATCGGCGTCGAGATCCATGCTGGCGACGAGCGAGGCGGTGAGCAGGGCGCCGTTGGCGTTCGGCGCGCCGGCGGGCGCTGAAGTAACGATGGCCGGCTCCGGCGAGCAGCTTAACTCGGCCGGCAAGAGGGCGTGGGAGGCGAAGTGCAGGATGCGGAAGTTCTTCAGGCCGGCATTCAGGACCGCGGGGGCGGTGTAGCTGGCGCCGAGCAGCTCGTCGGAAGGCGAGCCGCCGAGCAGGGCCCGGGAGGCTTCGAGTTCCTTGGCGGCGAAGGGCAGAGGCGGCAGGCTGGCGAAGAGCTTGGCGCTCTCGACGCAGGTCGGGCCTTGGAAGGTGCGCTCGGCTTGCGCGAGGGTGACGGGTTTGAAAGCGCCGAGGCCGTACCAGGGCTGGGCGGCGCGCGAGGTGCCGGCGATGCGGCGGAGCGAGACGAAGTTGGCGGCGGCGGGGACATGGGCGATGGCGAATTGCTTGACCAGCCAGGGTGCCGCGGCGAGGTCGGGCCCGGCGGGGCCGGTGAGCAGGGCGTTGAACGGGACCGAGAGCAGGGGGCCGGTGGGGGCGACGATCAGGCTCTGCGCCCCGGCGAGGCGGGCGGCGACTGGGGCCAGGGTGGCGGCGTAGAGGCCTTGCGCGGCGGCGGTGTCGAAGGGGCGGAGATTGCCGTCGGGGCCGGCCTCCACGCTGGCGCGGAAACGTTTAACCAGGGTGCCGATCTGGGCGGGGCTGGCGGCGAGCGGGGCGGCGGTGATGGCGCCGCTGCGCAGCAGGAAGACCCAGCCGGAATTGGTGCCGAGGGAGATCGAGGCAAAGGCTTCGCCGGGTCGGAGCGCGGCGAGCACGTCGGACGCGGGCACCACTTCCTGCACGAGCTGGCCGAAATTCGGGGATGCGGTCTGCAGGGCGGCGTCGGCATCGGCGAGCTGGTTGCGGGTTTCGGCGATCGAGGCGTCGAGCTGGGCGGCGGGCGGAAGATGGCCGAACTGGCCAGGCAGCTCGGTGCCGTTGTTGAGCAGGGTGACGGCGTCGCGCTGCCGGGTCAGATCGGCAAGGCGGTCGCCGATGTTCTCGCGGCGGCGGATGGCCTCGCCCACCTTGGGATCCCTGGCGTTCTCGGCAAGGCGGGCGGTGGCGCGGGCAATCTGCTCGCTGGTGATGCTGCCTTGGCCTTGCTGGGCGGCGTCGAACATCTCGGCGAGCAGCGTCTGGCCGCGCGACCCGCCGGCGCTGGCGGCGGATTTGGCGTAGATGGCCAGGCAGGGTTCGAGCAGGTCGGGCGGCGCGCCGGCTTTCAGCTCGCGCAGCAGCGCGGTCGCCGCGCGGCAGGACTCCAAGGCGCCCCCGGTGTCGCCGTTGCGCTCCTGCTCGGCGGCGCGGAGCATTTCGGTGGAGGCGACGGGGCGAGTACCGGGCAGCGCCTGGCCGAAGGCGATGGTGGACAGGCCGAGGCCGGCCGCGGCATCGCCGGTGTCGCCACCCCGCGCTTCGCTGACCGCGGCGGTGCGCATGAGCCTGGCGGTGAGGATCGGCTGGCGCATCGCTTGGTCGAGGGCCAGGTTGGAGGCGCTTTGGGTTGCCGCATCGCTTTCCGCGACGTGGCCGAGGTCGCGCAGGACGATCGCCTGATAGCGGCGGGTCTCGATGACGCCGAGGATGTAGCTCTGCTGGGTCGGGTCGATGACGACATTGGAGTCGGGGATCGGGTTGTTGACCTGGGCGGCGCCGGCGCGGGCGAGGGCGAAAGCGCCGCCGGCGTAGACGTGGGGGGTCAGCGCTTCGCGGGGCAGCAGGGCGGCGTAGCGGGACTCGGCCTCGCGCAGCAGGGCCAGCGCCTTTTCGTTGTGGTGCTGGTTGAACTCGTTGAGCGCCTCGTAGTGCAGCAGCTTGGCCCGCGCGGCCGGGTCGTTGGCGCGGGGGGCGAGGCGGGCGGATTCGGCGAAGACCTGGTCGGCCTCGGAATAGCGGCCCTGGTCGGAGAGCTGCAGGGCGATCAGCGCCAGGGTGGGGGCGGCGTCGGGCGTGTTCTTGCCGAGCGCCTTTTGCTGGATGGCGAGCGCGGCGCGGTAGGCTTCCTCGGCGGCGACGTAGCTTTCGGCGAGGTTGGCGCGAGTGCCGGCGAGCATGAGCTGCTGGTATTGGCCGATATCGCCGGCGCCGAAGGCTTGCGCGGCGAGGCGGCTGGCCATGAGCGCGTCGGCGCCGGAGGCGGGCAGGCTGGAGGCGGCAGCGGGGGAGACGCGGCCGGACATGATGCCGATCGCGCGCGAGATGACGGGCAGCGCGGGCTGGATGCCGTCGGCCTCGTAGGTTTGGCCGCCGACGGAGGCGACGAGGGCGACTTGCGGCCAGCCGCCGACCTTGCGGTTGCAGGCGATGACGAGGGCGGGGCCGTCGAGCACGGTGGTGGATTGCGCGGCTTGGCAGACGAAGCGGACGTCGAGTCCGGCGCGCCATGGCCCGGTGGTGGCGATGGCGGCGAGGGTATCCGGGCCGCCGGGTCCGATGCGGGTGACGGTGGCGCTGGGCTGCTGCCAGGTGCCGCAGAAGACGTCCACCGTGTTGGACGCACCGCGTGGCTGCTCGACGCAGGCTTCGTTGGCGGCGTTGTTGCCGATCGAGATGCCCCGGCCGGCGTTGGTTGTCCGGCTGAAATAGGCGTCGGGCGGGGGCTCGGCGCAGCTTGCGAGCAAGAGGGCGGCCGAGGCGGCGAGGCAGGCGATAAGGCGCTGGCTTGTGTTCGCCGGGGTGAAGCGTTTTGGGGTGGGAGCGCGCATCTCAGTAATCCCGGTCCGAGATGTTGGGCAGGATCAAATCGGGATCGTTCGGGTCGCGGGCGACGCCGATGGTGATGAGGTCGGTGACGAAGAAATTCGGGACGAAGATGTCGCCGAGGGTCGACTCATAGAAAGCTTTTGGGGCCAGCGAGGAGATGTAGAGGAGTTTCTCGGGCGGGGTGGTGGTGGGGGTGCTGGGTGGCGGCGGGACCACTTGCACCGTGCAGGAAGTTGCGATGGTGCAGCCATTGAGCTGGTAGGCGGCGCTGATGGCCGGGCTGATGGTGGAGATTGTGGCGGCCTGGCCGCCGGTTTGGCCGGCGACTTGGCCGGCGAGCGAGGCGGCGCCGCCGGATCCGTTCACTTGCAGCGCGCCGGCGATCAGGGTGCCGGTGGCGGTGCCGGAACCGAGGTTGAGCGTGACGTCGAGCGAGGGCGCGACGAGGGAATTCAGCGACAGGGTGCCGTTGGTGCTGGGCAGCGACAGGGAGAGCATGCCGGTGCCGCCGACGGCTGCCGGCGCGATGATGGTCTCGCCGGCCTGTACCAATTGCGCGCCGCCGCCGGAGCCGGGCGTGACGCCGAGCGAGACGTTGCCGCTGATGATGGAGCCGGTCTGCAGCGTCAGGCTTGCGGTGGCGGAGAGGTTGACCGTGCCGGCGACCAGGGTTCCGGCCACGGTCAGGTCCTGTGCGTCGACCAAGTTGATCGTGCTTGCATTCACATTGCCCAGCGTGCCGACCCGGTCCGCGCCGCTGCCACTGAACTGAACGCCCTGCCCCGCGGTGCCCGATAGCGTGCCGACGGTCAGGGTGTCGCCTGCGGAGATTGAGCCGTTTGGCACGTTGAATGTCAGGGACGAGGCGTTGAAATTGCCGCTGAGCAATATGGATGCCGAGCTGCTAAGCGAGACGGTCCCATATCCGGTGACCGCTCCGTCGAAGAGCAGCGCGGAGGTGTCGCTGAGCTGGAGGCTGGAGGCTGGACCGGTGCCGGTGAAGGTGCCGAGCGTCGCGATGTTGCCGCTCAGGCTGGCGGTGGTCGCGGCGCCGTTCAGTTCGCCGGTCTGGATCGTGCCGGCAGGCTGCAGGATGGTGAGCGCATTGAGGGTTAAGGTGGGCGCGCTGACCATGCCGTTGAGGGTCAGCGTATAGCCCGACGCGTTGATCTGGATCGGTCCGTTGCCGGTCAGCGCGCCAGTGACGTTGAGGTCTTGGGCGTTGGTGAGCGCGAAGCCGGCGGTGGTGGAAAACGGGCCGAGGGTGCCGATCTGGTTCGGGCCGTCGAGCGTCGCGCTGGTGGCCTGGCCGGTGAGCGTGGCGACGGTCAGGCTGGCGCCGGCGCTCTCGGTGATGGCGGCGCCGCTGACGAGGTCGAGCGTGTTGATCGTGGCGAGGTCGAAGGTGCCGTTGATGGTGATGTTGCCAGTCGTTGGGGAGCCGAATTGCAGCGTGCTGGCTGTGATGTTGCTGGTCGGCGTCGAGCTGCTGATGGTGAGCGGCGTGCCAGGCGTCAGCGGGGCCAGGGCGACGGTGCCGTTGGAGGCGGCGAGGCTGCCGCCAAGTTGGATTTGGATGGTGTCGCTGGCGAGCGCGAGCGTGTCGCCCATGCCGGCCGAAACGGCGCCGGTCACGTTCAAGGCGACCGCGTCCGAGAGGGCGAAGTCTCCGGTGCTGACGAAGCTGCCGAGGTTGGTGATGGCGTTGCCCTGATTCAGCGCGACACTGGCGGCGTTGCCGGAAAGTGTGGTGGCGGTGATGCTGCCGGCGGGCTGGGTGATGGCGCCGGCCGTCGCGGTCAGGGTCACGAGCGGCGCGTTGAGCATGCCGGCGAGGGTGAGCGGGCCGGTGGTGGCGAGGCTGATGCTCGTGTTGTCGGTGACCGGGCCGGATATGGCAAGGCCTTGTGTGTTATTCAGCACGAAGCCGCCGACGCTGGTGAAGCTGCCGAGGGTGGTCACCGCGTTGGACTGGCCGAGCGTGGTCGTGCTGCCGGACGATCCGGTCAGGATGGTGGTGGCGATGCTGCCGCCAGTCTGGTCGATTGCGTCGGCGGCGGTGAGCGTCAATTGACGGGAGGCGGAGAGGAGGCCGGCGGTCTGGGTGATGTCGCCGGGCAGGGTTGCCGCGCCGCCGCCGCCGCCCAAGAGGGCGAGCTGGTTGGTGATGGCGGTGAGCGCGATGGTGGGGGCGGTGAGGTTGCCCTGGAGCAGGAGGGTGCCTTGGGTGCTCAGGCTGATGCCGATCTTGTCGGTCACCGGGCCGGCGACGGTCAAGTCTTCGGCGTTGTTCAGCACGAAGCCGGTGCCGGTGGCGAAGCTGGCCAGGGTGGCGACGTCGTTGAGCAGAGGCAGCGTAGCCGAGGCGGCGGAACCGGTCAGCGTGGACGCGGCGATCGTCCCCAATCCGGATTGGCTGATCGCGCCGGTCGCGTTGAGCGTGACGAGGTCGCCATCGATGGGAGCGGTGATGGCGAGGTCGCCGGCCACATTGAGTGTGACGTCGGGGGGGTCGATCGTCCCGGCGACGGCGAGGTTGGTGGCGTCGGTGAGCGCGAAGCTGGTTGCGGCGGTGAACGGACCGAGTTCGGCGATCTGGTTAGTGCTGGTGGGAAGGTTGGCGGCGACCCCGGCGCTGCCGGTCAGACTGCCGGCGATGATGCTGCCGGAGAGCTGGGAGATGCCGCCGGTCGCAATTAGCGAGATCGAGGGCGCATCGAGGTTGCCCTGTAGCTGGAGGTTGCCGTTTACGCTCAGGGCGATGCTCGTGTTGTCCTGGATCGGCCCGGTCACTGTGAGGCTTTGGCCGTTGGCCAGCGAGAACCCGGTTAAGGTGGTGAACTGACCGAGATTTCCGACCTCGTTGGGGCCGTTGAACGACGCGCTGGCGGCTTGGCCGGTCAGGACGCCGACGTGCAGGGTCGCGTTGGGGGCCTCGGTGATGCTGGCGCCGCTGATCAGATCGAGTTCATTGATCGAGGGCAGATAGAAGGTGCCGGTGATGGTGATGTCGCCGGTGGCCAGCGAGCCGACCTGCAGCGTGTTGGCGGTAATGCCGCCGACCGGGACGAAGCTGCCGAGGGTAAAAGCGGTGCCTGGGGTAAGCGGCGCCATGACGACGGTGCCGCCGGGTGCGGCGAGGCTGCCGCCCGGTTGAATCTGGACGTTGTTGTCGATCAGGGAGAGCGTTTCGCCGGTGCCGACAGACACCGGGCCGGTCACGTTGAGGGTGACGCTGTCGGTGAGCGCGAAATTGCCTGATGTGGTGAAGGTGCCGATGTTGGTGACGGTGTTCGAGGCTTGGCCGAAGCTTGCGGTGCTGGCGGAGCCGCTGAGCGTGGTCGCGTCGATAAGGCCGGCGGGCTGGCTGATGGCGCCGGTGGCGGCAAGGGAGACGGAGGGCGCGGTCAGGTTGCCCAGCAAGGTGAGGCCGCCGGCTACGTTCAGCGCAATCGAGGCGCCGTCGGAGACTGGTCCGGTCACGGTGAGCGGTTGGGCGTCGGTCAGGGCGAAGCCGGTACTGGTGGTGAACGGGCCAAGCGTGTCGATGAAGTTGGTGCCAGTGAGGGTGGCGCTTCCCGAGTGGCCGGTGAGGCGGGGGACGGTGATGCCGCCGCCGGCGCCGAGGATCGGCCCGGCGGCGATCAGGTTGAGCGTGCCGACATCGGACAGGTTGAAGGCGGAGGCGATCGTGATCGACGCGGTTGCCAGCGAGCCGACCGTGAGCATGCCGGTGGTGATCGGCACCGGGGTGGTGCCCGAGGGCAGCAGGGCGCCGAGCGAGATCATACTGCCGGGCGAGTGGGGTTGCAGCGTGACGGCGCCGGTGCTGCCGGAATTGACCATCGCGGCCGGGCCGTAGGTGAGCTGGTCGGCGGTGAGGGTGATGGTTTGGCCTGAGGGGACGGTGACCGGGCCGGTGAGGGTCAGGCTTGCCTTGTCGTTGAGGCTGAAGGTGCCGGTGGTGGCGCCGGAGCCGCCGAGGACGGTGACCTGGTTGTTCGAGCCCTGCAGGGAGACCGAGGCGCCGTTGGCGGTCAGTGTGGGGACGATGACGCTGTTGCCGGCGGGCTGGCTGATCGTGGCGCCGCTCAGCAGGTCGAGCTCGCTGATGCCGGCGCCGACCGTGGTGAGGTCGAGGTTGGCGCTCGCCGGGCCGAGGGTGAGGGTGCCGGCGGTGGACGAGCCGAGCCGCAGCGTGTCGGTGTCGACGTCGTTCAGGGTGGCGTAGCGGATGGAGAGCGCGCCCGGCGTGCCGGGTCCCTGGAGCAGCTCGACAGGCGTGCCGCTGGTGTAGGGCTCGATGGCGACGGTGCCGGAGGGGGCTGCCAGCGAGAAAGGCAGCGAGCTCGGGTTATTGGGGAGCGGGTGCACGATGCCCGGCTTGAGCGTGAGGCTGTCGGTCTGCAGGTCGATCGTGCCGGCTGCGGGCACGGCGATGCCGCCGCCGACGCTGCCGTTGCTGGAACCGATCGTGAGGGCGGCCTGGTCGACGATTTGCACGTTGCCGCCGGTGGCGCCGAGGGTTTCTGCGTAATTGGCGCCGATGGCTTGGATATGGTTGGCTTGACCGAGCAGGGCGTAGGAGAGGGCGTAGCCGTTCAGGTCGGTGGCGGTCAGCGCGCCGGTGGCGGGCTCGATGACGGGGCCGCCGGAGTCGAGTTCCGTCGTGCCAGCGGCGGAATTGAGCGCGCCGCCGATGCTGGTGCCGCCGCTGCCGGAGGCGACGAGGACGGTGGTGCCGAAGCCGCTGCCGGTGACCGAGCTGCCGGCGTCGAACTCGATGGCGCCTTGGGCCCCGGAGGTGATCGAGATGTTGCCGCCGGTGAGCGAGGCGCTGCCGCCGACGGTAACGGAGCCCGACGCGACCGGGGCCGGCGCGGTGGTGATGCCGCCGCCCGGGACGGAGGCTCCGGCGCCCAGGATGGAGGCTCCGGCGCCCGGGACGGAGGCTCCGGCGCCCGGGATGGAGCTGCCCGCAGCGATAGTGAGCGTACCCGCGCCGTTGAGTTGCACGCCGCTTGGGTAGAGCGCGATGTCGCGGCCGGCATAGAGCGAGAGATGCGGCGAGGCGGCGGTGGCGCCGGCATTGACCGTCAGCGTCGCGCCCTGGACGGCGGTGATGTCGAGGCCGCCATAGACGTCGATACCGGTCAGGTCGGTGGTTTGCGAGGGGTTGGGGCCGGCGGTTATTTGGACGTTGGGGCCGAAATCGATCTCGTTGGCGGCTTTGAAGAGGATCGCGCCTTGCGTGTTCATGACGGTGCCGGCTTCGACGGAGATCGAGCTGTCGGTCTGCGATGTGGGCGGCGAGGTCGCCAGGAAGGTGAAATCGCCGAAGCCGGTGAGGCTGACCGGGGCGCCGCCGGTGACGGTCGGACCGATGATGAGCTGGTGGACCGCTTGCAGGGTCAGGGAGGACGCGGCCGGGGCGCCGCCGCCGTAATAGTAGCCCAGGTCGATGCTGGCGAGGATCGACAGGTCGTGGCCGGCGTAGAGCGAGAGCGAGGAGCCGACGGAGCTGGCTCCGTTCGAGAGGTTGAGCGGCTCCTGGACCGTCAGGTCGTTCAGCGCCTCGATGCGGATGGTGCTGCTGTTGCCGCTTGCGCTGGCGGCCTCGATTTGCGCGGGCGAGATGTAGGAGGTGCCGGTGGTGGGCGGGTCGTTCTGCCCGGTTTGCGGATAGGAGCCCGGGTTGAAGGTGGCGGCGGGGGTGCCGGTGCCGATGATCAGGTTGTAGGGATCGAGGTAGATCGTGCCGGGCGTGCCGTGCGGGGCGGCGGTGTCGGGGAAGGTGACGAGGTTGAGCACGCCCTGGCTGCTGGCCTCGACGACGCCGCCGGAGCCGGCGGTCTGGCCGCCGCGGGCCTGGAGCTGGCCGGCGATGGTGGTCTGCTGGGTGCTGAGGGCGGTGATGGTGCCGCCGTTGCCGGTGCCGCGTCCGTTGGCGGCGACGATGGCGCCGCTGGCGACGGTGACCTGGCTGGCGGTGCCGGCGGGGATGCCGGGGGATGTGGCGGCCGGGTTGAGCGCGGCGGCGCGGCCGGCGCGGGCGCGGGCGATGGTGGTGCCGAGGGCGATGATGCCGCCATGGGTGTGGCCGTTGGCGGTGACGCGGGCGGTGGCGCCGAGGGCAACCGTTCCGCTGGCGTTGATGGCGATCCTGCCGCCGGCTTGGCCGGGTCCACCGTTGGCGGCGACCCGGCCGCTGATCTCGAGCGAGCCGCCGACGCCTTCGATCTCGATGCGGCCGGTGTGGCCGCCCGCGGTGTTGGCCTGGATGCGGCCGCCGGCGTCGACGAGGTTCTGGATGATGCCGTCGGCGGCGCGAGCGGAGATCTGGACTGTGCCGCCGTTGGCGATGACGGTGCCGGTGTTGGTGACCAGCGCAGTGACCGGCTTGCCATCGGGCCCGATGGGGACTTGCTCGACCTGCTTGGTCACGTCGATCGACATGAGGCCGTCGCCGTAGAGGTCGATCGTGTGGGCTTCGGCGCCGGCGAGCACGACGTGGCCCATGCGGGCGATGATGGTGCCGGAATTGGCGACGGAGGGCGCGACTAGGGCGGCGAGGCCGGCTTGCTTGATGGTGATGGTGCCGGCGTTGGAAACCTGGGCGTTCGGGTTCGGCGTCTGGTCGAACACCAAGCGGCCGGCCATGAAATTCTGGTTGGTGATGCCGGGGGCGCTGACGATCAGGCTCGCGGCGTTGACCTGGGAGCCGCGGCTGAACATGACGCCGGAGGGGTTGGTGATGATGATGCCGCCGTTGGCGGAGATGCGGCCGGCGATGGCGGAGGGGTCGGGGCCGTTGACCCGGTTGAGGGTGACGGCGCTGGCGTTCGGCTGGTTGAATTGAACCGATTGCTGGGACCCGACGTTGAAGCTCTGCCAGTTGATCGCGGCGCGCTGGGTGGATTGGTTGATGGTGGTGGTAGAGCTGGTCTGGCCGATACTGGCGGTGCCGGCGACGACTTGGCCACCGGTGGGATGGGCGTTCGGCGCCTGGGCGTGGGCCTGAGTGGCGAAGACGGCGAGGGTTGCAGCTTGCAGCGCCGTGCTGCGCAGCAGGCTCGCCCGCCCGCGCCGAACTGTTCTGACGAGAAGCCGTGTTCCCGCGCGCCGTGCCATCGATAGTCCACCCCTCGCACGGCAGTACCGCCCGCCGAACGTCAATCTCGTTGTACGCCGGTCAATCGTCAGCCGAAATCGCTTAACGATATCTTAACACGATTTCAGAATCGCGTAATGACCCTCCAGTATGCGGCGTCGGCCTTCAAGGGGGAGACATTGTCGCTGGCGCCGCCGAGGCGGCGGGTATTGCGTATCACGCCTTCCACGTCGAATTCGGTATATTTGGTAACGTTGAGCCGCAGCCCGATCCCCTCGGACGACAGGATGGTGTTGGCGTCGCTGGACTGGTTTTGCCAAGTCTGGCCGTGGTCGTAGAAGCCGTAGAATTGCGCCGCCAGATTGAACGGCCGGCCGAGGGCCTGGAGGTCGTAGCTCGTGTTGAATTGCAGCTCGGCCTGCCAGACGAAGGCGTTGTCGCCGGTTACTTCGCCGGCGTAATAGCCGCGGTTGAATTCGGCGCCGCCGAGGAAGAACTCCTCCGAAGGCGGCAGGACGCTGCCGGTGACTTGGCCGATGACCCGGCCCTTCAGTGCCACCGTGGAGTCGGTGCCGACGCGCAACAAGGTCTGCACGCGCGACATGTCGATCACTGCCTTGGTGAAGTCGGTCTGCTCGCCCCTCCGCGTCGCGTCCGGATCGCCATTGGGCGTGGCGCCGAGCGAGGGCAAGCCTTGCGAGACCCGAATGTTGACGGAGTTGATCGCGGGGCGGTCGTTGCCGAGCCAGCCGTCCTGGAGCGCGTAATCGGCGCCGATGCGCAGCACGCGGAGCGAGTCGAAGCCGCGCTGCAGGCTGCCGGGATTGGCGCCGATCTCGGTGATCTGGGTTTCGATCGCGTCGAAGAAGCCGGAGATGTTCAGGGTCTGCTGGCGGGCGCGGATCAGCGGGTAGGTGAGCGAGGCGCCGAACACCGTGGTGGTGCCGTGATAATCGGCGTCGCGCAGGAAGCCGGAGGGGATGGTCTCGCCGTAGCCGCCGTAAATGCGGGCACGCAGGCCGGAGCTGCCGATGAAGGCTTCGGTGGAGGCTTGGCCGAAATTCTCGGTGTTGCCGTCGGTGTGGTAGATCGAGGCTTCGGTCTTTTCGCCGAATTGGGTGAAGCTGTTGAAGTCCAGCAGCCCGAGCGCCTCGATCGGGCCGGTTCCGCTATAGGCGCGGTTGTCGACGCTGAGCAGACCGGAGACGGGCTGGCGGTCGACTTGGGCGATGAGGGTGAGCGCGCCGGGTTCGCTCGAGGAGGGGCGGAGCACGGCGCGCAGCGTGACGCCAGGCACGTCCTGGGCGAGCAGCAGCCAGCGCTCGAGCGACCCGGTGTCGATCGGGCGGAGCTCGGTCAGGTGGTTGAGGAAGCGGAGGACTTGGACGCCGGCCGGGCCGATATCGCCCTCCAGCTTGACGTCGGCGATGCGGCCCTCGATGACGGTGAAGCGCAGGATGCCGTTCTCGTCGACCGCAGCGGTCACCGTGGTCAGCGCATAGGCGTCGCCGCGATAGAGGTTGAGGAGCGCGGTGCGGGCATCCTCGATCCGCTGCAGCGAGACGGCGCGGCCGGTCAGCCTTGCGGTGATCGCGGCGGTTTGCGCGTCCTGATACGCGGTGACGCCCTCGACCTGGACGGCGCGCACGGCAACTGCGCCGGGCGGGACGGTCGCGGGCGTGGCCTGCGGCAGGCCCGGGCCGGGACCGACGGCGGGCGGCACCGCGGGCAGGACGCGCGGCAGCGGCGATCCCTGGGGGACGATGTTGCTGGGATTGGGGTTGTCGAGGCTCGAGCTGCCCGGGGCGATATTGCCTGGCGAGAACACGCGCTGCGCCAGCGCGGCGCCGGACGGCGCGAATATGCCGGCCATGACCCCACAACAGGCCCATACCGCGGCGAAGCTTCGGCCGGCGAGGGGACGAGCCAGTGGTACGCCTTTCGATGTCTTTACGAGACAACGCTACGAGATCAACGATCCGTGCCCAAGGCCTCGCTATAACATCGGTTGCGTGGCGTGGCCTTCATGCAACAGGTTGTGCTACGCTGTTGTCACAGACGGGAGGGAAATCGATGCCGGAATGGACCGTTGCGACTGCCGCGCTTGAATGCACGTTCGGAGCGGCGCCCTCGCCGCTGACGGTGCTGCCGGTGAACCGGACGACGTGCGGCGGGATGGTCGCGGCCAACATCATGGATCACGTACCTTTAGTGAACGTCATGACGTTCGGCATGTGCTGCGCACCAACCAATCCGGAGGTCATCACGGCCACAACGGCCGCGCTTGGGGTGTTGACGCCGATGCCTTGCGTGCCGGCGACGCCGGCGCCTTGGGTGCCCGGCGCGCCGACCGTCCTGCTGGGCGAGATGCCGGTGCTGGACAATATGTCCAAACTGCTGTGCACCTGGCTCGGGGTGATCACCATCACCGAGCCCGGGCAGGTGACGACTTCGGTGCCTTGAGGGTGATCGGTGTCCGGTGATCAAGCGTTCCTGATCACCGCTCGGCGGTGATGGCGTCGGCGAGGGTGCCGATGATGCGGTCGACGTGCGGCTTTTCGACGATTAGGGGCGGGGATAGGGCGATGATGTCGCCGGTGGTGCGGATCAGCAGGCCGGCGTCAAAGCAGCGCTGGAGGATGGCGCTGGCGCGCTGAGCGGGCGCCGAGGGACGGGGTTCGAGCTCGATCCCGGCGACCAGGCCGG
The DNA here is from genome assembly GCA_965276815.1 of Acetobacteraceae bacterium. GTDB lineage: Bacteria > Pseudomonadota > Alphaproteobacteria > Acetobacterales > Acetobacteraceae > JAVVHH01. Next base: position 2,281 of record CBDIBE010000011.1, on the reverse strand, counting down.
TGTTACGGATGTCGATGACGCCCGGCCGGTCGCGCAGGCTGTGCACTGCGTCCTGCCAATAGGGCTCGATCGCCTGGACCCGGCCGGGCAGGTCCTCGGCGCGCTGCAGGTCCATCGACGCGATGGCGGCGGCGCAGGCGAGCGGGTGGCCGCCATAGGTGTAGCCGTGAAAGAACTCGATGCCGGCCGCGCTGCTCTCGACGATCGTATCGTAGATCTCGCTAGTGGCGGCGACGGCGCCCATGGGGACGGCGGCGTTGGTCAGGCCCTTGGCCATGGTCATGATGTCCGGAACTACGCCGAGCCGTTCGGCGCCGAAATTGGTGCCGAGGCGGCCGAAACCGGTGATGACCTCGTCGAAGATCAGCAGGATGCCGTGCTTGCTGCAGAGCGCGCGGAGGCGGTCGAGATAGCCTTGCGGCGGGACGAGGACGCCGGTGCTGCCGGCGACCGGCTCGACCATGACGGCGGCGATGGTGTCGGCGCCATGCAGGGCGACGAGGCCTTCGAGCGCGTCGGCGAGGTGGGCGCCCCAGGCCGGCTGGCCCTTGGTGAAGGCGTTGTGCTCGAGGTTATGGGTGTGCGGCAGGTGGTCGACATAGGGGAGCAGGGCGCCGAACTGCTTGCGGTTGGGGCCGATGCCGCCGACCGACATGCCGCCGAAGCCGACGCCGTGGTAGCCGCGCTCGCGCCCGATCAGGCGGACGCGCTGGGCCTCACCTCGGGCGCGGTGATAGGCGAGGGCGATCTTCAGCGCGGTGTCGGCGCTCTCGGAGCCGGAATTGGTCCAGAACACGCGGTCGAGCTGGCCGGGCAGGATCTCGGCGAGGCGGGCGGCGGCCTGGAAGGCGATGGGGTGGCCCATGTTGAAGCTGGGGGCGAAGTCCATGACCGCGGCCTGCTTCTGGATCGCCTCGGTGATCTCGCGGCGGCCGTGCCCGGCGTTGACGCACCATAGGCCGGCGGTGCCGTCGAGGATCTCGCGATCCTCGGGGGTGTAGTAGTGCATGCCCTCGGCGCGGGCGAGCAGGCGCGGGGCTTGCTTGAAGGCGCGGTTGGCCGTGAACGGCATCCAGTAGGCGTCGAGGTTGTTGGGGCGGCTGATTTCGTTCATGCGCGCAGGATCGCGCTTTGGCGTGCTGCGATCGGGCAAGCGCTTTGCGATGGTCCGCGCCAGGCGCGATCCCAGTTGGGGCGAGGGCTCTGAATTGGAGGAGCAGGAGATGGCTGACGGGGCGATTGTTGCATCGGGCACGCAGGCGCTACTCGTCGTGGTCGCTGCGCGGCTGGCTGGCGGTTCGCGTGGCCGGCGCTGGATGTGGTCGAGGAGATCATTCCAGCTCGACCGGCGGCGGCCCGGACGAGCGCAGGTGGCGCGACGCTCGCCGAGCCGGGCTGGTGCCGTATCCTGGAGCACCGTGGCATCCAGGTCTGGGAGACGATCGCGATCTGCGAGTATTGCGCCGAGCAGCAGCCGGCGCTGTGGCCGCAGGACGCTGGCGGCGCGGACGCACGCGCGAGCGATCAGCGCCGAGATGCACGCGGGGTTCCGGGCGCTTGCGGCAGGCGATGCCAATGGTGCTCGGCCGCGACGGCGCGGGGCGCGGGCAGACGACGGACGCGCTGGCGGATATCGCGCGGATCGAGACGGGTGTGGCGGCGAGACGCGGCTGAGCCTATTCGGCGCGGGCGGGCCGTACCTGTTCGGGGCGCGTTGTTCACGGCGGCGGACGCGATGTATGCGCCCGTGGTCGCGCGGCTGTTGACCTATCACCCGGCGATCGGGGCCGGACACGGTGGCGTATTGCGAGGCGGTGCGGGCGCATCCGCTGGTGGAGCAGTGGTATGAGCTGGCGGCGGCGGAGCCGGTGGAGTGGCGGCTCGACCATTATGAGAACGCGCCCTAGTGCGTGAGTCCCGAACCACCCTCACCCAACCCTCTCCCGGGGGGAAAGGGCTTTCAGAGACGGCGGTTGGGCTTGATCATGTGGGGCTGATTGGGCGGGATGCGGCGGCGCTGCATGGCGGGTTCGAACGGCTGGGCTTCGTGCTGACGCCGCTGTCGCGGCAGTCCGGGCGGCTGCGGGCGGATGGGCCGGTGGTGCCTTGGGGCAGCGCCAATCGCTGCGCGATGCTGCGGCAGGGGTATGTCGAGCTGCTGGCGATCTTGGATCCGGCGCTGCCGGCCAATGGGCTCGACCGGTTTCTCGAGCGTTATGCGGGGATGCATATCCTGGCGCTGGGGATGGAGGACGAGGTGGCGAATTTGGCGCGGCTGCGG
>CBDIBE010000010.1:350000-719931 GCA_965276815.1 Acetobacteraceae bacterium | reverse complement strand
TACGGCACGCCGTCTTGCGTCGTCAGATCGTAAAAGCGCGGTCGGGTCGGGAACGAGACTTCGCCGACGACCATCCCGTCGCGGCTGACCCGGCTGCGGCCCCGCCCATCCGGCTTTTCGACCAGGTACGGACTCGCGAAGGCCGGTGCGGTATGGACCGGGATCATCACCGTCATCCCGTCGATGGTCAGCGCCTTGTGATCGGATGGCCCGGCGCCCCCACGCCGGCTTTCAGCACCGGCGCTCGGATCAACCAGCCTGGCGCCGAAGGACTGCAGTTCGTTCATCAGCTGCTCGGTCGGCATGGCTGCCAGCGTCGTCGTTGACATCTTGCGTGCTCCTGAAGTCGGCGGTGTCGGAACCTGCGGTGCGCATCGGCGCGGTGGGACGGCTGTCGAGAACCAGGCTGAGCAGTTCGGGACGCGCGTAATGCCCGACCGAGTCCATCATCCGCTTGCGCTTGACGATCAGGCCGAGGTCGATCTCGGCGAGCAGGATGCCCTCGCCGGCGGTCAGTGGCGGAACGACGTGGCTGCCTTCGGGGGAGATGATCGCCGTCATGCAGCCGCCGCGCAGCGCCTTGCGCAGCTTCTCATCCGGCGAGATCCGTTCGATTTGCGCTTCGGTGAGCCAGCCGGTCGCGTTGACCACGAAACACCCGCTTTCCAGCGCATGGTGACGGATCGTGACTTCGATCTGTTCGGCGAAAATCGGCCCGACTAGCGAGCCGGGAAACTGCGCGACGTGGATTTCCTCGTGCTGGGCCATCAGCGCATAGCGGGCCAGCGGATTGTAATGTTCCCAGCACGCCAGCGCGCCGACCCGGCCGACCGCGGTATCCACGACCGTCAGCCCGGACCCGTCGCCCTGGCCCCAGATCATGCGCTCGTGGAAGGTTGGCGTGATCTTGCGGCGTTTAAGCAGCAGGGTGCCGTCGGCGTCGAAGACGAGTTGCGCGTTGTAGAGCGAGCCGTGATCGCACTCGCTGACGCCCAGCACGACGACGATTCGATGCCGCCGGGCCGCGGCAGCGACGGCTTCCGTCACCGGGCCGGGCACCGTCACCGCGTTTTCGTAGAGGCGGATATGCTCGGCTCCGGTTGTCACCGGCGGATGCACGAAGGCAAAATACGGATACCAGGGCACAAACGTTTCGGGGAAAACCACGAGGCGCGCGCCCCGCTCGGCCGCCTCGCCGATCGCGGCGAGGACGCGATCCAGTGTCGCGGCAGCGGCGTCCAGGTCGGGGGCGATCTGGACCGCCGCCACCTTGATCAGCTTGCCGTTGGTCATTTCCGTCTCCGCCAGGCGCACCCGCCGGCCTGGGTCACAATGTCCAGGTGTCGAGGATGAAGGCGTTGGCCTTGCGGTGGAGCAGAACCAGGTCGAGCACGTCGAGCGGGCTGATCGGCGTAATGCCTTCGATCAGCGAGGGCTCTCCGTGACCGTACAGCGCCTGCAAGGCAAAGCGGCAGGCGTAGACCTTGCCATCTTCACTCATGAATTTCGTGAGCTGGTTGTTGAAGTTCTGGTGGCCAGGGAACGCTTCATCGCCCAGTTTCGGAAAGCCCCGCTGCACGCCCAGCGTCACGCCGGGACCATACAGCAGGATGGTTGTCTCGAATCCCTTGCGCTGCAGACGCGTCGCCTGGAGCAGGTTGACGAAACCGATCGACCCCTCGAACGCAACGGTATGGAAGGTGACGAGAGCCTTTTCGCCGGGCTCGGCTTTGACGTCTTCGAAGACCTTCTGTTCGTAGTCGACGAGGAAATCGCCTTTCTTGTGGGGCGCTGTGGTGACGGCTGGCATGATAACTCCTTGTTGCAGCGTCTTGCCCCCGACGGCGACGGCCTGAGGGACAGAAGCTGCACAGCAAGCGCCGTGCCAATCGGCTACGATCAAGCTACCCTCATAAAATCCCTCAATTCTGCTAGATTGACTGCATATTGACCTGATCTTAGCGCGCGCTTAGAGTCTGGGCATCTGCCTTCAGCATTGCCCGAATTCTGCCCATGCTTGGCTTGAATTTTGACCTACGTGGGATATTTCACCGAAACGATTGGAAGTCTGGAAGCACTTGGCAAAACCATCCGCAACAAGATACAGTCAATTATCGGCGCTGCTGTTTGAAGGGCCGGGTGTGGCGCAGAATGGATGGTGGGCTGAGAATGATTGACTGGACGCCGGACATCGCCGGCATCGACAAGCCGCGATACCTCGCGATCGCCGATGCCATCGCCGACGACATCGCCAAGGGCCGCCTGTCCCCCGGCGACCGCCTCCCGCCGCAACGCAGCCTGGCCCAACGCATCAGTGTCGATTTTACCACCGTCGCCCGCGGCTATGTCGAGGCGCAGAAGCGCGGGCTGGTCGGCTCGACCGTCGGCCGCGGCACCTTTGTGCTGACCCGGCCGCCGAGCAGGCCGGCCGCAACGACCCGGCAATACCCGGTCGACCTCTCCATGAATCTGCCCCCCGAGCCGGACGACGAGCCGGAACTCGTCGCCCGGATGCAGGCCGGGTTGGAGGTGGTCGGGCACGACCTGATCGCCCTGCTCCGCTATCAAGGTTTTGGGGGTTCGCCCTCCGCCAAGGATGCGGCGACGAGTTGGCTCAGCCGCCGCTCCCTGGTGCCAGCGCAGGACCGGCTGTTTGTCGTCCCCGGCGCGCATCCGGGATTGATGGGGATTTTCGGCGTTCTCGCCAAGCCGGGGGACGTCGTGCTCTCCGAGGCGGTCACCTATCCCGGCGCGCGGACGATCGCATCGCAAATGGGCATACGCCTGGTCGGGCTGCCGATGGACGACGAAGGCATCGATCCCGATGCCCTGCTCGATGCCTGCCACCGCCTGGCTCCGAAGGCGCTTTATCTCAACCCAACGCTACAAAATCCTACGACGCTGACCGTATCGGCGTCACGCCGCGCCGCCATCGCGTCGATCGCAAGGCGTGTCAAGCTGCCGATCATCGAAGACGACGCGTATGGGTTCATTCCCCCCCGTGCCGGACCACCCTTTGCCGCGCTGGCACCGGAACTGACGTGGCACGTTGCCGGCCTGGCCAAGTGCCTCGGCGCCGGATTGCGGGTCGCCTACGTCATCGCGCCGGATAATCGCCAGGGTTGGCCGTTTGCCGCCGCCTTGCGGGCATCGAACGTCATGGCTTCCCCGCTCACCGTGGCGCTGGCAACGCGATGGATCGAGGACGGCACGGCCGACATGCTCCTGCGCTTCATCCGCACGGAAACCGCGGCGCGCCAACGTCTCGCCGCCAGCATCCTCCCGCCGGGCAGCGTCAAGTCCGATCCGCTCAGCTTCAACCTATGGGTTCCGTTGCCGGCGCCTTGGACGCGATCAGCCTTCATCGGCCACATGCGCAGCATGGGCATCGGCGTCGTCGCCAGCGACGCTTTCACCGTCAATGGGACGCCACCCGAGGCCGTTCGCGTCTGTCTCGGAGGTCCCACGACACGCGAACAGCTGACCAGCGCCCTGGAGTTCATGGCGCATACGCTGTCGGAATCGCCGGCCTTTGCGGCGGACCTCGTTTGAGGGCGCGCGTGGCCTACGGCGCCAAATTCTCCAGCAGCGCCTTGTGAAACTCCGCCGGCGCCTGAATTTGCGGCGCATGTCCATAGTCCGGGAACTCGATCAGGCGCCCGTCTTGGATGCGCTGCACGGTCTGCTTGCCGAGCACCGGGTAATCGCCCAGCTTGGCCCGGATCTCGGGCAGCGCGAGATCCTTGCCGATCGCCGTGGTGTCCTTCTCGCCGATCATCAACAGCACCGGCGGCTTCAGCAGGCCTAGCTCGTAGACCACGGGCTGGGTGTAGATCATGTCGTCTAGCAGCGCCGAATTCCACGCGACAAGCTCGTGTCCGGGCCCGCGATTGAGCCCGGCCAGCATCTGCACCCATTTCTCATACGATGGCGACCATGTGCCGGCGTAATAGGTGGCGCGCTCGTAGTCGCGGATACTCTCTGCGGTCACCGCCAGTTCCCGCTTGAACCAGCCATCCACCCCGATCGAGGGCACGCCGAGCGCCTTCCAGTCCTCCAGCCCGATCGGATCCACCAGGACCAGTTGCCGCGTCGCCTCCGGATACATCAGCGCGTAGCGGGTCCCCAGCATGCCGCCCGTGGAGTGGCCGATCATCGTGGCGCGGGTGATCCCGAGCGCCTGCAACAACGCGCGCGTGTTCGCTGCAAGCTGTTGAAAGCTGTACTGGTAATGCGCCGGCTTGCTGGACGCGCAGAACCCGATCTGGTCCGGCGCCACCACGCGCCAGCCGGCGGCGGCCAGGGTGCTGATCGTCGCCTCCCAAGTCGCAGCGCAGAAATTCTTGCCATGGAGCAACACGGCGGTGCGGCCGTTGGCCGGGCCGGTCGGGGCCACGTCCATGAACGCCATCTGCAGCGCCGTGCCCTGCGACGTGAACGCGAAGTGCTGCAAGGGGAACGGATAGGCGAAGCCCTGCAGCTCCGGCCCGTAAGACGGCGCATCCTCGGCAAAAGCCGGATTTGCGAGCAGCAGCATCGAGAGGACAAAGACGCGCTTCATCGGCCTCGTCCGGTTGCGACGCAACTCATCGTCAGGTCTGCGCGCCGCCGTTGACCGCGATCATCTGCCCCGAGATGAAACCGCCCTCATCGGAGCAGAGCAGCGCGACCAGGGCGGCCACTTCGGACGGCAATCCCATACGGCCGAGCGGAACCCGGTGCCGGGCGCCCTGCTCGGACGTGTCCGCTTCCTCCTCACCGTCCTTCCGGATCGGACCCGGCGAAACGCTGTTCGCGGTAATGCCGTAGCGGCCAAACTCGCTGGCGATCGATTTGGCAAGGCCCCAGCCACCATGCTTGGCGGCCGCGATCGGCGCGTGCTCAGCCGTGCCCCGCATCGCATACATGCCGGCAAAGTTGATGATGCGGCCCCAGCCGCGTTCGATCATGCCCGGCAGGAAGGCACGCGACAGCCAAAAACAGGCGTTGAGATTGATATCGAGCACCGCCGACCATTCGGTGTCGCTCATCGTCAGCAGCGATTGATGCGGCCGGAAGCCGGCATTGTTGACGAGAATGTCGATCGTGCCGAACCGCTCGAGGGCAAGCGCCGCCAAACGCTTCGCGTCCTCCAAATTGCCGACATCGCCCATGAGAACGTGCGCCTCTGCCCCGTGGGCGCGAACCTCATCGGCGACCGCGCCACAAGCGGCCGCGTCGGAACGCCCGTTGAGCACGATGGCGACGCCGGCTTGCGCGAGCTTCAGCGCGATCGCGCGCCCGATGTTCTTCCCAGAGCCGGAAACGAAAGCAGCGCGTTGCACCATGGACCATTCCTTCAGATTGAGCTCGTCTCCATTAACCCGGACTTCGGAACACAGGAAACGGACGATCGCGCGGCCCGCATCCCTGGACGGCTTCGTCCAGTTTATGCCTAAATCATGACGAATTCGATCGATTAGCGCAGTTTCCGACAAGCAGGACCGCCCTATGGCGAGTAACGCTTGAGTTCACCATGACGGCGCTGCAGGAGTGGCAATGGACACCGAGGCTGCGGCGCAGGTCGGGACGCCTGCGATGAAAGAGGCTCCGCGTCGCCGGCACCGCCATCCCGGGGTCGAGATCGGCATTCTTGTGCTCGCCGTGATCGCCGGCGCGGCAGCGGCCTATCTCTGGTTCGGCCGGTCCAATGGTCCGCCCGCGCCAGTGGCCGCGGCGCCCCCGGCAGTGACGGTCAGCCTGCCAGCGGTCAGGACCGTCGCGAACCGCACGGGCTTCCTCGGCCAGTTCTCCGCGGTGGACGAGGTGGAACTCCGCGCGCAGGTGGGCGGCATCCTGACCGAGATCCGTTTCCAAGACGGGCAGATCGTCCACAAAGGCGACATCCTGTTCGTCATCGACGCCCGCCCCTACGAGATCAAGTTGCAGATGGCGGTGGCGACGTTCAGATCCGCACAAGCGCGGTTGACGCTTGCCAAGGCGGAGCTTTGGCGGGCGCAGCAGCTGCGGCAGACGAGCTTCGGCACGGCCGAGACCGTTGACCAACGTGTTGCCGACCAGGACGCGGACGCGGCGGCGCTGGAGACGGCGTCCAACGCCGTGCAGGACGCCCAGTTGGACCTTGAATACTGCCAGGTCAAGGCGCCGTTCACCGGCCGCATCAGTGCGCATCGCGTGTCGGTCGGCAGCCTGGTGAGCGGCAGCCGCGCCGGGTCGAGCCCGACGACGCTGCTGACGACGCTGGTCTCGCTCGACCCGATCCACCTCGACTTCGATATGAGCGAGAACGACTTCCTCGACTACGCCCGCGCGCACCCGAACGGCGCGGTCGGCGGGGAGGTCGACCTGCGCTTGAGCGACGAAGATCGGGATTCAAGGCATGGCGTGCTCGACTTCATCGACAATGCGCTCGACCGCAGCTCCGGCACCATCCACGCGCGCGCGACCGTGCCGAACGCCGACATGTTCCTAGTCCCCGGCGCGTTTGCCCGCCTCAGCCTGGTGACCGGGGCCCCGGCGCCTGCCCTGCTGGTCCCGGATTCCGCCGTGCTGCTGGATCAGTCGCAACACATTGTCATGACGGTGGCCGCAGACGGGACGGTCGTGCCGAAGACCGTGCGGGTCGGTGGCCTGTCGGACGGGATGCGCATCATTCGCGACGGCATCGCGCCAACCGACAAGATCATCGTGGACGGCCTGGCGCGGGCGATGCCGGGCGCGAAGGTCGCGCCGGACCTGCGGCCGCTGCCCGCGCCGCCGGCCGGCGGCTAGACGAGGCGATGCGCTTCTCGCACACCTTCATCGACCGCCCAATCCTGGCGACCGTCATCAGCCTGTTCATCGTGCTGATCGGTCTCGGTGCGCTGGTGGCACTCCCAGTCGCGCAATATCCCGACATCGTCCCGCCCACCGTCCAGGTCACCACCGTCTACCCCGGCGCCTCCGCCGACGTCGTGGCCAAGACGGTCGCAACACCGCTGGAACAGCAGATCAACGGCGTCGAGAACATGCTCTACATGAGCAGCCAGTCGACCGGAGACGGCCAGCTCACCGTAACGGTCACGTTCCGCATCGGAACTGACCTGAACACCGCGCAAGTCCTGACGCAGAACCGGGTCACCGACGCGCTGCCCCGGCTGCCGGAGGACGTACAGCGCCAGGGCGTCGATGTGCGCAAGGCGACGCCGAACATCCTGCTCATCATCCACCTGACCTCCCCCGACGGCACCAGGCAGCAAAGCTACCTGTCCAATTACGCGACCCTGCATATGCGCGACGTGCTCGCTCGCCTGCCCGGCGTGGGCGACGTGCAGATCGCCAGCCCGCGCGACTACGCGATGCGGATCTGGCTCGATCCGGACAAGGTTGCGGCCTACGGCATGACGGCTGGAGACGTCGTGGCGGCCTTGCGCGCGCAGAACGTCCAGGTTTCCGCCGGCCTGCTGAACCAGCCGCCGACGCCATCGCCGGGCGCCTACCAGCTCAACGTGGAAACGCTGGGCCGGCTCACCACGCCCGCGCAGTTCGAGACCATCATCGTCAAGAATGACGGCCAGGGACGCATCACGCGGGTGCGCGACATCGCGCGCGTGGAGGTGGGTGCGGCCGATTACGGCACCTCGGCTTACCTGGACACCAGCCGGGCCACGCCGATCTTCATCTACGCGTTGCCCGGCGCAAACTCGCTCGCTGTGGAACAGGCGGTGCTTGCGCAAGCCAAGACGCTGTCGCAGGATTTTCCACCCGGTGTCGCCTATCAGGTGATCTACGATCCCACCGAGTTCATCGCGCAATCGGTGACCGAAGTCGTCAAGACGATCGGGATTGCGGTGGCGCTCGTGGTCGTGGTCGTCATCCTGTTCCTGCAGTCCTGGCGCGCGTCGCTGATCCCGGTGATCGCCATCCCGGTGTCGCTGATCGGCACCTTTGCCGTGCTCTTGGCCGCCGGGTTCTCGCTGAACAATTTGTCGCTGTTCGGCATCGTGCTGGCGGTCGGCATCGTCGTGGACGACGCCATCGTTGTCGTGGAGAACGTGGAACGCAACATCCGGGCGGGCATGGACCCGAAGGAGGCGGCCCACCGGACGATGGACGAGGTCGGGCTGGCCCTTGTGGCGATCGCGCTGACCTTGTGCGCGGTGTTCCTGCCTTCGGCGTTCCTGTCCGGGATCACGGGACAGTTCTTCCGCCAATTCGCGGTCACCATCGCGGCCTCGACCCTGATCTCCTGCTTCGTGTCGCTCACGCTCAGTCCGGCGTTATGCGCCATCCTGTTCAAGCCGGAGCCGCGTGGCGAGCCCGTACGTCGGCGCGCTTGGCCGCTGCGCGTCGTGGGCGGCGCGTTTGGCGGGTTCAACGCGGGGTTCGACTGGCTCGCGGAACGTTACGCGGGCCTGACCTCGGTGCTGGTCCGGCGCGCCGCGCTCATGCTGCTGCTCTACGCGGCGTTGATCGGCGTCACGGGGTTCCAATTCTCCCGCGCGCCCACCGGGTTCATCCCGGAGCAGGATGAGAGCTACCTGATCACCGTGCTGCAACTGCCACCGGGTGCGACGCTCGAGCGGACCGAGGCGGTGGTGCGCGAGGTGGCAGCCATCGTCCAGGCCACGCCGGGCGTGGCCCATGCCGTGCCGTTCGTCGCACTCGACGCCACCACTTTCACCCATGCGTCGAACAGCGCCACCGTGTTCTCCAAGCTTTCGCCGTTCGAGGATCGCACGGCCGCCGGGCTGACTGCGCCGCGGATCCTCGCCGATCTGCGCGCCCGCCTGTCCGGCATCCGCAGCGCCTTCGTCCTGTCCATCGCGCCGCCCCCGGTGCAGGGCATCGGCAATGCCGGCGGCTTCAAGATGATGGTGCAGGACCGCGGCGATGTCGGTCCGAAAGTGTTGGAGCAGGCGGCCCAGGCCCTGGCCGCCGCCGCCAATGCCGACCCGGCGCTCACCGGCGTGTTCACCCTGTTCAACACCCGCAGCCCGTCCGTCTACGCCGACATCGACCGCGAGCGGGCGGAAAAGCTGGGCGTGACCCCCACCAACGTATTCGACGCCATGCAGGTCTACCTGGGTTCGTCGTACATCAACGACTTCAACTATCTCGGCCGCACCTATGAGGTGATTGCCCAGGCGGACGGCGCGTTCCGGCGCAACCTCGGCGACATTGCGCGGCTGCGTACCAGGAACGCGGCGGGCGGCATGGTGCCGATCGGCTCCGTGGCCCGGCTGCGCGAAGTGACCGTCCCCTACCGCGTCCCGCACTATAATCTCTATCCGGCGGCCGAGGTGATCGGCGCGGCCGCGCCGGGCGTCGCCTCAGGGACGGCGCTGGCCCGCATGGAGCAGCTCGCCCATCAGGTGCTGCCGCGCGGGGTCGGGTTCGAGTGGACCGAACTCGCCTATCAGCAGCAGCAGAAGGGCACGCCGACCCTGCTGGTGTTCGGGGCCGCCGCGCTGTTCGTGTTCCTGGTGCTGGCGGGCCAATACGAGAGTTGGAAGCTGCCGCTCGCCGTAATCCTGATCGTGCCGATGTGCCTGCTCGCGGCGGTCACCGGGCTATTGTTGCGGGGCGTCGCCGTGGACATCCTCGCGCAGATCGGCTTCGTCGTGCTGGTCGGGCTGGCCGCGAAGAACGCCATCTTGATCGTCGAGTTCGCGCGCCAGGCGGAGGCGGCGGGCGCGAGCCCGGCGGAGGCCGCGGTCCACGCAGCTCGCACGCGGCTTCGCCCGATCCTGATGACGTCGTTTGCCTTCATCCTAGGGGTCGTCCCACTCGCGATCGCGACCGGCGCCGGGGCCGAGATGCGGCAGTCGCTCGGCACGGCCGTGTTCTTCGGCATGCTGGGGGTGACGTGTTTCGGGCTGCTGTTCACCCCGACCTTCTACACGGTCGTCCGCAAGATAGGACGCAAGCCGCAGCCCGCGCCGGCCGACCGCGAGGATGCCACTCCCCGTATGACCGAGGTAGCCGCGCGACGCTAGAGCAACGTCGCCCTGACTGGAATCGCGACAGCGACGCCAGTCATGCGACAAAGTTGCTCGCCACCAAAGTAGCTAGACCGCCGCCCTGACACAGTCAGGGCGATAGCGGTCTAGCGGTCTGCGAACTTCTACTCCTTACGCTAAAGCGGCCTCCGCAAGATCCAGATCAACGCGATAACCGCCACGATCACCGCCACAGTCAAGAAACTGCCGAGCCCGATATCGGACTCCAGCCATTCCATGACGTTATCAAGGGTCATGCGGCCTCACTTGGTCTCATTTCAGCGTGGCGGCCGCAGCCACGGCGGTCTGCCCATCCTGCGTCGGGCTCGCGCCGGTCACGCCGATCGCACCGACAATCTGGCCGTCTTGGATCAGCGGCACACCGCCGTCGATCGGCGCAGCGCCGGGCAGGCCCAGCACATTGGTCTGTCCGGCGAGGATACGGTCGGCAAAGCTCTTGCTCGGGCCCTGGAATTCCAACGCGGTGCGGGCCTTGGCCATGGCGACCCGGACGCCGGCGAGCTGGGCGCCGTCCATGCGATAGAACAGCAACAGATTGCCGCCATCGTCCAGCACGGCGATGGACTGGCGGAACTTGTTGGCCACCGCAATGGCTTGGGCCGCGGCAGCAATCCTTTGCGCCCCGGCCAAAGTCAGCGTCTTTTTCGTCACCACGCCGCCCTCGATCGCGGCTTGTGCAGACTCCGGAATGGAAATCGGCGGGGGCGTCTGCGCCGGAGCCTGAGCGACGCAGAAAAGCAGCGAAGCCGCAATCATCAACCTGTAACCACTCCGCATAATTTCTCCCCTGCTGACCCCCGCCGCTTATCGTGCGGTTGGCCACATTGGCCGATGCGGCGTGAGCTCTGTCAATCAGCAGCATAGGTTTCTTGCCGAAGGAAGCGCAGGATTGCCTGGCTAAACTCTGCCGGTTTCTGATCCGGCAGGGGAACCATTCCGCCGGGGATCTCGACGACGCTGGCACCCCCGATCGCCGCCGCGACGAGCGGCGTCGCTGGGAAGGCATGCGGATCGTCGGTCGCGCCGATCACGAGAGTTGGCGCCCGCACGCGGCCGATCCTGTCCTCCATCTTGTAGCGGTTGACCACACGATGTCCTTCGGCGGCCATGGCGCCGCACCGGATCGCGTCCACGATGTAGCGGTCGAGCAATTCGGTCGCCCCGGCTGGGTAGAACGGCCGGCGTTGCGCCCATAGACGCTGGAGGTGTGCGCCGGCGGGGTCGGGCTCGGCCGTGTCGATCGCGATTTTGCTGGCGTGGTTGCGCCGCCGGGCCGCGTCCACCATCGGGCAGGAGGAAAGGACCAGTGCCGCGACCCGGCTGGGCGCCTGCGCCGCCATCTCCAAGCCGATCACCGCCCCAGTATGGTGGCCGACGACGCAGGCCCGATCGATGCCGCATGCGTCGAGCAGCGCGATCGCCACGCCCGCCCACGCCTCGATCGACGGGCTCGCATCCGGCAAAGCAGGCGAGTCGCCAAACCCCGGCGTGTCCATCGCGATCGCCCGGACTTGCTTGCCGAGCAGCGGCAGCACGTCCCGATACTCGTCCCAAGAGCGCGGGGTCTGGTGCAGCAGCAGCACCGGCAGTCCCTCGCCGCAGCTTGCGACATGAACCGTTCCGAGCCTCGTCTCGACGAAGCTCCGCCGTATCGGCAACAGGACGTCGCTCATGGGCATTCACGCCCGTCGGAAAAACGCGCGATCAAGGTGTCGCGCAGCCAGCTTATCCCGAGATCGCCCCGGAAATGCGTGTGGGTATGCACCATGATATCAACTGTCGGCTGACCCGGCGGGAGCGGCAATAGCGTGAACGCCCCATCTTGGTTGATCAGCCTCGCCACGCTCTTCGGAAAAATCACGGCGAGGTCGCTGTCCCGCACGACGCTCGGCGCGACGGTGAAATGACCGAGCCGCAGCACGATCTGCCGCTTGATGCCGATCTCCGTCAGCCATCGCTCGGCAAGCTGGTGGCCGGTGGCGTTGGTGCTCGCATAGACGTAGCTCAGCTGGGCCAGGTTCGCCTGGGTCTCGGTGATCCTGTGTCCGGCGCGGACCAGGCAGACGAAGCTGTCGGTGAACAGAAGGTGACTGTTCACATTGTGCTCGAGCCCCGGCACGAAACCGATGGTCAGGTCGACCTCGCCGGCGCGCATCGCCTGCTCGATCGTGGCGGGCGCGAGCTGCACGACTTCGATGCGCACCAGCGGCGCGGCTTGCGCCAGCCAGGTCATCAGCGCCGGGAGGAAATACAGCTCGGAGACGTCCGACATGGCGACCCGGAACACACGCTGCGCCGTCGTCGGGTCGAAACGCTCGCTGTCCTGCACGGCGCGCTGGATGATCTGGAATGCCTCGCTGATCGGCGGATGCAGCTTGGTCGCCGTCTCGGTCGGCACCATGCCGTTGGTCACTCGCACGAACAGCGGATCGCCAAACGTCTCGCGCAGCCGGCGCAGCGCATGGCTGACCGCAGGCTGGGTGAGGCCGAGCCGCTGGCCTGCGACGGTCAGGCTTCGGACATCCCAGATGGTGAGGAACACGCGCAGCAGGTTCAGGTCGGCAAAGACCCTATTCGTCCGATTCATCCAGCCTATTACAACAATGATTTGGACTGATGCGCGTAGCCTCCGCTAAGACCTGAGGTGTTGGCAACCCTGCCGTGCTGCCGGCGCATGTTCAACTTGGGAATCGCGGAGTCCTGCATGTCCATCATCACCGATGACCGCTCAGCGATGCAGGGCGCCGGCACGCCACCAAACGCGAGCAAGGGCGAGCGTCTCGGTCTCGACGTGCTGGTGGCGGAAGTCGAGCGGCGGCGGGATGAGTTCGATGCGCTGACCTACATCCCGCGCGACGTCATCGCCATGATGAAGGGCGCCGGCATCTTCCGCAGCAGCACGCCGCGGTGTTTCGGCGGTGAGCCTATGTCGCCGGCGGACTTCATGCGGGTGATCGAGCGGATCGCCGCCGCCGACGGGTCCGCGGCCTGGGTCGCGGCGTTCGGGTCGGCCAACACCTACATGGCGGCGCTGCCGGTCGAGACGCAGCGGATCATCTATGCCAATGGCCCCGATCAGGTCTTTGCCGGCGGCCTCTACCCGGCCCAACAGGCCGAGATCGTTCCAGGCGGCTACCGCGTGACCGGGCGTTGGCGTTTCGCGAGTGGCTGCATGGGCGCCGACTGGATCGGCGTGGGGATTGAGGTGGATGGGCCCGCCGGACGCCAAGCCTTGGCCGCGGTATCCCGCGCCGAGGAGGTCGAAATCGTCCGCAACTGGGACGTGGTCGGCATGCAAGGGACCGGCAGCCACGACACGCAGGTGACCGGCAAATTCTATCCGGAAGAGTGGACGTTCGTCCGCGGCAAGCCAGGCCCGATCGACGAACCCCTGTTTCGCTATCCCGCGGTCGCCTTCCAGTCCGAGATCCACGCCTCGGTCAATGTCGGCCTGGCCCGGGCGGCGCTCGACATTGTCGCCGGCATGGGAGGCATCACCAAGACCATCACCGGCGCGCCCCGTCTTGCCGATCGCGCCTATTACCGGCTGGAGCTGGCCCGCGCCGAGGCCGCCTGGCGATCGGCCCGCGCCTTCTTCTACGAAGCGGCCGAGACCGCCTGGGACACCCTGATGCGGGGCAATTCGGTCCCGCCGGACCAGACGAACCTGATCCGGCTGAGCGCCACCCACGCCGCCCACGCGAGCGCCGACGTGATCCAGCGCGCCTACCGGATTGCCGGCATGTCGGCGATCCACAAATCGCACCGGCTGCAGCACATCGTGCGCGACTCCATGGTCGTGACCCAACACGCCTTCCTCAGCGAAGGCACGCTCGAGAATGCCGGCGCCATGCTGGCCGGCGCGGCACCGACCGGCCCGGCCTATCCGTGACCCCGAGTGGAAGGAATTGTTTTATGAGGAAAGTACTGCTTTGCACGGCACTCGGTTCGGCCGCGCTGGCTGCGCCCGCCTACGCCGACATCACCGTCGGCTTCGTCACCTCGCTCAGCGGCCCCGCCTCCTCGATCGGCATCCTGTACGGCAACGGCATCAAGGCCGCGATCGCCTACCAGGATCAGGTTTCGGGCGAAAAGATCAAGCTTATCCAGCTCGATGACGGCTCCGACCCGTCGGCCGCGACGCGCGACGCGCGCAAGCTGGTCCAGGAAGACAAGGTCGACCTGCTCATCGGCACCTCGAGCGCGCCGTCCACCATCGCCATGGCCGCGGTCGCCAACGAGTTGCACGTGCCGATGATCGCCATTTCCCCGATCACCGTCAGCCCGAACGAAAGCGAGGACCGCTGGGCCATCGACGTGGTGCAGCCGGCGCCGCTGATGCTGAAGGCGGTGACCGACCGGATGCAGCGTGACGGCATCAAGACGGTCGGTTATATCGGCTTCTCCGACGCCTGGGGCGACCTGGTCTATAACGGGGCCAAGGCGGCGCAGTCGGCGGGCACCATCACCATCACCACGGATCAGCGCTACACCCGCACCGACTCCTCGGTCACCGGACAGATCCTCAAGCTGCTGGCGACCCGGCCGGAAGCCGTGCTGGACGGCGGCTCCGCCACCCAGGGCGCCTTGCCCCTGCTGTCGCTGGCCGATCGCGGCTACAAGGGCAAGCTCTACGGCAACCCGGCGCTGGTCAACGCCGACTTCATCCGCGTCGGCGGCAAGGCCGCAAACGGCATCGAGCTGTCCGCCGGCCCGGTGATCGTCGCCGAGCAACTGCCCGAGGATCACTACGCCAAGAAGATCTCGCTGACCTTCCGCGACGTCTACCAAAAGGCCAACGGCGTCCCGACCACCGATGGCTTCTCGGCCTACGCCTTCGATGCCTGGTTGATTTTCACCGACGCCGCCCAGCGCGCGATGCCCAATGCCAAGCCCGGTACGCCCGAGTTCCGCAAGGCGCTCAACGACGCGATCTTCAGCACCAAGGAGCTCGCCGGCACGCAGGCCGTCTACAATTTCACCCCGGCGTCCAGCTACGGCGTCGATAGCCGGGGCTCGGTGATGGTGACCCTGGTTGATGGCGCCTGGAAGTACTCGCCGTAGTCCAGTAGACCGAAGTGGACTTCGATATTGCGGCCTTGCTGACGGTCGACGGGATCTCCACAGGCGCCATTTACGTGTTGCTGGCGATCGGCATGGTGCTGATCTTCACCGTGACCCGGGTGATCTTCGTGCCGTTTGGCGACATCGCCGCCTTCTCGGCGCTGACGCTCTCCGCACTGGAGGGGCAGCGCACGCCGGGCACGATCACGCTGGTCGCGGTATTGGCGGTGTTCGCCACCGCGGTCGAGATTTTCGGCCTGCTGCGCGGCGGCCGGGCGCGGGCCGTGCCGGCGGCGCTCGGCTTCTATCTGGCCCTGCCGCTGGCGATCGCCGGGCTGGTTTGGGCCGCTTGCGGACATGCCTGGCCGATGCCGGTGCGGATCGCGCTCGCGATCCTGGTGGTGCTGCCCATCCCGCCGTTGCTCGACCGGCTGGTGTTCCGTCCGGTGGCCGATGGCAGCGTGCTGCTGTTGATGACGATCTCGGTCGCGCTGCATTTCGCCCTGGCCGGCGTGGGGCTGTTGTTCTTCGGGGCGGAGGGCGTCCGCACCCAACCGTTGACCGACGCCTCGTTCGACCTGGGCGGCGTGACAATGTCCGGGCAAACGATGATGATCGTCGGCGCGGCGGTGCTGTTCAGCCTGTTGCTGTTCCTGTTCTTCAACCTGACATTGACTGGCAAGGCGCTGCAGGCGACCGCGGTGAACCGCGTCGGCGCGCGGCTGGTCGCCATCCGGCCCAATCGTGCCGGCACGATCGCCTATCTGATCGGCTCGCTGCTTGCCGGGATCTCCGGCGTGCTGATCGCCCCGGTCAACACGATCTTCTACGATTCCGGCTTTCTTCTGGGCCTTTTTGCTTTTGTCGGCGCCATCATCGGCGGACTGCAGAGCTACCCCGGCACCGCGCTGGGGGCGCTGCTGGTCGGGCTGCTCGGCAGCTTCGCGTCCTTCTATTCCAGCGCCTTCAAAGAGGTGATCGTCTTCGCCGCGCTCATCCCCGTCCTGCTCTGGCGCTCCATCGCGACCGTGCACTCCGAAGAGGAGATCGAGGAGTGAGCCTGCCGGCATTCCGCCTTTGCGTGGCGGCGGCTCTGGCGCTCCTGGCGGCGCTGCCGGCGGTGGTCGACCCGTTCACGGTCACGCTGCTGAACTACATCGGCATCTACGCGCTGGTGGCGCTTGGGCTCGTGCTGCTGACCGGCGTCGGCGGCATGGTGTCTTTCGGGCAGGCGGCTTTCGTCGGCATCGCCGCTTACTCGACGGCTTGGCTGACCACCCGCTACCCGGTCTCGCCCTGGCTCGGCCTGGTCTTGGCGCTGGTTATGACGGGCAGCGTCGCCTTCCTGCTCGGCCTGCTCACATTGCGGCTGAAGGGGCATTTCCTGTCGCTCGGGACGCTCGCCTGGGGCCTGTCGATTTACTACCTGTTCGGCAACGTCGACGGACTCGGGAACTTCAACGGCATCGCCTCGGTGCCGCCCATCACACTCGGACCGATCAACTTCGCCCGCACCATCAATATGTACTATCTGATCTGGACGGTACTGGTGCTGGCGCTGCTGCTGTCCAGCAACCTGCTGCAGTCGCGCGCCGGGCGGGCCATGCGGGTGCTGCGCGGAGGCAATATCCTGGCCGAGAGCCTGGGGATCGACGCATTCCGCAGCCGGCTCTCGCTGTTCGTGATCGCAGCCCTGCTCGCCGGGCTCTCGGGCTGGCTCGACGCGCATCTCGGCCGCTACGTCAGCCCGACGCCCTACGGCGTGCAGCCGGGTATCGAATACCTGATGATGGCAATGATCGGCGGCTCCGGCTACCTCCTGGGCGCGATCGTCGGCGCGGCCGTGGTCACGCTGCTGAAGAACGCCGTGCAGGACTGGTTTCCCGTCATCTTCCCCGGCGTTTCCGGGCAACTGCAGATCGTCGCCTTCTCGGCTTTATTCATCCTGTTCCTGCAGCGTGCGCGCGATGGGCTGGTGCCCTATGCCGCCCGGCTCTTGCCACCCCTGAAGCGTCCGCGGCCACCGCCGGCCGCGCCCCTGTCCCGCCGTCCTCAGCCGCGACAAGGCGAAATGCTGCTGCAGGTGGAGCGGGTGCAGCGGCGTTTCGGCGGCCTCGTGGCCGTCAACGATGTGAGCTTCGAGGTCCACGCCGGCGAGATCGTGGCGTTGATCGGTCCGAACGGCGCCGGCAAGAGCACGCTCTTCAACCTGATCACCGGGGCCTTGCGGGCGAACCGCGGACGGGTGGTGTTCGCCGGACAGGAGATCACCGAACTGGCGCAGCGCGCCATCGCCCGCGCCGGCGTGGCCCGCACGTTCCAGCACGTCAAGCTCCGGCCACGGATGACGCTGCTGGACAATGTGCTGCTCGGCGCGCATCCGCGGCTGCAGGCCGGGCTGCTGGCCGGCGCGCTGACGCTGCGGCGCGACGATGAGCGGCGGGCGCGCGCCGAAGCGATGCGCCTGCTGGACCGGGTCGGCCTCGGCGACCGGCCGTACGAGCTCGCCGGCAATCTCCCACTGGGCAATCAGCGCGTGCTGGAGATCGCCCGCGCCTTGGCCGCCGACCCGGTGCTGCTCGTGCTTGACGAGCCGGCCGCCGGGCTGCGACGGCAGGAGAAGCTGGCGCTGGCCGGGTTGCTGCGCGCGCTCCGCGCCGAGCAGCTCACCGTCCTTCTGGTCGAACATGACATGGAATTCGTCATGGGGCTGGTGGACCGGATCGTGGTGATGGATTTCGGCTCCAAGATCTGCGAAGGCGCGCCGTCCCATGTGAAGAACGATGCGCGCGTGCAAGAAGCCTATCTCGGGAGCGTCGCCTGATGTCGTTGCTGACCATCGAGGATCTCGGCGTGTCCTACGGCCGGATCGAGGCGGTGCGCGGCGTGTCGCTGGAGGTGGAGGCCGGGCAGATCGCCACCGTCATCGGCCCGAACGGCGCCGGCAAGACCAGCATGCTGGGCGCGATCATGGGCCTGCATCGCAGCCGCGGCCGGGTCTGCTATCAGGGGATGGATCTGCGCTGGCTCGATGTCGAGGACCGTGTCGAGCGCGGCCTCTGCCTGGTGCCGGAGAGCCGCGAGCTGTTCGGGGCGATGTCGGTGGGCGACAATCTGACGCTCGGCTCCTACTGCCGGCGCATGACCCGGCCGGCGCTGCGCGCGGGGCTGGATGAGGTGTTCGCCCGCTTCCCGCGGCTGAAGGAGCGGCGCTCGCAGCGCGCGAACACGCTTTCGGGCGGCGAACGGCAGATGCTGGCGCTGGGCCGCGCGCTGATGAGCCGGCCGAAGCTGCTGATGCTGGACGAGCCGAGCCTCGGCCTCGCACCGATCGTGGTGCGCGAGATCTTCGTCATCATCGCCGGGCTGCGGGAGTCCGGGGTGTCGATCCTGCTGGTCGAGCAGAACGCCCGCGCGGCGCTGCAGACCGCCGATATCGGTTACGTACTCGAAACCGGCGAACTGGTCCACTCCGGGCCGGCCGGCCGGCTCATCCACGATCCACGCCTGATCGCGACCTATTTGGGCGGCGAGTGACACGCAGAAAGGAAGCAAGCAATGGACACCCACATGCCGACCGAAACGCTGGTCCAGAAGGACCGGGCCCGCACCACGCTCTACACCGACCGCGCCTTGTTCGAGACCGAGATGGTCAAGGTGTTCGCGAACACCTGGGTCTGGGTCGCCCATGCCAGCGAGATCGCCAAGCCCGGCGACTTCAAGACGGCCCATGTCGGTCTGCAGCCGGTCATCGTCGTGCGTGACCGCAAAGGCGCGGTGCATGTCCACGTCAACCGCTGCCGCCACCGCGCCGCCACGGTGTGCGAGGTCAGCAAGGGCAAGACCAACAGCTTCGTCTGCCCGTATCACGGGTGGAGCTACGCGCTCGACGGTTCGCTCCGCGGCGTGCCTTACGAGGCCGGCTATGACGGCCAGCTCGACAAATCGCAATTCCCGCTGCGCTCGCTCCGGGTCGAGGAATATAACGGGCTGATCTTCGCGACTTTCAAAGCGGATATGCAGCCGCTCACCGACTTCCTGGGCGGTGCAAAGAAATGGATCGACCTGTTCATGAAACAGGGCGCGGGCTTCCCGGTGATGACCCAGGGCGAGCATAAATTCCGCTTCCCCGGCAACTGGAAGATCCAGCTCGAGAACACCACCGACGCCTACCATTTCCCGCTGGTACACAAATCCTTCCTGACCGCCGCCGACCCGGAAACCGAGGCGCAGCTGGACATCATGAACAAGGGCGGCTTCGTCGAGGATTTGGGCAACGGCCACAGCGTGATGGTCATGATCCCCGAGCTGACCGATTTGGAGGAAAACCTCGACAAACCAATCCCGGCAAAATTCGCCGCCCTCGCGGCCGAGTTGGCGCAGGACTACCCGGAAGGCCAGGTGCGCCGCATCGTGCGCGCCGTCGGCGGCACCGGCTTCAACGTGAACCTGTTCCCCAACCTTGGCTGCTCCGCCGCTTTCTTCCGGGTGCTGCGGCCGATCTCAGTCGATGAGACGGAGGTCCGCCACGTGGCGCTTGGCATGCAGGGCGGCCCGGCCGCCGCCAACCGCGCCCGGCTGCGCATCCACGAATTCTTCCAGGGTCCGATGGGTTTTGGCAGCCCCGATGACGCCGAAGTCTGGGACCGGGTGCAGCACGGCGCGCAGGGCGGCTCCGATCTCTGGATCATGCTGAACCGCGGGCTGAGCCATGAGCAAGACCTGCCGCAAGGCGGCCGCCGCAGCGATGTCAGCGCCGAGACCGGCATGCGGGCGGCGTACGCGCAATGGAAGCGGATGATGGAGGCCTGAGATGGACACGGTCGCAACGCGGTCCGCGATCACGCTGGGCGAGGTGATGGAGTTCGTCTGGCTCGAGGCGGACTTGCTGGACAGCGCCAGCTACGACGAATGGCTGGCGCTCTGGACGCCGGCCGCGCGCTACATCGTGCCGATCGACCCCGGCACGACCGATTTCGAGAACGCGCTGAACTACGCCTATGACGACCACGCGATGCGGCAAAAACGGGCGGATCGGTTGATCAGCGGCCAATCGGTCTCCGCGTCGCCCGTGGCGCGCACGGTGCGACTGATCTCCCGCTTCCGCCTGCTGGGCGCCTCCGAGCAAGGCTGCGAACTGCGCTGCGCCCAGTTGCTGACGGAATTCCGGCGGGGACGGGAACGGATGTACGCCGCCGACCTCGAGTTCCGCTTGGTGCGGACCCAGGGCGGGCTGCGGATCGACCGTAAGGTGATCCGGTTGGTGAACTCGACCGAAGCGCTCGGCGGCATCGGCTACATCCTGTGAGCCGGGTCGCGCTGGTGACCGGCGCCGGCGCGGGGCTCGGCGCGGTTATTGCCGCCGCGTTGCATCAGGCCGGCTACCGCGTCGCCATCGCCGATCTGGACGAGGCGTCCGCGACCGAACTTGCGGAGCGTTTGGATCTGGCCGGCGAAACCTGCCTGGGCGTGGCGCTGGACGTGCGGGAAAAACCGGCTTTCGAGCGAGCGCTGGCCATTCTGCGGGAGCGCTGGGGCACGGCGCATGTGCTGGTGAACAGCGCCGCCATGACGGTGGCCCGCCCGGTGATGGACATCTCGCCCGAAGAGTTCGACGCCGTGCTGGCCGTCAACGTGCGCGGCACTTTCCTGGGTTGCCAGGTGTTCGGCGCGCAGTTCCGCGACCAAGGACACGGGCGGATCATCAACATGGCCTCCTTGGCCGGGCAGAATGGCGGCACGGCGACCGGCGCGCATTACGCGGCATCGAAGGGCGCGATCCTGACACTGACAAAAGTGTTCGCGCGCGACCTGGCCGGCGCCGGCGTGACCGTGAACGCCATCGCGCCGGGTCCACTGGATACGCCTTCCGTGCACCGCACCGTGCCAGCGGAGCGCATGGGGCAGCTTCGCGTAAACATTCCCGTGGGCGACATTGGCGACCCGCGCTTCGTCGCATCGCTCGTGGTCCAGCTCGCCTCGCCGGAGGCGGCCTTCGCCACGGGCGCCACCTGGGACATCAACGGCGGGCTGTACATGAGATGAGGAGAACCGCAGTGACCATCGACGAACTCGCCGCCACCGTGAAGGAGCTGACCGCGCAAGTGGAGCAACTGCGCGCCGAGGCCGATATCCGCCGCATCCAAGCCCGTTATATGTTCCTCTGCGACACCCCCTGTCCCGAGGCCGGGGTCGAGGACGATGCGGAGCGCATCAACCGCATCGTCGGCCTCTACACCGAGGACGCGGTCTGGGAGGGCGTCGGCTCCTATTATGACAACCAGTTTGGGCGCAGCATGGGCCGGGACGCCATCCGCAGGCACTTCGAAGGCTTCTGGGGCCAGAAGCGCGACCCGGCGCTCGTGCTCAACGTCCACTATCTCACCTCCGAGCACATCGTCGTGCAGGGCGACGAGGCGACCGGCCACTGGGTGCACTGCCAGCCCTGGATCTTCAGCGACGGATCGTCCCTGCTGCGCTCGAGCCGCCTCTACAACAAGTTCCGCAAGGTGAATGGGGCGTGGAAGATCGCCCGCACGCGGACCGAAAACGTCTTCGTGGCCCCGCTCTCGCCGGGCTGGGCGGAGAGCGTCGGCGCCAGTTCCGTGCTGATGCGCGTCTGACCATGGCATTCGCCGAACGCGCGCTGCCGGAGGTCGATGGGCTGCACCGGGTGCTGCAGGCCTGGTTCCGGGCGGAGGGAGCGCAGGATCCGGAGTTGGTGCTGCGCCATTTCGACGCGGGCTACACGATGATCTCGACGGCGGGGAAGCTCACGACCTTTGAGGCGTTGAAAGCGGGCCTGCCGGCGATGTGGGGCAGCCGGCCGGGGTTGGTCATGGAGATCACCGACGAGATCGTTCGCCACAGCGGCCCAGGCTTTGCCCTGCTGACCTACAACGAGCGCCAGCATCTGAACGGCGCCTTCACCGACCGGTTCAGCACGATCCTGATGCTCGATCGAGGCGAACAGGGGCCGGCCTGGCGGCATCTGCAGGAGACCATGATCGCATGACCGGCGCCGAAATGTGGCAGCTTTACACTTACCGCGGGCATGAGGTGATCGTGATCCAGCAATGGGCCGACCCGTTCGGCCGCGCCATGGTCCGCATCGCCTCCGCCACGCGCGGCGAGGACGACGTGGCAACTGGCATGAAGGAAGCGGATTTCATGGCTGAGGCGCAGCGTGTCGTCAGCTAGGAACATCGTCGATGTCGGACCAATCCTTGGAAGTGGAGATCGTCGCGCGGCACGAGCAGGCCGACGGGATCGTCGTGTTGGAGCTCGAGCAGGTTGGCGGTGCCCCCTTGCCGCCGTTCGAGCCGGGCTCCCACGTGGACGTCACGATCGCCCCTGGTTTGGTCCGGCAATACTCGTTGTGCGGCGACCCGGCGCGGACCGATCGCTATCGCCTGGGCATCCTCCTCGACCCCGCGTCCCGCGGCGGCTCGGCCGCGATCCACGCGCGCTTCCATAATGGCGAGCGCATCCGCATCAGCGCACCGCGCAACAACTTTCCGCTGGCCCAAGAGGCCGCCGCATCGATCCTGATCGGCGGCGGCATCGGCGTCACGCCGCTGCTCGCCATGGCGCATCACCTTGATGTGGCCAGCAGGGCCTTCACCTTCCACTATTCCGCCCGCTCGCGCAGCAAAGCAGCCTTTCTCGAGGAGTTGGCTGAGGCGCCATACAGCTTCAGCGTCCGCCTGCATTTCGATGATGGCCCGGCGGGGCAGCACCTCGATCCCAGACGCGACCTGCCGCCCCCCGAGGCGGGGGCGCACCTCTATGTCTGCGGACCCACCGGGTTCATGGACTGGGTGATCGAGTCCGCTCGCGCGCGCGGTTACAGCGAGGACCGCGTCCACCGCGAGTATTTCGGCGCCGCCGTGGACACATCGGGCGACGCGTTCGAAGTGGTTCTGGCAAAGACCGGGCGCTCGGTGCCGGTTGCGGCCGGACAATCGATCGTGCAGGCCTTGAAGGCCGTCGGCGTGCACGTCGAGGTGTCGTGTGAGCAGGGCGTGTGCGGCACTTGCCTGTGCGACGTGCTGGAGGGCGTGCCGGACCACCGCGATTCCTATCTGACGGACGAGGAGAAGGCGGGCAACGACCAGATACTCCTCTGCTGCTCGCGGGCGCGAACGCCGCTTCTGGTGCTCGACCTCTAGGGCGGTCCCAGGACCGGTCGAAGCGGCCGAGCCCATTTAGGCGGCAGCGATCGGAAGGCCGCCCGTTCGTCCCCTCCCAAGCCGCGCAAGGTTAGGCGGCAGGCCACGTATTGTCTGCATTCGCCCACACAGGAGAGTTTAATGGACCACGCCATCCTTGGCCGAGTTGGTGCGGCCCCGCGGCGCTACACGCTGACCGCTCAGGGGCTGCACTGGGTCAGCGCGGTCCTGATGTTCATCGTGCTCCCGCTCGCCTGGGTCATGGTCAACATGCCGCGATCGGCGCCGGACCGCGAGCTGCTCTATACGCTGCACAAATCGGTCGGGCTGACGATCCTGGCCGTGGTGATGGTTCGCGTCGCCTGGCGCACCGCCCATCCGCCGCCGCCGCCCAGCACGCGCACCGGCCGGATCGAGCACGGGC
The DNA here is from genome assembly GCA_965276815.1 of Acetobacteraceae bacterium. GTDB lineage: Bacteria > Pseudomonadota > Alphaproteobacteria > Acetobacterales > Acetobacteraceae > JAVVHH01. The sequence goes on along the minus strand of CBDIBE010000010.1, from coordinate 696,271 downwards.
TCGCCGAGGCGGCGCACCTGCTGCTCTACGTCGTGATGATCGGCATGCCGCTCAGCGGCTACGTTTTCTCCACCGCAGGCGGCAACCCGGTGACCTATTTCGACCTGTTCACCGTCCCTGCGTTGCCCAAGAGCGATATGGTGCGGCAAGTCGCGCTGTGGGCCCACGTGGTCATCGGCCAATGGCTGGTTTATGCACTCATCCTCATGCATCTCGGCGCAGTGGCCTTCCACGCCGCGATCCGGCGGGATGGCCAGCTCGAACGGATGCTGCCGCCGCAATCCTCACCGGCGCTCGAGGGCGGCCCCGACCGGCCGAGGTGACATTTCTCAAGCAATTCGAGCCTGCTATCGTGCCGAGATGGAACGTCTCTTAATTGCCGGCGGACTTGTCCTGAATTTAGCGACGGACGGCGCGCCGGCCCAGCCCTACGACATCCTCATCGAGGACGAACTGATCGCCGCGCTGCTCCCGCCGGGCAGCGAGGCCGATGCGCAAATCGTCGACGCGGCCGGGCGACTGATCATGCCGGGCCTGGTCAATGCCCACACCCACTCGCATGGCGGCCTCGCCAAGGGCAGCGGCGACCGATGGTCGCTCGAGCTGCTGCTGAACGCCGCACCCTGGCTGGGCGGCGACCGGTCGGACGAGGACCGGTATCTCTCCGCCGCAATCGGCGCGGTGGAGATGCTGCGCAAAGGCTGCACCGCCTGCTACGACCTGACCATTCAGCTCCCCTATCTCACCGTCGCCGGGCTGCGCGCGGTCGGACAGGCCTATATGGATGTCGGCTTGCGCGCCGTCGTCGCGCCGATGGTGGCGGACTGCACTTTCTGGCAGGCGATCCCAGGGCTCGCCGACGCGCTGCCGGACGAGCTGCGGGGTATCGTCGCCGCGATGCAGATGGCGCCCGCCGAGGTCATATTGCGCGAGATGGGCGAGGCGGCACGCACCTGGCCGTTCCCGACGGACCGCGTCCGGCTTGGCGTCGCACCCACCATCCCGTTGCACTGTTCGGACGGTTTTATGTGTGGCTGCCAGGCGCTCTCGAGGGAGTTTGGCCTGCCGCTGCAGACGCACCTCGCCGAAAGCCGTTATCAGCGGCTAGCCGCGCACCGCCGCTGGGGCGAGGGGCTGGTGGCGCATTTGGACCGTCTCGGCCTGTTGAGCCCACAGTTCAGCGCGGCACACGGAGTCTGGCTGGACGACGCCGAGATCGAGCGGATCGCGTACGCAGGCGGCGCTGTCGCGCATAATCCGGGATCGAACCTGCGGCTCGGTTCGGGGATCGCCGACATACGGCCAATGCTGGATCACGGGATGGTGGTCGGCGTCGGCACGGACGGATCCGCGTCCAGCGACCACCAGAACATGTTCGAGGCCACGCGCCTGGCCGCGGTGGTCAGCCGCGTGCTTGGCCGCGCGCCGACGGATTGGGTTTCCGCCACCGAGGCCCTACGCGCCGCGACTCAAGGCAGCGCCGCCGTGCTGGGCTGGGGCGAGGCGATTGGCCGGATCGCGCCCGGCCGCAAGGCGGACCTCGTCTTCCTCGATCTCGACCATCCCAACCTCGTGCCGCTCAATCACGCGGTCAATCAGCTCGTGCACTCGGAGGATGGCGGCGCGGTGCGTGACGTCATGGTGGGCGGGCGCTGGGCATTGCGCGACGGCACCGTGCTCGGCGTGGACTGGCCGTCAATGGCCCGGCGCGCCCGCGCGGCCGCCGACCGGCTGCGTACCGCGACCGCACCGGCGCGCACCCTCGCCGAGCGGCTCGAGCCGCATGTGACCCGCTTCTGCATCGGAATGCGCGGCGCCGAACTCCCGCCGCGCATGGTCCCCGTCGGCGACGTGATCTGACAAAGCGCTAAGAAACAATTCACTGAGAGGCAAAAATGGTCGAATCCGTGGTCAACACGCCGGAAATCAATGAGCTCATGCGCCGGGTCGCCGGCTGCGACCAGCAAGACGGCGATCCGCGCCTGAAGCAAATCGTCGAGCGGGTGGCGACCGAGATGTGCCGCATTATCGAGGAGTTCGACGTCACCCCCAGCGAGTTCTGGACGGCGTGCGGCTACTTGACCCGGCTCGGCCAGGCCAACGAGGTCGGGCTGCTCGTGCCTGGCTTGGGGGTCGAGCACTTCCTCGACCTGCTGACGGACGAAAAGGAGCGCCGGGCCGGGCTGGAGGCCGGCACGCCGCGCACCATCGAGGGGCCGCTCTACATCACCGACGCGCCGCTCAGCCAAGGCGAGGCAAGGCTCGATCAGGATCCGGAAGACGGGCTCGTGCTGTTCATGCAGGGCCAGGTTCGCGATACGGCGGGCAAGCCGGTCCCCGGCGCGATCGTCGATGTCTGGCACGCCAACACCCGGGGCGGCTACTCGCACTTCGATCCGTCGCAGAGCCCGTACAACCTCCGCCGCCGGATCGAGACGGACGGGACGGGCGCTACCGCTTCCGCTCGATCATGCCGTCGGGCTATGGTTGTCCGCCGGGCGGCCCGACCCAGGAGCTGCTTGCGGCGCTGGGGCGGCACGGCAAGCGCCCCGCGCACATCCACTTCTTCGTCGAAGCCCCCGGCTATCGCAAGCTGACGACCCAGATCAACATCGCCGGCGACGAATACCTGCATGATGACTTCGCCTTCGCCACCCGCGACGGGCTTATCCCCGAAATCGTCCACCACGACGACCCGGCGGAGATCAAGCAGCGCGGGCTGAACGAGCCTTTCGCCACCATCGACTTCGACTTCACGCTCAATCAGGAGGCCGCACACCTCCCCGAGACCGTGGTCGTGCGCGACCACGCCAAGGCCGCCTAACCCCGGAGCCTTGCCATGCCCAACCTCGACACCGATCACCTCGCCCGTGACCTGGTCATCCACTCGATCACGAGCACCATCGTCGACGTGCCCACGGTGCGAAAGCACAAGCTGTCGCAGACCTCGGTCACGGCACAGAACTACGTCCTCGTCCAAGTGCGCCTGGCGAATGGCGCCGAAGGGATCGGCGAGGCGGCGACGCTCGGCGGTCCGCGCTGGAGCGAGGAGAGCGTCGAGGCGATGAAGGCCAATATCGACACCTATCTCGCGCCCGTGCTGACCGGGCAGCGGGCGGACCGGTTCGAGGCGGCCGGGTCGTTTATGGACGCCGCCGCTAAGCGCAACAACGCCGCCAAGGCCGCGGTCGAGACCGCGCTGTTCGACGCAGTCGGCAAGACGCTCGGTCTCCCCGCCAGCGCCCTGCTCGGGGGCGCCGTGCGCGACAAGGTCCCGGTGCTCTGGACGCTGGCCTCCGGCGACCCGGCGCAAGAGGTCGAGGAAGCCGAGCGCAAGCTCGAAGCCCGGCTGCACCGCACCTTCAAGGTCAAGATCGGCGCCCAGGCGCCTGAGGCGGACCTGGCCCGCATGACCCACCTCGCCCGCGCGCTCGAGGACCGGGCCGAGCTGATCGTCGACGCCAACCAGGCCTGGGACGAGACCGTCTCCGCCCGTTGTCTGCCCGTGCTGAAAGAACTCGGCATCAAGCTGGTCGAGCAGCCCGTGCCGGCCTGGAACATCGCCGGGATGGCGCGGCTGCGGGCGAGGCCGGACACCCCTCCCCTCCTCGCCGACGAATGCGTGTTCGATGCGCACGACATGCTGCAGGTCGGCATGAAAGCGGCGGCCGACGCGGTCTCGCTCAAGCTGGTCAAGCATGGCGGCCTGCTCGGCGTGAAGCGGGTGGCCGCGGTCGCCGAAGCCGCCGGGATCGGCCTCTACGGCGGCTGCCTGCTGGAGAGCTCGGTGGGCGCGGCGGCGCACCTGCAGGTGTTCGCGACATTGCGAGAACTGGTTTGGGGCTGTGAGCATTTCGGCCCGCAAATCCTGACCGGCGAATACGTCACCGAGCCACTGCGCTTTGCGGATTTCCACGTGCACCTGCCGACCGGCCCAGGGGTCGGCGTCACGCTCGATCCGGAGAAGCTGCGCCACTACGCGCGGCAATAAGGAGGAAGCCGTGCTGTACCACGTCAGGATGGATGTTCACCCGCCGCTTGGGATCAACCTGGCCGAGTTCGACCGGTTGAAGGCAGAGGAAAAAGCCCGCGCGCAGGAGCTGCAGCGCGAGGGCATCTGGGTGCATCTGTGGCGGATTGCCGGCCAGTATTCCAACATTTCTATTTTCGACGTGCCGGACCATGACGCCCTGCACGCAATCCTCTCGACCTTGCCGCTATTCCCCTTCATGACGGTCAGCGTCACGCCGCTCGCGCGCCACCCTTCCGCGATTTGGGAACCTGAATGAGCTCCATCGCTGCCCGTACCCATGCCAGCCGGTTGCGCACGGCGGTAGCCGCCAATATTGGCGCAGTTCTGGAATGGTTTGACCTCCTGCTATACGCCCTGTTTGCAGTCGTATTGGGCCGAGAGTTCTTCCCCACCGCCGACGTCAACACATCGTTGCTGCTCTCCCTGGGAGCCTTCGCGATCTCGTGGCTCGTGCGGCCGCTGGGAGCGATTGTCATTGGCGCCTATTCGGACCGGGCAGGCCGCAAGCCGGGGCTGACGCTCTCGGCCGGGTTGATGATGATCGGCACAGCAATGATTGCCTGCATGCCCTCTTACGCCAGAATCGGTGTTGCCGCGCCAATTCTTGTCGTGATCGCGCGCATGATTCAGGGTTTCTCCGCCGGCGGCGAGTTCGGCAGCGCCACCGCGCTGCTGGCCGAGCAGGACCCGGCGCGACGCGGCTTCTACGCCAGCCTGCAATGGGCCGCCTCGGGCTTCGCAGTCCTGCTAGCCTCGCTCGCCGCCTATGCGGTCAATTTGCTGCTGAGCCCGGAGCAGGTCGCGAGCTGGGGCTGGCGCGTCCCGTTCGCTTTCGGCCTGCTGATCGGGCCGGTTGCCCTTTATATCCGCAGCCAGCTGAACGAGACTGAGGAGTTCCGGCGCGCCGAGCATGCCGAGCGCCCGATTGCGGAGCTGGCGGCGACCGACAAAACGCGAGTGCTGCTGGGCGCCGGGCTGGTGGCTGCGGGGGCGTGCGGCAGTTTTCTCAACACCTACATGCCGACTTTCGCGTTCACCAAGCTCGGACTGCCGCAATCCCAAGCCTTGGTCGGCACCATCGCGGCCGGCGTGATCAACACGCTGTTCCCGCCATTTTTCGGTGACCTGTCCGACCGCGTCGGGCGGACCAAGGTCATGGCGGCAACCGGCGTATTGGGCCTGGTCATGATCTATCCGCTGTTTCGCTGGCTGATCGCGGCGCCGTCCATGGCGACGCTGGTGACCATTCAGGGATTGATCGCGCTGGTGTTCTATTGCGGCTATTACGCGACGGTCCCGGCCGCTCTCGCCGACCTGTTTCCAGTACGGCGGCGCACGTCGGGCGTGTCGATTGCCTACGTGTTGGCGCAGACGCTGTTCGGAGGCGTGACACCGCTGGTGGTGGGTTGGATCGTGACGACCACGGGCGACCCCACCAGCCCCGGAATCTATTTGGGCGCGGTGATGCTGATAAGCCTTTTCTGCCTTGCCGCCAGTGCCCGCTTCCTGGCTAATCCTAGTTCTGATGAAACCCCGAGGCCGCCGGGATTATAGATCAACAAATATTTGGGTCGCGGTCTGCTTGAGCGCCTTATTCGAGGCGAGGTATTTCACCGTCTCAAACTCTTTGATGTCCTTGACTTTCGCGTAGGCGCCGTCCGCGATGCGATCGAGCATGCTTGTGATCGCGACTTAAGTGGCGTCCACTGCCGCGCGCCGTGCGGGATCGAAAGTCGCTGGCCTCGCCCTTAACGCGGCAGAAGCTTGTCGATCTCCAGGCGCAGTTCCTCGGCCATGAGCTCGGTCTTCGGATCGAGCGCCTCGATGGTCGTCAGCACGGTCTGGCATGTCTCCCGCAATCCACTCAGCAGTGCACCGCCGATGCGCGAGCCGATCGTGGCCTGTCGCACCTGCTCGGCCGCTTCATGATGCCCTTCGGCACGCAGGCGTGTCGCCAGCTCATGAGCCAGCTGCACCGGCTGACCGATAGCGGGGTCCGCCGGACCGGTGATTGGCCTATCCCAGAAGCGGCGCCCTTTGCTGGTAACGGTTTCGAGGGCGATGTGCAGCAGCAGAGTCAGGGTGTCTTGGCGTGAAGCCAATCCGTTCTCGAGCTGAAATCGGTCAATCAGCTCCAGTTGGGACGCGCTGACCTCAATCTGAACAGGGATACGGGCATCGTCAGCCATGATTGCCTCCATTGTTCACGAGGCGAACACCCGGGCCGCCACCGTTCTCGGGGATGAATTCAACGCCGGCACGCTCCAGCGCGCTTCGTAACGCGGTCACGGTCCGCGGCTGGGGCGTAGTCGCCTCTCGCTCGAAGTCCGCGATCGTCTTTTTGGTGACCTGAGAAGTCTTCTCCAGGTCGGCCTGCGACAAACCGAGCATGGCCCGAGCGCCGCGGCATTGTTGAGGAGTGAGGTTCATTGAAGATGCATGCCTCGGCGACCGCCACTCTACATCAATGGTGTAGCATAACCCGGAAGCAACACCAACACTCTCCCAGGGCGTTCCCCCAGGGCGGCCCCAGGGCGTTGGCGCTTGCTCGGCGGGTCGCCGACGCGTTTTGCTGCTTGCCGTTGCAACTGTCGCCTTCGCCATTGCGCTGTTGTGATGAAGCTGTCGATTGTGGAGGACCAAATGCGTCTGATGTTGCTCGCCCCTGTCGCCATGTCGGCAGTCATGCTGGCGTCAAACGCGCCGGCATGGGCGCAGGCTGACGCGATTACGCGCACCGAGCTGCAGCACCTCGAGGCGCCTGATCCGGCCCACATGGTGGAGAGTTACCTGGTGACGATCGCGCCGATGGCCACGGTTGCCCGGCACACACATCCCGGCGTGGAGATGGGTTGCCTGATCGCCGGTGAAGGCACGCTGACAGTTCAGGGGGCGCCCGAGCGGACGATCAAGGTCGGCGACTCCTGGGCCATTCCCGCGGGAGTACCGCATTCTCTGCGCAACACGAGCAACGAGCCTGAACGGCTCGTTGTCACCTATGTCGTGGAAAAGGACAAGCCGCTCAGCGCCCCTGCCCCGTAGCGGACCGTTTCTGGTTATTGACGGTGCTTGCCAGCCATCCCGGCCCTGCGCGTCGTGTCCGCGACTAGATTCCGGTTGACTCGCCCGCCTGCCAGGACGAACGTTTCGATCGTGGAGGGGCGGCAGATGAGCTACGCGAGCAGAAACTGGCAGGCGGTGGAGACCACCAACCTGGTCGGGTCAGAGCACAAGCTGACGATCACTGGCGAGGTGGAGCTACTTAAATCCAACGAGGAAGCGAAGCTGGAAGCGGCTCGGCCTCAGGGCATCGTCGCGCAGACGCTGATCCTCGACCTGACCGTAGAAGGTGGCTCTGGCCTCGGCGGACATATCGTCACGTGGAAGCCGGTCAGCTACGAACAAACGATCTCCGCGCACCAATACAAGGATGTCATGATCCGAGGCGAAACCGAGGAGCAAACCGTCCAGGTCGAGCAGGTGCTTGCTTAAGCGTTTTGCACGACAGGGCAGTCACTGGGCCGTTGTGGTTATATCCTGCGTCGCCGCCGCTGGTATCGCAGATGCCCCTCGCAGCGGGCGGGCCGCCGCGAGGGGTGCAGCAGCAACGGACGGATAGCTCGACAGAAAGTCGCGCAGCGGCGCCGAGTTGACGACCGCATCATCTCCCGCAGTTACCAAAAGATCGACATCGGATCGCGTGAGCGTCAATCCCGTGGGGATTGCCAGCAATTGCTTCTGCTCCGGGCTTTCTGGAAGACCCGCAAGCGAGATGTGGATCAGCGCCGCCTGGACATCGCCGCAACTCTTGCCATCGACCATCGGGCCCTGGGCACAGCGCGCATTGCGGAGGGCAACGGCAAGCCGCTGCATCTGTTCGGTGACAGTGTTCATTGTCTCGAAGTTGTAGCTATCGATTTGACCGCCGCTGACCAAGCCGAGCAGCGCTAGAACCCCGACCACTTCCTTGCGCCTGGCGATCGAACTGTCTTGCGTGCCCTGGCCGTCTATGCTGATCAGCAGCAAGCGTCTGACGCCGAGAAAGCCGCGTGCGCGGATGTCGGCGGCGGAGAGGACCTGCATCATGGCGCCCGCGCCTCGCATGGCGAGATTGTCCGACACTCCACCATCGGACAGATGCAGGTACCGCGTCGTGTCGGCATCCAGGTATCGCTCCGCGCGGCGTGCCTCGACGCCAGACCGGGAGAGCGGGTTCTGGCGCTGTTCTGGTGTTACGCGGCGGAGCCAGCCGGGCGTTCGCCCGTCGCATGCCTTTGCACGGTTGGTCAGCGTCACCGGCGAGAACAGGCCGGGGAAACCGTTCGACGCGGCGACGGCGCGCGAGATCGGCAGCTTCGAAAGATCCGAGCAGATCAGGTCGAAATATTCTTGGGTGAACAGCATCGGCGTGCCGTAAGAAATGTCGGTGGCGCCAATGGCGATCAACGGCCTTCCGCGCGCCTCCAGGTCGGCAAACGTCGCGCCATGGAACATGGTTCGGTCATAGACGCGATCCATGAAATCATTCGTGCCAACTTCCGGATCGACAAGCCAGGTCCAGTTCCATGGCAGCAGATAGACGCCGTAGATGTAGCTGTTGGTGTCGGAGTACAGGAAATCGGTCTCGAACTGGTCGAACGTCTTGTCGCGATACAGACCATAGTACGCGGCGGGGAAGCTGCCTCCCGAGACTCCGGAGATGACGTCGACCTGGCTCAGCAGCGACCGCGGCCCGACATCGGTCGGTACCATGACCGCCCGCATGCCCTTCAGCGCACCATAGCCGAATGACGCTGATCGCTTGCCGCCGCCGGACATGGCAACGATGACGATCAGGTCCGGCGCTTCAGCCGAAGGCGGGAGCGAGTCGATCCGGTAGCCGCCGCGGGAAATACGCTCGGCGCCGACCGGTTCCAGCCGGTCTGGCGGGAGCGGTGTCGTGTCCGCGACGAAAAATGACGCGCAGCCACTGCTTGCCAAGGCGGCGGTGAGCCAAATCGTGCGGAGTAGCGCCTTCATGACAACGATGTCCCTCCAGTCTGGCCATGCAGCTCGCGGTCTCGAATGCGTCGGCGAGAGATGCCTGTTTTGCACGCGGCATCGTAGCCCACGCCGCTTCATCCGGACGATACTGCCCAACGACGCCGAAGACCACCGAGAGTCTCCGCCAGACGAGCGAGTTTGTTGATCAATCTGCCGTCGGTCGATCAAGTCGGACAGGTTTACCGGCTTGCACGGAAAACCGGCTCGTGGCTACCGACACCAGAAATACAAGTTCGGGATTGCGGGCAGGAGTTTTACGGCCTCGAATCGAAAGCTCATCCCTCGCGTCTGGAGCAGATCCCCGGATCGCTCTATCGGACGCCTGACACCAGAGGCGGTGTCGACGATAGCATTCCGAGGCCACCACGCTGGAGAGTGGGATCCTGCGTCCCGGACTGCCGTCTCGGCCAGATTGGGCCACGACTCGAGCGTGGATCAGAAGCCCGAGTCGTGGCGTAGCCAAAGAACTCCCACCCGGCCCCGCCCTGATGCCGAGGACTCGCGCTCGGCATCAGCTAACGTCAAGCAGCGGCCGACGCGTTAGCCTGTTTGCGCGAACGCCGCTTGGTTGGCACTGCAGCCGCAACGGGCTCGGCGACTTCCGGCGCTGGAGCCGGCTTCGGGGCACGCTTCGCAGTAGCCGGCCGGCGCGCCTTTTCCTTGGCCGCGGCCGCCTTCAGTTTATCGCGCCGATTCTTGAGCTCATCGCGGATCATCGCCTGGGCTGCTTTGGCAACCGCCGATCGCGTGGCTTCCGGAACGGAATCCAGCGCGGCGAAAAATGCCTGGGTCACCGGCTTGGTTCCGCGGGGTGCACGTGCCGCCCCGGTTGTCGTTTCTGCTTTTGCCATCCTCGTCATTGCTCCTTCTCAAAATCAGCGTATCTTTGCGATGCACACGATAACCGCAATAGGAACGATACACCTGATCTCGGTCAACGCATTCGACTGCAAGTGGATGCACAGGAGCGCTCGTGCAAGTGCTGGATGATGTTTTTGCTTCAGGGACTGCTACGCCGCCGCGCTTTGTTGCCGCAGATCACCACCGGCGCAGTCCGTAGCTTGCAGCGGCAGCTTGGGCGATGTCGCATGTCAGTAGATTAGCCTACCGCAATGGGCCGCGTCGCTCACAGCGAGATTATTTTGTACTTGCAACACTCTTTCCCAGTAGCTCACGCGCGGTTCGAGCAGCTTACCGAGACTGCTGGGTCGTCCGCTGAATGCGTTACATGCCATCGCGTCATACCATTGCTCCTTGAGGCAGACCCATCCAGGGTGATGGTCCGCGCAGGCGTGCCATCCACGCCTTCGGCCGGCGCCAAGGAGCAAAGGCGTGGATCATCCGCCTGCGCGGATGATGACCTGCCAGCCGATAGAGTTAACCTCACCAAGCCTTGGTATAAGGTGGTTCGGCGACACTCCATGTTATGAGGATCACGTCGGCCGCGAAACGTCGCCCAATCGCAAGATAGCTGACCGATGCGAGAAATGGTCGGCCTCTACTCGTCGGATATCGTAACGAGCAGCTGCCACTCGAGGATGATCGTGCAAAACTCCTCCACTGCGCTTTGACCGAACACGCCCATGCTGCCTTGGCCTTCGATGTAGAACTGCCATTCATCCGCGTTGGGATACCAATGCAGCTGCGTAACGACCTCTCAATCAATCGTCAGTTGCCGACTTAGGATCCCAATAGCCACCGCAATGGCCAAGCGATCGCCGCCACAGCGAGAACCCCGGCCGCCCACAACCCGACGAACCAGAGGAGCCGGCGCCAAAGCGGATCAGTGGTAGTGCGCACCGGCCTGCACCTTCCCCCGGAAGACCCAGTAGGAAAAGCCTGAGTAGCATAGGATCAGCGGGATCAGCACGGAGGCGCCCACCAGCACAAAGAGCTGGCTCGCCCGCGGCGCTGCCGCCTGCCAGATCGTGATGTCTGGCGGCACCATCAGCGGGTACAAGCTCACCCCAAGCCCCGCGAAGCACAGTACAAAGATCCCTAGCGCGCAGAGGAATGGCGTCAGATGGTGCTCGCGCCGGATGCCGGCGGCGAAAGCCAGCGCCAAACCCGCGACCAGGATGGGAACCGGGCTGGTCAGCAGGATGCCCGGCCAGCTGAACCAACGATGCATGAAAAGCCGGTCCAGGAACGGCGTCCAGATACTCACCACCACGATCAAGCCGAGCATCACCCAAGCGAGCACCGCCGCCTGGCCCCGCGCCCGCACCTGCAAGGAGCCCTCCGTTCGCCAAATCAACCAGCAGGTGCCCAGCCAGGCATACCCGACCACCACCGCCACACCGCAAAGCACCGTGAACGGGGTCAGCCAGTCGAACCAGCCGCCGACATATTGCCGGTCCACCACGTGGATGCCTTGCAGCATCCCGCCGAGCGCCAGGCCCTGGCACAACCCGGCCACCAGCGAACCGCCAAAGAAGGAGAAATCCCACAGCCGCTGCCCCAGGGCGGTACGGGCGCGGAAACGCAGCTCGAAAGCAACGCCGCGGAAGATCAGGCCGAACAGCATGCCCAAGATCACTGGATAGAGCGCGGGCAGGATCACCGCATATGCGAGGGGGAAGACGGCGAACAGGCCGCCGCCGCCGAGCACCAGCCAGGTCTCGTTGCCATCCCACATCGGCGCGATGGTGTTCACCATAGTGTCGCGATCCTCCTTGCCGCGCTCGGCGGCAAACAGGATGCCGACACCCAGATCGAACCCATCCAGCACCACATAGGCCAGGACGGCGAAAGCCAGCAGCCCGGCCCAGATCGTCGCGATCGTTTCAGCGCTCATTGCTCTTACTCCGCCGGCAACGGGGATTGGGCGCCCGTGCCGGGTGGCACCGCGCCGGCCAGGCCCGGATGGATGCCGGCAGAGCGGATCGGCTTGGTGGGATCCAGCCCGGGCTCGCCGATCACCGGCGGGTTGGCCATCAGGCGCAGGATGACCATGATGCCAGCCCCGAACACGACGAAGTACACCACGGCGAACACCGCGAGCGAGGTCGCCACGCCCGGGAGTGCGATCGGCGACATGCTGTTGATGGTCCGCAGCACGCCGTAGACTGTGTACGGCTGGCGCCCGATCTCGGTCGTCATCCAGCCGCACAGCATGGCCACGATCGGCGCCGGCGCCATGATGAGGGCCGCGCGATGCAACCAACGATTGGTGAACAGCGTACCGCGGCGCCGGGTCAGCAGGCTGAACAGGCCGAGACCGAACATCAGGAAGCCCAAGCCGACCATGACGCGGAAGGTCCAGAAGATCACCGGCGCATAAGGCCGGTCCGCGGGCGGCACATCCTTCAGGCCGGGCACCTTACCATTCCAACTATGGGTCAGGATGAGTGAGGAGGCGTGCGGGATCTCTATTTTATAGTCGGTGCGCTCCTGCCCCATGTTGGGCAGGCCGAACAGGATCAGCGGTGCGCCGTCCGGCCCGGAATCGTCGAAATCGCCTTCCATTGCGGCGATCTTCATCGGCTGGTGCTCGAGCGTGTTCAGCCCGTGCGCGTCGCCCATCATGATTTGCAGCGGCGCCACGATCGCCGCCATCCACATCGCCATCGAGAACATCTTGCGCACCGCCGGCGTGCTGCGGCCATGCAGCATGTGCCAGGCGCCGACGCCGCCGACGATGAACGCCACGATCAGGTAGGACGCCAGCACCATGTGCGGCACCCGGAAGAACACCGACGGGTTGAAGATGACCTGCCAATAATCGGTCGGGAACATACGGCCATCCGGGCCGATGCCGTATCCGGCTGGCGTCTGCATCCAGCTATTGACCGCAAGGATCCAGAACGCCGATAGGAAGGTGCCGCCCGCCACCATGCAGGTGGCGAACATGTGCAGCTTGCGGCCGACGCGGTCCATGCCGAACAGCATGACGCCGAGGAACCCGGCCTCCAGGAAGAACGCGGTCAACACCTCATAGGCCATGACCGGGCCGACCACCGGGCCCGCTATATCGGAAAAGCGCGACCAGTTGGTGCCGAACTGATAGGACATGACCAGGCCGGAGACGACGCCCATCGCAAAGCCGATGGAGAAGATCTTTATCCAATACTTGAAAAGATCGAGATAAACCTGCTCGCGCGTGCGGAGCCAGAGCGCTTCCAGCACCATCAGATAGCTCGCCAACCCGATCGAGAACGTCGGGAAGACGATGTGGAACGCGACAGTGAAGCCGAACTGCGCGCGCGCCAGATGGAATGCGTCGATCACGCCTTGTCTTCCGCATCGGGCGCGCGCCGTTTGCCGCCCACGATCACCGAGATCTTGTCCTTGATGTCGAGGAAGCGGGATACGCCGGCGCCGAGCGCCAGTAATTGTCGCAAACTGTCGTTGTCGAGTTTCTGCACGTCGTCGGCCCAGCCAACAATCAGCTCGATCAGCTCATGCATCTGCCGCATCTTGCTCTGGGCGTGCCGCGCCTCGGGCGTGCTCGGGCATTGCATCAGCACGTCGCGCAGCATGGAGAGGGTCGGGTCGACCTCGCGCTTGCGGCGCTCCTCGGCCAAGATCCTGACGATCTGCCAACTATCGTCCGGCGCCTCGAAATAGTCGCGCCGGTCGTTCGCCAGGTGGCGCTTGCGGACCAGGCGCCATCCCTCGAGCTCCTTGATGCCCATGCTGACATTGGAGCGGGATACGCCGAGCAGGTTGGTGATCTCCTCCGCATTCAGCGGGCGGTCGGAGAGGAACAGCAGCGCGTAGATCTGCCCGACGGTGCGGTTGATGCCCCAACGGCCGCCCATCTCGCCGAAATGCAGCACGAACTCCTCGATGATCGGAGGCAGCTCCACGACCGTTCTTTCACAAGTTTCAGACATTTCTGAAATTGCAGAATGATCGCTCCGGGCGGCAAACGCAAGCCACGTTCCACCAACTATGGCGTGATGACGACTTGGGGAGTAATTTTCGTGTCAAACCGGGAGCCGTTCCATACCGGGCGCAGTTGGGCTGCGCTTGGTCGGAAAAGGCGGCGAACTGACCGACATCGCGCAGGACGATTTGCGCGCCGAAATGCACCAACTGACAGATGGCGATCTGAGCGCGCCGGTGGTCGCCGCCGGCTGGAACTCGGAAAGTTTCGGCGGCCGCAACCTCGCGCTCCAGCTCGCGGCGCTCGGCTACACGAACATTTACTGGTAATGCGGCGGGCGGGAAGCCTGGGAAGTCCGCCAGCTATCAGAATCGAATCTGGTTCCGATGGACTGGTAGAACAAAAGGTCAGCTACCGGCGGCAAGCTTGCCGATGGTGACCGGCATGCCGCGCCAGTTCTGCGGGAACCACGCCTCAAGGTGCTCGACCTTCGGCATGTCGTTGAACGCGATGTAGGGCTGGTTGGGGTGCAGCGTAAGGTAGTCCTGATGGTAGGCCTCGGCCGGGTAGAACGGGCCGGCCGGATCAATGCGCGTGGCGATCGGCGCAGTAAACGCGTGCGCGGCGTCGAGTTGCGCCACATAGGCGCGGGCGACGCGCTCCTGCTCCGGGCCGCTGACGAACAGTTCCGACCGGTATTGGGTGCCGGAATCCGGCCCCTGCCGGTTCACCTCGGTCGGATCGAGCGCCACGGAGAAAAAAATCTGCAGCAGCTTGCCGTAGCTGACTTGCGCCGGGTCGAAGGTGACGCGGACGGACTCCGCATGGCCCGTGGTCCCGCTGCTGACCTGCTCGTAGCTGGGATCGGCGACCGTGCCGCCGGCGTAGCCAGACATGGCCTCCCGCACGCCGGCAATGTGCTGGAACACCGCCTGCACACCCCAGAAGCAGCCGCCTGAGAACACCGCGGTCTGCAGGCCGGGCGCGCTCGCCGGCACATCCAACGCCGGCGGCGGCAGCGCCCCGGCAACCGTCTCGGCCTGCGCGCCAGGCCCCACCATGTGTAGCCCGAGAGCCAAGAGCGCGGCGCCCACCGCGACCCCGATTACAGGCTTGACCATCTCGACCATGGTGATGTGCCTCACTGTGTTGCTCGCTGTTCGCAAGACGACGTCGCCGAGTTACCGCCAGACATCCGCGGCCAGCCATAGGCAGTTCCTAGGCGAGAGCACTGATCGACGTGCAGATCGGCGCTATGTTCCACGGAGTATATCGATAGGCAACCGTGTCCGGCGGCAGAATGGCCGCCGGGTGACGGCCGGAAGCCCCCTAGCCCCGGCGAACTGTGCGGATCAGCCCAAATCCCGCCGAGAGCATGCCGAGCAACGCGAGCGAGGCAGGCTCCGGGATGGCGGTCTCGGCGGTCACCGTCCCGGAGCCTTCGAACAGATTAGCGGCATCGCTGACACTTCCGTAAACAACAGAGATCCCGCCCGTCGGCACACCCGCCGCGTCGAGCTCGAAGCCGAGGGACGCCGTGTCAGCTCCGGAGTCAGTGGCGCAGCTCCCGAGGCCGGTGCAATCGTCGCCGATGAGCATTGTGTTGAGCGCGGCTTCGTACGTGAATGAGAACGGGCCGTAGCTCGCCGGCAAGTTGGAGGAGAAGGCGTTGACCGGTGTCACGTCCTGGTCCACGGCCACATCGAATGTGACGGTCGCGCTGCCGCTCACCGTCGGATAGGGGGCTGCTCCCCCGATACTGGCCGAGAAGTCGAAGGTTTCGGTCATCGGAGCGCCCAACGCGAGGCCGGGTGAAACCGCGCCGGCTGCCAGGATCAGCAGGACGGCGGCAGAACAACGCTTCAAACGCATTTACAAACCTCTTTTGGAAGCTGTTCGGGACGCTGGCGCAGTCTCGACGGCGATACAAGTCGCAGCCAGAACAAGCACATCAATTTGTTGCTAATGTCGCGGTCAGAGTAAGTTTTCCCCTGCCCCGCCTCGTTGTATCAGTGGCGCCACCGCAATTACCGCCACTCGATCAACGGGTTTAGAAATGCCATCAGCGTTGACGTGCGTTAATTCAGGCGGCCAAGGATGCCGCGCGCGATCACCTGCGCCTGGATCTCGGCCGCGCCCTCGAAAATCGACAGGATCCGCGCGTCACAAAGCACCCGGCTGATGGGATACTCGACCGCGTAACCGTTCCCGCCATGGATCTGCACGGCATTGTCGGCATTCGACCAGGCCACGCGCGCCGCCAGCAGCTTCGCCATCCCGGCCTCCACGTCGCAGCGATGGCCCTCATCCTTCTGATGCGCGGCAAAATAGGTCAATTGCCGCGCCATCATCGTCTCGGCCGCCATCGCCGCGATCTTCGCCGCCACCCGGGGGAAGCCGACGATCGCCCGGCCAAACTGCGAGCGGTCGCGCGCGTAGGCAGCCGCCAGCTCGAGCGCGTTCTGCGCCACGCCCAGCGCCCGCGCGCCGGTCTGGATGCGGGCGCTCTCGAAGGTCTCCATCAACTGCTTGAACCCCTGCCCCTCGACCCCGCCCAGCAAATTGGCGACCGGCACGCGAAAACCCTCGAAAGCGATCTCGTATTCCTTCATCCCGCGATAGCCGAGCACGCGGATCTCCGTGCCGCTCATCCCCGGCGTGGGAAACGGATCAGCTTCGGTGCCCCGCTGTTTTTCCGCGAGCAGCATGGACAGACCCTTATAGCCATCGGTCTCCGGGTCCGTGCGCACCAGCAGCGTCATCAGGTCCGACCGCGACCCGTGCGTGATCCAGGTCTTGTTGCCGGTCACCACGTAATGGTCGCCGTCCCGCACCGCCCTGGTCCGCAAGCTGCCGAGGTCGGAGCCCGTGTTCGGCTCGGTGAACACCGCCGTCGGCAGTACCGACCCGGTCGCCAGCGCCGGCAGCCAGCGCGCCTTCTGCTCCTTGGTGCCGGCGATGCCGATCAGCTCGGCCGCGATCTCCGCCCGCGTGCCCAGCGAGCCGACGCCGATATAGCCCCGGCTCAGCGCCTCGGACACCACGCACATCGCAATTTTGCCGAGGCCCGCGCCGCCGTCCTGTTCCGGCACCGTCAGACCGAAGACGCCCATCTCCGCCAATTGTTCGATCAGCGCGATCGGGATCAGCTCGTCGCGCTGGTGCCAGCCTTGGGCATGCGGCGCAATCTCGGTGTCGGCGAAGCGCGTGAACTGGTCGCGGATCGCGCTGGTCGTCTCGTCCTCCGGTCCGAGATCGCCGAACCGGCCTGCGGTGGCGGCCTCGGCGATCAGGGCGCGCGCGGCGTTGAGCGCCGCCGGGTCGGCGAGACGCTCCAGCACCGGGCTGGTGAGGAACGCGAGTGTGACATCGCGCGGCACGCCGAGGTCGCCGGGGCGGACCAGCTCGGTCTGGCTCATGGGAATGCCGCCGCCCAACTGCCCGAGATACTCCGCGAAGCCCACGCGCAGGATCGCCGCCTCGAGCGGGGAAAACCGCCCGTCATCGTGCAGCGCCCGCGCCCAGTGCAGCGTCCGCCGCAACGCCTCGACATAGGTCGATTGCCACGCGAAGCCGTGCAGCGCGAATTGGTTGGCGTCCAGCAGCGCCGGTTGCAGCTTGCCGCCGGGCGCGACTTTTTGCGCGATGGCGTTGCGCGACGCGCCGAGCAGCCGCTCGGCCGCCGCCAGCCCGTCCGAGCAAAGCCCGACGATCGCCTGTTCATCGCCCCTGACTGCGGGCGTCATCTCGTTCATCGCGCGTGTCCTCCTGAGGCCTAGCGTGCCAGGAACGGCCGCCCCGCTCAAATCGCGTCTCCGCGCTGATGCTAGAGCAACGTCGCCTTGACTGGAATCCCGACAGCGACGCCAGTCATGCGACAAAGTTGCTCGCCACCAAAAGTAGCTAGACCGCCGCCCTGACACAGTCAGGGCGATAGCGGTCTAGAGCCGGCGGACGCGGACCGAATACCAGGGGCGCCGCTGCTCCAGCCCGAGCGCGCCCTCGCGAGCCAGCTCCAAGCCAGCGACCAGCGTGCTGGCCACCGCCGCCCGGCAACGCAGCTCATGTTCAGGCCCCGCCCGCAAGCGCGGCAGCAAGCCCCGCAACTCACCGCCGCCCCACCCCTCCCCCAACATGCGGCGGATCCGCCCGATCGCATCGGTGATGAGCCAGAGCCTCGGCGGCAGCGGCCGAAACGCCTTCCCGTACTCCGGCAACCGCAGCGCGACGAGGCAGGCGCGGAACAGGTCGGTGATGTCGAGCGACCGGCGTTGGCCAGCCGCGCCGGTCTCGGGCTGCCCGCGGGCAAACACGTCGCGCCCAAGTTGCGGCTGTCGCGCCAGCCAGTCGGCGGCGGACCGGATCGCCGCGCGGGTGAGGAGCTGGTGCCGCCATGCCTCAGCCTCTTCCTGGGCGGCACGGGCCTCAGGCGCATCGGGCGGCAATAGCAGGCGCGAGCGCAGAAGCGCGATATGCGCCGCCATCACGGTCCAGTCGCCCCAGCGCGCCAGGTCGAACGGCGTGCCCTGCCGTTGCGCAAGCGCGTCGTCGAGGGCCTGCATGAACGCCTCGACCAGCGCCAGGATGGAGAGTTTCGCCAACTCGATCCGCTGCATGCCCGCCATCTCGAGCAGCCAGTCGAGCGGCCCTTCGAACCCCTCGATCGACAGCACCGGCGCCGAGCTCGCGTCGCGCGCCGGCGCGTCTTCTTCCCACGGGGCAACGAGGTCGTTCACGGCGGCTCGTAGCTCGGCGTGACCTGCCACTGCAGGCCCGGCCAGCGATCGCGCACCGTCGTCAGCGCCCGCCACGGCGTCCAATCCGCCGACCAGAATTCGATGTGCAGCGCCTCGCTGCCGCGCGGCGCGGCCTGCACCGCGACATGACGCAAGGCCTGCGTGGTGCCCCAGTGGGTCCAGAGCCATGCCAAGGCTTCGGGATGATCCGGCCCCAACAGCAGGATCGCCTCCGGCACCGGCACGAGCGCGTGCAGGTCAAACGCGCAGGCCTGGCTGCTTCCAACCTCGGCGACGGCCAGCGCATGCCGGCGGGCGACGGCTTCGCGCAATTGCCCGGCGAGCATTCGCGCGCCCTCGAGGCTCAAGCTGCGCCGCTGCGGCGCCGGCGGCGAGACGAGCCGGTTGAACCAGTCCTCCTCGAGACTGTCGAGGTCGAGATCCCACGGGATGGTCCCGGCCCCGGCCGCCGTCTCGCCAAACGCCGCAATCGCCGATGGGGGGCCGCCGATCCGCAGCAGGTGGTGCAGCCAGTCCGTGTGCGCCGCGGCAACCGGCGCATGCGTCGCGGCCAGCTCCATAATCACGCGGGTTTTTGCGCCGTTCGTGGCTTGGCGGTGCCCGAGCGCCGCGCCAGGATGCGGCGGACCGCGTCTGTGCCGAGCGCCGCGTGCTCGACATTGCCCCAGCGATCGACTTTTCGAAACACCGGCCCGTAACGCGTGGCGGAGACATGGAGCCACTCCTCCACGGCCCGCACCGGGCAGACGTCCGTCCGCATCGTCCGGCCAATAACCATGGGTGGACCGCTGCCGCCAAGCTGCAGGCTTCGCTCAGCGAACCGCAGCGTCTCGGCTTGCAGCCCGACCAGCGCCGCGCGACCCAGCCCGGCGGCCGCGAGCAGCAGCAGCGCGCGATCCCGGCGCCCCGCAAGGTCCCCACCACAGGACAACGCCATCGCCTCGAGCTGCGACGGGGACGGTCGCGCGGGCCGGACCCGGCGCGGCGTGGCCCTGCGCGACGCTTTCAGCGTATCCCGCACCCCGGGTTCCTGGCCCGGCGGCGGCAAGCCGAACGCACGGTGACGCTGATCGATCGCCGCGAGCCGGCGCGCCAAGGCGGCACGGCCAACGCCGGGAAGCGCGAGAAAGGCGCAGACGATACCTGCCGTGGCCGGCAAGCTAGGGGAGCCACGTTCATGGCAGAACCGCTCGAACGCTGCCCAATCGCCGCGGTACAGCCGCAGGGTCTCGGCGGCGAGCTGGGTCTTGACCAGTCCCGGCCGGGCGACTGGCTCGGCGGGGCCGCCCGGCGCTGCATTTTCCGGCTCGAGATATTGCAAATGGCTTCTCCTCGACTCGGCCTGCACGCCGCAAGTCTGGCCGCCGCCGCAAACCCAGGCAACAGGTTGCTAGGCGTGGTAACATTTGTGGACGCTCAAGCCGGGTTCCGCACGAGAGAAAATCGTTGTAAGTGCCAGCCGGATGGGTCCGGCCGCGATTGGGAGACTTTCAAAAATGAAGCGGATAACTCTAGCAACGATGGCTGCGCTGGCGACGTTCGTGCTCGCCCTACCTGATGCCAACGCGATTGTTTGCGCGCGCGGCGTCTATCGTGCCGGCTGCGCCGGGCCGAACGGCGCCGTCGTGGCGCGCCGGCCCTATCATGCGCCCTATTACGGACGCGGCGGCGGTTGCGCGTCCGGACCCTATCGCGCCGGCTGCGCAGGCCCGCGCGGAGCGGTCGTCGTCCGCCGGCCGTACTAGGCGCTACGCTTCCGTGTCGCGCCAGCGATGCACCGAGCCCAGGTCGATATCGAATAGGTCGAGCACCCGCCCTACCGACTGGTCCACCATCTCCTCGATCGTCTTCGGTTTCGCATAAAGCGCCGGGACCGGCGGATAGATGATCGCTCCCATCTCGGTCACGGCGACCATCGCGCGCAAATGGCCGAGATGCAGCGGCGTCTCGCGCACCATCAGCACGAGAAGCCGCCGCTCCTTCAGCACCACGTCGGCCGCCCGGGTCAGCAGCGACGAGCTGACGCAAGTCGCAATCTCGCCCAAGCTGCGCATCGAGCAGGGCGCGATCACCATGCCCAAGGTCCGGAACGAGCCGCTGGAGATCGCGGCGCCGATATCGGTCTGCGCGTAGGACTTGTCGGCCAAGGCGACCACATCCGCAACTTTCAGATCGGTCTCATAACCGAGCGTGACCTGCGCTGACCGGCTCATCACCAGATGGGTTTCGATCCCGGCCTGCCGCAACTTCCGCAGCATGCTGACGCCATAGATCACGCCGGACGCGCCGCTGATGCCCACGATGATCCGCCGCTTCGTCATCCCACCCCCCGGTCTGCCACGGCTCACCCTTCCACCGCCAACATGTCCTCAACCTCGTCCCATCGTGCCAGAAATTCGTCGTGGCTGCCCTGCAGCCTGACCCGGCCACGCTCCAACAGCACCGCTTGCTCCGTTAAATCCAGCGCCAGCCTGGCATGCTGCTCGACGATGATCATGGCCAGCTTCGACTCCCGCCGCAGCCGGGCCAGGATCTCCAGCAAGCCATCCACGATCACCGGCGCCAAGCCTTCGAATGGCTCGTCCAGCAACAGACATGAGGGCGACGCCATCAGCGCCCGGCCGATCGCCAGCATCTGCTGCTCGCCGCCCGAGAGCTGCCGCCCGCTGTTGCGCCGGCGCGCCGCTAGATGGGGAAACAGGTCGAAGACCGCCCCAATCGTCCAGCTCCGCCGCAGATCGGCAACACGCAAGTTCTCCTCCACAGTCAGCGTGCCGAAAATCTGCCGCTCCTGCGGAACGAAGCCGATCCCGGCCCGGCATCGCTCGCTCGGGGCCAACCGGCCGATCTCTCGGTCGTCGAGCCGGATCGCGCCTTCCTGCAGCTTGACCCGGCCGGCAATCGTCCCGATCAGCGTGGTCTTGCCGGCGCCGTTGCGCCCGAGCAGGGCCAACCCGCCGCCCGCCGGCAAACTCAGGCTCACCCCGTCGACGATCCGCGTCGGCCCATAACCGCTCGCGACGCCGGCGAGCTCCAAACTCACGCGCGCGATCCCAAATACGCGGCCCGCACCAGCCTGTCGGCGCGGACGAGGTCGGGACTGCCCCGTGCGATCACCCGGCCCTCCGCCAGCACGGTGATCTCGCGGGCAAAGCGGAAGACGAGTTGCATATCATGTTCGATCAGCAGGACGGCCACTTCTGCGGGCAGCGCGTCGAGCGCGCCGAGGATGACGGCATGATCCGCGGCCGGCAGCCCGGCGGCCGGCTCGTCGAGCACCAGCACGCGCGGCCGCAATGCCAGCGCCACGGCGAGCTCAACCAAGCGCTGCTGCCCGTAGGCGAGATCACGGACCAGTGTGGTCCCGACCTCGCCGAGCCCGATCCGTCGCCCGATCGCCTCGGCCTCGTCCGCCACGCCGGCGGCAAAGCCCCGCCGCCCGCGCAGCGACAAGCCGCTCCGGTCGCGCTCGGCCACGGCAAGGGCGATATTCTCGAAGGCTGAGAAGCTCGCAAACAGGTTCGTCACTTGGAAATTGCGCACCAGGCCGAGCCGCGTCCGGCGATGGGGCGGCAGCGTGGTCACGTCGCGGCCAGCAAGGCGGATCGTGCCGCTGTGCGGCCGCAAATGCCCGGCCACCAAATTGACCAGCGTCGTCTTGCCAGCCCCGTTCGGGCCGATGAGAGCGTGGCGGGCGCCCTGTTCCAGGCTGAGCGACACGTCATTGGTCACGGCCAGCCCGCCGAACCGCATAACCAAGCTCTCGAGCGTGAGCGCCGCTATCAACCCCGCACTCTCGCGACACAGTCGACGATGCCGAGGATGCCGCCGGGTGCGAACAGCACGACGAGTACGATCAGCACGCCCAGCCAGAGTTGCCAGAGCACCGGATTGTCTTTCGACAAGACGTCCTGCGCGATGAGATAGGCAACGGGTCCAACCACCGCGCCATAGAGGCGCCCGGCGCCACCTAGGGCGAGCATGACGAGGATGGTCGCCGACAGCTCGAATCCAATATCCTTGAGCCCGGCGAACTGGTTGATCTCCGCCTGCAGAGCGCCCGCCAGCCCGGCCAAGCCACACGAAATCGCATAGACCAGCACCAGACGCGGGTGGACCTGGATGCCGATCGCGGTCGCCCGGCCCGGATTGTCGCGGATCGCCATGATCGATTGGCCGAACGGGGCGTGCACCAGCCAGCGCATGCCGCACCAGGCGAGCACAAGGATCGCCGACGCATAAGCATAGGCGAGCCGGCCGAACAGATCGAATTCGAACAGACCAAGCACCGGCCAAGTGTTGACGCCGACCAAGCCGTCGACACCGCCGGTCAGCCACGTCGCCTTGTTGGCGATTTCGCTCGCCAGAAACACGGAGCTGAGCGTCAGCATCAGCAGTGTGAATTTTGCGGTGCGCAGCACGACGGCGCCCAGCAATGCACCGGCCGCAGCACCCGCGGCCGCGCCGATCAGCAGGCCGCTCAGCGGCTCGCCCCAGCCACGCACCGAGGCAATGCCGGTCGCGTAGGCGCCCAGCCCGAAGAACACGGAATGCCCAAGCGTCACGATCCCCGCATAGCCAACGAGCAAGTCGAGCGAGAGCGCGAAGATGACAGTAACGACGATCTGGGTCCCGAGCGCGTAATAATCGGAGCCCAGGAGCGGGACCGCGAGCAACGCCACAAGCGGCAGGATTTCTGCAAACCGGAACCGATGCTTGCGGCGAAGCGCCTCGTGGAAGGTCCGGTGCGGGCTCACGCGTCAAACCCGCCCGAATAGACCGCGCGGGCGCACCAGCAGCAAGAGAAATACGGCAAGGAAGAGGATGATCGTACCTAGCGCCGGCAGATAATAGGCTGAGAGCGTCTGCACCAAGCCGATCAGCAGGGCGGCGACGAATGATCCGCGCAACGTGCCAAGCCCGGCGATGGCGACGACAATCTGCACATAGACCAGAACATCGAAAGCATAGGCCGGGTTGAGCCCGAACACGTCCGCACCGAGGATGCCGCCGAGCGCGCCGAGCGCGCCGCCGAGGGCGAAAGTCGCCGTGAAGATCGAGGACGTCCGCAAACCGACCGATTCCGCCATGCCGCGGTTCTCGACCGCGGCCCGGATGATCGCTCCCGCCCGCGTCCGTTCCAAACCGAGGAGAATGCCGGCAGCGGTCAGTCCGCCAATGCCAATCACCATGAGCTTGTAAGCATAGAAGCTGAACGGCCCGAGTTCGACTTGCTGCCGCAGTACGCCGGGCAAATTCACGGGCTGCAGCAACGGGCCGAATAGCAACCGGATGAGCGCGCCGGCGATGAAGATGAGCCCGATGCATAACAGGACTTGGTCGAGCTCGCTCCGCCCATAAAGCCGGGCATACAGCAAGCGCTCGAGCAACCCGGCGATCACCGCGACGACGAGCGGCGCCACGATCAGCATGAGGAGCCATGGCACGCCGTAACCCGAAATCGCCACTGCCGCCAAGTATCCGCCGGCCATTGCAAAGATGCCGTGGGCCAGGTTGATGAACCCCATCAAACCTAGCGTCACCGAAAGTCCAACCGCGATCAGGTAGAGCACGCTCGCATAAGCGAGCGATTGGAACGCAATCTCCACTAGCACGCCCATGGCTCGCCTATCCGTTTTGGATCGGCTGTCTAGAGCAAGGTCGGCTTTACGGGAATCGGTTAGATCAACCTAAAGCAAAAGCGGGTTATGCGCGTCCAGCTCTGCCACGGCGCGGCGGCGGCTTGACCGGTTCCGGCGCCGGCTTGCGCCCGAGGCCGATTTGCTTGGCCAGAGTCGAGCGCGTGGCAGCGTAGCTGGGTGCCACCATCGGATAATCGGCGGGTAAGCTCCACTTAGCTCGATACGCTTCAGGCGTAAGACCATAGCTGGTCTGCAGATGCCGCTTCAGCATCTTCAGCTTCTTTCCGTCTTCCAGGCAAACAATATAGTCAGGGAAAACCGATTTCTTGATTGGCACCGCCGGAGTCTGCACGACGGGAGGGGCTTCGACCTGCCCGACCGTGGACAGCGAACGGTAGACCGACTGAATAAGCGACACTAACGCGTCCGTACCAATTTGATTCCTAAAGACATGCGCCGAGACAATCTTCGCCGTTAACTCTAGAATACCGCTGTTGGTCTGATCAGACATAATTGCACTCCTCCGACTGGCAGCTAATCCACAAAGCCACGTAAATCAAGTACGTTTCACCGCCAAATGCGACTTTTCAGAGCAGTTTGCGGCGAAACCGGGTCGATTGCCGGCAAGGTAGTGCTCGCCCAAACAAGACCTAGTGTCCCGGATCGAACATTCGCCGGGTCAATACCGGTCTTCTTGACGCAAACCCATTCACCTCATGGCTCCATTCAGGAGAACCACCCCGCTCGCCGACTCGGTCCCAATCTCTTGTCATGCACTACAGATACGGCAGGAATAAGCGCGATGCCGCATCGCGCAGCTGGGCGGGTATCGAACGGCGATCCAAATCCGCATGCGTCAGCGCCCGCCCGCGGCATTGCCGCATCACCTCCGCCAGGTTGGCCGCGAGACCGCGGTCATACAGTTCGATGCACAGCTCGAAGTTCAGCCGGAACGAGCGGATGTCCCAATTGCTGCTGCCAATCAAGCACCACTCGCTGTCGACGGTCATCAATTTGGAATGCCGGAACGGCGGCGGGCAGCACCAGATCCGCACACCGCTGTCCAGCAGCGGGCCAATATTGGCGCGCGTCGCCCAGTCCACCACGCGCTTATTGCTCCGCTCGGGCACCACGACATCCACCGCAATGCCGCGCATGGAAGCGAGCGACAGCGCGGTGATCAGCCGCTCGTCCGGCAAGAAATACGGCGTCATCAACTCGACGCTCGATTGCGCGCAGGAAACCGCCTCGAGCACGGCAAACTCGATCTTCTCGATGTCTTCGTCAGGCCCGGAATCGATCACCCGCGCCGGCGAGCGCTCGCCCTCCGGCAGCGCCGGGAACCAGGCATCGCCACCGAGGTTTTCCCGGGTAGCAAAGGCCCAATCCTGCAAAAAGGCTTCGGTGAGTTGGGCGACCACCGGGCCCTCGACCTGGAAATGCGTGTCCTTCACCGGTTGCTTCGGCCGGGTCGCCATCACGTTCTCGTCGGCGATATTCATGCCGCCCGTGAACCCGACCGCGCCGTCGATCACTAAGATCTTCTTGTGCGTGCGCAGGTTGAGAAACGGCATCCGCCAGGGTAGCAGCGAGTGAGAGAAGCGCTCCGCCGGCACGCCTGCGCGTCGGAGCTGATGGTAGGTGCGCGACAGCAGCCAGCCCCCGCCGATCCCGTCGATCAACACCCGCACCTCGGCCCCGCGTCGCCGCGCTTCGATCAGCGCAGCAATGAACCGGCCGCCCCATTCATCGTCGCGGAATATATAAGAGGACAGGCCCACGCTGCGCCGCGCCGCCGCAATCGCCTGCAGCATCGGCGGATAGGCCTCGTCGCCCGTGTCGTAGATCTGCACCGAATTGCCGGAGACGAGCGGGCGCCCGGTAATTCGCCCGACCCCGCGCTCCAACGCGCCCAGCTCTTCCTCGCCGCCGGGCAGGGTTTCCGTCTGCGAGTCGCGCCGCTCGCCAGCGGGCCGGCTCTGGCGGGCGCGGCGGCGGACACGGTTGACCCCAAACATCAAGTACAGAATCCCGCCCGTCACCGGCGCGAACCAGACGAACCCGATCCAGGCCGCCGCGGTCGCCACCTCCCGCTTGCGGAGCAGCACGTGCACGGTAATGCACAGCGCGATCACCAGCCCGGTCGAGTAGACGATCTCCGAACGGATTTGGAGCAGGGATGGCCAGATGGTGTTCACGCCGCTTCCCTGTCACCGCCCGCAGGCCACGTATGCAGGTTAGACGAGGAAGGCGCTCGCGTCGAAGCCGTCGGGCACACGGCCGGTCGGACGGATCAGCTCGTAAGGCCCGCGCGGCAGGAAGCGGCCGCTGCCTGGCTCCGCCTGCACGCGCCCATCCTGCATGACCACCTCACCCCGGCGCAGCGTCATCACCGGCCAGCCAGTGACCTGCCTGCCTTCGTAAGGCGTGTAGTCGATCGCCTGCTGCAGCAAAGCGTTGGTGATGGTGACCTGCTTGGCCGGGTCCCATAAGACGAGATCCGCGTCGGCGCCGGGGGCAATCGTGCCTTTTTGCGGATACAGCCCAAATAGTCGCGCGGGATTGGACGCAGCCAATCTCACGAATTGCTCGGCGCTGATCCGTCCCTTACCGACGCCCTCGCTGAACAGGATCGGCAGCCGCGTGGCCAGGCCCGGAACGCCGTTCGGGATGTCGCGGAACGGGGCGTCGACACCGTTGACCCGCTTGCCCCGCTCTCCTTCATAGCTCCAGCCGCTATGATCGGAGGACACCACGTCCAGCACGCCGCGGCGGATTTCCGCCCAAAGTCCCTCACTGGCCGCCGTGTCCCGCGGCGAGGGGCTGCACATAAACTTCGCCCCCTCGAAGCCCGGACGATCCATATCGGATGCGGACAGAACAAAATATTGCGGGCAGGTCTCGCCCCAGACTTTGACACCCCGCGCCTGCGCCCGCGCAATTTCCTCGGCCGCCTCCGGGCAGGAGAGGTGGAACACCTGGATCGGCTGATCCACCAGCTCGGCCAGCGCAATGGCCCGGTGCGTCGCCTCCCGCTCCACCATGCTCGGGCGCGACCACGCATGGTATTTCGGCGCCGTCCGCCCATCGGCAAGCAGCGCCGCCGTGCGCCAGCGGATCGCCTCGTAATTCTCGCAATGCACCGTCACCAGCGCCCCGGTCCGCCGCGCCGCCGCCAGCACCCGCAAATACTGCCGGTCATCCAGGTATAACGGGTCATAGGTAAGAAAAACCTTAAGACTGCGGATCCCGGACGCGACGATCTGCGGAATTTCCTCGAACACCACCTGGTCCGTGGCGTCGGTGATGATCTGGTGGAAGCTGTAATCCACCATCGCCTGCCCGGCACGGCGACGATACTCGGCGAGCGCGGGGCCGATCGGCTCACCCTTGAACTGCGTCGAAAAGGTCACGACCGACGTCGTCCCGCCCGCCAGCGCCGAGCGGCTGCCGGTGACGAAGCTTTCCTCATCGGCCATTCCGCCGGGCTGAAGCTGCTCGATGTGGCAATGCGTGTCGACGCCCCCTGGCATCACCAGCAACCCGCCCGCATTGATAACCCGATCACCGGCCAGCGCGCTCCCGATCGCCGCGATCCGCTCCCCGTCGATCGCCACGTCGGCACGAAAGCTGTCCGCCGCGGTCACGACCGTCCCGCCTTTGATCACAATGCTATACTGACTCATCACCACCGCCCTTGCCGCTGCCGCACTCGCCGAGGATAACCCTTGCGGCCACCTTAAACACTGCGCAGGTAGTCCTCGACCCGAATCACGGCCAAGCAATCAGCATGCCTTGACCGCGCGGTCAGCCGCGTTACCTGTGACGCATGGTCGCACTTATCGTGCAGAGCGACGCCCCTTAGCTTTGCATTAGATCGACAATAGCCCTGGTAGCCGCCAGTAGCGCCGTAATGACCAGCAATGCGAGGGCGACCCGGCGGTAACTTGCCTGAGAGCTCGTCCGGTACAGCACCGCGCCATAGCGCGAACCCAGCCATACCGCAGGCAAGCCGACCAGCGCGGCGACAATCGTCGTCTCCGTGACGATTCGCAAAATCGCCGCCGGGATCAGCCCGACCACCGCGGTGATCAGGAAGAACACGATCATGGACGCGCGCGCCACATCGATACTGACCGGCGCGGCAAGATAGAAGGCGATGACCGGCGGCCCCGGCATGCCGGCGAGGCCATTGAACAGACCCGACAGGATGCCGACCGGAAACACCGCCCTCTGCGGTGGGTGGCCGCGGAGCTGGACGCCGCGCGCCAGGACCGCGACCGCAATAAGCACGATCGCGGCAATGGCCAGGCGCACGGGAGCCGCGGCCAAATGCGCCAGCCCCCACATCCCGATCGGCGTGGCTGCTGCCGCACCTATTGCGAGCAGACGGATGGAGTGCCAGTGGCAAATGCGGACCGCCTCCTTCAGCCCGCTGAGGCTGACAAGGAACTGCAGCAGGAGAACAATCGGCACGGCCTGCGCCGGCGGCATCACCAAGCTCAACAGCGGGACGGCGGCGATGCTGAAGCCGAACCCGGTAAAGCCACGGATCAGCCCGGCAATTCCGACCATCCCGAACGCCACCGCCAGGATCGGCAACTGCGAGGTTACGCTCGCGATCACTTGTGCTCGCGCCTCCCAAAGGCCGGCAACCTCGAGGCAAACACGCCGTCAATCGACATCAGGCATTGGTAGACACGACCAGGGTGCCTGGATAGGTCCAGCGTAGGCAAACCTTGGCGTCGCTCCGAGCTGTTCCGGGTTGCCGCCCCGGCGGCCCTATGGTTCTCTCCGGCGCATCAGGGCGAAGGCCCGACTCAGGAGAGGAAGTTAATGTCTGCAACCATCACCAGACGCGGCTTAGGGCTCGGCGCCGCCGCCCTGCTCGCCGCGCCGCACATCGCCCGCGCCGCCGACACCATTCGCATCGGCTGCGTCTTTCCCTCCACAGGCCCAGCCGCCGAAGCCGGCAAGTTCCAGCTGCAGGGCGCCAACCTGGCGCTCGCCATGGTCAACGAGAAGGGCGTGCTCGGCAAAAAGATGGAGCTGGTGGTCGAGGACGACCAGACCACCAATCCCGGCGCCGTGCTCGCCTTCAGCCGCCTCGCCTCGCAGGCCGACATCCCGGCCTTCATCGGCTCCATCCGCAGCACGCAGGTGCAAGCCATGGCGCCCGACGTGCTGAAGGTCGGCAAGCCGATGATGATCGGCGGCACCGATCCGACGCTGACCCATCAGGGCAATCCCTGGCTGTTCCGCTGCCGCCCCAACGACAGCTATTCCGGCAAGGTGATCGCCGAGTTCGGCTTGGACGACCTCAAGAAGCAGAAATGGGCTGTCGTATTTTCGACCGACGCCTTCGGGACGAATGGCGCCAAGGCGCTGGAGGACGCGCTGCAAGCCAAAGGCATCACCCCGGTGCTCAAGCAGGGCTACACCAACCAGGCCTCGGATTTCTCGGCCGTGGTGCTCGCCGTCCGCCAATCGGGCGCAGACATATTGGGCACATATTTCACGTTCGAAAGCGATCTCGGCATCTTCGCCCGCCAATTGCGCCAGCTCGGCGTGCGCATTCCCTGGGTCGGGTCGCCCTCCATCACCAACACGACGGCGCTGAACCTGGCGCAAGCGGCGCTGTATGGCACGTACGGCGTGGCCGACTACGCCGTCGACGCCACCCCGGCCAGCAAGGCGTTCGGCGATAAATATTTGGCGGCCTATAAGACCCTGCCGGACAACCAATCCTCATGGACGTTCGACGCCGTCAACCTGCTCGGGCTCGCGATCAACAATGCCGGCAGCCTCGAGCCGCAGAAGATCCGCACCGCCTTGCTCGGCGTCAAGGGCTATGCCGGCGCCGAGGGCGAATACAATTTCGACGCGAACGGCGACGGGTTGCGCGGCTACAACATCGTCAAGAACGAGAATGGCAAGATCGTCTTCGAACGCCGGATCGACGTGAAGGAATGATCAGGCTCGGCGTTTGATCGACCTCGTCCCGCAACTGTTGTTCACCGGCCTGGGCATCGGCGCGATCTACGCGCTGGTGGCCCTGGGCTTCGTGCTGCTGATCCGCGCCGCCAACGTGGTGAACTTCGCGCAGGGCGAATTCAGCATGCTCGGCGCCTACGCGATGGTCATTTTGGCGACCCAAATCGGCATTCCGTACTACGTCGCGTTGCCGGTCGCCGTCGTGCTGATAGCAGGCTTCGGCGTCCTGTTCGCCGGCGCCACCTACTGGCCGCTCCGGCATCGCGGGCAGTTGCCGGTGATCATCAGCACCATCGGCGCCAGCATATTCCTGTCCAACACGGTGCTGTTCCTCTACGGCCCCAGCCCGGCGGTGCTGCCGGGCCTGTTCGAAAATCCTGGCTTCGACGTCGGCGGCGTGTTCATGGACAGCCAGTACCTGTCCATCATCGTCGCCGTCACGGTGTTGGTCGTGCTGCAATTCCTGATCTTCGAGAAGACGTTGCTCGGCAAAAAGCTGCAGGCGACCAGCCAGGACAAGGAGATGGCGAGCCTGCTCGGCATCCCGGTGGCCAGCATGATCCTGATCACCTTCGCCTATAGCGCGGCGCTGGGCGGGCTCGCCGGCATTCTGGTGGCGCCGGTGCTGTTCGTCTCGGTCGGCATGGGCGCGCTGATCTCGCTCAAGGCGTTCGCCGCCAACATCATCGGCGGGTTCGGCAACATCCCAGGCGCGATCCTCGGCGGGCTGGCGCTCGGCATGGTCGAGACGTTCGGCGCGGCGTTCATCTCGGTGCCATACAAGGACGCCATCGCGTTTGCGGTGCTGCTGCTGTTCCTGCTGATCCGGCCGCAAGGGCTGTTCGGCGAGAAGATCGCGGAGAAAGCGTGAGCGCCGCCACGATTCCGGTGCTCCCCGAGGTGCGGGCATGGCGCGGGCTGCCGGCGCTCGCCGTGGCGGTGTTGGCGATCATCGCGCTCGCCGGGTTCCTGCCGCAATCCGGCTATGTGTTGAACATCGTCATGCAGGCGGCGACCTACGCGGTGGGCGTGACCGGGCTGGTGGTCGTGCTCGGCTATTGCGGGCAGATTTCGCTGGCGCAGGCGGCGTTCTTCGGCCTGGGCGCCTACGGGGTGGGGCTCGGCGCGACCGATTACGGGCTGCCGTTCTTCGTAGCGTTGCTGCTGGGCATGGCGGCCGCCGGCGTGTTCGGCATCGCGCTCGGCCTGGCCAGCCTGCGGCTCGGCGGCCACTACCTGGCGATGGTGACGATCAGCTTCCAGGAGATCCTGACCCTGGTCCTGGCCAACTGGATCGGGCTGACGCACGGGCCGGACGGAATACAGAGCATCCCGCGCCCGCACGTGCCCGGCCTGTTGCTGGAGCATGGCGACCGATATCTCGCGCTGTGCCTGGCGGTACTCGCCGCTGTGGTCTGGTACGCGTGGCGGCTGAAGGCCAGCCGGTTGGGCCGGGCGATGCAGGCGGTGCGAGACAACGAGATCGCGGCCAGCATCTGCGGCATCGACATCTTCCGCACCAAGGTGCTCGCCTTCGCCATCAGCGCCGTGCTGGGCGGCCTGGGCGGCGGGCTGTTCGCGGGCGCCTTCGCCTATATCAGCCCGGACCAGTTCACCTTCAACGAGAGCATCGTCCTGCTGACGATGGCGCTGCTGGGCGGCGTGCAGTCGCCGTTCGGCGCGCTGTTGGGCACGACCCTCCTGGTGATCCTGCCGGAGTGGCTGCGCTTCCTGCGCAACGTCTACCTGGCCGTCTACGGCGCCGCGGTCATCCTCATCATGGTGTTCCTGCCCGACGGATTATGGGGGTTCGTGGCCAAGCGCCTGCGCCGGGCGGGCCCCGCGAGCACGGCGGCCGTGCCGCGCTTGCCGCTGCTCTCGCAGACCGGCGCGGAGTCGGATGAAAAAGCCCTTGAGATCACCGGCCTCGCCAAGCATTTCGGCGGCCTCAAAGCGCTGGACGGCGTCGACATCGCCGTGCGCCGCGGCACCGTGCACGCGCTGATCGGCCCAAACGGCTCCGGCAAGAGCACTTTTATCAACGTCACCACCGGCCTGTATCGCCCAACCGCCGGGCGTATCGTCCTGGCCGGGCGCGACGTCACCGGGCTGCCACCGCACGCCCGCACGCGTCTCGGTCTGGCCCGCACCTTCCAGAACATCCGCGTGTTCCGCGGCATGACGGTGCTGGAAAACGTCATGGTCGGCGCCGAGCGACCCGGCAACGACATCGCCGAGAACCCGACCCTCGTCGTCGCCCGCGCGCTCGCCGCCCTCGACTTCGTGGACCTGCGCGCCGACGCCAACCGACTCGTCGGTACGCTCTCCTACGGCTACCAGCGCTATGTCGAGATTGCCCGGGCGCTGGCCGGCAACCCGCATCTATTGCTGCTGGACGAGCCGGCCGCAGGGCTGAACCTGACCGAAAAACACGAGCTCGGCCTGCTGCTGCGGCGCCTCAAGGGCCATGGCCTGACCATCCTGATCGTCGACCACGACATGAACCTGGTCGAGCAGGTGGCGGACCACATCACCGTGCTGAACTTCGGCCGCCGCATCGCCGACGGGCGGCCGCGCGACGTGCTGGCCCATCCCGACGTGATCGCCGCCTATCTCGGAGAGCCGCGCGATGCCGCTGCTTGAACTCGCGGGGCTGCACGCCGGCTACGGCGCCGCGGAGGTGCTGAAAGGCCTGTCGCTGCAGGTCGAGGAAGGCGAGATCGTCGCGCTCCTCGGGGCCAACGGCGCCGGCAAGTCGACGACCTTGCGCGCCATTTCCGGCCTGGTGCCAAACGTGTCGGGAACGCTGAACTTCGCGGGAAAATCACTGCTCGGGCAGAAGCCGGAGGGCATCGTCCGCATGGGCGTCGCCCACGTCCCCGAGGGTCGCCGGGTCTTCCCGGGGCTGACCGTGCGCGAGAACATCTTGCTCGGCGGCAGCAATCGCAAGGGCGTCCGCCGCCGCGTACTGGAGCGCGACACCGACGAGATGTTCGGGTTCTTTCCGGATCTGAAGCGATTGGAGGATGCGCTCGGCTGGACCCTGTCCGGCGGCCAATTGCAGATGGTCGCCGTCGCCCGCGGCATGATGGCGCAGCCGAAACTGCTGCTGCTCGACGAGCCGAGCCTCGGCCTCGCCCCCCTAATCGTGCAGCAAGTGTTCCGCATCGTGGCCGACATCCGCGCCAGGGGAACCACGGTGCTGCTGGTGGAACAGAACGCCCACATGGCGCTGAGCGTCGCCGATCGCGGCTATGTGTTGGAAACCGGCAGCCTGCTGGTCAGCGGCAAACCGGCCGAGCTATGGGGCAATGCAGATGTGCGCGCCGCCTATCTGGGCGGCAAGACGGTCGCCGCGAGCCGCTGAGCCGCTCATCGCCTACCCCGCTCAAACTGTCGACGATTATGGGCGCAGACCCTGGAGACGCTGAAAGCCGCCATCGAGATCGCCAAGGCCGGCCTGGTCGACGGCATCACTTTCGCGCCGCTCAACAAAGCCGCCCTTTATCAGGGCGGCTGGCAATTCGCCGACGACCACAAGATGTTCGCGCACCTGCTCGGCCATAACGGACACATTTCCGAAATGAACGCGCTCGACGGGAAGTGGATGTCGCGCGTGACCGGCCACCTCTCGCTGCGCGAGGCGATCAAACAGATCGATGGCCCGCGCATTTGCGACGCCATTTCCTTGGCCCGCCATCGCCGTCGGCGCGCTGAACCCGCATGCGGGGAGAACGGCCTATTCGGCCGCGACGAGATCGAGGTCATCCGCGCCGCCCAGCTCATCCGCGGCAAGAGCGTCGCCATGGAGCAGGCCGCCTAACGCCCGGCAATCAACCGCGGCATCGTGGCCTGGCCAACTGCGGGCCACAATGCCGTTCTGTTGAAAGATCAGCCGCGCATGCTGTCGGGCACCTTGCCGCCGTTCTCGGCCAGCTTCTGCATGACCGCATGGTGCAGCGCGATATTCTTCTCGGCGCTGCCATCGGCGCCGGCCACGTGAAGTTCGTCGGCCAATTCCTTGCGCGCTTGCATGCTGGAATCGAGGTCGAGCAGCTTGAGGAGGTCCACGATCGAGGTTTCGTAATTGCCGCCGCCGCCCTTTTGCGCTGCCATCTGGCTGAGTACGGCGCCAACATCGACTTCCGCGCCGGGGGCGCTCGGGGCACTTCCTCCGGCCGCCGCAGCAGCCGGACTCGCCGCCGCGGGAGATCCGGGCGCCGCCTCTGCCGCCGCGGCGTGATGGAAAATCTTATCCTTAATCGAGCTGAAGAGGCCCATGAGATCGCTCCAAGCGGATTGGGGTAGCGCAATTATGGTGGCACAATTTCGTCAGCGTATACAGTGGACGATTTAGAGACACCGCACGGCAATGATCGGCCCGTTATGGTCAGTTTAACATCGGCGAACGACACCTCCTATTGCCGCTTCTGCCCGTTATGGTAGCCCAAGAGCGTTTGGGGGGAAGAGTGTGCAGAAACTGACCGAGTTCTCCGGCTACGTCGAAGCCCAGGCGCATTTCTCGCGCGCCGGGCTCTGGGCGCTGTTCGACGGAACCGAACAGCGCCTTAACATCGCCCATGAGTGCATCGACCGGCACGTGGCAAGCGGGCTCACTATCACCGTCCTGTCGAAATCCAGGCCGGATCTCGTTCTCACGGCCGAAGACGTGGCGCTCTGGTCCAACCGCGTCGCCAATTTCCTGCAGGCGCGAGGCGTCGTGGCCGGCGACCGTGTGGCCATTATGCTCGACCCGTCGCTCGCCTTCTATGCTTGCCTGTTCGGCGCCATGAAGTCGGGTGCGACGGCCGTCCCGCTCTACACGCTGTTCGGACGCGACGGGCTCGCGCTCCGCGTACAAGACTGCCAGCCCAAGATCCTGGTGTCGGCGCCCGACAAGATGGCAATTTCGGCCGGGTTCGCCGGCACCGAGGTCATCCAGGCTGACGACGCCTTCATGGCGTCACTGGCGGCCGCCGGCGACAGCTTCACGCCCAGCACCGGCTCGGCCGACATGGCCATGTTTCAATACACTTCGGGCACCACCCGCGAGCTGCCGGACGCGGTCAAGCACCGGCACCGCGCAGTCGTCACCGTGATGATCGCCGCCCTTTACGGCACCGGCGTGCGACCCGGCGACCGCTATCTCTGCCCTTCCTCGCCCGCTTGGGGCCACGGACTCTGGCACGGCACCATCGCCCCGCTCGCGCTCGGCGTCAGCATCTGGGCCTGGGCCGGCCCGTTCGACGCGGCGCGCCTGCTCGAAGCGATGGAGCGCGACCGCATCACCAACCTCTCCGCCGCCGCCACCCACTACCGGCTGATGAAGAACAGCGGCGTCGCCGCCAGCCACCGCTACTTCATCGAGAAACTCACCTACACCGGCGAACCCACCGACACCGCGACCGAGGATTTCATCATCGAGACCTTCGGCCAGCGCGCCTGCAGCATGTACGGCACCACGGAAGTCGGCGTGCTGCTGGTGAACTATCCCGGCGCCCGCGACATCGCAGTCAAGCCGCGCTCGCTCGGCAAGCCGGTACCCGGCCTGCTCGTCGCCGTCCACGATGCGAACGGCAACGACACGCCGCCCCTCCAGATCGGCGAAATCGTCGTCCAGCGCGGCGGCGAATGGGTCCGCACCAAGGATCTCGGCTGGACCGACGAGGAAGGCTACTTCTACCATGGCGGCCGCGCCGACGACGTCATCATCTCGGCCGGCTGGACCATGAGCGCCAAGGAGATCGAGGATACCCTACTCAAGCATGACGCGGTCGCGGAGGCCGCGGTGATCGGCGTGCCGGACCAACTGCGCGGCCAAGTCGTCAAGGCCTACATCGTCCCGCGCCGCCCCGCGAGCGACGCGCTGACCGAAGAGTTGCAGCTCTTCACCCGCACCCGCCTCGCCCAGCACGAATACCCCCGCGTGATCGAGTTCGTCACCGAACTGCCGAAAACGCCATCCGGCAAGGTGAACCGGCAAGCGCTGCGCAACCAGCACGCCGCCTGATGCTCAAGCCGCTCCGTCTCACCGGCCCGCAAGCGCTGGACGCCGCGCTCAATGCCCGCAGCGTCGCCGTCATCGGCGCCTCCAGCACGCCGGGCAAGCTCGGCCATCTCCTGGTCAAGCTCATGCTGCAAGGCGGCTTTCCCGGCCGCATCTACCCGATCAACCGCACCGCGCCCGAGATCCTGGGCCTGCCCACAGTGCCGCGCCTCGCCGACGTGCCCGAACCCCTCGACGTCGCCGTGGTCATGGTGCCGGCGGACGGGTTCATGGCAGCACTCGACGAGTGCGAGGCGAGCCATGTCCGGGTGATCGCCTCCATGACCTCCGGCTTCGCCGAGGCCGGCGAGACGGGGCGACGGCTGCAGGAAGTGTTGGAAGAGCGGCTGGCCAATGCGCCCTTCCGCCTGCTCGGCCCGAATTGCGAGGGCTTCACCTTCCCGTCCCGCTCCGCCTTCATCACCTTCAGCGCCATGACCATGGGCGCCAAGGACGGCTCGGTCGGCATCGTCGCGCAGTCCGGCGCCATCTCCGGCGCCATGTCGAAGCGGCTGACCCGCATGGGCGTCGGGGTGCGGGCGCTGGTCACCACCGGCAACGAGGTCAGCGTTACCGCCGCGGACGCGCTCGAGTGGTTCGCGGCCGACCCCGGAACCCGCATCGTGCTCTGCTACCTCGAACAGATCCGCGACCCCGCCCGCTTCGTCGCCCTGGCACGGGCGATGCGAGGCCAGAAGGCCCTCGTCATCCAAAAGCCCGGCAGCGGGGCCGCGGCGCGCGAGGCCGTCGTGACCCATACCGGCGCCATCGCCGGCGACGACCGCGTCGTGGACGGCGTGTTCGAGGAGCTGCAGATCGTCCGCGCCCGCGACCACACCGAGGCCGTCGACGCCGCGGCGGCGCTGTCGCTGGGACGCCGGCTCGGGGGGCTGCGCGTCGGGATCGTGTCGATCGCCGGCGGCCTGGCCGTCGAGGCTTGCGAGCTGTTCGAGCAGGCCGGCTTCGAAATCCCCCGGTTCAGCGCCAGGGTGCAGGAGACGATCAGCGCCTCCCTGCCGTACTTCGCCGCCGTGCGGAACCCGGTGGACATGACCGGCGTCGCCCTTTCGAGCCCCGGCATGTTCCGCCGCGCCATCGACCTGGTGCTGGACAGCGGCGAGATCGACGCGCTGATCGTGATCATCACCTTCTCGCACCAAGCCGAATTCGCCGCCATGCTGATGCAGTCGGCCGCCGCCGCCAGCAAACCCCTCATCGTGGTCTGGACGGCGCCCGAAGACCTGACGCCCGAGCCGCGCGCCGCCTTCATGGCCGCGTCCTTCCCGGTCTTCGACTCGCCGGCACGCGCGCTCACCGGGCTGCGCGCGATTGCCCGCTTCTCGGGGCTGCTTTGATGGAAATCCTGAGCACCTGGATCGCCGCCGGCCGCACCATCGTGCACGAGGCGGACACCAAAGCGCTGCTGGCCCAAGCCGGCATCACCATTCCCCGCCGCGACCCGGCGGACGGTATCTGCGCGGTCAAGATCGCCTCCGATCGCTATCCCCACAAGACCGAGCATGGCCTCGTACGGACCGGCATCCCCGCGGCCAAAGCGCCGGCGGTCGCCGCGGAACTCGCGACGCGCGTCCCCGATGGCGTCCGGCTGATCGAGGAAATGGTGACCGACGGGGTCGCGGAATGGATCGTCGGCTGCCGGCACGACCCGACCTTCGGGCCGGTCGTCGTGGTCGGTTCCGGCGGCGTGCTCGTCGAGCTGCTGGATGAGTCCAAAGTCCGCCTGGCGCCCACCGACGCCGCGACCGCGCGGCGGGCGATCACCACCCAGCGCGGCGCCCGCGTGCTGGAGGGCATCCGGGGCAAGCCGCCAGGCGATCTGAACGCGCTGGCCGAGTTGGTCGCGCGTCTCTCGCAATTTTTCGCCGACAATGCGGACACCATCGAAGAGATCGAGATGAACCCGGTCATCGTCCGCCCCGCGGGACTCGGCGCAGTCGCGGCAGACGCGCTCATCCGGCTGCGGGGCCCGTCATGACCGCAGGCCTGCTGACCGGGCTGCGGGTGCTCGACTTCACCGCCCTGCTGCCCGGCCCATTCGGCACGGTGATCCTGGCCGATCTCGGCGCCGACGTGATCAAGGTCGAGCCACCGGGCGGCGAATTCGGCCGGCGCTTCCCGACGGAGATGTTCGCGGTCGCCAACCGCAACAAGCGCAGCCTCTGCATCGACCTGAAGAACCCGGCTGCCCGCCCCCTCGTCGCCCGACTCGCCGAATGGGCCGATATCGCCGTCGAAGGTTTCCGCCCCGGCGTCGCCGACCGGCTCGGCATCGGCGCCGCGGCCCTGCGCGCGATCAAGCCCGGCCTGGTCTACGCCTCGCTCTCCGGCTACGGCCAGACCGGGCCTTGGCGGGACGAGCCCGGGCACGATTTCAACTACCTCGCCGCCGCCGGTGCGCTCAGCCTGAAAGGCCACTGGGCCGACGCCGAGCCGCACCGCTCCGGCCTCCCCGTCGCCGACCTGGCTGGCGCCTCCTACCTCGCGATCGCCGTCCTGGCCGCCGTGCTGCGAGCGCGCACGACCGGCGAGGGCGCCACGCTGGACCTCAGCCTGTTCGAGGCGTCTCTGTCCTATACGACGGTGCGGACCGGCCTCGACGAGGACGCACCGGACCGGCTGCACCTGCATCCCACGAACGATGTGTTTGCGACCGCCGATGGAAAGCGCATCGCGCTCGGCATCGTCGAGGACCGTTTCTGGCAGGCGTTCGTCTCGGCCGCGCGGGACCTCGAACCGCGCCTCGCCGACCCGCGCTTGGCCGAAGAGCCGGACCGCCGGACCCATGGCGACGAGGTGCACGCGTTGATCACCGCCGTCATGGCGCGCTGCACGGAGCCAGAATGGCGCCGCCGCTTCGCCGGCCACGACGTGCCGTTCCAGACCGTCCTCACGCCGCACGACGCCTCGCGCACCGAGCATGTGCAGGCGCGCGGCCTGGTGTGCGAGATCGACGGCGTCCGGCATCTGCCCTTCCCGGCCCGGCTCGACGGTCAAGCATGCGGCCGCCTCGACCGCCTCGCCCCCGAACCCGGCGCAGACGCCGACACCATCTTGCGGGAGCTGCGCTTCAGCCCGGCCGAGATCGAGAGCTTCGCCGTGGCGATCCGGAGCGGCGGAACTTAGACCGCGATCGTCCTGACCGGAATCGGTCAGGACGTGAATCGCTGTCTCAAATAAAGCTAGACCTTTATCGGCCCGACCACAGTCAGGCCGATAAAGGTCTAGTCCTCGTCGCCTGACCGGGTAACGCCCGGCGCGCCGAACGAGCGCAGGTCGATCACCGGCGCCGTCGGACCCTGCAGGCGATGGTCGACGATGACCAGCGGCGATTTCAGCAGCGCCATGCTCAAATTGGCAAAATAGCGCTCCAGCAGGAACGCCTCGCCGCCCACCGCTGCGGCCTGCTGGTCAGCGGTGAAGTTGCGCAGCAGGACGTTCGCGTCGGCAACCGTGGACGAAGCCGCGCCCTTCGCCGCGTCGGTAATCCCGGTCGCCGTCTGGCGCGCCATCGCCGCGCTGGCCACGGCGCGCCCGCGTTCCGTCGAAATGGCCGTGTTCGCCACGATCTCGGCCGCCTGCACGTTGTGATAGGCCTGCGCGGCGGCGAGCGGCGGATGGATCGCCTCGATCACCACCTGCATGACCTCGATGCCGCTGTGGCGCCGGTCCAGCTCGGCCTGCAGGTCCCGGCGCAAATTTTCGGCCAGCGTCTCGCGGTCGGTGCCGATCACGTCATTCAACAGCCGCCCGGCGAACACCCGGGCGAGCAGCCGCCCCGTCTCGCTGCGCACGAGCTGGTCCGCCGATGTCACCCCATAAGCGGCCCGCAGCGCCGATGCGTCGTCCAGGCCCGTGCGATACAGCACCTTGAGGTCGGCATCGACACTCTGAAAGCTTTGCGCGCCCGAGGTCTCGACCGACGCGATGATGTAGGAAGTCTCGGCCGGATGTACCTTGTCCCAAAGCCGGTTCGCCGAGTCCGGCGGCGGATCCTCGGCGCGCGACACGGTGTCCGGCGGCTCGGTGCCCCCAAGGGTCATTGTGTGCACGACCCCAAGCTCGACCATACGGACCCGGCCGAGCGGCCAGGGCAGGCCAAGATGCGCGCCGGGCTGCCAGACCGCGACCGGCTTGCCGAACCGCTCGTACACGCCGCGCTGGTCCAGCGGGATCAGCGCCGCTCCGGTCAGACCCCAGGCGAGCAGCGCCAACCCCAGCCCGACCGGCAGCGCGGCCGAACGCGCGTAGCGCAGCGCCCAGCTCCGCGAGAAGTCGATGCCGAGCTGCGCCCGGATCGGTGCGGCCAGGCCCTCGCCGACCGACCCGTCATGCAGCAGACGCGCCGCCAGGCTGGTGACGGAAGCCCTCGCCTCGGCGGGCGTTGGCGGCGGCAGGAACCAATTGCCGAGTGCGCGCAAGCCCAACTCGGCCGCGACAACGCCGATAAACACGGCGAGCACGGCCATGACCGGACGGGCGTAGCCGAACCCCTCCGCGGCCCCGATGTCCACCACGCCGGCCAGCGGCACGATGATCACCGGCACTCGCAGCAGGGCCGAAAGCGCGTCGGCCTCCACCAATTCGTGACGCGGAACGGCGGCCATCAGCTTCTGCGCGACCAGGAGCGGGAAGCCGAGCACGATGGCCCCGGCGCCGAGGATCATCGCTTGCGGCGCCAAAGCGCCGGGCATCTGCGGACGCAGCAGCCAGACCGCAATGCCGGCGCCCACGCAGATCACCGGGATGATGATGCCCTGCGGACGCCGTGCCATCCAGGAGAGCCGCCGCGCCGGGTCGACCGGGCGGAAGCGGAGCAGACGCGGCAGACGCTGCCGCCGGCGCTCTTCCGCGCAGGCCAGGCGGCACGTCGCGATCGGCAGCGC
The DNA here is from genome assembly GCA_965276815.1 of Acetobacteraceae bacterium. Taxonomy (GTDB): domain Bacteria; phylum Pseudomonadota; class Alphaproteobacteria; order Acetobacterales; family Acetobacteraceae; genus JAVVHH01. The sequence goes on along the minus strand of CBDIBE010000010.1, from coordinate 655,021 downwards.
CGCCATTATGCCCGAGAGCGCCAGCAGAAGTCCGGCGAGCGTAATGCCGGCCAGCCCGCTCGACCGCGCCTCGACCGCCATGTCCAAAGTCGGGAACAAGGCAAGCAGCACAACCAGTGCAAGCGCCCCGCCGCCGAACAGGAATGCCAGCAGCCGGAGCAGCCGGATGCCACGCCGGAGGTCGACGCCGGCGCCAATCGGGGTCGTTGGCCCGGCGAATTGCTGCAGTGTGTCCAAAACGCCTCACACTCGAACGGGGGCGGCCAGCGCCGTGCTCGCGATGTAGCCGGAACCGGGCTGGGCGCGAAGTGAATATTGCTGACCGGTCGGATAACGGCCTAGCTTGCCCCCTGTGCAAACCGGAAACGCGTTGCAGGGAACCCAATGAAGCAGCCGAGAGTCGCGATCCTGCCGTTGGTCCTTCTGGCCGGTGCCGCCCCCGCCGTCGTCGTCGCGCCCGTGCAAGTCCAGAACGTGGCACCGGTGCAGACTTTTGTCGGCCAGGTACAAGCGATCCAAATGGTCAACGTGGTCGCGCGCGTGCAGGCTTTCATCGACAAGGTGGACTTTACCGAGGGCAGCACGGTCAAGGCGGGGCAACTGCTCTTCGAGCTGCAGAAAGGACCTTACCAGGCCGCGGTGCTGCAGGCGCAAGGCTCGCTCACGCAGGCCCAAGCCACGCTGCAGAACACGCAGATGAACCTGCAGCGCGACACCCAGGCGGGCAATCTGGCGATCAGCCAGCAGCAGATCCAGCAAGACACGGCGGCGCGCGACCAGGCATCGGGGCAGGTCGACACGGCGCGCGGCGCGCTGGAGGCGGCCGCCATAAACCTGAGTTACACCACGGTTGCCGCGCCGATCACCGGGCGGATCGGCCGCGCCAACATCACCGCGGGCAACCTCGTCGACTCATCGTCGGGCCCGCTCGCCACCATCGTGCAGATCGACCCGATCCGCGTCTATTTCGCCCCCACCGACGCCGAGATGCTCTCCATCGAGCAGCAAACCGGCAAGACCGCCCAAGAGCTCGCCGCCACGGTCGCGCTGCACCTGCAGCTTTCCAACGGCTCGATCTACAAGGAAGCCGGCACGATCGAGTTCCTGAACAACCAGGTCGATGCGTCGACCGGAACGCTCACCGTCTGGGGCCGCTTCGCTAACTCTGACGGCACATTGATCCCGGGCTCCTTCGTCAGCGTCGAGGTCGCGCCGGCGAAGCCACAGAACGCGCCGGTCGTCGCGGTCCAGGCGGTGCAGAATGACGCGAACGGGCCGTTCGTGCTGATCGTCGGCCAGGACAACAAGGTTCAGGAGCAACGGATCAAGCTAGGCCGGCAGATCGGGCAGAACTACATCGTGCAATCCGGCCTGAAGGGCGGCGAACGGGTGATTACCGAGGGCATCCAGAAGGTGCATCCCGGCGAGGCCGTGGACGCCAGCACCGCCCCGCCCGCGCCGCCGGCCACCACCAATGGGACCTAGTACCCTGATTGTCGTTGCGAGGAGCGGAGCGACGAAGCGATCCATGCCCGCGTCGTTTCGTGTCGCGCTGGATCGCCACGCCGCTCCGCAGCTCGCGATGACGGGTGCGTTGATCACTCTTGCATGGCTGAGCGTGAGTAACAGGATTTGATTTCCCGCTTCTTCATCGCGCGGCCCAAATTCGCCATCGTCATCGCGCTGGTGATCCTGATCGCCGGGCTGGTCTCGCTCTGGGTCATCCCGATTGCCCAATACCCCGACCTCGCCCCCCCGACGGTGGCCGTCTCGGCGAGTTACCCGGGTGCGGACGCCAACGTCATCCAGCAGACGATCGCCGAACCGGTCGAGGAGCAGGTCAACGGCGTCGAGCACGCGCTCTATTACAGCAGCACGAGTTCCAGCGCCGGGACCTACTCGCTGACCGTGACCTTCGAGCTCGGCTCCAATCAGGACATCGACGCGGTCGACGTGCAGAACCGCGTCTCGCTGGCGACGGCCCAATTGCCGGCGACGGTCTCAGCCGAGGGCCTGACGGTCGCGAAAAAATCCAGCGACTTCGTGCTGGCGGTGAACCTTTACTCGCCGGACAACAAATACGACCAGATCTTCATCTCGAACTACACCGACATCAACCTGTCCTACCCGCTGGCGCGCATTCCCGGCGTCGGCCAGGCGACCGACCTATCCGACCTGAAATACTCCATGCGGGTATGGATGGACCCGGTGAAGATGACCGCGTTCGGCATCACCTCGCAGGACGTCGTGGCCGCGATCGCCGGACAGAACATCCAGGCCGCCGCCGGGCAAGTCGGCGCGCCGCCGATCACCACTCAGCAACAGCAGCAGCTCACCATCGTCGCTCAGGGCCGGCTGAATACCGTGCAGCAGTTCAAGGACATCGTCATCAAGGCGAGCGCGAATGGCGGCTTGGTCCGGATCGGCGACGTGGCCGACGTGCAGCTCGGCGCCCAGCAATACACCGCCTATTCCGCGCTCAACGGCCAGCCCTCGGCGACGCTGGCGATCTACCAGCTTCCTGGTTCCAACGCGCTGCAGGTCGCGCAGGCCGTCCGCACCCAGATGGAGCAGCTCGCCAAGTCGTTCCCGGCTGGGCTGAAATACGAGATCGTCTACGACTCGACGAAATTCGTCACCGCCACGGTGCACGAGATCGTCATCACGCTGGCCATGACGTTCCTCATCGTCGTCGCGGTCGTGTTCCTGTTCCTGCAGGACTGGCGGGCCACCCTGATCCCCGTCGTCGCGATCCCGGTCTCGCTGATCGGCGTGTTCGCGATCCTTTACGCGTTCGGGTTCAGCGCCAACACGGTCAACCTGTTCGCGATCGTGCTGGCGATCACGCTGGTCGTCGACGACGCGATCGTGGTGGTCGAGAACGTCACCCGCAATCTCGAGGAAAACCCGAAGATGCCGGTCGCCGAGGCGACCGAGCGGGCGATGGACCAGATCACCGGCCCGGTGATCGCGACGACGCTCGTCCTGGTGGCGGTTTTCGCGCCGGTGGGCTTTCTGCCGGGAATCACCGGCCAGCTCTATCGGCAGTTCGCGGTCACCATCTCGGCCTCGGTGCTGATCTCCGCCGTCAACGCGCTCACCCTCAGCCCGGCGCTCTGCCGGCTGTTCCTGCGGCCGCCAAAGCGGCAGCGCTTCACCTTGTTCCGCTGGTTCAATAACGGCTTCGATTGGGTCCGGGACCGCTACGGCGGCGCCGTCGCCTGGCTCGGACGGCGGCTCGTCGTGGGGCTGATCGGCCTCGCGGCGGTCTGCGTGCTGGCCGGGTTCGTGTTCCGCATCGTACCCTCGGGTTTTATCCCCGAGGAGGACCAGGGCTATTTCTTCGTCAACATCACGCTGCCGAACGGCGCGTCGCTCGAGCGGACGCAGTCCGTGGTGCACCAAGTGGGAACCTTGGCCGGCAAGGATGAAGGCGTCGCGAACGTTATCGAGTTGTCGGGTTTCAGCCTGATCTCGGGCACCAACGAGGCCAACTCCGGGGCGCTCATCGTCGTGCTGAAGGACTGGAGCGTCCGAACCTCTGCCCGGGAATCGGTCACCGGCATTATCGCGGCGCTGCAGCCAGGCTTGAATGCGCTGCCTTCCGCCTCGATCGCGGCGTTCAACCCACCGGCGATCCCCGGCGTCGGCCGCACCGGCGGCTTTGATTTCGAGCTCGAGGCACGCGCCGGCCAGAGCATCAGCGACCTGGCCGCGACCGCGCGGGGTTTCATCTATCGCGCCAACCAGAACCCCGCGCTGAGCAGCGTCTTCACGACCTTCACAGCCAACCAGCCGCAGGTCGAAGTCACGGTGAACCGCACGCGTGCCGCGCTGATGGGCGTGCAGCCTTCGGAGATCTTTGCCGAGATGCAGGCGCATCTCGGCTCGCAATACGTCAACCAATTCAACCTGCAGAGCCAGGTGTTCCAGGTGATCGTGCAGGACCAGTCCAAATACCGCGGGACGGTCGCCGACATCCAAAACCTTTACGTCAAGAGCGCGAATGGCGCGCTGGTGCCGATGCGCAGCCTGGTCACCGTGTCCACCACGCTCGGCCCCGATACGGTCACCCGCTACAACCTCTATCCGGCCGTGGAGATCATCGGGCAACCCGCGCCGGGCGGGAGCTCCGGCACGGCGATCGCGGCGATGGAGCAGCTTGCGGCGCAGTTCCTGCCGCAGGGCTATGGCTATGACTGGACCAGCCTGTCATACCAGCAGCAGCTCGAGGGCAGCACCGGCGCATACGCCATCATCTTCTCGCTCATCTTCGCTTATTTGTTCCTGGTCGCCCAATACGAGAGCTTCTCGCTGCCGGTTTCGGTGATCCTGTCCGTCTCGGTCGCGGCGCTGGGCGCGCTGGTGGCGCTCCTCGTGCGCGGACTGGCGATGGACATTTATGGGCAGATCGGGCTGGTGCTCCTGGTCGGCCTGGCAGCGAAGAACGCGATCCTGATCGTGGAATTCGCCAAGACGCGGCTCGAAAGCGGCGAAAGCGTGCGCCAGGCGGCGCTGGACGGCGCGCAAGCCCGGTTCCGCGCCGTAATGATGACGGCGCTCGCCTTCATCTTCGGCGTGCTGCCGCTGGTGCTGGCTTCCGGGGCCGGCGCTGGCGCGCGGGTCTCGATCGGCACGACGGTGTTCGGGGGGATGGTGTTCGCGACCCTGCTCGGCATCATTTTCGTGCCGGTCCTGTTCATCGCCTTCGAGTTCCTGTCGCAACGCAGCGCACGCCTGTTCCATAAGCGCCAACCCGAAACCCAAGCCGGCGAGTAGTTACGGTCCGCCCGAGCAACGTCTATAACGGGCGCATGCCGCACGATCACGCGCATCACCACGATCATGGACCCGGCGGGCATCATCATGCGCCGGTGGATTTTGGCCGCGCCTTCGCCATCGGAGTCGGGCTGAACGCCGCCTACGTGGCGGCGGAGGCGTTTTGGGGCATTTCAGTGCAGTCGGTGGCGCTGCTGGCGGATGCCGGGCACAATCTGGGCGACGTGGCCGGGTTGCTCGGTGCGTGGCTCGCCGCCTGGCTCAGCCAGAAACGCCCGACAGGGACCTACACGTACGGCCTGCGCCGCTCCTCGATCCTGGCGGCGCTGGCGAACGCGATGGTGCTGCTAGTCGTGACCGGCGGGATCGCCTGGGAGGCGATCCAGCGCCTGATCGACCCGGCGCCGACCGGCGGCTTGGTGATCGTCATCGTCTCGCTGGTGGGCGTCCTCGTGAACGGGGTTACCGCCTGGCTGTTCATGTCTGGCCGGAAGGGCGATCTGAACATCCGCGCCGCCTTCACGCACATGGCGGCCGACGCCATGCTCACGCTGGGCGTCGCCGTCGCAGGCCTCGTGATCCTGTGGACCGGATGGCTTTGGGTGGACCCGGTGGTCAGCCTCGTCCTCAGCGTGGTCATCCTGGTCGGCACCTGGTCGCTGCTGCGCGACTCCGTGAACTTCTCCCTTGACGCGGTGCCGCCGGGGATCGATCAGGCCAAAGTCGACGCCTACCTGCGCTCGCTGCCCGGCGTCAGCGAAGTGCACGATCTGCATATCTGGGGCATGAGCACGACCGAGACGGCGCTGACCGCGCACCTGGTGCGGCAGGATCAGACCAATGACGGGGCCTTGCTGCTCCGGATCACCCACGAGGTGCGGGAGCGCTTCGGCATCGGACACGCGACCGTGCAGCTAGAGACGCCGGAGACCGCGCGCGACTGCATGCTGCGGCCGGACAGCGTGGTTTGAGGGTCAGGCCAGGCTGGCCTGATATCCCTCAGCAGCGATCGCGGCCTCCAGCCTGGCTGGGCCGGCGTCACTTTCGGCGGTGACGAGCCCGGCCGATAGGTCCACCCGGACCTTGGCCAGCTTGTCGATTGCGTGGATCGCGTCCGTGACCGCGCGTTCGCAATGGGCGCAGGTCATACCCTCGACCTTGAATGTCTGCATAGGACTCTCCGGGTTCTTGGCGCGGTTCTGCACCCTCCCACAATGGCAAGGTCAAGCCCTTGACCTTCCCACGATGGGAAGCCCCATATCCGTCGCCGGAGAGGTCAAATGGATCAGGGCATCATTAATCGACAGGCCGGCGCGGCCGGTTCTAGCAACTTGCGGATTGGCGGCATGAGTTGCGCGGCGTGCGTGCGCCGGGTCGAGCGGGCGTTGCTGGGCGTGCCTGGGGTGGTCTCAGCCGAGGTGAACCTGGCGACCGAACGAGCACATATCGCCGCTGAGGCGGGGGTGCGGCCAGAGCAATTGGTCGAAGCCGTGCGGCGCGCGGGATACGAGGCGAGTTCGCTAACCGCCCCGCCGGTCCGGACGGGGCGACGCGATGGTATTATGGCGGCCCTGGCGCTCGCTTTCGCGGCGCCGCTGCTCCTCCCAATGCTGCTGATGCCATTTGGCGTCGATTTGACCCTGCCGGGCGTGGCGCAATTCGGGCTGGCGGCGATCGTGCAGTTCGTCTTTGGCGCGCGGTTCTATCGCGGGGCCTGGAAGGCGCTGCTGGCCGGGTCGGGCGATATGGATACGCTGGTCGCCCTCGGGACTTCTGCCGCCTTCGGGCTAAGCCTGTGGCAGCTCGCCTCGGGGCACGGCGGCGCGCTCTATTTCGAGGCCTCGGCCGCGGTGGTGGCGCTGGTCCGGCTCGGCAAATGGCTGGAAGCGCGCGCCCGGTTTCAAGCGGGCTCGGCAATCCGCGCGCTCGAGCGCCTGCGGCCCGAGCGCGCCCGCATCCGCCGCGAAGGCGCCGAACGCGAGGTCGACGTGACGGCGCTGCGTGCGGGCGACCTCCTGGTGATCCGGCCCGGCGAGCGCATCGCCGCCGACGCCATCGTGCGCGAAGGCAACGGCAGCTCCGATGAAAGCCTGCTCACCGGCGAGAGTCTGCCCGTCCCGAAGCCGCCGGGCAGCCGCGTGATCGGCGGCGCGCTCAACGGCGAGGCGCTGCTCGTCGCCGAAGTTACGGCGACCGGGGCGGAGAGCCAGCTCGCGCGCATGGTCCGGCTGGTCGAGGACGCGCAGGCGGCCAAACCCCCGGTGCAGCGCCTGGTCGACCGGGTCAGCGCGGTATTCGTGCCCGTGGTGGTGGCGGTCGCGGTGGTGACCTTCCTCGGTTGGTTGCTCGCCGGCGCGGGGATCGAGCCGGCCGCGGTCAACGCCGTCGCCGTCCTGGTGATCGCCTGCCCCTGCGCTTTGGGGCTGGCCACGCCGGCCGCCATCATGGTCGGCACCGGCGTCGCCGCCCGGCACGGCATCCTCATCCGTGACCCGGCTGCCCTCGAGCGTTCGCGCGCAATCCGGATCGTCGTCTTCGACAAGACCGGCACCCTGACCGAAGGCCACCCGCAACTCTTGGCGCTACAGGCGGCAACGGGCTCCGACACCGAGACCGTGCTGCGCCTGGCCGCGGCGCTTCAAATGGGCAGCGAGCATCCGCTCGCCCGGGCGGTCACCGCTCGCGCCGGGTCGGACGTGCCGCAAGCTGTCGGCGTGCGTGCGCTGCCCGGCCGGGGGATCGAAGGCAGTGTGGACGCAAGAACGCTCCTCCTCGGCAGCGCCCGGCTGATGCGCGAACAAGCGATCGACGTGGCCGAGCTGAGCGAACATGCGGCGGCGCTCGGGCGCGATGGGCGCACCGTTTCCTACCTCGCCGCGGACGGGCGGTTGCTGGGCCTGCTCGGCTTCGGCGACGCCCCGCTGGCCGGCGCAGCTGACACCGTCGCCCGGCTTCGGGGCCGTGGGATGGATGTGGTGCTGCTGACTGGGGACAACCGGGGTGCGGCGGAGGCGGCGGCGCGCAGCGTCGGCATCACGGACGTCCACGCCGAGGCGCTGCCCGCGGACAAGGCGGCCGTCATCGCCGGGTTGCGGTCGCGGGGTGCGGTGGCGATGGTCGGCGATGGCGTCAACGACGCGGCATCGCTGGCCGCAGCCGATCTCGGGATCGCAGTGGCCAATGGCACCGGCGTCGCCGAGGCCGCTGCCGGCATCACCCTGATGCGCGCCGACCCGGCGCTGGTTCCGGCGGCGCTCGACATTTCCAGCCGCACCTACGGGCGCATCCGGCAAGGCTTGTTCTGGGCGTTCGCCTACAATTTGGTTGGCATTCCGCTGGCCGCGTTCGGCCTGCTGAGCCCTGTTGTCGCCGGGGCCGCGATGGCGTTCTCGAGCGTGAGCGTGGTCGGCAGCGCGCTGCTGCTGCGGAGCTGGCGTCCATGAATATCGGCCAGGCCGCGCAGGCCGGCGGCGTTTCCGCCAAGATGATCCGCTACTACGAAAGCGTCGGCCTGCTCGCGGCCGCCGAGCGAAGCGGCGCCGGCTATCGCCGCTTCGGCGAGGCGGACATCCACACGCTGCGGTTCATCCGCCGGGCGCGCGATCTCGGCTTCTCCATGGACGAGATGCGCGAGCTGTTGGCGCTGTGGCGCGACCGCCGCCGGGCCAGCGCCGACGTGAAGCGGCTGACTTTGGCGCATGTCGCCGCGCTCGAGGCCAAGGCGGAGCAGATCCAAGCCATGTGCCGGACGCTCCGCCACCTCGCCGATTCCTGCAGCGGCGATGAGCGGCCGGATTGCCCGATCATCGAGGAGTTGGCGGGGTGATCCCGAGCTGGCTGTTCTGGTTCATGATGAGCTCGCCATGATCTGCGGTTTCCTGACCGCCTTCCCGGTGAATTGGTGGCTGCTGAAGGCGGGCTTAAAAGAGAAGATGTGATCCTATGTCAGTTTCTCATCCGCGCTTGCGTCCGCTCGTCACGCAGTGAATTGGACCTCAAGGTAAGGCACTCCGCCGGAGGTGCCGGAACTGGTGACGAAATTGGCTTGCGCCTGTGACAAGCTGATCCCGGCGAAAGTGACCGACCCGGTCGTGGCGTTCGCCAGCGAGACGTCAAGCGTCGCACCCTGATAGCCCGGTGCGCCCGCATTGGGTGCCCAGGCCATCGTGCTTCCCGGCGCGAAGCCCCACAACGTCACCGCATCGCCCTCGTGGAAATTGACCAAGCTGTCCCAAAACGGGGCGTCGCCGCGGCCATCGACAAAGAAGGTGTCGGTTCCGCCGTCAGCGCCTGTCGCGCCGATCAGGAAGTTCGACCCGGTGCCGCCATCCAGCACGTTGCTGCCCGCATAAGCCTCGAGCGCGTCCCCGCCCGGGCCGCCCACGAGGTAGACATTTGCGACCTGGGCCGCGATGGCGGCGCTATCCGCTCCAGACCAAGTATATTCCGATTGGATGCCGGCAACCGAGCCGGAATACGCCTCGCCCGCACCGCTGCCGGATGAGTCGGTCACGATATCGGTCCAATTGAAATTGTCTGCCGTGCTGGGCGCGGGCGTCCCAGGGGAGGACGCCGGCGCCGATCCTGCGACGGTGACGCCGAGCGACGTCCAGTCTCCCCAGTAAGAGCCGTTGGATGCCCGGACATCAATCGAGCCGGTATTGTCCGCGGCCCCAGCCTGTAGGCTCACCTGCGCGAGCGAACTCACCGTCACGGCCGTCGAGGTCGAATTCGCGTTGAAGTCCGTCCCGCTGACGACGAGCGCGCCGCCGGGGTCCGTGTCGTACAACTGATAGGTGGTGACGGTCTTGCCTTCGGGATCCGCCGCCGAGAACAGCGAGCCGAGACTGTCCGCGCTGTCCGGCGTCAGCGTGAGGCCGGTGCTGTTCGTCGTCACGACGGGCGTGTCGAGCTCGTAGATCACCACCGTGTCGGCGTTGACGCCGGAGAATTCCTGCGAAGCGGCATGCGGCGCTGAGATCGTAATGTCATCCGGCGAGCCGTCATTGGCCGAGTTGACCACCTGGCCGTAGGCGCTCTCGAACGCGGCGTTGTCCACCACCATCGCCGAACTGCCGGAACCGGAAACGATTGTCGTGATGTGCCCGGTTCCGCTCGACGTCTCGAACCCGACCATCTCGCCGGTCGTGACCAGCGACTGCCAATTCCCGGTTTCGCCGGCCGGGCCATCATAGGCGACGAACCACTCGCCATTGGCCTGCCCAGCGATGTCAGCCGTGCTCTGGACGGGAAGCGACGCCCCGGCCTCGGCGGAAATCACACTGGTCAAAACCCAACAGCCATTAATGTTCCAGCTCTGGCCAACAAAGGTCTCGGCAACCGCGGCAATCGAGCCCGGGGTGGCTTGCGCGGGAACGGTCGCGCTATAGCCCGGCTCCGTCGCGACCGTGACCGAACCGAGATAGCCAGACGCATCGACCTGCATCATCGACTCGGCATTGCCGCCATACTCGTTCGCGAGAGACAGGTTGTTGGTGCCCCAGAAGCACAGGTCGGTCACATCGCCCACACTCGTCGATGGCGTGTAGGCGAGCTGGTCGAGGTAGCCGAAATTCGCGCTGTAGTAGCGTCCGGTCGAAACTTGGTAGGTGAAGACGATGCCGGCCCCGCGCGCGTCGCCGCCGAGCGAGGTGAAGCCCAAGCTCCTCCCATCTCCAGTCAGCTCACCCGTCGCCCCCGTGGCATTCACGGTGTACTCGTCGCGATCGAGGCCATCGACCACGAGATAGGCAGGGTCGCTTCCCGAACCGGTCACCGCAAACCGCGTCGACAGCGCAATCGGCTGTGCAGAAAACGGGACAACGGGGTTTTCGTTGATTTTGACCGACATGGGCGCTTGCAACTACCATGAGTAAGCGACTCAGCTTAGCAAACGGTTAACGCAGGGTCCGTGAGGCCGTGGTTAGATCGGCGTGAGGTTCCGGCAAAGCTACTGATCGTTCTCCGTCTCCGCCTCGCGGCGGAAAGGATCGATGAGCGGCACGTTGGCCGGAGGCGGCCGCAACTCATCGCGCAAGATCGCGTCCGGCGAAGGCGAGAGCACGGTGCTGCCCCCGGTTCCCGCCAGCTCCACCTCGCCGCGGCGGATGGCGCGCACGGTGAACCTGCCCAGCCGGCCACCCTCGTCCACAAGCAACATTGCCCCATCCGGCGTGACAAAAATCGCCTGCCGCACCGGGCCGGCCACAACAACCCCAGCCAGGCGAAGCGGCGCCTCGTCTCGCCCGCCATCCGCATAGGCGGGCGTAGCCGCGAGCGCCGCGAGCGCGGCCAGAGTGCGGGCGGAGGCGATCAGGCGTTCCTGCGCCGCAGGCCGGCGACCAGGCCGACACCGGTCAGGACCAGCACCAGCGAGGCCGGCTCCGGCACTTCGTAGAAATTGCCGAAGGCAAGCCCGTTCGGGTCGGTGGCGGTGATGGTCAGCGAGGTCTCCGGACCGCCGACATAGCCGAAGAAGGCCGGCGTGGTCTCGCCGTTGTTGAAATCCGCGCCGGGCAGGCTGATCGTCGTGCTCTGTCCCGTGCCAAGCGTCACCGTGATGTTATAAGGCCCGCCGATGTCGCTCGAGAACGGCACCACCTCGAAGCCGAGCGCGTCGGCGCCGCTGGTGAAGAGCGTCTCGGTCGAGATCTGGTTGCCCGTCGCATCCTGCGGAATGAATAGATCGCCGGAGAACCCGTCGCTGAGCAGGTAAGGATAGCCATCTTGCGGCTGCGTCACCTGCGCCGCCGAGGAGAGCCCGATCGTGAACCCGTCGGCGAGCGGGATCGCAGTCGTCGTCGGCAGCTCAAGCGCGAACGGATCAAACAGGCCGGTGGTCTGGGTGTTGATCACCGGGGCGGGCCCGGCTGCGGCCTCAAAAGCCGAGAGGCTCGTCGTCAACATCACCGCGGCGCCCGCTTGCGCGCTCCAAGCGGCCAAACCGGTGGCAAGCGCCGTCCCGAAGACCCAATGGCTCGACTTCATAAAAATACCCTTCCAAAAACCCGGCACGATGGACCAGGAACGTTACGTCACTCAGCCGATAGCAGAGGCGATAGCGGCCGTGTGCGACGTTTCCATGTCAGCCGGTGGCGCATGCGGCTCATCGAACAGCAGCAGCCGGCCAGCGTTGCCGAGACCGAGGAAGGTGCTCAGATTATGCAGCAACGCCGCGATGATCGCGCCCTCCGCCCCCAGCGTCCCGCTCGCCGCCAGCGCGATGAGGAGCAGCGTCCAGCCGAGCCCGATCGCGACATTGACGTGAATGGTCCGCCGGCAACGCCGGCTGAGGCGCAGCGCGGTCGCCAGCCGCCGCAGATCACTGGTCATCAGCACCAGATCGGCCGATGCCAAGGCCACGTCGGTCGCCCGCGCGCCCATCGCGACCCCGACCGCGCCCACTTTGAGCGCCAGCGAGTCGTTGATGCCGTCGCCGACCACCAGCGGCCGGTAGCCGGAGCGGATCTCTCCCAGCACCCGGTCCATCTTCTGTTCCGGCAGCGCCTCGGCGCTGATGTCGGCAATGCCCAGCTCGGCGCCAATCCGATGCGCGACCGCCTCGCGGTCGCCGGTCAGCAGGACCTGCCGCTCCAGCCCCATCGCGCGCAGCTCGGCCAGTGCGCCGGAGGCCTCCCGGCGCGGCCGGTCGGCAAACAACAGCCAGCCCAGGAACACGCCGCCAAGGCTCAATCCGGCGATCGGCCCGTCATGCGGCGGCGGCGGGGGCGCCGACACGCCGAGATTGCGGAAGAAGTCCGGGCGGCCAAGCGCTGCATCCTGGCCGTCGGCCAGTGCGGCGACGCCGAAGCCGCTCGCCTCGCGCACTTCTGCCAAGCCAGGCCGCACCGGCTCAGGCGCCAACCGGGCCGCCGCACGGCTCACCGGGTGGTTGCTCGCCGAACCGAGCGCCGCTGCCAGAAGCAGCGCGGCTTGCGGATCGGCGCCGTTGCAGGGGCGGAACGCGATCAAGGTCAGCTCGCCGGTGGTGAGCGTGCCGGTCTTGTCGAAGATAACCGAATTCACCTCGGCCAATTGCTCGAGGAACGCGGCGCCCTTGATCAGGATGCCGTGCCGCGCCGCGACGGCGATGGCAGCGATCGCGGTGGCCGGCGCGGCCAGCACCAGAGCGCAAGGGCAGGACGCGACCAGCACGGCCAGCGTCGCCGCCGTGTTGTTGGTCGCGAACCAGGTGCCGGCCGCGATCATCAGGACCAGCAGCAGGTAATGCCCGGCATAGCGCTCGAGCAGCCGCGCCACCGGGGGCTTGGCGCGCTCGGCCGTGCGCATCAGTGCAATGATCTTTCCGAGTGCCGTCTCCGCGCCGATCCGGCTCACCTCGAGCTCGAGCCGCCCGTCGAGGTTGATCGAGCCGGCGAGCGCCGAATCACCCTCCGCCACATCGACCGGCACGCTCTCCCCGGTCAGCGACGCCATATCCAGGCTGGCCATTCCAGCCCGCACGACGCCATCCGCCGGCACTCGGGCGCCAGCGAGCAGCTCGATCACGTCGCCGGGTCGCAGATCGGCGGTCGCGACCACCTCGGAGGAACCGTCCGGGTTGAGCCGTCGCGTGTGCGTCTCGGTCAGGCTGGCCAACGCCTCGATCGCCTCGCGCGAGCCGATCAGGCTGCGCTCCTCGAGCACGTGGCCGATGATCATGATGATCGGCAGCACCGCCGCGGTCATCAGGTCGCCGCTCGCCCAGGCGGCGATCAGCGCCACCGCGATCAGCCGGTCGGTCACCCCATGCAGGCTTGGATGGCGCAGGCTGTGCCAGGCCGAGGTGATGACGGGAACCGCGACGAGCAAGGCCGCGGCCCCGGCAATGAGGTCCGACAGCGCCTGCTGCCCGGGCACCACCGCCTGCCACAGCACCGCCAGCAGCAGCAGCCCGGCCGCCACCATCGCCACCGTCAGGCGCATCGCCAGCATCGCCCGCTCGGCGCTCTCCAGCAGCGAGGCGCGCCGCGAGACGAAGATCGGCGAGCCAGAGACGGTGACGCTCATCGATTGAAACTCGGTGCCGCGGGGAGCGGAATCGTCGCCGGCAGCATCACCTGCGCTCCGCCGCGCGGATCCACGGCGGTGACCCGGCCAACCTTCTGCAGCAGCACCGCGAGCTGGTCGCGATACACCTGATCGAGCACGGCGCTCCGCGTCGTCGGCGTCATGCTCGCGCGGACCGCCAGGATCGCCGCCGTGCGCGACCGCGCCTCGTCCACCCGCTCATTCGCCGACGCCTTGGCGGCTTCCAGCAACCGGTCGCGCTCCCGGTCGGCGACTTGCAGCGTGCGTGTGGCCTCGGTGCGCGCGTCGGCGATGCCCTGCTCGGCCATCTGCGCGGCGACGAGGACCTGGTCGTAGGCGATCTTGGCTTGCGGCGGCAGCGACGGCTCCAAATCGATCCGCGCGACCTCGACGCCAAGGGACGCGCCATGCGCGGCGAGATCCGCCAGGCGTTTGTTGACGGCCTCGACCAGGTCGCCCCGCAACGCCTGCCGCCTCGCCTCGGCGTCCGCGGTGCGCTGGAGGTCGGCGTTGGCGCGCACCGGCTCGGCCACCATCACGTCGTCCAGCTTGCGGGTGGCCAGCACGTCGACGGCGCTCGCCGCGAACAACCGCTGCAAGGCCGGGGCGACATGCGTCTGGGCGAGGTAGTACGCGGCGCCGTCGGTCACCCGGTAGCTGAGTGTGGCGCCCAGCAGCACCACGCCACCATCCCCGGTCAGGTATTCGGCGCTGCCCTCGGGCAAGTTCGCTTCGTTGGCTGCGGTGAACACATCGGTCATGCCGCCAACGCGGGCGATGGACTGCGTGCGCACCGTCAGCAGCCGCTGTTCGCCGGGTATGAGCTCCACGCTGCCGATCGGCCGTGGCCAGGACAGGGTCAGCCCCGCTTGCTTGACCGCGACGATCCGGCGGAACCGCAGCACGACCGCCTGCGCATCGGCCGGCACTTGCCGCCAGTTCGATGCGGCCCAGGCGACCGCCAGCACGGCGATCGCGGCGAACAGCACCTTGAACCCGGTCGCGATCGACTGCGCGATCGGTCCTTCGGCCGGGTGCGCCGCGGCGCTCAACGGCTGGCGCCCGCCGTCGGATCGGGGGCCGCGCCGGGCCGCTTGACCAGCACGTCGAACGGCGCCGCGTCGGTGCGCAGGATCAACCGCGTGTTGGGGCCGACCACGCTGCCCAGCGTGTCCATCGAGCGGAGCATCGTGTAGAGGTCGGGGTCGGCCTGATAGGCGTGCGCCTGGATCGCCGCCGCCTGTTCGCGCGATTTAGCCTCGATATCGGCCGCCTCGGTCCGCGCGTTCGACACGGTGATCCGCGAGTCGCGCGCCGCCGCCGAGCGCAGCTCCGCCGCCGCGCGCAGCCCCTCCGCCGTGCGAGCGGCGGCCACGGTCTCGCGCTCGGCGCGCATGCGGGCGACCGTCGCGGCCAAGGTCGCGTCCGGCAAGGTCAGCCGCTCGATCCCGACCTGCTGGATTTGCACGCCGTAGACGTCCAAGGCGGAAGGGCCGATCTGCGCGAGCAAGCGCTGCTCGAATTCGGGCAGCTTGCGCCGCGCCGCGTCGGTGTCGACCAGGTCGGCAAGCTCGAAGCTGCTGGCCGTCACCTGCAGCGCCGCCCCGACCAGGCTGCGGAGCTGGCGCGCCGCCTCGTCCGGGTCGTTGCGCACGGCGCGCACGAACTGCCGGATATGGGCGGGGTCGGCGGGCACCTGCCAAGCGACATAGGCCTGCACGAGGATGCGCAGCCCGTCCTTGGTGCCGACATCCTGCAGGCCGGTGGAGGTGGTGCGCAGCCGCAGATCGACCGGGATGACGCTTTCCAGCGGCGTCGGCAGCTTCCAGGCCAGACCCGGCTTGGTCAGCACGCGCGACAGGTCGCCGAAGCGGGTGATCACCGAGGCCTCCCCCGCACCCACCATCACCGAGGCCGATGCGAACACCGCGGCGGCCACGATCACTCCCGCAAAAGCAAAGCGCAGCGCGACCCGGAGCCGCCTTGAGCCCGGCGAACTGACAGGGACGTCATCCCCATCATCGTCGTGGTCATGGTGATGGTGACCGTCGTGGTCGTGACCGTGCAGCATTGGTCGTAGTCCTCATCGCCCAGCCGGAAGGCGCCGGTCTCGGATTTACCCGCAACCGGCGCCGCCGCGAAGCGAATTGTACTGAGTTGTTTTCCGCGTGCCGACCAGGAACTCGCCGGCTCAGGCCGGCGAGCTTCTGATCCGAGACGCTACTGCGTGCAGATCATCTGGCGCGGGCTGAGCTGCGTTACGCAGCGCGCCAGCTTGCCGGACGCCATGTTGTAGATGTTGGCGACGTAGCCGCCGGTCACCGCGTCCATGACGGTGAAGCCGTATTCGGCCTGGTCGGCGTCGGACTGGATGGTGATGGTCGGCGTGCCGGAGAGCCCAGGCAGGGCGTATGCCGCACCCTGGTTGCCCGGCGCGGTGTCGGGCGAGAAGCCCTGCGGCTGGTTGCCGTTATTGTTGTCGAGCAGAGTACCGCCGTTGCCGGTCGTCAATTGCGGCGCGAAATTCGTGTTGGCGAAGTTCACCGCCTCGAACTGATGGTCGTGGCCGGAGATTAGCAGCTTGATCTGCGGCGGCACGCCGCCGTTCGGGCTCACACCGTTGAACACATATTGCTGCGTCGCATCGCCGCCGGAGAGCGCGCCGTTGATCAGGGCGGGCCGGACGTCGAAGCTGGATTTATGCGTGATGTAGAACACGTTCGTGCTGGCAAGCGAGGGCAGGACGGCGTTCAGCTGCGCCGCGTAGATTTGCGGCAGCGTCATCGACGGGTAGGTCGGGTTCGTCGCCTGGGTCAGGGACGTGTTGTCCGGCGCGGTGGTGTTGGAGTCGCTGGAGTCGAACATCAGCAACGAGACCTGCCCGGCGTTCACCACGTAAGGCGCGGTGTAGTCATACTGGCCGATATAGGTCGTCTTCGTGCCGGGGGCGCCGACCATGGGCGCGTATTGGCCGATGCAGTCGACGGCCGCCTGGTTATAGGGATGGGCGTCGAGCAGGCGGAACCAGCCATGGGCGCCGCGGTTGCAGCTCTCGTGGTTGCCGCGCGTGATCGCGATCGGCGCGGCCGCGAGCAGGTTCTTCGCCGGGCCGAACCAGTCGGCGTTCCAGCTATCCCAGTTGTCGAAGGCGGGGTTGCCCGCGCAGCCGGCAAACCCGGCCGGGCATGGCTGCTCACGGTAGAGGAAGTCGCCGACGTGGACGATCAGGTCGGGCTTGAAGCTGGCCGCATAGTTGGAGAGGAATTGCAGCGGGAACTGCGTCGGATCGTCACAGTTCTGCGTGCTGGACACCGATGCGGTCACCCGGCACCCGGTGTCGCCGAGGAACAGGATCCGGTGCGGCGTGGTCACCGGCATCTTGAGCGTCACACCGCCGATATTGGCCGAGGTATGCCCGAAAGCGGACAGCGAGGCCTCACACATCAGGACGGGATAGTAGGTCTGCGGCGCCTCTGCCGGGGTGGTGACGGTGCCGCGTTGCGTCAGCGTGACTGGATTGCCGTCGACCGAGGCGGCTGGGCAGCCATTGCTGGGGTCGCTCTCAATAGCGCGGAGCAGCACGGTGTTGTTGGGCGCGAACTGCACCCATTGATTAACCACGGCCGCCTGAGCATGGCCGGCAACACCGGCAAGCACCATGACGACAATCGAAAACCGCGCCTGTAGCCGCCCTGCAAACATCAAGGTGATCCCTCATTGATTGCCCGGACCATAACGAAGGCGTGTTCTGTTCGTGTGAAACTTTCGCGATCTTCACGCGCGTGGAACGCGGTCGCGGCCTCGATAAATAAAAAAGCTCCAAATAAAAAAGCTCCGGCGGCCCTCGCGGGCAGCCGGAGCTTGGCTGAAATAAACCGTTAGCCGCGGCCCAAGCGCCGGGCCACGCCGAAAGCGCCGAGCGAGCTGGCCAGCAGAGCCAGCGACATCGGCTCGGGCACTGCCAACGTGGTGCCGACTGCCGAAGCCGAGAACGTCGTGATCGAGCTGCCCTGTGTGGTCAGCGTGAACGAGGCCGGCGTGGTGTCGAAACCGGCAAGATGGAACTCGCCGGTGCCAGATACGAGCAACGTGGCGAGCTGACCGGTGCCGGGGTTGGCCGCGATCCCGGTGATGCTCAACGGGGCGTTGAGGTCCAGGGTCACCGTGCCGCCCGGCAGGGTGGCCACAACCTCACCCGCCGTGCTGGTAAAGCCCGAGAAGCTCAGTATGTCCTGGATCGTCCCGCACGAGGTGGAGCAGCTACCCAGGGTGGCGAAGGTTCCGCTGCCGTTCGCCGCGCTTAGGACGCCCGGCGTGCCAGGCGTCGGGCCATCGCCGGTGGTGAAGTCCAGGCCGGTGGCCATATCGAGCGTCGTGGTTCCGAGATCGGGCTGAGCGCGATCGAAACCAGCAATGTTCAATTGGCTTCCGGCCGCAATCGGCACGGCGTTCGCAACACCCGAAATTCCGACGGCTGCAATTGTCGCCAACAATGCGGTCTTGACGTTCATTCGGCTCACTCCTGCACGCGTTGTGTGACAATATAAAACGCGTCACAGAATCGTCAATGCACCTCTCGTGCCACAAAGCTAAAACGCGCAACATCAATGTCTTATGGACGCACTTGGGTGCCGCGAGTTCGGCGGTGTAAAGTTTTCCGAACGGTCCGTCATTCCGGGCGCATCCGCCGACTTTCGCTGGCGAGCGGCCGAAAACTAAGCCTTGGCCAGGCTGTGGCGGGGCTCGCGCCGCACGCGGGCCAGGAACTCCTGCGTGCGCGGCTCTCGCGGGGTGACGAACACCGCCTCCGGCGGACCGGTCTCCACGACGCGGCCCTTGTCCATGAAGGCCACTTGCGCCGCCACGTCGCCGACGAACCCCATCTCGTGCGAGACGAGCAGCATGGTCATGCCTTCCGAGGCCAGCAGAAGGATGGTGTCCAACACCTCGCCGACCAGCTCGGGATCGAGCGCGGAGGTGATCTCGTCCAAAAGCAGGATCTCCGGCCGCAGCGCCAGCGCCCGCGCGATGGCGACGCGCTGCTGCTGACCGCCGGACAGTTCCGCAGGATGGGCGCGGAGCTTGTCCCCGAGCCCCACCTTCTGCAGTAACGCCACCCCCTCCGCCTCGGCCTCTCGCTGTGGGCGGCGCTGCACCTTGACGGGGGCAAGCGTCACGTTGCGCAGCACGTCCATGTTCTGGAACAGGTTATATTGTTGGAACACGATCGCGAGTCGCCGCCGCACTGCCCGGACCGACCGGCGGTCGCCATAATCGACGAGCTCGCCATCCACCTGGACCGTCCCCGCGCTCGGCCGCAGCAGCCCGGCGAGCACCCGCAGCACGGTGGACTTGCCCGAACCTGACGGGCCGATCAGCCCCAGCACCGTCCCGCGCGGCACCGACAGGCTGACCTCGCGCAGCACCGCTTGCGTGCCGTAAGCGGCCGAGACGCCGGCCAGCTCGAGATGACTGGCGGGATGAGGCTTAGAAATAAGGATCGGCCTTCACCGGCACGACCATGTCGATGCCAAACCATTTTTTATACGTGTCGCCCATGAAGCCGGACTGGTTCAACGAAAACAACGCGACATTCAGCCAGCGCCGCAGCGTGTCATTGCCCTTGGCGACGCCAATACAGTCATAGTCGACTGAGCCGATCGGCTCCTTCAAGATCTTCCATTTCACCTGATAGTTCTTGGTGAAGTTGCCGACGTAGTCGACCACGTCGATCATCGCGTCGCCACGCCCCTGCGCGAGGGCGCGGATCGCGTCGGGGTAGTTGTCCAGCAGCAGCAGCTTGGCCGAGGCCACATTCACCTTGATGAAGTCGATCGGCGTCGTGCCACGGACCTGCACGAGGGTCACGTCCGGCTTGTTGAGGTCCTGCCAGCTCGTATACGGCTTGCCTTCCGTGGTCAGCACGCTCAGCGCCTCGGTTTGGATCGGCACCGAGAAGTCGATCACCTTGGCGCGGTCGGGCGTGCGGGTCAGCGCGCCCATCACGATGTCCACCTTGCCGGTGGCGACGTAGGGGACCCGGTCGGGCGAGCCGACTTGCACGAGCTGCACCGGCACACCCAGCATCGCGCCGAGCTTCTGTGCGATATCGACGTCGTAGCCGACCATTTCATTCTTGTCGTTGAACGAGGCGAGCGGCGGCAGCGTCGGGTTGATGCCGACGGTCAGCGTTTTCGCCGATAGCACCTGGTCCAGCGTGTGAACCTGCGCCTGCGCACCCAGCGGCATGAGCAGGAGAGCGAACAGGGCGAAGCGGATGGTGCGTGTCATGATGGTCCCCTTTTCGTTCAAGCGGCCAAGGCGAGGCTTCGGTCGCCGACCCGGAAGAGCTTGGCCGGGTTAGTACTGCTCATCAGGCGGATTTCCGCCGGCGTGAATCCGGCGCTCTCGGCAAGCAGCAGGAACTCGCGAAACCCCTCGACCGGCGGCGGCAGCAGGAACACGCCGCAATCGCTGGAGAGGATCGCGTGGGCGGGGCCGGCGGCGCGGATGCGCTCGGCCATGTCGCCGATCGTGATGCCGCCGCCGGTCACCTTGTGCTTCTCCTGATCGACATGGGTCAGCTCGACGGTGACGGCATGGGTCAAGATGAAGAAGGAGAATTCTACAACACCGCCGGCGGCGACGATGGCGCGGATCTCGTCTGGGGCATAGCGGTTGCCGTGGGTGCGGATGCGGGTCAGGCCGCGGCGGCGGGCTTCCTCGGCGAGAGCGACGGCCTCGGGGCCGGAGACATGGCCGCAATCGAAGACGGCGTCGGCTTCGGCGACCATGTCCATGATCTCCGGCACCGGGTCGGGGACGATGCCGTTGGCGGGGACGCCGAAAGTAGTCTCAAGGAAGGCCGGACTGCGGCCCTCACGGGTCGCGATATAGCGTGTGTGATGCGTCGGCAGCGAGATGAAGCGCGCCGCGGTCCCCGGGCCATAGCCGTAGCCCAGCGCCGCCTGCGCCGCCGCCGCGGTGATGCCGCCGGCGGTGGGCTGCATGATCAGGCCGCCGAACACGTCGACGCCGAGATGACCGAGCTCGCTATTGGCGAGCGCCGCGTAGCCGGCGCTGTTGCAGAAATTGTCCATCAGCCCAATCGCCCGCATGCCGGAAGCCGCGGCCTGGCGCACCGCCTCGAAGACGGTGACCGACCTGCCGTTGAGATGCGGGCAGGCGTGGATGTGGCAGTCGACGGCGCCGGCGAGGTATTGCATGCCGGGTGCGGTGTGGGCTGCTGTCATTGTCACTCCTACGGGGTCTGGACGATCTGGAACGGCCGGCGGCCGCGGTCGAGACGGCGCTCCAGCCACGCGCCGGACAGGCTCAGCGGATAGCAGACGGCAAAATACAACACGAGCACGGTGCCGAAACAGAGTATCGCCGAGAAGCCCTTGGAGTTCATGATCTTGGCGGCGTAGGTCAGCTCCATGACGCCCACCTGCGACGCGATCGAGGTCGATTTCACGAACCCAGCCAGATAGGCGACGGCCGGCGGCAGGATCACCGGCCAGGACTGCGGCAGCATTACCCTGAGCAGGATCTGCACCCGGCTGAAGTTCATCACCTCGGCCGCATCCACCTGGTTGGCGTGCACGGATTGCAGCCCGGCGCGGACCAGCTCGGCCGCAAAGGCCAAGGCGGACAAGGACACCGTCACCAGCGCCACCACGAACAGCGGCGCCTGCAGCCCGATATACTGGAAGCCGAAGAACACGCAGAGTAGCTTCACCAGGAACGGTATGCGCCGGAATATTTCGACATAGAGCGTGGCGAGCAAGCGCAGCGGCAGGGGCGCCCCCAGCCGCTTCGTGCGAATGACGGCGAGCAGGCCGCCGGCGACGAAGCCGATCGCTCCACCGATCAGCGACAACCCGACCGTGTTCAGCAACGCCTGCCCAAACAGCAGCATGTTGTAGTATGAAAAGAAGCGCGGCGCTTCTAGCACGATCCCATGCAGCAGATCCGCCATCAGATCGAAAGTTTGAGCCGCAGCCCGAACAACCAGCGCCCGGCCAGGGCCAGCAAGAGGCTCGCCACGAGCGTCAGCCCGACATAGTCCACCGCCGCCAGCGAGAAGATCTCCAGCGAGCGGAAGGTCTCGGCGTTGACGTTGTAGGCGCGCCCGGTCAGCTCCTCGATGCCGAATATGGCGGCGATCGAGGTCGTCATCGTGATCAGGATGTATTGGTTGGACAGTGCCGGGTACACCGATTTGCAGACCTGCGGCAAGATCACGTACAGCAGGGTCTGCGGCCCGGACAGGCCCAGCGTCGCCGCCGCGTCCAGCTCCTCGCGCCGCACCGCGTTGAAGCCGCCGAGCAGCGTCTGCGTGAGATAGGCGCCTTCGTTGAGGGCAATGCCGATCAGCACCGCGGTATAGGGGTCAAGCACCAGGCCGAGATCGGGCAGGCCGAAGAAGATGAAGAAGATCTGCACCAGCAACGGCGTATTGAGAAAAAACACCACGTAGGCCGCGGCGACCCGGCCGGCGGTTCGCGGCAGCATGCGCATGGCGCTCGCATTGAGCAGCCCGATCACGAAACCGCCGGCGAAGCCGATCAAGGCCAAGTAAAGCGAAACCAAGGCACCGCCGAGCAGGTAGCCGAAATACGGCGTCACCTGACCCCATTGCAGCGTGTAGGCCATGAACTTCTAGAACCAGGGGGTGGTCGGCACTTTGGTGTCCATCGGCCGCCCGAACCACTGCTCCCACATCGCCTCGACCTCACCGCCGGTCTGCATCTCGTAAAGGGCGACATTGAGGTAGTCGCGCAGGCTGTAATTGCCCTTGGCAATGCCGAGGCACGACCAAGTGACGCCGAGTTCGGGCAGCGCGATCAGCTTCCAATCCGTGCTGGCGTAGTTCTTCAGCCGGAAAGTGGCGGTGTCGATGCCATCTACCGAGGCCGCCGCACGGTGCTGCACGATGGCGCGGTCGCGGTCGTCGTAGTTGTCGAGCAGCAGCAGCTTGGCGTTCGGCACCAGCTTCTGCAGCACCGGAATCATGGTGGTGCCGCGCACCTGGACCAGCGTGACGCTGTCCTTGTTCAGGTCCGCCAGGCTGGAAATGCCGGTATCGGCGCGGGTGATGATGCCATAATTCTCCGAATGCAGCGGGACGGTGAAGTCGATCACCTTGGCCCGGTCGGCGGTCCGGCTCATCGCGCCCATGACGATGTCGATCCGGTTGGCGGCCAGGAACGGGATGCGGTCCGGCGAGCCCACCGGCACGAGAGTGAGCTTCACGCCGAGGCGCTTGGCGATGTCGGCGGCGACCGCCGGCTCGAAACCGGTGATCTGGTTCTTGTCGTCATACATCGCCCGCGGCGGCAGGGTCGGGTTGACGCCGACCCGGATCTCGCCGGCCTTGAGAATCTCGTCGAGCGTCGCGCCATGCGCCATCCCAGTCAGCCCCAATACCAAAAGCAAAACGGCCCTGAACCACCCCGCAAACCGCATGACGATCATCCTCGTGCCGTCCTGATGCGGCGTGTGATGAGAAGCAAGCAACATGCCAGGCAGGGATTGCGCGCCGGCACTGCCTCTGTATATCGCTGGGCTAACTGACAGGGGTTTGCATGACGGCGGTCCGATTGACGCGAGACGCGCGGCGCGGCTGCCGGGTCAGCCTGTGGGTCAACGACGATGACATCGATGCCTTTGAAGGGGAGACGCTCGCTGCCGTGCTGATGGCGGCTGGCAAGCTGCACCTGCGCGACAGTCCACGCGGCGGGGCGCGCGGTGCGTTCTGTTTCATGGGCGTTTGCCAGGAGTGCCTGGTGCGGGTGGATGGTGTCGCGCGCCAATCCTGCCTGATGAGCGTTTCTGACGGGATGCGCGTGACGCTGTGAAGTGCGATCTGGCTGTGGTCGGCGCCGGCCCGGCCGGGAGCTGGGCGGCGATCGAGGCGGCGCGCGTGGGGTTGCATGTGATCCTGCTGGACCGGGCCGCGGCCGCGGGCGGCCAGGTTTATCGGGCGCCCGCCAACGCGCCGCTGCATACCGACCCGGATCTGCGCCGCGGCCAGCATTTGCGCC
The DNA here is from genome assembly GCA_965276815.1 of Acetobacteraceae bacterium. GTDB lineage: Bacteria > Pseudomonadota > Alphaproteobacteria > Acetobacterales > Acetobacteraceae > JAVVHH01. The sequence goes on along the minus strand of CBDIBE010000010.1, from coordinate 631,163 downwards.
GGACGCTCGCCGCCGCTCCGGTCGATTTCCGGCCCGGACGGGCGGTCTGGTCGGTCGAGCCAGGCTTCCGCATCCATGCGTTGGGCCCGTCGGGACCGGAAACGATCGAGGCGCCACGTCTGGTCGCGGCGACCGGGGCGTATGAGCGGGTGGTGCCGTTTCCCGGCTGGACGTTGCCCGGGGTGATCGGGCTCGCTGGCGCGACGGTGCTGCTGAAGGCGAATGCGATGTCGCCGGGTCGGCGCGTGGTGGTTGCGGGATGCGGCCCGTTGCTGGTCGCGGTGGCGGCCAAGCTGGCCGGGGCCGGCATCGAGGTGGCGGCGGTCGTGGATCTCGCTTCCCGCACGGAGTGGCTGGCCGCCCTGCCCTCGCTCGGCCGCCGCCCGGCGCTACTGGCGCAAGGCCTCGGCTGGACCGCCGCCCTGGCCCGGCGGCGCATCCCCGTTCTGTTCCGCCACACCGTCCTGAAGGTGGAAGGCGCTGGCGCGGTCCGCCGCGTCCGGATCGGCAGCGTGGATGCCGACGGCAAGCCCGATGGACGGTCGGAACGCTGGATGGACTGCGACGCGCTGGCCGTCGGCCACGGCTTGTCGCCGTCCTCGGACATACCGCGCCTCCTGCACGCGGCCCACGAATTCGATGCAGCAAGTCGCGGTTGGGTGCCGACGCTCGACCCGGCGGGGCGCACCTCGATCCGTGGTCTCTATGCCGCAGGCGACGGCGCCGGCGTCCGTGGCGCGTTTCCCGCCGCATTGGCCGGCCGTATCGCCGGCCGGGCGGCTGCAATCGATGCCGGGCGCACGGTCGCGGGTATCCGGCGCTTGCAACACGCCTATCGCCGCGCGACGCGATTCGCCGACGCCATCTCGCGCCTGACCCGTTTCCGGCCTGGCATGCTCGACGCCATTCCCGACGGAACCGTGGTCTGCCGATGCGAGGATGTGACCCGGGCCGAGATCGAAGCCGCAATCACGGCCGGGGCGCGTGAGGTCAACCAGTTGAAGAGTTTTACGCGGTGCGGCATGGGGCCCTGCCAGGGCCGGAGCTGCGGCGAGGCCGCTGCCGAGCTGATGGCGCGCCACCTCGGCTCGCGCGCCGCGGCCGGGCGATGGACCATGCGTCCGCCGCTGCATCCGGTCCCGCTGGAAGACCTGCTCGGCCCATTCAGCTACGACGACATCCCCGTGCCGCTGCCCGCGCCGCTGTGACCGAGTTCGACCTTGCCGTGATCGGCGGCGGCGTCATCGGCAGCACGGTCGCCCTGATGTGCGCGCGCGGCGGCATGCGCACCACGCTGCTGGAGCGCGGCAGCCTGTGCCGCGAGGCGTCGGGCGTCAACGCCGGCACGCTGACCTTGCAGATGACCCGCGTCGCCCTGATCCCCTACGCGCTGCGGGCGCACGCCATGTGGGCCAGCGCGCGCGACTGGCTGGGTCACGATGTCGGCGTCGTGGTGTGCGACGGGCTGTCGCTCGCCTTCACCGAGCAGGAGGAGGAGCTGCTGAGCTTGCGCGCCCGCAAGCGGCGGGAAGCTGGCGCGCCGATCAGCCTGATCGGGCGCGCCGAGGCGCAGCGCGTCGAGCCCGGATTATCCTCGCATGTGCGGCTGGCCGGGTATTGCCGGGTCGATGGGTTCGCGAACGCCTACCTGACCGGCCTGGCGTTCCGCGCGGCATTGCTGGAGGCCGGCGTGGCGCTGCACGAGCAGCGGCCCGTGACTTGCTTAGAAACGAGGGGAAACGGCTTCGATGTCCGAAGCGCGGCGGGTCCGGTGCGGGCCCGGCGAGTCGTTTTGGCGGGCGGGGTTTGGATCGAGGAGATGATGGGCTGGCTAGGTGTTTCGCTGCCGATCACGGTGCGGGTGAACCAGCTTTCGGTCACCGAACGGATCGCACCGGTGATGCGCACGGTCGTCGGCGTGGCGAGCGGCCTGCTGTCGCTCAAGCAATATCCGCACGGGACCGTGGTGATCGGCGGCGGCTGGCAGGGGCGCGGCGACCGCGTGCGCGGCGGCGCCGAGTTGCTGCCGGATAATTTGGTCGGCAATGCGCGGCTCGCCTGCCACGCGATCCCCGGGCTGCGGAATGCGCGGATGGTCCGCGCCTGGGCGGGGCTGGAGGCGGAGACTGCGGACGCGCTGCCCGCCGCGGGCCCGGTGCCGGGCGTCCCCGGCGCCTATGTCTGCGGCAGCGTGCATTCCGGCTACACGAGCGGCCCGTATCTCGCCAAACTGCTCGCCGACACGCTCCTCGGCCACGAGCCGGCGCTGCCGTTGTTCCCAATCGACCGGCTCTTGGCGCGCGAAGGCGTGGCCACTTGAGCGCGTCGCCGCTGGCCGGGGTGCATGCGGCGACCGTCTGCCCGATGCGGCCCGATTTCTCGATCGACGAGGCGGCGCTGGCCCGGCACGTGGCTCAGGTCGCCGGCACCCAAGGCATAACCGGCCTGCTGATCAACGGCCATGCGGGCGAGAACTTCATGCTGAGCCGTGCGGAGACGCGCCGCGTGATCGAAGTGGTCCGCGCCGCCATCCGCCCCAGCGTGTTCCTCACCTCCGGCGTCAACGCCGAATGCAGCCTGGCGGCGGCCGACCTGGCGCGCGACGCCGAGGCGGCAGGCGCCGACGCGGTGCTGGTCTTTCCGCCGAATGGCTGGGGTCTGTTCCAGGACGAGGACACGGCCGCGATCCACCACCGCCACATCGTCGATGCCTGCGGCCTACCGCTCGTGCTGTATCAAGCCTCGGTCCGCGCTGGGGCAATGCCGTACTCGCCGGAACGCCTGGCCGAACTGGCCTCGGATCCAAGGGTCATCGGCATCAAGGATGGCAGTTGGGAGGTGGCGACCTATGAGGCGAACCGGCGCGCGGTGAACGCGGTCCGGCCAGACGTCGCGATGCTCGGCTCCGGCGACGAGCACCTGCTGACGAGCTGGCTGATCGGCAGCGTCGGCACCCAAGTCAGCCTGGCGGCGATCGTGCCGGAGCTTGTCGTTTCGCTCTGGAACGCCGCCGAATCCGGCGATTGGGCGCGCGGCCGCGCCTTGCACGAGGCGCTGTATCCTCTCGCGGTCGCGATCTACCGCGAGAGCCCCGGCGGAAGGGCGACAACAAGGTTGAAGGCGTGCCTGCATTTGCTCGGCCGCCTCGAATGCGACGCGGTGCGCCCGCCGGCAATGAAGCTGCCCGCTTTGGAATACGGCCGCCTCGAGCGTGTCTTGGCCCAGTTGCGCGAATGTTGAGCGCCGCGGGCGGCAAACGGCTGTCGAACGGGCAGCAGCGAAACTGAAAAGGAGACCTTAAATGCCGAAGGGACATAGCGGACGACGCGCGTTGCTGCTGGGCGCTGCCGGTGCGGTCGTTGCCCCCATGATCGTCCGCGCCCAGACACCGCGAAATTTCACTTTCTGGACCACGCAGCGCGGCCCCGAGCAGGAGGTGGTCTATCGCGCGATCTTCGATGGGTTTGAAAAGGCCAATCCGGGCGTGAAGGTCACCGTCCAGGCCTTCCTGGAGGAGGATTTGCTGCCGAAGCTCGCGGCGGGCCTGGCAACCGGCACGGCGCCCGACCTGATCTCGCACATGCCGCCCGAATTCGTCATGCAGCTCAATCAGCAGAGCCTGCTGCAGCCGATGGACGATGTGATCAACACGATCGGCGCCGCCGACTTCTATCCGAACTCGCTCGAGCTGCTGCAGGACGCCAAAACCGGCCAGCATGCCGGGCTGGTGATCGTCAACTCCACCACCACTGGCTGCTTGTGGTATCGAACCGACCTCGTCGAGTCCGGCGCGAATGGCTTTGCCGATTGGGACGCGATGCTCGCGACCGCCAAGCGCACCACCGGGCACGGGATCTTCGGCACCATCTATCCCTGCGGCAAGACCAGCATGGGCGACAAGCTGCTGCTGCAGACGATCTGGCGCGCCGGCGGCTTCGTTTTCGCGCCCGATGGCAGCGTCGCGTTCAACTCGCCGGCGACCGTCGCCGCCTTCGATTTCGTCAAGCAGCTGATGCCGTTCTCGCCCGCCGGGTCGGTATCCTACGCGTATACCGAAACGATCAACGGGTTCGTCGGCGGCCGGGCCGCATCGGCGCCGTATTCGGGCCGCGTGCTGATCAACGTCGGGACCGACGACCCGAAGATTGCCGACAAGATCGCCATGGTCCCTTATCCGATGGGCAAAGGCGGGCGCGACACGTTCGCCGGCGATTTCCAGTCGCTCGTCATCCCGAAAGCGGCCAAGGATTTCGGGCTCTCGAAAGCAGTGGCGCTCACGCTGATGCAGAAGGACAACTACATCAAGTTCCTCCATGCGACGCCCAGCCATAATCTGCCGAACCTGAAGTCGATCGCGACCTCGGCCGAGTATTTCGACAACCCGATCATCAAGCGCTATCGCCCAGACGTGGAGCGGATGATCGAGGCCACGGCGAAGGGCCGCTCGCTGCTGAAGGAGTCGCCGGACCACAAGATCAACGTGTCCGCCGGCAAGGTGCTGAACGCGCGGGTGATGGTGGAGGCGCTGCAGGACGTCATCGTCGGCGGCATGGCCCCGCAGGCGGCCGCTTCGCGCGGCGCCGACCGGATCGCGGCCCTGCTCAAGAGCTGAGATGGATCGAGCCGTCGTCGAGCGGGAGCCGGTGGGATGGGCGCCCGACATGACCACTCGGGACGCCGCGTTCGGCTACCTCCTGCTGTCGCCGAGCATCCTGCTGTTCCTCGTGCTCATCGCCTACCCGCTGTGCCAGACGGTAGCGATCAGCCTGCATCGGATGAACACCCTGACGCTCGCCGGGCCGCTCGTCGGCCTCGCCAATTACGCGTCGCTGCTGCAGTCGGGCGAGTTCTGGAGCGCGTTCGGCAACTCGCTGATCTGGACGTTCGGCTGCCTCGTGCTGCAAGTCGGGTTGGGCGTCGGCTTCGCGCTGGCACTGCACGGCAAGCTGGTGTTCCGGCCGCTGGCGCGCGCGCTGGTGCTGTTCCCGTATTTGCTCAGCACCGTCGTTGCCGTTTTGGTCTGGCAATGGCTGTTCAACGACATGTACGGCTACCTGAATTACCTGCTCGACCAGACCGGATTGTTTCCCAGCCCGATCAACTGGCTCGGCCAGTCGCCGAATGCCATGATCAGCGTCATCCTCGTCGCCGGCTGGAAGAATTTCCCGTTCGTCACCCTCGCGGTCCTGGCGCGGCTGCAATCCATCCCGCTGGCGCTCTACGACGCCGCCCGCATCGACGGCGCGTCCGCCTGGGAGCGCTTCTGGGAGATCACCTTGCCGCAGCTCGCGCCCGTGCTCGCCATGGTCACGCTGCTGCGCGCCATCTGGGATTTCAAGGATTTCGACCTGATCGCCATGATGACCGGCGGCGGCCCGCAGGTGAGCACCGAGACCCTGCCGCTGCTGATCTACAAGCAGGTCTTCCCAGAACTGAGCATCGGCAGCGGCGCCGCCATCGCCATGCTGATGCTCGCGGTCATCCTAGTGCTGTTCTGGCTCTATGCCGGCGCCTATGACCGGAGCGAGCGGCGGTGAGGCTGCTCGGCCGCATCTGCCGCGACGTCATCGTCTGGGCGGCGGTCCTGCTCGTCTGCTTCCCCCTGCTGTGGATGGTGCTGACCTCGGTCAAGCCGCGGGACGAGACGACCGCCTATCCGCCCGCTTTGCTGCCCACCCGCATCACCTTCGAGCACTTCCAGCATCTGCTGCTGCAAACCGATTTCCCGGTGCTGCTGCGCAACAGCGTCTTCGTGGCCTTCGTCAGCACCGGGATCGCAATCATCTTCGCCACTTCCGGCGCCTACGCCTTGACCCGGCTGCAATTCCCCGGCCGGGCGCTGATCGGGCGATTGGTCCTGTTCACCTATCTGCTGCCCGCGGTGGTGCTGCTGGTGCCGCTCTATGTGGTGATCGCCTCGGCGGGGCTTGCAGACTCGCTCTGGGGCCTGATCGTCACCTACATCAGCTTCGCGCTGCCATTCGCGCTCTGGCTGCTGCGCGGCTTCATCACCGCCCTTCCGCCAGATATCGAAGCGGCGGCCCGGGTCGACGGCGCCGGCCGCTTCGCCGTCATGTTCGAGATCGTCGTGCCGCAGGTGCTGCCGGGCATCCTGGCCACCGCCGTCTTCACCTTCATCATGGCCTACAACGAATATCTGTACGCGCTGGTGTTCCTGAACCGGGACTCCATCATGACCCTGCCGCCCGGCGTGATGCGCCTGGTCAAGCAGTCCTTCGACATCGACTGGAACCTGCTGATGGCGGCTGGCGTGGTGATCACCCTGCCGATCCTGCTGCTGTTCGCCCTCGTACAGCGCTATTTCGGCCAAGGTCTCGGCGCCGGCTCGGTGAAGGGCTGACAGTGACTTCGATCCTGCTGCAAAATGTGCGCAAAACCTATGGACCGCTCGCGGTGGTGCGGGATTTGTCACTCGGCGTGCAGGAGGGCGAGTTCTTGACCCTGCTGGGCCCGAGCGGCTGCGGCAAATCCACGCTGCTGCGCATCATCGCCGGGCTCGACAGCCCAAGCTCGGGCGGCGTCTTCTTCGACGGCCGGCGCGTCAACGAAGTCGGCCCGGCGCAGCGCAACGTCGCCATGGTGTTCCAGAGCTACGCGCTCTATCCGCACATGACGGTGCGGCAAAACCTTGAATATCCGTTGAAGAAGCGCGGCGTCGAGAAGCGGCGGCGCACCGCCAAGGTCGAGGAAGTCATGCGGCTGCTGCAGATCGAGGCGCTGCTCGATCGCCGCTCCTCCCAGCTCTCCGGCGGCCAGCAGCAGCGGGTCGCGCTGGGCCGGGCGATGATCCGCGACCCGGCGGTGTTCCTATTCGACGAGCCGCTGAGCAATCTCGACGCGACGTTGCGCGCCCATATGCGCTCCGAGATCATCCGGCTACACCTGCGGCTGGGGAAGACCACCGTCTACGTCACGCACGACCAGATCGAGGCGATGACGATGTCGAGCCGCATCGCCGTGCTGAACGGCGGCGAGCTGATGCAGCTTGGCACCCCGGCCGAAATCTATGCCCGTCCGGCCAACCGCTTCGTTGCCGCCTTCGTCGGCACGCCGACCATGAACTTCCTGCCCGGCACTCTGATCGCCGAGGCCGGCCGATGCCTGTTCCGCAGCACGGCGCCGCAAGCCGAAGTCGCGATCGACGCCGCGGCAGTTCCAAGTGGCAGCCCCGTCGTGGCCGGCATCCGGCCGCAGGACGTGGTCCTCGCCGCCGACGGCATTCCCGCGCGCGTCTCGCTGGTGGAATCCACCGGCCAGGAGACGCTGGTCACGGCGGCCACCTGCGGGCCGGAACTCATCATGCGCCTCGACAGTGAATGCGCGCTGCGACCGGGCGATGCCGTGACGATAGGGTTCCGCCCCGGCAAGCTGCACCTGTTCGACGCGAATAGCGGCCAGCGCATCGGCAACTGAGAGGAAGTCGCGTGCCAGACACCATCCTGACCAACCTCCGCCTGTTCGATCCACACACCGGGGCGTGCACGGCCGGGCGGCACATCCACATCAGCGGCGGCCGGTTCACCGCGGTCTCGGACGCCCCCATCGAAGCGCCGGACGCCGTCATGCGCGATCTCGGCGGCCGCGTGGTCATGCCGGGGCTGATCGACTGCCACGTTCACGTCACTTCGGTGCGGCTGCGCTGGGCGATGGAGTCGGCGCGGCATCTGCCAGCCACCTACGTCACCGCGGTTAGCGGGCAGAAGCTGCAGCAGATGCTGGGCCGCGGCTTCACCACGGTCCGCGACACCGCCGGGGCGGATCGCGGGCATAAAATGGCGGTGGAGGACGGCTTGTTCACCGGGCCGCGGCTGTTCGTCTCGGGCCGCGGCATCTCGCAAACCGGCGGCCACGGCGACATGCGCACCCGGGTGGACCAGCCGGATCCCTGCGGCTGCTTCCACATCCTGAACGCGCAGACCGGCGGCATGGGCCGCGTCGCCGACGGCATCCCGGACGTGCGGCGCGCGGTCCGCGACGAAATCCGGCTCGGCGCCGACCAGATCAAGGTGATGGCCTCGGGCGGCGTCGGTTCGCCGGCCGATCCGATCCACTTCCTGCAATATTCGGTCTCGGAGCTGGAGGCGATCGTCGAGGAAGCCGCGAACGCCGACACCTATGTGCTCGCCCACGCCTACACGGCGCCGGCGATCTATCGCGCGGTCAAGGCCGGCGTCCGCAGCATCGAGCATGGCAATTTCCTCGACAGCCGCACCGCCGGCCTGATGGCCGAGCGGGACGCCTATCTGGTGCCGACCCTGGTCACCTACGGCGGGCTGGTCAAATACGGGCGGGAGCTGGGCTACCCCGAAGCGAGCATCGAGAAATCCAAGAAGGTGCTTGAGGTCGGCACGAAGTCGCTCGAAGTCGCCAAGGCGGCCGGCGTGCGGATCGTGTTCGGCACCGACCTGATGGGCGAGATGGACGTCCACCAGGCCGACGAGTTCCACATCCGCGCCGAGGCGCTGACCAATATCGAGGTAATCCAGAGCGCCACCACGACCGCGGCCGCACTGCTGCGGCGAGAAGGCGAACTGGGCGTGATCGCCCCCGGCGCGATCGCCGATCTCATCGTGCTCGACGGCAACCCGTGCGAGGATTTGCGGCTGTTGCAAGGCCAGGGCGAGCACATGCAGGCCATCATGAAGGACGGGAGATTCCACAAGGATGCCCTCGCGTAGCATGGACGTCCGGCTCGAGCTGCTGGAGCGCAGCGCCTTTGCCGACGGGATGGAATTCGGCGGGACCGGCGCCTATGAGCGGCTCACCGGGCGCGCGCATTACCGCGTGGATCCCGCGGATGAGGCGGCGGTGTTCGACATCGGCTTGGCGCCGAAAGATGCGGACGGCATGGTCAGTTTCAGCGGCGATTTTGCGCTGTTGCGCCCGGCATCCCTGGCGCGCGGCAACCGCCGGGTCATGTTCGACTTCGGCAATCGCGGCAACAAGCGGGTGCTGCCGTTCTTCAACGACGGCGCCGCCAGCAACGATCCGCGCACCGCGGACGACGCCGGCAACGGCTTCCTGATGCGGCGCGGCTACTCCGTATTGTGGGGCGCTTGGCAGGGCGATCTGCTTGCGGGCAACGACCGCATGCTGCTCGACCTTCCCGTCGCCACCGATAGCGGACGCCCGATCGAGGGCCCGGTCCGCGTCGAGTTCATCGGCCGCAAAGGCGTCACCACGATCCCGCTCAGCGGTTGGGCAACAACCCGCAGCCATCCCACCGTCTCGCTCGACCCGCGCCGCGCCAGCCTGACCCGGCGGCGTTATCCCGACAGCGAGCGCCATCCACTTCCGCCCGAAAGCTGGAGCTTTTCGCGGGTCGAAAGCGGTGTCGGCCTCGACAATCAGGGGATGGAGCAGGCGCTGACCCCGTCCGACACCCATCTGCACATCCCGGCCGGGTTCGAGCCCGGCTGGATCTACGAACTCGTCTACACCGGCCGCGATCCGCTGGTGCTAGGCCTCGGCTATGTGGCGGTCCGCGACCTGATCGGTTTCATGCGCCACGACCGCAGCGACGCCAACCCGCTGTTCGAGGCGGCCGCCACGGTCGAGCGGGTCTATGCGTGGGGCCGCTCGCAGACGGGCCGGGTTATCCGCGACTTCGTGTATCGCGGCTTCAACGATGACGGCGCGGGACGGCGCGTATTCGACGGCATCATGCCGCACGTGGCGGGAGCCGGCCGCATGCCGCTCACCCGGTTCAGCACGATGACCGCTTCGGGCGGCCAGCAATTCGAAGACCGTCACAGCCCGGCCGACCGCTTCCCGTTCGCCTACGCCACGACCACCGACCACCTGACCGGCCGCACCGACGCGATCCTGAAGCGCCCCGCGACCGATCCGCTGGTGATGCATAGCCAATCCGCCAGCGAATATTGGCAGCGCCGCGGCTCGCTGGTGCACACCGATACGGCCGGACGCGACTTGGAGCAGCCCGGCACGGTGCGCCTCTACGCCTGGTCCAGCTCGCAGCACTCCGCCGATCCGCGGCTGCAGCGCCCGACCCGCGGCGCCTGCCAGAGCGTGCTGAACGTCGTCTCCACCTCCATGCTGTTCCGCGCGATGCTGGACGCGATGGACCGTTGGGCCAGCGCCGGCATCCCGCCCCCGCCGAGCCGCTTCCCGCGTGTGGCCGACGGCACGCTGGTCGACCTGGCCACCTGGCGCGCCCGCTTTCCCGCCATCCCCGGCATCGCCACGCCGCAATCAGCCAGCATGCTGCCATTGCTCGATTTCGGCCCGGAGATGGACCGCGGCCTACTCACGCGCGAACCGCCGGAGCGGGTGAGCGGAAAGGAATACACGGTTCTGCTGCCCGCGGTGGACGCGGACGGCAACGAGGTTGGCGGGGTTCGCGCGCCGATGGTGGCCGCGCCGCTGGCCACCTACACCGGCTGGAACATCCGCGCCCGCGGCTACGGCCATGGCGGCCTCTATGAGTTCACCGGCAGCACGATCCCGTTCCCGGACACGCCGGAAGAGCGATCGGCGACCGGCGACCCCAGACGCTCCGTCCTAGAACGCTATCGGACCCCGCAAGCCTACACGGAAGCGATCCGAGCGGCCGCGGAGTCGCTGGTCGCGGAGGGACTCATGCTGGAGGAAGACATAGAGCGTTCCGTCACGGCGTCTGGCGACTGGGGTCGACCACTGCACGAAGTCCTGCTGTAAGCCGGGGTGCTATGCGCGCGCGCCGCTCGCGATGCGGCGGGAAACCGGAGCCGCCAGTCTACCTGCTCGCCGGAGCAACCGCGGAGGCGACCCGGTCTGCGCCGCCAAGCTTCGTCCACTCTGAAATGCTGATGGCTGGGCTAAATCGTCGCGATCGTTCGGAGCGCCCTTTGAAACTATTACTTGGCGAGGGGGAGAGCTTCCTCCCCGCTCTCCTCACGAAGTCTGGCGCGCGGGCCTGTCCCCGACAACTTACTTGTTCGCCGTGGCTTGAGCCGCAGCGCGTGCTTCTCGACCAAGTGCCAAGACAGCCAGCCGCAAAGCCAGCTCAGCGGCAGCGCGGTCGCCATCAATATAAGCGGATGTAGACCTGGGCCGGCCTTGGCAATTATCGTTTGTTGGATGGGAAATGCGTAGAGGTAAACTCCGTAAGAGATGTCGGCGCGCCGCCCAAAGCGCGGCAAATAGGGGCTCGGAATCAGGCCAAATGTCAGGACGACGTAGGGTATCGCCACCATGAGGCTGAGATGGCGGGTGCTCTCGTTACCGAACAAAATTGCGCATATCCCAAGACTTATGATCGCAATGTGCATGTCTAGGAATCGCTCTAGCCTCCAGACCCGGAATGCCGCCCCTGCGACAAAGTACGGCGCCCATCGCAGCGCCAATGGAATACCGGTATTCCACACCAATGGTCCGGACAATTCCGGCCGCAACTGGTAGTACAGGCCCGCCGCCCCAACCACGATCAAAGCGGCCGGCATCAGCACATGGCGACAAAGCCGTGACCCGGCCGCTCCATACAGGGGCAGCACCAAATAGCACATGAACTCGGAGGACAGCGTCCAAAGGGACCCGTTTACCGCGCCCTTGAAAGGATTCGCATTGAACACGCCGGGCAAGGCGTAGGTAGTCCACAGCGCGACATTCCAAAGGTAAGTGCGGAACTCCGGGCCTTCAAAGTAGTCCCGGGTCGGAAGCGATGTGACAAGCGGCCCCAGTATTAACGCAGTGAGGATGACGACTGCGGCCAAGCCGGGAATAATACGCAGAGCTCGCCTAGCAATGAACCGAAAGAAGTTCGGATCCCTGGACCAACTATCGCAAACAAGATATCCGCTGACTACGAAAAAGATCCGGACGGCAAAGGCGCCCATGTTGACGTCGAACCAGACCGGCGAGGGCTGCTTCAGCAGGTCCCAGGAATGGGAAATAACGACGAGACTCGCAGCAACGATCCGGACGAAGTTGAGATTATTGGTCTGTGCCATTCGACCGGGCAGTGAGCTCATCCACGCAGCTTACCTTGTTGGTTATGTGTCGGTACCCATTCGTAGGACGGGCGGCCCATGCATTAACCGCCCCCTTTCTGCTATCCGACAATCCGCCGCAAGTTAAACTTAAAGGATTTTCGTGCAGCGACACTTATCGGCGCATAACGGACGCTTGTTCCTCATGGTGCCCCGTACGGGATTCGAACCCGTGTTACAGCCTTGAAAGGGCCGTGTCCTAGGCCTCTAGACGAACGGGACGGCGCGGGGGTGGGGTAGCCCGGTGGGGGCGCAAGGTCAAGCGGCGGCGGCGTCGGCGATGAAGAAGCTGGCACTCACGGCGCCATTCCACTCCTCCGCACGCAAATGGCCCGCCAGATGCAGCGGCGCCCCGCGCGCGAGCAGGGCGTCGGCGAGCGGACCCTCCTTGGCGCGGAACAGCAGCGCCTTCAGCCGCGGGCCGCCGCCCTCGCCCTGCAGCCAGGCGCGGATCGTGCTGCCTTCGCGACCGATCCGGTCGGCGCGGACCACTTGCGCGCGCGGCAGCACGAAAGCCGGCTCTTCGTTGCCGGCGCCGAAAGGCGAGAGCCGGTGAAGCTGCCGTGCCAGGTCCACGGTCGCGCCTTGCACCGAAAGCGTGCCCTCGACCGCAAGATCGGCGGCCCGCGGCAAGGCGGCGGCGTGCGCCAGCCGCTCGCAGAGGAACTCGTGAAACTCCGCCAAGCGGCTCGCCGAAAGGCCAAACCCGGCCGCCACTGCGTGCCCGCCGCCGCTGAGCAGCAACCCGGCCTGCCGCGCCGCCATCACCGCGCCCCCGAGGTCCACGCCCGGCAAAGACCGCCCGCTGCCCTTGATCACCCCATCGGCCAGCGCGCCCACGCAAGCCGGGCGGTTGTGCCGCTCCCTGAGCCGGCCGGCGACGATGCCGACCACTCCGGCGTGCCAAGCCGCGTCATGCACCAGCAGGACGGCCCGGCCAGACGCGGCCTGCGCCTCCGCCTGCGCCAGCGCGTCCTGCATAATCGCTGCCTCGACCTCCTGCCGGTCGCGGTTGGTGCTGTCGAGCTGGGCCGCGATGGCGCGCGCCTCGACCGGGTCGTCGGCCAACAGCAGCCGCAGCCCTAGCCCGGCATCGCTGATCCGGCCCGCCGCATTGATCCGCGGCCCCAACGCAAAGCCGCACGTCATCGCGGTCGGCACGTCACGGGCAGAGGCCGCCTCCAGCAGGGCTGCGATACCCGGCCGGGCCCGCTTCGCCATCACCCGCAGCCCCTGGCTCACCAGCGCGCGATTGAGCCCGCGCAGCGGCATCACGTCGCACACCGTCGCCAACGCGACGAGGTCGAGCAGCTCGCGCAGATCGGGCTCCGGCCGGCTCGTGAAAAAGCCGGTGCGGCGCAGGGTGCGCACGGTCGCGATCGCCGCCATGAAGGCGATCGCCGCAGCGCAGACCGAGCCAAGGCCGGAGCGGCAGTCGAGCCGGTTCGGGTTCACCGTCGCCACAATCGGCGGCGGCGGCCCGTCCGTCGCATGGTGGTCCAGCACGATCACGTCCGCCTGCCCCGCAACCGCCTCCAGGACAGACCCGGCCGTCGTGCCGCAATCGACGCAAACAATCAGCGTTGCCCCGCGCCCGACCAGGCTCTGCAGCGCCGGCGCGTTCGGCCCGTATCCTTCCTTGATGCGGTCTGGCACATGGGTCAGCACCGTGCAGCCGAGCCCGCGCAAGACGAGCGTGGTGATCGCGGCGCTGCAGGCGCCATCCACGTCGTAATCGCCGAACACGGCCACGGTCTCGCCGTAGACGACGGCACGGGCGAGCCGGTCGGCCGCCGCATCCATCCCGGCCAGCAGCGACGGGTCCGGCAGCAGGGCGCGCAGCGTAGGCTCGAGAAAATGCTCGGCCATGTCGATATCGACGTCGCGCGCGGCCAGCAGACGCCCGACCACCTCTGGCAGTCCCAGCCGCTGGGCGATCCCGAGCCCGATCCGCCCGTCGCCGTCGCGCAGCACCCAGCGCCGCCCGGTAAGGCTCGATTCGACGTTCATCGGGCGATGCTACGGGATCGCGCCGATTCGCGACCTCAGCTCATTCAGGCTGCCAGGTCTTAGTCTCGAAGTTGTGGTGCGCCTCGATATAGCGGACCGTGCCCGATTTGCTGCGCATCACCATGGAGTGGGTGAAGGCGCCGTGGCCGAAGCGCCGCACGCCCTTGAGAAGCTGGCCGGAAGTCACGCCGGTGGCGGCGAACATGACGTTGCCCTTGGCCATCTCGGTCACGCTGTATTTGTGCTTGGGGTCGTTCACCCCCATGGAGCGGGCGCGTTCCACCTGCTCGTCATTCTCGAATTTCAGCCGCCCCTGCATTTGGCCGCCGATGCAGCGCAGCGCCGCCGCCGCCAGCACGCCTTCCGGCGCGCCGCCGGAGCCCATGTAGATATCCACCCCGCCCTCCGGCAGCGCGGCCGCGATCACGCCGGCCACGTCCCCATCGCCCAGCAGGATCGTCCGCGCGCCCGCCTCGCGGCACTTCGCCAGCAATTCGGCGTGCCGGTCGCGCTCGAGCATGCAGACGACGATGTCGCCTAATTCCCGCTTCTTTGCCTTGGCCAGATTGCGCAGGTTTTCGACCACCGGTGCATCCAAGTCGACGACGCCGTCCGGCAGCCCGCCGCCGACGGCGATCTTCTCCATATAGATGTCCGGCGCGTGCAGGAAATTGCCGCTTTCGGCGAGCGCCACCACGGCCAGCGCGTTGGGGCCGCCCTTGGCGGTGATGGTCGTGCCCTCGAGCGGGTCGACGGCGATGTCCATGGCCGGGCCGCCGGCGCCCACCTTCTCGCCGATGTAGAGCATCGGCGCCTCATCCATCTCGCCCTCGCCGATGACGACCGTCCCGTCGATGGCGACGCTGTCGAAAGCGCGCCGCATCCCTTCGACCGCCGCCCCGTCCGCCTCGTTTTTCTTGCCCCTGCCCATCCACCGGGAAGCGGCAAGGGCGGCGGCTTCGGTCACCCGCACCAAGTCGAGGGCCAGATTGCGGTCCGTGGCGATCTCGGGACGCGTGCTGCTCATTGTGTCGCTCCTATGCAGGCTCGATACGGATCAGGGCGGGCGGCTCGAGCACGGCGTCATTGGCCGCGATCTGGTCGAGGGCCGCAAGCATCGCTCTCTCGTCGGTCTCGTGGGTGACGAGCACCACCGGCACCACCTCGCCGGGCGCGCGCCCGCGCTGCAGCATGCTCTCCAGGCTCACCCCGGCATCGCGCAGCGCCGCGGCGACGTCGGCGATCACGCCGGGACGGTCCACCACCATGAGCCGGAGATAATAGGCGCCCTGATGCGCTGCCATGGCGACGACGGGCAGCCGGGTCAGCGCCGATCCCGCCATACCCCAGACCGGGGCGCCGCGTCCGCGCGCGAGATCCACCAGATCGGCCACCACGGCGCTCGCCGTCGGCCCGGCGCCGGCGCCGCGTCCCTGCAGCATGACCCGGCCGACGAAATCCCCCTCGATCTCAACCGCATTGAACACGCCGTCGACCCGCGCGAGCGGGTTGGACAGCTTCACCATCGCCGGATGCACCCGCATCTCGATCCCCTGCCCGGTCCGCCGCGCGATGCCGAGCAGCTTGATCCGGTAGCCGAGGTCGGTGGCGAAGGCGATGTCGACGGCGGAGACGGCGCGGATACCCTCGATATGCACGGCGCCGAAATCGACGGGCCGGTTGAAGGCGAGCGCCGCCAGGATCGCCAGCTTATGCGCCGCGTCGATCCCGTCCACGTCGAAGCTCGGGTCACTCTCGGCGTAACCCAGGCGCTGCGCATCGGCGAGCACGTCGGCGAACTCCCGCCCCTGTTCGCGCATCGCCGTCAGGATGTAGTTGCAGGTGCCGTTCAGGATGCCAGCGGCTCGGTCGATGCGGTTTCCCGCCAGACCCTCGCGCAGCGCCTTGATGACCGGGATGCCGCCGGCGACCGCGGCCTCGAAGGCGAGCGGCGTCGCGCGTTGTTCGGCCAATTCGGCGAGTGCGGCGCCATGCACGGCGAGCAGCGCCTTGTTGGCGGTGACCACGGGCTTGCCGGCCTCGAGCGCGGCCTGCACCAGCGCGCGGGCCGGCCCATCGCTGCCGCCGATCAGTTCGACGACGACGTCGACGTCCGGGTCGGACGCGAGCGCCACCGGGTCGTCATGCCAGCGCAGCCCTTCGACCGAGATGCCGCGGTCGCGCGACCGATCGCGGGCGGAAACCGCGGTCACCGCCACGCGCCGCCCAGCCCGCGCCGCCACCATGTCCGCATTGTCGCGCAGCAGACGCAACACCTCCGCGCCGACCGTGCCCAGCCCGGCGACGCCGACCGAAAGCGGCCGGCTCATTGCGCCACGGCTTCGGCCGCGCGCGGCGCCACGGTGCTCTCAACCTGCAGGAATCCACGAATGTTGCGGATCGCCTGGCGCAGCCGGTGCGTATTCTCCACCAGCGCAATCCGCACATACCCGTCGCCGTGTTCGCCGAAGCCGATTCCCGGCGCCACGGCCACCTTGGCGCGGGCAAGCAGCTTCTTGCTGAACTCGACGCTGCCGAGATCGGCGTAGCGCGGCGGGATCGGCGCCCAGACGAACATCGAGCCATCCGGGCTCGGCATGTCCCAGCCCACGCCCGCCAGACCCCGCACCAGCACATCCCGCCGCTCGCGATAGAGCGCGCGCATTTCGGCCACGCAGTCCTGCGGCCCGTTCAGCGCGGCCGTGGCGGCGACCTGGATCGGCGTGAAGGCGCCGTAGTCGAGGTACGACTTCATCCGCGCGAGCGCGCCGATCAGCCGCGCATTGCCGGCAGCAAACCCCATGCGCCAGCCCGGCATGGAATAGGTCTTCGACAGGCTGGTGAACTCGACCGCGATGTCCTTGGCGCCCGGCACCTGCAGCAGCGAGGGCGGCGGCTCGCCGTTGAAGTAGATTTCCGCGTACGCGAGGTCGGACATGATGAAGATGTCGTGCCGGCGGCAGAATGCGACGATCTGCTGGTAGAAGGCGTAATCGGCGAGGTACGCGGTCGGGTTGCTGGGGAAGTTGACGATCAGCGCCGTCGGCTTCGGCACGCTATGCCGCACCGCGACGTCCAGCGCCCGCAGCATCGTGTCGTCCGGCGCCGCCGGAATGCTGCGTACGCTGGCGCCGGCGATGATGAAGCCGAATTGGTGGATGGGGTAGGACGGGTTCGGCACCAGGATGGTGTCGCCGGGGCTGGTGATCGCCGCGGCGAGATTGGCCAGGCCCTCCTTGGAGCCCAACGTCGCCACCACCTCGGTCTCCGGGTCGAGCTTCACCTCGAACCGGCGCTCATAATAGGCGGCGAGCGCCCGGCGCAGACCGGGGATCCCCTTGCTGGTGGAGTAGCGATGCGTCCGCGGGTCCTGCACGGCCTCGACCAGCTTGGCGACGATGTGGGCGGGGGTCCCGGAGTCGGGGTTGCCCATGCCGAGGTCGATAATGTCCTCGCCGGCGGCGCGCGCGCGGGCCTTGGCCTCGTTCACCTCGGCGAACACGTAGGGCGGCATACGGCGGATGCGGTGGAACTCTTGGGTCATCGGACATCCATTTGAGAGACTTAGTCTACCAGACGCGCGGACCCGTCGCGACCCAGAGCCGCCGCATTCGAGCGCAGCGCGGCCGGCGGAACTCCCGCTGCGATCAGCGTGGCCGTGATCGCGCCGACCCGGCGCAGTGCGAGCGGCAACGCGGCGGCCTGGGCATCCGGGCTGGCGGACACCGCCTCCCCGCCGGCGGACACTGCAATCGTGGCGGCGCCGGCCCGCATCGATACGAGATGCCGCAGCGCCGTCTCAGCGGCCGGCGGCAGCACATCGGAGCCGCGGGCGAACACAAAGCTGGCCGACGGCAGCGGCCGCGGTGTCGCCGGCGCCGTGGTCGCGGCCGGGATGCCGGGCAGCTCCGGCAGGGGCGGCGCGGCGGTGGGTAGGGTTGGGATCGCGCCCACCGGCACGGGCGGAGCCGAAGCCAGGCGCGGCGGCGGCGCGGTGAAGGCGGCCGGCGGCGAGGGATCCGGCGCCGGTGTAGGCGGCGGCGCGACCGGCTTTGCCGGGGCGTCGGCGGCCGCGAACGTCGCGGTCATGCCGGTATCGGCGGGGGGCGCCGCCGGGTTCGGGGTTGCGGCCGGCGCCGCGGCGGGAGCTGGCTTGGCGCCCGCTGCCGGCGCCGGGGCTGCCGCCGCCGGCTGCGGCGTCGCTGGCTGGGCCTGGGCCGGCTGGGGCGGCGTCGGCGCGCCCGGAACCGGCCAGACGATCGGCTGCTGCGCTACCGTCTGCCTGGCGAGATCGCGCTGGGCGGCAAGCTGGGCCAGCAGCCTGTGCCGGGTCACCGCGTCGGTCGGCGTCGGCCGCGGCGGCACCAGATCCAGGTTGGGATATGGGTCCGTCGCCCCCGGCGGCGGCGGACGCTGCTGCGCGATCATGCCGCCCTGCAGCTGGTGCCACCAATCCTCCGGCTGATCGAGGGGAAGCTTGCTATCGTAGGCGTCGGAGATCGTGTTGCCGACGCTCTCGCAACCTGCCAGGCAAAGCAAGCAGGCCAGCACGGCAGCGACTTGCCGCGAGCCGGTGCGCCTCCTACTTTCTGGGCCTCGAAACGTCCACATCAATGAAGATCCATCATGCGCTTACGCCGTTGATAGCGCGGCAGCGGCGTCTCCGGAAAGGACAGCAAATTATGGCCGATACAGCCAAACCCGAACCCGCCACCGACAGCCTCGGCTTCAAGATCGCCGACCCGGCCGTGCTCGGCCGCTCCATGGCCGACATCGCCGAGCGCTCGCAGCGGCTGGTGACCGAGTGGCTCAACCGGCAGTCGCACGAGGCGCCTGAGTTCGACCCGATGAATGTCGGCCACGCCTTCATGGAGATGACGGCCCAGCTCATGAAGGACCCGGCCAGCCTGATGAAGGCGCAGATCGGGTTCTGGCAGGACTACATGACGCTTTGGCAGAACACGACGCGCCGGATCTTTGGCATGGACGGCAAGCCCGAGCCGGTCATCCAGGCCGATCCGAAGGACCGCCGCTTCAAGGATGACGCCTGGAAGGAGAACGAGGTCTTCGACTTCATCAAGCAGTCCTACCTGCTCTCCGCGCGCTACGTGCAAGAGGTGGTGAGCCACGTCGATGGCCTGGACGCCAAGACCGCCCAGAAAGTCGATTTTTATGCGCGCCAGTTCGTCGACGCGATGAGTCCCAGCAATTTCCTGCTCACCAACCCCGAGGTGCTGCGGCGCACCGCCGAAACCGGCGGCGAGAACCTGCTGCGCGGCTTGAACAATTTGTTGTCCGACCTGGAGCGCGGGCGCGGCAAGCTGACCATCAAGATGACCGACACGGACGCCTTTAGGCTCGGCCAGAACATCGCCATCTCCGAGGGCCAGGTGGTCTATCAGAACGAGCTGATCCAGCTCATCCAATACTCGCCGACAACTGAGACGGTTCTGAAGCGGCCGCTGCTGATCATTCCACCCTGGATCAACAAATTCTATATTCTCGACTTGCGGCCGAAGAACAGCCTGGTGCGCTGGGCGGTAAGCCAGGGGCATACCGTCTTTATGGTCAGCTGGGTCAACCCCGACGAACATCTCGCGGAGATGCGTTTCGACGATTACATGACCAAGGGCATTCTGGCCGCCCTGGACGCGATCGAGCAGGCGACCGGGGAGCGTGAGGTCAACGCGATCGGCTACTGCCTCGGGGGCACCCTGCTGGCGAGCACGCTGGCCTGGATGGCCGTGAGCGGGGACGACCGGGTCAAGACCGCGACCTTCTTCGTCACCATGACGGACTTCCAAGAGGCCGGCGAGCTCGGCGTGTTCATCGACGAGGAGCAGTTGCGCGCGCTCGAGGAGAAAATGGAGAAGCGCGGCTATCTCGAGGGCAGCGAGATGGCGACGACCTTCAACATGCTTCGCGCCAACGACCTGATCTGGTCCTTCGTCGTCAACAACTACCTGATGGGCAATGAGCCCTTCCCGTTCGACCTACTTTATTGGAACAGCGATAGCACCCGCATGCCCGCGGCGATGCACAGCTTCTATTTGCGCAAGATGTATCAGGAGAACCTGCTGTGCCGCCCCGGCGGTATTGAGTTGAACGGGCAGGAAATTGATTTGCGCAAGATCAAGGTGCCGGCTTACTTCCTGTCGACCCGCGAAGACCACATCGCGCCATGGAAGAGCACTTACCGCGGCACGCAGCTACTGCAGGGTGAGAACCGCTTCGTGCTTGCCGCGAGCGGACATATCGCCGGCGTCGTCAACCCGCCGGAGGGCGGCAAGTATAGCCACTGGATCAACACGTCTCTGCCGCCGGACCCGGAAACCTGGCTCGCGTCGGCCAGCGAGATGGCGGGGAGCTGGTGGCCGGATTGGCATCGCTGGATCCTGGCGCACGACAAGGAACAGGTCCCGGCACGCGTCCCCGGCGCGGACGGGCACAAAATGATCGAGCCGGCCCCGGGCAGCTATGTGCAGGTGAAGGCCTAAACCGAACCTTAAGCTTTTTGGCCGATCGTTCTCCTCGTAAAGCAACCGAGGAGAGCGTTGTGGGTCGTCTAATCCCCTTGTTGTTCATGTTCGGCATGATTGCCTTTGTCCCGAGCCGGCAAGCCCAGGCCGGGCAGCAGGACTTTTCTTTGATGAATCGAACCGGCTACCAGATCGACGAAGTCTATGTCAGCCGCTCCAGCAGCCGCAATTGGGGCAACGACGTCATGGGCGACGACTCGCTTGAGGATGGCCACATCGTGAACATCACCTTCCACGCGCCGGATAATGCCTGCCAGTGGGACATGAAGGTGAAATACAATGATGGGGATGAGGCGACCTGGCAGGGCCTGAATCTCTGCAACATCTCGAAAGTGACGCTGTTCTGGGACCGTAAGAAGCAAGAGACGCGGGCCGTCACGGAATAGGCACTGCGGGCTGGCCGTTTGAGTTGCCCGGAAAGAGTTCGTCAGTGGCCTGCGTTGTCGCGGTGCTCGCAGTCTGCAGGTTGGGCAGCTTCGACAGCCGGGCCAAGACCTCTGCGCCAGGCGCGTTGAACACCGGCGGGCCAAGTTGCTGGATCGCGGTGGCTTGGTCACCAGCGGTCAGCGCGTTAGCGGCCGCGATGAGGTGATCGACCACCATCTGCGAGGTCGCGCCCGGCGCCACGCCTACGGTCTGCCGGACTTGCTCACGCCCTTGCAGCAGAAGTTGCTTGGTGTCGGCTGATACGAAGGCCCATCGCGGGTTGTAGGACCATTCGCCGGCGATGTAATCCATGGCGGCAACGGCCCGGGCCGCCTGCGCGGGGTGCCCGTAGGTGGTGTCCGGATCGGCAAACGCCGCCTGGGCGAGGTTGAGCGCCGCTTGATCGGCATCGGGGTCCGAGCCCAACGCGCCCGCAGGCAACTGCGACACGTCGAGCAGCGCCGGTGGCGGTGCATCGGCACACCCTGCGGAAAGCAAGCAGACTGCGACGATCAGAAGCTTGCGCACCATCCTACCCTCACCTTTCAAGCCCTCTCCCTCCGGGAGGGTTAGGTGAGGGTAGTTCATTACGAACGCGATCCGCCGGTCATCCCAGCGGGCGCAGGCTGGCGCGATATTTCTGTCCGAGCGCTGCGTAATGCACCGCGATCCTGTCCATATTCGCGCGATCCTCGTCTGGAATGTCGCGCATCTTGCGCGCGGGACGGCCGCCCCAGAGTTCCCGGCGCGGGATGCGTTTGCCGGGGGTCAGCAGACCGCCTGCGGCCAGCATCGCCCCCTCCTCGATGACCGCCCCATCCAGCACGGTCGCGCCCATGCCGACAAAGGCGAAATTCTCCAGCTTGCAGGCATGGACGATCGCGGCATGGCCGACGGTCACATCCGTGCCGATCTCACAGACCCATTCCTCCCCTGGATTTACATGCAGGACGGACCCGTCCTGGATATTGGAGCGCGCGCCGATGCGGATTCGGTTGGTGTCACCGCGGACGAGGCAGTTGAACCAGACCGTCGCGCGCTCGCCGAGCCAGACATCGCCGATCACGACCGCGGTCGGCGCCACCCAGGCGCCGTCCGCCAGCCGAGGTTCGACGCCATCGAGTTCATACAGCATGCGCCAGCTCCCTCGCAGCACCCTGGCCCAATCCGAGCATCAGCCGGATGTTCTGCACCGCCGCCCCCGAGGCGCCTTTGCCGAGGTTGTCGAGCCGGGCCACCAGCACGACGTGGCCATGCGCCGCGTGGCCGAAGACTCGCAGCTCCATGATATCGGTGCCGTTCAGCGCCGTCGGCTCGAGCTTGCCTACCGCTTCGGCTGACAGCACGCGCACCTGCTCGGCGCCTTCATACCAACCCTCGAGCGCAGACTGCAGGTTGGCGACCGAGGGCCGCCCGGGCAAAACGTCCAGGTGCAGCGGGATAGAAACAAGCATGCCCTGGCGCATATGCGCCACCGAAGGCACGAAGATCGGGCGTCGGCCGAGCCCGGCGTAGTCCACCACTTCGGGCACGTGCTTGTGTTCGAGCCCCAGCGCATACAGCTCGAAAGCCGGCCCACCCGATCCCTCGTGCGCCTCGATCATGCTGCGTCCGCCGCCCGAGTAGCCGCTGACGGCGTTCACTGTGAGAGGGTAGTCGCGGGGGATCAGCGCGGATTCGACCAGCGGCCGAAGCAGCGCGATCGCGCCGGTCGCGTAGCAGCCGGGATTGGCGACCCGGTCGGCATGGGCGATCAGCTTCGTCTGGCCCGGCTCGAGCTCGGCAAACCCATAAACCCAATCGGGGTCGCAGCGATGCGCCGTGCTCGCGTCGAGCAGCTTCGGCTTGCGATCCAGGCTCGCCACCAGCGCCGCACTCTCGCGCGCCGCCGCATCCGGCAGGCAGAGCACAACGAGATCGACCTCCTCCATCATGGCCCGGCGTGCCGCTGGGTCCTTGCGGCGGGCCGGGTCGATGCTGCGGACCGTCACCTCGGGCAGAGCCGCGAGGCGCTCGCGGATTCCCAGGCCAGTGGTGCCAGCTTCGCCATCGATGAACACGGTTGCAGTCATTCGGCCCTCCAGAACAGATGCTCGGACGTCGAGCCCCCTCAACGCAAGAGGGGCGGCCCAGCGCGGACCACCCCTCTGCCATGCAGGTGTGTAACGACCGGTTACCGCTTGCTGAACTGGAAGCTGCGGCGGGCCTTGGCCTTGCCGTATTTCTTACGCTCGACCACTCGGGAATCGCGGGTCAGGAACCCGGCCAGCTTCAGCACGGGCCGCAATTCCGGCTCATAATTGGTCAGCGCCCGGCTGATTCCAAGCCGCACCGCGCCGGCCTGGCCGGAAAGACCGCCGCCATTGCAGGTGCACATGACGTCGAACTGGTTGTAACGGTCGGTGACCAGGAAGGGCTGCGTGATCAGCATGCGCAGCACTGGCCGGGCGAAATAGGCGCCGACACGCTTGCCGTTAACGGTGATCTCGCCCTTGCCCTGCTTGACCCATACGCGGGCGATCGCGTTCTTGCGCCGGCCGGTGGCGTAGCTGCGGCCCAGCGCGTCGCGCTTGGGCTCGCGCTTCGGCCCTGCCTCCTGCGCTGCGGCCGTCGGCACGGCGGACGCGATTGCGAGATCTTTCAGGTCGGCGAGGGTGCGGCTTGGTTCGAAGTCCGACATGCTCAGACCCTCTTATTCTTGGGATTCAGGGCGGCGACGTCGAGCGATACCGGCTGCTGGCCGGCGTGCGGGTGCTCGGTGCCCTTATAGACGTGCAGGTGGCGCATCTGCTGGCGCTGCAGCGGGCCGCGAGTAATCATCCGCTCGACCGCCTTCTCGATGACGCGTTCGGGATGCGCACTCTCCAGCCGCTGGCGGATCGAGCGGCCCTTGATGCCACCGGGATAGCCGGTGTGATAATAAAAGACCGACTGCTCGGCCTTGTTGCCGGTCACCCGCACCTTCTCGGCATTGACGACGACGATGTTGTCGCCGCAATCGACGTGCGGCGTGAATTGCGGCTTGTGCTTGCCGCGCAGGCGCATGGCGATGAGCGACGCGAGGCGGCCGAGCACGAGCCCATCGGCATCGATCAGCGTCCAAGCCTTGCTCACCTCGCGCGGCTTGAGCGAGAGCGTGGTCTTCATGGAAGTGTCCCAATTCGGCAGAAGTGGCGCATATGCGCCGATACCCATGCCGCGTCAAGGGGTTCTGAGGTGGTAAAGTATTACCACATAGTCCTCCGTCATGGCCCGCGCAGGCGGACACGATCCACGCCTTCGGTCCATCCAAGCAAGAACGGCGTGGATCATCCGCCTGCGCGGATGATGACAGATTGGCCCGGTGCGCTAAGCTCGCTACATGAACGAAGCACCCAAGCGCGGCATCGCCCGCAGCGCCCCCGGCTATGGCGACCCCGAATTCGCCGCCTATCTGCGCCGCTCCTTCTACAAGAGCATGGGTTATTCGCAGGCGATGCTCGACAAGCCGGTGATCGGCGTCGTCGACACCGGCTCGGCTTACAACAACTGCCACCGCACCGCGCCTGAACTCGTGGACGCGGTCAAGCGCGGCGTGCTGGCCGCCGGCGGCCTGCCAATGCCGTTCCCGACCGTGAGCCTGTGTGAGCCCAGCCTGTTCCCGACCAGCATGCATTACCGCAACCTGGCCGCACTCGACACCGAGGCCATGCTGACGGCGCAGCCGATGGACGCGGCGGTGCTGATCGGCGGCTGCGACAAGACGGTGCCGGCGCAACTCATGGCCGCGGCTTCGTCGGACATCCCTTCCATCCAGCTGGTGACCGGGCCGATGCTCGCCTCGCCGTATCAGGGCGAGCGCCTGGCCGCCTGCACGGATTGCCGGCGTTATTGGGCGGCGTATCGCGCTGGCCGGGTCACCGCGGAGCGGATGGGCGAGATCGAGAACCGGCTGGCCAGCACGGCCGGGACGTGCGGCGTGATGGGGACCGCCAGCACCATGGCCTGCATCGCCGAGGCGCTCGGCTTCATGCCGCCGGGTCACGCGAGCATCCCCGCCGTCCATGCGGACCGGCTCAGGGCCGCCGAGGATGCCGGCACGCTGGCGATGCGCTTCGTCGAGAACCCGATCCGCCCGTCGCAGCTCATCACCGAGCACTCGGTGGAGAACGCGCTGCGCGTGCTGTTGGCGCTGGGCGGCAGCACGAACGCCATGATCCATCTGACCGCGATCGCCGGGCGGCGCGGGATCAAGATCGATCTGCATCGGGTCAACACGCTTTCCGACACGACGCCGGTGCTGGTCGATCTCAAGCCCACGGGCGAAGGCTACATGGAGGACTTCCACGCCGCGGGCGGCATGCCGGCGCTGCTATGGGAGCTGCGCGACCTGCTGCACCACGACGTCATCGACGTGACCGGCGCCAAACTGGGCGACCGGCTGGCCGAACCCGCCTTCGTCGACCGGCGCTACATTCGGACCCGCGATGAGCCGGTCAGCCCGGTGGGCGGGCTGGTGGCGCTGTTCGGCAGCCTCGCCCCGCGCGGCGCCATCCTCAAGCGGAGTGCCGCGACCCCTGCCCTGTTCGAGACCGAGGCGCGCTGCATGGTGTTCGACGGCCCGGCCGACCTCGCCGCCCGCATCGACGACCCGGCGCTCGACGTCGCCGAGGGCGACATCCTGGTCATGAAGAACGCCGGCCCGCTCACCCCCGCCGGCATGCCCGAGGCGGGGTATCTGCCGATCCCCACCAAGCTCGGCCGCGCCGGGGTCAAGGACATGATCCGCATCAGCGACTGCCGCATGTCGGGCACCGCCTTCGGCACCATCGTCCTGCATGTCACGCCCGAGGCTGCCGCGGGCGGGCCGCTCGCCCTATGCGAGACCGGCGACCGGATCCGGCTTTCCGTGCGCGACCGGCGGATCGAGCTGCTTGTGGCGGAGGACGAGTTGGAGCGCCGCCGCGAGACGTGGCAGAAGCCGGCGGTGCCCAAGCGCGGCTGGGACCGCATCATCGCCGACCAGGTCTTGCAGGCCGATGAGGGGTGCGATCTGCGCGTGCTGCGTGCCGAAGGCGAGTAAGAACCCGGCGGCCGAGGCGGAGGCCGCGGCGGAACTCGAGCGCCTCGCCGCCGAGATCGCTAGGGCCGACCGCGCCTATCACGAGCAGGACGCGCCGGAGATCACCGACGCGGAATACGACGCGTTGCGCCGCCGCAACGCCGAGCTCGAAACCCGCTTTCCACAGCTGGTGCGCGCCGATAGCCCAAGCCACCGCGTCGGCGCCCCGCCGGCCAGCGGCTTTGGCAAGGTCCGGCATCGCGTGCCGATGCTGTCACTCGACAACGCCTTCGGTCCCGAGGATTTCGCCGAGTTCGGCACCCGCGTCCGGCGGTTCCTCGGGCTGCCAGCAGATGCGCCGCTCCGGCTGGTGGCCGAAGCCAAGATCGACGGGCTCTCGATCAACCTGCTCTACGAGAAAGGCGAACTGGTCCGCGGCGCCACCCGCGGCGACGGCGCGGAGGGCGAGGACGTCACCGCCAATCTGCGCACCATCAAGGAGGTGCCGCAGCGCCTGCGCGGCCACGCGCCGGCACTGATCGAAATCCGCGGCGAGGTGTTCCTGCGCAAGCACGATTTCATGGCGCTGAACGCGGCCCAGGAGGCGGCCGGGTTGCGGCTCTATGCCAATCCGCGCAACGCCGCCGCCGGATCGCTGCGGCAGATCGACCCGGCGCAGACCGCGCTCCGCCCGCTCTCCCTGTTCGCCTACGCCATGGGCGACGCGAGCGAGGCGCCGGCGGAAACCCACTCCGGGTATTTACACCGCCTTGCCGAATGGGGGTTCCAGGTCAATCCGTTGTGGCGCCGGGTCGAGACAACAGAGGCGGCCGCCGCGTTCCAGGCCGACATGGCGGCGCAACGGGCCGGGCTCGACTACGACATCGACGGCGTCGTCTACAAGATCGACGATCTGGCCCTGCAGCGCCGCCTCGGCTTTGTCGGCCGTGCGCCGCGTTGGGCGATCGCCTGGAAGTTCCCCGCCGAGCAGGCGACAACCCTTCTGGAAGCGATCCATATCCAGGTCGGCCGCACCGGCGCGCTGACGCCAGTGGCCTGGCTACAGGCGGTAAACGTCGGCGGCGTCATGGTGACCCGAGCCACGCTGCACAACGAGGACGAGATCGCCCGCAAGGACATCCGCGTGGGCGACACGGTCATGATCCAGCGCGCGGGCGACGTGATCCCGCAGATCCTCGGCTTCGTGCCGGACCAGTCGCGCGGCCCCGAGCCCTACGTGTTCCCCGACCATTGCCCGGCCTGCGGCAGCCTCGCCGTGCGGCCGGAGGGCGAGGTGGTGCGGCGCTGCACGGGTGGCCTGATCTGTCCGGCGCAGACATTGGAAAGATTACGGCATTTCGTCTCGCGCGCCGCGTTCGACATCGAGGGGCTGGGCTGGAAGACGATCGAGGAGTTCGTCGCCCTCGGCTGGCTGCACGGCCCCGTCGATATCTTCCATCTGCGCGAGCACGAGGCCGAGCTGATGGAGCGCGAGGGCTGGAAACAGCGCTCGGTGCAGAACTTGATGCGCGCGATCGAGGCGCGGCGGATCATATCACTGGAGCGGTTCATCTACGCGCTCGGCATCCGCCGGGTCGGCGAGACGAACGCGCGCCTGCTGGAACGGCATTACGGCGGTTACGAGAACTGGCAGGCGCAGATGCTGGCGGCGACCGAAGTGGGCAGCGAGGCGCGCTCGGCGCTCGGCAGCATTCTGGGCGTCGGCCCGGCACTGGCCGAGGAGCTTGCCGACTTTTTCGCCGAGCCGCGCAATTTGGCAGTGCTCGATGCTCTGACGAAGGAACTCACCATCGAGGACGCCGCCACACCCGAAGCGGCGGACGCCGCGTTGGCCGGCAAGATCGTGGTGTTTACCGGCACGCTCGAGACCATGACCCGGCCGGAAGCCAAGGCCCGCGCCGAGGCGCTCGGCGCCAGGGTGACGGACAGCGTCAGCAAGCGGACGGATTTCGTCGTGCTCGGCGCGGATGCCGGTTCGAAGGCCAAGCGCGCGGCGGAACTTGGCGTACGGACGCTCACCGAAGCGGAGTGGCGCGACATGGCGGGCCATTGAGCGCCATACTGGTGACATAGGCGAACGGTAGCTGGGACAAATGACGACATTCTTCGACGGGTTTGAGCTGACCACGCGCCGGGTCAAGGACGGCGAGCTGCGGTTGCGCATTGGCGGCTCCGGCCCACCGCTGCTGATGCTGCACGGCAATCCGCAGACGCACGCAATGTGGCACGCAATCGCCCCGGCGCTGGCGAAGCGCTACACTGTGGTGGCGCCCGATCTGCGCGGATACGGCGGCAGCTTCAAGCCGGCGCCGACGCCGGATCACGCACCGTACGCCAAGTCCAGCATGGCGCGCGACATGGCGGAGCTGATGACGGGGCTGGGCCATGACCGGTTTCAGGTCGTCAGCCACGACCGCGGCGCGCGCGTGGCGCACCGGCTCGCAATCGACAATCCGGACCGGGTCGAGCGGCTGGCGGTGCTCGACATCGTGCCGACGATCGAGCATTTCGAGCGGACGGACATGGCCTTCGCGCTGGGCTACTATCATTGGTTCTGGTTCGCGCAGCCGCATCCGTTCCCCGAGGAGCTGATCAATGCGGCGCCGGAGACCTGGTTTCGCGCGCAGACCTCGCGCGAACCGAAGCCGCCGGGCTTCTTCCGGCAGGAGGCGCTCGAGGACTACCTGCGCGCCGCGCACGACCCGGAGATGATCGCCGGCATGTGCGAGGACTACCGGGCCGCGGCGACGATCGATCTCGAAAACGACCGGATCAGCCGCGCCGAGGGCCGCAAGGTGCGCTGCAAGATGCTCGTGATGTGGGGCGCCAAGGGCAAGATTGGCGGCTGGTATGATCCGGTCGCGCTCTGGCGGGAATACTGCACCGAGGAGGTCCAGGGCTTCCCGGTGAACAGCGGCCACTATCTGGCCGAGGAGGCGCCGGACGAGGTGCTGGCCCGGCTGGAGGGTTTTCTCAACTAGCGGGCAAAATCCAGGGCAGGTCCGTATCGCCCGTCTTCTCGCCGGCAGCGGTGAGCAGAGCATGCGCCTGGCCCCGGTGGTGGGTCTGGTGATTGAAGAGGTGCATGACCAACAGGGCAACCTTGGCCGTCCGTTCCTCCTGTGAGATGCCGCTATACCAGCTCAGGTCGCCCATCAGCCATTCGGGGGTGAGCCGGCCGGCCCAGTCCTGCAGTTTCGCGTCGTCCTGCACCCGCGCCGCCTTCAACGCGGCATAATCCTCTATCCACGCCGCACTCTGCTTGCCGGTAACGGGCGGCGTCTCCCAGCCATCGAAGCGCGACATCCACATCCGGTCGGCCCAAAGCAGGTGGCTGAACGTGCCGTGGATCGAGCCCCAGAACGCGCCGCGCTCGGCCCGGCGCTCGGCATCTGTTAGCCGGTCCGCGGCGGCGTAGAGCCGGCGGTTCATCTCCGCATTGTAGGCTGCCATCGTCTGCACGTAGCCTGGCATGATCATCCCTGGCCTCCAAACTTCAGGCGCAACAGCCTACTCTTGATGGCTAGACCTTTATCGGCCTGACTGTGGTCGGGCCGATAAAGGCTTTATTTGAGACAGCGATTCACGTCCTGACCGATTCCGGTCAGGACGATCGCGGTCTAGAAGGTCTACCTCGGGAAGCAACATGTCGAGCCACGAAAGCCTGCTCCTGCGCCGAGACGACGATGGCGTGGCTTGGCTGACCATGAACCGGCCTGGGGCGCGCAACGCGCTGTCGATGGCGCTGATGACGGCGATGGAGGAGGCGCTCGCAACGATTGCGCGGGACGATGCGGTCAAGGCGGTGGTGATCGCCGGCGCTGGGCCGGCGTTCTGCGCCGGGCACGATTTGCGCGAAGTGCGTGGAGCGGACGGGGCAACGCATGAGCTCCTATTCGCGCAATGCAGCCGGCTGATGCAGGCGATCACGACGCTGCGCATGCCGGTGATCGCCCGCGTGCACGGGGTGGCGACCGCGGCGGGCTGCCAGCTCGTCGCGACCTGCGACCTGGCGATCGCTGCCGACACGGCGCGGTTCGCGACGCCGGGCGTCAATATCGGCCTGTTCTGCTCGACGCCGATGGTCGCCCTCTCGCGCGCCGTCGGGCGCAAGGCGGCAATGCAGATGCTGCTGACCGGCGAATTGATCTCGGCGGAGCAGGCCGTCCATCTCGGGCTGATCAACCGGGCCGTGCCGGAGGCCACGCTGGACGAAGCGGTTGGGGCGCTGGCCCGGCAGATCGCCAGCAAGAGCCCGGCCGTCGTGGCACTCGGCAAGCCGGCTTTCTATCGGCAGGCCGAGATGACGCTGGCCGACGCCTACGCCTATACGGCCGATGTGATGGTCCGTAACATGCGCGAACGCGATGCGGCCGAAGGGATCGACGCATTCCTGGAGAAGCGCACGCCCGTCTGGACCTAGACCTTTATCGGCCTGACTGTGGTCGGGCCGATAAAGGTCTAGCTTTATTTGAGACAGCGATTCACGTCCTGACCGATTCCGGTCAGGACGATCGCGGTCTAGTTCTCCAGCTCGCTGTCCCAGTAGAGGTAGTCGCGCCAGCTTTCGTGCAGGTAGTTTGGCGGGAACGCCCTGCCGTTCTCCTGCAATTCCCACGTAGACGGTTGCTCCGGCCGCAGGCGTGGGTGCATATGGCACTCGCGCGGCAGCTTGTTGCCCTTGCGCAAATTGCAGTCGCCGCAGGCGGTGACGACGTTCTCCCACGTCGTGCGCCCGCCGCGGCTGCGCGGGATCACGTGGTCGAAGGTCAAGTCATGCGTCGGGTAGCGCTCGGCGCAGTATTGGCAACTGAAAGCGTCGCGCAGGAACACGTTAAAGCGAGTGAAGGCGGGCTTGCGCGCGGCGGGGATGTAATCCTTCAGCGCGATGACGCTGGGCAAGCGCATCGCCATGCTGGGCGAATGCACCTCGTCGTCGTATTCGCTCAGCACGGAGACCCGGTCGAGAAACACCGCCTTGACAGCATCCTGCCAACACCAGACGGAAAGCGGAAAATAGGACAGTGGCCGGAAGTCGGCGTTCAAGACCAACGCAGGAAAATGCAGGCCGCCGTCAGGCAAAACGCGTTCCTTCTCGCAGGAGGCATGAACGCTGCGGGCCAAATACCGGGACGAATCGCAAGATGTTGTGCGCCGCCATAGCGCAAGCCTTATGACATCCCGGCTTAGCCCCGGCAAGCGGCGCAAAGATTTGTCATATTGCAGTCATTCAGCAAAGGCGCGCTGCAGGAACAGCGCTCCCTCCGCCAAACCGACCTCGTCGATCCCGTGGCCGAGACCCGGCCGCCACAGCGTCTGCACGTTCAGCCCGAGCGCGCGCAGCCGCCTCTCCGTGGCCTGGCCACGGGCGAACGGGACCACATCATCCGCTTCGCCATGGACCAGCAACACCGGCGGGCGCCCGGCGATCTCCCGTTCGAGACCCGGCGAGTCCAGCAGCGCGCCGGAATAGGCGAGGATCGCGCGCGGCGGCGGCCTGCGGCGCAGCCCGGCATACAGCACCATCATCGCGCCCTGGCTGAACCCCATCAGCACGACCGCATCTTGCGGCAGGCCCAGGCTCGCCAACTCGGCGTCGACCGTGGCGAGCAGGCGCGGCGCCGCACGCTGCGCGCCGGCTTCCAGGACGGCCGGCGCGCGGTCGGCCAGGCTGAACCATTGCCGCCCGAAAGGCGCGCCGTCATAGGGTTCCGGGGCATCGGGGGCGACGAAGCGTGCGTCCGGCAGCGCGTGCTGCCAGGCAGCGGCGACGTCGATCAGGTCATGCGCGTCGGCGCCCACGCCATGGCAGAGCACGACGAGTTGCCGCACCTGGCCCTTGCTGGCCGGGCCTGTCCGCAAGAGGTTAAGCGGGTCCATGCTGTCCTTCACCACGCGTTTCGCCCCCAGTCCTACAGGATATCTGCATCTTGGCCACGCCAATGCGGCGCTGTTCGCCTGGCGGCGGGCGCGCGAGGCGGGCGGGCGTTTCCTGCTGCGGCTCGAGGACATCGACCCGGGCCGCTGCCGCCCCGAATACGCCGCCGCCATCTTCGAGGACTTGGCCTGGCTGGGACTAGACTGGGACGGCGAGGTCCGCATCCAGTCGGAGCACTTGCCGGAATACCGGGCAGCAGTGGACGCGCTGGACGGGATGGGCCTGCTCTACCCGTGTTTCTGCACCCGCGCCGACATCGCCGCCTCGGCCACGGCGCCGCATGGGCCAGATGGGCCGGTCTATCCGGGAACCTGCCGCTCCCTCCCCCGCTCGCTCGTCGCCGAGCGCCTGGCGCGGGCCGAGCCTCATGCGTTGCGGCTGGACATGGCGGCGGCGCTGCGGCGGACCGGGTCATTGACTTGGGAGGGGGAAGGCGAAGGCCGGCTGCCGTGCCATCCCGAGGCGTTCGGCGACCCGGTGCTCGCGCGCAAGGACGCGCCGGCCAGCTACCATCTCTGCGTGACCCATGACGACACGCTGCAAGGGGTCACGCTGGTGACGCGCGCGGCGGACCTGCGCGCCGCCACGAGCCTGCACCGCTTGCTGCAGACCCTGTTCGGCTGGCCCGAGCCGCGCTACGCGCACCACCCCTTATTGCTGGACGCGCAGGGCCGCCGGCTCGCAAAGCGCGACGGGGCCGTAACGGTGCGCTCGCTGCGGCAAGGCGGCGCCACGCCGGAAGAGGTACTCGTCAGGGCTCGATCAGATCCACGATGACGGAAACGGTCGCGGCAACGTCCGAGCCCCCGGCCTCGGTCGAGATCGGGGCGGCCTCGGCCATCCGCATCGTCATCATCGGCATGGGACGCGGCACCAGCCCCAGGCCTGGATCGACCAGGATCTGCTGAACCGCACCGAGCCGCCGCCCCGCAGCCTCGGCGACCACGCGCGCCTGCGCGAGCGCCGTCTTGACCGCCTTGGCCGCGAGCTCCTGCCGTGTCGCCGCCACCTCCGACTCGCGCGGCAGCAGTTGGGTGCTGTCGATCGTGTTGACGCCCTTGCCCATCGCGCCACCCAGCACGTCCCCGAGCTTGTCGGCCGCCACGCGGAAAGAAACCTGCATCCGTCCGGTGTAGCCGGCGATGCGGTCTGTCTGGTTCGGATTGGTCTCGGGCGTGATCGTGACCTGGTCGGTCCCCAGCCGATCGACCCCGGCGCCGCGCAGATAGGCCAGCAGCGGCGCGGCGCCGTCCGACAGCGCTTTGTGCACCGAGGCCACGTTGGTCGCGCGCGCCTCGATGCCGAGCGTCACGTCCGCAACCGTGTTCGGCAGCCGGGTGCGTTCGGTCGCGTGGGTGGTGATCGTGCCTGGGTGATTGCCCAGGTGATTCTGGGCTGCGGCCGGCATCGCCAGCAGGACTGAAAAACAGCAGGCGAGCAGAATACGCATCATGATTCCCGGTTCCATGAAAGCCTGCTTTTAATCAACGTCCGCCGTCGGTAGAAGGCGGGCCGGTGTAAGTGAGGAAAACCGCGATGAGATGGGTCCGACATCTGCTGACGGCTTTGATCCTCGGCTTGGCCGTACAGGCCCAAGCGCAGGAGAAGGTGCTCAACGTCTACAACTGGACGGACTACATCGATCCCAAGGTGCTCGAGCGGTTCACCGCCGAGACCGGCATCAAGGTCCAATACGACATGTACGACAGCCTGGAGACGCTGGAGGGCAAGATGCTCGCCGGGCACTCGGGCTACGACATCATCGTGCCGACGAGCGAGCCGACCTTCGCGCGGCTGATCAAGGCGGGCGCGCTGATGCCGCTCGACAAGTCGAAGATCCCCAACCTTAAAAACCTCGACCCGGCGCTGATGGCGAAGGTCGCTTCCAGCGATCCCGGCAACAAATACGGCGCGATCTACCTCTGGGGTACGATCGGGCTCGGGGCGATTCCGGACAAGATCAAGGCGCTGGCGCCTGATGCACCGATGGATAGCTGGGACCTGCTGCTCAAGCCGGAGAACGCCAAGCTGCTGGCGCCCTGCGGCATCGTGTTGATGGACAGCGCGATCGACACCATCCCGAGCGTCTTGAAATACCTCGGCCGCGACCCGAACAGCGACGATCCGAATGATCTCGCCGCGGTCGAGAAAGTGTTGATGTCGATCCGCCCGTATATCCGCACCTTTGCCTCCGGCGGCGCACTCGAGATGCTGGCGAGCGGGCAGATTTGCCTCGCGATGGACTATTCCGGCGACGTGGTCCAGGCAGCCGCCCGCGCCCAGGAGGCCAAGCAGGCGAAGGTCGACTATATCCTGCCGAAAGAGTTCACCGAGCTCTGGTTCGACATGCTGGCCGTGCCGAAGGATGCGCCGCACGCGGACTATGCGATGCAGTTCATCAACTTCCTCATGCAGCCCGAGGTGATGGCGGCGATCACCAACACGGTGCGCTACCCGAATGCCGTCCCGGCGAGCTTGCCGATGGTCCAGGCGGACATCAAGGACAATCCGAACGTGTTCCCGCCGGCCTCGATGCTGTCGAACGCATTCACCTCGAAGGCGCCCAGCCAGGCGGCCGAGCGGGAGCGGACGCGGATGTGGGCGCGGTTCAAGGCCGGTTCCTGAAGGTTTGGCCGCGGTCGAGATTGCCGGGCTGACCGTCAGCTACGGGCCAGTAATGGCACTCGACCGGTTGGATTTGCAGATCGGCAGCGGCGACATGTTCGTCCTGCTGGGCGGCTCGGGTTCTGGCAAGACGACGCTGCTGCGGGCGCTCGGCGGGTTCATCCAGCCGAGCGCCGGGCAGATTGTGCTCAACGGCCAGGACATCACCCGGCTGCCGCCGCACCGGCGGCCGGTGAACACGACATTTCAATCCTACGCGCTGTTCCCGCACCTGACGGTGGCGGAGAATATCGGGTTCGGGCTGCGGCGGCAGGGTGTGGCGCGGCCCGAGATCCGGACGCGGGTGGCCGGATTGCTGGACCTGGTACGCATGGGCGAGTACGCGGCGCGCAAGCCGGATGCGCTCTCGGGCGGTCAGCGGCAGCGCGTGGCCTTGGCGCGGGCGCTGGCGCCGCGCCCGCAATTGCTGCTGTTGGATGAGCCGATGTCGGCGCTCGACCGCGGCTTACGCGAGCAGACGCGGCGGGAATTGTTGCGGGTGCAGCGGCAGACCGGCACGACGTTCGTGCTGGTGACGCACGACCAGGACGAGGCGCTGACCATGGCGACGCGGATCGGCCTGCTGAACCAGGGCCGTCTGGCGCAAGTGGGGACACCGGCAGAATTGTATGAGCGGCCGGCGAGCCGGTTCGTCGCCGGGTTCATGGGCAATGACAATGTGGTTCCTGCGATCGTGCGGGCGGCTGGCCCGCCGGCGCTCTTGGAATTGAAAGGGATTGGACCGGCTGAACTGGCCGAGCCGGCGCCGCCGGGCGCGGTCTGGGTGGCGATGCGGCCCGAACGGCTGCGGATCGAGCGCGGCGGCGAAGCGGGCGTCAACCGGGCCTGCGGCACGGTGGCGGAGAGCACGTATCTCGGCGACTCCGCCGACTACACGGTCCGCCTGCCCGGCGGTGGCACGCTACAGGTGACGGAGCCGCTGGGCCGGGGCGTGGGCGCCGGACTGCTGCCGCCGGGGACCGCGGTGATGGTTTCTTGGCCGGCGGAGGCTTGCGTGCTGCTATCGCAATGAACCGCACGATCGTTCTCCTCCCGGTCTGGACATGGCTGGTCATTTTTGTCGTCGCACCCATTGCGATCGTGGCGGCGCTGTCGTTCTCGACCTCGGTGGAGGGGGTGCCGCCGTTCACGCCCCTGCTGCAGAACCCGGATCCCTCGAATTACGCGACTCTCACCGCCGACAATTATTATCTCGATGCCGGGCTGAAAAGCCTCATCGTCGCCGGCGTTTCCTGCATCGCCTGCCTGCTGATCGGCTATCCAATGGCGCTGGCGATCGCGCGGGCGCCGGAG
Source organism: Acetobacteraceae bacterium (assembly GCA_965276815.1). Taxonomy (GTDB): domain Bacteria; phylum Pseudomonadota; class Alphaproteobacteria; order Acetobacterales; family Acetobacteraceae; genus JAVVHH01. The sequence goes on along the minus strand of CBDIBE010000010.1, from coordinate 595,202 downwards.
CGGTGGCGGTCCGGCTTGCTGCTACTCGTGATGCTGCCGTTCTGGACTGGGTTTCTGTTGCGGATCACTGCGTGGATCGGCCTATTGCGCGACGAGGGCTGGATCAACCTGCTCCTGCAGACTGTCGGACTGCCACCGCTCAAGCTGCTCTACACCAATTTCGCCATGTACGTCGGCATCACCTACGCATACGTGCCGTTCATGATCCTGCCGCTCTACGCGAGGCTCTCGCGACGCGACCCGGCGCTGGAGGAAGCCGCAGCCGATCTCGGGGCGACGCCGTGGACGATTTTCCGCACCGTCACCCTGCCGCTCTCGCTGCCCGGCGTGGCGGCAGGCATCGCGCTGGTATTCATTCCGGCGGTGGGCGAATACGTGATCCCCGAGCTGCTCGGCGGCCCTAGCGCGCAAACGATCGGGCGGGCGCTGTGGAATGAGTTTTTCGCGAATCGCGACTGGCCGATGGCGTCGGCACTCGCCAACGCGATGCTGCTCATCCTGCTGATCCCGATGGTGCTGCTGCGGGTCAGAGAATGAGGCGGGGCTGGTTCCTCAACGCCTGCCTGCTGCTCGGCTACGCGTTCCTCTACGTGCCGATCGTGCTGCTGGTGGCGACGAGCTTCAACCCGAACCGGCTGACAACGGTGATCACCGGCTTCTCGCTGCACTGGTACGGGGTGCTGTGGCAGGATGACCAACTGATCCAGGCCGCCTTGCTGTCGCTGCGGATCGCGGCGCTTTCCGCGACGGGGGCGACGGTCTTGGGCACGCTGGCGGGCTACGCACTGGCGCGGTTCGGGCGGTTCGGCGGCCGCGCCGCGTTCGTGAGCCTCATTTCGGCGCGGCTGGTGCTGCCGGACGTTCTGGTCGGCCTCTCGTTGCTGCTGCTGTTCGTGCAGATGGAACAGACATTCGGCTGGCCGGCGGGACGCGGGGCGCTGACCATCACCCTCGCCCACGTCTCGGTCAGCCTGTCCTACGTGGCCGTGGTAGTCGAAGCCCGGTTGGCCGATGCGGGGACCGAGCTCGAGGACGCGGCGATGGATCTCGGCGCCTCGCCGGCCAAGGCGTTCGCGCTGATCACGCTGCCGCTGCTGGGCCCGGCGCTGCTCTCGGGCTGGCTGCTGGCGTTCACGCTGTCGCTCGACGATCTGGTGGTCGCCACCTTCACCTCGGGACCCGGCGCCAGCACGCTGCCGATGGTCGTGTTCTCGGCGCTGCGCCTCGGCGTGACCCCCGAGCTGAACGCGCTGGCGACCGTGATCCTGTTGATCGTGTCGGTGGCACTCGGCAGCGCATGGCTGCTGCAACAAAGAGAAGTTGTGCGGCGGCTGGAGCGAGCCTAGTTTACGCGCCGTTTTCTGGACGAGAATTTATGCAGCTCACCGCCGAACGTTTGGACCGGATCAGCCCGAGCCAAACGATTGCCATCGCCACCAAAGCCCGCGTGCTCAAGGCGCAGGGGCGCGACGTGATCAGCCTTGCCGCGGGCGAGCCGGATTTCGATACGCCGCGCAACGTCAAGGACGCGGCGATCCGCGCCATCGAGGCGGGCGAGACCAAATACACCGACGTCGCCGGCACGCCCGAACTGCGCAAAGCGGTGGCTGCCAAGTTCAAGCGGGACCACGGGATCGACTACAAGCCGGAGGAGATCATCATCTCGACCGGCGGCAAGCAGGTGATCTTCAACGCCATGGTCGCCACGCTCGACAAGGGCGACGAGGCGATCATTCCGACACCGTGCTGGGTTAGCTACCCGGACATCGTCGCGCTCGCCGACGGCACGCCGGTGTTCGTGCCGTGCGGACAGAACAACGGCTTCAAGCTTAGGCCCGAGGACCTCGAGGCGGCGATCACGCCGAAGACCAAATGGTTCTTCCTGAACTCGCCCTGCAACCCGACCGGCGCGGCCTATTCGGCCGAGGACCTGCGGGCGATCTGCGACGTGCTGTTGCGGCATCCCGAAATCTGGATCATGACGGACGATATCTACGAGAAGCTGACCTATGACGGGTTCCAGCCGGCCACCATCGTGCAGGTCGAGCCGCGTCTGCGCGAGCGGACCGTGACCATGAACGGGTGCAGCAAGGCCTATGCGATGACGGGTTGGCGCATCGGGTTCGCCGGCGCGCCCGTCCAGCTGATCAAGGCGATGGACAAGCTGCAGTCGCAGAGCACGTCGAATACCAGCAGCGTCAGCCAGGCCGCGGCGGTCGAAGCGTTGAACGGTCCGCAGGATTCCATCGATGCGATGGTGGCCACCTACAAGGAACGCCGGGATTTGGTGGTTTCGATGCTGAACGCGTCACCGGGCGTGCATTGCCACTCGCCGGAAGGGGCGTTCTACGTGTTCCCGAGCGTGCATGGCTGCATCGGCAAGACCACCCAAGGCGGCGCGGCGATCAAGGACGATGAGAGCTTCGTGCTGGCGCTACTCGAGGAGGAAGGGGTCGCGGCGGTGCATGGAGCCGCGTTCATGTATCCGGGGCATTTCCGGATCTCCTACGCCACCGACACGGAGAGCTTGCGCGAGGCCTGCACCCGAATCCAGCGCTTCTGCGCGGGCTTGCATTAATTGGCCGAGGTCGAGGCGCCCCGGCTCGCGGACCGGCTCGGTCGAGTTCCGGTGGCGGCCACGGTCGCGATGACCATGAAGGCGCGGGCAATGCGCGCCGAGGGGATCAAGGTGATCGCGCTGACGATCGGCGAGCCAAATTTCGACAGTCCAAGGCATGCGATCGAGGCCGGCTATCAGGCGGCGCTGCGCGGCGAGACCAAATATCCGCCGCAGGATGGGGTGCCGGCGCTGAAGCAGGCGATCCAGCGCAAGTTCCAGCGCGATAGCGGGCTGGAGTTCACGCTGGACGAAATTTGCGTCTCGAATGGCGGCAAGCAGACGATCTTCAACGCGCTGATGGCGACGGTCGACCCAGGCGACGAGGTGATCGTGCCGGCGCCGTATTGGGGCGCGTATCCGCTGATGACCAAGGTGGTCGGCGGCGAGCCGGTGGTGGTCAACTGCCCGCAGAATAACGGGTTCAAGCTGCGCCCGGAGGACCTCGAGACGGCGATCACGCCGCGGACGAAGTGGCTGGTGCTGAATTTCCCGAACAACCCGACCGGGACGGCGGCGAGCGCCGCGGATTTGCGGGCGCTGGCCGCGGTGCTCCTCCGCCATCCGCATGTTTGGGTGATGGCGGACGACATGTACGAGCACCTCTTGTTCGACGGCGTGCCGCACGTGACGATGGCGGCGGCGGAGCCTCGGCTGCGCGACCGGGTGCTGACGATTTCCGGCGTGTCCAAGACCTATGCGATGACGGGCTGGCGGGTCGGCTTCGCGGCCGGGCCGCGGCATCTGATCAAGGCGATGGTGACGATGCAGGGCCATATCGCCGCCGGGGTGAGCACGGTCGGCCAGGCGGCCGCGGCGGCGGCGCTGGATGGGCCGCAGGACGCGGTGCCGAAGATGGTCGCGGCCTATGCGCGGCGGCGCGACATGGTGGTCGATGCGCTCAACCGGGCGCCGGGCATCAGCTGCCACAAGCCCGGCGGCGCGTTTTACGTTTTCCCGAACGTCGCGGGCTGCCTGGGCAAACGGACGGCGGCGGGCCGGCTGATCGAGACTGATCAGGATTTCGCCCTCGCGCTGCTTGAGGAGCAGCACGTCGCCGTCGTGCAGGGATCGGCGTTCGGCATGTCGCCCTATGTGCGCATCAGCTACGCGACCGCGGACGAAGCGCTGGCGGAAGCGGGCGAGCGGATCGTCGCATTCTGCGAGGGCCTGCACTGATACGGCCCGGCCGCGACGACGACGCGGCCGGTTTCATCGCGCTGATCGAAGCCTGCTGGGCCGAGTTTCCTGGCTGCATCCTGGATGTGGACGCGGAGGCGCCCGAGTTGCGCGCGCTTGCGAGCCATTATGCCGCGCGGGGTGGGACGCTGTGGGTCGCGGGCCCGGTGGATGGCATGGTGGCGACCGCGCCGCTGGCGGACGGCGCCTGGGAGATTTGCCGGGTCTATGTGCATCCGCGACTGCATGGCGCCGGGTTGGGCCGGGCGCTGCTGCAGGTGGGCGAGCGTCACGCTGCAGCGTCGGGGGCGAGCGAGTTGGTGCTGTGGAGCGACACGCGGTTTACCCGCGCGCACCGCTTCTATGAGCGGCATTCCTACGTGCGCGCTGGGAAGTCGCGGGCGCTGGCGGATATCGGCAACACGCTCGAGTTTCGCTATGCCAAACCGCTGCATGGGGTGCGAGAGCTGGATGCCGCCGGCGCGCAATCGGTAGAGGAGGTCCTTGCCTCGTGGGCGGACCAGACAATGCTTGAATGGCAGGACGTGACGAGGCGCGTCGCTCTAGGCCGCTCCCGGCTTTTCGCCGGCTGGTCCGACGGCAGACTTGCCGGGGCAGCACGGGTCGGATCGGACGAGGGCGGCACGCAGGTGCTGAACCATCCCGAGCACTGCGACCACAGCCTGGACACCGCGTTGCGGGACGCGGCCGGACGCGCCGCGAAGGAGATACCGTGAAACAGCCGGATGCCGGGGATCTCGCAGTCGCTCTGAGTGCAGCGGGAGCGCCGGAGGCCAAGAGTCGGGCGGAAGCGGCGCTCTATCGGCACAATTGCGAGCAGACGGGGATCGCCGACCGCCAGCCGATTGCCGCGGTGGCAACGCAGATCGGCGATGGCGAGGTCGTGGGAGGACTCTGGGGCCGGACCGAACTGGGCTTGCTGTTCCTCGACATGCTGTTCCTTCCAAACTCGGCGCGAGGCGGTGCGCTCGGCAGCAAGCTGCTCGAGATCGTCGAGGCAGAAGCAAAGCGGCGCGGCTGCGAGCATGCCGTGGTCGAGACGAGCACGTTTCAGGCGCCCGGTTTTTACCTTCGCCACGGTTATGAGGAATTTGGCCGGGTGCCCTTCACGGCTCCCGGCCAGGCCCGCGTCTTTCTCCGCAAGCGGCTTACTTGACGCGAAGCACCACGTGCAGCTTGTTGCCTTCGGGGTCCCTGACATAGGCGCCGTAATACCCCGGTGAGTAGTGCGGGCGCGGGCCGGGCGGGCCTTCATCTGATCCACCATGGGCGAGGGCGGCTTCGTAGGCCTCGATGACCGCCTCGCGCGTCGGCGCGTAGAAGGCGCACATCCAGCCATTGCCGGGATTGGCGGGCGCGCCGTCGAACGGCGGGTTGACATAGAGGCTGCCCGCTTCGCCCTCGCGGTGCCAGCCTATGGTGCTCCCCTTTTCGAAAAAGCGCACGATCCCCAACGGAGCGAGGAACGCGTCGTAGAACGCCGCCGCTCTAGCAACATCGTTGGCGCCGATTGTAATGTGGCTGAACATCGTATTCTCCTTTCCCGGGTCGAACGAATGGACGCCGCGAATGCTCATACGCAATATAACATTTGGCAGTGTGTTGCTGTCGTTCTGCGCATTGCACTCCGCGAGAGCCCAGGAAGTCAGGGTTTCGGACGCTGATCCCCCGGTAGTTCAGCGCATTTACGGCGACCTTGACTACCTGCTTTGGTGGGTAAAGGGTGCGCCGCTTTCCGTGCCGCTGATCTCCACCGGGCCCAACGCGAACAGCCAGGGCTTCCTGATCAACTCCAACACGACCATCCTCTACGGCGCGCCGCAATCGCCCGCGGTGGGCGGCAAGGATGCGCAGGATTTTGCCGGGTTCTCGGGCGGGCGACTGACGCTCGGCTACACCATCGACCCAAGCCGCGGCTTGGCCGTCGAGGCGAGCGGCTTCGGGCTCGAGAGCCGCAACGCCGGCTACGCGACCGGCGGCACCGGCGGGACGCCATTCGTCGGCAACGGCATCCGCGTGCCGCTCTACAACGCCGTTCCCTACTTCATCGGCGTGCCGCGCGACGCGGTGGCGGCGGAGAACGGGCTGCCGGTGTTCATTCCGGGCATCCTCGGCGGCAACGTGATTGCCACCAACCGGCTGAACTTCTGGGGGCTGGATGCCACGGGCGTTTATGAACTGTATCGCGCGCCGAATTGGTCGGTGAGCGCCCTTGCCGGCCTGCGCTACCTCGATCTCACCGAGGATTTCGATTTCTCCGACTATTTCTACGGCACCGGAGGCGCCTTCCTCGGGCAGAGCGGGGTCGCCAGCGACCATTTCGGCACGCGCAACCAGTTCGTCGGCCCGACGATCGGGGTGCGTGGCCAGGCCGGTCGGGGGCCGTTTTCGGTGACCGCGACGGGGCGGCTCGCGATCGGTGACGTGGTGCAGGAGCTGAACGTGGCCGGGTCGTTCAACGCGGTGGACTACACGCCGTCCTCCGGCGCGCAGGGCATCTTCGCGCAGCCGAACAACTCGGGGCGCCGGTCATCCAACGCGTTCGCCGTGGCCCCTGAGTTCCAGCTCAAGCTCGGCTATGACGTGACGCCACAAGTCCGGCTGACGCTGGGTTACGATTTCCTCTACCTCAACAATGTGGTGCGGCCCGGCGACCAGATCGATCGGAATTTGCCAAAGGGGCAGATTTTCGCGCAAGGCGGGTCGGCTATCAGCACGACGTATCCGGCGCGCGTGTTCCAGACAACGGATTTCTATGCGCAGGGCCTGACCGCCGGAATGTCGCTCCGGTTTTAGGCTTCGGTCAGCTCACCCAGCATCTGCGCGGCGTGGCGCAGCGCGAGGGAATAGTGGCCCTCGCCGGGAACCACGTGCAGGCGTGCACCGGGGATCGCCGCATACGGCGCGAGCGATTCGCGGGGAATGAGGGAGTCATCGGCGCCTATCCAGATCGAGGTCGGAACCTTGATATTGACTGGGTCGAAGCCCCAGGGGTCGGCGTAGATCTCGGCGTCGGAGACCGCGCCCAGGATGCCCCGCCGCAAGCCTTCGCGCCAGGCCCGGCCCAGCCCGGCAACGGTCGACGGCGCCAGGCACTCTCGGTCGGCTCCCGGTAAGCCGCTGCCGATGAAGGTGCGCGGCGTGATGATCCTGCGCTGCAGCAGGGGGCGCATCGCGCCCAGGACCCGGCGGGCGACGGCGGGATGCCGCCCGAGGCGAAATAGATGGCCGACGCCGCTCGCCCGGCGGCTGATCGCCGAAGCCGGCGGCACCGGGCTGATCAGGCACAGGGCGCGGACGCGGCCGGGCAAGGCATACGCCGTCGCCGCCGCGAACGGACCACCACCGGAGAGGCCAATCAGGTAGAATTGGTCGAGGCCGAGCCGATCGGCGACCTCGGCCACGTCGCGCGGCCAATCGAGCAGGGTGCGGCCTGGAAGCGGGCTGGAGCGTCCGTAGCCCGGCCGGTCGAACGCCAGCAGCCGGACCGGCAGGTTGGGGATCAGCCCCGGCTCGAGCCGCGACGCCGGCCAACCGTGGAAGTAGAGGACGGTCGGGCTGGCCGGGTCACCAAATTCCTCCACCGCAATCGAACGGCCGTCGCGCATGCGCACCAGCAGCGAGGCCAGTCGCGAGGGAGAGCGGAGACTGACGCGGCGCCCGAGACGCTTAAGCCCGAGTGGGACCATCCAAGCGCGGCTGGAGGATCAGGACGCGGAAGCGGCGGCGGCGCGCTTGGCCTGCGAGCGCAGGATGCGGCGCTTCAGGACCTGCGCCGGTTCCGGAAGGTCACGATTGGGCGTGCTCAGCAGGAAGGCGTCAAGGCCGCCATTGTGCTCGATGGTGCGGATGGCATGCGTCGTCACCCGGACCCGGACGGTGGTGCCGAGCACGTCGGAGACCATGGAGGTCTGCTGCATATTGGGCAGGAAGCGGCGGCGAGACTTGTTGTTGGCGTGGCTGACGTTGTTGCCAGTCAGCACGCCCTTGCCCGTGATCTGGCAGCGACGAGACATCGTAGGTTCCTCAGAGTGCGGACGCAGAAATGGGCGCCCCGGCGAATAAGCCGGGGGTTATGCCGGGGTGGGTTGGAAAGGTCAAGCGCGCCGCTGACATGGGAGTGTCTTAAACGGCTCGGTCGTGGCGAGAAGACTACCGGTTCCCCAACTCTGCGCGCAGTTCGCCTGAGCGGACTGAGCCGATCGCGTTGCGCAGCACCTGCTCGATCGCGTCGTCGTGCATGGTGCGAACCAACAGGCCGAGCGAGCCGCCGAGCAGGGCGGAGGCGATGGCGACCGGGTCGAGGTGCTGACCCATCATGTATTCGATCGCCTTGTCCACGATGGCGCCGGCATGGCTGAGGTCTGCGGGCGGGTCTTCGTGCATCATAGGGCAACCTCCGTCTCGCGCACCCGCTCCTGTTCGTCGGCTTGCAGGGCCCACATCCGGGCGTAGAGCCCGCCAAGCGCCAGCAGCGAGGCATGCGTGCCGCGTTCGGCGACGCGGCCCTCCTGCAGGACGATGATCTCCTCGGCATCCACCACGGTGGAGAGGCGGTGGGCGATCACCAGGGTGGTGCGGTTGGCGGCGACGGTGCGGAGTGCTGCGTCGATGTCGCGCTCGGTGCGGCTGTCGAGCGCGCTGGTGGCTTCATCGAGGATGAGGATCCGCGGGTCTTTGAGGATGGTGCGGGCGATGGCGACACGCTGCTTCTCGCCGCCGGACAATTTCAGCCCGCGCTCGCCGACGCGCGTGTCGTAGCCTTCGGGCAGGCGCAGGACGAAATCGTGCACCTGAGCGAGCTTGGCGGCACGCTCGATCTCGGCCTGCGACGCGCCGGGGCGGCCATAGGCGATGTTGTAGCCGATGGTGTCGTTGAACAGCACGGTGTCCTGCGGGACGACGCCGATGGCGGCGCGCAGGCTGGTCTGGGTCAAGTCGCGGGTGTCGGCGCCGTCGATCTCCACGGCGCCGCTGTTCACGTCGTAGAAGCGGAACAGCAGGCGGCTGATGGTCGATTTGCCGGCACCGGTCGGCCCGACGATGGCGAGCTTGGCGCCCTCCGGCACTTCGAAGCTGACGCCCTTGAGGATCTCGCGGTTTGGGTTGTAGCCGAAATGCACGTCACGGAAGGTGACCGAGCCGGTGTGGCCATCGGCCGGATGCGCGGGCAACTCGAGGGCGCCGGGCCGGTCGGCGACTTCCTGGTTGACCGACATGAGCCGGAACATGGATTCCATGTCGACCAGCCCTTGCTTGATCTCGCGATAGACGAAGCCGAGGAAGTTCAGCGGCTGATAGAGCTGCATGAGGTAGGTGTTGACCAGGACGAACTTGCCGACGGTCATCGTCCCCGCCTGCACGCCATCGGCGGCCATCAGCATGATGAAGGCGAGGCTGCAGGAGACGATCACGGCCTGGCCGATGTTGAGCAGGTTGAGCGTCACCTGGCTCCGCACCGCAGCACGCTCGTAGCGCGCGCGGGCGCCATCGAAACGGCTTGTCTCGTGCGCTTCGTTGCCGAAATACTTGACGGTCTCGTAGTTCAGCAGCGAGTCGATGGCCTTGGTCTGCGCGTCGGAGTCCATCTCGTTCATCGTGCGGCGGAATTTTACCCGCCAGTTGGTGAACAAGAAGGTAAAGCCGATGTAGATGGTCACCGCGCCGAAGGTGACCAGGGCAAAGCGCCAGTCGAACATCCGCCACAGGATGGCGGTGACCAGGCACACTTCGAACAGGGTCGGCAAAATGTTGAAGACGGCTAGCCGAAGCACGGCCTCGATGCCGTTGGTGCCGCGTTCGATGGCGCGGGAGAGGCCGCCGGTCTGCCGGTCCAGGTGAAAGCGCAGGCTGAGCTGATGCAGGTGTTCGAAGGTCTGCAGCGCGACCTTGCGGATCGTCCGCTGCTGCACGGCGGCGAAAACCGCGTCGCGCAGCTCGGCGAAGCCGGAGGAGGCGATGCGCAGCAGGGCGTAGGCGCCGATCAGGGCGAATGGGACGGTCAGGATTTGGTTTTTCGGCGCGAGCAGGTCGACGGCATGGCTGTAGACGACCGGGATGTAGACCGTGGCGATTTTGGCCGCGACGAGCATGAGCGTCGCCAGGATGACGCGAACCCGGACGCTGGGCGCGTCGCTGGGCCAGAGATAAGGGAGCAGCGTGCGGACCGTCTGGAAGCCGTTGCGGGAGGAGGCGGTCGCAAGCTTGGGTTCGGCAGGCATGCCGAGTTAGATGGCGGCTGTGAAGCGCGATGGGAAGGCACGCGGCCAGATTCGGCTTATATGGCGGCTATGTCCGAGCTATTGCGCCACGTCCGTGCCTGCAACAACACGGTGCTGCCTGGCGGCCGGGTCAGGCTGCTGGTGGAGGGCGAGCCGGCTGGCTGGCTCGAGCCAAGGCTGGCGGAACGCCTGATGGAATTGGGAGCGACGGCGGCGGGGGACGGGGTCGGGGTGCGATCGGCGCAGCTCGCACCGATGAGCCAGGCGCTGGCGGCAGAAGAGGCATTCCGCTGGCGCGGCGAGGCATTCGACGTCCGGGGCGAGCGGGATGGCCGGGTTCTGGGACAGATCGACCGCGGTGCGCTGCCGATATTTGGCATCCAGGCGGTCGGGGTGCATCTCAACGGGCTGGTGGTGCAAGGCGGTGAGACGCTGCTGTGGGTGGGGCGCCGGGCGGCGAACCGGCCGCTGGATGGCGGCAAGCTCGATCATCTCGTCGCTGGCGGCGTGCCGGCGGGGCATACGCCGGATGCGACCCTGCTGAAGGAGGCGAAGGAGGAGGCTGGACTGCCACCGGAGCTGGCAGGCGCGGCCCGGCAGGTTGGCGTGATCGAATACGCCATGCAGCGCCTGGAGGGACTGCGCCGGGATCGGCTTTATTGCTACGATTTGACGGTGCCCGCTGCTTTCAAGCCGGAACCCTGCGACGGGGAAGTCGACAGCTTCGAATTATGGGAGCTGCCTCGCGTGCTGGACACGGTGCGCCACACCGACAAGTTCAAATTCAACGTGAACCTGGTGCTGATCGACCTGTTGCTCCGGCGCGGCCTGGTCGAGGCGCATGAGGCGGCGGAGCTGCGGAGCGCCCTCTACTGCTAGCTCTCGGGCGGGGCGGCGTTGATCGGGATGTCGCGAGTATCGCCGCCGGGCTGGTCGCCGAAGCCGGGGAGCGACTCGTCGTCCTGCTCGTCCATGTCCGGCTGGTCGCCCTGCGGCTCGTTAGTCTGGCGCCGCTGGCCATTCTGTTGCTGCGACTGACCGCCCTGCTGCTGGGCCGCGGCCTGGTTCATCGCGTTCAGGATGCGGAAATAGTGCTCGGCGTGCTGAAAGTAGCTCTCCGCCATAACCCGGTCGCCGCCGCTTGTGGCGTCGCGGCCGAGCTGAAGATACTTCTCAAAGAGCTGCTGTGCGGTCCCGCGGACACGCAAGTCGGGGCCGCTGCTGTCGAACACGTGGTTCCGGTTTAGCGGAACATTGCCGCTCTGGTGGCGGACCGGCCCGCCACCGCCACCACCGCCGCCTCCACCACCCCGGTGATTGCGCCCACGCATCCGCTTCATATTCATCGCCACAAGGACATCTTCCTTAACAGGGCCGATCGTCGCGTACGCCCAATTCAGAGCGGCGGCGCGTCAATGTCGGCATTGGTTCGGCATTGCCGGCGCGTTTTCGCGCGGCCGGCCGCCAGTACGGTCCAACGGACCAAATGGGAAGGTAGTGGGAAGTGGGGCGTCTGCCAACCCCCTCCCCTCAGCTTGCCTCGATGATGGCCGCCCGGTCGATGCCGGCCAAATCCGCGCGGAACGCGACGTGCGGAAATCCCGCTTGGCGGGCGAGCGAGGCGAATCCGGGGCCCTGCCCTGCCCCGAGCTCCAGCACGGCCAGGCCGCCAGGGTTGAGGAGGTCGGGCAGCATGACCAAAAGCGCGCGATAGGCGTCTAGGCCGTCAGAGCCGCCGTCGAGGGTGGTTGCCGGCTCAAATCGGCCAACTTCCGGCATCAGACCCGGTATGTCGGCCGTTGCGATGTACGGCGGGTTGCTCAGAACCAGGTCGAAACGGGCGGAGATCGGGGTGGCCCAATCGGCGCAAAGTATGGCGGCCCGGTCTGCGAGACCGAGAGACGCCGCGTTGGCCGCGGCGAGGGCGGCAGCTTCTGGGTTCCGATCGATGCCGACGCCCCAGGCGGCCGGGAATTCGGTCAGAGCGGCGAGCAGCAGGCAGCCGGTCCCGGTGCCGAGGTCGAGGATGCTCCGGACGCCGCCGGGCCGGGCGGCCAGGGCAGCTTCGATCAGGGTCTCGGTCTCGGGGCGAGGGATCAGGGTCGCCCGGGAGACTTGGAACGGCAGGCTCCAGAATTCTTGCGAACCGAGGATAAGCGCCAGCGGCTCGCGCGCGGCGCGGCGGTCGAGGAGCGCTTGATAGGGCCGGGCATCGATGTCGCGGCCGGGTTCGCGGATCAGGTCCTCGCGGCTGAGCCCGGCGGCATGGGCGAGGAGGAGCCGCGCGTCGAGCGCGGGCGAGTCGACGCCGACTCCTTCCAGCAATGCACGGCCATGCTGGAGGGCTTCACGGATCGTCACTCTTGCGCGGCGAGGCGGGCGGCCTGGTCTTCGGCGGTGAGGCGGTCGACGATCTCGTCCAGGTCGCCCTGCATGACCCGCTCGATATTGTGCAGCGTGAGGCCGATCCGGTGGTCGGAGACGCGGCCCTGGGGGAAGTTGTAGGTGCGAATGCGCTCGCTGCGGTCGCCGGTGCCGACCTGGCCCTTGCGGTCCGCGGCGCGGGTCGCGGCCAGGTTCGAGCGCTGCGCCTCGAACAAGCGGGAACGCAGCAATTTCATGGCCTTGGCGCGATTCTTGTGCTGGCTGCGCTCCTCCTGCATTGCGACCACGACGCCGCTTGGAATGTGGGTGATGCGGACGGCGCTTTCGGTCTTGTTGACGTGCTGGCCACCGGCGCCGGACGCCCGGTAAACGTCGATGCGCAGGTCGGTCTCGTTGACTTCAACATCAACCTCTTCGGCCTCGGGCAGGACGGCGACGGTCACGGTCGAGGTGTGAATGCGGCCCTGGCTTTCGGTGGCGGGCACGCGCTGGACCCGGTGGACGCCGCACTCATATTTGAAGCGCGCGAAGACGTTGCGGCCGGTGATCTCGGCCACCGCCTCCTTGATGCCGCCGAGCTCGTTGTCGGCGTATTCGAGGGTTTCGACCTTCCAGCCCTTCGACGCCGCGTATTTCTGATACATTTGGAATAGCTCGGCGGCGAATAATCCGGCTTCGTCGCCGCCGGCGGCGGGGCGGACCTCGAGGATGGCGCTGCGGGCGTCGGCCTCGTCGCGCGGCAGCAGGGCGAGGCGGATCTCCTGACGCAGCGTGGGCAGGCGGTCCTTGAGGTCGTACAGCTCGGCCTCGGCAAGGCTGCGCATTTCGGGGTCGGTGAGCAGGGATTCGGCTTCGGCTTGCGCCTGTTCGGCGGCGCGCAGCTCATCGATGCGTTCGACCACCGGCGCGAGATCGGAGAGTTCCTTGCTGGCGCGGGCGAAGCCGTCGCCGCCGATGCCCTCGCTCAGCATCGCCCGCAGCTCGGCGGCGCGGCCGACGATCTGGTCGAGCTTGCTGTCCAGCCCGCCGCCGCTCACCGCAGCTTTTCCGCCAAATCGGCGAGCTTCACCTCGGATTGCTGGCCGCTTGCCAGGTCCTTGACCTGCGCTACGCCGCGGGCGAGCTCGTCCGCGCCGATGATGACCGCGGCGCGGGCGCCGATACGGTTGGCGCGCTCCATGCGGCGCTTGGCGTTGCCGCGATAGGCCATCTCGGCGGCGATGCCGGCGCCGCGGAGCGACTGCATGGCGTCGATAGCGGCGGCTTCTTCGGCCGGGCCGCCCATCGGCACGATCGCGATCGGCGCGGGCGGCTTGGGCGTTTCAGGGAGCAGCATCGCCAGCCGTTCCACCCCGGCGGCCCAGCCGACGGCGGGGATTGGCGGGCCGCCCATCTGCTGCATGAGACCGTCATAGCGGCCGCCGCCCATCACCGTGCCTTGGGCGCCGAGCTGGTCGGTGACGAATTCAAAGGCGGTGTGGCTGTAATAGTCGAGACCGCGGACGATGCGCGGGTTCTCACGGAACGGGACGCCGAAGCGGGTCAGGTGGGTCTTAAGGCCGTCGTAGAAGGCGGCGGCGGCATCCGTCAGCATGGCGTGGATGGTCGGCGCGCCGGCGATCAGCTTGCGGTCGCCGTCGTCCTTGCTGTCGAGGATGCGGAGCGGGTTGTGCTCGAGCCGGGTCCGGCTGTCCTCGGAGAGCGTGTCCCGGTGCGCGGAGAAATAGTCGACCAGCGCGGCGCGATAGGCGTCGCGGCTGGGCGTGTCGCCGAGCGTGTTCAGCTCCAGGATCACGTCGCCGGCGACGCCGAGCGCCTGTAGGATCTGCCAGCCGAGGGCGATCACCTCGGCGTCCGCCAGCGGCTCGGCGATGCCGATCAGCTCGGCGTCGATCTGGTGGAACTGGCGGTAGCGGCCCTTTTGCGGCCGCTCGTAGCGGAACATCGGGCCGGCGTAGAACACTTTTTGCGGCAGGGACTGAGTCAGGCCGTTACTGATCAAGGCGCGGCAGATGCCGGCCGTGGCCTCGGGCCGCAGAGTGACCATATCGCCGCCGCGGTCCGTAAACGTGTACATCTCCTTGGTCACGACGTCCGACGTTTCACCGAGAGTGCGGGCGAAGACGCGGGTTTCCTCGAAAATCGGAGTCGCCCATTCCTCGTGGCCGTACAGCGAAGCGACCCGGCGGGCAGTGTCGATCACATGGGCGTGGCGGCGCTGATCATCGCCGATGAGGTCCCGCGTGCCGCGGACCGGTTGAAGCTGCTCTGCCAAGGTTCTTTACCGAAAGTGGGCCGTCACCCTAACCCTCTCCCGCAAGAAGAGGGAATCGCGAGCTATTCCGCAGCGGCGAGGGTGGGGGTTGCCTTCTCCGCCTCGATTGTGGCGGCCTTGCGCTCGACGAGGTCGATGATGTGCTCGATCATGTCGCGGCCGTCCATCGTGTGGTTGGTCTTGCCGGCGGCGTAGACCATGTGGCGGCCGTTGCCACCGCCGGTGACGCCGAGATCGGTCATCAAGGCCTCGCCGGGTCCGTTGACGACGCAGCCGATGATACTCAGCGTGATTGGCGTCTTGATGTGAGACAGCCGCTCCTCGAGCTGGGCCACCGTGTCGATCACGTTGAAACCCTGGCGGGCGCAGGACGGGCAAGAGATGATCTTGACCCCGCGATGCCGCAGACCGAGGGATTTCAGCAGGTCCCAGCCGACGAAGACCTCCTCCTCCGGCTCGGCCGAGAGGGAGACGCGCAGCGTGTCGCCGACGCCGGCCCAGAGCAGGCTGCCGAGGCCGATCGCGGACTTGACCGTGCCGGCGCGCTTGGTGCCGGCCTCGGTGATGCCGATGTGCAGCGGGTGGTCGCAGACCTCCGCGAGCTGCTGATAGGCAGCGACGGCCATGAACACGTCGCTGGCCTTCACGCTGATCTTGAACTCGTGAAAGTCATGGTCCTGCAGAATCTTGGCATGTTCGAGCGCACTCTCGACCAGGGCTTCGGGGTTGGGCTCGCCGTATTTCTCCAGCAGGTGGCGCTCGAGCGAGCCGGCGTTGACGCCGATGCGCATCGAGCAGTTGTAATCGCGCGCAGCCTGGATGACTTCGCGGACCCGCTCGGAACTGCCGATATTGCCGGGATTGATGCGCAAGCAAGCGGCGCCGCTCTGGGCGGCCTCGATGGCGCGCTTGTAGTGGAAGTGGATGTCGGCGACGATGGGGACGTTCACCTGGCGGACGATGTCCTTCAGCGCCAGCGAGCTCTCCTGGTCGGGGCAGGAGACGCGGACGATGTCGACACCGGCCTCCTCGGCCCGGCGGATCTGGGCGACGGTCGCGGTCACGTCGTGCGTCAGCGTGTTGGTCATCGTCTGGACGGTGATCGGCGCGTCGCCGCCCACCGGCACGGCGCCGACATGGATCTGCCGCGACTTGCGGCGATGGATCTGCTGGTATGGACGGTAACTCATCGGCTCCCCCGGGTGGGTCTTGCCCCCAAGATAGGGCCGACCCCGGCTCGCTTCTACTGCGCGCGGGCCGAAGCGGGCAATGGCTTGGTGCCCGGCGGCATTTTAATCGCCTCCGGCTCGAGCGGGATGTCGCGGCGCACGGCGCCGTTCGCGCCGAGCGGGGAAGCGGTCACGCCATCAAGCACGACTTCAGTCCCGCCAGCGTTGCCCGTGGTCATCAGCAGGCCGGGCTCGTTCGGCACGGGCCAAGTGTCACCAGCGCGCATCACGCGATTGAGCAGCACTTGGCCCTGCTTCTCGCGCACTTGGACGTAAGCACCGGCCTTGAACTTGAGCACCAGCCGATTCGTGTCGGGATGCGGCGAGGCGGGCAGGGGCGGCGAGACGGCAGCGATCGGGGCCGGCGCGGGCGGCGGCGGCGGGGGTGCGACGGGCGGCGGGGCGGTCATTGCCGTGATCGGCGGGTTTGCGGGCGCATTCGACGGCATTGGCGGCGGGAGGATGGAGGCGACCTGCGGCGAGAGGGTCGATGAAGGCGGGGTCGGGCGCTCGGCGAGCGGGGCAAGGCGCTCGGGCACTGGGGCGACACCCGGGTCGGTGTGCCGGTCGTCGGAGAAGCGATACCAGGCCGCGTAAGCCCCGGCGGCCAGCACCACGCCGAGCAGAATCACCGCGCCGGCGGGCACACCGCGCTCCGGCACCGGAGCGGGAAAGCTCAGTTCGGGCTTGCGGTTGACTTCCTGCGCCTCGGCACGGAAGCGCCTGGCGACCTCGGCGGCGTCGAGCCCGAGAGAAGCGGCGTAGGTGCGCAGGAAGCCGACCGCGTATGCGTTGCCGGGCAGCTCGGAAATGCGGCCGTCCTCGATCGCCTCCAGATAGGGCAGCCGAATGCGCAGTTCTTGCGAGACATCCGGCAGCGACCAGCCGAGACGCAGACGCGCAGCACGCAACTCAGCACCCACGCGGGCGGCCCCGAGAGCGGGTCCGTTTACGTCTAGCTCGGCGGCAGACATCATGTCGTTCGCCCCTTCAAGCTCCGGTTTGCGTAGTTCCATGGGCCGCACCCAGACGTATTTGTCGATCGGGGCGTGCCTCCCCGGTACACGCGTGTAGCGTGGAACAGCGCGGTTGCCAACGGTCGAGGGCTGGGCCGACAATTATCGAAAGCCGGAATTTCACACCATTGGCGGTAACACCTGACGTGACCGTGGAGGATACGATGCCCGACACAAACCCAGCGCAGCAGGCCAATCCCGGCATTCCCGACGCCGACGACCCGCTCGGCTTGTTCGAGGATTGGATGGCGGAGGCGCGGCGGAGCGAGCCGAATGACGCAAACGCGATGACGTTGGCGACATGCACGCCGGCTGGGTTGCCGGCGGCCCGGATGGTGCTGCTGAAGGCGGTGGATGAACGGGGCTTCACATTCTACACCAACCGGGAGAGCCGGAAGGGGAGCGACCTGATCGCCAATCCGCATGCGGCGCTGCTGTTCCATTGGAAGAGCCTGCGGCGGCAGGTGCGGATCGAGGGGCCGGTCGAGGATGTCGCCGATGCGGAAGCGGACGTTTATTTCGCCAGCCGGGCGCGGGTTTCGCGCCTCGGCGCGCTCGCCTCGGACCAGTCGCGCGTGCTGCCGGCGCGGGCGGAGCTGGAGCGCCGGGTCGCCGAGCTGGACGCACGCTATCCGGGGGACAGCGTGCCGCGGCCGCCGCATTGGTCGGGGTTCCGGCTGGTGCCGCAATCGATCGAGTTCTGGCAGGACATGCCGTTCCGGTTGCATGACCGGCGGCTGTATGTCCGGGACGGGGCTGGCTGGGACCGGAAGTCGCTCTATCCGTAAAACGGTGACGACGGGCTTATTCTCGCCGATAATGCAGCGGGAACTTATAATCGGGGGCTGTCCATGCCGATCCGCCGCCTGCTGCTGCCGCTAACCGGGACTGCCGCGGGAGAAGCGGCCCTGGGCACTGCCTTGATGGTCGCCCGCATGTGGGATGCGCATCTTTCGACGCTGCACGTCCGCGTCGATAGCCGCGACGTGGCGCCGCTGGCCGGCGAGGGCCTGTCCGGCGCGATGATCGAGGAGATGATGTCGGCGACCGAGAAGGAGAGCAGCGACCGCAGCGATGCGGTGCGGGCACTGTTCGAGCGGTTCGTGGCGCAGCACGGCGTTACGGTGAGCGAGCCGCACCCGCGGGCGGGTGCGACGGCGAGCTACGCGACGGTGACCGGGCGGGAAGAGGATCTGGTCGCGCAGATCGCGCGGCTGGCCGATTTGGCGGTCGTGCCGCATCCGGAGGCGGGTGACGACGTGAGCAGCAGCGATGCGCTGCATGCGGTGCTGTTCGATAGCGGACACGCGGTGCTGATCGCGCCGCAGCGGGCGCCACAGACGATCGGGACGCGGATCTGTGTGGCCTGGAACGGCTCGGCGGAAAGTGCTGCCTGCGTGCAGGCAGCGATTCCCTGGCTGCAGCGGGCGGAAGCCGTTCGCGTGCTGTATTCGGACGAGTATCAGCGGCGGGGGCCTGGGGCGATGGACCTCGCCAGCTACCTGGCATTGCACGACGTGCAGGCCGAGGTGGCGCAGTTCCGGCCGCAGGAGAAGGATGTCGGGCGCGGGCTGCTGGCGGCGACGCGGGAATTCGGGGCCGATCTGCTGACGATGGGCGCCTACTCGCACTCGCGGCTGCGGCAATTGATCCTGGGCGGCGTGACCCGGCACGTGCTCGAGCATGCCGCGATACCGGTCCTCATGAATCGCTGATGGCGTGGAACGGCCGGCGCGCGGCGGCCGGCGAATACTGCCGACTCGGCGGCCGAGCTGGTGTTGATGAGACGAACTAGCGTTAGTTTTTAGAGAAACTTAATTTATGGGTGCCACGTTCATGCGCCCTAGATCAAGCTGTTCGTTCAGGACGGTCACGGTCGAATAGCGGGGCGAATGGACGAGGCCGTTTTATGGACGGGGACGACCCGAAGCTGAGCGAGCTGGAGAAGCTCCTGAACGATCCCGAGGTGCCGATGCAGGCGTCGCGGATTTGGGAGCTGCTGGCGGAAATCTCGGGCCGGGACGAGCCGAGCGGCTATTCTCGCCCGGCGGGGCTGCCGGCGTAGGGTGCGGTGAGGTCTGGGACGCGGGTCTCGCGCCGGAAGGCATAGTCGATCGTTCCCAAGCCGAGCCGCCGAGCCTGCTGTCGAACACGCCGACGTGGAACAGGCGCTCGAAGGCGAGCAGAATCAGGGTGATGGCCAGGACGGGCGTCGCCAAGACGTATAGCACGCTGGTCGAATAGATCGACCAGAAGAAGACCGGCAGGCGATACCAGGTCATGCCGGGGGCACGCAGCCGGTGGATGGTGACGATGAAGTTGAGGCCGGTGGCGATCGAGGAAAAGCCGGAGAAGATGCCGACGACGGCCAGGATGATGTGTCCGTTCGTGCAGTTGGTTGAGAGCGGCGTGTAGAAAGTCCAGCCGAAGACGAGGCCGAGGCGGCCGGCAGGTCGAGGCCGGTGACGCGGGAAAGGAAGCGGAGGATGATGTCGTGGATCATGTCCGCCGGGTCAGCAGGTAGAGGCCGGCGCCGATGGCGAGGACGGTGACCACGCCGGCGAGGCGGAGGGCTTCCATGATGGAGGCGCTGAACTTGCCGGTGGTGGGGTCGTAGCTGAAGCAGAAGAGGTGGATGGGTTCGGCGGGCGCGGTCAGGTTGGCTTCGGCGTTGGTGACGGCGGCTTGCAGCTTCTTCGCGCCGTAGCCGACGCCCATGAGGTAGGTGGAGATGCGGCCGGAGGGGCTGGCGATGACGACGCCGGCGGGGTGGAGGAATTGGCGGGTGGCCTGGTCGAAGCGGGCCTTGAAGCCGGCGGCGCCGGCGACGGCGTCTAGGCTGGATTTGGGGCCGGTCAGGGTGGCGAACTTGGCGTCGGGGTAGCGGCTGAGGACGGATTCGCGGGCGGATTTGGCGTCGGCGAGGGTTTCGGTGGGGTCTATGGTGATGAGGGCGGCATTGTAGTCGCGGCCGGGCTGCATGCCGCTTTCGGCGAGGGCGGCGAACAGGTCATCGCGGACCACGCCGCACAGGTTGGGGCATTGGAAGTAGCCCGGCGCCAGGATGAGCGGCTTGCCGTTGGCGATTTCGGCCAGGGTGGTGGCTTTTCCGTCCGCGTCGGTGAGCGGCGCTTCGGTGGGGAGCATCGCGCCTTGGCGCTGCTGCCATTCGAGGCCGGTGAAGTCGGCGGCGCGGGCGGGCAGCGCGAGAAGCAAGAGGAGCAGGACGAGCCGGGTCATTTGGCGGGCCAGTCCGGTATGCCCTGGCGGGCGACGTCCTGCATGGCCTGGGTGATGGGGATGTGCACGCGCTGGGCCTTTCGGTCGATCCACCAATAAGAGTTTAGCTGCTGGATCTGCTGGGTTTGGAAGATGGCCATATCATCAGCCGGGCTCGGCTGCAGTTGCGGCGTTGGGAAGTTGGCGGTTTGCGGGACCGATCGGTCGCGCAGACTGCCGGGAAACAGCCAGGCGGCAAGGCCAATCATGCCGCCGAGTGGAGCGGTCCCCAATTCGACCGGACAGGTGACGTAACCATGGGGACCTAGGCTTACGCTTAGGCATGCGCCTATGCCGAACGACCCGACACGCATCGAGATCATCACCGGCCGCGAGCGCCGCCGCCGCTACAGTGCCGAGCAGAGCGACCGGGTCTCGGCCGCCGTAGAGCGGGATTGTTTGTGGCTGGAGGATGGTGACCGTGCCGTCATGGGCGCGCAGGTCGCCCCAGCGCTCGAAGAGCTGGGCAGTGGGAACATGCCAGGCGGCGGCGATGGCGGTTTCGTTCGGAGCGGAGCCGGCGTGGCTGAGGGGGACACGCTGCAGCGCGTCCGTGAAGCGGGGCGGGTGAAGGCCGGAACGACGTCGAGCATGAGCAGCGTCTCGACCCGGCCGGCCTGCATGTCGGCCTCTAGTGCGGCCAGGCTCGCTGCCGTGTCCTCCGGGCGGTATTCGGGCGGTTGCAGCAGATCGTATGTGTGGCCGCCGCCGCCGAGCGCCTCGTTCATTGCGAAGATCATCGCTTGCGATTCGGCGGGGAGGTCCGGACCAGCATGGATCAGGGCGCGACCGTTGGCGGCTTTGAGCGCTGAGGCGATGGGGGCGAGCCATTCGGGGCCGCTTGGCACGGCGTTGCGGAGGATGGCGCCGGCGAGGCCGGTGATGGCGGCGTGCAGATCGGCGGGGCCGGCAGGGATGCGCTGGTCGGCGATGGCGCCGAGGGCGGTGGGGACGGACTCGACAGCGAAAATGCGGTTGGGCGGGCCGAGCACCGGGTTGCGGCGGCCGGCAATGTCGCGGGCGTAGCGGACCCAGCCCGGGGCGCCGTCGGCGATGCCGCTTTCGAGGCCGAGGATCACGTCGGCAGCGGCGGCGCGCGGCACCATGACGAGCGGGCTTGCGTAGGCGCGGAGAGCGCCGGCGCGGACTCTATCGCGGGAGACGGTGCTGGATTGGTGCCAGCGGGCTTCGGGGTAGCGCTGCAGCACGCGGTCGATCGCGGCACCGAGGCTGGGGGACATGCACGTGGCGGTGAGGAGGCGCAGCCCAGCACCTTGGGTTGCGGCGAGGCGGTTGCGCACTGGGACGAGGGCGGCGAGCGAGGGGAAGATTTCGGCGAGGGCCGCCGGGTTCTCGAGGAGGTCGCGGCGGTTTAGCGATGGCATATCGAGCACTCGGTGAGGTCGCGGCCGCCGATGTGATATTGGGCCAGCAGCGTTGCCGGACGGGGTGTGTCGGGATCGCGTCTCCACTCGGTGTTGAAGATTTGGTCTGCGGGGCGGAGGTTGGGCCCGGGATTGCGGTGACAGGATAGGCACCAGCCCATCGTCATCGACTCGGCTTTGTACATGAGCGGCATCTTGGCCACGTCGCCGTGGCAGCTCGAGCAGCCGACGCCTTTGTCCATTGATCTTCGCTCGCGGGAAGACAATCGACTGATCACACCCTTGCGCGTGGGAAATCGCCCGCGGGCTTGTCGCGTTGTAGCTGGGTAGCAATCGAGGAGGCTGGAGATGCTTCGTCTTTTGACGGTAACGTTCACGCTGGCGGTCATTGCGGGCCCGGTCATGGCAGCTAATGCGCGCAATCCTTACGGCAATATCGATCGGCGCGTTGACGAGGGGAACGATACCGGTAACAGCCAGGTGGATCAGCTAAACGCTGCGCAGCTGGACCAGAATTACTACCGCAATCACGGCGGCGCACCGATGAATGGCGCCATGCCGATGCCGCCGCCGGCGGGTTATCCCGCTCGCGGACCGCAACCGCAGTAAGCTTACGAAGAGGAGTGACGAGCATGAGGGCTTTGCTGATTGCGTCTATGTTTGCGGCCGGGCTTGCGGCTCCGGCGATGGCGGCGGATGCCGCTCGCCCATACAACAACGTTGACCACAAGGTCGATGCCGGCAATGGGACGGGCAACCAGCGGACGCAGGACCTGAACCAGGGCGAGCTGAATCAGATTCAGAATCCGACCGCGCCCGGGATCGGGACGGTTCCGACCCAGCCGCCAGCGCATCCGGCCGCACAGTAAATCTGATCGCGCAGTAATCTCTGGCCGGGTACGCCAAAACATCAGTAGGATGGGCGGCAGGATAGTCCGAGGAGGGCGTCTTGCCGGCCCATATTTTTGCGTCTTTCGATCCTGAGACGGCAACGGTGAGCTACGTGCTCGCCGATCCTGCGACAAAGCAGGCCGCTGTCGTCGACAGCGTGCTTGATTATGACGGAGCGAGCGGGCGAACCGGCCGTCGCTCGGCAGATCGAGTGATTAATTATCTCCGCGAGCAAGGGCTTGGTCTCCAGTGGATTCTGGAGACGCATGTGCATGCCGATCACCTCAGCGCCGCGCCGCTGCTACGCGCGGAGATGGGCGGCCAGATCGGCATCGGGTCGCATATTCCCGACGTTCAGCGCTTCATGGCGCCGGTTTTCGGCACTGAGTTGCCGGACAGGCAACCGTTCGACCGTTTGTTCGAGGATGAGGAGCGGTTCAGCGTCGGCACGATCGAGGTGCGGGTTCTGCACACGCCCGGGCATACGCCAGCCTGCTGCACGTATGTCGCGGATGGTTCGGCATTCGTGGGGGATACGCTGTTCATGCCAGATTTTGGCACGGCGCGGTGCGATTTCCCCGGTGGCGACGCGCGGGCGATGTACCGCTCAATCCGGCGAATCCTGGATCTGCCGCCGAAGACACGGATATTTGCGGGGCACGATTATCCTGGGGATCGGCGCGCTGCGGCTTGGGAGAGCACGGTCGCGGAGCAGCGGGCGCAAAACAAGCACATGCACGATGGAGTGAGCGAAGACGAGTTCGTGACCATGCGGGTGGCACGAGACAAGACGCTCAAGCTGCCGATGCTGATTGTGCCAGCGGTGCAGGTGAACATACGGGCGGGGCAGTTGCCCGATGCGGATGCGCAAGGGCGGCGGTATCTGAAGGTGCCGATCGACGTGCTTTAATCCATTGCGGCGTGCGCCGGGTCGGGCTTGGCAATCACCTTGGGACGCTTCATCAGGAAGAGAAGCAGGACCGCCGGCGCGGTCACGATGAGCATCGCCTTGAAGTCGTCGAGATAGGCGATGATTGAGGCTTGCTGATTGACCATACTGTCGAGCAGCGCGGCGCCTTTGGCGGTGGCCGGGTCGAGCAGGCGGTGCGCGGCCGCGGTTCCGCGCATCAGCGGACTGAACGGCGTGATATCGGAGGCGATGTCCGCGTGGGCGGCTTGCAGGTTATGGGCGAGCAAGGCCGAGGTTGCCGAGACGCCGACGGCGCTGCCGACGTTGCGCATGAGCGAGAGCAGCGAAGTCGCGTCGGTGCGCAAGTCGGGCGCGAGGGTCGCGAAAGCGATGATTTGGAGGGGGATGAAGACGAAGCCGAGCCCGGCGCCCATGACAATCGTGTTGATGATGATGGTCCAGCTATCGATGTCGGGCGTCCACTCGGTCTGCCGCCACAGGCTGTAGGAGAGCAGGGCGATCCCCAGCGCCATCAGGAGGCGCGGGTCGACCCGGGTCGCGAGGCGTCCGGAGATCATCATGGCCGCCATGGTGCCGAGGCCGCGCGGGGCGAGCACCAGCCCGGCGGTGGAGACTGGGTAGCCGGCCAAGACTTGCAGCCAGGGCGCCATGAGGGCGGAACTGGCGACCAGAATCATGCCGATTGAGAACATCACCGCCAGACCTGCAGCGAAGTTGCGATCGGTGAAGAGGCGGGGCGAGAGGAATGGCCGCTCGGCGGTCAGCAGGTGGACGACGAAAAGGTAGATTCCGAGGCCGCCCAGCACCGTCTCGACGATGATCTCGCGGGACCCAAACCAATCTTGGTCTTGACCGCGGTCGAGCATGAGCTGAAGGGCGCCAAGACCGAGAGCAAGCACGCCGAAACCAAGCCAATCGAAGCGCAGGCTGGATTTCGCTGAGGTGTTGGGCAGGAAAAGCAGCAGGCCGATGGTGGCGAGGATGCCGAAAGGCAGGTTGACGTAGAAGACGAAGCGCCAGTTGTAGATATCAGTCAGATAGCCGCCGAGCGTCGGGCCGAGGATCGGGCCGACCATGACGCCCATACCCCACAAGGCCATGGCGGAGCCGCGTTGTTCGGGCGGGTAGATGTCCAGCATGGTTGCCTGGCTGAGCGGGACCAGTGCGGCGCCGAACACGCCCTGCAGCAGGCGGAAGAGCACCATCTGCTCGAGCGATTGAGCGACGCCGCAGAGCATGGAAGCGATGGTGAAGCCGACCAGGCAGACGACGAAGAGCGGCTTGCGGCCGAAGCGGGCGGAAAGCCAGCCGACTGGGGCCGTCATGATGGCGGCGGCGACGATGTAGCTGGTCAGCACCCAGGTGATCTGGTCGCTGGTGGCCGACAGGCTGCCCTGCATGTAGGGCAGCGCGACATTGGCGATGGTGCTGTCCAGCGCCTGCATGAGCGTCGCCACCATGGCGCAGATGGTGATCAGCGCGCGGTTGGGGACCTTGCCTGGTTCATCCATGGCGGAACTAGAAGAGATCGTTCAGCGACCGCGTGTGACCGGTGTCAATGTCGGCCTCGACGCTCATGCCGGCGCGAAGCGGCGGGTCGCCGGGCTTGCGATCCAGGCGGATTCGGACCGGCAGGCGCTGGACGACCTTGACCCAGTTGCCGGAGCTGTTCTGCGCCGGGAGGATGGAAAACTCGCTGCCGCTGGCCGGGGAGATGGATTCGACGATGCCGTTCCAGGTCCGGCCGGGATAGGTGTCCACGGCGACGGTGACCGGGTCGCCGGGCTTGACGTAGGTCAGCTCGGTCTCCTTTGGGTTGGCCTCGACCCAGACGTGATCGGTCGAGACCAGGCCGAAGGCGGCGTTGCTGGCGGCCAAGTATAGCCCTGGCTGGGCGGCGGAGACGCCGGTGACGATGCCATCGAACGGGGCGTGAACGGTGGCGTGATCGAGTTCGCGCTGCGCCTCGGCCACGGCGGCCTGGCCTTTGGCATAGGTGGGCAGCGTCGTCACGTCGGCGTTGGCGTCGCCGGCCAGCTTGGCGAGCTGAACCTGCGCGGTGGATTGGGCGGCTTCGAGGCTGGCTTGGTCGAAGGCAAGCTGGAAGCGGGCGTCGTCGTAGGACTGGCGGGAGACTTCGCCCTTCCCCACCAAGCCAGCGTTGCGGTCGAACCGCGTCTGGTCCATGGCGACTTGCGCCTGCTTGGCGGCGGTGTCGCGCAGCATGCGCTGGTAGTCGCGCTTGGCGGCGTCGAGCATGAGCTTGGTTTCGGCGAGGTCGGCCTGCGCAGACTGCAGGGCGATCCGGAATTGGCGGTCGTCGAGGCGGAAGAGCACGTCGCCCGCGTGCACTTCCTGGCCTTCGTGGACTGGGATCTCGGCGATGATGCCGGAGACGTCGGTGGCCACGGCGAGCTTGTCGGCGCGGATGTAGGCGTTGTCGATCGAGACGTATCGACCGCCATCGAGCCAGAAGTAGCCGGCGCCGATGGCGACCACCGCGATCCCGCCCAGCATCAACAACGGGCGCAGCAGGCGGGAACGGCGGCGGGTGGCGGGTTTGGTGCCCGCGGTAAGATCCCGCGCCGCGATGGCTTGGGACATTAAGCGACCTCCTCGAGCTCGGGACGCCGCGAGAGGGTGGCGCGCATTCGCAGAAGCGCGTTGGTGACGATCTCGACGGTCGCCGGGTCGAGCCTGGCCGTTAGCAGGTCGAGCAACTCGTCGCGGTGGACGGCAAGTTCATCGAGGACCGGTTGGGCCGCGGGAAGCAGATGCAGGCGCCAGATGCGCCGATCCGCCGGATCGGCGCGGCGCTCCAGCAAGTAGCGGGCTTCGAGACGATCGGCCAAACGGGCGACAGTGATCGGCTCGACTTCCAGCAGCTCTGCAAGCTCCTTTTGCGACAAGCCCGGTTGCCGATCGAGCCTGATCAGCATCACCCACTGCGCGCGGGTCATCCCGTGCGCACGAGCGCGACGATCGGCCTCAGTACGAAGCATGCGGCCGACATCATTGAGGAGGATAAGCAGGTCGGGCTCATTAGGAAGCATGCGTTATAGTAAGCGGCGTTATCGTTTGAGGCAAGTTGATGATGGCCGCTTGGGGTTCCTCGCCAGCATAGGAGAGATGAGCGGGACGCACTTGACTCGGTCGATGCTTTAAGACCCCGAGCGGAACGGGCTATATCTGCCCACGAAAAGCGAAAGGGCGACCATGCGGAACGCGTTAGAAGATCGCTTCCAGACTCTGCACGAGATCATCGCCTCAGCGCGACTGAACTTGAACCAAAACCTGTGGGATTACGTGACCGGCGGCACCGAGACGGAGACGACGTTACGTCGCAATCGGCTGGCACTCGACCGGATCGGCTTTCGCCCGCGCGTGCTGCAGGACGTCTCGAAGATGGATACGTCGGCGCGGTTCCTCGGCCACAGCATTCGGCTGCCGGTCACGTTGGCGCCGGTGGGTGGGTTGGAACAGCTGGGGGAAGGCGGCGGGGTCACGGTTGCGCGCGGCGCAGGCTTGGCCGAGGTGCCCTTCTTCCTCAGTTCGGTCACGCTGTCTGGGCTCGAAGGGGCGGCCGAGGCCGCAACCGGGCCGAAAGTCTTCCAACTTTACGTGCGCGGGGACGACGCATTCGTGGACGACCATGTCCACCGTGCGGTGGACGCTGGCTATGACGCGTTCTGCATCACCGTCGATAGCGCAATCTACAGCCGGCGCGAGCGCGACATTGCCAACCGCTTCGCCAAGCCCTGGCGGACGCGCTCGGCCGGCATGGAGTTTCAGGCCGCGCTGAACTGGGACGACATCAAGCGATTCAAGGAGAAGCACGGCGTCAAGCTAATCCTTAAAGGGATCGCCACCGCCGAGGATGCGGTCCGCGCGTGCGAACTTGGGGTCGAGGGGATTTACGTCTCAAACCATGGCGGGCGGCAACTCGATCATGGCGCCGGTTCGATAGATGTCCTGCCCGAAGTGGTCGAAGCCGTCGCTGGCCGCGCCCTGATCATGGTCGATGGCGGGATGAGCCGGGGGACAGACGTGGTCAAGGCGGTCGCGCTCGGCGCCGACTTGGTGGGGATAGGCCGACTCTATTGCTACGGCTTCGCCGCGGCAGGGGCAGAAGGCATTGCCAGGGTCATCGAACTGCTGGAGGTCGAGGTGGCAGAATGCCTGGGCTTGCTGGGGCTGAACAGCTTTGCCGGGCTGGACCGAAGCTATTTGCGGCCGGCAGAGCCGGTCACCGAGCCGCATGTGCACAGCGCGTTTCCGCTGCTGTCGCTGCCAGCCTTTCGGTATTGACGGTTAGCACAAGAGCTTGCAGGACCGGCGTGGCGCTTAGCCGGCCGGATCAGCTCTGCTGCTTTGACGTTCCCTCAAGCTCCAAATCGTTGAGCTTATCGGCTGGGCTCTCGACGGCGGGCGCGCGTAGCTCCAAGCGAAAGAAACTGTGCATCCCAATGATCGCACAGGGCGTCTTGCCGCGGGCCCAGGCGGGCGAAGAAACGTGCAAGTTCGCGTAGGTATCCGCGCCGCAGGTGGCGTCGACCAGCTTGCCTAGCGCCCCGGCAGCGATGGACCGAGCGAGCTCGAATGAGGGATCTGTCACGGTCACGCCTTGGACGGACGGGAGTTCGCCTTCGGGTTTTGGCAGCCAGCAGCTAAATTGGTATTTGGCGAGGCAGACCGATCGGACGTCATGCCCCCACCACCGCGGATTGCGCGCCCGGTTCAAAATAACGGTCGCGACGGCCTGCATACCACGGAGACCCTCGCCGCGCGCTTCGCCCCAGAGCGTGCGAGCCAGGATGTCCAATTCCGAGCTGCTCGTCATGTATCGGCCCCGAAGCTACCGACGTCTGCCGTGAGCCGCTCCCGGTCCAAGCCAGCGGCATTCAGCCCGTTGGGACCGAGCATTTGCGGATGGACGACCGTATGAGCCTCGGCCAGACGCGATTTCAGCCAGCGCGTCGTCGCCCGCTGGCGATACCCCCAGGTTGCGAGTTCCCATAGCGAGTCATCGCCGAGCCCATCATAGGCGAAGCACAGCAGCGCGTGTCCGCCCCAGCTCCCCGGCGTCGGATCGCCCTGCGCGGCCGGCGTATTCGTATCCCATACGCCTCCCCCCTGCTGGTCTGCCAGGGCCAGGTTGACTCCCAGGTAGCCACACCCCATGCGAGCGGTAACGAGCCGTAACAAGTTTAAGTCGTCGGCCGGCACATTGGCCCAAAGTCCGGCATAGGGTGTCTGCCCGCCGACATCGAAGCCGGCCCGGGCCTGGTGCGCTAGGAGGTCTACCTCGACCAAGCCAGTATCAGTGTCAGGTTTGGCCGCATCAAACCCGCTCAGGGCACTGTAGAGGGCGATGATCACGCCGTCCGGGATACCGACATCCCATCCGGCCAGCGCGGCCTGGGCATGGATCGCGTTGGCCAGCGCGACACACGTGCAGTCGCCGCATTGGTCATTGCCACCCATAGTCGGCCGGAACGGCACGTGGTCGCGAAGGAGCCGGGCCGGCGCGGTTGCTTGCATGATCGGGTGGTAATCCAGCGTCGGTACGCCGTCCGGAACGGCAGCAGCCACCCGGCCCAACTTCATCTGTTGGAACACTAGCGCAGTCCCGAAGCCAGCACCGCTCGCGCTTGGTCGGGAGTCATCGTACCGGCGCGGGCAGCGACGGCCACCGCGATACCCACCGCCGCCTCGACGAGGGGCAACAATGTTTGCGCCGCAGTCAGTATTGCCGTCACGTTGGAGGGCAACGCGAAGCCGGACAACATAGCAAGGATATGGCTCAGTACGCTGGCCACGCTGGACACACTGGGTGCTGCAATCGCAACCGCGACGCCGGGCTGAACCGCCACCGCTGCCGCCTCGAGCTGCGCGACGTCAACATTGATCTGTTCGACCATTCCGGGCGAGACGCCAGCCGTGCCGGCGATTGCCGTAGCGAGCGGCAGGCAGGCGTCGGCAATCAGTTTCAGGTCGGCTGCGGCGGTTGCCGTGACTATCGCCGTGGACGTAGTGGAGGCAGTGCAGCCCGCCAAGAAGGCGAGCGCGGACGACGCGAGAAAAGCTCGGCGCTGCATGATAGTCTCCGTGTGGATGTGATGCCCTACCCGGGCCGGGTGTTGCTTATGCCGCGGCAGTGAGCGCGATCGCGGCCCCGCCGGGCGCCGCGGTGGCGACTGCCGTGCTGCCGGCCACGGCGACGCTTGGGTCGGCGGCCAAGTGGTCGCCCAACGCGCCAATCACCATCGCTTCGTGCGCTGGCGTCACCTTCTCCTGGGTTATCGTCTGCAGCGCCTGTAGCCCTTCTTGGATTGCGGTCGCGCGCGCGACGCTCCAATCCAAGCCGCCTGTTCTCGCGGCGCTCGCCAGACTGTCATAGGCCACGCCCCCTGCGGCCTGCGCCGCAGTCGCCAGCACGGCATGGTTGTGCGTCTTAAGCCATGCCGCAAATAATGCGATGGACGGCGGAATTACCGCAGCCAAAGCGCCTACACCCGCCTGTAAGATGGGAGTCCAGTCGATTGTGGTCATTTCGTCTCCTCTAATCCGGGCAAGTCCATGCCCGGCCAATTGGGAACATCAACACCTTCTCGCGAGCAGAATCCGGCAACCATTGCTTGTGCATTCAGCCCCGCATGCCGCAGCTCATGCGCCCGCTGGTTCCACCATCGGGCGAGATCCCATCCACGGTCGCGGTCCTGCTCCAGCTCTGCGAGACGAAGCTGGGTCCGCGTGAGCTCCTTGCGAAGCCGGTCGAACAACTCGGCCTGCTCGCGCGACAATGCCGCGCGTTGCGCCTCAAGATCGCGAAATAGAACCTGCTCCCTTGCACGCGCGCTCTCGCCGATTTTGTCACCGCGCTCGACCCACCATCGCCAGAACACCCAAAGTCCACTCGCCACACTTGGCAAGGCAGCGGCTGCGATGACCCACCATGGGCTACCCTCTAGTTCACTCATCGAAACGGCCGCAGCAAACGCAAGATCGAGACCGTGTTCGCCCCGCACCACCCAGCACAAATCACCGCCGCTGGTTGCCACAGAGTCCAAGGCTGGGCGACCCAAATTGCCAAAGCGAGCGCGCCCCAGAACCAGCACATGAGCATAGCGGCGATCCACCGCAGCCGTCGCTCATTGCACATAAGAAATACGATCTGCGCGATCCCAAGCGCGAATGCTGTGGCGTGCCATGGCCTATCCCCACCTTCATGCAGCGAAACGTGCATCAGGGGCAGATTTGCTTTACCTGCGGCGGAGAGTGACGCCCATAAAAGAGCATTGACACTACTCCAAAACTCATACCACCAAGTCTCGCGCTGCATCAGCATAGCACTGACACGTCGAAGAGATTTAAAGACCCGCGTGAGCACGGCGGAACGCCAGATAATACCCAAGCGCGGCGATGATCGCGTAGGTGCCGGAACCCGGCGAGATGCTGCCCAGCATCAAGCACCCGGCAAACGTCCCATGTGCGGTCGCAATAGTCAGCGCGCTAATAAGCCGAACCACGGCCCGGTCGGTGACGAGGCCCGCGAACCCAACCGTTGCGACACCCCAGAACCACATCGCCCAAATATTCTCGGAGGCCATATGCGACATCACCTCCCAGGCGTGCGAAGTGGAAAATGTATTGTCCGGCCACGCCAATCGTATGGCGATCCAGGCCAAGATCGCCGACAACGCCGCATGGATCGCCATACGCCCGTCGAAACGCGGGCGAGGATCGAGTCCGCCCGGGTTCGCTATCATAGCGTTACCATCGAGCACATCGACCTGACCTCCGTTCTGCGTGGCTTGGATCCGGCAAGTAATAAGAGTGATGTCAGCAAAGGAGCGGATGCCGTGAGCTTGCGAGAGCGGACCGTCCTATCCGTGAGGAACGCGGCAGTAATAGAAATCTGAGGGAAGGAACGCCAGATGTTCACCACTAATTACTGTTTGGTAGACTGGTTCACCAGACGCTCGGATCCAAGCGTCTGGATCGGACCACTAGGTCAGGACAACCGCGTAGCGAAAGTCCGACACCGCCGGGCTAGCGCCGGAACCCGACGTCGAGCCGGCTGGTCCGGTCGCGCGCAAGCACACGTAGTCGACCCCGGCCGCGGCTGGCGTCTGCGCCAAAGTTAGCGTCCCAGTTCCGTTCGAACTGCTGGTAATTGCGTACCGGCCAGTAGGCGCCCAGGCCGTCCCGGTCGCGCCGCCATAGTTGAACTCGCTCTCGGTCGTCACAATGGACCATGTAGTGCCGGTCCCAAACGGACTGATCGCGCCCGACGGGCCGCTAATCTCATAGAAGGTGCAGCCCGTCGCCGAGAGCGTGTCGATCACCGTCCCCACAGCAGAATTGTGCGCGATCTGATAGTCGTTCAGCCGTTGCAATTGCTGCACATTCTCAAAGTTCGGGTAGTAGCTCTCGCCATATTCGGTCACGAAGCGGAACTCGCCCATGACCGGCAGCGTACCGGACAAGAACGGGCGCGCCGTAGTCGGCACGAACGGCAGCGAGCGCGTGAACGGGCTCGTCTCGACCGGCTGATAAGCCGGTGTTGTATCCTGGTTCGTGTTGCCCACTGCAACGAAGGTCCAAGTACGCGTCGCTGCCGGGTTGAGATACATCGACACACCGTTCAGTTGCGGCGCCGGCATCCATGCCCCATAGGGATCCTGGCACCGGAAATAACTGACTCCGTTCGGCGTGCCATAATTAGCTCCGCCCATGGTCATCACGTCGATATTGCCGCCGTTGACGGTGAGCGAATTTTGCTCCCAAGGAAATACATCCAGGTAAGATGCGCCGGGCACCCCGAAGTCACGCTCCGAGCAATACTGGATGCAATTCTCGTTCTGCGCCATGATCGCTTTTTGGACGTTGCAGTTGGTGACCGTCACAACTCCGGCATTACAGTGGTCCATAGCACAGGACTCTTGGCCGCCTGTCGTCGCCAGGAAGTTGCTCGCGTTCACGACGGCCTTGGCGGCGCGACACTTCAGCATGTGCCCGAGCGTTGCGCGGCGCGAGGTCGAACGCGTCATGACAAAGTTCGACACGATACCGACATAGAGATTGTGGCAAGCGCCCGAGCTGACGTGCGACGTCCCGCAGTTGGCAATCTCGGTCTGATCCACTCCGATCGAGCCGTGGCAGACCCCGGTCTCAATCCCGTTGTCACAATCGTGGATGTAGCATTGCAGGACTTGCAGGTTGCCATAGGTCTGGCCGTCTTTGCGGAGGCCTTCGAGGCCATCGGACAGGCCGCCGCCATGGACGCCGGAAATTTCGAAGTTGATGACCTTGGCGTCGCCGGTCCCGAAGACCTGCCAGCCCTTGCCGTAGGCGTCGCCGCCGCCAAAAGCGTTGGCGAGCGCCCCGGACATCGGGCCGCCGCCGCGCGGCTGCGCAATGCCACTCGCCCCGATGCCTTCGAGAATAACCGGTCCGACCCAGCTTTGTAGCGTAAGCCCAACGTTCGGCCCATTATCGCCGGTGTAATATTCGGAGTTGGTGTTCGCGAGTACTTTAAAGTGTTTGGTGTCGGCGTGGGAAGCTTGGCACAGCTGGCGGGCCGCGGCGATCGTCTCGAGGCCTTGCGCGCCATAGGTCGTGGATGCGCCTTGGCCAACGTAATAGACTGTCTCCGGCGCCCAGGCGACCGGAACCTGAAACGTCTGTTGGCAGGTATGGATGCCGTCAGTCCAGGTAACCGCCAGCGGGAAAGGTCCCTCCCCCAGCGAGCCATCTGAATTCAACACCAGCGCGGGCGACAGCGGCCCCTGATTGGTGATCTGGCCCGTGTTAGCGTTTTGTGTCAGCCGGGCCGGGCACGCGAAATAGCCCAGCGTAGCGTTGGCATTGTAGCCCGTCGGATCGGCGAACGACCAAGTACCACCCAAATATCCGCCGGTCATTGTCGGCGTCCCGATCACTTGGCCGATTGCCGAGGTGGCATTGGTCAAGTTTGGGTTCACCGACATCTGCATCAAGCCCGGGCTCAGGATGACTCCGGCACCGACCGTGATATTGTATGTCGTGGTCGTGGTCGCCGCGCCGTCGCTGACCGTGAGGGCGACCGGGAAGGTCCCCGCCGTGAGCGCCTGCGCCACCACGACGTTGCCCTTGGTCAGATTGACTTTGAAGTTGCCGCTCGGGTCGCTAATCGCGCGTACCGGAGTGTTGAAAGGCGTCGTCGCGAGCGCGTTGCCAATCGACGTCCCGACCGGCGTTGCCGCAGTGACGGTGATCGGGTTAAATTCGATCGTCGGCTCAACGATCGGATCGACTGTGATCGTGAGGTCCAGGGTCAGCGTAGTAGTGCCGTTGTTCAGCGTGCAGACCAGCGGATAGCTACCGACTGGCGGGAATTGCGTGGGGTCGCCATTCGGCGTCGAGATGCTGCCGTAGAAGGACACCCAATGCCCGGTCGGGTCGGTCACGGTTAGACTGTTGCTGTTGTATTGCCCGCTGGCGTCGAACGCCTGCACCGGGAAGCCCGAGGCCCAAAAGAGCTGCGGGTTGCTGTTGACCGCCGCACTGACGTGGGTCGAGTAGTTGCAGAAAATGTTCGCGCTATTATCGGTCTGCTTGGCGATAGTCACGTTTCTGGTAACGACAGTGCCACGCCCATTTTGACAAGTAATCGAGACGACGTCCGATGTAGTGCCGAGCGCGCCTCCAGTGCCGGAGATACGTGCCTCAGTGCCGTCGATCTGGTAGTTGCTGTTGCCGGAGAGCGACCAGCGGAACGGCCCGATGCCGCCCAGCGGTGTGCAGTAGCCGACCGCCGCATTGAAACCCATTTGCGGATGAGCTGGCTTTGGCTGGGCCAATGTGAAGTCGGTTAGAGTCGCACCGCCCGCAACGGCCTGGTAAGTTTGTGCGCCACTCGTGTTTGTGAGGCCACCAGAGGTGGTCGAGTTGATCGTCCCCGTTCCGGCCGCACTGGAAGTAAAGATGAGCGTCGCGGGGCCGTTGCTGCCCACGGTCGGAACCAAAACGCCCCCGGAAAGCGTGCCTCCTACACCAGCCGTAAAGCCGCCGGTCAGGCCTGGGTCAGTCGGGGTGATGGTCTGGCCGTTCGCCCAGGTGCCGTTCGGGCTGAAGGTCACCGTAACCGGAGTGCCGATTGTGCCGGAAGCGGACGAGAGCGACGTGGTGTAAGATAGTGCTGACGCCGAGCCGCCGCCTGACGATGTCGGCTGGTTGATCGACCATGCCTTGCCGGCAAGCTTCCGCCCCTTGAGAATAGTGGTCATCGCCTATCCCCAGATCGGCGCGACAGTGGCAAGCAGGCTCGCCGTGCTCGCGTCCGAGATATAGCTGTTGAAGCCTTGCAGGAGCATATTGGAGCCCCAGCCGTAGGACGGTTCCATCAGGAACGAGTTCAGCCCGAGCGTCGTATTTGGCGCCGTGCCGACATGCGAGAATGGAGTGCCCGTAGTTCCTCGGATGTCCGCCTTGAGCGTGTCGGTTGAAGCCTGATAGCGAATGATCATGCAACCATAGTTGTCGCTAATGCCCCAGGACGCTGCAGGGATCGGCAAGGTATTGCTGCCGCGGTAGACGTTCGCGACCCCGTTGCCGATGCCGATGGCGATGCCGCCATGCGGGCCGTTGAAGATCCATGGTTGATCGACATGCACCCGGAACACGGTCAGGATGGTGAAGTCGCCGTTTAGCTGCGCCAGCATGGGCGCCGGTCCGCTCGCCGCCATCCCGTTATAGCTGAAGGCGGCCACCGGCTCGAACACGATGGCAGGGCCGCAGCCGATCAGGTTGTAGCCGGTCCCATACCCGTTGCTCCCCTGCGCTCCAAAGTCGAGCGAGGGCGGCACCGCGCTGGCGTTGGTCGGGGTCAGCCGGTTACCGGCATTACCCATCTCGTCGTCCCAGGCGCGGACGCCCTGCAAATTGCCGGTGATGGGCTGGGCGCGGCCCGAATCCTGCCACATTGTGCCGGCGTTCATTGCATTGAACGAGAAGATGCAACTCGCCACTTCGGTCGCGTTCAGCCCGGCATAAGCGAGGTCGGTCCCCGCAGGCGATGCTCCCAACAACGCAGCCCGGCTGGCCGTGCGGAATGTTCCTGTGGCGCTCGGCGTGGTCAGTCCGGCCGGATAGACTGCGATCGTGTTGCTGGCGGCAACCGTGGCCGGTGCGACTATCAGACCATCCCAGGAGTTGTCTTGGTAAAGGTTCAACCCGAAGGGCGTCACCTTGGCGCCGCCATTGATGGCGACCTGGACTCCGCTCGCCGCCGTGCCAGTCCCGGCCGGGCCAGAGAGCGCGAGAAAACCACCGGTCACCACCGCCGTGGCCGGCGCGTTGAACCCGAGCGTCTGCGCAGCTGGTGACGGCGGCGGGGCATAAATATCCAGGTGA
The DNA here is from genome assembly GCA_965276815.1 of Acetobacteraceae bacterium. GTDB lineage: Bacteria > Pseudomonadota > Alphaproteobacteria > Acetobacterales > Acetobacteraceae > JAVVHH01. The sequence goes on along the minus strand of CBDIBE010000010.1, from coordinate 559,377 downwards.
GCCCGCATCGGCCAGCCATAGTTAACCCCCGGAAGGTCGGTCCGATCATCGACCAGCGAGACACAAGTGCCGCCCAGGCTTTGACCATCCAGGTTGAAGTCCGAACCGAACTGGATGGTAAACCCCTGCGTCTGGGCGGGGGTCATGGATGTGCCGTCCATGAAGCTGATCGTTCCCGTGCCCGTCGTATTGGCGCAAGTCAGGACTATGGCATTATTGGTGTTGTCGATGGTCACGCCAATGCTGGCGTCCAGCGTGATCGCGACTCCTGGCTGCTCGGAGTAGCTTCCACTGGAGGGCGGCACCGTCGTATTGCGCGTATCGAGCCGCCCGCGCTGGAACCGGTTGCCGGCGAGCCGCACCCCAAACAGCGCCCGGAGCTGACCTGGCGTGGCCGTAGCCTCGGTAATGGTGGCGTTGAGCTCGGCATTGCTATTGGTCGCCTCCGTCCACGCATAGGCCAGCAGCGTCGTGCCGCCGTCATGCGTGAAGGGAAGCCTAATTTGTACCGCTCCATTCACGACCGACCAAGTGCCCTGCCCGGTAAAAGTCGGACCACGATGGTTGTTGCCATACTCGCCATGCGCCGCGTCACCCGCGCTCATTAGGAAACGGAACCGACTGCGAACGTAATGCAGCCGTGATAGCATGGTCGCGTGACCGCCGAGGAACTGATTCCAGTCGAACTGGTCCTGGATGACGATGTTGGCAGATTTGGGTAGATCGACTGGCTTCCCGCCGTCACGGTGCCCCAGATCTGCACCGGCCCGCTCGTCAGTTCCGTACCGGTCCCAGACGCGCCCGTCACACCGGTACTGTCGGCGTCATAAAGCCGGGCGAACACGCCAGCACTTGCACCACTTGGCGTAATCGTAAGTTGGACTTCGCCCCAGCCTTTGTTCCAACCCGTGGCAAACCCCGCCGGGTTCCCGCTCGCGACATCCCTCTGAAACGGTCGCCGATTGCCGAAGCTCTGCGTCACCGCCATGGTTCCCGCGGTTCCACTCGCCCCGGCAAAGACGGGGCAATACACGGCGGCTGGTGCCGACAGCCCCGCGAGGCTCGTCGCGGTAATCGTCGCGAGCCCGCCCGTACTCGGCGTGAAGCTGACCGGCACTGCGGCGACGCTGCCTGCGCTCGGCGTGGCCGTAGCGGGCGAGAACGATCCGGACACGCCAGAAGCGGCCAGCGTAATCGAGTCAGTTGGCCAGAACCCACCGTTCGGTGCAAGGCTCAGCGAAAGTGCGCTGCTTGGCGTGCCTGAGCTTGCGGCAGCCGTTACGGCAAATGAAGTGGCCGTGCCGGCCGTGCCGGTCGATGCCGCCGAGGAGGAAGAGGAGCTCCGTCTGCTGGTCAAATAGCTCGCAAACGTGGCACAATCTGTGTCGGAAGCAGCGCCGGAGTAGACCGCCGCCTCTCCGAGATAAAAGAACGGACAAGTATTCTCGTTGTTGTAGCCGAAGTCTATTTGAGAAGGGATAATTGTGCTGCCGCTGATCAAGGTCGTAACTTTTGTCCCGTTGAACCAAGCGTCAAGCGTCGTTCCGGCGTAACGCAGAACAAAATTGTTCCACTGTCCGGCTGCTGCCAGCGCGCCATTGATCGACGCGTCGTTCGCTGAACCATTCCAGCGCGACCAATACCAGTTCGTTCCGATCAAAGCGATGCTGTAGTTCGGCCCAGGTACGGTCGAGCCTATGAGCTGCAACAAATTCGTGTAGCCTGATGGGGTATTCGTAATTACGAACGCAGTATATATCGTAAACCCGTTCGCCAGCGCGCTGAGCCAGGAGCCGGTGCTCTTTAAGCCCGTAGCTGGCGCGCCAGCAAGGACACCTATGGCGTTCAGACCGGCCGGCTCGTTCGCTACAAGGGTCGGAAACCAGGTGCTGACGGAAGGATTGGTGAAGCCCGGCACAAGAGCATTGCTGCTGCCGTTCTGGTCCGCAACCTGGCTGATGCCGGTCGCCGGATATCCGCTGGCGCCCGTCGTGATCGTGCCCGAAGCGCTAGGGTCCCAGCGCGCGAGCAGCGTCGTGCCGCTGGGCGTGGTCGGGTAGCCGGAACTGACCGACGAGCCGGAACCGCTGCTAGCCGAGCCAGTGTAGGTGACGGCCGAAGGATCGGTCAGGCCGCCAACGTTTGTTGACGTCACAATAATTGTGCCGGCCAAGCTGGGCGTGACTAGAACGGTGCAGGACGTAGCCTGGCCACTCGGCGGTGTGAGCGCGTTCCCCGAGAGCGTACCTCCGGCGCCATTCGAAAGCGACGCGGTCCCCGTCCCAGTGAGCGTGAACGTGATTACGTCGCTGCTGGTCCAGTTCCCACCCACCGGCACCACGGTCACTGTATAGGCTGTCCCGATTGTTCCAGACGACACACTCTCTACCAATGTGTAGCTCGTCGCACTGGTCGCACCGGACGAGCCGGACGAGACGCCGGTCGCGCTCTCTATCTCGGCGTAGACCGTCGCCGCCGCCATGAAGATCGTCGCGAAAGCACCCTCTGGGACCGTCGTCGTAGCGGATGGCAGACCACTGATTCCGGAAAGCGTCGCCGCCCCCGAAGCCGTGTTGAGAAGATAGCATCGGAAACCGTCCGCAACCGTGCCGTCGACGCCGAGCGTGCCAGCCGTGCCGGTCAGCACAACGTTTTTGTCGTTGTCGGTTGCTGTCAGAACGGCAGGCAGCGCCGTCGTCCGTGACCCGGCCGGCGTCTTGCGCATCAGCGTGATGCGGGCCGCCATCGACGTACTGTAATCGGTTCCCGCCCGGTTGAGCGCGTCACGATCAGTGAGCGACAGCACCCCTGCATCGGTTAGAGCGCTGATCCCAATACCGCTCGCTGTGTCGGGAAAGTAGCTCATTACGCTGCCCCGGTCTTGAATAGGCCGATGTAATTTAGTTTGACGATTGCCGTCGCCGACCCGGAGGCACCGCTCGCGTCGAAACCAAAGTTGAGCAACAGACACATGTTGATGATGTTCATCGGAAGGATCATTGGCGTGGTCACCAGACGGAGCTTGCCGTTGTTCGGGAGCGCCATCACGTCACCGCTGGCCCCCGCCATATGATACCCCGCGCTGATCGTCGTCGGACCTGCGTAAGCGTAGAAACCGGTAGAGCCGTCGAAAATTTCTAGGTTCAGCGAGCACATATTGGCAATGTTGGAAACCTCGACTTCCGCCTCCGCGTAAAATGGCGTGCTACCTAGGTCGCTTGCCAGTATGCTGGAGCTACCGTAGGGCGCGTAGATCGCGCGCAGGTTCCAGTTTTCGTTCGCCGCGCCGCTACCGAGCGAAAACACCAGACTTTGCCGGGTCCCGACCGTTCCATCCGACCACGGATTTTCGATCGCGCATGTCACCGTCCCGGTTGCACTGCCCGAGCCGCGCAGCAGCGTGAAACCGCTCGCCAGACTGCCGCCATAGGTGATGCCGGTCGCTGCGTTCTGCGTTCCAGCCGATCCGGAGCCGAACACGCTCATCCCAACCGGCCGTACGTAAGCCCAGGTGACGCCAGCATCAGTAATGCTCGAAGTGATACCGCTGGGTCCCGTGGTGCCTGTGATACCTGTGGTGATTGTCCAGCACCGGTAAACGTTGCTTGAATTGCTCCGCAGCAGCCCAACCGTGACCCCGGACGTGCTTGCCATCCAAGGGAGTGCTTCGAGATAGTTGCCACCCGGGTTGTTGGTCGGATCGTAACCGTCCAGTGCCGAGTAAGATCGCGCCGGTGACAGCTGAATGGGTCCAACGAATTTCTGCGCCGCCTGCCAGATCGCGTTACCGATATACATACGGCCGCGTGTATTGGGATGCGTGCCATCGTAAGTAACGGAGACCCCGGTGCCGCCGCTCCCGCCTACCGGCCAAGCCTCGCCCAACACCGTCCCATCCACGAGGTATCGTCCGCAATCGGCGAGCACAATTTGCGTGTATCCAAGCGGGTTGGACCAGGTAGCGCCGCGACAATAGGCCCTGATCCAATGATTGACCCGCTGCATCAGCGCTGAATTGGTTGACGTGAAGAGGTAGCGAGGCAAGATCGGCAGCGCGATCACCTTGCGCCCAGCCGCCATGAGGGTCTCGTAAATCGTCTTCAGATTGGCGATGATCGTGGCGTACGCGGTGTTCGACACGACGTCGTTGGTGCCGCCCAGCACGGTGAAAATTTGGATGTTGCTGGCGAGGCAGTCCGGCAGCCTGGCAACCATGTCGGCGGTCTGACAGCCAAAGACTCCGAACGTACCGCTGCCGTCTTGTACGGCGCTCAGCACCGCTCCGGAGCCCGTCGGATCGCTCACCGAAATGGTGAAGCCGGTCTGCCCCCAACCGGGATTTGTGATGGTGGCGCCGGTGATCACGCCACCCACCACCGAGGCTATCGCCGACGCCCCTTGGTTCAGGGTGATAGTCGGATTCGTGTAATTCGACCCGCCAGCGATGACCAGAATTTTCCTGAGCGAGTACAGCAGACCGCCATAGCCCTGCGTCTGATCAAACAGCAACGCGCCTTGGCTGAAAGTCTCTGCCCAACCAAGCATGCTATCTTTATTGGTGAAGGCTGAAAGGAACGCCCAAGTCACCGTTCCATCTGTGATGTTTGACGTACTGGGCGCCGGGCCCGAGCCCGAAGCGGCCGAAGTGCCCGCGGTCACGCAATGAAACGCGAAGCCGCCATTCGCCACCATCTGGCCAATCGTATACGCCGTGCTCAGCACCCAGGCTGGCGCAAAGCTAGGTGGGGTTGAGGACGGCTGAAAGGCCGGCTGCGCAGTAATGCTGTCACCCAGGCCGTTAATGCTAATCGGGCCTAACCCAGAACGAGCTAGTGAGCCGAGCGTAGCGGGTGGGTTGATCAGCGGCATGTTACTGGCCCTCCCAAACGATGACGGAGGCCGGGGAAGCGCAGAGCATGTTGACCGCGCCGGCCGGCACGCCCGATCCTTCCCAGGCATATGCTTGCCCAAGCGAAACGCCACCGCTCGGCGGCACGCCAAGCGGAATGCCATTGGCCGCCGTAGCTGCAGCACCAGGCGTGAGGTAATCTGTTGCCGTCCCGGACAGGAAAAAGACGGCAAGGCTCTTACGCGCGGTATTGGCCCCAATAACCTGCGTACTCGTCCCTGCTGCTAAGGTGACAGTGCTGGCGGTGAGGGAAACCCCGTTGAATGCCGCGACCGGCTGCGGCGTACCGCCGGCGACGCCCTGCACCGAAAGCACCGCCGCACTTGGACTGCCCGCTGGCCCTGGCGCCGCCTGGTTCGCCGCGGTAGCCGCACCTGTGGGCAGTGGCAGCGACGCCGCCGAGATAGGTTGCGTGGCGGGGAGGTTCGAGACCGAAACTGACCCAGACACCGGCTGCGTAGCGGGGAAGTTGGAAACGCTCACAGACCCGATCGCATTCGACCCAGTGGGGAGCGCCCCGCTCAGGTTGATACTCCAGGAACTCGACTGCGTCACGGCGCCAATCGTGTTGCCGCCAGTTCCTAGCGCGGGAAGCGCCACCAAGCTCACCGGTTGTGTAACCTGCCAGAACGTCCCGCTGACCGATTGGGTCGTCGGAAAGTTCGCGACATTTACCGAACCCGAAACAGGCTGTGTCGCAGGAAAATTGGTGACGTGCGCGAGCGCCCCGCCGTCCCCATTAAGTGTCGGCTGATTAGCCGCCGTCGCAGCGCCCGTCGGCAATGGAAACGCCGTCGCGCTGATCGCCTGTGTCGCCGGAAAGTTCGTTACACTTACCGGCGCCGGATTCAGCGTGCTGATCGGGGTCGCCACACCCGCCACGCTGGTCATCCCCAAATGCGCCACGACCGTGTTGCCGTTCGTGTCGTTTACCGGCGACGACACGGGAACTTTGCTGACCCCATCCGCCCCGTTGATAATGGAGAAGTTGCTGCCTGGCATAAGCGAAACCCCCTAGAGCAAGGTGGCGAAGGTGGTGGCATCGATCGGAGCGCTTAAAACAATCCCCCCGCTTCCAATCGAACCAACGATGACGGAGAACAGGCTTGTGCCGACCGCGAGCAAGCGCGTGGACGTCCCGGAGGGGATTGCGGTCGTCCAAGGCAGGATCGCACCACCGGCCGCCTCATTGAGCACGCGGCACCTGAAACCATCGCCGACCGTGCCATCCAGCGTCAGCGCCCCGGCACTCCCCGTGAGCACGACGGTCGTGTCGTTGTCGGTAGCAGTGAGCACGGCGGGCAACGCCGCCGATCGCGATCCGGCCGGCGTTGCCCGCGCAAGTGCCGTCTGCGCACCTAGCGTCGTGCGGTAATCCAGTCCCGAGCGTTCGACGAGATCCACATCTGACAACGAGTCCGCACCGGCGTCTGGCATGCCGCTGATTGGCGTCCCGGCGACCGCGGTATCGGGAAAGTAGGTCATCAGGTGATGCTCCATTCGGAGCCGTTGAACTCGACCGTCAGCGCGCCGCGATTCTGGTTAATGATGAAGTTGGCCGCACCATCAATGGTGCCGCTCGTCGGTTGGACAGTGATCGGATAGCCGGCCGCGTTACCGGCCATGTCCTTGATCCGATGCACAACCCCCGGCGCCGGGCTTGCCTCGAGCGTAATCGTCGTGGCCCCCGGACTAGATGTCCGATTGAAGCAAACCAACCCATCCGTCGCGAGCAGGGTAGCGTTCGCCGAGCTGGTGACAATTCGTGGCGTGGGATTGCCGCCAGACCCGCCGGTCGCGTTAAGCGTGTTTCCCGAAAGGCTGAGATTGGAACCGAGAGTGATGGCCTGCGCAGCACCTGCCGTGCCGCTTCCGCCCAGAAGTTGTCCAGCAGCGGCTGGTATGGCGCTCGCCTGAAGCGCTCCCACGATCCGGCTATCATTTCCCGCCGCGACCGTATTAGCGGCGGCTCCAATGGCGATGCTGATCGCGCCGCTCGTCACGGAGATCGGCGCCGTGCCGCTGTATGTCATCCCCGCTGCGAGTGCGGACCAGGTTGGGACACCATTGACCAGGACGATCGCGTAGCCGTTAACAGCGCCAGTCGTAGCCAGGTTCGCCAGCGGAACCGTGCCCAAGGAGAAGGTCGTCCCAACAAGGGAAAGACCCGTCCCAGCACTGTAAGTGCCCCCTCCACCCGGCGGCGGCGCCCAAGTCCCATCGGCCCGAAGAAAGTTCGCCGTGCCACCGCCAGAAGCGGGCGCAATGCCAGCAGCGCTCGCCGAGACGAGATCGCTCGTGCGCACATACTGCACCCACGCCAAACCGCTATAGGTCTCTTGCCGCTCAGTGTCGGTTGCAAACCCTTGCATACCCGCCGTCGGCGAGGCCGGGCGCGTTGTGGTAGTCCAAGTCGGGAGTGTAATGGAGCCGGTAAATGCAGGATTAGCTAGCGGAGCACGCGACGTGTCGGTTGGATGGACGTGGTCTGAATGGGCGAAAGTGGCCGCAGTTCCGGCCGAGGCTACGCCATTAATGGTCGGGGCCGCCGTGCCGCCAGCAGGTATCGTGGGCTTGTTGGACAGATCTGTGTAGCTGCCCGAACCGGCTACGACGGCAAGTCCCAAATTAGACGCCGCCGTGCTTCCTGTGCCAGTGGCGGCCGTGATGTCCCCAAGCGTCATGGTTACGGAGCCCGTACGGCCGTTCCAGGCCGCCACTCCGGCATTTGCGCCACCCGCGCCGATCGCCGAGATGACGCCGCTTGCACTGGCGATGATGGTCGTGCCATCAACCTTCACCACGCCGAACTGCGAGTTGCTGGCGCCCTGCACCGTGAGGCTGCCACCAGATAGTGCCAGCGGGCTCGAAGGCGTCACCTGCAGAGCCAGACCCGCGCTCCCGGAACCGCCGTAAAGCGCAGTAACCGGAAGACTAGGCAGCGCGCTGCCGAGCTGCCGCCCGACATATCCCTGAGTAGCTACGGCGCTCCAACCTGTAGCATCGGCAATCGCCCCTGCAGTCGACTCCTTGATCCACAGCGCGTGATCGGCGATGTTTCCGTTCGGGGCTAAATGCTGATAGATCATTCCCGGAGACGCGCTGATCAGCCCGGTCGGGTCACCGCTCCCGTTCCCAAGATTGCTGCCGGCGACAGCCCCAGACGCGGCGATTGTGCCCGTTACAGCCAAGCCCGATGACGCCGTCAGCAGCCCTGAAACTGTCAAATTATTGGCAAATAAGCTATTTCCCGTAACGTTGAGGCCGCCAGCCGTGACTTGCAGCGTCTTTACAAAGCGATCGTTAACCGTACCCATGCTGCCGATGGAAACGCCACCGGCGAGCGTTCCGACCTGCGGTGCTGCAACGAAATGGCAGCCGATATCCGAGTACAGCGCCTGTGACCCCGCACAGGAAATAGAACTGGTTGGGTGATTGAATTCTGTTCCGATGAAGGTTGCAAAGACGTTGGTCAGGCTGGCATCGCCTTGCCCATCACCAGCGAACCGCCCTCCCAGAACGACCAGATCGAGCGTCACACCCCCATTGCCGGCCGTCGTCTCGAGACCAAAAGTCCCGTGACTGTCCCAGGTGTGGTTGGCAATCGAAACCTCTACCACCGCCGAGCCGACGATCTTTATCCCGCTACCTGTGCCGGTAGACCCACTAACAATCCCGGTCCAGCAATCGGTGAGTTTGATCGCACGGATCGTCGCATTGCTTCCGTCGATCAGGAAGCCATTCGCGCCAGCCATCGCCAGCTGATCGATCACCAACCCGTCAAACGTAATGTCTAGCCCAGACAGCAGACGCACACCGAAAATGCCCGTCGTGCTCGGCAAGATCTTGCCGCCAACTACCTGCAGCCCTTTGGGCGCCAGCATCGCCGCAGCCCCGACATCAATGCCATTGCCACCGAACGCATACATCTCAGCGATACTGCTGTTCACCATCCCATTGTCGATGGCGAAGGCCGTCCCGCAGGCGATAATGCGCGGCCGATTAAAATGCAGTACGTCGCCGTTCTGAACCCATACCCCCTTGCTGAAGGAGGCAATCGTGAGGCGGTCGAACTCGCATCGCGAGCTGTCTGCCGGCTTGGTCACACAAACGCCGGAGGTCGCCAGATTATTCGTGTTCGTCAGCGCGAAATCGGCGAGAAACAGATTGCCCTCATTGACAACGATCACGGCGCTCATCGTGGCGCTCGGTTCAATGATCGTAGCGTCGCCTTGACCAACAATTTCCAGCGGGACCATGCCGTCCGCTGTTGGCGGAACGATCGAGGCAGACACCTTGAACGTACCGGCCGGCAGAAGCAGCCGTCCGCCGCCCTTGGCACTCAACGCGCTCAGCGCGGCATTGAACGCAGGCAGGTCGTCGCCACCCGATCCTGGCACGTACCCATTTACGCCGAAGTCTTGCAAGCTGAGCGAATCCGCCAAGCGGTCCGCAATCGTTCTGGACGCATTCGTGCCCGTCGCCGTCGCGGCGGCTGCAGACACATCCGAGATCGTCAGCGTACCGTCTGACGCAACCGCGAGCCCCGTGCTCGGCTTGATGCCACCCAACGACGTCGCAGTCGCTGGTACCGCCGTACCCGCAGGGCCGGCGGCACCCGCCGGTCCTGCGGGCCCCGCGGGTCCTGGAGGGCCTGCCGCTCCCACAGACCCAACACTGCCCGCAGCCGCCGTCGCCGAGATCACACCGGTGGAATCGATCTCCACGCCGTCGCCGGCAGTAAATAAAGATCTCAGCAGCGTAGCCACGAGCCGCTTTGGTGTCGCCGCGCTGTTGATAACGACTTCGTCGCCGACAAGAAGGGCCGTCGAGACCGCAAACCCGGTGTGATCTTGGCCAGTAGCCACAACCTCACCGGATTGCATGCTGACCCCGATGCCGAGCGGAACCGACTCCGGCCCGCCGGTGCCCGCGGACACCCGGCCAAGCAAGTCACCCGTCGGAATGGTGATAGCCGGCTGCGTGCTCGCCAACAGCGTACCGACTGTCACGCTCTGCGTGACACTACCAGTGCTAAGTGGCAAAACGTCTGCCGAGGTGACAGCCGTCGCAACCGGCAATTGCTTAATTGTCGGCATCCATATCTCCGATCATAGGAGGGGCGCTGCCTAACGCAGCAAAGCAAAATGTGATACTGGTCTTGCGTAACTCGGCGAATTGGAGGCGAGCATCGAGGAACTACTTTGGCCACAGCCGTCACTATTGGCTCGATCCTGCCGTTTAGCGCCCGGTCGGACACTTCACGATACGTTACAATCGGGTGAACTTGACGAATACTTTCCTCAGGTTCGTTCCGCTAGGTTCCACCATCCAGTTCCAACGCATTGCCACTATCGTCCACCAGCGCCGATCCAGTGTCGGTTGTCAGCAACGACCCACTACCACTTTGTGTCGCCAGCGCGACAACGGGCAACAGCACCGTACGCGACAAAGTTCTACCGGCTTGCGTCGCAATCGTCAGGGTGATGCTGTAGGTCGTTCCAACCTGACCACCCTGCAGCCAAAGCACTGCCCGCGATCCATCGGCTGCGGTGGAAGCAAGCGACAGGTCGCCGGCATCGGAAGGACTAATCACGACTTCGAAGTTCGAAATCGAATCACCGTCATTTCCGGTCAGTGCAGGCGCGACATCGAACTGGTAGTCTAGAATGTCGCCCGGATCCTTCGGCGGCCACTGGAGCGGCCCCGATGGACGCAGCGGCATCCCTCGCGGTCCCGGCACGAACCCATCAATCATAATTACCCGGGACACGCTGGGTCGCCAGACATGGGTCGCCGTACTCGACATCTTGAGCCCTCTTGATTGAGGTTACGTGCAGCTCGTTCTGCAAACTTGCATTCAATACTCAAGAATGACCAACCCAGCAGACCCGGTGCCGCCCGACGAGTTCGAACCATAGCCGCCACCGGCGCCGGAACCCGCTGCCTGACCACCCGCGGGCGGCCCGCCAAGAAGCGTTCCGCGCCCGCCACCCCCGAACACGCTGCTTCCGCCATTTCCCGCCGGAACCCCAGCAATGCTTGGCCCGTCCCCCCCGAACCCTCCGAACTGCAGCAGAGCGCCCACCAGCCCTACTCCACCGCCCCCGCCCGAATTGTTGGGAGGGACCGAACCGCCGCCCTGGCCGCCGGACGCGCTCACCAGAGTGCCGAAACTAGTCGTCCCGCCGGTTCCGCCGGCAGCAGTTGGCGTTCCCAGGCTGCCACCAGCGCCAACCGTGATTACGTGAGATTGACCCGCTGCCACAGCGAGGATTGCTTCAGCATAGCCGCCCGCGCCGCCGCCGCCGCCGCCGCCGGAATTCGTCGACCCGCCTCCGCCCCCGCCACCACCAACCAACCGAACGCGCAGGAGCTGCACGCCCGAGGGTACCACCCAGTTCGTACCGGTCGTATGCAGCTCCTGCCGGCTAAAACCCGGCGTAAGATTGGGTAACTGGAAGGGCAGAAATGGCGCCTCGGGTAATTGTTGGATATCCTCGGTGTTGATGTTCGTCTTTCCTGCCCAGGTCGTGACACCCCAAAGCCCAATGGATCCGGGGTCCGCAGTAGGAGGGGCGAAAGTACCGACTGGGACGGGCGCGCTAGACTTGGCCGAAAGCGTCAGTTGCATCAGGCGCTGCGTATTTTGTGCCGTGCCAGAATTGTTCGGGCCGCTATAAGGAACGGCCGGATTGGCCGCATTCCAATACGGCAAGGCCACTGGCCCGCTATCGACTTCCTGCAACGTGGCCTGGATGAGCCAGCACAGGACCATCGTCGTGTCCGGCCACGCGCTAAGTGGCAGCTGCGTACCCCCGCGTAGCACCCCGGTTTTGACAATTGGCGTCGGATCTGTCGCCAACGAGCCGAACGCGCTGGCGTCGGTCGCCATAGACATCGACACGCTGCCCGCTCCCACCGTCACTGCATACCCCGCAGCAGCTGGCGTGCACTGCAAGCCAGCGGCGACTGGCGACGACCCAAGGATTGCTTGCGTCAACGTGCCAAACGCGATCATCGCGTTGCGTTGTATGTTCAGCAAATCTGTGTCGAGCGGAATTGAACCTGGATAGACAATCTGACGATCCATCGGCGAGATCCCAATATTGCATCGGTTTAGGTGGCTTCATTAACAAGCAAAACCACGGGTCGCGAACTCCGCCCAGAAAAGTAGAAGCCGGAGCGATAAAGCCGACCAAGACGGTCCAAACTAGCTAGTCAGTAACCCGCAACCACGCGATGCCGCCAGCAGGCAGCGCCTGAGTGAGCGCATCTTCCAGTATACCTTGGTCCGCTCCAGACCCGCCCTGGGCAGTGACCAAGCATTCCAGCGGCATTTCCAGCGAACCCCAACCGCCCGCCACGGACCACGCAATCGCGCCGGCAACGCTATAAGCACCCGTGTCCGCGATCCGCGCCGGCTCGAACACCTGGGCCGTAAAGCCCGCATCCGAAGCCGCCGCGATCAGACTGGCGCGCGTTGCGCGCTCGCGCTGCATTGCCGCCAAGATCCGCGCTCGGAACGCATTGTCGTCCTCGCTGGTACGGCGCGGCAGACGATCGGCAAAGAAATCAGCTGACGCAAGATCAAGAAAGCCGTTGGTTGCCGTCGCGATCCGCGATTGCTGCTTGACGACCTGTAACACACTGTAAAGCATCGCCCACGCCGAGCTGAGCCCGCCCAGCAATCCCTGTAAAACGGGCGGCGTATCGGCAAACCAATGATCTGGCAGCGTAAGCCGAAGCCGGCTGCCAAAGTCGTTCTCATCCCCGATCACGAGCTGATACTCACTGTCCCAGGCCGGACCAGCCCGTAATTCGGCGGATCGAGGTCTGTGCTGGCTGCATTGATCGTCACCGAGGTAACGCTCGTCACGGCCGGGTCGGCATCATGCGCCACTTGATATAGCTTTGAAAGGATGAGCGGTGCCCCTATCGTGAGTCCAGACACGAAACCAAGCACGGCCGCTTGAACTGTAGCTTGCGACGTAGACGGCGCCACAATTGTCATTTGGATGTTGGCGCTAACGACTTGTGGTGGTCGAACGCTGAACGTGCCGCCTATCGGCCGGATCGCGTCGATCGCCGACGAGACCTGGGCCAGCAATGTGGCCGGAGGCGAACCAGTCCCGTCGTCGACCGTCACTACGAAGTTTCCAGGCCGAACCGCTCCCGTTGTATCGACCCCCTCGGCAATGGCATAGGACAGACCCTGCTGTATGGAGAGAACTGCAAACCCGACCGCTTGCGCCGTCGCACGGGTCCGGCTGTCGATGAAACCGCTGAACCGCGCTCGCAGCGCGATATCGGATTCTGCATTCATTCCCCCAAGCATGGGACCATTATTACTGACGGAATCGACACCAGGGATCGCACTCGCCAGCATGACAATCGATCCCGCTTGCACGTTCCCCGCCTGTCCCGCCGTCTGCGCAACGACCGGGACGTTCACACTCAGCGCGGTAGCGGCCAGCGCATAACCAGCGCCTGTCCAAGCTGCGTTGGTCGTGTTTGTCGATACCGTAAAGATCTGGTCATCCGGATCCGTCCCCGTCCGCACGAGCGCCCCAACCGGCACCACACTCGCCAGCCCCGCTGTCGCCCGGCTGAATGTCACCTGCCCCGCTGCGGGGACGCTTGCCAATCGTGACATCCCGAAATCGGCGACCCAACTGTCAAGGTCCGTACCATTGCTCGTCGCCGCCCGCGTCGTGGCCAGCACCTCGACGATCAGCCACTGCATCCACAGCGCGACCGCCGCGTTTGCCTCCATGATCGCCCGCAGCACGCTTCCGACCGTAACATCGATCAGCTGCGCGCAAGAGGCACTTGCCGCCGCCGCCTGAGTTTGTACAAGCGCCGTGAAGTTCTGAAGTTGCAGCTGCATGCTTACTCCGGAAGCTGGATCGTCAATGCCTGCGAGTTGGCCGTCTCCGCATCAACGTAACTGATCTGCACCGAAAAGCTTCCGCCGGGATCTGACTGGACGACGATCACCGGCTCTGGCTGCACCGCCACCGCCGCTTCAAGCGCCATCTGTGACCGGATCAGTGCCTCGATCGCCGTCGGATCAGCCGGCTGTCCGACGAACTGACCCAGCCCAGCCCCGTACTCAGGATGCCAAATATACGCCCCAGGATTCGTCATGAGTCGCCGCAAAACTCGTTCCGTCCCGAGCTCCGGGCCACTGACGGTGACCAGGTCTCCCGTCAGCGAACTCGAAAGGTCTCCTGCCCAGTTCATCTGTACGTCTGACATTAGTGTCCCTAATCTTGCGGCGCCGGCAGAGACGTCGTTCCGCCTTGTGGAACAGTATGGGTGTGCTGATCGTAGTGTTCGCGCAGTGCCGCAAGCGAGCCGTGCCGGTCATAGACATCACCATTGACGTGCAGGTCGCCCTGCATCGAGATCGTTCCATCGTTGAGCAGACGCACGTAGCTTCCACTCTTGTGCGTCAGCCACAGCTCCCCCACCGGAGTCGCAGGAGCCGTCGCCGCTTGACTCCACGCACGCCCTACAACCACCCCATTTTCGGCGTCGCCCTCCTGCGGCAACACCAAAACTTGGTCCCCCGCGCTGGGTGGACATGACAGTCCCCACCCCGCTCCCACCCAAGGACTGAGCAAGGGCAGCCAACCCGTAAGCACGCCCTCCGGCTGAAGCTGGACCCGCACAGTGCCAGCCACCGTATCGACTGACGTGACCATCCCGAACCGCGGCTGCCCAACAGCGGCATCCTGCGTGCCGCTGAAACCTTTCAACGTGTTGAGCAACCGGTCCATCTCACGTTCCTTGCAAGGACAAGCGCTGCGTGAACCCGCGCCGCACATCGAGATGCCGCGTCAGTTCAGCAACCCCATAGCTTCTGTCCCAATCCGTCCCGGTTCCGGCGATGGCGACCGCACTCCGCGCCGTCATGGTCAGCTCACCCGGCATCGTCAAAGTCGCCAACCACTCATGCCGTACCAAATCCGCAAGCACTTGGCTCGCCAGACTCTGTGCGTCAGCGGCCGTCAAATTGGGACGTGTAATACTGTGATTCCAAGTCGTGCCTCCGCTGCCTCCGGTCGCAGTCTGCGTGACCGCAGTTCCGGATCGCGTGCCCCAACTCCTAACCGTCACCACAATTTCCCGCGCTAAAGCCAGCGAATGCTCTAGTTGCAAGCTGATGCAGTCCTCTTTCTGTATCAAGACGGCATCATCCGTTACTGCAGGTCCGAACACCAACGTGTTGCCATCCATGAACAGGTTGAAACCCTCTCGCCCCGCCAGGAATGCCAGTAAGTCCCACTCTGTCGTTGCCTTGGCAAATTGCCCAATCGTCAGCCGATCGTGCTCCGATTGATAATAGCGTCCGACCGGCGTCGAGGTCTGTTGCACCGCGGCCTGCAGCCCATGCCGGCCCGCAAGAGTCGTTGCAATCTCGCTTGACGTTCGGTTTGAGAACGTTCCGTCCACCCGCGCCTCAATCATCGTCGAAGACAGATCCCGACCTTCGATGTCCAATACTCCGTGGATCGGATCGAGACTGAGGCAATCGGCCGTTCCCGTCAGCAGGCTGGTCCATCCCCCGCCCAGACTCATGGAAATCGCCAGCAGCACCCCTCCAGGCTCCTGCAAAGCCTCAACTGGCGCAACGCTCGCTGCCAGCCTTACACGGAACCGGTCCGCCGCCAGATGATTGTTGGCATGCACGTCCGCCGCAATCACTCCCGGCAGCTCAGACCCATTTAGGGTGACTTGCAGCCGCGGCTGCCTGACCTCACTAAGCAATCCCGCCTCCTGCCGTCGGATCCACCGCCGGCAGTTGCAGCGTCACGATGCCATTCAACACCGGGTCGTTCAGCCCATTCAGCGCGGCAATCCGATTCCACTGCGTCGCATCGCCCAAATACTGCAACGCAAGCCGGAACAAATCTCCACCCGCGACCGTCGTCGTATTCATAGCTGATTCTCACTGTAAGCCTGAGCCGTCACCAGCTGGGCAAGACTCCCCGCAGCCGCCACCACTTGGCCAAGATCGCTGGATGTCAGCTGAACGCCCGCTGCGGTGATTTGCTCATCAATGTTCGGGCCATAACCCAGCGCATCTGCTTGTGCCGCGGTCGGCGCCACGATCGGATCATCGTCCGATCCCGCCCCTGGGTCCGGGACAACACACAACTGAATCCGATACGGGATCCAGCACGGGTTCGATACATCGGCAGTGAACTCCCGGATGATGACCGTATACCGCCAGCTATCCCAAGCCAGGCCGAGCGAGTTGCCTTCCCGCCGCAACTGCTCGAGCATTCGCACCCGCTCCGCGGCTTCCTGCCCGGAGAAAAACCCCGACCATTTGATCTCCGCCTCGTCCGGCCCCATCGCGTCGATGATGCGGGCCCCACCCGGCAGATTGTGCACCACCAGTTGTTGCCGGCCGCCCACGCCGATCCGCTCCGGCACCTCGAAATCCTGCAGCGCCACCGAGCCTAAGACAGG
This sequence comes from Acetobacteraceae bacterium, assembly GCA_965276815.1. GTDB lineage: Bacteria > Pseudomonadota > Alphaproteobacteria > Acetobacterales > Acetobacteraceae > JAVVHH01. Next base: position 542,984 of record CBDIBE010000010.1, on the reverse strand, counting down.
TGTACCAGCCATCACAGCGCCCCCGACGGTGTCCAAGCCGGCGACTGCCGCGGATCGAAGAAGCTCGTCCCCCCCGGCGGTCGCGCGGCGTCACGTGCCATCTGCTCGGTCAACCAGTATCCGACCAGCCTTCCATCCAGCATCACCGACCCTCCGCCGCCCTCGCCGCGCTCCCGCGATTCCGGTTGTGGTGCCGCGCCCCGTCCCAATGACCCGGCGCCCCGCGCCGGAGCCCCCATACCCTGCAACCCCGTAGATCCAGTCGCGACCGGCGCCTGCGGCATCGCAACATTCACCGGCATGCTGAGCGAAGTGCCACCCTGCGCCCCACCGTCCCGCACCACCGTCTCCCGCCGCGTCTGCGGCGCTATCGCCTGCGCTACCGACGCCCGCATCGGCACCGCCTGCCGCGCTGGCGCACTCGCCGCCGCGCTCACTCGGGGCGCCGCCGGCGCCAAACCGCCCTCCGGCTGCGGCTCCGAGGCCCGCACCGGCGTTTCTGCCACCGGAGCCACGCTTACGATTTGCTGCACGCTCGGCGCCACCGGCATGGCATCAGCAATGGGAGCCGCGCTCTGTTGCACGGCATCCGCCCCCTCACGATTGCGTATCGGCGCCAGGGCCTGCACCGCCTCTCCAGCCGGCGCTGCATTCGTCGGCGCGCCAAGCCCGCTCTCCACGCCCACATCGCCCCGCTCCGCCCGCGGCGCCGCCCCGGCATCCGCCTTGGCCGGCTCGGCTGTCGGTGCGGCCGGCGCTGACGCCGCAGCAACCTGCTGTGGAGCCCCCCCTGCGGCGCAGTACTCGCCGCGCCCTGAGGCGCTCCTTCGCCGGCCGGCTGCCCCGCCGTCGGCGCCCGCTTGCCAATTGCCGCAGCGGCTGCCCGGACCGCGCTCTGCGCCGTCTGCGTCAGCGCAACCAGCCCCGCATTGCTCGCCGCAATCGCCCGATCGACCTCCGCCAACTCCCGGCCAATCACCTCCAACCCCGCGCTCACCCCATTTTGCAACGCCAGTTGAATACCAATTTCGTAAGCATCGATCATGGCTCCTCCAGACCTAAACACGGACGGGCGCTGATCTTCCGCTCGTCTCGTACCTGGCGGCGACCAGGCCCTCACACCAGAGCTTAACGAGGCAACCCCATCCAAGGTCATGGCCGCGCAGGCGGACCATCCACGCCTTTCGGCCCGTTCCCAGGAGCAAAGGCACGGATGACGACCCGACCAAGCTCAGGCAGCCTCTCCGAGCCGTCATATTAGCCCAGCCTCGCTGTTCCTATTTTAAGTCGGATCCGCAACATTGAGGCTCATCCATCGCCTAAATACCTCATACCCCCGGCGATCATCGTCGATTAAACGTTGACTTGTGGCCGCGTCACCAAGAGAGAGATGCTTCTCTCGAAGCAGTCTACTGATCTCAATCTCCTCATCGTCTAACGCTTTGGAGTAGTTCGCCGGCTTAAGAGAGTCAGTGACATGGTATTCTATTATGACTTGCCCAACAGTGTGCTTACTCGTTTGTATATCGCTGACTCGATCGAGTGTAACGTTTAGATGAGTATCGTCAGACCAAAATATCCTCGTTCCCACCTCGTTACTGCTAAAAACGACAGTGGAATCCCCCGGCCTATTCCGATCCAACAGTGACACCGATTGCACAAACGAGGCGTTGACGGCGAGTGGGCCGTCGCACGCCAACGTCTCTTCAGTGGCTAGAAACGCATTCGATGGCGATGCAAAATCACCATCCCGGATGCGTTCGCATTTCACGTCGCGCAGCGTGAAAGCAAAAACAACAATCAGCATCAGAATCGGAAAACTTACGTAGAGTAGCGCATAGAGAAGAGTTAACTTCAGCCTCATTTTCCAAATAAACCACTATTGTAGGCGTCGTAGCCAGCCCTTATAGTCTCTACCCGCTCTCGGTCGTTCTTGAAAGTGCCATCCGTCTTTATCTCGGGGTGGCCAAGAGACTTGAACCAATTGTAAACGCCCGCGGCTGCGATTGCCTGTTCGAACGAGTAGTCAGCGGCCGCTGCCGTTATACCGAAGCTATAAGCAGCCGCGTCCGTAAATCGACTGTCGAACGGGCCGGTCCCGCCATTTCCATTGTAGTTCCGTTGGAGATCAAATTGCCCACCCTCGTGATACGCCCTAAAAACTTCAGGATCCACGAGCGCTGAAGCTTCTATCTTATCCCCGCTCATCATCAGAGTGTGTTTGTAAAGCCATGCCAGAGAATGTCCGAACTCTATAGCCTGCTTAGGATTCCAACTTTGCGGTGCTAACAGATACCCCTTTGTTAGTTCGTCCCTTATGGGCGCCCCGTTCCGATCAGTGACTCCGGTCGTCGTCAGAGGCCGTCCGGACCACGCCATTCCGAAACAACTCCCCTGCCCGGCGCAGGCGCGACATCCGGGGCCCTTCCCGCCGCGGCGTCAAACTCCCCCCAACGACTTCGAACGGAATTACCAGCGTATCCGCCCCAAACGGCATCCAACTCATCGCCAGGCTCGCGCTGCATAGTCCCAGACCAGCCCGTCCAGCTCCCCCATTGTCACCACCCAAACCCGTCGCTCGAACGGCCCCAGGCTGAAAGCGACGTCGAACGGGACACCGTTCCTCACCAGATACAACGAATCCCGCAATTCCGCCTCATTCGTGCAAGCTCTCAGCGCGGCCGGATCATCCAGTTCGGCCGCGCCTACCGGTTTCCCTCGGCGGCGTCTGCCAGCCCCTGCCCGATTGCCACCATTCCGGCATCCCCCAACCTTCTCACCAGCACCTCAAGCTGCACCTCATTCATCGGCGTCGGTTGCGGCACCCCGTCGATTGCGCTCACGCACATCGCCAGCATCGCGTACCCAACATACCGCTCGTTATTCGCCAGCGCCGGCCCCACCGCCCTGAACAACCGCAACCGGTCCAGCGCCCCCGGCAGCCGCACATGCAGCACCCGACCAGTCGCATCCGTCAGCGTCATCTCCCGCGCTCCGTCCGCCACAATCCGCTGCGTCGGCGAAAGCCCCGCCGCCTCTCCTGCCGTGTCAGCCATCAGATGCGCGTCCGTCCGCTCGCAAAGAACTCAAGCCGCTGCTTAACAGACGAATCCCCCTTCCACTGCCCGGCATTCGAAAGCTTGAACACCGCCCCGTCGAACTGAAACGTGCTCACCGACCCGTCAACCTCGTTGATGTATTGGTAGAGCGTTCCGCCCTGCAGCAGCCCGTTCGTCTGCCAAGCCTGCTCCAAGCTGTTGATGAAGTCGTCCGCCGCCGAACTCCCCCGCTCCAGCTCGAAATGCCCCTCCCAACCCTTCGGCAGCTCCGCCGCCAAATGCACGCCATCCAACCGGTCAATCCGGATCGGATGCGTCAATTGCCGGCTCTCAAACCCCGTCACATGCGTCAGATCGACCCGGCTACCCGCCTGGCCGCCAGTCCCACTGGGCCCGATCAACACGACCTGACAATCGCGACCCGTCGAAAACGTATTCGCAGGCATTCTTCAGCTCCCCCTTAGCTCTACGACCCGACCTGGCCGCTCGGCAGCGTCTGCCGCGTGACCTGGACGGTCTGCCCGCCCTCAAGATTGACGATGAACCGCTCGTTGATCGCCTGGTACTGGATCTGCGCGTCCGATTGCACGTATCCCAGCGCAGTTCGCGACAGCGGATTGTTGCTCAAGTCGCAAATCACCGAGAACGGCTGCGAACCATCGGTACTGCCGAGGATCCCTTGCCCCAAAAGCGCCTGCAAGAAGCTCAGCTGTGTCGCCCGAACTCTTTGGAACAGGCTAGCATTGATCACTTGCCCCACATACACGCCCATTCCCGCCGAGAGCGTTTCCGCAATATAGTTCGTCAGTCGCGTGTAATTGTCCCCGTTCGTCGCTGCGTTCGAACTCGAATTATGCCCACCGCGCACCCCCCAGAAACTTCCACCGGGCTGTGGATTGGCGATTAGGTCGATCCCAGCCCCGATCAGCGAAGTCAACTCCGCGGTACTGTACGAAGCAGAGCTGCCGCTACCCGGCGTGCCGCCCCGCTGCGACCCAACCACACCGTACAGCGGCTTGTTCAAGCTGCTCTGTTCCGGGCTCAAATTGGAAAGTCGCCCGGCCACGAACCCTTGCGGACTCACAAGCCGCACCGTCCCTAGCACTGGGTCAGTCCAATAAATCCAGTCTCCAAACATCAGCTTCGCCGAATAACTGTCCAGCCCCGCGCTTTGCTTCACCGATACTGCATCAGGGATCGAATCCCCGCTCGGCCCCGTCAGGATCGCGTACAATCCCTCATTCTGCGCAAACCCGGCCTGCAACGTCCACGTCGTCGGATCGTCCGTGTCTGCCAGCACCATGATGCTGCAGCCCTGCCCCCGTAGCGCATACATGCCCGTCCGCGGCAGCCCGTCGACCCCGAGAACTTGCTGGGCCGCAACACCCGTCGCCCCATCGGACCCATTCAGCAGCCACTGCGCAGTCAGCGGCCCCGGCGCCGTCCCAAGTGCCGTCCCCAGCGACGCCACGCACAGCGCGCTCGGCCCGCGCAACGGCCCTGATCCGGCATTCACCGCATTCACGAGATCCTGCCAGAATATCGCCGGACTTGGCGCCCCGATATTGTCGAAGTTTTCCGCAATCTGGCCCGCCATGCCCAACGTCAGCCGCCAAGTCCCCGCAGCGCTTCCCGGCTGGAGCTGCACCGCAACCTGGTTCCCCAGCGAGCCGCTGTAGCGTGCCGTTAGCAGGACCGGATACCCGCCATTACCGTAGAAGATCGCGTAGCTCGCCGCCGTTTCGCTGCCATCCGTCACGCGAACACAACGAAAGTTCTGCGCTCCCTGCTGCACCGCAGTCGCGACTTGTGTGCCCATATCGTACTTGCGAGCTTGGATCGGCCCAAAGCCGCTCGCATAATCGGCCATCGTCGCCACGATCACCGGCTGGTTCACAGGCCCCCAACTCGACGTTCCAACCACCCCAACGATGTTCGTCGGAACTCCGTTGATTATCAGGTTCTGCGGCGGAACGATCTGGACATACAGGTCCGGCACCACCAGTGCCGTCGTATTCAAAGTTCCCGCTTGTACAATCGGCATGGATCAGCCCTCCTTAGGAGGCGTGATGCGCACCACGTGATCGACATGTTCGGACGCGACGATCTTCTCCATCGCCTTTTCATCAATCACGATATCGCCCGTGCGATACGACCCGAACGGCCGCACCACGACCAAATACTGCATCGCTCATCCCCTCGATTGAAACCGCGCCGGTCCGTGGCAGAAAATGCCGATCACACCGTGAACGGAACTCCGTTCACATCATCCACACCAAACAACATTGCCGGCAGCGCCTGGGTCGTGGCGGTCGGATACTCGATCGAATACAGCAGGTCCCGCCGCCAAACCCCACCGGCCGCCCCTTCATCCGTGCTGGTCCCGCCGCTTACCCGGACCCGGCAGCCCCAACCCAAGACATCCAGAAACGTTATCCCAGCCATCGCCAAGTCGATCGCGCCCGCCACCGTGTCGCGCGTCGTCGGATCCGGGCACCACAATGTCACCCGGAACCCGGCCTCCTGCCGTCGCAACTCCTGGCCGCCCTGCCCGTCGCATACGACCCGCGCCACAATGCCCTGAACGCCTAAAACCGTAACAGAAGCGCCGTTCACCTGAACGGGCCAGTTGGCACCGATAAGGCCAGCCAATGCGCCCGCAATACGCTCTGGCGTGTCGCCATCCGCGGCCCGGTGGACGTAAGTCTGCCCACCGAGCATCACGCCCACCGCCTGGCCAACCGCCCCGACGCCCGAGAATTGAATCACCCCGCCGTTCACCGACGCCTGCAACGTCGTAACCGGCTGCGATCCCTGCCAATCCTGCGGGTATCGCGTTCGGTCGCGCATGCTGCCCGAAACTGGCTGGATGGTGACGTGCACCGCACCCCGGGCGAGATCCGTTTCCAGCGCTACGTTCACCGGCCACCCGCGATAGACCCGGGAAACCGCCCCAACCGCCGAGTCTGAACCAGTCCCGTTTGGATAAAGCGTCCCAGCAACGAACGCTGCCAGCGCCTGCTCCACGTCAGCACGATCCGGCACTGCTAAACTCCCGTCTGCTGCACCAGAAGCTTCCAGCCCAGCTCGCTGGCCTCAGCCGACCGTACCAAGAAACGCTGCCCGACCTCGTCCTGCAGCAAGTCAGAACCCTGTATGGCCACCGGGGTCGGCGGCAGCAGCACCGAAAACCCGGCCTGCCCGCCTTCAGCCGGCAACACGCCCGGGCGCGACCCGCCCCCGGCAAGCATCTGACCCGGCCACCCCGTCAGCACCGTTGCGAGAACATCCTCGCTGACGCCGCCATACTCGTTCAGTCCAGCTGTCGCCGCACCGCCCGGCCGGAGCACATCAAACGCCACCGTCGTAAGAACGCAAAGCGGCCGCAGCATTGATGGCAATGCCGCAACGAACAGCACACCCCGCGGCCCCCGCATATAGTCGCCAACCTTCACGGCGATGCTGTCGAACGTCGCCCGCAGCGCACGCTCATAACCTCGCGGACGCCGATACCCCGGATCTCCGCCATCGAACATTACCGGAAGCTGCATGATCCGGTTCTCCGGCGCCATCGGCCGCCAGGGCCCCCGATGCCGGAACAAATCATACGTCTCGCCCAAGACCCGGGCAGCCGAGCCCATGCCGCGGCACATGCGGTCCTGAATAGTCCACGGATCCATTATACCACCAGCGTAACGGTGCTGCTCTTGTTTAGCGCCGGACCCGGCGGTAACCCGATGAATGCGCAAAGCCGGCGCCGCCAATCGTCGAACAACCCAGTCCGTTCCACGAACTCGGTCGGGTTGCGCACCCAGCCCCCCGCCGCCTGCGTATCCATCCCAGCCGACATCTCGGGTATTGCGCATTCAAGCTGGCGCAACGCCTGCAGATATTGCCGAAGCACCGCCACTTCAGTGTCGGACAGATTGCTCAGCCGATAATCCACCGCGCTACTTGCCTGAACCAGCGCCCAACTGAGGCTCGCGCTCTCGCCGGCAGAAAACACCGGATAGCCCAGAAAACGCCGCGCATCAGTCAGCTCCTGATCGGTCAGCATGGAGAACCTCCTCTTGGCTGAACCGAGCTATCCGAGGTGCTCGACCATCACCGCCCGCTTGTACGAAGCGTTCGTCGCCGTCGGCACCACCATCGGGTTGGTCATCGTGTCGCTCGGCGCGCAGAACCCGCCGATCCAGTACCAGCTCTGTGCAATGATCTGCTGCAACCGGTCGATCGGCTCGCGCGTGACCATCGCGATCCCGTCCACGATGCTGACGATGCTGTCCGTCGGCGCGATATCGCTCTCCGCCATCCCCGCAAAGTCGCCCTCGATCAGCGCTCCTTGCCCCACGATGATCGGCCGCCGCACCACCGCCCCGGCCAGCGTCGGATGCGGCTGCACATACGCTTCCGTCGTCGGCACGAACCGCAGCCCCAGGAAGTCGTTCACCATCCCGCTGCGGAACACCTGGTTGGCGCTCGTCGCCCCCTGGAATAACTGCCGGAAATCCGGATCGGCAAACAACTGCCGCGCGCTCACCGGATCGAGGTAACAATTATACGCCCCATCGATTTCCGGCACGGCATTCAGCCGAAGCTTGCTCACCCCATCCAGCAAGCACCCCATCGTCAGCGTATCGTTTGCCGTCAGCGCCGCCGTCGTCAGCTCGTCATTCGGGCGGATGATTACGCTCGCATTCGCCGCTTGCACCGGGCTAGCCATTGCGCCATCCGAACCGCTCACATTGCCGCTGAACGTCAGCGTCCCCGAAATGCCGCCTGGCGTCGTGCTGTTGTTGATCGAGTCCGCCGTCGTCCCCACCAGCGTATAAACCCCGGCGCCCACCGTAACCGTCAGGCTGTTCGGCGCACTTACCGGGCTCTGCACTCCGTTCACGAACGCCATCGTGAACCCACGGATATCGTCCACCGCCACCACCGCCCCTGCCGAACCGAGCGCCACCCGCACCCGCGTATTCCCGCCGAAATACGGCGCGAACAGCGCGTTGCGTGCCAGCTCGTCCAGGCTCCGCGCCGCCTGCTCGCCATTGATCGCCGCGTTCTGCAGAAACTGTCCCGCAATCCCCACCCGGCTCGTCACCATGTTGAGGTCGGTGGTCGCCGCGTAATGGTTGATGGTGATCGTATACTGCTCGACCCCCCACCCCGTCGGCACCAGCCCGTTATCCAGATTGGTGTTCAGCGCCGCCGGCACCGGGTTGGTGACGCTCGGCTTCAGCCCCGCTCGCGTCTTCGTCAGCGTCTCGCCGATCCCGACCAAGAATTCCTGCCGGTCCGCGCACGCCCGATACCCCAGCCGCGACGCCATCGCCTGCTGGAACTCCCGCTCCAGGAATCCCTGCTGAATGATCGGCTGCAGGATCGCCGGAAAGTTCGAGATACCCATGTCTCTGCTGTCCCCACCACAAACGGATACGGCCCGGCCCGCAAAAGCGGACCAGGCGACCAGAACGATTGAACCGAACCCGCCGCAGCGGGAACAACGCGAGGCCCTAAAGCCTCCAAACCGGCCAGTCAGCGCCTCGCGCCAAACCCGCCATCATGACTAAACGATATCGATTTTCTGGGGCATACGGTCAAGGACTAATTTCCTATCCAGCGAATTTCCTTGCCTAGATGCAGTCGGCCGCAACACGAAGCCCGCGCCATTCGAGCCTGTCAATATGGCGCATGGCATGTTCTAGGCCATCTGCGTTTGTTCCGAAGACAATGTCCGGCTGAACTTCGGGAGATGGGAGGAGCTGCTTCCCGACTAGGGCCCCGATGCTGCGTAGAACACTGCCGCCTCAGCGAATGCCAAGCAGCACCTCAACTGGGTAAACCGGCTCTATTCCGTCAATGGGGAACGTCGTCACGCATGGCGGAGCGTCTCCCCTTATTGCAGCAGCGACCTGCCTTCCGATTTCGCTACCAACCTCCTCACCGATTCCCGCCGCCACCGGCGCCAAGAACGGTCGCGGCGCCATTTTTACCGTCCCCATCTCCTGCGGCCCCGCCGCCGGATCGCTACTCCCAACCGCCGCCTCCAGCCCATCGGCCGTGGACCCCACGCTCTCCCGCAGCGCCCCGCTCTCCATCCAAGGCCGGTCATGCTCCCCAGAATCCGGCGACCCCGACAACCCCTCCCGCACCGCCGCCGCCATCCGCCCCGCCTGCTCGGCCAGCGCCCGCGCCATCACCTCATTGGCCCGCACCGCCTCCAACCGGGCCCGCAGCTCCGCCAACCCCGAAATCCCCAGCCACATCACCGCCGCCGTAACAATTCCGCCCGCGCCACCCGCCACTCTTCCACCGACATCTCCATCGCCGTCTTCGCCTTCGGCGGCGTCGCCCGCGGCGCCACCGCAGCACTACTGCTGCTCCCCCGCCCAAACAGCCAAGGCTTCTCCACCTTCAGCCGCGCCATGATGTCCGGCGCCTCCACCAGATCCCCCGCCTCGCTCACGCTCAAGCTCGAAGCGTCAACCAGCTTCACCCCGTCCAAATCGATCATCCCCGCCCGTGCCGCCGCCGTCCGCAGCTCCGACTGCACCAGCTTCGCCCGCAGCGCCGCAACCTGCGCGATCTCCGTCGCCGCAACCTCGATCGCAGCCTCCTCCGCGCTCATTACTTCCTCGGTCATGCCTGCTCCCCCACCACGCCCCACTCCGACGCCAGCCACCGCTGCGCCGTCTCCGGCCGCAACTGCTTCGCCTCAATCAATGCAATCAACGTCGACGCATCCCGCGCCCGATCCTCGCTGCTCGCCGGATACCAGGCCGGCCAGATCAGCCGCAGCGGCGCCCCGGCATCCAGCTCTGGCAACGCCTGCCCCTCCACTCGCAACGGATACCGTTGCGCCGCCATCAGGATCATCCGGCAGATCGGCAACACCCCGCCCTCGCCGTAGCTCACCCGCAAATTATCCGCGAGCCAAACCAGCCCCTGGTTCATCAGCTCCAGCGAACGCCCCGAAGCCGGCGCCCCCAACTGGCTCGCATCGGCCCGGTTGCCATGCACGCTCTCCAGCGCCAATTGCCGCAAGAACCGCACATAATCCAAAACGGCCCCAGCCGCCGTCCCGCCGATCTCCAGCAGTCGCGCATCGCCCTTTTCGCTGACCACCAGCGCATTGCCCGCGCCGCGCACCAGTTCGCCCTCGAGCCCGGCCGGCTCCTTGATCAGCAGCGTCGGATCCGACGAATACTTCAGTCCGCGTCCCGCCTGGCTGAGCTGATAATCGATCTCGATCGACGTCTCGACCGCCGCCCGGAATGTGCAAGCTCCATCCGGCCCCACCCCGCCCGGCAAATTCCGAATCCATGCCAGCGGAACAAACCCCAGCCCATGCTGCACAGTCCGATCCCGGTCCACCACCGGCGGCCCCGACTCGCCGACCGGCTGCGGGAAATACCACACCTCCTCGTCTCGATCCCACCGCCGCTGAAACCAATACGCCGCATTCGGCTCCGGAACCTCATACCCCGCAGCAATCAGATCCGCCCCCGGGACCTTATAGCGCTGCACCACGCTCACCAACGTGTCCGGCTCCTCCAGATCCCACGTCGGCGTCAGCCAAGTCGTCTCCAGCACCTCGAGGAACACCCGCCCCCGCAGGATCCGAAGCAGCACGCACGCACTGCCGATGCTTCCCCTTATCGCCGTCTCGGTCATCACCTGATTGAGCCGGCAATCCCGCGCCACAGCCGCCAGCGCCGTCTGCACCGCCTTGTCCGGACTGCCGATGACGGGAAAATGCCCCTCGCTGAACAGCAGCGCGACGCTATCTTCCACCACGATCCGAGCGAGCCCGTATCGTACGCTCGGCCGCCGAGCGCGCAGCGGAATATATTCTCCAGATGAACTCCGCTCATCATGGAATTCATAGGGCAGCACATCATACAGCGTCCCATCCAGGACGCGCCGCATGATGTCGAGCCGCCGCGCCCGCGCCGAGAGATCCGCATCGGCGGGGATCAGGTCGCAAATCGCCTGTAACATGCGGAAAGCCTCTGATTTGAAGTGGCCGCCAACGTCGCCCTGACGACAATCGCGGCAGTAATGCCAGCCATCTGGCGGCGAGCACGCGAAGCCTCAGCCTACATTCAGGGAGTAGCTTTCTTGGGGCATCTGCTCAAGGCCTTTTTTCCTATCTGCCCGCGAAACCTATCGGCACTAGTTGTTCGCTTCCGCGCTCCGCTGCTGTAACGCCGCTCGTGCTCGGGCCCGCTTGCGGGCGGCTTCCCCGGGCGCCGCCTCATTGAAGGCTTCGCTCAAGTCGAACCCGGCGGGGTCCGTGACTCCACCGCCGCTCGATGACCAGACCAGATCCATCCGGAACCCGGTGAGATCATATTCGGATATCGCCCGGCTCAACTCCTCGCCCCCAAACAGGACGCCTTGCGGAAATTCGGGCACCCGAAATATCGCCGGCGCGGACGCAACCACGTCAGCCTGGAATTCCAGCGTCCGCGGCACCGAAATCCATCGAAACGACCCCCATTCGCCCTCGACTTCGTCCCAATCCGCATCCGTGCGCGCCAGATCCAGCGCGTCCAACGATGCAAGGCAATTGAACCACCAATACTGATGTCCCAGGACCTGCACCGGCCAAAACTCGCCAGCAGGCAACAGAAGATCCTCTAAAACCATCCGTGCATAATCGCTGAGGATCGGCCCATCGGATCCCGTATTCATCGGCAAGCAGTCGACAGGCAGAAACTCCCCCGCCTCGTCACGGTCGGACGTCGTGAGGCTCGGTTCCTGCCATGGCAGTCCGACCGGGACGCCCCCCCGCCAAGGCCACGGCACGCCGTCCACGGGCCGAAGCCAGTGAAAATCCAGATCCCCCCGCATCAAGTAAAGCCTCATCGCCCCGCTTTGCCTCTCTCGCGGAAGCATAATCTGATTCTGGTCCTGCCTGCCTACCATTGCCCGCATCCCGCCGGCTCACCCGGCATTTCTGCCGCCCCCGCTCGGCCTCGACAGAGCTCATGCGAGCCTGCAACGTGCCTTGCAACCTAAGCGCGACTTGATCGCCAGACCGTAAAACAAGCTCATTTCCCATCTTTTGTATAGTCTTGATGATTATGAGACGCGCCGGAGCCAACCCGGCTTGCGCCGCCAACGCTCCAGCAAACACATCCGCCGAGGCAAGCCGTCGGTTGACCACCTCTAAATACGATTGCCGATGCAGACCCTGGCCCTGATGAAAGGATCGCGGAATAATCGCGGCGTTCGCGAGATGGTGAACGTTGATCGACCATCGCGCCATGACGGCGCGCCCAGGCCCGGCCGCATCAAGCCCGGCCGCGACCACATGATGGACATCCAATCCATGTTCAAACCACTCCGCTGGCGAACATCGCTCCAGCATCAACACACGCCGTACACATAGCCTCAGACGGTCAGGCCAGTCCTCCACCCAGGGGGGCCCACCAACTTCATTTGCCAAAATTGACATCCCTCTCTCCCGCGGAGGGGATCGTGAGACCCGCGTTAACAGCAAAGTACTTATAACGAATCTGTGACTTGCCAACTAGTTCGCGAGTCGTCCGCCGCCCTCCACACAAAGCCTGCCGTTGTTACTGAGATTAACAAACTGTGAATCGACTCGGCATGCAATAGATAATTTATCGGTAGATGACTTTAACTCTAACATCACCACCTGGGTATTGGCGCTAACGGATGCCCCACGCGACGCGTGTTACCCGCGCCGGCCTGCTAGCCTCCAGCACCATCCCAAATGCCCGCGACAACGCATCCACCTGATCGTCCTTCGCCCCGCCCGGGAAATCCTGCAGCTCCTCCAGGAAGTCTCGGTTCCAGTCGCCCCGCAGCAGCGTAACCGTCCCTGCATTAACCTGGCTCGCAACTGGCATCGCCCGCGTCTCTTTCGATCCGCTCTCCCGGCTGCTCGTCACCCGCCACCCCGCGAGCCGCTTCGTTATAAACGCAACCTGTGAGCGCCCAGCCTGCCCAGGATCCTGCGGCAGCCCGATTGTAACTTCAGTGCCATCCATCCCCGCCGTCCGCCGGATCGCCTCCAGCACGAGCTCTGGCCCACCCTGCATCCGGACCACGTCGGCAACCTGAAACGTTCCCTCTTCCGTTCGTATCAACTTCACACCAACTGTCCAGTCGCCATCCTCGCTCGCTGCCAGATCCCAAGCCCGCACCGTTGCTCCGGCCGCGCGCTCATCCACGATCGCCAGGTTGCCCATCTTGAACAGCCGCCCTCCAGGCGAGCGCGGCGATTGCTGGAACAACGCCTCAAAAGTCCGATCCCCCAGCACCAACCGCTTGCGCCGCAACGCAGCCGCATCTTCCCACTCCGGCCATAACGGCTCTCCCATCGCGCGGCCCAGCGCGTCCCCCGCCTCGGCCAGCGCCGGCAACCGGACAACCCGCCACGCGTCCGATGCCGAAAGCAATCGCCCCCCAAGGTCGTCCGGGTGCCATCGCGTCATCACCAGCACGACCCGGCCGCCTGGTTTTAATCGCGTAATCAAATCCGAACGAAACCAATCCCAAACATGGTCCCGCGCCAAACCGCTATCCGCCTCGGCCTGGCTCTTCACCGGGTCATCGATCAACACCAAGTCCGCCCGCCGCCCGGTAATCGGGCCACGCACCCCCGTAGCGTAGTAGCTTCCCCCGCCCACGACCCCAAAACGCCCCGCCGCTCGATTGTTCGGGTCCAAAACCAACCCGAGCCGCGATTGATGCTCCTCGATGAGCGTCCGCACCCCGCGCCCAAAGCTACGCGCCAACCCGGCGGTGTGACTGGCCGCGATAACCTGCGCCCAAGGCCGGTTGGCCATGAACCAGGGCGGAAACAACAAACTCGCATACGTGGATTTCGCCGAACCCGGCGGCAGCAACAACATCAGCCGGTCCCAGCGTCCGGCTGCCAGCCCCTCAAGCTCTCGGATCAGCAGCTTATGGTGCGCCGCCGGCAATTGCCCGTGCGGCGCCAACGCCATCAACGCCCATTCATGGAAGCTTCCTCGGACCTTCTCCCGGAGGCTCCGCTCCTCCGCCACACTCGAAGCGGTCCAACTCTTCATCCGAAACTCCTGCCAAATCTGCGGCAGAGCGGGCCGCAGGCACTTTCCCGTGCAAATACGGCGCAGCAATCTTGGCCAAAGCGACCGCACCATCCAGGTCGTCCTCACGCCATTTCCGCCGCATGACCGACAGCAGGACATGCAGCGGCGTCAGCTCTTCCATTTTTCAGCTCCGTGAAATCGCGTGCCGGCCTGCTTGGGCCGCAAGTCGGGGGGCAATGCCGCCCGAATTCGCAGCACGGCTCGGCCTTACGCCAAGCGCCTCACGCTACCCCATTCCTACGTCCAAATTGGGTTAATGGTCAAGGAAAACTTTCTTACTTCTTCAAGCAATCCTACGTGACAAACCGTATCGACTAGCCGCCTCGCCTTAAATCCGCCACGCAGGACACCCACCTTGGGGTTAGTGGGGCGCAAGCCCTGGTTCTGCCGAGGTGTCAAGACATGCTTACCAAGCGTCTCGTCGCGTCCGCTGCCGCGCTGTCTCTCGCTGCAGGCATCGCTGTGTCAGCCACGCCAGCACAAGCCCAATGGCGTCGTGGCTGGGGTGGTCCCGGTCCCTTTATTGGTGGCGCGATCCTAGGGCTGGGCGTCGGCGCACTGCTCACGGCGCCATACTACGCCCGGCCGCCGGTCGTTTATGCCCCGCCGCGGGCCTACTATCCGCCCCCGGCCTACGCCTACGCGCCGCGCCCGTATTACGCCCCATACGGTTACGGTTACGCGCCCGGCTACTACGTCCGCTGACAACGTGGTGCCCCGGCGCGAGCCGGGGCACCACGTTTGTTCAGGCGATCCGAACGCGTACGGGCGGTAGCCCCTCAACCCGCCCGTCAAGTGCGTCCCCGCGGAAGACTGCCGCAACGCCCTCCGGAGTTCCGGTAAAAATCAAGTCACCTGCCTCAAGCCGGATAAGCTTCGACAAATAGGCAATCGTCTCCGGCACGCTCCAAATGAGCTTCGCAAGATCACTACTCTGGCGGACCGACCCATTGACCTTCAGTTCAATGCGTCCTCTGCCGGGGTCAAACCGGTCAGCCGAGACTATATCCCCGATTGGCGCCGAGTGATCGAATGCTTTCCCCATATCCCACGGCCGGCCAAGCTTCTTTGCCTCGCCCTGCAAATCCCGCCGCGTCATGTCCAGTCCAACCGCATAGCCCCACACGTGACCCAAGGCGTCCTGCTCGGCAACGTCAGCTCCGCCCGAGCCGAGACCCACAACCAGTTCCACCTCGTGATGCAGGTCCGAGGTCATAGTCGGGTAGGGCATATCGGCACCGCCCACCACCAAACTATCCGCCGGCTTCGTGAAAAAGAACGGCAGCTCCCGATCCGGATCGTGCCCCATCTCTCGCGCATGCTCGGCGTAGTTCCGCCCGACGCAAAAAATGCGCCGCACCGGAAACGCCCCTCCACCCGCCACTGGCACCGTCGCCTGCACCGGAGCCGGAATTACATAGTCGCTCATTCTCAACTCTCCTCCATTTGCCCGTTCGCATTCGCCAGACGGCCGAGCTGACACCGTCGCCCAAACACTGGTCTAGTGGTCCCGACCCTGACGCTTGGTTCCCAAGCGTCAGGTGAATCGGTCCACCAAACAAAGGCTTGTGGTGCGAATCTGGCGGATACTTCCGTCAGATTTCCACCACTAGCGACCGAAAAAGAGGTCGCCAACCCGGACGCCTTACGCTATCGCCACCCCCGCATGCCCCAACCCACGCTCCTAATCCACGGCGGAGCCGGCACGCTCCGCCCAGACCGCCTTACTCCCGACCGCCGCCGCCTCTACCAAGCCGGCCTCGAGACAGCATTGCGAGCCGGTCAACAACTCCTGCTACGGGGCGCCCCGGCCCTAGACGCCGTCATCGCTGCCGTCTCCGTCCTCGAAGACGATCCGCAATTCAACGCCGGCCGCGGCGCCGTCTTCACCTCGGCCGCCACGCACGAGATGGACGCCGCTGTCATGGACGGCGCCACCCAGCGCGTCGGCGCCGTCGCCGGAGTCCTCGGCCCACGCAACCCCATCCAAGCCGCCCGCCTCGTTATGGAGCAATCCGCCCAAATCCTCCTGACCGGAGCCGGCGCCCTCGACTTCCTCCGCGCCCGCGATCTCCGCTTCGAGGACCCTGCCTACTTCGACAGCCCAGAGCGCCGCGAAGCTCTCGACATTTTCCTCCACCCCGCAATCATCCCCTCAGACGTCGACGACGCCGACCGCCACGGCACAGTCGGTGCCGTCGCCCTCGACCAAGCCGGCAACCTCGCCGCCGCGACCAGCACCGGCGGCATGACTGGCAAGCTCCCCGGCCGCGTCGGCGACACCCCGCTGCCCGGTGCTGGCACCTGGGCCGACCACTGCTGCGCCTTCTCCGCCACTGGCCACGGTGAAAGCTTTATCCGCGTCGCCGCCGCCCACGAACTCTCGGCCCGTATTCGCCTCCTCCAACAAGATCTCGCAACCGCCGCGGACGCCGTACTCGCCGCCGTCGCCTCGGTCGGCGGTACTGGCGGCTTCATCGCAATCGACCAGCACGGCCAAATCGCCTTGCCGTTCAATACACGCGGCATGTATCGCGGCCAGGCCATCGGCGCCGCACCCCCGCAAACCGCCATTTACGCTGAGGAGCTCTCGCTCTGACCCGGCTCGCACTCATAGCCGTCGTCCTCGCCCTGTCCGCCTGTGGCATTCGCTCTCGCCCGCAGCTTCGCTGGATCGGCCAAGTCACCCCGACCACAAATGCGCCAACCTGCGAGCCCAGCACGGGCGTTCTCCTCCTCCGCGAGAACGAGGTCGTCTTCGCCCCGGACGAAGGAACCTGGGTCCTTAACGGCACTGCCACCGCAGACGGCAACATCGTCGCCACCCACAGCCGCCGGGCCTCAGGTGCCAAGAACAACTACCAAACCGACCTGAAGGCCCACTACACCGAGTCCGAGGTCACCGGCACCTACACCACCCCGCGTTGCACCTACACCCTGGCGCTAAAGCGAGGGTAGATCAAAACAGCGCCCGCACCCGGTCCGGCAACGACCACAGCCGGTCGCCCGCCAGCGTAAGCGCCGGTGCTCCGGCCTCGCGCGCGTGCTTCACCTCGCCCAACCACCCCGCGAGCGGCAAACAGCCGCAATCCAGCACAAATCGTTCCGCCGGCAGCGCCGCAATTCCCCGCATCATTCCGGCGAACTCGGCATCGGAAACCCGCTGGTGCGGATTGACCTCAGCATCCGCAAACGCCTGCCCCCGCGTTCGCGCAAGCCGCCGCAGCCCAAGCGGCAGATCGGCATAACGAAGGTGTATCAAAAACAAGTCACCAACCACCATCGGCGCATCGCACCCGTGGAAACCCGGCTCCCACGCCACCTCGCGCCGAATGAACGCTGGCTTGCACATCGCCGCACTGAACCGCACCCAGCGCCGTTGCCCCCCAAGCGGCCGCTTCGGGTCAAGCGCCCTCTCGCTATCGGGCAAGTGTTGCAGATCCAACCCAGCCGTCGTCACAACCGGCTCGGCGGCCGCCCCCGCAAACGCCACCAAATCGCTGTAGCGCTCCGGCGCAGCCACCACCAGCTCGTCCACATCCGAGTGCACCACCGCATCATACGATTGCAGCAACGCCGCCGCCCGTTCGCTCACCAACGCCGCCCGCGCCACCTCGTCCAGCGGCGACCGCCCCAGCCATTCGACATTCAACGCGAGCCCGTCGGTGCTTCCGTCATCGGATCCGTGGTCCAGCAGATAGCAATGCGCCGCCCCGACTTGCCGCGCGTAATACCGGGCCCATACGCGCGCCCAAACCGGCTCGTTATACGCCATCGTCAATGCCGCCACCCGCATCCCGCCTGATCCCACTCCCTAGCGCACCATGCGATCACACGGAATCGTCTGGTCACATAAAGATGCCCGCTCAAACGATAGGTTGAGCAGGATGGCTGAGCGCAAGCGAAGTCATCGTGCTCTAGTGGCCCAATCCTGCCGCTTGCATCCCAAGCGTCCGGTGAATCGGTCCACAAAACAAAGGCTAGTGGTGCGAGTCTGACGATTCCTCCCGCCAGAATCCCACCACGAGAACGGCCGTGCAAGCGTTCGGGCTTCGCGCCTCGATCCAACTCGGCTAAGGGAGCCCGGTCAGGAGATTCCTATGCCCAACCAAAGCGACGCCCTCCTTCGCACCGTCCTAGGCCCCACCCTGCAGACCGCGGCGATCAGAGCCGTCCTGTTGCTCGCAGCCTTCGCCGCACTTGGCGCAATCTTCGCATGGCTGCTGCGCTGATCCCTTCGACTCTCCCTCGGCTCAAGCGAAGGGGTGCAAGCAATGCTGACCGATCTCCCCAACCTGCTGACCCTCTCGCGCATCGCGGCGATTCCGCTGATCGTTCTGTGTGTCGCGCTGCAAACGCCCGCCGCGGATCTCGCCGCCTGTATCCTCTTCAGCGTCGCCGCCATCACTGACTATTTCGACGGCCGTCTAGCCCGTGACCGCAGCCAGACCTCCGATCTCGGCCGTATGCTCGATCCGATCGCCGACAAGCTCCTGGTCGGCGCAAGCCTGATGATTCTAGCCGGCGAACACCGCCTGTCCAATTGGGGTCTCTACCCCGCCATCGTCATCCTGCTCCGCGAAATCCTGGTCAGCGGCCTGCGCGAATACCTCGCCGGCCTACGCATCGGCCTGCCCGTGACCAGTCTCGCCAAGTGGAAGACCGGCTTCCAAATGGGCGCGCTCGGCACTCTCCTGGCGGGCGACGACTCCGCCGCATTCCTCCATCTGCAAGCCCTACCCGTCACGCTCATCGGCCAGATCATGCTGTGCATAGCAGCCGCCCTCACCCTGGTGACAGGGTGGGATTACCTGAAATCAGGCCTGCGGCACGCGGTCTCTCCCGCCCAGAGCGCCCCACATCCATGAGAATCCGCTCGCGGCCGCTTGAGCAATCATCGCTGCACATGCACAGTCCCGCCCGCACCCGATCGCTCGTTCCAGGAGCTCCTTTCCAAATGCGGCGTACTGCCTCGCTCTTTCTGCTCCTTGGCTTATCCGGCTGCACCGGCTTTGGCGAGTTTCTCGACCATGCCTTCAGCTCGCCCTATAGCAATCCCAACATTTCGATGGGCGACAGCGAGAATGTCCGCCGCGCCCTCGGCCAAAACCCCACGGTGGCCCCACTGCAGCCAGAACCCGGCAACGTCTGGCCAGGTCCGCCGGCGCCGGAACCAACCCTCGCCGACATCGAAGCCCACCCAACCCAGGAAGATCAGCGCGGCTTCCCGCCAACGACAGTCCCCGGCGGCAACTCCGCCCTGCCCGATCACCGCCAACCCAGGCCGTTCCGCGGCAGCTCCACGCCTCCAGGCAGCGTCACACCCGGACTTTCGCCCGTCCCCGTGCCCGGCGTCGTGCCAGTCCCCAGCTCCGGACCCACCCGCCCCAGCCCGCTCGGCCGCACGGTCCCGCTGCCCAACGGCCCGGCCACCGACACCGGCGGCACCGCTGGATACCGTCAACTCAATACCCCCAGTGGCCCCGGCGCCATCGTCGTCCCGAACGGCAACGGCACCAGCACCGTTATCAATCCCAACGGCACGGTCCAAACCATCCCGACACCACGATAGAGGCAAATGCTCAAAATCCTCTACTTCGCATCATTGCGTGAGCGCATGGGTCGCGGCGAGGAGCAAATCCGGTTGCCAGACCAAGTCGATTCGATACAGCACCTGATTGCCTGGCTGCTCACCCGCGACCCGGCCGGCGCCGCCGCCTTTGCCCAGCCAACTCTGGTCCGCGCCGCCGTCAACCAGGGATTCGCCACGCCGGCCACACGCATCAAAGACGGTGACGAAATCGCCTTCTTCCCCCCGGTAACTGGCGGCTGATGGCCACCGTTCGCGTCCAGCCCGCACCGTTCGACACCGGCGAAGAGCTCGCCCGCTTGATCGCCGGCCGCATCGATATCGGCGGCATCGGTTGCTTCGTCGGCGTCGTCCGCGGTGACTCCGGCCTCAACCCGCTCACCGCAATGACCCTAGAACACTACCCCGGGATGACGGAGACCTCGCTCGCCACCATCGCCGCCGAAGCCGAGACACGCTGGTCCCTGCTCGGCTGCACGGTCATCCATCGTTTCGGCCGCCTCATTCCCGGCGACCCGATCGTGCTCGTCCTCGCCGCCAGCGCCCATCGCGAGCCCGCCCTCGCCGCAACCGCCTTCCTGATCGACTGGCTCAAGACCCGCGCCCCATTCTGGAAGCGCGAGGAACACCGGGACGGCACGGCGATTTGGGTCGAAGCCCGCCACAGCGACGACGCAGCCGCCGCCCGCTGGTCACGCTAATTCGCGGCTTCCTGCCCATCATCGGCGGTGGCCTCGTCCTAATCTGGCCCGCGGTGCTAAACCACTACCCGATCCTCTTCAGCGACACCGGCGGTCTGCTGGCGATGGGCCTCGAGCCCAGCATGGGGTGGGACAAACCCTGGGTCTACGGCCCGCTTCTCGCCCCCATCCACCTCCGGACAACCCTGTGGCTAGCCGTCGCCGCCCAAGGCGTCCTGACCTCCTACGTCCTCTGGCTCACCCAATCCAACTTCGCGCCGCCATCCCTCGTCCGCCACGGCCTGCTATGCCTGCTTCTCGCCGCCGGTACTGCCGCACCCTGGGTCACGGCAACGCTCATGCCCGACCTATTCACCCCCGTAACCGTCCTGACCCTATTCACCCTCGGCTACGCCCGCCTGCCCCGCCCGCACCTCATTGCAGCGACGGTCATCGCCTCCATCGCCATCGCCGGCCACCTCTCCAACCTCATCGTCTCGGCCGCCTGTATCCTCGCCATCGCCCTCCTGCGCCGATCCTTTCCCTGGCGCCCAATGGCCCCACTCGCCGCCGCCCTAGTCTTCCTGTTCGCCAGCAACTGGATCGGCCACGGCAAGCCCGGCATCTCGCCCTATGGCTCCGTCTTCGCCCTCGCCCGCCTGATCGGCGATGGCCCGGCCCGCGACTACCTCAACCAAGTCTGCCCATCCGCCGGCTTCCGCCTCTGCGCCTGGATCAGCAAGCTCACCTCCGACAGCGACCAATTTCTCTGGGACCCCAATAGTCCCTTCTGGGCCGACCCAACCCCGCTCCCCGAATTCGCCGCCGAAGCCTCACGCATCGTCGCCGGCACCATCCGCACCGAACCGCTCCGCGTCCTCGCTGACGCAGCCCGCAACACCGTCCACCAGCTCGGCCGCTTCCAGCTCGGCGACACCCTCGTCCCCGACTATCTCGACACTGCCGTCCGCCCACGGCTGGAAAAGTGGTTCCCCGCGGCAGAACTCAGCCGCTACGACGCCAGCCTTCAACGCCGCGGCCAGCTTCTCTCAACCGCGCAGCCCTTTCTCCCGATCGATCTCGCATTCCTCGGGATCGCCGCTTCCGGCTGCGCAATAATCCTGATCCGTTTCCTGCGCCGCCCGCTCCCGATCGCCGACTTCACCGCGACAATCCTGATCGCCATAGCCGCAAACGCCTTCGCCACCGGCGCTCTCTCCACCATCCACGACCGTTACGGGTCCAGGATAATCTGGCTAGTCCTGCTCCCCCCAACAATAATCGCCATCAACTCCCTCTCCCGCTGGCGGGCCCCGCTGGCGGGCCCCGCTGGTGGGAGAGGGCCGGGGCGAGGGTGGCTCCTAAGCCGCCAGCCTAGCAACCTCCGCCGGCGACATCCGCACCAACGCCTCGTAGTCCCGCAGCAGCGTCTCCGTCACCGCCCCAGGCGTATAATTGTGCTCGTCGATCTGCCGCACCGGCGTCACTTCCGCCGCCGTCCCAGTCAGAAAGACCTCGCTCGCCGCCGCCAGCTCCGGCAATTCGATCGCCCGTTCCACCACCTTCATCTGGTGCCGGCGCGCAATACTGATCACCGTTCGCCGCGTGATCCCGTCCAGGAAGCAATCGGGCGTCGGCGTATGCACCTCGCCATTCATCACCAGGAAAACATTCGCCCCAGTCGCCTCGGAAACCTGCCCCCGCCAATCCAGCATCAGCGCGTCATCCCACCCCTCGGCCTCCGCCGCATGCTTCGACAGCGTCCCAATCATATACAGCCCTGCCGCCTTGCTCGCCGTCGGCGCCGTCAGCGGATGCGGCCGCCGCCACTGCGCCATCCCCAGCCGGACCCCCTTCATCCGGTCGTCGCCGAACAGATTCGGCCAGGCCCAGCAGGCGATCGCTAAATGGATCTGCGTCTTTTGCGCCGAAACTGACAGCTGCTCGGTCCCACGCCACGCGATCGGCCGCACATACGCCTCTTGCAACCCGTTCGCCGCCAGCACCGCCTGGCAAGCCGCGTCAATCTCATCGGCACTGTAGGGAATTTCAAACCCCAGCAGAGCCGCCGAATGGATCAGCCGATCCGTGTGCTCCCGCAGCTTGAATATATTGCCCGAGTAGGACCGCTCCCCCTCGAACACCCCGCTGGCATAGTGCAGTCCATGCGATAAAACATGCAGCTTCGCCTCGCGCCACGGAACCATCGCTCCGTCCATCCAGATGACGCCATCTCGGTCGTCGAAAGGAACTAATGCCACGCCCAACCTCCGCGAAATTTTATTGCTCTAGCACGCGAAAATCTAGAAGGAAACTTGCATTGCGTCAACAACACTGCCCTAACATCCGCTTATGGCTGCCATGCTCAGACCGGCGTATGATACCGGCGTGACCACGCTCGATGCCAAGGGCCAAGCCGGAGCCAGCCACCTTTTCCTCCGCGAGGAGCAAATGCGCCAAGCGCAGGACCTTCTCTTCTTCGCCTACCGCGACTTCACCGGCGCCGCAGACCGCCTGCTCGACGAACTCGGCCTCGGCCGAGCCCACCACCGCGCCCTCCACTTCATCGGCCGCAACCCGGCCATGACCGTCGGCGAGCTCCTCGCCATTCTTCGTATTACCAAACAAAGCCTAGCACGGGTTCTCACCGTGCTGGTGGAAAAGGGCTACGTCGCCCAATCACGTGGCCGCGTCGACGGCCGCCAGCGCCTCCTCACCCTCACCGAAGCCGGCCAGGCCCTCGAGCGCCGTCTCTTCGAACGCCAGCGCGAACGCCTCGCCATCGCCTATCGCGAGGCCGGCGCCCCTTCCGTCGACGGTTTCCGCCGGGTCATGCGCGGCATCATGGACGAAGACGCCCGCGCCATGCTCGACCGCACCGCCGCTCCGCGCCCAGCCGCCCCCAAGCCATGAGCGACGACGCCCTCGTCCTCGTGGTCGATGATGACGTCCGCCTCCGCGCCCTGCTCTCGCGCTACCTCGCCGAGCAAGGCTTCCGCGTCACCGCCGCCAGCCACGCCGCCGAAGCCCGCGACAAGCTCCGCGTCGTCCAGCCCGATCTGCTCGTGCTCGACGTGATGATGCCCGGCGAAACCGGCCTCTCGCTCACCAATGCCCTCCGCGCCGAGCGCGCCGACGTCCCGATTCTCCTCCTGACCGCCCGCTTCACCCCCGAAGACCGCATCGCCGGCTTCGAGGCCGGCGCCGACGACTACCTCGCCAAGCCCTTCGAACCCTACGAACTCGTCCTCCGCCTCCGCGCCATGCTCCGCCGCCGCGCCCCGCCCGCCCCTCCGGAGCCCACCGGCCCCATCCGTCTCGGCCGCCTCGAATTCGACGCAGCCCGCGCCGAGCTCAGTGGCGCAGAAGGAATCGTCCACCTCACCGGCGGCGAAGCCGCCCTCCTCCAGGTCCTGGCTCGCAAACCCGGCGAAGTCCTATCCCGCGAAGAAATCGTCGAAACCCTGCAAATGGATGAAGCCGGCGAGCGCGCCATCGACGTCCAGGTCACCCGCCTGCGCCGCAAGATCGAGACCGACCCCCGCGAGCCCCGCTTCCTGCACACTGTCCGCGGCCGCGGCTACGTCCTCAAGCCCGGCATATGATCAAGCGCTTCCTCCCCCGCGGCCTCATGGGCCGCAGCCTCCTGATCGTCCTGGTCCCGCTGGTCATCCTCCAGGCCGTCACCTTCACCATCTTCTACGGCGGCCATCTTGACTTCATCTCCCGCCGCCTTTCCGGCAGCGTCGCCGGCGAGATTGCCCAGACGATCGAGCTCATGGATCGCTACCCCGAAGACCGCGGCGTCATTCTCGCCACCGCCCTCCGCGACTTCGAGCTCCCAATGCGCCTCACGCTCGGCGCCGTCCTCGAGATCCGCGGCCGAGTCAACATCCCGGGCCCAATGGACGACGATCTCGCCGCCGCCCTCGAAGAGAAGGTTCGCCGCCCCTACACGATGGATTGGACCTCCGACAGCCACGCCGTCCTCGTCCGCGTCCAACTTCCCACCGGCGTCCTCGAGATCGAGACCCCCCGCAAGCGCCTCTATCCCAGTACTATATATCTATTCGTCCTCTGGGTCGGCGGCACCTCGCTGATCCTCTTCGGCATCGCCGCCCTCTTCCTGCGCAACCAGGTCCGCGCCATTCGTCGCCTCGCCAAAGCCGCCGAGGCTTTTGGCATGGGCCGCGACCGTGGCCCGATCAAGCCGGAGGGCGCCACCGAAGTCCGCCAGGCCGCCACCGCCTTCAACCGCATGCAAGCCCGCATCCAGCGCTTCCTGACCCAGCGCACCGAAATGCTCGCCGGCGTCTCCCACGACCTCCGCACCCCCCTGACCCGGCTACGCCTCGCCCTCGCCGTCCTCCCCAAGACGCCCGAGCTCGAACCCGACATCGCTGACATGACCGCCGACGTCGCCGAAATGGAGCGCATGATCACCGGCTACCTCGCCTTCGCCCGCGGCGAGGGCACCGAACAGGCCCAACCGATCGACCTCACCGCCATGCTCCAGGACGTCGCCAGCGCCGCCCGCCGCACCGGCGCCGAAGTCGAGCTCAGCAGCCCGCCCAGCATCACCCTCAATCTCCGCCCCGACGCCGCCCGCCGCGCAGTCACCAACCTCGTCGACAACGCCCGCCGCCACGCCAGCCGAGTCCGCCTCTCCGTCCTGCCACAAGGTCGTATCGTATCGGTCCTGGTCGACGATGACGGTCCCGGCATCGCCCCAGACCGCCGCGAAAGCGTCTTCAAGGCCTTTGAGAGCGGCGCCGGCGACGGCACCGGCCTCGGTCTCACCATCGCCCGCGACATCGCCCGCGCCCATGGCGGCGAAATCCTTCTCGAGGAAAGCCCCCTAGGCGGCCTCCGCGCCCGCATGCGCCTCCCCGTCTAACGCCGACTTCTCTCTCCCTCCGGAAGAGGGCCGGGGTCAGGCGCTCTCAATCAGCCCACCTCAAATAATGTTCAGCTCCCGAAGTGGCCGCCCCGCCGGGATCCGCCCGACATGCAGATCGGACAAATCCAAGCTCCGGTAACCACCATGCAAGATCAGCTCGCTGATCCCCCGCCCAACCCCGGCCGCCTGCTGCATCCCATGCCCACTGAACCCGTTCGCGAACACCAAGTTCGGCGCCTCCGGCAAGCACCCCAAAATCCCATTATGATCGAACGTATTGTAATCGTAATGCCCAGCCCACGCGCCGCTCACTTTCAGCGCCTCGAACGCCGGCACCCGGGCCGCCAACGCCGGCCAGACCGCCTGCTCGAATATCCAATGATCGACCTCCAGCCCGAGATCCTCCGGATCGTCTTCCTCCGGCGGCGACCACCCCGCCAGGAACCGGTCCCCCTCCGGCCGGAACCAGATTCCCGTCGTATCGATCACCAAAGGACAACCCGGCAAAGCCTCCCGGCACGCCAGCACGAACACGCTGCGCTTCCGCGCCTCCACCGGCAACGCCAAGCCGGCCAGCCGCGCCACCGCCCGCGCGTGCGGCCCGGCCGCATTCACCACGATTCCGCAAGGGATCCGCTCGCCCCCATCCGTGACAACCGCCGACACCGTCGCCCCGCTGCGCTCAAACCCTACAGCTTCGGCCTTCCGATAATCCGCCCCCAGCGCCCGCGCCTTGCGCCGGAATGCCTGCATCAGCGCCGGCCCATCGAACCACCCCTCCCCCTCAAGCCCCAGCGACCCGGCGACCACACCGTCCACGCCCAACCACGGAAACCGCTCGACCAATTCATCCGGTGCCAACACCGCCACCGCGACATCATGCGCGACCTGTACCGCATGATTCGCCTGCAGCACTTCAACGCCACCCGCGCCGGCCAAATACAAATATCCTGGTTCCTGCAACCCGATCGCCGGCGCCTCGCCCTCGACGTCGAGATGCTCGCCCACCCGCCGAAGAAACGCGATCCCAAATTGCGACAATGCAATATTGACCGGGCATGAATATTGCTGCCGGATCGAACTTGCCGAAAGCGCCGAAGATGCCCGCGCATAGGTCGGGTCACGCTCGAGCACCGTAACCCGGCACCTTCCATCCATTCGCAGGAAATAGGCGATCGCGCTGCCGACCACCCCGCCGCCAACGATTACGACGTCGGGATGGCCCTCCATCAGCTTAGAGGCTCACGCGGTCAGACGGAATCGTCTGGTCGCATAAAGGTGCTCGCTTAAACAATAGGTTAGAGCAGGATGGCTGAGCGAAAGCCAAGTCCTCGTGTTCTAGGCGCTGTGCTTGCCCGACTTCTCCGCCATCGCCTTGACTTCATCCATTGCCTCGGCAAAGCGCTGGTTCAGCATGTTCAGCGCCTCGCCATTCGACCGCTGGATGAGATCGGCAAGTTCCCGCATGTTTGAAACCGCCTTCTCATAGGCATGCTTGATCATCTGCGCCTGCTTGGCCGCCCGTGCTTGCGGGCTCTCGGCGATCGACATGTCACGGATCGTCTCCGTCATGTCCTGCATAGTCTGCTGCACGATCTCCATGTGCCGCTTCGCCACGGTCTGCGCACCCTCCAGCGCCACTCGGTTCGCCGCCGACAGCGTCTCCATGTTGCGCCTGTGCGCCTGCAAGAATCCCTCCATATCGGGCATCGCCGGGAACTTCATCTCGCTGAACATGCGGGTGAACTCGCTCATCCCCGCCATTCCCGCCTCAGTCGCCCGCCGCTGCATGTCCTGCGCCGTCTGCACCCCGCGCTCCATGTTAGCGCGCGTCTGGTTTGCCACCGTATTCATCGGGTTTTGATTGTTGTCAGACATGGCATTTCCTTTCCGATAGCATCCCCCACTGACCCCAACTCGCCCGGTTCACGAAAGATGCTGTTTAGAGAAAATCTGCAGCCCAGATCGGCCGTTCCGGGCCCAAATGACCATACCACGCCAAATTGCGCTGCCCTAGGCCGCGATCGTCACGGCCCGGCGGGGCTCGGCTCTTCCCCCATCGGCTTCGGTCCGGTCTCGCTCGGTGGTTCCGCTTCCAGCGGAGCCTCCGGCTCCCGTCCGGGCAAGCTTCGCTCGGTCCGTATCGCCTGGTCCAGGCCGCGATCCACCGCCGCCATCGTGCTCGACAGATCCGCACTCTCGTCGCGTTCCCAGGCGCGCAGCGCATACAGCCAAAGCGCCAGCATCCCATGCACGCGCAATTGCCCGGTGATCCCCGTGGTCGGCACCCCCGACGCCTCGAGCAGCCACGCCATGCTGCGCAGCGTCGCCCCATACAGCAGCAGCGCAATCCCAGGATCGGTTCGCAACGCCGCCAGCAACGCCACGACGCCGTCGCGATGCTGCTGCAAAACCTCGAACCGGTTCATGACCGCATCAAACAGACGCTCCCGCGGCGTCCCCGAAGCCGTCACCCCGCTCAGCGCCGCCTGATCCGCCATCACGCCGAGCCGCAACAGCACGGCCGCCTTCCCCGGAAACCGCGCGCGCAGCCGCTTCAGATCCAGTCCCGCCTGGACCGCCGCCTCGACCAGGCTCACCTCCGCCCAGCCGCGAAGCGCCGCCTGCTCGAAAACCGCTGCCACCACGCTCCTGTCGAACTCGGCTTCGTCCATCTTACCCTCCAAGCTCGCGTGAGCGCTCCGTCGCCGCCGCAATCGCCCGGGACATCAACCCCGGCCACGCTTCCATCAGCACCACCAACGCCCGCTGCGTCGTGCCACCTGGGCTCGTAACCGCCTGCCGCAAGGCCGCCGCATCCTCCTCGCTCGCCGCCAGCAACGCACCGGACCCGCTCACCGTCACCCGCGCCAATCGCCGCGCCAGTTCCGCCGGCAACCCTTGCTCCACCGCCGCATGCTCCAGCACTTCCGCCAACAAGAAGACATAGGCCGGTCCGCCACCGGACACCGCAGTCACCGGATCGATCATTGCTTCCTCTTCGACCCAGGCCACTTCCCCGATCGCCGCCAGCAGCGCATCGCACAGCTCCCGTTGCCCGGCCAAAACCCCCGGCCCGGCAAACGCAACTGTGATCCCTTGCCGTATCGCCGCTGGTGTGTTCGGCATCGCTCGAACGATCGCCGCCTCGACGCCAAGCAGGCCGCCGACCCCCGCCACCGTCTTCCCCGCCATGATCGAGAGCACTACCGCGTCCCCGATCACCGGCCCCAACTGCGGCAACACCTCAGCCGCCAATTGCGGTTTGACCGCCAGCACCACCGCTTCCGCCCGGAACCCCTCCGGCACATGCCCAACGGACGAGAGGACCTCAACACCGCCCCCGCCCAGCGCTGCCACCCCAGGCGCAGGATCGATCACCACTGACGGCGCAAGCCCACGCTCCCGCCAGCCAGCCAGCATCGCCCCGCCCATCTTCCCCCCGCCGATCAGCAGGATCGGCGGTAATGCGGCCATCATGCCTCGCCCACGCACTCCAGCATTGCCGCCTGCATCGCGTCGACTGGCGTCTTCCCGCCCCAAAGCACGAACTGGAATGCCGGGTAGAACCGCTCGCACTCCGTGATCGCGATATCCACCATGTCCTCGAGGCTCTCAGCACTCGCCCCAGGCGCCCCGCGCAGCAGCACGGAATGCCGGAACAGCGGCATCCCGTCGTCGCTATCCATGCCGAAATGCCCGATCCACAACCGCTCATTGGCCAGCGCCAGCAACTCGTACAGCGCCGTTCGCTGCTTCTCCGGCACCTTCAGGTCGAAAGCGCAGGTGAAGTGCATCGCGCTGATCTCCTGCGACCAGCTGAAATACAGCCCATAATCGCACCACTTCCCTGGGGCCTCGGCGGCCATCTCGGACTCGGTGCGCCGGTCGAACGCCCATTCGTTCGCCGCTACCAGTTGCTCTACGATGTCGAGGGGGTTTGCCGCACTCTCTGCAGCTTGGTGACTCAAAGCGGACATGCGGGGTCTCCCCATCTGGAGGCAGGCCGGGCCGTCTCGTAGCACTCCGCTCCGGCCACCTCGGCCACAGCGAATCGCCACACAGCCTACAATACCGGCCCTGTCACAACACCAGCAAGCAGCAACAGCAACGCTTCGTGCGCCGCGTCAAGCCCCCGGCGGCATGCCAGTCGTATCCGGCCCCCCAGGAACCGGCGAAGCCGAGTTCACTCCGGCACTCGAAGCACCCGGCGCCACATGCACAACCCCGCTCCCCGATAGCTCCGCAACCCTCGCCTCAAGCGCCGCAATCCGCGCCTCCGCCGCCTGCTGCCCTGCCCGTGCGTTGGCCGCCATCTCCTGCACCGCCTCCAAATCCTCGCGCCGGACCAGGTCGAGCTTACGCACCGCTTCGTCCACCCGCGCCTTCACCAGGCTCTCCGCCTCCTCGCGCAACCCGGCCAATGCCGACATCGCCCCCCCAGCCACCCCGGCCAGGTCGTCGAAAAACCGTGGTCGTTCCGTCATTCCACCCTCCTTCACCCGCTCTTCTACATGGCGCCAGGCAGGGACTATGTCAGCCTGCAAGCCCCTCCTATAACGCCCCCATGATTCTGGTCACCGGCGGCGCCGGTTTTATCGGCTCCAACCTGCACGCCGCCCTGTCCAGACGCGGACCGCCGCCTATCGTTGCCGACCGGCTGGGCACCGAGGGCAAGTGGCGCAATCTCGCCCTGCATCCGCCTTCGCGCATCGTCCGGCCCGACGCGCTGGACGATTTCCTCGCCGCCGCGCCAGACCTCGAAGCCATCGTCCATCTCGGCGCCATCAGCGCGACCACCACCACCGACGGCGACCGCGTCTGGGAAACCAACGTGGAGTTGTCCTGGCGCATCTGGCAATGGTGCGCCAGCCACCGCGTCCGCTTCATCTACGCCTCCTCCGCCAGCACCTACGGCGATGGCGCCAACGGCTTCGACGACGACCCGGCGCTCCTCACGCTCCTCCGCCCCCTCAACCTCTACGGCTGGAGCAAGCACGCCTTCGACCTGCGCGTCGCCGCCGCCCTCGCCAGCCAGCTTCCCGCCCCGCCGCAATGGGTCGGCCTCAAATTCTTCAACGTCTACGGCCCCAACGAGTACCACAAGGGCTCCATGATCTCCGTCGTGAAGCGCAAATACGACGATGTCGCCGCCGGCCAGCCCGCCAGCCTCTTCCGCTCCGACCGCCCCAACATCCCCGACGGCGCCCAGAAGCGGGACTTCATCTGGATCGGCGACGTGACCGACGTCCTCCTCTGGCTCCTCGATCACCCCGAAATCAGCGGCCTCTTCAACGTCGGCACCGGCATCGCCCGCTCATACCTCGACCTCGCCCATGCCGTCTGCTCCGCTGCCGGTCAGCCATCCCACGTCGAGTTCGCCCCGATGCCGGACGCCCTGCGCGGCCACTATCAAAGCTTCACCGAGGCCCAAATGGGCCGGCTTCGCCAAGCCGGCTATCCCGGTCAATTCACCCCCTTGGAAGACGGCGTGCGCCAATACGTCCAAAACCACCTCGCCGGCCCGGAGCCCTACGTATGAACTCCCTCCTTTCGACATGCCCGGGCCTGACCTATCCCGGCTTCGATCCCGTTCTCGTCCAACTCGGACCGTTCGCTATTCGCTGGTACGCGCTCGCCTATATCGGCAGCCTCGTCCTCGGCTGGCGCATTATGCGCCGTCTCGTCCGCCTCACGCCCGCGGTCGCCACCGAGCGCCAAACCGACGATTTCCTCACCTGGGCCACCCTCGGCGTCGTGCTCGGCGGCCGCATCGGCTACGTCCTGTTCTACCAACCCTCGCACTATCTCCAGCACCCGCTCGACGCCTTCGCGGTCTGGGAGGGCGGCATGAGCTTCCATGGCGGCGCCATCGGCGTCACCATCGCCCTTCTCCTCTACACCCGCCGCGAAAAAATCCCTCTGCTCGGCTTTGCCGACCGCATCGCCGTCGTCGTCCCGATCGGCCTCGGCCTCGGCCGCATCGCGAACTTCATCAACGGCGAACTCTGGGGCCGCGAAGCCCCGCCCTGGGCCCCGCTCGCCATGTGCTTCCCCGCCGCCGGCCCCGAACTCCGTTACCCCAGCCAGCTCTACCAAGCCTTCCTCGAAGGCCTCGTGCTGCTCATCATTCTCGCCCTGTTCTGCAGCCGCCCATCCATCCGCGCCCGCTTTGGCACTCTTACCGGCGTATTCCTCGTCGGCTACGGCCTCGCCCGCATCACCGGCGAGTTCTTCCGCCAGCCCGACGCCTTCCTCGGCTTCCTCTGGGGCGGCATCACCATGGGGCAGATCCTCAGCATTCCCATGGTCCTTGCCGGCGCTTGGCTCATCTGGCGCGCCCAGCCCCGCGCCGTTCCCGCCTGAATGGCCCCGCGTTGATGGAGCGCCTCGACGCGTTCATGGCCCGCGCCAACGCCGCCTATTACGCCAACCACGACCCCTTCAAGGACTTCACCACCGCCCCCGAGATCACCCAAGTCTTCGGCGAGCTCCTCGGCGCCTGGGCCGCCATCACTTGGGAAACGATGGGCCGCCCCTCCCCCGTCCTCCTCGCCGAATGCGGACCCGGCCGCGGCACCCTCATGTCCGACGCCCTCCGTGCCATCACCCGAACCGCCCCCGCCTTCCGCGCCGCCCTGCACCTCCACTTCGTCGAAACCTCCCCCCGCCTCCGCAATGTGCAAACCGCCCCCTTCCCCGACGCCGCCTTTCACGAAACCGCCGAAACCCTCCCTGCAGGCTCGCTGATCCTGCTCGCCAACGAATTCCTCGACGCCCTCCCAATCCGCCAATTCGTCCGCCGCGGGACGACCTGCCTCGAGCGCTACGTCCAAGACGGGCAGTTTGTCGAACAATCAACTCCGGAACTCGGCCTACCCCTAACCGAAGGCGATGTCGCCGAAATCTGCGAACCCGCCCGTGCCCTCATCGCGCACCTCGCCCAACGCCTCGCCTCCGAAGGCGGCGCGGCCCTATTCCTGGACTACGGCCCGGCCGACACGGCCCCGGGGGACACTTTGCAAGCCATCCGCCACGGCCAAGCCGCTTCCCCGCTGGCCGATCCCGGCTCCGCTGACCTCACCGCCCATGTCGACTTTGCCGCCCTCGCCCAAGCCGCCCGCATCTCACCCGCCGCCGTACACGGCCCGATCCCGCAAGGCCTCTTCCTCACCCGCCTCGGCCTGTTCCAGCGCACCGACCGCCTCGCCCGCTCCCAACCGCCCGCCCGCGCCGCCGCCCTCATCCAAGCCGCCCAACGCCTCGCCGAACCCGTCCTCATGGGCCGCCTGTTCAAGGCCATGTGCCTCTGCCACCCTTCTCTCCCAACACCCCCCGGATTCGCCGAATGACCCCCGAGGCCCTGACCAGCCCGCTCCTCCCCGTGCGCCACGGCTTCTTCACTCGCCGCGGCGGGGTCAGCACCGGGCCATTCGCCAGCCTCAATTGCAGCCTCTCCAGCCAGGACGACCCCAACTCCGTCCACGCCAACCGTGCCGCCGTCGCCCAAACCCTCGGCGCCACTCACCTCCTCGGCCTCACCCAAATCCACGGTACCGAAGTCGCCACCGTCACCACCCCGTGGCCCCCCGGCGCCGGCCCGCGCGCCGACGCCCTCGTCACCGCCACCCCCGGCCTCGCCCTCGGCGTCGTCACCGCCGACTGCACCCCCGTCCTCCTCGCCGACCCCCACGCCGGCGTGATCGGCGCCGTCCACGCTGGCTGGCGCGGCGCCCTCGCCGGTGTCCTCGAAGCCACCATCGTCGCCATGCAATCCCTCGGCGCCGTCCCCTCCCGCATCCGCGCCGCCATCGGCCCCTGCATCCGCCAGCCCAGCTACGAGGTCCGCGCCGACCTGCGCGACGCCATCCTCGCCCATGACCCGGCCAGCGCCCGCCACTTCGCCGATGGCCGCCCCGGACATTGGCAATTCGACCTCGCCGCCTACTGCGCCACGCGCCTTTCCAGTGCCGCCCAAATCGCCGACATCGACGCCGACACCGCCGCCGACCCCGACCGGTTCTTCAGCCATCGCCGCCGCACCCTCGCCGGCGGCGGTCCGATCGGTCATCAGATCAGCGCCATCGTGCTATAGCGCCCCATGCCGACCCGCCTATTCCTCGCCCTCCTGCTCGCCCTATCCGCCTGCGGCGACCTCCCGCAGCCCTTCTTCGGCAACCCCGGCCGTACCGGGGCCGAACTGTCCCGCCCGCCCCCGTCCCGTCTCGCCATCCCCTCCCCGGCGCAATCCCTCCTGCCCGACGCTGGCGCCAAAGCCTGGGCATCAGCGACCGCCGCCTCCCTGCTCGAACAGGAAGTCCCCGCTACCCATACCGACGCCCACCAAGGCGACTGGACCCTCGTCCTTTCCGCCGAACTGCGCGGCCCCGAAGTCCTGCCGACCTACACAGTCCAAAACCCGTCCGGACAGTCCGAAGGCGCCTCGCAAGGCGCGCCGGTCCCGGCCAGCGCCTGGGCCAGTGGCGACCCGCAAGTCCTCAAGACCGCCGCCGACCAGGCCGCACCCGGCATCGTCCAGCTTCTCAGCCGCATCGAGGCCGCGCATCTCAAAAGCGACCCCAACAGCCTGATGAACCGCCCCGCCCGCCTCTATTTTACCGGCGTCACCGGCGCTCCGGGCGACGGCAACCAAAGCCTCCCCGCCCAAATGACGCTCAAGCTCGCCGACCTCGGCATGGTCGTCCAAGACAGCCCCGACAAGGCCGACTTCAAGCTTCGCGGCGAGGTCAAGACCGCGCCAGGTGCCGGCGGCACCACCCGCGTCGAGATCCAATGGATCGTCGATGCGCCGGATGGCGACGAACGCGGCCGGGTCTTGCAGCTCAATGAGGTGCCGCCTGGCGCCCTCGATGTCCACTGGTCAGACGTCGCCGTCGCCGTCGCCAACGAGGCCTCCGGCGGTGTCCGCGACATCATTCTCAACGCGACCGGCCTTCGTGGCCTGCATGCCGCAACGAAATAGTCACATCGGGGTGACAGGCCCCGCGCAGGTTGCTAGAGAGCAGCACCGCCGCGCCTATAAGCCGTGCTCTTTCCGGAATTAATCCTCCATGAAGATAGTCGCTTGCAACAGCAACCGTCCCCTGGCGGAAGCCGTCGCTCTATCGCTCGGCCTGCCGCTCGCCAACGCCGCGATCCGCCGGTTCGCCGATAACGAGGTCTTTGTCGAAATTCACGAAAATGTCCGCGGCGAGGACGTCTTCGTAATCCAAAGTACCTCATACCCCGCGAACGACAACCTAATGGAGCTGCTGATCACGCTCGACGCGCTCCGCCGGGCCTCGGCCCGCCGCATCACCGCCGTGATCCCCTATTTCGGTTACGCCCGCCAGGACCGCAAAGTCGGGCCCCGCACGCCCATCAGCGCCAAGCTCGTTGCCAACCTGATCACCGAGGCCGGCGCCAACCGCGTGCTCACCATGGATCTGCACTCCGGCCAGATCCAAGGCTTCTTCGACATCCCCGTCGACAATCTCTACGCCGCCCCGCTCTTCAGCCGCGACATCCGCGACCGCTTCGCCGGCCGCGAAGTCATGATCGTCTCGCCCGACGTCGGCGGCGTCCCCCGCGCCCGCGACATCGCCTCCCGCCTCGACGTCGACCTCGCCATCATCGACAAGCGCCGCGAGCGCGCGGGCGTCTCCGAGGTCATGAACGTGATCGGCGACGTCCGCGGCAAAACCTGCATCCTCGTCGACGACCTGGTCGACAGCGGGGGCACCCTCTGCAACGCCGCCGACGCCCTGAAAGCGCGCGGCGCCGAATCCGTCGATACTTACGTCACCCACGGCGTCTTGTCCGGCAAGGCCGTCCCCCGCATCGAGAACTCGACGATGGCAAGCCTCACCATGACCGACACCATCCTCGCCACCCCGGAATCAAGAGCCGCCAACAGCATTCGCTTCTTCACCATCGCCCCGATCCTCGCCGAGGCCATGCGTCGCATCTCCGACGAGACCTCGGTCAGCTCGCTGTTCGATTGAAAGGAACTGCCATGAAGTTCTTCTACGCGCCCGGCGCCTGCTCGATCGGGATCCACGTGCTCCTCGAGGAGATCGGCAAGCCCTACGAAGCCGTTCGCCTGGACATCCGCGCCGGCGACACCACCAAGCCGTCCTTCACCGACATCAACCCCAAGGGCAAGGTGCCCACCATCCAGCGCGATGACGGCATGGTCATCACCGAATTCCCGGTCGTCGCCCATTATCTCGCCAAAGCCAACCCGGAAGCCAACCTGCTCCCCAAGACCGAGGACGCGGAGCTGATCGCCGCCGAGGCAATGGATTACTGCGTCGCCACGATCCACATGCAGGGCTTTACCCGCCTGTTCCGCCCCGCCAACTTTGCGCCCAGTGAATCCGAGCACGACGCGGTCAAAGCTCGCGGCCGCGAGCTGGTCGAAAAGGGCTTCGGTATCATGAACAAGGAGCTCGAGGGCAAGCAGTGGGTCGCCGGCGACTACAGCATCGCCGATGCCGCCCTGTTCTACGTCGAGTACTGGGGCAGCAAGCGCCTGCACATGCAGCTCCCGCCCAATCTCGCCGTTCATCTCGAACGCATGCTCGCCCGCCCCGCCGTGCAGCGCATGCTGGAACAGGAAGGGCTGCACTCCTGATGCTGACCCGGCAGGCATTCTGGTTCCTCCGCCACGGCGAAACCGACTGGAACGCCCGCAACCTCGCCCAAGGCAATGTCGACATCCCGCTCAACCCGGTGGGCCAAGCCCAGGCCCAGACCGCGGCCAAACTGCTCGCCAACCGCGGCATCCGCACCATCATCTCCTCGCCGCTGTCCCGCGCCCACGACACGGCGCTGGCCGCCGCCGAAGTGATCGGCCAGCCCGTCCTGATCGACCCGGAACTGCATGAGGTCACCTTCGGCGACCACGAAGGCCAGCCAATGCTGGCGAAATGGTTCGATGACTGGGTTGCCGGCCTGTTCACCCCCAACGGCGCCGAATCCTTCGACGTCCTGCGGATCCGCGTCGTCGCGGCGATCAACAACGCGCTCCGCCACGAAGCGCCGGTTCTCGTCGTCGGCCACGGCGCGGTCTTCCGCGCCGTGCGCGCCGCGATGAACCTCCCGCCCAACTTGCGCACGCCCAATGCCGTCCCGCTCTTCTGCCAGCCGGGCGCCGGCGACGAGCCCTGGACCCTGATCCCGGCCACCTGAAAACCCGCATCAGCGCGACCAAGCCAACATGGCACGACTGCTCGTCGTCTCGCCCCGCTTCCTGTTCCCGCTCGACCAGGGCGGCCGCATCCGCACCGCCAACACACTGCGCCACATGAAAGGCGGCGCATTCCACATCACCCTCGCCTCGCCCGCCCCAGCCAATGCGAACCAATACGCCGAGCAAACCGACGCGATCTGTGACCGCTTCCTATCCTGGCCCGAGCCTGCGATGTCGCACCCGGCCAAGGTCCTGGCCCTCGCCGGAGCCGTCCCCGTCGCCGTCGCGACCGACGGCTCCTACGCTGGCCGCGCCGTCATCGCCGCCGCCCTCGCCGAACCCCCTGACGCAGTCCTGGTCGACTTCCCACACGCCGCAATCTTGCTGCCGCCGACCTTCGACGTGCCCTCCCTCATTTTCACCCACAACGTCGAAGCCGAAATATTCGCCCGTCACGCCGAGGTCGCGACCGGGCCCATGCGCCTGATCTGGCGCGACCAGGCCCGCAAGATGCGCCGCTTCGAAGGCGACACCCTTCGCCGCTTCAAAAGCGTCATCGCCGTCTCCGAACGCGACGCCCGCGCCCTCGAGCGCGCCTACGCCCTGCCCCGAGTCGAAGCGATCGAGACCGGCGTCGACACCGGCTTCTACGCCTACCACGCGCCCGGCCCGGCGCCCGCTGCCGGCGGCACCGTGGTGTTCACCGGGTCGATGGACTCGCGCTCCAACATCGACGGCATCGAATTCCTCATGGAGGAGGTTTGGCCGCTGCTCCTCCAGCGCCGCCCGGCCGCAAAGGCCGTGATCGCCGGCCGCAACCCACCCGAACGGCTCCAATCTGCCGCAAAATCCCGCGGTTTCGATTGGCATTTCACCGGTTTCGTCGACGACGTCCGCCCGTACGCCGCCGCCGCGCACGCCTACGCCATCCCGCTTCGGGTCGGCAGCGGCACACGAATAAAAGTATTTGAGGCCATGGCGATGGGCTGCCCCGTCGTCTCCACCCGCCTCGGCGCAGAAGGCCTGGACGTCACTGACCGCGAGCATTTCCTCGCGGCCGACACCGCCCAGGCCTTCGCCGACTCACTCGTAGCTCTGCTGGCCGATGCGGCCCTGCAAACCCGCCTTTCTCAAGCCGCCCGCAACCTGGTAGTCGCCCGCTTTAGCTGGCCCCAAGTCACGCGCCGCTTCGAACAAATCTGCCTGGACTGCATCACCTCGACGACTCCCTCTCCCTCCGGAAGAGGGTCGGGGTGAGGGTCAAGGCCGCGAACTCTACTGCATACGCTGCTGCTGATTGCGACCAACACTGTCCAGCAATGCATTTGCCGCAGTCACGCACGCCATCATCGGCTCATTCGCCGCGCACTTGATGTCCAGCTCCGCGTCACCCCGGCGCAGGTGGAACCGCGCCGCCTGCGATGCTTCCTGCATCATGTGCATGAACATCCGCATCGGCCCGCCCCGGTGCCCCATCATGAACGGCGGCCCGCCCGGCCCATGCCCCTCAAATCCACCCGGCCCGCCATTTGGACCGCCCTGCGAGCCCGGCGGGCCGCCTTGGAAGCCCGGCCCACTTTGCTGACCCGGTGGTCCGCCCTGCGGACCAGGCGTCTGCGCAAATGCCGTCCCACCCACCAACAGCGCCATCCCCGCGCCAACCAACAGAACCTTTCTCATACAACCTCCCAAACGCGATCAATCTCGCGCAGCCTTCTACGGCATGCCAACAACTCTCCCCACGCCGCACGGGTTGCCCTAGCCGCGCCATTCCGCTAAACGGCGCACCTCGCTGGCACCCCTGGAGGCCGGCGCAATACCTGTTAGGAGCACACCATGGCCAACTTCACTTCGATCGAGGCCGAGGCGCGCGAGCGGGCTGGTAAGGGGGCGGCACGCGCATCTCGGCGAGCAGGCAAAGTGCCTGCTGTCATCTACGGCGCCAAGCAAGCGCCGACCCTCGTCGAGCTCGATCCCCGCATCGTCCTGCGCGAGCTGCAGCGCGGCGGCTGGCGCTCGCGCCTCTACGAGATCGACGTCGCCGGCACCGCCGCCCGCGCCCTGATGCGCGAGGTGCAATTCCACCCGGTCAGCGACAAGCCGATCCACGTTGACTTCCAGCGCCTCGCCGCCGGCGAGAAAGTCCGCGTCGCTGTGGCCGTTCACTTCCAGAACGACGGCATCTCCCCCGGTATCAAGCGCGGCGGCCTGCTCAACGTCGTCCGCCACACTGTCGAAGTCCTCGCCGACCCCGACGCGGTCCCCGAGGCCTTCATGGCGGATCTCGGTACGCTCGACATCAACCAGAGCGTTCATTGGGCCGACCTGCAGGGCATCGAAGGCGTCACCCTTGCCACCCAGGCGAAGGACTTCGTCGTCGCAACGATCACCCCGCCCACCAAATCCGCCGAGCCCGCCGCCGAAGCCGCTCCTGCCCCCGCCGCAGCCCCGGCCAAGGGCGCCCCAGCCAAGGCTCCGGCCAAGCCCGCCGCCAAGAAGTAACGCAAACCGGTGCTTCTTTGGGTCGGGCTCGGCAATCCCGAGCCCGGCATGGCTCGCCAGCGTCACAATATCGGCTTCATGGCCATCGACACCATCGCCCACCGCCACGGCTTCACCCCGTGGCGGCAGCGTTTCAAAGGCTGGACCGCTGAGGGCACGGTTGAAGGCGCCAAAATTCTTGCGCTCAAGCCCGGTACCTATATGAACGCGAGCGGCGAAAGCGTCCAAGCCGCCGCGTCCTTCTACAAGCTGCCGGCCGCCGACGTCACCGCCTTCCACGACGAGCTCGACCTCGCCCCCGGCAAGGTCCGCGTCAAGCGCGGTGGCGGCGCCGCCGGCCATAACGGCCTGCGCAGCATGGACCGCATCCTGGGCACGCCCGATTACTGGCGCGTCCGCCTCGGCATCGGCCACCCCGGCGACAAATCCCGCGTCACCGGCTACGTACTCGGCGACTTTGCCAAAACCGACCAGGACTGGCTTCCCGATCTGCTGGATGCCGTCTCCTCCGCCGCCCCCATGCTTGCGAACGGCAAGCCCGAGGACTTTATGACCCGCGTCGCACTTCTCACCCAAGGACCCGGCTGATGGGCTTCAACTGCGGCATCGTCGGCCTGCCCAATGTCGGCAAATCGACCCTCTTCAATGCCCTCACCGCCACTGCCGCGGCGCAGGCCGCCAACTACCCCTTCTGCACCATCGAGCCGAATGTCGGCCGGGTCGCCGTCCCCGACCCGCGCCTCGCCTCCCTCGCCGCCATCGGCAAGTCCAAGCAGATCGTCCCCACCAGCCTCGAATTCGTCGACATCGCCGGCCTCGTCCGCGGCGCCTCCCGCGGCGAAGGCCTCGGCAACCAGTTCCTCGCCAACATCCGCGAGGTCGACGCCATCATCCACGTCCTGCGCTGCTTCAAGGATCCCGACGTCACCCATGTCGAGGGCAGCATCGACCCGATCCGCGACGCCGAAACTGTCGAAACCGAGCTCATGCTCACCGATCTCGACGGCCTGGAGCGCCGCCTCCCCGCCCTGGTCAAGAAAGCCCGCGGCAATGACCGCGAAGCCCAGGCACAAGTTGCACTCATGGAGCCGATCCTGGCCGCCCTGCAGGCCGGCAAGCCTGCCCGCACCGCCATCCCGCCCGGCGAAGCCGTCGCTGCCAGCCGCCTGCAGCTCATGACCAGCAAACCCGTCCTCTACGTCTGCAATGTCGAGGAAGCGTCCGCCGCCACCGGCAACAGCTTCTCCGCCCGGGTCGCCGAGCGTGCCGCAGCCGAAGGCGCCGGCATCGTGATCGTATCCGCCGCCATCGAGGCCGAGGTCAGCCAACTCCCCGAGGAGGATCGGGCCGATTTCCTCGAGGGCCTGGGCCTGCACGATAGCGGCCTCGATCGCGTGATCCGCGCCGGCTACGGCCTGCTCGGCCTGATCACCTATTTCACCGTCGGCCCCAAGGAAACTCGCGCCTGGACGATTATTGCCGGCACCAAGGCGCCCCAAGCCGCCGCCGTCATCCACAACGATTTCGAGCGCGGCTTCATCGCCTGCGAAACCATCGCCTATGACGATTACGTGACGTTCAAAGGTGAAGCCGGCACCAAGGAGGCTGGAAAGATGCGGGTCGAAGGACGCGATTACGTCGTCCGCGACGGCGACGTCCTGCTCTTCCGCTTCAATGTCTGAGGTGGACTTCTCGGACGTGCAACCAATCGCCTGGCTGGATTGTTAGTGGCAGCAGAGCTTGGCAGCAGCGGAGTAGTTCACAGTGTTGTTCATAATCGGCTGGATCATCTTGGGAATTATCGCTGGCTTCATCGCCAGTAAGATCGTCAACAAATCCGGCGAGGGCATGATCGGCGACCTCGTCCTCGGCGTGATCGGTGCCGTCGTCGGCGGCTGGCTGTTCGATGAACTCGGCATCGGAGGGACAAACGGCTTTACTTTCTGGAGCCTGTTTGTCGCCGTGATCGGCGCCGTCATCGTCCTCCTGATCTATCACGCGATCGTCGGTCGCCGAACTGTATAGCTCACCTTCATAAGGAGGAATCGTCGCGCCCATCGCTCGGCGGTTCTTTTTTGGGAGGGAGCGCAATGAGCCTTTTCGACTCAATGATCGGCGGACTTCTCGGCAACAACCCAAACGCTGGTGCGATGCAATCCGTGCTAGGATCGATCCTTTCGGGGTCGCAGTCCAATCAAGGCCAGCCGGGCCTGGTGGGCCTCGTAAA
The DNA here is from genome assembly GCA_965276815.1 of Acetobacteraceae bacterium. Taxonomy (GTDB): domain Bacteria; phylum Pseudomonadota; class Alphaproteobacteria; order Acetobacterales; family Acetobacteraceae; genus JAVVHH01. Next base: position 501,721 of record CBDIBE010000010.1, on the reverse strand, counting down.
CACGTTCGAGCGCGCCGGCCTCGGCAACGTCGTGGGATCGTGGATCGGCAACGGGCCGAATCAGCAGGTCAACCCGCAGCAGCTGCAACAGGCTTTCGGCTCGGGACAGGTCAATGAATGGGCTCAACAGGCTGGAATGCAGCCCAACGACCTACTCTCCCACTTGTCCCAGCTCCTGCCCCACGCCGTGGACCACATCACTCCGAACGGCGAGATCCCGCAGCTCGCCGGCCCGGGAGCCAGCCCCAGCAGCCCGTTCGACGACGCTGGGACAGTGCTGCCAACCCGGCAAGCTTAAGGCGTGCCGACCTTGAGCCGGGCGCCTGCGAACTTCCCATAGAAGCTCGCGAGCCCGGCCACCGTCTTCTCTAGCAGCACCTCGCCCGCCTCCACCGTCGACGCCGCCGGGTCCCCGTAATAGCCGGGGTCCCCGGCCGGAAACAGCGCGGAATACGTCGCCCCGCTGTTCAAAAACGGATTGGGCTCACCCTCGCCCACATAACCCGGCGCCAATCGTGGCTTCAATCCATCGATCCGTCCCGCTATCCGCTGCCGCTCCTCCGGCAGCAGCGCCAGCAGCATCGACGTCTCGTAAGCGCAAGCATGCCCAACCGTCTTCTTCTCGCCAGGCACATTCCCGGTCCAAGCCGCCTCGGCCGGCGAAAAATAAGTCACCGCCGCCACCCGCTTCCCGCGGCTGACCAAATCCGTGCAGATCGACACCAACGGCCCCTGATTGCCGCCATGCCCGTTCACCACCAGCAGCCGGTCGAAGCCACTCCGCAGCACGCTCTCCGCCACATCCGTCACCAGCGCCAGAAACGTCGCGAGCGATAGCGTCACCGTCCCCGGCCAGGCCTTGTGATGCGGCGAGAACCCGAACGTCGGCGGCGGCAGCACCAGCACATGCAGGCCCTCGCACCGCTCCGCCGCCATCATCGCCACACGATACGCCAAGACCGTATCCGTATTGACCGGCAGATGGTCGCCATGCTGCTCGCAGCTTCCCACCGTCAGCACCGCCAGCGCACCGGCATCCCGCGCCTGCCGGATCTCGTCGCGGGTCAGCGCTCCCCAATCATGCGTCCGCCGCCACTCCTCCATGTCCCTACTCCTCCAGTTCCACGCTCAACTCACGCAGCTCCACCGTATGCGGATGCCGCACCCGCCCAGCCCGCAGCGCCTCCGCGCTCACCGTCTCGACCAGCTCGCCCGCCTGCATCACCCCGACCTCGGGACACAGATGCGCCACCACGGCCAGATTATGGCTCACGAGGATATACGTCAGCCCCCGCGCCTCCTGCAGATCACGCAGCAGGTTCAGCACCTCGGCCTGCACCGACACATCGAGCGCGCTCGTCGGCTCGTCCAACAGCAGCACCTCCGGCTCTGACATCAGCGCCCGCGCGATCGCGATCCGCTGCCGTTGGCCGCCGGAAAGCTGATGCGGGTAGCGAAACCGCACGCTCGCCGGCAGCGCCACGTCCTGCAGGCCCTGCAGGATCCGCGCATCCCGGTCCGACATCCCATGCACGATCAACGGCTCGCTCAACGCCCGATCCACCGTCTGCCGCGGATGCAGCGACCCGTAAGGGTCCTGGAACACCATCTGCACCCGCCGATAAAAATCCCGCCCGCGTTTCGGCGACATCGCCATGCCGTTCACGCCGATCCGCCCCGTCCAATCCGGGTTCAGCCCCGAGATCGCCCGCAAGATCGTGCTCTTGCCCGACCCGCTCTCGCCCACCAGCCCGAAACTGCTCCCTTGCTTCACCGCAAACGAGACCCCCAGCACCGCCTCTTTCGCCCCGAATCGCACCCGCAACCCGTCAACCTCAATCAAGGAGCCATCCAGCTCGGATCGCGCACCATCACCGGCAGCCGCGCCCTCGGATGCATCAGCGCCGGCGTACACTCGAGCAACCCGCGCGTATACGGGTGCCGCGCCCGCGCCAGCTCTCCCGCCTGCAACTCCTCCACCACCCGCCCCGCATACATCACCGCGATCCGGTCGCAGAAATGCCCGACCAGCGGCAGATCATGACTGATCAGCAACAGCCCCATCCCCCGCCTTCGCACCAAATCCTCGATCAGCCGCAGGATTTCCGCCTGCACCGTCGCGTCCAAGGCGCTCGTCGGCTCGTCGGCAATCAGCAGCTCCGGGTCCGGCGCCAGCATCATCGCGACCATCACCCGCTGCCCCATGCCGCCGCTCAGCTCGTGCGGATACGACCCGGCCACCCGCCCCGGCTCGCGGATCCGCACCTGCTCGAGCAGGTCCACCGCCGCCTGCCGCGCCGCCCGCCTGCTCCCGCCCTTATGCCGGCGCCAAGCCTCCGCGATCTGGTCGCCCGCTGTCATCACCGGGTTCAGCGCGTATTTCGGGTCCTGCAGAATCAGCCCCGCCCGCTTGCCCCGGATCTCTCGCATCGTCCGCTCGCGCGCGCCCAGCACGTCGATCCCGTCGAACGCCAGCCGGTCCGCCTGCACCAGCGCCTGACCCGGCAACAGCCGCAACAGCGATCGCGCCGTCAACGACTTGCCCGACCCGCTCTCGCCCACGATCCCCAGCTTCTCCTGCCCGAGCGTCAGCGAAACGCCCCGCACTGCCTCGACCGGCCCGGAAAGCGACGGAAACGCGATCCGCAGATTCTGGATCTCCGCGAGCATCACCCGCCCTGCTTGGGATCGAGCACATCCCGCAGCCCGTCCCCGAGCAAATTGAACGACAGGCTCGCGGCAAAGATCGCCAGACCGGGGATCGTCGGCACCCACCATTGCTCCAGGATGAACCGCCGCGCCGAAGCGATCATCGCCCCCCATTCCGGCGATGGCGGCTGCGCCCCCATCCCCAAAAACCCCAGCCCCGCCGCGGTCAAAATGATCCCGCTCATATCCAGCGTCACCCGCACCACCAGGCTCGGCAAGCACAGCGGCGCCACATGTCGCAGCACGATCCGCCCCGCCGACGCTCCCGTCAGCCGCACCGCCGCAATGAAATCCGCCCCGCGCAGGCTCAGCGTCTCCGCCCGCGCCAGCCGGGCATACGGCGGCCAAGCCGTCAGCGCGATCGCCGCTACCGCGCTCGTCACCCCCGGCTTCAACGCCGCCACGAACGCCAGCGCCAGGATCAGCCGCGGAAACGCCAGGAATACATCGGTCACCCGCATCAGCAACCGGTCCCAAATTCCGCCGACATACCCCGCCACGCACCCCACCGCGAGCCCCACCGGCGCCACAAGCACCACCACCGCGACCACCATCCCCAGCGTGATCCGCCCGCCATAGAGCAGCCGCGAATACACATCCCGCCCCAGCTCGTCCGTCCCCAGCCAATGCTGCGCCGAAGGCGGCGCCAACCGATTGCCAAGCTCCTGCACTCCCGGATCATAACTGGCCAACTCCGGCGCCAGGATCGCCAGCAGGATCAGCACGGAAGCCACAATCAGCCCGGCCATCGCCAGCCCGTTGCGCCGGAACTGCAGCCACAGCCGGTACCAGCGCCCCCATGCCGCCTGCCGCCGCGACGACGGCGTATCTGTCAATAGCCAATCGCGCGTCAGCAACATGCCCTTTTCCCTATCTCCCGCCCATGGTAGGGCATGGCCGCGCACGCGCTAGTGGTCCGATCCAGACGCTTGGATTCCGGGCGTCTGGTGAAACGGTCACCAAACAATGGTTAGTGGCGGAGATCTGACGGTTCTTTCCGTCAGATCTCCACCACTAGCTCCGTGGAAGTTGGGATGAAATACGGACAACTCTTCTTCGACTACGTGGATGAAAGCGCCGCACAATCCGCACAAACCATCGCCGGGGTTCTGTTCCCGGCGCTGCGCCCCAACTCGGTGCTCGACGTCGGTTGCGGACGCGGCGGCTGGCTCCGCGCCTGGAAAGCCGCCGGCACGCCTGAGGTTCTCGGGATCGACGGCAGCTATGTCGACACGACCAAGCTGGCAATCGCGCCCGAAGAATTCCAAGCAGTCGATCTCGCGCACCCATTCAATCTCGGCCGGAAGTTCGACTTCGTACAATCCCTCGAAGTCGGCGAACACCTCCCGCCACCCGCCTCCGCCGGCTTCGTCGAGAGCATCATCCGCCACGGCGACATCGTGCTGTTCTCGGCCGCCTTGCCCGGCCAAGGCGGCACGCAGCACATCAACGAACGGCCGATCCAGTTCTGGCGGTCGCTTTTCGGCCAGCACGGCTACCGCGCTTATGACTTCCTGCGCCCCGCCATCGAGGGGCGCCAGGAAGTCGAGCCCTGGTACCGCTTCAACACGCTCCTCTACGCCAACAGCGCCGGTGAGGCGCGATTGCCGCCAGAGATCCTCGCCACCGCAGTGCCCGAACCCGCCAAGGTACGAAACTTCACCACTCCGCGCTGGCGCATCCGCCGGGCCCTGGTCCGCTACCTCCCGGTTCGCATCGTCGACCAGCTTGCCGTGATCAATGCCAAGCTGCGCCTGATGCAGCGCCAAACGGGACAGCCCTGAGTTCCCTCGCGCGCGAAGCACCAGTCGGTGCCTCCGCCCGGGCCCGGGCGGGTACGTTGCTGAGCATCGTCGTGCCCTGCTACGACGAACAGGAAGTCTTGCCCAGCACGTCCCAGCAACTGGGCGAACTGCTCGAGCGCCTCACCCGGCAAGGACTGGTAAGCCCGGCCAGCGCCATCTATTTCGTCGACGATGGGTCGCGGGACCAGACTTGGACCCTAATCAAGGAACTGACCGCATCCCGGCCCGACCGTTTCCACGGCATCAAGCTCAGCCGTAACAGAGGCCATCAGAGCGCGCTTCTCGCCGGCCTCGCCCACGCGCCCGGTGACGCCGTCATCACTATCGACGCCGACCTCCAGGACGATATCGCCGTCATCGACGAGATGATCACCCGCCTGCATGAGGGTAACGACATCGTCTACGGCGTCCGTCGCGGCCGCGAGACTGACACGCCCTTCAAACGCTGGACCGCCGCCACTTACTACGGGCTACTTAGCAAGCTAGGCGTCGAAATCGTGCCGGATCACGCCGATTTCCGCCTGATGAGCCGCCGCGCCCTCGTCGCCTTGGCGCGCTACAGCGAAGTCAATCTGTTCATCCGCGCCATCATTCCGCAGCTCGGCTTCAAGACCGCAAGCGTCTTCTACGACCGCCGCCCCCGCACCATGGGCGAGTCGAAATACCCGCTGCCTCGGATGCTGAGCCTCGCCATCGACGGCGTCACCTCGTTCAGCATGCGCCCGCTGCGCTTTATCACCATCGCCGGGCTTTTCCTGGCCTTCCTGTCGTTCCTGATCGGCCTCTGGGCCCTTGGCGTCGGCATTTTCTCTGACCGCACCGCCCCCGGCTGGGCCTCGACCCTCGTCCCCCTCGCCTTCATCGGCGGCCTGCAACTCTTCGCCCTCGGCGTCATCGGCGAGTACGTCGGCAAGATCTATCTCGAAGTCAAACGACGTCCCCTATTCGAGATCGACGAAATCGTCTGAGTCCCCTTCGAACTCTTCTCCCTCTCCCTCCGGGGGCCCTCCGGGAGAGGGTCGGGGTGAGGGCCCGCCGCCCGCCAGCTACGACCCCGCAAAAGCCAGTAAACCCACCCCAGCGGCGATCAGCGCAATCGAACCCAGCATCGCCCGCGAGATCGGCTCCCCGAAAACAAAATGCCCGATCAATGCCGCCGCCACATACGACGCAGCCGTGCACGGCATCGCCACCGACATCGGGATCCGCCGCAACGCCACGATGTAGAGGATCGCCGAACCTCCATACAGCGCCAGCCCGGTGATCGTCCGCCAGTCCAGCAATTGCTCGACGAAGCTCTCCCGCCCGGCCCCCGCCTTCAGCAAAGCCTGCCCGAGCATCGTGATCGCGATCGCGCTCGCCAAAAACAGCCAGAACTTGTTCATCTCACACCGATCTATGCGAGGCCGCGTGTAGCGAGAGCGAGCCGGCGCAGCAAGGCTACCCGCCCGCTTCCTGGCCAGCCACGCACCACTTGTCCCGCAGGGAAACCGCAAAACCCGGCCAGTCCAGCAACCGCCGAACCTCCTCGGGGTCGCAACTCGCGGTCACCTCGTTCGGCGCCGGGGCGGTCCCCGGCTTCACCGTGACCACTTCAAGCCCGTGATCCCGCGCTACCTCGGCATGAAACCGCAGCAGCGCATTGTAATCCGGCGGGCCGCCCTGATAACGCAATCCCCCGTCCGGAACCACGACCCGATGAACCGAGTTCCGCTCCAATTGGTCGAACAACTGTCCGTACCAGTACTGCCCGTTCTCCGCCCAGTACGCGGTGTAGACATCCGTCCGCTGATTCCGCACAAACACAAAGCCAACCCCCGCCAGCAACAGCAAGCTGACGACAGTCGGCACGATCCGGCTTCCGCCCCGCCACCGTGCCAGATCCGACACCCCGATCGCCGCCGCCATTGCCATCAGCGGCACCGTCGGCGCCACATACCAGTAGAGCTTGCTCTTCGAAGCCGTAATGATGCCGAAGATCACGGCGCCCGAAATCAGGCAGGCCTGCGCCAGCACCCGCCGCTTCGTCTCCGGCCCAAAGCAGGCCGCGATCCCGGCCGCCAGTAGCACGAGCCCAAGCCCATACCCTGACGCCAAGACGCCGCCGTAGAACCAGACCGGCTCGGCATGACCTTCATTGACCTGCGCAAACCGGCCGCCCAACTCCCAATCCCACACGCCCCGCAGATAGCCAGGATCATACAATTCGCGGGTAAAATAATAGCCAAAACAAAGCCCGAGCGCCCCCAGCGTGACCAGCCAAACCCGGTAATCCAGCAGCAACTTGCCCAATCGTCCGGTAACCGCGGCAAAAACGAACAGCCCGACCGGCGCGAACAGCCCAGCCACGCCCTTCGTCATCACCGCCAAGACGAGCGACACCGCAAACCCCAAAAACCAGCCGAGCCGAACCCGGCCATCCCGCCAAATCGCCAGCCAGAACGAAAATACGCCGCAAGCTTCGAACAAGCTCAGCAACGCGTCAAAATCCCCGGTTCGCCCCACATGAGTCCCGAAATAGAGCTGCGACGAAAACAGCAGCAGCGCCGCGATCACCCCCGCCCAGCGATCGCGCAACCCAAACCGGCCCACCCCCCAAACCAGGGCCACGGTCAGCAGCACCGCCACGAATATCGGCAAGCGTATCGCCAGCAACAATGGCGCGCCCATACGCATCAGCGCCGCAATCGACCACACGAGCAGCGGCGGCTTCGTATTGTAATGGTCCGGCACGCCCTCATAGGTCGGCGCCAGCCAGCCATGGCCCGTCGCCATCTCGTACCCGGTCACCGCCTGCCGGCTCTCATCCCAGGCCTGCAGCGGCAGCGCATCGTAGCGAAAGAGCAACAGCGCGTACCAAAGCACCACGAAAAGTGCGAGGCAGCACAAATCCCACCGGCCGAACCCGGCCGCGACCCGGCCCGCACCCACCGGCACAGCGCCATCCCGGCGCAGGAAAGAGAAGCTCATAGACGGAATATCATCGCACCCGTGGATCCAGCACCCGATACATCAGATCCGCCACCAAGTTCAGCGCCAGGTAGCTCAGCCCAACAACCAGCGTCGCCCCCAACACCGCATTCATATCCGCATTTAGTAAGCTTCCGGTTAAGTACTGCCCCAGCCCGGGCCAACTGAAGATCGTCTCCGTCAGCACCGCCCCCTCGAGCAGCCCGGCATAAGCCAGCGCCAGCACCGTCACCAGCCGCACTAGGATGTTGCCGAACCCGTGCCGCCAAACCACGCTCCACGCCGACAGCCCCTTCGCCCGCGCGGTCACGATATACTCGCCCCGCAAGCTCTCGAGCATGAAAGCCCGCGTCATCCGCGCGATATAGGCCATGTTGAACGCGCCCAGCACCAGCGCCGGCAACGCCAGATGCGCCGCCGCATCGCGCAGCGCGTCCCAATCCCTCGCGATCACGCAATCCACCAGCAGCAGCCCGGTCACCTGCGGCACCATGTCCTGGAACAGCACATCCTGCCGCCCCGGCCCCGGCGCCCAGCCCAGCGTCGCGTAGAACACCAGCAGCGACACCAGCGCCAGCACGAATACCGGGATCGAGTGCCCCGACAGGCACACCACGCGGATCGCCTGATCGATCCACCGCCCCTGCCGCACCGCCGCCAGCACCCCGAGCGGCACCCCCACGACGGTCGCGAACAACAGCGCCACCGTCGACAACTCGAGCGTCGCCGGGAAGAAGCGCGCGATATCGGTCGAAACCCGGTTGCTGGTCATAACCGAACTGCCGAGATCGCCCCGAAGCAACTGCCCGGTATATCGCAGGAACTGTTCCGGCAGCGGCCGGTCCAGCCCCATCTCCCGTCGCGTCCGCTCGACGACATCCTGCGGCGCCCGATCGCCGACCACGGCGAGCACCGGGTCGATCGGCACGACGCGCCCAATGACGAAAGTCAGCAATACCAGCCCAAATAGCGTGATCGGGATGCTCGCCGCCGTAGCGGCGAAAGAGCGAAACCCGCTCAAGCTTTCTGGATGTGCGCGTAGTGGACGTTGTCCGACAGCGGCCCTATCTCCAACCCCGAAACACCCTTGCGCATCGCCGCAACCTCCACCTGCTGCAGCATGATCGCGAACGGGCTGCGCTCCTGGTGGTCCCGCTGCATCCGCTCGTACTCGCGGATCCGCTCGTCCGCGTCCTGCTCCTTGACGTTCGCCGCCGCCCGCTCGGTCAGATCCTTGTCCTGCCAAAAGCTGCGCCAGGCCACCGTGCGGTCCCGCGCGTCATCGCCATTGTCCGGGTTCATGCAGAACGTCTCGGCGTTGCTGTGCGGGTCCATGTAGTCCGACCCCCAGCGCAGCATCGCCAGCTCATGCTGCCGCGCCCGGGTCTTCGTGATCACCTGCTTGAACTCCGCCGCCAGCAGCGTCAGCTTGATCCCGATCGCCCCGAGATCCGCCTGCAGGGCCTGTGCGATGTCGCTTTCCGGCGAACCGCTCTTATGGTCGAACGTCACCGCGAACCCGCCCTCGAGCCCGGCCTCCTTCATCAGCGCCTTCGCCTTCGCCACGTCCTTCTGGAACGGCAAGTCGCTCAGCGCCGCCGGGAACCCCTTCGGCAAAAACGCCTGGTGCGCGTCATAGATGTTCGGCGTGATGTTCTTGGCGATCGTCGCATAGTCGATGGCCCATTTGATCGCCTGCCGGACCTGCGGCTTGGCCAGGTTCGGGTTTTTCTGGTTCATCGCCACATACATCAGGTTCGCCTTGCTGGCCGAGATCAGCGTGTAATTAGGATTCTCCTGCAATTGCTTGAGCTGCTCCGGGCTCAAATTCCGCGCGATGTCGATATCGCCTTTCTGCAGCGCCAGCAGCTGCGCGCTCGGGTCAGGACGATGCAGGATCAGCAGACGCTTCAGCTTCGGCGCCCCCGGATTGTTCGGGTTCACTTCCAGCGCCACCGACTCGCTCGCCCGCCAGCTGCGCAGCACCCAGGGCCCCGACCCGGCGCTGTTCTGCTTCAGCCAGCCATTGCCGAAATCGCCGCCCTGCGCGTGCGCCGTGACCACCTTCTTGTCGACGATCCCGCCCACATTGGCCGACAAGCAATACAGCAGGAAGGTCGGCGACTCCGGCTCGGCAATCTTCAGCACCACCGTATTCGGATCCGGCGCCGTGATCCGCTCCGCCACGTTGTCCTTGGTGAACCCGAACTGGTTGATGATGAACGCCGGCGCCTTGTTCATCGCCACCGCCCGGGTCAGCGTGAACACCACGTCGTCCGCCGTCACCGGGTTGCCGGAGGCGAAGCTCCGCCCTTGCGCGAGGTGGAACGTCGTCGTCAGCCCGTCCGCCGACGTCTCCCACTTCTCCGCAAGTTGCGGCAGGATTTTCGTCGGATCAGCGACATCCGGGCTGACCAGCTTCTCATACAGATTCCCGCAAACCTCGTTGCCGCTGAACTCGAAGCTCTCCTGCGGGTCGAGGCTGATCATGTCGTCGATCTGGTCCGCCATGATCACCGTGTCCTTCGGCGTCTCGGCAAACGCCGGGCGGAACGCGCTCGCCCAAATCAGCGGGCTGGCGCCGGCGGCGCCCAGCAGAGTGCGACGATCGATCATGCGACAATCCTCAAAAACCGTTGGGAGGTTACGCCGCCGCTCAGGCCTTCGACAACTTGCTGTAGTTCGTCCGGTCCGACAGCGCCCCTTGCACCAGCCCCGTCGTCGGCTTGCGCATCACCACCGTGCCCACTTCCTGCAGCATAATCGCGAACGGACCCCGCGCCATCAGCTCCCGCTGCATCGCCTCATACATCGCCACCCGCTTGGCCGCGTCCTCCTCGCGCACCGCCGCCTTAACCTGGGCATTCAGCTCCGGATCCTGCCAGGAGTTCTGCCAGGCCGTCGTCCGGTTCAGCGAATTATCCGAATTGTCGGTGTTCTCGCAGAAGGTCTGCGCGTTGCTATGCGGATCGAAATAATCGGAGCCCCAAAGCAAGATCCCGAGCTGGTGCTGCCGCGCCCGGATCTTGGTCAGGACCTGCCGTCCCTCCCCCGCATTCAGCGTCAGCTTGATCCCCACCTGCCGGAACTGCGCCTGCAGCGCCTGCGCGATCTCCGTCCGCGGCGAGCTCGAGGCATGGTCCAGCGTCAACTCCAGCCCGTCCGCATATCCCGCCGTTGCCAGCAAAGCCTTGGCCTTCGCCGGGTCGAAGTGGAACGGCGTGTCGTTCACCGCCGCCGGGAACCCGCTCGGCAGGAAGGACTGATGAACCGTGTAAGTATCCTTGGTCAGGTTCGCCGCGATCCCCTGGTAATCGATCGCCCAGCGGATCGCCTCACGCACCCCCGGCTTGGCCAAGGCCGGCGTCTTCGCGTTCATGGCCAGGTACATCAGGCTCGCCTTCGGCCGCGACACGATCGTGAAATCCGGGTTCGTCCGCGCCGCCGCCAACTGCTCCGGCAGCAGATCCCGCGCCACATCGGCATCGCCCCGCTGCAGCAGCAGCAACTGCACCGAAGGGTCCGCCACATGCCGGATCACGATCCGCTTCAGCCCGGACGGCAAAGGGTGGTGGGGATTGGCGTCCAGCGCCACCAGCTCGCTGGCCCTGGCATTCCTGATCACCCAAGGTCCCGACCCGGCGCTGTTCGTCTTCAGCCACAAATTGCCGAGGTCGCCGCCCTGCTCGTGCTCCAGCGCGACCTTTTTCTCGACCACCGCGGCCACGTTGGCCGACAGGCAATACAGCAAAAAAGTCGGCGCCTGCCGCTCCGCGATCTCGACCACCAAGGTCTGCGGGTCCGTCGCCCGGATCCGCTGCGCCACGTTGTCCTTGGTGAAGCCGAACTGCGCGATAATGAAGCCCGGCGACTTGTTCAGGATCACCGCCCGCTGCAGGCTGAATGCCGCATCCTCCGCCGTCACCGGATTGCCGCTGGCGAACTTGCTATCCGCCCGCAGCCGGAACGTCCAAACACGCCCATCCGGGCTCGTCGACCAGCTCTCGGCCAATACCTTCTGGATCTCAGCCGGGTTGTCGTCATCCGGCGAGACCAGCTTCTCATAAACGTTGCTGCTGATCTCGGTGCCCGAATACTCGAACGATTCCTGCGGATCGAGGCTGATGATGTCATCGATCCGCTTGGCCATCACCACCGCGTCGCGCGGTGTGTCGGCAAACGCGCGATGCCACATCATCGGCATGGCCGAAGCCGCGCCGAGCAACATGCGGCGAGAGATCACGACGTCATTCCTCTTCCTCGAGGAAGAACTGATCGCCTTCCTCGTCATACTGATACAGCTCCGCATAACGGCCCCAGGAGATCGCCGCCCGCAGCGTCTCGTCCGCATAATCCGGCGACATCGTGTCCTCGAGCTCGTCGCGGAACCGCACCGCCGACGCCCGATGCGCCGACCGCTCCTCGAGCACCCGGCGGATCTGCGCCGCCAGCGGCACATTCGCCCGCAATATCGTGGCAAACATCTTCTTGCGCGTATCCGTATCGGCCTCGACGAACGCCCGCCCCTTATCCGTCAACCGCAAATCGCCTTCCTCGAGCACGCCCAGCCCAAGCAGTTGCAGCGTCTCGCCCAACGGCAGCAGCTCGTCCGCCTCAAGCTGCAACGAGGCCGCCAGCGCCGGCAGGTCCGCCCTGCCATCGTACGGCGCCGCCGCCAAAGTCTCCGCTAGACCGGACAGCAGGTTGGTCGACACCGGATGCAGCTGCATCGCCGTCGTCGCCGCTGGCGCCGCCGTCCGCAGCGTCGTCGCCCGCCGCGTCATCAGCGCATAGATATCGTCCACCAACTGCCGGAACGGCGGCGCCAACCGGTCGCGCGGATGCGGGAACCGAACCCGCAAATCGCTCGCGACCCGGCCAGGATTGCTGCTGAACACCAGGATGCGGTCGCACATCAGCACCGCCTCCTCGATATTATGCGTCACCATCAGCACCGACTTGATCGGCAGCTTCCCCTCGCTCCATAAATCGATCAGGTCCGTGCGCAGCGTCTCGGCCGTCAGCACGTCCAGCGCGCTGAACGGCTCGTCCATCAGCAGCAAATCCGGATGCACCACCAGCGCCCGCGCCAGCCCCACACGCTGCCGCATCCCGCCGCTCAGCTCCTTCGGATACGCGCTCTCGTAACCGCCCAAACCGATCAGATCGATCGCCGACTCGGCCCGCTTGCCCCGCTCGTCCCGCTTCACGCCCTGCGCCTCAAGCCCCAGCTCCACATTCTCCTGCACGGTCAGCCACGGGAACAGGGCAAAGCTCTGGAACACCATGGCCACACCCGGCGCCGGCCCGCGCAGCGACTTCCCCTGCCACGTCACCTCACCCGCAGTCGGCGCCAGCAACCCGGCGATGATCCGCAGCAGCGTCGATTTTCCGGACCCCGATCGCCCCAGCAACCCCACGATCTCGCCGGGTCGCAGCGTCAGGTCCACCCCGTCCAACACGACCAGGTCAGCGTTCGAGTCCTTATGATAGGACTGCCGGACCCCGCGCACCTCGAGCAGCGTATCGGCGATGACTTGATCCATGGGCGCGTCCCTAACCGAGAGTAAGCCGTCGTGTCGCAAAAGCATAAAGCGGCCGCCATAACAGCCGGTTAAACGCCACCACATAGGCGGACATCACCGCCACCCCCAACACGACCCGGGCGGTATTCCCGTCCGCCGTAGCCTGAGCAATATAAGACCCCAGCCCCAGCGCCGTCAGCTTGGTGTCGCCCCAGCTCGCCGCCTCTGCCACGATCGCGGCGTTCCACGACCCGCCCGACGCCGTGATCGCCCCCGTCACGTAATAGGCGAACACGCCCGGCAGCATCACCCGCCGCCACCACATCCAGCCGCCCACGTGGAAGTTCCGCGCCGCCTCTTGCAGATCGCCCGGAAAAGCCGACGCTCCGGCAATCACGTTGAACAATATGTACCATTGCGTGCCCAGGATCATCAGCGGCGTCAGCCAGATATTCGGGTTGAGCGAGAACCGAACGATCAGCACGACAAAGATCGGGAAAAACAAATTCGCCGGGAATGCCGCCAGGAACTGCGCCACCGGCTGCGCCCGCCTTGCCCAGCCCGGCCGCAACCCGAGCCAAACCCCGATCGGCACCCAAATCAACGTCGCCAGGATCATCAGCACCACGACCCGGATCAGCGTCAGCAGCCCCAGCCCGAAGGCCGTCAGCAGATCGCCCCAGCTCATCGTGGCCGACACGAAGCTGATGATCTCCCACATTGCCGCCGCGACCGCCGCCGCCAGCACCACGAGGTACGCCCCGTCGCCCCATCGCGACTGCGGCCGCGCCGTCACCCGCTTGGCCCGGCCCGGCAACGCCAGCCGCATGCCCCCAAACATGTTGAACGCCGACCCGACCGCTCCCGAAGCCGCCCGCAGCAGCCGGGTCCGCCGCAGCAGCTTCAGCACCCAGGGGTCTTCCGCCTCCTCGGAGGCCGTCATCTCGAACCGGAACTTCGAGGACCAGGCGACCAGCGGCCGGAACAGCAGCTGGTCATAGAGCAGGATCACCACCAGCATCGCCAGGATCGCATAGAGCACCGCCGGGATGCTCCGCTGCTCCAACGCCAGCGCCACGTAGCTGCCGATCCCCGGCAGCTTGAACGTCGTGTCCCCCACCGTGATCGCCTCGCTGGCCACCACGAAGAACCATCCGCCGGACATGCTCATCATGGTGTTCCAGATCAGCCCCGGCATCGCGAACGGCACCTCCAGCCGCCAAAACCGCTGCCACGACGAGAGCTGATAGCTGCGCGCCGCCTCATCCAGGTCGGCGGGCACCGTCTTTAATGACTGATACAGGCTGAATGCCATATTCCAGGCCTGGCTGGTGAAGATGGCGAAGATCGCCGCCAGTTCCGCCCCCAAGACGTTCCCTGGGAACAGGCTCATGAAGAATACGACCGTAAAAGTCAGGAATCCCAGGATCGGCACCGACTGCAGAATGTCCAGGATCGGGATCAGGATCAGCCCCGCCCGCCGGCTCTTCGCCGCCCATGTCGCGTAAGTCAGCGTGAACAGCAGCGAGCACACCAGCGCCGCAAACATCCGCAACGTCGTCCGCACCGCGTAGCCCGGCAGCGCCCAAGGATCGAGCGTAATATGCGTCGCTCCCGGCACGTTCAGCGGGGCAATCGTCCCCCGCGCCACCGTCGCGACATAGATCAGCACCGCAAGGATGCACGCCCCGGCGACCACGTCGAACAGGTTCGGCAGCCGGCGCTGAGACGCGAAGGCGGGGAATGTTGTCTCGGACATAGCAAGGGCTGTTAGCGGGTCCACCCCGCCCTGTCATCCTGCCGAATGTTTCAGTCCTATGAACTCCCGCCTAACTTTGGCCCGCCATTTGCTTGACCTCCGTGTATCGGTCATAGGAACAGACGTGATGGCCATTTCTCCTGGCTTGGGTCACAATGGCGGCCCGCCGCTCGAGCCGGAGGACGACCCCGGCGCAGTATCTTGGCGCCGCTTCTGCTGGCGCCGGGCGCACCGTCGCGCCTGGAAGACACCTCCGCGCGAAATCGCCCTCGCCCGTCTCGCCCGCGCCGAATCCCTCGGCATGAGCTACCACGAATACGCGCTCGAGATCATGGAGCGCGGCCGCTACCCGTAAGCGCCCGGCCCCTACGGCGCCGATCCTCTCCTGGACCTGAGCCCGATCAGAGCCGCCGCAACCAACAGCGCCGCAGCCGCCAGCGCCGAAGCAACCCCGTAGCCGCCCGTCCAATCCACCACCGATCCGCCGATCACCGGCCCGATCACCTGTCCCACCCCAAAAGCCGCCGTGATCACCGCAAACCGCCGCGCCTGCCCCTCGGTCCCCAACTCCCGCGCAACGGCAAACCCGAGCGCCGTCAGCCCCATGATCGTCGCCCCCAGCAGCACGGCGCCGAGCAACGCCCCGGGAGCCGACCGCCACAATCCCCCAACCGCGACGCCCACCGCCTGCGTCGCGCAGGCCACGCCATACGCCCGCCGCGACCCGATCCGCGCCGCCACCCAGTCCCAAACCGCCGTCGATGGGAACGCCGCCAGCCCGACCACCAGCCAAACCGACGGCTCCAGCATCCGCGCCGCCGCCGAGGCCCGCACCATCGCCACCAGGAAAGTCGCCGTGATCACGTAGCCAAACCCGAACAGCCCGTGGCAAATCGCCAGCACCAGCAGCCCCGGACCGAGCCGGGCGCGCGAGCCCTGCCCGCCGCGCGGCGCGTCGGACTGCCACCGCAGGACCAGCGCCGGCGGAATGCTCATGATCGCCGCAATCACCCCGGTCGCCAGCCACAGCCCCTGCCAGCCCACGCCCGCCGCCTCGAGCGAGGCCACGATCCCCGCGGACACCGCAATCCCGAGCCCCACGCCCGAATAATGCAGCCACCGCCAGCGCAACTGCCCCGACCGCGCCAGCGCATCCAGGACCGAAGCCGACCCCAGCACGAGCACGAAGGCGCTCGACGCCCCGCACAGGAACCGCAGCAGCAGAAACTCAGGCAGCCCGGTCGCCGCCGCCATCCCCATCGTCGTGGCCGCGCCAACCAGCAGCCCACCCACGAACCAGACGCGGCCGCCGCCCGGAAACCTCGGGATGGTCGCAACCAGCGCGCCAGCCAAATAACCCGCGAAATTTGCCGAAGCGATCAGCCCCGCGCCGCTACCCGACAGCCCAAGCGCCTCCGCCATGGAGGGCAAGATCGGCGTGTAGACGAACCGCCCGATCCCCAACGCAGCAGCCAGCGCCAGCATCCCCGATGCCGCGGCCCAAGCTCCGGTTCGGCCCGGCGACCTCACCAACGTCGTCATGCCACGCAGCGTATGCCGGGCATCGAAATCACGGAAACGAAGCTTTCAGATATCTCCCATCACCAACGGTGATGGCGCGCCCGCGTCAGTGGTACGGCCTGACGATCCCAACCCGGATGATCTCGTTCGGCCCCAGCGCGGCCGTCTCCGTCGCCGTCGGCAAGGCTCCGAGCTGCTTCTTCGAGTAATCGACCGCCACGACCTGCGGCCCCAGCACCGCCATCGCCTCGATCGGCACCGCGATCGACCGCGCGCCCAACCCGAGAATGCCCCCGAAACTCATCACCAGATCGAGCCCGCCATCCGGCCGCTTCGTGATCGCCTCGACCCGGCCGAGCACGCCCTGACTCTCCGACGGCTCCAAAACCCGCTGCCCGATCAGATCGCCCACCCGCACAGGCTGCGGGAATCGCTTCGCCTCCCGCTGCTGCAGCACCGCAAGCGTCGGCGGCGGCCCGGGATGCGCCAGCGCCGGCGCGGCAAACGTCAGCGAAATCAGCAGCAACACAAGACGCATCATCCAGCCCTCCGGCATCTCGCCAACCCCCCATCTAAGCAGGACCTTCTCGCGATGGAGTCATCGATTCCACAACTAAAAAGCATCCCGCCCACCGGGACGGCGCGTGTAACCTGCCGCCGCAGAGTTACGAAAGGGCCGCCATGAGCGTGACCACAGCCATTGTCGGCCCGACCATAAAGCGCCTGCACCCCTTGCCCGTGCGGATCATGCACTGGATCAACGCCGTCGCCATGTTGATCATGATCGGCTCGGGCTGGGGCATCTACGACGACGATGTCATCTTCAGCTTCCTGCACTTTCCCCACCCGCTCCGCCTCGGCACCTGGGCCGCCCAGAGCCTGCTCTGGCACTTCGCCGCCATGTGGGTCCTCGCGATCAACGGCCTCACCTACCTGATCTACGGCATCGTCACCGGCCGCTTCCGCCGGCGCCTGCTGCCGATCCGCCTGGCCGAGATCATCGAGACCGTGCGCGAGACGATCCACCTCAAGATCGCCCACGAAGACCTCACCGTGTACAACGCGGTGCAGAAGGTCCTCTATATTGTCGTCATCCTCGCCGGGATCTCGCAGGTGGTGACCGGGCTCGCGATCTGGAAACCGATCCAGTTCTCCGGCCTCATCTCCTTCCTCGGCGGCTTCCAGAACGCCCGCCTCATTCATTTCCTCGGCATGTCGGTCATCGTCGGCTTCCTCGCCGTACACGTCGCCTTGTCGCTGCTCGTGCCCCGCACGCTGGTCGCCATGGTGACCGGCGGCCCGCGCCTCGACGATGGAGCCCGGCGATGAGGTCGCCGTTCCGCCCGTCCAAGCTGCCGGACCCGGCCGTCCTCGACAATCACCGCAAGCTGATCCACGCCCTCGAGCGCCGCGGCCTGATCCGTGGCGGCCTCTCGCTCGGCGCGCTCACCCTGCTCACCGGCTGCGACATCAGCAACAACGGTGCGGTCGAAACTGCGCTCCGCGCGATCTCGTCCTTCAATGACCGCGTCCAGGCAGCCATTTTCGATCCCAATAAGCTCGCCCCCGAATACCCGGCTTCGATGGTCCTCAAGCCGCCGCGCTTCAACGCTTATTTCCCGATCGAGGACCTTCAGCCGGTCAACGGGGACACCTGGCGGCTCGAACTTGCCGGGCTGATCGACAACAAGCAGCCCTGGACCCGCCAGCAGATCGCCGCCCTGCCCGAGCGCGAGATGATCATCCGCCACGTCTGCGTCGAAGGTTGGGACTATATCGGCCAATGGTCCGGCGTCCCACTCCGCACTTTCCTCGAACGCGTCGGCGCCGACCTCAAGGCCAAATACGTCGCCTTCAAAACCGCCGACGACTACCCCAGCAGCATCGACATGGCGACCGCCCTGCACCCGCAGACCCTGCTCGCCACGAAATACGCCGGCGAAACCATCGCCGACCCATACGGCTACCCGCTCCGCCTGCGCACCTCGACCAAGCTCGGCTTCAAGAACCCGAAATGGATCACCGCCATCGAGGTGACCAACACTTATCCCGGGGGCTATTGGGAAAACATGGGCTTCAACTGGTTTAGCGGCATCTGAACGGGACATCTCGCGCCGGACATGCTCTCATGGGCGCAGCCTAGGAGAGCCAATGCCGCCCACCCTACCGCAAGCCGATTTCGAGGCGCTGATCCGTCGCGCCGGCCTGACCCTCAGCCCCGAGCAGGTCGCCGAACTCCACCAAGGCTGGGGCTATATCGAGCCCATGCTCCAGCGCATCCGCGCGCAAGGCCGCGGCCGCGAGGCCGAGCCAGCCCTCATCTTCCGCCCGGAACCCGCCCCGGAGCTCGCGTAATGCAGACCCCCACCATCGCCGAGGCCGCCCGCCTCTTCGCATCGCGCGCCCTCTCCCCGGTCGAGCTCACCCGCCACTGCCTCGACCGCATCGCAGCCTTAGACGCGACCCTCGACAGCTTCCTCCTGCTGACCCCGGAGCGCGCCCTCGCAGACGCCAAGGCCGCCGAGGCCCGCATCATGCAAGGCAAGCCGCTCGGCGAGCTCGACGGCATCCCGATTGGCCACAAGGACATCTACGGCACCGCCGGGATCCGCACCACCGGCCATTCCAAGTTGCTGGAAGACTGGGTCCCCAACGCCGACGCCACCACCGTCCAAAAGCTCGCCCAAGCCGGCACGGTCATGCTCGGCAAGCTCGCCACCCACGAGTTCGCCTTCGGCGGTCCCAGCTTCGACCTCCCCTGGCCGCCCGCCCGCAATCCCTGGGACCCCGACCACTTCACCTCCGGCTCCTCCTCGGGCACCGCCGCGGCCACCGCCGCCGGGCTGATCCTCGGCGGCACCGGCTCGGACACCGGCGGCTCGATCCGCGGCCCGGCCGCGCTCTGCGGCATTGCCGGCATCAAGCCCACCTATGGACTGTGCAGCCGCTTCGGCGTTCTCCCGCTCGCCTTCTCGCTTGACCACACCGGCCCGATGGCCTGGACGGTCGAAGACTGCGCCCTGCTCCTGCAGGCCATGGCCGGTTACGACAAGCAGGACCCGGCCAGCGCCAACCGCCCCGTCCCCGATTTCTCCGCCGGCATCGGCCAAGACGCAAAGGGCCTGCGCATCGGCGTGGTCCGCAACTGGCACGAAACCGACCGCCCGGTCAGCCAAGCCGTCCAAGCCGGGATCGACCGCGCCATCGACATCTGGCGCGCCCAAGGCGCCGAAATCCGCGACGTCACCCTTCCGTCGCTGCTCGACTTCCAAGCCGGCAACCACGTCATCCTCACTTCGGAAGGCTTCACGCTGCACGAGCCCTGGATGCGCGAACGCTTCAACGATTACGGCGAGCTCCTGCGCGACCGCATGGTTTACGGCGGCCTTTATGCCGCCACCGACTACGTGCAGGCCCTCCGCTTCCGCCGCGAGCTCTGCGCCGCCGTCACGGCCGCCTCCGCCGATGTCGACCTGCTCCTCACCGCCGGCGCCCCCGCCGAAGCGCCACGCATCGACGCGGTGCCGAAATGGGACAACCTGGCCAAACCCGGCTTCACCGCCCCGTTCAACATCACCGGCTGGCCCGCCATGTGCGTCTGCGCCGGATTTGGCGAGAACGGCTTGCCCGTCGCCATCCAGATCGCCGCCAAGCCGTTCCAGGAGCCGACCCTGTTCCGTGCCGCCCACGCTTTCGAGCAGGCGGCCGGACTGCGCGCAAAACGCCCGACCCTGACCCGCGCCCGCCCGGTCGCCGAGGCAACTGCCTGAGTCCATCGAGGGCAGTGCCGGCCGCGTCGTCTGGCTAAAGACCCCAGACGGCGCCCGCCTGCGCGCAACCCACTGGCCCGGCGAGCGCGCCACGATCCTCTTCCTGAGCGGCCGCACCGAGTTCATCGAGCGCAACCTGGAAACCGTCGCCGCGCTACGGCAACGTGGCTTCGCCGTCTGGACCCTGGATTGGCGCGGCCAAGGCGGCTCGAGCCGACTGCTGCCGGACCCGATGCGCAACCACATCCGCTCTTTCGACGATCACCTGGCCGACCTAGACCGCTTGGTTACCGATCAGATCGGCCCCGCGAGCCCATTGCTGATGCTCGCGCACTCCATGGGCGGCCATATCGGCCTTCGCTATCTCGCAACGCGCCCCGGCCGCTTCGCCCGCGCCGTGTTCACCGCGCCGATGATCGATTTCCTGCGGTCTCCGCGCCTCTCTCGCCGCCGCGCCTGGGCGCTGGCGCACACCGCCTGCCTGATCCCCGGCTTGCGCACCCGCTTCGGCCCCGGCACCGCCCGCGCGCCTGACCCGGGCCGCCCATTCGCAGGCAACCCGCTCACCTCCTGCCCGCAGCGCTTCGCCGCCGACCGCGCCTGGATCGAGCACCGCCCCGACCTGATCAGCGCCGGCGCAACCTGGGGCTGGCTACGCGCCGCCACCGCCTCGATCGCCGAACTACACCGTCCCGGGCTCGCCGCGCGCATCGACTGCCCAGTGCTGATCGCCCTCGCCGGCCACGAGCGTCTTGTGGACAACGTCGCCGCCCGCGCCTTCGCCGCCCAACTCCGACAGCCAACGATCCTCGAACTGTCCGACGCCCGCCACGAGATCCTGCGCGAAACCGACGCCACCCGCGCCGAGTTCTGGGCAGGTTTCGACCGATTTGTCGGCCTCGCGACCTAGGGAGACGGTTTAACCCGCTCGCGCCAATCCGCCAGCACGTCCGCGAGCGTCTCGCTCCAGGCAATCCGCGGCGCCCAGCCCAACAAGCGCTGCGCCGCGCCAGAATCGCCCGCGGCCACCACAATATCGGACGGCCGCATCCGCCTTGCCTCCGTATGGATCTCCGCTTCCACCCCGGCCGCCGCCATCAACTCGCGCAGCATGTCGCCGATACGTCGCGGCTGGCCCGATGCGATATTCAGGATCGTGCCCGGCGCCAGCTCGTCCCGTCGCGCCACCACCGCCGCATAAGCGGCGCACACGTCGCGCACGTCCAGAAAATCCCGCATCGGATCGAGCGCCCCGACCCGCAGCACCTTTTTCTGCAGCCCGGCCGCGATCCGCACCACCTGCTGCGCGAATGCCGGCACCACGAAATCATCGGACTGACCAGACCCGGTATGGTTGAACGGCCGAACGCGCACGCAGCGCAAGCCCCGCTCCGCCGCCATCGCCCCGAGCGTCAGATCCGCCGCGGCCTTGGTCGCCCCATAAGTGTTCAACGGCGCCAGCGCCGCCGTCTCGTCCAGCGCACGCCCCGGTCCGAAAGACGCCCCATAGGCATCCGCACTCGACGCAAATAGCAGCGTACACTCGGGCGCGGTCTCCAAGATCGCCCGCGCCACGTTAAGCGTGCCTCCCAGATTGACCCGCCAAGCCGCATCTGGGTCTTGCCGCGCATGCGCCGGCGCGGCGATCGCCGCCAGATGCACCACGGCATCCGGCCGCGCCACCTCGACGCCCGCCCGTACCGCCGTCGCGTCCGTCACGTCGAACTCGGACTCGATCAGGCTTCCGTCAGGAAACGCCGCCGCCAAGACCGGCAGCAAATGCCGGCCGACGAACCCGGCTGCACCGGTCACCAGGATCCGCACCATCGGCCTCAAACCCGGCCGTACGTGTCCTCGAGTCGCACGATATCGTCCTCGCCCAAATAACTGCCAGACTGCACCTCGATGAGCGTCAGCGGAATCCGCCCCGGATTTTCCATCCGGTGGATGCACCCCAGTGGCAAGTAGATGCTCTCGTTCTCCTGAACGAGCACCTCCTCCTCGTTGCGGGTCACCAGCGCGGCGCCGGTCACCACCACCCAGTGCTCCGCCCGGTGGAAATGCTTCTGCAGCGACAGCTTCTGCCCCGGCTGGACCACAATCCGCTTCACCTGGAACCGGTCACCCAGGATCAGGCTCTCGTAGAACCCCCATGGCCGATACACCCGGTTATGCGCAACCGCCTCATGCCGCCCCGCCGCGCGCAGCCGGTCCACCACGCGCTTGACATCCTGCGCGCGGCCCCGATGCATCGCCAGCACCGCATCGGCCGTCACCACCACGACCGCATCGTCCAGCCCGACCACCGCGGTCACGATCCCATCGCTGCGCACGAAGCAATTGCTCGACCCCTCGAGCAGCACGTCGCCCACGGCCACATTGCCCTCCGCGTCCTTGGGCGACTGCTCCCACAGCGCGTCCCAGCTGCCGACGTCCGACCAGCCCAGATCCGCCGGCACCACCGCCGCCCGCGCCGTCTGTTCCGCAACCGCGTAGTCGAGGCTGATGTTCGGGCATGCGGTAAACGCCACCGGGTCGAGCCGGATGAAATCCAGGTCCTGACGCCGCTTTGTCACCGCGTGCTGCACCGATTCCAGCACCTCCGGCGCGTAAGCGCGCATCTCCTCGAGCAGCGTGGAAGCCTTGAAGACGAACATCCCCGAATTCCACAGATGGCGCTTGGTGGACACGAACTCCGCTGCCACCGTCGCATTCGGCTTCTCCAGGAAGCGCATCAGCCGATGCACCCCCGGCGCGTTCTCCAGCTCCGGCCCGACCTCGATATACCCATAGGCCGTCTCGGCACGGTGCGGTTGCATCCCAAAGGTTACGATATACCCGGCCCGCGCCGCCGTCACCGCCCGGGCCAGCGCCACGTGCAGCGCCTCGAGCCGCTGGATCGAGGCATCGGCCGCCATCATCCACAGCACGGCTTCCGGGTCGCGCTCGGCCACGATCAGCGCCGCCGCGGTAATCGCCGGCGCCGAATTTCGCCCGACCGGCTCCAGCACGATCTCGGCGCCCTCGATCCCGACCGTCCGCATCTGCTCGGCGATCAGGAACCGGTGCTCCTGGTTGCAAACGATCACTGGCGGCCGGAATCCGGCTCCGACGCCGCGCAGCGCCGTCTCTTGGAGCATGGTCCGGTCCGAAACCAGCGGCCATAGCTGCTTTGGGAAACTCTCCCGCGACACCGGCCAAAGCCGGGTGCCGGAGCCGCCGGACAGGATCACGGGCACGATCGGCCCCCCTGCGGCAAGCGGGTTCGGCGTGCTGCTGCTCATTCTGGTCCCCGAGCGTGGTAACCGCTCCTATAGGTTGCAGGCGGAAAGCTTGTCCAGCCGCTCCTCCACCGCCATCATGCCTGGCCACGTCAGGAGCACCAGATGTCAGTCACCTTGCACAACGATCTGCAATCGGCGATCGCTGCCGCGACCGCGGCGATCGAGCCGCATCTGATCGAAGTGCGCCGCGACCTGCACACCCATCCGGAACTTGCCTTCGAAGAAGTCCGCACCTCCGGGATCGTCGTCGCCGAGTTGGCGCGCCTCGGCATCCCGCATCAAACCGGCATCGGCCGCACCGGCGTGGTCGGCACCATTACTGGCGGAAAGGCGGGTCCGACGCTCGCCATCCGCGCCGACATGGACGCCCTGCCGATCCAGGAACAAACCAAGCTCGCCTTCGCCAGCCAGCAAGCAGGCAAGATGCACGCCTGCGGCCACGACATCCACACGACCACCCTCCTCGGCGTGGCCGCCGTCCTCCAGGGTCTGGCGCCGCAGCTCGCCGGCACGATCCGCCTGCTGTTCCAGCCGGCCGAGGAAGCCATCGGCGGGGCCGCCGCCATGATCGCCGACGGCGCGCTCGACGGCGTCGACGTCGCACTCGGGTTCCACAACCATCCCGACATGCCGGTCGGCCGGTTCGGCTTCGTCCGCGGCGCCTGCCTCGCCGCCACGGACGGCTTCGACGTCACCATCAGCGGCGTCTCGGGCCACGCCGCCTACCCGCAAAACGCCGTGGACCCGATCGTCGCCGCCTGCCACTTGGTCACCCAGCTGCAAACCGTGGTCTCGCGCGAGGTGTCGCCCACCCAGCCCTGCGTCGTGACCGTCGGCGCCATTCATGCCGGCTCGGCCCGCAACGTCATCCCCGACTCCTGCACAATCCGCGGCACGGTCCGCACCTTGCACGTCCCGGCGCGCGAACGGGCCGAGACGGCGATCCGCCGTCTCTGCGCCGGGATCGAAGCCGGCATGCGGGTCACCTGCGACCTCGCCTACATCCGCGGCGTCCCGCCCCTCGTGAACGACGATGCGGTGCTCGACCGCACCATCGCCTCGGTCCGGGCGCAGTTCGGCGACGTCGTCGAGGAAGGCTGGCCCAGCCTCGGCGGCGAGGATTTTGCCCTGATGGCCAATCTCGTGCCCGCCTTCCAGCTCCGGATCGGCTCGTCCCAACCCGGCCGCCACGACAGGCTGCACAATTCCGCCTACCAGCCGGACGAGGCCTGCATCGGCCTGGGCGTGCAAGCCCTCTCCCGCGCCGCCGCCGATCTGCTCGCATGAGGGTCTGTGTTTACGGCGCCGGCGCGATCGGCGGCCATTTTGCCGCCCGCCTGGCCAAGGGCGGCGCCGAGGTCTCCGTCGTGGCCCGCGGCGCCAACCTCGCCGCCATACAGGCCGACGGCCTCCGCGTCCACGCCAAGGATGGCCCGATCCACGCCGCCGTCACCGCCAGCGCCGACCCGGCCGCCCTCGGCCGTCAGGACGTGGTGCTCGTCACCGTAAAAGCCCCCGCGCTCCCCGCCGTCGCCGCCGGGATCGCCCCCCTGCTCGGCCCCGACACCCCGGTGGTCTTCGCGATGAACGGCATTCCCTGGTTCTACTTCCACCGAGAGGGCGGCACGCATGACGGCATGCGGCTCGACAAACTTGATCCCGGCGGCGCCTTGTGGAACGTGATCGGGCCCAACCGGGCCGTCGCCGGCGTGGTCTATTCCGCCTGCACCGTCGTGGCCCCCGGCGAGATCGAAGTGGAGAACGCCCGCAGCCGCCTCGTGCTCGGCGAGCCGGACGGCACCGCGTCGGGCCGCACCCAAGCCCTGGCGGAAGTGCTGCAAGCCGGCGGGGTGACAATCGACGTCAGCCCGCGCATCCGCGACGCGATCTGGGCCAAACTCCTGCTGAACCTGGCCAGCGGCCCGCTCGCCGTCCTGACCGGCAGCCCGCCGGGCCGCTACTTGGCCGAATCCGCCTGCCAGGATGCCGTCCGCACGATACTGGCCGAGGGCACGGCGATCGCGACCGCGCTGGGGTGCAAGGTGTCGCCGGACGTCGACGGCCAAATCCGCAACGGCCGCAAGATGACCCACAAACCGAGCGTGCTGCAGGACCTCGAACTCGGCCGGCCCATGGAGATCGACGGCATCTACGGCGTCCCGCTCGATCTCGCCCGACTGTACGGCGTCGCGACCCCGTTGCTCGACCTCCTCGTCGCCATGACCCGTGCCCGCGCCAAGGACGCCGGGCTCTACGCCGGAGAACCCGGCTAATCCGGCTCGCCGTTCTCGGCTTTGCGCGCCTGCGCCCGATACGCTTTCGCGAATTCCCGGCCGAACACCGCCTGGAAATCGTCCTCGGCCTCCCGCGCGATATCGCCGTAGACCTGGCAGAAGCTGTCCCAATACCGCGCCTTGCGCGCCGCCGGTAGCACCGCCCCCAACAATCCTTGCGTCAGCCGGCTCTCCAGCGTCGAAGGCTCGAACCGCTTCAGCAGGCTCAGCAGCGCCGTCTGCACCCCCGCCATCACCGCCAGCTCGTGCGACTTCAGGTCCTGGAAGGCCTCCTTGGTTGCGGCCAGCGGCGGCATATAGCCGGGACGGTTGCTCGTCAGCAGCGCCGACACCGCGTCATCCACCGTCACCGAGAACTTCAGCGCGTTGTTATTGCGCGCCTGGATCATCGTCTGCTCGACCCGCATATCCCCCTTGATGGCCGCGCGCGACATCAGCACCTCGCGCAATCCCTCGGTCATCGCGCGGAACACCTGCCCCACCGACCGCATCGTCGCCTCCGGGTCGGTCGCCGCGGCCGCCAGGCCGGTGACGCCGGCCCCCTCCAGAAATGCCGCCAGCAAGCCGCGTTCATCGACAGCTTGGGCGGGCGAGGCTTGCGGCGCCGGCCGGGCTGGCGCCGGCCGATCAGGCTCGTTGAACGGATCCACTGCGGCCACTTCCGGCCGTACCGGCGGCGGGGGCGCCGGTTGCGGGGTCGGCTGCGGAACCACCGCCGACTCATGCGGTTCCGGCGGCAGCAAGCTGTCGAGGTCCGCAAACGGATCGCGCGGCCCGGGCTGTGCTGTCCGAGCCTGCGGGGCCGCCACAGACGGCGCAACGGGCCGGGGCGGCACGCCAACCGGCCCGATATCCCCGATCAACGCATCGAAATCGATCGAATTCGGCTCTGCCGGCGGCAGCATACGCGGCCCCGCGAACGCATGCTGCGGCGCATCGGCGTGGTCTGGCTGCGTCGGACCCTGCCATTCCATCGTCGGCTTGGCCCCGCGGAACAGGTCGTCATCCGGGTCGACCGCCCGGCTCGCCCGTTCCTCGGCCACGTCGAACGGGTCTTCCACCTTCGGCCCAAGCGACCGATGCGTCACCGGATGCCGAAAATTCGGGTCGGGCGCACGGCCGAGCGGGTCATCCAGCGGATCGATGTCGAGCGGCGTGCCGCCCTCATCGGGCCCGACCGGCGCGTCGAACGGATCGATCGCGCGGCCGCGGGCGCCGACCGCAAACGGGTCCGGCATCGCCGCCCCCTTGCCCGCCGGTCGCGAATCCTCGATCTCGGTCACCGCGATCGAATAATCGCCCAGCCGGAACTCGTCCCCGTCGGTCAGCACGACCCGGCTATCCCGCGCCGTCGCCTGCCGCGCCCCGTTGATATGCACCCCATTGGTGCTCAAATCCGTCAAGATCGTGCGGCCGCCCTCGACGCTGATCACGCAATGCGTCTTGGAAAGGTGCCGGTCCGGGTCCGGCAGCACCCAGTCGTTGCCGGAGCCTCGCCCTATGGATAACGTGCCCGCGGTAAGCAGCTTGGTCTGGCTCGGCCCGCCTAGGCCACCACCCGACAGGCGCAGCGTTACTGCCACGTCGAGGACCGGGTAGAGGAGAGGTTAATGGCCGACATTGTGCTGGCCGAGTGCCAAGGGCGAGCCTGGCTCGTCAGCGGAGAACAATACATCGATCACCTGCTGGCCAATACGTTGCCGCCGCACGTTAGCATCGAGCTGGTAGCGTGCGAATCGAAAACCGATGTCGACGCGCTCTGGGTCCAGCACTGCGGACCGCCCCAACCCTTCAGCCAGCCCTGGATGATCCACCCCGGCGTCGCCAACCGCGTCCGCCGCACTAAGGCCGATCACAGCGTGTTCTTCGCCCAGTGGTCCGCCATGATCGACGAAGATGCCAAGACGGTGATCCGGTCCGCGGCGGCTTGGGCCAAGCAGAACGACGATCGCGACGTGCTCCTCGTTCGCTATGCTGGCCCCAAAAGCCCGCAAGCCATGCTCGATCTCGCCAGCCTTCGTGCCGGACTGATCGAGGCCGCGCTGGTCGAGCTCGACGTCCCGGCGAGCCGGATCGTACGCCAGACGCGTGACATCGCCTCCGTACCCGGCATGTCGGAAGAAAGTCAGCGCGTGGACATCGTCCTCAAGCCTGCCTGACTACTTCAGCGACGCCAGCAGCGCATCGAGGTCGGCCTCGGTATCGTCGGCCGCCGGCTTCTCCGGCTCGGCGTTGAGGCTCGCCAGCAGCGCATCGAGGTCATCCTCCGCCGCCGCTTCGGCTGGCGGCTCCTCGGCCGCCGCCACAGGCTCCTCCGTCGTCTCCAGACCGGCCAGCAACGCGTCGAGCTCGCTCGTATCGGCCTCCGCCGGCGCGGCCTCTGCCTCCTCTACGGGCTCTGCTTTCGGTTCGGGCACTACTACAGGAGCCGCTTTGGCCGTGGCTGGCGCAGCCGGCGCCGGAGCCGGCGATGCGAAATCCACCGGCGCCCATCGCCCTGCCAATTTCTTACCGCCGACGCCGTTGAACCCGGCCACCCGTAATTCCGGCCGCCCCCGCAAGCTTACCAGCGGTATCACGCCCATGGAGCCAACCTGCGCCGCCAGCTTCTCGGTGAACAGCCGCTCCGTGCAGGGCAGGGCGATCTGGTCGCCGTCCTTATCGTGATAAACATAGACCGGCAGGTCGCCGACATTCGCGACGCTGCCCAGCTCCATTTTCTTGCTGCGCATCCAGGTCTCGGCCAAGACCTGCGTCACCGCCACCGCCGGGTTGGCCCAGAGCATCCCGGACAACCCGCCCTGCCGCGTGAATTCCTCGAACGCGAAGGCGTCGATCGGGTCCGTGCGCTTGCCATACGGCATGCGCAGCAGGAATCGCGGCGTCGCTAGCCCGAGATACGCCGCAGCCGGCAGCTCGCGCAGCGCCCCCCAGGCCTGCTTGATCAGCGGATGCCAATCATGCTGCGGCGTCTTCAGCGCATCGGGCCCGATCGCGGCAATGAACGGCGCCCCCGCGGCCCCGGCCACCTGCGCCAACCGGCCCAGCAGCTCCGCATGCGGCGGCGTCAGCTCGAATTGATACAACCCGGCCAGCAGCGACAGCGCCCCCTGATTCGCATCCAGCGCCGGCTGCTCGACCAGCATCGCATACAGCCCCGTCTGGTCGAGCGCCTCGCTCGCCGCCAGATCCGCCGCCAGCTCCTCCGCCGACACGTCGTACAGCACGATCTGCATATTGGCGCCGGTTTCGATCCGGCGGACCAAAAACTCGACGCTGCGCCACAGCGCCTCCGCCGTCTGGAAATCTGGATGATGCAAGACCCGGCGCATCGCCGCCGACAGCGCCTCGTCCACCCGCGCCGTCAACGCGTCCTGCCGCGAATCCCGCGACGGCACGATATACGGCCCGATCAGCCGCCGGATCAGCTCGTCCGCCGAGCTCTCTTCGCGGGCCGGCCGCCCCGTCAGCCGCGCGAAGTCCGACAGCTTCCGATCCGTCGCCACCGCCGTCCCGCGCGCCTTTTCGCGCATCTCCGGCAACGGCTCCTCCCCGGCCCAGGAGAGCACTTCCTTCGACGCCCGGTCGAACCCGGCCTTGCTCTGCAGATTGCGCCGCAAATCCAGCAATTGCTCGAACAGCTCGAGGTTTTCGACCAGCTGGTCCGGATGGAAATCGTCGAGGCTCTTGATCGGCACCGTGATCGCGCCCTCGTCGTCGAGCCCGATCACCACTTTCGGCGCCAGCCGCTCGACCACGTCATCGAGATTGTCCACGTCGATCTTGATCGGCTTGCGCCGGGCCAGGGCATCACCCGTCTCCATCACCCCGGCATTCGCCCGCCCCGAGAAGTCGCCCAGCAGCGCGATCCGGAACGCCGGGCCAGGCGCCGCCTGCGAACGTTTCCCGATCCTGCCGAAACTGACCGCGTAATCCATCCGTCCCCCGCTCCCAGGCCGTGTCGCAGCACTGTACGCGGGCTTCGTTGCGGAGGCTACACCTCGGGTTGGTAGCGCCACAAGCTCGCCGGCGGCAGGTTCAGCGGCGTCCAAGCCTCGCGCCTAGCGACCAACCCGTGCTTGCGCGACGGCAGCGGCGAGGTTGCGCAGTAACTATAGTGCAGAAACCCGCGCCCCGGCGCGACCCCCGCCATCGCCTCGATGAACCGCCGCTGCTGCGGCACGCTCAGCAGCACCAGCGGAATGCCGCAGATCACCGTCCCCACCCGCCGGTGCCGGCTGCGCGGGATCAGCTCGGGCAGCGACCGTGCGTCCCCCTCGATCACCTCGGTCCCCGGCATCGTCTCGCGCAGATGCCCCGCCAGGTCGTGCTCGATTTCGACCAGTATAATCCGCCCCGGCGGGATCCCGCCCTCGACCAACGCCCGCGACACCACCCCGGTGCCCGCGCCAAGTTCGATCACCCACTCATCCGGCGCCCGGCGCACCTGGGCGACGATCCGGCGGCACAGTGCCGGCGAAGACGGCACGATGGAGCCCATTTGCAGCGGGTTGGCCAGCCAGCCTCGCAGGAACAGGGTCAGTCCGTAGGTTCGCGGTTCCGCTTGCCCAATCTGGACTTTCACCGTCTGGATCTGGCTCAAATCGCCCCTCGCTTCGTGGCCCCGACAACGGACCCCGCAATACCGGGTTGGCCGCCGCCCGCCGAGCCAGCGATTTATGAAGCTTCGGTTTCACGGCCCGCTTTCACCCGTGGCCCGATTCGTGCTTGGTAGCTGCGCCTGCCCCCTGCCGCAGGACCTGGAGCCGACATGCGCCGATATATCTGCCTGGCCACCTTGCTGATCGCCACGATCCTCGCCCTGGCTCCGGCACGGGCAGAAAACGTGCTCAATGTCGGCACCGGTGGCGCGTTCACCTCAATCGACCCGCACTATCACAACCTCAACCCTAACAACATCATCGCCGACACGCTGTTCAGCACGCTGGTTTCGCTGGACGGCAACTACAAGCCCGTCCCTGCCCTGGCCGAAAGCTGGAAGGTGATCGACGACCACACCTGGGAGTTCAAGCTGCGCCCCGGCGTGAAGTTCAGCGACGGCACGCCGTTTACTCCGGACGACATCGTCTTCACCTTCCAGCGCATCCCGACGGTGCTCAACAGCCCGTCGAGCTTCAACTACGCCGTCAAGCCGGTCGAGCGCCTCGAGATCGTCGACCCGCTCACCATCCGCATGCACACCAAGGAGCCGGAGCCGCTGCTGCCCTACTTCCTCAACAGTGTGCACATCATCAGCCGCAAATATGGCGAGGGCGCCACCACCGCCGACTACAATTCCGGCAAGGCGGCCATCGGCACCGGCCCGTACAAGCTCGAATCCGTTCTGCTCGGCGACCACATCGTCTTCGTCCGCAACGACAATTACTGGGGTCCCCGGCCGTTCTGGGACCGGGTCAACTACCGGATGATCCCCAACGACGCGTCGCGCACCGCCGCACTCGAGGCTGGCGACGTCGACATCATCGACCAGGTCTCCACCCGCGACGTCGCGACCTTGAAAAACGACCCGGCGCTGAACATCCGTTCCCCCGCCGGCCAGCGATTGATCTACATCTATCTGGACAGCGGACGCGAAACGACCCCCAACGCCTCCGACCTCGACGGCAAGCCGTTGGCCAAAAATCCCTTGAAAGATCTGCGCGTCCGCAAGGCGCTCTCGCTCGCCATCAATCGCGATGGCATCAAGACGCAGATCATGGACGGCTACGCCGCGCCCACCGGGCAACTCCTGCCGGAAGGCGCCGTCGGCTACACGCCCGACCTCAAGCCCGACCCCTACGACCCGGCGCAAGCCAAAAAACTCCTCGCCGACGCCGGCTACCCGAACGGTTTTGCGCTTACCCTGAACGGTCCCAACGACCGCTACGTCAATGACGGCGCCATTGCCGCGGCAATTGCCCAGATGTGGACGCGGGTCGGCGTGAAGACCGCCGTCGCCACCACCCCCGCCAGCGTCTTCTTCGCCGGCGGCGTCAAGGACGAATACACCGTGTCCCTGAGTGGTTGGGCCAGCGACACCGGCGAGGCCAGCAGCAGCCTCATTCAGATCTGCGCCTCGCAGGATCCGGAGAAGGGCCGCGGCGCCGTCCTCCGCCCCTCGCACTTCGCCGACCCGCAGGAGGACAAGCTCGTCGAGCAGGGCATCGCCACCTTCGACCCCGAGGAGCGCGAGAAGCTCTACATCGACGCGACCAAACTCTGCATGGCCCAGCAAGCCATTCTGCCGCTGCACCACCAGGTCAACATCTTCGCCATGCGCAAAGGCTTTAGCCTCGCGCCCCGCATGCAGGAGGGGATCCGCGTCTGGGAGGTCTCGAAGGCGCAGTAAAATTGCGCCTGCGCCTTCTCGAAGTCGAACGCTACGAACGTCCTTTCCGCCTTCGCCTGCCCTTCCGCTTCGGCGCCGCCACGCTGACCCACGGCCAGCAAGCCGTCCTCCGCGTCCTCGTCCGCTGCGAGGACGGGCGGGAGGCCTGGGGCTACGGCGCCGAAACCCTCGCCGCCAAATGGTTCGACAAGGACCCGGCGCTCTCCGACGACGCCAACCTCCACCAGCTCCGCCGCGTCCTCGAACTCGCCACGGATGCCTATCTCGCCGCCGGCCCGCAAACCGCCTTCGGCCTGTACGCCAGCACTTATGCCTCTCACCTCGCCGCCTGCGGCCTCGAACGCCTCAACCCACTCGTCGCCGCCTTCGGCCCAGCCATGCTCGACCGCGCCGTGCTCGACGCCTTGTGCCGCGTCGAGAGCATCGACGTCTTCGCCGCCCTCCGCGCCAACCGCCCCGGCATCACGACGGCGCTGACGCCCGATCTCGCCGGTTTCGACATCGCCCGCTTCCTCGCCGGCCTGCACCCGGCGCCCACAATCGAGGCCAGGCATACGGTCGGCCTTGTCGACCCGATCACCGCATCCGACCAGACCGAACGCATCGATGACGGCCTGCCCGAGACGCTGGAAGAAGTCGTCGACACCTACGGCCACCGCTGGTTCAAGCTGAAAGTGGGCGGCGACCTGCAAGCTGATCTCGACCGCCTCGCCCACATCGCCGCCGTGCTGGACCGCCTGCCCGCCTACCAAGTCATGCTAGACGGCAACGAGCAATACGCCGACGCCGAAGCAGCACTCGCCCTCTGGCGCGCCATCGCCGCCGACAAACGCCTCGGGCGCCTAGCCGCCGCGGTCGCCTTTATCGAGCAGCCGATCCGCCGCGCCGCCGCCCTCGCCGCCCCGGTACAGACCCTCGCCGCCGAGCGCCCCGTCCTGATCGACGAGTCCGACGAGACGCTCGACGCCTTTCCCCGCGCCCGCGCCCTCGGCTACACCGGCGTCTCCTCCAAGCTCTGCAAGGGCCTCTACAAAAGCCTGCTCAACCGCGCCCGCTGCGCCGCCTGGGGCGCTGGCGCGTTCATGTCTGGCGAGGACCTGACCACCCAGGCCGGCCTCGCGGTGCAGCAAGACCTGGCCCTCGTCTCTCTGCTCGGCCTCACCCATCTGGAGCGCAACGGCCACCATTTCATCGACGGCTTCGGCGACCGCCCCGCCTCCGAAGCCGATGCCTTCCTCGCCGCCCACCCCGACCTCTACCACCGCCAGAACGGCCAGGTGCGCCTGCGCATCGAGGACGGCCGCATCGCGATTGCCTCCCTCGCCTGCCCCGGCTTCGCCTCCGCCGCGCTGTCCGACCTCTCCGGCCTGGCGCCCATGCCGGCCGCCACCTGGCCTGTCAGCCTCTCCTGACGCCGGCTCCGTCCTTGGGATCGATGTCGGCTTCTCGCCGGCACGACGGTCAAGTGCCGTCTGCCGCTTGGATTGGCACGCGAGGCAGATTAGCTGGACGATCCGCCGTTTCCGTGCGCTGCCCGCCGAACGGGAGGCCACGATCTTGGCGGTGGCCGGGTCAGCCAGGCTCGAAGCCGCCGCGTTCGACGGGCCTCTCCGTCGGGAGCTGGATGTCATCGGCCGATATCGCGCCGCGGAGCGGATGCTGACCCGGCGGCTCACCAAGCTGATCGGCAAGCCCGGCCAATCGAACGCACCCGTCGGCACAGCACTCAACGCAGCGGCGAACGACTGTGCCAGGATCGTCTGCCAAAACTGCGCCGTGCAGCCCGCCCGCCACACCGTCCGCATCGGCGATCTCGCCCTCTACGAGGCCTTTCCGAGCAGCTTCCTCGGCCTGATGCTCGAACACCCAACCAAGCTCACCGCGCGCCGTGGCGACCGATCCGACATATTCTTCCAGCACCTGCTCGCCGACGGCACGCTAGAGCGCCTCATCGCCCACCTCCTGCCTTCCCGCACACTCCGCGATCCGCTCGCCAACATCACCAACCACGATGACCGGGCCGCCCTCATCTGCGCCCTCACCGCCCTCGCAGTCGCCGCCTCCAACTTCACCGCCGTCGGCGACGAGACCGACGGCTGGATCATCCTGCCCCCCGCCAGCTTCATCCGCCCCTGGGCGCACGACGCGCTCGAAGCCAATGCGCGCGACGGAAATGGCCTTCGCGTGTCAACCACCCCCTAACGTCATGGCCGTGGTGGATGCGCGCGATTGCCCAGCCATGCCAGACCGGCTGCGGGCGTGAGTCACATTGGCATGTCCATCTTGCTCGTCGACGCCGCGGTGAGCTTATGGGTCCGGATCTCCTGGGCGGAAGCGGCGATGGCGTCCCAGCCGGCTGGATGCACCTCTCGCAGATATCCCTGCGGATCGATCAGGATCTGCGTGCCGTCGAGCTGCGCCGGGGCGATTCCGGTCACCACGGCATAGGCCGGGCGGGCGGAAGTATCGTCGGCAAAGCATAGGCCTGCTTCAGGTCGAGCGCCCTGGCCGGAGGTGATCACGACCGTGACCGCGTCCGGAACCGAGATCGCCGGCCCGAACACCACCCGGACCACGTGACCCGAGAGCCCGGCCAGCGTCTGCGGCTCTCCCGCGCCGCATTTGATCGCCAGGCCAGGCGCCCGGAGCGGGATTGGCCAAGAGCCTGATCCGGCGAAGGCCAGCCCAGCATTATGGGCACGAATATAGTCGATCAGCGCCCAGCGCTGGTTCTCGTTCAGCGCCGCGGCAAAGCCAGGCATGGCAAGTCCGCCGCGCGGGGCCGGAATGCCGTGTGATACCCACCAGAAGAGCTCGCCGTCCGAATGTATCCAGAGATGTTGTACGGTGAGGTCGGCGGCCGGAACCGGCGATTGTTTGGCCGCGGGGCCGTCTCCATGACTCTGTGCGCCATGGCAAACGGCGCAATTCTGCGGATAGAGCATCTCCCCGTCGGCAATCGATTGCGTCGAGAACCCGGTCGGGGAGGTCCAGAAACTGGTCGGGTAGGTTTCGACAAAAAGCAGATCCAGATGCGGCGCCTCGATGAAGGCGATGACGACGGCGATGCCGGCCAGAAGCCAGCGCAATCGCCACCGCCAGATGAAGGCCACCAGCGCCATCAGCACGGCGACGGCGATCACGCCGGAGGTGATGCCGACTTCCTGGACGAAAGACGGGTCTTCGGAGACCGTGTCCAGCGTCGGTCGCCAAGGGAACGGCCACACCGGTTGCAAATGCATGGCCGGTTCCAAATTGGCCAGCAATCCCGCGGCGAGGACGACGACCAGGCCGACGCAGGCCTCCTGGGCGATGCTGCGGGCCAAGCTCCGATTCGCCGAGATGCCGGCGGCCCCGGCCAAAGCAGGCGTCAGCCGGAACCGGTTGCGGAAGGCAAAGCCGAGCAGGACCAGGAACAACGCGAGCTTGAGCAGGGCAACAAGGCCGTAGCTGGTCCCCAACAGCCCGGCGACTGACACGATCAGGATGTCACCCTGCCAGAGCGCCGTTCCCGCCAGGATCAGGACGCACGCCGTGGCCAGCCGAGAGAACCGCGCGGAAAGCAGCGCCGCCTCGCCCGGAGGAGTCGTGCGGACCAGCACCAGCAACGGCAGCAGGCCGCCGAGCCAAGCGCCGCCGGCCAGCAGGTGCAGCACTTCGGAGACGAGCAGCCAATTCGGGCCGCCATACATCGCCCACGCATGGCCATGCCCAGCAAGCAACGCCACCATCAGGGCCGCCAGCACGGTCGCCGCCCAAGCGCGGCGCAAAGCGAAGGCGATCACGGTCAGCGCCAGCAACACGAGCCGGGCCAAGATGAGATGCCCGAACAGCGTGCTCATGAGAACGACCGGCAACGCCTCGGCCGTGCCTGCGAGCCACGCCGCCTCCAGCGCCGCCCAGACGAGCGTCAGCAACGCGCAGGCGGCCAGCGACGCCCAGACGATCGGCGCCAGGCGCGGCCAGGCCCCGCGCGCCAGCCACGCTACGGCGAGCAACGCGCCCAGCACGGAGAGCAAGGCTGCATCCGCGAGGCCGCGGGCCAGGGTGAGCACTGGCGGGGCGTCGGCGAGACCGGCCAGCGAGGCTGTCCAGTTCAGGGTGCCACCGTAAAGCCGAAGGGGCCTTGGGTCTTGTCGGCCCGGATCGCGAGCGCGAGCCGGGCGACGGCAAGAACGACGGTTCGCATCAAGTGTCTCCTGGTCAGTCCGCGACGATCCGAGGCGCGATCGCTAGCACGGGGAGACCGGTGCGCGAACCCGCGTCGTCGGCTCGCGTTGACGCGGTGGAGGCGGTGAGTTGGCAGATCCGAAAAACGAGGTTGCGCCGTCCTACGGCGAGGGCGAC
Organism: Acetobacteraceae bacterium; assembly: GCA_965276815.1. GTDB lineage: Bacteria > Pseudomonadota > Alphaproteobacteria > Acetobacterales > Acetobacteraceae > JAVVHH01. Next base: position 465,388 of record CBDIBE010000010.1, on the reverse strand, counting down.
ATCGAAGCCAAGGCGATGACCGAGGCTGGCAAGGGCGTCGCGACACGCGATCGGGGAGCGCTCACGCCCCCGCCTGATGTCGCGCTGCCCGCCGCCGGTACCACCGAAACGGACCTCGCCCGCAATCTGAAGGATAAAGCGGACCGCTCCGAGGATTGACCGGGCAGACTCAGATAGCGAGCTGGACCTTCATGGCGCGGGACCGGTCCGCCGCCAGGTCGAAAGCACGGACTGCATCGTCCAGCGGGATGATCTCTGTCAGCAACGGCGCGACGTCGATCGCACCGGAGGCCAGGAAGTCGACGGCCCAGGCGAATTCGGCGTCGACGCGGAACGTGCCGCGCAGGTCGATCTCCTTGGCGACCAGGGTGTTGATCGGGAAGTTTATGTCGCCGCCAATGCCGATTTGGACGATCACCGCGCCGGGTCGCGCAACCTGGATCGCGGAGGCCAGCGCAGCGCCGCTGCCGGATGCCTCGAATACGACGTCGAAATAGCCCTTATCGGCGGTAAACCGGTCCATTGCCGCTGGGTCGCTCCGCACGTTGATCGCCTGATCTGCGCCGATCCGGCGGGCTATCGCGAGTGGCGGGTCCGCAAGGTCGGTCGTGACCACCTCGCGCGCGCCGGCATGCCGGGCGACCAGGATCGCCAACGCGCCGATCGGCCCGGTGCCGGTCACCAAGACCCGGCGGCCAAGCAAGGGTCCCGCCTGCGTCGCGGCATGCAAGCAGACTGAAAGCGGCTCGGCGAAAGCGGCGTGCTCGGTGCTCAGCCCGTCCGGAATCGCGATCGCCTGCGCCTCGGCGCAAACCAGCAACTCGCGAAACCCGCCCTGGACGTGCGGGAACCGCATCGCGCTGCCGAAGAAGCGCATGTCGAGGCAATGCCGCGGCTTGCCCTCGAGACAGTAGACGCAGTGGCCGCACGGCCGGCTCGGATCGACCGCGACCCGGTCGCCTGGCCACACCCCCGTCACGCCGTCACCGACCTGCACGATTTCGCCGGCCAACTCATGGCCCGGGACGAGGGGCTCGCGAATGCGCACGGCGCCGAACCCGCCATCTTGGTAATAATGCAGGTCGGAACCGCAGATCCCTCCGGCGCGGACGCGGACCAGAACCTCGTGCGGACCGGGCGTGGGCGTGGCGGCTTCTTCGACCCGCAGATCGCGTGCGGCATGGATTACGGCGGCCTTCATGGCGTTTTCCCCCTAGGCTTCGGACCGGCGCACGCGAAGGTCGGACCGCTCGAACACGGACGGCAGCAACTCGGTGCCAAGCCCGGGTCCCTCCATCGGAAGCACGTGGCCGCCCTCGATCACCGGCATTGTGGTAACCAATTCTTTATACCATCCGGTGTAGAAGGCGCGGACGCTTTCCTGGATCAAGGTGTTGGGCTGGCTGAACGAGGCGTGGATGCCGGCGATGAAGCCGACCGGGCCGACGCAGTCATGCGGCGCGAAAGGGCGGTGGTAGGTGTCGGCCATGGCGGCGATCTTGCGCCCCTCGGTCAGGCCGCCGGTCCAGCACAGATCGGCCATGACGACGCTCATTGCGTCCCGCTCCAGCATATCCTTGTAGGGAAACCGGCTGCCGAGCGTCTCGCTGGCACAGATCCATACCGGGGTGGAGCGGGCGAGTTCCGCCAGCGCCTGCGGCGAGTTCATGCGGATCGGGTCTTCGTACCAGGTCGGGTCGTAGGGCTCGAGCCATTTGGCGATCTTCTTGGCCATCGGCAGGTTCCACAGCGAGTGGAGCTCGACCATGATCTCGATCTTGTCGCCGACGGCGCGGCGGATTTTTTCGAACGGCTCGATGGCGGTTTTTAGCTCGGCGCGGCTGATCATGAGGCCGTCGTTGGCGATGGCGGCCGGGTCGAAGGGCCAGATCTTCATGGCGGTGATGCCGGATTCGAGCAGGCTTTCCGCCACCGCGTCCGCACGGGTCATGAAGCCGTTCAGATCCTCGTAGGGGCCGGCGCTCTCGTCGAAATTCCAGGTCGAGACCGGCTTGATGTTGTGCGAGCGCACGTAGGCGTAGCCGGCGCAGGTATTATAGATGCGCTGCCGCGGGCGGCACAGGCCGCCCAGCATCTGATGCACCGGCTGGCCGCAAACTTTGCCGAATGCATCCCACAGCGCGATGTCGATCGCCGAGGCCGCGCGGTATTCGACCCCGGTGCTGGACTGCGCCATCGGCAGGTTCAGCATCTCGCGGTGCAGCGCCTCGATGTGCAGCGGATTGCGGCCCAGCAGGCGGCCGGACAACGTGTCGTGGATGTGCGCCTCGACCGCGCCGGCGCCGTAGAAGGTCTCGCCAAGGCCGATCACGCCCGCATTGGTGTGGACGCGGACCCAGAGCACATTGGCGAACTCTTCAGTCCGCAACGTCTCGATGGCGGTGATCTTCATAGCGGCGGCATCTCGCCCACCATTGTCTCCGGACGCACCACGCGGTCGAAATCAGTTGCAGAAATCCAGCCGCTGGCCAGGGCCGCCTCGCGCAGCGTCGATCCCTCGACATGCGCTTTGTGGGCGATCTTGGCCGCCTTCTCATAGCCCACCACCGGGTTCAGCGCCGTGACCAGCATCAGCGACCGGTTCAGCAATTCGGCGATGCGCTCGCGGTTCAGCTCGGTGCCTTCGATCGTGTAGCGCCGGAACGTGTCGCTGGCGTCGCCGAGGATGCGGGCGGAGTGCAGGAAATTCATGATGATGACCGGGCGCATGACGTTGAGGTTGAGCTGACCTTGGCTGCCGGCGAAGGCGACCGCGGCGTCCTCGCCCAGAACCTGGGTGCAGACCATGACCATCGCCTCGCACTGCGTCGGGTTGACCTTGCCGGGCATGATCGAGGAGCCCGGCTCGTTCTCGGGCAGGCTCAGCTCGCCCAAGCCGCAGCGCGGGCCGGAGGCGAGCCAGCGCACATCGTTGGCGACCTTGAGCAGCACCACGGCGACGCCGCGCAACCCGGCCATCGCCGCCACCATCGCCTCGAGCCCGCCAAGTGCTGCGAATTTATTGGGCGCGGTGCGGAAGGGCTGCGCGGTCAGCTCGGCGATCTTGGCGGCGATCGCCTCGGCGAAGCCCGGTGGCGCATTCAGCCCCGTCCCCACCGCCGTTCCCCCCGCCGCCAGCTCGAGCAGCCCGTCGAGCGTGCGCTCCACCCCGGCGGTCGCGTCCCGCAATTGCCGCGCCCAGGCCGACCATTCCTGGCCGACGGTCAGCGGCACCGCGTCCTGCAGATGCGTGCGGCCGATCTTGACCACCTCGGCCCATTGCCGCGCCTTGCTCTCGATCGCGCCCGCCAGCGCCTCGAGCCGGCCGAGCAAGCGCGTGCGCACCTCCAGCACGGCGGCGACGTGCATCGCGGTCGGGAAGGTGTCGTTCGAGGACTGCGCCATGTTCACGTCGTCGTTGGGGTGGATCAGCCGCTGCATGCCGATCTCGCCGCCCAAGAGCTGGCTGGCGCGGTTCGCGATCACCTCGTTGGCGTTCATGTTGGTCTGCGTGCCGGACCCGGTCTGCCAGACATAGAGCGGGAACTCGCTATCCAGCGCGCCGGCGATCACCTCATCAGCGGCCCGCACGATCGCGGCCGCTTTCCAATCCGGCAGCCGCCCGGCGGCGGCGTTCACCTCGGCCGCCGCCTTCTTCACGTAGCCGAACGCATACGGGATGCCGCGCGGCATACGGTCGTCACCGATGGAGAAGTGCAGGAGGCTGCGCTCGGTCTGCGCGCCCCAGTAATGCCCGGCGGGAACCTCGATCGGCCCCATCGAGTCCGTCTCGATGCGCGTGCCGGTTTGTCCCGTGCCGATCGGGATGTCCCGCAAGACATGCATGTCGTCCGCCATTCTCGCCTCCGGTCCTAGGTGCCCTATTACGCGCTTTCCGGCATCGGCCTCAACGCGCCGCGATCGCTGGACATGGGCTGGGCCGCGGGACAAAGTATTTGGCATGACCGAAGCTTTTCCGCTGATCGATGTCTCGGGCGCGCCTTTCGAGCGGGGGCGGCAATACGGGGCGCAGGCGGCCAGCCGGGTGCGCAAAGGCATCCAACACTATGGCGCCCAGCTCGCGCGCCTCGGGCTCGAGCCGGCGGGGGTAGCGGCGCTGGTGCGGAGCTACCTGCCGATCATCGCCAGGTTTGATGAAGATTACATTGAGGAGTTCAAGGGAATTGCCGCCGGCGCCGAGGTGCCGTTCGAGGACATCGTGCTACTCAACGCGCGCACCGAGATCCTCAAGCTGGCGCAGCGCCCGGACCTGCGCGCCTCGCTGGTCGTGCACGATGGTTGTACGGCGGTCGCGGTCATGCCACGTGCGACGGCGTCGGGGCGGCTGATCCATGCGCAGAACTGGGATTGGAAGGCGGAATGCGCCGAGACGGCCGTGGTGCTGCGCATACGGCGCGAGGACGGGCCGGACATCCTGACCTTCACCGAGGCGGGCGGGCTGGCGCGGTCCGGCTTCAACTCGGCCGGGATCGCCATGACGGCGAACTACCTGCAATCGGACCGCGACTACCGGACGCTGGGCGTGCCGCTGGCGCTGATCCGTCGCAAGGCGCTGCAACAATCGTACCTCGCGGCGGCGATGAAGGCGGTCTACGCCACCCCGAAATCGGCCGCCAACAACATGATGCTCAGCCATTTCGCGGGCGTTTGCATCAACTTCGAATGCGCGCCGGATGAGACGTTTCAGCTGCATCCGCAGGACGGGCTGCTGATCCATGCCAATCATTTCGTCAGCCCAGTAGCCCTCTCTAAGTTGAAGGATCTTGGGATCGGCGATTACGGCGACACGCTGTACCGGGATATGCGGGTGCGCGAGCTGATGCTGCCGCATCTCGGCCGGGTCACGCCGGACGATGTGAAGACAGCGCTGGCGGATGATTTCCAGACCCCGTTCTCGGTCTGCCGCCCGGTCCGCCGCAACACGGACGACAATCTGTCGGCCACGGTCGCGACTTTGGTGATGCAGCCAGAACTCGGGGTGATGGATCTCGCGCCCCTGCCGGCGCACGGCGCGCAGTTCACCACCTACACGCTGCCGATGGACGGGACCGCACTACGCCAAGCGGCGGAGTAGCCGGGCTAGCCCGGACTATTGCCGCCGATCGCGAAGATATCGCGCGCCTCACCGACGGTTGCGGGTTCGCGTCCGAACGTCTGTCCGATTTTCACCATGGCGCCGACGAGCTGATGGTTCCGCTGCGCCGGCTGGCCACCCGGCAGGTAAATATTGTCCTCGAAACCGACGCGGACGATGTCGCAGCCCATCAGGACGCCCACCGTATTCATCGGAAACTGGTCGCGGCCGGTGGCCAGGACCTCGGTCCGCCAATGCGGAAAAAGCCGTTGCCCATCCTCCATCGCCAGGGCGAGCGTGCGCACGGTCGGCACCATCGCGCCGAAACCCAGGCAGAAATCGAGCCAAAGATTGCGCGTGTTGCGATCGAACACGCCCTCCTCGGCATAACGGTTCAGTTTGTGGATCTGGCTGACCTCGGTGATCTCGAACTCGAGTGACCCGCCCCGCGCCAGCACTGCACTGATGTTCTCCTGCAGCAGATGCTCGGAGTTTACGTACGCGACGGTACCGGGATAGCCGCCTTCGGGATGATGGAAGTCCCAGGATCCCGCCGCGATCGAGAACAGATCCTGCCGCGGTTCCAGGTGATGCAGTGCCAGCCGCTCGGAATCTTTCGGCCAGAGATATTCGCCCGTTTGCGGATCGCGGCGAACGCCGAAGCCGTTGGTGGTCTGGATCAGGATGTCGCACTTGTCGCGGATGCGGCTGACAATCTCGCTGAACACGGCGATGTCAGTCGTCGGCAAGCCGTCGAGGCCGCGGGCATGGACGTGGACCACGGCCGCGCCGGCCTTGTAACACTCGTGCGCCGCTTCGGCGATCTCTGCCGGGCTGATCGGCACCTTGGCGCCGTCCCGGTCACGCTGCGCGCCGCCATTCACCGCGGCAAGGATTACGAGCTTTTTGCCCACCGAGCGATCTCCCTCTGCGCTTGCGCCGGTACGGCCCGGCGGCTCTGTCTTGCCGGAAAATCTACACTGGGAGGTGCGGCAATCCTAGGAGGCCTTGCGACGGCTCCGAGAAGCTTGGGCGGGCTCCTGCTGCGCAGGCGCTTCGTCGGCTTGGGCCGCCGCCTTCTTGCCGCCTTGCAGCGGCAGCTTGAGACCGGGTTGCCGGCGCACGTCTTCTTGCGGCTTCTTTCCGCGCTTGGCGGGCGCCGCTGGTTCGGCCGCCGGCTTTGGCGCTTCACCGAGGCTGCGCCGGAGCGCGGCCATGAGGTCGATCACGTTGCTGTCGCTGGCTGCGGGCTCCGCTTCGGCTTCGACGCCCTCGCCCTTGACCTTGGAATCCAGCATGGCGCGCAACCGCGTTTCATAGCGGTCTTCGAGGTCGGCCGGGTCATACGGCTCGCTCTGCCGCTCGACGAGTTGGGTGGCGAGGGTGACCATCTCGGGGTCGAGCTTGACGTGGCTCACGCCCTCGAAGAGGGGTTGCGCCGGGTTGAGATCGCGTTGCTCGTTGAGCGTGTGGGCGACCAGGCCGCCGTCGAGGGCGCGCAGCGCGATCGTGCGTTCGCGCTGCGCCATCACGATCCGGGTCAGCGCCACCTTGCCGGTCCGCTGGATGGCCTCGCGCAGCACGGCGTAGACGTCCTCGGAGCCCTTGCCGTCGGGCGCGAGATAGTAGCTGGAATCGTAGTAGATCGGATCGATCGAGGCCGCGTCGACAAATTTTTCGACCTTCATCAGGCCCGAGCTTTCGACCTTGACGGCCTCCATGTCCTCGTCGGTGATGATGACGTACTGGCCCTTGGCGAACTCGTAGCCTTTGACGGTGTCGCGCCGGGCCACTTCGTCTCCGGTCTCAGCATCTTGCGAGACCATTTTGATTCGATTGCCAGTTTTCGGGTTGATCATGTTGAAACGGATCGCCTCGCGGTCGTGCCGGGCGTTGTAAAGCGCGACCGGACAGGAGACGAGGGCGAGGCGAAGATGCCCCCGCCAGATCGGACGCTGTGCCATTGATGAACAATTCTCGAAACTGCGACTTTGGACAGAATGCTGTGGGACAATCACAGAGTCGAGCGCCGTCGCAGAAAAATGTTCAACTTCTCGTTTCTGAGCGGGTTCGAACCGTGCGTGGCTTGAGCCTTCTTCCCGGGAGAGGGCCGAAATCGTTCAGTAGCTGCGCGGCATCCCCAAGACGTGCTCGGCCACGAACGATAGAACAAGGTTCGTCGAGATCGGCGCAACTTGATACAGCCGTGTCTCGCGGAACTTGCGTTCGATGTCGTATTCCTCGGCAAAGCCGAACCCGCCATGCGTCTGGATGCATACATTGGCGGCCTCGAACGAGGCGTCGGCGGCGAGCATCTTGGCCATGTTGGCCTCGGCGCCGGGGTTGGCGCCGGCCTCGTAAAGCCGCAGCGCCTCGTGCACCATCAACTCGGCCGCCCGCATGTTGGCGTAGGCGCGCGCGATCGGGAATTGGACGCCCTGGTTTTGGCCGATCGGCCGGCCGAACACGACACGGTCCCCGGCATAGGCGACCGACTTCTCGGTGAACCATTTGGCGTCGCCAATGCACTCGGCGGCAATCAGGATCCGCTCGGCATTCATGCCGGACAGGATGTAGCGGAACCCCTTGCCTTCCTCGCCGACCAGGTTCTCCGCCGGGACCTCCATGTTGTCGAAGAAGACCTCGCAGCTATTGTGATTCATCATGGTGCGGATCGGCCGGATGGTCAGGCCGCTTCCGACGACAGTCCGCATATCCACGATGAAGGTGGACAGGCCGTCGGTGCGCTTGGCGACCTGATCGCGCGGCGTGGTGCGCGCCAGCAGCAGCATTAGGTCCGAATGCTCGGCCCGGCTGGTCCAGATTTTCTGGCCGTTGACGATGTAGCGGCCGCCTTCGCGCCTTGCCGTGGTGCGCAGCGCGGTGGTGTCGGTGCCACTCGTCGGCTCGGTGACCCCGAACGCCTGCAGCCGGAGTTCGCCGCTGGCGATTTTCGGCAGGTATTCCACCTTCTGCGCGGCGCTTCCGTGCCGCAGGATGGTGCCCATGATATACATCTGGGCGTGACAAGCGCTGCTGTTGCAGCCGCTATGCTGGATCTCTTCGAGGATCGCCGCCGCGCCGGAAAGCGGCAGCCCGGCGCCGCCATATTCCTCGGGGACCAGAGCGGACAAGTAGCCACTCTCGGTCAGCGCTTGGACGAACTCGGTCGGGTAGCCGCGCACCTCGTCGAGCTTACGCCAGTATTCGCCCGGGAAGCGGGCGCAGAGCTTGGCGACCTCATCGCGGATCTCGGCGTAAGCGTGAGAATTCATGACTGGATGGTCCACGGCGCGTCCTCCCTCGCCAGTCTATACCCGAGCCGCCCGAACGGACTACCGGCCGAGGATCGCGGCGCTCTTGTGCCCGCCGCCGCCGCCGCTGGTGACCAGACAGGTTTGCGCGCCCTCGACCTGGCACGTGGACGTGCCGCGGATTTGGCGGGCGCCCTCGATGACTAGGTTCATGCCGTGCAGATAAGCCTCGGAGAGCAGCCCGCCAGAGGTGTTGGCCGGCAGACTGCCGCCGGGCCAGGACAGATTGCCCGCGGCGATGAACGGGCCGCCCTCGCCACGCTCGCAGAAACCGTAATCCTCCAGCGCCATCGGGATCAGCCCGGTGAACGCGTCGTAGATTTGCGCCACGTCGATATCCGCCGGCGTGAGGCCGGCCTGTTCGAACACCAGCTTGCCGACGGCCTTGGAATTCACGCTCGCATAATCTTCGATCGGCATGTTGTGCGTGCCCATCGGGCCGAGGCTCCAGCCGGGTCCGCTCGCCTGGGCGACCGCGAGGATTCTTACTAATGGCTGGCGCAGGTCGGCAGCGCGCTCGGCGCTGCTGATCAGTACGGCGCAGGCGCCATCGGTCTCCAGGCAGCAATCGTACAGGTGAAACGGGTCGGCGATCATGCGGGCGGCGAAGTAGGTCTCGCGGTCGAGCTCCTTGCCATGCATGATCGCGCGGGGATTGCGCTGCGCGTGGCGGCGGAAGGTGAGCGCCACTTCCGCAAAATGCTCGCGGCTGGTGCCGTGGAGGTGCATGTGCCGCCGCGTGGTCAGCGCCGTCATTTGCGCGGGCGAGAAGAGGCCGAACGGGTTGAGGAAAGAGCCGAAGGCCGGCCGGTTGCGCGCCTGGCCGTAGCGCTCGTACTGCCCCTGACAGATCGAGCGGTACACCACGGCGTGCCGGCACAGCCCGGTGGCGACCGCCATCGCCGCCATCATCACCGCCGCCGTGCAACCGCCACCGCCGCCGCCCCAAACGATGCTGGAATGGCGCAACTCCGGGATCCCGAGCGCCGCCTGCACCAGCACCGGCTCGTGCCGCTCGAAGCCGAACGAGGTGAAGCCGTCGATCTCATCGAGCGGCACGCCGGCGTCGTCAGCGGCGCGGCGGATCGCCTCGAGGCAGAGATCGAGCTCGGTACGGCCCGCCAGCGCGCCGCGCTTGCCGTATTCGGTCTCACCGACCCCGGTGATCGCGGTCTTGCCGGCGATCTGCTGTCCGTTACGCATCCGCCGCCTCCGGCCGCGGCACGAACCGCGGCAGATACTCGCCGTCCGCGAGCGCGTCCCAGTGCAGCATCACCCGCATGCCGATGCGGAGGTCCTCGTTGGCGACTTCCATCACATTGCTGACCAGCCGCACGTCGCCGGCGCCGTCGAGCAGCACCACGGCGATATTGTATGGCGGGTGGCCGCGCAGCGCCGGGTGGGTCGGGTGCGCGGCGATCGTGTAGCTGAACACCGTGCCAGTCCCGGGCACGGCTTCCCAGGTGAACCGCTTCGAGCGGCAGGCGGCGCAGACCGGTACGGGCGGGTGGCGAAATGTCTGGCAGTCGGCGCAGCGCTGGATGCACAGCTCGCGCCGACGGCACGCCTCCCAGAACGGAGCGTCGTCGGGGTTGGGGGCGGGCACGGGCATGCCATCGGGCAAATAGGCCATGGCAAGACATCACCACGCCCCACAAGGCAACGCCCATGCCTTGTGGGCTTGGCCTCCATGCCGGATAAATCTACGCCAAGCGGCGCCAGGGCGCGCTACTGGGTTGGCCAATCAACCGGGAGAATCGGCCAGCATGGAGCGTGCTGACTTCCAGCAAGACGTGCGGTTGCGCACCATGACGAACCTGCTGCGCTTCGCGACCGAGACGCATGGCGACCGCCCGTTCCTGCGCGAAGCCGGCAAGCCTGGATTCCTGACGTTTCGAGAGATTGCCGACCGTTCACGCGAGGCGGCGCGCGGTTTTGCGCGGCTCGGCGTCCAGCGCGGCGACTTCATCCCGCTGATGGCGCCGAATGGTATCGATTTCGTGTTCGCCTGGCTGGGGCTGAACCTGCGCGGGGCGGCTTATGTCAGCGTCAACACCAGCCTGGTGGGTGACTTGCTCGCCAATCAGCTCGCAATCGGCCGCGCCCGGCTCTGGGTGGTGCACGCCGAGTATCTGCCGGCGCTGGCCGCATTGCCGGCGAGCCTGCGCGAGACGGTGGCGACCCTCGTGGTGATAGGTTTGCCGGAGGGCGAGACCGTTCCGGGCTGGCCGCAAGCCGTGCCGTTCGGCGCGCTGTTCGAGGCGAGCGGGCCCGACCCGGTCGAGCCCGAGCACTTCCTGGACGTCACCTCCGTCGGCTTCACCTCGGGAACCACCGGACCGTCCAAGGGCGTCATGGTGCCCAGCAGCCACGCGCTGAGCAGCGCGCTGAATTTTGCCCGGCTTGTCGATCTGCAGGCGCATGACACGATCTACACGCCGCTGCCGATGTTTCATGGCATGTCGACGCGGATGGGCGTGCTGCCGGCGATGCTGACGGGCTGCCGCATCGTGCTCGGCAAGCGGTTCAGCGGCTCGCGTTTCTGGTCCGAGGCGATCGAGGCGGAGGCGACGGTCGGACAAATCATTTTCAGCATTCCCGCGGTGCTGCTGGCACAACCGCCGGGTGCGCAGGACCGCGCGCATCGGATCACCCGGATGTTCAACGCGCATCACAACCCGGCTTTCAGCAAACGCTTCGGCGTGGAGCTGTTCGAGGCGTTCGCGATGAGCGAGATCGGCTACGTCACTTTCAGCGCGGGGGCGGAGAAGCGGCCGGGCTCGGCGGGGCGCGCGCATCCCGACTGGGAGGTGGCGGTCGTGGACGAGGACGGCGTCCCGGTGCCGGCCGGGTCGGCGGGCGAGATCATCTGCCGTCCGCGGCTTCCGGGGCTGATGATGCGCGGCTACCTGCACCAGCCAGACCGTATGGTCGAGGCGACGCGCGACCTATGGTTCCACACCGGCGACATCGCCCGGTTCGATGCGGACGGCTATCTTTGGTTTGTCGACCGGGTCAAGGAACGCATTCGCCGCCGCGGCGAGAATATTTCGTCCATGGAGATCGAGGACGCGGTCCGCCAGCATCCGGAGGTCGCCGATGTCGCGGCCGTGGCGCATCCGGCGCGCGAAGGCGAGGACGATATCCGCCTGCTGGTCGTCGCCCGCGAGGGCTGCTCGCTCGGTGCCCCGGTGCTGCACGCCTGGATGCGGGAGCGGCTGCCGCGCTTCATGGTGGCGCGCTACATCGAATGCGTCCCGTCATTGCCATATACCGCCACGAACAAGGTGGAGAAAGCGCGGCTGATGGCCGCCGGGCTCGGGACTGAGGCCTGGGACGCGGAAGCGGAAGCGGGAGGGAAACCGAAATGAGCACGAATATCGGACGGCGCGCGGCGCTCGGAATGGGCGCCGCCGGCCTGGCGCTCGGGGCGGTTCGTAAGGTTCGGGCAGAGCCGGCGGACATCAAAGTCGCGCTGCTGGCGCCGATCTCCGGCCCATGGGCTCGGCAGGGCCTGCTGATGCGCGCCGGCGCCAACTTGGCCATCGACGACATCAACGGCGCCGGCGGGATTAAGGCGCTCGGCGGCGCTAAGATGAAGCTGCTGGTCTATGACGCCGGCGACAGCGCGGAGAAGGCGAAGAACGCCGCGCAGCGCATGGTGGCCGACGAGTCGGACCTGATCGGCGGGACCGGCGCTTGGTTGAGCAGCTTCACCCTGGCGGTGACCGAGGTGACGGAGCGGGCGGAGCTGCCGTGGCTGACCCTGTCCTATTCGGACGCGATCACCAATCGCGGTTTTCGTTATGTGTTCCAGACCTCGCTGACGGCCGAGAAGCAATCCGTCATTGGGCTTGGGGAGATGCTGGAGTTGGCGAAGTCCGCCGGCGTGTCGGTCACGCGCTTCGGCATCGTGGCGGACAACACGGCATCGACCGTCAGCTTCCTGCAGCCGCTGCGGGCGACCGAGATCGCCAAGGACAAGCTCAATCTCGTTGTCGACGAGATCTATACGCCGCCGCTGGCCGATGCGACGAGCCTGGTGCAGCGCCTCCGCTCAGGCCGGCCGCAATTGCTGTTCCTCGGCGCCTCGAACGTGTCGGACAACAAGCTGCTGCTCGACAAGATGAACGAGTACGGCATGGGGCACGGCAAGCTGCCGACCTTCGGCAGCGGCGGGGCGGCGGTCGCGCCCGAATTGCTGGACCTCGTCGGCAAGGACGAGCTCGATGGGCTGATGTCCATGGTCGCCAACTGGGCCGGCAAGGGGCAGGAGCAGCTTGCGGCGCGGTTCGAGGCGCAGACGAAGGAGCCGTGGTTCGGGCAGGACTCGATCCAGACCTATTTCGACATGCAGCTGCTGAAGGCGGCGGTGGAGCGTGCGGGCGCCGCCGACAAGCACAAGGTGGCCGATGTGCTGCGCAGCATCGACCTGACGGATGGCCCGGCGCTGCTGCTGCCGGGCCGCCGGGTCAAGTTCGACGACAAGGGGCGGATCGAGGGCGCGAACCTGGTGATCGTGCAGTGGCAAAACGGCAAGCCGGAACCGGTATATCCGGCGACGATGGCCACTTCGGCCCCGATCTGGCCGAAGAGTTCGTGAGCGTTGCTCTACGAGATCGCGACGTTATCCATGCCGGCGGACCATGACGGTGGGCGGGTTTACGATTCAGCCGCCGAACGGCGTCGATGGGAGGCCAGCGACGTCCATCTGCAGGGCGAAGATGCAGCCTGCCTGCGGCTCGCGCGCGAGCTGCTCGGGGGATAGGTCGTAGCGCATGCTGGTGACGAAGAGCGTGCGCAGGTCGGGGCCGCCGAAAGCCACGCTCGTCACCCGAGAGGTGGGCAGCTTCAGCGCCGCCACCTCGCGTCCCGAAGGATCGAAGCGGACGACTTGGCCGGCGCCCACTTCGGCGACCCACAGTCCGCCCTCGGCGTCGATCGTGCAGCCATCGGGGTGCCCCTGGCGGCCGGCGAAATCCACAAACATGCGGCGGTTGGCGATCTCGCCCCGCTCGGCGTCGAAATCGTAGGCCCAGATGTGGCCGGGCCGGGAGTCGCAATAATACATCGTGCGATCGTCCGGGCTCCAGGCGATGCCGTTCGACAGGGTGACGCCGTCATCCATGGTGACGAATTGCAGGTCGGTGCCGAGCCGGTAGAGATGGCACACCGGCTCGGCGACCTCACGGTACATCGTTCCGAGCCAGAACCGGCCGCGGCTGTCGCACTTGCCGTCGTTGAAGATCGCGCGGGTGAAGTCCACTCCCGGCGTCGGGATCTCCTCCAGTTGCTCGGAACCCGGCGCCGTGAAGCCCAGCCCCTGCCGGTTGGCCATCAGCAGGCCGCCACGGGCGCGCAACACCACGGAACCCGGCCCGCGGCGCAGCGCCCACTCCTCGTGCTGCGCCAAATCGGCGGTGTGGCGGAACAGCTTGCGGCCCATGCAATCGATGGAAAGCAGACGGCCGGACTGTTGGTCCCAGAGCGGGTTCTCGCCCAGGACACTCTGGGTTTTCGACACATATGTGATCTCGCCCGCCACTCGATGTCCCCTGTTTAAGCGTTGAGTCGTGCCGCGGCCAAAGCCGGTGCGGGTTTTGGCCCATGTCCGTCCGGCATCGCCGTGCCACAGTAGAGCGCGGCCGGGCCGAACTGCTTCTGCTTCGCCAGCCCAGGCGCCAGGTCCATCACGATCTGCCGCAGCGGCGCCACGCGGGAATCGTCGAGCAGCGCGGTGCGGGTGATCACGCTCATCGTGCGGCGGATCATCGGGCGGACACTGACCGCTTCGACCTCGCCGGACGCGATTGGCTGGTAGATGATGTGGTTTGACAGGAGCGTGTATCCGAAGCCGGACCGGACGAGCTGCAGGATCATGTGCGCGCCGTTCACCTCGAGCACCGGCCGAAATCGCATGTGCTGCCGCTCAAACGCCGCATCGACCAGGCGCCTGATGCCGTGACGCTGGCCGGGCATGATGACTGGGAGGTCGGCGAGGTCGGGCAGCGCCACGGGGCCGCGGCCGAACCTCCTGCCGATCTCGCCGCCAGCGGGACCGACCAGGTGCAGCGCCTCGATCCAAAGTTGATCGTAGGTGAGATCGGCATGCGGGTGGCTTGGCGTGTCGGCGAGCGCCAAGTCGAAGCGCTCATTCAGCAGGCCGTCGATCAGGTCGCCGCTGAACCCCTCGGAAAGTTCGAGCGTGACGCCGGGGTGGGACGCCTGGTACGCCCGCACCAAGTCCGTCACGATGAGCTGCGAGAGCGGCGACTGCACCGCGACCCGCACCGTGCCGGTCGCGCGCTCGGCGTAGCGGGCCATCTCATGACGGATCTCGTCGAGCTCGTGCTCGAAGGCGATGGCGCGCTGCAGCAGGATCTGCCCGGCCTCGGTGGGGCTGACGCCGCGGGCAGTGCGGCGGAGCAATTGCAGGCCGAGATTATGCTCGAGTTTTTGAATTTTGCGGCTCAGCGCCGGCTGCGCCACGCGCAGATGCGCCGCGGCCTTGGAGAAAGTGCCGCATTGCGCGATGGTCCTGAAATATTTGAGGTCTTTGAGCTCCACCCTTCCCTCCTCGGCATTGCCGGTGCGCGATGCCTTGTCGGCATAGCTCCTGCAAGTCGAAGCTATAGGGGAGGGTTTCACACCGTCAACGACGGCTTCAGCAGGATCCGGCCGGTGGGCGCAGCCTTCTCGGCCAAACGGTGCGCCTCCGGGGCGCGTTCGAGCGGCAGCTCCATCGAGATGACCGGGCGGACGAGGCCGCGGTGGACCAGTTCGAGACAGTCGAGCAATTGCCGATGGTTGGTGCTCTGCGCGCTGAGGATCGAGATGCCGTGCAGGAAAATCTGCGCCGGGTTAAGCCGGACGAAGTCGCCGCTGAGCTGGCCGATGAAGATCCAGCGGCCGCGCATGGCGAGGCTGCGGCGCATCGCGTCCCAAGTGTGGCTGCCGACATTGTCGATCGCCACCTGCACGCCCTCGCCCCCGGTCAGCGCGCGGACTCTCGCAGAAAAATCCTCGCCGCGCTCATAGAGCACCACGTGATCCGCGCCGGCCGCGCGGATCACCTCGACCTTCTCCGGTGACCCGGTGACTGCGATCACCTCCGCCCCCGAGATATGCGCAAGCTGGACGCCGTGGATGCCGAGGCCGCCGCCGGCGCCGTTGATCAGCAGCCGCTCGCCGGCCTTGACGGCGGCGACGTCGCGGATCGCGTTCAGCTCGCTGCCGACCGTGCAGGCGATGATCGCCGCCTGGTCCAGGGGAACGCCCTCGGGGACGTGGGCGACGTTATCCTCTTCGACGCAGACCAGCTCGGCATAGCCGCCGTTGAGGCCCATATCGCCGAGGAACTCGCGCTCCGGACAGGAGGTCTCCTGGTCGGCGCGGCAATATCTGCAGTGCCCGCAAATGTGGCGGCGCTGCAGCGTGGCGACGCGGTCGCCGGGCCGGAAATCGCGCACCTCGGGCCCGACGATCTCGACGATGCCGGACACTTCGTGGCCGGGGATCAGCGGCATCTGCACGCCACGCTTCAGCACGCCGTTGCGGGTGACGACGTCGTGAAAACACACGCCGCAGGCCTCGACGCGGATGCGCACGTCGTTGCGGCGTAGCGGCGGCGGCGGAATGTCCTCCAGGACCAGCGCCTCGGGGCCGCCGGGGCTGCGGACGACCATGGCCCTCATGCCGGGCGGAATTTTATCAGTGAGACGGCGTCGGTGACGGGTTCGAATGCCACCTGCACCGGCATGCCGATCTGGATCTGGTCGTAGTCGATCCCGACCAGGTTGGTATACATGCGCGGCCCCTCTTCCAGGCAGACCAGCGCCACGTTGTAGGGCAGTTCCGGCTCGAAGCCCTTGAAGTAGAGGCGGTGGAACTCGCACACCGACCAGACGGTGGCGCGGCCGCTGACTGGGACCCAGCTGGTCTGCTCGCTGAGGCACGCGTCACAGACCCTGGCCGGCGGGAAGCGCAGCGTGCCGCAGGCGTCGCAGCGCTGCACTTCGAGGCGACCGGCCCGCGCCGCCTCCCAGAACGGCGCGGTCAGCTCGGTGATGACCGGCAGCGGCTTGGCATATTCCGTCACGAGGGGTCGCTCCCGTAGATGATCGAGGTGACCAGCGGGGCGGCACACATATACTGGATCAGCTTGGCGCCCGGCACCTGGCGCGCGCCGCAGCCGCCGCGCAATTGGCGGACAGCTTCGACGTTGAGCGCGAAGCCCTGCATGTATGAGTTGGAGAGGTGGCCGCCATCGGTGTTGCTCGGATAGCGGCCGCCGAGTTCGAGCGTGCCGTTTTGCACGAAGGCGCCGCTTTCGCCGGGTCGGCAGAAGCCGAAGCCTTCGAGGGAGAAGAGCACGGTCGGGCTGAAATTGTCGTAGATCATCAGTGCGTCCAAATCGTCCTGGGTGACGCCGGCCATTTGGCGCACGTCGTTGCCGGCCTGCTGCATCGGGGCGTACCAGAGGTCGTCGGGAGGTAGATTGCTGCCGCGCAGGGCCGTCGCCTGGCCCATTCCACGAATGTAGACCGGCTTTTGCTGCATATCGCGCGCCCGCTCCGCCGAGGTGAGGATCAGCGCGCAGCCGCCGTCGTTGATCAGGCAGTAATCCAGCAGGTGCAGCGGGGCGACGATCATGCGCGAGTTCTGGTGGTCTTCGACGGTGATCGGCGTGCGCATGACCGCGCCGGGGTTGAGCGCGGCGTGCTTGCGGAACGCGACCGAGATGGCGGCGAGCTGCTCGCTGGTGGTGCCGTAGAGGTGCATGTGGCGGCGGAACATCATCGCGTGCACGGCGCCCGGCGAGGTCATGCCGTACGGGAACCACTGGCCAGCGCCGCCCCCGCCGTAGCGGTCAGCCTCGCCGCCATAGGTGTCGCCGACCGAGCGGCCGTCATTGCCATAGACCACGGCGACCGTGGTTGCCATGCCGCTGGCGATGGCGAGTGCTGCCATCTGGATCGAGGCGCCGGACATGCGGCCCTGGCCGGGCGTGATGGCGGTGTAGCGCGGGTCGATCCCCAGGATCTCGCCGGTGCGCTGATAGTCGGGGATGCGGCAGACGATCAGCCCGTCGAGATCGGTATGGCGCAATCCCGCATCTTCCAGCGCCTCACGCAGCGCCCAGACGCCGAGATCGTAGGTCGTGTAGCCCGGCAGGCGACCGAACTTCGTCTGGCCCACGCCCGCGACGGCCACGGCATTGCGCAAATTCATGCCTCCCCAGTTGAGAAGCACGCTAGCACGCCCGAAACGCTCAGCAGCTAGAGCGTTCGGGCATCGGCGCTACGCCGGAGAGTTATAGAGCTACGCGGCCACACCCAGGGCGGCGTGCGCTGAGGCGAGCATGGATTGCTTCGTCGCTTGGCTCCTCGCAATGAAGGTTAGAAACGGGTTCGTGGCTTCACGCTCTACGCAGCGGCCGGCATGGTCGCGGGCGACCAGTAGTGATGCGCGTATTGCAGGCGGCAGAGCCGGTCGAGCTCGGCGTCCGGGAGCCCGGTGGCGAGCCGGTCCGGCGCCATGCCGGACACGTCGAGCGAGGTCTTTCCGGTCGTGATCAACTCCGCCAGCAGCCAGCCGAGCGCCGGCGCCGTGGACAGGCCGCCCACGCAGCAGCCGCCAATCACGAACAGACCGTCCACACCCGGCGCCGCACCCAGTACATGCGCACCGTCGGCGGTCATCGTCGGCAGGCCGCCGCGATGCTCCTGGAGCTCGATATCGCGGAAGATGGGGAATTGCGCGGCGACGCTCTCGGCCAGGCGGCGCAGCACGGAGAGGTCGAGGGCGAGGTCCTCGATGCGGAAATCCGGCGGCAGGTCGTGCATGTCGTATTGCACCGGGTCGGGCTCGTAGCCGCCCAGCATCAGGCCGCCCTTTGCCGGCCTTATGTAGACGTTGGCATCGATGACGCGGGTGATGGGCTGGTTCGGATGCACCTTTGGGAGCGGCACGGTGATCATCAACTGATGCCGGGTCGGCACGAGCTTGACCGTCGAGCCGCCGAATGAAGCGACCAGGCGAAGCCACGCGCCAGCCGCGTCCACCACGACAGGCGCCCGGATTTCTCCCCGCGCCGTCCGCACGCCCGCGACGGCGCCGCCCGCGGTCAGGACCTCCTCGACCCTGGTGTTGGGCAGCAGCGACGCGCCCAGCTTGCCGCTCGCCCGCGCGTAGCCGTGCGGGATCTGCACCGGTTCGAGATAGACGTCGCTGCGCATGTGCATGACGGCGCGCACGCCATTCGTCTCGAGGTAGGGCATCAAGCGCTGCGCCTCTTGGAGCGGGATCATTGCCACGTCGAGGCCCAGGCCGCGGCCGCGCTCGACCTCCTGGTGGAGCTGCGCCTCATGCTCGGGGCGGCGGGCGATCTTGAGAGCGCCGGGCTGGTAGTAGACCATCGGCTCGCCGGTCTCGGCCGCGAAACCCTCGATCATCTGCACCGATTTAGCGGCAATCCGGGTCATCGCTTCGTCGGAGCGCAACATGCCGCTCAGCCCGGCGGCACGCGGCGAGGTCTGCGACGCCAGCTCGGCCTTGTCGATCAGCGCCACCGCCATACCCGCCTTGGCGAGGTGATACGCGGTCGACGCGCCCAGCCCGCCCGAGCCGATGACAATGGCGTCGGCCTGCTTCGGCATCTTCGTCTCGCTCATAATCCTCCTCCTTGCAGGCGGCTCCGCCCGAAATGACGCTCCAGCATGCGCACGCCCTGCATCATCGGCCAAGCCATGACCAGATAGATCCCGCCCGCGATGAGATAGTATTCCATCGGCAGATAATAGGTGCCGGCCAGGTCGCGCGTGCGCAGCATCAGCTCGGGCGCCGAGATCAGCGAGGCGATCGACGTGTCTTTTAGCAGCGAGATCACGTAATTGCCCATCGGCGGCAGCACGATCGGCACCGCTTGCGGCAACACGACGTATTGCAGCACCTGCGTCTGGCGCAGCCCCAGCATCTGTGCCGCCTCCCGCTGTCCGGGATCAAGCGCCTGGAGGCCGGCACGATACACCTCGGCCAGGTACGCCGCGCCATTCAAGCCGAGCGCTACGACAGCGGCGGGAAACGTGTCGAGCACGATGCCGAGCGGGACCAAGCCAAAATAGATCAGAAACAGCAAGGTCAGCGCCGGCATGCCGCGGACGATCTCGATGTAGACAAAGGCAATACGCCCCGCCCAGCCGCCGGCGAGCCGAAAAATCGCCAGCAACAAGCCGAACGTGGCGGCGAGGATGAAGGCGAAGAACGTCATGCGCAGCGTGCCCAGTGCCGCTTGCAGCAGTTCGGGCAGGCTTTCGGAGAAGATGGTCCAGGTCATCGCCGGCCCCGCCCCACCATCGCCTCCGCCCGGCGTGTGAGAAACCCCAACGGCAGGCTCATCGCGAGATAGATCAGCGCGACGGTCACGTAGATCTGCGTGCTGAGAAAAGTCTGGTCGACCAGGTTGCGGGCACGGAACATCAGCTCCGGCGCCGCCACCGCCGAGGCCAGCGCGGTGTCCTTCAGCAGCCCGATGGCGAAATTGCCGAGTGGCGGCAGCACGACCCGCATGGCTTGTGGAAGTATGACGACACGCAGGATGGCCAGCCGGGTCATGCCGAGCATCTGCGCCGCCTCGGTCTGGCCGCGATGCACGGATTCGATGCCGGCCCGGAACACCTCGGTGAGGTAAGCGCCGCCATTGATGCCGAAGCCGATGATCGCCGCCGGCAGCGGGTCGAGCCGGATGCCGATCTCGGTCAACCCGAAATAGATGATGAAAAGCTGGGTCAGCACCGGGACCGCACGGAACACATCGACGTAGATCTTGATCGCGATCCGGAGCGGCGGCACCGGCAAGCGGAGCAGGATGCTGAACACCACGCCGATTGCCGCGGCGAGCACGAAGCCGCCGGCCGTCACCTCCACCGTGGTGACCGCTGCGAGCAGCAAGGTTGGCAGCATGTCGAACACGGAAACCCAGGCGTTCAAGGCGCCGGCGTCTCCGACATGACCACGCGATCGACCACGGCGCGGAGGAAGGCCTGCGTGCGCGGATGCGACGGCGCGCGGAACAGTTCGTGCGGCGGACCCTCGTCGACGATCCGGCCGTGATCCATGAACACCACACGGTCCGCCACATCCTCGGCGAACTGCATCTCGTGCGTGACGATCAGCATGGTCATGCCGTCGCGCGCCAGGTCGCGCATCACGTTCAGCACCTCGCCGATCAGCTCAGGGTCGAGCGCCGAGGTCGCCTCGTCGAACAGCATCAGCCGCGGCTGCATGGCGAGCGAGCGGGCGATGGCGACGCGCTGCTGCTGCCCGCCGGACAGGCGCTCCGGGTAGTCGGCGGCCTTATGGGCGAGGCCGACGCGGCGGAGCATCTCGCGCGCCAAAGGCTCGGCATCCGCCGGGCGCTGCCCGAGCACGCGCGTCGGCCCGAGCATCACATTGTCCAGCGCGGTCAGATGCGGGAACAGGTTGAAGCGCTGGAACACCATGCCGATGCCGGTGCGGATGCGGGCGAGCTCGCGGTCCGACATCTCGCGCCAGCGCCCGCCCACCAGCTTCTCGCCGATCCGCTCGCCGCCGATATTGACGTGGCCGGCGCTCGGCCGCTCGAGATGCGCCACGCAACGCAGCAGCGTGGTTTTACCGGACCCGCTCGGCCCGATGATCGCGACCTTCTCGCCGGGTCGCACCGAGAGGTCGACGTCTTTCAGGACCTCGACTTCGCCGAACCGCTTACAGACACCCCGGACTTCGACCAGATTGTCCGGATCGGCCATCGGTCAGGAGTACAGGGACGCGTAGTCCTTCGGCGTATGCGCGCTCGGCCCGATGACGTTGCCCTGCGCGTCGCGGTCGACGCCGACGCGTACGTCCGGCGTCGGCGCCACCAGGTAATCGGGGTTGCTGATGCCGTATTTGCGCATCAGCTCGGCATTCTGCTTGGTCTTCCACATCCATTTCACGCCCTGGTTGAACGCGTCGAACAGGTCGTGTTTGTCCTGGTTCATGCCCAGGACGGTGTGCTGCTTGCTGGTGAGCTGCGGAAACGCCGGATCGGCCGCGATCGGCACTTGCTTGAGGTTCCAATTCGGGTTCTTGAGGATCATGTAGTCCACCAGCGGCCCGTCGAGCACCGCGAAGTCCAGCCGCCCGGCGACGACGTCGCGTACGCAGCCATCGCTGTTGTCGTAGAGCTTGACGTCCGATGTACCGGGGATCTTCTTCATTTCCGGCACGATGGTGAAGCCGTTGACCGTGCCGATCGAGTGTCCCTTGATGTCGGCGATCGAAAGGCTCTCGGAGAACGGCTGATCCTTCTTCATGCATGCGAATGCGCCGGCGTAGTAGATCGCGTCGGTGATTGCGAGGGCGGCGGCGCGGGCCGGTGTCCATCCCATGTTGCCGGCCATGATGTCGGCGCGGCCACTCTTGACCGATTGCACGGTCGCCGACCATTCCATTTGCGCCGACTTGACGCCGAGACCCATCTTCTTGGCGATCGCGGCGATGATCTCGGCATCCGAGCCGATCAGCTTGCCGTCCTCCATCGCGATCATCGGCATCTCGCCGCTGTTGGCGATGGTGAGCACGCCGGGCTCGACCGTGTTGAAGGTGGCCGCCGCCTTGGCCCGGCTCCCCGCTCCGATCAGCGCGACGCCCGTACCGATCATGAAACCACGACGCCCGGTCAACATCGCCTTGCCCCCTCGCTGTGCCGAGGTGATGCTAGCACGAGCCGGCGACGCAAAGGCAAGCGGCGGCTCAGGGTCGTTTCGGCCGCGCCCGGTCCGCCGCCGTCATGAAGACGGCGAGCCGCTCGGGATCGACCTCGTTCCACCACACGCCGTCGCGCTTCAGCCAGCTCGCCACGATCACCGCGCGCGCCACGCTGAACATGTCGCCGACATTACCAGGATCGACGCCGGAGCCCACCAGCACCGGCAACGCGGTTCCCGCGGCGATGGCCTGCAGTTCGTCCAAGCTGGCGCTGTCGCCGGTCCGCTGCCCGGTGGCGATCGCGCCGTCCGCGCCGAAGAACTCCACGTCGCGCGCGAGCTCGGCCAGCGAGCGGTCCGCGGTGATGGCGTGCGCACCGTGCTTGACGTGCACGTCGGCAAAAATCCGGACGTCGCGCGCCTGCAGCGCGGCACGGTAGCGCGCGGCCGACCCGGCCGGCCCCTCGATGAAGCCTTCATTGGCCACATAGGCGTTGGCCCATTGGTTCACCCGAATGAACCGCGCGCCCGCCGCCTTGGCGACCGCGAGTGCGACATGGGCGGCGTTGGCGAGCACATTGATGCCGATCGGCACGGGACACGCCGCCGCCACCGCCGCCGCGGTCACCGCCATGCACGCCGCCGTCTCGGGTCCGAGCTGGTCAGGCTTGGCGAACGGGATGTCGCCGTGGTTCTCCACGATCAGCCCGTCCACCCCGCCCTCGACATAGCGGCTCGCCTCCGCCACGGCTTGCTGCGCGATCTGTGCGACGGGGCGGCCTTCATACTCGGGTGCGCCCGGGAACGGCAGACAGTGGATGACGCCGATCACCGCGTGGGAGCGGCCGAACAGGGATTGAATCGCGTCCGGGCGGGGGCGGAAAACGGGGGATGCAGGCATTCGTGGGCATACCGCATTTGACCGTGTAGGCCCACTGTCTGTACCGTATTGCATTGCGGCATAAGGACATTGGATGGACCTCTCTCCCCCAAAGCTGCGGTCGAACGAACCCAAACCGGCCCCCCGGGCGATCGTGCTGGCGTCGCATCCGCGCAACGCCATCGTCCGGCGACCGGTTGTTTGGGGCGCGGCCGACGCTCAGAGCCGCGGCCCGGTCGTCGCCACGCTGCATTCCGGGCCAGACCGCAATGTGATCGGGGCGCATGCGGGGGCTTACTCGGTCTACCGGGCGCTGGCGGTCGCCGCCGGCCAGCTCGATGCCGGGCATCGGCCGGACCTGACCAACACGCGGCCCGCGATCGATATCGGGCCGTTCCCGCAATGGTCAGAACCGGGCGCGATCGTCTCGCTGGACCCGTGGGGTCATTTGATCACGGATGCGTTCGCCGAGGAGCTGGCCGCCGGGCTGGACGTGCGCCCGACGATCTCGGTCACCCAGGCACACCTGAACATGCCGGAGATCCACGAAGCGATGCGGGCCCGGAGGCTGGTGCCCGACGGCACGGTGCTGACCGCCGCTGGTGATATCCGCGTCACCAAGGTCGCGATCGAGCCGGTGTGGCACCTGCCCGGCGTGGCGCGGCGGTTTGGCGTGCCACTGCACGACCTGCGGCGCGCCCTGTTCGAGCAGACGGCCGGTATGTTCCCCGAGCTGGTCACCCGGCCGGACCTCGACGTCTTCTTGCCGCCGATTGGCGGGACGACCGTCTATCTGTTCGGCGATGCCGCGCGCCTCGGACGGCCGGAAACCCGGATCACCTGCCGCATCCATGACGAGTGCAACGGCTCGGACGTGTTCGGCTCCGACATCTGCACCTGCCGGCCCTATCTGGCCCATGGCGTCGAGGCCTGCGTGGCGATGGCGCAATCCGGCGGCGTGGGCGTCGTGGTGTATAACCGCAAGGAGGGCCGGGCGCTCGGCGAAGTGACGAAGTTCCTGGTCTACAACGCCCGCAAGCGGCAGGAGGGCGGTGACCGGGCCGACGCCTACTTCGAGCGTACCGAGTGCGTGGCCGGTGTGCACGACATGCGCTTCCAGGAGCTGATGCCCGATGTGCTGCACTGGTTGGGTATCACCCGGATCGATCAGCTCGTCTCGATGAGCAACCTGAAATACGCGCCGATCGTCGGCAGCGGCATCGAGGTGGTCGAGCGCGTGCCGATCCCGGCTTGGCTGATCCCGCCGGAAGCCAGCGTCGAGATGGATGCGAAAAAGGCCGCCGGCTATTTTACCGACGACGTCCCGGAGTCGTCGGAGTTGCACAAGCCGAAGGGCCGCGACCTGGATGCGTGATGCGGGGGCGTCGCAGGGTGTGACGGTGCTGACCCATCCGCTGGTGCAGCACAAGCTCACCTTGCTGCGCCAGAAGGACACCGCGACGGCCGACTTCCGGCGGATCACGCGCGAACTAAGCCTGCTCCTAGCCTACGAGGTCACCCGCGATCTGCCGCTCGAGCCGGTGCCGATCGAGACCCCGCTCGAGCCTATGGAAGCGCCTTATCTGTCGGGCAAGAAGCTCTGTTTCGTGCCGATCCTGCGGGCTGGCACGGGCATATTGGACGGGATGCTGGACCTGATCCCTTCCGCCCGCGTCGGCCATATCGGCCTCTATCGGGATCCGCACACGCTCGTCCCGGTCGAGTATTATCTCAAATTGCCGGACGATCTGCCGGAGCGCCTGGTCGTGCTGGTGGACCCGATGCTGGCCACCGGCCACTCCGCCGCCGCCGCGCTGACCCGGCTGCGCCAGGCCGGCGCCATCCAGCTCCGCTTCGTCTGCTTCCTCGCTGCGCCCGAGGGGTTGGCGGTGCTGCACGCCGAGCATCCGGACGTCCCGGTGTTCACCGCCGCGATCGATCGGGAGCTGGACGAGCACGGCTACATCCGCCCGGGCCTGGGCGACGCCGGCGACCGGCTGTACGGCACGAAATAGCGCCCTTTCCCTCGTCATGGTCCGTGCAGGCGGATGATGACAATTTGAGCTAACGCGGACGCAAATCGAACAGCGGGCGCCGGCTGGGCTGGGTGGTGATGATCCCAGTCGGGATGATCGGGGGGCCGTCCTGGAGCTCGATGCGGAAAGCACTGACCAGCCGGCTCAGCACGATCGTCGCTTCGGCCAGCGCGAACTGGGCGCCGACGCAAATGCGCGGCCCGGCGCCGAACGGCATGAACGCGAAACGCGGCGGCGGCGGGGCGTCGGGCATGAAGCGCTCCGGGTCGAAACTGTCCGGCTCGCGCCACAGCTTGCGATGCCGTTGCAAAACCCAGGGCGAAATCAGCAGGACCATCCCCGCCGGGATCTCCAGCCCGGCCACCCGGTCCCGCGCGAGCGCCTGCCGCGCCAGGGTGAAGGCGGGCGGATACAGTCGCAACGTCTCCTGCACCACTGCCCGCGTGACATGCAGCTCGGCGAGCGGAAGCCCGGCTTCGGCGGCGATCCGCTCCTGATACGCGGGCGCGTGGGCGAGCAGATACATCGCCCAGAATAGCGTGACCGCCGTTGTCTCGTGGCCCGCGATCATCAGCGTGGCGATCTGATCGCGCAGTTGCGCGCGCGAGAACGCCTCACCGGTCTCCGGGTCGCGTGCCGCGCGCAGCAAATCGAACAGGTCGCGCTCCTCGCCCGCGTGCTCGGTGGCCAAGCGCGCCTGCATGATCTCGTCGATCAGCTGCATCCACCGCCGATAGAACCGCCGGCGCCCGATATCCCCCGGTGACGGGATGTTCGGCGGCAGCATCATGTCCAAAAGACGGGCATGCGAGTAGCGCTGGGCGTAGATCATCAACTCGCCGCGCATTCGCCCCCTGAACTGCTCCATCTCGAGCGAGAACATCGACCGCCCGGCGATCTCCAGCGCCACCGCCTGCATCTCGGTCAGCAGCTCGACCGGCCGCCCCGCCGCTTTCCGCAGTCGCGTGACCGCATCCTCGGCGCATTGCTCGATATGTCGGCAGAGCATCGGCAGGACCCGCGGCGCCAGCGCCGGCGCGATCGTGCGTCGCTGATGGCGCCACGCTTCGCCCTCGCTGAGCAGCAGCCCGTCGCCGATCAGCGGCCGCAGGATGCGGATCGACGCTCTCGACCGCCGATAATTTGCCAGATTGTCCACCAGAACGTGGCGGATCGCCTCCGGCGCGTTCACCAGCGTCATCGGCTGCGGCAAGAAGCGCTGCCGCAGAAAGTCCGCGTCATATGCCGCACGCGGCCACATGCGGATCGCGTTGGTGCGCACCACGCGCAGGAAGCCCAAAGGGTTAAGTGGCCGCTCCGGGATGTCGGGCACGGGCGGGGCGAACAGGGGCGCGTCAAGCACGTCGGCGGTCATGTTCGCCTCGGGTGGTCAGAGTGGCGGAAGATGGTCTGGAAGTATGATGTGCCGGCTCCCGCGCAACTCCCCGGCGGTGGGGCGGCCCGACGCGGCTTCGCGAACGAGGGTGAGCAGTTGGGCGGCGGCGTCGCCCGCCGGGTCCGCCACGGACAGGTCGATATCCCGGCTCTCGGCGAGCAGTGGCGGGCCCACTTTGAGCATGGGCATGAGCGGCGCCGCACAGGTGATGCTGGTCATGCCGACGGTGTAGATCAGCAGCGTGCAGCCCGCAGCTTCCAGGCCGGTCAGGCAAATCGCGGCGGACCCTGGGCCGTCCATCATCTGCAGCCCGGCGCCGGTCATCTGCTCGCCATAGGGGAAGACCGCGTGGATCGGGCCGGATCCGAGACGGCGCAGCGCGCCCTGCCCTTTCTTTTCCAGCGTGTCGATCCCACCTGCCATGTTGGTCGGCGTGGGGTCGGGCGCGCCACTGCCCAGCGCACGCGACAGCCGCACCGGCGCTTCCATGGCCTCCCGCAACGCGGTTTGCGTTGTGGGATCGGCCGCACGGGCAGCGAGGCCTTCTGACACACCGGCCAGATCGGCCAACTCACCAAATGCCGCGCAGCCGCCAGCCTGCACGACGGTGTCGATGACCCCGCCGACGGCCGAGTTCACCAGCCGGGCGGAGATCAGGCTGCTGCTGCTGGAACGCAGGCCGATGCGGAGCGCCGAAAGCGGCAGTTCGACCCGGTCTTGGGCTTGCAGCTTCGCGATGAAGCCCTGGCCCAGCAATACGCCGGTTTCCACGGCCGAAACGCTGTCCCGCTGATCGGAGATACAGATCGCGGCGGCGGGCCGGCCGGTCGCGGCGATCTCGTCCGGCCAGCTGCGCAGCGCCTCGCCGGCGGCGCCGACGATGAGCACCGCGCCCACATTCGGGCTCACCGCCAGTCGGCGCCGCAGCCGTTCGATCAATGCCGCCTCCGCCCCGAAGGACAAGCCGCCCGCAGGCGTCAGCACGGCGACGGCGCCGGGCAGCGCATCGGCGATCAGCGCGGCGACGTCGTTCGCCAGATCGATCAGGCAGACCACCAGCAACAGGTTGCGCGTGCCGGCAAGGCCGTCGGCGCGAAGAAAGCCGTGGAAACCGGTCGGCTCAGACATGCAATCTCCGCTCCAACCGGCGTGACAAGGCCATAAGGGGATAGCTGATGACGAAGAAGATCACGAGCACCGCGGCGAAAATGGCCAGCGAGTGCGCGTTGCCGTCGTCGAGCACGAGGCGTTGGCTCGAGCGCCGGCTGGCTTCGAGCAGTTCCAGCACGCCGAGCTGCGCCGCCAGAGACGTGCCGTGAATGAGCGAGGTGAGCATGTTCAGTGTGGGCGGCAGCAGGCGGCGCGTCGCCTGCGGCAAGATGACCAGGCCCATCGCGGGCGCCCAGCGAAAACCGAGCGCCCGCGCCGCGTCCATCTGCGCGGACGGCACGGACTGGATGGCGCCGCGGACATTGTCGGCCATCACCGCGCTGGCCCAAAGCGTCAGGCCAACACCGGCGGCGGCAAACCCGGTGAGCTGCAGCCCGGCGGCCGGCAGGGCGAAGAACGCGAAAAACAGGATGACGATCAGCGGCAGGCCGCGCCACAGCTCCACATAGAGGCGCACCACCCGGCGCAGGCGTGGCAACTCGAACGCCAGGCCCAAAATCACGCCCAGGACGATGCCGCCCAAGGTGCCGATTAGCGACAGCTCCGCCGTGGTCAGCAGGCCCCTGCCCATGGCGCGGGCCACCGGCCAGACCCAGCCGGGGATCATCAACCCGGCCATGCAAACCGCCGTTCCAGCCCGCGCATCGCCCGCGTCAGCCCGGCCGACAGCAGCAAATAGACAGCGCCGAGAACAAAGAATAGCTCGAACACCCGGAAACTGACCGAGATCAGGTTCATGGTGACGTCGGTCAGCTCCGGGAAGCTTATCGCCAGCATCAGCGACGAGCCTTTCAGCGTCTCCACCGCGGTATTGGCAATCGAGGGCAAGGCGTAGCGCGTCGCGATCGGTAGGATGACGAGCCGGAAGGTCGCGACCGGTGGCAAGTTCAGGGCACGGGCGGCCTCGCGGTACGCCAAGGGAACAGCCTCGATCGCCGGCCGGATGTTTTCCGTGTTGTAGGCGCTGCCCCAGATCGCCAGCGACAGCGCGGCCACCCAAAGAGCGGGCAAGTTCACGCCCAGCTCGGGCAGGCCGAAATACAGGAAGAAGATCTGCACGAAGAGCGGAGTGGCGCGGATGAACGTCACTCCTGCGCCGACCACCGGGGAGAGGATGGGCACGCGGTAGGCGCGGATGATGCCGCCGACGAGCCCGCCTGCCACCCCGCCGACGACTCCGATTGCCGTCAGCGCCAGCGTCCAGCCCAGGCCCGCGGCCAGCTCTCCGGCATGGTCGAGAACGTAGCTGAAGTCGAGCTGGTAGCCGAAATTCAAACGTCTATGGGCACTTGTAGATGTCGTCGGCCTCGGCGTTCAGGATCTTGCGGCCGCCGGGTCGCGGGACGGCGTCGGCGAAGATCGGCAGCACGTCGGCGGGCACCCATTTGGCCAGCGACTTCCAGAAGAAATCGGCCGTCGTCATCGTGTCGATCGCCCCGTCAACCCAGGCGCCGAGCGCCGCGTTGTCGAGCTTCATGCCGACATTGATCGGCCCGCGGACCTGGGTGTCGCCGACGATTTTGAGGCTGTGGTCCTTGGCGACGATGCCGACCAGCAAGGTGATGTCCTGCGCGTAGGCGACCGCCCTGCCCTGCTTGACGGCGGCGATGGAGTCCGCCGTGTTGTCGAACAAGAGCTGATGGACGTCCTTCATGCAGCGGTCCATCCAGATCGAGGGGGTCCCGCCCGTGGTCGTGGTGAGCGTCTGGCCCTTCAGGTCCGCCCAACTCGTGAGCTTCGAGGCGAGCGGCACGATCATGCGTACGCCGGAGTCGAGATAGGGCTGCGAGAAGCGGATCACCTTGGCGCGGTCGGCCGTGTAGGACAGCACCGAGACGATCATGTCGACCCGGCCGCTGGTGATGAACGGGATCCGGTTCGGCCCGGCCACGCAGACCAGATCGACCTTATCGGGGCTGCCGAAAGCCAGCCGGGCGAACTCCCGCACC
The DNA here is from genome assembly GCA_965276815.1 of Acetobacteraceae bacterium. Lineage (GTDB taxonomy): Bacteria > Pseudomonadota > Alphaproteobacteria > Acetobacterales > Acetobacteraceae > JAVVHH01. The sequence goes on along the minus strand of CBDIBE010000010.1, from coordinate 435,821 downwards.
ACGTCGATCTCGAAGCCGACATGCCGGTCGTCGGCGTCGACGTAGCCGAGCGGCGGGAAGTCGCACTTGACGCCGACGACCAGCTTGCCACGCGCCTTGATGTCGTCGGGCAGCGGCGTCTGCGCGTGCGCCGCGGCCACCGAAACGGCGAGGGCGAACGCGGCGAGCCACAGCCGGAAGGCGGTTATTGTCATCTCACGCATGCTGCTGGTCCTATGTTGGCCCGGCATTTCCCCCGCTACGTCGACCTACGTCAACCGGCCAGCCGCACGCTGTTCTCGGCCGCCAGCAACAGGTATCGGGCGAGCAAGCGCCCCGTATGAGGACCCGGCTGCCCGCCGCCGATCCGCCGGCCATCCACCTCGGTCACCGCGGCAAGCTGGTTGACGGTCCCGGTGACGAACATCTCGTCCGCCATGTAGACGTCACCGAGCGAGATATTGGTCTCGAACGCCGCCAGCCCGATCTCGGGCGCCATCCCCAAGACCACGCCCCGCGTCAGGCCCGGCATGATCGAGTCCGGAAGCGGCGTGCGCAAGCGGTCGCCGCTGACGATGAACACGTTGGCGGAGTTTGTCTCGGCGACGAATCCCTGCATGTCGAGCATCAGCGCCTCATGCGCGCCGGCGCGGTTCGCCTCCATTTTCGCCATGATCTGGCCGAGCTGGTTGCAGCTATGCAGCTTCGGATCGAGGCATTGCGCGGGGGTGCGGCGGATGCTGCTCGTCGCCAGGCTGATGCCGGTCTTGGGAAATGGCGGCTCCTTGCCTTCCACCGTGATGGCGACGGTGGGCGGGGTGGCGTCGCAGATGCGCGGGTCCATCCCGGTGCTCGGCGCGTCGCCGCGGGTCACCGTGATGCGGACATGGGCGTCCGCCTCCAGCCGGTTGGCGCGGACCGTGCGCAGGATGGCGTCCGCCACCTCGGCTTCGCTCATGCGCATGGTGATGCCGATGGCGCCAGCACACTGGAACAGGCGCCGGACATGCTCGTGCAGCTGGAACACGCCGCCGCTATAGACGCGCAGGCCTTCGTAGACGGCGTCACCGCTCTGGAAGCCGCGGTCCCAGAGCGAAACGCGAGCCTCCTGCCGTGGCAATAGCCGTCCGTCGAGAAAGGCGATTTGATCCTGCACCCGATTACTCTCCAGAATTGGCTTCGCACGCCATATTCACCTAAACCTGGCTTGCTTCCCAGTCCGGAGGGACACGATGCCGCAGCGCCGCCGGGAGATGCACCTCGGTGCCTTCCTATTCAATTACGGCAACCACATCGCGGCCTGGCGGCACAAGGCCACGCCGCCCGGCGGCCTGCTCGACCTTGAGTTCTACAAGACGCTCGCCCAGACGGCCGAGCGCGGCAAGTTCGACTTCGTGTTCCATTCGGACGGCGTCGGCATCAACGACACCTATAAGGCGATCATCGCCCATACCGTGACCATCCGTCCGGAGCCGATCAGCCTGCTCTCCGCGCTCGCCGCGGTGACGCGCCGGGTCGGTCTCGCGGCGACGATCTCGACCACCTACAACGAGCCCTACCCGGTGGCGCGCAAGTTCGCGACGCTCGACCACATCAGCCGCGGGCGTGCCGGCATGAACGTGGTGACCTCAAGCACTTGGCAAGAGGCGCGCAATTTCGGTGCTTGCGAGCATATGGATCACGCCCGACGCTACCGCCGGGCGGCGGAGTTCGTCGACGTCGTGCAGGGGCTGTGGGATAGCTGGGAGGACGGCGCGATCCGGGCCGACCAGGCGTCCGGCGTGTTCGCCGACCCTGGCCTCGTGCACCATCTCGACCACGAAGGCGAGTTCTTCGCCGTCCGCGGGCCGCTCAACGTGCCGCGCCCGCCGCAGGGGCATCCGGTCCTGATCCAGGCCGGCATCTCCGAGGATGGGCAGAATCTGGCGGCCCGGGTCGCGGAGCTCGTGTTCACGGTCAACGCGTCGTTGCAGGAGGCGCAGGCGCGCTACACGACGATGAAGTCGCTCGCCGCCCAGTTTGGCCGCGCGCCGGACGCTATAAAAATCCTGCCGGGGCTGATGCCCGTGGTCGGCGAGACCGAGGCCGCGGCGCAGGCGGCTTACGAAGCGTTGCAGGCGCTGACGCCTAAGGAGATCGGCATCGCCTATCTCTCGGATCTCGTGGACCACGATCTCTCGGCGTATCCGCCGGAGGGTAAGCTGCCCGATCTGCCGACGATCAATGGCGGCGTCGGGCGGTTCCGGATGATCGAGCGGCTCGCCCGCGAGGACGGGCTGAACCTCGGGCAGATCGCGCACCGGATGCTGCTGGCGCGCGGCCATTGGACGGTGATCGGCACGCCCACGCAGGTCGCCGATGAGATGGAGCGCTGGTTCACCTCGGGCGCCTGCGACGGATTCAACATCCTCGCCCCGTTCCATCCCGGCGGCCTCGAGACCTTCGTCGATCGGGTGGTGCCGGAGCTGCAACGTCGCGGGCTGTTCCGCCGCGAGTATGCCGGCAGCACGCTGCGCGAGCATCTCGGTCTGGAAAGACCGCCCAACCGGTTCGCGCTGCCGCGCCGTGCGGTGGCAGAGTAGGCGGTTTCAACCCAGAAGCCGTCGTGGCTCCTCATGAAAAGTTCGCCTCGCGGTGACGGGTTCATGCAGGCGGCTCGGCGCACAGCCGGTCGGAGCTCGCACGGTGGAAAGGCGTGGAGCCTCCGCCTGCGCGGAGGGTGACGGGTTAAAAGGCGCTCTTCACCACTCCGCCATCGACCCGCAGCGCCGCGCCGGTCGTGGCCGAGGCGAGCGGGCTCGCCACGTAGGCCACGAGCGAAGCAACCTCCTCGGTCGAGGCAAAGCGCTTGATAAGTGAGGTCGGCCGGATCTTCTCGAAGAATTCGCGCTCGAATTCCTCGAAGGACTTGCCCTCCTTGGCCGCAAGCGCGTCCACGAAATCGCCGACCCCGCGCGACTTCGTCGGACCCGGCAAGATGCTGTTGACCGTGATGCCGGTCCCGGCCACCGCCTCGGCCAAGCCGCGCGCGACAGAGATCTGGGCCGATTTCGTCATCCCGTAATGGATCATCTCCGCGGGGATCTGCACGCCGCTCTCGCTGGAGATGAAGATGATGCGCCCCCAATTGGCCCGCCGCATTGCCGGCAGGAGCAGCCGCGCCAGCCGCACGCCGCTGAGCACGTTGACGTCGAAGAACCGCCGCCAGTCGGCATCGTCGATCTCCTCAAACGGCTTGGGCTCGAAGATGCCGAGGTTGTTGACGAGGATCTCGATCCCGGGATGGGCGCCGGCGAGCGCGTCGGCGACGGCCGCGTCGGAAAGGTCGCCGGCGAACCCGATCACGTTGGCGCCGGTCTCCGAGCGCAATTTTGCCGCGGTGCTGTCGACGGACGTTTGCGCGCGACCGTTGACGATCACCCGCGCGCCCTCTTTGGCGAGCGCCGCCGCGATCGCCAAGCCGATCCCCGCCGTACTGCCGCTGACCAGGGCGAGCCGGTTTTTCAGACCAAGATCCATAATCGAACTCCTATTCCAGTTGCATGGTCGCAAATGTGAAACATTGGCGTCTCCCAGGTTGGGAGCAGGAACGCAGCAAGCCAAGCGGGCGTTGACTGCGACGCGCATTCTGGAGGACCACGTGACGCCTGTCGCCGAACTGACCTCGACCAGGCTCGATGCTGACGAGCCGCTGCAGCGGCAAGCCGCCGCGCACTTCCCGGTGTCGAACTGCCCCATACTGGACCACCAGAAGGTGGTGCTGCTGCCGAGCGGCGGCGAGGCGCTGGCCGCGATTTTTGCCGCGATTAGGGATGCGCGCGACCATCTGCATCTCGAATATTACGAGTTCGAGGACGTGCACTGCGATGGCGACAGCCTGATCGACCTGCTGGTTGCCAAGCTCGGCGAGGGGGTGCAGGTCGCGCTGAGCTATGACGCCGCCGGCTGCTCCGATACCCCGGACGCGATTTTCGACCGGTTGCGCCAGGCGGGCGCTGCCGTGCTTGAATTCCGGCCGTTCAGCCCGGCCAAGCGGCATTTCCGCCTGCTGCAGCTAAACGACCGTGACCACCGCAAGATCCTTGTCGCCGACGGGCGCGTGGCCTTCCTGGGCGGCGTGAACTTGACGCTGGTCTACGAGAATCCGCGCTCCGCCGGGACGCCGCGCGACCCGAACAAGGCCTTCTGGTATGACGCTGCCGTCCGCCTCGAAGGCCAAGCGGTTGCGGAGGTCCAAAAGCTCTTCTTCCACAGCTGGAAGCGCCAGGGTGGCGATGAGCTGCCGCAGCGGGACTTCTTCCCGGAATTGGCCAATCCGGGCACGGAGACTGTCCGGGTCGATGGCAGCGCGCCGCGCGAGAAGCGGCAGCTGTATTTCGAATCGCTGCACGCCGCGATCCTCGCCGCGCGCAGCCATATCCTGTTGGCCACCGGCTACTTCGTGCCGACCCGCGCCGAATGGAAGATGCTGGCCGATGCGGCGACACGCGGCGTCGCCGTAGACTTGGTTCTGGCCGGGTATAGCGACCTGCCGAGTTGCACCCACGCTGCGCGGGCGCTCTATGGCCCGCTGCTGGAAAGCGGCGTGCGGATCCATGAGGTCAATGACGGCATGCTGCATGGCAAGGTGGCGACGATCGACGGCGTGTGGACGGCGATCGGCTCCTCCAACCTGGACCGTCGCAGCTACGTCTACAACAATGAGATCGACGCGATCGTCCTGGGACGGGAGACTGCGGGAAAGGTCGAAGCGATGCTGCGGGACTGGATGCGCGGCGCCAAGCTGATTAGCTTGGCGGACTGGAAGGGCCGGTCGCTGCACGAACATGCGGGTGAGTTGCTCGCCCGGGCGTGGAGCCGGCTCATGTAACCCTGGAGTCCCATGATCCCGGAAGTCCCATGATCCCAGAAGTCCGGCAGACGCTGACGAAGATCGCATGACGGATCAGCCGCTCGCCGGGTTGACGGTGGTGGACATGACCACGCTCGGCATGGGCCCGTTTGCCGGGCAGACCCTCGGCGATTACGGGGCCGACGTGATCAAACTGGAAACGCCCGCAGGCGATCCGTTTCGCGAGACGCTGCCGACGAGATCGCCCAAGATGGGCCACACCTTCCTGCAGTACAATCGGAACAAGCGCAGCCTGGCGATCGACTTGAAGGCGCCAGCGGCGCGGCGCGCCACCAGGCTGCTCATCGAGAGCGCCGACATCGTCATCTCCAACGTGCGGCCGGCGTCGATGGCCGGGCTGGGGCTCGATTACGAGAGCGTGCGGGCAATCAATCGCGCGATCATCTACTGCGCCGCGTATGGGTTTTCCGAGCGCGGTCCGTACGCGGGGCGGCCGGCGGCTGACGACACGATCCAGGCGATGTCCGGCCTGGTGGATTTGCAGGGCCGGGCCACCGGGTCGCCGCAGCTCGTGGCGTCGGTGGTGGCGGACAAGGCGGTGGGTCTCATGCTGGTCAACGCGGTCATGGCCGCGATTATCCATCGGATGAAGACCGGCGAGGGTCAGTCTATTGAGGTGCCGATGTTCGAGTCGATGGTGGCGTTCGTGCTGCCCGAGCATCTGGCCGGGATCGCCTACGTGCCGCCCGAAGGCGGGTCGGGCTACAACCGGCTCATCAACCCCATGCGCCGCCCGTATGCGACGCGCGACGGCTATCTGTGCGTGCTGCCCTATACGACGCCGCAATGGCAGCGCTTCTTCCGGCTGATCGGACGCGACGACCTGGCGGCGGACCCGGAGCTTGCCGAGCCGGTGAAGCGCAACGCGCGCCTGGAGGAACTCTACGGGCTGATCGCCGAAGCCATGCCAGGCCGCACCACCAAGCAATGGGCGGCGGACCTGCTCGCTGCCGACATCCTGTTCGGCGAGGTGCTGAGTCCCGAAGACCTGGTGCAGGATCGGCATCTCGATGCTGTCGGGATGTTTACGGTCGTCGACCACCCGACCGAAGGCCGCATCCGCCTGCTCGGCCATCCCGTGCAATCATCGGCACGGACAACCAGGCTGTCCCGGCTGCCGCCAAGGCTGGGGCAGCACAGCCGGGAAATCCTGGGCGCGCTGGGCGTGCCGGAGGCGGAGATCGACGAGCTGGTTCGCGCCGGGAGCGTGATGGATGGCGCGAAGTGAAACTTTATGCGGTCGGCGCGCCAAGGGCACGCTTGAGTTGTTCACGCAATGACGCGTTCTCGGCCTCCAGCCCGGCGAGGCGCTGACGCATCGGCTCCAGCGCATGCGCGAGTTCGGCTTCCGTGAAGCGCGGAGTGATGTGCTGGGGGCAATTCCAGTCGAACGCTTCCAGACGGAACAGCATCGCACGCTCGACCTTCGCCTTGTAGCCTGGCGTGGCGAGGCGCGCTGCCAGTTCGGGATCGTCGCCCAACTCCTTGGCTTCGGCGTGGGCAAAGATCTTTAGCCGCCGCCGCCCCGGATAATCCATTAGGATCAGCGCGGCGCGATTGCCGGCGGCGAGGTTGCCCAGGCTGATATACTGGCGATTGCCACGGAAATCGGCGAAACCCAGCGTCTTTTCGTCCAGAACCCGTAGAAAGCCGGCCGGGCCGCCACGATGCTGCACATAGGGCCAGCCATTCTCACCGACGGTGGCGATGTAGAAGCTGTCGCGCTCGGCGATGAACGCCGCTTCGGCCTCGGTGAAACGATCGAAGGCGCGGTTGCCGTGGAAGTCAGACCAGAAATCCCCGCTGCCGTTGGCCGCCTGCGCGGCCTTGACGCTCGGCGTGGATGCAATGTCGAGGAAACCGTAGCGCAAGGTCAACTCCGGGGTGAGGAGAGTCTGGATTCCGGTCATTTCGCGATCGAGGATTCGTTGCCGGAGATCGCTAGCAAGATGATCGAGTTCTACGACACACAAGTCACCGGATAGGAGAGATGGGCGCCGGCGCTCCTGCCGGGATTACAGGTCGAGCGAGCGCTGCGCGGGACGCGTCGGTTCAACCTGAACACCCTCCAACTGGAGCATGCGGGTCTTGGCGGTCGCGCCCCCCGGCGCCGAAAACCCGCCGACCTTGCCGCCTGCGGCCAGCACCCTGTGGCATGGGATGATCAGCGGCACCGGGTTCTTGGCCATGGCTTGGCCGACGTCACGCGCGGCTTCGGGGCCGCCGCCGAGTTCCTTGGCCAACATGCCGTAGGTTGTCGTGTGACCCCAGCCGACCCGGCGCGCGGCGGCGTAGATGTGTTGGAAGAAATCGTCCTGCGCGGCCAGGTCAAGCTGGGTTCCGGAAAAGTCGACCTCCTCGCCGTCAAAATAGCGCTGCACTGCGGCAACCGTCTCGAGGATATGCGGCGGAGGCGCGCCGGGCGTGCCGCCGGGCAGGCGACGCGACAGATTTCGCTCGGTCGCGCCGGCGGCGCGTGCCGGCAGCTGGAAACGGGTGATCCCGACGGAATTCCAGGCGATGCCACAGAACCCGCTCGCGGTTTCGAAGATAAGATAATGGTCCGCTGCGTCTAGCATGGTTAAGCTCCTTCTTCCGCGGCCGCGTCGATGATGGCATTGCGGGCGACCGCGGCGGTGGCGGCGAGGTCTTCGATCTCCATAGCCTCCATCGGATTGTGGCTGCCGTTGCGGTTACGGACGAACAACATCGCGCTGGGCACCCCTGCGTTGGCGAAGACGGAGGCGTCGTGGCCGGCGCCGCTGGGCATAGACTTGACAAGTATATCGGCACGCCGGGCAGCATCTTCCAGGCGCGCTTGCCAGGTCGCGTCCATCAATGCAGGCGCGCTGACCAAGGCCGGGCCAAGCTCGAACCGCACGCGGTGCGCCTCGCCGATTTCAACCGCCAAGCGCTCGGCGAGAAGCTGCATTTGGTCCAGCAGGTCCGCGTCGATGCTGCGCCAATCCAGGACGAAGCGGATCGCGCCGGCGACCCGGCTCGGGCCGTGCGACGCCGGATCGGTGGAGAGCTCGCCGACCGTGAAGCTGAGCCTTTCCGAGTACGGCCTTGCCGCTTCGCCCAGGACGGCAATGAGCTGGACCGTGGCCGCCACCGGGTCGCTTCGATATGCGTGCGGTTCGGCGCCGGAATGCGCGGCGCGTCCGATGCAGTGCGCGTTGCGGAAGCGGCGGCAGCCGGCGATGCCGGTGACGATGCCGACCGGCAGACCCGCGTGCTCGAGCACCGGGCCCTGCTCGATATGCAGCTCCAAGAACGCTCTGATCCGCTCGGGCCGGAGGAAAGCCGGGCCGTGCAGCACCGCGTCGGGATCGCCGCCCAGCGCATGCATGTGGTCGCCGAGCGCTCTGCCGGTGTCGGTGCGTGGCACGGCCAATTCGGCGGCGGAGAGTTGGCCGAAAGCGGCGCGTGATCCGGCGTAGGATACATCGAACCAGGCCGCCTCCTCGGCGCGGATCGCCATCAAGGTGACGTCACAGGATAGGGTGGGCAGCCCGGCGAGGATCGCCAGCCCGGCCGCGACCCCCGCCGCACCGTCGAAATTGCCGCCGTCGGGCACGGAATCGAGGTGCGAGCCGAGCATCAGCACCGGAGCCGAGCGGTCGTCTCCGGCGCGCGTGACATAGAGGTTGAGCGCCTTGTCGCGTTCGACCAGCAGCCCCAGGCCCGTCGCCATCTCGGCCAGCACGTCGTGGGCGTGCTGCTCGCCTTGCCCATAGCTGTCGCGGCAAATGCCATGCGGGCCCGCCGCTTCGCGCAGTTTGGCGAGAAAGCCTGCCGCAAGACCCGGTTGCGGTTGCGCCGCGTAGTCGAGTCCGACAAGATCACCACGCATGCCCAATCACCTCATCCTCGGCGCCGCCCAGCTCGGTCCGGTCCAGCGCGCCGACAGCCGCGCCTCCGTCGTCCAGCGCATGATCGCATTGCTCCGGCAAGCCAAGGAATGCGGATGCCGGCTGGTGACGTTCCCTGAGATGGCGATCACCACCTTTTTCCCACGCTGGCTGATCGAGGACGAGGCGGAACTCGACAGCTTCTTCGAACGCGAGATGCCGGGCCCAGCAACCCGCCCGCTATTCGAGGAGGCCGCGCGGTTGGGGATCGGCTTCTACCTCGGCTATTGCGAGCTTGATTTTGCGGGCGGCCGCAAGCGCCGCTTCAACACCTCCATCCTGGTCGACGCGACCGGCCGCATCATCGGCAAATACCGCAAGATCCATATCCTTGGGCAATCCGAGTTCGACCCAACCCTGCCCTACCAGCATCTCGAACCCTACTATTTCACCCGCGGCGATCTCGGTTTTCCCGTCTGGGAAGGGTTCGGGACCAAGCTGGGGATGGCGATTTGCAATGACCGGCGCTGGCCCGAGACATACCTCGCCATGGCGCTCAAGGGCGCCGATCTCGTCCTGCTCGGCTTCAACACGCCGGCGCAACTGCCCGACTGGCCGGCGCAGAACGAGTTGCGCGTCCTGCATCATCTGCTGCCGATGCAGGCAGCGGCCTATCAGAACGGATTATGGATCGTCGCCGCGGCCAAGGCCGGCACCGAAGAAGGCGAGGTCTTGCTCGGCCATAGCTGCATCGTTGCGCCGACCGGCGAAGTCGCCGTCAGATCGCTGACGCTCGAGGACGAGCTGATCACCTACCGGGCCGACATGGACCTTGCCGGCTATTACAAAAGCTTCTTCGATTTGGAGAAGAACCGCTACAAGGTCGATCAGGAATTGCCCTGACTTGCAAAGGAACTGACCGATGCGCAGCCAGCATCCCTATATCAGCGAGCTCCGCGCCCAGTTGCGGTCAGGGCGCATCGAGCGCCGGGAGTTTCTCCGAACGGCAACGCTGCTAGGCGTATCGGCCGTCTCGGCTTACGCCATGGCGGGCGTCGCCGAACCTGCCGCGGCGCAGACGCAGCCGGCGCCTGGCGGCAGGATCCGCGTCTGCATGCGCGTCGGCGACGTCTCCAAGCCGCACTCGAACTCGTCCGTCGAGGCCAGCAACGTCATCCGCCAGGTGTGCGAGTATCTGACCCGCACCGGCCAGGACAATATCACCCGCCCTTACCTGCTCGAGCGCTGGGAGGCCAGCGCGGACCTGAAGACCTGGACTCTGTTCATTCGTCCGGGCGTGCGCTGGCATAGTGGCCGGGCTTTTACCGCCGATGACGCGGTCTGGAACCTCAAGCGCGTGCTCGACCCGGCCACCGGGTCCTCCGTGCTCGGCCTGATGAAGAGCTACATGTGCACCGAGACCACCGGCGCCGACGGCAAGAAGACGACCCAGCTCTGGGCGCCGAACGCGATCGAGAAAGTCGACGACCACACGGTACGGCTCAACTGCAAGGAGGCGCAGCTCGCGGTCCCCGAGCACCTGTTCCATTACCCGCTGCACATGCTCGACCTGGCCGAGAACGGCGCCTTCAAGGTCGGCGCGAACGGGACCGGGCCGTTCCAGCTCACCGGGCTGGCCACCGGCAGCCGCGCCACGCTGCAGGCCGTCCCGAACTACTGGGGCACGCAAGCCAAGATCGGCACGCTGGAGTTCATCGACCTCGGAGGCGACCCGGCCGCCTGGGTTGCCGCCCTCGCCTCCAGCCAGATCGACGGGCTGTATGAGCTCGACATCGCCCAGCTCGGCGTCGTCAGCGCGCTTCCCACCGTCACCATCTACAAGACCGCCACCGCGCAGACCGGCGTCGCGCGGGTCAAATACGATCAGCCGCCGTTTAACGACAAGCGCGTGCGCCAGGCGCTCAAACTGGCGATCGATCCGCAGAAAGTGCTGAGCCTCATCTTCGGCGAGAACGGGAGCGTCGGCGAAAACCATCACGTCGCGCCCGTGCACCCGGAATACGCCAAGCTGCCGACGGTGCCGCCCGACCCGGCGAAGGCCAAGCAGCTCCTCGCCGAGGCCGGTCATCCGAACGGGCTGGACCTCGAGATCACTTGCCGCAATTCGCCGGTCTGGGAGGCCAACGCGGTTACCGTGATGGCCGAGCAATGGGCCGCGGTGGGTATCCGCGTGAAGATCAACAACGTACCCACCAGCGTGTTCTGGGACGGGTGGTTGAAAGTGCCGTTCGGCTTCACCTCCTGGGCGCACCGGCCGCTTGGCGTCATGACGCTCGATCTCGCCTATCGCAGCAACGCGCAGTGGAATGAATCCTCATATTCCAACCCCGAGTTCGACGACCTGCTGACGCAGGCGGATGGCATCCTCGACCCGGATAAGCGCCGGGTGGTGATGGCGAAGGTGGAAGCGCTGCTGCAGGACGACGGACCGATCGTGCAGCCGCTCTGGCGCAACGTGCAAACCGCATATGGCAAGCACGTCACCGGGTTCCGGCCGCATCCGACGCAGTACATCTTCGGCGAAGAGCTGTCGCTCGTAAGCTGAAACTGGGATCATGGCGCGGCTGATCGTCCGCCGTCTGCTACACGGCGCGCTGACCATGCTCGCCGCCGCATTGGCGCTGTTCCTGCTGTTCGAGGCCGATGTGGGGTCGATCGCGGTCGCGGTGCTCGGCCCCTACTCGACCAACGAGCAGCGCAATTTGTGGCTGGCGGCGAACGGCTACCTCGATCCGGCCTATTTGCGTTTCCTGCGCTGGCTCGGGCACTTCCTGGTCGGCGACTGGGGCACGTCGCACATCTTCAACGAGCCGATCGCCACGCTGATCGGCGAGCGGCTGGTGAACACGGCCGTGCTCGGCGCCGTGTTCTTCGCCTGCCTGATCCCGCTTTCCCTCGGCCTCGGCGTGTTGGCGGGGATGCGGGAGGGATCGAAGCTGGACCGCGTGATCTCGGTCGTCTGCACCGTGACTACGTCGATCCCGCCCTTTGCCAGCACCGTGCTGATCTCGGCGGTGTTCGTGTTCTGGCTGCACGCGTTGCCGGGCACGAGCACGATGCTCGACGGCTTCGACGCCCGCCAACTCGTCATGCCGGTGCTGGCGCTGGTGATCTACGACTTCGGCTACGTCGCGCGGATCACCCGCGCCTCGATGGCCGAGGTGATGGGGACGCCGTATATCCGCACCGCGATCATCAGAGGCTTACCGCCTCGGCGGATCGTGATACGGCACGCGCTGCGCAACGCGCTGATCGCGCCGTTCACCATCCTCATGCTGCAGGTGAACTGGCTGATCTCGGGCGTGATCGTGGTCGAGTTCTTCTTCGCCTACAAAGGCTTCGGCTCGCTCATCCTGGAGGCTTCACTCGGCAAGGATTTCTACCTGCTCGAGGCCTGCACGATGGTGACCGTCGCCATCGCCGTGCTGACGCAGGCGCTGTCCGATGTCGGCTACGCCTATCTCAATCCGCGGATCCGCCGTTGATCCGGCTGCGCGAAAGCCCGACGGCGACGCTTGGCCTGGCCATCGTGCTGTTCTGGATCCTGGTCGCCGCACTCGCGCCATGGATCGCCCCGTACTCGCCGACCCAGAGCTTCGTCCCCCTCGCGAGCCCCGGCGCGCACGGTCCGGCCGGCCAATTTTTCCTCCTCGGCACCGATCAACTCGGGCGCGACGTGCTCTCCCGGCTGATCTTCGGGGCGCGGACGGTGTTGTTCTACGCGCCGCTGGCGACGTTCGCGGCCTATCTCGTCGGCATCTCCGCCGGGCTGCTGGCGGGCTATAAGCGGGGCTGGATCGACGAGCTGCTCTCGCGCGCCAGCGACCTCGTGCTCGCCTTTCCGGCGCTCGTCCTCTACATCGCGATCATCGGCAAGTTCGGCGCCTCACCCACCAACATCGTGGTCGCGGTCACCCTGGCGACGAGCCCGGGCGTCATGCGGATCGTGCGCGGACTGACGCTCGACGTGCGGTCGCGGTCCTATGTCGCGGCGGCCCAGCTTCGGGGCGAATCGGCGCTGTTCATCATGTTCGCCGAGATCCTGCCGAACGTGCGCGGACCGCTGATCGTCGATGTCTGCGTGCGGCTGGGTTATGTGGCGATCACTATCGGCACGCTCGGCTTCCTCGGTCTCGGCCTGCCGCCGCCGACGCCGGATTGGGGCGGCATGATCAACGAGGCGCGGCAATTCGCCATGATCTTCCCGCACATGGTGATCTTCCCATCGCTCGCGATCGTTTCGCTGGTGCTTGGGCTCAATCTGCTCGCGGACGGCTTGCGCGAGATCGCCGCCAATGACTGAGAAGCTGGAGCTGCGCGGGGTTTCCGCGTCCTACCGCACACGAGCCGGCGCGGTGCCCGTCCTGCGTGAAGTTTCATTGCGTATCGCGACCGGCGAGAGTTTTGGTTTGGTGGGCGAATCCGGCTGCGGCAAATCGACGCTGGCGATGGCGGTAGTGCGGCATCTCGGACGGAGCGGCCGGGTCGACGGCGGGGCTATCATGCTGGCCGGGCGCGACCTGCTCGGCATGACGCCGGCGCAATTGCGCGCTGTCCGCGGCACCGAGATCGGCATGGTCTACCAGGACGCAATGTCGGCGCTGAACCCGGCGATCCGCCTCGGCACCCAGCTCGCCGAAGGCCTGGTCGTCCATCGCGGGGCGGGTTGGGCCGAGGCGCGTGCCGCCGCGCAGGCGATGCTGCGGCGGGTTCGCTTGCCGGATCCGGACCGGATGATGGATGCCTATCCGCATCAGCTTTCCGGCGGCCAGCTGCAGCGCGGGGTGATCGCCATGGCGCTGCTGACGCGGCCGTCGCTGCTGATCCTGGACGAGCCGACCACCGCGCTGGACGTCACCGTCGAAGCGAGCATTGTCGAACTAATCGCCGAACTGCAGCGCGAGACGCGGATGTCGCTGCTGTTCATCTCGCACAATCTTGGACTCGTTGCCAACGTGTGCGACCGGATCGCGGTGATGTACGCCGGCGAGATCGTCGAGGACGGCCCGGCCGCCGACGTGCTGCGCCGCCCCGCCCACCCTTATACGCAAGGCCTGCTGAGCTGCATTCCGACCCTGCAATCGAGCAAGCTGCAGGCGCGCTTGCGCCCGATCCCCGGTATGGTGACCGCGCCGCGCGACCGGCCAGCCGGCTGCGTCTTCGGGCCGCGCTGCGGTCATTTCGTGTTCGGGCGGTGCGACACCGCCCCGATCCCGCTCCTGCCGGCCGGCCCGGACCGGCAGGCCCGCTGCGTTCGCCTAGACGAGATCGCGCACGACGTCACGACGGGCGACGCGGTGCTGGATAAGCCTGCGGCGGCCGACACGATCCTCGCTGCACGGCAGCTCAGCAAACAATACACGGTCGACAACCGGTCGCTGGCGGGCGCCATACTCCGGCGGCCGGTCCGCCACGTGCATGCCAATCACGACCTGTCATTCGAGACGGAGCGGAGCACCACGCTGGCCATCGTCGGCGAGTCCGGTTGCGGCAAGACGACCTTCGCCCGCATCCTCGCCGGCCTGCAGACGGCCAGCTCCGGCACTCTGCTGTTCGACGGGGCGGATGTGGCGCAGATGGATCTGAGCCGGCGCGGGGCGGCGCGGAAGCGCGCGTTGCAGATGGTGTTCCAGAATCCGGACGAGACCCTGAACCCCAGCTTCTCGGTCGGCTGGCAGATCGGGCGGGCGGTGCGCAAGCTGGGCCATGCCGCGTCGGTGCGAGGGCGGGTCGCGGAATTGCTCGCGCTGACGAAGCTGCCGCCTGATATCAGCCGGCGAAAGCCGCGGCAGCTTTCTGGCGGCCAGAAGCAGCGTGTGGCCATTGCCCGCGCCTTTGCCGGACAGCCCGCGCTGGTGGTCGCCGACGAGCCGGTCTCGGCGCTCGACGTCTCGGTGCAGGCCTCGATCACCGAGCTGCTGCTCGACATCCAAGCCGAGCAGGGCACGACGATCGTGCTGATCAGCCATGATCTCGGCTTGGTCCGCTACATGGCCGACCGGGTCGTGGTGATGTATTTGGGCCGGGTGATGGAGTCCGGCAGGACCGAAGAGGTGTTCGGCCCGCCATTTCACCCCTACACCGCCGCGCTCATCGCCTCCGTCCCCGGATTAGACGCGCCGCGCGCAGCCCCGCTCGAGGGCGAGGTGCCGAGCGTGCTGACGCAGCCGGCGGGCTGCCCGTTCGCATCGAGGTGCCCGCAGAAGATCGGCCCGATCTGCGACGATGAGCGGCCGGCCCTACGGAGCGTCAATGCGGGCGGCCACGCGCTCGCCTGTCATCTTGTCAGTCCGACGCTTTGATGCCAGGGCTCGACTATCAGGACTCGTCAGGACGGGAGGAAGTCGGGCACCGACAAATACCGCTCCCCCGTATCGTAGTTGAAGCCGAGGACAAGCGCGCCCTCGCGCAGCTCCGGCAGCTTCTTGGCGATGGCGGCCAGCGTCGCGCCGGAGGACACGCCCACCAGCAGCCCCTCCTCGCGCGCGGAACGGCGGGCGAACTCGCGCGCCTCTTCCGCCTCGATCAGGATCACACCGTCCAGAAGCGACGTATGCAGGTTTGCCGGGACGAAGCCCGCGCCGATGCCCTGGATCGGGTGCGGCGCGGGCGAGCCGCCGGAAATCACCGGCGAGGCGGACGGCTCCACGGCAAACACCTTCAGTTGCGGCCATAACGGCTTGAGCACCTCGGCGCAGCCGGTGATGTGGCCACCCGTGCCCACCCCGGTGATCAGGGCATCGAGGCCCTCGGGGAAGTCGGCCAGGATCTCTTGGGCGGTCGTGCGGGCGTGGATGGCGATGTTGGCCGGGTTCTCAAACTGCTGCGGCATCCAGGCGCCCGGGCTTGCGGCCACCATCTCCGCCGCGCGGGCGATCGCGGCCTTCATGCCACCCTCCCGCGGCGTCAGCTCGACAGTCGCACCATAGGCCTGCATCAGGCGCCGGCGCTCGACCGACATCGACTCCGGCATGACCAGGATCAGCTTGTAGCCCTTGACGGCCGCCACCATCGCCAGGCCGATGCCGGTATTGCCCGAGGTGGGTTCGATGATCGTGCCACCGGGCTTGAGTGCGCCGTCGTGCTCGGCGGCCTCGACCATGGCCAGCGCGATCCGATCCTTGATCGACCCACCGGGGTTCGCACGTTCGGACTTCACCCAGATTTCGGCGTTCGGGAACATCCTCGCCAGGCGAATGTGCGGCGTATGGCCGATGGTCTCTAGGACATTGTTGGCTCTCATCGGTAGCGGCCCCCACAAGGTATGCTGTGCTTCGAACACGCTGTTCTCAGTCGGGTTTCCCCAGCAGGTGGTCCCGCAGGTCCTCCGAAGGCGGACGCTCGCCAATGAAGCCCAGGAGGATCAGCCGTCCAAGGTCGGGTTGGTTGGATTCGGCCAGGAGACGGTTGTTGCCGTAGAAACGCACACCGCGGCTTGTGATGATAAAGGTAAAGTTGTCGCCGGCATTGACCGCTGGTGCGGCTGCGACCAAGCGGTCAAAATCCGCCTGATCGGCCGGATTGCACCCGCCATTGCCGCAATTCACCATCTCTCCATTGTGAAACTGCCGGTCGACATCCGATCTCGAACCAGAATGCAGGAATTGCAGCAGCAGCACCTTCGGCGTGGTCGCCACCATGATCTGCTGCGCGTCATGGCTGGGTTGCGCGAGGTAGAGGCCGGCGGCGTAAATCCGGATGTGCAGGATCGTCAGCGTGCGCAGGCCAACCCCATTCAGCCTCAGCTGTTGGCCATCCACCGGATAGGTATCCGCGAAAGCCGCGCCGGCGAGAGTGGTCGTCGCCTGCGCGGCCGCCGAGGAAAGCAGCAACAAGAGAAGGATGCGTATCATCGTGCACGCCTATGCTTAGGTAAGCCGGCTCTTCCGGCGTCGCTCCGCCGCTATAGGACAATGCCGGCGGCGCTTTGTCACGCGCACGCGACGATGGCCCTTTATCGCCAGGCTGCCAGGATGGGGTCGTGGCGCGCGAGACGATTGCCAACTCACGCACCTGTTACGGGTTGCCAGGCCGCGTGCTCCGTATTCCCGTCAAATCCCGCCGTTCAGAGCACCCCTGTAAGAACCTCGCCTCCGCCGCCATGTTGACGACGAGCAATAGCGGTTCGGTGGCCGCTCGATCTGGCAGATTTTGAGACGAGGTCGCCAGCCGGCACAAATTAAGCAACAGTGCACGGAGTCCCAAATGCCTTCGCCAAACAAACCGGGACGGGATATGCGCGTCGACCTGCTGCGTGGGGCGGCGCTGCTGACGATCTTCATCGATCACGTGCCGGACAACCTGCTTGGACAAGTAACATTACGTAACTGGGGCTTCGCCGACGCCGCTGAGCTTTTCGTGCTCCTGGCCGGCTATGCCTCGATGTTGGCCTATGGCCGCACCTTTGGCCGCGATGGCATCGTCGCCGGGTTGCGGCGCGTCGCGGTGCGCTGCCTGCGAATCTACGGTTATCAGGTCGGGCTGTTGCTCATCACGCTGGTCGTGGTCCAGCAATGGACTGGGCATTTCGGGATGCGGCCACTGGCGATGGCTCCGTTGCTGCGCGACGGCATGCACGGGGTCGTGCGTGGCGTCACGCTCGAGGCGCTGCCGACATTCCTGGACATCCTGCCGCTCTACATCGTCCTGCTCTCGCTGTTCCCACTGATTTACTTGGCGCTGCGCTGGAGCACCGCCGGCACCCTCATGATTTCGGCCGGCATATGGGCGCTCGCGGGTATGCTGCGCATCGACCTGCCCAACTTGACCGCGCCTGAGCAGCCCGGGATCTGGTTCTTCGACCCGTTCGCGTGGCAGCTGATATTCGTGCTCGGCGCCGTGGCAGCACATTTCACGGTCCGGGCGGCGGACGGCCAATTGCCGCGCAAGCCTCTCGTAATCCCGGTTTGCTGGGCATTCCTCGCCTACGCGTGCATCGCGTCGGCGCCATGGCGGAACTTTGGCTTGCAGGACAATTGGGTGATCCCGGCGCCGCTGCTCAACGGGGATGCGAAAACCTATCTGTCGCCGTGGCGTCTGGCCGACGCGCTCGCGCTGACCTACCTGGTCCTGACCTCATCGGCGCTGAGCCGGCTGGCAGGCCGGCGCTGGCTCAATCCGGTGGTCGCGTGCGGGCGCCACTCGCTCGAGGTGTTCTCGCTCGGCACGCTGCTTGCGCTGCTGGGACGGTTGATATTTCACACCTACGGGACCGGCTGGGTGACGCAGGTGGCGGTCACTCTCTTCGGCTTTGCCGCCATGCTTTTCCTGGCGCTCCTGCTCGACGGCATGCGCGGCCGCCAAAGGCAGACGCCGCCATCTCTCGCCGCCGCGGACAAGGTGGTGATCGTCTCGGCGCGCCCGGAGACCATTGCATGAGCCTTTCGAGACGGCGGCGCCTTCCACGAGGTCTTCAAGCCCTAGCTCAGCCAATGACCCGGCGCGCTTCCTCGATCGCGGCGACGAAGCGATTCTGCCCCCGCATCAACTCGACCGCGGCGCAGCGGCGGAGATGGTCCGACGCCATGCCGGCAAGCTCGGCGGCGACGGCGAGGGTCGGCAGCTTGGGCGCGGTATAGGCGGGATCGTGCCGGAAGCGCGGCTCCCGCGTGGCATTGATCGGGATCAGGATGCGCGCCAGCGCCCGGCTCGCCGCGTTGCGCGCGCGCGGCTGCAGCGAGGCGAGGGTGACGAGATCCGCGCGCAGACGGCTGACCGCATTGCGGGAAGGTGAGAGGTCGGCTTGGCCCGCAGCCGCCGTCTCATACTGATCGATGGTCGCGAGGAACTCGGCGCAAGTCGCGTCCCAGTCGAACGGCAACACCTCGGCATTCACCACGCGGAGCACGGACAACAAATAGATCCGCATGTCGGTGAGCAGGATGTCGCGGTCGGCGATCTCCAGCGTGTCATTCTCGGTGTGCCAAGCGATGTTGGCGCCGCACCCGGACACGTCATAGTAGTTTTTTTCAGCCCGCAGCGCCTCTGGCATCGTCGAGGAGAGCATGAAGAAGCTCGGCAGGCCGATGTTATTAAAACTGTAGTCACCGGCTTGGTGCGGCCGCTGCGTCGCAATCTCGGCGTCCGGCACCACGTCGCGGATCGCGCTCGAGGCGAGGACGGCGCTCTCGGGAAAGGCGGTCGTGTGGTGATAGCTCGTCGCCCAGCGGCAGCCGGGACTGTCGCAATTGATCTGCGCCAGGCAGTTCCGGTCGAGATCGAGAGCAAACGCGTCGGCGAACCAGGTCGAGCCGGCATAGCGGCCGGTCGAGTGACCCGGCCACCAAGCGATCTTCACCGACCGGCGTAGCTTGTCGCGATGGGTCCACAACACGCGTGCGAGCTCGAGCAGCGTCGCGTCCCCGGTCGCGTTGTCGCCGACGCCCACGTCCCAACTGTCGATATGACCATGCACCAGCGCGAACAGGTCGGATTCGTCGGTACCTGGGATGGTGACTACGGGGATTTTCTGCAGGAACCAGCCTTCCATCAGCTCAGTGCGGATGGCACCGAGCCGCCGCGCCCGGCCAGCGCCATGATCGCCTGGCCGTCCGGCTGGTTGACGGCGACGACCGGAATCTTCGGCTTGCGCGGCAGGTCCTGCAGGTCGGGGCTGCCCCAGATCGTGGTGCAGGTGCCCCAATGGATGTCGATCCCGGGATTGACCGCGATCAAGCCCGCGCCGCCCCACTCCTCGATCAGGCTCGTCAGCGCCGGATTGCCGAACCCCTGCATGACCACGAAGTTGCCGCCGACTAGGCGCTTGACGTCATCGGTCGAGGCGAACGCGTCGCCGAACAGCGTCTTGACGTCGCGATTGTAGCTGCGCAGCGCCTTGGGATTGGCGTCCAGCATGACCAGCGGCGCGGTCACGCCCTCCGGCACGGACAGCGCGGACGAGGGCGGCTTGGCGCGGAATTTGTGGCCCTCGGCCTCGACCGAGGCGGAGAGCGGGACGGAGAGGAAAATTTCCGGCGCATGCACCTCGACTGGCACGCCAGCAGCGGCCAGGCGGCCCACGAGATGGTCCACCGCGGCGTTCACGTCCTCGGGCCGCCAGCGCGGCATATCGGCAAAAGTCTCGACGAGGCTCCACGGCAGGTCGAGGCTGACCGTATCGAGGAAGAGGCGTTCGTTCTCGGAAATCGGCATGGGCCCATCGCATCACCAAATCGCACCGGCGGCAATACGGCGGTTGCTTGGACGCCCGCGGACGGGTTCAATGCCGCAGCGCAAAATAGGAGCTTTCGGATGAAGCGTATTGCCCTCGCGATCGCATGCGTTTTGGCCGCGAGCGGCAGCGCCTGGGCGCAGCCGGCCGGCGACGCGATCCGCCCGCTCGTTTTGATTACACAGCCGCAGGCCGCCGACCCGCAGGAGTTCGCCGCCGCCGAGCTGATCGTCCAGGCTTGGAAGGATCTCGGGCTCGACATCACGCTGCGCCCGCTGCCGGGTCAGCAGTTCAACCAAATCGTGTGGTACGAGCGTCAGCGCTGGGACGCGACGACATGGTCGATGGTCGGCCGGCCCGAGCGCAGCGACCCCGACGAGCTGACCTACAATCTGTTCGTCGCCGCCAACGCGGCCAATGGCTACGATTTCGTCGGCTACAACAACCCCGCATACGACAGACTGGCGCAGGCGCAGCGCGAGGAGCTCGACCTCGACAAGCGGCGGGCGCTGGTCGACCAGGCGCAGGAGCTGATCAACCACGACCAGCCCTATGGCTTCATGGTGCATCCGATGAACCTCGTCGCCATCAACACCGATGTCTGGGACGAAAAGACCGTAGAAAATCAGGCCGGCATCGGCCTGCGCAATTTCTGGACCTGGCTGTCGATCACGCCGAAGGGCAGCCAGAAGGACATTATCCTCAATTCGGTGGCGCCGCCGACCAACCTCAACCCGTTCAACATCCCCGGCGCCCAGGGCTCATGGGCGACCGAGCTGATCTGGGACCGGCTCATGCGCATCGGCCTGGACGGGCTGCCGCATCCCTGGGCCGCCGAGTCCGTGACCCGGCCGACGCCCACCACGGTCGAAGTCACGTTGCGGGATGGCATGAAATGGACCGACGGCACCCCGGTGACCATCGAGGACGCCGCCTTCAGCCTCGAAGCGCCCGGCTACGGCGACAAGGCGCCGATGTACCGGCCCTTCGTGCTCAACATCGACAAGGTTGAGATCACCGGGCCGCGCACGCTGCGCATCACCCTCAAGCATCCTGACGCGGCGTTCCTCGTCAGCACGCTCTCCAAGCTCAACCTCGCGTCGAAAAAGGAGTGGGCGCCGATCTTCGAGGATCTCAAGAATAAGCCCGAGACCGCCGAGAGCATCGTCGAGACGCATCCGATCAGCTCGGGGCCCTATCGGCTCGTGAGCGCCAACCTGAACGAGGAGATCGTGCTGGAGCCGAACCCGGATCATTGGGCCAAGCCGAAGGCGGGGCGCTGGATCATGCGGATCATGCCGAATATCCAATCGGCCTTGGGCGCGATGCGGAACGGCGAGCTGAATTTTCTGAGTGACT
Organism: Acetobacteraceae bacterium; assembly: GCA_965276815.1. Taxonomy (GTDB): domain Bacteria; phylum Pseudomonadota; class Alphaproteobacteria; order Acetobacterales; family Acetobacteraceae; genus JAVVHH01. The sequence continues at coordinate 414,526 of CBDIBE010000010.1, read as the reverse complement.
ACACCGGCGACCCGGATCTGCTGGACCAGCTCGCCAAGTCCTCGCCCAACATCCATCTCGGCCAGGCGCTCGATCTCGGCTTCCGCTTCATCGGCTACAACGAACGCCGGCCGCCCTTCAACGATCCCGCCTTCCGCGAAGCGCTGTCGTCTGCGATCGATCGGCAGACCATCGCCGAAGACTCCTATGGCGGCAAGGCGGTGCCGGCGAACTCCTGGGTCTCCCCGGCGCTGCCGTTCTGGCACGACAAGGGGATCGTCGGCCGCCTGCCCGGCGGCGGCACGATGGACGGGGCGAAGAAGATCCTGAAGGATGCCGGCTACGTCCTCGTCAATGGCAAGCTGCACTACCCGGCGGGCGTGAAGGAGGCGACGACGCCGTTCCAATAGGCATGGCGCGCCGCGCACTGGAGCGGGCCGGGCATTTCGTCTTCGTCCTCTGGGCGGTGGCGACGCTGACCTTCTTCCTGTTCCGCCTGATGCCGGGTGATCCGACGCTCAACTACATCTCGCCGACCTTCTCGGAGGAGACGCGCGGAGCGCTGTTGCACAGTTTCGGGCTCGACCGGTCATTGCCGGAACAATACTTTATCTATTTCGGCAATCTCCTGCGCGGCGATTTCGGCGTCTCGTTCCTGGAGAACCGGCCGGTGTGGGCAGTGCTGATGGACGCGCTGCCGAACACGATCGTGCTGACGATCGTGGCGATGCTCGCGGCCTATGCGTTCGGCATCCTTGCCGGGGCCGTGCTGGCGTTTCGGCGGGGGAGCGTGCTGGAGGCGGTCGCGATCCCCTCGGCGCTGGCGACGCGGGCCGCGCCTGAGTTTTGGCTCGGAATGCTTTTGCTCGCCGCGTTCGCGTTCCAGCTCGGCTGGTTTCCGACCGACGGCGCGGTCAGCCCCGGGACGGCGGCGACGAGTTTTGGTGAGCGAGTGGTGACCGCGGACTATTGGTGGCACTTGTTCCTGCCGGCGCTCACGCTCGCCTTGTTCCTGCAGGGACTGCCGTTGCTGCTGATGCGGGCGACAATGCTCGACGTATTGAACGACGAGTTCATCGTCATGGCGCGCATGAAGGGCTTGTCGCGCTGGGCGATCGTGATCCGTCACGCCGCGCGCAATGCGCTGCTGCCCGTGGTGACCGCGTTCGCGCTGAGCCTGGGCTCCAGCATCGGCGGTGACGTGGTGTTGGAGACCGTGTTCGCCTGGCCGGGCATTGGCCGGGTGCTGGTGGAAGCCGTGCAGGGGGCCGACTACCCGGTGGCCGAGGGCGCCTTTCTGCTGATGGCGGCCGCGCTGGTGCTGATGAACACCATCGCCGACCTCACCTACGCCGTGCTCGATCCGCGCGTTTCGGTCGGTGCGCGGCGTTAACTTGGTCGGACGCTGGCTGAAGCGCGAGCCGTTGGCGGCTGCGGGCGTGGCGATCTACGCGGTAATCGTCTTCATGGCGGTGTTTGCCGATGTCATCGCCCCGTATGACCCGCGCGAGATCTTGCGGACCGGCCGCCGGGTCAGCCGATACTTGTCGATGTCGCCGGAGCACTGGCTGGGGACGACCGCGAGCGGGCGCGACGTGTTGAGCCAGCTCATCTTCGGGGCGCGCTCGGCGCTCGAAGTGGGGTTGACGGCGGCGGTCGCGGTGGTGGTGATCGGCACCGTCTTGGGGCTGCTCGCGGGCTATCTTGGCGGCTGGGTGGACCGGCTGATCGGCCGGGTGACCGACATCGTCCTCGGATTGCCGTTCCTGCCGGCGATGATCGTGATCGCCGCACTCAGCCATGCCGGAACGCGAACGGTGATCGTCGCCGTGGCGCTGCTACTCTGGCCCAACACATCGCGGGTGATCCGTAGCCAGGTGCTGAGCCTGCGCGAACGGGCCTGGGTCGAAGCGGCTGTTATGACCGGGTGCTCGACGGCGCGGATCATTTTTGTGCATATCCTGCCACAGGTTTTGCCGCTGGCCGGGCTGTATGGCTCGATCGCGATCGGTTGGGCGATCCTGGCGGAGGCGTCGGCGAGCTTCCTCGGGTTCGGGGATCCGGATGCGGTGAGCTGGGGCATGATGCTGCAGGATGCTTATGCCAGCCAGGCGCTCGGCCGCGGCGCCTGGAACTGGTTCGCACCGCCGGGGATCGCGATCGTGCTGATGGTGCTGGCCGGGTTCCTGCTGTCACGCGGCTCGGAGCGGCTGTTGTTCCCGAAGCTGGCGGACCCGTGACGCTGCTCTCAGTGCGCGAGCTTGTGGTCGAGTATCGGACCGGTGCGGGGCCGGTGCGCGCCGTTGACGGCGCAACGCTCGACATCCCGGCGGGTGCGATCGTCGGCCTGGTCGGCGAGAGCGGCTGCGGCAAATCGACGCTGGCGCGGGCCGTGATGGGCGTGTTGCCGGGTGCGGCGCGCATTGCTGGCGGCGACGTGCGCTTCGAAGGCACCGAGCTGACGACGATGCCGGCCGCCGGGCGCCGGGCATTGCGGTGGCGACGCATGGCGTTCGTGCCGCAGACCGCGATGAACGCACTCGACCCGGTGCAGCGATTGCGCACGCAGATGCTGGAAGTGCTGCGCGAGCGCGGCGGACTGCGGACGGCAGCGGCGCAGGAGCGGGCGGCGGCGCTGTTCCGCATGGTCGGGCTCGACCCGGCGCGGCTCGACGACTATCCGCACCAGTTCAGCGGCGGCATGCGTCAGCGCGCCTCGATCGCGCTGGCGCTCGCGCTTGAGCCGCCGCTGGTGATCGCCGACGAGCCGGTGACGGCGCTCGACGTGATCGTGCAGCGCCAGGTGCTCGACGTGCTGCGCGAGCTGCAGGCGCGGCTAGGCCTCGCGCTGCTGCTCGTCACCCATGACATTGCCGTGGTGGCCTATGCGTGCGACCGGGTCGCCGTGATGTATGCCGGGCGCATCGTCGAATCCGGCCCGGCCGAGGCGGTGCTGGAGCGCCCGCTGCACCCGTACACGATGGGGCTGATGCACGCCTTTCCGGACGTGCACGGGGAGGTTTCGGCCCTGGTGCCGATCGAGGGGTCGCCGCCGTCGCTGCGGGAGCCGCCACCGGGCTGCCGCTTTGCGCCGCGATGCCCATTCCGCGTGGCACGCTGCACGGAGGAGTCGCCACCGCTCGAAGCGCATGGGGACCACGATGTCGCGTGTTGGCGTGCCGGCGAGGCCGCGCCCTTGCGGGTGCTTGCCGCGGAGCCGGCGACTTGGGCGGCATGAGCGCGGTGATCGCCGCGGAGAATCTCTCCAAGACCTTCCGAGCGCATGGGCGGGTTGTGCACGCGGTGCGCGGCGTGAGCTTTGCCGTTGCCGCCGGCGAGGCGGTCGGCATCGTCGGCGAGTCCGGCTGCGGCAAGACGACCACGGCGCGCATGCTGCTGCGGCTTGAGGAGCCGAGCGGCGGCCGCATCAGCTTTGAAGGCAGCGACGTCACCGGTTTGACCGGCCGGGCGTTGCGCGCTTTCCGCAGTCATGCCCAGCTCGTGTTCCAGAACCCGTTCGACGCGCTGAACCCGCGCTTCACCGTCGAACGCACGCTTCGCGAACCGCTGCGTAATTTCGGGATTCCTCGCGCCGAGCACGAGACCCGCATCGCCGAGGTGATGCGGCGCGTACGGCTCACCCCGGCGGAGGCCTGGCTCGCGCGCCGGCCGCACGAACTCTCCGGCGGCCAGCTGCAACGCGTCGTGCTCGCCCGGGCGCTCATCCCGCATCCCCGGCTGATCGTCGCCGACGAGCCGGTCTCGATGCTCGACGTCTCTGTCCGCGCCGGCGTGCTGAATCTGATGCGCGAGGCGCGCGACGCGCTCGGTCTCGCCGCGATCTACATCAGTCACGACCTGGCGCTGATCCGCTACGTGTGTACTCGAACGCTGGTCATGTACCGCGGCGCGATTGTCGAGGAGGGGCCGACCGACGACGTGATCGCGCGGCCGGCGCATCCCTACACGCGGGCGCTGATCGCCGCCGTTCCGGTGCCGTGGGTCGCTCAGGACCGCTCCCCCCTGCCCATCCGCGGTTCGCTGGCTGATGCCCCGCCCGGCGACGAAGGCTGCGCGTTCCGCGACCGCTGCCCCGATGTTTTCGACCGCTGCGGCTGTGAAGTGCCGCTGCTGCGCCCGATCGGCAGCGCCCGCCGGGTCGCCTGCCACAAAGGAGACGAATGATGCCGACTTGCGATCCCGTGTCGCTCGAGATCATCCGCGGCGCGATCCGCGCGGCGCAGGCGGAGATGGAAGCGCTGCTCGAACGCACCGCGATCTCCGCCTTCATCCGCGAGAAGAAAGATTTCTATACGTCGCTGTTCGACGCTGACGGCGTGATGGCGGTCGGGTCGAACGTGCCGATCTTTGGCGACATTTGCAGCCCGGTGTTCGAGAAATTCCCGATCGAGCAGATCCAGCCGGGCGATCTTTATTGGTACAGCGATTGTTACGGCTCGCGCGGCGCCGTGTCGCACTCCAACGATCAGGTGTTCCTCGCGCCGGTGTTCCACGAAGGGCGCCGCTGTGCCTTCGTCATGGGGTGGGCGCACTTCTCCGATGTCGGCGGCATCAGGCCGGGCTCGATCAGCCCCGACGCCACCGACATTTTCCAGGAAGGCATCATCATCCCGCCCACCAAGCTGATCGAGGCGGGCCGCACCAATGAGGCCGCGCTCGACATCTTCTACCGCAATTCCCGCTACCCGGAGACCTGCCGCGGCGACACGCGGGCGCTGATGGCCTCGGTCGAGCTGGGCGTGCGGCGCATGGGCGAGATCCTCTCCCGCTTCGGGCCTACCGTCGTCGCCGACGCGCTCGCGCAACTGCTCGCGCGCACCGAGGCGCTGGTGCGCCGCCGGCTGCGCGAGACGTTCCCCGTCGGCACGCACCGATTCACCGACGCGATCGACGGCGACGGCCACGGCAGCGGCACGCTGTCGATCCGCTTCGCGCTGACCCGCACCGAAGACGACCGCTTCATCTTCGATGCCAGCGACACCGACGACCAGTCCCGCGGCCCGGTCAACTTCCTGATGAACCGCGACGTTCCCGGCATGGCGCTCGGCCTCACCTTCCTCGGCGGCGACCCGGCGCAAGTTTGCAACGCGGGCGGTCCGCGCTCGCTTGACGAAGTGCGGCTGCGCGAAGGCTCGCTGCTGCGCCCGCGCTTCCCGGCGCCGCTCGGCATGCGCGGACTGACCATGATGCGCGTGCTGTCGGCGCTGAACGGCCTGATCAATGTTGCGGGAACGCCGGGCAATGCCGCGCATTCCGCGTACGTGATCATTCTGCTCAGCGGCACCGCCGGCGGCAAGCACTTCCTGATGTCGGACGGCATCGGCGTCGGTTACGGCGCGCGTCCGACCGCGGATGGCATCGACGCGGTCTATTTCGTCGCGCAGGAGAACTACCCGGTCGAGTTCCTGGAACTTTTCTATCCCGTTCGGCTGATCACCTACGGCGTGCATCGCGACAGCGGCGGCCCCGGCACGTTCCGCGGCGGCTGCGGCATCGTGCGCGAATACGAGGTTCTCGCCGAGGATTCCATGCTCGCCGTGCGGATCGACGGCGTGCGCAATCCGCCCTGGGGCGTGGCGGGCGGTATGAGCGCCGGCGTCGGGCGCGCGGTGGTCAACCCCGGCCGGATCAATGAGCGCGTGCTGCCGCCGCTCTCCGATCGCAATACGCTGCGCAAAGGCGACATTCTGCGCATCGAGACCGGCGGCGGCGGCGGGCGCGGGCATCCCTTCGACCGTCCGCCCTCGCTCGTGCTGCGCGACGTGCTGGACGGTTACGTTTCCGTCGAGGCCGCCGCGCGCGACTACGGCGTTGTGATCTCCGAAGGGGCGCTCGACGACGCGGCGACCCGAGCGCGCCGGCTCGAACGCCCCGACGCACGCGCCTTCCACCGCGCCGGATACGTCGATGCTTTCGTCTAATCTGTCCGTCGCGGTCGATATCGGTGGCACCTTCACCGACGTCACCTTGCAGGACCCGGCCACGGGACGGGCCTGGCGCGCCAAGACGCCGAGCAATCCCGCCGATCCGAGCCTCGCCTTTCTCGCCGGGGTTCGGCTCGCGCTCAATGAAGCCGGCGCCGACGCCGGCGCGATCGGCCGCGTGCTGCACGGCACGACGGTCGCCACCAACCTGATCCTCGAGGGCAAGTGTGCGCCGTCGGCCCTGATCACGACCGCCGGGTTCCGCCACGTGCTCGATATCGGGCGGCAGGACATTCCACGCCAGGCCAACCTATATGCCTGGATCAAGCCGCGCCGCCCAGTTCCGGCCTCGCACGTGCTGGAAGTGGTCGAGCGCGTCGGGCCCGGCGGCACCGTGCTGACGCCGCTTGACGAGGCCAGCGTCGCCGAAGCCGCGGAGGCTTGCCGGCGTCTCGGCGTCAGCGCGGTCGCGATCTGCCTGCTGCACAGCTTCGCGCAGCCCGACCACGAACGGCGCGTCGCCGAGATCCTGCGCGCCGCCCTCCCGGGGGTGGCCGTCACCGCCTCGGTCGACGTGCTACCGGTGGTGCGGGAATACGAGCGCTCGCTGGCCGCGATACTGAACGCGGGCGTCATGCCGGCGGTGTCGGGGTATGTGACGCGGCTCGAGGAGCGGCTGCAGGCGGCGGGGATCGCCGCACCGCTGCTGCTGATGCAGTCGAATGGCGGCGTGGCCGGGGCGGCGACGATCCGCCGGGCGCCGGCGGTGACTGTGCTGTCCGGCCCGGCGGCCGGCGTGGTCGGCGCGCGCGACGTGGCGGCGGCTTGCGGGATCGCCGACATCATCACGGTCGATATCGGCGGCACCAGCGCCGACATTTGCCTCGTCAAGGATGGGCGGATCGGCCTGACCCAGCGCGGCAAGGTCGGCGAGTGGCCGCTGCCGCTGCCGATGGTGGATATGGTGACGGTGGGCGCGGGCGGCGGCTCGACCGCCGCGGTCGCCGATGGCGCGCTGACGGTCGGGCCGGCCAGTGCCGGCGCGGCGCCGGGTCCGGCCTGCTATGGCGCCGGCGGCGTGGCGGCGACGGTGACCGATGCGCATGTCGTGCTCGGCCACTTGCCCACCGGGCTGCTCGGCGGGCGCATGAGCCTCGACCGGGCGCTCGCGGAGCTTGCGGTACAGGAGCGCGTGGCGGTGCCGCTCGGGCTCGACCTGCTGGACGCCGCACGCGGCATCCTGGCGATCGCCGACAACAACATGGTGGGCGCCATCCGCGTCGTCTCGGTCGAGCGCGGCTTCGACCCGCGCGAATTCACCCTCGTGCCGTTCGGCGGCGCCGGGCCGTTGCACGGTTGCGCCTTGGCCGGGTTGCTCGGCATCACCACCGTACTCATCCCGCCCGCCCCCGGCGTGCTCTGCGCCGAGGGTCTGCTGGGCGCCGATCTGCGCTCGGAGTTCAGCCGCACGCTCGCCCGCGCCGACGTGCCGGACCCGGCCGCCGCGACGCAAGCCGTGGAGGCGCTGCGCGCGGAAGCGCAGGCGTGGCTCGACGCCGAGCGCGTGCCGGAGGCGGACCGGCGGATCGAGACGGTCGCGCTCATGCGCTATGCCGGGCAAGGCAGCGAGCTTGCCGTCGACTGGACGGCGGATCCCGAAGCGCTGTGCCTTGATTTCGCCGCTGCGCACCAGGCGCTGTACGGCTTCACTTTGGGCGCCCCGATCGAGCTGGTGACGTTGCGGGTCGAGGCGTCGGGCCGCTTTCCCGCGGGGGCGCCGGCACAGCTGCCGGCGGGCGGCGAAACGCCCGAGATGAGCGAGACGGTCGTCCATTTTCGTTCTGGATCGGCCGCAACGCCGGTGGTGGCACGCCCGGCCTTGCCGGCCGGGTTCGAGGCGGATGGTCCAATGATCCTGACCCAGGTCGACTCTACGACGGTAGTGCCGCGTGGTTGGTCTATAGAAGTGCACAGCTCCGGCGCGATCCTCCTGCGCCGCGCCCGATAGGTGCTGAACTTGGTCCAGCGACCGCTATTTGAGCTGGCTGTCTTTGCCGCCCCTGCGGTTAAAGCCGATGTGAACCGGGCGGCGATCAAGCTCCGACTGACAGGTCACGCATAGCCGCACTCCGGGCACGGCGCGGCGGCGCGCCTCGGGGATTTCGTCGCCGCATTCCAGACAATGGTCCCCGCCTGCACCCGTCGGCATACGCGCCCGCGCCCGCAGCACGCCGTCCGTGACCGTATCGTCGATTTGCTCCTGGACCGCCCCGTCAGGGGCCCAACCACTGGCCATTGTCGCTATCCGATCCTCCAATTCCCTCAATCAACTCATATCGGCGCTCGCGACGCACGTTAAACTCAACCACCCATCACCCGCACCCGGATCGTGCCCTCGATTTCGCAGAGCGCGGCGAGCACGTCATCCTGCTTGTCGCGGCGCTCGGCGTCGATCACCACATAGCCCATGTCGCCCTCGGTCTGCAGGAACTGGGCGGCCACGTTCAGTCCGCGCGCGCTGAACACTGCGTTGATGTGACCGAGCACGCCGGGCACGTTCCGGTGTACGTGCAGGAACCGCGCATGCTGGGCCACGCGCGGCTGGTCTACCTGTGGGAAGTTGACCGCCCCGCTCGTCGATCCCTCGTTGAGGAAGCCGAGCAGCTTGCGCGCGACCTCCTCGCCGATCCGTTCCTGCGCCTCGACCGTCGAGCCGCCGACATGCGGGGTCAGGATGACGTTGTCCACCCCCTGCAGCGGGGTGCTGAACGCCTCGCCGGCCGAGCCCGGTTCGACCGGGAACACATCCACCGCCGCCCCGGCGAGCTGGCCGGTTCGCAGCGCCTCGGCCACCGCGTCGAGGTCGAGCACGCTGCCGCGGGCGTTGTTGATCAGATAGGCGCCACGCTTCATCCGGCCGATCTCGGCCGCCCCGATCATCCCGCGCGTGCTCGGCGTGTCCGGCACGTGCAGGGTCACCACGTCGCTCCTTGCCAGCAGCTCCTCCAGGGTCGGCACCGTCTCGGTGTTGCCATGGCGCAGCTTGTCGGCACGGTCGTAGTAGAGCACATACATGCCCATCGCCTCGGCCAAGGTCGAGAGCTGACTGCCGATATTGCCGTAGCCGACGATGCCGAGCACCTTGCCGCGCACCTCGAAGCTGCCACTGGACGACTTGTCCCAGCCGCCCCGATGCGCCTGCTCCGAGCGCGGCAGCACGCGGCGCAGCAGCATGACGATCTCGCCGATCGTCAGCTCGGCGACGCTGCGGGTGTTGCTGAACGGCGCGTTGAACACCGGGATGCCTCGCGCCCGCGCCGCACGCAGGTCCACCTGGTCGGTGCCGATGCAGAAGCAGCCGACGGCCATCAGCGGTCCCGCGGCGCCGAACACCTCCTGGGTCAGCTGCGTCCGGCTACGGATGCCGAGGATGTGGGCGCCGTGGACGGCGTCGCGCAGGGCTTGACCTTCGAGCGCCTTGGGATGGCGCTCGACCTGCCCGTAGCCCGCGGCCGAGAACAGCCCGACGGCGCGGTCGGAGATGCCTTCGAGCAGGACGACCCTGGCCTCTTCTGGGCTGAACGGCGCCTCGCTCACCAGGACTGACGGAAGGTCCACGATCTTACCTCGCTCTCGATGTGCTGGTGCGCAATAGGCCAGGTCCGCTTGCCTTTCCAGCCGGGTCGAGGTGCAGGGTCAGCGTCGCAATTTCGGCTCCGACCGGCCGAGCCTGGCGTCGACCGAGTACCTGCCCGCCCCGGTAACATAGAGGAGGAGAAAGCCGCCCATCATGCTGACGTTCTTGTAGAAGTTGATCGCGTTGCCGTAACGGGCGGCGCCCTCCATCGCCCAGAACCGATGGCCAATCAGCGCGGTTGCGAATGTGTAGAGCGTCAGCAGGAGGGCCAGCGGACGCGTCCAGACGCCAACGGCGACCGCCAGCGCGCCGAAAACCTCGACCACGATCGCGACGATGGCGGCGACCGGAGGTATCGGCGCGCCGGCCTGCGCCATGTAGGCAGCCGTCGCCGCATAATCGGAGAGCTTGGCCCAGCCGAACACGATGTAGATGATAACTAGCAGGCAGCGCGCGACCAGGATGACGCCATCCCTGGCCCGCTCGGCACCGAAATCCGCCATGATTCGTTGACCTCCTTGGGGCGAGGCCACTTATACCGCCAATTTAGTGGCGGTCTCGGCCACGCGGCGACCCAGAGGAGGGTTGACCGTCCCGTATCGCGTCCGCCTCTACATGACGAGGTGCACGAGCCCGCACACGCCGAGCGCCAGCGCCACTTGCTCAACGACCACGACGAGGTCGTGCACGCTCATCTTCTCCTCGCTTGCCGGGTTGTCCACGCTACGGATCAATGCCGCCGTGCTGATCGCGCCGTGAATAGGTTGCTGTTGCATCATAGTCCTCGTTTGGTCGTTCGCTGCGGTGCCTTACTCGGCGGCGTCAGCACGATACTGTTTATGGGCCTGCGTGGGCGCTGGCTGAACGGCGGCGCCGAAGCTATGATATATGCGCACAGGTATGACCCCCGGCATTGCGAGCGACGAGGCATGGACTTGCTTGCGGCGTTTCAGGCGTTCGTCCGCGTGGCCGAGACCGGCTCATTCTCGGCGGTGGCGCGCGAAATGGGGCTGACGCAGCCGGCGATTTCGCGCCAGGTGGCCGCCCTGGAGGCGCATCTCGGGGCCCGGCTGGTGCAACGGACGACCCGCAACGTGGCGCTGACCGAAGATGGGCGCGATTTCCTGGAGCCCGCGCGGTCGGCCCTACAAGCCGTCGAGCGTGCCGAGGGTGCGGTGGGGCGTCGCCATGGCGGGATCGCCGGCCTGGTCCGGGTCAGCACGCCGCCCGTGTTCGGACGCGCGCTGATCGTGCCGCGCCTGCATCTGCTGCTGGAGCGCCATCCCGGCCTGTCGATCGATCTGGTGCTCGACGACCCTTCGATGGACTTGGTGCATAACGGCGTCGACATCGCGATCCGGATTGGCGAACTGGCGGCGGACGCGTCCTACGTCGCGCGCCAGATCGGCTTGATTTCGCGGTTGATCGTGGGATCGGCGGCGTATCTGGCCGACAACCCTGAGCCGCTGCATCCATCCGACCTAGCTCGGCACGAATGCGTGCTCGACGACCGATCCGCCCGGCGCGGCATATGGACGCTGGGGGGTCCCGAGGGCATGGTCGAGGTGTCCGTCGAGGGGCGCTTCAGCACCGACAGTCCAGAGGCCGGGCGAGAGGCGGTGCTGACCGGCCTGGGACTCGGCATGATATCCGCATGGCTGGTGCGGCGCGAGCTGCAGGAGGGGACGGTGCGGACGGTGCTGCGGGACTGGAAGCCATCGCCGCTGCCCATGCACGCGATCTACCCGTCGCAGCGCAACCTTGCGCCCAGGACTCGCGCCGTGCTGGATTTCCTGCTCAAGGACCTGCGTTCAGACCCGGAGGTCGCGGAAGTCTGGAGCGGCTGAAACCGGCCGGTCCCCTCGCCGAGGCAGCTTGAGCGGCGATGCGCAGAGAGCAGCAACGCTAGAGGAAGCTAACAATGTCAGATCAACGTCCGCCGCTGCCACCCTTCACGCACGAGACTGCCACTATGAAGGTGCGGGGTGCGGAGAATGGCTGGAATAGCTGCGACCCGGCCAAGGTGTCGCTCGCGTACACGTCCGACAGTACATGGCGCAATCGCAGCGAGTTCATTCACGGGCGAGAGGAGATCGTCGCCTTCCTCACCCGGAAATGGTCGCGCGAGCTCGATTACCGGTTGATCAAGGAGCTTTGGGCGTTCACCGGCAACCGCATCGCGGTCCGGTTTGCCTACGAGTATCGCGACGATTCCAGCAACTGGTTCCGCGCTTACGGCAACGAAAACTGGGAGTTCGACGAGAGCGGCCTCATGCGGCTTCGCCACGCGTCCATCAACGATCTCCCGATCAAGGAAGCCGACCGCAAGTTCCACTGGGATCGCAGCCAGAAGCGGCCGGACGGACATCCCGGCCTGTCGGACCTGGGTCTTTAGCGCCGCTTCTGGTAAATGGAACGGCATGACGATCTTTTGCCGCCGGACGTTTCTAGTCACCTGCCTTGGGCTGGGGACGATGCTGTCGGGGTCGCAATTGGCGGCTGCGGCGACAATCAAAGTGTTGACGGCTGGTGCGTTCAAGCAGGTGGTCATGGCGCTGGCGCCGGGCTTTGAAGCGGCGCAACCGGGCGCGCACGTCGTCGTCGACAATGACACGGTCGGCGCACTCGTCCGCCGGGTCGATACTGGGGAGGCTTTCGACCTGCTGGTGCTGACGCCGGCAGCGATCGACGAACTGACCGGAAAGGGACACCTCGTTCCTGGTAGCCGCGTCGATCTCGCTCGGGTCGGCATCGGCGTCGCGGTCAAGGCGGGCGCACCACTCCCGGATATCGGAACGAAAGCTGCGTTGCAGAAGACGCTCCTGGAAGCCAAGTCGATCGCCTATCTCGACCCGGCGGCGGGCGGCTCCAGCGGGGTCTATGTGGCCGAGATGCTGCGTCGGCTGGGCATCGCCGACACCGTCGCCAAGAAGTTGGTGTTGGTGGAAGGCGGCTTGGTCGGCCAGACGGTGGCCGACGGCACGGCCGCAATCGGCATCCACCAGATCAGCGAGCTACTCCCGGTGCCTGGCATCGCCTATGTCGGGCCGCTGCCGTCCGAGTTGCAGAACTATACAAGCTATGCCGGCGATGTCGCTGCGAACGCCCATGACCCTGGCGACGCCGCGACGTTCCTGCACTTTCTGGCCGGGCCCGAAGGCGTGCGGGTCCTGCGCGCGAAGGGTATGGAACCGGTCACTCCGTAAGCTGAGAGGAGATGACGATGTTGAGGGAGATCGCCTGGGGCGCCGCGCTGGCGCTCGTAGTATCGGCATCCGCCGCGATGGCCCAGATCTGCCCACCTAGCACGGTGAAGGTTCCTTGCAGGAACATGGGCGACGGGCGGACGTTGATTGACTCGCTCTATTTGCCGGACGGTTTCGTCATGGGCACCTCAAGATATACAATCATCCATACACAACCGACCAGTATGAGCGATGAATGGGCTAATCTCGTCTGTACCCTCAGGCTCAGCTAATACTCCAAGTTTGAGGGCAAATAAGCGAGCTGTCCTCGTGATTTCAGCGATCATCATGAGAAGCGACGTCGGTCCGCCAATGGCCGACACCGGAGCGCAGGCGTTGGTCGGTCAGCATCGTCGCCGGGTGACGCCGTTCGCTGCGGCCCGAACGTCTTTACTGGCCGAAGCCGATGCGGCCCTGCTGTGAGAATGCGCCCTGCGAAGGCGCCCCCGTCATCGGGCCGCCCGATGCCGTCCAGGCGCCGAGGCCGCCGCGATACCACATCACCATTTTGAAGCCCATGCTGATGGCGCGCAGCGCCGCATTATACGATTCCCAGCAGCGCGACCCCGAGCAGAGGAACACGAGCGGACGATTGGGCTGCCGATCGGTGAGCTGACTCAGCCTCGTCCACAGGCGCTGCTGCGTCATGTCGTCGAAGCTGCCGGGACTGCCGGCGCCCGGCAGCAAGATTGCGCCCGGAAGCGTTGGATGTTGCGGCGTGTCCAACACGTCGATGACGAGGACATTCGATCCGACGGCCTGCCGCACTTCATTGGTCGTGATCACGTGGCCGCCCGGAATGGTTGTCGGCGTCGGCGACCCGACATTGGCCTGCAGTGTCGATTGCGGGGGTACGCCGAAATCGGTGAGCTCGTCCGCGTAGTTTGGCCGCGCCGGTTCCGTTCCAGGTTGTGGAGACGGCGCGTTGAAACCGTAGCTCGGTTGCGGTTGCGGTTGCGGCTCTTGCGGCTGCCCATCTCCACCCTGCGTCTGCCCGAACTCCGGCTGTGGCTGGGCCATTCCCGGCTCCGGCACGGGGCCTTGCGGCGCGGGTTGCGGCTGGAGCGACTGATTTGGGATCAGTCCAAGCGGCGAAACCTTCTGCGCATGGCACGGCGCTGCGAGCAGCATGGCGAGTGCGGCAACCGCGCCAGTTTTCAGAGCCGGCGCCGTCCGCCGGCGAAGCGAGACAGGCCTGAGTTTATGAAACTTGTTCACCGCGAAATTCTGCGTCCACATCAAGGCCCCGGCCCGTTGTTGTTTTATAGATGATACATTACCACATTCTTGCCCCGCTGTCTCACATCGGCGGCGAAACCCCTCACGATATTTTGACCGCGGCGGCCTTCGCCGCCATCGTGGCTCTCGCCCACCAGACCAGTTCATCGAGCGCGGTCTTGGCCGAAGGCAACAGGTTCGCCTCGATCTCCTCGATGGGTTTGTTGCTGCCCATCGGGAAAACCGTGAAGAAGTCCACGCCGCCGATGTGAATCGCGCCGTGAGTCGAAACCATCTGCAGTTCGATGCCGATCAGGCGCAGGTGCTCGATTGCCCGTGCAGCGCCCATGGAACCATAGCCGATGGCGGTAAACGGCTTGCGTACCCATTCCTTGTAAGCCTGATCCAGCGCATTCTTCAGGGCGCCCGTGATTGAATGGTTGTACTCGGCGACCACGAAGATAAAGCCGTCGAACCGCGCGATCGTCTCCTGCCAGCGCAGCGCCTCCGGGTTCTGGCTCGGCACCCACATGTTCGACGCCACCTCGTCGAAGAACGGCAGTGGGTGATCGCGCAGGTCTATCAGCTCGACGTCGATGTCGCCGCGCGCCTGGGCCTGCTGCAGCACCCATTGCGCCGGTTTGTCGGCGAAGCGGGTCGGCCGAGTGGAGCCAATAATGATGGCAATGCGGGGCTTTGTCTGCATGGTATCCTCCTGTATGCTGGTTACGAACTGAAACCAGTTTGGGGAGGCCGTGTTGGAACCTCAAGAAGGCACGTTGGAGAAACCAGGTGACCATCACGATACCGCGGTGTGCGAGCACATCAGCCGCATGCTGGCCCGCATCAGCGATAAATGGACGCTCCTGGTCGTGCGCGCGCTCGGACCCGGCCCACGCCGGTTCAACGCGCTGAAGCGCGACGTCGGCGAGGTTAGCCAGAAGATGCTGGCTTCGACCCTACGCGAGCTGGAGGAGAACGGCTTCGTCACCCGCACGGTAACCCCGGTCGCGCCGCCGCAGGTTGAGTATGCGCTGACCGAACTCGGGCGTGAGCTCCGCCACCCAGTGCAGGCGCTGGCCGACTGGATGGTGGCCAACTCCACACGGATCGACGCGGCGCGCACTGCCTACGCGGCGCGGCGCACTGCAAACTAACGCGACCAGCGGTCTGATCTGCCGGATCGCGGCAGGCGCAATGGTGGGGAGCTTTGACCATGCCTGACCCGATCGATCCCGGCGGCCTCTGGCTCGACCGCCATAGGCAACTTGCCGAGATCGCCAACCGCCAGCTTTTCTTCATCGGCGGGGCACCCCGCTCAGGCACGACCTGGGTGCAGGAACTGCTTGATCTTCATCCGGCGATCAGTTGTCGCGGCGAAGCCTTGTTTCAGCAGGAACTCGCCCGCCCGCTGGATAACCTCATCCTTGCTCGTCGCCGGGCCATCGATGCGAAGAATGCGACCACGTTCAGTCATGCCAGAGGCTACCCTCCGCCGACCGAGGGCGACGCGGACATCATGCTTGGCACCGCTATATTGCTTGCCTTTCAGCGCCAATGCGACGGTCGCATGTACGACGCCATCGGCGAAAAGACGCCGGAAAACGTGTTTCTGTTTCCTAGATTGAAGCGGGTATTTCCACGGGCGCGCTTCATTGGCATGGCTCGTGATCCGCGCGATAGCCTCAGCTCTGCCTGGCACCTCTGGGCCAAAGCCAAGGTCGGTGCCGGCGGCCGCGACGCCATGGCTGCGTTCGTCAACGCCTCGCTTCCTGCTGTCGAGGAAGGCCTCCGTAACTTCGCCACCTACATGCGACGCATGCCCGAGGATTGCCGCATCCTCACCTACGAACAGCTCCTCAAGACGCCAGAGCCGATTATTGCGTGGCTTTGCCGTTTCCTGGGCGTCTCAGACGACCCGGCTATCGTGGCTGCTTGCATTGAGGCCGCCGCATTCCCGGTTGTTACCGGCGGTCGCCAGCCCGGCGAAACGAAAGAAGGGTCTTTCCATCGCAAGGGGGTTGTTGGCGACTGGGCCGCGACCTTCCCGTCCGAACTCGCTGCACGGATCGTCACAAGGCTAGATTGGGCTTACGACTGGTTCGACTGGGCTCGATAGACGCGAGAGGAGCCATGATCGAGGCTCCGATCTGTCCCCGAACGGGCCGCGCTTGCGCCGAGAGCTGTCGCAAGATGGCGGCTTGAGTCTGATATACCAGCCAGAGCCTGGCGGTCGGCCGCGAAAACGCTAGCTCGCTCGCAATCCGTGCTGTGAAGCGTTTCATATTGGCGCTGGGATCAATTCGCCAAAACCGTTTCTGTCGCCGCGCTGATGCGGAGGACAAGGAACGGAGAGATCACCATGTGCTTGAAGAGCATTCTGACTGCCGGGTTCGTCGCCATGGTTGCGGTCGGCGCCGCCCACGCCAATGAGCCCGCGAAGTTCGATCTTCGGAACACCAGTGGGCAGAACATCGACATCATTCAAGTCTCGCCGGTTTCATCCGACGATTGGGGCCCCGATCTCCTGGGCGATCGGGTGCTGCGCAGCGGCGGTACGGTCACCGTCGATCCGGGCTCGACGGGCTGCATGTTTGATGTGCGCGTCACCTATCACAGTGGCGGCAAGGAGTCGTTCCGCAACGTCGACCTGTGCCACACGACGCGGATCAGCTTTGCTAACACCCAGAACTACACGATGAACTGACAGGCAGGGGCGGTCCTTCGGGGCCGCCCTTTCTATTTGGGCCCCATCGCGAGTTAGCCGTGTTTGGCGGTTCGCGAGCGGAGTGATTCGGAAAAACCAACCTCCGAAAAACCCGGGACGGTTCACACGGTTTCTGATGCTTGCTGTCGTTGCATTCGTGGATGGAGGACAAAATGCCGCACGTCGAGACACTGGGACAGATCGACGGCCCTGTTGAGGGATATGTTATAGTGATGGTGCGGGCGCAGGCTTCTGGCGGCGACTTGGTGGCCCGGCACACACATCCTGGAATCGAATCAACCTACATTCTGGAGGGCGAGGAACTTGTGATGATCGACGGACAGTCAGACAAACTGTGCAAGGCGGGTGATTGGTTTCAAGTTCCCGCAGGCGTGCCGCATAGCGTAAAGATCGGACCGAATGGGGCGGTCATGGTTGGAAATTACGCGATCCCGAAAGGACAGCCGCTCGCGTCCGACGTATGAGATGACCTATGGGCCATTCCCGGCCGGATCCGGACCGTGAGCGTACAGCGGGTCGCCTGCGACCCGATCCCTTCACCTGTTGTTCGGCTGCGGGCCGGGGTAGTGGATCGCGCATGGCCGGAAGCCGTCGGGGATGAGCGACCCGGGATGCAGGTCGCCGCCCGCGGCCAGTTGCGCCGGCAGCAGATGGGTGCGAGGTCCAAGCGGCGCGATACCGCCAGGTAGCGGGATCAACGAGAACACCTCAATTCTGCCGATCGCGTGCCGGATCACGCGTGTGGGCGATGCCTGTACCAGGGCGCTTCCCACGCCAGGGAGCAGCGCCGGCCACGTTTGGCCTAAATGTAGCTCGGGATGCCCAGCAGATCCTCGCGGGCGGTGCGGATGCCGAACTGGGGCGCCGTGCCGCGGAGGCCGAAATCATAGAGGATTTCCGCGCGGCCACCGTCGATAAGCGCGGCTTCCTCGGCCCCCATCGAGGCCAAGCCCAAGGGTCCGCCGGTCCGCGCCGCGCTGTCACCGACCCTCCTAAGACAGAACGGAGGTAGGTCCGGCTAGGGCCGCTTTGCACCTCCGATCGCCTGCAGGGGCTGCCTGATCCTGCAGACCAGGCGTTGACGATCAGCCGCCGGTCCAGCGTAGGGCGTCGATCAGCGCGCGGAGCGCGGGCGTCACCTGGCGGCTTGGATAGTAGAGATGGCAGCCGGGATAGCTCGGACACCAGTCGTCCAGCACCTGCACGAGCCGGCCGTCGGCGATCTCGGCCGCCACGTCGTGCTCCATCATGTAGCCAAGCCCGGCGCCGCCCCGCACTGCCGCCCCGGCCAGCGCCTCCTCGTTGGCGATGAGCCGGCCGGCCGGGCGTATCTTCAGCTCGCGACCGTCCCGCTCGAACTCCCAGGGCAGGAGTCCGCCGCCGCCGACCAAGCGGTAGTTGACGCAGCTGTGCGCCTCCAGCTCCGCCGGTGTCGCGGGGAGCGCACGGCCTTCGAAGTAGCCTGGCGTCCCGACCACAACGGTGCGGAGCTTCGGGCCGACTGGGACCACCACCATGTCCCGCTCCACCGCCTCCCCGAGTCGCAAGCCAGCGTCGAAGCCGCCCGCGACGAGGTCGACCAGGCGGTCGTCCACGATCACCTCCACCGAAATATCCGGATGATTGGACAGGAAGCGCGGCAGCCTGGGTGCGAGAATGGTGCGCGACGCATAAACGAAGGCGGTCAGCCGGATCGCACCGGACGGGGCGCCGCGCCAGTCGTCCAGGGCCGAAAGCCCGCGCGCAACCTCCGCCAGCGCAGGATTGAGCGAGCGCAGCAGCCGCTCGCCCGCAGCGGTTGGCGCGACGCTGCGCGTCGTGCGCGCAAGCAGACGCACGCCCAGCCGCTCCTCCAGGCTGCGCATCGCGTGACTCAGCGCGGACGGCGACAGGCCGAGCCCGGACGCAGCGCGGGTGAAGCTGCGGGCGCGGGCCACTGCCGCAAACGCTGCCAAGTCTTCAAGCTCACCCCGCCTCATTGCTGCACATCCTTCACAAGCCCTTGCGGTCGCCGGGAGCTAATTGCGCGCGGGCGCCGGGTCTATCTCAGACGGACACCTCTGGGAGATGCAACAGTGGACCTGACAAGCTTCCGCACGCTGGGCCGGTCGGGCCTGGCCGTGAGCCCGCTGGCGCTCGGCACGATGACCTTCGCCGCGGGGCGGTGGGGCGCCGACGAGGACGCCTCCCGCGCGATCTTCGACGCCTATGTCGAGGCCGGCGGCAACTTCGTCGACACCGCCGACGTCTACTCGGGCGGCCGGAGCGAGGAGATGCTGGGGCGCTTCGTCGCCGAACGCGGGCTGCGCGACAAGCTGGTGATCGCAACGAAATCCGGCTTCCCGCGCGCCCAGGGCACGCCACTCGCCGGCGGCAACAGCGCCCGCAACATCCGCGATGGCGTCGAGGGCTCGCTCCGCCGCCTCGGCGTCGACTGCATCGACGTGTATTGGACGCACGTCTGGGATCGCACCACGCCGCCCGAGGAGGTGCTGCGCGCGCTGACCGACGCGGTCCGGCGGGGAGACATCCTCTACTACGGTTTCTCCAACGCTCCCGCCTGGTACGCCGCGCAGATCGCGGCGCTGGCGCGGGCGCACGGCCTGCCCGAGCCGGTCGGCCTGCAGTACTCCTACTCGCTAATCGACCGTGGCGTGGAGCTCGACATCCTGCCAGCCGGCCAGGCGCTGGGCATGGGGCTGGCCGCGTGGAGCCCGCTCGGCGCCGGCCTCCTCACCGGCAAGTATGGGCGCGAGAAGATCGCCGAGGCCGGACCGGCCGGCAGCCTGCCCGATCGTGCGGGCGAGACGCCGGGCGGCGGCAGCGACGGACGGCTCAACGGCGATAACCCCTATGGCGGCATGCTCTTCACCGAGCGCAACTTCGAGGTGGTCGACACGCTGCGCTCGGTGGCTGGAGAGATCGGCCGGCCGATGACGCAGGTGGCGCTGGCCTGGGTGGCGGGACGGCCCGGCGTGTCCGCCGTGCTGATCGGCGCGAGTCGAGTGGAGCAGCTCAAGGAGAACATCGCCTCGCTCGAGGTTGAGCTCAGCCGCGAGCAGTTGGAGCGGCTCGACGCGGTGGGCGCGCCACCGATGCTGAACCCTTACTTCATCTTCAAGCTGCCGCGTGAGCGCATCTTCGGCGGCCAGGCGGTCACGCCGTGGCGCTAGGGCGGTCGCGCAAGAACCGCGCCAGCGGTAGTTCGACGCCGAGCGAGCGCGCGGCGTCCAACGCCAGCGCGTTGTCCTTGCGCCCGATGGCCGAAGAGGCCGGCCGCGGTCCGCTCGCCGGCTCGACCATGCGATCGACGTAGCCGGCCAGGATGCGCGGCATGAGCTCGTCGAACAAGGCGGCCTTGGTCTCCGCGCCTCGTACCCCGCCCGCACGCAGGAAGCCGAACGTCTCGCCGAGGAGTTCGCCCATGATCAAAATCACGTGGTTGCCGATCAGCTTGACCAGCATTGCCTGCTCCGGCTCTGGCCCTATCCAGCGGGTCGCCCCCGCCGGCGCCAGGATCGGGGCGACCCGGCGATATACGCCCTCGGCGCCGGAACACATGATGGCCAGCTCGCCGCGTGCCGCCGCCTCCGGCCGGCCGAACACCGGGGCTGAGAGATAGAACTGCCCGCGCGCGGTGTGGGCCTGCGCCAACTCGCGTGACAGCGCCGGCGAAATCGTCTCCATGGCCACGTGCACGGCGCCGGGCGCCATGGCCGCCGCCAGACCGCTGGGTCCGAGCGCCACGTCGCTTGTGGCCGCGTCGTCGAACACTACGGAGATGACGACCGACGCCCGCCCGAGGTCGGCCAAGCAGGCCGCGCTTTGGCCGCCCCGCGCGAGGAGATCGCCCAGCGCCTCGGGCCGCCGCGCCCAACCGGTCACGGCGTAGCCGGCGGCGAGCAGGTGACGGGCGACCGCCCCGCCGATACGCCCAAGCCCGACGATCCCGATCGTCTCCGTGGCCATGCCGCCCTCCTGGTCAAAAAGCTTGAACGCCCGAGCGTGATAGTCGGCTCACGTCAGTTGCCGCATATCGCCGGAGCGGTGGGTGCCGCCCTGTGCGATTGCTGCTTCCGCCAAGGCTGGGTGCGCCGCATGGACGGCACAAGAGCCCTGACGGTCACACCTCCTGGTCAGGCGGCGCTGGCGCGCCAGTTCGATATTCGGCTCGCCCTATGAGCAGTAATCCCAGTAACCTTGGTTTTGTGCCGGGCTAGACCAGAACCAGCACAACCCCGGAGCCGGGGCCGGCGGGGGTCTGGCGGCAATAATGACCGCGCCTAGAGCAACACCGGCGACGACCGCCCCGTAATAGGGCGCGCGAACCCACGGCCGCACGCCCCCGACATAAACGCCCCCGCCATATCCCCGAGGCGGAGGCGGACGCACCGCTGCCCCGCCATAGGGGCCGCGGACCGCTGCCCCGCCGTACGGCCCGCGCACCGCCGCCGCGCCGTTGGGACCGCGAGCCGCTCCGGCGCCGTACGGGCCACGCACAGCCCCTCCACCATTTGGACCGCGAACCGCGGCCCCGCCCGCGGGACCCCGATAGGCAGCACCGCCGCGCGGACCGCTCACCGAGCCCCAGCCGAAAGCGTGTGTCGTCATTGATAGTCCCAGGAATACAGCGAGAGTGAGCGTTGCGGGCCGGTTCATTGCTTGTCTCCTGTCATCGGGGTGGCTGCGCCACCGAACGGCATCTGTTCCGCCCCTTGCGGCGGCACGAACTTGAATTCCGCGTCCGCGGGATGGACGGTGAAGTTCCAATCGGACAGCTCGGCGACGAAATTCGGCGCACCCGGCAGCGTGCGATACGTCACGATCAACCGGCGCGGCAGCGATTGCTCATTGTCCTCGAGCCAGAGTTCCAGCTCGATCCCCGGCGGCTGCTCGAAGACCAAGTGCCGGCAAGCGACGCCGTCGATCGTCACCGTGTTGACCTGGCGGCCGGAGGTGACGCCGCTGAGAAACGCCTTGTCCGGAGCCTGGGTCAGGAAGTCGGACAACGGGAAGTCGACGCCGAAATGGCCCATGACGACGCGCATCATGTCGTCGATATTGTTCGGAACCGGGATGCTGGCGTAATGCTTGCCGTCATCGACCGCGACGGTCGCGGTCTGGCCGTCATATAGCAGCTCGCGTGGGCCGTCGTCGCCGGTTCCCAAGACCGCCAGGCCGTCTGGGCGGCGCACGGTGACTTTGAACTGGTGTCCGATGTGAAGCAGTTCCCCACCCTCATCGGCATAGACCCGGAGGGTTCGTGCTTGGAATGAGAGTTCCTTGGCTTCCAGCGACTTGCCCATGCGGGCGATCGCGGAGCTCGCCTCCTCGCTGATCGCCGGCTTCGGCGGCGGGGGAGCCGCGTTGGCAGCTGCGGCGATGCTTAGCCCAATGCTCAAGCACAAAGCGGCGGTAAGCGACGCTCTCCTGGGTCTCATATTGTATCTCCTGTGTTCATGCTTGCGTTTCCTCGTGCACCTGAGGCGCCACGCGGATGGGCCTGGGCGATTGCGGGATCTGTACTCGCTCTCCGAAGCGCTCGCCTAGGCGCTGCATGATGACGAATAAGGCCGGCACGACCAGCGTGCCGATACAGGTCGAGCTGAGCATGCCGGTGAAGACGGCGATGCCGATCGAGCGGCGGGCGTTGGCGCCGGCGCCGTGGGCGAGGATCAGCGGCAGCACGCCGAGGCCGAAGGCGAGCGAGGTCATCACGATCGGCCGGAATCGCGTTCGCGCGGCGTCGACCGCCGCCTTGACGATGTCGACGCCGCGGAAACGGCGCTCCTCGCGCGCGACCTCGACGATCAGGATGGCGTTCTTGGCGGCCAGCGCCACCAGCAGCACCAGCCCGATCTGCGTGTAGAGGTTGTTCGCGACGCCGAGCCCGCGCAGCACCAGCGCCGGCCCGGTGAGGGCCAGCGGAACGCCGAACACCACGGCGAGCGGCAGGACCCAGCTTTCGTACTGCGCCGCGAGCACGAGATAGACCAGGATCAGCGCCGCGCCGAAGGCGAACACGATCTGGTTGCCGGCCACTTGCTCCTGGTACGACATCGCCGTCCAGTCGAACCCGGTGCCGGCTGGCAGCGCGTCGCGGGCGATCCGCTCCATGTCCGCCATCGCCCGGCCGGATGAGCGGCCGGCGGCGGGTGCGCCGATCACGGTGGCGGCGGGGTATAGATTGTACGAGGTGATCAGCGCCGGCCCGGCGGAAGGTTGCGCGCTCACCACCGCGTCGAGCGGCACCATCGCCCCGCCCGCGCCGCGCACCGCGATCTGCGATAGGGCGCGCGCGGTCATCCGGAAATCCTGGTCGGCCTGGGCATAGACCTGGAACACGCGGCCGAAGCGGTTGATCTGGCCGACATAGCTCGAGCCGAACGCGGTCGAGAGCGCCCGGAACACGTCGCCGACCGAGACGCCGAGCGATTCCGCCTTCACGCGGTCCACGTCGAGGCGCACCTGCGGCGCGTCGGCGCGGAAAGGCGAGGCGACCCGTTGCAGCGCCGGGTCTTTCGCGGCGGTGTTGACGAGGTTGTTCACGACGGACTGCAGCCGGGTGAAATCGGTGCTGCCGTCGCGCATCTCCACCATCATCGTGAAGCCGCCGACATTGCCGAGACCCTGGATCGCCGGCGGGACGATCACCAGCGTGCGGGCGCCCTCGATACCGCTCAGCGCGTCGCTGGTCCGATCGTAGAGCGAGCGCAAGTCGCCATCCGGGCCATGCCGCTGCGACCAGTCCTTCAGCATGACGTAGGCGACTCCGCTGCTGGACAGCGAGGCATTGCCGTCCAAGGGCGAGACGCCGGCGATGCCGATCACCTCGCGCACGAAGCCGAGCGTGCGCGCCTTTTCCTGCACGCGCTGCAGCACCTGTTCGGTGCGGCCGAGCGCGGCGCCGGGCGGCAGTTGCACCATGACGAGGAAGTAGCCCTGGTCCTCGAGCGGCAGGAAGCTGGTGGGGATGCGGGCGAAGCCGGCGATGCTCGCGGCGATGAGCACCAGGGCGGCCCCGGTGGTCATTCCGGCGTGGTGCGCCAGCCAGGATGCGGCGCCGACATAGCGTCGCTCGACCGCCCCGTGCGCCCGGTCGAAAAGGCGGAACAGGAGCATCGGCCGGTGCCCCGCCTGCGGCGCCCGCAACCAGGTTGCGCACTGCACTGGCTTGAGCGTGGCGGCATTCACCGCGCTGATCGCCGCCGTCGCCGCGATTACCAAGGCGAATTGCGCGTAGAGCCGTCCCGACAGGCCGGCGAGGAAGGAAGCGGGGATGAACACCGCCATCAGCACCAGGGTGATGCCGATGATCGGGCCGAACAGCTCGTCCAGCGCGGTCGCTGCCGCCTCATGCCGCTCCAGGCCGCGCGCGAGCAGATAGGCCGCGCGTTCGACCACGACTATCGCGTCGTCGACGACGATGCCGACGGCGAGCACGATCGCGAAAAGCGTAGAAAGGTTGATGCTGAAGCCGAAGATGGCCATCGCGGCGAAAGCGCCGATGATGGTGACCGGGATCGTCGTCGCCGGGACCAGCATGGCCCGCCAATCCTGCAGGAACAGCATGATCACGAGCAGGACGAGGATGGCGGCTTCGATCAGGGTCCAATAGACCTCATCGACCGAGGCGCTGACGAACACCGTGGAATCGAACGGGACCGAGGCGGTCACGCCGACGGGAAAGCCACGCTGCAGTTCATTCAGCCTCGCGCGGATGGCGGTCGCGACGGCGAGCGCGTTGGCGTCCGGCGACTGAAACACGGCGAGTCCGGCCGCGGGGCGGCCATCCAGCGTGAAGGCCTGGCCGTAACTCTGGGCGCCGAGCTCGACCCGGCCGACATCGCGCAGCCGGGTCACGGCGCCGTCCGCGACTTTGAGGATGACATTCTCAAAGCCGCTCACGTCGGAGAGGCGGCCGGCGACGACGAGCGTGTATTGCCGCGCCTGGTCGTCGGGCGCCGGGGACATGCCCAATTGGCCGGCGGTGACGTCCATGTTTTGCTGCTGCAGGTCCTGGGTCACGTCCTGCACGGTCAGCCCGCGGGCGCGCAGCCGTTCCGGGTCGAGCCAGACGCGCATCGCATATTGGCCGGCGCCGAACACGTTGATGCTGCCGACGCCCGGCACCCGCGTCAGCACGTCGCGCAGGTTGATGATCGCGTAATTGCTCAGATACAGGCTGTCGTGCCGTGGATCACTGCTGGTGAGCGCGATGATCTGCAGGATCGCGGTCGAACGTTTCTGGACCGTGACCCCCTGCGCCTGCACGGCCTGCGGCAGCGAGGCGATCACGCTCTGCACCCGGTTCTGCACCAGCACCTGCGCCTGGTCGAGGTCGGTGCCGATCGCGAACGTGACGGTCAGCGTGTAGGTGCCGTCGGCCGTGCTGGTGGACTGCATGTAGAGCATGCTCTGCACGCCGTTGACCTGCTGTTCGATCGGCAGCGCGACCGAGCGGAACACGTCAGACGGGCTGGCGCCGGGGTAGCGGGTCGTGACCTGCACGGTCGGCGGCACGACGTTGGGATACTGCGCGACTGGCAGCCTTACCAGAGCAAAAAGGCCCAGCAGGACGGTGAGGATCGCCAGCACGTTGGCGAGCACCGGGCGGGCGATGAAGAAGCGCGCGAGCATCTTGTGCGCTCAGGGCTTCGGGCTGGGGTTCTCGACCGCGCGGACATGCGCGCCGGGTTCGATCTGGGTCAGGGTGGAGGCGACCACGCGGGCGTCCGGAGCGATCCCGCCGTCGATAACCCTGAAACCGTCGAGCGAGCCGCCGAGGCTGACCGGTTGTTGGTGCACCGCGCCATCGGCGTCGACGACGAGCACGGTGGGCGTGCCCTGGTCGGAGGCGATGGCGTCGTCGGGCAGCAGCAGCACTTCGGCATCCGCGGCGAAGGGGATGCGCAGCTTGACGAAATTGCCGGGCAGCAGCGCGTATTTGGCGTTGTCGAACCGGCCGCGCAGGGCGAGCGTGCCGGTCGACGCGTCGACCATCGGCGCCACGTAGTCGAGCGTGCCATGGTGCGGATAGCCGGTTTCGCCAGCTAGCTCCGCCTCGACGGGCACGGTGCCGAGGTCGCGCAGCGTCTTGCCCCTGGCGGCCATCGCCGCCCGGGCGCGAGTGACGTCGGCTTCCGAAATGCTCGCATTCACCCAAATCGGGTCGAGCTGGAGGATGGTGGCGAGCTTGGTCGGGCCGTTCGAGCCGACCAGCTCGCCCACTGAGGCGAGATGCGCGGTCACTACGCCGTCGAACGGGGCGGTGACGCGGGTGTAGGTATAGGTGATCGCCGCCTGTTTTGTCGCCTCCTGGACCTGGCGGAGTGCGGCGCGGGTGGAATCGCGGGTGGCGAGCGCGCTGTCGACGGTCGATTGCGAGGCTGCACTGGTGGTGACGAGCTTGGCCTGGCGGGAATATTCGGCGTCGGCCTGGACGCTGAGCGCGCGCTGCTGATCCTCGGCGGCCTGCGCCTGGCGCAGCTTGGATTCGTAGGGCAGCGGCTCGATGGTGAACAAGGTCGTGCCCTTCGGCACGATCGCGCCGTCCGTGTAGCCGATGCTTTCGAGCGTCCCGGAAACGCGGGCGAACAGGTCGACCGATTGCATGGCGGCCACCGTCCCGGTGGTCTCGAGGTAGCGGGTGATGCGGGCCGGCTTGGGCCGCAGGACGGTGACGGCCGGGTCGTTCGGCCCAGGGGCTGCCGCGGCGCCGAGCAGCGACGCCGCGATCAGCAGGAGCCGGAGGTTCACCGCGTCCAGGGGGGCACGGACGAAGCCGGGATCCAGCCGCGATCGGCGGCAAACTGCCCGATATTGCTGGCGAGCCGGCTGCCGAAGCTTGCGGCCTCCTTGCCCACCGGCGTGCGGTTTCTTTCGCCGCTGATGTTTGTTATCCCCGACAGTGCGCCCATCGCCGGGGCCGAGTTTGCCACTGCCATCGAGGCGCCGACGGCCATGCCGGGCTTGCGGCCGCTATCGGCCGAGCCGTCATAGGTTTGCAACAACACCGGCGGCCCGCCGGGGACGACGGCGTAGAGTTCGGCCACCGCCTGGACGATGCTCTTGCCGGCGCCGAAGCCGATGCTCAAGCGGCGGGTCCGGTTGCCCTCGTCGATGCGCGTCACGCGCCCGGTCAGGATCAGGTCGCCCGGGCGGTAGACCGGGGCGGCTGGAGCCGGGGCGGCTGGCAGTCCGGCCCGGTTCAACGCGGCCACGACCGTGTCGCTGATCGCGGATTGGACGTCTCCGGCGATGGCGTCCTGCGCCGCCATCGGACTGCCGCCGGAGAGCTGGCGCTGCAGGCGAGGACCGACGCCCTGGTCCTGGACCACGGCGCCCGGATCAACCACGAAATCGGTCACCAGGATGCGCGACGGCCGCGGTAGGTTGGCCGCCTCTGGCGTCGGGACCGGGCTGCTGCTGGAGACCCGCGTCGCGCAACCGGCGGTGAGCAGGAGCACACACAGCAGCGCCTCGCGCCGGGCCAAACGCCGGAAAGTTTGGCGCACCGTGTTGGTCATCTCAGCCT
The DNA here is from genome assembly GCA_965276815.1 of Acetobacteraceae bacterium. Classification (GTDB taxonomy): domain Bacteria; phylum Pseudomonadota; class Alphaproteobacteria; order Acetobacterales; family Acetobacteraceae; genus JAVVHH01. The sequence continues at coordinate 387,237 of CBDIBE010000010.1, read as the reverse complement.
CCTTCAATCGTTCGCCCGTGTTCCGGCGATGACATGGCCGGAGCGGGACTCCGGCTGCGTTGCATAAAGTATGAGAACGAACTTGAAGCCGTACGACAAATAATTACAGTGGCAAAAATTGGTGCGGTCGGCACGGAGGGGATCGTTCATGCGGATCGCGCGCGCGGAAACGCCGAGCTCCGGCATCGCGAAGTCGCGCGTCCAGGGCATGTTTGCGCCCTCGCCTTGGATCTCGGAGGCGGAGTTTGCGCAGTTGCGGAGCCGGCCGGGGCTGTCGGCGGCGATCGCCAATTTCGCCACCGACCTGATCGAGCACTACAAAGGCGACGCGCTGCTCAACAAGCTGGTGTGTGACCGGGGCCGGATCCTGATCACGCTTTTTGTGCTTTACCTGGAAGTGCTGCCGCTGCCGGGCACGCAAACGACCGGCGCGACCCTGAGCTCGGTGCAGGCCTTGTGCCGGCGCACCGGGATCTGCAGCCCCGGGCGGGCCGCCGCGGTTCTGGCCGCCATGCGCTTCGGCGGCTATATCGCGACCCACGCCGATCCCGAGGATCATCGCCGGCGCCTCCTGGTGTCCACCGAAAAGCTGCTGCGAATGCATCGTCATCATTGGGTGCGGCAGTTCGAGGCGATGGCCCCGGCCTTGCCCCAAGCGGCCCTGGTGCCGGCCCGGCTGAAAGAAGGCGCGTTCCGCACGGCGTTCCTGTACGAGCTGGGCACATATTTCCTGGCCGGGTTTCGAGTACTCGACCACGCGCCGTTGCTGGAAGAGCTGGCCGAGAGCAATGCCGGGCTGCTGATGATGAGCAGCCTCGCCTTGCGGCAGCTTTCGGGCGAAGGAATGCCAGGCGAGACGGTGCCGATCTCGATCTCGGCGTTGGCGCGGCGCTTCTATGTTTCGCGGGCGCACGTCCGCAACATGCTGCAGATCTCCGAGCGCACCGGGCTGCTCGCCCGGGTCAACGGGTCCGAGGACGTCGTCGTGCTGCCGGCGCTGACCGAGGCGCTGATCCAGTTCTACGGGACGACGTTCATCCTGTTCGACCGGTGCGCCGCCCGCGCCGGGCAAACCTGGCAATGATGCGAAAATCCCGATCCACTCAATTAATGCCAGTGGCCAGCGCCGATGCGCACGTCGTATGGCCGTCATGGCCGCTAGCAGGGCCGGAGGGACTAGATGCCAGCCATTTCAGTACGGATGATCACGGTCGCGCTGGCGCTTGCGCTTGGCCAGCTCGGCGCGGCGCAGGCACAGGCGCCGACGACCGCGCAGCGCAACGCCATCCGCCAATCCTGCGCCAGCGACTATCAATCGATGTGCGCCGGTGTGCCCACGGGCGGGAGCGCGGCGCTGTCATGCCTGCGCTCACACATGGACTCCCTCTCGCAAGCCTGCCAGTCGGCGGTCGGCGCGCTTGCTTCGGGAGGTGGACAGCAACAGCCATCGCAGCAGCCGCGGACCGCGCCTGCGCCGGCCGGAGCGCCCGCGCGCCCGGCCCAAGCCTGCCGCGGCGACTTCGCGGAGTTCTGCGGCGGCGTGCAGCCGGGTGGCGGCCGGGCGCTGATGTGCCTGCGCCAGCATGCTGCAGAGTTGTCGCCCGGCTGCCAGGGGGCGCTCCAGTCGCTGCGCCGGTAAGCCCGTCCTGACCGAGCGCGCGCGCCCGGCTGGCCACCGATGAAGTCCTCCGACCTGCTCACCTTGGTGCTCGTGGCGGCGGCGGTCATTGGCTGCGGCAATTATCTCTTTGTCCGCCTGCCGCCCGCGATCGGAATGCTGCTGGGATCGCTGGTCATCGCGGCGGCGGTGCTGGCCATCGATCCGCTGACCGGCGGTGCGCTGAGCGCCTGGCTGGGCAACTCGATCGACGCGATGGACTTGCCGAACCTGTTTCTCGGCGCGGTGCTCGGGCTGCTGCTGTTCGCCGCGACCTTCCAGGTGAACCTCTCCGAGCTGCGCGCGAATAAGTGGATCATCCTGTTGCTCGCAACGGCGAGCGTGATCATTTCGACCTTGCTGTTCAGCTTCGGCCTTTATGGCATCTGTAAACTGGTGGGTTACGACCTGCCGTTGCGCTGGTGCGCGGTGATCGGGGCGATCCTGGCGCCAACCGATGCCGTCGTGGTCGACGACCTGCTGCGGCGCGTGCGGATGCCATCGGCGCTACGCGGGGCGATTGCCGGGGAAAGCCTGCTGAATGACGGCGCCGGCGTCGTTTTGTTCGTCATCACGCTGCAACTGGCCGGCGGCACCCAAGGCCTGATCGGCCATGGGCAAGTCGCCATCGCCATGGTCAAGGAAGGCGGCGGCGGCGCCATGCTTGGCGCGGCAATCGGGCTGCTGGCGCGCGGTTTGCTCAGGCGGGTGGACAATAGCGGCCTCGTGCTGATCGTCTCGCTCGCGCTGGTGATGGCGACTTACCGCGCGGCGAACGCGCTCGATGTCTCTGGGCCGATCGCGGTCGTGGCGGCAGGGCTCGTCTTCGGCCGCGGCAGCAAGACGGCCACCAGCGGCGAAAGTCAGGCGGAGGTGGTCGGCTTCTGGCTGCTGATGCACGAGGTGCTGAACGCCATCCTGTTCCTGTTCATCGGCTTGCAGGCGATCGAGATCGTCTACGCCGACCTGGTGTGGATCCCGGTGCTCGCGTCGATCCCGCTTGCGGTGCTCGCCCGATTGCTGAGCATCGCCATCCCGGTCACGTGCTTTGGCGGGAGTTGGCCGAACCGGGGGCGCCAGGTGACCGTGCTCACTTGGGCGGGGATGCGCGGCGGCGTGTCGATCGCCATGGTGCTCGCGACGCCCGATACGCAGTGGAGCAGCGAATTGCTGGCGATCTGCCTCGCCGTCGTCCTATTCACCGTGTTTGCGCAGGGGCTGACCCTACCCTGGGCGCTGCGCCGGCTGTATCGCGAGGAAGTGGGCGCGGCGAGCTGACGCGTGCCGTAGACGCAACGGGTTACTGCTCTTAGTCTTTGGGTCGCTGAGGAGATGCCGGAATGAGTGAGTCTGCCGAGCCGGACGATCGTTTGTTGAACATGGCGGAACGCGAGATGGTCGCGCAGACCCGGCCGCCCATCGTGGGCGCGCTGACGAAGCCGCAGCTACAGGATTTGGGCAAGCGGCTGCGCGAGGCGCGCGACCGGTCCCGCCGCATCGCCAGCCAGCAGCAGCGGGAGATGCGCGGCAAGGCGGAGCCGCGCGGGGCCAAGGCGGCGGGCGACAATCTGGGATCGGAGGGCAAGACGGAGGTCCTGGTCACCGCGCTGAAGCGGGTGACGGCGGCACTGCGCAAGCTCAACCAGCCGACAGCGACGGAGGTGCTGCGCAAGGCACTCGACGCCAAGACCGCCAACGCCGCGCCGCATCCGGGACCCGGCCGCACCGCGTCCGGCGGGATGAAGGCCAAGACGAGCAAGCAGCCGACCGTACGGATGGACCCGCGTGAAATCGGCCGCGTGTCAAAAGCCACGAAAGTCGCGCAAGCGAAGCGGGACCGCTAAACCTCGGCCCGCAATAATGATGCCGGCGTGTGACGAGGCAAGCAGCCGTGGGCGCGCTTCGTCCTCGGCCCTATAGTGGGCCATAACGAAGCGGGGAAACCATGGCTGATCCGACCATTTTGAGCTGTGCCGTCACCGGCAACCAGTCGACGCTGGCGCAAAGCCCGCATATTCCGGTCACGCCCGAGCAGATCGCGAATTCCAGCCTCGAGGCGATCCGCGCCGGTGCGGCGATCGTGCATATCCATGTCCGCCACCCCGATGGGCGCCCAAGCATGGAACTCGGCCACTACCGCGAAGTGGTGGAACGGCTGCGCGCCGCCGAGGAGGACGTGATCATCAATCTCACCACCGGACCCGGCGGACGCTTCAATCCCAGCGAGGACGATCCGTCCGTCGCCGGGCCGGGAACCCTGTTCCTGCGGCCGGAGCGCAGGATCGAGCACGTGCTCGCGCTGCGGCCGGAAATTTGCACGCTCGATTTCAACACGATGTTTTTCGGGAGCGCGGCCGTGATCAACACGCCGCGCAATCTGCGCATCATGGCGGAAAGGGTGCAGGAGGCCGGGGTCAAGCCGGAGCTGGAGGTGTTCGACACCGGCGACATCCAGTTGGCGAACGATTTTTTGAAAGACGGGCTGATCGCGCCGCGCGCGCTGTTTCAGATCGTGCTCGGCGTGAAATATGGCGCGGTCGCGACGCCGTCGAGCATGCAATACATGCGCTCGATGCTGCCGGCGGACGCACATTGGGCGGCGTTCGGGGTGGCACGCTGGGCGTTCCCGATGGTGGCGCAATCCTGGCTGCTGGGCGGCCATTGCCGCGTCGGGCTGGAGGACTCGCTGCATCTGAGCCGGGGAGAGCTGGCGACGAGCAACGCCGTGCTGGTCGCGCGCGCCGTTCGCATCGTAACCGAACTCGGCGGCCGGGTCGCCAAGCCTGGCGAGGTGCGCGAGATGCTAGGGTTGAAAAAGCAAGCGGCACTGACCTGAGCGATGCTGCACAGCAAAAATCGCATCCTGACGACGCATACCGGCAGCCTGCCGCGGCCCGCCGCCCTCATCGAACTTTACGTGCGCCGGGCGGCTGGCGGCAGCGTGGACGCGGCCATGCTCGAGCGTTTGGGGTGGGAAGCGACGCTGCACGCGGTTCGCCAGCAGCTCGCGGCCGGGATCGACATCGGCAATAATGGCGAGCAGCAGCGGGAGGCATTTTTCCTCTATGTCCGCCACCGCATGAGCGGCTTTGGCGGAGGCTGGACCCGCAAGGCGTTTGCTGACGTGGCGCGCTATGCGGGGTTCCGGGACTGGATGGCCGCGCAGAACACCAGCAGGTCGCTCAGCAACCTCGCCGGGGTGCCGGAGAATGTCGGCGAGGTCCGCTACCTCGACCCGGCGCTGGTGCAGCAGGAATGCGCGGATTTCCAGAAGGCGATGGACGTCGAGGGACGGTTTGCCGAGCCGTTCATGACCGCCCCCTCCCCTGGCATCGTCGCTTCGGCGATGCGCAATAATTGGTATGATACCGAAGCGGCCTATCTTGCCGCCTTGGGGCGGGCATTGCAGGTCGAATATGAGGCGATCGTGCAGCATGGCTGCCTGCTGCAGATCGACGCGCCGGATTTGGCGCTGGAGCGGCACGTGACTTATCAGGACCGGCCGCTTTCCGAGTTCCTGGACTTTGCCGAGCTGGTGGTCGACACCATCAATGCGGCGCTGGCGAACATCCCGCGCGATCGGGTGCGCATGCATGTCTGCTGGGGCAACTACGAGGGGCCGCACGATTGCGACGTGGAGTTGCAGGACATTTTGCCGGCGATACGGGGCGCGAAAGTGGGCGGCTTCGTTTTGCCCTTCGCCAACCCGCGGCATGCGCACGAGCATCGATGCCTTGCCGACCTGCGGCTGGCAGATGATCAGGTGGTGGTCGCGGGCGTGATCGATCCGCTGACCAATTTCGTCGAGCATCCGGAGGTGATCGCGGAGCGGATCGAGGGCGTGGCGCGGTCGGTGGGGAATCCTACGCGGGTGCTGGCGGGCACGGATTGCGGGTTTGACACGTCCGCCGGGCGGGGCCGGGTCGCCGAGGATGTGGTTTGGGCGAAATTGCGCTCCCTGGCCGCAGGTGCGCGGATCGCTTCGGCGCGGCTTGGGTTGGCCGACGAAAACTGACGTTAGTTTCCTTTCCCTCCGGTTGGAAGAAGCCATACTATTCGGGCTGCGTCGTAACGTGTGCGATGCTAACATTGCCGCCAACACATCGATTGGGGAGGATGATGGGTTTTTTGCGAGTGGCAGCAATCGCGCTGCCGATCATGACGGCCGTTGGCCTGGCAATGCCGGCCGCGGCACAAAGTCCCGATCAGCACTACCGAGGCGGCAACACCGGTGACTTGGTGGCGCTCTGTGCGGCCAACGAAACCGACCCGGGTGGCGAGAGGGCACGCGCCTGGTGCTACGGCTTCATTGTTGGGGCCGCACAGTACCATAGTGACCTCGCCGCGGCGGATCCCGGCCACGAAAGGCTGTTCTGCATGCCCGACCCGGCGCCGAGCCTCGATCAGGCCCGCAGTGATTTCGTCGCTTGGGGACAGGCGAATCCGCAATACAACGACAGTAAAGCCATCGACGGCTTGATGCGCTTCGCCGGGTCGCAATACCCCTGCCCGCCGTCGCCGACGCCCGCTCGTCGCCGGCGCTAACCCCAGAGGAACACCATGCGCAAAGCCATCATTCCTATGTTCACCGCGACAGTCATCGGTTTGGGCGGCTGCGCGGATCTGTCGTCGACACAGCAACGAACCCTTACGGGCGGAGTTGGTGGCGCCGCGGGCGGAGCGCTGATCGGCGCCTTGGCGGGCAATGCCGGCCTCGGCGCGTTGATCGGCGCCGGCGTCGGCGCCGGCGGCGGCTACATCTACGACCAGCACAAGAAAGGCGAGGAACGCGCGTATTATCGCGGCGTGCAGGCCGGTCGAAACAACAGTTAGCGCGGCGGCGGACGCAGTCTCATGCAGGCGTCCCCCCGGCTGCGCCGTGCGTGCCGACGGCGCTGAGCGCAGCCTGTAACTTGCCTTCCTGCTCGGCAGTGAGATTGGTGCGCAACACCTTGCCACCAAAAGCCGCCATCTCCGGCAGGACTTTGTCGGCGGTGACCTTACGGACGAGCACGCACAGCGCGGCCTGGCCGGGAGTCAGCGAGGCCGCTGCCTCTTTCATGAAATTATCATCGATACCGATGTCGGTGAAATGGCCGCCGAGCGCTCCGGCGCCTGCTCCCACCGCCGCACCGATCAGCGGATTGAGGAAAAGCAGCCCGGCCAAGCCACCCCACATCGCGCCTGAGGCCGCGCCGGCGGCGGTCATATTGACGAGCTGGTTGAGCTTCACATGGCCATCTTCCTGGCGCACCGCCACGACGGCGTCGCCAAGCTCGATCAGGTATTCCTTCTGCAATTCCAACAGCTTCTTGCGGGCGGCTTCGGCCCGTTCCTCAGTCTCGTAGGCGATGACGATGAGATCGGCCATGATGAACTCCTGCGATCGGCTGCGACGCTCTCTTGATCTTAGCCGCATCCGTTGTGGAATGAAATGCGCGACCCGGCCGGCCAGGAGAGCAACGTAAGATGGCTTCCCCGAACGCGAAAGAAAGCGGCCGCCCTCGATCGATCCTGCGGGAGTTCCTCGAGGATGAGTCATCGGGCGGCCTGGTCCTGATGGCGGCGGCGGCCTTTGCCCTGATCGTCGCCAATTCGCCGCTCGCTCCCGCCCAGCTCAGCGTGCTGAAGGCATATATCGGCCCGCTGAACGTCTTGCATTGGATCAATGACGGCTTGATGGCGATTTTTTTCTTGTTGGTCGGTCTCGAGATCAAGCGCGAGGTCTTGGATGGCCAGCTCGCCACCTGGCCGCGGCGCGCGCTCCCGGGGATCGCCGCGGCCGGTGGCATGATCGTACCGGCCCTGATTTTTGCCGCACTCAACTGGGGCCACCCGAACACGTTGCGCGGCTGGGCCATTCCCGCCGCGACCGACATCGCATTCGCGCTCGGGCTGCTGTCCCTGCTCGGGCCGCGCGTTCCCGCGTCGCTCAAGGTATTCCTCACCGCGCTGGCGATCATCGACGACCTGGGCGCCATCGTCATCATCGCAGTGTTTTACTCAAGCAACATTTCCTACTTCGATATTGGCCTCGCCGTCGTCGCAGTGGCAGCACTGATGGCAATGAACCGGGCGGGCGTCACCCGGCTTTGGCCATACCTCATCGTCGGCGCTTTCCTATGGGTTTTCGTCTTGCGCTCGGGCGTGCACGCAACGATTGCCGGGGTCGCCCTCGCGTTCACTATTCCGCTGCGGTCCGCGCCGGGCCAGCCCGACGAGGCGCCCGCGCCGGGCCAGCCCGACGACGCGCCGCATTCGCCACTGCATCGGCTGGAGCATGGTTTGCATCGCTGGGTGGCGTTCCTGGTGATACCGATTTTCGGGCTCGCCAATGCCGGGGTTTCGTTCGGCGGGCTGACCGCGGAGACCATGTTCGACCATCTGACCCTCGGGGTCGTGCTCGGGTTGTTTGTGGGCAAGCTGGTCGGCGTGTTCGGCAGCGCCTCGCTCGCGATTCGGCTGGGGCTCGCCGATCTGCCGCGACGCGCGAGCTGGCGTCAGCTTCTGGGTGTGTCGTTGCTGTGCGGGATCGGCTTCACGATGAGCCTGTTTATCGGATTGCTTGCCTTCGCCAACGATCCGGCGCTGCAAAGCGAGGTCAAGATCGGCATCGTGGCCGGGTCGTTGCTTGCCGGACTGAGCGGCTGGGCCGTCCTGCGATTCGCGACAAGCCCGGTGCAGGCGCAGAAGCCCGCTCTGCCCTGATTGCGGTCCGCGGCGCTGCAAAATCCATGTGCATTGCGATCATGGATTAGTGCTAGGAAGTTACAACGTAGTCGATGGACCGTTTCGATCAGCGGGCGCGGCGGCGGGGCGGGGACAAGGAACAGGCAGCATGCGCGACCGACGGCCAGACCAAGCCAGGGTCCGCCTGGCACTCCGGCGTGAGTATGGCGCGGCGTCGGAACCGCGGCCATTCCGCATGGTGATCGCATCAATTGCGCTGACGCTGCTCGTAACGCTCGCCGGCTGCGATGACAAAAAGCAGGCCGCCGCGCAGTCTGCGCCGCAAGCGCCCGCCGTCGTCGTCGCGGCCGCCGAGCGGCAGGCAGTTGCCGAGAGCGCCGAGTTCGTCGGGCGCGTGGAAGCGCTGGAAAAGGTGGAAATCCGCGCCCGCGTGACCGGGTTCCTGGGTGACCGCTACTTCCAGGAAGGGCAGATGGTCAAGCAAGGCGACAAGCTGTTCAGCATCGACCGCAGCCAGTTCGAGGCGGACGTCGCCATCAAGGCGGCGAAAGTTCAAAGCGCGCAGGCCTCGCTCAACTTCGCCACCTTCCAGGTCGATCGCGGCCGGGAACTGGTCAAGACCAACGCCTTGCCGCAAGCGACGCTCGACCAGCGCCTAGCGGAACAAGGCGTGCAAGCGGCTTCTGTGGCCGGAGCGCAAGCCGATCTGCGCCAGGCGCTGATCACGCTCGGCTACACCGAAATCAGCAGCCCGATCGAGGGCCGGGTCGGGCGCGCCGTGATCACCCGCGGCAACGTGGTCAGCCCGGAATCAACGCCGCTGACCGTCGTGGTGCGGCAGGATCCGATCCGGGTGACATTCCCGGTCAGCCAGCGCCAACTGCTCGATATCAGGCGCGAAACCCAGGACAAGGGCGCGACCCCGGTACTGGTAAAGATCCGTTTGCCCGACGGCTCGACCTACGACCACGTCGGGCGTGTCAACTACGTCGACGTGCAGACCGACAAATCGACCGATACCGCCCTCGTCCAGGCCGAGGTCGAGAATCCGGATGGCCTGCTCTCAGACGGGCAATTCCTCGGGATCACGGTGGAGAAAGGGTCGCCGCAGCAACTCGTCGTCATCCCGGAATCCGCCGTGCAGGTCGATCAGGCCGGGACTTTCGTGCTGGCGGTAGGCGCGGACAACAAGGTCGAGCAGAAGCGGGTCAAGCTCGGACGCGGCCCGGCCGGACAGTCCGTGGTCGAGAGCGGGATCGACCCCGGCACTTTGGTGATCGTCGAAGGTGCGCAGCGCGCGCGGCCCGGCAGCGTCGTCGCCCCCAGGCCGGCGGCCAGCATACCGGGCGGCCCCGTCCCCGCGCCGGCCGGCTGACGCGCCATGATCTCGAAAGTCTTCGTCGATCGGCCACGCCTGGCCATCGTCATCGCCATCCTCACCGTGCTGGCCGGCGCCATCTCGCTGATGGTCATCGCGTTCGCGCAATTCCCCGACATCGTCCCGCCCCAGGTCGAGGTCACGGCGCGCTTCCCAGGCGCGTCCTCCCAAGTCGTCGAGCAAACGATCGGCCAGCAGCTCGAGAGCAAGGTCGTCGGCGTGGACAAAATGATCTACATGAAATCCACGAGCGGCAATGACGGCAGCTACACGCTGCTTGTCAGCTTCGCCCTCGGGACCGACCCGGACCAGAACACGGTCAACGTCAACAACCGCGTGCAGCTCGCGCTGTCCAAGCTGCCGGAAGAGGTCCAGCAGCAAGGTCTCTCGGTCAAGAAGAAATCCTCGGCGATGCTGCAGGTGATCGCGCTGCGGTCCACCAACGGGGCGCAAGATCCGTTGTTCATCAGCAATTACGCCACGATCAACATTTTGGATGCGATCAAAAGCATTCCCGGTGTCGGCGATGCGACCATGCTCGGGCCGCTCGACTACGCCATGCGGATCTGGTTCGAAACCGACCGGCTGACCGCGCTCGGGCTGACGCCGGGTGACATCATCGCGGCGATCCAGCGGCAAAACCGCGTCGCCCCGGTCGGCCGGATCGGCGCCCAGCCAGTGGGCGACGCTTCGTTCCAGCTCAACATCAGCACCACCGGCCGGCTCGCGACCACGGATGAGTTCGGCAACATCGTCATCCGCGCCAATCCGGATGGCTCGGTGCTGCGGGTGCGTGACGTCGCACGGCTTGAGCTCGGGGCGGCGATCCGCGACCTCGAGACGCAGATGAACGGCAAGCCCGCCATCCTGATCGCCACTTATCTCGCTCCTGGCGCCAACGCGATGTCGGTCGCCGCCAACATCAAGCGCACCATGGACGAGGCGAGCACGCGTTTCCCCGCGGGCTTGGAATATCAGACCGTCTACGACACGACGGTCTTCGTCCAACTGACCATTCACGAAGTCATCAAGACGTTGATCGAGGCCTTCGTGCTGGTGGTGATCGTGGTGTTCCTGTTCCTCGGCAACCTTCGCGCCACCATCATCCCGCTGATCGCCGTTCCCGTCAGCCTGATCGGCAGCTTCGCCGTGCTGCTGGCGATGGGCTATTCGGCCAACACGATCTCCCTGCTCGCCATGGTGCTGGCCATCGGCATCGTCGTCGATGACGCGATCATCGTCGTGGAGGCGGTGGAAGAGACGCTGACGGAACACCCGGAGCTGACGCCTGCCGAGGCGACGAAACGGGCGATGATGACGATCACGGCGCCGATCATAGCCACCACCCTGGTTTTGCTTTCGGTATTCGTGCCCCTGGCGTTCATCCCAGGAATTTCCGGGACCTTGTTCCGCCAGTTCGCGGTCACCATCAGCGTCGGCATGCTGCTGTCGATGATCAACGCGCTGACGCTGTCGCCGGCGCTCTGCGGCATCATGCTGAGACCGCATCAAGGACCAAAGCGCGGCATCATGGGCCGCGTGTCGCGCAGCATCGACTGGGTGCGCGACGGCTATGCGGCGATCGTCGCTCGCCTCGTTCGGGTCGCAGTGCTTGGCTTGGTGCTGCTCGGCGTCATCTTCTTCGGTATCGTCACCGTCGGCGCCTACACGCCGAGCGGCTTCTTGCCGCAGGAGGATCAGGGAGCTTTCTTTATCGAAATGAAGCTCCCTGAGGGCGCTTCGCTCAACCGCACGCGAGACCTGGTGCAGGAAGTGCAGGCCGGGATCGGCCACCTGCCCGGGATCCGCTACGTGAGCACGATCACTGGCTTCAGCCTGCTGAACGGGCTGGCGCAGTCGAACAGCGCGTTCTTTATCGTGACGCTGGAGCCGTTCGAGGACCGCACAGAGGCCGCCGCGAAGGTCAACGGCTTGCTTGCCGGCGTGCTGCGGGAGACGGCCGACGTGCCCGCCCAGGTCATTCCGTTCAATCTGCCGCCGATCATCGGTCTGGGCACCGCCGGCGGCTTCGAATACCAGTTGCAGAACCTGGAAGGCCGCCCGGCGACCGAGATGGCCGGCGTCATGCGCGCGCTGGTGCTCGCGGCCAACGAGGACCCGGCGCTGCAGCGCGTCTTCTCGACCTATGCCGCCAACACGCCCTTCGTCTTCCTGAACATCGACCGCGACAAGGCGCAGGTGCTCGGGGTCGGGATCAGCGAGCTGTTCGCCGCCCTACAGGCCACACTCGGCGGCGCTTACGTCAACGATTTCAACCTATTTGGCCGCACCTGGCAGGTCACGCTGCAAGCCGAGGCAGCCGATCGCCTCTCGATCGACGACATCTATCGGGTGAACGTCCGCAACGATAAAGGGCAACTCGTGCCGGTGCGGGCCCTGGCCGAGGCATCGATCCGGTTCGGGCCGCAGACCGTGATCCGCTACAACAACGTGCAGAGCCTGGTGATCAACGGCGAGCCGGCGGCGGGGCGCAGCACAGGCGACGCGCTGGCCGCCATGGAGCGGATCAGCCGGGAGACGCTGCCGCCGGGTTACAGCTATCAATGGACCGGCACGGCGTATCAGGAGAAGGCGGCCGCGGGCCAATCCACCGTCGTGCTCGCGCTCGCCGTGCTGTTCGCGTTCCTATTCCTGGTCGGCCTGTATGAAAGCTGGACGATCCCGATGCCTGTCCTGCTCTCGGTCGCGGTCGGCGTGCTGGGGGCGATCGCCTCCATTGGCGCCTCCGGGCTGGCGCTCGACCTCTATGCGCAGATCGGCATCGTGGTGCTGATCGCGCTGGCCGCCAAGAACGGTATCCTGATCATCGAGTTCGCGAAAGAGCAGCGCGAGCACGGCAAGTCGATCCAAGAAGCGGCGGTGCTGGGTGCGCGGACGCGGTTTCGCGCGGTGATGATGACGAGCTTCGCGTTCATCCTCGGTCTGTATCCGCTGGTGACGGCCACCGGCGCCTCCGAGATCAGCCGGCGCGCAGTCGGCACGCCGGTGTTTTGGGGCATGCTGGCCGCTTCGACCATCGGCGTGTTCATGATCCCGATGCTCTACGTCGTGTTCCAGTCGACCCGCGAGACCTTGAAGTCGAAGCTGCTTCGCCGTCCCGCAACGGCGCTGCAGCCCATGACGAAGAAGGCTGCAGCGGAGTGATGGCGGCGGCGCGAGGTGGCTAGCCTATGGAAAGCTGACATTCTTCTCGAACTTCGAGTGGGTCCACGCCACACGCGGCGACCTGTTCGAGGAACCGCAGCGCTTCCGCGGACCGCGGCGCACCCGCCGGGAGCACGAGGAGATAGGGCAACATCAGGCCGCCCTCCTTAGGAACCGTGAACGCGATCGATGGCGCTCCGGCCCGCTTCTGCATTGTGATCTCCGCGCTGTAGAACGGCGCCGCGACCACCTCGCCGCGCGACAGCTCGGACTCGAAAGTCGCCATCGAGCTGTAAACGCTGCGCGCATCGGCCGCGAGCTTGCGGATGAACTTGTAGCCGGGCTCCACGTGCGCCGCGTCGCCGCCCCCCAGCTTGGCGAACAGAGTCAAGTCGTAGGCCGCCAGCATAGTCGGGCGGTTCGGGGGGACTTGGCCCGGGCCTTGATCGCAGAGCCCGATATGCTGTTGCTGGATGAGCCGCTCTCCGCCCTGGACCGAAGCTGCGGCGGTAGCCAGCCCATCGGCATGTCGAGCGCCTGACAGATCGAGCGCGGGACCTTCAGCGTGGGGGTCGCGATCTCTCGCTCGATCTCGCTCAGTTGGCCGATGGAAATCGAAGCCGCGGTGGCGACTTCCTGCAAGAACTGGCCGCGTATGTTGCGACGCGGCCGCAGTTTCACGCCGATGCCGCCCGCCGCATCCCGTTCCGGCTCGCTGCGTCGCGTCGCTTGGGCTTTTGCCACTCGTTGAACTCCTTGAATGCACCGAGATTCCGGCGCTCATGGCCCACCCTAAAGCCGCGGCCAAGATCCTCACCGCTTTCACTCCTGTGAAATCCGTTTCTACAACCCCGGCAGGACATCTCACTGAAGTCGATGCGTCCCACCTTGTATCGCAGCCGGCACGCAGTATCCGCTGGGCACTACTTGGCAGCGGCCGCGGGCTTTGCCGTCCTTGAGGCCGGCGAGAACGCGATCCACGCGGGCTGCACCACCGGCATCGCCCTGGCGGTGCTCAAGGGTTTGGTCCGCGACTTTTACGAATTGTTGAGCATTAGAGGCTAGGATTTCCTGAACGCCCGGTAGCTGTATTCGGGCATCGCCCAAAACGGGCCCGTCGTGGTCGGGAGCCCGGGGCATGTCCGTTACAATCCTCACGGTGGGGAGCGACAAAGAATACACCACGATCAACGCAGCCATTCTGGCCGCCAACCAGATGGGCGGCAACGCCGACATCCAGGTCGACGCCGGAACTTACGTCAACGATGGCGGCGCCCTGTGGGACGGGGTGAACAACGTCACGATCGAGGGCGTGGGCGGTGACGCGACCATCGTCGACCCGAGCTACAATGCCGGCGGCAAGGCGGCGATCGTCACCGGCGGCCAGAACATCGTGCTCCGAAACCTCGACATCTCGGACGTGCAGGTCTCGGACGGCAACGGCGCCGCGGTCCGCTATGACCAGGGCACGCTCACCTTGGACAACGTCCATCTGCACGACAACCAGAACGGCATCCTCTCCGCTGCCGATCCCTCCGGCTCGATCACGATCGAGAACAGCGAGCTCGACCATAACGGTGTCGGGGGCAATGGGCATACGCACGATATCTACATCGGCAATATCGCCAACTTCACCTTGACCGACAGCTATGTCGACGACGCGGAAATCGGCCACGAGGTGAAAAGCCGGGCCGACAACAACACGATCACCAACAACGTGATCGCTGACAACGACGAGTCCGCCTCCTACGATATCGACCTGCCGAACGGCGGCAATGCCACGATCACCGGCAATACGATCGAGCAGGGCCCGAACACCCAAAACAGCAGTATCGATGCCTACGGCGAGGAAGGCGCGACGAATCCGGGCAACACGGTCGTCTTCTCCGACAACACGGTGATCAATGACGGCCCGCAGGGCGCGCTGTGGACCGGGAGCGGCGGCAATTTTACCGGCTCCGGCAACACACTCTACAACGTCGCCGATCTCGGGCAGGCCGGGTCGATTGGCTACACCGACGCATCCTCGCGCCCGGCGCTCACCGAAACTCCGTATGCCAACACCACGCCGGTTTCGTCGAGCACGGACACGATCGTGGTCTCGCTCTCAGAGGATGCCTGGCAGAGTAACGCGATGGCGGATCTGCTGGTCGACGGCCGGGCGGTGTTGCGCGATCAGACCGTCACCGCCTCGCACGCGGCAGGGCAGACCCAGCAGGTCACGCTGACTGTGCCGTCCGCGGCCTCGCACGTGCTGTCCGTTGCGTTCACCAACGATGCCTATGGCGGCAGTCCGCAAACCGACCGCAACCTGTACATCGACGGTATCTCGGTCAATGGCGTCGCCACCGGCCAGTCTGCGCCCGAGGACAGTGGCGGCATCGAGAGTTTCACCATCGCCACGCCTGCTTCCCCTGCCCCGGAAGCTGGCAACCCGACCGTATCCTCCCCAAACGTATCGGTCGTTGAGAATACGCAAGTCGCGCTCGGTATCGCGCAACCGAGCGATCCGCATTACGCGGTCTCTGCCCTGACCATCGCAGTCACTGGCCTCCCGAGTGATGGCAGCGTGACCCTGTCCGACGGGACGACGCCGGTGACCTCGGGGGAGATGCTGACCGCCGGCCAGTTGAGCAGTCTTTTATTCACGCCAATCGTCGGCCTGTTCGACACGACCGGGACCTTCGCCTACACGGTCACCGACCCGGCAGGAAACAGCGGCACCGGCATCGCGACGCTCGCGATCGGCGACGCCACCGACGCGCCACCCACGGCCGACTCCCCGCTGCCCGACATCGATCCCAATTTGAGCGGCTGCTTCTCCGTAACCAATGTCGACACCGATTTGTCTGGCGGCAACGACGGTACGGGCTACACCGGCTCCGACTCGTCGCTGCAGCACCAATTCATTTGGCCCAGCACGCAGAGCGTCGCGGTGCGAGCGGACATACCAAACGTCTTCATCCAGAGCGGCTCGGCAGATGACGCGCTGCAGGTGACGAGCCAGTCCAACATTCTTGATGGTGGCGCTGGTTCCAACTTCTTGGTCGGCGCAACCGGCGCGGATGGCGGGACCGACCAGTTTTACGTGGACGCAAGCGGCCCAGGCGTGACGTGGAACACTCTGGTGAACTTCCACCTCGGCGATGAGGTGACCATCTGGGGTTTTCAGCAAGGCGTCAGCACGGATTCCTGGACCGCATCAGCCGGGGCGGCCGGCTATCAAGGGGCGACTTTGAACCTTGCAATCCCAGGGGCCGGTGCGAGAGTGACCGCCTCGATCACCTTCGCCGGCATGACCCAGCAAAGTGCGGCCACCGCTCTGACCACGAACACCTCGACCGAAGGCGGACGAAGCTGCCTCCAGATCACCTACACATGATACCTCAGGCGAACCACGACACCGGGCCGATCAGCCACCAACTTAGCCAGCTTACGGAAGTCACGCAGCCCGGCGGGAACTGACTGTCCAGGCAATAACGACGGCCAACTTGAGGCGATCGCTGGCACAAACTCAATCGCGGTGTCGGACCCGAGAAGCTGCTTGGCGACGAAGCGGGCGAGAGCCACCTCAAAACCGACCTCCTTACCGTCGGCATCGAGGTAGCCGAACGGCACGTAGTCGTTACGGCAGTTCGTTTGTTGGTCGGAAGTATCCGCTTGCGGATTCTAATCGACGCCATCGCGGCCCAGCACATCGATCTGGGCCTCAGCATCATCCCGGGGGATCGTGAGGAGATCGAGAGCCGGCACCTGCACGCGCTGCCGCCAGTCTGCATCCTGCCGCGCGGCCATCGGCTGGCGCGCAAGAAGGCGATTACTGCGGCGGACCTCGCCGGGGAGCGCTTCATCTCACTGGGCCGGCAGGACCATTCGCGCGTGTTCATCGACAAGATCTTCGACGACGCGCAGGTCCCTCGCCTGCTGCAGATTGATACCGGCCAGTCTGAGTCTGCCTACGGACTGGTGGCCAACGGCGCCGGGGTCTCGGTGATCGATCCGATGACGGTGTATGACCATCGCGACGACCGGATCGTGGTGCGGCCGTTCTCGCCACTGATGACCTTCAACGTCTGGCTGCTCTCACCGCGGCAGCAGCGGCCGATGCTGCTCCAGGACAATTTCGAGACATATCTGCGGCAGGAGCTGGCGCAGTTCGCGCGCGCGGTCGGCGCCGTGGAAGCGCCGGCTCAGACGGGAACTTGAAGCTGCATCAACGGCACGTGGTGCTGACGGCCGTACGTGTCGCCGTCGCCCATCGCGCCCTGCGCGCGCGGTCGCTTGATGGTGATTTTGATGGCGTTAGCCATATCGATCTCGAAAAAAGACGAGATCTCCTCCGAGCGCAGCCCGGAGGCGGCGGCGACCGCCTGGCGGCTGATCGCGCCGGTGGCCTTGACCGCCGCGTATCGCGCCCGGTCTTGCTGCGGACGATGTCGGCGAGCTCGTGCAAGGCTTTGGTCGGCACGTCAGAGATCCTCGAGCGCAATGGGAAAGAGTTCGGTCGGCGAGCGGACCTTCATCAGGTGGTAGGCCGAGAACGCATAGACCGGGCCGGCCTCCAGATCGGAAGGCGAGTATGGGAACGCCAGATCCGCTTGACATCGTTGAGCATGGCGCCAGCGCGCCGATGTTGGTTGGGCAACGAATGCCGGCAATTGAGATCGCGCGGCAGCCCACGAGCTTGGCGCCTTCGAGCTTCACGTAATGCTCTGGCGTCTCGGTCAGCCTCGCCCCGGTGACCTGCACCTGCCGGTCGCCGAGCTGGCTGAACGTGCAACCGGAGAGATCGACCTCGTGGCCCGGCCCGCTTTGTCTGAAAGGATTCTCACGCTCGCAAAGCGAGTGCGCGGCGACCGACTTGACCGACGCTGACATTGCCCCTCTGACCTAATCCAGCTTGGAGTTCGCTCTGGCCCAACGCGAGGACCAGAGCATGAAGCGCAGTCGCTTTTCGGAAGAGCAGATCATCGGCGTTCTGAAGGAGCATGAGGCGGGCGTCCCCGTTGCGGATCTGTGCCGCAAGCACGGGGTCAGCGAGGCCAGCATCTACAAGTGGAAAGCAAAGTTCGGCGGGATGGAGGTGTCCGAGGCCAAGCGGCTGCGGGCGCTGGAAGATGAGAACGGGAAGCTCAAGCGCATGCTGGCCGACGCCATGCTGGACAACGTCGCGCTGAAAGATCTGCTGGGAAAGAAATGGTGACGCCCGCGGCCGAGCGGAAAGCTGTCGCGCATCTGATCAGCGATCATGGGATGAGCGAACGGCGGGCGTGTAAAACCATCGGCACTTGCCGCATGACGATGAGGTATCGGACGACGCGCCAGGACGACACCGTTCTGCGCCAGCGGATGAAGGCCATCGCGCTGGAGCGTCGGCGGTTCGGCTATCGACGGGTCCACGTGCTGCTCAAACGGGAGGGCTTCTTGGTCAACCACAAACGGCTGTTCCGGCTCTATCGTGAAGAACGCCTGACGGTACGCCGACGCGGCGGTCGCAAGCGGGCGTTGCGAACACGAGCGCCGATGACGGTGCCGACGCGGCCGAATGACCGCTGGCCGCTCGATTTCGTCTCTGATCAGCTGACCGATGGGCGCCGCTTCCGCATTCTGGCCATCGTCGACGACTGCACTCGGGAGTGCCTGGCGTTGCTCGCCGACACGTCGTTGTCAGGCGCTCGGGTCGGCCGAGAACTCGATCGGCTGACCGCCGAGCGCGGCAAGCCTCGGATGATTGTCAGCGATAACGGCAGCGAGCTGACCTCGAACGCCATTTTGCTGTGGGCCGACACCAGCAAGGTCGAATGGCACTACATTGCGCCCGGCAAGCCGATGCAGAACGCATTCATCGAATCCTTCAACGGCCGCCTACGGGATGAGCTCCTGAACGAGACGCTGTTCTCGACGCTGCCTCAGGCTCGGATCGCCCTCGGCCTATGGCGGTCCGACTACAACGGATCACGCCCGCACTCGAGACTGAGCTGGCAAACGCCGTCTGCATTTGCGTCAACCTTCCACCCGCGCCGGGATCTGGTGCTGCGCTCCGCCAATGGCTCCGCGCCAGATCCCGTCGCTCAACCCACCAAACAGGCCCATTCCAACTACCGGAGCGAACTCACGACTGGATAAAACTTGGGGGCAACGTCAACGGGGATCGCGGGAGCCGCCGAGATGACCACCGCTCCCATGAGCCTAGCCAAGGGACTGGAGTTCCGCGCTGTCGTCGTGATGGCTTGCGACGAAGGCGTTCAAGTCCACCTATCGTCGCGAGGAGGTGTCGCAGGGCCGCCTTCGCGAGATCGGCCGCAAACCCGGCTTGCCAGCAACCGAGTTGCTGGAACTTGCCGAAGCCACGAAGCCGGCTTGATCGGACGCCGCCATGACCATGCCGATCGTCGTGGCGGACACATCGGTCCTGATCAACTTCCTCAAGATCGATCGCATGGATCTGGTCGGACGCTATCCCGGACGGCTTCTCGCGACCGATCACGTCGAGAGTGAGTTGGCCGAAGACTACCCAGAGCAAAAGGCGCGCTACGCAGCTGCGATGACAGCTGGAGTGCTCGGTCCTGGATGCCAGTCCGACCAGATATCCTGCGGTGTCGGTGACGATATGGCGTTTGCGACCGTTGATCTTCTTGCCGGCGTCGTAGCCGCGTGCAGTGGTTTTCACCGATTGGCTGTCGATCACGCCGGCCGTTGGACTTGGCTCCCGGCCGATTTTCTCCCGTGATGCCATAGCCAGAGCATGATTGATGACCTCCCATCGACCATCACGCGCCCATTGGTAGAAGTAGCCCTGCACCGTCGAATAGGGCGGAAACTCCTTCGGCAATTGCCGCTACTGGCATCCAGTCGATGCAATGTAGAACATCGCGTCGACGACACTCCGCATATCCGTCGAACGCGGGCGACCAAGCCGATGTTCAGCGGGCATGAATGGCGCGATCAGTTGCCACTCGGGATCCCGTAGGTCGCTTGCATAGCGTAGTTCGTCCCGTCGATACCGTGGGCCGATCAGCGGCGTTCTCAATCGTTCGCCGGCTGCCAAGCGCTGTAATAGTCGATCACCTCCGTGACTGGTACGATGTCGGCGTATTTCAGCGCCATGTCGTACAGATTGGCGAAGTGCGGGCTTTCATGCTTGTCGGCCACGCATTCCTCGGGGACGATCGTGCGGTAGCCGCGCGAGAGGCTGTCGACCACGGTCGCGCGCACGCAGCCGGAGGTCGAGCCGCCGGTCACCACAAGCGTGTCGCAGCGGTGCCAGATCATCAGAGATTGCAGGTTGGTCTCGTGGAAGGCGGAGGCCATGCGCTTGTTGATGATGACGTCGGCCGCCGGATCGATGTGCAGGCGCTCGTCGAGCTTGGCGCGTTCGGAGCCGATTTTGATGTTCTGCAGCGAGTCCGGCGTGTCGCTGCGGGTGCCCCAGACGCCGGCATCCTCACCCGACTGCATGAAGGCGACGTAGGTCCAGGTGACCGGTAGCTTGCGGGCCCGGGCGAGCGCGGCGAGCTCGTTGACGTAATCGAACTGCTTGGGGTCGGTCTCGTAGGCGGTCGCGAACTGGCCTACGGCGGTGTAGGCCTTCTGCAGGTCGATGTTGACCAGCATCGGCTTGCGGCCGAAGCCGAAGCGGCGCCGGGTCGGGTTGGCCTTGACCTCCTGATAGAGTTCGCGCGCTGTCTTGCCGGATTGTTCCATGCCGCTCCCCTTTCGAGCGTCAGTAGATTGCTAGGAGGCGTCCATCATGTCCAATCTCCGGTCCCGCTTGGCGGATGACAACTTGCTCGTGGCGCCGGGCTGCTACGACGCGCTCTCGGCGCTGATGATCGAGCGGGCGGGTTTTGCCGCCGCTTATCTATCCGGGGCGTCGATCGCCTATACGCGGCTGGGGCGGCCGGATATCGGCCTGGTCTCGTTCAGCGAGCTGGCCGACACGGTCGGGCTGATCCGCGACCGGGTGGCGTTGCCGTTGATCGTGGACGCCGATACTGGGTTTGGCAACGCGCTGAACGTGCAGCGGACGGTGCGGCTGCTGGCGCGGCAGGGGGCGGATGCGCTGCAGCTGGAGGATCAGGCGACGCCGAAGCGCTGCGGCCATTTGCGGGACAAGTCGCTCATTTCGCGCGAAGAAATGGTCGGCAAGCTGCATGCGGCGCTCGACGCGCGACCCGGCGCCGAGGTGCTGGTCATCGCACGCACCGACGCGATCGCCGTCGAGGGGTTCGACGCGGCGCTCGACCGGGCGGAGGCGTATCTGGAGGCCGGGGCGGACGTGCTGTTCATCGAGGCGCCGACGAGTGCGGAGCAGCTTCAGGCGGTATGCCGCCGCTTCGCCGGCCGGGCGCCGCTGCTGGCCAATATAGTGGAAGGCGGCTCGACCCCGCTTTCCAACGCGCAGGCGCTGGAGGCGCTGGGCTTCAAGATCGCCATCTTCCCCGGCGGGACAGTGCGCGCCATCACGCACACGATGCAACAATACTTCGCAAGCTTGGCGGAACACGGCACGACGGCGCCATTCCGCGAGTGGATGCTGGACTTCAAGGGGATCAACGGCGTGATCGGGACTGACGCGCTGCTCGCCGAGGGCGCACGGTATGCCTGATTGTTTGTTTTGTCGTAGGGTTCTGCCGGGTCCGCTTGTTGGGAGAAAAGTATGAGTTTCTCGCGCCGCACTATCCTTGCCGGGACGGCGATGCTCGCAGCGCCGGCAATCCTGCGTGCACAGCCGGCCCAGGTCAAAATCGGGCTGATCCATCCGGTCGCCGGGCCGCTCGCCTACGGCGGCACGCTTTGCCGAACGGGCGGGCAAGTCGCAATCGAGGACATCAACGCCGGGGGCGGCATCAGCACGATGGGCGGCGCCAAGCTCGACGCGGTGCTCGGCGATGCGCAGGGGCGGCCGGAGATCGGCGCGAGCCTGGTCGACCAGATGGCCGAGCAGGGCGTGGCCGGGTTCACCGGCTGTTTTGCCAGCCCGATCGCGCTGGCGGCGACGCAGGCGGCGGCCAAGTACAATTTGCCATTCTCGATCGATAGCGGTCTGGCCGACAGCATTACCAGCCGCGGCCTGAAGAACACGTTTCGTTTCTTCCCGGCCGCCTCGGGCGTGACCGCCGATGCGATCAAGGCGCTGGACGCCATCAACAAGGCAGCCGGGAGCCCGGCGAAGACCGCGGTCCTGGTCCATGAGGATGGCGAGTTCGGCACCAACACCGTCAAGGACCTGGCGCCTCGGCTCGAAACCGTTGGCATCAAGGTGCTGGAGGTCATTCCGCACGCGACGCCGACGCGGGATTTCACCAACATCGTCCTGCGGATCAAGGCGGCGAAGCCCGACCTGGTCATCCCGACCGACTACACCAATGAATATGATCTGCTCGCGCGCACTATCGTGCAGCAGAAGGTGGAGCTGGTGGCGTGGTTCTCGGTTGCCGGCGGCGGGTTCAACTTGCGCTTCGCCAAGGGGCAGCCGCAAGTCGCCAACAATATTATCGATTTTAATCATTGGATGAACCCGCGCGCGCGGGAGGCGGCTGCGTTCCGCAAGAAGTTCGAGGACCGCGGCGCCACTTTCGGCTTCGAGGTGCTGTTCGGCTACTTCGCCATGCGCTTCCTCGCCAACGGGATCGAGAAGGCAGGCACGACCGACAAGGAGAAGCTGATCGACGCGCTCGCCAGCAGCACTTTCAGCACCGATTTGCTGCCCTACGGCCCCACCAAGATGGTGAACGGGCAGAACCAGGACGCGCATGCGGTCCTCATGCAGATCCAGAATGCGGACATCAAGGTGGTCTACCCGGAGCAGTATGCCGACGCGAAGGTGGTGTATCCGCGCCCCAAAGCCTGAGCTTTGCTCGACCTGCTCCTCCCCGCGTTGCTGAACGGGCTGCTCACGGGCGGGGTCTATGCGCTGTTGGCGCTTGGGCTGACGCTGATTTACGGCGTGCTGCACATCGTCAACTTCGCGCATGGCTCGCTGCTGATGATCGCGATGTTCGGCACGTGGCTGTTGGCGGAGCGGGCGGGGATCGATCCATACTGGGCGCTGCCGCTGATGACGGCGGTCATGTTCGTGATCGGCTGGGCGATTTATGCGGGCGTGATCGAGCGCGTCGCGCGCGGTGACGACCGGACGATCCTGCTCGCGACGCTTGGAATTTCGGTCGTGCTCGATAATGCGGCGCTGGTCGTTTTCACCGGCGACACCCGCACCGTTGAGACGCCGTACTCCTTCGACATGACCGATCTCGGCGTGGTCATGGTGCCGACCGCCAAGCTAATTTCGTTCGGTTTCGCGCTCGCCCTTGCCGCGCTTCTTTGGGTCTTCATGGCCCGCACCGACACGGGCCGGGCGATCCGCGCCGTCGCCCGCGAACCGGATGGGGCGCGGCTGGTCGGGATCCGGCCGGCGCGCATGTTCGCGCTGGCTTATGGGATCGGCATCGCCTGCCTGGGGGCGGCGGCGTGCCTGCTGCTGCCGACTTTTTACGTAAGCCCCGGCGTTGGCGGCGTTTTCGTGCTGCTGGCTTTCACCATCGTGGTGTTGGGCGGCATGGGCAGCTTCGTCGGCGCGGTCGTGGGCGGGCTGCTGATCGGCGTCACCGAATCAGTGGGCGGGCTCTATCTCGGCGAAAGCCTTGGGCCGATCTGCGTGCCGCTAGTGTTCCTCGCTGTCCTGCTGCTGCGGCCGACGGGGCTGTTCGGGGCGAAAACTTGAAATATGCCGTCCCGCTGGCGCTGGCCGTTTTGGCGGTCGCGCCGTTTGCGGTGTCCTCCCAATTCCTCGTAGACCTGGCGATGCTGACCGCGATCTCGGCGGCGCTGGGCCAGTGTTGGAATATTGCCGGCGGGTTTGGCGGGTTGACCAGTTTCGGGCATGCGATGTTCTTCGGCTTCGGGGCCTATGGGATTGCGGTGCTGGAGACGCGCTACGGGGCGAACCCGTGGTTCGGCCTGCCGCTCGGCGCAGCACTCGGCGCGGCGGTGGGGGCGGTCGCGGGGTGGGCGGTGTTTCGCGCCGGGTTGCGCGGCAGCTATTTTGCGCTGGCCACGCTTGCTATCGCGGAGGCCTGCCGAATTCTCGCCAACAGTCTTGATTTCACGCGCGCCGGGCAGGGCATCCTGGTGCCGCTCCGCGTCGATCCGGCGAATTTTCAGTTCGCCGACCGGCATGTGTCCTACGCAGTGGCGCTCGCCTACGCGCTGCTGACGGTCGCGGTCGCGTCCTGGCTCGTGCGCAGCCGGTTCGGCGCGCAACTGGTTGCCGTGCGCGAGAACGAGGACGCGGCGCGGGCGCTTGGCGTGAAGGTGCTGCGGACGAAGGTGCTGGCGCTGGCGCTGTCCGGCGGCCTGACCGCGATCGGCGGCGTGCTCTACACGCAGACTTATCTCTACATCGACCCGAACATCGCCTTCGGCCCGGAGCGCAGCGTGGAGATGTTGCTCGTCGCCATGATCGGCGGCGCGGGGACGGTTTTGGGGCCGGTGCTGGGGGCGATCGCGCTGCACCTGGTCGCCGATACGAGCCGGACGCTGATCAATGTGCCGGGGTTCGCGCCGATGTTGTACGGCGTCGTGCTGCTGCTGATCATCGGCTTCATGCCGGGCGGGATCGCGCGCTTGCCCCGTGCTTGAGGTACGCGGCCTTTCGGTCCGCTTCGGCGGCCTGCAGGCGGTCAAGTCGGTCAGCTTTGACGCCGCCAAGGGTGCGATCACCGCGCTGCTGGGGCCGAACGGGGCGGGCAAGACGACCACCTTCGCCATGCTGGCGGGCTTCGTGCGGCCAGGCGAGGGCAGCGTGCGGTTCGAGGCGCGGGACATCACCGGCTGGGCGCCGGATCGCATCGCCGAGGCGGGCATGGTGCGGACGTTCCAGGTGACGCAGCCTTTCGCCGGGCTTTCGGTGGCGCACAATATCAGAGTTGGTGCGTTCCTGCGGCACCGCCGGGTCGGCGCGGCCGAGGCGTGGGCGCGCGAGGTTGGGACGCGGCTGGGGCTTGGGCCGATGCTTGATCGGCCGGCGGGGGCGCTGACCGTGGCCGGGCGCAAGCGGCTCGAGGTGGCGCGCGCGCTCGCGACCGGGCCGCGCTTGCTGCTGCTCGACGAGGTGATGGCGGGGCTGAACCCGTCCGAGATCAACGAGATCGTGTCGCTGATCCGCGACGTGCGGCAGGGCGGGGTGACGGTACTGCTGATCGAACACGTGATGCAGGGGGTGAGCCAGCTTGCTGACCGGGTGCACGTGCTGGCGCAGGGCGCGCTGATCGCGTCGGGAACGATGCGCGAGATCAGCGCTGACCCGTTGGTGATCGAGGCCTATCTCGGGCACGGCGCAGCCGCGCGGCTCGCCCATGGCTGAGACGCTGCTTCAGGTCGAAGGCATCGTGGCAGGCTATGGCGCCTTTCAGGTGCTGCACGGGATGGCGCTCGCGGTGCAGGCGGGGGAGGTGGTGGCGCTGCTGGGCGCCAACGGCGCGGGCAAGACGACGCTGAACCGGACGCTCTCCGGCCTGCTACGCCCGCGGGCGGGACGGGTGCGCTTCGCCGGGCAGGACATCACGCATTGGGACCCGGCGCAGATCGTGCACGCCGGGCTGATCCACGTGCCGGAGGGGCGCAAGATCTTCCCGACGCTGTCCGTGCGCGAAAACCTGCTGCTGGGCGCCTATGTGCGCGGCCGGGCGGTGCGGACGCGGACGATGGAATCGGTGCTGGCGATTTTTCCACGGCTGCGCGAGCGGCTGTCGCAGATCGTGGGCTCGATGAGCGGCGGCGAGCAGCAGATGGTGGCGATCGGGCGCGGATTGATGGGCCAGCCAAAGCTGCTGATCCGCGACGAGCCCTCGCTGGGCCTGTCGCCGTTCCTCGTGGAGGAGTTGTTCGCTCTTGTCGGGCGGCTGCACGCGGATGGGCTGTCGATCCTATTGGTGGAGCAGAACGTGCTGCAGTCGCTGAGCGTGGCGAGCCGGGCCTATGTGATGGAGCACGGACGAGTGGCGCTGGCCGGCGAGGCGGCGGTGTTGCAGGACGATCCCCGGCTGAAGGCCGCCTATTTGGGCATGTAGGCCGGAGCGGTGCGGCCCATGGAGCCCAGCACGATGACGACGCAGGCAACCACCAAGGTCGCCATGCCGCACACGGCGCCGTAGCCGTAGGTCTGCTGCGCCCAGCCGCCCAACAGCGCCCCGCACGCGCCGGCCAGCGAAGTGCTTGCGTTGAACAGGCCAAGCGCCTCGCCCTTCTCGCCCGGCGCGAGGTCGGCGATCAGGGCGGTGCCGCTGACCCCGAGGGCCGGCCAGGCCACCACGAGCAGCGCGAACGCGCCGAGCGCCGCATACAGTCCGGCCGAAGGCGTCAGGCAGGCCGTGGTCAGCAGCGCGAGCGCCACCAGCCGGATCGAGAAGCCGGCGCGCATGACAAAATGCGAGCCCCGCCGGTGCGCCACGGCGGAAGCCACGGCATACAGCGGCAACCCGGCCGCGGCGGCCAACGCGTAGGTGCTGCCGATCACATGCTGCGGCGCGGCGAAGAGCTGGCGCATGGCCAGCGGGAACAGCGTCAACACCGCGGTGATCGCGGTGAAGGCAACGAACCACAACAGGAGGAACTGGACGAACGGCATCTCGGCTTCCGACAGGACCCGGCGCAGACCGGCCCAGGTCGGCCGATGGAATTGCCGCGCCGGATTGCCGGCCCAGCCCTCGCCGCCAAGCGCCGGATGCGCCGCAACCACCGCGCGCGATACCGGCGCGGTGGTCCCGATCGTCAGGCTGCGCAGGGAACGCCAGGCGATCGGCACCGCGGTCGCCACCAGCGCGGCCGCAACGCCGAAGGCCAGCAGAAACGAATTGCCGAAGAAGCCGGCGACCAGCAGCCCGGCCACTTGCCCGGCACCGTTGCACGCCTGCAGCGCGCCGATCCGCCCGTCCCATTGCTCGCGGGGCCAGACCTCGACGATGAACATATTGGCGACCGTGTTCGCCGCCGCGAAGCCGAGACCGAGTACCAGGGCGAGGCCGACCCGCACCGGCAGCGTGCCGGCGAACGGCATGGCGCTCAACGACCCGGCAACCACGAACAGCCCAGCCAGCAGGATCGGTCTATGCCACCGCCGCGTGTCGGCCAGGTGGCCGAACCAGGGCGCCGAAAGCCCGGATAGGTTCATTGCGCCCACGACCAGTCCGGCATTGGCCGCGCCGCCGGCCGATAGCGGCAGCACGAGCGGCAGAATACCACCTTGCACGACGGACAGCAGGGCGTAGGCCAAATACCATTGCTGAACCCACGCCGCAATGCCGGCCCGGTACCAAACCACATGCCCGTGGCGGAGATGCGGCGAGGGCTCTTGCGCGAGGGACATAAGGGCTTTCTGATTGGCGTGCGGGCGCGGTTCCGCGACAGCGGATGACATAGGCTGGCGCGGCTGGGGCATGCAAGCGCGGGGGAGACGCAATGCAATCGGTGCAACACGAGACGGATTGGCCGGACGCGCTGTTCGATCTGCTGAAGCGGCATGGGATCCGGCAGGTCGCCCTCGTGCCGGATGCGGGGCATACAGGGCTGATCCGGCGGTGTTTGGCGGACAACGAGATGCGGGTCGTCACGCTGACCACCGAGGAAGAGGGTGTCGCCATGCTCTGCGGCGCCTGGCTTGGCGGGCAGAAGGGCGTGCTGCTGATGCAGAGCTCGGGCGTCGGCAATTGTGTGAACATGCTGTCGCTCGCGGTGCTGCACCGGACGCCGCTGGCGATGATCGTGACGATGCGCGGCGATTTCGGCGAGTTCAACCCGGCGCAGGTGCCGATGGGGCAGGCGACGCAGACCGTGCTGGAAGCGATGGGCACGCTGGTGCACCGGGCCGACCGGCCGGACGACGTGGTGCCGACCGCGGACGCGACGATCCGGTTGGCGTTCAACACCTATCGGCCCGCGGCGACCTTGATCGGCCAGCGTGTGCTCGGCGCGAAGACGTTTGGAAAGGATTAGGCGATGCCGGGCACACTCGATCGGCGAGAACTGGTTCGCGCCGTCCTCCGCGACCGTGGGGACATGGTGGTGGTCGCCGGGCTGGGAGCGCCGGCTTGGGATGTGACGGCGGTTGGCGATAGTCCGTTGAACCTGCCGCTGTGGGGTGGCATGGGCGGGGCGGCGATGCTCGGCTTCGGCCTGGCGTTGGCGCAGCCGGGCCGGCCCGTGCTGGTGATCACCGGCGACGGCGAGATGCTGATGGGGCTCGGCAGCTTGGCCACGATTGCGGTGCAGCGTCCGCCGAACCTGACGATCCTGGTGCAGGATAATGAGCGCTATGGCGAGACGGGCATGCAGGAGACGCATACGGCGCATGGGGTCGATCTGCTGGCGATGGCCCGGGGCGCGGGTTTTCCTCGCACCCTGGCTGTGACTGGGGAGGCGGATTGCTCGCAGTTGCGGGACGCGATCCATGCTGCGGGTGGGCCGCTTTTCGCGCTGGCTAAGGTTGCGGCCGAGGCACAACCCCTGGTCCTGCCACCGCGGG
Source organism: Acetobacteraceae bacterium (assembly GCA_965276815.1). Lineage (GTDB taxonomy): Bacteria > Pseudomonadota > Alphaproteobacteria > Acetobacterales > Acetobacteraceae > JAVVHH01. Next base: position 358,827 of record CBDIBE010000010.1, on the reverse strand, counting down.
AGGGCGCGCATTTGCAGGCGCGCATGCGCGAGGCGCTCTTGGGCCCGCAGGCGCACCATCAGCTTTAGGGAGGAGAGCGAACATGAACGGTCTGGTCATCGTCACAGGCGGCAGCCGCGGGATCGGGGCGGCGGTGTGCCGGCGCCTGGCGCGGGACGGTTACGCGGTTGCGGTCAACTACGCGACCCGGCCGGAGGCGGCGGAAGCCGTGGTGCAAGACATTACCAAGGCGGGCGGCTCCGCGGCCGCCTTTGCCGGCGATGTCTCGGTCGAGCAGGATGTGGAGACGTTGTTCGGCGCGGCGCAGGACCGGCTCGGCCCGCTTGCCGGGCTGGTGAACAACGCCGGCATTGTCGGGGGCGCCACAAGGTTCGACGCGCTCAGCCTCGAGGCGCTGCAGCGTACGCTGGCCATCAACGTGGTCGGGACCATGCTGTGCGCCCGCGCCGCGGTTCGCATCATGTCGACGCGGCATGGCGGGCGGGGCGGGGCGATCGTCAATCTGTCCTCGGTCGCGGCGCGGCTCGGCGGACCCGGCGAATTGGTCCACTACGCGACCACCAAGGGCGCCATCGACACGTTCACGCTGGGCCTCGGCCGCGAGGTCGCCGAGGAAGGCATCAGGGTCAATGCCGTTGCGCCCGGCATGATCGAGACCGAGATGAACTCGCCAGAGCGCCTAGCCCGCATCATCCCGCACGTGCCGGCCAAGCGCGCGGGCTCGGCCGACGAGATTGCCGAGGCCGTTGCGTGGCTGATCTCGCCGGCCTCGTCCTACGTGATGGGTACGAGCCTTACGGTCTCGGGAGCCCGCTGACGCAAAGCTGTGTCATCACGGCTGGGCGTCGCTCCGGAGCGGAGTTCATTCCCGACGGCGTCCGCCGCCGCAGTGAGCGGCCGGAGGCGCGATGTCGTCTGTCAGCTTACTCGAGACCAGCCTCGTACTTGCGGGGCGTGCCGGCGACGCAAGTAGCTGGGTAGAGCTTGATGCGCTGATTGACCGCGCGGCGATAGAGGTCGTCGCCCAGGATGCGGACCTTTCGCATGCAGCGCGCATCGCGTTCCTGCGCTTCGGCAAGGGGAGACGTCCCGCCGCGCTCAACCTGGGCGACTGTGCGTCTTATGCTCTCGCCAATCACCGTAACTTGCCGCTGCTCTTCAAGGGAGGCGATTTCTCGAAGAGCGATCTGCGAACGGCTACAGGCTAACTTCCTCCGAGCTTCTTAAGTTCGTCCAAATTTATCAATCCGTTTTGGCTTGTAAAGGCCAGTGACTGGCCGTGGCCCTGCTGCTGCGAGACGCCACTGATGCGGTGATCACCACTGTCGAACGTCGTCAGCTTTCCATCCCGTTCGATCAGCAAGCGGCGCTTTTCCGGAAAGAAGGCATAGCGCGCGCCGTTCTGCGCACCGGTCGTGGACGGGTGGCCCAAATCCCCCGGCCACCAGCTTTTTGGGGGCGCCATTGGCTCCATGGGTTTCAGCGATTCCAATTTGTCTCCGCTCCTCTCAGCTGCCCGCGATCGCGACGTTCATCGCGCGCACCCCCGCCACCGGGCCTTCCGGGTGCGACCAGACGGCGCCGACCACGGCCAGGAAGTCGGCCCCGGCCTCCACCAGCGGCGCACAGTTGGCAGCCGTGATACCGCCGATCGCTACGCAGGGCAGCTCCATGAGTTCGGACCACCACGACAAAATGTCCGGGTCGGCGCGGGTCGGCGCTTCCTTCGTCGCGGTCGGGAAGAAGGCGCCGAAGGCGACGTAGTCGGCGCCGTTCTCGCCCGCCTGCATCGCTAGGTCCCGGCTGGCGTGGCAGGTGACGCCCAGGGTCAGACCCGGCAGCAACTTGCGCGCTTCGGCCGCCGCCATGTCGGTCTGGCCGACATGCGCCCCGTCGCAGCCGGTCTCGCGCACCAGATCCGCCCGGTCGTTCAGCAAGAAGGCGACGCCTCGACCCTGCACCACCGGGCGCAGCGCGTCGATGACACGGCGCCAGGTGTCATCCGTCGCATCCTTCAGCCGGAGCTGCACCGCTGCCACGTCACCGGCGTCGAGCGCCGCGGCGAGCGGGTCGGCGAAGAGCTCATCGGCCGTGACCGGCGTGATGAGATAGAGCCGACAGCTTTCGGGCCGGCCGCTCACTCGGTCTCCGGACTGTCGCTCTCGTGATTGTAAGCCGGCGGCATTCCTCTTCCTCATGGGACAGATGCGCGGGCTTAGCCGATGCCGAGCCAGGCTTCAATGCGCCGGGCTGCGCCGGAATCCGCGAGGTCGAGCGCCTCGGGGCGCTTCGGCAGGATCAGGACAGATGACGCCTCGGCGCGCTCCGCCACGCTCGCCCAGGCGGAACAGGGCCGAAGGATCAGGCCTCGGCAACCGATTGAAAGCGCCTCCAGTGCACGGCCCGGCGCGTCGGCGCAGTCCAGGAAGTTCGGGACATGTTCCGCGCCGGCCTGGCCGATCAACTGATGCCACCAGGCGCAGCCGGCGAAGCTCGCCGCTCCCGGCGCCGAGAGCAGCGTGACCGGTTTTCCCGGCGCAAGGGCGAGACGCGCTTGCGTTAAGCCATGGATGACAATGGCCGGGGGAAGCGTCATGCTTGACGTTCATCCAGTTGCGCGGTTTGAGTTGAGGCCGATCGGTTCAGCGGGAGGATTCGGTGGAGGAAACGGACACGGCCGAAGACCGGCTGGAAGCGGCGCTGGAGCGGATTGCCCGGCACGCGGACGCCCCTGACCCAGTTGCCGCCGAGGTCGCCGTCCGGCTCGACCACATCATTGCGACCCTGCGCGAGGCGCTGGGCAAGTAGGAGGCCGCGCATGGCTCAGGTTACTCTCAAGATCAACGGCCACGCCTATACCATCGGCTGCAAGGACGGCGAGGAGCCGCACCTGATGGCGATGGCCGAGGAGGTGGAAAAGCGCGTCGATCGTGCGCGCGCTCTCGGCGTGCACAGCGGCGAAGCCAGGCTGCTGGTGATGGCGGCGCTGTTCATGGCCGATGAGCTGCACGATATGGCGCTCGAGCTGCAGGCGGCCCGCAAGGGCAAGCCGATGCCGGTGGAGCGGCCGAAATCCTCCGAGCGGCTAAACCGATTGGCGACACGCGCCGAGGAGATTGCGACTTCGGTCGAGCAACACTAGGTTAAGGCCGTGGGGCTGCCCGGTGCGTCAGGTTCGTCATCCCCGGGGCCGATAAGCACTCCCTCGGGAGCTGGCTCTGCCGTGATCGTGGTCATGGTATCTGGCACCCACCTACGCAAGTAGGTCTCGGGAGGATGTCACGCCGACGGCCATGGCGGCTCCACGCCTGAAATTTGAGATGCGCGCGGCGGCGCTGCTCGCCCGCGCTGGACGCGATCCGGCCTGGGGTGCCCGACTGGCCGGGCATGTGCTCGATCGCTGCGCGCCTGCGCTGGGCGCGATCGTTTCTGGGTTTTGGCCGCTCGACGGCGAGATCGATATCAGGCCGTTGCTGCTGGCGCTTGCGGGGCGCGGGCACGTAATCGCGCTGCCGGCGACGCCGCCCCGCGGTCAGCCGCTCGAGTTCCGCCGGTGGCGGCCGGGCGAGCGGTTGATCCGGGAGCGCTTCGCCACGATGCGGCCGGAGGGGCCGGTCGTCGTGCCCGATGTATTGCTGGTGCCGTTGCTGGCCTTCGACCGGAGAGGCCATCGGCTCGGGTATGGGGGCGGCTATTACGATCGCACGCTCGCCGCCCTGCCGGGTCGCCGGACGATCGGGTGCGCCTTCGCAGCGCAGGAGGTCGAGGAGGTTCCCACCGACGGGCACGATCAAGTGCTGGATGCGATCGCGACGGAGCGCGGCGTGCTGACCGTTAGCCGAACGCCATAACAGCGGCAGGAGCAGGGCCGTTGCCAGCGCGTTCAGATCCATTGCCAGGCCACTGAACAGCAGGCCCAGATTGGTGCTCAGCCCTCCAGTCGCTCGGCCGCCTTGACGGCAATCCACTGCGCCTCCATGCGCTCCAGCCCTGCCTCCTGCAGACTCATCCCTTCCTGGTTGATGCGCTGCTCGACCCGGTTGAAGCGGCGGGTGAATTTGTCGTTGGCCTGGCGCAGGCAGGTTTCCGGATCAAGCCCGAGCTTGCGTGCCAAATTCGCGGCCACGAATAGGATGTCGCCCATCTCGTCGGCCAGGCGCACCGGGTCGGCGCCGTCGAGTTCCGCGCGGAGCTCGGTGACCTCCTCGTCGAGCTTTTCGAGCACTTGGGCGGCGTCGGCCCAGTCGAACCCGACCCGGCCGGCGCGGGCCGTCAACTTCAGCGCGCGGGTGAGGGCGGGCAGGGCGTGCGGGATACCGTCCAAAGTGGCGCCACGCTGCCGTGCGGCGCGCTCTTGAAGCTTCTGCTCCTCCCAGCCCGGCGGTGGTTCGTCCGGTCCGGCTTCGGATGGGAAGATATGCGGATGACGCCGGATCATTTTGTCGGTGATCGCGCGGGCGACGTCGGCAAAGCCGAAATGACCCTGCTCCTCGGCTATGCGCGAATGGTAGACGACCTGGAACAGCAAATCGCCGAGCTCATCGGGCAGGTCGAGCATATCCCGCCGGGCGATGGCGTCCGCGACCTCGTAGGCCTCCTCGATCGTGTAGGGCGCAATGGTGTCGAAGCTTTGTTGCTGGTCCCAAGGGCAGCCATTGTCCGGGTCGCGCAGCCGGGCCATGACGTCGAGCAGACGGGCCAGTTCGTGTTGCGCGGCTTCGCTCATCGCGACCGGTCCGTTGCGGGGCCAGAATGGGGACGGATAGGCCCGCAACGCGTGATGATCATGTGTCGTGCTTTATCCGGACTCGCCCGGCGGGTTCAACTTGCCTATGATCGGTAACGTATCCTTTAGAAGTTTTGGGGATGATGCTCCCTGTGACGCTGAACCTCCATTTGGGCCTCGCCGGGTTCCCCTTCCGGCTGCAAACGGTGCCGGCCGAGGCAGTTCCGCACCGGTCGTGGGCGCGCGCGCGCGAGGCCGCCCTGGCCGCGCTGAGCCGGGGTGAGTCGGTTGCCGCTCTCGGTCGCCCGGGCACGGGCAAGACCCTGCTGCTGCAGAGCTTATGGCAGGCGTTGCGTGATGCGGGACGGCGCCCCGGAACGCTGGGCCAGGCAGACTGCGACGTGGTGATCGTGGATGAGGCCGGGGCCGTATCATGCGGTGAGCTGCTGGCCTTGCGCCAGTCCGGCAAGCCGTTCGTCCTTGCTTGCCTACCGGACACGGACCTGAAGCTGCCACCCATTCGGGTCACGCTGGATCCGTTGTCGGCAGAGGATGTTGCGCGCGTCATCGCCAGGCGCTTGTCCGCGGTCGGGCGCCCGCACGACTATTTCGAGCCCGAGGCGATCCTCGAACTCACCAAGCAATCCGGCGGTCTGATGCGGCTGGTGCTTGTGCTGGCCGGCGCGGCGACTTTCTTTGCGGAGCATGAGGGCGTGCAGCGCGTCACACGCCAGCACGTCACCGACGCCGCCACCATGCGGGACGTTGCGCGGGAAGAGGATGGCTCCGTCACGCCGGAGCCGGAGCATCAGGAGACGGCGGCGCCGAAGCTGGGTGACCCGCTCCGGCAATCCGATCCAGGTGCGCTGCCGCCGCGCCGTTGGCGGCCTCGCGTGTTGATCGGCGCCGCCTTGACTGCCTTGGTCATGGCCGGGCTCTGCTGATGAGTTTACCTTCATCTTGGAGAAGCAAGTCGATCTGGTCCACGAATTAAACTCGATGGTTTTCGGCACCGCACAGGAACCTTGATCCGCTTCCCGCTCAGGCCGGCCGGCCCGGCAACGCCTCGATCGCCCTCGCCATCGCCGCATCGCGTGCCGTCAGCCCGCCGGCATCATGCGTGGTCAGCACGATCCCGACCCGGCTGTAGGTGTTCGTCCACTCCGGATGGTGGTCCATTTTCTCCGCCAGCAGCGCGACTCGGCTCATAAAGCCCCAGGCCGCGCTGAAATCGGCGAAGGTCAGATCCCGCGCGATTGCGTCGCGGTCCGGCAACAGCCGCCAGCTCGGCAATTCCGTCAACAATGCGTCGCGTTCTTGCGGGGAGAGCTTTTGCATGTTGACCTCGGCGTAGGGAGTGGGCGGGATGCCGTCATGGCCAAGAATAGCACACCGCTCGCCCGATACAGCCTGCCGCCCAGCCCCGAGGATATCACCGAGATGGCCGAGCACGCGTTGGCCGCCATCCCCGAGCGCCTGCGAGCGCATGTCCGCGGCGTCGCCATCTTGGTCGAGGAGGTGGCTGACGATGCCACGCTGTCCGAGCTGGATATTGAGAACGCCTGGGAGCTCACCGGCCTCTATCGCGGCGTGCCGATCGGGCAAAAGGGCGCTGGCGAGACGCTGCAAGAGCCCGACATGATCTTCCTCTATCGCGAGCCGATCTTGCTCGAATGGATCGAGACCGGGGAAGACCTGTTCCGCCTCGTGCGCAATGTCTTGATCCACGAGATCGCGCACCATTTTGGATTCAGCGACGACGACATCGCCGAACTCGAGCGCGATATCGACTGAGCCTACTCGGCCAGCTTGCGCGTCGGTCGCGTCCAACCAGCCAGCCGGGCCATGCGCCGGAAACCGGCTGCCTGCTGCTGCAGGTAGCTGCCAGTGGCCAACGACTCCTCGGCGCCAGGGTCGCCGGTCCGCACATAGGCGCGATCGAAGTCGGCGGTCCGAAACAGCATGTCCCACCAGGGCAGGATCGCTCCATAATTCATGCTCCGTTGCCCCGCCGCCAGCACGCCGTGATGCGCCCGGTGGAACCGGGGCGAGATCAGCAGCCGGTCGCCCAGCCAGCCAAATGAGACGCGTGCATTGGCGTGGGACAGACTTTCGAGAAACCGCAGCAACAGCACGAGGAGCGGGAACTGCAGCGGCGGGATGCCGATCAGCAGCGCCACTGTGGTGAACCAGACGAAGCCGATCAAATCGTCCAGCACGTGATTGCGGTCGTCCGACCAGAACGTCATTTGCCGCTGCGCGTGGTGCAGCGAGTGCAAACCCCACCACCAGCCAAACTGATGCGACAGCCGGTGCCGCCAATAATCGGCGAAGTCGAGGATGATGGCATATAGAAAGAACGTGATTACGTGGTGCCCGAGCAAGAACGGGAAGACGAGCTCCAAAGTCGGGGGTATCCAGCCATTATCGCTCATCCAGCCGTTAAGCGAGACCTGGATTTGGTAGAACAGGACGAACGTGACCAACGGCAGCACGCCCACGCGCGAGATCAGCGTGTAGATGACGTCCACCCAGACCGCTTTCTGGTCCGGCCAGTTCTCTACCGGCCGCCACCGCTCGAGCGGCAGGCAGACGGCGAAGGTGACGACGACCTGGGCCACTCCGTAGACGGCGAACAGCGCCCAGTTGAAGGAGATCTCCTCCCATTCCATCCCGCCGGTCGCATAGAGCAACGGCAAGATGATGTGCTCCTGCAGCCAACCGGCCGCCAGGCTGAACGGATCAAGCATCACTGGGGCCGTGCGGCTTCAGTGAGGTAGATGCCGTGTGGCGACCGACCGACCGGGATGGTGCGGAGCGCCCCGTTCGCCGGGTCGAGTATCGCGACTTTCTGCGCGAAACGCTCGGTGATCCAGAGCTTCCCGTCGGGCGCGAATTCAATGCAGTCGGGGCCGCCGGGCACGTGATACGTCCGAAGCACGGCGAGCGTCGCGGCGTCCAGCGATACGGTCGTGCCATCGACCCGGTTGTTCACCCAGAGCAGCTTGCCGTCCGGCGACAGGAAGATCTGATGCGCGCCGCGACCCGTGTGGACCTTCTTCTCGACCCGGCCGTCAACCGGGTCGACCACGGCGACGTAGTCCGTCCCCATGTCGGCAACCAGCAGTTTGTTGTTATGCCAGAGGACCCCGGCGGGCGTGTTGCCGACATCGGCGGTCCAGGTGACTTCCATCCGGGTCAGGTCATAGGCCACCAGACTGTTCGTGCCCTGCAGCGTGACGTACGCCATGCTGGAATCGGGTGAGTAGGCGATATGGCTCGGCATCGACCGCTCGGGGAAGCGCTTGAGGAGGTGCATCGTGGCGGCGTCGTAGATGTCGACCTGGTTGCGGGCCAGGCCGGTGACGACCAGGAACTTTCCGTTCGGACTGAATTGCAATTGGTAGGGATCGGCGATCGGCATGCGGCGCCGGATCTCGCCGGTTTGCGGATCGAGAAACAGCATCTCATTGCCCCCGGCATCGCCGATCAGCAGCTCTTTGCCGTCTGGGCTGAGCGCGTAGTGATGCGGCTCGCGCAGCACCGGAACCCGCCGTATCTCTGCGCCGGTGTCCTCGTCGAGCACGCTGAGCGTGGCATCGCCGGAGTTCATGACGATTGCCAGGCCCTTGGCGGCGGCGGGGTAGGTGGCAAGGGAAAGCAGCAAAAGGAGTAGGATGCGCATGGAATCCGGCCGACGATGTTCGCGCGAGGATTAGCACATACGCGGCTGCGGCGCCGCATCCTTGTGCGCCCTGACATGGTCGACGTGCGGTTCAGCCATAAAGCGGTCACGATCCTTGAATATTTCCGCTCCAAGAATAGCTGCGCGTTATGATATCGAGGACCGGTGAGATTCGGATTCATGGTACCCGCCCCCGCCCCTACCGAACTGCGTCGCGTTCTTGTCGTGGAGGACGAGTTTTTGATCCGGGTGACTCTGGCGGAAGCGCTTGGCGACGAGGGATTTGAGGTGCTGGAGGCGGAAAGTGCCGATGCGGCCTTGCCGATATTGCAATCCGATCCTGGAATTCGCCTGCTGTTGACGGACATTCAGCTGCCCGGCATCCTAGATGGCCGGACTCTGGCCGAGAAGGCGCG
>CBDIBE010000010.1:0-347500 GCA_965276815.1 Acetobacteraceae bacterium | reverse complement strand
AGGCGTCAGAGTGGTGGTTCTTGCTGCGGTTTGGTCTTGGGTTGGTCCAAGGTCTGACTTCAGTGATGAGGTTAGTGTTCTTTGTTGATTGTGAATCAGGTTCTGTTGCGTCTCTGGACGTGCGGAGCGCTCGGGGATCGGGGCCAATGGCCGTGATGTCGCGAGGGCTCTATCGTGTTCAGGGATGTAGAAGTGTGTGCGCACACAGGAGCGGCCCAACGCTTGATCACTGATCACTGATCACCGTCGGTTGGCTGGATCCTGTGCGAGGAAAGTAAGGATTGAGTAAGAGAAGGGCATCTGGTGGATGCCTTGGCGCCAGGAGGCGATGAAGGACGTGGCACGCTGCGAAAAACTTGGGGGAGCCGCGAGCAGGCGTTGATCCCGAGGTGTCCGAATGGGGCAACCCACCCTTTTAGGGTATCATGCACTCAATCCATAGGTGCATGAGGCGAACCCGGGGAACTGAAACATCTCAGTACCTGGAGGAAGAGACATCAACCGAGATTGCGCGAGTAGTGGCGAGCGAAAGCGCAGTAGGCCAGTGGTTTTTTCAAGGATAGCAGAACGCTCTGGAAAGTGCGGCCAAAGCGGGTGATAGCCCCGTATGTGAAAGACTTGGAGAAATCCTTGAGTAGGGCGGGGCACGTGAAACCCTGTCTGAACGTGGGGGGACCACCCTCCAAGCCTAAATACTCCCTGGCGACCGATAGCGAACCAGTACCGTGAGGGAAAGGTGAAAAGCACCCCGATGAGGGGAGTGAAAGAGACCTGAAACCGGATGCCTACAAGCAGTCGGAGCCTCTCGTGCAAACGAATGGGGTGACGGCGTACCTTTTGTATAATGGGTCAGCGAGTTTCTGTTGGCAGCGAGCTTAAGCCGTTAGGTGTAGGCGCAGCGAAAGCGAGTCTGAACAGGGCGATGAGTTGCCGGCAGAAGACCCGAAACCGAGTGATCTAGCCATGGCCAGGCTGAAGGTGGGGTAACACCTACTGGAGGGCCGAACCCACGCCTGTTGAAAAAGTCGGGGATGAGCTGTGGCTAGGGGTGAAAGGCCAATCAAACTCGGAGATAGCTGGTTCTCCGCGAAATCTATTGAGGTAGATCGTCATGTGTTTACTCCAGGGGGTAGAGCACTGGATGGGCTCGGGGGCCCCAAAGGCTTACCAACCCCAACCAAACTCCGAATACCTGGAAGTATAGCGTGGCAGACAGACGGTGGGTGCTAAGGTCCATTGTCGAGAGGGAAACAGCCCAGACCACCAGCTAAGGTCCCCAAATCGTGGTTAAGTGGGAAAGGATGTGGGAATTCCAAAACAACCAGGAGGTTGGCTTAGAAGCAGCCATCCTTTAAAGAAAGCGTAATAGCTCACTGGTCTAATAGAAATCCTGCGCCGAAGATGTAACGGGGCTCAAACCACGTACCGAAGCTGTGGGATTGGTGAACGGTGATCGGTGTCCAGTGATCAAGGCAAGGCGCTGCGTAGCGTGGAGGACCTGGAGGTTTTCCGGCTGGCGTATGCGCTGTCGCTCGAGTTGCATAAGGCGAGCAAGAGCTGGCCCAAAGACGAGCAGTATGGGGGTGTGGCGGACCAAGTCCGGCGCGCCTCGAAATCGGTCTGCGCGCTCCTGGTGGAGGGTGCTGGCCGGCTGCCGGGTTCGCGGGCCGAGTTTCGGCGCTATCTGCTGATGGCGCTCGCCTCGGCCGACGAAGCCAAGCTTTGGTGTCGGTATGCAGAAGATCTCGGCTATGTCGATGCCGAGAGGGCGGCGGAATGGCGCAACGCCCTAGGGCGGATCGCCCGAATGCTGCACAGCCTGCGCAAACGAGACGACGACCATTCTTGATCACTGGTCACCGATCACCGAACACTGATCGGTAGCGGAGCGTTGCCTAGGCCTGTGAAGCCGTACCCGTGAGGGGTGGTGGAGGTATGGCAAGTGCGAATGCTGACATGAGTAGCGACAAACAGAGTGAGAAACTCTGTCGCCGAAAGTCCAAGGGTTCCTGCGCAAGGTTAATCCGCGCAGGGTGAGCCGGCCCCTAAGGCGAGGGCGAGAGCCGTAGCCGATGGGAACCAGTTGAATATTACTGGGCCCGCGAGACGTGACGAATGCAATATGTTGTCAGGACTTACTGGATTGTCCTGGCTTTTGGCGCATTCCAGGAAATAGCGCTCGCAAATGGACCGTACCCGAAACCGACACAGGTGGACTGGTAGAGCATACCAAGGCGCTTGAGAGAACGATGCTGAAGGAACTAGGCAAATTGCTCGCGTAACTTCGGGATAAGCGAGACCCGGCGGTGGGCAACCATCACCGGGTGGCACAGAGCAGGGGGTAGCGACTGTTTAGTAAAAACACAGGGCTGTGCGAAGTCGCAAGACGACGTATACGGTCTGACGCCTGCCCGGTGCCGGAAGGTTAAGAGGAGAGGTGCAAGCTTTGAATCGAAGCCCCGGTAAACGGCGGCCGTAACTATAACGGTCCTAAGGTAGCGAAATTCCTTGTCGGGTAAGTTCCGACCTGCACGAATGGCGTAACGACTTCCCCACTGTCTCCAGCATCGGCTCAGCGAAATTGAATTCCCCGTGAAGATGCGGGGTACCCGCGGTCAGACGGAAAGACCCTATGAACCTTTACTGCAGCTTTGCAGTGGCATTAGGAGAGCACTGTGTAGGATAGGCGGGAGACTGTGAAGCCGGGGCGCTAGCCTTGGTGGAGTCACCCTTGAAATACCGCCCTGTGCGCTTCTGATGTCTAACCGCACCCGGTCAGCCCGGGTCGGGACCCTGCATGGTGGGCAGTTTGACTGGGGCGGTCGCCTCCCAAAGTGTAACGGAGGCGCGCGATGGTGGGCTCAGGCCGGTCGGACATCGGCTGCTGAGTGCAATGGCATAAGCCCGCCTGACTGCGAGAGCGACAGCTCGAGCAGAGACGAAAGTCGGCCATAGTGATCCGGTGGTCCCGCGTGGAAGGGCCATCGCTCAACGGATAAAAGGTACTCTAGGGATAACAGGCTGATCTCCCCCAAGAGTCCACATCGACGGGGAGGTTTGGCACCTCGATGTCGGCTCATCACATCCTGGGGCTGGAGCAGGTCCCAAGGGTTCGGCTGTTCGCCGATTAAAGTGGTACGTGAGCTGGGTTTAGAACGTCGTGAGACAGTTCGGTCCCTATCTGCCGTGGGTGAAGGAGACTTGCGAGGCGCTGTCCCTAGTACGAGAGGACCGGGATGGACGCACCTCTGGTGGACCGGTTGTCGCGCCAGCGGCACCGCCGGGTAGCTATGTGCGGACTGGATAACCGCTGAAAGCATCTAAGCGGGAAACCACCCTCAAAACCAGGTCTCCCCAAGGGCCGTGCCAGACCAGCACGTCGATAGGCCAGGTGTATAAACGCGGCAACGCGAAAGCTAACTGGTCCTAATCGCCCAATAGGCTCAATCCCAACCTCGCACAGCATTCAGCCAATCAACCGTGAACGGTGATCGGTGACCGGTATTCAAGCAGGGCGGTCTTGCTTGTTCACCGATCACCGATCACCCAACAGAACCTGTTGCTATGGTTTGGACGACCTGGTGGCTATGGCGGAGGGACCACACCCGATCCCATCCCGAACTCGACCGTGAAAACCTCCAGCGCCCATGATACTGCAGCCCAAGCTGCGGAAAAGTCGGCCGCCGCCAGGTCCTCCAAACCAACATCAAACACAATCACCAACGCGGGGTGGAGCAGCCCGGTAGCTCGTCAGGCTCATAACCTGAAGGTCACAGGTTCAAATCCTGTCCCCGCAACCAATTTTGTATACCCAACCTCAGGGCCGCTCTCATGGAGCGGCCTTTTGGCTTTTGTAGCTAGCGACAGGATGCCGGCCAGATGGCCGTGCAGGTCGATTGACAGGTTGTTGCGGCCTTCTTCCACAACCGGCGTTACCACAATCTTATCCACCAGCTTGCGAATCAGGTCCGGCGCCTGTGCTTGCGCGTGTTCGTCCGACAGCGCCTCGCGCAGTGAGGCAATTTGGTCGCGGTAGTGGTTCGCCATGTTGGGATGAATCAGGACGGGGCTTTCGGCGGCGTCCTTGAACCGCGCCGCGATCTCAGCTTTGTCATGTTCAAGCTGCGTCATCTTGTCTTTCACGCGGCTGGCCGGCACGCCGTCCATGAGCGCCTTCACCAGCCGGTCCAGCTCGCGCTCGATCTTGGCGAGCCCGGCCTTGTCCATCTTATGCTGCGCGTTGCCTTCGCCGCGCAGCCGGTTCATGTGCCGCGTGTACTCTTTGCAGATGGCTTTGCTACCGAATGTTGGCCCAGAGTGCTGACGGATTTTGGCCCACCTGCCGTCCCTCAACCTAGGGTTTCCCTGATTCTGCCGGGGGGCTCGGAGTGGATTGGAACGCCAAAGTGGAATTGTTCGAGCAGCTTCGTCAGGAGCATGAGTTTGGTGTCGGCACGATCGCCGGTGTGGCGGCGAAATTTGGCGTGCACCGTCGGATGGTGCGGCAGGCGATCGCCGACGCGCTGCCGGCGCGTCGTCGTTATCCGGCCCGGGTCAAACCGAAGCTGGACGCGGTCGCGGCGTTCATCGACCAGGTGCTTGACGAGGATCGTCGGGCTCCGCGCAAGCAGCGACATACGGCGCGGCGGATCTATCGCCGGCTGCTGACGGAGTTCCCCGATGCCGCGGTCGCGGAGTCGACGGTGCGCAATCACGTTCGCGCCCGCAAGCGCGCGCTGGGGCTGGTGAAGCGCGAGACTTTCGTGCCGCAGAGCTACGCGTTGGGCCATGAGGCGCAGGTGGATTGGTATGAGGCCTGGGCCGATCTCGGTGGCGAGCGGACGCGCCTGCAGGTGTTCGCGATGCGATCGATGGCGAGCGGGGCTGCGTTCCACCGCGCCTATCTGCACGCGACGCAGCAAGCGTTTCTCGAAGCGCATGAGCACGCGTTCGCCTATTTCGGCGGCGTGTTCCGACTACTGCGTTACGACAATCTGGCCAGCGCGGTGCGCAAGATCCTGCGTGGTCACCGGCGCGAGGAGACGGTCCGGTTCGTGGCGTTCCGCTCGCATTGGCGCTTTGCGGCAGAGTTCTGCACCCCCGGCGAGGGTCATGAGAAAGGTGGCATTGAGGGCGAGGGTGGCTATTTCCGTCGCAATCACCTCGTGCCAGTGCCTGATATCGCCGACCTCGATGCGCTGAATGCGTTTTTGCTGACGGGCTGCCGCGCGGATGAGGCGCGGATCCTGGACGGGCGCTCGGAGCCGGTCGGTGTGGCGATGGTGGTCGAGCGCGATCATCTGACGGCGCGCCATCCGGACGGGTTCGACCTGGCGGACGTGACGTTTCCGCTGGTGGACAAGCAGGGCTGTGTGCTGGTCAAGACCAACGCCTACTCGGTGCCGCTGCGCGCGGGCAGCCGGGTGGAAGCGCGCGTGTACCCGCTGCACGTTGAGATCTGGCATTCTGGCCGCCGGGTTGCCCGGCACGAGCGCTGCCATCGGCGGCGTCAGCAGGTGCTGGACCTGGAGCATTACCTCGACGTGCTGAGCCACAAGCCTGGTGCGTTTGCCGGATCCAAACCACTCGCCCAGATGCGCGCGGCCGGTCGCTGGCCACCTTGCTATGACGAGCTCTGGGAACGGCTGCTGACCCGGCACGGCAAGCAGAACGGCACCCGCGCGATGGTGGCGGTGGTCGGTTTGGCTCGGGAGTTCGGTCATGACGCGCTGCGCGTCGCGATCACCACGGCGGTGTCGCTCGGCGCGTGCGATGTCGCGGCGGTGCGCTATCTGCTGACCGAGGCCGGGCTGCGCAAAAGCCAGCCTGCTGCGATCGATGTCGGCGACCTCGCCCGTTACGACCGGCCGCTGCCGACGATGGCGGAGTATGACGTGCTGCTGTCCGGGCCGTGCGCGGGGACCGCGTGATGAGCGATCTGCAGGAGCAAGCGATCCGCCAGCACTGCAAGACACTGCGCATGCCGACGATCGGCGGGCAGTTCGCCCGGCTCGCCGAGGCCGCGACACGCGAGGGTCAGACGCATATCGGCTACCTCGAGGCGCTGCTGGCGGCCGAGATGGAGGAGCGGGAGAGCCGGTCAATTGCGCGTTTGCTGCACGATGCGCGGCTGCCGCGGATGAAGACGCTCGACGAATTCGAGTTCGACCGCTCCGGCGTTGCAGCATCGCAGCTCCGGGCGTTGGCCGAGGGCGAGTATGTCGCCAAGGCCGAGCCGATCCTGCTGATTGGCGAAGCTGGCACAGGCAAGACCCATCTCGCGACAGGCTTGTGCGTCGCGGCCTGTCGCCAGCGGCGCCGGGTGCGGTTTACGACGGCGACGGCGCTGATCAACGAGCTGGCGGAGGCGGCGCATGCCAATCAGCTCAGTCGCGCGCTCGGTCGATGGGAGCGGCTCGACCTGATCTGCATCGACGAACTCGGCTATGTACCGCTCGCCGAAACTGCCTGCGAGTTGATGTTCCAGGTGATTGCCGACCGGGCGGAGAAGGCGGCAGTGATTGTGACCACCAATTTGCCGTTCTCGGAATGGTCGCAGGTGATCCCGAACCCAAGGTTATGCAAGGCGCTGATCGACCGGCTGACCGACCGTGCGCACATCGTCACCACGGGCGCCGATTCATACCGGTTCCGCCGCACGACCGCTCAGCGCAAGACGGCAAAGACGTAGCAGGAGGACCCAAGCAAGACGCTCAGGGACGGTGCGAGCCTCACGCTCCGCGCCAGCCAGTTATCTACCGGGAGGTGGGCCAGAATTCATCAGCACAAGTGGGCCGGAATTCGTAGACACAGCCAACAGAATTCATCGCAGAGCGCCGGGTCCATAAGACGGCCCTGCAAGCCCTCCAGCACTGTCGCTTCGAGAGCATCGCGCCGAATGGTATGCCGGTTGTCGCAGGTCCCTTTGTTGCGAGCATTGGCGCAGCCGATGCGCTCGGCATTGAGGACGACGAACCCGCCGCCGCAGCAGCCGCAGCGCATCAGACCGGAGAAGAGGTAATGCGGGCGGCGACGGTCCCAATAGCCGCCCTGCTTCTTTCCGCTGCGTGAGGCACGTAGCGATTTCTGCCGCGCCTTGACCGACTGCCATAGATCATCGGCGATGATCCGCAGTTCGGGCACGTCCTGCGGATCCATTCGGACTCAGGGTTCGGGCGCGAGACGCGCTTGCCGGTTTCCGGGTCCTTGATGTAGCGCAGCCGGTTCCAGACCAGCTTGCCGATATACAGCTCGTTGTTGAGGATGCCGGTCCCGCGATCCGGGTTGCCGTGGATCGTCCTCGGCCCCCACGCCGCGCCGGACGGACCGGCAATGGCCTCCTTGTTGAATTGCTTGGCGATCGCTTGCGGCGCTTTGCCCGCCGCGTACTGATTGAAGATGCGGCGAACGATCCCGGCCTGCGCCAAGTTGATCTTGCGCTCGCCACGCACAGGTAGGCCCGCATCATCGAGCCGCCGCACCACGTCATAACCGAATGAATTCCCGCCGCCCGACTTGCCCGCTTCGACGCGCCCGCGAAGGCCGCGGCGCGTCTTGTCGGCGAGGTCTTTCAGGAACAGAGCGCCCATCGTGCCCTTGAGGCCGATATGCAACTCGTTCACGTCGCCTTCGGACAGCGTAACGATCCGCACGTT
Source organism: Acetobacteraceae bacterium (assembly GCA_965276815.1). Lineage (GTDB taxonomy): Bacteria > Pseudomonadota > Alphaproteobacteria > Acetobacterales > Acetobacteraceae > JAVVHH01. The sequence goes on along the minus strand of CBDIBE010000010.1, from coordinate 339,845 downwards.
GGCAAACCGAGTGCGTTTGTAGATATGAGCGATATCTTCCTGATCGCGTGACAGCCGGTCGATGGCTTCGGCAACGATGACATCGAACTTCCCGGCCTGCGCATCCTGCAAGAGCATTTGCATACCGGGCCGGATCAGGCTGGCACCCGAGATCGCATGATCGGTGTAGCAGTTGATGACGCGCCAGCCTTCGCGCTTCGCCCGCTCCTTGCAGAGACGGATTTGATCTTCGATCGAGGCGTCACGTTGCAGGTCGGAGGAATAGCGCGCGTAGATGGCGGCGGTCGTCATGGCGAAGGGTCTTTCCTAGTCGCCCTGCCGGCTGGCGGCCTTTCCGTCGGAGTCCTTGCGGCAGAGTCGGATATAATCTCTCTCGGCGGCGGCGCGGGCAAGCAGCCTTACAAGCTCGACCAGCAGCGGATCGTGCGCGGCGGCGTCATGCCGTGCTTTTTTCGCCTGCCGATGTTGTTGACCCTTGCTCATGCCAGCAAGATCTCATGGGGGCAGGCAAGCGTTCCTCGCGGTATCCTCGCGGGAACCGGCACTGCCTTTCGGCAGTGCCGGCAGACCATCGGGGTCTAGCACCCCGGCGGCCGGTGCTGCGCGCGCCGCACCGCAATCGCGCGGTAGATGATCTCCAGATTGAGCAGGGCGTCGCGGCGCTCGATCGAGCCCTTGAGGCTGCAATTCAGATCGTACGGAGCCCTGTTGAGCAGGCCCCGCAGTTGAAGATCGGTGAGGTGTAGAAGTGCTGACAAAGTGTAGCCCGTGGACATGGATTTTCTCCTCTGTTGTCCTCGCGGCCCCGACCATCAGGGCCGTCATGCGGTCCCAGAGGCAGAATCAGCAGCAGACGGCCCGCCATGGACGGCGGGGCGCGGAGAAGGACAGGAAGAGGAAGAAAATCGGCAACGTGGCTGCACAGACAGCGCGGCGAAACCTCAGCGCATTGGACAATGCGACCGCCTGAGGACATAGGACTCCGGGAGAGATGATCCGCAGCGCGAGGCGGTCTCGGCGCAATGAGCAATGCGTGCGGTATCAATCTGGCGATCGACGGCATCGCGGGAGAGGCGCGGACGGATTGCGGAGCCGCGCGGCAGCATGAAGAAGCACCGCGTCAACAGGTGAGTACGTGCGGCTCCAAAGCTTTAGCCGCGGTCACGTCCGTCAAGGTGGTGGAAATTGCGGTGTAGATTGGGGTGGCCATGGATCAGGCTGCGACGGTGGAAATCTGGGTCGGCAGGCTCTCGATTAGCGGCGGTGTGATTTCGGCCATCACCTCGGTCTGCATGTAGCGGTGCTGCAGCTGCCATTCGTCGTTGGCTTCGAGCAGCACGGCGCCGATCAGCCGGATGATGGCACCCTCGTTCGGAAATATGCCGACGACATCGGCGCGGCGCTTGACCTCTTTGTTGAGTCGTTCGAGTGGGTTCGTTGAATGAAGCTTGGTACGATGCTGGACGGGAAAGTCCATGTGCGCCAGCACGTCGGCCTCGCTGTCGTCAATAAACGCGCCGAGTTTGGGCCACTTGCTCCTGAGCTGGTCGGCGACGTGGCGCAAAGTCTGACTGGCGCTTGGGCGGTCGGGTTGGATGAACGCTTGGCGTAAAGCGGCCGAGACCATGTTCTGCTGGCCTTTCGGCACGTAGGCCTGGGCATTGCGCATCCAGTGAACGCGACACCTTTGCCACGTTGAGCCCATCACCCGGCGGATCGCCGCCTTGAGCCCCTCATGCGCGTCGGAGATCACCAGCTTGGTGCCGTGCAGGCCGCGGCGGACCAGGTTCTTGAGGAACGTCGACCAGAACGTCTCCGCTTCCGATGGCCCGATGTGCAGGCCGACGATCTCGCGCTTGCCGTCTGTGTTTACTGCAACCGCAATTATCGCGGCCACACTGGTGATGCGCCCGCCCTCGCGCTGCTTGAGGTAGGTCGCATCCAGCCAGAGATACGGCCAGTCGCCGACGAGAGGGCGGTCGAGAAAGGCATTCACCCGGTCGTCGATGTCCTTGCACAGCTTGCTCACCGTGCTCTTGCTGATGCCAGCAAGCCCCAGCGCCTGCACCAAGTCGTCGACGCGCCGGGTCGACACGCCGCTGATCCAGGCTTCCTGGATCACAGCCACCAGGGCCTTCTCCGACGTCCGGCGCGGCTCCAGGAACGGCGGGAAGTAGCTGCCCTGACGCAGCTTGGGGATCCGCAGCTGCAGGCTGCCCAAGCGCGTGTCCAGCGTCCGGTCCCGATAGCCATTCCGGTAGGTCGTGCGCTCGCCGCTGCGCTCATGGCGTCCGGCGCCGATCACGCTGTCCACGTCCGTCTCCATCAGCAGCTGCACCACGGCCTCCGCCACGCTGCGCAGGAAGTCGCCATCTCCGGCTTTGGCCAACAGCTCGGCCAATGGCAAACTACTCTCGGTCATCGGGTCCTCATCGGTTCAGGTTGAAGTCTCGCAACTCCACCTTACCCAGCCGATCCGATGGCCACCTCCGCCTACATCGCCAACGTCAGCAAATTTCCACCACGTCCCCGGACGCTACCTTAGCCGCAAGTAATTGTGTTTAGTGTCACAATCACCGTTAACCTGTAATAATACTTTAGGCTGTATTATGGAATTATATTGATTTCTATTTCAGGAAGACATTTATGAACGACAGCAACAATCACTTTCTTCCATCTGAGAGCACCAAGAAAGTCGTCCCCGGTTTGACCGTTGAATACAAGGTGCTTGGCACCATCACCCTGGATGAGTTGTTTCAAGCGATCCGGTCCGATTTTCAGGCCCTTAAGGACCTCCACGACGTCCAGTTCGTGACAGGCGCAAAGCTCAGGCTGCCCGTCACAGACGGGTATGGACAACGCATCCAGGTCAGACGGGGTAACGGCGCCCCCATGCACATGATGCACACGTATCACCACAAGCCGGCGTGCAAGGACCATGAGCTTTAGCAGGTTGCGGAAATTCACCAACGCTTGGCGATGAAAGGCATGTCGTCGCCGTTGTGGAAGTGAATTTCGCCCGCGAGAGTGCCATCCGGCTCGAGATCGGCGTCGCCATCGCCGAACACCTCGGTGCCCTCGTCGCTGCCATGGAAAGTGAAGTGGACGCCGGTTTGGCTGTACCAGCACTCTAGACCGATCTGGACGACGCCGAACGCCATGGCGCCGCCATCGCGGTCCAGCTGGATATGGCCAGGGCCGAGCAGGTCGACGTAGTCGTCGTCCCACCCTGTGATTTCGGTGATCCGCCACCGTCCGAGCACCTCGGATTGAGCAGGCTTGGTCATGCCGCACTCGCCAGGATCTTGGGCAAGCGCACCAGATTGCAGGCGGCGGCCGTCAGCGTCACCACCCAGCCAACCCGGTCCAAGCCGCGGTGCCGGGTCTTGCGCAATCCGGCCACCGCTTTGATCCAGCCGAACGGCTCCTCGATCCGCTTACGCAGCCGTTGGCTGACAGCGTAGCCCGCGTGCCGGGTGGTCCGGCCGTCAATCGCTGAACGCCGCCCTGACGTATTCTGCGCCACATGCGGTGTCACGCCGATGGCGCGCAGCCTGGCGACGTGCTCGGCTGCGTCATACGCCTTGTCCGCGCCCAGCGTGGCGCGGCCCCCGCGGACCGTAGCTGCGATCATCGCCTCGGCGGCCTCGCGTTCGGCCCGCCCGGTCGCATGCGTGGTGCGGACATCGACGATCAGCCCGTGCCGGTTCTCGATCAGCAGATGCCCCATGAAGCAAAGCCGTGAGGGCTGGCCGTTGGCTTTACGATACAGCCGGGCATCGGGATCGGTGGTGGACGCGTGAGTCTCGTTGCTGCGCTTCTCGCCGCGGAAGTCGCGCTCGGCGTTGCGGCCGGGTCCAGATGGAGGCTCGTCCTGGCCGTCCTTGCGCCGGAAGCTTTTTATAGATGCCCATGCCTCGATGAGGGTGCCGTCAACCGAGAAGTGCTCGGTCGAGAGCAGACGTTTGACGGCCGGGTCGCCCATGACGGCCAGCAGAAACGACACCGCCACGTCGCCGGCCAGCAGGCGCTCGCGGTTCTTGGTGAATACCGTCACGTCCCACACTGGCGCATCCATCGCTAGGCCGATGAACCAGCGGAACAGCATGTTGTAGGTGACCTGTTCCATCAGTTGGCGTTCCGAACGCACGCCAAAGAACGCTTGCAGCAGTAGGGCGCGCAGCAGCTTCTCCGGCGCAATGGAGGTCCGGCCGCTCGCGGCATAAAGCGCGTCGAACTGGGGCGAGAGTTGCTCCAGCGCCTTGTTCACCAGCAAGCGGATCGATCGCAACGGGTGGTCGCGCGGCACCAGCCCTTCCGGGCTCAAATAGCTGAACAGTGCCCCTGTCTGCTCGTCCGTTCCGCGCATCCCAACACCGCCGCCTTTAACCATGACAGCGAATCAGATTATCCTCCGCGCCGGAAGCCGAATTTCCGCAGCCTGTTAGGCAGCGGAACGAAGAATTATGGGCAAAGAACATTCGACTCCCCCCGTTGGAGATCGACCACCGGACGTTGGGAACAATCTCTCTAGACGAATTCAAGCAACCGCTTTGGCAAGACATTCATCCGGCCTGTTCGGACTACAAACTGTAGGAGGGGAAGAGCATGAAACAGCCTTGCTATATCGGCCTTGAAGAAGCCCGGCAGGTGCTCGCCGGAATGGGTGTGAACCTTACCAAGCGCCAGATGCAGCGCGCCGCCGACATGGACGCGCAGGGCCGTCGTAAACTGCCCTTCTTTGTCGATCCAATCGAGCACAAGCTGAAAATCGAGAAGGACGATCTTCTGAGCGCTTATTTCAAACGTCAGGTGGAAGCGCAAAGAAACCTACGGCCAAACTAGAGTAGAATAGCTCTAAACCTTGCATTTACGCCCAGTCTTATTGGATGATTCACTATGGCAGACATAAGAAAAAGAAACGGTAGCAAGGGAACGACGTGGCAGGTCCGATACCCGGACAAGGCGGCGAAATCAGGCTACGCCTACCGAACATTCGATAGCCAGAAGGAAGCGCGCGAATTCCGTGAGAGTCCATTTGGAATCGGTTCATCAACGAGCCAGCCTTCGCAGCATGATGATGCTTGATGCAGCGTAGAGGAACGCCTCGACGGACTCGATCGTGGTCTCGAAGTCCTTCGCCAGCCGCCTGTTCCGGTTGATCCATGCAAAGAAGCGTTCGACGACCCAGCGGCGGGCGATGACGGCGAAGCCGACCTGGTTGTCGGACCTGCGAACCACTTCGATGCGGATCGCGCTGGCATCAGCCACTCTGGGCCCGGCGTATCCACCATCAGCGTAGCCCAGCACCACGAAGGGCCAACGCGGGCGCGACGCCCTTAGGAGCGGGCCGGCCCCGTCGCGGTCCTGGATCGCGGCTGAGTGGGCCTGCAGCTTGAGCGCTCGTCCGTCGGTGTCCACCATGGCGTGCCGTTTGCGGCCCTTGATCTTCTTTCCGGCGTCATAGCCCCGGATGCCGCCGCTCTCGGTCGTCTTGACGCTCTGGCTGTCGATCACCGCGGCCGTCGGGCTGGCTTCACGACCGGCCCGCTCGCGGTCGAGCATGACCAGATGATGGTTGATCGTCTCCCACGTGCCGTCGTCGCGGAACCGGGCGAACCACCCATACACCGTCGAGGACGGGGGGAAGTCCTTCGGCAGCAGGCTCCAGGCGACGCCGCCGCGCAGGATGTAGAAGATCGCGTTGACCATCTGCCGCATCTCCCACTTGCGCGGGCAGCCGCAGGAGCAAGGCGCAGGCAGGAACGGCGACAAGATCAGCCACTCCGCGTCGGTCAGGTCACTTCCATATCGCAGTCCTGCGCGGCTATGCTGCGCGCGGGTGGTCGGGGTCCACATGGGGCGTTGGCTTCCAGCAAGGCTTCGAACACCTGCCTGGAATCACACCTTGCCCGGCCATCCAACCCCAACAGCAAACCGTTCCGCGTTGATTCCAATATGGCCTCTTAGAACCCGGCAAAGCTGAGTCAATTGAGGTTCATGGTGTTCGAATAAATGTAGGGCTGCATGTGCGGCTGCGGCGAACTACCCGAACGAACAAGATAAAAGAGGGCGCTGCCATGTTGCGTTACGCAAAAGGCAAGCCGGTTTCCGGTGATGCTGCGGCCTGGCAAGCAGCATTTGTACTTGGCTTCCTGCGAGACACGTCACTTGACCAAGCTGTCGAGCCAGAGGGGAGACTCTGCCTTACCGTTGACGCCTACTCCGGAGTTTGCCATGCAGCTCCCACAAACTCGGTCAGCGTTATCAAAACATGCAAGCAGCCTGCGCCTCCATCGCTGAACAGTGGCCGAACATCCGGCCGCCTTCGGACGCTATTCTCGACTGAGTATCTCCCCCACTGAACTGGTCTGACCGGCCAAATGACGAGTCTGCTCTCGCGCAAGTGGTTCTTTGGCAAGAGGTTCCGTTACGGGCACTTCGCTTCTGAGGGCCGCCGGGCCTCACTGAGTGAAATGGGCGCAGGCCGAGCGGATCGAGCGCGGGTACTTGGGCCGGATCCTCCGGCTAATCCTGCTTGCGCCAGGAACAACCAAGGCTATCCTGAACGGAACATTTGACGTGGGGCTGGGCGGACCGGTGCTCCTGGAGACACTTCCGCTGCTCTGGAGCGAGCAGCGCGATGTGTTGCTGCTGCTATCGGGTATCACTGCGCTCAGACCAAAATGGCTTGATGATACTGCCGGCCTGAGATGACCGGGTTTGACCGAAACCGGATAATCCGCTCTGGAGCAGGCAGCGCGGACATCACACTCCAGCGCAGAGGCCCGTGTGCGGTCCGAAACGCCTGGACGCGGCTGAGTGTCAGATTACCTTGCTATACCGCGGCTCGACACCGCACTGCCTAACATCGACGGGCTGCCGGCTCACCCGGTGGTGGCCGCGATCCAGTCCACCACCGCCCGCAGCGCGTCAGTGGCGTTGCCTGTCCGGGCTTGCGTCTCGGCGAACACCGCGCGTTGCAGGTCGGCGCTCGTGCCCGTGGCGGCAATCGTTCTCGTCCGGTCCAGAAGCGCCGCGCAGCCGAGCGCCTCGGCGTCTTCTGCCACCAGTTCCGTCACGGCCTCGAGCTGCAAGGCGCACGGCACTGTCGCGCCGCTTGCGGCGTCGATGAAGGTTGCCTGCACGCCGTCGCGCTGTGCCCGCCACAAGTTCTCTGCCGTGATGGCCCGCGCCGCACCCGTCAGCCCTCGGTTCAGCTTCGGGCGGCGCACTGCCAGCTTCACCAGGCAGCGATAGAGCGCCGCGATGGCCAGCGCGTCGTCCAGGTGGGTGCAGCTGTCGGCGACGCGCAGCTCGAGCGTCGGATAGTGGATGGACGGCCGTAGGGTCCACCACAGGAAGCTCGCGTCCTTCATTGCCCCCGCCCGCGTCATGACGGAAACGTAGTGCTCGAAGTCGGCGTCGTCGCGAAACAGGTCCGGCAGCCCGGTGCGCGGCATCTCCCCCCAGACCGACAGGCGGTAGGCGGCAAGGCCCGTGGCCGTCCCCTGCCAGAATGGCGACGACGCCGACAACGCCAGCAGCAGGGGCGTGTAGGGGAGAAGCCGGTTCATCAGGTCCACCCGGTCCTCCGGCCGCGGCACCTCCACGTGGACGTGCATGCCGCAGACCATGTTACGCCGCCCGAGCAGCTGCATCTCGTCGATCAGGGCCTCGTAGCGGGTCTTGTGAGTGTGGCGCTGGGCCGCCCACCGGGCCACAGGGTGGGTGCCGGACGCCAGCACCAGAATGCCGTGGTCCCGCCCAATGCCGGCCAGGCGTTCGCGCAGCCCAGCCAGCACGCCGCGGGTCTCGGCGAAGTCGGTGGACGGCGGGGAGGCGATCTCCACCTGCGCCTGCAGCAGTTCGCGCTCCACCTTGGGCAGCCGGTCGTGGACCTCCGTGTGGAAAGCCTTGACGGTATGGCTGGGATTGCCGCGGCTGGAGACGTCGGCAAGGAATAGCTCCTCCTCGATGCCAAACCGGTAGTTCGCGTCCAATGCACGGGTCCTCGCTGGATCAGATTAGAACAATACCTGGCCCGGACCGTTTTTGCAGCACCGTAGGAGCGGAGCGTCAGATCGGCGACTGCCATGCCTAGGTTTGCCGTTCATCCCCGAGCTCCATTAGGGTCGGGACCGTTCTGCTCATCAGGCTGGAGGAGGTTGGATGCATGCCTATAACCAGCGCCACCCAAGGGGACCTGTTTCCGCTTGCGATAGACTCCCTTGCAGGGAACGCCCGCCGAAGCCAACCCGCCTTCGTTCCGGACCGCCTCATAGCGTCAGCCCCTCTGGCCGGCCCCCGAACGGATTTACATATGGCCCGCCCCGGACCGGGCGCTGGGCCACGTCGACCGGGACTGAGCGGCAATCGCTGTGCAACGTCGGCCGGAGTTGCACCGTTCTGTCTTTGGGAGTGATTTGCGATGCGATGGTCCCGGTTGCTTTGGTCCGCGCTGGTGTCGGGCAGCTATGCCAGTGTCGCTTCGACGGCGGCGCTGGCGGCGGCGGTGCGGGCCGAGGGCAAAAGGGGCTTGGCAGCCGATCAACGCGACCAGCCACTGCGCAACGGCGATGAGGCGGAAGCGCATCGTGGCATTAATGGGGCGCATACCGGCATCGGCTATCTCACCAACCACGCCGCCTGCATTTTCTGGGATTCGTTGTTCGAGGCGCGGAGTGCCCGGCGTGGTCCCGCGGGGCCGGCGCCGATGCTGCGTGACGCGGCCTTCATGGCGGCAATCGCGGCTGCAGTCGATTACGGGCCGACGCCACGGCGGTTCACGCCGAGCTGGAAGCTGGTGCTGAGCAAGACGGGCATGGCGGTCGCCTATGCCGGGCTCGCGCTGGGGTCGGCGGCCGGCGTGTCGCGAACCCAGTCGCGGCTCTCGCGATAGTCTCATGCCAGTCGGCATCGAGCACGTCGTCCGCGCCGCCGCCGAGCGCGGGATCGAGCTGGTGGCCGGGTTCAACCGGTGGCGCCGGCGCGCGACCAACAACCCATTCCTTGTCGGCGTCCATCGGCCGGTGCCGGCAGAATACACGCTGTTCGACCTGCCCATGACCGGCCGGATCCCGCCTGGCCTGGCAGGGCGCTACCTCAAGATGGGCGCCAACCCCGTCCGCCCGGACCCGACCAGCCATTGGTTCCTCGGCGACGGCATGGTGCACGGTGTCGCGCTGCGAGATGGGCGGGCCGCCTGGTATCGCAATCGCTGGATCTTGTCGCGCAGCGCCGCTGCTTCACTCGGGCGCAACCCGGCGCCCGGCCCGCGTCGCGGCCGCAACGACACCGTCAACACCAACGTCGCCGCTATCGGCGGCCGCCCATTCGCGCTGGTGGAGGCCGGCAGTTTCCCGGTGGAACTGTCGCCGGACCTGGAGGCGCAAGGCTTCAACCCGTTCGACGGCACGCTAGCCGGGTCGTTCTCCGGCCACCCGCACCGCGACCCGTTCAGCGGCGAGGTCCATGCCATCGCCTATGACGGCGCTGTCTGGGATACCGTCCGCCACGTCGTGCTATCGCCAACCGGCCGGGTCGTCCGCGACCAGCCGATCCCCGTCGCGCAAGGGCCCTGCATCCACGACTGCGGCCTCACGGCACGCTACGTCGTCGTGCTGGACCTGCCCGTCACCTTCTCCATGCGCGCCGTGCTCGGCGGTCACGCCTTTCCGTTCCGTTGGAACCCGAAGCACCCCGCGCGGGTCGGGCTGCTCTCGCGCGACGGCGAATCGCCCATCTGGTGCGAGGTCGAGCCCTGTTTCGTGTTTCACGTCGGCAACGCGTTCGACGACAACGACCGGGTCGTCATGGACGTGATCGCCTACAAGACAATGTTTACCGGCAGCGCAAGCGGGCTCGACGCGCTGGGCCGGCTGGAGCGCTGGACGATCGACCCGGCGCGCCGGCGCGTCGACCGCCGCGTGCTCGACGATACGCCGCAGGAGTTCCCCCGCATTGACGAACGGCACGTCGCGGCCCCGCACCGATACCTGTTCACCGTGTCGGTGCCGCCCGACGGCAACACGCAGTTGGTCGGCGCCACCCGCATCTACCGCCACGATCTCGAGACCGGCGAACGGGAGGAGCACGACTTCGGCGACGGGCATCTGCCCGGCGAATTCATCTTCGTGCCCGGCGGCGTCGGGGAGGCGGCAGGTTGGTTGATGGGCTTCGTGCTGAACGTGGCCGAAGAGACCACGGACTTCATCATCCTCAACGGGAGCCGCATCGCGTCGGCCCCGGTCGCCACCGTCTGCTTGCCGCACGCAATCCCGCCGGGTTTCCACGGCAACTGGTTCGCGGAGTGATCCCGTCGACAGTCAACCATAGCTCGTTCGGTTCGACCGCACGCGCGGTGCTCGCCGCCCAAAACGACTGGCGGCCGCAGGTGGCCGTTTGCGGCCCGTCCGCTTCCAGATGACTGGCCGGTCGAAGCGGACGCTCGTGCGCCACGGTCAATGGCTGCTCTCGACCCAAGCCGGTCGTCTTGCGATCTGGTGCTCGATCGCGAAAGCGGTCACTCACTGGCTAGGCTCGCTGAAGCTCTCCATGCCTAAGTCGAAACTCGCGCAATGGCAGGGGCGCTCGCTGATACAGGACGTTATCTTGAGCAGTGCGACCGGCCGCCCAGGACGGGCTGAGGCTCAGGCGAGAGCGGCCCCAGAGTTACGTCCATCGAGAAGCGGAGAAACCCTCAACGTGCTTCGTTTTATAAGACGGCTCTGGACGGGTGCGCCAACGACGCCGATTGAAACCTGTTCGGCCGAAGGGGTTCCGGACGCTGCGGATAGCGAGCCCTCTGCCTCCGTGCGCGGCATCCAAGGCGACTCTCCCATCCGCCTACCCGAGCATGACGCCTTCGGAATAGATCCGTTCGCTCGGGCGATTGCCCACAGCATCCGCGAGGCGGATATCCAGGACGGGCTGGTCTACGCCGTCAATGGCGCCTGGGGGTCGGGCAAGAGCAGCGCGATAAACTTGGTCCTTCATCATCTGGCCGCGCAGATTGAAGTCGGTGAGATTGTCGCCACGGCCTTTAATCCGTGGTGGTTCTCGGGCGCCGAGGCGCTGACCATCTCGTTTTTCCAAGAGTTGCGGGCGACCGTGGGCAAGGCAATCGACGAGAAGGCGCGCGAAGCCATGGCGAGTCTTGGCAGCCGTCTCTCGTCTGCGGGGCCTCTGCTTGGTGGGCTTGCGGCGGTGTTCGCAACGCCGGCCGCCGGCGCGGCGGTAACGGGCGGCGCCACGCTAATCGAGAAGCTGACGCGCCTCGATAGCACGGTCGAAAAGGAGCACCGCAAGCTGGTCGAGGCACTCGCCAAACAGGACAAAAAGTTTCTGATCGTCCTGGACGACATCGACCGGCTAACCACGGACGATGCGTTGCAAGTGTTCAAGCTGATCAAGTCTGTCGGCCGGCTGCCGAACGTCATCTATCTTATGGCGTTCGATCGCCGCCTCGCCGAGAAGATGGTCGCCGAGCGCTTCCCGGCTGAGGGCAGCAGCTATCTCGAAAAGGTCATCCAGGGTGCCTTCGATCTGCCCACGCCGGATCCCGACGATCTCCGTAATCAGCTACTTGCGAGCGCAGCAGAGGTAATGGGCGCGCCGCCCGCGGAGAAGATGCAACGGTTCTGGAATCTGTTCCATGACGGCGTCGCGCCGCTCCTCAAGACGCCTCGCGACGCGGTGCGGCTGAGCAACGCCATCAAAGTCTCCTGGCCGGCAATCAAATTGGAGGTCGACCGCGCCGATTTCCTGGTTGTGGAGGCCATGCGGCTTTTTCTGCCGCCTACCTATGAGGCGGTGCGCGCGCATCCGGACATGCTGACCGGCAGCGCCTCTGACCGCGGGCATGACCGATGCGCGCTTGAGGCCGAATACAACGCGCTCTTTCTCGATCCCCTCGACACGCCACGCGAGCGCGAGATCGCGAAACGGGCGCTCCGCCGACTGTTTCCGCGGCTCGGGGCCGTGTGGAGTAATACCTGGCATTCGGGTTCCAGCCAGTGGCAACGCGACCGGCTGATCTGCGCCGCGGAGCATTTCCCGACCTACTTCGCGTTCAGCGTGACCAATGACGGGATCACGGCGGCGGAGAGCGACGCGCTCGTCGCAGGCGCCGGCACGCGGGGCGCCACAGCCGCGACGCTGAAGCGGTATCTCGGGATGACGCGCAAGAAGAGCGGTACGCGTGCCGCCCTGGCGCTTGACGAGCTCAGTGTCCGCGCCAGCGATATTCCTCCTTCCGACCTGCAGCAGTTTGTCGAAGACCTGTTCAGTGTCGCTGACGAGCTCAATATCGCGGCGGATCAGCAGCGCGGCTTTGCCGGGATCGCCTCCAGTGACCTCCGAATTCATTGGCTGTTGAACAATCTACTTCGCGATCGGCTGGAGCTGCCGGATCGCTCGCAAATCATCCGCGCCGCAGCTCCAGCCGCGTCCCTTGAATGGCTAGTCAGCCTTTCCAACCGCTGCAAATCAATGAAAGACAAGCGCGGCACGGCGGAAGAGAGCGGCGGCGACAATCTCGCCGATGATGAGACGGTCGACTGGCTTTATGCTTTTTCGCTCGACCGCATCCGCACGGCAGCGGCCGACGGCACGTTGGCGAAGAAAACCAAACTTGCAGTGTTGCTCTATTGGTGGCAGGCGCGGGCCGGCGACGCGGAGGTTCGCGACTGGACGGATCTTCAGCTCGCCGACGATCGGTTTGTCGTGGCCCTGGCAAAAGATCTCGTTCAGGAGTCTTGGTCAGCTGGGATGGGCGGCTTCGGCTTCATGAGTGACCGAGTCGCCCGCAAGACTGAATACGTTCATCTCTCGCCCCTCGAGCCACTCGTCGACGTCGCGCGGCTGCGTGAACGCGTAGCCGACTTGCTCAGCTCGGGCAGAGGCGATGCAACGGACCGTGAGGTGCTCGAGCGTTTCCGATCGGCACCCGAACGCGATCCCATGCGCCCGTATGGCTGATAGACGAGAACACCGCACGTGAATGGTCTCGAGTAGTCGGCCTCCGCACCACGCCGCCGAACAGTGTCCGCTTTGGAGGTTCTGGTGCGACCTCCCAGATCGAGGATGGGTCGAAGGCAGGTGTTGCGCGCCTCGCGCCGGAACGTCCGTGCTCCGAACCTAGCTGCCCGAAACCGGACTGACCGCGATCCACCCACTACTGCCATTGCTGCCCCGGTTTTGCGGGCGGTTTCGAGCAACATGGACAGGCGGCAGCTTTTTAGAAGCCCACGGCGAGACGCTGAACGGCTCGGACTGGCGCAAAGCCGCCTATGGTGATCTCATGACATTGTGAGAGGTGGACGCCCTCGCGGGAGACGAAGCTTGATTAGCCGCACACGACGATGCGGGAAGCTTGGTGGCTCGCATATTGGCGCCGAAGTCGATGGAAGCGAGCCATTCCCGCAGCCTGGACCAACGCCGGCGTCCACTGCCGTTCTTGACCGCGATCGCCAGCGCCCGGCGTTGCCCGACCAACACCACCAGCCGCTTGCCCCGAGTCACCCCGGTATAGAGCAGGTTGCGCGCTAGCATGGTGTAGTGCTGCGTCGTAAGCGGGATCACCACCGCCGGGTATTCCGATCCTTGGCTTTTATGGATGGTCGTGGCGTAGGCTAGGACCAGCTCGTCCAGTTCGCCGAGACTGTAGACCACTGCCCGGCCGTCGAAGCTGACGGTGAGCTCGGCCTCCTCCAGGTTCAGGCCGGTGATCACGCCGAGATCGCCGTTGAACACGTCACGCTCGTAATCGTTGGCGATTTGCATGACCTTGTCGCCCGGGCAAAAGGTCCAGCCAAACCGCTCCACTCGCAATTCGCCCGGTGGGTTCAGCGCTGCCTGAAGCGCGATATTGAGGGATCGGGCGCCGAGGCCGCCGCGGTTCATCGGGCAGAGCACTTGTACGTCGCGCACCGGATTCAAGCCGAACCGATTGGGAATACGCTCGCCAACCACGGTCAGCAGTTTGCGCACGCCTTCTTCCGGATCGGCCGCGTCGACGAAGAAGTCCGAGCCCTCTTTCGCCTCCAGCACCGGCATCTTGCCCTGGTTAATCCGATGCGCGTTGACGATGATTTGGCTCTCAGCGGCTTGGCGAAACACCTCGGTGAGCCGGACTACCGGCACGGCGCCGGAGCCGATGATGTCGGCCAGCACCTGCCCCGGGCCGACAGATGGCAGCTGGTCGGCGTCGCCCACCAGCAACAGTGCAGCCTCCTCCGGCATGGCCTTGAGCAGGGCGCGCATCAACGGCACGTCCACCATTGAGGTCTCGTCGACTACGAGCAGTTGGCAGTCGAGCGGGTACTCCTCGCCGCGCTTGAAGCCGCCGGTCTTACCATCGGTCTCCAGCAGCCGGTGGATAGTTTTGGCCTCCAACCCGGTGCTCTCGGAGAGGCGCTTGGCCGCGCGCCCCGTCGGCGCGCAGAGGGCCAACTCGACCCGCTTGGCTCCGATCACCCTTAGAATCGAGTTAACCAGGGTGGTCTTGCCCACGCCGGGACCGCCGGTAATGACCAGCACCTTGGAGTGCAGCGCCAGCCGCAGTGCCTCCTTCTGGCTCTCGGCCAGAGCTAACCCGGTCCTACCCTCGACCCAGGGGATGGCCTTGCCCGCGTCGATTTGCGGCCATGGCGGCGTTCCTTGAGCCAGAAAGCACAGCCGCTCGGCGATGATCTGCTCGGCCCGATATAGCCCGGCTAGGAACACGCAGCGGCGGCCCTCCAACGTAGCCGCGATCACATCGCCCGCCTCCAGCTCCAAAACCAGGGCGGCCTCGATCAGCGCGGCCGGCACCTCGAGCAGCTTCCCGGCAAGGGCGGTCAACTCCTCGACTGGCAGACCGCAATGACCTTCCCCGGTCGCCTCCGCCAGCGCAAAGGAGATGCCGGCACGCACCCGGATAGTGGCCGTCGGCTCAATGCCGAGCTTCTGAGCCACAACGTCGGCCGTGCGGAAGCCGATGCCGCGGATGTCACGAGCCAGCCGGTATGGGTTCTCGGTGATCACCTGGACGGCGTCGGCACCGTAGGTCTTGTAAATTCGAACCGCCCGGGAGGTGCCTACGCCATTGGCATGCAGGAACAGCATGATCTCGCGGATCACCTTCTGCTCGGCCCAGCCGGCGATAATGCGGGCGGCTCGGTTGGGTCCTATGCCGGTCACCTGGCGCAACCGGGCCGGCTCCTGCTCAATCAGATCGAACACCGCCGCCCCGAACGCACGGACGAGCTTTCTGGCGTAGACCGGGCCGATGCCCCGGATCATGCCGGAACCGAGGTACTTTTCGATGCCCTCCAGGGTGGTCGGCGGGCTCGACTTGAGGAAGGCGGTCTTGAATTGTAGGCCGTGGATACGGTCGTTGACCCAGATGCCGCTCATCTGCACCCATTCGCCGGATGCGATCGTGGCTGCGTGCCCGACGACGGTGACCAGGTCGCGCTGGCCGCGTGCCTTGACCCGCAACACGCAAAAGCCGCTGTCGGCGTTGTGGAACGTCACCCTCTCGACCAGCCCAGCCAGCGCCACTACTGGCGGGCCAGCGTCCGCCGAGGGCGGCTAGAGTGGAGCGGGATGGGGCAGTGCGGCCTACTGCGCCGGTGTCATTTGGTCCAGACCCAGCCAATCCCGAGCTGACCGGAGCACCTTGCGAACTGTCTTAGCAATCGCTTGCATATCCCATTCTCGACAGGCGGGCTTCGCGATACAACCCGGCGGGCTCAGTCGGGTCGAGGTGGACCGTATTCGCCAGCACTTCAGACTCTGGCTAACCCCGACCAGCGGGCAAGGTGCTCGGTTTGGCCGGAGCGGGCTGGAATATACGATGGTCGAGCGCAGCAAAAAAAGAACAGACGATCCGGGCGCTCGAGTGCGAGGAGAACCAGCAGACCCTGGAGATCGTGGTTTGCGTAGCGGCGCTCAGGGCTCAGATCGACGACAAAGCTTTGGGGTGATCAGTAGCTGCCAAAAGTTCAAACGCTCCAAGCGGGTAGGCCAGGAAGTACACCGTCCGGAATCCGCGCAAGTTGAAGTGGCCGCTTAGGTCTGGTTGAACCTTCCCGCTGTTGAGGGTCCGATCTGCGACGAGCAGAAGCCGAACGTCGTCGCCAGTCCTCCGTTGATAGACTTTGAGAAATGCGGCCTTGCCGTCAATCGCGTCCTGAATGAGCTTGCCCGTGTTGCGCTCGACCCATCCGGCCCGCATCGACACGTCGACCCAGACCGATCGCAGAGCGCGGGTCACATGTGCTGTCGCCTTCGGCATCCGAAGTTGAACTTCATAGCCTACCGGGCGTGAGCACAAATCGCTCCTAAGTAGCTCGTCTACCAACTCGTTCATGTCTTTTACCGAGTAGGTCCCGAGCAGCCGTACTGTCACCGGAACGCCCCCAAGCGTCTCATAAGACCGGCGTGCACGTTCCAGGTGTTTTTCGACCCCACCCTCTTTAAACCGGGATGCCGATCCGTGCTGGCCTGACTCCCCGCTGAAAATTTTTTTGAGCTCCAGCCCGAACGAATGCTCGCCCTCAGTCACAGTGAAATCCGGGCTCTCGCAATCTTGCAGCCGCCACTTCCGTCCGAGCTTGTTTGCGGCGACCTCGGCGTACATGCGCTCCTCGGCCTTTTTTCGCTCATTCTGATGCATCATGTCGGAACACTCGGCTGCGATCGGGGTGTAGTTGAGCCTCTGGCCAACTACCGAACGCTCCTTTGTGCGGCTCCGGGCCGCCACAATCAGCACATTGGCGGGCTTCGGTGCAGGGTTGCAGCCCAATCGTCCGTGTTGGTGGTGCCGACTGCCTAGCTATCGCAACACCAACTTTGCCCTAGTTGCGCCAGCATTAACATGCTGACTATAAAGGTTTCAAGCTTGGGAGTTAAATCGGCCAACTCCCAACCTTGAGAGAGAAAAGCCGTCTCGGAGAGAGAATTCTCGTAACGTTCCGGTCTTGCAAGCCCAAGCCTCAGACTCAAAAGCCCGTCGAATATGGGCTTTGAGCTCGGCCAAAGCCGAGCCGGAGAAAATTTGGGTGGGATCGGACTGGAGCAGCGATAGCAACCGGGATCCAACTTTCTCTGGGGCGCGGGTGGTCCTGGCATTCAGGCCAGCAAAGGCGATCAGCACAGGCGATCATGGACGCAAGGACGACGTTGACTGGTGACTAGCAGACCAGTGGCGCCCTGAGACATCCATTCGGCTAAGACTAACCTGCGCGTCGCACGTTGCGGGGCGCGACAAGCCGGCCGCCCACACGAGCCGTTGCGCATGCTGCAGTTGCCGCGCTTGGATGCTGATCGAGTCCGGACAACCCTGGGAGACGTCACATGGCGAGCATAGCGCTCGGCGAGTTCGCGGGCGGCCGGCTTAATCGCCGCAGCGCGCTCGCGGCCGCGGTCAGCGGTGGAATGGCGTTGTCGGCAGTTGCCTCGCTCGCGGTGGCCGCCCCGCGCGTTCGCTTCCTCGTCTCGCCTGAGCAGCTTCGCCCGGCCTATGACAACGTCATCGTCGGCGCGGGCTCGGCCGGTTGCGTGCTGGCACATCGGCTCGGTCGGGCAGGACGGCGTTTGCTCCTCGTCGAGGCTGGTGAACAAGCGACACTGGCGGCCATCGCCGAGCCGCCCGACTGGCCCCAGCTGCAGGGCAGCCAGGTGGACTGGCGCTACGTCACAACCCCGCAGCCGGCTATGGGCGGGCGCGTCGTCCCGTGTCCGCGCGGCAAGGTAGTGGGGGGTTCGAGCACGATCAACGCCCTTGCTTACCAGCGCGGCCATCCTGCCGCTTACGATCGCTGGCCCGAGGGATGGCGCCACGCCGACCTGCTGCCTTACTTCAAGCGGGCCGAGACGTTCTCGGGCGGCGCTGACGCCTGGCGCGGTGGCGACGGCCCGCTGCACGTGCTCTCGCTCGCCGATGTATCGGACCGCACGCCGGTCGCAGCAGCGTTCATCGAGGCATCGCAAGAGCACGGTTTCCCCGTCACGCCCGATCTTGGCGGGGCGGTCACGACGGGCGTTGGATGGAACCAGCTCAGCATTAACGCCCACCTGCGCGCGGACGCCGCGACTGCCTACCTCGGCAGCCTCAAGGGTGCCGTTGTAGATGTGTTGGTCGGCACGCAAGTACTCGGCCTGGCGATCGAAGGCGCGCGGTGCGTCGGCGTTCGGCTCGCTGATCGCATTGTGCGGCCCGAAAGCGAGGTCCTGCTCTGCGCAGGTGCGATAGACTCGCCGCGCCTGCTGATGCTCTCGGGCGTCGGCCCGGCCGACGAGCTCAGGTTGTTTGGCATCCCCATCAACCAGGATCTGCCCGACGTCGGCCGTCATCTCGAGGATCACCTGCTTGTCGCGGGCGTAGCCTACGCCGCGCGACGTGAGGTGCCGCGCTCGCATTACAATCACGCCGACTCCGTCCTGTACGTCCCGCACAGTGATCCAGATGAGAGCCCCAATCTCCTCGTAATGTGCCTGTCGTTGCCGTTCGTGCTGCCAGGCGTGGGCGTACTCGTGCCACCGGCCTATGTCCTCGTGCCTTGCCTGCTACGTCCACGTAGCCGTGGGAGCGTGAGGCTCGCCTCTGCCGAGCCGCTCGCCCCGGCCTTGATCGACCCAAACTATCTCGCAGAACCCGCCGATCTTGATCTTCTCGCCGAGGGCGTCGCCCTGGCCCGTGAGATCGGAGCTACCACTGCGTTTGCTGACTGGCGGGCGCAGGAAGTCTACCCCGGCCCTGGCGGGCTGGATGTCCAGGGTCGGCGCGACTTCGTGCTGCGCGCGACAAACTCTTTCCATCACCCCGTCGGCACATGCCGTATCGGCGCCGTCGTGGACGACGTGTTGCGCGTCTATGGCGTTGCGGGCCTTCGCGTCGTCGACGCCTCGGTAATGCCCGGAATTCCACAGGCCATGATCAACGCCGCGACAACAGCAGTTGCCGAGAAGGCAAGCGATCTCGTGCTCGCGGGCTAGAGCTCGCATCACCGAGGTTTTGGCGGGATCGACAACGGGCGGCGACTGTCGTGACCCGATTCGTAATAGCACTGCAGCTCGCAGGCGCCGCCAAATTCGCCCATCGTGTCCTGTTTCCGCTTGGCTTCTCTCCGAGACAGAGCGAATGGTCACCGACGCGGTGCACAGCCGCACAGCCCCCGATCGGGGCTCGCCCTTGTAGCGGCGCCCGATGGTCGGGATTGCCGCACCGGAGCCGAACCATGACGAAATCCACACTCTCTAACACCGCGCGCGCAACCCTGACCGCTGCCGCTGCCCGGGACGATCGCGTCGCCCTTCCACCCGACCACCTGCCCGCCGCCGCCCAGCGTGCGGTGGTTCAGTCCCTGTTCAAGGCCGGGCTACTCGAGGAGGTAGCGGCAGCTGACGACCAGCCTGCCTGGCGCACGACCGAGGACGGGTTGCGCCTTGCGTTGCGCATGACGGATGCGGGCCTGAGCGCCATCAACGCCGACGCCACCAACGAGCGCCCGGCCGAGGCGCCCGAAACCGCCCAGATCGAGCCCTCGCCAGGAGAGACGGCCAGTGGGTCACCGCAAGCGCCGATGCCGCCCGACGCCATGTCTGCACGCGCGCCACATCCTGCTATACGACACACGCTGCGCGCTGCTGCCCAGGCGGCCCTGACGGCCTGGGACGGCGCCGCCGAGGGCTGCCCTGCCCTGCCCGCTGCCATGGACGCCCTCCGCGCCGCTCTGGCCAAGGCGCCCTCAGCACGCGCGCGGACCGGGGAAAGCCGCCCGGCCCGCACCGACACCAAGCAGGCCACCGTCCTCGCCCTGCTGCGCCGGCCCGAAGGCGTCAGTGGTCCGGCAATGGCCGAGGCAACTGGCTGGGCGTCGCACACCGTCCGCGGCTTTCTCGCCGGCCTCGCCAAGAAGGGCATCACGGTCACCGTGCTGGAGCGCGTTCGCCAGGTCGGGCCCGGCAAGGAGGGCGCCAAGGGCAGCTACACCGTCTACCGTGTCGCGGAGGCAGGCTGATGCGAGCCCGACTGAGCACCCCGCGCTACGCTGTCGGGCTCTACCGCGTGTCAACCGCCGAGCAGGGCCAGAGCGGCCTCGGGCTTGAGGCGCAACAGATGAGCGTGCGGGCGTTCGCCGCCGCACAGGGTTGGACGCTGGTAGCCGAGTTCTCCGACATCGGCTCGGGCAAGGACGATCGCCGCCCTGGCTTCCAGGCCGCTCTCGCCCGTTGTGGGCAGCTCGGGGCGGTACTTGCGGCGGCGCGCCTGGACCGCATCACCCGCCGGGCCCACACCCTCTCCCAGCTTCTCGAGGACGGCTACTCCATTCGTGCCGCGGACATGCCGGGCGCGGACAACCTGATGATGCGGGTTTACGCCGCCATGGCGCAGAAGGAGCGGGAGCTGATCAGCGAGCGCACACGTGCCGCACTGGCAGCGGCCAAGGCGCGGGGGGCGTGCTGGGCGGGGATCGGGGCTATCGGCCGTCACGGGCGCCGTGTGCGGCCCAGGCCACAGTTGTACGGGGCGAGACGGCGGACCAGGTTGCTCACCTTCTCTCGCTGGAGATAGCGGCACTTCAGGCCGATGGTATCAGCACGCACCAAGGTTTGGCCCGGGCGCTGACAATGCGCGGAGTACCGACGCCACGGGGCAGTCAGGTCTGGACGCATACGACTGTGGCAAGGCTCGTGGCCAGGGTAAGTGGGTAGCTAGACATAGCATGCCCTCCGACCGGCGAGCTTTAGCGGTGTTGGGGAATTCACGTCGCGAGCTACCCAATTGCAACTGCCTCATCCCAAATGCCGATCATAGGGGCAGCGTCGGTCGGGCTTTCCAAGGCGACGCGTCACAGCGGCGGCTTCGCTGGTTTTGGCGGCTCCAATGTCTGGCCCGATGCCATGTAGCGGGTGCCAAAAATCTTCTGCGAGAGGTGTACGCCGATCCCGGCAACGCGGGTCGCTCCGCTCTGCGGTTTGCGTGCGTCCTGGTCCTTCACACCCGTCCGTATAAGCACGCCGGGCGCGGTGTCGGCGATATCGCGGGTTTTAAGGAACTTCTCGACCTGCGTCTTCACGCTGTCTTTGCCCGGGTTCATCGCGAGCCGCGTGAAGGCGAATTTCAGCTCTGGCGTCAACGTGTCGAAATCAGAACCTAGCGCGGTGAAGGCTTTCCGAACCTGGAGTTCGCCGAATTTGAGGTAAACTGCATCGACCAGTACGGCATCTTCCGCCTTGAACTTCCCCGTCGTTACCTTCCTCCTCTGCTCGTTGACGTTGACCACTATCGGGATGACCTCGAGACCCTCGGCCGCTGGGATCTCCTTCTTGATCGCACTCATCTTCTCCAGAAAGTCGTCGGCGCCGATGTGGAACGTGTTTTCCTCTCCGGAGGACTTCGTGAAGGTGTTGCGCGATTCCTCCGCCAGCAACGCAGCTGCGAGAAGGCCGGGATCAAGTTGCACCTTCTTGGCCGCGTCCTCGATCCGCTCCTTAAACTTCTGACCTTCTGGCCCGTCAAATTCGGCGTCCTCGGACGCCAGTACCTTCGGATCAATGTTAAGCTTCGGAACGTATTCGGCGGGTCCATGCAGTGCTTCGTCGGCGACCTCGGGCCATGCCCGGCTCGGGATCGTCCCAGCGTCGCCCACCTGGCCTGGCGCTGCAGGTAACGGCCCGGTCGCCGTTCCTCCGCCAGAGATCGGTGCGCCGGGATCGATGCCAAAGACCGCCAGCACCCATTGATCAGGGCCTAGGATGGCTGTCGTTGTCTGGCTCGGCGCCTGGTCGGCTGCCATCTCCGTCTCCTGCGCAAAGGTTTGCTCTTCATGTTCGCTCATCGACCATAGCTGGTACGATGCTATTTCGCATCGGTCTCTTAGTAATGTGATCCGACCGGCATGCCACAGGGCTGGACGCTGATGGCCGAGTTCTCCGACATCGCCTCGGGCAAGGACGACCGCCGCCCTGGTTTCCAGGCCGCCCTCGCCCGTTGCCGCCAACTCGGCGCTGTGCTGGCCGCCGCGGGCCTGGACCGCATCACACGCCGGGCTCACACCCTCTCCCAGCTTCTCGAGGATGGCTACTCCATCCTCGCCGCGGACATGCCGGGCGCTGACGATCTGATGATGCGGGTCTACGCCGCCATGGCGCAGAAAGAGCGGGAGCTGATTAGCGAGCGCATGCGGGCAGCGCTGGGGCCGCAGGGGCCCGCGGCGCCATGCTGGGCGGAGATCTGGGGATACTGCACATTAGCGACGCTGTGCGGCCGCGGCGGCCAAGTCGCGGCAGACACTGTCCCCCGTATGCGCGCTGGACGCGCTACGACAGCTGATCATTTCACAGCCCCAACCGTTACGCTGGCCATAAACTTGTCCCGATAGCGCAGGAACACCAATAGCAACGGGACAGTGGCCACGACGCAGCCGGCCATGATGGTCCCGTAGATCGGCAGGAAGCCCACCGTAGGATCGACCAGTTGCGGCAGCGCTACCATGATTGGCTTCACCTCGTCATGCGTCGCTACCATGGTCGGCCACAGATACGCGTTCCACTCCGAAAGGAAATGCAGGATCGCGTAGGCGCTCAATACCGGCGAGGCGACCGGGACGATAATGCGGAGGAATGTCGTGAGCGGCCCAGCGCCGTCGATCCGCGCCGCATCAATCAACTCGTCCGGAATCGAGAGCATGTATTGCCGAATCAGGAACAATCCCAGCACCGGCGTGATTGTTGGCAGCACCTGCACCGTGAGCGTGTCGATCAGGCCCAGTTTGGAGAATAGCAGGAACTGGCCGGGATACACCACCTCCGGCGGCACCATCATCGTCGCCAGCAACAAGGCAAACAGCAGGTTCCGGCCGGGAAAGCGCATCTTGGCGAACGCGTAGCCCGCGGCCGCACAAAGTGTTACCGCCAGCGCGGTTCCGACCGAGGCAATCAGCATGGAATTCACCAAGTTGCGCAGCAGCGAGCGTCGTGGGTCGGCAAGATCGGCAAAACTCGCCAACGTCCAGACGAGCGGAAAGCCGCCGGGACTGGCCATGATCTCGTCATTCGACTTGAACGCGTTCAGCAGCATCTGCACGAGCGGAAAGCAGAACACGATCGCGGCCAGCCCGGCCGCGCCGTTTAGAGCCAGCCGCCGCACCCTCATGTCCCCCGCTCCCGCATGATCCTGAACATCGCGAACGTCAGCGCGGCGATCAGCAGAAACAGCAACCAACCGGTGGCCGCCGCGCCCCCGAACTGGCCACCGCGCATTTGCTCGACGACGAGGTTCAGCAGCGGCGCCGCCGCGGTCGGCGCCAGCGCGCCGGCCTTGCCCAAAAGCACGTTCGGTTCGGCGAACAGTCGCAACGTGACGATCGCGTCCACGAGGACGGCGAACACCAGGGTCGGGCGCATCAGCGGCAAGGTGATGCGCCAAAGCCGCTGCCACGCCCCGGCGCCGTCGATCGCCGCCGCCTCGTCCACCTCCGGCGCAATCGTGGTCAGCCCGGCCAGGAAAACGATGAACCAATAGCCGGTGCTGCGCCAAATCAGCACGGCTACCACGGTCCAGCGCGAGAGCGTAGGGTCGGTGAGCCACGGTGTGTCGAACCCGAGCAGTCGGTCGACAAGACCGTAATGCGGGCCGAATATGTTCTGAAACACCAGCGCCGTCGCGACGCTCGCCAGCATTTGCGGCAAGAACACCAAGGTTTTGAACGTCCGGGTCCAGCCGATCGCCTGGCGCTGCACGAGTACTGCCAATAAGAACGCGAGCGCCATCGTCGGCACGGCGTGCGCCACCCAGTAGAACACGGTGTTGCCCAGCATGGTCCAGAACGCGTCATACCCGAGCATGACGCTGTAGTTGTCGAGCCCGACCCAGCGCGCGACGCCGAAGCCACGGTAGCGGGTAAAGCTCAAGTAGAAGGAATAGGCCGCCGGACCGAGGAAGAGGGCGGTGAAGGAGAGCAGGAACGGGGCGACGAACAGATACGGCGCCAGCACCCGCCCGCCCCGCATCGCGTCAGGTCCGGTACGGATTGCCAATACGTGCAGCCATGGTGGACTGCATGGACTGCAGGGCCTGCTCGTGGGTCTTGTTTCCGGCGATGTAGGCTTCGGTCTCGCGGCGCATGATGTCGAGCTCGGCTTGTGCCGCCGGGTCATAGGGGAAGACGTTGAAGTGCTCGAACGAGTCCAGGATCGGGCGCAAGAAGCCCTTGCCGAAGTAGTTCACCGGCATGACGTTCCATTGCGCGTCCGTCACATCAGCCGGCCGCGTCATCTTCGCTGATCGGTCGAGCATCTCGGCGCGCGTGCTCCGCAGCACGGTCGGCGTTCCCGTGCGCTCCCACTCATCCAGCGAGCCGGACGGCGTTAGAAACATGCGGGACGCGAATTCGAAGGCGGCTTCCTTGTTCTTCGCGGCCGTCGGAATGGTCATGATCCCGCCGCCCGCCTCGCTGCCGCGGCGGTTGAACTCGGGCCAGAGCGCGAGACCCCATTTGCCGCTCTGCGCCGGCGCGAATTTCGGCAGGAAGTCGGTCATCCAATTCGAGATCAGCGAGCCGCCAATCGAGCTGTCGGCGAAGGCGGGCTGCCACGCGGGCTCAAAGTCGTCGGTGTCGAAGGCGATGCCGGAGCTGCGCCAGTTCTTCAGCCAGTCGATCAGGGTGCCGAAACCCGGGTCCGACATGATGCGGAACTTGCCATCGCGGTCTGCGACCTTGGTTTCCGGCCAATTGGACAGAATCATGAAGTAATACCAGTGGATCGGGCTGCGGCCCATGTTCATGATGAACGAACTTGGGTGCTTGTCGCGGTAGCGCCGGCCCGCCTGCATGTAATCGTCGAATGTCTTGACCTCGGCCGGGTCGATGCCGGCCTGTTCGAACAGGTCCCGCCGATAGAACCACAGCTTGCCCTTGAGCTGATACGGGATCGCCACCGTGGCGCCGCCATACGTGGAAAGCTGGCGCGCTGCGTCGACGAGGTCCACGTTATACGGCTTCATCATGCTGCCGAGATCCTCGAGCACCCCGGCTTCGGCAAACTCCGGCAGGCCGATGTAATTCATCTGCACCAGATCCGGCATGTTGTTGCCGCTGGCCAGCGCGAGGCGCAGCGCCTGGTAGACCTCGCCGTCATTCTTCCCGGGCGAGACCACTTCGACCTCGATGCGTGCCGCCAATTCCGGATACAGCCGCTTGAACGCGTCCACCCGGCGCTGGAACCGGTCTGCGCCGCCCCAGGTCCAGACGGTGATCCGCGTCGGATGCTGAGCGTGCGCGGCCCGAGGCAACGCCAGGCCGGCGCCCATCGACCCAGCGAGCAGGCTGCGGCGCGTGAGTCCAAACGTGTTGGTTTCAGTCATGACATCCCGCCCCTTCTTGTCAGTTCGCCAACGCGCCCCTGGTCGAGCCGCTGACCAGCCAGGGCTCCAGCAGCACGAACAGCACGATGATCGGGACCAACGTGAGCGTTCCCGCCGCCATCAGTTGTTGCCAGTCCACCTGGTATTCCCCGGCAAAACTCTGCAAGCCGACGGTGAGCACGCGATGATTTTCCGTCGTCATCAGCGTCCGGCCGAAAACGAATTCCGACCAGCTCACGAGCAGCAGGTACACGGCGCAGCTCGCCAGCCCCGGCTGCACCAATGGCAGCACCACTTGGCGGAGTGCGCCGAGACGGCTGCAGCCGTCGATCATGGCGGCCTGCTCGATCTCGAACGGGATACGGTCGAAGAAGCCCTTCATCAGCCAGGTCGCCAGCGGCACCCCGGTCGCCACATTGGCCAGGATCAGGCCGGTATAGCTGTCGATCAGACCCACCGTGTTGAACATGATGAACAGCGGGATGATGATCAAGCTCGGCGGCGCGAGCTTGCCGAGTAGCAGGGCGCTGCCCACCGCACGCACGCCCCGGAACCACCACCGCGAAAGGCTGTAGCCGGCGAGCGTCGCGGCGAACAGGCTTATCGCGGCGCTGGCCACGCCCACCAGCAGGCTGTTGGCCGTCCATTGCAGAAACGGCCTTCGCTGCACGACCGTGGCGAAGGCCTCGAAGCTGACGCGGCTGACATCGGGCACCAGCGGCGGGTTGCGCGACAGAATGTCGGTGGTGGGCATCACCGCCGTCATCACCATCCAGTAGATCGGGAACAGTAGCACGACGGTGCTGCAGATGGCTGCCAGCAGGCACAGCCAGCTATGCACGCGCGCGCTCACCGCTGCCGCCCGGCAAAGCTGGTCGAGAATCCCGCCGCCAGCAGCGCCACCGTCACCATTAGTACCCCGGCCGCGGCCGCCGTGCCGATTCTGAAGAACTGGAATGCCTCGGTGTAGACGTAGAGCGCGAGCGTTTGCGTCGTGCCGGCCGGGCCGCCGCCGGTTGCGGTGAAGACGATGTCGATGTCACGGAAGATCCAGAGCCCGCTGACGAGCGCAGACAGCACGATGGGCGCGGCAATCCCAGGCCAGGTGACGTGGCGGAAGCGGCGCAGGCGCCCTGCCCCGTCGACGCCGGCGGCCTCGTACAGCTCGCCGGGGATGGTCTGCAGTGCCGCCAGTAAGGTGAGCGTGATCAGCGGATAGGCTTTCCAGACCGTGGGCACGATGACCGCAGCGAGTGCCGTGCGACTATCCACCAGCCAGGGCAGGTCGGACTGCAGCAGGCCGACGCGGCGCAGCAGGGCATTGATGATCCCGTACGAGCTGTCGAACATCCAGCGGAACACGATACTGGACACGACGCCCGGCACCGCCCAGGGCACCAGCAGCAGCGTGCGGAACAGCCGCCGCGCCGGAAAGCGCAAGTCGAGCAAGAGCGCAGTGAGCAAGCCGATGAGCAGCGCCGCCGCCACGCTAGCGGCAATATAGATCGCCGTGGTCACCGCGGCTTGCTGGAACGCCGGATCACCGAGCACGCGGCGGTAATTGCCGAAACCCAGCGGCAGCAGCCCGATGCGGGCGAAGTTCATTGACCGGCCGATCCGTAAGCTCAGATCAATCACTTTTAGCAGCGGGTACAGCATCAGGAGCATCACCGCCGCCAACGCCGGCAGCACCATGGCGTAGGCGAGAAGGCGTTCTTGGCCGGTGCGCGACAGACCGGTACAGAGTTGGCCGGCCAGCTTCATGTGAGCGGGACGGCTCGCTCGAGCTGGGCCTGCGTGTCCTTCAGGATGTCGATTACGGGCAAGCTGGTGGAGAGCACGCGCACGCAGGTGCGCTGCATGATCTGGGTGAACTCGTTGTAGTTTGTATGCAGCGCCTGGCTGCGCGGCACGTTCGGCTCTACCCCGATGACCGCCTCGTTGATCGCCTTCAGCTCGGGCCGGCTTGCCGCAAGTTCAGGCGTCAGCGCGTCGAGCCGGGCGGCGGGCGCCGAGGTCAATTCGGTGTAGCGCTGCTGCCATTTCGGCTGCGTTAAAAACGAGATAAACGACCAGGCGGCATCTTGCGTCGCTTGGTCAAGCCCGGCGGCAATGTGGATGCTGTTGGACGCGCCGCCGACCCGCGGGGCGAACGGGCACTTGGCCATCTTCAGGTTCGGGCGGACTTCCTTCGGCGCATGGTCGAGCAGCGCCCAGACCCAGGGGCCGTCGATCAGGAACCCAGTCTTTCCATCCGTGAAGAGCTGCCGAATGATGGTCGAGTTGGCGCCGAGCGGTGCGTTGCCGCCCACCACGCGGCGGTACAGCTCCACGGCTTGCACGACCTTCGGATCCGTCAGGTTGTAAGCGTTCCCTTTCACGATCGAGCCGCCTGACCAGCGGATGGTCCGCAATATGTCGAGCGGGATGGTCGGGTATTCCGTCGTCACCGCGGACAGGCCAAAGATGCCTCGGTCGCGCTGGGTAATTTTCGGTACGGCGGCGAGCCACTCGTCCCAACTGGCCGGCAGCATCACCCCGGCCTGGTCGAGCAGCGCCTGATTGTAGAACAGCATGAAGCCGTAACCCATCAGGAGCACGCCCAGCATCTTGCCGTCCCAGCTCAAGTCCTGCTGCAAGCCGGACCATTTGTCCGTGCCGATCACACTCTGCTTGATGCGATCGTCCAGGGGTTGGAGCCAGTCCTGGCTGGCAAAGGCGCCGACGGTGTCGGTATTCAGCTCGAACAGCGGCGGCGGCCGGTTCGAGGCAAAGCGGATCGTGAGCTGGTCCAGATAGTCCTTGTACGGGATGCCGGTGACCTTGATTCGGGTGCCGGGGTTCTCCTGCTCGAAGGCGGCGATCAGCTCCTTCCACCAGGCCCCGAAACCCGGCTCCTCGGCCTGCCAGGTGGTGAATTCGAGCGTCGTCGCGGCCTGCGCTGGATAGGTCGCGAGCAGGGCGGCTGCGCCTGCCAGGGTCGTGCGGCGAGTGAGTTTCGGCATGCATCCTCCTCGTGGCGTTTGCGGGTTATTGGACCTTCGTGGCGTGCTGCCAAACTGCA
Source organism: Acetobacteraceae bacterium (assembly GCA_965276815.1). Taxonomy (GTDB): domain Bacteria; phylum Pseudomonadota; class Alphaproteobacteria; order Acetobacterales; family Acetobacteraceae; genus JAVVHH01. The sequence goes on along the minus strand of CBDIBE010000010.1, from coordinate 311,424 downwards.
TCGGACGGTTCCACGCCCAACCCGGGCGCGTCCAAGACCATGTAGGCAGTTCCGGACATGGCGAGGCCGTCACCCAGGAAAGCCAGATTCCGATCGAATATGCTGTGCTGGTATTCGTGCAGGATCGGGTCCCGGAGCGTCGCGCAGACCTGCAGGCTCGCCGCCAGAAAGATGCCAAGGCCGACGGTCGCATGCGGCATGAGCCGCAGGTGATGCGCGCTCGCGAGTTCCGCAATCCGTAGGAACTCGGTCACCCCCGTATGCCCCATCTCCGGCTGCAGGATCGCAGGACCTGGCAGGCGTGCGGCAACCTCGTAGGCCGAGAACCATTCCTCCCCGGCGGCAACCGGCACCGGGCTCGCGGCCGCGACGGCGCGCAGCCCAGCGACGTCCTCCGGCGCGACCGGCGCCTCGATGAAAAGTGGATCGCAGGGGGCGAGACGGCGCGCGAGCCCGATTGCCTCGGCCGCGGTATAGCGCCAGTGCAAGTCGACACCGATCTTGGCATCGGGCCCGAGCGCTCCGCGCAACGCAGCAAGTTCGGGAACCTCGCCGCATTCGCTGACCGCCGCGGCAAATTTGAACGCGGCAAATCCGCGTCCTGCCCATTCTTCCGCCAGCGCCACCCGCTCCGCTAGCGTCGGCTTCGGCAAGCCGGAGACGTACGCCGGCACCTGCGACTGCCGCCGCCCTCCCAGCAACCGGGCCAGCGGCAATCCGGCGAGCTTGGCCGCGAGGTCCCACAACGCGATATCGAGTGCGGCCAACGCGTCCCCGTAGAACCCTCCCGCGCAGCCGCGGACGCGCATCATGTCGCGCAAGCCGTCATGGATCGCGGCCGGACTCTGTGGATCGCGCCCGATGAGGAACGGGATGAACAGGTCGAGCAGGATCTCCACAGTCGCCCGCGGCGCCACCAGCCCGTAGGTCTCGCCCCAGCCGACCGCGCCCGAGCTGGCCACCACTCTGAGCAAGATCGAGCGGTCGGTGATCGGGTAAACAGTGCGGTTCCCGCCACGGACGAAATAGCCGCGCGAGTTGACCTCCTCGCCCGGACCGAGCGCGCCGAGATAGGGCACGTCGCGTGGAATCTCGACGATAAAGACGTCGATCGATACGATCCGATCGCCAGAGGCGGTCACGAGTTGCGCTTTTCCCAGCCGGCGCTGAACAGGTTCATGAAGTTGCGCTCGCCATACGGGTGTTTGCCGATCTCGGCCTCGTTCACACTGACACCATGACCCGGCGCCTCGCTTGGCGTGAGGCAGCCATCCTTGATCTCCGGAACGTTTGCGAACACGTCCCGCGACCATTCCACGTGGAAGCTATCGAAACATTCCTGGATGAAGGCGTTCGGCGTCGCGACGTCGAAATGCACGTTGACCGCGGTGCCGAGTGGAGATTGCGCTTGGTGCGGCGACACCATCGCGTTGTGCGCGTCGGCGATCGCGGCGGCCTGGCGCAGCCGGGACAGGCCGCCAAGCCGGAGGTATTCCGGCAACACCATGTCGGCGTGCGACTGCGCGAACAGCTCGGCAAATTGTCGCGGCATGCTGAACCGTTCGCCCCCCGCGATCCGGACCGGCGACTCGCGGCAGACATGGGCAAAGGCGGCCACGTCGTTTGAATACACCGGGTCCTCGACCCACAAAGGACGGAACTGCGCCAAGTCGCGGATCAGCGAAAGCGCCTCGGGCACGGTCAGCCGGTCATGGAACTCGAGGATCATGTCCACCTCGTCCGGCAGCGCCGCGCGGACCGCCTCGATGAGCGCGATCGTGCGACGGCGCTCCGCGCGATCGAGCGTCCGGTAATTGTGCCCGAGCGGGTCGAACTTGAGCGCACTGTAGCCTTTCGCCGCGACCTGTTTGGTGCGCTCGGCGAATTTGGCCGGGTCGCGTTCGTCCTGATACCAGCCGTTGGCGTAGGTGCGGATCTTCTTCTGGGCCAGGCCCCCCAGCAGCCGGTAAAGCGGCAGCCCGAGTTCCTTGCCGACGATGTCCCAGCACGCGGTCTCGATCCCCGCCATGGCTGAGAGCACCGCGCTGTCATTGGTAAGGTACAGCGCCTTGTGCGCATCGTGCCAGTTGCGCTGCAGCTCGCGCGGGTCGCGGCCGAGGAACAGGCGCGCGATCTCCCCGACCGCCGAGAAGGCGGGCATCGTGGTCAGGCCGGTGGTCGCCTCACCCCAGCCGGCATGTCCCTGATCCGTCTCCACTTTGACGAGGATCCAGTTCTTCCACGGATTGCCGAGAATGAATGCCTGAATGCGGTCGATCTTCACGCCGCACCTCCCTTATTGGCCCGCCGGATAGGCCGGGTTCATCAGCGGCGCGAGGTCATCGAGGATCGCGGTGAGATCGGACATCGCGTGCCGGTCCAGCGTGCGCCCGCCGGTCTGGCGGATCGCTGCGCAGCGGACCACGCCGCGGCGCCGCAAAACCTCCTTGTAGACCGCGGTGCCGTAACCAGTCTCGAACATCAGCAGCGGCAGCAAGATGCGATAAATCTCCCGTGACCGCTCCTTCTCGCCCGCCTCGAGCGCATTCCAGAGCGCCACGTGCACATCGGTCACTTCGCAGGCTGGCATGGTGCCACAGGCGCCGCGGGCATATTCGTCAAGCAGATGGCGGCCGGCCTTGCCGCCCATGATGCCCTCCAGCGCCGGCCCGGCGGCGTCGGCGATCTGCGTCATCATGGCGCTCGAATACTCGGTTTCCTCCTTGACGAAGCGTATGTCGGGTAGCTCGCGCAGCAACTCGGCAATGAACCGCGGCGACATTGGCGTGCCGCCCGCGCCGGCATAGTTCTGCAAGAAAATCGGCAAACCCCCGGCGGCGTCGATCGCGGCGAAGTATTCCTTCATCTCGCCTTCCGTCGCGCGGTGCATGTTCGGCGGCATGGCGATCAGCGCATCCGCTCCCATCGCCTCGGCCTCACGCGCCAGCGCCGCGGCGATCAACCGCGTCGACGCGGTGACACCGGCCACGGTGACCGCTTTGCCCGCGGCCGCCTCGATGACCGTGCGGGTGACGATGCGCCGCTCCTCGTCATTGAGGTAGGGTTGCTCACTGGCATTGGCCGGCGTCACCAGCCCGTGCACCCCGCAATCGAGGCAGAACTGCACGGTGCGGCGCAACCCCTCGAGGTCGAGACTGAGATCCTCATTGAAAGGCGTGGGTACGATGACGTAGACCCCGCGCCACTTATCTATCTCACGCAACTTAGTACTCCTTCGGCAAAGATCAGCCCTTCACGGCGCCGCCGGTGACGCCCTGGATGAAGGCACGTTGGAGGAAGGCGAATAGCAGCCCGGCCGGCACCAGGGCCACGATGGCTGCCGCCATCATCGGCCCCCAATCGATGCCCCCCTCGGTCACGAAGGCCTGCAGCCCGACCTGCAGCAGGCGGTGCTCGTCGCTCAGCGTGAGGGCAAATCCGATCAGGAAGTCGTTCCATATCGTCACGAAAACCAGCACGGCCGCCGCGCCGAGGCCGGGGCGCAGCAGCGGCAGCACGATGCGGTAGAAGGCGCCCATCTTCGAGCATCCGTCAACCAGGGCGGCCTCTTCGAGGGAGGCCGGGATCGCGTCGACGAAGCCGCGCAACAGCCAGATCAGCGTCGGGATCAGCCACGCGGCATAGACGATCACCAGCAGCAGATACGTGTCGTAGAGCCCGACATCGACGGCCAGCGCATAGAGCGGGACGACCACGGAAACTCCGGGGATCATGATGGTCGCCCAGAGCAGGAACAGCAGCACGTTCTTGCCCCGGAAGCGCCGGCGCGCGACCGCGTAGGCGGCATGCACCGCCAGTGCCAGGCTGACCAGCAACGTCGCCGCAGCCACCAGCAGGCTGTTGCCGATGTAGCGCAGGAACTTCGACCCGGCCACCGCCCGATAGTTGCTAAAGGTCGGCGTCTCAGGCCACCAATGCGGGCCGGCGTGGATTTCCAGCGGCAGCTTGAGCGAGGTCGAGACCGACCACAGGATCGGCAGCAGCACGAACATGCAGGCGAGCAGCAGCGCAGCATAGGCGGCCGCGTCGCCCAGACGGCGTTTAGCTGACCTGCTGCGGCGCGCGCTCATTCCGCTTGCCCCCGCAGCACCCGGATGAACGCCGCTGACGCGACGATGTTGAGGCCGAAGATGACCACCGCAAGCGTGCTCGCCACGTCCATGCGGTAGAACTGGAACGCCTCGCTGAACACGCGCATGCCGAGCGCGTCGGTGGCGCTCGCCGGGCCGCCGCCGGTCATCGCGATAATCAGCGTCACGTTGTTGAAGGTGCGCAGCGTCGTCAGCACGATGGCAACCAGCACGGGGCCGCGTATAAGCGGGAACGTGACGTAGCGGAAGCCCTGCCAAGCCGTCCGGGTATCGAGGCACGCCGCGTCCTGAATCTCGGCCGGCACCGTCTGCAACGCCGCGAGCGTAAAGATCATGACCAGCGGATAGGCGTGCCACGTATTGGCGAGGATGACCCCGGCGAGCGCCGTCTGCGGGTTGGTCAACGGGTTCGCGACGGCGCCGGTATGTGTGAACGGGGCGAACACTGCCGAAAGCGGGCCGAGCCTTCCGTCATAGAACCAAGTCCACAGATATCCCGTGACCAGTTCCGAGACGACCCAGGGAAAGGTCAGCACCACCGGGAACACGGACTGGAATCGCAGCTTGCGCGAAAGCAGCAGCGCGAGCCCCATCCCAAGTGGCACCGCGAGGACCAGCGTGCCGCCAACGAACAGCAGCGACACGGACAGGAAATGAAGGCCGCCATCGGTCGCGAACAGTTCGAAGAAGTTCCGCAGGCCGACGAACTCCGCGGTCTCGAGGTAGTCGGTGCGGTGCAAGCTCTGCCGGACGGCATAGAACAGTGGAAAGAACGATACCGCTGCGACCAGCGCGAAGGCTGGGTAGAACAGCCCGGCCGTCGTGATCGCCTCAAGCCGCTGCCGCGCGGCAGCCGCGCCGGGACGCACCGTCGAGCAACCCGTCCGCAGAGGCATCCGCTCCCACCTGCACTCAGCCGCGGCGTCGCTGCGCGTATTGCTCGGTCGCCCACTGCAGACCGGCTTTGGCATCGACTTCCTTAGTTCAGCACACGGCCGAACATGCGGACCCAGGTGTCGTACATCGCCGAGGTGCTCACCGGGAAATCGAAGCGCATCGGGTGGTCGGCGGCGTATTCGGTCGCGAACCGGATGATCTGCGCCTGCTTCTGGTCGAAGAACGGATCCTGTAATGCGCTGCGGCGGGCCGGCACGAACCCGGCAATGCGGCAACACTCGATCTGGATCTCCGTCGAGGTCCAATAGTCGATCAGCTCCCAGGCGAGATCGGGCGACTTGGCTCCGGCGGGAATCGCCAGATTCCAGCTTTGGACCAGAGCGGGGGCCGGGACCGCCGGGTCGTCTGTAGGATATCGGGTCATGCCGACTGCCTCGAACGGCAGCCCGGACTGCGCCACCACCCGCGCATGACGGTCTGATGAGGTCGGCAAGAACACGACCCGGCGCGCGCTGAACAGGTCGTGCTCCTTTTCCTGATCCTGCAGCGCGACATCGAGTGGCAGCGTAGGGGGCGTCTTGCCGATCACCTGCTCAACGACCCAGTTGACGATCCGCTCGGCCTGCGGCGTATCGAAGTCCGGGCTGCCGTCGGGCTTCAGCACGGCAGCGCCCAGCCCAAGTTGAGTGGCCAGGAACCAACCCGCGGCGACCGAGGCGCCACCCGGGTTGAACCCGATCGCCATGCCGACCACGTCCCCGCCTTGTGCGGCTGCGGCCGCATCGGACCACTCCGCCAAGGTTCGCGGCGGCTCACGACCCGCCTTCTCGAGCAGGTCGGCCCGATAGACCAGGCCGGAGGTGCGGACCTGCCACGGCAGTCCGAAGATCACGCCGTTGGCGTCCTCGGCCTGGCGCAGCCGCAGGATGTCGGCGCGCTTGGCCTGCGGCCAACGGTCAATGAATCCGGTGAGCGGCATTACCGTATGCGCGTCGATCTGCACCGGCAGGTCGGGCGAGTAGAACATTGCGACATCCGGCACGCGCCGCGCCCGGGAGGCGCGCAGCAGGGTGGGGCTGAGCTGCTGCCACGGCATGCTGGTGATCTTGAGCTCGACGCCGGGATGCGCCGCCTCGAAGGTCCGAACCACGTGGGCGAGGGCGCGGCCGACCACCGTCGCGTCGCTGGGCGCCTCCAAACTCCAGACCTCGAGCGACCGCGACTCTGCTGCCGCACGCCGGCCCGCGAGCAACGCCACTGCGCCTGCGCCGAGGGCGGCGGACCTGCGTGTAATCATCGGATCCTCCGGGCCAATTCGCGACCATTCTCTGTCGTCTTGAACCAATTTGAACCCGATCAGGCCTAACTCGTCAAGGGCAGTTGGTCGCCCGGCCTTATGCTGATAGTATTGGTCCAGATTTGGACCGGATACTATGACCGACGACTTCACTGCGCTTTCCCCCGCCGCAATCCGCGACCGCGTGACCGCGGCCGGGCTTGGCATGCGGGCGCGGGCGCGCGCCTTGCTCGACGAAATCGACGCACATTTCCGCACCGCGATCCTGACCGGAGCCCTCGAGCACGGAGACCGCCTGCCGCCGGAACGTAGCCTGGCCGCGCAGTTCGGCGCGAGCCGCAAGACGATCCAGGAGGCGCTGACCCGGCTGGAGCAGGACGGCTTCGTCGCGCGCCGTGTCGGCAGCGGCACGTTCGTCACCTGGCGGCCCGAGCCGGCCTCACCTGGCCAGCTCTTCCCAACCCCGACCGTGAGCCCGTTAGACGCCATCGAGGCAAGGCGCGTTATCGAGCCGAGTTGCTCGGAACTAGTCGTGGCGCGCGCGACGGAGGACGATTTCCAGCGTATGGCGGTCCGGCTGCGCGAGATGGAAACGGCGCGCGACCAGGTCGCGTTCAAGGCGGCCGGCTACGCCTTCCACCTCGAGGTCGCGCGCGCCACCCGCAATCCGCTGCTGGTCGCGATGTATGAGATGCTCGTGGCGGCGCGCGCGAAGGCCGGGTGGGGTACGCTCATCCCGCTCAACGATCGCCGCGAGCAACGCGAGGAGCAGGTCGCCGGCAACCGCGCGATCTACGATGCCCTGCGCGCCCGCGACGCCGAGCACGCCCGCGCGCTGTCAGACCGCAATCTGGCGCAGATGATCAGCACGGTCGCCACGTTTCCGCTGAACGCGTGAACGCGTGCCGTTCGGATCAATACAGGCCGAGAGTGCGCCGTTTCAGCTCTTGTATTGCGGCATAGTCGCCGCGAGCGCGCTCCTCGAAGGCCCGTTCCTCTTCGCTCAGGACGGCTGCATGCCAATTTCCCGGTTGATAGCCGATTACCTTGCGCGTCTGCTCGATGTCCCAGCGCATTCCGGGGTTGTCCGACATCAGATTAAGGACGGCGAACGGCACGTCCTGCGCCAGCACGGCGCGTTCCATGCCGTGACAGATGTCGCTGTCGCTCAGCCACATCTGCTGGCCCCAACTGCCGTATGCCATCTGCGGGCCCGGCTGGTTGCCGGGCTCCCGCCGACACCAGCCGATGCGCAATGCGATGAACGAGATACCGTGGCGCGCCGCCAGGCTGCGGCCGGCTCGCTCGCCGAACAGCTTCGAGTGGCCATACGGATTGACCGGCCAAGGTGCAAGCTCGGTTGTCAAGCGCTCCGTGCCATGACGGTAGCCGGCCATCACCCAGTTCGAGCTGGCGAACACGACCCGCTGCACCCGATGCAGCCGCGCGGCGTCCAACACGTTCAGCAGCACGTCGACATTGAGCCGCTGGATCGAATCCCAGGAGGCGCGCGGGGATGGATCGCCGGCCAGATGAATGACCGTGTCCGCGCCCGCGAACGAACCCGCCCAGCCGTCTTCCCACTGTGACAGATCGGCGGTCACCACAGCCGGGTCGCCGAGCGGATTGAGGCAGAGCAGGCGCAGGTCGTAGCCGCCACCCTGCCCGAAATGCCGGCGTAGCTTGCCGCCGATGCTGCCCGTGGCGCCCGTGATCAAAACGGTTCTGCTCAAGCGTTCCTCCTATGGCTCTGTTGCAAACTCCTGAACAGGGCCAACGACGCGCTGCGGAGCGAAGAATTCAGGCCGCAGCCACAAGATTCCACCCATCCTGGGGCAGCAGGTTAAGACGTAATAGACCAGCGTGGCATTCCGGCCTGCTTTGAGCGCTGCTTGCAGCAGCGGGAAACTCGAGACGCCGGCTGAGTCCAGCGCGACCAACTCACCGTCCAGCATGGCCGAGACCAGGCCGAGATCGGCGACCGCGCTCTGAACGGCTGGAAGCCTCTCGGACCAATCAAGGCCGCTTCGGGTTAGCAGCCGGACGCTAGGCCCACTCACTGCCGCCAGCAGCCGGTAGCCGTCGCGCTTGATTTCGCCGACCCATTCGGACCCGTCTGGGGCCTTCGCCAAGGTAGTAAGCTGGGGCGACTGAGCGTCTGGGAGAGTGCCGCGGACAGCGCCAGGTGCTGGCGGCTTGCCTGCAGCGCGCCGGGTTGGGGAGATTGTCATTCTGCTCGAACGTCGTGGATAGAGTCGGGGTCATATCTCGCACGAGGCGGTCGAGGCTGCTACCGTAGGTTGATGCGGTTTACAATTGGCCTACTTTTTTGTGTGTTGGCGGACCGGTCTTGGCCGCTGAGGGTCCTGCATCGGCCGAAGTATCAGCCTGCTTCTCGCCGGGGCCAGAAAGCTGCGCCGAGTTCATTGCGGCCAAGATCGATGCGGCGCAGTCGAAGGTCCGAGTGCAAGCCTACTGGCTGACCAGCGTTCCTACCCTGCGGTCGATCGCTGCGGCCACCGCAGCGGGACTGAGCTGAAAGAAGACAAGAACACGAGCTTCTCAGCACTCCGGTATGCGGCGTCGAGGCTACTGACCGAACTCAGCGTTTGTACTTGGCGCGGCGAAGAGAGGTCAATGCAGCGCCAGCGGTAGGCTCAACACGGCCAGCCCGATGAACGTGTAGCACATCATCAGAACGAGCAACGGCAGCTCACTGAGCCAAGCCTGCCGACGCGTCGGGAACGAGCGGAGCGCCACGAGATGCGCGATGTAGACGCTCGCGATATGCCCCGCGAGAATCAGCGCGACCTCGACGTGCCAGACCTCACCCATCTGCAGCGAGCCGGGTTCGGCCGACATGAGCGGCGGCAAGTTTAAGAGGTTCCACCCGAAGCCAAACGGATCGGTGAGCAGGAATGGCAGCACTGGAATGACGGTCAGCAAGAAAGTCCAGTTGTGTGCCAGTGTGTAGGCCACGGCGATCGGCACGAGCGAGAAGGCAAACCGTCGCGCGAGCATTCCTGTCGGATACTGCCGACCCGCAACAACTCGGATCACCGCCATCACGCCCATGTAGATGCCGAAATAGACGAATGGCGCGGCGATCAAGCCGCCGCGCTGATAAACGATGTAACCGGGTCCGAGAATCGCCTGCGCGCGTGCCATGTCGTCGCCCCAGAGCGGACGGAGCCATTGCATCAGGTTGCCCCAATAGAGTCCCGCCCAGAACGAGGTTTGCCAAACGCCGTCGTATGTCGTCGCCGCGAGCATGAACAATACGAACACCACCCGGCTCAAATCGAGCGGAGTGTCCTCGAGCGCACCCGAAAACGACGGTCGCCGGACCACGTGCCATCTACCCACACGTTCGCCGAAATAAGCCAGCGGCGCCACGGTGCCGACCGTGCGGAAGAACACGCCGAACAGCTCGGCCCGCTCCAGCCAAACCTTACGCCCAAACAGAGCGGCCCCGCATGCGGTCAGGACCGTATACATAATCAACGCCGTGGAGAGCAGCGACGGGCGCGGTGGCGCCATTAGTTCCTGATATTCCAGCGTCAAATAGCAGATGAAAGCCGGCCAAAACGAGAGCGGCGCCGGATATACAAGGCGCGGTCGCTCGCCGATGCCGAGCCACTCGAGCATAGCGCGCCAGGGATTTACTATCTGGAATACGTCGCCGGCCAAAGCGCACATCACGGTCATGACCAGCATCAAGCCGACCCAGAAGAGCGTGGGCCCAATATTGGCAACCGGGCTGGGCGTGCCCACCAGTCCGGCGACGATTGTCAGGGCGAGCAGCGCCACCGCCGCGACCCTGCCTATCGCCGGCAGCGCCGCACCGAGCTCGATCGGGCCGCCGACCACCCTTCCGCTCGCGCCAGGATCCGCCGCCACCATTCCCAGCACGGCAAAGGTCAGCAGGAGAGTCGCGGCGCAAGCAAAGACATAGACCGAGAACGGAATCGGCAGGTCATAGGGCGTAACCATCGTGTGCGCGGCCGCGGCACCGCCCGTGCAGGCGAACACCGCGGCCGCGATGGAGGCGCGCCGACGGAAAGGCCGCGTCACATCATGTCGTCGCCGGGGCCGGCCTTTAGCAAGTCCGCACCGATTAGGTCGGGATTGGTGAAACGAACCACCTGGAATCCATTGTCCTGCGACGTGAACCACACCTCGACAGTGCCGTCGTGCCGCTTGACAATGCGCACGTCCGACGACGCCCAGTCGGCCGTGCGGTTCAAGGTCACCCCTCCGCTACCGGTGAAATTCTGCAGGTTAGAGCCGGGCAGGTCCTTGGTGCCTTGCGCCGGTGGCTTGTAATACGCGACCTCGCGCGGATGAGAGGGGTCGCGGATATCGAAGGCCCGCAGCCCGGCTTCGAAGAAGCTGCAAACGAGCAACCGAGCATCGTGCGGATCATCGACGTTGCAGTAGTGGCTGTCGTAGACGAAGGCTGGGTTGGTCGCTTCGCCCATCGTCATCGAGCAGTTCGCCGGGTCGTCGACTTCGAGCATCAGCTTGGCAACCTCTCGCGGCTTCGTGTCGTCGGACATGTCGATGATTTTCGGGAAGCCAAACGGTGGGAGCTGCTGCGCGCAGGCAGCGGCCCGGGCGGCGGCGCCGAGACCGCCGGAACCCAGCTCTTGAGTAAAGATGAGATACGGCTTGCCGGCGATCGTCGCCGGAAGCGCAAATTGCGACTGCCCACCATCCTTCCAGAAAAGCTTCCCGACGATCTTGATCTGCGGATTGGGTTTGTGGCTCGCAATGTCGCTGGTATCGAGCACCACGAGTCCTTCGGGCCCGAACGAGCTCGACCCGGCCGGCGCGGTGAAGTAGCCGGGCTGTGGGCTATACATGCGCGTGCCATCCGCATTGAAGCTGGCGTCATGCGCGCGCCCATCACCAGTAAAAGTCCAGGTCACGACGTACTTGGGATGCGCGGCATCCGAAGTGTCGACCACGGGCATGGTGCCACCGACGCCGCGGAACCCTTGCGTGACATAGTAAAAGCTACCGTCCGGCGTCCAGTTGCCGGCGTGCGCATGACTGTCTGGAATCTCCAGCTTCCCTTTCAGGACCGGATGCTGACAATCCGACACGTCATAAATCTCGAAACCGTTGCCCGTGCCGGTACCGTTCTCGGCCTCGGCGCCGCCCAGCAGCTTCCGAGCCTGGTTCACGTGCAACGACTCCCAGGGGTCGCGCATGGTCGGCGTATCAATATACTGGATCGGCTTTGGATGCGCAGGGTCGGCCACGTCGACCACGACCACGCCGCGGTGCTGTTGCCGCGGGCTATTTGCGGTATCGTAATATGCGCACTCGCCGGACCAAGCCAGTTGCCAGCTTGTGCCCTCGCCCTGCGTCTGCCCGACCAATTCCATATTGCAATGGAAGCCTTTGGCCGAGGCCCCACCGAATCGCTCGGCGAGGCTGGTGGAGCCCTGCAGGCCGCTCTCCGCCCGCGAACCAGGGCCGCATTTCGCCTTCGGCACCGGGCCAGTCCAGGGCTGCGGCGCCTCGTCGGCACGCGCTGGGACCGTGCCCACTGAAATCAGCGCCAACGTGGCGACGACTACTCCGATTGATCCCCACCCAGCGCGTCGCATTCCACTCCCCCTAATCTCGGCGGGCTTCATGCCCGTCTGGAAGGAGCGATCCTAAACCTCGATCAGTGGACGTGCCCAGAGGGCATGGACGGCTCTGGCAAAGGATTTCTTCGGATTTCCTCGACCCGCGCTCGCAAGCCAGCTTCGCTGTCGGGGTACCAGTATTCCCGCACCCAGCCTTGTGCGTCGACTAGGAAATCGGCTTCTGGCATCCGGTCGATCAGCAACCCATAGGCCCGCATGACGTCGGGTGATGCGGCAGCGCACTGGTTCGGCAGATCGGGGCGCGGCTCTAGCGGAACTGTCTGGATGTCCTCGGTCGCGACCGGCTCGCGACTTGCGGCCAGCAGCACTGGTCTACCACGCAATTCGGCCAATGTCGTGCTGTGGTTGCCGCAGGTGATCGGGAAGTCAGGGGCGTGTATCGGCGGCTGCCAACGGCCGGAGGCGGCAAACCGCGCACCAGCATTGCGGGCCAACAAGAACTGCACGAGGTTCCAGCGCGCCTCGTCGGACAGCGCCGGCGCGAAACCAGGCATGGCCACGGCGCCACCGGGCGCGGTGAAGCCGGTGCTGATGAACCAGAACAAATCACCCTCGGTGTGCTGCAGGAGATGCGGGGCCTGAAGATCCGCTGGTTGCACAGGCAAGCTGGAAGCGGCCACGCCATCGCCGGCTCCACCCGCGCCGTGGCAAGACGCGCAATTGAGGGCAAACAGGTCCGCGCCGGCCACGATCGAGCGTGCGGAGAAGCCGTCCGGAGCATGCTCGAAGGTCGTGGGATAGGCCTCGGCCAACAGCGGGCCGAGATGCGGCAGGCTCAGAACGGCAAGAATGGTCCCGGTTGCCAAGACGCTGATCCTCCGCCGCATCAGCCCCCAGCCCGCCAGTAGCAACGCGAGCGCCGAACCGATAATGCCCAAGAGGACGCCCTGCCGGGCCGCCGGATCGGTCAGTGCCTGCCACGTCGGGCGGCTCGGGAACGGCCACACCGGCGAGTCATGCGCGCCAGGAAGCGCGCTCGCCAGCAGCGCAGCAGCCATGAGCACGAGCGCCCCCAGCAGCGTTTCGGTCGCGATACTGGCGCGGAACTCCCTTGGCCGGGCCGTCAAGGAGAAGCGGTTGAGCAAGGCCAGAACGATGAGGGCTATAAACAGCCCAATCTTGAGTAGGGCTATATGGCCGTAAGTCGTGCCGAATAGCGCCGGAAGGCCGCCGATCAGCTGCTCCGATTGCACCAGCCCGGTGGCGCCCAGCAAGAGCACCGCCGGAACGCCGAGCCAGGTAAAGCGCCTGGCCGCGATAACCGCCTCAGTGCCCTTAGAAGCCGATATGTCAAGAAGCAGCGACGGTAGCGCGCCGAGCCACGCGCCCGCGGCCAACACATGCAGCGTTTCCACCGCGGCGAGCCAGGGTACGCTACCATCGCTCGCGGCTGCTGCGTGACCGGTCCAGGCCTGAAGAGCAACCGCGGAACCAGACAGCACCGCCGCGATAGCCGCTCGACTTCCGCTGCCAAGTCGCCCCGCCCACGCCACGGCCATTGCGAGCAGCAGGATGCGCAACAGCAATAGGCCGCCAAAGTGCGTTTGCGTCGCCACGGTCGGCGCGACCAGGACCGTGTCGCCCAGGCTCCCCGTCCAGGCCATCTCGGCGGTCTCGACAGCCAGCCAAGACAGCCCGGCCAACACGGACAGGGCAAAACCTGCACAAACCAGGCGAGCCATGGCTCGCCTGGGCCGATTTCCTGCCCCAAAGGCGACCCGGCTGACCAGGGTGCCGAACACCACCAGCATGGCCCCGACGTGTAAGCCACGTGCGAGGGGGATCAGCCAGGCGTCCATACGCTCGCTCCCGAGAACGCCAGCTGTGAGCCAATGTCGATGCCTCGGGTACTACGATCCATCGCTGATCCATGGCGACGCGATCCGCCCTCTCAACCACGTAAGGCGGCCCGGTGAAACCAGCAAGGCCATGTCGGGGTGTTCGACACCGACCAACGGTCGATGCTGGGTGTTGAACATGCCGCCGCTTTGGCCTCAAAACGTTCGCCAACTGTTGGTATCATCCGGTTCAACGAACAGTCGCGCGTAGTAGTCCAGCGGCTCAGCCTTTCCGCTCTTCGGCGCAGTCCCGGCGACCATCTTGTCGAGCAGCTGTCCCACCAAGCCTAACGCGTCGACCTGATCGTCGTGCTTGCCAGCCGGAAACGTCAGCAGCTCCGCCTCGAACGACTGGCGCCACGGCGCGTGCCGCGGGACGTGCAATCCATCCAGCGCCATGCGGCCACGGATCGACTGCGCGCGCACCGCTTTGTCGCCACGGGTCGGAAAGGCGTGCCGCGCCACGAACGCCCGCTGCTCGCGCATCCGGCGCTCGAGGAATGGCCCGAGGCCGGCCCTGATTTGTCCGGTTTCCTCGGCCCAGCCGATCGGCTTCCACTCCAGGACCAATTTGCAGAACGTCTCGATCCATTCATCGGCCGCGGCCTGCGCGCGCCAGACGTCGAGCAACCACAGCCGCCCGTTCGGATCCATGCCGACCACGACGTGCACGGTGTAGTCACCGCCGTTCGCCGTGACGGCATAGTCCGATCCGCCGTAGACGCGCAGCGTTGAGCGGTCCGGCAAGCTGTCGGCGGCATGCAGCCACTCGCTCTGAAAGTAGTCGCCAGTATCCGGCACCGGCCTCTGCTGATACAGCGCCGACCAGCTGCGAGTGCTCGCCTCGGCCTTCACCCGAGCGAGCGAGGCGGCGTAGCCGTAGGCATCGTCGCCCCAGAGCATCTCGCCCGGCGCACGACCGAGCGGGTCGTCCTCCTCCGCCTCCGCCGGCAGGGACACCACACGCCAGTGATCGCGCTGCGCCTCAAGCAAGCGGCCTGCGAGGTCACTTTGATGCCAACGCGTCTGCACCACGACAATGGCGGCGCCCGGCCGAAGGCGCGTGCACAAGTCGTCCTGGAACCAATCCCAGATCCGGTTGCGGCGGGCGTCGCTGTCGGCCTCCTCGCGCGACTTCACCGGGTCATCGATCAGCGCCAGATCGGCACGCAAGCCGGTGATCACCCCGCCGATGCCTGCGGCGCGATACTCGCCGCCATTGTTGGTGGTCCAGAAATCCTCTGCCTCTCGCTCGAGCTTGTAGCCGAGCATGAGGCCATGTTCACGAATGCGGCCGCGCACCCGACGCGAGAAGGCGCCGGCCAGGTCGGACGTGTTGCTGGTGGCAACGATCCGGCGGTCGCCGCCTTGCGCCAGGAACCATGGCGGGAACAGATCCGAGGTGTAGGTCGATTTAGCTGATCCCGGAGGCATGAACACGGCCAGGCGGTCATGCACTCCGTCGGCGACCGCCTGCAGCTCGCGGATCAGCAAGCGATGGTGGGCTGCCGGAATGAACCCCTGCCCTGCCAAGGCATGCTCGCACCACAGCCCAAAGTCCCGACGGATGGCGCGCCGTTGGCCCAGCTCCCAGGCAAAGTCGTCAGCCTCCATCGATCGTCGACCGAGCAGCGCGGGCTCGCGCGATCTCCTCCATGAGTTCGTCGTCGTTCATCTGCTCGGCCGGCTTAGCCGAGAGAACAAGCTCGTGCTTCTCGCGCCACCCCGCACGGGCCTTCATCCAGAAGATCGCGGCCGCAACGTTGTTGCCCTCCGTCGCCATGCGGAACAGGCTCTGCCCTACCTTTGCCGTCGCCTCGATCATGCCGCGGTCGAGCTCGATGCGAAAGTGCTTGCGCAGGGTCTTGGGGTCGACGTCGAGCAGTGTAGCGATATCGTTGTGCGGTACGCCGAACCCCGACATGGCCCGGACCATCCGACGCTGCTCGTCTGTTGGCTCGAGCGTGACACCCCGGGTCGTCATTTCTCCCCTCCTGTGCGTTCGGCTTGGATGTCCGCGTAGCTGCGCCCGTCGCTTTCCAGCAGCGCCTGGTGACCGGTGAAGGCCTGCCAGCGCAGCACCGCCACGTCGACGTAGGCCGGGGACAACTCGATGGCGTGGCACGCGCGGCCCGTCATCTCGGCGGCGACGATCGTGGTGCCGGAGCCGCTGAACGGCTCATAAACCGCCTGACCCGGCGAGCTGTTATTCTCGATCGGCCGACGCATGCACTCCACGGGCTTCTGCGTGCCGTGCACCGTGTCGGCGTCCTGCGCCCGGCTCGGGATTTGCCACAGCGTCGTCTGCTTGCGATCGCCGGACCAATGACCCTGCCCTCGCACTACATACCAGCAAGGTTCATGCTGCCAATGGTAATGACCCCGCCCGAGCACGAGGCGGGCCTTTGCCCAGACGATCTGCGCCCGGACTTGAAAGCCGCAAGCCTCAAGGCCTTCGGCCACCTTCGCCGCGTGCAGGGCGCCGTGCCAGACGTAGGCGACTTCGCCCGGGAACAGGGCCCATGCCTCGCGCCAGTCCGCCCGGTCGTCGTTCTCGACCTTGCCGACGCGCTCCGTGTGACCCAGGCCGGCACGGTTGCGCCATGCCGGGTCGTACTCCACGCCATATGGCGGATCCGTGACCATCAGGTGCGGGCTCACGCCGTTCAGCGCTCGCCCGACCAATTCCTGGTCGGTGCTGTCGCCGCACACGAGGCGGTGGCGCCCCATGAGCCAGACGTCGCCCACTCGGCTGACCGGCACTTCGGGCGCGGCCGGCGTGTCGTCGGGGTCGGTGAGGCCAGTGGTCGGGTCGGCGAGGTAGCCGGTAATCTCGTCCAGGTCGAAGCCAGTCAGCGCCAGGTCGAAGCCATCCGCCTGCAGTTCGCCTAGCTCGATACGCAGCAGGTCCTCGTCCCAACCCGCATTGAGCGCCAGCTTGTTGTCCGCCAGAACGTAGGCCCGGCGCTGAGCCGGGGTGAGATGGCTCAGCTCCAGCGTCGGCACCTCGGCCATGCCCAGCTTGCGCGCGGCGAGCAGTCGGCCGTGACCGGCGATCACCCCGCGATCCGCGTCGATCAAGATCGGGTTTGTGAAGCCGAACTCGCGGATGCTGGCGGCGATCTGCGCAACCTGGGCTTCGGAGTGCGTCCTGGCATTGCGCGCATACGGGATTAGTTCGGCGACGGGGCGGGGTTTGTAAGAGGGGAATGGGTGAGCCATCGGGTGTCTCCGCGGCCACGCGCAAAATGCGCACGGACCCTACGGCCTAAGTACCCACGCGCTCGGCAATTTGTTTCACAGTGACGCCTCGCCCATGCGCGGGGCGCGACCTGGACTTCTGACGCACCTGACGCATCTGACGCACTCTCCTGCGACTCCTATTAGGCGCGCGCACGTTTGCCTTCTATAAAGGAAGTGCGTCAGGTGCGTCAGTCTGTCAGCGGAACGACGTTACGGATACGCGAGTTCTGGGGATATATAGAAACACCTTCAGGGTGGGCCCTTCTGCCCATGCCGAGAAAGCACGGCGTGCTGCCTGCCAGGGCGTGAGTTTTCGGTGGGCCACCGTCAACGCCATGGCAGGACTCTGCAGCTTGTATTGGCAAATGGAGCCAATGGCGTGGCGCTGGCGCGGATCGCGATGGGGTCCATCGTCCATGCCGACGAAGCCCCGGCTGGGCCGGCTGTACGCCTTTGGCGCTTGCACCAACCAGGCCGAAAGCCACTTCGCCCGGCTTCATCGGGCGGAGATCGGCCAGCACAACCACGTCAGCGGCAAGTACTGCGCGCCTATGGGGTCGAAATCGCCTGGCGGGAGGACAACGGCCACTTGTCGATGGGGCTTTCCAAGAGGCCGCTATGGGCGCGGCACTTGGGCATCCGGTGTCGCGGATGTGGAATGGGTATTGGCAGCGGTCTTAAGACGGGCTTGTGCTACTTCCGTCTTGCGCCAACGAAAATTCCAGTAAGCACCATTCCAACCAATCCTACTACGCTTGCCGCTGTGCTGCCAACTAAAGTCTGGAGTACCGGCGATGAAAGAGGTTTAAAAAAGATCGCGCACAGCAGCAGAAATAACACACAGGCGCATTAGACGCACATGAACCAGAATGCTTTTCTGGCATATGGCACAATCAACTTGTTAAGTATGGTCTCCGTATCGTGGGATATTCTCAGAGCTGCCAATTCTTCTTTTAACCGGTCTCTATCATCCGTTACCCGCGTAAACGCCTCCAACACGTGTTGGTGATGCTCAAAACTTACCGGTTTGTTTGCTGACGGGCTTACCGGTTTGTTTGCTGACGGGAGTGAAGTGGGCGCCTGAGCGAGGTCTCGTTCTTCTGGCGGCCTGTCTTCGCTACTCACGTCCCGCTAGGGCAAGTTTTGTAAAATGCGCTTTGGTGTCTGCGTCGGGTATAGCTGCATTTTGGCCGCGGCCAAAATAGGCCCTGGTCCAAGGAGTGTCCGGTTGGTGGGTCATTTGAGACAATTCGAATCCTGAAAAGTTTCGGTATTTATCCCATACTAAATCAATCACACTTTTCTCTTGGCTGGTCAATTTTGGACTAAATGGCTGACCAGTACGGTCCTCCAATAATCCACCTTTCCCGTAACCAAAGTCCCTGACATGGTTCCATATTGATCGGTAAACTGGCCCTCCATCCCAAGCTTCGGGCCGGTCAATTACAAGCGGAGCTTGGTTGATTGCTAAGTTCCACCCATGTGCATTGTAGACAAGTTTTTGAAGCTGCATTTGGGCAGGGATTAAGGACGTACGTCGCCGCCTAATAAACTCATTGGCGATAGCTAGAGGTGAGTGGTTCGGCACGGCGCTCCATACCATGGTGGGCTCTGTTGAGCGAATCCGGGTATTTTGAGATCATAGGCGCCGAAAACAAGATGATCACACACAGTTGGTACAACCCCCTCTTCGTCCCGTGAAGGGGTTCTACCGTCGCGATCGGCCCCCCAGCCTGCAGCAGCACGTCTAACAGCGCGCGGCTCCGCTCACCCTGTGTGCCACGCTGGGGCATGCTTGGCGCTTGCCACGAGTGGCGCCCAGGTCGTAGCAAGGGTCAACAGGTGAATAACGGCGTCCAAGAGCAGCAAGTCGGTGTCGATCTCGGCAACTCGCGCTTTGATTGCTTCAGAGTCGCCGGTTAGTCTCGTAACTTCGCTTAGGCTCGACCGTCACCAGGCCTACCTGGCGGAGTGTGCTACCGTAGCACCGTTTTCTGTCGCCAAAAACGCTCGCCATGATTACCGCGCGGCCCCCGCCCCCAGCCGAGCCGCTCCATGGCCGCCGCGATCCGGCGCTGCTCCGCGGTGCCCAGCTTGGGGGTTTCGATGAACAGGGCCTCTTTCGCGACGTCGATGATCTGCACGCTCCCGTGACGGTCGGCCAAGAAAGACCCGATCTTGCCCTCCCAGGCATCCGCCTCATAGCGCGCCTCCTGCTCGGGCCTGATATGCTCCAACTCGAATTTTTGCGTCGGCCACCACTGTTGCCCGGAGTTGTACAGTGAGACTGCCTCGGCGAAGAGCTGATCGCGGTCGGAAGTCAGGGCATCGGTGTCGATGCTGGTCACCTTTACCGGCCAGAACCGCCGGCCTCCTGTCTCGTCACGGAGATACGCCTCCTTGTTGGTGGTGCCGATGAACACGCACTGCCTCGGCTCGATCACCTCCTTCCGTCCGTAGCTGGGGCGGTAGCGCTCGACCGTTCGAGTGATGAAAGCTTTGAGCGCCGCGGCCTCGGCCTTGTCCAGCGCCGACATTTCCGCCACCTCGATGAGCCATTTGCCATTGAGATGCTGCGCGACGTCTTTGCCTGCCGTGCGGATGTCAGGAAGGTTGTCCGAAAACCACGTGCCGCCCAAGATAGAGCAGGCGGTCGACTTTCGTATTCCCTGTGGTCCCTCCAAGATCAGCATGTAATCGGCCTTACAGCCGGGAGTGAAGATGCGCGCGACCATACAGACCATGAACAGCATGCCGATGTTGCGGCCATAGGCCGTGTCGGCGGCGCCCATATACGCCGTAAGCCAGGTGCCAAGCCGCTTTCGGCCGTCCCAGCGCAAGCTCTCCAAGTAGTCGCGAACAGGGTGAAACGCATGCTCATTGGCCCGGAGATCGACCGCCTGGTGGGTCGTGTCCTTGCCGAGCCGCGGCAGGCCTGCAAGCTGCAGGTGTTCCTGCACCATGGAGACGTCCACGTCCCGGATCGGCCGGAAAGTGTGACGGTCCGAAAGATCGTCGCCCGGCAGCGGCGCGACAACGAAGCCGGCCCGCTGCATTTGGTCGTACGCGAAGGCGCAGTTCAGCCCGCTGTCCTGCCGCAAGGCCAGCATCGCGTTCGCCACGTTGCCCAGCGGCTCGCCTTGCTCACTCCGCTGAACGCTGTCCAGCCAAGTCGGCGTCACCTTGTCCCATATGCGTCGAAGCTCGCGGCCGCCGTTCGCGACGCCTTTCTCAATGTACCAATCGGCGGTGTCGGTGTTCAGGCGAATCGCCTCGCACATGCCTTCAAAGTCCGCCCCGGCCCGGCGAGCCAGTGCTCCAACCCTGAACGCCTGGACGCTGCGCGATTTGTCCCGACCCACTAAGTCGCGCTTGCTGCGGCCGGCTGTTCCTGGCGGTTTCTCTCGATCGGCGAGTAGGTCGGCTGCCTCTGGGTTGGCTCCAGCTTCTCTGGGCATTGCACCGGACGAGAGTGCCGGTCCGTCGTGTTGAATGATCTGTAGCAGTTCGGCCGCTGGCACCTCGCGAAGCTCGTCGGTGCAGCCGTCCACGATTTCGTCCGTGACCGCGAAATAGCGGTTTGACAGGTGCACCTCGATCGCAGGTGGGTGATCGCCGCCAGTGCGCTGAGTCCAGCTGGCTCCGTGCTTCCAATCGCCGCTAGCGGTCATACCCAGCGCACGGCGGAGCCGGTCCAGGTCGGCTTCGCCGTACAGCAAGAACAGCTTCACGCCCGTTCCGGACGGGCTGACCTCAGTGTAGGTGCCGAGCCGATCGACAATGGCCTGCGCCCAGCCCTCGATGGCGCCCGTCTCGGGGTCCCGGCACGTATCCAGGTCGATCCCTGCCACTTGCCGGCCATCGCCGATCGGGGCGAGCTCTAACAGGTTGCGGAAATTCACCAACGCTTGGCGATGAAAGGCATGTCGTCGCCGTTGTGGAAGTGAATTTCGCCCGCGAGAGTGCCATCCGGCTCGAGATCGGCGTCGCCATCGCCGAACACCTCGGTGCCCTCGTCGCTGCCATGGAAAGTGAAGTGGACGCCGGTTTGGCTGTACCAGCACTCTAGACCGATCTGGACGACGCCGAACGCCATGGCGCCGCCATCGCGGTCCAGCTGGATATGGCCAGGGCCGAGCAGGTCGACGTAGTCGTCGTCCCACCCTGTGATTTCGGTGATCCGCCACCGTCCGAGCACCTCGGATTGAGCAGGCTTGGTCATGCCGCACTCGCCAGGATCTTGGGCAAGCGCACCAGATTGCAGGCGGCGGCCGTCAGCGTCACCACCCAGCCAACCCGGTCCAAGCCGCGGTGCCGGGTCTTGCGCAATCCGGCCACCGCTTTGATCCAGCCGAACGGCTCCTCGATCCGCTTACGCAGCCGTTGGCTGACAGCGTAGCCCGCGTGCCGGGTGGTCCGGCCGTCAATCGCTGAACGCCGCCCTGACGTATTCTGCGCCACATGCGGTGTCACGCCGATGGCGCGCAGCCTGGCGACGTGCTCGGCTGCGTCATACGCCTTGTCCGCGCCCAGCGTGGCGCGGCCCCCGCGGACCGTAGCTGCGATCATCGCCTCGGCGGCCTCGCGTTCGGCCCGCCCGGTCGCATGCGTGGTGCGGACATCGACGATCAGCCCGTGCCGGTTCTCGATCAGCAGATGCCCCATGAAGCAAAGCCGTGAGGGCTGGCCGTTGGCTTTACGATACAGCCGGGCATCGGGATCGGTGGTGGACGCGTGAGTCTCGTTGCTGCGCTTCTCGCCGCGGAAGTCGCGCTCGGCGTTGCGGCCGGGTCCAGATGGAGGCTCGTCCTGGCCGTCCTTGCGCCGGAAGCTTTTTATAGATGCCCATGCCTCGATGAGGGTGCCGTCAACCGAGAAGTGCTCGGTCGAGAGCAGACGTTTGACGGCCGGGTCGCCCATGACGGCCAGCAGAAACGACACCGCCACGTCGCCGGCCAGCAGGCGCTCGCGGTTCTTGGTGAATACCGTCACGTCCCACACTGGCGCATCCATCGCTAGGCCGATGAACCAGCGGAACAGCATGTTGTAGGTGACCTGTTCCATCAGTTGGCGTTCCGAACGCACGCCAAAGAACGCTTGCAGCAGTAGGGCGCGCAGCAGCTTCTCCGGCGCAATGGAGGTCCGGCCGCTCGCGGCATAAAGCGCGTCGAACTGGGGCGAGAGTTGCTCCAGCGCCTTGTTCACCAGCAAGCGGATCGATCGCAACGGGTGGTCGCGCGGCACCAGCCCTTCCGGGCTCAAATAGCTGAACAGTGCCCCTGTCTGCTCGTCCGTTCCGCGCATCCCAACACCGCCGCCTTTAACCATGACAGCGAATCAGATTATCCTCCGCGCCGGAAGCCGAATTTCCGCAGCCTGCTAAACCCACCCCGCCGACGCCGAAGGGTTTGGGTAGACGCGTGGCACGAGCTACTGCCGCGTCCCTAAGACCCCAGGTCGCCGAGTTGTCAGCCTTTGCCTTCGCGTTGGTGCTCGGATCATAAGGCACCTTGGTCGGTTTCTTGCCGCCGGTGCGCAACTCCGTCTGCCAGGCCACCCACAACGGACGGGATGCCAGGCCAGCGAGCGTGATCCGCTCCGGGTCGCTCTCGCTCAAGAGCCGTGCACCAGAAGCGACGCGGACGCGCAGGTGATTAGTCGGAACAAAGTCCGCGATAAGATCCTGGTCATCGGGCCGACATCTGGATTGAGCGCTCACGCCTCCAGGCCACGAGCAATTCGTGGCCTAGCAGCTTCAGACAATCGTCGACCGCCGGAGTGGCGACTTGCGCAGCAGGGTCCGCTGCAGACCGCGCTGACCCCACCTCTGCCCATCGTCGCCGAAACCAGTGGTTGAGATCCGGATCCGACATCGCCGCCGCGGTCGCTGCATCTCTCATGCTGCCCCCGGAAAATCGGAGAGGCCGGCCTGCTCGAGCACGGCCCGCAGCGCACCGGCCGCCTCCCGAGGGCGCCACCGCACCAGGGCCAGGTAGCTATAGTCTGCATCGCTATGCCGGCGCTGGACCAAGAGTAGAGCTCCCTCCTGAGCGAGGTGCCAGGCGCGATCAGCGACACGTCGAAGTTCCTGTCGCTCAGCCTGCGTGCCAAGGGAGCTGTTCTCCCCCGTATCGATTGCTAGATAGCCTCGGTGATAGGCGAGTTGGTCGCCGGGACTGGCAGCTCCGACCCAGGCGCAAAACGCGGTCTCGGTCAGCGGCAGGCGGCACGGGGCCGCGGGTTCGATCAACACCATTCCCTCGACCTACCCAACTACTCGGCTAGTTGTTTCGCGCTGACCGCCGATCCCGACCGCGAGCAGCCGGCAACGCAGGTCTTTGACGCGCCGGTGGAAAGTCGTACGGGATAGGCCGGCCCTAGCCCAACCCCGGCCCTGGCCATCTTCGAGGAGGGCCGCGCACAGCGGAACAATCTCAGGACCGAGTGCGCTGAGCGCCCGGTCGAGATCAAGGTCTCGTACCCGTTGCGCCAAGCCGTCCGTCGGCTGACCGATCCAGGCCGCGTAACCTTCGTCTTCCGCGAGGATGTCGAGGAGCGTGAGCTCGGTATGGCCGGGCAGCACAACGTCGAGCGACGCGGAGTGCCGAGCCCGGCGATCCCGACGGACAACGACGCCCAACCTAGTAGCGCGGTGCTGAAAACAGATACCCGCGAACGTTGGGAGCGAACTGCGGGCCGGATCAAACGACCTCATTCTGACCATCAGATCGAGCAGCAGATCCTGGCGGACGTCGTCCTGGTCAAGTAGTGGTTCCGCGTGCTGGCGACAAAATCGCGCGGCAAATCGGTCGGCGGTGGCCAGAACACGGCGTAGGTCGGTGACGGTGATCGTCGGCTGCATAAACGTAGCCCTCGCAATGAGTGGCTTAGCCTGCCGAACGCGTCCGCCTCTTCGGTGGGGTTAGCGTGGGACTATCGTGGGAAAGAGTGGGAACCGGTTCAGTCGATGCAAATCTCCCCTGGCCGAAGTGCCAGCCTGTAGCCGCTAGCAGGGCTTCGGACGCTCACGACGAGCTTGCGACCGGCTGCCTCGACATTCATTGCGACATCTCAGAATGACGCAGCTCTCGAACAACGTCCCGGACGGGGCGGGATTTCGGAAGATAGTTGCCCCAGAGTGCGTCTTCGATGCGGCGATTTGGTAGCACGGTGTTCAAGCCGTTGTAGGCGGCTTCTGCCAAAACTTGCAGCAACCTGAAGGGTTGATCCGCTAGCGGAATACGAGTGCCGTTCCACTCGACGCTTCGTGCTTGACGTTTGATCGTCAAACCACGAGCCGGCAAGGTGCTGGCGGTCTGGGAGGGTTCCCGGATGCGGAGATCGTCCAGGCCGATACCTGAGCCTTCCGCTCTCCAATGCTCGAAGTCGATGCGCAACACGCTCCATCGGCTCGCCTCGACATCAAACCGAGGCGCGTCCGGTCGATCACCGGAGACATAGCCTGCGGCAATTAGGACGCCATCCAGGAGCTTTGGGTGCAACTCGGCGGAGAGCTGGTCGAGGACGCGACAGAGCGGGTCGTTAGCCCGATCGCTCGGCGTTTCTTCGCCGATGATAGCGGCAAGGGTGACACCGTCGGATCCGATTTCCCGTAACCTGCGAGCCTCGGCCACAAGCTCCTTATTGCACCACCGCTCAATCGCGGACTGAGGGTCCAGTTGGAGCTGGGCGTCGTTGACGCCAGACATGGCGAGCCATCCCGTTGTGGAACATTCCTTGTAGGCACGGGCGGTTGCCGAGTCTAGATTGAGCACCAGCGCGGAACAGATTACCGGCGACGGGGGTATATGGAAAGTGTGCCCCAGCAACCAACGCCGTTTAGCCCAGTGCGCTCTCACCATCCACCGCACCTCCGCGAGCTCTGCTCCATCCTCGCGACCGGCCTTGTGCGGCTTCGATGCCGCACTGTCGAGGAACTCGCGGCAGATGCGGCCCAGGTCGGGACTGACGGAGAGACTTCGCTACACTTCACCGCCCACCAGAGCGGTCATGCCGACGCCAACCGTCGGAGACACGCATGACCGAACAGTCCATCTTGCCCGCAATCCCGCCCGCGGACGTGCTGAGCCGAGTTGCCGCCCTGAGAAACACGCCTACGCCCGAGCTGAAGCAGCAATGGCGCGAGTTGTTCGGCAAAGAGCCGCCGCCGGGCAATCGGCCCTATCTGCAGAGCCGGCTCGCTTACCGCATTCAGGAACTTGCCTACGGTGGTCTCAAAGCTGAGACTCGGGCCCGCTTGGAGGCGCTTGGGGAACAACTGGACGGCGGCAACATCGTGCTCCGCCGCATCCGCGCCGACAGCCGCCCGCTCGCCGGGACGCGGCTACTGCGCGAGTACGGCGGGATCGAACACGCCGTGACCGTGCTGGCCGACGGCTTCGAGTGGGAGGGCCGGCCGTATCGATCACTCTCGGCGATCGCGCGCGCCATTACTGGCACGCGGTGGAACGGCTGGACCTTCTTCGGCCTCAAGGGCCAAGGCACACTATGAGCCGGCGTCAGCCTCTCGGGACGGCAATCCCGGCTTCCGTCAAAAAGCTCCGATGCGCGGTCTACACGCCAAAGAGCACCGAGGAGGGCCTCGACCGCGAGTTCAACACCCTTGATGCCCAGCGCGACGCCTGTGAGGCTTACGTGCTGTCGCAGCGGGCAGAGGGATGGGTTCTGGTTGAGGACCGCTACGACGATGGCGGCTTCACGGGGGCCACGCTGGACCGCCCTGCCCTGCGCCGGTTGCTCGCCGACATTGAGCTCGATCAGGTCGACGTCGTGGTCGTCTACAAGATCGACCGCCTCAGCCGCGCGCTCATGGACTTTGCCAAGCTGGTCGAAGTGTTCGACGCGCACGGGGTGACGTTCGTCAGCGTGACCCAGAGCTTCAACACGACGACCAGTATGGGCCGGCTGACGCTCAACATCCTGCTCAGCTTCGCCCAGTTCGAGCGCGAGGTAATCGGTGAGCGTATCCGCGACAAGTTCGCCGCCTCGCGCGCCCGCGGCATGTGGATGGGCGGCAGGGTCCCGCTCGGTTACGACGTGCGCGACCGCAAGCTGGTGGTCAACAAGGCCGAGGCGGCAACAGTGCGGCGGGTGTTCGAGGGGATCGCCGAGCTGGGCTCCGGCACGGCTCTGGCCAAAGCGCTGCAGCAGGAAGGTGTCACCAGCAAAACGGGCCGGCTTCTGAACAAGGGTGACATCTACAAGCTGCTGAACAACCCGACCTACGTTGGTGCAGCCGCACACAAAGGCCAGATCCATCGCGGCGAGCATCAGGCGATCATCTCGCAGGAGCCGTGGGACCGGGTGCACGACGCTTTGCAAGAGAGCCCCCGCGCTCGGGCCAACAAGAATCGCAGCCAAAGCCCGGCCTTGCTGAAGCGGCTTATCTTCGGGGTGGACGGGCGCGCATTGTCGCCCACCCACACGCGCCGGCGTGGACGGCTCTATCGCTATTACGTCAGTCAGTCGGCGCTGAAAGTGACGGACACGGCTGACACCGGCCTGGTGCGCCGGGTGTCTGCGGCGGAGATCGAGGCTGCGGTCGTGGACCAGGTCCGGGCGCTGTTGCGCCAACCGGAGATCATCGTCGGCACGTGGGCGGCGGCGCGGGCCGAGGTGTCAGACCTGACCGAGGCGGAGGTCCAAGACGCCCTCGGCAACCTGGACCCGCTGTGGGACGAGTTGTTCCCGGCTGAGCAGGCGCGGATCGTGCGCCTCCTGGTCGAACGGGTGGAGGTCGGGCCCGAGGGCGCCGACATCCGACTCCGGGTGGATGGTTTGGCCAGCTTGGTGCGGGACCTGAGACCGACTACGCCGCCGGTCATAAGCGAGGCGGCGTGAGCGGAGCGGCCAGCATCACCGTGCGCGTTCCGCTCACAATCCGACGGCGGCCGGGCCGCAAAACGGTGGTGTCGCCCACTGGTGGCTTTGCTACCGAATGTTGGCCCAGAGTGCTGACGGATTTTGGCCCACCTGCCGTCCCTCAACCTAGGGTTTCCCTGATTCTGCCGGGGGGCTCGGAGTGGATTGGAACGCCAAAGTGGAATTGTTCGAGCAGCTTCGTCAGGAGCATGAGTTTGGTGTCGGCACGATCGCCGGTGTGGCGGCGAAATTTGGCGTGCACCGTCGGATGGTGCGGCAGGCGATCGCCGACGCGCTGCCGGCGCGTCGTCGTTATCCGGCCCGGGTCAAACCGAAGCTGGACGCGGTCGCGGCGTTCATCGACCAGGTGCTTGACGAGGATCGTCGGGCTCCGCGCAAGCAGCGACATACGGCGCGGCGGATCTATCGCCGGCTGCTGACGGAGTTCCCCGATGCCGCGGTCGCGGAGTCGACGGTGCGCAATCACGTTCGCGCCCGCAAGCGCGCGCTGGGGCTGGTGAAGCGCGAGACTTTCGTGCCGCAGAGCTACGCGTTGGGCCATGAGGCGCAGGTGGATTGGTATGAGGCCTGGGCCGATCTCGGTGGCGAGCGGACGCGCCTGCAGGTGTTCGCGATGCGATCGATGGCGAGCGGGGCTGCGTTCCACCGCGCCTATCTGCACGCGACGCAGCAAGCGTTTCTCGAAGCGCATGAGCACGCGTTCGCCTATTTCGGCGGCGTGTTCCGACTACTGCGTTACGACAATCTGGCCAGCGCGGTGCGCAAGATCCTGCGTGGTCACCGGCGCGAGGAGACGGTCCGGTTCGTGGCGTTCCGCTCGCATTGGCGCTTTGCGGCAGAGTTCTGCACCCCCGGCGAGGGTCATGAGAAAGGTGGCATTGAGGGCGAGGGTGGCTATTTCCGTCGCAATCACCTCGTGCCAGTGCCTGATATCGCCGACCTCGATGCGCTGAATGCGTTTTTGCTGACGGGCTGCCGCGCGGATGAGGCGCGGATCCTGGACGGGCGCTCGGAGCCGGTCGGTGTGGCGATGGTGGTCGAGCGCGATCATCTGACGGCGCGCCATCCGGACGGGTTCGACCTGGCGGACGTGACGTTTCCGCTGGTGGACAAGCAGGGCTGTGTGCTGGTCAAGACCAACGCCTACTCGGTGCCGCTGCGCGCGGGCAGCCGGGTGGAAGCGCGCGTGTACCCGCTGCACGTTGAGATCTGGCATTCTGGCCGCCGGGTTGCCCGGCACGAGCGCTGCCATCGGCGGCGTCAGCAGGTGCTGGACCTGGAGCATTACCTCGACGTGCTGAGCCACAAGCCTGGTGCGTTTGCCGGATCCAAACCACTCGCCCAGATGCGCGCGGCCGGTCGCTGGCCACCTTGCTATGACGAGCTCTGGGAACGGCTGCTGACCCGGCACGGCAAGCAGAACGGCACCCGCGCGATGGTGGCGGTGGTCGGTTTGGCTCGGGAGTTCGGTCATGACGCGCTGCGCGTCGCGATCACCACGGCGGTGTCGCTCGGCGCGTGCGATGTCGCGGCGGTGCGCTATCTGCTGACCGAGGCCGGGCTGCGCAAAAGCCAGCCTGCTGCGATCGATGTCGGCGACCTCGCCCGTTACGACCGGCCGCTGCCGACGATGGCGGAGTATGACGTGCTGCTGTCCGGGCCGTGCGCGGGGACCGCGTGATGAGCGATCTGCAGGAGCAAGCGATCCGCCAGCACTGCAAGACACTGCGCATGCCGACGATCGGCGGGCAGTTCGCCCGGCTCGCCGAGGCCGCGACACGCGAGGGTCAGACGCATATCGGCTACCTCGAGGCGCTGCTGGCGGCCGAGATGGAGGAGCGGGAGAGCCGGTCAATTGCGCGTTTGCTGCACGATGCGCGGCTGCCGCGGATGAAGACGCTCGACGAATTCGAGTTCGACCGCTCCGGCGTTGCAGCATCGCAGCTCCGGGCGTTGGCCGAGGGCGAGTATGTCGCCAAGGCCGAGCCGATCCTGCTGATTGGCGAAGCTGGCACAGGCAAGACCCATCTCGCGACAGGCTTGTGCGTCGCGGCCTGTCGCCAGCGGCGCCGGGTGCGGTTTACGACGGCGACGGCGCTGATCAACGAGCTGGCGGAGGCGGCGCATGCCAATCAGCTCAGTCGCGCGCTCGGTCGATGGGAGCGGCTCGACCTGATCTGCATCGACGAACTCGGCTATGTACCGCTCGCCGAAACTGCCTGCGAGTTGATGTTCCAGGTGATTGCCGACCGGGCGGAGAAGGCGGCAGTGATTGTGACCACCAATTTGCCGTTCTCGGAATGGTCGCAGGTGATCCCGAACCCAAGGTTATGCAAGGCGCTGATCGACCGGCTGACCGACCGTGCGCACATCGTCACCACGGGCGCCGATTCATACCGGTTCCGCCGCACGACCGCTCAGCGCAAGACGGCAAAGACGTAGCAGGAGGACCCAAGCAAGACGCTCAGGGACGGTGCGAGCCTCACGCTCCGCGCCAGCCAGTTATCTACCGGGAGGTGGGCCAGAATTCATCAGCACAAGTGGGCCGGAATTCGTAGACACAGCCAACTGGCGAGGCGTGCGAGCCTACCCGGACGCGGGCTGACCCGGTGCTCGTAAAAGCGTTGGCCCGGGCGTTCCGGTGGCAACGGATGCTCGATGAGGGCCAATACGCTTCTATAAGCGAGATGGCGCGTGCAGAGCGGATTGAGCGCGGATATCTAGGCCGAATCCTGAGACTGGCATTACTTGCACCGGGGATCGTTGAGGCGGTGCTGAACGGGCAGCATGCGGGTAATTTCGGCTTACCTCTAATGCTGGAAGACATTCCCGCAGCTTGGCGAGATCAGCTCGCTGTACTCTTGGCCGGGTCGCTGCGGATTCCGACGATGCCGCCCGGGTACTCCAAGCGTGATCCGCGCACCGTTCTAATCTGATGCCGCCCACCGTTCCGATCCGATGGCGCCCAGGATGGTGTCGTCTCGTAGGTCGATTTCGCTCATGTCATGGCGGTGCTGTCGGGGTCAAGCGGCGGCGCGCCGTTTGCACATGCTCTCGCCCCTGAGTTCGAGGCGGTGCGCGTTGTGCAGGATGCGGTCGAGGATTGCGTCGGCCAGGGTTGGGTTGCCGACGATGTCGTGCCAACGGTCGATCGGCACCTGGCTGGTGATGATCAGCGACCCGGCATTGTAGCGGTCCTCGACGATCTCGAGCAGATCGCGCTGCTGCTCGGCCATCAGCGGCTCCGGCCCCCAGTCGTCCAGGATCAGCAAATCAACCCGGGCCAATTGGTGCAGCAGCTTGGCATATCGGCCGTTGCCGCGGGCCAGAGCCAGCGCGGCAAATAGCCGCGGCACGCGGTGATACAGAACCGACAGGTTGTCCCGGCAGGCCTTGTAGCCCAGAGCGCAAGCCAGCCACGACTTGCCGACCCCGGCCGGGCCCGTCAGCAGGCAGTGGTGCCGTTCGCGGATCCAATCGCAGCTCGTCAGCTTGAGGAACATCGTGCGATCGAGACCGCGCGGGGTCCGATAGTCGACGTCCTCAACGGCGGCGAGGTGGCGCAGCTTGGCTTGCTTGGCCCGGCTCTCGAAGCGCTTCTGCTGTCGCAAGGTGCCCTCGCGCTCGAGCAGGATGCCAAGCCATTCGGCATGGCCGAGTGCGGCACTCTCCGGGTTGTCGGCCAAGTCTCGGAAGCCCTTTGCCATGCCGTGCAGTCCGAGGTCAGCCAGCAGGTCGAGCGTGGGATGGTTCAACAAAGCCAATCTCCTAATGGTAGTAGCCGGAGCCGCGGATGTTCTCGTGCAGCAGCGGCGTGCCGTCCGCGGCTTGCGGTGACGCCGATTGGTCGAGCCGATGCTTGAGGATCGAGGCGATCGAGGCCTAGGCCAGCGCGCCGATCTCAACCGCACGCAGGCTGACCGCCTCAACCCGGACGGCATCGAGGCCGCGGAATAGCCGCAGCACGCCGAGACAGGTGCGGAAGCCCTGCTCCGGATGCGGGCGCCGGGCCAGCACGGCGATGATCAGCGCCTCGGTGTTCGGCCCGATGCCGCGGGCTTGGCGTTGCAGGCGCTCCGGCGTGCACTCGGCATAGCGCCGATGCGCGCTCGGCATGTGCTCGGGTTGGGTGCCGTGTCGGGGGCCGCCGTAGCGCCGGACGTGGGCCGCGACGCGCTTGCCGCGGTGGAATACCTCGACCGTGCGGGCCGTGGCGCGCGTATCCACTTGCTCGCGGATCCGGCTGTGCGGCACGGAGTAGAGGAAGCCTTGAACCTCGACGTGATAGTCGATGCCGACGCGGGCAAGGTGCCAGTCGGCATACTCGAAATCGTCGTCCGGTAATGACTGCATGGCGGGCCGCTCGACCGCCTCGAACAACTGGCGGCGGCTCACGCCCAGGCGGCGCATCTCTCGCCCATTCATCCGCTCCAGTGCGGTGGCGATGGCGGCGTTGCACTCGGCTAACGAGAAGAAGGTGACGTTGCGCAGGCGGCCCAGAATGTACGACTGGGCGAATCGCACTCCGGCCTCAACGGCCGCTTTGTCGCGCGGCCGCCGCGACCGGGCTGGCAGGATGCCAACGCGGTAATGCGCCGCCATCGCGCCGTAGCTGCGGTTCACCTCGGGGTCATAGAACGAGGCCTTGTAGATGGCGCTCTTGAGGTTATCGGGCACCAACAAGCGCGGCGCCGCCCCGAAGTAGCGGAACATGCGGACATGGGCGCCGATCCAGTCCGGCAGCGTCTGCGTCCAAGTGGCCTCGGCATAGGTCAGGCTGGAGGCGCCGAGCACGGCGACAAAGATCTCCGCCATGCGCACCTCGCCGGTGGTCCGGTCAATGATCGGCACCTGCTTGCCGGAGTAATCCACGAACACTTTGTGACCGGCCACATGCTGCTGGCGCATCGTCGGCGACAGCCGCCGTTCGAACTCGCGGAACAACTGGCAGAAGCGGCCGTAGGCGTAGCCCTCCGGGTGCGTCGCCCGATATTCCTCCCAGAGCACAAGCAGATTGACCCCGGGGCGCTTGAGCTCGCCAACCAAGGCCGACCAGTCCGGCTCGGCATGAAACCGCGCCCCAGCCCGAACCCCGGCGTTGACGAACAGCCGCGCCATCAGGCTCTCGTCGGTCATGTCTGCGGCAAGCGGCCAGCCGATCCCGGCGGCAGCGGCGCGGCCAAGGTACTCCCGAACCGTGCTCGGTGCGATGCCCAGCTCCAGCGCGATCGCCCGGCTGCTCGCCCCAGCACCGAAGTGCATCGTCAACAAGTGTCGTATCCGCCGCATGGACAGCCTCTGTGTCGGCATCCCGCCTCTCCATCGATTGCGATGGCGCACTGGAGGCCAGGTCATTGCTGACCCGCGAGACGATCCATCCCCGGACGCCCAGCCCACCCGGACACGGGTGGGGCGGTGACCCTGCCCCCGACGTGCCCTCGTTCATAAGCAGAGTCCGTTCTCCGTATGCCCCTGCTCGGGGCGGGTTGCAAAAGCTGTTGGGGTAAGCCCGTCCAAGCTCGTGTGCGGGCGTTCGGTGTTGTAGTCGACCCTCCATGCTTCGATGATCCGGCGTGCCGCGGCCAAGCTGCTGAATAGGTGCTCGTTGAGGCATTCATCCCGGAATCGGCCGTTGAAGCTTTCGACAAACCCGTTCTGCTGCGGCTTGCCGGGTGCGATGTAGTGCCAAAGCACCAACCGCTCCTCCTGCCAGCGCAGGATCGCGTGCGAGGTCAGCTCTGTGCCGTTGTCGCTAACCACCATGGCCGGACGGCAGCCGCGCCGCTCGACGATGCGGTCCAGCTCGCGTCCGACCCGCAGGCCGGACAGGGACGTGTCCACGACCAAGCCGAGGCACTCGCGGGTGAAGTCGTCGACGATCGCCAGCACCCGAAACCGGCGTCCGTTGCTCAGCGCGTCGGATACGAAATCCAGCGACCAGCGCTGGTTGGCCGCTTCCGGCAACGCCATCGGCGACCGCGTTCCCAGCGCTCGTTTGCGGCCACCCCGCTTGCGCACGCCAAGCCGCTCCTCACGGTAGATCCGGAACAGCTTCTTGTGGTTTAGCAGCACGCCCTCACGCGCCAGGAGGATGTGCAGCCACCGATAGCCGAACCGGCGCCGCTCACCGGACAAGGTGCGCAGCTTGGCACGGATCTCGCCGTCGTCAGGCCGCTTGGAGGTATACCGGTAGGTCTTCGGCTCAAGCCCGACCAACCCGCACGCTCGCCGCTGCGAGTAGCCCTTCTGCTCCAGCGCCCAGGTCGCGGCCGCACGCCGCGCACCGGGCGTCAGAAGTTTTTTGCCAGCATCTCCTTCAGCGTCGCCACGTCCAGCATCTGCTCCCCCAGCAGTTTCTTGAGCTTCGCGTTCTCCTCCACAAGCCCCTTCAGCTTGCGCGCGTCCGACACCTCCATGCCGCCGTATTTCGACCGCCACGTGTAGAATGTCGCGTCGCTGATGCCGTGCTTGCGACACAGATCGGCTGCCGTCGCACCCGCCTGGTGCTCCTTCAGCACGCCAATGATCTGCTCCTGCGTGAACCTTGACCGCTTCATCTGTCCGTCTCCTGTCGACGGACCCTAGGCTGTTTGGTCCCGGGAAGTCGTAACGTTACCCTGACGCAAAAAGCAGAGGAAGCGCTATGGCAAGCAGTCTTCACGGTTCAGCCCGGACAACACCGCGAGTTCGAGCCGAGCTCCAAGCGTCGCAAGAGACGAGCGGCGCCCTGGCCAAGCGCTATGGGCTGAGCCGTACGACCGTCACCAAGTGGCGTGCCCGCTCCACGACAGGCGATGCACCCATGGGTCCGACAGACCCCCGCAGCACCGTGCTGTCGGCAGTCGAGGAGGCCATGGTCGTCGAGTTTCGCCGGCGCACGCTGCTGCCGCTCGACGATGTCCTCGGATGCCTGCGCGACAGTATCCCCAAACTCACCCGATCGAGCCTGCATCGGTGCCTGGAGCGCCATGGCATCTCCCGCCTGCCCGAAAGCTCCGACCAGTCCAAGCGAGGCAAGTTCACCGAGGCGGCCATCGGCTATGTCCATATCGACATCAGCGAGCTGCGCTTGGCCGGGGGCAAGCTCAACATGTTCCTCGCCATCGACCGGGTGTCCAAGTTCACATACGTCGAGTTCCGCGACGATGCCGGCAAGATGAACGGGGCGGACTTCCTCCGCGGCGTCGTCAGCGCCTTTCCCTATGCAATACACACAGTGCTCACCGACAACGGTATGGCCTTCGCCGACTTGCCAAAGAACCGAGGTCGATCCCTAGCGACGGAGGCCATGTTCGGCGGCCACATCTTCGACCGTGTCTGCAAAGAGCATGGCATCCAGCACAAGCTCACCAAGCCATACCACCCGTGGACGAACGGGCAGGCCGAACGCATGAACCGGACGGTCAAAGAAGCGACCATCAAGGCCTTCCACTATCCCGATCTCGAAAGCCTCAGCGCCCACGTCCTCGCTTTCGTGTCGGCATACAACTTTGCCAAACACCTGAAGGCTATCCGCTGGAAGACCCCGTTCGAAGCCGTCTGCCAAGCCTGGACGAAAACACCCGAAATCTTCAAACTCGATCCGCGTCACCTCATTCCGGGACCAAACACCTAGCTTCAGAACGAGGGCATTTCAGGGGGCAGCGTCAGCGGGATCGCCAGAACGGTGGGCGGCTTGAGATTGGAATGGTGGGCGCCATCAAATCAGAACGCCGGGCGCTATCAGATTGGAACCGGTGGGCGGCTTACGTTGGAATCCGCAGGGTCGCAGTGTGGGATCGGAAGAAGCGCATCAAAAGGTCCGCACGGCCCTTCGAAGAAATGATCGCGCGGCCAGGTTTGGCCGAAGCGGAATGGCGGGGTCGGAAAAGCCCTATGTTAAGAGCAGACGTCGCTGATCGACCTCCGACCTCAATCTGAACCGGAGTTCCGGCTCACCCTCCGATGGTCAGCCGTTGATCGGAGAACTCCCGCGCGATCGCGGCTACGCCGTACTTCATCCGGCGAGCGACGAATGGCTCGCTGTTGTCGCGCAGGATAAGTGCGCCTTAGTTGCCGCGAGGCAACCATGGACGTCCCGACCTGTCGAGTGGCCGCTACTTGCCGCAGGGCAAGGCGGCCAGCTCCTGCTCGGTCCAGCAGTCGTCCTGGAACACGCAGGCCCGGCAGCAGAGACGCCCATCAATCGCCTGGATGTGACATCGCAAACTTTTGCGGTGGTCGACTATCTGGTGCGCGCAGTGGTGGCTCATGCCATCGGTGAAGAACGCGCGCGGCGCGTTCGTATGCGGCGAGTTCACGGCGTTGACGCCGATCGCCGCTCCCTCCGCGCGGCTCGACGCCCAAGTATGAAACCTGCAGTCGACCTCCGGGGCGCGCCGCAGGAAGTGGGTGAGTTTTCCAGTGAGGACGAACCAGTGATCAGCCCCCTCCGGGAGGGTCCTCACCAGATACTTCCGTGGCCGCCGTATCGCGATCCCGCCCGGCGAAAGGGTCGTCGTCGCCGAAAAGCCGCCGAAACCTCCAAGGGCATCCGGCGCGATCTCAATCCCGAGCTCTGCGGCGCAGCTCGCCCTCAGCATCTCGGCAACTTCAAAAACCCCCGCGAGATGCGGTTCGAGCGCTCGCACATCGTCGCCCGCGGCCGACAGCAGGACCTCGATGGGCTGCTCACTGTCGATCACCGTGAACAGCGCCTTATCGCTCCGCTCCACGATCAGGGCTGGATAGACTAAGATTCGCGGCATGCGATCGAAAATGGCCGCACCCGACTTCTCGTAGCGCACCAGCAGCGCATAATACGCGCCTCGAAGGGTCATCGGGCTCACGTAGTTCCCGAGCTGGGACGACCGGATCCGCGCTGGTGCTGTGTCGGCCAGCATGACCCGAGACATGTGCTCGAGGATGACGTTCGCGTCGGCGACGTAGCTGTCGACGTGGAGAAGGCAGATCTGGCCGTCATTTACCTCGTGATCGCAGAAGGTCACGACCGGGGTCTTGAAGATCAGAAGCCACCGCCCGCTGGAAAGTACGGCGCGCGGCACCTCGTGCCGGTACTCGTCCTTGAACAGCCTAACGTAGCGGGCGACCTGCGACAGGTTCTCGTGCCACTCGCCGGTGACCGGGGATTTCTCTTTCGTGCCACCGGCGTTGATATGCCGGACTGCGGCCACCACCAGCTCCGAGGGTGCGCGACCGCGCCATTTGCCCTTTCCCGTGATGGACGGCTTTTCCCAGGACTTGGCCTCGAGGATCAGCGCAGGCGCCCGCGTATCCCTGTTCACGCCGACATAGTCGACAAAGTTGGTGCTCTCGCCCCTGATCCGCGCCTCCTCGGCAACGTTCCCGCCCTGGCCGAGCTCCCAACCGAGCAGCCTCATCAATCGGTCGAAGAAAAACACGCGCGTGTCGTGCTCGTGGAACGCAGATTCGCCCGCTCCCGCGTAGGGGTTGGTCGACCCAGGGATGGCTTCACGCCCGATATCCGCCAGCAGCTCTTCAATGCCCGCGCGGAACTCGTTCTCTGCAACTCCCCTGTTCACTGGATCAGTTCGGGAAGGCGATAGAGCAGCCTGCGGGCCGCGGGCCATCCCGCGTCCATGAAAACCTCCAGGCAGGCGATCAGAGCGCCTCGCCGCGCGTCGTCCTCAAACAACTCCTTGTAGTCGGCGAGAAAAACGCCGACTAGCCGCACCAGTAAATCGGCGCCCATCGGCTCGAACTGGTATCCGGTGATCCTCCCACCGCCCAGAAGGGCGTTTGCCGCGAGATTAAAAGCTCGCGCCGGCTCGGCCGGCAGCAGCTGCTCAAGCAGCTGGAGCAGGTAGTAAACGGTGTGCGGCGTGGCGCAGTCGCCGACGATTTCCAGTGTGGGCGCGACCTCGGCGAAGAAGACCGCCATCGCCTGATCGTCAAGAAGTCGCCCCCCGTCGCTGCGGTCCCTGCCTGCACCGCAAGCGAAAAACAGCTCGCGACAAACCGCATCGATCAGCTGCGCGAGGCTGCGCGCCTCCTCCGCCCCGGAGCCAAGTGGGGCCTTGTAATGCGCCAGGAGCCCAGCGCGCGCCGCGACTGCCATACAGTGCGCGATGTCCTGGGCGCGGCGGCGCATCCGATCGTCCTCTCCGCCCCCGTCCGCGCCCGTTGTTAGACCAGCGACGAAAGCCATCCTCAGCGTGCCCAGGCTCCTAGTGAGCTCCGGGACATGCGTCGCCGGATCGTTGATCCAGTGGCCGAGAGCCAAGTGAGCGGCGGCACGGGCGTGGCTGACCCAGAGCACCGCGACCAAGTCGGCAAGCTGTTTGCGCATACGCGCCTGCCGCTCGCTTTCGCCAGGAAAGCGGTCGAGCAGGGCCTGGACATGCTCATCGACGCGCGCCGGATCGGCGTGGACGACCTGACCCAGGGTGCCCGAACAGACGTAGTCCAGAACGCCCTGGTTGCTTTCGACAGCAAGCCGGCAGTCGAGCCGCGCCCAGAATGCCGGCCGGTCCAGCTCCCATAGGCGAAGAAGGCGAAGCGCCGCCTGTAGCCGGACCGCCGGGTGCGGGTCCGCCAGGAGATCCCCCATGAGCCCCTTCAAGGCCGGGTAAAGGTCCGGCCGGGCCAGTGCGAGGTCGAACACGGTCTCGGCGGCGTCCACGCGTGGGGCGGGAGCTCCCCAGCTGGCAGTCCTCTCAAAATTTACCTCGGTTTCGGCACGCACGATCGGGCCGGCGGATTGTGCCACCATACCGAGCAACGCCATCAGGCGTGCTGCGCCGGCTTCGTCGCCTGCTGGCGGAATGACGCCCTCCTCGACCAGGTGCGAGATACCCCGAGCGATTTCGCCTTCGGCATCAATGACGAGAGTCGGATGCTGGCTGGAGCGATCGATAACCTTGGCGAGCGCCTCCAAGGCTTCGAGGCCGTCTTTTAACACTTCGGGAGCCGGACCGCCCTCCGGCAGCTTCGTGGCCACCAACTTCCTGGTCACATCGATCGCCGTCATAAGCGCGATGTTTGCCGGATCGTCCCGGTCCAGCTCCTCGATCCAGTGGTAAGGCTCGGGCGTTCCCGTAGTTGTTCGCAGAGTGAAGAGTCGATTGTTGACGGCGCGTTCGTCGCCCTGCACACCTGCGATCGCCCGGGCCCGTTCGGTGGCCAGCCGCTCAACCCCGATCGCGCCGAACAGACGACGCTCCAGGCTCTCGCGGGCGTCCTCTGAGCTTTCAAAGCGTGAGAAGTCGAAGCTCGTGATCGACTCCTCGAAAGCGACGCGCCGCTCGTGGACAAGCCGCGGGTAGCCCTCCGCCACGAGATCCACCGAGTCCTTGCGGGTGTCGGGCAATGCCAAAAACGACTCTAACATCGCGATCGGGAGGAGGCGGTCGACGAGCGCATCCTTCCTACCAACCGCGGCGATGAACAGCCGCGACCAGAAGACCGCCAGGCTGGCGCGAGCCGTCAGCTCGTCAACAACGACGGACGCGACTTCGTCATCCGCGGACCGGAGATGGTCCAGGAGCTTGCGGATCAGGACCTGGGCGTCCTGCTCGTAGCTGTTGTCCGGATCGTGCGCCCAGACGTAGCTCCGATCCTCACGGAGGCGCACGTTGCGTCCCTCGACCTCGATCTTCACGTCGAGCCTGTTGATGTCCGGTGCATGCTCGCGAGCGACGTAGGCCTCGACCGCTTGGTCAATCGCCGCCACCGCCTGGGCTGGCGCCATCGAGAGGAAGTCCTCGAAGAATTCCGCTAACGCATATCGGGCCATGTCGTAGTCCTGGCGCACCGTGGACCGGAGCGCCATGATCTGGCTGTCGCTCATCGACGTTTGTCGGTCGTCCTCGACCTCGAATCGGTAGGTCGCGCCGTAGATCGCGACGGCAAAGTCCGGATCGGAACGCGCGACGGGCGCGATTTTTCGGCAGAGCGCCGGTACCTCCTCCGCGGAGAAGCGCGCGAGGCGCTCCGGCTCGAACACGCGCGAGAGCAAGGCACGGGATGCCGCCGGGTCGGTGTCGAAGGTGTCGGCCACCAACTCGATCGCGGCCGCGACCTGACGACGGGGCTCATCCAAGGTGAAGAGGTGCTTCAGCAGCGCGCGCGACGCGACGCCCAGGTCGCCGCGCCCCCGCCCCTCGCCGACCGCGGACACCAGACGGTGCAGGAGGAAGTGCACCGTACCCGTTACCCGCGTCACGTTAGAGGCGACACCGTGGGCGAGCGCCACCCAAGGCGCGAGCGGGACGACCGGGTCGTCCTCGATCCGGATCGCGAAAGCCCCGCTCACATGAACGAAGGCCTGAGCGGCCCGCTCGTCGCCGGAGACAACGCGCTCGGCTAGAACTGCCGTGTCGGAGGCGCAGGCCGGATACTCCGCGCAGGCCCGGCCGGTGGCGCTTCGGATGACTGGATCGCCGTTGGCATCTGCCAGCAGGTGGGCAGCGGCCGACCAGAACCCGAGCCGCCCGGGACCTCGATCCCAAATCTCCCGCAGCAGAAACGTGAGCGCCGGCGCCAGCACCAGGCCTCGGGTGTCAGCCTTGTCGAACCGCAGCGTGCCGTCGACCAGCGCATCGGGATCGAGCAGCACGCGGGCTGCGGCGAAGTCGAACAAGAGATGGTGGCGGAACTGCACCCACCGGCGGCCTTCTACCGAGATCAGCACGCCCTCGCGCTCCAGAGTGTCCAGGATGGCCGGATCCGCCTCGGTCGCCGCTGCGAAAGGCGCACGCAGGGCGCGCGCGCCGACCATCGCCTCCGCGATCCGCCTGATGCAGGCCAGCGCAGCCGCACCATGCCCCTCGATTCGATGTTCCCAGTAGTGCTGAAGAAGCTCGGCCTGAGAGGCGATCCGGGAGAAGTCGCCCGCCGTCAGGCCGTCCTTGACCAGCTCCCCGATAAGCCGCGTATTGAACGGCACCATTGCAAGTTCGCGAAGTCTTGGCGACGACCGCTCAAGCGCCTCGGCTAGGACCGGCGCCTGCGACAAGAGTCGGTCGAACTCAGCAGGCGACCAGGGAGGAACGCGGACGTGACGCACGTTCTGAAAGCCGGGCTCCTGCAAGCCATCGACCGGCGGTCGCCCTTTGAAGAGCGCCCGGAACTTCTGACCCATGCGCAGGTCAAAGGTGCGAATGGACGCTACCACCCTCCACCGCCCATTGGCGCGCATGACCTGATCGATCAGGCTGCGGAAAACGCCTTCGCCGCGGCCCCCCCGGGTCGCGTCCAGCGCATCCACGATAAGCCAGCCCGGCTGCACGCCGTCCCATGCCTTCAGCACCTCGGCAAGCCCATGCCGCAGCTCCAGCTCTCTGCTGAGACCTTCGAGCGTCTCGACCGAGTAGCGATCGACAGCGAGCTGGAGGACGTCCGCTCCCTCTCGCCGGAGGTCGCGGGCAAGTGCGTTCAAAACCCCGCTCTTGCCGGCACCCGGCTCTCCGACAATGAGCAGCGGTCCGTCCGCCGAGGCGGTCTGAATCTGCGATTGGCAGTCCCGGTCGATCGTGACCTCGCTTCCGTGCGCCGCCTGGATGACCTCGTAACCTGCGAGTGCGCTCGCAATAGCGTCGCTGTGCGCGCGGAGGCGCTCTATGTCCTCGCGGTAATCGTCTGGTAGCTGCAGTCTGGCACCCCGCGCCAGCAAGGCTTGCCTCAGAGAGGCAGGATCCACCCCACCCCTGCGGACCATTAGGTCACCGCAGACCGACTCGAGAGCGGTGAGGAGGCCTGCCGCTTCCCCGGGCGGCTCGACAAGCGTGTCAAGCGACGCCAGCATCGCGCTGCGGTCAGGCCCGGCCCCGTCCACGACCAGAACCGTGACGACTTCCGCCAACACGCGGGCGAACGCCGCGTCGTAGGGAGCGGCTGTCGCCTTCGTCCACGCGAACTCTACACAAACGGCAAAGTTTTCGAACGCGCGCTGCTGTCGGGCGGTAAGGGCGCCCCCCCCCGGCTGCGACGCGAGCCGCAGGGC
Source organism: Acetobacteraceae bacterium (assembly GCA_965276815.1). Classification (GTDB taxonomy): domain Bacteria; phylum Pseudomonadota; class Alphaproteobacteria; order Acetobacterales; family Acetobacteraceae; genus JAVVHH01. The sequence continues at coordinate 270,508 of CBDIBE010000010.1, read as the reverse complement.
GGCCGGCAGCTCCTCCCGCAGGTCGGCGGGCGCACGCGGTCCAACCGCAAGGACGAGCCGATCGACCGTTGGATCGATAAGCCGGTTCCAACGAAGCGATCCACTACCCTCTTGGCAGGCCAGCCAGTAACGCACGAACTGGTCGACTGTCTTTCCGAATGCGCTCGCCGGGTCCCGCGACAGCGACGCCGTAGTCTTGGCCTGTACCGCAATGAACCCACCCGCGTCGGTAGCGACGAGGATGTCGTCCACCGGAGCCTCCGTCTCGAACCGCATCCAGACAGGTGTTGCCTGCCCAAGACCGAGACGCCTACCCAGAGAAAGTTTGCCAAGAAGCCATGTGCCGAGGACGGCGCCCACTTGTTGCTGGAAGACTATCCCGGCCGACGCCGCTGCCCCACCGCCACCCACCGCGGCCCTCTCAGGATCTGTTACCACACTCTTATATCAAGCCTCCTACAGCCCAACCTCCGCTTCTTATGGCGGTTTGGTCGGCGAAGCTCAAACAGAACATGGACGCATGGACGACCTTCCCACCGCTACAGCGTCCATGCACATTTAGCCGGCGCGCAGTGTCCGGCATTTCCGATTTCGGGGACTTCAAGCTGGTAGATCCGAAGAAATGTGATGCGGGCACGAGGTAGGCCATCATACGGGCGGCAAACCAGGGCGGTAAAAGCGTGGTTGCCCCTTCGGCGTCAGCCACGCCGGTCCACGCCGTCATAGCTCCTCCGTCATCGCCGGTTCGAACCCACCGACCCCAATGTCCTCAAGTTCAAGACGCCTTTTCGCTCACGCCTGTTCCGCCACATCGTCAGGGGGCGCATCCAGCTCGAATGTCCCGGGTAGCCCGTCCCGCACGTCGGCGCCCGGTTCCGACGCGAGCCCGTCCGGCCCCAACTTCCTCGTCTACGTGTCAAGCTCTCGCTATTCGCGCTAGTTTGACTGGCAGTCCACAATCTCGCCCATCTGCAGACAGCGAAAAGAGTCAGCACTATGTTCGGTTTCTTGAGGACGCCCTTCAGTAAGCGGGCGAAGGCCGATCCGGCGAAAACCCCATCAGGCCTTTCACCATCGTACTTCGAGAACATGCCCGTTTCGGAGCTGATATCAACTGCGAGATCACTCGGGTCGTGGTTTACCCTTACCTTCGACGTCACCACGGCCCTTATTCGCCGGCTACATAGCATAGCGTTGTTCGACAACCACGTCGCGGCTGGACACCGGCAGCTGGCGGGTGAAATGGCAGATGGCCTCATCAAGGACCTTGAGAGAAGCCTAAACGCGACGCAGCTTCAAGCTCTGAACAAAGCTGTGAGCAACACAAAGGAACTCGCCCGCAAAGGAGGCTATGGCTCTCTTGCTTGGCAGTTGAGGGAGTTCGCGATCTCGAGCCAAGACACAATCCCATATGTGATGAAGCCACAGCATCGGCATCTCGTGCCGGACTTTGTGGACGTAGTAGGACCCGACGCCATTTCCAGCGCCAAGCCGTTCATGCTGCGTGAAGGCATTCGTACCGCCAAGTATCACTCGGACGATCCGGTCTTGATCCTACATGGACTTGCAGCGAGTGGCGATAAAGCACTAGTGTGCCGACCGAAAAATAGGTAGTCGCTTTTTTAGTTTTTGTGATTCGGTGTGCATACACACTGGTTGGTTCTCGGCATGGCGACACCAAAGGCGATCAAGATCGAACTGACGGACGGTGAAGCTGCCGAGCTTGCCTCCCGACTACGTCGACGCAAGGTGGCCCGTGCTGACGCGATGCGGGCCGAGATCGTGCTGCTGGCCGCGCAGGGCGTCACCAACCGGGCCATCGCCGAGCGCCTTGGCATCACCCGCGTGACGGCCGCTGCCTGGCGGACGCGCTTTGCCGAGAGACGTCTGGACGGACTGCTCGATGAGCCGCGACCGGGTGCGCCGCGCACGATCACTGACCAGAAGGTCGCCGATGTCGTCACGGCGACGCTGGAAACGGTGCCGGCTGGGCGGACGCATTGGAGTTCGCGGGGATGGCGCGCGCAGCTGGGCTCGCACCATCGACGGTGCAGCGGATCTGGAAGGCATTTTCACTGCAGCCGCACCGCAGCGAGACCTTCAAGCTGTCGACCGATCCGTTGTTCGTCGACAAGGTGCGCGACATCGTTGGGCTCTATCTCAACCCGCCAGACCGCGCCGTGGTCCTGTGCATCGACGAGAAGTCGCAAGTACAGGCGCTCGACCGCACGCAGCCGATCCTGCCGCTGCGGCCGGGGCAAGCCGAACGCCGCACTCACGACTACAAGCGGCATGGCACGACGTCGCTGTTTGCCGCACTCGACATCAGGGCGGGGACGATCATCGGCAAGTGCATGCCGCGTCACCGTGCCGCCGAGTTCTGCCGCTTCCTCGACATGGTCGAGAAGAACGTTCCAGTCAAACTCGACGTGCACGTCGTGATGGACAATGCGTCGAGCCATAAGACCAAGCTGATCCGCGACTGGTTCGCCAAGCGGCCGCACTGGCATCGGCACTTCACGCCCACGTCGGCGTCCTGGATCAACCAGGTGGAGCGGTTTTCCGGTCTGCTCACCGACGACCAGATCAGGCGCGGCACTCACCGCTCCGTCCGCGAGCTCGAAGCAGCCATCGCCGCCTACATCAAAACCCGCAACGACGACCCCAAGCCCTTCCGCTGGGTGAAGTCAGCGGATGACATCCTGGCCGCTGTCCAACGCTTCTGCCACCGAACCACCGCCATACAAAACCCATGTGCATAGAAATTTCAGAGTCGGGACACTAGCCGCCATCTGCACTGATGGCGAATATGCCCTCTTCCGGAACGTGCCAAGCAATTACCCTGCCGCCAGAAACGCATTGGTAGAACTACGCGTGCTTGACGCTCCCTTCCCGCCCATTAGTTTTCGACGGGCGGAGGATCTCGATGGTGGTCCATCAACCGTGCTACTCGAGATAGTGGAGCGAAAGCGGAGAGAGTACGGCCTTGATAACCGCCTCTCTAACCTGAGCGAGGACCAACGAAACGTTGTCTTACTCGCGTTGTCGTTCCTTTCGATCGATCTTGGGTGCTCCGTGGCGTGCCAAGCTTTTGGGGAAGACGCAGGCTATAGTGTCGTCTCTGCCTTCTCGGACATAATGGTCATCGAGCAACTCGCCGAGTTTAAACGCGTCAGTTCTATCGCGGGTGACATGCCAGCCGGAACACCCATTGATGCCGGGCTAGCAGATTACATGATGGGCGTGGGCGGGATTGCGGCTCAATCGGAGGAAGAGTATGAGAAACGAACACCTTTTATAGCCCTAGTGTCTCAGTGGCTTAATCAAACCAGAGTCGATTTGCTCGACGAGCTGTTCAAGGCGTTCACCTGACATACGAAAGGCGGTTCAAAGACGATGAATAATGATCGCGCTCGGTAAATCTATGCCGAAGCTTCGGGAGCAATGGCGTTTATCGATGTTCAGTCACCGAAGGAGACCGTCCACGAACTAGGGTTCGGACTCACAACCAGTAGCTGACGATGGCGGCGATCTGGACCGCGGCGAGGAAGTTGGCCGCGAGCTTGTCGTAGCGAGTGGCGACGCGCCGCCAGTCCTCGAGACGGCAGAACATGCGCTCGATCGCGTTCCGGCCGCGGTAAAGCACGGGGCTGACGCACGCTCGCCAGAGCCGGGTGCGCTTTGGCGGGATGTTCGGGACTGCGCCTTGGCTCTCGATCTGACGCCGGATCGCGTCGGTGTCGTAGGCCCGGTCGGCCATGACCAGACAATCGGACGGCAAGCTGCTGAGGAGGCTTTCGGCGGCCTGGCAGTCGGCTGCCTGCCCTGGTGTGAGCAGGAACGCTCCAGGGTGGCCAGCCCCGTCGGTCAGCGCGTGGAGCTTGGTCGTGCGGCAGCCGCGACTGATGCCGAGTGCCTGCTGACACTGCCCCCTTTGCCGCCCGTGGCGCAGCGATGGGCGCGGATATGGGTGCTGTCCAGCAGCAACTCGACGGGCGGGCCGCCGGACGCCGCCAGCGCGAGAAACAGATCGGTCCAGATCCCTTTCGCCGCCCAGCGGACGAAGCGGTTATAGAGCGTCTTGCGTGGCCCGTAGCTGGCAGGCGCGTCAATCCAGCGCCCGCCGGAGCGCAGCACGTGCACGATCCCGCTGATCACGCGCCGATCGTCCACCCGCTTCACCCCGGCAGCAGCGGTGCCAGTCGCACCCACTGCTCGTCGCTCAGCCAGAACACCTCGGACATCTCAAGCTCCCACTGCTTGGAAGCCTGAATCACGACCGCCCGCGTCGCACCAAGAGGTTTATGGGTCCGAGCCCTAGTGGGTGTATGGGTGTAGGTCAACGTCTTGCGAAATGCCGGAAACGGGCCTTCGGGAATCGGCCTTGCTAATCGACCGGAGTGACTTGGACATACTCCAAGCGCACGGGCAGACTGCCGTTGAGCCGTTCTAGGTAGCGTTCGACATCGGGGGTCATGGGTGGCTCTCCCGCCACATATAATCCGGTGGCAAAAGGCGGGTTCGGCCAGAACGCATAATCTATTAGCTGGCCCAGGGCTTCCCGAATGCAGCCTCTAGCGGTCGAGGCCGTCTTGATCTCGTAAATTTGCAGCACGGTCGCGGTCTTCACGACGAGGTCGATGCGTCCACCCGCCGCACACAGATTTTCCGACCCAACGCAATCCTTTCCGAACTCGCTCACCAAACGATCATAGAGCGCCCGCTGAATTGCAGTATGGCGCAGACTTATGTCGATCTGCCTCGCCTCCTGCGACGCCGTCGCCCATGTCGAGTTTGGAGGCTCTCGGGCGACGAACGCCACAGGCCCACCGCCAAGCGCCATTACCACCGAGGTCGACTCTGTCTCGCCGGCTTCGGTGAACAAGTACAGGGGAAGAAGCCGGTCAAAATCTCTGAGTATTTGGTCGACATCGACATCTTGGGGATCACAGGATCGCCCAAGGAATATGAACGTTCTCAGCACGGCCAACTTCGATAGAATCTCTCCGACTGCATGGTTCGGACTGCGTCCGCTACCCGGGTGCCAATGCCACATCTGGAAGTCCGAAAGGTCATCGACGTGTTCGCGGAGATAGTCGTTGAAGCGGGGGATCTTCGCTATCAGCACGCCCAGGTCCGGCACAGACCGACTTGGCTCCAGGGAAAAAGCAACCCCGTGTCTAAAGATAATTCGTCCGTCTGATAGCGTCTCATAGGCGATGTTGAACTGTGGCTCTTTCCTGCCGCCGTAATGGGCGACCCAGTCGGTATCGGATGGTGTGGCGAAAATCTGGTCCCTAGCCTGTCTGAGCCCCTTGATGCGACGTCGGTGCTGTTGAAGCGCCCCGATCTCGTAGTCCGCCGATCTCGCATTCACATCAAGCGCCAGCTCGGCAACCGGCCGCAACTCCTGCGCCATATATTTTCCTCTCGGCAATCGATGTTAAGGTGAGCGTAGCTTCTGTCCTTGCTTGGCTGGATAGCAAGGACAGGGGATTTGGCTCCGCAATCTTGGCGCCGGTTGCCCGTGCGAGCGCCAGCAACGGCGCATCCGCTGAAAGCTTGCTTCAGAAAGGATCGTGAGGAGCAAAGTAGCCCGCATAACTATCGCGCAATGCGTCAACTGACCGGCTTCCAGAGCCGCGCGATGAAGCCGCGATCGTCGAGACGCTCGATAGGCTCACCGGTAACCGCCGCCACGCCTTCACACTTCCACCGGTAGATTGTGTTGTGGCCCGTGACAAACATCGGGACGAACGAAGAGCCCGAATGCTCGCGGCAGTATTGGATGGCGCCGGGCAGATCCCGGCTCGTGTTCGCCTTCTCGCACGGTAGATTGGCGCCGCCGTTACAGACCATGACGCCACCGCCCACGCACCGGAACACGGTCGTGCGCTGCACGTAACTGGCGGGCGCCCGCAGTCCGAACAGGCGCCTCACGGCGGGGACCAGGGACGCGGTGATGGGCCGGAGCTTGTCGTCCACCCCGACCACCTTGCAGAAGCTTGCTGGTTGCAAGGCGCTTTGTGCCTTCGCGACATGGTAAACGGGAACTAATCCCACGACAAACAACAGAACTGCGTAAGCTCGTGAACTCACAAGCTCCTCCTTGACAGCGGCGTGAATGGCGCACGCTCGATGGATAAGGCCTGGCTACGCAACAATCCTAGACTGCCCGGCAGGATGCTACAGAAATCTTCGGTGCCGCTCTCTCCACGAGCCGCGAACGCCGTAGAGCGTCAGGAACGGAGCCGCAAGCGCAAGCCACGAACAAAGATGACATGGCCTCCGGCGCTCAGCATGGGAGGAACTCCGAAACCGATAGATACCGCTCTCCAGTGTCATAGTTGAAGCCGAGGACCCGCGCCTGAACTGGGTGCGGCGCCGGCGAGCCGCCCGAAATCACCAGCGAGGCTGCCCGCTCCCCCGCAAACACCTTCAGCTGCGGCCAGAGCGGCTTCAGCACCTCCGGGCGCTCAGTGATTTGGCCACCCGTCCCTACCCCGGTGATGCGAGCATCGAGTCCGTCGGGCTTTACGCGCTCTGATTTGATCCAGATGTCGGCCTGAAAAACATTCACCCTGGGCGGACGTGCGGGGTGGCGCGAACGACCTGCAGGAGGCTGATGCCTTTATTGTGACGGCTGCATCTACGCTTGGCTCGCGATCGGATCTGCCGCGTAGAGAGCAGTTAGCTGGCGAGGCGATGGCCGATAGGGTCATCGAGATCTCCGACCCGACCTGTCCAGAAACGCTAGGTTTTGCGTTAGTCCCGACCGGTAGGGCGGAAGGAACACCAACTCGGAGCACAGCACTCCGGCTACAAGCCATTGATTTGCTTGCATTCTAAGGTGGGGAGTCAAATCGGCCAACTCCCAACCTTCGGAGAGAAATGCCGTCTCTGAGAGGAAGAAACCGTAACGTTCCGATTCTGCAAGCCCAAGCTTTACGCCGAAAAGCCCGCCAGATATGGGCTTTGAGCCCGACCAAAGCCAGGGCGGAGACAGTTTGGGTGGGATCGGGCTGGAGCGGGCGAAGGGATTCGAACCCTCGACCCCAACCTTGGCAAAATTGCTCTCATGCTACGCCTGAGTGTCCGGGCCTACGCTAGAGCACTATGATCGCTGAACATTCACGATTCCGGAGATCTGCCGCGTACGCCACATTATCCTCCTCTAACCCCCGTTTTCCGGTTACGGTGATGACCAGGTGTTGACCAAACCATGGTAGGTTGTGCTCGTCAGGTCAATGGGTTGGAGGGAGCGAATGTCCAAGCGTGTGGGTGTTTTGTTGACCAAACGCCTAGTAGATGCCGTCGATGTCGAGACGGCTCGCTACTACGTCTGGGACAGCCTGCTGCCCGGGTTTGGCCTGCGGGTCGAGACGACCGGCTCCAAGACGTTCATCGTCCGCTATCGTGGCGAAGGCGGCGGCCGCACCGCGGCCCAGCGCTTCGTGACGATCGGTCGGTTCGGCCCACTCACGCCGGAACTGGCGCGCAAACAGGCCAGGACCATTCTTGGCAGCGTCGCGCAGGGGGAGGATCCCGCCGACGCGCGTCGCACCAAGCGTCTGGAGATGCGGATCAGCGGGCTGATCGACCTCTATGAGGAGGAGGGCTGCTACGTTCAGCGCGGCAGGCGGCAGGGTGATGCGATGAAGCCGCTGACCAAGCAATACACCATCGGGCGGTTGCGGCATCACGTCGTGCCGTTGCTCGGCCACCGCCGGGTAACCGAGATCACGCCAGGCGACATCGAGCGGCTGGTTCGTGATGTCGCGGCTGGAAAGACGGCGCGGGATGAAAAAATCGGTCCGCGGAAGCGGGTCATGGTGCGCGGCGGCGAGGGCGCCGCGCGCAAGGTCGCGCGCGATCTGTCGGCGGTGTTCAGCTTTGCCGCACGCCGCGAGATCGTCGTGCGCAATCCCTGCGAATTGGCGGCCATCCGAAAGACGGACAAGCGTCAGCCGCGCTTTCTCACTCTGGAGGAGGTGACTCGCCTCGGCGCCGCACTGGACGGCTTGGAAGCGGAGGGCATGAACGCGAAGGCGCTGAACATCGCACGCCTCTGGGTTCTGACGGGTTGTAGACGAAACGAAATCGCGGGGTTGAAATGGACCGAGATCGATTTCGCGGAGAGCGCATTGACGCTCGACGACAGCAAGACAGGCAAATCGCGTCGTCCACTCGGCGACGCCGCCGTCGCGCTGCTGAAGGCCATCACGCGCGAGGATGGTAGCGAGTACGTGTTCCCCGCCGAGCGTGGCGAACGCCATTACCAGGGCACGAAGACCATGTGGTCGAAGATCATTCGCAAGGCGGAGTTGCCGGGCGTCACACCGCATACGCTGCGCCATACGATGGGCTCGACGGCGACATCGACAGGGGAGGCGCTCGCATTGACGGGCGCGATCCTCGGACATGCGAATATGCGATCGACTGAGATTTACGCCCATGTGCAGAATGACCCGTCACGCCGCGCTGCCAATCGCGTGACGAAGCGGATCGCCGCTGCGCTCGCGGGGGGTGCCGTTGCCGTGCCACGCCGTTCCGGCAAGGCCGCTCCCGCCGCCGTCGTGAGTGATGAAGACCTCATGCGTGCCCTCGGGGAGCGCCTTGCCGCCAGTGGTGCCGATGCCGAGCAGCTTCGAGCGAAGATCGAGAGAGTAATTTCGGGGAAGTAGCTGGGAGGCCAGACTAAAACGTGAGAGGCGAGGCGAGCCACTTGCGGTCTCCCGATAAGGAGAGTATATCCTCCTGCGGAGGACAGTTCTCATGAGTGTTGCCCAGCCCGCCTACCCAGCCACCCGGTATCGGCCCGCAGCGGTTACCGATCTGACCGATAAGGCACAGCGTGAGCGGCTCAGCCCGTCGGCGCTCCGAGCTTTTTTCAACATCGTGGAACGCTGGAGCATCCGGGACGAGGACGCGCGGGTCTTACTCGGTGGCCTCTCGAACGGTCCGTACTACAGTTGGCGCAAAAACCCGGAACGAACTCTCGACACCGACATGCTGACGCGGGTTTCGTATCTGATCGGCATCTTCAAGGCGCTGAATGTCCTTTACGGCGAAAAGCTTGCTGACGAATGGGTGCGGCTACCCAATCAGAACCCTATTTTCAGTGGCCGGACGCCGCTGGCCTACATGATGGCCGGTGGCGTAGCGGCCCTCCAGACCGTGCGGCGTCTGCTCGAGGCGCGCCGGGGTGGACTCTGATCGCGTCACTTCCGCCGACAACGCTGGTTCGCCAGTTCGACTCGCACCGTTTGATCCCTTCGAAATACAGCGCCGGCGGCGATAGCGTGCTGTCGCGGATTGCCGACGACGATGCACACTTCCATGACGTTACTGAACTCGACGGCGCCACGAACGATCGGCTGCTGGCCGAGGCCGGTTTGCTTCCAGGGATCGGTCTGCATGAGCTGGTATTTGCCGTTCCCTACGCGCGAATCGTGAACGCCGCCTTCTGCCACGCCCATCCGCTTGGAAGCCGGTTCAATGGTCCTGATCGGGGTGCCTGGTATGCAGCGTTTGCGATCGAGACCGCGCAGGCGGAAGTCGCCTTTCATCGATCCGCGGACTACGCCGAGATTGGGCGATTTGATGATAGCGTCACCTACGACGACTACCTGGCCGACTTCAGTGCCGACCTCCACGACCTGCGCAATGCACCGGGCTTCGCCTCAAGCCTCGCCCCCAACAGCTATGTCGCCTCTCAGGGTCTGGCGGAAACTTTGCTCGCGGCGGGCTCGCTCGGCGTTGTCTACCCGAGCGTGCGTGCCGCGTCCGGAACCTGTCTCACCTGTTTTAGGCCTGCTCTGGTCAACAACGTGCGAAAGGGGGAGACTTTCCGTTTCACTTGGGCTGGCACACCTGAGCCTCGCGTCGAAATCGAGCACCTGTGACTCCGCGATGCTGCCGCACCGGGCGACGCATTCGTTGTGGGCTGGCGCGCGGCGTCGCGACAGGCCGCACTTTAGGTACTAACGGCGGGCAAAAGCCAACGCGTTGCCAAGTTTGGGGTCGACGTTTTGAATCCCTTCGCCCGCTCCAGATTTTCTATAACGAATACAGGAATGTAGCGTTAGCCTACTGCCGCTCCAATATTCTTCCGAAGACACCCGCATTTCCGATCGGAAGCTGATCGGACGCAGTTGGATGTAAGTCAGCCGTGGCATTCGGCAGCAGGTACGTGGATCTGCCTCGCTGGTCCGGCTAGTCCGCCAACGTCAAAACGAAATCCAAGAACGCGCGCAGCTTTGCAGACAACAAGCGGCGGGTGGGCAGATAGGCGAACAGAGGGAAGCGCTCCTTGGCCCAATCCGGCAGGAGTTGCGCGAGCCGTCCCGTGGCCAAGTGCTCGCGTGCGTGCATCTCCAGCGGCTGAGCGACGCCTTGACCCGTTAGGTAAGCGGTTAGCAACGCGCCGGCGTCGTTGACTGTCAGCCGGTCCCCACAGGTAATGCTGGTGGGTCACCGGGTTGCGGAACTGGATGCAGTCGTGCGCGCGACCTGCCAGATCGGATCGCTGTGACGGCATCCCACAGCGCTCGATGTAGCTGGGCGCCGCGCAGGTGAGCACGCGGGTGTCCAGGATTTTGCGCCCGATCAGCGAAGACGATTCAGGCTCCCCGAAACGGATCGCCAGCCGGATTGCGACCAGCGCGCACCAGTTCGACCATCTGGCGATGGAACTCAGGCGAATAAGGCGGGCGTGTCCTGAACATCATGAAGCTTCCAATTGAAAGCCTGAACGGCTCCACGAAAACGGGTCAACTTCACGCTTCTGCTGATCAAAGCGGCAGGAATCATCACGGTCGCGGCGGCGGCCGTTGCTTTCGGCCCGGCGGCGCAGGGCAGCGACTGCGGTTCGCTCTCTCACCTCCATCGTCAACATATCCTGCCGGACCTCCTGTTTTGTAAAATGATATCGCTGTCACCCAGTCCTCGCTGCGTGGGAAAGGAGTAGCGCTATCAAGGTTATCGCCCGATGACGGCTTGCAGCAACAGCAAGCGTGATTCTCACGAGGCAAGCTGACGCCGCCATCTGCCTGGGCTCTGCTTTTCAGTCCGTGCGAAGACGCGTGAGAAGTGGCTCTGGTCGACAAAACCGCACGCAAGTGCAATGTCCGTCAGCTCCATTTTGGTTTGAGCCAGCAGCTCGCGAGCGCGCTGGACACGCCTGCGGGTGAGCCACTGGTGTGGTGCCAATCCGGTCGTCTCCTTGAATGCCCGCGCAAACTGGCTGCTGGAGAGACCGCAGTCGTCCGCCAGGCGGCTGATCGAATGGTTCACTCCCAACGCGGCTTCCATGGCGTCGCACGCACGCCTTAGCTGCCGCGGCGCCAATCCGCCGTAGCTGCTGCGCCCTTCCGGTACTCCTCCATAGACGGTGGCCGCGTGGGCGTGGAATGCCAACGCCATGTATTCGACGAACATCGCCTGAGCTTCGTTGGGCCGCACCATGCTCGCAACCAGGGACATCGCCATGCCGTGCATGACAGTATCGTGGGTGCCGACTGTTGGGGCTCGGAGTCCTCCTGGCCGCCGCAAGCCGCGTTCGTATGCCAGGCTGTCGAGCGAGGACTGGGCGATGTAGAAGCGGACCATATTGAACGGATCGTGGAGTTCTATCCTCGGGTTCTCGCTCAGATCAAACAAGAAGACGTCGCCGGGAACGGTCGGCGGCAGGGTAGCATGACCCCGGTTTGTCCAGAGCTCCCACGAGCGGAGCGGTTGCAGCATCACCTGGAACGCGAACGAGTTCTCGACCGGGACCGGCCCTGCACGGCCGTGCTCTCCCAGCGCGCACTGCAATTGAGTGAACGCGATCGGCACCCCAGAGATTGTGGGCGCCGCTAGCGTCGGGGCCCGTTCCAGCCGAAACCGTCCACTCATGACGGCCTCCACGGAGTTGGCGTCCACGCGATGCTCCCTTGCGAACAATGATGCGACCGCTCGATGCGTGTCGCCCGAACCGGCCTTCGGGAAGCGATCGACATTCCCTACACGAGCAGGCACTCACTTCATGTCACGTTCCCGGTTCCGCGGGAAGGTCAGCCTGGGGACGGGCAGCGTCACCGTCCCGGATCAGGCGAAAGGCTCAGGGCGCGGCTGGAGGGCCAGCGCCGGGATATGCGAAATGCAAGGTTCGGCCAACCTCGGCTCGTCCGTCACGCCGGGCTGGAATGCAGGGAAGTCATTGTAACCTCGTTCGCTGCCTCCCCAAAAGGCCTCGCGACGATAAGGCGTAAGCGGCACTCCCAGCCTGAACCGCTCGGGCAAGTCGGGGTTGGAGGTGAAGAAGCGCCCGAATGCGACGACGTCGGCGTCTCCACGCCGAAGGATCGCCTCGGCGCCATCGTGGTCGAACCCGCCGGCTGCGATAATCTTTCCCTTGTAGACCGTGCGAAGGAAGGCTGCGGCCACAGGTTCCTGCGTGGGCGCGATGGTTTCAACCCCCATTACCCTAGGCTCGATGATGTGCAGGTAGGCGAGCGGATACTCATTCAATTTCCCGGCAAGATAGCCGAAGGTCCCTTGCGGGTCGCTGTCCGATATCGCGCCCCACGTGCCGCTGGGTGATACCCTGACGCCAACCCGGCCGGCTCCCCAGACCGAGACCAACGCATCCACCAACTCAAGCGAGAAGCGAGCGCGACGCTCGATGTTCCCACCGTAACGGTCGGTCCGCTTGTTGGTCCCGTCCTGCAGAAAAGTGTCTGCTAGATAGCCGTTCGCGTTGTGAAGTTCGATCCCATCGAAGCCCGCCAGCTTCGCTCGCTCTGCAGCTGCACGGAAAGCCTCGACGATCGGCGGGATCTCCTCCGTGTCGAGGGCTCGATGCGGCGAGACCGAAACCCAACCGTTCTGCGTGAAGGCTTGACCCTCGAACGGCACGACGGAGGGCGCCAGGGGTGCCGCGCCATTGCTGAGGTCGGTATGCGATTGGCGTCCATCGTGCGCGATCTGCAAGACGATCAGCCCACCCTTCGCATGAACGGCATCGGTGATGCCGCGCCATCCGTGCACATGAGCCTCTGTATAGATACCAGGGGCGCCGTGGTAGCCTCGGCTGTCGTGGGACGGGTGCGCGGATTCTGTGATAATTAGCCCGCCCTTGGATGCTCGCTGGGTGTAGTACTCCAGCATCATCGGACTGGGGCTTTCGTCAGGGCTGGCCCGCAACCGGGTCGTCGGCGCGTGCGCGATCCGATGGAGCAGCGTGATCGCACCGAGGTCGATCGGAGTGAACAGGCATTTCTGATCGCTGTTGCTGAAGCTCATAGCTTGTCCCTTCTATAAGTAGGTCGATCAAGGCGGCTGGGCGCCAAGGCCGGCGTCCTTGGTGATCAAGATGGGCCTTCGCTGTGTCGCAGGTCGGGCGATGACGACTGCAATCAGCAACGCCGCTACGATCCAAGCAGCGGCGACCCATCCGAGATTGAGCGCCGCGCCATAGGCAAGCGTCACTGACCCCACGACTGCGCCGAGCGAGAAGCCCAGGAACATGAAGGAAGCATTGAGCGACAGGACCATCGGGGCGAACTCGATGCCGGCGGTCGCGATCAGACGTGCTTGCTGTGCGGGGAAAAAGCTCCAGGCCGAGATACCCCACACCACGACCAGAACGAGTACGGGAATGCGAGCAGCCGCGGGCGATAGAAGGCCGGGCCAGAGCGATAGGGCCGAGAAAGCCAATGCCAACATGCACAGGCTGAGCACGATGACAGGGCGGAACCCCCAGCGGTCCGTCGAGCGGCCGCCGACCAGCAAGCCCAGGGCGGCGCTCACCCCCCAGAGGAATAGCACACCGCTGACAGGGGCACCTGTCCATCCCGTAACGGTGGCCAAATAAATGGCCAAGTAGGTATAGACCGAATAAGCGCCAGTTCCCCACAGCATGGTGACGACGAGAGTTAGCAAAACGTTCCGCCGTCGCACGGCGTCGAAGCGCTGCCGCAACGTCACCGCGGATATGTCTTTGCCGGTATTTTGGGGCAGGCGGAACAATCCTGCGGTTGCGAGCAGCGCAAGGAGGCCCACTCCGGCGAAGGTCAGGCGCCAACCAAGCCGGTCGCCGATGATCGCACCGAGAGGAACGCCCAGGGCTATGGCGATGCTGGTTCCACCCGACACGATGGACAGGGCCGTCCCGCGTCGCTCCGGCTCGAGAAGGACGGAGGCAAAGGCGTTCGCGCTTGGGACATACAGGCCGGCCGCGATCGCCAGCAACACCCGCGCGCCCATCAATGCCCAATAGGTTGGTGCTGCCAGGGCAACAACGTTGGCAAGCGCGAAGGCGACCATGGCCCCGATGAGCAACCGCCGGCGCTGGATTCTTCCGGTCAGCGCCGTCAGGACGGGCGAGCTCACGGCGTAGGTCAGGGCGAACACCGTGACGAGCTGCCCGGCTGTCCCGATCCCGACCGAAAAGTCGGCCGCGAGGTCGGGCAGCAAGGGCGCGATCATGAAGCCTTCCGTACCAATGGCGAAAGTGCCCAGGGCGAGCCAGAGCAGCGGCGCGAGCGGCTGCCGGTGCAGCCCAGGAGGCGGGTTCATTTCCCCGCCGATGCAGCGAAGCGGCGGCCGAGTTCAGCAGCGAAAGCGATCACCTGGTCGTAGGGCCGGTGATGAAGGCCAACGCTCTCGATCAGACCCCGCGCGTCATGGGAAAGGATCGTCACGCCCGCGACGTCTCGCCCCTCGAAGCGGCCTTCCCAATCGAGGTACGTCCGGCGGCCTGAGCGCGTCTCGTGCAGGAAAGAGATCTGCTCGTACATCCCGCGCGTCGCGTCGAACACCTCCCGAATGGCGGCCGGGCCTCTCGCCGGCTCACGTAGAACTGAGGCGTCGAGAACGGCGTCGGGCGTGAAGGCCGACGCGAACGCCTCCGGAGTGGGAAGCCGCAGGATGTCGAGCCACGCCAGGCCGGGCGGGGGAGGCGAGACTTTGCCCATGTCATGCTGCCAGCGCTGCGCTGAGCGTCGGGTAGTCGGTATAGCCGTGCGCGTCCCCGCCATAGGCTGTCGAGCGGTCGAAGGCATTCATCGCGGCCCCCGTCTGGATGCGTTCCGGCAGGTCGGGGTTGGCGATGAACATGCGCCCGAAGGCGACCGCATCGGCCACGCCGGCCTTGATCGCCGCTACGCCCGTCTCCGCCGTGTATCCGCCCGCGGTGATCATCGGGCCGTCGAACAGGTGACGGAACAGGGAGGCGTTGTCGGCGCTGTCCACGGAAGCGTCGTCGGCGATTCCGGCCGAGGATGCGCGAGGCTCGATCAGGTGGAGATAGGCCAGGCCGCGCTTGCCCAGCTCCCGGATCACGTAGCTGAAGTGCGGTACGGTGTCGCTGTCGCCAAGGCCGCCCAGGTTGCCGTGCGGTGAGAGCCGGACCGCAGTCCGGTCGGCGCCGATATCGCCAGCGATGCCGTCCGCAACCTCCAGCAGCAATCGCGCACGGTTCTCGATCGTGCCACCGTATGCGTCGGTCCGCCGATTGCTTCCGTCCTGGAGGAATTGGTCGAGTAGGAAGCCGTTGGCGCCGTGGACTTCGACCGCGTCGAAGCCGGCGACGCGCGCATTCCTTGCAGCCCGCCGAAAGTCGGCCACGATCGTGGGGAGCTCACCGATCTCCAGGGCTCGCGGCGTCTCATAGGGGCGCTGCTCGAACGTCGGCATGTAGGCGTTGCCGGGCGGCGCGATGGCCGATGGCGCGACCGGCAGACTGCCGTCCTGGTTATAGGACGAGTGCGACCAGCGGCCGTGATGCACGATCTGCAGCACGATGCGGCCGCCCTTTGCATGCACGGCGTCCGCGACGAGGCGCCAGCCTGCGATCTGCTCGGCCGTGTGAACGCCCGGCATTTGTGGATAGCCGTGCCCTTGCGGGCTGATGGCGGTGGCTTCGGTGATGTTCAGGCCAGCGGAGGCGCGCTGGGCGTAGTACTGCGCGTTGAGCGAGGTGGGGACGCCACCTGCGCCCGCACGCATCCGCGTCAGCGCCGGCATGACCACTCGGTTCGGCAAGGCAAGCGCGCCGAGGCGCAGCGGTTTGAAGAAAATGTCCGCTCGCATGGTTCGTATCCTCCAGGACCCAGGATCAGTTGAAGACGAGCCGCCCGAAGTCGAGCGACACCAGCACGGGGTCAGGCACCTTCTGCATCGCGTCGTCGTAGGCGTAGATCCGCCGCGATGTCGGCATCATCAGGCCTTGGACGTCGCGGTAGTTGGTCGGGTAGTTGGCCCCAGTCGCACCCCCAAGGATGTCGACGGTGTAGTCGTGCCGACGCATTAGGCCGTCAGGCCCGAAGTGTGTGATCTGCGTCTTCGTGTGGCTCGCGACGTGGTTGGGGAACGTCACCTTGAGGCGGCGCCATTCCTCTCCGTCCTCGTTCCAGGGCTCGATCTCTTCGGTCTCGAATCCGGCATAGGTGTAGAGAAACGGGGAGGTCAGATAGGTCCACAACGCCTCGCTGGCGAAGTAGGCGACGTGGAACTTGTCCCAGGGCGTCTCGCGCACCTGACCTTCGAAGGATGCCTGTGGATCGTCGCGTTGCTCCACGACGTCTCCGTCCAGCGTTTCCAGCGCGAGACGACCGGGTACGAATTCGATGCGCCGATCGGGAGCGGCGAACGGCGTGATTGTCAGACGCTCCTCGTGCGTCTCGATCTCGAAGACCTTATCAACCAGGAGGCCCGGCTGCTGCTTGATTTGCCAGATCGCTCCGGCAACCGACAGCTCTGCCCGCAACGTTCTGAAAGCATTCCAGCGGTCCAGGCCGCCATGGGCGCGGACGGCCTTTGTCAGCAGGTCGTTCATCATCAATCTCCTCTGACGCGTGTGGTGGCGGCGTCATGAGAAAGTGGCTGACCGAGTTCGCCGGCAGTGCATGACCTCAAGACCCTACGACGGCGTCCCGGCTACCGGATTGGATGAAAACCGTCCGAATTGCATTTTTCCGCACTGAAGCGGGGCGCTCAGTCGAAAGGGTCTTCGGTTTGATGGCATCGCGATTGGGCAGGTGACTTTGCTCACAATCTCCTATCGACGCCGTTTTTCTCCAATACTCCGGCTCGCCCGATACCTAATGTCCAGTCACTAAGCAGACTGACGGGACGGTTGGTCTCGGAACCCGAAAAGCTGAACGGAGATTGGCATGACGATCGCAGCGGAGGTGATTGCGCGGAACAAGGCCGTCGTAGGCGCCTTCTATGATGGCGGCGTGCGCGGAGATCTCACTGGATTCGGTGCGCATCTCCATCCCGAGTTCATCGTCGAGGCGCCGGATTATCTTCCCTGGGGCGGGGCGCATGGACCAGCGGCTTACCTACAGACCGTGCTGCCGCAGGTCGGGTCGGCGTTGGATTTCACGCGCTTCCGGTATGAGAGCATCACGGCGGAAGGCGATCGCGTCGTCGCCTTGATTCAGGTTGGCGTCGCTGGAACCGACGCGACGGTCAGGATATCGGAACACTGGACGATCAAAGGCGAACAAGCTGTGGCGCTTTGGGTCGCCTACTACGAACCCGGTGTCCTGCTTGAACAGCTCGGCGCTAAGCGTGTCGACGCGGTTCCGGGCCGGAACACAGGATCGAAGGCCGTCGATGGGATGCTGGTGCCGTGACCGACATCTCTGCGCCGGTTGACTATGCATCTCGCGACAAGCGCATCGGCTGTCAGTCGTACTCCGTCGTACGCAAGCTCGAAGGCCTTCCGCACGAACGGTTCGCTTTGTACTGGCGCGACGTGCATGGGCCGCTGTGCGCGAGGCTCCCCGGTCTCGGCTATTACGTGCAGCACCACTTCGCACGCGATGGCTGGGCCAATCTGTGGCCTCTCCCCGAGGGCGTCCGCCGGATGGAAGTGGTGCTGGATGGCGCGGTGGAAATCGGCTTCGCCAACGAGAGCGACGAGGCGCGCTTTATGCAAGCCAGCCCGGTCCTGTTCGGGGACGAGTTCAACCTCTTTGCCCACGCTGTGGCCTACAACCTTCCGCGGGGGTCGCAAACCCTGGTCGACCGGCAAGTCGACGGCATTCCCAACGGACCCGATGCGCTGCACCGCTTCCACCTCCACCTGAACGGCGGGTCGCGGGCAGCATTTCGGCCATGGTTATCCGCCTGGGCGGCTCTGCTCGCCGCGGCGCCTGCGGTGCAAAAGCTGCGGCTGCATTCGCCCGAACCGTACGACAATGCGCACCCAGCGCCTCCCTCTCCGCACGTCGACCATCAAGTCGCTGACGAGCGGAAGCACATCGCTGTCGTCGAACTTGGTTTCGCCAGCCCGCTGGACGCGCGCGCGTTCTTCGAGAGCGAGGAGTATCGCGCGACGGACAAGCAGCAGCGCGACGCCCTCGACTCTATCGGCATCTTTCCCGTTACCGCCATCTACACATTCATTCGGGATGGCGAGATCACAACCGCAGGCCTGCGCGGCAGTCGTCCAGCGCAGCTCATCGAGGAGATTGGTGCCGCAAATCAGACGCGGGCGGACGTGACCCGGCAATTCGTGCCGGAATCCCGGGTGGCGGAAGGCGCATGAGCAACCGACCCAAAACCCTGATTACGGGAGCGACGGGCCAGATCGGCTCTGCCGTGCTCCGGCTGGCTGCCGCCGATCCGTCTCTCGAAGTGATCGCGGCCGTGCGCTCCATGGAGAAGGCGGCAAATCTGGGCGTGCCGGCAGTCTATCTCGACTACGACCGGCCCGAGACGCTGGTGGCTGCGCTCCGAGGCGCCGACCGTGTGTTCATGGCGACGGGCTACACGATCAGGATGTTTCGCCAAAGCCGGGATTTCCTGAACGCCGCGAGGACGGCGGACGTTGAGCACATTGTCCATCTCGGCGGCCCAGGTGACGATGACACACCGGTCGAACACTGGCTTTGGCACCAGTTCATCGAGCGATACATCGAGTGGTCCGGGTTCTCCTTTACGCATCTGCGTCCGGAGTTCTTCATGCAAAATCTGCTCGGGTATGGGGGCACCAGGTTCGTCACCGACGGCGTGATTCGCCACTTCGTGGCATCTGCCCGCATCACCTGGGTCGATGGCGAGGACGTTGCGGCCATCGCGGCCGCAATCTTGTCGAGGCCCGAGGAGCATAGCGAAAAGACCTATCGGATCGGCTCCGACGTCAAGTCGTACAAGGACATCGCGGCAGTACTTACTCGCATTGTCGGCCAGCCATTCTTGTCTGAGCCGCGCCCGGCCACCGAGTTTCTTGGTGCGGTTCTCGCCACCGGTGCCGACCCCGCGTACATGCAGAGCGTGTACGAGAACTACGCCGCATACACGTCCGGCGTCCGCACGGGCGAAGAAAAGGTGTTCGACAGCTTTTCTAGGATTACCGGGCGAAGTCCTGCCTTGATTGAGGACTTCGTTCGGCGGCACCGCGACGAGTTCGCCTATGAAGGGCGGTCTTGAATCTCGATACGCAGCAATCCCTGACAAAAACGACTTTTCCAATGGAGCAGAAAAATGAACGAGAACGTGAATGTGTTGTTGGTGCATGGTGCCTGGGCCGATGGCTCGTGCTGGGCAAAGGTGATCCCCTTGCTTCAGTCGCATGGCTTGAACGTCACCGCGGCGCAGATTCCGCTAACTTCGCTTGATGACGACATCGCCGTTACCCGACGCCTTCTCGCCATGCAGACCGGCCCCACGGTCGTGGTGGGACACTCCTATGGGGGCGCCGTGATCACCGGAGCAGCTACGGGCACGCCCAACGTCAAGGCCCTAGTCTACATCACGGCGTTCGGCCTCGACGAAGGCGAGAGCCTCGAATCACTGAGCAAGCAAGGCCCGCCGTCGCCTGGGTCTGCCGCGATAGCACCCGACAAGCATGGCTATCTCTGGATCGACCGCGATGCGTTCCACGAGGCGTTCGCCGCCGACGCAACTGCGACGGAAGCGGCCGTCATGGCGGCGGTCCAGAAGCCGCTGAGCATGGCGAGCTTCGCCGGCAGCCCTGGCGTCCCAGCCTGGAAAGCGATTCCTTCCTGGTATCTCGTTTGCACCGACGACCACATGATCCCGCCCCCGGCACAGGAGTTCCTGGCCGGCCGCATGGGCGCCACTGTGCGGTCCGTGGCGTCGAGCCATGCTCCCTTCATGTCCCAGCCGCACGCGGTCGCCGACATCATTGCGGCGGCGGCGGACACCCTCGCCATCAAAGCCGACGTTTCCGACACTATCGAGACTGCACTGGCCGACTAGCCGGCATCCCTGAAGACGCACGGGGTGTGGGGATACCAGGACTTCCGGCCCGCCGAACGCGGTATCCTCACGCCGCCCAATAATCACTCCCAAGCGGCACAAAATGCAGCCTGGAAACCCGCAAAGGACCACGTCCATGAACCTGACCGGCAACACCATCTTCATCACTGGCGGGGGGTCCGGCATTGGTCGCGGGCTTGCGGAGGCTCTGCATCGCGAAGGGAACCAGGTGATTATCTCAGGCCGCCGGATGCAGCGGCTCCAAGAGGTGACTGACGCAAATCCTGGCATTGTGGCCGTCGAGCTGGACATTACGGACCCAGCCTCGATCGACCGGGCGGCGGCGGAAGTGCTGGCTCGATATCCCCGTCTGAACGTCCTCATCAACAACGCCGGTATCATGCTGCTCGACGACGCTACCGGCCCCATCGACGAGGTTCTCCTAGTTTCAACGGTCACGACGAATCTGCTCGGGCCGATCCGTATGACAGCCGCCTTGATCGGGCACCTGAAAAGCCAGGAGCGAGCTAGCATCATCTACATGACGTCGATCCTGGGTTTCGTACCGTTGGCGATGACGGCGGTGTATTCGGCGACCAAAGCGGCGCTGCATTCCTACACTCTCTCACAACGGTATCTCCTACGCGACAGCCGCGTTGCGGTCCTAGAGATTGCGCCGCCCTGGGTGCGGACCGAACTGCTGAACAGCAGCGAGGAAGAACGCGCGATGCCGCTCCACCAGTTCATCTCCGGCCTGATGGAGGAGCTAGGCACAGAGGCCGAGGAGATCCTGGTCGGACCGGCCATACAGATGCGCGCAAACCCGGGGCCCGGCGAGCACGCGTGGGTTACCCAGTTCAACGACTCGATGGCGGCTGGGGCGAACATTGGCGCGTGATCCCGCCTTGAACGACGAACTTCCCGAAGCCCTCAAGGTAATACGGACACGGCCGCTGTTCGTCATGCGCCTGAACGTCCGCAAGCTGCAGATCGTCGGCGCGACGCCGGGCGGTTTCCGTCGGGTCGGCGTGGTGTTCGGAGGATCATTCGCGGGTGAGCGGCTGGACGGCGAGGTGCTGGACGGCGGCAACGACTGGCAACTGTTGCGCGATGACGGGGCGTTGGCCCTGGACGTCCGGCTTGTCCTCAAAACGACGGACGGTGCGATGATCGGCATGGCCTATCTCGGGCTTCGACATGGGCCGCCCGAAACACTGGAACGGATCGAGAAAGGCGAATCCGTCGATCCTTCCAGTTACTACTTCCGAATCACACCATATTTTGAGACGGCCGCACCACAGTACGGGTGGCTGAACCGCGCTGTGTCCGTTGGCACCGGTCATCGTCAAGCCAATGGTCCAGTCTATAGCATCTTTGAGGTTCTATGAGCCGCGGAGAATAGAACTGAGCGTGATGACCATCCATCTTCCGGCTGCACGCGGATCAATCGTCAAATCCAAGGGAGCACAACATGCCAAAGACTACGCCAGAACAGAACAAGGCGATCGTCCTGGAGGCTTTCGACACCCTGTTCAACAAACGCGACTATGTCGCAGCGGAACAATTCTGGTCTTCCGGCTACATACAGCACAGCGCCCACATCGCACCCGGGCGCTCCGGGCTTTTCGATCTCGTCCGCTCACTGCCGGATGCTGCTTGCTACGAAAACCAGCTCGTTGTCGCCGAGGGCGACTATGTGATTGCGCACGGGCGTTTCTCCGGCAGCGGCCGCCCCGCCGCGTGGATAGCGGCGGACATAATTCGCTTTGAGGATGGCAAGCTCGCCGAGCACTGGGACGTCCTCCAGGACGAGGCTACCCGGGCTGAATCCGCGAGTAAATTGCCGATGTTTGGGGAGAGGTTTCCAACCCCAAACCTGCTGTGACTTGCCGTTCCTCATACTCGAATTCCGGGCCGCTGGGCCTGCCTGTCGCTCGCCGCCTAAGGAGGGGACAGAACTTAAGCGTTCTCCTGTTTTCTCGGTGACGATCGGCTACGCCATTCGATCAAGGACTCCGGATCGACGCCAGAACGGACAGACGACCTCACAGACTCTCGTCAAACAATGGCAGTCACTCCGGCTGGAGGCTACGTGCTCGACCTTGCTTCGCTAGAACAGGCTCTGTTGGTGCTGGACAACGGCAGCTTTCGTAAGGCAGCCGATCTGCTTGGCGTTCGGCCGTCTGTCGTCAGCCGCCGCGTTCGCGCCCTCGAGGATGGCATCGGCGTAAGCCTATTTCAGCGGCAGAGCCAGGGCACTCAGCCGACGATCGTCGGACGGCGCTTGCTCACACGGAGCCGGGCGATCATCGCGGATGTGGAATCGTTGCTCCGCGCAGCCCAGTCAAGCGGCATTGGGGAAGAGGGCGCGTTACGGTTGGGCATTGTCGCCTCGATCGCGTCAGGGTTTTCGCGCGGCTTGCTCGTCTCCTTTGTCAGGTCTTATCCCGAGCTGGATTACGTCGTCGTCGAGGGCTCAGCTCGCGAGCACATCGCCGCGGTCCGCGCGTTACGATTGGACTTCACCTTCGTGGCGGGCATGCCTCTCTGTCCGGGGTGCGAAGTTGAGGAGCTCTGGCACGAGCGAATTTTGGTGGCTCTGCCGGAAGCCCATCCCCTGGTGAGCAGCGACGAGATCGCTTGGGAGCAGCTTTCGTTGGAGCGGTTCATCGTCAGCCGTGTCGATCCTGGCCCCGAAATCCAAGACTACATCGTGAGAGGGCTTGCAGAGCTGGGCCGACATCCGATTGTTCAGCAGATGGCGGTTCAGAGGGAGACCTTGTTGGCGCTGGTCGGGATTGGGCATGGCCTCAGCTTGGTTGGCGAGGCTGAGGCCGGGGTTGCTTACCCTGGGGTCGCTTTCCGGCCACTCGATCACGAGCACATACCCTTCAGCCTCGTATGGTCCAGTCAAAACGACAATCCTGTGTTCAGACGCTTCCTCAGCGCGGCTCGAGTGGGAGCGGCCGAGCGCCGATCGGCTCGCTCGATTGAGCGACCTTCAACATAAGCGAGGCCCTTCGGAGTTTCGCAAATGCTCTATCGGCTGCCATGAACCGAGCGAGCATCGGGCCAATGAGGTGCGAAGGCTCTATCGGTTGTCCCGTCTCTCGGGCGAGGACTTCGGCGTACGCGACGAGATCGCGATGAATGGCAGCGGCCAATTCGGCGGTGACGCGCACCGGCTTCTCGTCGGCAATGGGGCCGAATGGAGTGGCCGTTCGGCATGATCAGCCGGGTCCAGACCAGGAGCACGCGGGACTGCCCGAAGGTCACTTGGCTGTCGTAGATGCCGATCAGCTTCGCGCCCTGCGGGATAAGCAGGTATCGCCCGGTTGGGCTGTCGTAGACGTTTTCGATGACTTGGCCGGTAATCTGCCCCGGCAGGTCCGACTGAATGCCTGTGAGCAGTGCGCCGGCGATCAGGGTCCCGGCCTGCACGACGTAGGGGGATGCCGGCGCTTGCAGCCGATCGGGGCTGACGGTGCGCTTGTCCGTTGCGGCATTCACAAAAGCCATCTTGCCGTCCTGGCCATTCTGCCGAATGTCAGCGCCCGCGCTAGGTTGTTGCCCGCCGCCGATCGGCAGGCCGGTGACCGGGGCGGTTCCTCCGGTTCCGTCGAGAGGGGTCGAAGATAATAACGTCGCGGCTTGCTCGCGCACGCTCGTCCCGGCGAACAGCTTCGACAGCCGAGCCGCCTCGCGCTCCTGGAGGCGCCGCTGTTCCTCCTGATCGACGGGCGCGGTCGGCATCGAAGGCACGGTGACGGGCTGGCCGTTTGCCTGAGCCGCGACGATCGGCCGGCCGAGGTCTCCGGGAAGGGGCGGCCCGAGCGGCGGCACGTTGCGCGGCAGGCCCGTGTAGTCGCGCGGAAGGTTGGCGAGCCCATCGGCGGTCGTCCGGTTGTCGGTCGAATAGAGTTCCTCGCCGGCGCCGGATCTACGGTTAGGCTGCAACGCCCAGATCGTCGCCCCCAGCACCGCGACGGATCCCGCCGCGCCGAGGCCTACCAACACCTTGCGCGAGAGGCGGGTGACGCGCGGCCGTTCGGGCCGGAGGCGCAGCTGCTGCGCGACAGTCCGCTCGTCAGGCGGTTTCGAACCCGAGTTTTCCGACTGGTCGCTCATCCGGGCGCCCGTGCGTCGGTGCGCACGATGCGCACGGTTTGCTGGTGCTCCCCACCGAGCCGCAGTTCGGCTGCCCCGAAGAGGCGATCGACGACGTAATAGTTCTGCCGGACGCGGTAGTTGACCAACTCGCCCTTGCCATCGGGGCCGAGTACGAACAGCGGCGGCAGCTCGCCCTGGCCGATGCCGCGCGGCATCTCGATGAACACTTTCTGCTCATCGTCGAACGCTGACAGGGGACGCCAGGCCGGGCGATCGCCCTCGATGCGATAGCGGAAGCGCAGCCGCGATACGTCGACACCCACGTCGACCGGAGCAGCGGCATCCGCCGCGGCGTTCTGCCCGCGCAACGCGATGAGCTGATCGGCCGGATACTGCCAGGAAACCGAGGCCATGTAGGTCTTCTCGGCGGAGCGCATCTCGAGATGATAGGTGCGACGGTCGGTGTTGATGATGAGGTTGGTCATCAAGTCCGGGCGCGTTGGCTTAACCAGGATGTGCACGCGCTTGTTGGCGCCCGTGCCGCTCTCGGTGTCGCCGATGATCCAGCGGACCGTGTCGCCGGCAGCCACGGGTCCGCTGCCGGTCAGCTGCTCGCCCTCCTGCAAGGCGATGTCGGTCACCTGGCCAGGTGCCGCATAGAGCTGGAACAGCGCACCGTCCGAGAAGGGGTAGACCTGCACCGCGTCGATATATCCGGCGCGGCTCGGTTGGATTCGAGCTGCGGCGTTGGCCTGGTCCACGCGAACGAGCGGGTCGGCCGCTTCGGGCGCGGCCGTCCGACGGCTGCCAGGACGGGGTTTGAGCTGGCCCGGCAAGGGGAGCGGCTGCGGCAGCGTGACCACCTCGACTGGCTTCGGCGGGTCAGGCAGCTGGACGGCCTGCGTCGCGGCCGGATCGTCGTAGGCGATTTCCGGCGGCCTGAAGGTCGAGCAGCCGGCGAGCGCAAAGCCGGAGATCAGCAGAGCCGGCATGACGCGGAGGCGGATTGGCGGCTTCATTGCCCAAGCTCCTTGGACCAGTTGATAGCGGCGACGTAGATGCCGAGCGGGTTCTTCCGGAGTTTCTCGGCGTCGTGTGGGGTTTGCAGCACCGTGGTGAGGATCGCCGTCCAGCGCTCGGTGGCGCTGAGGCTGCCGTTCTCGTAGCGGCGCTCGACCCAGGCCACGCGGAAGCTGTCCGGCGAGGCGCGGATGACGCTGGCGATCTCGACCGAGACCTGGACCTTGCCGACTTTACCGAAGGGATCAAACGCCTGGGCGTAGCCGTTCAGCGCCAGCGCGCCCTTGTCGGTGGTGAAGTCGTACGCGCGCAGCCAGTTCTGGCGGACGACAATTGGGTCGGCCGGCACGCCCCGCACCTCTTCGATGAAGCGGGCCAGATGCCAGGCGATCTGGCCGTCGGTCGGCTGGTAGTCGGCGTCAGCGGGTGCGATTGCCTGGGCCTGGCCGAGCCGGTCGATCTCCACCACCCAGGGTGTGATCGTGCCGCGCGCCGATTGCCACACCAGCCCAAGCGCCAGGCCGCCGACGACGGCGAGTTCACCGAGTGCGATCAGGCGCCAGTTCCTGGCCTGGACGCGGGCGGAACCGATGCGCTCGTCCCAGACGGCGGCGGCGCGCTGGTAAGGCGTCTCAGGCGCGGGGCTTCGCCCGTAGCGCACGTCGGTGCGGCGGAAGAGGTTCATTCACGAGGCTCCGAAAGATCGACCGAGGATCCGGCACCGCCGCCGTCACCCGACTTGACGGCGTGCGCGATCGTGGACACGCCACGGTCGATGCTTTGGCCGCGCTGCATCCGGCGCGCCCAGGCTGGCGGACCGCTCGCTGCGCCGACGCCGTCCGAAACCGTAGCGGCCTCACTGGTGCCGCCGCCTCCGACGCTGCCGCCGGTCGCCTCGAAGCCCGCGCGGGCGCCGGCGGTGAACCGGCCGCCGAGGTCGCTGGCGACCCGGCGGAGCGGGCTGATGACCGCCGCCTCCGCTCCGGCCTTGGCCACGCCCCCCACTCCGCTTTCGACGGCGCTCAGGCCCGACTCGCCGATGGCGCCAGCCCGGAATGCGCCGACCGATGCGCCGGCGAGCGACGCACCGCCGCGGGCCACGCCCGCGAGCGCCGCTCCGCCCGAACCCACAGCACCCGCCGCGAGGCCCGCGCCCCCGATTGCGGTTGCGGCCACACCGCCGGCCGCAAGCCCGGTGCCGATGGCAGCGCCGGCACCGAGCTGCGGGCCGCCGGAGACGATGCCGTTTGCGATGCCCGGCCCGAAGATGCCGAGACCGAGCAGGGACAAGGACGCGAGCACCACGCCCATCGCGTCCGAAATCGTCGGACTGGCAGGAAAGCTGGTCGTAAACGTCGAGAAAAGCGTCGATCCGATGCCGACGACGACGGCGAGCACGAGCACCTTCACGCCGGAGGAGATAACGTTGCCCAGCACGCGCTCGGCGGCGAAGGCGGTCTTGCCGAACAGGCCGAACGGGATCAGCACGAAGCCGCAAAGCGTGGACAGCTTGAACTCGATCAGGCTGACGAAAAGCTGGATGGCCAAAACGAAGAACGACAGCAGCACGATCGCCCAGGCGAACAGCAGCACGGTGATCTGGATGAAGTTCTCGAAGAAGCTGACGAAGCCCATCAGGCCGGAGATCGACTGAAGGATTGGCTGGCCGGCATCCAGGCCAACCTGCGCCACGCGGCCGGGACGGAGGAAGTCGGCCTCGGCCAGTCCGGCGCCGGACGCCTTCAAGCCGAGTGCGGCGAAGCTCTCGAACACCGCCTTGGACAGCATCTGCCAGTTGCCGATGAGATAGGCGAACACGCCGACGAACAGCGTCTTCTTGATCAACCGCGCGATGATGTCTTCGTCCCCCGCCCAACTCCAAAAGATTGCGGCAAGGATGATGTCGATGAGCACGAGCGTGCGGGCGAGGAAGTTCACCTCCGGGCCGAGCAGGCCGAAGCCGCTGTCGATGTATTGGGTGAAGATGCCGAGGAAGTTGTCGATGACGCCGCTGTTCATCGGCGATCGCCCGTCGTCGCGGGTTGCGTGGTTGTGGCGACCGGGACCGAACCGGATGGGCGAGACGCTCCGAGGAAGCGACGGCGGTTCTCGGCCCACGCGCGTTCGCACGCGTCGTCGCGGCCGCTCGTCGGCGTGATCGTATTGCAGCGCTCGAGTTCGATCTCGAGCGGATCGCGGGCAGCCTGAACGGGAGCCGGGGCAACCGACTCCTTCCCTTCCCGGCTGACCTCGACGGCGCTTGCTGCGAGCGCCAGCACCGCGAAGGCGACCCCACCACCGCGGAGCCACCGCGTGATGTCGTTCGCGCGCATGGGTCAGTTGTGAAACATGGCGACGTTGCCCGGCTGATAGCCGGCGCCTGGCGTCAGGAAGCGCATGAGCTGCTCGTGCGCCTGCTCCTGGCCCGCGGCAGTCTGCGCCCCTTGTAAGCTCTGCGCACGGCCCTGTGCGGCGAGCAGGGCCGTCACGTCGGCGAGCTGCTGCGACTGCAAGGCGAGCAGCTGGTTGCCGGCCTGCGTCGCTTGTAGCGCGCCCGTGGCGCCCTGACTCGACGACACCAGCGCGCTCACCTGCGTCTGCGTCGTGTTCAGGTTGCCGACGGCGGTCGCCTGCGTCTTCAGCGCGTCCTGGAAGCCGGACAGCGTGTTCTGCCAGCGGGACTGCGCGTCGGCGATCAGCTGCGCCGATGACGTCGAGCCGCTGTAGCCGCTCGGATACAGACGCTGGAATTGGCTCTGGATGTTGCCGACGTCGTAGATGACGCCCTGCGCCTGGCCGAGGAGCTGCTGGGTGCGCTGGATCGTCGAGGTGAGCTGCTGCAGCGACGAGTACGGCAGGCTGGTCAGGTTGCGGGCTTGGTTGATCAGCATCTGCGCCTCGTTCTGCAACGAGGTCACTTCGTTCTCGATCTGCTGCAGCTCGCGCGCGGCCGTCAGCACATTCTGGCTAAAGTTGGCGGCGTCGAAAACGGCCCATTGCGCCCGGGCCGGCATCGGCGCCGCAAGCATGAGCGGGATCGCGGCAGCACCCGCGAGCAACAGCCGCCGGATCACGAGGCTCGCGTGAGGGTCGGTCATGGAACGCTCTCCCGGTCTGGGTAGTAGGGAACCTGATCGAGGCCGGGCGGCGCCCCCCGGCCGTCGATGAGTTGCGCGGCCCATTGCAGGCCGCGGCGGCGAAGCCAGCCGGCGGCGAAACCGGCGCGGCCGTGTTCGGCCAGCACCTTGGCGATCAGGGTCTGATCGGTCTTCGAGGATGCCGCGCAGAAGGCGAGTGACACCTCGCCCAGGCCCAGCTCGAACAGCCGGTTGCCGCGGCGGCTCTGGCAGTAGTAGTCGCGCTTCGGCGCGGCGCGGGCGAGGATTTCGATCTGGCGGTCGTTAAGCCCGAATCGGCGATAGATGGCCGTGATCTGCGGCTCCACGGCGCGCTCGTTCGGTAGCAGGATTCGTGTCAGGCAGCTTTCAATGATCGCCGGCGCGATCGCGCTTCCCTCGATGTCGGCAAGCGACTGGGTGGCGAACACCACGCTCGCGTTCTTCTTGCGCAGCGTCTTCAGCCATTCGCGCAGCTGTGCGCCGAACGATGCGTCGTCGAGCGCCAGCCATCCCTCGTCGACGATCAGCAGCGTCGGCTCGCCGGTCAGGCGGCCCTCGATCCGGTGGAACAGGTAGGCGAGCACGGACGGCGCCGCACTGGAGCCGACCAGGCCCTCCGTCTCGAAGACCTGGACATCGGTGGTGCCGAGGCGCTCCACGTCGGCGTCGAGCAGCCGCCCCCACGGCCCCGTCAGCGTGTAGGGCTGGAGCGCTCGCTTCAGCGCATTGGACTGGAGCAGGACCGAGAGGCCGGTCAGCGTGCGCTCCTGCACGGGCGCCGAGGCCAGAGACCCCAGCGCCGACCACAGGTGCTCCTTC
The DNA here is from genome assembly GCA_965276815.1 of Acetobacteraceae bacterium. Taxonomy (GTDB): domain Bacteria; phylum Pseudomonadota; class Alphaproteobacteria; order Acetobacterales; family Acetobacteraceae; genus JAVVHH01. Next base: position 241,220 of record CBDIBE010000010.1, on the reverse strand, counting down.
ACCTCCGGCGTCACTGCAACCTGCTCACGCAGCAGCAGGTCGGCCAGCCACTCCGCGGCCCAGGCGCGCTCGGCGGGTTCTTCGATCTCCGCCAGCGGCTGCAATGCGACCGGCTCGGTGGCATCGTCGGCCAGGGAGCCGCCGAGATCGTGCCAGTCGCCGCCCATGGCCAGGGCCGCGGCGCGGATCGAGCCGCCGAAGTCGAAGGCGAAGATCTGCGCGCACGCGTAGCGCCGAAACTGCATGGCCATCAGCGCCAGGAACACGCTTTTGCCGGCGCCGGTCGGTCCGACGACGAGCGTATGGCCGACATCACCGACGTGGATAGACAGCCTGAATGGCGTGGCGCCTTCGGTCTTGCCAAGCAGCAGCGGCGGCGCGTCGAGATGCTCGTCCCGCTCGGGGCCGGCCCAAACCGCCGAGAGCGGGATCATGTGCGCCAGGTTGAGCGTGCTCACCGGCGGCTGGCGCACGTTGGCGTAGGCGTGACCCGGCAGAGAGCCGAGCCAGGCTTCGACGGCGTTCACCGTCTCCACCATGCAGGTGAAGTCGCGGCCCTGGATCGACTTCTCGACCAGCCGCAGCTTCTCGTCGGCGAGCCGCGCGTCCTCGTCCCAGACCGTCACGGTCGCGGTGACGTAGGCCTGGCCGATCATGTCGGAGCCGAGCTCGACCAGCGCCGCGTCGGCGTCGAGCGCCTTGTTGTTGGCGTCGGTGTCCAACAGGGCCGAGGCCTCGTTGGTCATGATCTCCTTGAGAATGGCGGCGATCGACTTGCGCTTGGCGAACCACTGCCGGCGTATCTTGGTCAGCAGCTTGGTCGCGTCGGTCTTGTCCAGGCAGATCGCCCGCGTCATCCAGCGATACGGGAACGGCAGACGGTTCAGCTCGTCGAGGAGGCCAGGATACGTGGCGGACGGAAAGCCCATGACCGTCAGCGTGCGCAGGTGCGCGCGACCGAGCCGCGGCTCGAGGCCGCCGGTCAGCGGCTCGTCGGCCAGGATCGCGTCCAGGTGCATCGGTACTTCCGGCACGCGAACCCGATGCCGCTTGGTCGAGACGGTCGAGTGCAGGTAGGTCAGCGTCTCGGCGTCGGAGAGCCAAGATACCTCCGGCACGAAGCCTTCGACCAGTTGCAGCACGCGGCCGGTGCGGTCGATGAAGCCGCGTAGCACCTCGCGCGCATCCGCTCCCTCCTCGCGGGCGCGGTTCTCGTAGAGCCAGCCCTCGGCCCGGGACGCCTGTTCGGCCGGTGGCAGATACACGAAGGTCAGGTAGTATGCGCTCTCGTAATGGGCGCCGGCCTCCTCGAATTGCGCGCGGCGCTCGAAGTCGACCAAAGACGACGCGGGATCGGGAAAGCTCGAAGGCGGGTAGCCGAACGCGGCATTGCGCTGTGCCTCGACGAACACCGCCCAGCCCGAGCCGAGGCGACGCAGTGCGTTGTTGAGCCGGGCCGACGCGCCGACCAGCTCAGCGGGCGTGGCGCTGTCGAGGTCGGGGCCGCGGAAGCGCGCCGTCCGCTGCAGGCTGCCGTCCTTGTTCAGGATCACGCCCTGCGCGGCCAGCGCCGCCCACGGCAGGAAGTCCGCCAGCATCGCGTTCGTCTTGCGGTATTCGGCCAGGTGCATCATCGGCTCAGGCCGCGAGATAGCCGGGGATGCGCAGGTGGCGGCGGACCACGTCGACGAACTGCGGATCGCGCTTGGCGGCCCACACGGAGGCGGCGTGGCCGATGGCCCACAGCAGCAGGCCCGGAATCCACAGGCGCAGGCCGAGGCCGAGGGCTGCGGCGAGCGTGCCGTTCAGGATGGCGACGGATCGCGGCGCGCCGCCCATCAGGATCGGCTCGGCCAGCGAGCGATGCACGGGCGCCTCGAAGCCCGGCACGCTCTCCCGATCCGCCGCGAAGCCGGCCATCAGATCAGCGCCCCGCCGCCGAACGAGAAGAACGACAGGAAAAAGCTGGACGCGGCGAAGGCGATCGACAGCCCGAACACGATCTGGATCAGCCGGCGGAAGCCGCCCGACGTGTCGCCGAAGGCGAGCGTCAGGCCGGTGACGATGATGACGATGACAGCGAGAATCTTGGCGACCGGCCCTTCGATCGATTGCAGGATCTGGTTGAGCGGCTGCTCCCAGGGCATGTTCGCGCCGGCGGCATAGGCCGGGGCGGCGGCGAACAGCGCGAGCGCCGCGAAGGCAGCGGTCGAGAGGCGATTACGAATAGCGGCGACACGGCTGGGCAGCATCATGGTTCTCCGACTGGGTGAGGAGGTAGTCGCCGGCCGGCGACAGGCCGGTGACGGACGCGAGTTCGGCCAGGCGACGTTCGCTGCCGCGGCCGGCGAGGACCGCGACGAGGTCGATGGTCTCGGCGATCAGGGCGCGAGGCACGGTGACGACGGCTTCCTGGATCAGCTGCTCCAGGCGGCGCAGCGCGCCGAGCGCCGACCCGGCGTGGATGGTGCCGACGCCGCCGGGATGGCCGGTTCCCCAGGCCTTGAGCAGGTCGAGCGCCTCCGCGCCGCGCACCTCGCCGATCGGGATGCGGTCAGGGCGCAGGCGCAGCGACGAACGGACCAGCTCGGAGAGCGAGGCGACGCCGTCCTTCGTGCGAAGCGCCACAAGGTTGGGCGCCGCGCATTGCAGCTCGCGGGTGTCCTCGATCAACACCACCCGGTCGCCGCTGCGGGCCACTTCGGCGAGCAGCGCATTGACCAGCGTCGTCTTGCCCGTGGACGTGCCGCCGGCGACCAGCACGTTGCGGCGTTCGGCGACGGAGACGCGCAGCATCTCGGCTTGCGCGGCCGTCATAATCCCGACGCCCACGTAATGGTCCAAGGTGAAGATCGCGACGGCCGGCTTTCGGATGGCGAAGCACGGCGCCTGCACGACCGGCGGGATCAGCCCCTCGAATCGTTCGCCGCTTTCGGGCAACTCGGCCGACACGCGCGGGCTGGCGGGGTGGACCTCCGCGCCGACATGGTGCGCGACGAGGCGGACGATGCGCTCGCCATCGGCTGCCGACAGACGCTGCCCCGTGTCGGCGACACCCTCCTTCAGGCGGTCGATCCAGAGCCGGCCATCGGGATTGAGCATCACCTCGACGACGCCGGGATCGTCGAGCCAGGCAGCAATGTCGGGGCCGAGCGCGGTGCGCAGCATGCGGGCGCCGCGCGCGTGGGCCTCACTTCGGAACGGAACTGTCCCCACCTCGCCGCTCGCTCGCTGGTGCGGCCGCAAAAGCGCTGCCGCGAACGGGACGAACAAGAAGCGTCACGGCGGACGGTCGGCAACAAGCTTGTCGGCGTAGTAGCGGCCTGGCGCACGAAGGCAGGCCAACGGCGGAACGGCCGAATCAGCTTTCGGCGGAACTTTCGTCCGTTGTGGCCGGGATGTCCTCGCTGACTTCGCGCACGATGCTGCGTCCGCTGGCGAGCCTGCGGCCGAGCGACTCGACGAACCCGTCGAACCGTTCGCGCCCCTTCGCCTGGGCGGCTGCCTGCGAGCTGTCCGGCATGGGAGGTGTCACCGTCAGCCAGAACCGCACGAACAGCGCCAGCATCTCGACCGAGATGCCGAGGTCGCGCTCCAGCCGATCGTTCTGGCGCGAGAGCCGGTCAAGACGCCGGGAGACGGCAGCCTCCAGCTTGTCCGGCCCGTCCGGCGACAGGAACGAGGCGATCGCCGCCTCGGCGATCAGCGACAGCGATCTGTTCCGGCGGGCGGCATGCGCCGCAAGCTGCGCCATCACCGCCGGCTCGAGATAGACGGACAGCCTCTCCTTCACGGCGAGCGCCTCAAAGCGAGAGGCCGTCGGCGGGGTCGAGCGGCGCCTGCCGCACGGCGTTGCCGAACTGCCGTTGCAGGGCGCGCGCCTTCGCCGGGGCGTCTGCGTCGTCGCGGTCCTCCTCGTCGAACTCGAACTCGCGAGCCGGGGACGCAGGTCGGGGCACGATCTCCTCATGCTCCGGCAGTCCCGGTTCGCGCCGGATGCCTCCGTTGGCCGGACTTTCTTCGTCCGCGGGTTTGCACGCCGTCGTCGGGTTGTCCGGCTGCACGCGCGTCACGGGGAGGGCGAGCATGGTCCAATCGTCGGTTGGTTGCTGTACTCCGGGAGTCTTGGCGATCGGAGCCAACCCTGGCCTTGGCGGAGCGAGCACGCGCGCCCTGAGCTGGGCGTGCTCGTAGAAGCGCGCCTTCTTGGCGCGGATCGGGTGCAAGCCGGAGACGAGCACCAGCTCGTCGGTCGGCGGCAGCTGCATGACCTCGCCCGGCGTCAGCAGCGGTCGGGCGGTCTCCTGGCGCGACACCATCAGGTGCCCGAGCCAAGGCGACAGCCGATGACCGGCATAGTTGCGCTGCGCCTTCAGCTCGGTCGCCGTGCCGAGCGCGTCGGACACGCGCTTGGCGGTGCGCTCGTCGTTGGTCGCGAAGCTCACCCGCACGTGGCAGTTGTCGAGGATCGAGTTGTTTTGGCCGTACGCCTTCTCGATCTGGTTCAGTGACTGCGCGATCAGGAAGCTTTTCAGCCCGTAACCCGCCATGAACGCCAGCGCGCTCTCAAAGAAGTCGAGACGGCCGAGCGCGGGAAACTCGTCAAGCATCAGCAGCAGACGCTGCCGTTTGCGTTGAGCGTGAAGCTCTTCGGTCAACCGTCGGCCGGTCTGGTTGAGCAGCAGCCGCACCAGCGGCTTGGTGCGCGCGATGTCCGACGGCGGCACGACCAGGTAGAGAGTCACCGGCCGGCCGCCCTCGACGAGGTCGCTGATCCGCCAGTCGCATCGGCGGGTCACCTTTGCCACCACGGGGTCGCGATAGAGGCCGAGGAACGACATGGCCGTGGACAGCACGCCGGACCGCTCGTTGTCCGACTTGTTCAGCAGCTCGCGCGCCGAGCTGGCGACGACTGGGTGCACGCCCTTCGGCCCGAGATGGGCGGTGGTCATCATCGCGCGCAAGGTCGTCTCGATCGGGCGCTTCGGGTCGGAGAGGAAGTTGGCAACGCCGGCCAGCGTCTTGTCCGGCTCTGCGTAGAGGACGTGCAGGATGGCGCCGACAAGCAGCGAGTGGCTGGTCTTCTCCCAGTGGTTCCGACGCTCTAGCGCGCCTTCGGGATCGACCAGGATGTCGGCAATGTTCTGGACGTCGCGGACCTCGCAATCGCCGCGGCGCACCTCCAGCAGCGGATTGTAGGCGTCCGAGTCCGGGCTGGTCGGATCGAACTTCAGCACGCGGCCGAAGCGCGCGCGCCAGCCCGCCGTCACCGTCCAGTTCTCGCCCTTGATATCGTGCACGATGGCACTTCCGGACCAGGTGAGCAGCGTCGGCACGACAAGGCCCACGCCCTTGCCGCTTCGCGTGGGTGCGAAGCAAAGGACGTGCTCCGGCCCATCGTGTCGAAGATAGTGCCGGTCGAGCCGACCGAGTATCGCGCCGTCCCCCCCGAGCATGCCGGCCGCGCGGACCTCCCGCTCGGTCGCGAAGCGGGCCGAGCCGTAGGTGGTCGCCTCTCGCACTTCGCGTGCGCGCCAGACCGACATGGCGATCGCGACCACGATCGAGGCAAAGCCGCCGGACGAGGCGATGTAGGCTCCCTCTACGAACACGGGCGGCGCGTAGGCATCGAAATGGAACCACCACCAGAAGAACGCGGGTGGCGCATAAACCGGCATGCCGCGCCACAGCTCGAACCACGGCGCGCCGAGCTGCGGTTGATAGCCCAGGCGCCAAGCCGTCCATTGCGTCGCGGCCCAGACGAAGGCCAGCACGATCAGGCCGACGACGATCAGCTGGCCCCAAAGGATTTTGGTAGCGGACATGGAATCCCCTTTGCGGAAGGGGTTAGTCAGATGTCTCGCTTTAGAAGAATCGCAAGGCTGAATTACTGGTTTCGTGGTCTTGGATAATGCGGCGCGCAATGACCGGGTTGGGTGGGTTTGCGACGGTCCGCTCGTGATTAAACTGGTAAGGAAGCGGACGCTCGCCGCCCTAAGTCGTCCAGGCCTTGAACAGCGGCGATGACCATCGACAACGTGCACTCGCAGCGCAGCCATAAGGACTACTGCCCAAAGCTGGATCGGGCCTGAATTCGCCAATGGCCGCCGATGGCCGCGAACACGTAGAGCGAGTCGTAAACGCCGATCACCGAACCATCTTCGCGGTAGCGCGTGTAGCGGACGGCATAATGGGCTTTGTTGGGCGAGGACTGCACCAGCCTCGTCTCTTCCCACGCGCTGTGATGCCAGCCGCCCTCGCGACGAAGGCGATCGAACAAGTCCATCGGATTGTTGCCCGGCGCGGGATAGACGGAAACCGAACCGGGCGCGAGTCGCGCATGGGGAAAATGCATCAGCTCGTCCATCGCAGCCGCATCATATCGATTGAGAGCTTCCATCCAGCGTTTTAGGACTCGCTCGCATGCGGCCCTGCCGTCGTCGGAAATGCTTCCATCGACCGTATATGCCGCTGACTCGGGTCCCGACATGGTTTCGCCTTTCATGCTGTTTGGAATTCGGGTGGGATTTCTCGTCGAAGCCGATCATTCCCTCATAGGAGCGATGATTTCCAGCAGGTTGCCCCAGGGGTCGGCAAAGAAGGCGAGCCTAAGTCCGAGTGCCGGGGCGTCGTGCGGCTCGCTGACGATCGTCACACCGCGGCGCCGCAACTCGGCGACGGCCGCGTCCACGTCTTCGACACGAAGGCCCAAGTGATGCCATCCAGACAGATCGTAACCGTCGCGGAGCGTCGCGTAATCCGGCCGGTCAGCAGCACCTGGACCAGCCAGGATCTCGAGACGGACGTGACCGTCTCCCGCTGATGAGACGAAGCCGAACGTCAGTTCGCCCACCGGAACCGTTTTTGTCAGCCTGAAGTCCAATTTGGACCTGTACCAGGCAACCGCTTCTTCGAGATCGGGTACGCGGATCGCGGCGTGGTCCATCCTCCAGGCGGAAAACGGGCCTGAGGACTTCGCTGCGGCCTCGGCGTCATTGGCACACATGCGTGCTCCCCTTGCGTCCTCTATCCGTCTCACGTCAGTGGCTTTGGGCGAGCCGCTTGGTGCTCGCCCAAGCGGCGATGTCGTCACTCAACCCGGCCTTGCGTTCGAGCGGCAGCCAGTGGCCGGCTTGATGTTGCGTCACCGAGAGATCGGCACAGGCAGCCCGCATCGGATCTCCGATCCGGCTATGGACGATGTCGAAAAGCCCATCGTAGTCGCCGTTGACGAATAGGACGGGCATGGCCAGGCGTCCGCCATGCGCCGCTGCCCCGGCGTAAGCCGTATTGGCGTCGTCATTCAGATACCAGGCGTTCACCGGCCTGAAACCGGTCGAGCGGAACGCAGCGATGAGCGCTTCGAAGTCTGCCGGCGGCCAAAGTCCGGGATCGGGTGTAGCCTTCGGGGCAAGCCGCGCCGCGCCGAACCAGCCACCGTTCCGGGTCACCAACGCCGAACGATAGACCTGATTCTGCGACGCAGGACTGCCCGGACGGTAGATTGCGGCCAGTGTGGCGGCAATGTCCGCCTCGAAATCGCTGACGGTCTGGTCGAAGTGAGTCCGGTAGAACCGGTAGTAATCCCATTGACCGTCTGGGTAGAGGTCCGCCGGGTAGATCTGGCGATTGATCAGCGGCAGAAGATTGCCGATTGCAAACCCGTCCGGAAAATAAGGGACCGAGACGAGGACGAGGCCGCGACAGCGGTCGGGGTAGTGAGCGGCGAGCGCAGCCGCGACGGGGCCCCCGAGGTCGTGGCCAACCCAGACTGCAGGGCGGCTGCCGAGATGGTCGTGGAGTTCGACCATGTCATGGACGATCTCCTGCACGGCATAAGCCTCGGTCTCGGCCGGGGCCAACGAACCGCCGTAGCCCCTGAGGTCTGGGGCGATGCAGCGCCAGCCTCTTGCTGCGAGGGTCTCGACCTGGGCGCGCCAGATCAGACCGATCCCGGGCCAGCCGTGAAGGAAAATCATCAGCGGTCCATCGACTGGCCCGGCAGCCCAAAAATGCGTCCGATGCCGGGGCGCGTGGAAGCTGTGAGAGGTGAGGCCTATCGTCATGACGTCCAATGCGATCGAGCTGTGTCAGCAGTGTGCGAGCATGAGTCGAGCGACCTCGTCGTCCGCATCGATCTGCGGCCAATGGCCCGCGTCGAGAACATGAAGCGTCGCGGCCCGGGCCTGTGATCGCATGTGCTCGGCGACCGTGACGTGCAGGTAGGGATCGCTTCGGCCCCAGATCAGCAGAAGCGGGACGTCGGAGCCCCTGAAGTCGACCATGCGAGCCGCGTTCGCCGCGAGCTCATCCGTAAGCTGCGCCGTCATCTGCACGAAGGCCGGCCCCGCACCGGGCTTCCGGCGGAAATTGTCGTCGATGACCGGCCCAAGGAAGTCCCGGTAGCGCGCGCTTTGGGCGCCGGTCAGGCCGACTTGCATCCGGCCGCGCTGGAACGCGAGAAGCCAGGCAAATTGCTCCGGACTTGCCAGAAAGTGGCGATGGAGCGCCGCGAGCCGCTTGTTGGAGAAAAGATCGATGAACTCGGGGACGCGCAGACCGGGCGTGTCGCCATAGAACGCGTTCATCAGAACGACGGCCGCCGTGCGGTCCGCATGCTTGAGAGAAAAGTTGATGGCCGCCGGACCTCCGGCGTCGTGGCCGACGGGGACGATGCGGTCGAGGCGCAAATGCTCCACCACTGCCTTCAGTTCAGCGAGCTGTTGCGCGAAGCTGTATTGCACTCCGTCCGGCTTGTCTGACTCGCCGAAACCCAGGAAGTCGAGCGCGACGGTTCGACGACCACCCGCCGCCAGATGCGGAACGAGGTGGTCGTAGATGTGGGAGTTGTCCGGAAAGCCGTGAAGCAGGACGTAAGCCGGCCCATCACCCGGGAAGTCGCGCACATGGAGGCTGCCCCGGTCACGCGGCACGCGATGCTCGGCGCATGGCGGGAGGATGCTGCTGGAGCCACTGCTCATGATCCGCTCCCCTTGGTGACGACACTCATGACAGGAGGAATTTGACGAGCTGCTCGCCAACAAGGTCGGAGGCTTCGTGCTGGACCCAATGCCCGACACCGTCGAGTTCAACCACGCCCACCAGCCCGGGAAGACCGGCGCGCATCTGCTCTGGGCCGAGCGGGTAGAGTTCTCTCAACCCGTCCGCCTTGCCCCACATGAAGAAAGACTTCTGACGCACGGTCGCGCCCTTGAAGGCAGCAGAGAGTTGGAAATAGGGTTCGGCCGCGCGGTAGTAATTGAGACCGCCGTGAAAGCCGGTTTGTTGAAACGCAGCGATGTTGTGCGCCAGGTAACCTGGCTCGACCCATGGCGGCAGAGGTCCCTTGAAAGGTCGGTGCAGACTCCGCTGTGGGTCCAGCGGACTCCACCGCTCGTTCGCGGGCGCCGAGCCCGAGCCCCAATACAAGGCACCAGGAATGGTGACGGCTGCATCGGCCCAGATCTGATCGGCTTCCGGCCTAATCTGCTCGAACATGTAGAAGTCGTGTTCACGGCCGGAGGCCCGCATTCTGTCGAAGATGCTTAGCTCTCCGCGCGGGACGTAAGGAACACTTAAACAGAAAATCGCCGAAAACCGATCCGGACGCATAAGGGCCGCGTTCCAGGCGTGGGTCGCACCCCAGTCGTGACCGACGAGGACGGAGTCGGCCAGATGCAGCGCGTCGAGCAAGCCGACGAGGTCGCCGGCCGTCTGCAACGGCGTGTACAAAGCGGCATCTGCGGGCGCCGAACTTTGCCCATAGCCACGCATGTCCGGAGCGATCGCCCGGAAACCCGCTTCTGCTACGACATCCATCTGCCGTCGCCACGTGAACGATGTGTCTGGGAAGCCGTGACAGAACAGCACGGCGGGCCCGGCGCCCTGTTCGGTGACATGCAGGGAAGTGCCGTTGATGGAGACGTCGTATTCCTTGACGCCGCCCCTGTCCCCAGGTGTTTCCGCTCTTGCCATCTGAACCCCCAGTACGTCGTAAGTGACAGCCGCACAGGCGGTAAGAAGCAGAGTACGGCGACTTAGGGCGGCCCGTGCCTGGATGCATCCCCCTGAAATCCATCTCGTCAACTTGCCCGTGCTCGGTATCGGCACCCGCCTTCTTCATGGAGAGCGCCTAGCCGACTGTTCGGAGCAGATGCCACCTGCCATTCTGCAGGTAAATCTGCTAAAAACGGCAGTCTTCCTTCCAGAAATCGGGAGCAACGATGGATCGCTTGGAGTCTATGTCGATCCTGCTGACCGTCGTCGAGACGGGCAGCCTCTCGGCGGCAGCCAGGCGTCTGTCCATGCCCCTGACGACAGTAAGTCGCAAAATCGCCGATCTGGAAGATTATTTGAGAACAGCTTTGCTGAGCCGCACCAGCCGCAGGATCGCTTTGACAGATTCGGGTAGAACCTATGTCGAAGCGTGTAGGCGCATCCTAGAGGAGGTAGGCGAGGCAGAGCGCATTGCGTCAGGAGAGTACAGAGAACCAAAAGGAACAATTGCCCTGACGGGTCCAATCATATTTGGTAAGAACTACCTATTGCCCGTGCTGTCCGAATTTCTACAAAGATATCCCGACATAGACGGGGAGCTTATTCTGAGTGATCGACTGGTTAGTCTGAAGGAGGAGGGAGTTGACGTGGCGCTCCGAGTCGGAGATCTGCCGGACAGTGCTCTCATCACCACGCATGTTGGAACAATCCGCCGCGTCTTTGCTGCGAGTCCGGTCTATCTTGACGCGCGGGGCCGGCCAGGAAGCTTGGCCGATCTCTACGGTCACGACGGCATTGGCGTAGAGGGCTTTACTGGATCAAACTTCTGGAGTTCCAGCGATCTTGCACGACCAGTCATTCACCATCGGCTTATTGTCAACAGCACCGAGGCTGCGTGTGAAGCGGCGAAAGCGGGCCTAGGCATCATTTCTGTGTTCTCTCACCATGTGAGCTCAGCATTTCGCGACGGAACCTTGGAGCCAGTTCTCCCGAGCGTAGTACGACCGACTCTTCCGCTCAGCTTAGTGCGTGCAGCTACAGGCGCTTTGCCGGTGAAACTGCGAGCCTTTATGGACTTTGCAACCCCGCGCTTGAAGAAAAGACTGTCGATGGACTGTTAGGTGTAGGGGCAGACGTCAGCTTCTGAAGGGGCTGGCTGCAGGGGCGAGCGACCTGGTTGGGTCGAAACCTACCGTTCAGCCGATCCCAAGACCACGCTTGCGGCCGAAACTCCAGTCGACCCCCGTCGCAGTCGGGAGGCCCGCAACTTGGCGACCCAAGTGTCGCTCAAGCGCCGGTGTCCACGGGACCAGGTAAAACCCGAGGCCGTCGTCGATCATCGCGAAGCGCCCGGAGGCAAGCGTGAGACGCTGGCGGTAGATGCCAGTAACATGCTCGCCCTCCGTCGCGGTCCGGGCGGGCAGCCCGGTCTCCGCGGCGAGGCGCTCGCCGGCCTTCCCAAGCTCGCGCTGCCGGAGGGTATCGAGCAGGTCGCGCGCGAAGATCACGCGCTGACCTTGCCGCCGCGCCAATCCCTCGCTGACAAGGTGGGCCGTGCGTCGTTCGAGTGCGGCACGCACGTCGGCTCCATACCCGTTCTCAGAGAGTGGCTCCGCCTCCCGCGCGATCAGCCGGCGATCAAGCCAGGTCGCGCCCTGCGCGGTCGCCTGGGCCTCAAGGCCGAGGTCGGAGCGCACCGCCAAGGCGACGCGTTCGCGGCCGCTTGCGGCGGTGAATCGCCGCAGCTCGACGACAGCGCCCGGCGCGGCGTCGCTGGTTGCGTCGAGGTCCGGCAGGCGCAGGTGGTGGGCGCGCCCGTCTACGCCGTCGACGATGGTGTAGGCCGTCCCTTTCAACTCGTCGTCGAGGCCGCGGGCAACCAACTTGCCTATGACTGGCCGGTCGGCAGTCTCTCCGGCGACGACCCATTCGGACGGGCTCCGCTCGCCCATCGTCCGATGCAATCGCTTGATGATGTCACCGCGCTCTCCCAGCGCGCGTAGAGAACTCTCTGTCTCAGGGCTGAACGTCCATTGCGCAGGGCCGGCCGGCGTTGCCAGCCCGAGCCTCTCCAGCTTCTGCATTCGGCCGAGGCGGGCATGGTGAACGGCGTCAGGCTGGACAGCTGCATCGGGCCGAAGATCGACGATGCCCTCGTTGCCGGCTGCGCGCCAGGCGAGACCTTGGTCGAGCGGCGTCCAGCGTTCAGCATCGATCTGCACTTGCAGGCCGCGACTGATCTCCTGGTCGGTACGGGGGCCGAGCTCCATGGTGACGAGCGCCTGGGCGCGAGACCGCATACCCTCCCGGATGTAGTCGCGCGATATAACCAAGTCCGATCCGTCCTCGGCTCGCCCGCGGACGAGGACGTGGACATGCGGATGCTCGGTGTTGTGGTGCTCGACCGCAGCCCAATCGAGCCGCGTTCCGAGATCCTTCTCGGCGTTGGCCATCAGCTCGCGGGTGAACGCCTTCAGGTCAGCCATGTCAGCCCCGTCCTCTGGTGATATGATGAAGCGGAAGTGGTGGCGATCGTCGTTACAGCGCTCGGCAAATGCGCGCCCATCTACCTCCTCGTGCTCGGCACCGAACAGGCGGCCAGCGGCGCCGTCCTTGGTGACGCCGTCGCGCTGCAAGTAGGCGACGTGGGTGGCGAGCGGTGCCGCGCGCGTGCTGTGCCGGACAACACGCGCCTTAACGGTCACGAGCCGGGTTCGGGCATTCAGTCCGCGGGCGGCGCGAAGGCTGGCGGGGCGGCCACGGCCGAAGGTGCTCGATCGGGATGACGACGCCACCCGGCGCGAGACCCCACCAGCCTTTTCGGTGGCCCGCAGCACTTGGCTGACAAAGCGCTTGCCGCCGGCATTGCCGCGCGAGCGGACGCGACCTGGCCGGATGCGAATTTCGTCGTCGCTGGGCTTCATGAGTCGGTCGCGAGGTGCTCTCGCCCGAGCAATCTCAGGCGGTCCCGCGTGGCCGCACATCGTGTGCCGCCGACAAACATCGCCAAATGCGTGTCTAAGCTTCTAATAAGGCAGCGCCAGCGCCCCGACCGACTGAGCCGCACATCGCGGCTTTTATCTTGCCGTCCTGCTCTCCCTGACTTCTGCCGTAATTCACCTCTGACCAACCAGCCTTGCCGGATACCGCACCGTTGCACGACCGCTTGCGACAATGCTGCCCATGGCACGACGAAAGCCATCCTCGCCGTCATGGGCTGGTCCGGACCGTGCCGCGCTGCACGAAGATCGTGTCAAGCTGACCCTCAAGCGGCACCGGATTGACAGGGCGACCGTTCGGCGGCTGCGTAGAAAGCGGTGTAGCCGGGGCGCGTTCAGCGTTCGCTAGTGTGCGGTCCGGGAACTGGACCTGCGACGTGAAGAGACCCGCAGCTCGGTCGTCGACCTGCACGTCGGCTGCAGCGAGTTGGACGTTTGAAGTCGCGTTGCGCTGCTGGCCAACGACAGCGACGTTGCCGTGAAGCGAGACGAAGATCGGCGCCGCTTCCGGCGTCGCGGTCACACTCGGCCCGTCGACGGCGAGCGCCACTCCGCCATCGAAGCCGAGCATCGGACCGAGTCGACCCATGTACAGGATCGTCTCTGAGGGCAGCGCCCTGCCACCAGCCCGGAACTCCTCGTAGCGCGCCGGACCGGCGTTGTAGGCGGCCAGGAAACCAGCATCACCATAGCGGTCGTGCATGTCGCGCAGGAAAGCTGCGCCCGCCATGATGTTGTCGTGCGGGTCGTAGGCGTTGGCGCCGAGGCCGAGCCTTGCACGGAGCGTCGCGTACGTCTGGGGCATCACCTGCATGAGGCCCATCGCTCCGGCCGACGATGTCACGCCGACCTCGCCGGCGCTCTCGACCCGCATCACGGCGCGTATCCAAGCTTCGGGAATGCCGAACCGCTGCGAGGCTTCTGCGACGTAAGCCGCGATCGGATCGGTGGAGGAAGTGACGGGCCGGGAAGGAAGGGTGGGTTGCTGCGCCCCGGCCGTGCTGCCGATGGCGAGCAAGCCGAGGGTGGCTGCGACTGCGATCGGCCAGCCTCGCGACATCGCCTTCATGGCCGCTGCTCCGTCCAGATCGGCACGGCTCGCCCGATAATGTTGGCGCTCGGCAAGGGACCGAAGTAGCGGCCGTCCAATGACGCGGGTTCGCTTGCGTTAAGCAGGAAGACTTCGTCCTTAGCGACCGTTCGACATCCGCTCCACGACGGGAGTGGACGTCCGGCGTGATCCCGCTCGCGGGCTTCAGCACGGACCACGCCGTCGATGCTGACCGACAGTCCGCTGCGGCAGACGATGGCGCCTGGAAGTGCCGCGACGTGCTTGATGAGCGGCACGCCTTTGGGCAGGTATTGCCCGGTTGCGAGAAAGTTGGCCAGCGCCTCGGGCGGCTGCACGACGACGAGTTCGCCAGTGGCCAACCACCCGGCAACGCACACGGCATACAGCCCGATCGGCACGCTCGCGCTCGCATTCCAGACCAGCAACGGCGTGTGCTTCCAGGCTGCGGTGAGCGCGATGGCGACGATGGCGCCGCTGCCGATCGCAACGATGAGTCTGCGTCGTGTCATGCTTCAATCCTCAGTCTCATGAGCCAGGCGCGATGGCGCTCGCGCGTGTAGGGTCGCGGCTCCTGGCCAGCGGCCATCCGGTTGTGGACGTGCCGCCAATGGTTCGGGTCGGCGTCGCCCGGATCGACGCCGAGTGCGTCCACGGCGTCGATCACCTTCAGCACCCGCTCGACCTTCGGCCAGCCGAAGCTACGCAGCAGGATTTCGCCGCCAGGTGTCACGCACGGGATCGTCGAGCAGGCCTTGCCACGTTCGACGGCGCGCAGAATGTCGATGCGCGAGACCACGGTCCCGTGGTCATTCGAGGCCCAACGCACGAAGGCGAACACCGTGCCGGGCGCGAACGACAACACACGCCGGCGGCGGTCGATGATGCGCTCCTCGACGTCGCGGCCGAACCTGATCCAGCGCTCGATACGGCCTTCCAGCCAATACAGCTCGACCTCGGTGAGCGCCGTCACGGCGTCGCCCCACCGTCGTCGCCGGTGGGCGGGAACTCGCGCTCCAGCAAGGTGCGGAGCATGTCGGCTGCGGTCCGGCCGCGCCGGAACGCCGCGATCTTGATACGTCCGCGCAGCTCAGGCGTGACGTCCACGGTGAGCCGGGCGGTGTAGGCGTCAGCTTCTGCCGGTGCAGTTCGTCTGCCGCCGGATGCACGTACCCAATCGTCCGGGCTGGCGGGTCGGGCTGCAAACCCTTGCTTGCGGTCGCGCGTCGTCACGGCACGAGTCCGGCGATCTCGCCCGCCAGAGCGACGATCTCGCGAGCGCCCGGGCTGCTGCCATCCAGTTCGTCTACCAACCGTCCCGTGCGGGCCGCATCGGCGAAGGCGACGCGCTGGCCGATGCGGGACGTCACCACGGGCGGGTCATGCTCGGCCAGCGTCTCGCCGGTTTCGCGCGCGATGACCGTGCGGGCTGCGCAGCGGTTCAACACGAAGCGCGCGACCAGCTCCGGCCGGAAGATTCGCGCCTCGCCGAGCAGCCGAAGCATCTCGGCCGAGGCCCAGCCGTCGAACGGCGAGGGCGTGGCCGGGATGAGCACAACGTCGGCAGCGAGCATCGCGGAGCGTGCGATGCCGGTGACGCGCGGCGGTCCGTCGAGAACGACGCGATCGACACCGCGGGCGATCTCCGGAAGCTCGCGGTGTAGCGTCTCACGCGCCAAACCGAGCACGCCGAACCGGCGCGGCAGGCCTTCGCGGCTGCGCTGCTCGGACCAGTCCAGTGCCGAGCCCTGCGGGTCCGCGTCGACGACCAGCACGCGCGCGCCCTGCGCTGCCCAGGCGCCGGCCAGGTGCAGCGCCAGCGTGGTCTTGCCGACCCCGCCTTTCTGGTTAAGCAGGGCGACGATCACCGCCCGCTTCCCTTCCCGGCCAAGTCCGTCGGCAAACGCGTCGATGGCGTTTCGCAGGCAGGCCCACTACCTAGAAGGTTAGATTCTAAGTTAGATAGGTTAAGAGGTTCCAGGACCAACTGGAGTTGCTGATCTTGCTTAGAAAACCGTCCATCCGTATTTACGGCTCGCGCCCGTAGTCCCGCCATCGGTGCGCCCGAAGTCTCGGTCCCGGGTGCGTCCGAAGTCACGATAGGGCGGAAAGTGATCCCCAGCTTTCCCACAGGCTTATCCACAGGACGGATTGCGAGAAGGGTCTGCTGCCGGCCGTCCCGGTCGATCTCCCGCTCGAACGCGAGCGCGTAGCCGGGGAGCGGCTGGCGCGCGACGATGCGGCGCAGGTCCAGCGTAAAATCCGAGAACCGGGCCAGGCTGGCGCTCTTGGCATGGAGATGCCGGAGGTCGAACCGCCAACCGGCAGCCTGCCGGCCGGCATGCTTGCGGGCGACCCGATATAGCCAGCGCTCGATGCCGCCGGTCAGGGCGAAGTAGCCCGGATCGATGGTCAGGACGAGGCGGCGGTCGATGACCCCACGGTAAAACCAATCAGGCAGCACGAACTCCATGCCGACCCGGCGGCCGTCGGAGGTAACCAGCTCTTCCCACTCGTTGATCCAGGAGAACTGCTGGCGGCGCCACTGCTCGCCGTGCCGGATCGTCGTGCGGATGACCGTCGATTGGAGGCGGGTCAGCGCGCCGCGAAGGAGGTGATATTCGCGATTGCCGGTCGCCCGGCCGATCGAGTTGAGGAGCTTGTAGGGTGTGAACCGGAAGAAGCGCGACGTCGGCAGCCCGCGGTCCGCGGCCTCGACGAGATGCGACGCCGCCCAGATCAGGACGTCGGCATCCCAGATCGTCGCCATGCCGTGCTCCGGCACGGCGTAGACCTGCACTTCCGTATTGCCGGCTCGGTATTGGATCGGCGTCAGCCGCTTCGTCTTGGCGAGCGAGAAGAATGGCCGTTCCATGAGGTCGCGCTGGTCCCGGGGGGCGATGTCGCCGGCCAAGGCTTCGAACGGGTCGAGGTTGGCCCGCTCGCTGCGAGATGGAAGGCGGCGGCTGCCGGGCACGGCTGTCGGCATGACGGCCAGATCAGCGCCGTTGCGGTGCGGCGGCGAAGCCGGGCGCCACGGCGGCATGCCGCTTCGCCGGCAGCACAGCGCCGATACCGGGATCGGACGTGGACGCCTTGGCGCCGCGCGTCACCCAGGCTTGCAGGTCGTCGACCTGGTAGACGACGCGGCCGCCGAGTTTCGAGTAGCGCGGGCCGGTGCCGTAGGTGCGGTGTTTCTCCAGGGTGCGGCCGGACAGGCCGAGGAAGCGCGCGGCCTCAGGCGTGCGCAGATGGCGTGGCGGAAGGCCGGCGAGCGGGTCGGGCATGGGCGGGTCTCCGTGGGTCTGACGGTCGCCGCCGGTTCAGGCCGGCGGCTCGCGAGCACCCTGGCGGAGAGAAATCGAAGGGGTGGATGACGGAGTTATTTTCTTGTTCGCGGCACCCCGGGTGCAGGGTGTCCATCTTTCGGGCGCCAACAAGTCCGGCAGTCGTCAGCGCTTGCGGCGATCCGAGCGGAGCAGGCGCAGGTAGCCGCCGCGCATGAGCGCGCGGCCGTCCTGGACGAGACGGATCGTGGTGGCTCGGAGCGGATTTGTCCGCCAGGCGGCGTCATCCGAGACGCGGTCGCCGAAAAGGCCGCGCGCGATGTCGCGATAGCCGATGTCGAGAAGCGTTGCATCGAGCGCCCGAAGTACGAGCCTCAATCGGCGCGTGCGTTGCGGCGTGAATCTGGCCGGCTGCACCTTTGCCCCGCGGTTCATCGCACGCCAGACGCGGCGTGCCGCTTCGATGCGGTCCTCGAACATGCCGTCCAACGGCACCACGACCGCTATCGGGCACGTCCCGGAAGGTTCACCGGTGATCAGTGCGTGGTGCGGTGGCGCGAACGCGGTGAGGTTGACGTACAGGCCGTCAGGCGCGCCGCGGACGATCGTGGGTCTTGCGTTTGAGAGGTGCGGACCATCGAACAGGTCGGGCTGAACCCCCGTCAGAACCGTCATCCTTGGATTGTGCCGGGGCAGCCAAATGACTGGCGACTTGTCGCTGCGCAGCCGCGGATCGGCCGCGAAATCGCAACCCCCAAAGTGCCGCGAATGGCGCTGCCGCAGGTGACGAACCGCCGCCCGTTTCGTCCGGCAGATTGCGATAGGCGGCGTTGTAGTCGGGATTGCGGCGCAGGAACTCGAAGGCGGCCTGCTCGGGGGTCAGCTGGTCGAAGTAGTCGTAGTCGGCGTCGATCCGCCAGTCGCCTCCTGCAATGGGCACGGCTCATCCTCCTCGTGAGGGCGTCCGCGCGGCAGAGCGGCAATGACGCCGTAAGTCGGAGACATTTTGGCGAGCGTCAGTTTGGGGAGTCCGGCTTGAGGCAACGGGTGTTGCTGGGAACGCGCCGCCTTCAGCGCTCGGCTGCGCTCGTGAGGAGATCGCGATATCCCGTAGTGGTCATCCACCGGGCGCGTTCGAGATGCGCGTCATGGACGCGGCGAGCATGTTCGGGGTTCGACGCGACATCGAGACCGAGGACGAGGTCGGCGACCTCGCGCCAATCCGCGTCGTCGGCAGCCGCATCCAGCAGCCGGATGTAGGTCTTCAAGTGATGACGGTCGTAGTCGGTCAGATGGTCCGAGTGAGGCGGCGATTCGGCAAGAGGCTGGGCGGCAGGGCTCATCGGACCTTTCCGTTTTGGTTGCGGGTCCGGGAAACGCTTAGACCGCCCAAGCTCGATTCGCGCAACCGTTCTCGTATGACAGACGTCAGGTCGGTGGCCGCGGCATGGCCGCTACTCGCGTCGAAAGAACTCGATCGGATCGACACCCATGACGCTGGCGAGCTTCTCCAGCATATCGACGGTCGCGGCATTTTCCTCTCGCTCCAGCATTCCGACGTAGTTCCGGTTGACGTCGGCACGGTCGGCAAGCTCCTCCTGCGACAGCCCATGGGCGTTGCGCAGCCGGCGTAGGTTCCTCGCGACGACCTCCCGCAGTTTCATGCGGAGAGGCAGCGGCTTCACCTAATATACTGCCACCCAGCATATTAGGGAATCAACCGGAAGTCTCCTTCACGGCCAAAAGTCGGCGCTGCCCCAGTCAACAACGCACATTCTGACACAGCGCGCGAACGCCCCGCGTCGCTTGACGCGGGGCGCCGAGGTGCCGGTCAGTCGCCGTTGCGGCGGGACCAGATCATGGTGTGCGTGTCGTCCTCGCCCTCGACCAGGGTGGCGTAGATGGGGGCTGGGAAGCTCGGGTCGTCCAGCTTGACCGAGAGATAGTCGCGGCCCTCGTTGGAGGTCTTCTTCCAGGCGGCGCCGAACTCCACGGAGCCGGCGAAGACGCGGTAGTCGGGAGCCTTGTCGCTGGTCTTTTCGGCCGGCTTGATCGTCGTCTTGGCGTTGATGCTGAGGGTCTTGACCGCGCCGGTGAAGCTCTCGCCTGTCTTGGTGAAGGTGCCGATGGTCGCCATGATGTTCTCTCCTGCTGTTCATCGGGTCGCGCCCATCGCGGCCTCGATGGCGATCGTCCGGCCGGAGGCGATCGACGACGCACTCGCGCGTGCGAGCCGCAGCGCAGCGGAGGATGGCGGACGACGGCTATTTTGCTTCGCGATGCAAAGCCGCTTGCGGCGGCGGAAAATAGCTGGCGGCCGCCGTTGCGGCATAGGCGATCGAGGCGCAGCCGTCCTTCGGCCAGATCAGGCCATCCGAGGCAGCGTGGAGCGCACCTGACCCGGACAGCCTTGGAGAGACACGTGGCGGCAATCGAAATGCACGAACAAGGCGACGAGCGATCCCGTCGGGCAAAGACCTGCTACCGCGCACAAACGGCGACGCTGGCCGAGAGGAGAAGAATACACCCACCCGCGGCCTCGCATGGAATTCGGAACGGCGGCCATGACAAGACCGCTCGGTGGAGCCGCAACTACCTTGAGGCGCTGGTCGCCCCAGGGTGAGAGCCACCGCGCAGCCATGATCGAGGGCAGGTCAGTCGGCACACCATCACGCGTTGATCTCGCGGCAACGGTGACTGACCGGAACCGCTATGCCCCGTTTCGGATGACGCCGGGGGTTCGCGCACACTCCTCTACTTGCGTCAGGGATCAAGCCCGCAGGGGCGAAACGGCAAAGCCGGTTCGAGCGCAGCCGACGAGCCCGGCCCGCAGGGAGACGCCCAATCCTCTCTGTCAGCGGACCTGCTCGACCGTCAGGCTGCCTTGAGGCAATGGTCCCAGAATCGCGCTTTCTGGTCGCGTCAGATCCAGCCACGCCTGCCAGTCATTACGTTCCAAAACCACGACCTGGCGGTTGTGGATCGGCGCGACATCAGGGCCAGGTTCGGTGGTGAGAAGTGTAAAGCTCTCTGGCGCGTCACCTTGTGCTGGCCGCCATAACCCGGCGAAGCAGAACCAGTCATCGCCTGTCTTGGTGAACCGCCACTTGGATTTCGGCGATTTCGTGCCGGTGAACTCGAAGAAGTGCGAAGCTGGCACAAGACAGCGTCCGCTGGCGAAGCGTCGTCCTTCCGAGCGGAAATTGATGACTGGCGGTGCCTTCGGGCGGCCCGCCGGAAATCCCCAGCGCAACTGCGCGAGTTCGACACCCTCGGCATGGCGTCGAATGATGGGCGCCATTTCCGTCGGCCAAATATCCTCCCGCGGTTCCAAATTCGGTGCTGCGGTGGGCAGGATCAGCGGCAAGCGGAGATGGCTGAACTCCTCGACGTAGCTGTTGTAGGCGACCCGGTTGCCGTAGTCGTTGCACACGCCGGCTTACGCCGTGCGCGTCGGTGGGGCCGGCGGGATTATCGGCGTCGCCAGCCGCATCAGTGCGGCCACGCCGATGGCGACCGAGCCGATGGCGGCAAAGATCTGCTGCCACACCCCATGCGCGCCGCCGATGTGCGAGAGGCCGAACACGAGATGGTAGCCGGCGAAGGCCGCCGGCGCCGTGAAGGCCAGCGCGACCGCGAGGCGGACGGCCGTCGAGCGCGTCATGACCAGCACGGCCTGGCCGACGCCGAGTGCCGCCGCGCCGGCCACGAGCCCGACGGCGATCGCTCCCAACGCGCCCGCGCCGGTTTCGTAAGCGAACCGGCCAGCAGCCACGGCGACGAACAGGGGCAGAGCGAGGATGGCCATGTTGAACATGAGTGCCACGAGCATGCCGATGCCGAGCAGGCTGAAGACGACGCCGAGCACCATGGTCCGACCCTCCTGGTTCGCGATTTTGCCGTATTTCGCCCGCCGTGTCCCGCCGCAATGGCGTGAGTGGCGTTGCTCCGCGAGCAACACGTGATGTCGCAGAAGCGACTCCGTGCGGAGCCGCTTCTGCAGATTTCCGGATCGGCGGTAGTCCGGGCGGGGCTTACGCCCCGCTCCCCTTGCGGTAGTCGAGCAGTGGAATGCCGAGCTTGCGGGCCTTGTCGGCCAAGTTGTCGGAGATGCCTGAGCCCGGGAACACCACGACGCCGATCGGCAGCACGTTGAGGAGCTGGTCGTTGCGCTTGAACGGAGCCGCGTTCTTGTGCCGGGTGAAGTCGGGCTTGAAGGCGACCTGCGGCACGCGGCGGTTGTCGGCCCAGCAAGCGGCGATACGTTCGGCCCCCTTGGGCGATCCCCCGTGCAGCAGCACCATGCCGGGATGCTTGGCCTGCACCCTGTCGAGCGCGGCCCAGATCGCCTTGTGGTCGTTGCACTCATAACCGCCCGTGAACGCGACCTTGGGGCCGGGCGGCACCATCACCTCGGTTTCGGCCCGGCGCTTGGCCGCCAGGAAGTCGCGGCTGTCGATCACCGCCGCCGTCAGTGCACGGTGGTTCACCTTCGACCCGGTGCGCGGCCGCCATGCGGTTCCGGCGTGCGTCTCGAACAGATCGGCGGCCTGGTCGCGCATGATCTCGAAGGCGTTGCGTCGCTCGATCAGCGTCAGACCCTCGGCCAGCAACCGCTCCAGTTCGACCGACCGTATTTCCGAGCCGTCCTGGTCCTTTTGGCTCCGGCGCTGGGCCTGCTCGTTCGTGTCGAGCTCGCGTTCGATCCGGTCGGCGGCGCGGTGGAACAGGTTGACGGTGGACCAGAGCAGGTCTTCGAGGTCGGGCTCTAGGCGCGTGTCGGTCAGGGTGGAGACGAGGGCGTCGAAGATGTCGGCCAGTGCGGTGCAGACGGTGCGTTCCTCAGGCAACGGCCTGGCGTCGGGTTCGTCCTGGAAGGGTCGGTGCCCGTATAGCTGGAGTTCGGTGAGGAGCGAGGCGGTCGAGGATTCGGCGTGGTGCGGTTCGTGGTCGGGGTTGAGGTGGTCGGTCATCGTCGCCTGCCTCCGGCTTCGGCCGCGCCCATCGCGGCCTTCGTAGGCGTCGAAGACCGGGGGCGGACCGGGCTTGCACCGCCGCGCGCTTGCGCGAGCGGCCGCAGCGCAGCGGAGGACGGCGTGGGACGGCTATTTTGCTTCGCGATGCAAAGCCGCGCTCTTCGCGGCGGCGGAAAATAGCTGGCCTCAGCCGTTGCCGGCCCGGGCCGCTTCCGGTCCGATCGCCCTCTCAGAAGGCCGTGGGCGCGGCTCTCCCGGCCGGACAGGCGCGCGGTGGCCGCACCACCCCCGACCCTCGTGCCGTTGCCACGCTCACCGTTCCCGGCCGCCACGCTCCGGCGGTCGCCAGAACCTGTCCACGTCCTCCGGGACGAGTTGCACCCGGAGTGCTGCCGCGAGAGCGTCGCTGCCGAGTTGCCGCAGGTCATCGTTGAAGTCGCCTAGTGTCGGCAGCAGTACCAGCGCCTCGATCCCGCCCTCGTGCGCTCGCCCCGTCAACGTGTCCGCTGCGCGCTGTCCGGCCGGATCGTTGTCTCGCGCGATGTATAGACGGCGCAGCGTCGATGGAAGCAGGAGGGCGGCGAGGTGGTTGGCCGAGAGAGCGGCAGCCATGGGCAGGGTGGGCATGACGCTCCGCAGCGACAGCATCGTCTCGATGCCCTCGCCAGCCGCCATGACGTCGAACGCCCTGCCGAACCGCACCGCGTTACCGAGAAGGTGGCCCATCGCGCGTCGCGGCGTGGCGACCGGCGCCTTCATGCGGCCGGACGGGTCGAGCCAAGTGCGGTGTGCCCCGGTCATCATGCCGTCGAGGCCGGTGATCGCTGCGACGACCGCTGGCCAGTCTTCGCGCGCTCCGGCCGCCGTCTCGCCGTCCTGGCGGTAGTAGCAGCGCGGGTAGAAGCGTAGCGCCGTGCAGTCCCGAAGAGCCGTGATGCCGCGTTCGCGCAGATACGCTTCTGCGATCGAGCCCACGATCGGCCTGGACGCCGCGAACAAGCGCCGGGCTGCTTCCGGTGATCCGGCCGGTGCTGGCGAGTGCGTCGAGGCACATTCGGGCGCTGGCAGAATCAGGAATCGCCGCGCCTCGTCAAGCACGTCGCGCGTGGCGTCTATCCTTCGGTTTGCAGCAATCAGGTCCAGGAGATCGCCGTGTTCACCGGTCGCCGAATCGGTCCATTTTCCGGCTGCGCCTCGCCCTGCTTCGGGTCCATGCAAGCGAACGTACAGACTGCGACCTGGCGTGTTGTCAGTATCGCCGACGAGCCAATAGCGGCCCTGGCGGTAGCCGTTGGACAGGTAATGTCGGCAGACCGCCTCGGCATTAGCCGCGAGACGGCGGGCCAGATCGGATGCCGTGCTCGGCATCGCAGCCTCCGGAAACGAAAAGGGGCTCGCCGTTGCCAGCGAGCCCCAGGTTGCAACAGTGGGTTGAGTACTCGGCCGCGATCGCGTGAGATCGGTCGCGACCGGCCTAATCCTCGGTCGAATGCGCTCCGGTGCCCACGACCTGTTCGCCGCCGATCGCCGCCGATTGCGCGATGCCGGCTTCGGCGTCGGATCCCGGATCGAGCGCACCCAGCAGCCAGTGTTCGCAATCGATCCAACCGACGCTCTTGCGTGCGCTAAGATCGATCACCTGTGCCCCGCCGCCGAAGCCGTCGAGCCGCGGCCGCGAACAGGTCAGTGCCCAACGAAAGCCCCAGCATCCTCGAAGGTCGAATGCCCCCGCGCAGGCGAGCACGAAGGCGATGACGTGTTCCGACTCGCCATACTCGTCCGAGCTGATCCAGAGCGCCCCCGGACCCGTTCCGGGATCATGCTGAACGTCGAAGCCGAGGTCGCTGCCCTCTTCGTCGAAGAGCGCCACGGCTTGCTGCCGCTGGATTTCGATTGCGCGCACGGCGTTCTCCGCCGTGCCGACGTCGAATATGCAGGAAAACTGGCAAAAATAGTCCGCCATCGCGGCCTCCTGAAACGATGAAGCCCGGCGCGGTGGCCGGGCTTCGGGGTGGAGCGTGTTGTTGCTGCTTCGCAGCGTCAGCCGGCCTCCTCGAAGACCGGCAGCGCGTCGTTCGGTGGCGCATCGGCGTCGAACAGGATGTATTCGGCGCCCCTCGCGCGTGCATGCCGCATCACTGCAATCAGGTCCGGTGGCTCGCCGTGATAGGGCGGCCCGGCGGCATAAAGAAACCAGCCGAATGGGTCGCCGAGGGTGCATTGATCGGCGCGAGCTGGCGCGTCGCAGCTTCGACGGCGTTCTCGTCAAGCCACCGGCACGTCGCCGCGGAGAGATGGACGGTCGAGCAGTCGAGGAAAATCCGCAACGGGTAAGTGACGGTCATGGCACGTCTCCAATCGGCTGGACCGTTGGCGGCAGGAGGTTGTGACTGGCTGGTTGCGTCGCGAACGGATCGACGTCGCGATGGATCGGTTGCGCGCGGCCCATCCACGGTTCCGGCCGGATGCAGCGCACCCAGTCGGCGAAGCTCGGAACGAAGCCGAGGTCTTCGATGCAGTGCTGCTCGCCGATCAGCCGCACCGGCACGACGCGGCCGGTCGAGATCGTAATGGTTGGCCCGAACGCGCGTTCCGAGTCGAACACACCTGCCGCGTGGTGGCGAAGCGCCCGGTGCCGGAAGTCGGCGATGATCAGCTTCGAGGGATCATCGAACCACGCGTGGAGCGGAAGGTAATCGTCGACGGTGCCGCCCCATTTCCGCGCGGAGGACAGGGCATGGTGATAGGGATGTGCCATGATCCGCCCTCACCACTCGTGGCCGGTGTACTCGGAGCTTTCGATCCGCTCGTTGTAGTCGAGCCGGATCGTTCGCTCCGGAACGTCGAAAGTGAATTCGCCGAACGCGCCCTCGTTGTTCTCCCACCCGCCGTGCGTCTCTTCCAGAAAGGTATAGGCGAGTTGTTCGATCGCTTCGCCCAGCGGCAACGTACGGCGGTGAAGTTCCGAGCCGTCCCAGGCGGGAGTTGCGATGTCGATGTCACAGATGGGCAGCACGGCGGCGGCATCGCCGGTGCGGGCGTCGATGCTTTCGATTTGGCCGGAGTCGCCGACGCCATCGAAGGTGACGACGACGCTGGTAATTCCGGCCACGGCGAGCGCACCAAACAGCGCAGCCTTGTTGCCGGGCAGCGCTTCTTCGGCAAGGCGGGTGCGGGCGTCGTCCTGCGCGATCAGCTGCTGCCAGACGGCAACGGCATCCTGAGCCGATTGAACTTCGGTCATGACAAACCTCCGGTGAAGGGAAGAGATGCGGGACGGTCGTCGCCGCCCCGCAGGCTTGGTTCAGCTATTCGGCCGCGAACGCGAGGGCTTCGTCGGCCTCGTCGTCATCCGTGGCCGGTTGCTCGCAGTCGCCGGTGTCCATCTCTTCGGAGCCGGTAACGTCGGTTTCCGCGAACGCCTCGACTTCGGCGACTTGCGGCATCGCCCGGCCCGGCGTGCGCAGAGGCTCCGGCAGCCAACGCGACCCGGCGAGCAGCGCCTCCGCCTTCTCGGCCATCTCGCCCTTCTTGAGATGGTCGATCAGCTGCGCCGCATGGTCGCCCTTGGCCTCCCGCACCGCTTGCAGGATGCGCGCCTTGGTGACCCGGCCAAGATACGTGTCGACCGTCGGTGTCCAGCCCGCCGCCGCCATGTCGAGGTCCACCGCCTTCGCCAGCACGTCGGCATGCGCCAGCGCCTGCGGCCGCCGGTTGTAAGCCTCGTACACGCCGTTGACGCTCAGCCCGACGCAGTGCGCGAACAGCGATTGTTGGCTCTGCACGTCCAGCCGCGACAGCACGGCCGAGAGGTCCTCGGGATGCTTGGGCATCGACGCCAGCCAGAACTGGTGCCGGTCGGTCAGCGTCCGGGCGACGGCGGTGTCGTTCAGGCCCGCCGCCTGCGCATTGAACGTGACGCTCTTTACGTCGAGATCAAGGCAGGAGTTCAAGCCATAGCCGTAGAACAGGCGCAGGCAGAGTGCGTGCAGCGCCGCCAGGAACGCCACCTCGGGCTGCTCGCCGATCGCGTTGCGCAGGGCCAGCGTCCGGTGTGCCGTCAGCTCGGTCAGCAGCCGGTCAGGCAGTGGCTTGATGCCGTCTTCCTCCTCCGGCTCGGGGGCTGCTTCCGGGCTGCCATGGACGGTGCTCCCGCCTGCAGGGGCATACGAGGTCACGCAGTCTGATTCGTCGCTGGGTTCGTCTGCGTCGATGTAGGCATCCGGTTCCGCCGCGACCGGCAACTCGTCCTCTGGCCGGATGTAGCCGCGCTCCACCTTCAGGGCGCCTGCACCGTCGATGCTGACGAACGCGCCGGCGCGCGCGATCTCGTCTGGGTCGAACGCGACCGGCCGATCTTCGAGCGTGCCCAGCATTGTCTCGATCTCGGTCATGCGCTGGTCGATCTCCTCCGGAATGTCCTCGACGTGCGCGTACTCGTCCTCGAGTTGGTCGTACTCCGCCCGCAGCGCGTCCCGCGTCGCTTCCTCGTCGCCCGTGAGTGCCGTCACGTCGCCCCGCAGCTGGCGCAACCCGAAATGGTGGCCATAGGCGAAGTCGGGCGCGACCTCGATCCACTTCCACCCTTCCGCCGCCACCGCCTCCGCCTCGCGCTGGAGTTTCTCGACGACCAGCCGGTCGAGCAGCGCCGGGTCTTGCAGCCAGCCGCCGTCGTCGCCCTGGAACAGGTCGCGCATCACGATGCCGCCCCCCTCCTCGTAGGCCTCGACGCCGACGAACAGCGCCCGCTTGTCGGCCGCACGCACCGCGCCTTCGGTCAGCATGCGCCGGATGACATAGGCTTCCTTCGTGTACGACTGGCTCAGCCGGTCGTACACCTGCTCCTGCCGCTCGTGGTCGCCGTTGACCGTGAACGCCATCAGCTGGTCGAGCGTCAGCCCGTCCTCGGCGTAGACGTCCAGTAGCCTAGGCGACACCGATGCCAGCCGCAACCGCTGCTTCACCACGGCGACGGAGACGAAGAACGCAGCGGCGATCTCCTCCTCGGACTGCCCCTTCTCGCGCAGCGCCAGGAAGGCCCGGAACTGGTCGAGCGGGTGCAGCGGCGCGCGCTGGACGTTCTCGGCCAGAGAATCCTCCTCGGCGATGCCGCCCTCGCGGATGACGCAAGGAATAGGCGCGGTCTTTGCCAGGCGCTTCTGCTTGACTAGCAGTTCCAGCGCACGAAAACGGCGGCCGCCGGCGGGGATTTCGTACATGCCGGTTTCGATGCCAGCGCCGTCCAGCACCGGCCGAACGGTGAGGGACTGCAGCAGGGTGCGCCGCGCGATGTCGTCGGCGAGCTGCTCGATCGACACGCCCGCCTTGACCCGGCGGACGTTGCAGGCGCTGAGCAGCAGCTTGTTGAATGGGATGTCGCGCGAGGCGCTGAGCGTGATCTTCTGAACCGATTGGGCCACGGGTGGTCTCCGTGACGGGCCGGCCGGGAGACGCTCTCTCGACCTCCTCAACCCGTCATGAAGCCCTTCACGGCCCTCTCACTCTCATCGCGTTCGGACCCGCAATGCCGGGTCGGCGTGGAGACGTGAAGCCGCCTCCACGCTTTTCCGGATCAGCGGACGCCGGCCAGCAGCTTCGACGCCTTGCCCTCTAGCTCCAGCCGCGCATCCTGGTGCGGCTTGGACCGGGCCAACGCGGTGATGCCCTGCACGAAGTCGAAGATGGATTCCGGCGGCCGGCCCTCCTCCTCCAACACCGTCGCGATGATCTTGGCCGTCTCCGGCTTGGAGAACCCCTGCTTGCGCAGGAAGCTTTCGCGGTCCTCGTCCTTGCGTGCCACGATCCGCTCGCGCGACGCCTTGATCCCGGCCATGAACGGCGCGGGCGACGAATTGGCGAAGTTCTCCAACGCCGGCGCCGCCTCGTGGGCGAACCGGTTGGCGGCGAACTTGCTGTGCCGGATGCTGATCTCCTCGAAGCCCTCGGCGCCCCAGATGTTTCGGTTCATGCAGACGGCGCGCAGGAAGAACGATGCCATGCCCAGCGTCTTCGAGCCGACCTCGCTGTTCCAGCAGTAGAAGCCCCGAAAATACAGATCCGGGTCGCCGTTCGGCAGGCGGCCGGCCTCGATCGGGTGCGCGTCGTCGACCAGGAACAGGAAGACGTCTCGGTCGCTGGCGTAGAGGGTCGTCGTGTCCTTCGTCACCTCGACGAACGGGTTGTGCCTCATGGTGGACCAGTCCAGCAGGCCCGGCACCTTCCAGCGCGTGTCGCCCACGCCGTCGCCGGCGATCTTCATCACGGCCGAGACCAGTTCGTGGTCCCAGATACGGCCGTAATCCGGTCCGGTGACTGCGCGCAGCTCGGTTCGGCCGTCGTCGGCTTCGAGTGTCTTGATCAGCTCGGCCCGGTGCGACAGCAGGCCGTGCTGCATGTTGATACCTGCGAGCGGTGCAGGGAGCTGACGCAGGTAGCCGGCCGGAGCGCCGATCAGGCTGCACATTTGGCCGAACGACCAGTGAGTGGGCGCAACCGGCTCGTCGCGGCCGGGCACAATCAGCGCCATGCGCTCGGCGTTATCGCGGAATGCCTCCACGCGGAGGGCTCGGGTCTCGACCATGCGTGCGGTCGCGCGGTCCGCTCGGGAGCGGACGGCGGTATGGAGGGCACCGAGGGACAGGTAGCGCTCGTCATCGGGTCGCGAAAACCACTCGGACGATACGCGGCCGATCCGCTCACCGCGAGAGATGTCTACCTTATATGGTCCGGACACAGGTGATCCACCCGCACCGGCACTGCTGATTGAAGCTGATTTCTGCATGGGCTTGCTCCGCGACGGCTGGCCGAAAGCCTCTCTCTCGCCCACAAGCCGTCACGCCGAACCACCGCCTCACTCTTCCTCTCCAATTTAAGCGTGATCAAACCGAAACGGGGGCGGTAGAGAACAAGGCGCTGCGGATCGCGTCCGAGCAGCCGCGCCGTTCACCATCATGACCGTTTAGTTGGAATGTTGAGCTTCTCGAAAAGAATCCTGTTGCGTTTCTGCGCGTCGGCCAGCAGCTTTCTGTAAGATATCACCTCATAGTAAGCATTTAGCGTCGGGTTAAATCCGTAGTACCCCAAATTGTCTGGTGTCCTGAAGGCCGCCATGTTCTGAAGCTTAGTTTCCAACGGCTTGGTCAAATCGCAAATGATGTAACAATAAGCTGGGATGTTGTCGGTAAGAGGCCGGATTTCCCGGCCGGTATGGTCTTCCTTGTGACCCGCGCGGATTTCGCGAACCATGCGGTAGACCTGGGTTACGGGGTCCTCGTCGCGATAGTCCGTCCGGTCTGGCTTCTTAAACTCAATGACAACCACAGAAGTCAGAGGCTGTCCATCGTCACTGAACGCGAGCGGCCGGTCAAAAATCAGGATGTCCGGTCGGCTTTCGGACTCACTTGCAAGCACCGGCACGGTGTTGAGCGGTTGGTCCGACGTGAGATAAAAATGGAACGTCAGGCGCTCGTCGATGATCCACAAATTCTGCTGATCAAAGGGTACGTCGTCCGACGTCGTACGCATAGGAAACACCAGCCGATGCACCGTTCTTTCGAGTGCGTGTTTGCCGGTTACCGGGTCCTGGGACAGTGCCTTGTCCAATAGGTCAAGAATTACGCGGCGATGCACTACATATTGGGCGAGCGCCGATTTGCCGATTTCGTTGGCGCGCTCTATAAAATCATTGAAGCGTGCATTGTATTCCTGCGGGTCCTCCACGTTTGCCGTAGCATCAAGAATACTCGCACCCTCTTGCTTGAGCTTAACCTGTCGCTGATAGAGCTGACGGTGCAACGCCAT
Organism: Acetobacteraceae bacterium; assembly: GCA_965276815.1. Taxonomy (GTDB): domain Bacteria; phylum Pseudomonadota; class Alphaproteobacteria; order Acetobacterales; family Acetobacteraceae; genus JAVVHH01. The sequence goes on along the minus strand of CBDIBE010000010.1, from coordinate 211,093 downwards.
TTCCAAGTCGGCTTTGCTCGCCTGGGGCGGGATTTGGTCGATGAACTCGGGAGCATACTTCATCAGCACACGGTATTGCGGGCCATCCTGATCGATGTAGGAGGCGAGTGCTGCAGTTTTCTGCGTGTTGATTTCTTCAAGGAAGGGCCTCAAGTCTTCGCCTATTTCTGCGAGCGCCGCATTGCGAATTGCCTTCAAGCTAATTTCGTCGGCGAACAGGTCGTCATCGCCCGCGTGATCGGGGTCGGAGGTTTCAGCTCGGTCCTGCGGCGTAGATTCCTTGGAAATAGAAAAGTCCGTACGCTCGCTATTGACCTTCTCGTTCAAGTATTCTCCCTGAACAAAGGCAAGATAATAGAAGCTACCGCTGTCCTGATCGTGCAGCTTGCTCCGCAGATTGGGGAGGAACTTGGAGAGGCGCTCGGTGATAACCTCCCGATAGTGGGCCGCATAAACCAACTCGTGATGATTTGCGAGTGCCCCACGTAACCGGAATCCGCTGAGAGTAAACGCCTGGTCGCCTATGGTGAAAGGGTGTTCGCTAGCAAGCTTCTGGAAGTTTTCTCGGAAGAACGCCTGAAGGTCGATCTTTCCGAACCCGTCGGAAAGCGTGAGCGCTGGCGCGTTCGGGTTCAGGAACAGCGGCAAAAAATGGCCGATGAGCCGCTGCGCAATAATGTCAAGTTGCCGCGGGCATTCATCAGCATACGGACCACGGTAGCCCGACAACCGGATGGTGGTCTCTCGGCGCTGACGATCCGATGGCGCGTTCTCGCAGGGTTGCTCGTCATCGGTTGCGGTGAAGCAGAAGGCGCGCCGCAACATCGTTGTGCCATCAACGTTGCGGTAGCAGCTTTCGATCTCGACGCGTTGAAAAGCCTTCAGCCATAGAAACCGGCCAAGCCCCTTGCCCCCTCGTCCAGCCTTGTACGACGAGTCAACCGTCTGGAAGCTCTCGAAGTTGGCGTCCGTGAAGCCGATCCCGGAATCTGTTACGGTGAAGGCTTCGATCTTTCCGAGCTTTTCGTCGGCCAAATCGCCCTGACGATCGGCATGAATGCCGATCTTGTGGCCGGTGCCGCCGGCCTCTTCTATGGCCTGAAAGGCGTTGATCACGGCCTCAAATAGAGGCAGCAGGGCTTTGCCCTTCGGAAGATTGGTGTTCCGGACGCGGCCGGCGATGCTGGCCTTCATGGCGTGCCGGCCGGCGCGGTTCCGATCGAGTGGGCCATGTCTGCGATATCGGCAAGGAACTCCGACGCTGGCAACAGGCCCGACACGAGGAGCCTGTCTCGGGCACGGGTGCAAGCAACATAGAACAAATGCCGTTCGGTCTCGTAGACGTCGTCCAGCTCGACCTCATCGGCTACCGACTCAACGCGGGACCGCAAGGGCAACACGTCGTCGTCGCACGCCATGACGACGACAGCCTTGAATTCCAATCCTTTCGCAAGATGCATAGTACCGACGGGCATCCGCTGGCCCGGCGCTTCGTCACGCTCGGACAATTCGAGAGCTTCAACACCACTGGCGGTAACGACGGCGCGCGCACGGTCCATTTGGTCGCGGCTTCTGACGAATACGCCGATCTCTGAAGGCGCCACACCGGAAGCCATTATTGCGCGCAACCAGGTCGAAACCCCCGCGGTCTCATCCTGGCGTGACGCGTGACGGGCCAGCTCCGGATCTGGTCCGTTGAAAATGGACACCGTGCGGTCGCGATCGTCGCCAAGGCCGTCCACGTCGCGGACGGCAGGCGGCAGCAGTCGATCGGCCATGCGCCTGATCTGGTGCGACGTTCGATAGTTGACGGTGAGCGTGAAGGATCGCCCGCGCACATCGACGCCGAGTTCCTTCCAGGAAAAAGGCTGTTGAAAGATGCGCTGGCCCAAATCGCCGGCGAAGAACAAAGCGTCCGGCCCGGTCGGTGCAATCGCCGCAAGGAAACGCAGTTCGGGAACGCCCAAATCCTGCGCCTCATCCACCACGATATGCTTGAACGGCTTGTCGGCGCGGCCAAGGAAATGGTCTGTCGTCAGGCCGAAGATATCTGACCAGGTCAGCAAGCCTCGCTTTTTCAGCGATGCGCGCACCGCTTCAAACACAGGCCACAGCCGCTCGCGCTGGCCCGAGCTCATCCGGCTTTTGCGGCCGAGACGGGGCACGCGCGCATATGCTTCGATGCTGTCGATCTGCCAGGCGTCCACCACGTGTCGCCATTCCGACAAGAGGAACCGCAACGGGTAGCCCGTGTCGCCGACCGTCTCGGCCGCCTTTTGAACCGCGTCGCGCACTTGCTCGTCGGATGCCGGTGTCGCCCGGCGACCGAAGGCGAGCTGATACAGTTCGTCGGCGACGGTGCGGAAGGGTGCAACTGTTATGCGTGGCACGACATTGGACGAGCCGGGCGCAAGCACCGTCAGCCGGCGCTCAAGGGCGCTGGCCAGGGGCTGGGAGAACGTGGTGAGCAGCACGCGGGCGTCCTGAGAAGCCCGCGCAAGCCGCGCGGCGCGGTGCAGGGCCACGACGGTTTTGCCGGTTCCGGCCGAGCCGGCTACGCGTGCTGGCCCGTTGAAGCTGCGGTCCACCACGCTCTGCTGAGTCGGATGCAGGAAGACGATCCAGCGCTCCCACGGTGCATCCAGCGCGCGGGCCAGTTCCTCCTGGTTCTCCACCACCCGGAAGCGGCGCTGTGCGTCCGGGTGAGTGACCGGATCGGCTGGCACGCCGGGTTCCACAACAGCCACGGGGGCAGGGCGCAGCCGCCCGGACACCGCAAAGTCGAGTAGCGCCTCCGCGGCCTCGGCCGGCAGATGACCGGCGAGCGTCAAAAAACTGTCTTCGGTTGCGGCCTGCACGTCGGCCAGCCAGTCTTGCGGCACGCCGATGCCCAGCAGGTCATCGGCGGATAGAGCCGCGAAGACCAGCGGGGCAGGGACAGGAGCGTCGGGCATGGGCGCACTGACCGGAACGGCGGCCGAGGCAGGGGTGGCGACCTCCTCCACCCGTTCCCGCACTTCCACAATCTGGAGCGCGCCGGTCCTGGGGTGCGCTTCGATCCGCCGGCGCTCGGCCCATGCGTATGCGGCATCGTGGTGATCGACATATGCGAGGAGGAAGCTGGCCTGCGTCTTGTGGACGATGATCCGCACATCCGAGTTCGCCCGCACCGACCAAAAATTCGGGTCGCGGGATTTGTCGATTCTATGGAACCGCAACCCCGGCGCCGACGGGTTCATTTGCAGGTCAAAGGCCGTCGTCTTGACGGCCTTCTGTGCCTGGCTGTCGAGCCGCGTCAGCGCCTGCGTGAACGTATTGGCGATGCAGAATTCCATGCTACACGGCCCACCAAATTGCTGGTCGCGCGCTCTGCTCAAGACGTATGAGGTAAAGAGTAATGCTTAAACGAGTAGCCATCGACGCCCCGACGTCCAAAGAGGGTTCTGCGTATTCTTTAGGAGCCCCTGGAGGAACCCAAAATTAGACTGTCCTGGACGAAGAACTTGATATGAATAACTGTTCGCCCCAGTTCGTCTCATCTGAAGGATGGCGGGCCTTGGCAACTCCGCTCCCGATATTTCAACCGTGTATGTATGATGATGCTTAACCACGGCGCGAGTAACCGGAACCATTGATGACGCCCCTAGATTGAGTAGGGACAAACTCGGAACATTACCGTTACCAGTTATTCCGAAATAGTTTTCCCAAACGGTCTTAGAAGGCTGGACTTGCGTTTCTCGACCGCCGCCCTGCTCAAGGGTAAGCTCCATAAGCAGTGTAGCGAACTTTTTTTGCGCAGGGTTTGGCGCGGCGGGTTTGATAGTCTTATAGTACTGCAATAACTCTTTCAAATCCGCTGCACTAAGCTTTGTAAGAGATATTGACTGCACAAAGCTTCTGATCGACGTCAGCGTTGTTGGGTCATCCGACTGCAAAACCGCCTCGATGAGTCGAACTTTCGAAGAGTTTGACACGTTTGAAGAGCCGACAAACGCCATTTTATCAAAAGCGAATACTTTCGCATGAAGGTTTTGGACGGTGTAAATCTCTACGTCACGTTTGCGGAGTTTCTCCAGTGCCATAGGCGATGTTGCCCCCGCCGCTATGGTTGCAATGCTCGCATCCACGACTAGCGAGCTTCCCTTCGGAAGAGGTAATAGGTTGCCCGTGTTATCGCTGAAATAAGCAACGGCGACCTGAGCTGGCTCGGTGCATGAAGCCGCGGCCTGGGTGATTGCGTTCCAGACGCGCGGCGTGAGCAATGTAAGCATCAGGTTATCATGACCTTCATCACCTCGTCGCCGAAGTGATTGATGACCTTAACAGCGACTCGCCGTCCAGGTGGACGCGGAAAAGGCCGCGAGACTTCTCTGTAGAGTGTGTTCCAGGACTCCTCGTCTATTGATTCACCAAGTGCTGATTTAAGAGACTTATAAGGGTCTTGCGCACCAAGAAAGTAGGCGTGACGGACAAAAAAGCTCTCTTCATTGTAGTCTGTGTCTATAAACCACGCCGCAATGCTCTCGGTTCCGCCCGATCGGATTTCGCCCGTCTGCGGGTCAAAGACGTCTACGCCATGTATCTGAATCTCGACCATCCCATCACCAGCGTCACGTAGCGCCAAGTCTGGCTCTCCGAACACTACGAAGAGATTGCCCTTCCCCGTATTTCGGAGGTCGTCAGCCATATGTAGGTCGGGATTCATCCGCGCCTTGAGAATTGGTAATGGGCCTAGCTTGGTCAGCTCGGAGGCGTGGGCGTCGTAATTGAAGGCGCAAGCGATCAGTAGGTCAAAGCGGGCATCCGAGGCTTCCCTTGCGGCGGCAACCAGGTCGGATCTGGAAAGCGTGCCAAACTCTGGTCCGAGGAGAATCCCGGCACGGCGTTCCTGCTCGCCCTCCATGAATCTGCCTTCGGCCGCGATGTAGTGCCCGGGCCATCCCGTCAAAGCGGAAAAATGGATACTGTCTGCCTTCTGGCTTTGATGCACACCGGCTGTGCGGAGATTTTCGAGCACCATGGTCGCAAAGTCCGTCGGAGGCAGCTCTCTGCGTCTACGCACATCATCCGTGATATGGAGATCCGCTGCGACATCCTCTTCGTCAGCAGGGATAACCCGGTGAGGCGATAGGCTTTCGACAGTAAATGGGCCGGCAACACGGATACGCGACTTATCCTCAAATGGCCTATCGAACAGTGATTCAATGTCGGCGTGCTTCGCGATGCATTTGTCTATGGCAGTATGATAGGCAGTGATTTCGGCCCACCACTCCTCATGAATAATTTCCGCTTCCGCGGGCCAGCGCGCATTGAGTGCGCGCGGAACCTGCCACTCCTTAAAAGCACTTCCGGTCAACGTGTTTAGCTTCGCAAGCAATGGTCTGAGGACAGATTGTGCTTCGTCCCACAGAACGTCGATCTCGGCATTGTTGGCGATCTGGCCGGACGTAACGTTGCTGACGCGGTCGTATATGAACCCCAGGCGTAGGTCGCCACGAAAAGGCCCTTCAGGTGGTAAGCGCCCACTGATCTGTGCTTCCTTCATCCTTCCTTCGCGACTATCCGCAAGAAAATAGTAGGGATGAAGAGCGCTCATAATTCGCGTCCTAGCCAGCGCGAGTGCCACGCGGGAGGTGTCGATGGTGATCCAGCGCCGTCCCCATTGCTCAGCTACGACCGCAGACGTTCCGCTGCCGCAAGTTGGGTCTAGGACAATGTCTCCCGGATCGGTCGCCATTAGGACGCAGCGCTTTACAATCTCAGTGCTCGTCTGCACGACGTATACGGGAGAAGCAGCCCCTCCTAACCCATCCCACCAATTCGAGACACGACTTACAGGAGGCTGCGGAGCCTCACGCAAAAAACGAACATCCGTCTTTAGAGGATACAGGCGGCCCGCTTTCGCTAGCCGATCCATGCCCGAAGGGCGGCCCTCAGTTTCCTGAACGGTGTGTTTCCAACACTGACCGTCACCGATTGGAAATACGCGGTCCTGAAATCGAAATGCGAGACTCTGATTCTTCCGAAATCCTCCACTCTTAAGTGGATTAAGAGCAAAGAGGCGGGCGTCTGAATATTTCTCCCGGAAATGATCGTAGTTGCCAGTATAATCGGCGTTATCGCGCTGTTGCAGTTCGCCAATCGAAACCAGTTCACCTGACGGTAGCATCACCATGTTAAAAGTTGAGAATATGTCCTGGTCAAGCTTGAGGCTGTAAAGTGGTCTAGCCTTTATATCTCCAGAATCTTTTTTCGCCTTGCCACACCAAATAATATAGTCGTTTACAGCATCTAGCGTGTTGCTGACCTGACTACCCTTCTTCTTTACCACTATGGTTACGACGAAGCTCTCGCTGCCAAAAATCTCGTCCATGACAGCCCGGACGCGATGAATATTCTCATCGCCTATTTGGACAAAAATCGAGCCGCTATCTGTCAAAAGCTCCCGCGCTACCGTCAAGCGATCTCGTATGTATGTCAGATAAGAGTGTATGCCGTCCTTCCACGTATCCCGAAACGCTTTCACTTGCTCCGGTTCACGGCTCAAGTCCTCGCGCTTCCCGTCCTTCACGTCTCGGGTTTGAGTGCTGACTTGCCAATTGCTATTGAACTTAATGCCGTAGGGTGGATCAAAATAGATGCACTGCACCTTTCCTCGGAGACCTTCGCGTTCGGCCAAACTTGCCATGACCTGTAGGCTGTCGCCCAGGATCATCCGGTTCGACCAGTGCTGGTCGTGCTGGTAAAATTCGAGTCTCGCCTCCGGGTCGGGGATACCATTGAAATCAGCGAACAGGTCTGGCCCGGCGTCTGAGACCGCCGAGCGTCGTAGTGCAGCCCGGCGTTGAAGATCGGCGATGATCGCCTTTGGATGTATCTTTTCCTGGACGTAGATCGGCGGCGGCTGCACCACCAAATCGGACCAGTCCTGGTTGTCCTTTCCGCGCCAGGTAAGCTGCGCGTCGCCCAGCTCGACCTCACCTGTCTCCTGCAACTGCCGCACCTGCCCAGGGCTGAGCTTCAGGCGCACACCATTCCAGACGACCTGCGGGTCACGATCCTCGTCCCTGGGCCGGGTCGTGCCCGGCGGCAGAGGGCTGGCGCGGGCGTAGTGTGCTGGGCCGACCGGCTCACGTTCCTCAGCCTGTTGGGCAAGCGATTGCAGTTCGGCCGTTGGAATGTTGCGACGCTTCGCGTCGTGCGTGAACATCTCGATCGGCTTGGTGCGGGCGGCCGGCTTGGGAGTACGAGCCATTCTTAGGAATCCTGTTTGGCCGGCGCGGCGGGAATAAGGCTGTCCACCAGCTTGCCGAAAGCGTCTTCGATCTCGAATACCGCAGTAAATTCGGCGAATGCCCAACGGCCGTAAGCACCCAGGGCATTCACCCCCGGCACCCACAATTTCCGCATGGTCTCTGCCTTCAATTGTGCATCGCCGCGCCGATAACCTTTGATCTCGACGACCACATTCAAAGGGTCATCTTGTCCGTCATCGAGCCTGACGATGTAGTCGGGCCGATATCGGCGGGGTGTCGCACCATCACGGTAGGGCACCTCGAACTGCATCCCCTGGTTCTTGACGTACGCCGGCACCCGCGGGTGCGCCTCCGCCACACGCGCGAATTCGGCCTCCCAATCACTGTCCAGCACGGCTGCGTTCACATGGCAGCGGTTCGGCGCGGTGTCATAGGTCGGCTTCGTCGTGGCGAAGTTGACGAAGCGGGTCGAGCCTTCGGGCGTGTACGGATCGAGGATGGCGCGGACCTGGCCGCCCCCGGCCTTGCTCTGCTGGCATGCAAGATAGATGCGCTCGGCCGCCTGGTCGGCGATCTCCTTGTAGGTGACCATCGCCGGCTTGGTGTCGCCCATGCAGACCAGATAGCCCTCATCCATCCAGCGCCGCGCGATGCGCTGCAATGGATAGAACAGGTGCATTTTCGCGGGTTGCCCCGGTTCGCGGAACTGCTTGTAGAGGAGGTGCTTGGCGAGGTGGAAGGAAACGGCACTCGGCCGAAGCGAGTCCAGCACCGCCGTGTCGAGCGTTATGCCCTCGCCGACGATCCCCTCCATGCGGGTCTTGCACGGCCCGACCAGCTCAGGGGTCAATACCAGTCGGCTGTCATCGGAAAAGGTCGCGGTCAGCTTGTCGTTGTCCAAATCAACGCGATAGCCCTCCACGCGAGGGAAGGTGATCTCCAGCTCTTCCCGCGCGGCGACCGCATGGATGCGCGTGCTCGGCTTCGCCGGCTTGGGCTTCACGACAACTGGCTGAGCTGCGAAGTCAAAGGGAATACCGAGGATGTCGGCGTACTCCACGTCGAACATTCCGTCCTCGTTCAGGTCGTAGGATTGCCGCCGTAACCCGCGCCCTACCACCTGTTCACACAGCAATTGCGTGCCGAAGGCGCGAACGCCGAGAATGTGCGTCACCGTGTTGGTATCCCAGCCTTCCGTGAGCATGGACACTGAGACCACGCATCGAATGCTCTCGCCCAATCGGCCGCGGCGACCAACGGTGTTCATCACCTCGCGCAGCAAGTCCTGATCTGTGATGTCAACGGCGTCGCCAGCGCCCATCCGCGTTGCCCGCTCGCGCTTGAACTGCTCGATTTCGACCGACGCCATATCGCGGAAGTTTTTATCGAGAGCGCTACCACTCTCGATTTGCTCGCTGTCGATCAGCAGTGTGTTTGGGCGCGCAAGACGTGTTCCGTTTTCATCGTAGTTTCGGAACAGCTTGAGGTGGCCGTCGTGAAACTGGCTTTGTTCGCCTTCAGCCGTCCTTTCGAAGCCCGAAATCCATTCGTATATCAGTTGGGATGTGGAGGTGTTGTTGCACACGACGATGAAGACCGGCGGCACGTCGATGCCCTCTGTATCCCACTCGTTGAACGTCTTCTCGTAATGGCCATAGAGCGCGTAGAGTGCTGTCTGGAGCTTGATCGGCAACAACAGCGGGTCTGCCTTGCCGCCCTTACCCGCGCCGGCTTTCGGCATTTGCTTGCCGATATGATCCCATAGATTCCGGAACGTGAGCGTCTCGCTGGTTGGCAGATTGTCCGATACCGGGATGCGCGGCAGCTTGACGATGCCACTTTCGATCGCATCCATCAGCGAGAAGTCGCTACAGGTCCAGGGGAACAAGGTCCCCTCCTGGTAGCCCGATCCACGCAGAAAGAACGGCGTGGCGGAAAGGTCATAGACGGTGATGATGCCGAGCTTGCGCCTCACTGCCTCCAGGCCGGAAATCCACAGGCGCGCGGCTTCGCGGTTGCGCTTAGCCTCCTCGCGATCGTCGCCGGTCAGCACTTCGGTGTCGGGTCCGCCGGGCTTTTCCCGATAGCAATGGTGCGCCTCGTCGTTGATGACGATGACGCCGTTGTTCTTGCCACCGAATCCCATCAGCTCGTTGATGCTGCGGTTCAGCATCTGCCCTTCGGTCTCAAGGGTGTTCGGCGCCGCGCCCCGGCCTTGCAGCAGTGAACGGCCAACCTTGGAGACCTCAGTCGTCTCGCGCCGGCGGAAGGCGTGATAATTGGTAATGACGATTTTCGCCTTGTCGATGTCCGGCAGCATGTCCGGCGGGACCAACTCGCGGGCGCGATAATAGCTGTCGGGGTCGTTAGTTTGCAGGACGCGGAGGCGGTCCTTGATGGTGATGCCGGGTGTGACGATCAGAAAGCCACGGCTGAACAGCGAACTACCCGGTGAGCGCACCGCGTTCACGGTCTGCCAGGCGATCAGCATAGCCATCACCGTCGTCTTGCCGCTGCCGGTGGCCATTTTAAGCGCGATTCGCAGAAGGTCTGGGTTGGCCTGTTCGTTCGCCCCGCGGATGTGCGCCCAGATGGTGGCATAGCGGCGCTGGCCGCGCGCAACCTCTGTTAACCAGATACAGGTTTCCACGGCCTCGATCTGGCAAAAGAAGGGGCGCACCCCCTCGAATTCATGGCTGCGCCAGTGCTGAAGCAAACGCGCCGTGGCTGGCGTGACGCCCCAGTCTTTGGGGTTCGGGATGCTCCGCCATGTCTCCACATAGCCCCGTATCTCGTTGATGATCGGGGTGGGGTTATACTCCTGCTCAGTCGTTGATAGGTCTTGGGCGTCCGGCATGACAAAGCTGGTCTGCTCGGACTTCTTCGCCTTCTTCTTCGCCCTTGGGACCGGTGTGATCAGCTTTGAACGGCGGCGGCCGTCGACGGGCGGAAGGTCAAGCGGCTGGCCTTCCCCGTCCAGCGCGTGATGGCGGGTCGGCAGCGAATATGGCGAGTTGAGAATCGGGTGTTCATAGAAGCTGACGGCCATGGTCCGACTATCCAATGATCCGGAAATAAGCGCCAGAAGGCGGCCGACCTTACGGGCCCCTGCTCCTACCCATGGCCGGGTCGCTGCCGCCCGCCGCTGTCTCTTCGCCGGTCGGTTCGACAATTTCTGCCACCTCGACCGTGGTCGCGTTGACGATGCTCCCAGGGTATGTCCCAGCGAACGCAGCGCTTCCGGTAGCATATTAATAATCGCTAGACGGACGCGAGGCCGTCGCCGTGATCGCGTTCCGCCGCGACCTCGCGCAGCGCCTCGCTAGCGTAGGGATCCCGCCCGTGCGGAGGCGGCGCCCGCCGGATATGCTCGCAAGCCGGCGGACGCCGTGGCTGCGGGTGGTATTGGTGAAGACAGGTCGGCCCGTCCCATCGATGTCTCACCGCACATAATATCGGCCTGCATGCCCTTGATGGCACCGATGCGACGGTCCCTGACGTGCCGGTGTGTCGGAGAAGCGGCTGTGGTCCGTCGCGAACGGAGACGATCTATCGGTCAACTGTGCCGGTTGTTCCGTGATGACCAGGTGTTGACCAAAGCTCGCCGGGGTAACTTCGCCGACTACTCGCAACCTGTAAATGATTGAATTAATTGAGAAAATCTGGAGCGGGCGAAGGGATTCGAACCCTCGACCCCAACCTTGGCAAGGTTGTGCTCTACCCCTGAGCTACGCCCGCGCTCCGAGGCAGGCCTTTTAGGCGGGCCCGCGCCATCGTGCAAGGGGCCAACGCAGGGCAATCGCATTTGGCGCGGCTGAGCAAAAACAGTCATTGCGACACGGGGCTCGGCTGGATTCCAAGAGTAGGATTCAGCCCTGGGGTCCGTGATGGAGGAATTTATCGCCTGCTTTGCCGAGATCGTTGACCCTCGGCAGGATAGCGCCCGCCACAACCTTCATGAATTGCTGTTGATCGCGCTCTGCACCATGCTGTGCGGCGGTGAGGATTGCTCTGATATGGCCCTGTTCGGCGAGGCCAAGGAGCCGTTCCTGCGGCAGTTCCTGCGGTTGCGCCCCGGCATTCCGAGCCACGATACGTTCAGCCGAGTGTTCCGGCTGCTCGATCCCGTGCCGTTCGAGGCCTGTTTCACCCGCCTCATGCAGCGCTTCGCCGAGAGCCTGCAGGGCGTGGTGGCGATCGACGGCAAGACGCTGCGGCGCTCGTTCGACCGCCCGCCGGCAAGTCGGCGCTGCACATGCTGCACGCCTGGCCGGGACTGGCCGCCATTGCCAAGGTGGTCCGCACGCGCGAGCTCGCCGCCAAGACCGGCAGCGAAAACGCCTACTACCTGCTCAGCACGGCGCTGTCCGCCGAACGCTTCGGCCAAGTGGCGCGCGCGCACTGGAGCGTCGAGAACAGCCTACACTGGGTGCTCGATGAGACCATGAACGAGGACCAGGCCCGCAACCACAAAGACCATGCCCCACAGAACATCGCCCTCTTGCGACGCCTCGCTCTCAACTTGGCCAAGATCGAGGGTTCAAAGGGCTCTATGAAGGGCAAGCACAAACGCGCCGGCTGGGATGACGCGTTCCTCACCCGCCTCCTGGCCCAATTCGGCAGAACTCAAATGCGATAGCCCTGGACCAGGGCAATCGGGTGAAGGATTTGGTGACAAACCGCTGAAGTGCTGAACCATGCCACTCCTGCGAGATCGGCAGCAAAATCGAGCATGAGACCCGGCTCTACATCACCTCACGGGTGCTGACGGCGCATCTGACAGGGGCAATCGTGCGTGGTCACTGGGCAATCGAGAACAGCCTGCACTGGCTGCTGGACAGGGTCTGCCGCGATGACGAGTGCCAGTTGCGCACCGATCATGCGCCAGGAGAAAGCCCGCTGCATGGGATGACGATTTCCTCGCGAGCCTCATTGCCCGGCGACACCTCCTTCACCCGATTCCCCTGGGCGAGCGTGGGGCGAAAGCAGGGTATGACAGAGCAACCCCAAGGTATAAACGGCGTTGCACCGTTCAGCCATAGCAAGGAGGCGACACCCAATGGCCCCGTCCGACAATCTCAACCAGTCCGCCCAGGACGCCAAGGAACAGATCGCCCAGCTCCGTGCTCAAGTGCAGAGCCTCATGAACGAGCGCGTCACCCCCGCCCTGTCTCAAGCCGCTGACACCGCACAACAATACGCGCAGCAAGCCAAGGACATCTACGAAGACCAGACCGAAATGCTTTCCGAGCGCGTGCGGGAATCGCCGATGGTTGCGATCCTGATCGCGGCCGGTGTCGGATACCTGCTCGGGCGTATCTTCCGCTAAGCCGATGCGCGCGGTCGAACTCGGGAAAGTTGCGGCGGCGGCGGAGGCATTGCGCCTCCGCCGTCTCGCGCAGCGGCAGGTTATGCGCGGCGCATACGGCGCCGGAGCGGCCGTGTTTGGCATCGCGGTGGTCGTGCTGCTGCACGTTATCGCCTATGACCTACTTACGATGGTGCTGTCCGCAATCCTGTCGTCAGTGGTCCTGCTGGTGTTCGACCTGGTCGTGGCCGGGGTACTCGGCATGCTGGCCATGCGCAATTCGCCCAGTCACATCGAGCAAGAGGCGCTTGAAGTGCGTCGACAAGCGGTGGCGCAGATGAAGCGTTCCGTTACCTTCATGGCGGCCGCCAGCCAGGTCGCCTCCTTGGTGGTCGGCCGGCGGTTCAGGACGGCAACCTCGTCCGCGCCGCGCGGACGGGCTTGGATGCTTGGGCAACTCGCGTCACGCGTGCTCGCCCGGCGCTGACTCCTGAGGTAAGTGCGTGAGCCGGCCGACCCGCACCACCCCCCGGAGCCCTGCATGACGCTCGACGCCAACCCACCTGACGAATCTACGATCATAGCCCGCGCCCAGGGCCGCATCGGCCGCCTCACCCTGAACCGGCCGAAGGGGCTGAACGCGCTCGATCTGCCGATGATCCATGCTATCGCCGCGTCACTCGAGGCGTGGCGGGATGACCCGGCCATCCATGCGGTCGTGCTGGATGCCGCGGGCGGCCGGGCATTCTGTGCCGGCGGCGACATCCGCGACCTGCGAAACCAGGCCATCTCCGGCGACCACGAACGGATCAAGGCATTCTTCGTTGAAGAATACGCGCTGAACCGAGTCATCGCCCGCTATCCGAAGCCGTACATCTCGCTCATCGATGGGATCTGCATGGGTGGCGGGATCGGCCTTTCGGTGCACGGCTCCGTACGCGTTACCACGGAGCATGCGGCGTTCGCGATGCCGGAAACCCAGATCGGCTTCTTCCCGGATGTCGGCGCGACATTCATCCTGCCACGCCTGCGCGGCGCCTTCGGCATGTATCTGGCGCTGACCAGCGAAAGGGTCGGCGGCGCGGAGGCGGTTTGGCTAGGGCTGGCGACGCATTTCGTGCCGCGTGAACGGTTCGCCGGGCTGGCCGACGCGCTGGCCGAGTCTGGTATCGCCGCACTGGCCGAAGCCGCCCTGCCGCCGCCGCCAGGCGAGATGCGGGCGATCGAGGCGGCCGTGACGGTCTTTGCGGAGCCCAGCGTCATCAAGATACTTGCCGCGCTGGAGCGGATGGAGACCGAATGGTCGCGCGCGACGCTGCGGACGCTGCGTGCGGTGTCGCCTAGCTCGCTGTTGTGGACGTTCGAGATCGTGCGCGCCGGGGCCCGGCGCACCTTCGAGCAATGCCAGGAGGCCGAACTCGAGCTCGCGCTGCGCGCAACCAAGCACCCGGACTTCGCCGAGGGCGTGCGCGCGATGGTGGTGGACAAAGACCGCGCCCCGCGCTGGGCGCCGGCTCGGCTCGGGGACGCACGCGACTGACCGGCGCGGGCCATTGCCCGCTCCTGCCTGCCCTGCCTATCGTGACACCAAGCAAGCAGGGGAGCGCAGCATGTCCGACGAGGCGTTGTTCGAAAAAGGTATGCCCATCCGGCGCGAAGTCTTGGGCGCGGAGTATGTCGACGCATCGATGGCCCGCGCCGACGACTTCATGATGGCGTTCCAGCGCGCCACGACCGCCTGGGCCTGGGGTTGGGCCTGGGGCGACCCCACGATCGATCGGCGCACCCGCAGCATGATCAACCTGGCGATGCTGACCGCGCTCAACCGGGCGCCGGAGATCAAGCTGCATGTGAAGGGCGCGCTGACCAACGGCGTGACCGTCGACGAGATCAAGGCGGTCCTGCTGCACGCCACCGCCTATTGCGGCATCCCCGCCGGGCTCGACGCCTTCAAAGCGGCGCACGAGGTTCTCGTCAAGGAGGGCGCGCTCCCGGCACCCAAGCCGTGACCGCGCTGCCCGAGTACGAGGTGTTCGCGCTGCATTACGCGGACCGCGACGCACGCCGCGCCGACCACTTCATCGGCGGCGACCCGCACGACGCGCCGATGCCCATGGCCTATTACATCTGGGTCATTCGCGGCGAGGGCCGCGTCGTCGTGGTCGATTGCGGCTTTACGGCGGAGGTCGGGGCACGGCGCGGGCGCACGGTGTCGCAGACGCCGGCCGAAGTGCTCGGACTGCTGGAGATCGACCCGGATACGGTGCCGGATCTCGTGCTGACCCATCTGCACTACGACCATGTGGGCAATCTCGACGTCTTTCCGTCGGCGACTTTCCACTTGCAGGAGCCGGAACTGCACTTCGCCGTCGGCCGGCATATTCGGCACGCGTTCCTGCGCGCGGCATTCGAGGTCGAGGATGTGGTGAGCCTGGTGCGGCTCAATTATGCCGGCCGAGTGCGGCTGCATACAGGGGTGTTCGAGTTGTATCCGGGGATCACGCTGTTTCCGGCGCCCGGTCACTCGGCGGGCCTGCAATTCGTGCAAGTCAATACGCGGCGCGGCATGGTCGTGCTGGCGTCGGATGTCTCGCATTTCTACGAGAACATGGAGACCGGGCGCCCGTTCACGCTGGTGGTCGACGTGCCGGCAACGCTGGACGGGTATGAGCGCGCCCGCGCCGCCGCGGCTTCGGCCGATCATGTGATTCCTGGTCATGACCCGCTAGTGATGCGGCGCTATCCCGCGCCCTCCCCGGCGATGCAGGGAGTGGTCGCCCGGCTCGACGTGCCGCCGATAGGGTGAGCCCGCAGGCCAAATCGGCCGGCCGAACACCGGCCTGGGCGTAACGCCATGACCTCTGCGCCGGACGATCCCGGTCGCGACGCCAGGGCAGCGCCGCTCGAAGCGGCGGCAGGCTGGCTCGACCGCATCGACCCAGGCGCGAACCGCCGGATCAAGGGTCTTCGCCTGGTCACCGCATACGGTATCGCAGCCATGCTCGGCACGATGCCTGAAATCGCCCGCGGCTGGCACGGCGGGACGGCGACTTTGAGTTCGCTCGCCGGCGGCTTCGCCCTCTGGGCAAGCGTGTCCGAGGGCCGCAACACTCGCGCCCTCTCGAGCCGCGACCTACTTCTGCTGTCGCTCGCCGCGGCGCTGGGCGCGATCAGCTTCATCGCGCTCGCCCCGCTCCTGCAGCGCCTCGGCAATGCCGGGCCAGAGCTGACTTTGGCCAGCGGTGCCTTTTTCGTCGGTTACTTTCGCCGCTTCGGCATCACCGGAACAGGGATTGGCTCGCAAGTCTATATCGGCCAACTCCTCGCGGACAGCGCCCATCTCGGCATCCCCGATGCCGGCACCGTCGTCGTCGCCGGGCTGCTTGCCGCGCTGGCCTCTATCGTTCCGCGTCTGCTCAGCGGCCCGGCCGAGCATCCGCCGCCAGCGGCCGCCTCGCGTTTCGTGCGAGGCTCCGCCCGCCCGCAGCCAGAGTTCGCCATGGGTCTGCAGACCGCGACCGCCGCGCTCGTCATCGTCGCACTGAACGCGGCGATCGGGCTCCCGGAATCCGTCTGGGCCATCACCGCCTGCACCTATGTGATCGCCAGTTCGGCGTCCGGCACCGTCAGCCGGGTAAAGCGCCGCATCATCGGTACCGCGATCGGGGTGCCTTTGGGCCTCGCCTGCCTGCCGCTCGTCACCGCGGCGCCGCTGCTCGTTTGGGCGGCGGCGGCGCTGGCGATGATCATTTACGCAATGGCCCTGCCCGAGCGGTATGGTATCGCTTGCGGCGCCTATGCCTTCACGCTGATGACGACCCTGGCCGTCAGCGGCGAGCATTCCGTGCCGCTGCTTGCCGCGCGCGCCTGGGAGACGCTGCTGGGCGGCGCAACGGGCGTCGCCTCGGCCTTGTTGCTGTTTCCGATCCGCTCGGCCGACTGAGCCCACTGCGGCGCGCTTGCGGCTCGTGGGCCGACAACTTACGCTAGAAAGCTCATGTTCCGCCGCTTTATCATCGGCCTGGCCGAGCTCCTGCAGATCATCTGCATCGTTGTCGTCACCTTGGGCGGCGCGGCGGCGGGCCTGGGGGCGGCCACCTTGCTGGCCGACCATATGGGCCGCAGCGCCGACACGATCGGCAATATCGGCATGGTCGCCGGGGGCGCGGTCGGTTTCGTGATCTCGGTGACGATCGCCGCGATCCTGTTCGCCTTCGCCGAGACCGCCCGCAACACCCGCCGCCTCGTCTTCCTGTTGCAGACCCGAGGCTTAGCACCCCCATCTTCCCCGCGCCCGCCCGTTCAGGCAGGTTGACCGGACCCGGCCAAGGCTGCACTACGGCGGCCCCGATTTCCAGGAGACAGCATGACCCGTCTCGATGACGACGACGAGCCCGAGACCCCAGAGACGCCCGACGATCCGGACGTCCCCGAGCCACGCGGCCCAGAACCGAAGGAGCCCAGCGACAACCGCACGCTGAACTCGCCGATCAACGAGCTCGAAAGCCGGCTGCTGCGGCAGCGCAAGGTGCTGATCTTCGGCGCGATCAACGACAAGCTCGCCCGTGACGTCACCGGAAGATTGCTGGCGCTCGCCAATGAGGACGACGAGCCGATCGACGTTTACGTGAACTCGCCCGGCGGCCATGTCGAGAGCGGGGACACCATCCACGACATGATCCGCTTCGTCGACGCGATGTGCCCGGTGCGCATCATCGGCACGGGTTGGGTGGCCAGTGCAGGGGCGCTGATCTTCCTGGCCGGCCGCAAAAAGCACCGGGTCTGCCTGCCGAACACCCGCTTCCTGCTGCATCAGCCCATGGGCGGCGTTCGCGGCCCGGCGACCGACATCGACATCGAGGCCCGCGAGATCATCAAAATGCGCGAGCGGATCAACCACATCATCGCCCGCGAAACCGGCCAAACCTATCAGCGGGTCGTCGACGATACGGACCGCAACTACTGGATGAGCGCCGAGGAAGCGGTGGCATACGGGATGTGCGATCGGATCGTGCAGTCGGCGAAAGATCTCTAGCTTCCGGCGCAAGCCGATGTGATCGGCGTGGCCGCGGCGATGCCATAATCTTCGGTTTAAATTCGATGCCGGAGGTCGCGGTATGCTGAAGACACGTCTGATCATCCTGGCCGTGTCGGGGCTCGCCGCCCTGGCCATGGCTCCTGGCGCGGCTCAAGCGCAGTATCGGCGAGGCTATGGCTGGGGCGGCGGATATGGGCGCTACTACGGGCCAGGGCCGCGCTTTGGTTGGCGCGGCTACGGCTACGGCTATGGCTGGGCTGGTTATCCGCGCCCGTACGGCTATCCATTTGTGGTCTACCCCAGGCCGGTCTTCGTGCCACCGCCCTACGTTTACGCACCTCCGCCGCCGGTCGTGTATGCGGCACCGCCGATCTATGCAGCGCCGCGGCCCGTGATCCGCCGCCATGTAGTCGTGCGCCGGCCCCTCGTGCACCGTGCCGCGCAGCATTCCGCGCCGGTTCGAGGGAGTTCGTCTCTCCTCGTCGGGCCCCTCCCGGCGCTCCGCCCGGCGCCAATCCCTCCGGCGAGCCCGCCGGCGATCAACGTCTCTCCGTCCGGGCACGGAAGCTGACCAGACCTGAACCCCGGTCTTAAAGACACCTTGTAGGAACTTCGGTCCCGGCTAGCCTGGGCCAATGCAGGACTTAATCGGCCAGCCGCTCCGCCGCTTCGAAGACCATCGCTTCCTGACCGGGCGTGGAAAGTATGTCGATGACATAAACTGGCCCGGCCAGGTCTACGCCCACATCGTCCGCGCCTCGCACGCACATGCCAAAATGCGTGAGATTGACATCGCTGCCGCGCAGGCGGTCCCTGGTGTGCTCGGCGTGTTCACCGCCGCGGACCTCGAAGGCGTCGGGCCAATCCCGTGCCAAGTGCAGGTCGCGACCATAGGACCGATGCTGGCGCCGCACCGGCCAGCTCTCGCCACGGGACGCGTCCGCTTTGTCGGCGAGCCGGTCGCCTTCGTCGTCGCCGAGAGCCAGATCACGGCAAGGGATGCGGCCGAGCTGGTTTCCATCGACTATGCCTCCCTCCCCTGTGTCGTCGACGCGCGGGAGGCACTGGCGGCAGACGCGCCGCTGCTCTGGCCCGATATCCCAGGCAACCGCGCCTACACGTTCGAGAAGGGCGACCGTGAGGCCGTGCAAGCGGCGCTGGCCCAGGCGGCGCATGTCGTCGAACTCGATCTCGTCAACAACCGGATCATTGTCGCCGCAATCGAGCATCGCGGCGCGCTCGGCAGCTTCGACCCGGCCACCGAGACCTATCACCTCCTGCTCTCGGCCGCCGGCGTCCACGGCATCCGCGACGCGCTGGCGGACGAGGTATTCGCCATGCCGCGCGAGCGGATCCGGGTCAGCGCGCCCGACGTGGGCGGCGGGTTCGGCGTGAAGAACGCGGTTTACCCGGAGTACATCTTGCTGCTCTGGGCCGCACGCCGTTTGGGCCGCCCCGTCAAATGGGTCTCCGACCACCCCGAAGACTTCATCAGCACCGCGCATGGCCGCGACAACCTGACCCGGGCGCGCCTGGGGCTAGCCGCCGATGGGCACTTCCTCGCGCTCGAGGTCGACACCGTCGCCAATCTCGGCGCCGCCATGTCGTCCGGCGGCCCGGGCAGCTCAACCAATGCACCGGGCAACGCACTGGGCGGCGGCTACGCCATCCCGGCAATCTTCATGCACGTGCGCGGCGCCTACACCAACACCGTGCCAACCGACGCCTACCGCGGCGCCGGCAAGCCAGAGGTGAACTATTTGCTGGAGCGGCTGATCGACACGGCATCCGCCCGGCTCGGCGTGGACGGGACGGCGCTGCGCCGGCGCAACCTGATCGACGCCTTCCCATACCGGACGCCGATGGCCACCACGATCGACGGCGGCCGGTTCGCCGCCAACATCGCCCCTGCCCTCGCCGCCTCCGACCACGCTGGCTTCCCCGGGCGGCTGCAGCAATCGGCCGCGAAGGGCATGTTGCGCGGCATTGGCATCACCTGCTTCCTCGAGACCGCCCGCGGCGCGCCGGATGAGGGCGCCGAAGTGCGCTTCGAGCGGGACGGCACGGTGACCTTGCTGCTCGGTTCGCAATCGAACGGCCAGGGCCACGAGACGAGCTTTCCGCAAGTTGCCGCAGCGCTGCTGGGCCTGCCGATCCAGACGTTCCGCTACGTCCAGGCCGATACCGCTCTGATCCCCGCCGGACACGGCCATGGCGGGGCGCGGTCGCTGCACCAGGGCGGCACCGCGCTGGTCCGTGCGGCCGAGGGCGCGATCGAGAAGGGCCGCCTGGTGGCTGCGCGATTGCTGCAGGCCAAGCCGGAACAGGTGCAATTCGCCGAGGGAAGATATAGCGTTGCGGGGCGCAGCGTCGGGCTGCTTGAGACCGCGGCCGAGGACCAGCTCGACACTTATGTGTGGAACAAGCTGGACCTCATAACCTTCCCCAACGGGGTGCATGTGGCGGAGGTCGAGGTGGATCCGGAAACCGGCAGCGTCGCCCTGCTTCGCTATACAGCGGTCGATGATTTCGGCCGGGTCGTCAACCCGCTGCTGACGATCGGCCAGGTGCATGGCGGCGTCGCGCAGGGGATCGGCCAGGCGATGCTGGAACGGACCGCCTATGATGGCGAGAGCGGGCAATTGCTCAGCGGCACCTTCATGGACTACACGCTGCCGCGCGCGTCCGACCTGCCCGACCTGGACATCCATCTTGACGGCGTGCCGACCAACGCCAATCCGCTCGGCGTCAAAGGCGCGGGCCAGGCCGGCGCGATGGGTGCGCCCCAGGCGGTGATTGGCGCCATCCTGAATGCGCTCGCCCCGCTCGGCGTCACCCATCTCGACATGCCGGCCACGCCGGAACGGGTCTGGTCGGCCATCCAGTCGGTTCGGCCGCGCTCAGTCTGAGACCGGGGCGCGCAAAGCGTCGAGCAATTGCCGCGCAGCGTCGAGTTCGCGGATAACATCGGCCGCTGGAACCGGCAGCCGGCGCAGGACCGGGCTCGCTGCTTCGAGCGTGGCCCAGCCTTCGCCGCAGAATGGCGCTGCAACCGCGGCTTTGACCAACAATTCAGGCAAGCCAAGCGCCTCGGCGAGCGCAGCTTCGGCCTGGCCGCCGCTCCAGGCGGAGCGGAAACGGCGGCCGAGCCGCGCTCGCTTGGCACGGTGCATCGCCGGTTCGAGCGCGCTATCCAGATAAGGGTCGGGAGCGGTCATCCGGCGGCGGATCGTGTCAGCCATACCGCCCTCGGCACGGCCGAAGGTCCGCCCAGACACTGCGACCGCGATATCCGGCGCGTGGCGGATGCGCATGTCGACCCGGCAAAGCGCATCGAAGAAGTGCCGGTCCTCGGCAAGCGGAGATGCCGGCATGCCGCCGGCGCGGCGATAGGCTTCAAGCGTCACGGCGATGCTGGCGCCGCTATGCTCGGCGTGGCGCGGCAGGGCATCCCAGGGTTCCGGATCAATGATCGCGGCGATCTCATCGAGCGCGGCGGCGAAGGCGCACTCCTTCGCGTCGTCCTCGTGCAGCCGGTCTGGGATGAGCGCCGCCTCCGCCGGGTCGAGCACGGCGCGCCCGGCCACGGCATCGACGCCGGTCCGGATATGCGCAAGATTGGCGGCGACCCAATCGGCCGGCACCCGTCCGTCCGCATCGGTCGTGAGTAAAACTCCCCGCCCCTGGAGCCGATCGGCGGCAAGCTCCATTCCCAGCCGCCGCGCTGATCCGGCGCAGGCCTGCCCGGGCGGAAACTCGACCTCGACGACATCGATCGGCACCGGCAGAAACGGCAGCAGGCCGTGCACCAGCCCGGCAGTGTCGTCACTGGTGTTGTTGACGACGACGATGATGCCGTCCGCCTGGATATCGCTTTGCAGAGCGAGCGCACGCAGACAATCGGCTATGCGTTCCACCTCGTCCTTCACGGGAACGGCGACGAGGATGTTCTCAGATCTGAATTGCATGGGACGCGCTGTCGATTTCCTCGCCGATTTGGGCAGCCTGTTCACAACGAATTAACCTCGACCAGGAAGGTCTCAAACGGCTGCGCGGATCGCGCGAGCAACGCCGCAGGCAGGCGGAAGCCGGAGGGATCATCCCGGATCAAGTCGCCGTACTGCGAGCGGTGCGCCGCGATGGCCTGCCGCTTGGCGGGGAGTTGTGGCGCAATGTCGAGGCGCCAGCCTTGCGGTGATGGACCCTCGAGCGGCGTGTCGGGCGGGAGGGTCCAACCCCAAACAGGATAGGCGCGGTGGGCCAGGCCCGACCGGGACGCGGCCGCCCGCGCCATCAAATGTGCCGCGAGATGATCGCAATGCGGGTCGTGCCGCCACGGGGCCAGCAACGTCCCGGCGCTCCAGTGTTCGGCAAAGCTCAAAATGGCGGTGACGGCGAATTCGAATTCCAGCCCCTCGACCGGCGCCGCCGTATCGCGCAATCCCAAAAAGCTGATGCGGTCGGCCTGAACGCCGAGGATCGCGGCAGCCTCTCGCGCCTCCTGTTCACGGATCGCCCGAAGGTTCGGCGCCGGATACGCGCGGGAATTAGGGTGCGAGCCGGTCCCATCCGTCAACACCAGGATCGCGGGGCGGCGTCCGCTCGCTACGCATTGGGCGAGCAACCCGCCGCAGCCTAGGCTCTCGTCATCGGGATGCGGCGCGAGGATGAGCGGAGCGCCGGAGCCGATGATGGTGTCCAGCTCGGCAATCGGCAGCGCCTCCATGCGCTGGATCGCCTCGCCCGCGGTCAGCACGGGGCTTTATCGAGGTAATAGGCCGCGGCTTCCGTCAGCACCGCGTCCGGGGCGGGCTGGCGCAGGTAGGTGGCGAGGTCGCGCGACAGGCGCTCGACCGGATGTGGCGCGACGAAGGCCGCGAGGCCCAGCGAACGCTGCACATGGCGCATCGCGTCGAGACACGCCGCCTCGACCGCGATCCGCGCCAAGTTCACATAGGCGACTTGCGCCGCCGGGTCGCCCGGGGTCTCGGCGACGGTGGCGGCGCGCTCGACCCAGAGCCGGGCGGTCTCCCGCGCGATCAATATCTCGCCGAAACGCACGCGCTGCAGGGGATCGGCGGCGTGTCCGCGTCGGCATAGTTGCGCCTGCCCCGCCTCGATGAGCGCCTCCAGCGCGCCTAGCGCGGCGGCGGAACCACGCCATGCGCCACCGGAGAAATCCGGCTCGCGCAGGTAATCGCCCGGCTGGCCAATAATGGCGCTCTCTGGCGCCGGAACGCCGTCCAGAACCACCGTGCCATTCACCGCCGCCCGCATCCCGTGCAGGCCCCTTACCGGCTCGACCTCCTCGTTCCCGGACAGCACGATGAGCACCAGCCGCGCCGCCCCCGCCCACTCGGCGGTGATGACCGCGCGCGTGCAGTGCCCTGCGCCGCTGCACGGCCCCTTGCTGCCCGTCAGACGCCCGGACTCGATCCGCACGCGCTGGTTCGGCGCGTCGGTCACCCACAGACCAAACAAATGGCCGGACAACACATCCTGGGCCATCAGCCGCGCCTGCTCCACGGTGCCATAACGGTGCACCAGGCGGACGGCGTTGACATGCGCCTCGAACAGGCGGGCGACGGAAGGGTTACCGCGTCCACAGAGGACGAGAAGCTCACGGATGAGCGCGGCCCCGTCCCTCTCGATCCCGGCGCCCAGGCCACCCAGCGAAGCTGGCAAAGGCGCCAGCAGCAGGCCGGCCTCCGTCAGGTCCCGCAAATCGTCCGCGGGGAATGCCGCATCCCGGTCCAGCGCCGCGGCCCGCGCCTGCATCCGGGGCATTAGCGCGTGCAGCGCTTGCAACAGCGCCGCCTCCCGGTCCGTGGCGGCCGCATCTCGTCGTCCTGGCTGGGTCACGCGCGGGTAACGCGCGATGTTTAACAACGTTCGCCGCGCCGATTTGACCGGGACGCGAGTGCTACTTACCGTCCAAGCCGCTTAGGGAGAGACAAAATGCCCGGTTTGTATTTCGACGAACTGACGGTCGGACAGATGTTCAAGCATCCGCTCCGCCGCACCATCACCGAGGCGGACAACGTCTTCTTCACCGCGCTGACCCATAACCCGGCGCTGCTGCATCTCGACGAGGAATACTGCCGCGAGCAGACCGAATTCGGCCAGCGGATCGTCAATAGCTGCTTCACCCTCGGTCTGATGGTCGGCATCTCGGTCAACGACACGACTTTCGGCACGGCCGTGGCCAATCTGGGCTGGGACGAGGTGCGCTTCCCCAAGCCGCTCTTCCACGGTGACACGCTACGGGTGGAGACCGAGGTGCTCGAGTTGCGCGAGAGCAAGTCGCGACCGACGATGGGGATCGTGACCTACCTGCACCGCGCCTATAACCAGCGCGGCGAGCTGGTGGCGCACTGCAAGCGGTCCGGCCTGCAGCTCAAGCGGCCGGCGGCGTAAGCGCCGGCTCGGCGCCGGCGCGGCGCAGGATCGAGCGGACGCGGGCGCCGACGAGCATGACGACGGTGACCGCGCATAGGCAGGCCGCCGCCGCGGTCACGACGGAAACGTAGCCCGGAAACTCGCCCCGCAACGCCGACTGCCCTAGCGAACCCAGGTAACTGTAGAAAGCGGTCTGCGGCACGCTGAACACCAGCGTCGCGAGGGTGAAGCTCACGAGCCCGATCCGGCTCATGGCGAAGGCGTAGTTCTGCACCACGGTCGGGAACGGCCCCCAAAGCCGCATCAAGGCGACCACGCGCCAGCCCTCGAGGTCGACGGCGCGCATGACCGCGCCGGAGAGCCGCCGCCTTGCGAGCATGCGGCGCACCCGGTCCTGCAGGAAGTAGCGGCCGAGCAGGAAGGAGCCGACGCTGCCAGCCGTGCTCGAAAGCACGATGGCCGGAACCGCGGCGAGCCCGAACACCACGCCGCTGGCGAGCACGAGCGGCGTGCGCAGGATCGGGATGAAGCCGCCGATGAAGAACACGGCGGCGAGCGCCAGATAGCCGCGCAGATCCGGCGTCCAGCCCGTGCTGAGGAGCGAAAGCAGGCCCATGACTAGATCGACATCTTCTTGAACATCGGTTCCGGGATATTGCGGATCACCGTCATGATCAGGCGCCAGATGGGGCGGACGTAGATGACGTCCCTGCCCTTCGCCTCGGCGCGGAACACGGCGTCGGCGACCTCGCTGGGCTGCGCGGTCAGCCGCTGCGGCAGCGCCATGGCAGCGGTGGCGCTCGTGGCGACAAATCCCGGCTTGACGGTAATCACATGCACCTTGCCGTGCAGCCGGTTGCGCAGCCCGGAGAGGAACGCGGTGAAGCCGGCCTTGGCCGAGCCATAAATGAAATTGGCTTTGCGCCCGCGGTCGCCGGCGACCGAGCTGATGCCGATGATGCAGCCGCCATGCGGCTCCATCGCCCGCGCCGCGGCGAGCAGGAAGCGGGCGGGGCCGGTGTAGTTGGTGCACATCACCAGGTCGGCGGCCGCATCCTCGGCTTCGGACGTCGCCTGCAGCCCGTTGCCGCCGGCGACCATGATGACCGTTCCCGGCGGCGAGGCGAGCCCGGCAAAGAAGCCATCTGGCTCGGCGCTGGTCACGTCGAACTCGGCGATTTCGGCCGCGACCTGGTAGCGCACCGCCAGATCCGCGCGGTCGGCCTCGAGCGTGTCAGCCCGGCGCGCGCCGAGTATGACCGGCCTTCCGGCCTCGGCGTAGCGGCGGGCAATCGCGCGCCCGATATCCGAGCGGGCGCCCAGCACGAGCACGGGACTCATAGACCCAGCCGCAAGGACTGCGCCGAGAGGAACCGCTGCTCCAGCCCATAGCATTCGCGCACCGCGCGGAACTCGGCCAGGCGTGGATAGGCCTCCATCATGCGGGCCGGCATACGGGCATCCTTGGCCAGATAGAGCCGGCCGTCATGCGCGGCCACGATCGCGTCGAACCGGTCGAGCAGCCGCATCGTCGTGGCACTCACCGGGAAGTCGAGCGCGAGCGTGTAGCCTTCCATCGGAAACGAGAGCAGGCCGAAGGATTGGCGCCCCATCCGCTTCAGCACCGCCAGGAACGAGGCATTGCCGTCGCGCGCCGCCGCCCCGAGCAGTTCGGTCAGGCCTTGCCGGCTCGCCTCGAGCGGCAGCACGCACTGGTATTGTACGAACCCGCTTCTGCCGTAGATGCGGTTCCACTCCAGCAGCGCGTCGAGCGGATAGAAATACGGGTCCAGCTCGACGATCGCCTGCCCCGGCTGTTGCCGCCGGTAATACAGCGTGTTGAAGGCCCGCACTGAGAGCCGGTTGAGCGCGATCTGCGGAAAGTCGAACGGCACCGGCTTGGCCTTGCGCACAGCAAGGCGGAACGGGTCACTGCGCGCGGCCGCCGGCAACTGCTCCGGTGCCGCGTGTTCGCCCAGAAACACCACGGATCGCCCGAGATCGGCGCCGGTCGCCAGGCAGTCCACCCAGGCCACAGAATAGGTCGCCCCCTGTGACGCGTCGAACACTTCGAACGCCCGGCCGAGGGCCGGCGCCCGCTCGGTGGTCTGCGCAATAAAGGCTGAGCCGATCTTGAGCAAGGTGAAGCTGGCGGCCAGGATGACCCCGGTCAGCCCCATCCCGCCGACCGTCGCCGCGAACAAATCCGGGTGCTCGGAGCGCGAGCAGCGCAGCACCGTGCCGTCACCGAGCGCGAGGTCGAGCCACAGCACGTGATCGCCGAATGACCCGGCGCCATGATGGTTCTTGCCGTGCACGTCGGCTGCGATCATGCCGCCGACGGTGACGAACTTGGTCCCCGGCGTGACCGGCGGGAACCAGCCGCGCGGCACGAAAGCGGCGATAATGTCGGCGAGCAATACGCCGGCCTCGCAGGTGAAGCGGCCGGTCGCCGGGTCGAAGACGAGCATGCGGTCGAGCTGCCGGGTCACCACGGTCCCGTCCGGCGCCAGGCTCGAATCGCCATACGACCGGCCGTTGCCGCGGGCGATGGCGGGTGCGCCGAATGTCAGGCCGGCCGTCTCCGCCACATTGCGCGGCTCGGCCACCTGGCACTCCAGGACCGGATAGCGGCCCCAGCCCGATAGTCTCTGGGGCTGCACCAACTACCGCCGGCCGAAGGAGAAGTGCTTGTGCAGGTAATAGCTGAGCAGGATCGGGCTGGCGACGCCGATCACGTGCGCGATGTCGTCGGCATGCCATTCGAAATGCGCCGATGGGAACACGACCCGCGCCAGCCCGACGCTGACGACCCAGACCTGCAGGAACGAGGCGACATTGACCAACGCAAAGCGTCCGTACTCGGTCGCGGCACCCCGGCCGCTCGCCGAGAACACGAATTGCCGCGCCAGCACGAACGCGACCGTCATGCCCACCAGGTAGGCCAGGGCGACCGCGACTTCGTAGTTGACGAATAGCGAGAGCACGTAGCGCATGCCGATATTCGCGGCGGCGGCTATGCCGCCGGTGGCGACGAAGCTGACGAACCGCTTCGTTTCCGTCGAACTCTCGACCTCCAACACGTCTTCCATATCCAAGCCTTCAGAAAGTGAGAGCCACTTGCGAATATACCGGATGCCGAAATGTTTCCTCCAGCGCTGATTCCAGAGATGTGGAGCGGACGCTGAAGATGCCGGGCCAGTCGATCACGTCGAACACATCCGGCGTGACTAGCGCCTCGAGCTGCTTGGTGGTGAATGGCGGATTGGCGTCGAACTTCGCGTAGACCGCGAGCAGGGCCCAGAAGGCGCCATACGGGATCCGTTGTATCCGGGCCTTGCTCCCGGTCGCCTGCTTCAGCGCCCGGATCAGGTCGATATACTCGATGCGCTCCTGACCGGAGATGTCGAACGTGCCGGTCCTGCGGTTCTCGATCGCCGAAATGATGATGTCGCAGAAATCGCCGATATAGAGCGGCTGCCGCAGGTAGCGCCCGGAGCCCGGGATGGGGAAGACGGGCGCCTTCTGCATGAAGCGCGCGAGCCAGCCCAGATGCTTGCGGTCGAACCAGCCGAACATCAGCGTCGGCCGCAGCACGATATGCGGGATCGTGACCGCCTCGAACAGCGCCTCCTGCGCCTTCTTCGTCTCTGTGTAGTTGTCCACCGCCATCGAGTTCACGACCGAGGACGATATGTGGACGATGTAACCGACGCTGTGACGCTTGGCCGCGTCCAGCAGCCGCACGGTCGCCTCGACATTGTTGCGGACGAACTCGGCCTTGTTGACCCCGCCGATCTGCGCATGCCCGATGACGAGCACCTCGCAACCCTCGATCAAGCCCTCCCAGGGCCCGGCGTGTGCCAGGTCGGTCTCGACGATGGTCAAAGCTGGGTTATGGGCGCGGAGCACCTCGACGTTCGCCTGGTGCTTGTCGATGGCCGCGAGATTCGTAAAACCGCGCGCGGTCAGGCGCTGGATCAGGTTCTGCCCGAGCAGTCCGGCGGCCCCGGTGATGACGATGCGTGTATCCACGGGCGGACAACTGCCTTATGAGGTGCGCGCTGGCAAGCCGGCCGGGTCTGACCCGGAAGGCACGCCGGTGCTTGGCTTGCGGGGGACGATTTGAGCCGTGTTGTCGTCATCGGCGCAGGCGCTATGGGGCTTGCCGCCGCGTATCACGCCGTGAAAGCAGGGCATTCGGTCGATGTCGTCGAAGCCGCGCCGGAACCCGGCGGCATGGCCGCGCACTTCGATTTCGCCGGCCTGTCGATCGAACGCTTCTACCATTTCATCTGCAAATCCGACGCGCCCACCTTCGCGCTGCTCGACGAGCTCGGCCTGCGCGATCGCCTGCGGTGGCGCGCCACAACCATGGGTTATTACATCGATGGCGGCCTGCACGAATGGGGTAACCCGCTCGCGCTGCTGCGGTTTCCAGCAGTCAGCTTGCTGGCCCGGCTTCGTTACGGACTGCTCGCCTTCGTCTCCGTCCGGCGCGAGCGGTGGGACGCGCTTGAGAACCAGACCGTGCAGGAGTGGGTCACACGCTGGGGTGGTGAGGAAGTCTACCGACGGTTGTGGAAGCCACTGTTGTATTTGAAATTTCATGAGTATGCCGATGATGTTTCCGCCGCCTGGATCTGGACGCGGGTCAAGCGTATCGGCCGCTCCCGCAAGTCCGTGTTCGAGGAACAGCTGGGTTACCTCGAAGGTGGCAGCCAGACTCTGGTCGATGCGCTGTGCGCGGCGATAAGCGCCCAGGGCGGACGCCTGCACCTCGGGACGCCCGCGGTGCGGGTGCAGACCCAGGACGGGCGCGTAACCGGCGTTGAGACCAAGCAAGGCGTGATCGGCGCCGACGCCGTGATCTCGACGATGCCGACCCCGCTCGTGTCCGCCGCGGTCCCGGAGCTGCCCGACGACTGGAAAGCGAAATATGATGCAATTCAAAACATTGGCGTATGCTGTCTCCTGTTCAAACTGAAGCGATCGGTCACCCCGCACTTCTGGGTCAATATTGCCGAGCCTGACATCGAGATTCCTGGGATCATCGAGTTCTCGAATTTGCGGCCAATGCCTGATACGGTGGTGTTCGTGCCGTATTACATGCCTGTGACACATCCAAAGTTTGCTTGGCCATCGCAGCAATTGCTGCAGGAGGCGTTCGGCTATCTGCAGCGGATCAATCCGGCGCTGACCGAGGACGACGTGATCGACAGCACGGTCGCCCGCCTGAAATACGCGCAGCCCGTGTGCCCACCGGGTTTCGCGGCGATGATCCCACCGGTGCAGACGCCGATCGAGGGGCTGCAAATCGCCGACACTTGCTTCTATTATCCCGAAGATCGCGGTATCTCCGAGAGCGTCCGCGTCGCCCGCGAAATGGTGGAGCGGCTCCCAGCATGAGTATGACTCGATGAGTGTGACCCGGGCGGAATTTGCGGCAGTTTCTGGCACGCCGCTCGTGGTGGACGTGGACGGCACGCTCGTCGCGACCGACCTGCTGCATGAGGCCGCCCTGCAATTCGTAGCGCAATACCCGTGGCGTGCTTACTGCCTCCCGGTTTGGCTGCGGCAGGGCAAGGCGGCGCTGAAGATGCGGCTCGCCGACCACGTGGAGCCGGGCATCGCCACCGTGCCGCTGCGCCCGGAAGTGTTGCGGCTGGTGCGCGAGGCGCAGGCTGAGGGGCGGCCGGTCTACCTGGCCTCGGCCTCCGATCACCGTTACGTGAGTGCGCTGGCGGAACGGATCGGCGGCATCGCAGGCGTGTTCGCGACCGAAGCCGGCCAGAACCTCGCCGGGCCGGCCAAGGCCGAGCAACTGCTCGCGACCTTCGGCGCCCAAGGCTACGACTATATCGGCGACATGCCGGTCGATCTGCCAGTCTGGCAGACGGCCCGCAAGACGCTCGTGGTCGCCCATAATGACGGGTTCGCCAGTCGCGTGCAGGCCGCCTTCCCCGAGGCGGAAATCGTGGCCCGGCCAAGGCCGGCAGCGACGAGCTATCTCCGCGCGCTCCGACCGCATCAATGGGCAAAGAACGTCCTGCTGTTCTTGCCTATGCTGGCCGGTCACCGGTTCGACTTGGCGACACTGTGGGCGACCACACTGGGCTTCATCGCGTTCTGCCTGGCCGCCTCCAGCGCCTACGTGATCAACGATCTGCTGGACCTGCCCGGCGACCGCGACCACCCGCGCAAGATGCACCGCCCGTTCGCGGCAGCAAAGCTGCCCATCCCGCATGGGATCCTCATGGGCGCGATAGCAGCGACAGCCGCCTTCGCGCTGTCCTTCGCGCTGCCGGCAGAGTTCACCGGCGTCCTGCTGATCTATATCGTGACCACGCTGACCTACTCGTTGACGCTGAAACGACGGCCGCTGATCGACGTGGTTGTGCTGGGCGGCCTCTACTCGTTGCGCGTCTATGGCGGCCTGGCTGCGGACAACGTGGCCGGCACGCCATGGCTGTTGATGTTCTGCCTATTCCTTTTCCTCAGCCTTGCCGTGGTCAAGCGCTGCTCCGAGCTGGTGGCTAAGCGCGGCGCCGGCAAAACGGACGTCATCGGCCGCTCCTATCGGGTCGAGGACTTGCAAGTGCTGCTGCCGCTGGCCGCCGCCTCCGGCTACGGCGCCGTGCTGGTGGTCGCGCTGTATCTCTCCAGCCCCGACGTGCGCCCGCTCTACGCCCATCCCGACCGGATGTGGCTGATTTGCCCGCTGCTGGTCTACTGGATCAGCCGGGTCCTGTGGCTGTCCAACCGCGGCGAGTTGCATGACGACCCGACGACCTTCGCTTTGACCGACCGGGTGAGCTGGGTCGTCGCGGCCTTGGCCGGGCTGGTGATCCTCGTCGCATTCTGAGATGGCGCGGTGATCACCGGACATTGCCCAGATGAGCTCGACATCACGATTTCGAGCCTGGACGACCCGGCTGCGATAGTCCCCAAGGACCACACACAAGTCGCCGGCAAGCTGCCCTGGGTGCCAATCTGCACGTCTCCCGCCTATCGCGGAAGCCGCACCGGCCGCCACTAGCGCCATATTGCGAGCCCGGCAGGCATTCCGTATAACCCCGCCTCCCGGAGAGGTGGCCGAGCGGCTTAAGGTGGCGGTCTCGAAAACCGTTGTAGGTTAACCCCTACCGTGGGTTCGAATCCCACCCTCTCCGCCACGCTGCACGGCCCAGCTGCAACCGCTTTGATCAGACTAGCGCGCATACCTGATAATCAGGTATAATCTGCTATGCGCGTCCATGCTTTCATTTGCCTTGCTTTGTTCTCGTTCGCGATCCCTGGATGCGCGCCGATTCCGTCCGGCGCTTGTATGACACGGGGCTGCGTTTACGAGGAAGGCAGCGCGGCGGCAGACGTGATTATAAGCGGCATGCAGCGGCGGGAGCAGCAAGAGCAGCAGGAAGGCCGGCAGCAACTAACGTTCGAGCCGAACGCCTTCCGAATTTAGCGCCGACGTCCGTATTATCGCTGGTCGCTCAACACCGGATCCTGCTGACTAACGAGGATCAGCACCCCCAATTGCGTCATGTAGAAGCGGAATGCCGCCTGCTGGCCGTTCCAAAGTTGTGATTGCCACATGGCGAACCATTCGCCGCCGACCACCATGAAGCCGAAAAACCAGACCAGAAAGCCGAGCCCGACGCCCGCGAACACGAACCGCTTGGCGCGCTGGAACCGTTCGGCGCCGGCGCGCAGATTGCACGCGAGCTCGAAGGTGGCGGCCGCGAAGGCGGCGCACGTCAGTCCCTCGCCGAGAATGATCGCCGCATAGCCGACGCGCCAGAGCATCGGGTCGGTGATCGCGCGGTAAGTGAGCCCGTTGCCCGGGAACGTCGTGTCCATGCTGAGCACGTGCCGGACGAACTGGAAGTTCGTGTCGTAGTCGGTGAGGTTGTCGAACGTGGCGAAGAAGGCGAACAGGGCAAGCGAGGCGACCATCACGAGCTTGACGACGCGCGCAGCAAGCATGCTTTTCTCCCCTTGAGGCGATAGTCTCGGCCAGCGATAGCCGACAACGGCGATTTTACGGTAACCGGCCCGAAGCCCAAGCCGTTTAAAGCCGCGTTCGCCCATGGCAATTGGGAGCGGCTGACGGGGAACCGCGGCCGCCAGGGCGCGTCCCACTCCTCTGGGTTCATGATAGGATAAGGTCGATGGTTCGAGGGCGGCACACCGGGCTGATCGTATCGATTGCGCTTGTCGGCGCTGTGGCCCTGTTCGTGCGCGCGAGCCGGCCGGCGCCTTCGCGCAAGCGACGGGCGGAGCGCGGCAGCCATCACGTCGTGATCGTCGGGGCCGGGTTCGGCGGCTTGCAGACGGCGCAGGGCCTGATGCACGTGCCTGGCATTCGCGTGACGCTCCTCGACGAGCAGAACCATCATCTGTTCCAGCCGCTGCTCTATCAGGTGGCGACGGGTGCGCTCGCCCCGGATGAGATCGCAAGCCCTGTGCGGGCCGTCGTCGCGGGCGAGCGGCGCGTCGAGGTGCTGATGGCGAGGGTCACCGGGGTTGACACGGTGCGCAAGCAGATCAATTGCGAGGATCGCGTTGTGCCCTATGACACGCTAGTGCTGGCGACCGGGTCGCAGCCCAGCTATTTCGGGCACGGGTCGTGGCGGGAAACGGCGCTGCCGCTGAAGACGCTGGATGACGCGCTTGCCTTACGCGCGAAGATCCTGACTGCGTTCGAGGAAGCGGCCGACGCCGAGAATGCGGCCGAACAGGCGCGCGCCCTGACATTCCTTTTGGTCGGCGGCGGGGCGACCGGCGTGGAGATGGCCGGCTCGATCGCCGAGCTGGCGCAGGAGATGCTGAGCCACGAATTTCAGTCCTCTCCGCACTTGCATGCGCGCGTCCTCCTGGTGGAAGCCGGCCCCACCCTGCTCGCCGGCTTTGCCGCGGACTCCATCGCCCACGCGACGGAGGACCTGCGGCGCATGGGCGTCGAAGTGCGGTTGAACACGAGGGTGACCGAAATTGCGCCAGACCACGTCGTCCTGGGCGGCGAGACTGTTTCGGCAGGGACGGTGATCTGGACAGCCGGCGTCGAGGCGACGCCGGTTGCCGAGTGGCTGGGCCTGGACGCGGCGAAACGTGGCAAGGTCGCCGTCGGTCCCGACTTGCAAGTTCCCGGACGGCCGGAGATTTTCGTCATCGGCGACGCGGCGCTGATGACCGGCGGCAGCAAGCCACTCCCCGAGCTGGCTCCAGTGGCCAAGCAGCAGGGGAGTTTCGTTGCAAGATCGATCAAGCGGCGTTTGCGCGGGCGCGGACGCAATACACCGTTCCACTATGCCGATTACGGACAGTTGGCCGCCATTGGCCGCGGCAACGCGATCGCCGAGTTCGGCAACCTGCACCTTGCCGGGTTCACCGGCTGGCTGACCTGGGCTGGCGCCCACATCTTCTTCCTGATCGGCTTTCGCAATCGCTTCCTGGTCAGCGCGCAGTGGGCATTTTCCTATGCGACGAAGCGGCGCGGCGGGCGGGTGATCATCTCGACCGCAGGCAGCCCGAGCGTAGAGTAATCGTTGTAGAGTAATCGTTCTCGGGCCTTCGAGGCGGCGAACAGTCTCGACCCGCGCCCGCCAATCGGCCCGTTCGAAGCAAAGGCGTGGATCATCCGCCTGCGCGGATGATGACGTTGAGCCAGATGAGCTTGACAAACAAAACATAACTGGTAGTGTTTTGTTATGGCCGCGAACACCCGTATGGCGTCAGCCATCCAGATCCTCTGCGTCATCGCCTTCAAAGGGCCCGAAGGCACCACCTCCGAAGTCGTCTCGCGGAGCTTGCGCACGAACCCGGTCGTCGTGCGCCGGCTGCTGAAATGCTTGGAGCAGGAGGGGTTGGTCGAGCTCCGCCCGGGCAAGGATGGCGGCGTGCAACTCGGCCGCCCGCCCAGCCAAATCACGCTGGACCAGATCTATCGGGCGGTCGAGCCCGAGACCGAGATCTTTGCCCTGCGGCCCCAGGGCAATCCGAACTGTCCTGTCGACCGCCAGATGAAGGACCTGCTCGGCCCAATTTTCGGCGCTGCCGAAGCTGCGGTCGAGAAGATGCTCCGGCAGACCAACCTCGCCAGCCTGGTCAAGGCAATCGCCTAGCGTTCCCCTTATACAGTCAGGTGGTCATGGAACAGCTTCCTCTCGCCGAGCCTCCGATTTTGGCGGCAGGCTTCAAAAGAGTGGTGTCCGACAGGCGTAGCCGCGCGCCGACTTCGCCAGCCCAGGTGCTGGCGATCGTCTGCGTCGGCATCGTACTCGCCAATCTGGACTTGTTCATCGTCAATGTCGGCCTGCCCAACATTGCCCGCGACTTCAGCAGTGCCTCGCTCCAGGATCTCTCCTGGATCCTGAATGGCTACGCCATCGCCTACGCAGCACTGCTGGTGTTCTTCGGCCGCCTGGCCGAGCGGCACCGCCGCGACCGCAGCTTCCTGCTCGGCGTCGCGCTGTTCACCGCCGCATCGGCCGCTTGCGCGGCGGCCAACAGCGTCGAAGTGCTCGTGGCTTGCCGCGTGGTCCAGGCCGCGGGGGCGGCGTTGATGACCCCCACCTCGCTCGGCCTCCTACTCGCATCGTTCCCGCCGGATCGGCGCGCCGGCGCGGTGCGGACTTGGGCGGCGATCGGCGGCTTTGCTGCCGCACTCGGGCCGCTCGTCGGCGGCGTGCTGCTCGCCGCAAGCTGGCGCTGGATCTTCCTCGTCAACGTCCCGATCGGCCTGGTCGCCATGGTGGTCGGCTGGCGCATGCTGCCCGTGGTGCCGGGCCATGACGCGCCGCGGCCGAGCTTTTGGGCCGCCCTGCTGGTCACCATCGGGATCGCCGCCATAACGCTCGCGATCGTCAAGGAGAACGATTGGGGATGGCAGTCGCCGGGGATCGGCCTGAGCGTCGCCGCCTCGATCCTCAGCTTGGCCCTGTTCGTCCGGCACTGCTTCCGGTCCGGCAATCCGTTCATCGATCCCGCGCTGTTCCGCGTGCGGCAGTTCACCGGCGCGGCGTTGGTGATGGCGCCGTATTCCATCGCCTTCGGCGCCATGCTGTTCTCCATCGCGGTGTGGGAGCAGGACGTTTGGGGATGGTCGGCGCTGCAGACCGGGTTCGCAATCGCGCCCGGTCCGCTCCTGGTGCCGACCACGTCGCTCCTGCTGTCGGGACGGTTGATCAAGCGCTTTGGCTCCGCCCCCGTCGTCACCGTCGGCATCCTGCTCTTCAGCGCAGGGCTGAGCATCTGGGCCGGCTGCATCGGGCCCGAGCCGAGCATGGCGCTGGTCATCCTGGGCATGGTGCCGACGGGGATCGGTGTCGGCCTCACCTACCCCACGCTCCTCGGCATCAGCGCCTCGTCGCTGCCGCCGTCCTCTTTCGCGACCGGGTCCGGCGTGATCAACATGATCCGGCAGGCAGCGATCGCGATGGGCGTGGCGATCTTCGTCGCGGTCGTCGCGTCGCCCGCCTCGCCGGCGGCGCGGGTCGCGGCGTATCACCGCGGCTGGTGGATCATGGCCGCAATCACCGCGCTAGGATTGATCCCCACGTTGTGGCTCATTCGGCCGGTTCGGCCCAAGCATTGAAAGGAAGCGGACCCATGCGGATTCTGGTGGCCGGCGCAGGCGCGACGGGCGGATATTTCGGCGGCCGTCTGGCGCAGGCCGGCAAGGACGTGACATTCCTGGTGCGGCCTGGCCGCGCCACGCAACTCCGCCGCGACGGTTTGCGTATCGTCAGCCCGCACGGCGACTTCACTGTCTCCCCGCAACTCCTGCTCACCGGCGAGGCGTCAGCGCCAGTCGACGTGGTGATCCTGGCGGTGAAGGCCTACGCGCTCGAGCAGGCGCTGGCCGACCTCGCGCCCGCCATCGGCGCCAGCACCATGATCATGCCGCTGCTCAACGGCATGCGGCATGTCGACCTGCTGATCGAGCGGTTCGGCGAAACGCCAGTCCTCGGTGGCGTGTGCATCGTCGCCACGACGCTCGACGAACAAGGCCGCATCGTCCAGCTCGCCGAGATGCAGGAACTCGCCTATGGAGAGCGCGACGGCAGCCTGTCGGAACGCGTGCAGGCGCTGGACGCGACGCTGCAGGATGCCGGCTTCAAGGCCCGCCTTTCCGACAAAATAATGCAGGAAATGTGGGAGAAATGGGTGATGCTGTCCACCGCGGGCGGCATCACCTGCCTGTTGCGCGGCAATGTCGGCGAGATCGAAGCGGTCCCCGGCGGCGCGGACCTCGCCTTGCGGTTCCTTGCTGAGGGCACATCCGTCGCCGCCGGGTCAGGCTATCCGCCGCGCGACGCGTTCACGGCGCGGGCGCGCAGCATGATGACGGCCAAAGGCTCCGGCTTCGCGTCGTCGATGTACCGCGACATGCAGGGCAATGGGCCGGTGGAGGTCGAGAACATCCTTGCCGATATGCAGCACCGCGCCCGCCTGCTCGATCTGCCGACGCCGCTTCTGGAGGCGGCAGTCGCGCAGCTGCGCATCTACCAAAACCGGCTCGCCGCACGGGCCAGTTAAGCCATCCCTCCCGAGCCGCGCTCAGACTCCGAGCAGCCCGGCGAGGCCGCCGACATCCTGCACCTCGTGCGTGATGTAGGCAGGGACCGCCGCGCCGTGGCCGCGATTGATCAGCACGCGCCGCGCGTAGCCGAGATCATACGCCGTCATGTGGTCATAACGCATGCTTGACGAGACATGCATGCACTCCTCGGGCCGCGCCCCGAGCTGATCGAGCATATACTCGAACCCCTGCATCCGCGGCTTATAGGATTGCGCTTGCTCGGCCGTATAGACGGCGTGGAACGGCGCCCCGAGCTTCTCAACATTGCTCTGGATCTGGTTGTTCGACGCGTTGGAGAGGATCACCAGCCGATAACGTGCGCCAATGCGCGCCAGCGTCTCCCGCACGTCGGCATGCGGACCCCAGGTCGGTATTGCATCGTAATAGCTTTGCCCATCGGCGTCGACATATTCGATGCCGTATTTCCGGCATGTCCTTGCCAGCGCCTGCTTGATCACGTCAGCATAGGGCTTCCAGGCGCCTAGGACCTCGTCGAAGCGATAGGCGGAAAAGTCCTCGATGAACTTCTCCATCGGCTCGGCCGGAAGCCGCTTGGCGAAGATCTCCCTCGTCATCTCACCCATCTGGAACCGGGTCAGCGTCCCGTAACAGTCGAAGGTGATGAATTTCGGCCGAAAATCGGACATCGCTCGCTTCCTGTGATGGTGTTGGGATGCATGGTATTCGACGGACCGGCCCACGGCAGCGCCCTTCCCAAGCGATCCATTGTGGTGCGGCATTGCGGCCACAAGACCGGGTCAGACATGCACTGTTACCCAGCTTGATCTTGCGCCGAAAGCTGGCCGGCGCGATAGCCGGTTCTATGTTGAGACCTTCAGAATCGGTTGCAGCGCCGCCGCTTCATCCAATGCAAGCTGGCGATGTATAAATCGATCCAGCCGACACCTCCTCCCCGACGACCTCAGTACGCAGCCATCAAGTCGCGCTCGCCAGAGAGCAACTGGCGCAATAGAGGCATGTGTGGATAAGAATTTACTTAAGCCGCGCGGTGTGTGCGCGCGCGGCGCTACCTCAGACAATCAGTTTGTTGTCGGTCGATACTTGCAAGACGTCAGCAAGCGTTACGGGTACCCACTGACTGCCGGGGATGGCGCGGCATGACCGAAGGGCCAGATGCCGCGCAGGCGCGGCGCGACCGGGCACGGCTCGCGGCGGCAGCGGCGGAGTTGGCGTGGCTGCGGCAGCGCGTGCGCGGGCTGGAGCGCACCCCGTTCCGGCGGATCATGCGGCGCGTTCGCGGTGCCCGGCTAGAGCGGCCGCCGCAAGCGGGCCTGCATGAAGCGCCGGGCCGGGGACTGGCCCTCGTCATCGACCATAACTGGCCGCAGCCGGACCGTGACTCCGGATCGATCGATATCGTCAATCTCGTGCAAGCCCTCGATCGGCTAGGCTTTTCCGTCCTGCTTGCGGCCGCCAAGCAGCACGACGGCGTACAAACCGCACGAGACCTGCTGGAAGCGCAAGGCGTGCGCTGCCTCGGCCCGGCGGACGCCGAGTCGGTGGAGACCTGGCTGGAGGAATGGGGGCATACGGTCGATCTTTGCGTGTTGTGCCGGGCGTTCTGCGGCGGCGCGTTTCTCGAACAGGTGGAGCGTGTCTGCACCAAGGCGCGGCTAGTGTTCAACTCGATCGACCTCAGTTGGGTCCGCGAGATGCGGCGTGCCGAGGCGACGGGGGATGCCGAGCTGGCCGCGATGGGCGACATACTGCGCGCCCACGAGCAGCATGTGATCCGCTCATGCGACGCGACCATCGTCGTCTCCGAATCGGAGGCGGCGCTGCTCGCCGCCGACCTGCCGGAAAGCCGCGTCGCCGTATTGCCGCTGGCCCGCACAGTCTCGCCGCCGCGCACTGGATTTGCCGAGCGTGCCGGATTCGGCTTCATCGGCAACTTCGCGCACGCCCCCAATACCGACGCGGTCCGCTGGTTTCTCGACGAGACTTGGCCGTTGGTCACACGCGACCTGCCCGAGGCGCGCATGAGCATCGCCGGCACCGACGCACCTGCAGAGTTCGGCCGCAATGGCGTCGATGTTCTCGGCCATGTTCCAGACATCAGTCCGTGGTTCGAGCGGCTGCGCGCGACCGTGGCCCCCCTACGGTACGGGGCCGGCGCAAAGGGCAAAGTCGCCTCCAGCCTCGCCATGGGCGTGCCATGCGCAGCCACGCCCATCGCGACCGAGGGCATGCGGATCGGCGAGCAGGACGGTGTGCTGGTCGCCGCCGACCCGGCGGGCCTGGCCACGGCGCTCATCCGGTTGCATACGGATGCCGCGCTCTGGCAAACCGCCAGCGCGGCGGCATTGGCCTATGCACAGCAGCGGCTAAGCCTGCCAGCATGGGAGGTGCAGCTGGACCGCCTGCTCCGTGCCATCGGTCTGTGAAGTCCAAGGCAATCAGGTGACGCGACGGGAGGCTCAACTCGACGGCGGATGGGCGAGGCGGCATTTCGCCTGGGCTTGGGCCGGTGCCGACTGCTTCCTGGCGCTGGTCAGCCTCTTTCTGGAGTCCGGGCGACGGATGCAGTTCCGCAATGCCGAATGGGACGACCTGCTCTTCGTGCGGCTCGCCAACGCCTTGCGCGATGGCCACTGGCTTGGCTCCTTTGACAAGCTGACGCTCGCCAAAGGGCCGGGTTTTTCAATGTTCCTGGCCGCCACCTCGGCATTGCACTTGCCGCTGCGGCTGGCCGAGCAGTCCGTCTACCTGATCGGCTGCTGGCTGATTGCGATCGTGGCTGGCCGGGTCACGGAGCGGCGCTGGCTCGCGACGATTATGTTCGGCGCGGCCGCGCTCAATCCGGTGTTCTGGAGCGCAGCCCTCTCGCCGGTGGTGCGGGAGCACCTCTACCTCGGCCAGACCTGCGTCGTCCTGGGCCTCGCGGCGCTGTTGACGCTTGTGAAGTTGTCGAAGTGGAGATCGTTCGCCACCGGCGCGATGCTGGGTGCCGTGTTTGCCTGGTTCTGGCTGACGCGCGAGGAAGGGCTCTGGCTGGTGCCGCCCCTCGCCTTGCTCGCCCTGTTCGGGCTCGGCCGCGCCTGGCTGGATCGCTCGAGACGCGCGATGGCCGTGTCGCTTGCGGTGCCGCTTATCGTATTTGCCGCGCTCGACCTGGCCGACGCCGCGATGGACTACTACGTCTACGGCGCCTTCGAGACCAACGAGTTTCGCGCCGCGCCGTTCAAAGACGCCTACGGTGCGCTCACCCGCGTTCAGGCCGGCGACCCGCGGCCCTATATTCCAGTGCCGCGCGCCGCCCGTGCGCAGATCTACGCCGCGAGCCCGGTGGCCCGCGAACTGGCCGCCTCGCTCGAGGGCGCGGACGGCCAGTCGTGGCAGCGTATCGGCTGCGCCGTCCATGCGATCCCGTCATGCGACGACATGCAGTCGGGCTGGTTCATGTGGGCGCTGCGCGACGCTGTGGCCTCGATCGGCGAATATAGCTCGGCGGGCGCGGCCATGCGCTTCTACCGGCGGCTCGCCGCAGAGGTGAACGCGGCCTGTGCATCCGGCACGCTCCGCTGCGGGCCGCCGCGCAGCGGCTTTTTGCCGCCACTGACCGCCGAATATGCCCCAGGGATCATGCGCAGCGCCGCGCAGCTCGCTGTGAACACGGCCGAGCTGGGCGGCGAATTTGCGGCCGATCCGCCGAGCGATGATGTGCCAGGCATCTTCCCCGTCTATCGCCGGGTCGCGCTGGGTCCCTGGACCAGGCCGGTCACCCTGGATCCGAACCGGGGTGGAATCCTCAACGGCTGGCTCTACGCACGACAGGCCAAGCTGTCGCCAACGCCCGAGCTAGGCCCGAACGTCAAGGCGACGCCGGCGCCGGACGTCGCCCAGGCTGTCGGCGCCGGCTCGGGGGAGGCAATGCGCTTCTCGGGACCGATCCCGTGCACGGACGGCGCGTGCGAGCTGCCGGTCTTGATCGGCGGCAAGCAAGTCTCGGTCGGCGCGAGCGCTATCACCATGGGGCCGGTCGCTGGTCCGGACGGCACATTGATGTTCATTGACGATGTGCAGCCGCTCGAACCGCCGCCGCGAGGGGCGGCCTGGAACGCCGAGATGGCCGTCTATAACGTCATGCGCCCGCTCGGGACGGCTTTCGTCCCGCTAGGAGCCCTGCTTGCGCTGGTGTTGCTGGCGACCGATCTGCGCACCCGCCAGTTCAAGCCGATTACCGTGCTCTGGCTAGCGCTGCTGGGGACGGTCGTCTGCCGAATTCTGCTGCTCGCAGTGCTGGACGCCACGTCCATGCCGGCGACCATGGTCATGATCTACGTGTCGCCGGCAATCGGACCGGCGATCCTGCTGGCTTGTGGCGCGACGGCCGACACGCTGACCCGCCTGGCCGCCGCCGCACGCCAGCGTCATCGGTCCGCCATCGCTGGCCTCGCGGCCCGGCACCGGCTATCCGGGCGTCCGAATTGAGGAGCCTTTCCCGATGCACGACATGATTCCCGGCGTCGATCTCGGCGATGAGATCACCTGGGAGCCGATGCGGCTGGTGCCGCCCGACCCGTGGACGGGCCACCTGGCCTTCGCCTTTTGGCTGGTCAAGGCATTGCGGCCGGCGAGCTTCGTCGAGCTCGGCACGCATTCCGGCAACTCCTATTTCGCGTTCTGCCAAGCCATGGCGGCCCTGGCGCCACCCGGCCGGGCCTATGCGGTGGATACCTGGGTCGGCGACGAGCACGCCGGCGGTTACGGCGAGGAAGTCTATGCCGATGTCGTCGCCTTCAACAGCCAGCATTTCCGCCAATTCTCGACCCTGATCCGCTCCACCTTCGACGAAGCGCGCCGGTATTTCGCCGACGCGTCGATCGACCTGCTGCACATCGACGGCATGCACAGCTATGACGCCGTCCGCCACGATTACGAGACCTGGCGCCCGGCACTGTCGCCCCGCGCCGTGGTGCTGTTCCACGATACCAACGTGCGTGAGCGGGATTTCGGCGTCTGGCGCTTCTGGGCGGACATCAGCCGCGAGCACCCCTCGTTCGAGTTCAACCATTCCAACGGGCTCGGAGTCCTCGGGGTCGGCAACGAGCTGCCGCCGGCGGTGCACGCGCTCTTTGCCATGGACCGCTACGCGGGCGGCGCGTTCCGGGGACGGATCGCGGCCCGAGGCGAGGCCTTCCAGCGCCAGGTCGAGGTCGGCGCGCTGCGCGAACGCGTGATCGCCGCCGAGGCGAGCGCTGCGCGAGCGCACGAAGCCGCGGTGGCGGGCACCGCGCGCGAGGAGGGCCTGGCCCGGGCAAACGCCACGCGGGAGCAGGCGCACCAGGACGCCGTCGCCTGGCAGCAAGGCCTCCTCGCCGGCCAACGCGACGTCAACGCCGCCAAGCAGTCGACGATCAACGCGCTCAGGCAGATCGTCGCGGGGCGGGCGGAAGCGATCGCGCTGCGGGACCAAATCATCGATTCGCGGGACGCTCTCGCCGGCCAGCTTCTGCATGATGTCAAGCATGAGCGCTGGATGGCCAGCGAGGAGCGGCGGCTCCGCGCCGAGATGCAGGCGGGTTACGAAGAGGCGATCCGGGGGATCAACGCCGACCGCAAGCACCGGCAAGACAGTCTCGTGGCGGAGGCGGCCGGGGTTCGGG
This sequence comes from Acetobacteraceae bacterium, assembly GCA_965276815.1. Taxonomy (GTDB): domain Bacteria; phylum Pseudomonadota; class Alphaproteobacteria; order Acetobacterales; family Acetobacteraceae; genus JAVVHH01. The sequence continues at coordinate 168,882 of CBDIBE010000010.1, read as the reverse complement.
CGACCGCCACGGAAATCATCAACGCCTTCACCAGCTCGACCTCCTGGAAGGTCACGAAACCGCTCCGGCTGGCCGTGGGGTTGCTGAAACGGGGCGCCGCGCCGCCGTTGGGGCCGGAACTGCTGCCGCCGCCGCTGACCCAGCCGCCAGCCCTCCCCGAGGCACCGCCCGCCGACAGCCAAACGGCGGCCGAGGCCGGCGTCACCGCGCCGACCTCGCTCAAGCAGGCGCTGCGCACCGTGCTGCGTGCGCGGCTTGCCGCCTTCCTGGACGGCCCGACGCCGCTGCGCGTGCCGCAGTCGGAGGCGCCGGACGTCTCTATCATTCTCGTGCTGTTCAACCAGGCAGAACTGACCTTCGCGTGCCTCGAATCGATCGCGCAGACGCTGGCCGGGGCCGCTTTCGGCGTCGAGGTGCTGATCGCCGACAACGCTTCGACCGATCAGACCCCCGCACTGCTCGACAAGCTCCAGGGCGCCGTGCTGCTCCGCAACGATGCCAACCTGCATTTCCTCAAGGCGGTGAACCTTGCGGCGCGGGAAGCGCGCGGTCGCACGCTGCTGCTGCTGAACAACGACGCGCAATTGCTGCCTGGCAGCCTCGCCGCCGCCTTGGCCACGCTGGAGGCCGCGGACGATATCGGCGCGGTTGGCGGCCGGATCATCCTGCCGGATGGCACGCTGCAGGAAGCCGGCTCGATCATTTGGCAGGACGGCGCCTGTTCCGGTTACGCCCGGGGCGACGACCCGGCCAGCCCCGACGTCATGTTCCAGCGCGACGTCGACTACTGTTCCGGCGCCTTCCTGCTCACCCGCGCCGAAACCTGGCGCGACCTGGGCGGCTTCGACGAAGCCTTCGCCCCCGCCTATTACGAAGAGACCGATTACTGCGTCCGCCTGTGGAAGCGGGGCCTTCGCGTCGTCTACGACCCCGACGCGGTGATCCTGCACTATGAATTCGGCAGCGCGTCCGCGGCCGGTGAGGCGCTGCGCCTGCAGGCCTTGAACCATTCGGTGTTCAAGGCAAGGCATGCGGAGTGGCTGCAAGGGCAGTTCATGCCGAGCCCCGCCAACGTGCTCGCCGCGCGGGCCGGCCGCAGCACGCGCCCCCGGGTTCTCGTCCTCGAAGACCGGGTACCGAAGCCTGAACTGGGCGCCGGCTATCCGCGGGCCAACCTGCTGTTGCATGAGCTGCTCGAAGTCGGCGCCGACGTCACGTTGTTCCCGATGTATCGCCATAAGGAGGATTGGTCCGGCGTCCATCGCGTGCTCGACAAGCGGATCGAAGTCCTGCTGCACGCCGACCAAACCCAGATCAAGGACTACTTGTCGGCCCGGCAGGGACAATTCGACGCCTTCCTGGTTTGCCGGCCGCCCAACATGCGCGCCTTCCTCGACGCGGTCGGGCCGGAGCGGCATTTATTGGGCGGCGGCAAGATCTTCTACGACGCGGAAGCGTTGTTCACCGGGCGCGAGCTGCTTCGTCGCGAGATGGAAGGCGCCGTGATTTCCGAGACCGAGCGGCATCAGCTCTTGGCGAACGAGGTCGTCCTCACGCGCCTGGCTGATTCCGTGATGTCGGTGGCGGCGCAGGAGCAGGCGACGCTCGAGGATTACGGCGCCCGCGACGTCCGGATACTCAGCCACGCGCTCGACGAGACGCCCACGGAGAACGATCCGGCCGCGCGGACCGAGATCGCCTTTGTCGGCACGATCCAGGACGATTACGCGCCGAACGCCGATGCGGTGCGCTGGTTCGCGCAAGAGATCCTGCCCCCGCTCCGCGAGGAGCTGGGCGATGCCGAGATCCGGCTGAAGGTGATCGGCAAAGTCGACGGACCCGGTGTGCGCAAGCTCGGCGACTCCGCCCTCGATCTGGCCGGCGTGGTCGATGAGGTCGGCCCGGCGCTGGCCAGCGCCCGCGTCTTCGTCGTGCCGACCCGGTTTGCCGCCGGCATCCCGCTCAAGGCGCTGCAAGCGGCTGCCCTGGGCGTTCCCATGGTGGTGACCGGGCTCATCGCCGGTCAGCTTGGCTGGCGCGACGGCGATGAACTCCTCGTTGCCGACGATCCGCATTCATTCGCCCGCGCCGTGGCCCGGCTGTACCAGGACCAGAAGCTCTGGGAGCAGATCCGCGCCGCAGCGCTCGCCCGAGTGAAGCAGGACACGTCGCACGAGCGGTTCCGGCAGACCGTCCGCGAGCTCGTCGCGGCAATCCCGATCGTGCATCGCCGGGCCGAGCAGACTCCGCCGGCGCGCCCAGCGCCGCTCCGCGACGATCCGGAGCCGAACACGAGCCGGCCCGCGGAAACCGATTGGGCGGCCGAAATCCCGTTCGGCTTCCCGCCTGAAGCACCGATGCCGCGCGTCGGCGTCATCTGTCATTTGTTTCACACGAGCGTTGCCCGGGAGCTCCGCTATTACCTGAACCATATCCCGCAGGCGGACCTCTTTATTTCCACCGACACGGAGGACAAGGCCTCGCTGCTGCGGACCGAGTTCGCAGGCTACGCGGCCGGCGAGGTCACCGTGCGCGTCGTCCCCAATCGTGGCCGTGACGTCGCGCCCAAGCTCGTCGGGTTCGCCGAAGTGCATGACCGCTACGAGCTGATTCTGCACCTGCACTCCAAGACCTCCACCCATGCCGCTTTCCTGGCGCCATGGCGGAGCTATCTGTTCGAGACGCTTCTGGGGTCGCCGGCGATCGTCCGCTCGATCGGCGACGCGTTCGCCCAGTTGCCCGATCTCGGCATGGTGGCGCCGCAGCACTACGAGGGGGTGCGGCGCTGGCTTGGCTGGAACGGCAATTTCCTCACCGCCTCGGGGATTGCCGAACGCATGGGGCTGTCGCTGTCGCCGCGCCGAGCGCTGGATTTTCCCTCGGGCTCGATGTTCTGGGCGCGGCCGGCGGCGTTGCAATCGCTGCTCGGGCTCGGGCTGAGCTTCGAGGACTTCCCGCAGGAGGGCGCGCAACTTGACTCCACGCCGGCGCACGCGATCGAGCGGCTGTACTTCTACGCGTGCGAGAAAAGCGGTTATACCTGGATCAAGGTCGCTGCCCCGGCGCTGATGCATGACGATTCCAAGGTGGCCGCTCTCGCCACGCCGGCGGATCTCAGCCGGTTCGTTGCCGAACGCGGGATTATGCTGACCGGGCCAGGCGCCATCCCTGTCCGCAACGATCCCGCCCCGATGCAGACGCGCGTGGCGCTCGGCCTGACCCAGCGCCTGGCCGCAAGGTCTCTCTGACGTGGCGCTCTCCTTGCTGCGCCGGGTCTTGCCTTCGCGGCGGGCGGAGCAGAAGCCGCGCGTATCCGTTGCGATACCGCTGTACAACCACGAATCTTACGTGGCGGACGCGCTGCGGAGCGTGCTCGCCCAGGGCACGATCGTCCGTGAGGTCGTCGTCGTCGATGACGGCTCGCGTGATGGCGGCGCGGACGCCGTGGCGCAACTGGCCCAAGCCGACGAGCGTATCCGGCTGATCCGCCAGGAGAACCGCGGCGCCCATGCCGCGCTCGCGCGCGCGCTCGCCGAGTGTGACGGGGAGCTGTTGGCGATCCTCAACTCCGATGACGCCTGGTCGCCTGGCCGGCTCGCCGCCCTTGCCGCCGCGCTGGATGCCGAGCCCTCGGCCGGCTTCGCCGTCTCCGGCCTCGACTTCATGGACGGCGCCGGTCAGCCCGTCGACAACGACTGGCAGCGCGCCGCCCTGCAGTTCCACACCGAGGGCGCCGAACTCGGCGTGGCACTGCTGAACGGCAATTTCGTCATGACGACGTCCAACTTGCTGGTCCGCCGCACCTGCTGGGACGCGGTGGGCCCGTTTGCCGCGCTGCGCTACGCGCATGATTTGGACTGGATGCTCCGCGCGCTCGCCTTGGGGCACCGCATGGTCCGCGTGGAAGCGCCGCTGATGCGCTACCGGATGCACGCGTCGAACACGATCAGCGAGGATCACCGCCGGGTCCGCGAGGAGTGGGCGATCGTTGCCGGGGCTTGGCTCACCGCGCTGTGGGACAGGCACGGCGCTGCACCGATCGACTGGCGGCAGGCGGCCGCTTCTGCGTCCGTGCTGCGCCGGCACGAGCTGGACCGGGCGGTCACCCTGGTGATGGCGTATTTGCGGCGGGAAGGTGCGCCCACGCTGGATCGCAGCCAGCTTCTCGATGATGCCGGCTTCCGCAAAGAATTGGCCGACCAGTTTTGAAGCTGCTGATCCTCTCCAACCTGTACCCGCCTAATGTCGTCGGCGGATACGAGCGGTTGTGCTTCGACGTCACCTCGGCGCTGGCGGCCCGCGGCCATGATATCACCGTGCTGACGAGCAATTACGGCAGCCAAGTCGCCGACTTCCCGGGCCAGCGTATCCTGCGCGAATGGCAGCTTCTCACCGGGGACAGCATCTACGCGCCGTTCACCGGCGACCGCGAAGCTGTCAATTGGCAAAACCGTGCCTTGCTGGAGCGGACGCTGGCCGAGGTCAAACCGGACGCGGTGTTTTCCTGGAACCTGTTCTTCCTGGACGCGAGCCTGCTCGACCTGTTGGAGGCCAGCCGAGTCCGCACAGTCGTCATGCTGACCGATAACTGGCTGCTCAACATGCGCAATCCGCAATTCTGGACGGAATTTTGGCACCGGCACGTGCTTGGCGACGAGCCTTTCACGCTGCCGCCGGTCCGCCCGGCCCTGCCCTGGCCGAAACGCCTGCTCGCCCACAAGCTGGGCCGGCCGCTAGGTCTCGAAGCGATCTTCGGTTCCGGCTTCGTCCGCGGCCTCTATGCCGCGGGCGGGCTGCAATTCCCCGTCCACGAAGTCATCCATAATGGCGTGCACCAGACGGGCTACGACCGCGCGCCCCGGCCGGACCGTGCGAACCTCGTAGCACCCGGCGTGCTGCGTTTGCTCTTTGCCGGCAGGATGGTGGATTTGAAGGGGCCCGATACCTGCGTCCGTGCCCTGCAGCACCTGGATCTCGGCGAGCTGCGGGTCGAATTGACGTTGCTGGGCGACATGCAGGATGCGGCGTTCATGGAGCGGCTGCGCGCGCTGACTGAATCGAGCGGTTGCGCGGACCGGATCGCGCTCCGCCCTTCGGTGCCGGAGGCCGAGCTCCCTGCCCTGTTCGCGGCGCATGATATTTATCTGTTCCCGTCGCTCTACGAGCCGTTCTCGCTGACGCTGATCCACGCGCTGGCGCTCGGCATCCCGACGGTGGCGAGCCGCGTCGGCGGCAACCCGGAGATCGTGACCGACGGCGAGAGTGGCTTGCTGTTCATCAAGGGCGATGCGCCAGGCTTGGCGGCGTGCATCACCCGGCTCGCGCAGGATGGCGCGCTCCGCCGCCGCGTGGCCGAGGGCGGCCGCAAGGCGGCTGCCGCTTTCACATTCGAGCGCATGGTGGGCGGAATGGCCGCAGTGCTCGAGCGCCGCCTTTGACTGGTCTACAAGGTGTGCGCTGCCTGGTGCTGGGCGCCGGCGGCTTCATCGGCAGCCATCTCTGCCACGCGCTAGTCCACGCCGGCGCGCTCGTGCACGGCTTCGGCCGCCGCCCGGCCTTCGCTCAGCTGCCGCCGATGCGCTTCACCGCCGGCGAGTTCACCGATCGGGCCGCCCTCGCCGTCGCCATGGATGGGGCGGAGATCGTGTTCCACCTGCTCGGCGGCACCAACCCGGAGGTCTCCAACAAGGACCCGATCGCCGATCTGCAGGTGAACACGATCGCCTCGATCCAAATGGCCGAGCTGTGCCGCGCTGCCGGGGTCCGGACCATCGTGTTCATCTCTTCGGGCGGCGCCGTTTATGGCGTGCCCGCCGCCATCCCGATCCCAGAAGACGCGCCGACCGAGCCGATCTCCGCCTACGGCATCAACAAGCTGATGGTGGAGAAATACCTGCGTCTGTATGCCCGGCTGGGCGGCGCGCGGCCGGTGATCCTGCGCGTGGGCAACCCGTTCGGCCCGTATCAGAGCCCGTTCCGCCGGCAAGGCCTCGTTCCGGCGCTGATCGAGACCGTCTTGGCCGGGCGGCCGGCGGAAATCTGGGGCGATGGGCAGGTCGTGCGCGACTACCTCTATGTCGGCGACGTGGCCGACGCGATGGTCTCGGCCGCGCTCTACGAGGGACCGCACCGGGTGTTCAACATCGGCTCCGGCCAGGGACGTTCGGTGCTCGCGGTGCTGGAGGGGATCGGCGCCGTCCTGGGCCGCGAGCTTCTGCCACCCGTCTTCCAGCCGGGCCGCCGCGCGGACGTTTCGGCCAACGTGCTTGACACCGGGCGGGCAGCGCGGGAACTCGGCTGGCGGCCGCGCATGAATTGGGACGAGGGTATAAGCCGCACCGCGGAGTGGGTTCGTGGCTTCGTGAGAGGGGCTTGATTTGACGGCGCTGGAGAAGGCCTACAAGTTCGACGCGGCCTGGTATCTCGCGGCCTATCCCGACGTGGCCGCGGCAGTGCAGGGCGGCGGGTTGGCGTCGGCCGCATCGCATTTTACCGAGTATGGCGCCGATGAGGGCCGTTTCCCCTCCGCGCAGGCCGAGAAAGATCACCGTTTAGGGCGCGGGCTGTTCGACCCGGCGGCGCTCGCTTCGATAAGCGACGAGGAGCGACAGCGCCGGGTCGGCCGCTACTGGTCCGGCCAGCAGGGCGCTGGATGGATGTGGCTGGCGCATCCGATGGTGCGCGCCCGGCTCAACACGCTGGCCTCGGGCCGTCCGGACCAGGACGCGTATGACCGGCTGGTCGAGATCCTGCGCGAGCGCGGACAGTCCATTCCGGTCCCGCGCGCCGTCTCGCTCGGCTGCGGCTTCGGCAATCTCGAGCGTGACCTGGCGCGGCGCGGCATCATCCGCGAGATCGAAGCCTACGACATCGCGCCCACCGCCATCGAGGAGGCGCGGCGCTTGGCCGCCGAAGCCGGAATGGACGGCTTGCACTATCACCTGGCGGACCTCGAGCGCGCCGCGTTTCCCGCCGGCCAGGCCGACGTGGTCTTCGCCCACGCATCCGTCCACCATATCGAACGGCTGGAAGCGCTCTTCGACACGGTCGAGCGCATGCTGAAGCCCGGCGGCCTCTTCCATATCTGGGAGTACGTGGGCCCGACGCGGTTCCAATGGACCGATGCGCAGATGGCGCTGACCAACGATTTCCTCGGGTCGCTGCCGGAGCGCTTGCGCCGCATGCCCTCCGGCCGCGAGCGGCCCCTGCAGACGCGTCCGACGATCGCCACCATGATCGACGTGGACCCGAGCGAGGCGATCCGCTCGGCCGACATCGTAAAGCTGATGCGCGAACGGTTCGAGATCATCGAGGAACGGCCACTTGGCGGCACGCTGCTGCATCTCGGACTGGCCGAGATCGCGCAGAATTTCGATGCCGACCGCAGCCCGGCTGACCGGCAGGCGCTCGAGGATTTCTTTGCCGCCGAGGACGCGGCGATGCGCGACGGGCGCATCGGCAGCGACCACGTCGTCATCACCGCCGCCCGCCGTTCGCCTGTACAGGAGTCACATAAGCCTATGTCGCAATCGCTTTCGACGCGGCTTTCTCTGCTGTTCCCACCCGCGCAGCGCCTGCACGCGGCGATCAACGAGCTGTCCGTGCAGACGAAGTCGCTCAGCGCCGACCAGGCCCGGCTGCGCGCCGAGGTGGCGGCTCTGGAGACGCGCTTGCGGACCGCGCCACAACCCGAAACGAGGCCGCAAGCCACGCCTGCACCGGTCGAGAACACCGCCGAGACCGACTTCTGGACGGCGCGCGAAATGCAGAGCGCCGCGCAGCGCAACCTGCCCTTTCTGCCGGGCCACATCGAGCGGACCGAGACCGGCCTGGCCTTCCAGGGCTACGCCGGAGCGCCGGATGGCCTCACTGGCAACATGGCCTTCTTCGTCAACGGCAAGCGCTTCGATCAAGTCGAATACCCCCTGCTGGACGAGGAGCTGGCGTCGCGCTTCCCGACGGTTCGCGGCATGGGGAATTGCGTACGCGCACGAATGACGCAGCACCTGGACGAACTCGATGCCGCCCCGTTTTGGCGGTTTGACGCTTCGTCCACCGGTGTTTTCGTTTCTGGTGCGTGGCGTCGCGCCGTTCACTTCAAGAACCCTGCTTTCGAGCGCTTTCCGCTGCCGCCGGTGCCCAACATCAAGCGCGTCATCGGCGACGACGACCAGGTTCGTTTCGCGATGGGCGGCGCGTTCATCTTTAGGAACGTCGAGGCGCTGCTCGGCGAGCTCGGCCATAGCTGGCAGGATTTTCCGCGCATCCTCGACTGGGGCTGCGGCGCCGGGCGGTTGACGCGCTATCTCCTGGATGCCGGGGGCTGCCAGGTCACCGGCGCGGATATCGATGCGGACAACGTGGCGTGGTGCCGCGAGAACCTCCACGGCGGGCGGTTCGAGGTCCTGTCGCTGCACCCGCCCACCGGCTTCGCCGACGGCGAGTTCGACCTGGTGACTGGGATCTCCGTGGTCACGCACCTCGCCGAGGCCGACCAGTTCGCCTGGCTGGACGAGCTGCGGCGCATCACCCGGCCCGGTGCGCTGGTCCTGCTCTCCATCCAGGGACCGACGCAGTTCGCCTATAACCGCTTCCCGCCGCCGCTATGGCGCCGCATCCAGCAAGAGGGCTTTCTCGACCTGGCGCGTGACCCGGCGCTCGACGGCTATATTGGCGCCCACGAGTATTACCGGTCGGTCATGCAGAGCCGGAGCTATGTTGTCGACAAGTGGAGCCGGTATTTCGAGGTACTGGCAATTGAGGATGCGATCGCCGGGTTGCAGGATTTTGTGGTCATGCGGCGCGGGCCTTGACGCCCTACCCGCCGGTGCGCATCGCTATCCAAACCGCCACATGGCCCTCTCCCGCTGGCGGGGCCCGGAGGGAGAGGGAGCAGGGACGCGGGTTTGGGTTTATAGTTTGATTAGTTTTTGCAGGCTGCGGAGTTGGGCGGGGACTGGGATTCCGGGGTAGAGCGAGGGCCAGGCAGCGACGGCGACTTCGCCGACGTAGAGGTCGCCGCGGGAGTCCATGGCGAGGCCGTGCGGGGACAGGAATTGGCCGGGCTCCTGGCCGTGGGCTTGGTCTTCGCGGCCGATGCGGGCGAGGACCTCGCCCTTGGCGTTCAGGACGCTCAGGCGCGGGCCCAGATTGGGGAAGCCGCGGTTGGCGCCGAGGTAGGGACCGATTTCGCCGACGAAGCAGAGCGGGCAGGCGCCGGGGGTCATGAACATGGCGCTGGGGCGGTGCACGCCGCCCCATTGCGTTTCGAACTTGCCGTTGCCATCGAAGACCTGGATGCGGTGGTTCTCGCGGTCGGCGACGTAGACCCAGCCATCGGCGTCGCAATGGATGTTGTGCGGCAGGTTGAACTCGCCCGGCAGGCAGCCGCACTTGCCCCAGGACGAGATGTACTTGCCGTCCGCGGTGAAGCGGTGGATCTGGGCGTTGCCGTAGCCGTCGGAGACGTAGATTTCGCCCTTTGGCGAGATCGCGGTGTGGGTGCAGCGGCAGAACGGCTTGCCGCTCATGAACGGGCTGGGCTTGCCAGGGACGCCGATCGTCATCAGCACTTTGCCGTCCGGCGTGCAGTGGCGGACCGTGTGATCGCCGTCGTCGGTGCAGAGCATGGTGTCGTCCGGCAGCATCTGGATGCCGTGCGCATGGGTGAAAATGTCCTCGCCCCAGGCGCGCAGGAAGTTGCCCTCGCGGTCGAAAACGATCATCGGGTGCTTGCCGCGGTTGAAGGCGTAGACGTTGTCGTGACTGTTGACGCCAACGGCGGGGACTTCGTGGAAGGACCAGCCTTCCGGCAGGCGGCCCCAGCCGGATTCGACGCGATATTGGTGGTCACCGGAGCCTAGGACATTCATTGGGGTTTCCTCGAGCGGCACATAGGGATCACTGCCTTGCGACGCGGGTTACGAGCCTGCATCGCGGTGAGGCATTTGTCGACGGTTCGCGCGGTCGGCCGTGACGCCTTCTCAGGTGGTTGCGGCCGTGGCGAGGGCGAGGAGTTGTTCGGTGAGGGCGTGGATTACGGGAGCTGTGGCCGGCGGCGCGGCGTGGCGGGCGGCGAGCCAGGCCGGGTCGTTCATGGCGAGCCAGGTGGCGCCGCCCTCGTCTTGCCACACCAAGGCCTTCAGCGGCAGGTCGATGCCGATCGTTTGTTCCGCCTGCATCAGCGGCGTGCCGCCGCGCGCATTGCCAAAGATCAGCAGATCGGTCGGACGTAGGGACAGGCCGGCCTGAGCCGCGCCGGCCGCGTGATCGATGTGCGCGAAGAGGGTCATGCCGCGCGCTTCGATGGCGGCATGCAGGCGGCCGACGGTGTCGGCGGGGGAATGGGCACTCGCGTAGCGGAGTAGGCCGTCGGCGCTCATGGAAACCGCGCTTCGATTTCGGCCATCTTCCGCGCTAGGGCGGAGGGTGTCACGATACCTTTCTGGAACAGGATGTTGGCGAAGGCGACAGCCCAGCGCTCGTAGTAGCTGAGTGCGGCGATCATCTCGGCGCCGAGCGCTTCGACGCCACGGCGCTTCTCCTCGGTGTTGATGATCTTATGGAAGTCGAGCACGTCGGCCAGCGCGTGGCAGCGCTTCTCCCATGGCTCCAACTCATGCTCCGCGCGCTCGATCGGCCCGGCCGGCAGGCCGCCAATATCGTTCGGCAGCCGCTGGACGAGGTGCTCACTCATGGCTGTGCTCCCGCTGGCAGGGTAACCGGTATGACGCCGATCATCGCGTCGCGCGTGACCAGGGCGGCGAGTTGCTCCTCCGAATAGGCCTCCGACCCGGCTGGCCGAATGGGGAGCACGAGGTAGCGCACGGTAGCCGTCGAATCGCTGACCCGGATCTCGATGTCGTCCGGGATGATCGTGCCGAACTCGGCGAGCACCGCCCGCGGCTCGATGACCGCACGCGCCCGGTACGGCTTCTGCTTGTACCAATCGGGCGGCAGGCCCAAGACCGGGCGGGGATAGCAGGAGCATAGCGTGCACACGATCAGATTGTGCACACGGTCCGTGTTTTCCAGCACGATCAAGCCCGTATCGTCATAAAAGGAAAGCCCGAACTCCTCGCAGGCGGCGCGGCCATCGGCCAGCAGCCGTTCGCGAAAAGCGGGATCAGTCCAGGCGCGGGCGATGATCTTCGCGCCCACCGCCGGCGTGCGCGAGTCCAGCACTTCGAGCTGGTGGCGTATCTCTTCCGGCGCAATCAATTGCTGCTCGATCAGCAACTCCCGGAGCCCCGTCTCGAGCACCTCATAATAGCTGGGCCGCCCGGTCACGGCGATCTCGTCGTGTTCGTGATTGTGGTCGGGGGCGCCGTCATGCGGGGCCATGGATCAAGCTCCTTCCAACCAGGTTTCGAACACTTCGATATGCAAATTGTCGGCGGGCGACCCGGCATAAGCGGGCCAGATGTCGGTCATGCGTACGGCAAGCCGGTAATAGTGTCGTTTCATGCCAGCGTTGCGGCCAAACGCTTCCTCCTCGTTGTCCAGGTTGGGCGGCTCGATGACCGCCTCGACCATGGCGGGCCGGCCGCGCAGGTAGGTCGGGACCCGGTAGTGGCCGATGGGCGAGCGGGTTCCGACGCGGACATGGTCACCGGGCCGGAATCGCGGCGCTTCGCCGAGGGCGAGGACGATGCCGGAGGGTTCGGTGTTCGACATGATGGCGCGCCACATTCCATCCTATAATACGGGCCTGGGAGCACGAGCACCCGCCTGCGCCCCTGTCAACTCAGCTGCGGAGGAACGCCAGCAGGTCGGCGTTGATCTGCGCCGCGTGGGTCACGGGCATGCCGTGCGGGAAGCCCGGATAGACCTTCAGCGTCCCATGCTTCAGCAGCTTGGCCGAGAGCGGCGCGGAATCGGCAAACGGGACGATCTGGTCGTCGTCGCCATGCATGACGAAGGTTGGGACATCGATGGCCTTCAGGTCATCGGTGAAGTCGGTCTCGGAAAAGGCGGCGATGCAATCGTAATGCGCCTTGATGCCGCCCATCATCCCCTGCCGCCACCAATTGTCGATGACGCCGGCAGAAGGCTCCGCCCCAGGCCGGTTGTAGCCGTAAAAGGGCATCGGCACGTCGCGATAGAACTGCGCCCGATTGGCGACGAGCTGGGCGCGCAAGCCGTCGAACACCTCGATCGGCAGGCCGCCAGGGTTTTTCTCGCTCTTCACCATGATGGGCGGCACGGAGCTGATCAGCACCGCCTTGGACACCAGTCCCTTGCCATGGCGCGCGACGTAGCGGGCCACCTCGCCGCCCCCGGTGGAATGGCCAACATGAACGGATTTCTTGAGGTCGAGATGCGCGACGAGTTGGGCGGCGTCGTCGGCGTAGGTGTTCATCTCGTTGCCCTTGTCGGTCTGCGTCGACCGGCCGTGGCCGCGCCGGTCATAGGCGATGACCCGGTAGCCTTGCTGCAGACACAGCATCATCTGCGTGTCCCAATCGTCGGCGCTCAGCGGCCAGCCGTGATGGAAGACGATCGGCTGACCCGTGCCCCAGTCCTTGTAGAAAATTTCCGTGCCGTCCTTGGTGACGAAGCTTTCCATGTCGCGGGTTTCCTTTTGCGTGACGCGATGACCGGGCGTGGCCGCCGCTTGGAGATCGGTGGCGAGGCCAAGGATGTGCCAAACGCCAGGCCGCCGGCCACCACGTGCCTGCGCGCGATGGCACCACCGGCAGAGGTTTGGGAGTCGACCAATGCTGCATCCTCGTTGCGTGGGGCGGTGCATAACCGGCGAGCGACGCCGCGTGCTTGTCGGAAGTTCCGTGCGCTTGGCGATTTGCGCGCCGGCGTGTGTGCGGGCCTCGGTGAGAAGCCGGCTGATCGGGAGACGACATGCCTGACGCGGCGCGCATTTCGAGACGTTCGTTGCTCGCTGAACCGGGCGGCGCTTTAACTACAATTCGGCAACGAGCTCCTGGGCGGCCCGCAGATCGTAGGTCGCGAAACCCTCCGAGAACCCGGCCAGCACTCCGGCGAGATGCTCGCGGGCTTCGGCTGGGCGGCGCCGCAGCCGCGCCGGGCTGATGGCCGCGCGGAGCTGCCAGGCGTGCGCGTCCTGCACGTCAGCCAGGTCGAAGGCATGCAGAAAAAGCTCCTCCGCCTGCGCGGCCGCGCCTTGCAGGATCAGCAGCTCGCCCTTGATGCGCAGCAGCTCCGGAACATACCACCGCTCGCCGCTGCGCTCGCAGCGCGCGATGATGCCGTCGACCGTTTCAAGGCCGGACGGCGCATCGCCGGCCGCCCCGATCGCCGCGGCGAACTCGCCCATCAAGATCATGAAGCGCGGCAAGAACCGGCTGGCTCCAGCCTGCTCGAACGCGGCGCGCATCATCTGCAGCCCGCCTTCGTCGCCCTCGCGGACCGTGAGCAGGCCGAGGAAACAACTGGCCCAGACGCCCCATAGCCGAAGCCCGCATTTCTCGGCGTGGTCGTGCAGCATCGAGCCATGCCGCCGGGCGGCCACCAGGTCGCCGGTGAACCACTCGATCGGACATGCGCCCTGGCCCAAGACGCTGCCAAAGGACAGCGCGTGACCGAGCGCCTCGCCCTCCTCGATGTTGCGCTCGACCACGTGCAAGGCCTGATCGGCGTAGCCCTGCAGCCAGAGAATGCGGGCCTGGAAATAATGCGCGGTCACTTGCTGATCGACATGGAAGCGGGCGAAACGCGGCTGGCGCCGCACGCTCGAGTAACGGTCCAGCATGCGCTCGATATACGTTCGCGCGGCGCCTTAATCGCCACGATAGTGCAACGTTGTCGCCATCACGCGCTCGGCCATCATGACGTCGGTGAGATCGGAGGATTCACGGACGCAATCCAGCAATTGCTGGGCGCGGCTCAGCGCTGATTCGAGATCGCCGGCGTTCAGCCGGCCCATCCAGACGCCCCAGAGCGCGCGCAGCCGGTAGCTCTCGTCGCCAAGCTGGTTCGCGAGATCGAGCGTCTCGGACCACGCCCCCTCACCCGCCCCGGCCCCATACATCAGCGACCAGCCCAGGGCGGCGAGCATCCGCATGCGGGCGCGGAGCGCGGGCTCGTCCGTGCCTGCGGCCGGCAGCGCCCGTTCGACCCGCGTGCGGCACTCGCCCATCAGGGATAGTTGGAACCAGAGCGGCACGGCGGCGGCGGTAAGTGCGACGAGGAGCGCGGGATCGCCATCCGGCGAGCCGGCCCAGTCGAGCGCGGCACGGACATTGTCGATCTGCGCCGCATAAGTCGCCAGCCATTGCGCGCCCGGCAGGGTTGCGCCTTCGGCCTCCGCCGGCGCCAAAAGCTCGCGCGTGTATTCGGCATGCGCCTGGTGGACTTGCTGGAGCTCGCCGGCGTCGCGCAGCTTGTCGAGCCCGTAGAGGCGCGTGGTATCGAGCAGCCGGTAGCGGGCGCGCTCACCGCGATTATCCGCGACGATCAGCGATTTCGATACTAGCTCGGCGAGATGGCCGACCACCTGCGCGGCCGGCGCGTCGCGCATCACCGCAGTCGCCGCGTCCAGCGAGAAATCGCCAGCGAAGACGGCCAAACGGCGCAGCAGGCCCTGCTCGAGCCCGGGCAAAAGCTCGTAGCTCCAGTCGAGCGTGGCGGCGAGCGTCTGATGGCGGGGCAAGGCGGTGCGGCGGCCGCTCGTCAACAAGCGGAAACGGTCGTCCAGCCGTGCCGCCAGCTCGCGCACGCCAAAGGCCGCGACCCGGCCGGCCGCCAATTCGATGGCGAGCGCGATCCCGTCCAGCTTTTGACAGATCTCGGCGACCAGCGGGGCTTCGGCGTCGGTCAAGGTGAAGCCATTCTGGCCGGCGGCCACGCGCTCGACGAAAAGCTGCACGCCGGGGAAGGTCAGCGCCTCCGCGGCGGTCAGGCCGGACGTGGTGGACGGGCTGTCGAGCGGCGGCAGCCGCTGCACGCGCTCGCCGGCGGCGCGCAGGGGTTCGCGGCTGGTGGCCAGGACATGGACCTGCGGCGCGCCGCTCCAGACGAGCTCGGCGGCGCTGGTCGCGGTCTCGATGACGTGCTCGCAACTGTCCAGCACGAGCAACATGTTCTTATGCCGGAGATAGGCGACGGCGGCCAGCATGCGCGGATCATCTGCGCCTGCGGCGGCAGGGGCAAGCCGGGAAATCTTACAACGCTTCACGGCGATTTACTGGCGGCCCAGGAAACCGCGGAACATGCTGCGGCAAATGGATCGTAAGACAAAGCTTCCGTCGGCTCGCGCAGGTTCGGCTGGCGCGCACCATCGACCGCGGCTCGAGCCGGTTACGCAGCACATCACCGACCAGTTCGCCAGCCAAGCGCCGTTGCACAGCCTATCCCCGGAAGCGGCGCGCGACATTTTGGCGCGGCGGCAGGCGGCGCCGGTGGGCAAGCCGGCCGCCACCATTACCGACATCGTGCTGCCCGTCGGACCGACCGGGTCGGTGGAAGTGCGGATCGTCCGGCCGCTCGAGACCGCCGAGCCGGCTCCCGTGGTGATGTATTTCCACGGGGGCGGCTGGATGATGGGCGATCGGCAGACGCATGACCGGTTCGTGCGCGAGATCGCCATCGGCGCCGATGTGGCGGTGGTGTTCGTCGAGTATGACCGGGCGCCGGAGTGCCAGTTTCCGATCGCCGTCGAGCAGGCCTATGCAGCGACGAAATACGTCGCCGAGCAGGGTCGATCGCTGAACGTCGATGCAAGCCGGCTGGCGGTGCTCGGCGATGGCGCGGGCGGCAATCTGGCGGCGGTGGTCGCGCTGCTGGCCAAGGAGCGGCGCGGGCCGAAGATCGACTTGCAGCTGCTATTCTATCCGGTGACCGACGCCAATTTCGACACCGCGTCGTACCGCCGCTTCGCCAAAGGGCCGGTGCTGACGCGCAAGGCAATGCGGCGGTTCTGGGATGCCTATCTGCCCGGGATCGACGGCCGCGCCGATCGCCGCGCAACGCCGCTCAACGCGACGATCGCGCAATTGCGGAACCTGCCGGACGCTTTCATTGTCCTGGCCGAGTTCGACGTGCTGCGCGATGAGGGCGAGGCTTACGCGCGCAAGCTGTGCGAGGCTGGCGTACGGGTGACCTCGGTGCGGTATAACGCGACAGTGCACGAGTTCATCGTGCTGAACGCCCTGGCGGACACGCCGGCGACGCGCGGCGCGATCGCGCAGACCATCGGGGCGCTGAAGGCCTCATTTGACTAGACCTTTATCGGCCTGACTGTGGTCGGGCCGATAAAGGTCTAGCTTTATTTGAGACAGCGATTCACGTCCTGACCGATTCCGGTCAGGACGATCGCGGTCTAGACCGCTGCCGGCGGCTCGCGCAATAGCGCCGCCAAACCGAGCATGAAGACGACGGTGAACGACATGATCGTGAAGCCATCGACGTAGGACAGCACGCTGGCCTGCCCACGCACGGCGCTGCCCAGCAGCGATGCCGCCCTGGCAGCGGCGCCCGCCGCCCCGTCCGAACGCGCCTGCACCGCGCCGGCATACTGGGCCAGACGCTCCGTCACCCCGGCCGCGTTGGTCTGGACGTGCAGCCCGAGCAGGTTCGAGGCGACCTGCTCGCGGATCCGCACATAGGTCTGGATGAAGGCATTGCCGAGCTCGCCGCCGAACAGGCGCGCGGTCTGCAGCACCACGCCGAACGTCATCGCATCGGCTGGGCGCAGATGGCGGACCATGAACAGCACGAGCGCGATCAGCGCCGCCGATTGCCCGAAGGCTTGCAGCACTTGCGACGGCAGGAAATCGTCCGTGGCCCAGGCGGAGGTCAGCTCGGCGGCCATGCTGCACGCAAGCCCGACCGCAAATAGCCCGGCAGCCAGCATGATCCGTGGGTCGAGCCATCGCAGCAACGTGGCGATCAGGGGCGCGAGCAGGAATTGCGGCAAGGCGATCCACAGGGCCACCTTGCCCACGTCGAGCGAGCGGAAGTTCTGCACCGTCATCAAATATTGCGGGATCAAGTAGCTGGTCGAGAGGATGATGAAGCGATACGCGACCAGGATGGCGACCAGGATGGCGATGTTGCGCCCCAGCAGGAATCGCAGGTTGACCCACGCATGCTCGGCCACGCGTTCCTGGAGCAAAAACGCGGCGATCAGCACGAGGCCGCCGAGCAGCAGTCCGCAGATCAGCCCGGAATTCAGCCAATCCAGCCGGTTGCCCTGGTCGAGCGCCGCATACAGCATCGAGAACCCGGCGGCGGTATAGAACATGCCCCAGAAATCGGCGTCGCGGATCGCGGCCCGGTTTACCGGCGGCCGCGGCATGCCGAAATGAATGCATAGCAGCATCGGCAGCGCCAGGATCGTGCCCTGCCAGAAGATCCAGTGCCAGCTCAGGTTATCCAGATACCAACCCTCCAGCGAGGCCGGGATGTTGAGCGACAGCTCGAGGTTGAGCCCATAGGCGGCGATGCCGAACGGCCACAGCGACGGCTTGAGGCTCTGCACCACGAACCCGATCGTCAGCGGGACGAAGGTGCCGGAGCTAAGGCCGCCGACGGCCTGGCCGATTAGCAAGCTCGGCAGATCGGGCGCGAACGGGATCAGCGCCGAGGCGACGGCAAACACCCCGGCCGAGACCATCAGCACCCGGCGCGGGCCAAACACGAGACCGAGCCACGCCGCGACCGGCCCGATGAACATCTGGCCGACGGTCGCCGCCGTGGTGATCCAGGCGCCTTCGTCGAACCCGGCGTGCACCCCGCCGCGCAGATCGGCGATGCCGACGCTGGTGATGCGGCTGTAGAGGGTGGAGATCACCGCGCCGAACAGCACCGCCGCGATGCCGACGATGGGACGGTTGCAGGGTAGCGCGGGCGCGGCGTTGTGGTGGGCCGCGGAGGCGAGACGAGGCATGAGCCTCATGGCCGGGTCGCGTCGCCTTGGTCGTCGGTGTGGATGACGGTCTCGACCGACATGCCGGGGCGCAAGCGCTCGCCAAGGCCGCCATCGTCGTCCAGCTCGACCCGGACGGACAGGCGCTGCACCACTTTGGTAAAGTTGCCGGTGGCGTTGTCGGGCGGCAGCAGCGCGAATTGCGAACCGGTGGCCGGCGACCAGGAGGCCACGTGGCCGTGCAGCATGACGCCGGGGAACGTGTCGATCGTGACCTCCGCCCGCTGACCGGCGCGCAGATGGGTGAGCTGGGTCTCCTTGTAGTCGGCGGTGACGTAGAGGTGGTTGAGCGGTACGACGGCGATGACCTCGGTCCCGACGCCGACATATTGGCCGGGGTAGACCATGCGGTGCCCGGCCATGCCATCCGCCGGCGAGGCGATGCGGGCATAGCCGAGATTGATCTGGGCCAGATCCCGCGCGGCCTGCGCCGCCTTCAGGGCGGCGGCGAGCTGGCCTTCCTGGGTGTGCTCGACCTCGAGCTGCCGCTTCGCCCCCTCGACGGCGGCGGAAGCCTGCATGACCTGCGCGTCGGATTGGTGGAAGGCCGCGTCGGCCTGCTCGACGGCTTGCTCGGTGCCGGCGATCCGCGTCTGCAGCAGGGTGCGCTGGCGCTGGGATTCCAGACGGTTGCGGGTCGCGGTGGCCTGGCTGCCTTCCAACTGCGCGGCGGCCGCGGCGATGTTGGCGCCCTGCAGGAATTCCTGGGCCTTGAGGTTGGCGATCGCCGCCTGCGCCGAGGCCACGTTCGCCTCGGCCTGGTCGAGCTGCGCGCGGAACGGAGCGTCGTCGATCTCCACGAGCGGATCGCCGGTGTGCACGCGCTGATAATCGGCGACACGCACCGCCTTGATCCGGCCGGCGATCTGTGCGGCGAGCGGCGTGACATCCGCGTTCAGCGTGGCGTCATCAGTCCATTGCGCACCCGCCCGGCCGACCCAGCGGTCCCAGTTGACGATCACGATCGCCGCGAGACCGCCCGCCAGCAGAATGGCCAGCGCGCGCGGCGCGAACGACAGGATGCGGGCGCGGAGCGGCCGCGGCGCCGGCCGGCCCACACCCTCGCGCGGAAGTCCGCTGGCGTCCTGTGATTGGCCCGACATCACACCTCAGGAATTGCCCAGCGGCTCCATGACGATCTCGGAAAGAAACCAGGTCCGCCGCTCGGTCTCGTCGATCCAGACTTCGAGCAAACTGGCCGTCGCGACGTCGCCATGCTTGTCGCAGACGCCGTGCACCTCGCGCATGCTCGTGGTAAGGTGCAGATTATCGTCGCGCAGTTCGGTCAGCATCGCCTTTGGGCTGACGCGTTCGGCGTCGTTATCCTGCAGCCGCTGCTCGCGGGCGATCTGTCCGATCGAGTGCAGCGTGGTCCCGCCGATCTTGCGCGCCCGCTCGGCGATCGGATCGGTCATCGCGAAGATCTGGTCGCTCTGTTCATCGAGCAGCAGGTGGTAGTCGCGGAAATGGGCGCCCGTCATGTGCCAGTGGAAATTCTTGGTCTTCACGTAGAGCGCAAAGACGTCGGCGAGCAGCGGCCGCAATGCGGCGGAGATGTCCGCCGTCCCTTGCGCCGGGAGATCGGTACGCGCGCCGGGATTATCACGCGTTTTATGGGCGCCAGCCATGATGTCACCTCCTGTTCTTAGTGTTTCGGGGCAAAGCTCAGTTCCATTCCATTATGGTCCCGCGACGCGCTGCCCGGCTATCCGAATCGCACGCCGGCCGGCCGGGAACAGAGCTCCATGCGTTTCGCGCATGCGGCGCCACTTGCCCGGGGTCTGCCCGGCCACGCGCTTGAAGACGGTGGAGAAATGCGATTGCGTCTGGAAGCCGACGCTGAGCGCCACTTCGACCAGCGCGATATCCGAGTTGGACATCATCGCCTGCGCGGTCTCGATCCGATGCTGCAGCAGGTGCTCGTGCGGGCGGCAGCCGGTTGCGGCCTTGAACTGCGCGGCGAAATGCATGCGCGAGAGCCCGGCGGCACCGGCGAGATCGCCCAGCGTGATCGGTTCGGCGATGTTCTGCTCGATATAGGTGAGAACGCGCCGCAGCCGCCATTTCGGCAATGCACAGACCCGTGGGCCGGCCGGCCGGAGCGCCAGAATCCGCATCAGGATCAATCGCCTCACGCTTGCGCAGCGATTCCGTCAGCCCGGTGGGGCTATCGCCAACGACGCCGAAGATGCGCTCGACCCCGGCGTGGATCAGCGTTTCGGTGATGAGGTCGACGACATTGTTGATTCGCATCAGAGATTCCCCTTGATGACGACGCCAGAGGCGTCTTGAAGCGGACCAAGGTCCGAGACATGCGGCATGCGGCGTCAACCAAAGACTACGCACGCGAACGCCGGGCCGCTTGGCGGAAGGTCGCCGGCGTTGACTAATCCTGCTGGTTTGGGTCGGACGCGGCGGCTGATCGGCTCCGTTGCGAGTGTCGTGCACCAGTGAACGGCGGAGCGCAATGATTCACAAACATTAACTCGCGGTCCGGCTGCTGCCTCGGCATGTTCGGCATCGAGCCTGGCTTCCGGCTCGACCCTGAGGATTAGCGGCGGCTACCGATGAGGCAGCATGTCGCGCAACGAAGGATCAGTTCGATGCAGACGATGAGCTCCCTGGAACAATCCATCGCGCATAGCGGAGTGCTCGCCGGATTGCTGATATCGCGAGATGACGTGACGACCTTGGCGCGGCTGCTCGATGACGTGGGCACGACGCTCAGCGTCGATCCGATGGCGGCCAGCTCGCTGCTGGAGCGCGCCGGCGGGCTGGTGGCAGATATGCTGGGTTCGCATAAGGACGGAGGGGCCGGGGAGGCCGCAGAAGGCGGGATGGCGCCCTGGCAGATCCGGCGCGTGCGAGCGCATATCGAGGATCATCTGCAAGAACCACTGCCAATAAACTTGCTATCGCAGATGGTCCGGCTGAGCAGCAGCTATTTCTCGCGGGCTTTCAAGGTCAGCTTCGGCTGCAGCCCGCATAGCTACATCCTGCGGCGGCGCATCGAGCGGGCGAAGTTCCTCATGCAAAGCAGTGACGAGCCGCTGGCGCAGGTCGCGCTGGGCTGCGGCCTCTCCGACCAGGCCCATCTGTCGCGAATTTTCCGCCGCTATGTCGGCTGCACGCCGAGCGGCTGGCGGCGCAACGTGCGGACGTAGCGGCCGCCAGCCGTAGATGCCCCGCTTGAGCGGGGCACTCCGAGACGGCTACTGCGGATGACTCGTCGTGATAGTGCTGAAGTTACCTGGCTCCATGCCGCCGCCGCTGCTCGAGGTGACGCCGCTGTCCAGGTTGCGCGAAACCGTCGATTGTGGTTGCGCCGCCGAGCACGCGGCCAGACACAGTCCAAAACCGCATACGATGAGTGCGGCCCGCACAGTAGATCCAAGATTTGCCTGCATTTTGTTCTCTCCGGGAAAAGTCGGGCACTGGGCAGACCTGCCAAGCACCGCCTTTCTAACTATCCCGTAATGTGGGGCAATCGGTCTTCAAGCCAAGGTGCAACTTTACCAGTTCGCACGGCTGCTCGGCCGCCGGGTCAAGCCCTGCGGCGATCTGCGGCCTGCTGCTTCCAGAATTCCCAGGGCCGTTGGACTTGCCCTTCCACATTGCCCATGCAGGCCTGGCCCTCGGCCTCGGTCAGGAAGTCGATCTCCCCGAGTTGGGATGCCTGAAGCTGGTAGCGTGCGTTCAGCTCGGCGTAAACGGCGCGGTATACGGCAAGCGGGATGCCGCCTGCGACCACGGTGGACCCGTGCCCGCGCATCAGCACGATATTGGCGTCGTCGAGTTTCTGCGCGAGCGCCTGGCCCAGCGCATTGCTGCTGATCAGCAGGTCGGTTCCCTCCCCGGCGGTCTCGCGGATTTCGAACACCGGCGCGCCCTGGCCGATGAACCCCGCCATGTGGAACAAGGCCCGCAGCCGGGCGCCCTTGACGACGCTGAGCGGCACGATCGCGTGCGAGTGGCTGTGCACGACGGACATGACATCGGCGCGCCGGCGGTAGATCTCGCCATGGATGAAGCGCTCGAGATAGACCTTGCGGCCGTTCGCGTTGACCGGTTCGCCGTCCAGCGTGAATTCCACGATATCGCCCGCCGTGACCGACCCCGGCGCCATATTGCGCGCCAGCAGGAACCGGTCTGGCCGGCTATCGTGCCGAACGCTGATATGTCCGAAGGCGTCGACCACGCCCTGATCGAACAGAATGTGGTTGGCGGCCACAAGGTCCTCGATCAGCGATGCGGCGGGCACGGTCTCGCTGCCTCCGCGACCATCCGGGACGGCGACGGCGATCGGATGGCTATGCAGCATCACGCCGTCTCAGCCAGTTCCGCCGACACGCGAGACCGCAACTCGTCGACCAGCACGCGGGTGTTCTCGGAGTAGTCGACCGGTAATGCAACGAGATGCACGCCGCCGCCCTTGAAGGCAGCCTCCAGCGCCGCGATGAGCCCGTCCGTGCGCTCGACCCGTGTGCCCTTGGCGCCGTAGCTCTCGGCGTAACGGACAAAATCGGGGTTGCCGAAGGTGAGGCCAAAATCGGGGAATTTGTCCACCGCCTGCTTCCAGCGGATCATGCCGTAGGCGCCGTCGTCGAGGATCAGCACCACGAGGTTCAGTTTCAGGCGGACGGCGGTCTCGAGTTCCTGGCTGTTCATCATGAACCCGCCATCGCCGCAGACCGCCATCACCCGGCGGTCCGGGTAAAGCATAGAGGCCATCATCGCCGAGGGCAGCCCGGCGCCCATGGTGGCCAGCGCGTTGTCGAGCAGCAGCGTGTTGGCGACGTAGGTCCGGTAATTGCGGGCGAACCAGATCTTGTACATGCCGTTGTCCAGCGCCACGATGCCGTTGGCCGGGATCACCTGGCGGACGTCGTGCACGATGCGCTGCGGCGTCGGCGGCCAGCGGTCTTCCTCGGCCCGGGCGGAAATATGGTCGAGAATGCCCGCGCGCAGGGCGAGCAGCGCGCCGGCATGGTTCAGCTTGCCCTCGACCCGGTCGGCCAGCAGTTCGAGGCTCGGCCCGACATCGCCGACCACTTCGGCGTCCGGGAAGTAGACCTGCTCGACATTGGCCGGCGTGTAGCTGACATGGATCACCTTCGGGCCGTGCGGGCCCATGATGAAGGGCGGCTTCTCGATCGTGTCGTGGCCGACGGCGATGATCAGGTCGGCAGCATCAATCGCCTCGTGCACGTAGTCGCGCTCGGACAGCGCGGCGGTGCCCATGTACAGGTTGGTGCCGCCGGCGACGGTGCCCTTGCCCATCTGCGTGGTAAAGAACGGGATTTGCGTACGGCGCACGAAGCCGCCGAGGCCGGCGGTGGACCGCGGGCGGGAGGCGGCGGCGCCAAGCATGATCAGCGGGCGCTTGGCGGCCAGGATCATCTCTGCAGCGCGATCGAGCGCGGCGCGGTGCGCAACCGGAGTCTCGATCGGATGGACGGTCACCATCGGCTGCGGCTCAGTCTCCTCGCCCGCGACGTCTTCCGGCAATTCGAGCAGCACCGGACCCGGCCGCTCCTCCATCGCCACGCGGAAGGAGTCGCGCACCAGGGTCGGGATCGTGCTGGGGCTGACGATCTGGCGCGACAGCTTGGTCAGCGGCTTGAATGCCGCGACCACGTCGACGATCTGGAACCGCGCCTGGCGGCTGCTCATGATCCCTTTCTGCCCGGTGATCATGACCATCGGCATCGCGCCGAGCAACGCGTAGGCGGCGCCGGTGGTAAAATTGAGCGCGCCGGGTCCGAGCGTGGCGATGCAGACGCCGGGCTTGCCGGTCAGCCGCCCGTGCGTGGCCGCCATGAACGCGGCGGCTTGCTCGTGCCGCGTGATGATCAGCTTGATCGACGAGGTGCGCAAGCTTTCGATGACGTCGAGGTTCTCTTCGCCGGGCACGCCGAAAATACGCTCCACGCCCTCATTCTCGAGCGCCTGGACCAGCAGATCCGATCCCTTCATGATGTTCTCTTTCTGTTAGCGCCCGTGCTGCTTGCGCCAGGCGGCGAAGGCTTCGAGGTTGCTCTCGTCGGTGGGCGGGTAGAGGCCGAGCGTCTTCTGCCCGCCGCGGACCCGTTCTAGCACGAAGTCCTCATAGGCGGTCATTTCGAATGCCTCGCTGGCAATCTCGTCGGCGATCCCGGCCGGCACGATGATGACCCCATCGGTATCGCCGACCACGATGTCGCCCGGAAACACCGGCGCATCGCCGCAGCCGATCGGCACGTTGACGTCGATTGCCATATGCAAAGTGAGGTTGGTCGGCGCCGAGGGCCGCTGATGGAAGGAGGGCATGTCGAGGGCGCCGATCTCGGCGGCGTCGCGGAAACCGCCATCGGTGACCAGGCCGGCGACGCCGCGCACCATCAGCCGTGTCGCCAGGATCCCGCCGGCGGAGGCGGCGCGGGGGTCCTTGCGGCTGTCGATGACGAAGATGGCGCCGGGCGGACACTCCTCAACCGCCTTGCGCTGCGGATGGCTTTGGTTGCGGAACACGTCGATCTTGTTGAGATCCTCACGGGCCGGGATGTAGCGCAGCGTGTAGGCCGGGCCGACCATGCTGCCGCCCTTCGGCGGGCTGAGCGGCACCACGCCCTGGATCATCTGGTAATGCAGGCCACGCTTGAACAAGGCCGTCGCCAGCGTCGCCGTGCTGACGCCCTTCAGCTTGTCGCGCGTGGTGAAGCTGAGCTCGCTCATGACGCCCTCAATAGATGACGGGTTCGGGAACCGGCGCGCCGAACTCGGTGAGCAGGAAGTCGAAGTCGCAGCCCTCATTAGCCTGCTGGATGTGTTTGGAGAACACCCAGCCATAGCCGCGCTCGAAACGAGGTTGTGGGGGCGTCCATTCGGCGCGGCGCCGGGTCAGCTCCGCGTCGCTGACGTCCATATTGATGCTGCGGGCGTCCACGTCGATTGTGACGGTGTCGCCGGTGCGCAGCAGGGCGAGCGGACCGCCGATGAAACTCTCGGGTGCCACATGCAGCACGCAGGCGCCATAGCTGGTGCCGCTCATCCGCGCGTCAGACATGCGGAGCATATCGCGAAAACCCTGCTTGAGGAGGGCTTTGGGCATGGGCAGCATGCCCCATTCCGGCATGCCCGGGCCGCCCTGCGGCCCGGCGTTGCGCAAGACCATGACGTGGTCGGGGGTGATGTCCCAGCTCTCGTCGTCGACGGCCTTCTTCATGCTTGGATAGTCGTCGAACACGACGGCCGGGCCGGAGTGCTGGAGGAAGCGTTGGTCCATGGCGGCGGGTTTGATCACGCAGCCATCGGGGGCGAGGTTGCCGGTCAGCACGGCGAGCGAGCCCTCGCCATAGATCGGGTTGCTGGTGGGACGGATCACGTCGTCATTGTAGACGCGGGCGCCTTCGATGTTCTCGGCGACCGTGCTGCCAGATACAGTCAGGCAATCCAGGTGCAGGTGTTCCTTGATGTTCTGCATCAGGGCGCGGATACCGCCGGCGTAGAAGAAATCCTCCATGAGGTATTGATTGCCGCTGGGGCGGACGTTGCCGATGACCGGGACGCGGCGGCTGTAGCGCTCGAAATCGTCAAGGCCGATCTCCTGGCCGGCGCGGCGGGCCATCGCGATCAAGTGGATGATGGCGTTGGTCGAGCAACCCATCGCCATCGCCACCGCAATCGCGTTCTCGAACGCCTGGCGGGTCTGGATCTTGCCGGGTGTCAGGTCCTCCCAGACCATCTCGACGATCCGCCGCCCGCTCTCGGAGGCGAGGCGGATATGGCCGGCGTCGGCCGCCGGGATCGAGCTGCCGCCCGGCAGCACCATGCCGACCGCCTCGGCAATGGCGGTCATCGTGCTGGCGGTGCCCATGGTCATGCAGGTGCCGTAGGAGCGGGCGATGCCGCCCTCGACGCCGAGCCAATCCTGGTCAGTGATCTTGCCGGCGCGCAGCTCGTCCCAGTATTTCCAGCTATCGCTGCCGGAACCCAGCACCTTGCCCTGCCAGTTGCCGCGCAGCATCGGCCCCGCCGGCACGAAGATCGCCGGTATGTTCATGCTGGTGGCGCCCAGCAGCAACCCCGGCGTCGTCTTGTCGCAGCCGCCCATCAGCACCGCGCCATCCACCGGATGCGAGCGCAGCAGCTCCTCGGTCTCCATCGCCAGCATGTTGCGGTACATCATCGTGGTCGGCTTGACGAAGCTCTCGCTGACCGACAGCGCCGGCAGTTCGACCGGGAAGCCGCCGGCCATCAGGATGCCGCGCTTGACGTCCTCGACCCGCGTCTTGAAGTGGGCGTGGCAGGGCTGCAGGTCGGACCAGGTGTTGATGATGGCGATGACCGGCTTGCCGGTCCATTCCTCCGGCGAGTAGCCCATCTGCATGGCGCGCGAGCGGTGGCCGAAGCTGCGCAAATCGGCCGGTCCGAACCAGCGGGCCGAGCGCAGGCTCGAGGGCTCGCGGCGGGAGAGCGGCTCGGCCGGGATGCTGCCGGGCTCCAGGCCCGGTGGCGACAGGGGGATATCGGGCACGGTAACCTCCTAAACGAGTGCGGACACTGAGGGGCGCCCCAATTCAACGCGCTTGATCTCGGGAACGATCACAACGTAGCTCAAGATCGCCACCAGCGCGTTGGCGGCGACGAATACCAGCGCGCCGTTGATCGAGCCGGTCCCCTGGATGATGTAGCCGATGATGATCGGCGTGGTGATCGATGAGATATTGCCGAACGTGTTGACAAGCCGCCGGCCAATCCGGCGATCTCCCGGGTCACGGTATCGGAAACCACGGCCCAGCCCAAGGCGCCGACGCCCATTGCCGAAGAACGACACTGCCATGATCAGGACGATGAGCCTCCGCGCGTCGACGTCATTGCAGATCAGTGGCGCGCCTCTCGCAGTCGCAGCAACGATTTTGGTTGCGTGTATTTGGTCGACCATATACCCGAGCTCTCGAAGCGGTCGACAAGGCCGCGTCACGGAGGACAATGTCAGCACCACCGCCGACCCTGAAGCTTGGGCCGCTCGACACCAGCGCCGGCCTGCGCCGATTGGCCACGGACGCGATCCGCCGCGCCATCATGGACATGGACCTCTACGGCCATCAGAGCGAGATCCGGCTCGACGAGCGCCAGCTTAGCCAGGAACTCGGCGTCAGCCGCACGCCGATCCGCGAGGCGCTCGGCTTCCTCGAGCAGGAGGGCCTGGTCCGCTCGATCCCGCGCCGCGGCGTGTTCGTCGTGCGCAAGAATAAGGCCGAGATCCTGGAAATGATCCTGGTCTGGGCCGCCATCGAGAGCCTCGCCGCCCGGCTTGCCACCGAGCGCGCCAGCGACGCCGAACTGGGCGAGCTGCGGCATCTGTTCGACGCCTTCGACGCCGATCCGTCCGCGCATCTGCACGAATATTCGCAAGCCAACATGGCGTTCCACAAGGCGATCATCCGCCTGGGCGGCAGCGCGCTGATGACCGAACTCACCGACACGCTATTCCTGCACATGCGGGCGGTGCGCGCCGTCACCATGGGCTGGGACGACCGCGCCCGGCGCAGCATGCAGGACCATCTCAACATCATCACGGCCCTCGAGCGCCGCGATGCCGACCAGGCCGAACGCCTCGTGCGCGAGCACACGTTCGGTCTCGCAAAGCATATCGAAGCCCATGGCGGCCTGCTCGACGCCGACCAGAACTGAGGAACGCCCATGTCCACGACCACGGCGCCGACGCGCGGCGAGACCAAGCCGGCCAGTGAGCCCGAAGCCGACGCCCTGACCGACGGCTTCCATCTCGTCATCGACGCGCTGAAGCTCAACGGCATCAAAACGATCTACGGCGTACCCGGCATCCCGATTACCGATCTGGGCCGCATGGCGCAGGCCGCCGGCATGCGCGTGATCTCGTTCCGGCACGAGCAGAATGCCGGCAATGCCGCCGCCATCGCCGGGTTCCTGACCAAGCAGCCCGGCATTTGCCTCACCGTCTCGGCGCCGGGCTTCCTCAACGGGCTGACCGCGCTCGCGAACGCCACCACCAACTGTTTCCCGATGATCCTGATCAGCGGCTCGTCCGAGCGCGAGGTCGTCGATCTGCAGCAAGGCGATTACGAGGAGATGGACCAGCTCGCCGTCGCCAAGCCGCTCTGCAAGGCCGCTTTCCGGGTGCTGCACGCCGCCGATATCGGCATCGGCGTCGCCCGCGCCATCCGCGCCGCCGTTTCCGGCCGGCCGGGCGGCGTCTATCTGGACCTGCCCGCCAAGCTGTTCGCGCAGGTGATGGACGCCAAGGCCGGCGCCAAGTCGCTCGTCAAGGTCATCGACCCGGCGCCCGCCCAGCTCCCGGCGCCCACCGCGATCAAGCGCGCGCTCGACCTGCTCAAGACCGCCAAGCGTCCGCTGATCGTGCTCGGCAAGGGCGCGGCTTACGCGCAGGCCGATGCCGATATCCGCGCCTTGGTCGAGGAGACCGGCATCCCCTACGTGCCGATGAGCATGGCCAAGGGCTTGCTGCCCGACACGCATCCGCAGTCGGCCGGTGCGGCGCGCTCGACGGCGCTGAAGGACTCCGACGTCGTCATGCTGATCGGCGCGCGGCTGAACTGGCTGCTGTCGCATGGCAAGGGCAAGACCTGGGGCGAGCCTGGCTCGAAGCAGTTCATCCAGATCGACATCGAGCCGAAGGAGATGGACAGCAACGTCGAGATCGCGGCGCCCGTCGTCGGCGATATCGGCTCCTGCGTCGCCGCTTTGCTCGCCGGCATCGACGGCACCTGGCCGGCGCCCCCGACCGAGTGGCTCGAGACGATCAAGGCGCGCCGCGACGGCAACATCGCCAAGATGGCGCCGCGCTTGATGAAGAACACCGCGCCGATGGACTTCCATAGTGCCCTCGGCGCGCTACGCAGCATCATCGCCGAGCGCCCGGACGCCATCCTGGTCAACGAGGGCGCCAACACGCTCGACCTCGCCCGCGGCATCATCGACATGTACCAACCGCGTAAGCGCCTCGACGTCGGCACTTGGGGCATCATGGGCATCGGCATGGGCTATGCCATCGCCGCCGCCATCGAGACCGGCAAGCCAGTGCTCGCCGTCGAGGGCGACAGCGCGTTCGGCTTCTCCGGCATGGAGGTCGAGACGATCTGCCGCTACAACCTGCCGATCTGCGTCGTCGTGTTCAACAATAACGGCATCTATCGCGGCACCGACGTCAACGCCGCCGGGTCGGACGTGGCGACCACCGTGTTCGTCAAGAACGCGCGCTACGACAAGATGATGGAGGCGTTTGGTGGCGCCGGCTTCAACGCCACCACACCCGACGAGCTGAGGCGCGCCGTCAACGAGGCGATGGACTCCGGCAGGCCCGCCCTCGTCAACGCCGTCATCGACCCGGCCGCCGGCAGCGAGAGCGGCAATATCGGCAATCTCAACCCGCAAAGCGCATTACGCAAGAAAGGGGCGACACCATGAAGGCTCTCGAGGGGGTGAAGGTCCTCGACTTCACCCACGTCCAATCCGGCCCCACCTGCACGCAACTGCTGGCCTATTTCGGCGCCGACGTGATCAAGGTCGAGCGGCCCGGGATCGGCGACATCACCCGCGGCCAGCTCCGCGATGTGCCGGACGCGGACAGCCTGTATTTCACCATGCTGAACGGCAACAAGCGCTCGATCACCATCGACAGCAAGAATCCTCGGGGTAAGGAAGTCATCGAAGACCTGGTCCGCATCTGCGACGTCATGGTGGAGAATTTCGCCCCCGGCGCGCTGGACCGCATGGGCTTCACCTGGGAGCGCATCCAGGAGATCAACCCGCGCATGATTCTCGCCTCGGTCAAGGGTTTCGGCCCCGGACCATACGAGGATTGCAAGGTCTACGAGAACGTCGCGCAATGCGCAGGCGGCTCGGCCAGCACCACCGGCTTCGATGACGGCCCGCCGCTCGTGACGGGCGCGCAGATCGGCGACAGCGGCACCGGGCTGCACCTCGCTCTCGGCATCGTGGCGGCGCTCTATCAGCGTAACACCTCCGGTCGCGGCCAGAAGGTGCTGGCGGCGATGCAGGACGGGGTCATCAACCTCTGCCGGGTCAAGCTGCGCGACCAGCAGCGCCTGGCGCACGGCCCGCTCACCGAATTCCCGCAATACCCGGATGGCGAGTTCGGCGAAGCCGTGCCGCGCTCGGGCAACGCGTCGGGCGGCGGCCAACCCGGCTGGATCCTGAAATGCAAAGGCTGGGAGACCGATCCCAACGCCTACATCTACTTCATCACCCAGGCCCCGGTCTGGGAGGCGATCTGCGACGTGATCGGCGAGCCCGGCTGGAAGACCGACCCCGGCTATGCCAAGCCGAAGGCCCGGCTGCCGAAGCTGAAACAGATCTTCGACCGCATCGAGCAGTGGACCATGACCAAGTCCAAGTTCGAAGCCATGGAAGAGCTGAACCAGCACGACATCCCCTGCGGCCCGATCCTGTCGATGAAGGAGATCGCCGAAGACGAGTCGCTCCGCGCCACCGGCACCGTGGTCGAGGTCGATCATCCGACCCGCGGCAAGTACCTCACCGTCGGCAATCCGATCAAAATGTCGGACAGCGTGACCGAGGTGACCCGGTCGCCCCTGCTGGGCGAGCACACCGAGGAAATCCTGCGCAGCGTCCTGCAATTCGACGACGAGCGTATCCAGGCGATCCGGGCATCCGGTGCGCTCGGTGTGGACGCGCCCAAAATGGCGGCCGAATAGGCCTCAGCCCTCAGAGATGTTCCGGAGGACACGATGCTAGACACGACCCAGACCGCTAAGGACGCCGTACGCAAGGTTCTCGACACCGTCCGCGAGGAGGGCCGTGACAGCCTGACCGCGCCGCAAGGCAAGCTGGTCTGCGACGCCTATGGGATCGCGGTGCCGAAAGAGGGCGTGGCGAGTTCGGCCGATGAGGCCGTGCAGCTCGCCGCCGGCATGGGCGCTTGCGTGTTGAAGATCGTCTCCCCGGACATCCTGCATAAGACCGAGGCCGGTGGCGTGCTCGTCGGGCTCAAGTCGGCCGACGAGGTCCGCAAGGGTTACGACACCATCCTCGCCAACGCCAAGAAGTATAAGGCGGACGCCAAGATCCTCGGCGTCCAGGTGCAGCAAATGCTGCAAGGCGGGCAGGAGGTGATCGTCGGCGCGGTGACTGATGGCAGCTTCGGCAAGCTGGTGGCGTTCGGCATGGGCGGCGTGCTGGTCGAGGTGCTGAAGGACATCACTTTCCGCCTCGCCCCGGCCTCGCATGCGGACGCGCTCTCCATGCTCGACGGCATCCAGGCCGCCGAGATGCTGCGCGGCGTGCGCGGCAGCGAGCCGATCAACCGCGATGCGCTGGCGGACTTGATCGTCCGCGTCTCCGAGCTGGTCAGCGACTTCCCCGAAATCTCCGAGATGGACCTCAACCCGGTCTTCGCCTCGGCGCAGGGCGCGATCGCCGCCGACGTGCGCATCGTCGTCGACTTCAATCCGGCCCCGGCACGGCATCGGCCGGCGCATGACGAGATCGTCACCGCAATGAACCGCATCATGCGGCCGGACGCGGTGGCCGTGATCGGCGCTTCGGCCGAGGATGGCAAGATCGGCAACTCGGTGATGAAGAACCTCATCAACGGCGGCTACCAAGGCAAAATTTACCCGATCCACCCGAAGGCGGCCGAAATCCTCGGCTACAAGGCCTTCAAATCGGTTAAGGATGTGCCCGAAACGATCGACGTCGCCGTCTTCGCCATCCCCGCCAAGTTCGTCGCCGCGGCGCTCACCGAATGCGGCGAGAAGCAGATCCCCGGCGCCGTGCTCATCCCCTCCGGCTTCGCGGAAACCGGCAACGAGGAGGGCCAGCACCAAATCCAGGCGATCGGGCGCAAATACAACATCCGGCTGATGGGCCCGAACATCTACGGCTTCTACTACACGCCGAAGAATCTGTGCGCGACCTTCTGCACCGCCTATGACGTGAAGGGCCACGCGGCGCTTTCCAGCCAGTCCGGCGGCATCGGCATGGCGATCATTGGCTTCAGCCGCTCGGCCAAGATGGGGGTCTCGGCCATCGTCGGTCTCGGCAACAAGTCCGACATCGACGAGGACGACCTGCTGACCTTCTTCGAGCAGGACGATGCGACCCACATCATCGCCCAGCACTGCGAGGATTTGAAGGACGGCCGCGCCTTCGCCGAGGTGGCCAGCCGGGTCAGCAAGAAGAAGCCGATCGTCATGCTGAAGGCCGGGCGGACCTCGGCCGGCGCCAAGGCGGCCAGCTCGCACACCGGCGCGCTCGCCGGCAACGACAAGATCTATGAGGACGTGCTCAAGCAGTCCGGCGTGATCCGCGCCCGCAGCCTGCGCGACATGCTCGAGTTCACCCGAGGCCTGCAGGTGCTTCCGACGCCGACAGGCGAGAACGTGGTCATCATCACCGGCGCCGGCGGCTCGGGCGTGTTGCTGTCCGACGCCTGCGTGGACAACGACCTCAAGCTGATGGCGATGCCCGCCGACCTCGACGCAGCGTTCAGGAAGTTCATCCCACCCTTTGGCGCCGCTGGCAATCCGGTGGACATCACCGGTGGCGAACCGCCGATGACCTACGCCAATACGGTGCGCCTCGGCCTCGAGGAAGACCGCATCCACGCGCTGATCCTCGGCTACTGGCACACGATCATCACGCCGCCGATGGTGTTCGCCAAGCTGATGGTCGAAACCATCGCGGACATGAAGGCCAAGGGGAAGAGCAAGCCCGTGGTCGCCTCGCTCGCCGGCGACGTGCAGGTTGAGGAAGCGGCCGAGTACCTCTATCAGCACGGCATCCCCGCTTATGCCTACTCGACCGAGATCCCTGTCGCGGTTCTCGGCGCGAAGTATAGGTGGGCCAGAGGTGCGGGGCTGATCGAATGAACATACACGAATATCAAGCCAAGGAATTGTTGCGCGGCTACGGCGTAGCCGTGCCCGAGGGGCACGTCGCATGGACCCCGGAGGAGGCGGAGCAGGCAGCAGCCCAACTCCCAGGCCCGATCTACGTGGTCAAGGCGCAGATCCACGCCGGTGGACGCGGCGCGGGGCACTTTCAGGACGACCCTGACGGCAAGGGCGGCGTGCGCCTGGCCAAGTCGCCGGAAGAGGCGCGCGATGCCGCCGAGGCGATGATCGGCAAGGTGCTGATCACCAAGCAGACGGGCGAGGCCGGGCGCCGGGTCAGCCGGGTCTATGTCGAGGCCGGATGCGACATCAAGCGCGAACTCTACCTCTCGCTGCTGGTCGACCGCGACACCGGCCGGGTTACCGTGATCGTCAGCACCGAAGGCGGCATTGAGATCGAGCACGTCGCCGAGACGCAGCCGGAAAAGATCCAGCGCGCCGTCATCGACCCGGCCGCCGGCATCTTCGGCTACCACGCCCGCAAGCTGGCCTTCGGCCTCGGCCTACAGGGCAAGCAGGTGCAGGCCTTTAGCCGTTTCGTCATGGCGATGTACAAGGCTTTCATCGAACTCGATTGCGCCATCGTCGAGATCAACCCGCTCGTGGTGACCGGGAGCGGCGACGTGGTCGCGCTCGACGCCAAGGTCAGCTTCGACGACAACGCGCTCTATCGTCACCCGGAGCTGGAGAAGCTGCGCGACGAGGCGGAAGAGGATCCCAAGGAGCTCGAGGCCGCCAAACACAGCCTCAATTATGTCACCCTCGACGGCACGATCGGCTGCATGGTCAACGGCGCCGGCCTCGCGATGGCGACAATGGACATCATCAAGCTCTACGGCGGCAGCCCGGCCAACTTCCTCGACGTCGGCGGCGGCGCCACCAAGGAACGGGTGACGGCCGCGTTCAAGATCATCCTGTCCGACCCGAACGTCGAAGGCATCCTGGTCAACATCTTTGGCGGCATCATGCGCTGCGACGTGATAGCCGAAGGGGTGGTGGCCGCGGCGCGCGAGGTGAGCCTCGGGGTGCCGCTGGTGGTGCGGCTCGAAGGCACCAATGTCGAGCTCGGCAAGGAGATCATGGCCAAGTCCGGCCTGCCGATCATCAGCGCCGACAACCTCGCCGATGCGGCGGAGAAAGTGGTCCGCGCCGTGAAGGAGGCTGCATAATGGCTGTCCTGGTCGACTCCAACACCCGGGTCATCACCCAGGGTTTCACCGGTGCCCAGGGCACCTTCCATTCCGAGCAGGCGATCGCCTACGGCACCAAAGTCATGGGCGGCGTGACGCCTGGCAAGGGCGGCACGAAGCATCTGGAATTGCCGGTTTTCGACACCGTGGCCGAGGCCGTCCACGCGACCGGCGCCAATGCGAGCGCGATCTACGTGCCGCCGCCGTTTGCCGCCGATGCGATCCTCGAAGCGATCGATTCCGAGATCCCGCTGATCATCTGCATCACCGAAGGCATCCCGGTGCTCGACATGGTGCGCGTCAAGCGGGCGCTGACCGGCAGCAAGTCGCGGCTGATCGGTCCCAACTGCCCCGGCGTGATCACCCCGGAAGCCTGCAAGATCGGCATCATGCCCGGCCACATCCATCGCCGCGGCAGCGTCGGCATCGTCAGCCGCAGCGGCACGCTGACCTACGAGGCGGTAGCGCAGACGACGGCGGCCGGGTTGGGGCAGAGCTCCTGCGTCGGCATCGGCGGCGACCCGGTGAAGGGTACCGACTTCATCGAAGTGCTCGAAATGTTCCTGGCCGATCCGGAAACCACGAGCATCGTCATGATCGGCGAGATCGGCGGCAACAGCGAGACCGAAGCGGCCGAATTCCTGGCCAGCAACAGCGTCAAAAAGCCGGTGGTCGGCTTCATCGCCGGCGCGACCGCGCCGCCGGGCCGGCGAATGGGCCATGCCGGCGCCGTCATCAGCGGCGGCCGCGATACGGCGGAGGCGAAATTTGAGGCCATGCGGAAGGCGGGTATCCACGTAGCCGAAAGCCCGGCGGCGCTTGGGAGTACAATGGTACGCGCACTCAAAGGCTGAAATCATAATGAACGGGGCGGATCAAACCGCCCCGTCACGAGGGGAAGCGAAATGTCCATGAGCTCTAGGCGGGTTACTCGCCCGGCTGACCGGTGGCTGCAGCTGTGTTTGGGCGTGGTCAGCATGATGCTGATCGCCAACCTGCAATACGGCTGGACCTTGTTCGTCAAGCCGATCCAGGCCGCGCATGGCTGGAGCATCGCCGACATCCAGTGGGCGTTCAGCATCTTCATCGCGCTCGAGACCTGGCTGACCCCCGCCGGCGGCTGGATGGTCGACACGCTCGGCGCCAAGCTCGGCCCGAAAATCACCA
The DNA here is from genome assembly GCA_965276815.1 of Acetobacteraceae bacterium. Taxonomy (GTDB): domain Bacteria; phylum Pseudomonadota; class Alphaproteobacteria; order Acetobacterales; family Acetobacteraceae; genus JAVVHH01. Next base: position 133,702 of record CBDIBE010000010.1, on the reverse strand, counting down.
TTGCGTTCGGCGGCGTGATGGTGGGGCTGGGCTGGGCGCTGAACGGCTTCGCCGATAGCCTCACGCTGCTCTATATCGGCGCAACCGTGTCCGGCATCGGCGCCGGGTTCGTCTACGCCACCTGCGTCGGATCGGCGGTGAAGTGGTTCCCGGACCGGCGGGGGCTTGCGGTCGGGCTGACCGCCGCAGGCTTCGGCGCTGGCGCGGCGCTGACCGTGATCCCGATCAAGTCGATGATCGAGAGCAGCGGCTATGCTCACACCTTCCTGGTCTTCGGCATTGGGCAGGGCGCGCTGCTGTTCGTGCTCGCCTGGTTCCTGCGTTATCCTGCCCAGGATGAGGTGACGGCGCCGATGTCGAAGCTGGTGCAGCAATCGGCGCGGAGCTTCACGCCGCGCGAGATGCTGATGAGCCCGGTCTTTTGGCTCCTCTACCTGATGTTCGTCCTTATCTCGGCGAGCGGCTTGATGGCGACCGCGCAACTCGCTTTGATCGCCTCCGATTTTGGCATTGCCAAGACCTTGCTCGTCGGCGGTGTCTCCGTGCTGGGATTGGCGCTGATCGTGGACAACCTGGCCAACGGCGGCGCACGGCCGTTCTTCGGTTGGGTGTCGGACAAGATCGGGCGGGAATACACGATGGTGATCGCGTTCTCGCTCGGGGGCATCGCCTACTTCCTGCTTGGCTCGGTAGGGCACGATCCCTGGCTGTTCGTGCTGTTTGCGGGCCTCATTTTCTTTACCTGGGGGGAGATTTTCAGCCTCTTTCCTTCGACGTGCACGGACGCGTTCGGCGCGCAGTACGCGACCACCAACACCGCCCTGCTCTATACGGCGAAAGGGACCTCTGCCCTGCTGGTGCCGCTGGCCAACGTGATCAAGTCGGCGACGGGAAGTTGGTACGACGTATTCATCGCCGCCGCGTTGATGAACTTCCTCGTCGTGCTGCTGGCGCTTTTTGTCCTGCGCCCGCTCCGCCGCTCACGCGAGAGCGTGCAGCCGGCGATGACGCCGGGAGTCAAGGTAGTCCGCTAGTACAGAACGCTTGCTGGTCCGGTGAAGCCGCCTGCCGCAATGATCACTCAGCCTATTCTTGTCGGTCAATTTGATAGCCCGTTCGTCCGGCGCGTCGCGATAGTAATGCACTACTATGGCGTCGCGTTTCAACGGCGAGTACTTTCGACATTTGCCGACTTCGATACCATGCTGCAACTGGGTCCGCTCGGCAAAGTTCCGATCCTGCTACTGGCGGATGGAGAGCCCGTTTGGGACAGCCGCGCCATCCTGGATTTTCTGCACGGTCAGGCGACCCCACAGCGGTTGCTCCTCGCGCGCGAGGAGCCGGAGCGTCGCCAGGTGCTGCGGGCGGAGGCGGTGGCGCTTGGGCTGGCCGAGAAAGCCTACGAACGGGGGGTCGAATTTGCCCGCCGCTCGGCCGGTACGCAGGATCCGATATGGATCGCACGGTTAGAGCGGCAGATCGGTTCCGCCCTCGCCTGGCTGGAAGCCAAACGCCCCGAGCCCTTCCTGCTTGGCGACGCTTTCACCGTGGCGGACGTAACCTGCGCTGTCGCGTTCACATACATCACGGAGAAATGGCCGCAGCTTGTTCCCTGTGGCGCAAATCCAGCGCTTGAGAGACACCGGGCCGCGTGCGAGGCAAGGCCGGAGTTCCAGGCAGCGCCCTACTCGGCGACCGAAGCCGCGCGAACCGGCTGGCGGCCGGAGGTGGCGTAGGACCGTGGGTCTGACCGGGCGACTGCGGCGACGCTACCGCCCCTTTCGCCGCCTTGGCGCGCCACGCTTGGCCGGGTCATAGCCCCCACCCCCGGGTCCCAGCGGCTCCGGCGTACGGTCTTTCTTCGGCCGGCCGCCGAACCCGGCCGGGCTGACCGGCGGCGGTGGCAAACCGAGTTCGAGCGCCTCCAGCCGCTTGATCTCGTCGCGCAGCCTCGCCGCGGTCTCGAACTCCAAATCCGCCGCCGCGGCCCGCATCTTCTTCTCCAGCTCGGCGATCGACGTCTTGAGATCCTTGCCGACCAGCTCGGTCACGCCCGCATCCTTGACCGGCGTCACGGTGACGTAATCTTGCTCGAACACCGAGCGCAGCGCCTCGCCGATATGGCTGCGCACGCTCTTCGGCGTGATGCCGTGCGCCTCGTTCCAGGCCCGCTGCTTGGTGCGCCGCCGCTCCGTCTCCTCGATCGCGTAGCGAAGGCTGTTGGTCATCACGTCGGCATACAGGATCACCCGGCCGTCGATGTTGCGCGCCGCGCGGCCGATCGTCTGCACCAGGCTCGTCTGGCTGCGCAGGAAGCCCTCCTTGTCCGCGTCCAGGATCGCCACCAGCGCGCATTCCGGGATGTCCAACCCCTCGCGCAGCAGATTGATCCCCACCAGCACGTCGAACACACCCAGCCGCAGGTCGCGGATGATCTCGATCCGCTCGAGCGTGTCGATGTCCGAGTGCAGGTAGCGCACCTTGACGCCGTTCTCGGTCATATACTCGGTCAGGTCCTCGGCCATCCGCTTGGTCAGCGTGGTGACCAGGATGCGCCCACCCGCTGACGCCACGGTGCGGCACTCCGCCAGCAGATCGTCCACCTGCCGCTCCACCGGGCGGATTTCGGTCACCGGATCGATTAGCCCGGTGGGCCGGATCACCTGCTCGACGAAGGCGCCGCCGGTCCGCTCCATCTCCCAGGGTCCGGGTGTCGCCGAGACGAACAGCGTTTGCGGCCGGAAGCTCTCCCACTCCTCGAAGCGGAGCGGCCGGTTGTCCATGCAGCTCGGCAGGCGGAAGCCGAATTCGGAGAGGATGCCCTTGCGCGCCGCGTCGCCGCGCGCCATGCCGCCGATCTGCGGCACCGTGACGTGACTTTCGTCCACGATCAGCATCGCATTCTCCGGCAGATATTCGAACAGCGTCGGCGGCGGCTCGCCGGTCTTGCGGCCCGAAAGATAGCGCGAGTAATTCTCGATCGACTTGCAGCTTCCGGTTGTCTCGATCATCTCCATGTCGAAGGTCGTGCGCTGCTGCAGCCGCTCTGCCTCTAGCAGCCGGCCTTCGGTCACGAAGTGATCCAGCCGGTCCTTCAGCTCCACCTTGATGTCGCGCACCGCCTGGGCCAGCGTCGGCTTCGGGGTCACGTAGTGGCTGTTGGCGTAGATGCTGATCTCTTTCAGCTCGTCGGTAATCTCGCCCGTCAGCGGGTCGAACTCGCGCACGCTCTCGACCTCGTCGCCGAACAGGGTGACGCGCCAGGCGCGATCCTCGAGGTGGCTGGGAAACACGTCCACGGTCTCGCCGCGCAGGCGGAAGGTGCCGCGCTGGAACGCCGCGTCATTGCGCCGGTATTGCAGCTCGACCAGCGCGCGGGCCAGCTTGTCCCGTTCAATGCGGCCGCCCGTCTCGAGCCGGACGATCATGTTGCCGTAGGTCTCGACCGAGCCGATACCATAGATGCAGGAGACCGACGCGACGATGACCACGTCGCCGCGCTCGAGCAGGGCGCGCGTGGCGCTGTGCCGCATCCGCTCGATCTGTTCGTTGATCTGGCTATCTTTTTCTATGTAGGTGTCGGTGCGCGGGACGTAGGCTTCCGGCTGGTAGTAATCGTAGTAGCTGACGAAGTATTCGACCGCGTTGTCCGGAAAGAACCCTTTCATCTCCGCGTAGAGCTGCGCCGCCAACGTCTTGTTCGGCGCCAGGATCAGCGTCGGCCGCTGTTCCCGCTCGATGAGCTTGGCCATCGTGAACGTCTTGCCCGACCCGGTGACGCCGAGCAGCACCAGATCCCGCTCCCCCTGCGACACGCCCCCCGCGAGTTCCCGAATCGCGGTCGGCTGGTCGCCGGCCGGCTCGTATTCCGACTTGACCCGCAACGGCCGCTCCATCGGCTTGGCAGATTGCTTGATCGGCTGGAACGTGACCGGGAGCGGGACGTGGGCGGGCTTGCGCGCGAGACTCGTGGACATGCAGCAGAGATGGCCCAGAAGCATGTCCGCGGCAACGGGCAGCTTTTCCGCTGGCGCACTTTCCTGAACAAATTAAGAACTGGCGATTATGACGGGCAGAGCATGATGCGGCTGGAGATCAAAGGGCTGGCGGAGTTGCGGGAACGGCTCGCGCGGATACAGGCCGAAGAGGTCATGGCGCGCGCACTCGCCGAGCAAGCCGCCAAGTTAGCCCAGTCGGTCCGGGACGGACTGTCCGAGACGCCGGGATTGGCCGAACATGACCGTCCCTGGCTGCAGACTGGAGCGCTGCGGGAGAGCCTGGGATCGCAAACCGACAGATTGCAGGCCGTCGTCGGAAGCAGCGACCCGGCTGCAGCGCCGCAAGAAATGGGCACGTCGAAGATGGAAGCCCGACCGTTCCTCGCGCCGATTGCTGCAGGAATGGGAGAGGAGATTGCCAGCGCGATCGGCGCAGAGGTGGCCGCAGCGTTGAACTCACTCAACTCAATTCGTGTGGCCCAGGCAAGAGAACGTGAGGGCACCGATCCTCAGGAAACCGTAAATGTTTCGGCCACGGCTGGGGTAGCATACTGGAACGCTGCAACGCTCAACCAACCTGCGAACTCAACAAGCCTGGCTAGCCATCTTGCAACTTCACTTGTTCCAGTAGACCAGACAATCGCTTCGTCTCTTCCCGAGATCGGCCAAGCAATATCTGGCCGAGGGATTACTAATGACGACTCCGATGTTGTCCTTGTGGGTGATGTCATCTTCGGGCATGGAGATCGCCACGTGGCTGATCCCGAGGGAGCGCGTCTAGAAATATTAGGTAATCTTCCAGACCGATCACATGTAGTGGGACCGTTTTGGGGCCTTACGCCAAATTACATCTATCGCGCCTACCCACTTCCTAATGGCGATCTCAGTATTGGAACTTACTACGACCGATGACGGAGGCAAGGATGAGTAATCATGATTTCCGCGCCCCAACTGAGCGTGAGATTCAGATATTGAACAGTTTGATTGACGTGGGCATCCTTCAAAAGGGCGGGATAGCTTCACAACTATTGGGGGCGCAGGTTCGGACAGTAGATGAGTCTGGCTCGATTGAGTTCAAAGTAGATCCTACCTTGCGAGCCGGAGATTTTGAAGGACCCATTCTGAGTGCAATGCAGGCAGATCACGACACGATCAACGATTATGGCCCTTACATACACTACATACTATTCATGAAAGATGGCTTGATCACCGAACTCCAGGTTTACAAGGATGACGGTAGCCCGATCCAGAATCCCTTTGACGCAAGCAGAATAGAAATGGTTCTTCTTGGAAAAGGAAACGGGCCGCCTCGAGGCTCTGGCGAGCAGTAAGCCGTGGGTGACTTGCCTCCGACATAGGAACAGCATTTCGCTGGTAGCATAGCTCGGTTAGGTGGGATCACCTAACCGAGCAAAGATGCTCGCCAAAACAAAGTTAGAGCGACATGCGTGAACACGAGTTCGCGCATGTCGCCCAAAAAGGGGACGTTCTTGCCGGTTGGCCGTAGTGGCAACGGCAACAGCCGTTGCGCCAGGAGGCTCTCGATGACACGCGTGGTCGACTTGGACGCGACAAGTTGGTCAACGACCTTGGACTTTTTATATGATCCATAGCGAGCGACATGGACCCCAGTATGATTACCGCTCTCACGATAACAGGTGGTTTCGGTGGTTCCCTAACGGCGAATTCCTTCCCAAGCGGGCCTGAAATGACCGAACTGATCAAAAAAGAGTTGCGCGAACTCGGCGCGAGCTTTGTGAATGCGGAGCTGGCGGCAGGTGGACGGCTGTCGAGAGCTGTTTTCGCGGCACTTGGCCCAGTACACAATTCCTTCGCTCCGTTGCCGAGCGGCATAGAACCTGCCTCGCTCAAGAATTTGGAATGGACAATCGACGGTTCGCGAATTGCAAGCCTCGCCTGGCTTGCCTCTGAGATAGGCAAAGCTTTTCCAGATCGGCCCAATCAATACGTTCTGGTTGAAGATCCTTGGGCGCTCCCGACAGATTTGAGAGCTGATGATCACGAGCAACGCTTTCCCGTTTTGGAAGAGGACTCCATCGTCTTCGGTTTGAGCAACAAAGAACTGAATGCGCCTAACCTTCAGCGGCTGGTCAGACATGTAATCAGCTTCACGTTCAATGGGTTTGTCATCGACCTCTCGGCACTACCGAACCCGTTCGAGCAAAAAATTGCCGTCGCCGAATTGGCCAACCACGTTAAGTTGGTCTTTGTCAGTGCTTTCGATCAGGAGGGGTTGATCGTTGCAGACTGGGGATAACGGGTCGAACGGTTGAGCGACGTCTTGCCCGCGCGAACTGTTCAATATCCAGTGACGGCGTAGCCAGGTGACCAGTCCTGCGTTGCCGTATCAGACAAGGCAGGAGTGCTCATGCGCATAGCTCTGATCGCTGGATTGCTCATCGCCGCCGGACCGGTGCTGGCGCAGACGCCGGCCACCGGGCCCAGCGCCATCAACCCGGTCGCGCCCAGCGGCGCGCAATCGCCAAACTCACTCGGCCAACCCCCTGCCGCGGCGCCTGCCAACAGTCCGACGGTGCCGGAGCAGGTCTCGCCCACTCCGGTTGGACCGGCCCCCACCAGTCAAGCCCCGGCCGCGGCCGCCGGCGGCACGCGGCAGTAGGCGCCGCAGATCGAACAAAAGCGACCGAGCGGCCCTCGTCGAGCACTCGAATCATCGAGTGGATCGGCTTGGCCATCAGTGCTGGTCTTTCAAATACTCGATGATGCTGTGGCGAATGGCGGCGTTCGGCTGCCGATAGGCCATGGTGCTGCCGGGAAACATGGCCTGCGGATTGGTGAGATATCGGTCGAGCCGCTCTTCACTCACGTTGGCGTTGGCGCTCTGGTAGCCGGCCGTATACTTGTAGCCAGCAACGCTCCCGATCGGCCGGCCGACGACGCCCGCCAGGTTTGGTCCCTGCCGCGGCCCCGCACTGGCGGCTGAACAGCGTGGCCCCGTTCGGCGGTGTAGCGTCAGGGGTGACCTGCGCAAGCGCGACCGCCGGCGCCAGCGACAAAACCACGCCAAGCTGCACTTTGCCAACTCCGGCGCGTTCGGCAAGGAGCTTGCACAACTGCCGCTCGTCGTGACGGCTCTGTAAAATTCGAGACTCGCGGACGCCTCAGCCCTGCGACTTCAGCAGGATTGTCTCGACCTCGCGGGCGAGGCGCTCGATGCGGCGATCCTCGATCCCCAATGAGCGCAGGCCGTCCCTGGTCTGGAACAGATACTCCGCCGAACTGCCCAGACCGCCCGAAGCCGTCGCCAGTCGGCGCACCACCTCGGCTTCGGGCAACTTGCCGGTGTAGAACGGGCCGTTGCGTTGGATGAGGAAGGCGATCGCCTGCCCGAACGGCACTCCTGTCTGGTCGCGGACCGGAACCCAGTGCGGCCGGTAGGCGCCGGACACCATCTCCCGCCGCCACAACAATGGCAGCTCCATTCCCAAATTCTCCTCCGCGATGAGGAACGCCGCCCCGGCGCAACCGCCGCCGCGGTCGAGGCCCAGCACCAGACCCGGCGTGTGCTGCGAGCCCCGCCCCGCCATGGTCGAGAGGCAAAACGAGCGGTGCCAGCCATGAATCCGGGCGAAACGCCGTTCCACGTAGTTGATGGCCGGGTTCCAGATCAGCGATCCATAGGCGAAGATCCATACGCCGTGGCCTCGATCCGGCCGCTTGGCCAAGATCTCGGCGATCGAGGCCGCCCGTTCCGCCTCCGTCAGCAGGCGAAGACCCGGGGCGCCTTCGGCGATCATCCGCTCGATCCCGCCGGCCAACAGCATCTCGCGCGTCAGCACGCCTCTTTCCCAGGCATCGAAACCATGACCGTTCCTCATTTGCGGCCGGCCGACTCCGGCCCGATGTAACCGAACATTGCCTATGCACGTGTTCGGGAGCAGGTTCCTATGGCCGGGCCAGACTGCTTTCATTTAGCCAGGGCCCGCGCCATACCCGGATCACACTTCAGGGGATACGAGATGTCGGCAGCAGACCAGATGGCCAAGCCGGGTGCAATGCCCGCAGACACCAACATCGATACCCTGTCCATCGACACCATCCGCACGCTCGCGATGGATGCCGTGCAGAAGGCCAAATCCGGCCATCCCGGCACGCCTATGGCAATGGCGCCGGTCGCCTACACGCTCTGGCAGGACGTGCTCCGCTACGATCCGATGGACCCGACCTGGCCCAACCGGGACCGCTTCGTGCTCAGCGTCGGCCATGCCTCGATGCTGCTCTACGCGCTGTTGCACCTGTCCGGCGTCCGCCGCCTCAATGAGCACAAAAAGATCACCGACCAGGACGCCGTCACGCTGGACGACATCAAGCAGTTCCGCCAGCTCAGCAGCGTGACGCCGGGCCACCCGGAATACAGCTACACCTCCGGCGTCGAGACGACCACCGGGCCGCTTGGCCAGGGCTGCGGCAACTCGGTCGGCATGGCGATGGCGCAGCGCTGGTTCGCCAACCGCTACAACAAGCCCGGCTTCCCATTGTACGACTACCGGATCTACACGCTGTGCGGCGACGGCGACATGAACGAGGGGGTCTCCTCGGAGGCCGCCAGCCTCGCCGGGCACCTCAAGCTGTCCAACCTGGTCTGGATCTACGACAGCAACCACATCACCATCGAGGGCCCGACCAGCCTCGCCTTCACCGAGGACGTGGGCGTCCGCTTCAGCGGTTATCATTGGAACGTCGTGCATCTCGAGGACGCCAACGACACCGCCGGGCTGACCCGGCTGCTGCGCGAGGCCGAGGGCGTCACCGATCGCCCCACCATGATCATCGTGCACAGCATCATCGGCTACGGCGCGCCAAAGAAGGCCGGCACGCGCGAAGCCCACGGCGAGCCGCTCGGCGAGGACGAGGTCAAGGCGGCCAAGAAGTTCTACGGCTGGCCCGAGGACGAGCATTTCCTCGTGCCATCGGGCGTTCGTGAAAATTTCACCAAGCGGATGGGAGCGCGCGGCGAGCGCTTGCGGCATGCCTGGACCGACATGCTGGCCCGGTATCGCACCGAATATCCGGATCTCGCCCGCGAGCTCGACCAAATGGACCACCACCATCTGCCGGAGGGCTGGGACAAGGACATCCCGAGCTTCCCGGCCGACGCCAAAGGTATCGCGTCGCGCGACAGCTCGCAGAAAGTGTTGAACGCCATCGCCCCGCACGTGCCGTGGCTGGTCGGCGGCGCCGCCGACCTCTCGCCGTCGACCAAATCGAACATGACCTTCGAGGGTGCCGGCAGCTACGAGGCCGACAATTACGGCGGCCGCAATCTGCATTTCGGCATCCGCGAGCATGCCATGGGCAGCATCTGCAACGGTATGGCGCTCAGCGGCATGCGGATCTACGGCTCCGGCTTCCTGATCTTCAGCGACTACATGAAGCCGCCGATCCGGCTCGCTTCGATCATGGAGCTGCCGGTCATCTACATCTTCACCCATGACAGCATCGGCGTGGGCGAGGACGGGCCGACGCACCAGCCGGTCGAGCAGTTGATTTCGCTGCGCGCCGTCCCCGGCGTGGTGGTGATCCGGCCCGGCGACGCCAACGAGGTGGCTGAAGCCTGGAAAGTCGCGATGCGCATGGACGACAAGCCGGTCGCCTTCGCCATGAGCCGGCAGGCGCTGCCGACCTTCGACCGCAGCAAGTATGCCGCCGCATCCGGCCTCGCCCGCGGCGCCTACGTCATGGGCGACTGCAAAGGGACGCCGCAGGTGATCCTGATGGGCACTGGCAGCGAGATGCAGCTCTGCGTCGGCGCCTACGAGAAGCTGACGGAAGAGGGCATTCGCGCCCGCGTTGTCTCCATGCCGAGCTGGGAATTGTTCGAGAGCCAGGATCAGGCGTATCGTGAAAGCGTCCTGCCCCCGAACGTGACCGCGCGTCTCGCCGTGGAGCAGGCTTCGACCATGGGCTGGGACCGCTACGTCGGACCCGGCGGCGCCATGATCGGCATGCACACCTTCGGCGCGTCCGCCCCGGCCGCCGCGCTGCAGAAGAAGTTCGGTTTCACCCCGGAAGCGGTCCTCGAGGCCGCTCGCAAACTCGCCCATACTGGAGGCTAGCCATGAACGTCGTGACACGCCCCACGGATACCGGCACCGGCAATCCGCTCAAGCGGCTGGAAGCCCTCGGCCAGAGCCCGTGGCTGGACTTCATCCAGCGCAGCTTCATCGGCCCCCAATTACAGGAGTTGATCGACCGCGACGGGCTGAAGGGCATCACTTCCAACCCGGCCATCTTCGAAAAGGCCATGGGCCACGGGACCGATTACGACGACGGCTTCAAGAAGCTGGCCGACGGCGGCGACCACGACGCGCTCGACATCTATGAGGCACTCGCCGTCGAGGACATCCGCGCCGCCGCCGACATGCTGCGGCCAGTTTATGACGCGAGCGGCAAGACGGACGGCTATATCAGCCTGGAAGTCTCACCTTACCTCGCGCTTCGCACCGAGGACACGGTGGCCGAGGCGTGCCGGCTTTGGGGCTGGGTCGACCGCGAGAACCTGATGGTCAAAGTGCCCGGCACCGACCAGGGCGCCCCGGCGATCCGCACCCTCATCAGCCGCGGGCTGAACATCAACGTCACCCTGCTGTTCGCGCTGAGCGCCTACGAGGCGGTCGCCGAGGCATTCATGGCCGGGCTCGAGCAGCGGCTGCAGCGCGGCGAAAGCATCGCCGGCATCTCCAGCGTCGCCAGCTTCTTCGTCAGCCGCATCGACGCGGTGATCGACAAAAAGATCGATGAGCGGGTCAAGGCGGGCGAGACCGGGCTGCAGCATCTTCGCGGCAAGGTGGCAATCGCCAATGCCAAGCTGGCCTATCAACATTACCTGCGCCAGCTGGAGAGCCTGCGCTGGCAGCGCCTGGCGAGCGAGGGCGCGCTGCCGCAACGCCTGCTTTGGGCCAGCACCGGGGTCAAGGATAAGGCGTACAGCGACGTGCTTTACGTCGAGGAGCTGATCGGCCGTGACACCGTGGACACCATCCCGCCCCCGACGATGGACGCGTTCCGCGACCACGGGAAACTGCGCGAAAGCCTGATCGAGGACATCGAAGGCGCCCGGCGCATCCTCGACGAGGCGAAGAAAGCCGGGCTCGACCTGGACGGCGTAACCCTGGACCTCGTCACAAAAGGCGTCGAATTGTTCGCCGAGTCCGCGGACAAGCTGCTTGGTGCGGTCGCCGATAAGCGCGTTGCCATGCTCGGCGACAAGCTCATTAGCTCCTCCGCCAAGCTGCCGGACGAACTCGACAAATCGGTCAAGGGCGCCCGCGAAGACTGGCGCAAGCACGGCAAGCTGCGCGACCTCTGGGCCGGCGAGGCCAGTGTGTGGACCGGCCAGGATGAGGCTAAATGGCTGGGCTGGCTGCGGATCGTCGATGACCGGCTGGCCGACCTGCCCGCATTGCAAAAATTCCAGGATGAGGTGAAAGCCGAGGGTTTTCAGCACGTCCTGCTGCTCGGCATGGGCGGCTCGAGCCTCGGCCCGGAAGTGCTCGCGGAGACGTTCGGCAAGCAGAAGGGCTTCCCGGAGCTGCTGATCCTCGACAGCACCGACCCGGCGCAGATCGCCGCACTGCGCGCCAAGGTCGATCTCGCCAAGACGCTCTGCATCGTCAGCAGCAAGTCGGGCAGCACGCTCGAGCCCAACATCTTCAAGGCCTATTTCTGGGAGGAGATGAAGCAGGCGGTCGGCGACAAGGCCGGGCGGCACTTCGTCGCGGTGACCGACCCGGGCTCGAAAATGCAGAAAGTCGCGGAAGGCGACGGCTTCCGGAACATCTTCTTCGGCGACCCGACGATCGGCGGCCGCTACTCCGTGCTCTCCAATTTCGGCATGGTCCCGGCGGCGGCGATGGGGCTCGACCTCGAGGCCTTCCTGAAGTCGACCGCGCTTATGGTGCGCTCCTGTGCCGCCGGCACGCCGCCGGAAGCCAATCCCGGCGTGCAGCTCGGCCTGATCCTCGGGAGCGCGGCAAAATCCGGGCGCGATAAGGTGACGATTATCTCGTCGCCTGGCATCGCCGATGTCGGCGCCTGGCTCGAGCAGCTCCTGGCCGAGAGCACTGGCAAGCAGGGCAAGGGCATCGTCCCGGTGGACGCCGAGCCGCTCGGCAAGCCGGGGGTTTACGGGCCGGACCGGGTGTTTGCTTACCTGCGCTTGGATAAAAGCCCGGACAAGGCGCAGGACGAGGCGGTCGCCGCGCTCGAGGCGGCCGGAGAGCCGGTCGTACGGATCGCGCTGTCCGACCCGATGCAGGTCGGACAGGTGTTCTACCTGTGGGAGATGGCGACGGCGGTGGCCGGGTCGGTGATCGGGATCGACCCGTTTGACCAGCCGGACGTCGAGGCCAGCAAGATCGAAACCCGCAAGCTGACCGACGCCTACAACCAGACCGGTTCGCTGCCGCCCGAGGCGCCGTTCGCCGAAGGCGATGGGATCAAGCTGTTCGCCGATCCCCGCGATCAGAAGGAGCTCGGCCACGGCGACGTGGGGACGATCATCAAGAACCACTTCGCCCGCATCGAGACTGGCGACTATGTGGCTCTGCTGGCCTATGTCGACCGCACCAAGCAGGCGACCGAGGCGCTGACCCGGCTGCGCACCAAGATCCGCGACAACAAGCACGTCGCCACCGTCGTCGGATTCGGCCCGCGCTTCCTGCATTCGACCGGCCAGACCTACAAGGGCGGCCCCAACAGTGGGGTGTTCCTGCAGATCACCGCTGACGACGCCAAGGATCTTCCCGTCCCCGGCGAGAAATACACGTTCAGCGTCGTCAAGGCTGCCCAGGCCCGCGGCGACTTCGATGTCCTGGCCGAGCGCGGCCGCCGTGCCCTGCGGGTCCATTTGGGCGCCGACGTTCAAGCAGGCCTGAAGCAACTCGCCAAGCTCGTCGAAGCCGCCCTGTAATCGTCTCACTCCCTCTCCCCCCCGGGAGAGGGTCGGGGTGAGGGTCTTTCAAGCTGAACCGCCCTCTCCCGAGAGGAGAGAGCTACTGAAGGAGATCAAAGTATGCAGCTTGGAATCATCGGTTTGGGCCGCATGGGCGGCAACATCAGCCGCCGGCTGATGCGCGCCGGGCACCAGACCGTGGTGTACGATCGCAATACGGGCGCCATCGACTCGCTCGCCAAGGACGGCGCCTCCGGCGTCGGCGGCCTGGCCGACATGGTCAAGGCGCTCACCCCGCCGCGCGCCATCTGGGTGATGCTGCCTTCCGGCGAGATCACCGAGCATGCGGTCAACGAGCTGGCCGGGCTGATGCAGTCGGGTGATACCATCATCGATGGCGGCAACAGCTACTACAAGGACGACATCCGCCGCGCCAAGGCGCTGCGCGAGAAGGGCCTGACCTACGTCGATGTCGGTACCAGCGGCGGCATTTACGGGCTTGAGCGCGGCTATTGCATGATGATCGGCGGCGAGGACGCAGCGGTCCGCCGGCTGGACCCGATCTTCGCCGCACTGGCACCCGGAATCGGCGATATCGAGCGCACCCCGCATCGCGAGGGCAAAGATCCCCGCGCCGAGCAAGGCTACATCCACGCCGGCCCCGCCGGCGCCGGTCACTTCGTGAAAATGGTGCATAACGGTATCGAATACGGGATCATGCAGGCCTATGCCGAGGGCTTCGATATCCTGCACCACAAGGACAGCGACGAACTGCCGGAGCACGAACGCTTCACGCTCAACCTAACCGACGTCTCCGAGGTCTGGCGCCGCGGCAGCGTGATCTCCTCCTGGCTGCTCGACCTGACCGCGATGGCGCTGGCGGAAAACGAAACGCTGTCCAACTTCCAGGGCGGCGTCGCCGACTCCGGCGAGGGCCGCTGGACCATCGAGTCCGCCATCGAGGAAGCGGTCCCCGTTCCGGTGCTGTCCGCCTCGCTGTTTGCCCGCTTCCGCAGCCGGCGCGAGCACACATTCGCCGACAAGCTTCTCTCGGCCATGCGCGCCAAGTTTGGCGGCCACGCCGAGGCCCACATCGAAGGAAGCTAGGGTGATGGACGTCAACGCCCCGTTGCCGGACCGGCTTTCGGGCACCGAGGGCCTCGCGCGGGCGCATCCCGCCCCGCCGGTAACGCTCGTCATCTTCGGCGCCGGGGACCTGACCCGGCGCCTGCTGATGCCGTCGATCTACAATTTACAGATGGCGCACCTGCTCGACGAACGCTTCCAGATCATCGCCGTCGATCGCGCCCCGAACGACAGCGACGCGTATCGCAAGATGCTGACCGAGGCGATGGAGACCTTCGTCGGCAAAGCGGGCGCCGAGTTCGAGACCAAGAGCCTCGATCACGAGATTTGGGACTGGATCGCCCAGCGAATCACCTACCTGGTCGGCGATCTGACGGACCCCAAGACCTATCAGGAGCTAAACGGCAAGGTGCAGGGCAACTGCATCTTCTACCTCGCCATTGCCGCCCGCTTCTTCGGCCCAGTCATCGAACAATTGGCCGAAGCCGGACTGATGAAGGAATCGGAAGGCGTGTTCCGCCGGGTCGTGGTGGAAAAGCCGTTCGGCCACGACCTCGCCAGCGCGCAGGCGCTCAACAAGCTCATTCTCGACCATGTCGAAGAGAGCCAAGTGTTCCGCATCGACCACTTCCTTGGCAAGGAGACGGTGCAGAACGTCATGGCGCTGCGCTTCAGCAACGGCATCTTCGAGCCGCTGTGGAATCGCTTCTATATCGACCATGTGCAGATCACCGCCGCCGAGACCGTCGGCGTCGAGGAGCGGGCGCGCTTTTATGAGCCGACCGGCGCGCTGCGCGACATGGTGCCGAACCACATGTTCCAGCTCCTCGCCATCACCGCGATGGAGCCGCCGAACGCCTTCGACGCTGACGCGCTGCGCACCGAGAAGGCCAAGGTGATCCAGGCGATCAAGCCGATGGACCCAATGCGCGTCGCCCGCGACGTGGTGCGTGGCCAATACGCGGCCGGCCGCGTCGGCGAGACCGATGTCAGCGGCTATCGCCAGGAGCCTGACGTCGCCCGCGACAGCCAGACCGAAACTTACGTCGCGATGCGGTTGAAGATCGACAATTTCCGCTGGGCGGGCGTGCCGTTCTACATCCGCACCGGCAAGCGGCTGGCCGTTCGCCGTACCGAGATCGCGATTCACTTCAAGCAGGCGCCGTACGCGATGTTCCGCGACACCCCGGTGGACCGGCTGACGCCGAACATCATGGTGCTGCACATCCAGCCGAGCGAGGGCATTACGCTCAACCTCAGCGCCAAGGTGCCGGGCCCGAAGTTGCAGCTCGGCGCCGTCGCGATGGACTTTCGCTACGCCGACTACTTCAAGACGCCCAGCAGCACCGGTTACGAGACTTTGCTCTATGACGTGATGGTGGGCGACGCGGCGCTGTTCCAGCGTGCCGATATGGTAGAGGCCGGCTGGGCAGCGGTGCAGCCGATCCTGGACGAGTGGTCAAGCGGCCATACCGACGTGCACGCCTACTGGGGCGGCTCGCATGGCCCGGCGGCGGCCGACCGATTGCTGGACCGTGACGGGCGCCACTGGCTGCCGCTGATCCGCGCATGAGCGTCCGCCTCGTCATCTCGGACGTGGACGGCACGCTGGTCCGCACCGATAAGTCGCTCGCGGCTTCGACCAGCGAAGCGGTTGCCAAGCTGCAGGCGGCGGGGGTGCCGGTCGCCATCGTCAGTTCCCGGCCGCCGCGCGGCATGCGCTGGCTGCAGGACTCGCTGAAATTGACCGGGCCGCTCGCCGGGTTCAATGGCGGGAGTTTGGTGGGGCCGGATGGGACGCTGCTCGAGCGGCGCGCCGTGCCGGAGCCGGCCGCCCGCACCGCGCTGGCCCTGTTCGCTGCTCGAGGCGTCAGCGCCTGGCTGTTTACCGCCGATGAGTGGTACGTGCACGACCCGCACGGCCCCCATGTCGATCGCGAGCGCCACACGGTCCGCTTCGATCCGCTCGTGGTGGACAGTTTCGAGCCTTACATTGATCAAGGCGGCAAGATCGTCGGGTGCACGGACGATGCGCCGCTGCTAGCCGGTCTGGAGGATGAGCTGCAGCGGTTGCTGGGCGACACCGCAAATGCCAAACGGTCGCAGACCTATTATCTCGACGTGACCCATATCGAGGCCAACAAGGGCAGTGCCGTGCGCCTGCTGGCCCACGCGCAGGGGATCAGCGTCGACGAGGTTGCCGTGCTGGGGGACCAGATGAACGACGTGCCGATGTTCAAGGTCGCCGGCTTTTCCGTCGCCATGGGCAATGCACCAGACGATGTGCAGGCGCTCGCCTCGGCGACCACCTCCGGCAACGATCACGACGGATGGGCGGAGGCGGTGGACCGGCTGATCATGCCGCGCATCGCCGGGGCCACCTGATGACCGGCCCCGACGATCTGGCGCGCGAAGTCGCCGAATGGATGGTGGGCGTGCTGAGCGGCGCGTCCGGCCAGCCGGCGGTGGCGCTCTCCGGCGGCTCCACGCCGAAACGCCTTTACCAGCTTCTGGTCACGCCGGACTTTCTGCACCGCCTGCCATGGGACCGCGTGCACTGGTTCTGGGGCGACGAGCGCTTCGTGTCCCCAGACGATAGCCGCAGCAACTATCGTATGACGCAGGAGGCGATGCTAAGCCATGCTCCGGTTCCCGCGTCGCACGTCCATGCGGTGCCAACCGAGGGCATGACCGCAGACCAGGCGGCCGCTGCCTATGAGCGCGAGCTGAAATCGTTCCACGGCTCGGCCAATCTCGATGACAAGATGCTGTTCGAAATCGTGCTGCTGGGCCTCGGCACCAATGGGCACACCGCGTCGCTGTTCCCCGGCACGCCGGCGCTGAATGAGCGAACCGCCTGGGCCGCGGCCGTGACACCCGAAGGCGAGCCGACGCGCATCACGCTGACCTATCCGGCGCTCGAGAGCTGTCGCCACGGCGCCTTCCTGGTTGCCGGCGCCGACAAGCGGGACGTGCTGAAGCAGGTCCGCGGCGGTGATCAGAGCCTGCCGGCCACGCACTATCATCCCAAGGGCGAGCTGCGCTGGTTCACTGATCAGGCGGCCGAGGGGGCGTAGTTTGCCGGGTCCAGCTATTGGACTGGCACTGCAAGGCGGCGGCAGCCATGGCGCGTATACCTGGGGCGTGCTCGACCGGGTCCTGCAGGAAGTGGAGGCGGGGCGGCTCAAGATCGCGGCCATCAGCGCTGCCAGCGCCGGGTCGATCAACGCCGCGGTGATGGCTGCCGGGTTGGTGGAGGGCGGGCCTTCATTGGCCCGGATCCGGCTCGCCGAGTTCTGGCGCCGCCTGTCCCAGGCGGGAGAGTGGGCGGGCAACTCGCTGTTCGGTTTCGCCGAGCCGGGACCGTTCGGCTACAACATCGATTGGAGCCCCGGCGCGATCATCCTCGAGGCCGCGGGCCTGGTGATCTCGCCCTACACCAACCCGTTCTACGCCGACGCGCTCGGCCCGGTGCTCCAGGAGGTCCTGCCGCCGGAACGCCTGGCCCGGCTCAACGAAGGGGCCGGACCGCGTCTGTTCCTTTGCGCGGTCGACATCACCAACAACGCCCGTACGCTGTTCTCGCAGCCTGGCGTGACCATCGATGTACTCCGCGCCTCGTCCTGCCTGCCCACCGAATTCCGGGCGGTGACCATCGACGGCACCCCGTATTGGGATGGCGGCTTCATCGGCAACCCGGCGCTCGCACCCCTGGTCGACGTCGCCGA
Source organism: Acetobacteraceae bacterium (assembly GCA_965276815.1). Classification (GTDB taxonomy): domain Bacteria; phylum Pseudomonadota; class Alphaproteobacteria; order Acetobacterales; family Acetobacteraceae; genus JAVVHH01. The sequence goes on along the minus strand of CBDIBE010000010.1, from coordinate 115,955 downwards.
TGACCTCCTCCTGGTGCTGGCCAACGCGTTGGTCCGCGCCGACATGCCGCCCCGGGGCGCCCGCGCAATCCAGGAGCGGCTGAACGAAGTCACCTTCAACGCTTCGGTGGTCTTGGAAATGAACGCGATCGCCGGGATCAACACCTTGCTCGACGAACTCCACGCCGCCGGCGTGGACTACAAAGGACAATACCGGCGGGTGAACCTGCACCTGATCCGGGACGACGCCTATCTCGCCTCGCTCGGCTATGTCTCGAAGAGCAGCACCTCGTGGACATTCTTGCAGGCCCTGCACGCAGAGGGGTTCAAGGTGGCGTCGCGGTTCTTCAAGGAGAGTGGTGACAAAATCGGCCATTGCTGCTCGTTCGACGTCAAAGCCGAGCTGACCCATCCGGTCCTGAAACCGACAAGACCGGCGTAGCTGCCTACCGCTCGATCACGACATCCGTCTTCGGCCGCGAGCAGCAGATCAGGATCATGCCCTGATCGATCTCGCGCTGCCGAATACCGCCGCCGTGCTGCATCTCCACTTGCCCGGATACCAGCCGCGACTTGCAAGTCCCACACACGCCGCGCGTGCAGGAGGACGGCAGCCGCAGCCCGGCGGCGCGCGCCGCGTCCAGAATGAACGTGTCCGGCCCGCACACCAGCGTCCGCAAGCTGCGCGACAGCTCCACCTTGAACCCGCCGCGCTCCGCCGCCACGACATCCGCCGCCACTTCCGGCTCATCGGCCGCGAGCCGGGCGAAGTCGAAGCTCTCCTCGTGATAGCGCGCCATGTCGAACCCGGCGCCCGCCAGCATCGCCCGCACCGCGTCCATATATCCGTCCGGTCCGCAAACGAACGCCTCGCGCGCCAGGTAATCCGGCGCCACCACCTCCAGCATCTTCAGGCTGAGCCGCCCCTGCAGCCCCGGCCAACGCTCGCCGGTGCAATGCACCGCCACCCGGATGCCCCGCGCCGCCAACAACGCCAACTCATCGCGGAAAATGATGTCCGCCGGCGTCCGTGCCGCGTGCAGGAACACCACATCCGCCTCATCCGCCAGATCGAGCAATGTCCGCGTCATCGACATGACCGGCGTGATCCCGCTGCCCGCCGAGAGGAACAGATATCGCGCGCCCGCCTCGAGCGCCGGCGTGAAATCCCCCATCGGCCCGGCCACCTGCACCGTCATCCCCGGCCGCATCCGCTCGTGCAGCCAGTCGGACACCACTCCGCCCGCCTTGCGCTTGACGGTGATCGCGACGGTATCCGGCCGGGTCGGCGGCGAGGCGATCGTGTAGCAGCGGCTCACCGCCGTCCCGTCGATCGCGAACTCGAAGGTCAGGAATTGGCCTGGCAGGAAACGGAACAGCCGCGGCGTCGGCGCCGTGAACACGAAGGTGCTGACGTCATGCGTCTCGCCGATGACCCAGCGGCACACCAGCGTGTCGTCGCGCGCCGGATCCCAAAGCGGCGCCCGTTCGTCGAGTGGCGGCGCGCTCATGCGAAAGAGCGCTGCCCGGAGAACGGGGCCTCTGGTTGCGCCTGTCCGCGCCGCGCGCTCGGCGGAAACCCGCGCATCGCCTTGAACTGACGCGAGAAATGCGCGCAATCGGCGAAGCCCGCCTCGAGCGCGATCTCCGTCACGCTGCGGTCCGTCGTGTCTAGCAGCCAACTCGCGTAGCGCAGCCGCAACTCGCGATACAGGCTGGCCGGGCTCTGCCCGGTTTTGGCCTGGAACAGCCGCTCGAGCTGGCGCGCCGACATTTGCAGCCGGGTCGCGATCGTCTCCATGCTGAGCGGGGTCGAGAGGTTCTGCTCCATCAGTAGCAGCGCCCGCCGCACCCGCAGGTCGGCGACCGCCGGCCCGATCGGCGGATGCGGCTGCGCCTCGGCGCCCTCGAAGGCCTGGCCGAACAGTAGCACCTGATGGCTTTTCTGCGCCGCCGCGCGGCCGAGATGCTGGCGTACGAGATGCGCCGCCAGATGCGCCGAACCTGCCCCGCCGGCGCAGGTGATGCGATCGCCGTCGACCAGGAACAGCCGGTCGGCCACCGGATCCAGGTCCGGGAACTCCTCGGTGAAGTCCTGGTGGTGCATCCAGTTGACGCAGACCTGCCGCCCCGCCATCAGCCCGGCGCGCGCCAAGATGAAGCTGCCGGTGCAGATGCCGACGAGGCGCGTCCCGGCGCGCGCCGCGGCGCGGAGGTATTCGACGGTCGCCGGGTCCGCCTGCGGACCCGCATGCAGGATGCCGCCGACGACGACGACGTAGTCCAGTCCGCGCGGGTTCAGGAGGCCGCTGGTCGGGCTGATCAGCACACCGCAGCTCGAGCGCACCGGCTCCTGCCGGTGATGCATCACCTGCCATTGGCAGCCGATTGGCCGGCTCAGATCCGCCTCGTCCGCCGCCAGCCGCAGCGTGTCCACGAACAGCGAGAAGGCGGAGAGCGTGAAGTTGTTGGCGAGCACGATCCCGACGTTGAGTGCCGTACCCTTGCTCACGGCAGCATCGCCGCGGCCGTTTGCAGGAACGTCCAGGCATAGGCGGTGAAGGACCGCGCGACCTCGACATGGAACAGCTCGGGCCCGCGCCGCCACAGCACGATCTCCGCCTTGCCCAAAAGGGTCCGGGTGCAGGCGCCGGCCGGGAACTGGCTGGCGTGCAGGTCGAGCGGGCAACCCGCGTTCAGCAACTCCTCGGCCTGTGCGCCGGCAACCAGCAGCACAACCTGGCGATGCCCCACATCCACCGAGAGCCCGTCCCCATCGCAATGCCCCAGCACGAGCCACTCATCCGGCCCGAGACACAGCATTGCGCAATCGTCCCACTCGACGGAGGCGCCCACCTGCTCCGGCAGCCCCGGAGCGGAGTGGCGCAGCACGGAGCGTTCCAGTAACGGCCCGGCCTCGACCGAGACATTTGCGGCCCGGATCGGCGCCAGCCCGGCGAGCGGTCCACGCCGCTCCGCCTGTGCCGCTTGCGCCAGGTCAAGCATGCAACCTTGTCCCTTCCGGATCGACGAATACCGGGCTGACCACGCGCGCCTCAGCCGTCCCACCCGGCATCTGCACCGCGACACTCTGTCCCATACGCGCCCGTCCGTCCGCGATCATCGCGAGCACGACGCATCGGCCTTCCGTTCCGGCCGCGTAGGCCGAGGTGACATGCCCGATCGACAGCCCGTCAGCGATAATCTGCGCGCCTTCGTCGGGCACCCCGGCTTCTGGCGCGAGTCCAACCAACTGCTTGCGACCCGGCGCAGCCAAATCCGGCATGCTCAGCGACCGCTTGCCGACGAAATCCGGTTTCTTCTTGCCGATCGCCCATTCGAGCCCGGCATCGCCCGGCGTCACCGTCCCGTCCGTCTCCTGGCCGGTGACGATGTAGCCCTTCTCGGCCCGCAGCACGTGCATTGCCTCAGTCCCATAGGCGCAGCCATCGAGCGCCTGCACCCGCGCCCAAACCGCCTCCCACACCGCCATGCCGTAATCGGCCGGCACATTGATCTCGTAGCCCATCTCGCCGGTGAAGCTGACCGCGAACAGCCGCCCGCGCACCCCGAGAACGCTGCACTCCCCCACGCTCATATGCGGCATCGCGGCGCGCGACAGGTCTACCCCGTCGACCACCGCCACGATCGCGTCGCGCGCCCGCGGACCCTGCACGGCGATCACCGCCCACTGCTCGGTGGTCGAGGTGAGCCACACCTGCAGGTCCGGCCACTCCGTCTGCTTGTAGTCCTCCATCAGCGACAGCACGCGCGCCGCATTCCCGGTCCCGGTCGTCAAATGGAACCGATCCGTCGCGACCCGGCCGATCACGCCGTCATCCAGCAGGAACCCGTTCTCGCCCAGCAGCACCCCATACCGGCATCGCCCCGGCTTCAGACCCTTCCAGCTATTGACATACATCCGCTCGAGGAACTCGGCCGCGTCCGGCCCGACAACCTCGATCTTGCCGAGCGTGGAGGCATCGAACATACCGACGGTCGACCGCACCGTCCGGCACTCCCGCGTGACCGCCGCGTGCATGTCCTCGCCGAGATGCGGGAAGTATCGCGCGCGTTTCCAGGCGCCGACATCCTCGAACTCCGCCCCCTGCGCCTCGGCCCAGGCGTGGATTGGCGTGGTGCGCACCGCGTCGAACAACGCCCCGCGCGACAGCCCAGCGAGCGCCCCGAACGTCACCGGCGTATAAGGCGGGCGAAAGGTGGTCAGCCCGACTGCATCCGGCGCCACCCCCAGCGACCCGGCGACGATCCCCAGCGCATTGACGTTCGACGTCTTGCCTTGATCCGTCGCCATGCCGGTCGTGGTGTAGCGCTTGACGTGCTCGATCGAGCGAAAGCCTTCCTGCGCCGCGAGCCGCAGATCCTTCGCGGTCACGTCATTCTGGAAGTCGACAAAGGCGCGGCCGGCCGGGGCGGGGGAGGGCGGCGCCGGCGCGAATTCTTCCGAGTCCTCGCCCTCGACCTGCCAGCTTTCGCCCAGCGCCGCCGCGAGCCCGAACGCGCCGCGGCAGGCGCCGACGCAGACCATATTCTCGACCGGGGTATCCGGCACGAATGTGCCGATCTCGGGCGCGTAGCGCGGCTGGCCACGAGCCTGTGAATACAAATGTATCGACGGGGTCCAACCGCCGCTCATGCCAACCAGGTCCGCCGCCACGGTCTCGCGACGCCCGCCTGAGAGCGCCAGCTCGATGCTGCGTACTCGCAGCCGCCCCTGTGTGCCGACCACCGCGGCCCCGGTCTCGACCCGTATCCCTGCCATATCCGGCACGTCAGGGGCTTCGCGCAAATCGGCCACGAGCGCAACCTCAACCCCCGCATCGCGCAATGCGAGAGCCGACCGATATGCGCTGTCCGACCGGGTCACGATCACCGCCCGCGTCCCCGGCCGCACCCCGTAGCGCGAAGCGTAGTCGCGCGCCGCTCCGGCCAGCATGATTCCGGGCCGGTCATTGTCGGCGAACACCAGCGGCCGCTCGATCGCGCCGGCCGCCAGCACAATCCGCTTCGCCCTGACCTGCCACAGCCGCTCCCGCGGCAGCGCCGGGTCGGGGTCGGCCAGATGATCGCTCACCCGCTCCACCAGCCCGACCAGATTGTGCCCATAGATGCCGAACGCCGTCGTCCGAGTCAGCATCCGCACATTCGGTGCCACAAACAGGGTCCCGAGCGTCTCTGCCAGCCAGTTCGCGGCCGGCTTTCCCGCGATCCGCGCCTGCCGCTCGGCCAGCAGCGAGCCGCCGAACTCGGCCTGCTCGTCGCACACGATCACCCGGGCCCCGGAAGCGGCTTCCCTCCGTGCCGCAGCCAGCCCGGCGGGTCCCGCGCCGACCACCAGCACGTCGCAATGCGCGTATTGCTGCACGTAGCGGTCGGGGTCCGGCAATTCCGGCGCCCGCCCTAGCCCGGCCGCCCGGCGGATCAGCGGCTCGTAGAGCTTCGCCCAGGCGCTGCGCGGCCAGAGGAACGTTTTGTAGTAGAACCCGGCCGGAAACAGCGGCGAAACGAGGTCGGTGGCTGCCCCAAGATCGAAGCGCAGCGACGGAAACCGGTTTTGGCTGCGCGCCACCAGCCCCTCATAGATCTCTACTTGTGTCGCCCGCAGGTTCGGCGTTCGCCGCCCCAGTCCGCGATCCACTTCGACCAGCGCGTTCGGTTCTTCCGACCCGGAAGCGACGATCCCCCTAGGCCGGTGATACTTGAATGACCGCCCCACCAGATGCACGCCGTTTGCGAGAAGCGCCGAGGCCAGCGTATCGCCCGGGTGCCCGGCATAATGATGCCCATCGAAGCTGAAGCGCACTGAGCGCCCCCGGTCGATGCGGCCGCCGGCCGCGCTCCTCATGCTGAGACGAACCGGTCGCTGCGCGTGTCGCGCCGCAGGTTGAAGAACCGCCCGCACCCATGCAGGTGCCGCCAGCGTTCGGCATGCACGCCGCGCGGGTTGCTGCGCGCGTAGAGGAACTCGGCCCAGGCTGCGTCGTCGAGCGCGGCCGGGTCATGCGGGCGGGCGATGTGCGCCTCGCCGCCGTAATGGAACTCGCTCTCCGGCCGGTTCCCGCAATGCGGACAGGGGATCAGCAGCATGGCGTCCTCAATGCGCGACGGCCGCGGCGGCGGCTTCGTCGATCAACCGTCCCGTCCGGAACCGGTCCAGTGAGAACGGCGCGTTGATGGGATGCGGCTCGTCCCGCGCGATCGTGTGCGCGAACACATGCCCAGAGCCCGGCGTCGCCTTGAAGCCGCCGGTCCCCCAGCCGCAATTGACGAACAGACCGGGCACTTCGGTCTTGCCGATGATCGGCGACCGGTCTGGCGTCACGTCCACGATCCCGCCCCAGCTCCGCAGCATCCGCATCCGCCGAAATTGCGGGAACAGCTCGCAGATCGCATCCAGCGTGTGCGTCGCGATGTGCAGCCCACCCATCTGGCTATACGACACATACGCGTCGGTCCCCGCGCCGATCACCAGCTCGCCCTTGTCGGACTGGCTAATGTACGCATGGATCGTATTGGACATGACCACGCACGGCATCACCGGCTTGATCGGCTCCGACACCAGCGCCTGCAGCGGATAGCTCTCCAGCGGCATCCGCAACCCAGCCATCGCCATGACCACGCTGCTATTGCCGGCCGCGACCACCCCCACTTTTCCCGTCGCGACCCGGCCGCGTGTGGTCTCCACTGCCGTGACCCGGCCGCTGGCATCGCGCTCGATCCCGGTCACCTCGCAGTTCTGCACGATATCGACGCCCAGCGCCGACGCCGCCCGCGCATAGCCCCAGGCCACCGCATCGTGCCGCGCCGTCCCGCCCCGCCGCTGCAGCGCCGCGCCCAGCACCGGGTAGCGCATCCCGCCATCGACCGCGAGCGGCGGGCAGAAGCCCTGTGCCTGCGCCGGCGTCAGCCACTCGTTGTCCACGCCCGCCAGCCGGTTCGCATAAACGTGCCGCTTGAACACCTGCACGTCGTGCACCGTGTGCGCCAGCATCATCACGCCGCGCGGCGAGAACATGACGTTGTAGTTCAGCTCCTGCGCAAGGTTCTCCCACAGCTTCACCGCATGGTCGTACAGCGCGGCACTCTCCGCCATCAGGTAGTTGGAGCGGATGATCGTCGTATTGCGGCCCGTATTGCCGCCGCCGATCCATCCCTTCTCCAGCACCGCGACCCGGCGGACGCCATGCTCCTTCGCCAAGTAATATGCCGTCGCCAGCCCATGCCCGCCGCCGCCCACGATGACGACGTCGTATTCGGCTTGCGGCGCCTCCGGCGAGCGCCACTGCGCTTCCCAGCCGGAATGGCCGGACATCGCGTGCCGAAGTAGGGAGAGTGCGGAGAAGCGTTGCATCGCCGCCCAGTATGGCGGATTGGCGACCCACGTCCATTGAACGATTACGGCGCCGCTGTTGAATAAGCGCGACTTCAGCCCTTTCCAGCATACAAAGCGGTCCGGCAGTGTCGGGTGCTTTCAAGCCATCCGACGGAATTGTGCAATCCCGGCGCCGCTCCGTCCTGCGTAACATCAAATCTTTGGAGAAGGGGCGCAGGATGTCAGGTGGACTGCACACGAGCCGGATCCGGCCGGAATCGCGCCGCCCCAGCGAGACCGGCTGGGAGGCCGCACCGGTCGACCGCGCCCTGATGACGCGCCTCGCCGAGATCGATCAGGTGGCGCTGCGCAGTTTTCGTTTGGGGCGGCTGCGCGATGCACTCCGCAAGCTCGACGTGGCCGGCGCGCTGCTCGCCGACCCAATGAACATCCGCTACGCGACGGGCACCCGAAATATGTCGGTCTGGACCCTGCACGCGCCGGGCCGCTACGTGTTCGTGGCCACTGAAGGCCCGCTCGTGCTGTTCGAGTTCTCGACCACGCGGCACCTCGCGCACGGGTTCGAGACGGTGGACGAGCTGCGCGACAGCACGCCTTGGTTCTACTTCGCCGCCGGGCCGCGCCAGGCCGAGAAGGTGGCGCTCTGGGCCGAGGAGGTCGCCTCCCTCGTGGCCACGCATGGCGGCGGCAACCGGCGCCTGGCCGTGGACCGTTGCGACCCGGCCGGCACGCTCCGCCTGCACGCGCGCGGCATCGAGCTGATCGACGTCCAGGGCCCAATCGAGCTGGCCCGCTGCATCAAGTCGCCGGAAGAGATCCAGTGCCTGCAGGCTTCCATGGATGTGTGCGACGTCGCGATCGGGCGCATGCAGGAGGCGCTGCGGCCAGGCATCACCGAGAACCAACTCTGGGCCATCCTGCACGAGACCAACGCGGCGCATGGCGGCGAGTGGATCGAATGCCGGCTGCTCGCCTCCGGCCCGCGCACCAATCCCTGGTTCCAGGAATGCGCGGATCGCCCGATCGAGCCTGGCGACAGCGTCGGCTTCGACACCGACATGGTCGGCCCGAACGGCTATCTCGCCGACGTTTCTCGGACCTATATCTGCCCCGGCAAGCGGCCCACCGACCGTCAGCGCTCGCTGCTTGTGCAGGCGCAAGAACAAGTCGAGTACAATATGGCGCTGCTCCGCCCCGGACTTAGTTTCCGCGAGTTCGCCGAGAAGAGCTGGAACGTGCCGGACCAGTTCGTCGAGAACCGCTACATGACGACGCTGCACGGCGTCGGCTTCGTGGACGAGTATCCTTCGATTCCATACACGCAGGACTGGGCCGGCTGGGGCTATGACGGCGTGTTCGAGGAAAACATGGTGGTCTCGGTCGAGAGCTATCTCGGCGAACCCGGCGGCCCCGATGGCGTGAAGCTCGAGCAGCAAGTGCTGATCACCGCCGACGGCGCGGTCCTGTTCTCGAAGACGCCGCTGCTCGCCGAATGAGCGCCAGCAACGACGCGCTGCTGCAGCCTTTCCAGCTGAAGCATCTCACGCTCCGCAACCGGGTCATGAGCACATCGCACGAGCCGTCCTATTCCGAGGACGGCATGCCGAAAGACCGCTACCGGCTCTATCACGTGGAGAAGGCCAAGGGCGGCATCGCGCTGACCATGACGGCCGGGTCGGCGACCGTGTCGGCGGACAGTCCGCCGGTGTTCGGCAACCTGCTCGCCTACAAGGACGAGATCGTGCCCTGGATGCGCCGGCTGGCCGACGAGTGCCATGCGCATGGCAGCGCGGTGATGATCCAGCTCACCCATCTCGGCCGCCGCACCGCCTGGAACAAGGCCGACTGGCTCCCCGTGCTCGCCCCGTCGCCGATCCGCGAGCCCGCGCACCGCTCCTTCCCCAAGGAAGCGGAGGACTGGGACATCGAGCGGATCGTCGCCGACTATGCGGCCGGCGCGCAGCGTATGCAGGCGGCCGGGCTCGACGGGCTCGAGATCGACGCTTATGGCCATATCCAGGACCAGTTCTGGTCGCCGGCCACCAACAAGCGGACTGATGAATACGGCGGCAGCCTCGCCAACCGCACCAGGATAACCTTGCGCGTCCTGCAGGCCATGCGCGACGCGGTCGGCCCGAATTTCCTGCTCGGCGTGCGCATGGTGGCCGATGAGAACTGGGATATTGGCCTCTCGCGTGACGAGGGCTTCGCCATCGCCCGCATGCTGCGTGATTCCGGCCTGATCGATTTTCTGAATATCATTCGCGGGCATATCGAGAACGATAACGGGTTACTCGACGTGATCCCGATCCTCGGCATGCGCTCCGCGCCGACGCTCGACTTCGCCGGCGAGGTTCGCGCGGCGACCGGGTTCCCGGTGTTCCACGCCGCTCGCATCAACGACGTTGCCACCGCGCGGCACGCCATCGCCGAGGGCAAGCTCGACATGGTCGGCATGACCCGGGCGCTGATCGCCGACCCGCACATCGTCCGCAAAGTACAGGCCGGGCGCGAGGCCGCGATCCGTCCCTGCGTCGGCGCCAGCTACTGTATCGACCGGATCTATGAGGGCAACGAGGCGCTCTGCATCCACAACCCGGCCACTGGCCGCGAAGCCTCGATGCCACAGACGATCACACCCACGACCGGCAAGCGCCGCCGGGTCGTGGTGGTCGGCGCCGGCCCGGCAGGCCTGGAAGCGGCCCGCGTCAGCGCCGAGCGCGGACATCACGTCGTGATCTTCGAGGCGGCCGAGCGACCCGGCGGCCAGATCCTCCTCGCCGCCCGCAGCCAGCGCCGCCGCGAGCTGATCGGCATCGTCGATTGGCGCGCCGCTCAGCTCGAGAGCCTCGGCGTTGCCATCCGCACCGCCACTTACGCCGGCGCCGAAGAGGTCGCGGCCGAGGGACCGCACGTCGTTTTCGTCGCGACCGGCGGCATGCCGAACACGGATGTGCTCGAATCCGGCGGCGACCTCGTGGTCTCCACCTGGGACGTCGCTTCCGGCCAGGTCGCCGCCGCCGAGCGCGTCCTGGTGTTCGACGACAATGGCAACCACCCCGCTATGCAGGCTGCCGAGATGCTAGCCGAGCGGGGCGCCGAGGTCGAACTCGTCACGCCCGAGCGCATGCTCGCCCCGGAGATCGGCGGCCTCAACCACGCGGCCTACGCCCGCATCTTCCAGCGCCGCGGCGTCAAGATCACGGTGAACACGCGCCTGCGCTCCGTCCGTCGCGACGGCAACGCGCTCGTCGCCGTCCTCGGCAGCGATTACGGGCCGGGATTGCTGGAGCGCCGCGTGGACCAGGTCGTCGTCGAGCACGGCACGCTGCAGGTGGACGAGCTCTACCACGCGCTGCGGCCGGACTCGCTCAATCTCGGCGAGGTGGACTACGCCGCGCTGCTCGGCGGCCGCCCGCAGGAAGTCGTCCGCAATGCGTCCGGACGCTTCCGCCTGTTGCGCATCGGCGACGCCGTCGCCAGCCGCAACATCCACGCCGCCATCTTCGATGCGCTGCGCCTTGCGAAAGACCTGTAGCTCCCGCTCCTGACTCCTGAGGACCGATTGATGACCAACCTCGCCGCGCTCACCGCACAACGCCGCCCTGGCTTCTCGCTGCCAGCCGCCTTCTACACCAGCCCCGACATCTTCGAGGCAGATTGCGACCTGATCTTCTCCCGCCACTGGATCTTCGTCGCGGTCGAGCCCGACATCCCGGAACCCGGTGACTACGTCACCGTCGCCATCGGCCGCGCCTCGGTCATCATCGTGCGCGACGACGACATGCAGGTCCGCGCCTTCCACAATGTCTGCCGTCATCGCGGCTCGAAAATCCTGCTGCAGGAGAGCGGCTTCACCGGCAACCTGGTTTGCCCCTACCACCAATGGACCTACGACCTCACCGGGCAGCTCATCCACGCGCAATCCCTGCCGTCCTGCGCCGAAACCAACCGTCTCGGCCTCAAGCCAGTGCACGTCCGCAGCCTGTTCGGACTGATCTTCATCTGCCTCGCCGAGCAGCCGCCTGCCGACTTCGACGCCATGGAGGAGACGCTCGCCCCGTATCTCGCGCCGCACCACTTGGCCAACACCAAAATCGCCAAGCGCATCGACATCGTCGAGGAGGGCAACTGGAAGCTGACGGTGGAGAACAACCGCGAGTGTTATCATTGCGGCGGCCATCCGGAGCTGCTCTGCTCGCTATTCCACTTTTTTGGCTATGCCGCCAACGACGTGGACCCCTCGCAGCGCGAGTATTTCGAACGCTTCCAGCGCACCCAGGCCGAATTCGAGCGGATTTGGGAGAGCAACGGCCTAGCCTACAAGCCGATCGAGCGCCTCAGCGGCCGGCCCTCCGCGTTCCGCACCGAGCGCCTCGCCCTCGACGGGCCTGGCGAGTCCTACACGATGGACGCAAGGTCGGCCTCGCGGAAGCTGATCAACGGCTTCAGCTCGCCGAAGATCGGCGCACTGCATCTGCACACCCAGCCCAACTCCTGGCACCACTTCCTCGCCGACCACAGCATCTCGTTCAGCGTGCTGCCGCTTTCGGCCGACAAAACCTTGGTGCGCACCACCTGGATGGTCGCCAAGGACGCGGTGGAAGGCGTCGACTACGACCTCGACAACCTGACGAAAGTCTGGCGCGCCACGAACGAGCAGGACGCTACCTTCGTGAGCTGGGCGCAGGCCGGCGCCAACAGCCCCGCGTACGAGCCCGGCCCGTTTTCGCCTGCGGAATATATGGTGGATGAGTTCGGCACCTGGTACGTGGAGCGTCTGACGGCCTCATCCGAGGAGAAGGCCGCCAAATCGCGGGGGAAGACCAATGCGCATCGGCGTGCCGAAGGAAATCAAAGCCTTTGAATCCCGCGTCGGCCTGACCCCTGCCAGCGTCCGAGAACTGGTCGCGCAAGGCCACGAGGTCCTGATCCAACAAGGCGCCGGCGCCGAGATCGGCTTCCCGGATGTCGCCTACCAGGCGGCCGGCGCGTTCATCGCGGCCGACGCCACCGCCACCTTCCGCACCGAGATGGTCGTGAAGGTCAAGGAGCCGCAGCCCGAGGAGATCGCCCGCCTCCGGGAGGGCCAGATCCTGTTCACCTACCTGCACCTCGCCGCCGACCGGGCGCAGGCCGAAGGCCTGATGCGTTCCGGCGCCACCTGCATCGCCTACGAGACGGTCACCGACCAGCGCGGCGGCTTGCCGCTGCTGGCGCCGATGAGCGAGGTGGCCGGGCGGATGTCTGTCCAGGTCGGCGCGCAATATCTGATGCGCACGCATGGGGGCGCCGGCATTCTGCTCGGCGGCGTGCCCGGCGTGGCGCCCGGCCGGGTCGTCGTGTTGGGCGGCGGGGTGTCCGGCACCAACGCCGCGCGCATCGCGATGGGGCTGGAGGCGGAGGTGGTGGTGATCGACCGCTCGCTGCCGCGCCTGATGCAGCTCGATGAGCGTTGGGGTGGCCGGCTGCGCACGCTCTATTCGACCACTGACGCGATCGAGCGCGAGGTTTTGGAGGCCGACCTGGTCATTGGCGCCGTGCTGATCCCCGGTGCGGCCGCCCCCAAGCTGGTGAGCGCCGACATGGTCGCTTCCATGCGACCGGGCTCCGTTTTAGTGGATATCGCGATCGACCAGGGCGGCTGCTTCGAGACCAGCCGGCCGACGACGCATGCCGACCCGGTCTATGTCGAATCCGACGTGACGCATTACTGCGTCACCAACATGCCGGGCGCCGTCGCCCGCACCTCGGCGCTCGCGTTGAACAACGCGACGCTGCCTTTCGTGCTGGCGCTCGCCGAAAAAGGCTGGAAGGCGGCGCTGCGCGAAAACCCGCATCTGCTGGCCGGGCTGAACGTGCATGCCGGCCGGGTCACTTACCCCGCGGTCGCCGAGAGCCTCGGCTTGGAGTGGAAGGCGGCCGAGAGCGTGCTATAGCCCGATCTCCAGCCCGTCATGTCCGATCATTACTTTGCCCGTGTATTGGGCGCGCACTCCGCTCAGCCAATCCTCGTCGGAGACTGACGGGTCGCCGCCGGGGACGAAGTGGTTCAGCACGAGCAGCTTGACCCGCGCCTCGGCCGCGATCCGTCCGACATCCTCCGTCATCGTGTGCGATGCCCGCAGATGCTTCATCAGCCTGGCCGCGTTGGGGTTTATCTGCACCAGCCGGTCCAGCGCCGGCCCATATTGCACCTCGTGCACCAGCACATCGGCTCCCTGCGCGAAGGCGGCGAGCGGCGGAAAATACGTCGTGTCGCCCGAGAACACGATCACCTTGCCGCCGCGTGTCTCAAACTTCAGCGAGTAGCTCTCGATCGGCGGATGCAGGTTGCGCAGCGCCGACACCCGGACGTTGCCGTCATCAGCGATCAGACCCTCGCCGTATTCATGCGCCAGCACCAACTGCCGCGGGTCGGGCCTGCCTTCGTCGGCGATGCGGACGTTGATGTCGATCGCATTCGAGTCCCAATAGCTCTGCAGCAGGTGGTCCAGCCCGCGTGGCCCGTACACATCGACCGTCTGCCGCTGGCCATTCACCCAGCCGTTGTAGAGCAGCGGTCCCAGATCGAGGTTGTGGTCTGAGTGGTGGTGCGTGATGAAGATCGTCCGGATCGATGGCAGATCGACCCGTTTCTCGATCAGCCGGTAGCTGGCCCCATATCCGGCATCGATCAGATAGGGCGTGCCCCCGATCGCCAGCAGGTTCGAGGATGGCAATTGCTTGGGGTCGCGCAGGCTCGGGCCGCCCTTCGTGCCCAGCAAAACCAGTCGATCGCCGTTTGCCGTCATCTGCGCCCTCCCGACCCGGCTGGCCATGGCGGCCAGCCCTGTGCCCACGAGCAAATACCGTCGCCGCATCCCAGCCTCCTCGCCCGCAACCAGCATGCTACAAAGGGCGGCAACGATAGAAAGTTCGGGGATCGATGGACGGCGCAGACCTGATAGGCTGTTTCGGTGCAGCTTGCCTGCTCATCGCCTATTTGTTCAACCAGGCCGGCTGGCTCAAATCCGACGACTGGCGATTCCCCGCGATAAACCTGGCCGGCTCCGCCCTGGTCGTCGTCTCGCTGTACTATCACTTCAACCTGCCCTCGGTCGTGATCGAGGTCTTCTGGTCGTCCATCAGCGTCTACGGCATCCGCAAGAGCCTCCGGACTCCCTCCCCCTCCGGGAGTGATCAAGTCCGGGGGTGACGGGTTTCGTGTCCGGCATAGCCCGCGGCCTAGGCCATGCTGAAGGCGAACACGATGTCGCCGTATTCGGTCTCGCTGAAATGCAGGTCGCCCTGGATCGTGGGCTTGAGCACGCCGCCTTAGCCCCTAGGCGGTTGCAAGCGGCCAATTGACGGGCGATGTAAAACCGTCCGTGAATAGCTAGTGGTCCGATCCAGACGCTTGGATCCGAGCGTCTGGTGGATAGGTCCACCAAACAACAGCTAGTGGCAAGAGGACAGGATCCATGCAGGTCAGCACCGGTTTAGGCGGTCCGCCGGCGCAGATTCGCGCCGTGCCGCGGCGGCGCTATTGGATCGACTTGGCGTTGTTTGCCATGGCCATGATCAACTACACCGATCGCGAGGAGGCCGCAGCATGAGCCGGTTCGCCGTCATCGGCCTCGACCACCGCCACGTCTACGAGATGACCGGGGAGTTGATTGCCGCCGGAATGGATTGCGCCGGCTTTTGGCCGGAGACGACCGATCCGCGCGTGCTCGAGGGCTTCCGCAAGCGCTTCCCCGGCCTGCCGGAGGTTGCCGACCAACGCAGCCTGCTCGAGGATCGCGGTATCGACGCCATCGTCACCGGCTCCGTGCCGCGCGACCGCGCGGCGCTGGCGATCGAGGCGATGCGGCACGGCAAGGACGTGATGTCGGACAAGCCGGGCGTCACCAGCCTGGCGCAGCTCGCGGCGGTGCGGCAGGCGGTAAGCGAAACCGGGCGGATTTTCTCGATTTGCTTCTCCGAACGGTTTCAGGTGCCCTCGGTCGAGGCTGCGCTCGAAATGGTCGCGTCCGGCGCGATCGGCCGCGTCGTGCAGACGGTCAATCTCGCGCCGCACCGGCTGAACGCTGCCATCCGCCCCGCCTGGTTCTTCGACAAATCGGCGCATGGCGGCGTGCTGTGCGACATCGGCTCGCATCAGATCGATCAATTCCTGGTCTTCACCGGCAGCACGGACACCGAGATTGTCTCCAGCACGACCGCCGGGTTCGGCGAGCTGCCGGCGCCCGGCTTCGAGAATTTCGGCGAGATCGTGCTGCGCAGCGAGTGCGCCGCCGGCTATGTGCGCGTCGACTGGTTCACGCCGGACGGCATGCCGACCTGGGGCGACGGGCGGATGGTGATCCTCGGGACCGAGGGGACGATCGAGTTGCGCAAATACGTCGACATCGAGGGCAGGCCGGGTTCGGACCACCTCTTCCTCGCCGACCGCGCCGGCACGCGACATATCGACTACGGCAACCGCCCATTCACCTATTTCCGCGCCTTCGCCGCCGATGTCGCGAACCGCACGGAGACGGCGATGCCGCAGGAACACGTGTTCACCGTCTGCCGCCTGGCGGTGCAGGCGCAGGAGCAGGCGCTGTATGTGACGCTGCCCGGCGGGAGGCCGCGCGCATGAGCCGCATCGGCGTCGCCGTGATCGGCCTCGGGCCCGCTTCGGAGCCGCACGCCAAGAGCCTGCATGACCTCGCGGACCGGGTCGAGGTCCGCTGGGCAGTGAGCCGCAGCCAGAAGCGGGCCGACCAGGCCGCCGCCCGCTACGGTTTCCCCACCACCACCGACATCGCCCGCGCGATCGATGACCCGGCTGTCCAAGCCATCCTGCTGCTGACGCCGCCCGCCGCGCATCTCGAGCTGGCCGAACGCTGCTTTGCCGCCGGCAAGCATGTGCTGATCGAGAAGCCGCTCGAACTGTCGATCGAGCGCGCCCGCCGCCTGGTCGCCTCGGCGCAGGCCTCCGGCGTGCGGTTCGGGGTGGTGCTGCAGCACCGGTTCCGCCCGGCCAGCGAACGGCTGCGCGGCTTGCTGGAAGCCGGCGCGCTTGGCGAAATCGCGGCGGCCTGGGTGACGGTACCGTGGTGGCGCCCGCAATCCTATTACGACGAGCCCGGCCGCGGCACCTTCGCGCGCGACGGCGGCGGCGTGTTGCTCACCCAGGCAATCCACACCATCGACCTGTTCCGCTCGCTGGTCGGCGTCTCCGCGGTGACGGCAGCGCAGACAGAAACGACGGCGCTGCACCGGATGGAGACCGAGGATTACGCCACCGCCTTGCTCCGCCTCGGCAACGGCGCGCCGGGCCTATTGGCGGCGACGACCGCGCATTATCCGGGCAGCCCCGAGCGGATCGAGATCATGGGCACCAAAGGCACGGCGACGCTGAACGGCGCGAGCTTGCGCGTATTCTATCTAGATGGCGGCGAGGAGGTCCTCGACGCCGGCGAGCGGACCGGCAGCGGCGCCAGCATCATGGATTTCCCGAACGACGCGCACCGCGCCGTGCTGGCCGATTTCCTCGACGCGATCGAGACCGGCCGCGACCCGCGCGTGACCGGCGAGGAAGCGCTCGCCAGCCAGGAACTGGTGCAAGCCGTGCTGGCGCGGGCGCGGCAGGGCGCGGGCTAATTCCGTCTGATCGCATGATGCTTTAATCAGGCCCGTCCATGTGAATGAGCGCCGACCGCAACGGCGCGCTGGAAATCGTGAACACTCCGTTCAGCGCCTCGCTGTAATCCATGATGAGGAACAGCGGCGAAGAGATCAGTACGGCTGACAGCGCCACCACGGCATAGACCAGGCGGCCCCCCGGCGAGGCCATGCCGAAGAGGAAGAAGACGATCGAGAGCCAAGCGGTCAAGATGAGCAGGAATGGCAGGGAAACCGTCGATCGCGCGGCGAAAATCAGCTGCCAGCGCTGCTGAATCGCCTGGGCCGCGCGGTTGCGCAAGCGCTCGGCCATCCGTTGATGGAACGCGTCCGCCGGGTCAAGCTTCTCGAGCGCGACATCGACCTGCGACAACATGTCGCCCAGCTGATACCGCTCGATCCCGGGCGTGGCCGGCTGACTGGAGAAGCGCGGGTATTGACCCGCGGGCAGAACCTCGTTTGGCCAGGAATCGGCGATCGCCGCAGCCGTATAGGCCCGCAACGTTGCCCGGATGGGATCCGCATCGGGCCCATACAGGCGCAGGCGGTGGTCGACTTCGATCAGGCTGGTCGCGTAGGCGCTCAAACTGTCGTTCAGGCCGTCGAACCGCTGCTTGGCGCCGGATGTCAGCAACCCGAGCACGAGGGCGGAGAAAGTGACCAGCATGCCCATCATGAGCAAGATGCTGTCCGTCGCTTCGTGGCTCACATGGCGCTGATGGATGCGCCGCCGCACCGCCCACCCGATCCAGGCGCTCGCCATCAGGGTCAGCGCCAGCAATATGGTGTAGGCAAGCTCCATCGTGGGGCCGCTACTCCGGCGGCACCGATAGGAGGTCGAAACTGTATTGCAGGTAAGACATAGTTAGGACGGCAACGCTAGCCTTGCGTGCCCGCTGGAGCAAACCCCTGCCCGCCTCCGCGCTTTAAGCCTCACAAAGTGATGGATAGCGCAAACCCCGTGCCCGCGGAGAGCGAAGGGCTGCCGATGCCGCGCCGGCTTTGGGCGGTGATCGCGGTCCTGCTGGCAACGTTTCTCGGCACGCTGGACAGCTCGATCGCCAACGTCGCCCTGCCGACCATCGCTGCCGACCTGGGCGGAACGCCGGCGGCCTCGGTCTGGGTGGTGACGGGCTACCAGCTCGCCACCGCGATATCGCTGCTGCCCTTGGCGACGCTGGGCGAGCGCTACGGGGCGCGCCGGCTCTATCTGACCGGCGTGGCGGTGTTCACCGTGGCGTCGCTGTTCTGCACCGTCGCGCCGGGTCTCGAACTTCTGGTGCTCGCGCGCGTGCTGCAGGGTTTTGGCGGCGCCTGCTCGTCCGTGGTGGGCGCCGTGCTGATGCGGGCCGTGTTCCCCTCTCGACTGCTCGGGCGCGGCATTGCGCTGTTCGGGTTGACCGTCGCCATCTCGACCGCGCTGGGGCCGAGTGTCGCGGCCGGCATCCTCTCAGTGGCGAGCTGGCGCTGGTTGTTTGCCGTCAACATCCCGATCGGCGCGCTTTCCCTCGCCATGGCCGCCCAGTTCCTGCCCGCGACCCGGCTGCAACACCGCCGTTTCGACGTGTTCGGCGCGCTGCTCAACGCCGCTGGCATCGTCCTGCTGATCCTCGGCGTAGACACGCTGAGCGGATCGCTCGGCCTGGGCTTGGCCGAGATGGCGGCCGGGCTGGTGCTGCTGACCGGTCTGGTTATGCAGCAGCGCTCGCAGCGTCACCCGCTGGTGCCGATGGATTTGCTGCAAATCCGCGCATTCTCGCTGGCGATCGGCACCTCGACCTGCTCCTACACGGCGCAAACGATCGCCTACGTGTCGTTGCCGTTCTTCCTCCAGCACGGGCTCGGCTATAGCGAGGTGCAGACTGGGCTGCTGATCACGCCATGGCCGGCGGTGATCGCCTTCGTGGCGCCGCTGTCCGGCCAGCTGTCCGACCGCTACCCGGCGGGGATCCTCAGCAGCATGGGCCTGGGCTGCCTGGCGGCCGGAATGGTGACGCTGGCGCTGCTGCCGGCATCGCCTTCGGTGTGGGACGTCGTTTGGCGGATGATGCTGTGCGGCTGGGGCTTCGGCTTCTTCCAGACGCCGAACAACCGGGCGCTGCTGACCGCCGGCCCGGTGGCGCGGACGGGGGCGGCGAACGGCATGCTGGCGCAGGCGCGCCTGTTCGGGATGACGCTGGGCGCGGCGGTGGTGGCGCTGGGCTTTGGCGTCTTCGGCGGCACGGCCGCGACGGTGCCGCTCCTGCTGACCGGCGCCGCTTTCGCCGCCACCGGCGCGGTGGTCAGCTTGAGCCGCCTGGCGGGCTGACGCCGCAGCTTGACCGCTCCTCGGCCCTGACATACCGCCGGGACGCGAACCATTGAGGGAGCGGCATGAAGACCTACCGGGGCGAGCGCAGCCTCGCCGGCGCCGTGGTTACGGTGGACAGGCAAAAACTGCCGCCCCGCCTCGACCTGCACAATTTCAGCCGCACCTTCGAATGGACCTATAGCGGCCCGGCGCCACGCCAGCTCGCGCTGGCGCTGCTGGCCGATCATCTCGGCGACGACCAAAATGCGCTCGCCTTGTCGGAGGCTTTCATGGCGAGCGTCGTGGCGCAGCTCGACAATGCCTGGGAGCTGACATCCGACGAAATCGAGGCGGCGCTGCGCGACCTTCCCGTTTGAGCGGTGCGGCTGATATGTTAGTTTCGACCGATAACGAAGAAGGTGTCCGTGATGATGTCACCTCGCCAGGCCGCGTTTCGCGCCGCGTATCGCGCGCAGATCGCGCCCGCCTATGATGGTCTGGCGCATGTCGCCCTGATCTACGCGATTGGCGGCGCCGCGATCTGGTACGCCGCGCGGCACGTCGACGGCCCGAGCCTGCTCGAATGGGCCGTCGTGCCGGCGACCATGATCCTGGCCAATATCTTCGAGTGGTTCCTGCACGCCCAAGTCATGCATCGGCCGCGACCGTTCCTGATGGGCATCTACAAGCGCCACACGTTGGCGCACCACCAGTTCTTCACCGAGCAGGAGCCGTTCCACGACACCACGCGGGACTACCGGATCGTGTTCTTCCCGCCCTACGCGCTGATCACCTTCCTGGTGATGGCTTCGGCGATCGCGTATGTGACGCACCTGGTCTGGTCGGGCAACGCGGCTTGGCTCGTGATCTGCGCCGCCTCCGGCATGTATCTGAACTACGAATTCTTCCACTGGTGCTGCCACGTGCGCGACGACCGGGTTATCCGGCACCTGCCGTTCGTCAACACGATCCGCCGGCATCATGTCGCGCACCACGACACGGCGATCATGATGAACCGCAACATGAACCTGACCTATCCGTTCGCGGATTGGCTGTTCGGGACCAGCGACCTGGATCGCGGGCTGCTCGGCCATCTATTCAACGGCTACGACACGCGCTTCGTTCGTCGAAACCTGGCGAAGGTGCGATCGACCGCCCCGGATGCCGTGCCGGCGGCGGGCGAGTAGCGTGGCCGTCAGCATTCGCAACGGCGCGCGCCCTCCGGTCAAGCGCAACATTGCCTCGCTAGTCGGCGGGATCGTTATTGCGATTGGTTGCTTCGTGCTTTGGATGCTGGTGGCGTCCGAGTTCGCGCATGGGATGCCGGGCTTGGCCGCTATTTTCGCAGGCGGGCTGGTCGCGCTGGCGATCGGCGTGTGGATCCGGGTCGCGGATCTCTAATTCCCATGCGCGATCTGGCTGGGCCCCGAGCGGTCGAGCGTGACTTGCGCCTGCTGGTCGTGCCGCGCCGCGGCTAGCACCGGGAGCATCGGGGCAAACTCCGCTTGGGGGCAGAATTCGTGCGACGTCTGGACGGTGAATTCCCGATGCACCCGGATCACGCCGTCCTCGACCTGATACCGCGCCGTGTAGCTCGCGCCGCCCGCATGCTCGTCGACATCATGCGGCAAGCGGTGGACCGTCGCGCCCGCAGGCAGCTCGAGTTCGATCTCCTCGACCTCGCGGCCCGGATAGCAGATGTGGCCGCCATCCTCGGTCTCGGCCGTGTTGAGCAGCAGCTTGCCCGGCCGTCCGAACACGCCGAGGCCGCTGGGCATCGTGAACGGCTCCGTGCCGCCATCGGCCAGGGCGTCATCCAGCACGAAGCGCCCCTCGATCCGATAATCGGCCGCCATCTCGTCGGGCGATGCGAAGCTGAAGCTGCCAGTCCCCGGCGTCCCGAGTTGCTGGAGCTGGTTGCTCGCGGAATAGGCTTTGCCCCGCCCTTCGAACCACGCCGCCAAGGAGCGCAGCGCGATGCCTTGCGGGCCGGACGCGACGGTGGTCGTCTTGCCGCTGACCACGTCGTCTTCGCCGAGACGGGCCCTGGTGCGGGTCGTCAGCACGAGCGCGTCCGGCGGCATGGCGGGCGTGTGCGTGAGCCGCGCCTCGGTCGGGTGCGCCAAGATCACGGGCTTGTCGTATTCAGTGACCGGGAGCAGGCCGAACGGCGCATAGGGCGCGGTGCTGTCGAGGAACAGATCGAGCGACGGCACATAGGTGATCACGTGATCCAGCGCGCCGAGGCCGGGCGCATCCGGCAACGTATAGGTGTTGCGCAGGCTGATGAGCGCCGGCAGCGCCTCGATGCCCTTGGCCGCGAGCAGCGCCTGCAACAGGGCCGAATGGTCCTTGCAATCGCCCCACCCGTCGGCCAGGACGGTCGCCGCGTCGCGCGGCACCACGCGGCCGTTACCCAGGAAGGTCGCCACGTAGCGGATTTCGGACGCGACATATTGGTAAAGCCGCAAGGCGATGTCGCGCTTGTCGTCGACCCCTTCGGTCAGCCGGTCAGCCAAGTCTTGCACGGCCGGGCTCGGCAGGGAGCGCGGCCAGGCGCCTGCCGCGTAGGCTCGGCCAAGCGCGGCATAGTCGCTGAAGCTCGACATATCGAGCAGCACCAAACCCGCTTCGCGCTCCGAGCGATGCCAGCTTCGCACCACGCCGCCATCCGCCGTGGGCTGCGAGGGCGCCTCGTCCAAGCCCGATGCGGCGATATGCAGCGTCATGCCCGGCGGCAGCGTCAGCTTGATGTCGGCCCGATCCATCACCGACCAATTGCCAGGCTCGAGGGTGAGCGTGAATTGGCCGGGGAACAGCGTCTCCTTGGTGTGCCGGCGCAGCTCGTAATGCACGGTGTCGCCGGCCTCCACGGCGGGGAAGACGATGCTGCGCGACGCCAGCGCGCTGAACTGCGGCGCCGACGACATGGTCGTGACCGCCTGCTTCATCACCGAATCCGCCGGGACCGGGATGCGCCGCCCATCCGCCTTCAGCGTGTACGCTTCGACGAGCGTGACATCCTCCAGGTCGGCGACGTAGCTGTAGCTCTGCTGCGCGATCGTGTGCGCGACCGAGGCCGTATCGGCCCGCACCTCCCAAATTTCGGTGGCGGTCGAAGTGCCATCTGCAGCAACCTGGTAATCCAGGATCGCCGACCGGTGCCACACGGCCCCCGCCGCATGGGCCCCGCTCGCCGCAAGGCCTACTAAGATCGCTACAAGCTGGACTAACCTCATGCCCACCCCCGGCCGAACCATACGATTAGGTCACAGATCCGTGAAGATGCAATTACAATGCCGCGGCCAGCGCAGGGAGGCGCAATGATCGGGGTTGATTGGGGCACCAGCAGCTTCCGCGCGTTCCGTATCCGTGGCGGCCAGATCGTCAGCCGGGTCGAGACCCCGAACGGCATCCTGCATGTCGAATCCGGCGGCTTCGCCGCGGTGCTCCGCCGGGCTGTCGAGCCGTGGTTGCAGGCCGGCGAGACCGAGATTTTGATGGCCGGGATGGTTGGCAGCCGGCAAGGCTGGCGGGAAGTTCCTTATGCTCCCTGCCCCGCCGGACCGGTCGAGTTGGCGCAAGGTTTGGCGCCGGTCGAGTTCGCCCATGCCGCCGTGATGATCGTCCCGGGCATCCAAGCCTATGACGCCGACGACGTTCCGGAGGTCATGCGCGGCGAGGAGACCCAGATCGCCGGCGTGCTCGGCGAGCTGGGTCGGGAAGCGACCGCCTGTTTACCGGGCAGTCATTCCAAGTGGGTTAACGTCGTTAACGGCCGCATTGCCGGCTTCACCACGCATCTGACGGGCGAAGCCTTCGCCGCGCTCCGCACGCACACGATTCTCGGCCGCATGATGCAGGACGGTCCCACCGATGCCGACGCGTTCCGGCGCGGTGTGGCCCGCTCGGCACAGCCAGGCGGATTGCTGCACCATCTGTTCGGCGTCCGCACTCTCGGCCTGTTCCAGCGTCTGCCCGAAACCGAGGCAGCGTCTTACCTTTCGGGGTTACTGATTGGGCACGAGGTCGGTTGTGTCTCCCCCAAGGGCGTCGTGCACCTCGTCGGCGCCGCACCCCTGTGCAGCCTCTACGCTCTGGCGATCGATTCCTACGGCGCCGAAGCGCGCATCGCCGGCCCCGATGCCGCGGCGCGCGGCTTGGCCCGGATCGCGGAGCATGCCGAATGGACCTGACCTCACTCCTCGCCGCCTGTCCGCTGGTCGCCATCCTGCGCGGCATCCGGCCGGAGGAAAGCGAGGCGATCGGACAGGTGCTGTTCGATGCCGGGCTGCGCATCATCGAGGTCCCGCTGAACTCGCCGGACCCGCTGGCGAGCATCGGGCGCCTCGCCCGGCGATTCGGGACGGACGCGCTCATCGGCGCCGGCACGGTCCTGGACCCGGAAATGGTCAGCCGGATCGCACAGGCTGGCGGCCGGCTGATCGTAACGCCGCACGCCGACCCGGCGATCGTCCGCGCGGCAAAAGCCAGCGGCTTGCTCGCCATCCCCGGCTTCTTCACGCCCGCCGAGGCGTTCAGCCTGCTCGCCGCCGGCGCCGACGCCCTGAAACTCTTCCCCGCCGAGGCCGGCAGCCCGGCCATGCTGCGCGCCCTGCGCGCCGTGCTCCCGGCAGGCACCAAGCTGATGCCGGTGGGCGGAGTGGACGCGGCCAGCATTCCCGCGTGGCGCGAAGCGGGCGCCACCGGCTACGGCATTGGCTCGGCCATCTACAAACCGGGCGACACGCCCGAAACGGTCCAGGCAAAGGCGCGAAAGCTGGTCGAGGCAATTAGTTAGTCGAACTCTAAAAGAAAGACGTCCGAGGTCGTCTGCCACCCACAATAGTCATTCCATGGCTTAACTGGTCGGACCAATAGCAAACTTCATAGAACCACGATCGTTCGCATTGAGGAGTTGACCGAATGAGTATCGGTCTGAGAAATCGGCGCATCGACGTGCTGCGCGGCGTTTCGATCTTGTTGGTCCTGCTGCACCACTACAATATCGCATACGGCCTGGCTGGCACGTCCCTTGGCACACTGCTGACGCCGGCGTTCGTCCGCGCGGTCGTTCGCAACGGCAATTACGGTGTGACGCTATTCTTCGTCATCTCCGGCTTTCTCATCACCTCGAATGCGTTGCGACGTTGGGGCTCGCTCGATCACCTCCGGCCGAGCGCCTTCTACGCGTTGCGGGTTGCCCGGATAATTCCGTGCCTGCTGCTGCTGCTCGGGATTGTCGCGCTCCTGGGCGTAGCGGGCCTTTCCCTATTCCAGAGTCGCCTTCCCGGCACGCACCAAACGGTGTCCCCGCTCCTGGTGTATGGTGCGGCTCTGAGCTTCTGGATGAACGTGCTGATCGTTCGCCTTGGCTGGGTGAATTACCCACTTGGGGTGTTGTGGTCCCTCTCGGTCGAGGAGGTGTTCTACGTGACCTTCCCCATTGTATGCCTGCTGCTACGGCGGCCGTGTTGGATCGCCATTTTCTGGTCGGCAATCGTGCTGATTGGCCCGTTCTACCGGGCCACGCACCAGGGGGACGAAAGCGGTTTCCTATTTGCCTACTTTGCAGCCTTCGACGGCATTGCGGTCGGTTGCCTGACAGCTTTGGTGGCGGCCAGGATCTCGAACCCGAACGCCATACCCGGCTGGGTCCAAGTGCTCGTAGCGGTCGGCATGATTGCCCTTTACCTCTCGGCGCCTATCGGCATCACCAACGTTTGGGGTGTCACGGTGATGGCTCTGGGGACCGCTGTCTTACTGCTGGCCGCGAACCGGCATCCAAGCGGACCGATCACCGGTGGTCGTCGGCTGTTGCAGGGCGTGGAATGGATGGGCCGTCTGAGCTACGAACTTTACCTGTTCCACCTCATCGTACTTGCCTTGATGCGGACCTTTCTGCCTGCAGAGGCCGTCACAGGAGACTGGAGCTTGCTGCTCCTGACCGTGTTCCTCATCGTGTCACTCGTTGCTGCTGCAGGGATCGGCCGCTTCTACGCCGAGCCTCTGAATCGCGCGATACGTCGATGGGCAAGTAGGCGAGTGTTGCTGGCTGCTGGCACGGTTTCCTCATGAGAGAGACGCCCCCCTTCTCTACGGCAGCGACCGGCTGCTTTCGCATCCTTCGTGCCTGAAAGCGGACGGTCGGCTTTCCACCCATAGCGGACGATCGTGCCCGGCCTGCGAGGGTCACCATCTCTGACCCTCACCCACTTGCGGCGTTGCGGATCAAAATCGCGACAGCTAGTTTTGCCATATGCCCGCACCAGCCGCCGACACATTCGACTACGTGATTGTCGGCGCGGGTGCGGCCGGGTCAGTGCTCGCCGGCCGGCTCACCGAGCAGCCAGGGCTCACGGTTTGCGTGCTGGAAGCCGGGCCGCCGGATCGCAATCCCTGGATCCATATCCCGGCCGGGTTCACCAAGACCCTGTTCGATCCGTCCTGCACCTGGCAGTTCAAGACCGAGCCCACGGACAACACCGGCGGCCGGGCCATCGCGACGACGCAGGGCCGCACGCTCGGCGGCTCCAGCAGCATCAACGGCATGATCTATAATCGCGGGCAGCCGGCAGACCTCAACAACTGGGCGCAGCGCGGCAATCGCGGCTGGGGCTACGAGGACGTCCTGCCGTATTACCGCCGCAGCGAGCGCCGGATCGGCCACGGCGACGAGGCCAAGCGCGGGCGCGAGGGCAAGATCCCGGTCACCGACATGGACTGGATCCATCCGCTCTCCGAGGCTTTCATCGCCGGCGCCGTGGCGAGCGGGATTCCGCGCAACCCCGACTATAATAGTGGCGATCAGGCCGGGGTCGGCTATTTCCAGCGGACGATCCATCGGGGCCGCCGGGTCAGCGCGGCGCGCGCCTTCCTGCATCCGGCGATGCAGCGGCCCGGGATCGAGGTGCGGACCCATGCCCGCGCCAGCGCCATCCTGTTCGAAGGCAAGAGGGCGACCGGCGTGCGCTACCTGCGCGATCGCGGCGGTCCGGCGCAGGAGGTGCATGCGCGGCGCGAGGTCATCCTGTCCGCCGGAACCGTGAACACGGCCCGGCTGTTGCAAATTTCCGGCATCGGTTCCGCCGCTTTGCTGCAGGAGCTGGGCGTCCAGCTCGTCCACGAATTGCCCGGCGTCGGAGAGAATTTCCGCGACCATTATGCGGTCCGCTGCGTCATGCGCGCCAAGCCGGGTACGACGACGCTCAACGAACTAGCCCGCGGCCCGCGGCTCGGCTGGCAAGTCCTCAACTGGGCGGCGCGGCGCCCGAGTATTCTCGCCACCGCGCCGTCGCACGTGCATATTTTCTGGAAATCCTGGGAGGGCCTCGACGCGCCGGACCTGCAATGCGTGTTCACGCCGGGCAGCTACAAGCAAGGCCGGACCTACATCCTCGACGACTACCCCGGCATGACCGCCGGCGCCTGGCCGCACCGCCCCGAGAGCAGCGGCCACGTCCGCGCCCGCAGCGCCGACCCGTTCGTCGACCCGGTGATCCAACCGAACTACCTCTCCGACCCGGCCGACCGCCGCGTGCTGCTGGGCGGCATCCGCCTGATCCGCCGGCTACTGAGCACGCCGCAAATGGCTCCTCATGTGGACGCCGAGACCCTGCCTGGGCCGGACGTCACGACCGACGATGAATTGCTGGATTTCGCGCGCGCCAACGGCACGACGACCTATCACCTGATCGGCACCGCCAAGATGGGGCCGGCGACCGACCCGGGCGCGGTCGTGGACGACAATCTGCGAGTCCATGGTATCCAGGGTCTGCGCGTGGTGGACGCCTCGATCATGCCGTCGATGCCGTCCGCCAACACCTATGCGACCACGCTCATGATCGCAGAACGGGCGGCGGATCTGATCCGGCGCCCCGAACAAGAAGGGAGGACGCGATGAAGCGCTTGAACAGGCGGGCGGCCATGGGCCTGGCTGGCGCCGGGTTGCTCGGAGCCATGCGGACCACGCGTGCGGAGACTGTCACCCTGCCGTTCGGCAATGGCGAACGGCCGCTGGTGGCGTATCCGGGAAAGCGCCCGATGTTGCGCCTGACGTCACGGCCGCCGCAGCTCGAGACTCCATTCCCGGTGTTCAACGAGAGCCTGATCACGCCGAACGACGCGTTCTACGTCCGCTACCATCTCGCCAATATCCCGCTCGAGATCGACCCGGCCAAGTTCCGGCTTTCCATCGCGGGCGCCGTCAACACCAAGCTGGAGCTCGAGTTGGCCGAACTGAAGCGCATGAACGCGGTCGAGCTGGTGGCGGTTTGCGAGTGTTCCGGCAATGGCCGCGGCTTCTTCGAGCCGCGCGTGTCCGGCGGCCAGGCCGGCAACGGGCTGATGGGCAATGCGCGCTGGCAAGGTGTGCCGCTTCGCGCCGTCCTGGACCGCGCCGGCGTCAAGCCGGAGGCGGTGCAGGTGCGCTTCGACGGGCTCGACGGCCCGGTGATGGAGACGACGCCCGATTTCGCCAAGGCGCTGCCAATCGACCATGCGCGCGATGGCCAGGTCATGCTGGCCTGGGGCATGAACGGCAGCGATCTGCCTTTCCTGAACGGCTACCCGCTGCGGCTGATCGTTCCCGGCTATTACGGGACCTACTGGGTCAAGCACCTCAACGAGATCACGGTGCTCGACAAGCCGCTCGACAATTTCTGGATGTCCACTGCCTACCGGATCCCCGATAATGACTGCAACTGCGTCGAGCCCGGCGCGGCTCCGGCAAAAACCAAACCGATCGGGCAGTACAAGGTGCGCAGCTTCATCACCTCGGTCGCCGGCGGGGCGCAGCTCCCGACCGGGCGCCCGGTGCTGCTGAAGGGCATCGCGTTTGACAGCGGTAGCGGGATCAAATCGGTGCAGGTCTCGGCCGATGGCGGCAAGACTTGGCAGGATGCGACGCTGGGCGAGGATATCGGCAGCTACTCCTTCCGCGGCTGGCAGGTTCCGGTGACGCTCGATCCGGGCGAGCACGTGCTGAAGGTGCGAGCAGTGTCGAACGCCGGCGAGACCCAGCCGGACAAGCAGCCTTGGAACCCATCCGGGTATCTGCGCAACGTGATCGAGACGACCACCGTGAGGGCGGCATGAGACGCGTCCTTATCGGGCTGCTCCTGCTGGCCGGGCCGGCCGCGGCGGCGCCCCACACCTACGATTTGCCGGAAGAGACCGCTGCCTTCGCGCCCGGGCCTAACCTGGAAGTGGTGCAGCAGAACTGCTCGGGCTGCCACAGCGCCGATTACGTCTCGACCCAGCCGCGAAGCCTACCCAACCCGCAAGCCTTCTGGCAGGGCGAGGTGACCAAGATGAAGGGCGCTTACGGCGCGCCGATCGACGCGGCTGACGTGCCGAAGATCGTGGATTACTTGGTGCAGACCTACGCCCAGTGATCACGTCGCAAGCCCTCTCCCTCCGCGAGTGGGGGAGTATGAGGTGATTGGCGATTATTTCCGCCAAGTGAGGGTCGAGCCGACCGCGTAGTTCCAGACCAGGCTCATCGCCGCGCCGACCACGCCGGCCATCCACCAGGCATCGTGCCCCTGGCTGAACATCACCGAGGCGACGTTCAGGTTGGCAACTGCGCCAAACGAGCAAACCACCGCAAAGATGATGAGCCCGCGCACCATGCGGGGGCCCTTCAATTTGCGGTCGCGGAAAGTGATCAAGTTGTTCAGCGCGAAATTTCCGACGATGGCGCAAGCGGTCGCAACGCCCTGCGCGTCAGGGAAACCGAGGCCGCCCTGCAGGCCCAGCCGCAACACCACCAGGTGCGCGATCAGGCCGATCACCCCGATCGCCGCGAACATGACGAAGCGAACCGGCACGATCCCGCCAAGCAGCTTGTCCAGCAGCAGCAGTCCGAAATCGAACAGCACGCCGGCGTCGAGCTTGCTCTCGCCGGCGACGCGGTTGCGGAAGGTGTAGGGCAGCTCGCGCACCGTTGGGCGTTCCGGCAGCGAGGCCAGGAGGTCGAGCAGGATCTTGAAGCCGATCGCGGACAGGCGCGGGGCCGCGCGATCGAACACCGCGCGCGGCAGCATGAAGAAGCCGCTCATCGGGTCCGTGACCTCGGCGCGGAGCACGAGCCGGCTCAGCTTGGTCGCAAAATCCGACATGCTGGCGCGGGTCTTGTCCCACTCGCCGAGCGCGCCACCCGCGACGTAGCGGCTGCCGATGACGACATCCACCTTCTCGGCCTTCAGCACCGCCAGCATTTGCGGCAACAGTGCCTCGTCGTGCTGCAGGTCGCCATCCATGGCGGCCACGTAGGGCGCGAGGCTGCATTCCACCCCCTCGATGAACGCCGAGGCGAGGCCGCGCCGCCCTCTGCGGTGCACCAGACGCACCCGCGTATCCTCCCGGCCGATGGCGGCAACGGCGTCGCGCGTGCCATCGCTCGAGCCGTCATCAACGAACACGACCTCCCAGGCGAGGCCGGCGAGCACGGTGCGCAGCCGGTCCACCAGCGGCGCCACGTTGTCGCGCTCGTTCAGCACCGGCACGACAACGCAGAGTTCTGGCGCCGCCAGCGTCTGCGCGTCGTGGGCCGGGATGTCGTTCAAAGCGGCGATCCTCATAACGACCCCGATATATCAATAATACTAATCTTTTACCACCGGAGGGCGCGGATAGCCGGGTTCGAGCCGTCGCCGTCCTGCACCGTCATTTTCGGCGGCGGCAGATCCGCGATCGCCTTCTGCATCCAATCCACATCCGGGCGGCGGACGATCAGCCAGACCGGGCGGCCGGACGCGATGGCCGCCTTCATCTCTGAAAGATCGATGGTCTGGGTGTGGAACATCGCCGGGATGACGGTCGTCTCGACGATCGGCGGGAAATCGCCGTTGAGCCGCACCGGGGTCGCCGCGTCCGGCGCGTAGACGGCGAGCGAAGCGGGCGAGGTGTGCGGCGCCAGCACGACGAGAGCGGGTGGACCCAGCCCGGGCAGGCGCGCCAGGAAATCCCGCCAGTCTTCGCGCGTGTGCGCGATGTTTTTCAGATGCACCGCCAGCACGAAGACGGCGATGCACAGCATAAAAGCCGCGATCACCTTGACCCGGCGCGCCATTACGTCGCCAAGCACGAGCGCGAACGGGATCCACAGCCAGGCCAGGGTCCGGTCGAGCAGCAATGGTTTCTTGACGCTCCCCACGATCATCAGCAGGAGGAAGAGCCCCGGTACGGCGACGAGGACGGTCAGCGCGCGCCGGCCGGGTCGCCACGGCGGGATCAGCAGCAGGACGGCCAGCAAGACCGCGGCGATCTCGAACAGGGCCGGCGCCTGCGTCGTCAGGGCCGGTCCGAACAGGGTCATGCCCAGTGCACGCTCGAGCGAATAGCGGTCGAGGGAGGGGATCCAGTCGGTCGCCGTGCCGCTGGAGCCAGCCAGGATCACCGGCACCAACGGCAGACAGGCGAGTGCCACGACCACATTGGCGGCCACGAAGCGCAGCAGCCCGGCTCGGTCGAGCAAAGGCCGGCGCCCGACCGCGCTGAAGAGGCCGACCAAGCCAAACGCCGCCACCGCCAGCACCGAGGTCAGGTGCAGGTAGATCGCCAGCGTGGCGCCGATCGCATAAGCCGCCAGCGCACCCAAGCTGACCGGCCCGCGCAGCAGGCGAGCAAAGCCGAGCAGCGCCAGCGCCAGCGCCGCGCCTTGCAGCGCGTAGGCCCGGGCTTCTTGGGCATAGGCGATGCTGGTGGCCGAAAATGCCAGCAGCAAGGCCGCAAACACCACGCTGGCGCGCCGCTCGAACAATTCGGCGCCGAGCCGCATGGTCAAGCCGAGCGCGAGCAGCGAGCCGATCATGCTGGGCAGCCGCAGAGCGAACGCGCTATCGCCGGCAACGCGCTCCCAGAGCGAGATCAGGCTGTAATAGAGCGGCGGGTTCGGCTCGAGCCGCATCCCCTCGGTCCACATGAAACCGAGCCCGAGCTTGGGGTAGAAGCGGGTGAACAGCTCGTCGGTCCACAGCGACGTGGTGCCGATGTCATAGGCCCGCAGCCCGGCGGCGAGCAGGAACACGAAG
The DNA here is from genome assembly GCA_965276815.1 of Acetobacteraceae bacterium. Lineage (GTDB taxonomy): Bacteria > Pseudomonadota > Alphaproteobacteria > Acetobacterales > Acetobacteraceae > JAVVHH01. The sequence goes on along the minus strand of CBDIBE010000010.1, from coordinate 84,643 downwards.
ACCAGGATCGCAGTGCCCGCCCGCAGCGAGGGCGCCGGGCGGGTCGCCAGCGGAAGGGCCGGACTTGAGATGACCCGGCCTCCCCTGTCAGCAACGGGACCCTAAAATGCCTGTTTTCAGCGTTTTCGGCAACCCGGCCGACCGCCTCCGGGCCTCTCCCCGGAAAAAGCGGGAGAAAACCAGGCTACGAAAGGCTGACTTTGCGGTTCTCGCCGGGGTGCGGCGGCTGGCCGGTCAGCACCGATTTCACATAGCCGTAGGCGTGCACCATCGTGCTGTTCGGTGCGTCCCAATACTCGGCGGCGCTCACATCGACCTTCAGCAGCGCGACGTCGGGATCGTCCTTTCCCTTGGGGAACCAGGTGCGCAGCGGCTCGGCCCAATGTTCGTCGATCGCCGACCTGTCCCGCACCAGCTTGGCCTCGCCGGACAGGCTGACGTAATTCTGCTGGCCAGGGTCGGCATAGGTCACGCCAACCCGCTCGTCGGATTTCACCTCATCGACCTTGTGGCTGCTCGCCCGGGTGAAGAACCACAGCGTGCCGTCAAACTCCTTCTGCACCGCCACCATAGGCCGGGCCCGCAAATGGCCACCATCCTCGGTGGTCAGCATGGCAAAGCGGACGTCCTTGATCATGGACCAAAGCTTCTTCTTGGCGTCGTTCTGGCTGATATCGCTCATCGGGACCCTCATTTGCGCACGCCGCAATAACCGGCCCGCCGGGCCGCGGTTCCGCTCAGGGCGGGACGATCTCGCCCTTGCCGCGCAATGGCGTGACGTCTCCGACGAAGGTGTTGTCCCGCAGGATCGCCGGAGTCGCCGTCCAATTGGTCACGAAGGTCGTCAAGAATGGGAAGTCATTGCGGAAGTGGTTGTCCTCGATGACGATTTTCGGCGTGGGATTGTTGACCCCCTCCGCGCCGATCGAGATCGCGGTCGTTTGGTTGCCGGTCTTCGGCCCCTTCTCGATCGAGTTGTCCCGCACCAGCAGCGCGCCGCCCCACGGCGCCTCGATCTCGTAGCTCGCCGTGCCATCCTCGCCATCGCCGATCGTGCAGCCGGTCACCTCGGTGCGGAGCGCGCGCGACTTGATGTAATGCCCCTCATGGCCGCGGAAAAACACGCTGTTCTCGACCAGCAGACGGTCCAGCTTGCCCACGTAAACCCCATGCGCGCAGGCCTGGATGCAGGCGCCGTTGCCGACGAAGATGCTGTTGCGGATGTGCATGGCGCCGCCGACCGTGCCGGAGAGGATGCCGTTCTGGTTATCGATGAACTGCACGCCGTCGACGACGAGGTTCTGGCCCTCGGCGCGGATCCCGGCGGCGTTGCCCCAGACCACGCGCGCCCGGGCGAGGGTCAGGTTGCGGATGGTGATCTGGCTGCCCTTGGTCACGAAGATGGCCTTGAACTCGCAGATCCGGTCGGCGATGACGACCTGGCTGGGGTCGCCGACGCCCTCGATGACCAAGTCCTTGGCGCGCCAGACCGCGCATTCGTGATAGACGCCCGGCCAGATCTCGACCCGGTCGCCGTCCCGCGCGACCGCGGCGGCGGCGGCGGGCGTGCTCCAGGCCTTGCCGGGCCCAACCTCCAGCGTGCGCGCCGCGGCCGTGCCCGCCAGCAGCAGGCACGGCAGCGCGAGAAGCAGCCCCTTCAACCGGCTTCGGCCGCGCCCGCCGCGAGTGTAAGGCTCGGCACCGGGTTCGGCCGCCAGCCCGGCGCCGCTCCGGTCGAGACCAGACGCTGCCACGCCCGCAGCACGGGCGGGGGTGCCAACTCCTCTGGCGTCAGGAACAGGCCGAGCCGCCGCGCCACACGGCCCAGGCCGGTCCGGCTGGACAGCACGGCTGCCGGCAGGCAGGCGAGCAAGCCAAACAGCAGCGGCGCGCACCAGAGGGCGAGCCGGGCGTCCGTCATGGCCAGCAATCCGAGCCAAACCGCTCCGGCCAGCGTCGGCAGAAGCAGCCGGCTCCCCGCCTCCCCCCAGGAGAGGCCGCGCTCGTCGCGCGGCTGCGCGTCCCAGCGCACGGTCGAGCCGCGCAGCAGGTCGTAGACGTAGCGCGTGTAGGACACGATCAGCACCGCCGTGATCACCAATGCGCCCAGTTGTTCCAGCGCCGCGCTCAGCAGCAGCCGCACCCGGCCACCGAACCGCCTCGATTGCTTGCCGCTCGTGAGCACAGACGCCAGCGCCGTCAGCTTGGAAGCATACAGCATGGTGGCGCCTAGGCCGATCAGCGCGTGCTGCGCCCCTCCGCCGTGCAGCAGCAGCCGGCTCGCGAAATGCCCGCCCAAAGCGGCGTCCAGTGTCGTCAACAGCAGAAACAGCAAGGCAGCGGGCGCGGACAGGTAGTGCAGCACGCCATAGGCCAGGTGAAACCGGCCGATCGCCCGCAGCCGCTTATCCGGTAGCACGCGGAGATGCTGCAGATTGCCTTGGCACCAGCGCCGCTCGCGGGTGGCGAAATCCACCACGTTGGCGGGTACCTGCTCAAAACTCTCGAGCGTTTCGGGCAGCACCCAGACGTTCCAGCCGGCGGCGCGCATCAGCCCGGCCTCGACCACGTCGTGGCAGAGGATCTCGCCGCCGAATGGCTCGCGACCTGGTAGGACCGGGAGGGTGCAATGCTGCACAAACGGCGCGATCCGCACGATCGCGTTGTGGCCCCAGTAATTGCCGTCGCCCTGCTGCCAAAAGGTCAGCCCCTCGACGAGCAGCGGGGTATAGAGCCGGGCCGAGAATTGCTGCAGCCGGGCGAACACCGTCTCGCGGCCCACCGCGTAGGGCACGGTCTGGATAATGCCGGTGCGCGGATTGGCGTCCATCAGTCCGATCAGGGTGGCGATGGCGCTGGCGCCCATCAGGCTGTCGGCGTCCAGCACGACCATGCAGTCGTAAGCCTCGCCCCAACTCCGGCAGAACTCGAGCAGATTGCCGACCTTGCGCCCGCTATTATCGGCGCGGCGGCGGTAATGCAGCCTCGGTCCCTCTGGCATGCGCGCGTGCAGCGCTTCGAACTTGGCCTGTTCGGCCGCAGCGATCGCCGGGTCCCGCGTATCGGACAGCACGAACAGGTCCACCCGTTGCAGGCCCGCCTCGGCGACCGCGCGCGCCATCGCCTCGATGCCGGCAAATACGGCCTGCGGGTCCTCGTTGAACACCGGCATGACCAGGGCCGTGCTGCTTTGTCCGGATGCGGCCGCGGAGACGCGCAGGCGGCGGCGGCAGAGCTGCAGCACAAAGCCGAGCACGCCCGGCCATCCGGTCAGCGCCATGTACAACAGGTTCACGGCGACCAGCGCCAGCAGCACTGGGCGCAACGGGCCACCCACGCCAGACGTCGCCTGCGCCGCCAGCCAGGTTCCCAGCGCCGTACTGCCAAGGACGGGCAGGACGAACGCGGCGCGGCGCAACCAGAGCGGGCGAGCCTCGCTGAGCGGGGTCACTTCGTAGGATCCGGCCACCTCGAAGCGGACCGGAGACGCAACCCGTTCGATGTTCATTGCCGGAAAAGGGCCCGAGAGCTTGAGGATATATGAGCGACGTATAAGGCTCTACATTGTGGCTGGGCTATGGCTGCACTGCATCAGAACCAAGATTTCCGAAGATTTTCTCACCGGGCTGACCCTCGCCTTCGCTGATGGCGAACACGCGCAATGCCTCCTCTGTCGCGGCCGCGCCGCCAAACTGGAAGCCGATCTGGCTGGCATAGGCGCATGCCGCCCGGACCTTGCGATCGAGCTGCGCCTCGATCGGGACGGTTGTTGCTGGACCCGGCTCGAATGCAGGGCGTGCATACTGGTCGCGAATCGCATAGGGCGTGTCGCGGTAGTGCGCGACCCGGCCGGCGCCGGCCGCGTGCACCGCGCGGATCATCTGCCGATGATCGACATGCCCGCCCAATCCAAGCGGCGCAAGCACGATCGCCGGCTGCACTTCGTCGAGCAGCATGGCGAGGCACTTGGCCAGAGCGTGCCAAATGTCATCCCCCGCCCGGATGTCGCCGAACAATTCTGGCGCGGACCCGTAGCCGCGATGCGGCGCCTCCGGCAGATCGAGCCAGCGCAAATCCGACACGCCCAGGATGGACGCGGCCTCGCGGTCCTCGGCGCGGCGCAGCGCCATGTAGTCCACCTCCGGCCCAAGCCCCTTATCGAGCTGGCAGGCCAGCGCGAACCCGGTGGCGGGCAGGATTGTCGCGGTAAAGGCGGTCGCCATGACGGTGCGCCAGCCGCGGTCGCCGAGCCGCGCGAGCAGCCCGCCGCAGGAGAACACCACATCGTCGAGATGCGGCGACAGGAACAGCGCAGTTTTCACTACAGGAGGTGCGGTTCTGCGCGGAAGCGGCAGGGCAGGATCGGCAAGTCAGGGGGCCATGCCAAATCCGGCGCGCTGCCTTTGAGCTGGCCGTAGACGCCCATGATCTGGGAGGCGACTTTCGGCCAGGAGTAGACGCGCCGGCACTCCTCGAGCGCCGCTTCCGCCAGACGCCCGCGCAGCGCCGGGTCGCGTAGGACGCGGCGGAGTGCTTCAGCGAGGGCGGGCACGTCGCCGGGTTCGGTCAGCAAGCCGTTCTCGCCGTCGCGTATGCAGTCGACGACGCCGACCGAGCGGCAGGAGACGACGGCCATCCGGCTCGCCATCGCCTCCAGGATCGTATTGCTGAAACCTTCCGCATAGGTCGGCGAGACGAAGATGCCGGCGCGGCGGTAGACCTCCGGCACGTCGTCGTAGTCCACATACCCGGTCATCTCGACGCAGTCCTGCAGGCCGAGCCGGGCGATGGCCGCCTCCGTCTCGTCGAAGGTCGGGCCGATGCCGGAGATCAGCAGCCGGAACTGGTCCCCGGTCGCCCGCACCTGCCGCGCCGCCTCGAGCAAGTCGAGCACGCCTTTCCTGGCGTCGACCCGGCCGTGGTACAGCATGACCGGCGGGTCGGTCGGCGGCGGGGCGCCTGGGGTGAACCGGCTCGTGTCCACGGCGCCGGGGACGATGGTGAAGCGCGCGCGGTCGGTGCCGAGGCGCTGGATGACCTCTTCGCGGAAGGAATCGCAGCCGATCAGCACCGCGCCCGCGTGGTCGAGCACGCGGGTCATGGCGAGGCGATGCGTCTCGCAGCAACTGCCGACCCAATGCCCATCGCCGCCCTGGATCGAGACCACGTTCGGCACGCCGGTGTCCCGCGACGCCAGCATCGCCGCCCAGCCGCAGGGATAGCCGTATTGCGCGTGCAGGATGTCGAACCGGGCGCGCCGGTGCTCGGCGACGATCGTCTGGCGGATCGCCTCGACGTCGCGCTCGAAGTCGCCGCCATCCTGCTCGCCGAGTTGCTCGAGCCCGATCACCTGGACCCCAGGCACATCCGGCGGTGGCCCGCCGCCATAGACACGCTTGCCGAACGCATCGCCACGGTACTGGCTGACCATGGTCACGTCATGCCCGGCTTTGACCAGCTCGCGCAGGAGATTCAGCGCGTAGACGCTCATCCCGGAGATCGTCGGGAAAAAGCGCCGGCTGACAAAACAAACCCGCATTTTCTACTCCCTCTCCCCTCGGGGGAGGGCTGGGGTAAGGGTGTTTCCGCCGAAAGAACCCTCACCTAACCCTCTCCCGGAGGGAGAAGGCTTTGGAAGGTGCTCCTTCAGGTAAGCCAGGCTTGCCGGGATCATCGTGTCCGCCCGGTGGCTCTCGCGGCTCAACTCGACGCAGATAAGCTTGTCGAAACCGACCGCGTCGAGCGCGGACAGAATGCCACGCACGTCCATATCTCCCTCGCCGAACGGCAGGTGCACGTGGACGCCGCGTTTCATGTCTTCGATCGACACCGTGCCGAGATGCGGCGCGAACTCTCGCACGGCATTCGCCGGGTCACGCTCGCCGGTTACGATGCAGTGGCCGGTGTCGAGCGCGAGGCGCAGGCCGGGGATGCCGAGCGCGGCCCAATCATCCACCGTCTCGATCAGCATGCCCGGCTCCGGCTCGAGCGCCGCGACTGTCCCCAGCGCCGCGGCCCGCCGCGCCACCTCGGCGGCCCCGCCGATCAGCCAATCGCGTGCCTCCGCGCGATCCACGCCCGGTTTCGGCACGCCCGCCCAGAACGACATCGCGTCTGCTCCCGTTTCGGCGGCGACCTCCAGCGCGCGCGACAGGAACTCGACCCGGCGCGCCCGCCCGGCCGCGTCCCGCGTGACCAGCGTCGGCTCGTGCTTCGCCTTGGGGTCCAGCAGGAAGCGCGCCCCGGTCTCGATCACGCAGCCTAGCCCGAGCTGCCGCAGCCGGGCTGCCACGCGCCGGCGTTGCTCAGGGAAATCCGCCGCGAACGGGTCGAGATGGTGAATGTCCAGCGTCAGCGCGACGCCGTCATAGCCGGCATCGGCGATCAGCCCGAGCGCATCAGCCAGCCGGTGGTTGGCGGCGCCATTCGTGTTGTAGGCGAAACGCAGAGTCACTTCCGCTCCATGCTGATCGGCGCACTATGCACCTCGGGCTCCCGATAAAGCGGATACAGAAGCCCCACGATCCGGTCCACTTCCGTCACGTCCAGCCAGGCGGGGCCGCCGAGCCGCGCCTCGGCGCCAGGCGGCAGCCGCACCGGCGCCGCGCCCGGCGGCACTTCGCCGATCCCCACCAGCCTGCTTCCGCGCTCCAGCAGCTTGCGGACGCCGCGCTCGCCGATCCGGTGATAGCTCATCGTCTCGACTTCGAGGCCCGGCACGAACGCCTTGACCACGTGCACGCCTCGCGCCCCCGGCGAGAAATCCAGGAACAGGATCTCCATGCCCGCGGCCGTGAAGCGCCGGGCCAACTCCTCGACCAGACCGGCGCCCGAGAGCGGCCCATCCCAGCTCGGCAGCTCATCAAATCGCTTGGCCGCACGCCGGCTCAGCACCGAATCCCCAAGCATCGACCGCATCGCCGGCTGATCCAGGCGCAGCCACTCCACCATGGCAAGCAGCGACCGGCTCTCTTCGCCGCCCAGCGAGTGATGCTGCCGGAACCTCTCCAGATAACCCGGCGGCGCGACACGCGCGACCTCGTCGAGCGGCGCGTGACTGAACACCTTGCGCACCCGGGCCGCCGCGAATTCGTAGAGCGCCTTGCGCAACGCATGCTCGCGATCGAGCGACGCCGCCTCGCCCGCCGCCGTCACCATGATCGGATAGGAAGCCGCGACCCCGTCCCGCTCGGCGCCGACGCAATACACATTGGCGGCGCCAAACTCGTCGGTGGCGAATTTCGGGATCACCTCGACCCCGATCGCCGCGAGCTTCTGCAACAGCGCCCGGGTCCGCGGATCGCGCGGCCCGTCGCCGAGATCGAGCGCGATGCCACGATCCATCGCCCGGAACCCGGTCCCATTGCCGTCCCGCTGCAGCAGCTCGCACAGCCCGTGCCCGAGCGCGAATTCCAGCGTCGGCCCGGCGCCCAGCCCGTTGGTGATCGGCGTGGTGAATGGCTCATAACCCGGCGAGAGGTCGCCGACTGAGCAGGCGGCGATGTCGATCGGCATCCACACCGTCTCGCCGGCGGGCCAGCGCTGGGCCGGAACCCATTCGAGCACGGTGTCGCCGTCGACCGGGCTGCCCGCTGGCAGGCATAAGGTCGCCGGGTCGGCCACGCCCCGGTCGCCACATTCAGCACGCAGCGCATGGTAGCTCGCGGTTCGCCTCGGCATGCGATGGATGCTGATGGCCGAATGGACCGCCTCAGCCAGCTCGCCCGTCGTGCCGATGATCGCGCTCGCATCGTCGACGCCGTAGCCGACACCATGCGGCGCCACCCCGTGCCAGCGCGTCCCGTCGCGATTGAGGAAGATCGCGTTCCAGCAGGGCACGCCGGTGCGGTCGAGCGGCGTCAGCGGGAACAGCTCGACCCGGCCCTCCGGCATGGAATCGATATAGGCCACTGCCGCTTCGGGCAGGTTCGGCGGCAGGACGTGCTGGTTCATCGTGCGATCGGGATCGGTCTCGTATGCGGCGGCCCGTGGATGACGTCGTCGAGCAGGGCGAGCGCCGCCTTGGTGTCGATATTGGTGGCGCACTCGAATGGCGTGAATGCGGCGGTGAAGTCGAGGCGTTCGAACACCTCGCGATAACGCCGCGCCTCGTCGCGGCTGAGCGGGATCTGCTTGTGATACGCTTTGTGGCAGGAAATGCGCTGCGCCGTGCCATCCGCATCGAAGTCGATCTTCAGCGCGTCGCCGCAGAACACCGCGCGGCGCCCGGCATCGTAGAGGACCGAATGGCCCTCGTAATGGCCGCCGGTGTGATGGAGCGTCAGCCCAGGCCGGATTTCGTATTCCTCGTCATAGGGGATGGTGACCCGCATCGCCTTGGTCCATTGCAGGTCCTCCTTTTGGATCAGCAGATCCGGCCGGAAATGATCCTGCAACTGGTAGAGCGCGCCATAGCCGTGCGGGTGACTGGCGCCGAGCCAGCGTATGCCGCCGAGCTCCTCGATTTTTCCGAGTGCCTCTGCCGAATAGAGCGGCGCGGCCTCGAACGCGACGTTGCCGTCCGGGGAGAGCAGCAGCCAGCCATGCCCGTCGAGCCCATAGCGCGGGGTGGACCAGAACTCCCAAACGCCTGGGATCACCTCGCGCCAGTGATGGGTGAGCTTTGGCAGCACCTGTTCCGGCGTGAGGAACTCCCAGCCATCCTCGGGCAGGTCGTTGCGCACATCCGAGCAGATCGGGCAGTCCGGTGGGACGGCGAAATAGCGCTGCCAATGGCCGCAATTGGTGCAGGAATAGGGGCTAAGCGGCATGGGTGACCTTGGGGGGCGCGGCCATGCGCTGCGCCGCGAGCAGCAGCGCCATGACCTCCAGGTCGCGCTCCGGCGGGAACGGGAAGGCGCCGTTGCCGATGATGGCGGAGGCGAAGGCCTCGACCTGGTTGAGGAAGGGCGAGCGGTCGGCGCCCGGCACACGGACCCGCTCGGCCACGCCGGTCGCCGCGTCGATCCATTCGAGCGTGCCGCCGGGGGTTTGCCCCATCGTGTCGGTCGCGACCGCCTGCCCGGCCGTGCCGACCACTTCGAGGCGGCGTCGCGGCAGCGTTTCCGGGCAGTTATAGGCGACGTGCAACTGCACCATGGCGCCGGATTGCGAGCGCGCGATCAGCAGGGCGCCGTCCTCGACCTGGTAATGATGCACGCGCGCCTGCCCGAGCGCCGCCACATCGGTCAGCCGCTCGCCGAGCAGATACGAGGCCAGGTCCAGCCCATGCGGCGCCAGGTCGATCAGCGCGCCGCCGCCGGCCCGGCGCGGATCGATGCGCCAATTATCGCCCGCCCAATTGGCCGGCAGCCAGCAGGCGTAGACGATCCGGATCGCGGTGACCGTGCCGAGCTTCCCCTCGGCCACCATCTCGGCCAGCACCCGGTGCGCTGCATGGAAGCGCTGGTCGAAGGCGGTCGCGTAGCGTACGCCGGCTTGCTGGCAGGCCGCCACCATGGCCTGCGCGTCGGCGAGGTTGGTCGCCATCGGCTTTTCGCACAGCACCGGCAACCCGGCCCCGGCCGCCGCCTCGACCAGCGGCCGGTGCGCGTCGTTCGGCGAGGCGACATATACCGCGCCCAGACCGGGCGCGGCGAGGAAGGCGGCGAGATCGTCGAAGCAAGGCGCCGCAAAGCTCTGCTTGGCGCGGTGCCGCGACCGCGCATCCGGATCATACAGCGCCACCAGCTCCCCGTTGTCCGAGGCCTCGATGGCCGGGCCGACATAGTCGCGCGCGACCCAGCCGCAGCCGGCAATGCCCCATCCGAGCTTCACCATGACGCGGGCAGGTCGAGCAGCACGCGCCGCCGGGCCAGATCGTCGATTTGGGCGTCGCTGCCGGCGACGGCACGCTCCGGCCCGGTGGCCTCGAGCGGGTAGGTCGCGTGCGAAGCGTATTCTTTCTGGTAACGGTCAGAGGGCCAGAGGATCATGTCGCCAGAATAGAGCGGATTGCGCCGCAGCACAGCGCCCGCTTGCGGCATCGCAAGCCCGCCGAGCACCGGCTGGGGCGGACCGGCCAGCGCCAGCGAGATCGCCGCCGCCCAGTCCAGCGCCCCAAGTGCGGCCGGAACGGGCGCGCGCGCCTCGACCAGCGCCCGCGTCAGCTCCAGATCGTCATACAGCAACGGTGAGCCGAACAGCGCCGCGTATTCGGCGGGCGGCAGCGGGCTGCCGGCGGACAGGTTGTCGACGAGCGCATTATGCGCATGCCCCACCAGCACTGGGCCGGCCGAAACGCGCCGCATCTCGGCGGCCACGTGCGGCTTGTCCGGCAGGAAATAGAACGCGTCATGGCAGAACACGAGCCCGGCCGAACGATCCAGCAACGGCCAGGGCGTGGCGGCGTCGAAGCAGATCAGCCGAGCCTTCGGCGCCACATATCGCCGCGCCAGCCACAGCTTGGCGAACACGATATCGCCCCCGGACACCTCCGGGCACACTCGGGAAAACTCGCGCAAATAATGGCCGGCGCCGCACGCCAGTTCGAAGACGCTATCCGGCGCCGGCCAGTGCGCCTCGGCCAAGGCCAAACCGGAGAGGAACGTCGGATCCGACCAGCGATGCGCGAAATAGGTGCCGACGGGGCCGAACGCCAGAAGCTCCATCGCCTCTCGGAACGAGATTTCGTCCGCTTCGCGCAGCAATGCCCGCCGGTCGCCCTCGGAGGGCGGCGGCGTGCGGGCCCAATCGTCCTGGTCGCCGAGCAGCAGCACCAGCGCTTCGTACACGTGCCCCGCATCGAGCAGCGCCAGGGCGTTCGATGCGAGTTCGGCGCGGTTGGCGCGCAAGAACGGAATGTCCTCGATGACCGGCCAGCGCTCAGCCGGCCCGGCGAGTGAATGCGGCGTGTCGGCAACCAGGGGAGCGCCCGAAACCGGGCTGCGCAGCGTCAAGGCAGGCCAGCGTCCTGCAGCACCGCCAAATGAAATGCCTGCGTCGGTCCGGCATGAACCAGTTCCAGATCGTCCAACGCCTGCGTGGTCCGGAACTGCGCGACCTGCTCGTAATGCCGCATTTGCAGGACGCGATCGATCACGTCGGCGGCGTGGAACGCTTGGCCGACCGGGTTGCCGGCATCCCTGATGTCCGCCAGCCCGCGCCGGGTCGCCTCGGCAAGCGGCGCCGGGAGCGTCGCCAAGCTGCGTTCGAAAAGCCGGGCCATGATCGGCGCGAGATGCTCGCCGAGCAGTGTCTCGCCGGCGAACCCGCTATCCGGTAGTGCGGCATTGTGCAGATGGTGCGCCATCCCGGCGAGGAACGGGCCGGCGGGATCGGCGCCGTAGCGCGGCGCCAGGATCGCCGCGAGGACGGCTACGACCAGGCAATGGTCGCCATGCCCCTCCGGCGGCTCCAAAATCAGCCGAGGCTTGCCCGGACAGGTGGCGCCCGCGCGCGGCTGCCGGATCAGCGCCTCGGCAAAGCCCGGTGCGGGACCGACAGTCGCGTCGCGGCCCAAATGCGCCCGCAGCAATTCCGCCAAACCAGGCTCGATCGGCCCGGCAACCTCGTCGAACGACCGTAGCAGCACCGCGGCCGCGGCATGGGGCTCCAACCCGGCCGTTTCCAGCACGCGCCGGTCGATCCCGCCCAGCCGCGCCGCCGCAACCGCGTCGGCGGTCGTCTGCAACGCCGCCTCGGTCACGTCCTGCCCGCCGGTCAGCGCGCGCCACCCCCGCCGGAACAGGCGCGAGGCGAGACTGTCCGGGCTGGACGCGTCCCGCACCCGCTTCAGATCGCATAACTCCACGGCCAAGGGCACCAGGCCGGCCAAGCCGCCGACCCGGCCAGGCAACGCATCCGGCACGTTACGCCGCGAGCCAGTCCAGCAGCACGCGCTGCTGCACCGGGAAGCTGTGCTCCTGCCGCTTGCCCGCCGGGGTCATCGGCGCCTTGAAGAACAGGCCGAGCTGCTCCTGAATGCCGCCCTTGCCACGCTGCCGCGCCAGATCGAGCACGCGCGCAATCTCAATCACCAGCGGCGCGGCCAAGATGCTGTCGCGGCAAAGGAAGTTCACCTTGATCTGCATCTTCTGCCCCAGGAAGCCCACGAGATCGATCGCGTCCCACGCTTCCTTGTTGTCGCCGCGCGGCTTGTAGTAGCGGATATCCACCACGTGGTCCTCAACCTGGTAACCTAGGATATCGTCCAGCACCGAGCCCTTGGTGTTGAGCTTGCTCTGCAAGCTGTCCGGATTGTCCAGCGCCAGCCCGTCGCGGTTGCCCAGGATGTTGGTGCTATACCACCCCTCCACATACAGCGAGCGCGAGCGGAACGCCGGCGCGAGCACGGTCTTAAGGAACGTCTGCCCCGTCTTGCCGTCCTTGCCGGCGACCGGGACGTTGCGCTGCTCGGCCATCGCGGTCAGCGCGGGGACGTCGGCAGCCAGGCTGGGGGTAAAGTTGCCGTATGGCACGCCCTCGGTGATCGCCGCGTAGGCGTAGAGCATGGCCGGGCTGATCGCCGGGTCGCTGCTGTCCAGGCCGCGCTCGAAATTCTCGGGGCTGCGCAGCGCGTCGGCGCCACGATCCGGCCAACGCTCGACGGAGGCGAGGTTGATCATGACCAAATGGTCGATCCCGGTTGCTTCGCGATGCTTGCGGATATCATCGCGGATCTTGTTGACCGCATCGCGATGCGACTTCGCGGCCACCTTGTTGCCGCCATCCACGTTCTTGCAGAAATCGAGGCTGCCCACGGCGGGCCAGGGATTCATCTTGGCCAGAGTAGGCCCGACGATTTCCGTCTGCTCGCGATCCAGCACCCGATGCTCACGCACGGCTTCGTTAAGGTCCTCGCCATGCAGGTCCCAGCCGGCAAAGTGCAGGTTCCGGTAAGCCGCGATCCCCGGCGCACCCACGCCCGCCAACGGCAAGCCGGCCATGTCGTTAGAGCCAGCCCGCAGCATCTCGATCCCAGCCGCCGCGGTGGTGGCGACAGCACCGCCCAGACCAACGACGAGAACACCAAGTCGCCGTCCAGAGGCGGCAACATCTAGCCCGCTATCAGGCATCATACCTACTTTCGTTTTTCGCCGCGCCGGATCTGCGCGTCAGTGGAGAGGGGAGAGACATAAGGGGATAGGCGATATTGGGAAGCGTGACGCACGAGTACAAAAGACGAGACCAGGCCTGGACTCACGTCACACCCCCGTGAAATCAATGAGATGCATGGCCCAGTAAATACCATGTGCATGGCGGTGATGGCGATAATACGGCGGTTTACTGGCCTTCTGTTCGCCCGATGTCGCGCATGTCTGGCCCACGCTCGCCGTCTTCGAGATCGAAATCGACCAGCTTCTCGGAATGCACCGAATGGTCGCCGCCGTGGCGCAATATGTCCTGCTCGCGCTCGCCCGCGGTGCGGTCCACGACGAAAACCCGCGGCAAACCCTCGCTCTCGGCGACGCGGCGGGCGGCGTCGATCGCCTGACCGAGGTCCATCGGCCGGCCGTCTTCGTTCATCGGCCGCGTGGTCTCGTCGGGGTGGCCGGTGAGCGTGATCTGCGTGATCGTCTGCTTTGGCGCGTCTTCGTCGAACCGGTGCAACACGATAACCTGTCGGCTTTGCCCCGACGGAAGCGGGTCGTGCGGCGACAGCCGGATAATTTCGGTCATTGAGGTCGTCTCCTTTACTGAGAACGGGGGTGCAAGGGGAAAGTTCCTCCGTTGGAACCAAGCCGGTTTGTCCGGCGTTCTTCTCTGTCGCCCGACAGCGGGCCGAAGGATTGCAGCATGAGTGACGAGTTGGATCAAACCGATGGCACCGCGGGCAAGCGCGAGGCCGCTCGCGCCCTGGCCGAACAAGCGCTGCAAGCCCAAGCGGCCGGCGATGACGAGGAGGCGGAGCGCCTGTTCACCGAGGCCGAGAAGACCGACCAGGACGCGGTGGTCGCGCTACTGCAGGAGCGCGCGGGCGACGCCAACGACGCCGCGACCGGGGCCGATGCCGAGCCGCAGAACGACGACGAGATCGCCGCCATGTCGCGCACCATCCAGCCCGGCGCCGACGCCCCGTCCCGCGCCGGCATCTCTGGCCGCGGCAGCGGCGCCGACACCGAGTAAGCCCGGACCACTCACGCCCCCGGGTTGAAATCAGGACCGGTCCGGACGCATATCCCCGCCGCCGAGCAACGGACAGGGGAGCCAATGAGCGAGAGCCAGACCGCAGAACGCCACGAATTCAGCGCCGAGGTCGGCCGTCTGCTCGATCTCGTCGTGCACTCGCTTTACTCGGACCGCGAAATCTTCCTGCGCGAGCTCGTCGCCAACGCCGCGGACGCGACCGATCGCCGCCGGTTCGAGGCGCTGACCAATCCGGCGGTCGCCCTTCCGCCCGACGCCAAGGTGCGCATTGTTCCGGATAAGGAAGCGCGCAGCATCCTGATCGCCGATAGCGGTATCGGCATGGACAAGACCGAGCTGGCCGCCAATCTCGGTACCATCGCCCGCTCCGGCACCCGCGCCTTCGGCGAGGCGACCAACAAGGGCGACGAGAAGGTCAGCCTGATTGGCCAGTTCGGCGTCGGCTTCTACTCGGCCTTCATGGTGGCCGACCGGGTCGAGGTGACGAGCCGGCGCGCCGGGTCGGACGAGGCCTGGACCTGGGCGAGCGATGGCGGCGGCGCCTTCACGCTTGCGCCCGGCGAGCGCGATGAGCCTGGGACCACGATCCTCCTGCACATCAAGCCCGACGCAGACGAGTTCCTCGAACCGGCCCGGCTGGAAACGATCGTCCGCAAATGGGCCGACCACATCACCGTGCCGATCACCGTCGCGCATGACGGCGAGGATCGCGCCGCCAATGAAGGCACCGCGCTGTGGCGCAAGCCGAAAGCCGAGGTGACCGAGGAGCAATATAAAGCGTTCTATCACCACGTCGCCCATGCCTGGGACGAGCCCTGGGTGACGCTGCATTGGCGCGCGGAAGGGGCGCTCGACTTCTCGGCGCTGCTGTTCATCCCCAGCACAAGGCCGTTCGACTTCCTCGAGGGTCCGCGCGAGAGCCGCGTGCGCCTGCATGTCCGGCGCATGTTCATCACTGACGAGGCCAATTTGCTGCCGTCCTGGGCGCGCTTCGTGCAGGGCGTGGTGGACACCGAGGACCTGCCGCTGAACGTCAGCCGCGAGATGCTGCAGACGACCCCAGTGCTCGCCCGTATCCGCAAGGCGGTGACCAGTCGGGTGCTCGGCGAGCTAAGGACCCGCGCGGCCGATGCCGAGAACTACGAGAAGTTCTGGACCGCATTCGGCCCGCTGGTCAAGGAGGGCGTTTGGGACGATAGCGAGCATCGCAAGGAGCTGGCGGCGCTGATGCGTTTCCGCAGCTCGAGCCAGGATGGCCTGACGAGCCTGGCCGACTATTTCGGCCGGATGAAGGAGGCGCAGGAGGCGATTTACGTGCTCGCCGGTGACGACGCCGACGGGCTCGCCCGCTCGCCGCAGCTCGAGGGCTTCCGCGCCCGCGGCATCGAGGTGTTGCTGCTGACCGATCCCGTCGACGCGTTCTGGCCCGACCGGCTGCACGATTGGGAAGGCAAGCCGATCCGCAGCGTGACGCAGGGCGCTGCCGACCTTTCCAAGCTGGAGCCGGAAGCCGCGCCGGAGGGCGAGAAGGCCGACGTGGAGAAGCTGATCCCGGCGCTGAAGACGGCGCTCGGCGAGGCTGTGGCCGACGTGCGCGCGACCGATCGCCTGGTCGAGAGCGCGGTCGTCCTCGCGGCGGCCGGGTTTGGGCCGGACTTGCAGATGCAGCGGCTGCTGCGCCGGCACGGGCGTAGCGGGATGGACCTGCCGCCGACGCTGGAGATCAATCCGCGGCACGAGCTGATCCGGACGCTGGCGGGCCGGGCCGATGCCGGCGAGGATCTGAGCGACGCCGCGCACACTTTGCTGGACCTCGCCCGCGTGCAAGACGGCGACATGCCGACCGACCCGGCCGCCTTCGCCCGCCGGGTCACCGAAGCCCTGGCCCGCGCCAACTAAAGCCCTCTCCCGGAGGGACCGGGGGGAGAGGGGGAAATGGGGAGGGTGGGCTGTCACCACCCCATCGCGTAGGCGGTGCGGCGCGGGTCCGCGCCGCCGACGCGTGGACCGTAAGGACCGTCCGCCTGGATCGCGCAGAGGGCCCCCGCGGCCGCAATCAAGTCCGGCCAGCGGGTGACCCGGTGGCCCTTCTCCTCCAGTTCGCAGAGCGTGCTCGCGGCGATCCGGCCCTCGGCGCACAGCTTGCCGGGCTCGTAGGCGTGCGGATGCGAGGAGGCCGGGAAGTTATACGTCGCCACCCGCGGCGCCTCGATCGCCGCCTGCGGGTCCATGCCGAAATCGATCGTGTTGACCAGAAGCTGCACCATCGCCTGCGGCTGCACATCGAGGCCCGGCGTGCCGAACACCATCGCCAGCTTGCCGTCTTTCAGCG
Organism: Acetobacteraceae bacterium; assembly: GCA_965276815.1. Classification (GTDB taxonomy): domain Bacteria; phylum Pseudomonadota; class Alphaproteobacteria; order Acetobacterales; family Acetobacteraceae; genus JAVVHH01. The sequence continues at coordinate 68,223 of CBDIBE010000010.1, read as the reverse complement.
CCAGGCCGGGGCTCGGCGTGAGGCGCGGCCGCTTGCCCGGCGCGAGCGAGGATGGGTGCGACGGGTCGAGCCAGCTCTGGAAGCCGCGCGGCGACAGCACTACGCCCACGCCTGGCACCACCGGCGTGTAGCGCACGCCGTCGCTGGGCGTGGCCGAGAAGCCGTTCCCCGCCTTGTCCACCACGCACAAATACGATGTGTCGGAGCCCGGCGGCCCGGCGACCGGCTCCGGCGTCCGGGCCTGGATGCGGCTTTGCGCGAAGCTGAACCGCCACGGGTCGCCGGGTTGCGGCATGTCTGGCCAGGCGTGGCGCTGATCGATGCGGGCCGCCCACTCCGCCGCGTAGGCTTTGTCCAGCAGACCGTCGATCGGCACGTCGACGAAATCCGGGTCGCCGTAGAAGGCGTGGCGGTCGGCAAAGCTCGCCTTCAGCGCCTCGATGATCGCGTGCAGCGCGCGCGGCGAGTTATGCCCGAACCCGGCGAGGTCGAAATTCTCGAGGATGTTCATGGTCTGCGGCACGACCGGGCCCTGGCACCACGGGCCGCAGGAGTAGATTTCGTAGCCGCGGTAGGTGGTCTTCGCCGGCTTCTCGACCTTGACCGAGAATTCGGCCAGATCGTCGTAGTCGAGGAAGCCGCCCTGCTCCTGCGAGAAGCGGGCCATTCGCTCGGCCAGTTCGCCTTTGTAGAACACGTCGCGCGCCGCCATGATCGCGCCGGCGCGGCCCAGATGCGCGGCGCCGCGCTCGGTGTCGCAAAGCAGGCGGAAGGTGGCGGCGATCTCCGGCTGGCGCAGGATGTCGCCGGCCTGATAGGGCGTGCCGTCTGGCCGCAAATAGGCGCGCGAGGTCGGCCATTGCACCAGGTTCGCGTGCACCCCGGTCAGCATGTGGGAGAACAGCCGGCTCACTGGAAAACCCTCGATCGCCAGCTCGGTCGCCGGCTCGAGCACGTCCGCCAGGCGCATCGTGCCGAAGCGGGAGAGCGCGGTGAGCCAGGCGTCGCAAGCGGAGGGGGTGATGGCGTTCTGCACGCCCAGCGGGATCTTGCCGACCTCGTCGCGGAAATACTCGAGCCGCGCCGCCTTCGGCCAGCGGCCGAGGCCGGAGATGGTCACGACCTCCTGGCTCCCCGCGAGATAGATGATCATCGGCGCGACCCCGCCGAAATTGGTGAGGTCCGGCTGCGTGACGTTGATGCAGATCCCGGCCGCGACCCCGGCATCGATCGCGTTGCCGCCCTGCTGCAGGATGCGCATTGCGGCGTGGCTCGCGAGGTAATGCCCCGAAGCTGCGACGTAGTTCGAGGCTGCGATCATCGGCCGGTACGTCGGCGTCGCGAAATCGGTCATGGCTGCCTCCTGAACGGTCTAGACGAGACGTTCGCACCGCCAGGCCTAGCCGAAAAGCCCTTTCCAAATTCGTCACCGCCGGAGTTGATCCGGCGGTCCATGCGGCCGGCGAGCTTGGATCACCGGATCAACCCAGATCATGACGATCTCGCATCGACTTGCCGCTTGTGCTGCGCCGCAGCACGGACCATCCTCGACAGCGTAGGCGCAACCGGAGGGCTCGATGACGCGGCCAGCACGCAAGCTGTGGTGGCTCATTGCTTTGGCGTTGCTGATGGCGGCCGCTCCGTCCCGCGCGGCCGATCTCCGCCTCGGGCTCGCGGTGGAAACGGACTCGATCGACCCGCATTTCCACTATTTCGGCGGCACGCTCGGCCTCACCTCGCAAATCTACGACCCGCTCGTCACCTTCGACGCAAAAGGGGCGCTGCAGCCGGCGCTCGCCACCGCATGGCGCACCGTCGCCGACGACGCCTGGCAGTTCGATTTGCGGCCAAACGTAAAATTCCAGGACGGCTCGCCGTTCACGCCGGAGGACGTGGTGTTCACCTATTCGCGCGCACGCGACGTGCCGCGCAGTCCGGCGAGCTTCGCGCCCTCGTTGCGCTCGATCGCCAGCGTCGAGGTGACCGGGCCGCTCCAGGTCACCATCCACACGCACGGCCCTGCCCCGCTGCTGCCGGCCTACCTCGCCAATATCGGCATCGTCTCGCACATCGTCGGCGCCAACGCGACGACGGAGGACTACAATTCGGGCAAGGCGGCGATCGGCACCGGACCCTACCGTTTCGTGTCCTGGGCGCGCGGCGACAGCGTCACGTTGCAGCGCAACGAGCTGTATTGGGGCCCGGCGCCGCCCTGGGACAAGGTGCGCATCCGCGCCATCCCCAACCCGGCCGCCCGGGTCGCCGCGCTGCTGGCCGGTGACGTGGACCTGATCGACAACGTGCCGATCGAGGACGCGGCGACCATCAAGCGCAACAGCGCGCTGCGGGTGAGCGAAGCGGTTTCCGAGGACGTGATCGCCTTCACGCCGGACGTGGCGAACCGCAAGCCGCCCTTCATCACCGCCAACGACGGCAGCGAACTCGACAAGAACCCGCTCGCCGATTTGCGCGTGCGTCAAGCGATCCAGCTCGCGATCAACCGCGACTTGCTGAAGGACCGGATCATGAGCGGCCAGGCCGCGCTGGCCGATCAACTGATGCCGCCGGGTCAATTCGGCTATGACCCAAACGTGACGGTACCGAAACCGGACCCCGCCCACGCGAAAGCGCTGCTGGCGGAAGCCGGCTATCCGGACGGCTTCAAGCTCACCATGCAATGCCAGTCCGACCGCTACCCGAAAGGGCCGGAACTGTGCGAGGCCGTCGCGCAGATGCTGACCCGGATCGGCATCAAGACCGACCCGGTGCCGGTGCCGCACGCCATCTTTATCGGCCACGCCAACCGGCACGAATACAGCATGTTCACTGCATATGCGCTGGGCGACACTTTCGAGCCCAGCGCCACGCTGCTGACCACCTTCGTCTCGCAAAGCCCGGTCAGCGGCAATTTCAACCGCGGCCAGTATGGCGACAAGGCGGTCGACGACCTGGTCTACACCGCCCAGCGCACTATCGACCCGGCCGCGCGCGAGAAGCTCCTCGACCAAGCCACCGAAATCGTCGCCAAGGACCTCGCCTGGTGGCCGGTGCTCCGGCCGCTTAACATCGAAGCGATGCGGGTGGGCCTGGACCACACGCCGCGCGCCGATGGTAAGGTCGCAGCGGCCGCGATCCATCCCGCGCCAAGCAATTAGAGGAGGACACGCCATGGCCGACCGTCACACGATGCCGCTGCACCATCCCCGCATCATCGGGACGCGCCACATGGTGTCCTCAGCCAACTTCCTCGCCGCACAGGCCGGGTTCGAGATCCTCGAGGCTGGCGGCAACGCAGTCGATGCGGGCGTCGCCGGCGGCATCGCGCTGGGGGTGCTGCAGTGCGAATACGTCCATTTCGCCGGCGTCGCGCCGATCATCGTCCACATGGCCGAAACGGACGAAACCTTCACCATCGCCGGGCTCGGCTGGTGGCCGAAGGCGGCGTCGGCCGAGTATTTCCGCACCCATCACGGCGGGCGCATCCCGAACGACATCCGCCGCAGCGTAGTGCCCGGCGCCCCGGACGCGTGGATCACCGCACTGGAGCGGTTCGGCACGATGAGCTTTGCCGAGGTCGCGGCGGCGGCGATCCGTTTCGGGCGGGACGGGTTCGCGGTGCAGTCGATCACCGAGGAAGTGGTCCGCGGCAGCGCCGAGGCCATGAAAGCCTGGCCCGCCAATGCCGCGATCTATCTGCCGAACGGCAAGCCGCCTGTGCCCGGGGAGCGCTTCTTCCAGACCGACCTCGCCAAGTCGATCCAATACATGGCCGACGAGGAGCAGGCCGCCGCCGCCAAGGGCGGGCGCGCCGCCGGGCTGGAGGCGGCGCGGGCCGCGTTTTATCGTGGCGACATTGCGCAGAAGATCGTCGCCTATCACGCGGAGAATGGCGGCTGGATGGCGGCCGAGGACCTGGCCGGCTATCGCTCCGAGGTGGAAAAGCCGCTGAGCGTGCGGTTCGGCGACCTCGAAATCCGCGGCTGCGGGCCATGGTGCCAGGGACCGGTGCTGCTGCAAGCGCTGAAGCTGCTCGACGGCATGAATCTGCGCGATCTGGGCCACAACACGCCCGCCTACATCCATACGCTGATCGAGGCGCTCAAGCTCAGCTTCGCCGACCGGCACCACTATTATGGCGATCCCAAATTCATCGACGTGCCGATGCAGGCGCTGCTCAGCGAGGCCTACGCCGCCGAGCGCCGCCGGCTGATCGACCCGGCCAAGGCCTGGCCGGAAATGCCGCCCTTCGGCACCGTGGATCAGCCGCGCCCCGCCACCAAACCGGAGCCCGCCATGGCCTGGTCCGAGCCGGAACCCGACACCTCCTATGTCTGCGTGGTCGACAAGCAAGGCAATTGTTTCTCCGCCACACCCAGCGATAGCTGCCTCAATACGCCGATCATTCCCGGCACCGGCATCTCGCCCTCCTCGCGCGGCATGCAGTCCTGGACCGATCCGGAGCACCCGGCCTGCCTCGCTCCAGGCAAGCGGCCGCGCCTCACCCCCAGCCCGGCCTTGGCGATCAAGGACGGCCGCTGGTTCGTCCCGTTCGGCACGCCCGGCAACGACGTGCAGCCGCAGGCGATGCTGCAGGTGCTGCTCAACATGTTCGTCTTCGACATGACGCCGCAAGCGGCGATCGAGCAGCCGCGGTTTGCGACCTTCAGCTTCCCCAGCTCGTCGGATCCACACACCTACACGCCCGGCCGCATCAGCCTCGAGCGCCGGTTCACCGACGAGACCGGCGCGGCGCTCAGCGACATGGGGCACCAGGTGAATTGGTGGCGGGACTGGGAGTGGAAGGCCGGCTGCGTTTGCGCGATCGTCGCGGACCGCGAGACCGGCATGATGGAGGGCGGCGCCGATGTGCGGCGCCCCGGGGGCGTGCGCGGCTGGTAGCCCGCCGGATTGCCCACGTGGAAGAGCTGGCGCCGCTCTTCCGGCCGGGCTGCCAGGTGGTGCTGCATTCCGCCTGCGCCGCGCCGCCGCTTCTCTCGGCGCAGTTGCTGGAGCTGCCTGGGCCGATCTCGGTGTTCGACCTGGTGACCGTCGGCGAGCCGGCGTTCGTTCCGGGCGTGACCAGCGGCGCGTTACGGCTGACCACGGTGGTGCCCGGAAGGGCGGTGCGCCGGGCCTTGCGCGCCGGCCTGGTCCAGTTCGTCCGCTGCCCGCTCTCGCAAGCGCCGGGGCTGTTCGCGTCCGGCGCGGTCCGGGCGGATATCCTGCTGCTGCACCTCTCCGCGCCCGGTGCGGACGGGACGATGTCGCTTGGCGTGTCCTGCGACGTCATGCAGGCGGCGCTGGCGCAGAAGCCGATCGTCATCGCCGAGATCAATCCGGCGATGCCGCGCACGCGGGGTCAGACCACGATCCGGCCCGATCAGGTCGATTATTGGCTCGAGGGCGGCGGCGACCCGGTGACCGTGGCGCCGGCGGCGGGCGATGCGACCGACGCGGCGATCGCCGACCATATCGCCGGGCTAATCGGGAACGGCGACGTGCTGCAGACCGGGATCGGCTCCATCCCCGACTTGACCTTGTCGCGCCTGAGCCACCTGACGCGGCTTGGCGTGCAAACCGGCATCCTGACCGAGCCGATGCAGGCACTGATCGAGCGCGGCGTCATCGCCGGGGTCGCAGTCACCACGCTGGCGGCCGGGTCGGCCGCGTTCTATCGCTTTCTACACGAGAACGACGCCGTCGCGTTCCTGCCCTGCGATCAGACGCATGATGCGGCAAGTCTCGCGCGGATCCCGCAGCTTTGCGCGGTCAACGGGGCCTTGGAGATCGACCTGTTTGGCCGGGTCAATGCGGAGGCGGTGGACGGGCAGCAAGTCTCCGGACCCGGCGGACAGCCCGACTTCGCGCTCGGCGCCTCGATGGCACCCAGCGGAAAAAGCATCATCGCCTTGCGCGCCACGTCGAAGGACGGCAGCAAGAGCCGGATCGTGCCGGCGCTCGCCGCGGACGCGCCGGTGACGATCGAGACGAGCCTTGTCGATTACGTCGTGACCGAATACGGCGTAGCGCGCGTGACCGGCCTCGCCGGCGCGGCGCTGACCCGCGCGCTGGCTGGTATCGCCGCCCCGGTTTTTCGTGCTGATCTATTGCGAGCGTAAAGGGAGGAATAAAGTGAGCTTTTCCAAGATCACCGACGAGGCCATTGCCGAACTCCGTTCGCGCATCGGCAAGCCGGTCAACCGGGTCACGTTGCCGACCTTCACCGAGATCAACAGCGACGCCTCGCGGCACTTCGCCTACGCGATCGGCGACAACAACAAGCTCTGGCTCGACGCGGACTACGCCGGCGCGACGCGGTGGGGCGCGCTGCTGGCGCCGCCCGCTATCCTCTACTCGACCGACAACGTCGCGAGCGGCGCCGTGGAGGGTTTGCCGAGCGTGCACGCCATGTTCGCCGGCACCGATTGGCACTGGTTCGAGCCGGTGCGGGTGGGGACCAAGATGAAGACGCGTTCGACCCTGAAGGCGATGGTCGAACACCAGACGCGCTTCGCCGGGCGCTCGTTCCAGCAGATCTACACGACGGAATTCTTCGACCAGGCCGACACCAAGCTGGCGGAGGCGGATTCGTGGTGCTTCCGCACCGAGCGCGATACCGCGCGCGAGGAAGGCACGAAGTATCACGGCGTGAACGAGCAGCCGCTGGTGTTTTCCGAAGCTGATATCAAAGGCTTCGCCGAGCAGTATCGGCAGGAGAAGCCGCGTGGACCGGCGAAGCTCCTTTGGGGCGAGGTGAACGAGGGGGATCTGATCACCCCGCTGCTCAAGGGCCCCTATACCGTCACCGCGGCGGTGGCTTTCATGCAGGCTTGGGGCGCCTATGCGATCCGCAATCACCGGATGGCCTGGCACTATTACGACAGGCACCCCAAGCTCGCGCCGCCGAACCAGAACGGCGTGCCGGAGCCGCCGGTGCGGGTGCATTGGGACAACGAGTTCGCTCACACGGTGGGCGTGCCCGGCGCGTATGATTTCGGGCCGGAGCGGGTGTCCTGGATGTCGCACATGTTGACCGACTGGGTCGGCGATGACGGGTTCCTGCGCCGGTTGAACGTGCAGATCCGGCGGCACAACGTAGTGGGCGAGATCGTCTGGTGCCGCGGCCGGGTCGCGGGCAAGCGGATGGAGGATGGGCGCGGCCTGGTCGATTGCGAGGTCTGGGGCGAGAACCAGGACGGCGAGCTGTCGATCAAGGGCACGGCCGAGGTGGAGCTGCCGCTGCAATGAATGATTTTGCGGCCCCGACGATCGATCCGGGCGTCGCGGCGGCGATCGGGACGCGCCGCAGCGTCCGCGGCTTCACCGATCAGCCCGTGCCGCGCGCCGTCGTGCGGCACATCTTGGAGCTGGCGAGCCGTGCGCCGAGCATGACCAACACGCAGCCTTGGCGCGTGCATGTCATGACCGGGGAACCGCTCGCCGGATTCAAGGCGGAGCTCTGCCAGGCGCATCGGGACGGCCAGCACTGGGAGTGCGAGTACGAATACTACCCGGCGGAATGGGTGTCGCCCTACGTCGACCGCCGCCGTCAGATCGGCTGGGCGCTATACGGGCTGCTTGGGATCGGGAAGGGCGACCGGGAGGCGTCGGGCCGGCAGCATGAGAAGAATTTCGCCTTTTTCGGCGCGCCGGTCGGCATGATCATCACCGCGGCGCGTGTGCTGCGGACGGGAAGCTATCTCGATCTCGGCATGTTCCTGGAGAATGTGATGATCGCGGCCCGCGGCTATGGCCTGGACAGCTGCCCGCAAGCCGCCTTCGCCTTTCTGCATCCGCTGATCCACCGCCGCCTGGACATTCCACAAACCGAACGGATCGTCTGCGGGATGGCGCTCGGCTACGCCGACCCGGCCGAACCGGCCAATGCGCTACGGACCGAGCGCGCCGAGGTGGACGCGTTCACGACGTTCCACGGCGTAGGATAGCCTTTCTTCCTTCCAGATCGTCGGGATGAGCCAGCAGATGCTTGTTCGCCCAGGTCGATAGCTGCATAATCCCGCAATGTCGAACATCGTGAGACTTTCAGCCAAACGGACGAGAGGCAAAACTGTTAGCGTCAATCCCCGTCTCGACCTCAACGGGCCTGAAGCGGCAGTCGCCTTTCGCGCAGCCGCAAAGGCTTATACGCTGAAGGCGACCAGGACTAAAGCAACGGCAGTGGATACTTTGCGTCGCGAGAAAATCCTGACGAAATCTGGTCACCTTGCCAAGGCTTATGCGCAGAAGAGCTAATTGCACCGCCTTTCCGCTAGTTTCATTCTTGGCTATCACGGCTGTGACCAAGCCGTGGCCGAAAAGTTACTTAAAGGAGATCCCTTTGAGCACAGTCAAAATGATTACGACTGGTTAGGATGGGGGACGTATTTCTGGGAGGCTAATCCGAAACGCGGGCTCTCCTTTGCAGAAGAGACTATGAAGCGGCGTAGTTCAGGGATAACGACACCGGCGGTAGTCGGCGCAGTCATTGATCTTGGCACTTGTCTGGACCTCATGAATGCTGTCAGCATAGATATGGTTCGTGCAGCATACGATTCTCTATTCGAGACTCTCGAAAAAGCAGACCAGATACTCCCGAAAAACATTGATCGTTTTAGGCGGCAACTCGATTGCGCAGTCATAGAGCATCTGCACGCGATCTATGAGGGTCAAGGTGGGTTGATTGAAACGGTTCGTGCTGTCTTTACCGAAGGAGAAGCCCTCTATCCCGGCTCGGCGTTCGACGCCAAAACCCACATCCAGGTCGCAGTGCGCAATCCCAACTGCATAAAGGGCGTATTCCGAGTTCCAGAGTGGCACCTCGCGCCTTGAATGCACAGAAGAGCCTAAGCCGCCGTCCGCCGCTCCACCAGCCGCAACTCCCCCTCCGCCTCTAGCATCCGCACCGACTCCGCGAATGCCTCAACCGTATGCTCGGTATCCTCCCGCGCGTGCGCGACCGACAGAAAGCCGCCGAGCCTTGGGTTAAGGTCCACGCCGTTGACCAGCAACGCCAGCCGCAGCTTGCGCACCAGCTCGATCGGCTGCGCCTTGAGCGCGTGGTAATCGTGCCGGGCGGGATCGAACTGGGAGGGGCCGATTGGCAGGCCCGCCGGGTTCAGGAAGGTGTGGAACCCCGAGGACGTGCCGTAGACCGCCCAAGGCAGGCCGGCCCGCTCGATCACCGCGTTCAGACCGGCGCGCAGTTCGGCGGCGGATGCGTCGGCCTCCTTGCCAGGGTTGCTCGCCTCGATCAGCTCGAGCGCCGTCGCCCCCGTCGCCGCCGCCACCGGGTTCGCGTTGTAGGTCCCCTGATGCTCGATCTTCTCCCGCCCCGCCGCCCGCGACGCCTTGACGTCGAGATGGTCGAGGATGTCGCGCCGCCCGACCACCGCGCCGCCCGGCATCCCGCCCGCCAAAATCTTCGCCAGGCTGGTCAGGTCCGGCCGCACGTCATAGGCCGCCTGCGCGCCGCCGGGACTGACCCGGAACCCGGTCACCACCTCGTCGAAGATCAGCAGCACGCCGGCGCGCTCGGTTTCCGCCCGCAATTCCTGGGCGAACTCCGCCGACAGCGGCACCAGTCCGAACGACGACCCGGTCGGCTCGAGGATCACCGCCGCCACGTCGTGCGACCCGGCCAGCGCCGCCCGCACCTGCGCGATGTCGCCCGGATCCAATTGCAACGATTGCTGCGCCACTTCCCGCAACACCCCCGGCGTCGGCGAGCCGTCGAAATGCGACGAGTAGCCGGAGGTCACCTGGTCGTGCCAGCCATGAAAATGCCCGCGGAAGCGGATCAGCGTCCGCCGCCCGGTGAACGCCCGGGCGAGCCGCACGGCCATCAGCGTCGCCTCGGTCCCTGACGAGGTGAAGCGCACCCGCTCGGCCGACGGCACCAGGCGCTGCACCGCCTGCGCCCAGCGGATCTCGGCGGCATGGTTGGCCGCGAAGTGCGTGCCGGCGCCGAGCGCCTGAGCCGTCGCTGCCGCAACCGCCGGATGGTTGTGCCCCAGCAGCAGTGCCCCGTGGCCGCCGGCAAAATCGACGTAACGATTGCCGTCCACATCCCATTTATGCGCGCCCTGCGCCCGTTCGACATAGATGCCGTACGGTTCGAGGATGCGGCTGTCATGCGTGACGCCATTGGGGAACAGCTCGTACGCCTCCTGCGCCAGGCGCTCCGATCCCGGCGTTTTCTCGCGGTAGGCGGACACGATGACGGAATTGGTCATGCTGACCCTCACTGCATGGCGATACGATCCCGCAGCCTACGCGCAAACCGCGGCGTCGGTCCACGCGCCGGCCTGATTGTTACGCGGCACGCTTGGGAAGCTGTATGGTCGGAACTCTGGAATCGCATCGACCCGATCCGCGCGTTCGCGGTCCACGGCTGACTGCGCTGGCTCGGCTGGGCCGCCACGATCGTGATGGGGATGGGGATGGTGGCGATGTTCGCGACGACCGACTGGTAGGCGTCAGCCGAGCGCGAAGACGATCGCGAATAGGGCCAGGCCGACCACGATCCAAGCCACGTAATCCGCCACCAATCCGCTATGGACGACCCGCAGCGCGGCGAGCGGGGGAGCCCAAGCCTTGTCGGAGGCGCGGATCAGCGATTGCGGAAGATGCCGCCGGCCCAGGTCGAGCGCCGCGATCGTCAGCGCTCCGCCGACCGAGATCCACGGCCAGATCGAGCTTCGCAGCGGCGGCGGCGCTTCGGTCTGCATATGCATCAGCGACGCCGCCGCCCGCGCCGCAAACCCGCCGCTCCCGTCCAGCCCCAGCATCCCCAAGACCAGCAGAACCACCGCCGGGACCAGCATCAGCCAGAGCGGCCGATCCGCGTTCTCGCGCTCCTCGTCGGTCGGCGAGCGGTCCTCTTCGCCAGGCGACGGGCCGAACCCGGCGAACACCCGCCCGGTCACCCGCAACACCGCCGCACCGGTCAGCGACGCACCGATCAGCACCGGAACCAGCACCCATTCTTTCGACGCCTCGCGCGAAGCCACCGCGATCAGCCGCACCCCTTCATCCATCGGCCCCAGCGGCAACCCGGCCAGCAGCAGCCCACCCAGCCCCATCACCACGCCCGCCGGCCAGATCTCCCGCCCGGCCCCGCGCAACCCGATCTCGTCGATCCCGCCGCACCGCGCCAGCAAGATGCCCGCCACCATGAACAGCGCGCCCTTCACCACGCCGTGGCCGACCATGTAGCTGAGCATCCCTGCAAGCCCGTTGCGGTTGAGCAACGCCAGCCCGATCAGCAGGATTCCGACATGCGAGATGGTCGAAAACGCCAGCAGCCGCTTGACGTGCCGCTGCGCCAGCGCCTGCACGCCGCCGATCAGAGCGCTGGCGATCCCCATCGCCAATAACAGCCACCGCACCAACTGCATGACGAGGGGTGACGGCGCGAATACCAGCCAGATCAGCTTGGACAGCCCGAATATGCCGACAGCGACCATCGCGCCGGAGAAGATGACGGAGACCGGGCTCGGCGCCACGCCGTGCGCGTCGGCGAGCCAGGCCTGAAACGGCACTTGCGCCGCCTTGATCAGCAGCGCGGTGGCGAGCAGCGCGAACGCGGCGGACAGCACCGGGTTATCCGGCGCCGCGGCCACGCCGCGCCCCAGCGCGTCGAAATCGAGCGCGCCCACCTGCCCGTAGATCAGCCCGATCCCGCCCAGGAACAGGTAACTGCCGATCGTGTTGACGACGGTGAAGTTGAGCGCGCCGTCCAGCGCCGAAACCCGCAGCGCGTAACCGGTGACGGCGAAGGCGGCGACGCTCATCACCTCGAACCAGACGAACATGTTGAACAGGTCATGCGTCAGGCAGAACCCGATCATCCCCCCCATAAACAGCAGCATCAGCACATGGAAATGCGCGTGCACGCCGTCGAAGAAGCCCCAGGCGAACACCAATGAGGCCGCGAACAGGATCGCGATTACGGCGCCGAACACCGCGCTGGCCTGGTCGACCACGAAGGCGATCCCGAGCGTGTGCCCGCCCTCCGGCGCCCAGCCGCCGAACCAATAGGTCAGCGGTTGCTCGCTCGTCTGCGCGGCCATCAAGCCGCAAAGCGCGGCGGCAGCGAGCGCCGTGCACAGGGCGATCACGTCCGGCACCAGCCTGGGCAGCGCGTGGCTGAACACCAGGAGCAGGCCGGCGACCGCCAGAGGACCGGCCACCGGGAGCGGCGGCAGGATCGAGGTCATCCCCGGAACGGCTGCAATTGCTGAGGATCGAGCGTGCCGCGCCGCTTGTAGAGCTGCAGCACCAGGGCGAGCAGCAGCGCGGTCACGGCAGCGCCGATGACGATGTCGGTCAGCACGAGCGCCTGCACCACCGGGTCGACGGCCGGCGTGCCCGGCGGGTGGTCGTAGAAGATCGGCGGCCCGGCGCCACGCCGGTAGCCGACGCCGAGCAGGAGGACATAGGTCGCGGACTGCACGACAGAAATGCAGCCGATCAGGTGCACGTAATTGCGGCTGCTGACGATGCCGTAGAGCCCGATCCCAAGCAGCCAGGCTGCGACCGCCCAGGGCAGTATCGAGACCACGGCGCTCACGCTTCCTCCCCGTCGCGCTCTTGCCGCGTCTCCTCGAGGAACTCGACGAACAGGACCGTGAACCCGCCAGCAACAGCGCACGCGACGCCGGCATTCTCGACCAACATCAGCCCACCGGAGAACACATCCTTCGCCGTGCCGAGCGGCAGGAAGTTGGTCAGGAATGGCAGCCCGGCCAGCATCGAGGCGAAGCCGCACAGCGCGTAAAGCGTGGCGCCCGAACCTTCGATCGCGTCGAACGCTTTCGAGCGCACGACGCGGCGCCAGCCGCGGTAGCCCTCGGCGAGATAGATCAGCAGCAGGCCGGACGCGATGATCACGCCGCCCTGGAAACCGCCGCCGGGCGTCGTCATCGCATGCAGCGCGATATAAAGGCCGAACACCAGGGTAGCTGGCCCGAAGATCCGGCAGGCGAGCACCGTGCCCTCGTTCCGCGCGCGGATGGCTCGTCCTTTGACCCAGCCCGGCCGGGCGCTGAGCTGCTCGCCCCGCGACCCGCGCAGCAGCACCGTCACCCCGGTGACCGCGCAGAGCAGCATGAACTCCTCGCCCAGCGTGTCGAAGCCGCGATAGTCGAAATTGACCGCGCTCACCATGTTGGTCACGTGCCGCTGCTGCGTCGCCGCCGCGTTGATCGCGTCGCCATAGGGGAGCGGATGCGCGCCGAATGCCGGCATGTGCCGCGCCACGTGCACGAAGGCCGGCAGCGTGATCAGGCAGGAAGCGAGGAACAGCGCAAGCCGCAGCTTCGGGCTCACTTCTTGTCCTCTCCGTCGGGCTGCGGACGCCGGTTCATATGGATGCTGGCCAGTACGGCGAGGAACATCATCGGCGTGACGACCGCGCCCACGGCGATCTGCGAGAACGCCACGTCCGGCGCCTGCAGTGCCATGAACAGCAGCGCCAGCACGAACCCGTTGGCCGCCATGGCCATGACCTGGCGCCCCGGCGTGCGCGCCAAGGCGACGCTGGCGCCGCAGATGGCCACCATCAGCAGCAAGATCGAGATCAGGACCATGTCAGCGCCCCGAAACGGAGCCGCGCAGCAGCAGGGCCCGCCCGATCGCCGGCGCACCGGCCGCGCCGCTCAGCAGCAGCGCCGCGACGGCCAGCGCCGTCTTGCACGCCCGGATCGACAGCCCATCGCCGACAAAGGCGGCAAGCACGATCGGCAGCCCGCAGGCGACGCCGATGAAGCCCGCGCAGTGCAGCCGGTCGAGCGGCGTCCGCAACCGGATGAACCCGGCCGCACCCAGCCAGGCCGCCAGCACCGCGACCGCCAGCAGCACAAAAATCATACCCACCGCTCCAGCACCAGCGCCATCACCAGCGTCCCCGGCAAACCCAGCGCGGCGAGCGCCAGCGCCAGGTCGACGTAGGATTGCTGATCGAACGCGAAGCTCATCAGGATCAAAATCAACGCGGTCAAGCCGGTTGCCGCCTGCACCGCGACAAGCCGGCCCGCAATCTCGCCCCGGCACGCGGCGGCCATCAGGACCGCGAGCGCTGGCAGCGTGCCCAGCACGGCGAGATGCCACGCCATCACACGGGCCACTCCAGATCGTCGTTCGACGGGCCCGGCGCCAGCCGGTGCACCAGCAGTTCGCCGTCCATGCAAAGCACGTAGCTGTTCGGCGCGAGCGAGACGCCGAGGCTGACCACGGCCCGGCGGCTTGCATCCGCCTCGTTATTGCCGCCACGCCGGAATGGCTGCCGCACCGCTTGCCCGGCCGGGTCGCGCGCGAGGAGCATGCGGCCGACCCGCACGGCATCGGGCAGCAGCGCGCCAATCGCCCGCAACATGGCAAGCAGGGCTCGGCGCCGTAAGTGGAAGCGACGTTCTTTTGCCCGCAGTAGCGTCGCGGAGAACGCGGCGGCGAGCGCTGCGACCGGCACGCAAGCGATGATCTCGGTAACGCTCACCTGTCCCGCGAGGAGAAAGTAGCCGAAAGCGGCGACAACGAACGCAGCGGCCACAGACGCGACATCTCCGGACCTCATCAGCCACTCCCCTAAACGCCAGCTTGACTGCACACGACAGTGAATTGCACTGACCCAACCTACGCAGGCAGCATTCGATTCGCATAAACCGATGTTTGCCCGGAGCGAAAAGATGGGTGTTCGCAAGCTCGCCTGCGCCGGCATGATCGCCTTGGGCTTGCCGTTGGCCGCGTCCGCCCAGACTTCCCCGCCCAACTCCGCCCCACCCAACTCCGCCCCAGGCGCCGCGCCGCCGAACGCCGGTTCCTCGACTGGCTATAGCGGCGTGCCCGCGGGCGTCGCAAATGGCGCGATCGCCACCACGATCGGCCCCGACACGACCTCCGGGACGCCTAGCGGCGTGGCGCCGGCCCCCGCTAGCGGAACGCCGGCACCCGCCAAACCGTAGCTTGCGGCAGGCGCTAGCCGGTCGTCACCGTCTCCGGCCGAGTCATCGCGATCGCATAGTCCTCGACCAACTCGCCCGACAGCACGCGGTGCATCCGCTCGACGTCCAGTTCGCCTTCGTTGTGGGCCAGCACGACAGTGGCGACTGCGTTGCCGATCGCGTTGACCAGCGCGCGCACCTCGCTCATGAAGCGGTCGATCCCCAATATCAGCGCCATGCCGGCAACGGGGATCGTCGGCACCACCGACAGCGTCGCCACCAGCGCGATGAAGCCCGCGCCGGTGATGCCCGACGCGCCCTTCGACGTCAGCAAGGCTACCGCGAAAATCGCGATCTGCTGGGTGATGCTGAGATCCGTGTTGGTGGCCTGCGCCACGAACAGCGCCGCGAGCGTCATGTAGATGTTCGTGCCGTCGGCGTTGAAGATGTAGCCGGTCGGCAGCACGAGCCCGACCACGGGCTTGGAGACGCCGAGATGCTCCATCTTCTCCATCAGCGGTGGCAGCGCCGGGTCGGACGAGCTGGCGCCGAGGACGATTAGCAGCTCCTCCTTGATGTAGCGCAGGAACGCCAGGATGCTGAACCCGGCGTAGAACCGGGCGATCAGCCCGAGCACGACGAGCACGAAGATCGCCGCGGTCAGATAGAAGGTGCCGATCAGCCCGAGCAGCCGGCCGAGCGAGCCGATGCCGAAATTGCCGACCGTGAACGCCATCGCGCCGAACGCGCCGATCGGCGCCACGCGCATGACGATGTTGATCACCCCGAAGACCAGCCCGGACAAGGCATCGACCAGCTCACGGACCGGCCGCCCGCGCTCACCCATTTTGGAAAGCACCACCCCGAACAGCACGGCGACGAAAACGATCGGCAGGATGTCGCCGCGGGCGAAGGCGTCGACGATCGTGTTGGGGACGATGTTGGAGATGAAATCCATCACCCCCATTTCCTTGGCCTGCCCGGCGTAACGCGTGATGGCGGCGGCGTTGAGCTTGGTTGGGTCGGCGTTGAAGCCGGCGCCGGGCCGGATGACGTTGCCGACGAGCATGCCGATCAGCAGCGCGATTGTGGAGACGACCTCGAAGTAGATCACCGCCTTGAGCCCGAGCCGGCCCATCTTCTTCAAGTCGCTGGTTCCGCCAATGCCGGAGACGACGGTGACGAAGATGACGATGCCGATCACCATGCGGATCAACTTGATGAAGATCTCGCCGAGCGGCCGCAGTTCCGCGCCGAACATCGGCCAAACCCAGCCGACAATGGCGCCGAGCACGATGCCAATCAGCACTTGTATGTACAGGACCGAGTAGAACGGCTTGCGATGCGCCGCTGCGGCAGTTTCCATGAACGTCTCCCCTGACATACTTTGGATCTGCCTTGCCTTACGCCGCAAGGGCCGCAGAGACTGAAGGCGTGAAAGCTGGTAGAGTGAGGGCATGAACGTCGCGCTACGCACCCGCCGGATGACGCGGGCCGAGTTCTTGGAGTGGGCTGAGCAACAGGACGGCCGCTATGAATTCGACGGCCACCAGCCGGTCGCCATGACCGGCGGGACCAATAATCATGGGCTCATTGCCGACAACGTCCGCGGCGAGCTCAGGGAGCGGCTTCGAGGCGGGCCTTGCAGATCCATGAGCCCTGATGGGGGCGGTGTGGCTACTATTGACGAACGAGTGCGCTACCCGGAAGCCGCGGTCACCTGCTCGAAGATCCCGGGCAAGGAGCGGCTGGTCCCGAACCCGGTCGTCGTGTTCGAGGTCGTCAGCGCCAGCTCGGCGACGACGGATCAAGTCCTCAAAGTGCGCGAGTATCACGCGGTCCCGTCGATCAAGCGTTACGTCGTGGTCGAGCAGGCGGCAATCGCCGTGACCGTTTACGCGCGCCAGCAGGACGAGCCCTGGGCGACGACGGTTCTGCTGGATGGCGAGGTGCTCGCGATGCCGGAAATCGGCATCGAAATCCCCATCGCCGAAATTTACGCCGGCACAGACTTGGTCGCGGCTTAGGGGCGCAGCACCACGCGATCCTGGCTGCCCTGCAGCACGGCTCTGTATGCATCTTTTGCCCGATCGAGCGAGTACCGCCCGGTATCCCGCACCGGGAAAGGCCGTAACTTGCCGCTCTCGAAGCCCGGCACCAGCTCGCGCAGGATCGCCGCGGAAGCCACGCTGTCCAGCGCCAGCGAGTCCACGCCGACATAGGTGAGCTGGGCGCGATAAAACGCCAAGATGTCGAACGGCACCGAACGCTCGATCGTACTAATGAAAATCTGCCGGCCGCCGATCGCCAAAGCCTGGTTCGCCGCCGCGAAATAGGGGCTGCCGACCGTGTTGTAGGCGATGTCGGCGCCGCGTCCGCCAGTTTCGCGCTTGACCACCTCGGCGATGTCCTCGCTCGACGCGTCGACCATGCGGACTGGGCCGGTGGCGTGGCCGGCATAACCCTGGCTCTGTCGCTCAACCCCGAAAACCCGGGCGCCCCGCATCGTCGCGATCTGCGTCGCCGCTTGGCCGACCTTGCCGTTGCCACCCAGCACTAGGACGGTATCGCCTGCCTGCGGCAACCCGGCGCGGCGCAGGCCCTCCCAGGCGGTGATGAACGGCACCCCAAGCGCCCCGGCCTCGTCGAGCGAGATTGCCGACGGCTTCGGCACCGCCGCGTCGCGCCGCACCACCAGGAACTTGCCATGGCTGCCATCGCGCCGGATCCCCAGCTCGCCGCCAGAACCCCACACTTCGCGCCCCCGCAGCGCGTCCGGACCGGCGACGACCACCCCGGCCCAGTCGCGGCCGGGCGTGCGCGGCCAAACCGCATGCGGCATCGCGCCCAGCGTCGCCTTCACGTCGGAAGGGTTCACCCCGGCGCTGCGCACCTCGACCACGACCTCGTCCGGACCCGGCGACGGCGGGGCGTCATCGCGCTCGATCTCGAGGCGAAGCTGATCGATATCCGATGCGGCTTGATCGACCCGCAAGCGGCTCATGCCGATCTCCTCATAGATGACGCCCGCCATCGACCTGGATCACCGACCCGGTCGAGTAGCCGAGCGTGGTCGCGCAGGCGAGCACCACGGCCGCGACATCCTCGGCCGTGCAAAGCCGGCCCAGCGGTGTCGCCTGCCCCTGCTTCTCGCGCGCCGCCTTGTCGCGCCCGGGCACGAAATCGGTGTCCACCACGCCGGGCGACACGGTCAGCACCCGGATCGCCGGCGCGAGCGCGCGCGCCAGCGCCATGCCCATCACGTCCATTCCGGCCTTGGCCGCGCAATAGGCGACCGAACTGCCCGCCCCCGTGCTGCCCGCAATCGAGCTGATGTTCACCACCAGCCCATGCCCGCCTGTTCGCAGCAGCGGCGTGAAGGCCCGAATGGCGGAAAATGCGCCGCGCGTGTTGACCCGCAGCACGCGGTCGAACAGCTCGTCGGTCAGCGCCTCCAGATCGCCATGCGGCACCGCCTGCGTGAACCCGGCCGAATTGACCAGGATATCGGCCCGGCCGACATCGGCCGCGAGACGCTTCAGCGCCTCCCCATCCTCGATCGCGCAGGCATGCGCCGCGTGACCCGCTCCCGGCAGGCCGCCGGCGACCGACTTCGCCTTGGCCACATCGCGATTGGCGACGACGGCGACCATGGCGCCCGCCTCGGCGAACAGCCGGGCGGTCGCGGCGCCGATGCCGCCAGAACCGCCCAGAATCACCGCGGCGCGCCCGGCAAGCGGGGTCGGATCAAGCGGCATGCTACTTGATCGGCGGCTTGGGGAACCGGCTCTCGCCGGGGACGAGGACGAAATCGTAATCCAGCACCGCCCAGGGCATCGTGAAGCCGGGTGGTGCGCCCTCCAGCGTCTCCTGCCGCTGGAAGCGGGCGACCAGGGTGCGGATGACGCTGAACGTCACGTCATTGTTCAGGTGCTCGGCGTCGTCCGCAAAAACTTGTGTGATCAAAGTCTTACGGCCCGGCGCGCTGATCATGAAATGGATATGCGCCGGCCGGTACGGCTCGCGCAGCTGCGCCAGAACCACATTGCCCATTGGGCCGTGCGTCGGGATCGGATAACCCGCGGGCTTGACGGTGGTGAACCAGAACCGCCCCTCGCCATCGGTGCGGAACCGGCCACGCAAATTCATGCTATCGAGCATCGGGTCCTGGTTGTCATAGAACCCGTGTGGATCGGCCTGCCACACATCCACCAGCGCCCCGGCGACCGGCCCGCCCTCGCGCGCCGTGACCCGGCCTCGCACCAGAAGCGGCAGCCCGTCCCGCACCTCCCGTTGCACCAGCGAGGCGCCAAGCGGCAGCTCCGGCGAGCCCTGGCGCCAGAACGGGCCAAGCAGCGCCGCCTCGGTCTCGCCGGCGAAGGCCGGATTGTTCAGCAGCCCGATCAGCGTCGACAGCCCGATCACGTCGCTGGCCAGGATCACCTCGTTGTGCGTATCCGTCGTCGCCTTGCCGAGCCCGGCGACGAAGGCGACGCCCTGCTCGAACTCTGCTTCGGTCGGACGAACCTCGCGGACGAAGGCGTGGAGATGCCGGATCAGCGCGTCCATGACCTCGCGCAGCCGCGGATCGGGGGTTTTCGCCATCGCATCCTGGACGGCCGGCGTCAGCATGGCCTCGCCCTCAATGATCATCCTACCCTCCTATTTGCCGACATCGACGCCGGCCATCTGCGCTCGTGCAGGGTCGTTGTAAACACTTGGCCGAAGCCGCTGCAGCCGAATTGACAACCGCCGGGCCGTCGGCTCTGAGGTCATCCATGCGCCGCGCCGAAACGCCTCCCGTCACGCCAGAACCTCGTCCGTGTGATCCGGCCGCTCAACGTACGCCGTGTCTTCTACGGCCTGGCCTGTCCGACGCAGCATTATGCCCTCTGCAAAAACCTCGACACCCTGCCGGCCAACGAGGACGGCATCCTCTGGGGTTACTTGCCTTCGGTGCCGCGCGCCCAAGGCGCCCTGATCCGCGCGCAAGCCGGCGATGTCGTTAACGGCACGATCGCGACTTACCCGGTCGCGGCCGTCTCGCACATGCTGCTCAACACCTTGCGCCAGTGGGGCTGGTGATGGCCCGGCTGCGCGCGCCGGCGGCCCTGGCCGCTGCCCGCAACGAGTGAGGAGACGGAAAATGCCCGGCGTGACCAAGGTGAAGCTGGAAGACCTCGAAATACTGGTCAACCAGGACGGGCCGCAGGACGCGCCGGCGCTGCTGCTGCTTCATTCGCTGGGCACCAACCAGCATATGTGGGACCCGGTCGTGGCTGCCCTGGCGGCCGGTTTTCGCGTGTTGCGCCCCGATATGCGCGGTCATGGCGGCACGCAGGTCACCACGGGCCCCTACACGATCGCCCAGCTCGCGGCCGATGCGCTCGCGGTGATGGACGCGCTCGGCGTCGCGACGGCCGACGTCGCCGGGGTGTCGATTGGCGGCCTGATCGCGCAATCCTTGGCCGCGCAGGCGCCGCACCGGGTCCGCTCGCTCACCCTGATCGACACCGCCCTCACGATCCCGCCGGCCAGTCTGTGGCACGAACGCGCCGCGCTCGTCCGTGCCGAGGGCATGGCCAGCCTCACCGAGAGCGTGATCGCCCGCTGGGTCACGCCGCAAGCGCCGCCGCACACCGCCGACACGCTGCGCCATATGCTGCTCGCGACCCCGCCGGAGGGCTATGCCAGCGCCGCCGAGGCGATCGCCACCGCCGACCTCACGCAAAGCAGCTGCGCGCTCACCATGCCGACGCTGGTCATGGTTGGCGAGGCCGATCAGGCAACCCCGCTCGCCAGCTCGCAGGCGCTGCAGCAGGCGATCCAGGGCGCGCGCCTCGAGGTGATCGCGGATGCCTCGCATATCCCGATGGCCGAACAGCCCGCCGCCGTCGCCGGCGCCATGCTGCGCTTCCTAATGCCGGACTTTTACGAGTCCGGCATGCGCGTCCGCCGGCAAGTGCTGGGGAGCGCGCATGTCGAGCGCGCCTCCGCCGCGATCACCGATCTGGACCGCGACTTCCAGACCTTCATCACCCGGACCGCCTGGGGCGGCGTCTGGACCCGGCCGCATTTCGACCGCCGCACCCGCAGCCTGCTCACCCTCGCCCTCATGGCAGCACTCGGCCACCACGAGGAGTTCAAGCTGCACGTCCGCGCCAGCCGTAACACCGGCGCCACGCCCAAGGACATTGGCGAGCTGATGATCCACGTCGCCGCCTATGCCGGCATCCCGGCCGCCAATAGCGCCATGCGGATCGCCAAGCAGACCCTGGCCGAGATGGAACGGGAGGGCTGAGGGATGGCAGTCAACCCAGCCGACAGCCCGGTCTTTGGCACGCTCTACGGCTCGGACGCGATGCGCGCCGTGTTCGACGAGCGCGCCTATCTGCAGCGGATGCTCGACGTCGAGGCGGCGCTGGCCCGCGTGCAGGCCCGGCTCGGCATCATCCCAGCCGACGCCGCCGAGGCGATCACCGCGGCGGCGCGCGTCGAGGTGCTGCAGCAGGAGGAGCTTGCCGCCAGCGTGTGCAATGTCGGCTATCCCGTGGTTGGCGTCGTCAGGGGGCTCAGCCGCGCCGCGGGCGAGGACGCCGGACGCTGGACGCATTGGGGCGCCACGACGCAGGACATCACGGACACCGCGACCGTGCTGCAGGTGCGCGACGGCCTGGCGCTGATCCGCGCCGAGCTGGTCGCGATCGGCGAAGCGCTCGCCGGTCAAGCGGCCCGGCACCGGAACACGGTGATGGCGGGGCGGACGCATCTGCAGCATGCCCTGCCGACGACGTTCGGGCTGAAATGCGCGGTCTGGCTGATGCCGCTGATCGACCACGTCCACCGCCTCGACCAGCTCCGGCCGCGCGCCGAGCGGGTCGAGTTTGGTGGCGCCGCCGGCACGCTGGCCTCGCTGGGCGAGCACGGCATCGCGGTGCTGGACGGGCTGGCCGCCGAGCTAGGCCTCGCCGCGCCGCCGGTGCCGTGGCATGTCGCGCGCGACGGGCTGGCGGAGGCGGTCAGCTTCTTGGGGATCGTCTGCGGCAGCCTCGCCAAGATCGCCACCGACATCATCCTACTGACGCAAACCGAGGTGGGCGAGGTGTCCGAGCCCTACGTCGCCGGGCGCGGCGGCAGCTCGACGATGCCGCAGAAGCGCAACCCGATCGCCTCGGAATACGTGCTGGCGGCGCAGCGCGGCGTGCAGGCGCTCGTGCCGCTGATGCAGGGCGCGATGGCGGACGACTTGGAGCGCGGCACTGGGCCGTGGCAGGCGGAGCTGCTGGCGCTGCCGCAAGCCTTCGTCCTGACCCACGGCGCCCTGCTGCACGTCAGCGCCATCGCCGAGGGCATGGTGGTCGACGCCGCCCGCATGCGCCGCAACCTCGACCTGACGCATGGCGGGATCATGGCGGAGGCCGTGATGATGGGCCTCGCACCCAAGCTCGGCCGCGAGGCGGCGCATCACGCGGTCAAGCACGCCACCGACACCGCGCTGGCCAGCGGCGGCGACCTCGCCTCCGCGCTGATGGAAGAGAAAGCAGTCAGCTCGAACATGGACGCGGCGGCGATCCGCCGCCTCACCGACCCGGCCGGTTATCTTGGCGCGACGCAGGCTTTCATCGACCGCGTGCTGAGCAAAGCCAGAGAGATTTTCCCCGTCAGCGAGCCGGATTGACCTCCATCGCCCACCCGTCTGGATTGACCGGCACGAGGAGATGCTCGGAGCCCGCCCCGATCCTCGGCGCGTAGTCGCCCCACCGGTAATCGGCCAGCGGCGATCGCGAGAAATACTCCGGCTTCAACGCGATGGCGACGACGAGCACGCTGGCCATCGCCACCAGGCCGAGGGTGCGCTTGCTAGGCGGGATAATGGCAACCAGCTCCTTGCCGATCACCCAGATCGAGACCACGCCGAGCAAGTAGTAATACCGCGACGGAGTGGACAGCGAGGCCAGGAACACGGTGTAACTGCCGTGTGACTTGAGGCAGGCAAGCACTGGCTCCAGCAGGCCGATGGCAAAAACCAGCAAAATCGCGCGCGGCAGGCGCTTGGGTGCAATGAAGGCAAGGTAAATCGCCCATAGCGTCGCTCCCAACATCACCACGGCCAAGAATACGTGCAGTTTGGCCGTCGGCGCGGTCAGGATGCGGACGATCGTGGAACGCGTGGGCGAATCGATGAACCGCAGCGATCCGGCCGAGCTGACCGCCGGGGTGATGGCGAGGAATGCGAGATGCAGCGCCGCACCTGCGACGACGACCCAGGTTTCCGGCTTGTTCACCTCGCGCCACAGAGTTTCTGCCTCGGCGCCGGCGCGGGACCGTTGGGTCGCGCGTTTGAGCAGGAAGACCAGCCCAACCGCACCGGCAATCAGCCAAGAAACCGGTCCCGTCAGCGCCGCACAGACGAGCACTGCGTAGAGGGTCATGCGGGCCGCCCGGCTCGGCCCATTGCTGCCGGCGCGGGGCAGGCAGCATGCGGCGAGCAGAACGAATTGTGTGAACCACTGGACGTTCGTGATGGTCCCGAACACCTCGCCGGTGGTTGGTAGAATGAAGAATGACAGAAACACCACGCCCAGCCCAAATATCGGTCCAGCCCGCAGCATGACGAACGTGATACAGGCGGAGTCCAATAGGATGGCGATGCTGTTGTAGACGAGCGGGATGCCAGCGACGGGAACGAAGCTGGCGACCCAGGCCGTCATCCGCGGGAAGAAATGGAGGTATCCCGAATAGGGATGCAGCAGTTGCGGCCAGGTTCCATGGAGCTGGTCAGTGAAAAAGACCGTTGCGTCTTCCGCCCAGAATTGCGGCAGCCGCAACGCATCTGGGCTTTTCAGCACCATGACCAGCGTTGACATCAGGAATAACACGCAGATCTCGCGCGAACGTTTGTCCGCAACTTCCCACGTATTGGCCCGAGCTGACAGCATCACGTTCATTTGGCGGTCCATTTTGGCCGTGATTTCGCCTGTAGCAGCTTCCGAAAAAATCGGCAATCAACACCGTCTGCGGCGGCCGGTCATCATCCTCGCAGGCGGATGATCCACGCCTTTGCTCCTTGGAGCCGCCCCGGACCCCCGGATTACCCTGCCGCCAGCGTCTGCACCGCCTCCGCCCGGCCAAATAGCCGCATCAACGGCCGCAGCGCCTGCCCGCGCCCCGAACTGAGCGACGGATCGCGCTCGAGCAGCAACGCGGCGTCCTGGCTCGCCATGTGCAGCAGATGCTCGTGCGCCACCGGGTCAGCCAATTTGAAGCCGGGGAGCCCGCTCTGCCGCTTGCCCAACAGGTCGCCGCCGCCGCGCAGACGGAAATCCTCATCGGCGATGACGAAACCGTCCTCCGTATCGCGCAACAGCGTCAATCGCCGCTTCATGCTGTCGGTCAGCCCGTCCTCGTGCAGCAACAGGCAGAAGCTTTGCGCGTCGCCGCGCCCGACCCGGCCACGCAATTGATGGAGCTGCGCCAAACCGAACCGCTCGGCGTGCTCGATCACCATCACCGTCGCCTCGTGAACGTCCACCCCCACCTCGATGACCGTCGTCGCCACCAGCAGCCGCACCCGTCCGGCTGCGAATTCGGCCAGCGCCGCGTCCCGTATGGCCGGGTCCTGCTGGCCATGCGCCAGGCCGACGCGGCCCGGAAAGCGCTCGTTCAGCACCGCAAACCGCGCCTCGGCCGCCGCCAGATCGGTCAGCTCGCTCTCGGCGACCATCGGGCACACCCAATAGACCTGCTCGCCCCGCTCCAGCGCGCGGCCGATCCCGTCGATCACGTCCGCCAGCGTCGCCAGCGAATGCAGCGTGGTGCGGATCGGCCGGCGGCCGGCGGGTTTGGCGCCGAGCCGGCTCACCTCCATCTCGCCCCATTGCGTCAGCAGCACGGTGCGCGGGATCGGCGTCGCCGTCATGACCAGCACGTCGGTCCGCTCGCCCTTGCCGCCCATCATCAGGCGCTGGTCCACGCCGAAGCGGTGCTGCTCGTCGATCACCGCCAGCGCCAGGTCGTGATACTGCACGCCCTCCTGGAACAAAGCGTGCGTGCCCACGATCAGCGGGACCCGCCCGTCCGCAATGCCCTGCAGCGCCTCCCGCCGCTCGGCGCCCTTCACCGACCCGGTCAGCAGCACGGCCGGCACCGGCGCCAGCGCCGAGACCGTCCGAAGATGCTGCTTGGCCAGCACCTCGGTCGGCGCCATCAGCGCCGCCTGCCGCCCGGCTTCGGCCGCGGTCAGCATGGCCAGCAGCGCGACCAGCGTCTTGCCCGACCCCACATCGCCTTGCAGCAACCGCAACATCCGCCGCGGCGCCGCCAGATCCGCATCGATCTCCGCCAGCGCCTTGCGTTGCGCCGGCGTCGGGGCGTGCCCGAACCGCAGCAGCGCCTCCGCCCGCAGCGATCCGTCGCCCTGGATCGGCCTGCCCGGCCGCCGCCGCTCGCGCTGCCGCGCCCAGACGATCGCGACCTGATGCGCCAGCAACTCGTCATACGCCAACCGCGCCCGCGGCAGGTCGCCGGGGATCGCGTTTGGCGCCTGCACGGCGCACAGCGCGTCCCGGAAGCCTGGCCAACGCTCGCGCCGCATCAGCGCCGGATCGTGCCACTCCGGCAACTCCGGGAGCAGCGCCAGCGCCCGCTGCATCGCTCCCCGCACCTGGCCCGGGAACAGCCCGGCGGTCAGCGGCCAGACCGGCTCGAGCCCGGCCACCTCGTCCAGCCGCTCCAACGGCAGCACCCGGTCCGGATTGCGCAGCTGCACCCGGCCGGAGAAGGTCTCGATCTTGCCAGAGACCGCAAGCTGCGCCCCTTTCTGCACCATCGCTGGCGGACGGCGGCCGAAATATGCCACTTCGGCAAACCCGGATCGGTCGCGGACCACCACTTTCCAGGGCCGGTTGCCACCCGCCGGCTCCTCGACGCCGACCACCTCGACCCGCAAGGTCGCCACCGACCCCACCTGCGCCTGTGCGATCAGCGGCGCGTTGCTGCGGTCGATGTAGCTCTCCGGCATATGGAACAGCAGATCCAGCACGCGCGCGCCGCCCGCGGCCTTCGCGATCCTTTCGGCCGTCGCGGGACCGACGCCATATAGGCTGGTAAGTGGCTCCAGAAGGTTCTGTATGGCTTCCACGGGCTGACAGTGCGAAAAGCCGCCCTTATATGAGCGCCCCGGACGCACCGAAAGACGCTTTGCATTGCACCACGACGACCCTCGGCGCCGCCGCCTCCTGTTTCGCGCCACGCATCGCGGCACTTATGAGAACGACATCCTGATCGGCGGCTTCGTGCGTGCCCGGCTGGCCGCATTCAGCGACGCCGAGCTCGACGCGCTGGAGACCGTGATGGACCTCCCCGACGCCGTCCTTGCCGACTGGCTGACCGGCCGCCAGCCGATCCCGCCCGAGGCCGACAGCCCGATGCTGCGCGCCATGCGCCAGGCCGCCGAGGATGGCGAGGGGCGCCCGGCATGACCGCGACGGTTTACGGCGCCCCGGAGGGCTTCGACGCGCTCCTGCTCGCGCGCCGCCGGGCCGAGCACCGCGGCCCGATCGTGCACGTTGCGCGCGACGACAGCCGCATGGCCCGGCTGGCCGAAGCGCTCGCCTTCTTCGCCCCGCACATCGACATCCTGCGCTTCCCCGCCTGGGACTGCCTGCCCTACGACCGGGTGTCTCCCAATCCGGAACTGGTGTCCGAGCGCATCGCCACCCTAGCCCGCCTGCTGGAGCCCGGCGACCGCCCGCGCCTCGTGCTGACCACGGTCAACGCCCTCGTCCAGCGCGTCCCACCGCGTGAGACGTTCCGCGGCGCCAGCATGCTTCTGCGCACCGGGGAAGATTCGCCGCCGGAAGCCATCATCGGCTTCCTCGAGGCCAACGGCTACGGCCGTGCCGGCACCGTCATGGAGCACGGCGAATACGCGACGCGCGGCGGCATCATCGACCTGTTCGCCGCCGGCGAGCCCGACCCGGTACGCATCGACTTGTTTGGCGACACCATCGAAAGCCTCCGCCGCTTCGACCCAACCTCGCAGCGCAGTACCGGCAACCTGCAAGAGCTGGTCCTCCGGCCCGTCTCCGAAGTCCCGCTCGATCCGGCCAGCATCTCCCGCTTCCGCGAATCCTGGCGCGAGCTGTTCGGCCCCGGCGCCGCCTCGGACCCGCTTTACCAGTCAATCTCCGAGGGCCGCCGCTATCCCGGCATCGAGCACTGGGCCCCGCTCTTCCATCCCGGCATGGAGACCCTGCTCGACTACTTGCCGGATGCCTCGGTCAGCCTCGACCACCAGGCCGAGGAGGTGCTGGAGAGCCGGCTGGAGATGATTGCCGATCACGAAGAGGCCCGCCGGGTCGTCCCGCGCGACGGCGAAGTGCCGTACCGCCCGCTGCCGGCCAACCTGCTTTACCTCAACCGTGACGACTGGGTTCTCATGCTGGCCCTCGGCCCCAGCATGGTGTTCAGCCCGTACGGCAAGCCAGACGGCGCCGAGGGCGTGGACGCTGGCGGCCGGCCCGGCGCCCTATTCACCAAGGCTGGCGCCGGCGCGGGCGAGAACGCCTTCCAGCAGCTCAAGGCGCAGACGGCCAACTGGTCCGCGCAAAAGCGCCGGACCGTGGTCGCCGCCTGGACCCGCGGCTCGCGCGAGCGTCTCGCCCATGTGCTGCGCGAGAACGGGATCCCCAACGAGCAAGTCGACCTCTGGTCCGACTGCCTGAAGCTGCCTCAGCGCACGATCGGGGTGGTGACACTCGGCCTCGAGCGCGGCTTCGTCGCCGGCGATGTCGGCCTGATTGGCGAGCAGGACCTGCTCGGCGAGCGCATCAGCCGCCCGCCCCGCCGCCGCAAACGCGCCGACCAGTTTATCGCCGAGGCGACCGAGATCGCCGAGGGCGACCTCGTGGTCCATCAGGAATATGGCATCGGGCGCTATGACGGGCTGGAAACGCTGAGAGTCGGCCCGGCGCCGCACGACTGCTTGCGGCTGATCTACGACGGCAACGAGAAGCTTTACCTTCCGGTCGAAAATATCGAGCTGCTTTCCCGCTTCGGCAGCGAGGGCGGCGGCGTGGCGCTCGACAAGCTCGGCGGCGCCGGCTGGCAGACGCGCAAGGCGCGCATGAAGCAGCGCATCCGCGACATGGCGTCCGAGCTGATCCGCACCGCGGCCGCTCGCCGGGTGCGGGACGCGGTGATGCTGGCGCCGCCCGAGGGCGCCTGGGACGAGTTCTGCGCCCGCTTCCCCTTCGCCGAGACCGAGGACCAGTCCCGCGCCATCGCCGACGTGCTCGAAGACCTTGCCTCCGGCCGGCCGATGGACCGGCTGATCTGCGGTGATGTCGGCTTCGGCAAGACCGAGGTCGCGCTGCGAGCGGCCTTCGTCGCCGCGATGTCCGGCGCCCAGGTCGCGGTTGTCGTGCCGACCACGCTGCTCGCGCGCCAGCACACCAGGACCTTCGCCGCCCGCTTCGCCGGGCTGCCGATCCGGGTCGGGCAACTCTCCCGCATGGTGACCGCGAAAGAGGCCGCGGAGACCAAGCGTGGCCTGACCGACGGCAGCATCAGCATCGTCGTCGGCACCCACGCCCTGTTGGCCAAAGGGATCAGCTTCGAAAACCTCGAACTGCTGATCGTCGACGAGGAGCAGCATTTCGGCGTCTCGCACAAGGAGAAGCTCAAGCAACTCAAGGCCGACGTCCACGTCCTGACCCTCACCGCAACCCCGATCCCGCGCACCCTCCAGCTCGCCTTGTCGGGCGTGCGCGAGATGAGCCTGATCGCGACCCCGCCGGTCGACCGCCTCGCCGTGCGCACCTTCATCTCCGCCTTCGACGGCGTGGTGATCCGCGAAGCGATCCAGCGCGAGCGCTTCCGCGGCGGCCAGATATTCTGCGTCGTGCCGCGGATCGAGGATATGGACCGCATGGCCGCCCGGCTCGCCGAGATCGTCCCGGAGGCCCGCATGATCCAGGCGCACGGCCGCCTCGCGCCGACCGAGCTCGAGCGGGTGATGACCGAGTTCGGTGACGGTAAATACGATATTCTGCTGTCCACCAATATTGTCGAGAGCGGCCTCGACATGCCGGCGGTGAACACGCTCATCGTGCATCGCGCCGACATGTTCGGGCTGGGACAGCTCTATCAGCTCCGCGGCCGGGTCGGCCGCGGCAAGCAGCGCGGCTACGCCTACCTGACCTGGCCGCCCAATCACCGGCTGTCGGCCGCGGCGGAGAAGCGGCTTGACGTAATGCAGACGCTCGACACGCTGGGCGCGGGCTTCACCTTGGCCTCGCACGACCTCGACATTCGCGGCGCCGGCAATTTGCTGGGCGACGAGCAATCAGGCCACATCCGCGAGGTCGGCATCGAGCTGTATCAGCAGATGCTCGAGGATGCCGTCGTCGAAATGCAGTCCGAGCGCGGCCGCAAGCGCGCGGACGACCGCGACTGGACCCCGAACATCCAGCTCGGCCTGCCGGTGCTGATCCCGGACACTTATGTGCCGGACCTGCCGGTGCGGCTTGGCCTTTATCGCCGGGTCGGCGGCTTGCAGTCCGATGCGGAGAGCGAAGCGATGGCGGCCGAGCTGGTCGACCGGTTCGGGCCATTGCCGCCGGAAGTGGACAATCTGCTGCAGGTCGTCGCGCTGAAGCGCATGTGCCGCGAGGCCGGGGTGGAGAAGCTCGAGGCCGGCCCGAAAGGCATGGTGCTGCAGTTCCGTGGCAACGCTTTTCGCAACCCGGCGGGCCTGATCGCCTGGCTCGGCCGCCGCAAGGACGGCATCCGCCTGCGCCCCGACCACAAGCTCGCGGTGGTGCAGGATATGGGCGTGGCCGAGCGGATGCGGGTGGGCCGCGACGTGCTTGCGAACCTGAACCGACTGGCCAACGAGGCGGCGAGGGCGGCCTAGCTGCTCTCCCGCGCCTCGTGCGCGGTCTCCGGCAGGAGCAGCACGACCACCGCGATGGCGACCGCCGCGACGACCGCGAGCGAGACGAAGCTCCACGCGAACCCGAACGACCCTGCCACGAACCCAGTGGCCGCGGTGCTCACCGTCGCCCCAATGCCGGAAATCATCCCCACCGCACCGAGGGTCACGTTGTAGCGGCCCGTCCCCTTCGTGGAGTCCGCGACGACGAGCGGCGTAAGGATGCCGATCACGACCGCCGTCACGCCGCCAAGCACTTGCATGCCGACCAGCAGAAACGGATTGACCGCCATCGCGAATAGGATCGCGCGGATCAGAAGGGCGGCCAGCGCCACGATCAGCAGGACCTTGCGCCCCCACGCTTCGGCTTTGCTGGCGACCCAGGTCGCGATAATTGCGGTCACGAGCTGCGGCACCACCACCAAGGCCGACGTGAACAGCTCCGAATGGCTCTGCTTGTTGCCAACAAGCTGCTCGGTCGCCAGCGGCAAGATCGACGCGTCGGCAAACTGGAACAGGAACAAGGTGGCGGCAAAGACGAGCAGCGCCCGGTGCGTGAACAAGTCGCGCCAGGTCTTTTCCGGCGCGTCCTCCTTCATGCGGCCGTGCCGGGCGCGGTGCGGGTCGACCTCATCTCCCTGGATGCGCGACAGGAAGAAGGCCGACGGCGCGCAGAGTATGGTGGCGATGAAGAACGGCACGCGCGGCGATAGATAGTTGCCCGCCACGCCCATGACCAAGGCGGTGACGGCGCTGCCGAGGGAGCCGAAGCGGCTATTGCGCCCGACCCGCGTGTGATAGGCGCGGTGGCCGACCATACCCAGCCCGATCGCGGCGATGGCCGTGCTCAACGCGCCGCCGGTGATCCCATGCAGCGCCTCCCCGGTCAGCACGAGCGGGAAATCCGGGAAGAACGCCATCAGCAAGGCCCCGGCCGCGATGCACGCCAGGCACACCGCGACGATCAGCCGCTTGGACGCCAGCCGGTCGATTAGCCAGCCCGCCGGGATCTGGCTGGCGAGCGCGACCCCGCTATTGACCGAAATCGCCGTGCCGATCGCGCCCTGCGACCAACCATTGCTGGCCAGCCACACCGCGACGAACGGACCGAATGCAGTTTGTACGTTCGCGAGGAAGAAGTTCAGCCAGTCCAGGCTGCGCTGGCTGCGGTCGGAGGGATCCGGGGTTGCCAAAACGCTCCACTCCGCATGACATGACTCGCTATCAGAATAAGAACGAGGCGAGCAAGAGCATGGCTAACCGCGAGCGCCGCGTCAGGTTCCCTTGCTCGCCAAGGCCAGGCGGGCGAGGCGTCCGATCGAGGTGTTCGGCTTGACCGCGGAGATGACGCCCGCAGTGAGGTAGGCTGCGGCCGAGCGCCGGGTGAACAAGACCTCCTCCAGCAATTGCCGCTCGCAGGCATGACGCAGCACGCCGCTACAGCCATGCACGAACACCAGCTCCCGGCAGCCGCTTTCGATCAACTGCTCGATCAGCAGCGCGCGATGCAACAGGGAGGGCCCGATCGGGTTCCAGTCGGGATCGTTGAGCTGGTAAAGCAAGAAGGCGGAGGCCGGCGCGCCGTAATAGCCGCAACCATAGCTGAGCACCCGCCCATCGGCGGCGCGCACGATCGAGCGGAACGGGCGCTTGGTCCGGTCGGCATAGGTTTCCAGCCGGGCCATGAGTTGCGCACTCAAACGGTGTCGGTCCGCCTTCGCCGCGAGCGCGGCGCGGAGAGGGTCG
This sequence comes from Acetobacteraceae bacterium, assembly GCA_965276815.1. Taxonomy (GTDB): domain Bacteria; phylum Pseudomonadota; class Alphaproteobacteria; order Acetobacterales; family Acetobacteraceae; genus JAVVHH01. Next base: position 36,603 of record CBDIBE010000010.1, on the reverse strand, counting down.
GGCAAACGGGTCTCGGCCAGCTCGAAGTTGAGTCGCTCGGACGCAGCGACCTTCAATGCGGCGCGGATGTTGCGCCGCGTATGACGTCCCAACGCGGCCAACGTGTCCGCGAAGGTCGTGGCCAGCTTCAGCACCTCGCGCGCCTTTTTCGGCGCGCTGACCACGTTCCAGCGCGCGCCGTCGCGTGTCCGTAACGGCTGGTCCAGCTCGTCGATGTCCGGCTTGGCGGCGACGCGGGTGAGCTTGAACAGACGCGCGCGGCTCGCATCGATCGCGTCCGGCGCCCAATCCAGCATCGCATCTCCGTCGCGGCCGAGCGCGATCCCCTCATGCAACCCGCTGGGCAGCCGCCATAGATTGTCTTCGAACCACGCTACAAGGCCGCCGCCCACCGCGCGCCAATGCAGCGTGCGCGCCTCGCGCTGAATGCCGGTGTATTCGAAGCGGGCGAGCAGCGTCTGCTCCGCCTCCGTTTTGGCCAGCGATCGCAACCCGCAATCACTCACCGCCGCCAAGAATGGCCGCGACGCGCCTGCAAGCGTACCGAGCGGGCTCGAGCACACGTCATCCCTCTTCAAATCAAGCGCGCGATGCTCCACGCAAGCCAACTCCCGATCGCCGCAACCAGCCTTCGCCAGGTTACAACGGATTTCTAAATATTTCTTTACGTAACGCTTAGCCCAACGGGGCCGCGGTTCCGATTAAATTTTACGATGTTCCGGGATAGGCTAACGAGAAGTTAATGTGTCTGTGTCTCAATTGCATCAACTCGGCGATCAGTTCGGCGCGATTGCCGGCCTGTTCTGGCGCGTCCGCCAGATGACGAAGGCATCGCTGCCTCCCTCGCCGCCATACGAGAACGGGCGCTCCTCGTCCACCAGCTCGCAACTTCCCTCGGCGGCGCGCTCAAGCAACCCATTGCGGTCCAAGAGGCGGGCCAGCGCCGGATAGATGTAGAGCACGACCGCCGGTCGTGGGGACTCGGCGAGCGAGGCATCGAGCCGCGCCAGAAATTTGCGCATGATCGGCATTTCGAAGGGCTGATACAGGAACACGGCGAGCGGTTCGCGCGGCATTTCCAGCGCCGCCACGTCGCCATGGATGATTTCGATCGCAGGCCGCTCGGGGTACCGCTCGCGGATGATCGCCGCGTTTGCCCGGGCCGTCTCCGCCAGCGCGGCAGAGATCTCGACCCCCATGACCCGCCGGAACGGGCGCTCGCTCGCCAGGATCGTCGCCCGCCCTTTGCCGCAGCCGAGGTCGAGGAAGGTGAACTCCTGCGGGTTCTCCACCAAGCCGATCACCCGGCGGCCCACCGAAGGCGCGATGCCGTGATAGCCGGAGATGTAGGGGTCGTTGGCGCCGCCGGTCTGCAGCGCCCGCCAACTGATGAACCCCCCGGTCTCGACCCCACACGCGGCGTCGAACGGATGCACCTGGCTGCCCGGCGCGGGTCTGGGCCGGTGCATCTCGGGATCGGCGCGACGAAATTGCTTGATCAGCGCGCGGCCCGTCGCAACCGGCCCCACGCCGAACAAAGCGCGCCGCAGCGCGATGCCGAGCATCCGCACCGCGGCGCGCCCCGAGACTAGTTGCGCGCCTTGTCCACCAGCGCGTTCTTGGCGATCCACGGCATCATCGCCCGCAGCCGTTCGCCCACGTGCTCGATCGGGTGCTCGGACAGCCGGCGCCGCGTCGCCTTGAAGCTCGACTGGTTGACCTTGTTCTCCAGCATCCAGTCGCGCGCGAAGCGGCCGCTCTGAATGTCCGCAAGCACGCGGCGCATCTCGCGCTTGGTCTCGTCGGTGATGATGCGCGGGCCCGTCATATACTCGCCGTATTCGGCGGTGTTGCTGATCGAGTAGTTCATGTTGGCGATGCCGCCCTCGTAGATCAGGTCGACGATCAGCTTGACCTCGTGCAGGCACTCGAAATACGCCATCTCCGGCGCGTACCCGGCCTCGACCAGCGTCTCGTACCCTGCCTTGATCAGCTCGACCAGGCCGCCGCACAGCACGACTTGCTCGCCGAACAAATCGGTCTCGCATTCTTCCTTGAACGTCGTCTCGATGATCCCGGCCCGGCCACCGCCGATCGCGCTGGCGTAGCTCAGGGCGATCTCCTGCGCGTTGCCGCTCGGGTTCTGCGACACCGCGACCAGGCACGGCACGCCGCCGCCCCGTTGATACTCGCTGCGCACCGTGTGGCCCGGCCCCTTCGGGGCGATCATGAACACATCGATGTCCGGGCGGGGGTCGAGCAGGTTGAAATGCACATTCAGCCCGTGCGCGAAGGCCATCGCCGCGCCTTCCCGCATGTTGGGTCCCAGCTTCTCGCGATACAGGTCGCCCTGACCCTCGTCGGGCGTCAGCACCATGACGACGTCCGCCCACTTGGCGCATTCCGCCGGGTCGGCGACCTTCAGCCCGGCGGCCTCGGCCTTGGCGACGCCTTGCGAGCCCGGCCGCAGACCGACCATCAGCTCCGGCGCGCCGCTATCCTTGAGGTTGTTGATGTGGGCGTGGCCCTGGCTGCCATAGCCGATGACCGCGACCTTCTTGCCCTTGATCAGGTTCACGTCGGCATCGCGGTCGTAATAGACGCGCATAGGTGGTCTCCTCCTTGGGTTCAGTGAAAGCGGGGACTAGAGGACGCGCTTGCCCCGCGCAATGGCGGCAACGCCGGTGCGGCTGACCTCGGCGAGCCCCAGCGGCTGCATCAGCGCGATGAACGCGTCTAGCTTCTCGGTGCCGCCGGTGAGCTCGAAGACGAAGCTCTCCGTCGTGGCGTCGATCACCCGGGCGCGGAACGCCTCGGCGATGCGCAACGCCTCCGCCCGATCGTTGCCGCCGCTGACCACCTTGATCATCGCCAGCTCGCGCGCGAGGTGCGGCCCGTCGATCGACAGGTCGGACAGACGGTGCACCGGGACCAGCCGGTCGAGCTGCGCCTTGATCTGCTCGATGATCATGTCGGTGCCGGTGGTCACGATGTTGATCCGGCTGCGCTGGCCGCTATCGTCCACGGGCGCCACGGTCAGGCTGTCGATGTTATAGCCGCGCCCGGCGAACAGCCCAATGACGCGGGCCAGGACCCCGGCTTCGTTCTCGACCAGGACAGAGATCGTTGCGGTACGCTGCTGCATCTTCTCTTTCAAAGCCCTCTCCCGGAGGGAGATTAGACCAGCATCAGTCCTTCGTCGGTGATCGAAGCCGTGCGGTCCTGGTGCTCCGGGCCGAGGATCATTTCGTTGTGCGCGGCCCCGCTCGGGATCATCGGGAAGCAGTTTTCCTTCTGATCCACCGCGATATCGGCGATCACCGGCTTGTCGCTGGCGATCATCTCGCGGATCACCCGGTCCAGATCGTCGACCGACCTCGCCCGCATCCCCACGCCATGGAATGCGTCCGCCAGCTTCACGAAGTCGGGCAGCGCGTCGGAATAGCTCTCCGAATACCGGCCGCCATGCAGCAATTCCTGCCACTGGCGGACCATGCCCATATATTCGTTGTTCAAAATGAACACCTTCACCGGCAGCCGGTATTGCGCCAGCGTGCCCATCTCCTGGATGTTCATCAGGATGCTGGCCTCGCCGGCGATGTCGATCACCAGCGCGTCGGGGTGCGCCACCTGCACGCCCATCGCCGCCGGCAACCCATAGCCCATCGTCCCCAGCCCGCCCGAAGTCATCCAGCGGTTTGGCCGCTCGAACTTGAAGTGCTGCGCCGCCCACATCTGATGCTGGCCGACCTCGGTGGTGATGTAGGTCTCGCGGCCGCTCTCGCGGGTGATCTCGTAGAGGCGCTGCACGGCATATTGCGGCTTGATGGTGCCGCCCGACGCCCTCGTCTGCGTGAACTTCAGGCAATCGGTCGACCGCCATGCATCGATCTGCCGCCACCAGCCGGCCAGCGCCTCGCGGTCCTGCCTGATCTCGCTCCGCTTCCAGGCGGCGAGCAGCGCACGCAGGATCGCGCCGGCATCGCCGACGATCGGCACGTCAACGGCCACGTTCTTGTTGATGCTGGACGGGTCGATATCGCCGTGGATCTTGCGGCTGTTCGGGCTGAACGCGTTCAGCCGTCCCGTGACCCGGTCGTCAAAGCGCGCGCCGATCGCCAGCATCACGTCGCAACCGTGCATGACCATGTTGGCTTCGTAGGTTCCGTGCATGCCCAGCATGCCGAGGAATTGCGGGTCGCTGGACGGGTAGGCGCCGAGCCCCATCAGCGTCGAGGTGCACGGCATGCCGCTGATACGGACGAATTCCGTCAGCGCCTCGGCGGCGCCGGGGCCGGAATTGATGACGCCGCCGCCCGAATAGATCGCCGGCCGCTTCGCCGCACGCAAGAGCGCGACGGCCTCCTCGATGCGCGCCGGGTCAGGCTCGGTGGCGGGACGGTACGAACGATGGGCGCCGGCGGCGGCGGCCGAATAGGGCGCCTTGCCGATCAGGATGTCCTTCGGCAGGTCGATCACCACGGGCCCGGGCCGACCGCTGCGCGCGACGTAAAACGCCTCATGCACCACGCGGGCCAGGTCCTCGGGGCGCTTGACCAGGTAATTGTGCTTGGTGGCTGGCCTGGTGATGCCGGTCGTGTCGGCTTCCTGGAAGGCGTCGTTGCCGATCAGATGCGTCGGCACCTGGCCCGTGAGGCACACCAACGGGACGCTGTCCATCAGCGCGTCCAGCAGCCCGGTGACTGCATTGGTCGCGCCCGGTCCGCTGGTCACCAGCACCACGCCGACCCGGCCGGTGCTGCGCGCATACCCCTCCGCCGCATGGACGGCCGCCTGCTCGTGCCGGACCAGGACGTGGCGGATGCTGTTCTGCTGGAATAGCGCGTCATAGATCGGCAGCACGGCGCCGCCGGGATAGCCGAAGATGACGTCGACTTCCTGGTCACGCAGGGCGCGCAGGAGGATCTCGGCGCCGGACTGTTGCTCGGTATGCGTCATGATGGGCAATAACCAGGCTCAGCGCGGCGCGTCAACCCGCGCCTGTTACGAAAGTTCTAATTTCCGCTTCTTCGCTTTCCGAAAATTGCTTCCAGCCCTGGAATCGCGCATGGATTGTATGCGTATGGCTCGGGTCAGCGATGCTTCTATGGCGGAACCAAGTCGCCTGCCGCTTTAAATACTGGCCGGTCGCCAAAATCGACCGGTCGGCGGCCTCCCGCAGCGTGAGCGTGCCCGCGAGATAAGCGGCCAGCTCCTGCACGCCGTGCGCGCGCATGACCGGCAGCGCCGGGTCGAGGCCTAGCGCCAGCAGCGCGTCCACCTCCGCCACCGCACCCGCCTCGAGCATGGCGCCGAACCGGGACGCGATCGCCTGGCGCAGCCACGCCCGCGGCGGATCTAGCAGCAGCAGGCGGAACTCCCATGGCGGCGGCACGCCGGGCTGCGCCTGCCACGAAGCGAGCCCGCGCCCGGTGCCGCGCCACACTTCCCAGGCGCGGGCGAGCCGCTGCGGATCGCTGGGACGCAGGGTGGCCGCCGTCACCGGGTCCACGACGGTCAGCCGCGCATGCAGCGCCGCTGGGCCCTCATGCGCCAGCATCGCCCGCGCCTCCGCACGCGGGCCGGGGCCGGGATCGGGAATGTCGGAAATGCCCTGGGTCAGCGCCGCCAAATACAGCCCGGTGCCGCCGCACAGGATCGGCAGCCGCCCCGACGCCTCGGCGCGCCCCATCTCCTCCAGCGCCGCCGCCCGCCACCAGGCCGCGCTGCCCGGCTCCGATCCGGCGCGCACGCCATACAGCGCGTGCGGCGCCCGTGCCTCGTCCGACGGGCTCGGGCGCGCAGTGACGATGCACAGCTCGCGATAGACCTGCATCGAGTCGGCGTTGATTACCGTCCCGCCCAGACGCTGCGCCAGCGCCAAGGCCAGCGCCGACTTGCCGCTGCAGGTCGGCCCGGCGACAATCAGCGCAACCGGGTTGCCCCGCGGCCCGCTACTTGCCATCTCCGCCCCCATGCCCACCATGCCCTACGTCCTGACCCTCGTCGGCGGCCAGAGCGCCGGCGCCGTCACCAGCGCGCTCGTCGCCCGGGTGACCGACGCCGTGGGTGGCGGAATGCCCACCATCCTCTCGCCCAGCGAGGCCGTCGACATCCCCTGCCCCGCCGTGCCCGACGCGGACGCGCTCGTCGACGCGCTGGACGCCGCCCCAGTGGACGCCGTCGTCACACGCGCCGAGGGGCGCCGCAAGCGGCTGCTGATCGCTGATATGGATAGCACCATCGTCACCTCCGAGACCCTCGACGAACTCGCCGCCCATGCCGGGGTCGGCGAGCAAGTCGCCGCCATCACGCGACGGGCGATGAACGGCGAGATCGATTTCGCCGGCGCGCTGCGCGAGCGGGTGGCGCTGCTGCGCGGCCTGAAGCTCGAGGCGCTCGAGCAGACCTGGGACAAAACATCGCTGATGGACGGTGCAAGCGAGTTGGTGGCGACAATGCGGGCGCATGGGGCGGTGACGGCGCTGGTGTCGGGCGGGTTCACCTGGTTCACCAGCCGGGTCGCTGAAGCCGTCGGCTTCGATATTCACCGCGCGAACGTGCTGCTCGATGACGGGACTGCGCTGCTGGGCAAGGTGCAGGAGCCGATCCTTGGCCGTGACGCCAAGCTCGCGACCCTCAAGGAGTTGGCGGCCGCAAACGGGCTGGCGCTCGACGATTGCCTGGCGGTGGGCGACGGGGCGAACGATTTGGCGATGGTCCGCGCCGCCGGGTTGGGGGTCGCCTTCCACGCCAAGCCGGTGCTGGCGGACGCCGCGCAGGCGCAGATCGAGCATTGCGGCCTGCGCGCGCTGCTGTTCATGCAGGGCTACCCAGCCCACGAGTTCTTACATTGATCCGCGACGCCGCCGGCCTGGTCGCGGCCGGACTGGCCACGGCGGAGGTGGGCGAGGTCGCGCGGCACTACGCCGTCGCCATCACGCCCGAGATGCAGGCGCTGATCGAGCATTCCCGCGACCCGATTGGCCTGCAATTCGTCCCCGATGCCGCCGAACTGGTCCAGGCGCCGCACGAGACCGCCGACCCGATCGGCGACGAAGCGCATTCTCCGCTCCCCGGCCTGGTGCATCGCTACCCCGACCGGGTCCTGCTCAAGCCGCTGCTCGTCTGCCCCGTCTATTGCCGGTTCTGCTTCCGCCGCGAGCACGTCGGACCCGGCGGCGGCATGCTTGGCCCGGAGCAGCTCGAAGCCGCCTTGACGTATATCGAGGCACGGCCGGCGATCCGCGAAGTGATCCTGACCGGGGGCGACCCGCTAATGCTGTCGCCGCGCCGCCTCGAGGACATGCTGGGCCGCTTGGCGACTATCCGGCACGTCGAGCTGCTGCGCATCCATTCCAGGGTACCGGTCGCCGAACCCAGCCGGGTCACGCCCGCCCTCGCCGCCGCATTGGCACAGGAGAAGCCGGTCTGGCTCGCCGTGCATGCGAACCATGCGCGCGAGTTCACGAGTGAGGCGCGCGCAGCGCTGCGGTTGATCCTAGCCCAAGGCGTGCCACTGCTCGGCCAAAGCGTGCTGCTGCGCGGCGTCAATGACAATGCCGAAGCGCTCGAGGCGCTGTTCCGGGCGATGCTGCGGGCGCGGATTAAGCCCTATTACCTGCATCAGCTCGATCCGGCGCCCGGGACCGCCCGGTTCGCCGTGCCGATCGAGGAAGGGCGGCGGCTGCTGGAGCAGCTTCGCGGCCGGGTCACCGGGCTTGCGTGGCCGACTTACGTGCTCGATATCGCGGGCGGCCACGGCAAGGTGCCGATCGGACCCGGCTACCTTGAGACAGACGGGGTCCGCGATCCGTGGGGCGGGCTGCATAAGCTTGCCGCACCAGCTTCCGCAGTCTAAAAGCCTGGCGTCTCAGCAATCTTTTGGACTAGTTCTCGATGAAGCAGCAGGCCAACCTCATCCGCGCCGGGCAGGTGCTCGACCATGGCGGCCGCCGCTGGACCGTGCTGAAACAGCAGATTATCACCCCCGGCAAGGGCGGCGCCTTCATCCAGGTCGAAATGCGCGACCTGAAGACCGGCAACAAGACCAACGAGCGCTGGCGCACCGCCGACACAGTCGAGCGGCTACAAACGTCGGAAAAGGATTACACGTACTCTTATACTGAGGGCGAGCACATCGTCCTGATGGACCCCGAGAGCTACGAGCAGACCCACATCCCGGCGCAGTTGCTGGGCGAGCTCGCGGCCTTCCTGCAAGACAACATGGTCGTCACGGTAGACATGGTGGAGGCCGACCCGGTCGGCGTGCGCCTGCCGGCGACCGTCGTGCTCGAAGTGGTCGAGGCCGACCCGGTGGTCAAAGGCCAGACCGCCGCCAGCTCCTACAAGCCGGCCAAGCTGTCCAACGGCGTGAAGACCTCGGTCCCGCCCTTCGTCGAGGCCGGCGAGCGCATCGTCGTCCGCACCGAGGACGCCAGCTACGTGGAACGGGCCAAGTCCTGACACCGCGCACGCGCCGGGGGCGCTAACCATGGCCCTTCGCCTCTCGCCGCACATGACCGTGATGCAGAATGCGGCGCAAAAGGCGGCCCGCCGCTTGCTGCGCGACTTCTCCGAGGTCGAGCAGCTCCAAGTCAGCGTCAAAGGTCCCTCCGACTTCGTGAGCGCCGCCGATCTGCGCGCCGAGCAGACGATCCGCGAGGAATTGCTCAAGGCGCGACCCGGCTACGGCTTCCTCATGGAGGAGAGCGGCGCTTCGGGCGCCGCCGATTGGACTTCGCGCTGGGTGGTGGACCCGCTCGACGGCACCACCAACTTCCTGCACGGCGTCCCGCACTGGTGCATCTCGATCGCGCTCGAGCAGCGCCGGGCCGATGGCCGCGCCGACGTCATCGCCGGCATGATCTACGCCCCAGTGGTCGACGAGATGTTCTGGGCCGAGCGCGGCGTCGGCGCCTTCGTCAATGAGCGGCGCCTGCGCGTTGCCTCGCGGCGCGAGATCAAGGACGCGCTGTTCGCCACCGGCATCCCGTTTGCCGCCGTCTCCGCGGCGCACCGCCTCGCCTTCGCCCGCACGCTCGGCGTGCTGATGCCACAGGTCGCCGGCATCCGACGTTTCGGCGCCGCGGCGCTCGACATGGCCTGGGTCGCGGCCGGGCGGTATGACGGCTACTGGGAACTCGGTCTCAAGCCCTGGGACATGGCGGCCGGCATGCTGATCGTGCGCGAGGCCGGCGGGTTCGTCACCGACGCGACGGGGCGCGAAGCGGTCATGCACGAGAACACCGGCAACGACGTCGTGGCGGCCAACCCGCATTTGCACCCCCGCCTGCTCGAAGTGGTGGCGGACGGCGTTTCTACGGCCGAGGGCCGCGCCGCCTGATGCGGCGAGGCGCCGGACTCGCAGCCCTGGTCCTGCTGGCCACGCCGCTGACGGCGCTCGGCCAGGTGACCGTCAACCCCGGTGCGCTGAATAGCTTGCCGCGAGAACCCGCGCATCACGCCCCCACCCGCCGTGCGCCGGTACGCCGGCCGCCGCCGCATTCGGCGCCGCATTCCCGGACCCCGCCGGCGCCGATAGCCGCGCCCGCCAAACCTGCCGGGCCGCCGGCGATCCCGACCGTTCCACCGGCCATCGCCAATATTCCCCCGCCGATCGCCGTCCCAGTCGCGCATCCGCCGCCGGTGCCGACCGTGCCCGAGGCGCCGGACGCGCCGGGAAGCGCCACTCCGATCACCAACGGCGTCCGCGTCACTTTCGGGCCGGACCGGTCCGACCTCAATCCGGCGACCGAAGCCGCGCTCCGTGCCTTTGCCGACAGCGTCAAGGCGGACGAAACCAAGAGCATCAACGTTTATGCCTATGCAGCGGGCAATGCTGACGACCCCTCGACGCCCCGCCGGCTCTCGCTCGCCCGCGCGCTGGCCGCGCGCGCGGTCCTGATCAACGCCGGCATCGCGAGCCCCCGCATCTACCCGAGGGCGCTTGGCCCCGCCGGCGGCGACACGGACAGGGACCGCGTCGACGTGGTCACCGGCATACCCGGGCCGCCCGCCGCCACCTCGCCGGCCGCGCCCACCCAAGCCTCCGCCCCAGCAACACCCACTCAAACCGGCGCGCCCGTCCCGCCGCGATGACCCGGCCCACCACCTATCTCGTCCGCATGGTGGTGTTCCTGGTGGCCGTCCTGATCGTCGCGGGGCTGCTGTCCGGCGCCCTGCTGACCGCCTTCTCCAACAACCCGTTGCTGAATTCGCTGATCCTGTTCGTCCTGCTGTCCGGCATCTTCTGGAACATTCTCCAGGTGACGCGGCTCGCGCCCGAGGTGAGTTGGCTCGAGACGTTCCAGAAATCCCGCAACCGGCTCGCAACCCTGCCGCCGCCACGGCTGCTCGCGCCGATGGCCAGCATGCTGGCCGCGCGCCAGGCAAAGAACCGCGAGGGCCAGGACCGCTTCACCCTCTCCGCCCCGGCGATGCGCAGCCTGCTCGACAGCCTGGCCTCCCGGCTCGACGAAAGCCGCGAATTGTCGCGCTACATGACCAGCCTGCTGATCTTTCTCGGCCTGCTCGGCACGTTCTGGGGCTTGTTGCTGACGGTCGGCGCGGTGTCGGACGTGATCGGCGGCATGTCGGTGGGCTCCGGCGACCTGAATGCGTTGTTCGAGCAGTTGAAATCCGGCCTCGGCCGGCCGCTGCGCGGCATGGGCACGGCGTTCTCGTCCAGCATGTTTGGCCTGGCGGGCGCGCTGGTGCTCGGGTTTCTTGATCTGACCGCCGGGCAGGCGCAAAACCGTTTTTTCAACGAGTTGGAAGAATGGCTCGCCGGCCTGACCCGGCTGTCCTCGGGCGCGCTGGGCGGCGAGGGCGAGACCTCGGTCCCGCTGTACGTGCAGGCGCTGCTGGAGCAGACGGCCGAGAATATGGAGAATCTGCAGGCCATCCTGGCGCGCGGCGAGGACGGGCGGCAGCACGCCAACCAGGCGATGATGGGCCTGACCGACAAGATCGCGACGCTCTCGGACACGATGCGCGCCAACCAGCAGCTCATGCTGCGGATCGCTGAGACGCAGGCCCAGCTCGCCCCCGCCCTGCAGCGCCTCGGCGAGCGCCGCGGCGACGAGACCGGCGAGGCGTCGCGCGCGCATCTGCGCAACATCGAGATGTACCTGCAACGCTTGCTGAGCGACACCGAGCAAGGCCGGCTGCAGAGCACGTCCGAGCTGCGCAACGACATCCGCGTCCTCACCCGCACCATCGCCGCCATCGCCGAAGGCCAGCCGGGGTGAGCGGGCCGTCCACCGCCTACTCCCTCTCCCGGGGGGAGAGGGCTCGAGATGCCTAGAGCCCTTCGGCGCCGAGGGGCGAGTGACGAGCTGAACCCATGGCCGGGTTACGTGGATGCGCTGTCCACGCTGCTCATGGTGATCATTTTCGTCCTGCTCGTCTTCGTGCTGGCACAGGCCTTCCTGTCCGTCGCGCTGACCGGACGCGACCGCGCGCTCGACCGGCTCAACCGGCAGGTCGCGGAACTCACCGACATGCTCTCGCTCGAGCGGGGGCGCAGCGGCGAGCTGCAACTCTCGGTCGCCTCGCTCAACCGCGACCTGCAAGCGGCCAATGCGGCGAAAGATCAGCTCGGCCGCGACCTCGCCGCGGCGCGCGACGACCAGACCCGCACCCAGGCCGACCGCGACGCGCTGCGCGCCGAGCGGGACCGGCTCTCCGCCCGGCTCGCCGACGCGCAGCTGCAGGCGCAATCCGCCCTCGCCCGCAACGAGCAGCTCCAGTCGACCATCGCCGACAGCGCCGGCCGCTCCGACGCCATCGGGCAGGAGGCCGCGACCATCGCCGGACAGCTCGCCGAAGCGCGGCGCCAGCTCACCCAGCTCCGCACCGCCCGCGACGCCGTGCAGGCGGAACTCGACCGTACCGTCCAGGCCGACCGCGCCACCGTCGAAGCCCGCATGTTCGACATCGCCCATTTGAGCGATCAGGTCCGCGCCCTGACCGCGCTGCGCGACGAGCTGGAAAAGCAGGTCAGGGAAGCCGCCGCGCGGGCCACCACCGACGAGCAGCAGCGCCAGGCCATGGCCGCGCAGCTCGCCGACACGCAGAAGCTCGGCGACACCGCCCGCGCGCAGATCGCGCTGCTGAACCAGCAACTCGCGGAATTGCGCACTCAGATGCAGCAGGTCTCCGCCGCGCTCGACCTCTCGCAAGTCGCCGGCCGCGACAAAGACGTGCAAATCGCCAACCTCGGCTCGAAGCTCAACTCGGCCCTCGCCTCGAAGGTGGAGGAGCTGCAGCGCTACCGCAGCGAGTTCTTCGGCCGGCTGCGCGACGTGCTGCAGAACCGGCCGGGCATCCAGATCGTCGGCGACCGCTTCGTGTTCCAGAGCGAGGTGCTGTTCCCGGTGGGCAGCGCCGACATGACGCCGAGCGGTCAGGACCAGATCAATGCGCTGGCCGCGACCCTCAAGTCGATCATCCCGGAAATCCCCAGCGACGTGAACTGGATCCTTCGAGTCGACGGGCACGCCGACAAGCAGAGGCTCGGGGGCGGCGCCTTCGCCAGCAACTGGGAACTTTCGGCGCAGCGGGCGATCAACGTGGTCAAGCTTCTGGTGGCCGATGGGATTGCGCCGGAGCATCTGGCCGCCACCGGGTTCGGCGAGTTCCAGCCGCTCGACCCGGCGGACACGCCTGCCGCCTACGCCCGCAATCGCCGCATCGAATTGCGGCTCACCGACCGCTAAAGGGGGGAAAACCAATGATCCAAGGCGCAAATAAACCACTTCCGCTCGACCTGACCGGGCTCCGCGTCGCGATCACCGCGGGCGCCGGCGGCATCGGCCGGGTCATCGCCGACAGTTTTGCCGATTGCGGCGCGCTGCCCTTCGTTTCCGACGTGGACGAGGCGGCGCTGGCTGCGTGCGGCCATCCCGGCATGTACGCCCATGCCGGCCGGGTCGCCGAGATCGAGGCGTTCATGGACGCGGCGCTGGCGCATCTCGGCGGTTTGGACGTGCTGGTGAACAATGCCGGCATCGCCGGGCCGACCAAGCGGGTCGAGGATGTGACGCCGGACGAGCTGGACGCGACGCTGCAGATCGATCTGGCGGCGATGTTCCATTGCGCCCGCCGCGGCGTGCCGGCGCTGCGTGCTTCCGGGGGCGGCAGCATCATCAATCTCAGTTCGGCCGCCGGCAAGTTCGGCTTCCCGCTGCGAAGCCCGTATAGCGCCGCGAAATGGGGCGTGGTCGGCTTTACTCGGACGCTGGCGATGGAGCTTGGCCCCGACGGCATCCGGGTCAACGCGATCCTGCCGGGCCTGGTCGAGGGCCCGCGCATCCGCAGCGTGATCCGCAACAAGGCCGCCGCCGCCGGGGTCAGCGACAACGAGCAGACCGAGCGCTCGCTCGCCACCGTCAGCCTGCGCTGCTTCGTCACGCAACAGGACATCGCCAACATGGCGCTCTATCTGTGCAGCCAGTTCGGCGCCACGATCAGCGGCCAGGCGATCAGCGTCGACGGCGGGATCGAATCGCTGGTCTAGCTTTATTTGAGACAGCGATTCACGTCCTGACCGATTCCGGTCAGGACGATCGCGGTCTAGTTGCCCGGAGGCTCGCGGCGACTTCGCGGTCGCGGCGGCAGCCTTCGTGGTGCTGGTAGTCTGGCGCTGGCGACCGGCCTATAGCTCGTCACTACCGGGCTCGACCCGGTGGTCCAAGCCCGCCGACCGCAAGATCCCCGGACGACTTCGCTGCGAAAGCAGCCCGCAAAACTACCGCGGCGCCAGCACCATGATCATCTGCCGGTTCTCCATCCGCGGCATCTGCTCCACCTTGGTGTTGGCCTCGAGCTCGGCGCGGATCCGCTCCAACACCTTGATGCCGATATCCTGGTGCGCCATTTCGCGCCCGCGGAACCGCAAGGTCACCTTCACCTTGTCGCCTTCCTCGATGAATGTCTTCATCGCGCGCATCTTAACCTGATAGTCGTTCTCATCGATGTTCGGGCGGACCTTGATCTCCTTGATCTCGATCACCCGCTGCTTCTTCTTCGCCTCGTTTTTCTTCTTTTGTTGCTCATACTTGAACTTGCCGTAGTCCAAGATTTTCGCCACCGGCGGATCGGCGTTCGGGCTGATCTCCAGCAGGTCGAGCCCAAGCGAAAAGGCGCGACTGATCGCGTCCCGCGTCGTCATGACGCCCTGCATCTCGCCATTCTGGTCGATCAGCCGCACCGACGGCACGCGGATATCCTCGTTCACGCGCGGCCCGTCGCGGGAAGGCGTGGATTGTGGCATTGGTCCTCTCGGTATTGTACTCTCCTATGGCTGTTGATGTGACTATACCACAGGCGCCGGTAGTTGCGCATGGCTGGCCTCTAAACGCTCGACATCGGGAGGCGTGGCCTCGGCTGCAAGACGGTCCGCCGCCTCGGCAAACGAAATGATCTCCTGTGCGTCCCCGCCGAGCCGGCGCAGCGCCACATTCCGCTGCTCGGCCTCCCGGCGCCCGACAACCAGGATCACCGGCACATGCGCCAGGCTGTGCTCGCGGATCTTGGCGTTGATCTTCTCGTTGCGCACGTCCGCCTGCGCCTCGAGACCCCGCGCGCGGAGCTGCGCGGCGACCTCCTGCGCGTAATCCGCCGCATCCGAGACGATCGTCGCCACCGCCACCTGCACCGGCGCAAGCCACATCGGGAACCGCCCGGCATATTGCTCGATCAGGATGCCGAGGAAGCGCTCGAAACTCCCCAATATGGCGCGGTGCAGCATCACCGGGCGCTGCCGGCTGCTATCCTCGGCGATGTAGCTCGCTTCGAGCCGCTCCGGCATCACGAAGTCGACCTGCAGCGTGCCGCACTGCCAGTCCCGCCCGATCGCGTCGCGCAGCACGAACTCCAGCTTCGGCCCGTAGAACGCCCCCTCGCCCGGACTGAGCTCATACCCGACCCCGGCGATCGCGCACGCTTCCTTCAGCGCCCCCTCCGCCCGGTCCCAGACCTCGTCCGACCCGGCGCGCGGCGTCGGCCGGTCGCTGAACTTCACCCGGAAACTATCGAACCCGAAATCCTGGTAAACCGAGGACAACAGCTCGACGAACCGCACCGTCTCCGGCGCGATATCCGCCTCGGTGCAGAAGATGTGCGCGTCATCCTGGGTGAAGGCGCGCACCCGCATGATCCCGTGCAGCGCCCCGCTCGGCTCATACCGGTGGCATGACCCAAATTCGGCAAGTCGCATCGGCAGCTCCCGATACGAGCGCAGCCGATCCCGAAAGATCAGCACGTGGCACGGGCAGTTCATCGGCTTGAGCGCCAGCGTGGTGTCCTCGTCCTCAACCCGGGCGATGAACATGTGCTCCTTATAGTTCTGCCAATGCCCGCTCGCCTCCCACAGCCGGCGGTCCACCAATTGCGGCGTCTTCACCTCCAGATAACCCGCCGCATCGAGCCGGCGGCGCATGTAGCTCTCCGCCGCGCGATACAGCCGCCAGCCCTTCGGGTGCCAGAACACCGACCCAGTCGCCTCTTCCTGCATATGGAACAGGTCCATCTCGCGGCCGATCCGGCGGTGGTCGCGCCGCTCCGCCTCCTCGAGCTGATGCAGATAGGCGTCCAGCTCCTTCTGGTCGCGCCAGGCGGTCCCATAGATCCGGCTCAGCATGGCGTTGCGGTGGTCGCCGCGCCAATACGCGCCCGCCACCTTCATCAGCTTGAAGGCGGTGCCGACATCGCCGGTCCCGCGCATGTGCGGGCCGCGGCACAGGTCGATCCAGTCGCCCTGCTTATAGAAAGTGATGACCTCGCTCTCGGGCAGGTCGCCGATCAGCTCGGCCTTGTAGCGTTCGCCCCGCGCCTCGAAGAAGCCGATAGCCTCGTCGCGGTCCCACACCTCGCGCTCGAAGGGTTCGTTGCGCTGCACGATCTCGCGCATGCGGGCCTCGATGGCGCCGAAATCCTCCGGCTTGAATGGCTCGTTGCGGGCGAAGTCGTAGTAGAAGCCGTTATCGATCGACGGCCCGATCGTCACCTGGGTGCCGGGATAGAGCGACTGCACCGCCTCGGCGAGCACATGCGCGGTGTCGTGGCGGATCATCTCCAGCGCTTCGGGGTCCCGCCTGGTGACGAAGACGACGCTCGCGTCCTGCTCGATCGGACGCGACAGGTCCGTCAGAACCCCATCCACCTTCATCGCCAAGGCGGCGCGCGCCAGGCCGGGGCCGATCGCGGCGGCCAAGGTCGCGCCGGTCACCGGTGCGTCGAAGGCACGGATCGAGCCGTCGGGCAGGGTGATGGCGGGCATGGTGTTCTCCGGAGTGGACTGCTGCTAATGGCGTCAGGGCAACGCCGCCGCAACCCTCTCGACCGAAAGATCAGCCAAGTCCGTCGCGCGCAGGACCGTGACCCGGCCGCGCGGCGCGGTCAGCACCGGGTCGCTGTCGCCGGAAAACAGCACGATGCTGCGGCAGCCCGTCGCTGCGGCCAAATGCATCGGGCCGGTGTCGTTGCCGATGGCAAGCGCGGCGCGGGCGGCAACGCCGGCCAGTTCCGCGAGATTCGTCCGCCCAGTGAGATCGAGTGTCTCCGGGCAAGACGCGGAAATGGTCGCCGCGAGCCCCGCATCCTCCTGCACGCCCACCACCACCGGGCGCGTCCCGCTCGCGTGCAACAAGCGGGCGATCGCGCCGAAACGTTCGGGCGGCCAGCGCTTGGCCGGACGATGCGGCGCCGCGGCGGGGGCCAGCATCGCGTAGGGCGCGTCCAGGACCGGCCCGGCGGCGGTCAGCCAAGCCAGGTCCGGCTCCGGAAAACCGGCGATGCCTGCCGCGACGAGCTGGTCGCGCTGGCGTTCGCTGGTGTGCATGCGGTTGCGGCCAGGGTTGCTATGCGGGTGCGAGGCGCCGCGCGCGATGCCGGACCAGCCGGGCCGCCCCGCCAACTGAAAGTAGCGGCCGGACCGGCCCGAGGTCTGCAGGTCATAGACGAAATCGAAGCCTTGCAGCGCGCGCCGCAGCCGCAACAGGCCCGGCACGTCCCACCAAGCCGGCCTGGTGTCCACCACGACGCGGTCGAACCATGGGCTCTGCCGCGCCAACCCGGCGAAGGGCGGCGTGGTCAGCAGCGTGATCTCGTCCCCTCGGTGGTGCGCGCGGATCGCCGCGAACGGGCCGAATCCCTGCACAAAATCGCCGAGCGCGCCGAGCTTGATGACCAGCAATCTCAGGACAGCAACTCCCGATACACCTCGATCGTGGCCTCCTGCATGGCCCGCGTGGTGTATCGCTGCAGCACCGACTCCCGTGCCCGCGCCCCGAGCGCCTCGCGCGCCGCGGGGCTCAGCGCGAGCGCATGATCGATGGCGTCGGCCAGCGCGCCTGGGTCGCCCGGCGGCACGCGCCAGCCGGTGACCCCGTGCTCGACCGTCTC
The DNA here is from genome assembly GCA_965276815.1 of Acetobacteraceae bacterium. GTDB lineage: Bacteria > Pseudomonadota > Alphaproteobacteria > Acetobacterales > Acetobacteraceae > JAVVHH01. Next base: position 19,194 of record CBDIBE010000010.1, on the reverse strand, counting down.
CGCGGCGCCGCCGTGGTCGGTCGCGATCACCGGCCGCGCCATGGCCTGGCCTTCGATGACCGCGCGGCCGAACCCTTCCGGCTCGGTGGACGCCGATACCACCACGTCCGCCAGCATCAGCGCCGCCGGCATGTCGTCGCATTGCCCGGCCAGGCGCAGCCGGCCCGCGAGACCGGTCCGGTCGGCCCGGCGCTCGAGCGCCTGCGCAAACCCTTCGCGCCCGTCGAGCGGACCCACCAGCACGCAGCTTGCGGCGTGGTGCCGCAACCGGGCCATCGCGTCGATCAGCACGCCCTGACCTTTCCAGCGCGACAGCCGCGCCGGCAGCATGACCGTCGGCCCGGCATCCGGCAGCCGCCACGCAGCCGCGAGCTTGGCCATCCGGTCCGGCTCGACATGCGCCGGATCGAACAGCGCCGGGTCGACGCCGCGCGGGATCACCCTGATGCGGGCGGGATCGACCCCGTGCCGGCTGATCAGCAGGGTTTCGACGTAGTGGCTGATGGCGATGACCAGTTCGCCCCGCGCCATGACCGCGTTGTAGGCCCGCTTGCCCGGCAGGCCCTCGTCATACACGCCGTGATAGGTGGTGACGAAGCGCGCGCCGGTCCGCTGCGCCGCCAGCAGCGCCGACCAGGCTGGCGCGCGCGAGCGGGCGTGCACGATCCGCACCCCCTCCGCCCGGATAAGCTCGGTCAGCGTCTCGGCATTGCGCCACATCCAGGCCGGATTCTTGCTCGCCAAAGGCAGCGCGATGTGCCGCCCGCCCGCCCGCATCACCGCAGGGACCAGCCGGCCGCCCTCGCTCGCCACCAGCGCCCTGCCGCCGGAAGCCGCAATGGCCTGCACGATTTCGATGGTCCCGCGCTCGACCCCGCCGCTTTCCAGCCGCGGCACGACCTGCAGCACGACGGCGCCAGGCGGGAGAAACATGGCGGCGCTATAACACGGGCGGCTATTCGCGCCAGAGCCATGAGACCAGAGCCAGGAGGCCAGATGCCAGTGACCGAACAGGGCCGTCTCGATCGGGGCGACGGGACCGAACTTGCCTGGGCCCGCACGCCGGGACGCGGGCCCACCGTGGTCTTCCTGCCTGGCTTCAAAAGCGACATGACGGGGTCCAAAGCCGTCGACACCGAGGCATTCTGCGCCGCCCAGGGTTTGGCCTGCCTCCGGCTCGACTACTCAGGCCACGGCCAGAGCGGCGGACGCTTCGAAGACGGCACCATCGGAAGCTGGACCGAGGACGCGCTCTATCTCATCGACCGATTGACCGATGGCCCACTCCTGCTGATCGGCTCCAGCATGGGCGGCTGGATCGCGCTGCTCGCGGCACTCGCCCGCCCGGATCGCGTGGCTGGGCTGATTGGCATCGCCGCCGCGCCCGACTTCACCGAGACCCTGATGTGGGAGGCGATGACGCCCGCCGAGCAAGCCGCCCTCCGGCGCGACGGCGTGCTGCCGGTCCCGAGCGAATACGGCGATCCCTATCCCGTCACGCTCCGCCTGATCGAAGAGGGTCGGACCCGAATGCTGCTCGACCGGCCCATCCCCCTCGCCTGCCCGGTCCGCCTCCTGCAAGGCCAATGCGACGCTGACGTGCCCTGGCAGACCGCGCTCCGGCTTGCCGAGCGGCTCGAGGCCGGGGACGTCCAGGTCACTTTGATCAAAGACGGCGACCACCGCCTCTCCCGCCCGCAGGACCTAGCGCTACTCCGCCGCACCATCGGCGCGCTCCTGCTCGAGAATGCCGCGTAGCCCCTCGCGATAGTTCGGATAGCTCCAGCGCAGGCCGAGACGCTCCTGCGTCTTACGGCTGGCGACCTTGCGGTTCTCCGCCCAGAAGCTGCGCCCCATGGGCGACATCGCCGCGAACGCCTCGTCGAACGGAATCAGCCTCGGCGCCGGCACGCCGAGCAGCCGCGCCGCCTCGGCGACGACCTCGGCCGAGGCGGAAGGCTCGTCATCGGCCAGGTTCAGCACGCGCACTCCGGGCGGCCGGTCCTGCCGCATCGCCGCCAGCACCGCGGCGGCGATGTCGTCGCGATGGATCCGGGCGAATTCGTGACCCGGTCGGTCCACCCGTCGGGCCCGCCCAGCACGGAGATCGTCGAACGCCGAGCGGCCCGGCCCATAGATGCCGGCCAGCCGGAACAGATCGACCGCGCAGCGCGAGAAAGCCGCCGCCCATTGCCGCTCCGCGTCGAGCCGGCGCTGGCCGCGCGGGCCGGTCGGCGCCGGGTCGCTATCCTCGTCGACCCAGGCGCCGCCGCGGTCACCATACACGCCTGTGGTCGAGAGCAGGCCGGCCCAGCGCAAGTGCGCCGCCGCCGCCAACTCGGGCCCGAACCGGGCCAGCGCCGGGTCGCCATCCTCGCCGGGCGGCGCGGTCTGCAGCACGTGCGTCGTGCCGTCGAGCAACCGCGCCGCGTCGTCGAAGCCGATCAGTTCCACCCCCGGGGGCGGCGTGACGCGCTCCGTCTGCCGGCTCGTCGCCACCACGCGCCACCCGTCGCGCTGCGCCAACGCCGCGACCGCGCTGCCCGTGTAGCCCAAGCCGAAAATGAGAAGCTGCCCCACGCTTTCCTCATACCCTCGATGGTTTGCTGGTTCCCGGTCTCTTTGTTAAACTGTATCAGTTATGCCGAGTCGAAGATTGATCGCCCTAGGCGTGGCGGCGGTGCTTGCGCTCACCGTCGGGGCCACCGGGCTATGGTGGTATAGCCAACCCGCCGCCGACGCCGAAACGGCGGAAGACGACCTCTTGCCGATTCCGCCGCTGCCTCCGCGTATCGCCGAGGGTGACGACTACGACAAGTGCCTGTCGATGCTTAACGCCGACCCCTCGGGGGCGCTCGACTTCGCCGACGCCTGGGAGGATCGTGGCGGCGGCGACGGCGCCGTCCATTGCCATGCCCTGTCGCAGATCGCCCTCGGCGACCCCGAACACGGCGCCGACATGCTCGACAAGCTCGCCGCCCGCAGCAACGCCCCGCCGTCCTCCCGCGCCGCGGTGCTCGGACAGGCCGCCCAGGCCTGGATGATGGCCAACGCGCCCGATCGCGCCTTCGGCTCGTCGACGCGCGCCCTGGCGCTGACGCAGGACGACCCGGACCTGTTGATCGACCGCGCCATCGCGGCGTTGAGCCTCCAGCGTTACCGCGATGCAGCCGATGATCTAGGCCACGCGCTCGAACTCGACCCGACAAGGGTCGACGCGCTGGTCCTGCGGGCCTCGGCCTGGCGGCTGCTGGGCGATCTCGAACAGGCACAAGACGATGTCGATCGCGCCTTCGCCCAGGACCCCGAGAACCCGGACGCGTTCCTGGAGCGCGGCATCCTACGCCAGCGCAGCGGCGATTGGGACGGGGCGCGCGACGATTGGCAGCGCGCGATCTCGCTCGCCCCCGACAGCGCCACCGGCGACCTCGCCCAGCAAAACCTCGCTTTGCTGGAGGCCGGCCCCGACCAGCGCTAAGCCTAGCCAATTCCACAATCGGATACTAAATCACCAGTGCGAGCCGGCCGAGCTGCCGCCGCTCGTTCGACCTTATCTCGACTAGAGGATGAATTATGGCCGCCTTCAAGGGCAGCACATTCAAGGACCGCGCGACGGCCGCCGCCGACGCGAAAAAAGCCCTTCTCGAAAACTTCCGCAAGCGTCCCTCCAGCGATGACCCGGCCGTCAAGGCCAGGCAAGAAGCGCGCCGCGCCGTCGCCGAAGCGCGCGAGCAGCGCGCCGCCGAGCGCCAGCGGCTCAAGGGGGAGGAGGAGATGCGCATCGCCACCGAGACGGCCGCGCGCAAGGAGGCCGAAGCCGCCGAATCCGCTCGCCGCGCCGCCGAGGCTGCCGCTCGCGACGAGCAGATCCGCACCGAACGCAAAGCTGCCCGCGACGCCCGCTACGCCGCCCGCAAAGCCCGCGGCCGGTAAGCCCCTCACCCCAACCCTCTCCCGGAGGGCCCCACCGGGAGAGGGTTGGGTGAGGGTCTCTCGCCCAAAACCTCCAGCCCCCGATCCGGCCAATCGCTGATCAACCCATCGACCCCCCAGCGGATCAGCCGGCGCATGTCGGAAATCTCATTCACCGTCCAAGGAATGACCTTCAGGCCCAGCCCATGCGCCCGGGCCAGCAGCCCTTCGGTCAATTCGGTGAAGAACGGCGTCCAAGTCCCGCCTCCTTCGGCCGCAATCGCCGCAGGCACGTCCTCCATCGCCGAGGACGCAAGCTCGTCGCCCCGCCACAGCCGGGCGTCGCGCACCGTCTCGGCCTCGGTCAGCCAACCGCGGCGTATATTCGGCCGGGTCCGGCGGACGTGCCGGGGCGCCCGCCAATCGAAGGATTGCACGGTGACCCGGTCGACCGCGCCAGTCCCGTAGATCACGTGCAGCACGCGGTCGGCCATCTCCTCGGCGGAGATCGTCCACCCCGGCTGCGTCGGCAGCAACTTCAGCTCGATATTGAACCGCGCGTCGAGCTCCAGCACCTGCGCCAGGGTCGGGATCCGTTCCCGGTCGCTCGGCGCACCGGTAGAAAAGCGCGCCGCATACGCCGTCCCCGGCCGGATGCGTCCCACATCAAACCCGGCCAGCTCCGCTAGGGTCAGTTCCCGCAACAGCGGTCCTTGCCCCTCGAGCCATGCGCCGTCCGGCCCGCGCGTGATGTCCGGGTTTAGCCGCGGATCGTGGTGCACCACCGGCATCCCGTCCCGCGTCACGCCTACGTCCAGCTCGAAGCTGACCACCCCCAGACGCATAGCGGCCACGAAGCCCGCCATGGTGTTTTCCGCGAACAGGCCGCGCGCGCCCCGATGGCCTTGCAGGTCGAACATCGGAGGTGCTTGCGGCCGGGCCGGCGCCGGGTCAAGAGTCGGCTTATGAGCGAAATCCCGCCGGGCTCCGGCAAGATCCTCGGCGTGCTGGGCGGCATGGGCCCGCTCGCGTCAGCACATTTCATGCTGCGCCTGACCCTGCTGACGCCGGCAAAGCGCGATCAGGACCATATCCCCGCCATCCTGTGGTCCGACCCGCGCGTTCCAGACCGCAATGCGGCGCGGCTGGGCACTGGGCCCGATCCGCTGCCCTGGCTGGTGCACGGGCTACATGGGCTGGAGAACGCCGGCTGCGGCGCGGTCGCGATACCCTGCAACACCGCGCATGGCTGGGTCGACGGCATGCGTGCGGCGACGAAGCTGCCCATCCTGCACATCATCGATGCGGCGGCGGAAGACCTGCGGCGGCAGGAGGTCGCGCCCGGCCGGATCGGGGTCATGGGCACCGCCGCGACCCTTGCGATGCGGCTCTATCAGGACCGGCTCGGAGCACTCGGCTGGCCGTCTATCCAGCCGGATGCGGCGGATATGGCACGGCTGGTCACGCCGGCGATCGAGGCCGTCAAGGCCAACCGGGTCGCCGACGCCTATGCGCCGCTCGCCCAAGCGGCCGGCCTCCTCCGGGATCGAGGGGCCAAGGCCATCGTGCTCGGCTGCACCGAGATCCCCCTCGGCATCCAGGCCGGGCCCTGGCAGGAGCTCGACGTTCCGCTGGTGGATACGATCGACGCGCTGGCCCGAGCGGCGATCGAGTGGGCTACGGCCTAGTCGCAGTCGCAGCCAGGAGTCGGGCCGGTCTTGGCCTGGACCACGTGATGGTCGATCCACTCCGCCACCAGCCGACGCGCCTCGTTCAGCGACGCCTCCGGATGATGGATGCGGTAGAGCGTGGTGCAGGCGCGGAACGCGTCGAGATCGGCGTTGCCGTGGCTGCGTAGCTCCCGATATGCGGTAATGACGGCGCGCTCGCACCGCCGCGCAATCACACTGACCTCTCGGACCACCGCTAAACCCCTTAAACCCGCGCTACACCGATCTGGGCGCAGCACCACCAGGCGACAAGTTACCCTGAAGCGACGATCTCGGCCAGGGCTTTGCCGACCTCCTCGGTCCCTGCCTGCCCGCCCATGTCGCGCGTCCGCGGGCCGCCCTCGCGCAGCAGCGACTCGATCGCGTCCGTCACCGCCGCGGCGGCCGCGGACTCGCCGAGATGCTCGAGCATCATCGCCCCCGACCAGACTTGCCCGATCGGGTTGCAGATTCTCTTGCCGGCGATGTCGGGGGCCGAGCCATGCACGGGCTCGAACATGCTGGGATGCAGCCGCTCTGGGTTGATGTTGGCGCTGGGCGCGATGCCGATGCTGCCGGCCACCGCCGGGCCGAGGTCGCTGAGGATGTCGCCGAACAGGTTGCTGCCGACCACCACGTCGAACCAATCGGGATGCTGCACGAAATGCGCACAGAGGATGTCGATGTGGAACTGGTCGGTCGTGATGTCCGGATATTGCTTCGCCATCGCGGCGAAACGCTCATCCCAATACGGCATCGTGATCGTGATGCCGTTCGATTTCGTCGCCGAGGTCACTTTCTGCCGGGGCCGCTTGCGCGCCAGTTCGAAGGCGTAGCGCAGGATGCGGTCGGTTCCGTGCCGGGTGAACACGGTCTGCTGGGTCGCGAACTCGCGGTCCGTGCCCTCGAACAGCCGGCCGCCAAGGCTGGAATACTCGCCCTCCGTATTCTCGCGGACCACGTAGAAGTCGATGTCCTTCTCGGTCCGCCCGGCCAGCGGCGTGCGCGCACCCGGCATCAGCTTGCACGGCCGCACGCTGGCATATTGGTCGAAGCCGCGCCGGATCGGGATCAGCAGGCCCCAGAGCGAGATGTGATCCGGCACGTCCGGCCAGCCGACGGCGCCGAGGAAAACCGCGTCGTGCTGGCCAAGCTGGTCGAGCCCATCCTCGGGCATCATGGCGCCGAGCTTCTTGTAGCGTTCGCACGACCAGTCGTAGTCCGTGGTTTGGAGGGTGAAGCCAAACCGCGTCGCCGCGGCCTCGAGCACGCGCAACCCCTCGGGCACCGTCTCCTTGCCGATCCCGTCGCCGGGCACTGCCGCAATTTTGTAGGTGCGTCCCATGGGCCTTCCCTCGATGCGCGCAGCATGGACGCTCGGCGCGCGCCGGTCTAGGACAGCAAGGGAGGCGGGCCATGTCGGCAGATCATATGACGAGTTGGGACCGGGACGCGGCGCTGACCACGGCGCGCATCCTGCTTGAGATCAAGGCGGTCAACTTCCGCCCGGAGGAGCCCTACACCTTCACCTCGGGCTGGAAATCGCCGGTCTATATCGACGTGCGTAAGATCATCTACTTTCCCCGCGCCCGCGCCCGCATCTGCGAGTTGGCGGCCGAGAAGATCGGCCGGCACGTCGGCTACGAGTCGATCGAGGCTGTGGCTGGCGGCGAGACCGCCGGTATCCCGTTCGCCGCCTGGATCGCCGACCGCATGATGACGCCGATGGCCTATGTGCGCAAAAAGCCGAAAGGCTTCGGCCGCAACGCGCTAATCGAGGGCGACGTGCCCGAGGGCTTGCGCACCCTGCTGGTCGAAGACCTGACAACGGACGGCCAATCGAAGATCCGCTTCGCCCAGTCGCTGCGGGACGCCGGCGCGATCGTCAACCACGCCTTCGTGGTGTTCTTCTACGGCGTCTTCCCCGGCAGCTTCGAGACGCTGGCCAAAATGGACATCACGCTGCACCACCTCTGCACCTGGTGGGACGTGCTCGAGGCCTGCCGCGACCGGCCCTATTTCGAGGAGTCCGCGCTGGCCGAGGTCCGCCGGTTCCTGGAGAACCCGGTGGCTTGGTCCGCCGCCCACGGCGGCGTCGCCTCCGCCGAGGAAGCGGCCGAACGCAAGGCCGCCGCAGAAGCTTAGCTCGGTATTTCAGGAAAGAGGTCAAAATGTCGGTTCGCGTCTCATTGCTGGCATTGGCAGCTCTGCTATCCGCCTGCGCCAGCCCGCAGCAGGTCGTCTCGAACCGAGAGGACCTACTCGACGCGGCCGGGTTCACGGCCCAGCCGGCCAATACGCCGGCCCGGCAGGCGATGCTGCGCAATCTGCCGCCAGACCGGTTCGTCCGGCGCGCCCGCGGCAGCCAGTTCGTCTATATCTTTGCCGACCCGCTCGTCTGTGCCTGCGTCTATTTCGGCAACGAGGCGGCTTTCGGGCGGTACCGGCAAGAGGTGCTGAACCGGCAAATCGTCAATGACCAGATGCTGGCGGCGCAGCTCAACCAGGACGCGGCCTGGGATTGGGGCCCCTGGGGACCGTTCGGACCTGGGCCTTATGGGCCTCCGTTCTAGCGCCTATTCAATTCCGCGGGTTCCAAGCCGGCGTATAAAAGGAATAAGCTAGCGAGAACTCTGCAGAAGGTTCCCCCGATGAACTCGATCCGGCCCAATTCCGCCGCTGCCCGCGACGTCGCCAACGTTCTGCACCCGTACACCGACCTTCGGGCGCATATGGAACAGGGGCCGATGATCATCACGCGCGGCGAAGGCGTGCGCGTGTTCGACGATTCCGGCAAAGACTACATCGAGAGCGTGGCCGGGCTGTGGTGCGCGAGCCTCGGCTTCAGCAATGAGCGCCTCGCCAAGGCAGCCTACGACCAGATGCGCAAGCTGCCCTTCTACCACGCCTTCACCGCCAAATCGCACGAGCCGCTGATCGATCTCAGCGAGGCGCTGCTCGCCCGTGCGCCGGTGCCGATGAGCAAGGTGTTCTTCGCCAATTCCGGTTCCGAGGCGAACGACACCGCGATCAAGATGATCTGGTATTTCAACAATGCGCTGGGCCGGACCGCGAAGAAGAAGATCATCGGCCGCCTGAAGGGCTATCACGGGATCACCATCGCCGCCGGGTCGTTGACCGGCTTGCCTTACAATCATCGTAGCTTCGACATCCCGCTGCCTGGCTTCGTCCACACGATGACGCCGCACCATTATCACGGCGCCGAGGCCGGCGAGAGCGAGGAGGCTTTCGCCACGCGCTGCGCCGATGAGCTGGAAAAACTGATCCTGGCCGAAGGGCCGGACACGGTCGCCGCCATGTTCGCCGAGCCGGTGATGGGCGCCGGCGGCGTGATCGTGCCGCCGCGCGGCTACTTCGAAAAGATTCAGGAAGTGCTGCGGAAATACGACGTGCTGTTCGTCGCCGACGAGGTGATCTGCGGGTTCGGCCGCACTGGTAATTACTGGGGCTCGCAGACCTTCAACATCGACCCGGACATCCTGACCTGCGCCAAGGCGCTCTCCTCCTCCTACCTGCCGATCTCGGCGGTGATGGTGAACGACCGCGTGTTCAACGCGCTCGCCGACGAGAGCCACAAGATCGGCACGTTCGGCACCGGCTTTACCTATTCCGGCCACCCCGTGCCGGCCGCGGTCGCGCTGGAAACGCTGAAAATTTACGACGAGATGGGCCTGGTCGAGCACGCGACCCGCGTCGGCGGCTTCATGCAGCAGGAAATTCGCCGCCGCTTCGCCGATCACGACCTCGTCGGCGAGGTGCGCGGCGTCGGCATGATCGGGGCGATCGAGCTGGTGGCCGACCGCGAAGCGCGGCGCAACTTCGACGCCAAGGACAAGATCGGCGCGCGTCTGAGCAAGCTGTGCGAGGCGAATGGCGTGATCGCCCGGACCCTGCCGAACGATACGCTGGCCTTCAGCCCGCCGATCATCATGACCGAGGAAGAGGCGGGCGAGATGTTCGACCGGGTCGGCCATGCGCTCGACGAGCTGGCCGTGCAGGTCCGGCGCGAGCGGCTCGAGGTGGTCCGGGCGTAGCGCGCGAGCGCATTTGCCGCAATTCAGCGACGAATTCCGCGCTGATCTGCTGACCCTGTTCCGGTGGCGGCGCGACGAACGGCATTTCCGCCCGGACCCCGTTCCGTCGCACCTGCTCGATTGCTTGCTGGAACAGGCGGCACTCGCACCCTCGGTCGGCCTGAGCCAGCCCTGGCGCTTCGTGACCATCGCGGACCCGGCGCGCCGGGCGGCGGTGCGGGCCAATTTTGCCGCCTGCAACGCCGAGGCGCTCGCTTGCTATGCTGGCGGTCAGCGCGCGCTGTACGCCCGCCTGAAGCTAGCCGGGCTCGACGAGGCGCCCTGCCACATCGCCGTGTTCTGCGAGCCCGATCCGGAGCAGGGGCATCGGCTAGGACGGCTGACAATGCCGGAGACGGCCGCCTACTCCGCCGTGCTGGCCGTGCACACGCTCTGGCTGGCCGCCCGGGCGCGCGGCTTGGGGCTCGGCTGGGTTTCGATCCTCGACCCGGCTGCCCTTGCCGCCGCCTTGGACGTCCCGACAGATTGGATGTTCATCGGATATGTCTGCTTGGGCTATCCGCTCGAAGAGCAGCCAACGCCGGAACTCGAGCGCGCCGGCTGGGAACATCGCCGCCCGGTCGGCTCCGCGCTGATCCGCCGATGAGCTTCAGCTCACGCGGCTGACCGTGTAATCCGCGACATCGGCCAGCGCGTCGCGGAACGGACCCGGCGGGAACGGCGCCAGCGCGGCTTTCGCGCGCTCGGCAAACGCCGCCGCATGATCGAGCGTGATGCGGATCGCCCCGCTGCGCTCGATCAGCCGCAGCGCGTGGTCGAGGTCCGAATCCTGCTGGCTGCTCGCCTCGATCGTGCGCACCCAAAATTCCCGCGCCTCGGCGTCGCCAGCATGATAGGCCGTCAACACCGGCATGGTGATCTTGCCCTCGCGGAAGTCGTCGCCGACCGTCTTGCCCAGCTTGGATTGGTCGGCCGCGTAATCGAGCGCGTCGTCGACGAGTTGGAAGGCGATGCCGAGATTGTCGCCATACGCGGCGAGCGCGGCCCAGTCGCTCTGCGGGCGGTCCGCCACCACGGCGCCGACCTCGCAGGCGGCCGAAAACAGCGCTGCCGTCTTGCCGCGGATCATCTCCAGATATTGCTCTTCCGAAGTGGCCAGATCGTTCTGGATCACCAATTGATAGACCTCGCCCTCCGCAATCGTCGCCGCCGCCTTCGACAGGATCGCCAGCACGGCGAGCGAGCCGTCCCCCACCATCAGTTGGAACGCTCGCGCAAACAGGAAATCCCCCACCAGCACGGAGGCCTTGTTGCCGAAAACCGAGTTCGCGCTGGACAGCCCGCGCCGCAGCAAACTTTCGTCAACGACATCGTCATGCAGCAGCGTCGCGGTATGGATGAATTCGACACAGGCCGCCAGCTCGATATGCCTTGTCCCGGCGTAGCCGCACATCCGCGCGGCGGCGAGCGTGAGCAACGGCCGCAGCCGCTTGCCCCCCGCCGCGACGATGTGCGCCGCAAGCTGCGGGATGAGCGCCACCGGACTGTCCATCTTGGCCACGATGGTGCGATTGCAGGCAACGATATCGGCGCCGACCAACGCCGCCAGCCGGGACAGGGCATCAGAGTTCGCGGCCGCTTCAAGCGGCTCTAAGTTCGTGATCACATTGGCCAATGAGGACTCCCGGTCGTGCGGGGCCTTGCACTCACCGAACCCGGCCTTCCCGGGCGCGGCACGGGCACCGGCACGCCGCGCCACCATATCGGCGGGGTGGAAAAAGGGTCAAGCTAAGCTCCACGCCAACTGAATAAGAACATACGCCACCGAAAGCCAGCATGCGGACCGTCGCCACTTCCAACAATCTCGTGCATCTCAACTTCCTGGCTGCGCTATTACGCGACGCCGGCATCGACTGCGTTTTGCTCGATCAGCACGTAAGCGCCGTCGAGGGCAGTATCGGGGCCATACCCCGCCGCTTGGCCGTCTCCACCGATGACGAATCCCGTGCGAAACGTGTCTTGCGAGAGGCAGGGGAGACGTAAAACGCAACTTTGCGTCAGAGTGTCATTTTATGGGCTAACCTTCACTTTTTCGAGACGCTATACCAAGGGGGATTACAGCGGCGGTAAGGAAGCGTCAGCGTGCAAGAAACTGCTGGGTATCTTCTCGGTGGACGGTTGCAATATCTGCAACCGGCCGCTGGCTATCGAACGGGCATCGAGCCTGTCCTGCTTGCTGCGAGCATACCCGCGGGCGCGGGGCAACATGTGCTGGAAGGCGGCACCGGCGCGGGGTCCGGGCTGATGTGTCTGGCGGCGCGCGTTCCAGGCATTAGCGGGGTCGGCGTGGAGGTTGACTCCGCGATGGCCGAGCTCGCGCGACGGAACATCAAGCTGAACGGGTTTTCCGGCCTGGCGATCCTCACTTCGTCGATCCTGCAAGCCCCGGCGGGCGAGTTCGACCACGCTTTCGCCAACCCGCCATGGCATGACCCGGCCTCGACCCCCTCGCCCAATGCCCGGCGGCAACTCGCCAAGCAGGCTACCAGTCCGGGCTTGGAGGGCTGGATCGCCGCGCTACGGCGAACGCTGCGCTCTGGCGGCAGCCTGACCTTGATTTTGCCGGCAGTGCAAGTTCCTCGTGCCATCTCGGCAATGAACTTTTTCAGCCTGGGCGGCATCGATCAAACGCCATTGCTGCCGAGAGCCGATCGGGCACCGAAGCTGGTGATCCTGACGGGCTGGCTCGGCGACAGCCGGCCCGATCGGGTCAACGCGCCGGTCGTCCTGCATGCCGAGAACGGAGCCTACATGCCCGAGGTCGAAGCCGTGCTGCGCGGCGGGTCACCGCTGCCGATCAACCTCGCGGCATGACGGGCACGGCTAGGTTTAGAACAGCTTCTTTCCCGGCCCGTACATGATGACGATGTCCGCCGGGTCCGCCACGTTCAGCATCGCCCTTGCCCGCTCGTCCAACGTATCAGGATCCAGGTGCTGCGAGCGCAACCCGGCGACGCGGTGCTCCCACTGCGTCTGCTCTAGCGTCACCCGCGCCAGCTCGGCGTCAGCTGCCTGCAACTGTTCCTGGCGTTGCGCATAGGCCTGCAAACCCCGTTCGCCCTGGCTGGCGTTCCAGAGGAAGTAGGCGACGAGGGACAAGAATAGCGCCGGCAGCATCGCCGCCTGCAACCCACGCCGAACCATCAGCCCTAGCGCCATCGCGCGCTCCTCCGAGTCCTACGCCGATTCTACACAAACTCCGGCCCTTATGCACTTGTTATCGGTGCAGAATCGTCCGGCCGGCATAGCGGGCGGAGGGGCCCAGCTCCGATTCGATGCGGATGAGCTGGTTATATTTCGCGGTCCGGTCGCTGCGGGCGAGGCTTCCGGTCTTGATCTGCCCGCAATTGCTGGCCACCGCGAGGTCGGCGATCGTGCTGTCCTCGGTCTCGCCAGAGCGATGGCTCATCACCGTGCTGAACCCGGCCCGCTGCGCCAGCTCGATCGCCTCGAGCGACTCGGAGAGCGTGCCGATCTGGTTGACCTTGACCAGGATCGAGTTCGCCGACCCCTCGGCGATGCCGCGCCGCAGCCGCTCGGTGTTGGTGACGAACAGATCGTCGCCGACGAGCTGGATCCGCTTGCCGAGCACATCGTTCATATGCTTCCAGCCGGCCCAATCGTCCTCCGCGCAGCCATCCTCGATCGAGACGATCGGGAACCGGCCGCACAACCCTACCAGGTAATCCACCATCCCCGCCGCGTCGAAGCGCTTGCCCTCGCCCTCGAGCCGGTATTCGCCGCCGCTGAAGAACTCGGTGCTGGCGCAATCCAGCGCGAAGGTCACGTCCTCGCCGGGCCGGTAGCCGGCCTGGTCGCAGGCGCGGCTGATGAACGCCAGCGCCTCCTCGGCCGAATTCAGGTTCGGCGCGAACCCGCCCTCGTCGCCGACATTGGTGTTGTGCCCGGCGTCATGCAGCTGCTTCTTCAGCGCCTGGAAGATCTCGGAGCCCATGCGCACCGCGTCGGCAAAGGTGGCGGCCCCGACTGGCTGGATCATGAACTCCTGCACGTCGATCGGATTATCCGCGTGCTTGCCGCCGTTGAGGATGTTCATCATCGGCACCGGCAGCGTGCGGGCGAACACGCCGCCGACATAACGGTAGAGCGGCGCCCCGATATCGTCGGCCGACGCCTTGGCCACTGCGAGCGACACGGCCAGGATCGCGTTGGCGCCAAGGCGCGACTTGTTCGGCGTGCCGTCGAGGTCGATCATGATGTTGTCGAGCTTGAGCTGCTCGGAGGCGTCCATACCGCCGATCGCGTCGAAGATCTCGCCCTCGATATTGGCGCAGGCCTGCAGGACGCCCTTGCCGCCGTAGCGCGTCTTGTCGCCGTCGCGCAGCTCGACCGCCTCATGCGCGCCGGTGCTGGCGCCGGAGGGGACCGCGGCACGGCCGCTGGCGCCGGTGTCGAGCACCACCTCGGCCTCCACCGTCGGGTTGCCCCGGCTATCGAGGATCTCGCGGGCGATGATGTCGGCTATGGCGCTCATTGGGGTCCCGGATGGTTGTCCGCCGCGGTGCCTATCATCCGGGGCGCTGGCCGCCAAGCGGCGAGCTATCGTCCGGACAGCCGGGAAATGTGCCGAGGAGCGCGCGTTTTGGCAAAACGAGACGTCGGGGAGGCCATGACCAACCTCATCATGCATACGACGCAGCCGCTTAACGCGGAACCGCCCCTGGCGCGGCTGCGTGGGCACTTCATCACCGCCTGGAGCGACTTCTACGTCCGTTGCCACGGCGACGTCCCCAGGGTCGAGGAAGCCGGGCATCGTCTCGCCGTGGTTGGCCGGGTCGCGCAGAAGCTCGACCTGTCGCTCGACGCGCTGAAATCGCGGTTCGAGGCTAAGACGGTCACTTCGGTGCTGCAATGCGCCGGCAATCGGCGGTCCGACATGCTCGCGGTTCGCCAGGTCGCGGGCGATCCGTGGGGCCCCGGGGCGATCGGCAACGCGTCATGGACCGGCGCGGCACTTGCGGACGTGCTGCGCGCGGCCGGGGTGGATGAGGGCGCCGGGCTGCACGTCGCCTTCTCGGCGCTGGACGATATGACGACCGACGGCCAGACCTTCCGCTACGCAGTCTCGATCCCGCTCGCCAAGGCGCTGGCGCCCGAGGTGCTGCTGGCCTACACGATGAATGGCGCGCCGTTACGGCCGGAACATGGGTTTCCGCTGCGCGCCTTGGTTCCGGGCTATGCTGGGGTGCGCAGCGCCAAGTGGCTGGCCGCGATCGAAGTGCGCGATAGCCCCGCCGACGCCCCGGTGCAGCGCAAGGACTACAAGCTATTCCCGCCGCACCTGAGCAAGGAAACGGCCGACCTCGATGCCGGCATCACGATTGATGAGATGCCGCTGAATGCCGCAATTTGCGAGCCGGCCCGCCACGCCAAGCTCGCAGCTGGGCGCAACACGGTGCGCGGCTACGCGATTACGGCCAATCGGCGCATTGCCCGCGTGGACGTCTCCGGCGACGGCGGCCGCACTTGGGTGCAAGCCGGGCTGCACGCCGACCCGGCCGCGCCCTGGAGCTGGACGTTCTGGGACGCAGCACTCGACCTCGGGAGGGGCGAGCACGAACTCGCCGCCCGCGCCTGGGACAGCACCGGCCAAACCCAGCCGGCAACGCCGGACGAGGTCTGGAACTTCAAGGGCTATCTATGCACCGCCTGGCACCGCGTCCCGGTGACCGTCGCCTAACCTGCGGCCGGATGTGCCGGCGGACAGGCCTCACCGGGATGCCAGTTGCCGTGATTGGTGTCGCAGTCATACGAGTTGAGCAGCCGGCAGCCCTGGTTCTCCGGCAAATAACAAGCCGCTTGCATCGGCGGTATCAACGCTTGCGCCGTCTGAACGCCCGCACTAGCCAGCAGCAGCAGGGTCACTGCCACAAGATGGGTCCGTCTCACGTCGTCGCCTCATACATTGCAAGGACGTAAGATTACCTTAACGCGGGCCATCGGGGGGTCACAAGTTTGTTCCCGGTTCGGATCGACCGTCCTTCGTCAATGCGTCCAGCGCCTGCAGCCGGGCAATCAGCGCCGGCATCTCGCGCAGCTTGATCATGTTCGGCCCGTCGCTCGGCGCGTGGTCTGGGTCTTGATGCGTCTCGATGAACAGCGCCGCCACGCCCACTGCGGCGGCCGCGCGGGCCAGCACCGGGGCGAACTCGCGCTGGCCGCCCGACGTCGTTCCCTGGCCGCCGGGCTGCTGCACCGAATGGGTCACGTCGAACACCACCGGGTAGCCCGTTCGCGCCATGATCGGCAGCGACCGGAAATCCGAGACCAGCGTATTGTAGCCGAAGCTCGCCCCGCGCTCGGTGAGCAGGATGTTCTCATTGCCGGTGCCGGCGATCTTGGCGGCCACGTTCGCCATGTCCCACGGCGCGAGGAACTGGCCCTTTTTGACATTGATGGTCCGCCCCGTCTCCCCCGCGGCGACAAGCAGATCGGTCTGCCGGCACAGGAAGGCCGGGATTTGCAGGACGTCGACCGCCTCGGCCGCCGGGCCGCACTGCTCGGACCCGTGTACGTCGGTCAGCACGGGTAGCCCGAAGCGCTCGCGTACCGCGGCCAGGATTGCGAGGCCCTGCGCAAGGCCGACCCCGCGGGCCGACTGGCCGCTCGTCCGGTTCGCCTTATCAAAACTGCTCTTGTAGATCAGCCCCACCCCCGCCTGCCGCGCCATCGAGCGCAGCGCGTCCGCCATCTCGAAGGCATGCGCCTCCGACTCGATCTGGCATGGACCGGCGATCAGCACGAACGGCAGCTCGTTGCCGATCGCCAAATCGCCCACCTGGACCACGCGCTGCTCAGACAAGGCGGGACTGCCTGACCGTGGCCGCGATGAACCCGGCGAACAGCGGATGCGGGTCCAGCGGTTTGGACTTCAGCTCCGGATGATACTGCACGCCGATGAACCACGGATGCCCCGGCAGCTCGATCGTCTCCGGCAGCACCCCGTCCGGCGACATGCCGGCGAAGCGCAGCCCAGTCTGTTCGAGGAAGCTGCGGTAATTGACGTTCACCTCGTAGCGGTGCCGATGCCGCTCCTGGATCCGCGTCGCACCGTACAGCCCGGCGATCAGCGAGTCCTCGGCGAGCTCAGCCGGGTAGGCGCCGAGCCGCATCGTCCCCCCGAGATCGCCGCCCGATTTACGATACTCGACCTCGTTGCCGCGTGCCCACTCGGTCAGCAGGCCGACCACAGGCGTATCGCACGGGCCGAACTCGCTGCTGGACGCATCCGCAAGCCCCGCCATGTTCCGCGCACACTCGATGACCGCCATTTGCATCCCAAAGCAGATGCCGAAGAACGGCACCCGCCGCTCGCGCGCGAACTGCACGGCGGCGATCATCCCCGGCGTGCCCCGCTCGCCGAAGCCGCCGGGGACCAGGATGCCATGCACCCCTTCCAGTCGTGACACCGCGTCGGGCGTCTCGAACACCTGGCTGTCCACCCAGTCGAGCTCGACCCGCACCCGGTTGGCGACGCCGCCATGGGTCAGCGCCTCGGCCAGGCTCTTATAACTATCGAGCAGGCTGGTGTATTTGCCGACCACGGCGATCCGCACGTGCCCCTCCGGGGCGCGCACGATGTCGACGATGCGCTGCCAAGGCGAAAGGTCCGGCGTGGTCTCGAACGGCAGGCCGAAATGCCGCAGCACTTCGCGGTCCATGCCCTCCTCGTGGTAGCTGATTGGCACGGCGTAGATCGTGTCGACGTCTAGCGCGGCGATCACCGCCTGCTGGCGGACGTTGCAGAAATTGGCGATCTTGCGCCGCTCGCCTTCCGGGATCTGCCGGTCGCAGCGGCACAGCAGCATGTCGGGCTGGATGCCGGAATTCTGCAGCTCCTTGACCGAATGCTGGGTCGGCTTGGTCTTCAGCTCGCCGGCGCTCGGGATGTAGGGCACCAGGGTGAGGTGCACGAACATGGTCTGCGCCGAACCGAGCTCGTTGCCGAGCTGGCGGATCGCCTCCAGGAAAGGCAGGCCCTCGATGTCGCCGACCGTGCCGCCGATCTCGATCAGCGCGAAGTCGATGTCGTCGAGGTCCCTGGTGATCGCCTCCTTCAGCGCGTCGGTGATATGCGGGATCACCTGGACGGTGGCGCCCAGATAGTCGCCGCGGCGCTCCTTGGCGATCACTTCGGAGTAGATGCGCCCGGTGGTCGCGTTGTCGGACTGGCGCGCGTGCACGCCGGTGAACCGCTCGTAATGGCCGAGGTCGAGGTCGGTCTCGGCGCCGTCATCGGTGACGAACACCTCGCCGTGCTGGGTGGGGCTCATGGTCCCCGGATCGACGTTCAGATAGGGGTCGAGCTTGCGCAGCCGCACGGCGTAGCCGCGCGCCTGCAGCAATGCGCCGAGCGCCGCGGAGGCCACGCCTTTGCCCAACGAGGAGACCACGCCGCCGGTAATGAAAACAAACCGCGTCATGGGCGCCCCTGATACACTGGGGCGTCCGAGTCCGGGAACCCCGGTTATCGCAGATCAGTTCGTCGGAACGGAAGGCGCCCGCGGCGCGGGGGCCGGAGCGGGCGCGGCGGCGCCGGTCGAGGGCGCGGCGGGTTCGGTGCTGGGCACCGTCAGCCCGCCGGGCAGGGCGCCCGCCGGAGGCGGCGCGGCGGCGCCGAGCGGCGGCGGATTGTCGAGCAGCGAGCGGCCCGCGCCGACTGTGCCGCGGTTCATCAGGGCCAGCGTGAGCGAGATCGCGAAGAACGCCGTCCCCAGCACGGCAGTCGTCCGGGTCAGCAGGTTGGTCGTGCCGCGCCCGGACATGAACCCGCCCATGCCCTGCGACGTGCCGATACCCAGCCCGCCGCCCTCGCTGCGCTGAATCAGCACGACGCCGATCAGGGCGATGGTCACGAACAGGTGGACGATGAGCAGGACAGTGGTCATGCCGCGCCTTCTAGACCCGGCGCCGCTGGGTTGCAAAGCAGTGCTCTTCTGAGCTGCAATGTAGCCGATAGGAGGTTGAGATGGCCGATAGCTCTGTAGTCCGTGCCCGCATCGGCTCCCATAGCGAACTAGGCTTCTAACCAGCAGCAGCCCGCGCGATCGCCAGAAAATCCGCCGCGACCAGGCTCGCTCCCCCCACCAGCACCCCGCCAACACCCGGCAGCGTCAGAATCGCCGACGCGCTGCCGGGCTTCACCGAACCGCCATACAGGATCCGAACCGTCTCGCCCGCCGGGCCCACCGTGCTCTGCAATTGCTCGCGGATGCAGCGGTGCATCTCCACGATCTCCTCCTCGGTCGGCGTGCGTCCGGTGCCGATGGCCCAGATCGGCTCGTAAGCGACCACCCCCGCAAAGTCGGCCGGCACGCTGCCATCCACCTGCGCGGCGACCACCGTCTCGGCCGCCCCTGCCATCCGCTGCTGCTCGGTCTCGCCGACGCAAATGACCGGGATCAGCCCCGCCGCCACCGCGGCGCCGGCCTTCTCGC
>CBDIBE010000009.1:0-596586 GCA_965276815.1 Acetobacteraceae bacterium | reverse complement strand
GCCACCGCCGGGCCATGCCGTGGCGCGCGCAGCCCGGCGAATGTCCGGACCCATATCACGTTTGGCTGAGCGAAATCATGCTGCAGCAGACGACGGTGACCGCGGTCGTGCCGTATTACGAGCGGTTCCTGCGCCGCTTCCCGGGCGTGCAAGCGCTTGCGGCGGCGCCAGAGGCCGAGGTGATGGAGGCATGGGCGGGTCTTGGTTATTACGCGCGCGCCCGCAACCTGCACGCCTGCGCCCAGGTCGTGGCGCAGCTTGGCGGCTTTCCCATGGATATAGCCGGGCTGCGCGCGCTGCCTGGGGTCGGCGCCTACACGGCCGCCGCGGTGGCCAGTATCGCGTTCGGCGTCCCGGCCGTGCCGGTGGACGGGAACGTGGAGCGCGTGGCCGCCCGCATCTTCGCCGTGACTGCTTCGCTGCCCGGCGCCAGGGCGGAAATCGCCGATGCGGCCAGCCGGCTTGGCGACGACCCGGCCGCGCGGGCGCAACCCGCGGACTTCACCCAGGCGTTGTTCGATCTCGGCGCGACGATCTGCACGCCTCGCGCGCCCACCTGCGCCCTTTGCCCGTGGCGCGGCGCCTGTGCTGGTCAAGCCGCCGGGCTGGCGGCGGAACTGCCGCGCAAGGCGCCGAAACCAAAGCGGCCGCTTCGCTATGGCGCGCATTTCTGGCTCGCCGATTCGGCCGGTCAGGTGTTGCTGCGCCGCCGGCCGCCCAGTGGCCTGCTGGGCGGGATGCTGGAACTGCCTGGAGCGGCGTGGCGTGACCGGCCCTGGCCGCGCTGGGAGGCGCTCGGCCAGGCTCCCCAGTCCGCGGATTGGCGATTAGCGGGCGAAGTGCGCCACGGCGTCACCCATTTCGAGTTGCATCTCGATGTCTATGCGGCGTGGGTTCCCCGCATCGAGGCGCCGGGCCTGCTCCGAGACAGCGCAGATTTGGCCGGCGAAGCGCTTCCCTCGGTGATGCACAAATGTGTTCGCGTGGCGAGAGATTCAGGCCCGTTTATTCAGACTGCGTTAAGAGTCGACACGTAAAACATCCCCCAGGGCTAGTGAACTTGCTTAAAGGGGGTTGTCCTTTGATGGTGCCAGCACAGTTAGGTTCGACGCGCCGCTCCGCCAGTACGGTATCTTCGGTCCGCGGCCGAATGGTTCCAAGCGAGGCGCGTCTGGAGAGCGGCGATCGTCTGCTCGATGTGGATCGTCCCGTTCCCTTGGCACGGCACGTGGATGCTGACATCAGCGCCCTTTTGGCGATCAGCACCCAGTTGAGCCACGCGAAGGGATTGATTGCCAGCGCACTGCGCGCGCTCTCGGGCATCTCCGACTCGCTCGTGCAAACCCGGCGCTTGCTGGAGCGCATCGGTGATACGCGGATCTCGTCGAGCGAGCGCGACTGCTACATTTCTTCCTACAAGCGCATAGTGTCCCACGTCGCCGACACGATTGACGGGTCGAGCTTCCGTGGACAGAGCCTGCTCGGTTCGACTACAGGCCCTGTCGCCGGGATCTCGCGCTCGATCATCCATGACGAGGATGGCGCGACCAGCCTGCTTTCCGCCGAGGATTGCAGCGTCCTGCCCCATACTTTGGCCGGCCTGATTGGTTCCGGCTTTTCCCGCTCAGCAGCCAGGCAAGATAGTTTCAGCGCGATCCTCGCTGAATCGGCGCAATCTTCGGCCAAGCTCGCGCTGACCAGCACCTCCGGGATCAGCGCTTTCTCGGTATTGCAGACCAGCATCGCCGATCAGTTCCGTCGGGTTGGATCGGAAGCCCGCTTCCTCGACACCACGATCGCTTTCAACCACGGCAAGATCGACCGCCTGAATGGCGGTTGGGGCGTACTGATCGACACCGACCTGAGCAAAGAGGCGGCCCGGCTGCGCGCGTTGCAGATCCGCCAGCAACTCGGCGGCGAGACTTTGCCGCTGGCGAGCCAGGCCCCGGCAACGCTCCAGAGCCTGTTCGAGTAGCCCCTCGTAGCCACCAGGCGCTGCGCCCGCAGAAACCTGAACAAACCCGAGCAAGAGGCCAAGGGTAATGTCCAATCTCGTACTAGAACTGCGCCAGGGTGAAATGATGATCATCAATGGCGCCCCAATCAGGTTCCGGACCAAAGCCCGGATCGAGCTGACGGCGCACGCCCGCTTTTTGTTTGGAAAGCAGATCATGCGGCCGGAGGCGGCCGACACGCCTGCACGACGCCTCTACTTCGCCCTGCAAGCCGCGTATATCGGGACGGATGAGGAACGTATCCGCGGGCTGGAAACCGCCCGCGCTTTGGCCGCCGCGTTCAAATCGGCGACCAGTTCAGCGCTCGCGCAAGACATCATCGATCGTGCGGTCGCGTCGGCCGAAGCTGGCGAGTGCTACACTGCCCTGAAACTCGCGCGGCGTATTATCCGCCATGAGGAGGAGGTGCTCCGGGGTTCGTCCTCGGCTGAGGAGGCCTCGGCATGTCTGGCGTGACCGCAGTACTGGATCACTCGGTCGATCATAATGATCGTTCGCCCCGCGGACGAGAGGCAGCGATCTTTGGCCGTCAATCAATCGCTTTGCGCGCCAGCCAAAGCCAGGGCGATGTCGCGCAAACCCGCGCGCTCGAGGAGAACCGTCTTCTCTGGCGCACGGTTCTGTTGCTGCAGACCGATCCCGCCAATGCACTCCCGGCGCCGCTGCGCCGCTCGATTGTCAACCTGGGCTTCGCCTTGCTCCACGAAATGGAGCGGCTCGAGCCGGATTTCGGCTTCCTCGCGGACATCAATGAACAGCTCATGGCCGGCCTGCTCAGCCGTTGAGCAATCCGCGACCCAGAGAGGCATGGCCGCGAGTTCTAACTGACCAGAAACGATACGCCGAGATGGAAAATCGGCCGGTCGTCGATCATCGGCACCGCCGGCCTAATTAGGCCGGACGCCACTGATAGCGCGCGCTCAACCACTGCCGCAACTCAAGCAGGACCGGCACGTCAGCGACGATGGCCGCGGTGCTCACCTCCGCGCCGCCGCTACTGGCTGGCCGCGTCCCCATCCGCGCCGCCTCGGCCTGCAAATCCGGCGATTGCGCCAGCGCGCCGCAGGCCTGCCGCCACCAGGCGACGACCGAAGCCGGCGACATGAGCGGCAGAATGAGCGCCAGCTCGAGCTGTACCGCCGCCGTCACCGCGTGCAACGCGCTGACCAGCTCAGGTTGCGACTTTGGCCGGGTCCGGGCGATCATCTCGAATGCCGTCGGCAACTCCGGAAACGACCGATCACGCGTAATCTCGCCGGTTGGGCTCAGCGCCCCAAACCCGAGAGCCAGGCTCATCCCACTGGCGTTAAGCAGGGCGGTCGCGTTCCGGGCTGTTGCGCCATGCAGAAAAACTGCATCCACATTCGGGTCATTAACCGGCAGCGCGCCGTTGGGCGTCAACGGCACCGGCACAACATCGATGCCCATCAAGTCCAACGCCAACAACGCGGCCAGCACCGGCCCGACCACGTTGGAGACCGCAACCCGCAACGTTTGTCCCGGCGCCAGCGGAACCCGGCTGGCTAGCGCCGCCGAGCCATTCCCGGCCCAAATCGGAACCCAGCGGCCGGCATCAAATTTCACCCGGGAGTCGCCGGTCAGCCAGGAGAGCGCCGCCGAACCCGGAACGAGCAGCGCCTTGCTGCCATCAGGTGTCGCGAGCGCGTCGAACTGGTTGGCGCCGGTCACGCCATCAGCTCCGCCCACGTTTTGCCGTGCCAGTGCAGGGCCCTTCAGCAGCGACTTGCCGAGGGCCGGGCACAGCAGGTCAGCCCACTGATCAGCCTGGCCACCGACCGGCCCGGCGACGAGCAGTGCGGCAGAACTCGGTAAAGCGGCAGGCGCAGACCAGGATCGGCGGGCAGCGCCGCAAGCGGCAAACCCGGCAACCACGCCGCGCCGGGTCAGCGATTTCAGCATGGATTCTTCCTCCAAGCTTGGGGCCAATACCCGCGACCCGCACACCACCTGCCTCTACCCAGGAGTAATGTCAAATTTTGTCGCCGCACCGTTATCAGGAATCGTAAGCCAGCAGAGAAACACATGGCACGTCGAGCCGGCTTCGTCCGTTTAAAAAGCTCAGCTCGATCAAAGCTGCCGCCGCTGGCACTTCGGCTCCGACGTTGCGCAGCAACTGGATGCCGGCCTGCATCGTCCCGCCGGTCGCTAGGAGGTCGTCGACAATGACGACCCGTGCTCCCGGTTCGATCGCGTCGGCCTGGATCTCGATCCGGTCGGAGCCGTATTCCAGCGCGTAATCTAAGCCGATCACCGCCCCGGGTAGCTTGCCCCGCTTGCGCAGCATCACGAACCCGCACCCCAGTTTCAACGCGAGCGGCGCGGCCAACAGAAATCCGCGGGATTCGATCCCAGCCAACAACGCCGGCCGATGTTCGTTGACCATGTCGGCCATAAGCCGCATCGTCTCCCGCCAGGCTTGCGGGTGCCGCAGCAGCGTCGAAATGTCATAAAAGTAGATCCCGGGCTTCGGAAAATCTGGGATGCCCCGGATATGATCCTTGAGATTCATCCGTGTACCGCCTTGATGCTGCGTAGCTGTATCCTGCGCGCCGTAAAGCGGCAACAAGACGGCGCCAGCTTACGATGGGGCCAATGTCCAGAACGCCGGTCGCCGCGCTCGCCGGCCTGCTTTTCATATTCATCTACGTTGCCGCCGCGATCACCCTCCCAGAGTTCCTGCCACGGATGCATTGGACGCTCGAGGCGCTCTACTGGTGCGTGGCGGGCCTCCTATGGGTCCTTCCGATAAGCTGGCTGATGATGTGGGCAGCGGGAAGGCGGTAATGACCTTCACGCCCCCGCCGTTTTTCTGCAACATCACTGCAACCTCGCGCTTGTAGAGGCCGGGCTTGATAAGGGAGAATTCGCCGATGAATCGTCGTAGCCTGCTAGCCGGCGCCGCCGCGCTTGCCGCATCCCCCGCCTTCGCCCCGCTCGCCCTCGCTCAGAGCGGCGGCCGCACCCGCGTGGTGTTCTGGCACGCCATGAACGGCGTCCTCGGCGAGGAGGTGAACCGTCTCTGCACTGGATTCAACGGCTCCCAGTCGACGGCTGAGATTGTCCCCGTGTTCAAGGGCACCTATCCCGAGACGCTGACCGCCGCGATCGCCGCGTGGCGGGCCGGGCAAGCCCCCAGCCTGGTTCAGATGTTTGAGGTCGGCACCGGGTCGATGCTCGCCGCCGGCCCCGCGGTCAAGCAGATCTGGGAATTGGTCAAGGAAACCGGCGTCGCCCTCAACACCGACGCCTATATTCCTGCCGTCAAAGGCTATTACAGCTTATCGGACGGCCGCCTCGCCTCGGCGCCGTTCAATTCCAGCACCGCCGTGCTCTGGCTCAATCAGGATGCGCTGCAGAAGGCCGGCCTCGATCCCAACAAGGCCCCGGCGACCTGGCCCGAGCTGGGGGAGATGTGTCAGACGCTGAAGTCCAAATCCGCCGCGCCCTCGCCGATGACCAGCTCCTGGTTCACCTGGATCCAGCTCGAGGAATTCGGCGCGATCCACAACATTGCCTTCGCCACCAAGGCGAACGGGTTCGACGGCCTGGACGCCGAGCTGCTGATCAACAAGCCGCCCTTCGTCAAGCAGCTCAGCCGCCTGCTCGACATGGCCAAGGACGGCACCTTCAAATATGCCGGCCGTGACGGCGCGCCCGACCCGCTCTTCTACTCCGGCGACGCCGCGATCAGCTTCAATTCGTCCGGCTCGCGCGGCGACATCATCAAGAACTCCAAGTTCAAGTTCCTTGAAGCCTACCTCCCGTATGACCCGGACCTGATCAAGGAGCCGATCAACTCGATCATCGGGGGCGCCAGCATCTGGGCGATGACCGCCCCGAACCGCTCGGCGGCCGAATACAAGGGCGCGGCCGAGTTCCTCGCCTACCTCGCCCAGCCGCGCCAGGCCGCTGACTGGTCCGAGCGCACCGGCTACGTGCCGGTCACCATGTCTGGTTTTGACCAGATCAAGCAGGACGGCTTCTATGACAAGAATGTCGGGACCGACATCCCGGTCCTGCAGCTTACGCGCGGCCACGTCACCGAGAACAGCAAGGGCCTGCGCCTCGGCCGCATGCCGGAAATCCGCAACATCATCTACGAAGAAGTCGAGAAGGCCCTGCAAGGTCAGCAGGGCGCGCAGGCCGCGCTTGATAGCGCCGTCACCCGCGGCAACAAGGTTCTCCGGGAATTCGAACGGGCGAACCGCGCCTAAACGTCCCAGTTGGAGCGCCGGACCACTTTTCCAGGCCAGAAGCTGCCGATCCTCATGGTGGCGCCGCAGCTGGTGCTGACGGCCGTGTTTTTCCTCTGGCCCGCCGGCCAGGCCATCTGGTTCAGCACGCAGCGCCAAGACGCATTCGGACTGCGCTCCGAGTTCGTCGGCCTGGAAAATTTTTCCGACTTGTTCGCCGACCCGCTCTATGTCGACAGCATCGGCCGCACGGCTTTTTTCTGTGCCGCCGTTGCCGCCGTCGCCATGGCGGTTGCGCTGTTCCTCGCCGTGTTTGCCGACCGCGAGATCAAAGGCCGCGGCATCTACCGCACGTTGCTGATCTGGCCCTATGCGATCGCGCCCGCGGTGGCCGCCGTGCTGTGGATCCTGGTGCTGCATCCGCAGATCGGCCTACTCGGCCGCTGGCTGAACCAGCACGGCATTGCCTGGGACTATAAGCTGCGCGACGGGCAGGCCATGTTCGTGGTGATCCTGGCCAGCGCGTGGAAGCAGGTGAGCTACGACTTCATTTTCTTCGTCGCCGGGCTGCAGGCTATCCCCCGCTCCATCGTCGAGGCCGCCCGCATGGATGGCGCCCGCACCTGGCGCCGGTTCCGCACCATCACCCTGCCGCTGCTGATGCCAACCCTGTTCTTCCTGCTCATCGTCAATCTGGTCTACGCCGCGTTCGAGACCTTCGGCACGATCGCGGCGCTGACCCAGGGCGGACCCGGCAAGGCCACCGAGACGCTGGTGGTCAAGGTTTATCGCGACGGGGTCGTCAACCTCGATCTCGGCTCCTCCTCTGCGCAGTCCGTCATCCTGATGGGCGCCGTGATCGCGCTGACCGGCCTGCAATTCCGCTTCTTGGGCCAGCGCAGTGCGGACTGACTGGTTCGCGCATGCCGTGCTGCTCCTCGGCGTGGCGCTGTTCGCGCTGCCGGTGTGGCTGGTCGTGGCCGGTTCCACCCAGTCCGCCAGCGCCATCGCGCGGGGCGAGCTTTCCTTTATCCCCAACCCGGCTGGGTTCGGCGTCTACGCCGACGTGCTCCGCCACGGCGCCGACGGCACCAGCCCGGTCTGGCGCATGCTGCTCGTGTCGTTCGGCATGGCGCTTGCGATCGCGGTCGGCAAGATCGCGATCTCCGTGCTTTCCGCCTACGCCGTCGCCTTTTTCCGCTTCCCGTTCCGCATGGTCGCGTTCTGGACCATTTTCATCACCCTGATGCTGCCGGTCGAGGTCCGCATCATCCCGACCTATTCGGTGATGGCCGGGCTTGGCCTGATCAACAGCTTCACCGGCCTGACCATGCCGCTGATCGCCTCGGCCACGGCGACGCTGCTGTTCCGCCAGGTGTTCTTGGCGATCCCCGACGAGCTGGTGGAGGCGGCGCGGATGGACGGCGCCGGGCCCTGGCGGTTCCTGCGCGACATCCTGCTGCCGGTTTCCGCCGCCAACATCGCCGCCCTGTTCGTCATTCTCTTCGTCTTCGGCTGGAACCAGTATCTCTGGCCGCTCTTGGTCGCGACCGACCCGAGCCTGGACACGATCGTGATCGGCATCGTCAAGATGATCGGCACCGAGGCGGCGGTGGAGTGGAACAAGGTGATGGCGACCGCGGTCCTGGCTCTGGTCCCGCCGGTCCTGGTTGTGCTTTTGATGCAGCGCTGGTTCGTCAAGGGCCTGGCCGAGGCCGACAAGTAGATGGCGACGCTCGAGTTGCAGGCGTTGCGCAAGAGCTTCGGCGCGTCCGACATCCTCACCGGCATCGATCTGACCCTGGCCAATGGAGAGATGCTGGTCATCGTCGGCGCCAGCGGCTGCGGCAAGAGCACGCTGCTGCGCCTGGTCGCCGGGCTGGAGACGGCGACGTCCGGCAAAATCCTGCTCGACGGAGCCGATGTCACCCGGGTGGATCCTTCGGCGCGCGACATCGCCATGGTGTTCCAGAACTACGCGCTTTACCCACACATGACGGTGTTCGACAACATGGCGTACGGGCTGCGCATCCGCGGCGTTGCGCGGGCCGAGATTGCGACGCGCGTGCAGGAGGCGGCCGATCTGCTCGGCCTTGGCGCGATGCTGGATCGTCGCCCGCGCCAGCTCAGCGGGGGTCAGCGCCAGCGCGTCGCCATGGGCCGCGCGATCGTGCGCGACCCCAAGCTGTTCCTATTCGACGAGCCGCTCTCCAATCTGGATGCCAAGCTGCGCGTGCAGATGAGGGCCGAAATCCGCCGCCTGCAGCGCCGCTTGGGCGTGAGCAGCCTATACGTCACGCACGACCAGGTCGAGGCGATGACGTTGGGCGACCGGCTGCTGGTCTTGCATCAGGGCCGGCCGGTGCAGTTGGCGACGCCGATGGAAGTGTTCAGCCGTCCCGCCGACGCTTACGTGGCCGGGTTCATCGGTGCTCCGGCGATGAATTTCATGCCGTGCGAGGTCATCCAGGGTGGGTCGGTGGTGCGGCTGCCTTGCGGCCAGGTCTATCCGTTGCCTGGACGCTGGCCTGAGGGCGCCGTTACGCTCGGCGTCCGGCCGGAGAACGTCGCCCTGGCCGCGGATGGGATCCCGCTGCAGGTCGAGCTGGTGGAGCCGCTGGGTTCGGAGACGCTGGTGCACGGCCGCATGGCGGACGGGACGGCGTTACTGGCCAAGCTGCCGGGCGCTGCCCCGGTTGCCGATGCCGTCAGCGTCGCGCTCGACCCGGCTGCGCTGCACATTTTCGACCGCGGCAGCGGCGTTCGCATTGATCGCAGTTAGAGGATTGGTCGGGGCGAGAGGATTCGAACCTCCGGCCTCTTGCTCCCGAAGCAAGCGTACTACCAGGCTGTACTACGCCCCGACTGAGGCGCGGCATATAGCCCGCCCCGGCCACCTGCGACAAGAGGGGGCGACAAGAGGGGGCGAGTGGGGGTTTATTTTGCGAGTTCGGCGCGGTGGGCGTCGGCCATTTCGGCGAGGGTGGTGAAGCGGAAGTCGTATTTCGCGTCGGGCGCGGGGTTGGTTGCGCCCCAGCCTTCCAGCAAATGGCGGCGGTCGATCCAGGCGGAGGCGAGGCCGATCTGCTTGGCGGGGACGTGGTCGTGGAACAGGCTTTGCGCGGTGTGCAGGATGTCGGCGGGCTGGATGCCGCGCGCGGCGAGGTGCTCCAGCATGTAGCGGAAATTGGCGAGATCCGGCTTGTAGGAGCCGACATCCTGCGCGGTGTAGACGGCGTCGAAGGTGACGCCGAGGCGGGCGTTGCTGCGCTTGAAGCTTTCGCGGTCCACGTTGGAGAGGATGACGAGCTTGTAGTGCTGACCGAGGTATTGCAGCGCTGCCGGCGAGTCCGCGAAGGCCGGCCAGTTGGGGACGGAGGCGCCGAAGGCGCGGTGCGCCGCGTCCGGCATCGTGACGCCGAGTTCGGTCGCCATGCGGCGATGCGTCGCTTCGAGGAGCTGGTCGTAGACCATGATGGGCGACTGCGCCTCCAGATCGTTCTCGATCCGGCCGAACATTTCCAGCAGCGTGTCGCGACCGGCGCCGGCTTGTTGGAGCGGTTGCAGGGCCGCGTAGATGCCGGATTCCCAGTCGATCAGGGTGCCGTAGCAGTCGAAGGTCAAGACTTTGAAGTCGCTCAGTCGCATGGGGTGATCTCCGTGACGCTGGCTTGGCCGGCTTGGATCGCCGCGCGGGACAGGTGGACGGTGTGGTACTCGCCACGCAGCCAGGGCTCGAAGCCGTCCCGGTAATGCGGGCTGCCGGGTACGCCAGAATTGCCGATGTTCTGCACGGCGAAGAAATGATCGGGCGCGGCGAAATCCACCACGATCCGGTATTCTGCGCCGGAACTCGCGGCGTGCGGCGGCAATTCGCCGCCGGTGTTGCGGAGCGTGTGCGAGCCGCCGCTGACCGGCGCCGGGCCGATATCGGCGGCGGCGCCAAGCCCGGTGGCGGAGAGCGGGTGTTTCCAATGCGCCAAGTGGATGCGGTCCCAGCGCCAGCCAGCCGGGTCGTGGCCGAGGCGTTGGCGCAGGATCGTTTCGGTCTCCGACGCGGCGGCGGCGGCTTGGTTGCGCGTGCCTTCGGGGAAGAAGGGCTGGTCCGGCGTTTCTAGGAGCGTCGCCGCAAGGTTGGTTTGTTGCATGCAGAGGTCGAGCAGCCGGGGCGGCATGATCTGGGCCAGCACGGCGCGCTGCCACACCACCATGAACGTCTCGAAGACGGTGGCGGCGGTGCTGTCGAGCGTGTAGTCGCCGTCCCAACCGGACAAGGCGTCGCGGACGAGGCCTTCCGGCAGGAGGGCGGTGATGCGGGGCGCCAGCCGGACGGCGCGGGCGCTTTTGACGTCGTTCTGCAGGCGGATGTTGGCAGCCTGGTCCATGGTCGCGCCGCCGCCGAGCACTTGCTCGAGCCGGACGCCGCGATGGCCTTGCGAGTAGGCGCCGTAAATCGGTTGTTTATAGTTTTCGGGCACGATGCGCTGGTTGGCGCTGGCGAGGCTGCCGAAGGGTGGATTGACGAGGTGCGGCAGGTCCTCGAACGGGATAGCGCCCTGCCAGGTATCGGCGGGGTTCGCCGGGTCGCGGAAGCCGTAGGTGACCCGGCCGCGGATCGGTACCCTTCCGGCCATTTGGTAGCCGATCGTGCCTGCGGCGTCGGCGTAGACGAAGTTGAAGACGGCGACGGACCAGTCGCGCAGCGCGGCGCGGAAGCCGGGCCAATCCTTGGCGCGCGACAGGGCGATCCCGGCGCGGATGTCGTCGATATGCTCGGCCCCGACCCAGCGCAGGCTGAGCGGGGGATCGCCACCGTTTTGAATTGGGGGGATGAGAGCGTTGACGACGGGGCCGCGCACCGTTTCGCGGACGGTCAGGGTATGTGGGGCGGCGCCGTTTACGGGGATCGTTTCCGTGCGCTCGGCGAAGCGTCGCCAATCGGAGCCGTCGCGGTAGCTCGCCGGGTCGGCCGGGTCGACGGTTTCGCGGTAGAGATCGCGGGTGGAGGCGGCGTTGTTGGTGATGGCCCAGGCGGTGCGGCCGGTGCTGCCCCACCAGAGGCCGGGAAAACCAGGGTGGCCGGCGCCGGCGACGTCGTCTTGCGGGCCATGCAGGCCGTATTCGTACCAGCTCGAGGGCACCCAGAAGGGTTGGTGCGGGTCGCCGGAGAGGATCGGCTTGCCGGAGGGCGTGCGGTGGCCGGCGATGGCCCAATTGTTGCTGCCGGTCGCGTCGTCGGCGCCGGCGGCGGTGCGGCCGGGCGGACTGGCGGGGGCGCCGGAGGACAGGACGAGGTTTTCGGAGGCTTCGGGGGTGAGATAGAGCGTGCGGAGCGCCGGGTCGTCGATGAGGCTTGCGGTTTCGGCGGCGGCGATGCGGTCGATGCGGCCGTTCAGCGACCACCAGATGCCGCGGCCGATGGCGATGATGTCGGCGACGGTGAAGGGGCGCGGCTCGTATTGCAGGACCAGGAACTCGACGGGGAGGGAAGGGCCGAATTGCTCGATTTGGCGGTTGATGCCGGCGACGAGGGCTTCGACGAGAGGGCGGGTTTGCGGGTCGATGGCGCCGGCTTGGCGGGCGGCGATGGCGGGGAGGCCGACGGTGAGGTGGGCGATGTCGCTGGCGAGGTAGGCGGGGCCGAGGATTTCGGCCTGGCGGCCGAGGGCGCGACGGCGGAGGCGGTCCATTTGCCAGAGGCGGTCCTGCGCCATGGCGACGCCGAGGCCGAAGAAGAGGTCCTGGCTGTCGCTGGCGAAGATGTGGGGGATGCCGGCGCGGTCGCGGATGATCTGCACGGCGCCGTGGACGGCGGCGGCGATGCGCTGATCGGTGTTTGGCGCATGGCGGCGGAGGAACGCGTCGCGCATGGCCGCGAAATCGTCGGGGGCGGCGGCTTGGCCGCGCAGGATTTGCAGCACGGCGGCGTCGTCCAGGGTCATGTCGGGCTCCTCCGGGCGTAGGACAGCACCCGAGGGGCTTTGACGTCCAGAGGGGGTTAGGGGCCGAGGGGGCGGGCGCGGCGCTTGCGGGCGTCCCAGGCGAGGATGGCGTCGACGGTGGGGTTTGGTTCCGCGTAGGGGTCGCCGGGTTCCGGCGGCCGAGGACAGGGGGGAGTTGGCGGGACGGCGCGGCCGGCGGCGCGGGCGGCGATGATTTCGATGTGGGCCGGAGTGCGGCGCGGATAGGGCGGGGCGAAGGGGGTGTTGGCGAGACCGAAGTCTTGCAGGATCTGCTCGATGATTTGATCGGGGGTTAGGCTATCGAGGTCTTGGTCGAATTCGGGGTCGTCGAGGCGCTCATGGAGTTCGGCGCGGAGTTCGGCGCGGAGGGCGTCGGCGTCGGTGTCGGTGCGGCGGTCGGTGCGTTCGATGGCGTTCTCGACCTTGCGGATGATGCGGCGGCGGGCGGCGGTGCGCTTGGCCGGGTCGTGCTTGGGTTGGGCGAGATGGTGGCAGAAGGCGATGGTGCGGCGGACGCCACGGCCGGTGCGCTCGAAGGCGGCGGCGAGGGTGGCGAGCTCGCCGGGGGTGCGGTCCTGGTCGAGGCTGGCGTCGATGGCGCGGGTGAGGCGGAGTCCGGTCTGACGGAGGGCGTCGAGGAGGGTTTGGTCGTCGGATGTCATCGAACAAAAGAGGAACATTTGTTGCTGGTGGGAGTCAAGGGTTACGTCGTTCACTCAGCGCCACGGTTGCTTTTCACCAATACGCTCGACCGGCCCGATTTGGCGCGCAAGCTGGTCCGAGTGGCGCACCCGCGCAACCTGCCCGTGGTGCTGGGCCGCGAGGAGGTGGTGCGACTGCTTGCCGCGGCGACCTGCCCGGCGTCGGCCACGAGATAGATCGGGCTCGACCACGCCCGATGCCCGTCCTGCTGCGTCACCCGCACATAGACCGGCAGGTCCGCGCCGCCGCCAAATGTCACTTCGTGCTCGAAGCCAAGCGCGCCCGCCGCCATCGCCTCCGGCAGCCGGTAGAGGCGCAACCGCCGCCCCAGCCCGCCCGCGTCCAGCACCGTATCCTCGATCCCGATATCGGCGGCGGCGAAACGACCGCTGACCAGATTGGTTTCGACCGCGATCTCGACCCCCTCCTCGTCCTCGAGCCAGAGGTCGATCCCGGCCATATTGCCGGTCGTCACCGAACGCCAGGCGAGTTCCTGCCCAGGCACAACGGTCTCCAACGGCAGCTCGGGATTGAGAAAATTTACCGCCGCCGCCCGGCTGAACCGGCCGCCATGCACGGTCAGCCGGCCGCTCCACAGCACCTCCCGCCCGCGCCCGCGATACTCCGCCCCCTCCCACATCACCCTGACCCGGCGCGCACAATCCTCAAGCGCGAACGGCCGCACCGTCTGCACCAGCGCCGCCCCGTGGAACACGTCGATCCGCTCGATATCCGCCGACCCGATCGCCTCCACGCGCAGCCGCATCGCAACGCCGCCAGGCTGCACGATATCGCCCATGACGACATCCGTCCCCGGCACGTTCTCGTCGCGGATTATGACGGGCGATGCAAAAACCCCAGTTACCGAAAGGAACATCCGTGTCCCCGTCGTGCCATAATGCCGCCGCCGGCGCAGCGCCTCGAACACGGCCTCCCGGCTCAGCTCCGCCATCAGATAGCAAGTCAGCCCGCCGATCGCCCCGAAATGCGACGCCCCGGGCCGGGTCGCGCCGGGACGCCCCTTATGATCGTCGCTATGACACACCACGCCCACCCGGTAGCCGAGCGCGAACGCATCATGCAGCAGCCACTCGAAGGTGCCCCAAGTCGAATGCACCTCGACGGCCCGCTCCAGCCGGGGATCATGGCTCACCGCAATATCGGCGTAACGCCCGCCGACATGCGCGATCACCACCGCATCCTCGCCCTGCAGCGCCGCGAACAGCCCATCGGCCGTGTACTGGTCGGACGCACCATCCCCGTCCACCAGTATGCTGGAGGACCGCCGGATCGGCCGCCCTTCCTGCATGAAAAACACGTTCCGGTCCCCGCCCATCCCGGTATTGCCGGACCACTCATATCCCGGCACCGTCACGAACCGTCCCGGCGCGTGGAACGCCGCCATCAACCGGTTCAGCTCAGCCCAGAACGCATCGGTGATCTGAAAATCATTGCCTTGATGGCCAACGATGTCGAGGAACGCCCAATCCCGCGCGTAACGAAAATAATCCTCCGCCGAATTGGTCCCGATCGTCTCCTCGCTCTGCCCGTGCAGATCGCCCCAGAAGTGCCGCCGCCGCGCCGCCGCCACGACCCGCGTCGGGTTCGCACGCGCCACCTCGTGGCCGTCCGCATCGAGCAGCACGACGCTCAGATCGCCCGGCTCCGCCGTAAGCCCCTCGATCACCAGCGCTCCATCGCCGGCTCGCCGCGTGACCGTCTCAGGCAGCCCCTCGACGGGACCCGAAGCTGCCAGAGCCAACGTCGCATCCGCCTGCGTCGTCGGATTGCCCCACCGATCTTCCGCCAGAATAGCCAGCCGGAACGCCGACCCGGCCACCGTCAGCGTCGGCAGGATCGCCTTCCACCGCGCCGCCGGTCCGGCAACCAGCGCGATCTCCGGCGAGCGCGGCAACTCGGTGAACGCGTAGGTCGCGAACGCATCCACGAACACCTTGAACTCGAACGTCCCCTCGCAATTTGTCTGCAGCCGCAACCCCGGCGAGCCGCCCGAGCGGTCGCCAAACACCAGCGTGATCGTCTCACCGCGCCGCAGGAACCCGCGCCCGACCCGGATGAACACCGTGTTGCTCCACGGCCGAATATTTACCCGATCGACCCGCGTCTCCAGGACAGCGCCATTACTGGCCCGCACCGTCGTGTAATTCGCCGCGGCCGGCCGATCGAATTGCGGCCAGCCCATATCGGAGGTGCTGCGCCAACTGATCTTGAGATGCCCGCTATCGTCGATCCCGAACAGCCCGGCCGAATAGGTCAAGGTCAGCGTTGCGAACGAACCCGCCTCGAACGGCCCCGCGAGCTCGATCGTGGCCGTCCCCATATGCTCCGGCAAGTAGTTCATCAATGCATCATCTGCGCAGGCAAATACAGCGTCAGTGCCGGGAAGAAGTACAGCAGATAGATCATCACCAGCTCGATCGCGATGAACGGCAGGATGCTGAGCATCATCCGGGTCAGCGGGATGCCGGAGATCGACGATACCGTCACCAGGTTCAGCCCGGCCGGCGGGTGGATCTGCGCGATCTCCTGGTTGACCGCGACCATCACGCCGAACTGCACCGGGTCGAGCCCGATCGCGGTGGCCACCGGAAAGAAGATCGGGATCGTCAGGATCGTCAGCGCCCCAGACTCGAGGAACGTCCCCATGATCAAATCCGCCACCACGATCCCGGTGAATACCAGGAGCGGGCCGCCCTCGATATGCGCCACCGCGGCGGCGATCCGCTGCGGCAATTGCAGGATCGCCGTGTAGCGCGCGAACACCGAGCCCATCCCGAAAATCATCAGCAGCATGGACGACGTCAGCGCCGCCGCCCGCGCCGCCCGCACGATCCGCCTCAGCGTCAGCCGGCGCCGCACCAAGCCCAGAATGAGCACATAGACCGCGGCCACCGCCCCGGTCTCAGTCGGCGTGACCAGCCCCAGATAGATCGAGACCACGATGAACACCGGCAGCGCCACCACCGGCGCCGCCCGCCGCAGCGCCGCGATCCGCTGCACCCAGCTATACGAAGCCGCCTGCAGCCGCGGCCGCGCGACCAGCATCATGTAGAGGCAGAACAGCAGCGCCAGCGACAAGCCGGGGATGATCGTCGCGATGAACAGGCTGCCGATCGAGGTCTGCGTGATCACCCCGTAGATGATCAGCGGCACGCTCGGCGGCAGCAGGATCCCCAGCGTCCCCCCCGCCGCGACCAGCGCGCCGCGCGTGCGCTCCGGATACCCCTCCCGCGCCAGCGCCGGCAGCGCGATCAGCCCAACCGTCACCGCCGTCACCGGGCTCGACCCGGTGATCCCCGCGAAGATCGCGCAGGTCAGAATGACGGCCACCCCAAGCCCGTTCGGCGTCGATCCCACCCAGACCTTGGCGAAGTCGAACAGCTCATCCCCGACCTCCGCCTCCTGCACCAGCATCGCGGCCAGCACGAATAGCGGGATCGTCACCAGCTCGAAACTATTCAGGCTCTGCCAGAGAAAGGAGACGAAATCCACCATCCCCTGCTCGAGCCCGAACACCATCCACAGCCCGGCAAACGCGGCAGCACCGATCGAAATGAAGATCGGGATGCCGATCGCCATCAGCCCGAACATCGCCGCCCCGACGAGCAGGACCTGCGTATCAGGTGTGAGCATCGTGCATCCGGTGCCGCCGCGGATCGAGCACATGCGCGAGCCCCTGCAGCGCGATGGCGAAGCCGCCGATCGGGAACGCAAGCTGTGGCCAGAACAGCGGCACCGCCAGCAGCGTGTCCGACGTCGTGTCCTCCGCCCACGCGCTCAGCGCTTGCTCCGCGCCCGCGATCAGCAGCATCAGCCCGAACCCCAGCTCCAGCAGCCCGGCGAACCGCTGCAGCGGCGCATCGAGCGCCGGGAAGTGATCGGGCAGCAGGGTGACCCTAAAATGATGCCCGGTCTTCAGGGCAAACCCGCTGGCCGCAAAGGCGATCATGATGATCGCATAGCCCGTCGTCTCGAACACCCAAATCGGCGGCTGCTGCAACTGGTCCATCACGACCTCGTAGAACACGGGCAGCGGCAGCAATACGGCGATGACCGCCGCAAGCGCGCAGAGCCAGCGCGCCACCATCGTCAGCCCGGTGGCAAAGCGTTGCGGTGATGTCGATGCAGGCAGCTCCGGCGGATCGCCGTCCGCCAGCTCAGCCTCTTGCATCATGCAGTTCCTGCAGCAACCCCGGCGGGAACTTTGCGGCCTGCTGGTCGGCCAGCGGCTTCAGCGCGGCGACGAACGCGCTGTACGGCGGCGAGCCCGGCTGCAGCTCGGTCACCGTCATCCCATGCGCCGCCATCTCCTCGCGCAACCGCAACAGCGCGGCCACGACCGCGTCATTGGCGATCTTGCCCGCTTCCTCGCCGGCCTCGACCACCACCTTCTGCAAATCGGCCGGCAGCGCCGCCATCGACGCCTTCGCCATCACGTAGAAGGTGGTCCCGGTCCCGAACACGCCATTCGTCAGCAGCAGATACTTGGCGACCTCGTACTCCTTCAGCCCGGCCGCCCCCTGCAGCCCGCCGATCGCCGCCTTTACCGTCCCCCGCTCCAACGCCGGATAGACATCGCTGACCTGGATCGTCGACGGCGCGCCGCCGAGCGTCTGCACGATCTGCGACGTGAGCCGGTCGTAGACCCGCACCGTCTTGCCACGGAAATCCTGCGGCCCGTTGATCGGATCGCGCGAGACGACGGTGGGCGCGCCATTGTCGATCGTGCCAAGCAGGATCCCGCCGTGCCGCGCCAGATCCTCGCCCAGCGCCTGATAGAGCTTCGTGCCCGGCCCGATCGCCGCCGCGAAGCCCGCATCGGTGGGCGCGAACAGGATGGTGTTCAGCAGCGCCGCCGTCGGCACCGACGCGGCCCAGGTCCCGATCTCCGACAGCGAGATATCCACCACCCTGGCCTGGATCGCGGTGGCGACATCCGTCTCCTTGACCAGCGACCCGGCCGGGTAGTGCTGCACCGTGATGCGGCCGTGGCTCGCCTCCTGCACGCGTTTGGTAAATTCCGGAACGTAAACCGAAACCTGCGGCACGCCCGGCGCACCCCAGGTGGAAAGCCGCAGCGTAAATTCGGCTTCCGCCGCCCAAACCGGCCCGCCCAACGCCGCGAGCGAGGCGGCCCCGATCAACCCTCGCCGCGAAATCGTTGCATGCATGCTGAAATGTGGTTCCCGTTCCATCCCCGGCGTTCTTCCGCGATCCGCTTTGTTCGAACCATGGCATCTCGCTTTCCTGCCGTCCATTGCGTCCCGCCGGATTTTCGGCATCCTTGCGCAAAGCCGTTTGGGGGAACGCCGGGAATGTCGATGCAAGCCACACGAGGCGGGCCGAACGTCCTTCTCGTAACGGCCGACCAATGGCCCGGCAGCTTCTTGGGCGCCGCACGGCACCCGGTCCTGCAAACGCCGACGCTGGACCAATTGGCCCGCAACGGCGTGCGCTACACACGCGCCTATTCCGAGTGCCCGATCTGCATCCCGGCCCGCCGGACGCTGATGACCGGCACCCCAACCCGTACGCATGGCGACCGCGTGTTCGATACCGTCAATCCGATGCCCGAAGGCCTCGCCACCCTGCCGCAAGCCTTCCGCGACGCCGGTTACCAGGCCTATTGCGTCGGCAAGCTGCACGTCTATCCGCCGCGCGACCGCATCGGCTTCGATGATGCGCTGCTGGCGGAAGAGGGCCGCCCGCAATTCGGCAGCATCGACGATTACGAGATGTTCCTCGCCGACCGCGGCCATGTCGGCCAGCAATTCGCCGGCGGCATGAACAACAACAATTACATGCACCGCCCCTGGCATCTCGAGGAGGAGTGCCACGGCACCAACTGGGCGACGCAGACCATGTGCCGGGTCATCAAGCGCCGCGACCCCACGCGTCCAAGTTTTTGGTATTTGTCCTACACCCATCCGCACCCGCCGCTGACGCCGCTCTCGATCTACGTGGACTATTACCGACAGTTCGAGCCGCCGCCGGCGCTCTGGGCGGATTGGTGCGACGATCCGGACTCACTCCCGTTCACGCTGAAGATGTGCCGCAACTACTGGCGGATGCTGCCGCCCGACGTGTTGCGCGAGGCGCGGCGCGCCTTCTACGCGCTGTGCACGCACATCGATCACCAGTTCCGGGTCGTCCTCGGCACGCTGCGCGAGGAAGGCCTGCTCGACGACACGATCATCGCGTTCACCGCCGACCACGGCGACATGCTGGGCGATTTCGGCCTCTACGCGAAACGCCTCTACTACGAGGGCTCCGCCCGCATCCCGATGATCCTGGCCGGTCCGGCCGGCGACACGCGCCTTCCGCCCGGCGCGGTGGATGACCGCCTCGTCGGCCTCGCCGACGTGATGCCGACGCTGCTCGGCCTGGCCGGCGCGCCGGTGCCCACCACGGTCGAAGGCACCTCCATGGTGGGCGCCGCGCGCCGATCCTATCTATATGGCGACTGCCTGGAGAATAACGGCGCGACCCGGATGCTGCGTGACGGGCGTCACAAGCTGATCTGGTATCCGGCCGGCAACGTCCTCCAGCTCTTCGACCTGGAGACCGATCCGGCCGAGCTACGCAATGTCGCCGACGATCCGGCCTATGCCGAGATCCGCGCCGGCCTGGTCCGAACACTGTGCGGCTCGTTGTGGGGTACCGATCTCGAGAAGAATTGGGCCATGGCGGACCAACTGATTGGCTTCGACCCCGGGCCCTACATCGCGAAGCCGGACCGCGGTTGGTCCGGCCAGCGCGGCCTGCATTACCCAGTCCCGCCGCCCATCGCCCCTGACAAGATGGTTGGCTTCCCGCAATGACTTGGACAGAAGAGGCCGATTACGTCATCGTCGGTGCGGGCTCCGCCGGCTGCGTACTGGCCAACCGCCTCTCCGCCGACCCGGCCACCAAGGTCCTGCTCCTTGAAGCCGGCGGGCGCGACCGCGATCCCTCGATCCACGTCCCCGCCGGGTTCTTCCGCAACGTCTACAACCCCAAGCTGAGCTGGGGCTTCGAGACCGAGCCCGTGCCCGGCTTCAACGGCCGCAGCCTGATCTGGCCTCGCGGCAAGGTGCTGGGCGGCTCGAGTTCCATCAACGGCCTGATCTACGTCCGCGGACAAGCGGCCGATTTCGACCTCTGGCGGCAGATGGGCAACGCCGGCTGGTCCTACGATGACGTGCTGCCCTACTTCCGCAAGGCCGAGCACCAGGAGCGCGGCGAGGACGACTACCACGGCATCGGCGGCCCGCTCGATGTCTCCGACCTGAAGATGCAGCACGTCCTGCACGACGCCTTCATCGCCGGCGCCGTCGAAGCGGGCCATCGCCAGGGTGATCGACGCCTCGATCATGCCGACGGTCGTCTCCGGCAACACCAAAGCCGCCGCCATCATGATCGGCGAGAAGGGCGCTGACCTCGTGCGGCAGGCGGCGTGAACCCAAGGAGCCCAAGCGATGCGACTGACCGATGAAGAGCAAGCGATGCGGCAAGGCGCCTTCGGCAGCGTCTGCCGCTGGGCGATCGAGCATCAAATCCAAGTCGGCGCTTTCTTCGACGCGTCGGACATGGTGGAGGTGACGCAAGCCCACATCATGGGCGACACCGAATCGCTCGGCGAGGCCGGCGTGCGCTTCCTCGAAGGCCTCGCCGCCGCGCCGGAGAGCGAGTGCCGGGTCCGCATCCCCACCATCACCGACCCGCGCGGCGTCGATTTCGCGGCGTATCGGCGCATCAAGCAAACCGACCTTATGGCGCAACTGGAACAGCGCGCCATCGACGCTTTCCGGGCCCTCGGCGTGCTCATGACCGACACCTGCATCAACTACCAGACCATCATGCCGCCGACCTCGGGCGAGCATCTGGCGATGGGCGACACCGGCGTCACCATCTACTGCAACAGCGTGCTCGGCGCGCGGAGCAATTTTGAAGGCGGCCCCTCCGCCCTCGCCGCCGGGTTGACCGGCCGCACGCCGCGCTACGGCTACCATCTCGAGAGCGGCCGCCGCGGCACCTGCCGCGTCGCCGTGGCGGCTCCGCCGCGCGACCTCTCCGAATGGGGCGCGCTCGGCGGCATCGTCGGCCGCCACGCCGGCAGCTACTGGGCCGTCCCGGTCGTCGAGGGCATCGACGCGGCGCCAGGCTCCGACGCGCTGAAGCATTTCGGTGCAGCAATGGCGAGCTTCGGCTCGGTCGCCATGTTCCACATGGCCGGGATCACCCCGGAATGCGCCCGCGCCGCCGATCTGTTCGATGGCCCGATGCCCGAGCCGCTGCGCGTCGACCGCGCCGAGTACGACCGCCTCTTTGCCAGCTACGCGCCCGACCAGGACAAGGTGGATGTCGTCGTGTTTTCCGCCCCGCAGCTTTCGCTCTACGAGCTGCAGCAAGTCGCCGCTCTCCTGGACGGCCGCCGTGTCGACCTGGCCACCACCTTGCTCGTCGCCACCGCCCCCGAGATCAAGCACGCCGCCGACCGCATGGGCCTCACGCATCGCATCGAGGCCTCCGGCGCCGTCTTGCTCTCCGGCGTCTGCTTCTACCAGAGCTACGCCCGCGAGCTCGCCGAGGCGAATGGTTGGCGCAACCTGCTGACCAACTCGGCCAAGCTCGTCAACATCATCGGCGGTTACGGTTACAAACCCACCCTCGCCTCAATGGAGCGCTGCGTGGACTCCGCCGTCGCGGGAAGGTTCGTCTAATGGAAAGAATCTTCCACGCGCACCCCGGCGTCGGCCCTACCTGCACCGGTATCGCCCTTGTCGCCGACGACAATTTCAGCGCCCGCTACGACCTCGACCGCCTGAAAGGCATCTTCTCGCGACCCGGCCACCAGCTATTCGGCCAGCCCTATTCCGGCCGGGTTCTGGTCCTCAACACCGCCAAAGGCGGCGTCGCCACCGCCTGGATGCTGCACGAGATGGCAAGCCGCGGCCTCGTGCCGGCGGCCCTGCTGTTCAACCGTGTCAACCCGATTCTCGCCCAAGGCGCCGCCTTCGGCGACGTCGCGCTGATGGACCGCTTCGAGGGCGACATCACGCGCCTGATTTCCAACGGCGACGACCTGCTGGTCGAGCCATCCCTCGGCCGGGTCACGGTCCGTGGGGTTTTTGCGGTCAAGTGACGAACGAAGGCAGTCGAAATCGTTCGCGCCGCGTGCGTCGCGCCAGCGGCCGGCCGCATCTCGTAGACCATGGCCATCAACGAGTGATCGATGATGTGATCAGCCCCAAGCGATTGCCGGAGGATGGCTCTATGCCGCCAGGGCAGCGGGCGCGCTCGTATCTGAAGGTGCGATCATTGACCGCGAAGGACATGCGTCACGCGATCCGCAGGCCTATTTCGAAGGCGGCGCCATTCTCTCCAAGGGAGGAGCGATGGGTTATGGCCTCGCGGTGGCTTGCGACGTTCTGAGATGCGGAGGCGGAGGGTAATGGTGCCCAGGGGCGGAATCGTGTTCTTGCGGCAAGTCGCTGATATAAGACGTTATTCCGTCTACGTCTCCTCACGAATACCAACGCCGATACCATCACGCTATCTTGATTGTTGGGTTCGACTCCGGCTGATCCCGATCGACAAACGGCAATCCGACCGCCGCCACAGCGCAGGTTCCGGCAGCAAAGTCGTGTGTCCGACCAGCGAAGGTCAAGCGCTTTGCGCCTTGCAGCACGACATAGAAGACGGGCTCGAATAGCGCGGGGATGGGCGCCGTCGGCGCGGTGCTGCAGCGGATAGTCAGGCCCGGAACCGCGGACGGAGCCTGCGGCGATCCAGCGTGCTCGGCGGCGAGCACCGCCTGTTCCGCCATTATTGCTTCGAGCTCCATCACGTCCCGCCTCTTGCTCTATCGGGTCGAGGTGGCGCGCTTGGTAGGATCGGGCAAGTCTCTGGCAGCATCGGGAATGTGAAATCGGGCACTCGTCCCGACATGAGGGTCCTGGAGGTGACCAATGGCAAGCAGAACCATCGCGCTCATAACCGGGGCCAACAAAGGCATCGGTCTCGCCATCGCCCGTCAGTTGGGAGAGCGGGAGTTCTCCGTCTGGCTCGGCGCCCGCGATCCCGGTCGCGGCGACGCCGCCGCGGCCGGATTGCGCCAAGCCGGCGTGGACGCCCATGCGATCACGCTCGACGTTGCCGACGGCGGAAGCGTGGCCCAAGCCGCTGCCCGCCTGGAAGGAGAAGCAGGCGTGCTCGACGTCCTCGTCAACAACGCCGGCATCAGCGTCGGCAGCCCGCCGCCGGGGGTGACTGAGGAGGCTATCGATGACGTGCGGGCAATGCTCGAGGTCAACACAATCGGGCCGCTTCGGGTCACGCAGGCGTTGCTGCCGCTCCTGCGCAAGTCGGCCGCGCCTCGCATCGTGATGATGAGCAGCGGCCTGGGCTCGATCTCCGACACCGCCGACATGGCGAGCCTGATCTGGAATGTCGGCGCTGCCGGCTACAGCGCGTCCAAAGCGGCGCTCAACATGCTCACCGTCAAGCTTGCCAAGGCGCTGCTCGCTGACGGGATCAAGGTCAACGCCGCCGATCCCGGCTACACCGCCACCGACCTCAACGGCCACAGTGGCACGCGCACCGTCGAGGAAGCCGCCGCCATTGCCGTTGAACTCGCAACGCTTGGCCCGCTGGGGCCGACCGGTGGCTTCTTCAATGACGGCCATGCCGGGCGGATGGCCCGCTACCGGTGGTGATAGGCTGATGCGCCGAAAATATCGCCACGCACACTCGCTGCCAACTCTCATGAGCAAGGAAGTTACGATGACACATCAAGCGGTTTCCACCCTGCCTCGCGAGGCCAAGGGTCCACTTGCGCCACCGCCAGTGCTCGGCGGATCGGTTCAGGCTGTGGCGGACGCGATCGCTGCGTGGCCCGAGGTCGAAGCCACCACGCACTGGCACCTCAATGACCAAACCCGCATCGATGGGATCGACTTCTATGTCGGGCCGGACGAGCTTGGCCACATCCACCTCGACGGCTCGATCCATCTCGCCACCACGCCCGAGCTTGGGGCGGAGCTGGTCGCAGAGGGGCTGGGGAAGCCCTTCCGATGGGCCAGAGGGTGGATTACGGCCGACATCAGCCGCTTGGGCACCGATGCCGCCGTAGCGATCTTCCGCCGCAATTACGACCGGCTTCGGCCAAG
Source organism: Acetobacteraceae bacterium (assembly GCA_965276815.1). Classification (GTDB taxonomy): domain Bacteria; phylum Pseudomonadota; class Alphaproteobacteria; order Acetobacterales; family Acetobacteraceae; genus JAVVHH01. The sequence goes on along the minus strand of CBDIBE010000009.1, from coordinate 572,521 downwards.
CGCGAGTGGCCGTAGAGGTCTACAGTCCGCATAGCCGGTCGGCGACCCCTAGGCCCGCTCGTGACCCGACCATACTCGTCTTACCGCGGGGCCTAATCCTGGCCGAGCTGCAGCGAGTCGTGCGATCCGTCCGGAAAGGACTGCGCCAGGAATTGCATGAAGACGCGCATCTTCGTGCTGGCAAGTCGCGCCGATGCGTGAAGGATCCACATTTCCAAGGGGCGCCCGGCCAGGACGCCCCAGCTTACGAGCCGTCCGGATTCGATGTTGTTGCGTACGAAAAAGCGTGGAAGCAGCGCTGCTCCGGCACCCGCGAGGACTGCGTCGCCCATTGCCAAGGTCGACAGGCGCAGCACCGGGTCGGGATATAGTGTGAAGCGGGCGGCTCCGTCTTCCACCAACCAGGGATCAAGGTCGTTACCGATGGCCCGCACCACCGCGGGAACCGAAGCGGCGCCATTGTTCATGACAGGCCGTTCGAGCTTGGTGGACGCGACGACAAGCAGTTTGTCACGCAGGAAGCAGCGGCCGACCAGTTCGTCGTCCGGCTTCCCGACCCGGTGGCGAAAGGATTGGGACGGGCGTTCCAAAAATGGATTGAAACCGCAGGTCGCCGCCGGAGCGTTTAGGTCTGTCGAGCATCGAGGTAAATCGACGCGACCTCGCCGACAGCGACGTCCCATCTGGGACAGGCGCGGACCGCTCGGGGTCGGGGCTAAGTCAGGATGCCACAAGGCATGAAGCTGCGTCTTCCACTTACGATCGTCCTGCCAGAAGATCCGAATGCTCCTCCCCTGCGGCTCGCAGGATCAGTGGCGGCGGCGCTGAAGTCGAGCCGGTGGACGTGTCAGGGGGCTGCATGGTGGTCAGCCGGTCAATGCGTGTTGTTTCGATAAAACGAAGCGGTGTTGTCCTCGGCGCTGGGTAGCGGCGGACCAAAATCACCCCCAACGTTCCGAATAACCTAACGGAGACAGCCATGACAGTGAAGGCAGCAATCGCTTTGATTACCGGCGGCAGCCGCGGACTTGGCCGCGCCACGGCACTCGCGCTTGCCGAACGAGGCATCGGCGCCATCCTCACTTACAACTCGAACAAGACGGCGGCCGACGAAGTCGTGGCGGCGGCCGAACAGGCAGGCGGGCGGGCGGTGGCCATCCGGCTTGATACCGGTGACACGAGTCAGTTCGAAGCCTTTGTCGGCGAGGTCCGGCATGTTTTGGCCGACTGGGGTGCGGAGCAGTTCGACTTCCTGGTCAACAACGCAGGCACCTCGCATCACGCCGGCGTCGCGGAGGTGACCGAGGAAGATTTCGACACGTTCTACCGCGTCCACGTCAAAGGCGTCTTTTTCCTCACACAAAAGCTTCTGCCGCTACTCGCAGACGGCGGCCGGATCGTGAACGTTTCCTCGGGGCTCACCCGCATCGTCTTTCCCGGCAGCGCCGCTTATGGCGCGATGAAAGGTGCGGTCGAAATCCCGACCAAATACCTGGCCAAGGAACTCGGCGACCGCCGGATCGCGGTCAACGTGGTCGCTCCCGGGGCTGTCCAGACCGATTTCAGCGGCGGCATGGTTCGTGACAATCCCGAGATTAACAGGCGCGTCGCCGAGATGACGGCCCTTGGTCGCCCCGGCCTGCCCGATGATATCGGTCCGATGATTGCTTCGTTGCTGTCGGAGGACAATCGCTGGGTCAATGCGTAACGCATCGAAGTCTCGGGCGGGATGTCGATTTAGTTGCTTGTTCCAAGCTTGACGTCCTGACACCCTTGCGATCTGCGCTGGAGACGACGGGAGCAGGCAGTCTGAGCCAAGTGCGCTAGGGGCCTTCAATCAGGTGGGCTCCAGCAGGATCTGAGGCACGGGTCTAAAAGCGAACTAGTAGACGACAATTTGGAGAGACGGTTGCGGAATGGTTGGCTCCGGTCCCGCCGTCTAGATCAGGTGAGCAGGCAGTTCTTTCCGAGCCGGAATACAGTCTGAAATCACTATGTAAAGTCCCCAGAGGGATACATCGGCTCTTTTTGAGGCACTTTCAGCTGCGTTCCGGAAGACGGCGGGGCAACGGCAAGGTGGTCAAGAGCACCACGATGTGGATGGCGGCGAGTAGCCCGAACGTTTCAGCGTATGCTTTCGCGTGATGTGTGGTGTTTCCACCGTTGGACGATAGCCAGCTGAGGAACGTGGCGCAGAGCGTCGTGCAGGTGTCGGCGGTGGAGCCGGTCTCGCCTAGGGCCGGAGAGATGCGTTCGACGCTATTCGCGTGAGCCCCAGGGTCGATGTCTGTCATGGCGTCGACCGCCAAGGCGACGTTGAAGCCCAGCTCGTAAGCATGGCGAGCGGTCGATTCCACGCCGATGCTGGTGGCGATGCCGGACAGCACGAGTTGAGTGACGCCCGCCGCCTTGAGCCGGGCCTCGAGATCGGTGTCCGTGAAGGCGCCCCACCGCCGCTTGGTGATCAGCATGTCGGTCGGTGCAGGAGCCAGCTCCGGTGCGAGATCGAACCAGTCGGGCGGCAGGCCGCTCACGTCGTGGGATTGCTCGGTCCGGCCGGGGGCGATCCCGACGGCGGTGACGAGCGCCACGGGACGGGATCGGCGGCGGAAGGCTGTGGCCAGTCCGATCGCCGCGGACAGCACGGCGGGGGCGTGATGGACGGTCGGCAGGGCCAGGATGCCCTTCTGCAGGTCGATCACGACCAGCGCGGCGCCCGCATCGAGCTTGGTGAGGGGCATGAGGTTTCCTTTCTGGTCAGAACTCGACGAGGCGTCGCAGCAGCGGGATTATGGCCTTGAGTTCCCGTTGTTCGGCGGAGTCCAGTTCCGCTTGCACGGCGCGGAACAGCCAGTCCCGTCGTGCCAGCCGGGCCGCTTCCGCCCAGTCTCGCCAGCGCGCCGTCACCGACAGGATGGTCTGGCGTCCGTCGGAAGGGTCGGGCGCGGCCGTGACGTATCCCTCGACTTGGAGGGAGCTCAGGAGGGCGCCCATGGATTGCGGCCGCATGGCCTCCGCGCGGGCGAGAACGGCGGTTGTCGTGGGACCGTCGCGCTCCAGGCGGATCAGGGCCGACTTCTGCGCCGTGGTCAGCTCGCGCGCAGTAACCTGCTCGCGGAACCTGCGGTTGAGGGCGCTGACCACGGTGCGGAGTTCGTTGGCAAGGACGAAGGCGTTGTCGACGCTGCGGTCGTCGCTATCGGAAGGCATGAGACGACTATTGCACGTTCAGGGAAAAGTTGAAAGGCTAGCTTCCTATCGTCTCGGGAGGCATTCTCGACGCCGTCCTACGAGGAGAACAAAATGGTGAGCGATCAAACCCCGCCGGGCTCGAATCCGATACCGGCACCCCGCGACCAGCATCTGCGCGACCTCGCCAACTGCATCCGCGTCCTGGCGATGGATGCGGTGCAACAGGCCAACAGCGGCCATCCGGGCATGCCGATGGGCATGGCGGACATCGCCACCGTGCTGTTCTCCGAGTTCCTGCGTTTCGACGCCGCCGACCCGCACTGGATCGATCGCGATCGCTTCCTGATCTCGAACGGCCACGGCTCGATGCTGCTGTACGGACTGCTGTACCTGACCGGCTACCGCGACATGCCGCTGGAAGAGCTGAAGCGGTTCCGGCAGGTGGGGGCGAAGACGCCGGGGCATCCGGAATACCGCCACGCCGATGGCATCGAGACCACCACCGGGCCGCTTGGCCAGGGCCTGGCGAACTCGGTGGGCCTGGCCTTGGCGGAGCGGATCATGAACGCGACGTTCGGCGACGCCCTGGTGGACCACTTCACCTACGTGTTCATGGGGGACGGCTGCCTGATGGAAGGGATCAGCCACGAGGCGATCTCGCTGGCGGGGCACCTGAAGCTCGGCAAGCTGATCGCGTTCTTCGACGACAACGCGATCTCGATAGACGGTGCGACAGGGCTCGCGGTGTCGGACGACCAGCCGATGCGCTTCCGCGCGGCGCACTGGCACGTGCAGGAGATCGATGGCCACGACACCGACGCGATCCGGGCCGCCATCATCGAGGCGCAGGGCGTGGCGGACCGGCCGTCGATGATCGCTTGCCGCACCGTGATCGGGTTCGGCCTCCCGACGAAGGCCGGAACGCAGAAGGCGCACAGCGACGCGCCGGGCGAGGAGGAGGTCGCTGGCGCACGCGAGCGGCTGGGCTGGACGGCGCCGGCGTTCGAGATACCGGAGCCGCTGCTGTCGGCATGGCGTTCGATCGGCGCCCGGGGGCGTGACGGACGGATGGCCTGGGCAGAGCGGGTCAAAGCTGCGCCTGACGGCCTACGACAAGATTTCGAGCGGCGCACGCGTGGCGAACTGCCGAAAGATTGGCGCGACGCGATCGCGGCGGCACGGCGGGAATTTCTAGTCGGTGACAAGGATCTGGCGACGCGGCAGGCGAGTGGGGCGGTGCTGGACCACCTGTTTGCGGCGATCCCCGAGCTGCTGGGTGGCTCGGCCGACCTGACCCCGTCGAACAACACCAAGGCGAAGAACCAGGTCGAAATCAGGCCGGGTGAGTACAAGGGCTCCTACGTGCATTACGGGGTGCGCGAGCACGGCATGGCGGCGGCGATGAACGGCATCGCACTGCATGGCGGGCTGATCCCCTACGGCGGCACGTTCCTGTGTTTCTCGGATTATTGTCGGCCGGCGATCCGACTAGCGGCGATGATGGAGGTGCGCACCATCTTCGTTATGACCCACGACAGCATCGGGCTGGGCGAGGACGGGCCAACGCACCAGCCGGTGGAGCAGCTGGCAGCGCTGCGGGCGATCCCGCATTTGGCGGTATTCCGCCCGGGTGACCCGATCGAGACGGCCGAATGCTGGGAGGTGATCCTGGACGCGCCGCGCCGTGCGGCCGTTCTGGCGCTGTCGCGCCAGCCGATGCCGCTGCTCAGGCGCGACGAAGGGACGGAGAACCGGTCGGCGAAGGGGGGCTACGTGCTGCTGGAAGCGGAAGGGGGACCGCGCCGGATGACGATCCTGTCCACCGGGTCGGAGCTGCATCTGGCGGTGGAGGCACGGGCGGTGCTGCAGAGGGAGGGTATCCCGACCGCGGTGGTGTCGATGCCGTGTCGGCTGCTGTTCGAGGAACAGGACGCGGCTTACCGGCAAGCGGTGCTGGGTAGCACGCCGGCACGGGTGGCGGTCGAAGCGGCGGTGGAGATGTCGTGGGACCGCTACCTCGGTCTACAGGGTCGCTTCGTTGGCATGCACGAGTTCGGCGCGTCGGGGAAGATCGGCGACGTGTATGCCAAGTTTGACATCACCGTCGAGGCGGTCGTGCGCGCTGCGCGAGAGACCTTGTTGGCTTTGTCCGACTGATTGGACCCTAGGCGGACAACTAGGCTTGGCGATCCAGTCCTTTATCCCGGCAATAGCGAGCCACTACCTCTTCCACCGACGGCACTTCCCCGAACAGCTCCTGCTGTTTCTGTGGGTTACGACTGACGTAGCTGCCCCTCCGCAGCCACTTCAATACGGCGAGTTGGTCCCGCAGGCGCGGCAGAAATGGCGCAACCACGGGCAGGAAGGCGAGGACCGGGCGCGGGAAGACCGGTTTGGCCCGGATCGGCCGCCCCAGCGCCTTGGTGAAGGCGTCCGCGACGGCGGCTCCGGTGGCCGGTTTGCTCGAACCGATGTCGACGTTGTGGTTCATGGCCGACTGCGGGAGGTCCAACGCCGCCTGAGCGGCGTAGCGGGCCAGGTCCCGGGAGTAGACTAAGGCCATAGGCACGCCGGGCAGAATATCCGGGAAGACGCTCTTGCGAATGTTCTGCGGAACGATGTCTTTGGACCGGTCCAGGAACGCGCCCGCTCGCAGGGATAGATATGGTTGTTGCGATCGCGCCAGGTATTGTTCGGTCTCGAACTTCTGGCGGAAATGCGGGATTCCCGGAGCCCGGCCGCATTCGAGAATCGAAATCAGGATGAACCGGGGCACGCCCGCCGCCCGGGTCGCGTCGATCAGGTTCCTGTAGCCTTGCGTATCGGCCTTGGAGTTGTCGCCCTTCGTCCGCGCCGAATGGGCAGAGAACCCCGCCGCGCTAGCGATGATGGCCGCCGCACGCGGTTCGGCGGCGAGCGCCCGTTGAAGCGATGCGGCATCGTTCAGATCACCCACCACGAAGTCGGTGACGCCCAGCGCCGTCAGCCGAGCTCGATTGCTGGTCGCGCGCACCATCGCCCTGACCCGGACGCCCCGCTCAAGCAGCGCCTCGACGATGTACCCGCCGAGAGAGCCCGTGGCTCCGACAACCGTCACGATCCGGTCGTCACGTTGCGCGCATGGGCGATTCTTGTGCGGTTGCCTTGCTCTCGGACACGGGGAAGGTCTCCGTCAATCGGACGCGATCATGTCGATGGAAGGGGGTCTTACGCCAATGCTACCTGGATGGTAGCGCCAACCGATCAGGGCCGACGCGAGGGAAGAGCCATCTTCTAGGCGGTTCGGGGCGACCCTGCTGATCCGCCAACCTGGCAACTTCAGATTGTGCCGCATAATAATAAGAGGTCTCATGTGACCTGCCCCCCTGCGGTCCCGCAGTCATTGTGAGAGCCCGGGGGTGTTGTAGCGGAGTTCCGGCTGGAACGGGAGCGGCCGGGCGGCGGAGCCCCCAAGATCGCGCAGCCGAGCGGCCGCGTGGGCACGAGCCACGGCGTCCGGCGTGAGACCGGCGTGCGCGCAATGCGGCCGGACCTGGTTGTAATCGCGGCGCCAACGCTCGATGACGACCCGCGCTTCGGCCAGGCTGGAGAACACCTCCTCGTTCAGGCACTCATCGCGGAACTGGCCGTTGAAGCTTTCCACGAAGCCGTTCTGCTGCGGTTTGCCCGGCGCGATCGAGGTGTCCACCACCAAGGCCAGCGCCTCGCGCGTGTAGTCATCCACGATGCACAGAATCCGCAACCGCCGCCCCCAACTCAGCGCGTCAGAGACGAAGTCCAAGCTCCAGCGCTGGTTCGGGCCCGTCGGGCAATGCCATCGGCACCCGCGTGCCGGTCGCTCGCTTGCGGCCGCGCCGCCGCCGGACGGACAGGCCCTCCTCACGATAGAGCCGGAACAGCTTCTTCTTGTTCATCCGGATGCCCTCGCGCTCCAGGACAATGCCGAGCCGCCGATAGCCAAAGCGGCGACGTTCTGCCGCCAGGCCGCGCAGCCGTGCGCGCAGTACGGCATCGCCATGGCCGGGCACGCGGCGCACCGTCTTCGGATCCACCTCGATCAGCCCGCAGGCTCGCCGCTGCGAGTAACCGCGCTCCGCCATCAGACGAAGCACGGCACTCCGACGAGCCGCGGGCGTGATCAGTTTTTTCCCAGCAAGTCCTTTAGTGAGGCGACATCCAGCATCGACTCTGCCAGCAGCTTCTTCAGCCGACGGTTCTCGTCCTCGAGTTGCTTCAGCTTCTGCGCGTCCGACACGCCCAAGCCGCCATACTTGGCCTTCCAGCGATAGAATGTCTGCTGGCTGACGATCACCCGGCCCGACCCTCGAGTCTAATTGCTGGTCCACTCGCATCCGGGCCTGTGGAGCCCTATACTAGCGCCCGGAGGCGGTGATGGCGGTTGCGCCCAAGTTCGCGAGGCAGTGGACGGCGGACGAGTTCGTTTGCGCTGACCAATCGGACTTCGGGCTACTCTGGCGCTACGAGCTCGTGGACGGCCAGGTTGTCGGTCACGCCGCTCCGTCTCCGGAGCATGGTGCAATCATCATCGGCCTAGGGGCGGCCTTGCATCGCGCGATGCGCGGCAAGGCCCCCGGATGCCGTCCCGAAGCCGGGAGCGCGGCTACGCCCCGGACAGAGCAGCGCAACACCGCCCGGATCCCCGACGTCATCATCCGCTGCGGCGACGTTCCAAGAGTGGCGTTCGAGGTGGTGTCGCCTTCGGAGCTCCGCAACATGCGGGTCCGCGATCTCAAGCGTAAGCACCTGCAGGCCGTGGAAGGCATGGCGGAGATCGTGGAGATCTTCCAAGACGACTACGCCGGCCACGTCTACCGCCGGGAGGAGTCCGGCCGATGGACGTTCGAAGCCCTGGGCGGCGCGGACGCCGTTCTGCGACTTGAGAGCGTCGGCGTGGAGATATTGCTCGCCGAGATCTACGAACTCGCGCCCCCGCCTACTCCTGAGCACGGGAGCGCTGAGCCTAGACCTTTATCGGCCTGACTGTGGTCGGGCCGATAAAGGCCTAGCTTTATTTGAGACAGCGATTCACGTCCTGACCGATTCCGGTCAGGACGATCGCGGTCTAGCTAGCCACGATCGGTGGGTTCGCTATTGGGGTCTGCCGGCCCGACGGACGGCAATCCCGCATGCAGGGGTCGCCAGTTCGGTTCCACGAGGTGAAGGCGACCGTCGGGCGGCCGCCGCTATTGGGCAAGCATGACCGCGAGTTCCTGGACGGCTGACGGATGCGCCGAGGACTGTTTTACGGCGAGAGCTCTTCCAAGCTGCGCCCGTTGGTCCGTGGGCCAAACAGGCCGATGGAGACGACGATAACCGCCATGGCGCCGCCGATCAGGCTAAACACGCCGATCACGCCGTAACGGGCCAGCATGGCGGCCACCCAATAGCCTGCAAACACGGCGCTGAGCCGGCTCCAGCAATAAGTGAAGCCCAATGCTTGGGCGCGGATGCGCGTTGGAAACAGCTCGGCCGCATAGCTGTGGAAGATGCTGATCAGCCAGTTGTTGCCGAGGACCATCAAGGCGCCGCTCAGGATGATGAGCGGCACGGGATCGAGCGAGGCGAAGGCGAACCCGATGAGGGCAATCCCGGCGCATGAAGTAACAATCTGCCATTTCCGCTCGAATCGTTCCGACAGATAAGTGCCGAGCAGCGCCCCGACCGGCGTCAGCAGCACGACCATGAAGGTGTATTGCAACGAATGGACCAAGGTGACGCCGCGCCGGGCCAGGAGGATCGGTACCCACGAGGTGAAGCCGTAGACGCCGATAGTCTGGCAGAACTGGAAGACCGACAGGATCAACGTGCGCGGAAGATAGCGGCGGGAGAACATCTCCTGCCAGCGTCCCTCGATGCTCGTCTCGGCCGTCGGCACCGGGTCGGGGCGTGGGAGTGGCCGGCCGGTCTCGCCGATGATCCTGCGCTCGATCTCGTCGATGACCTCGTGCGCCTCGACTTGCCTCCCATGCGTGGCGAGCCACCGCGGCGACTCTGGGACCGTGCGCTGCACGAACCATACCGCGATGCCGCCCAGCGAGCCGATGCAGACGACGTATCGCCAGCCGGAAACGCCGAACGGTTGGTGCGGCACCAGGACCATCGAGAGGAATGCCGTGACCGGGACGGCCGAAAGCACGATCGCCCAGGCCAGCGCCATGTAACGGCCGCGGAGCGCGCGCGGCAGGAGCTCGGACATGTAGCTGTCGTTGTTGATGAGCTGGATGCCAACGGCGAGCCCGGCGAAGAAGCGCCAGGTGTCGATCATGCCGGCAGTGCCGCTCACGCCGACCAGGAGATTGAAAACGGAGTAGGCGCACATAGAGGCACTGAAGACGGCCCGCCGACCCAACCGGTCCGGCAGCCATCCGAAGACGAGCATGCTGACGAACATGCCGGCAAAGAACGAGGCCAAGAAGCTAGCGAAGCTTCCGACATCGAAAAGACCAGATGCTGTCGCCGTGAACGTCCCGTCGGAGATCAACCCAACCGAGATGAACCCCGGCATGAACAGTTCATAGACCTCGAACCAATTACCAACGGCGATCCGCAGAATCGCCTTGAGCAAGTAGCGGCATGCGGGCAGTCGATCAATGCGCGCTACGATGCCGGCCACGGCGTGATCGTTTTTGGCGGTCATATTCTTGCTGTTCTTACCAATGGAGGGCAGACTCGGCGGACGTTCGTTCGGCGCGGTCGGTGTTGCGACTGGGGTGATCACGCATCCGAGGAGGAGGGATTACATGGTTGAGGTTACGCGGGCAATTGCCGAATACATGGTCAACACCCCGGCTGCCGTGCTCGACGCTGGCGTGTGCCGCGAAGCCAAACGCGCTTACCTCAACTTCTTCGCCTGCGCGATCGGCGCGTCGCAGCACGAAACGATCGACGCGATGCTGGCTGCGGTGCTGCCGTTTTCCGGCAAGCCGGAAGCCCCGGTATTCGGGCGGAGGATTCGGCTCGACGCGCTCAACGCCGCGCTGGTCAACGGGACGAGCTCGCACGTCTTCGACTTCGACGACACGATCCTGTCCTGCACGCTGCACCCCACCGGGCCCGTTGCGGCCGCGCAACTGGCGCTTGCCGCGCATCGGCCGGTCAGCGGGGCCGACCTGCTGCTCGCCTTCGTGCTCGGGGTCGAGATCGAGACCCGTATCGCCCAGGCCATCCACGAGCGCCACTACCCGGCTGGATGGCACATCACCGGCACCGTCGGCGTCCTCGGCGCGGCCGCCGCGTGCGGCCGCATGCTGGGCTTATCGGTCGAGCAGATGACCTATGCCCTGGGCACCGCCGCGACGCAGGCCAGCGGCTTGCGGGCAATGTTCGGCAGCATGGGCAAGCCGTTTCATGTCGGCCACGCCGCGCGTGGCGGCTTGTTGGCGGCCCTGCTGGCCGAGCGCAACTTCACCAGCTCGTCGCAGGGACTGGAAGGGAGGCGGGGTTTCGCCGAGATTCTGGGTTGCGGGCTCAGCCTGGACCAGGTGCCCCGGCAGTTGGGCCAAGGGTTCGCGCTGATGACCAACTCCTACAAGCCGTACGCGTGCGGCGTGGTGCTGCATCCGGTGATCGACGCCTGCCTGTCGCTGCGCGACTTCGTCGGCCCGAGCCCGGACCGGATCGAGCGGATCGAGCTTCGCGTCCACCCGTTGGTCATCGAGCTGACCGGCAACATGGAGCCACGGACGGGGCTGGAAGGCAAATTCAGCGTCTATCACGCCGCCGCCGCGGCTTTCGTGCGAGGCGATGGGGGCGAGGAGGAGTTTGAGGATAGGGCGGTGCAGGACGGGAAGATTCAATCGTTGCGCCGGCTTGTCGTACCGCTCCCCGACCCGGACATTACGCCGGATGAGACGCGGATCCGCGTTGTCCTGCGCAACGGCGAGGCGGCCGAGCATCATGTGGCCCATGCCAGCGGCAGTATCGATAACCCGATGAGCGACGCGCAGCTCGAGAATAAGCTACGCCGGCTCGCGTCTCGCAGCCTTCCGGTGGACGCTATCGACCGGCTCATCGAACAGTGCTGGACGATCGATGTTCTTGCGCAGGCGCAGTCGCTGGTCGACGCCTCGGGCGATTAGGCAGGCCCTTGCCGGCCAAGGTGCTGCGTTTTCATTCGGACGAACTGCGCTTACGAATTGCTCGGCTCGACATTCGGCGTCGGGGCGATTGCCATAAGCCGATGTCGCCATTACATCCGGACAAATAGGGCCTGGGAGGGAAAGGGAAGCCATGTTGTCGAACATCCTGGCCGGCACTCGCGTCCTAGACCTGACGCAGAACGTGGCCGGACCGTTTTGCACCCAGATTCTGGGCGACATGGGCGCGGACGTGATCAAGATCGAGCGACCCGGCCGCGGAGACGACACACGGCTGTGGCAGCCCAGCATTGGCGAGCAATCCGCGACCTTTCTCGCGCTGAACCGGAACAAGAAAAGCCTTTGCGTCGACCTCGATAAGCCGGACGGGCCGCCCGTGATCAAGCGGCTCGCGGCGACCGCCGACGTTCTCATCCATTCCATGAAGCCCGGCAGCGCCGAGGCGCGAGGGCTTGGCCAAGAAGCTCTGCGGCAAGCCCATCCGCGTTTGGTCTATTGTGCCATCAGCGCGTTCGGGCAGGTCGGGCCGCTCAGCGCGCTTCCCGGATACGATCCGCTGATGCAGGCGTTCACCGGGATCATGAGCACCACCGGCAACCCCGGGCAGGCGCCGGTGCGGGTGGGCGTGTCGCTCGTGGACATGGGTACGGGCCTTTGGGCCGCCTTGGGCATCCTGGGGGCGTTGCTGGACCGCACGCGCACCGGGCAGGGCATGACCGTCGAGGCCAGCCTGCTCGAGACGGGAGTCTCGTGGATGACGATCCCGGTGTCGGGCTTTCTGGCCACGGGCCGGCTTCCCCAGAAGCTGGGCTCGGCAGTTGGGCTGACGGCGCCCTATGAACTCTATGCCTGCGCCGATGGACACGTCTTCATCGCCGCCGGCAATGACAACCTGTTCCGCCGGGTCTGCGCCGGCCTCGGCGCTCCCGACCTGGCGGAGGACCAGCGCTTTGCGACCAATGCGCTTCGGGTCGAGAACCGGGCGGCGTTGCGCGGCGCGATCGAGACACTGACGTCGGACAGCTTGGGAAGCGCGATCGTGGCTAGGCTCCGCGCCGCCGGAGCCCCGTGCAGCGAGATGCACGACGTGTCGCAGATGCTGACCCATGCGCAGGTGGAAGCCGTCGGCATGGTCGCCGAACTGCCGGTAGAGGGTGCTTGCGGCCACAAGGTCATTGCCACGCCGTTGAAGGCCAACGGCGAGAGAAGCGCGGCCTTGGCTCCGCCCCCACTGCTTGGGGCCGAGACGGATGCCGTGCTGGCGTCCGCCGGCTATGGCGGTGCGGAGATCGAGGTGTTGCGGCGCGACGGGGTGATCAGCTGATGGACGGCGCGGGGATGAATTTTGATTATTCCGCGGCGCAGGAGGAAATCCGCGAGGCGGTGCGCCGGCTGTGCGACGGCTACGGCCCCGCGTACTGGCGCAAATGCGACGAGAAACACGAATATCCAACGGCTTTCGTCCGCGCGATGACGGAGGCTGGCTGGTTGGCGGCCCTGATCCCGGAGGAATATGACGGCTCGGGCTTGTCCTTGCTGGATGGCTGCCTGATCCTGCAGGAGGTGAACCGCTCCGGCGGCAACGGCGCAGCCTGCCACGCGCAGATGTACACCATGGCAGCCATCCTCAACCACGGCAGCGAGGCCCAGAAGCGCACGTACCTGCCCCGCATCGCCTCGGGCGAGCTGAGCCTGCAGGCGTTCGGCGTCACTGAGCCCGGCGCCGGGTCGAACACCCTCAAGATCAAGACTTTCGCCAGGCGGACCAACGACGGCTATGTCATCAACGGACAGAAGATCTGGACGTCCCGCTTCTTCCAATCGGACATGTACTTGCTGATCGCCCGGACGACCCCGCTGGAGGAGGTCAAGCGCAAAACCGACGGCCTGACCCTCTTCCTCGTCGACATCAAAAAGGCGGGGGCGTCCCTGAAGGGCAAGCCGATTCGCACCATGCTGAACCACCACACCAACGAGGTGTTCATCGACGACCTGCACGTCAGCGACGAGGACAGGATCGGCGAGGAGGGCAGGGGTTTCCACTACCTGCTCGATTCCCTCAATTCCGAGCGGCTGCTGGTGGCGAGCGAGGCGATCGGCGACGGCAAGTGGTTCATCGCCCAGGCATCGCGCTACGCAACGGAGCGCGAAGTGTTCGATCGCCCAATCGGCGCAAACCAGGGCATCCAATTTCCCATCGCGCGCGCCCACATCAACATCGAGGCCGCCGAGCTGCTGCGCAACAAGGCCGCCGCTTTGTTCGACGCCGGGCGCCCCTGCGGGCCCGAGACGAACATGGCCAAGTATCTGGCGACGGAATCGTCGTGGGAGGCCGCGGAGGCCTGCATGACGACGTTTGGCGGCTTCGGCGTGGCTTCGGAATACGACGTGGAACGCAAGTGGAAGGAGGCGCGACTGTTCCGGACGGCGCCGATCTCCAACAACCTGGTCCTGGCGCAGCTCGCTCAGCACAATTTGGGCATGCCGCGCTCCTACTGAACGGCAAGGCAGGGAGGAATTGATGGCACCCCAGACCGCAGCAGCGCGGCCCCGTCCGCTTTCGGCAACGCAGCTTCTGGCAGCGTTCATCCAAGGCGCCGTCGTTCCCGACGATGTCCGGCGCGTCACCGGCTCCGTGCTGCTGGACACGGTGGCCGTCACGCTGGCGGGCGGCGTCGAGCCGGGCGTGCGGGCCTTGGCGCAATCGATGGAACCAGCTTCGTCCGGCGTGCCGTCATTCTGGTCCGCAGCCGGCTACCGGACCGATGATGCGGCGACGCTGTTCGGCATGGCATCGCACGTGCTGGACTACGACGACGTCAGCATGTTGACCGTGTGCCACCCGACCGTACCGGTGTTTGCGGCGCTGCTGCCCCTGGCTTGGTCGAACGCGGTGGCGGGTCGCGCGCTGCTGGACGCGCTGGCAGTGGGCAGCGAGGTGCTGATCCGGCTGGGGCAGGCGATGGGTTTCCGCCACTATGCGTTAGGATTCCATGCCACTGGCACGCTTGGTGCCGTGGGCGCGGCTGCCGGATGCGCCCGGCTGCTCGGGCTGGACGAGCGGCAGACCGCACATGCCTTGGCCATCGCCGCCAGCATGTCGTCCGGATTGCAGAAGAACTTCGGTTCCATGGTGAAGTCGCTGCATGTCGGGCTCGCGGCGGCGAACGGGCTGCGTGCAGCCCGCTGGGCTGCCGCTGGCCTCGTGGGCGCGCCCGAGCCGTTGGAGGGCGCGGGCTTCCTGCACGCTTTTTCCGGCGGCGAGACCGATATGTGGCCCGAGGGGCTCGAGCTTGGGGCGCCGTTCGCCGTCATCGATCCCGGCTTCGAGCAGAAGCGCTACCCGTGCTGCTACATGCTGCACAAGATGATCGAGGCCACGCTCGGGCTGCGGCGAGATGCCGGGATCACGCTCGGCGACGTAGCGGCGGCGCGGGTGGATGTGACGCAGGGCGGCGCAAAAGCGCTGATCCACCCTTACCCGCGCAACGGGCTCAATGCGCTGTTCAGCGGGCCCTATGCGGTCTGTGCGAGCCTGGAGGATGGCCGTATCGACCTCAAGAGCTTTACCGACGCCGCCGTGCTGCGGCCGGCGATCCAGACCCGGCTGCACGATGTGCAGGTGGTCGAGGCGAAGACGCCGAACCGCAGCGGCGGGGATGTGGGCGGCGCGCCGGTTACCGTCACCCTGTCGATGGCCGACGGGTCGAGCCTGGCGCGCACGGTCACCGCCTCGCCGGGTTCCCCGCTCGACCCGCTCACGCCGGAGCAGTTGGCGTGCAAGTGGCGGGACTGCCTGGAGCGGGCCAAGGAAGGGCTGCCTGGGGTGCAGGCCGATGCCCTGCTCGAAGCCGGGCGGGGCGTCGCCGAGGCGGACAGCGTGCGACCTTGGCTCGACGCGCTGCGGGGGGCCATCACGGGATGACCCAATTCGACACGCTGGTGGTCGAACCGGGTGAGGTCACGACGGTGCAGATGAGCCGCCCGGCTGCCTCCAACGCGCTCAACACGCGCATGGGCGAGGAGCTCGTCGCCTGTTTTGAAGCCTTGGCGATGGACCCCGGCCCCGCCCGCTGCGTGATCCTGACGGGGGCGGGCGAGAAGGCGTTCTGCGCCGGCGGCGACCTGAAGGAGCGGCGCGGCATGACCGATGCAGCATGGCGCGCCCAGCATGTCGTGTTCGAACGCATGGTCCGGGCGCTGCTGGACTGTCCGGTGCCGGTGATCGGCGCGGTCAATGGGGCCGCCTATGGCGGCGGCTGCGAGATCGCCGCCTGCTGCGACTTTCTCTATGCGGCAGAGACGGCCCGCTTTGCGCTCACTGAGGTGACGCTCGGCATCTTGCCCGGCGGCGGCGGCACGCAGACCATGCCGCGAGCGATGGGCGAGCGCCGGGCCAAGGAACTGATCCTGACCGGGCGCCCGTTCACGGCCGGGCAGGCGCTCGAATGGGGATTGGTCAACGCCGTTTTTCCCGTGTCCGAACTAATGCGCGAGACGCGCGAGACGGCGGACCGGATCGCCGCGAACGCGCCGATCTCGATCCGCCAGGCGAAGCAGGCGATCGGGCGGGGCTTACAGATGTCGCTGCGGGACGGGCTCGCCTTCGAGATCGAGGCGTACAACCGCACCGTCCCCACCGCCGATCGGCAGGAGGGCGTGCTCGCCTTCAACGAGAAGCGCAAACCGCGATTTGAGGGCCGATGATTCAGCCCGGGTGCAGCAGCGACCACAGCTTGCGCGGCGTGGCCGGCATGTCGATGTCCACGGTGCCGAGTGACGGCAGCAGCGCGTCGACGACCGCGTTCATGACCGCCGGAGGCGCGCCTACTGCGCCGGCCTCGCCGGCTCCCTTGATGCCCAGCGGATTGGTCTTGCAGCGCACGTTGCGCAGCGTGATCGACAGGCGCGGGAGATCGCCCGCGCGCGGCATGCGATAGTCCTGGAACGAGCCGGTGAGCGGCTGTCCGGACGCTTCGTCGAACACGATGTGCTCGTGCAGCGCCTGGCCGACTCCTTGGACGATGCCGCCATGCACCTGGCCTTCCAGCATGAGCGGATTGATCGTCACGCCGAAATCGTCGACGACGGTGTAGCGCTCGATCCTGAGCTCGCCGGTTTGCGGATCGATCTCGAGCTCCACGATGTGGCAACCATTCGGGAAGGTCGGCCCCTCCGGAACCCGCTTGTGGCTGGAATCGAGCGCGCCGGGTTGCCCTCTCGCCCGTGCGGCGTGCGCCAGCTCGAACAACGTCATCCGGCGGTCCGTACCGACGATGTTGAATCCGGCGTCGGCGAACTCCAGGTCGGCCTCGGACGCTTCCATCATCTCGCTGGCCAGCTTGCGCCCTTTTGCGACCACCTCGCTCGAGGCCGCCAGGATGGCGGCGCCACCCACGGCGAGGGAGCGCGAGCCGCCGGTCAGTCCGGGCGGGGTGCGGTCCGTATCGCCGGTCACCACCGTGACCAAGTCGGGCGCGATGCCCAGCTCGTCCGCGATGAGCTGCCGATAGGCGGTGCCGATGCCGGTCCCGTATTCGACGTTGCCCATGACAACCTCGATACGGTCCTGGTCGGTGAACACGATCTCGGCGATCTCCGGGGCGCCACCGCCGCAGCGCTCCGTGTAGACCGCCATGCCGATCCCGCGCAGCATCCCGCGCACCGCCGCCTTCGCCCGGCGCGCGGGAAACCCGGCCCAGTCGGCCTGTTCCATGCACTGCCGCATCGCCTGCTCGAACTCGCCGGAGTCGAAGACGACCTTGGTCGCGCTGGTGAATGGCAGCGCGTCAGGCGGGATCAGGTTGCGCCGGCGGATCTCGTCCACGCCCATCCCAAGCTCCCGCGCCGCCTTGTCGACCAATCGCTCGATCAGGTACGAGGCCTCCGGACGGCCGGCGCCGCGATAGGCGCAGACCGGCGTCGTGTTGGTGCAGATGCCCTTGACGTTGATATGCGCCGCGCCGATCGCGTACAGGCCGGGATAGAGATCCGAGGACCGCGTGGGCACGAACGCGCCCATCGGCGAGAGATACGCTCCCACATTGGCCAGGACGCGCACGCGCAGGCCGAGCATGCGTCCGGCGTCGTCGAGCGCCAGCTCCGCTTCGGTGACGTGATCGCGACCGTGATTGTCGGTAAGGAACGCTTCGGACCTGTCCTCCTGCCACTTCACCGGCCGCTGCAGGCGACGGCTGGCCCAGACGACCAGCGCCTGCTCCGGGTAGACGAACGCCTTCATGCCGAACGCCCCGCCGACATTCGGCGTGACCACCCGCAAGCTGTCTTGCGGCAGGTGCAGGATCGCGTCGGCGATCGGGTCGCGCACGAAATGCGGTCCTTGCGTGGCGGTGTAGAGGGTTGAGCGTCCGTCTTCCGGATGGAACTCCGCGATGGCGTTGCGCGGCTCCATCGGGCTGGCGGCCAAGCGGTTGTTGACGAGCTTGATCGCGACCACTCGGGCCGCCCGGGCGAAGGCCGCGTCCGTCGCCGGCACATCGCAGGTGTCGTTGTCCCAATCGAAGATCACGTTCCCGCCCGCGTGATCGAACAGGCGCGGCGCGCCGGGTCGAGTGGCGTCCTCCACTCCGACGACCGCAGGCAGCGTTTCGATATCGACCTCGATCGCCTCGGCCGCATCCTTGGCCAGTGCCAGCGTGTCGGCGACGATGAAGGCGATCGGCTCACCCACTTGGCGGACGCGGTCGACGGCCAGCAGCGGGCGCGGCGTGTCCGCCCGCGGCGTGCCGTCGCGGTTGGTCAGCGGAATCATGCAAGGGATGTCGCCGATCCCCTCCGCCCGCACGTCCTGGCCGGTCAAAACGAGGTGGACGCCCGGCATCGTGGCGGCCGCCGCCGGGTCGACCCGCAGCAGCTTGCCGTGTGCGACCTGCGAGCGAAGGACGAAGCCCGTCAGTGCCCCTGGAAGGGCGATATCGTCCGTGTAGCGGCCCTGCCCTTGCAGAAGCGTCAGATCTTCGAACCGGCGGACCGGCTGTCCCACGCCGAATTTCATGCCAGATGCTCCGTTTGCCCGCATGTTACACCCGGAACGGGTCGAGGCTACTCCGAAGGCGCGACATCCAGCCGGATGACGATGCCTTCCAGCTCTGAAGTCGGGGCGGGGTACCGTTGCATGACCAGCGGATCGTGGCCTGGGATGATATGCCCTTCCGTGGGCGCGAGCTCGCGCAGCCGGCGATATCCCTCAACCATGTCGCCCACGTGAAAGACCAGCGGCAGCGGTCGGCAACGCTGAAAATTTTCGTAAAAATGGCTGACATCCGAGGCGACCACCACCCAGCCTCGCGCAGTGAAGACCCGCACGAACTGGAGCCCATGCGAATGACCGCCCGTACGGTGCAGGGTGATCCCGTTTGCGATCTCCGCATCGCCGTCATGAAACGTCACTCGACCGGCATAGACCCGGCGGACGAGCCCAGTGATCTCATCGACTTCATAAGGAGCGTTGAAGAGCGGGGCGACCATGTGGCGCCCGGTGGCGAACGCCATCTCCCGGTCCTGCACGTGAAACTGCGCTTTGGGGAAACGATCGAAATTGCCTGCGTGGTCGTAGTGGAAGTGGGTCAGGACGACGTCGTCCAGGTCATCCGCCGACACGCCGAGCAGGGCCAGCGAATCGATGGGGTCGCGCAGGAACGTCCGGTGCCGCTTGCGGGCCATCGCTTCGTTGAAGCCGGTATCGATGAGGATCGCGCGCGTCTGGCTTCGCGCCAACCACACGAAGTAGTCGATCGACATCGGCACGTCGTGCGGATCGCCGCCGAGGAAGAATTCCGGGCGGCGGCCGTCCCGCGTCGCATAGCGCAAGGCGAACAGCTCGTAGACCTCTGGCGTTTCCATCAGGGCGCGCCTCCATCAACCGTCGCACGGGCGGCGATGCGGGCCGGGCTGCCATCGCTGCCGCGGATGGCGAGCGCACCGATGACGACTTCCACCCGCCTCCCAACAAGCGGCCCGAGCCCGGCGACGTTCTCGGCGATCAGCGTCCCGTTGCTCAGCAGGATCTTGTGGACAGGCCAGTCGAAATCCTTGCTGCGCGCCGGCAATGCCTGGTCGGGCGTCGCGGTGTCGACGCCGAGCAGCTTCACGCCTTGGTCGACGAGCCACTGTCCCGCCTCCGGCGTGAGCGCCGGGTTCGCGTAGTATTCCTCGGACCCCCAAAGCTTTTGCCAGCCGGTGTGGAGGAACACCATCTCACCGGGCCGGACGGCGGGCTGCATGCGGGCGAGCATCTCGGGCGTGATGTCGGCGAGAGGATCGACCTCGATGTTCCAGACGACGGCCGGCCCGTGCAGGTATTCCCACGGGATCGCATCGATGCCCGGGCCGTCCATGAACAAATGGGCGGGCGCATCGATATGCGTGCCGACGTGGCAGACGAGCTCGAGCCGGGTCAGGTTCAGGTGGCTGCCCGGCATCGACGCGACACGCTCGATCTTCGGCTTGGGAAACACTCTGGGCGTCGGCATCGCGGCATCCAGAACGTAGCTCAGATCCTGCCATTTGCCCTCGGGCAGCTTGTTGCTGCACGCGGGCAGGGTCCGCCAGCCTTTCCAGCCCAAGCGTCCGTGCGGATGAATGTCGCACATCGCTCGCTAGCCGGGTTCGGCGAACACTTTGCGCGCGATCCGGAATGCCTCGCCCCCGGCGGGAACGCCGCAATAGACGGCCGCCTGCAGCAGCACCTCGCGGATTTCTTCCGGCGTGCAGCCATTCCGAAGGGCGCCGCGCATGTGGACTTCGAGCTCGGTCGCCCGGTTCAGCGCGATCAGCATGCCGATGTTGACCAGGCTGCGGGTCTTCCGCGGCAGGCCGTCCCGCGCCCACAGCTTGCCCCAGCAATACTCGGTGGCGAACTCCTGGAACGGGGCCGCGAACGGGTCGGCGTTCTTCACTGCGTTGTCGACGTATTCGTCGCCGAGCACGTCACGCCGGACCTGTAAGCCTGTCTCGAAAAGCTCCGAAGCCATGGTTCTCTCCTTCAAGTTTGATCGCTGGGAAGCGGCGAGGCGCCCTGAAGTTTGACGCCGGCCCACCCCTCGATGCAGCGTGCGACATCCATCATGTCCTGGTCCGCCCCGCCGGTGGCCAGGGCATGGCGCCAGATCTGCCGGGTCGTGTTGCCGCTCCACATCGGTATCTGCATGGCCTCGCCCGCTTCCACGCACAGCGAGATGTCCTTCAGGCTGAGATCGAGGCCGAAGCCGATCGGCTTTCCCGGCAGCACGCATTCTGGCACCTTGTGCTGAGTGGCGCTGCTGTTGCCCGTGCTCGCGTTCAGCACGCTCAGCATCGTGCGCGGATCGAGGCCGCCCTTGATCCCGACGCAAAGCGCCTCGCAGGTCGCCGCCAGCGCCGTGGCGGAGAGCAGGTTGTTGATCAGCTTCATTAACTGGCCCATCCCGGCCCCGGCGCCGACGTAGAAGACGTTCTTGCCGATCATGCGCAGCAGGTGCTCGGCCTGCGAGAATGTCTGCTCCTTGCCCGAGACCATGACGGTCAAGCCGCCCCGCAGGGCGCCATGCACGCCGCCGCTTACGGGCGCGTCGAGCACGTCGATGTTCCGCGCCGCCAACGTCTCGGCAACCTCCTTTGCGACAAGCGGGCCGGTCGTCGACAGGTCGATAAACGTCTTGATTCCAGCCCCTTCGAGCAAGCCGCCGGGTCCGGACGTGACGGCCTCGACGGCCTTCGGCGTGGGAAGACTGGCCAACACCATCGCGCAGCGCGAGGCGATTTCGGCGCTGGAATCGGCCCATCGTCCCCCGGCCGCAACGAATTTCGACTTCACCGCATTCGCGCGCGTGTCGAACCCGACCACCGTGACGTCGTGCTCCAGAAGCCTGCACGCCATCGGCATGCCCATATTGCCGAGACCGATGAAGCCGACTTCATTTTCCATGGATCCTCCGAACTTTTCGGACGGCACTAATGGCCGTCTCGCGACAACATGGACGACAACGCGATATGCATGGCGGCGAGGTCCCTCGAGCCGCCGTCGTCTTGGCCGGCGCGTGCGAACAACGCTCGGATCTGATCCTGGGCAAAGGCATCAAACCCTGCGTCGTGCATCAGCTGCACGGCAAGGCGCATGTCTTTCTCGCCGAGATCAATCGAGAAATCAGGGGCGTAGTTCTGATCGCGGATCTTCGGGAAGTTCCGGTCCAGCGCGTAGCTCCGCGCCGAACTCTTGGCCATGATCTCGTACATCCGTTGCTGCGAGACCCCGAGCGCGGAGGCCGCAAGGAAGGCTTGTGAAACGCCGATCATCCCCCAGATCGCGACGAAGTTGTTCAGCAGCTTCGCCGTTGCCCCGCTGCCGGACGCACCAGCGTACTCGACCTGCTTGGCCATATCGGCGAGTACCGGGCGGATCTGCTCGACGACCGCTTCATCGCCGCCCACCATCATCGTCAGTTCGCCCGTGCGGGCCCGCGAAGGGCCGCCGCTCACCGGCGCATCGACATACGCGATCGAGCGAGCGCCGGCCGCCGCGTGCAGACGTCGCGCGGTCTGCGGGTCGTTGGTACTCAAGTCCACGATGACGAGGCCTGGCTGTGCTTGGCCGATCAGGTCGTTGCCAACCGCCGACACGATGTCCGGATTGGGCAAGGACAACAGCACGACCCGGCTGTCGCGCACCAACTCGTCGAGCGACGACGCGGTCGCCCCCAGCGCCACGGCCCGGTCAACGGCGGTCCGGTTCGTGTCGTGCACGGCGAGCTTGTGGCCTTGGGCGAGCAACCGGCTTGCAACGGCAAGGCCGATATTGCCGGCGCCGATCAGGCCGAGCTTGGTCGAAGTCATAGCCGGGCCAGCGGGCAGTCGCTGCTCGCCAAGGGCGGCAGGACTTCGTCGCCGCCTAGCTTGCGCAGTGGCTTGTAGAGGTCCCATTCCCCCTTCATCTCCTGCGGCCCCTTGATCTGAAAGATGTAGCGGTCGCGCGAGACGGAACCGTCGACCCGCACGTGGCCGTTCTTGGTCATGAAATCGTTGATCGGGATCGAGCGCATCGCCTTATCGACCACGGCGCCATCGACGGAATCGGAAGCGTCGACCGCCTTGAGGAAGTGGGTGACCGCCGTGTTCACGCCGGCATGAACAGACGTGGGCATGAACTTCATCCGCGAATAGAACGCCTGGCCGAACGCGCGCGTCTCGTCGTTCAGATCCCAGTAGAATGGCTCTACGATGACGAGCCCCTGCGTGATCTGCGGCCCCAAAGCGTGCGCGTCTGTGATGTAGAAGAACGGGAGCACGATCCGGGCGCCGCTTCCGACCAATCCGAATTCTGCGGCCTGCTTCAATGCCGTCACCGTGCTCTGTCCCGCAGATACGAGGCCGACAATCTTTGCCTTGCTGGCTTGGGCCTGGACGATGAACGGCGCGAAGTCGGTCGTCGTCAGCGGGAAGCGGGCGGAGCCGAGCACCTTTCCGCCTGCGGCGCGAACGATGGCCCCGACGTCCTCTTCGAAGCTGATGCCGCCGGCATTGTCCACCGTGATGAAGAACCAGCTATCGCCCCCCTCACGCACGACGCCTGTGCCTAGAGCTTGGGCGTTGGTGTAGCTGCTGAAGATCCATTGCATCCCCGTCGGCGAACAATCCTTTCCGCTGAGCGAATTGGCGGCCGAGGCCGTGGTGATGAAGATCTTGTTGTGGCGTCTGGCGACGTCTTGCACGGCCAGCGCCGCCGAGGACCCCGGCACGTCGACGATCATGTCGACGCCGTCCTGATCGAACCACCTCCCGGCGATGGCCGCCGCAACGTCGGGCTTCTCCTGGTGGTCGGCTGAAATGACCTCGATCTGCTTGCCGCGAAGCTTTCCGCCCCAGGCCTCGACGGCCATCTTCGCCGCCTCGACCGAGCCAGGTCCGGAGAACGCTGCGTATTCCGTCGACAGGTCGGTCAATACGCCGATTTTGATTGTGCCGCGCGCGATCTCGGCTCGGGTCGCTGCGGGACGGCACAGAAGCGGCAGCAAAGCCAGGCATACCGCACGTCGCTTCATGAAGCGTCCCCCTCACAGGACCTGAAAGTCCCAATTATCCGGCCCTTCTGGCGGGCCCATTTGTTCGAACGATAGAGAGGACTATTCAGAGCGTCAAGTGGTTTGAGACGGACAATTCAAGCGCTCCGGTGCGCATCGGGCTTGCGGTCAGTCGCGCTGGCGAATGACGCTGCGAACAGAGTAACGGTCGGCGGGGTAGAGGTTTTCGGAAATCTCGAAGGTCGTGCCCGTGTGAGAAACGTAGCGCCGCCGCACCAGCAGCGCGGCCGAGCCAGACTTGGCCCTCAGCAACCGGCAGAGCGACGCAGGAAGTTTGGCCGCTTTCACCTCCTGCTCGACATAGTCAAGCCGCAGGCCATGTTGATCCATCGTCACCTGATAGATCGGAGCGTCGCCACGCCGGATCGCAAGCTGGTCCGGCGCGAAGTGCTGCGGCACGAAGATCTCGGACCAGCAGAGCGGTTCCCGATCCGCCCGGGTTCGGCGTAAGCCAGCGATGCGGAACCAGCTTCCCTCTTCCAGCCACACCTGCCCGGCTGAGGCAAGAAAGCCCTCGTGCTGGATCTCGAGCACGGTGTCCTGGGCGAAATCGAGCAAGCCGCGCAAATTACGCAGGCTATGCACGTAATGGCCGAGCGGGCTTTTCGAGAGCACGACCGACCCGGTCTTTCGCCGCCGGCCGACGAGGCCCTGCTCCGTCAGCATCTTCAGCGCTTCACGCACGGTGTGCCGACCGACGCCGAACCGCGCTTGCAACTCCGCCTCTGTCGGGAACCGGGCCGCGACCGGGTGGAGGCCGGCGGCGATCTCCTGCATCAGCGCCGCTGCAAGCGCTGCCGGCCGAAGCGGAGCGCCCGGCTGATCGGCCCGCTTGGGGTGCTGCTGCTTGCTCTCTTTCGACACGTCCACTCAATCCTGAATCTGGAACTAGCGCGCCCTGTGCCGCACCACAGACGATAAGCAAATGGAAGTACCACGAACTTCTCGCCCGACTCAAATGTCGTCATGACGAAATTAGGCAACGCGTTGACCGCAACCGATGCGGCGCGGCTTCGCTGCCGTCGCAGCCGGCCTCCAAGGGCTACATTTAGCATCGCCCTTTTACTGGGACCTGATCGACCGGTCTCGCGCCTCCTCCGAACGATTCCAGTCCTGGACGCGATGGGCAAACAAGCCGCGCAAGGACGGCGCGCGACCCACCACGTTTATCTGTTCCAGGTGAAGTCACCGTCCGAGTTCAAAGCTCCGTAGGACGACTGCAAGCTGTGCGCGATCATTCCGGTCGGATCAGCGAGCCTGGAACACCGGCTTTCGCTTCTCCTTAAACGCACTGATGCCTTCGGCGTGGTCCTCGGTCATGAGCGCGATCCCCTGCGCCCAGGACTCCATGTCGAGGTAGGTTTCGAGCGAGGGCGTGTTAACGGCCTTGAACATCTTCTTCGCAACCCCGAGCGCAAAGGTCGGGCCGCCGGCCATCTGCTCGGCGAGCGAATGGGCCTCGGGCTCGAGCTGGTCATCCTGCACCAGCCGGGTCACGAGGCCGAGCGAGGCGGCTTCAGCGGCCGGCATCTTGCGGCCGGTGTAAACGAGCTCCTTGGCACGCAGCACACCGAGCAACTGGGTGAGGAAGTAGATCGCGCCGCCGTCCGGGACGAGGCCCACGTTGCGGAACACTTGCGAAAAGACGGCGGTCTCGGACGCGACGACCATGTCGCAGGCGAGCGCCATGCTCCAGCCGATGCCGGCCACCGGGCCGCGCACGGCGGCCACGACGGGCTTTTCGATGGTCGCGATGGCGATGATCATGCGGTGGGCGCTGCGCAGCCGGTCGCGACCGGATACGGCGGTGAAGCGGCCCATGTTGGAGGTGTCACCGCTGGCGCAGAAGCCGGCGCCGGCGGCGTCGAGGATCACGGCGCGGATCGCCGCGTCGTGCTGGAACTCCGCGAACGCGGCAGCGATCCGCGCCCGCATGTCGTCGGTCAGCGCGTTCAGCCGATCCGGCCGGTTCAGGGTGACCCGGCCGATCGCGCCCTCCCGCCGCACCAGCACATGCGGCTCGGTCATGGGGCGCCGTCCACGATCACTCTGGACTCCGCAAAGGCCGCGATCTCCTCGTCGGCGTAGCCGAGCTCGCGCAAGACCGCGCGGCTGTGCTCGCCGAGCATCGGCGGCGGCGACTTGATGGCGCGCTGCTCGGCGCCGAACTGGATGGGCTGCGCGATCGTGTGCAACGGGCCGAGCGTCGGGTGATCGTAATCGAGGACGATCCCGCGCGCCTTGGTGTGCGGATGCGCGAGTACCTCTGCCACCGTGTTGATTGGAGCGCAGGGAACGCCCAGCTCCGTCAGCAGCGCGATCCATTGGTCGCGGGGGCGGGTCCGCACGATCTCCTGCACCAGGCCAACGCACTCCGCCCGATGCTTGACCCGGTCCGGGCTCGTGCGGAAGCGCTCGTCTTCGGCCAGTTCCGGCCGGTCGACCGCCTTGCAAAAGCGGCGCCAGAGATTGTCATTGGCAACGCCGATCAGCAGCGGCTTGTCGGCGGCCTCGAACGCCTGGTACGGCACGAGCGACTCATGGCCGGAGCCGCATTTCTCCGGCAGCACGCGCTTCTCCCAGTAGATCTGGAAATTGTAGGCCATGAAGGCCATTGCGGTCTCGAACAGCGAGACCTCGAGCCGCGTCCCCTGTCCGGTGCGCCCGCGCTCGAGCAGCGCGGCCAGGATACCGGACAGCGCATGCAGGCCGGTGGTCTGGTCGATCGGCGAGATCGGGCTGCGTACGGGCTCGCCGCCCTCGTGACCGGTCATGCCCATCACGCCGCTGAACGCTTGCAGGATGACGTCGTAGCCGAGCGAGTCCTTGAGCGGGCCGGTTCGGCCAAAGCCGGAGATGCTGCAATAGATCAGCCGCTGGTTCAGCGCCCGCAAGGCGGGCTCGTCAATGCCGAGCCGTTCCACGACGCCGGTGCCGAAGCTCTCGATCACCACGTCGGCGCTCGCGGCGAGCTTGAGCACGATGGCGCGGCCCGCCTCGGTCTTCAAGTCCACGGCCAGGCTGCGCTTGTTGCGGTTGCAGCTCAGGAACACTGCGCCCGTCTCGTCGCGGAACGGCGGCCAGCGCCTCGTGTCGTCGCCCACCTGGCATGGCTCGATCTTGATCACCTCGGCGCCGAGGTCACCCAGGTATTGCGTGCAAAGGGGGCCGGCGAGCACCTTCGTCAAATCGAGCACGCGGATGCCGGCGAGGGGCGTCATCGCCGAGGCTCGCGTACGAACAGGGAGGAACGGATAGCATGTCGGTCGATTTTGCGCTCGAGGACGGGATCGCCACGATCACGATCAACCGGCCGGAACGGCTCAACGCGATGGACGCCGAGCATTATCAGGCGCTGTCGGACGCGTGGGTCCAGGTGCGCGACGACAACGCGGTCCGGGTGGCCATCATCACCGGCGCGGGCGAGCGGTCGTTCACCACCGGGGCGGACCTGAAGAGCTTCATCCCCTCGGCGCCGAGCCTGGCCGAACTGATGCTGACCCAGCAGGGCCAGTTGCTGAACCGCGGTCTCGAGGTTTGGAAACCGGTGGTCGCGGCGGTGAACGGATATTGCCTCGGCGGCGGCGTCACCCTCATGCTGGCGACGGACATTCGGATCGCCGCCGAGCACGCGACGTTCAACGTGGCTGAGGTCAAGCGGGGCGTGTTCGCCGCGAATGGCGGCACGCAGCGGCTCGCCCGGCAACTGCCGCATGCGATCGCGATGGAGCTGCTGCTGACCGGGGACGCGATCGATGCCACGACTGCAGAACGCTGGGGTTTGGTGAACCGCGTGGTGCCGATGAGCAAGCTGATGGAGACGGCCCTGGATTTCGCGCGCCGGATTGCGGCGAACGCGCCGCTGGCGGTGCAGGCGACCAAGGAGCTGGCGCTGAGGAGCCGGGACTTGGACCTGGCCACCGGGCTGCGGCTGGAGCAGATCATGCTCCGGCACCTGCAGGGGACCGAGGACGTGCAGGAGGGCACGCGGGCCTTCACCGAGAAGCGCCCGCCGCAGTTCAAAGGACGCTGAATCCGTCATGCGCGGGCCGCCATCAGCTCCGCCATCGCGAGCAGGCGGTTGGCCTGTTTGAGGTGCGGCATGTCGAGCATCTTGCCGTCTAGCCCGACCACGCCGGTGCCGGGCGAGGCGGCGAACGCGTCGACGACCCGGCGGGCGTAGGCGATCTCCGCCGCGTCCGGGCTGTAAGCGGAGTTGATGACTTTGATCTGGTCCGGATGGATGGCGATGCGCCCGGTGAAGCCGAGCTGGCGGCTGGCTTTGCAGTCGGCTTCGAGGCCGGCCGGGTCGCGGAAGTCGACGTAAACCGTGTCGAGCGGCTGCACGTCGGCGGCAACGGCGCCCGCGAGGCAGAGGGAGCGGGCCAGCTCGTAGGTGAAGGCGTAACCACCGGACGGGTTCTTGTTGGTGCTCGCGCCGAGCGCGGCTGGCAGGTCTTCCGCGCCCCAAGTCATGCCGGCGAGCCGCGGGCTGGTGCCGGCATAGGTGCCGAGCGTGAAGACGGCTTTGGCCGTCTCGGTGGCGACCGGGATGGCGCGGATGCGGCCGACGGTGAGGCCCTCGCGGGTTTCGAGCGCCGTCAGATAATTGTCCAGCAGCACGATGTCGGCGCCGGAATCGGTTTTCGGCAGGATGATCCCGTCCGGCTTGCCCGCGACGACGGCGGCGAGGTCGGGCAGTCCCTTCTCTGTCGCGAGCGGGTTGATGCGGACCCAGAGCTGCTGCTTCGAGCGGTCCGGCCGGGACTGCAGGTAGGCCCGCACCATGTCGCGCGCGATCGCGGTCCGATCGGGTGCTACGGAGTCCTCGAGGTCAAGGATGAGCGCGTCGGCAGGGGATGACTCGCCCTTGCTCAGCTTGCGCTCGCTATCGCCGGGGACGAACAGCATGGACCGGAAGATCATGGCCGGGCTCCTCAATGTTGAACGAAGGGACAGCCGCCCTCGGCGAGCGGGCGGAAGGCACGGTCGGAGCTGACCTCCGTGATCAGCTTGTAGTAGTCCCACGGATACTTCGATTCCTCGGGCGTTTTCACCTGAAAGAGGAAGATCGGGTGGATCAGCCGGCCGTCCTCGCGGATGCGTGCGCCGGGGGCGTAGAAATCGTCGAGCGGGTTCGCTTTCATCCAGGCCATGACCGTATCAGCGTCCTTCGACCCGGTCGCAATCACCGCGCGCAGATAATGATGCGTCGCCGAATAGGTCTCCGCCTGCTCGCGGGTCGGCATGCGGCCCATCCGGGCGAAGAAGCGCTTCGACCACTCGCGGCTGGCCTCGTTGCGGTCCCAGTAGAACCCGGCGGTGAAGTAGAGCCCCTGCGCCGCTTCGAGCCCGAGGCTGTGCACGTCGGTGATGAACAGCGCCATAGCCACCAGCTTCTGCGACGGCGGCCCGATGTGGAATTCATGCGCCTGCTTGATCGACAGGATCGTGTCGGTCCCCGCGTTGGCCAGCGCGATCGCCTGCGCGCCGGAACTCTGCGCCTCCAGCAGGAAGGACGACTGGTCGGTCGCGCCGAGCGGGTGCTTGGCCTCGCCGACCACCTTGCCGCCCATATCCTCGATCACCTTGCGTGCGGCGCTGGCGAGCCCGTAGCCGGCGGCATAGTCGGCGGTGATCAGAAACCAGGTCTGCGCCCCGCCCCGCTCCATGACCGCCCGCGTCGTGCCGGTGGACAGGCTATAGGTGTCGTCCGTCCATTGCACCGAATAGGGCGAGCACTGCTTGCCGGTCAGCTCGGCGGTAGCGCCCCCGGTGATCAGGAAGATCTTCTTGCGCTCGCGCGTCACCGTCTGCACGGCCAGCGCGATGGCGGAGTTCGGCACGTTGAGGATCGCGTCAACGCCCTGGGTGTCCAGCCAGTTGCGGGCGATTGCGGCGCCGACATCCGGCTTGCTCTGATGGTCGGCGCTGATCACCTCGACCCGGCGGCTGCCGAGCTTGTCCTTCATGTCCTCGACCGCCATCTGCGTGGCCACGACCGCGCCCTGGCCCGACGAATCGGCATAGGGGCCGCTGAGATCGGTGAGGACGCCGAGCTTGAGGTCCTGCGCCTTGGCCGGGAGCGCGAGGCTCATACCGGCAAGGACCAGCATCGTTGCAAACGTGGATATTTTCATGTTCCTCCCCCTTCCTGACCGGCGATGTTACCCAGGATGAGCTGCTCCGTCACCGGCGCAATCGCCTGGGGGCGAATGCATGATTGGCACGCGCTACGTGGGCACGCTGTTCAGCACCTCGCTCATCGCGCGGACATGCCTGCGGGCCGCAAGCTCCGCACGGCGCGCATCACCGGCGAGCACCGCATCACCGATGCGGGCGTAGTCCTCGAACCGCTCAGTGATCAAGCCGACGTGCAGCGCGCGAAGCTGCACGCGCAGTAAATGGACATGCATCCGGCTCATCAGGGCATGCAGTTCCCGATTACCGCCCACGATGGAGAGCGTCCGGTAGAAGCGATTGCGCGCCTGAAGCAATTCGAACGAGTCGGGCCGGCTGCGGAAGGCGAGCAGCGCCTCGAAATGTTCGGTGAAGCGCGCACGGTTCGTGCCCTCATGGATCCGCTGGGCGGCGAGCCGAGCCGCCATGCCGATCATCATCTCCAGCACGGCCAGGATGTCGTGCATTTCCGTGCGGTCCAGGACGCGGATCGCGGCGCCGCGGTGCCGGTTGAGCACGACGATCCCCTCCGCCGCCAACCGGTTCAGCGCCTCGCGCACCGTGCCGCGGCTGACGCCCCAGCGCTGTGTCAGATCCACCTCAACGAGCCGCTGACCGGGCACGTAGGCCCCGTTGTACAAGCCCTGCACGATCTCGCGAAAGATCAGGTCTGGCGAACTGGGTGTGTGGGACGACCCTGCTGCAGCGCTTCCCGTGGCCGGGCGGCCGGGCGGCTGATCCCCGGCCAACTCCGGCGCGGCGCGCTTGCCGGCAGACAGCGCCTGCGCCGCGCGTTTGGGCGGCGGCGCAGGCGGTCGGTTCTGTGGCGTCCTCAACTCTCACCTTTGATCGGAAGCATCTCAGGTGGCAACTAACCTTAGGGACACAAGGCCTGTCGATCCTGCCGGGCCAGCTCGAGCTTGATGATCTCGGCAGCGTAGTCGGCGAGGCGCGAGGTCACCACCGGGCCGACCACGATCGTCGTCAGGTCGCGGGCCCGGATGCCGGCAAGCATGTCGTTATGGTCGGGCATGGCGGCGCTCATCGTCCCGCGGCGCCAGGACGGGGCGCGTCGGCCAAATCTTCCACAGCCCGGCGCCGGAGCTGATCCTTCTGAATCTTCCCATTGGCGTTGCGGGGCAAAGGCTCGTCGGAAACAACCACCCAATCGGGCACCTTGTAGTCCGCCATGCGCGTGGCGCAGAAAGCGCGCACCGCGTCCGGCGAGAGTGCGGCTTTGGCATGCACGTAGGCGACCGACCGTTCGCCCAAGATGGCGTCCGGCTGGCCGATCACAGCGGCTTCGACCACGCCGTCTTGGTCGCAGAGCACGTTCTCGACCTCGGCGGGATAGACTTTGAAGCCCCCGCGGTTGATCATGTCCTTCTTACGGTCGGCGATACGGACGAAGCCTTGCGCATGCACCGAGCCGATGTCTCCCGACTTCCAATAGCCGTCCACGAAGCTGGCTTGCGTAGCCGCCTTGTTGCGCCAGTAGCCGGGGACGATCATCGGCCCAGCGATCCACAACTCGCCCTGCTCGCCCGCCGGCAACTCGCGGCCCACTTCATCCATGACCCGAATATCGCCGCAAGGGACGACGAGGCCGATGCTGTCCATGTTAGCGGCGGCGGCGGTCGGCGGCATGATGGTGGCGGGCGAGGTCGTCTCCGTCGCACCATACGCGTTGCACATGGTCAGATGCGGGACCGCGGCGGCGAAGCGCCGGATCGTCGGCTCCGGCATCGGTGCACTGCCGAACACGCCCAGCCGCCACGCCGAAAGGTCGAACGAAGCTAGGTCCGGCTCCAGCAGGCACAGGCCGTACATGGCCGGCACCATCAGCGCGTGGGTGATTTGCTCCCTTGCGGCCAGTTCCAGGAAGGCGCGGCGAGCGAAGTTGCGCACCACGATCAGCCGTCCCGACACGAACAAAATCGGCAGCACCGCGCCGCACAGCCCGGCGACATGCGACCACGGAATGCACAGCACTGAAACTTCGCCGGGCTGGAAGCCGAGACATTCGCGCCAATGCAGGGCGGAGTGCACGGCCCCAAGATGGGTCAGCATGGCGCCCTTCGGCTTGCCGGTCGTACCGGAGGTGTAGAGAATGCCGAACAGGTCATCCTCCCCCACCATGGCCGCCGGAGCGGCGTCACCCTCCTGCAGCAAAGCCTCGAATGCGTCGGCGGCCCTGTCCGGTCCGCCGACGCGGAAGCGCATCGCCGGCCCGGGCGCCACGTCGTCGGATGGCAGCTCCGCCGCGAGCTCCGCGTCGTAGATCAGCGCGGCCGGCTCCGCGTCTTGGAGCACGTATTCCAGCTCCGGGCGCCGAAGGCGTGAGCCCACGGGCACAAGCACGGCGCCCAGGCGCGCAATCCCCAGCACGCACAGGCTGGCCTCAGATCCGTTGCCCAGGAATACGGCCACCCGGTCGCCTTGGCGAACGCCGCGCGCCCACAGGCCGCCGGCCAGGCGGTCCACCAACGCGTCCAGCTTCGCAAAACTATACCGGGTCGCGCCCTCCACCACCGCCTCGGCTTGCGGGGCCGCCGCGGCAGCAGCGCGGAAGGCGGCATCGACGGTGGGCGGCCGGTCCGCGTAGCAGCTGATTTGGCGGTGCCAATGCGTTTCAGTCCGTATGTCCATCACGGCACCGGGGCGAGCGGACACCCGCCTTCCGCAAGTGGGCGGAAAGCGTCTCGCGCGCCGATGCGGATCGTATTGTCCGGGATATTCGCCTGAGTGGCCGTACTTGCCGCGAGCAACCAGCGTGCAACCTCTCGGCGCTCCTTCGGTTCAGATCCCCGCATTCCGGTCTCCTCGGCGACTTTTACCGACGAGTCAAAGCCCTCGGTCGCGCATTGTCAACAAGGATGTCCGACAATGCCGGGGTTGTCCCGCCGGCTCGGCTCGATCTACCATGCCGAAGCAAAGGGAGGCCGCGTTGAGTGCTGAAGCGGACGAGCCAGCGGTCGGACCGGCGCCGAGCAACGTGCCTGATCTCGGCCGCCTGGGTGGCTGGATGCGGGAGCACGTGCCGGGCTACCGCGGCCCGGTCACGGCGCACATGCTGCAGGGTGGCCAGTCCAACCCGACCTTCCGGCTGAGCGCGCCGTCGGGTGAGTACGTGCTGCGCCGCAAGCCGTTGGGCGAGCTGTTGCAGAGCGCGCACTCGGTCGACCGTGAGTTCCGGGTGCTGCAGGCTTTGGGCGGTACGGACGTGCCGGTCCCGCGGGTCTACGCGCTGTGCGAGGACGACACGGTGCTCGGCAGCATGTTCTACGTGATGGAGTTCGTGCCCGGCCGGGTCTTCTTCGATCCGCGGCTGCCGGGGCTTACGCCTCAGGACCGGGCGGCGATCTTCCACTCCATGGCGGACACGATCGCGCGGCTGCACCGAGTCGACCCGGCCGCAGTGGGCCTGACCGATTTCGGCCGGCCGGCAAACTACCTGCAGCGGCAGTTCGCCCGCTGGTCGAAGCAATACCGGCTATCGGAGACGGTGCCGATCCTGGCGATGGACCGGCTCATGATATGGTTGCCGGGCCGCCTGCCGAACTCCAGCGAGAACCGGATCGTGCACGGGGACCTTAGACTGGACAACATGCTAATCCATCCGACGGAACCTCGCATCGTTGCCGTGCTGGATTGGGAACTGTCCACGCTGGGCGATCCCCTGTCGGATCTCGGCAACAACGCGCTGGCCTGGTATCTGGAACCCGACCTGTTCCGCGGCCTCGAGGGCGCCGGCCTGGCCGCACTCGGGATCCCGACGGAGGCGGAGTACGTGGCTATCTACAGCCGCCGCGCCGGACGCAAACCCGGCCCGGAATGGGGCATCTACATCGTCTTCAACCTGTTCCGCCTAGCCGCGATTGTGCAGGGGATTGCGAAACGGTCGTTGGAGGGAACGGCCGCCAACGCGGCGGCGGCGGCGTTGGGCGCGAAGGCGCGGCCAATCGCCGAGCGTGGATGGGAGATCGCGCAGTCCATGCCGCCTGTTACTGTCCGGTGAAGACGGGCTTGCGCTTTTCCATGAAGGCGCGGGGCCCCTCCTTCGCGTCCGCGGTCCTCGCGTTCTCCCGCGTACAAGCCGACTCGATCTCGAACGCTTCCTCGAGCGGCCGGCCGTTGGAGCGCACGATGGCTTCCTTGGTCTTGGCCAGCGCGACCGGGGCGCCGAGGGCGATGCGCCGGGCAAGACCTTCGGCGACGGGAAGGACGTCGCCGGGCGGCACGACCCGGTTCACGAGGCCGGCGGCAAGCGCCCGTTCGGCGGTGATCGGCTCGCCGGTCAATGCCAGTTCCATGGCGTGCGCCCAGGGCACCTGCCGGGCCAATCGCACCAGGGAACCGCCGCCGGCGATCAGGCCACGGCGCACCTCAGTGATCCCGATCGTGGCCTCGCTCGACATCACCCTGATGTCGGTGCTCAGGATCATCTCGGCACCACCCGCCAAAGCATGGCCGTTGATGGCGGCGACGACCGGCTTGAAGAAGTCGGCGTTGCGCAGGATCGCGCGATAGAGCTGTCTCCGGTCGGCGGAGAACCGCTCCTCCCACTCGCCGACCGGTGTGCGCGTGCGCATCATCAGCGGGATGGTGGTGCCGAGGTCGCCGCCGGACGAAAACGCCTGGCTCCCCGCACCGGTCAGCAGCACCACGCGCACGTCCGAATCAGCCGCCACTTCGGCCCAGATGCCGCACAGGCGCACGAGCATCTCAGGGGAGAACGCGTTGCGCTTGTCCGGGCGGTTCAGCGTGACGAGGGCGACGCCCTCACGCTTTTCGTAGAGCACAGGCGGGTCGTAGAGCACAGGCGGGGTCGGGGCGTCGGACACGGCTTCACTCCTTTGCCGGCTGGCTCGCCAGCCACTCGAGGATGCGGCGCGCGGTCGCGGGATAGTCGGCCTTGCCGTTCGCCGCGCGGCCGATCGAGGCGACCGGCATGACCACCCGCGGCAGTTTGTAGCCGGCAAGTTGGCCGCGTAGGTGCTCCGACAGCGCGGCGCGGTCAATCGGTCCCGCATCCTCGGCGAGTTCGACCGCTGCCGCGACCGACTGGCCGAAGCGTTCGTTCGGTATCCCGACGACCACGGCGTCGCGCACGCCGGGAAAGAGCTTGATCGCCTCCTCGACCTCCTCGGGGAAGACTTTCTCGCCCCCGGTGTTGATGCTGACGGAGCCGCGGCCGAGCAGGGTGATGCTGCCGTCCGGCTCCACCATGGCGTAATCGCCGGGCACGGCGCAGCGCACGCCGTCGATGACCGTGAAGGTCGCTGCGGATTTGGCGGGATCCTTGTAGTAGCCCAGCGGGATGTGGCCGGCGACGGCCAACCGGCCCGGCGTGGCGCTGCCCGGCGGCAGGCGGGTGCCGTCTTCGGCCAGCACGAAGGCGTTTTCCCCCAGTCGGAAACGGGCGCCCTTCTCGGATTTGCGGGCTGAGGTCATGGACCGGCCTAAGCCGCTCGCCTCGCTCGAGTTGAGGAAGTCGATCATGAGCACGCCCGGCACGTGGGCCAGCAGACGCGCCTTGGTCGCCGCACTGCACATCATGCCGGACGAAGAGACGAAGCGCAGGCTCGAGAGGTCCCAGCGTTGCGGTTCGCGGTCCAGCGCGTCGACGATCGGGCGGCAGAACGCATCGCCGACGATGCACAAGTCGGTGACGCGCTGCTCCATGATGGTGTCGAGCAACTCGGTCACCTCGAAGCCGGGCGAAGTCAGCGTAATCACCGTGCCGCCGCGGTTGAGGATGGTGGCGGCGAACACGAAGCTGGTGCCGTGCATCAGCGGCGGGGCGGGCAGTCCGACCGGCGGAGTAGCAGTGCCGAGACGTGTGCGCACGTGGCCGA
Source organism: Acetobacteraceae bacterium (assembly GCA_965276815.1). Lineage (GTDB taxonomy): Bacteria > Pseudomonadota > Alphaproteobacteria > Acetobacterales > Acetobacteraceae > JAVVHH01. The sequence goes on along the minus strand of CBDIBE010000009.1, from coordinate 537,100 downwards.
GATCGGCGCGGGGCGGGTCGGCCGTGGTGTTGGAGGCGAGGAACAGGTCGTGCTGACGCCACATCACGCCCCGCGGCATTCCGGTTGTGCCGCCGGTGTAGATCAGGATCAGCCCGTCGCCGGACCGGTTGCCGGAGACGCGCCCGGTCGCCGAACGCGCGGCGTCCTCGAACGGCGCGGCCCAGCCGGGGCACGGAGTCGTTCCGTCATCGGCGTGCAGCCAGAGGCGCACGGTTGGGCAGCGCGACCGGATCTCGCCCGCACGCTCGGTGAAGCGGCCGTGGAACACCACGGCGGCGGCGTCCGCGTTGGTCCAGAGATATAGCAATTCCTCGTCGACGTAGCGGTAGTTGGTGTTGACCGGAACCAGACCCGCCTTCAGCGCGGCGAACGTGGCTTCGAGGTATTCCGGACCGTTGTGCAGGTAGAGCGCCACCTTGTCCTGGTGCTGCAGCCCGGCTTGCAGCAGCGCCGCGGCGATCCCGTCCGCGCGGCGGTCGAATGCCTGCCAGGTGCGGCCTTGTTTACCGTGCTGCAGGGCGATGCGGTCGGGCACGGTGTCCGCCACCGTCTCCCATACCGAGGCGAAGTCCCATTCGCCGGCGCTCATGGGCCATGTACCGTATAGCCGCCGTCCACGACGAAAGTCTGGCCGGTGGTGAAGGAGCCCGCAGCGGAGGCCAGGTAGATCGCGGTTCCCGCGATCTCGTCCGGCGCCCCGATCCGGCCGAGCGGGGTCACGTCGGTGTAGGCTTTCAGCGTGGCCGGGTCGTCCCATAGCGCGCGGGCGAAGTCGGTCTTGATCAGCCCGGGGGCGATGCAGTTGACCCGGATGTTGTGCGGGCCGAGCTCGACCGCCAGGTTGCGCGCGAGCTGCATGTCGGCGGCCTTGGAGAGGTTGTAGGCGCCGATGGTGGGCGAGCCGCGCAAGCCCCCGACCGAGGAGACGATGAGGATGCTGCCGTCGCGGCGGGCGATCATGCCGGGCTGCACGAGCTGCACCAGCCAGTGGTTGGCGAGGACGTTATTGTCCAGCACCTTGCGGAACTGCTCGTCGCTGATGCCCGCCATCGGCCCGTAATACGGGTTGGAGGCGGCGTTGCAGACCAAGATGTCGATCCGCCCCCATCGCTCCAGCACGGTTCCGACCAAATCAGCGAGTTCCTCCTTGACCGAGATGCTGGCGGCCACGGCGATCGCGCGGTTCTCGCCCTGCGCCACGTTGATCGCAGCGGCCACCGTCTCGCAGGCTGGCTGCTTGCGGGAGGAGACGACGACCCTCGCGCCCGCCTCGGCCATGCGTTCCGCCACCGCCCGGCCGATGCCACGCGACGACCCGGTGACCACGGCAACCTTGCCGGTCAGGTCGAACAGCCTGGACACAAGGACCCTCCTCCTCATTGCTTGACCCCTCAAAGCGAGGGCCGTAGGATGATCTTGTCATACAATCGGGGGCGTCCACAATGCTCGAACTGTCGCCCAAGGCACGCGACTACAAGGCGCGGCTCGAAGCCTTCATGGACGAGCACATCTACCCGAATGAGGCGCGCTTCTTCCGCGAGTCGGATGAGCAGGGCGCTTGGGGCGTGCAGCCGGTGGTCGAGGAGCTCAAGCCACGGGCGAAGGCCGCCGGGCTGTGGAACCTGTTCATGCCGGATCCGGAGCATGGGCCCGGCCTCTCCAACCTCGAATACGCGCCGCTTTGCGAGGTGATGGGCCGGTCCCACCTGGCACCGGAGATCTTCAACTGCTCCGCGCCGGATGTGGGCAACATGGAGGTGCTGGCGCGGTACGGCACGCCGGCGCAGCGGGCGCAGTGGCTGGATCCGCTGCTGGACGGGCAGATCCGGTCGTCCTTCGCAATGACCGAGCCGGCCGTCGCCTCGAGCGACGCGACCAACATCGAAAGCTCGATCGTGCGGGACGGCGACGAGTACGTCATCAACGGCCGGAAATGGTATACGACGGGCGCCACCGACCCGCGCTGCAAGATCATCATCTTCATGGGCAAGACCGACCCGGACAACCCCGACCGGCATAGGCAGCAATCGATGGTGCTGGTGCCGAAGGACACGAAGGGGGTGACGGTGCTGCGGGCCTTGCCGATCTTCGGATTCCTCGGTGTGCCGGACCGCGCCTCGGAAGTGGATTTTACCAATGTGCGCGTGCCCGTGGCGAACATCCTGCTCGGCGAAGGCCGCGGGTTCGAGATCGCGCAGGGCCGGCTCGGGCCCGGGCGCATCCATCATTGCATGCGCCTGATCGGCCTTGCCGAACGCACACTGGAAAAAATGTGCCGGCGGGCGCAGTCGCGCATCGCGTTCGGAAGCGTGCTGTCCGAGCAGACGGTGACGCAGGAACGCATTGCGGAGGCGCGTATCTTGATCGAGCAGTCGCGCCTGCTGACGCTCAAGGCCGCCTACATGATGGACACGGTGGGCAACAAGGTTGCCCGCGCCGAGATCGCGATGATCAAGGTCGCGGTGCCGAACATGGCCTGCAAGGTGACCGACTGGGCGATCCAGCTTTTCGGCGGCGGCGGCACTAGCAACGACGATGGGCTCGCGATGGCCTACGCGACCGCCCGCCTGCTGCGGCTCGCCGACGGACCGGACGAGGTGCACCGCAACCAGATCGCCCGGCTCGAGCTGCGCAAGCATCGGGACCTTTCGTCAACCCCGGTGCCGGGCCGTCCGGCCCAGACCGCGCCGCTCACCATGGTGACGCCGTGACGGGTGAGGCAGGGGGCGCCAGCTTCCGTCCGCTGGAGGGCATGCGGGTGCTGGATTTTTCGGTCAACATGGCGGGCCCATACGCCACCATGATCCTGGCGCAGCTTGGCGCCGATGTGGTCAAGGTCGAGGCGCCCTCGGGCGATGATGCACGGCACTGGCCGCCGCACGAGAATGGCGCCAGCATCGTCCATCGGCATATGAATGCAGGCAAGCGTGGGGTGGCGATCGACCTTGGGCAGGAGGGAGGGCGGACCACGGCCCGGCGGCTCGCCGCCCGTGCCGATGTGCTGCTGCAGAGCATGCGGCCTGGCGTTGCCGATCGGATCGGCATCGGCGAGGCTGCCGTCCGGGCGGCGAACCCCGGCATCCTGTATTACGCCCTGAACGCCTTCGGCGCGGGCCCTGCCGGGCAGGCGCTGCCGGGCTACGATCCGCTGGTGCAGGCGTTCAGCGGCATCATGCGGATGACGGGCCATGACGGCACGCCGCCGGCCCGCTGCGCGCCGTCCGTCATCGACCTTGGCACCGGGCAATGGATTGCGATGGGTATTCTTGCGGCTTTGCTGGGCCGGCACCGGGGCCAGCACGTGCAGGCGATGGAGACGGCGCTGGTGGACACCGCGTTCAGTCTGGTTCCGTATCAGGCCACGACTGCGCTGATGACTGGCCGCCGCCCGAAGCGCGCCGGATCAGGCAACCCGATCGCCGCACCCTATCAGGTCTATTCCGCGCGGGACGGGGAGCTGATGCTGGCTGCCCCCAACCAGCGTCTGTGGGAGCGGGTCGTGGACGTGCTGGGCGCGCCGCATATGTTGGATGATCCGCGCTTTGCCAGCGTGGCCGAGCGCAGCCAGAACAACGCGGAGCTGGACGTCGCGTTGACGGCACTGCTGGCCGGGCGTGATCTCGACGATTGGGTGGCGCGGTTCCGCGCGGCGGGCGTGCCGGTCACGCGGGTCGGCGGCCTGGAAGAATCGGTTCGCAGCGACATAGCTGCAGAGCGCGGCACCTTTGCCGAGCTCGACGGGGTCCCGTTGGTGCGCCTGCCCTGGATGGTGGACGGCCATGCCGTGCCGTGGGCGCGTCCCGCGCCGTCCTTGGGCGAGCATACGGTGGAGGTGCTGGCGGAAGCAGGCTTTAGCGACGCCGAGGTGGCGGAACTACTGGGCAGCGGGGCCGCGTTGGGGCCAGATCGGAGTTTGCACGAAGCAGCAGCCTGAAAAGCAATAACGGAGGAAACGCATGAAGAAGGCCCTGGCCACGATACTGGCGATCGGCCTCCCGCGACCCGCGTCGCCCCAAGCGGAATAGGCCGGGGCAGGGCGCGGAATGGACGGCTCGACGGCATGGCGCGCGCGGGACGCGGCGGCGCGGCACTGGGTATTACCATCATCGCCGCCTTCGTCGGCGCGGCCTTCGGCATCATGATGATGATCTTGTTCGCGCGGCTGCTGGTCGAGCTGGCGTCGGAGTTCGGGCCGGCCGAGATCTGTTCGCTGATGCTGGTCGGACTGGTGGCAGGCTCGACGCTCGCGCGCGGCTCGGCGCTGAAGGGGGTCGCCATGACCACGCTGGGCCTCGCGCTCGGCACGGTGGGAACGGACGTCGAGAGCGGGACGGCGCGGTTCACCTTCGGCTACCCGAAGCTTGACAGCGGGGTGGACTTGGTGGCGCTGGCGCTCGGCCTGTTCGGGATCGCGGAGTTCCTGCGCAGCGTCAACCGCATCGCCCCGGTCGATACATCGCGGGCGCGCGTGCGGCTGCGTGACATGCGCCCGAGCCGGGAGGAGCTTCGGCAGAGCGTCCTGCCCATTCTGCGCGGCACCATCCTGGGCAGCCTGTGCTCGCTAATCCCCGGAACTGGGCCCACCATCGCCTCCTTCGTGTCCTATGCCGCGGAAAAAAAGCTGTCACGCACGCCGCAGCGCTTCGGACGCGGCGCCATCGCCGGCGTCGCTGCCCCGGAAGCGGCAACCCATTCGGCCGTCCAGGGCGACTTCATCCTGACCATGAGCCTGGGCATCCCCGGTGACGCCGTCATGGCCCTGATGCTGGGCGCCTTGGTGATCCAGGGGATCCAGCCTGGGCCGCAACTGATGTCGGAGCATCCCGACATTTTTTGGGGCCTGATCGCCTCCTTTTGGATCGGCAACATCTTGCTGGTCGTTTTGAACGTGCCGCTGATCGGCCTCTGGGTCCGACTGTTGGCGATCCCGTTCAAGTATCTCTACCCTTGCGCCCTCTTCTTCATCTGCGTCGGCGTCTACAGCACGAACAACGATTTGTTCGGCGTGGTGCAGACCTTGGCGATCGGCGTGGTCGGCTACGTGCTGCTGCGGCTCGGCTTCCATCCCGCGCCTGCTCGGCTTCGTGCTCGGGCCGCGGCTCGAGGAGAACTTCCGCCGTGCGCTCAAGCTGTCCCGCGGCGATTTCAGCGTCTTCGTCACCCAGCCGATCAGCGCCGTGCTAGCTGGCCGCCGGGCTGCTGATCGTGGGGTTGCAGGTTTACGGCCACTACGTTGCGAGTCGCCGGCGCAAGTTCGCGGATCTGGTCGAGACCGGCCCGGCCGCCCTTGTCGAGGAGCCCTGAATGCCGAGTAGCGAACCCTCACCGAAGCTGCTTGTATTGGAGGCAAGCACCGGCATCGCCGGCGCCTATTGCGGTTGGCTGCTGCAGCAGGCCGGCGCCCAGGTGCAGCGGATCGAACTTGGGCCAGCTGAAGCGGGGCAGGACGCGCTGTCGCTGGCGCGCCGCTACTTCAACGATGCCAAGCCTGTTGCCGAGTTGGACGCTCAGGTCTGGGGTCGGGTCGAGCTCGTCATCACCGATGATGTACGCGGGCTGCAGACAGCGTGCGGCCGGTCGCTGGCCGAGTTGTCGGCCGGGTTCCCGGACACGGTGTTCGGCGCGGCGTCCGTCTTCGGCCTCACCGGACCACTCGCGGACGCTCCCGCCGTCCCGCTGGACGCGCAGGCGGTCAGCAGCACGGCATGGGTGCTGGGCGAAGCCGGGCGAGCGCCGTTGTCGATCCCGCCTGGCGTGCTCGATTGCCAAGCCGGCGCGCACCTCGCTGCCGCCAGCCTGATGGCGCGCTTCGTCGGCGGCGCGCGGGCCGGCGCGGGCGTGGTTGACGTGGCGCTGGCGGACATCCTGGCGGCCTACGTGGGGGTGAACTGCCGCTTCTACATCCACCACAACATGCACTGGCAGCGGGCCGGACGGCGGGCATCCGATTCCGGCGGCGCCTATCCGTTCGTCATCCTCCCATGCGCCGATGGCGATGTATGCCTGTCGGGGCGCACGCGCCAGGATTGGGAGCGGTTCGTGGCGGCGATGGGCTCGCCGGAATGGGCGAAGGAGCCGCGCTACCAGAAGCTGCGCGCGATGGGGCAGCAATATCCTGAGGAGGTGGACGCGCTGATCCTCCCCTGGCTCAAGCGGCACACGAAGGCGGAAATCGAGGAGCTGGCCAACCGGTTCCAGCTCACGATCGCGCCGCTGCGCAGCTTCGCCGAGGTCTTGGCCACGCCGCAGCTCGCGGCGCGCGGCTTCCTGCGATCCTTCGCCGGAGACGGGCGGACGCTGATGGGGCCGGGACTGCCGTTCAAGGTGACGCAGGTGCGAGCGCCGGACACGCCGGACCTGGCGCCGACCATGTTGGCGCAAGCCGGCGGGAAGCCAAGGGCGCCAAGCCCGGGCGGCCGGCTTGCCGGCTTGCGCGTGCTTGACCTGGGCTGGGTTTGGTCGGCGCCGCAGACCGGCAGCATCCTCGCCCAATTCGGCGCCGAGGTCATCAAGGTCGAGCACTCGAAGCGGCTAGACACCGCGCGGCTTTCCGGCACCGTGTTCCGCAACGGCGAGAAAATCGAAGGCTCGACGACCGATATGTCGCCGATGTTCCATCAGATCAACAAGGGCAAGCTCGGCATCACGCTCAACATGAAGGAGCCAGCCGGGATCGACCTGCTGCGCCAGCTGGCGGCGAGCAGCGACATCGTGCTGGAGAACATGTCGGCCGGCACGATGGAGCGCACCGGCCTGGGCTACGAGGTGCTGCGGGCCATCAATCCGCGGTTGATCATGGTGGCCATGTCGGGCGCCGGGCAGTTCGGCCCGCTGTCGGATATGCGGACCTATGCGCCGGCCATGTCGAGCTTCGCCGGGCTGGAGGCGCTGGTCGGCTACAAGGGGGAGTCACCGGTCGGCGCGCTGAATTTCGCGATCGGGGATCCGAATTCGGCCGCGCACGGGCTGTTTGCCGTGTTCGCCGCCCTGGCCCGGCGCGAGGTAACCGGCACGGGCTGCTATATCGACCTGTCGCAGACCGAGGCGCTGATCGCGACCCTCGCGCCGTATCTGCTTCAGGCGCAGGCCGAGGGCGCACAGCCGGCGCCGCAAGGCAACGCGCACCCAACGATGGCGCCGCACGGCATCTATCCCGCTTCCGGCGTCGATACATGGTTGACCTTGGCCATCGCCGACGATCGGCAGTGGGAGGCGCTGGCCGCGCTGGCGCCGGATGAGGCGTGGGTGCGGGACGAGCGGTACGCGACCGCGGACGGGCGGTGCGCCCATCGGGAGGAGTTGGACGCGGCCGTGGCGGCCTGGACGGCGACGCAGGACCGCGACGGGCTGGTGACCCGGCTGCGCGCGGCCGGCATCGCCTCCTCTCCCGTCCAAGATATCGAAGAGATGTGGGCGGACCCTCAGCTTGCGGCGCGCGGAATGATGCATCCTGTGGAGCTGCCATTCCTTGGCGAGGAAAAGCTGTTCCGGGCGCCTTGGGCGTTCTCGGGTTTCACGGCGGACGCTGGAGGGCGCGGTCCCAAGCTCGGCGAGCACAATGAGCAGGTCTTGAAAGGCATACTCAAGCTGCCGGACGCGGAATATGACCGGCTGATCGCGGAGGGCGTGATCCTATGAGCAAGACAGACGTGATGGACCCGGCCCGCACGCCCGTCCTGGTCGGCATCGGTGTCGCCACGCAGCGCGAGGAGAATCCGAGCCGGGCGCTCGACCCGCTCGCGATGATGATCGAGGCGACCCGGCTGGCAGGGGCGGATACCGGTGCGCCTGGGCTGCTGGGCGCGCTGGACCGCATCTTGGTGCCGCGGGGCCGCTGGTCGTATGGCGATCCGGCTCGGGCCATCGCGCACGCGGTTGGGGCGGCGCGCGCCGAAACCGTGCTGTCCACGGTGGGGGTGCTGCAGCAGACGCTGTTCGGCAACGCGTGCAGCGCGATCGCCGCCGGCGCGATCGAAGCCGCCCTGGTGGTGGGCGGCGACGCCGGCTATCGCATCCTGCGTGCCCGCATCGCCGGCCAGGAGGTGCCATCGCCGGACCCGGGCGGTACGCCCGACGTTGTGTTGGCGCCGAAGGAGGAGCTGCGCCACGAGGCGGAGGTACGGGCCGGCTTGCGCATGCCCGTCGGCCTGTATGCGATGATGGAGAGCGCGTTCCGTGCCCGGCGCGGCCTGAGCGTCGAGGCGCACCGGGACCAGATCGCGGCACTGTACAGCCGGTTCAGCGCCATCGCGGCGGAGAACCCGGCGGCCTGGACGCGCAAGCACTTTCCGCCCGAGGCCATCCGCGCCGGGTCCGAGCGCAATCCGATGCAGGCCTTCCCCTACACCAAACTGCACTGCTCCTCGTGGAACGTCGACCAAGCTGGGGCACTATTGTTCTGCTCCGCGCGCACGGCGGAGGCGATGGGCGTGCCGCGCGACCGCTGGGTCTATCCATGGGCCAGCACAGAATCGAACCACATGGTCCCGGTCTGTGCCCGCGCCGAGCTGGACGCGTGCCCAGGCGCCCGGATTGCCGGTCAAGCGGCGCTGGCACCGTTCGGCCTTAACATGGGCGAGGTTGACCTGCTTGAGCTGTACAGCTGCTTCCCGGTCGCGGTCGAGGCGTATGCGGCCGAGCTGGGCATCGATCAGCGGCGCGACCTGACCGTCACCGGCGGGATGTCCTTTGCGGGCGGCCCGTACAACAATTACGTGCTGCAATCGACGGCGCGGATGGCGCAAAAGCTTCGCACGGGGGAGGGACGGACCGGTCTCGTCTCCTCGGTCTCCGGAACCATGACCAAACAAGGATTTGGTCTCTGGTCGACGCAGCCCGCGCCGTATGGCTTCCACGCGGCCGATGTGACGGACGAGGTTGCCCGGGCTGCGCCCTCCCGTTCAGTGGCGCTTGACCCAAGCGGGCCTGGCCGCGTCGCTGGCTTCACCGTGCTGCATGACCGAGGCAAGCCGCCCAGGGGCGTCGCGATCATCGACCTAGACGACGGGCGGCGCGCGGTGGCGACGAGTGAGGATGCAGAACTGGTGGCGCGGATGGAGGGCGCGGAGTTCTGCGGCGCGCCTGCCGCCGTGGGCGGGGACCGGTTTTGGCTCTCGGCATAGGTGTTTGCTGGATGAGGAGCGCAGCATGAGCACAGTGGTCATCGCCGGTTACGTCCGGTCTCCGTTCACCTTGGCGCGCAAGGGCGCCCTTGCCCGTGTCCGGCCGGATGACCTGGCGGCGCAGGTCGTGCGCGAATTGGTGGCCCGCACTGGGGTCGAGCCCACCGACATCGAAGACCTGATCCTGGGTTGCGCCTTCCCGGAGGGCGAGCAGGGCTACAACATGGCGCGCCTGGTCGCGTTGCTGGCGGGCCTGCCAATCAGCGTCGCCGGCACCACGGTGAACCGGTTCTGCGGCTCCTCGATGCAGTCCGTCCACAACGCCGCGGGCCAGATCCAGCTTGGCGCCGGCGAGGTGTTCATCTGCGCCGGCGTCGAGAGCATGAGCCGCGTCACGATGGGCGGGTTCAATTTCCTGCCCAATCCGGTGCTGCACGAGAAGCAACCCGGCGCTTACATGAACATGGGCGATACCGCGGAGAACGTCGCGAACGGCTGGCAGGTGTCGCGCGCCGATCAGGAGGCGTTCGCCGTGCGCAGCCAACAGCGCGCTGCGGCGGCGCAGCAGGCCGGCCGCTTGGCCGAGGAGATCGTGCCGATCCGGGCGGACGGAGAAGTCGTCGCCCAGGATGGCTGCCTGCGGCCGGATACGAGTCCGGCGGGCTTGGCCGGGCTGAAACCCGCCTTCCAGGCCGAGGGTTCGGTGACCGCCGGCACCTCGTCGCCGTTGACCGATGGCTGCGCCGCGGTGCTGGTCTGCAGCGAGGAGTACGCGGACCGCAAGGGCTTGCCGAAGCTGGCGCGCTTGCGGGGCGTGGCGGTCGCGGGCTGCGGGCCGGAGATCATGGGGATCGGTCCGATCACCGCGACCCGCAAGGCGCTGGACCGCTCCGGCGTCACGATCGCGGACGTCGACGTGGTTGAGATGAACGAGGCGTTCGCCAGCCAGGCCATCGCCTGCGCGCGGGACCTGCACATCCGCGACGAGACGCTGAACATTGACGGCGGCGCGCTCGCCATCGGCCATCCGCTGGGTGCCACGGGCGCGCGCCTGGTCGGCAAGGCCGCTTCGCTGCTGCGGCGGGAGGGCGGACGGCATGCGCTGGCGACGCAGTGCATCGGCGGCGGCCAGGGGATCGCGACGGTGCTGGAAGCGGTCTGATGCACGCGATCCGCCGGGTCGGCCTGGTGGTGCCCAAGGCGCCAATGCCGGCGTGCCTGTCGTGTGCTGGACCTCGCGGGTGACGGGCCGGACGTCCGCAGCGACGTCGCTGAGGCAGACATTGCCGATCCGGGGTCGCCTCGAACACACGCTCGGCACCGGCAAGCCGTTGCGAAACTGACGGTCAGGAGGCGGGAGTGGAACTCAAGGTCGTCCAGTATGGCGTCGCGGTTGATGGCGTGGCGACGGTGCGGCTGCATCGGCCGGGCCGCGGCAATTCTTGGACCAAGCGGATGAACCAGGAATATCGCTGGGTGATGGCCGAGGCCGAACGCGACGCCGCGGTCCGCGTCATCGTGCTGACCGGGACAGGCCAGCAATTCTGCGTCGGCGCCGACATGAAGGCGCTCGACACCTATACCGACGGCCGCACCGATTACGTCGAGAGCTTGCAAGGCGATGAGCTCGCGAGGCCCGGCTACGGCGTCCATCCCGAATTCGACCACGACGTGATCTGGCAGTGGGGCATCCGCAAGCCGATCATCTGCGCGGTCAATGGCGCGTGCGCAGGTATGGGACTGGCGCTCGCCGCCTTCTCCGACCTGCGCTACGCGGTCGAGGGCGCCAAACTCACCACGGCGACGGCGCGGCTCGGGATGCCGGCCGAATACGGCCTGGCATGGCTGCTGCCGAAGCTGGTGGGACTGACCAATGCCGCGGAGATCTTGATCACCGGCCGGGTCTTCCTGGCCGAGGAAGCGCGCAGCATGGGTCTGCTGAATGGCGTGTTCGCGCCAGCGGAGTTCGATTCCAAGGTTGCGGCGATTGCCAGCAGCATCGCGTCGTCGGTGTCCCCGCATGCGGTCGCCGCGGCGAAGCTGCAGATGTACGGCGAGCTCATGACGCTGCAGGGCGGCCAGACGATCGAAGCGTCAAAAGCGCTGATCGGCGCGATGATGAAGGGGCCCGACTTTGCCGAGGGAGTCGCGGCGCATCAGCAACGGCGCGCGCCGAAATTTGGCCCGCTTGACCCGGCCACGCTGAGCTTCCCTCCCGGCAGCGCATCGCCACGCTTCACCGCGCGTTGACGGCCCGCGCGAGCGCCTCCGGGGAGAGCCGCCCCAAAACCGCCTCGCGGTCCCAGTGCCCGGCGGCGCTCCAGGCCTTCACCTTCGCGCGCTCCACCTCCCGCTTCGTGGCCGACCGCGGAAAATCGTCCACGAAGGCGATATAACGCGGTACCTTGAACGGGGCGAGGGCGCCTAAGCACCAGCGGATCAGGTCCATCTCGTCGGGCCGGGCACCTTCCGGGACAATCCAGGCCTTGACGTCCTCCTCGCCGAGTTCCGAGGGCACGCCGGTGATGATCGCCTCGCGCACGGCGGGGTGCCGGGTCAGCACGGCCTCGATTTCATAGGCGGAAATGTTCTCGCCGCGCCGGCGTAGCCAGTGCGCCTGCCGTCCGACGAAGAACAGGTTGCCGGCTTCGTCCAGCATCCCGAGATCGCCGGAATGGAACCAGAGATTGCGCCAGGCTTTCCGCGTCGCCTCCGGGTCGTTCTGGTAGCCCAGCATGAAGGTGAACGGCACGGTCGGCCGCAGCACGATCGTGCCTTGGACGCCGGGCGGCAGCGAGCAGTCATTCCCGTCGACGATGGCGACCTGCGACCAGCCGTGCGGCCGGCCGACGGAGCCGGGCATCGCGCTATCCAGCCGGTTGGCGGTCGCCATGGCGCCGCCGGTCTCCGACTGGCCGTAGATGTCGACGATCGGCACCCCGAAGCGGCGCGTGAACTCCTCCGGCACCGCGGGCGGGATCTGCGCGTTCACCCCGGTGCTGATCCGCACCCGGTGCGCGCGGTCGAGCGGACCCGGAGGTTGCTGGACCAGCACCGACATCATCGTGCTGATCGGGTCGATGATGGTCGCCTCGGCCTCGATCACGCGCTGCCAGTAGTTGGAGGCGCTGAAACGGCGGTCCATGACCGTCGTCATGTCGTTGAGCAGCGGGCCGACGATGCCGAGCTGGACGCCGCTCGCATGGAATAGCGGCAGCGACGTGTAGTGCCGGTCGGCGGCGGTGGCCTGCAGCGTCTCCCCGTAGCGGTAACCGGCGGCGACGATGGCGAAATGCGGCAGGACAACGCCTTTGGGCAGCCCGGTGGTACCGCCGGTGTAGAGGATCATGGCTGGCTCGCCGGGCGCTTGGCGAAGGGCAGGAGGCGATGCGGTCGTGGCCTGCCATTCGGTGATCCGCTCGGTCAGGCAGATCTCGACGCTATCTCGCAGCTCGGCCGGGAGCTGGCCGATTCTGACGGCGCCCTCGGCGTCGGTTGCGAGCAGGCGCGCGCCGCTGTTGCGCAGCGTGTGCGCGAGGTCGTCGCCGGTGAGGCTCGCGTTCAGCGGCGCCCAGATGGCGCCCGCCTTGCTCGTGCCGATCCAGATTAGGAGCTGCTCGGGACAGTTCGCGAGCAGCGTGGCGACGCAGTCGCCGGGCTGGATGCCGGCGCGCACCAGGCCGGCAGCGACCGCATCGGACAGCTTGTCGAGTTGCCGGTAGGTGAGGGGCGTCCCGTCTACGGTGGCGAACACCTTGTCGCCGTGCTGGCGCGCCTTGTCCCGCACGAGGTCGGGGGCGGAGTTCCACCGTGCCGGTTCGTCGCGGATCAGGATCATGCTGGGATGATCCGCTCGGCTTGCAGGATGCCGATCCAGTCCAAGAACATCTGCTCACTGTCCATGCACGCGTGGAAGCCAAATTTGCGGGCTTTGAGGCCGGAGAGCAGCATCGGCTGCTCCGGCGTCTTGTAGCCCAGCAGGTAGTCGACCATGCCCCAGTTCGGCACGAGCTGCGCCAGCGTGTAGCGCCGGAGCCCATGCCGGGCGACGACACGGTCCCAGATGTCGGTCTTGCTCGGCATGACGCGGGCGAGGCGCGCGGGCGCGGCGGCGGCGAGTTTCATGCCGAAAGCGTCGGCGATCTTCGGCCAGAGTGAATCCCAGGTGAAGCAGTCACCGTTGACGATGTTGAAGATCTCACCGCCGCAGTCGGGGGTCGTCAGCGCCCACTCCACCGCTTGGGCGAGCAGGCGCGAGTCGGTGGCCTCCTGCACGCGGGACGGGCCGCCGGGGAAGCGCAGCGGCAAGCCAAGTTCGCGCGAGATCGCGGCATAGACCGCCAGGCCGGAAAGCCCGTTCATTGGGCTGCCGAGCGCGAACCCGCAGACGAATTGCGGCCGCAGCGCGGTCCAAGTCCAGTTTGCGCCTTCCTGCGCCGCACGGACGTAATCCTCCTGCCCATAGTAAAAATTCGGCGCGAGATAGCGCGGGTCGTCCTCCTTGGCCGGCAGCTTGAACGTGCCCGCCGCCGCCCCGTACGCCTTCGTCCCCTGCAGCAGAAGCACGCGCCGCAAGCTCGATGCCTGGTGACGCAGCGGTTCGAGCAAGTTGCGCAGCATGGCGACGTTGATGTCGGCATGGTCGGCCTGCAGCCATCCCGCCAGCAGGTTTTCCTTCTCGTAGGTGGCGCAGTAGACCACGTGCGTTACATCGGCGAGCTGCGCCGCCGCCGCCTCGCACGAGGCGGGGTCCTGCAAATCGACGGAGAGCATGCGGGCGCGGGTCGGAAAATCGGGGGTGCGGCGCGACAGGCCGGTGAGCCCCCATTCCGGGCGCTGCTCGAAATGGCGCAGCACGTTGCGGCCGACGACGCCCGATGCGCCCACCACCAGCAGTTCCACCGTCACCGCCCGCCCGCCTCCCCTTGAGCATTGACGTTGAGGAATGTCTATCGGTAACGTCGGACAATCGCAAGGCTTCGGCAGCTATGGGGCCGGCCTGAAACCGGCATTTGCTGCCCAATAACGGAGAGGAGACCACATATGATCATCGGACGCCGCACCCTTGTTGCCGGGTTGGCCGGCGCGCTCGCAACGCCAATGCGCGCGCGCAGCCAGGGCCGCCAGACGATCAAGCTCGGCATCCTCGCCGACATGACCGGCACCTATCGCGATCTCGGCGGTCCGCTGATTGAGCCTTGCGTGCGCCAGGCGATCCAGGATTCCGGCGTGGCGGAACGCGGCATCGACGTGCAGGTTCTGGTCGCCGACCACCTCAACAAGGTCGATACCGGCCTCGGCATCGCCCAGGAATGGATGGACCGCCAGGGCGTGGACGCGCTCGTCGACATCAGCAACAGCGCGCTCGCCATCGCGCTCGCGCCGGTGGTCCGCGACAAGGACAAGGTCCAGCTCAATACAGGCGCCGGCACCTCGGACCTGACCGGGAAGGCTTGCACGCCCAACCTGGTACACTGGGCTTTCGATTCCTGGGAGAGCGCGCACTCGACCTGCGTGGCGACGGTGAAGCTCGGCGGCGACACGTGGTTTTTCGTCACCCCCGATTACGCCTTCGGCACGGCCGCGGAGCGTGATGCGACGGAGTTCATCCAGCAGGCCGGCGGCAAGGTGCTGGGCTCCGTGCGCTACCCGTTCCCGGGGACGACGGACTTCTCGTCCTTCTTGCTGCAGGCGCAGTCGAGCGGGGCGAAGGTGATCTGCCCGGCGGTTGCCGGCAACGACTTGGTGAACTGCGTCAAGCAGGCCGGCGAGTTCGGCTTGATGCGCAAGGGTGTCAAGCTTGCGGCGCCGATCACCTACATCAACGACGTGCACGGTATCGGCCTCGACCTGGCCGATGGGCTGCTGCTAACCGAGACTTTCTACTGGGATCTGAACGAGCGGACCCGCGCCTTCACCAAGCGGGTCCAGCCCAGCTTCGGCGACACGAAGCCGAACCCGGAGCAGGCCGGCGCCTATTCCGGGGTGCTGCATTACCTGAAAGTGGCTGGTGCAATGGGCGCCACCGAGGCCAAGGCGTCCGGGCGCGCCGCGATGGCGGCGATGAAGGCGACGCCGACCGACGACGACGCGTTCGGACCCGGACGCATCCGCGAAGATGGCCAGAAGCTGCATCCCGCCTACCTGTTCCAGGTCAAGGCGAAGAGCGAAAGCCGCTATCCCTGGGATTATTACAAGCTGGTCGCGACCACGCCGCTCGAGGAGGCGTTCCGGCCGATGAACCAGGGCGGATGCCCGATGGTTTCGAAGACCTGAGCTATGAACTTCCTCCTCGTCCATGGCGCCTTCCATGGCGGCTGGTGCTGGTCGCACGTCGCTTCCCTGCTGCGCCAGGCGGGGCATGATGTCTTCACGCCCACGCAGACCGGACTAGGGGAGCGCCGGCATCTGCTTTCCAAGCAGATCACGCTGGACACCTTCATCGACGACGTCGGCGGTGTGATCGAGGCCGAAGAGCTGTCCGATGTGGTCCTGGTGGGCCACAGCTTTGGCGGCATCACCATCACCGGCGTGGCGGACCGGATGCCAGAGCGGGTTCGGCATCTCGTCTACCTCGACAGCCGCATTCTCGAGCATGGCCAGTCGATGATCGACGTCGATGGCGCCCGCAGCTTGGCGTGGCGTCAACTTGCCGAGGAGACGAGCGGAGGCATCAGCATTCCAACGGTGCCCGCGACCTATTTCGGCGTCCGCGACCCGGCCGACCTCGCATGGATCGAGCGCCGGCTGACACCCCACCCGCTCGGGACATTCACCAGCAAGCTGCTGCTCGCCAATCCTGCCGTCGGCAACGGCCGTCCCTGCACCTATGTTGCATGCACGGACCCGATCTATCCGCCGCTGGAAATTTGCCGCGATTGGGCGCGCGGCCGCCCAGGCTGGGGCTGGGCGGAGGTCGCGACCGGCCATGACGCGATGATTTCGGCTCCGGACTTAGTTGCCAGATTGTTGCTGGACGTTGAGCGTTAGAGGAAAGGAGGACTTTCATGCGTGGCGTGGTTTTCACCGGCAACAGCACGCTGGCGCTCGTCCAGGTGGACGACCCGACCCCTGGGCCCGCGGATGTGGTGATCGAGATCAAGGCGTCGGGCCTGTGCGGGAGCGACCTGAAACTGTATCGGCCCGCACCGGGCGCGGCGTTCAAGGCGCTTGGGCTCAAGGATTCCGGAAAGCCCATCATCGCCGGCCACGAGCTATGCGGCGTGATCGCTGCCGTGGGGTCGGCGGTGCCGCGGCATAGCGCGAGCCCGGCGACCGGGTCCTGGTTCACCATTATGGCGGCGGCAACACCTGTCCGCACTGCCGGACCGGTTGGAC
This sequence comes from Acetobacteraceae bacterium, assembly GCA_965276815.1. Taxonomy (GTDB): domain Bacteria; phylum Pseudomonadota; class Alphaproteobacteria; order Acetobacterales; family Acetobacteraceae; genus JAVVHH01. Next base: position 520,619 of record CBDIBE010000009.1, on the reverse strand, counting down.
GCAGATGTGCGAGCAGGGGGCGGTCGTGTATGGCAGCGTCTCTATGCTGAAAACCCTCGCCTGGCTGGCCGCGCTCACGGTGGCGGCGGCCTGCCTTCCTGCCGCGGCCGAGATCCCCGGCAACCGCATCACGATCGCGGTCCTTACCGATTTGAGCGGCAGCAACGCGGTGCTCTCCGGTCAGGGCTCGATCGAGGGGGCGCGGCTCGCGATCGAGGATGCCGCCGCGTTCCTGCCGGGCGTCACCATCGATTTGATCAGCGCCGACATGCCGCCCAAGGCGGACGCCGCTTCCGCCATCGCGCGCAACTGGCTCGCGGGCGGCAACGTCAACGTCATCGCCGACGTGCCGTTCTCGTCGGCCGGGCTCGCGGTCAACGAGGTGGTGCGCAATGCGCGGCGCACGCTCTACATCGCGTCCGGCACCGGAACCAGCGACCTTACGGGGCCCGCGTGCTCGCCCAACACGGTGCACTGGACCTATGACACCTACGCCATCAGCCAAGTGGTGGCGCGGGCGCTGGTCAGTCAGGGGCTGAAGTCTTGGTTCTTCATTACGGCAGATTACGCGTTCGGCACGGCGCTGGAGCGGGACGCGACCAAGGCGATCACCTCGCTAGGCGGAAACGTCGTAGGGGATACGAAGAATCCGCCCTTCAACTCCGATTACTCGTCATACCTGCTGACGGCGCAGAGCAGCAAAGCCGAGGTGATCGGATTGGCCAATGCGTCCTCCGACCTGATCAACCTGGTCAAGCAGGCGCACGAGTTCGGGATCACGAATGGCGGCCAGCGTCTGGCGGCGCTGCTGACGTTCATCACCGACGTGCGCGCGCTCGGTTTGGACACGGCGCAGGGCCTCTATCTGGCCTCGCCGTTCTATTGGGACCTGAACGACCGGACCCGTGCCTTCTCGGCCCGGTTCAGCGAGCACATGCATGGCGCCAAGCCGACGATGATCCAGGCCGGGATGTATTCGAGCATCCTACACTACCTGAAGGCCGTCAAGCAGGCGAATAGCGTTGACGCGCCAGCGGTGATGGCGGCCATGCGGGCCATGCCGGCGCAGGACGACGCGTTCGGCGCCGGGTCGGTGCGGGCGGACGGGCGGGTGATCCACGATTTTTACTTGTTCCAGGTGAAGACGCCGGCGGAGTCGCACGGGGACTGGGATGTCTACAAGCTGGTCGCCACCATCCCGGCCGCGGACGCGTTCCGCCCGTTGTCGGAGGGCGGTTGCCCGCTCGTGAAGTAAGGCTGGCGGCGCACGCGGAGTCTGGACCGCGCCAAACCATTGTCCTACAACTGTGCCGAACGACACTCTGGCTGAAACGGTGCATGCGCGACGCCGACACGGAGGAACATGAAGCGGAAAGCGCTCGTTGCCGGTGCTCTGGGGGTGGTCGGCCGGGGGCTGATCGGCCATTTCCGGGCGTTGCCGGAGTGGGACGTGGTGGCGCTGTCCCGGCGGGCGGTCGTGGCGGAAGACCGCCTGCAACCCATCAGCATCGACCTATTAGATCGGCGCCAATGTGAGGCAGCGCTGGCCGGGCTGCAGGACGTAACGCACGTGTTCTACGTGGCCTATGCGCCGCGGCCGAGCCATGCCGAAGAGGTCGAGCCGAACCTGCGTATTCTTTGCAACTTGATGGAGGTGCTCGAGGCCGCGGCGCCGGGCCTGCAGCATGTCAGCCTGATGCAGGGCACGAAGGCATACGGGGCGCATCTCGGCCCCTATAAGACGCCGGCGCGGGAGACGGACCCGCGCATCATCTCGCCGCTGTTCTATTACCCGCAGCAGGACTACCTCGCGGCGTTGGCCAATGGCAAGACGTGGACGTGGTCCGTGATGCGGCCGCGCTGCATTTGGGGATTCTCCCTCGGCAGCACGATGAACATGGCGACCGCGCTCGGCGTCTATGCGGCCATCTCGCAAGAACTGGGCCTGCCGTTGTGCTTTCCGGGGACAGAGCGCGGCTACAAGCGGATCGACCAAGCCGTCGATACGGAATTGTTGGCCAAGGCGTGCGTCTGGGCGGCGACGGAGCCGCGCTGCGCCAACGAAATCTTCAACGTCGCCAATGGCGGCCTGTTTCGCTGGGAAGAGATCTGGCCCCGGATCGCCGATGCGCTCGGCATGCCGGTCGGGCCGGTGCGCGACGTGAAACTGACCGAGGCGATGGCCGACAAAGGTTCCCTCTGGTCACGCATGGTCGAAAAGCATCGGCTGCAAGCGCTGCCCTACGAGCAGCTCGTGGACTGGAGCTTTGCCGATTTCCAATGGCGGATGGACTACGACCACATCTCCGACACGACCAAGCTGGTCCGCTACGGGTTTCGGGAGATGGTGGACGACGAGGCGATGATGGTGCGACTGCTGCGGCAGATGCAGCAGGAACGCATCATTCCCTAGAACAGCGACAACGAAACGAGGGAGAGGGAGCGAATGGAACAAGCGGGTTTGACACGCCGGTCTTTGGCGGCCGGGGCGCTGGCGCTGCCGTTGATCGGGCAGCGGGCGGCGGCGGCGGACACGGTGAAGCTGGGTTGGCTGCCCTCGCTCACCGGCGCGCTGGCCAGCGCCGCAATCGGCTTCGACCATGGCGTCCGCTTCGGGGTCGAGGAGGTGAACAAGGCCGGCGGCATCGACGGCCGGCGGCTCGAGCTCGTGTCGCGCGACACCGGCAGCGACCCGACGCAGGCCGTCAACCTCGCCCAGCAACTCCTGTTCAGCGAGAGCGTGCAGTTCGTGGCAGGACCGGTGAACTCGGGCGAGTCGCTGGCGACCGTGCCCATCATCGCGCGCGCCGGCATCCCCAATCTGGTGACCGGCGCCGTCGAGGAGCTGATCGATCCGGGGAAATATCCGCTCGCCTACCGCGTCGCGAACACGACGACGCAATGGATCACCACCGCAAACGACTACGCACTCAACCAACTCAAGCTCAAGAAGGTCGCCATCATCGGCGACACCACTGGCTACGGCAGCGCGAGCACCAAGCGGGCGACCAACATGGCCAAGGAAGCGGGCGCCGACGTCGTTTACAGCGTGCTCGTCGACCCTAATAAGACCGACCTGACCGACGAGATGACCAAGGCGCGCACGGCCGGGGCGGAGGTCGTCATGGTTTGGACTGCGGCCAGCGGACTGGCAGCCCGGCTGCTGAACACGCGCGGCGACCTCGGCTGGAAGGCGCCGATCGTCGGCCACCCGGTGCTCGGCGCCCCGGCGATCAAGCCGCTGCTGAACAAGCCGGATTACTGGGCCAACACCATCACGATCGGCTATCGCAGCATGTCCTTTGGTCCCGACGGCAAGCTGCCGGAACGGACGCAGAAGCTGGTCGACGCGATCCGCCCACAGCTCGGCAGCGGCGATATCCAGTTCAACTTCTGGTGGATCGCGCTGGGCTACGACATCGTCCGCATCGTCGATTACGCGGTCCGCAAGGCGAACGGGATCAAGCCGGCCGACATCAAACGGGTGCTCGACGCGACCTCGGACTTCCCCGGCGTGTTCGCCGACTACACCTGGACGGCGAAGGACCATAACGGGGTGCCCGACAAGAGCATGGTCGCCAACTTGGCCGACTCGTTCAAGGACGGCTGCTACGCGCTCGCGCCCCGCTGACTCTTGTTCGTCATCATCTCCGGTTTGGCGCTCGGCGCCATCTACGCCAGCGTCGCGCTGGTCTACAACCTGACCTTTGCCACGTCCGGCGTGCTGAGCATTACCTCGGGCTTCACCTTCATGATCGGCGGCGTGCTCGGCGCGTATTTCATCGACGTCGCCGGCCTGCATCCGGCATTGGCACTGCTGGCGACGCTGGCCGCCGGGGCGCTGCTCGGGCTCGCGGTCGAGTTCGTCGCGGTCCGGCGCGTGCTTGGGCGTTCGGACCAGCATCTCTGGCTGCTGAGCACGCTTGCCTTCGCGACCATCCTGCAGCAAGTCGTCGCTCTCTGGTGGGGGACGGAGCCGCGGCGCTTCCCGCGCCTGTTCGTGCAGGAGTTCGGCGGCTGGAGCGACCAAAAATACTGGCTGCCGATCGTGACCGTGCTGGCGACTGCGCTGGTGATCGAGGGCTTCCTGCGCTGGACCATGCTCGGCAAGCTGTTCTCGGCGGTTTCCGATGACGCGCTGGCGGCGGCGGCGCGCGGCATCCCGGTCAATGCCGTGCGCGCCTTGTCGTTCGCGCTGGCGGGTATGGTCGGTACGCTGGCCGGGTTCGTCGCGGGGCAGCTCACCTTCGCCTTCTTTGCGCTTGGGTTCATGCTGACGCTGAACGGGTTCATCGCGCTCGCCATCGGCGGGCTCGGCAGCACGGTGGGGGCGCTGGTCGGGGGGATGTTGCTGGGCTTGCTCAGCGCGTTCGCCACCAATTTGTTCGGCGGCGCGTTCCAGAACTCGATCTCGACCGGGCTGCTGGTCGTGATGCTGCTGATCCGGCCGGAGGGGATCTTTGGGCGGCGCGGGGCGCGGATGGTATGATCGCCCGCACGCTCGCCAGCCGGCCGGCGCAGCTCGCCGGCGCCGTCCTGCTCGTTCTGCTGCCGTTTCTGGGCAGCCAGTACTGGGTGCATCTGGGCACGCTAGTGGCGGCGTTCTGGGTGCTGATCGCCGGGCTGAACCTGGTGGTGGGGTTCACTGGACAACTCTCCATCGGACATGTCGGCTTGCTTGCGGTGGGCGCATATTTGTTCGGCTATCTGACCCTGCATGACATCACCGGGCCCGAGCTGGCCTTGGCCGCGGCGACGGCAGCCGGCGCGGTCTGCGGCCTTCTGCTGGGCCTGCCGTCGCTGCGGCTGCCCGGGTTCTACTTCGCCATGACCACGCTCGCCTTCACCATCATCGTGGGCGAGCTTGCGGTGGCGTTGACCGATGTCACGGGGGGAGGGACCGGAATGTCCATCGCCGGCTTCTCTGCCCCGATGGACACGCCCGATGGCCAATACGTGTTCACCGCGGCCATTGCTGCGGCCGTGAGCCTGATGACGGTTTTGATCACGCGCAGCATGTGGGGCCGCGCGATGGTCTCGGTCCGCGACAGCGAGGTGATGGCGGGCGCGATCGGCATCCGCAGCTATCGCGTTAAGCTGGCGGTGTTCACGTTCAGCGGGGCGATGGCTGGGCTAGCGGGCGGGCTGTTCGGCTCGCTGCAGACGTACATCACACCGGACACGTTTGCCTTCGATCTGAGCCTTTTCTTCTTCATCTGCATCATCATCGGCGGCAGAGGCAGCATACTCGGACCCTTCGTCGGCACGGTCGTGCTGACGCTGCTGCCGGAGCTGGTATCGCCGCTCGCGAAATTCGGCCACCTTTTCTACGGTGTCCTGCTGCTAGGGGTCATCCTGCTGATTCCGGGCGGAGTGCGGCAACTCCTCACCCGGCCGGCAGAAGCTGGCCGCACCTTCACCGCGCCGCGTCCGGCCGTTTTGCCCGTGCCGGCTTCCTGCGGCAAAGTGCGGACCCTCGAGGCCGATGGCGTCAGCCGCAGTTTCGGCGCGGTGAAAGCGCTGGATGGGGTGGGCCTGACGCTGGCGTCCCGCACGGTGCACGGGCTGATCGGGCCGAACGGCAGCGGCAAGACCACGCTGCTTAACATCATCAGCGGCTATTATCGGGTGGATGCCGGGACGATACGGCTGGACGGGGCGGATATCTCCTATACCGCGCTCTCGGCCCGGCCGGCGCTGGGGATTGGGCGCACGTTTCAAACCCCGCGCGTGATCCAGGACTTGACGGTGCTCGACAATGTCGTCGTCGGTGGCTGGACCCTGGCGCGGGCCAGCTTCGTCGAGGGCCTCGTCGCCGCGCCGCGCTCGCGCGCGGATGAGCGCCAACTGCGCGAACGCGCGCTGGCGTTGATGGAGCCGCTCGGCTTGATCGGCCTAGCCGGCCGTGCCGCGAACGCCCTCACCCATGCGGAGCTGCGCTTCGTCGAGATCGCCCGAGCGCTGATGCACCAGCCGGATTTCATGCTGCTCGACGAGCCGGCGAGCGGGCTGACGCACGCCGAGATGGACCGGCTGGGCCGGGTGATCGACGGACTGCGCGACCAGGGCATCGGCGTGCTGCTGGTCGAGCACCATACGGATCTCGTCTTCGGCCTGAGCGACCAGGTGACCACGCTCAACTTTGGCCGCACCATCTGCACGGGAACGCCCGCGGAGGTCCGGTCGGACGCCGACGTTCGCCGCGTGTATCTGGGATCGTGACCGTGGCGCCGCTGCTGCAAGTCGAAGGGCTGGAGGTGGGCTACGGCAAGCTGCAAGTCGTGCACGGCGTCTCGCTGGCGGTCCAGCCGGGACAGTTCACGGTACTGCTCGGGCGGAACGGCGCGGGCAAGACGACGACGTTGCGGGCAGTCTCCGGACTGATCGGGAAGCAAGGCGGCCGGGTGCTGTTCGGCGGCCAGGACATCACGTCATGGCCGCCGCGCGCGATCCTGCGGCACGGTCTGGCGCAGGTGCTGGATGGTCACCGCGTGTTCACCAACCTCTCGGTTCACGACAATCTGGTTGTCAGCGCGCTCGGCAGCGGCCAGCCCCGCTCGGCTTCCGCATTCGAGCCAATCTACGACGCCTTCCCGGAACTCGCGGAGCGGCGGCAGCAGCTTGCCTCGCGCCTCAGCGGCGGACAGCAGCAGATCCTGGCGGTCGCGCAAGGTCTGGTCGCCAAACCCCGCCTGCTGATTTTTGACGAGCCTTCGGCTGGCCTTGCCCCGCTCGTGGTGGAGCGGATCCTGCAGCTTGCCAAGTCGCTGACGACGCAGGGTACGGCGGTGCTGCTGGTCGAGCAATTCGTTGAGAAGGCGCTGGCCCATGCCGATTACTGTTACGTGCTGGACCATGGCGTGAAGGTCGGCGAGGGCACGCCGGCGGCGCTGCAGGAGTCCGGGACGATCCAAGATATCTATCTCGGGCCGCGATGACGCCCCTCGCATCACCATAGGAGATCCGCATGCCGCATCCCATCATACAAGCGGCGAGGGTCTGAGCCGATGGCCTGGATCACCGGGGTTGGCATGACGGCGTTTGGGCGCCACGAGGGCAGCAGCACCATCAGCTTGATGACCCAAGCGGCGACCGAGGCGCTGGAAGATGCCGGGCTGGAGCGGCGGGAGATCGACGGCTTGGTCTGCGGCTACTCGACGACCATGCCGCATTTGATGCTGTCGACGCTGTTCGCCGAGCATTTCGGTATCGTGCCGAGCTATGCGCATGGCGTGCAGGTGGGTGGCGCCACCGGGCTCACGATGGCCATGCTCAGCCACCTCGTCGTCGATGGCGGCGCGGCGCGCAACATCCTCGTCGTCGCCGGGGAGAATCGCCTGACGGGCCAGAGCCGCGATGTGACCATGCAGACCCTCGCGCAAGCGGGGCAACACCGCTACGAGGTGCCGCTCGGCCCCACCATCCCGGCGTACTACGCCCTGGTGGCGTCGCGCTACATGTACGAGACCGGGCTGACCGCGGCCGACCTCGCGGAACTGGCGGTGCTGATGCGCCGCAACGCCGCCGGGCATCCCGGCGCGCATTTGCGCGAGCCGATCTCGGCCGCAGACGTGGCCGCCTCGCGTCCGATCGCGCCACCCCTGCGGTTCATGGATTGCTGCCCCATCTCCGACGGCGCCGCCGCCTTCGTCATCAGCCGCGAGCCGGTCAACGCGTGGTCGCTGCGCGTTATCGGCTGCTCGCAGGCGCACACGCACCAGCACGTGACCGGCGCGCCGAGCCTGACGCGGTTCGGCGCCGGGCCTTCCAGCGGACGCGCGCTGGCAGCGGCCGGGATCGGCATCGGCGATATCGGCTACGCCGGTATCTACGACAGCTTCACGATCACGCTCGCCATCCTGTTGGAGGAGATCGGGTTGTCGCCACGCGGCGGGTCCGGCAGGGAGGTGGCCGCCGGGCGCTACGACGCCACCGGCAGCCTGCCGCTGAACACACATGGCGGGCTGCTCTCCTATGGCCATTGCGGGGTCGGCGGCGCGCTCGCGCACCTCGTCGAGATGCATCGCCAAATGACCCGGCGCGCAGGCGATCGGCAGATCGGCGCCGAGCCGGCGCTGGCGCTGATGCACGGAGACGGCGGCATCATGTCGTCGCATGTCAGCATGGTGGTGGAGAGAGTGTCGTGACCAATCACGTCGCAGACTGGACGGATGGCGCCGAAGCGCTGACCTATGGGCGCTGCATGGCGTGCGGTCAACGATGGTATTTCCGGCGCGACTTCTGCCCGAATTGCGGCTCCACCCAGGTCGTCACCGAGCTGTCCGCCGGCGCCGGCGTCGTTTACGCGGCGACCGTGGTGGTACGAGCGCCGTCGCCGGAGTGGCGCGAGCGCGCGCCCTACGGGCTATGCCTGGTCGATCTCGACGAGGGTGTCCGGGTGATGACGCATGCCGCGCCCGACGTCGGCATCGGGTCGCGTGTACGGATCGGCTTCGAGCGCACATCGCAAGGGCTGCTGCCGGTTGCGACCGTCGACGATGAGGGGCGTTGACGATGCCGTTCGATTGCATCGGAAACCGGTCGCTCGTGCGGGCGATCGAGTTCAACCGCACGTGGATCCCCGACCGGCCGTTCCTTGAATACCGGGGCCGCGCATTGAGCTACGGCGCGTTCGGACGCATGGTCGCGTCAGCGGCGAACGGCCTGCGGCGCCTGGATGTCCGACCCGGTGACCGGGTGATGATCCAGATGGCGAACTGTCCGGAGCATTTGGTCGCGATGTTCGCCATCCAGCGCATCGGCGCGGTCAACGTGACTTGCTCGACCTTGTTCAAGCTGGACGAGACGGCCTACCAGTTGCGCGACAGCGGCGCGATGACGGTGATCTGCGGGACGGAGTTCCTCGGCCTCGCGCAAGCCGCCGCCGATGGCGTGCCGCACGCGGTCCGGATCCTGGGCGCCGATCACGGATTGCTCGATGCCGGCGAGGCGCCGTTCAACCGGCTGCTGCGCGAGGGCCCGGATCAGGTCGGCATGCCATGCCCGGCGGCGGACGACATGGCGATGCTGATCTACACGTCGGGGACCACGGGGCGCCCGAAAGGCGTGATCTACACCCACGGCAACCTGGTGCACGGCGGGCAGTGCTCGGTGGTCGCACTTGGCTACCGGCCGGAGGAGCGGCTGCTGCACTTCTTCCCGCTCTATCACAATAATGGTGGCGTCATCCTGCTGGCGCCGATCATCCTGGCGGGTTGCTGCATGGTGATGATCGATAAGTTCTCCGCCAGCCGCTTCGGCGCCCTGCTGGTCGAGCATGCGATCACGCTGACGGCGCTCAACGCGACGCATATCAAGCTGATTCTCGCGCATCCCGCGCTCGAACAGGACCGCACGCACCTTGTCGCCCGCGCGCAATTCGCCTTGCCGCTCGAGCCGGCGCGGCGGAAGGTATTCGAGGACCGGTTCGGTGGCATCCGGTTGGTGGAGGTGTACGGCCAGACGGAAACCTGCGGCATCGCCGCCGCAGTGCCTGCCGGGCCATTATGGAAACCGGGCTCCGCAGGACTGCCGCTGCCGGGGATCGAGATGAGCATCGCGGATGATGGCGGGCATCTCCTCGGCGCAGGCGAAACCGGCGAACTCTGCCTCCGGTCGCTTTCACGTCACGCTTTCACGCCCGGTTATTACAACGCCCCCGAGCTGACGCGGGAACTGTACCGCGACAGTTGGCTGCGCACCGGGGACGTCGCGGTCGTGGACGAAGATGGCTACATGACATACCTCGACCGCAAGAAGGATCTCATCAAGCGGTCCGGCGTGAACATCGCGGCGGCGGAAGTCGAGCGCGTGATCATGGAGGTTCCCGGCGTGGCCGAAGCGGCGGTCGTCGGCATCCCCGACCCGGTGCGTGACGAGAAGATCATTGGCTTTGTCGTCCTCGCGCCGGGTCATGCGGTGAGTCTGGCAGATGTCGAGCGGCATTGCCGAGAAAAGCTGGCCGACTACAAGGTACCGGAACGGTTCGAGGGACTTGAAGCGCTGCCGGAGAATTTCCTCGGCAAGGTCGAGAAGAAGACATTGCGCGACCGTGCGGTTCAGCTCTTCGCGTGAGTGTATGGAAGGGAGGCGTGTGATGGCGAGTGAAGGGCGCGTTGTCGCGGAGGGGCTTGGCTTCATCGAAGGGCCGATTGCCATGCAGGATGGATCGGTGATCCTCGTCAGCCTCTCCCGCGGGGAACTGCTGCGCATCCATCCCGACGGATCGCACACCGTGGTCGCCCGACCCGGCGGCTCACCGAACGGCGCGGCGATCGGTCCGGATGGACGCTGCTACGTCTGCAACAGCGGTGGCTTCCGTTTTCACCAGCGTGATGGGATCATGCATCCCGGGTTGCCGTCGAACGACTACGTCTCGGGCTGGATTGACGCGATCGACCTCGGGACCGGCGAGGTGCAGCGGCTGTATGACCGATGCGGAGACCGGACGCTGAAGGGGCCGAACGATATCGTGTTCTCGGCAGATGGCAGCTTCTGGTTCACCGATACTGGCCGCGTGCACCGCCTGCATGAGGATCGTGGCGCCGTCTACTGGGCGCGCACGGATGGGAGCGAGATACGCCTCGTTGCCGCACCGTTGGAGAAGCCGAATGGGATCGGATTGTCGCCCGACGGCCAGACGCTCTACGTGGCGGAGACCACGACGGCGCGTCTGTGGGCCTACGACATAGTGGGGCCCGGCGCGTTGCGGTGCCTCGAGCGAGGGCCGCCATTTGCCGCGCGGCGCTGCGTGGCTGGGTTGCCGGGGTATCAGCTGCTGGACTCGCTTGCGGTTCAGGCGAACGGGGATGTTTGCGTCGCCACGATTCCGTTGCACGTGACCACATTCTCCCCCGACGGCACGGTGCGCGCCCAATGCGAGATGCCGGACGAGATACCCACCAATATCTGTTTCGGCGGCGGTGACATGCGGACGGCTTACGTCACGCTGTCATCGACCGGCCGTCTGTATCAGCTGCCCTGGCCGGATGCAGGGTTGCGGTTGGCCTTTGCCCAATAGCTCCCGTTGACAAGGTAAAAGTCGCGATGACCACCAATCTCGCCGCTGCTATCAATCCTGGCTCCGTGGCCATCATTGGCGCATCCGACAACACCGATAAGATCGGCGGCCGGTGCCTGGCTTACATGAAGCGTTTCGGCTTCCAGGGTCCCGTCTATCCGATCAACCCCGGCCGTGACGTTACGCAGGGCGTGAGAACCTATTCCAGCGTCGATGCCCTGCCGGCGGCGGCCGACCTTGCGGTGATCTGCGTGCCCGGCGCGCAGGCGTTGGCCGCCGTGCAGGCCTGCGCCCGGCGGGGTACCAAGGTGGCAATCATCATCACCGCCGGGTTCAGCGAGGCGGACGATGCGGGACGCCGCATGGAGCAGGAGATGGTGCAGGCGGCGCGCGAGACCGGGATGCGGCTAGTTGGACCGAACACGCAGGGCCTGGCCAATTTCGGCAACGGCGCCATTCCCAATTTCTCCACCATGTTCATCGAAACCGAGCCGGTCGATGGGCCGGTCGCGATCATCTCGCAGAGTGGCGGCATGGCGTCCGTGCCGTTCGGCCTGTTGCGCGGCAAGGGCATCGGCGTGCGCCATTGCCACTCGATCGGCAACCAGTGCGACGTCACCGTGTCCGAACTGGCAGTCGAGGTCGCGCGTGACCCGGGCGTGTCCTTGATGCTGCTCTACTTGGAGGGAATTCCCGATCCCGAACGGCTGGTCGAGCTAAGCCAGGTCGCGCGCGAACGCGACCTGGCCGTGCTGGTGCTGAAGTCCGGCCGAACGGCCGCCGGGCAGGCCGCATCCCGCTCGCACACCGGCTCGCTCGCCGCCGAGGACCGGGTGGTGGACGCCTTCCTGCGGCATCACGGCCTATTCCGGGTGGACGATGTCGGTGGGCTGGTCGACGCGGCCGAGCTCTACCTGAAGGGCTGGCGACCCGGTGGCCGCCGCCTCGTGGTGGTCAGCAACTCCGGGACCGCCTGCGTCCTCAGCGCCGATGCGGCGACCAAGAACGCGCTGACGATCGACACGCTGCAGCCGGACACCAGGGCGGAGTTGGGCAAGATCCTGCCTACCTTCGCCACCACCACGAACCCGGTGGACATCACCGCCGCGCTGCTGAGCAACAGCAACCTGTTCGGCGACATCCTGCCGGTCATCGCCCGCGACCCCGGGTCCGACTGCTTCCTGATTTCCGTCCCGGTCGCCGGGAGGGGATACAACGTCGAGGCATTCGCCGCCGATGCGGCCAATTTCGGCAAGCAAGTCGGCAAGCCGCTGGTGATCGTGGCCCCGCAGCCCGGTGTCGCCGCCCGGTTTAGGGACCGCGGACTGCCGGTCTTCGTGCAGGAGAGTGAAGCGGTCGCGGCGCTGAACCAATTCATTTCGCACCACGAGCTGATGGCGCGGGCCAAGGAGGCCCGGACGAACCAGCCAATCGACTTCCGGCCACCCCCAGGCCCGGGGGCAGACGGCGTCACGCTGAACGAGGCCGAGAGCCTCGCGCTGCTCGCCGGATACGGGGTGCCGATTGTGCCGCACGTGCTCTGCGGGTCGGAGGCGGAAGCGGTCGCCGCATTCGGTACACTGCAGGCGCAGGCCGTTGCCGTGAAAGGCTGCTCCCGCGCAGTGACCCACAAATCTGAGCTCGGCCTGGTCCAACTCGGCGCACGAAGCGAGGCGGAGGTCCGCGCGAGCTACCGGCACGTGCAGGCGCAGGCCGAGCGCCACGGGGTGGCGCTGGACGGCGTCATCGTCGCCGCGATGGTGCCGGGCGTGCAACGCGAGTTTATCGTCGGCGCCCATCGCGACCCGACCTTTGGTCCGGTCCTCGTGCTGGGCGACGGCGGCAAGTACGTCGAGGCGCTGCCGGACACCTGCATCGTCTTGCCGGGCGCGTCGCGGGCCGAGATGCTGCGAGGGCTGCAAGGTCTGCGGATCGGTCCGGTGCTGAAGGGCGTGCGGGGCGAGGCGCCGGTGGGTCTCGAGGCGGTCTGCGTCCTGGCGGAAGGCGTGATGCGATGCATTGCAGATCCGGCGAACCGCGTGGTGAGCTTGGACATCAATCCGGTCTTGGCGCTCGACGGATCGCGCGGCTGCGTTGCCGTCGATTGCGTTGTCGTGCGCGCGGGCCAATAGGCTATTGGAAGGGAGCTTCTCGATGAGCGCTAATCACTCGATGTTGCTTGGCCGCCGCGCGCTTCTCGGCGGCAGCGCCTCCGCGCTGGCGGCGTCGGGCGGCCGCCGGGTCCGCGCCCAGGCCTCGACGCTCCGGTTCGGGTTCCTGACCGACCTGTCTGGGCCGTATAGCGACATCTCCGGCCCAACTGGGGCCATCTGCGCCCGCCAGGCGATCGAGGAGTTCGCCGGCCACGGCATCAATGCCGAGATTGTCCTGGCCGATCACCAGCAAAAGCCCGATCTTGGGGTGTCCATCGTCCGCGAATGGTTCGATCGCGGCGACGTGGACGTCGTGCTCGATGTCGGCAACACCGCAGTGGCGCTCGCCATCGCCGGAATCGTTAGCGACCGGAACAAGGTCCATTTGAACACCGCGGCGGCGAGCTCGGTGCTCACCGGCACGGCCTGCAACGCCAACCTGATCCATTGGCCCTATGACACTTGGTGTTCGGCCAACTCGACAGTGCGCTCCATCCTGCAAACTGGCGGTGACCGCTGGTTTTTCATCACGGCCGACTACGCGTTTGGGAAGGGCACCCAGGCGGATGCGACCCGCTTCGTCGAGGCTGCGGGCGGCCGCATCGTCGGCTCTGCCCTGCATCCGTTCCCTGGGACGTCTGACTTTTCCTCCTACTTGCTGCAGGCGCAGAGCAGCGGCGCGAACGTGGTCGCGTTCTGCAGTGCCGCGAGCGACACCCGCAACTGCGTCAAGCAAGCGGCAGAGTTCGGACTGGCCGCAAGCGGCGTGCGGCCGGCTGCCATGACGCCTTTCTGCAAGACGTGAAGGCGCTCGGCCTGCCGACGGCGCAAGGGCTGTCGCTGACGGAGACATTCTACTGGGACCTGAACGACCGGACCCGCGCGTTCACCAACCGCGTGAAGCCGAAGCTGCTTGGCGGCAACTACCCGAACATGTTGCACGCCGCCGCCTATTCGGCGACGCTGCATTACATGAAGGTTGCCGCAGCACTTGGGGTGGCGGAGGCAAAAGCGAATGGACGCGCGGCGGTGGCCGCGATGAAGGCCATGCCGACGGACGACGACTGCTTCGGCCCGGGCCAGATCCGCGCCGATGACCGCAAGCTGCATCCGGCCCACCTGTTCCAGGTAAAGCGTCCGCAGGACAGCACGGGCCCGTGGGACTTGTTGACGCTCGCCGGCACAACGCCGGCCGACCAGGCGTTCCGGCCCATGAGCGAGGGCCAATGCAAGTTGGTGAGCGACTGAGGGAGGATCGAATCGATGCACGACTACAAGTTTGACGACCGCAACATCACCTGGCGCACCTTCGACTTCCTGGGCAGCGCCTATTACGTGTACGACGTGAACGAGGAAGCCGGTACTGTTGACGTGGTGATCAAGTTCCCAGCAAACCAGCAAGGCGAGCTGCATCAGCATCTCATGGATTACAGCACCTTCGTTCTGCAGGGCGAATTGCGCTTTCATCGGCCGAATGGCGAGTTAAAGGAGATCCGGCCGGCCGGCAGCTACGTGCTCGCGCGCGCGAATGGCGAGCCGCATACCGAAGGTGCGGGCGACCAGGAGGCGATCGTCCTCTACAGCATTCGCGGCGGAACCGGTGAGATGTTCGCCATCTTCGACAAGACAACGGGTGAAGTGCACAAGCTCGGCCTCGCGGACTTCAAGGCCGCGCTTGCCGACCAGATCGCGTCGGGCGCGGCCGCGAAGGTCAGCTCCAGAGCACCCTGACCATGTCGGACATCATCCTGCACCATTACCCGCGCTCTCCGTTCGCCGAGAAGGTGCGGCTGGCTTTGGGCCTGAAAGGGCTGTCCTATGGCTCGGTCATCGTGCCTGCCTGGATGCCCAAGCCCGACCTGATGCCATTGACCGGAGGTTACCGCCGGACGCCGGTCATGCAGGTGGGCGCCGACGTCTTCTGCGACACGCTGCTGATCCTGCAACAGATCGAGCGTATGCATCCATCGCCCAGCCTCTACCCGCACGGCACGGACGGGCTTGCGACGGCACTCGGCTGGTGGGTCGAGAAGTCCACCTTCATTCCTGCGATCGGGCTTGCGCGCGGGCTCGCCGAGTTACCTTCCCGACCCGAACTGCTCGAGGATAGGCGAGCGTTCTTCGGTTTCGGTATTGAGAAGGAGATTATGCAGCCGCAACAGACGCTGTTCTTGCAGCGACTGGTCGCGCATCTGAGTTGGCTCGGGCAAATTCTGCGGGATGGCCGGGACTTTCTGCTGGGCGCTGACCCGAGCGCGGCCGACCTCGCCGCCTATCACCCGCTCTGGTTCATCCGTACCAATTGCGGCCCGGAGGTCGACCGCCTGCTGCCTCAGTTGAGTGACCTGCTTGCCTGGTTTCGCCGGGTCGAGGCCATTGGCCACGGCACGCCGAGCGAGCTCGCCGCTGCGGACGCACTCGCTGTTGCGGCGAAAGCCCAGCCGGCGGCGGTTGACGAAACCGCGGCGGTACCAGTCCCCGGTTGCGTGCTGGGGGCCCGAGTTGGCGTAACACCGGATGATTCCGGCCGTGACACCGTGACCGGGACGCTGATCGCCGCCTCCGCGCAGAGCGTCGTGCTGCGCCGCTTGGACCCGGCCCTTGGAGAGATCAATGTGCACTTTCCAAGGGCAGGTTTCGACGTGGCCCCCGCATGATACTGCATCGCACTCAGTATTGGGTGAATCCCGTGAGTGCGTTGAAGCTCATCGTGTCGTAGTCGACTTCATAGATCTTGAGCGCGGTCCCTGACAGCTGCCTTGGATTGTCGAAGTTGATCGGCGCCAGCAGGCCGCCGGTGTCGAAATCGTGCAGCTTACGTAATTGCTCAATTTCGCACGCACGGGTGTGATCCTTGCCGCACTTCTCGGCCGCCGACGCGAAGACCTTCAGCGCGGCATAGCTCAGTAGCGTATAGCGATTGATCCCCGCCATTTCCTGGGCGATCACGTATTTTTTCGCCACGGTCAGGAACGCCTGATCGGCCGGTTCCGACATCGCTGCCACATAGTCGGCAGCGATGTAGCGGTAGCCGGACGGCTTGGTCAGTTGCACCGAAATGGGCATGTCTTCGGCCCAGCCCGAGGCGACCTGCAGTGGCATGTCCAACTTGTGCAATTCTGACAGCAAGGCGGCGCTGCCGGCGATCAGGGCGCCGTTCGCAAGCACGTTGACGCCGGCTTGGCGCAATTGCAGCGCCTCGGCGCCAAACTCCTTCTGGCCGCGTTTGTAGCGAAGTCTGATGCCGTCTTTGAGGTTGAAGGTCTTGATTGCCCGAAGGTAGCCCTGCTCGACCTCGGCCCCGTAATCGTCATCCTGCCGCACCAAGCCATAGACGGCTTTCTTGGGCTCGCGGTTCTCGTGGATGAATTTTCATCATCGAGAAATACGAGTCGATGTTGTTCGCGCCGAGCGAAAACACCGTCGGCCGGGGTGGCGTGTAGGCGAGGTCGGTTGGCGACGTCGTCACGATGACAGGCACGCCGAATTTTTCGATCTCGGGAAGCATGGCGAGCAGATTTGCGGTTCCTGACGTGCCGTTCGGGGAGCGGGCGCGGTTGGCGTTGTGCAGGTTGGACAGCCCGTTTGCCAGGCCGGAACCCAAATGCAGCAACGTCGAGGCCGGCCGGTCCGTCATCCGGGCGAAGCCATCGGCCGCGCCCGTCGCCACGCCTTCGAACAGACAGAGCACGTAGCGAATTCCGTCGACCCGGTCGAGCGCGGCGACAAAATGCATTTCGGACGTGCCGGGATTTGCCAGGCAGAGCTCCACGCCGCCTGCCACCAATGTGCGGGCAAGCCGTTCCGCTCCGTTCATTGTCTCTCCCTGGCCATGCCGCGCCGCCAACCGGCCGGTCCGCCCGACATAGATTTCCGATAAAATCGTCCTACGATTGCCGTGCCGACGGGTCAAGCCAGCGCAGCCTCCAGGGCGGCTGCGACGTGATCTCCTGCAGCAAACGCCTCGTTCAGGGAGCGGCGAACACCGGTGTTTCCGGCGCGTTGATCTCGGCCGGCTCGGCAGCGCCGGGCGCCGCTCCGGAGGATGCCGGGGTGATCCGGAAACCGGGATACCCCGCCGCGGCAATCTCGGCGCATTTATGCCGGTACACGCCGACGCCGTCGCAATACGGCATGAACACGCGCGGTTTGCCCGGGATGTTGGCCCCCATGTACCAAGAGTTCGCCTGCGGAAACAGGGTGCGGGCCGCGACCTCGTTGACGTGCTCGACCCAGTGGTCCTCGGCGTCCCGATCCGCCTCGACCCTTGTCGCGCCGCTGGCCTGCAGATGCGCGAGCAGCCCGGTGATCCACTCGACGTGCTGTTCGATCGAGATGATCACGTTGCTGAGGACGGAGGGGCTGCCGGGGCCGGTGATGGTGAACAGGTTCGGGAACCCGGCCGTCATCACGCCGAGCAGCATGCGCTGCCCCGCCGCCCATTTGTCGCGCAGCCGCTCGCCGCCGACCCCCGTCAGGTCCACCCGCAGCAGCGCGCCGGTCATCGCATCGAACCCGGTCGCGAACACGATGCTGTCCACCTCGAACGTGCCGCCGCTGGTGCAAATCCCGCTTGCCGTGATCCGTTCGATCGGCGTCTTGCGCAGGTCGACCAACGTCACGTTCGGACGGTTGTAGGTGGCGAAGTAGTTGGTATCGACGCAGATGCGCTTGGTGCCGATCGGGTGGTTGGTGGGCATGAGGGCTTCGGCGGTCGCCGGGTCATCGATGGCGGCGCGGATCTTGGCGCGCACGTAGTTGGCGGCGGTGTCATTGGCCGCCTTGTCGAGCATCAGGTCGGTATACGCCTGGATGACTTCCACGCCGCCAATCTCCCAGCGCCGATCGTATTCGTGCTCGCGCTCCTCCTGAGGCACGGCGAGCGCGCTGGTCGTGCCGAAATTGTAGATCGTGCCGGAGCGCGTATGCCGGGCCTCCTCGCGCCGCTCGGCATACCGGTCCTTCCAGCTCCGCTCGTATTGCGTCGAGATCTTCCAGTTGTTGGCCGGCAAGCTAAAATTGGGCGTGCGCTGGAACACGTAGACGTGTCCGGCCTGCTCCGCGAGCATCGGGATCGACTGGATGCCGGATGACCCGGTGCCGATCACCGCGACGCGCTTGCCGGTGAAGTCCACGCCCTCATGCGGCCAGGCGCCGGTGTGGTAAGTCGGACCGTCGAATTCGGCGATGCCTTCGATATCTGGAATCCGCCCGGCCGAGAGGCACCCCGTCGCCATGATGAGGAACCGCGCGCGAACCTCATCACCCCGATCGGTCCTTATCTCCCACGTCTCGCTCGCTTCGTCGAACGCGGCTTCGGTGACGCTCGTATCGAACTGGATATCGCCGCGCAGATTGAAACGATCGGCCACGTGCTGGGCGTAACGAAGGATCTCTGGCTGCTGGGAGAACCGCTCGGTCCAGCGCCACTCCTGCTGCAACGCCTCGTCCCAGGAGTAGGAATATTGCATGCTCTCGACGTCGCAGCGCGCGCCGGGATAGCGGTTCCAATACCAGGTTCCGCCGACATCGCTGCCCCGCTCGAACACGCGCGCCGATAGGCCGAGGCCGCGCAGCCGGTGAAGCACGAACATGCCCGCAAAGCCCGCGCCCACCACCACTGCATCGAATCGTGCCGCTTGCATCTGGCCTCCTACGCCTTCTCTCCAGTAATCGGTCGGGCGCGCCAGCACCCAACCGCCGCCGTGCAGGTAGGTGACCAGCCCCAAGGGCTTGCCTTCCGGCAGGAGGAGCTTGGCCGGGATCGTGCCGGATCGGGTCGGGGTTTCGATATCGCGGCATGATCCGACCGCGACGCCACCGCCCAACGCGGCGCTCAATTGCGCGACCAGGGCGCGCGCGGCGTCCGGGTGGATTGCGACGGCGTGGGCACGCCGGCGTCGCGCGCTTTTTGCACGAGCTGGGCGATGACGGGGTGGACAGCCGTGCGCGAGGTTACCGAGACGAAAGCGCAGGGGTCAATTCGCCGCCTCTGCCGTGAGCACGATGCGGCCGGTGACCTTGCCGTCGCGCAGCCGCATCAGCGCCTCGTTGGCCGCGTCCTTCGGCATCCGGCTGACCGGCAGTTCCAGCAGCTTGCCCTCGCGCGCGAGCCGGGCCACCTCGCGCAGATCGGCGGGGCGACCGGTCGTTCAGGTCCCAATAGAAGGGCGAAGCCAGGTAAAGACCCTGTGCCGCGTCCAGGCCGAGCGATTACACGTCGGTGATCAGGACCAGGAAGGCGGCCAGATGCTGTGCCCCGCGGCCCATGCCGAATTCCCGTGCCTGCTTGACGAGGTTGATGAGGTCGATCGACGCATTCGCGAGCCCGACGACCTGCGCCCCGCTCGTCTGCGCCGTGAGCAGGTAGGAGGAGTAGTCCGAGGCGAAGGCCGGGTTTTTCACGGCGCCGATGACGGTGCCGCCGAGCGCCTTGATCGCCTGCGTCGCGTCGCGCTCCAGCGCCGCGCCGAACGCGTAATCCGCGGTCACGAAGAACCACGATTTCAGCCCTTGGCCGACCAGCGCGCGGGCGACGACGTTGCTTGTCGCGTAGGTGTCGTAGGTCCAATGCACCGTGTTCGGCGAGCAAACGGGACCGGTCAAGTCGCTCGTGCCGGTCCCCGAGGCGATGAAACGCCTCCTCGATCGCGTCCGCGCCCAAATACGCGTTCGCCGCGCCGATGGGCGTCTCCAGCTTCGAGAGAGGCTGCCCGGTCTCGCTCAGGACCGGATCGAGCGCCCCGACCGTCTCAGTGACGTCGTCCCCGGACACGGCCGCGATCCGCATCGGACCCAGTCCCGCCTTGCGCGCCGCGAACCGGATCACGTCCGCCGTCGCCTCTGGATCGACGCCGCCGCAACTGGAGACGACGACCGTGCCGTACTTGCGGCAGACCGGCAGGAATGGCGCCATCCGGTCAGGCAAAGCAGGGATGTAGCGGGCGCCGCCCGCGCGATGCGCCGCATGCAGCATGGCCAGCGTCCGCTCGGCGAGCGCGTCCAGGATCACCGCGTCGATCTCGCCTCGCTCGACCAAGGCGATCGCCGCATCTAGCCGGTCGTTGAAGAAGGCTGCCCCGCCGCCGATCCGCAGCCGGCCTGGGCGCTCCTGATCATCAACCCACCTCGTTGACCAATTGGTACCCGCTCTCGGACAGTGGACAGAACGTGGCGTCAGGAGAGCCGGCAGCCTCCCTCGTTGATAGGACGCCAAGCGTCCGCCGGCGAGATAGTCGACACTAATTTGCAGAAGTCGAACGGCCCGGTTGCATCGACCTTAGGCTTGACCTGCCAGAGGAACATCTCGTGCATGACACGTCCATCGGCGCGAATCACAACGTCTCGGTTGTAGAAGTCGTTGACCGGCATTGCTTTCATGCGATCCGCAACGGTCCTTGCGTCAAGCGTGTCGGCCGCCTGCGCTGCCTTCAGCCAGTGCAGTACGGCGCAGTAAGTGCCCGCGTGCTGCTCGCCCGGCGGCGTCGGCATGCGCGCCATGTAGCGTTTTGTCCACAAGCGACTTGCATCACTCATGTTCCAATAGAACGAGTTCGCGAAGACCAGACCTTCGGTGGTATCTTGCCCGAGCGAAACGATGTCAGCGACTTGCAGGATGAAGGCGGCAGGCTGGATTCCGCTCCGGCGCAACCCAAACTCTGCCATCTGCTTAATGCAATTTTGCAGATCGGAGCCTGCCATTGCCAAGCCCAGCACCTGCGCACCGGATGTCTGCGCCTGAAGCAAGTAGCTTGAGAAATCGGCGGTTCCGAGCGGCGCCCTGACTGAACCGGCAATATTGCCTCCGGCAGCCTCGATGGCTACGGTTGCGTCATGTTGCATCGTCGTTCCGAACGCATAATCGGCGGAGATGAAGAACCAACTTTTGCGGCCGCCCGTGGTAACAGCCCGGGCGGTCGCGTGAGCCAGGGCGTAGGTGTCCCAAACAAATTGGATCCCGAAAGTCGAACACATCGCACCCGTGAAGTCGGACGTCGCAGGCCCGGTTATAAGATAGATCCGCTTCTTCTCGCGTGCGATCTGCTGGATGGCCAGTCCTGCCGACGTTCCTGCACCGTCAGCCAGAACGTCTACTCCCTTGTTATCGATCCAGTCGCGGGCAATCGCGCTAGCGACATCGGCCTTGTTCTGGTCGTCAGCCTGTAAGACCTCGATCGAGCGGCCCAACAAACTAGGGCCGAAATCTTCGATGGCGAGCTCCGCCGCAATTCGGTGCCCCGGCCCTCCGGTGTCCCTGAAGGGTCCACTCAAGTCGCTGAGCAGGCCGATCCTGATTGGCGGCGATGTAGGCTGCGCCTTTGTTGCAACGGATTGGGCGAGTGGCGTGGTGATCAGTCCAGTAAGTAAAGCGCGTCGTTTCAACGTGGACACTGCTACTCCTCCGTCGGACGTTACGTTATGATTCGTCTTCTTCTAATTCGAAAACCGAGCACGTCGGAACTAGTGACCTCGATGCAGAGGGGGTTTCCCGGCCTACTACGCCGCGTGCTGCATCGGCTTTCAATAAATCGATCAGGATGGTCTCACCGCTGGCATCCCTGTGAAAACTCCGCCGCTCTCCCGCGGTCGGACCGAAGCGCAGCGGCCGGGAAGCGATTGTCCTAACTCGTTCGGCAGGTATCACTCTGTGATCCTCAGCCCCAGATAATGAGAGATTAAACTCCGACGAGTTCCTGTCAACCGTTTGATCCTGAACATGGTCCGGCGGCTTGGCTGCTTGGGCTGGACCCTCTCATCGAAGGCCGATGGCGAGCCATGCCTGTCGTAGCCGTCTTGACAAAGTCAGCAGGCCAAAACTAGCTTTCCAGAGGAGTTCTCAGTGCGTGAGAGCAGATGCAGTGTGGATCGCTGCTTACCATGTCGAATTCGCGAAATTCCAAAGTGGTGGACCAACCGACCGAGCCGTCGAGCATAGCCATCAAGATTCAGCCCTCTCTCCCTGGCAGTTTCTGCCGTTCTCGCAACATCATCCGCCGGAGTTTGCGGCTCAGCTCGCACAGGCATCCGCCAGCATCGGAAGCCGTTTAGAGGAAATCCAAAAATGAAGGCCTCAGTTCTCTTCGCGCCGAAAACCAAGTTCGAAATTCGGGAGGTGGTCGTCGATAAGCCGGCTCCGCACGAAGTTCTGGTCCGCATTGCGGCGAGCGGGCTTTGTCACAGCGACTATCACTACGTCGCTGGCGATCTGTCGGTGGCGATGCCCGCCGTACTCGGGCACGAGACGGCCGGCATCGTCGAAGCGATCGGCTCGGAAGTCGCGGCTGTTGCCGTTGGAGACCATGTCGTGGCTTGCCCTTCCTCGTTCTGTGGCCACTGCAACCCCTGCGTTTCGGGCCTCAATCACTTGTGCCAAGACAAGCCAAAGCGAAGTGAAAACAGCCCACCGCGTTTGTCTCTCGCCGACGGCACCCCGGTTCAGCAAGGCGCGCTCATCGGGGGGTTCGCGGAACAAATGCTGGTGCACGAAAACGCCCTCGTCGCCCTCCCCAGGGAGGTCCCGCTGGACCGCGCGGCGCTGCTTGGGTGCGGCGTGATGACGGGGCTTGGCACAGTATTCAACGCTGCAAAGGTTACGGCCGGCAGCCGCGTTGTGGTTATCGGCTGCGGCGGCGTGGGACTGAACGTCATTCAGGGGGCGCGGCTGGCCGGGGCCGACCAGATTATCGCGGTCGACCGCGTCCCCGGGAAGCTCGAGATGGCGCGGACTTTTGGCGCGACGGATACGGTCGCGAGCGACGAGCGCGTTGTGCAGGCGGTGCGCGACCTGTCGAAGGGGGGCGTGGACTTCGCCTTCGAGGTGATCGGCCTGCCGGCAACCGTGGAGCAGGCCGTGCTCATGCTGGCACCGCGTGGTCTCATGGTCATGGTCGGCACCATGGCCCTCACGGCTAAGTTCTCACTGCCGGGCTTCGTGTTCAAGAAGAACGAGTGGCGCATGACGGGTACCTACTTAGGATCGAGCCCGTTCACGCGCGAAATTCCTCGCTACGCACAACTCTATATGAAGGGAAAGCTGGATCTCGACTCCTTGATCTCGGAGCGGATTGCGCTGGACGACGTGAACCGCGGTTTCGAGGTGATGCTTGGCGCCACCCAAGCACGAAGTGTGATCATCTTTCCGGACGTCCTGAAGGAGGCTGCGGCGCGGGCGTAGGCGCCGATCATCGGCGTAAGCTTTATGGCATCCTCGCTAAGCTCGTCGGCCGATGGATCCAGTCGTTCGACCGGTAGGGCACGAAGTCGAAGCAGTATCTGCCATCCCGGCTCGACACCATGCCAACGGACGGACTGGGGAAGTGCGAGGTGCAGACAAGCCATTGACCGTGATGCCATTCCTCGAACATTCGGCGCCGGGTCAGCGTGCCGAGGTCAGGATCGAAGTCGATCGGCAGCGTAAGATCCGGGTAAGGGAGTTGCAGTGGTGAATGCACCATGTCGCCCGTCACCACGGCCCGGTGGCCGCCCGACTGGATCGCCACCGAGAAGTGGTCCGGGCTGTGGCCCGGAGTGGAAATCAACGAAACGGCATCGTCGAACCGGAAGCTACTCGTCACCCAATCGACCTGCCCCGCTTCCACCACGGGAAGGACACTGTCCTCGAGAATGGCATTAGGTTTGAGCTTATGCAGGTCTGACCAGTACGAGAATTCTTTCTCCGAGAACAGATACCTGGCATTCGGGAAAGTCGGAACCCAGTGTCCATTCTCCAGCCGCGTATTCCACCCGACGTGGTCGATATGCAGATGGGTGCACATTACCACATCGATGTCGTCCACCGTAAGGCCGACCTCGGCCAGACCCTTCATGTAGTTATCGCTCTGGTGCATATGCCAGTACGGGTGGGTGGGCCGTTGCTTGTGGTTCCCGATGCAGGTGTCGACGAGGATCACCTTGCCTGCTGTTCGGATCACGTAGGACTGGAGACGGAGGATGATCTTGCCTGTGCTGCGGCATAGTCCGCCACAGTCCTCAAGCCACTGCCTGTTCTCGTCGAGGATCTCCTGCTTCAAGCCCGGAAACAGCTTTTGCGGCTCGTACCAGGCACCCTCCTGTTCGAAGATCTGGTGAATCTTTGCATCGTGAAGTTCGATTGTGCGCAAGTCATCATCTCCACTCTGAGCTCGTGCGAGCACGGATCAACTCGGACAAGGCACCGAGCACGGTCAAATCCAGGCCGGCTGATCAGCCGCCGGTTGCTTTCACTGGCCGCGCCAAACCGGCTTTCGCTTTTCCAGGAATGCCGTCGCACCTTCGTGCAAATCGTCCGTGTGGCAGAAGAGCACCCTTAGCGCTAGAAGGTGTTCAATCGCGGCCTTGGGCGCCATATCGGTCGTGTCGCGAAACGCCTTCATGCCGAGGCGGATCGCGATCGGGCTTAAGGAGGCGATGCGTTCGGCGGCAGCGGTTGCCGTGGCGGTGAGCGCGTCCGCTGTGACGACCTGATGTACGATGCCGATTTCCTTGGCGATGGCCGCGTCGAATACCTCGGCAGTCAGTGAGATTTCGAGGGCCTTGCGGTCACCAAGCGCCTGGCGAACGAGCGGCAGGATCACTAACGGGAATAGACCAAGCTTCAGCTCGGTGCAGCCAAACTTGGCGCGCTCCGAAGCGACCACGATGCTGGCCGCACAGACAAGGCCGAAGCCGCCCCCAAGGGCTGGCCCGTTCACGGCCGCGACGATAGGCTTTGTCATGGTGTGGAGGAAGACGAACAGGTCAGCGCTGCGCCGAGCTTCGCCGTGTATCTCCACAGCCGAGCGGCTGCGCAGAGTCTGCATCAGCCGCAGGTCGCCGCCGGCCGAGAAAGCATCGCCGTTCGCCCCGAGGAGCACGACCGAGACGTCCGGGTTCTCATCGGCGGCGCGAAGCGCGCGCAGGAGCTCAGTCTGGACCGCCCTGCTCATGGCGTTCCGGCTCGCCGGCTCGTTCAAGGTGATGCGGGCCACGTGCTCGCGGACGTCGAACAGAACGGCGCTCATCCGGCAACTCCACTCTCTTGCTGTTCGCCCTTGGGCACACGACAGTGAGCTAGGAGCTCGGCCGGCACCAACACCTCTTCCTCGAGCAGCAACTGGGCGAGCGTCTTGCCGAGCGTGTCGTAGCGCATCGACGCCATGCCGCCGCCATCCAGCGCCTGGGTCATGACGTAGTTCAGCGCCGAGATCCCGGGCATCTCGTAACGGCGCACGTCGCCGTGCACGAGATGGGCGTAGAAATCCTTGACCCGTTGTTCGCTGAGCTGCGCCCGCAGCACCGGCAGCAGCGCTGGATGGCGGGCAATGATGCCGACATTGGCGGTATCGCCCTTGTCGCCGCTCCGCCCGTAAGCGAGCGCGACGAGCGGAAGTAATGTTCCATCCTGTTCCGGGACCGGCCGTGCCTCGGATGCAGGCGCCGGATCGATCGCTACTTCGGCCGCGGCTGGCTCGCCATGCGGGATGCGGACGGTCTGCCGGACGCCGTCGAGCTCGATGGTGATTGGCACGAGATCCTTCGGCACGAGGACAGCGAAGAGGCGAACGACGGGCGTCACCTTCGGCCGGCCGGCATCTCCGCCACCGAGGAAAGCGGGACCGGTTGAGACGGATGAGGGGGCGACCTCGCGCGAGAAAATCTCCAGCGCACGACGGTCATCGTGCTCGACCGAGAGCCGCATCATCACCTCACGCGGCGCCTGCACGCGGGCATGTGGGCCATAGATTGCCTCCGTGCCGAGGATTTCGATGTTCACGGCCCGGTAATCGGCAAGGTTGCGTTCGCGGAAGATGCGGCGCGTGCGCGCCAGGATCATGTCGGCGGCGCGCCTCGCCTTGATTGGCGCGCCGGCGCCCACGCTGATCATCCGTCCGACGGATCGCCAACCGTCCTGGTAAGTCGCGCCGACCTTATAGGTCGTGGTCGGCGCCCGTCCGTACGCTCCCGCTACCTTCACCTGGTCGGGCCCCACGCTGGTCAGTGTAACCTGACGAAGGTCGCAGACCACGTCGGGCAGGATGTAGGCGGCGGGATCACCCGTTTCGTAAATGAGCTGCTCGGCGACGGTGGCCGGCGAGACCCGGCCGCCGGTGCCAGCCGCTTTGGTCAAAACGAAACTGCCGTCGGATGCGCATTCGGCAATCGGATAGCCGATGTCGTCCCAGCCCTCGATATCCTGCCAATCCGTGTGCAGGCCGCCCGTCACCTGCGGGCCGCACTCGAGCAGGTGCCCGGCCACGCTCCCCGCGGCAAGCCGATCGTAATCGTCCTCGCTCCAGCCGAACTCGTGCAGCAGCGCGCCGAGCGCCAGCGCACTGTCGGCGCAGCGCCCGGCCACGACGATCTGCGCGCCTGCGGCGAGCGCCTGCCGGATCGGCAGGGCGCCGATGTAAGCGTTCGCGCTCAGGATCTTAGGCGGCAGTTCCGCGCCGCTGTACATCTCCCGAATGTCAGGCTGGAGTTCCCGGAGACGGTTGCCGATCTCGTCGCCCTCCACGACCGCAACCCTGAGGTCGACCCCGGCATCGCGCATCACCCGGCGCAGCGCATCGGCGCAGCCGGCCGGGTTCATCCCGCCCGCATTGGTCACGACCTTGATCCCGCGGTCCGCGATGTCGCGGATGACGTCGCGCATCGCGATATCGACGAAGTCGGTCGCGTAGCCCTGGGTGGGATCCTTGGCGCGTTGGCGCACTAGGATCGACATCGTGACCTCGGCCAAATAGTCGTAGATGAGATAGTCGACCTCGCCCCTGCGGACGAGCTGGGGCGAGGCGATGCTGCTGTCGCCCCAATATCCCGCGCCGCAGCCAATTCGAACCGTCTTTTGCATGCCGCGTCTCCGCATTATTCGCCCAACTGTCAGCCGTTCGGAATGATCAGCTTCGCCGGGTCGAGACGGTCGAGGTTGGGAACGCTTCCGCCAAGGCTTTGCAGTATGCGAATTTCCTGGCGTACGTCATCGGCGTCCATCTCGGGTTTCGTCCAGTTCTTCCACTCCTGATCGAACGCCAGGTCGAGGGCGCGTGGATCAATTTGGCTGAAGATGCGGGCGATCGCCTTCTTGGCATCGTCGGGGTGGTCACGCAGCGTCGTCGCCAGGTCGTCCATGGTGGCCCGGACCGCCTTGATGACGTCGGGCGAGGCGGCCGCGAACGTCTCCGTAGCAAGCAGCGCCGAGGAGGCCGCAGGCACGAGATCGGGTGGGAATTCGCCCGCGGGGCCGCGGATCCACAGGATCCCCGATCCGCGCAGCACGACGTCGCCCCATAGCGGGGAGCCAAGGACGATGGCCTCTACAGCGCCACTTTCGAGAGCGGCCGGCATCGCCGTCTGCTCCATATAGACCAGCTTGATCTTTGCGCCCGCCGCCTGAGCACCCGCCCGGACCGGGGCCACATAAGCGGAAGTCGGGCTCGGCTCGGCGACCGACAGGCCGTCAAGCGCCCGGAACCTCGATGCGACCGGCGCATCGGGCGCTATCCCAAGCCGCGTTGCGACGGTCTTTGCGAGCACCACGTAGGCCGCGAGCCCCTGATAGACGCGGGAGACGATCCCGACCGGCTGGTTGCGGGCGCGGGCGACCAGCGCCTGCGAAGGACCAGCCAGGGCCAGGTCCACCGATTGCGACAAGAGGGCCGTCGTGGCGGTGTTGGCGTTGTCCATCACGATGAACTTCACCTCGAGCCCGTGCTTTCGGAACAGCCCGAGTTCGTCGGCAAGCCGAACGCTCACGTTCCCAAAGCTTGTCGAACTCGTAGCGATCCGGATCTCCTTGGCAGCAAGGCCCGAGGGCACCGCCACGGCCGGCACCAGCAGCGCAACGACCGTCAGCGCGCTTGCCAGAACCGACCGACGCGATGAACTGCTCTTCATTGTTGACCCCCACGTATTCTGACCGGTATCAAATGACTCCCGCTTCGGTGAGCGCGTTGTAACGATCTTCGGACATCCTCAACCAATCTTTGTAGACGAGCGCGTTGTCCTGCCCGAGACTCGGTCCGCTGCGCCAGATCTCGCCCGGATGCTGGGTCAGCTTCGGGAAGACTCCCTGCATTTTTACCTCGCCAAGCTCGGGATCTTGGACCGAGACGATGTTCTCGCGGGCGCGGAAAGTCTCGTCCTCCATCATGTCGGCCACGCTGAAGATGCGCGACGCGACGACTTCGGCGCGCCGCATCTTGGCGAGGGCGTCCTCGGTGCTCTGCGACAGCATCCACTCGCGCATGCGTGCGTCGATGAGATCGGACTGAGCACGTTGCGCGGCGATGGTCTGGAACTCTTCGGCCGGCAAGCCAATCAGATTGACCACGTTCAACACGGAGGTTCGGGTGGCACTCGTGACCGTCACCCACTCGCCATCCGCCGTCTCGTAGACGTTGGCGACGGCGGCCGGCGCAAAGACGAGCCGATTGCCGTTGCGGTTCGGCGCGAACCCGAGCTGGTCCCAAGCGATCACTTGCCACTCGATCAGCCGGAACAGCGGCTCAAACAGGGCGAGGTCGATCAGTTCGCCGGAAAAACCGGGATCATGGTCGCGGCGGTAGAGCGCCGCCATTAGGCCGAAGGCGCCCATTAGGCCGGTCACCGAATCGCCGTGCGAAAACGAGGAATGCAGCGGCGGCCCGCCGGGCATTCCCGTGATGTTCACCGCGCCGCTCATTGCCTCGCCGACCTTGCCGAAGCCCGGCTCGTCCCGCCTCGGGCCGGACATGCCATATCCGGTGATCTGCAGCATGATCAGCCGTTCGTTCACTTCGTGCAGGTTCGACCAGCCGACGCCCCACCGATCCAAGGTCGCGGGCCTCACGCTGGAAACCACTACGTCAGCCCAAGCGGCCAGCTCGCGCGCGACCTCCGCACCCTCCGGCTTGCGTAGGTCGAGCGTTATCGAACGCTTGTTCCGCCCGGACACCTTCCACCAGAGAAAGACACCGTCTCGATCAAAGCCCATGTGACGGGCCGGATCGCCGACGCCAGGCGGTTCGACGTGCACCACGTCGGCGCCGAGGTCGGCCAGTAGCCCGCCTGCGAGCGGGCCCGCTACAACATGCGCCAACGATAAAACCTTCAGGCCCTTCAGTGCGCCGAACTCGCGCCGCACCGGCGCAACATCGCTCTCCGTCATTGCACGTTTTCCTCCCGGCTATGCTCCGGGTGGAGGGTGGCAGGCGCGCGGCCCCCTGCCGGCCGCAGGATCACCTCGGCCCACCCATTCGCTGTCCTGTGCCCGTCTTGATCGATCGCCTCGACGGCGACTCGGATGCGGGTCTCGTTGCCCTCTCGTGCTAGCTCGGCGACCCGGCCCCGGCAGGTCGTCACGTTTCCGACCAAATTGAAGCGTCGCACCTCGCAGTAGAGCTGCGAGAGGAACGCGTCCGGGCCCGCCCAGGTCGTCAGAAGAGTGGCGATCCAGGCAATGCGCTCGGGACCGTAATCATATGCATCGGCGACGCCGGCCCGGCGGGCCATAGTCGGATCCCAGTGCACGGCCTCGGCGGGCTCAGGCACGCCCTTCTCGTTCGCCATGCTGATGGCCGGGTGACGGCTCAGGAGATCGTACCAATAACCGTGTGCCCACACCATCGAGCCGCCCCAAGCCTGCTCGAAAACGACTGCACAAGTGGACGAATACGGTCCCCGGATGATGGTTGGGAGTTCATCGCCCACCTTGAGGTCGCGCAAGTCGTGTGCGGCATCGGCGAGCGCAGCCTCCGCCCGATAGAGCTCGATGATCTCATCGATGCGCGCACGGTCGTAGCGGATTTCGGGGCGCTCGGACGGTTCGGCAGCGCGCTTGCCCGATGTGGCGAACGGCCGCCGCGTATAGCGCAGCCCCCATGACTCCACTTCGGCGAGATCGGCGCCATCCTGGTCGCGGAACCGGGTGACCGCGACCTGCTTGAACATCGCGCCGGCAAAGCGGCTCGGGAGCTCCGACAGTTCCGTGAAGACCGTTTCGGGATGGATGGCGGTGCCGAGCCTAAGCGGCTGGTGCCACCGCCACCACGATCCCCCGAACGCGGAATGCACGCCCGGCAAGCCGCCGCGATAGCCGACCGAGAGGCGGCTGCACGCGTACAGCATCGTGGGCGGCCCGATGACATCGGCGTAACCGGCGCGACGGGCGGCCGCGGCGTCGAAATAGAGTGGATTGCGGTCGCCGGTCCCCCACGCCCAGTGACGCGCGGCGTCCCGCGTGATTTCCGACACATAGGGCGGGTGATTTACCTTCACGACCGAGCCGAGGCGGCTACGAAGCCGCGAGAGTTCCGCTGCGGGAATGCAGTCCACAGCTTCTAACCCCCGATTACTTTGTCGCGGGCAAGGCGATCTATCAGCTCGCTATCGTAGCCGAGAAGCTCCGAAAGCACCTGGGTCGTGTGCTCGCCGAGTTCCGGTGGAGGCGTCGGCGGGAGGTCGTCGAACGCGCGGCCGAACCGATAGGGCGAGCCTAGCACCTTTAATGGGCCGGCGACCGGGTGCAAGCATTCCTTGATCATCCGGCGCTCGCGAACGACCTCCTGGGACAGCGCTTCTCCGATATCCAGTACTGCTGCGCAGGGGATGTCTTGTGCTTCAAACAGCGCGATCCATTCGGCGGAAGGCCTCGTCGTGAGTACGGCCGCCATCTCCCGCTCCAATTCGTTCCGGTTCGCCGTGCGGTCGGCGGCTCGCCGGAAGCGCGGGTCGGCCGCCCATTCCGGGCGCCCAATTGCGGTGCAGAATTTGCGCCAGAAGCTGCCGATATGCAGTGCTAGTACGATGTGTCCGTCCTTGACCGGGAACCGTCCATAGGGGACCACGCTGTAATGGCTGTTGCCGATCTGCTTGGGGCTCTCCCCGGTGAAGAAGTAAATTTCGGCCATGTAGGTGAGCAACGAGATCAGCCCGTCGAGGAGACTAACATCGACCTCGAGCGCCTCTCCCGTGTTACCGCGATGTTGAAGCGCCGCTAGGACGCCGATCGCGGCCCAAAGGCCGGCGCCGAGGTCGCCGAGCGGCAATCCGAGCCGGACTGGATCGATGCCGGGTTCGCCATTTACGCTCATGACCCCGCTCATGGCCTGCGCGATGAGATCGAACGAGGGCTTGCCGCTCAGATGGCCGTCCTGACCGAATCCGCTGATCGAGCAGATCACGAGCCGCGGATTGACCTCTCGCAACGCGGCGACCGACAGTCCGAGCCGGTCCATCACGCCCGGTCGGAAATTCTCGAGGAGCACATCAGAGTGCCGCGCCAGATCCAGGACGATCTGGCGGCCTTGAGCGGTGCGCGTATCCACGGAGATGCTCTTTTTGTTCCGGTTAACGGCGAGAAAATAATGACTCACGCCCTCGATGAACGGGGACACGGCCCTCGCCGGGTCACCCTTGTCGATCTCCTCGACCTTGAGGATCTCGGCCCCGAGATCGCCAAGGATCATCGAGCAGAACGGGCCGGTCAGCACGCGCGACAGGTCGAGGATGCGCAATCCCTCGAGCGGTTTGCGAAGACCCCGGCGTTGCTCATCCGCGACCATCGGGCCGCCCTCCCGCTCTCAGTTCTTTGGCGCGGACGCCGTCCGCTGGCTGGAAATCGCGTCGTACGCATTCCGCGTGTCGGCGTAGCGCTCGGGCGTCGTCTCGGCGATGGCGCGCAGCGCTTCGCGGACGATGTCCTCCGTCACGCTGACCCCCCACGGCCCTGCTTGCAACGCGGTCTTGAACATGCGCACTGCGACCCCGCTCTTGGCCGCGATCTCTGCCGCCATGTCCATGGCCATCGGAAGGACCTCGTCCGGCGCGGCCAGGAGGGAGACGAGGCCCATCCGCTCCGCCTCCGCGGCCGGGCAGCGACGCCCGGTCAGCACGAGCAGCATGCCGCGGGCCCGGCTGATCAAGCGGGGAAACACCATCGTCGCGCCGACCGCGGTCACGCCGCGAGCGAGTTCGGGAAGCGAAAACCACGCCTCGGTCGAGACGATCGAGATGTCGCCAAGGAACGCCGTGATGGCGCCACCGCCGACGGCGGGCCCGTTCACCGCGGTGATCAGCGGCTTCCGGTAGCGCGCAAGAAAGTCGTAGAAGTAGCCCGGCCCATCCTCCGAATACATCGAGCTCTCAAAGTATTCGTGGGCGGCCGGGCGCTCGGTGACGCGTTCAGCCAAGTCGCGGCCGGACGAAAAGTACTTGCCTGTCCCGGTGATCACGATACAGCCAATGTCCGGGTCGCGATCGGCGTCGCGCATGTGGCCGACCAGACGATGGTACATCTCCAGGCTCATGGCGTTGCAGGTCGCCGGGCGGTTCATGCGGAGCTGCAACACGCGGCCGACCCGCTCCGGCATCACGCTGGGTTCGGTCGCAACGTTCTGGCTCACTTTATCACTCCCTGCTGGACGAGACGCTCGATCTCGTCTTTGCCCAAGCCGCCGATGCGGGACAGCACGTCATGCGTATCCTCGCCTATGGCAGGCGGTGGCCGGACTTGCACCTCGGCATCGGAGAAGTGCCACGGATTGCCCATCACTGGTGTTCGTCCGTATTGGGTGTCCAACACGCGGACGACGTCCCGCTCCGCCACGTAGTCGGACGCTGCGGCCTCACGCACGGAACGGACGGGCGACGCCGGCAGGCGGTGCGCCAGACAAGCCGCCATGGCCTCGTCGCGGGTCAATCCGCGGAAATATGCGGCGATGGCCTGTTCGATCTCGTCCACCCGGCTCGACCGGTCGCTCTTGCTCTTGAACCGGGGATCGCTGGGCCAGTCTGGCTTCCCGATCATGGTGCACAGCGAGTCCCACATGCGGTCGCGCCCGCCGGTCGCGAGATAAATCCAACCATCCTTAGTCTGGAAGGCGTTATTGACCGGCGGATTGCTGGCCCGGTTTCCGGTACGCTCCGGCTCATGGCCGGAGATGAGGCTTTCCGCTAGTTCGAGGTCGATGATGCTGTAGGCGCTCTGGCATAGCGCGATGTCGACCGCCTGGCCCCGCCCGGTCTGCTCGCGCTGGTGCAGCGCCGCCAGCACGCCGAGCGCCGCGTGCAGCCCGGCCATCCGGTCGACGATTGCCGACTTGAACTTCAGCGGCGGCGAGTCGGCAAAGCCGTTGACGAACATCATTCCGGATGCGGCCTGCATCACCCCGTCGAAGCCTGGCCGATCGCGCAGCGTCGAATCCTGCCCGTAGGCGGAGACGCTGGCGACGATCAGACGCGGTGATTCCGCGCAGATCTCGGCAATGTCCAGGCCCATATCGCGCAGCACGCCGGGGCGGAAGTTTTGCACCAGCACGTCGACATGACGGGTCAGTATCCGCACTGTCTGGCGTCCCTCGGGATGGCGCAGATCGATCGCCAGGCTGCGTTTCGAATTGTTCTCGACCGCCCATTTGACGCCATCGCGGCGTGCCTCCTCACCGAGCACCGGCTCCACCTTGATCACCTCGGCGCCGAGGCGGGCGAGGATGAGGGCGCAATGCGGCCCGGCACGATGGATGCCGAGATCGAGCACCGTAAGCCCCGAAAGTGGGCTTTTGGCTCCAGCCAACGACGTGGCTGGATAGGGTTCGTCGGGGCACAGGGCGGCGTCGCTCGTTCGGTATCCTACCATCTTAAAACAATCCTCCCAGCAAATGAGAGTGCCTTGGCTATAATGAGAGCATCCAGATTGGACGGCGTGGCGTCAATGGGGTCGATCCGGGTATTTTGCGCAAGGCATCTTGACGGCTCCCCAAAACCGCGGCCATCATCTTCCCGCTGTACGATACTTGCTCTCAATGGGTGACTACGCGCGTGAGTGAAGTTGCCGGCCGGGCGATCGATCTGCTGGAGCGCATTGCAGCCGCTAGGGAGCCGCTTGGTCTGATGGCGCTCGCTGCCGCTTGCGACATCGACAAGACCACCGCGTCCCGCCTCCTGCGCTTCCTCGAAGGCCGCGGCCTGATCGTGCGGGAACCAGCCACGCAACGCTATCAGGTGGGACCATCGCTGACGGTCTTGTCAGCCACGGTAATCGGCCGCTCCAACCTGCTGGTCGCGGCCCGTCCGCATTTTCCGCTGCTCCGGGAGATGACTGGCGAGACCGTCAGCGTGCATCTACGTGTCGGCTTGGAACGCGTCTGCGTCGGCGGTCTGGAGAGCGAGCGGCAGATCCGCAGTGCCGTGACGTCCGGCGAACGCCGCGAGCTGTTCCGAGGCGCGAGCGGCAAAGTGATCCTCGCCCATCTTTCAGCGTCCGATCTAGCCGGCGCGCTGGAGATCGCCTCGCAGCGGAGCGCCGATGTCGAGGCGTTGCGGGCGGAGCTGCAGGACATCCGCCTGCGCGGCGGCAAGGCCGGCGCCAGCGACCGCATCCTCGGCCTGTCCGCCGTATCGGTGCCGGTTTTTGACGTGAGTGGCGTGGCCGGCGCGCTGACCGTGTCGGGGCCGTCGGACCGTTGGTCGGACGAGCTGATGGCGCAGTTCTTCCCGAGGCTGGTGCAGGTGGGGCGGCAGGTTTCGGCGGCATTGGGCAGCCAGGTGATCCCGTTCGTGCCGCCCACGAGAAGCGTGCCGACCAGCGGCAATCGCCGGGTCAAGTCGCGGAGCAGAGCCGGATAACGGCACGAAGCGGACGGGCAAGCTGGTCCGGTCATCAAATCGAAGGGGAGGGAACAATGAAAAGCACGTGGGCAGGCCCGACAAATGGTGTCAGCAGAAGGACGGTCATTGCGGCCATCGTGTTGCCGGCGGTGCTCGGGGGGGCCCGCAGCGCCGGGGCCGCGACGTACCCGTCGGAGCCGGTGCGAATCATCGTCCCCTATCCGGCGGGCACCACGACGGACCTGTTCGCCCGCCAACTCGGCGCCGCCATGTCCGACGGGCTCAAGCAGCGCGTTCTGGTCGACAATCGGGGCGGCGCCGATGCGATCGTCGGCGCAACTTTGGCGGCCAGGTCGGCGCCGGACGGCTATACGCTGCTGCTCGGCACCTCGCAGACCCAGGCGATCAACGCGGCGCTACACGATAAGCTGCCTTACGATCCCGTAGCCGACTTCGCCCCCATCGCCCGGCTCGCCACGCAGGCAGAAATCATGGCGATCAGCGGCACGTTGCCGGCCAAGACGGTCGCCGAGTTCGTTGCCTACGCGAAGACCATGCAGGGCAAGCTGAATTTCGCCTCCACCGGCGTAGGCTCGGTCACGCATCTCGCCGGTGCGTATTTCAGCCATTTGGCCGGGCTGAACATGGCGCATGTGCCATACAAGAGCGCGTCGCAGGCCTTCTCCGACCTGGCCGCCGGGGACGTGGCGATGATGTTCTACCCCTATTTGGCCCTGAAGCCGCAGGTCGACGCGGGAAAGCTGCGGATCCTGGCGACCGCTTCGGCGGCGCGGCTGAGCTATCTTCCCGACCTGCCGACGCTGGCTGAATCCGGCTACAAGGACATGGTCCTAAG
The DNA here is from genome assembly GCA_965276815.1 of Acetobacteraceae bacterium. GTDB lineage: Bacteria > Pseudomonadota > Alphaproteobacteria > Acetobacterales > Acetobacteraceae > JAVVHH01. The sequence continues at coordinate 485,029 of CBDIBE010000009.1, read as the reverse complement.
CATCTGGTTCGCCCTCTACGCCCCGAAAGGTACGCCCCGGCCCGCGATCGATACGATCTACAACACCCTGCAAACCGCCATGACCCGGCCGGAGCTGGTGCAGTCGCTCGCGGCAACCGGGACTGACGTCAGCCTTTGCGGACCAGACGAGCTGGCCAGCTTCACCCAGGCCGAAGTCAAGAAGTATCAGACCTTAGTGCAACTATCGGGCGCCCACGCCGAGTGATGGTAACTCTCGCAAGACCTAGGGGCGGCTTGTCCACTCATGTGCTCAGCGGCAGCTTCTTTATCGTGGTCGGGGCACTCGCGCTCGCCAAGTCCACCGATTACCGGATGGGGTCGGTGACGCAGATGGGCCCGGGCTATTTCCCGGCCTGCTTGAGTATCCTATTGATGCTGCTGGGGCTCGTAGGCGTCATCCGCGGCTTGGCGGGAAACGGCGACGCGATCATGCCCTGGCGCATAGGCCAGCCGGCGCTGGTGATCGCCAGTGTTGCTTATTTCGGCCTCGTCGTCGACCGTTGGGGATTGGTGCCCGCCGTAGCCGGGGTGATCGTTATTTCTTGCCTGCCGCGCCTACGGCACCGGCCCATCGAAATCCTCGCCATGGTCTGCGGCCTTTGCCTGCTGACGGCAGTCGTGTTCGTGATGCTGCTCTACCTGCCGTTCAAGCTGTACTGATCCCGGCGCGGCACGGCGAGGTCGGCGATGCTGCTCCTATCCAACCTGGTGAACGGGCTTAGCGTCGCGCTGACGCCCAGCAACTTTCTCTATTGCCTGGTCGGCGCCACCATCGGGACTTTGGTCGGTATCCTGCCAGGGTTGGGCCCGGTAACGACCATTGCGATGCTGCTGCCGCTGACCTTCAAGATGCCCGTCACCGCTTCGCTGATCATGCTGTCCGGCATCTATTACGGCGCGCACCATGCGGGGTCGACCACGGCCATCCTCCTGAACATGCCCGGCGAACCCACCTCCGTGGTTATCTGCATCGATGGACACCCGATGGCGCGACAGGGGCGGGCAGGGCCCGCCCTGGCGATATCCGCCGTTGGCTCCTTCATCGCAGGCTGCTTCGGCGTCATCGTTATTGCGCTGTTCGCGCCTTTGCTGGCGAATGCGGCAATGGCGTTTGGAACGCCGGAATACGCTTCCACCGTCGTGCTCGCCCTGGTGGTGTCTTCCGCGTTATCAGGCGAGTCATTATCGGCCACACTCGGCATGGCGGTGCTGGGCCTGCTCATGGGCACTGTCGGCACGGATCTGAACAGCGGCGTCGAGCGGTTTACCTTTGGCAATCCGGGGTTGATGGACGGGCTGAACCTGGTTGCCGTTGCCGTGGGCCTATTTGCCCTGGCCGAGATCGGCGTTCGGCTGGCCTCGCCAGAACCGGGCCATGCACTACTGGGCAAAGTGCGCGGACTGCTCCCGACCCGTGCCGACCTTCGCGCATCCGCTGCACCGATTTTGCGCGGCACCCTCCTTGGCGCGATTGTCGGTATTCTGCCGGGCACCGGCCCGCTGCTGGCGTCGTTTGCATCCTACGCCATGGAACGACGTGTGGCGCGCGATCCCTCGCGATTTGGACGCGGGGCAATCGAGGGCGTGGCCGGGCCGGAATCCGCCAATAACGCTGCGGCGATGACGCATTTCATTCCCATGCTGACACTCGGCGTGCCGGCGGGCGCGGCCATGGCGCTGATGATGGGCGCGATGATCATCCAAGGCATCTCGCCGGGACCGCAGGTGATGACTGAGCATCCCGACCTATTCTGGGGCGTGATCGTCAGCATGTGGGTCGGCAATCTAATGCTGCTCGTTCTTAACCTGCCGCTGATCGGGATCTGGATTCGCGTTCTGACCGTGCCCTATCGGCTGCTTTATCCGGCAATTCTGGTGTTCTGCTGCATCGGCGTATACAGCGTCTCGAATGCGGCGTCTGACGTCTTGATCTGCGCTGGAGTTGGCGCCATCGGCTTCGTCTTGAAGCGATTGGGCTGCAGCCCGGCGCCGCTGATTCTCGGCTTGGTGCTCGGGCCACTGCTCGAAGAGAATGTCCGCAGGTCGCTGGTGATGTCCAGGGGCGATCCATCGATCTTTCTTACGCGTCCTATCAGCCTGGGACTGCTGATCTTGACCGTAGGGTTGGTTATCCTGCTCTACAGAGGAAGGTCGGACAAATTGCTTCGACCAGGGATCGACGTGGAAGCTACTGAGAAGGTCTCCTGACCGGTCGGGCAACGCCCAGGCACGATATCGGCGGCCATCGCATAGTTCAGGATCTCACGTCAGAAGTCTCGCAGTCGCTGTGGGAAGGGCGTGCTTGTGATCGGGCAGCAGCCACGGTTCTTCGCCCTAGACCGCGATCGTCCTGACCGGAATCGGTCAGGACGTGAATCGCTGTCTCAAATAAAGCTAGACCTTTATCGGCCCGACCACAGTCAGGCCGATAAAGGTCTAGCCGCCCGGCTGATCACACGTGGATCGCAGGTCCGCGCGTCCGCATCGCAGCCTCCCGCACCGCCTCGCCCAGCGTAGGATGCGCATGGATGGTGCCGACCAAATCGTCCGCCACGCTGGCCATCTCCACGGCCAGCGCGAACTCGCCGGACAGTTCGGACACGTGTGCCCCCACCGCCTGGACCCCGACGACCCGCCCGGTCTCCCGGTGCGCCACGACGCGGACGAAGCCGGCCTCGTCCCCCAGCGTCATGGCCCGGCCGCTTGCGGCGAAGGGGAAGGTACCATGCACCACGTCCATGCCAGCGGCGGCGGCGGCCTCTGGTGACAGGCCGACGCCCACGATCTCCGGTTCGGTGAAGCAGACGGCCGGGATCGCGGCCGGGTCGAAGCGGCGGCGCTGCCCTGCGATGATTTCCGCCACCATCTCGCCCTGGGCGGAAGCCTTGTGCGCCAGCATCGGCTCGCCCACCAGGTCGCCGATCGCCCAAACGCCGCGTACCGAGGTGCGGCACTGGTCGTCCACCCGCACGAAGCCGTCGGCAAGGTCCACCGCTGTCGCCTCCAGCCCCCAGCCTTGCAGGTTCGCGCGCCGCCCCGCCGTGACCAGCACCGCATCCACCTGCAGCCGCTCGACACTGTCATCCGCGCGCTGCACGAGCAGCACATCGCCATCCAGCGCCTGCGCGCGAGCGTTCACATGCACCGTCACACCCGCCTGGCGTAGCCAGGCCTGCACGGGCTGCACCAGCGCCGCGTCGTAGTGCGGCAGGATCCGGTCCTGCGCCTCGACGACCGTGACTGCGCAGCCCAGCTTGCGGTACGCCGTGCCCAGCTCCAGCCCGATGTAGCCGCCGCCCACGACCGCAAGCCGGCCGGGCAAGTCCGGCAACGAGAGCGCCTCCGTCGAGGAAAGCACGAGACCACCGAACGGCAGGTGCGGCAGCTCGACAGGCAACGACCCGGCCGCCAGCACCACCTCCTGCGCCCGCACCAGCACTGGACCGTCGGCGGTCTCCACCTTGCAGGTCTTGGCGTCGGAAAAGATGGCGTGCCCCCGCAGCACCTTCACCTTGGCCCGGCGAAGCAGGGTGCCGACCCCGTCCGCAAGCCTTTGCACGATGCCATCCTTCCACGCGACGGTGGCCGCGAGGTCGAGCCGCGGCGCCGCGGGCAGGTGGATGCCGAACCTGCCCCCCTCGGCGGCGGCCCGGGTCATCGCCTCGAACTGTCCGGCCGCGTGGATCATCGCTTTGGACGGGATGCAGCCGCGGATCAGGCAAGTGCCGCCCAGCCGCCCGGAGTCGACCAGCATCGTATCCAGCCCAAGCTGCCCGGCACGGATCGCCGCCACGTATCCGCCGGGTCCACCGCCCACGACCAGGACGTGCGGCGAAAGCTGCTGCGTCACGGCAGGTCCATGAACAGCATCGCCGGGTTTTCCAGCCGTTCCCGCACCGCTTGGATGAACGAGGCCGCATCCCAGCCATCGACCACGCGGTGATCGAACGAGGCGGAAAGGTTCATCATCGTCCGCAGCGCGACCTGCCCGGACAGGGCCATCGGGCGCTCCAACATCTTGTTCACGCCGATGATCGCCACCTCCGGCGAATTGATGATCGGCGTCGTGGCGAGGCCGCCCAGGGCGCCGAGGCTGGTGACGGTGATGGTGGACCCGGTCAGCTCCGCCCGGGCCGCCTTACCCGCCCGGGCCAGATCCGACAATCGCAACAGCTCCGCGGCACAATCCCACAAGGACAGCGCCTCGGCGTGCCGCAACACGGTCACCACCAGGCCGGAGGCGGTCTGCGTGGCGATACCGGCATGCAGGGCGGCGTGGCGGTGCACGACGCCGGCGGCATCGTCGAACAACGCGTTGACCATTGGGAAATCCGGCACCGTCGCCGCCAGGGCGCGGACCAGGAAGGGCAGCACCGTGAGCTTGGGCTGCTGCCCGGCATAGCGGGAATTCAGCGTGGCCCGCAGCGTCTCCAGCGCGGTCACGTCCACCTCCTCGACATAGGAGAAGTGCGGGACCCGGCGCTTGGTGTCCTGCAGGCGCTCGGCGATGGTGCGGCGCAGGCCGATGACCGGCACGTCCGCCACCCCGGTCCGTCGCGCCGCCCCCAGCGCTGGCCGTCCCGCCTGGCCGCGCGAGTCGACGTAGTGCTGCAGGTCCTCCGGGGTGATCCGCCCGCCGGGTCCGGTGCCGGGCACGTATTGCAGTTCGATGCCCATCTCGTGGGCGCGGCGGCGGGTGGCCGGCGCGGCCTGTGGTGCTTCGCCCGCCAGACGGGTGGCGAAGGCGGGGACATCAGCCGTGATTGTCCGGGCTGACGGCGCCGGAGTTCCGGACAGGGCCGGTGGCGGGGGCTGCGGCGGCATGGGGCCGGGCTTGGCAGCCAGTGCGATGGGGACCGGTCTGGCAGGCGGTGTGATTGCCGGGGCGGAGGCCTCGTTGCCAGGGCCTTCTACCTCCAGCGTCACCAGCTCGGAGCCGATCGGCCGCTTCTCGCCCTTCACGCCGTGCAGCGCCAGCACTTTCCCGGTCACCGGCGAGGTGATCTCCACCGTCGCCTTGTCGGTCATCATGTCCACCAGCGGGTCGTCCTCCCGCACGGTGCTGCCGGCCGCCACGTGCCAGTCGCCGATCTCGGCCTCCGCCATGCCTTCGCCCACATCCGGCAGGCGGAACAGGTAGCGTCCCATCAGCGTGCCTCCACTGTGGCGCGCAGCGCCGCCGCCACGCGCGCCGGACCGGGGAAGTAGTGCCATTCCAGAGCGTGCGGGTAGGGCGTGTCCCAGCCGGTCACCCGCGCGATCGGCGCCTGTAGCGCATAGAAGCAGTGCTGCTGCACCAGCGCCGCCAGCTCCGCGCCGAAGCCGCCGGTCAGCGTCGCCTCGTGCACCACCACGCACCGCCCGGTGCGCTGTACCGAGGCGACGATGGTGTCGAGGTCGAGCGGCACCAGCGTGCGCAGATCGATGATCTCGGCATCGACCCCGCTCTCCGCTACTGCCGCGAGCGACACGTGCACCATCGTGCCATAGGCCAGCACCGTCACCGCTTGACCCGGCCGCACGGTTGCCGCCTGTCCCAGCGGGACGCGGTAGTGTTCCAGCGGAACCTCGCCCTTCGGATGCGATGCCCAGGGCGTTGCCGGCTTGTCGTGATGGCCGTCGAAGGGACCGTTGTAGAGGCGCTTGGGTTCGAAGAAGATCACCGGGTCGTCGTCCTCGATGGCGCTGATCAGCAGGCCCTTCGCGTCGTACGGGTTCGACGGCATCACCGTCTTCAGGCCGCTGACATGGGTGAAGATCGCCTCGGGGCTTTGGCTATGCGTCTGGCCGCCATAGATGCCGCCGCCGCAGGGCGTGCGGACGGTGAGGGGGCAGAGAATTCGCCGCCGGAGCGGTAGCGCAGCCGGGCTGCTTCGGAGATCAGCTGGTCGGTTGCCGGATAGATGTAGTCGGCGAACTGGATTTCGACGACGGGGCGGAGGCCATAGGCCCCCATGCCGACCGCGGTCGCTAGGATGCCGCCCTCGGTGATCGGCGTGTCGAAGGCGCGCGTGCGCCCATACTTGCGCTGCAGCCCCTCGGTGCAGCGGAACACCCCGCCAAAATAGCCGACATCCTCGCCGAACAGCACCACGTCGGGGTCGCGCCCCATGCAGTTGTCGAGCGCGGAGTTGATCGCCTGCACCATGCTCATCGCCGGCATCGTCAGTACCCCGCCTGCTGGCGCTGCCGCCGCAGGTGCGGCGGCATTTCCTTGAACACGTCTTCGAACATGCTGGCCGGGCTGTGGCCGGGGCCGTCGGTCAGCGTGCCGAACGATTGCGCCTCCCGGTCCGCCTCGCGCACCTGCTCGACCGCCGCGGCCAGAGCGGCGGCATGCTCCTCGTCGCTCCAAATGCCGAGCCGGACCAGGTGCTGACGGAGCCGCTCCACCGGATCGCCCAGCGGCCAGGCTTCGGCCTCGTCGGCCGGCCGATACTTGCTGGGATCGTCGGAGGTGGAGTGGGCGGCGGCGCGATAAGTGACCAGCTCGATCAGCGTGGCGCCGCCATTGCCGCGCGCCCGGTCGGCTGCCCAGCGCGTGGCGGCGAACACGGCCAGCAAGTCGTTCCCATCGACCCGCAGGGCGGCGATGCCATAGCCCAGCGCCCGGGCGGCAAAGGTGGTTTCGTCGCCGCCCGCGATGCCGGCGAAGGAAGAGATGGCCCACTGGTTGTTGACCACGTTCAGCACGACCGGCGCCCGGAACACCGCGGCAAAGGTCAGCGCATGGTGGAAGTCGGCCTCCGCCGTAGCGCCCTCGCCGATCCAGGCGGCGGCGATCCTGGTGTCCTGCTTGTAGGCCGCCGCCATCGCCCAGCCGACCGATTGGCTGAACTGCGTGCCCAGATTGCCGGAAATCGAGAAGAACCCGGCTTCCTTGCTGGAATAGAACACCGGCATCTGCCGGCCCTTCAGCCGGTCACGGCTGTTGGAGTAGACTTGGCACATCATGTCGGTCAGCGGCCAGTCGCGCGCCATCAGAAGGCCCTGCTGGCGATAGGTCGGGAACAGCATGTCGTCCCGCGCCAGCGCCAGTGCCTGGCCGACGCCGACCGCCTCCTCGCCCGTGCACTTCATGTAGAACGAGGTCTTGCCCTGCCGCTGCGCGCGCTGCATCCGCTCATCGTAGGCGCGGGTGAGCAGCATGGTCCGCATGGCGCGGCACAGCGAATCGGCCGACAGGCCAGGGTTCCATGGTCCGGTCGCTGTACCCTCGGCGTCCAGGACACGGATCAGGGCAAAGGCATAGTCGCGGATCGCGGCGGCCGGGACCATCGGGTCGGGGCAGGGTACGTCGCCGGGGCGGGGCAGCATCAGCTTGCTGAAGTCGGCGGCTTGGCCGGGCCGGCGGCTCGGTTCCGGGATGTGGAGTTGCAGCTTGGGATGGTTCTGCATGGTGCGGAGCGTGCGCGCCCTCTCTGGTTGCCGTCCTCTTCCGTGGACCGGATGATAGCAGGCGTGCCCGGCATAAATACGCCCGATTCAAGCAGCAACCCCGCGACGGACGGCATAAGCTATGCTGTAATTCGCGCTATTTCGGTCTGGCCTGCTGTGACACTTCAGCGTGAGGGACTTGATGGCCAAGCTTGATGCGATCGACAAGCGGATCCTGGCCAGCCTGCAACAGGACGCGTCGCTCTCTTCCGTGCAGTTGGCCGAGCAGGTCGGTATCTCGCAGGGGCCGTGCTGGCGCCGAGTGCGGCGGCTGGAGGCTGAGGGATACATCCGCAAGCGCGTGGCGCTGCTCGACCGGCATCGCTTGGGTCTCAACGTGATGATCTTCGCCCACGTCAAGCTGGAGGCGCACGGCCGCAAGACGCTCCCGGACTTCGAGGCCGCAATCAAGCGTTTCCCGGAGGTTCTCGAATGCTACACCCTGATGGGCGAGACCGACTTCCTGCTTCGTATCGTCACGAGCAGCGTCGAAGCCTATGAGCGCTTCTTCCGCGAACACCTGTCGCAATTGCCGGCGGTTCGGGAAACCGTGTCCTCCATCGCGCTGTCGGAAATCAAGAACACGCTGGAGCTGCCGCTCTGGCTTGTCTGAGTGGCGGTCGTTTCCTCAGCGCGTGCGGCGGCGAGCGCGCCGTGCAGGAGCGGCAGCGAGACCCGTCGGCACGTCCCATGGGCCGAGCGTCTCCTTCAGCTTTCGCAGCACGAAACTGGATTTGGAGTGGCGGATGCCGGGAATACGATACAGCCGCTCGCGCAGCAGCCGTTCGTAGTCGCGCGTGTCCCGCACCGCGATGCGGATATGGTAATCGTAGTCACCTGAGATGAGGAACGCCTCCAGCACCTCCGGAATTTGGGCGAGCGCCTGGCCAAAGGCGGCCAGCATTTCGTCGGTATGGCTTTCCAGCACGACCTGGACGATGACGGTCTCGGCAAAGCCGATCGCCGCGGGATCGATCCGCACGGTGTAGCCGGTGATGACGCCGGCTTCCTCCATCCGCTTGATGCGGTTCCAGCAGGGCGTGGTGGACAGCCCGACCCGGGCGCCGATCTCCGCCAAGCTCGATCGGGCATCGGCCTGCAACGAGCCCAGGATTTTGCGGTCGATCACGTCCAGGTCCATTTTCCACCGATCAGCGAGTTTGCGGGAAACCTTTCTGTCATTAAGCTCATCGTAAGCCAGGACGGAAACAATTTCTGCACGAGATGGGATAGTCTTGCATGATGACGAGCCTTACTCACCCGCCCGAGCCGCTCTCCACTGCCGTCGCGCAGCCGCGCTTCAAGACCGGCACGGCTGCCCTGCTCGATGCGCTGGTGGCCTCGGGGGTAGAGGTGATTTTCGGCTATCCTGGCGGTGCCGTGCTGCCGCTTTACGACGCCCTGCACGGGGACCGTCGGCTGCGCCACGTGCTGGTTCGCCACGAACAGGCGGCGGTGCATGCGGCGGAGGGCTATGCCCGTTCCACCGGGCGGCTCGGCGTGGTCGTCGTCACGTCGGGACCGGGAATGACCAACACCGTCACCGGCTTGCTGGACGCGATGTGCGATTCCGTCCCGATCCTATGCATCGCCGGCCAGGTCGCGACCCGGCTGATCGGCACCGGCGCCTTCCAGGAGTGCGACGGGGTCGGCATCTCCCGCCCGGTGACCAAGTGGAACGACAGGCTGAACGACGTGGACGCGGTCGGCGCCACGGTGCGCCAAGCCGCCGCCCTGGCGATGGCGGGCCGGCCGGGTCCGGTGCTGCTGGAGTTCCCCAAGGACGTGCAACTCGCCGCGGTGACAAGCCCGGTGCTGCATTCGGAAAAGGCCCAGAGTGTAGCACCCCTGCCAGTGGACATGCTGCGTGAGGCGGCAGCGCTCATCCGGAGTGCCCGGCGACCCGTGTTCTACGGCGGCGGCGGCCTCGTCAATTCGGGTCGCGCCGCCTGCGACGCCTTCACGAGGCTGGTGCGGCGCACCGGCGCACCCTGCACGCTCACATTGCTCGGCCTTGGCGCGTTTCCCGCCTCCGATCCGGCCTTCCTCGGCATGCTCGGGATGCACGGCACCATCGAGGCCAACTTGGCCATGCACCACGCGGACCTGGTCGTCTGTGTCGGCGCCCGCTTCGACGACCGCGTCACCGGCGAACTGGCGCGCTTCAGCCCGAATGCCCGCAAGATCCACATCGACATCGACCCATCCTCCATCAACAAGCTCGTCCGGGTGGACATACCGCTGGTCGGCGACTGCGCCGCGATGCTGGAGGGACTGCATCGGGCGATGGATGCTCCCGCCGGGCAGCCGGCGGATCGGAGCGCCTGGTGGGCGTCGATCGAACGTTGGCGGGCCGAGGACTGCCTGCGGTTCGAACCACGGGAGGACGTGATCCTGCCGCAGCACCTAATCCATGCGGTCGCCGGCATGCTGGCGGGGCGGGATGCGGTGATCTCCACCGACGTCGGGCAGCATCAGATGTGGTGCGCGCAATACCTGCCGTTCGACCGCCCCAATTACTGGCTCACCTCGGGCGGCGCCGGGACCATGGGATACGGCCTGCCCGCGGCGCTGGGGGCGCAAGTGGCGCATCCGGATCGCCTGGTGGTTTGCATCAGCGGCGACGCCTCGGTGCAGATGAACATCCAGGAGCTGTCGACGGCGGTGCAACATGACCTTCCGGTGAAGCTGGTGCTTTGCAACAACGGCTACATGGGCATGGTACGGCAGTGGCAGGAGCTGAACCACGGCAGCCGCTACAGCCACAGCTACACGGCGGCGCTGCCGGATTTCGTCGCCGTCGCGAAGGCGTATGGCTGGCGCGCCCGCCGGGTCAGCCACCCGGCCGAGTTGCCGGCTGCCTTGCACGAATGCCTGGAAAGCGACGGCCCGTTCTTCCTGGACGTGGCCGTTGCGGAGCAGAGCAACTGCTTCCCGATGATCGCTGCCGGCTCGGGGCATGACCGGGTGATGCGGGACGAATCCACCTACTACGACACCTGCCTGTGACCCGCTCCCGCCAGCGAATATTGCTTGGCGTCCACTCCACCGTGGGTCGGGGCAGGCCGTTTCCAAGATGGCAGCAGGCTCGGGCCTTGACCGGACGTGCATTGCGCGCCGATAGCGTTTGTCGGGTTTTGTCAGCACTCGCGCCGCGGAGCCGGAACGAGCAACTTTCGTGCGTTTTAAGCTCGGCTGCGAAGAGCCTGCTTCGACTGATACATGCGGTAGCCTGTAGGGAAATTGCGCACTGGGTGCGGGTTCCGACGTAAGACGCCCCTATCCACTACAGAGAGGGATCCCTAAGAGTCCATTTGGAATCGGTTCATCAACGAGCCAGCCTTCGCAGCATGATGATGCTTGATGCAGCGTAGAGGAACGCCTCGACGGACTCGATCGTGGTCTCGAAGTCCTTCGCCAGCCGCCTGTTCCGGTTGATCCATGCAAAGAAGCGTTCGACGACCCAGCGGCGGGCGATGACGGCGAAGCCGACCTGGTTGTCGGACCTGCGAACCACTTCGATGCGGATCGCGCTGGCATCAGCCACTCTGGGCCCGGCGTATCCACCATCAGCGTAGCCCAGCACCACGAAGGGCCAACGCGGGCGCGACGCCCTTAGGAGCGGGCCGGCCCCGTCGCGGTCCTGGATCGCGGCTGAGTGGGCCTGCAGCTTGAGCGCTCGTCCGTCGGTGTCCACCATGGCGTGCCGTTTGCGGCCCTTGATCTTCTTTCCGGCGTCATAGCCCCGGATGCCGCCGCTCTCGGTCGTCTTGACGCTCTGGCTGTCGATCACCGCGGCCGTCGGGCTGGCTTCACGACCGGCCCGCTCGCGGTCGAGCATGACCAGATGATGGTTGATCGTCTCCCACGTGCCGTCGTCGCGGAACCGGGCGAACCACCCATACACCGTCGAGGACGGGGGGAAGTCCTTCGGCAGCAGGCTCCAGGCGACGCCGCCGCGCAGGATGTAGAAGATCGCGTTGACCATCTGCCGCATCTCCCACTTGCGCGGGCAGCCGCAGGAGCAAGGCGCAGGCAGGAACGGCGACAAGATCAGCCACTCCGCGTCGGTCAGGTCACTTCCATATCGCAGTCCTGCGCGGCTATGCTGCGCGCGGGTGGTCGGGGTCCACATGGGGCGTTGGCTTCCAGCAAGGCTTCGAACACCTGCCTGGAATCACACCTTGCCCGGCCATCCAACCCCAACAGCAAACCGTTCCGCGTTGATTCCAATATGGCCTCTAAGGAAACGGCCTTCGCAAGATCAATAATGGGGAATCGTCGTAAAAGGTTTTGGGCCCTAGTTTTCGGCGAGGCCCTACCCTTAGGCGGCTCGTTACGCGGCATCAGTCCCCCACAGCCAGCGCTCCACTGGAGCCTTCAAAGCAGTCTTCAATAAGCTGGTTCGGTATTTTCATTCCGACATTAGGGCGTCTTTCTGCGGCACTGACAGTCAGAGACCATGGCGTCCCCTCTGCATGGGTCAACTGGACTAATAAGTACGTCGGCATGTCAAGATAGCGAACCAAAACGGAGTCCATGACCTCGATAACACTCTCGTCGGTAAGGTCCGGTAGGGCACGACGCTGGCGACGTATCGGGTCATATGCCGACGCATGGCTATCAATCGGCGTGTCATCATAATGCTTAAAGGCATCATAGACGGTTCGGTGAACAGGGCCATACGTCCACGCCTCAAATTCATCAAATACTAAGGACTTCCGGAAGCGGACCAGATAATGGCCATGCACAAAATAAAGCAGCTTTTGTAGGTCGAGGTTTGTCACCTGCCTTCCTTGTTCGTCGGCCCTATCCAAAATGAAGTTCGCAATGATCCTGGCATCGAACATGGCACCCGCCTCCGTCAGCACTCGGAGCTTAGTCAGACTAGATAATTAAATCAATGGGTTACTAAGCTCTTGATATGACTCAAAGTTCATATAACGCAACGGATCATGTCTGCTTGTTCTCCCATTCTTCCAGCACCTTCACCATGTCCGCCAATTCCCAAAGCTGGCCGGTGACACTAGCCGCCATTGCCGGGGTACAGCGAAGCGTCTGGTGAATACGAACAAAATTGTAGTGCATGGTGTGGATCGCGACCGAATGCGCGTGGTTCTCGACCTTCTTCGAAAACGCGTTCGTCAGCCGCGTGAACCGGCGTGATCCCATCCGCAACGTAAGGTTCGCGCGCTCGGCAAAGCTGGTGCTGATGTGCGCGGGATCGGGTCGGCCCTCGACCCGACGCATGACCGCGCCCGTGCATTCTCCAGGGCTGTAGCGGCCCTCGCCGGGCGCGTCCCCATAGATTTTGATGAGCATTGCATAGTCGATATCCGCGCCGAAAGACTGTTCCACGGCCACCAGGTAGGGCTTGTGCCCGTCACTGGTGAGTTGCATCCGGTTCTTCACCCGAGACGCCAAGTCGCCGATGAAAGCCTGGGCCGCGTAGGCATCGCGCGCGCCGACGTAATAGGACGGGATCAGCTTGGTATCGGCGTCCAACGCCATCCACGTCCAGCAGTCGCCAGCGCCTTCCGGAGCGGCCTTGGCGGTCCCGACGTTCTTGGCCTTGGCATAGACGAAGGCCCAAATTTGATCGACTTGGACCCGCTTGCAGGTAAGGCCGCGAAGGGTGCGGTCCTGATAGTCGCTGAACGCCTCGCCAGCGTCCTCCAGCAGCTTGACGACAGTGTTCTTGCTGGCGCCCGTCAGGCGGGAGATCGCCCGGATTGAAACGCCCTCAACCATCATTCCGAGGATTTGGGCGCGGGCTTCGCGGGAGAGCTTGTTCATGACGCCACCATATGACCCTTATGCTTGAGTGTCAAGCACAAGGGTCAGTTTGGTGACGTTTAGTCAGCCAGTCTTTCTCAGCGCACGCTCTACGGCCTCAGGTTCCTGATCAACAATCGTTAGAAGTAAGCGAGCGGAACCCTCAGGCCCGCGATGCCCCTGCTCCCAATTTTTCACCGTGCCGAGACTAAACCCAAAGCGCATTGCGAATTCGCGTTGAGTAAGCCCTAACTTACGGCGGATTGCCTGAACGTCGACGCTCTGAGGCACTTTAACTTCACGCGCCAGAGCGCCAGTCGCTTCTCCTTGAGCGTAGGTGACCGCTTCGGTCAGACCGGCCAGAATCTTCCGACCATTGCCCATTGCACTACTCCGTAGACCCCTCACGGTTGCTTTGTCAGCCGAGCTATCTTTGCCCATTTCGGGGTAAGATATTGACTGACCAAGTTTTCGACCAACTGTGATGCAGTCTTAAGTTCCTGCGCCGTCATGTCGATCTTCTCGCCTTTCCGATAAACAGCCAACAGAAATACGGGCATATTTAGGTCCCGGAAGTAGTAGATTACCCGAGCCCCGCCGCGCTTGCCCTGATTCTGTGACTTCCATCGTATCTTCCTAATGCCACCCGTACCGGGGATGACATCTCCAAGCTCAGGATGCTCGGCAAGGAAATTCACCAGTTCGGTACGTTCTTCCTCCGAGAAGACGCGGCGAGCTTCTCTGAGGTAACAATCCAGCTCAACGATTGAGATTAAGTAGTCCTTCCGCATTGAACATTTCCGCCCCGACTAAGGATCGTGTTGACGTTATCGACCATCGGCTCCTCCCTTGGTTCTCTGGTAAGATACGTCAATGACGCCCCTTAGTCAACAGCTATTTCCAGCGAGCGAAAGCAGCCCTTCGAGCAATCTCTGAGCGTTCGGTTCCGGTTAGCTTATCGGCGCGTGCCTTTCCGCCCTTTTGGCCGCCACGACGGTTCGCTTCAACAGAAGCAGAGTCCTTCCCGTCATCCACGGCATCCGGCACCTGGCCGGTCACAATGTCCACCATGAGCTTGCCGAGCTGGACGGGATCGCGGGGGCGGGGCGTGCGCTTCATGGTCATGCCCGATTATACCACTCGTATGACCCGGTCAGAAACCCGGTATGACCTAGGACTTTAATCAGGACCGTTCAAACTGACCCACTACCGACCCAGGCCATCGTTTTCGAGCGGACGTCGTCCGTGGCATCGACGATGCGGCCGTTGGCCATGAGGTACGCCCGCGAGCAGATCCCGTTGACGGCCCCGTAGTTCTGGTCGGCGATGAGGACTGCGCTGCCGCCATCCGCGAGCTGCCGCAGTGCCTTCATCACCAGCCTGGTCGCCGCCGGCGAGAGGCCGAGGCTGGGCTCATCGAGGATCAGCAGTCTCGGATCCTGGAGGCTCGCACGCGCGATGGCGAGGAGCTGCTGCTCGCCGCCGCTGAGGCGGCCCGCCGGTGCATGTCGTTTCTCCACCAACATGGGAAATTGTGCAAAGGCCTTCGCCAGCCGCCCCGATCGCTCCCCGGTACGGATGCCGGCGCGCAGGTTTTCCTCTACCGTCAAATCGGCGAAGATGCCGCGACCCTCGAGCACCATGGTCGCGCCGAGCCGTGCGATGGCGTAGCTGGGCATGCCAGGCGAAACTGCGCGGCCGAGCAGTTCAATGATGCCGCTGCGCCGCCCGACGAGGCCGAACCAGGATGGTGACCGGCAGGACCAGCCACAGGCTCGGCATCAGCCTGGCCATGAACAGCCCGACATAGGCGCCAAGCGTGACAAGCTGCCCGTGTGACAGCTGCATAAAGCCGAGGAAACGATAGATGATCGCGAGCCCCAGCGCCGCCAGGGCATAGATACCGCCAAGTGCGAGCCCGTCGAAGATCTGCTGCACGCCGATCATTTCGCGAGCGCTCCCGCCCGATCGCGCGCGAGCCCCGCAGCATCGCGACGCGCTGGATTGCCATAGCCGCCGCCGGCCGGGGTGGTCACCTCGAGCTGATCCCCCCGGGTGAGTTTCGCCACGAACTTACTCGGCATGGTCTCGGTGCGGCCGTCCTTGCGCAGAATGCGCGTGCGCCCCGTGGCGCCCGGCTCGCCGCCCGCCAATCCCCACGGCGCAAATTTCTGGCGATCGGCGCGGACCACGACGATGGCTTCGCCGGCCAGCAGTTCGTAGCCGCGCCGCAGGGCATCGCCGCCGCGGTATTCGCCGTGACCTCCGGTGGCCGGCGCGATTTCGTAATGGGTGACGCGCACCGGATGTTCGCGCTCGATCATCTCGGCCGGCGTATTCCGGCTGTTGGTCGCCGGGTTGGAGACGCCGCTGAAACCATCCAGCCCGTGTCGGCCGCCCCAGGCCCCCAGGACCACGTCGAAGAAGTTGAAATGCTGCCCTGCATGGTCGCCGGCGATGGTGATGATCGTGGCGCCCCCCTCGGACGCAGCCGCCACAGCCTGTGGAAGCGCTTGCGCGAGCGCTCCGGCAAGCGCATCGCAGACCCTGTACATTGTCACTCCGCGGGCCGCACAGGCACGTGGCATGCTCCAGGACACCACGGAATCCGCGGGCGCCGTGACGTCGAAGGCGCGGAACAATCCCCCGTTCAGCGGCACCCCATGACCAAGCGCGCCGAGCAGCACCGTCGCCACGGCCGCCTGCGTGTAGCTGAAAGGGCAGTTGATCGCGTAATCGACTGCGGGCGAGCTGCATCGAAGCTTATCCTGGGCCGGCCGTCCTGCATGGCGAGGCTGCAGCTGATGGTGACGGTCCCGCCGTCGGGCCACTCGATGTAGTCGACAAACGCATAGACACCGGCCGGGATCGAACGCAGGCGTTCCGCAAACAATTCGGCCGAATAATCGACATATTCATCCATCACCCGACGCAACAGCGGAAGTCCGTAGCGACCACATAATTCGACGAGGCCGGTGACCCCCGATTCGCAGGCCGCGCGCTGCGCCGAAAGATCGGCGAGCAGCACCTGCGGCAGTCGTACATTCGCACGGATGAGCCTGGCGACATCGCGCGCAAGCTCGCCCCGGCGCCACAGCTTGATGGGTGCAAGCCGCAGCCCCTCCTCGAAGATGGTCCGCGATTCGGCGGCGTTTCCGCCGGGAAAGCGGCCGCCGATATCGACGTGATGCCCGGTGCAGGCGCTGTAGCCGATCAGCGCGTCGGCGAGAAAGATCGGCATAACCATGAAGATGTCGGGCAGATGCAGGCCGCCGACCTGCGGGTCGTTGAAGATCATAACGTCGCCGGGCTGCCATGGCTCGTCCATCTGCCGCAGCGCCATCGGCAGCGCGATCGGCAGCGCGCCGACATGCACGGGGAGCGTGAGCCCCTGGGCGACGACGACACCGTCGGGCCCGCAGATCGCCGTGGAGAACTCCAGCGTCTCGCGGAACACGGTGGAACTGCCGGACCGCATGATGCGGATGCTCATCTCGTTGGGGACCGCCGCGAGCGCGTTGACGATCACCTCATAGGTGACGGGGTCCGCCTGTCGCATGGTCATTTCCATAGCAGCAGCCCCAGTCCATCTTTGATAGAGGCCATCCAGCCCGGCGGTACCACGATGGTCGAGTCCGGCGACTCGATGATGGCGGGTCCCCGGACGTCGCGCCGTGCGGCGAGAACCTGACCGGTCCCCAGCACCGGGCAAGGCCCACGGAAATCCGCGAAAATGCAGATCCGTTCCTGACTTTCCGTCGTCGCGCCGGCCCAGGAAGCATCAAGGCCGGAGAGCACGGCCTGCCAATGGGAGGCGGGCGGGGTCCGCAAGCGCAGGCGCAGCCCGACCACCTCACAGGCTTCACGGTCAACGACGAAACCGAATTCGCGGCGATATTCCAGCTCGAATTTTGCCCGCACCTCGGCGGCGAGGTCACCACCGGGGTTGAAGGGGATATGGATCTCTGTGTGCTGGCCCTTGTAGCGCACCAGCAGCATTGGCAGCACCGCCCCTTCCGCCCTCGTGTTAATACGGTATTCTTGGGCAAGACCCTCATGCATCGCCTCGATGCGGGCGGAGACCGCGTTGCTGTCGATCTCGTCGAGATCGACCTGCATCGCCTCGATGCGGTCCGCGGCAGGCCCCGCGGCGAGCAGCCCGGCGGCGGAGAGCACGCCCGCCCCGAACGGGGCGAGCACCCTGGTGACGCCGAGCAGGTCGGCGATCCCGGCTGCGTGCACCGGGCCGGAGCCGCCAAACGCCACGATGGTCCGCTCGCGCGGATCGCGGCCGCGTTCGATCGTGACGGATCGCAAGGCCGCGAGAATGCGTGCATTCGCGCCGGCATGGATCAGGAGGGCGGCGTCCTCCACCGCGAGCCCCTTGGGTCCGGCGACATCTTCCTTGATCGCGGCCAGGGCGCGCGCGCGATCAATGGGCTGCAATCCACCTGCGATCGAGGCGGGGTTGATGTAACCGAGCGCGACATTGGCGTCGGTCACCGTGGCGCGGACGCCGCCGAGCCCGTAACAAGCCGGGCCGGGCGCCGCGCCAGCACTGCGCGGGCCAACATGGAGGCCACCCGCTTCATCGACGGAGGCGATGCTGCCGCCCCCAGCGCCCACCTCGGCGACGTCGAGGCTCGGCATCCGCACGACATAGCCGGATGCCGTCAGGGCGCGCGGTCCGGCATGCAGTCCGCCACCCACGTAGTACTCGCTCGCCTCGAGCACCGCGAAATCTTCTACCAGGCTTGCCTTCGCGGTGGTTCCTCCCATGTCGAACGCGATCAGCCTCGGCTCATCCAGCGCGCGGGCAATGGCCGCGGCAGCAAGCACGCCGGCCGCGGGCCCGGATTCGACCATGGTGACCGGCCGCTGCTTCGCCAGGCCCGAGCGGATGGTGCCGCCGTTCGACTGGATGACCTCGATGTCCCCCGGCAGGGACGCCGCGATGAGCGCGGTCTCCAGCCGGCTCAGATACAACTCGACGATCGGTCCGAGCGCCGCATTGATGATCGTCGTGCTGGTGCGTTCGTATTCCCGCGGCTCCGCCACCACCTCGTGCGATGCGGTCGCGAACAGGCCCGGATGGCAGCGCCGGATGTGCTCTGCGATGATTTTCTCGTGCTCCGGGTTGGCATAGGCATGCAGCAAGGCGATAGCGACCGCAGTGCACCCGGCGAGGCCGGCCTCGATCGCGGCCTGCGCCGCTCCGTCCCAGACGAGGGGTACGATCACCTCGCCCTTGCTGCCGACCCGCTCGCGCACAGTAAAGCGCAGCTGGCGACCGACGATGGGCGGCACCGGACGCCAGCGCAGATCGAGTGGATCCGGCCGGATACCCCGCCCGAGCTCGATAACGTCCCGAAAACCCTCGGTAGCGATAAGCGCGGTCCGGCCGACCCGGCCTTCGAGCAGCGCGTTGGTCGCCACGGTGGTGCCGTGGACGACCCGGGCCGATCGGCTATCGGACGATGCCCCCAACCACTGCTTCAGGAGATCGGCCAGTTCGCTCGGCACCAGGCCGAGCGAGGACAGGAACTTGGTCGTCCGGATCGCGCCGTTGTCCCAGCACGCAACGACATCGGTGAAGGTCCCACCAACATCGATTCCGATTTCCCGCAGCCTGGGCGGACCACTTATCAACCGTTTTCCCGATCCGCCCCAAAAGGCGGTTATTGCAGTGTCGTTGCTGCCGATCAGATGCGAAGGCGGAGCTTGCTGCAATTAGATTGTTTCTCTACACGCCATAGCGGATCGCTATAGCTCGGGGACGGTTCTTGGATTTTAGGCAGCTGCGGACATTCGTGCTGATCGGCGAAGCCGGCAGCCTGAGCGAGGCCTCCGAGAGGCTGCACACGGTGCAGCCCGCGCTCAGCCGCCAAATGCGCCTGCTGGAGGAGAGCGTCGGCGCCCAACTCTTCGTGCGGCATGCCCGGGGGATGTCGCTGACCGATGCCGGCGAATGCTTATTGCTGCGTGCCCGCCGGGCCATGCGCGAACTGGAGGAGGCCAGGGCCGACATCACGGCGCTGGCCGGCAAGATCACCGGCCGGGTCGGCCTCGGCATGCTTCCGAGCGTGGCGGATCTCCTGGTGGCGCGGTTCACCACCGCGATGCGGGGGCGATACGAGCACGTCAAGCTGCGCATCGCGACCGGGGTTCCGGCCCATCTGCTCCAATGGTTGGAGGCGCAGGAGATCGACGTCGCCATCGTCTACCAGCCGGTGCGCCCTGCGAACCTCACGTTTCAGCCGCTGATCGAGGAGCCGCTGTTCCTCGTCGGCCTCAAATCATCGGATCTCGGCGGCCGGTCTTGCGTGCCGCTCAACGCGCTGGGCGGCTATCCGCTGATTCTGTCGCCGCCCGATGACGAGCTTCGCGCGACGGTGGAGCGCGCGGCGCACGCGATCGGTGTGGATCTGAACATCGTCATGGAAGCTAATTTCATGCACAACGTGCAGAAAACGCTTATACAGGCCGGATTTGGCTTCACCGTCCTGCCGTCTTCCGCGCTGCAGAACATCGCGGCCGAAGGCGATATGGCATTTGCCCAGATCGTCGATCCCCCACTTTACCGCCGGGTTGGAATCGGCGTTCCGATGATGCGAAAGCGCCCACTCGTGGCACAGTGCGTCACGGAACTCCTGATCGAGCAGATCCTGGAAATCTTTTCTTCGGGCGTTTGGCGAGGGGCGCGCTTCGCGGCCGGATCGAAATTCGCGGCGTTGCATGCAGAACGCCGAGCCCAGAGCAGCGCGGCACAGACACCAATCGGCCGATGAGGGAAGGCTCGCTTGCTCGGGGGCAGGAGATGAGTGACGATACCCCGGATAACGCCACGACGGCGCAGGCCCTGTCGGGCGATTACCGTCTCGGCTGATGCCAGGGATTGTCGCGGTCCGGGCCGCTGATCGGTCTGCGAGGCTGCCTCTCGGAGCGGTTATGTCGTTCAGCCCTGAATGCGGACATTGGCCTTGAGTGTCTCCCAAATATGCACGCGCATGGCGATGAAGTCCGGGTGGGACTTGATGGCCTCGGTGCGGGGTCGAGGAAAGCGGACCGGCAGTTCCTGCTCAATCCGCGCAGGCCGCGGGCTCAATACCAGGATGCGGTCGGCCAAGTAGATCGCTTCCTCGATGCTGTGGGTGACGAACAGGACGGTCTTCTGGTGCCGCTCCCAGATCTGCAGCAACTCATCTTGCAGCAAGTCGCGCGTCTGCACGTCCAGCGCGCCGAATGGCTCGTCCATCAGGAGCACGCCTGGGTCGATCGCCAGCGCGCGGGCAATGCCGACGCGCTGCTGCATGCCGCCGGAGAGTTGGTGGGGGTAGGCATCCTCGAAGCCGCGCAGGCCGACCATGTCGATGAAGCGGCGGGCGGTCGCGAGCCGGTCGGCGCGGCGCATCGAGGTCATCTCGAGGCCGAAGGCGACGTTCTGCAGCGTGGTGCGCCAGGGCAGTAGGTCGAAGCTCTGGAAGACCATCGCCCGGCCTTGGCCGGGTCCGCGCACAGTCTTGCCATCGATGCGGATTTCCCCCTCGTCGGGCTCGATCAGCCCGTCGATGATGCGCAGGATGGTAGACTTGCCGCAGCCGCTCGGGCCGATGATGGCAACGAACTCGAGATCGGTGACGGAGAGGCTGAACCGCTCGACGACGGGGACGACCCGGCCGCCGCCGTGGAACGATTTGCTGATCCCGTCCAGCGCGAGCTTCGGCGCCGCCAGCATCGCTAGCCCAGTTCCGAAAGCGCCTGCTTGACGTAGTCCAGGACCACGAAATCTCGTGCTTTGACGGTTCCGCGCACGGCGCCGGCGGACTTGTAAAGAGGAATGAGGCGCTCGATGTCGTCCGGGTCGGGTCCGTCCTGGGCCGGCCAAGACTTCACGTCATTGGCCAGACCGTCCCAGAGGACGCGGATGGAGGCGTCACTCTCCTTGGCGACGTCCGGCAGGGTCGCGTAACGGCGATAGATGTCGGCGTACCAGGCGAAATCGGTATTGGCGCGACGGAACGCCGCGATATTCACCTTGAGCAGTGCCACGAGCGCCTTCTCGTTCTCGGGCTTCTTGAGCCAGGCGCCGGTGACGGTCCATACCTCGTTGATCCAAGGATGGTACTCCTTCCACGGCTCCATCACGATCTTGAAACGGCCGTCTTTTGTCATCTCCGCCGCCTGATCGAGGTGCACGGGCACGGCCTGCACGCGTCCGGCGAGGAGGGCCCGCATTCGTGCGCCAGAGCCGCCGATCTCGACGAAATTGATCTTGTTGATGTCGATGCCGGCCGCGAGCAGCGGGCCGAGCAGGCAGACTTCTGTGATGTCGCCCTTTTGATTGACGGCGGTCACGTTGGCCGGGTTGGCCAGGTCCTTATAGTCCTTGACCTTGCTGGCATCGGCGACCAGAACCAGGCTCGTTTGCGCATACCATAGCCCGACCACTTTGAGGTCGGCGCCGGCTTCGACGGCGCTCATCGTAACGATCGGGTCGGTCTCGCCCAACTCGGCGGCGCCGGCGATGACGGTTTGGGCGACCGTGCGCATCTGGTCGATGCGCGCGATCTCCGGCTTGCCGTAGCCCGGGACCTTGGGCAGCATTTCCATGACGGCGGCGGTGGTTGGCACGTGATCGCCGAGGCAGAAGCCGAGGAGGTTGATCTTCAGGCTGCGGCCGGGCTCGGCTTGTGCGAGGCGGCCCGCGAGCAGACCCGAAGCGGCGAGGCCGCTGCCGGCAAGCAACTCACGGCGTTTCACGGTCATGTGCGTTCCTTCCAGGTCAGGCTCTTCTCGGGCGGAAGCCTTGTCTGTCCTGCGCCGTGCTCCAGGGCGCGAGCAGCCGGGCCGCTTCATTCAGCAGCATGTTGGCCACCACGCCGACAGCGGCGATCAACACGAGCAGCCCCAGCATACGCGCAGTCGAAATATCGAATCCGGCGTCGTGCAGGAGCCGTCCGTAACCGACCAGCACGAACAGCTCGGCGACGATCATGGCGCGGATGGCGTGGGTCAGGCCGATGCGCAGGGCGATGAGCACGTAAGGCAGCAGGGCCGGAAGGATGATCTTGCGGAAGGTCACGGAGCGGGTGGCACCGAAGGCGCGGCCGACGTCGAGCCAGCGCCGTTCGATGCCGCGGGCACCCTGATAGATTGTCAGCATGACGTACCAGATCGTGGCGATAAAGACGATCGCCATGCGGAACCAGAAACCGGTACCCAGCATCAGGATCAGCACCGGGACCACGGCGGCGACCGAAGTGACGATGAACATGCTGAGCCAGGGGTGCAGCACGATGTCGAACCAGGCCGAGCGTCCCATGGCGACGCCGAGCGGGATCGCGATCAGGCAGGCGGCCAGGTAGCCGGCCAGCATCGCGAGCAGCGAATTGCCGAGGATCTGCAGCACTTCACCTTGCGCGAGCATGGCGGCGAGTTCGGGGAACACGTCGCTGGGCGGGGCGAAGAGTTCGGCGCCGAAGGCCCGGCCGAGCACCTCCCAGAGCAGCAGGGCGACGACGACGCCGAGCACCTTGAGGCCGAAATCGCCGGATAGTGTGCGCAGCCGGGTCATGCGCGGATGTGCCAAGGCATGAGCCGCGTCTCGAGCAATTTCAGGCTCTCCTGCCCCAGCAGGCCGATCATGCTTAGCAGCACCACGAGCGCGAGCAGCCCGGCGGTGTCGAAGCGCTGCATATTCTGCTTCATCAGCGCGCCAAGATTGGTGGCGGCGAGGAGGAGCTGCGCCGTGATCATGCCGTTCAGTGCCCGGACGAAACCGATGCGAAGCGCGGTCACGGCAAACGGCAGCGTGGCCGGCAGCACGATCTTGCGCAGCACGGCGAACTCGCCGAAGCCGAACGAGCGGGCCGCCTCGAGCAGCCGGGGTTCCACGGTCCGCGTGCCGGCGCGCATGGTGATGACGATCTCGAACACCGCCATTATGAAGACGAGCGCGATTTCCGACTGGGCGTAGAGGCCGAACCAGATGATCAGGAACGGGACGAGGGCGACGGGCGGGACGGCATAGATGGCGTTGATCACCGGCTCGGACGCGACCGAGAGGGCACGAATGCGGCCAAGCGCGAGGCCGACCGGGAAGCCGACGGCAATGGCGAGGCCAAACCCGAGTAGGAAGGTGCCGAGCGAGCCCCAGAGGGCGGCGGCCAGGTCGCCGGAGCCAAACATTTCGAAGAAGCGGAGGAATACCGCGGTCGGCGGAGGAAATACCAGCGGCGAGAACGGCGCGGCGGCAATTTGCCAGAGGATGAGGCCGCCGATCAGGGAGACGGGATAGAGCAGCAGTCGCCGCTGCGGCCAGGCCCGGGCTCGGCGTCGCCGGGCCGGGATGGCGAGTGCCTGGATCGAACCAGCGCCCGTCAGCATGGCGCGAGCAGCCGCATGAGGTCGCCCGCGGAGTGGCGCGCCGGGTCGGCCAGCAGGGTCTGGATCGCGGCGACGCGCTGGCGCCCCAGGAGACGCTCGGTCTTGGCGCGGATCGCAGGCGCGGCGATGTCCTCAGGCGCGCGGCCTGGCGGTGCCCGGCTTTGCGCCTCGAGTTCCGTGCCGTCGCGCAGGCGGACGCGGAGGAGATGCGGCCAGTCATCGGCCTCGCGCTGCTCCAGCGCCGGGTCATGACGGACGGAGACCAACCCGGCGAGGTGCCGCACGCCGGCGTCGGCGGCGAGGCGGTCGATTGTGCCAAGTTCGGGCGGTCCGCCGGCGAGCGTGGCGGCGAGCGCGAATTGATGGCTGAGGGTGGCCTCCTCGCGGCCGTGCCAATCCGGGCGGTCGGAAACGGAGATGGATTGGGCGAAGGTGCGCAGTTCGATGCCGCTGACATCGTCGGAGGCAATCGCGTGGTGCTGAAGGAGCGCCTCGAATACGGCGATCGGGCCGTGGGTAAAGCGGCAGGTTGGGTACGGCTTGAGGCCGAGCCGCCGGAGGCCCCAGACAGTGCCGAGATCATCCCACTCCGTTGCGCCATTCGCCCCGAACATGGCGAGGAAGCCCCACTTGCCGTCGAGCTGGCCCGAGGGAGCGTCGAAACCGGCCGCCGCGTAGAGCGCTGACTGGGTGCCGGCGACAGCAGCGCGGGCGCCGTTCAGCGCGCTGTGGCTGATGCCGCCGTCGACTTGATACTGCCTTGTGCCGGCGGCGGCGGCGGCGGCCAGCGAGATCGCGTGCGCCGTGCGCCGCGCGTCCAGGCCGAGGGCGACCGCGGCGGCGAGGCCGGCGGCGGGCGCGTTGCAGGTGCCAGTTCCGTGGTGGCCGGCATCGTAATGGGCGGGGCCGAGTGCGTCGGCCAGGCGGACGGCGAGCTCGTAGCCGCACAGCCCGGCCAGCAACGCGCGGACGAGCGGCGCATCCGAGCGCTCCGCGGCGGCGAGGCTCGCGGCCCAGACGGCGCTGCCCGGGTGGATCGGCCCGGCCTCGAGCGTGTCGTCGAACGTATGACGGCGTGCGGCGAAGGCGTTGAGCAGCGTCGCGTCCGGAGCCGGCAGGCTTGCGTCCCGGCCGATGACGCGGCAGGGACCCTCGCAGCCGCCGTGGCAGGCGAACAGGATGCCGGCCTCCTGCGTGGCCGCGCCGGCCGTGGCGACGGCGAGCGTGTCCAGCAGATGCGCGAGCAGCTTTCGCGCGACATCGCCGGGCACGTCTTGCCAGGTGAGCCCGGCGGCGAATCGCGCGAATGTTGCCGCTGCCGTCATGCCGCCAGATCCGCGTACGGCAAGGTCACGATCAGGTTGCCGTAGACATCGATGCGGCCCTCTGCGCCGACGCCGAGCACGACCGTCGATTCGTGCTCCTCGACGATTGCGGGTCCGGTCAGGGTGGCGCCGGCACCGAGGCAGTAGCGGTCATAAACCGGGCATTCTTCGTATCCGCCGCGCTCCGGCAGGTAGACGCGGCGCCCGCCACGCAGGGCATTGGTGACCGGGGAGTCGCTGGGCGGGATTTGGGGGAGGATCACGTTCGGGGTGGGCCCACGCACGGCGACGCGCACCTGGTCGAGTTCGATCGGCACGTTGGTGTTGGCGTGGTGATAGCGCTCACGGTAGCGCGTGACGAAGCGCTCGGTGATTTTGGCCAGCGCCGCCGGGTCAATCGCGCCGGAGGGGGCGGCCACGTCGAGCGAATAGCTCTGGCCGGCGAAGCGGAGCGCGAATTGCCGCTCGGCCACGCAATCATCCGGCGCGATGCCGGCGGTCGCGAGTTGGCGGACCCCTTCGGCAGCCAGCTCGTCCAGCACGGCGTTCAGGGTGGCGAAATCCAGGGCGTCCAGAGGCGCGGCCAGCGTGCGCAGCATCTCGAAGGCGGCGGGCGCGACCAGGAAACCGAAGGCGGACATCACGCCGGCGCGGATGGGGTAGATGATGCGCTCGATCCCGAGGATCTCGGCGACACGATAGGCGTGCACCGGACCGGCGCCGCCATAAGCGACCAGGGTGTAGTCGCGCGGGTCCTTGCCGCGTTCGAGGCAGTGTACTTTCGCGGCCCTCGCCATGGCGTCGTTGACGACCTCGTGGATGCCCCAACCGGCGCGCTCGACGCTGAGGCCGAGGCGCTGCGCCAGGCTGTCGATCGCGTCGGCGGACTTTGCGGCATCCAGCTTCATGCGGCCGCCAAGGAAGTAATCCGGGTCAAGATAGCCGAGATGCAGGTCGGCGTCGGTCACGGTCGGTTGCGTGCCGTCGAGTCCGTAGCAGGCGGGGCCGGGTTCGGAGCCGGCGCTTTCCGGCCCGACCTGGAGCAGGCCGATCTCGTTGACGCGGGCGATGCTGCCGCCGCCGGCGCCGATCTCGATCATCTCGAGCACAGGTACTTTTAGTGGCAACCCACTCCCCTTGGCGAAGCGATAGACGCGGCCGACCTCGAACTCGCTGGAGCGTCCCGGTTCGCCACCGTCAATGACGCAGATCTTCGCCGTGGTGCCGCCCATGTCGAAGGCGATGACATCGGGGACGCCGCAGACGGCGCTGAGATGCGCGGCGGCCAGCGCGCCGCCGGCAGGGCCGGACTCGACGAGACGGACCGGGTAGAGGCAGGCGGTATCACAGCCGACCACCCCGCCATCGGAGGACATGATGAGCGGCGGGTTGGCGATGCCGAATTGCTTTAATTTCGCGCGCAGGCGCTGGAGATAGGCCTCCACAACCGGGCGGACATAGGCGTTGGCGGCGGTGGTGCTGGCGCGCTCGTATTCCTTGATCGCCGGCATGACGTCCGTGGACAGCGAGACGACGAGGGCGGGATCGAGGCGGGCAATCGCGGCGGCGGCGGCGCGTTCATGCGCCGGGTTGCGGTAGGCGTTGATGAAGCAGACGGCGACGCTGCCGATGCCCTCCTGCCGGAGCCGGGCCACAGTTGACGCAAGGCCGGGTTCGTCCAGCGGCTCGACGATCGAACCGTGGGCGTCCATTCGCTCGGCGACCTCGAAGACGTGCCGGCGAGGGACCAGCGGCGGCGGGATCTTCAGTTCGATATCGTAAATGTCGTAGCGGCTCTCGCGCGCCATCTCGAGTAGGTCGCGGAAGCCGCTGGTGACGATCAGCGCGGTCGGCGTGCCGCGGCGTTCGATCAGCGCGTTCGTGGCGAGCGTGGTGCCGTGCACGGTGACGGCGACACGTCCGACGGGCACGGCGGAACCCGGCAGCAGCGTGCGAACGCCGCGCAGCACGCCCTCGGCAAGGTCGGCGTAGTCGGTCAGCACTTTGCCCACGTGGACCCGGCCGGAAGCGCGGTCGAACAGGGCGATATCGGTGAAGGTGCCGCCGATATCGACCCCCAGCGCCCAGTCGCCTGCGCTATCCAACACCACTGTTCTCACCGTAGTCGCGCCGGGCCGCTGCTTGGGTGACGAGCCCGTCCGCGAGGTCGGCGGCCAGGCTGGCGCGGTCGCGCAGGCCCGGCGCCTCCATGCCGCCGGAGCCCGGCACTTCGAGGGTGAGGATGTCGCCTTCGTGCAGCTGCAAAGGCAGCTTGTCCGGCACCTCCGCCCCATTGTGCAGGATGCGGCCGGCGGCGCCGTCCAGCCCGCCTTTCAGGCCACGCGGGGCGGTGGCGAGCTTGCCGTGCTCGGCGCGGACGGTGATGGGCGACCGGGACAGGGACTGCATTTCGACCACCTGGCCGAGCCCGCCCCGGAACTTGCCGGCGCCGCCGGAATCCTGGCGGAGCGCGCGGCGGCGGACGCGGATCGGCATATGGCTTTCGAGGATTTCGGTGGGCAGGTTGGAGGAGTTGGCCGGGAAGCTCATGCAGCTCAGCCCATCGCGGTTGGCCCGTGCCCCCATGCCGCCCATGACGAACATCAGGTCGGAGAAGCGCTGACCGCCAGGATGCGTGCCGGCCAGGTAGACGAGAAATTTGTTGCCGGATTCGGCGAGCACGCGTTCAGGGATCACCAAGGCCAGCGCGTCGAGGATGGCGATCGGCACGTAGTGGCCGCTGCTGGGCTTCATCTTGACCGGCGCGGGGAAACTAGGGTTGAGGAAGCTGCCCTCCGGGGCTCGCACCGTGATCGGCGCGAAGGTGCCGGTATTGTTCGGAAGGTGCGGCGAGGCGATGCACTTGACGATGTAGGTGCTCCAGACCCGCGTGTAGACCATGGTGCAGTTGATGCCGAGCGCGCTCTGGTCCGAGCTGCCGGCGAAGTCGATGGCGAGATCGCCTGACGCGGCGGTGACGCGCACGCGGATGGTGAGAGGGTCGCCGAACCCGTCCACGGTCGTGCTGCCGTCGTAGGTGCCGTCGGGAATGGCGCTGGCGATGGCGCGGCGCATCGTCGTCTCGGAGTGCGCAATGATGGCGTGGCCGAGCTCGATGAGGTCCGGATAATCGTGCCGCTCCAGGAACTCGGCGAGCTTGCGCTCCATGACCCGGCAGCCGGTGATGAGCGCGCGGACGTCGCCGCAGACCTGGCGCGGGATGCGCACATTGGCTTCAAGCATGGCAAAGAAGGTTGCGTCCTCGA
This sequence comes from Acetobacteraceae bacterium, assembly GCA_965276815.1. GTDB lineage: Bacteria > Pseudomonadota > Alphaproteobacteria > Acetobacterales > Acetobacteraceae > JAVVHH01. The sequence goes on along the minus strand of CBDIBE010000009.1, from coordinate 456,819 downwards.
CGCCTTCACACACGATGCGCAGCGGGGGGATGATCAGTCCTTCCTCGAACACTTCGCGCGGCGCGCCGGAAAGGCTGCCGCCGATATCGGCCATGTGGGCCATGCACTCGGCGAAGCCGACGAGCCTGCCGCCGTGGAAGATCGGGCCGATGACGGCGATATCGTTCAGGTGGCCCATGATCCACCAGGGATTATTGGTGGCCACGGCGTCGCCGGGCCGGAAGCTCTCGGCGGGGAAGTGCTTGAGGATCTCCTGCACGGCAATGGAGATCGTGCCGGTCTTGGAGGCGATGCTGACATCCGCGGCGATCTGCCGTCCCGCCGGGTCGAAGAGGACGACGCCGAAGTCGCGCCCTTCGGTGACCACCTTGGACATGGACGTGCGGATGATGGCGTAGGCGGCCTCGTCGACGACGGTTAGAAGGCGGCTCCAGAGGACTTCGAGGTCGATCGGATCGATCAACGCCCCCCGGCGAGCTGCGCGGGGGCGCGGGTTCAAAGCGGGATCTCAACGTCGAGCAAGGGCGCATGCTGCTGCGCTCCGTACACGTCCGTGTCGCCCACATCGCCGGACGCGACGAGACGGGGTAGGGTGGCCTTGAAAGCGTTGCCGGCGGGATAGGGCGTAAAAAGGATGGACTCTTCCCGCACGCCGTAGAGCCCGGCGAACAGCGCCGGGCCGAGGATTCCGGTGGCGCGGACCCGGTCGAACATCGCGCGCTCGGCGAAGACGACGTCAATGGTCAGTTCGAACGGGCCAGCATTCTTGCTTTTGCAGACCTGCGCGATCTCGCGGATTTTCGGCACGGTCAGACCTCGTGGTATTCGATGGGGAACATCGCGAGCGGATCGGCCTCCTCCAGCACATGGAAGACGCTGAAGCGGAAGGCAGGGCCGGTCTGGATGTCGGAGGGCGAGAAGGGGAAGGCCATGTTGCCCTCCTTGCAGAGCCGCCCGGGGAAGTCGACGTGCAGCGTATTGACGCGGGCGATGGAGAGCACGGCGTTGGCCTCGTCCTGCGTGGGCGCGACGACCTCGACGAGGAGGCCGACCTCGTGAGGCGTGTCGCCGAGATCCGGTTCGCGCTCGGCCATGACGCCATTGCGGCCGTACTGGCGGAAGATGAGCTTGTAGCTCTCCGGCGGGATGCCGAAATCGGCGGCCTTGGTGGCGACGTTCTCGCGCACGGAGGCGAGGTAGTCGTCCATGATGCGGATCAGCCCGGGGTCGCGCGTGCCGCAGATGGTGATCGCGCGATAGCCGACGAGCGCTGCGCCCTCGAGCTTCACGCTATAGGGGCGCGGCTCCCATTTCATGCCGGAAACGAAGACCGCGCGGTCGTTGACCGCTTCGAAGCGGCAATCGGAGGTGTCGAGCAGGCCGCCGGGCTCGACGTGGTGGCAGGGGCTGGCGTTCTCGTGCAGGCTGTGATTGGCGACGGAGAGCGGGGTGCAGCGGCGGATCGGGTTGGCGGCTTCGAGCTCCACGCCATCGCGCCGGACCGTGGTGATCAGGCAGTCATGCCCTTTCGGCAGGGAAGCGGTCGCGCCGCATTCGAGCATCTTGCCGGCATACCAGGCGGGGGCGGGCGGCAGTTGGGAGCGCATGGCGCAGGCGGCCCAGGGCGCCGGGTCGCTGCTGCGGCCGGCGAGCACGACTTGGGCGCCGGCGTCGAGTGCCGTGGCGAAGGGCTCGGGGCCCATCATGCCGACGATGTTGGCGCTGTCGTCGATGGCGTCGTCGGTCAGTTCGGGAACGTTGCGCAGCGGCTTGAGGCGCTTCTCCGTGTTCCAGCGGTGGACGTCCTCCTTTCGCTGGTCGGAGCGGATGACCGCGAGCCGGAAGGAAAGGCCTTCCTCGCGGGCGATCTCGCGGACGATGCCGGACACGGTGTCGAGATGCGAGGACGCGCCCGCACCGCCGCAACTCCCGACGACGAGCGGGATGTCGGCCGAGCGCGCGGCCTTCAGCATCAGCCGCAGGTCACGCTTCATGGAGATGCGCGAGTTCAGGCACTTGCCGGAACCGAGATAGAACGGACCGGGGTCGGTGCTCCCGCCATCAACGCCGATCATGTCGGGCTTGCGGGCCATGCCCTCGGCGAGCGAAGCTTCGGGAAAGCCATAGCCCAGCAGACCGCTCGTCGAGAGCTGACGATACTCGTCCATCCCATTCCTCCCTGCCGGACCGCGTCCGGGATCGAAGCAAACTGACTGCTCGCGTTGCAACTTGTCTACCTGTATAGGCAAGTTGTGTCAAGCCGATCAAAGCCGCTTTACCTGACGATCGAGGACCATCTGCGGGCCGAGATCGCGCGCGGACGGCTGACGACGGGGGATTTGCTGCCGTCGGAGCAGGAGTTGGCGCAACGCTACGCAACCACGCGCAACACGGTACGGCAGGCGCTCGCCAAGCTGGTGTTCGAGGGGATGGTGGTGCGCGAGAAGGGGCGCGGCACCTTCGTCGCCGCGCCGCTGCACCAGTCCGAGATCGACACCAGAACGCGCAAGTCCTTCGAGGAGCAGATGGCGGAGCGCGGCGAGCAAGTACGCTTCCGCCTGCTGTCGTTTGCGCCGGTTGCCGCGCCGGAGCCGGTGGCCGCCCAGCTCCGGGTGCGCAAGGGCGCGCTGCTGTTCGAGTTGCGGCGGATCAGGCTGATCGAGGACGAGCTGATCGGTGCGGAATGCCGCTACATCCTGCCGGAGCTGGCGCGCAGCTTTGAGGAGCAGTGGTTGCACGAGAAGTCCACGATCGCGATGCTGGAGACGGCGCTGGGCGAGGCGCTGTCGGACCTGGAGATCACCGTGTCGGCCACGACGGCGGACCAGGATGTGGCGGAGCTGCTGCAATGTCGGCGGGGCAGCGCGGTGCTCGTGCGCGATCACATCTTTCGCGACCGGGACGGGCGCCCGGTCTTGTCCGGCAAGTCGATCTTCCGAGGCGATCGCTACAGGTTCACCTATCACCTCTGACCCTGCCCCGTTGCGACGATCGCCCGGCACGCTTCGAGGAAGACCAAAGCATCCGCGCTGTAGCTGATCAGCCGAACGCCGTGGCCGAAGATCTTTCGCGCATAGTCGGCATCGATGCGCGCGCCGACCGAGGTCATGACGTATTTATTGGCGGCCGTTGCCAGCCTCACGGCGTGGTCGAGCGACTCCGCCATCTTCGGATGCTCGAAGGTGGCCCCAGGGATGCCAAGGGCCACGGAAAAATCGAAGGGTCCCAGGAAGACGATGTCGATGCCGTCAATCGCCAGGATTTTGTCGATGCCGTCGATCGCGGCCTTGTCTTCGATGAGCGGGATAATGCTGACTTCGCGGTTCGCCGCCCGGGTGAAGCCCGCCCAATCCGGCTGGCTATAGCGCGCCGCGCGGATCGAGGGACATGATCCCCTTATGCCTTCGGGCGCGTATCGCGCGGCGCTGACCGCGGCTTCGCAGTCTGCCAGGCTGGCATGCGGGATGATGATGCCCTGCGCACCCGAGTTGAGCACCTTCATGATGAGCCCGGGATCGACCGCGGGAACCCGGACGAACGGCGCGATCCCGGCCGCGTCGGCGGCGCGGATCAGATGTGCGGCCGTTTCGATGTCGATCGGGCTATGTTCCAAGTCGATGTTGACGAAGTCCATGCCCGCGGCGGCCATAACCTCCACCATCATCGGACTGCCGGTGAACTGCATCATGCCCAGAAGGTTCTTGCCCCGCTCCAGCTTCCGACGAACCTCATTGTGCATCTCGGTCCTCCTCTTTGCGCGTGAGGCGCAGATTGCCCCAATCGTCGACGGCACCCGTCCAGTCCGGCAGGACCAGGGTAGTGGCGTTGTCCTCTTCGACGATGGCCGGCCCGGCGAAGCGATCCCCGGCGCCGAGCGCGCTGCGATCATAGACCGGCCATTGCGACACCGCGCCGCGCAGGCGCACTGGCCGTGACGACCCAGGCTCGGGCCGCTTCAAGCGACGCATTAGCTTGCGGGGCGCCGGCTTTTCGGTGACGCCGACGACCATGGTACGAAGGGTCACGATCTCGATAGCGCCGGTCATATCGGCATGGCCATAAAGCCGGCGGTACGTCTCCAGGAACAATGGGCGGATGCCAGCCGGATCGGTGAGGCCCGGCGGCACCGGCACGGAGATTTCGAAAGCCTGCCGGGCATAGCGCAGGTCAAGCGTGTGCTCGAACCGGATGCTGCTGGCCGGCAGACCGGCCAGCAGCGGCAACCGGCGTCCGGCGGTCTCGTGGCCATCGATCAGCTCGGCGAGATCCGCGCCGCCGATCGCAGCAAGCGGACGCACCCAGGTCCGCACCAACTCTTGACGCAAATCGGACGCCAGGAGGCCCAAGGCGGACAGATTGCCGGGACAGATCGGGACGACGATCTCGCTTATGCCAAGCTCCTCGGCCAGGTCGCAGGCATGCATGGCGCCCGCGCCGCCGAACGGCATCAATGCGAAATCCGTCGGGTCGCGCCCGCGCTCGACGGTGACGGCGCGGATCGCGCCGGCCATACGCGCTGCGGCCACCTGCAGGATCCCCTCGGCCAACTCGTCCGCCGTCAGGTTGAGCTCATGGGCGAGCTCTCCCACGGCCGCGGCTGCGCGGTAAGGGTCCGGAACGATGCTGCCGCCCAGCCGTCGCGCCGCGCCGAGGCGGCCCAGCAGCAGATTGGCATCGGTCACGGTCGGCTGCGTTCCACCCCGGCCATAGCAGGCGGGACCCGGCACGGCGCCGGCGCTGATCGGACCGACCCGCAGGATACTGTCCGCTTCGGCGTGAGCGATGCTGCCGCCTCCCGCACCGACCGTGTTGATGTCGTATTGCAGGCCTTTCAAGGGATAGCCGGCGAACGCCGTCTCGTTGACCAGCGCCGGGCGGCCATCCTCGACCACGCAGACATCCGTACTGGTGCCCCCCATGTCGCAGGTGATGAAGCGCTCGATGCAAGCCGCGTCCGCGATCCACATTGCGCCCGCCACGCCGCCCGCCGGCCCGGACAGGATCGTCCGCACCGGAAGGCGCCGAACCGTCGCGGTGTCGAGCACGCCGCCACCCGAGCTCATCGTCATCAGCTTTCCGGCGCAACCCTCCTGGCTCAGCGCGCGATCGAGGGACGCGAGGTAGCGATCCATCACCGGCAACAGGACGGCGTTGATGACGGTCGTGGAGAACCGCTCGTATTCGCGGAACTCCGGGATCACCTCGGCGGAGCAGGTGACGTGCATGTCCGGCAGGACGGAGCGCAGGATCTCCGCCGCGCGCTGCTCGTGCGTGGCGTTCCTCCAACTGTGCAGGAAGCACACGGCGACCGCACGGACCGCGCCGCCGAACCCGGAAGCGGCACGCCGCACAGCATCCTCGTCGAGCGGAACCAGTTCCGAGCCGTCGGCGTCGAGCCGTTCTGCGACCTCGCGGCGCAATGGCCGCGGCACCAACGGCGCGGGCCGCACGAATGACGGATCGTAGGCGCTCGGCAGCATTCGCCGGGTCCGCCCGATCTCCAGCGCGTCGCCGAACCCGAGCGTGGTGACCAGGCCAGCCGGGCCGCCGGTACCCTGCAGCATGGCGTTCGTCGACACGGTCGTCCCGTGGGCGATCCGGCTCAGCCGGTGCATGTCGGGTATGGCCGCGCGCAGGCCGGTCATGATCCCGATAGCCTGATCTTCGGGCGTGGAGGGGACCTTGCCGAGGGTCAGACGGCCGCCCTCGTCCAACAGCACCAGGTCGGTAAACGTGCCGCCGATATCAATCCCGACGATCATGGCCGAGCGAGGGGGCGTATGATTGCGGGAGCGGATTGGGCGGCGCCCAGCAAGTCGAGCCCGTCCGCATCGAGCCCGAGGATGCCCGGCCCGACCCGGTCGGTGACTTCAAGCCAGGCGCGCACGGAGGGCCCGCTCGTCAGGATCTCGATCAGCGCTCCGTCGGCAAGGCCGTGCCGCGCCGCGGTCGCCGGCGCGACCAATACCCGGCGCTTGCCCGGCGGCATGGAGCAGCATGCGAGTTCCAACCGAGTCTCGCCGCCGTCCGCCGGGTCCGGCGAGATATAGCCGAAATCGAGATCGCGCTCGGCTTGCGCTGGATCGCGTTCACGGGCGTCGCCAAAACCGCCGCCGCCAGCGGTTTGCATAATGACGATGTCATCCTGTTGCAGCGGAAATGCGGAAACCTTGCCGGGAAGCGGCGACGGCATGATCTCGTGCCCGTCGCGGCGTACGACGAACCGGTTCGGCGCCCCGGATTGGCCGCCATTCACCCCGTATGGTGGGATGACGTTCTTGTCCGACAGCACGGACAGGGTGGCGCCGGCCGTGCGCACGCGGATTTCGCGCTCGATCCCGAGGCCGCCGCGCCGCTTGCCCGCGCCGCCGGAATCGGCCCGAAGGGCCAGGCGCTCGACCCGGAGCGGCCAGCGCAACTCGATCGCCTCGGCGGGCTGGATCGAGGACAAGTCGCCTTCCGCAAAATTCCGCACGGCGTTGTTGCCGTCGGCGCCGGCCCAGGCGCCGGTGCCGCCGGCTGGGAATTCGACGAAGGGCAGGTGGCCCGGGCAGGCGATCGTGGTGATGTTGGACGCGCCCTTCATGTCGCCGATCGCGCGGGACGGCAGCACGCGGCCGAGCGCGCCCATCACCAGGCCCTCCAGTGCGCGCCGCACCTCGCCGATGGCGCCGCAGGCTGCGGGCGGCCGCGCATTCAACATGGTGCCTTCCGGCACGATCACCGTGAGCGGCCGCATGGCGCCGGCATTGATCGGCCCGTGCGGATCGAGGAATGCCTTGGTCATGGTGAAGGCCGCGGTGGTCGCGTGCGCCGGACCAAGGTTCATGGGCCCCGAGACCTGTGGCGGGCAGCCGGTAAAGTCCGCCTCGAGCTGGTCGCCGCTTATGGTCAGCTTGACCTTCAGCGTCAACGGCTCTGGCAGTGCCCCGGTGTTGTCGAGGTGGGTCTCACAGCGGTAGCGGCCATTGGGCAGCGCTGCTATTGCGGAACGCATGCGCTGCTCGGCCCGGTCCAGGAGCGCGCCCATCGCGTCCCTCAGGAGCGCCGCGCCGCGCCGCGCCGCGAGCCGATGCAGCTTCTGCTCGGCGAGCAGGCAGGCGCCTTCCATCGCGCGCAAGTCGCCCTCGCGGTCCGCCGGCTCTCGCACGTTGGCGAACAGCAGGTCCAGGACTTCGGTGAGGCGGATGCCTCGATGCTGGATCCGTAGGGCGGGAATCCGCACGCCTTCCTGGAAGATCTCGGTCGCCGTGCCCGACAGGCTGCCCGGCACCATTCCGCCGATGTCCTGCCAGTGCGCCATGACGGCCACCAGCACGAGCGGCGCTGCATCGGCGAAGACCGGCTTGATCAACACGACGTCGTTGAGATGGGTGCCCCCGCTATAGGGATCGTTGAACAGGAACAAGTCGCCCTCCGCCATAGTGTCGCGATAGCGGTGCAGCACGCTGCGCGCCGACCAGGGCAACGAGGACAGATGCGTCGGCTGGTCGACCTCGGACGCCGAGATCAGCTCGCCGTCCGGCGATAGGATTGCGCACGAGAAGTCATGGCCTTCGTGCATCATCGGCGAGAAGGCGGTGCGGATGACGGCGGTACGCATTTCGCGCACGTACGAGGTCAGCGTCTCGGCGATCAGCGCGAGGCTCACGGCGTCGATGCTCACGCGCCGACTCCGAAGCTGTGGGTGAAGCGGCTCATGTCTCAATCGGTGGCGGCACGACGCTCAGCGCGATGCTGCCGTCGAGCTGTTCATAATCATTATAGCGGATCACGTCGTAAACTTCCGCGCGAGTCGAGAGCCGCGGCAGATAGGATTCGATCGAGCCCTCGCGCGCCAGCGTGCCATAGACCTCATGCAGCGTCTTGGACGCCGCCCGCATCGAGGTCGCCGGCCAGATCACCATCTTGAAACCGAAATCCTGGAATTGCTGGGCGGTGAAGAACGGCGTGCGGCCGAATTCCGTCATGTTGGCCAGCAACGGCGCGTCGATCGCATCGGCGAAGCGGCGATACATGTCGGCGGAGTTCAGCGCCTCTGGGAAGATCGCGTCCGCGCCGGCGTCCAGGTAGATCTTGGCACGGCTTATCGCGGCCTCGATCCCCTCCTGCGCCACGGCATCGGTCCGTGCCATGATGCGTAGATGCGTGCGGGCCTTGCGCGCCGCGGCGATCTTGGCCGCCATGTCCTCGGGACGCGCCAGCTTCTTGTCGTTCAGATGCCCGCATTTTTTGGGCAGGATCTGGTCTTCGATCTGAATGGCGGCGGCCCCGGCCTCCTCCATCTCGCGCACCAGGCGTACGACATTGAGGACCTCGCCATAGCCGGTGTCGCAATCGACCAGGATCGGCAGGTCAGTCGCGCGAAAAATGCTGCGGACGAAGAAGCATACTTCCTCCGACGTCATGATCCCGAGATCGGGCAAGCCCAGCATCATCGACAGCGCGCCGCCGGAGAGATACAGCGCCTTGAACCCGGCGCGCTTGGCGACAATCCCGGCATAGGCGTGATGCGCGCCTGGAGTGCGCAGAATGTCGGGGCGCCGCCACAACGCCGCCATTCGTTCTCCGGGCGGGGTCGGATCTTTAATGTCGACGAGCCAGGTCATGGCGTTTTCCTTTTACAGGGGAGACCGAAGCGGAGCGGAGGCGCGGGCCCGCCACACCGAATAGAGCTGCGCGAACACGATCGCGGCGCCCACCGCGAGAATGGCGGCACTGATCGGCCGCGTGACGAAAGTCAGCAGGTTGCCCTGCGAGATCAACAATCCCCGCCGCAGATTCTGCTCGAAGATCGGGCCCAGGATGAAACCCAGGATCAGCGGTGCCGGATGACAGTCCAGCAGGTGGAAGACGTAGCCAGCAATCCCGAACGCGGCCGCCGTCTCCACGTCGAAGGCGGAGTTCCGCACGCTGTAGGCACCGATGCAGCAGAACACCACGATGCTGGGATAGAGGATACGGTAAGGAATGGTCAGTAGCCGAACCCACAACCCCACCATCGGCAGATTGAGCACCAGCAGGATCGCATTGCCAATCCACATGCTGGCGATCGTGCCCCAGAACAGATCGGCGTGCTGCACCATCACCAGCGGCCCCGGCGTGATGCCCTGGATCATGAGCGCGCCGAGCATCAGTGCCATCGGTGCGCCCGCGGGAATGCCGAGCGTCAGCATCGGCACGAAATGCGTCAGCGCCGCCGCATTATCGGCCGCCTCCGGCCCCGCGACCCCCTCGATCGCGCCGCGCCCGAAGCGGTGCGGGTCGCGCGCCAGGCGGCGCTCCATGCTGTAGGACGCAAACGAGCTGATCATCGGCCCGGTTCCCGGCAGCATGCCGAGCACGGCGCCGAGGCCGGTTCCCCGCAGGATTGATCGCCAGGACGCGGCGAGATCGGCCCGCGTCGGCATCAGGCCATTGATCTTGCCGACTGCGTGCCGTACGTCGGGTTGCCCCGCGCGCGTGACGATTTCGGCAAGTGCAAAAAATCCGATCGCCAGCGGCACCAGATCGATCCCATCGGCAAGCTCCCCACTGCCGAAGGTGAAGCGCCGCTCCCCCGAGATCACGTCCGTTCCGACAGCGCCGATCAGCATGCCGAGCGCCGCCATCGCCATTGTCTTGGCGAACGAGCCGTGCGACAGCGCGGAGGAGGCGATCAGCGCCAGCAGCACCATCGAGCAATATTCCGGGGCGCCCATATGCAGGGCCGCCGAGGCCAGCACCGGCGAGAACAGCGCCACCAGAATGATGCTGATGCAGCCGGCGGCGAACGCACTGATCGCGGCGATGCACAAAGCCGGTCCTGCCCGGCCTTGTCGCGCCAGCGGATGCCCGTCGAGACAGATCACCACTGAGCTCGGTTCACCCGGCATATTGAGGATGATCGCGGTCGTCGAGCCGGCATGATGCGCACCGTAATAGATGCCGGCAAGCATGATCAGCGACGCGGTCGGGTCGAGCCGGAAGGTCAGCGGCAGCAGCAGCGCGATGGTGGTGGTCGGCCCAAAGCCCGGCAGCACGCCCACGAAAGTGCCGACCACGACGCCAATCAAGCAATAGAGCAAATTGTCCGGCGAAACCGCGACCCCAAACCCCATCCAGATATTTGCCAGCAGATCGGGCATCAGAAACCCTGCCACGCGGCGGGCCAGAGCCGCACCGGCACACCGAGCGCCATCACGAATACCAGGACGCAGAGGATCGCGAGGCACACGGAAAGCAGCACCGCCCCGCGTCCGAGGAATCCGGGTCGCGCGGCACAGGCCACGATGGCGGCGCAGAACACGGAGAGCGGCAGCCCGATCCGGTCAAGCAACAACGCGAAGCAGACCGGGCTTGCTGCGATTGCGAGCAACGGTCGGGCGGCGCCGCGCCCAATGGGCCCCGCGCCGCCCGTCAGCAGGCTGGCGACCCCGATGACGGCGCCGAACAACGCCAGCACTGCGCCGAGCAGGGAGGGAAAATAACCCGGCCCCATGTCCGTGAGCGTGCCGAGCGGATAGCGCCGCGCATACAGTAATGTCGCACCGCCCAGCAGCGTGAACAGCGTGCCGGCGACGATGTCGCGGTCCAGCAGATGGTTTATGCGCATCCAAGCACCTGCGGAACCAGGCCCGCCACGCTATCCTCCCCGTGGGCGTTCTGCCCCTCGATTGACATAGTCCGGACATTCGAACAAATCTAGCCCAATGGATGCCGGACCAGTACCGCTTTACTATCGCGTCTTTAGCGCGCTCCGCGCACGCATTGACTCTGGCCAGTATCGCGTCGGCGGTCAGTTGCCAACCGAAAGCGCGTTGATCACGGAGTTCGGCGTGGGCCGGCACACGATTCGTACCGCACTGCAGCAACTCGAACAGGAAGGGCTCATCGCCCGCTTCGCTGGTCGTGGAACATTCGTTTCCGCAACGCAGTCCGCCGCGCGTAGCCGCTGGACCCTGGACTCCATCGAAGACCTCATCGATTCAAGCTTCGCCGTCAAGTACGAGATCGTCAGTACCGGCTTGGTCTCAGCTCGAACCGAGCCGGCGCTGCAGGAATTGTTCAGCCTGCCAGCCACAGCAAAACTCTTCTTCGTGCGCGCACGCCGCTCGTCGGAGCAGGGGCCATACGCCTATTCGCGTATTCATCTCCCGGCCGCGATCGGCGAGAAGCTCCCGCGCGAACTGCTGCCCAGCAGACCGTTGCTGCTGCTGGCCGAATCCCATGCCGGTGCTGTCGCCGTCCACGCCCGCCAGGTGTCGTCCTGCGCACCGGCAAACCGCGAGGCGGCCAAGATTCTGCACGTGCCGATCCACACGCCGTTGCTGGTCATGGCGCGCACCTATTTCGCGGAGGATGGCACGGCGATCACCCACTCGCTCGTGCATGCGCGCACCGATCGCTACGAGCAGGTCGTGAATGTCTGGCGGCGCGGCGACCGCGGCCGCGCGCACGGACAACAGCAGCGGGGGAGATCCTCACATGGCGCATGATCCGGTTAGGCTGGAACTGATCAAGAATGCGGTCGGCTCCGTCGTCGACGAGATGGTGCTCACCGTCGTCCGCATCGCCTATTCATCGATCATGAAGGACACGATGGATCTGTCGAGTGCCTTCTGCGACCCGGCTGGCCGCATGGTTGCACAAGGTCTGAGCCTCCCGCTGCATCTCGGCTCCATTCCCGATGCGATGGAGGCGGTGCTGCGCAAATACGGCGATACGCTTCGCCCCGCCGATGTCGTCGTGCTGAACGATCCTTATGTCGGCGGCGGCATGCACCTTCCCGATATCTTCATGTTTCAGCCGGTGTTTCACCGCGAGGTTCTCCTCGGCTACGCCGTCGTGGTCGCGCATCACAACGACATGGGCGGCCGCGTCCCGGGCTCGAGTGCCGCGGATTCGACCGAGATCTTCCAGGAAGGTCTGCGCATCCCGATCCTCAAGCTGCACGACCGCGGCGTTCCGAACGAGACGCTGATCGAAATGCTGCGGCTCAATGTGCGCGTGCCAGATGTCGTGCTCGGTGACGTCGAAGCCCAGATCGCCGCATGCCGCATCGCGGAGCGCGGCATGCAGGCTCTGGCGGAGAAATATGGCGTGGCCGAACTGCTGTCCTGCTTCGACGCGCTGCTCGATTACAGCGAGCGCGAGGCGCGCCGCACCATCCGCGCCATCCCTGACGGCACCTGGCGCTTCACCGACCATCTCGACAATGACGGGATCCGCATGGATGAGCCGGTGACCGTCCAGGTCGCCATTCATGTCGCCGGCGACGAGCTCACCATCGATCTCACCGGCAGTTCGCCGCAGGTTGCCGGCGCGATCAACGCCACTTTGTCGTTCGCCAAATCGGCGGCCTATTTTGCCATCCGCGCCATTATGGATTGGGACGTTCCGAACAATGCCGGGTTCTTCCGTCCGATCCGCGTCGAAGCGCCGCCGGGTTGTTTCCTCAATCCGCGCTCGCCCGGCGCGGTGGCGGCCCGCGGTGTCAGCGGTTTCCGCCTGATCGATGCGCTGTTTGGCGCCTTGGCCCAGGCCGTGCCCGATCGGGTGCGCGCCGCCGGGGAAGGGGGCACCACCAGTTACAGCGTCGGCGCCATCGATAGCGAAGGTCGCTTCGCTCTGTTCCGCGAGGCCCTGATGGGTGCATGGGGCGCCGGCGCGCATCGCGAAGGCATCGATGGTGCCGCCAACCCGGCCTGCAATATCGGCAATGCGCCGATCGAAGCTGTCGAAAGCCAAAACTTGATCCGCGTCGAACGCTACGAGCTGGTGGCCGATAGCGGCGGTCCCGGCGAGTACCGCGGCGGCATGTCGGTCGAACGTCAGCTCCGCTTCCTCGGCGAGCGTGCGACCTTGCAGCTGAGGTCGGATCGCCGCCGGTTTCCACCCTTTGGTCTGTCCGGCGGCCGTCACGGCGCGCCCTCCGCCACGCATCTGCACGGCCAGGCCGGCTGGACCGAGCTGCCGACGAAATTCACCCGCCCGCTGCAGCACGGCGAAGTCCTGCGCCACCGCACGGCAGGGGCGGGTGGCTACGGAGATCCGGTGAAGCGTAACCCGGCACTCGTGCTCGATGATGTCCGCGACGGCAAGGTCACGCCGGAGGCCGCCCGCACAATCTACTGCGTGGCGCTGTTGGCACGCCCCTGGCGCATCGATCACGACGCCACTGCCGCCCTGCGCGCGGCCCCGGTCGGGGTCCCGGCATGAGCCTGCGCATCGGTGCCGATATCGGCGGCACGTTTACCGACCTGGTGTTTCTGCGGCCGGACGGCAGGCTCGATCGCCGAAAAGTCCCCTCGACGCCGGACGATTATGCTCGCGCCATATCAGAGGGCATCGCTGCCTATCGCGCGGAACAACTCGCCGGACAGAAGGTCGACGAGATCGCCCACGCCACCACTGTCGCCACCAACGCGATTCTCGAACGGCGCGGCGCCCGCACCGCGCTGCTCACCACGGAGGGCTTCCGCGACGTTCTGGAGCTCCGCCGCATACGCATCCCGCTCTCCTACGATCTCGGCTGGCAGAAACCGCCGCCGCTGGTGCGCCGCGCCGACCGCCTGCCAGTGCGCGAGCGCCTGGACGCGGCCGGCAATACCATTATCGCGCTCGACATGGCATCCGTAGACAGCGCGATGGACGAGATTGCGGCCGGCGACATCGACGCTATCGCGGTCTGCCTGCTGCATTCCTATCGCGCGCCGCAGCACGAACAGGAAGTCGGCACGGCCTTGCGCCGGCGCTTCCCCGGCAAGCACGTGTCGCTATCGTCGGACGTGCTGCCCGAGATGCTGGAGTTCGAGCGTACCAGCACGACGGTCATCAACGCCTATGTCGCCCCGCTGATCGAAACTTACCTTGCACGCCTGCGCGAAAGACTTGCCGTTGACGGCATCCGCGCGCCACTGCTCGTCATGCAGTCCAACGGCGGCCTGATAAGCGCTTCCGCCGCGGCGGAACGCCCGGTGACGATCATCGAGTCCGGCCCAGCAGCCGGCGTCGTCGCGGCCGCCCGCGCGGCCGCGGAAGGTGGCCATGGCGATGTCATCACGCTCGACATGGGCGGCACCACGACCAAGGCTTCCATCATCGAACGCGGGGCCATCCTGCGCGGCAGCGAATACGAGGTCGGCGCCGCCGTTTCCGCCAGCAGCCGCCTGGTGCGCGGCAATGGCTACCTGCTCCGCATTCCCGTCATCGACATCTCGGAAGTCGGCGCGGGCGGCGGCAGCCTCGCCTTCATCGATCCCGGCGGCGCGCTGCGTGTCGGTCCGCGCAGCGCCGGCGCAGTGCCCGGCCCAGCCTGCTACGGCCAGGGCAACGAACATCCCACCGTCACCGACGCCAATCTCGTGCTTGGCTATCTCGACCAGAACTCGCTCGCCGGCGGCGCGCTCCGGCTGGACCGCAGTCTGGCGGAGGCGGCGATCACGCGCGATGTCGGCGGTCCGGCCGACCTGAGCTTGCTGGAAGCCGCACTTGGCATCCACGAGGTCGCCAACTCCAACATGGTGCGCGCCATCAAATCGGTCTCGGTTGAGCGTGGCCGGGACCCGGTGGAGTTCGCACTGATGGCGTTCGGGGGCGCCGGCCCCATTCACGCCGTCGCCGTCGCGCGCCTGCTCGGTGTCCGCCGGGTCATCATCCCGCCGGCGCCAGGCGTGTTCAGCGCGCTTGGCCTGCTGCGCGCGGAGATGGAGCATCACACCGCCCGCACGATCCTCGCCGGCACACGCGACCCGGCAATCCACCAGGCGAAGTTGGTCATCGACGCGATGCGCGCGGAACTGGTCGCCCGCTTCGCCGCCGAGGGCTTTTCCCGGGAGGCTGTGCAGGTCAGCGCCAGCGCCGATCTGCGCTATGTCGGCCAGTCCTCGGAGATAACCGTCCCGCTATCCTCGTCAACCCTGTCCGATGCGCTGCTGCGCGAGGCCGAAGCACGCTTCGAGGCAGAATTCGCCCGCACCTACGGCCATGTCGGCGGCCGCAAGCTGTTCGAACTCGTCACCTTCCGCCTCGTCGCCACCATCAGTCGCGGCATCGAACACGGCGGCGTATGGGTGGATGCCGATGCAGGCCTGCCGCCTGGTCCGACGACCCGCAGGGCCTGCTTCTCCGCGACGGGAGGGCCGCTGGATGTCCCGGTTATCCGCCGTGCCGCATTGGCCACCGCATCCGTGCCCGGGCCGCTGTTGATACAGGAATATGACACAACGATCGTCGTGCCGCCGGGGGCGACCGCTTGCCTCGATGGCAAGAACAACGTCATCGTTGAGGTGAATCCGTGAGGAAGGAAGGCCAGGGCGCTGCCCTGGGCCCGCCAAGGGCGGAGCCCTTGGAACCCTTTTGGGCTGCGCCGCCTCGGGATCTTGCAGCGTTTGTTGCGGGGGTGCGGGCCGAGCGGCTTCCGCTTCCGATCGTAGCCAAGGCGCGTGCCTGCATACTTTATGGCGCCTCTGTCGGGATCGCTTCCTGCGCCACCGCGCAGCCTTCGATCGCCGCCCTCGCGGCTTCCGCGCCGGGCGAGGCCACGCGCTTTCTGGACGGCGCCCGGCTCGCCGCCGGCGACGCCGCGTTCTGCAACGGCGCACTGTTCCACGCCCGCTGCCAGGAGGACGCACACCCCACCGGCCATCTCGGCACCGTCGTGCTTCCGGCGGCCTTCGCGGAGGCGGAAATCCAGGGCGCGTCCGGCGCCGACCTGATCGCCGCCATCGTCGCCGGCTACGAGGTCGCCTTGCGGATCGGCCGTGATCATGCTGCCGACCTCAGCGCGCGCGGCTTTCGCACCACCAGCGCCTATGGCGTGTTCGCAGCCGCCGCAGCCGGCGCCCGCCTGCGCCGGCTGGACGTGGCCGCGACCGGGCACGCCCTGGCTCTAGCGGCCAGCATGGCCAGCGGATTGCGCGCCTTCGTCGCGGCGGGCTCCGACGAGTTCCCCTATCAAGCCGGCCTCGCCGCCCGTAACGGACTGCTCGCCGCCGCGCTCGCTGCCGCCGGCGCCGAGGGCCCGCGCGATGTGCTCTCTGGCGATGCCGGGTTCTACCACGCCTTCGGCGGCAGGTCCGACCGCGACTATGGCGCCCATGTCGCCGACGATCTCGGCACGGAATTCGAAATGGAGCAGGTTGCCTACAAGCCGCACCCGACCTGCCAGTTCCATCGCGGCATCGTCCATGCGCTGCTGCACCTGCGCCCCGAAGCCGCCGGGGCCGAGGCGTTACGGATCGAACTCCGCATGCATCCGGTCGAGGCCGATTTCTGGGGCGTCCGTCACACCGGCCCGTTCGCCCGGTTTCCCCAGACATTCATGAGCGCACCCTTCTGCGCCGCCGTCGCCTGGCTTCGCGGTACCGTGCGGCTTGCCGACCTGCATGACTTTGGCAATCCGGCCACGCTGGACTTGCTGCGCCGGGTCGAGGTGATCGCCGATCCGGCGCGCGCGCGCTACTGCCCCGCTGTCGCGGTGACCCTCGCCGACGGGCGCCGCCTGGCCGCCGAGGAGCACGACGGCGCCAACGCGTTCAGCCTCGACTGGCCGACAGCTCTGCGCTTGTCTGAGGTGCTCTGCGCCGAGGCGGGTGTATCGCTGGCGCTGCAGTCCGGGCTCGTCGAAGCCGCGCGGGACCTGGCGGATGAACCCACCGTCACGCCGTTGATCGACGCCATCCGTGCGGCTGCGGCGAGCGCTTCACGTGCCTAGTACTGCGCCACGCCCATAAGAAACTTGCCGTCGGGGAGAAAACACATGACGCATATCCGCAATAGTTTGCTGCACACGGCGCTGCTGGCGACTACCTTGACAGTCCCGGCACTCGCCCCCGCCAATGCCCAGGACAAATTTCCGTCGCACCCGATCCAGCTCATCGTGCCGACGGCGCCTGGCGGCGGCACCGACGTGGCGGCGCGACTCCTCGCATCGCTGGCGGAAAAGACCCTCGGCCAGAAGGTCATCGTCATCGACAAGCCGGGCGCCGGTGGTGTCATCGGTGTGGAGGAGATGCTGCGGGCGGCGCCGGACGGTTACACCATCGCCAATGTCTGGAACTCGCCGCTTACTATCACGCCGCAGATGTTCCCGGTTTCGTACAAGCCGGACAGTTACCTTCCCGTCGTGCTCTCCGACACGTCACCGATCGCGTTTTGCGTGCCCAAGGACTTTCCTGCCAGTGATGGGAAATCACTCATCGCCCTCCTGAAGGAGCATCCCGATAAATACACCTACGGCACCGACGGGATCAGCGGCACGGTCCATCTCGCGGCGGAGCTGATTTTCTCCACCCTCGGTGTGAAGGCACGCGCGATTCCCTACGCCGGCGCGGGCGAGACGCTGACCGCTTTCATGGGCCATAGCGTCGACATCTACGGCGGCTCCGTCCCGCCGATCCTGCCTTTCGTGCAGAACGGCAGCGTCAAATGTCTGATGCTGACCTCTGCCAAGGCCAATCCAACGTTGCCCGGCGCGACCAGTCTGGAGGAACTCGGCATCCCGCAGAATCAGGTCTTGCTCTGGCACGGTGTCATCGCACCCGCGGACATACCGAGTGACCGTCTCGCAATCCTCGAGCACGCATTCCAGGAAGCCGCGGGCAGCAGTAAGTACCAGGATTTCGCAAAGAAGCAGGGCGAGGAAGCCGTCGCTTGGAAATCAGCTGAGTCCCGCAGCTTCATCCAGAAGGAATACACTGCGCTCGGTGGCGTCATCAACGAGCTCGGCCTGGCCCAGGGCAGCCGCCAATCCGCCGGCCAGAGCGCGACGCCGGCGAAATAACCAGCTGCACTAATGGACTGATCTTGTATCAACAGGGGCAAGGAAACGCCAATGACGTCGCGCACAGCCAAGCTTCGCCAGATTATCAAGGATGGCGGCCCCGGAATCGTCCCAGGCGCCACGGATTGCTTCGTCGCGCGGCTGATCGAGCGCGCGGGATTTCCCACCGTGTATGTGACGGGTGCCGGCGCGACCAACGCGCTGTTTGGCGAGCCCGATATCGGTGTGATCACACTCACCGAGCTGGCCAGCCAGGCCGAGCGAATTTCCGACGCCGTTTCGGTTCCGGTCATTGCCGATTGCGACACCGGTTTCGGCGGCGTCGCCAACGTCAGGCGCACGGTGCGCGCCTATCAGCGTGCGGGCGTCGCCGGCCTGCATATCGAGGACCAGGTCTTCCCCAAACGCTGCGGCCATTTTGAGGGAAAATCCGTCGTCCCGGTCGAGGAAATGCTGTTCCGGCTTCAGGCCGCACTGGATGCCCGCACGGACCCGGATTTCTTCATCATCGCACGGACCGATGCGCGCGCCGTCGAAGGTTTCGATGCCGCGATGGCGCGCGCCAAGGCTTATGTCAACATGGGCGTCGACGCGATCTTCTTCGAGCAGCCGCAAAGTGTTGAAGAGCTGCAGCGCATCGGACAGGAGCTGAAAGGCACCGTGCTGGTCGCCAACATGGTCGAGCGCAGCAAGACGCCGCTGCTGCCCGCCGATGTCCTGCGTTCCTTCGGCTTCCAGATCATCCTCTACGCCAACGCCGCCCTCTATCTCGGCGCCCATGCCGTCAAGCGGGGCCTCGCCGTCCTGCGTGAATCCGGCACTACTGAGTCGATGCTGGACCACATGCTGACTTTCCAGGAACGCCAGGACGTGGTCGGCCTAGCCCGGGCCGACGAATACGAACGCGACCTCGTCGCGCGCGTCCGCAGCCGATCGTAGGTCATTGACGCTCAAATGGCCGAGCCCAGTGAACCCCGGGTGCGGGCGGACGAGTTCGATCACGTCTTCGTCGGCGACGGAACCGCACGAAACCTCGCAGTCGCCGGGCCGCTGCAGGCGCAGTCGGAGGCGGACATCGCGGCAACGCTTCACGCGGAAAACGCGCTAGAGCCGCTGGATGCGAGGCGACGCCGATACCACGGACGCTTGACGCCGCCATTCAGAAATGAAAAACGCCCCCATGCGCGTGAGACTGAGCCCGTGAGCGATCTTGTCGGCGCGACGGTCGATGGCGGCGTGCTCACGGTAACCCTGCGGCGCCCGGAAAAGCGCAACGCGCTGAGCCGCCCGCTCATTGCAGCCCTGGGAGAGACCTTCACCCACTGGCGTGACCGGGAGGACTTCGCCGTCGCCGTGCTGACAGGGGAAGGCGACAAGGCATTCGCCTCCGGCGGTGACGTCAGGGAGCTCAGTGCGCTGCGCGAGGAGGCGGAGACCCTGGCCTTCGCCGAGGACACGCGCGCCGCGTTCGACACCATCCGGCGTTTCCCGGTCCCGGTCGTCGCGGCGCTGAACGGCGATGCGCTGGGCGGCGGCGCGGAGCTTGCGGTGGCCTGCGACCTGCGGATCGCGGCGTCGCACGCGCGCATCGGCTTCTTGCAGGCGACGCTGAACATCTCGACCGCATGGGGCGGGGGCACGGACCTGTTCCGCCTCGTCGGGCCATCGCGCGCCCTGCTGCTGCTCGCGACCGCTGAACCACTGGGCCCGGAGCGGGCATTGAGCCTCGGGCTGATCGATGCCGTCGCCCCCGACGGCGAGGCGTTCGCGTCCGCCCTGGCCGCATTCGTGGCCCCGCTCGCGACCCGGCCGCGGCAGGTCGCTGAAGCGTTCAAATCGTTGGCGATCGCCTATCGCCGCGGCCTGCCCGCTTCCGATATGACCGACATCGAGACGCGGGCCTTCGCGCAGACGTGGGTCCATCCCGACCACTGGCAAGCCGTCGAAACCCGGTTCAACCGGCGCGGAGGAAACAGCTGATGTCTGCTGCGGAAAAGACGTTCGTGAGCACCGAACTCGAGCCCTCGCTGCCGCCCCCTGAGCCGGTCACCTATTCGGGCATCCCGCTCCCGGAGGTGGCAACCGCCGCGGACCATGCGCCGCGCGACGACGAGCGGCCCGGCCAGTACCCGTTCACCCGCGGCATCTTCCCCGACGGATACCGCGGCCGCCTCTGGACCATGCGCCAGTATTCCGGCTTTGGCACCTCGGAGGAGTCCAACCAGCGCTACAAATTCCTGCTCGCCGGCGGCCAGACCGGGCTCTCCGTGGCGCTCGACCTGCCGACCCAGTGCGGCTACGACCCCACCGACCCGATGGCCCGGCCCGAGGTCGGCAAGGTCGGCGTGTCGCTCTCCAACCTGTCGGAAATGGAGACGCTGTTCGACGGGATCGACCTCGGCGGCATCTCCACCTCGTTCACGATCAACGGCACGGCGGCCATCATCTACGCCATGTACATCGCCTGCGCCGACAAGCAGGGCGTGCCCCGTGCCAAGCTTACCGGCACGATCCAGAACGACATCCTGAAGGAATACGTCGCCCGCGGCACCTGGATTTTCCCGGTCCGGCCATCGATGCGGCTGATCGCGGATTCCATCCTCTACGCCAACGAGGTGACGCCGCGGTTCAATCCGATCTCGATCGCCGGCGCCCATGTCCGCGATGCCGGCTGCACCGCGGTCGAGGAGATGGCCTATACGCTGGCCAACGGGCTCGCCTATGTGGACGAGCTGATCGCCAGAGGCGGCAATGTCGAGAAGTTCGCCAAACGGCTGAGCTTCTTCTTCTACGTCCACATGGATTTCTTCGAGGAGGTCTGCAAGTTCCGCGCGGGCCGCCGGCTCTGGGCCCGGCTGCTGAAGGAACGCTACGGCGCCACCGACCCGAAGGCGCTGCAATTCCGCTTTGGCGTGGTCTGCGGCGGCTCGTCGCTGACCGCAGCGCAGCCGTACAACAACGTCATGCGCGTCGCCGTCGAGACCATGGCGGCGGTGATGGGCGGCGCGCAGTCGATCTTCACCGCCGCCTTCGACGAGGCCACCCAGATCCCGACCGAGTTTTCCGCCGAACTCGCCCTGCGCACGCAACAAGTCATCGCGTTCGAGAGCGGCATCTCCAAATCGGTCGATCCGCTCGGCGGCAGTCACCTCGTCGAGTTCCTGACCGATCGCATGGAAGCCGAGATCGAGAAGGTCATGGCTGAAATCGACGAGTATGGCGGCGTGGTCAAGGCGATTGAGGATGGCTGGCTGCAGGCGCGGCTCGCGGAACGAGCGCTCGAGCGGAAGGAGAACGTCGACAGCCGGCGGAACATCGTCGTCGGCGTCAACGCGTTCGAAAAGGGCGGTGACGCGGCCGTGGGCGAGGTGTTCCGCATCGACCCGGCCGCCGCGCGCCGGGTCACGGAGAAGTTCGAGGCCTTGCGCGACCGCCGGAACGCGGCTTCCGTCGAGACCTCGCTGCGCCATCTGTCGGAGGCGGCGGAAAAGGACCGCGAGAACCTGCTGGCCTATCTCGTCGAGTGCTGCCACGCCTATGCGACGGTGGGCGAGATGGTCAGCGAGCTGAAACGCCATTGGGGCGACTTCCAGGAGCCGATCCGGCTGTGAGCGCCACGGTACCGCCGCCGCTGAAAGGCAAGCGCATCCTGGTCGCCAAGCCCGGCCTCGACGGGCACGATATCGGCGCCAAGATCATTGCCCTCGCGCTGCGCGACGCCGGCGCCGAGGTCATCTACACGGGGCTGCGCAAGACGCCCGACTACATCGCCCGCATCGCCGTCGACGAGGACGTCCATGCCGTCGGCCTCAGCATCCTCTCCGGCAGCCATCGCGAGCTCGTGGCCGAAACCATGGCGAGCCTGAAGACGCTCGGCGGCAGCGACATCCCGATCTTCGTCGGCGGCACGATCCCCATCGAGGACCAGAAGGAGCTGCTGGCTATGGGGGTTTCGCGCATCTTCACCAGCGAGATGAAGCTGCCGGACGTCGTCGCCGCGCTCGCGGAGAGCCTGGCTTGAGCGGACCCCTGCATGGGATCCGCGTGCTCGAGGTCGGGCACATGCTGGCGGGCCCCTATAGCGGCCTGGTGCTGGCCGATCTCGGCGCCGACGTGATCAAGATCGAGCCGGCAACGGGCGACATCGCGCGCCGGGTGAGCCCGCACTGGATCGGCAAGCACAACGCCTACTTCGCCAGCCTGAACCGCAACAAGCGCAGCGTCGTCATCGACATGGCGAGCCCGGACGGGCAGGCCGAACTGCACGCGCTCTGCCGCACCGCGCATGCCTTGTTGGTGAATCTGCGCCCGTCGGCCATCCGCAAGCTCGGCCTCACCTACGCCGCGTTGCGCGAGGTGAACCCGCGCCTGGTCTGCGTGGCCCTGACCGGGTTCGGGCTGGAGAGCCCCTTCGCCGAACGGCCGGCCTACGATTACGTGATCCAGGCGATGACCGGGGTGATGGAGCTGACCGGCGACCCTGGCGCGCCGCCGACCAAGGCGGGGTACTCCGCCGTCGACAACTCCACCGGCCTGATGGCCGCGGTGGGGCTGCTGGCGAAAATCATCGAAGGCAAAGGCGGTCAGGTGGACGTCGCGATGTACGACGTGATGCTGTCGCAACTGAACTACCTGGCCTCGGCCTCGCTGAACGCGGGTGAAAAAATGCGGCGCTACGCCGGATCAGCCCACCCCTACATCGTCCCGGCGCAAGTGTTCCAGACAGCAGACGGATGGCTGTCGCTGTTCATCAGCCATGACGATTTTTGGCAGCGCTTCTGCAACGAGGTCGGCCGCACCGAGTGGATTGCCGACCCGGCGTTCGCCACGATGGCGGCGCGGGGCGCGAACCGCGATACGGTCGTGGCCGCCGTCGCCGCCGTACTGCGCGAGCGGGACACGGAGGAATGGGTCCGCCGACTGACGCCTGTGGGCGTCGTCGCCGCCAGCGTGGAGACGCTCGAGCACGCCTTGGCAAGCGAGCAAACGCGGGCGCGGGCGATGCTTGCCGAGATTCCGACCGAGGACGGCGTGATCCGGGTGGTCGGCAACCCGATCAAGACCGGGACCGAGATGCAGAACCAGCCGCCGCCGCTGCTCGGCGAGCACACCGAGACCCTGCTCGAACGCCGCGCCGGATGACGCCCGTCGAGCGGCGGAGCTTCTCGCGGTTGTTGACCCGGTTGGCCGACGCCACCGTGGCGGACGCGTTGGCGATGACGCATGCGGAGGGGATGGGGCGCTGCCGCCGGGTCGGGGTGACCGGGCCGCCGGGCGCGGGGAAGAGCAGCCTCCTGGCCAAGCTCGCGCCGCGGCGGCTGCAGGACGGCGGCGACCTCGCCATCATCGCCATCGATCCGACCAGCCCGGTGAGCGGGGGCGCCATCCTGGGCGACCGCATCCGCATGGAGGAGCTGGCGACCGACCCGCGCATCTACATCCGTTCCCTGGCAACCCGTGCGAGCCTAGACGGATTGGCCGACAACCTGCCGGACATCCTGGCCGCATTGGACGGGTTCGGCTTTGCCGAAGCCCTGATCGAGACCGTGGGCGTCGGGCAGGTGGAGTACGCGATCGGCGCGCTCGTGGACACGATGCTGGTTGTGCTGCCACCCGGCGCCGGCGACCAGATCCAGGCCATGAAGAGCGGCATCCTCGAAAAGGCCGATGTCTACGTCATCAACAAGGCCGATCAGCCCGGGGCACGGCAACTGGCGGCCGACCTGCGGGGCACCTTCAAATACCGCACGGTGGCCGCGGATGGGTGGGATCCTCCGATCGTCTCGACCTCGATCACCGACCCGGCCAGCGTGCAATCCCTCAGCGACGCGATCGACCGGCATCAGGCCTGGGCGAAGCAGACGGAACGCTGGGCGCGCGCCCGGGACGCCAGGCGCACGCATCACGTCGGCAGCCTGTTGAACCGGCGCGTGAGCGAGGTGTTGCGCGCGCTGCCGCCCGAGCTGCTGCAGCTTCCGGTCGGCCTGCTGTATGACGCGGTGGTGCGGCGCATGGTTCAGGAGGAGGCGTGATGCCAACCGCTGAGAGGTCCCCAGTGAAACAATACCGCACCGACGTCGGCTGGAGCACGCCGGACTCGATCACCCTATTCGGGCGCAGCCTGCCCGATGAGATACTGGGTCATCTGAGCGTCGGCGACATGGCCTTCCTCGAGTTGACCCGGCGCACGCCGACGCAAGACGAATCCCGCATGTTTAACGCCATGCTCGTGACGCTGGTCGAGCATGGGCTGACCCCCAGCACGCTCGTCGCCCGGCTCACCTATCTTGGCGCGCCGGAGGCGATGCAGGCCGCCGTGGCGGCCGGCTTGTGCGGGCTGGGGTCGGTGTTCGTCGGCCGCGTCGAGGGCAGCGCGAAGATGCTGTCCGAGGCCCTGCCGGACCGAAGGCTGCCGCGGATCTCGATGAGTTGGCGCGCACCATCGTCGCCGGGTTCACGGCCATAAAGGCGATCGTGCCCGGCATCGGCCATCCTTTCCACAAACCCATCGACCACCGGACGCCGCGGCTGATCGCGGCGATGTCGAAGTGCAACGCGATGGATATGGCCCGGTTCTCCGTCCGGTCGAACTGCATTTCCCGTTCGCCTGGAGCCGCATGATCGGCTCCATCCCGACCGAGACGGAGGAGCAGAAGGCGCGCGTCGAGCGGCTGAAGACGATGGAGAGCGCGAAGATCGCCCCGCTCGCCGCCTACCTCGTGAGCGACCGCGCCCGCGAAGTCACCGGCCAGATCTTCGCGGTCCGGGCCAACGAGATCTTCCTCATGTCGCAGAGCCGTCCCCAACGCTCGGTGCACGCCTCCGATGGCTGGACCGTCGAGACGATTGCGGACCGGGCGATCCCGGCGCTCAAATCGCACTTCTATCCGCTCGACCGGTCGCAGGACGTTTTCACCTGGGACCCGGTTTGAGCGCCACAACGGGAGGGAAACGGACGATGCACCAGCTTCGCCGCATAATGTTGGCCGCCGCCCTTTTGTTGCTCGTCGTCCCCGCCGTGCGGGCAGCCGACAAGACGGTCAAGCTTGGCCTGCTTACTGATATGTCCGGCGTGTTCTCCGACTTCTCCGGTCGTGGCTCGGTCGTCGCCGCGCAGCTCGCGATCGAGGATTTTCGCAAGGACCATCCGAACGTCGACGTGCAATTGCTGACCGGCGACCACCTGAACAAGCCGGACGTCGGCAGCGCCATCGTGCGCCAATGGATCGACACCGACCATGTCGATGCGATCATCGACGTGCCCAACACCACGATCGCGCTGGCGATCAATCAGTTGGCCCGGCAGAACAACAAGGTGCTGCTGATCTCTGGCGCCGGGTCGTCGGAACTGACCAACGCCCAGTGCTCGCCGAACACGATCCAATGGACCTTCGACACCTGGTCGCTGGCGCACGCGCTCAGCCAATCCATCGTCGGTTCCGGCGGCAAGACCTGGTTCTTCCTGGTGGCCGACTACTCCTTCGGCCACACCCTCGCCCATGACGTCACGGCCGAGATCGAACGGTTCGGCGGCAAGAGCGTGGGCGAGGTCGACCATCCCGTCGGCACCGATGATTTCAGCACCTATCTGCTGCAGGCCGCCGCGTCGAAGGCGGACATCGTGGCACTCGCCAATGCGGGCAAGGACGCGATCAACGCGATCAAGGGCGCGTCGGAGTTCGGCCTGGCCAAGAACGGCCAGAAGGTCGCCGGCCTGATGGTGTTCGTGACCGACATTCATTCCGTCGGCCTGGCGCAATCCCAAGGGATGCTGCTCGCCTCCCCATTCTATTGGGACTTGAACGACAAGACGCGCGCCTGGTCGGCCCGTTTCGCCGAGCGCACCGGGGGTGCGCGCCCGAGCATGATCCAAGCCGGCGTGTACGCCTCGACCCTCGACTACCTGCGCGTGATCGACCGCGTGCCGGACTATCATGACGGGCGCGCTGTGGTGGCCGCCATGAAGGCGACGCCGACCGACGACGACCTGTTCGGCAAGGGCTCGATCCGCGCGGACGGCCGCAAGCTGCACGATATGTACGTGTTCCGGGTCAAGTCGCCATCGGAGTCCAAGAGCGAGTGGGACCTGTACGACCTGGTGCGCACGATCCCGGTCGCCGACGCGATCCGCCCGCTGAGCGAGAGTGCCTGCAAGCTGCTCGGCGACATGGCGGGCAAATAGGCGTTATCCGGTCTCCCTGGCCCTCGCGTATTCGAGCGCCAGTTCGTTCACCAGCTCGGCCGGGCGGCCATGGTTGCGCGAGTGCAGCACGCTGAACAGGCCCATCCGCGGCACTTTCCGGCGCTGCGCGATCCGGACCAGGCCGGATTCCGGCGTTACCAACATGTCCGGCAGGATCGAGACGCCGGCGCCGAGCGCGATCAAGCTCACCAGCAGCGCCACCGAGTTGCAGACGTGCAGCCGACGCGGCTGTAAATCCTGCGCGCCAAGCCATGCCAGCGTCAGCGCGTGCATGTAGGAGACCCGGGACAGCGTGATCACCGGCAGCCCCGCCAGCTCGGCCGGCCTGATGCGCTGGCCCGGCCGGATCAGCGGCGGCGCGCCGACCCAGCACATCTCCATCTGCATCAGCGGATGGACGTCGAGCTCGGGATCCTGGATCGGCCCGGCCAGGAAGGCGATGTCGACCTCGCCCTGCTGCAGCTTCTGGCGCAGGTTGGCCGTGACGTCGACCTCGACATCGAGCTGCAGGCCGGGATAGCGCTCCTGCAGCTTGGTCAACATCGGTGGCAGCCAGAGGCGGGTAAGCAGCTCGCCGGCGCCGATCCGCACCACACCGCTGACCGCCGGGCTGGTCCCCGCCTGCTTCAGCAGCTCCTGCACGCCGCCCAGGATTCGCTCGGCCTGTTCGAACACCTTGCGGCCATGCGGCGTGAGCCGGACGGACCGGCCGACTCGGTCGAACAACGACAGGCCCAGGCTCGCTTCTAGCTCGCGGATGCGCGCGGAGACCGCGGGTTGGCTGACGTTGAGCTTCGCCGCGGCCCCGTGGAACGTCCCGAGCTGGACGATCCAGTAGAATGTCTCCAGCGCCGAGAGGTTCATCTTACTAATAACCAATCCTGATCGATTTCGGTCCAGAATAATCGGTGGACGACGATCGGTGTCCAGCTTTAGCGTGATGATAATTAAAACGACCGGGAGGTAAGATGCGCTGGGTCGGAGCGCTGGGCGGCTGATGGATTGGGCCGGCCTGACCGAGAGTGTGCTGCAGGCGCTCGTCACCGGGCTGCTGGTCGGTTGCGTTTATGGGCTGATGTGTAGCGGCCTCGGCCTGATCTTCGGCATCATGCGCGTCATCAACTTCGCCCAGGGCGAGTTTCTGATGCTGGGCATGTATCTCAGCCTGTATGTCCTAGGCGCGTTCGGGTTGCAGACCGCGCTGGGTGGTGAACTCGGCCCTTATGCCGTCGCCGTCTTGTGCGGGCCCGTCGTGTTCGTGCTCGGCTTCGTCATCCACCGGGTGCTGCTGGCCCCGGCCGGAGCCGGGCGGCGCAATCGGCGGACCCCGGCCTCGCACTACTCACAGCTTATCCTGACACTAGGCCTCACTCTGATCTTGCAGAACGGCGCGCTGCTCCTGTTCGGGGCCGAGCCGCGCGCCATCTCCCTGCCGGCGGCCAGCCAGGCGTGGGAGATCGGGCTGGGCGACGATATCCTGATCTTCGTCAATCACGCGCGCCTCGCCGCAGCCGGGGTCAGCGTGCTCGTGTCATTCCTGCTGCTCGCCTTCGTCAACCGCACGCTCACGGGCAAGGCGCTGCGCGCCGCGTCCGACAACCGCGAGGCGGCCGGCTATGTCGGCATCGACGTCACGCGGATCCACGGCATCGCGTTCGGCCTGGGCTGCGGTGTGACGGCGATCGCCGGCGGCTTGGTCGCGACCTACCTGCCGGTGCAGCCGACCATCGGGCTCGACTTCATCGTGGTCATGTATGCGGGCGTGGTGCTCGGTGGGCTTGGGCGGCTGCAAGGGGCGTTCTGGGGCGGCCTCGTCATCGGCGTGGTGCAGCAGATGTCGTCGTTGGTGCTGCCGTTGCAGCTCGAAGACACCGCCGTGTTCATAGTGTTCCTGGGCCTGCTGGTGCTGCGCCCGCAAGGCCTGTTCGGCCGCGTGACGGAACGAACCTGAGCGTGCGCCGCCCCGGAGCCGCAACGTCGCTGTGGGGCATCGCCGCCTTCACGCTGGCCTACGCCGTGCTCGCGCTGCTCGTGCGCAACAGCTACTACCAATCGGTGCTGGCGCTGGTTCCTGTCTGGGCCGTGCTGGCCATCGGCTGGAACCTGATCAGCGGCTATGGCGGGCTGGTCTCGTTCGGGCACGCGGCGTTCTTCGGGATCGGCGCCTATGTGGTCGGGATCGGGTTCGAGCAGTTCGGCATTCCGCCGCTGGCCGGCTTGGGTTTGGCGGCACTGGCCGGGGCTGGTGCAGGGGCGCTGATCGGCGGAATCACTTTGCGCCTACGCGGGCACTATTTTGCGCTGGCGATGCTGGCTTACCCGCTCGCCTTGCTCAACGTGATGAACTGGTTGGGCTTCCAAGAGGTGGTCCTGCCGATCGGGCAGCGTTCGAGCCTGCTCAATCTGCATTGGCAGGATCCGCGCGGGCAGACCTTCACAACATTGCTGTTCATGGCGGCGGCCTTGGTCATCGCCTGGCTGGTAGAGCGGGCGCCGATGGGCCTCGCGCTGGTGGCGATCCGCGAGGATGAGCATGCGGCCGAGGCGGCCGGCATCAATGCGCGCAGCGTCAAGCTGCAGGCGCTGACCATCAGCGGGGCGATCGCGGCGGTTGCCGGCGGCCTCTACGCGGTGCTGCTGGTCGTGGTGACGCCGGGCGGCGTGTTCGGCCTCGAGGTGTCGGCGCAGGCGCTGGTGCTGACCATGTTCGGTGGCGGGGCCACGCTCTGGGGCCCGGTGATCGGGGCTGCGGTGCTGATCCCACTGGCGACGCTGCTCAACGGCGTGTTCGGCAGCATCCTGCCGGGACTGCAGGGCCTCATCCTGGGTGTCGCGATCGTGGTGGTGACATTGGGGGCCCCGGAGGGTTTGTTCTGGCTTGCCCAAGACCTGCTGCGGCGCAAGCCGAAGCCGATACTGCGCCCCGCGCTGGACGCGGTGGCGATGCCCGGCCGCGTTGCCGGGCCGGGACCGCTGCTCGCGATCGAGGGCCTGAGCAAGCGGTTCGGCGGATTGCAGGCGATTGCCGACGTTTCGCTCACGATCGAGCCCGGCGAGCTGGTCGGCATCATCGGGCCGAACGGCGCGGGAAAGACCACGCTGTTCAACCTGCTGAGCGGGTTCGCACGCCCGGATGCCGGCGAGGTACGGTTCGGCGGCCGGGTCGTCACCGGGTTGGAGCCGTACCAGATCTGCCGTTTCGGCATGGGCCGCACCTTCCAGACCCCGCGCGCCTTCGCCCGGCTCTGCGTGCTGGACAACGTCGTCGCCGGCGCGCTCGGCGTCTCGGCGAACGAGGCCGAAGCGGTTCGGCGCGGCTGGTCCGCCCTCGACCGCACCGGGCTTGCCGACCGCGCCGGGGCGCAGGCGGGCAGCTTGGTGATGCGCGACCTCCGCCTGATGGAGATCGCCCGCGCGCTCGCCGCCGACCCGGCGCTGATCCTGCTCGACGAACCGTTGGCGGGGCTCGGCGGCCCGGAAATCGGCGAGCTGCTGCGCGTGCTGCAGGACGTGAACGCGTCCGGTGTGGCCATCTGCATCATCGACCACACGATCCATGCCATGACCGGACTGGTGGAGCGCTTCGTCGTGCTCGACCGGGGCGCACGCATTTCGGCCGGTGCGCCACATCACGTGATGCAGGACCCGATCGTGATCGAGGCCTATCTGGGGCGGCGGCACCATGTCCCTGCTTGAGATCGAAGGCCTCGGCGTCTCCTATGACGGCTTGCGCGCGCTGTCCGATGTGTCGATCCGGGTACCCCAGGGCGGGTTCATCTCGGTGATCGGCGCAAACGGCGCGGGCAAGTCCACGCTGTTCCGGACCATCGCCGGCGTCACCGTCCCGGACGCGGGCGCGATCAGCTACCGCGGCGAGGACCTGCTTCGCCGCAAGCCGGCCGAACGGGCGCAGCTCGGCCTGGCGCACGTGCCGGAGGGGCGGCAGGTGTTCCCGTCGCTGACGGTGCTCGAAAACCTCGAGATGGGATCGTATCCGCCGCGGGCGCGCGGCCGCCGGCGGCAGTTGCAGGACCGCGTTTTCGCCCTGTTCCCGGTCTTGGCCGAACGCCGCTTGCAGCTCGCGGGCATGCTCTCGGGCGGCCAGCAGCAGATGCTGGCGATCGGCCGCGGCCTCGCATCGGATCCGGAGCTGCTGATGCTGGACGAGCCCTCGATGGGCCTCGCCCCCGTCATCGTGGACGACATCTTCGCCCGCGTCGCCTCGCTCTGCCGCGAAGACGGGCTCACGGTGCTGCTGGTCGAGCAGCGCACGGCCGATGCGGTCGAGTGCTGCGACTATGGCTACGTCCTCGAGACCGGATCGATCGTGCACCAAGGCACGCGCGACGCCCTGCTGGGCAGCAGCGCCGTGCGTGAAGCCTATTTCGGCCTATAACAATGGAAGGGAAACGGATGCTCAGACGGCATGTTCTCGGCGGCCTCGGAGCCGCCACCCTGGCCCTTGGCGTCCGGCCCAGCGCCGCGGCGTCGCCCGATCTCACCGTGGCGCTGCTGGCGCCGCTATCGGGTCCGTGGGCTCAGCAGGGACGGCTGATGCTGCTCGGCGCGAACATGGCGGTGGACGACATCAACGCCCAGGGCGGCATCCAGTCCCTCGGCGGCGCGAAGATGCGGCTGATCACCGCCGATGCCGGGGCGAGCACGGAAACGGCGGTCAACGCGGCCAAGCAGCTCGTCGCCGACAACCCCGACCTGGCCGGCGGCACCGGCGCCTGGCTCAGCTCGTTTACCATCGCGGTGACCGAGGTGACCGAGCAGGCGCACCTGCCGTGGCTGACGGTCTCCGCGGCCGACGCGATCACCACGCGCGGCTACAAATACATCTTTCAGACGACCTACCCGGGTAGCATGCAGGGTGCGGCGGTCGTGCCTGCGCTGATCAAGCTCGGCGAGGTCGCGGGCAAGCCGCCGAAGACGGTCGCGATCATCACTGACAACACGGCATCGCCGATGGCGTTCGCCAAGCCGATGCGCGACGGCGGCTTCGCCAAGGTCGGGCTCGAGGTCGTGCTCGACATGACCTACACGCCGCCGCTCACCGATGCGACACCGCTGGTCGAGCGGGTGCGTCGCGCCAAGCCTGACTTGCTGTTTTTCGTGCCCACCGCGGTTTCCGACGACAAGCTGTTCTTCGAGAAGCTGCAGGAGTTTCACCTCGGCGAAGGCCGCATCCCGGTGGTGAGCCAGGGGTCATCGTTGACCGACCCGGAGCTGCCGAAATCCATCGACCCGAAGCTGCTCGAAGGCGTCATGGTCATCGTCATGGACTGGCCAGGCAAGGATTTGCAGGACCTGGCCAAGCGGTTCGAGAAGCAGACTGGCCAGCCCTGGATGGGCCAGGACAGCCTGGTCACCTACGGCGACATGTGGGTCTTCAAGCAAGCGGCCGAGACCGCAAAGTCGACGAACCGCGAAGCGATCGCCGAAGCAATCCGACACATGGACCTCAGCAGCGGCATTGCGGACTACTACGCGGGCGATCGCCTGCAATTCGACGCGTCCGGCCGCCGCGACGGCGCCGGGATCATGGTCGTGCAATGGCAGGATGGCAGCCCGGTGGCCGTCTATCCGACCAACGGCGCCGTTACCAAACCGATTTGGCCCAAGAAGTGAGCGAGGGAATCATGGACGAAATGTACGAACGCGGCCTCGAGATCCGCAAGCAGGTGGTGGGCGCGGAGTATGTGGAGAAATCCATCGCCGCCGCCGACGAGCTGACCAAGCCTCTCCAGGACCTGGTCACGGCCTATTGCTGGGGCGCCGTCTGGGGTCGGGAGGGCCTGTCGCGCAGCACGCGTAGCCTGCTCAACGTGGTGATGCTGACGGCGCTGAACCGCCCGCACGAGCTGAAGCTGCATCTGCACGGTGCGATCCGTAACGGCTGCAGCAAGGTCGAGGTTCGCGAGGCGATCCTGCAGGCCGGAATCTACGCCGGCGTGCCGGCGGCGGTGGATGCGTTCCGGGTGGCGCAGGAGGTGTTCCGCGAGGTGGAGGCCAAGGCGCCATGAGCAGCCTGCCGCAACACGATCTTTACATCCACGGCGCGGCGCAGAAACCGGCGAGCGGCCAGTATTTCGAGTCGTTCGACCCCTATCTCGGCCGGCCCTGGGCCATGGTCGCGCAGGGCGGTGCGGCGGATGCCGAACAGGCGGTGGAGGCCGCACACCGTGCCTTTACCGGTGAGGCCTGGCGCGGCATCAACGCCTCCGGCCGCGGCCAGCTGCTGCGGCGGCTCGCCGACCTGATCGCCGACAACGCCGAACGGCTCGGCCGCATTGAGACCCGCGACAACGGTAAGCTGTTGGCCGAGATGCTGGGCCAGGTCCGCTACATCCCGCAGTGGTTCCACTACTACGCCGGGCTCGCGGACAAGATCGAAGGCTCGGTGATCCCGATCGACAAGCCGCGCATGTTCACCTTTACCGAGCACGAGCCGCTCGGCGTCGTTGCCATGATCACGCCGTGGAACTCGCCGCTGCTGCTCGCCGCCTGGAAGCTCGCGCCGGCCTTGGCCGCGGGGAACACGGTGGTATGGAAGCCGTCTGAGTTCGCCTCGGTCTCGGCGCTCGAGTTCGTGCGCCTGGTGGAAGAGGCCGGGTTCCCGCCGGGGGTGGTCAACGTCGTGACCGGGTTCGGCGCGGAGATCGGCGAGGCCCTGGTGACGCACCCGAAAGTGGCCAAGGTCGCGTTCACCGGCGGCGAGCGCACGGGGCAGCGTGTCTACGAGATGGCGGCCCGAGGGCTGAAGCGGGTGACGCTCGAGCTGGGCGGCAAGTCGCCCAACATCGTCTTCGCCGACGCCAAGCTGGACAACGCGGTGAAGGGCGTGATCTCCGGCATCTTTGCGGCGACGGGGCAGACCTGCATCGCCGGGTCGCGGCTGCTGGTGCAGCGGTCGATCCATGACGAGTTCGTCGACCGGGTCGTCGCGTTCGCCAAGACGGCCCGGATGGGCGACCCCAGCGATCTCGATACCCAGGTCGGGCCGGTGACGACCCGCCCACAATTCGACCGCGTGCTCGAATTCATCGAATCCGCCCGCAGCGAGGGCGGAGAGTGCCGGCTGGGCGGCAGCAAGGCGACGCGGGCGGAGTGCGGCGAGGGCTGGTTCATCGAGCCGACGATCTTCTCCGGCGTCACCCCCGAGATGCGCATCGCCCGTGAGGAGGTGTTCGGCCCGGTGCTCGCCATCCTGCCATTCGAGGACGACGAGGATGCCGTGCGCATCGCCAACGACGTCCCGTACGGGCTGGCCGCCGGGGTATGGACAGAGACCATGGCCCGCGCCCTGACCATGGCGAAGCGGCTCGAGGCCGGGACGGTCTGGGTGAACACCTACCGCGCGGTCAGCTACATGGCGCCGTTCGGCGGCTACAAGCGCTCCGGCATCGGCCGAGAGAGCGGGTCCGACATGATCTACGAATACCTGCAGACGAAGTGCACCTGGATCGACATGGGCAACGATGTGCCCAACCCGTTCGTCATGCGCTGATGCAGGCCAGAAGGAGGAGAAGCGGATGAGCACAATCGGTTTCATCGGCATCGGCAACATGGGGCTGCCCATGGCCAAGCGCCTCATCGAGGCAGGGCATCAGCTCGTCGTCAGCGACGCGCAGCGCGAAAAAGCCGCGTCGCTCGGCGTGCCCGTGCTGGCCTCGCCGAAAGAGGTCGCGGACCAGGCCGACATCGTCCTGCTCAGCCTGCCGGTGCCCGACGCCGTGCGCGCCGTCATCGCCGGCCCCGAAGGCATCGTGCACGGCAGCCGCGCGAAGATCGTGGTCGACCTGTCGACCACCGGACGCGACGTGATCGTGGCCTTGGCGCCGATCCTGGCGGAGAAGGGGATCACGCTGGTGGATGCCCCGGTCAGCGGCGGCGTCACCGGGGCGGCGAAGGGCACGCTCGCGGTGATGGTGGCCGGGCCGGAGCAGGCCTGCGCCCAGGTGCGGCCGACCCTCGACGTGATCGGCAAGGTCTTCATCGTTGGCGACCAGGCCGGGCAGGGGCAGGTGATGAAGGTCCTCAACAACTTGCTGAGCGCGACTGCCATGGCCGCCACCGCCGAGGCGATGATCGTCGGCGTCAAGGCCGGGCTGGACGCACGAACGATGCTGGACGTGCTGAACGCCAGCAGCGGCCGCAACACAGCGACCACCGACAAATTCCCCCGCTCCGTGGTGGACCGCAGCTTCGACTTCGGCTTCCGCGCGGTGCTGCTGCATAAGGACGTCAAGCTCTGCCGCTCGCTCGCTGAAGGGCTCGGCATGCCGTTCCAGATCGGGAGCGCGGTCGAATCCGTCTGGGCCCGCGGCGCCGCCGAGCTGGGCGATAAGGACTTCACGCGGATCGTTGAGGTGCTCGAGCAGGGCACCGGCGTGGTGGTCGGTGAAGCCAAGCGGGCGGCCGCAGAGTAGGCCCATGACCGCCAAGTGCTTCCGCGTCGGTGTGGATACCGGCGGTACCTTCACCGACCTGATCGTCATCGAGGAGAGCGGGCGGATTCATCGCCGCAAGTTCCTCTCCACCCCCGATGATTTCTCGCGCGGGATCATCGAGGCGCTGGGCTCCGTGCTCGAGGGCGAGGGACTCAGCGGCGAGGGGATCACGGGCTTCGTCCACGGCACTACGGTGGCGACCAACGCCGTGCTTGAGGGCACCGGGCCCGCGGTCGGCCTGCTTACGACGGACGGCTTCATCGACGTGCTGGAGATCGGGCGGGGCCGGTGGGGCGGCGACATTCACGACCTCGGCTGGGTCAAGCCGCCACCGCTGATCCCGCGCGGCCGTCGCCTGCCGCTCAAAGAGCGCGTCGCCGCCAATGGCGAGATCCTGGTCCCGCTCGACCTGGCCGAAGTGCGGACCCGGCTGCAGCAGCTCGACCGGGCGGGCGTCGTCGCCGTCGCCGTCTGCCTGCTGAACGCCTACGCCAATCCGGCGCACGAGCAGCAGATCAAGACGATCGCCGCCGCCGAGTTCCCGCATTTGACCGTCTGCATCTCGGCCGAGATCCTGCCCGAGATCCGCGAGTTCGAGCGGACCAGCACGACCGCGATCAACGCCTACCTGATGCCTGTCGTATCGGCCTACCTCGACAATCTCGAGCACGCGCTCGATGCCGCCTTCTGTCGCGCGCAGGTCATGGTGATGCAGTCTAACGGCGGGCTCGCTTCGGCGAACCGCTCCCGGCTGCGGCCGGTGGACATCGTCGAATCCGGACCGGCCGCCGGCGTGCTCGCCTGCTGCTACCTCGCCGAACAGATCGGCGAGCCGAACCTGATCGCCTTCGACATGGGCGGCACCACGGCGAAGGGCTCGCTGATCGAGAACGGCCGCCCGTTCGTCTCGCTCGAATACACGGTCGGCGGCGGCATGAGCGGGACTGGCGGCTCCGGCCACGCCATCCGCGTGCCGTCGATCGACATTGCGGAAGTCGGCTCCGGCGGCGGCAGCATCGCCTGGCTCGATACCGGCGGTGCACTCCGCGTGGGGCCGCGCAGCGCGGGCGCCGCGCCGGGTCCCGCGTGCTACGGGCTCGGCGGCACCGAACCGACGGTCACCGACGCCTACGCCGTGCTGGGCTATCTCAATCCTACCGCCATCGCCGGCGGCGTCCGGCCGATCGACGCCGGGCTCGCCGCCGCCGCCATTGAACGGCAGGTCGCCGGACCGGCCGGGCTCTCGGTGGAGCAAGCGGCGCACGGTGTGTTCGCCGTTGCCACTTCGAACATGATCCGCGCGGTCCGTGCCGTTACCGTCGAGCGCGGGCGCGACGCGCGCGATTACCTGCTGGTCGCGTTCGGCGGCGCCGGCCCCATGCACGCCGCAGCGCTCGCTTCCGCTATGGGCGTGCAGCGCGTGCTGGTGCCGAACTCGCCCGGCCTGTTCAGCGCCCTCGGCGTGCTGGTGGCGGACGTGCAGCGGGTGCGCTCGCGCACCAAGCTGCGGACCGTATCGAGCATGGACGCCGAGGATGCGGCAGAAGCGAACGCAGCGCTGGCGCAGATGCAGGCGGAGATTGGTCAGGAACTCGAGCGGGAAGGGATGACGCCGGAGGGCATCTCTTTCGAGCGCTCGGCCGCAATGCAGTATCTCGGCCAATCCGACGAGCTGATCGTGCCGATCCCGGACGGAACCGTCGACCTCGCCGCGATCCGAGCGGTCGCCGAAGCCTTCTCGCGCGAGCACGAGCGGGCCTATGGCTACCAGGAGGACGCCGCCCGCGTGCAGCTCGTCAGCCTGCGGGTGACCGGGCGCGGCAGCGTGCCGAAGCCGGACTACGCCGAGATCGGCCGCCAGGCCGCCCAAAGTGGCACAACTTTGGTCCGACGCGCCTATTTCGGCGCCGAGTTGGGCTGGCAGCCTGCGCGTGTGCTGCCGCGCTCCGCCGTCGGCGACGCCACCCTGCACGGTCCGGCCATCCTCGAGGACCTCGACACCACAATCCTGATCCCGCCTTGCTGCACGGCGGTGCGGGACCGCTTCGGCAACATCGTCATTACCTTGGCGGAACCGGCAGCACCTGCCGAAGAGGTGGCTGAGACCGTCAACGCGACCACGCTCGAGCTGGTCAAAAACAGCCTGAGCTCGATCACGGACGAGATGGCGGCGACGTTGGCGCGCACGGCGCGCTCGCTCATCATGCGCGATTCGCACGATTTCTCGGTCGCGCTGTGCAATGCACGCGGTGAGCTGGTCACGAGCGGCATCGGCATCGCCGTCCATCTCGGCGCCATCCCCACGGCGATGGCCGTCGTCATCGAGCGCTTCCAAGGCCGTTTCGCCCCCGGCGACCTGCTGATCACCAACGACCCCTATTCGGGCGGCATGCATCTGCCGGACATCTTCGTGTTCCGGCCAATCTTTATCGCTGGCGAGCTCTTCGGCTTCGCCGCGACCACCGCGCATATGGCCGATATCGGCGGCCGGGTCCCGGGCGGGAATGCGGCCGACTCCACCGAGATCTATCAGGAGGGCTTGCGGCTTCCGCTCGTCAAGCTGTTCTCGGGCGGCGTACTGAACCAGGACTGGGTGGAGCTGATCCGCGCCAACGTGCGCCAGCCCGACATCGTCATCGGCGACCTGTTCGCCGAGGTGGCCGCCTGCAACCGGGCCGAGATGCAGGTGCGCGAGCTGTGCGCGCGGCTGGGCACCGCCAACCTGGCGCGCGCCATGGAGGCGTTGATCGAATACGGCGAGCGGGTGTCGCGCGCGGCGATCGCCTCATTGCAGCATGGACACACGAGCTTCACCGACTATCTCGACGATGACGGCGTGGGTGGCGGCAAGGTGCGCGTCCAGGTCGGCGTCGACGTCAGCGCGGACGGCATCGTCGTCGACCTGACCGGCAGCGCCCCGCAGGTGCGCAGCGCCATCAACGCGCCGTTGGCGATGGCGCGGTCGGTCGTGGCGTTCGTGGTCAAGGCGATCATCGGCAGCGAGATTCCAAACAATGCCGGCTTCCTGCGCCTTATCAAACTCATCGCACCCGAGGGCAGCGTCGTGAACATGGCCTTCCCCGCGGCCTGCGCGGCGCGCGCGGTCACGGCTTATCGGATGGTCGACGCCTTGCTCGGCGCCTTCGCGCCAATCGCGCCCGACCGGGTGCCAGCCGCCGGCGACGGCGGCCCGGCGGTGATCACCGTGGGCGGCGAGGACGCTGCGGGCGCGCCGTTCGTGTTTATGGAGCTGATCTCCGGCGCCTTCGGCGCGCGACCCGGTGCCGACGGGCTCGAAGGCGTCGCTGCACCCATCGTCAACGCCAAGAATACGAGCTGCGAGCTGATCGAGGCGACGTTCCCGATCCGGGTCGAGCAGTACGGCTTCGTGCCCGATACGGGCGGCGCCGGCGAGCACCGTGGCGGCATCGCTGTGCGCCGCACCTTGCGGTTCCTCGGCCGGCGCGCGGTGCTGCAGATCCGCTCTGACCGGGCCACAATCCAGCCGTGGGGATACGCGGGCGGAGAACCGGGCACAACATCGCAGAACGTGTTGATCACCAGCGACGGACAGAGCGAAACAGTCGCCTCCAAGCTGGTGATGGAGATCGGTACAGGAACTGTCTGGCAACACACGACCGCGGGTGGGGGCGGCTGGGGCAACCCGGCCCGGCGCTGTCCGGCCGCCATCGCTCGTGACGTCGGCGAGGGCAGACTCAGCGGCGGCCACGCCCGCGCTGCATACGGTTGGACGATATCGACCTCGGCCGACGATGCCCAAGTGATCGCCGGCGTTGCCGAGTGACCGGACCCCCGGCGGGATCGAACGAGCGCCCACTCTCGATGATCCGGGTGATCTCCTGCGGCACCTGACCCACCGGTCCTACGGTCGACCCAGGTGGTCGTTTCGTCATAGGTGAGCTGGCCAAGCTTGATCGGCGAGGCCCTTGCGGAAGACATTGAGGGGAGACACACGCGAGCGTGGGCCCCGATCCCTCGACTTTTCGCTTGCGAGACGAGGTCTGCTTAAAGACGATCCACCCGGAGCTGAGGGCCTTTCGTCCCCCTGTGCATTCAGCCCGCGGCTTCGCGCTTGATTACGAGGTGCCGGTCGCTTTCCATTACGGTCCCGGAGCGCTGGTTCATCGCGGTCCGACGCAGCACGACGGCGCCGCGATCGGGCTTGTTCGACTCTGTTTCCCCGGTGACCTCAAGCTCGACCCGGATCGTATCGTCGATCATGCAGAGCTTGAGCCACCGGCAGCGCAGCTCGGTAAGGCCGATGATGTTGGTTCCATTGCCTTCATCGGGAGCCGCGTGGACAGTCCGGAGATGATTGGAGGGGACGAGCAGGCCATGCGCGATGCGCTGGCCGTGGATCGTCGTCTTGGCGAGTTCGCATCGGTGTGTAGCCCGTTGTAGTCGCCGGACAGCCCAGCGAATGCGACGATATCGGCCTCGGTGATCATGCGTGACGAGGCATACGGGACGGGCATGATGGAGAGACTGGCGGCCTGACGACAACCAGAGCCAAGCTTAACTCGGCCGCAAAACTGTCGGTCATGTCCGTCAACGTAGTGGAAATTTGAGTGTAACTGAGGTGGCCATCGATCATGCGGCCGCGGTGGAAATTTGTGTGGGCACGGCGTCGAGCAGCGGCGGTGTAATTTCGGCCATCGCTTCGGTCTGCATGTATCGGTGCTGAAGCTGCCATTCGTCGTTGGCTTCCAGAAGCACCGCGCTGATGAGCCTCACGATCGCACCCTCGTTGGGGAAGATGCCGACGACATCGGCGCGGCGTTTGACCTCCTTGTTCAGCCGTTCAAGCGGATTTGTCGAGTGGAGTTTGGTCCGGTGCTGAACGGGGAAGTCCAGGTGTGACAGCACGTCGGCCTCACTGTCGTCGATGAACGCGCCGAGCTTTGGCCACTTCGCCCGGAGTTGGTCCGCGACATGGCGCAGCGTCTGGCTGGCGGCGGCGCGGTCCGGCTGGATGAACGCCTGACGCAGAGCGGCCGAGACCATGCTCTGCTGGCCCTTGGGGACGTATGAGAGGGCGTTGCGCATCCAATGAACGCGACACCTTTGCCAGGAGGCGCCGACCACCCGGCGGATCGCCGCCTTCATGCCCTCGTGCGCGTCGGAGATGACGAGCTTTACGCCGTGGAGACCGCGACGAACCATGCTCTTGAGGAAGGTCGCCCAGAACGTTTCGGCTTCGGATGGACCGATGTGCAGGCCGACGATCTCACGCTTGCCGTCGGTGTTGGCAGCGACGGCAATTATCGCCGCGACGGAGACGATGCGGCCGCCTTCGCGC
Organism: Acetobacteraceae bacterium; assembly: GCA_965276815.1. Lineage (GTDB taxonomy): Bacteria > Pseudomonadota > Alphaproteobacteria > Acetobacterales > Acetobacteraceae > JAVVHH01. Next base: position 417,076 of record CBDIBE010000009.1, on the reverse strand, counting down.
TGCTTGAGGTAGGTGGCGTCCAGCCATAGATATGGCCACTCGCCGGTGAGCGGGCGGTCGAGGAAGGCGCCGACGCGGTCGTCGATGTCCTTGCACAGCTTGCTGACGGTGCTTTTGCTGATCCCGGCCAACCCCATCGCCTGCACCAGGTCGTCCACCCGCCGCGTCGACACGCCGCTGATCCAGGCCTCCTGGATGACCGCCACCAGCGCCTTTTCGGACGTCTTGCGGGGCTCCAGGAAGGGCGGGAAGTAGCTACCCTGCCGCAGCTTCGGGATGCGGAGCTGAAGGGCCCCGAGCCGAGTGTCCAGCGTCCGATCGCGATAGCCGTTGCGGTAGGTCGTCCGGTCGCCGGTGCGTTCGTGGCGACCGGCGCCGATCATCCCTTCCACGTCGGTCTCCATCAGCAATTGCACGACGGCTTCGGCGACGCTGCGCAGGAAATCAGCATCTCCGGCTTTCGCCAGCAGCTCGGCCAGCGGTAGTCTGTCCTCGGTCATCGGGTCCTCGTCGGTTCGGGATAGAGCCTCGCAACTCCACCTTAGCCAGCTGATCCGATGGCCACCTCCGCCTACACCCTCACGGGCTCCGAATTTCCACCACGACCACGGACGCTACTCGGGCCGGCCGTCGCTGCCCAGGCGCCGTTCGATGACATGTGCGAGTTCGCCAGGGTGCTACAGGATACGGCGGAGCGCTACCAGGGCTTGGCCACCATTCTGAGCGCTGCACACGTCCGCGTGCTGGCCGGCATGTCGCGGCATCTTGTCGCCATCGGGGAGGCATGAGCCATGTCCTATCCCGATGGACGGGCTGTAGGCCGCGCCCTGAGCGTGCTGGAGCGGCTTCCGGTCGAGGCGCTGGCCGACCTAGCCGAGCGGCTGATTGACCGCCTGGACGCGGTCACACCGGATCCTGACCTCGCGGCGGAGGAGGACTGCTGCATGGCCGGCGAGTGCGGCGGCTTGCCCGCTTACAGCGATGGCCGGCCCGGCGAGCCCGACGATGCCGAGCTGGAGGAGGATCAGGACGAGCCGTTGCTTGTGGACCGCGGAAGGTGGGCAAATTTGCCCACCTCTCGACGGCTTCGAGCCGAGCGGGATGGGCTGGTCACGGTCTGGCGCCGGCCCATACCGATGGAGGTGGCCGGCAAGGCGCCATGAGAGCGTGCCGCGTGGCGGCCGTGGTCGGCAAGGTAGTGGTGGTGATCGTGGTGGCCATCGTCTTTCTTGCCGCGGTGTGCGTCGTCCTCTGGTTCATGGCGGCCACGTTTGTGAGATGAGCTGAGACAAGCCTCGACCCGGTTGGCGGAGGGAGGGTGGTCCAAGTTGGACCACCTTCTGATGGCAGGGGCGGTCCTTCGGGGCCGCCCCTGTTTGTTTTTGCCTGCTTGTAGGGTCTTGCCAGCCAGGCGCTTGGATTCTTACCCCCGTCGGCGGCGAGCCAAGCCGAGACCACCGAGAGCCGTAGCTAGCAAAGCCAGAGTTGCTGGCTCAGGCACAGATGTCCCAGTCCCGGTCCCAGTCCCGGTCACGCCTGCTGTCGTGACATCAAAGGTCAACGCGGCCCCGACTTCCTCAATATCGGCATAGAACAGTTCGAGATTGTGGGTGCCGGCCGTCAGAGTGCCGGACGTGCAGGTTCCCGGAGAGTCGGAATGCACCCCGCCGAGGTCGCAAACGAGAGATCCGTCCAAGTAAACGAAGGCGTCGTCGTCAGCACCTACGTTAAAGCTGATCGCCTCCGCCGTTGGCACGTTCAGAGTGCTCGACAACACTGCTGCTTGAAACCCGGAAGCGTCGTTTGAGCCAGAACCGCTCGGCGGATAAAAACTACCATTGCTGAATGGCGTAGTTATGGCGGCAGAGCCAGTCTGGACTACATCCGATGTGCCACCTGTCCCCCCGTTATTGAGCGTCGGGCTCCACCACGTGATCTCGCCAGTTGCGGTCAGATCCTGCGGCAGCGGAGTTGCCGTGAAGCAGTTTGTGGTGCACCCGTAAGTCGTTGTATTAAGGATTGGAAGACCGTCAATGCCCAGCATGTTCTGAACTTCGTTATTGAAAACGCCAGTGGCGAGGTGGTTCATGTCCTGGTCGGTTTCGCCAATTGTGTAGTACGTCGCCGTCATCGTAATCGCGTGAGCGTGCCCGGCACTGACGGCGATCGCAACCGCCAGCAGCGATACTTGTGACGATCGTAGAATTTTCATTATGTTCCCCTCCGTTCGGTGTGTGAGAACGATTGCAAAAATCGTGCCCCGAAAGGGGATTGAGGCCATGTCAACGTGCTAGGCGGTTTTCGCCCTCTCTTAACGAGCGCAAACGTAAAATTTCCTGACACCTCACACACCACTAACGGTCAGATCGTTACGCAACGCTCAAGTGGCGCCGCTTCATGTCGCACTCCTCGCAACGCACCGCCAGGGAACGAGCGAAAGACCTCAGCAGTCCTGACATGATACATGGCCGTGGCCCGTGCAGGGGCGCTTAACCTCCAAACAACAGTCCGGCCAGTCAGACAGGCGATGCGTCATGCTGAAGTCCGGCGGATGCATCCAGGCAGGGTGGATTTACCCCGGGGCAGAGAACAAGATGGGAACTTACCAAGCTCCCACTTCGTGCAGGACCAGAGCCAGATACCCGGCGGCAATCAAGAGATGCGCAAACACTACCATGGTGGAAGGGCCTCCGAACCAAATCGGCGCTATCCTTCGTCCCTGCCCGTAAGGCGAACGTAAGTAACTTCCCGAGACACGCAGTCGTGATCTAAGCCAAGGGTGAGTAGTGGTCGGCACTCGCGCCTGTTACCCAAGCCGTTACCCAGGAGGCCGTTGAGCGGCGTTGGCGAGATCCAACTCATTGAAAAGATGGTGCCCAGGGGCGGAGTCGAACCACCGACACTGCGATTTTCAGTCGCATGCTCTACCAGCTGAGCTACCTGGGCGCCGGCGAGACGGGGTGGTTAGCCCAGCGCGGCGCCGGGATCAAGGGCACGGCGTAGGCTCGCTCTCGGGCGAGTCCTCGTCGAGCTCGGGCGGCGGGCCGGGAATGGTGTAGGTGCCGGTAAACCAGCGGCCCAAATCCACGTCGGCACAGCGCTGTGAACAGAACGGGCGTAGGCGCGGCGTCGCCGCACTCGGCTTGCCGCAGATCGGGCAGGAATCAGACACGGTCAGCTCTCTCAACATGCCAGGACCATCGCGGCATCGCCGGGTCCGGGACGCTAATCAAGGGATGGAAGCTCCGGCGCGCAAGGTCCGCCTTGGCCACTGGGTCTGCGTCGAGCGCGGCGAGCACGTCGGGCGCGGCGCGAAGCTGCAACTGCTGATGAGGCGCCGCACCGCTTTCGCGCTGAATGTGCCGCAACGCGGCCAGCCCGGCCGCGTGCGGGCCTGCAAGCAGTTCGTGGAGCGGCGGATGCACGCGGGCGCGCAGGATCTCGGCGAGGCCAAGCCCGGTGAAGCCCAGAAAACGGGGCTGCAGAGGGTCCGTGGCCAAGGCCGCAACGAGATCTGGTCCCAGCGCGGCGCGGCGTTTCACGCTCAGCCCGGCCAGATCGATCAGGATTGCCCCAGAGAGATTGCGCAGCCGGATCTGGCGCGCAAGCTCGGGCAGCGCCGCCCGGTTCGCCGCAAGTTGCAACGCCGCTTTGGGCAGGCGGCCCGCACTGGCCGACCCGGTGTCGACGTCGATCGCGACCAGTGCCGGCGTGGGATGAATTGTTGCGCGCATGCCACCCGGCAGGTCGAGCTCCGGCCGGGTCAGCGCCTCGATCTGCTCGGCCAATTCTTCATCCAGCAAGCCAGCGCGAAAGGCGATGCGGTCGTGCAGGGCGGGACGCAGTGTTGCCACCATCGCCGGGTCATCGGCGTAGACAGGGGCTTCGGGACGGCGCAGGGCAAGGGCGAGGAGCGATCCTGGCCCGCGCGCGACCAACCCGGGCGGGCCGCGCTCCTGTTCCGTGCGCGCCGTCAGGCGCGGGCCCTTGCCGCCCTGCGCGGCTCGGGTGATGCGGACGGTGAACAATGCGCCCTCGACGGCGTCGGCGCCCCCTCCGCTGTCCGGCAGGAAGCCGTCGCCATCGGGCAGGGCGATAAACGCGCCGGCCAGGCCAGGAACATGCGCCACGACCCGGCCGCGGTAGACGTCGCCGACCCCGTCGGGCCGGCCCGGCCGCCAGATCGCGTAATCCTGCAGCACGCCCTCGGCCACGACCGCCACGCGCACCTCTCCAGGGCTGCAGAGCGCCAGGATGCGGGTCACGGGACCGGGTAGCCGCGCCCGCGCAGCAGCTGCGCGGCCTCGAACAGCGGCAAGCCGACGACACCGGAGTAGCTGCCCAGCAACAACCGGGTGAAGGCGGCGGCCCGGCCCTGGATCGCATAGCCGCCCGCCTTGCCAATCCCCTCTCCGCTCCGCGCATAGGCGTCGAGCTGCGGGGCGGAGAGCCGCGCGAAAGCCACGGCGGTGGTGGACAAGCGCGCCGACACCGCGCCCCCGGGGGCAACCAGCACCAGCGCGGTCAGCACTTGATGGCGGCGTCCCATCAGCATGGCGAGGCAGGAACGGACGGCGTCCGCATCTGCGGGCTTGGGCAGGATGCGGCGGCCCAAGGCGACCACAGTATCGGCAGCGAGGACGAAGGCGTCTGGCTCGGTCACGCTGGCGGCCTTTTCCCGCGCCATGCGCTGCGCGTACACGCTAGGGAGTTCGCCGCGATGGGGAGTTTCGTCGATCCCGGGCGAGACGACCCGGTCGGGAATCACGCCGATCTGTTGCAGAAGGGCGAGGCGGCGAGGACTGGCGGAGGCGAGAACGAGCGGAGGAACGACTACTTGAAGCGAAATGTTATCCGGCCCTTGGAGAGGTCATAGGGCGTCATCTCGACGTTAACACGATCTCCGGCCAGAACACGGATGCGGTTCTTGCGCATTTTACCGGAGGTGTGCGCGAGAATGCTGTGCTCGTTATCAAGCTTCACGCGAAACATGGCATTGGGCAACAGTTCCATAACGGTGCCGCTGAATTCGATCATGTCTTCTTTCGACATCAGGTTCCTTATCTTTGTTGACGGGGTGGTCGATTTCGTGCCGGAATGTGAGCACGGGCGTGTTCCGGGTCAAGTTGCATTGAGGCGAAGGCTGATACTTCGGGCGTGCGCGGTCAGCCCTTCCGCTTCGGCCAGCGCGACCGCGGCGGGCCCAACCCGGCGCAAGGCCGCGCCGTCCGACTCGACCCAAGTGGTCCGTTTGAGGAAATCGAAGACGGACAGGCCCGAGGCGAAGCGGGCGGTGCGGCCGGTTGGCAACACGTGGTTTGGCCCGGCCACATAGTCGCCGACCGCCTCGGGGCAGGCCGGTCCAAGGAAAGCCGCGCCGGCGTGGCGGATGCGGGCGAACAGATCCCGCGGCTCTGGGACCATGATCTGCAGGTGCTCGGGCGCTAGTTGATTGACCAAGTCTGCCGCCTCGTCCCAGGAGCGGGCGACGATGACGCAGCCATGGTCCCGCCAGCTCGCCTCGGCGATGGCCGCGCGCGGCAAATCGGCGAGCTCCGAACCCACGGCATCGGCCACGGCGTCAGCGAAAGCGCCGTCGGTCGTGATCAGAATGCTCTGCGCGCTCTCGTCGTGCTCGGCCTGCGCCAGCAGGTCGATGGCGACGTGGCGGGGGTTCTGCGTCGCGTCGGCGAGCACCACGACTTCGGATGGGCCGGCGATGCCGTCGATCCCGACCCGGCCGAACACCTGCCGCTTGGCCTCTGCGACATAGGCGTTGCCGGGTCCGACGATGCGGTCCACCGGCGCGATGCAATCAGTCCCATAAGCGAGTGCGGCGATCGCCTGGGCGCCGCCGATCCGGTAGATTTCCGAAACGCCGGCCCGGCGCGCCGCGGCCAGCACGAGCGGGTTGAGCACGCCGCCGGGACTGGGCACCACCATCGCGACCCGGCTGACGCCTGCGACCCGCGCCGGCAGCGCGTTCATCAGCACGGAGGACGGATAGGCCGCCTTGCCGCCGGGTACGTAGAGCCCGACCGCGTCGAGCGGCGACCAGCGCAACCCCATGCGCAACCCAGCCTCATCGCGCATCTCCAGGTCGCCCGGGAGTTGCGCCCGGTGAAACGCCTCGATGCGCGCAGCGGCGAGGTCGAGCGCGGCCAGCAATGTGGGCTCGATGCTGGCGGCGGCCGCGTCGATCTCGCCCTGCTCGATCCGGAGCTGGCGGGGCTGCAAATCGAGCCGGTCAAACTGCCGCGTGTAGTCGCAGACCGCCGCATCGCCGCGCTCGCGGACGGCCGCGATGATGGCAGCGACGGGGGCGTCCACCTTGGCCGTAGTCTCGCGCGCCTCGAGCAGCAGGGCGCGAAACGCCTCGGTAAAGCCGGGGTCCGCCGTCGAGAGCCGCCTCATGCCGCCTGGGCGGCACGGAAGCGGGCGATCAGGGCGCCGACGGCCTCCGGCCGGGTCTTGAGCGCGGTGCGGTTGACGATCAGCCGGCTGGTGACCTGGGCGATCACCTCCGTCTCCTGCAGCCCGTTGGCGCGCAACGTGCTGCCGGTCTGCACAAGGTCGACGATCAGGCGGGACAGGCCGAGGCCCGGCGCCAGCTCCATCGCGCCATTCAGATGCACGATCTCCGCCTGGATGCCGCGACTCGCAAAATGCCGGCGGGCGATGTTGGGGTATTTGGTCGCCACCCGCACTCGCGACCAAGTCACCGGGTCATCGAGCCCCGCCGTCTCGGCCGGCTCGGCGACGCTCACCCGGCAGCGCCCGATCCCGAGATCGAGCGGCGCGTAAATCTCCGGATAGTCGAACTCCATCAGCACGTCGGCGCCGCAAATCCCGATATGGGCCCCGCCGAAGGCCACGAAAGTGGCCACGTCGAACGGCCGCACGCGGACCACGTCGAGCGCCGGGTCGTCCGTCGGGAAGCGCAGCCGGCGGCTGTTATCGTCCAGCAGGTCCGGCGCCGGCCGGATGCCGGTGCGATGCAGCAGCGGCGCGCACTCGTCCAATATGCGGCCCTTGGGCAGCGCGAGGATGAGGGGGGTGTCGATCTCCGGCGCCAGCGCGGCGGCCGGGAATGGCGCGGTCATAGCGGCTCCGGGAACAGAGCCGCGCCTTAGCAGAACCGGCCGATCGCGGAAAGCGCTAGCCTGAGATGCGTTCTATGTCGGCGCCGCACGCCGCCAGCTTGTGCTCCAGCGCCTCATAGCCACGGTCCAGATGGTAGACACGGTTCACCACCGTCTCCCCCCGCGCCGCCAACCCGGCCAGCACCAGCGAGACCGAGGCGCGCAGATCGGTCGCCATCACCGGCGCGCCCGACAGGCTGGACACGCCCCGGATGATCGCCGAGGCACCGTGTACGTTGATGCGCGCGCCCATGCGGTTCAGCTCGGGCACGTGCATGAAGCGGTTCTCGAAAATAGTCTCTGTCACCATCGCCGCGCCTTCGGCCACCGCCATGACGGCCATGAACTGCGCCTGCATGTCGGTGGGGAAGCCCGGGTACGGCTCGGTCATGGCGTCCACGCCGCGCAGCCCGTCGAGCCGACGGATGGATAGGGCGCCGTCCTGTTCGGCGATCTCGGCCCCCGCCTCGGTCAGCACGGCGGCGACCGAGCCGAGATTTTCGAGCTTGGCGCCGAGCAGCCGGACGTCGCCGCCCGTGATCACGGCCGCGCAGGCATAGGTGCCCGTCTCGATCCGGTCGGCGAGGATGTTGTGAGTGGCGCCGTGCAGGCTCGGCACGCCCTCGATCACCAGCCGGTCGGTGCCGGCGCCGGTGATCTTGGCGCCCATCGCGATGAGACACGCCGCGAGATCACCGATCTCCGGCTCGCGTGCCGCGTTGGCCAGCACGGTCTGCCCCTCCGCGAGGCTCGCCGCCATCAGCAGGTTCTCGGTGGCGCCGACCGAGGTGAACGGCATGACGATCGTCGCACCCCGCAAGCCGCCGGGTGCGCTGGCCTTGATATAGCCGCCGTCAAGCGTGATGGTCGCGCCCATCTGCTCGAGGCCCTTGAGGTGCAAATCCACCGGACGCGTGCCGATCGCGCAGCCGCCGGGCAACGAGACCCGTGCCTCGCGCACCCGTGCCAGCAGCGGGCCGAGCACCAGGATGGACGCCCGCATCTTGCGGACGATGTCATATGGCGCCTCGGTGTTGCTAACGCCGCCGCCAATCGACAGGCTGCGTTCCGGACCTGGCTCCACGGCGAGGCCGTGTTGCGCCACGAGCTGGGTCATGGTGACGACGTCGGCGAGCACCGGCACGTTGGTCAGCACGAGGCGCTCGTCGGTCAGCATGCCGGCGGCCATTGATGGCAGCGCCGCGTTCTTCGCGCCGCCGATCCTGATATCGCCGTGCAGCGGCTTGCCGCCGCGGATGCGGATCCGATCCATGCGCGGGAGCTTTACATCCGCGGCAGCGCGACCCCGCGCTGGCGCATGTACTTCCCCGCCTTGTCGGCGTAGCTCGTCTCGGGCGGGCTCGCCCCCTGCAAGAACAAGAATTGGCAGATCCCTTCATGTGCGTAGATGCGGGCCGGGAGCGGCGTGGTGTTGCTGATTTCGATCGTCACCTGCCCTTCCCATTCGGGCTCGAGCGGGGTGACGTTCACGATAATGCCGCAGCGCGCGTAGGTGCTCTTGCCGAGGCAGATCACCAGTATGTCGCGCGGGATGCGGAAATACTCGACCGTGTGGCCGAGGGCGAAGGAGTTCGGCGGGATGATGCAAGCCGGCCCGGTGCGGGTGACGAAGCTGTCATGGCTGAACTGCTTGGGGTCGACGATGGCGCTGTCGACGTTGGTGAACACCCGGAACTCGTCGGCGACGCGGGCATCGTAGCCGTAGCTGGACAGGCCGTAGCTGATGACGCCCTCGCGCTTCTGTCCGTCCACGTAAGGATCGATCATGGCGTGCTCGGTCGCCATGCGTCGGATCCAGTGGTCAGGCATTACGGGCATCGACACCTCAATTGCGCCACCAAGCCTGTAGCCCACGGCACCGAGTCAGGGCAAACTAGCTTTGCTTATCTGCTGGTTTACAGCCTTCCCGTTGCCGGGTCTGCTGCTTGCGGCGGAGCAGGTTTTGGCGGAGTGCTGCGGCTTCGCGGTCGAGCCGCGCCACCTGCTGATCGGATTGGGGGCGTGCGGGCGGTTTGCGATCAACGGGTTTGTCCATCAGGCAGCCCGTCTAAAGCGGCGTCACCCGGCTACGTTAGCAGGTGCGATAGCCAGGCAACGAGCCAGGCGATCCCGTACCAACCGCTCAGGCCAAGAGAACAGGCGATCAACAGCCCGGACCCGACCGGCAGGTCGTCATTCGCACTTGCTTGCGCAGCGCCGTATCGGCCATTTTTATTCTGCAAGCGCGTCGTTTGATTGAAACCGGCTCCCACTCGTCGATTCCTCCTGTCCGCGTCACATTAGGCAGGCAATCGAGTCGGACGTTAGCGTTTTTTTTACTGAATTATGCATCTGTTGCCTCGGCCGCGGCGTATCAGGCGTCGCGCGTGATCTCGACCACGTGCCCCCGCGTTGGCAAGCGCACCGTCACCCGGGTTGCGCGATCGCACAGATCCAAAACCGCGGCGCCGATATCCTCAAATGTCCGGCCGTAAATAGTCCCCTCGATCGGACCCGCGCATATCGTCTGCGCGATCCTTTCCACATCGGCCTTGAACGCGTCGAGATCGCAATCCTCCGCCGTCCAGACTTCCACAAGCAGGCTATGCCCGTGCAACGCGCCATCGAGGCCGCGATGGCACATTTCGAACGGCACGGTCGCCGCGCGCAGGATCTTCACGCGACGCCCCACGCCTTATGCGCCTGGATGTTCAGGCGCCATTGCGGCGCGGCGAGGCAGGCGGTGAACGACGCCGCGGTGTTGCCGGCCAGGTCGGGACCGTCCATCGGGCTGAGCCATAGATGAGAGAACGGCAACGCTGCGAGCTCCGCGAGATCGAGCGGCTGCGGATAGACCACTTTCAACTCATCGCCCCGTCGCTGGACCAGCTCCGTTCCCGCCTTGGGCGAGACGCACAACCAGTCCACCGAGGGAAGCGGGAGCGTGCCATTGGTCTCGACTGCGACCCGAAAGCCGCGCTGACGCACCGCATCCACCAGCGCCTGATCGAGCTGCAGCGCGGGTTCGCCGCCGGTGAAGACGACGAAACGCGGCGCTGAAGCGGCGCCCCACTCGGCCTCGATTGCGTCCGCCAGCTCGCCTTGGGCATAGCGGCGGCCGCCCACGAAATCCGTGTCGCAGAACTGGCAAATCGCGGCCGCCCGGTCTTCCTCGCGGCCGGACCAGAGATTGCAGCCGGCGAAGCGGCAAAACACCGCGACCCGGCCGAGATTGGCCCCCTCGCCCTGGACGGTCAGAAAGATCTCGTTGACGGCGTAGGTCATTTTGCCTGCTCAAGCCTGTTCAAGATGCATCCTGAATGTCTAGACCTTTATCGGCCTGACTGTGGTCGGGCCGATAAAGGTCTAGCTTTATTTGAGACAGCGATTCACGTCCTGACCGATTCCGGTCAGGACGATCGCGGTCTAGGTTCCTACCTTGTTCCAGTGGTCCGAACCTTACGGTTTCTTCCGTCAGATTCGCACTATTAGCACAACGGGTTGCGCTGGAGCGGCCGCGCCCCTATAGGGTGCGGGCTTTTGCTCGGGTTGGCTGCTGTAGCTCAGTGGTAGAGCACTCCCTTGGTAAGGGAGAGGTCGACAGTTCAATCCTGTCCAGCAGCACCACCCTCGCCGAACCGGAGTGGTTGCTCTACAACCGCTTTCCTCACGTCGAGGAAACAGGAGCATGAGCAGGAAAACCGGCCGGCAATTCTTCAGCAACCCCGGCCCGACCAACATCCCCGATAGCGTGCTGCGGGCGATGGCCCGGCCGACGATCGATTTCCAGGACCCGGAATTCATCGAGGTGTTCAAGGCCGGCGTCACCGGGCTGAAGCGGGTGCTGCGCACCGAGAACGACGTGTTTCTCTACACCGCCTCCGGCCATGGCGCCTGGGAGGCGACGCTGATGAACCTGCTCTCGCCGGGCGATGAGGTGCTGGTGCTTGAATCCGGCTGGTTCAGCGAGGGCTGGGCCGAGATGGCGCGCAAAATGGGGCTGCGTCCGAGGGTGGTCGCCGCAGAGTGGCGCCGTGGCATCGATCCGCAGGCCGTCGCCGCCGCGCTCCGGGCCGATAAGGGGCACGCCATCAAGGCCGTGCTCGCCGTGCACAACGAGACGGCGACCGGCATGGCGATGCCGCTGCAGGAGATCCGCGGCGCGCTGGATGATGCAGGCCATCCGGCGCTGCTGCTGGTGGACACGATCTCCTCGCTGGGCTCGCTCGACTTCCGGATGGACGAGTGGCGGATCGACGGCGTGGTTGGCGGCAGCCAGAAAGGGTTGATGCTGCCGACCGGCTTCAGCTTCACCGCCGTGTCGCCGAAGGGTCTGCAAGCGCATGCGGAGGCCAAGCTGCCGCGGCACTATTTCGACTGGTCGGAGATGATGAAGCGCAGCTTCCGCAGCTTCGTCGGCACCTTGCCGACTCACATGTTCTACGGCTTGCAGGAGAGCATCCGCCTGATCGAGGAAGAGGGGCTGGACCAAGTCATCGCCCGCCATCATCGCCTGGCCGAGGCGACGCGACGCGCCGTTCGGACCTGGTCGGGCAACGCCGGGCCGCAGCTCTACTGTCTCGACCCGGCGCGCTTTTCGGACAGCGTCACCGCCGTGCTGATGCCGGATGGGCATGATGCGGAGGCGGTGCGCAAGACGGCGTTGGACCGGTTCAACGTGTCGCTGGGCGGCGGTCTGGGCCGGCTGGGCGGCAAAGTGTTCCGGATTGGCCATCTCGGCGACCTCAACGAGCCGATGATTCTGGGGACGCTGTCGGCCGTCGAGATGGCCCTCGGAGCCAACGGCGTGCCGCATGCCCGGGGCGGCGTGCAGGCGGCGATGGACTGGCTCGCCGCCGCTTAACTCAGCATTAAGCCTCCCTCGCTACTCTGGTTTCAACCGGGCAGCGGGCATCCCGCTAGTTCGTGTCGTGGTGGGGGAGGTCGTGCTGGGAACGCTGGCAACGCTTGATCTGAAGCAGCCTGACGGCGCCGATCCGGCGACGTGCTGGCGGTTTGCGCAAGAAGCGGCTTTAGTCGAGTTACGCCTCGAAGTCTTGGAGGCGATCGCCACGGGTGAGCGGGCCGGCCCGGTCTGCGAGCGGATTTGCCGCCAGGCGGAGCACGTTTCGCCCGGTTTGATTTGCGCAATAATGCACGTGGATGGTCTCGGCCGGCTGAGTCCGTTAGCCGGGCCGGCCCTGCCCGCAGAGTACCTTGGCGCGCTCGAGGGTCTCGCGGTCCCGCTCGCAACTTGCGCAAACGGTGAAGCCGTTGCCGAACCTGTCGAGATCGTCGACGTGACCGCGAATCAAGACTGGGCGGAGCTCAGGCCGGTTCTGCTCCCGCTTGGCTACCGCTCGTGCTGGTTGCTGCCGATCCGGGCGGACAATACCGGGATCGTGGGCGTGCTCGCCGCCTACCGAAAGCAGTATCGCAGCCTCGACCGGCGGGTACGTCAGCTTCTTTCCTGCTGCGCGCATCTCGGCGGCTTGTCGATCAAGCAACAATGGGTACGGACCCGGCTCGAGCAGGCGAACCAGCAATTCACCTTGGCACTCAACACGATGACCCAGGGGCTCTGCTTCTTTGATGGGTCGCAGCGGCTGCTGTTGGCCAACCGGCGATACGCCGAGATCTACGGCTTGCGGCCTGAGGATGTGTGCCTTGGGATGACGCTCCAGGAGATTGTCGAGATGCGCGTGGTGGCCGGGTCTGGACCGGTCATGGAGCATGAGTACTACCTCGCGTGGCAACGTGTCGTCTGCATGATGGAGTATGCGGGCGACACCGTTATCGAACTCGCGAACGGCAAAATTATCGCCATCCATCTCCATCCGATGCCGGATGGCGGCTGGGTCGCCACGCATGAGGATATCACTGATCGGCGCCGCGCCGAGGCCCGTGTCGCGCACATGGCGCGGCATGACGGGTTGACTGGACTGGCGAACCGCGTGCTGCTGCAAGAGCGACTCGAGCAGGCGCTGCACCAGGCCGGGCGGGGCAAGTCGAATGCGGTCCTCTGCATCGACCTTGACCGGTTCAAGGCGGTCAATGACAGTTTCGGCCATTCGACCGGCGATAAGTTGCTCCAAGCGGTCGCGTCACGGTTGCTCGGCTGTGTGCGCGAAGCGGATACGGTGGCGCGCATGGGGGGCGACGAGTTCGCCATCCTGTTGCTGCAATTGGAACGGGCCGATCGGGCGGGCGAGCTGGCGCAGCGCGTCGTCCGAGTTCTGACCGAGCCGTTCCAAATTGAGGGCAACACGGTCAGCATCGGGGCCAGTGTCGGCATCGCGCTCAGCCCGTCCGATGCCGACACGCCGGCCGAGCTTATCAACCATGCCGATATGGCGATGTATCGGGCCAAAATGGACGGCCGCGGCCGATACTGCTTCTTCGAGGCGGAGATGGGCATACGCTTGCAGGAGCGACTGACCCTGGAGCGCGACCTGCGCCAAGCCCTGCTCCGGGACGAGTTCGAGCTGATGTACCAACCGCTGGTCGACCTCGAGCGGGGCGCCGTCTCCGGCTTCGAAGCGCTGTTGCGGTGGCGGCATCCGGACCAGGGCCTGTTGATGCCAGACAAATTCATTGCGCTAGCGGAGGAAACTGGGCTCATCGTCCCGATTGGCCGGTTGGTGCTCCGGCGAGCCTGCGAAGAGGCGACGCGCTGGCCTGCCGATGTCACAGTCTCGGTCAATCTCTCGCCGGTGCAGTTCAAGAGCAGCAATCTCGTCGATGTCGTGCGCGAGACGTTGGCGGTGACGGGACTAGCAGCTGGGCGGCTCGAATTGGAGATCACGGAATCGACTCTGCTCGAAGACAGCGCCGCGACCCTGGACATACTGCGCGAACTGGGACAGCTCGGGGTCCGCTTCTCAATGGACGATTTCGGCACCGGTTATTCGTCGCTGAGCTATCTCCGCAGTTTCCCATTCGACAAGATCAAGATCGATCAGTCCTTTATCCAGGACCTCACAAATCGGACGGATTCGCTGGCCATCGTGCGTGCCATCGTTGGCCTCGGCCGCAGCTTGAACATGCTTACCACCGCGGAGGGCGTGGAGACCAAGGAGCAGCTCGAGAGCCTGCGGGCCGAGGGGTGCAACGAGGTGCAAGGCTATTACCTGAGCCAGCCGCGCCCGGCCGCGGACATCCGCCGGATGCTGACCTCGCGAGATCGTGAGAAGGACCGGACCGCCTTCCCGTGACGTGGGAAGCCCGGCCCCGTGCCGGGCGGCGATGATCGATAACACCTCTGTATCGGCCCGAGCGACGCCACCGGTCAGCATTGGGCGTGGCCTCGCGACAGACCCTCGCTCCGCAGCGTTAGCAAATTTGCAACGATTGTGACCCGGTGACACACTGTGTCCCTTTTGCAACATTGGTCGATCTCAATAAGGATGAGACTGGACGGGATGGCCTGCCGGGTGTCCGCTCTGAAGTGCTGCACGATTCGCGAGCTTGCAAGCGGTTGTGGGCGGACTGGCGTTGACCACCCATATCTAGTAGGATCGAGCCGTGAACGCATTGGCCCCCGGAGATGCCGCCTTGTTCGATACCGTGCAGATCCAGGGCCATCACCAAGTCCGGATCGATCGGTCGCGTGATGCGCTGCTCACGGATTTCGGCCGGGCAACTCTCAACGATCGCTACCTGATGCCGGGCGAAAGCTACCAGGACCTGTTCGCCCGAGTGGCGAGCTTTTACGGCGATGACGCCGCCCACGCGCAGCGCATCTACGACTACATCAGCACGATGTGGTTCATGCCCGCGACGCCGGTGCTGTCCAATGGCGGCACCAAGCGCGGGCTGCCGATCTCCTGCTTCCTCAACGAGGCCACCGACAGCCTCGAAGGCATTGTCGGCCTCTGGAACGAAAATGTCTGGCTCGCCTCGAAGGGCGGCGGGATCGGCTCGTACTGGGGAAATCTGCGCTCCATCGGCGAGAAGGTTGGCCAGAACGGCAAGACCAGCGGGGTGATTCCGTTCATCCGGGTCATGGACAGCCTGACGCTGGCGATCTCGCAGGGCTCGCTGCGGCGTGGCTCGGCCGCGGTGTATCTGCCGATCTCGCACCCCGAATCCGAAGAATTCATCGAGCTGCGCCGCCCGACCGGCGGCGACCCAAATCGCAAGGCGCTGAACCTGCATCATGGGCTGCTGATTTCCGATGCGTTCATGCGCGCGGTGGAGGCCGATGAGCAGTGGCCGTTCCTCTCGCCAAAGGACGGCTCGGTCGTTCGCCGGGTCAACGCGCGCTCGCTGTGGATCCGCATCTTGACGGCACGAATCGAGACCGGCGAGCCGTATCTGATCTTCTCGGACCAGGTGAACAACGCGCGGCCGGAACATCAGAAACTCGCCGGCCTTGAGGTCAAGACCAGCAATCTGTGCAGCGAAATCACCCTGCCGACCGGAATCGATCAGCATGGCGAACGGCGCACCGCAGTCTGCTGCTTGTCGTCGCTGAATTTGGACAGCTGGTTCGAGTGGAAAGACCATCCGCTGTTTATCGAGGACGTCATGCGTTTCCTCGACAACGTGCTGCAGGACTTTATCGATCGCGCGCCTGAGGGGATGGAGCGCGCCCGCTACTCGGCAATGCGCGAGCGCTCGGTGGGGCTCGGCGTCATGGGCTTCCACAGCTTCCTGCAATCGCAGAACGTGCCGTTCGAGAGCGTTGTGGCCAAGGTCTGGAACGTACGCATGTTCAAGCACATCCGCGCCCAGGCGGATGCGGCGAGCCGGATGCTGGCCGAGGAGCGCGGCCCGTGCCCCGACGCCGAGGAATATGGCTTCATGGAACGGTTTTCGAACAAGATGGCGATCGCGCCGACGGCCTCGATCAGCATCATCGCCGGCAACACCAGCCCCGGTATCGAGCCGATCGCGGCGAACGTGTTCCTGCAAAAGACGCTCTCCGGCAGCTTCACGGTGCGCAACCGGCACCTGCAGCAATTGCTGGCGTCCAAGGGGATGGACCGCGAGGACATCTGGTCGCGCATCACGCTGAACAAGGGCAGCGTGCAGAACCTGGATTTCCTGACCGAGCAGGAGAAAGCGGTCTATCGCACCGCGTTCGAGCTCGATCAGCGTTGGGTCGTCGAGCACGCCGCGGACCGCACGCCCTATGTCTGCCAGAGCCAGTCGGTCAACCTGTTCCTGCCAGCCAACGTGCACAAGCGGGACCTGCACCAGGTCCATTTCATGGCGTGGAAGCGCGGCCTGAAGTCACTGTATTATTGCCGCAGCTTGTCGATCCAGCGGGCCGACGCGGTCAGCGAGAAGGTGCTGCGCCCACTGGACGCAGCACTTATCCCGTCGCTTGCACCGGCGGCCAAGGCCAACACCTATGAAGAATGTCTTGCCTGCCAATAGGCCGCATTCAACAGCCCAGAAAGGATCATAATGGACGAATTGAGCTCTCGCCGCGAGCAACCAGTGCAACTTGATTTGCTGACCGAAAACCCGGTTTACAAGCCATTCCGCTATCCATGGGCCTACGAGGCGTGGCTGACGCAGCAGCGTGTGCACTGGCTGCCCGAGGAAGTGCCGCTGGCCGACGACGTCAAGGACTGGCATCGCAATCTGACGGTCGCGGAGCAAAACCTGCTGACGCAGATCTTCCGCTTCTTCACCCAAGCCGATGTCGAGGTCAACAATTGCTACATGAAGCATTACAGCCAGGTGTTCAAACCGACTGAAGTGCTGATGATGCTCTCTGCGTTCAGCAACATCGAGACAATCCATGTCGCCGCCTACAGCCACTTGCTAGATACGGTGGGCATGCCGGAGGCCGAGTATACGGCCTTCCTCAAATACAAGGAGATGAAGGACAAATACGACTACATGCAATCCTTCCGAGTGGACAGCAAGCACGAGATCGCCAAGACGCTCGCGGCTTTTGGCGCCTTCACCGAGGGCCTGCAGCTCTTTGCGTCGTTTGCGATCCTTTTGAACTTTCCGCGCTTCAACAAGATGAAGGGCATGGGCCAGATCATCTCCTGGTCGGTCCGCGACGAGACCTTGCACTGCCTCTCCGTCATCCGCCTGTTCCGCACCTTCGTGCAGGAGAATCCAGAAATCTGGACGGAGACGTTGCGGCAAGAGATTTATGAGGTCTGTGCGACGATCGTCGAGCATGAGGACGCATTTATCGACCTCGCTTTCGAGCAGGGGCCGATAGAAGGTTTGCAAGCGGCGGAGGTGAAGTCGTATATTCGTTATATCGCGGACCGACGGCTAATGCAGCTGGGGCTAAACCCGATATTTCACGTGGAAGACAATCCGCTGACGTGGCTCGACGAGATGCTCAACGCGGTCGAGCACGCCAACTTTTTTGAGAACCGTTCGACCGAATATAGCAGGGCGTCGACCCAAGGATCGTGGGAGGAGGCGTTTGCCGATGCGGTGTTCGAGACGGATCAACCGGAAGGTGCCATCCAGCTCGCCTAGGCTCCCGTGACGGTCGAATTCCGGGATGATGAACCGGGTTCGGCTGAACCGGGAACCGGGCCGCCACTCAAGCGGCATTCGCGGC
Organism: Acetobacteraceae bacterium; assembly: GCA_965276815.1. Taxonomy (GTDB): domain Bacteria; phylum Pseudomonadota; class Alphaproteobacteria; order Acetobacterales; family Acetobacteraceae; genus JAVVHH01. Next base: position 399,388 of record CBDIBE010000009.1, on the reverse strand, counting down.
GCTTGGAAGACAAGCTGCTGATCGCGTTCCATCACGCCTGCGACGTGAACGACCTCGAGATTGCCGAACACGTGTTGCGGGTGCTGGAGATCATGCTGGCCCGCCGCCCCACACACCCCGACGGCAATCGGCGGCGCAACATGGAGAGCTTCGTCGCCGCGCACGAGCGGATGTGGCACATCCGGCATCGGGGCGAATAGATCCGCCTATGTCCGCGCGGCGCGTTCCGCACGGACCCGGCTGGTCTGCGCCGGGTCGAGCGCGGCGCGGTATCCGGCCCCGGTGATGACGACCCCATAAGCGTGCAGCGCATGCGCCGGGCTGACCTTTTCGTTCCGCACATCGTCGAGGACCAGTTCGGGATCGCGTTCCAGCGGATCGCCGTAGCCGCCGCCGCTGCCCATGATGTGCTGATAGACGTCGCCTTGTTCGAGCTCGACCACCTCGGTCATCAGCACGGGCAGGACTTGCCGGTTGCGGTCCGGATTGACGAAGTTCCACGACGCCGCACCGGGCTCGCCGCCGAACAGGCCATGCGGCGGAAAGTCGCGCTTGTCGGAGCGGACGTTGAGGATGGCCGACCCGGCCAGCACGCGATATTCCCGCATCAGCGACAGCCCGCCGCGATGGCGGCCGGGTCCCGCCGTGTCGGGCACGAGTCCGTAGCGCTCGATGCGGATCGGGTATTCCTGCTCGATCATCTCGATCGGCACGTTGGACTGGTTGGCGCCCATATGCGGCACGCCGTTCTGGCCGTCATGGCCGGCGGCGCCGCCCCAAGTCCCCATGAAGGTCTCGCAGAACACGTAGGGGCGCCCGTTCTGGTAGCCGGCAATGGTCGGGATCGTGGCGCCGCCACTGCCATCCGCGGTCACCCGCTCCGGCACTGCCTGCGCCATCGCGCCGAAGATGCAGTCGATCATGCGGTAGCCGGAGATGCCGCGCGCGCCGCACGGCGCCGGAAAGGTCGGGTTCATCAGCGACCCGACCGGAGCCCGCACCTCGATCGCGCGGGTAAACCCGTGGCAGTTCGGCACGTCCGCCTTCATGATCGAGCGGAACGCCGCATAGACGGACGCCTTGGTGAACGGAAAGCTCGGGTTGATGCCGCCACGCACCTGATCGGACGACCCGGCCCAATCAACGATTGCGCTGCCATCCTTGATCTCGATCGCGACCTGGAAGATCACCGGAACCGGGCGCTCGCCGAGCCCGTCGATATGGTCGGTGAAGCGATAGATGCCTTCCGGGATTTCCCGCAGCTCGGCCCGGGTCAGTCCTTCGGCGTAGTCCTGGAGGTGGTCGGCGTAGCGCAGCACCTCGTCGAGCCCGTAGCGCTCGACCAAGGCGAGGAACTCGCGCTCGCCGCTGATGCAGGAGGAGAGCTGCGCCTGCAGGTCGCCGAGCACCTTCTCCGGCGTGCGCACGTTAATGGCGATCACCTCCCAGAGCGCCTGGTTGCGCACGCCCCGCTCGATAAATTTCAGGATCGGCAGCCGCAGGCCTTCCTGGTAGATCTCATAGGCGCCGAGGGCGTTGCTGCCGGCGACGATACCGCCGACGTCGGAGTGGTGCGCCAGCGCCACCGCCCAGGCGACCAGGCGCTCCGCGTGGAAGATCGGCTTGGCAATGTAGATATCCGGCAAATGCTGCCCGGCCGCTTCGTAGGGGTCGTTGGAGATGAAGACGTCGTCCTCGTAAATCCGGCCGTCATATAGCTCGAGAAGCTTCTGCATAGCATCGTAGAAGCTGCCGAGATGCATCGGCGTGCAGATCCCCTGCGCCAGCGGCGCGCCCGTGGCGTCGCAGAGCGAGGTCGAGAAGTCGAGCGAGTCGCGGACGATGCCGGAATGCGCCGTGCGCATCAGCGTCAGCGCCATGTCCTCGGCAATGGAATCGAAGCTGGCGCGGATGATTTCGAGCTGGAACGGGTCGATGGTCTGCATCTCAGCCTCCCGCAAGGGTGATCATGACGTTGCCGGCGGCGTCGAGCCGGGCGGTGCAGTCGGGCGGCACGACGGCCGTGCCCTCGTATTCCTCAATGACGAAAGGTCCGGCCTGCGCCGCCGGGCCGAGGGCGCCGCGCCCGATCACCGGCGTCTCCACCAGGCCGTGTTCCGGCCCGAAATAGACGTCGCGGCGAAAGACCGGCGCTTCGGCGGCCTCGGTCGCCAAGCGGCCCGGGGGCGCAGCAGCGGTCATGACCGTGCCGACGAGGCGTAAATTGACGATCTCTACCGGGAAGCCACCATTGAAATCGTGGCCGTAGCGGGCGATGTGCTCGGCCCGGAACGTCTCTGCGAGTTCGGTGAACCCTGAAGCCGAGACGTCTACGGCCATCGGCACGGTCAGCTCGAAAGCCTGGCCCTTGAACCGCGCATCGGCGAGCGGCTGGAAGCGCACCGAGGCTTCGGGGACCCCCAGGCTGCCCAAGATCTTCGCCCGCAGCCGGCCGAAAATCGCCTGCGCCTTGACCGAAGCCTCCGGCGCGAGCTGCAGGAATGGGGCCAGCTCGTTCAGCTCGAGGTTGGAGAACAGCAGGCCGACCGCGCTGAACACGCCGGCGCCGACCGGCACGATCACCTCCTTGATTTGCAGCGCCCGCGCCAGCCCGGCCGCGTGGACCCCGCCATTGCCGCCAAACGCGATCATGGTAAAGGCCCGCGGATCGCGCCCCCGATAGGTCGTCACCGCCTTGACCGCCCGCATCATGTTGGCGTTGGCGACGAGATGGATGCCGTAGGCGGTCTCCATGACGGAGCGGCCAAGCCTCTGCGCGATCGCCTCGACCGCCCGCCACGACAGCTCCCGATCGATCGGCACGGTGCCGCCAGCCAGCGCCGAGCCGTTGAGATAGCCGAGCACGACGTTGGCGTCGGTGACGGTCGGCCGCTCGCTGTGCCCGTAACAGGCAGGGCCCGGCACGGCGCCGGCGCTTTCCGGGCCGACCTTCATCGCCCCCGCCTTGTCGAGCCAGACGATGCTGCCGCCGCCCGCGCCAACCTCGGAAATGTCGATCACCGGCAGCTTGAGCGCGTAGCCGCTGCCGCCGCCCAGCGCGCTGCTGGAGGAAAGCCCGCTGCCGACCTCGTATTCCGCGGCCATGCTGAGCTGGCCCTTCTCGATGATCGAGGCCTTGGCCGTGGTGCCGCCCATATCGAACGAAATCAGGTCGGCGTAGCCGCTCATCGCACCGATCTCGCGGGCGCCGATCACCCCGGCCGCCGGGCCGCACTCGACGATCTGCGCCGGCCGGCCGATGACCGATTCCGCGTCGATGATCCCGCCGGATGACTGCATGACCATCAGCCGGCCGCCGACGCCGGCTCCCCGCAGCTGGTCGACCATCGCCCGCATGTACGACGCCACGGGAGGGCCGACATAGGAGTTCACCACCGTGGTGCTCGTGCGCTCGTATTCGCGGAGCTGCGGCAGGATGTCGATCGAGAGCGACAGGTAAACGTCGGGAAGGGCGGCCCGCAGCAACTCGCCGATGCGCCGCTCATGCGCCGGGTTGGCGTAGGAGTGGAGCAGGCAGACCGCCACCGCCTCGACCTGCTCGTCGCGCATGATTTCGATCGCCGCGGCGACATCGGCCTCGTCGAGCGCGATATGCACGCTGCCATCGGGGCCGAGCCGCTCCGTCACCTCGAGCCGCAAGCGCCGCGGCACCAGCGGCGGCGGCTTCTGATACAGCGGCTTGTAGAGCATCGGCATGCGGATGCGCTGCAATTCGAGCACATCGCGGAACCCGCTTGTGGTGATTAGCGCGGTCTTGGCGCCCTTGTGCTCCAGGATAGCATTGGTGGCGACCGTGCAGCCGTGCAGGATCTGCTCGACGGCGTCGAGCGGCGCGTCCAGCCGCTTCAGCAGCTTGGCCACGCCCGTCGTCACCGCGTCGGCAAAGTTCGGCGGCGTCGAGGGCAGCTTCCAGGTGGCGAGCCGCCCCTCCTCGGTGAGCACAGCGATGTCGGTGAAGGTGCCCCCGATATCGGCGGCGATGCGGGTGACTGTCATTGTTTGCGCCTTCATTCGGCAAAGGTCCGGGCGAGCCCGAGCGTGCGATCGACCACGACGACGATCAGCAGCGTCGCCGCCAGCAGCAGCACGGAGATCGAGGCGATCAGCGGGTCCGCCTTGGTCTCGACATGGCGGAACATCTCGACCGGGAGCGTCGAGATGCGCGGCCCGGTGAGGAACAGCGACAGCACGACCTCGTCGAACGAGACGAGGAAGCACAGCGCCGCGGTCGCCGCGATACCGGGCAGCATGAGCGGCAGGGTGACCCGGCGGAACACGGCCACCGCATTACCGCCGAGGGTCGCCGCCGCTTCCTCGCAGGCGATGGGGAGTCCAGCGATCGACGTGGATAGCACGCGCACCGAATAGGGCAGTGTCACCACCAAATGGCCGGCGAGCAGCCCCTGAAAGGTCCCGAGCAGGCCAAAGGAGGCGAACACGATCAGGATCGCCAGCGCCAGCACGATCGACGGCAGGAGCAGCGGGGCCGAATACAGGCTCGACAGTAGGTCGGCCGCCGGCACCCTGAGTCGCACGAGCGCGTAGGCGGCGGGCAGGCCGATCAGCAGACACAGCAATGAGGTCGACGCCGCGAGCGCGAGGCTGACCCAAAATCCCGCGATGATCTTCGGATCCGCCAGAATCCCCGCATACCAGCGCAGGCTCCAACTCGAGGGCGGAAAGGTCAGGAAACTGTCGCCGCTGAACGACAGCGGGATCACCACCAGCAGCGGCGCCAGCAGGAACACGAACATGACCACCGCCAGGATGGTCAGGCCGAGCGACGGGCCGCGCTCATTCACTTGCGGTGACCGAGAGCGTATTGAGCAAGCGGGTGTAGAGGAACAGGGCCGTCCCGAAAATCACGAGGATGATCCCGGACAGCGTGGCGGCGACCGGCCAGTCGAGGCTGACGATAGCCTGGTCGTAGATTTCGGTAGCCAGCAGGAAGACCCGGCCGCCGCCCAGCAGCTTGGGGGTGATGAACGCGCTGACCGCGAGCACGAAACACAGCAGCGAGCCGAGCGCCACACCCGGCAGCGAAAGCGGCAGCACCACCCGCCGGAACACGGTGAACGGGCGCGCGCCCAGGGTCAGCGCCGCCTCCTCCGCCCGGTGGTCCAGCCGCCCAAACCCCGCCAGCAGCGCCAGGATCATGTAGGGCATCAGCACCTCGGTCAGTCCGATCAGCACGCCGGTCTGGTTATAGACGAGGCGGACCGGCGCCGGTGACCCGAGCGCGGCGAGCACGTGATTGATCAATCCCTGGTCGGTGAGGATGGCGATCCACCCATAGGTACGCACCACCGCCGAGAGCAGCAGCGGCGAGACCACCAGGAAAAGCAGCAGCTTGCGCGTCAGCCCGCGCGACCGGTGCACGTAGAGCGCGATCGGATAGGCGCCGATCAGGGTCAGCACGGTCACGAGCAGGCTGGTGACGATGCTGTTGCCGACCAGTTCCAGGTAATAAGGATCCGTCAGGACCGATTGCCAGGTCTCGAGGCTGAACCCGCCGAGCAGCGCGCCGGAGCCGGTCGCCTTCTGGAACGACAGCACCAGGATATTGGCGACCGGGGCCATGAAGCCGAGCACGCTCACCAGCGTGATCGGCAGCAGCAAGCCCAGCACGGACATGCGCTCGCCTCGGGTTTTTGCCTGGGTGTTCATTCCGCCGGGTAGATCAGCGTGTCGTGTACGCGGAACGAGAGGGTCACGGGGACCCCGACCGCGGATACCTGGGGGCCGCCGAGATTGGGTTGCTCGACCGAGACGACCCGGTCGCCAACTTGCACGTCCCATTGGATCGTCTCGCCGGCGTAGACGGAGCGGATCACCTGCCCGGTCAGATGATTGTTGTAGTCCTCGCTGACCGGGGCGGCGGCGGCGAGCGCGATGCGGTGCGGCCGGATCATCACCTCGACCGGACCGTTATGCGCCTCGATCGTCCGCAGCGCGGCGTTGCCCACCATGGTCGTGTCGCCATAGGCGACGCCGTGCAGCCGGTTCACCCGGCCGACGAACGATGCGACGAAGGCCGTGGCCGGGTGTTCATAGATCTCCGCAGGTGTGCCGAGCTGCTCGAGCCGGCCTTGATTGATGACCGCCACCCGGTCGCACATCGTCAGCGCCTCGGTCTGGTCATGGGTGACGAAGATGGAGGTGATGCCAAGCCGCTGCTGGATGTCGCGGATCTCGGTGCGCATCTCGCCGCGCAACTGGGCGTCGAGGTTGGACAGCGGCTCGTCCAGCAGCAGGATCGACGGCCGGATCACCAGCGCCCGCGCCAGCGCCACGCGCTGCTGCTGTCCACCGGAGAGCTGGGCGGGCCGGCGGCGCTCGAGACCGGTCAGCCGCACCAGGGCAATCGCTTCGGCAACGCGCGCCCGCATCTCGCGCCGCGGAACCTTCCGCAGCTCCAGCCCGAAGGCGACGTTGCGCGCCACGTCGAGATGCGGGAACAGCGCGTAACCCTGGAATACCAGGCCCATATCGCGGCGGAACGGCGGGACGTGGGTGACGTCGCGGCCGCCGACCCAGATCTCGCCCGAAGTGGCCGGGCTCAACCCGGCGATCATGCGCAGCGAGGTTGTCTTGCCGCACCCGGACGGGCCCAGGAAGGCGATCAGCTCGCCTTTGTGGACCGCGAGGTTCAGCCGGTCGACCACTGTAGTCGGGCCGTAGGCCTTGCAGAGGTCGCGCACGATGAGGAACGCCTCTTCCGCCGGCATTGTCTCCGGGCCAGGCCGGACGAGCGTGCTCGGTGCGCCGTCACCGCTCCTCACCGGCTCAGCGGCAGGACCTGGCGGCGCCATTGGTTCATCAGCGCATCCCGGATGTTGGCGACCGCCAGCCAATCGACCGGGACCACCTTGTCCATCCGGGTCAACGCGGTCCGGTCGGCAGCGGCCGGGTCGATCTGCGCCTTGCTGTTGGTCGGCGCGTAGTACATGTCCTCGGTGAAGCGCTTCTGCGTCTCGGGTGACAGCGCGTAGTTGATGAACTTGCGGGCCGCGTCCGGCGCGGGCGAGTTGGCGACCAGGTTGATGGTGTTGATCTGGAACACGGTGCCCTCGCTCGGCACCACGGCGACCAGTTTCCCGCCGGAGATCTTGGCGTTGTATTGCGAGCGCGCGTTCCAGCCTAGCCCGGCGCCCGCCTCGCCGCCGATAATCACCGGATAGACCTCCGGCTGCGGGTCCCAAGTCAGGATGTTCGGGGCGATCTTGCCCATCTCGGCAAAACCCTTCTCAAACTTGCCGGCGATGCCGGGGCCGCCATTCACTTTGTCCATCACCATGATGGCTGACAGCCCGATGATGTCTGGCATGCCGGAAAAAGCCACCTTGCCCTTCATGTCGGGGGCCTCGAGGTCGCTCAGCGAGGTCGGCGGCTTGGGGACGGCGCTTGGGTTGTAGACGATGTCGAAATTGTCGAACGTGACGCCTACGCCGTTGACGCCCGGAAAGCGGGCGTTGGGGAACAGGTCGGCGATGTTCGGGACCGCCTTCTCGTCGAGCGGGGCGAAAATCCCTTCATCGGTGCCGGCCTTGGAGACCGTCACGTCGAGAATGGCGACGTCCGCCTGCGGCGACGCCTTCTGCGCCCGCAGCATGCCGAGCATCTGGCCGGATGACGGCAGGCCGAAATAACTAACCTTGATGCCTGGATTGGCCTGCTCGAACGGCTCGATGACGGCTTTCGTGTAGCGCTCCTGGAACAGGCCGCCATACGACAGCACCGTGATCTGCTGCGCCAACGCCGAGGTCGCGAAAAGTGCGAGCGAGAGTCCGATACCGTAGAGCCGCCACTTCATGCCAATATCCCCTGCGGCACACCGTGCCGCGATGCCCGCCCAAAACCGACCTCATTGCTGGAGCAGCTGCGCGCAGCCTGTAGCCGAGACCTGGTCCCCGGCCGACGATTCCGCCCCTGCGCCTACCCGCTTATACATTTGAGCTTATCGTCTCGGCGTGCCGTGTCAAAGCCGGAACGCGATTGCGAAGACGCGAACGGTCTCAAAATGACCCGCCACGGACAGGCGCGCGCGAAGTCGTTCGGCGACGATTGGAGTTGCACTCGATCCTCGGCCACGGAGCAACGGCGGCTACTTCGTGAAACGGGATGCACAGATGGCTGAGAAGTCGCGCAACGGTTGCAGTCATCTTTGACGCTATTGTGAGCGGCCCATCATTCAGAGTCGGAAAATCTTACACTTCATTGCAGCATTCTCAGCGGCCCCCAAATAACGCCCCGGAATCAGATCGATACGGCGCCCTTCTGCTTGGCACACCGATTGCATTTGTGCCGTTGCCCGCATGTGCGGGATTGCAACGAGGAGCTTCCCGCATGAAAAAACTTTTGTTCGTTTCCACGCTCCTTGCGACGCCGCTCGCGTTCGGAACGGCGGCGCACTCCGCACCGATGTTCCCACTGGTCGGCCAAAGCACGAATGGACCCGCACTCACGATCACGCTGACGGATAGCGGTCCGACGCTGACGGTGAACTCGTCCCAGACCACCGATGGCAGCGACGACGTTGAAGTCGGCCTGATCAACAGTTCCTCCACCACTCAGACCTCGATCACGCTGTCCGGCAGCGGCAATGGCGGCGGGATATTCGGGTTTGATGGCGACGGTATCACCACTTTCATCGACGCGAACACCGGCATGCTGACGGTCGGCAATCCGGCGGACCCGACGGGCTACGCCGGGCCGGGGATCACCTATTCGAATATCAACGCAAGCGAAACGTCGGGACAGGTCAACTTTGATCTGGCGCCTGGCGCGTTTGCCTATTTTGGCCTGGAAGGCTCGCCGTCCAGCATTGTGAGCGGCGGCGGAATCGGCGTCGGTGGCGGCGGCGGCACGTCCGTTCCCGAACCGGCAACGCTGGCCTTGCTTGGAACCGGTTTGGCTGGCCTGTTCCTGCGTCGCCGTCGGGCCTGAACGATATCCAGGGCGGGTGGATGCCGCCTAGCGGCATCCACCCGGCCTGTATGCTACGTTAGCCGAGTTATGGTTGACAGCCGTTCCGCGACACGGCCGGGTCGGCGTCATTCGCCGGAGTTGGTGACAGCCCTACGGCGTCATCAAACAGGCGATGTGAACGGGGCCGAGGCGGATTACCGCCGGATCCTGGCTCGCGAGCCCGCCAACCCGGACGCCCTGCATCTCCTCGGCACCATCATCGCCGGACGCGGAGCGCTTGACGAGGGCGCCGCACTGATCCGTCGCGCCGTCTCGCTCAATCCTGTCTTCCCTGAGGCGTTTTCCAACCTCGGCAACATCCAACTGCAAGCGGGTGACCCGGGCGCCGCGGAATCCTCTTACCGGACCGCGCTCGCGCACGATCCCAATGGCGCCAAGGTCCACCACAATCTTGCGGTCGCGCTGCGTGACCTGGGCCGGCTCCCCGAGGCGCTCGCGGCCGCGCGCCAGGCGAGCGAGTTGAACCGCGGCGATCCGTTAGTCTGGCTGCTCCTGGCCGGTCTGCTCGAAACGGCGGGACAGGCGACCGAGGCGGAGCCGGCCTACCGTCGCGCGTGCGCCCTGGCGCCGCGTTTGGCCGATGCTCGGACGGGTCTCGGCAATCTGTTGTTCAAGCTGGGCCGCAAAGAGGAAGCTGAGGCGGCACACCGCCTCGCCGTGCAGAACGACCCATCGTCGGTCACGGCACTTTACAACCTTGGCGCCGTACTCCGCGCGCGCGGCGACCCGGCGGAGGCCGCGGCGATGTTGCGACGGGCCTTGGCCATCGACCCGCTTCATGCCGACGCCTGGAACGCATTAGGGGCCAGCCTGCGTGGATCGGGACGCTTTGACGAGGCGGCAGAGTGCTTCCGCAAAGCGCTCGCGCTGCGGCCCGACATGGCCAGCGCCTGGCGGCACCTGACCCTGACCGGCCGCAACGTCGTCGGCGAGGCGGACCGCGCCGCGCTCGAAGCGCTATCCCGGCGCAACCTGCCGCGCGCAGACGCGGCCTCGGTCCGTTTCGCGCTGGCCAAGCTGCTCGATGAGCAAGACCAACCGGATGAAGCGTTCCTCCGTTACCGGGAAGCCAACGCGCTCGTCGCCGCAACCTTCAGCAACACCCCGAACGCGTACGACCGGGCTGGTTTCGAGCGGATGCTCGAGACCTTGCGGCAACAGCGTCCGTGGGAGGCGAGTGAGGCGGCAGAAAGCAGCGAGCGGCCGGTCCTGATCGTCGGGATGCCGCGGTCCGGAACCAGCCTCGTTGAACAAATCCTGGCCAGCCACCCCGCCGTGTTCGCGGCAGGCGAGTTGCCCGACCTCCGCCGCCTGATCGGTTCGATGAGCCTGGCTGACGCCGGCGTTCGCTACGAAGCGCGGTTGGCTGATTTGTCCGGCGGCGCGGCGCGCGTGACCGACAAGATGCCCGACAACATCTTCGAGCTTGGCCGCGTGGCCGCGATGCTTCCCAGCGCGCGCGTCATCCTGTGCCGCCGCGACGCCCGCGACACCGGCGTGTCCTGCTTCATGACGCATTTCGCCGCCGGCAACGCCTTCGCCTACGATTTGGGGCACTGTGGGCATCGAATCCGCCATACCGAGGCGCTTGCCGAGGACTGGCGAAACACGCTGAAGCTGCGCATGACGACGATCGACTATGAGGCGCTGGTCGACGACCTGGAAGGGCAGTCGCGCCGGCTGGTTGCGTTCCTTGGGCTCGCTTGGGACCCGGCCTGTCTGGATTTCCACCGTACCGAGCGTCCGGTGACCACCGCCAGCGCCTGGCAGGTGCGTCAACCGCTGTTTCGCGACTCCGTCGGACGCTGGAAGCGTTACGCGCCGCACCTGACCGAATTGCTCGAAGCGCTATAACGGGTTGGAAGGCGTTTCACACCTCGCGCTCGCGCAGTGCGCGCTCCAACGCCTCCGTTTGCCCAGCCGGCCGGCCGCCGAGCCATGAAGCGATACCCGCCACGATATAGAGCAGCGCGGAGAAGCTGAAAGCAAAGACCAGCCCATGCTTGAACGGCCCCGACATCAACCCTGGGAAGAACGTCTTGCCGGTCAGGATCGCGGCGTTGTCCGGCGGCAGCGAATGCAGCACGTTTGCGGGGATCAGCTCGGCCATCGGATTATAGCCCAGGAAGGCCGCGAACAGGCTGGAGACGGGCGGCGTCGCCGCGACCCGGTGCGCGATCTCGGGCGGCACGTGTTGCGCCAGCAACCCGGCCTCCATCGAGCTCGGCAGCGACGCCGCCAGCCCGGCGAGCATCAGGCTGAAGAACACGCCGATTGACAGCACCTGACCGGCATTGGTCGTCGTCGCCCGCACGCCGGATGCCTGGCCGCGCTTCGGCGCTGGCACGCCGTTCATGATCTGCGTGCTGTTCGGCGCCACGAACAAGCCGGAACCCAGCCCATTGAGGAACAGCAGCAAGGCGAAGGCAGCATAAGAGAAATCCGCCGGCAGCAGCATCAGGGCGATGAAGGTCGCCGCACCGAGCGCCATGCCGCCGGTGGCGAACGGGACGCCGCCGATGCGGTCAGAGAAGTACCCCGCGAACGGGCCCGCGAGCAGGAAGCCGGCGGTCAGCGGCAGCATGAAGATCGCCGACCAGAGCGGCGTCTGCTCGAAGGAATAGCCGTGCAGCGGCAGCCAGATGCCCTGGAGCCAGATGATCAGCATGAATTGCAGGCCGCCGCGCGCGACCGCGGACGCCAAATTGGCAACGTTGCCCCACGCGAACGGGGCGATGCCGAAGAGCTTGAAATCCAGCATCGGCCTGGTCAGCCGCTGTTCCAGCACCACGAACGCCGCCAGCGAGAGGAAGCCGAGTGCGAACAGCACGAGCACCAGCGGGCTCGTCCAAGCCATGACGTGCTTGCCGTATGGCTGGATCCCGTAGGTGATCGCCGACAGGATCAGCACCAGGCCTAGCCCGAACGTGGCGTTGCCGCCCCAGTCGATCCGGTGCGAGGTCCGCTCCGGCCGGTCATGCAGCCGCCAATAGGCCCAGACGGTGCCGAGCAACCCGACCGGCACGTTGATCCAGAACACCAGCCGCCAGTTCGCATCGGCCAGCAGCCCGCCGATCAGCAAGCCCAGGAATTGGCCGCCGATTGCGGCGACAACGTTGATGCCGAGCGCCAGGCCGCGCTCATGGGTCGGGAACGCGTCGATGATCAGCGCGGTGGAGTTTGCCATGAGCAGCGCCCCGCCGACGCCCTGGATGATGCGGGCCACAACTAGGTAGGTCGCGGCGAAGTCGCCCTGGCCGGGCAGCAAGCTGAGCGCCACCGACGCAATCGTGAAGACCGCAAAGCCCAGATTGTACATGCGGGCGCGGCCGAACTGGTCGCCGAGCCGGCCGAACGAGACGACCAGCACCGCGGTCGCGATCATGTAGCCGATGATCGCCCATAGCAGGTAATTGACGTTCCCGGGGTCCAGCGCTTGGAGCCCGATGCCGCGGAATACCGCCGGCAGGCTGATCAGCAGGATGGAGCTGTTGATCGCCGCGGCGAGCATGCCGAGGGTGGTGTTGCTGAGCACGACCCACTTGTAGTGGTCGGGATGGCTGAGGCTGACTTTCAACATGGACCGCATTATGACCTTTGCAGCGCAAGAGTCAGCAACCCTGACGTATCCAGGGCCGCGCCGACGGAAAGGGGGCTGTGATGCAAAAGCTGTTGCCTAGGGCCGAGTTGCTGGGCGCATTGCTGAAGTCGCGCAAACAGACGGTAGCGGTCTCCGAATCGTCATCGGGCGGGCTGGTGTCCGCGGCGCTGCTCGCCGTGCCAGGCGCGAGCGCCTATTTCATGGGCGGCGCGGTGGTCTACACGCAGACGGCCCGCTCGGCCTTGCTGCAGATCGGGGATGCGGAAATGGCCGGGCTGCGGTCATCGTCGGAGCCCTATGCGCAACTTCTCGCGCGGACGCTGCGGGAACGCTTCGGGACCGATTGGGGCATCGCCGAGACCGGAGCGGCAGGGCCGGCGGGCAACCGCTATGGCGATGCGGCCGGGCACACCTGCCTCGCCATCAGCGGCAAGGTCGAGATGGTGCGGACGCTGGAGACCGGGAGCGCGGACCGGGTCGCGAACATGCGGATTTTCGCCGACGCCCTGCTGCAGCTGTTCGAAGAGGCCTTGAACCACCAATGAGAACCGTCGCCTTCGTCCTAGCCAGCCTGCTGTTCGCGGCGCCATCGGTCGCGCAGACGCTGCATATCGGCATCCGCGCGCCCATGACCACGGCCGACCCGGACAGCTCGTTCAACCCAGATCGCAACATCTCGCTCCAGGTCTATGAGCCGCTGCTGCTGCAGGACGCCAACCTGCAGCCGACGCCCGGGCTCGCCGTCGCGTGGCGCATGCGTGACCCGACCACCTGGGAGGTGAAGCTGCGCCACGGCGTGGTGTTCCAGGACGGCTCGCCGCTCACCCCGGCGGACGTCCTGTTCAGCATGGATCGTATCCGCCAGGACGACGTGACGCAGAGCTACCGCGCCAATCTGCGCGAGGTGACCGGGGCCGAGGCGGGAGGGACCGACACGGTCATCATCCACACGCGCGACCCGGCGCCGACCTTGCCGTTTGACCTGGCCACTTTCCCGATCCTGTCCGCGCACGCTGCCAAGGACGCCTCACCGGAGGACTTCAATGGCGGTCGCGCGGCAGTCGGCACTGGCCCGTACCGCTTGGTGAAGTGGACCCCCGGCCAGGGCGTCATCCTGGAGCGCAATCCGCATTACTGGGGTGCCGAACCACAATTCGAGCGAGTGGACATTCGCTTCATCCCGAACGACGCGGCGCGAGTGGCCGGGTTGCTGGCGGGCGACCTGGATCTGGTGGACGCGCTGCCAGCCGAGTTGCTGGACCGGCTGGGCCATAACGACAAGCTGAGCCTGCAGTCGAAGATCAGCATCCTGATGATGTATCTGCAGCCGGATATCGGCCGGGCCACCACGCCCTATGCGACGGGGCCAGACGGGCAGGTCCTGGCGAAGAACCCGCTGCAGGATTTGCGCGTCCGCCAGGCGATCAGCGTCGCGATCAACCGTCCGGCGCTGGCGCAGCGGGTGATGGAAGGCGCGGCGGAGCCGGCGGGGCAGTTGATGGCGCCGGGTCTGGACAACCACATCGCCTCGTTCGCGCCGCCTGCCTATGACCCGGCCCAAGCCAAGGCGCTGCTGGCCGATGCCGGCTACAATCAGGGCTTCGGCCTGACCCTCACCTGCACCAATGACCGCTATCCCGGCGATGACTGGATCTGCCAGGCGGTGGGGCAGATGCTGAGCGCCGCCGGCATCCACACCAAGGTCGACACCGGCCCGATGTCGATCCTGCTGCGGCGCCGGTCCGGCGGCGGGCCGGACGGCAAAATGGATCTTTCTCTGTACATGATCGCGTATGGGGCGCCGAACGGCCTCGCGACCGCCGCGCTCTCGTCGCTGGCGGAGACGCAGAACCGGGAAGCGGGGCGGGGCGGCAACAATTTCTCCGGCTATTCCAACCCCGAGCTGGACAAGCTGATCCATGCCGCCGAGCAGGAGCTCGACCCGGCCAAGCGCAGCGCGCTGGTGGAGCAGGCGACCCGCATCGCAGTGCACGACGTGGTCTTCGTCCCGCTGCTGTTCACCAGGAATTATTGGGGGATGCGCAAAGGCCTGACCATGACGCCGCGGGCCGAAGGCCTCACTTTTGCGGCGACGGTGCACAACGTGCCGTGAGCTAACTATATGAACGGGAAAGGGAGCGAGCGAGAATGGCCGAAGCCTTCATCTGCGACTACGTCCGCACGCCGTTCGGCCGCTACGGCGGCGCGCTGAAGGATGTTCGGACCGACGATCTGGCGGCGCATCCGATCCGCGCCCTGATGGCGCGCAATCCGCAGGTGGATTGGGAGTCGGTCGACGATTGCTTCTATGGCTGCGCCAACCAGGCCGGCGAGGACAATCGCAATGTCGCCCGCATGGCAACGCTGTTGGCCGGGTTGCCGACGAGCGTGCCGGGTTCGACGATCAACCGGCTGTGCGGCTCCGGGCTCGACGCGGTGGGCTCCGCAGCGCGAGCCATCCGGGCCGGCGATGCCGATTTGTTCATCGCCGGCGGGGTCGAGAGCATGACGCGCGCGCCCTTCGCCATGGCCAAGGCGACCGAGGCGTTCTCGCGCAGCACGGAAATCTACGACACCACCATCGGCTGGCGCTTCGTCAACCCGGTGCTGAAGGCGCAGTATGGCGTCGATTCGATGCCCGAAACGGCGGAAAACGTCGCCGAGGAATTCCAGATCTCCCGCGCCGACCAGGACGCTTTCGCGCTGCGCTCGCAACGGCGCACCAAGCGGGCGCAGGACAGCGGCTTCTTCGGGCGCGAGATTGCGCCGGTTACCATCAAGGGTCGCAAGGGCGACGTGATCGTCGAGCGCGACGAGCATCCGCGCGGGGATACCACGATGGAGAGCCTCGCCAAGCTGAAGGCGCCGTTCCGCAAGGAGGGCGGCACGGTGACGGCGGGCAATGCGTCGGGGGTGAATGACGGCGCGGCCGCGCTGATCGTCGCCTCCGCGGACGCGGCCAGGCGGCACGGGCTGACGCCGCGGGCGCGGGTCGTCGCCATGGCGACTGCCGGCGTGGCGCCGCGCATCATGGGGATGGGCCCGCTGCCGGCCACGCAGAAGCTGCTGGCCCGGCTTGGCCTGTCGTTGTCCGAGATCGACGTCATCGAGTTGAACGAGGCGTTTGCCGCGCAGGGCTTGGCCGTGATGCGTGGCCTCGGGCTTGCCGACGACGCCGAGCACGTCAATCCGAATGGCGGGGCGATCTCGCTCGGCCACCCGCTCGGCGCGTCCGGCGCCCGCTTGGCCGGCACGGCGCTGCACGCGTTGGAGACGCTGGGCGGCAAGCGCGCCGTGGCGACAATGTGCATCGGCGTCGGCCAGGGCATCGCGGCGCTGATCGAACGGGTCTAGGAGGTCACGATGTACGCGCAGATGGTCAAGAGCGGCGCGGTGAAGACGCGCGACCAAATGAGCCCGGAGGAGCAGGCATTCCAGGATCGGGTCGACGCCGGCGAGAAGATCGAGCCGAAGGAGTGGATGCCTGAGGGCTACCGCAAGACGCTGATCCGGCAGATCTCCCAGCATGCGCATTCAGAGATCGTCGGCCAGCTCCCCGAGGGGAACTGGATCACGAGGGCGCCGACTTTGGACCGCAAGGCCATCCTGCTCGCCAAGGTGCAGGATGAAGCGGGGCACGGGCTTTATCTGTATTGCGCCGCGGAGACGCTCGGCATCACCCGCGACCAGATGATCGAGCAACTGCACACGGGCCGCGCGAAATATTCCAGTATTTTCAACTATCCGACGCTGTCCTGGGCGGATATGGGCGCGATCGGCTGGCTGGTCGACGGCGCGGCGATCATGAACCAGGTACCGCTGCAGCGCTGCTCGTACGGACCCTATGCGCGGGCGATGGTCCGCATCTGCAAGGAGGAGAGTTTCCACCAGCGCCAGGGCTACGACATCATGATGAAGCTCTGCGCCGGGTCGGCGGAGCAGAAGGCGATGGCGCAGGATTCGCTAGACCGCTGGTGGTGGCCGGCGCTGATGATGTTCGGGCCGCCGGACGCGGATTCCGTGCACAGCGAGCAATCATTGCGCTGGAGGATCAAGATGGACACCAACGATCAGCTGCGTCAGCGCTTTGTGGACCAGACGGTGCCGCAGGCCGAGTATCTCGGCCTCAAAGTGCCCGACCCTGAGCTCAAGTGGAACGAAGTGCGCGGCCATTACGATTTCGGCGCGGTGAACTGGGACGAGTTTTTCCAGGTGATCCAGGGCAACGGCCCGTGCAACCGGGAGCGGCTGCAGGCACGGGTCGACGCGTGGGAGGAGGGCGCCTGGGTGCGCGAGGCGTCGATCGCCTATGCCGAGAAGCGGGCGGCGCGCGACCAAGCAGTGGCGGCCTGATGCACAAGGAATGGCCGCTCTGGGAGATTTTTATCCGCAGCCAGCATGGGCTGGCGCACCGCCATGTCGGCAGCCTGCACGCGCCAGACGCCGAGATGGCGATCAACAATGCGCGCGATGTTTATACGCGCCGCAATGAGGGCGTGAGCATTTGGGCAGTGAAGTCCGCCGACATCGCGGCGAGCTCGCCGAGCGCCAAGGGGCCGATGTTCGAGCCGGCCAACAGCAAAGTGTACCGCCATCCGACCTTCTTCGAGATTCCGGAGAAACTGGGCCACATGTAATGACGGCTTGCGAGCCTCTATTCGAATACTTGCTGCGGCTCGGTGACAACTGCCTCATTCTGGGTCATCGCGTGTCCGAATGGTGTGGTCATGGCCCGATCCTCGAGGAGGATTTGGCGCTCGCCAATGTCGCGCTGGACCTGCTCGGGCAGGCCAAGCTGTGGCTGTCGCTGGCGGGCGAAGTCGAGGGGAGCGGGCGGGACGCGGACAAGCTGGCCTTTTTGCGGGACGCCCGCGCGTTTCGTAACCTGCTGCTGCTCGAACAGAAGAACGGCGATTTCGCCGTCACTCTGACGCGGCAGTTTTTCTTCGATGCCTGGCATTATTTGCTGCTGCGCGGGCTGCAGGGGTCGCCGGACGGCAGAATCGCCGAGATTGCCGATAAATCGGTCAAGGAAGTCGCCTATCATCTGGAGCGCAGCCGCGACTGGATGGTTCGGCTCGGCGATGGCACGGAGGAGAGCCATCGCCGGGTCCAGAAGGCGGTCGACACGCTGTGGTCCTATACGGGCGAGATGTTCGAGGCGGACGGCGTGGACGCGGCGCTGGTGCAGTCCGGCATCGCCGTCGCGCCCGCCAGCCTGCATGCGCCCTGGCTCGACCAGGTGGGCGCGACGCTCGCAAGGGCCACATTGCAGCAGCCGGAACTCGGCTGGATGCAGCGCGGCGGCAAGCGCGGCCTGCACAGCGAGCACCTCGGCTACCTGCTCGCCGAGATGCAGTTCCTGCAGCGCGCCTATCCCGGTGTAACGTGGTAGCCTTGGACGACGTCTGGAGCTGGCTCCGCGAGGTGCCGGATCCCGAAATCCCGGTGATCTCCGTCGTCGATCTGGGCATCGTGCGCGACGTGCAGTGGCAGGACCAGGAACTGGTCGTGACGGTGACGCCGACCTACTCCGGCTGCCCGGCAACCGGGGTGATCGCGCTCGCGATCGAGAACGAATTGCGCGCGCGCGGCGTCGAGAAGCTCCGGCTGGAGCGGCGCCTTTCGCCGCCTTGGACCACCGACTGGATTTCTGCGAGCGGCCGCCAGCAGCTCAAGCAATACGGGATCGCGCCGCCGACCGAAGCGGTGGTCGAATGCCCGCGCTGCGGTTCGCAAAACACCGAATGCGTCAGCCGCTTCGGGTCGACGCCCTGCAAGGCGCAATACCGCTGCCGGGACTGCTTGGAGCCGTTCGACCACTTCAAATGCTTCTAATGGCCAAATTCTATCCGGTTACGGTGAGCGCGATCCGCCGGGAGACGCGGGATTGCGTCGTCGTGTCCCTGTCCGTCGCGGACGAGCACCGCGACGCGTTCCGCTTCACGCAAGGCCAGTATCTTACCTTCCGCGCGTCCATCGATGGCGAAGAAGTCCGCCGCTCGTATTCAATCTGCGCCGGCGCGGACGAAGGTGTTTGCCGGGTCGGCGTCAAGAAGGTGCCGGACGGAGTTTTTTCGAGCTGGGCGAATGATGCCATGCGCCCCGGGCAGCAACTGGAAGCGATGCCGCCAATGGGCAACTTCCACGTCCCGCTCGACCCGGCCAATCGCCACCACTACGTCGGCTTCGCCGCCGGCAGCGGCATCACGCCCCTGCTCAGCATCATCAAGACCACCTTGGCCCGGGAGCCACACAGCCGCTTCTCGCTATTCTACGGCAACCGCGCCTCGAGCACGATCATGTTCCGCGAAGAGCTCGACGACCTCAAGAACGAACATCTGAGCCGGTTCAACCTCACCCATATCCTGAGCCGCGAGCATCAGGAGCTGGATTTGTTCAACGGCCGCCTCGGCCGCGAAAAGTGCCAGCAATTGTTCGAGCATTGGCTCGACGTCAGCACGGTGGATACCGCCTTCATTTGCGGCCCGCAGCAGATGATGGTGGAAGTCGCCGCAAGCCTGCAGGAGCACGGGCTGGACAAGCAGCGGATCAAGTTCGAACTGTTCACCACCATCGACGCGGCAAAGCGCGACCGCGCGCCCCGCACACACAGCGCTGCCCACGCCGATCTGTGCCAGGCGACGGTCACGATCGACGGGCGCGCGCGGCATTTCGCGTTCGAAAAGAACACGCTCAGCATCCTCAATGCCGCCCTGCGCGAAGGGATGGAAGTTCCCTACGCCTGCAAGGCCGGCGTGTGCTCGACCTGCCGGGCGATGCTGGTCGAGGGGCAAGCCGACATGGACGCCAATTACGCGCTCGAGGATTACGAGATCGCCCGCGGCTACATCCTGACCTGCCAGGCCTATCCCGTTACCGATAAGATAGTCGTCGACTACGACAAATAGTGGAGCAAAGCCGAGAGTCCTTCAAAACGGCATCAGCCGTCGTGGCCGACACCGGGCATGTATTCGAATTCTAGCCCGGCCTCGTGTCCCTCCTCGTAGGCATCGTGCAGGACGCGCCGGCTGGCCGGACCTTTGCGGGCGTGCAAATTCAGGCCGAGCCGGGCCAGCTCCGCCTCCACCACGTCCTTCTTGGCTACCACCAAGTCGCGGCCGGTCGCACCGCGCAACGCCGTCTCGCGCGCCGTCCGCAACTTATGCAATTTGGCCGCGATCCCGCGCGACAGGCCGATCCCAAAGGAGTTGGTCGCGGTCCGGCGCAGGCCGCTCGGCAAGGCGCCATAGGTCGGTCCGGCGCGGAAGGCTTCCGTCTCGGTCTCGAACGTTAGGTCCACCAAGTCATAGAGATAGCTTGCCGCCACAACATCGGCGGGCAGGCCGAAGAAGACGTGGCGCAGCGTCCCTAGCCGGCCCTTCTCGATCCAGACCCGGCAATCGACGAACGCGGCGACCGCCGGCACGCATTCGTCCACTGGGCCGACGCGCTTACGGTTCGTCTCCACCGCCGCGCCCTCGCAGGTCTGACGTTTTAGGTCCAGCTCGCTCAGGCTGAGCCCATAACGGTCAAGGAGTTCCGCCACCTTCTCGGCCGCGGCAAGCGCCTCCGCCTCGGTGCAGCCCTGCTCCACAGTCTTGGCTCGCAACGCTTGAATGCGGTCGATCAGCCGGTCGAGCTCGGCGTCGCGGGCGCCCGAGGCCGACGCCCCAAGCCGGCGCCGGGCCGCCGCAAGCACGTCGCGCGCTGCCGCCGGCAAATCGCCGGTCGCAATCTTCCGCTCGACTGCCGCGGCCAACCCGTCCAGCCCGAATGAGCCGGACCCGGCGACCTGGCGCCGGTGCACGGCCTCGACCTGCACCCTGACGATCTCGGCATACGCGGCGGACAGACTGTGCAAATCGTGGGTGCGCGTGCCGATCACCGAGACAATCATGTCCAGCACGGCGTCGAGATTGGTCTCGGTGCGGACACGCTGCACGTCCGCCGGGTCGCGCGGGCTGCCCGGCTCCGCCCAGCGCCGGGCGATCTGGTCCAACTCGCTGACTTCGTCCGCTTCCTCCGGCGGCCGGTTCAGGCCGGGAATATCGGGCGTGCCGTGACGCAGCACATGGCGATACATCGCCTCGGCGAAGCGCTGCGGCAACTTCCCTCGCCCGCCCGGGTGCACGAAACCCATCGCGACCGCGAGCCCAGCCTCGTCGAGAGGCGTGATCCGGCTGACGAACACGTGGCGCCCATCGCCACAGGATCCCAGCCTTGCAACCAGCGGAACCCCCGCCAGTGCGGGGCCGATGGCGTCGTCGGCGACGTCGAGCGTTTCGCCGGTCGCGAGATCCCGGAGCGAGGCAGAGCCGGCGTCTGCAGCCTCGATGCGGAGCAGCCGGAACTTGGACCGGCGCAGGATTTCGAGCGCCGCCACCTCGCCCGAGCTTAGATCGCGACGCTGCCGCGCGAGCCGGTCAAAGGCAGTGTGTCCGCTGGCCGAGGGTGAGAACAGCGCGAGGTCCACCGCGAGTTCGAGGGCATCTGCGACCACCAAAGCGTCGCGGCCGGGGTCGATGGCCGCAGCCCGCGGCAACAGCAGGCGCACGGTCTCGGTCAGGCGGCTAGGAGCCACGAAGCTGGCGGCTTGCTCGATCAGGCTCGCGATGGACGCGCGGTGGCGATCCGTGCTGGTCGGTGCGGCGGATGAGCGGGCTTTCTGCGGCGGCGGCTTCTTGCGTGCTGACATGCCTGGCGTGCTCCCGAGAATTCGGCGCCGGCCAAGCGAATCGGGCGGCGCGGTCGCCAGCGCCAAATAAGATAAATGGCCCGCCGCCGTCCACGACTTACCCTTCGCGCATCTGCCGCCGGATCATCGGCTCGAGCAGCTCCGTCAGCCCGGGCATGCTGGCCGGCCGCTTGATCATCCCGTCGGCATTTTCCAGCCCGACATACACGCGAGTACCGTCGCCGCGCTCGGAGCCTTGTATGCGTGGCTCAGGCTGCGGCCTCGGTGACGAATTGGTCGAGTTCGCGGTTGTAGCGCATCGGGCACGCCCCATTCGCGCACCGACAGGCTCAGGCCATCAGGGATGCGGACGAAGCGTTCCTGTCTGTGCGACTTGGGTCAACGGCGTTTCCTTTTGGTTGACCTATTATGGCTGCCGCCATGCCGAGCGGAAATCGGAAGTTCGCGGTGTGCTGGTAAGCTCCGCCTATGAGGCCGTGTCATAAAAGATGCTAATCGGGCTGCGCGTGCTTTTTCGATTATACGGTGCGAACGGGCCCTTGTAGGGTCCAAAACAAGCAACCGACGAGTGGGGAAGCGGCGATGAAGAAGCTGATCAACGACCCGCGCCGGGTCGTGCGCGAGATGCTCGAAGGGCTCGCTGACCTTCACCCTGGTTTGGCGTTGCTCGAGGCCGAGGATGTCATCGTGCGCGCCGACCTTCCGCCGCTGGCGCAGCGGCAAGTCGCCGTGCTGTCCGGAGGGGGCAGCGGGCATGAGCCGGCGCATGCAGGCTATGTCGGCGCCGGAATGCTGACCGCGGCGATCGCCGGCGATGTGTTCACCTCGCCGAGCGTGGACGCCGTGCTGGCTGCGATCAAGGCCGCCGCCGGGCCGGCCGGGGCGGTGCTGATCGTGAAGAACTACACCGGCGACCGGCTCAATTTCGGCCTCGCGGCGGAGCTGGCGACCGCGGATGGCATCCCGTCCCGCGTCGTGGTCGTCGCCGACGACGTGGCGCTGCACGATACGGTCGAGCCCTCGCGGCGCCGCGGCATCGCCGGGACGGTGGTGGTCCATAAAGTGACTGGTGCCGCGGCCGCCGCGGGCCTACCGCTCGCTGCGGTGATCGCCGAGGCCGAAGCCGCCGCGGCGGCGGTCGGCACGATGGGCGTCGCGTTGGGCGCATGTACGGTGCCGGCCGCCGGCAAGCCAGGTTTCACGCTTGGCGAAACCGAGATGGAACTGGGCCTCGGCATTCATGGCGAACAGGGCGTGCGCCGCGGACCGCTCGAGCCGGCGGATCAGATCGTCGATGCGATCCTCGGCACGATCCTGCAACAGACCGGGATTGGCCGCGGCCAGCAGGCGGCGCTGCTCGTCAACGGGCTCGGCGGCACGCCGCCGATGGAGCTGACCATCGTCGCCCGACACGCGCTGGCCACCCTGCGCGGCCACGGCATCCAGGTCGCGCGGGCCTGGGCCGGCAACTTCATGACGGCGCTGGAGATGCCGGGCTGCTCACTCAGCCTGTTGGCCGTCGACGAGGCGCGTCTGGCCCGGCTCGATGCGCCGTGTGGCGCTCCGGCCTGGCCCGGTGACGGCCGGGTCGGCGCTCGCGCCATGATTGCCGGCAGCGCGCCGGCGCGTCCCGCAGCGGCGGGCGGTACCGGACAGAGCGGCGCCGCCGTGCGTGCGGCGGCGCTGGCGGCCGCC
Organism: Acetobacteraceae bacterium; assembly: GCA_965276815.1. Classification (GTDB taxonomy): domain Bacteria; phylum Pseudomonadota; class Alphaproteobacteria; order Acetobacterales; family Acetobacteraceae; genus JAVVHH01. The sequence goes on along the minus strand of CBDIBE010000009.1, from coordinate 376,385 downwards.
GCGGCGTTCGAGCGCGAGGAGGACGCGCTGACCGCGCTCGACGCGCGGGCCGGCGACGCGGATCTCGGCATCAGCATGGTGCGCGGCGCCAAGGCGATCCGCGAACTGCCTGGGGAGGATTGGCAGCACGCGGCGACCGCATTGGCCCGGATGGGCCAGGCGCTGCGGCGCGCCATCGCCGGCAGCTCCGGGCCGTTCTACGCGACGGCGCTGCTGCGCGCTTCCCGGGTGCTGGGCGACGGCCCGGGCGCGGCCGAGAGCTGGGCCGCCGCCTTGGCCGCCGCCGTCGCCAGCATCGGCGAGCTCGGCGGCGCCAAGCGCGGCGACCGCACCATGCTGGACGCGCTGGAGCCGGCGAGCGAGACGTTCAGCGCTGCGATCCGCGCCGGCGTGCCGGGACCGGTAGCCTGGCAGCGGGCGATCGACGCGGCCGAGGCCGGAACGGCGGCGACCGCGACGATGTTCCCGCGCGCCGGCCGCGCCGCCTACCTCGCCGAGCGGGCGATGGGCGCGCCCGATGCGGGGGCGTCGGCGGCGCTGGTCTGGATGCGCGCCATCGCGACCACATTGGAGGCGCCATGACCGACGCGCTGCAGCTTGGTCCCTTGACCATCCACCGTCTCGTCGAGATGGAGATGGGGATCAGCCCGATCCGGGAGTTCCTGCCGAACCTGTCGCCGGAGCTGCTCGACGCGAACCGGTCCTGGATGCAGCCGGCCGCGCTCGACGCGGAGGACAGGGCGGTCCTGTGTTTCCAAGCCTTCGTCGTGCGGACCCCGCATCACGTCATCCTCGTCGACGCGTGCATCGGCAACGACAAGGAACGGCCATTGCGGCCCCATTGGGATCGCAAGCAGGACAACGCCTTCATGGGCGGGCTGGCCTCGGCCGGGCTCAAGGTGGAGGACATCGACTACGTGCTCTGCACGCACCTCCATGTCGACCATGTCGGCTGGAACACCCGGCTCGAAAACGGGCGCTGGGTGCCGACCTTCCCCAATGCGCGCTACCTGTTCTCCAAGACCGAACTGGATTTCTGGACGGCGCGCAATCAGGAGGAGCCGATCCCGAGCATCGTCGACAGCGTCCTGCCGATCGTCGCCGCCAACCGGGCGGAGCTGGTGACCAGTGATCACGCGATTGGCGACGAAGTGCGCCTGCTGCCGACGCCCGGTCACACGATCGACCATTTCGCCGTCCAGCTCGGCCGCACCCGAGACGACGCCGTGATCACCGGGGACCTGCTGCACTCGCCACTGCAGGCCCGTTACCCGGAACTGCGGATGCGCATCGACCACGATCAGGCGCAAGCCGTGGCGACCCGGCGCAGCTTCCTCGAGCGCTACTGCGACACGGACACGATTTGCTGCTTCTCGCATTTCCCGGCTCCGTCGCACGGTCGGGTCAAGCGCTGGGGCGAGGGGTTTCGATGCGAGTACGTGACGAGCCCAAGTGGACAGTCTACGGCAAGCGCTGCCGGCCCACAGCAAGGACCTCCTCGGAGAGGCGTGAGTTCGCGGTCCCGACGCCGCGCGCGATGACGATCGCGCCGACCACGCTGGACAACATGGCGACCGCATCCTCGCGGGCCTGCTCCGGCGTGCCGCCGTAACCGGGGCGCAACGCGATATAGGCCTCGACGATCCCGAGAAACTTCTCGATCCCCTCCGCGTAGGCCGCCTGCATCAGCTCGCCCTGCCGGGCCGCATCGACCGCTAGCGTCGCGGTCGGGCAGGCTTCCCCAGGCGCGTCACGGCATTCGGGCGACAGATATGCCTCCAGCATGGCGCGGAACGCCGCCGGGCCGTTCTCGTCCAGGACCGCCTGCACCTGGGCCGAAGATCGGGCAAATACGGAAGAACAGCACTCCGCCGCCAACGCATCTTTGGAGGCGAAATGATTGTAGAACCCGCCATGGGTGAAGCCGGCTTCCTTCATCAGGTCGGCCACGCCCACGCCATCGACGCCCCGCTCGCGGAACGCACGGCACGCCGCCTCGATGATGGCCTGCCGGTTCCGCGTCACCTGCTCCTTCGGCACGCCCATGCTGATCTCTCCCTTGGGACCCCTTGCGGTTCTCGATGACGAGCATCATTGTGTTATCCACGATGATGACCGTCATCAAGAGGTAGTCATGAGCACGCAGAACGACAAGCTCCACGAGGCGGAACGTCAGGCGACGCCCGTCCGTCCCCACCGCCGCTGGGCTTTATGGGTCGCCGGCGCCGTTATCGTGCTCGCCGCCGCTGGAGCCTATGTCGAATGGCCGCGCGCGGCCGCCCCGCCGGCGGTCGCCGCGGCGCCGGCCCCCGTCGCGGTGTCGGTCGCCACCGTGGAGCCCCGCGACACCATCGTCTGGACTCCGTTCTCCGGCCGGCTCGAAGCGGTCAACCGGGTCGATGTCCGCCCGCTTGCCGCCGGCACGATCATCACCGCGCAGTTCCGCGAAGGCGCGCTGGTCAAGCAGGGCGACCTCCTCTTCGTCATCGACCCGGCGCCCTACGCGATCGAGGTGCAGCGCCTCGAGGCGCAACTCGCCGCGGCCAACGCAAGGCTCGTCTTGGCCGGGCGCGAGCAGCAGCGCGGCTTCCAGCTCGGCGGCACCAACGACCTCGCGCAGAATATCGTCGACCAGCGCGTCAATGAATTCCATGCCGCCGAGGCAAACTTGCACGCGACGCAGGCGCAGCTCGACACGGCAAGGCTGAACCTCGGCTACACGCAGGTCCGCGCGCCGATCGCCGGCCGGGTCGGCAAAATCGAGGTCACCGCCGGCAACATCGTCCCCGCCGGCCCGACCGCGCCCGTGCTCACCACGCTGGTCTCGGTCAACCCGATCTACGCCAGCTTCGACGCCGACGAGCGCTCGGTCGCGCAGGCGCTCGCTACCCTGCCGCCGGGCGACCTGCCCGACACGATCGCCCTGATCCCGGTCGAAATGGGCACGCTCGCCACCGACGGGACCCCGTTGAAGGGCAAGCTGCAGTTCATCGACAACCTCGTGAACGCGCGCTCCGGCACGGTCCGCGTGCGCGCCGCCTTCGACAATCCGGACGGGCATCTGTTCCCCGGCCAGTTCGCCCGCATCCGGCTCGGCCAGGCGCGCGCCGAAAAGGTGATCGCCATCGACGAGCGCGCCATCGGCACCGACCAGGACCACCGTTTCGTCATGGTCATCGGCCCCGACAGCAAGGTCGCCTACCGCCAGGTGCAGCTGGGCGGGCTCGTCGGCGACCAGCGCATCATCACCGCCGGCCTGCAACCCGGCGAGCGCGTCGTCGTCCGTGGCCTGCAGCGCGTCCGCCCCGGATCCCCCGTGACAGCCCAGGAGCAGAGCGCCTCCGCGGCGCAGTGACATCATGAACATCTCGCGTTTCTTCATCGACCGCCCGGTCTTCGCCGGCGTCGTCTCGATGCTGATCTTCGTCTCCGGCCTGCTCGCCCTCGGCGCCCTGCCGATCTCGGAATATCCCGAAGTCGTCCCGCCGCAAGTCGTGGTCCGCGCCAACTACCCCGGCGCCAGCCCGAGGGTGATCGCCGAGACGGTCGCCACCCCGATCGAGGAGCAGATCACCGGCGTCGAGGGCATGCTCTACATGGCAAGCCAGGCGACCACCGACGGGCTGATGACGCTGACCGTCACCTTCAAGCTCGGCGTCGACCCCGACAAGGCGCAGCAGCTCGTGCAGAACCGCGTCGACCAGGCGGAGCCCCGCCTGCCGCAAGCCGTCCGCGACCTGGGCATCACCACGCTCAAGGCGTCGCCCGACCTGATGATGGTCGTGCACCTCGTCTCGCCCGACGGCCGTTACGACGCGACTTATCTGCGCAACTACGCCGTGCTGAACGTCAAAGACCGGATGGCCGGCATCGAGGGCGTCGGCGACGTGCAGCTCTTCGGCTCCGGCGACTACGCGATGCGCGTCTGGCTCGACCCCGAGAAGATGGCCGAGCACGGCCTTTCGGCCGACGACGTCGTCGCACAGATCCGCGCGCAGAACGTGCAGGCCGCGGCCGGCGTCATCGGCTCGTCCCCCAGCATGCCCGGCCTCGCCGTCCAGCTCTCGGTCAATGCGCAGGGACGGCTGCAATCGCCGGAAGAATTCGACGACATCGTCGTCAAGACCGGAGCCGACGGTGCGGTGACCCGGCTGCGCGATGTCGCCCGTACCGAGCTCGGCGCCGCCGACTATTCGCTGCGCTCGCTGCTCAGCAACAAGACCGCCGCCGCCGTGGTGATCTTCCAGTCGCCGGGCTCCAACGCCATCGATATCGCCAACCACGTCCGCCAGACGATGGAGGAGATCAAGCAGAACATGCCGGATGGCGTGACCTACGAGATCGCCTACGACACCACGCAATTCGTGCGCGCCTCGATCCGCGCCGTGATCGAAACGCTGCTCGACGCGATCGTGCTGGTGGTGATCGTCGTGGTGCTGTTCCTGCAGACCTGGCGCGCCTCGATCATCCCGCTGGTGGCGGTGCCGGTCTCCATCGTCGGCACCTTCGGCGTGATGCATTTATTCGGCTTCTCGATCAATGCGCTCAGCCTGTTCGGGCTCGTGCTCGCCATCGGCATCGTCGTCGATGACGCGATCGTCGTCGTCGAGAACGTGGAGCGGAACATCGAGCAGGGGCGAACGCCGCTCGACGCGGCGCATCACGCGATGGAGGAAGTGTCGGGGCCGATCGTCGCCATCGCCCTGGTGCTGGTCGCGGTGTTCGTGCCGCTCGCCTTCATCAGCGGGCTCACCGGGCAGTTCTACCGCCAGTTCGCGCTGACCATCGCGATCTCGACCGTCATCTCGGCGATCAACTCGCTGACCCTGTCACCCGCCTTGGCGGCACTGCTGCTGCGCGGCCATGATGCGCCGAAGGACTGGCTCACCCGCGCGCTCGACTTTGTCTTGGGCTGGCTGTTCCGCGGCTTCAACTGGGTGTTCGGCGCCGGCGCCAATGCCTATAGCCACGGCGTCGGCCGCGTCGTCTCCCGCAAGTCGGTGATGATGGTGGTGTATTTGGGCCTGGCCGGGCTCGCCTACTTCTTCTTCCAGGCGGTGCCCGGCGGGTTCGTGCCGCTGCAGGACAAGCAGTATCTCGTCAGCTTCGCGCAACTGCCCGACGGCGCCAGCCTGGATCGCACGGAATCCGTGATCCGCCGCATGAGCGACATCGCGCTGAAGACCCCTGGATCCGACTACACGGTCGAGTTCCCCGGCCTCTCCATCAACGGCTTCACCAACAGCTCGAACGCCGGAATCGTGTTCGTCGGCGAAGCGCCGTTCGAGAAGCGGACCACCCCGGACCTCACCGGCACAGCCATCGCCGGCACGCTAAACGGCCGGTACGCCAGCATTCCAGACGCCTATATCGCCGTCTTCCCGCCGCCGCCGGTGCAAGGCCTCGGCACGATCGGCGGCTTCAAGCTGCAGATCGAGGACCGCGCCGGGTTGGGTTACGAGGCGCTCGACGCGGCGACCAAGGCGTTCCTCGCGGCGGGCGCGAAGGCGCCGGAGCTGTCCCGGCTGTTCACCGGCTACCAGATCAACGTCCCGCAACTCTACGCCGATATCGATCGAGTCCGGGCGCAGCAGCTCGGCGTGGCCGTCACCGATGTGTTCGACACGCTGCAGATTTACCTCGGCTCGCTCTACGTGAACGACTTCAACGTGTTTGGCCGCACCTATTCCGTGCGCGTGCAGGCCGACGCGTCGTTCCGGGCGCATCCCGAAGATATAGGCAAGCTGAAGGTGCGCTCGGCGACCGGCGAAATGGTACCGCTGGCGGCGGTGCTGAAGGTGAAGCTCAGTGCCGGGCCGGAACGCGCGATGCGCTACAACGGCTTTCTCTCTTCGGACATCAACGGCGCGGCGGCGCCGGGTTACTCGTCGGGCCAGGCCCAGGCCGCCATCGCCCGGGTCGCCGCGGCGACGCTGCCAAAGGGATTTGGCTATGAGTGGACCGAGCTGACCTACCAGCAAATCCTCGCCGGCAACTCGGCCGTGCTGGTCTTCCCGCTGGCGCTGCTGCTCGTCTTCCTGGTGCTGGCCGCCCAATACGAGAGCCTGACCTTGCCGCTCGCCATCATCATGATCGTGCCGATGGGCCTGCTCGCCGCGCTGTTCGGGGTCTGGCTGACGCATGGCGACAACAACGTGTTCACCCAGATCGGGCTGATCGTGCTGGTTGGGCTGTCGGCGAAGAATGCGATCCTGATCGTCGAGTTCGCCCGCGAGCTCGAGTTCCAGGGCCGCAGCCCGGTGCAAGCCGCCGTCGAGTCGGCTCGGCTGCGCTTGCGCCCGATCCTGATGACGTCGATGGCGTTCATCATGGGCGTCGTCCCGCTCGTGCTGTCCACCGGCGCCGGGGCCGAGATGCGCCGCGCCATGGGCGTCGCCGTGTTCTCCGGTATGATCGGCGTGACCGCGTTCGGCCTGTTCTTGACCCCCGTGTTCTACGTTGTCTTGCGCCGCCTGACCGGAAACCGTCCGCTCAAGCAGCATAAGCAGGCGGCCATCGCCGCACCGCCCGAGCGGGCGGCGTTCACCGCATAAAAGAGGAGATCCGACCGTGCCCAGTCTGTTCGATCCCATCCAGCTCGGCGCGCTTGCGTTGCCGAGCCGCATCATCATGGCGCCGCTCACCCGCGGCCGTTCGACCCGCGAGCACGTCCCCACGCCGATCATGGCCGAGTATTACGCCCAACGCGCCTCCGCCGGGCTGATCATCAGCGAAGCGACCGGGATCAGCCAGCAAGGTACCGGCTGGCCGTACGCGCCCGGCATCTGGAGCGCCGAGCAAGTCGCCGCCTGGCGTCCGGTGACCAAGGCCGTGCACGGCGCCGGCGGCCGGATCGTCTGCCAGCTCTGGCATATGGGCCGGGTCGTGCACCCGGATTTCAATGGCGGCCAGCCGCCGGTCTCCGCCTCCGCCGCCACTGCACCGTTGGAAGCGCACACCTATAAAGGTAAGCAGCCCTATGCGCAGGCACGGCCGTTATCGGTCGAAGAGATTCCTGGTCTGCTCGAGGACTATCGGAAAGCCGCCCGAAACGCGATGGAAGCGGGCTTCGACGGCGTAGAAATCCACGCCGCGAACGGATACCTGATCGACCAATTCCTCCGCGACGGCTCGAACTTCCGCACCGACGAGTACGGCGGCTCGATCCCGAACCGGGTCCGCCTGCTGCGCGAAGTGGCGCAGGCCGTCGCGGAGACAGTGGGGCCCGAGCGCACCGGCGTGCGGCTATCGCCCAACGGCGAACGGCAGGGCGTCAACGACGGCAACCCGGAACCGCTGTTCACCGCCGCCGCTGCAGCGCTGTCGGAAATCGGCATCGCCTATCTTGAGCTGCGCGAGCCCGGCCCGGACGGCACGAACGGCCAGGCCGACCACCCGCCGATCGCGCCGGCCATGAAGGCGGTGTTCGCCGGGCCGCTCATCCTGAATGCCGACTATGACGGCCCGCGCGCCCGGCACGCGGTCGAAACCGGCGCCGCTGACGCGATCGCCTTCGGACGGATGTTCTTGGCCAACCCCGACTTGCCCCGCCGCCTCGCCGAGAACCTCCCGCTCACCAAGGATGATCAGCCCACCTGGTACAGTCAGGGGCCGAACGGGTATGTCGATTACCCGTTCTATGTCGGCCAGCTAGCCACGGCGTAGGCGCTCTATCCCAAGACCCAGCGCCGGAACAGCGCGAGGTCGATGTTGCCGCCGCACAGGACAACACCGACCTTGCGCCCGGCGTGGCGGTCCCGCTCCTGCATCAGCGCGGCCAGCGGCGCCGCGCCCGCGCCTTCGGCCAGATTATGCGTGTCCGTCCAATAGGCCCGGACTGCATCGGCCACCTCCGCATCACTGACCTGGACGATCCGGCTCACGCCGCGCCGGATGATCTCGAACGCCGCCGGCTCCGGCACGCGCGTGGCCATCCCGTCCGCCAGCGTATCGCCGGTCGGCGTGGAGACGACCCGCCCGGCCGCCAGCGACAGCGCATAAGCCGGCGCTTGCGTCGATTGCACGCCGACGATCTCCGTCGCCCGGCCGAGCAGGTCCCGCACGGCGATGCAGCCGCAAATGCCCGAGCCCAGCCCGATCGGGACGAACAGGGTTTCGAGATCGGGAACCGCCATCAGGAACTCGAGCGCATAGGTCGCCACGCCCATAACCAGATCGCGGTGAAACGACGGGACCATTTCGAGGCCACCTTCTGCCGCGAGAAGCTCGGCCTGCTCGCGGGCCGCCTGAAAGTCCTCGCCATGCTCGACGAGCGTGGCGCCCTGCGCGCGCATCGCCGCGTTCTTCTCGACCGAGTTGCCGTGCGGCACGACGATGGTGACCGGCACGCCGTAGCGGCGCCCGGCGAAGGCAAGGCTCTGGCCGTGATTGCCGCGCGTGGCCGATATCAACCCCGCCACCCGCCGGCGCTCGCGCGTCAGCCGCTCGAGATAGACCAGCCCGCCGCGCACCTTGAAAGCGCCGGTCGGCGTGTGGTTCTCATGCTTGACCCAGATTTCGGCCCCGGTGCGCGCCGCCAGCAGCGGCCACGCGTATTGCGGCGTCGGCGGGACGGCTTCGCCCACGATGGCGTGCGCGCGGCGCAGTTCCTCGATTTCGAACATCTGGCGATCACCTTGCACGCAGCTTCTCCATTGTCACGGCACCGATTTCGCCAACTCAAGCTCGTGTGCGAGCGCGTCGCGGAACTGCTCCGGCACCTTGATAGTCGAAAAATCTTCTGTGCTCACGCAGGCGCAGACGAAGCGGCCGGTCCAGCACAGCCGCGCGCCTTCGTCCGCATACGACGCGAGCGCAAAGGTCATGGACGACCGGCCGACCCGCTCGACCAGCACGCGCGTCCCGATCCGGTCGCGCGGCGTCATCGGCGACACGAAGTCCACCTCCAGATGCACCATCGGCGTCCCGAACCCGAGGCGCGTATTCATGTCGTAGAACCCCACGCCGAGCCGGTCGATGAGCCACGCCTCGATCGCCTCCATGGCGAAGTGCGGCACGCGGGCGGTGTAGACGATACGGGCGGTGTCGGTATCGCCCCAGACGATCTGGCGGCGATGCACGAACGGCTCAGTAGGTCTCGACGTGGAATCTTCCCTCATTGCGCATCCGCTCGCGCAGCCCCAGCCAGTCGATCCCGTGTGCCCGGCCAATTTCGGTCAGTGCGAATTCAACCCCCTCCTCCAATCCGCGCAGCCCGCAAATGTAGACATGCAGCCCGTCTTTGGCGAGCAGCGCCGCCACCTCTTCCGCGCGCGCCCGCATACGGTCTTGTACATATTCTTTCGGCTGGCCCGGAACGCGCGAATAGACCAGTTCTTGCACGAGCAAGCTTGGCGGCACTTTCCGCAGCGGCCCGAAATACGGCAGCTCCCCAGGCGTCCGCGCGCCGAAATACAGATAAAGCTTCCCGCGCCCTTGCTGCGCGAGCCGCCGCCGCCGCTCGGTGAAGCCGCGGAACGGCGCCGCCCCGGTGCCGGTGCAGATCATCAGGATGTCGGTGTCCGGGTCGTCCGGCATCAGGAAGGTGGCGCCAAACGGACCGACCACCTCGACCTTGGCGCCGAGCGGCAGGTCGCACAGCCAGTTCGACGCCACCCCACGAAGCTCGCCGCCCTCCGGCAGCGCCTCCAGCACGCGCTTGACCGTCAGCGCCAGATTGCCGGTGTTCGGCCGCTCCCCGTCCCGCGCACTGGCGATCGAGTACAGCCGCATCGCATGCGGCCGCCCCTGCGCGTCATGACCCGGCGGCGCCACCCCGATGCTCTGCCCCTCCAACACCGGGAACGCGAGGCCGCCGAAATCGAGGATGACATGGCGGACGTCCGAACTCGTATTCGCCTCGGTGATCCGCAAATTGCCAGTGACGGTCGCGATCGCCGGGCGCTCGCGGTTGAACAGGTTGATCCGCGGCTTGGACGCCGAAGCCGGCGCCCGCATCTGCCCGCCCGCGCCGTGATGCGCATGGTCCAGCAGCGCCGTGGCTTCGTCGTCGAGCGCCTCGGGCTTCGTCTCCGGCGGCCGCGGCGGCAGTTCGAGCCAGGAGAACTGTTCGTCCAGTGAGAACGGCGTCGGCACCGCAAACCAATTGTCGATCGACCCGGTGGGGCACGGCGAGACGCAGTCCATGCAGAAATTACAGACCGCCGGGTCGACGACGTAGTTGTTGGCGTCGTGCGTGATCGCCCCGATCGGGCAGGTCGCCTCGCACGTGTTGCAGCGGATGCAGATCTCCGGGTCGATCAGGTGCTGCTTCTGCCCGCCATCCATGGTGCTAGTGCCCGATCGCACGAAGGCCTGATTCGTTTCGAATCAGGCTGGAGTGCGTGAATCGGTCACTCAAACAAACAACGACGTGCCAGCTTTCCATGAAAGCTGGCATTAGTCGTGGATGCGCACGTATTCGAACTCGCCGGGCTTGTTGTCGATGCCGGCCTTGGGTGGCGCGATCCAGCCGGCGAACTGGCCCGGCCGCGCCTCCGGCTGCATCAGCCCGGCGATGAACTCCGCGTCCTGCTCGTTCGGCAACGTCCGCCCGCGCACGGCGTCCCATTCCGCATCGGTGACGACGCGGCCATCCACGTCGGTGTGTATCTTGGCGAACTCGCCGATATGCCGGTTGAACGCGACATGCGGCAGGGCCAGCTCGAACGCGATCCCGGCCTTCTGGATCACCCGGTTCCACCGCGTGATGCCGGAGGCGCAATCCTGCACGAAGTCGTCGCGCAGCCGCATGTTCAGCGCCGAGAGCGCCGGCACGTGTTCCTGCACGATCGCGCCGTCGCGCAACCGGAGCACTGGGTAGGTGTCGCTCTCCAGCCCATGATCGTCGGTCAGCTTGTCCTCGCGGAAGCGGCCCTTGATGCCGGAATGGAACGCGTTGGCGGCGTTGGTGCTGATCTCGTTGCCGAACAGATCCAGCGTCAGCGAGAAGTGCAGGTTGATCTTGCGCTGAATAGTCGGCAAGTCGATCACGCCCAGCGCCCGCACCGCTGCCGTGTCCGGTTTGCCCGCGTCGTTCATCGCCTGGCAGGTCCGCTCGATGACGCGCGAGACGCCGCTATCGCCCACGAACATATGGTGCGCCTCTTCGGTCAGCATGAAGCGGGTGGTGCGCGAGAGCGGGTCGAATCCCGACTGCGCCAGCGCCTCGAGCTGCATCTTGCCGTCCCGATCGGTGAAGTAGGTGAACATAAAGAAAGACAGCCAATCTGGCGTTGCCTCGTTGAACGCGCCCAGCATGCGCGGCGTGTCGGCGTCGCCGGAGCGGCGGCGGAGCAAGTCGTCCGCCTCCTCGCGGCCTTCTTTGCCGAAGTATTTCTGCAGCAGGTACACCATTGCCCAGAGGTGCCGGCCTTCCTCGACATTGACCTGGAACAAATTGCGCAAATCGTAGAGCGACGGCGCGGTCTTGCCCAAGTGGCGCTGCTGTTCGACCGAGGCCGGCTCAGTGTCGCCCTGGATGACAATCAGCCGCCGCAGCAGCGCGCGGTATTCGCCCGGAACTTCCTGCCAAACGGGCTCGCCCTTGTGCCGGCCGAACGGGATGGTGCGGCCCTCCACCGCAGGCGCGAGCAGCACGCCCCATTTATATTCCGGCATACGCACGAAATCGAACTTGGCCCAGCCCTTCGGATCCACGCTGATCGCGGTGCGCAGATAGACCAGGCTCTCCTGGAAGCCTTCCGGCCCCATATCCTTCCACCAGCTGATGTAGCCGGGATGCCAGGTTTCCAGCGCCTTGCGCACCCGCCCATCGTCGCCGAGGCCGACATTGTTCGGAATCAGGCCGTCATAATCAACGTTCATCCCATCCGGCATGAAAACCTCCTCTGATTGTCGCCACGCGTCATTGCGCGGAGCAAAGCGACGAAGCAATCCACGCCCGCGTCGGTTTGTGCCGCTCCTGGATCGCCACGCCGCTGCGCGGCTCGCGATGACGGTTCGTTTCGAGTCCTAGACACGGTTGCGGTCATATTGCGGCTGCACGCCGCTGCCGTAGCGCTTGAGCGCGCCCGTCTCACCGACGGCGTTCGGCCGCTGGAAGATCCAGTTCTGCCAGGCGGTCAGCCGGCCGAAAATGCGGGTTTCCATGGTCTCCGGTCCGGGAAAGCGCAGATTGGCCTCCATCCCGCTGAGCCCGTCCGGCGAGAACGAGGCGCGCTCCTCGAGCATAATCCGAACCTCGTCGTCCCAATCATGTTCGTCGTAGGTGAAGGTGACGAGACCGAGCTCCTCAGCGTCCTCCGCCAGCAGCAATGCGCCAGCCCGGGCGCGCGCCGCGTCGACCGCGTCGGGCGTGCCGTAGAACCGGGTTTGTAGCCGGGTCAGGCCGTTGCCCATCGGATAGAAGCCGAAATTGGCGTCGCCGAGCGTGATCGCCGCCGGTGCCCGATTTTCGCCACCGCGTCCGCCGCTGAACATCGCCGACCGGTCCGCCGCAAACGCCAGTTCCGCCAGCGACCCGGCGAAGCAGCTTCCTGGCTCGATCAGCGCAATCAGGCTGCGCGACGTAATGTCCAGCCGCTTGAACGTCCGCTTCAAATAGTGGCGTATCTCGCGCATCAGCCAAGTGTCCTCGGCGAGCAGCGCGTCGTACGCGAGCACCGAGAATGCATCACCCTCGGTCCGCAGCACCCACAAACCCAGCTCCGGCTCGTTGGTCCGCAAGTGCAGGATCGCGTCGTCCAGGGCGCGGGCAAGCGCGAGCGGCCAGAAGGCGTCACCCGATTCCGCCGGGGCGCTCGGGACCTTGACCGTCAGCTCCGCGATGCCGCGGCCGCGATCGAGCGCGACGCGCAGATGCGGATAGAGGATCATGCGGCCCTCGAACCGCCGCTCGAGCGGGGTCAGGCGCACGCCGACCGCATCCGCCGGCCGGGTCGTCCGCGCGGCGAACTCCAACGCCCGCTCGCGCACTCGCTGATCCCATTGCGACGGCGGCACCACCTCGTCGACCAGCCGCCACTCCACCGCGCGGCGCCCGCGGGCGCCTTCCTCGGTCGAGCAAAACACATCGGCCAAGTCCCGCCGCACCCGGCGCTTGTCGGTGATCCGCGTCAACCCGCCCGTGCCCGGCAGCACCGCCAGCAGCGGCATCTCCGGCAGCGAGACGGCCGACCGCCGGTCGTCCACCAGCATGATATGCTCGGCGCAGACCGCCAACTCATAGCCGCCGCCCGCCGCCGCCCCGGTGACCGCGGCAATGTACGTTTGGCCGCTATTTTCGGTCGCGTCCTCGATCGACAGCCGCGTCTCGTTGGTGAACTTGCAGAAATTCACCTTGTGCAAGTGGCTCGCCGTGCCGAGCATGCGGATATTGGCGCCCGCGCAAAACACGCCCTTCTTGCCGGAACGGATCACCACGGCGCCGACCTCCGGATGCTCGAAGCGCAGCCGCTGCACGGCGTCGTAAAGTTCGATGTCCACGCCAAGGTCATAAGAGTTCAGCTTGAGCTCGTAGCCCTCGAACAATCCGCCCTGCGCGTCGACGTCCATGATCAGCGACGCGACTGCGCCATCGAATTCGATCCGCCAATGGCGGTAGCGCGACGGCTCCGTTTGAAAGTCGATTCGCTCCATCGGACGTCTCCCGTGCCATGCAAAATAGCGCGGCTACCCGCCCGAGTCCAGCACTATAATGCAGCCTCGTGCACGGCGAGCAGCCGGTGCACAAAGTCACCCACCGCTGCCAAAACCGTCGCCTGCGCATCGAGGTGCGGCGCGTGCCTGGCCCCCGGCACGACCACGGTCTCGACCGGTCCGTAGACCAGCTCCTCGGCCAAACGGAGCTGCGCCAAAGTGCCGTACTGGTCGGCTGTGCCCTGCAACGAGCAGGACCGGCATCCGGATGTGCGGCAGGAACTCGTCGATCCGCCAAGACCGGAATGCCGGGTCGAGCCAGGCGCCGTTCCATCCCCAAAACGCGTTGTCCACGTCGCGGTGATAGGGCGCGAGCGCCGCCCGCAAGCCGCCGGCTTCGTAACCCCGCTTCGCCGCCTCGATCCCCCGTACGCTCTCGTCCTCGACGAAGAAATGCGGCGCGATCAGCACGAGGCCGCGCACCCTCGCATCGTAATGGCTGCCCGCGGCGATCGCCGCGATCGAGGCGCCGTCGGAGTGGCCGATCAGCACGGTCCGCCACACGCAAGCCGCGTCCAGCACCGCGGTAAGCCGCCGAGCCTCTTCATGCATGTAAGAGAGCGGCCGCGGCAAAGCCGCCGGGTCCGACTGCCCGTAACCCGGCCGCGAATAGGCGAACACGCCGCACCGCGTCGCCTCCGCCAACGCTTCGGGAAACCCACGCCACAGCGCCACGCAGCCCAGGCCCTCATGCAGCAGCACCAGCGTCGGCGCCGCCTCGGGCGGCGGACCCCACCACGCCGCCTCGATCGTGACGCCGTCGATGTTCATGCGCCGCCACTCTCCCGCAGCTTGAATCGCTGGATCTTGCCCGTCGCCGTCTTCGGCAGGTCGGGCACCACCTCGATCCAGCGCGGATATTTCCACGGTCCGGCCCGCTCCTTGACGTGCTGCTTGAGCTCCTCCTTCAGGTCCGGCCCGTCCGCCGCACCCTCGCGCAGCACCACGAAGGCTTGCGGCTTCATCAGCCCGTCGCCGTCCTCGCGCCCCACCACGGCCGCTTCCAGCACGGCGGGATGCGCGATCAGCGCGCCCTCGATCTCAAACGGGCTGACCCAGATGCCGCTCACCTTGAACATGTCGTCGGTGCGGCCGCAGTAGCGGTAGTAACCGTCGGCCTGGCGCACGTATTTGTCGCCGGTATAGGTCCACTCGCCCACAAAGGTGCGCCGGCTCTTCTCGCGCTGATTCCAATAGCCCTCGGCCGCGCTCGGCCCGCGCACGAGCAGCTCGCCGGGCTCCTCGTCCGCCGCGTCGCCGCCCGCCTCCGCCAACACCCTGACCTCATAGCCCGGTACCGCGAGCCCCGACGTCCCGTACTGCAAGTCGCCCGAACGATTCGACAAATAGATATGCAGCATCTCGGTCGACCCGATCCCATCCAATATCTCGACGCCCACGGCGCGCGACCAGGTCTCGCCGATATGCCTCGGCAACGCCTCGCCGGCCGAGATGCAACGCCGCAGCCGCTTCGACCCGGCGCCCCGCCCCATCCCCGGATGCGCCAGCAAGCTCGCATACAGGGTCGGCACGCCGCCGAACACGGTGGGCTGGTGGGTCCGCATGACCTCCAGCACGGAGTCCGGCGTCGGCCGCCCCGGCAGCAACACGCTGGACGCGCCGACCGACATCGGAAACGTCATCGCATTGCCGAGCCCATAGGCGAAGAACAGCTTGGCCGCCGAGAACACGACATCGTCCCGCTGAATGCCCAGCACCTGGCGGCCATAAGTGTCCGCGGTCGCGCGCAGGCTGCCATGGACGTGTCGCACCCCCTTCGGCGCGCCGGTCGAGCCGGAGGAATAGAGCCAGAAAGCGGCCTCGTCCGGATGCGCGCGCACCGGGTCTTCGTAGCCTCTGCCGTCGCCGAGGAATTGCTCGTAATCACTCCCTTCGCCCACCGCGACAACCCGTGACATGGACAGGATCGCCGCCAGCGCCGGCAGCAGCGGCGCCGAGACGACGGCCAAGACCGCCCGGCTATCGGCCAGTAGATAGGCGATGGTCTCGGCGGGCAGCAGCGTGTTGATCAGCACCGGGACCACGCCGGCCCGCAGCGCCCCCCAAAACACGACGGGGAATTCGACCGTGTCGAACATGATAACGGCAATCCGCTGCTCGCGCATGATCCCAGCCGCCGCCAGGCCGGACGCGAAGCGAGCGGACTCCGTGCGCAACTCCGCATAAGTAAGGCGGCGCGCAGGATCGACGAAGGCCACTCGCTCCGCCGCGCCATCGCGGACATTGCGATCGACGAACCAGTCCGCCGCGTTGCCCTGGGAGGCAAGATGACTCCAAACCTGGTCCACCCCGACTTCCCCCAAACTTCGTTTTGACGACCGTAGCGAAAGCTGCAAGATAATGCAAAGCGTTTGGGCGGCTTGATCGAGTGGCAGACCAGGAGGAGCGGGACGGCGGCGCGGAAGCATTCCTGCACGGATTGGGCGAGCGGCTGCGGCTGATCCGGGCGCAGCGCGGCATGTCCCGCCGGGCGCTGGCGCGGCAATCCGGCGTGTCCGAACGCTACATCGCCCAATTCGAGGCCGGGGCTGGCAACATGTCGCTGCTGCTGCTGCGCCGGCTGGCGGGCGCGCTCGGCGTGCCGATGGAGGACCTCGTCGCGGTGGACCGCCCCGAACGCAAGCTGGACGCGATCCTGCTCGAGCTGTTCCTGACCCGGCTTACGCCCGCGCAACTCGGCGAGGCGCGACGTCTGCTGCTCGACCGCTTCGCCCCCGGCCAGGCCAGCGCGCGCCGCTTCCGGATCGCCCTGATCGGGCTCCGCGGCGCCGGCAAGTCCAGCCTGGGCGCGATGCTCGCGCAGGGGCGCGGCGTCCCCTTCGTGGAACTCGACCGCGAAGTGGAACGGCTGAGCCGGATGGAGCTGCGCGACATCTTCGAAGTGCACGGGCAGGACGGCTTTCGGCGAATCGAGCGCCAAGCGCTGCAGGCCGTCGTCGATGCGGAAGCCGAAATCGTCATCGCCACCGGCGGCGGCCTGGTCGCCGAGCCCGCCACCTTCGAGTTGCTGCTGGCGAATTGCCTGACGGTCTGGATCAAGGCCTCGCCGGAAGAGCATATGAGCCGCGTCGTCGCCCAAGGCGACCAGCGCCCGATGGCGGAAGACCGCACCCACGCGATGGACGATCTGAGGGCGATCCTCGCCAGCCGCGGACCCCTCTACGCCAAGGCCGACCTGGTTCTCGACACGAGCGGCCGTACGTTGGACGAGAGCCTGGCGCAACTCGTGGCGATGCTGGCGCCCGCCGGCCTGGATTAGTCAGGCGCATGCCAGGTTGATATACCCGCCCGCCCGTAGCGTCGTGCTTTTTGCGATGTGCCCATCGTTCCGAACACCAGGAGAAACGCCTTGATCCGAGTCGCACTACTGATTCCCCTGCTCTTCCTCGCCGCATGCGACGCCTCGGGCCAGCGGCCCAGGCTCCCGGGCGACCCGCCGCTCTGGCAAAACGCACCTTCCAATTCGACCTACGAGCCGGCCAGCAGCCGTCCACCAGGCTCATGACTCGTTTCGAATCGGATGCTAAGCGGGTTTTGCTACCCCCGACGACAAGCTGCTTTTAGGCGCGGATGGAAGCGGGGCCGTTCGACATTATCGTCGTCGGCGCCGGGTCGGCTGGCTGCGTGCTCGCCGGGCGCCTCAGCGAAGACCCCGGCCGCCGCGTGCTCCTGCTCGAAGCCGGCGGCAGCGACCGGCGTCTCTCGATCCGCGTGCCGATCGGCTATGGCCTCGCCTTCCATGACCCGGCCGTCAACTGGCGCTACGAGACCGAGCCAGACCCCGGCACGCTCGGGCGCACGAGCTATTGGCCGCGCGGCAAGGTCCTCGGCGGCTCGAGCGCGATCAACGCGATGGTTTATTGCCGCGGCGTGCCCGGCGACTACGACGATTGGCGCGACGCCGGCAATCCCGGCTGGGGCTGGGACGAGCTAGCGCCGATCTTCCGCAGCTTCGAGCGGCACATCCGCCCCGACGGCGCGACCCAGGGCGACGGCCCGCTCTGGGTCAGCAATCGCGAGCGCGAATACCATCCGCTCAAGCGGCACTTCTACGCCGCCGCGCGGGAAATCGGCCTTTCCGTGCTCGACGACCTCAACGGCGCGGACCCCGAGGGCGTCGGCCCGTACGCGACCAACACGCGCCGCGGTCTGCGCTGCTCGGCGGCCGACGCCTTCCTGCGCCCAGCAATGTCACGCCCCAATTTGGCGGTGCAGACGCACGTGCAGGTCGAACGAATCGTCTTCGAGGGGAGACGCGCGACCGGCGTGGCCGCTGGCGGCCGCGTCTATCGAAGCCGAGGCGAGATCATCCTGGCGGCAGGCGCCATCGATTCGCCCAAGCTGCTGCAGCTTTCCGGCATCGGCCCAGGTGCCCATCTCGCCGCACTCGGGATCCCGGTGCTGCATGCCAACGACGCCGTCGGCGCCGGGCTGCAGGACCATCTCGCCACCAACTACTATTATCGTGCCGTGGAGCCAACGCTGAATGCCGCCTTCGGCACCTGGCCGGGCCGCATCCGCGCGGCGCTGCAGTACCTACTCGCCCGGCGCGGGCCGTTCAGCCTCAGCGTCAACCAGATCGGCGGCCTCGTCCGCTCCTCGCCCGGGCTGAACCGCCCCGACATTCAACTTTATCTCAACCCGCTCAGCTATTCGGCCGAACGGACCGGCCCCCGGCAGACGCTGAAGCCCGATCCCTACCCAGGGTTCATCCTCTCCTTCAATCCCTGCCGCCCCAAGAGTCGCGGCCGGATCGAAGCCGCCTCGCCCGATGCGCGCGCCCCGGCGCGCATCATTCCAAACTATCTCTCAACCGACGAGGACCTCGTGACCGTCCTCGCCGGCGCCCGACTGCTCGCGCGGCTGCAGGACACCACAGCAATCCGAGGCCTGCTCGCCGCGCCCCCGTCCTTCGACCTCTCCGGCGCAACGGACGATGCGATCCTCGACGATTTCCGCGCCCGTTGCGGCACCGTATACCACCCATGCGGCACCTGCAGGATGGGCAAGGACGGGGTCGTCGGCTCCAATCTGCGCGTGCACGGCGTGGACGCAATCCGGGTCGCCGACGCCTCGATCTTCCCGAACATCACGTCGGCCAACACGAACGCGCCGGCGATCCTGGCCGGATATAAGGCTGCGCAGATGATTATGCACGCGGATCGGACCTGACCGCCGCATCGACATGCAGACACAAAGTTGTTACGATAACGGCGTAATAGGAGAAGACCTCCATGAAGGCCGTCGCTTTTGCCAACAACGACATGGCCGTCGTCGCCTGGACTTTTGGCGGCAAATTGCCCGGCTGTCTCGGTTTCGCAATCTACCGAGTCGACGTGCGCGCCGGAACCGAGGCCTGCCTCCCCGCCATGGCGACCTTCTCCGATCAGCAGGCCACGCCCGGCCGTACCACCGCGAACGACCCGGTGCAGAAATTCTTCTGGAAGGATGTCTACGCCAAGCGCGGCGGCAGCTACCGTTACAAGATCGTTCCCATGGGCGGCACGCCCGGAAACCTGCAGCCCATGCCGTTCGGCCCGCTCGTGTCGAACCAGGTGCAGCTCAGCCCGGAGCTCGGCGTGCTCTCCGCCTACTTCAACCGCGGCATCCTCGCCACCCAATCCACCGCCCGCGTGCTGCACGACGGCTCGGAGCCCGGCTCGATGGCCGAAGCGCTGGAGGCGCACATCGACAAGCCCGGCGACGCCCTCCGAAACGACCTGGCCGGCCAGATGATCGGCGCACTCACCTCCCTCTCCGATGAAGCGGCGAAGGAGGGCGGATCGGTGCATTGCGCCCTCTACGAGTTTGAGGATCCCGAACTGCTCCAGCATCTCGAGGCGCTGGGAGCCAACGCGCACGTCATCCTCTCCAACATGCCGGGCGGCAAAGGCGCGGACAAAACCAACGATACCTACGCCAGCGAACGCGACAAGCTGCACCAATCCGGCGCCGACGCCATCGACCGGTTCATGCCATCCAGCGCCATCGGCCACAACAAATTCCAGATCCTCGACGGCAAGGCCGTGCTGCTCGGCTCGACCAACTGGACCGCGCACGCGCTCTGCGCGCAGACCAACAACAGCATCATCGCCCGCTCCCCGGCCATGGCCGCCGCGTACATGAAATACTGGAAGCGCCTGCAGGCCGACACGGTGAACGGCAAGGCCGAGCAGGCCAGCACGCTGCGCGACGCCAACGCTGCCGGCGTCCCGCCCATCCCGCTTGAGGACGGCAGCGGCACCGTCCGCCTTTGGTTCTCGCCCAACACGCCGCATCCGCGCCGCGGCCGCGCCGCCAAACAGGAGGCAGTCCCGCCCGACTTGGCCGAAGTGTTCGACGCCATCGGCAAGGCGCAGCAAGCCATCCTGTTCCTCGCCTTCGAGCCCGGCAGCCCGAGCATTGTGGACGCCGTCGCCGACGCGCTGAAAGCCAAGCCCTCGCTGTTCGTCCGCGGCGCGGTCACCGCGTCGCAGACCTCCGGCGGCTTCTACACCGCCATCCATGATGGCGGCGGGGCGCCGCAGAAGCACCAAAAGGGCGATCCGCCGCTGCCGGAAGACTTCCGCGTCATCCACACGCGCGGCGTCTCCAAAGGCGACGTGTTCGGCCAATGGGAGGAGGAGCTGAACCAGGCCGGCCACGCCGTGATCCACGATAAGATCGTGGTCATCGACCCGTTTTCCGACAATTGCGTCATCGTCACCGGCAGCCACAATCTCGGCTACCGCGCCTCCTACAACAACGACGAGAACATGGCGATCATCCGCGAGCACCGCGCGCTGGCCGAGGCCTATGCGGCGCACGTCCTGGACGTCTACGACCATTACGCCTGGCGCTACTGGCTGCAGCAGGACAAGGACAAGGCCTGGCATTTCCTCGCCTCGGACGACAAGTGGCAGGATTCGTACTACGCCGCCGACAATCAGGTGAAGTCGGCCGAACTCAATTTCTGGCTCGGCGCCATTCCCGCCGCCGACTCGCTCCCCACCCCAAACGATGCCGCCGCCGCCCGCCCGCGCCCGGCGCTGCAGCAGCAGACCGGCGGGCTCAGTCCGGGCGTCGGCCCGCACTCCGCCGCCGCCGAGCCGGCCCGGCGGACCAAGACGGCCGCACCAAGGCGCCATGTCGTCGCAAAGGCCAACCCACGCCGCAGGTCTGCCGCCCCCGAAGAAGCCGAGCCTGCCCCGCCGCGCCGCGGCCGTCAGCGGAGCCGATCGCTGAACAAATAAAGCCCGTCACTGCGAGGAGCGCAGCGACGAAGCAGTCCAGAGCGGCACAAACCGACGTCGCGGCTCGCGATGACATGCCCGCCTTGCGCATAGGCGCTGCTTGACCGTACTCCTTCTCACGGTTGCTGAGGAGGGTTCCGTGTATCAATTGCTGGCTGGGTTGCGCGTCGTCGAGGCCGCGTCGTTCATCGCCGCGCCATCCTGCGCGCTGCACCTTGCCCAGCTCGGCGCCGAGATCATCCGCATCGACCAGATCGGCGGCGGTCCCGACTTCAATCGCTGGCCACTCGCCCCCGGCAGCAGCGAGAGCCTCTATTGGGAGGGCCTGAACAAGGGCAAGAAATCCGTCGCCATCGACCTGTCCCGGCCCGAGGGGCGGGAACTGGCGGTGCGGATCATCACCGCGCCGGGCGACGAGGCCGGGCTGTTCGTGACCAATTTCCCCGCCACCGGGTTCTTGTCCTACGATCGGCTGGCGGCGCATCGGCCTGACCTGATCTGCCTGCGCGTCATGGGCTGGGGCGATGGGCGGCAAGCGATGGACTACACGGTCAACGCCGCGATCGGCATCCCCTCGATGACCGGACCGGTCGACCGCCCGGAGCCGGTCAACCACGTGCTCCCCGCCTGGGACCTGATGGCCGGCGCCTATGGCGGGCTCTGCCTCGTCTCCGCCGAGCGCGCCCGCCGCGCGACGGGGCGCGGCCAAGAGATCCGCCTGCCGCTCTCCGACATCGGCATCGCCAGCCTCGGCCATCTCGGCTGGATCGCCGAAGTGCAGCTCACCGGGCAGGACCGGCCCCGCCTCGGCAACGACCTGTTCGGCGCCTTCGGCCGCGACTTCACCACCGCCGACGGCAAGCGCCTGATGGTCGTCGCCATCACGCCCCGGCAATGGCAGGGCCTGATCACCATGCTCGGCCTCGACGAGGAGATCACCGCCCTCGAGGCCGAGCTCGGCACCAGCTTCCAGCGCGATGAAGGCCTGCGCTACCAGCACCGCGACCGGCTTTATCGGCTGTTCGCCGCCGCCTTCGCAGCCAAGACGGAGGCCGAGTTGATCCCCGGCTTCGAGCGCCACGCCGTCACTTGGGGTCCTTACCAGACCCTGCACGAGGCGGTGCAACACGACCCGAACCTCTCCGCGGCCAACCCGATCCTCGCCGAGATCGAGCACCGCGGCGGCCGTCGCTATCTGACCCCGGGTGCGGCCGCCACTCTGCCCGGCGAGCCCCGCTTGCCGCCGCAGCGCGCTCCGGCGCTCGGCCAGGACACGGATTTCGTGCTCGCCGACATCCTCCGCCTGTCGAGCGGCGAAATCGGCCGGCTGCATGATGCCGGCTTGGTGGCCTCATGACCCCCGTTTGTTCAGCTCCCCCGCTAGCGGCGCGTGATTGAGCAGCGCCACCAGCACCGTCCCGCCAACCGTGTTGCCGATTAGCGTCGGCACGAAGAACCGGCCCCAATAATCCCCAAGGCTCGCATGCCCGGCCATCACCCCAAACGCCGCCTCAACCGACCCGGCCACGACATGCGGGAACTCGCAGGCCGCGATCGCATAGGTCAACAGAATGATGATCAGCGGCCGCGCGGGCCCCGCGCCCGGCAGCAGCCAGACCATCAACCCTATCAGCCAGCCCGCGAAAACGCCCATCACCACCGTGTGCCAAAACGGGTGCGACATCGCTTGGGACGAGATCTTGCTCATCGCGTCGTAAGCTTCCGGCGAGAAGAGGCCCGGCTGGGCCGAAATGGCGGCAAACACCCAGGTGCCAATCACGTTCGTCGTGAGCACCACCGCATAAACCCGCAACGTCCCCAGCAGCACGCCCACCGTGCGCTCCGTCAGCGTCGGGACGAGCGCGGTCAGCGTGGTCTCGGTGAACAATTGCTGCCGGCCGAGCACCACGATCAGGAAACCGAGGCAGTAGCCAAACCCGTCCACCAGCCGCGCCCAAGGCGCATCCGGCAGCGCCGCCCGGACCTCGCCCTGCATCACGAACGAGAAGCCGATCGACAGCCCGGCCGCCAGCCCCGACCAGGCCAGGCCGGAAAACGACCGCTCCAGCTCGCGCTTGCCGTCTTCGCGGACGATCTCGTGGATCACCATCGGCCCGACCGGGGCCCGTTCCGCAGCTTGCTGCTGCTCGCGTTCGTTCAGATGTGGTGAATCTTCGCCCGCATCCCTGATCCCAGCTTCCGGCATTTGACATCAACGAATCGGCGCCGGACTTGCCTCGCTCACATTTGGGTCAGCCGTGTTGGCTTTCATTCCGCTCCGTATTGTCGCACACCACACACGCGATGCCCGACCAAACCTTGGTTTCCACCGAGTCTCCCTCCGTAGAACCCGCGCTTCCTCCCTCCCGCTCGCCCAGCAGCCGCATCACCGCGATGATCGTGGCCAGCGCCATGCTCATGGACGGCATCGACTCGACCGTGCTCGCGGTGGCGTTGCCGACCATGGCGCGGTCCTTCGGTGCCGACCCGCTGCACATGAACATCGCGTTGACCTCCTATTTGCTCAGCCTTGCCGTGTTCATTCCGATCAGCGGCAAGGTCGCCGACCGCTTCGGCTCGCGCACCGTGTTCCGTGGCGCAATCGGCCTGTTCGTGGTCGGCTCGATCCTCTGCGCCCAGGCGCACAGCCTGGCTTTCCTCGTCGGATCGCGCCTCATCCAGGGCATCGGCGGGGCAATGATGGTCCCGGTCGGGCGGCTCGTGCTGCTCCGTTCGGTGTCCAAGGCCGAGTTGGTGCGCGCGATGTCCTGGCTGATGGTCCCAGCCAGCATCGGGCCGATCTTGGGGCCGCCCGTCGGCGGGCTGATCGTCACCTATCTGTCCTGGCAATGGATCTTCTACATAAACGTGCCGGTCGGGCTGCTCGGCATGGTGCTGGCCACCCGCTATATCGACGAGGTGCGCGCCCCGGAGGCCGGTCGCTTCGACCTGATCGGCTTCGCGCTGTCTGGCACGGCGCTGTCGACGCTGATCTTCGGCCTGGAATTCGGCAGCCGCGGCGTGGGCTCGGTCAGCGTCACCGTGGCACTGCTGGGCGTCGGCACCGTTTCCGGCCTGCTCTATTGGCGGCGTGCCCGGCGCCAGACCCATCCGATCCTGGACTTCCGGCTGATGCGGCTTTCCACTTTCCGCATATCCGTCATTTGCGGCACCCTTTCGCGGATCGCCGTGGGTTCGGTGCCGTTTTTGCTGCCGATGATGCTGCAGCTCGGGTTCGGCTATTCGGCCGCGCGCAGCGGCGCGATCACCTTCGCCGGGTCGATCGGCTCGCTCGCCATGCGTTCGGTCGCGCCCGGGCTGCTGCGGCGGATCGGGTTCCGCAACACGCTGGTCTGGGTCGGCGGCCTGTCGACGGTGTTGCTGGCGGTCTCGGCGCTGTTCCGCCCGTTTTGGCCAATCTGGGCGATGTTCGCGATCCTGCTGATCCAGGGCTTCGTTCAGTCGCTGCAGTTCATGGCCTACAACACCATTGCCTACGCCGACGTGCCGCGGTCCGGGATGAGCGCCGCGACCGCGTTCTACACCACCTTCCAACAGCTCTCGCTCTCGCTCGGCATCGGTGTGTCCGCGGCCTCGTTGGCCGCATCCATCGCGCTGGCCGGCCGGACCAACCCCTTGCCGATCGACTTCTCGATCGGGTTCCTGGTCGTGGCCGGCATCGCCCTGCTCGCGCCGCTCATCTCGACCCGGCTCGCGCCCGATGCTGGCGACGAGATCACCGGCCACACCAGCATTGCAGGCAAAAAGGAGCTTGAGTAAACGCTCGCGACGCCAGTGGTCCGATCCTGACGCTTGATTCCCGAGCGTCAGGTGAATCGGTCCACCAAACCAATGCACTAGGTAGCGCGAAGCCGGGGTAAGATCCGCAACGCGTTCGCCCGTTCGATCGCCTTCAAATCGTCCGCGCCAAAATGCTTGGCCAGGCCGCTCACGTCGCCGAACGGCGTCCGATACGGGTAATCCGAGCCGAGCACGATCTGCGACAACGGCACGAGTTTGGCCAGCGCGTCGATGGTGACCGCATTGGCGACCTGCGCCGTATCATAATAAAATCGGTTGAGCTCGTGATCGACGGTTTCGCGCGAGATCTTGCCCTTATACGGCGGCCCTTGCAGCATCTGGATCTGGAACCGCTCCGCCACCGCCGTCAGCACCCCGCCACCGTGCGAAAAGATGAAGTTGATGTCGGAATAGCGCTGCGACGCGCCGCTGAAGATGAGCGTGGCGATCGCCCGAGTCGTGTCGGCGCCCCACTCGATGGTATAGTCGGCGAGCCCGTGGACGAGGTTGACACAGCAGGCCGGGCTCGTCGGGTGGGTATACACCGTCCCCCGCCGCCGGTTCAGCTCCTCGAACACCGGCGCGAAGCTGTCGTAGCCAAGCCATTGATCGCCATAGCTGGTCAGCATGCCGATCCCATCCGCCTTGAGCGTGTCGAGCGCGTATTCGATCTCCTTGAGGCTCTCCTCGACATGCGGCAGCGGCAGCATGGCAAACATACCGAACCGGCCGGGATGATCCGCCATCAGCCGCTTCGCGTATTCATTGGCGTCGCGCGAGATGGCGGCCGCGTCGGCGGGCGGCAGAAAGCCGGCTTGCGGGGTCGTCGGCGAGACCACGCTGGTCGCCACGCCCGCCCTGTCCATCTGCTCGATCGATTTCTGCGGCGTCCAATCGTCCATCGGCGGGTTGTCCAGCTTGGCCTTCTTCACCGCCGCCAGCCAGTTTGGCGGCGAGATATGGTGGTGCACGTCGATCCGCCAGGCCGCCTCCTGCGCCGCGGCGCACCGCAGCCCGGCGCTTGCCAGGGTCCCCAGCGCCGCCGCGCCGGTCAACAGGCCGCGCCGCCCCAGCGCAACCGGGCCATGCGCCCCGCAGGCGCAGAAGCGCTTCACCGCGAAGCCTCCGGATGCCGGTGGATCGGATCCACCCAATGCACCGCCTCGGGCTTCTCCACCGGCTCGATGTCCAGGTTCACCACCACCGCCTCGTTGTCGCTGCGCACCAGCACGCATTCCAACGTCTCCGACGTGCTCGCATTGATCTCCTGGTGCGGCACGTAAGGCGGGACGAAGATAAAGTCGCCGGGACCGGCCTCGGCCACGTATTCCAGCTTCTCACCCCAGCGCATCCGGGCCCGGCCGCGCAGGACATAGATCACGCTTTCGAGCGCACCGTGGTGATGCGCGCCCGTTTTGGCGTCTGGATGGATGTGGACGGTGCCGGCCCAGATCTTCTGCGCCCCGACCCGGGCGAAATTGATGGCGGCGGCGCGGTTCATCCCTGGCGTCTGTGGCGTATTGGTGTCCAGGCTGTCCCCAGGGATCACGCGCACGCCATTTTCTTTCCAATCTGTCATGATCTGTCCTCCTTTGGCTCCAGCCTGACCAATCCCGCGCAACGGGGCAACCTCGGCCCAGAATGAACGAGTCATCACGATGACCTATGAAGACACCAGATTCGCCCCGCAACGCGGCCAGTCCGTCGCCCGGATCCTGCTCGCCGTCGCCCTGCTCCTGCTCGGTCTCTATATATTAGAGAGCTTCCTGCGCGCCTTGGCCTGGGCGGCGATCCTGGCCATCGCGGTCTGGCCGCTTTATCAGCGGACGCAAGGCCGCTTCCCGCCGGGTCGCCACAATGTCTTGCTGCCGCTCCTCTTCACCCTCGGAACGGCCCTGGTCTTTTTGGTGCCACTATTGCTGATTGGTATCCAGTTGGGCCACGAGGCCCGGCTCGCCGCACACTGGGTCGAGGAAACCCGGGCGCACGGCGCGCCCGTGCCGGACTGGATGGCGCATTTGCCGGTGCTGCACGACCAGGCGGCCGCGTGGTGGACCGCCAACCTCTCGGACCCGCAGGGCGCCCGCGTCCTGCTTGGCCGGCTCGAGAGCGTCAATCTCTTCCAAATGGGGCGCGAATTCGGCACGCAGGTGGCTCACCGGGCGGTCTTGCTGACGTTCACCCTGGTCACCCTGTTCTTTCTTTTCCGCGACGGCTCGCGCCTGGCGCCGCAGATGCTGGTCGCCAGCGGCCGGCTGTTTGGCGCGCATGCCGAGTCGCTGGCCAAACAGATCATCGCCTCGATCCATGGCACGGTGGACGGGCTGGTCCTCGTCGGCCTCGGCGAGGGCGCCGTGCTCGGGATCGGCTACGCGCTCGTGCACGTGCCGCACGCTGCATTGCTCGGCGCCGCAACCGCCGTCGCGGCCGTCATTCCGATGGGCGCACCGGTCGTGCTGGCCTTGGCGTCGCTACTCGTGCTGGTCGGCGGCAGCACCGTGGCCGCGGCGCTGCTATTTGCGCTCGGCATGGCGATCATTTTCATCGCCGACCACGCGATTCGGCCAGTCCTAATCGGCGGCACGACGCGTTTACCTTTTCTTTGGGTTCTGCTGGGCATACTCGGCGGTGTCGAGACCTTTGGCTTACTGGGTTTGTTTCTCGGCCCGGCGGTCATGGCCGCCCTGATCTTGTTATGGCGTGAATGGACCGGGGATGCGAGAACCGCCCCACAGGAGTAGCGAGCCGACATGGACACCCACCACCCTTCGCCGATCCTTCTCCCCGCAGTTCAGCCGGGGCCGCAAAACGCGGAGGATATGCGCGCACGCATTCTCGGCAAGCTGACCTATCAGGTCGGCAAGTCGCCGGGCCATGCCAGCCAGCGGGACTGGTTCCTTGCCGCCGCCTTCGCCGTGCGCGACTTCGTGGTGGAGTGCTGGTTCGAGTCCGGCCGCCGTTCCTACGAGGGTGGGGCCAAGCGCGTCTACTACCTGTCGCTCGAATTTCTGATCGGCCGCCTGCTGTTCGACGCCATGGGCAATCTCGGCCTGATGGATGCCGTGCGTGAGGCGCTCACGCTCGAGGGCGTGGATCTCGAGGCGTTGCGCGAGCAGGAGCCGGATGCCGCGCTCGGCAATGGCGGCCTCGGCCGCCTCGCGGCTTGCTTCATGGAGAGCATGGCCACGCTGAAGGTCAATGCCTTCGGCTATGGCATCCGCTATGAGCACGGCCTGTTCCGCCAAGTGATCGCCGATGGCGTCCAACAGGAACTGCCGGAGGATTGGCTGTCCTTCGGCAATCCGTGGGAATTCGAACGCCCAGAAGTTGCTTATCCGATCGGCTTCGGCGGCACGGTCGCCGCGTCCCAAGGTGGTGGCCGGACCCGATACGATTGGCAGCCCGGCGAACGCATCCTTGCAGTCGCCTACGACACCCCCGTGGTCGGCGGTGGCGGCAAGCACGCCAACACGCTGCGCCTATGGTCCGCCCGCGCAATCACCCCCCTGCACTTGGAGACGTTCAACCGCGGCGATCACGAGGGCGCTCAGCGCGAGCGCGTGCGTACCGAGGCGGTTTCTCGCGTGCTCTACCCCGGAGACGAGAGCGACTCCGGCCAGGAACTCCGGCTGCGGCAGGAATTCTTCTTCGCTTCCGCCTCGCTGCAGGACCTGCTCCGGCGCCATGTCGAGCAGTTCGGCACCGTTCGCAACCTCGCCGAAAAGGCCGCGATCCAGCTCAACGACACCCACCCGGCAATCGGCGTGGTCGAGCTGATGCGCCTGCTGGTGGACGTGCACGAGGTGGAATGGGACGAAGCCTGGCGCATCACAATCGACACCATCTCCTACACCAACCACACGCTGCTGCCTGAGGCGCTGGAGACCTGGCCGGTACCGCTGATGGAGCGGCTGCTGCCGCGGCACATGCAGATCATCTACCTGCTGAACGCCCGCCATCTGGAACACGTACGTGCGCAGCCCGGCGCGGATGACAACCTGCTCGCCGAACTCTCGCTGATCGAAGAGAAGCACGGTCGCCGAGTGCGCATGGGCCACCTAGCCTTCCTTGGCTCGCACGCGATCAACGGCGTCTCAGCCCTGCATACGCAACTCATCCGCCGCTCGATCTTCCAGCAGATGGCGCTCGTCTACCCAGGGCGCATCCAGAACAAAACCAATGGTATAACCTTCCGCCGCTGGCTGCACCGGGCCAACCCGGCGCTCACTCGGTTGCTGGTCGAGACACTCGGCGATCGCGTGCTATTGGACAATGATGCGCTCAGCGACCTTGCTGCTCACGCCGGAGACTCCGCGCTGCAGGCGAAGTTCGCCGCCCAGCGCCTCGCGTCCAAGACCGCGCTGGCGCGGGTGATCCAGGAACGGGTTGGTTTGACCGTCGATCCAAACTCACTGTTCGACATCCAGGTCAAGCGTATCCACGAATACAAGCGGCAATTGCTGAACATCCTGCACTGCGTCGCCCTTTATGATGCGATTCGCGCCCAGCCGACCAAGGACTGGCTGCCGCGGGTGAAGATCTTGGCCGGCAAGGCCGCTCCTGGCTATTTCGTGGCCAAGCAAATCATCCGCCTCGCGCACGATGTGGCGCAGGTCATCAATCACGATCCCTCGGTCGGCGGCCGGCTGAAGGTCGTTTTCCTTCCGAACTACAATGTCAGCTTGGCCGAGCAGATCATCCCCGCCGCAGACCTGTCCGAACAGATTTCTACCGCCGGCATGGAAGCGTCCGGCACCGGCAACATGAAGTTCGCGCTGAACGGTGCGCTCACCATCGGCACGCTCGACGGCGCCAACGTCGAGATCCGCGACTGCGTCGGCGCCGCCAATATCTTCATCTTCGGCCTGACGGCTGAGCAGGTGGAGTCGCGCCGGCGGCGTGGCCTCAGCGCCTATGACCAAGTCGCGGCCAGCCCGGCCCTGTCTCAAGCGCTCCAATCTGTCCGCGGCGGGGTCTTTTCCCCAGGCGAACCGGACCGCTATGCCGGGCTGGTGCAACACTTGATGGATAGCGACAGGTTCATGGTCGCTTCCGACTTCGACAGCTACGCCGCCGCGCAGGAGAACGTCGACCGGCTCTGGCGCGATCCCGCCGCTTGGTGGCGCGCAAGCATCCTTAACACCGCTGGGATTGGCTGGTTCTCCTCCGACCGGACAATCGCAGAGTACGCCAAGGAGATTTGGGGCATCCCGATCGGCACGCCTTAAGCTTCAACGTGACTCGGCCGGCACCCTTTGTCCCGATCGGGACGGGGTGTCAGCGTCCAATGAAAACTCGATATCGGGTACTCAGTTAAGGTAGCTCAGCGTTTCACGATGGCGGCGCGCGCAGATTCGGCTCTAACTCGTGCAGGCTGTGCGCGCGGCCGCCACAGGGAGGCAAAAGCCATGGACCAGCCTGTCGGACGCCCAGTTGGACGCCGGGTTGCCCCCATCGCGCCGCTTGCACGCCACGCCATGGCCTTCGTCCTCGCCGGCGGTCGCGGCACCCGCCTCATGGAACTGACCGAAATCCGCGCCAAGCCCGCCGTCTACTTCGGCGGGAAGAGCCGCATCATCGATTTCGCGCTCTCCAACGCGCTCAATTCCGGAATCCGGCGCATTAGCGTGGCGACGCAATACAAGGCCCACAGCCTGATCCGCCACCTCCAGCGCGGCTGGAATTTCTTCCGCCCCGAACGCAATGAGAGCTTCGACATCCTTCCGGCTAGCCAGAGCTTAAACGACAGTGCCTGGTACGCTGGTACGGCGGACGCGGTCCACCAAAACGCAGATATCATAGAGTCCTACGCTCCTCGCTACATCGTCCTGCTCGCGGGCGACCACATCTACAAGATGGATTACGAGGCGATGCTGCAGCAGCACGTCGAGCAGGATGCCGACGTGACCGTCGGCTGCATCGAGGTGCCGCGAATGGACGCGACTGCCTTCGGCGTCATGGCGGTGGACGAACAGGACCGGATCATCTCCTTCCTCGAAAAGCCCGCCGACCCGCCCGGACTGCCTGACGATCCGGACAAGGCGCTGGCGAGCATGGGAATCTACGTCTTCGAGACCCGCTTCCTGATGCAGGTCTTGCGGCAGGACGCCGCCAACCCCGAATCATCGCATGACTTCGGCAAGGACGTGATTCCGTTGGTCGTACGAGGCGGCAACGCGGTGGCGCACCGGTTCACCTATTCCTGCGTGCGCCGTTCAAGCGAAGCCGAAGCTTATTGGCGAGATGTCGGCACGGTGGACGCATATTGGCAGGCCAATATCGACCTGACCGACTTCACCCCCGCCCTCGACCTGTACGACCGGGAATGGCCGATCTGGACCTATGGTGAGATCGTCCCCCCGGCCAAGTTCGTTCACGACGAATCGGAGCGCCGCGGCCAGGCCATCAGCTCGCTCGTCTCCGGCGGCTGCATCGTCTCGGGCAGCTTCATCCGCCGTTCGTTGTTGTTTACCGGCGTCCACACCCACTCCTTCGCCTCGGTCGAAGGCGCCGTCGTGCTGCCGTACAGCGAGATCGGCCGCGGCGCGCGGTTGCGCAACGTGGTCGTCGACCGCGGCGTGCATATCCCACCCGGCCTCGTCGTCGGCGAGGACCCCGAGGAAGACGCCGCACGCTTCCGCCGAACTGCGGCCGGCGTCTGCCTGATCACGCAACCGATGATCGACCGGCTGCCATGAAGGTTGCGCTGTTCAGCAAGGAGTACCCGCCGAACGTTTATGGCGGCGCCGGCGTACACGTCGAGTATCTCAGCCACGCGCTCGCCCGGCTCATGCAAGTCGAGGTGCGCGCATTCGGCGATGAGCCGGAGCAGCAGGGCAACCCCGCGATCCGCTTCTACAAGGAATGGCCCGAGGCCAAGCGTGGCACCGACCCCCGCTTCGCCGGCGCGGTCGACGCGTTCGCCCGCAGCCTGCAAATGGCAAAAGACACGCTCGACGCTGATTTGGTGCACTGCCACACTTGGTACACCGATATGGCGGGCATCCTCGCCGCCCAGCTTTGGGACGTGCCCAGCATCTTGACGATTCACTCGCTCGAGCCGCTCCGGCCCTGGAAGGTCGAGCAACTCGGCCGCGCGTACCATCTCAGCGCCTGGATGGAACGCACCGCGATTGAACAGGCCAGCGCCATTATCGCCGTGTCCAACGAAACCAGGGGTGACGTGCTCCGCCTATTCGACGTGGCTCCCGAGAAGGTGCACGTGATCCACAACGGGATCGACCTCGACGAATATCGCCCATCCACCCACGCCGACGCCCTGCATCGCTACGGCATCGACCCGGACCGGCCATTCCTACTCTTCGTCGGCCGGATCACCAGGCAGAAGGGCATCCTCCACCTGCTCCGCGCCATCCCCCTGCTCGACCCGGCGCTGCAGGTCGTGCTGTGCGCCGGGTCACCCGACACGCCCGAGATCGGGCGCGAGATGGAGCAAGGCGTCAACGCTCTCGAGCGGCCCGGCGTGATCTGGATCCGCGAGATGCTGCCCCGGCCGGACGTCATCCAGCTCTATACCCACGCCGCCGTCTTCTGCTGCCCCTCGGTCTATGAGCCGTTCGGCATCATCAACCTCGAAGCCATGGCCTGCGGCACGCCAGTCGTCGCCTCTGCCGTGGGCGGCATTCCCGAGGTCGTGGTGCCGGAAGTGACCGGCCTTCTCGTCGATCCCGGCCTGCGCGCCAACAGCTTCGACCCGGCCGACCCGGCCGCCTTTGCCGCCCGGCTTGCCGCCGCGATCAACCGCCTCGCCAGCGATGCCAGCCTGCGCGCGCGCTTTGCCGAAGCCGGGCGGCAGCGTGTCCACGATCATTTCAGCTGGAACGCCATCGCCAAACGCACGGCTGCGCTTTACCGCGAGGTCGTTGCCGCCGCTCGCGAACCTCTCACGGCGTTGTCATAAAACTACGCCCCATTCGCCCCGTTGATAAATTCGGGTCCGCGAACTTTCCCCCCGATTGACGCGGACAAAGGCGCGGCAAGCACGATCCCCCCAACAGTGCTTGCCGCGCCGCTTTGCTTCCGGCCGTGCTCCGGTGCATGCTCGCCGATCAGCCAAGGGGGACCTCTCAATTGCGGATCGGAATTGCCGGCATCTCCGGGCGAATGGGGCGCCTGTTGATCGAGGAAGCCCGGGCCGCCGGGCACGAGGTCGTCGGCGGCACCATCCACGATTCACCAGGCCCGCCGGACATCGCGGCCATGCCTCTCGCCAAGCTCGCAGCGGCCTCGGACGTCGTGATCGACTTCACCCACGCCGCCACCGCCACGCCGCATGCAAAGCTGATGGCCGCTTCCCGCAAGGCTTGGGTGCTCGGCACCAGCGGCCTTTCAGCCGCCGACGAGTCCGTGCTGGACCACGCCGCATCCAACATCCCGATCCTCTACGCCGCAAATTTTGGCCTGGGCGTCAACCTGCTGCTCGCCCTCGCTCGGCAGCTCGGAGCCGCACTGCCCGCAGACCAATACGACGCCGAGATCGTCGAGATGCACCATCGCCAAAAGGTGGACGCCCCGTCCGGCACCGCCATCGCGCTCGGTCGCGCCGTGGCCGGCGGCCGCGGCACAACCCTCGACGCCGTCATGCAAAGCGGCCGTGATGGTCACACCGGCCCGCGCCCGCCGGGAGCGATCGGCTTTGCCGCGCTGCGCGGTGGCCAAGTGGTCGGCGAGCACACGGTGCTGTTCGCCTCCGGCAGCGAGCACATCGCACTCACCCATCGCGCGCTCGACCGCCGCGCCTTTGCCTCCGGCGCGGTTCACGCTGCGACCTGGGTGAAGGACAAGCCTCCCGGCCGATACTCCATGAACGACGTATTGGGTCTGTAGCCTTGACCTATACAACCGAGTAGGCCACACCCGATGCGCTCCGGCATCCGGCCGGCGTCGCGGTAACAAGCCGCTTCATCTCCGCCGCGACAAGAGGAGAAATCCATGCGCGACACGGGCGAGTACCTTTTCACGTCTGAGTCGGTTTCCGAAGGCCATCCCGACAAAGTCGCCGACCGCATCAGCGACACCGTCCTGGACGCCTTCCTGCGCGCCGACCCGCAGAGCCGCGTGGGCTGCGAGACCCTCGTCACCACCAACCGGGTCGTCATGGCCGGCGAGGTGCGTGGCCCCGCAAGCGTCACCCCCGATTTGCTAACCGAACTGGCCCGCAACGCCATCCGCGAGATCGGCTACGACCAGGCGGGCTTTAGTTGGAAGCACGCGCAGATCGATTGCCTGCTGCACGCCCAGAGCACCGACATCGCCGCCGGGGTGGACAGCGCCGGCAACAAGGACGAGGGCGCGGGCGACCAGGGCATCATGTTCGGCTATGCGTGCACCGAGACGCCCGCGCTGATGCCGGCGCCGCTGCACTACGCCCATCAGATCCTGCTGCGCATGAAGGAAGGCCGCCAGGCTGGCGACCCCGCCACCGCCGGACTGCTGCCGGACGCCAAGAGCCAGGTCACGCTCAAATACGTGGACGGCAAGCCCGTCGGCGCCTCCAGCATCGTCGTCTCCACTCAGCACGAGGAAGGGATGGACCAGCCGGAGATACGCGACCGGCTGCGCGGCCTGATCAAGGACACCCTGCCCGATGGCTGGATGTGCCCGGAGGCCGAACTCTACGTGAACCCCACCGGCAATTTCGTCATTGGCGGCCCCGACGGGGATGCCGGACTAACCGGGCGCAAGATCATCGTCGACACCTATGGCGGCGCCTCGCCGCACGGCGGCGGCGCATTCAGCGGCAAGGACCCGACCAAGGTCGACCGCAGCGCCGCCTATGCCTGCCGCTACCTCGCCAAGAACGTGGTCGCCGCCGGCCTAGCGGACCGCTGCACGCTGCAGATCAGCTACGCGATCGGTGTGTCGCACCCGCTATCCGTCTATGTGGAGCTGCATGGGACCGGGCGCGACGTGGACGAGGCGAAGCTGGAGCGAGTGCTGCGCGAGCTGATGGATTTGAGCCCGCGCGGCATCCGTGAGCATCTGCGGATGAACCGTCCGATCTACGCGGTCACCTCGGCATACGGCCATTTCGGCCGCCAGCCGGACGAGGCGCTCGACACCTTCACTTGGGAGCGGACGGACCTTGTCCCTGAGCTCCGGAGCGCCTTCGGGCGTTAAACCGCCGGCGGAGCGCCTTTACGGCAGGGTCCGCGGTCACAAGCTACGGCCCCGGCAACAGGCGCTCCTCGACGTCGCCCTGCCGCGCCTGACCTTTCCCGAGGCGCTCGCGGGCGACCCGGCCGCCGCGTTCGCCAGCCGCCCCGCGCAACTCTGGCTGGAAGTCGGCTTCGGCAGCGGCGAACACGCCGAGGCCCTCGCGAGCGCGCACCCGCAAGCTGGACTGATCGCCTGCGAGGTGTTCGAAAACGGTGTCTGCTCCCTGCTCTCCCGCCTGGTGCCGGAAGGCGAGGAGGCGACCGCGCCAGTTCCGGGCAATGTGCGACTCTGGCGGGACGACGCGCGTCTGCTGCTTCGCCTCCTGCCGCCCGCGTCGCTCGACAAGCTGTTCCTGATGTTCCCAGACCCCTGGCCCAAGGCCCGCCACGCCAAACGGCGTTTCGTCCATCCCGAGCAAGTCGCGCTCGTCGCCCGCGTGCTCCGGCCCGGCGGCGAATGGCGCATCGCCTCGGACGACCCGACCTACCAGGCA
Source organism: Acetobacteraceae bacterium (assembly GCA_965276815.1). Lineage (GTDB taxonomy): Bacteria > Pseudomonadota > Alphaproteobacteria > Acetobacterales > Acetobacteraceae > JAVVHH01. The sequence continues at coordinate 341,000 of CBDIBE010000009.1, read as the reverse complement.
TGGGTCGAGGAGGTGCTGAGCAAGCAAAGCGACTTCCTCGCTCGGCCCCCCGTCATGGCACGCCCCGATGGCTGGCCCCCGACACGATACGAAGCCAAAGCCGTCAGGACGGGCCGGAACCCGCTCTACTGGTCACTCTCCCGCACCGAGGGCTAGCCTCGCCGGGCCGATAAATGCAAAACGCCGGCATGATCGCGGGCATCGATTTCGGAACCACCAATAGCGTGATCTGCCTGGCCGGCGATGACGGCTCGATCCGCAATGCCAATTTCCCACTCGACGGCACGGTCCACGACGTGTTCCGGACCGTGCTGAGCTTCTGGATGGAGGCGCACGGCCGCTCGCAAACGCTCCGCAGCGCCGCCGGGCCAGAAGCCATCCAGGCCTATTTGGACGACCCGCTGGCGAGCCGGCTCATCATGTCCATGAAGACCTATCTGGCCCAGCGCAGCTTCACCCAGACCCGCATTTTCGGGAAGGATTTCCGGCTCGAGGACCTCGTCGCGCGCTTCCTCGCCGCCCTGCTCGCCGCGGGCGGGATCTCCGCGCCCGGGTTGCGCGTCGTCGCCGGCCGGCCGGTGCGGTTCGCCGGCGAATCGGCCGACGACACGCTCGGCGAGCAGCGTCTGCGCGCCGCCTTCGCCGCCGCGGGTTTCCCCGACATTGAGGTCGCGCTCGAGCCAGAGGGCGCCGGCTATCGCTTCGTGCGCACCCTCTCGGCGCCGGCCACCGTGCTCGTCGGCGATTTCGGCGGCGGCACCAGCGACTTCTCCATCTTCCGCTTCGAACCCGGCGCCGCCCATCTCGCGACACAGGGGACCGTCCAGCAACTCGGCCACGCCGGCATCGGCATCGCCGGCGACACGTTCGACTACCGGATCCTCGACCGCGTCGTCTGCCCGCTGCTGGGCAAGGACGACACTTACCGCATCATGGGCAAGGATATGCCCATCCCGGTCAGCTACTACCGCGGCCTCGCCCAGTGGCATCGGCTGTCGCTGATGCGAACCCCGCGCATCCTGCAGGAGATCGCCGACATCGCCCGCACCGCGAGCCATAAGGAGCGGCTGCAGGCGCTGCTGCAGATCATCGAGGACGAAGCCGGCTACGACCTCTACCGCGCCATTTCGGGGGTCAAGGCGCAGCTTTCCAAGCAAGACGAAGCCACCCTGGAATTCGCGCATGAGGATTTCCGCGTGGCGCGCATGGTCCGCCGGGCCGAGTTCGAGGAGTGGATCGCGCCCGACCTCGCCGCGCTCGCCACAACGGTCGACGGCCTGCTCGAACGCGCTGCCATCCCGGCGGACGCGATCGACCACGTGTTCCTGACCGGCGGCACCTCCCTGGTCCCCGCGGTGCGCCGCCTCTTCACCACCCGCTTCGACCCGGCCAAGATCAGCGGCGGCGGCGAGTTCGTCTCGGTCGCCGAGGGATTGGCGTTGATCGGCCGCGACCGGCTGACGCAGGCGGCCGCATAGAGTGTTAGTATCACCGCAATACTCGACAGGAGAACGGTGATGGTCCGCAACGTGCTCATCGGCTTGCTCGGTGCAGGCGCCATGCTCGGCGCCATGGGTCTTGGCCGGGCCTGGCTGGAGCCCGCGCACGCCCAGTCCGCCGGATTCCATGCGATTGCGGTCTCGACCGCTCCGGCCAGTTCGAACGTCACCCATGCGTGGTTTGTTGGCGAGGACGGGACCGCGCGCTTCTGCATCGCCGGACAAACCCCGGCCCCGACCTGTCAGGCCGTACCGCTCCGCTGAGCATGTGCCGGGTCTTGCATCGCGTCGAACGCTCAACTATTTAGCACCTGCTACTGATCTCCGAACCTGAACGGGGTGGCCTTAACGGGCCGCCTTTTTTGTTGGACAAACGATGACCACCCGCCCGCAAGGCGACGAACCCGATCACACCAGCCTCGAGACGCGCATCGCCGCCAGCATCACGCCTGCGATCGAGCACATGGGATATGAACTCGTCCGCGTCCTCATCCTCGGCCGCGAACGCCCGATCGTGCAGATCATGGCCGACCGTGCCGACGGCGAGCAGATCAGCGTCGATGACTGCGAGCGGATCAGCCACGCCGTTTCCGCCCTGCTCGACGTCGACGACCCGATCCCCGGCGCCTGGAATCTAGAAGTCAGCTCCGCCGGCATCGACCGGCCGCTGACCCGCGTGAAAGACTGGGTCCGCTTCGCCGGCCATCAGGCGCGGGTCGAATTGGTGATGCCGCAAGACGGCCGCCGCCGCTTCACCGGCACCATTCTCGGCGCCGACGAGCACGAAACCCATCTCCGGCTCGAAACTGGCGAAGACGTGACCCTCCCCCTCTCCAACCTCAGGCGTGCTAAGCTCGTGCTTACGGATGCGCTGATCCAAGCCACTGCCAGCAACAAGATGGCGAACTAGGAGCCGAAACACATGGACACCTCCGTCTCCCGACCCGAACTCCTGCTCGTCGCCGACGCCGTCGCGCGCGAAAAGTCGATCGAGCGCGACGAAGTGCTGGAGGCGATGGAGCAGGCCATTCAGAAGGCCGGCCGCGCCAAATACGGCCACGAGAAGGACATCCGCGCCACCATCGACAAGCGCACCGGCGACGTGCGGCTGACAAGGTGGACCGAGGCGGTCGAGGTCGTCGAGAACGACGAAACCCAGATCCCGCTGCACATCGCCCGTAAGTTCGACCCGAATATCGAGCTCGGCGGCCATCTCGTCGATCCGCTGCCGCCGATCGATTTCGGCCGCATCGCCGCGCAAACCGCCAAGCAGGTCATCGTGCAGCGCGTGCGCGAATACGAGCGCAAGAAGCAGTTTGAGGAGTTCAAGGACCGCGTCGGCGAGATCGTCAACGGCGTCGTCAAGCGGACCGAATACGGCAACCTCATGGTCGAACTCGGCCGCGCCGAGGCCCTGTTACGCCGCGACGAACTGATCCCGCGCGAGAGTTTTCGCAATGGGGACCGGGTGCGCGCCTACATCTACGACGTCCGCGAGGAGCCGCGCGGCCCGCAAATTTTCCTCTCGCGCACGCACCCGGCCTTCCTCGCGAAATTGTTTGCCCAAGAAGTCCCAGAAATCTACGACGGCATCATTGAGATCAAGGCCGTCGCCCGCGACCCTGGCAGCCGCGCCAAGATGGCGGTAATCAGCCGCGATTCCAGCATCGACCCGGTGGGCGCTTGCGTCGGCATGCGCGGCAGCCGGGTCCAGGCGGTGGTGCAGGAGCTGCAGGGCGAGAAGATCGACATCATTCCCTGGTCGCCGCAGCACGCGACCTTCGTCGTCAATGCGCTCGCCCCCGCCGAGGTGACGAAGGTGGTGATGGACGAGGAAGCCGGCCGGGTCGAAGTGGTGGTGCCGGACGACCAGCTCAGCTTGGCGATCGGGCGCCGCGGCCAGAACGTGCGCCTCGCCAGCCAGCTCACCCGCTGGGACATCGACATCCTGACGGAGGCCGAAGAGAGCGAGCGCCGGCAAGAGGAATTCCGCCGCCGCACCGGCCTGTTCGTCGAGGCACTGGACGTAGATGACGTGATCGCCGGCTTGCTGGTGACCGAGGGGTTCACATCGATCGAGGAGCTGGCCTACGTGCCGGTTGAGGAATTGGCAGAAATCGAAGGGTTCGACGAAAGTGTGGCTGAAGAATTGATCCGGCGCGGCCAGGCTTTCCTGACCCAGCGCGACGAGGCGCTGAACGAGAAGCGTATCGAACTCGGCGTGTCCGAGGATGTGGCGAGCATCGAGGTGCTGACGCCCGCCATGCTGGTGGCGCTCGGCGAGAAGGGCGTGAAGTCGCTCGATGATTTGGCCGACCTGGCCTCGGACGAGCTGATCGAGATTGTCGGCGCGGACGGGATGGACGAAGAGACGGCCAATGAGGTGATCATGGCCGCCCGCGCCCATTGGTTCGACGGCGAAGAAGCCGGAGTTGAGGCCGAGGAGGCGTCCCACGCCTAGCGACGCGACTTCAGACGCACCAGATATAGTTGTCGAGGACGAACCGGAAACCGGCCCGCTCCGCCGCTGCATCGTCACCCGCGAGCGGGGCGACCGCAGCCGGATGATCCGCTTCGTGGTCGGTCCCGAGCGTCAAATCGTGCCCGACCTCGCCGCAAAGCTGCCCGGACGGGGAATCTGGTTGAGCGCGCGGCGAGATGTGTTAGATACCGCCCGCGCCAAGAACGCCTTCGCCCGCGCCGCCCGCGCGCCCGTCAGCGTTCCGGCGAGCCTCACCCTGATGGTCGAGGAGGGATTGGCCCAGCGGGTGGGTGAGCTGTTGGGGCTTGCCCGGCGCGCCGGGCAAGCAGTGTGCGGCTTTCAGCGGGCACGGGAATGGCTGGTGGACAGCCGCGCCGGGATCGTCATCCAGGCCGCGGACGGCAGCCGGGAGGAGCGGGCGCGGTTTATGAGCGGAGCGAAGAACGTGCCGGCCGCCATTCCTTTGCCGGCGCAGGCTCTGGGAGCAATCTTCGGCCGCGACCATGTGGTGCACGTCGTGGTGGCGCCCGGCCGGCTGGCCGAGGCGTTGAAAATCGAGACAGACCGCCTGGCCGGCTTCGCCGGACAGGACGGGAGGATGGAATAAGCGGAATGAGCGATAACGATACCGAGACGAAAGGCAGGCTGTCCCTTCGGCCTGCAACACGGTCCGATGTTGGCCGTACCGTAGACGCCGGCTCGGTCCGGCAGAGCTTCAGCCACGGCCGGTCGAAGGTCGTGCAGGTCGAGGTGCGCAAGAAGCGCGCACCGATCGCCGCGCCCGTCACCCCCACCCCAGCGTCCACCGCGCCGGCCGCCCCGGCCGCTCATGGCGCGCCGCCACGGCCGCCCGTCACCGCGCGCCAGCCCGGCGGCGGTCGCGCGCTGACCGCCAACGAGATTGCCGTCCGCGCCCGCGTGCTCGCCGAGCAACAAAAGGACGCTGCCCGGCGCGAGCAGGAGCGCCGCGAGCAGGAAAAGATCTCGATCCTTTCCGCCGCCGAGGAGGCGCGCCGCACCGCCGAAGATGCCCGCCGAGCGGCCGAGGAAGAGGCGCGCCGGCAGGCTGCTGAAGAGCGGGCGCGCAAGGAGGAGGAAGAGGCCCGCAAGGCCGCCGAAGCCGCCGAGACTGCAGTTCCCGCACAGGTGTCCGCGCAGGCTCCGGCCACCGCGGCCGCGTCAGCCGAGGCCCGGCCCGGCTCGGCCCGGCCCGCTGCTCCCACCACCCCCGGCACGCCCGGCGAGACGCTGCGGCTTAAGCCGGTTCGCCCCGGCGAGGACGACGAGGCGCCACGCCGCCGTCCCGGTATCGTGCTGCCCGGCCGCAAGCCCGGTGTGGCCGTCCCCAAAAAGGCCGGTGACGACCGCCGCCGCGCCGGACGCATCGACGTGCTCGCCGCCATCGAGGGCGAGGACGAGAAGTCCCGCAGCCTGGCCTCCGTCCGCCGCCAGCGCGAGCGTGAGCGCCGCCAGGCCGAGTTGGAGCTGCTCCGCAGCGACCAGGTGAAAGTGGTGCGCGACGTCGTGCTGCCCGAAACGATCACCGTGCAGGAACTCGCCGCCCGCATGGCCGCGCGCATGCCCGATGTGATCAAATCGCTCATGAAGATGGGCATGATGGCCACCCCGGCGCAGGTGCTCGACGCCGACACGGCCGAGCTGATCGTCCAGGAATTCGGCCACCGCGTCCGCCGGGTCTCCGAGTCGGATGTCGAGCTGGGCATTGACGGCGAGCAGGACGAGGACGCGGAGATGCTGCCGCGCCCGCCCGTGGTCACCATCATGGGCCATGTCGACCACGGCAAGACCAGTCTGCTCGACGCGCTACGCAGCACCGATGTCGCCGCCAGCGAGGCGGGCGGCATCACCCAGCACATCGGCGCCTACATGGTCGCCACCAGGGCCGGCAACCGCATCACCTTCATCGACACGCCGGGCCACGAGGCGTTCACCGCCATGCGCAGCCGCGGCGCCTCCGTGACCGACGTCGTCGTTCTGGTGGTCGCCGCCGATGACGGCGTGATGCCGCAGACCATCGAGGCAATCCGCCACGCCAAGGCCGCCGACGCGCCCTTGATCGTGGCCATCAACAAGATGGACAAGCCGGACGCCAACCCGGACCGGGTGCGCCAGGAGCTGCTGAGCCACGACGTCGTCGTCGAAGAGATGGGCGGCGAGACGCAGGACGTGGAAGTCTCCGCCACCAAGCGGACCGGCCTCGACAAGCTCGAGGAGGCGATCATGCTGCAGGCGGAAATCCTGGAACTGCGCGCCAACCCGGACCGTGCCGCCGAAGGCTCCGTCATCGAGAGCCGGCTCGACCGCGGCCGCGGCCCGGTCGCCACCGTGCTCGTGCAGAAAGGCACGCTCCAACAGGGCGAGATCGTGGTCGCCGGCGCCGAATGGGGCCGCATCCGCGCGATGCTCGACGACAAGGGTCAGCAGCTCAAATCCGCCGGGCCCTCCACACCGGCGGAAATCCTCGGCCTCTCCAGCGTGCCCAGCGCCGGTGAACCCTTCGTCGCCGTCGAGAACGAGGCGCGTGCCCGCGAGATCAGCGAGTTCCGCCAGCGCAAGCTGCGCGACCGCAACGCCGCCGGCGCCACCGCGGCCCGCGGTACGTTGGAAGAGATGCTGGCCCGCGCGGCGGCCGGCGAGCTCAAGGAGGTCGCCCTCCTGGTCAAGGCCGACGTGCAGGGCAGCTCCGAAGCCATCCAGGGCGCCGTGCTCAAGCTGGCGCACGAGGAGGTCAAGGTCCGCGTGCTGCTCGCCGCGGTCGGCCAGATCACCGAGAGCGACGTGCAGCTCGCCAAGGCCAGCAGCGCGGTGGTCATCGCCTTCAACGTCCGCGCCACCGCACAGGCACGCGAGCTGGCGCAGCGCGAAGGTGTCGACATCCGCTACTACTCGATCATCTACGACGTCGCCGACGACGTGGAAAAGCTGGTCAAGGGCAAGGTCGCCCCGAAGGCGCGCGAGCGTTTCCTGGGCTACGCCGAGATCCGCCGCGTGTTCGACATCACCAAGGTCGGCAAGGTCGCCGGCTGCATGGTGACCGAGGGCCTGGTCAAGCGCGGCGCCGGCGTCCGCCTGCTGCGCGAGGGCGTCGTGATCCACAACGGCCAGTTGAGCCAGCTCAAACGCTTCAAGGACGACGTCCGCGAAGTGGCCCGCGGTTACGAATGCGGCCTCAGCTTCGCCGGCTACAACGACCTGCAGGAACTCGACATGGTCGAGTGCTTCGAGGTGGAGATGGTCCCCGGGTGAGCCGCGTGCCGACCGGCGCCCGCGCGCCCAGCCAGCGGCAGCTCCGGGTTGCCGAGGAGATCCGTCACGTGCTCGCAGGGCTGTTTCAGCGCGGCGAGCTGCGCGACCCCGACTTGGCCGACGCCAAGATCACGGTGACCGAGGTGCGGATCAGCCCGGACCTCAAGAATGCGACCGCCTTTGTGACCCGGCTGGGCCGCTCGGACATCGGCGAGCTGCTGCCGGCGCTCAAGCGCGCCGCCCCGTTCCTGCGCACCCAAATCGCTGGAGCCATGCGGCTGCGCGTGGCGCCGAGCCTCTCCTTCCAGCCCGACACCACGATCGACTACGCCATGCACGTCGACAGCTTGCTGCGCCGGCCGGAGGTCGCGCGCGACCTCGATTGATGGGGTGATGGACCAAACCCTCAAGCAGATCGCCGACCGCAATGTCGGTCCATGGCTGGACTCGCGCGATGCCGAGATCCGTGCGGCGCGTGCCGGCGGCCAGCGCGCGGCCACGACCGACATGGCGTTGCTGCTCCGCCGCCACACCGACTTCCAGGACGGGCTGCTCGGCCGGGCCAAAGCCGCCGTGCTGACCCTGCAAAGCGATCTGTCCGCCCAGGCGCGCGACTTGCACCGCCAGATCGAGGATCTCGCCCGCGAGCGCGACGACCATATCGGCCAGCGGATGACCGATCTGCGCGAGGAGCGCCAGCGTGCGTTGCAGGCGCTCGACAACACCAAGGGACCGGTGTCGGCCCCGTTCGCCCGCGCCGCATTGGCCGGCGAGGAGTCGGACAAGGCCCTGCGCGCCGTTCGCGCCCAGGTCAATGGCCGCCCGCTGCGCCGCGGCCTCGTCCACGTTTACCTACCGCTCATGATCGCGCTCGCCCTGGTCGAGATGCCGGTCAACCGGCTGGCTTTCGAGCTGTTCTTCCAGGAGCAGCCAGCGATCTCGCTGGCCCTCGCCGGCGTGGTCGGCGCCGTGCTGATCTTCTTCGCCCATATGATCGGCATCCTGGTCCGGCGCATGGAGCACCACCCGCAAACCCTGGGCCAGCAGCTCCGGCGCGGCGCCGGCATCATCTTGTTCGCCGGGCTCGCCGGGGTGCTGATGTATTTGCTGGCCGGGATGCGGCAGCTTTTCGTCCGCCTGCTGGAGTCCGAGCAAGGGCTCAATCTCAGCCAAATGATCCAGGGCATCACCAGCGGCGGCGCCGCGAGCGCGCTGAACAACGTCGCCAGCCAGCAGCTCGGCACGGCCGGCTGGACATTGCTGATCCTCAACATCGTGCTGTTCGTGTTTGGCGCCACTGCGTCCTTCCTGCGCCACGATCCGCATCCCGATTATGAATCGGCCTGGCGGAGCCAAGATCGCGCCCGCCGCCGCCTGACCAAGCTGCGCCGCCGCTACGAGACCGCGCTGCACGCCAAGCAGCGCGTCTATGACGACCAGCTCAATGCGCTCGACCAGCTCCTGCGCGAGACCCAGGTCAAATATGACGAGCTCCGCGCCCGCGAGGCAGCAGTCGGGCCGTTTTTCAGCGAAACCACCGCCCGCATCGCCAACACCGTCCGCAACCGCTCGCTCGCCTTCCTCGAGGGCGCGATCGCCGCGATCCCCAAGGGGCCGATCCAGGGTTCGCTCGCCGAGATACAGGCGATGACCGAGGGCGATGCCTTGCGCCGCATCACCGAAGACCTGCGCCACGCGGCATGAAGAGGCTCACCGCCGCGTTGCTGGTCCTATTGCTGACCGGCCCGGCGCGCGCCGCCGAGGACTACTGCAACTACGGCACCGCGACCGCAATGCTGCTCGTCGACCGGACCACGGCATTCGACAACACCGACAAAACCTTGTTCCTGCAGGCGCTTGACCAGGTCGTGGGCGCGCTCGGCCCCGGCGACCGGTTCGTCGTGTTCACCATGACCGGCGCCTACACGGAAAGCCGGAAGATCTTCGACCGCTGCAAGCCAGCTTGTCCGGATGCGGGTTTCTTCGCCGGGCTGCTGTCGAGCTGCAGCGCCGTGGTGGCGCGTTCGGAGAATGTGGGCTTCACCCGCGACCTCGCCCAGGACCTGGCGTCCTTGCTCGAAAAGCCCGAGGAAACGCGCTACTCGGACCTGTTCCGCACGATTGCCGAAGACGTTCACGCCGAGGCCGGCGGCAAACCGATCCGCACGCTGATCCTATTCTCCGACCTGATCGAGAACTCGCCGATCCTGTCGGAGCGTGACGTCAAGCGCCTCCCCCCGGACGCCATCCTCAAGCGCCTTGCGGCCAGCAGTGTGCAGGTCGGCCTTCCGGGCGCCGCAGTCCGGGTTTTTGGGTTCGGCCGCGACGATTCCCCGTCCCGCCCGCCCCTGCCGCAAGCGGAACGTCAGCGCATCGAAGAAGCCTGGCGCAGTTGGTTCTTGGCTGGCGGCGCCACGACCGTGGACATCGGCTTGCGCTGACACCGGCTTCAACTCCCTCTCCCCCGGGAGAGGGCCCTACTGCATCGGCAACGGAAACATCAGCCCGCCCTGCGTCCACAACGCATTGTAACCCCGCTCCAGCCGATACGGCTCGCCAACAGTCCGCGCAAACACCTCCCCATAATTCCCCGTGGCTGCGATCACCTTCGCGGCCCAGTCCCGCGCTATCCCCAGCCCCTGCGCCACGGCGAAATCGCCCCCCAGCAGCCGCGCCGCCTCCACATCCTTCCGCTGCATCGCCGCCGCCAAATTACCCTGCGTAATCCCGAGCGCCTCCGCCTCGACCAGCGCGCTCACCGTCCAGTCCACAATCAGCCCGAAATCCTGGTCGCCGTAGCGATAGGCCGGGACCACCGGGTCGAGCCCGATGCGCTCCGGGAGAAAAACAAACTCCGGTGCCCCAGCGGGAAATCCCGCCCGCGCCTCGGCCAGCCGCGATTCCAGCGCGGTTCCGGCCGCGCACCGGGCCACGCCCACCGCCGCATCCATCTCCCCCTCCTCGGAATGCGCCTGCACCCCATACGGGATCGACCGCGCCGTCATCAGGTCGCGCAGCACCCGTTCCGGCGTGGTATTCGCCATCGCGCAGATCAGCTTGTCGCGCAGCCCCTCGATCCCGGTGATCCCGCTCTGCTTGACCACGAGAAATCGCTGCGTGTCGAAAAACACCGGCCGGCCGTAAGCCACCCCGAAACGCGTCGCGAGCTGCGCCGACGGGCTCACACCCACCGCGAGCTGCACCGCGCCGGACTGCAGCGCCGCCAGCGCCTCGCCTTCGTCCGGATAGGGATGCACGATGGCGCCTTGCCCGCTGCCCAGGATGGCGGCCGCCACCGCCCGGCAGATCTCGCCGCCGAGCGCCGACAGATCGCCGTGATACTCCTCCTCGCTCCAATCGGCCTCGTTCTGCACGGTGCCGCAATCCATGTGCCCAGCCGTCCGGATGGCGGCGAGCGTCTGGGCGAAAGCAGGCGAAGCGCACAGCAACAGGACCAAAGCAGCAGCAAGACGTTTCATCCGCAAACCCGACGTAGAGCAACGTCGCCCTGATTGGAATCGCGACAGCGATGCCAGTCATGCGACAAAGTTGCTCGCCAACCAAATAGCTAGACCGCCGCCCTGGCACAGTCAGGGCAATAGCGGTCTAGCCAGGCCGCGAACCTACACCGGATGTTGCGGCCCCTGAACCCGCGTGAGATATCTGACGGCTGTCCTGCGGAGGCATTCGATGACGCAATCTCTCTCGAGCCTGACCCGGCGCTCGGCCCTAACCCTAGCCGCCGGCACGGCGCTCGCCAGCCGGGCAGCCCGCGCGGACAACAAGCCGGTCTATCTGCTGACCTGGGGCGGCACCATCCAGGCCATGCTCGAGCGTGACGGCTGGGCCAAGAAGTTCAATGCCGCCACCGGCTACGACGTCATCCTTGTGCCCAAGGCGACCGGCACCGAGATCATGGCCACCGCCATCGCCCAGAAAGCCCGCCCGCAAGTCGACGTCGTGCAATCGGATCTGCTGCCATGGCTCGCCGGCATCGATCAGGACCTCTACGAGCCGATCGACCAGGCCTCCGTCCCGCATCTCGCGGAACTCTACCCGCCAGCCCTGGTGCACGACCGCGCCGGCAAGACCATCCAAGGCGTCGAGCCCTATGGCGACGTATTCACCCTGATCTGGAACAAGGACGTGTTCGCCCAGAAGGGCTGGGCCGCGCCCACCAAATGGACCGACCTCGAGCGCCCGGAACTACAGGGCCAATTGCTGCTGCCGCCAGGCACTTCCGCTTACGGCCTCTACGTCCTCATCATCCTCGCCCGCGCCCATGGCGGCAGCGAGACCAACATCGAGCCCGGTTTTGTCGCCCTGAAGAAGATCGCCCCCGGCGTCGTCGACTGGAGCGACACCTTCGCCAAGATGTCCCAGTTCCTGCAGGACGGCACCGCCTCGCTCGCCTTCCACGGCATCGCCGGCGCGCTCGACATGATCAAGCGCGGCTTGCCGGTCGATTATCTGGTGCCCGACCCCGTCTACATGAGCCCGACCGCCATGGGCGTCATGAAGAACGCCCCCAACCCGGACGGCGCCCGCGCCTTCATCAACTGGTGGATCAGCCCGCAAGTGCAGAGCTACCGCGCCAACACCTACGGCCAGAACGTGATGAACCGCCAGGCCACGCTGTCACCCAGCACCGCCTCGCGTCTGCCCGACCCGGCCAAGCTCTCCCACATGGTCGAGATCGACTATTACGCCGTACTGAAAGACCGCGACACCTGGGTCAACCGGTTCCAGCGCGAGATCATGACGCAATAGGTGTCGCTGCGGCTAGATAAAGTCTCGAAACGGTTCGGGCAGGTCAACGCGGTCGACACGCTCGATCTCGCGATCGAGACTGGCGAGCTTTTTACTCTCCTCGGCCCCTCGGGCTGCGGCAAGACCACGGCTCTGCGCATGATCGCCGGCATCTACGGCGCCGATCAGGGCAGCGTCCTGCTCGACGGCAAGGATATCACCCGCACGCCGATGCACCGGCGCGGTATGGCGATGGTATTCCAGAGCTACGCCTTGTTCCCGCATCTCTCGGCCTATGACAATGTTGCCTTCGGCCTGCGCAGCCGCGGCGTTGCCCGTGCCGAGATCGGCCGCCGGGTCACCGAAGCGCTCGGACTGGTCCGCCTCGGCAGCTTCGCCCAGCGTTTCCCTGCCCAGCTCTCTGGCGGCCAGCAACAGCGCATCGCGCTGGCGCGTGCCCTGGTGGTCCGCCCCTCGCTGCTCCTCCTCGACGAGCCGCTGAGCAATCTCGACGCCCGCCTGCGCGATGAGATGCGGGTCGAGATCCGCGACCTGCAGCGCCGGCTGCAAATCACCACGCTGCTCGTCACCCACGACATCCAGGAGGCGTTCGCGGTTTCGGACCGGATCGCGGTGATGCGCGCGGGCCGCGTCGAGCAAGTCGGCCGCCCCGCCGACATCTACCAGCGCCCGGCGAGCCGCTTCGTTGCGAACTTCGTCGGCCCGGTGACCGAACTGGCTCTCTCGCACATCGAACCCGGCGAAGGCCGGTCCCGTGCCGTGCTGGAGGGCGGCCTGCCCGTCCTGCTCGAAGCCGTGCCGCCGGGCTCTCAGGGATTGCTGCTGCTGCGGCCGGAGGCACTGAAGCTGGGTCTCGCCGCGGGGCAGACCGACAATTGCTACCAAGGCCAGATCGACGACGTTGTCTATCTCGGCGCCGAGACCGAGTGCCGCGTGCGCATCGGAACCCTGCGCCTGCTCGCCACGGTTGCCAGCGCCGCTGCCCCCGCGCTGCAACGAGGCGATGCGATCGCCATCGGCTGGAACGCTGCCGACGGGGTGGTCACCCATGAAGCCTAACCGGCAGGCCCTCTACTTCCTCGCCCCGCTGCTTTTGCTGCTGATCCTATGGTTCGCCTGGCCGCTCGCCCAGGCGCTGACCAACAGCCTGCACCCGAACACGCCGCAAGGGATCGATACCGCGCACTGGACGCTGGACAACTACCGCCGCATCCCCGACCCGCTCTACGAAGGCATCATGCTCCGCACCCTGCGGATCAGCCTGATCGTGACCGTGATCACCGGCCTGCTGGCCTATCCCGTCGCGATCTTCGTCGCCCGCCTGCCGCCCCGGCTCGAGGCGCTGGCGATCCTCGCCTATGTCAGCCCCTGGCTGGTCAACACGCTGGTCAAGGCGTTGGGCTGGACCCTGCTGCTGCGCCCCAATGGCCTCGTCAACACGGCGCTGCAATCGCTTGGCCTCATCGGCGCCCCGCTGCGGCTGATGCTGAGCGAGACCGGAGTGATCATCGCCCTCGTGCCCGGTCATTTCATGTTCGTGCTGCTGCCGCTCTGGGCGGCGCTCCGCGGCCTCGACCCGGCGCTCACCTGGGCCGCCGGCACGCTCGGCGCGGCGCCCTCCGGCATCTTCTGGCGCGTCACGCTGCCGCTGACCCTGCCGGCGCTGATCGCTGGGCTCGCGATCAACTTCATCATGAACATGACCGCCTTCGCCATCCCGATGCTGCTGGGCGGCTTGCGCAACCAAGTGGCCTCCATGCTCGCCTACCAGATCAACCTGATCCAACTCGATTGGCCATTCGGCGGCGCGCTGGCGGTGGTTCTGCTGCTGTTCACGCTGGCGCTGGTCTGGACCGGCCAGCGCCTCGCGACGCTGTCCGTGCCGGGTCCGCGGGCGTGATCCTGGCCATCAACCTGATCATGCTGGTCGTCGTGCTGGCGCCGATCGTCCTGGTGGTGTGGATGTCGTTCACCCCGGCCGCCTTCTTCGTCCTGCCGACGACGCAATTCTCGCTGCGCTGGTATCACGAGGCGCTCTCCTACCCCGGCTTCGTCGACGCCTTCTTCTTGAGCCTGCAACTGGCAGCGATGGCCGCCGCGATCTCGATCGGTTTCTCCTTCCTCGCCGCCTACGGCCTCGTCCGCTTCCGCCCGCCCGGCTCCGCCGCGCTGATGGCTTTCTTCCTGTCGCCGCTGCTGGTGCCCGCGGTGGTCCTCGGCATCGCCATGCTGCAATTCGTTAATACATTGGGCCTCTACAACAACCTCGCCGGCCTGGTCCTCGCGCACGCGGTGGTGGTCGCACCCTATGCGATGCGCTCGCTCGAAGTGACCCTGCGCACCGTCCCCGAGGAGATGGAATGGGCCGCCATGGTGCTGGGCACGAGCCGCTTGCACACCCTACTGCGCGTCACCCTCCCGCTCTGCGCCCGAGGCATGGTCACTGCCTTCCTCTTTTGTTTCCTGCTGTCCTTCTCCGAAGTCACCCTGACCATCTTCATGGCCGGCCCCTCGCTGCAGACCCTCCCAGTCCGCCTGTACACCTACATGTCCGACCGCGTGGACCCGACAGTCGCCGCCGTCTCGTCGCTCGTCGTCCTGATCTCGCTCGCCTTGGTGCTCGCGGTCGGCTTGCTCGGCGGCGTCAAACGCCTCGTCGCCCGCTAGCGACCCCCACGCGTACGCGTCACCCCCGGACTTGATCCGGCTTCGATGCGGCCAAAACGCCGCGAGCTCAACCTTACGCCGCACGAAGCCCTAGATACCGCACCATCGGATCGAAGTCGCGATCGTCATGCAGCAGCTCATGGCCTCGCTCGATGCAGAACGTTCCAATGATCAAGTCGATGGTCTTGCGAACCGTAAACCCCCGCTGCCGTAGCAGCCGGTAGTTCACGGCCGCCTCAACTGCGAGCGCGTCGTCCAGCATCGGCACGACCTCGAAGCTGCGCATGCCGTTCGATCCGGGCGGCGTCCATCTCGTCGCGCGCGCCCTGCAGCACCTCCAGCAAGATCAAGTCTCCGACCAGGATTTGGTCCTCGTCACCGACGGCGCGCAATTTGCGCGTCGCCTCGTTCGTGGCATTGCGGAGATTGGCAATCCATACTGAGCTATCGACGACAATCATCAATCCATATCGGACCCGCGCCCTTGCCGCATGCCATCCAGGTCACCTTCCCAACCAAGTCCCGCCATCTCGGCGATCGCTTGCTGTTGTCGGTGCCGCAGCACCAAGCGGCGCAAGGCCTCTTCCACCGTGGCGCGCTTGGTCGGCAGACCCGTCGCCTCCATCGCCGCCGCGAGCAACTCTTCATCGATTTCGATATTCGTCCGCATCGGACACCTGTGTGTATGACTCCTACTCTATCATGCACATCCGGCGGCAATTGGATCACCAGGAGTTTCCAATGAGCGACGACCTGCTGATCCAGCACGAGGACGGCGTCTCCACCCTGACCATCAACCGCCCGCCGCTGAACCTCATGACGCTCTCCCTACTGCGCGAGATCGTCGCCGGGCTCGAGGCGCTGGCCGAGCGCGACGCCACCCGCTGCGTCGTCATCACCGGCGCCGGCACCCGCGCCTTCTGCGCCGGCGCCGACCTCCGCGTCGTCGACGAGACCGACTCGAACGCCGCCGCCATCTCCCGCGAAGTGGGCATCCGCATGGTCAGCCTGATCGAGGAGCACCCTAAACCGGTGATCTCCGCCGTCCGCGGCTGGTGCATCGGCGGTGGCACTGCGATCGCCTGGCCGGCCGACATCCGCCTTGCCGCCGAGTCCGCCAAATTCCGCGCCGGCGACGTCTATCTGGGCCTCGCCCCAAGCTGGCACCTCGCCAATGCCCGCCTTGTCCACTATCTCGGCCGCAACCGCGCGCTCGATATCTCACTCCTCGGGGACGATATCCCGGCGCGCGAGGCCTATGACTGGGGCCTGGTCACCCGCGTCTTCCCCGACGACACATTCGACGCCGAAGTCGCCCGCCTCGCGCACAAACTCGCCGGCGCCGCGCCGCTCGCCGTCCGCGCGGTCAAGGAGACGATGCGCGCCCAATATCTCGACTCCCCCGACCGCGCCATGCGCATCGCCGACCGGTGGCACCCCGTCATCCATGGCTCCGAGGACGCGAAAGAAGGCGTCCGCGCCATGCTTGAGAAGCGCAAGCCGGTGTTCCGGGGAAGCTGAATGCGCCTGTCCATCGCCGGACTCCTCGAGCCTCGCACCGTCGCGGTCTTCGGCGCTTCCGACGATCGCGGCAAATGGGGTGGCCGCATCATGCACTACCTGGCGCTGCACGGCTTCCCGGGCGACGTGATCCCGATCAACCCGCGCCGCCAGACGGTGCAGAACCGCACCTGCTATCCCAGCATATTGGACGCGCCAAAAATCGACGTGGCCGTGATCGCCGTGCCCGGCGCCGCCGTGCTCGGCACGGTCCGCGATTGCGCCGCCGCCGGTGTCGGCGCCTGCGTCATCATCTCCAGCGGCTTTGCCGAAACCGGCGAGGCCGGGCGGCGCGCGCAGGACGAGCTCGTGGCCATCGCCCAGGCCCATGGCATGCGGCTGCTCGGGCCGAACTGCATGGGCCTGATCAACATCCGCAACGGCATGGCCCTCACCTCCGCCCGCGTCCTCGACGTCGAGCGCGTCGTGCCGGGCCATATTGGCCTGATTTCGCAAAGCGGCGCCCTCATGCTCTCGGTCTACAACCGCGCGCACGACCATGGCATCGGCTTCAGCCAGCTCGTCTCGGTCGGCAATCAGGCCGACCTCGATCTCGCCGACTTCCTCGAGCACATGATCGCCGACCCGGTCACCCGAGCGATCTGCCTCCACGTGGAAGGCGTGACCAACGGCCGCCGGCTCATAAGCCTGCTCCGCCAGGCGCACGAGGCGGGCAAGCCGGTCGTCGTGCTCAAAACCGGCCGCAGCGCCCAAGGCGAAGCGGCGGCGCACTCGCACACCGCGAGCCTGGCCGGCGCTTACGCGGTCTTCGCCGCCGCCTGCCGCGACGCCGGCGCCGTCCTGGTCGACGACCCCGACATCATGGTGCTCGCCGCGCACATGCTGCTGTGCTTCGGCCCGCGGCGCCGGGTCGGCATCGGCGTCATCTCCTCCTCAGGCGGCCTGAACGGCGTCACCGCGGACCGCCTGGCCGATCTCGGCCTCGTCATGACCGGCTTCGACCCGGCGACCAAGACCGCGCTCGCCGAGATCATGCTGCCGACCCATTTGGAGAACCCCGTCGACCTGGGCGCCAGGCGGCAGGAGCTGGGCGAGGGTTTCAGCATCGCTGAGGCCGCCGCGCACGCCGTCGGCGCCGACCCGAACGTCGGCGTCGTGCTGGTCCCGATGACGACGGCACCGAACTATGAAGGCACGGTGAGCGCGCTGGTCGACGGGCTGGATCGCGCCGGCAAGCCATTCCTGTTCGTGGTCACCCCAGGCTCCGTCGCGACCGGCGTCCGCCTGTTGCTGCGCGAGCGCAAAGTGGTTGCGTGCGACCGGTTGGATGACGGGCTGCGCACGCTTGGCGCCTATCTGGACTATCACGCCGACCCGCTCCCGCCATTGCCGCCCGCGCCGGGCCGCCAGCAAGCCTCGCGCGCCGGCTATTTGAGCGAACCCGAAGCCAAGGCGCTGCTGTCGTCCTACGGCATCGCGGTCGGGCGCGACCTTGTCGTCCGCTCTCGCGAGGAAGCCGCCGCCGCGGCCGAGGCGATCGGCTACCCTGTCGTCCTGAAAGGGGTCAGCGACCGGGTCGTCCACAAGAGCGATCACGGCCTCGTCCAGTTGAACCTAACCGGGCGTGCATCGGTCGAACAAGCCTTCGATGCCGTCATGACTCGGCTCGCCTCTCTCGACCCGGCGGCGCAGCGCTGCCTGATCGCCCGCATGGAGCGCGGCGCGCTGGAACTGATCCTCGGCGCCAAATGGGACCTCCAATTCGGCGCGACTGTCCTGGTGGGCGCCGGCGGCGTCTTCGTCGACCTGCTCGAGGACGTGCAGGTGGCTCTGGCGCCGCTGTCGCACGAGACCGCGCTCGCAGTCCTGCACCGGCTGCACATCTGGCCGTTGCTCGACGGCTTCCGCGGCCGCCCAAAACTGGACGCGGGCGCCGTGGCCGACACGCTGGTCGGCATCGGCCAACTCGCGGCGAGCCTCGGCGAGCAATTGCTCGAGCTCGACATCAACCCGCTGCTGGTGCGTGAGCGGGGCGGGGGCGTCGTGGCCGTCGACGCCCGGGCGCTCCTCGCACCTTGTCTGGACGGTGCTACCGGTTCACCCTGACCCGAATACGCCCGGAAGGGTCGATCTCGCCGACGACGTGCCAGATCTGTCGATGTCGTGGCAAGGCTGCCGATTTCGCCGGGACCTCCCCAAGCCGCGGAAATAGTGGAGAGCGCGATGCGCCATGACCGTATCTTGTCGCGTTTGGCGGCGTCCGCCATCCTCGCTGCCGTCTCCTGCTTGCCGGCCGCGCCGTCCTGCGCCCAGGGCGTCCTCGATGAGTGGGCGACCGTCAAAGCGCCCCCACCGCCGACACTCTCGCGGGTGACGCTGGACCCGAAGACCACCGCCCTGCTCGTGCTCGACCTGGCGAAACAGACCTGCAATGCCAAGCAGCGGCCGCGCTGCATCGCAATGCTGCCGCGGGTGCAGAAGCTGCTGGCGACGGCCCGCGCCAAGAATTGGACGGTCATCTACACACTCGGCACCGCCAGCACCACGGCGGACATCCTGGCCCCGGTGGCAATGCTAGGGAATGAAACACTGATAAAAGGCTATCCCGACAAGTTTCTCGGCACCGACCTTGAGACAGTCCTGACGGCCCGCGGCATCAAGACAGTTGTGGCGATTGGCGCCGCCGCGGAGGGCGCAGTCCTGCACACGGCTGCAACGGCGGCTTTTCTCGGCTTCGACGTCGTCGTCCCAATCGACGGTATGGCCGCCGAGAGCCCCTATCCCGAGCAATACACCGCTTGGGACCTGCTCAACGCGCCGAGGCTCGGCGAGCACATCAAGCTAAGCGCGATCGATTTGATCCAGTGACGATAAGCCGACGGTCGTGACCTTCGAGCCGTTGCGATCAACACCTCGCTTCAGGGCAAGATCGGCTGGTCCTTGAGTGTCGCCGGTTGCGGCAGGTTTTCGGGCGTCCAGCCGCCGCCGAGGGCCACGATCAGCGAGACGCTTGCCGTGAACAGGTCCTGCCGCACCGTCAGCGCGGCTTGCTCGTCGGTGAACAGCGTGTTCTGCGCCGTGATGACCGTCGTATAGGGCTGAGTACCGGCGCGATACTGGTTCAGCGCGATCTGCACGGCCTGCCGGGCCAGGGCAACCGCTTCGTTCTCGGCCTTCAATTGGTCCTGCAGGATACGCGTCGCCGCGAGCTGGTCCTCCACTTGTTGAAATGCCGTCAGTACGGTCTGCCGGTAGGTCGCGACCGCCTCGTCATAGGTCGCGCGCGCGGCCCGCACCGTGGCCGAGCGCGCGCCACCGTCGAAGATCGTCTGCGATACCGAGGCGCCGAGCGACCAGATATTGTTGCTGACGTTGAAGAGCTGCGAGATCGGATCGCCCGCCAGCCCGAGCAAACCGGACAGCGTAACCTGCGGATAAAACGCTGCGATCGCCACGCCGATTGCGGCGTTCTGCTCGGCCATTGTCCGCTCGGCCGCGGCGATGTCCGGGCGGCGCTCGAGCAGTGTCGAAGGCACCCCCGGCGGGATCAGCGGCAACACCGGCGGCAGCGGACCCTCGCTGACCGTGATATCCGCAGGCGCCTTGCCGATCAGTACTGCGATCGCGTGCTCGAGTTGCGAGCGCTGCACGCCCACATTGATCGCCTGCGCCTGCGCGCCGGCGAGCTGTGTCTGCGCGGTGATTACGTCACCGCGCGCCGCCGTGCCGGCCTTATACTGGTTCTGGGTGATCTGCAGCGCGCGGATATAGTCGGCGACGGTCTGGTCCAGCAGTGCTTTCAGC
Source organism: Acetobacteraceae bacterium (assembly GCA_965276815.1). Taxonomy (GTDB): domain Bacteria; phylum Pseudomonadota; class Alphaproteobacteria; order Acetobacterales; family Acetobacteraceae; genus JAVVHH01. The sequence continues at coordinate 320,990 of CBDIBE010000009.1, read as the reverse complement.
TCGTCCGCGGCGCGAAGCTCCATATAGTCGGTGACCAACGTGGACTGCATCGAAAGCGTCGCGTTGGCGAGGTCGGCCGAGCTGACCTGGGCGGCAGCGACGTCGCTCTCGACCTGGCGGCGGATCCGGCCCCAAAGATCCAACTCCCAGCTCGCGGTCCCCTCGACCTCATAGCTGGTGCTCGCGCCCCCGAACGAGCTGCCGCCCGACCCAGTCGTCACGGAGGTGCCGGTCGTGCCTACGGTGTTCGAAGAACTCAACCCACTCAGGCTTGAGCTAGACGAAACCGTGCTGCCGCCCGAAGTGCCCTGCCGCCGCTCCGCGGAGAACGCGGCGCCGAGGGTCGGGAAGAGTTGCGCGCGCGCCTCGGCGACGACGGCGACTGCCACGCGGAACGCTGCCGCATCGGCGATGAGCGTTTGGTTATTCACCGCGACCTGGCCGGCAAGCGAGTTCAGTGTCGGATCGCCGTACATGGTCCACCACATGCCGCGCTGGACCAGGTCGCGCGGTACGGCGGGTTTCCAGCCGTCCAGCTCCTTATAGGCAACCGGAACGGCCGTCGCCGGTGGTCGGACATAATCCGGCCCAACCATGCAGCCTGCCAGAAGCAGGCATAAGCCGATTGCAGCCCTCATTCGCCGGGTTCCGGCGCGATTTGCGGGAATAGGCGCTGCCAGCGACCGCTCGACCAGAGACGGAAACGGTCGAGGTACAAATAGAGCACGGGCGTCGTGTAAAGCGTGAGCAACTGACTGACCACCAAGCCGCCAATGATTGCGATGCCGAGCGGCTGGCGGATCTCGCTGCCCTCACCGAAGGGCACGGCGAGCGGCACCGCGCCGAGCAGGGCGGCCAGCGTCGTCATCATGATCGGCCGGAACCGGATCACGCCCGCCTGATAGATCGCGTCCCGCGAGGATTTGCCCTGGTCGCGCTCGGCATGCAGTGCGAAGTCGATCATCAGGATTGCGTTCTTCTTGACGATGCCGATCAGCAGCACCAGGCCGATGAGCGCGATGATGCTGAATTCCGTCCCCGTCAGCAGCAGTGCCGCGACCGCGCCCACCCCCGCGCTCGGCAGCGTGGACAGGATCGTGATCGGGTGCACCAGGCTCTCATACAGAACGCCCAGCACGATATAGACCGCGAGCAGCGCCGCACCGATCAGGATCGGCTCATTGGCGAGCGATTGCTGAAAGGCCTGGGCCGTGCCGGTAAACGCGCCGTGCAGCGTGGCGGGCGCATGAATCGAGGCCATTGCGCGCTGCGTGGCCGCCTCGGCGTCGCTGAGCGAGGCGCCCGGCGCCAAGTTGAACGAGATCGTCGTCGCCACGAACTGGCCTTGGTGGTTGACCGACAGCGGCGTCTTGCCAGGCGCCCATTGCGCGACCGAGGCCAGTGGCACCTCGGTTTCTGCCGTCGTGCTGACCGAAGCCCCGGAGGAGGACGCGTTCGAACCGGTGGCGCCGATGCTGTTCTGCGCCAGGTTGCGCGCCGCGCTGTTCGCACTGGGCGTAGACGACTGGCCCAGCGTGACGTTGCCGGCGGGAAGGTTCGTGGTTTCCGTGCCGCTTGCCGTTCCGCCGGCCGTACTAACCCGCACTATGTCCAGCGCGGAGGGATCCTGCGTCCATTGCGGCGCGACCTCCATGATCACGTGGTATTGGTTCACCGCCTTGTAGATCGTGCTCACCTGCCGCTGCCCGAATGCGTCGTAGAGCGTGTTGTTGACCTGCGCCGAGGTAAGATCACGCGCTGATGCCGCAGTGCGGTTCACGGTGATGTCTGTCTCGCTCCCGTTTTGCTGCTGGTCCAGATTGACGTCGCGCAATGCTGGATCCTTCTGCAGCGCGGCCAGGATCTTTGGCCCCCACGCATAGACCGTCGCCGCGTCGTCGCCCTGCAGCGTGAATTGGTATTGTGCGTTGGACTGGCGCCCGCCGACGCGAATGTCCTGCACCGCCTGCAGAAAGAGCCGCGCGCCGGAGACCCGCCCCAATTGCCGCCGCAGCCGGTTGATCACTTGGTCCGCGCTCACATCGCGATCCGAGCGCGGCTTGAGGCTGACGAAGACGGATGCGCTGTTCGTGGCGCCGCCAGGTCCGCCACCACCGCCACCGCCGGTAAATCCGACGACGCTTTGCACCGCCGGGTCGTGCTGCACGATGGCCATGAGCTGATTGAGCTTCTTGCTCATCGCCCCGAACGAGATGCTCTGATCGCCTTGGATGTTTCCGATCAGCCTTCCCGTATCTTGCTGCGGGAAAAACCCTTTCGGGATGGCTCGAAGCAGCACGCCGTTCAGCACGACGGCCCCGAGCAGCAGCAGCATGATCAGCCCGCCATGGCCGAGCGCCCAGTTCAGCGTCCGTCCATAGCCACGCTCCACTCGCGCCAGGAAGCTGCGCGGCCGCTTTTTCGGAGGCTCGGTCGGCAAGAAGAGCGCGCACATCATCGGCGTCACCGTCAGCGAGACGACCAGCGACACCAGGATCGACATGGAGAGAGTGACCGCAAACTCCCGCAGCAGCCGCCCGACGATGCCGCCCATCAGCAGGATCGGCAGGAACACCGCGATCAGCGACAAGCTGATCGACAGCACCGTAAACCCCACCTCCTGCGCGCCCCGTATCGCGGCCTGCAGCCGGGGTTCGCCCATCTCCATATGTCGCGTGATGTTCTCAACCACCACGATCGCGTCATCCACGACGAACCCGGTGGCGATGGTCAGCGCCATCAGCGAGAGGTTGTCCAGGCTGTAGCCCAGCAGCCACATTGCGCCGAACGTGCCGATAATGCTGATCGGCACCGCGATGGCTGGGATCATCGTCATGCGCCAATTGCGCAGGAAGGCCAGCACGACCAGCGTCACCAGGATCACGGCGATGACCAGCGTCAGTTCTGTATCGTGCAGGCTTGCGCGGATGGTCGGCGTGCGGTCGGCGGCCGGGGTGATCTCGAGATCGGGCGGCATCACCGCCTTGAGCTGCGGAATCGCCGCGTTCACGCGCGCGACCACGTCCAGGATGTTGGCTCCCGGCTCGCGGAAAATGATGACCAGCACCGCGGGCTGGCCGTTGAACAGCCCAGCATTGCGGACGTCCTCGACGGAATCCTGCACATCGGCCACGTCCGACAGGTGCACCGCCGCGCCGTTGCGGTAAGCGATCACCAGCGGCCGGTAATCCGCGGCGAGGTCCGCCTGGTCGTTGGTATCGAGCTGCAGCCGGTGGTTGTCGATCTCGATCGAGCCCTTGGGCGAGTTGGCGTTGGCTGAAGCGAGCGCCGCCCGCACGTCCTCGAGCCCGATGCCGAGCTGGTTGAGCGCCAGCGGGTTCAGTTCCACGCGCACCGCCGGCTGCGCCGAGCCGCCGATGATCACCTGGCCGACGCCGGAAAGCTGCGAAAGCCGCTGCTGCAGCACGTTGGTCGCCGCGTCATACATTTGCCCGCGCGTCAGCGTCTTGGACGTCAGACCGAGGATCAGCACCGGCGCGTCGGCTGGGTTGACCTTTCGATAGGTCGGGTTGCTGCGCAGCGAGGTCGGCAGGTCAGCGCGCGCGGCGTTGATCGCCGCCTGCACGTCGCGCGCCGCGCCGTTAATGTCTCGATTCAACCCGAATTGCAGGATGATCCGCGCCGACCCCACCGAGCTTTGCGAAGTCATCTCGGTCACGTCGGCGATCTGCCCGAGATGCCGCTCCAACGGGCTGGCAACGCTGGTGGCCACCGTTTCCGGCGAGGCGCCGGGCAGGCTCGCCGAGACGCTGATCGTCGGGAAATCCACCTGCGGCAGCGGCGAGACCGGCAGGCGCATGAACGCCAGCAGCCCGGCGAGCACGATGGCAACGCTCAGGAGCGTCGTCGCCACCGGCCGCTGGATGAAGGGCGCCGAGAGGTTCATTCAGCGACCGGTGCCGCGTCCCCGGCCCGGACCTTCTCAGGCTTGCGCCCCGCCAACCGCATCGCCAGCCGATCGAACAGCAAATAGATGACCGGGGTGGTGAAAAGGGTGAGAAGCTGGCTGACGATCAGCCCGCCGACGATCGCCAGACCCAGCGGCCGGCGCAACTCGGCCCCCACGCCCGTGCTCAGCATCAGTGGCACCGCGCCCAGCAGCGCCGCCATGGTTGTCATCAGGATCGGGCGCAGGCGGAGTAGGCTCGCTTGGTGGATCGCCTCCCGCGGGTTCTTACCCTCGTCGCGCTCTGCCTCGAGCGCGAAATCTACCATCATGATCGCGTTCTTCTTCACGATCCCGATCAGCAGCACGATGCCGATGATGCCGATGATGTCGAGGTCGTGCCCGGTGCCCCAGAGCAGGATCAGCGCGCCGATCCCGGCCGATGGCAGGGTGGAGAGGATGGTGATCGGATGGACAAAGCTCTCATAGAGCACGCCGAGGACGATGTACATCGTCGCGATGGCTGCGAGCAGCAGGAACAGCTCGTTGGAGGTCGAGGTTTGGAATGCAGCCGCCGCACCCTCGAACTGGATGACGAAGCTCGCCGGCAGGTTGAGCTCATCTTCGGCCTGCTCGATGGCGGTGACCGCCGCGCCGAGCGAAGACCCGGCCGCCACGTCGAAAGTGACGGTTGCCGCCGGGAACTGGCCGAGATGCGAGATCAGCAGCGAGCCGGGATGCTCCTGCGGATGCACGATCGCCGATAGCGGGACCTGCCCAGTCGTCGCGGTGGCGGAGGGCAGATAGATTGCCGACAGGCCCGCTATGCCGTTCTGCCGCACCGACGGATCGGCCTCGAGGATGACGCGGTATTGGTTGCTTTGGGTGTAGATCGTCGAGACGATGCGTTGCCCGAAGGCGTCGTAGAGTGCGTTGTCCACCGTCGCCGGCGTGATGCCGAAGCGGGCCGCGGTCGCGCGGTCGATTACTAGCGATAAGGTCGTGCCGCCGAGGTCGAGATCGCTCGCCGGTTCGGCCACCTCGGGCAGAGACCGCATCTTATCGACCAGCTTCGGGACCCAGGTCGCGAGCTGGTTGACGTCCGGGTTTTCCATGACCAGCCGGTACTGGCCGCGGCCGACCGTCGCGTCCACGGTGAGGTCCTGCACCGGCTGCAGATAGAGCGAGGTTCCCGGCCCAGCCTGCGGCGCCGCCTGCTGCAACTGGGCGATGACCGTCTGCACGTCCGGGCGCTGGCCCTCTGGTTTCAAATTGATCAGGAAGCGCCCGCTATTCGGCGTCTGGTTGGTGCCGTCGACGCCGATGAAGCTCGTCAGGCTTTCGACCGCCGAGTTCTTCAAGATGACGTCCGCCAGCGCCTGCTGCCGTGTGGCCATCGAGCCGAAGGACACGTCCGGCGGGCCTTCCGAGATCCCCTGGATGGCGCCGGTATCCTGCACCGGGAAGAAGCCCTTGGGGATGGCGATATACAGGAAGGCGGTCAGCCCCATCGTCGCCATGAAGAACGCCAGGGTGAGCCAGGGATGGTCGAGTACCCGATCCAGCACGATGCCGTAGCGTCCGGCCACCCGGTCGAACAAGCTCGGCTTGCGGCGCTTGTGCCGCTGCGGCCGCAGCAGCCGCGCGCACATCATCGGCACCAGCGTTAACGCCACCACCGCCGAGATCACGATGGTGACGGCAAGGGTCACCGCGAACTCATGGAACAACCGCCCGACCACGTCGCCCATGAACAGCAGCGGGATCAGCACGGCGATCAGCGAGACGGTGAGCGAGATGATCGTGAAGCCGATTTGCTCGGCGCCTTTCAGCGCCGCCTCCATCGGCCGCTCGCCAGCCTCGATGAAGCGCGAGATGTTCTCGATCATGACGATCGCGTCGTCCACGACGAACCCGGTGGCGATGGTCAGCGCCATCAGCGAGAGATTGTCCAGGCTGAACCCGAGCTGGTACATCACTGCCAGCGTGCCCACGATCGAGAGTGGTACCGACAGGCTCGGGATGATGGTCGCCGGGATGCTGCGCAGAAACAGGAAGATCACCACGACGACGAGCACGACCGCCAGCCCAAGCTCGAACTCGACGTCATTGACCGAGGCGCGGATCGTGGAGGTGCGGTCGGTGAGCACCTCGACGTCCAGGCCCTCCGGCAGCGAGGAGCGAAGTTGCGGCAGCAGGGCTTTAATGCCGTCGACGACCTGGATGACGTTGGCGCCGGGTTGCCGCTGAATGTTGAGGATTATCGCCGGTGTCTTCCCGGCCCAAGCGGCCAGGTTTACGTCCTGCGCCGCGCGGATCGCGGTGCCGACATCGGAGAGGCGCACCGCCGCGCCGTTGCGATAGGCGATCACCAGATTGTCCCAGCCCTGGGCGGTTGGAATCTGGTCGTTGGCGTTGATGGTGGAAGCCCGGTCCGGCCCGTCGAAGCCGCCCTTCGGCGTGTTGACGTTTGCGGTGCCGATTGTGGTCCGCACGTCGTCGATCGACAGGCCATGCGCCGAGAGCGCGCGCGGGTTGAGCTGCAGCCGGATCGCCGGGCGCTGGCCGCCGCTCAGGCTGACCAGGCCGACGCCGGGCTGCTGCGAAATCTTCTGCGCCAGCCGCGTGTCGGCGAGATCCTCGACATCGGTCAGCGCGAGCGTCTTCGAGGTTACCGCGATGGTCATGACCGGGGCGTCGGCCGGGTTGACCTTGGCGTAGATCGGTGGCGCCGGGAGGTCGGAGGGCAGCAGATTGCCCGCCGCGTTGATTGCGGCCTGCACTTCCTGCTCGGCGACGTCGAGGCTGAGATCCAGGCCGAACTCGAGCGTGATCACCGAGGCGCCGGCGGCGCTCGCGCTGCTCATCTCGTTCAAGCCCGGCATCTGGCCGAACTGCTTCTCGAGCGGCGCCGTGACCGCCGAGGCCATGACGTCCGGGCTGGCCCCGGGATAGAAGGTCTGCACCTGGATGGTCGGGTAATCGACCGTCGGCAGCGCCGAGAGCGGCAGCTTGGTATAAGCGACGGCGCCGACGAGCAGAATGGCAGCCATCAGCAGCGACGTGCCAACCGGCCGCAGGATGAAGGGGCGTGACGGGCTCATTGCCGGGCGCGTCGCCGCTCCGGCCGGGGGTTTGGGTTGTCTTGCTTCTGATCGGGTGTGCCGGGAGCGCCATGGGCTTGCCCGGTCCCGTCGTCGACCGCGACCTTGGCGCCTTCACGCAGCCGATCGGCGCCGTCCGTGACAACGCGGTCACCGGGCTTCAACCCATCGAGCACCGCGACGTTCGGACCGTCCACCGGCCCCAGCTTGACCGGCTGCACATGCACGGTCCCGTTGTCCTGGATGAGATAGACGAAAGTGCCGGGTTCGCCGCGTTGGACCGCGGCACTGGGCATCGAAACCTGGCCCTTGAGGGTGTTGGCAATCAGCTTCGCGTTGACGAACTCGTTCGGGAACAGCAGCCCATCCGGGTTGTCGAACCCGGCGCGGAACTTCACCGTGCCAGTCGTCACATCCACCTGGTTGTCCACGCTCATCAGATAGCCGTCCTCAAGCTGGCTCTGATCTGCCCGGTCCCAGGCCTGCACCTCGATCTTGCGGCCGGCATTGATGTCGCGCTGCACTTGCGGGATCGAATCCTCCGGCAAAGCAAAAATGACGCTGATCGGCTGAAACTGCGCGACGACCACGATCCCGTTCGCATCGGTGGGCTGGACATAGTTTCCCAAATCGACCTGCCGCAACCCGACCCGGCCGGCAACCGGCGAGACGATGTGACAATAGACGAGGTTCAACTGCGCACTGTCCACCGCCGCCTGGTCCACCTTGATCGTCCCCTCATCCTGCCGGACCAGGGCGGCCTGGGTATCCAATTGCTGCTTGGAGATGCTGTCCTGCTTCAACAGCGTTTGATATCGGATCAGGTCAAGCTGGGCGTTCTTCAGCAACGCCTGGTCCCGCGCCAGGGCGCCCTGCGCGTTTTCCAGGGCCACCTGATAGGGGCGGGGATCAATCTGGACGAGGAAATCGCCCTTCTGCACGACCTGCCCTTCGGTGAAGGCGATCTCGGTGATTTTCCCGGCGATTTGCGTCTTTACCGTGACCGTGTTGAGCGAGGTCACCGTGCCCAGTGCGTTTAGGATGACGCGGATATCCTGTTTGCCGATCGTCGCCGAGCCGACTGATTGCGGCGGTTGCTGAAATGCCCGGGCGGGACGCTGGCTGCGCTGCCATGCGTTCCAGGCGTACCACCCGCCGAAGCACAACGCGGCCAGCACGACAATCCAGACCAGCATGCGCAGCCAGCGGCGGCGCTTCGATCGCACCGTCCCCTGCATGTTGCCGAACGACCGGCCGGTTTGGTCATCCATGCTCAATAGTCCCCAACCGTTGACGAATCACGGTCCTGCAAGGGTACACCCCGACAACGCGATGAACTGCACCGTCTTCACGGCCTACTTACGGTGCACTGCGCCGGAACGCGCGCCGCCTCACAAAAACTGTGACCGTTTGGTGCAGGGGCAAGCAAACTGCCCAACATGTGCCGAACTGGCGCGTGCACTAAGTCCATCAAGGCCTCCTGCCTGATCTCGGCCACTCCCCGACCAGGTTGGGGCGCTGTATCCACTCTAGGCGGACTAGACTACCGAAAGATTAAGGCAAACGGCGGGCGGCGGCGATCGGCGCCAGATTAGCGCTGGCGGTTCGCCCGCATCAGGATCAGCCGGGACGCGATGCTGATCATGAGCACGAACATCGTCACGAACAGCGCAGCCGAATAGGCCAATGCGTGCGCCGATTCGAAGGGTTCGTTGATGAACGCCCAAATCGCGTAAGTCAGATAGCCGATCGGCGACTGCGTCAACTGGCCATTCCAGGTGTAATTGGACCAGCCGGCGGTGTAGAGGAGCGGCGCCGTCTCACCCACCGAGATCGCCAGCGCCAGCAGAACGCCGGTCAGCACGCCCGGCAGCGCCACGCGCATGCAGATCTGGATCGTCACGGTCCCCGCGCCCGCGCCCATGGCGAAAGCCGCCTCCCGCAAGGGTTGCGGCACTTGATTGAGTGCCAATTCAGTGGTCCGCGCCACGTAGGGCAGGCAGATGATGGCCAGCGTGATGCTCGCCGCGGCCAGTGAGAAGTGCCAGCCGAGCCCCTCGACCATGGTCACATACCCAAAGTAGCCCAGTACGATGGATGGCACGCCGGCCAGGACGTCGGACAGGAACCGGATGATCATGGCCCAGCGGGTCCAGCGGAATTCGGCTGCATAGATGCCTGCCGTCACCCCGAAAGGCACGGCCAGCAGCAGCGTCCCGGCGGCGATCACCGCCGTCCCCTCGATCGCGTTTAGCAGGCCGCCGCCCGTCCCCTGAGTCACCTCGGTCAGCGTGGACAGGCGAAGCGCGCCCAAACCTGCGACCACCACCATGCCGATGATCCACACGATCGCCGTGCACAGCAGCGCCAGCGCCAGCCCACACAAGCACCAGCCGATGATGCTGGCAGTCCGCCGGCGCCGGCCTTGGCGCCGGCTTCGCACCCGCCACTGATCGTCGCGAACGGCGATGCCGGCAGCATCGGGCACGGCCTTAGATCCTCGGCCGGGCGGCGCGGAACTGTGTGAGCAGCACCCGCGCGAGAGCGTTGACCCCGACGGAGATCAGAAACAGCACCAGGGCGACCTCAGCCAGCGCGCGCACCGCCATCCCGGTCGGATCCTGCAAGGCGCTGTCCAGCTGCGAGGCGATGAACGCCGCCATGGTCGAGACGGGAGCATAGATCGAATTTGGCAGGGTATTGAGCGCGTTGCCGCTCACCATCAGCACGGCCATGGTCTCACCAAGCGCCCGCCCGGTCGCGAGGATACAGGCGCCGATCAACACCGGCCGCAGCCCTGGCATGATCACCTTCCGCGCGGTCTCGAAGCGCGTGGCGCCGAGCGCCGCGGCGGCCTCGCGCAGGTGCATGGGCTGCGCGGAGATGGCGTCGCGCAGGGTCGCGGCGATTAGCGGCACGATCATCAGCGACAGCACCAGCCCGGATGTCAGCAGCCCATAGCCGTTGCCCGGCGGCCCGCCCAGAAACGGAACCCAACCGAACGCCGCGGTCATCGCCGGAAACACGAACCATGCCAGGAACGGGATCAGCACGGCATATCCCCAGAGCCCGAACACCACGCTAGGAATGGCCGCCAGCATCTCGACAAACAAAGACAGCCACAATCGCGGACCCGGCGGGACCGCCTCGGCCAGGAAGATCGCCGCGCCGACCCCGACCGGCACGGCCACGACCATCGCGATGACCGTCGTGAGCAACGTTCCGGCAATCAGGAATAAGATGCCATATTGCGCGCCCGGCAGCAGCAGCAGCCCGTCCCGCTGCACTGGGTCGGCGTAGAGGCTGCCGAGGTTCCATGTGTCGCGGGCGACGAAGCCGAACCCGTTGAACTGGATTGCCGGCCAGGCATAGATCGCCAGGAAAAGCACGACTGCGACGGCGCTGGCGGGCACCAACCCGCCAATCACCGCCGTGATGCCGTGGAACATGGTGGACGCCCCGGTACGCCGTCCCATCGGGACGGCGCCGGCTATGCGGGGATGCTGTTCAGTGATGACCGATCTCAGCGATCTGCTTTGCGCTCAGCGCGCGCACGCTGGCGGGCAGGGCGATGAAGCTCACCTTGTTCAGATACGCGCTCGTGCTGCCACCCGTTGGGCTGATCGCCCAGGTCAGGAAGTCGCGCACTTCCTTGGCCTGCGGCTCAGCCAGCTTGGCGTTCACGATGACATATTCGTAGTTAATGATCGGATAAGACTCGTCGCCGGGCTGGAAGATCAAGCTGATGCTCTCGTCGGCCGGGGTCTTGTCGCCGACGGCAGCGGCCGCCGCCTGCACCGTCTTGTCGGTCGCCATGACAAACTTGCCTGACTTGTTCTCCAGTTCCGCTTGGCCGAGCTTGTCCTCGTCGATCGCGCTCTTGTAGCTGATGCCGACGTAAGCGATCGAATACGGCGTCTGCTTCAGCGCGTTGACCATCCCCTGGTTGCCCTCGGCGCCCAGCCCGCCCTGCACGTTCGGCCAGCTGATCGTGGTGCCGTAGGCCAGGCTGCTCTTCCAATCCGGGGTCGAGTCAGACAGGAATTGGGTGAAGATGAAGGTGTCGCCGCTGCCATCCGTGCGGTGGATCGGCACGATCTTGTCGTGCGGCAGCTTCACGCCTGCGTTCAGCTTGGCAATCTGCGGGTCGTCCCACTCGGTGATCTTGCCCTGGTAGATTCCGGCCAGCACCGGGCCGCTAAGCTTGAGGTGCTCGTTGCCCATATCCGGCAGGTTGTAGTTGATCATCTGGCTGGAGATCGCCAGCGGGATGTTGAGCATGCTCGCATTCTGCTTGTGCACGGCGTCGCTCAGATAGGCGTCGGACGCGCCGATCTGCGCCAATCCGGAGATCGCCTGCGAGATGCCGGTGCCACTGCCGGTGCTCTGCGTGGTGATCTGGACGTGGTGGTTCTTCGTGTAGTCCGGCACCCAGAGGTTGAAGAGTGGGTAGAGCAGGCTCGACCCGGTCTCGAGTATCCCGGTCCCCTGGGCATGCGCCGGGGTAAGGCTCGACGCGCCGGCGACGGCGGTCGCGGCGGCAAGAAGTTGCAGCGTGCGGAATTTCAGCGACATTTTTGGTCTCCGGATAGGCGCTCGCGGCCCGACGCGGTGTGCAGGCAGCAAGGCGCAGGGACAACATTCCCTAAAGCCACAGCTTCCGGAGCGGTTTGTCTGGAACTCGGACTATCATATTACAGTTTTGGGTCGGGTTTCTCCGCCTATGGCGGGCCCGCTTTCGCCTCGCCGCGTGCCACGCCGCGCAGCCGCAGCCGCGCGAGCACCTCGGAGTCGGTCAGGCGCGCTTCATACACCGAACGCGGCTCGATCATCCGCGCGACGAACGTCGCCACGGCAACCACCAGGATCAGTGGCAGGATGAAGGCCCGCGCGTGGCCGGTCAGCTCCATCATCAGCACGACGGTCGAGATGGGCCCCTGGGTCGTCGCCGCCAGGATCGCGCCGGCGCCGAGCAACGCGAACAGCCCGAGCGGGGTGCCAGGGAAGACGGCCGACCAAAGCGAGCCGAGCGCGCCCCCGAGCAGCGCTCCCACGGCGAGCGATGGGGTGAACAAGCCGCCCGGAGCGCCGCTGCCCAAGCAGAGCAGCGTCGCCGCCGGCTTGAGCAGCAGCAGCGTGACCAGCAAGGCAGGCGGCACTTGCCCGGTGAACGCCAACTGCGCCACGTCGCGGCCATTGCCGAGCAACTGCGGGAACGCGATCGAGACCGCCCCGAGCAACCCGAGCGCCAGCACCGGCGCGCCCAGCCGCCACTTGCCCTTCGGGCGGTTGCGGTCGGCCCAGCCCACGGCGCGCACATATAAGACGGAGATGACCCCGGCGATCGGCCCGGCCAGCATCGCCCAGGCCACGGCGGCGATCGAGCCGGTATAGGCCGGAACCTGATAGGTCGGCAGATCCGGCAGGAACGCCCAAGACACACCGGTGGCGATCGCCGACGTCACGAGCGCCGGGAGCACGAACCGCAGCGCCAACTCTCCGCGCAGCACCTCCAGCGCGAACAGCGCGCCGCCTAGCGGCACTCCATAGGCCGCCGCCATGCCCGCGCCGGCGCCGCATGCGACGAGCAGCCGCCGCGCCTCATCGGACAGCCCGGTCCGGTCGGACAATTCATTGGCCACCACCGTGCCGGCCTGTTTCGGCGCGCCCTCGCGACCCAACGAGGCGCCCATGCCGACGATCACGATCGAAAGCACGGCGCTGCCCAGCGTCCGCAGCGCCGGAACGCGGCCGGCGTGGAACCAGATCGCCTCGATGGTGTCGATGCCGTTGCCGCTGGAGAGCCGCACCAGCAAGAGCTGCCCCAGCCCGGTCACCACGCCGGCGCCGAGCAGCACGGCCACGTGCCACCAAGGCGGCGCGTGCGACGCCGCCTCCAGCAAATCCATCCCCGAACCGGGCCAGACCGTATGCTGCACGACCCCCAGCAACCCGGTCAGCGCGGCCGCACCGAGCCCGGTCCCGACCCCAGTCAACACGACCGCGAGCCAAAACCGGGCAGAGAAGGTTTGCGCAAACGGACCAGCCATTGCCGACACATAGGCGGTTGGGCAGGCGCAGAATACAGACGTTGCGGTCTGAGTGCGTCACCTTCGTCGCCATGAAAACCTTCGCCTCGCCGGCGTCGATCGTCTTTTGACGAATTCTGCCGGTTGCACATACGCCATGCTCAAACTCCTTCCGTAACAGAGGAGGTGCCAGGCCCATTGCGTGCCACAACTTGGCCTAGGAGATAAAACGACGGCAATCCAAGCCCCTGTCAGCCCGTCGTCTGAAGACGCCCTTGGCGCAACGCCGTCTGTAGACGGTCGACCAAGCCCGCCAATCGCTCATCCAGGACGCCCAGCATCTTCTCCCAGTCCGCTACCGCCCCGAGGTCGCCTGGATTGTCGGAGACGCCGCGCAGTCCGATGACGGGTATGCCGAAACGGTTCGCAGCCCTGACGACGGCGAAAGTCTCCATGTCGGCAAGGTCAGCCTCGAGTGAACGATACTCCGGCTCGCCCAGGACGCCGCCGCCAGTCGACAGCGACGCAGTCGGGACCCCTTCAAGCGGCGTCGGCAAGGCAATGCACACGGGATGATCGGCGAACGGCGTGACCCCTTTCGGGAACCCGATGCGCGAGGCGTCCATGTCGCGCCAGGAAACGCTTGCTATTTGCCAGACGCTGCCGACGCAATGGCGGAGGGATCCTGCCGAGCCTAAAGACACAAGCAAGCTCGGCTTCCGGCCGGTTTCGGACAATTTCTGCAGCTGAACAGCCGTGCCCAACGCGGCCTCGATCGGGCCGACGCCGGTAATAAGCGGTTTGATGCGCTTGCGTAACTCGGGCCCGTACTCCTGATCAGCGGCCATGATGAACATGACTTCGCTATCCATGAAATCCGACATCGGCCGATCTCTCCGCGTATATCAGGGATCGGCGACGCGGCGACCCCGGGGCGGCACGAACTGACGCCGGCACTTCGCTCCTCGCAATGACGGACCTATTTGGCACGGCCGCCGCCTACAGCCCCAAACTATCCCGGATCCGCCCGTAAACCAGCCGCGCCGACACGGCTGTCTTCCAGAGCCCGTGATACGGAATCTCCTTCAATCCGGTGATTGGCATGGACAAGGCCGCCGGGTCGGCGCCCAGGAAGCGGTCGGCGATCTGCGTTCCCATCGCCGTCGCCATCGCCACCCCCCGCCCATTATAGGCGAGCGCCGCCAGCACACCCTCCGCCGGCTCATGGAAGTGCGGGTAGTGGTCGGTGCTGATCGCGAGCTGGCCGTTCCAGAAATGGCTCCAAGCCACGCCCTTGAGCGCCGGAAACAGCTTTCCGGTATACGCGATCAGATATTGGTAACGAGCGCGGTCGTCTGTCTCCCGCGACGGGCTGCGTCCCCCCATCAGTAGCCGGCCCCACTGGTCCATTCGATAGTACACAGTCATCGACGCGATCTCGAACAGCACGGACCGCGCCGGCATCACTGCCTGCCGCAACTCTTCGGGGAGTGGCTCGGTGGCGGCGATCATGCTGAACACCGGCACGATGCTGCGCGCCAGACCCGGCCACAGCCCGTCGGTATATCCATTCGTGCAGAGCGCCAGCTTGGCGCCGACGACGCTGCCGCCCGGCGTCGTCACCCGCCAACCGCCCTCCGCCTTCTCGGTGCGGAGCGCCGGGCTGCCGCCATGGATCCGCGCCCCCGCCTGCTGCGCCGCGCGCGCCAGCCCGCGGGCGTAGCCAAGCGGGTTCACATTGCCGCCCCGCCGATCCAGCATCCCGCACACGTAATGCGAAGTGCCGGTCGCCTTCTGCATACCGGCGCGATCGAGCAGCATCGCATCCGGCAGGCGCGCCGCCCATTTCTCCGCCGAGGCGCGCACCAGGGCCGCGTTGCGTTCATTCTTCGCCGCCCGGATCGTCCCCCCGCGATGCGCCTCGCACTGGATCTGATGCCGCTCGATCAGGTCGAATACGCGGGCAGGCGCGCCGCCGGAGAAGGCGATCATGCGCCGCCCCATGTCCGTGCCGAAATCCGTCTCGATCTGGTCGGGATCAAACTTCAGCCCCGGATTGACCTGGCCGCCATTGCGCCCCGAAGCGCCCCAGCCAACCTCGTGGCTCTCCAGCAGCGTGACCGCAACGCCGCGCTGCGCCAGGTGCAGCGCCGCGGACAGCCCGGTGAACCCACCGCCCACGATGACGACCTCAGCCTTGCTGTCCGCCTCAAGCGGCGGGGTGTCGATGCCCGGCAGCGCCGTCTCCGCATAGAGGCTGCGGGGCAGGGGACGCCGGGCCGGCGGGATCGCGTTCATTCCAGCAGGAACTTGTTCCAGCGAGCGTGGACGGCGTCCTCGTTGTCCGCCCACCAGGCGGAATCGTAAACCAGCAAGTCCTGCTTGATTGACGGCGCCGTCGGCAGCTGCGTCAGCCGATCTGCGGGCATCAGCGCCGCGGATTGGTTGTTCACGAAACCATAAGGAATGATGTAGCTCAGCCGCGCCTGCGGCACCGCCATAGTTATAAAGGCGGCGAATTTCTGCGCGTTCTCCCGGTTCGGCGCGCCCTTCGGGATCGACCAAACGTCGGTGCGCAGCAATTGGTTCTTCCAGATCGGCTTCACCGGGGCGCCATTCTGCTGGATCGTGTAGATGCGGCCATTCCAGGCCGTCACCATGGTGACTTCGTTGTCGTTCAGCAGCTGCGCGGGTTGCGCGCCTGCCGTCCACCACTTGTCGACATGCGGCTTGATCTTCTTGAGGCTGTCGAACGCCTTGTCGATGTCGATCGGGTAGACCTTCTCCTTTGGCACGCCGACCGCCATCAGGGCGACCTCGAGATCCGGCTCGAGCCCGCTCGACCCGGACTGCAGGCAGCGCGAGCCGGGGAACTTGTCGACGTTCCACAGGTCTGGATTGTCGGTCGGCTCACCATTCTTGAACGCGTCGGTCCGGTAGCCGATCATCTGCCCATAGGGCAGCATGGCGATCGAATCCTTCTCGCGGAATGCCTTGTCGATGTTCTCGACATCGAACAGCGAGTAGTCGATCGGCTCCCAATAATCGCCCTTGCGGCCCAGATTGACGACGGACGCGCGGTCGAACTCGCCGACATCGTATTCGATGTTCGCAGTGTCGACCATCGCCTTGACCTTGGCGATGTCCGGCCCCTCGGATTCCTGCACCTTGATACCCGAGAGCTCCTGGAACGGCTCGAAATACGCTTTTCTTTGTGCCGCCTGGAACGCGCCGCCATAGGAGCAGACGCGCACGGTGCCGCTGCCTTTCAGCTTGGCGGGAAAGTCCTTCACGTCAGGCATCGTTGGCTCGGCGGCCAGCGCTGGCATGGCGAAATGCCGCGTCATCGCGACCGCGGCCGCCGCGGTGAGGCCGAAGCGGGCGGCGCTGGCAATGAAGCGTCGCCGCGTCAGGTCGGCGATATGCGGCGGTTCGGCCCCCATCCGCGCGAGTAGCCGGGTCAACTCGTCCTTCATCTCAGCCTCCCTGTTCAAGTCGCGATTTCAGGCACCGGCACGAACCCGTCGCCGATCATACCTTGCGTCCGGCGGCGCTGGCTGCGGCGGCGCATCAACTCGGCGGCCAGCATCAGCAATGTGGTGGTGAAGATCAACAGGCTCGACACCGCCGCGATGGTCGGGTCGATGTCATAGCGAATTTCGTCGAACATCCGCCGCGGCAGCGTGACCGCCCCGGTGCCGGACAGGAACAGCGCGATCAGCAGCTCGTCGAACGAGGTGATGAACGCGAACACCGCGCCGGCCAGGATGCCCGGCAGGATCAGCGGCAGCGTCACCTGCCGGAACGTCGCGAAGGGAGGCGCCCCGAGGCTGAGCGAAGCCCGCTCGAGCTGCCGGTCCACCCCCTGCAGCGCCGCGGTCACGTTGATCACCACGAACGGCACCGCCAGACACGTATGCCCCAGCACCAGCGCGATCGGATGGCCCACGAGCCCATACCGCGCATAAACAAAATAGGTCCCGATCGCGACGATGATGCCCGGCACCACGATCGGCGCCAGCACCAGCCCGTTGACGAGCCGCTTGCCCCAGAACCGGCCGCGCAACAGCCCGATCGCCGCCGGCGTCCCCAGCAGCACGGCCAGCAGCGTCACCGGGACCGCCACCTGCAAGCTGACCATCGCCGCCCCGGTCCAGGACGAGCTGGAGAAGAACGCCGCATACCATCGCAAGCTGAACCCCGGCGGCGGAAAGCTCAGATAGCTCCCCGACGAGAACGACAGCGGAAACACGATCCCGATCGGCAGCACCAAGAAGACCAGGATCAGCCCGGCGAACCCCCCGAGCAGCGCGCGGCGCATCAGATCGCCGCCGCCGCGGCGCGCCGTGCCCCGGTCAGCCGCCCCAGCAGCGCGGTCGCCACCAGAACCAGTACCAGCAACACCGCCGACATCGCGCTGGCGATCGGCCAATTGAGCTGGTCGACCTGGTCGTTGATCAGCATCGAGACCATGACATCCGAAGGCGCGCCGACCAGGACCGGCGTAATGTAGAACCCGATCGATAGCGTGAACACCAGCGTCACCCCCGCGCCGACACCGGGCCGCGACAACGGCAACACGATCTGGCGCAGCGTCCCCCAGGGCGTCGCGCCCAGTGACTCCGCCGCCCGCACCAACCGCCAGTCGAGCCCGCGCAGGTTGGCGTAGATCGGCAGCACCATGAACGGCAGCAGCACGTGCACCATCGCCAGGCACACCGAAAACCGCGTGTTGAGCAGCCGCACCGGCTCGTCGATCACGTGCAGGAACAGCAGAAAATTGTTGACGATCCCGTGCCGCTCCAGCAGCGCCATCCAGGCATAGGACCGCACGAGGATGCTGGTCCAAAACGGGATCAGCACGAAGATCATCAGCAGATTGGCGGTCGGCGCCCGCAGCCGCGCCAACCAATAGGCCAGCGGATAGGCCAGCAGCAGGCAGCACGCGGTCACGATCAGCCCGATCTCCAGCGTGATCTGCATCACCCGCCAGAACACCGAGCCCTCCAGCAAATCCGGCCAGATCCCTGGCCCCAGGCTGCGCCACAGCATCGACGCCACCGGGTAAGCAAAGAACACCAGCAAAAATAGGACAAGCGGCACCGCCAGCGCGGCATGTCCCGCGCCGATACTTCGTGCCCTGGCTCCGATCCCGCTCGCCACGCCGCGAGCCTGCAGAACCCGGCCGCGCCCTGTCAAACCCATTCGCGGCTGCAGCGAGGCACTCGACAAGCGACCTGCACTTCTCCCAGCATGGTCCCGCAGCTTCAGGGTGAGAGATGGACGCGTTCTCCATGGCCAACAGCGCCGCCGTCTCGCGACCCGGCGCGCCGGTCGAGCTCCGCGGCATCGTCAAGCATTTCGGCCCACATCGCGCGATCGACAGGCTCGACCTGGAAATCCGCGCCGGCGAGTTCATCACCCTGCTCGGCCCTTCCGGGTCCGGCAAGACCACGACCTTGATGCTGATCGCTGGCTTCGAGCAGCCCAGCGCGGGCGAGATCCTGATCGACGATCAGGCGGTCGAGCGCCTGCCGGCCTATCGCCGCAACATCGGCATGGTGTTCCAAAGCTACGCCCTGTTCCCGCATTTGACGGTCGCCGAGAACATCGCCTTCCCGCTCAAGCAGCGCGGCACGAGCCGCGCCGAGCGCGACGACGCCGTGGTGCGCATGCTCGACATGGTCCAGCTCCAAGGCTTTGGCGGCCGCTTCCCGCAGCAGCTCTCGGGCGGGCAGCAGCAGCGCGTGGCGATCGCCCGCGCCATCGTGTTCCGTCCCCGCGTCTTGCTGATGGACGAGCCGCTGAGCGCGCTCGACAAGCAGCTGCGCGAGAACCTTCAGCTCGAGATCAAGCGCCTGCATGAGCGCCTCGGCATCACGTTTGTCTATGTCACCCACGACCAGCGCGAGGCGCTGGTGATGTCCGACCGTGTGAGCGTGATGAACCACGGCCGCATCGAGCAGATCGCCGCCCCCGAGGCGCTGTACGACGCGCCGGCCAACCGGTTCGTCGCCTCGTTCATCGGCGAGGCCAACATGCTGAAAGTCTCTGGCGTCGAGCAGCAATCCGGCCGTCTCGCCATCCGCCTGGAAGACGGCACCGTATTGCACGCACCGCTGCAGGATTACGCGGCGGACTGTCTGTGCATGGTGCGCCCGGAGAAGATGCTGGTGGGGCCGCGCGCCGAGATCCAAGCCGGCCAGAACGCGCTTGCCGTCGAGGTCCGCGAGGTCGTCTTCATGGGCGAGATGACCCGCTACGCGCTGGTGACCGCCTCGGGCGCGCTGCTGATCGCCAAGCAAACCCACCGCGCCGGCGCCGCCATGCTCAGGCCCGGTGACCAGGCCCGCATCATCTGGGCGGCCGAAGATACAAGGCTCGTTTCGTGAGCGTCAGGCCCGACTGCGTAGCTCGGACGCAAAGCAGATGAGGTTGTCGTCGGGATCGCTGACGATCAGGCTCCGCATCGCCCAGGGTTCGTCGCGCGGCGCCTGCCGGATATGCGCCCCCGCGGCCTGTAGCCCATCGTGGAGGGCGTCGACGTCCGAGACCTCGATGAAGGCGCTGAGCAAGTCCTCGCCGGCTGAATGGTCGATCACCGGCCTTGTCACGTGGCGGATCGCCAGGATCGCCGCGTCGCGCGCCAATTGCGCATAGAACGGGACATCGCCGTAGACGAATAGCGGGCGAAAGCCGAGCTGACCGGTGTAATAGGCCAGCGCCGTTTCGAAGTCCTTGACGAAGATGTTCGGGATCGCCTGTTTCAACATGCGGACTACCTTGCTTGGCTGGCGAATTCAGTTGCGATCAGCCGCTTCGCGAACTCCTCGTCGAGACAATAGACTGCCCGATTGTATCGGTCTGTTAAGTATGATTTCACTGCCCCGCGTTCAACCTATTCCGCCGCCGCAGCAGTCCGCTCGCTCAACAGCCGGCGGAAATAGGCGATCGTCCGGTTCAGCCCGTCCTCCAGCGGCACGGTCGGCTCCCAGCCGAGCAGGCGCCGGGCCAGCCCGATATCCGGGCAGCGCTGGGTCGGATCGTCCTGCGGCAGCGGACGGTAGACGATCTCCGACGTCGACCCGGTGAGCTTGACGATCCGGCCCGCCAACTCCGAGACCGGGATCTCGTGCGGGTTGCCGATGTTGACCGGCCCGATCACGTCATCATCGGTGCCCATCAAACGCATCATGCCTTCGATCAGGTCGTCGACGAAGCAGAAGGCCCGGGTCTGGCTGCCGTCGCCGTAGAGTGTAATCGGCTGGTTGTTGAGCGCCTGCACGATGAAGTTGGACACGACGCGGCCGTCATTCGGGTGCATGCGCGGCCCATAGGTGTTGAAAATCCGCATCACCTTGATCCGCAGATTATGCTGCCGCCGGTAGTCGAAGAACAACGTCTCCGCCGCCCGCTTGCCCTCGTCGTAGCAGGCCCGCGGCCCCAGCGGATTGACGTTGCCGCGGTACTCCTCCGGCTGCGGATGCACGTCCGGGTCGCCATAGACCTCGCTGGTGCTGGCTTGCAGGATCTTCGCCTTTACCCGCTTGGCGAGGCCGAGCATGTTGATCGCCCCCATGATGGAGGTCTTGGTGGTCTGCACCGGGTCGAATTGATAGTGGATCGGCGAAGCCGGGCAGGCGAGATTGTAGATCTCGTCCACCTCGACATAGAGCGGGAAGGTCACATCGTGCCGCATCGCCTCGAACTGCGGCCCGCCGAGCAGGTGCGCGATGTTGTCCTTGCGTCCGGTGAAGTAATTATCGACGCAGAGCACGTCATGGCCTTGTTCGATCAGGCGCTCGCACAAATGGGATCCCAGGAAACCGGCGCCGCCGGTCACCAGGACACGCTTGCGCGTCAATCTCATGGCAAGCTCTCTCCGCTTCATAGCTGTCTCCGATACCCACTACCCTAGCGGAAATTAGGCACGCTAGCACTTGATTGCGGCTGGCAATATGTCACCCATTGCCGGACCGTTTGGGTCCAAACTCCTTGCAGCACCGTTTCCGCCTGCAGCCGGGCGCCGTGGGCACAGACGATCACGACGATGCTCGCCAGCAGCACCGGGACCGGGGAGCCCGGCCGTTCCTCCCGCCCGGCCAGCGCCGCGAACAGGCCGGCGCCGATCAGCCCGATGCCGAAGGCCAGGACAACCTCGGCCATGGTGTGCGCGCCCAGCATGATGCGCGTGATCCCGATCACGATCCCCGCAACGGCGGCGGCAATCACTACGGTGGCCCGAACCCCGAGCCGGCTGCGCGCCGCCATCAGCCCGGCTATTGCGCCGAAAGTCACGGTGGCCGCACCGGTATGCCCGCTCGGGCTGTTGAGGTCGAACCCGTCGGGCCCCAGCAGCGGAACGCGCCAGCCGCAGGCGAAATCAGCCAATTTCAACACCAGCAGAATGCCCAGGACGCTGGCGATGGCGGCGACCCAAGCGCCTGCCAGCCGCCACCGCCGCTGCAGCGCAAGCACAACCGCGACTGTGGCCACCAATGGCAGCAAGGTCGCTTGGTCGGCAAAGTCGGTGATGAAGTTCAATCCAAAGGCTCCTAGCCGGCTGCCGCTCAATCTACCGCAAACCCGCGCGGCTGAATGCCGTCAACCGTGGCGCATCCGGTGCGCGCGTCCAAATTCGCGGCGCGCGACGCTTATCAGTATAGATTCGTTAAAATTCGGGCAACGCGCTGCTCAGCCTCGTCCCTGGCTACATCTAAGAGAGAAGAAATTCCAGCTTTGATACAACCGTTGCGAGTGTCCCGCAGAGATTGCCGAGGTACTGGCGGTTACAAAGAAAGCTGCTGGTTGTATCTCCGCGGAGGGTTCGTTGGTATATACGTGAAGCCGGTCAAAGGGCACTATGCCGCGAACTAGCGGGTAGATGCCGCTTGCAATTGACGCAAAACCATCAGAAGCCAACTATCCTTGGTCATCAACTCTCATTTTTGAGATTAAGTTCTGTTTATCTTTCTCACGGGTAAGTGAAAATAAAGTTGACCGTAGGTAGCAGACGTGCCTAAACACGAGTCGTGTCAAAACGACAAACGGTGTGCTGACGTTCGTCTCACTATCGCGAAGTCCTGGTCGGAGTAACGGTCGATGGACGGGTTCATGTCTCTCGCGGGCGAGTTGCAGGAGCCGCGCGGGCTCGGTGTTGCAACCGGCGCCAGACCGGCGTTGCGGACCGACCTGTTCGCAATCGGTTACGATCTGCTCGCCGTCTGGGATATGCTGACCATCGGCACCGCAGGCCTCATCTGCGCCGTTGCCTACACCCGTTTCCTCGGGCTGGAGCATCGTCTCACCGGTTTTGAATACGATGCCTTGCGACTGTCGTGTATCGGCGCGCTGATCGCTCCCTTGGCGTTGCGCGATAGCTGGGCCCGCGTTTCTTGCAACGTTGCGACCTCCGTCCAGTTGATCTCGCGCACCGGGCTGCGCGTGGTGATCCTGCTGGCGGTGCTGTTGATCATCGGTTTCGTCACTGAGATCGCGTCCTCGCTCCCGCGCATCTGGATATCGGCCTGGTTCATCTTCATCTTCTGCACCGCCATCGGCGGCCGGCTGCTGTTGCTGCGCATCTTCCAGCGGCTGGCTGACCGCGGCGTGGTGTGCGACCGCGTCGCCATACTGGGCAGCGGTATGTTCGCCGAGACGCTCGTCTCGCAAGTCTCCGCCGCGGAGCGAAACGGGGTGCGCCTGTCCGCCGTCCTCGATGACGGCGCGGCCGACGCCGCCATTCTCGAGCGCTCGCTCGCCCGCCTGATCGAAATGGGCCGGGCGCGCGAGATCGATCGCGTGCTGCTCGCGTTGCCGCCGGCCTCGGAAGCCCGCGTGCTCGACGTCGTCAACCGCCTCAAGGCGCTCGACGTGGAGGTCACCTTCTGCACCCCGCTGCTTGGCTTGGCCGGCGGGCACCTCTGGACGACGCAAGTCGCCGGCGTGCCGCTGATGGTGCTCACCCGCCGTCCGCACGGCCATTGGGGCCTGATCGCCAAGGAGATGGGCGATCACGTTGCCGCCTTCCTGCTGATCTTGGGAACGGTGCCGCTGCTCGCCGGCATCGCGCTGAGCATCCGCCTGGACAGCCCCGGCCCGATCATCTTCCGCCAGCGCCGCCACGGCTGCAACGGCCGCGAATTCGACGTCTTCAAGTTCCTTAGAACTGATGTCCCGCGCTGTTTCCGATTGTGCCAAAACTCCCTGTCAGCCTAGGAAGTTAGCCACTCGATCGTTCCCCATCGGTTCCCGTTGACGCAGGCCAGACCAGGCCTTGCAATGGGACTGGAAATGGGACCGAGCAGTTAGACGGACGGAATCGCTCGCTTGGAGCGAACAATCAGGATGGCTGGCAAACTCACTGTTTTGGAAGCGAAGGCGCTGGTAAAGCCTGGGCGCTACGTCGACGGAGATGGTTTGCACCTGCACGTGCGCACCGCCGAGCGGCGGGCTTGGGTGTTTCGATACACTCGCCTCGGCAAGACGCGGGATCTAGGCTTGGGCGCCTTTCCAGAAACCACTTTGGCCGCGGCACGCACCGCAGCGGCGCAAGCCCGGGCGCGCCTCCGCGACGGTCTGGAGCCTCTGTCCAAACGGAGTGAGGCCGTCACCTCCGCGACGCACACGTTCAAGGCCGTGGCGGAAGACTTCATAGCAACGCACCGGCAAGGCTGGCGCAATTCGAAGCACGCCGCCCAGTGGGACAGTACGCTCGCGACTTACGCCTATCCCGTAATCGGCAGTCTGCCGGTGCAGGCCGTCACAATGGAATTGGTGCTGACGATCCTTCGCCCGGTCTGGAGCAGGGCGCCAGAAACAGCATCCCGCCTGCGTGGCCGGATTGAGGTCATACTGGACGCAGCGAAGGCCCGAGGCTGGCGCACCGGTGAGAACCCGGCGAGGTGGAAGGGGAACCTCTCGGGACTGCTGCCGGCCAAGGAGCGCGTTTCACGGGTAGAGCACCAGCCGGCGCTACCTTGGCAGCAGATGGGCGCCTTCTTGGGTGAGCTCCGTCATCGGGACGGCGTTGCGGCACGCGCGCTTGAGCTGGCGATCCTGACCGCGGCCAGGACGGGGGAGGTGAGGGGAGCCAGGTGGAAGGAAGTCGACCTCGAGGCTGCAGTCTGGGTGATTCCGGCAGAGCGGATGAAAGGCGGCCGTCTGCATCGTGTCCCGCTCTCGGTCCCGGCCGTGGCCCTGCTGCGAGCGCTGCTGCCCCTGCGGACCGGTCCGACCGCGTTGGTGTTCCCGGGCATCAAGTCCGGGCAACCGCTCTCCGACATGACGCTCTCGGCCCTCCTCCGCCGCATGAACGGCGAGGGTGAGCCACGCTGGCGCGACATCACGGGCCGGGCGATCGTGCCGCACGGGTTCCGCAGCACCTTCCGGGTCTGGGCCGGCGAGCAGACCACCCATCCTCGCGAGGTAGTCGAGGCCGCGCTCGCCCACGTCATGCGCGACAAGGTCGAGGCCGCCTATGCCCGGACGGATCTGCTAGAGCGGCGGCGGCCGTTGATGGAGGAGTGGGGGAAGTGGTGTACGTCGCCAGTCCCTACATAACGCAATCATGCCGGCCGCGGCTGATCCACAGACCAGCCGCAGCTAGTTGGCGCCTGTCCGTTCGTGAACTCGACGTAGAGCCTGCGTCAGGCGCCCACGTCGCCCAGCAAATCCGGTAGCGAGCGTCCCACTACTTCCGCCAGCAACGCCATCACGCTCAATCTGACGTCGAGCACGCCAGCTTCGACACGCGCCACGTCGTTCATCTTAATCCCGCTTCGGGCGGCAACGTCGTCGCTAGTCAGCCCTGCCTGGAGACGAGCAGCCCGAAGATTGCGGCCGAAGAGAACGAGGTAATCAGGTGTGGACATGCGAGCTATCCTTCGGCTTTCCGCAACGTCACCCCAAGCTGTTCGCCGTCGGTCGTGAAAGCGACGCCTGCCGCCTCCAAACCCTTCCTCATTTCGCCGACCCGATCTTGAGAGGCGTAGAAGGCAAACCGCAAATGGCCGCGGCCTTCGAAATCCTTTATCTGCCAGACCGGGACGCGAGCCAACTCAGCAAGGGTCTCCCGAGAGATCCCGAGTAGCCGTCGAGCTTTCCGACACTGGGCAGGCGTCACGGATCTGGCTTCCGAAACTTCACACCCGGTCCAGTGCCGTTGTCGAGGAAGACGACGCCAGCTTGCTCCAAAGCGGCGCGGATGACAGCAAGAGTGTTGCTCTTCAGTTCTTCCCCTCGCTCCAGCCGAGAGACGGTGCCTGTTGAGACGCCGGCGGCATCCGCTAATTCGCGAACGCCCCACCCCAACGCGACCCGCGCCATCTTACTCTGGACAGGTAGCAAATTATAACCCTGTTGCAAAACACGTGGCATGGTGTTTTTATAACCTCGTTGCCATTCTGAGGCAACGAAAGTCGGCCGAGCTAGGTGTTGGCGCACCCAGCCCGGCCTAACCATCCCCAGCTCGGAAGGGAACTGGCAATGGCTACGCATACCTACACGCATCCAACAAACCCCGACCACTCACCCGAACTCGTGCGGCGCCGCGAGGTAGGCCGCCGCGCCCTCGCCCTCGGCGGCGCTTTCAGCGCGATCGGCATCACGGCCGGCGTGGCGGCAAGCCTTGCCGATATCCAAGCGGCGCCGCTTACTTCTGCCGACGCCGAGCTGATCACGGCGTGTGAGCAGCACGAGCGCCTTAAGGCTTCCATCGACGGACACGACTTGAGCGACGACGACCCGCTATGGGAAGACGACAACCGCAACGCGGAAATCATCTGTGCGGCCAAGCCGATGACGTTTGCCGGCTTGGTTGCGAAAGCCGCAGCAACCAAGCTGCACGCGACTTTGCCGGATGGCACGGTGGAGCTTGAAGTCCTGTCCGCAGACTGGGCTTTGGATTTGGTCAACGACCTGGTCCGGCTCGGCGGGAGGGTTTGAGCATGGCTAAGTCCTCCCGCCGCGATCTGTTGGCTGGCGTCGCCCTGAGCGCGGCCGGCCTGGCCTCGAACGCTCAGCCGGCAACCGCCGAGCCAGGACTCTCGCCGATCATGGCAGCAGCCCAGCGCCTGGCAGCCCTGGGCAACCTGGAAGAGGGGCTCCTTGCAGCCGATCGCGATGATGAAGCCCACGAGGTCTCGGCCGAACAACTGCGGATCTCTGACGCAATAAAGGAGGGTCACCCCAAGACGCTTGCTGATGCGGCAATCCTTCTAATGTCGGCCGCGGCGGAGATCAACTCAGACGACTTCTACGACGATGGAACAGAGGGACGCGAACACGGCGAGGTCATCGTCCGGCGCGTCATGCACTTCCTCGCTGCCGCCGCCGGCATCGACCTGCAGGAGTATGGCGGCAGCTGGTTCCTACCCCTGCACGATGCCGATGCCTCGGTGGGCACCGTCGCGGAAGCTGCGAGGCGAGCTAACAGGGTCGACGAGGCCGAGGCGCAGCGCCGCCGAGACGATTACGACACGATGCTGCAGGCCCTGATCCTACGGTCCAGGTACACATCGGAGGAGCATCAGCGGGTCCAGAGGATCGTGGACCAGGTCGCTCGCCACTGGAACAATATTCCCGACGACGATCCGAGGTTTGACGCGGCTCGGCGCATGCTGGCCCAACATGGTGCGGCGTGACCGCGCGCGCCCGGCTGCCCGGTCAGCCTTCGCCGACGCAGCCGCCAGTGTGGATCACGGTGCCGCCGCCAAGGAAGCCGCCGCGGCCAAAGGGAGGCCGGCGGTGAAGCCGTCCTCTGCCGCAGCGGCCTGCACGGTGCTACAAAGGGAATTGGTGGGGCTAGCCTGGCCCGCGAACGTCCGGCTCCTCCGCGTCGGATTGCCCCGCCGCTTTTATTGCGCGGACCAGGGCGGAGGCGATCCGATGGACCGAAAAACCGTGGCGGAGCCGCCGGCGCTTACTATTGACCCTGCGGCTGAGTTCGCGGCCCTACATCTCATCTCAGTTATGGCGTGGCCCCGCAATCCAGAAAAGCGAAACGCGTTGCTTGCCGGAATCAGCGCAGAGGGCGCCGAGCTATGCCAAGACGTTCTCGACGCCGTTGCGGCCGGTGTTGATTTACCCAAAGGGGCAACCACTATAGCCGGAAGCACGAAACTCGCTTTTGAAGAGCGCTTGTTTGAGCCTGCCGGCGGACGACGGATGTTGGTCCGCTCCTTACCGCTTGCCGATCTACTGATTGAAGCACACGAGGGAATTCTGCTTCGCGGTCAGGTCATCGGGGCCGTCCTCTGCTTTGCCGCACAACTGGGACTTCACCACGCCGACATTGCTTCGTTGAACCGCGCTTGGGCTATTTTCGAGCGTGACCCGTCAATCCAATTGCTGGGCGCGCCTGTGACAGAAGCCCAGTTTAAGGAAAAGTGGTGGTTGCCGGAACGCGCCATTGCTCCCCTTCACGCGGCTTTTCATCTGCTGCGGGCAGTTCAGGCACCGAACCGGCTCCGACTAGATCAAGAAGAGCTGTGCGCGACTTTGGGATGGGCCAAATGGTTCCGACAGTGGGCGACGACTTTCCGAGCTAAGCGGGCAGGCGCTGGAACGGTTTTAATACCGGAAACCGAGGCCTGGATGTTTGACGCTGACGTGCCTGAAATTAAGCCACCCTTAGCGCCACTGAACGAGGCGCGACTGCAGATCGCGCGAAGCTACTGGTACGCAGATGCAAAGCCAGCAAAGCGGAAGCGCGGCGACTAGTTCCCGACTACTAGAACTAGTTCCTTGGCTTCCAAACTAGTCGATTAAAATCCCAGTTTGTCCAGCAGCGGCGTGACGTGCGCCGTGTTGTGTAAGGACGCACCATGGCAGATTACAGACCGGTTCTCGTGCCGCTTCCCAAGGCGCCCAGTGTTTATGGCCCTTCCCGCAGCAGGATTTATCGTCTCGCGGCGGAGAAGCGCATCAAGTTGGTGAAGATGGGGCGCTCCACGTTTGTCGAGGACGCCTCCATGCGGGCCTACCTGGCTGGGCTACCGACGCTCACGCCCAAGAACGCCGCCTAGCCCTGAAACGAAACACCCCACGTTGCGGACGTGGGGCGGTCGTTCTCTTGGTTGGCGCATGCAATCGTCACTTAGCAGAACAGCCGTCCGACTTCAACGCCCGCCGCGTCCAAAGATGAGGACGCAGAGCATGTTTATCTCTTCTAGGATCTGCACCGCCTACGGCAAAGCACTGGCCAGCGAGCCACCGCGTCTGATCATCCCGACTGACCCAGTCGCCGCTTTGGCATTCGCGTGTCGCGCGGACCGCGAAGCCGATGCTCTGCTAGCCAGTGGCCGGTTTACCCAGGCGGAAGCGATGAGCCATGCAGCGCTGGAGGCACGCTGCCGGGCCACCGGAGCGCGCGCAT
Organism: Acetobacteraceae bacterium; assembly: GCA_965276815.1. Lineage (GTDB taxonomy): Bacteria > Pseudomonadota > Alphaproteobacteria > Acetobacterales > Acetobacteraceae > JAVVHH01. Next base: position 292,574 of record CBDIBE010000009.1, on the reverse strand, counting down.
GAGTGACGGCCTGACCCTGCGCGAGATGATGCAGCGTTGCCCGTTTCAGTCGATCGTTGGCAACCGCAGCGCCGATCTGCTGGGCGAACCGGTTGTGTATGTTGCAGCGCCCACTCCAGGCAAGCTCGACCTCCGCGAAGACTCGCTAGACGACGTTCGCGAGCTCCTACGCGGGGGCGCAACGGTCATGGTGCTCGCCGCCGATCATGCGGATCGCGAGCGCATCCTCGAGCTGCTCGGGGTCGCCCAGGCGCACCGGGTGCGGACAGTGGGGCGGGCGTGAGCGAGCCAGTTTATCAGGCGAGCCACATAAAGCGTGTTCGGGCGACGCAGAAGGAAATGTCCCGGCGCCGGGACCATCTTTTCTGCATTGTTGCAGAGATGTGGCCGATGACGGTGCGGCAGGTTTTCTATCAGGCCGCAGTGCAAGGCATCGTCGACAAGTCGGATGCCGGGTACAACAAGGTGCAGACCGATTTAGTCGCGATGCGTCGCTCGGGTCAGCTTCCTTACGGCTGGCTGGCGGACACGACCCGTTACCAGCGCAAGCCACGGACCTTTGGGGGCATCCAGGAGGCCCTGGAGGAAACAGCGCGCCTGTACCGCAAAAGCCTCTGGCGCGATGCCGGTGCATACGTGGAGGTCTGGCTCGAGAAGGACGCGTTGGCCGGAGTGCTCTTGCCGGTCACAGCGGATTACGACGTACCGCTCATGGTCGCCCGCGGTTACGCCTCGCTATCCTTTCTGCATAGTGCCGCCGAATACATCAGCGACTTAGGCGAACCCACATTCATTTATCACCTGGGCGACTATGATCCGTCAGGGGTGAACGCGGGCGAGAAGATCGAACAGACATTGCGAGAGCTGGCCCCGAACGCGGAAATCTATTTCGAGCGCGTCGCGGTCAACCCCGACCAAATTTCGGCTTGGGACCTGCCCACCCGGCCGACAAAGCAAAGCGATACTCGAGCCAAAAACTTCGGCAACGTTAGCGTGGAGCTCGACGCCATTGAACCGGGATTGCTACGCAGACTCGTTCAGGATGTGCTTGAGGTGCACCTGCCGGCAGATGAACTGCAAGTGCTGAAGGTGGCCGAACGGAGCGAGCGGAGCCTGCTCTTGGAGATGGTGACCGGACTGGCCGGGGGGCAACCATGACCCTCGCCTACGAACGCATCGGCGCCGGCCGTGTCCGCACCGCCCAGGAGACTGCCGACAGCCGCAAGCGCGTGCGCGGGTTCTGGCATCATTGCGACTACGCCCGCGACACGATCGTTGCCAGATATCTCGGCCGGCGCGGCCTGTCGTGGCTGGCGGGCAATCCCAATGTCCGGTTCCACGCCGAGTGCCCGCATCCGTCCGGCGTCAAGCTGCCCGCAATGGTCTGCCTCGTCCGCGACGGCAACGGCGACGTGTGCGCGGTGCACCGGACGTTCCTCAATCCGGACGGCACGAAGGCCAACGTCGAGCCGAACAAGGCCAGCATTGGTTCGTTTGTCGGCGGCGCGATACGAATCATTCCGGTCGAGTCCGAGATGGTTGTCGCCGAGGGATTGGAGACGGCCGCGTCCGCAGGCGCCATGCTCGGCCTGCCTGCTTGGTCAGCGATCGCCTGCGGCAACCTTGGCTACTCCCTTGTATTGCCGTCCGCGGTCCGCAGCGTCGTCATTGCAGCTGACCATGATCGACCCGGCCGACGAGCTGCGGCTCGAGCTGCACAACGCTGGCGTGCCGAGGGCTGCACCGTCCAAATTATCCAGCCCGATCTCCCGGGTCAGGACTTCAACGACATCATGCGCGACCGGCTTCAGGTGCAGCATGCCTGACGCAGCAGGCTTTTCCACCGTCGAGATGCCAGACGGCGAACCGGACGTCGCCGAGGTCGTCGAGCGTTTCAACCGCCTCTACACCGTCGTCAACGAAGCCGGCAAAGCCACGATCTTCCAATCCGGTTTCGACTCCGTGCTTCGGCGCAACCGCTATGACCGGCTCTCGCCCAAGGATCTCCGCATCCTCTACGCCAACGAACGGGTGAAGATCGGCGTCAACAAGGACGGCAGCCCCGTCATGAAGGGCGTCGCCGATGTCTGGCTCGGGCACCCCGAGCGGCATCAGTTCATTCACGGCGTAACGTTCGACCCGACGAACCAGGTGCGCCCCGGCGTGCTGAACCTTTGGCAGGGCTACGCGGTCCAGCCGGTACCCGGGAATTGGTCGCTGATGCGCGACCACATCGAGCGGATCATCTGCGACGGCGACCCGATCCGGTTCACCTACACCATGGGCTGGCTCGCGCGCATGTATCAGCACCCGGCTGAACAGGGCGAAGTCGCGCTCGTGATGAAGGGCGGTGAGGGCACCGGCAAAGGCACGCTGGCAAAAGCAAATAAGCACATCATCGGCCACCACGCGCTCGCCATCGCCAGCGCTAAGCATCTCGTCGGCAACTTCAACGCCCACTTGCGAGACACCGTCTTCCTGTTCGCCGATGAAGCTTTCTTTGCCGGCGATCGCGCTCATGTCGGGGTGCTCAAATCGATCATCACCGAACCGACGCTGACGATCGAGGCAAAAAACGTCAACGCGATTGAGGCTCCAAATTACCTGCACCTGATGATGGCCAGCAACGAAGATTGGGTCATTCCGGCATCGCTCGATGCGCGGCGCTTCATGGTGAACGAGGTCTCGGACGCCCACAGGAACGATCACACCTACTTCGCCGCGATCTGGCAGCAGATGGAGCAAGGCGGCTATGCGGCCATGCTGCACGAGCTGCTGGCCTATGATCTCTCTCACTTCAATGTCCGCGACGTGCCCACCACCGAAGGTCTACAGCACCAGCGCAAGCTGAGCCTCGGCACCACCGAATCGTGGTGGCTCGACTGTCTGGAACGCGGCTACGTCTTCCGGTCCCGGCTTGGGCTTGAGGACGACTTCGCGGACTGGGATGAGCGGGTCTCAACCGAGCTGCTGTTCGCCAGCTACAGCGAGTTCGCCAAGAAGCGCGGTGAGCGCCGCCCGCTCACGCGTGAAGGCATGGGGCGTTTCATGGTGTCCATGACAGCCGAGCCGGCACGCTGGCGGAACGGGATCGTCGGCGAGCACTTGGCCAACCAGAAGAATGCGTACGGGGACATCACTCGAAAGGCAGAGGTTATTACCCAGCCGAGGGTTCATGGATACGATATCGGCGACCTTGCGTTCGCTCGCGAGGCCTTCGCCCGCGTGACTAGTTTGGCGGTGAGCTGGGACGCGGGTGTCAGCCCGGAAGCGCCCGATGCAGCGTGACCGTCCCGAGTGGCCCGCGTGGGCGGGACACTCATTGCAAAATAGGCAAGTTAATACAATGGCTTACGGGTGTCCCGGGTGTCCCTCCCCAAAACAACCAATCGCTGGCGGCGCGGAACAGAGACTTGTTGCGGGATTTTTGCTCTCTGTTATTTATACCTGGGACACTAGGGACACCCGGGACAAGGAAGAATATCAATGGGTTGTAGAACGCCTTCTGTCCCAGGTGTCCCGGGCGAGTAGGACGGCCGCCGAACGCTCTTCAGTCAGCCCCTCCCGAGCCGACCGGCAACACCTCGCACCAGCCCCAGGTAAACAGAGCCTCGTTCGTAGTGTGCAAGCTTGCGAACCAGATCGACATCAGCTCGAACCGCGTCCATCAGCATCTCATCCGCGGCGCGCTCACGCTGCACGATGGGCTCGTTCTGTAGCTCGGCGGATTGGATGGCAGTTTTCAAGTTACGGAAAGCTTGTCGGCGGGGCGTTCACTGCCGGTGTCGGCGAGCCACTCCCATGCATTGCTAGCGAAAGCCCTTGTCTCGACCGAGGCGCCGGAACAGTTACTGATCGCCAGCAGCGTCGCGAGTTCGTCGAGCGTCGGCATCAGCGTCCCACGCAGGTCGCGGAGCAGAATGTCGTGGAAGACGCCGAATGCAGCGTCCTCCAGCTCTTTTTGCCTCAGGAGAGTCGATATGCCTTTTGCACGTCTCATGGAGGTCAGGATGACGCGAAACGGTTAAGGGATACTGAACGAGGTTCTGCTGGGCGCGGAGGTTCAGCCAGACCGGGCACTCGGCAATTTGCCCGACGTCGGCCATATTCATCCGCTCAACTCGGCCGCCTTCGCCCGGACAATCCGCCGCGCCTTATGGCGTTCTCGATCCACGCCAGCGCCCGCCGCGCCACATCTGCAGGCTCGACGAACCTGCCAGAAGCAATGTCTCGAAGTGTGGCGATCTCCTCATGCGTCGCGTGCCCATGAATGACGATCTCGCGCAGGATTGTCACCAGCAGGGCGTCAGAATCGTCTTGGTCTCGCTGCGTCGTGTCAGCGGTTTCGACGTCGCCTGTCATGCTGGCGACTGTGGCGCGGGAATGGTTAACAAACTCTTAGCGGCGAGCGCCTACGCGGGCACGCGTGTTACGCGCGGGACTGGCGACCCTCAGCCGAAGGTCACCATCCCGGAACTACGCCGCCTGCCCTCCAAGACGGTCTCATGTGTCCATCCCGTTGCGGGAGGGTAACGGGTCCCTCTAGGCCCCTCCCCCGATCTGCGTGGCTTTGCTACCGAATGTTGGCCCAGAGTGCTGACGGATTTTGGCCCACCTGCCGTCCCTCAACCTAGGGTTTCCCTGATTCTGCCGGGGGGCTCGGAGTGGATTGGAACGCCAAAGTGGAATTGTTCGAGCAGCTTCGTCAGGAGCATGAGTTTGGTGTCGGCACGATCGCCGGTGTGGCGGCGAAATTTGGCGTGCACCGTCGGATGGTGCGGCAGGCGATCGCCGACGCGCTGCCGGCGCGTCGTCGTTATCCGGCCCGGGTCAAACCGAAGCTGGACGCGGTCGCGGCGTTCATCGACCAGGTGCTTGACGAGGATCGTCGGGCTCCGCGCAAGCAGCGACATACGGCGCGGCGGATCTATCGCCGGCTGCTGACGGAGTTCCCCGATGCCGCGGTCGCGGAGTCGACGGTGCGCAATCACGTTCGCGCCCGCAAGCGCGCGCTGGGGCTGGTGAAGCGCGAGACTTTCGTGCCGCAGAGCTACGCGTTGGGCCATGAGGCGCAGGTGGATTGGTATGAGGCCTGGGCCGATCTCGGTGGCGAGCGGACGCGCCTGCAGGTGTTCGCGATGCGATCGATGGCGAGCGGGGCTGCGTTCCACCGCGCCTATCTGCACGCGACGCAGCAAGCGTTTCTCGAAGCGCATGAGCACGCGTTCGCCTATTTCGGCGGCGTGTTCCGACTACTGCGTTACGACAATCTGGCCAGCGCGGTGCGCAAGATCCTGCGTGGTCACCGGCGCGAGGAGACGGTCCGGTTCGTGGCGTTCCGCTCGCATTGGCGCTTTGCGGCAGAGTTCTGCACCCCCGGCGAGGGTCATGAGAAAGGTGGCATTGAGGGCGAGGGTGGCTATTTCCGTCGCAATCACCTCGTGCCAGTGCCTGATATCGCCGACCTCGATGCGCTGAATGCGTTTTTGCTGACGGGCTGCCGCGCGGATGAGGCGCGGATCCTGGACGGGCGCTCGGAGCCGGTCGGTGTGGCGATGGTGGTCGAGCGCGATCATCTGACGGCGCGCCATCCGGACGGGTTCGACCTGGCGGACGTGACGTTTCCGCTGGTGGACAAGCAGGGCTGTGTGCTGGTCAAGACCAACGCCTACTCGGTGCCGCTGCGCGCGGGCAGCCGGGTGGAAGCGCGCGTGTACCCGCTGCACGTTGAGATCTGGCATTCTGGCCGCCGGGTTGCCCGGCACGAGCGCTGCCATCGGCGGCGTCAGCAGGTGCTGGACCTGGAGCATTACCTCGACGTGCTGAGCCACAAGCCTGGTGCGTTTGCCGGATCCAAACCACTCGCCCAGATGCGCGCGGCCGGTCGCTGGCCACCTTGCTATGACGAGCTCTGGGAACGGCTGCTGACCCGGCACGGCAAGCAGAACGGCACCCGCGCGATGGTGGCGGTGGTCGGTTTGGCTCGGGAGTTCGGTCATGACGCGCTGCGCGTCGCGATCACCACGGCGGTGTCGCTCGGCGCGTGCGATGTCGCGGCGGTGCGCTATCTGCTGACCGAGGCCGGGCTGCGCAAAAGCCAGCCTGCTGCGATCGATGTCGGCGACCTCGCCCGTTACGACCGGCCGCTGCCGACGATGGCGGAGTATGACGTGCTGCTGTCCGGGCCGTGCGCGGGGACCGCGTGATGAGCGATCTGCAGGAGCAAGCGATCCGCCAGCACTGCAAGACACTGCGCATGCCGACGATCGGCGGGCAGTTCGCCCGGCTCGCCGAGGCCGCGACACGCGAGGGTCAGACGCATATCGGCTACCTCGAGGCGCTGCTGGCGGCCGAGATGGAGGAGCGGGAGAGCCGGTCAATTGCGCGTTTGCTGCACGATGCGCGGCTGCCGCGGATGAAGACGCTCGACGAATTCGAGTTCGACCGCTCCGGCGTTGCAGCATCGCAGCTCCGGGCGTTGGCCGAGGGCGAGTATGTCGCCAAGGCCGAGCCGATCCTGCTGATTGGCGAAGCTGGCACAGGCAAGACCCATCTCGCGACAGGCTTGTGCGTCGCGGCCTGTCGCCAGCGGCGCCGGGTGCGGTTTACGACGGCGACGGCGCTGATCAACGAGCTGGCGGAGGCGGCGCATGCCAATCAGCTCAGTCGCGCGCTCGGTCGATGGGAGCGGCTCGACCTGATCTGCATCGACGAACTCGGCTATGTACCGCTCGCCGAAACTGCCTGCGAGTTGATGTTCCAGGTGATTGCCGACCGGGCGGAGAAGGCGGCAGTGATTGTGACCACCAATTTGCCGTTCTCGGAATGGTCGCAGGTGATCCCGAACCCAAGGTTATGCAAGGCGCTGATCGACCGGCTGACCGACCGTGCGCACATCGTCACCACGGGCGCCGATTCATACCGGTTCCGCCGCACGACCGCTCAGCGCAAGACGGCAAAGACGTAGCAGGAGGACCCAAGCAAGACGCTCAGGGACGGTGCGAGCCTCACGCTCCGCGCCAGCCAGTTATCTACCGGGAGGTGGGCCAGAATTCATCAGCACAAGTGGGCCGGAATTCGTAGACACAGCCACTGCGGGCATTGCGCCGCGTGGCGTCGAGCTAGGCACAAAAATTTCTATGAGCGCAACGCAACCTTGGAGCCGAAATGACTGAGGGCAAATTTCTCACTCGCGCCGCTTTCGCCGCCGTGATGGGCGTCGACAAAGCGCAACCTACGCGCTGGGCGGCAATGGGTATGCCGACCCGCGCTGATGGTCTTGTGGACGCCGCCGAGGCCGCCGCGTGGGTTCGGCGCCACATTGACCCGGTGCAGCGTCAGACCCGAAGCATCGGCGCGACGGCAGAGCACAACGCCGAAAGCCGCCGCGTGAACGAGGCTGCGGATGAATTTGCGCGGCTCGGAGTTTGGCTGATGGCGCAAGCCGTGCCGAACCTAGTCGCACGGCTTGCGGTCGACGCTGGTCTTGATCTCGACCAGGCTCGATCGCTGCACGATCTGGCATTGAGTATGGCGGCGGACAAAGCGAACCGCATACGCGAGTGGATGGGCCTTCCGCCTGGCGAGACTGGTCCGTTCCGGCGCATGGATCATGTGGCGCAGCTGACGGATTGGAAGGCCTTGGAGCGGGCTGCTGCTGAGCGCGCTGCGGGCAGACCGGTTGATGCCTGATCAAGCTCCAGCGCCAGGGCCTGCATCCGGCCTGCCTCATCCCGATCGCCAGCGGCCTCACCCGAGAGAAGCCTCAATGCGCTACACCAAGACCGCCCGACACCTGAACGCGCTGTGCGACTGCCTGGAAAAGCCGCTGCCGGACGAAACGCTGATATGGCTTTCGTCCTGGGCGCGCTACTTTGTCGAACGTGCTAAAGCGTCCGACCCGGTCACCGTAGAAGCGGCGGCGAAGCTGGGCGCCCGCTCGGCGTGGCTTCGCAAGGAACGATTCGCCGAGCGCGACGCCATGCTGCGCGAGATATACATCGAGCGCTTCTCTCACCTCTCGTACGCCGAGGCCGCCAGGCAGATCCGCGCTATTTGGCCGAACATCTGCTGCGCCTTCCCCGAAGGGTCTATCCTGCCAGACGATGACCGGCGCTTGAAGGACATACTAAAGGGGAAATGAAATAGGTGGAAATCACTTCATAGTGGACGGTTTCCACTATCGTGGTCTATATGGTCTGAGCACTGTCGTCCACGAGGACATATGCTTGTCTTGTCAGGTCTGCCTGTCCGTCTATTCGACGACCTCCGCATTGAGGCCGATCCCGGCGCGCGTCTGACGCCGGATCAAGGTTTTGCTTTTGCCGAAGGTCTCATTCAGCAGGCATGCCGCCGCAAGCTTGCCGAGCGCAGAGGTGCCGCTGCTTCCAACGCCCCCGCCAGTGCCGCCCCGGTCCGCCGGGCCACCGTGGAGGCTGCGCCGGGCGCTGGTGAGGCTGACGGCGTCCGGCGCCCTAACCGGAAGGTTGCGCGATGATCGGCCTGTCCCCGTTCGCTCATTTACTTGCTGAGATAGCTGCTAAGAAGGCCGCCCGTGCGGCCATGGCGGCACCGAAACCCGCGTCTCCGCGCCAATTCCAAGACGGTCCCCGCCGGGGCGATCGGGCAGCGAAGGCATCCTCGAAATGTGGCGCAAAGTCGTGGGCTGGGGCGCGCGGGTCGAAGAGCAAGGATGCCAGCCTCGGCAATTTTCTTCACCTCAATCATGCAACGACCAAGGAACCCAACCCGGTGCAAACAGTCGACCACCAGGCCCTTGCCGCGGCCATCCTCGCGTTGCCTGAGGCCAAGAAGCACCCCGCCGCAGCTGTCCGCTTGGCTGCTGCTGGTGTGACCGTCAAGGCTGCGCGCGACGTTTTGAGCACCATCCCAGTCGCGCAAGCCGCGCGGGTGAACAGCCGCGAGCACCCGCTGGTGCAGACGCTGATGGCGGCGCGCGGTGCGATCGATGGGCAAACGCATCAGGCGGTCAAGCGCGGACCGGAGCTGACGAAGCACGATCGCTGGAACGCGCGGATGGCTGGAATTGAGCGAGCCGAGTCCATTCGGACCCGAGGGATGCCATGAGCGACATCGGTTTCGTCACGCAGCAATTCGTCTCGGTCGCGCCGGAGCCGACAGATCCGATGTCCGAAGCGGCGTGGCACCGTCTTCAGCCGGATGGGCAGGACGCAAGCGATATCGCCGCGGCAATCGGACGGGTGAAAACGGCGCAGGTAGAGAGCGCGCATCGGCTCGATTGGCTGCAGGGTGAACGTGAGCGGTCGCTGCTGCACGGGACTGCGACGAGCTTGGCCTTGAGCGACGCGAAGATCCTGAAAGCCAAGACGTGGTCCGAACGGGTCGACGCGCTGTCCGCAGTGTTGCCGGGCAAGCTTGAGGCGGCCCAGGTCCACGAGGGCCGAGCTGCCGCCGCGAAAGCGGCGCTGATCGAGGCGGCGCGGCCGGCGATCGCGCGCTTCGCCGAGTGGGTCCGGAAAGATTACGGCCGACACGCGCGAGCGATCGCGGCTGGGCTGGAACTTGAGCGCGAAGCCATCGCTGCAGCGCGCGCGGCCGGCATCCTGTCGGAGATGCCCCTGGCGCACACGAGCGAGGGCCATCCGCGCAGCATGCCGACGTCGTTTGCGAGAATGGTCCGCTTACCCAACCCGGAACCGGGATTGGCGATCGCCTGGCCGCCTGGTGAACCGCACCCGGACTTCAAGCCCGCCACTCCGCGTTACGTCTAGGAAACAGACATGCAAACGCTGATTGTCGCCCCTGGAAAATCGGTGTCTCCCGGCCCCGGGCCAGTGTCACCACTGCCGGGCGTTGGGCCTGGCGGGACCGTTGTCGTTTCGGATACGGACGCGACTTACCTGATTGAGAACGGGTTTTGCTTATTGCCGAATGCCAATGTCGCGCGCATAGACGTGACCGGCGGTGCAGTCACGTCGGCCGGCGTGGTGCAGTGTTACGGCCCGGCGTGACGTCGGAAGACAGCTGCGCCGCTGCTGCGGCGCCTCTGCTGCAAGCTATCGATGAGGGAAAGGTAGCAGTCCGCGCCAAGATCGCAGCTCTACTGATCAGTCCACGCATCGAGCCGGTCGAGACGGTGGTAACGGCGGCGGCTGAAGCACAGGAGCTGCAAGATTTGGTCGAACAGCTTGAAGCCCTCGGCCGCCTCGAATTGGAAATCGGCGTGTGGCTATCCGCGATGACGGCAGCGTCCGGCATGGCCCGCGCTGTTCGCGCCCTCATCGAGATGCAGCCGCAAAACGCCCTACATTGATCAGGTATCGGGAAGCACGACATGGCAGCTAGCCCGCAAATCAAAGTCCAGATCAGCGCGGTCGACCAATATTCTGCGCAGCTGGCCAAGATGCGCAAAGATCTGGCGACCACCTCTCGCGCAGCAGATGCGGCCAGCAAGCGGATCGGTAGCGGGTTTCAGTTACCGGCGCTCAATACCGGCGCGATGCGCCGCGGGCTCGATGACCTTGATCGCCATGTTTCCACGCATCTACGGCTGGCGATGCGTGGGGGTATTCCTGGCCTTGGGACCGTAGCATCCGTCTCGGGCTTGATTCCGGGTATGGGCGCTGTCGCCGGTATCGGCGCGGTCGGCGGCATCGGCGAGCTGATGGACCGGTTCGCCAGAGGCGGCGTTTCGCTTGAAAACACCGCGCGCCTAGCCGGGACGACCGCCGCCCGCATGGATAGCATGCGCGGAGCAGCGCGGCTCGTGGGCCTGGATGCGGGCGCTGCTGATCAGGCGATGATCGGCCTGAACAAGACGATTGCCGATGCTTATTACGGCAAAGATCCACGGGCGATGTCCACGTTCCTGCAGTTCGGCATAGGCCTCCAGGGCATCGCTGGAGGCGCCGCGCGAGCCGAAGAGGTGTTGCCGAAGATCGCAGACCATATTCGGGAAATAGCGAAGTCCGATCCGCGCGCTGCGGTGACCATGCTGCAGAATATTGGCCTGTCCGCCGACGTGCTGCCGCTGTTGATACGCGGCTCGGACGGCCTCGCCGACCTCCGTAAGCAGGTGGAGCTGCTGTACGGAGACTGGCCCACCTATCTGCGCGCCTCAGAGCGGTTTACCGGCGCAATGGGGCGCATGGGGATCGTGACAGACCGCCTCGGCATGTCGATCATGAGCGCGCTCGAACCGGCCCTAACGCCGATGCTCCTCCAGCTATCGAACTTCGTGGATCGCCACCAAACCGACATCGCCGAGACGTTCACCCATTTGGGGCACGCCATCGAGGGCATTGACTGGGGAAAAGTCGGCCACGGCGTTGAAAGTGTGGGGCACTTTCTCTCTGAAGCTGCATCCGAAGCTGACGATTTCGGCAAGCGCATCAATCATGTGCTGGACACGCTGGGCGAAGTAAAGCGGATCGTTCAGCTTCCAGGCCTCAAGTTCGACGAGTGGCTCGATTCTATGGGCTACGGCAGCCCAAAATGGGCCGCACAGACCGCAACGCAACCCGGATCATACGACTACGCGACGCCGCGTGAGCGGGTTGGATCGGGCACGATCATGGGGACGAATGCGCCATTGCCCAGCGGCGCCGAGCAGCAAACAAGAGCAGCGCATGCGCGCGATATGCTGGTCGGGATGGGATGGTCGAAGGATGCCGCGGCCGGCATCGTCGCCAACATCCAGCAGGAATCCGGGTTCGATCCTACAAGGATCGGCGATAGCGGCGCGGCTTACGGTTTAGCGCAATGGCACGCCGATCGGCGCGCCGCGATAGCCCGAGGTATGGGCGTGCCAGTGGTTGGCTCAAGTTTCGATGATCAGATCCGGGCAATCGATTGGGAATTGCGCCACACTGAGAGCGGGGCGGGCAACGCCTTACGAAACGCTCGCAGCGCACCCGAGGCTGGGTCAATTGTGTCGCGCTACTATGAGCGCCCGAGAGATGCTGACGCTGAAGCTGCCTCTCGTGGCGGGCTGGCGCAGCGGTGGGATCAGCAGTGGTCGTTTGCTGCGCCGTCCAACGGCCCACCGACAGTAGCGCCACGCCTACCAACAGCACCCGTTTCTCCTGCCCAAGGCGCGGCTGGACTGATCAATCCGGCTAACCCGCAAGGTGCCTATCACCCGTCGCCAAGCCCAGGCTCGGTACCGTCCGGATATGGCTCTCCATCGTCCAGCGCGCCTGCCGAACCGCCCGACCTGTCCCGTGGTGGCCGACTGCCTCAAGGCGCGTCTCCGGCATTTGGGCCGCCGCCTGCGGCATCAAGCTCAGAACCTACAAGCGGAGGATCATCCTCACGTTTGCCAGCCCTGCTGGCCGCTCCAGCCGCGGCTCCGGCGGCCCCGGCTCAACCGGTCGACAACGGCTCCAGCACGGTAAGGGTCGAGATCACCCACGACAACGCGCCGGCCAACACGCGGCTAACCGCCGCAACCCAGGGCAACGGGGTCGAGCTCGGCACTATCCGGGTCCGCCGGGCTATGCCGGATGCTGGAGCATTCGATGGGGCGCCTGGGCTCAGCTTCTAGTGGGCTGCATCCAAAATCACGGCTGGATCGGTGGCAAGCTGTCGGCTGAAATCCCAAGGCCTTCGAGCGCGCCATACACGACTTCGTTCAGGTTGGCGTTGTCGCTAACGGCGAGTGCTAGGAACGCAATCTCGACCACGGCGCGAAACGTCTTGTAGGGTTGCGCTGACGTCGCTCGCTCGAGCTTGGCACTGATCAATTGCCCAAGTGCAGCTCCGTTGCTGCGCGCCTCTTCGGGAGACACGGCATCGTTGGCCATCTTCGTGGCAATTCTAGCATATTCGTGAGCTGTGACCATTTCGCCACTCTCCACGGGTTGAGCCGACGCGATGAGGCTATCGAATGATGATCGCTGGGCCGTGGTTGTGGTGATCGTTGTGATCGGCGTGATGGTAGTCGCGGTGATAAACGGGCCGATGATAATCGCGGTGATAGTTGTGATCGGGGCGCGGCGCGATGACGAGTTCGGCCGGCTCCAGGGCCGACCCGCTGTTGGCGATGTTTACGGCCGGAGCCTGCGAGGCAGGCAGGGCGTATGCCGCTGGAGCAACGGAAATCAGCACACTCATGGCGCCGATCAGGCCGGTCAAACTCTTGTGCATCTTTTACTCCGGGTGAGCGGTTTCGAATGGAAGCGGGACGTGCGTCTCGCCGAACGTGAACGGCACGGACCGCCGCTGTCTTCCTTGCTGCTGCTATTACGGTCGAGTTAATTTCGGGTTAAGCCGGGTTGGGGCAAAGCAGATCCGGCTAGGTGGTCACCCTTGGGATCGCCTGCGTGTTGAATGCATGATCGGTCGTATTGTGCGGTAGGCGCTTAAAGTTGCGCCGGGGTTGGGTTGGCGTTCTGAGTGCTAATCAGATGTTAAACTCTGCGTCGCATCATTCTATTCGGCTTACGCCCACATATCAGGGGTATAGGCTCGGTTGCCCCGCCCAAATCACTGAACCCGCAAGATGCAGGGGAACGGCGCTCGTGGTCCGCACAAGGCGCAAGCATCAGCCGTGGCAGCCGGGAGAGACCGGCATTTATTCACGATAAACCATCGAAAAACCAACTTGGAGTTACCTCGAGTAAGGGGCAGAGCTCATAGAGTTGGCGGGCTGTGAGAGTTTTTTGGCCTGCCTCGATCGCTTGCACGTCAGACTCAGACGTTCTTATGAAGCTTGCCAGATCCTCCAGCCGCAACTGCATCTCTAGCCGGCGAGCCCGTATACGTTCACCCATCCTTGCGGCTATTTCCGAAACAGGGAATTCCCGATCCATGCCATCTCCAGAAGATAGAACATACGATGATGCTCTTACGCATTTTTGGACGGGGCTGCAATAATTGTACAAACTCCAGGCATGCACTTACGCTCATCTCACGCGCGAATATGAAAGTTTCGTCGCGTTGTATTTAGGTTACTATCTCAACTAACAGGGGAAGTTTCGCCGACAAGCTACCGAGTAATATGCGATTCGCCCCGTTGCTATCGAGATGCGCGCGTCTCACAAACGGGGACAACCCGATTGCGCATCAACCGTTCGTTAAAGCATTCCAGCCATTAAGATAAACCACTATTGTGCATAACTCTGGGGGTATGTCAGAAACCTCCAGGGGACAGAAGGTCACTGTGGAGTGTCAAGATGCCTGATCGCACGAGTTTCGACGCGTCCAGACAGCACTACTCGTATCGCGCGTTGGCGCGTCAAGCCGATATCGCCCAGGCTGAGGGAGATGAGGAACGGTGTATTGAGCTGATCCAGCGGCTCTACAAGATGCTGGAAGACAAGCTCCCGGCCTAATCGGGCACGCACGTCCGAGACTTCGGTGGGTAGCGTCCGGGGACGTGGTGGAAATTTGCTGACGTTGGCGATGTAGGCGGAGGTGGCCATCGGATCGGCTGGGTAAGGTGGAGTTGCGAGACTTCAACCTGAACCGATGAGGACCCGATGACCGAGAGTAGTTTGCCATTGGCCGAGCTGTTGGCCAAAGCCGGAGATGGCGACTTCCTGCGCAGCGTGGCGGAGGCCGTGGTGCAGCTGCTGATGGAGACGGACGTGGACAGCGTGATCGGCGCCGGACGCCATGAGCGCAGCGGCGAGCGCACGACCTACCGGAATGGCTATCGGGACCGGACGCTGGACACGCGCTTGGGCAGCCTGCAGCTGCGGATCCCCAAGCTGCGTCAGGGCAGCTACTTCCCGCCGTTCCTGGAGCCGCGCCGGACGTCGGAGAAGGCCCTGGTGGCTGTGATCCAGGAAGCCTGGATCAGCGGCGTGTCGACCCGGCGCGTCGACGACTTGGTGCAGGCGCTGGGGCTTGCTGGCATCAGCAAGAGCACGGTGAGCAAGCTGTGCAAGGACATCGACGACCGGGTGAATGCCTTTCTCGACCGCCCTCTCGTCGGCGACTGGCCGTATCTCTGGCTGGATGCGACCTACCTCAAGCAGCGCGAGGGCGGGCGCATCACCAGTGTGGCCGCGATAATTGCGGTTGCAGTAAACACAGACGGCAAGCGCGAGATCGTCGGCCTGCACATCGGGCCATCGGAAGCGGAGACGTTCTGGTCGACGTTCCTCAAGAACCTGGTCCGCCGCGGCCTGCACGGCACCAAGCTGGTGATCTCCGACGCGCATGAGGGGCTCAAGGCGGCGATCCGCCGGGTGATGGGCTCAACGTGGCAAAGGTGTCGCGTTCACTGGATGCGCAATGCCCAGGCCTACGTGCCGAAAGGCCAGCAGAACATGGTCTCGGCCGCTTTACGCCAAGCGTTCATCCAACCCGACCGCCCAAGCGCCAGTCAGACTTTGCGCCACGTCGCCGACCAGCTCAGGAGCAAGTGGCCCAAACTCGGCGCGTTTATTGACGACAGCGAGGCCGACGTGCTGGCGCACATGGACTTTCCCGTCCAGCATCGTACCAAGCTTCATTCAACGAACCCACTCGAACGACTCAACAAAGAGGTCAAGCGCCGCGCCGATGTCGTCGGCATATTTCCGAACGAGGGTGCCATCATCCGGCTGATCGGCGCCGTGCTGCTCGAAGCCAACGACGAATGGCAGCTGCAGCACCGCTACATGCAGACCGAGGTGATGGCCGAAATCACACCGCCGCTAATCGAGAGCCTGCCGACCCAGATTTCCACCGTCGCAGCCTGATCCATGGCCACCCCAATCTACACCGCAATTTCCACCACCTTGACGGACGTGACCCTTCGGTGTGTCAAGCGCCGGAAGGGAAGGCGGATGAAACTTATCGCTGTTACGTTGATGCTCGCGCTGTCGGCAGCTGCAACGGTTCCGGCCTTCGCCCGATCGTCGCCGTACGGCTCATCAAGCCACGGCTTCTATCGCTCGACGGATGGCTCGCTCGTGCATGGTCCGACAAGGGCAGCAAATCCAGCATACGGCCGCGCCACTGCAGCTTGCCGCGATGGCACGTCTAGCTACTCGCATCACCATCAGGGGACGTGTTCTGGGCACGGCGGCGTTGCGGGCTGGAGATAACCACAGCCTTACGCAAGTGTGGGCAGGTCCTTCGTGCTGTTTAGGCTTGGTCGAGATGAGGTGAGCCATGACCGAACCCGATCGCATCGCCCAGCTCGAGGCCGCCCTGGCCGTCCTGCTCGACCACGTTGACGCCGTCGGCTGCTACGACAAATTTGGCGAGCGGATCGGTGACCAGGTGCCGGCAGTAGCGCAGGCACGCGAGGTGGTCGGCGAGGCGGCGTGGCGACGCATCATGGACGAACCATGACCATTGGGGCAGTCCTTAGAGCCTGATGAATTTAGGTTTGCACATATCCTGAGTTCTTAAGGTAGTTGGCGCATTCTTGTGGTGTGTAGGTTTGTAGGGCAGCGGCAATGGCGAGGCAAAGGCCGTCGTAGGTGCGGGCGGCCGCGTCGCGCAGCCTGTGTTTGAGTTTTGCGAACACCTGCTCGATCGGGTTCAGGTCGGGCGAGTATTTCGGCAACAGGAATAGTTTGGCGCCGGCGTTGCGGATGGCGGCGCGGACAGCCGGGCTGCGATGGCTGCTGAGATTGTCTGCGATGACCACGTCGCCAGGCCGCAGCGTTGGCACCAGAACTTTCTCGACGTAGGTGAGGAAACTCAGCCCATCGATCGGGCCGTCCAGCAGCCATGGCGCCTCGATCCGGTCGTGGCGCAGTGCCGCGATGAAGGTCTTGGTGTTCCAGTGACCATAGGGAGCTTTGCCGAGCAGCCGGGCACCGCGTTTTGCCCAGCCGCGCAGGGCGGCCATCGTCGTCTTGGTCCAAGTTTCGTCGATGAAGACGAGCCGCTTCGGGTCAATCCGGGTTTGCCACCGTCGCCACTGCACCCGGCGACGCGCGATCTCCGGCCGGTCTTGTTCGCTGGCCAGAACGCTTTTTTTTATAGCTAAGCCCTTCGGCGTGCACGAACTCCCACACCGAGCGATAGTCGACCGTCAGCCCCCGCGCGGCGGCCAGCTCGGCCACCAGACCGCGCAAGGTGAAGCCGCCGCTGCGGCAGCGCACGATCAGCCACTCGCGATGCTGGCCCGACAGTTTGGGACGCTTGTGTCCGCCCATCTGGCCGGGTGCCACGCTTCCCGTTTGGCGAAGCCGTCTGACCCAATTGATCGCGGTGCTGATGCCAACGCCGAACTGCGCCGCCGCCTCGTGGCATGATTTGCCGTCGCGCTCGACCGCGCCGACCACCCGCTCGCGCAGATCCTTCGAGTATGGTGCCCCCATCCATGCTGGCCTCCTCCCCCAGCCAGCATGTTGAATCAAAAATCGCCCGCGTCGCGGAAGCAAAAACTCATCCAAGCCCTCGAGCCCGATTCGGCGTAATCTCATCCCGCTTTAATGGCCGCTAGCTGCTTTTTGGGACGGCCCTGTTTCCAGGAATGTGACGTCAATCGGGTGATAACCGGGCTTCCACCGGGTGCCGCAATCCGTCATGTCTGCAAACGGATTACGTCTGCTGCGCCAGTGCAGCGTGCTCACCCCTTTCGCGCTCGGACCGCCGGGTGAGCGGAGCGGCGGAGATGGACCTGTTCTTGGAGCCACCAAACGCCAATGACGGGCATTCTAAGTAGAAAGTGGTTAACGGACGCTTAAAACCAGGAAAGTCTTAGTCCTCGTCTAAGAACACGTCTCATATTTGATCCTGTACCAGTAATTTAGACTGTGGGTCTAGGCTGCCTAAACAGTTCAGCCACTTACGGTGCATGGAGGTCTCTCCAGCGCCGTGTCAGAGCTGTCGGAAAGTAAAACCGGCATGCGGAGAAATCGCAGGCAAGGCCGGTCAACCTGCCGCGGTCCAACGCAGGTGGCTTCACAGCATATTAACAAAGCAGACCGATCGTGAAGCTCGTGATGACGCGATCGAGGAGCAGACAAATGTTGTTGAATGCGTGGGTCTCGTTCCCGCGGCCGTTGGCTTGCTTTCGACCAAAAAGCGCTGCTAGATCAGCCGCTCGAAAAAGGCCAGCTCGCGGCGCAGCTTTGGGGTTCGATTGGGACCGAGATTGGGACACGGGACCAAGCCATTCATTAGCCACTGTAAATGCTAGGCCTTTCCGACACTATGGCGGATTCAAGTTCCGCACCATGTATTGGCAAGGCGACCGGGCCGCCGCGGGCGACGCCCAGACCAAGCGCTACGACAAGCGGATCACCCGTATCGGCGCGTTCCTGCGCCAAACCAGCCTCGACGAGCTGCCGCAACTCTTCAACGTGCTGAACGGCACCATGTCGCTGGTCGGTCCCCGGCCGCATCCCGTGGTAATGCGCACCGAAGACCGGTCGGGCGAAGAGATCATCGGTTCCTATCCGCACCGTCACCGCGTCAAGCCCGGCATCACCGGCTGGGCGCAGATCAACGGCTACCGCGGCGCCACCGAAACGGCCGAGCAGGTCCGCAAGCGGGTCGAGCACGACATCTACTACATCGACAACTGGTCCTTGTTTTTCGACCTGCGGATCCTGTTGATCACGCCGGTGAAGGTTTTGTTCCAGAGGTCGAACGCGTTCTGAGGCAAAAGCGGAGCCGGATATGGCCGTGATCCACCAGTAATTGCGCAAGAACAGTTGGTTGCGACGTAGCCACCAGAGGGGCGATCTGCGATAAGCCCGTGCCCAAGGCCCGCTTCGCGCCATCTCGAATGCATCGACTGGCGACAGGCCTGGGCGCTCCGCAGCCCAAGCACATCGGATGGGGTTTCATGGATATTGCTGTTTACGGGATCGGTTACGTCGGCGCAGTCGTGACAGGCTGCATGGCCGGCGCTGGCCATCGCATTATCGCGGTCGACGTCAACCCGGCCAAGGTCGAGACCATCAACGCCGGCCGCTCGCCGGTGCACGAGCCGGGGCTGAACGAGCTCATCGGCGCCGCCGTCGAGCGCGAGGCCCTGCGCGCCACCACCAACGCCGAAGACGCCTTCGCCGCCAGCGAGCTGATGTTCGTCTGTGTCGGCACGCCCGGCCTGCCGAACAACAAGCTCGACCTCAGCTACGTCGTTGGCATCTCCGAAGACCTTGGCCGCAAGCTCGCCGCCGCGAAGGACGGGCGCCGCCGCACCGTCGTCGTGCGCTCCACCGTGCTGCCCGGCACCATGGACACCGTCGTCCTTGCGGTCATCGAACGCGCCTCTGGCCTGCGCGCCGGCCAGGATTTCGGCCTCGGTTACATGCCGGAATTCCTTCGCGAAGGGCAGGGGGTCGATGATTTCAACCGCCCCGCCACCGTGATCCTCGGCGCCAGCGACCCCGCCACCTTCGCCCTGCTGCGCGGCCTCAACGAGGGCAATGGCGGCCAGATCTTCGAATGCGACTTCCGCACCGCCGAAGCCATCAAGTTCACCAACAATGCTTGGCACGCGCTCAAGATCGCGTTTGCCAACGAGATCGGCGCCGTCAGCAAGGCCTCCGGCATCGATGGCCGCAAGGTGATGGAGATCCTCTGCTCGGACACCAAGCTGAACGTGTCCCGCGCCTACATGCGCCCTGGCTTCGCCTTCGGCGGCTCCTGCTTGCCCAAGGATGTCAAGGCGCTCAGCGCCTACGCCCATAACGTCGGCGTGCAGGCGCAGGTGCTCGCTTCCCTGCTGCCCTCGAACGCGGCGCATGTCGGCCGCGGCGTCGATATCGTCACCGGCTTCGGCCAGCGCCGGGTCGCACTCCTCGGCCTGACCTTCAAGCCCGACACGGACGATTTGCGCGACAGCGCCTTGGTCGAGCTCGCCGAGCGGCTGATCGGCAAGGGTTTCGATCTGCGCATCTTCGACCCGAGCTTCGCCTACGCCGACATCATGGGCCGCAATCGTCAATTTATCCTTACCGCGCTGCCGCATGTCGGCGGCCTGCTGGTGAGCTCCCTCGAGGAGGCCATGGATCACGCGCAGACCGTGATCGTCGGCCATAACAGCCCGGCATTTGCCGATCTCGGCCGCTACCTGCGCCCGGACCACCGGATCTTCGATGCGGCCTCCGGCGCCAACCCGCTTGCCGGGCACGAGCACTATCAAGGGATCTGCTGGTGACAGCCACAAGGGATGTCAGATGAACGCAACGACGTTTCCTCACCGGCCGGACGTCGTGCGGCCCGAACTTGCGCCGCTGCTCTCCATGCTGTTCCTGATGATCGACGAGTTGCGCTCGATCGTCGTGCACGTCACCTCAGCCAATCCGCGGGAGGGGGCGACGACGGTCGCGCGCGACATCGCCGCCGCTGCCGCCGCCGCGGGCTGGTGCCAGGTCGCGCTGGTTGACGCGCACCGGGCCGAGCCGCGCCCGCTCGGCGCCGGCGTCGCGGCCCGGCCCGGGCTGATCGAGTATTTCGACCGCGGCGAGATGCCGATCCTGAACATCAGCCGCCTCGGCAGCGTGCCGGTCGCCACTGGCAAGCTCAGCACGGCCAGCCAGCCCGTCTCCCGGCCGGAGAGCGTGCGCGGCCTCTACACGACGCTGCGCAGCCAATACGCGCTCGTCGTCGTCGACTGCCCGCCCGTCCTTGCTGGCCAGCAGACCCTCGTCCTGGCCCCGGCGGCGGACGGCACGATCCTGGTGATCGAGGCCGAGCACACGCCCGTCGCGCAGGTCGAGCGGGCGAAGGAGATCCTCGGCCAGCTCGGCAGCCCCGTGCTGGGCGCCGTGCTCAACAAGCGCCGCGCACGCATCCCGAACATGATTGGGCGACTGCTATGATCCCGGGCGCATTGAAGGACGACGGCAGGCGGTCGGCGCGGCGCGAAAACGAGCCGATCGGCCTGCGCGAGATGCTGGCCATCGGCTTCAAGCAGCGCTGGTACGTGCTGGCCATGCTGCTCCTGCCGCCGCTGATCGCCTTGACCCTGGCGATCTTCGTCCTACCAAAAATCTATCGCGCCGAGGCCGAATTGATGGTCAAGACCGGCCGCGAATACCTCGCGCCCGCAGACGGCGAAAACGCCATGTCGGCGCCGACCTCGACCAAGCAGGAAGGCATCAATTCCGAGATCGCCCTGCTGACGAGCCGGGCGGTCGCCGAGGGCACGATCAACGCCATCGGCGTGCGGAACCTCTATCCCAACCTTGTCGACGGTCCGCCCGCTTCCGGCTCGGTCATGGACGCCGCCGTCGAGCAGTTCGGCCGCGACATGTCCGCCGACCCGGTGAAGATGTCCAACGTCATCTCCGTCTCCTTCGAGGCCCGGGACCCGCTAAAAGCACAAGACGTCCTCGACACACTCATCAAGGTCTACTTGGCCAAACACACGCAAGTGTTCGCCGGCAGCCGTGCCGAGGGTTACCAAGATTCTATTAAGAAAACCTTAGACGAGATCAATCAACTCGAGGCGCAACGCTCGAAGATCAAGCTCGACAACGACATCTATGACATCGTCGCCCAGCGCAACGCGCTGATCACCCAGCGGGTCGACGCCGACTCCCACCTGCACGACGTGATCAACCGGCAAGCCACGCTGCGGACCCGGCTCGCCTACCTGACCAAGACCCGGCCAAGCATCCCGAATAACTCCCGATCGACTTCCACGGAAAAGAGCGACGAAGCCGTCCACGCCCGCGAGACGATGACCGATCTGCGCCAGACCGAGGCCGGCTTGGCCGCCCGCTACGGCGACAGCAATCCGGACCTGCAGCGGGTCCGCGCCCAGATTGACACCTTGCGCCACACGATCGGCGCCACCGGCACCCACACGACCAATTCGTCGAGCGCCCCGTCCCCAGTCGGCCAGCAGATCGACCAGGAGATCATCCTCAACCAGGCCGAGCTGGTGCCGCTGCCAGGCGAGATCGAGCGCGCCCGGGGCCTGATCGCCAGCCTCGGCCAGGAATTGCAGCGTATCGAGCAGGCCGACCTCGCGCTCCGGACCACCGTGCTGCGCATCGACGTGCTGACCGACAACCTGAAATCGCTGCAGTCGGAATACCAGCTCGCCCGCACGCAGGAGCAGACCGAGCTCGCCAAGCAGGTCAGCGTCGTCCAGGTCGCCAACGCCATCGCCTCGGAGAGGCCCGCCAAGCCGAAGAAGCTCATTTTCGGCGCCGCCGGGGTGCTGCTCGGGCTGCTGCTCGCCGCGAGCGTGGTCGTGATTGGCATCCTGACCAACAAGACCATCATCTCGGAGGATACGATCGAACGCCTGCTCGGCCTGCCGGTCCTGGCCGCCTTGCCCGTCCGGAGCCGCGGCGCCGGCCCGGCAACGCTGGAAATCGAATGAAGCTCGGCTGGTACCTGCGGCGCCTGCGGCGCATGTCCGCCGCCGAGGTGTCGGCGCGCGTGCAGATGACCGCGCGCCAGCATTATTGGGCGAACCCGGCGCGCCGTCCGCCCGGCCTGGCCACCTTGCTGCCCGGCCCGCGCGCCGCCGCCGTCGCCCTCCGCCGCGCCGACGCGCCACAGGGAACGCCGGGCGCGCATGCGGTCATTGCGGCGGCCGATCGCCTCCTCGACGGCGCCTGGCCGGTGTTCCACCTCGATCGCGCCCCAATCGAACCGGCGCCGGACTGGTTTCGCGACCCGCTCACTGGCCGCTCGGCCCCCGCGCATGACTATGCCTTCGCCGTGCCCTTCCGCGACGAAGCCAAGGTCGGCAACATCAAGTTCGTTTGGGAGCTGTCCCGGCATCAGGCGACGACCTTGCTTGCCTGTGCCTGGTGGTTGACCGGAAACGACGCCTACGCCGAGCGCGCCGCGCAGCACCTGGTCTCCTGGTGGGAGAGCAACCCGTTCCTCACCGGCGTGCACTGGACCAGCGGCATCGAAGCCGGCCTGCGCCTCCTGTCCTGGACCTGGATCCGCGCCCTGCTCGCCGACTGGCCCGGCATGCCGTCCCTCTTCGACGGCAACGACGTCTTTGCCGGCCAGCTTTACCACCACCAGCTCTACGTCCGCAGCTTCCACAGCCGCGGCTCCTCGGCCAACAACCACTTCAACGCCGAACTCGCCGGCCTTGCCTCCGCCGCCACGGCCTTCCCCTGGTTCCAGGAATCCGCCGATTGGGCGAGCTGGTCACGCGCCCACCTCGTCGAGCAAGCCGCGGCGCAAACCCATCCCGACGGCTTCAACCGCGAGCAAGCCAGCGACTACCACCTGTTCGTCTTTGAGCTGCTGGCCGGCGCGGCGCTTGCCGCGCGCATGGCCGGGCAAGACTTGCCGCCCGCCCTCGACGCGATCCTGCTCGCCATGGCCGACGCGCTCGCCGCCAGCCTCGATGCCTCCGGCCAGCCCCCCCGGTTCGGCGATGGCGATGACGGCCGCGGCCTGCTGCTCGACGCCCCGCACTCCAGCCACACCGCGATCATCCTAGACGTCGCCCGCGCCCGGTTCGGCGCCGCCCCATGGTGGCCACGACCCGGCGGCACCGTCCTCGGCGCCGTCGCCGCGCACCTCTATCCCAACCCAAACGAGCGCAACCCGCCCCGCCCGTCCGAATTCCCTGACGTTGGCATGACGCTCCTGCGCGCTGGTGACATCTGGCTTCGCTGTGACGCCGGCCCGCACGGTTTCCTGTCCATCGCCGCCCACGGCCACGCCGACGCCCTCTCGATCGAGCTGCGCTCCGGTGCCACCGAGATCCTCGCCGACCCCGGCACCTATTGTTATCACGGCGAACCCGAATGGCGTGCCCTGTTCAAGGGCACCCTCGGCCACAACACATTGTGCCTCGATGGCCTCGATCAGGCCGATCCCGCCGGGCCGTTCCTCTGGCTGACCCGGTCGCACACCGAGCTCGACCGCGCAAATGTCGGCGCCTCGGTCCAATCCTGGGAAGCCCATCACGACGGCTACGCCCGGTTGCCAAACCCGGCCACGCATCACCGCCGGGTCGAGCTCGACGCGACAGAGCGCCGCGTACAGGTCGAGGACTGGGTTGAATCCGCCGCCGCCCATCAAGCGGCGCTTTCCTTCCATCTCGGACCCGACATCACCCTCCAACTCGACGGCGCCGTCGCCCGCCTAAGCTGGGAAACTGGCGAGGCGACCATGGCCCTGCCGCGCGCGCTCGCCTGGACCGCCCATCGCGGCGAGCAGGATCCGCCGCTCGGCTGGTACTCGCCGGGCTTCGGTGAGAAGCTCCCGGCCAATACCCTGATCGGCGCCGGCACGCTCGACCCGAAGCAGCGCCTCGTCACCACGATCATCCTGTCATGACCCAACGTCGCGTCCTCATCGTCGTCGAGAACCTGCCCGTGCCGTTCGACCGCCGTGTCTGGCTCGAGGCCACGACGCTCGCCCGGCACGGCGACCGCGTGAGCGTCATCTGCCCGAAAGCCAAGGGCTTCGACGCGACGCACGAGATCATCGAGGACGTCGCGATCTACCGTTACCCGGTCCCCTTCGAAGCCGCCGGCGCGCTGGGGTTTGCCCTCGAATTCGCCTGGTGCTTCCTCGCTACGGCGCTGATCAGCCTATGGATCGCGCTGTTCGGCCGCGGCTTGGACGTGCTGCATGCCTGCAACCCGCCCGACACGTTCTGGCTCCTCGGCCGCTTCTGGCGTCTGTTCGGACGGCGTTACATCTTCGACCATCACGACCTCTGCGCCGAGATGTTCGCCGTGAAGTTCGATCGCAGCAGCGGCTTGCTATACCGCGCGTTGCTTTGGCTTGAGCGTCAGAGCATGCAAGCCGCCGACGTGGTCATCACCACCAACGCGAGCCACAAGGCGATCGCCGTCACCCGCGGCGGTAAACCCGCCGACGACGTGATCGTCGTCCGCTCCGGACCCGACCTAAACCGCTTCCACCGCTACGCGCCGGACCCCGCCTACCGCGCCGGCAAGCCGCACCTGCTCGTCTACCTCGGCGAGATCTGCAAGCAGGACGGGGTCGATCACATGGTCCGTGCGGTGAAGCACCTGCGCGAGCAGCATGGGCGCCGCGATTTCCACGTGCTGTTCGTCGGCGGCGGCCCGCACCAGCCTGCGATCAAGGCCTACGCCGAAGCGCAGGGCATCATGGAATATGCCGGCTTCACCGGCCGGGTCAGTGACGACGAACTGTGCCGCATCCTGTCGTCCGCCACGCTGGGCATCGACCCCGACCCGAAGAACGCCTGGTCGGACAAGAGCACGATGAACAAGATCATCGAGTACATGTATTTCGGCCTGCCAGTCGTCGCCTACGACCTGCACGAAACCCGCATTTCCGCCGCGGACGCCGGCATTTACGCCGAGCCCAACTGCGAAACCGCCCTGGCCGCCGCGATCACCGATCTGCTGGACGCGCCGGAGCGGATGGCCAGGATGGCAGAGGTCGGTCAAGCCCGGGTGCGCGACGTATTGGCCTGGGACCATTCGGTGCTGCCGCTGCTCGCCGCTTACGACCGCGCGATGCAGAAGCGCCGGCCCGTCTACGCTTCAGCGTTGCACATGCCGCAATCATGATCCGGATCCTGGTCGCAACTCCGTTGGGCGAGGGCGGCCGCGGCGGCATCGACCGCATCATGGACGCGCTCCGCGCCGAGCTCGCCCGAGTGCCGCTCCGTTCCGTCAAAGTATCGTTCACTGCGACCCGCGGCACCGGCCACATCGCCTTGGCGCCGTTCCACTTCGCCTGGTCGCTCACCCGCCTGATCACGCTCGGCCTGTTCGGCCGGCTCGATCTCCTGCACGTCAATCTTTCCTCCAGCGGCAGCACGCTGCGCAAGGTGATGCTATGCCGCGTCGCGCGCCTCCTCGGCATCCCCTACGTCATCCATCTCCACGGATCGCGCTTCCGGCAATTCTTCGAGGCGACCGGCCGGTTCAGCCGTTCCGAGATTGTCGGAATGTTTTGCGGCGCGGATCGCGTGCTCGTACTCGGCCGGCTTTGGCAACAATTCCTGACCTTCCACATGCCGGACATCGCCGACCGCATCCATGTCCTGCCGAATGCGAGCCGCCGCCCGCCGTTGCCGGTTTCCCGCACGCCGGGCGTGGCGAAAATCGTGTTCCTCGGCGAAGTCGGCCGCCGCAAAGGCGTCCCGCTGCTGCTGGAGGCGCTCTCCAGCGCGCGCGACCTCGAGGGCTGGTGCGCCGTCATCGCCGGCAACGGTGAATTGGAGGCGGCGCGGCAACAAATCGCCCGGCTCGGGCTGGCGGATCGCGTGTCGCTCCCCGGCTGGCTCGGCCCCAACCAGGTCGAGGCCCTGCTCGCGTCGGCCGACATCCTGGTTCTCCCCTCGAGCGACGAGAATCTGCCGATGTCGATCATTGAGGCGATGGCTCAAGGCCTCGCCGTCGTGGCAACCCCGGCCGGCGCGGTCGAGGACATTATCCGGCACGGCGAGACCGGGCTCCTCGTCCCGCATGGCGACAAGGCGGCCCTCGCCGCCGCCTTGCGCCGACTTCTCACCGACCCGCAACTCCGGCTCCGCCTCGGCCGCGCCGCGCAGACGTTTCACAAAGCCAATCTCGAGATCGGGCCCTATCTCGGCCGCCTCGTCGAAATCTGGAGCGCCGCTGCCCGCATCCCGCTCCGCGAGCAAACCGGCTCGCATGCCTGACTTGACGCGCCGCGCCGTGATGCGCGTCGCGTTGGCCGCTCCGGTCTTGGCCACAGCCGAGACCGGGTTGCCCAGCCTGCAGGACGCCGCGTCCCGCGCCGGCCTGCGCTTCGGCTCCGACAGTGACGTGGCCTTCGCCGACGCCCCACCCGCCTATCGCGCGCTGTTCGCCGGCCAGTGCAGCCTGTTCGCCCCAAATCTCTCATGGGCCAGGGTCGCGCCCACTCCGGACGGCCCAGACCCGCAAACGGCGGACCCGAACATCGCCTTTGCCCGCGGTCATGGGATGCTGCTCGCCGGGGCGCACCTGCTCTGGTATCTGCGCACGCCCGATTGGTTTACCCGCCTGGACGACGGCGCGGCTGCCATGGAAGCAGTGGAGCGGCATATCGCCAGCATCGCCGGGCATTTTGCCGGCCAAGTCTACGCCTGGAACGTCGTCAACGAGGAGATCGACGTCCGCACCGGCGATGAAAACGGTTTCCGCCGCTCGATCCTCGCCAGCAAGCTCGGACCCGGCTGGATTCCGGCCGCGTTCCGCGCCGCCCGCGCCGCCGATCCGCACGCCCTGCTCATCTACAACGATTCCGGCTTCGAAATGGACGCGCCCGCCCAGGCGTCCCGCCGCGACGCGATGCTGCGCATGCTCGATCACATCCAGCGCGACGCCCCGATCGACGGCGTCGGTCTGCAATCGCATTTACGCCTGGACGGCACGCGCTTCGATCCGAGCCTATATAGTCGTTTTCTTAACGACATCGCGCGGCGCGGCCTGAAAATCCTGCTGACCGAGTTCGACATCCTCGATTTCCTGAGTGGCCCCGTGGCGACGCGCGACCACGACATCGCCGCGCTCTACAGCGAGTTTTTCTCAGTCGCGCTCGCCGAAACCGCGGTGAAAGCCGTCGTCCTCTGGGGCCTATCCGACCGCTACACCTGGCTTACGCCAAGTGCCGGCCCCAACTACGTCCGTCCCGACCGCCTCCCGGCGCGCCCGCTCCCGTTCGACGCGGAGTTTCAGCCCAAACCCGCGTTCCACGCCCTGCTCACCGCTTTCCGTACTGCCCCGACCCGGTCGCCGGGCTAAGCCGGCCCCTCCCGCCAAGGGGTCCCGCGCCGGGCTGGACCAAACATGCGCGGCCGGGTCATTAGCGCCCGCGCCGGCGCTCTTGCCAGCACGACCAGGCAAACCCCGCTGAACAAGGTGAACTGGTCAGGGTAGGGCAGGGGTCCCTCATCGACATTCAGCAGCACGTTGACCAACATGAATAGCGCGATCCATTGCGCCTCCGGCAGCGTCCCTTGCAGCAATTGCCGGATCGCTCCGGCAAGGATCTTGCTCCATGCCACCATGTATAGCAGCAACCCCACCACCCCGATTTGCAGCACGATGTCTAAATAACCATTATGACCGTTTGGCGCCTTCCAGCCGACCATCTGCCAAACAAACTGAACATTGCGTGAATCAGCGTTCCAAAAACCATTGTACCCGTACCCAAGCAGCCACCGCGCCTGGGCAAACCGGAACAACTCTTGCCAGAGCGGAACGCGCCCCGTCAGGTTGGCGTCGCGTCCCGCGGCCGAAAAGATCGCCTCGGGCCAGAAGACGACCGAGAACAATGCGATCAACAGCAAGGCCGCCACGATCGCGCTATGCGTCAATCGTGCCGCCGGGCTGCGCAGCCACAGCCGCGAGCCGATCCCCAACAAAATGAGCGCGATGACCAACGAACTGGCCGACTTTGTCATGAACAGCATGCCGAACGTCACCACCGTGCCAGCGATCACCCCGGCGCGGTTCGCGCGCGGACGCGAACCCAAATACAGCAGATTGGCGATCGCCAGCACCATCGCCATCCCCGCTTGGTTCTTCGAGGCGAACACCCCGCGCAACGCATCCCCATAACCTTCCGCCGTATCATGCCCGACACTTGGCACAATAAAATAGACAACAATCGATAGTAACGCGAGACCGACCGCGGCCCGCACGAACATCCGCAGCATCCCGTCCAACCCGATCCGGTCGTGCAGGTACAGACCATAGAAAATGCACACGCTCAGCGAAAGGCTGCGCCGCAGCGAGTTGAACTTATAGTCCGACCACAGAAACGAAGCAAAGCAGAACGCCAGGATTGCCAAGTAAGGCAGCACCGGTTTGAGCATCCCAGACAGCCGCCCCGGGTTCCGCATCCCCCAGAATAGCACGATGGCGAGCGAGCAGAACTGCATCGCGGTGCTGCCAATATCTGAATCACCCGCCGACAGCGACCCGGCGCCGGAGTAGTTCCGCACCGCCGGGGTGAGTGCACCCGCATAGATCGCCATGATGAACATCATTGCCAGGTGCCAGAACAGGCCCGGGCGACTTGGCGTTTCCGTGCCGGACGTCGTCGAAAGCATCACTCCACCTCTTCAGCAAGAAAAACTACAGCCGACCGGGAAGTTTAATAGACGCTGTGTTTGCGCTGGTATAGAACATCCCAGATGATGCTGCGCAACGGTATACTTTATCTCGTCGCCAGGCTGTTGCCCGGAATCCTCTCCATCGCAACGGCGTCGATCCTGACCCGGCTGCTCACGCCCGCCGAATACGGCGTCTACGGCCTGACGCTGATCATCATGAGCTTCGGCTCGACGATCGCGTTCGAATGGCTGGGCCTCTCCTTCATGCGCTTCTACGAAGCGCGCCAAGCGGACCAGCGCACCATCCCCACATTCGTGATGCTGTTTTACGCGATGGTCGGCCTGACCGCGCTACTGACTGGCCTCGCCGCGCTCTCGACCCTGTTGCCCGTGCAGGACCTGCCGCAATTCGTCCTCGGCATCTGCATGGCATGGTCGTTTGCCTGTTTCGAGCTGCTGTCCCGCTTCGAGGTTGCCGGTCACCGCCCGAAACGATATCTGCTCTTTAGCCTCGTCCGCGCCGTCATGCTGATGCTGTTCACGCTGGGCGCCGCCTGGCTGACGCATAATGCGCTCGCCACCGCGCTCGGCAACATGCTTGGCCTGATCGCGGCGATCCTGCCGCTCGGCCGTCGCCGGTTGGCCCCGCAGCCCCGCCTGCTCGACCGTGCGCTCGCCGCCGAAGTGGTGCGCTTCGGCTTGCCGTTCGCGCTCAGCATGCTGATGGCCGGCTTGTTCACTAGTGGCGTGCGCGCGCTCGTCGCGGCCCTCACAACGCAGCGCGAACTCGGCCTGTACACTGCCGCTTACGCGCTGTCGCAGAACGTCTTGCTCGTGATGGCCGGCGCGATCGGCTACGCTACCTATCCGCTCGCGGTCCGCGCCTACGAGCGGGGCGACCCGGCCGCCCTGGGTTCGCAGCTCGAGGACAATCTCGCCCTCCTGCTCGCGATCATGGTCCCGGCCAGCCTCGGCATGGCACTGACCGCTCCCGAACTGGCAGCCCAACTCGTCGGCCCCGCCTTCGGCGACGGCGTCCGCCCGCTCATCCCCTGGATGGCGCTGACCGTGCTGCTTGGCTCGGTCCGCGGCGTGTATCTCGATACCGCCTTCCAACTCGGCAAGCGGCTCTCCCGCCAAGTCACCGTTTCTTTCGTTGCCGCCGTGCTCGCGCTGCTCGGAACCGCCGCCTTGGTCCCGCCGCTCGGCCTGATCGGCGCGCCGATCGCCTCGCTAGTCGCCATGCTGGTGTCATGCATCCACGCGTGGCTGATCGGCCGCGTGCCCGGCCGTTTGCCAATCCCACGCCGCCTCCTATTACAAGTCGCCTTCGCCGCCGCCGTAATGAGCGTCGCCGTCCTCGCCGTCCCCGGCGGACACTCCTACAGCCTCGCCGCCAAGATTGCCGCCGGGGCGCTCGGCTACGCCGCTGGCGGCCTGGCGGTCGATCTCCTGGGCCTGCGCGGCCGTGCCTACGCTAAGCTCGGCTATAACATCAGCTGGGCACCGAAACGGATCGCCGGCTGATGCAGGACGTGGCATTCCTTCCCGCCAGTCCCGCGACCCTGGCGGCGCTCTCCGCCGGCTTCCCCGCCGAGAGCATCACCGTGGTCGATTTCGACGGCACCCTGCTGCTGCGCAACTCGACGCAGCTCTACTTGCAAACCCTGCGCCCCCGCTGCATCGCCGTCCCGCTGCTATCCTTGCTCGAACTGCTCCAACCCTGGAGATTACTGCCGGGCGACAACAAAAGCTGGCTCTACCGCGACTGGCTGCGCGTCTTCTTGCTCACGATACTGATGCCCTGGTCTCCCGCGTTTTGGCGCCGCGCCTGCCCGGATCTTGCCCGCGCGCACGTCAACGCCGAGTTGCTCGATGCGCTCGCCGTGCGGCCCGACGGCACGGTGATCGTCGCGACCTACGCAGTCCGCTTCATCGTCGCGCCCTTGCTGCGCGCCATGGGCTGCGCCTGGCCGGTCCCGGTCAGCGCCTCGTTCCTGGGCGGCTTCCGGTTGCGCCGTCTCGGCAAGGCCGAGGCCTTGCGCCGCAAGCTCGGTACCGAAACGATGCGCCGCGCCATCCTGGTCACCGACAGCGAGGATGACGGCGACTTCCTCAAACTCTGCCATGGCGCCTACATCCTGCCGGCGCCTGAGCCGGAAGCCACCGGGCCGTCCTTCTACCTGCCCCTGCAATACATGCACCATTGCAAGCGCAAGGGCGAGAACGTCATTCTGCGCACGATTCTGTTCTACGATCTGTTCTGCCTCTTGCTCGCCTATCTTCCCGCAGACCCGCACAAACTTCGCTGCGCGCTCGGTCTCGTCCTATTCCAACTGGCGTTCTGGACGATCTATGAGCTCGGCAACTGGGAGAATGACTGTCTCGGCAAGCGATACGAGGAGCAGCCGCGCGTTCCGCCCGGCTTCGACCAATGGTCCCGCCGGGTGCGCCCGCGCCAAGCCTGGGTCTGGGCCGCCGCCCTCGCGGCGCTCTGCGCCCTCTGCTTGGCGCCCGTCGCCAAAGCGCCCTTCGTCTTCGCCGGTCTGCTCGCATACTTGGCCGTGACCCGGCTGTGCTACGCGCTCTACAACCGGATCGATCCCAAAAGCCGAGCCTTCATCTATCCGTTGCTGCAGGCCGCCAAGGGCGTCGCACTCGCCGCATTCCTGCCGTTGGCGCCCGCCGGGTTCTTGTTGCTCGCCGCAATCCTATTGGTCCGCCAAGTCCGCTACGTCGCCTACCGCTACGGCAAGACCCGCGAAGCCCTGAAAATCCCGGTCAACCTCTACGTCCTGACCTGCTACCTATTCCTCTGCCTCCTGCTCACGCCGCTCGCCCCCATCGGCTCGCCGTGGTTCTGGCCAACGGCCGCCCTCATCGTCTTCTGGCATCTCCAGCGCGCCCGCCACGAGCTGCAAATCCTCCGCACCAACTTCGCCTGGCTCCCCCATGGCTAGCCTGGCCGCACAACTACAGCACACCACCCCAGCGCAGACGCAAAACTACATCCCCGCGCTGGACGGCATGCGCGCGGTCTCGATCCTGCTCGTCATCCTCAGCCATTTCGCCGTCCGGATCGCGCCCGGCCTGCTCGGCGTCACCGTCTTCTTCTTCATCAGCGGCTACTTGATCACCGGACTGCTCCTCGCCGAGATCGACCGCACCGGCCGCCTCCGGCTGCACCTGTTTTACATCCGCCGCGTGCTCCGGCTCTATCCCGCGCTGATCGTCATGATCGCCGCCAGCGTTTTGCTCCTGCCCGTGATCGGCGGCCGGATCACCAGCCTGGATACCGCATCCGCGCTCTTCTACTTCGTCAACATTCTTGAGATCTTCCGCCCGCTATCCTCCGGGCTGCCGAATACCCCGCATCCGTTTGGAGTGCTCTGGTCGCTGGCGGTCGAAGAACATTTTTATCTGGTCTTCCCGCTGCTCGTACTCGCGCTGGCACGGCGCCGCCTCGCCTTCGTCGTCGCCTTGCTCGCGCTGATCGCCGCTGTCTCCCTGTGGCGCTTGCACGTGGCCAGCGCATGCACCACGGGCTGCACGATGCTGCGCGTCGAGCACGGGACCGACACCAGGATCGACTCCATCCTCTACGGCGCCGTCCTGTCGGCGCTACTGGCCAGCAAGCTCCGCGCCACCACGCTTCGCCTCGTTGGCAGAAGCTCGGCGGCCATCGCCGGCATCCTCCTGGTGTCAGGCACTCTGCTCATCCGCGACCCTTGGTTCCGGCAGACCCTCCGGTTCAACGTCCAAGGCGTTGGCCTCTTCCTCATCGCCGGCGCCATCCTGCACGGCCCCGCACTTGCCTGGGCCCGGACCCTTCTCGGGCACCGGCTGATGATTCTCGTCGGCCGCTACAGCTACTCGCTCTACCTATGGCACTGGCTCGTGCTGTGCTTGGCCATGGCGCTGCTGCCTGGCTGGGCTGTCGCTCCGCTCGTCGGTGCCGCACCGACCACCTCTTGGTTCGCCGCCGTGTTTCTCCCGCTGATGGCGACGTCGTTTGCCCTCGCCGCCGCATCTTATTACGGCGTCGAGCGTCCCATGCTTCGTGTCCGCCGCGCCTTCGGCTCGCACGCGGCTGGCGACACGCCGCCACCGAGACAAGTTCCCGCCCCGCTGTTCCCCGATCAGGCCCCGGTTTAGGACCATCGCGCCCATGCCGTTGGATATGCCACGCGACGCGCCCCCGCACGTCCTGCTCGTCACCGAACGGCCCTTTCTCAGCCCGGGCGACGGGTCCGCGCAAAATTATCTCTCTTGGTTCCACGCCCTCCGCGATCTCGGCTGCGCTGTCTCCGTCCTTTCGCTGAACCGTTTCAGCTCCGCCTGGTCTGCGCGGGAAATCGACGAACTCCGCCGCCTCACCCGCTCCACCCTCATCCTTGACGCCTACCCGAACCGCGGCGCCGCGGTCGCCGAACTCGGCGCCATGACGCTGTGGCGCGCGTTGGCCGGAAAGCGCTACCTGCCGCTCGCGTTCGAGCGCCTGCTCGGCCGCCGACGTCGCGACCAAATTGCAAAATTCCTCCGCTCCGCCCCTTTCGACGCCATCGTCGTTCACAAGCTTCACACGGCGGCCTTAATGGGACGTGAATCGCTCCGCGCTCTCCCGGCCGCCAAGCTGATCGACATGCACGACAACTATCCGCAGCGCGAGCGGTTCAACGCCCAGATCCTGCTCGCCCTGACAAGGCGCCACCCGCGCCTGTTCCGCTCCATCTTCCACCCGAAGGACTTTCTGCCCGCCGCCACCTGGGCCCGCGTGCCTCGGCTGCTCAAAGAAGAAGCGGCACTCCTCGCCGATTTCGACCGCGTCGTCTTCAACGCCCCCGAGGAAGCCGGCATCTACGCCGAAGCCGGCGTCCCCCGCGCCAAGCTGGCGATCCTTCCCACGCCCAGACCCGTGGAGCCACAGCACACCGACCCGTCCCCGCGCCCGTTCCATCTCGGCTTCATCGCCGGCGCCGCCCTCCCCAACGTCGAAGCTGCCGCCTTCCTCGCGCGCGAGATCCTCCCCAAGCTCGCCCCGCTTCCGCTTCGCCTATTGGTCGCCGGCCCGATCGGCCCGCAAGCCGCCCGGCTTCTGCCGCCCGAAACCACCACCATCACCGGCTGGATCGACGACGTCGCCACCTTCTACCGCCAGGTCGAGATCGTCCTCGTCCCACTGCGCACCGGCACCGGCGTCAGCGTCAAGACCGTCGAAGCCGCCGCCCACGGCGCGGCCATCGTCGCCACCGCGATCGGCGCTCGCGGCGTCGCGCTCGAACCCGGCCGCGACCTCCTCATCGCCGACACCGCCGCCGACTTCGCCGCGGCCATAAGCCGCCTCCTCGAGGACCC
The DNA here is from genome assembly GCA_965276815.1 of Acetobacteraceae bacterium. Lineage (GTDB taxonomy): Bacteria > Pseudomonadota > Alphaproteobacteria > Acetobacterales > Acetobacteraceae > JAVVHH01. The sequence continues at coordinate 258,328 of CBDIBE010000009.1, read as the reverse complement.
GGCGCTGCGCACCGCACTTCGCCGCAACGCCACCGCCGCCTTCTTGCGCGGCCACTCCCGCGAGGCCTTCACCGCCGGGCTGCAGAGCATCCTGCGCACTTCATTGCGCCATCCCGCATCCGCCCCTAGCATTTCGCCCCAGCATTCGGGGAACTAGCGGCATGACGGGCACCAAGGCGATCCGAGCACTCCTGCTCGCCTCAGCAATCTTCTCGCTCCCGGAGATTGCCGCCGCGCAGACCGGATGCACCCCGCCCGACGGCATCAAGCTGATCACGCCCGGCACCATCGTGTCGGCCACCAACCCCAACGCCCCGCCCCTGCAATACATCGACGACAGCGGTAATTTCGTCGGCATGGACATGGAGCTCGGCCGCGCCCTCGCCGCCAAGCTCTGCCTAAAAATCCAATATGTCGGCGCCGAGTTCTCCACCATGATCCCCGGGCTCAAGGGCGGCCGCTACGACATGATCGACACGTTCATGTACTACACGCCCGAGCGCGCCGCGCAGGTCCACATGATCCCCTATGGCGCCGCCAGTATTGCCATCGTCGTTCCCGCCGACGCCAAGGGCGGCGAAACGCTGGCCGATTTCTCCGGCAAGAAATTTGCCGTCCAGCTCGGCTCGATGGACTTCGTCAACACCAGCGACGCCAGCAAGGCCCTCGAGGCCGCCGGCAAGGCCGGCATCGAGATCCACACCTTCCCCAGCTACGCCGACGTCCTGCAAGCGCTCGCCGCGGGCCAGGTCGATGGCGCCATCATCAGTACCGACGGGGCGTTCTACTACAAATCGAAGGGCGCCACTTTCTTCCGCATTGCCGCCAGCGGCCTCTACCCGCACGCCGAGACCATCGCCTTCGCCGACCCGGTGCTCGCCGATAAGGCCGCCGACGCCCTGAACGCCATGAAAGCGGACGGCACGTACAGCAAGATCCTAGGCGCCTATCACCATTGCGAGCTCCCCGGCCCCTTCAAGGTGGCCACCGGGGACTTCCCCGTCCCAGTCTGCCCTCCATACAGCGGCTGACGGCTACTCCTCGCCCACCGTCGCCAGCGGAAGGATTGTCCCCACCCCTGCCGCCTCGGCGCGCCGCAAGATCCAGTCCCCCAGCACCACGTCGCTGACCGCAAATCCCCGGTGCCAGAACAAGATCCGCTCGCGCGCGTCCTCGCGCCCTGATTTGCCGCCGCAAACTACTTGGCCGATCTCAGCATGCACATGCTCGCGCCGCAGCTCGCCCGCTTCGATCAACTCGTGCAGCTGCCCGCCCAAGCCACATTGCGCCCAATCATCGACGATCACCTTGTCGACTGCGTGCACGAGCGCCGGGTCGATCGCCCGCACCCAACCATACGTCACCAGCAAGGCCCCCGGCGCCAGCGCAGGCTCGCGCAGCAGCGTCTCCGGCGTTGTCAGCCGGGTCGCTTCTACCACGATATCCGCGCCCGCGGCGGCTTCGGTCACCGAGTCCATCGCCACCGCCCGTACGCCGAGCTCCCGCGTGACCCGTTCCGCCAGCCGCGCCCGCGTCTCCGCCCGGTGACTGCAGATCCGTATTTCCTCGAGCGGAAAATGCGCCGCCAGCAGGCGCAGATTGCTGAACGCCGATCCCCTGGCCCCGATATGCGCCACCACGCGCGACTCCCGCCGCGCCAGATGCAGCGCCCCCGCGCATGTCACCGCCCCGGTCCGCATCCAGGTCAGCGCCGTCGCATCCATGATGCAAACCGGCCGCCCCGTCTGCGGCTCATACAGCGTCAGCAGCGCCAGCTCCGACGGCAACCCATGCCGCCAGTTCTCCACGTAGTCGCCGACCACCTTGATCCCGGCCCGCCCGATCGGCCCGACATACCCGGGCAAAATATTGAAGTGCCCGGCAAACAGATGATCCAAGTGCAAATGCGATTTTGGCGGCATCACCACCTCGCCGCGCCCGTGCGCCGCAAGTCCCTCCGCCACCACGCCCACCAGCTCCTTGGCCCCCGGCGCGAGAAGCTCGACTTGTGCCCGGTTCAAAAACCGGATGCTGATATCGATCACGTCGCGTCCGGCGCCGGCAAAGCGAGCGAAAGCTCCAGATTCCCCCCCGCCTTGCCCTTCGCATCGGCCATCCCGCGCGAGAAATGCCGCTCCAGCCATCCCTGTACGAAGCCCCAGAGCGTGGTCAGCAACAGGTAATACAGCGCCGCCACCACAAATATCTCCAGCACCTTGAAGTTGATCTGAATGAGCATCTGGCTCCGCCGCAACAGCTCATCCATCGAGATCACCGACGCCAGCGACGAGGTTTTCATCAGCCCGTTGAACGCATTTCCCAGCGGCGGAATCACGATCCGCATCGCCTGCGGCAGGATCACCAGCCGCATCCGTTGCGCCGCCGACAACCCCAACGCCTTCGCCGCCTCCGATTGACCCGGCGGCACCGCCTGAATCCCCGCCCGGAAGATTTCTGCGAGATAAGCGCCCTCATTGACGCCCAACCCGATCACTGCCGCCTGGATCACGCTGAACTTGACCCCAAGCTGCGGTAGCCCAGTATAGATGATAATGAGTTGCACCAGTACCGGCGTGCCCCGCATCAGCCAAATATAAAACGCCGCCGGCCGGTTGAGCCAAGCGCGCGCCGACATGCGCATCAGCGCCGCCGTCAGCCCGCAAACGAGCCCCAGCAAGATCGCTGCCACCGACAGCCCAAGCGTGATCGCCGCCCCTTGGAGCAGAAAGCCGCTCTGCAGATAATGGAAGAACGCCGCCCAATCCCACATGCGAAACGTTCAGCCCACGCCGAGCCAATGAACCGGGACGAAACCCGGCTGCACCAGCCACTGCCACACCACCGTGCTCATCTGCCGCCTCCACTCTTGCCGCCAGACTAGCAAGATCCCTGCCAGCATACGAGGCGATGGAAGTCATCAGCGCGGGGCAACGGCATCTCTGCGGTATCGTGGGCCGGCGCAACCAGCCAACGGCGCGGTGGACCTTCACAAGACGCTTGCCGGGCTGATCAAGCGCATTCCCGCTGCCATCGCGACGGATCCGGCCGCCAAGGATGGCCTGGTCAAGCTCGCCACGGCGGCCAACACCGCGCTCAAGAGCAAACGATATTGCTGCTCGCTCGACTGTCGAAACGAAATCAGTCACCAAACTTCTCTGACAAGGACGTCAAGACGACCTCAAGAAGCTTTACTCGCCCGGCTTCATCAATTTGCCACTAGGGCACCACCGCCAGGAACAGGAACGCCGCCAAGATCACCAGGTGCACGACACCTTGCAGCACCGTCGTGCGCCCGGTGCCCAGCGTCATCACGCTCACCAGCAGCGTCAGCGCCAGCAGCACCTCCTCCTTCTGTCCCAGCCCCAAGGCCAGCGGCGCCCCCAGCAGAACCGACACAGCCGCCACCGCCGGAATGGTCAGTCCGATGCTGGCCAGCGCCGAGCCGAGTGCGAGGTTCATGCTCGTCTGCAGCCGGTCCATCCGCGCCGCCCGCAACGCCGCCAGCCCCTCTGGCATCAGCACCACGGCTGCAATCACGATCCCCACCACCGCCTTTGGCGCTCCGAACCCCTCGACGGCCGCGCTCACCGCCGGCGTGATCGCCTTTGCCAACCCCACCACGGCCACCAGCGACACCAGCAGCAGCGCAACGCTCGCCAGCGCCCAGCCGATCCGTGGCTTGGCCTCATGCACCTCCAACTGCGTCCCCGGCAGGAAGTAGTCGCGATGCCGCACGGTCTGGATGAACACGAAGGTGCAGTACAGCACCAGCGAGACGACGCCGGCGAAGCAAAGCTGCGACACGCTGAACGCCGGCCCGGCCGCGCTGGTCGTGAAATTCGGCAGCACCAGCGTCAGCGTGACCAGCGCCGCCAAGACCGCCAGCGCCGAGTTCGCTCCTTGCGCCTGGAATCCCTGCTCGTGGTGGTGCACGCCCCCGATCAGCAGAGATAGCCCGACCAGCCCATTCAGGATGATCATGACTGCCGCAAACACGGTGTCCCGCGCCAGCGTCTCCGCGTCCGGTCCGCGCCCGAGCATCACCGAGACGATCAGCGCCACCTCAATCACCGTCACCGCCAGTGCCAGCACTAGCGTCCCGAACGGCTCGCCCACCCAATGCGCAATCAGCTCGGCGTGGTAAACCGACGCGAACACCGTTCCGATCAGCACGACGCCCGCTACCGCCGTCAGCGCGCCGCTCTTGCCTGCGACGACCGCCGCCGCCAGCACCGCGCAGGCCAGCACCGGCCACACCCAGGCATACCACGGCATCCGCCCCGCGCTCATCCCCGCCATGTCTGCAGCAGCGCCCCAAGCGGCGCCGCATCCTCCGCAATGCAAGCGACGTGCGCGAGCAGCGCTAAATTGTGCTGCGCCGCCTCCGTCGGGTCGGCCGTCCCTGAAGGCGCGCCCAGCGCCTCCATCGCTGCCTGCTGCAACCGCTCCGCATGCAGCTCGGCTTGCAACAATTCCCGCCGCACCGCCGCCACCGCTGCCGTATCGAATGGCGGGGGAGGGGGTTTCAGCGCCCGCCGCACTTCCCGGATCGGCCGCACTACCGTCTCCCGCCAAGCCGCGATCTCAGCATCCACCGCCCGCAGCGCGGCCTCGTCCAGACAATGCCCACGACTGGCGCACCACAGCGCATAGAGCAGCACATCGACATCCGCCCCATACGCGTCCTGCAACGCGATGCACGCCGCCGACACACCCGCCCGCTCATAGACCGCCAGCGAAAACGCCCAGAACGCCTCAGCCATAATGCTCCGCAATCAGCGCCTGCGCTCGCGCCACCGCAGCCGCGTCGAGCGTGTGGCGCGCCGGAAAATCCTTATGCGGCCGGGTCGCGTCGACGATCATCTTATCGGTCAGCCCATTATCGTTCGACGGGTCCAAGATCGCCCCCATCCCCCGCCGCAGCACGTCGATATCCGGGTCTGCCTGCATCCGCGTCGCCATCGCCCACAGCACGTCGCTGTCGTTATGGACGTCCACGTCGTCATCGACCACGACCACGAGCTTGAGGCTCAAATCGTCGCCCAGCGCCGCCGCCGCGACCAGCCGTGCCAGACCCGGCGCCGGCCGTCGCACCGAGATATACGCGTGCAGCCGGCAAGTACCCGACTTTGGATACGACACGTCCGTGACATTTGGATAATGATCGTGCAGCGTCTTCAGCAGCCGCGCTTCCTGCGGTACCGCCAGCAGCATCGTATGCTCGTCCGAAATCCCCGGGATGATGTCGTGATACAGCGCGTCCCGCCGGTGCAGGACCGCCGTTACCTCGATCACATGCTCCGTCGAGCGCGCCGAAGCATAGCCGGTGAATTCTGCGAATGGCCCCTCCGGCGCCCGCGTTCTGGCGAGTATCCGCCCCTCGAGCACGATCTCCGCATGCACCGGATGCTCCACCGGCACCGTGATGCCGCGCGCGATCTCCAGCGGCACCCCCATCAGGCCGCCGATCACGTCGTACTCGTCGGTGCTGATCGGCCCCTTCCACAGCCCGCCATAGATGAAGGTCGGATGCGCGCCGATCACGATGGCGATCGGGATATCCTCGCCGCGCTCCTCCGCCCGCTGCGCGTAGTTCCAAAGGTCGCGCCGGCTGTGCAGGCTGGTTCCCAGCCGCGTCTTGCCCATCACCTGCATCCGATGGAAGCTCGCATTCCGCACCCCCGTATCCGGGTCCTGCGCCACGACGATCCCATTGGTGATGTACCGACCCGCGTCGCACTCAAAATGCAGCATGATCGGCAGCTTTGAGAGGTCGACCTCCGCCCCGGTCATCACCACGTCATGCACCGGCCCGCTCTCGCACAGCACAGGCTTGACCCGGCGCTCGCCGTACGCCCCCCAATCCCGGATCAGCCGTTCCTCCGGCACTCCAAGCCCGAGCGCAAACCGCTCCCGCTTGCCGAACACATTGGCCACCACGGGAAACCGCGACCCGGCGACGTCGTCGCACCACAGCACCGGGCCCCGCCCGCCCCGCTCCAACTCCATCGCCAGCGCCGTCACGTCATGCTCAATCGACATACGCGACGCCAGCCGCCACAGATCGGCAGCATTCCGCGCCTCGACCTGCTCGATAAACCGCCGCAGCGTAAAATCCGCGTTCGTCAGCGCCATAATTCATCTTTCCTGAGCTAAAGCCCTCTCCCGCTGGCGGGAGAGGGTTGGGTGAGGGTGGTTCTTCTCAGAGCTCGAACAGCCGCCCCAACCCCGGCACCACGTCCTGAACCCCTGCCAGCCGCAGGCAATGCCAAGCCAGCGCATGATCGCTCGAGGTCACCGGAATACCCGCCCGTTGCTCAATCGCCGCCACACGCTCGCACAGCCGCAAACTCGTGCAGGAAACGAACACCGCGTCCAGCCGGCTCCCGTGCGCCAACGCGACGATTCCCGCCTCGATCGAACCGGGCGAGATCCGCGCCGCCTCCCGGTCATCGACCTTATCGAACGTCCCAAACGCCGCGACCTCGACCCCACGCCCCTCCAAATAAACCCGCACCGTCCGGTTCACCTCGGCCGAGTAGGGCGTCAGCACGCCAATCCGCCGGGCCCCCAGCGCCGCAAACCCCGCCAGCGCCGCGGTCACCGGCGTCGTGCACGCTACCTCCGGCCGCGCCCGCTTGATTTCTTTGAATACCACATCCTCGCCGAGCGTCATGCTGGCCGAGGTGCAGCCGAACGCCACCACGTCGAGAGGCAGCCCCGGCAGGATCAGCTCCGTCGCCGGCGCGATCAGCTTCCGCATCGCCCGCAGCGTCTCCGGCGTGATCTCGGCACTGTTGTAGAGCCGCGCCCCATACACGCCGACCCCCTCCAGCCGGATCGCGTGCCGGAACTCGTGCTCCATCGTCTGATCCGTCGCCAGCACGATCAGCCCGATCGCCGCCCGATGCGCGATCCCCGCGTCCAGCGTGCAATCCAGCACGCCGAGATCGGTAAATTCCGGGCTGCGCACCGTTCCGTCCACCTACGCCGCCTCCTGCAACTGCGAAACCGCTGGCTGCTTGCCGGCCACCATGTCAGCCACTATTCGCGCCGTACCATGCGACATGGTCCAGCCGATATGCCCATGGCCGGTATTGTAGTAGAGATTGCGATGCCGCTTGCGCCCGAGGATCGGCAGGTTGTCCGGCGTCATCGGCCGCAACCCGGCCCACATCTCGGCCCGGTCATAATCGGCTCCGTCCGGATACAATTCCCGCACCACCCGGCCCATGAACGCAAAATCCCCCGGCTTATGGCTGCGATCATACCCTGCAAACTCGGCCGTCGCCGTAACCCGCACCCGGTCGCCGAAGCGCGAGATCGCTACCAGATTATCCTCATCCACCGAGCCGAGCGTCGGCCCCGCCGCGTGGTTGCCCACCGGAATGGTCAGCGAATAGCCCTTGATCGGATAGACCGGCAACGACACCCCGACGCTGCGCGCCAGCGCCGCGCTGCCATTTCCGAGCGCCATGACATACGCGTCGGCCTGCAGCAGCTCGCCCTCCGCCGTGCGCACGCCGTTCACCATGTCGCCCGCGGTCTCGAAGGATGCGACCCGCACGCCCGTCCGGATTTGCGTCCCGCGCCTGGCGCACAGCGCCGCCAGCGCCGAAGTGAACTTGTTGCAATCTCCGGTCTCGTCGGTCGGGCAATACACTCCGCCGGCGATCGGCACCGCCAGCGACGGCTCAAGCGCCAGCACCCCGGCCCGGTCCAGCACCCGGATTTCCTGCCCGTCATCGGCGAGGATCTGCATGTGCGCCGCCCCCCGATCGAGCGACGCCTGGCTGCGATAGAAATACAGGATGCCCCGTGCGTTGCGGTCGTATTCCAGCACCTCCGCCGCGAGCGTCTCGTGCAGAATACGCTGCGAATAGGCGGCGATCTGGTGCTTGACGAGCGTGTTCCGCCGCGCCCGGTCTGCCGTGCACTGGGCGATAAACCGCGCCGACCAGGTCCATAGATGCGGATCGAGCGACGGCCGGAACCGCAGCGCCTGATCCTTCATGATCAGCGATTTGAGCAGGATCCCCGGCGCCTTCGGCGACGACCAGACGAATGAATGACCCGGCGCGATCATCCCCGCATTGCCCCAACTCGTCTCCTGCCCGACGCCCGGACCGGCCTCGAGCATTACCACTTCATGCCCGTCGCGCTGCAACTGGTAGGCGGTGGTCACGCCGACGACCCCGCCGCCCATCACCAGGACCCGCATCAGGCGATCACGAAATGCGCTTCGGTCGGCTTTCCGGCCGTACCGTTGATCGGTAGGATGTCCTGCGGGCAGGCGGAAAACGCGATGATCAGGTCCATCTCGGCGCGCAGCATCACGTAGCTGCCCGGCGTGGAAACTGGCGCCTCGAAGGACAGTGTACCCCCTTTCGTCCAGGGAATGTTCATGAACAGGTTGAGCGGGCTCGGCGTCTCCGGCGGGGTAAAGCCGATCTCGCGCAGCCCCTGCGCCAGGTTGTCGGTGCAATTGTCGTGCGGCTCGGTGCAGCCGAGCTCCTCGTAGCGATACCGGTCGCAGGCCGCCATCAGCATGTCGTGGATGCCCCCGGCCGTATCCTCGAGCAGCGTCAGGATCGGCCGGCGATGATTGCTGACCAGGATGTCGCCGGGTCGCGGGATGAACCGCTTCAGCGAGGCCCGGGTGTGCTCGCAGGAGAGGAACTCGGCGATGTCGTCGCGGCGGAACGCCCAGGTATCGACGACCTGCTCGCCATGCGTGTTGATCACCTTGACCGTCTGCCCCGACATCATGGTTGCCGCCTTGCCGCGGCGGGCGGGGATGGTGACGAGTTCGCTCATGCGCGGCCCCTGTTTGCTTAGGCGCGAACCATTGCACCCCTAGGCCGCGGGACGCCACCCCTGGCCGCTGGCACCCCGCTTGCTAAGTTCACCCCATGGCCAAAGCAAAGATGCATCTCGGCTTCGACTTCTCCTACACCCACATGGGCGGCCGCTGGCGGCTGCGCGGCGCCTGGCCCGGCCGCACCTTCCCGGACGTCGCGATGTACGAGGACATGGCCCGCACCGCCGAGCGCGGCCTGCTGGACATGCTGTTTTCCGGCGACGGCACCGGGGTGCCCGACACCTGGCGCGGCTCTCGCGATGCCGCGGTCGAATGGGGCGTCAACTGGCCGCGCCAGGACCTCAACCCGATCATGGTCGCCATGTCCCGGGTGACCAAGCATATCGGCTACGGGCTGACCTATTCCTCGACCTTCATGCACCCGTACTACACGGCCAGGCTGATGAACTCGCTCGATCACCTGACCGGCGGCCGCATCGCCATGAACCTCGTCACCTCGACCCGCCGCTCCGACGCCGCGAATTTCGGCTTCGACGAGCTGATGGAGCACGGCGCCCGCTACGAACGCATGGAAGAATTCACCGACGTATGCCGTAAACTCTGGGACGCGACCGAGCCCGACGCCATGCTCTGGGACCACGCCACCGGCCGCGTCGGCGAGCCCTCCAAAGTCCACGCCATGCGCCACCAGGGCCGCTTCTTCAAAGTCGAAGGCCCGCTCAACACCCCGCCCTCGCCGCAAGGCCGCCCGGTGCTCATCCAGGCCGGCGGCTCGCCCCGCGGCATCCGCGCCTCCGCCTATGTCGCCGACCACGTCTTCGGCGCCGACATGGCGCTGTCCCTGCAAGTCAAGCAGCGCCACGCCCTCGACGCCGCACTAACCGAGCTGGGCCGCGACCCGGCGCAAGTTGGCATCCTCTGGCAGACCCCCATCGTCGTCCGCGAGACCGCGGCCGAAGCCAACGCTGTCCGCGACTCCCTGCTCACCGCGATCCCGCCCGAAGCGATCGGCGCCTACCTCTCCTACAATTGCGGCTACGATTTCTCGACGTTGCCGGAGCACTTCACGCTGAAAGAAGTCCACGACGCGATCGTCGCCTCGCAGGCCTCGCCGGCCGGGTTCATGCATGAGCTGATCCACGAACTGGGTGCTGAGACGCAGATGAGCCGGACCGAGTTCTTCGAGCACGGCGCCCGGTTCGCGACTTCCTGGCAACAGACGATCGCCGGGTCGACGGCGCAGATGGCCGACAAGCTGGAAGAAATCTTCGAGGCCACTGGCAGCCGCGGCGGCTTCATGCTCGGCCACACCGTCATCCTCCCCACCGACCTCGAAGCGATCGTCGACCTTTTGGTGCCCGAACTGCAGCGCCGCGGCCGCTTCCGCACCAAATATCGCGGCCGCACGCTGCGAGAGAACCTGGCGGATTCCTAACGCCTACTGATCGTGCTCCACTACCAAATCCAGCGCCCGGCGCAGCATCGTCATCGTCGCCTCCGGCGTCATGAAGCCGGCGTGCGCGGTCAGTGTCACGTTTGGCGCCGAGAGGATCGGATCGGCCGGGTCCGGTGGCTCGCGGCTGAACACGTCCAGCGCGGCGTGCCTGATGTGGCCGGCGTGCAGCAACGCGACTAGCGCGTCGTTATCCACGATATCCGCCCGAGCGGTATTGACGAAAATCACCCCCTGCTTGGTCCGCCGCAGCTTTGCCCCATCCACGAATCCCCGCGTCCCCTCGTTCAGCGCCAGGCAGATGCACAGGATGTCGGCCGCCTCCAGCACCGCTTCCAGCTCATGCATAGGCGCCGGCGGCGTGGGCAGCGGGCTGCGGTTCCACGCCATCACCTGCATCCCGATCCCGCCTCCCAGCCGCGCCAGCTCCTTGCCGATCCCACCCATCCCGACGATGCCCAGCGTCTTGCCCAGCACCTGCACCCCCGCGATCTGCCGCCACAACCCGGCGCGCACCTCGCGATCCATCCGCACCACTTCCCGCGCAGCCGCGAGCGCCAGGGTCAGCGTGTGCTCGGCCACCGTCGTGTCGCCATAGCCCTTGATCGTGTGCACCTGGATCCCGTGTTGGCCCGCCGCCTCGAGATCGATGAACGAGGACGCGCCGGTGCCGAGAAAGACGATGTGCCGCAAGGATGAGCAGCGACCCAGCAACTCTGCACTGAAATACGTGTGATCAACGATAACCGCGCTGTAGCCCTCGATGAGCGCGGGCACGTCAGCCGGCTGACCCGGTGACATGTTGATCTTGACCGCCGGGTCGCCCGGCCGGCCGACCTCGTGAAATAGCCCGATCATGTCGTCGGTGCAGTCCAGAAAAATCGCCGTCATTGCTGGTTGATCTCCGTTCGCCCCCGCATTCGGCCACGGGCCCGGCCGCGAGAACAGCCCCGGGCCCGGCCGTCACGCGCGACCAGTCCTCTCTCGCCGCGCAGGAGAAGGGTCGCATTCACGCCGCGAGCGTCGCATGCTTCGCCGGGTCGAACAATCGAGGGCGGGGATGACGGGGATTTTGGCTGGGCTTGTCGTGATCGTGACGGGAGCGGCGGGCGGCATCGGCTCGTGCGTCGCCCGGGCATTTGCGGCAAACGGGGCCTCGCTGATGCTGGCCGATATCCAGGCCGAGGCAGCGTCGGCGCTCGCTTTGTCGCTGCAGGGCGCCCACGCGGTGCACGTGGACATCACCGATCCGGACTCGGCGCGGCACATGGCTGCTGCGACGGTCCAAGCGTTTGGCGGCGTCGACGTGCTGATCAGTTGCGCCGGTCTCGACGCGCCGCCGGGCTGCGCTTGGGAGCTGGAGGACGAGCACTGGCGCCGGGTGATCAATGCCGATCTGTCGGGGTCCTGGTGGTGCGCGAAGGCGGTCATTCCGCACATGATCGGGCGCGCATCGCCGCGGATCATTTTCATCAGCTCGGTCGCCAGCCGGCGGGCGAACCTGACGACGACGGTCGCCTACAATGCGGCCAAATCAGGCATCAACGGGCTGACGATCGGGCTGGCCAAGCAGCTCGAGCGGCACGGCATCCTGGTCAACGCGGTGGCGCCTGGCCCGACCGGCAACACGGGCGAAGCGATGAGCGCCGAGCAGATGGCAGCCGAAAACGCGATCTATCCGCTTGGCTTCGGCGGCCCTGAGCCGGTCGCCGAAGCCTGCCTCTACCTCGCCGGACCCGGCGGCGCCTGGGTGAGCGGCACGATCCTCAACGTCAGCGGCGGCCGCTGGCACGGGTGAGACTAGGCATCGATCAGGCTGACATGCGCGGCCACCACGCGCCAACCTTCGGGCAAGCGGACCCAGCTCTGCATTTGCCGGCCGATTTTGCCCGGTGTGGTGTCGCGATAGAATAGGGTGGCGGCGATGCCGAAGTCCCGCCCGTAGGTCGTCAGCACGGTTCGGTCCAGCCGCCGCGCCAAGCCAGCCGAGGGCCTTGCGTGCCGGAACGCGAGGATCTCCGCGTCGCCATAGAGGTTTTCGCCGATCCCGTAACGGATCGTGTTCGGGCCTGGCGCGAACAGCGCATTGAGCGTCGACACGTCGTTCGACACCAGCGCCGTTTCATAGCGCCGGAACGCCGCTTCGAGCTCGGCCAGGGCTTCGGGATGATTGATCTCCATGACTACAGCGCCGGCCGGGGCGCGCGGGCGACGCCGCGGCGTTCGAGGTCGGCGGCGATCCGGAGCGCGATGTCCTCACGCCATGGCGGGGCGATCACCTGGACGCCGATCGGCATGCCGACGCCTGGCACCGGCACGGCCACGACCGGCAGGCCGATGAACGAGATCGGCTGGGTGAAAATCCCGATATTGGGCCGGACCAGCATTTCTTCCCCGTCGAGAACGAAGGTCTTCTGGCCGATCAGCGGCGCCGTCGTCGGCGTGGCCGGGGCGATAATGGCGTCCACGCGCTCGAACAGGCGCAGAACCTGCTCCTGATACCAACGGCGGAATTTCTGCGCGTGCACCGCGAATGCGGCCGGAATGAGGGCGCCGGCGATCAGCCGGTCCCGCACGTCCGGATCGAACTCCGCGGGCCGGCTGCGCAGCCGCTCCAAATGCAGCGCCGCGCCTTCCGTCGTGCTGATGACGTAGGCCGCCGCTCTTGCCCGCGCCGCCTCCGGCAACTCGATCTCCGCCGTAACGCCCAGAGCGGCGGCAATCTGTGCCACAGCGTCCAGCGACTCAGGCGTCGCGCCCTGGCGGAAATAGCCGGCAGCGACCGCAATCCGCAGCCCCTCCGCCCCGCGCCCGAGCGCGGGATGCGTGGGCTCGGGAGGCCGGTCAGCACACACCGGGTCGTGTGCGTCAAAGCCCTGCATCGCGTCGTAGGCGAGCGACAAATCCGCGGCGGAGCGGGCGAGGGGGCCGAGATGGTCGAAGCTGGCCACAAATGGAAAACTGCCGGCCCGCGAGAGCCGTCCATAGGTCGGTTTCAGCCCGAAAATACCGCAAAACGACGCCGGCACCCGGATCGATCCGTTGGTGTCCGAGCCGAGTGCCAGCGGCACCATGCCGCCCGCGACGGCGCCCCCCGAACCGCCTGACGAGCCGCCGGTCATCCGCGCCGGGTCGTGCGGGTTGCGCGACGGCCCGTCATGCGCGTTCTCGCCGGTGAAGTCGTAGGCGTATTCGCCCATGTTGAGCGCGCCGACCAGCACGGCGCCGGCGGCCTCGAGCCGCCGCACCAACGTCGCGTCCTCCGCCGCCGGCGCGCGGTCCCGATTGATCCGCGACCCGGCGCGCGTCGGCAGCCCCGTCACGTCGATCAGGTTCTTCACCGCGAACGGCACGCCCGCCAGCGTTCCGGCCTTGTCGCCCCCGTCGATCGAAGCGGCCCGCGCCCGGGCGCGCTCGGCCGTGATGTCGGTGAATGCGTTCAGCGTGCCGTTGCGCGAAGTGATCGTCGCCAGCGCCGCCTCGACCACGTCGCCCGCCCGCCACTCGCCGCTGTGAACGCGCGCGGCAATCTCGGCGGCACCGGCCCACTCCATCATGCCCGGAACACCGGCGCGGGCTCGGACTCGTCGGGCAACCGGAAGCTGGCGACCGTCAGCGCATGGCGCAGCGAGATTTCGAGATGCGTGCGGATCGACGCGCGCCAGGCCGGGTCGACCGGAATGCCCAGCAGCGGTTCGGCCGCATCGATCAGCGCGTCCAGCGTTTCTGGCGATAATTGCACGGCGAGGTCTCCCGATGGCCCGGATTTTGCCCAACTAGCCTAGTCAGCCACAGGAGCCGCCGTGATCCAAGTCCCGGCCCGCCCATACGAGTTTGAGCTCGATCCGGGACACTGCGCGCTGCTGGACCAGGAATCGGCGTGTTCCGCTCGCCGGAGGTCGTGATCGGTTATCTCGGCGTGGCCGTGATCCTGTTCGCCTGCCACAAATATGCGGTCATCGCGCCGGCCGTTGCACATGCGGTGCACGCCCCTGCCAGCCCCGCCGAGTGATGCCGAATTAAGCTTCTGCCTGCAAAATGTTCAGCCGCCGATGCGTTCCACTTTGCCGATCAGCACGAGATACGAAAAGGCGGATAGCAGCGCCATCGAACCCACGAAGATGAGTGCCGGCGCAAAATCGCCGCCGCGCACCAAGTAGCCGATTACCAACGGCAGAATGATCCCCATGCTGGTGCCGACGAAGTTGAACGCGCCGCTCGCCAATCCTACGAGGTTCACCGGTGCGATCGAAGAGACCAGCGACCAGGAGATCGCGCCCAGCCCGCTGCCGAAGAAGGCAACGGTCATGAAGGTGATGATCAGCGCCGGGCTGTCGACGAAATTGGCGCCGATGATCGAGGTTGCCAGCAGCAGCCCGGTGACGATCGGCGTCTTGCGCGCGAAGCTGAGCGAATAGCCGCTCTTGACCAGCCGATCCGAGACATACCCGGACAGCAGCACGCCAATATAGGCGGCGAGGAACGGCGTTGTGGCGAGGAACCCGACTTTTAGGAACTCGATGTGCCGGTATTTCACCAGGTAGGTCGGAAACCAGGTCAGGAAGAACCAGTTGGCCGCCGTCTCGCAGCTATGGGCGACCAGGAGGCCCCAGAGCTTGCGGTTGCGGAACGCCTGTCCTGCTGAAACGGGTCGAGCGGCAGTATCGCGGCGAGGTCCGCCCCAGTCCACCTGGCCGCCGCCTTCGCGGATCAGGTTGCGCTCGGCGGCGTTGGCGCGGGTCGAGGCGGCCGGGTCGCGGTAAGCGAGGAAGAAGCAGAGCGCCCAGGCGATGCCGACGCCGCCGATCACCAGGAACATCGACTGCCAGCCGAAGCTCTGGGTCAGAAAGACCAGGATGGGCGTGAGAAAGGCGAGGCCGACATATTGGCCGGAGACATAGATCCCCACTGCCATCGCCCGTTCGCGCTCCGGCAGCCAGCTCGTCACGATGCGGTTGTTCATCGGGAAGGACGGCGCTTCGGCGGCGCCGAGGCCCATGCGCAGCAGGAACAGATGCGTGAGCCCGCTCGCGAAGCCGAGCAGCAGTTGGAAGCTCGACCAGACGAAGATGACCGCCGGATAAAGCAGCCGTGGGGCGATGCGGTCGACGAGCAACGAGCCGGGGATCTGCAGCGGCGAATACGCCCAGGCGAAAGCGGAGAAGACGAGGCCCATCTGGACCGAATTCAGGTGCAGGTCGCTACCGATGAACGGCGCGGCGATCGAGATGCTGCTGCGGTCGAGGTAGTTGATGACCGTCGTGATGAACAGCAGGCCGACGATCATGAACCGCACGCGGGTCGGCCGCATGCTGGTCATGGCCTGGCTCATGCGTTCCGCTCGAAGCGTGTGATTTCGCAGCCCTGGAGCACCTCGGCGGCGAGCTTCACGCCCAGACCGGCCCGCTTGGGGAGCGCCGAGGCGCCGCCGGAGGGCTCCGGCAGCGCGTTGCCGGCCAGCGCGGCAAATAGCGGGGTTTCGTCGAATTGCAGCTCGAGCCGGTCGAAACTGGCAGCGGCGGCACAGATTTGCAGGCTGGCGGCGTGGCAGACCGGGCCGGTCGGGTTGTGCGGCGAGAAGGCGACCCCTGCCTGCGCGAACACCTCCGCGAGACGCAGCATTTCCGCGAGGCCGCCGACATATTTCGCATCCGGCATCATGGCGTCATAGGCGCCGGCGCGCAGGAACGGCGCGAACCCGGCCTCGCCGATCCCCTGTTCACAGCCGGCCAGCCGCACTCCGCGCGCATTTGCCAGGCCGCGCAGGCGGCGCAGCGCGTCGAGGTTTTCGTCTCTCTCAGGCAACGGGCACTCGACCCAGTAGACGCGCTGCTCGGCGGCCGCCCGGATCACGGCGGCGGCGCTGGATTCCAGCAGGCGCCAGTGACAGTCGACGAGCAGGTCGCGCTCCGGCCCGATCGCCTCGCGCGCCGCGGCAATGCGATCCAACCCGGGTCCGATCGGCTGTGCGGGATTGCCGGGCTTCACCTCGTCGAACGGCGCGATCTTGATCGCCGAATACCCGGCGGCGATCGCGTCCCGCGCGCTGGCGGCGAAGCCGGCCGGGCTGCGGTTGGCGGTGCGGCGGTTGATGTTGGCGTAGAGCCGCACGCTCTCCCGCCTCAAGCCGCCGAGGAGCTCCGCGACGGGCCGGTCCGCGCGCTGCCCGGCAATGTCCCACAGCGCCTGATCGATCGCCGAGACCGCGGCCGCTTCGGGCAGGTCGGTTGGGGCGGGAAGCGCCCCGGGCTCGGCGTCTCCCGCGAACAGGGGCTCGGCCAGGCGCCCGGCCACTTGCAGGACATCGCGTTCGCGCCCGCTGAGGCTGGCTTCGCCCACGCCGGTGAGACCGGACTTGGTCTCGATCTCGACGAAGATCCATCGCGTCTTCGGCGCGACCTCGGCCACGTAACCTGCAACCCGTGCGGCCTTGTCGCCCATCAGGAAGCGAGGCCCCCGAAACGCTCGACGAACATCTCGACCTCTGGGACGCCGATCCCGGCCTTTATATTGGTGAACACGAAGGGCCGCTCGCCCCGCATTCGGCGACTGTCGCGGTCCATGACCTCGAGGCTGGCGCCGACATGCGGGGCGAGGTCTATCTTGTTGATCACCAGCAAGTCGCTGCGGGTGATTCCGGGGCCGCCTTTGCGCGGGATCTTATCGCCAGCGGAGACGTCGATGACGTAGATCGTCAAATCGGCCAGCTCCGGGCTGAAAGTCGCGGCCAGATTGTCGCCGCCGCTTTCAATCAGGATCAGGTCGAGCGACGGGAAGCGCCGGCGCATCTCGGCCACGCCGGCGAGGTTGATGCTGGCATCCTCGCGGATCGCCGTGTGCGGGCAGCCGCCGGTCTCGATCCCCATGATCCGCTCCGGCGGCAGCGACCCGGCGCGGGTGAGGAATTCGGCGTCCTCCTTGGTGTAGATGTCGTTGGTAATGGCGGCGACCTCGAATCGGGTCGCGAAACGCTTGCACAGCGCGTCCATCAACGCGGTCTTGCCGGTGCCGACCGGGCCGCCGATGCCGACGCGGAGCGGTCCATTGGGTGAGCTCATGTGCGGAACAGCCTCGTATATTGCGTCTCGTGCCGCATGGCGGCGATGTCGGAGCGAAAGCACGCGCCGCCGATCGCGTCGAGCCCCTGCGTCTTTGTCTCGGTGGCAACGGCGTGGATCGTGGGCTCGAGCGCGGTAAGGGTGCGCAGGCCGGCCGTCTGCCCGAGCGGCACCAGCCGGATTGCGGCGCTGATCAGGTTGGCAGCGAAGGCGTGCAGGAAGCCGAGTGCGGCCGGGTCCTCGGGGACGCGCTGCGCCCGCGCGAGTGCGCCGAAGGCGACGGGATACGGGACAGGACCGTCGAGCAGCGGCGCACCCCACACCTGCGCCGCGAGCACGAAGGCGCCGCCCTGGCCAAGCGTCTCCGCCCGCCGCTCCCGGCACGGCTGCGCCGCCTCGGCCAGCTCGGCGATGCGGGCGAGCGCCGGCTTATCTTCGGCCCGGTGAGCGTGCCGCAGCAGGATCGCATCTGTCCGTCCGGCGCCGTGGCGCAGGATGTCCTCGATCCAGCCGCGCAGCATCGCCTCGTCCCGGACGTCCCCGGTCTCGACCGCCCATTCCAGGCCATGGCTGTAAGCAAAGGCGCCCACTGGAAAGGCGGGCGAGAGCCAGGTTAGAAGTTTCGTCAGGGTCTCGGCGGCAGCGGGGGAAGGCCTAATGGTCGTGCTCGTCGTCGTGGATGTGGGTATGCCCGCCCGCGTAAGCGCCGGCTTCGGGATCGAAGGGCGCTTTGACCTCCATGACATGGCCGCCCAGGGCGCGGACCATCTCGGCGATTACGTGATCGGCCCGGATGCGGATGTGTGCGCCCATGAGCTGCACTGGCAGATGCCGGTTGCCGAGGTGCCAGGCGATGCGGATGAGTTCGGCCGGGCCGTGCGCATGGATGTCGAGCAGGGGCTCGGCTTGAGCGACGACCCGGACGACGCCGCCGCCACCCTCCAGCAATAACCCGTCGCCGTCGCGCAGCCGGGCGGCTTGCGGCAGGTCAAGCAGCAGCTCTTCGCCGCCCTCGGTCCGCAAGGTGAAGCGGCGGCGATGGCGGCGGTCGAAGTCGATCAGCACCCGGCCGCGCTCATCGCCCCCCGGCCACGACCCGGCCGGCAATACCTCTCGCGCACGCACCCCAAGTCCGCCTAATGCGGCAGGCTGGCCAGCATCGCGATCAGGAAACAGAACGCCGTCACCTGCAGCACCGCGAACGCGCCGTAGAACACCAGCGCATGCGGCCGCGAGTGCCACGGGCCGCCACTCAGGCTCGGCGCCAGCGGCCGGACGGCGGTGAACAGCGAGAGCAGCACCGCGGCGATCACGCCGACCACAAGGCCGCCGAGCAGGGACCGTCCCAGCGGGTGGAAAAACATCAGCAGCAACGCGGCGACCACGCCCACAGCAAGCCCGAACAGGCCAGCGACCTTGGCGAACTCCTGCGTGTTCAACTCGCTTCCGTTTTTCTCGAACACGAACGGCAGCACGGTCGCTGCGATAAGAGCGACGGTCGCGACGTGAAGCATTGCCGAAAATAGTAGCATGGCAACCATTTATGTTCCTCCCTCAGAACAGAAAGTAGCGTTGCGCCATTGGTAGCACGAGAGCGGGCTCGCATGTCAGCAACACCCCGTCAGCCCGGACCTCATAGGTCTCCGGATCGACCTCGATCACCGGCGTCGCGTCGTTCAGGATCATGCTGCGCTTGCCGATCCCGCCGCGCGTGTTGCGGACCGCGGAGAGCGGCCGGGCCAGGTGCAGCTGGTGGCCCACGCCGAAATCGAGCGCCGCCTGGCTGACAAAGGTGATGCAAGAAGCCTGCATGGCGCGACCAAACTGGGCAAACATCGGGCGATAGTGCACGGGCTGCGGCGTCGGGATGCTGGCGTTCGGATCGCCCATCGGCGCCGAGGCAATCATGCCGCCTTTCAACACCAGATCGGGCTTCACCCCGAAGAAGGCAGGTGACCAGAGGACGAGGTCGGCCAGCTTGCCCTTCTCGATCGAGCCGACCTCGTGGGCGATGCCCTGCGCGATCGCCGGGTTGATGGTGTATTTGGCGATGTAGCGCTTGATCCGCGCATTGTCGGCCGCGCCGTCGCCCGGCAGCGTGCCGCGCTGTTGCTTCATCTTGTGCGCGGTCTGCCAGGTGCGGATCGCCACCTCGCCGACCCGGCCCATCGCCTGGCTGTCGGACGAGATCATGGAGAGCGCGCCGATGTCGTGCAGGATATCCTCGGCGGCGATGGTCTCGCGGCGGATACGGCTTTCGGCGAAGGCGACGTCCTCGGGGATGGCTGGGTCCAAGTGATGGCAGACCATCAGCATGTCGAGATGTTCGTCGAGCGTGTTGCTCGTGTAGGGCCGGGTCGGGTTGGTGCTGGAGGGCAGCACGTTGGGCAGGCCGGCGACGCGGATGATGTCCGGCGCATGGCCGCCGCCGGCGCCTTCGGTGTGGAAGGCGTGGATGGTGCGGCCCTCGAAGGCGGCGATGGTGTCCTCGACGAAGCCGCTTTCGTTCAGCGTGTCGGTGTGGATCATCACCTGCACGTCGAAGCGGTCGGCGACCTGGAGCGCGCAGCGGATGGCGGCGGGGGTGGTGCCCCAATCCTCGTGCAGCTTGAGGCAGGACGCGCCGGCGCGGATCATCTCTTCCAGCGCGGCCGGGCGTGACGCGTTGCCTTTGCCGGCGAAGGAGAGGTTGACCGGCAGGCCCTCGGCGGCCTGCAGCATGCGGGCGATGTACCAGGGGCCGGGCGTGCAGGTGGTGGCCGAGGTGCCGGTGGCCGGGCCGGTGCCGCCGCCGATCAGCGTGGTGATGCCGGAGGAGAGCGCTTCCTCCACCTGCTGTGGGCAGATGAAATGGATATGGCTGTCGATGCCGCCGGCGGTCAGGATCTTGCCCTCGCCGGCGATGATCTCGGTGCCGGGGCCGATGACGATGTCGACGCCGGGCTGGATATCCGGGTTGCCGGCCTTGCCGACGGCTTGGATGCGGCCGTTCAGGATGGCGACGTCGGCCTTGACGATGCCCCAATGGTCGATGACCAGGGCGTTGGTGATGACGGTGTCGACGGCGCCCTCGGACTGCGCGGCTTGCGACTGGCCCATGCCGTCGCGGATTACCTTGCCGCCGCCGAATTTTACCTCTTCGCCATAGGTGGACAGGTCGCGCTCGACTTCGGCGAACAATTCGGTATCGGCGAGGCGGACGCGGTCGCCGACGGTGGGGCCGTACATGTCGGCATAGGCGCTGCGGGGAATGCGGGCCATCTACAGCGCGCCCATCACGTCACCCCGGAAGCCTTGCACGACCCGCCGGCCCCGTAATGGGATGAGAACGACTTCGCGCGTCTGCCCCGGCTCGAAGCGGACGGCGGTGCCGGCGGCGATGTCGAGGCGCTGGCCGCGGGCGGCGGCGCGGTCGAAGTGCAGCGCCGGGTTGGTTTCGGCGAAATGGTAGTGGCTGCCGACCTGCACCGGCCGGTCGCCGGTGTTGGCGACGGTGATGCGGGTTTGGGGTTGGCCGGCGTTCAGCTCGATCTCGCCCCCGGCGGTGAGGACTTCGCCGGGGATCATCGGCCCCGTGCTCATCGGATCGGCTCGTGCACGGTGACTAGCTTGGTGCCGTCCGGGAACGTCGCTTCGACCTGGACGTCGTGGATCATTTCGGCGATGCCCTCCATGACTTGGTCGCGGGTCAGCACTTGGGCGCCGGCCTCCATGAGGTCGGCGACGGAGCGGCCGTCGCGGGCGCCCTCGACGACGAAATCGGAGATCAGGGCGATGGCCTCGGGGTGGTTGAGCTTGACGCCGCGCTCGAGCCGGCGCCGGGCGACGTTGGCGGCCATGGCGATGAGCAGCTTGTCTTTCTCACGCGGGGTCAGGTTCATCGGTCCTCAACACAGCCAGACGCGCGGCAATGGGCGGCCGTCGCGCAAGACGTGCAATGTTGCCACGACCGCTTGGCGGAGGCACGCGCCATCTCGCGCGACGATGCGGGCGAGCAGCATACCGTCCCAGGCGGAGGCGCCGGCGTCGTGCGCGGCGAGGGCTTGGCGGACGGGGTCGAGCCGGGTTTCGGCGTCCGGCGCGACATGCACGACGGTTGCGGCGGCGCAGGACCCGGCGGCGCTGGCGGCGCGGGCCAGAACCGGGGCGACCGGGCCGCTGAAGCGGATGCGGTCATGCAGGATGAGGCGGCCGCCGCGGCGGATTTCGATCAGGTCGTCGATGGCGGCGTTTTGGACGGTCTCGCCCATCGCGGTGCGGCCGAAGATCAGGGTTTCCACGCCGAGGAAGCAGGATCCGGGGGCCAGATCGATGGCGAGGCGCCGGCGCATGGCCGTGCCGTCGAACAGGATGGTTTCCTGTGGCAACCATTCCAGCCTTGCGCCGGGCTGGACGGCGATTTCGGTGGTGACGGCGGCATGGGTTCCGGGGAGCGCGCGATAGAAGCGTTCGGCCGCTTGGGAGGCGATGGTTGCGCTTGTGGCCGGGCCGGCTTCGAGGCGCAGGGCGAGGGTGTCGCCGCCGGCGACCCCGCCGGAGCTGTTGAGGGTGACGGCGCCGGTCCAGGCGCCGGGCTCGCGGCGGGGGAAGCGGGCCTTGAGGCAACCTTCCTGGCGCAGGCGATCGAGCACGGTGGCGCCGTCGCGTTGCTTGAAGGAGAGGCGGAGGGCGCCGCGGGCGCGCTGGTGCAAGGCTCCGGTCAGCGCTGAGGGGCGCGCCGGGTTGCGGCGCGGGGCGGGGCGGCGGCGCTCGCAGTTGCGCGCTGCGCGGGCGTTGGGGGGCTGTTCATCGGGGTTTTGCGGGTTCGGGCGGCGGTGTTGGCGGCTTGCGCTTTGGTTGGAGACGCCATTTCCGGGCTTTCAAAAGCTGCTTGTTACCACGTAGGCAAGGTCTCGGGCAGTTAGGCTGGCGTTGGGTGGTGGCTCGGCTTGAAGTGCGGTTTCGGGCGGGAGGGACGGGTCGGTTCAGCGCTGATTTCGTTGGGGCGTGAAAAGGCCTGGAGTCCAGGAGGGCGAATTTCGATGCGGGGGCGGGGGGCGGCGGCTGGCTCGGGCGAGGGGGTGGCGCCGCGGGGTTTGTTGCGGGAGCGGTTGGCGGGGACGGGGCCGTGGGTGTGGGCGGGGCGGGGACGAGGCCGAGGCTGCGGAGGAGGGGGCGGAGTGCCTGGTGCAGGGAGGGGGCGGTTTGCAGGAGGGGGGCGATGGCCGGGTCGGCGAGGAGGGCTTGGAGGCCGGCGGCGATGGAGGGGGCGATCTCGGGCAGGGCGGCAAGGAGCCAGCCGGGGCGGCGGGGGAGGCTTGCGGTTGCGCCGGGGCGGGTTGGGCGGCGGGGGGATGGCGCTTGGTCGGGGGCTTGGGGGGCGGGCTTAGGTTTGGCCGGGGCGGGGAGGCCGAAGTTGCTGATGCGGATGAGGTGGGTGACGAGGCGGGTGAGGCGGAAGAAGAGGGTTTGCTTGGCGGCTTCGCGGAGGGTTGGCGTGGGGGCCTGGGGGGCGACGGCGCGCAGCAGGATCATCAGGGTGGTGATGAGTCGGTCGGCGATTTGGAGGGCGGGGGGTGGGAGCACGAACGGAAAGGGAACATATCGGGGTGGGGGTTGGCAAGGGGGACGCAGGTCCGAGCAAGACGGGTCGGCGGGACTGCGCGAATGTAGGTCGTTCCGCAGAGCTTGTTTGCTGCCAAATACGGACGCTCGGGTGTAGGGTGGGGTGCTCTGTTGCACCCCACCGGAGGGTGCGATGCTCCGGCCGGGTGACATGCCGGTGCAATTGACAGATGCCCAACTATCGCCGCAACCGCATTGCCGGCGGCACATACTTCTTCACCGTGGCGTTGGCCGACCGGCGCAGCGATTTGCTGGTCCGCGAAGTCGACGCATTACGCGCGGCGGTGGCGCGAACGCGGCACCTGCATCCGTTTCAGATTGATGCGTGGGTGGTGCTGCCAGAGCACCTGCATGCAGTGTGGACGCTGCCCGAGGGCGACTGCGGGTTTTCGTTGCGCTGGACGTTGATCAAGCGCGGCTTCTCGGCGGCGATCGCTCCCGCCGAGATCCGCTCGGCGTCCCGTGCCGGCAAGGGCGAGCGGGGGATTTGGCAGCGTCGGTTTTGGGAGCACACGGTACGCGACGCCCGGGATTTCGCCCGGCATGTTGACTATGTGCATTTCAATCCGGTCAAGCATTGGCTGGCGGCGTGTGCGGGCGATTGGCCGTATAGTTCGTTCCGGCGGGCGGTTTTGCGCGGGGATTATCCAGCCGATTGGGCGTAGGCGGGCGAGGACGCGGGAGAGTTCGGCGAGAGGGAGTGATGTCGGAGGGTCGTGCTGGCGGGAGATTATGTCGGCAGCTTTGGAGAGGTCGAGGGTGGGCCAGAATGACCGCATTGGTGCCAGGGTGTTGGTGGGGTGCGGAGGGGCACCTGATCTGAAAGAGGGGTTCTTAATCTAGCATTCAGCCGGGTAACTACCGTGCGCCGCGCCGCATCACACTCAGCGCCCCTGCTACCTCCAAAAGCGGCAGAACGGCGGATCGGCTTGGAGCTGCCGCAGGGCGTCCGGGCTGCCCTCCAGCGCCGAGCGCGCCAGCTGGGCGCACGGAGAGCGCGGCTGCCGCACATAAAACGCAGCGACGTTGCCGGCGCAAGCCGAGCACAGCCCCAATTCGAGCAGCCGGTTGTCCACGTCGTCCTCGCGCAAGGCCTGCGGGGCAACGGCGGTGCGGATTACATCGACCTCGTAGTCGATCTCTTCTGTCAGCAGCGTGGGATGCGGAGGCGCTGCAGGCAGCCACTAACGTAAGGACACCGCCAAACAGTCCAGATTTCAAATTCCTTACCATGGCCGGGAGGGACGCATGTCGCCTTCAGATCGTCAAGGCAGGGCGCGACTCGGAGTGATCCAATTTCATCGCTGTCAAGCAAATTAAGTTCGCTGGCAGCAAACTTTTTCCTTGATCCGACTCGGACGGGAGGCCCATCCATAACTCGTCAGCCACTGAGGGGAATGAGCCGCCATGAACAGGGCCGGGTGACCGGCTCGCGGAGGGCCGGGAGGCCTTCTACCACCGTCAGCGCAGTCGAGCGCGGGCGGGGCGCGGCGATGCGGACCGCCGCGCCCATAGGAACTCTGGGCTTAAACGTTGTCGTTCCTGCACTCCGTCTTGGCGGCGCCCGGCATCCTGCCGTGGCGTGATGGAGGCGAAACCAATGACTTTGAAGTGGTCAGAGGCTGATAGACGACGGGGGCGAAAGCGGGTTGCGTCAAAAGAGGGCTGGTTTCGCTGGCTCTGCAATCCGCTGGTGTTAAAGGCGGTCATCGCTGTGGCTCGGGCATTCTACGAGCTAGCGCGGATTTTCCAGAGGCACTGAAAGCCAAGGCCCAGTTTTCCAACTCCCTGAACCGGCTCCGAAAGGGAGACCTATGTTGAACGAAGCCTTGCGGATGATCCGGGTGTTTCACGACAAGTCGCAGCGCGAAGTCGCGGCCGCTCTTGAGATATCGCCGTCCTACCTGTCGGAGATCGAGAAGGGGACGAAAGAGCCGTCGCTGCAGATCCTGCGTAAATACGCGAGCGAGTTCTCCATCCCGATGTCGTCGATCATGTTCTTCTCCGAACACCTGGACGACGGGATAACCGCTAGTCGCACGAAAACCTTCGTTTCAGGAAAGGTGCTCGCATTGCTGAAATTCATCGCGGCGCGGTCGGGGCGAGATGTCGAACAGGCTTAGGCCACGCCACCCGCTCAACCAGTCCCGGCTCTACCGGGTGCGTTCGCCGGCAAAGCTGGCCGCGATATTCGGGCTGAACAGGGCGGGGCTGGACGATCTGCTCGTGATGGAACGGCCGTATAGTAAGCGGGAGCATGTCAGCGAGACGAACGGCCGCGTCAAGAGGCGTACTATCCAGGAGCCACGCGGCCCGCTGCACCCCTTTCACGCGCGGGTGGGAAAGCTCCTAAGCCGTATAGAGCCGCCGGATTTTCTGTTCTGCCCGGTGAAGGCACGTTCCTACGTCTCCAATGCCGCCTATCACTCCGGCGCGCAGGAAATTCGCAAGCTGGACATCCAGACCTACTTCCCGACGACGCCGAGCAACCGGGTTTTCTGGTTCTTCTATCGCGTAATGGAGTGTAGCCCTGAGGTTGCGTCCATCCTCGCCAATCTGTTGACCGTCAACGGGCACTTGGCGACCGGCAGCAAGGCCAGCCCCATACTGTCATTCTTTGCTTTCTACAACATGTGGCTGAAGATTGCGGAGATCGCGACGAACGCCGGATGCAAGATGTCGGTCTATATCGACGACATCACGATCTCGGGCCCAGTCGTGCCGGAGAGCGTCGTCTGGGAGATCAAGAAGCAGATCCACAGCCGGGGTCTGACCTATCACAAGGAGAAGCGGTATTTCGAGATCGGCGAGGTGACGGGTGTGATCATCGGCCGCAACCGCATGCGGGTGCCGAACCGGCAGCACAAGAAGGCCTACGTACTGCGAGGGGAGCTGGCGCGGGCGACTGACTCGGCGGAGATCCCGCGGCTGACTGCGGTCCTGAAGGGGTTGAGAGAGCAGCGTCGGCAGGTTGAGGGCGGGTAATCGGAGCAAGCGATGCTCTCACGAGACGCCCTCGAACGAGGTGACACTGGGTCACTTGCTACTGGGCACCAGCCGAAACCCGCCGGACAGTTTCGGCCACTAACGGTGTTAGCGCTGACACTTTGGGGGGCGCGGTGGTCTAAGGGCAGAGCCTGAGACACTGACGGTGACGCTACCCGGCGTTGCTTGCGATTGCGAGCGGGTCTCACTGAAGCTTAGCGATCGGGTTGGCGCGGTCGGCATGGATTTGCGGCGATGCTTCCGGGTTTTGGCTCCGGGAATTTACGCGGCTGCGGTCGGCTCGCAGCACTGTGGGGGGTGGGTTGCTATACGGAGAGGTGGCGGCGGACTTCGGTTTCGTTTAGGTCGTTGGGGGGAGCGGCGAGGACGATGTCGCCGCGGTCCATGATGCAGAGGTGGTCGGCGAGGGCGCGGGCGAAGTCGAAGTATTGCTCGACGAGGAGGATCGCCATGGTGCCGCGGCTGCGCAGCAGCTCGATGACGCGGCCGATGTCTTTGATGATGCTGGGCTGGATGCCCTCGGTGGGCTCGTCGAGCACCAGGAGGCGGGGCTTCATGACGAGGGCGCGGCCGATGGCGAGCTGCTGCTGCTGGCCGCCGGAGAGGTCGCCGCCGCGGCGGCGCAGCATGCTGCGCAGCACGGGGAACAGATCGAAGATCTCCGCGTCGATCCGGCGCTGGCCGCGCGGCAGCACGGCGAAACCGGTCTCCAGATTCTCGCGCACGGTCAGCAGCGGGAAGATGTCGCGGCCCTGCGGCACCCAGGCGATGCCGCGCTTGGCGCGCTCGTGCATCGGCAGGCGGGTGATGTCGGCGCCCTCCCACTTGATCTGCCCGGCGCTGACCGGGTGGGCGCCGGTGATCGCGCGCAGCAGGCTGGTCTTGCCGACGCCGTTGCGGCCGAGCAGGCAGGTGACCTGGCCGATCTTGGCCTGCAGCGAGACGCGGCGGAGCGCGATCGCGGCGCCGTAGTGCAGGTCCACCCGCTCGACGTCGAGCTCACCGGCCAAGATACACCTCAACCACTTTCGGGTCTTCGCTGACGGAATCGATCGAGCCCTCGCTGAGCACGGAGCCTTCGTGCAGCACCGTCACCTTCACGCCCAGGGCGCGGACGAAGGCCATGTCGTGCTCGACGACGACGACGCTGCGGGTCTGGTTGATCTCGCGCAGCAGATGGGCGGTCTGCTCGGTCTCGGCGTCGGTCATGCCGGCGACGGGCTCGTCGACCAGCAGCAGGCGCGGCTCTTGGGCCAGCAGCATGCCGATTTCGAGCCATTGCTTCTGCCCATGGCTGAGGTCGGCGGCGCGGCGGCGCCGGTGCTCGGCCAGCCGGGTCGTCGCCAGGATCGCGCCGATGCGCTCGCGCTCGGTGGCCGAGACGCGGGCGCCGAGGGTGAACCAGGGTCGCCGGTCGCCGGCCAGCGCGAGCAGCAGGTTGTCCCAGACCGTGTGCATCTCGAACACGGTGGGTTTTTGGAACTTGCGGCCGATGCCGAGCTGGGCGATGGCCGGTTCGTCGAGCCGCGTCAGGTCGGTATCGGCCGCGAACACGACCTCGCCTTTGTCCGGCCTCGTCTTGCCGGTGATCACGTCCATCATCGTGGTCTTGCCGGCGCCGTTCGGGCCGATGACCGCGCGCATTTCGCCGGGCGCCAGCACGAGCGATAGATTGTTGAGCGCCCGGAACCCGTCGAAGCTGACCGTGACCCCGTCGACGTAGAGGATGGTGTCGGTGGCGGCGCCGATGGCCGTCATGGCGTCGCCTCGCGCACGCCGCTTTCCTCTGAGACCACCTCTGGTACCGGTTCGATCGGCTTGGGCGCACGCAGCAGCCCAACGATGCCGCGCGGCAAAAACAGCGTGACGAAGATGAACAAGCCACCGAGCGCAAACAGCCAGAAATCTGGGAACTGCCCGGTGAAGATCGTCTTGGCCAAGTTGACCAGGACGGCTCCCAGCATCGCCCCATACAGCGTCCCGCGGCCGCCGACTGCGACCCAGATCACGGCCTCGATCGAGTTGGCCGGCGCGAACTCGCTCGGGTTGATGATGCCGACTTGCGGGACGTACAGCGCGCCGCCGAGTGCGGCCATGACCGCCGAGACGACCCAAACCACGAGCTTGTAGCTTTCCGGCCGGTAGCCGAGGAATCGCGTGCGGCTCTCGGCGTCGCGCACCGCGACCAGCACCATGCCGAAGCGCGACCGGGTCAGCCAGCGCGCGAGGAGGTAAAGGGCGCTGAGCAGGATCGCGGTGGCGATCAGCAGCCCGCAGCGTGTCTGATCCGCCGATAACGGAGCCCCGAGCAGCTCCTTGAAGTCGGTCAGCCCGTTATTGCCGCCGAACCCCATGTCGTTGCGAAAGAAGGCAAGCAGCAGCGCGTAGGTCAACGCCTGCGTGATGATCGACAGATAGACCCCGGTGACTCGGCTGCGGAAGGCGAGCCAGCCGAACACGCCCGCCAAGATCGCTGGCGCCAGCATCGCCATCAGCATGGCAAACGGGAAGAAGTTGAAGCCGTGCCAGTACCAGGGCAGCTCCTTCCAGTTGAGGAACACCATGAAGTCCGGCAATTCGGCGTTGCCGTATTGGCCGCGGCTGCCGATCTGGCGCATCAGATACATGCCCATGCCGTAGCCGCCGAGCGCGAAGAACGCGGCGTGTCCGAGGCTCAGGATGCCGGCGAAGCCCCAGACCAGGTCCACGGCCAGGGCCAGGATTGCGTAGCAGAGATATTTGCCGGTGAGCGAGACGGCGTAGGTGGAGACGTGCACCGGGCTGCCCGGCGCGGTCCCGAGGTTCAGGAACGCCATCAGCAGCGCGCCGCCGAGGAGGATCGGCAGGACGAAGCGGGTCGCGCCGGTCATGTCTCGACCGCGCGGCCGCGCAACGGAAACATGCCGCGCGGACGCCGCTGGATGAACAGGATCAGCAGCACCAAGACGACGATCTTGCCGAGCACCGCGCCGGCGACCGGCTCGAGGAACTTGTTGACCACGCCCAAAGTCAGCGCGCCCAGGGCGGTGCCCCAGAGATTGCCGACGCCGCCGAAGACCACGACCATGAAGCTGTCGATGATGTAGCCCTGACCCAAATTCGGGCTGACATTGTCGATCTGGCTCAGCGCCACGCCGGCCATGCCGGCGACGCCCGAGCCGAGCCCAAAGGTCAGCGCATCGATCCACGGCGTGCGAATGCCCATGGCCGCCGCCATGCGCCGGTTCTGCGTCACCGCCCGCATGCGCAGCCCGAGCGGGGTGTAACGCAGCACGGCCATCAGCGCGAACAGCACGGCGACGGAAAACACGATGATCGCCAACCGATTGTAGGTGAGCGTGAGCTGGCCGACCATGCCGGCGCCGCTCATCCAATCGGGCGTGCCGACGGCACGATTGGTCGGCCCGAATATCGTGCGCACCGCCTGTTGCAGCACCAGCGACAGGCCGAACGTCGCCAGCAGCGTCTCCAGCGGCCGTCCGTAGAGGAAGCGGATCATGCTGCGCTCGATCACGATGCCGATCGCGCCGGAAACCAGGAAGGCGAGCGGGATTGCGATGAACAAGCTGGCGCCGAACAGGAACGGGAAGTGCGCGCGGATGACTTCTTGGACGCTGAAGGTCACATAAGCGCCGATCATGACCATCTCGCCATGCGCCATGTTGATCACCCCCATGACTCCGAAGGTGATGGCGAGGCCGGCGGCCGCGAGCAACAGCACCGAACCCAGGCTGATCCCGTAGAAGGCGCCTTGCAGCAGGTTCCAAAGCTGCAACGAGCGGTCAATGCTGCTGACCGCGCTGGCGGTGGCGGCCGCGACAGCCGGCGTCTGGCCGGAGAGGGAATCCAGCAGTGAGCGCGCGTCGAGGTCGCCGCGTGCGCTCATGACCGGGATCGCGGCGAGCTTGTCGGCCTGGCTGGCGTCGGGATTGCTCAGCACGGCGGCGGCGCGGGCCTGCTCCATCACCGCGCGGACGTGGCTGTCCGTTTCTTGCCCGATCGCGCGGTTCAGCGCCGGGATCAGGGATATCTCGCGCGACTTGAAGACGGCTTCGGCCGCTGCCGCGCGGGAAGCTGGGTCACGCGCAAAGAGGCGCAGGCCGCCCATCGCGGCATCGACGGCCCGGCGCACCGCATTGTTGACCCGGACCGGGTGCAACGGCGCCGCATCCGGGGCCGCCTCGCCGCTCTGCGCGTTTGTGACCTTGCCCGACTCGTCTTTGATGAACAGCGCGTTGTCCGGGCCCACGAAGAGATGCCCGCTCTGCAGGGCGCCGAGTATTTCGACGGCACGCGGATCGCCCGAGGCGGCGAGCGCCTCGACCCCATGGGCGATATCGTTGAACGAGTTCGACGCCAGGGGCGTCTGCGCGCGGGCTGGCACCGCGAGCAAGAGCAGGAGGATCAGCAGAATGCGCATGCGATGATCGGCGAACCGGGCCTCCGCCGGACGAAACCGGCGAAGGCCCGGGATCAGCCTAGCTGCCGGCGCCGCCGCACTTGCCGGTCTTGACGTTGAAGTTGCCGCACGACAGTGGCGGCAACCAGTCGGCGATCAGGTCGCGCGAGCCCGGCAGGTAAGGCGACCAGGCTTGCGCCACGATCAGGCCCGGCGTCTGCGAGACGATGTTGAACTGGCCGTTGCCCTGGATCTCGCCGATCAGCACCGGCTTGGTGATGTGATGGTTCGGCATCATGGCCGCGTAGCCGCCCGAAAGGTTGGGCACGGAAACCCCGATCATCGCCGGGATCACTTTGGCCGGGTCAACGCTTTCGGCCTTCTCGACGCCCTTGATCCACATGTTGAAGCCGATATAGGCGGCTTCCATCGGGTCGTTGGTCACGCGCTTGTCGTTCTTGGTAAACGCGTGCCACTTCGCGATGAACGCCTTGTTCTCGGGCGTATCGACGCTCATGAAGTAGTTCCAGGCGGCGAGATGGCCGACCAGCGGCTTGGTATCTATGCCGGCGAGCTCTTCTTCGCCGACGCTGAAGGCGATGACCGGGATATCGGTCGCCTTGATGCCTTGGTTGGCCAGCTCCTTGTAGAACGGCACGTTGGCGTCGCCGTTGATGGTGCTGACCACGGCCGTCGGCTTGCCGGCGGAGCCGAACTTCTTGATGTCCGAGACGATCGTCTGCCAGTCGCTCTGACCGAACGGCGTGTAGTTGATCATGATGTCTTCGTCCTTGACGCCCTTGGACTTCAAGTACGCTTCAAGGATCTTGTTGGTGGTGCGTGGATACACGTAGTCGGTGCCTGCGAGCACCCAGCGCTGCGTGCCCTCTTCCGACATCAGGTAGTCGACGGCGGGGATCGCCTGCTGGTTTGGCGCCGCGCCGGTGTAGAAGACGTTCTTGCTGCTCTCCTCGCCCTCGTATTGCACGGGGTAGAACAGGATGTTGTTCAGCTCCTCGAAGACCGGGAGGACGGATTTGCGCGACACTGACGTCCAGCAGCCGAATACGGCTGAGACCTTGTCGACGGTGATGAGCTCGCGGGCCTTTTCGGCAAACAGCGGCCAATTGCTGGCTGGGTCGACGACGACGGCCTCGATCTTGCGGCCGAGCACGCCGCCCTTCTGGTTCTGCTCGTCGACCAGCATGAGCATGACGTCCTTCAGCGTGGTTTCGCTGATGGCCATGGTGCCGGACAGGCTGTGCAGGATGCCGATCTTGACCGGCTCGGTCGGCTGCGCGGGCTGGCTGGTCTGGGCACTCGCCGGCAGGCCGGTCGTTACCGACGCCGCCGCAGCGATCGCCGCGAAGCTAGCGGACCGCAATAAAGTCCGTCTCGTTTGCATACTCGATCTCCCCAACGTGCCGCGGCGCGGCTGGGCGCAAAGTTAGCAATTAGTATGCCAGGCCAATGGAGCACGCAGTTTTGAGAATTGAAATCCGGAACCCTTCCCAACGCCACTGATGTGCCCACGCTTTGGGCAGCGCCGGCCGTCTGTGGGTCAAATCAGCGAATAACAGGCTATTAGTCGCGACGGGATTGATCGGTGAGCCGGCGTCGATCGAGCGGACCGTAGCCGGGGCTTGACGGGTGGCCAAGCAGGCCAATGCTGGCCTTGGGAGGATGTGCATGAAGGCAGCCGCGTTCAGCTATGCCAGGCCGCAGACGCTTGGCGAGGCGCTCGACCTGCTGGCGCGGCATGGCGAGGCGGCCAAGCCGATCGCTGGCGGGCAGAGCCTGGTGCCCGCGCTGAACCTGCGGCTCTCAGCGCCTGAGTTGCTAATCGATATTTTCCGGCTGCCGGAGTTGCGCGGCGTCGGCGTCGCGGGCGGCACGCTGCGCCTCGGCGCGCTGACCCGGCACGCCGAGTTGCTGACCGCGCCGGACGTCGCCGCCCACGCGCCGCTGCTAATCCGCGCGGCGGCGCATATTGCCCATCCCGCAATCCGCAGCCGCGGCACGCTCGGCGGCAGCCTCGCCAACGCCGACCCGGCGGCCGAGCTGCCCGCCTGCATGCTCGCGCTGAATGCGCGGATCATCGCCGAGAGCACGGCGCGCGGCCGGCGCAGCATACCAGCCGGGAGTTTCTTCACCGGCCTGTTCGCCACCGCGCTGGCCCACGACGAGTTGCTGGTCGCGGTCGAGATCGATCTGCCAGGCCCCGGCGCCTGCGCCGGCTTTGCCGAGTTGGCACGGCGCAATGGGGATTACGCGATGATCGGCCTTGCCGCCCAGGGCGAAATGGACGGCCAACGGTTCAGCTCGCTGCGCCTGGCCTATTTCTCGGCCGGCCCGGTGGCGCTCCTGGCGCGCGGCGCCGCTGCCCGTCTGGTGGAGCACGGTCTGGAAGCGGCGGAGTTGGCGCTGGCGGACGACCTGGTGCCGCATGACGATCTGCAAGCGTCGGCGGCGACCCGGCTGCACTTGGCGCGCGTGCTGCTGCGCCGGGTCGTGGGCGGGATGCGGCCGTGACCGCGCCCGTCCCGATCGAGCTGGTGGTGAACGGGGAAGCGGTTTGCGCCGATGTCCTACCGCGGACGCATCTCGCCGACTTCCTGCGCGACGGGCTCGGGCTCACGGGGACGCATCTCGGCTGCGAGCACGGCGTGTGCGGTGCCTGCACGGTCCGGCTAGACGGCGAGATCGTGCGGGCCTGCCTGGTCTTCGCGGTGCAAGCGGATGGGCTGGCGGTGGAGACGATCGAAGGCGTCTCGGATAGCGGCGAGGCGGCCGACCTGCAGGCCGAGTTCGCCCGGCGCAATGCGCTGCAGTGCGGCTATTGCACCCCCGGAATGTTGATCGCGGCGCTCGATCTGCTGCGGCGAGGCGGGGTGCCGGGCCGCGAGGCGATCCGCGAGCACCTCTCCGGCAATTACTGCCGTTGTACCGGCTACCAGGCGATCGTCGATGCGGTGCAGACGACAGCCCAGGCTCGCGCGCGGTGAACGAAGCGCTTTCGCCGCTCGATCGGCCGAACTCCTACATCGGTCGCGCCATCCCGCGGCCGAACCTTGCCCGGCTGACCCAGGGGCGCGGCCAATACACTAGCGATATCGTGCTGCCGCGGATGCTGCATGTGGCCTTCCTGCGGTCCCCGTACGCGCATGCCCGCATCGTCCGCATCGACGTGCGCGCCGCCCTTGCGTGCGCCGGCGTGGCTGCGGCGGTGACGGGGCGGGACCTCGAGGCGGTCTGCACGCCCTGGGTGGGCGTGCTCGCACACATGAAGGGACTGAAATCGGCGCCGCAGCATCCGCTCGCGGTGGATCGGGCGTGCTGGCAGGGCGAGCCGGTCGCCGCGGTCGCCGCCACGAGCCGGGCGCTCGCGGAGGACGCGCTGGAGCAGATCGAGGTCGAGTGGGAGGAGCTGCCGGCGGTCACCGATCCGCTGGCCGCGCTCGACGCACCGCCGATCCATGCCGCGCTCGGCGACAATCTGGCCTTCGAGCGCAAATTGGACGCCGGCCAGGTCGATGCGGCATTCGCGGAGGCGCATGCGGTGGTCGCGGCGCGTTTCCGGTTCGGCCGGCACACCGGCGTCACCCTCGAAGCGCGCGCGATCGTGGCGGACTGGAATCGCGGCGAGCAGCGGCTGACGATCTACCAGGGCACCCAGGCGCCGCACATGATGCAGAGCGTGTACGCGGAGCATCTGGGCCTGGAGGAGGCGCAGGTCCGGGTGGTGTGCCGGGACGTCGGCGGCTCGTTCGGCATCAAGATCCACGTCTACCCGGACGATCTCGCGACGGCGGCGCTGTCCTGCATGCTGGGGCGCCCCTGCAAGTTCGTCGCCGACCGGCTGGAGAGTTTCGTCGCCGATATCCACGCCAGGGATCACGAGGTGGATGCGCGCATGGCGGTGCGGCGCGATGGCACGATCATCGGCTTCGAGATGGACGATCTGACCGGGATTGGGCCGTATTCGGCCTATCCGCGGACCTCGGCGGTCGAGGCGAACCAGGTCGTCAACCTGTTCGGGTCGCCCTATGCGTGCCCGAACGTGCGGGCGCGCAGCCGGGTCGTGTTCCAGAACAAGGCTGTCATGTCGCAATACCGCGCGGTGGGTCATCCGATCGCGACCGCGGTGACCGAGGGACTGGTCGACCTGGCCGCAAGCCGGCTCGGTCTCGACCCGGTGGAGATAAGACGGCGCAACCTGATCGCCGACGACGCCTATCCGTGCGCGTCGCCCTCCGGATTGCAATTCGAGGGATTGTCGCACCACGCGTCATTGCAAAAACTGCTGGCCATGATGGACTACGAGGCGCTGCGGTCCGAGCAGGCGGCGCTGCGGGGGCAGCGCATCTATCGCGGCATCGGGCTCGCGAGCTTTATCGAGATCACCAACCCGGGGCCGGCGTTCTACGGCGTCGGCGGCGCGCGCATCTCCGCGCAAGACGGCGCCACGGTCCGCTTCGATGCGCAAGGCTCGGTCATCTGCCAGGCGAGCGTGACCGAGCAGGGGCAGGGCACCGAGGCCGTCCTAGCCCAGATCGTTGCCACCGCGCTTGGCGTTGACCCGGCGCGCGTGCGCGTCCTGCTCGGCGACACCGACGCGACCCCGTATGGCGGCGGCACCTGGGCGTCGCGCGGCGCCGGGATCGGCGGCGAGGCGGCGTGGCAGGCCGCTTGCGCGCTGCGCGAGAATGCGCTGATTCTAGCCGGCAGCATCCTGCAATCCACGCCGGACGCGCTGGACCTGGCAGGCGGCGCGGTGGTGGACAAGGGGACGGGGCGCGAGCGCCTGACGCTGCAGGAATTGGCGCGCATCGCCTATTTCCGGCCCGACACGCTGCCGGATGGCGTGCAGGCCGAGCTGATGGCGGTGCGGCATTACGTGCCGCGCCGCTACCCGTTCGCGTTCACCAACGGCGCGCAGGCGTCATGGCTGGAAGTGGATACGGAAACCGGGTTCATCGGCTTGCTGCGGCACTGGGTGGTCGAGGATTGCGGCACGATCCTCAATCCGCTGCTGGTGGACGAGCAGATCCGGGGCGGCGTGGTGCAGGGGCTCGGCGGCGCGCTGTTCGAGCAGTGCCTTTATGACGATCACGGCCAGATGCTGAACGCCAACATGGCCGATTATTTGGTTCCGATGGCCGGCGAGATGCCGGATATCGACGTCGCGCACGTGTCCACCCCGACCGCCGATTCCGCCCTCGGCGCCAAAGGCGCGGGCGAGGCCGGGACGGCGGGCGCGGCGGCGGCGGTGCTGAACGCGGTCAACGATGCACTCGCCCCGCTGGGCGCGGCGATTTGGGAGATCCCGCTTACTCCTGAGCGGGTCCTGCGCGCGCTCGGCCGTGTTTGACTACGGGCGAGGGTGGGACGTTGCGGGCCCTTGCGGCGCATGCCTATTGTCCCGGCAAAACTAAACGGGAGGGGACAGTTGGACAAGTCGATCGTCACGCGGCGCTTGCTGCTCGGTGGGACCGCCGGGTTGATGGCGGCGCCTTGCGTCCTGCGCGCCCAGGAGAACACGATCCGCATCGGCTTCCCGGTCCCGCTCACCGGGCCCTATGGCACCGAGGCGCAAGATCAGGTGCGCTGCGCCCAGCTCGCCGTCGCCGAGTTCAACGAGGCGGGCGGGCTCAATGGCCAGAAAGCGGAACTCCTGGTGCGGGACGACAAGCTGGACCCCGGCGAGGCGGCGACCCGCACGCTCGAGCTGATCGAGCGTGACAAGGTTAGCTACATCGTCGGCAGCTTGTCCGCCTCAGTGCAGCTCGCGGTCAACAACGTCACCAAGCAGCGCAAAATCCTCTATAATTCGATCAGCCAATCCGACCAGATCACCGCGATGCCGGACTGGAGCCGCTACACCTTCCATGAGGGGCTGACCCCGCACATGACGGCCGGCGCGGTGGGCGCCTACGCCTTCCCGAAACTGGGCAAGCGCGTCGCCTTCCTGTCCGCCGACTACGCGTATGGTGCCGAGATGGTGGCCGGGTTCAAGGCGGCCGGCGAGAAGGCCGGGATCGAGGTCGTGGCCGAGATGCGCTTCCCACTGGGGACCACCGATTTTTCGACGCTGCTGCCGCGCATTCAGGCGCTGAAGCCCGATGTGCTCTGCCTGACCGCATTCGGGCGAGACCAACAGATCTCCGTCCGCCAGGCCACGGATTTCGGGCTGAAGCGCAACACGCACATCGTTATCCCGGTGCTGCTTTACACGGCTCGCGTCGCCGGCGGTCCGCAGGCCTTCGAGGGCGTGATCGGCGGCACGTCCTATTACTGGGGGCTGGAGAGCAGCATTGCGTCGGCCAAGGCGTTCAACGACCGCTACCGCAAGGCCAATGATGGCAAGGTTCCGTCGGATTACGGCGCCCTGGGCTATGCCGGCGTGCGCGCCGTGCTGACCGCGGTCAAACAAGCAGGCACGACCGAGACCGAGAAGGTCGTCGATACGCTGCAGGCCCTCAAATACGATTTCTACAAAGGGCAGGAATCCTACCGCGCCTGTGATCACCAGGCCGTCCAGTCCGTGTTCATCATCCAGAGCAAGAGCAAGGACATGGCCAACCAATACGACGTGTTCGAAATCGTCTCGACCGACCCGGCCGACCAAGTCCCGCTCAAGACCTGCGCGGAGGAAGGCCATAGCTAAGCGAGCCGCTCAGGAAACCCTCACCCCTACCCTTTCCCGGAGGGAGAGGGAGAAGTCGGGGCGGCGCACCTACGGTTTGGTTTGCCAGCAGTGGAGGGCCTGACCCCTCAGTTGATCGCCCTGCAGGCCTTTACCGGCCTGGCGCTTGGGGCGATCTACGTTCTGCTGGCGCTCGGCATGTCGCTCGTGTTCGGGATGCGGACCGTGGTCAATTTCGCGCATGGCGCCTTCTACATGCTCGGCGCCTATGCCGGGCTCGTGGTGCTGGGGCTCGGGGGCAATTTCTGGGCGTGCCTGGTGCTCGCGCCGGTCGCGGTGGGCGTGCTGGGGCTGGTGGTCGAGCGTTTTCTGATCCGGCCGCTGTATGGCCGCGGCATCGACTATCCGCTGCTGCTCACCTTCGGGCTCGCCTACATCATGGTCGAGCTCGTCCGCATCGTCTTCGGCACGCAGGGGCAGAATTTTGATACGCCGGATGAGCTGATTGGCGCGGTGGATATCGGGATCGGCTATTTTCCGCTGTATCGGCTGTTCGTGATCGGGGTTGCGGCGGTTGTGCTGCTCGCGCTCTGGCTGTTCCTCGAACGGACGCCGTATGGGCTGATCATCCGGGCCGGCGCGCGGGATCCGCAAATCGTGCGCATCCTCGGCATCGATATCGGCCGGGTCTGGCTGGTGGTGTTCGGGATCGGGACCGGGCTTGCGGCGCTGGCCGGGCTGCTGGCGGCACCGCTGCAGGGCGCGAGCCCGGAGATGGGCGGCCCCATCCTGGTCGAGGCTTTCGTGGTGACGGTGATCGGCGGCATGGGATCGCTGATCGGCGCGGTGCTGGCCGGGCTGCTGGTTGGCGTGGTGGTCAGCATGACGTCGCTGTTCGCGCCGGAGATGGCGCAGGTGGCGATCTTCGCGCTGATGGCGCTGGTGCTGCTGGTGCGTCCGCAGGGGTTCTTTGGTCGCGCCGGGCTGATGAGCTAGATGGCTGGCACCCAAGCTGTCGCCGCCGTGGAGCGCCGGGTGCAGTTTCTGGCGTTGGCGACGCGGCACCGGGTCCTGCTCGCGGCGCTGTTTCTGCTGATCTTTCCGCTGCTGCTGCCATATCGCGCCGTTGCGGTGAACATCCTGATCTACGGGCTGTTCGCCGTGGGCTTCAACATGCTTTACGGCTATCTCGGCCTGCTCTCCTTTGGCCATGCCGCGCTGTTCGGCGGCGGCGCCTATGCGTGCGGGATCGCGCTGGTGCATTTCGGCCTGCCCTGGTGGGCGGGGCTCGGCTTTGGCGTGCTTGGGGGGGCCGTCGTTGCCGGGTTGATGGGCGCATTCGCGGTGCGCACGCGCGGCATCTATTTCGCCATGGTCACGCTCGCGCTGGCGCAGTGCGTCTATTACATCGCCTACCAGGCGACGGACTGGACCGGCGGCGAGAACGGGTTGCGCGATGTGCGGTTCGCGGTGATCCGGCTGCCCGGGTTCAGCCTCGACGTGGTGGATCCGCTGACCCGGTATTACGTCGTCGCCGCTTTCGTGATCCTGGCCTTGTTCGTGCTGTCGCGCATCCTTGCCTCGCCGTTCGGCGCGGTGATCGAGGCGGTGCGCGAGAACGAGGCGCGGGCCCGGGCCTGCGGCTACGACGTGCGGGCGACGCGGTGGCTGGCGTTCACCCTGTCGGGCGCGTTTTGCGGGCTCGCCGGCGCGCTGCAGGCGCTGCATCTCGGCATCGTGCCGATCGAGAGCCTGGGTTACGCGACCTCCGGCCTCGTGCTGATGATGGCGCTGCTGGGCGGGATGGGCACGTTCTTCGGGCCGTTCATCGGCGCGGGCGTGTTCCTGCTGCTGGAGAATTTGGTCTCGCTGTGGACCGTGCATTGGCAGCTCATCGTCGGCTTGGTGTTCGTGTCTTGCGTGCTGTTCTTCCCGCGCGGGATCTGGGGCACGTTTCTGAATGTACTGCGCCGGTGAGCGAGGCGCCTATCCTCGAGACGCGGGATCTCGGCAAGCGGTTCGGGAAGTTCACCGCGCTGCGCGGCGTGTCGGCGTCGTTCCATCGCGGTGCGCTCGCTTCCATCATCGGGCCGAACGGGGCGGGCAAAAGCACTTATTTCAACCTGATCTCCGGCGCTTTGCCGCCTAGCACGGGAAGAATCCTGTTCGAGGGCGCCGACATCACCGGGACGCCGCAGCACCGGTTCGCGCGGATGGGGATCGCGAAGTCCTTCCAGATCACCAACGTGTTTCCGCAGCTGACCGCGCAGGAGAATGTCCGCGTCGCGCTGCAGGCCCTGACCTCCCGCTTCGACATCTGGCGACCCCGCGTACGCCTTCCGGGGCTGGTGGAGCAAGCGGGCGCGCTGCTGGAGACGGTCGGGCTGTGGCGGCGGCGGGACCGGCAGGCGGCGGCGTTGGCGCATGGCGAGCAGCGGGCGCTGGAGATCGCCATGGCGCTCGCCGCCTCACCCCGCCTGCTGCTGCTCGACGAGCCGACCGCCGGTATGAGTCCGGAGGAGACGCGCGGCGTCATGGACCTGATCATCCGGCTGGCGCGCGAGCGCACGGTGATCCTGGTCGAGCACAAGATGAAGCTGGTCATGGGGATCAGCGACCGGCTGCTGGTGCTGCATCAGGGCGAGACGCTGGCGGAGGGGACGCCGGACGAGATTAGGCGGAATGACATGGTCCGCCGGGTCTATCTCGGCGAGCGGCAGCATTGATGCTGCAGGTGGCAGGGCTCAACGCCTGGTACGGCCGCCTGCACATCCTGCAGGGCCTCGATCTGGAGGTGCGGCAGGGCGAGATCGTCTGCCTGGTCGGGCGCAACGGCGCGGGCAAGACGACGACGCTGCGGTCCATCATGGGCCTGGTTGGCCGGGCCGAGGGGAAAGTGGCGTTCGCGGGTTATGACGTGCTGCGCCTGCCGGCGCATGCGCGCAACCGGCTGGGCATCGGCTACGTCCCGGAGGAGCGCCGCATCGTCCAGGGCCTGTCAGTGCGCGAGAATATCCGCCTCGGCCTCCTCGCAACCCGGCCGCGCCGGCGCGAGCGCGAGGTCATCGAGGAGATCGCCCGCGTGTTCCCCCGCCTGGCCGAGCGGCTCGACCAAGTCGCCGTCACTATGTCCGGGGGCGAGCAGCAGATGCTGGCGATCGCGCGCGCCATGGTGTCGCGCCCCAAGCTGATCATGCTCGACGAGCCGAGCGAGGGCATCATGCCGGTCCTGGTCGACGAGATGTTTGCGCTGTTCCGCCGGATGCGCGACCAGGGGACGACGATCCTGCTGGTCGAGCAGAACGTCGAACTCGCGCTTGGCATTGCCGACCGGGCCTATGTCATGGATGGCGGATTGATCGTTCATCAAGCGCCAGCGGCCGAGCTGCTGCAGGACGAAACTATTCGCGAGCGCTACTGCTCGGTGTAGGCTGCCAGGATGCAAGTTCGTTCGCGCGTCGCTTGGGTCCTGACCGGCGCCGCCCTGGATGCCGTCGTCTTGGCCGCCATCTGGCTGTTGCTCCAGGCCGTAACGCCCGTCGGCGCGACGATCATCTGGTGGCTGCAGGTGCTTGGACTGGCCGGTTGCGCGTGGTTCGTTCATGTGGTGGCGCTGCCGGCGATGCTCCAGAACTCGGGCGGGGCGTGGGTCCTGCGCAGCGTGGCGTTCGTCATCTCGGTCGGCTTGTTCAGCCCGGCGGCGGCGGTCCTCAGCACGATCTTCCTGCCGGCGCCGCTGCTGGTGATTTCGGCGCTGGTCACGCCGCATCTGGTTGGCGCCGTGCTGTGGTGGGCGAACGAGTTGCTGGAGGCCGGGTTCTGGAGCGCGGTCGGGATGGCGGTGGGCGCGGTGATCGGGCTGCTCATGGGCGTCGCGCGCCGGCTCGATCGGTCGAAGGGCGATCCGTCGCTGCGGCCAGGGCGCCTGATCGATTTGCTGGGCGGTGCGCTTGGCGGTCTGATCGCCATGACCGGGCTGTTCGGGGCGGCGGGAGCCGGCCTGCTGTCTTGGCCAGGAGAGACGCCGGGCCCGATGCTGGATTTGGTCACGCGGGCGCCGTTTCGCCCCGTCATGATCGGGGTCGGCGTGGTCGCCCTGTTGCCGCATCTGCTCATGGTGCGCATGCGAGCGGCCCGCGACCGGTCATGGCAAGACGGGCCGGGCCATAGGGGACAGGGTGCGCTGAGTGCTTGAGAAGGCCGCTCGAGGCGGGCAGCGGGTCGGGGCGCGGTGCTGCGGAGGGAGAAAGTCTTTAATCACTCTTCGCCGACCACGGCAGCTTTCGCACCCTTTCGCCGGAAACCCGCCAATCCGCTCTCGGCCAACTCCGGTCATGCGAACGCGCGTGGCTCTGGCAAGAGTGCGTTCAACAGCACTGCAGCTACCGTCCCGACCACAATCCCATCGCCCGCCAGGATCCGCACCGAGGCCGGCAGCACTTCCAGCGCTTCGGGCCGGATGAACCCGACCGCCGCGCTCAGCCCAACCGACACCGCTACCACGACCAGATTGCGTTCGCTCCGCAAGAGCGGCCCTAACATCCGCACGCCGATCGCGGC
This sequence comes from Acetobacteraceae bacterium, assembly GCA_965276815.1. GTDB lineage: Bacteria > Pseudomonadota > Alphaproteobacteria > Acetobacterales > Acetobacteraceae > JAVVHH01. The sequence goes on along the minus strand of CBDIBE010000009.1, from coordinate 216,781 downwards.
GATCATGCCGAACATGAAGACCAGCGTGCCGCCAAGCACGAAGGCCGGCACTATGGTTACCAACGCGACGGCCTTCGGCACGCAGGCGATCCCGATCAGCAGCGCCCCCGATCCCGCCACCACGAACCGGCTGCCCACGCCGGTCAGCGCGACCGCCCCCACATTTTGGTCATAGGAAATCAGCGGCACGCCACCGAACAGCAGCGCGGCGAACGACCCCAGCCCATCCGCCGCGATGGCCCCGCGCACCCGCGCCACCGACCCGGTGACCCCCAGCATCCCGCACAGCGCCATCGTGATGCTCATCGTGTAGATCGAGGCCGCCAAATAATAGACGAGGACCGTCGCCACCGCCCCCACGCTCGGCCAGGCCAGGCCAAACGGCAACAAAGCCGGCAAGCGGAACCAGGCCGCGCCGAGAATCGGTTGCACATTGCCAAGCCCGCAAGCGGCCGCCGCGGCGTAGACGCAGATCACGGCGACGAACACGGCAAGCAGCCGGAGCATCCCGCCGCCCAGCGCCAGCAGCGCCGTGATCAGCGCGATGCTCCCCGCCATCAGCCAGAGCGGCGCCGCCTGGCCGAAATACGGCGTCCCGGCGCCGGCGCCGAGCGTCACCCCGATCTTGATCAGGCTCACCCCGGTCAGCAGCAGCAGCGTGCCCACCACCAGCGGCGGGAACAGCGTGCGCAAGCGGCCGATCAGCGGGCTTGCTGCGAAGAGGATGACGGCGCCCAGCATCATGGCCGCGACCGCCGCACCCGGTCCCTCGGACCGCGCGATCGCCACGAAGGGCGCAATGAACACGGTGTAGCCGCCAAGCAGCAGCGGCAGCCGGCCGCCGATCCACAAAAGGCCGAGGCTGGAGAGCAGCGTGCCGACGCCGCAGCCGAACATCACGCCGGTGATCATCGCCGCGCGCAGATCCGGCGCGAGCCCGAGCGCTTGGCCGATCGCCAGCGGCGAGGCCAGCATCGCGCCGAACATGATCATCACGTGCTGCAGCGCGAACAGCAGCGACGCCGGCAGGGTCGGCCGGTCCTCGAGTCCGTAGCGCAGCGCAAGCGTGGGCGGGGTCACGCCCCGAGCCGCGGGAACAGACGGCGCGGGTTCTCGTCGGCGATTTGGCGGATCTCCGGAGGCTCGAGGCCGGAGGCGCGCAGAGTTTCGATCGGGCTCAAATCGGCCGGCGGGAAGGAATAGTCCGTCCCCAAGACCAGCCGGTCCAGCCCGGCGACCTCAGCCAAGCAGCGCAGCGCCGGGCCGCCATGCACGATCGTGTCGTAGGCTAGCCGCCGCAGGTATGTGGAGGGGGGCGCCGCGGCCACGACGCCCTGCGCCGCCCGGTCCATGCGCTGGTACATGATTTCGAACCGCCCGGCCAGGAACGGGACCGCGCCCCCGCCATGCGACAGCACCACGGTCAGTTCGGGATGCCGGTCCAGCACTCCCGTCGCCAGCAGCGACCCGGCGCCCAGCGTCGTGTCGAAAGTATATTGCGCCACCTGCGCCAGGCCGAACTTGGCGGCTCGCGGCGCCGGCGTCACCATCACTGGATGCAGCAGCACCGGCAGCAGCAGCGCCCCCGCCCGCGCCCACACGGGGTCGAGGTCGAACTCGCCAATGTTCACGCCCTCCACATTGGCGGGCAGGATGACGCCGACCGCCCCGCGCTCGGCCGCCCATTCCAGCGCCGCCACGGACGCCTCCCCGTGCGGCAGCGGCAGCGAGGCAAGCCAGGAGAAGCGACCCGCATGCTCGGCCTGCCATTCGGCCAGCGTTCCATTCAGCATGCGGTGCCACTCCGCCGCCGGGCCGGCCGCCAGCCCGTGGCCGAACATATCCGGCCAGGTCGCGACCAGTTGCCGGTCGATCCCCTGCGCGTCCAGCCAGGCCACCCGGTCCGCCACGGGCTCGACCAAGCGGGGAAACAGCGGGCGCGTGGCGAAGCCGTAATCGAAACCGATCGCCACGCCCGCGCCGTTCTCGCGGAGCTGGACGCCGATCCGGTCGCCTCCCGCGCGGAGCTCACCCAGCAGTTGCGGCGGCACGTAATGCGCATGGGTGTCGATCGGCATTTTTGATCCTCATTGAAACTCAGGGATAGCCGCACCGGGCCGCCGGTGCCTAGTATGCTGCTCGCAAGGAGGCTCTCGATGCTTGGACTGCGGTTGGCCACGGGTGCAGCGGTGCTCGGTTTTGCCCTGTCCGCCTCGGCACAGACGCCGCCCAAGCGCGTCGACATCGTCACCATGGTCGACACGCCGCAACTGCTCGAAGTCGAGCGCGGCGTGGTGGACGGGCTCGGCGACGGATTTAAGGTGGACTTCAAAAGCGCCCAGGGCAACTTCGCCACGGCACAGCAGATCATCCGCAGCTTCGTCGGCGACCAGCCGGACGTGATCGTGGCGATCACCACCGCCCCGGCCCAGGCCGCGGTCGCCGCCACCAAGGCCATCCCCGTCGTGTTCAGCGCGGTAACCGACCCGCTGCGCGCCAAGGTGGTGAGCAATGTCCAGCATCCCGGCGGCAACGTGACCGGCGTGTGCGACGAGGTGCCGTATGGCCGCCAGATGCGGCTGATTCGCGAGATCATGCCGAACATGAAGCGGCTCGGGGTTGTGTTTGATCCCGGAATGGACAACTCGCTCTCCTCGATCGATCAGGTCAAGAAGCTGGGTGAGCAGATGGGCTTCACCGTGGTGCTGTCCCCGGCGGTGGACGGCAACGCGGTGGCCGCAGCCGGGCAGAACCTGGTCGGCCGCGCGGACGCGATCTACGTGCCCAACGATACGACCGTGCTCGCGGCGATCGAGAGCCTCGTGAAAGTCGGGCAGGACGCGCAGTTGCCGGTGTTCACCGGCGAGCGGCGCAGCGTGCAGCGCGGGGCGGTGGCGACGATCGGCTATGATTTCGGCGAGATGGGGAAAGTGACGGCCCGGCTCGTCAAGCGCGTGCTGGACGGGACCAAGCCCGGCGACATCCCGGTGGTGTTCATGCGCGACGAGGAGAGCTCGCTCAGTCTCTTCGTGAACAAGACGTCGGCCGCAAAGATGGGCCTGACCATTCCCCAGGCCGTGCTCGCGCGGGCCAACCAGGTCTTCTAGCGCGTGAACCTCTACGCCCTGGTCGGCGCCGGCGAGACCGGGCTGGCCTTCGCCTTGGTGGCGCTCGGCGCGTTCCTGACCTTCCGGGTGCTCGATTTCCCGGACCTGACCGTGGAGGGCTCGTTTCCGCTGGGGGCGGCGGTGGCGGCGACGCTGATGACGCGGGGGGTGGATTGCTGGACGGCGACGCTCGGGGCGGCGGTGGCCGGGTCGCTGGCCGGGCTGGTGACGGCGTTCTTGAACCAGCGTTTGCGGGTGCTGCACATCCTGGCCGGGATCCTGACCTCGATTGCGCTCTATTCGGTCAGCCTGCGCGTGATGGGGCGGCCGAACACGCCGCTGCTGGGGCTCGATACGGTTTACACGCCGTTCGAGCATATCGGGGTGCGCTCGCTGTTTGCGCCGCTGATTTGCCTGGCGCTGCTGGTGGCGGTGGTGACCGTGCTGCTGGATCTGTTCCTGGCGACCGGCGCCGGGCTTGCGATGCGCGCGGCCGGCGCCAATGCGCGGATGGCCCGGGCCAATGGCGTGCGCTGCGACCGGATGGTGATGCTGGGGCTCGGGCTGGCCAATGCGCTGACCGGGCTGTCGGGCGGGCTGTTCGCGCAGCTCATGGGTGCGGCGGACGTGTCGATGGGGATGGGCGTGATCGTCGTGGCGTTGGCCGCGGTGATCGGGGGGACGGCGCTGCTTCCCTCGCGGCACATCGCGGTCTCGACGCTCGCCTGCGTGCTGGGCTCGGTGCTGTACCGGCTGGCGATCGGGTTTGCGCTGAGCATGGGCGATCTCGGCGTGACCCCGTCGGACGTCAACATCGTCACCGCCCTGTTGGTGACCGCCGCGCTGGTTATTCCGGGCAGCCGGTTCCGCTGGGCCCGCCGCGCGTGATCCGGCTCGATGACGCGGTCGTCACCTTCAATCGCGGGACGGCGCTGGAAACCAAGGCGCTGCGCGGCGTGGAGCTGAGCGTGCCAGAGGGCGAGTTCGTCACCGTCATCGGGTCGAACGGGGCCGGCAAATCCACCCTGCTGAACTGCATCGCCGGTGAGCAGCTGCTTGATTCCGGGCGCCTGACCATTGGCGGCGACGACCTGACGCATTGGCCGGTCTGGCGGCGCGCCGAAGTTGTCGCGCGCATGTTCCAGGACCCGCGCGCCGGCATTTGCGAGCGGATGTCGATCCTGGAGAACATCGCCGTCGCGGCTGCGCGCACGCAGAAACGCGGGCTGCGGTTCGCGATCCGCCCTGGGCTGCGCCGTCTGGCGCAGGAACGGCTGCGGCCGCTCGGGCTGGGGCTGGAGAACCGGCTGGGCGACCGCGTCGACCTGCTCTCCGGTGGACAGCGCCAAGCGCTTTGCCTCGTCATGGCGACGCTGGGCGGCTGCAAGGTCCTGCTGCTCGACGAGCACACCGCTGCCCTCGACCCTGCGACCGCCGAGTTCGTCATGGATCTCACCGCCCGCACCGTGCAGCAGACTGGGATCACCACGATCATGGTCACCCACAGCATGCGCCAAGCGCTCGATTACGGTGACCGCACGATCATGCTGCACCAGGGCCGGACCGTGCTCGACGTGGCTGGCGCGGCGCGGCGCTCGATGACGATCGACAACCTGCTCCGGCTGTTCCGCCGCAAGGAAGGCGCCGAGCTCGCCGACGACCAGCTCCTGCTGGGTTGAGGAAAGATGAAGCCGGCCCCTTTCGATTATTTGCGCCCAGCGACCCTCGACGAGGCGATCGCGATGCTGGCCGGGCATGACCGCGCGCGCCCAATCGCGGGCGGGCAGAGTCTGTTGCCGGTGATGAACTTTCGCCTGGCGATGCCGCCGGTCCTGGTCGATATCGGCCGGCTTGCGGGGCTGCGCGAGATCGCCATCACCGCGGAGGCCGTGACGCTCGGCGCGCTCGTACGCTGGTCCGATATCGAGCGCGACTCTCGCCTGGACAGTGCGCATCCGCTGCTCGCCGAAGCGGTCCGGCATGTGGCGCATTATCAGATCCGCAATCGCGGCACGGTCGGCGGCAGCCTCGCGCACGCGGACCCGGCGGCGGAACTGCCTGGCATCGCGATCGCCTGCGGCGGCGCGATCCTGGTCGCCGGGTCCGGCACGCGGCGGGAAATCCCGGCGGCGCAGTTTTTCTTGGGCGCGCTCAGCACGGCGCTCGAGCCGCATGAGCTGATCATCGGCCTCCGCCTACCGGCCTGGAAGCCCGGCCGGCGCTGGGGTTTCCAGGAGTTCTCCCGCCGCCGCGGCGACTTCGCGCTCGCCGGCGCGGCGGTGCATTTCGACCTCGACCCGGCCGGCGTCGTCCGCGACCCGCATGTCGGCGTCATCGGCGCCAATCCCCGGCCGATCCGCCTCGCAACCGTGGAAGCCATCCTCGCCGGCAAGCGTCCAACCGCCGATCTGATCGAAGCCGCCGCCGAGGCTGCGCGCGCCGAGGTCGATCCCTCGGATGATCTGCACGGCAGCGAGGCCTATCGCCGCCATCTCGCGGGAACGATGGTCGAGCGCGCGCTGGAACAGGCGATCGGCCGGGCATGACCGCGATCCAGATGACCGTTAACGGCGCGCCCGTGTCACTCGAGGTCGAGCCGCGGCTGTCGCTTGCGGACTGCCTGCGTCACCGCGTCGGATTGACCGGCACGCATCTCGGCTGCGAGCACGGGGTCTGCGGCGCGTGCACCGTGATCGTGGACGGCGAGGCGGTGCGGAGCTGCCTGATGCTGGCAGTGCAGGCGGACGCGGCCGAGATCGTCACGGTCGAAGGGCTGGCCGACGGCCCGGCGTTGAGCCCGCTGCAGGAGGCGTTCCGCGACCACCACGCGCTGCAATGCGGCTTCTGCACGCCCGGAATGCTCACCACCGCGCACGCCTTGCTGACGCAGGAGCCCGACGCCGGCGCCGAGCGCATCCGCGAGGTGCTCTCGGGCAATCTTTGCCGCTGCACCGGTTACGTCTCCATCGTGGACGCGGTGCTGCAGGCGCGCGCCGCCTATGGGAAGCGCGAATGAAGCTGGTCGGCCGGCCCGTCCTGCGCGCGGAGGATGACCGTTTCCTCCGCGGCACTGGACAATTCGTGGACGATCTCGAGCGGGACGGGCTGCTGCACGCGGCGATCCTGCGCAGCAGCGTGCCGCATGGCTGGCTCCGCGGCATCGACACGAGGGAAGCCGCCGCGTTACCGGGCGTGCACGCGATCATCACCGCGTCCGACCTGGACGAGGTGCCAAGAGTCCCGCTGCGGCTCGCGCCGATGCCGGAGTACCAGGCCTTCCTGCAGCCGGTGATCGCGCATGACCGGGTCCGTTACGTCGGCGAGCCGCTCGCGGTCGTGATCGCCGAGAGCCCGGCGCTCGCCGAAGACGCGCTCGAGCACCTGATCCCCGACATCGAGCTCCTCCCGCCGGCGGCGGACCGGCATGCGGCGAGCCCGCTGTTCGACGGCAGCGACACCAACATCGCGCTCACCTACACCGCGGCCAATGGCGATCCCGATTCCGCGTTCCGCGAGGCCGAGTATGTCCGCCGCGAGTGCTTCAGCGCCCATCGCCATACGGCGGTGCCGATGGAGACGCGCGGGCTGCTGGCCGAGTGGGCGGACGGGCGCCTGCGCGTCTTCGGCGCGACCAAGGTGAACTTCTTCAACCGCCGGGTCCTGGCCGCGATGCTCGGACTGCAGGAACACGACATCGATCTGCTCGAGGTGGATGTCGGCGGCGGGTTCGGCGTGCGCGGCGAGTTCTATCCCGAGGATTTCCTGATCCCGTTTGCGGCGCGGCGCGTCGGCCGGCCCGTCAAATGGATCGAGGATCGCCGCGAGCACCTGCTGGCGACCAACCACTCCCGCGAGATCGACTGCACGCTGGAGATCGCCTGCCGCCGGGATGGCACCATTCTTGGGCTGCGTGGCTCGATCCACGCCGATATGGGTGCTTATATCCGCACCAATGGCGGCGTGGTGCCGGCGAAAGCGGCGCAGTTCCTGCCGGGTCCCTACCGGATCGCGAATGTCGGCGTGACCGTTGAAGTGGCGATGACCAGCAAGACGCCGGCCGGCACCTACCGCGCACCGGGTCGCTTCGAGGCGAATTTCTTTCGTGAGCGGCTGCTCGACATCGCCGCCGAGGAATTGGGCCTCGACCGGGTCGAGTTCCGCCGCCGTAACCTGATCACCGAAGCGGAACTGCCCTATAGCAACGGCAAGCTCGTCCCCTACGAGGCTGAGAGCGCCTTCGACACCGGTGATTATCACGCGACCTTCGATCGCTGCCTCGAGGAAATCCGTTGGGCGGAGCGCGCGCCGTTGCAGGGGAGGCAGCAAGACGGCCGCCTGTATGGGCTCGGATTTGCGCCATTCGTCGAGAGCGGCGGCGCCGGGCCACGCGAGAACGCGCGGCTCGTGATCGAGGCGGATGGGTCGGTTTCGGTCTATGTCGGCTCATCCGCGCTCGGGCAGGGGCTGGAGACCGTGTTCGCGCAGATCGCCGGCGACGCGCTCGGGCTGCCAATGGAACGGCTGCGCGTGCTGCACGGGTCCACGACTTATGTGCACGAGGGGTTTGGCACCTATCACTCCCGCGCCGTCGTGATGGGCGGGTCCGCGGTTCTGAACGGGTGCGAGAACCTCGTGGAGACCATCCGGCTGGCGGCGCGCGACCGGTTCGGGCTGCCGAACGCCGAGATCGTCGTCGAGGATGGCGAGGTCCGGGCGGGCGAGGGGCGGATCGCGGCGCTCGCCGAGTTTGCCGGGCTGTCGGCGGAGGGGACGTTTGCCAACACGCATCGCACTTACTCGTACGGCGCCCATGCGTGCTGGCTCGCGGTCGATCCCAAGACTGGACGGGTCGAGATCCTCGATTATGTCGCCGTCGAGGATATCGGCCGCGCCATAAACCCGGCGATCGTGCACGGCCAGGCGATCGGCGCCCTCGTCCAGGGCCTCGGCGGCGTGTTCCTCGATCATCTCGTCTATGACGAGGACGCCCAGCTCATCAATGCGTCGCTCGCCGATTACTTGCTGCCGACCGCCTCGGATTTCCCGAACGTCCGCGCGGTCACCTTGGAGCTGCGCCCGGCCTTGACGAACCCGCTGGGAGCCAAGGGCGCTGGCGAGGGCGGCATTGTCGCCGTCGCGGCCTGTGTCGCGACGGCGGTGGCTGCAGCGACCGGCAAGAACGTCAGACGTCTACCGCTCTCGTCGAGCGCCGTTTGGCACCTCGTCAACGACTAATCTACCGGTCCCGCAATCGGTCCATCAACGCCTTTTCCTGGCCGCCATCGATCTCGATCATCGTGCCGTTCACGAAATGCGAGCGCGGCGAAGCGAGCATCACGACCAGATCGGCCACCTCCTCGGTCTCCGCGATCCGCCCCAGCGGAATCGAGGAGGGCGCGAGCTGGTCGGCCTCCTCGTGGCTCAGCTTCATGTCGCGCGCCATCGCGTCCACCAGCCCCGCCCAGCGCTCGGTCCGCACCGGACCTGGGTTGACCGCGACGAGGCTGATCCCGTGCTTGCCGTACTGCGCCGCCAGCGCCAGCGTCAGATTGTAGCCCGCCGCGTTTGCCGCCCCCGGCGCGATCTCCCAATACGACGCCTTCTTGCCGTCATTGCCGATCAGGTTCACGACCCGGCCGCCACCCTGCTTGACCATGAGCGGCAGCACGTAGCGCAGGCAGCGCACATACCCCATGAACTTGAGCTGCAACGCCTGCGCCCAGTCCGCCTCGCTCAGATGCTCCAGCACCCCGCCCGGCGCCGAGCCTGCATTGTTGACCATGATGTCCACGCGCCCCAGCGCCGCATGCCCCTTGGTCACGAAGGCAAGCGCATCTGCGTCCTTCGTCAGATCGGCCTGGATCGGCACGATCTTGCGGCCCGTCTCCTTGGCGATCGCGTCCGCCGTCGACTGCAGCAGCTCGAGCCGCCGCGAGCACATCGCAATGTCGACGCCCTCGCGCGCCAGCCCGAGCGCGATCGCCTTGCCGATCCCCTCGCTGCCGCCGGTGACCAGCGCGGTCTTTCCCTCGAGCCGCAAATCCATCCCTGCCTCCTCGCTACATTCGTGTGACGGTAGCAGCAGCAGTATGGCGGCTCAACGTAACCGGCGGACCGTTGCGGCCGAACGAGCGTGGCTGATGGACATGCTGTCGAGCCTCGCCCGCCTGATCTGCGCCGCCATGGCCAGGCTCGAAGCAATTCTGGGCCCATGGCTCGCGCTCGCCATCCGGCTTTGGCTGGCGCAGGCATTCCTGATGGCGGAACTCCATAACGGGATGGCCGCCGCCGGCCTGTCTGCCCCATTCCGCTCCTGGTGGTGGACAGGGCTCGTCGGCGACGTGACCAGCTCGCATTTCGGCGTGGCGATCGAGGCCATCTGTCCGATCCTGCTGGCGGTCGGATTATTCGGCCGTATCGCCGCGCTCGCCATGCTGCTGCAGGCGGCGCTGCTCGCCACACCTGGCGTTGCCGGCGATACGCAGCTCTTTTGGGTGGCCTTGCTGCTCCGGCTCGCGGTGGCCGGGCCGGGGCCGCTGTCGCTGGACGCGCTCGTCGGACCCGGCGTGCAGAGCATTGCGCTGCCGGCCGCCGCGGTCACGCAGCGTTTTCTGGCCTGGACGCGCCGCGTGCTGGGTCCGGCTTACTTGCTCTGCTTGCGGGTGTGGCTGGCCGCCGCGCCGGGCGGAGCGGCATTGGCGACGCTCGCCGTCACGCATGCCATGCAGCCGGGCCTCGCTTGGTGGCTGCCGGGGCTTCCCTCGGAACTCGCCGCGGCGCCGGCGCTCGCTTTGGCGCTGCTGCTCGTGCTGGGCGCCGGAGTACGCATCGTCGGGCTGATCCTGCTGGCGCTGCTTCCCTTGGGCCAGCTCGCGTCCGGCGATGCTCGCCTCTATTGGGCGCTGCTGCTGGCATTGATCGTCGTGCATGGCGCCGGGTTGTTTTCTGTGGACGGCTGGCTTGCCGCGCGCATCCGCCGCATGCGGGCGCCCCCAGACCTTGATGCGCTGCCGCATGTCGTCGTCGTGGGCGGTGGGTTCGGCGGTATCGCCGCGGTGCACGGGCTGCGCCGGGCGCCGTGCCGGGTCACGCTGATCGACCGGTGCAACCATCATTTGTTCCAGCCGCTGCTCTACCAGGTCGCCACTGCCGGCCTGTCTCCCGGCGACGTCGCCACCCCGGTCCGCGCCATGGTGCGCGACCAGGCCAATGTCCGCGTGCTGCTCGGCGAGGTGACCGGCGTCGATGCCGAGCGCCGTCACGTGCTGCTGCGCCGCGGTGCGATCCCTTACGACCATCTCGTGCTCGCGACCGGGGCGCGGCACAGCTATTTCGGCCGCGACGACTGGGCGCCCTACGCCCCGGGCCTGAAAACGATCGAGGACAGCACCGCCATCCGCCGCCGCCTGCTGCTTGCCTTCGAGGAGGCGGAGAACGCCGACACGGACGCCGAGCGCGAGGCCTGGCTCACCTTCGCGATCGTCGGCGGCGGGCCGACCGGGGTCGAGTTGGCCGGCGCGATCGCCGAACTGGCGCGGAATGGCATGACGATGGAGTTCCGCCGCATCGACCCGGCGCGCGCCCGCGTCCTGCTTATCCAGTCCGGCCCGCGCCTGCTGCCGGCGTTTCCGGAAAAACTGTCCCGCGAGGCTGAGCGCGCGCTGCGCCAGCTGGGCGTCGAGTTGCTGCTCGATAGCCGGGTCGAGGATGTGGGCGCAGAGGGCGTGACCATCTCCGGCGAGATGGTCCGTGCCCGGACGGTGCTATGGGCCGCCGGCGTCATGGCGTCGCCAGCCGCCGCTTGGCTCGGCGTGAAGCCCGACCGCGCCGGACGCTTGCCGGTGCAGGACAATTTGTCGGTTGTGGGCATGGACCGGGTCTTCGCGCTCGGCGATACGGCCGCCTCGATGGCCTGGAACGGCCAGCCAGTGCCGGGCCTGGCGCCAGCGGCCAAGCAGGGCGGCGCTTACGTCGCGCAGGTCCTGCGGGCGCAACTCGGGGGCCGGCCGCTGCCCGGGCCGTTCCGCTACCGCCATCTCGGCAGCTTGGCGACGATCGGGCGCCAGTCCGCCGTCGCCGATTTCGGCTTTGTGCGTTTGAGCGGCGCCCTGGCCTGGTGGCTGTGGGGCGCCGCGCATATCGCCTTCCTCGTGGGCGGCCGCAACCGCCTGAGCGTTCTTGTCGAGTGGTTCTGGGCCTACCTGACCTTCCGGCGCGGCACGCGGCTCATCACCGACTACGATTCCTCGATCGCGTCGACCCGGTCGGTATAGAAGGCGACGTGGCCCTTGATCGCGGACACCGCCTCGTAAGGCGCCGCGTAGGTCCAAACCGCGTTGGCCGAGCGCTCGCCACCGGCGGGGATGCTGAAATACGCGCACTCGCCCTTGTAGGGGCAATAGGTTGCATGGTCCGTCGGCTGCAGCAGCGCCATGTCGACGTCCTGGCGCGGGATATACTGCACCGCCGGATATGCGGCCTCGTGCAGGGTGAGCGCCGCCCGCGTGTCGGCGACGACGTGCCCTGCCACCTTGACGACGATCCGGCCCGGATTGGGCTCGATGCTGATCGGATGGTCCGGACCGGGAATCTTGATCGTCCTCGGCTTCAGCGCAATCTGGTCCGACATGGATTCAGCCTTTCGTTTTGGGGTTTAATCAGCTGGCGGTCTTGCCGCCGTTTACCCGGATGATCTGACCGGTGATATAGGTGGCCTTGTCCGAGGCGACGAACAAGATCGCGTCGGCGATCTCCTCCGGCGCGCCGCCGCGCTTCATCGGCACGCTGGCCAGGAACGCCGATTTCCGCTCGCCGCCGCCGGTGAGCCGGTTGAGCATCTCCGTCTCCACCGGACCCGGCGCCACCGCGTTGACGCGCACGCCGAACGACGCCGCCTCTAGCGCGGCCGACTTCGTCAGGCCTTCGACGGCGTGTTTGCTGGCCGTGTAGAGCGACATGTTCGGCGCGCCGCGTTCGCCCATCGTGGACGAGATGTTGACGATGCTGCCGGCGCCCTGCGCCTGCATCACCCGCAATTCGTGCTTCAGGCTGAGCAGCGTGCCGAGCACGTTGGTGTCGAACATGGCCGTGTAGCTTTCTGCGGTCTGTTCCGTCACCGGGCCGGGCGTGCCTTCGGTCCCCGCGCAATTGACGGCGGCATCGAGCCGCCCGAAGCGCGCGACGGCCTGGTCGACCATGTTCCGCACATCGGCTTCGGAGCGGACATCGGCTTGGATGAACGCGGCGTCGGTGCCGAGTGCCCGAAGCTCGGCTTGCAGCGCCTTGCCCTCCGCCTCGCGGCGTCCGACGGCGACGACGCGCGCGCCTGCGTTGGCAAAGGCGAGGGCGGTGGCGCGGCCGATGCCGGTCAGCGCGCCAGTGATCAGGACGACATTGTCGCGCATGGTTCGATGCCCTTGTTTCTGCGCCGTATCTAGGCCCGTTGACCGGCTTTGGAAAAGACTTCGTAGGTCATGGCCCATGCTTGGCGGGCATCGGCGCCAGCTTGGCCTGGCGCCTGAGCGCCGCGATGCAGGCGGCAAGCGCCGAGGGCATCTGCGCCTTCGATGGATAATACAGGAAGTATCCGGGGAACGGCGGCGTCCAGTCTTGCAACATGCGGACGAGCGAGCCGCCGGCGATGAGCGCCGCCGCCCTATCCTCGAGGATGTAGGCGACCCCAACGCCATCCGCCGCGGCCTCGAGCATCAGCCGAGGTGGACAGTCGGAGCTCCGCCGCCGCCCGCGTGAAGCTGCGTTGGCGCGCGACCACGGCAAACGCGGCCAAATCGTCGAGATTACCAATCATCGCATCCTGCTCAACGCCCCATCCCGATCATCGCGGCTACTCGAATGACCGACAGCTCCTTATGTGCTCGCCTCAACCATACGGAAGGAATCCACATGCCGATTATCGCATCCAAGACCGTGCTCGTGACCGGAGCGTCCAGCGGCATCGGCGAGGGCACCGCGCGTGTTCTCGCTGCAAACGGCGCCCGTGTCGTGCTCGGGGCGCGCCGTACCGACCGGCTGCAGCGCCTCGCCGGCGAGATCGAAAGCCAGGGCGGCACCGTCCGTTACCGCTCGCTCGACGTGACCAGCCTCGAAGACATGAAGGCTTTCGTCGCATTCGCCGAAGCCGAATTCGGCCAGATCGACGTCCTGGTCAACAATGCCGGCGTGATGCCGCTCTCGCCGCTCTCCGCGCTCAAGGTGGACGAGTGGAATTGGATGATCGACGTCAACATCCGCGGCGTCCTGCACGGCATCGCGGCCGCGCTGCCCAAGCTGGAAGCGCAGGGTCATGGCCACATCGTCAACGTCTCCTCGGTCGGCGGTTTCGTCGTGCAGCCGACCGCCGCGGTCTATTCGGCCACCAAGTTCGCGGTCCGGGCGATCTCGGAAGGTCTGCGCAAGGAGAGCAACAAGATCCGCTGCACCTGTATCTATCCGGGCGTGGTCGAATCGGAGCTCGCCGAGACGATCGGCGACGAGGGCGCGCGCGAGCGGATGAAAACCTATCGCGCGATGGCGATCCAGCCTGAGGCGATCGGCCGGGCCATCCAATACGCCATCGAGCAGCCGAACGAGGTCGACGTGAACGAGATCGTGGTACGCCCGCTCGCCACCCAAGTCTGAGCAAGGGTTTCACTGCACCCAGCCCGCCACCCTCCGCGCAGGCGGAGGAATCCTCAGCTTTCTGCCGCGTCAACGCGCATATAAATCTCCCCTATTTCTGCGGCCCCCGCCCTCAATCGAATTCATATGGGCTCGTGGCCATCCTCGCCTCGTGACTTCGCGTCATGAATTGAGGAACAAGCAAATGCTTTCAACGACACTCTCCACGCGCGGGGCCAGTTTCCCGGCCGGAGCTGCGTTTAGCGCGGGCGGCGATACGGCCGCCCTCCTCGACCGCATCGGCCCGGCGGACGATCTGCGGGTATTGTTGATCGGACCGCATATGCTCGAGGCAATGTGCGCGCTGCTGCGGGGCGGTTGCACCGAGGTCACCACCCTGCATGTCGGCGATCGGACGGAGCCGGGCTCTGCCGATGTCATTGTTGCCGCGGAGGTCAACTCGCTCGAGACCGCGGACCGGGTCCTGGCGCAGGCTCGCCGGGCCGCGGTGCCGCTGTCGCGGCTTCTCATCCAGTTGGCGCCTGACTCTTCGGCACTCTTGCGTGCCCAGATCGGGCGCACGCTCATCCGGCATGGCTTCGGCCCGGTCCGCTCCCGCGGCCGCTGCGACGCGCTGATCGAGGCGGAGTTGCCGCTGTTGGGCCGCTTGGCGGCGTGTGGCTAGAGCGGGGTGAGTTCGCTCCCGCTTACTCTCCCCCACTCTAATTCATTGTTTCAGCGAGCAGCTTCGTGTGGTGAGGTGATTCCACCTCATCGCACGCTGCTCTGAAGGACGGCGCATGCGAACGGAATCGAAGACGAACGCGCCGGGCTGGCCATTGGCCGCGCTCGGAGGCTCGCTGGTCGCGATGGCCACCCCCTTCCGAGATGGCGTCGTGGATGGCGAACGCTTCTCCCCTCTCTGCGAGCGGCAGGTCAGATGCGGCACCACAGCCCTCGTCGTGTGCGGCAGCACGGGCGAAGGCCCTGCCTTGCGGGCGCTGGAGCACGCAAGGGTGGTGGCGATCGCTGTCGAGGCGGCTGGCGGCCGGGTCCCGGTCATCGCCGGCTGTGGCGCGCAAGCGACCGAGGAGGCGATGGCGCTCGGGCTCACGGCGGCGCAGAACGGGGCGGCGGCGTTGCTGTGCGCGCCGCCGCCCTACATCAAGCCGACGCAGGACGGGATCATCGCGCACATCAGGGCGATCGCACACGCAGCGGACCGCCCGATCATGCTCTACGACGTGCCGTCCCGCGTGGGCACCGGCATCGCCGACGCGACGGTCGCGCACCTGTTCGAGCGCGGCCTGATCGCTGCCATCAAAGACGCCACCGCCGATCTCTCGCGTCCGAACCGCCTGCGCGCACTCTGCGGCGAAGCGCTGATCCAACTCACCGGCGACGACGCGACCGCGCCCGCCTATCGCGCCATGGGCGGACATGGTTGCGTCTCGGTGACGGCCAATTTGGTGCCGCTGCTCTGCGCCCTGCAGCACACGTCTTGGGATCGTGGCGACCTCGCCGCGTTCGCGCACGTGCGCGACCTGCTTGCGCCGCTGCATCAGGCGTTATTTCTCGAGAGCAACCCGATCCCGCTGAAGGCGGCGCTCGGCATGCTGAAGCTGTGCGGGCCCGACCTGCGCCTGCCGCTCACCAAAGCCGGCGCTGCGACAAGGGACCGCCTGGCCGCTGTGCTCGCCGGGGTGGGCAAGAGCGAGGAAGCGGCGGCGGGCAAGCCGCGGCTTGCCCTGGTGCGGTGACCGCCATGCAACAGACGCCCAAGCTGATTGCGTTCTCGCTCGCGGTCGCGATGCTGGCCGCGCCTCTCATCCGCGCCGCGACCGCCGAGCTCAACCAGAGTCTTGGGACGCAGTTTCCGTTCAGCCTGGCCCACTGCCATGTGCCGGCGACACCTGGCTGCGACATGCGCGCGCCGCCACGTTTTGCCACGGGTTCCGCAACACGGTGAGCGATCCGAGGAGCACCGCGCCCGCGCAGTCCCCGCGCATGGACGCGGCGTCCCACCTGGCGATCCTGCGGTTCGTCGTCCGGCTGTGCTGGATGGTGTTCATCGTTTCCTGCTGGCGCCTGGTGCGGCCGGTGGCGCCGGTCGAGAGCATGAAAATCCTGGCCTTTGCATTCGCCATCGCCGGCCTGATCGCCGCTCTGCGCGCCGCCCGGCGCCGGGAGAAGTTCCTTGGTGCCTGCCTGAACGACTGGGACGAGGCGCTGGCCTTCGTAGCGCTCTCGCGGTTGCTCGACGGTTTCTTGCTCTGGTAGGGCGGAATCGTCCAATACACCCGGCGCGCTATACGCGCACCTCCAGCGGTTGATATCGTTGGATCAATGAGCAAACCGGGAGACGTCATGGTGAGGGCCAACAAATTTGCAACATGCCTTGCTCTCGGGACCGGTGTCCTCGCCGCCCCCGCGCTGGCGCAAACGGTGCCGGCGGCCTGCCCGACGAGCCCGGTGCGGGTCGTGCATTCGATTGGTGCGCCGGTCGAGTATCAAGGAACCTACCCCGGAATTCCGGAGCTGTGCCTCGAGCGGCGAACGGACGGCGACGGCTATTTCTATTACGGAGTTTGGCGGTATGATTGGCCCGGTGCGGGACTGGCCTTTCCGGCGCTAAAAACCGCAGTCGCCGGCGGCACTTCCACCCGCGCCGATTTCGTAACGCGGTCCTATCCGGGCCTGCAATGGAAGGACAGCTTCATCAACGAGGGTATCGAGCCGCTCGTGATCGACGGCCGCACCTACATGGTCTTGCGCTTGGCGCATGAGCGGGCCGGGATCGAGGGCAACACCTACCATTCCATCATCACTTCCTGGCGCGACGTCCGCACCGGCATGACGCTGAAGACCGTCGAGAACCAAATCTCCGGCCAGTCCTACGGGCCGGAGACGACATGGACGGCCACTTCAGTGCAGGCCATAACCAGTCGATAAGAAACTGGAGCGTCCCGCATGAAAATATCCGCCGTAGAAACCCTGCGGGCCGATGCCGGGTGGCGCATGTTCTCCTTCCTGAAGATCATGACCGATAGCGGCATCGTCGGCTGGTCCGAATACAATGAGAGCTTCGGCAGCCCCGGCCTGTCCGGCGTGATCGAGACGCTGGTGCCGTTGCTGATCGGCCAGGATCCGCGCCGCAGCGAGCGCGTCACCGCGATGCTGCACGTCCACACCCGCCAGTCGCAAGGCGGCCTGATCGCGCAGGCCGTCGCCGCGATCGAGAACGCGCTGCTCGATGTCCGAGGCAAGGAGCTCGGCGTCCCGGTTTGCGCCCTGTTTGGCGGCCCGGTGCGCGAGCGGATCCCGGTCTATTGGTCGCACATGGGCACCTATCGCGTGCGCAACGCCGCGCATCTCGGCATCCCGCCGCTGCTCACCTATGAGGCGCTGGCCGAGCACGCCGCCGAGATCAAGGCGCGCGGCTTCAAGGCGATGAAGACCAACACGCTGCAGATGATCGACGGCAAGCTCGTGCAATACGGCGCCGGCTTCGGCCGCTCACCGGGCTGGCCGGAGCTGAACTGGGATAACGGCATCCTCACCGCGATCGAGCGCACGCTGGGCGCCGTCCGCGATGGCGCCGGCGCCGATGTCGGCTTGATGCTGGACGTGAACTTCCACTTCAAGACCGAGGGTTTCGCCCGGGTCGCCGACACCGTCGCCCCGTTCAAGCTGTCCTGGCTCGAGATCGACACGCACGACCCGCATTCGCTCGCCCTCCTGCGCAGCCGCGCGCCGTGCCCAATTGCGTCCTGCGAGACGCTGTGCGGCAGGCGCGATTTCAAGCCGTTCTTCGAGGCTTATGCGATGGACGTGCCGATTATCGACGTACCCTGGAACGGCTTGGCTGAGTCGGTGAAGATCGCCGCCATGGCCGACGCCTACGAGATGAACGTCGCGCCGCATAATTTCTACGGCCATCTCTGTTCCATGCACAGCGCGCATTTCTGCGCCGCAGTGGCGAACTTGCGCATCATGGAGCTCGACCTCGACAGCGTCTCCTGGCGGGACGAGTTCGTCACCGCCGTTCCCACGATCGAGAATGGCGAGCTGATCGTGCCGACGGCGCCGGGCTGGGGGATCGACGTGAACGAGAAAGCGGTGCGCGCCCGGCCGCCAAAGGGATAGGCCGCCCGACCCGCCTTGACCCGGCCGCCGAGCTTGTGCAGGACGGTCCCCATGCCCGGCATTTCAACTGTATGAGCGCCTCAACCTATGAGGGCTTGCCTCCCGCGCGCCGGCGCTGGGCGATCGCGACCATCACGATTGCCGTCGGCATGGCGTCGCTCGACACGTCGATCGCCAACACCGCGCTCCCCAGCATCGCAGTCGACGTCAATGCGAGCCCAGCGGCCTCCGTCTGGGTCGTCAACGCCTATCAGCTCGCGGTTGTCGCGACCCTGTTGCCGCTCTCCTCGCTCGGCGAGATCTATGGCTATCGCCGGGTCTATACCAGCGGCTTGATCTTCTTCACCGCGGCCTCGCTGCTCTGCGCCCTGAGCTGGTCGCTGCCGACGCTCACCGCGGCGCGCATCTTCCAGGGGGTCGGCGCGGCCGGGATCATGAGCGTCAACACGGCGCTGGTCCGCTTCGTCTATCCGCCGGCCCAGCTGGGGCGTGGCGTCGGGTTCAACGCGATGGTCGTCGGCGTCAGCACCGCGGTGGGGCCGAGCGTCGCGGCGGGGATCCTATCGATCGCCCCTTGGCCCTGGCTGTTCGCCATCAACGTGCCGGCCGGCCTGGTGGCTTTGGCGCTGGCGCTGCGCACGTTGCCGGAAACGCCGCTCGCCAAGCACCGTTTCGACCTGCCGAGCGCCGCACTGAACGCGCTGTTCTTCGCCTCGCTGATCTTTTGCATTGGTGAAGCGGCACACAGCGCCTCGCTGGATCGGACGGCCGCTTGTGGAGCTTTGACGGTGGTCGCCGGCGTGCTGCTGGTGCGCCGGCAGTTGGGGCTGACATCGCCGCTGCTGCCGCTCGACCTCTACAAGCGGCCGATGTTCGCGCTATCGTCGGCCACGTCGATGTGCTCCTTCGCCGCGCAGGGTTTGTCCTTTGTGTCATTGCCCTTCTTCTTCGAGAACGGGCTTGGCCTGACCCCGGTGCAGACTGGGCTGATGCTGACGCCCTGGCCGGTGGCGACCGCGTTCATGGCGCCGATCGCCGGGCCGCTTTCCGACCGGTTTCCGCCGGCGATCCTGGGCGGGATCGGCATGGCGCTGCTCACTTGCGGCCTGGCGCTGATGGCGACCCTGCCGAGCAACCCCACGACCGTCCAAATCATCTGGCGCATGCTGGTGTGCGGGGCCGGGTTCGGGTTTTTCCAGTCGCCGAACCTGCGGGCGATCATGTCGAGCGCGCCGGCGGGCCGCAGCGGCGGCGCGAGCGGCATCGTCGCCACCTCACGCCTACTGGGGCAGTCGGTCGGCGCGGCGCTGGTGGCGCTCTCGTTCGGGATCGCCGGCGCGCATGGCCCGGTGCTGGCGCTCGCCCTGGGCGCCGGCTTCTCGGCCACCGCCAGCCTGGTCAGCTTCTCGCGGCTGCTGACGCGCCGGCCGGCTTGACGCTAGACCTTTATCGGCCTGACTGTGGTCGGGCCGATAAAGGTCTAGCTTTATTTGAGACAGCGATTCACGTCCTGACCGATTCCGGTCAGGACGATAGCGGTCTAACGCACGGGAGAGCGCGCGGATGAACCCATTCATCGTGACCCAGACGCATGGCGCGGTGTCGCTGATCAAGCTCAACCGGCCGCATATCCTGAATGCCTGGCATGCCGAGATGCGCAGCATGCTGGTCGACGCGCTCGAGGCGGCGGAGGCGGACGCGGTGATCCGGGCGCTTGTGCTGACCGGCGAGGGCGAGCGCGCGTTCTGCGCCGGGCAGGATTTGAACGAGACCAAGACCTTCAACCCGGACCGCGCCGAGGAGTGGATCAAGGAATGGGAACGGCTGTACGGCTTGATCCGCAGCCTGTCGAAACCCCTGGTGATCGCGCTGAACGGCGTGGCGGCTGGGTCGGGGTTCCAGGTGGCGCTCCTGGGTGACATCCGCGTCGGCCATCCCGGGGTGACGATGGGGCAGCCGGAGATCAATGCCGGCATCGCGAGCACGACCGGGCCCTGGATCATGCGCGAGATGATCGGACTGGCGCGGACCATCGATCTGACGCTGACCGGGCGGATGATGGACGCGGCGGAATGCCAGGCGATCGGGCTGATCAACCGGCTCGTGCCGGCCGAGCGTGTGCTGCCGGAGGCGATGGCGCTGGCGGACGAACTGGCGCAGAAGGCGCCGGTGGCGATGCGGCTGAACAAGGCGCGGTTCCGTGAGGTGACCGAGCCGGGCTTCCAGGACTGCATCCGCGCCGGGATCCGCAACCAGCGCGAGGCCTATGCGACCGGCGAGCCGGCGCGGATGATGGACAAGTTCCTGGCCGAGCGGGCGGCGCGCAAGGCTACCCGGCGCACGGGATGACCGGCGCCGGGTTCCTGCAATCGTTCGTGGAGACCGCCGAGGCGGAGCCGGAGCGGCCATTCGCGCGGTTCGAGGGCGCGCCGGTGAACTTTGGCTGGCTGCACGCCGCCTCCGACGCCGTCGCCTCCCGCTTGCGGGCGCGCGGGCTGCAGGCGGGCGACCGGGTGGCGGTGATGCTGCCCAACGCCCCGGCGACGATCGCCCTGCTGTTCGGCCTGGCGAAGGCGGGGGTGGTTTGGGTGCCGGTGAACGTGGCGCACCGGGGTGACGGGCTGCGCTACATCCTCGAGCATTGCGAGCCGGCTTTGGCCTTCGTCGACGAGGCATTGCTGCCGGTGGTGCAGGCGAGCGGAGCCGCGCTGCCGCCGATCGCGACCAATCTGCCGTCGTGGCTTGTGGACGGCCGGTTCGACGCCGCGCCGCCACAACCCGGCGACCTGTTCGCGATCATGTATACCTCCGGCACCACCGGCCGGCCGAAAGGCGTGCTGGTCACGCACCGCATGCTGCGATTGGCGGGCGAGGCGGCGGCGCTGGTCTCGGCGGCGCGCGATGGCGACGTGTTCTTCGTCTGGGAGCCGCTGTTCCACATCGGCGGGGCGCAGCTCTTGGTAGTTCCGCTGCTCCGCCGGGTCACCCTGGCGATGGTGGCGCGGTTCAGCGCGGGGAAGTTCTGGGAACAGGCAGCGGCGGAGCGGGCCTCGCACATCCACTTCCTCGGCGGCATCCTACAAATCCTGCTCAAGCAACCGCCGGGGCCGCGGGACCGCGCGCATGGTGTGCGGATCGCCTGGGGCGGGGGATGTCCGGCCGAGATTTGGCGGGCGTTCGAGCAGCGGTTCGGCGTGCAGATCCGCGAGTGCTACGGCATGACCGAAGCGTCCAGCATGACGACTTTCAATGATGGCGGCCCGGTCGGCTCCGTCGGCAAGCCGATGCCCTGGTTCACCGTCGAGCTGCTCGACGAGCAGGGAAGGCCGGCCCCGCGTGGCGAAATCGTTGTCCGCACCCACTTCCCGGGCGCACTCACCGAAGGCTATTTCCGCAATCCTGAGGCTTCGGCGGCGCACCTACGCGGCGGCGCGCTGCATTCCGGCGATATCGGCTCGTTCGATACGGACGAAAACCTATATTTCCACGGCCGCCAGTCCGACAGCGTGCGCTGCCGCGGCGAGAACGTCTCGGCCTTCGAGGTCGAGCACGTGGCAGCCGGCCATCCAGCGGTCGAGGATTGCGCGATGATCGGCGTCGCCACCGATGTCGGCGAGCAGGACATCAAGCTGTTCGTCAAGCCGCGCCAGGGCAGCGTGGTCGATCTGCCGTCTCTGTCGGCCTGGCTCGGCGAGCGGCTCGCGCCGTTCCAGAACCCGCGCTACCTGTGCCTGATCGGCGAGTTCGAGCGCACCCCGAGCCTGCGCATCATGAAGCATCTTTCCTCGAAAGATGTTTCGGAAAGCTTCGACCGGATGCGAGGCTGAGCCACCCGGCGGCGCGCAACGCCCAAACCTCGCCGATCAGCCCCTTCGGCATCAGCAGGATCGAGACGTAGAGCACCAGCCCAACCACCACCATCCGGTAATGCCCGAAATCGCGGCCCAGTTCCGGCACCAGGATCAGGATGCCGGCGCCGAGCACCGCGCCGGGCAGGCTGCCGAGCCCGCCCACTACCACCATCGTCAGGATCAGGATCGAGGTGTCGAGCTGGAACATGTCGGGGCTGATGTAGTTGGTGATATGCGCCTGCAGGCAGCCCGCCACGCCCGCCAGCCCGCCGCTGATCGCGAATGCCGAGAGTTTCAGCAGCCGCACGTCTAGCCCCACCGACGCCGCGCTGACATCGTCCTCGCGCAGCGCCCGCAGCGCGTTGCCGTAATAGGAATGCACCAGCCGGTGCAGCACCCAGAAGGCGGCGACCGTCACCACGGCGACGCCGTAATACGTCCCGATCCGGCCTTCCAGTACCAAGCCGCCGACCCGGAATGGCGGGATGCCGCGCACGCCCATCGGCCCGCGCGTCACCGCGTCCCAGTTCAGCAGGACCGCGTTGATGATCTCGCCGATCGCGAGCGTCGCCACGGTGAAGAAGATGCGGACGAGACGGATCGCCGGGATCGCCACCACCAGCGCCACGCAGCCGGACACGAGCGCGGACGCCACCAAATCCTCTGGCAGCCCGGTGCCGAACTGGGTGGAGAGCAACGCGGCGGTGTAGGCGCCGACGCCGTAGAATGCCGCGTGACCGAGCGACATCAGCCCTGCCGTCCCGGCCACCAGGGTCAGGCTGCCGGCGAGGATGGCGAAGATCATGGTCAGCTCGGCGAGCCGGAAGAAATACCCCATCCCAACCGCGGCCAGCAGCGCCGGCAGCACGCCGAGCACCACGGCCAACGCCGCCAGCCCGGCCAGCCTAGGCACGGTCAGTCTGCTGATTGAAGATGCCGTTCGGGAAGAACACCAGCGTGACCAGCAACAACACGTAGGGCACGATCGGCACCCAGCGCGACGAGATCACTTCCAGCGCGAAACTCTCCGAAAGCCCGATCAGCAGCGCGCAGGCGACCGCGCCCGGAATGCTGGTGAGGCCGCCCATTAGCATGGCCACGAACGCCTTGAGCATCGGCGCGAAGCCCATGTAAGGAAAAATCGTGCCGTAATAGAGCCCGACCAGCAGCCCGGCGACTGCGCCAAACGCTGAACCGATCGCAAATGTCGCCAGAATCACCCGATCCGCGTTCACGCCCGTGTACAACGCCCCAATCAGGTCGCTCGACACCGCGCGGATCGAGAGGCCGATGCGGGTCCGCCGCAGCAGGAGCTGCAGCGCGCCGAGCATGATGCAGGTCGCGGCGAGAATAATGAAATCGCCGCGCGCGAACACGATGTCGCCCCAGGGGATCGGGTCGTTGATCATGAAGCGTTCGGGGATCGGCTGCATGTCGCCGCCGAACACGATCTCGGCGGCTTCGCGCACGATGATGCCGACGGCGAGCGACGAAAGCAGGGTCGATTCCCGCAATATGCGCGACTTGAGCGATGCTTCGTCCCGCGCCCGCCGTAGCGGCCGGAAGGCGACCCGCTCGAGCCCGCATCCCAGCAGCGCGCCGACCGCGGCGACGAGCAGGATCAGCGCGATCAACGGCGGCGCCAGCGGCAGCGCCGCCATCAGCCCGGCAAACGCGCCGAGCATGTAGATCTCGCCATGCGCGAAGTTGACGGCATTGAGCACGCCGAAGATCAGCGTGAACCCGATGGCCACCAGCGCATAGCAAAGCCCGGCGCTGACCCCGTTGACGAGGTCCTGCAGCAGGAGGGCTTCCACTATGCCTCTAACGCCGCGCCGTCATCGCGAGCCGCGCAGCGGCGTGGCGATCCAGGGCAGGCCGGGCTGATCCGGGCCGGGATTGCTTCGTCGCGTGGCTCCTCGCAATGATGGATGCGTCAGCTTGCGCCATAAACCAGCTTGCCTGCCTCCACGCGGACCGGGGTTAGGCCGTAGCGGGTGACCTCACGCGTCGCCGGGTCGATGGACAGCTCCCCATTGGCCCCGTTGAAATGGCCGGTGTTCGCGAGCTCATCGCGCAGCTTGGCGCGCGTTTCGTCGGGCCAAGCGCGCTTCATCGCGTCCATCAGCAAATAGCCCGCGTCCCAGCCATAGGCCGACCAGATGTCCGGGTCGCGGCCATACTTGGCGCGGTAGGCCTTGATGAACTCCTGGACCACCGGATCCTTCGACTCCGGATTGAACAGTCGCAGTGAATACATCCCATCCATCGCCCCCTGCGAGAGCTGGATCGAGCGATCCGTGATGCCGACGCCGGAATCCACCACCGGAATATCGGTCATTCCGAGTTGCTTATATTGGCGCATGAACGTCGCCGCCTCCTCCTCGAGCATGGCGAGGAAGATGACCTCTGGCCGGTCGCGGCGGAGTTTTGTCAATATGCTGCGAAAATCCGTCGTGCCCTGGTTATACACCTCGGTATCCGTCAGCGTGCCGCCGTCCTTCTTCAACTGCGCGGCGAAGGTGTCGCCGACCGACTGGCCCCAGTCGGTCTGCACCTGGATCATGGCGACGCGCTTCTTGCCGAGCTTGCCGGTGATGAAGTCGGCGATCGGGTCGATGTAGGAGGGCACGGTCTCGCTGGCGCGGAACATCCACTTGTTCAGCGAAACGAGCTGCGGATGCGACGCGCTGGGCGTGATCTCGATCAGCCCGCCGCGGCCGTAGGTGTCGGCGGCGGCCATCGTGGCGGTCGAGGTGAAGTCGCTGACCGAGGCAAGCACGGCCGGGTCGTCAACCAACTTGCCGGCAATGTTCACGGTCTCCTTGGCGTCGCCGCGGCTGTCATTGCATTGCAGGACCACTTGGGCGCCCGCAAGCTGCTTGGAGTCGTTGAAGTGCTGCACGGCCAACGCCAACCCCTCCTCGATCGGCTTGCCGAAGCCGACCAGCGGACCGGAGAGCGGCAGGGCGCAGCCGATCACGAGCTGCTTGTCTGCGGCCTGGGCGCTGCCGGCAGCCAACAGGGCGGCGAGCAGAAGAGTGGAGCTTCGCATGGTGGGCCTCCTGGTCATGTGGTCATAGTTGTCACGGTAGCGTTGCAAGTTCGGGGCCGGCGCCGCCGAGATAGGCTTTAATGACCCGCGCTTCGCCGGCGAGCGTGGCGGCCGGCCCGTCGAGCACGGTGCGGCCATTCTCCATGACGTAGCCATGGTCGGCGACGCGCAGCGCGGCGCGGGCGTTCTGCTCGACCAGCAGGATGCTGGTGCCTTCGTCGCGGATGCGGCGGATCAGGTCGAAGATCTCGCGCATCACCAGCGGCGCCAGGCCCAGCGAGGGCTCGTCGAGCAGCAGCAGGCGCGGGCGGGCCATCAGCGCGCGGCCGATGCACAGCATTTGCTGCTCGCCGCCGGAGAGCGACCCGGCCCGCTGCCGCAGCCGCTCGCGCAGGATCGGGAACAGTGCGACCGCGCGCTGCAAACCGTCTGCATAGTCCGACGCCGGCCGTGACCCGGCGCCGACGCGCAAATTCTCCTCCACCGTCATCGCGCCGAAAATGTGCCGACCCTCCGGCGCTTGCGAGATGCCGAGCCGGACGATGTCCTGCGTTGGCCGGTTGAGGATCTCATGGCCACCGAAACGGATGCTGCCGCTCGCGTTGCGGTAGATCCCGCTGATCGTGCGCATCAGCGTCGTCTTGCCGGCGCCATTCGCCCCAAGCACGCAGACGATGCCGCCCTCCGGCACTGCGAGGCTCACCTCCCGCAGCACGATCTGCGCCCCGATCGGCACAACCAGCCCCTCGACCACCAGCCCGCTCATTCCGGGGCGCCTAGGTAGGCTAGCTGCACCGTCCGATCCTGCCGCACCGCGTCCGGCGCCGCGTCGGCGATCTTGCGCCCGGCGGCGAGCACGGCGACGCGCTGACAGGTGGACATCACCAGGCCCATATCGTGCTCGACCAGCATGATGGTCAGCCCGGTGCCGTGCAGCTCGCGGATGAACGCGCCGAGGCTCGCCGTCTCGCTATCGTTCAACCCGGCCGCGGGCTCGTCCAAGATCAGCAGCGCCGGCTGCGTCGCCAGCGCCCGCCCGATCTCCAGATATTTGCGCCGCCCATAAGGCAGGCTGGCCGCCAGCGCATCCGCGCGGTCCGCCAGCCCCACACGCTCGAGCGCCTCCCAGCTCCGCCGCGCGATCGGGTCTCCCCGCCGCCGCGGCAGTAGCGCGCGCAACGGGCCGAAGCCGAAATGTCCGATGGCGCCGGCCGAAATATTGTCGAACACGCTGAGGTTGGGGAACACGCGGATGTTTTGAAAGGTCCGCGCGATCCCAAGATGTGCGATCCGGTGCGGCGCGAGGCGGTCGATGCGCCGGCCGCGAAACAGGATTCGACCCACCGAGGGCCGGGTGAAGCCAGTGATCATGTTGAACAGCGTGGTCTTGCCGGCGCCGTTCGGGCCGATGATGCCGAGCAACTCGCCCGCGCGCACCTCCAAATCCACCGCGTCGGTCGCCAGTACGCCGCCGAAACGGCGGCTCACTTGCTCGACCTGCAGCAGAATACTCACCCCGGCGTGGTCGCGTAGGTGGCCCGGCCGATCGCGAGCAGCTTTCCTTGGTCGTTGACAACATCGACATCCACCACGCCGACGCTGCGCCCGTTGCGGCGGACGCGAGCGGTGGCGGTCAGGCCGGTGTCGATCGCCGGACGCAGATAGTCGACGCGGAAGTTGATCGTCGGCAGTGGCTTACCGATCGCCATTACCAGCGCGAAATCGCCGACCGTGTCGATGATCGCGGCGATCGGGCCGCCATGCCACTGGCCGGTGTCGCGCCCACGCTCGAACTCTGGCCGCATCGGGGCGCGCATGACGACCTCCTCCTTGGCTGGGTCGGCGGACAGGACTTCGAGCTGCAGAAACTGGATGAACGGCGAATTAGCGAGTTTCTGCTGGATCGCTTCGGCGGAGAGCGGGAGGTCGGTCATGGGGTGATCACTGCCTTGCCGAAGACCTGGCGACCCTCGATCCGCTGGAGGGCATCCACGGCGTGGTCAAGTGGGTAGATATCGTCGATGACGACTTTAAGCTGGCCGGATTGCACCATGTCGAGCAGGCGGACGACGTCGTCGCGCATCCAGCCATTGGACCCCAGAACTTTCAACTCAAACGTCCAGATGAATCGTATGTCCTCTTTCGGGTCGAACCCGGCGGTGGCGCCGCAGGTGAGTAGCCGGCCGCCGACCTTTAGGATACGCAACGATTTGACCCACGTATCGCCGCCCGTGTAGTTGACCACCACATCGACGCCGTTGCCGATGCCGGCGCCCCGCCGGGCCGGCTTGCCGTATTGCGCGTAGATCTCTTTGACGAAATCTGTCTCGACATAGTTGATCGTGCGGTCCGCACCGAGGCTACGCAGCCGCTCCTCTTTCTCCGCGGTGCCGGCCGCGGCGATGACCTCGGCGCCGACCAGCTTGGCGAGCTGCACGCAGCAGACGCCGACGCCGCCGGACGCGCCGAGGATGAGCACCTTCTCGCCCGCAGCCACCTGGCCGTTGGTGTACATCATGCGCATCGCCGTGCCGTAGGCGCAGGGCAGCGCCGCCGCATCGGTGAAACTGACGCCCTCGGGGATGCGGATGAGCTGGTGCGCTCGCGCTCGGCAAAGTTCGGCGAGGCCGCCATGGGTCGTCTCGCCCATCAGCCCGCCCTCGACGCGGTTGATCGGATCGACGAGCACGCGGTCACCCGGCAGCCAGCCATCCACGCCGGGGCCAACCGAAACGATCTCGCCGGCCACGTCGAGGCCCATGATCGCCGGCATGGCGATCTTGATGCCCGGCATGCCGCGGCGGGTGAAGACGTCGTGGTAGTTGAGCGAGGCGCCGCGGACCCGCAGGACGACGTCGCCTTCGCCGGGCACCGGGTCGGGGAAATCGGTCTCGATATGGAGCCGGTCGTTGCCGCCGTGCTCGCGCAGTACGAGGGCTTTCATACCGTCCTTTCGGTTTCACGCGCGGCGCGGGTGGCGAGCGCCTTGCGGTCGATCTTGTTGGTGCCGGCCAGCGGCATCTCCGGCAGGAACCAGACCCGGCGAGGATGCAGATAGGGCGCAGCATGGGCGAGCATGTAGGATTTGATCGCGTCCTCCGTTGTCTGCTGGCCGGCGCGGAGCACGACGAAGGCGACTGGTTTCTGCCCCTTCAGCTCGTCCGGCACGGGGACGACGACGGCCTGGCGGATCGCGGGATGGCGTTCGAGCATGATCTCGACCTCGCTTGGCCAGATATTCTCGCCGCCGCTGGTGAACATGTCGTCGTTGCGGCCAAGGAAGTAGAAAAATCCGTTCTCGTCGCGGCGGAAGACATCCCCGCTGCGATAATAGCCGTCCGGGGTGATCGCCCGCGCCGTCGCCTCCGGCAGATGGTGATACTCGTTCATCAGCGCCGGGCAGCGCATCTCGAGGATGCCCTCATCGGCTTCGCTTCCCTCGGCCACGAGCCGCAGGTCGACCTGCGGATGCTTGACGCCGACGGAGAGCGGCGGCGTTGGCAGGCCGTCCTTGTGTGGGCCGAAGACGATCGGGCCGGCCTCGGTGGTGCCGTAGCCGTTGGCGATCGCGGCGTTCGGGAACAGCGCCCGGATGGCCTCGTGCAGCGAGGCGGCGATCGGCGCGGAGCCCATGCGGATCGCGGTCACCGAGGAGAGGTCGGTGCGGCGCAGGCGCTCCGGGTCGCGCAGCATCATCGCCATCATGGTCGGCACCGAGGTGAGCGCCGTCGGGTGGTATTGGCCGATCGTGTCGATCCAGGTGGGGACGTCGAAGCCCGGCAGCAGCACGATCTCGTCATGCTGCGCCAGCGCCGATTGGCACACGGCGAGCGCGTTCATGTGATAAAGCGGGGCCGCCACCAGCACCCGCTGCCCGCCCGCGTCGGGCGCGCGCCGGCGCATCTCCAGCACCCAAAGATGGCTCGCATGCGACAGCACGACCCCCTTGGGCCGGCCGGTCGAGCCGGAGGTGTAGAGGAACATCGCCGGCGTCCGCGGCGGTGGTTGCACTGCGTCGAACGGGCCGGGGTCGAGGAAGGCGTCGAAGCTGGGCTCGCCGAAGATGACGGCGGGGATGTCCTTCGGGCAGAGCGGGATGTGCGCAGCGTCGCACAGCGCGAGCTTGGCGTCGCAGTCGCGCAGCACGTATTCGACCGCCTCGGCCTGCAGCTTGAAGTTCACCGGCACGGTGACCAGCCCGGCCCGCATGGTGCCGAGGAACGCCGCCAAATACTCGGTGCGGTTGGCCGACAGGATCGCGACCCGATCGCCAAACTGCAATCCGCGATCGATCAGGCCACGCGCAACCGCGTCCGCCATGGCGTCGAGGTCGCGGTAGCTGAAGGTGCGCGGCGGGGCTTGCCCGCCAAGGTCGATGACCGCGGGTCGGTTGGGATTGCCGCCGCGCTCGACGGCGTCGCCGAGGTTGCGGGTCGGTAGCGCGGATCGGAGACCGTCAGGCATTCAGGACCGATGTTGGCGGTGAGGCCTCGATAAACCAGCCTGCGCTTCGGCGTGTCAATGATTGCGCTACATCAGGAATACGGCCTTGCCGCTGGTTTGCTGGTCGAACAGCTGGTAAGCCTCCTCGGCCTGGCCGAGCGACCAGGTCTCGGTGAACAGGTCGTCCACTTGCAGTCCGCGCCGGGCCACGAACTCAGCGCAATCGGCCTGACCGACGGTCGAGAACGTCCAGGAGCCGAGGACGGTCAATTGCTTGCGCAGCATTTCCGGGCTGACGTTGATCGTCACGTCCCCGCCTTCGCCGACCATGGCGACCACGCCCCAGGCGCCGGCGCACCGTATCGCGGCGGAGCGGCCGGCAGCGGTGCCGGAGGTGTCCATGCTGCGCGAGGCGCCTAGTCCGCCGGTCAGCTCGCGGATGCGCTGCACCGGGTCGGTAGCGCTGGCGTCGATCGTCTCGGCGGCGCCGAACGCCGCGGCGCGCTGGGCGCGGGCGGGGCTGATATCGACGGCGATGACCCGGGCGCCCATGGCTGCCGCGAGCATGGTGGCCGAGAGGCCGACCGGGCCTTGCCCGACCACGACCACCGTGTCCCGCGCGGTCACGTTCATGCGGACGAGGGCGCCGAAGGCGGTGCCGGTCCCGCATGAGATCGCCGCTCCCGCGGAGAAGCTGAGCGGGTCGGGCAGGCGCACCAGCGTGCTCGCGGGCACCTTCATATAGGGCGCGTGTCCGCCATGGCCGGTGACGCCGTAGACGACGGCGCCTTCGACGCACATCTGCGTCCAGCCGGTCCGGCAATGCGGGCAGACATCGCAGCCATGGTAATGATGCACCATGACCCGGTCGCCGACGCGCCAGCGGTCCTGCGGCACTTCCCGCCCGACGGCCGCGATCACGCCGCACGGCTCGTGCCCGGCAATGACCGGCCCGCGCCCGCCGGGCAGGCCGAGCACGGCCGGATCGGCGCCCTTCGGCGCCCGATAGAATTTCAGGTCGCTGCCGCAGAGGCCCGAGGCCTTCATTTCGAGCACCACGTCGAGCGGACCCGGCGCCGGGTCCGGCACCTCGGACAGTTCGAGCGTCCGGTCACCGGTGAAGACAATTCCGCGCATGGCGATTCCTTTTAGGCGGCAGGAGGGGTGAGGAGCGTCGCGATGCGGCGCAGGGCGAGCAGGTAACCTTGCGTGCCGAAGCCGGCGATCACGCCGTCAGCCCGCATTGAGACAAAGGAGCGATGGCGGAATTCCTCGCGTTTGTGGACATTCGAAATGTGGACTTCGAGGACCGGATGATCGAAGGCGTTCAGCGCGTCTAGGATGGCGACCGAAGTATGGGTGAAGGCGGCCGGGTTGATGACGAGGCCGCAAGACGCGTCGCGCGCCTCGTGGATCCAGTCGATGATCTCGTATTCGCGGTTGCTCTGGTGGAAGCGCAGCTCAAGCCCGAGTTCATGCCCCAAAGCGCGGCAGTCGCGCTCGACGTCGGCCAGCGTCTCATGGCCGTATATGTGCGGCTGACGCTTGCCGAGCAGATTAAGGTTGGGGCCGTTGAGGACGAAGACGAGGCGGCTCATGTGGGGTTCTCGTGGGCGGTATGCCGGACCGGAGACTCGCACTGCTTTGCCTGGCCGGGAAGCCCTCGTGTAAGCTTCTATCGTCCGCTCTCGTTCACCTCGTGGGAGACCGGATTGTAGTTGCTGCCGGCCGTCGGCCCATTGCCGGTCGCTGGATGAATGTAGGCGCAGGACGGTAGGGCGACGACCAGCAATAGCATGCTGCCAGCTGACACGATCGATCGGATCCGGCGTTTGATCATGACCGTAAATTCGGCACGGAAGGGGCGGCGGTTACGCCCAGGTCCGTCTCAGGCCGCGCGCTTCTGGGCGATTTCGCGCAGCGTCGGCATCAGCGCGTCAGGGTCCGGGCGCTTCGTGTAGTCCGGATTGACCTCCGCGTAGGCGACCACGCCGTCTGGGGCGATGACGAAGCGGCCGGGCATCGGCAGGGTCCAGGACGGCTCGCCGTTGACCACGGCGAGGTCGTTGCCAAATCCCTTGTAGATCTCGATCAGGTTGTCGGGAAGCCGGAAGCGCAGGCCAAACGCGGCGGCGACCTCGTTGCCAAGATCGGTCAGGATCGGGAACGACAGCTCGTTCTGCCGCGTCGATTTGCGGCTGTTGGCGGCCGATTCCGGCGAGATCGCGACGATTGAGCCGTCGAGCGCCTGGATGGCGGGCAGCGCCTCCTGCAACGCCTGCAGCTCCATGTTGCAATAAGGGCACCAGACGCCGCGATAAAAGGTGATCACCAGCGGGCCGCGGGCGAGCAGGCCGGCCGAAGCGACCGGCTGGCGATCCGGGCCCGGCAAGGTGAAGGCAGGCGCACGGTCGCCGGCCCGCAACGCCCGTTCCGCCTGCCCGCTCGCGATCAGGTCCGCGGTCGCCTGTTTCATCGCGGCGGCGATGTGCGGCGGCCGCTTGGCGCGGAACTCCGCATAGAAGGCGTCAAGCTTGTCCTGCAATGACATGGCATGCTCCCGAGATGCGCGCGGCGCTGGTTTAAGCCATGGCTTTTTTAGAGCGCTTGGACTAAAATAGCAAATCGAAGGCCGGCCAGGTGGGCGCCGGCCAATCCGGAGACATTGCTTGATGGGGCGGCACCGCGAATTCGACGAGGCCGAGGTCCTGGACGCAGCCATGCACTGCTTCTGGGCCCGGGGCTATGAGGCGGCTTCGGTACGTGACCTGGCGAGCGAGATGCACATCACGGGGGCCAGCCTTTACAACGCGTTCGGCGACAAACGGTCGCTCTACCGGCGCGCGCTGGAGCGCTACGCGTCCGAGCGGCTCTACGAGCGCGTTTCACGGCTGGAGTGCGGCTTGCCGCCGTTTGAGGCGGTCCGCGCGTTTTTCCACGAAGTGGTCGAGCGTTCGGCCAACGACACAGAGCACCGCGGCTGCATGCTGGTCAACGCCGCCTTGGAGGCCGGGTCGGACGATCCGGAGTTGCGGCAGGCGGTGAAGAGGGAGCTGCAGGTGATCGAGGAGTTCTTCCGCCGATGCGTCGCCGCCGGTCAGGCGGCGGGCACGATCATGTCCGCGCTACCGGCGGATAATCTCGCGCAGATGCTGCTCAGCGTGCTGCTGGGCATCCGTGTGCTGGCCCGGACCGATCCTGGCCGCGCAGCCCTGGCGGGTCCCGTGGGCGCAGCACTCGCCGTGCTGGCGGGCCAGCCATGAGCCAAATCCGATTGTGGCGCCTGGCCCGAGCCGGAGCACTTGCCTTCATGCTCGGCGGCGCTGGGGCGCCGGATGCCATCAAGGCCCGGCAGGACAATTTTCAGCACTTGTCGGATCAGATGAAGGAGATCGTGAAGGGCCTCGGCGACGGCGCGCCGGTCTCGGCGATTCGCGAGCGGGCGATGGCCGCGCAACAGTTCTTGCTGCGGGTCCCCAGCATGTTCCCGCCCGGATCCGACGTGGGCAAGACCAGCGCCTTGCCGTTGGTCTGGTCCGATCCCAGGCGCTTCAAGTCCGTCTACGACGCGGCCGCCGCCCGTATGGCGGACCTGGTCGCCGCCGCCCAGGGCAACGACCGCGACGCGTTCGGCGCATCCGTCGGACGGATGGCCGCCTCCTGCGGCGATTGCCACAGCACGTTCCGTTCGGATTGAGGGTCACGCGCGGTTCAGGTGTGAGTGATGCCGGCCATAGGTAAAATACACGGCGAGCCCGATGACGAGCCAAACGATCAGGCGGAGCCAGGTCAGGAGCGGCAGGCCGGCCATCAGCAAGAGACACAACCCAATCCCTAGGAGCGGGACGAGCGGGAACGCCGGCGCCCGGAACGGCCGCTTCATCGCAGGATCGGCCCAGCGCAAATACATCACGGCGACACAGACCAGGATAAACGCGAACAGCGTGCCAATGCTGACCATCTCGCCAAGAATGTCGACTGGCAGGAGGGCGGCGAGCGTCGCAACCACGGCGCCGATCAGCATCTGGCTGAGATAGGGCGTCCGCAGCCGTGGGCGGACCCGCGAGAATAGGGGCGAGAGCAGGCCGTCATTCGACATGGCGAAGAAAATGCGCGCCTGCGCGTAGAGCAGCGCCAGGATCACGGTGGTGAGCCCGGTCAGCGCGCCGGCCTTGATCAGGACCGAGAACCAAGCAAGACCAATCATGTCCACGCCATGGGCGATCGGATCGGCCGAGTTCAGCTCCGTATAAGGCACCATGCCGGTGAGCACCGCGGCCACGGCGATGTAGAGCAGCGTGCAGACGACCAGCGAGGCGAGCACGCCGACCGGCACGTCGCGTTGCGGCCGGCGCGCCTCCTGCGCCGTCGTCGATACGGTGTCGAAGCCGAGAAAGGCGAAGAACACCACGGATGCCCCGCGCAGGACGCCGCTCAGGCCGAAATGGCCGAACTGGCCGGTATTGGCCGGTATTGGCCGGGATGAAGGGATGCCAGTGCTGGGGATCGATGTAGAAGGCGCCGATTGCGACGAATGCGACCACGACCACCAGCTTGATCGTCACCATCACGTTGTTCAGCTCCGAGGACAGCTTGGTTCCAAGCACCAGCAACGCCGTCAGCACGATGACAATGGCGCAAGCCGGCAGGTTGACGATCCCGTGCACCACGGCGCCCCCCGGCCCGGCCGCCGTCTGACCCGGCGGCATCGAAAGATCCGGGGGAATGTTGATCCCGAAGCCGCCCAGCAAGCTGACCGCATAGCCCGACCAGCCGACCGCGACGGTTGCCGATCCCATCGTGTATTCGAGGATTAAGTCCCAGCCGATGACCCAGGCCGCGAGCTCGCCCATTGTCGCATAGGTATAGGTGTAGGTGCTGCCGCTCACGGGCAGCATGGACGCCAGTTCGGCGTAGCACAGCCCCACGAAGGTGCACGCGACCGCCGCCAAGGCGAAGGAAAGGATGATCGCCGGCCCCGCATATCGCGCGGCGGCAGTGCCAGTCAGCACGAAAATTCCGGCCCCGACAATGGCCCCGATGCCGATGGCGGTTATGCTGGCCGGGCCGAGCGAGCGTACGAGCGTGCCGCTTTCGGCATCGGTCTCTATGTCGGCGATCGATTTGCGCGCTAGATAACGGTGACCGGTCATGCTTGCTCCGTCGGCGGAGACGGCGTTCTCACCGGGGAAGCGTGAAGTGGCGGGAACAGGCCGTCAATCGACCTGTATCGAATTACTCTTGGAGCGGCTTGGAAATTCCATCCTTTCACATAGGTCAGTTTCTTGCAGAGGGTCTGCTATGGCTGGTAGCTTGCGCCCGACGGTCGAATCGGCGGCTTGTCTGGAGATTGCCGGCTAATTCCTTGTCGTCGCCGCCACCAATCGTCACGAGTCCGCCTGCGCGGCAGGTTCGAGCACTTCAGAGGAACTGCGCGCGGTTGTCCACGCGTTGAGCGGCCGTTCGGTCGGGCTGCTTATCGGCGCCGTGGCCGCAATTGGCGTCATCGCCGGCATCGGTTCGAGCTGGAGCGGCTTTGCCGCGGTCTGGGGCGACATCGTCAGAGCGGCGTGGATTCTGCCCGGGCTGGTGGCGCTGCATCTGGGGCAATTGTTCCTGGCCGGCCTGAGCTGGCGGGTGCTGTTCACCGGCCAGGCGCCGGGCGTGGGCACGTTCTACCGGCTGCGGATCGTCCGCGAAGGGATCGATGCATTGCTGCCCGTGGCGCACGTCGGGGGCGAGATCGTCGGCGCGAGTTTGCTGGTGCAGCCAGGCCTCACGCCGGCCCGCGCTTGCGGGAGCATCGTCGTCGACCTGACCCTGGAATTGCTGACCCAGCTTGCGTTCCTGCTGACCGGGGTGGGGCTGCTCGCCGCCTTGTTTGCCGGGTCGATGTGGCGGAGTTGGTTCACCGTCGGGCTCGGCGGCGCAGCGGTCGCGGCCGGCCTCCTGCTGCTGCAGCGGTTCGGCGCGCTGCGGTTGCTCGAGGGTCTGCTGCGCAGCATCGCGCGCCGCTGGCCCGCGCTGGCCGGGGCGTCACTCGACGGCATCCACGCGGAAGCGCTTGGGTTTTATCGCGAGCGTGGAGCGCTCAGCCGCAGCGCCGTCGTGCACTACATCGCTTGGGCGCTGGGCAGCGTCGAGACCTGGGCGATCCTGCAAATTATCGGCGTCCCGGTCTCGCCGGCCGAGGCCTTCATCGTGGAAAGCCTAGGTATGGCAGCGCGTAGCGCCGGTTTCGTCATCCCTGCGGCCTTGGGCGCGCAGGAGGGCGGGTTCGTGCTGGCCGGCGCCGCAGTGGGCGTGGCCGCGGCGCCCGCGCTATCGCTGTCATTGATCAAGCGATTGCGCGAGATCGTAGTGGGCAGCGTGGGCCTGATCCTCTGGCGCCTCGCCGTCCGCACTCCGGCGCCGGCTGCGCGATGATCCTGGCTGGCCTGGCGATCGTCACGAGCCTGGCGGGCGTGGTGTTCGTAGTGCTGGGCGCGATTGCGGTCCGCGCCTTCGTCCGGCGTGGCCGGACCCTGCCGCAAGCGCGGCCGCCGGTGACGGTCATGAAGCCGCTCTGCGGAGACGAGCCGTTGCTCGAGGCGGCGCTGGCGACGATCTGCGAGCAGGACTATCCCGAGCTGCAGATCGTGTTCGGGGTGCAGGACGCCGACGACCCGGCGCTGCTGGCGGTGGAGTCGCTGCAGCGGCGGTTTCCCGATCACGACATCAGCGTGGTGATCGACCATCGCGTCCATGGCAGCAACCGCAAGATCAGCAACCTGATCAACATGCTGCACACGGCGCGCCACGACGTTCTGATCCTGTCCGACAGCGATCTACACGTGCCGCGGAACTATATCGACCAGATCGTGGCCGCGCTCGAGGCGCCCGGCGTCGGGCTGGTGACGACGCTGTGCAGCGGCTTGCCGACGCGGGCCGGGCTGATCGGCCGGCTGGGCGCCACCGCCATTACGCACAATTTCCTGCCTGGGGTGCTGATCTCACGATGGCTGGGGCGGGAGGATTGCCTAGGCACGACGATGGGGTTGCGCCGGGAAACCCTGGTGCGGATCGGTGGATTGAACAAGCTCGTCGGATGTGTCGCCGACGATCAGGTGCTTGGCCGGGAGACGAGGCGCGTCGGCCTGACGATCGCGCTGGCTGCGGTGGTCGCCAAAACCGGGGTGTCCGAACGCTCGCCGGCCCGGCTGTTCGAGCATGAGCTCCGCTGGGCGCGGACGATCCGCGCGCTCGAGCCCGGGCTGTTTGCCGCGTCGGCGCTGCAGTATCCGTTGTTTTGGGCGGCGAGTTCGGTGTTGTTGAGCGGCGCGGCCGCTTGGTCGGTCGCTTCGTTCGCGGCGATTTGGGCGGTGCGCGCCCTGGCCGCGTGCTGGATCGACCGCGCGCTGCGGTTACGCGGCAGCAGCGCGGCCGTGCCGATCCTGCTGTTGCCGTTGCGGGACGTGCTATCCGTCGGGCAGGTGGTGGCGAGCTACTTTGGCGGGCGTGTGGTGTGGCGCGGCCGGGTCATGGAGGTGGTGGGCCCGCGGCGGCTGCCGGCGGTGTGGCTGCCCGACGCGGCTAACCTGGCGCTGGCTTCGCAGGAACGAGCGGCTTCAGCCGGCAGTCGGCGGGCAACGGAGCGGTGAACGGCGTCCAAATCTGCGAGCTGCCGAACAGCGGGATGCCGATATAGCCCCGCACGTGCAGACGGCCTTGCGGGTCGACCCGCAGCACGACGCCGTAGTTTTTGCCGTCGCGGGGATCGAGGATCCGGGCCTTCCAATCGTCACCGTCCGGCGTCCCGTTATAGATGATCGTCAGGTGACACTGCGAGCGGCCTTGGTTGTCGGTTGGGATGGGTTCGCCGGGCACTGCGAGGGGGATGCCGGAAATATACCCGCACAGCATGTTGCCGCACATCGCAGTGGTGATGACGGCGTCGCTGCCCTCGGTGAGCCAATTACCGGTTGGCGCTGGG
This sequence comes from Acetobacteraceae bacterium, assembly GCA_965276815.1. GTDB lineage: Bacteria > Pseudomonadota > Alphaproteobacteria > Acetobacterales > Acetobacteraceae > JAVVHH01. The sequence continues at coordinate 179,590 of CBDIBE010000009.1, read as the reverse complement.
GCTGCCGCGCTGGCGGCGGCTGCCAGCGCGAGGGAAGCCGAGGCGGCCAGGACTCGTCGTATCATGGAGTCCTATTTAGCACTCCGGCGGTCAGATCACTCCTTCATCACGGAGTGCTGTGATCTCGCCGGCGGTGAGACCAAGTTCCTCCAAGACCTCGATCGTGTGCTGGCCCAGCGCGGGAGGTGCGCGGCGATGCACCGGCGGAGTGCTGTGCAAGCGCAGCGGGCTGGCGACGCCGCGGATCTGCTCGATCCCGTCGCCGAGCGCGGCGCCGTCGCGGGGCAAGCTGATCGCGAGGCCGCGGGCCTGCACCTGGGGGTCGTCGAACGCCGCGGCGATGTCGTTGATCGGCCCGCAGGGCACCGCCCGGTCCTCGAGCAACTGGACCCACTCGGCGGTGGTGCGGGTCCGGGTGATGGCCTCGAGTTCGGGGATGAGTTCGGTCCGGTGCTGGACGCGGAGCGTGTTGCTGGCATAGCGCGGGTCGTCGGCCAATGCCGGGTGGCCCGCGGCCTCGCAGAAGCGGGCGAACTGGCCGTTATTGCCGATCGCCAACAGCATGACGCCGTTCTTCGTGGGGAAATCCTGGTATGGGGCGAGGCTGGGGTGCGTGTTGCCCTGGCGAGAAGGCGCCTCGCCGGTGTTGAGGAACGCGGTCGCCTGATTGGCAAGCACGGCCATGCCGACGTCGAGCAGCGCCATGTCGATGTGCTGGCCTTGCCCGGTGCGGTCGCGCTCGCGCAGCGCGGCCAGGATCGCGGTGCTGGCGTAGATGCCGGTGAACACGTCGGTGATCGCCACGCCGACGCGCAACGGTCCGCCGCCGGGTTCGTCGTCGGGGCGGCCGGTGATGCTCATCATGCCGCTCATCGCCTGGATCATCAGGTCGTAGCCGGCGCGCGACGCGTAAGGACCGTCATGGCCGAAACCGGTGATGCTGCAATAGACCAGGCCGGGGTTGGCGGCGCGGAGGCTCGCGTAATCCAGGCCGTATTGCTTCAGGCCGCCGGCTTTGAAGTTCTCGACGATGACGTGGCTTTGCGCGGCCATCTTCTGCAGGAGTCTTTGCCCCGCCGGCTTGCCCATATCGATGGTCATGGAGCGCTTGTTGCGGTTGGCGGCGGTGAAGTAGGTCGACTGGCTGGAATTGCGCCCCTGCGCATCTTTGACGAAAGGCGGGCCCCAGCCGCGCGTGTCGTCGCCCACCCCGGGCCGCTCGATCTTGATGACGTCGGCGCCGAGATCCCCGAGGATCTGCGTGCACCACGGCCCTGCCAGCACGCGGGACAGATCGAGGACCTTGATGCCGTGCAGGGCGGGTTGCGGGGACGATGTCATTGTTGCTCCAATCATACGGTCCTCGCGGCCCCTGGATCGCCACACCGCTTCGCGGCTCGCGATGACAAGCGGTCAGATCTCCTCGGCGTAGTGGCAGGCCGCCAATCTTCCGTCCACTTCGCGGAGCAGCGGGCGTTCGGTGCGGCAGCGGTCGGTGGCGTGCGGGCAGCGGCTGGCGAAGGCGCAGAACGGGATCGGCAGGACCGGGGAGGGCGGTTCGCCGCGGATTGCGGCGGCGTTCTGCCGGCGCGCCGGGTCGACGAACGGGGTAGAGGCGAGCAGCAGGCGGGTATAGGGGTGGCGCGGCCGGTTCAGGACGGCATCGCGCGAACCCTGCTCGGCCGGGCGGCCGGCGTACATCACCAGCACGTCGTTGGCCATGTGGCGGACCACGGCGATGTCGTGGCTGATGAACAGGTAGGCGATGCCGAGCTCGTCCTGCAGGTCGCGCATCAGGTTGAGGACTTGCGCCTGGACGGAGACGTCGAGGGCGGAGACCGGCTCGTCCGCGGTGACCACGGCGGGGCGCAGCATCAGCGCACGGGCGATGGCGACGCGCTGGCGCTGGCCGCCGGAGAATTGGTGGGGGTAGCGGTCGAAGCTTTCGGGGCGCATGCCGACTCGGGCGAGCATCTGCCGCGCCTCGGCCGCGCGCTCGGCCCGGCTGCCCCTTCGGTTGATGGCGAGCGGTTCGATGAGCGCGTTCCCGACGCTGCGTCGGGGGTTGAGTGAGGCGTACGGGTTCTGGAACACCATCTGGTTCTGCAGTTGCAACCGGCGCCGCTGCGGTCCCGCGACGTCGGCGCCGTTGATGCGCACCGACCCGGCGGTCGGCGGCTCCATCAGCGCGCAGAGCCGCGCCAGCGTCGATTTGCCGCAGCCGGACTCGCCGACCACGGCCAAGGTGCGCCCGCACTCGAGCTGGAAAGAGACGCCATCCACTGCGCGCAAGACCGCCCGGCCGGCCAGGTAGTGGCGGACCACGTCCACCGCCTCCAGCACCGTCATGCGGGCGGGCCCGTCGGGTTGCCGGAATCATCGAGCGGATAGTGGCAGCGTACGCGGGCGCCGAAGGACGCGTGGAGTGGTGGCCGTTGCGCGTCGCAATGTCCGGTGCGGAAGCGGCAGCGGGGCGCGAACAGGCAGCCCGGCGGGCGGTCATCGGCGCCCGGCACCACGCCCGGAATGGTCGGCAGGCGTGGCTTGCCCTCGGCGCGCTCGGGCAGCGCGTCCAGCAGTGCGGCGGTGTAGGGGTGGCGGGGATGGGCGAAGAGCGGGGCGGCCGCCTGCTCCTCCATCACCTGGCCGGCATACATCACCTGCACGCGCTGCGCGGTCTCGGCCACCACGCCCATATCGTGGGTGATCAGCACCAGCCCCATGCCCCGCTCGCGCTGCAGGCTGACGAGCAACTCGAGCACGCCCTTCTGCACGGTCACGTCCAGCGCTGTCGTCGGCTCGTCGGCAATCAGCAGGCGGGGATTGCAGGCGATGGCCATAGCGATCATGGCGCGCTGGTTCAGCCCGCCGGAGAGCTGATGCGGGAAGGCGCGCATGCGCTGCTCCGGCGCGGGGACGCCGACCTGGGCGAGGAGCTCGATCACGCGGGCGCGCAGCTCCGAGCGGCGGACGGCGTCGTGCGCCCGCAGCGCCTCGGCGATCTGCCAGCCGATGGGGTAGCAGGGGTTGAGCGAGGTGGTCGGCTCCTGGAACACCATGGCGAGGTCGCGCCCGATCAGGCGGCGGCGCGCGCGGGGGGCTGCGTGCAGCAGGTCGGCGCCGCGAAAGGCGATGCGCGACGCCGCGACCCGGGCCGTTTCCGGCAGCAGACCCATCACGGCGAGCATCGAGACGCTCTTGCCCGAGCCGCTCTCGCCGACCACGCAGAGCACCTCGCCTTCGGCCACGCGCATTCCCACGCCGTCGACCGCGGGGAACGCCCCGAAATTCACGGCCAGGTCCTCGACCTCGAGGAGATCGCTCATCGCCGCAGCTTCGGGTCGAGCGCGTCGCGCAGCCCGTCGCCGAGCAGGTTGAAGGCCATGACGGTGATCAGGATGGCAAAGCCGGGGAAGGCCAGCAGCCACCAGGCGCGCTGATAGAATTGCAGCGCGTCGGCCAGCATGGTGCCCCATTCCGGCGTGGGCGGCTGCGCGCCGAGCCCCAGGAAACCGAGCGCCGCCGCGTCGAGGATGGCCGCCGAGAAGCCCAGCGTCGCCTGCACGATCAGCGGCGCGAGGCAGTTTGGCAGCACGACCAGGAGCATCAGCCGCAACGTGCCGGCCCCAGCGCTTCTTGTAGCGATGACGTATTCCCGCGCCAGCTCGCCCAAAGCCGCGGCCCGCGCGAGCCGCACGTAGCCCGGCAGCAGCACCACCGCGACTGCCAGCATCGCATTGGTCAGGCCCGGCCCGAGGATCGCCACGACCACGATCGCCAGCAGCAGGCTCGGGAACACCAGCAGCACGTCCATCAGCCGCATGATCGCGACTTCCAGCGTGCCGCGGGCAAAGGCGGCGATGAGGCCCAGCGCCGTGCCGATACTCGCCGACAATGCCACCACCACGGCCCCGATCAGCAGCGAGAGCCGCGCGCCGTAGATGAGGCGGGAGAGGATGTCGCGGCCTAAACTGTCCGTGCCGAGCGGGAAATCGCGATTGATGAACGGCGCTAACAAGAAATGCTCGCGGAACTGCTCGGCCGGGCGGTGCGGGGCGAGCACGGGCGCGGCGGCGGCCACCACGATCAGCGCCGCCATCATGCCCAGCCCGGCCGCCGCGCCCCGGTTCTGCACCAGCCGGCCCAGCAGCGAGTTGGCGGGCAGCGCAAGCGCCCCGCTCAATGCCGCAGCCTGGGGTTGAGCACGCCGTACAGCACGTCCACGAACAGGTTCACCAGCATCACCAGCATGGCGATCAGCAGCGTGCCGCCCTGCAGCACGTTGTAGTCGCGGCGCTGCACGCTCTCGACCAGCCAATGGCCGACGCCGGGCCAGGCGAATACCGTCTCGGTCAGGATGGCGCCGCCCAGCAGGGCGCCGACCTGCAGGCCCAGCACGGTCACCACCGGGATCAGCGCGTTGCGCAGCGCGTGCACGACCACGACGCGCAATGGCGCGAGGCCCTTGGCGCGGGCGGTGCGCACATAATCTTCGCTCAACACTTCCAGCATCGCCGACCGCGTCATCCGCGCGATCGTCGCCAGCGGAATGGTGCCTAGCACGATCGAGGGCAGGATCAGGTGCCGCACCGCCGAGCCGAACGCGCCGGCGTCGTCGCTGAACCAACTATCGATCAGCATGAAGCCGGACCAGGGCGGCACATAATAAAGATCGTCGATGCGGCCGGAGACAGGGGTCCAGCCGAGGTAGACCGAGAAAATCAGCACTGCCATCAGCCCCCACCAGAAGATCGGCATGGAGGCGCCGGTGACGGAGAGGCCGATCAGCCCATAATCGATGGCCGAACCCCGCCGCACCGCGGCCAGCACGCCGAGCGGCAGGCCGATGACGATGGCGAAGATCATCGCGCAGAGGCCGAGCTCGACGGTGGCCGGAAAGAAGGTCTTGAACTCGGTCCAGACGCTCTGCTGCGTCTCGATCGAGCGGCCAAGATTGCCCTGCAGCAATTGGCCCTCATAGTCCAGGAACTGCTTCCAGAGCGGCTGATCGAGGCCCAACTCGTGGCGCAGGTAAGCGAGGCGCTCGGGCGAGATGCCGCGCTCGCCGGAGCGGACCTCCACCGGGTCGCCGGGGATGGCGTGGATGAGCAAGAAGCCCAGCAGCGTGACGCCGAGGAAGGTCGGAACGATCAGCGCCAGCCGCCGGGCCAGCAGGCGAAGCAACGCTACTGCAAGTCGACGTGGTCGAAATTGTGCCGGCCGAACGGGCTCATCTGATAGCCGACGACCTCCTTGCGCATCGGCATGTAGACGACCGAGTGCGCGATCAGGAAGAAGGGCGCCTCCTCGTGCATGATCACCTGCGCCTGTTCGTACAGCTTGGCGCGGTCCGCCTGATTGGTGAGGGTGACGGCCTTGTTGATCAGGGCGTCGAAGTCCGGATCGCACCATTTCGGCGCGTTGCCGCCCGACTTGGCGGCGGCACAGGTCGCCAAGGGGCCGAAGAAATTGTCGGGGTCGCCATTGTCGCCGGTCCAGCCGAGCTCGGCCATCTGATCCTCGCCGGCGGCGACCCGCTTGAGGTATTCGCCCCACTCGAAGCTGACGATCTTGGCCCGTACGCCGATCTTGGCGAGGTCGGCCTGCATCAGCTCGGCGATGCGGCGGGCGTCCGGATTGTAGGGCCGCTGCACCGGCATGGCCCACAGGTCGGTGTCGAATCCATTGACGTAGCCGGCCTCGTCCAACAACTTCTTGGCCGCCTGCGGGTCATGCGGATAGAACGGCACGGCGTCGTTGTACGACCACATGGTCGGCGGGATCAGGTTCTTGGCGGCCTGGCCGGCGCCGAGATAGACCGCGTCGAGGATCGCCTGCCGGTCGATCGCCATGTTCACTGCCAGGCGCACGCGCTTGTCGTCGAACGGCTTCTTCGTCGTGTTGAGGGCGAGGTAGCCGATGTTGAGACCCGGCTGGCTCAGCAGCGTCAGCGCGGGATCCTGCTTTATGCTCGGCAGGTCGGCCGGCGACGGATAGGCGGCGACCTGGCACTCATTGGCGCGCAGCTTGGCGAGGCGAATTGCCGGGTCCTTGTTGATCGAGAACACCAGCGCGTCGAGCTTGGCCTTCTCGCCCCAGAACCCGTCGAAGCGGCGGTAGCGGATGGTCGCGTCTTGCTGGTAGGCGACGAAGCTGAATGGCCCGGTGCCGATCGGCACCTGATCGATCTGCTCCGGCTTGCCAGCCTTCATCATCACGTCGGCATACTCGGCCGACTGGATCGAGGCGAACTCCATGGCGAGATCGGACAGGAACGGCGCGTTCGGCGCAGAAAGCGTGAAGCGGACCGTCATCGGATCGACTTTTTCAAGGCTGACGATCAGCTTGTCGAACTTCATGTCGCCGTAGTACTCGTAATTGCCGCCGGACACCTTGTGGTAGGGGTTGTCTGCTTTGGCCTGACGGTCGAAGGAGAACAGCACGTCATCGGCGTCGAAGTCCCGCGTGGGCTTGAACTGGGCGTTGCTTTGCCATTTCACGCCGGGCCGGAGGTGCAGGGTGTAGACCTTGCCGTCTGGCGAAATGTCCCAGCTCTGCGCCAGGCCTGGCTCGACCGCGGTTTCGCCGGGCTTGAACTCGGTCAGCCGTCCGTAGACCGGATGAGTCGCGTCGAACGTGGTCCCGGCGGTGTTGAGCATGGGGTTGAAGTTGCCGGGCGAGCCTTCCGAGCAATAGACCAGGGTCTTGGCTTGGGCGGTGGCCAGGAACAGCATCGAGACGCTGGCAAGCAATAAGGTGCGCATGGGACGGTTCCCTCAGACATTGGTGGGTCCAGCATCCCTAGCCCTGGCCGCCGGGTCAACGCGAGTTGTGACCCTCCGGGTGAACGCGAGTTGTGACCCTGCGGGTCAACGCGAGTTGTGACCCTCTGGGTCAACGCGAGTTGTGACCCTCTGGGTCAACGCGAGTTGTGACCCTCCGGGTCAACGCGAGTTGTGACCCTGCGGGTCAACGCGAGTTGTGACCCTGCGGGTCAACGCGAGTTGTGACTTCTCCACTGCCGCGGGCGGATGACGAAAGGCAAGTCGCCGCTGAGCTCTGCCCCGTCGCTCGAACGGGCGGTCCAGTTCAAGGTGTAGCTGCCGGGCGACAGCCGGCCGACGGAGCCGTAGAGCACGTTCGGCTGCGCCCCGAGGCGGACCGGCAGCGTCAGCCGCACGCCGCTGCCGCCGGTCAGCATGAAGTGGGACGCCTCGTGGTCCAAAGGATGATCGAAATGCAGCGCGAAGGCGACGCCGGACCCGCTCATGACCTGGTTCGCGCGCGGCTCGGTGCCCATCAACTGCATTTCGGCGGCCCAAACCGGAGGAGTGGCGGCGCAAAGCCAGAGCGCGGCGAGCACTATCGCGAAGCGGGATGGCATGGCGGACTCCCGGTGGACGGATCCTATTGGCCTGTATCCTGGCATAGTTGCGCGTTTTGCGGGCCGATTTCTCTGAGCGGAGACCGAGGCGCGGGTGGCTCGCCGTCGACGAATGCGGGGAACAAAGCTTGCTTCATGCCGTCCGCGCCGGAAACCAGCAGGCCGCGCACGCCCGCCGCGAAGCTGGAGAGGCGGGACATCTATCCGGCGAGTTCGTAGTGGAAGTCGGTGATCCTCCCCTCGCGCTCGTCCTTGAACACGACTTTGACCCGCGTGCCAGGCAGCAGCTTGGCGGCGGCGGCGGGGACGTCGCTGAGGTCCAGGCCGCGCACGAAATTCACCATTGCGGTGCTGACGCCGCCGAGCCGCACATAGGCGATCGCGTACGGCGGCGGCGGCAGGTTCTCGAAGGCGGCGGTGACGATGGTTGCCGCCTCGATCTCGCCCTCGTGCGACGCCTCGACCCAGCCGTCGCAGGCCGACAGGCTGCGCTCGCAATAGGCGCGGGGCGGCAGATAGGCGAGGCCGGACGTGCTGCAGGAGGTCGCGAGGATTTTTCCTTGCTTCAGCGCGTCGAAGAACGCGCCCGCCACCTTGCCGACGGAATAATTATAGCGGACGTGCCATTCGCCTTGGATGACCTGATCGACATAGGATTGATCGCTGCTCATCGTCTGATCTCTCAGTTGTGGTCGTCGCCGAGCATGGTGACGGTGAAGAATTGGGTGGACCCGCCGATCGCGATCGCGACGGCGTTGTGCACGTCCTTGACCTGGTTGGTCCCGGCTTCGCCCATGATCTGCCGTGCGGCTTCGGCGACGCGCACGAGGCCGGTCACGCCGATCGGGTTGGTGCACAGCGTGCCGCCGGATGGGCAGACGGCGAGCCAGCCGCCCTCGAGGTCGAAGCCGCCCTCGTCGCTGATGGCGGCGGCGGCGCCGCGGCGGCAGAAGCCGAGCGATTCCAGTTGCGGGAACTGGAAGGTGCTGAACGGGTCGTAGAGTTCGGCGACCTGGATGTCGCGCACCGGGTCGATGATGCCGGCCTCGCGATAGGCGGCGCGGCCGGCGATGTAGAGCCCGTCATGGTCGGCGAACTCGGTATCGGCGGCGGGGCCCATGCGGTCGCCCATGAACACGCTGTGCGAAATGCCGGCGGCGCCGCGCACCCAGGCCGGCCGGGTCGCGCGGGAGCGTTTGACCGTCGCCGCATCGCCGACGATGACCGCGGCGGCGCCGGAGGAGCGCGGGCAGATGTCGAAGCGCTTGTACGGATAGGCGACGCGGGGGCTCTGCATCACGTCGTCGACCGTCACCGGTTTGCGCAAATGGGCGAACTCGTTGCCGGCGGCGTTCTTGCGCGCGCGCACGACGACGCGGGCGAATTGTTCCTCCGAGACGCCGTATTTGTGCATGTAGCGCTGGGCTGCGAGCGAGGTCATGGTGACCGTGTTGAGCGCGAAATCATGCTCGTAGAACCGGTCCCAGATCAGGTTCAGCACGTGCTGCGCGTCTGGCGTCTCCGCGACCCGGTCGGCGCCGACGACCATGACGCAGCGGAACATGCCGCTCGCGACATGCTGGTAGCCGGCCTGGAAGGCGGAGCCGCCGGTGGCGCCGCCGGTGGAGACGCGCATGAACGGCTTGCCAGCGCCCCAGACGGAGTCGACCGCCCAGCGGTCGCAATCGTTGACGCCCATGAACTGCGTGGGCGCCATGGAGAACACGATCGCGTCGATGTCGTGGGGGCCGAGGCCGGCATGGTCGAGTGCGCGGACGGCCGCCTCCTGGGCGAGTTCGACATAGTTGCGGTCGGCGTGATGGGTACGGAACGGCAGCATGCCGATCCCGACCACGGCTGCGTGCGGATTGGCCATGCTAGGCTGCCTCGAAAATGGCGACGACGTTGCCTTGTTGGGCGTAGCCGTGCGCTTGGTGGGCGGCGGCATACTGCGGGCTTGGCCGCTGCACCGTTCCGGCGTCCTCATCAAGCTGCAGAATGGCTTCGGCGGCGTTGACGAGGCCCATGCAGAAATACGGGTTCTGCGCAAAGGCGCCGCCGGAAGGGGAGATGGCGGCCGGGTCGAGCCCGTCGAGCGCGGTTTCGTAGGCGGCGGCATGATAGCCGGTTTGGCAGTCGAGTTCGAACACGTCGAGCTCGTCGGCCTCGACGTCGGCCATGGCGGATGCGCGGCCGTACGCATCGCGGAACGATTTCAGTGCGGTCAGGCGGTCCCGGCCGAGATTATAGGCATCGACCGACCAGCCGAGCCCCGCCAGGCGGGCGCGGGGCGTGTGGGTCTGATGCCGCGCCAGCCAATCGCCGGTGGCGAGCACCAAGGCCGCACCGCCATCGGTGCGCGGGGCGCAATGCCCCCGCCGCAGCGGCGCGGCGACGTACGGCGAGCTGTCGATCGAAAGCGCGGAGGGCATCGGCAGACGAGCCGAACGCGGGTTCTGCGCGGCGCGGCCGGCATAGGCGAGGACGGCATCGCGCGCCATGGTCTCGGTGATGCCGTGCGCCGACTGCATCGCGCCGGCGAACAGCCCGTCGGTGATGCCGGCATTCAGCCCGATCGGCCGGGTGAAGAACGGTTCGGCGCGCATGCGCATCACGTCCTCGAACGGCGCGATCGAAGTCTTGCTCCAACTCACCACCAACCCGAGCCCGTGCGAGCTCGCGGCGAGCCGCGTCGCGCCGAGGCAGAGCCCGGTGAGGCTGGAATCCGTGCATTTCATCTCGTCGCGCAGATAGGCGCCGGCCGGCATGGCGAGCAGCATGCTGGAGATGCTGCGGCCATCCAGTTCGTCGCAGGCGGCGAGCGTGACCTGGTCGACCTCGGCGCGCTCGACCCCAGCGTCGTCGAGCGCCTGGCGGGCGATGGAAAATACCATCTCCTCCAGCCGTTCCTCGGTCACGCGCCGTTTCGCCGGGTAGAGGGCGAGGCCCAGAATGTAGATGTCCATTATCGCAATCGTCTCCGTTCAGGCGTAGTTGGGCGGTCGCTTTTCCCGGAACGCGGCCATGCCCTCGACCCAGTCGGGACCGCCGATCAAGCTCGTCAGCGTTTCGAGGCCGTAGCGACGCGCGCTCGCCCGGTCGACATCGCCCGAAACGTGCACCGACGCCTTGGCCTGCGCGATCGCCTCGGGGCTCAACAGCAGGACGCTGCGCGCGAGGTCGAACGCCGCCTGATCCAGCTCTTCCGGCCTGTGCACGGCGTTGGCAAAGCCGTAATGCAATGCCTCCGCGGCCTCTACGTGCCGGCTCAGCAGGATCCACTCCAGCGCCTTGCTGCGGCCCACGAGACGATGCAGCTTCTGCACGCCGCCGGCGCCCGGAATGGCGCCGATCTTGGTTTCCGGCAGGCCGATCTTCGCCGTGTCGGCGAGCAGCCGCAGGTCGCACGACAGCGCCATTTCCCCACCACCGCCGAGCGCATAGCCGTTGATCGCGGCGATGATCGGATAGGGCATCGTCTCGAACCGGTCGAACAGTTCGGCGATCGGCGCGAGGTAATTGTCCCTGATCTGCGACGGCGCGCGCCCGATCGGCGGGTCGGCATCGGTGAAGTAACGCAAATGCGCGCCGCAGCAGAAGGCCCGCCCCGACCCGGTGAGGATCAATGCCCGCGCCCGCGCCCGCACACAAACAGAAAGGATCGCGTCGAGCTCGGCAATCAGCGCGATCGTCAGCGTGTTCATCTCGGCGCCGCGGGTCATCTGCGCGCGCGCGATCCGCTCTTCCGGCCAGGAGAGCGTGACGGCTTCGCCGGCGACCTCGTGGCCGGGCCGGAAATCGGGCAGGGTGATGGAAGGCAGCATGCGGCTAAACCGGCTCGAGCCGCATCAGAACGGCCCCCGCCGGCACGATCTGATCGAGCGTGCACAGCACCTCGCCGACCCGGCCGGCAATCGGCGCCGGAAGCCGCAGCAGCATCTTCATCGCCTCGATCACCACCACCGTATCCCCCTGCGCCACTTCCTGGCCCGCCGTGACCTCGATCACAGCGATGCGGCCGGGCATTGCGGTCGTCACCAGCGGCGACCCACCGTCTTGTCGCGCCGCGGCCACGGGCTGCCTCGCGACGCGGGGCGTGACGGCAAAGTTGTAATCCTGGCCGACAGCGGCGAGCGACACGCGACCCGGCGAAAGCCACACGCGGTAGCGACGCGTAATCCCCGCCACGCTGACGGTAAGCGCGTCGCCGGTTTGCGAGGCCTCCACGTCATAGAGCACGTCGTCCAGGAGCACGCGACTGTGCGCGGCGGAGCCCTCGACGACCGCAGTCCATTCTCGCTCGCCCAGCATCAGGCAGAGCGTGACCCGGCCGGGTCGCCCCGCCGGCCCGAGGACGCGGAACCCGCCGAGCGATGACCAGGGACCCAAATGCGCCGGGGCATCCTTCCCGGCTTGCAACATCCAACCGCAGCTTGCGGCGATGCAGTCCGCATCGCGGATCGTGGTTTGCGGGCGCCAGCCGCCGGGGAAGGCTTCGTCGAGGAACCGTGTGGTGAGGCGGCCGGCGACGAAATCCGGGTTCGCCACCACGGCGCGGAGAAAGCTCTGGTTGGTCGGCAGTCCGAACACCGCCAACTCGTCCAACCCGGTCTGCAAGCGCCGCACCGCCTCGGCGCGGTCTGCGCCTCTGGCGATCAGCTTGGCGATCATCGAGTCATAGAACGCGGTCACCGCCGACCCGGCCGCCACGCCGGTTTCGAACCGCAAGCCCTGCGGCGCGGTGATCGCGCCGATCGTGCCGGTCTCTGGCCGGAACGACGCGCCGGGCGATTCCGCGTTCAGCCGCACCTCGATAGCGGCGCCGCTCGCTGTGATCTGCTCCTGAGAGTACGGCAAAATCTGTCCGTCGGCGATCCGGATCTGCCACTCCACCAGGTCGAGCCCGGTGATCTCTTCGGTGACGGGATGCTCCACCTGCAACCGCGTGTTCATTTCGAGGAAATACGGCTGCTCCTCGCCCTCCTCGAGGATGAACTCGACCGTGCCGAGCGAATCGTAGGCGATCGCCCGCCCGAGCTTGAGCGCGGCCTCGAACATCAGCGAGCGGGACCGTTCGCTGAGGCGCGGGGCCGGCGCTTCTTCGACCAGCTTCTGGTAGTTGCGCTGAATCGAGCACTCGCGCTCGAACAGGTGCACCAGGTTGCCGTGCTTGTCGCCGGCGAGCTGCACCTCGATATGGCGGGGCCGGGCGATCAGTTTTTCGACGAGCAGCGCGCCGTTGCCGAAGCCGAGCAGCGCCTCCGCGCGGGCGGAACGCAACGCGGCTTGCAGGTCCTCCGGGCGGTCGACGCGCCGCATGCCGCGGCCGCCGCCGCCCGCGGACGCCTTGACCAGCAGCGGAAACCCGATCGCTTCGGCGTCTCGCGCCAACGCGTGATCGTCCTCCCCTTGCGCGCCGGGAACGCAAGGAACGCCGGACGCAGAGGCGATGCGTTTGGCTTCGATCTTCGAGCCCATCCGCTCGATCGCCTCGGCCGAGGGACCGATCCAAGTGATGCCGAGCTCGGCGCAGCGCAGCGGCAGGACCATGCGCTCCGACAGGAAGCCGTAACCGGGGTGGATCGCGTCGGCGCCGGTTTGCTGCGCGGCGGCGATGATGGCGTCTGGGTCGAGGTAGCTGGAAGCCGCCTCCGCCGGGCCGATCCGCACGGCTTGCCGAGCCGCGCGCACATGCAGCGCGAAGCGGTCGGCGTCGGAATAGACGGCGACCGTCGCGATGCCGAGCCGGTCGCAGGTGCGCGCGATCCGGCAGGCGATCTCGCCACGATTGGCGATCAGGACCTTGCGGATCACATCCGGTACACCGGCGCGCGCCCGGTGGCGCGGGGTGCGGCAGCGGCGAGCGCCAGGCAGAGGCCGATCACGTCGCGCGTCTGCTCCGGCTCGATCACGCCGTCATCCCACAGCCTTGCGGACGCGTAGTACGGGTCGCTCTGCTCGGTGAACTGGGCGCGGGTGCGGCGTTCCAGTTCGGCGAGTTCGGCCGGTTCGGCGGCGTCGCGCTTGGCGCTGGAACGGCGCAGCTCAAGCAGCACGTTGGTCGCGACGTCCGGGCTCATCGTGGCGATACGAGCGTTCGGCCAGGCGAACAGGAAGCGCGGGTCGAAGCCGCGCCCGCACATCCCGTAATTGCCGGCGCCGTAGGATCCGCCGATCAGCACGGTGAAGCGCGGCACGCGGGCGCAGGCGACGGCATAGACCAGCTTGGCGCTGTGCTTGGCAATGCCGCCGCGCTCGGCCTCGGTGCCGACCATGAAGCCGGTGATGTTCTGCAGGAAAAGCAGCGGGATGTTGCGCTGGTCGCACAATTCAATGAAGTGCGCGCCCTTCACCGAGCTTTCCGAGAAGAGCGGGCCGTTATTGGCCAGGATGCCGACCGGGTAGCCGTGCCAGTACGCGGTCACGCAGACCAGCGTGCTGCCCCAATCGGGCTTGAATTCTTGGAACTCGCTGCCGTCCACCAGCCGGGCGATCACTTCGCGCACGTCGTACGGCTCTTTCGGGTCGCTCTCGACGATGCCGGTGATTTCCGCCGGGTCATGGAGCGGGGGTCGCACCGGCCGGGTCGCGGCGTGGCAGGCGCGTTCCCAGTTCAGCCCGGCGACGATGTCGCGCAGCTTCTGCAGCGCTTGCGGCTCGTCCTCGGCCAGGTAATCGCTGACGCCGCTGACGCTCGTGTGCATTGCGGCGCCGCCGAGCGTCTCGCCGTCCACGTCTTCGTTGATCGCCGCCTTGACGATGGAGGGGCCGCCGAGATGGATGCGCGCATTGCCGCGCACCATGACCACCTCGTCTGACAGCGCCGGGATGTAGGCGCCGCCGGCGGTGCAGCCGCCGAACACCGCCGAGAGCTGCGGCAGCCCGTCGGCCGACATGCGGCACTGGTTGTAGAAGGTCGTGCCGAAATGGCCGCGGTCGGGGAACACGCGGTCCTGCTCCGGCAGATAGGCGCCGCCACAATCCACCAGATAAAGGCAAGGCAGCCGGTTCTCGGCGGCGATGTCCTGGGCGCGGACGTGCTTGCGGACCGTCTCGTGAAAGAACGAGCCGCCCTTCACCGTCGCGTCGTTGGCGATGATCATGCAGGGCACGCCCTGGACGATCCCAATCCCGGTGACGATGCCGGCGCCGGGCACCTCGTTGCCGTAGAGCCCCCAGCAGGCGAGCGGCGAGAGCTCTAAGAATGCCGTCAGCGGGTCGACCAGCAGGTCGATCCGATCGCGCACCAGCATCTTGCCGCGGCGATGGTGCCGGTCGACCAGGATTTTGCCGCCGCCCTGGATCGTGTGGGCGAGGGCGGTGCGGAGCTGCTGCAATAGATCGGCGTAGTGCGCGTGGTTGGCGCGGAACCGGGCGCTCCCGGGCAGCACTGAAGATGGCAAGACCTTCATGCCTTGCGCTGCCGTTCGCGCTCGCGCAGCTCGGCCCGGCGCAGCTTGCCGGTCGCCGTCATCGGCAGCTCGTCGACGAACTCGATCTCGCGCGGGTATTGGTAAGCGGCCAGCCGGTCGCGCACCGAGAGCTGGATCTCCTCGGCGAGCGCGGGGGAGGGACCGACGTCGTCGCGCAGCCGGATGAAGGCCTTGACGACCTCGCCGCGCACCTTGTCCGGGCTGCCGATCACGGCGACCATCAGCACCGACGGATGACGGATGATGCACTCCTCGATATCGGTCGGCCCGATGCGATAGCCGCCGCTGGAGATCACGTCGTCGTCGCGGCCCTCGAACCATAAATAGCCGTCCTCGTCCTGGGTGCCGAGGTCGCCGGTGAGCATCCATTCCCCGATGTGCTTGGCCTTCGTGGCGGCCGGGTCGTTCCAGTAGCCGAGCATATGCACCGGGTCGGGGGCACGGACGGCGATGACGCCACGCTCGCCGCGCGGCAGCAGGTCGCCGTCCGGCGAGATGACGGCCACGTCGTGTCCGGGAATCGGGCGGCCCATGGAGCGCGGGCGGCTCGGATAGACGGCGTTGCAGTTGCCGACGATCAAATTGGCCTCGGTCTGGCCGTAGAACTCGTTGACTTCGAGGCCGAAAGTCTCGCGGCACCAGCCCAGGATGTCATCACCGAGCGCCTCGCCGCCGCTGGCGACGGAGCGGAGCTGGAAGCCGTGGCGGCGCGGTTGCGCGACCTGGCGCATCAGCTTCAGCGCCGTGGGCGGCAGGAACGAGTTGCGCACGCCGTGCTTGGCCATCAAGTGGAAGGCGGCGTCCGGGTCGAACTTGCGGGCGCGATGGGCGACGACGGGGATGCCGAAATACAGGCTCGGCAGCAGCACATCGAGCAACCCGCCGCCCCAGGCCCAATCGGCAGGCGTCCAGAACCGGTCGCCCGGCTGCGGAAACAGGTCCTGCGGGAATTGGACGCCGGGAATGTGGCCTAGCAGCACTCGATGTCCGTGCAGAGCGCCCTTCGGTTTTCCAGTGGTGCCGGAAGTGTAGATGATGAGCGCTGGGTCATCGGCGCCGGTATCGGCCGGGGTGAACTGGTCGGAGGCGCGGTCGAGCTCGGCCCAGAAGTCGCGGTGGCCGTGCGCGCCATCGACCAGGAAGATGTTTCGTAGGGCGGGGAGGGCGGCGCGAATGCTTTCTATTTTCGGCAGGTTCTCGCTGTCGGTGATGAGCGCGCAGGCGCCGCTATGCGCCAGGCGGTGCTCTAGTGCGTCAGGGCCGAACTGGGTGAACAGCGGCAGCGCCACCGCGCCAGATTTATAGAGCGCGATGTGGGCGAGCGCCGTTTCCACCCGTTGCGGCAGCAAAATGCCGACCCGCTCGCCGCGGTCCGCTGCCAGCATGTTGGCGACGCGGTTGCTCAACGCCTTCAACTCGTCGAAGGAGTAACTGCGCGGCTGGTTCTCCAAATCGTCGGCGATCAGCGCCAGGCGGCCGGTGCCGTCGGCGTGGACGTCGCACACCTCCACGCCGATATTGAACCGGGCCGGGATGTCCCAGCGGAAGCTCGACGCGACCTCCTCGTAGCTTCTCCCCGGCGGAACGCTGAAGCGCGTCACGTTGCTCAAGCCTTCGTCTTCATCAGCAGCTTGATCGTGCCGAGCTGCACCGTCTCCGCCCGCTGATTCAACACGGCGAGCCGCAGCGTCACCACGCCGCGGCCGGGCTTTTGGCTCGGCCGCGCCTCGGTGCAAGTGACCTCGGCATGGATCGTGTCGCCGAACTTCACCGGTCCCGAAAAATCCCAGGAGAGATGCAGCAGCGCGAGCGCGGTGCCGTCGATCAGGTTCTGCTGCGACATCAGCCCGATCGCCATAGATAACCCAAGCGGCCCATGCACGATCCGCGTACCGAACGGTGTCTCGGCGCAGAACTCCTCGTCCATGTGCAGCGGGTTGTAATCACCGCACAGCCCGGCGAACAAGGTCACGTCGCCTTCGCCCACCGTCCGTCCACGCGTCACGATGGTGCGGCCGACCTTGAACTCCTCGACATGCAGGCCCATGACGCTCCCCCAACCTTCTCATCGGTCAACCGACTGATCGGTTAGCTGACCAACTTGTCAATCGGAACGCTAGCGACTAGCGTCCCTCGCGGCAAGCGGCGTATCGGCAGCAGTCATGACAATGTGGCGCAACACGGTCCCGAGCCGGGACGAGCTTTACGAGACCAAGCGCGAAGTGCTGCTCAGCGCCGCGGCTGCCGCGTTCAACCGCAACGGCTTCCATGCGACGTCGCTCGACGACATTGCACGCCATCTCGGCCTCACCAAGGCCGCGCTGTACCATTACTTCCCGAACAAGCAGACCTTGCTCTGCGCCTGTTTCAGCCAGGCCATGGAGGTGGCGTTCGCGGCGCTGGAGCACGCGCAGGCGAGTGGGCTCGACGGGCGGGGCAAACTGATCCTCTGCCTGTCGCGCTATGTTGTGCGCATGATCGACGAGCTGAGCTGCTGCGTGGTCCTGCTCGAGGAGAATGCGCTGGGGCCGGCCGATCATGCCAAGCTCGTCGCCCAGCGTGACCGGTTCGAGCACGGGTTGCGGGCGTTCGTGCGCGACGGGATCGAGGATGGCAGCGTCGTCCCCTGCGACCCCAAGCTGGTGATCTTCGCGATAATGGGCGCGATCAACTGGATCCCGAAATGGTTCCGGCACTCCGGCGAATGGAAGCCGGCCGAGCTGACCGAGGCGCTCGCCGGGTTGTTCGACCGCATGCTGAGCACGCGGCCGGTCAAGGCGCTGACGCCGCAGGTCGGCAGACGCTCGGCGCAAGCGCCGTAAGCGAATAGGCAGAAGGGGGGACACAGATAAAAGAATGATTGCCAGCCTGATCATCGGCGGGCTTGCCTCCGGCAGCCTCTACGCGCTGATCGGCATCGCGATCGCGATCGTGCTGCGCGTGACCGATGTGCCGAATTTCGCCCAGGGCGAAATGGCGATGGTCAGCACCTTCGTCGCCTACGAGCTGCTGCACAGTTACGATCTGCCGTGGTGGCTGGCGATCGTGGCCTCGCTGGTGTTCGCGGTGGTGCAGGGCCTGATCGTGCAGGCGCTGGTGATCCGGCCGCTGATTGGCAGCCCGGTGCTCTCCGCGGTCATCGCGACGCTGGGCATCAACATCGTGCTGCACTCGATCGCCGGGCTGATCTGGGGGCACGAGACGCATATCTTCCCCTCGCCGCTGTCCGACCTGCCGCCGATCTTCATCGGCGATCTGCCGCTGCCGCTGGATAGCGCCGGAAACATTGTGGGCGCGCTGCTGGTGATCATCGGCTTCAATGCGCTGCTCAATCATAGCTGGGCAGGGCTCGCGCTGCGGGCCACGAGCCAGAACCAAGTCGTGGCCCGTCTGATGGGGATCTCGGTGACCCGCTCCTTCGCGCTCGCTTGGGGCCTTGGCGGCCTGGCGGGTGGCCTGGCCGGAGTGCTCATCGCGCCCGCCGTGTTCCTCGACACCAACATGATGAGCACGCTGCTGATCAAGGGTTTCGCAGGGGGCGTACTCGGCGGGTTGTCGAGCTTGACCGGCGTGTTCCTCGGCGGGCTCGCGCTCGGCGTCGCGGAGAATCTGGTCGGCGCCTACCTCTCCGGCTCGTTCAGCGACGCGCTGACGTTCTTGGTCATCATCGCCGTGCTCGTGCTGCGCCCGGAAGGCGTGTTCGGCCGCGTGCGGGCGCGCAAAGTATGACCGCGGCCGCCCTGCCGCGCCGGCAGGCGGTCCGGGCCGGTTGGGCGCCCGTCCTGGTGCTGATCGTGGCGCTGACCGCGGCGCCGTTCGTGCTCGGCGACTATTTTCTCTATTTGCTCAGCCTGACCTGCGTGTTCAGCCTGGTCGGCATGGGGCTCAACCTGCTGGTCGGGCTGTCCGGTCAGATCAGCCTCGGGCATGCGGGGTTCTTCGCTATCGGCGCCTACGCGACGGGCCTGCTGACGCAGCGCGCCGGCGTGCCGTTCCCCGTCTCGCTGCTGCTGGGCGGGATCGCGGCCACGTTGACCGGCGCGCTTGCGGCGCTCCCGGCGTTGCGGCTAAAGAACCTTTACCTCGCGATCGCCACGCTCGGCATGGGCACCGTAATCCAGAAAAGCCTGTTCGAGTGGCAGGGCTTGACCGGCGGCGGCGCCGGGCTCGAACTGGCGCCGGCGCAACTCGGCCCGCTCGCCCTTCGCGATCCGGCGCCGCTCTACTTCACCATCCTCGCCGTCACCATCCTCGGCGCCTGGTGCGCCGGCAACCTGACCCGCGGGCGCACCGGGCGGGCGATGCAGATGCTGCGCGACAGCGACGTCGCCGCCGGCACGCTCGGTATCGACGTGGCGGGCTACAAGGTGCTCGCGTTTGCGATCAGCGCCTTCTACGCCGCAATCGCCGGCGGGCTCTACGCTTACCTATTGCGCTACATCAATCCGGAGGGCTTCAACACCGGGCTCTCGATCAATTTCCTCAGCATGATCGTCATCGGCGGCCTCGGCTCGGTGCCGGGCTCGATCCTGGGTGCTGCGTTCTATGTCGTGTTGCCGGAGCTGTTCCGCGGCATCAAGGACGCGCCCGGCCTCGTGTTCGGGGCGACGCTGATCCTGATGATGGTGTTCCTGCCGCGCGGGCTTTGGAGCCTCTGGGGCGGCGCGTGGCGACGCTAGAGGTGCGCGGGCTGACGGTCCGCTTCGGCGGGCTCGCCGCGGTGCGCGATGTCAGCTTCACCGCCGAGCAGGGGCGCATCCTCGGGCTGATCGGCCCAAACGGCGCGGGCAAGAGCACGACGTTCAATTGCATTTCCGGCATCGCGCGGCCGAGCGCCGGGTCGATCAAGTTCGATGGAGCCGAGCTGGCCGGCGAGCGGCCGCACCGGATCGCCGCGCGCGGCATCGGGCGCGTGTTCCAGCATCCGGAGCTGATCCCGGGCTTCACCGTGCTCGATAATTTGCTGCTCGGCTGCCATCGGGCGCTGCGCCCCGGCGTGCTGAGCGAAATGCTGGCATTGCCGGCGATGCGCCGCGCCGAGGCGGAAGCGCGACAGCTTGCTCTGGCCGCGCTGCAGGAAGTCGGCCTCGAGGGCGACGGGCGTCTGCTGGTATCCGGGCTGCCATACGGCCATCGCAAGCTGATCGAGCTCGCGCGGAGCCTGCTGACCGATCTGCGCTTCCTGCTGCTCGACGAGCCCGTCGCCGGATTGAACGAGGCGGAGATCGAGCGGCTCGCGCAGGTGGTGCTCGATGTGCGAAGGCGGCGCGGCATCGGCGTCATCCTCGTCGAACACAATATGGGGCTGGTCAGCCGGCTCTGCGACGATGTGGTGGTCCTGGACGCGGGCGCGGTGATCGCGCGCGGCACGCCGCAAGCCGTGCTGCGCGACCCCAAGGTCATGGTCGCCTATCTCGGCGAGGAACCGGCCCATGCTTGAGATCCGAGGCATCAGCGTCCGCTACGGGGCGATCGAAGCGCTGACCGAGGTGAGCCTGACGGTCGAGCCTGGCAGCTTCGTCACCGTGCTGGGCGCCAACGGGGCCGGCAAGAGCACGCTGCTGCGCACGATCAGCGGTCAGTTGCGTCCGCACGCCGGGTCGATCCGCTGGAATGGCGCGCAAATTGGCGGGCTCAAACCGGAACAAGTGGTGCGGCTCGGCATCGCCCAAGTTCCCGAAGGCCGCGGCATCTTCCCCGAGCTGACGGTGCGGGAAAATTTGCGGATCGGCGCCTATTCGCGGCGGGACCGCGGCGCGCTCGGCGCGGAATACGACGATGTGCTCGCGATCTTCCCGTCGCTGGCACAACGCGAGCGCCAGCTCGGCTACACCCTGTCCGGCGGCGAGCAGCAGATGCTGGCGATCGGCCGCGCGCTCATGTCGCGGCCCAAGCTGTTGCTGGCCGACGAGGTCAGTCTCGGCCTCGCGCCGGTCGTGGTGCGCGCCGTGTTCGAGCAATTGGCGCGGCTGCGGTCTCGCGGCGTCACGCTGATCGCCGTCGAGCAGAATGCCCGTCTCGCGCTTCGTTTCGCCGACTACGTCTACGTCCTGAAACACGGCCGCCTCGCGATCGAGGGACGGAGCGCCGATCTCACGGACTCGAGCGAGCTGGTGGAGGCTTATCTTGGGGTCTGAGATGCACGACTATCCGCTCGAGCAGCGCACGGTGGGACACATGCTGGCGGACAAGGCGCGCCGGGTCGGCGACCGGCCGTTCCTGCTGTGGCGCGACGAGCGGTTCACCTATGCCGAGCTGGACGCCTGGACCAACCGTTTCGCCAACGGCTTTCGCGCCGCCGGGATCGGCCGCGGCGATCATGTCGCGGTCATGCTGTCGAATTGCCCGGAATTCTTCTGGATCATCTGGGCGCTCGGCAAGCTCGGTGCGGCGGCGGTGCCCTTGAACACGGCCGCGCGCGGCGAGTTGCTGCGCTATTTCATCGCGCAATCGGATTGCATGGCCGTCGTGATGGGCGCCGAGTGGGCGCCGCGGGTCGAGGCGGTCGCGTCTGAGCTGACTGCGGTGCGCCAATGGTTCACCCTCGGGGACGCGGCCTGGCCAGGCGCGCAACGTCTCGAGACCTTCGCCGAACAGCCCGCCTCGCCGCCGGCGCTCGACTCCCCGGTCCGCCACGACGAAACCCAGTTCATCATGTACACCTCGGGCACCACCGGCCCGTCCAAAGGCGTGATCAGCCCGCACGCGCAGGCGCACGCGGTCGGCCGGCACCTCACGCAGCAATTCGGCTACCGCGCGGACGACGTGCTCTACACCTGCCTGCCGCTCTTCCACGGCAACGCGCTCTGGTACACCTGCTACGCGGCACTCTGGGCGGATGCGGCGATCGCGCTGGCGCCGCGCTTTTCGGTGAGCGGCTTCTGGGACGACATCCATCGCCTGGCCGCGACCCAGTTCAATGCTCTCGGCGCCATGACCAACCTGCTGCTGAAACAACCGGCGGGCGGCCCGGAACGAGGCCACAAGGTGCGCCAGACCATGGTGCTACCGCTGACGCCCGAAACCTGGCACGCAGTCTCCTCGCGCTTCGGCGTCCGCGTCACCTCGGTTTACGCGCAGACCGAAACATTCCCGGTCACCGTCTTCCGCCCCGATGACCCGGTGGAGAAAGGCGCCTCCGCCGGCAAGGCGCGCGGCCTCGCCGACCTCGTCATCATGGACCCGCACGACCGTCCGCTGCCGCCGGGCGCGGTCGGCGAGATCTGCGTTCGTCCCACCGAGCCCGGCATCATGACGCCCGGCTACTACAAGCAGCCCGACGCGACAGTGCGCGAGTTCCGCAATCTCTGGTTCCACACCGGCGACCGAGGCAAGCTGGACGAGGACGGTTTTTTGACCTTCGTGGACCGCAGCAAGGAGGCGATCCGCCGGCGGGGCGAAAACATTTCGGCCTACGAAGTCGAACTGCTGATCTGCCGTCACCCCGAAGTCGTGGAGGTCGCGGCGATCCCCGTGCCGTCCGAACTCGGCGAGGACGAGGTCATGGCCTTCGTGGTGCCGCGCGAAAATGTTTCGCTCACACCAGCCGAAATCGTCCGTTTCTGCGACGGGATCATGCCCTACTACATGGTCCCGCGCTTCGTGGAGATCATCGACGCGCTGCCGAAGACCGCGAGTGAGAAAATCGAAAAGTATAAGCTGAAGGCGCTTGCGGAGGAGCGGCGCGCCGAGCTGTGGGACCGGGAAGCCGAGGGTATCGTGCTGACCCGTTGAGCAACCAATCAAGGGAGGACCGCCAATGAACAACATTTCGCGCCGCACCGTGCTGGGCGCCAGCATCGCCGTTCTCGCAAGGCCGGTCTTGGCGGCGGACGAGCCGATCCGGATCGGCTATGTCGGCCCGCTCTCCGGCTCGCTCTCGCTGCTCGGCAGCAGCGTGCGCGACGGGCTTTCGGTCGCGGTCGCCGCGATCAACGACAAGGGCGGCGTCGGCGGCCGCAAGATCGAGCTGACCGCCGAGGATGACGGCTATGACCCGGCGCGGACCGTCGCCGCCGGCCGCAAGCTCGCCGAACAGGACAAGGTGGTGGCGATCGTCGCCCCGGCGGGAACCGCCGGCACCGCCGCCCTGCTGCCGTTCATCACCGACAACAAGGTCCCACTGCTGTTCCCCTACGCGTTCAGCCACGCGCTGACCAACCCGACCAAGCGCTACGCCTTCACGACGCTGCCCGAGGTGCGGGTGCAGATGGCGGTGCTCGGCAGCTACATCGTCAGCCAACTGCATCAGACCAAGATCGCCGCGGTCTACCAGAACGACGATTTCGGCCAGGACGCAGTGGTCGGGCTGGAGGACGTGCTGAAGGGCAAGGGGATCACGCTGCAGCGCCTGCCGTTCGACCGCGGCACCACGGCGTTCAGCGGCGTCGTCGCGCAGGCGAAACAGGCCGGCGCCGAGCATATCGTGTTCCTCGGCATTCCGCGCGACGCCGCGCTGGTGATGCGCGAGGCCAACAAGATCGGCTGGAAGCCGCAATTCAGCGGCCACAATGCGCTATCGGACCCGCAGACTTTCGAGCTGGCGGGCAATCTTGCGGAGGGCGCGTTTGCGGTTGCGGTCATGGAGCCGTTGGATTCCGACAAGCCGCAGGTGAAGGACTTCCTCGCCACCCAGCACCGGTTCATGCCGAAGGCGGAGCCGACGACCTACAGCATGCACGGCTACAATGCCGGCCTGTTGTTCGCCGAGGCGGTCACCCGCGCCAAGGGCGACACCGGTCCGGACGCGCTCGTGGCCGCACTGCAGACGTTCAATGCGTTCGACACGGGCTTGATGGGCCCGATCACCTTCACCGCGAACCAGCACGCCGGCAGCCTGTCGTGCTCGATCGCCAAGG
This sequence comes from Acetobacteraceae bacterium, assembly GCA_965276815.1. Lineage (GTDB taxonomy): Bacteria > Pseudomonadota > Alphaproteobacteria > Acetobacterales > Acetobacteraceae > JAVVHH01. The sequence continues at coordinate 155,915 of CBDIBE010000009.1, read as the reverse complement.
CCGAGAACCACAAGTGGCACCTGATCACCGGCTGGATGCAGGCCAGCTGATGCCATCGACCTTCTCCCTCTCCCGAAGGGAGAGGCCCAAGGAAGCGCTAGAGGGCGGGTGAAAGCCGTTGTCCTGACCGGGACGGGCGGCCCCGAACTGCTCCGTCTCGGGACGGCGCCGGCGCCGGCGGTCGGGCCCGGCGAAGTCCGGATTGCCGTGCGATCCTGCGGCGTCTGCTTCCACGACGTCGTCGTCCGCCGCGGCACCTTGCGGCGCGGCGTGCAGTTCCCGCTGATTCTCGGCCACGAGGTTGCGGGCGTGGTAGAGACGGTGGGCGGCGGCGTCACCGGGTTTGCGATCGGCGACCGGGTTACCGCCACGCATCACAGCCACATTTGCTGCCATTGCCGCTACTGCCGCGGCGGCCAGGAGACGTCCTGCCGCGAGCGCCGGTTTCTGGGCGATGCCGGGCTCAATGGGGGCTATGCCGAGCTGGTCTCGATCGGCGCGGAGAACGTCGTCAAGCTGGCAGACGGGGTCGGCTTCGATCAGGCGGCGATCACCGGTTGCACGATCGGGACCGAGCTGAACGCGATCCACGATGTCGGCCGGGTCGCGCCGGGCGAGCGCGTGCTCGTCACCGGCGCCGGCGGCGGGCTTGGGCTGCACGGCGTTCAGCTCGCCCGGCTCGCCGGCGCCTACACGATCGGCATCACCACCTCGCCCGCGAAAGCCGCGCGCATCCGCGCGGCCGGCGCGGACGCCGTCGTGATGACCCGGCCGGGCGCCGACTTCTCCGAGGAGGTCCGGTCACTCACCGGTGGCGACGGCATCGATCTCGCCATTGACAACGTCGGCAGCGCCGTGTTCGAGGCGACACGGCGCAGCATGGCCGATTGCGGGCGGATCGTGCTGGTTGGCCAGCTCACCGGGGATTTCGTCGCGTTCAATCCGGCGCAACTTTTCCTGCGCAACATTTCACTGCTGAGCGCCAAGGGCGTCTCGCGCGCCCAGCTCGTCGCTGCTTTGCGACTGGTCGAACTCGGGCGCATCGTGCCGGAGGTCGCCGGTGCTCTGCCCCTATCGGGGGCCGCCGAGGCGCACCGTGCACTCGAGGCGAGCGCAGTTCCGGGGCGTCTGGTGCTTAGACCCTAGCGGTTTGCCTTCGCGCCGATCTGCTCGTCCCAGCGGCGGAACGCGGCGACCAGCCGATCCGGGGCCAGCGGCGCCACGATTGAAAACTGATTGAACCAAGAAGCGTATTCGGGGCGGCCAAACTCGGCGATCACGTCCTGGCTCTCCTTCGGCGCCAAGGAGAGCGGCGCGTCGGCGATCACCGGCCCGGGGTAGAGATAGCCGGTGTCGTAGGTCAACACCTGCTGCGCCGGCTGCAGCAGGAACGCCATCAGCCGAACCCCGACCGCCACCTTCTCCGGCGCCACGCCCTTCGGGATCGCCATGAAATGCGAGTCCGGCAGCCAGTGCGTGCCGTCCAGCATGAACACCTTCGCCTCTTTCGGCACGATGCCGAGCGCGCGCGGATTGATGTCCCAGCCGCAGGCCGAGGCGATGATGTCGCGCGTGCCCTCGCCGAGTTCCTTCATGGTCGCGGCCGTGCCAGGCGGGTAATAGTCGACGCTCTCGCCGAGCGCCGACAGATAGGTCCAGCTCTTGTCCCAGCCATTGACCGGGTCGGTCGGGTCTTTGTCGCCGAGGATGTAGGGAAGCCCTTGCAGCAACGTCCAGCCCGGCCCGGAATTGGCTGGGCGCGCATAGACGAACCGCTTCGGATGCGCGCGCGTCCAATCCAGCAGGTCCTGCGCGGTCTTCGGCGGGGCGCTGACGCGGTCCGGCATATATTCGAACAGCGGTCCAGACGGGGTGTAGGACACTTCGATCCCGAACTGCTTGCCGAAATTGTCCTGCATCAGCTTGGCGCCCGGAATCAGGATTTTGCTCATGTCCGGGAGCACGTCCGAGTAGTTCGGCAGGAGCTGGGTCCAGACCCCCTGGGTGATCCCGTCCGACAGCGGGCCCACCCCGAGCAGGACGAAATCGATATCGACCCGGCCGGCCGTTTGCTCGGCCTTAAGCTTGCCCGCGAGTTCCGGCGATGGCGCGAGCTGCACGTTGTAGCGGGCGAGCAGGTTGGGGAACTGGGTGCGGAACCGTTCGATGCCAGGCCGGTCGATCTGCAGCGCGCCGGCCACGTCCATGATGTTGAGCACAACGGGCGAGGAAGGCATTGGCGTTGTCTGGGCCTGCGCGTTCCCCGCGGCCAGCAGCGCCGAGCCGCCGGCCACGAATGGGCGCCGGCCGAGTCCGGTTTGCAGCATCGTTCCCTCCTCTTATGATCGTGGCCTTGCTGGCGGCGGCGACACTGACATGCCGATCCGCCCGCGGCAAATCATTGGGGGGACGACGATGGCGACAATGGTGCGTGCGCTGCTGGAACGTGAGGGCTGCCTCACGCTGCCGGGCGTGTTCGACGGCATTTCGGCCCGGGTGGCGGCCAAACAGGGCTTCGAGGCGCTCTACATGACCGGCTACGGCACCGTCGCTTCGGCGCTCGGCGTGGCAGATGCCGGCATTGCGACCTACACCGAGATGCTCGGGCGGTTGCGCGTCATCGTAGAGTGCACCGGCTTGCCGCTGATCGCCGACGGCGACACCGGCTATGGCGGGCTGCTCAATGTCGAGCGCACGGTGCGCGGCTATGCGGCGGCCGGGGCGGCCGGCATCCAGATCGAGGACCAAGAATTCCCCAAGAAGTGCGGACATACCGAGTTTCGCCGGGTCATCCCCGAGCGGGACGCGGTGGACAAGATAAGGGTCGCGGTGGACAGCCGGCCGCACCAGGATTTCCTGATCGTGGCGCGGACCGATGCCCGATATTCGGAAGGTCTCGACGCCGCGCTGCGCCGGGCCGAGAAATTCCTCGAGGCCGGGGCCGACATCCTGTTTGTCGAAAGCCCCGAGAGCCTCGAGGAGATGCGCCGCGTCGCCGAGACTTTCCGCGGCGCGATCCTGCTGGCGAACATGGTCGAGGGCGGGCGGACGCCGTACTTATCCACCTCCGAGCTGGCCTCCATGGGGTTCAAGGTCGCGCTTTACCCGGCAACGGGCTTCCTCTCCGCGGCGGGCGCGCTCGATCTGGCCTACGCGCATCTCCGCGCATCAGGCATCGGCGCCGGCGGAACCCAGCCGATGCTGCCGTTCGCCGAAATGAACGCGCTGATGGGCTTCCCCGCGATCCACGCGTTCGAGCGGAAATGGGGCACGCAGACCGCCCGCGCCGCCGAGTGAGATTGGTGTCCGCGGCGGGAGCGGATCGCATTTTGCTGATATGGTTAGTATCCTGTTGATACTACGGAGAAGTTCGGCACTCGTGATGTAACGGTAGGCGAACTGCGGCAGCGTTACACACGTTGTGGCGGCTCCCGGACTTCGGGGACCCGAGACGAAAGCAGCCCCGGCCTTCGCAGGCAGGTGGGCAGTCCCACCCCCACCCCCTGATCGCGTCTCCTGATTTTTTTGGTGTCTCGGGGCCGCTACGGGACCTGGCCGGGGAAAGAACCGGTCTTTCACTGCCGAGGCCTGTTAAACCCTACCCCCTGAGCCCTGACCCCCGCCGATGGGAGGCTAGCCGGCTGCCAGGATGCCCTACATGGCGCTATCGGAACGGGAACCGTGGGTGGGCTGGAGTGCATGAGTAGGCATTAGGTCATGCTATAGACGCATAGCTCCTGGAGGGCTCCCCAGTCTGAGAAAGGCCGGCTTGCGGGTTAACAACAACAACGACCCTTTAGCTCTCTTTTTGAAGCAATCCTTCAGCACCCCCTAGGGGGTCGAGATGCAACGGCTTGCGGCGCAAACTCGCGCCGCGACGCGTCACGTTGGCAACAGCAGCGACAGCACGTGCAGCACAACACAAGCACATCCAGCAACAGCAAGGATCGCAGCAAGCATGACGTGCAATGCCGCTACTTGGGTGTCCATCAGCCGGAGCGCGCAGGCGCACCGTTCGCGTGCTCGTGGTCAAGCCGTCGAAGGTCGTGATAGATGGCTGCCTTACCTACCGGAAGCCGCGATGGAGGGTGTGGAGCCGTGACCGCCAATCTCTTGGGCTTTGTCGGCCTTGGGCTGCTGATGGTCGGCACGCTATGGATGTGCGTGTGGGCCGAGTGGGCGCGTCTTTCGATCGGCCAGAGGCGGCGACCGCTCGCGCCGTTGCGTGTCTATCGGTGGTGTCTCGTAGCGATGCTGGTGCTCGGCATCGTCGTGCTCACATGGATGACGTAAGTCCGTGATTGCCGATAGTCGCGCAGGTGAGACTGTTCAGTTCTGCTTCTTACGCCGGTTTTCGTCCATCAAAGCGAGCAGCCGCTCTAGGACCGTCTTCAGGCGGTGAGCGGCCGGAACCGACATTCGGAGGTGGGCAGCAATCACGCGGTCAGTGACAACCTCATCGGGGCCACTACCTGGGAATAGCCGTTCGGCCTCAAGGGTCACTCGGATTACGCCGTCCCGGTAACGAGCGGCAGATGCGTCGTCGAAGAACACGACGGGAGCGCTACCGTCTCGTTGGGCGATGTCAATGGGGGCGGTAGGTTCGGGCGGCGGTGTGCCGGGTAGCTTCTCAGAGTTACGCATGTCACAGCATCGGTCATAGCTACCACGGGTTGCAACCCTCTTCGAGTTTAACAGGAGGTAGTCGCCCATACCGAAAACCCCGACGAAACGGCTGCATCCGAAGTCAGCAGTTCCAGGCGTTCCGGAGACGCAGACAGCCCATACGATAAACACTTGATTTCGGTTCGAGTCTCAGGCAGACTCCATGCCATCGAAAGGCGCGGGATCGGATCATGACGAAGGCATTGAGGGCGGCGGTTTACCTTAGGGTGAGCACTGGGGAGCAGACGGTGGCGAACCAGAAGCGGGAACTGGAGGATGCGGCGGAGGTGCGGGGCTGGAGCGTAGTGGCCACCTATGCCGACGAAGGCGTGTCCGGGGCCAAGGGACGCGACCAACGCCCGCAACTCGACGCTATGCTGAGGGACGCCGTTAGGCACCGATTTGACGTGGTCATGATCTGGGCCGTTGATCGGCTCGGCCGTTCCCTGCCGGACCTGGTAGGCTCAATGCAGGAACTTCACGCGGCGAAGGTCGACCTGTTCATTCAGCAGCAGGCCCTCGATACGACGACGCCGGCTGGCCGGGCGATGTTTGGCATGCTGGGCGTGTTCGCCGAGTTTGAACGCTCGATGATCCAAAGCCGGGTCAATGCTGGCTTAGCGCGTGCCAAGGCAGCCGGTGTGATCTTGGGGCGGCCCAAGGTCGCCGAGAGCATAGAGGACGCCGTGCGCGGCCGGCTGGCGACTGGTGAGGGTATCGGCAAGGTTGCCCGAACGCTGGGCGTGGGAGTGAGCACTGTCCAGCGAGTGCGGAAGGCGATGGTAGTCGGGGCGGAGCAGGCGGACGTAAGGGCGTCGTAAAGGCGGCTGAAGGCACAGCGAGTGCTTGGCCGAACTTTACCTGGCAGGACGCGCTTCGTCGTTGGGATCAAGTGTGACCCAAACGACTCACTGCCTCAAAATGCGAGACTGACGCTGGACTTCGAAACGGTTGCATGTATCTTCCTGTCAACAACCAATGCGGGAAGGCGCTGAATATCATGCTGGCCGAGCAAGCCACCGGTTTTAGCGGGGCTGAGTTGAACTATCTCACTTCGTGGGGCGCGAAGGTGGGACTTGAAGTGGATATCTGTCCCGACGGGGTAAATTACGACGAGACGGCTTATGTCGGCTTCTGCGATGGCGTCGCACGCTGGATTATCCACCGCAGTGAGGGAACGCTGATGGTCTATCGGTGCAGTGACGAGCAGAAAAAGCCCGTTGCCACTGTCGAAGCCGCCACGGTGATCGTCGAGGACGAACTGCGCCTGCCCATTCCGCGGTTCTTCGCTCTGCACCTGGCCTGCGTTGGACAGTCAGTAACATAGAAGCCGTCTATACCGCGCGGCGGTTCTGGTCTGGCAGTGCGGGCTAAAAACAGCCCCTGCCAGCAAAGAAATACCCTCAGACAGAAGATTAGTATTGGGCTGTTTCAGGGCCGCCAATACTGGCCTTCAGGCGCCTTTGGAAGCCAAGTGTGCCGTAACGACGGTCCTTGTTTACACGCACAGGTTGCGCCATAGAGATGCGCTCCGCGGCGGTTTGGTTGGCACCGTCTGATTGAGGCGACCGTCGCGGAGCACTATAGCTCGATATCTCCAACGGCCAGGAGATAGGGCCGATCCGGTAACAATATACTCTACAGCGACGCGGCGGTGAATAGACAAAATCCCGGATGCCTGCGGTCCTGGAACTGCCAAACGGAGTAATGCGGTGGACGCGACTGCGGTCAAACCGGCTGGCCGGTGTCCTATACCAGCCTGACCCGTCAGCCCGGTGTAGCCCCAGCCCCTCCAACGGGGAAATGGCTCTTGTAGCCCCATACAGGCTCCTGCAGGCCCATTGACGCGTTCTCTGCTGTCAACACCACTGGGGTGGGGCTCTATGGCCGTGTATGGGCTTCCTAAGGGCTCCTGGCGGTATGTCGGCCAGCGCGCGCCTTCTCGCGCCCCTGCCGTCGCTTAACGCCAGCCCCGCTCTGTTTTAGCGGGATCAAAGGCGCACAGAGGGCCGGTCGGCACCGTGCATAAAAAACACTCATCCTGACACGTGGAAGCCCCATGCACCTTTTGCGGCGCCCCGGTCGTCAATCCCTCTTCCATTCACGGAGCCCCCAAGATGTCTGAGACCAATGACCGGATCGCTTTCCGCCCCACACCGGCCGACGTGGCCAACCTGGCGGCCGTTGCAGAAGACCTACGCCGCCGGGGCGATGTCTTCGCAACCCGGACTGACTGCCTCCGCCACGCACTCGCCCTTGCCGCTGGCGCGGCGACCAAAAGCCCCGCTGAGTGCGCCCGATGACCCAGCTACTTTCCATCGCCATGCCAGGCCAACCAGACCTCCAAGTGCCAGTCGAGGACGAGTTCCTCAACCTGGCCCCAAGGGATCAGGACGAGATGGTGCGCCAGATCGCGCTCGCCCACGCGGACCCGACTTATGGGTCGGCGCCAACCAATCCCACATCAACGTCAACGGGTAGTGGGCAGTCGGCGCCATCGCAGCCGGACACCGCGGCGCAATCAACGGCGCAGCCCGACACCGGATGGGGTTCGGCGATCCAACACGGCCTTCACGCGGCGGCGGCGGGTTTCGGCTCTACCCTGGCCGCGGTCGGATTGCCGGACGCAGGGAGCGCCGTCGCCAATTCGATCTCAGACCCCACAAACTATCAGCCTGCGGCTTCCTCGCTCATAGCCTCTATCCGCGCTGGGAAGTGGCTTGATGCCGCTGAGTATCTCCCGCGAGCGGCGCTTGAGGTCGCGCCCGATCTGTTAGGCGGCGCCGCGGCGACCACAGCCGGGACAGCGCTTGCCGGTCCTGCGGGCGGTGCGATCGGAGGCGCGGCCTATGTGGGCGGGAGGAACCTTGGTCAGAACGTCACAGGCGCCGCTACGGACGCGGGACGAAGCACACCAACAATGAACGATTGGCTTCAAGGCGGCCTTCTGACCGCCGGTGAAGGCGCTCTTGCTGGCGCTGGAAGCCTTGCTGCGCCGGCCGTCATGCGAGGCGCTGGGGATGTTGCTGGCGCGGGCATGGGATCGGCCATTCGCGGGGTGGGCGCGGTGGATCGGTCAGTCGCGAATTTGACTCCGATGGAAAAGGCGGCGCTCGCGGTCGAGCTGAACAGGGCGATGAAGAAGAAGAAACAGGACGACGATGACCCCGACGGCAACGGCGGTGGAGTGGACTGGAAGGGCGTGCTGTCGGCCGCGTTCAAGCTCTTCGGCGGTGGCGGTGAGTGACGTGACCACCACCACCACAATCGTCAACGTCGCTACCACCGGGCCACGCAAACGCAGGAAGGCTGTGAGTGCCTGGCAAAAGGCTCGGCACCAGAACCGCTGGCGGCGGCTATACGCTCACACTCGGTATTGTCTCGTCGGGTGTCGTTACGAATGGACCGGCGAAATGCCGGAGGACGGATCGGACCCGGTCATCCGGGAATGGACCGGCCTTCATACCTACCGCCGATCGGCACGATGGATGGCGTGGGAGACCAAGCACCCGCCCGTCCGCAAGGGAGAACGCGTCGTGCCCCGTTGTGGCAACGATCGCTGCCTTGACCCCAAACACATGACCCTAATCCAAGTGCCGGCCAAAAGCGCCGCGTGAAGCCTACCGCACGGGGGTTGTCAGCTCTCTGATGGTCCCCGGCATTCATCCTTCCCCCACCCCAATTCCTAGAAGGACCTACCATGCCACTCGACGCCACCACTATGCCCACTGCGGATATCGCGCCCACGACCGAGCCGGACCTCATCTCGGCCAGACCGCCTCCGCGCGCCTCCCTCGCCGCTGTGGCTCGACGAGACATGGAGGTCGTCTTTGCCGGCGGTCACCGTCCCTCCGCGTCGCAGTGGGCCGCCATCGAGGACTACCTCGACACAGTCGAGCGCGCTGCCAACGGCGGCCTTGATCATGCCATATATCTGTCCGCGATACCGCCGGGGACTGGCAAGTCCGTTGCGGTGCAGGCGATTTCTCGCGCCATTTCCAACAGTCCGGATCATGCCCACGTGGGCGTCTTGATTGCAGTGAACCGACTGGCGGAAGCGCAGGACATGGCCGGGGCGCTGAAAGATCAGTGGGGCAAGATGTGCGTCCTGACTGGCCGCAACAGTGAGGCGATGATGCAGCCCTTAGGGGGCCGCGTGGAGGCCGATGCGGCGCAGATCGTGATCACGACGCAAGCGGCACTGAAGGAGACGCTGCGCCGATCGCAGGACTTCGATGCGGCCGAGCGCTACTTCTTCCGGGGCGAGCGGCGGAGAGTTGTCCTCTGGGACGAGGCCATTTCGATGAACAGGCCCGTGGTGCTGAACGGCGACGACGTGCTGAAGCTGGCACGCACGATCCGGCTCCAATCGCCCGAGGCTGCGACGGCGCTGAAGCGGTGGGCGACCGATCTCGACAACCACCCAGCGGGACTGTGCGCCGTTCCCGACTTCAACACACTCGGGGTGGACTTCACGCGTCTCGAAGCCGACGCAGCGAGCGATGAGGTGGCCGCTCAGGCCCGTGTCCTCTCGATTGTCTCCGGGGTGCGCGCGCATGTTCTACGGTCAAATGCGAACGCGTCGAGCTTGGTAAGCTACGTCCCAGAACTCCCACCGAGCCTTCTCCCGGTTATCGTGACGGATGCTTCGGCCGCCCGAGGTGTCCACCACGGGTCATACGAGATGATGGCGCAGAAGCTCGACGTGCGGCGGCTGAAGGAGGCCGAGAAGACCTACAGCAATCTCACGATCCGGCGTGTCGCCACCTCGGCCTCACGGTCCACCTATAGAAAGCAAAGGAGCCATGAAGGGCGCGACTTGATTGAGATGATCGTCCGCTACATCAAAAGCGTCGCCCCGGCTCCTGTGGTGGTGGTTTCCTATAAAACCTGGATGACCATCTACGGCGTCCGAGAGCACACCATCCGCGACGCCATCAACGCGCGCCTCACTCCCGCCGAACGGCACAGGGTTCGACACGTCACATGGGGTAGCCACACGGCAAGTAACGCCCACCGGGACGTGACGCACATGATCTTCGCCGGGCTGCACTTTACGTCGCTGGAGACGGCATACGCTGCCTCCGGGGCGGCTCTTGGCAAGTCCATGAACACTGAGGCCGCTGAAGACCACCCTACAGCGGAGCAGGTGAAGGTGATGGACCGGGGAATGCTCCGGGACTCCACTCTGCAAGCCGTCCTTCGGGGAGCCGCGAGGACAGGCGTGGATGGCGACTGTGCGCGCCAGGAAGTGGTCATTCCGGCCCGTCCGCAAACGGGGCTCACTGACGCTGAATATCTGGCGATGTTTCCAGGGTGCGTCATCGTCCGAGACACGACCCTGCTACCGCTAAAGCCGCTGAAGGGGAGATTGAAGCGGATGGCCGAAGCCGTCGCCCAGCGGCAAGAAACCGGCGAGGAGGAGATCACTGACGCGAGCCTTTACGGGGCGTTGAATATCGGAAAGACCGCCTACGCGGCGTTGAAGAAGAAGCCGGAATGGACCGCCTGGCACATGTCGCAGGGATGGCACAAGGCCAGGCTTTCAGGACGCCAGGCCGGGCTTCGGAGGCAACGAGGGTTAACAGTTATCCCTAAGGTTACTCTTATGGGTAAAACATAACTCTCAAGCCAGAACCACGATCAGAGCACCGCGGGAGGGAACTGAACTGAAGGCGGACCCGCGGACGGCTGATCGGGGCACCATGGACGAGGGACCGGGAACGGTCCTCCTTCCACGGCTCTCACCGAAGGCCAGGTCAGGCGGTGCTGCCTTGTTCGTGGTCTCCGCCTCGGCTCTCGTCAAAAGCGAGGTCATGCCCACCGCTGGGCCAAGCTATGCTGGCCTTCAGCGACACCAGCGGGCACATGACGCCACACTGATGCTGACCTTGTTCGCGGTCTCCGCCGCGGTCATCGCCGTAGCGGTCCCGGACAGCCAACATCAGGACCACCAATGGTCTCTCTTCCGCCAAGCGGGCCATTGGTCGCCTGATGCCCTGCTAATCCCGCGATCATAAACAGGGACCGATCATCCGCTCTCACCTCTGCGGCCGTATCACCGTCAGGGTAACCCGCGGTCTATCTAGATGCCCACCACAAGCGACGACCGCGGGGGCACCTGACGCCGCACTGATGCTGACCTTGTTCGGGGCCGTCATCGCGGTCATCGCGGTAGTGGTCCCGGACAGACTGCATCAGGTGCAGCCCATGGCCTGCCGTGCGCTGTCTTAATGCGACACCATGGGCCGGCCTGATGTCAGGCTGATCCGCGACCACATAAGGCCGATTATCTCCGTCACTCTGTTGCGGGCTTTATCGCCATAAGGGCACTGCGGGCCTCCCCTGAAGATCATAAGCAACACCCGCGGCGCATCTGACGGTCCATATAGGCTAATTCGGGTATCAACACGGAAAACACTGTGAGACGATTGGGCCGATGGATTTTGAGGCAGAACTCCGCCGAGAGATGCTGTCGTTGTTGCCTACCTCCGGAGAGTGGGCGGGGCAGGACAGGACGGCGCTGGAAGCAAGTGCACCTTCGCGTCTGCTCATCTACTTTCTGAATTGGCGGGATCGATTTATCCACCCACACCCCAGACGGGTCGAGAGAGCCGCGGAATTGATCGCTGATTTGGAATACCGCGCGAACAAGCCTCACGTCGATCGCGTCTTCGCCGAGACCGCCATAGGCCAAGAGTTATGGCCCAGGCTAAGCAAGGACCTTCGGTTTGGATTTCAGGACCATACGCGCGGGGGCAGACGCCGTGACCTGGACGGATTGCTCAGCCATTGGGGCATTCACCACCTACACATCTCTGACGAGAGGTTGAACGACGGTCATGTAAAGCGGGATGGTCCCTTGCTCTGCGCCATCTTTCGGGAGGAGGTCGCCTTCTTCTTAGGTCTGATACGGCATGGGGAATGGACTGAAGAACGGCTCGTCGAGGCCGCCGTCCGCAATTGGCCACGAGAGCGGCTATTCGTGGAACTGAATGTAGCGGCAGCCGAAACCACGCTCACTCCAGAACAACATTCGGCTCTCCGTCGTAAGAACGTCACCTCGCCGATTTCTGTTGACGGGCACACCTTTATCTCTTCTACGTTCGGGGTCACTGGGGCAGGAACATCGACGAGAGCTTCTGTTACTGCTATGCACATCTTGAGAACCCTGGCTCACTTTCAGGCCAATCCTTTAGAGCTGAACCGAGAGATGCGGGCGGTGAGAAGCGACCGGGACGCGCGATTTCCGGCGCGACCAGTTTACAGGATCGTCGCTCTTCAAACCCCAACCAAGTATGGATTGGCCATCCAAGAGCTGAAAACGAGTCGGACGCTTCTGCTGGAGTAGAGGCCCTCTATGGATTATCGACGCACACGACGCGCCTGAAGTTACCGCCTGGATCGACCTGTCATGAAACGGAATGTTAACGCCTCTGGGTGACCCTACCGCGTCCCTGCAGGTGTCCCGCCGATGCGCTCTCCGGCCGTTGCCCTCGCTGCCCTGTTGGTCCTCAGCAACCACGCTAAGGCCGACCAATGGCGCGGCGGAGGAGATACAGCCCAGATCACGTTTGAAGAGAGCCGGCAAGACGGGCAACTCGTCGGCTGCAACGTCGGCTTCACGCAGATGGTCTATGACGACGTAGGCAACCATGGCGCGCCCATCGGCGTGCGGGGTCTCTTGTCGCTGATCAAGCTGAATGACAAACGGGTGCTCTTTTTCCTGAAGATGGCAGGCTTGGAAATGACGGGGCCGAATAAGGACACAGCCGCAGCCTTCTTCTCCCCGACGCTCGCCTATGTGTCCGCTGATGGTTACTCCAGCGCGCATCGAGAGAGCCTTAAGACCGCCTGTGATGGACCCGGCTATTGCGCCGGCTTCTTTGGACTGGATGACATCCTGCACCTTTCGACGATCGCGGGCTCCACTGGCTGTGTCTACGAATTCCGGCCCACTTGTGCTGATGAATTCTGGCCCACCTCCCGGTAGATAACTGGCTGGCGCGGAGCGTGAGGCTCGCACCGTCCCTGAGCGTCTTGCTTGGGTCCTCCTGCTACGTCTTTGCCGTCTTGCGCTGAGCGGTCGTGCGGCGGAACCGGTATGAATCGGCGCCCGTGGTGACGATGTGCGCACGGTCGGTCAGCCGGTCGATCAGCGCCTTGCATAACCTTGGGTTCGGGATCACCTGCGACCATTCCGAGAACGGCAAATTGGTGGTCACAATCACTGCCGCCTTCTCCGCCCGGTCGGCAATCACCTGGAACATCAACTCGCAGGCAGTTTCGGCGAGCGGTACATAGCCGAGTTCGTCGATGCAGATCAGGTCGAGCCGCTCCCATCGACCGAGCGCGCGACTGAGCTGATTGGCATGCGCCGCCTCCGCCAGCTCGTTGATCAGCGCCGTCGCCGTCGTAAACCGCACCCGGCGCCGCTGGCGACAGGCCGCGACGCACAAGCCTGTCGCGAGATGGGTCTTGCCTGTGCCAGCTTCGCCAATCAGCAGGATCGGCTCGGCCTTGGCGACATACTCGCCCTCGGCCAACGCCCGGAGCTGCGATGCTGCAACGCCGGAGCGGTCGAACTCGAATTCGTCGAGCGTCTTCATCCGCGGCAGCCGCGCATCGTGCAGCAAACGCGCAATTGACCGGCTCTCCCGCTCCTCCATCTCGGCCGCCAGCAGCGCCTCGAGGTAGCCGATATGCGTCTGACCCTCGCGTGTCGCGGCCTCGGCGAGCCGGGCGAACTGCCCGCCGATCGTCGGCATGCGCAGTGTCTTGCAGTGCTGGCGGATCGCTTGCTCCTGCAGATCGCTCATCACGCGGTCCCCGCGCACGGCCCGGACAGCAGCACGTCATACTCCGCCATCGTCGGCAGCGGCCGGTCGTAACGGGCGAGGTCGCCGACATCGATCGCAGCAGGCTGGCTTTTGCGCAGCCCGGCCTCGGTCAGCAGATAGCGCACCGCCGCGACATCGCACGCGCCGAGCGACACCGCCGTGGTGATCGCGACGCGCAGCGCGTCATGACCGAACTCCCGAGCCAAACCGACCACCGCCACCATCGCGCGGGTGCCGTTCTGCTTGCCGTGCCGGGTCAGCAGCCGTTCCCAGAGCTCGTCATAGCAAGGTGGCCAGCGACCGGCCGCGCGCATCTGGGCGAGTGGTTTGGATCCGGCAAACGCACCAGGCTTGTGGCTCAGCACGTCGAGGTAATGCTCCAGGTCCAGCACCTGCTGACGCCGCCGATGGCAGCGCTCGTGCCGGGCAACCCGGCGGCCAGAATGCCAGATCTCAACGTGCAGCGGGTACACGCGCGCTTCCACCCGGCTGCCCGCGCGCAGCGGCACCGAGTAGGCGTTGGTCTTGACCAGCACACAGCCCTGCTTGTCCACCAGCGGAAACGTCACGTCCGCCAGGTCGAACCCGTCCGGATGGCGCGCCGTCAGATGATCGCGCTCGACCACCATCGCCACACCGACCGGCTCCGAGCGCCCGTCCAGGATCCGCGCCTCATCCGCGCGGCAGCCCGTCAGCAAAAACGCATTCAGCGCATCGAGGTCGGCGATATCAGGCACTGGCACGAGGTGATTGCGACGGAAATAGCCACCCTCGCCCTCAATGCCACCTTTCTCATGACCCTCGCCGGGGGTGCAGAACTCTGCCGCAAAGCGCCAATGCGAGCGGAACGCCACGAACCGGACCGTCTCCTCGCGCCGGTGACCACGCAGGATCTTGCGCACCGCGCTGGCCAGATTGTCGTAACGCAGTAGTCGGAACACGCCGCCGAAATAGGCGAACGCGTGCTCATGCGCTTCGAGAAACGCTTGCTGCGTCGCGTGCAGATAGGCGCGGTGGAACGCAGCCCCGCTCGCCATCGATCGCATCGCGAACACCTGCAGGCGCGTCCGCTCGCCACCGAGATCGGCCCAGGCCTCATACCAATCCACCTGCGCCTCATGGCCCAACGCGTAGCTCTGCGGCACGAAAGTCTCGCGCTTCACCAGCCCCAGCGCGCGCTTGCGGGCGCGAACGTGATTGCGCACCGTCGACTCCGCGACCGCGGCATCGGGGAACTCCGTCAGCAGCCGGCGATAGATCCGCCGCGCCGTATGTCGCTGCTTGCGCGGAGCCCGACGATCCTCGTCAAGCACCTGGTCGATGAACGCCGCGACCGCGTCCAGCTTCGGTTTGACCCGGGCCGGATAACGACGACGCGCCGGCAGCGCGTCGGCGATCGCCTGCCGCACCATCCGACGGTGCACGCCAAATTTCGCCGCCACACCGGCGATCGTGCCGACACCAAACTCATGCTCCTGACGAAGCTGCTCGAACAATTCCACTTTGGCGTTCCAATCCACTCCGAGCCCCCCGGCAGAATCAGGGAAACCCTAGGTTGAGGGACGGCAGGTGGGCCAAAATCCGTCAGCACTCTGGGCCAACATTCGGTAGCAAAGCCATCCACGGGCTTCACGGTCGCGATCCAGCGCAAGGCCGGCGACCTTGACCTATCATTCCCCGTCCAACTCGCACAGGAAGGCGAACCGATCGCTCCGACCAGCGCCCCGTTCTCGCGGTGCTCGATGAGCCTGCTTCGATCAGTCCGACCATGACAGACCGAGGCGATCTCGGGGACCGGACCCCAGGGGGGGAAGCCACCTGCCCCTGAGGACTCCACAGGCGCCCTTACAGCCCCCTCACGCCTCCGCGGCTACGGTCTCCGGTCGGGTGTGCCTCCCGCCTGACGAGTTTATATGGCTTCGGTGAGGCCCTATGGGGCAATCCTCCAGGAGAAAGGGTCTGAACCCTCTGGGCGCCCCACCTCCTCTCGTTCTAACGCTTCCTTCGGGCCACTCCGCCATAGTGTGAGCACGCATCAAGCCGCGAAGACGCCTCGATCCGGCTATCTCTCACCTAATGGTGTAGGATTAACATCTTGCGCTTTAGAGGATAAGAATCCTATACAGCCCGTCGGTTAACCGGAGGGCGCGATGAAAGCTTGTCAGACGAGAGACGCTCGGTGTGTCGCCCATTCATCCGCGGCCCCTGGGCCGACCCGGCCGTCAATGTCCGCTTGCTTGGGTTTCGCCTCGTCCGTTGCGGTTTTGCTGAACGCCGTCTTTCAGATCGCGCGGGTGCTGCTGGAGATGCATTAGTTGCCACCCGTGGAAACTCGAAGACCTCGAAGGTTAATCAGGAGCAGTGGTCTGTGTCGGGGTGGTCAACCCTCGCTCGCCGCCGGCCAAGTAGCGTGAAGGGCTCGGCGTGGGTTGTGCCCGGCCTCCTAACCTCGGCCACTGCGCCATCTCGCACAGCAGGCTCAATGCGAGCTCGGCGGGCGCCCCGTCGTAGCGGACCATCTGCACGATTTCGGGCACCGCACGCGACTGGACCGTCACAAGGTCACCCACTGCCCGCCAACGCCCGATCGGGACGCCAGAGACGATTACCTCAGTCCATTCGACTTCAACCATACCGAGCCATCGAGGGTCACATCTTGCAACTGTTGATCGGCGCTGACAGCCTGGCTGCATGAGATACACCGGCTCCGACCCCGAAACCATGCTGACCCGCACCACGGTGGTTAGTTTGGCACTCCAGGCGCTGGTTGAGCGATTGCTGCTCCGGGGCGTGCTCGACATCTCTGATCTGTCGGCCATGCGCGACATGGGATTGCAGTTGGCGGCAGACTTGCAGGCCCAGGCGGGCACCATGCCACAGATCGGTGGCGCGCGACTTGAGCGCGAAGTGAGGGCGTGGTGGGATGTCATTGGGACTCCGGAAGGCCACGCCAATGACCCCTGATGGCCACTCTGTAATGAGGAACACTCTCATGCGCGCACTGCTGCTCTCTGCCTGTGTCACCGTCCTCGTGGGGCTCGCAGCCCACGCCCAAACGGCGCCGCTCACCGCGACATGCCGGGACGGGACCACCTGGACGGGGCAGACGAGGCGTGGAGCTTGCTCTGGGCATCAGGGGGTTCAGGCTTTCGGGGCTGTCGCGGGCTCTCCTGCTGCTCCCACCACGAGCACCACGACCCCTGTAGGCGCTCCAGCCGCGCCGCCCATGTCCACGGGAACGCCACCTTCGCCAACGCCGTCCGGTGCCGTCGTCTCCCCTAATGGGCGGGCTGCGGCCGGCTCAGCGGGACAGGTCTGGGTAAACACCCGTTCCAAGGTCTATCATTGTCCCGGCGACCGCTACTACGGCCACACGGTCCAGGGGAGCTATATGACCGAGGGCGCCGCGAAGGCCGCTGGAGATCGGCCCAGCCGCGGGAAGACGTGCTCGTGACGGCGCGCATCGTCGAAAAGATCACACCCTGGCTAACGGGGCCATGTGCCGCCAACGGCCCGTTGTCAGGTCAACCCGCGGTCCACAATAACCGTCCCGCACAGGGACGCCGGGGGAGCACCTAACAGCACCTGAGTGGCCAGTCCGGGATCGCTCCTGGTCTCCCTACATCGCAACCTATGGTTGTTCAAACTGTCGAAGCTGTGGTAAGCTTTCCGAAACGAAGGGAGGCCTCGATAGTGCGTAGGATGGCGGTTTTGGTAACAGCGCTGGTGTTGGTGGGATGCGGTCACTCCCTTAGCCTCATGAGTGAGGACGGCGCCATGGGCACGGGCCAGGCAGTCGGGTTCGGCGGAAAGGGAACGCTGGAAGTCCAGCTAAACGGGAAGGCCTATACGGGAACTTGGGTCGCGGCGACGGGTGGGTCAGTCGGCTTCGGCACGTTCGGCAGAAGCACGTTCACGACCACCGCCATTGACGCGAGTAGCGGCGGCAATGCCATGCTCGCGGCGGCTGATGGCAGCACGCTTCGGTGCCGCTTCGTCTACGGCGGCATGAGCGGGGCGGGATATGGGGAGTGCCTGGATGGTGCAGGGAAGCATTACGAGCTTCAGATCAGTTAGGCGCCACCTTGCCCGTGTCGGCGGTAAGGATGACGGGTGCCTGGATCAATCCTGCCACCCTACAGCCTCGTCCGTCGGCTTGTGGAACCCACCCGGCCTAGGATGGCCTTTCCTCGTTGGAGGATGGACCCTGGGGCGGGCTTTAAGGGTTTCCGGTGTCACCGTAGCCAGGGGACGATAACCGCCTGCATAACCCAACCCTCCAACGGCGCGCGCCTATCGCCGCGAGAACGCTGGCTTGACCCGCACCACCGCCGGCCGGTCCCCTTGCGTCTCTTCCAGCGCCTTCAACACCTCCGGCGGAAACCCCAACGCCACCACGTCATCCACCGCGGCTCTTAGCGTCGCCAACTTCTCCGCCATGCCGCCGACCATCTGCCTCCTGCCAAGCCGGCTCCATTCGCTATAGAGGTCGAGCGCCATCCGGCCACGCTTGTGCCCGACGATTAGGTCTGTGAGTTCCGGGTTGATGCGTCCGCCCGCATGTAGCGCCGTCTCGGCCGCGGTCATAAAGGACCGGCGCAGCGAATGTAGATCGGCGCCATCGTCCTCGCCAAGCACCCGGCGGCGAACGGCGATGAACCGATTGACCAGCGTCTTGGCCTTCTTCTCCGCCTGATCTGCGCCGGCCACCTCGGGCCATAGTAGGGCATCCGGGGCGAGGTCCGGCAGGCTGGCCACGCGGGCCTTGATGACGCTCTGTGCGAAAGCGTGTAGCGGAATAATCCTTGGCGCGCTCTCCGACTTGCCCCGCTTGGGCGTGGCGATTGCAGTTCCGTCTTCGATCACGTCCCCGACCCGCAACCCGACCAATTCGCTTGCGCGCGCTCCGGTCAGCAGTCCCAGCCGGATCACGTCCCACAAGGCCGCCCCATAGCCGCCCCGAACCGGCGCCAGAACATCACCACCTGCCCGAAGCAGCTTAACCAACTCGGCCGGCGTATACGCCCGCTTCTGCCTATCGGCGTCATCCGCTCTCGGCGCCTTCAACCCGGCCGTCTGGTCCGTCCAGGGATTGACCTCCGCGTAGCCCCGCCGCACCGCCCATCGCCACAGGCCATTCCAGGCTGAGAAGTCGCGCTGCACCGTCTCGGACGCTCTCTCGGCCCTACGTGCAGCCACGATCTCGCCCGCCATGCGGCGCGTAACGGCAGAGAGGCTCACGCCCTCCAGTGATAGCAGGCCCTCATGCGTCGCAAGGTGGTCTCCAAGCCGGCCTAAAGATGCCTCATAGCCTCTCCAGGTGCCTTCCCGGACCTGTCCCTTGATCGAGGCCAGCCACTGCCTTGAGCCCTCCGCAACAGACATCCCGGCGCCAAACGCGATCTCAGCAAAGGCGCGCGCGGCTTCCAGTCCCCGGCGCGTTTCAATCTCCTCCGCCGCAGCCTCGATCGCCTCGTCCGCCATGTCCGCTTCGGTGACCAGCATCTCCGTTCCGTCGTGCGTGACCACGGAATGCACTATGGTCCGAGCCCCGGCCTGTCTGTGGCTGCGAAGTTCGACGGCCCGGTCCAGCCAATTCGCCGTCCAGTCTGTAAGCGGCTTCAGCCGGTGCCGACGTAGAGCGTCATCCACCATCGCACGCGCCGCCATAAGGCCTTCCTCACGGCGGCGCTGGGCCTCCCTGAAGTCGGTTGTCTGGAGCGTTCGCACGATTTCCCGCTTGACGCCGTTCGGGGCGCCCATGGCCTGCCCAACGTCTCCCCAGCGGTCCTTCGGGACCGTCAGGCGGACGAAGTAGGTGCCGCCACGTTTGAGGATGTTCGCTGCCATCCAGAGGAGCGTAGCACGAACAAACCTTGTAACGCCAGACCTGTAACGCTGCGGCACAATAACCGGGCATCACCAACGAAATAGTCTATCAAAATCAGCAGGTTAAGAAAATTGGTGTCCGCGGCGGGATTCGAACCCACGGCCCCAGGATTCATCCCACTTCGGCTTTCGCCGCCGCACCCCGGAGGGAGCGTTCGTGGTCTGGACTGTCCCTCCACCTTAAGCCGACCCGGCTCTTAGGTGCCGCCCGTCCAGTCTCTACACCTTCCCCGGCCGGCGCCGGGGCTTGGCTCGGGATCGGCATGGCGCTGGCGCGCCGAAGCTTTCCCCGACTTTGAGCAAATCCACCGCATGGTTTCCCGGCGCGGCGCCCAATTTAGGAATCCTGTGCTCTATCCTGCTGAGCTACGCGGACACACACTCCACCATACAAAGCCCAGCCGTCCGAGGCCACCCCCTTAAGGCGTGGTGCGCCGCGCCGGCGTGCGGGTCGTCGTGGTGGCCGGCGTCCGTGCCGTGGTCGCGGGTGCCGGCGTCTGGGCGGCCGGTGCGGCGCCCCCGCCCACGTTGACCGCGACCTGCAGCCGGGAGTCTTGCGTACTGGCCTCGCGCGGGCGGAGCGCCGCCGTGAAGCGGTCGCTGCCGTTGAAGCCCGGATTGGGCGTGTATTCCAGCCGGGTCTGACCACCGATCCGCTGGATCAAGACCCGCCCATGCTGCGGGCGATCCAGCATCAGGCCGAGCTGGAAGGGCTGACCATCCGGCTCGTCCACCCGCACCGCGCACCAGCCGTCATTCGACATGGTGATGGCCGAGCTGGCCGTCCCGCCAAGCGCCAGCTTGACGGGAGTGAATTCACAGCTCCTCGCGATCCCAAGGTTCAAGTCTTCACCGGCCGGCGGTGCGGGCGGGGTGTTCGCACAGCCCTGCAGGGCGATGGCTGCGGCGACGGCGGCGAGCGCGGTCAGTCGGTGGGACAAATGACGACTCCAGGCTTGTCGGTGGCGGGCGCCCTCCCTAACGCGTCCATCCCCGGACGCCAAGCAGCCTCAATCGGCGGAAAACACGAAGTCCGTCGCAGAACGGAACGCCTCGCCGGGCCGCAACACCGTGGAAGGGAAGTCCGGGTGATGCGGACTGTCCGGGAAATGCTGCGTCTCGAAGGTCAACCCGTCGCCGGAGCGGTAGACGCGCCCGGCCGGACCGTAGACCGACGCGGTCAGTTTGTTGGCCGTGTAGACCTGCGCCCCCGGCTCGTCCGTCCAGACCTCCAGCCGTCGCCCGCTCGGCGGATGCCGCACCGCCGCGACCCGGCGCATGCCGGCGCCGTCCAGCACCCAGCACTGATCATAGCCCTGTGCGATCAGCACTTGTGGATGGGCAACCCGGACGCGCTCGCCGACCATGCGGGGCGCGCGGAAGTCGAAGGGCGAGTCCGCGACGGGCCGGATCGCGCCGGTCGGGATGTTGTCTGCGTTGACTTCCAAATAGCGGGAAGCGTCGATCTGCAGGACATGGTCGAACACGTCGCCCGAGCCTTCGCCGCCCAGGTTGAAGTAGCTGTGGTTGGTCAGGTTGAGGATGGTCGGCTGGTCCGTGGTGGCCTCGTAGCGGAGTTGCAGCGTGTGGCCGGATACGCTGTAGCTAAGCCGGGTCAGCAGCGTTCCGGGGAAGCCCTCCTCGCCGTCATGGCTGAGATAGGATAGCACGACCGCGCCTTCCTCGGCCGCCTCGATGGTCCAGACGCGCTTGTGGAAGCCTTGCGGGCCACCATGGATCGAGTTCTCGCCGTTGTTCTTCGGCAGGTTATAGGTGGCGCCGTCCAGCTCGAAGCTGGCGCCGGCGATCCGTCCGGCGTAGCGGCCGGCGATGGCGCCGAAATGGCCGGGCGTATCGGCATATTCCTGAAGACTGTTCAGCCCAAGCGCCACATTGGCCATCTGTCCTGCCCGGTCGGCGGCCTCAATCCGGGCGATCCGGGCGCCGAAGGTCAGCGCCTGGACCGAAATGTCGCCGTGCAAGGTGATGCGATGCACCTCCTGGCCGTCGGAGGTTCGCCCATAGGGTTCGATATGGCTTGGCATGTCTGGAGCATACAACGCACCAGGCCTGATTGCGTATCCCCAGGCCTGAATGCGTATCCATCGAGTGCGTTGCATGCCGAGCTGGCCTATCGTGCACGGAATGGACGCGACCGTGGAACTGACAAGTCTCGTAAGTGGCGCAGGCGCTGGCCGGGGCGAATGCCAGCGTGTTCTACGCCACCGGCTCATCGGCGCGACGCTGGCGCCCGACGTTTCGCTCCGGTCGCTTTGGGTCTAGTGGCTTTGGCAGCCGCAGGGTTGCTGCGCCGGCGCGTCGTTCGAGTGGCATAGGAGGGTATCATGGGCGAGACGATCACGGTAATCGGGGCGGGTTCGATGGGCAGCGGGATCGCCGGAGTGCTCAGCGCGCACGGCGCCGAGGTGCTGACCCTGCTCGAGGGCCGCAGCCCGGCCACCCAGGCGCGCGCCAAAGCGGCAGGCATGCGCGAAGCCAGCGACGCCGAGGTGGTGGGCTCGGGCCTGATCCTCTCGATCGTCCCGCCGGGTCAAGCGATGGCGGTGGCGGAGCGCCTTGCCAGGCCGCTGGCGGACGCTGCGCGCAAGCCGATCGTGGTGGATTGCAACGCGCTCGATGTCGCCACGGTGCGCGAGGTCGGCGCGGTCATCACCGGCGCGGGTGCGCCATTCGTCGATAGCGGCATCATCGGCGGTCCGCCGAAGCCCGGCGCCGACGGTCCGACGCTGTATCTCGCCGGCGACGACGCCGGCCGGGTCGGCGAGACGCTGCGCCGGCTGGGCATCAAGGTCCGCGAGATCGAGGGCGGCATTGGCGCGGCCTCGGCGCTGAAGATGTCCTATGCGGGGATCACCAAGGGCTCCACCGCGATCGCCTCGCTCATGGTCCTGGGCGCGAGCCGGGGTGGTGCGGCGGAGGCGCTGATGGCGGAGCTGCGCGAGAGCCAGCCGATGCTCGCCGCCCGCTTCGCCCGCGGCCTGCCGGACATGGTGCCGAAAGCCTATCGCTGGGTGGCCGAGATGCGCGAGATCGCGGCGTTCCTGGGCGACGACCACGCGGGAGCGGCGGTGTTCGAGGCGATCGCGCAGCTCTACGAGCGTCTCGCGGCGGACGATAAGGCGGATCGGGACGAGGTCGGCACGTTGGAGACGTTCGCTCGGGCGCTGTCGAGCGAGAAGGCCAAGGCTGCCTAAATCGTGCTCTTTCCCATCAGCACTTTGTAGCCCTTGGCGGTCATGCAGGTGGCGACTGGGTTATTCAGCGACAGCGCGACCGGGAAGGAGGACTTCTTACAATCAGCCAGGTCCTGATCATACTTGGCGTCGCTCACGCCCATTCGGTCCACGAGCAGGTCGTTTGAACTCGCACACGCGCCGAGGGAGGCGACGAGCGCGAGTGCAGATAGTGGGATGGGTATGCGCATAGCTGCCCGGTTCTATTCGGATGCGAAAGCGCCAGGATGCCGGAAGTTCCGCAAACCGTCGGCTTGCAACCCTCAGCTTGCCAGAGACTCGATCCGAGCAACCATGTCCCCACCGGTGTCAAAGGCTCGCGATCACTCCGGCCGGCGCCAGTCGCGGATTTCCGGCATGTCCTCGCCATGCGCGTGGACGTAGGCCTTGTGGTCGACCAGGCGGTCGCGCAAGTGCTGCACCAGATGCGCCGACACGCCCACCATGCGCGGCACCCGCTCGACGGCCGCCATCGCCAGGGTGAAGCGGTCCAGCTTGTTCAGCACCACCATGTCGAACGGCGTCGTCGTCGTCCCATTCTCGATGTAGCCATGCACATGGAAACGCTCGGTGTTCGAGCGGCCGTGGATCAGCCGGTGCACCGTCCAGGGGTAGCCGTGGAAGGCGAAGATCACTGGGCGGTCGCGGGTGAACAGGCTGTCGAACACGGAGTGACTCAGCCCGTGCGGGTGATCGATCGGCATCTGCAGCGCCATCAGGTCGACGATGTTCACCACGCGGATCAGCAGGTCCGGCGCGTGCTGGCGCAGCAGGTCGACGGCGGCCAGCGTCTCCATCGTCGGGACGTCGCCAGCGCAGGCCATGACCACGTCAGGCTCGAGACCGGAATCGTTGCTCGCCCACGGCCATACGCCAATACCCGCCGCGCAGTGCCGCACCGCCTCATCCCGGTCGAGGTACTGTAGCGCGGGCTGCTTGCCGGCGACCACCACGTTGACGTAGTTCCGGCTGCGCAAGCAGTGGTCCATCACCGACAGCAGCGTATTTGCGTCCGGCGGCAGGTAGATCCGCACCACGGAGGGCTTCTTGTTCGCCACATGGCCGATGAAGCCGGGGTCCTGATGGCTGAAGCCGTTATGGTCCTGGCGCCAGACATGCGAGCTGAGCAGGATATTAAGGCTCGCCACCGGGCGCCGCCAGGGAATGTGTCCGCAAGCCTCCAGCCATTTGGCGTGCTGGTTGAACATCGAATCGATGATGTGGATGAAGGCCTCGTAGCAATTGAACAGGCCGTGTCGCCCGGTCAGCAGGTAGCCCTCGAGCCAGCCCTCGCAGAGATGCTCGCTCAGCACCTCCATCACCCGTCCTTCCGGCCCGATATGCTCGTCGGTCGGCAGGAGCTGGCCCATGGTCTCGCGCTCGGTCACCTCGAACACCACGTCGAGCCGGTTGCTCGAGGTCTCGTCGGGGCCGAAGAGGCGGAAATTCTCCGGGTTCTGCTTCATGACGTCGCGTAGGAAGCCCCCGAAGACCCGGGTCGCCTCGCCCTCGCTGCCGCCCGGGTGCTCCACCTCGACGGCATAGTCGCGGAAGTCCGGCAGCTTCAGGTCGCGCAGCAGCAGGCCGCCATTGGCGTGCGGGTTGGCGCCCATCCGGTGCAGCCCGTCGGGCACCTGGCTGAGGATGGCGGCATTCGGCCGGCCGGCCTCGTCGAACAGCTTCTCCGGCTCATACTCGCGCATCCACTGCTCTAGCTGGACCAGACGCTCCGGATGCTCTGGCAGCTTGTAGAGCGGGACCTGGTGTGCGCGCCACGTGCCCTCGACCGGCTTGCCGTCGACCTCTTTCGGCCCGGTCCAGCCCTTCGGCGTGCGCAGGATCAGCATCGGCCAGGCCGGGCGCGGAGCGGCGGCGCCACGACGAGCCGCCTGCTGGGCGGCGGCGATGTCGTCGAACGCCCGGTCGAGAGCGGCGGCCATCTGCCGGTGCATCGCGGCGGGCTCGTGGCCTGAGACGATCACCGGCGCGTAGCCATAGCCCTCGAACAGGCGGATCAACTCGGCTTCCGGGATGCGGGCGAGCACGGTGGGATTCGGCGATCTTGTAGCCGTTCAGGTGCAGGATCGGCAGCACGGCGCCATCCCGCTCCGGGTTGAGGAACTTGTTGGCATGCCAGCTCGCCGCCAGCGGTCCCGGTCTCCGCCTCGCCATCGCCGACGACGCAGGCGGCGATCAGGCCGGGGTTGTCGAACACCGCGCCATAGGCGTGCAGCAGCGAATAGCCGAGCTCGCCGCCCTCGTTGATGCTGCCCGGCGTGTCCGGCGCGGCGTGGCTCGGGATGCCGCCGGGCCAAGAGAACTGCAGGAACAGGCGGTGCATGCCCTCCGCATCTTGGGTGATCCCGGGGTAGAGCTCGGTATAGGTGCCCTCGAGCCAGGTGTTGGCGACCATGCCGGGTCCGCCGTGGCCGGGCCCGCAGACGTAGATCATATCCAGCTCGCGGGCGCGGATGACCCGGTTGAGGTGCGCGTAGATAAAGTTCAGCCCCGGCGTCGTGCCCCAATGGCCGAGCAGCCGCGGCTTGATATGTTCGATGGTCAGCTTCTCGCGCAGCAGCGCGTTGCCGCGCAGATAGATCTGGCCCACCGATAGATAATTCGCGGCGCGCCAATAGGCGTCCAGCGCGTCGAATGAGGCGTCGGTCTGGTCGGACATCCGGTCACTCCATGGCCAAGCCACCGAGTCCATGGCATGGCGACCCGGCCGGGTCCACCGCACTCGCGTGGTCGTGAGGCTCAGGGCCGAACCGCCGGCGTCTCCACGAGCAGACCGTTCGCGCGCCAGCCGAGATAGAGCAGGGGCGTTTGCGGGTCGACGTCGATCTCGTGCGTTTGGCCGTTGATCTACAGCTTCGCCATGATCCCCCTCTGACCCGTTACGACTATTACATGTAGCTTTCGCCGCTCCCTGGCTTGGTGCAAGAGATTTGCCCGTGAAAGTAATCGGACTCACCGGCGGTATCGGCATGGGCAAGTCCACGGCGGCGGCGGCGTTCCGCCGGGCCGGGCTTCGCGTGTTCGATGCAGACCGGGCAGTGCACAGCCTGCAGGCAAGCGGCGGCCAGGCCGTTCGCGCCATCGGCCAGGCCTTCCCCGGCACGGTCAAGGATGGCGCGGTGGACCGGGCGGAGCTCCGACAAGCCGTCGTCTTCGACCCGGCGGCGCTCAAGCGTCTCGAACGGATCCTGCACCCCATGGTGCGCCGGCAGGAGCGCCACTTTCTGGCCGCTGCCCGCCGGGCGGCAAGCCGGGCCGTGGTGCTCGACATCCCGCTGCTGCTGGAGACCGGAAGCGAGGCGCGGGTCGATCAGGTCGTCGTCGTCAGCGCGCCGGCTTCCGTGCAGCGCAGCCGGGTCCGCCAGCGCGGCAAGATGACCGAGGCGCAGATCGACGCGATCATCGCCCGCCAAATGCCGGACCGGGAGAAGCGCCGCCGGGCCGATTTGGTCGTCCAGACCGGCCTGTCCCGCCATCATGCCTGGCGCCAACTGCGTCGCCTCATCCTTTCCCTTTACGAGAAGCCCGGGCGTGGTTCAGGCTCATGCCTGCCATGACGCCGGATTCCCTCGCCTTTATCGGCACGAGCGACCTTGCCGGCCTGTTGCGCGGCAAGTCGATCCCGTTGGCGGAGCTGCCAAACCGCATGGATCGCGGCGTCGGCATCACCCACAGCAACATCATGCTCTCCGCCTTCGGCCCGATCTATGACTCGCCGTTCGGCACCGCGGGCGACCTGATGCTGGTGCCGGACGCCGCCACGAAGACGTCCAT
Organism: Acetobacteraceae bacterium; assembly: GCA_965276815.1. Lineage (GTDB taxonomy): Bacteria > Pseudomonadota > Alphaproteobacteria > Acetobacterales > Acetobacteraceae > JAVVHH01. Next base: position 129,475 of record CBDIBE010000009.1, on the reverse strand, counting down.
CCCGGCGGCGGACGGGCCGGACATCACCTTGCTGCTCGGCGACTTGCTCGAGACCGACGGGACGCCCTGGGATTGCTGCCCGCGCCATTTCCTGCGCCGGGCATTGGCGGCGATCCACCGCGAGTTCGGCCTGACCTTGCGCGCGGCGTTCGAGCAGGAGCTGGTCTACACCGGGGTCGCGGACCGGCCCGGCTCGCCCTACTCGCTGGACGCGCTGCGGCGGCAGGGTTCGTTCGGCGGCCTGCTGCTGGCGGCGATGCGCGAGGCCGGGATCACGCCGGATTCCTTCCTCGCCGAGTACGGCCCGCGGCAATACGAGGTGACCGCGGGGCCGGTCGGCGGCGTCGCCGCGGCCGACCAGGCGGTGCTGGTGCGCGAACTGGCCCGCGCCATCGCCGCCACGCTGGGGCACCGGGCCATCCTGGCGCCGATGATCCGCCATGACGGCGTGGGCAGCGGCACGCACATCCATTGGAGCCTGCTCGACGAACTCGACCGGCCCGCGACTTACGACGAATCCGGCGTGCACGGCCTGTCCACCGCGGCCGAGCACATCACCGCCGGCATCTTGCAGCATCTGCCGGTGATTGCGGCGGTGACCGCACCGTCCGCCGCCTCCTATTACCGGCTGCGCCCCGGACGCTGGGCGCCAACCGCGGCCGATCTCGGTGTGCAGGACCGTGGCGCGGCGGTGCGCATCTGTCCCATCTACGCGACCGCCGAGGCCGATGCGGCGCTGCAGTTCAACGTGGAGTTCCGCGTCGCCGACGCCGCGGCGAGCCCCTATTTGACGCTCGGCGTGCTGGTCTGGGCGGGGCTGGACGGGTTGCGCCAGGAATTGCGGCTCGCCGATCTGGGGACCGCGCCGCTGCCGGATTCGCTCACGACCGCGCTGGCCCTGTTCGAGGGGAGCGAGGTGGTGGCCGAGTGGTTCGGCCCGGTGTTCCGCGACGTCTACTCAAGGTTCAAGCGCGCCGAGCTGCGGGCTTTGGCCGGGCTGGACGAGGCGGAGATCTGCGCGCGCTATGCGGCCGTCTACTGACCCGATGACCCTCAGCCGCGAGGTGCCGATCGACCCGGCGCACGCCGCCCTGCTGTTCATCGACGTGCAGAACTACAACGCCGCGCCGGATGGCGGCGAGTACGCGGCCATGGACCCGGCCGAGCGCGACGCCCGCTACGGCTGGTTCTTCCGGACCATGCGCGAATCCGCCGTGCCGAACATGCGGCGCCTGCAATCCGCCTGCCGGCGCGGCGGCATCGAGGTGCTCTATACGGTCATCGAGAACCTGACCCGGGACGGGCGCGACCGCAGCCTCGACTACAAGATCAGCGGCCTCGACGTCCCGAAGGGCTCCTGGAACGCCAAGGTGATCGACGCAATCGCGCCGGGAGAGGACGAGATCGTGCTGCCGAAGACCTCGTCCTCCGTCTTTATCTCGACCAACATCGATTACGTGCTGCGCAACCTCGGGGTTCGCTCGCTGATCGTGGCGGGGTGTCTGACCGATCAGTGCGTGGACAGCGCCGTCCGCGACGCCTGCGACCTCGGGTATCTGGTGACCACCGTCACCGACGCCTGCGCGACCCTGACCCAGGAGCGCCACGATTGGTCGCTAAGCAATAACCGCGGCTATTGCCGGCAGATCACCACGGTAGAGATGGTGCAAGAGATCGAGCGGCTGACCGGGCGCGTCCCAGTCTAACTTCCGCATCCAATTATCTCCGCCAGAGCCGACGGCGGTTGTTGGCATTAAGCCTCAACAACGTTTTCCGACGAGACGATGAAGTCGCAGCCATGAAGATCGAGGAAACGCTCTTCATCTGGCCGGACCTTAGCCATGTATTGCTCGTCGGAGAAGCAGCGGGCCAAGGCGCTGACATCGTCAAACCATAGCTCGGTAATGCCGTCATATTTGGCCGGCGGCATGCCCGGCAGTTCCACTGACATCGTGTGTTGCTGAACGTAGCGCCGCACGGTCTCTTTGACGACCGGAACAGACATGAATAGGGCTGCATGTGTGCTCTTGTGATGTGCGACAAACGTCTCACGCGTCATCGATGTATTGCGCTTGAGCAGGATGGTGAATTTGATCATCGAGTTTCCTTTCGGTTGAGGCTCTGATCGACAAGCAAGCGGCAAGCACATATGACTACTTCTGCGCGATGTAAGGAACGCGTAGAGCGACTTATTCAATCAATATAGACCGTCTGAACCAGCCCTTCCGTTTGCGGCCAGATTAGGCCGGGGTAGATGTCCAGTTGGTCGGATTCATGCTGATTGACCCACTGACTGCATTAGCCCCCCTGGAGGACCCCCGTATGCGCCCGTTGCTGATCGCCGCCGCCCTCGCCCTGTCTACCTCCGCTCACGCTGCCGGCACGCTCCGCTTCGCGCTCGACTTCGACCTCGACACGTTCGACCCGGCGCGCAGCGGCTCCTATATCGAGCGTGCGGTCAACGCCGCGATGTGCGACCAGCTCCTCAACGTCGATCCGCAGCTCAATATTGTGCCGGAACTCGCCACGAGCTGGGACTGGTCGCCCGACAATCTCGCACTGACGCTGCATCTGCGCCCCAACGTCATCTTTCAGGACGGCGCCAAGTTCGACGCCGAAGCCGTGCGCGCCAATCTCGAGCGTTCGCGCACCGCCCCGTTCAGCAGCCGCAAGGGCGAGCTCAAGCCGGTGGCCGGCGTGGACGTCGTCGATCCGCTGACGGTGCGCATCCGTCTCTCGCAGCCCTACGCGCCGCTGCTGGCGCTGCTGGCCAACCGCGCCGGCACGATGCTCGCGCCCAGCATGCTCGGTCTAACCCCCGAGCAGGTCGCAGCCCACCCGGTCTGCGCCGGGCCGTTCGAATTCGTCGAGCGCGTGCCGCAGGACCACATCACGCTGCAGCGCTTCCCCGGCTACTGGAACGCAGGGGCGGTCCTGCTCGACCGGATCGAGTTTTTGATCATGCCGGACTCTACGGTCCGCCGGGTCAACCTGCAGTCCGGGGCGCTCGACGTCGCCAACCGCCTCGCGGCGACGGACGTGCCCGCCGTGCAGGCCGATCCGAAGCTGCGCGTTGCTCAATCGCCCTCGCTGGGGTTCGAGCTGCTGTCCTTCAATCTTGCGGACGGCCCGCAAGCCGACACGCCGTTCGGCCGTGACGTCCGTGTCCGCCAGGCCTTCGTCAAGTCGATCGACCGGGACGGGATCAACCAGGTCGTCTTTGAAGGCAGGTTCATCCCGAGCAATCAGACCGAGGCGCCGGGGAGCAAGTGGTGGGACCCGGCGTTCCCGGTCTCGGCGCGCGACCTAGATGGTGCGAAGGCGCTGCTGGCGCAGGCCGGCGTGCCGCACCCGAAGCTGACGCTCAACGTGGTCAACGATCCGACCGACGTCCAGCTCGGCGAGGTGATCCAGGCCATGGCGGGCGAGGCCGGCTTCGAGGTGACTCTGAACAAAGGCGAGTCCGTCACCCAAACCGACGCGGCGGCGCGCGGCGATTACCAGGCCTATGCCGCGATCTGGAGCGGCCGGCCCGATCCGGACGGCAATCTCAGCCTGTGGATGCGTTGCGGCGCGCCGCTGAACTGGACCGGCTGGTGCAATCGAGACCTCGAAGCCGCTCTCGACCGCGGCGCCTCCACGCTCGACCCGGCGGGACGCAAGGCCGCCTATCATGCGGTCAACGCACTCTGGATGCAGGACCTGCCATACATGGTCTTGTATCATTTCACCTGGTTTTGGGGGCTGAGTGACAAGGTCACCGGCTTCACCCCGCGCCCAGACGGCCTGGTGCGGCCGATAGGGCTGGGGTTGCGGCAATGACATAGAGACCAGTTGGATATAGGGCCGCCATTACCGGGCTCGACCCGGTGATCCAAGCCCGCCGGCGGTTAGACTCCGGATCAAAGTCGGGGTTGACGAGTTGGGCTACTGGTAAGTGATCATCAGGTAGGGCAAGTTGCCCGATGCTGTGCCGGTCGAGAACTCGAAATGGCCGGCGGCCGTGGCCCCATTGAGGCCGGCGAAGGTGAGGCTGGCAGTCACGCCCGTGCCGGCGCCGGCAAGTTCAGAGTGAATGGTGACGCCCTGGTAGCCGGGCGCGCCGTCCGAGGCGGTGAGGTTCATGGTGCTGACGCCGTCGGTGAATCCGACGAGCGTGGCCTGATCGCCCTGATGGAAGTTCACGATCGTATTCCAGGTGACGCCGCTGCGGGCGTCCATGAAGAAGCTGTCGTCACCGCCATCGGCGCCGGTGCCGCCGACGAGGAAATTGGATCCGATCCCGCCATCGAGCATGTTGCTGCCGCTGGTGACCTGGAGGGCATCGTCGCCGGGGCCGCCCCGGAGCAGGGAGTTCGACAGGTTGGCGCGGATCGCCGCGCCGTCGCCGGCGGACCAGCTATATTGCTGCTGGAGACCGCTGGCCGTGCCGGCATCGGCCGCGCCGGCTTCGGTGCCGGAATCGCCCGCCTCCGGGTCGGTGTAGGCGAAGTTCGGGGTGGCCTGGGAGAAGCCGGGCGAGATCGCGGCGAGCTTGACCGGGTCCACCGTGGTCCAGTCGTCCTCCAGGATGCCGCCCGTGTCGCTCGAGGTCGGGTTCCAGTCCCAATAGGCCCAGCTGATGCCCTGGTCGTCTGCGCCACCCACGACCGTATTCATGTATGGGACCAGTTGGCTGATCCATTGCTGGTCGCTCGTGGTCTGCAGCTCGGAGCCGTATTCCCCGACCAGGATCGGAGCGGTGTCGGATTGATAGATGTAGCCCCATTGTTGGTCCCAGACGGCGGTGAGGTTGTCCGGGTAGTCGCTGGCGCTGAACCAGGACTGCGGATAGACCGAGCTTGGGTAATCGTGCGGCGAATAGACGAGCTTGTCCGCATCGGTCAGCATGACAGGGTGATCGGCCACGCCCATGAGGTTGCCGCCGCCCCAGCCGGACACGCCGTCGTAGTTCTGGACGCCCTCGACCAGGATCAGCAAGTTTGGATTTACGGCCTGGACGGCGTCGCCGCCCCGTGTCGCGGCCGCTTGCCAATCGGTTGCCGCGTTGCCGTCGCCCCATGTGGCGGTGGCGTGCGGCTCGTTCGAGAGGTCGACGCCGATGACGGTGCTGTTGCCGGCGTATTGGGTGGCCAGGGACTGCCAGGTCGAAATCCACTGTGCCTCGGTGTAGCCGCTGTCGTACCAGAGCCCGTTGGGATTTGGGCCGCCGCCGGCGGCGCTGCTGTGGTCGTCGAGGATCACTTTCAGGCCGATCTGGCCGGCGTAGTCGATGATCTTATCCATAATCTGCGGCCCGGTGAGGCCCTGCAGATCGGGGTTGAGCGTATAATCGATGTTGGTCGGCGTGCTGCCGGGATCGAACAGTTGCAGCGAGAACGGCAGGCGGATCGCGTTGAAGCCAAGCGAGACCATCTGGTTCATCATGGACTCGTAGCTGCGCACATCGAGACCTTCGGCGGTGAAGTTGTCCGTCTCGAAGCCGTACCAGTTTACGGCGGTGATCTTCACCGGCGTACCAGAGGAGTCGACGATTTGGTTGCCGCTTGTGCTGAGGAAACCGTCGGGCAGCAGGCTCATGCTGCCCTGCTGCGGGTTATTCCGCCGCTTGTGCCTGTCGCGCCGTGACGCGGGCGGCGCAGAACTTGAACTCGGGTATCTTGCCGAACGGGTCGAGCGCCGGGTTGGTCAGCAAGTTGGCTGCTGCTTCCGCGTAGCAGAACGGCATGAACACCATGCCAGATGGCACGTCGCGGTCGCTGCGGATCTTGACCTCGAGGGCGCCTCGCCTCGTTTCCAGCAGGATGAAATCGCCCGGCTCCAGCCGCCGCTTCCACAGATCGCCCGGCGACATGAAGGCGACCGCCTCCGGCTCGATCGCGTCGAGCACTTCGGCCCGCCGAGTCATCGATCCAGTATGCCAGTGCTCGAGCACGCGGCCCGTGGAGAGCACCATGGGGAACGCATCGTCCGGCACCTCGTCCGGCGGCATCACGTTCGCTGGCACGATCCGGCCGCGGCCGGATGTCGTCGGGAATCCGGCATAGAAGATGATTTCGTTGCCCGGCCTGTCCGGCGCGTCCACCGGGTAAGTCACGGCGCCCTCGCGCTCCAGCCGTTCCCAGGTAATGTTGTTGAAGGAGGGCATGACCTGCGCCATCTCGGCAAAAATCTGCGCCGGTCCCTCGTATTGCCAGGGCAGGCCCATGCGGCGCCCGATTTCGTTGATAATCCACCAATCCTGCCGGGAATCGCCGGGTGTGGGGATGACCGGATAGGCGATCTGCACTCGGCGATCGGTGTTGGTGAACGTGCCAGATTTCTCGGCGAAGGCCGAGGCCGGCAGCACCACGTCCGCGTGGAAGGCGGTCTCGGTCAGGAATAGGTCCTGCACGACGAGATGCTCGAGCTTGGCCAAGGCCTGGCGGGCGTGGTTGAGGTCGGGGTCCGACATGGCCGGGTTCTCGCCCTCGACATACATGCCGCTTATCGCGCCGTCGTGGATTGCGTTCATGATTTCGACGACGGTCAGGCCGCGCACCGGGTCGAGCTTCTGGTTCCACAATGCCTCGAAATGCCCGCGAATGTCGGGGTCCTCTACGCTCTGGTAGTCCGGATAGACCATGGGGATCAGGCCCGCGTCGGACGCGCCCTGCACATTGTTCTGCCCACGCAGCGGATGCAGCCCGGTGCCAGGCCGGCCGATCTGACCGGTCACGAGCGCCAGCGCGATCAAGCATCGCGCGTTGTCCGTGCCGTGGACGTGCTGGCTGATGCCCATGCCCCAAAACACGATCGACGACCCTGCCTTGGCATAAATGCGCGCCACTTCGCGGATCGTTTTGGCCGGAATCCCGCACACTGGCTCCATTGCTTCTGGCGCGAAGTCCTTGATCCGGTCGCGCAGCGCCTCGTAGCCTTCAGTGTAACCTGCGATGTATTGCTGGTCGGTTAATTCCTCCTCGATGATCGTGTGCAGCATCGCGTTCAACAGCGCGACGTCGCTGCCCGGTTTGAAAGCGAGGTGATGGAGCGCGTGGCGCGACAGCGTCTGGCGTCGCGGATCGATCACGATCAGCTTGGCGCCGCGATCCTTGACCGCGTTCTTGATGAAGGTCGCGGCGACGGGGTGGTTCACGGTCGGATTGGCGCCGATGACGATGATCACCTCGGCGTCTAGCGCGGCCGCGAATGGCGCACTCACCGCTCCGGAATTCAGTCCCTCCATGAGCGCGGCGACCGAACTGGCGTGGCAGAGCCGTGTGCAATGGTCCACATTGTTGGACCCGAAGCCGGTGCGGACCAGTTTTTGAAATAGATAGGCCTCTTCGTTCGACCCTTTGGCGGACCCAAACCCGGCGAGGGCCTTGGGACCCTGCTCGGCTTTGATGCGAACGAAACCCTGCGCCGCCAAATCCAGTGCCTCGTCCCAACTCGCCTCGCGGAAATGCGTCCAAGGATTGGCCGGGTCCACCTGATCCATGGCGTCCTTCGGCGTGTTCGGCAGGCGGATCAGCGGCTTGGTCAGCCGGTGCGGGTGATGGATGTAATCGAAGCCGAACCGGCCCTTGACGCACAGCCGGTTGTGGTTCGCGGGGCCGTCGCGGCCGGTGGCGTAGACCACGCGGTTGTTCTTGACCTCGTAGGTCACCTGGCAGCCGACGCCGCAATAGGGGCAAAGGCTGTCGACCTTGCGGTCCGGCCACACAGTGCGCTGCTCGTCCTCGTTCAGGTACGCTGCCGGCATCAGCGCCCCGGTGGGACACGCCTGCACGCACTCGCCGCAGGCCACACAAGTCGAAACGCCCATCGGATCGTCGAAATCAAAGACCGGCTTGGCCGCGGCGTTGCGGTAGGCCATGCCGATCACGTCGTTGACCTGCACCTCGCGGCAGGCGCGGACGCAAAGGTTGCACTGGATGCAGGCGTCCAAATTGACCCGCATCGCGGGGTGGCTCGGGTCGTGCTCCCAGCGCTCGACGGCCGGAAAGCGGCTCTCCAGGACCGCTTCGCGCTCGGCCCAGTTCCAGAACGAGCTGGTCGGGTCGTGCGAGGTCGCGCGGGCTGGCTGGTCGGCGACCAGCAGCTCGAGCACCAACTTGCGCGCCGTCTTGGCCCGGTCGGTCTGGCTATGCACCTTCATGCCGACCGCCGGCATCCGCTTGCAGGACGGAGCCAGCACGCGCTCGCCCTCGATCTCGACCATGCAGACCCGGCAATTCCCGTCCGGCCGGTAACCCGGCTGCGGCCGGTGGCACAGATGCGGCAGTTCGGTGCCGACGCGCCGTGCTACGTCCCAAATGCTCTCGCCTGCCAGCGCGAAAACCCGCTCGCCGTCCAGCTCGAAAGCCAGACCCTCGGTCTCGGTGGTATCGCCCTGAAGGTTCTGCGGACCTTCCCGCGTGGTCGAACTGCTCATTTGGCGGCTTCCTTGGCGGTCAGCAACTCGGGGAAATAACGGATGACGCTGGTCAGCGGATTGCTCGCGGCCTGGCCGAGGCCGCAAATCGAGGCGTCGCGCATGACCTGGCCGAGCGCGTCGAGCAGGTCCGCATCCCAGGCGCCGCGCTCCATCAGCATGCGCGCCTTCTGGGTGCCGGAGCGGCAAGGCGTGCACTGGCCGCAGCTTTCATCCTCGAAAAAGCGCATCAAATTGAGTGCCACGCCCCGCACATCGTCCGCCTGCGAGAAGACGACGACCGCCGCCGAGCCGATGAAGCAGCCATATTTCTCCAGCGTGCCGAAATCGAGCGGAATGTCGTTCATCCGGGCCGGCAGGATGCCGCCGGAGGCGCCGCCGGGCAGGTAGGCGGCGAACTCGTGCCCGTCCGCCATGCCGCCGCAAAATTCGTCGATCAGCTCCTGCACGGTGACGCCGGCGGGCGCCAGCTTCACGCCCGGATCGCGCACTCGGCCGCTCACCGAATAGCTGCGCAGGCCGACGCGCCCGTTGCGCCCCTGGCTCTTCCACCAATCGGCGCCACGCTCGACGATGTCGCGCACCCAGAACAGGGTTTCGACGTTGTTGATCAGGGTCGGCCGCCCGAATAGGCCGACCTGGAACGGGAAGGGCGGCTTTTGCCGCGGCAGGCCGCGCTTGCCCTCGAGGCTCTCCAGCATCGAACTTTCTTCGCCGCAAATATAGGCGCCGGCGCCCCGCCGCAGATGCAGGCGCGGTAGACCCGGCGGCAGCTTGGCAAGCTCCCGCCGCAGGATCTCCAGCGCGATCGGATATTCGTCGCGCATATATAGGTACACATCAGGCGCCTCGACGATGGTGGCGCCGATCAGCGCGCCCTCGAGGAAGCGGTGCGGGTCGGTGCTGAGGTAGTGGCCGTCCTTGAACGTGCCGGGCTCGCCCTCGTCGCCATTGACCGCCATCAGCCGCGGCCCGGGCTCGCTGCGAACCGAGCGCCACTTGCGGCCAGTCGGGAAGCCGGCGCCGCCCAGGCCTCGCAGCCCGCCGCCATCCAGCGCCGTCAGCACGTCCTCGGCCGCAAGCGCGCCGGAGCGGACCTGCTCGAGCAACTGATAACCGCCGCCCGCGACATAGCGGTCATAGTCGATGTAGTCCGGGATGTGCGGATGCGTATCGCCCGCCGCGACAGCGTCCCGCACGATCCGCACACCGGTGCGGTGCAGGAAATTGTGGCCGACCTCGACCGCCGGCGCCATGTGGCAGAGCCCGACGCAGGGCGCCCGCACCACCCGCGCCGGCGCTCCCAGCGCGCCGGCCCCCGCGATGGCCTGCAGCTCGGCGAGCAGCCGCTCGGCACCAAACATTGCGCAGGTCACGCTGTCACATACACGGATGGTTAGCGGCGGCAGGTCTGGCTCGCCCTCTTTGACCACATCGAAATGCGCATAGAACGTCGCCGTCTCGAACGCCTCGGCGAAGGCCAGGTGCATGGCATCAGCCAGCGCGGCGAGGTGGGCGGCCGAAATCTGGTGCCACTGGTCCTGGATGAGATGCAGATATTCGATCAGATATTGCCGGTCGCGAGAGCGATCGCCGAGCAATTGCGCGATCTCATGCTGCGCCTGCGGCATAATTTGGCGGCCCTTGGGCTGCGCCTTGGCACGCTTGCGGCCGGCGCCGGGATGCTGAAATTTGAGGAGTTCACCCGAACCCGGACTGGCCATTTCATCCCCTTGCCGGCTTAGGTTGTTTATCGCCTCGTCGTTGTCCCGCATATAGAGCTACGCAGGCAGCGCGCCAACCTGTCAGGAATAATGTATACCAGATGCAGTATGCACAAGCCATCGGCACGGGAGACCATCGTCGGTCTTTGTTTGAGTGACCGTTCGCGCACTCCAGCCTGATTCAAAGTGAAGCAGGCTTCCATGCGATCGGGCACTAGCATGCGCGTGATTGGGTTCGCGGGCTGGAGCGGCGCCGGCAAGACGACGCTGTTGCGACGCGTGATCCCGTTGCTGGTCGGCAAAGGGTTCAGCGTCTCCACGCTGAAACATGCGCATCACGGCTTCGACATCGACCAGCCCGGCAAGGATTCCTGGGAGCATCGCCAGGCCGGCGCCACCGAGGTGCTGATCGGCTCGGCCAATCGCTGGGCGCTGATGCACGAGCTGCGCGGCGAGGCGGAACCGGGCTTGCCGGAACTGCTGGCCCGGCTCAGCCCGGTGGACCTCGTGCTCGTCGAGGGATTCAAGCGCGGCCGGCACCGTAAGATCGAGGTGCACCGGGCGGCGAACGGCAAGCCTTTGCTGCATCCCGAGGACGGGACTGTCGTCGCCGTGGCCAGCGATGGGCCGGTCTCGGGCGGCCTGCCGCACGTCGATCTGGACGATGTCGCCGGGGTGGCGCAGCTGGTGCTGACCCATGCCGAGGCGCCGGGCTGATGGCGCAGCTGTCCGACGATTGCTTCGCTTTCGGCGGCAAGCTGCAGACGGTCGAGGCCGCGCTGGCTATGATCGCGGCGTCGGTCGAGTGCGGCGCCGGCGTGGAGCCCGTCCCGCTGCACGCGGCGGATGGAAGGGTATTGGCGGCGGACGTCGCGGCTCCGGTCGATCTGCCGCCTTTCGCCAATTCGGCCGTCGACGGTTACGCGGTGCGCCTGGGCGACTTGGCCGAGCAGAACGTGATGCCGATTTCCGGCCGGCTCGCGGCCGGGTCGCCGGCGACGGCGCTGCTTGCGGGGACCGCCCAGCGGATTTTCACCGGCGCCGCCCTGCCGCCTGGAGCCGATACCGTGTTCATGCAGGAGGATGTGGCGCTCGAGACAGGGGGCGTGCGCTTGCCGCCCGGCTTGCGGCGCGGCGCCAATACGCGGCCGGCGGGCGAGGATGTGGCCGCAGGCGCGCGGGCCTTGACCGCCGGGTCGCGGCTGCGGCCGCAGGATTTGGCGCTGGCGGCGGCGCTGGGATTGCAGAGTCTGCCGGTGCGCCGGCGGCTCCGCGTGGCGCTGTTCTCGACCGGGGACGAACTGGTCGAGCCCGGCCAGGTCCTCGGACCGGCGCAACGCTATGACAGCAACCGCATGCTGCTCGCCGTTATGGCCGCCCGCGCGGGTGCCCTGGTCACTGATCTCGGCATCCTGCCGGACCGGGCGGCGCCGATCGCCGCTGCATTGCGGCGCGCTGCCGAGGGGCACGACTTGATCCTGACCTCGGGCGGGGTCTCCGCGGGCGAGGAGGACCATGTCCGCGCCGCGGTCGAGGCGGCGGGAAGGCTGGCGTTTTGGCGCCTGGCGATCAAGCCTGGCCGCCCCGTCGCCATGGGCGAGGTCGCTGGCGTGGCGTTTCTCGGCCTGCCCGGCAACCCGGTCGCCGCCTTCGTCACCTTCGCCCGTATCGCGCGGCCGCTCCTGGCCGCTTTGGGCGGCGAAAACTACCGCGCACCTGGCCAGCTGCCGGTCGCGGCCGGGTTTCCGTATCGCAAGAAGACCGGGCGCCTCGAGTATGTCCGCGTGCGGCTCGACAATGGCGTCGTGCACAAACATTCGCGCGACGGAGCGGGCATCCTCACTTCGCTGACCCAGACCGATGGGCTCGCCGAGATCGCCGAGGACGTGACCGAGATCGTCCCCGGCGCGCAGGTCGGGTTTCTCAGCTATGAGTCTCTACTCGCATAGGGAGGAGCGGCGGCCTTAAGCCGGAGTTAGGAGCTCACCCGGCTGCGGCGCGGGCAATATCGGCAGCGTCGGCGAGGTCGCCGAGCGACCAGCAGAGGCGGATCAGCGCCTCGGTGCGCCCGGCGCCCAGCACCTCGACGGCGAGGCCGCGGAACTTCGCCTCCAGGTCCGCATCCGTCATCGGCCGCGCGAGACTGCCGATCGCGTGCGGCACCTCGCGCGCCAGGGTTCTGCCGTCGCGCAGCTTCACCTCGGTGCGCGCCGCGTCCGACGCCATACCGGGCTCGATCGCGGCGGTGACCCGGTCGCGCAGATCGATCACCGCCGGGTCGCGGACGCAGCGATCGCTGAACTGGTGCTCGCCGCCATCACCCTCGATCAGCGCGGCGGCGGCGGCGTGATACACGCTGAACTTGCCCTCCAGCCCGGTCTCCGGCGTCCGCTTGCCGGTCAGCTCCAGCACCAGCGGGTGCACGGCGAGCGACACGCGCTCGATGTCAGCCGGGTCGAGCCCCTCGCGCTTGAGCTGCAGGCAGCCGTCGATCGTCGGGTGGATGACGATGCCGCAGGCGAAAGGCTTGTAGGTGTTGACCAGGATCTCCCAGCTCTCGCCGAGCTTCTCGGTGATCTCGTGGTCGCGGTGGCCGGTGCTGAGCACGTTGCTCCAGCCGCGCTTGGCCTCGAGCGCCTGCAGCGAGCTGGTGTAGCCGCGTTCAGCGAGCAGCGCCGCGGTCATGCCGTTCTGCGCGGCGCGGCCCGGGTGGAAGCTCTTGGTCATGGTCCCGAACATCTCGCGCAGCCCGACGGGCTGGGTCGCCGCCAGGCTCAGGGCGAAGCTCATGCGCTCCACGTCGAGCCGCATGACCCGGCCGATTGCGGCCGCGGCGCCGAACACACCGGCGGTGCCGGTGATGTGCCAGCCCACGTCGTAATGCTCCGGAAACACCGAGTTGCCGATCCGGCACTCCACCTCGACGCCATAGACCAGCGCGTCGAGCAGGTCGGCGCCGGACATGGGGCGGTGCTCGGCGAAGGCGAGCAGGGCGCTGGCCACTGGGCCGGCCGGGTGGATCACCGTGCGCAGATGGGTGTCGTCGAAATCGAACACGTGGGAGCTGATGCCGTTCATCAGCGCGGCGTGCAGCGCGTCCAGCCGCTCGCTGCGGCCGAGCACGGTCGCTTCCGGCTTGCCGGAGAACGGCGCCAGCGCCGCGATCGCGATATCGAGCGTCTCATGGGTGGCGCCGCCGACCGCGCAGCCGGTCCAGTTGAGGAAGGTGCGGAGCGCTTCGTGCCGAACGTTCTCGGGCAATCTGCCGCGCGGCATTTCGGCGACAAATTCAGCGAGGCGGCGCGTGACGCCGGGCGGGCTTGCTGGTGTCATCGGCGTCTTCCCCTAGTCCTGTCAGGTTGAGCGCGGGCCCGGCCGCGCAGGCGCCGGCTGCGGCCTACTCTCGTTGTCTGACAGCTTCAAGGGCCGGTCCGCCCGGATCCAGAAAGAGAGCGCTACTCCCGCGGCGAGCAGGCTGATCGAGAGCACGAAGGGCAGTTTGTAGCTGCCGGTGAGGTCGGTGATCACGCCGAACGCGGCCGGCGAGACCACCGCGGCCAGACCTGCCGCGGTGCTGACGAAGCTGCCGGCGATTCCGGCGAATTGCGGCGCGATGTCCATCGGCACGGCCCAGATCGGCCCCTCCGCCGACTCTAGAAAGAACAACGCGCCGGCGAGGCAGAGCGTGACCGTGAACTGGCCGTGCAGAAAGAGCGCGGCGGTGAGCAGCAGGAGCGAGGCGCCGAAGCCCAGGATGATCGCGTCGCGCCGCGCCCGGTTCAGGTCGCCGGTCCAGCGGTAGAGCGCATCGGTGAACAAGCCGCCCGCTGTGTCGCCGATCACGCCGGCGAGGAACACGCCGGCGGAGAACATCGCCGAGCGCTTCACATCAAAGCCGTATTCGCTGACGAAGAAGCTCGGCAGCCAGCTCAGGTAGAGCCAGAGCGTCCAGGCGTGGCAGAAGAACACCAGCGTGACCGGCAGGATGCGCTTGAGCAGCCGGCTCCAGGGGACGGTGGGCGCGGTCCGCGCGCTCGTCTCGGGTAGCGGCAGCGCGGCGAGCTCCGCCGCCGAGATGCGCGGGTGGTCGCGCGGGTCGTCGCGGAAGAACAGGAACCAGACGACGACCCAAACGAGGCTGAGAGCGCCGAGGACGAAGAAGGCGCCACGCCAGCCGATGAAGGGGATCATCGCCACCACCACGGGCGGGGTGATCGCGGCGGCCAGGCGTGCCGCGGAATGGGTAAAGCCTTGCGCGAAGCCACGCTGGACGCGCGGCACCCAGACGCTCATCGCCCTGGTTGCGTTCGGGATCGTCCCGGCCTCGCCGAGCCCGACCACGGTGCGCGCGAGGATGAGGCTGGCGAGGCTGCCGGCCAGGCCGGTCAGCAACGTGCCGCCGGCCCAAAGGATGCCGTTCAGCGCCAGCATGCGGCGCGCGCCGATCTTATCGCCAACATAACCAAAAATGATCTGGAACACGGCGTAGCAATAGCCGAAGGCGGACAGCGCCAAGCCGAGCTGGGTGTTGCTGAGGTGCAGCTCGGTCTTGATCAGCGGGGCGGCGACGGAAATGTTCACCCGGTCGATGTATTCGATGAAATACATGACACAGATCAGGATGAACACGATCCCGGTCGTGCCGGTGAACATGCGCCGCATCATTACCCCGCCTGCGTCATTGCGAGGAGCGCAGCGACGAAGCAATCCATGGTCGCCTCAGCCCGTGCGCCGCTGGATTGCCATGCCGCGGCGCGGCTCGCGACGACGAGGTGCTAGCGCAGCGACGCGTTCAGCTTGGCCAGCGCCGCCGAGCCTGGGCACAAATCGGTGTCCTCGAGCGCGTTCAGCGGGGTGTCGACTGTGCCCAGATACGAGTGCATGTCGTCGCCGTCTGGATCGATATAGAGCAGCCCGGTCACGATCTCGCCCTTCGCCTGGTGGCGCTGCAGGAAGTTCATCGCTTCCGAACGGTCGCTCACGTCGTAATCGTCGGCGAGCTTGCGCAGCTTGAGCAGCCCGCCATCGTGCGTTCGCACCATCTCGACCGAACCGGGTTGATACTCGGCGACCAGCTCGTCGCGCCCGGTGATGACGTCGAGAAAATTCACCGCCTCATTGTGCTCGCGGACAAAATCGAAGCTCTTCGTCGAGCCCGCATGGTTGTTGAACGCGACGCAGGGGCTCAGGCAATCGATGAACGCCGCGCCGCGGTGCATCAGCGCCGCCTTGATCAGCGGCACGAGCTGCCCTTTGTCGCCGGAGAAGCTGCGGGCGACGAAGGTGGCGCCGAGCTGCAGCGCCTGACCGACGAGGTCGATCGGCTCGCTGCGGTTGACCACGCCGCGCTTGCTCTTGGCGCCATTATCGGCGGTGGCCGAGAACTGCCCTTTGGTGAGGCCGTAAACGCCGTTATTCTCGACGATATAGACCATGTTGACGCCGCGGCGGATCGAGTGGGCGAACTGCCCGAAACCGATCGAAGCCGAATCGCCGTCGCCGGACACGCCGAGATAGATCAGGTCGCGGTTGGCGAGGTTCGCCCCGGTCAGCACGCTCGGCATGCGCCCGTGCACCGAGTTGAACCCGTGCGCGGCGCCCAGGAAGTAGGTCGGCGTCTTGGACGAGCAGCCGATGCCGGAAAGTTTGGCGATCCGGTGCGGCGGCAGCGCCAACTCGAAGCAGGAATGCACGATTGCGGCGCTGATCGAGTCGTGCCCGCAGCCGGCACAAAGGGTGGACATCGCCCCTTCATAGTCGCGCCGCGTGAAGCCTAGCTCGTTATGGGCGAGGGCGGGATGATGCAGCCCGGGTTTTGGCAGGAACGTCATGACACGGCTCCGGGCACGGTTTTGCGCAAGGGCACGATCTTCAGCGACCCGGCCACGTCGGCGATGCTGTTGGCGATGAAGCGGGCAGTGATCGGCGTGCCGTTGTAATGCAGCACCTTGATCAGGCGCGCCGGATTGACCTCGAGCTCGTTGACCAGCAGCGACCGCATCTGCCCGTCCCGGTTCTGTTCGACCACGAAAACCTGCTCGTGCTCGGCGATGAACGCGGCGACGTCGTCATGGAACGGGAAGCCGCGGACCCGCAGCAAGTCGAGCGTCACACCCTGCCCGGCCAGGATTTCGACGGCTTCGTCCATCGCGGGCGCGGTCGAGCCGTAATAGATCACACCCAGTCGCGTGGCTTGCCGGGGATCGCGACGGACCGGCCGGGGCACCAGGTTGCGGGCGGTGGCGAATTTCTTGAGCAGCCGCTCCATATTGTCCTGGTAGGCGACGCCGTCCTCGGTGTAGCGGGCGAACCGGTCCCGGCTGGTGCCGCGGGTAAAGTAGGCGCCGCGCGAGGGATGCGTACCTGGGTAGGTGCGGTAGGGAATGCCGTCCCCGTCCACGTCCAGGTAGCGGCCAAAAGTCCGCCCAGCCTCGAGCTCGGCGGCCGTCATGACCTTGCCGCGATCCATCTGGCGCGCGTCGGTCCAGTCGAGCGGGGCGCAAAGGCGCTCGTTCATGCCGATATCGAGATCGAGCAGGACGAAGATGGCGGTCTGCAGCCGATCCGCCAGGTCGAAGGCGAGCGCCCCAAAGGCAAAGCACTCGTGCGGGTCTTCGGGGAACAGCAATATGTGCTTGGTGTCGCCGTGCGAGGCGTAGGCGCAGGCGGTGATGTCGCATTGCTGCGTGCGGGTCGGCATGCCGGTGGACGGGCCGGCGCGCTGGACGTCGAAGATCACGGCCGGGATCTCGGCGAAGTAGGACAGGCCGAGGAATTCCTGCATCAGGCTGATGCCGGGGCCGGAGGTCGCGGTGAAGGCCCGCGCGCCGTTCCAGCCGGCGCCGATGACGACACCGATCGAGGCCAGCTCGTCCTCGGCCTGGATGATGGCGAATTTTTTCTTGGCGGTGGCCGGGTCGACGCGGAAGCGCTCGCAATAGGAGGTGAACGCCTCGGCCAGAGAGGTTGAAGGGGTGATCGGATACCAGGCGCAGACCGTCGCGCCGCCGTAGACCGCGCCAAGGCCGGCCGCCGCGTTGCCTTCGAGGAAAATACGCTCGCCGACCTTGTCGGATTTCTGGATGCGCAGGCCGATCGGGCAGGTCAAATTGGCGAGCGCGTAACCGCGTCCTAGATGGAACGCGTGCACGTTGGCGGCGATCAGCTTTTCCTTGGATTTGAACTGCTGGGCGAGCAGCGTCTCGATGACCGCCGGCTCGATGTCGAGCAGCGCCGAGAGTGCGCCGACATACATGATGTTCTTGAACAATTGCCGCTGCCGGCTGTCGGTGTATTCGGCGTTGCAGATGGCGGTGAGCGGCACCGCGATCAGCGTGATGTCGCTCCGGATCTTCGGCCCGGTAAGCGGGCGCGTAGAATCGTAGAAAAGATAGCCGCCGGGATCGATGGATTTGACGTCCTCGTCCCAGGTCTGCGGGTTCATCGCCACCATCAGGTCCACGCCGCCGCGTGCGCCCAGATGACTGGCCTCGGAGACGCGCACCTCGTACCAGGTCGGCAATCCCTGGATGTTGGAGGGGAAAATGTTGCGCGGCGTCGCCGGCACGCCCATCCGCAGGATCGATTTGGCAAAGAGCTGGTTGGCGCTGGCCGAGCCGGAGCCGTTGACGTTGGCGAATTTAACGACGAAGTCGTTGACCCTCTCTAGCGGACGCATGCGAGAGCCCTCTCCGGCTTGACCTGCGCCGTGTTCAACAAGAACCGCTGCATGTCCCACGCACCGGTCGGGCATCGCTCGGCGCACAGGCCGCAATGCAGGCAGACATCCTCGTCCTTGGCCATGATCCGCCCGGTTTTCAGGCCGTCCGAGACGTAGAGATCCTGCGTCAAGTTCAGCGCCGGCGCGTTCAGCCGGCCACGCAGGTCGGCCTCGTCGCCGTTCTCGGTGAAGCTGATGCAATCGACCGGGCAGATGTCCACGCAGGCGTCGCACTCGATGCACAGCTTCGGCGCAAAGGCCGTCTGCACATCGCAATTGAGGCAGCGCTGCGCCTCCTTGAACGCCTGCTGCAGATCAAAGCCGAGTTCGACCTCCGCCTTGATGTCGGTCAGCGCCTCCGCCTTGTCGCGGTGCGGCACTTTGTAACGCAGGTCGATCGACACCGCGTTGTCGTAGCTCCACTGATGGATGCCCATCTTCTGCGAGGCCAGGGTTACGTCCGGCGGCGGCCGGTCACGCAGATCCTCCGCATGACAGTGCTTATGGATGGAAATCGCCGCATCGTGGCCATGCGCGACCGCCCAGATGATGTTCTTCGGCCCGAACGCCGCGTCGCCGCCGAAGAACACGCCAGGAAGCGTCGATTGGAACGTCGCCTGATCGACCACCGGCATGCCCCAGCGGTCGAACTCGATGCCGAGATCCTTCTCGATCCAGGGAAACGCGTTCTCCTGCCCGATCGCGACCAAGACGTCGTCGCACTCCATGAAGACGAGCGGTTCGCCCGTGGGCACCAAGCTGCGCCGTCCCTTCTCGTCGCGCACCGCATGCACGCGCTCGAAATGCATGCCGGCCAGCTTGCCGTCCTCGTGCACGAAATGCTTGGGGACCAGGTAATTCAGGATCGGGATGTCCTCGTGGACCGCGTCCGCTTTTTCCCACGGCGAGGCCTTCATCTCCTCGAACCCGCTGCGGACGACGACCTTGACCTCTTCCCCGCCCAGGCGCCGGGCCGACCGGCAGCAATCCATCGCCGTATTGCCGCCGCCCAGCACAATGACCCGGCGGCCAACCGACTTGATGTGCCCGAACGACACCGAAGACAGCCAATCGATCCCGATATGGATGTTCGCCGCCGCCTCGCGTCGCCCAGGCACCTCCAAATCCCGCCCGCGCGGTGCGCCGGACCCGACAAAGACCGCGTCGTAGCCCTCGCCCAGCAGCTCCCGCAGGCTGCCAACATAGGCGCCGAACCTGGTCTCGACGCCGAGGTTGACGATGTAGCCGACCTCCTCGTCGATCACCGAGTCGGGGAGGCGGAATTTCGGGATCTGGCTGCGGATGAACCCGCCCGCCTGCGCCGCGCCGTCATGCACCACCACGTCGTAGCCGACCGCCACCAGGTCGCGGGCGACGGTCAGGCTGGCCGGCCCGGCGCCGACGCAGGCCACACGCTTGCCGTTGCGCGTCGCCGACGGGGTGGGCATGAACTGGCTGACATCGCCCTTATAGTCGGCCGCGACCCGCTTGAGCCGGCAGATCGCGACCGGCTCCTCCTCGACCCGGCCGCGCCGGCAAGCCGGCTCGCACGGGCGGTCACAGGTGCGGCCGAGGATGCCCGGGAAGACGTTCGACTGCCAATTGACCATGTAGGCGTCGGCGTAGAACCCGGCCGCGATCAGCCTGATGTATTCCGGAACCGGGGTGTGGGCGGGACAGGCCCACTGGCAATCGACGACCTTATGGAAGTAGTCGGGATTGCTGATGTCGGTTGACTTCAAGACGTTGGAACTCCCTTCGACGCTCGGCGGATCTCTGTCGGCCACCGTAGCTGCCCGGATTCTGGCTCCGAGCCTTCTATAATGCCATCTGTCGGGGTTTTCAGATAGAGCCTGTCGGCCGTAGCCGTCGCCCTAAGACATCGAACTATCTCGCATTTGTCTTAAGGCCAGGTTCACGGCTGCAACACCCGGATCGGCTGCCCGGCCAGGAACGCCAGCACGTTCTCGACCGATTGCTTGTAGAAATCCCGCATCGTCGTTTGCGTGACGTAGCCGAGATGCGGCGTCAGCACCGTGTTGGGCGAGCTCCGGAGCTCGTAGTCCGCCGGCAGCGGCTCCCGGTCATACACGTCCAGCGCCGCCACGATCCGCCCGGCACGCACCGCCTCGATCAACGCCGCCTCGTCCACCAGCGGCCCGCGCGAGGTGTTGACCAGGATCGCCCCCTGCTTCATCCGCGCGAGTTGGGCGGCCCCGATGATGCCGCGGCTGCGTGGCGACAGCACGACGTGCAGGCTGACGACGTCGGCCCGGCCCAGCAGCTCATCAAACGCAGCGTAAGTGGCGCCGCCTGCGCTTGCGGCCTCCGGCGTCAGGTTCTGGCTCCAGGCGATCACCTCCATGCCGAGCGCTCCGGCATAGCGCGCCATGCGCTGTCCGAGCCGGCCCAGTCCGATCACGCCGAGCACCTTGCCCTCGAGCTCGAAGCCCGGCGTAGTGCCCTCCTGGAAGCCGCCGGCGCGGATCGAAGCGTCGGCCCGCGGCAGGTCACGCGCCGCCGCCAGCATCAGCAGCAGGGCCAGCTCGGCCGTGTTCGCCCCGGTGTCGCCGCCGGTGGTATTGGTGATGGTCACGCCCTGCGCGGCCAGCGCCTGCATGTCCACCGACCCGGCGCGCTTGCCGGTGAGGCTGAACAGCTTCAGCTTCGGCAACCGCTTGACCAGCGTGGCTGGGAAGGCGGTGCGCTCGCGCATGGCCATGATCACGTCGAAATCGGCCAGGCGCCGCGCCGCATCGTCCTCTTCGGCGAAGGCCTCGTGGAAGAACACGATTTCCGCCTTCGCCTCCAGCTCGCTCCAGTCGGCGTAGCTCTTGGCGATGCTCTGCCAATCGTCCAGCACGGCAATTTTGATCATGTCGTTTCCCCCAAAAAGTCGAAAGCCGTCAACGCGTGGACGGCGGCGACGGCCTGCAAATCGGCGATTTCGGCGTATTCGTCGGCCGCACCCATGTTGTGCGGGGTTGGCCCATACACGACCGTGGGTATCCCGGCCATGCGGAACAATCTCGAGTCTGACCCGCCGACGCGCATGTTCACCGCCGGAGCCGTGCCCAACACTTCGGTCGCCGCCGCGGCCACGCGGCGGACGATTTCGTGGTCTGGCGCGGTGAAGCTCGGCTCGTAGGCGCGCAGCACGCGCCAGCGCACGCCCGGCATCGCGCCCAGCGCGGCGGCGATCGCCACCTTGATCTGGCCGGTGCTCACGCCGATCGGCAGCCGTATGTCGACGCCGGCGCTTGCGGCCGCCGGGACCAGGTTCATCGAGGTCCCGCCCGCGACCCGGCCGATATTGACGGTGATCCGGGTCAGCGTTGCCGATTCGCCGGCTCCGCCGAGTGGTTCGGAGATCGGGCGCGCGGCCTCGATGGCGCGGACGATCTCGGGGGGCGCCTCCACCGCGGTCTCGGCCAGCCGGCTGAGCGCGTCGAGCGCGGCGCGGAGCCGGTCGATGGCGTTGACGCCGAGATGCACGTGCGCGCCATGCGCAGGCTTGCCCGCCGTCTCGACCTCGACCCAAAGGAACCCCTTTTCCCCGAACCGCACCACGGCCGGCGACCCGGCATCGCCGATGAGGGCCGCGTCGCCTCGCGCATGCGGCACGGTGTCGAGTAGGAACTGGGTGCCAAGCCGCCCCATGCTCTCCTCGTCGCCGCCCAGCGCCAGCACCAGCTCGCCGCGCCAGGCGTCGCGGTGCTCGGCGAGGACGCTCAGCGCCAGCATGGAGGCGGCGATCCCGCCCTTCATGTCTGCCGCGCCCCGGCCGTAGATCCGCCCGTCCCGTACCTCGCCACCGAGCGGGTCCACGGTCCAGGGCAGGGCTTCGTTGACCGGGTATGTGTCGAGATGCCCGTTCAGGATCAGCCGCCGCCCGGTGGCCGCGCCCGACACCCGCGCCACGAGATTGACGACACCCTCCCCGGCCTCGTGCAAGGTCAGCTCGGCACCGGGCGCCAGGCGGCGGACCAGCTTGGCAGCCGCATGGGCGACGGCGCCGGTGGCCAGCGGCGGATTGGGCGATGGCGCGGCGATCAGGCGCTGCGCGGCGTCGACGAGGTCGCCCCCGCGGTCGGCGACGGCGCGCAGGATGGACCCGCGCACCGCCGGGTCAGCGACGGGCAAGGCTTGCCATAGGGGACATCACGACCATGGGCACGTCGTCAGCTATAGAGCGGGACATGAGCTTCGACCATCTCCTCCGCAACGCCCGGCTGCAGGATGCGCCGGAGCTTGTGGACATCGGCATCGCGGGCGGGCGGATCGCCGCGATCGGGCCGGGCCTGGCCGCTGATGGGGAAGATTTGGGCGGCCGGCTGGTGTGCGCCGGACTGATCGAGACGCATATTCACCTCGACAAGTCCGGCCTGATGGAGCGCTGCCGTTGCCAGCGCGGCACGCTGCAGGAGGCGGTGGCCGAAGTCGCCGCGGCCAAGCGTGGGTTCACCGAGGCGGACGTCTACGCCCGCGCGAAAAACACGCTCGAGCGCGCCATCCTGCATGGCACCAACCGGATGCGCACCCATGTCGAGGTCGATCCGCGCGTCGGCCTGACCAGCGTGCGCGCGCTGCTCCGCCTCAAGCAGGATTACGCCTGGGCGATCGACCTGGAACTATGCGCCTTCCCGCAAGAGGGGCTGCTGGACGATCCCGGCTGCGAGGACGTGCTGGTCGCCGCAGTCGAGGCGGGGTGCAACCTGGTCGGCGGGGCGCCGTACATGGATCGGGATTCGCACGGGCAGATCGCGCGGATCTTTGCCATCGCCAAGCGGTTCGACGTCGATATCGACTTCCATCTCGATTTCAGCCTGGACCCGAGCCAGCTCGACGTCATCGAGGTCTGCCGGCTGACGGACGCGCATGGCTGGGGCGGCCGGGTCGCGGTGGGGCATGCGACGAAGCTTTCTTCGCTGCCGCCGGAGCGGTTCGAGGAGATCGGCCGGAGACTGGCCGGGTCGGGCGTCGCGGTGACGGTCCTGCCCGCGACCGATCTGTTTCTCATGGCGCGCGACCGGCAATTCGACGTGCCGCGCGGGCTCACGCCGGCGCATCGGCTGCTGGGTCTCGGCGTGACCTGTTCAATTTCGACGAACAACGTGTTGAACCCGTTCACGCCGTATGGTGATTGCTCGTTGATCCGGATCGCGAATCTTTACGCCAACGTCGCGCAAATCGGCACGCCGGAGGGGATGGCGGCCTGTCTCGACATGGTGACGCGGCAATCCGCCAAGCTGCTGCGATTGCAAGATTACGGCATTCGGGTCGGCGGCCCGGCGGATCTCGTCGTGTTCGATTGTGCGGGCCCGTGGCAAGCCGTGGCCGGGCTGGCGCCCGCCCTGTTTGGCATGAAGCGCGGCCGGCGCACATTCGAGCGTCTAGCGGCAAGGCTGCTGCACCCCACTTGAGTCGCATTGGCGAGGAGGAAAACGATGCAGGGAGTCACGACCGACCCGATATTCCCAGTTCCCGACACGATGCGTGCCTGGGTGCTCGGCGACGCCGGCCAGCTCTCTCTGGCAGAAAAGCCGGTGCCGTCGCCGGGTCGCGCCGAAGTGCTGGTGCGGATCGACGCGGTAGCGATCTGCGCGACCGATCTGGAGATCATCTATAACGGCCCGCCGGCGATGATCCAAGGCGGGTTGCCATTCAACAGGAATTTCACGCCCGGCCACGAATATATGGGCACTGTTGCCGCGCTCGGGCCCGGTGTTGACGAATACCATATCGGCCAGCGCGTCACGGTGGAGATCCATGCCGGCTGTGGCCAGTGCAAGCGCTGCCGCGAGGGCATGTACACGGCCTGCCACAATTACGGGAAGAACTACGGCGAGGTGAACAAGGGCCACCGCGCCAACGGCTTCACCACCGATGGCGGCTTTGCCGAATATGCGATCAACAACATCAACACGCTGGTCGCGATCCCCGACACCATGTCGGACGCCGAGGCGACGCTGGTCGTCACCGCCGGAACCGCGATGTATGGGCTGACGGAGCTCGGCGGCCTGGTCGCCGGCGAGAGCGTCGTGGTGACCGGCCCGGGACCGATCGGGCTGCTCGGCGTTGCGGTCGCCAAGGCGCTGGGTGCGAACCCGGTGATCCTGACCGGCACGCGCGACAATCGGCTGCAGATCGGTCTGGAGCTTGGGGCGGACCACGTGGTCAACGTCCGCAACGAAGACGCGGTCGAGGCGGTGCGCCGGCTGACGGCCGGCAAGGGCGTGGACTACGTCGTCGAGTGTTCGGGCGCGCCCGGCGCGGTGAACGAAGCCGCGCGCATGGTCAACCGCGGCGGCCGCATCTGCCTTGCCGCTTTCCCGCACGAGCCGGACACGGTCGATATCGCCAACATCGTGCGCAACAATATCTACCTGTATGGCATCCGCGGCGAGGGCAAGAGCGCGACGCACCGGGCCGAGGCGTTCATGTCGCAGAAGCGCTTCGACGCCACGAAGATCCACACCCACACCTTTGCGCTCGACGATCTGCCGACCGCGATCCGCTACGCCCGCGAACGGATCGACGATGCTATCAAGGTGGTCGTCAAGACTCGCGGTGCGGAGCGGCTACGGAACGCGGCGGAGTAGTACCGTCGGAGCAAGGGACTCCGACTCCTGCTCTGGCAGGACAGCACGCGCTGGAGATGTTATAGATGTTGCTGCCACGATATCCGTGGCGACGAATAAGGGAGGTTCCCATGCCCCGCAACGACATCGAACCGCGCTTCTGCTTTTGAGCCGATGAGCAAACGTCGGAGGGGATTTTAACTCGGAAACCCAGGTAAAGCGCGGCTTGCGGGTTGTGCATGGGGACAAGGAACTGTTGGAAAGGCTTGGCCGCCGTGATCCCTGCCCGTGTGGTTCCGGACGCCGGTTTCAAGCGGTGCTGTCTCCGAGGGCAGCGGTTTGACGGGGCGATACGATCCGACTACTTCCGCAAGTGACGGATCACGGTAGAGCGCTCCGTTGGTAAAGGAGCGCTCTACCCTCGGTCGCCAGCAAGGTGGGACCCAATGCTTCGGACGGGCGCGCAATACCTAGACGGCATCCGCGATGGCCGTGAAGTCTACGTTGGCGGCGAACGCGTGCGGGACGTGACCACGCACCCGGCGCTGGCGCCGATCGTCGCCGCCCGCGCCCGCATCTACGACATGGCGCATGAGGAAAAATTCGCCGACACGCTGGGCTACGGTGACGGCAATGCGCGGCACAGCGTCTTCAACCGCCCGCCGACCACTAAGCAGGATTGGCACGACAAGTGGCGCGCGGTGGACGTCGTGCTGCAGGACCTCGGCGGCGTGGTAACGCGGGTCGGCGACGAGACGGTCGGCGAAATGTGGTCGCTACAGGATGGGCGCGACGTGCTGGCCGAGATCGACCCGCGCTTCGCCGGCAATATCGACCGGCATATCCAGGCCGTGGTGACCGACGACCCGTTCCACGTCTCGGCCAACACCGACCCAAAGGGCGACCGCTCCCTGGCCGTAGACCGGCGCGACCCCGACATGATGGTGCGGGTGACCAAGGAGACCGACGCCGGCATCATCATCCGCGGCGCCAAGTTCGAGACCGCCGCCTGCTACGCCGACCAGGCCTTCCTCAAGCCGACTGTGGGCGCCTGGACCGATGAGCGGGAGAGCAACCACGCCGTCGGCTGCATCGTGAAGATGGGGGCGCCGGGGGTCAAGCACATCTGCCGCGCCGGGTTCGCCGGCCGCGCCGACCCGGCCGACACGCCGCTCGCCAGCCGTTTCGACGAGGTCGAGGCGCTGGTGGTGTTCGACGACGTGCTGATCCCCTGGGAGGACGTGTTTTTCTACCGTCACACCCGCGCCGCGCAGCACATTCGCGCGACCGTGCATCGCTACAGCGCGTTCCCCTACGTGCTGCGGCTGCTCTACGTCGCCGACATGATGATCGGCGCGGCGATGTGGAGCGCCAAGCAAACCGGGCTCGAGAAGCTGCAATCGGTGCAGGAGAAGCTGGCCGACCTCGTCTGCTATCGCGAGGGCATCCGCGCGCATCTGGAGGCGAGCATCGCTCTGGTGGAGACGAGCCCGGCCGGGCTGGCGATGCCGAACCAGTCGATCCTGTATGCCGGGCGCGTGCTGGCCTGCTCGCAACTGCCGGCGATGATGCATACGGCGCGCGAGCTGATCGGCGGGCAGATTTGCGTGACGCCGGAATCCGACCAGTTCGCGGGCGAGGCGGCGCCATGGCTGCAGAAATTCTACACGCTGAACGATTCCTGGCATGCCGATGACCGCCGCAAGCTGCTCGCCTTCGCGCGCGACCTGCTGAACAGCGATTATGCCGGGCATCGCTTGGCGTTCGTGCAATTTGCCCAGGCGCCGCACTTCAACCATTTGGCGGCGGTCTACAAATCGTTCGACTTCTCGGGGCCGCTGGATTTCGTGCGCCGCTCGGCCGGACTGTCGGATCGCGTGCTCGGCAAGAAGGACTGATTTGGCACCTGCGTGATGGGTGTCCTACGCTGCCGCACATGAGCTACGAATTCCTCCTCTACGACGTGGACAACCGGGTCGCGACGCTGACCCTGAACCGGCCGGAGCGGCACAACGCGCTGAGCCAGCCCTTGGTGGACGAGATCATGGCCGCCGTCGCGCAGGCGGATGCCGATCCGGACGTGCGGGTCATCATCGTCACCGGGGCCGGCGGCCGCGCGTTTTCGGCGGGTTACGACATCAAGGAATCCGCGCAGAAACCGAAACGCACGCTCCCGGAATGGCGGGCGCGCATGCAAAAGGACATCAAGTTCACCTATTCGGTGTGGGATTGCAGCAAGCCCGTCATCGCCATGATCGACGGGCTTTGTTACGCAGGCGCCCTCGAATTCGCGATGTGCTGCGATATGCGCTACTGCTCGGATGACGCGGCCTTCGCGGCCGTCGAGGCCCGGTTCTCCAACGGCATCGCGACGATGATCATGCCCTGGATCCTCGGGCAGCGGGCCCGCCGGCTCATCTACACCGGCGACGCGATCGATGCCGCGGAGGCGCTGCGTCTTGGGCTCGTCGACGGCGTGTTCCCGAAGCCGGAACTGCACCACGAAGTCGTCAAGCTCGCCCGCCGCATGTCGCGCGTGTCGCTCGAATGCCTGCAGTGGAACAAGCGGTCGATCAACCAGGCGTTCGAGACGATGGGGCTGCGCAACGCCATCGCCTATGGCGCGGAGGCCTGCGCGATCATGGACTCGACCAGTTCGCCCGAGGCCGACACGTTCGACCGGTTGCGCCGCACCGAGGGCCTCGGCCCGGCGCTCGCCTGGCGGACGGCGCAGTTCGCCGAATTCGAGTAGCTCAGCGCGCGATCATCAGCACATCGACGGCCGTCGCCTCGCCCGAGCCGGGTCGCACCAGCACCGGGTTGAGGTCGCATTCGGCGATGACATCGCCGAGATCGCGGGCGAGCCGGGTCAGGTTGGAGACCAGCCTGGCCAGCCCGTCCAGCCGGGTCGGCGGCACCAGGTTGCGATAGCCGCCGAGGACCCGGCCGAGCCGCAGCGCTTCGATCATCTGCGCCGCCCGCGCCGGCGGGATCCAGCCAAGCGTGGCGGCACGATCGGCCTGCAACTCGGCCAGCACGCCGCCGGTGCCGACGATGGTCAGCGGCCCGAATGGCGGCGCCATGCTGAACCCGGCCATTGCCTCGACGCAGCCGCTGAGCTGTTCCTGGATTTCGAACCCGTCGATGACCCGGTCTGGCGCGGCCGACGCCACGCTCGCACGGATGTCGGCCACGGCCCGCCGCAGACTCTCGGCATCCGCAATCCCCAGTGCGACCCCGCCGATTTCGGACCGGTGCGCGATCCCGCTCGAGGCGACCTTGACCACGACCGGAAAGGTGAGTCCCTCCGGCGGCGTCCCATCCGGCCCGGTGGTCAACGAGCGCACGAAGGGGATCTGGTAGCGCGCCAAAATCTGCTGGCAGAGCGCATTGGGCAGCGGACCCGAATGCCGCCTTATCTCCTCCTGCAGACTAGCCAAGTCCAACACCGCCGGCGGTTCGTGCTCCGTGGGCCGTTCGACGGCGAGGGCCCGCAACGCGCCCAGCCCGGCCCAGAGGCCTTGCATCACCGGCACGCCGCCTTGCTCGAGCAATGCGGCGAGGTCGGGGTGCAGCGGGTCGGGCGTCGATGCGAGCACCAGGACCGGCTTATCCGTGCGCTGACGCAGTGCGGCGACCATGCCCATCGGATGGCGGTAGCGTCCGCTGAGCTGGCGGGGCAGGGTGGCTTGCAGATCCTGCACTGCGATGATCGTGCCCACCGCCGGGTCGGCGGCGATCGCCTCGAGGGCCGTGAGGTGGCCATCTGTGTCCTCCGCCCGGAGCGACGCCCACACATCCAGCGGATTACGGCCGGTGGTGCCGGGTAGCGCTTCCCGCACTGCCGCCTCCGTTTCGGCCGACCATTCTGCCAGGCGCAGCCCGGATTCCGCCACCAGGTCGCACATCAGCGCGGTTTCGCCGCCGGAGATGCCGGTGACGGCAACGCCCCCGCCGCCCGCAGGCTTGCAGGCGGCCAGCGCCAGCAACGCGCCCGCGAGCTGATCGTAGTCCGATACGGTGGGCACACCGAGGTCGCGAAAGAAGCACTCGTAAGCGGTCGCGGGCGTGATCATGGCGCCGGTGTGCGCCTGCGCGGCGCGCTCGCCGATCACGGACCGCCCGACTTTCAGCACGACCACCGACTTGCCCGCGGCGTGCACCTTGCGCACCGCGGCTGCGAAGGCGTCCGGCGATTGGATCGCCTCCAGGATCACCCCGGTCACCGAGGTCGCGTCGTCCTCGGCGAGCCAGTCCAGATAGTCCGTCGCCGTAAGCCGGAACTCGCTGCCGACAGTGACCACTTTGGAGAACCCGGCCCGCAGCGTGTTCATGACGGCGATCGCCGCCGAGCCGGATTGCGCGAGCAACGCCACGCGGCCGGGGCGGATCGTGGCCGGGAATTCGGCCGAATAGAGCGGAACGTTGTCGGAGAAGTTCAGCAAGCCCATGCAGTTGGGGCCATGCATCAGCAAGGCGACACGGCCCGCGACCTCGCGCAGCGTCGCCTCCTGCTCGGGCGAGAACCCGGCCGTGATCACCACCGCCGCTTTCACCCCGGCGCGGTCGAGCCGCAGGATCACGCCGGCCACATCGCCTGCCGGGACCGCAACGAAGGCGACGTCGACGCCCGGCGGCAACGCCTCGATGGACGGCACCGCCTTCAGGCCCTCCAGCTCCGCCGCCTGCGGACGCACCGGCAGGATGCGGCCGCGGAAGCCGAGCGCCTGCAGATTGCGGATCGCCATGTTGCCGCGCGTCGGGCGCCGCGACGAGACGCCAACGACGCAGACCGATGCCGGCCGCAGCAGCGCGTCCATTCCGGTCACTGCGCGGCGCCCTCGGTCACGATCTGGCTGCGCTCCGTCCAGGTCTGCAGGAATTGCCGCAGCCGTTCGCTGCGCGGGGCGGCGAACAGGCGACCCGGCGGGCCCTCCTCGACGATCCGCCCCTCGTCGAGGAACATGACCCGGTCGGCCACGCGCGCCGCGAACCCCATCTCATGCGTGACGATCACCATCGTCATCCCTTCCGCGGCGAGCTGGCGGATGGTCTGCAGCACTTCGCCGACCAGCTCCGGATCGAGCGCCGAG
Source organism: Acetobacteraceae bacterium (assembly GCA_965276815.1). Taxonomy (GTDB): domain Bacteria; phylum Pseudomonadota; class Alphaproteobacteria; order Acetobacterales; family Acetobacteraceae; genus JAVVHH01. The sequence goes on along the minus strand of CBDIBE010000009.1, from coordinate 99,938 downwards.
GTGGGCTCGTCGAACAGGATCGCCGCCGGGCTGATCGCGAGCGCCCGGGCGATGCCGACGCGCTGCTGCTGCCCGCCCGAGAGTTGCGCCGGATAGGCGGCGAGCTTGGCGCCCAAACCAACCTTTGCGAGTGTCTCCCGGCCGATCGCGTCGGCCTCCGCGCGGCCCTTGCGCTGCACGAGCACCAGCGGCTCCGTCACGTTCTGCAGCGCGGTCATGTGCGGCCAGAGATTGAACGACTGGAACACCATGGCGAGCCTTCGGCGCAGCGCGTTCACGTTCGCCAGGCTGTCGCGCACCCGGCTGCCCGCCGGGTCCAGCCGGTAGCCGAGCAGCTTGCCATCCACCAGCACCTCGCCCGCATCGTACGGCTCGAGGAAGTTCATGCAGCGCAGCAGCGTGCTCTTGCCCGACCCGGACGGGCCGATGACGCAAAGCACTTCGGAGGGATGCACGACCAGATCGATCCCCGACAATACAAGATGCGCGCCAAAACTCTTGCCGAGCCCGCGCACCTCGATGACCGGCGTGCTCACGCGTACAATCCCAGCCGCCGCTTCAGCCCATGCTCCGCCGCCCGGCCCGCCCAGGCTGTGAGCTCGACCAGCAGCCAGTAGGCGATCGCGAGCGCCATGTAGGGCTCGATAAACGCGAACGTTTCCAGCGTCATGCCGGTCACCTCGAAGGTCAGCTCGGGGATGGTCAGGATCGACAGCACGGCGGTGTCCTTGAGAATGAAAATGAGCAGGTTGACGATCGCCGGTAAGCTGATCAGCAGCATCTGCGGCAGGATGATCCGCCGCACCGTGTGATGCCGGCTGAACCCGAAGCTGCGCGCCGCGTCGATCTGCCCGGCCGGGATGTTGGTGAACCCGGCGCGAAAGATTTCGGTAAAATACGCGCCGCCGTACAGGCCGAGCCCGACGATGCCCACGGTGATCGCGCTGAGCGTGATCCCGATATGCGGGCCGCCGGCATAGACCAGGAACAATTGTATGAGCAGCGGCGTGCCGCGGAAGAACTCGACATACCAGCGGATTGGGGTGCGCAGCGGCGCCGGGCCGCCGGAAAGCGCCAGGCCGCAGACAAACCCGATCACGCAGCCCAGCGCCGACCCGGCCACCCAGCACAGCACAGTGTTGCGCGCGCCGCTCAGCAGTTGCGGACCGTAATCGGCGAATAGCGACCAGTCGATCATCCCGGCGTCGACGCGGCGAAACCGCGCCCCAACACCCGTTCGGATCGCCGTCCCAGCGCCGCCACGCCGAGGCTGATCACCAAATACAGCAGCGCCGCGATCCCATACCAGTCGATCGGCTGCTGGGTGCGCGCCACGATGTTCTGGGCGACGCGCATCAAATCGGCCACGCTGACGACCGAAATGAGCGAGGACGCCTTCAGGATCGCGATCATCTCGTTGATGACAGCAGGCAGCGCCGCCCGCAGCGCCTGCGGCAACTGGATGCGCCGCCAGACCTGCCGTCGCGAGAAGCCGAACGCATAGGCCGCCGCGATCTGACCCGGCGGCACCGCCATGAACCCGCCGCGCAAATTCTCCGCCTGATACGCCGCGGTACAGATCGCGAGCGCGATGATCGCGGCGACGAAGCCGGGCAGCTCCAACCCGACGAACGGCAGCAGGTAATAAATCACCAGCAACTGGATCAGCAGCGGCACGCCGCGGAAGAAGCTGAGATAGGCGCGCCCGCGGCGCGCAGCAGCCGGCCGCGCGACAGCCGGGCTGCGCAGACCGCGAGCGCGATCACGAACCCGGCCAGGATGCTCGCCGCCGAGATCAGCAAGGTCAGCCCCGCGCCGCGCAGCAGCAGCACGATGCTGGCCGCCGCCGAATCGCTGGCGAGGAAGTCCGCCATCAGCTCGAGGGCGGCGGCAGGGCGTCCATCGGCAGCTTCGTCGCCGTCCCGAACCATTTGACCTGGAGCGCGGTGATGGTCCCGTCCGCGTTGAGCTTGCGCAACTCGCCGTTGACCGCGTCCAGCAGGGTCTTGTTGTCGTCGGTCTTGCGCATCACCCAGGCGAGATAGGCCGGCGGCCCGAAGGGCGGCATCACCACCTGCAGGTCCGGCTGGTTCTTGACCAGATATTGCAGGTTCGGCAGCGAGCCGGATGCGGCGGCGATCCGGCCGGCGTCGACATCCGCATAGAGGTTGGTGCTGCCGATATAGACCTTGGTGTCCTCCACCCCGCCGGGCAGGGTCTTCGCGAAGTCGAGCAGGGTCTGCAACTGCATCGACCCTTTGGTGCCGCCGACCACCTTGCCGGCGATATCCTGCGGCTTGGTGATGTCCTTGTTGTCGGCGCGCTTGACCAGCGCCACGGTGGCGTCGCCGATCGGCAAGGTCATCGCGTAGCGCTCGAGCCGCGCCTTCGAGGCGGTGGTGCCGGCGACGACCATGTCGAATTTGCGGGCCTCGAGCGCGGGCAGCACGCTCGCCCAGGGCAGGTCGACCCATTTGACGGTCACGCCCAAATCTTTGGCGATCTTCTCAAACAGATCGACGTCGAAGCCGACGGGCTTGTCGCCCTGGAGATACTCGAACGGCGCGAATTGCAATTCAGTGCCGACGGCGATCTCGCCGCGCTTCTTGATGTCGGCGAGCGCATCCTGCGCCAACGCGGTCCCGGCGAGCAGAGCCATGACCCCGCACAGCAGCAAACCTCGAACCATCAGTCGCATCGTCGTTCTCCTCTGTTGCGGAAACTATGCTAGTAGCCTCGCGCCGGGTCCACCTGGGCGAGGGGCGTCTCGCCGGCGGTGACACGGCGGATGCTTTCGGCCACCTGCGCGGCCGAGGAGCGCGGGATGGCGACAGACGCCACATGCGGCGTGATCAGCACGTTCTCCATCCGCCACAATGGCGAAATGGCGGGCAGCGGCTCCGTCTCGAACACGTCCAGCGTCGCGCCGCCCAACGCGCCGCTCCCGAGCGCCGCGACCAGCGCGTCCTCGACGATGATCTGCCCGCGCGAGACGTTGATCAGCTTCGCCCCGCGCGGCAGTTTTGCGAGTAGCTCGGCGTCCAACAGGTGCTGCGTCTCCACCGTTAGCGGCAGCATCACGATGAGGAGTTCGCTCCCCGCTACCACGCCCGGCAGCGCCTCCATCCCGGACAGGCATGTCACGCCCGGAAGGCTGCGCGGTGAGCGCGACCAGCCCGTCACGGCAAAACCCTGCCGCGCCAGCTCGGCAGCGGCGACCGAGCCCAGCTCGCCCAGCCCGAGCACGCCGACCCGTATCTGGTGCAGCTCGCGCGGATGGATGAAGCGCCACTCGCCCCGGCGCTGGGCGGCCTCGAATTCCGGGATGTCGCGGGCGTAGCGCAGCGCGGCGAACAGCACGTAATTGGCCATCATGCTTGCCATGTTCGGATCGAGCAGGCGGCTGATCGGCACGGCGGGTAGGTCGCCGCGGCCGAGCAGCGAGTCGACGCCCGCGCCGAGATTGACCACAAGCCGCAGGTTCCGGTAGCGGGCGAAGAAGCCGTGCGGCGGCTTCCAGACCAGGGCGTAATGGACCAGGTCGGGATCGCCACTGTCATTCTCGAGGAAGGGCAAGTCCGGCAGCTCGGCGGCCATGGCGGCGCGCCAGGCCACCGGGTCGTCGAGCCCGCTATGGAAGAGCAGCGCGCCTTCCATCAGCGCGGCGCCAGCAGTTGCGCCATCGCCGAGATCGCCAGCTCGTAGCCCAGCGCGCCAAGCCCGGCGATCACACCGGTGGCGGCGCGGGAGACATAGGAATGGTGCCGGAATGTCTCGCGTTTCCAGATATTGCTCATATGCGCCTCGATGATCGGGCCCGGAAAGGCCAGCAGCGCATCCAGGATCGAGACCGACGTGTAGGTCAACCCGGCGGCGTTGATGACGATCCCGTCCGCCGCCGCGCGCGCTTCCTGGGTCCAGTCGACAATGACGCCCTCGTGGTTCGACTGGCGGAAATCGAGCGCAATGCCGAGCGCGGCGGCATGCGCCTCGCAGCGTGCCTGGATCGCCGGGAAGCTTTCCGTTCCATAGGTGCCGGCCGAGTCGAGCCCGTAGAGGTTGGCGTTCGGTCCGTTGATGAACATCACCCGCATCGCGTGCCCGCCTCCAGGATTTGCGCATCCTCCGCCGCCCAGCCGAGCCGCACCTCCGTCCCGGGCGGCAGCGCCGTTCCCGGCGACCAGTCCGGTGTGCTGACCGCGATGCTCTGCCCGAGCGCCCGCACCTGGTATCGGGCATGGCTGCCGAGAAACGTGCAAGATTCGATGCGCCCAGGCACCGGACCATCCCCAAGGCGAATGCGTTCCGGCCGCACCGAGACGAGCGCCGCATGCCCCGGCGCCGACCCACAAGCTTCCGGCAGAAGCGCCCGCCCGAAAATCCCGTCGGCAAACCGCACCAAGGCGGCCCCGTTCTCGACGCCCCACAGCGTCCCAGGCAGCATGTTCGTCTCCCCCAGGAAGCCGGCCACGAACTCGGTGCGCGGGCGCAAGTAGACGTCGGCGGGTGTGCCGAGCTGCGCGATCGCGCCGTCCGCCATGACGGCGATCCGGTCCGACATCGCCATCGCCTCGTCCTGATCATGCGTCACGAACAGGATGGACACACCCATGCGGCGCTGGATCGCCTTGATCTCCGCCTGCAGGCTCTCGCGCAGCTTGCGGTCCAACGCGCCCAGCGGCTCGTCTAGCAGCAGCGCGTCCGGCTCGAACACCAAGGCGCGCGCCAAGGCCACGCGTTGCTGCTGCCCACCGGAGAGCTGCCGCGGCAGGCGGGCGGCAAAGGCGGCGAGGTCGACCCGCTCGATCATCTCCATCGCCCGCCGCCGGCGCTCGCGCGAGCCCAGGCCGCGCATGCGCAGCGGGAAAGCGACATTGTCCAGCACCGTCATGTGCGGGAACAAGGCGTAGCCCTGGAACACCACGCCGAAATTGCGCCGCTCCGGCACCAATCCCGCGACGTCGGCGCCGGCCACGAGCACCTCGCCGCGATCCGGCGCCTCGAACCCGGCGACCAGCATCAAGGTCGTCGTCTTGCCGGAGCCGCTGGGCCCCAGCAGCGTCAGGAACTCGCCCGCCGCCAGCGTGAAGCTCACGTCGCGTACGGCATGATGTTCCCCGTACCGCTTCGACAGGCCGCGCACCTCGACGCTCCGCGTCACGATACCGCCTCGCGCCGGCTCAAACCCTGGAGCAGCAGGACCAGCAATGCGATCGCCAGGAACACGCTGGAGGCGGCCGCGATCTTCGGCGTCAGCTCATATTGGATGGCGGTGAACATGCGGACCGGCAGGGTGACAGTGTCCGCACCCTGCAGGAAGAGCGCGATCACCACCTCGTCGAACGACACGGCAAATCCGAGCAGTGACCCGGCGATCACGCCAGGCCGCACCGCCGGCCAATACACGTGACGCAGCACCGAGAAGAACCCGGCGCCCAAGCTGCGAGCGGAGCGGACCAGCGCCGGGTCGAGGCTCGCGGTGAGGCTCGTCTGCGCGGAAATGAACACGTACGGCGTCGCGAGCAGCCCGTGCGCCAGTTCGATCGCAAGGGCGCTGCCAACCAGCCGCAGCGGCGCGAACAGCAGGTAGTCGCCGAGCGCCAGCACGACCAGCGGCACCACGATCGGCGCCATGATCACGCCGGCGACCACGCTGCGGCCTGGAAAGCGGCGCCCATGCAGCGCGATCGCCGCCGAGCCGCCGCACACGGCGCCCAAGCAGGCGGCGAGCGCGGCAATGCGCAGCGAAAGCAGGGTCGAGCCGACCCAATTGCCGTCCGCGAGGTAATCGCCGAAGGAATGGACCGAGATCCACTCGGGCGGGAACTGGATCATCTGTCCCCGCGTGAGCGCCATCGGCACGATCACGAGCGAGGGCAGCAAGAGGAACAGCAGCGGGAGTACGCAGAGGAGCAGCAGCAATCGTCTAGGCACGGCCATATTGTCCGCTGCGGCCCAGCAGCTGCTGTGCGATGATCACCGGCGTGATCGCCGCCAGGATCAGCACGGCCAGCGCCGCGGCGCCGCCGAAATCGACCAGCTCGTGCACGTAATAGTCCACCAGATTGGACACCATCATGTCGGACGGCGCGCCCAGGATGACCGGGGTGATGAAGAAGCCCGCCGAGATGATGAACACCAGCACCCCGGCGCCGAACACGCCCGGCAGGGTCAGCGGCAGCACGATGGTCCAGAACACGGCGAAGCTGCGTGCCCCGAGGCTCCGCGCCGCCCGCTCCAGATGGAGATCGATCCCGCGCATGGCGATATAGATCGGGAACACGGCATACGGCAGCACGTAGTGGACCATGCCGATCACGACCGCGAGCCGGTTGTGCAGCAGGGTCACCGGGCCGCCGGTCAGCCTGCACATTTGCAGCAACGTGTTGATCAGGCCGTTATCCTGCAGCAGCGCCGCCCAGGCGAAGTTCTTGACCAGCACCGCCGTCCAAAACGGCAGCGTGATGCAGGCCAGCAGCACGAAGCGGCTGCGGGGCCCTGATCGCCACAAGGCGGCGGCGAGCAGGTAGCCGAGCAGGACCGCAAGGACCGTCGTGATCAAGCTGATCGCCAACGTGTTGCCCGCGGCGCGACCGAGCAGCGGCGAGTGCAGCACTTCGGCATAGTGCGTTCCGCCGTCTTCCACGCTGAAGCGGACGATGGTGACGAGCGGCAGCACCGCAAGCCCGCCATAGAGCAAAGCCGCCGGTGCCAGCATCCATAGAATCTTCGGCATCAGGGCAGGATGGTGCAAGGGCTATGCCATTTCGCTTGCTGGAGACCGGTCCCTGCGTATGCTGGTCTGAACGCAAGCGCGTGCCCAGTTTGCAAGGGAAACTCGATGACAGCTCGCACGAACCTTGGCCGCCGCAAACTGCTCGGCGCCGCGCTGGCCGGCGGGCTTGCCGCCTCCGGGCGGACCCGCGCGGCGGAGCCGGTCACGCTGAACGTTTCTGGCTATGGCGGCGTGCTGAACGACTACTTGATGAAGACGTTCGGCGGGCCCTTCGAGCAGCAGAGCGGGATCAAGGTGAATTGGGGCGCCAACGCCTCGCTCGCGCTCGCCAAACTGCAGACCGCCACGGGCGGCCCGGCGCAGTGGGACATCATCGTGCTCACCGGCGCCGAATACGTCGCCGCGATCGACCAGAAGCTGATCGCGCCATACGACTACAACATCATCGAGTCCGACCATATCCCACCGGAATACAAAGGGACGCACGGGGTCAAGCTGTCGCTTTATTTGTTTGCGATGGCGTGGGACACGAGGCAGATCCCGGACGACAAGGCGCCGAAGACCTGGCCGGAGTTCTGGGACACCGAGCGTTTCAAGGGCAAGCGCGCGCTCTATTCCAACGTGTCCGACGGCAGCGTGCTCGAGCTGGCGCTGCTGGCTGACGGCGTGGGGCTCGACAAGCTCTACCCGCTGGACGTCGACCGGGCACTGCGCAGCCTCGAGCGGCTGGGGCGGCAGAACATCATCTGGCACACGACCAACCAGGAGCCGATCCAGCAGCTCACCTCGGGCGCGGTCTCGCTGGCCACCGCGTTCAACGGAAGGGTCATCCTGGCCAACCGCGCCGGCGCGCAGCTCAGCTACAACCCGGCCTACAGCGCGGTCAGCGGCAATCCGTATACAGTCAGCGTGGCTTCCGCGCACAAGAAGGAGGCGTTCCAGCTCCTGAACTTCATGCTGAACGACGCCAAGGCCGACGCGCAATATATGGAGCTGACCAGCTACGCGCTGCCGAACACCGAGGCGCTGAAACTGCTGCCGCAGAACGTGCTTGATCAACTGCCGACCAGCCCGACGCTGCGCGACAAGGTCTTCGTCAAGGACGATGCCTGGTGGGCGGCGAACCTGGCTAAGGTTACGCAGAAGTTCCGGGAATGGCAGCTCGCGGGCTAAAGGCGGAACAGCGGATGCGCATATCGCCACCGATGGGGCCCTATCAACCCTTTCCTGCCGATCTCGTGGTTTCCGCAAAGTGCCAAAGGACCCCCGATGGATCGAAGAGGTAGGCCACAGTGAGGCCCCACGGCTCGACCTTGGGCGCGCCCGGAGGAGAGACGCCGAACAGATGAGTGAGGTCCAGTGAATCGATGTGTCGCCACCACGCATCGACATCCTCGACGAGCATATGCATTATCATGTTTTCGGCCCACTCCTTGACGTAATAGCCTTGGAGGAGGAAGGCATGCGGCCCCAGCCGTAGTTCGGCCACGGTATCCCCAAGCGGATGGGCTTCAAAACCAATCGCCTTATAGAAGCCCAGACTCGTCTCGAAGTCCTTCGCAGGAAGAAAGGGGCGAAACGCGCGAATCGAAGGAACGAGATTGGTGACGGGGTTCACTGGTCACTCCCTCCGCGAACGCTCAGCCTTGCGCTCTGCCAGCACGCGCAGGATCGCGCGGACGATGCCCCGGTAGCCGGTGCAGCGGCAGAGATTACCGGCCAGCTCCTCGCGCACCCGTGCCTCATCGGCCTCCGGCAGCCGGATGATCAGGGCGCGCGCCGTGATCAGCATTCCGGGCGTGCAATAGCCGCATTGCAGCGCGTGCTCGGCCGCGAAGGCGTCGCGCAGCTGCGCCATGAGCGGATCGTCGTCGAAGCCCTCGATGGTCCGGACCGTGGCGCCGTCACAACTTCCCGCATAGACGATGCAAGACCGCGCGATGTCCCCATCCAGCTCCACCGTGCACGCGCCGCAGACGCCGTGCTCGCAGCCGAGATGGGTCCCGGTCAGCAGCAGCTTGCCCCGCAGCACGTCGGCCAGGTGTTCGCGCGCCTCGGCCTCGACTTGCTGCAGCCGGCCGTTGACGGTCAATTTGAGGGCAAGGCACGTCAAAGCGCCGCCACCGCGCGGTGCAGGGCCGTAAGCGCGATTGCCTCGCGCCAGGGCTCCAGATGCAGACCGGCCAGCAAGCGCGTCGCTTCGGCGGCCGGGTCGGCGATCAGGGCGGAGGCGTCCTCGATCACCATCGGTGCCATGTCGAGCGCCGCCAACACGGCGCGCGGCGCCTGGCCGGGGACGGACAGCACGCAGGCCGTCGCCTTGGAGAACTCGCCGGGCTTGCGACAGAATTTCCAGTGCCCCCAGCGGGCGCTTTCCGGCAGCACCGGCAGTTCGATGGCCCGGAGCAACTCGCCTTCTTCCAGGGCCGTCGTGAACACGCCGCGGACGAAGCTCGCCAGCGGGATTGGCCGTTCGCCCGCCAGTCCCAGCGCGATCGCGGTGCCGCCGAGCGCGGGCAGGACGGCGACCCAATCGGCGGCCGGGTCGGCGTGGGCCAGGCTGCCGCCGATCGTGCCGCGGGCGCGTACGGCGCGGTACGCGATCCGCCGCGCGACGCCTGCGAGGATTGTGCCCAGCCGGCCTGGCACCGCCCCGTCCTCGATGTCGGCATGCGTCGTCCCGGCGCCGATCCGCACCGTTCCGTCCATGATCGACACGCCCGCATAATCGGGCAGGTGCCGCAAATCGGCCAGCACGCCCGGCTGCGCCAGCCGAAAGTTCAGCATCGGCCCCAGCGACTGCGTGCCGGCCGCCGGCCGGGCGCCCTCGGCGACCAAGCGGAGCGCGGCGGCCCAATCCGCAGGCCGCGCATAGGTGAAAGCCGCCGGTTTCAAGGCGCGCCGGCGGCGTGGATCGCGGCCAGCACGCGCGCCGGGCTCGCGGGCAGGTCAAGCACCTCGGCCCCGAACCCGGCGAGCGCATCGTTGATCGCGTTGACGAGGCAGGCCGGCGGCCCAATGGCGCCGCTCTCGCCGATGCCCTTCTGGCCGAACGTGGTCCAAGGGCTCGGCGTCGCCATGTGCTCGATCCGCACATCCGGCACCTCGCCGGCGCCGGGCAGCAGGTAGTCCGCCAGCGACGCGGCCAGCGGTTGACCCTGCTCGTCGAACGGCATTTCCTCATACAGCGCGGTGCCGATCCCCTGGGCCAACCCGCCGATCACCTGGCCGTCGACAATCAACGGATTTACCAGCGTGCCGCCATCCTCGACGATCACGTAATCCTCGATCTCGACCGCGCCGGTGTCGCGGTCCACGCGAACGACCGCGGCGTGGGCGGCGTAGGAATGGGTGCCGGTGTCCGGATCCGGCCGGTAGCCGGCGGTGACTTCCAGCCCGCCAGTATCGACCGGGCTCGGCAGGTTTTGCGGCCGCCGATACCAGGTGCGCGCCACATCGGCGATCGAGACGCTGGCGCCCGTGTCACTGCGCCGGACCTCGCCGCCGGCCAACACCACATCGCCCGGCCCGACCTGCAGCAGGGCCGCTCCGATCGCCGCAACCCGTTCCGCAAGCTGCCGGCACGCCTCGGCCACCGCGCCGCCTGCCATTACCATGCAGCGGCTGCCCCAGGTTCCCGTGGAGTATGGCGTCAGCGCCGTGTCCCCGTGTACGACCCGCACCCGGTCCGGATGCACGCCCAGCACCTCATGCGCCACCTGGGCCAGCGTCGTCTCCAGCCCCTGGCCGTGGCTATGCACCCCGGTGCGGATCTCGAGCACACCATCCGGCGCCAGCCGGACCATCGCCTGCTCGTAGCCCGGCACCATGGGGATACCCCAGGCCTGATAGACCGAGGTGCCGTGCGCTCCCTGCTCGCAGAAGATCGCGAGGCCCACCCCCACGCACTCGCCCGCCGCCTGTCTGGCCCGAACGGCGGGCACATCGATCGCCGCCGCCGCCCGACGTAGCGCCTCCGGGTAATCGCCGCTATCGAACACCTTGCCGACGAGATTGCGATACGGCATCGCCTCGGCCGGCACGAGGTTGGCCAACCGTATCGCCTCCGCCGTCAGCCCCAGCTTCCGCGCCAGGGCGTCCAGCGTCGTCTCCATTGCGTAGCACACGCCGGCCCGCGCGACACCGCGATAGGGGAGGATCGGCGGCTTGTTGGTGCAGGCGGAGACGGTGCGATAGCTGAACCGTGGCAGCGTGTAGGGGCCGGGGAAGATCGAGCCGATTTGCGCCGCCTCCAGGCAAGCGCTGAACGGATAGGCGGAGTAGGCGCCGGAATCAACCGTCGCATCTACCTCCACGCCGAGCAGCTTGCCGTCCGCTGCTGCCCAGGCGGTGACTGCGTAATGATGCTCCCGGCAATTCGCATTGGCCGAAAGCTGCTCGAGCCGGTCCTCCAGCCAGCGGACTGGCCGGTCCAGCCGCATCGCCAGCGCGGCGCAGACCACCTCTTCCGGCAGCAAGATCCCCTTATAGCCGAACCCGCCGCCGACATCCGGCGAGATCACCCGCACCTGCCCCTCATCGAGGCCCAAACACTCCGCCAACCCGCTTTTGGTCACGTGCGGCATCTGCGTCGAGGTGGTGACGATCAACTGCTCCAGCCGCGGGTCCCACTCGGCCAGCACGCCGCGCCCCTCGAGCGGCGCCATGCTCTGCCGCGCCGTCCGTAGCCGCCTTGTCACCTTGGCGGCGGCGATCGCGTCGAGGGTGGAGATGTCGTCGTCCCGCTGTGTCTCCAGGAAGGCATTGTCCGGCCAATCCTCATGCAGCAAGGGCGCTTCGGGCGATCGTGCCGCCAGCATGTCCACCACGGCAGGCAGCGTCTCGTATTCGAGCTCGCACTCGCCCACCAAATCCTCCGCCTCGGCCCGGCTCGCGGCGGCGCAGGCGACGACCGGCTCGCCGACATGGCGCAGCTTGCCGGTGGCCAGCGCGGGCTGCACCGACCGGCGAAAGCCCGGCAGCGACGAATAGGCTTGGATCGGCGCCGCCTCCGGCAGGTCACCGGCCACGAACACAACATCCTCATGACCCGGCGGCTTGCTGACGCTCAGCAGACGCGCATGCGCCACCGGGCTGCGCAGGAAGGCGACCTCCAACATGCCGGGCCGCGCAATGTCGCCGACATAGCGCCCGCGCCCGCGCATGAACCGCGCATCCTCTTTTCGCCGGAGCGCCGCCCCGACGCCGAGGGACGTCAAGCGGCTTCGGCCAGCACCGGTCTCGGCAGGATCACGGACTCCGCGTCGTAACGCACGCCCGCGCGCAGGCAGAACATCGGGCGCAGCATCCGCTCGGCCACCACCTTGGTATCCTCATTGTCTTGCAGCAGGAAACGCCCGCGCTCGTCCGACAGCACGGATACGTCCGCCTCGACGCCTGGGCGCAACGTCCCGATCTCCCCCTCCATGCGCAGCATCGCCGCGGCATGGTTGGTCACCATCGGCACGACCTGCTCGAGAGTGAGACCAAGCGCCAGCATGCTGGTCATCGCCGAGGCCAGCGAGAAATTCTGCTTGCCGGCGAACAGGTGCATCTCCTCGGTGTCGGGATGCTCGTCCGGCGTGCCGCGCGGCTTCGGCACGGTCGTATTATAGCCATGCATGTCGGCGCCCAGCGTGTCCGGCACCACGCCGGCCTCGAGCACCAGGCGCGCCACCTTGAACGAGAAATGCGAGCCGTGGCCCACATCGGTCTTCAGCCCGCGCGCCAACGCCTCCTTGACCACCGGATGCAGCTTGCCCGTCTTGTCGACGAAGCCGCCGGGATGGCGGGTGAACGGGTGCGCCAGGATGTCGCCGGGCCGCATGATCTCGAGCATGTCGGGCAGGATCGCGTCGGGGTCGTAGCTCTGATTGGTGCCGTCCGGCAGCGGCCAAAGCTGACCGAAATGGATATACAGCGGCCGATCCAATGCGCGGGCGATCTGCGATGCCTTCTGCATCGCGCTGTCGCCCCAGCGGGTGAAGCCGCCAATCTCCGCATGCCCCTTCACGCCGCGCACCAAATCGGCGTTCTCGCGGCCGACGCGGACCGTGTCGTCCACGGCGATGCACTCGGGCCGGTACAGCTCGGGATAATAGTGGCCCTCCAGCCCGCCCACCATATACCCGGAGATGAAGGCCAGCGCCCGGGTTGCCATGGGCTTGGCGACGTATTCGCGGAAGGCGGGGAAGGTCAGCACGGACGGGCCGCCCTGGTCGACGACCGTCGTCACCCCTGAGCGCACGCCGACCTCGTCGGCATCCAGCCCGAACCGGCCGCTCACATAGCGAAAGACATGGGCGTGCGTGTCGATCATTCCCGGCAGCACGAGCTTGCCGCTGACGTCGGTGACCTCGCGGGCCGGGCCCGGGATAGACGAGGCGACGGCGGCGATACGGCCGCCGCGCACCGCGACATCCAGGATCCCATCCAGCCGTTGCGCCGGGTCGATCACGCGCCCGCCGCGCAGGATGACGTCATAGGGTTCGGTGGCGATCTGATCCATTGCAGGCCCTCCGCTTTCGGCTCTCTTCAGGATACTGAGCCGCTGCCAGCGTTTTGCAAGATTGCGTTCCGCTCGGCGGCGTAGCGGCTCGCGGGCCGCGGCAGGCCCAAATGGTCCCGCAAGGTCGCGCCCTCGTAATCGACGCGCAGCAATCCCCGGTCCTGCAGGATCGGCACGACCAGTTCCACGAAATCGTTCAAGCCTTCTGGCAAATGCGACGGCTGGATCAGGAAACCGTCGCAGCCATAGTTGCGGAACCAATCCTCCATCTCATCGGCGATCTCCGTCGCACTGCCGACCAGCGTCCGCTGCCCGCGTGCGCCGGCGTAGCGCTGATAGAGCTGCCGGATGGTGAGCCGCTCCTCGCGCGCCCAGCGGAGCACGTTGCGCAGCGCCGTCGTGCTGCCCTTCGTCGTCAGCTCGTCGGCTTGGGGCGGCAGCTCGTCATCGAGGTCGTACGGCCGGAGGTCGAAATTGCCCAAGGCGTTGGAGAGCAGCTCGAGCCCGACATCGGGATGGATCAGCGCCTGCAGCTCTTCGTGCCGCGCCTCGGCCTCGGCGCGGGTGCGGCCGGCAATGGCGTTCAGCCCGGGCATGATCCGGAGCTGGTCGGGCGAGCGGCCGTATTTCCCCATCCGCCCCTTGAGATCCTTGTAGAAGGCTTGCGCGCCCGCCAGCGTGTGCTGCGGCGTGAACACGCCCTCGGCGAACCGCGCCGCGACCTCCTTGCCCGCTTCGGACGACCCGGCCTGGAACAGCACCGGATGGCCCTGCGGCGGCCGGGCCACATTCAGCGGGCCGCGCACCGAGAAATGCTCGCCCTTGTGGTGCAGGTAGTGCAGCCCGGCCGGGTCGAAATACACCGCGCTCTCGCGATCCCGCACGAACGCGTCGTCATCCCAGCTATCCCACAGGCCTTGCACGATCTCGGTAAACTCGATCGCCCGATCGTAGCGCTCGCCGTGCTCGAAATGCGCGTCGCGGCCAAAATTATACGCCTCGGTGAGGTTCGCCGAGGTCACCACGTTCCAGCCGATGCGCCCCTTGCTGATGTGGTCGAGCGAGGCGAAGCGGCGGGCGATGTTGTAGGGTTCATTGTAGCTGGTGGTGGCGGTGCAGACGAGGCCGATGCGCGTCGTGGCCACCGCGAGCGCCGCAAGCAGCGTGGTCGGTTCGAAATACGCCATGTATTGTGGCCAGCGCTTCAGCGCGTCGAGGTTGCCGTCGCGGGTGGCGAGCGCGTCGGCGAGGAAGATCATGTCAAACCGGCCGCGCTCGGCGGTGCGGGTGATCTCTATATAGTGGTCGATGTTCGTCCCGGCGTCGGGCTGCGAACCCGGATGCAGCCAAGAGGCGACGTGGTTCCCGGTCGGGTGGAAGAAGGCGCCGAGATTTATCTTGCCGCTTCGCTTCTCTACTGCTGCCATTATGCGGAACCCTGTCTGACGTCGCCGGCAAGGCGCAATCTAAGCACGACTACATCTGGGCGAGAAACCGGGCCCGCGCCGGGACGGAAGGTGGCCGCAATTCCAGCGCGGCACAAACCGCGCTAGCGTCGCGTCCGACGCGAATCGGGGAGCATCAGATGATCGAGTTGCACACTTGGAACACGCCGAACGGCCGAAAAATCAGTGTCGCGCTCGAGGAGATGGGCCTGCGCTACACCGTCAAGACGGTGGACATCACCAAGGACCAGCAATTCCAGCCGGCCTTCCTCGAAATCAGCCCCAACAACCGCATCCCCGCCATCGTCGACGAAGAGGGACCCGGCGGCGCGCCGATCTCGGTTTTCGAGTCCGGCGCCATCCTGATTTACTTGGCCGAAAAGACCGGCATGTTCATACCGCAGGAGCAGCGCGCGCGGATGCCTGTGCTGGAATGGTTGATGTGGCAGATGGGCGGATTCGGCCCAATGCTGGGGCAAGTCCATCATTTCCTGGCGGTAAACGAGGCGGATCGCACCTACGGCCTCAACCGCTACATGAAGGAGACGCGCCGGCTGTATGGCGTGCTGGACAAGCAACTCGGCCGGGTCGAGTTCGTCGCCGGGGCGCTGTCGATCGCCGATTTCGCCATCGTCGGCTGGGCCTGGCGGCACGAGCGCCACAAGGTCGACCTTGCGGATTTCCCGAACGTGAAACGCTGGTATGAGGCGCTGATGGCGCGGCCCGGCACCAAGCGCGGCTTCGAGGTTGCGCTTAGCTGATCGAGCGCATAGAAGTTCCCGGCGCAAACGCTGTGCATGTACCCCGGCGGAGGGGTGGCCGAGTGGCTGAAGGCAGCGGTTTGCTAAACCGCCATACGGCGTCAAGCCGTATCGTGAGTTCGAATCTCATCCCCTCCGCCAGCGTATCTCTTGTGTGCCGGTTTATTAGCATGAGAAGTTAAAAAGCGTTGATGAGGAACTAACGCTGCGACCACGGCCGTCTGAGCGCCGTGTATCGGCATTCGAGAGAGGGGCGTATTCTGGCTTCGCGATCGCACACGATACTGCTTGTGGATGATGACAATGAGGTGCGGGAGACTTCGGCGGACATGCTGGAGGAGCTTGGTTACCACGTGATGCAGGCCGCCAGCGGACTCGAAGCGCTCGACAAGCTTGGCGAGAACCCGGATTTGAAGGTCATGGTAACTGATATCAGGATGCCGGGCATGTCCGGGCTCGAATTGTCTGATCTTGCCGGCACGCGCCACACTGAACTCAAAATCATCCTCATCTCGGGTTACTTCCTGCCGCAGCCGATTCGGCGCCGCTTTCTGCAGAAGCCTTTCCGCACGCACGATTTGGATGCGGCGATTAGGGCGGAACTCTGCGACAGCGCGAACTAATCCGCTGCCGCTCCCATCTTTTCGGCCAGGGCTGGCATGCTGGAGCGCCGGCGCGGCGCCAGCCAGCGCTGCAGCCGCTCGAGGTATAGATACACGACCGGTGTGGTATACAGCGTCAGGATCTGGCTGAGTGCCAGGCCGCCAACCATTGTGAAGCCGAGCGGCTTGCGTAGTTCTGATCCGGCCCCATTGCCGAATACCAGCGGCAACCCGCTCAGCAAGGCCGCCATGGTCGTCATTAGGATCGGCCGGAACCGAAGTAGGCAGGCCTGTCGGATCGCCGCGAGCGGGCTGGCGCCATCCTTGCGCTCGGCGTTGATGGCGAAGTCCACCATCATGATCCCGTTCTTCTTGACGATGCCGATCAGCAGGATGATGCCGATCAGCGCGATCACCGAGAGATCGTAGCCAAACAGCATTAGCGTCAGCAGCGCTCCAACGCCCGCTGACGGCAGGGTGGAAAGAATCGCGATCGGGAGAATGAAGCTCTCGTAGAGGATGCCCAGAATGATGTAGACGGCGATCAGCGCCGCCGCGATCAGATAGGGCTGCGTGCTTAGCGAAGATTGGAACGCCTGCGCCGTGCCCTGGAACGTGCCGCGCACCGTCACCGGCGTGCCGATTTGCAGCATGGCGGCGTTGATCGCATCCACCGCCTGCCCGAGGGCGGCGCCTTGCGCGAGGTTGAATGACAGCGTCACCGCGGGAAACTGGCTCTGATGCGAGACTGCCAGCGGCACGACCGGGCGCGTGTCGGTCGTGACGAAGGTCGATAGCGGGACCGCAACGCCGGTGTTCGACTTCACATACAGCCGGTCGAGCGTGTTGACGTCGCCGCGCATCCAGGGCGGAACCTCGAGGATGAGGTGGTACGAGTTGAGCTGGGTGAAGTATTGCGTGATCTGGCGTTGGCCGAAGGCGTCATAGAGCGTGTCGTCAATCGCTTGCGGCTGGATGCCAAAGCGGGCGGCCCGGTCGCGGTCGATCGTCAGCGTGGCCGTGGTTCCAGCGACCTGCTGATCCGTCGCCACGTCCCGCAGCACGGGCAAGCTCTTCAGCTTGTCGAGGATCTTGGGCGCCCACTGGTAGAGCTCGTTGAGGTCTGCATCTTGGATCGTGTACTGGTATTGCGTCCGCGACAGCCGGCCGCCGACATTGATGTCCTGGGCAGGCTGGAAGTAGACGTTCATGCCCTCGAGCTTCGCCATTTGCGGGCGCAGCCTGGCGATCACCTGCAGGACGGAGTCAGTCCGCTCGTCGAACGGCTTGAGGGTAATCCAGAGCTTGCCGTTGTTTCCGGTCTGACCGCCCAGCCCGGCGCCGATGCTTGACGAGATAGCGGCGACGGCCGGGTCGGCCGCGACGATCTCGGCGGCACGCTGCTGGCGACGCGCCATCTCGGAAAATGACACATCCTGGGCGGCTTCCGTGATGCCGAGCATCACGCCAGTATCCTGCGTCGGGAAGAACCCCTTGGGGATCTGGATGTAAAGGAAGACCGTCACAGCCATTGTCCCGAAGAACACCATAAGTGTCACGAAACGAAAGCGTAGCGCGATATCCAGCGTCCGGCGGTAGCCACCGAGAAGAGCATCGAAGAATTTCTCGACGATACGGTAGAGCAGCCCGTGCGACTCGCCGTGATGCTTGAGGAAGCGCGAGCACATCATCGGCGTGAGCGTCAAAGACACGAAGGCCGACACCGCGACCGTGATCGCAACCGTCATCGCGAACTCGCGAAATAGCCGGCCGACGATGCCGCCCATCAGCAGCAGCGGTATGAACACGGCAATCAGCGAAAGGCTGATGGAGATGATGGTGAACCCGATCTCGCCGGCGCCTTTCAACGCCGCCTCGGTCGGGTTCATGCCCTCCTCGATATGGCGGTAGATGTTCTCCAGCATGACGATCGCGTCGTCGACCACGAAGCCGACCGCGATAGTGAGCGCCATGAGCGTCAAATTGTTGAAGCTGTAGCCGAAAACGTACATCACCGCGAAAGTGCCGATGAGCGCCAGCGGGACCGTGATACTCGGGATGACCGTTGCCCAGACGTTTGTGAGGAAAATGAAAATGACCATCACCACCAGCGCGATGGACAGCATGAGGGTGAACTGCACCTCGTGGACCGAGGCGCGGATGGTGACGGTGCGATCCACCACGGTCTGCACGGTGATCGAGGGCGGAATGGCGGCGCGCAGCGCGGGGAGGGCCGCTTTGATCCGCTCGACCGTGTCGATGACGTTGGCGCCCGGCTGCTTGAAAACGAAGAGCTGGATGCCGCGCTTGCCGTTCTGCCAGCCCGCGAGCTGGGTGTTTTCCGGCCCGTCGACCGCGCGCCCGATGTCGCGCACCCGGACTGGCGCGCCGTTCCGCCAGGCCAGGATGACGTTGTCGACTTCCGCAGCCTTGGTGAGTTGGTCGTTGTCGTAGATCGCCAATGCCCGCCGCGGCCCGTCGATCGTGCCCTTCGGCGAATCGACCGTGGCGAGGACGAGCATCTGCCGCACGTCCTCCAGCGTCAGGTTCATCGCCGCCAACCGGGCCGGGTCGACCTGCACGCGGATCGAGCGTTTCTGCTCGCCGCCAATCGAGACCTGCGACACGCCATCGATCTGCGAGATCTGCTGGCTGAGGATATTGTCGGCGTAGTCGTCCGCGTCGATCAGCGGCAGCTCGTCTGACTGTACAGCGAGGATCATGATCGGGCTGTCCGCCGGATTTACTTTGCGGAACAGCGGCGGGTTCGGCATGTTCTTCGGCAACTGGCCGCCGGCATTGTTGATGCCGGCCTGAATGTCCAGCGATGCGGCGTCGATATTGCGGTCGAGATCGAACTGGACCACCACCTGGGTGTTGCCGGCGACGCTGACCGAGGTCATCTGCGACACGCCGGAAATTTCCGAGAACTGACGCTCGAGCGGCTGGGCGACAGTTGACGCCATCGTCTCGGGGCTGGCGCCCGGGAAACTGGCGGTTACCTGGATGGTCGGGAACTCGACGCGCGGCAGCGGCGCCACCGGCAGCAGCGGATAGGCCGCGATGCCGATCAGCAAGATGGCCGACATCAGCAGCGATGTCGCGATCGGCCGCCGGATGAAGGGCGTCGAGATGCTCATCGCGGTTCCCTAGCTGGCCGGCTTGACCGGGTTTGCCGCGACGCGGGAGCCGTTCATCAGCCGGGACTGCCCGGCGACGACGACCAACTCGCCACCGCTCAGCCCGCTCGACAGAACCGCCAGCTGGCCGTCATCCTGCACCAACTCGACCGGCTGGAGCGCGACCACATTATTCGGCCTGACGACAAACACATACAGCCCAGTTGGCCCGTGCTCGACGGCCGTACTTGGCACTGTCGGCACATTCTTAAGCGTGTCGAGCTGCAGTCGGACGTTGACGAACTGACCCGGCCAGAGCGCCTCGTCAGTATTGGCGAACAGCGCCTTCAACTTGATTGTGCCAGTGCCCGCGTCGATCGAGCTATCCATCGTCAGCAGCTCGCCTTCGCTCAGCTTCGTCTTGTCGTCCGATGTGTAGACGATGACCGGCAGCTTGCCGCGACGCATGGCGGCCTGGACCTGCGGCAGCGTGTCCTGCGGCAGGGTGAAAATCAGGGTGATGGGCTGAATCTGGTCGATGGTCACGATCACGGTGGCGTTCGAATCGGCCACGCGGATGAAATTGCCAGGGTCCGCCTGGCGCAGGCCGACCCGGCCCGAAATTGGCGAGGTGATGTGGGTGAAGTCGAGATTGAGCTGGGCAGTGGCGATCGAGGCGTCATCCCCGCGCACGTTCGCCATGTCCTGCAGCATCGTCGCCTGGGTTTGCTCGAGCTTTTGGTGCGATTCCACCTGGAGCTTGGCAAGATCGGCGTAGCGCACCAGGTCGGAACGCGCGCTCACTAGCATCGCCTCGTCCGCGGCCCTCTTGGCGGCGGCTTGGTCGAGGGCGGCCTGATAGGGGCGAGGGTCGAGTTGCGCGAGAAGGTCACCCGGCTTAACGTACTGTCCTTCGGTGAAGAAAACCTTGTCGAGGGTGCCGTCTACCCGCGCCCGGACGGTGACCGCCTGGTTCGCCTGGACGGTGCCGATCGCGCGTACTACCACGGGCACGTCCTGGCGCTTTGCGGGAGCAGTGGTGACGGGAATCGCGGGTTCGGCGGCGGAGATCGTGCCTTGCGCATGCGCGCCGCTGCCCGAAACGAGCAACAGCACGATTGCCGGCACGACGAAAATGGCACCAGGCCGCGTCGGTCGCATAGAACCCCAGAACGGTTTAGTAGCCTCGACATTGTGAACACAGGCGCGGCAAAATTCCAGCAAAGATTTCCTCACGACGCTCTGATTCTGTGCCCGCATTGACGTTTTGGTGACGCGGTCGCAATTTTCGGCGCTTAAGGCACGTTTGCGCGCCAAGCGTCATGCTGCACCGCAAAATAAAACTTGCGAACCGCCGTGTTCTGTTATATCTACTAACATGCGGTGCGCTTCGGCGCTCCGCATGGACGTTTCCTCCCTAAACTTGGCGGTGGCCGCAAGGCGCCGCCATTTTTTTACGTCCGCAGCAGCTCCGGCGCTTGCCGGGCAAGCTCGCGCGCGAGAGTTGTCAGGTCTCGCTGCACCGCGGCAAAGCCTATTCCGTGCAGGAAGCGCAGCTCATCCATATAGAGGTTACGTGCCACTTCGATCTGCAGCGCATGGACGGACTCGCGGGGCCGGCCGTAATGCCGTGTCACGTAGCCACCAGAGTACGGGTCGTTGCGCCGCACCTGATAGCCCATCCCGGTCAGCAAGGCCTCCGCGGCGCGAGTGATCCGGGGAGAGCACGCCGTACCGTGCGCGTCGCCGAGGACGATGTCCGGGGTACCGCGCCCTGGGCCGCAGCTTTGCGCCGGCATGGAGTGGCAATCGATGAGCAGGCAGGCGCCAAACCGTGACTTGGTCGTGTCGAGCAGGGCTTGCAGGGCTTCGTGATAGGGTTCCCAATACGCGTGCACCCGGTGCTCGGCCTCCACAAACGCGAGTTTGCGGCGGTAGATCGCTTCGCCGGACGCGACCACGCGGGCCAGCGTGCCCAACCCGGCGCCAACGCGGGCGCTGGTGGTATTGACCCACGATGGGAGCGCATCGGCGAACATGGCCGGGTCGAGTTCCCAAGCCTCGCGGTTCGGGTCGCAATACGCCCGCGCGAAACAGGCGGCGAGCAAGGGAGCGCCGGCCCGGGTCGCCCCCGAGAACAGCTCGTCTACAAAGCTGTCCTCGCTCCGCCGCAGGGCGACCGCGTCGAGCCGCGTGGATTCCAGGAAATTGGCCGGGTAATCGCGGCCCGAGTGCGCGGAGGCGAAAACGAGCGGCGCCGTCTGCTCCGGCGGCTCGGTGATCCGGTATGGCGCTTGGTCCTGGCTATCAGCGAGCGCAGCCTGCTTGAGGGGCATCGGGTGGTCCATAGCGTGCATTGAAGCCCGGCGCACCCCTGTCTGTCACCTGCCTTGCGTGCGAGATAGCTCCGTTCTAAAGGAGCCGCGCGCCGCGGTTGTGCGGCGCAAGCGGATGGGCGCGTAGCTCAGCGGTAGAGCATCGCCTTGACATGGCGGGGGTCACAGGTTCAATCCCTGTCGCGCCCACCATCCGCGCAAACCCGCGGCTAAATCGCTTACGCTCGATGATGGAACTGGCTGCGACAGAGGTAGCGACTTACGACGCACGCTTGGCTGGCGTTGAGACGTGCCTCTCGGTCCTGACTTGGATGGTCGGTGCCAATTTGGAGATCACCATTGCTGTCCGCGTGTTCCAGTAACCGCGAACTGGATGTTACCCGACGGCCTTCGCCTCGCGCCGGCGCGCGTGCAGGATGAACTCGGTATAGCCGTTCGGCTGCTCCCGGCCCTTGAAGATCAAGTCGCACGCAGCCTGAAACGCCGGGGCGTCCAGGTTGTCCGCCATCTTTCGGTATTGCGGGTCGCTCGCGTTCTGTCGGTCCACCACCGCCGCCATCCGCTGCAGCGTCTCCCGCACCTGCGCCTCGCTCACCACGCCTTGGTGCAGCCAATTGGCGATGTGCTGGCTGCTGATGCGCAGCGTCGCACGGTCCTCCATCAGCCCGACATCGTGGATATCCGGGACTTTCGAGCAGCCGACGCCCTGGTCGATCCAACGGACGACATACCCCAAAATGCCCTGAGCGTTGTTGTCCAGCTCCTGCTGCACATCGTCGGGCGCCCAATTGGGGCGGTCTGCGACGGGGATGGTAAGCAGGTCCGACAAGCTGCCCCGGTTATGCCCGCCCAGTTCGGCCTGCCGCGCGGCCACGTTAACCTGAAGGTAGTGGAGCGCGTGCAAAGTGGCTGCGGTGGGCGAGGGGACCCAGGCAGTGTTGGCGCCGGCTTTGGGATGACCGATTTTTTGCTCCAACATATCGGCCATCCGGTCCGGGGCGGCCCACATGCCCTTGCCGATCTGCGCCCGTCCGCGCAGGCCGCAGGCGAGGCCGATATCGACGTTGCGGTCCTCATAAGCCTTGATCCAGGCCGTGTTCCGCATCTCGCTCTTGCGGATCATCGGGCCGGCTTCCATCGAGGTATGGATTTCGTCCCCGGTGCGATCGAGGAAGCCCGTGTTGATGAACACGACGCGGTCGGCGGCGGCGTGGATGCAAGCGGCAAGGTTGGCGCTGGTCCGGCGCTCTTCGTCCATGATGCCCATTTTAAGCGTGTTCGGCGCGAGGCCGAGCATGGCTTCGACCCGAGCAAAAATTTCTGCGGCGAAGGCGACTTCGTTCGGGCCATGCATCTTCGGCTTGACGATATAGACCGAGCCCGCCCGGCTGTTTTTGACCGGACCTCCGGTGCGCAGGTCGTGGATCGCGATCATTGCGGTCACCGCGGCGTCGAGCATGCCTTCCGGCACCTCTTTTTCGCCGTCCAGCACCGCATCCGTGTACATATGGTGGCCGACATTGCGCACCAGCATCAGGCTGCGGCCCGCCAAGATCAGCTTGCCGCCCGCCGGGGCGGTGTATTCCCGGTCCCGCTCGAGCCGCCGGGTCAGGGTCTTGCCATCCTTCTCGAAGCTGGCCGAGAGGTCACCCTTCATCAGGCCGAGCCAGTTCCGGTAGACGGCCACCTTGTCCGCGGCGTCCACCGCGGCGACGCTGTCTTCGAGGTCCTGGATGGTGGTGATGGCGGATTCTAGCAGCACGTCGGCGACGCCAGCCGGGTCGGTGGCGCCGATCCTATTCTGGCGATCGATGCGGACCTCGATGTGGATCCCATTATGCTGCAGCAGGATCGCGGACGGGGCGGCGGATTCGCCGCGGTAGCCGGCGAATTGTGCCGGATTGGCAAGGCCCGTGCTGCCGGAGCCCGTCGTGACCGAAAGGATGCCATCGCGCATCGCGTAGCCAGTGGCGTCGGCATGTGACCCGGCGGCGAGCGGGGCGGCCTGGTCAAGCACCTCCTTGGCCTTCGCCACAACCTTGGCGCCGCGCACCGGATTGAAGCCGCGGCCGCGCGTGGCGCCGTCGGTCTCGGGCAGCGCGTCAGTCCCGTAAAGCGCGTCATAAAGGCTGCCCCAGCGCGCATTCGCGGCGTTCAGCGCATACCGGGCGTTCGAGACCGGGACGACGAGTTGCGGCCCGGCGATCGTGGCGATCTCCGGATCGACGTGCGTCGTGCCGATCTGAAATTGCGGCGGCTCCGGCTGCAGATAGCCAATTGCGCGCAGGAACTCCTGGTATTCGTGCTGGTCGAGATCGCTGCCCTTGTGGTCGAGATGCCAGCGGTCGACCTGCTGCTGCAGCTCGTCGCGGCGGGCGAGGAGAGCGGCGTTTTGCGGTGCAAGGTCGCGGATCAGCGAAGCAAGGCCGCTCCAGAACGCCTCCGGCTGGACGCCCGTACCCGGCAGCGCCTCTCTGATGAATTCGTGCAATTCGCGCGCGACGTGCAGCTCTGCAGCCTCAACCCGATCCATCCCGTGTCCGTCCTTCGCGTCTTTCGCCCCGCTCGGCGCGGCTGTATGCGGGTGCGGGCGGCAATGCGCAAGGAAGGGCCGAGCAATGACGTGGTCCATCGTGATACATGACAAGGTGACCGGCGCCTTCGCGGTCGCCGTTGCCACCTGCGCCTTCGCCGTCGGCGCGAGCTGCCCGTTCGTGCGAGCCAGGGTGGGCGCGGTCTCCACCCAGAGTATGACCAACCGCTATCTGGGCCCCGCGGTGCTGGACGGGATGGCGCGCGGCCTGGCCCCGGCGGCGGCGATCGAGGGTGCGCTGGCCGGCGATGAGGGTCGTGGGCTGCGGCAGGTCCACGCGGTGGATCGGCATGGGCGCGCGGCGGCCTGGACGGGCGAGAACTGCGTCATGTGGTGCGGCAGCGAGCAGGCGCCGGGCATCAGCGTGGCCGGGAACATGCTGGCGAGTGAGGCCGTCGTCTCGGACACGCTGGCGGCGATGGCCGGCGCGGACCTGTCTTTGCCGGAGCGGCTGATGCAGGCGATGCTAGCCGGCCAGAGCGCCGGCGGCGACCGTCGCGGACGGCAGTCGGCTTGCATGGTGCTGGTGACGACGGAGGATTTCCCAGACCTCAACCTGCGGGTGGACGACCATGAGGATCCGCTGAGCGAGCTGGACCGTTTGGTCGAGCTGTGGCGGCGCGACGTGTTGCCGGGGCTGGCGACACGGCCGGGCCGGGCCAATCCGTCCGGGGTGACCGATCTCGACCAGATCGAAGCCGGCTGGATCGCCCGCGGCCTCGACCTCAGATTGCGGCGTTAGAGCAACGTCGCCCTAGACAGAAACGAGAGCTGCTGGGGCGATCGTGCAAGTGAAGCCCAGCTTGGCGATCCGATGTGCCAGACGCTTGGCTTGGGCCTGTGGCGTGTTTTGCTGAAGGTGGTCTGGGCCGAGGTCGCGATACACGACGTTGTCGCGCAGCATATGGAACGCGGCAGTGAGGATGGAGGCGGCAACAGCGCAAACAGCCTTCTTCGGCCCACGGCGCTGGGCGACGCGGCGGTATTGGGCATGCAGATAGCTGGCCTTTGTCCGCGCCCCGGCCCAGGCGCACTGGATCAGCGTGGTCTTCAGCCACGGTGCCCCTTTGCGCAGGCGGGTCGAGCGCCGTTTGCCGGCACTCTCGTCACTGCGCGGACACAGCCCGGCCCATGAGATCAGGTGGCCAGCGGTCGCAAAGCGGCTCATGTCGATGCCGATTTCAGAGACGATGACCTGAGCACTGAGGTCACTCACCCCGGGAATGGTCCGCAACAGGCGGACCGCTTTGCGAAAAGGCGCGAGGTCGCGGTCCACCTCTTGGTCGATCTCGGCGACCGCATCGTTCAGGGCGTCGATCTGACGCAGGTGCAGCCGTAACAGGAAGCGGTGCCGCTCCGTGATGCGCCCGCATAAGGCGGCACGGACCTTGTCCCGCGGGGCCTTGACCCGGCGGTCGATCAAGGCGAGCAACCTGTCAGGCTCGCGCTCGCCCTCGATCAGCGCGGTCAGAATGGCGCGGCCACTCATCCCCATGATGTCGGTCAATACCGAGGCGAGTTTGAGGTTGGCGTCCTCCAGCACCTTCTGGATGCGCTGGATGTGGCTGGCCTGTTCGCCAACCAGCTGCTTGCGGGTGCGCAGCAGCGCACGCATGGCCTGGGTTGCCGGTTCCGGCACAAAGCTCGGCCGGATCAGCCCGTGCGCCAGCAGATCCGCAAGCCAAACGGCATCGGCGACGTCGGTCTTGCGGCCGGGCACGTTCTTGACATGCACGGCGTTGGCCAGGATCAGCGTAACCTCGCCATCGGCCAGGATGTTCCAGACCGGCTTCCAGTAAACCCCGGTGGACTCCATGGCGACGTGCGTGCAGCCGTTCGCCGCCAGCCACTCACTCAAGGCCAATAATCCCGGCGTGGTCGTCGCAAAGCTGCGCACCTCGGTCCGGGCCTTGCCGCCCTCGGCCACCCGAACGCAGGCGACCACCGTATCCTTATGCACGTCCAGACCGGCACAGCGTGGATAGAGAACCTCCATGACCGCGGCCTCCTAAGGGTTGCGTTGCCATCGCCGGCGCAGGGCACCCAAGGAGTAGACTCTAGACAGCGCGCTCCGGGACCTCGCGGTCCGTGGCGCAATTGGGGGTGCTTGGGGGAACCCCGGGTCCCACTGACTGACGGGCTCGAACGCACCACAGAGCGAAGCCGACCTCTCCGCCGACGACCAACACACGCTGCCACAGTTTCATCCCTGGCGGGTCGAAATCTCGGTGGAGACTGACTGGAATCGCGACAGCGACGCCAGTCATGCGACAAAGTTGCTCGCCACCAAAGTAGCTAGACCGCCGCCCTGACACAGTCAGGGCGATAGCGGTCTAGCCGTTGGCGTGCCACTTCTCATAGTCGCGCTCGACCCAGTCGGCGGCTGCCCTGCCGGCTCCTCGCAGCCAGTTGGGTTTGCGGTGCTCGAAATCGGCGTTCACGGACGCCGCGCCTGGTTCGGCGCTGTGGATTGAGGCGAGATCGGCGCCCATGGCGCCGAGCAGACGGCGCCCGAGTTGGCGGCCGGCTTCGGGGCCCAGCTCGACCCTGCGGGCGTCGGCGGCGACCCGGCGGACGATGAAACCGGAGCTGAGCATCAGGGTTGGGTCGGGCGCGCGGTGGCGCCCATAAGGGATTTCGAGGTAGCGCGAGGTCAGCGCTTTGCCGCGCTCGTGCACCCAGTCCCAGGCCGACGGGATAAGCGCTTTGGCCTCGCGGACGATGTGGCCGCCACACCACCCGGCCGTTGCGGCGTAGCGTGGCCGGCCAAGGCTGCCGCAACCTTTGACGGTCGGAACGATCCGCTTCGGGGTGGTGCCTGCCGGCAGTCCGGCTTGCAGCGCGATGCGGCCGGGTTGATCGGACGCCAGCTCGACCGGCTCGATGGCGGCCAGCTTGGCCCAGAACTTGTCGCGTTCCTCGTCAGTGCAGTTCACGAAGGGGCGCATCCAGGTTTCCTGCTCGTCGAGCAGAGTGGGCCGCGGATCCGAAAGGCCCCGCCGGTAGCCCTCGAGGATGGCGTCGGCGGCGTCACCGTAGGACAGCCTGGCTTTCGGCGCGAGGCAGGCGCTGGCGGCGAGCCGGACAAGGTCGTAGGCGTACGGCAGCATGGTCGCCTCGTCAAAATCATTGACGCCCCACACGAGCCGCCCCTCCGCGTCGCGCCAGGTGCCGAAATTCTCGACATGCGAGTCGCCCACCGAGAGGACGGCAGGAGCGTCGCTGAGCTCGGGGCAGATCTCCTCGATCTTCCCGGCCCAGCGGAAATAAGTCCCGCGCAAAAAGGCGAAAGCGCTGGTTTTCATTAGCTTACGCTTCGTCTTCAGGTCGGCTTCGACCACCTGGCACTGGGTGCGGAGCCAATCCTCGTATTGGCTGTTGGTCTTCATGATCGTCATGGTGGCAGATTGGATTTGTTGCCAGTCAATGACAATCGAATATCCCTTAACCGGGGTCGATGGCCTGCGCGCAGGCATCGGTTGGGGCGGCGGCGACGTGGCCGGCGACGGGAACGATGTCCAGCGCAGCCGAGGTGACGCGGCAAGGCGCCGCGAACAGGCCGCAGCCGGACAGGAAAAGCAGGGCACCCAACAAGACGGCACGTCGCATCACGCCTCCAGCTCCTCGCGCAGCATCTCGAGTTCAAGCCAACGCTCTTCTGATACGGCGAGATCCTGCTCGGCCCGCGCAAGGGCTGAAGAGGCGGCCTGAAACCCGGCCGGGTCGCGCCGGTAGAGGTCGGGGTCGGCGAGCCTGGCCTGCAGGCGGGCGATCTCAACCTGGATCGCCTCGATCCGCCCCGGCAGGGTCTCCAGCGCCTGCTTGTCCTTGAAGGAGAGCTTGCGGCTCGGCGTCCGTGACGGCGCCTGGGTCGGCTTGGCGCGCGGCCGCTCCTCTGCTGCCGGCGCCGCCGGGCCACGCTGGAAAAGCATGTCGCTGTAGCCGCCGGCGTATTCGATCCAGCGCGCCTCGCCCTCGGCGGCCAGGGTCGAGGTCACCACCCGGTCGAGGAAGTCGCGGTCATGGCTGACCAGCAGGACCGTGCCGGGATAATCCGCCAGCATCTCCTGCAGCAGGTCGAGCGTCTCGAGGTCGAGATCGTTGGTCGGCTCGTCGAGCACCAGCAGGTTGCTCGGCCGGGCCAGGGCGCAGGCCAGCATCAGCCGTCCCCGCTCGCCGCCCGAGAGCACGCCCACCGGCGTGCGCGCCTGCTCCGGCTTGAACAGGAAGTCCTTCATGTAGCCGATCACGTGCCGCCGTTCCCCGCCGACCACCACCGTGTCGCCCCCGCCGCCGGTCAGCGTGTCGGCGAGCGTCGCGTCCGGGTCAAGGCTGGCGCGCTGCTGGTCGAGCGTGATGGAGGCGAGGCTGGTGCCGACCCGGACCTCGCCCGAATCCGGCGCGATCTCCCCGGTGAGCAGCTTCAGGATCGTCGTCTTGCCGGCGCCGTTCGGACCGACGATGCCGAGCCGGTCGCCACGCAGCACCCGCAGGTTCAGGTCGCGCACGACGCGCTTCTCGTCATAGGACTTGCTGGCCTTCTCGGCGACGGCCACCAGCTTGCCGGAGAGGTCGGCCTCGGTCGCCGCCAGGCGGAGCGGCGAAGCGGCGCCGCCCAGTTCCCGCCGCCACTGCCGCAGCGCATGCAGGTCGCCGAGCCGGCGCACATTGCGCTTGCGCCGCGCGGTCACGCCGTAGCGCAGCCAGTCTTCCTCGCGGGCGATCTGCCGGCCCAGCTTGTGCGCGTCGCGCTCGGCTTGCTGCTCAACCTCATCGCGCCAGGCCTCGTAGTGCGCGAAGCCGCGGTCGATCCGCCTTGTCACCCCGTCCTCGAGCCAGACGATGCTGCGAGTCAGCGTCTCCAGCAGCCGGCGGTCGTGGCTGATCAGCACCAGCCCGGCGCGCAAGCTCTCCAGCTCGGCCTCCAGCCACTCGATCGCCGGTAGGTCGAGATGGTTGGTCGGCTCGTCGAGCAGCAGCAGGTCCGGGGATGGGGCCAAGGTTCGCGCAATGGCGCAGCGGCGCTGCTGGCCGCCGGAGAGTAAGGCGGGGTCCTCGGCCCCGGTCAGGCCGAGTTGGTCGAGCAGCGCCCGGGCACGATGCGGGTCGTCGCCGGGTCCAAGCCCGGCCTCCACGTAGTCGAGCGCGGTCGCAAATCCAACGAAATCGGGCTCTTGCGGCAGGTAACGCACCGTGGCGCCGGGCTGCAGGAACCGCGTTCCGCCATCCGGCGTCAGCAACCCTGCCGCGACTTTCAGCATGGTGGACTTGCCGGATCCGTTGCGGCCGACCAGGCAGATGCGTTCGCCAGCGCCCACGCCCAGCTCGGCCCCGCGCAGCAGCGGCGCGGTGCCCAGCGAGAGGTGGATGTCTTGCAGGAGAAGAAGCGGCGGCGCCATGCCGCCGGTATGGGCACCCGACCGATCCTGTGCAACCCGGCGCAGTTATGGCATGCAGCCGGGACGCTTCGGGGGGGAACGCAGATGCGGATCGTGCTGGCGTTGCTGATGGTTCTGAGCCTGGCCGGACCTGGCTGGGCCGCAGACAAGCTGCGCATCGGCCTGCTGCACACGCTCTCCCCCGCGCCGCTCTATCTCGCCATGCAGCGCGGCTATTTCCGCGACGAGGGGCTCGACGCCGAGTTCCGCTTCTTCGAGGCCGCGCAACCGATCGCGGCGGCGGCCGTCGCCGGCGACCTCGACGTCGGCGTGACCGCGCTGACCGGCGGATTCTTCAGCCTGGCCGGCCGCGGCACGCTGAAGGTGATCGGCGGCGGGCTGCATGAGGAGAAGGGCTTCCAGGGGACGGCCGTGCTGGTATCCAAGAAGGCCTTTGATTCCGGGCTGACCTCGGTCGACAAGCTGGGCGGCCACTCGTTCGGGATCACCCAATATGGGGCGTCGTTCCACTATATGGTTGGGCGCATCGCCGAGAAGGCGGGGGTCGACCTGAAGTCGATCACGCTGCGGCCGCTGCAGACGATCGGCAACATGATCGCAGCCGTGCGGACTGGGCAGGTGGATGCGACGATGGCGATCGCCTCGCAGGCCAAGCCGCTGGAGGCGAGCGGCGAGGCCAAGATCATCGCCTGGGTCGGCGACCTCGTGCCGTATCAGTTGACCGCGGTGTTCGCGCCAGTCCGCATGATCAACGACAATCCGGACGCCCTGCACCGCTTTGCCCGCGCTTATATGCACGGCGTCGAAGACTACCGCGAGGCGTTTTTCCGGCGCGATCGGCAGGGCAAGCTCATCGACGATGCCAAAACAGACGCAGCGATCGCCGACATCCAAAAATACCTCTACACAGGCGATCCGGACGCGCGGCAAAAAATCCTCGATGGTCTCGGCTACTACGACAAGGACGGCGCGCTCGACGTGAACGACGTCGAGGCGCAGTTGCGCTGGTTCGTCGCGCAAGGCCTGATCAAACCGGGCGCCGACCCGGCCAGCATCGTCGACACCAGCTTCATCCCGGTGCTGCCGGCGCAATGACCGGGTCACGGGTCCGGATTACCATCCAGGGCGTCAGTCACCGGTATAAGCGGCTGGAGGTGCTGGACGGGATCGACCTCGTCGCGGAGCCCGGCCGGGTCCTGGTGCTTATCGGCCCCTCCGGCTGCGGCAAGAGCACGCTGCTGGGCATCATTGGCGGTCTGCTCCAGCCGTCTGCCGGCCGCGTCCTGATGGATGGGCATGTCGCCGAGGACTGCCTCAACGTCATGACTCCGGTGTTCCAGGATTTTGCGCTGCTGCCATGGCGGACCGTGGCTGGCAATGTCGAGCTGGTGTTGGGGCGGCTGCCGCCGCCGGCGCGGCGGGCGCGGGTCAAGGAAATGCTGGCGCTCACGGGGCTCGAAGCGTTCGCCGATGCCTGGCCGAAGGAGCTGTCCGGCGGCATGCGCCAGCGGGTCGGGATCGCGCGGGCGCTGGCGGTGCGGCCGGCCTGCCTGCTGATGGACGAGCCGCTCTCGGCGCTCGACGCGCAAACGCGGGCGCTGCTGCTGGACGAGTTTGCCGGGCTGATCGAGCGAGCCGGGACGACGACCGTCTATGTCACGCATAATCTGGCCGAGGCGGTCCGGCTGGGGCACCGGATCGCCGTGCTGTCGCGGCGGCCCGGCCGGGTCCGCGACGTGGTCGAGATCGACCGGCCGCTCTCCGGGCGCGCCGACGACGATCCCGAGCTGATCCGGGTGCAAACGCAGCTCTGGGACATGATCCGGCACGACGCGGCGGCGGCCGAGCGGGAGCGCGTGGTTGCCTGAGATCGCGGGGCCGGTCCCGTTCCGCGCCCGCGGCTTCGCGCCGCGTAGGGTCCCGGCGGCCGCGGTAGGGACATTGTTGTTGCTGGTGGCGCTGTGGCAGGCGGGGGCGAGCGCTGGGCTGATCTCGACGATGTTCCTGCCGGCGCCGATCGCGATCTCCCGCGCGCTGGTCCAGCTCACGCTGAGCGGCGAGCTGTGGAGCAATCTCAGCGCCTCGCTGGTCCGCTTGGCGATCGGCTGGTCGATCGGTACCGTGTGCGGGGTCGTGGTGGGGTTCCTCGTGGGCGTGTCGACCTGGGCGCGCTCGCCGGGGATGGCGGTGGTGTCGGCGCTGTTCCCGATCCCGAAGATCGCGCTGGTGCCGCTGTTCATCATCTGGTTCGGCATCGGCGAGGGCTCAAAGGATGTGACGCTGGCTTTCGGCGTGTTCTTCCCGACGGTGATCAGCACGGCCGCGGGCGTGGACGCCTTGCCGCGCGGGCTGGTGCGGATGGGCCAGGCCTTCGGGCTGAGCCGGGCGGCGATCATGTGGCGGATCGTGCTGCCGGGCGCGCTGCCCTCGATCCTGGCCGGGTTCCGGGTGACGACCTCGATCGCCATCATCCTGCTGGTGGCGGCCGAGATGATCGGCGCCGAGCGCGGCATCGGCGCCTTCGTGCTGCAGGCGGGCAATCTCTACGACACCGACAATTTGCTGGCCGGGATCGTCGTGTTATCTCTGCTGGGGCTAACGGTGGCCTGGGTGCTCGGGCGGTTAGAGGCCTGGCTGTTGCGCTGGCGATAGGCTAGGAGTCCAAATGACGAACGCAACGAGCGGCCAAATCCCGGCGACGCTGATCCCAGGCGACGGGATCGGTCCGGAAATCTCCGAAGTGGTTGTCTCCATCTTGGACGCGCTCGGCGCCCCGTTCGTCTGGGAGGTGCAGCAGGGCGGCCTCGCGGGGATCGAGTCGGCCGGTGACCCGCTGCCTGGCGCGCTGCTGGACAGCATTCGGCGCACCAAGCTGGCCCTCAAAGGGCCGCTGACCACGCCGGTCGGCGGCGGCTTCCGTTCGGTCAACGTGCGGCTGCGCGAGGAATTCCACCTCTACGCCAATCTCCGCCCGGCGCACACGCTGGTGCCTGGCGGCCGGTTCGACAACATCGACCTTGTGCTGATCCGCGAGAACCTCGAGGGGCTCTACGTCGCCTTCGAGCACTACATCCCGATCGGCGACGACCCGCACGCGGTGGCGATCTCGTCCGGCGTCAACACGCGGGACGGCTCGCAGCGGATCGCGCGCTTCGCCTTCGAGCATGCGCTCAAGCTCGGGCGCAAGAAGGTCACCATCGTGCACAAGGCCAACGTGCTGAAGGCGCTGACCGGCGTGTTCCTCGACACGGCGCGGGACGTGGCGAAGGAGTATGAGGGCCGGATCGCCTGTGACGACCGCATCGTCGATGCATGCGCGATGCAGCTCGTGCTGAACCCTTGGCAGTTCGACGTGATCGTCACCACCAATCTGTTCGGCGACATCCTGTCCGACTTGATCGCCGGCCTGGTCGGCGGGCTGGGGGCGGCGCCGGGGGCCAATATCGGCGAAAAGGGCGCGATCTTCGAGGCGGTGCACGGTTCGGCGCCGGATATCGCGGGCAAGGGCGTCGCCAACCCGACCGCGCTGTTGCTGGCGGCCGGGCTGATGCTGGATCATGTCGGCCGGGTCGATTTGGCGACGCGGCTGCGCGCCGCGATCGACGCGGCGCTGAACGCGGATGGGGTGCGGACGCGCGACCTGGGTGGATCCGCCTCGACCCAGGAGTTCGCGCAGGCGGTGACGCGCCGGCTTGGCGCGTAAGCAAGCGGCCGCTCAGGTGTGCGGCTTCGGCGTTCCCGGCTGTTGGTGGAAGTAATCTTCAACCGCGTCGCGGATCGCGCGCGCGATTGTGGCCCGGTGGCGTGGCTTGCGGAGCAGCGCTTCGTCTTGCCGGTTGGTGATGTAGCCCATCTCGACGAGAACGCTTGGGACGCAAGCGGCGGCGAGGACATGCAGATGGGCGTGCCTGGCCGGTGAACGCGTCATCAGGATATCGTCGTCGAGGCTGCTGACCAGCGCGAGTTGGAGCAGTTCGGAGCCCGGCGGCGGCTCCTTCAGGGCATCGGCCATCGCCGGCGAGGCGCCGCGATGCGCCGGAAGCTGGGTCACGGTCGCATCTGGCCCGGCCGAGCGGACGTAGATACTGGCGCCCCGGACGCGCGGGTTCGTCGACGCGTCGGCGTGGATCGAGATCATCAGGGCGGCATGGGTGCTGCCGACCATTCGCAGCCGGGTTTGCAGCGGGACGAAGACGTCGGAGTTGCGCGTGAGGACGACACGGTAATGGTGCGTCGCCTCGAGCTGGCGAGCGAGTTCCTGCGCGGTGGCAAGCGCGACAGTTTTCTCGAGGGTGCCGGAGAAGCCGACGGCGCCGGAATCCGGCCCGCCATGTCCGGCGTCGATCAGGATAACGGGCAACTCCGGTCGGTGATGTCCCGCTCGCGCACGAAGCGGCCGCCCGCGGGGGGCGGCGGTCCGAACGTGATTGGGCCGGCGAGTCGTGCTCGTGCAACAGACGGTGCCGCCGGAGATTGGCTTGGCGAGCACCGGCCCGGTGACAACCGGGAGCAAAACCGAGGCGAGGGCCAGAATGCTGGGCCGCCGCCGCATTAGCCGAGACTCTCGATCCGCCAGACGTCGTTGGCCATGCTCCGCCCATCGTCCATCTCGGTCACGACTTGCTGGCGCAGGGCGATGCCGGTGCGAACATCGATCCAGTACAGCGTGACCGAACGAACGTTGGAGCGCCCGCGCGCGTCGTGACGGACGATGCGGAGTTGCACGGTGCGGCGTGGCTTGCCGTTGAGCATGAGAATCGGGTCGGCGACGTGCTCGACCGTGACCCGGCCCCAAAGTGCGGCCTGTGCGTCCTCGAACTCGGCCTTGGTGCCGGTCGGACCTTGCAGCGCGGTCCGGATCGCTTGGGGCTCCTGCGGGCTGATGCGTTGGCCGTGCGCCTTGGCGACGACTCCGAGCACGTAGCGGTGGCGGCGGCCGTTCCAGGTGACGAGGCAGGTCGCCGGGTTGCTGCTGTCGGCGCCGGCGTATTTGACGACGAGGCCGGTGGTCAGCCGCGCCGTGCGATCATGCGGGCAGCCGGTGACGGGGACGGCCGGAGCGTCCGGCACGGCCAGGTCGGCAGCGCTGGTTTGTGGATGCGCTGGCGCGGCTTGGCAGCCGGCCAGGAACGCGGCGAGCGCCAGCCAGGGTCGGCGGGCGCGGGGCGGGAACTTGAAGGTGTTTGCCATTTCGTCGGACTACACGGACGAATCAGGGTCTTACAAGCCAGAATTAACGACCAGCTAGAGATCTACCGCGTTTCGGCCTTCTCGAAAGCCTTGCGAAAGAACACGCGTGCGGTGCCGGGCGGGTCGCATTCGACGCGGCCGAACTCTTCCCAGCCATGGCGGGCGTAGAACTCGGGCGCCTGGAAGGTGATTGTGTAGAGCACGCCGCCGCGGCAGCCCCGGCGCCGAGCCTCTGCTTCGGCCTCCTGCAGGATCCGCGTGCCGTAACCGCGCCCGCGCAGCGCGGCGGGCAGATAGACGAGATCGATGAAGACGAGGCCGAGCGAGGTCCGCCCGGTGAGGCCGCCGAGCACGGCGCCGCTGCCCGGGTCGCAGACCAGCACGGCAAGCGGCCTGCCGTCCCAGGCGTCGACCTGGTCGCGGTTGTGCTGGTCAAGTCCCCTCGAAATCAGGGCGCTCGCCTCCGGGCTGGGCGCGTCGGTGACGGTCAGGATTGGGTCCATGCCGGCCATTCTAGCGCAGATCGCGAGAGCAGGCGGTAGCTGGCTGCACGATGCTTGCCAGACGGCATAAGGGGCGGCAGTGTCGCCATAAGGCAATCAGATGACCGCGGAGCCTTCATGCGCCACCTGTTCTTGGCAGCCGCCTGCGCTGTCGTCCTCGCCGGGCCGGTCTCGGCGCAGAACTTTCGGATCGCGCTGCGCGAGGACCCGGACAGCCTCGACCCGACCCAGGCGCGGACTTACGTCAGCCGCATCGTGTTCGCCGGGCTCTGCGACAAGCTGTTCGACATCAACGCCAAGCTGGAGATCGTGCCGCAATTGGCGCTGAGCCATGAATGGACCGACTCGAAGACCCTGCTGATCAAGCTGCGCCCCGGCGTGCTGTTCCAGGACGGCACGAAAATGGACGCGGCAGCGGTGAAGTACTCGCTCGAACGGCATCTCAACATGCAGGGCAGCTTCCGGCGCTCCGAGATCAACGCGATGGACCATGTCGAGGTGGTGGATCCGCTGACGGTCAAGATCGTCCTGAAGACGCCGTCCTCGCCGTTCCTCGCGCAGCTCACCGACCGGTCCGGGATGATCGTCTCGCCGACGGCGGCGCAGGCGGAGGGCAAGGATTTCGGCCTGAAGCCGGTCTGCGCCGGGCCGTTCAAGTTCGTCGAGCGCGTGCCGGAGGACCACATTACGCTCGAGCGGTTCCCGCAATATTGGGACGCGGCCAACATTCACTTGGATCGGGTGACCTACCAGATCATCCCCGACAGCTCGATACGGCTGGCCAATCTGCAGGCGGGCAGTATCGACCTGTCGGAATATATCGTGCCGACCGATGTGGACGCGGTGAAGAAGGACCCGAAGCTCAAGCTGGCGATGATGAACGCGCTGGGCTTTCAGTATATCGAGTTCAACCTGGCGAACGGGCCGCGCGCGAACACGCCGGTCGGTCAGAACGCGAAGGTGCGGCAGGCCTTCCTGCGCTCGATCGATAAGAATGCGCTGGTGCAGGTGGTTTATAACGGCCTGTACGCGATCTCCGCGGAGTCGATCCCGCCAAGCAGCCCGATGTTCGTGCCCGATCTGAAGTCGCCGCCCCGCGACGTGGCCGCCGCGAAGGCACTGCTGCAGCAGGCCGGCGTGAAGCTGCCGGTCACGGTGCATCTGGTCGTGCCGAACAATCCGGATCTGCGGCAGGTCGGCGAGGTGATCCAGTCGATGGCGTCGGAGGCCGGGTTCGACGTGCAGATCACCGCTTCGGAATACGCCTCCGCGTTGGATGCGGCGAGCCGCGGCGATTACGAGGCCTTTCTGACGGCGTGGTCCGGCCGGGCCGATCCGGACGGGAATCTCTACCAGTTCCTGCACACCGGCGGGGCCTTGAACGACAGCCACTACTCCAACCCGGACGTTGACAAGCTCCTGGAACAGGCGCGCGAAGCTTCGGACGACGGACAGCGCCGGTCGCTCTACGCGCAAGTCTTCCAGCACGTCTCGCAGGACCTGCCGGAGCTGTATCTCTGGTATTCGAAGAATATCGTCGGCATGTCGGCCGCGGTCAGCGGGTTCCAGCAGGTGCCGGACGGGATGATCCGCCTGCAGGGCGTGAGCTTGGCGAAGTAGGGGCGGGCCTTGCGCGGCCATCTCGGCGCCCGCCTGCTGCAGGTGCTGCCGACCATCCTGCTCGTCAGTATCCTCGTCTTCGCTCTGCAGCAGCTTATGCCAGGCGACCCGGCCATGGTGCTTGCCGGCGAAGAGCGGGGCAGCCCGCAAGTGCTGGCGCAAATCCGCGCCGAGCTCTGGCTCGACCGGCCGCTGCCGATCCAGTACCTGCATTGGATCGGCGGCGTGCTGCACGGCAATCTCGGCTTCAGCTGGCGCATCCGCGAGCCGGTCTCTGAGCTGATCCTGACCAAGCTGCCGGTCACGCTGCAGCTCTCCTTCATGGCGTTTATCATCGCGCTCTGCATCGGCGTCCCGGCCGGCGTGCTGTCCGCGGTCTACCGCAACACGGTGTGGGATTATCTGGTCAACTTCTTCGGGCTCGCCGGGCTGTCCACGCCGAATTTCTGGCTCGGGATCATGCTGATCCTGCTGGTCTCGGTGCAGCTCGGCTGGCTGCCGCCCTCCGGCTACGTGTCGCCGTTCGAGGACTGGCGACAGTCGCTGGCCACCACCATCATGCCCGCTTTCGTGCTCGGCAACGCGATTGCCGCGATCCTGATGCGGCATACGCGGAGCGCCATGCTGACCGCGCTCGACCAAGACTACGTGCGGACCGCGCGCGCCAAGGGGCTGCGGGAGACCGTGGTGATCGTGCGGCACGCGTTCCGCAACGCACTGGTGCCGGTGGTGACGCTCGGCGCGCTCGAGCTGGGCACGCTGCTGTCGGGCGCCGTGCTGACCGAGCAGGTGTTCAGCATCCCCGGCTTCGGCAAGCTGATCGTCGATGCAGTGTTCAACCGGGATTACCCGGTGGTGCAGGGAGTCGTGCTGGTGACCGCTGGCATCTATATCCTGCTGAACCTGCTGGCCGACGTGCTCTACGTCGTGATCAATCCGCGGCTGCGCAACGCTTGAGCGAGACGCAGGCAAGCCCGGCATCCCTCGCGCTCCAGCGCTTCCGCGGCCGCCCCGCCGCGGTGGTCGGGCTGGTCATCATCACGCTGTTCGTCGTCGCCGCACTCGCGGCGCCCTGGATCACGCCCTATGACCCGGTGCAGACGAGCTGGACGGCGATCCGCAAGGCGCCCTCGGCGCAGCATTGGATGGGCACCGACGAGAATGGGCGCGACGTGTTCTCGCGCGTCGTGTTCGGGGCGCGGGCGTCGCTGCTGGCGGGGGTGGTCTCGGTGCTGATCGCGGGCGGGATCGGGGTGCCGCTGGGCTTGCTCGCTGGGTTCGCGGGCGGCGGGGTCGATGCGGTGATCGGGCGGCTGGTGGACGCGATGCTGGCCTGCCCGTTCCTGATCCTGGCGATCGCGCTCGCCGCGTTTCTCGGCCCGGACCTGACCAACGCGATGATCGCCATCGGCGTGACCGCGGCGCCGGTGTTCGTGCGCCTCGCGCGCAGCGCCACGATGGATGCGGCGACCAACGAATATGTCGAGGCCGCGCGGGCACTCGGCAATCCGCCCTGGCGCGTGGCGATCCGGCATATATTGCCGAATATCGTGCCGCCGGTGCTGGTCCAGGCGACGCTGGCAATCGCGACGGCGATCATCGCCGAGGCAAGCCTGTCCTTCCTGGGCCTCGGCCAGCAGCCGCCGCTGCCAAGCTGGGGCAGCATGCTCAATTCGGCGCAACGCTTCCTGACTCAGGCGCCCTGGCTCGCGGTGTTTCCGGGACTAGCGATTTTTCTCGCGGTACTGTCTTTCAACCTGGTCGGCGACGGGCTGCGCGACGCGCTGGACCCGAGACGGCGTTAACAGCGGGAGGAACGCATGACCGAAAAGGCCAATCTCGACGAGAAGCTGCAACTCTTCTCAGACCACTTTGCGCCCCGGACAGTCGCCGAGTTCAACGGCAACGACGTGATGGTCGCCAAGCTGAAAGGCCCGTTCATCTGGCACAAGCACGACGACTCCGACGATTTCTTCCTCGTACTCAAAGGAAAGTTGGACATCGAGCTGCGTGACCGTACTGTCACGCTCGGGCCGGGCGAGGTGTTCGTCGTTCCCAAAGGGGTCGAGCACCGGCCGGTTGCTCAGGAGGAGGTGCACTTGCTTCTCATTGAGCCGACGGGTACGCCCAACTCGGGTGACGCGGCCACCGCTGCGCCGCGCAGGTTGGTCTGAACAACCCGACAATGAACAAAGGGAGGACATGATGCGCGCATGGGCCGTGGTCGAGAATGGGCGGGATCTGCAGCCCTTGGAGATGCCGACGCCGGAGCCGAAGGGCACCGAGGTGCTGCTTGAAGTCACCCATTGCGGGGTCTGCCACTCCGACTTGCACATCTGGGAAGGCTATTACGACCTCGGCGGCGGCAAGCGGATGTCACTGAAGGATCGCGGCGTGGTGCTCCCGCTGGCGATGGGGCATGAGATCGTCGGCCGGGTCGTGAAGCTGGGGCCGGAGGCGGCGGGTGTCGCGGTCGGCGATGTGCGGATCGTGTTCCCCTGGCTCGGCTGCGGCCATTGTGACCGCTGCCTCGCGGAGGAGGACAATATGTGCCTCGTCTCGCGCGCGCTGGGCGTGTTCCAGAATGGCGGCTACGGGACCCATGTGATCGCGCCGCATGCGCGCCACCTCGTCGATCCCGGCACGCTCGACCCGGCGCTTGCCGCCACCTACGCCTGCTCCGGCATCACGGTCTACTCCGCCATCCGCAAGCTGATGCCGATCGCGCCGGACAAGCCGGTCGTGCTGGTCGGCGCGGGCGGGCTCGGCTTGAACGCAATCGCCGTGCTGAAGGCGCTGGGGCACCGGGCCATCGTCGTCGTCGACGTCGGCGCCGAGAAGCGGCAGGCGGCGCTGAACGCGGGCGCGACGGCGGTGGTGGACGCGAGCGGCGAGGGCGTGACCGATCGCATCCTCGAGGCCTGCGGCGGCCCGGCGGAGGCGATCATCGACTTGGTGAACGGCACGGCCACGGCGGCCTTCGCGTTTGCCGCGCTGCGCAAGGGCGGAATATTGGTGCAGGTCGGCCTGTTCGGCGGCGAGCTGAACCTGCCGCTGCCGATGATGGCGATGCGGGCGCTGACGGTTCGCGGCAGCTATGTCGGCAACCCGAAGGAGCTGCGCGAACTCGTGGCACTCGCCCAGGGTGGCGCGATGCAGGGTCTGCCGATCACCGAGATGCCGCAAGCGCAGGCGAACGACGCGCTGATGCGGCTGCGCGACGGAAGGGTGACGGGGCGCGTCGTGCTGACCGCGGTGTAGCCTTGTCCCATTATTGCCGCAATATCAGCCTACTCACAGGGCTTGCACATCTGGGAAGGTAGCAAATGCGTAAATTGGTTTTGGCGGTTCTCCCGACTGTCGCCTGCCTTTTGGGCGTGCAAGCCCGAGCGGCGCCGCTCGTTCAACCCGGTGCGGCGAGCGGGAGCAACATCGTGCTTGCCGATGGTGGCTGCGGGGCGGACTTCTACCGGGGCGCCAACCATGCGTGCTATCGCAAGCGGGGCCATTACGGGCCGCCGCCGGGTTACAACCATCGGGAGCCTTGTCCGCATCTCTATCACATGACGCCGGGTGGATGCCGCCGCGACTATTAGAGCCTGATGAATTTAGGTTTGCACATATCCTGAGTTCTTAAGGTAGTTGGCGCATTCTTGTGGTGTGTAGGTTTGTAGGGCAGCGGCAATGGCGAGGCAAAGGCCGTCGTAGGTGCGGGCGGCCGCGTCGCGCAGCCTGTGTTTGAGTTTTGCGAACACCTGCTCGATCGGGTTCAGGTCGGGCGAGTATTTCGGCAACAGGAATAGTTTGGCGCCGGCGTTGCGGATGGCGGCGCGGACAGCCGGGCTGCGATGGCTGCTGAGATTGTCTGCGATGACCACGTCGCCAGGCCGCAGCGTTGGCACCAGAACTTTCTCGACGTAGGTGAGGAAACTCAGCCCATCGATCGGGCCGTCCAGCAGCCATGGCGCCTCGATCCGGTCGTGGCGCAGTGCCGCGATGAAGGTCTTGGTGTTCCAGTGACCATAGGGAGCTTTGCCGAGCAGCCGGGCACCGCGTTTTGCCCAGCCGCGCAGGGCGGCCATCGTCGTCTTGGTCCAAGTTTCGTCGATGAAGACGAGCCGCTTCGGGTCAATCCGGGTTTGCCACCGTCGCCACTGCACCCGGCGACGCGCGATCTCCGGCCGGTCTTGTTCGCTGGCCAGAACGCTTTTTTTTATAGCTAAGCCCTTCGGCGTGCACGAACTCCCACACCGAGCGATAGTCGACCGTCAGCCCCCGCGCGGCGGCCAGCTCGGCCACCAGACCGCGCAAGGTGAAGCCGCCGCTGCGGCAGCGCACGATCAGCCACTCGCGATGCTGGCCCGACAGTTTGGGACGCTTGTGTCCGCCCATCTGGCCGGGTGCCACGCTTCCCGTTTGGCGAAGCCGTCTGACCCAATTGATCGCGGTGCTGATGCCAACGCCGAACTGCGCCGCCGCCTCGTGGCATGATTTGCCGTCGCGCTCGACCGCGCCGACCACCCGCTCGCGCAGATCCTTCGAGTATGGTGCCCCCATCCATGCTGGCCTCCTCCCCCAGCCAGCATGTTGAATCAAAAATCGCCCGCGTCGCGGAAGCAAAAACTCATCCAAGCCCTCGAGCCCGATTCGGCGTAATCTCATCCCGCTTTAGACCGCGATCGTCCTGACCGCAATCGGTCAGGACGTGAATCGCTGTCTCAAATAAAGCTAGACCTCTATCGGCCCGACCACAGTCAGGCCGATAGAGGTCTAGACGCGGCAGCATGGTGCGCTAAATCAGCCGCATGCCGCCATTGGCCTCGCGGTTGCGGTCGGCCACCATCGAGGTGGCCGGCTCGCCCGCGCCGGTGTGGAACGGGCGGCGAGCCGTGGTGCGCAGGAGCGCGGCGACGAAGCCGCGGCCCCAGCCAACCGCCGAGGTGTCCTTGATCGCGGTCCAACACTGGCGCCAGCGCGCCTGCCGCTCGGCCAGGCTCATCGTCAGCGCCTTTTCCAGCGCATCGGCCATCTCGTCGGCATCGTGCGGATTGACGAGCAGCGCCGCCTCGAGCTGCTTGGCCGCGCCGGCGAAGCGCGAGAGCACAAGCACGCCAGGATCCTGCGGATCTTGCGCGGCGATATACTCCTTGGCGACCAAATTCATGCCGTCGCGCAGCGGCGTGACCAGGCCGACCCGCGCCTCGCGCATGTAGCCCGCGATGGTGCTGCGGGCGCCGGCGCGGGCGATCAGGCGCACCGGCGTCCAATCGGCCTCGCTGAAGGCGCTGTTGATGCGGGCTGCATCGCGCTCGACCGCGGTCCGCAGCTCCTTATAGGCGACAACTTCCTTGCGCGATTCCGCGGCGATCTGCAGCAGCGTGACCCGACGATGCCATTCCGGCCGCGTCTCCAGCAGCCGCCGATACCCGGCCATACGCTGCAGCAGGCCCTTGGTGGGATCCATCCGATCGACCCCGAGCACCAGGGACTGGCCGGCAATACTGCGCCGCAAGCGCTCGGCCGGGGTCGCGAGCCAAGAGTCTTGGGCGGTTTCGGCAAATTCGTGCGGCTCGATCTCGACCGGGAACACCCCGAGCCGGGTCCGCCGCCCCTCAAACTGCAGCCAGCCGGGCGCGCCACGCTGGGCGCCGGCCACGCGGCAAGCCGCCTCAGCGAAATTGTCAGCGTCATTTTCGGTCTGAAAGCCAAGCAGGTCCGCGGAGAGCAGGTCCCGCACGAGCGCAGCCGACTCCGGCACGCTCGCCAGCATGTCCGGCGACGGGAACGGGATATGCAGGAAGAAGCCGATCGGCAGCTTGACGCCGCGGGCGCGCAGGGCGGGCGCCATGGCCAGCAAATGGTAGTCGTGGATCCAGATGAGGTCGCCGGGCCGGAGGAGGGGTTCGAGCTGCTCGGCAAAGCGCTCGTTCACCGCGCGATAGACCTGCGCGTTCCGCCGGTCGAAGGTCATCAGCTCCGGCATCGAGTGCAGGAGCGGCCAGAGCGTACTGTTGGAGAACTCGTTGTAGTAGCGGTCATGCTCCTCGGCGGCGAGGTCGACCGTGGCGTAGCGGACGGAGCCGGAATCCAGCATGCGGACATCCCGGCCGGCGGAGATCTGGCCGCTCCAGCCGAACCATAGGCCGCCCCGCTGCTGCATCAGCGCTTCGAGCGCCACCGCCAGCCCCCCCGCCTGTGCCCCGGCGGCGGACGGCGCAGGAACCCGGTTGCTGACGACAACGAGCCGGTTCATCGGATCTCCAGCAGCCCAACGGGCAGTTCAGTCAGCATCGAACCTACAGTCTCGCGTGCAGCCAGCTCGGCGGTATCGCCGGAAGCGAATATGTTAACGCGATTGCGCCCGATCAGGTTACGCGGAATTAAAATGCGTGTGTCAAGCCATTGCTCAGGTTTCACCACGGGACCGACTGCCTCCAATTCCAGCCCCGCGGACAGGCGTGTTGCGATCGCGATGGCGGCGCGGCCTTCGTGCGTGCGCAGAAAGGCCAAAATATGCTCCGCTTGCGGCCCTTCTACGCGGATCGGCGTGTAGGCGCCCACCGTAAACAGCCCGGGCGATTCGGCGCGGAACGCCAGCGCACGACGGATTATCGCCTGTTTGACCCGGCCGTCGCGCCAATGTTGCAGCAACGGACCGGGATTTTCACCGGCCTGGAGTGATTGTTGCCGTTTATTGAAATCTACTGGCCGCCGATTGTCCGGGTCGACCAGCGAGAAGTCCCAGAATTCGGTGCCTTGATAGAGGTCCGGGATGCCGGGGCTGGTGAGGCGGAGTAGGGTCTGGGTCAGGCTATTGATCGCGCCGTGCGGGGCGATGCGGGCCATGAAGCCAGCGAGCTCGCCGGCGATCGGCCGCGCCGGGTCGAGGCAGGCGGTGAGGAAGGCGCGGCAGGCACCCTCATAATCGGCGTTCGGCGCGGCCCAGCCAGTCCGCCGCTTGGCCTCGCGCAGCGCCTTCTCCTGCCAGGCGGCGACGCGCTCCTCGAACTGCTTCAGCCCATCCGTGTCGTCGGGCGCCAGCTCGAGCGGCCAGGCGGCGACGAGGGTCTGGTAGAGCATGTTCTCGTCCGCCGCGTCCGGTGCCGGGCCCGCGTCGAAGTCGCGCTTGAGCGAGGCATTCAGCCTGGTCCAGCGCTGCAGCGCGCTTCCCCAATCGGCCGGGATTTGGCTCAACACGGCGAGGCGGGCGCGCGTATCCTCGCCGCGCTTGTGATCGTGGGTCGCCGTGGCGAGCAGGGCGAGCGGCCAGCGCCGCTGCCGCTCGCGCCCGGTCGCGTGGAAGGCGGCCTCGGTGATCGCGAACTGCGAGGGCTCCGAGCCGACCTCGTTGCGCGAGAGCAGGCGGCCGTAGCGGTAGAAGGCGGTGTCCTCGACCGATTTGGCCGCGGTCGGCGCGCTGAGCTGCTGGAACTTCACCATCGCATGCAGCCATTCGTGCCGCGCAGTGCCGGCGCGAGCGGCGCGCAGCCCGGTGCCGGAGAGCCATTCCCCGATCAGCTCGAGCAATGGCAGGTCGG
Organism: Acetobacteraceae bacterium; assembly: GCA_965276815.1. Taxonomy (GTDB): domain Bacteria; phylum Pseudomonadota; class Alphaproteobacteria; order Acetobacterales; family Acetobacteraceae; genus JAVVHH01. The sequence continues at coordinate 55,588 of CBDIBE010000009.1, read as the reverse complement.
CAGCGCGCACGGTCCGGCGCGCGCCGGCCATCGCCCAGTCCATCTGCCGTTGGTCCGGCTCCGCAATGCCGCCGGGGCCGGCGTAGATGCGATAGGTGTGGAAGTGCACCAGCAGCTCGACCAGTGTGGTGCGGATCGCGGTGAGTGTGTAGTCGCGGGTGGTCAGGTTGCGCCGGGCGATACGGTGTAGGGCCGAAGCGGTGACGAACAGCTCGCTGCTGAGGCTTTCGCGCAGGATCTGCCGCCGAGCCGCCTGGGCCTCGACCTCGAAATCGCCGGTGCGGCCGGTTTGCGTGGTCCAGAGTTCGGTCAACGGCGCTTCGCCGGCCGGGTCGTGCAGGATGGCGGCGTCGTCACTCATGAAATCGTAGCCGGTGGTGCCGTCGGTCAGCCAATCCTGGGCGAGGCGTTCGTGCGGGGCGAGGATCTTCTCGATCCAGATGATCGCCTTTTGCGCCCGCAGCTCCGGCAGCCGGGCTTCGGTCTCGGTGTCGAGCCGGCGGCGGAGCTTGCGGCAGTACTCGCGCGGATAGGCGAGCCCGTCGACGTGGTCGATGCGGACGCCGTCGATCATGCCCTCGGCGTAGAGCCGGAAGATGGTCTTGTGCGTCGCCTCGAACACTTCGGGCACCTCCTGGCGCACGCCGGCCAGCCCGTTGACGTCGAAAAAGCGCCGCCAGTTGATCTCGTCCGCCGCGGCGCGCCACCAGGCGAGGCGGTAATTCTGCCGCTCGAGCAGGCGGTGCAGCCGGTCCTGACCTTCCGGCGTGCTGGCGGAATAGGCCTGCAGCGCCTCCTTGATGGCGGCGGCGTAGGTGGGCTGCAGCAGCTCTTCGCGGGCCTGGTTGGCAGCGGTGCGGACCGCGGTGCGGCCGCCAGGGCCCAATTCGGCGAACAGTCGCGCCGGCGTCTCGAGCGGACCGCCCACCGTCAGCAGCACGGCGGCGTAGTCGCGCGGCGTGATCGGGAAGCGGTGCGTGTAGTAGTTGACGACGAGGCGGCCATCGTTCTCGTCGAAATGCAGGACCAGCTCGCCCTTCTGCAGGCACTCGCCATAGGAGCTGCCTAAAAAGGGCGCCAGCAGGCGCCCTCGCAAGGTTTGGTCTGGCGGGTCCCAATCTATGTCGAAATATTCGGCATAGGGGCTGGCGCGGCCCCATTCGAGCACGTCGAGCCACCATTGGTTGTCGTCGCCGCCCACGCCCATGTGGTTCGGCACGATGTCGAGGATCAGGCCCATCTCCCGCTCGCGCAGCGCGGCCACCAGCCGCCGCAGCGCCTCCTCGCCGCCGAGTTCGGGGTTGATCTCGTTATGGTTGACGATGTCGTAGCCATGCGTCGACCCGGCGCGCGCAGTCAGCAGCGGCGAGGCATAGAGATGACTGATGCCGAGGTTTTCGAAATACGGCACCAGCGCGGTGGCTTGGTCGAGGGTAAAGTCCTTGTGGAATTGCAGGCGAGCGGTGGCCGACAGAGGCTTCATCGAGGCCGCGCCGAGATCGGGGCGTATCGCTTCATAATGCGTTCAGCTTTCATTTCGTCCGGAATTGACTGATGCCTGCCAGGCGGGCGGCGACCCGGGGCTGCTCCAAAAGGTCTTTCGCGAGGCCGGGTAGGCGGCGGCGCCAATTCGGGTGCTGCTCGTCCATCGTGCCGGGCAGGTTCGGCTGCTCCTCGAGCGCCAGCGCGTCTTCGACCGGGATGATCGCGAGATCGCAGGCCGCGCTCGCCACGTGCCGCGTGGCGGCATCGGCAAACGTCTCGCCATCGTCGTCGGGGGGCGGGTCGTCCTGCGCTGCGCCACTGTCGCGCATCGTGTCCCAGAGCGCGAAGCGGTCGCGGAAACGCTCGTTACCCTCTTGCGCCTGCCTTTCCGGCCCGCCGGCCAGGTCCAGCTTGGCGCGCCATTCCAGGTCACGCCCGGCCCACCAGCCTGCCACAGTCGGCAGATCGTGCGTGCTGGTCATCGAGGCGGCGGCGGCGGACCAGGTGCGCGGCGCGGTGAAGCGCTCGCGCTCGCGCTCGAACCAGAGGACGCGCATGCCGAGGACGCCCGCCCCGGCCAGTTCGTCCTGGAACCCCTCGGGGATGGTGCCGAGGTCCTCGCCCAGCACGATCGAGCGGTTGCGCAGCGATTCCAGCGCGATCAACCGCAGCATGTCCTGCTGCGGGAAGGCGAGATAAGCGCCTTCGCGCGCCTCTACCCCGTCCGGCACGATCCATAGCCGGCGCAGGCCGAGCGCATGGTCGATCCGCACGCCGCCGGCGTGGCGCATCGCCGCGCGCAGCATCTCCAGGTAAGCGCCGAACCCGTTTTGCCGCAGCCCGTGCGGCGAGAAGGCGGCGAGCCCCCAATTCTGCCCGTTGGTGCTCAGCAAGTCCGGCGGTGCGCCGATCGAGAGGCCGATCAGCGTTTCATTCTGCCGGCTCCAGCAATGGCTGCCGCCGGAATCGGCGCCGACGGCCAAGTCGGCGATGAGGCCGATCGGCATGCCGGCCGCGCGCGCCCGCGCCTGCGCCTCGGCGAGGCTGCGGTCGGCGCGGAACTGCATGTAGGCGTGCAGCGCGACCTCCTCTTCGTGCGCGGCGGCGAAGGCGGCGACGGTCGGGCTCGCCGGGTCGCGCAGCTTCTCGGGCCAGTCGCGCCAGTGCCAATGCCCGGCGCGGAATTGCTCGGCGTGGATCGCCTCGAAGCGCGCATGGGCCTCGAGCGGCTCGCCCTCGCGCTTGCGGAACTCCGCGAGCGCTTGGCGTTCGGCGGGCGAAGCGGCGGCGAAGGCGGCGCGGAGTGCTGCAAGCCGGCGGCGGGAGGCAGTGGGCCACTCCACCAGCGGTTCGGCCTCCAATCGGGCGGTTTCCGCGTCCTGCGGCCAGTCCAGCCCGGCATGCAGCACATTCAGCATGATCCGGCTCGAGGGCGAGTAGGGGCTGAATCGGTCGGGGTCGGCGGAAAACTGCGCGTGCACCGGGCTGATGGCGACGGCGGCGGCGCCGTGCGCGGCGGCGTGGGTGACGAAATCCTCGAGCGCCCGGAAATCGCCGAGCCCCGCATCGCCGGGCCGCCGCAGCGAGTACATCTGCACAGCCAAAGCCCAAGGACGGGCGGTCTCCGGGACGGTGAACCCGCGCCGCGGCGCCACGGCGAGCGTCGTCTGCTGCCCCGCGGTTTCCAGCACATGATAGCCGGGCAGCTCGATCGCCTGCAGCAGCGCCCCGCCCGCATGTTCCTTGGTTTTGCCGTAGAGCTTGGTGCCGTCCTCGAATACCAGTTCGAACGGGCCGCGCTTGAGGGGCAGTTTGGTCGGCTCGCCCTCCACGGCGGTAACAAGCGGCGGCAGCCCGGCCTGCTGCTCGGCCAGTCTTTCGCGGCTCTCGCTTATCTCGGCGTCCGACCCGGCCGGCAAGCCGAGCGCGCCGAGCACGCGGCGCAGTGCCTCCTCCGAGACCTTCTGAGGATCATTGCGGTAGTTGTTCCACTGCGTCGACACGCCAACCGCCGCGGCCAGCTCGGTCAGTTCCGTCATGCGCCGAGCTTGGCAACGATCGTCGCGGGGGGCAATTCCTCCGGGCTGGCGCCAGGCGAGGCGTAGACCGTCAGCCCGACCGGCATGTCGGCGCGCACGGTATCCGGCCCCAAATTGATCGCGATCGCCAGCCGCTTGCCGGTGCCGAGGCGCCACGTGGCTTGCACCGCGCCTTGGCCGATGACGGCAGCGCCCTCGCTGCGGCAGCCAGGAATGCCGGGAATGACGTGCTCGCGGCGGAGCTGCAGCAGATGCTGGACGAAGCCGAAACGGCCGGGGTCCGTCTGCTCGGGGACCGAGGCGGCGAAGGTCGACGGGGCGTTCGGGTCGGGGATTTGCGCCCGCTTGCTCTCGTCCTGGAAGGCCGAGAAATGCTTGAACTCGTTGCGGCGCCCCTCGCGGATGAGCTTGGCGAGCTCCTGGTTGTGGTCGGTAAAGAACAGGAACGGCGTGGTGCTCGCCCATTCTTCGCCCATGAACAGCATCGGGACGAACGGCGCGAGCAGCAGCAGCGCAGTTGCTGCGTCGAGCGCCGGTTTTTCCGCCAGCCGGGTCAGCCGGTCGCCCATGGCGCGGTTGCCGATTTGGTCGTGGTTCTGCAGGCAGACGACGAAGGCGGTCGGCGGCAGGTCCTGGCTCGGCTCGCCGCGCGGCTTGCCGCTATGCGCGGATATCTCGCCCTGATAGGCGAAACCCTCGGCGAGGCACTTGGCCAGTAGTGTCGCCGCGTTCTGGAAGTCCTCGTAATAGCCTTCGTGCTCGCCGGTCAGCAGCACGTGCATGCAGTGGTGGAAGTCATCCGCCCATTGCGCGTCGAACTTCGGCGGGCCGCCGAGCAAGCGCGAGCGATTGCCCTCGTGCTCGAGCACCAGGCCGATGTGGCGGCCCGGCTCGACGCTGCCGCGGATGGTGCGGGCGAGGTCGAACAGGAAGTCCTCTTCCGAGATCGCGTGCACGGCGTCGAAACGCAGCCCATCGAACCGGTATTCGCGCAACCAGAACACGGCGTTCTGGATGAAGTAGTCGCGCACTTCCGCCCGGCGGAAGTCGATCGCGGCGCCCCAGGGCGTCTTGAGGTCCTCGCGGAAGAACTTCTTGGCGAAAGCGTGGATGTAGGCGCCGTCTGGGCCGAAATGATTGTAGACGACGTCCAGGATGACCATCATGTTCATCCCGTGCGCCGTATCGATCAGCGTTTTCAATTCGTCCGGCGAGCCGTAAGCGGCGTCCGGCGCGTAGGGAAGCACCCCGTCATAGCCCCAATTGTGCCGGCCCGGGAAATCGTTGATCGGCATGAGCTCGATCGCCGTGACGCCCAGGCTCTGCAGCTCCGGCAGACGTTCCTGAATGCCGCCAAAGCCGCCCATCGCGCCAGCGTGCAGCTCGTAGACCACTGCTTCGTGCCAGGGCCGGCCTTGCCAATCCGTGTTCTGCCACTCGAACTCGGCCGGATCGACGACGACGCTTGGGCCGTGCACGTCTTTATCCTGCTGGCGCGACACGGGGTCGGGGACGTGCAGCCCGTCCGGCAAGACGAACTGGTAGCGCGTGCCGGCCGGGGCGGCGAGGGTCAGCGCGTGCCAGCCGCCGGGCTCGGCCTCCATGCCGCGCCTGGTGCCGCCGGTCGCCAGCTCGACGCGTTCGGCCGAGGGCGCCCAGAGGCGGAACCGCGTCGTGCCGTCGGCTTGGATCGTCGCGCCGAACGGCAGCTCATACTTGTATCTCATCGCGCCTGTAGGATGATGGTGGCGAGCGGGGGCAGCGTTAGGCTGATCGAGGCAGGCAATCCGTGCGACGGGTTTGGCGCGGCTTCGACAGCCCCGCCATTACCCATGTTGGAACCGCCGTAAATCGCCGCATCGGTGTTCAGCACCTCGACCCAGGCACCGGCATGCGGCACGCCGAGCCGATATTCATGCCGCGGCACCGGGGTGAAGTTGCAAACGACCAGCGCCGGCGGACCGCCGGACAGCGACTGCCGCAGATAAGCGAAGACCGAGTTCTCGGAATCGTCCACGACCACCCAGCGAAACCCGGCCGGATCGCAATCACCTTCATGCAGCGCCGAAGTGCCGCGATAGAGCTTGTTGAGGTCGCGGATCAGCGATTGGACCCCGGAATGCTTGCGGTCGTCGAGCAGGTACCAGTCGAGTCCGATATCGTGGTTCCATTCCCGATCCTGCGCGAACTCGCAGCCCATGAACAGCAGCTTTTTGCCGGGGTAGGTCCACATGAAGCCGTAATAGGCGCGCAGGTTGGCGAATTTCTGCCACTCGTCGCCCGACATCTTGCGGATCAGCGAGCCCTTTCCGTACACCACCTCATCATGCGAGAGCGGCAGCATGAACTTCTCGCTGAACGCATAGATCAGCCCGAAGGTTATCTCGGCGTGATGCCAGCGCCGGTAGACCGGCTCCTCGTGCATGTAGTGCAGCGTGTCGTGCATCCAGCCCATGTTCCACTTGTAGTGGAAGCCGAGCCCGCCCTCGTCGGCCGGCCGGGTCACGCCGGGCCAGGCTGTGCTTTCTTCGGCGATCAGCACGGCGCCCGGGCAGCGCTCGTTGATCGCCCGGCTGAGTTCCTGCAAGAAGGCGACGGATTCCAGGTTCTCGCGCCCGCCATATTGGTTCGGCACCCACTCGCCCTGATTGCGGCTGTAGTCGCGATACAGCATCGAGGCGACGGCATCCACGCGCAGCCCGTCGGCGTGGTAGTGCTCGAGCCAGAACATTGCCGAGCCGATCAGGAAGCCGCGGACTTCGTTGCGGCCCAGATTGAAGATGTAGGTGTTCCAGTCGTAGTGGTAGCCCTCGCGCGGGTCGGCGTGTTCGTAGAGTGCGGTGCCGTCAAAGCGGGCCAGGCCGTGCGGGTCGGTCGGGAAGTGCGCCGGAACCCAGTCGAGGATGACGCCGAGCCCCATCGCGTGGCAGCGGTCGACGAAGCGGGCGAACGCCTCCGGCGGCCCGAGGCGCGAGCTCGGCGCATATTGGCCGAGCGGCTGATAGCCCCAGGATCCACCGAACGGGTGCTCCATGATCGGCATCAGCTCGACATGAGTGAAGCCGAGCCCGGCGCAGTACGGGGCAAGCCGTTCGGCCAGCGCGTCCCAACCGCCCCAGCCTTGCTCGGCGGCCGGCAGCCACGACGCGGCGTGCACCTCGTAGCAGGAGATCGGCGCGCGCGGCGCCTGGGCAGCGGCGCGGCGCTGCATCCACCCGGCGTCGGTCCAAGCCTGGTGGAGCGGCGCGGCGACGATCGAGCCGGTGGCGGGCGGGCGCTCGGCGGCCCAGGCCACCGGGTCGGCCTTCTGCGGCAGGGTTTCGCCGTTGGGGCCGATCAAATCGTATTTGTAGATCGAGCCGGCGGGCACGTCGGGCAGGAAGATGTCCCACACGCCGGCGCCCATATACTTGCGCATCGGGTGACGGGCGGCGTTCCAGAAATTGAAATCGCCCACCACCGAGACCCGGCGGGCATTCGGCGCCCAAACGCCAAACCGCACGCCCTTGACGCCGTCATATTCCGCCTCGTGAGCACCGAGCACTCGTCCAAACTCGCGATGCCGCCCTTCGCCCATCAGATGCAGGTCGACGTCGCCCAGCGTCGGGCCGAACCGATACGGGTCCTCCGCCTCGTAGGTCATGCCATGGGTCTGCACGCGCAGCCGGTATGGGATGTCGGATGGGATTGGGCCATCGAAGAACCCGGCGCCGTGCACGCGGTCGAGCGACGCGATCACCTTGCCGGAGCGGTCGATTGCTTCGACCTCGTCCGCGTCGGGCAGGAAGACGCGCAGTTGCGTCTCGCCATCGACCACATGCGGTCCGAGGATGCTGAAGGGGTCGCCATGCCTGGCCTCGATGATCGCGGCGATCTCGCCGTTCACGCCGCGTCCTCCAACCCGAGCAGTCGTTTGGCGATGCCATACATGCCGCCGAGCGGGATGCCGAGCCAGGTTGGCCGATTGGCCGCCTCGTATTTGATCTCGTAGGCCGCCTTTTCGAGCAAGAACAAGTCGAGCAGCGCCTGCTCGGCCGCCGCCGGCACCCAGCGCGGATCGGCTGCCTCGAGCACGGCGTGGTACGCCTCCATGAAGCTGCTGGACGCGCGCTGGCGGAATTCTTGCAGCGCCGTCTGCCGTCGTACCCCCGCCTGTTCCGAAGCCGCGACCCGGCCTGGCGCCGCTGCCGCCGCCGCATAGTCGAACGAGCGCAGCAGCCCGGCGACATCGCGCATCGGGCACGACTTGGCCCGCCGCTGCTCCATCGTGCGCGCCGGCTCACCCTCGAAATCGATGATGAACGCGTCGCTCTGCACGACTAGCACCTGGCCGAGATGGAAGTCACCGTGCACCCGGGTGCGCAGCGCGCCCTTGCCATGCATCGCCAGACGCCGCGCCGCCTCGCGCAGCGCGTCGGCGTGTCGCATCAGGATCTCCGCTTGTTCCTTGGTCGCCTCGTCCGGCCAGTCCTGCACCTTCGCCAGCAAGCCCAGCGCCGCGTCGATCTGCTCGATCGCGCCCTCGCCCCACTCGGTCAGCACCGCATCGGTCGCCCGTTCCGGGGCGAAATCCGGCTGATCCGTCGGCTGCGACAGCAAGGCGTGCAGCTCGGCGAGGCGGGTGCCGATCGCGCGGGCGAAAACCTCGTAGGCCGCGAACACGTCCTGCCCGGCTTCCGCGCCGTCGAGCGCCTCGGCGGCGCCCGTCACCGCCAACTCCTCGACGCCGCGCGCCAGGAAGTCGAGCGTCCAGCCCCAGCCATCGCCCTGGTTGCGCACGAAGCCTTGCGCCAACCCCACCGTGTGCGGCGTCCCTTGCTCGTCGATGCGGACCAGTTCGCCGAACAGCGGCGCCGTATTGCCGAAGCCGCGTTCGGTGAGGAACCGCGTCATCTCGCCTTCCGGATGAATGCCAGCCAGCACGCGGCGCACCAGCTTCAAGACGATCGCGTCGCCGACGATCCAGGAGGAATTGCTTTGCTCGGCCGAGAGCCGGCGAATTTCCGCGTCGGGCGCGAGGTCGAGCGCCTCCATGCGCGAGGTCGGGCGGAATTGCAGCTCGCCCTGCCCGATCGGGATGACCCGGCTTTCCCTGAATCCCTCGACCATGCCGCGGGTCAGCGGGTCCAGGGCGAAGGCGTCGGTCAAGAAGCCGACGCGCGAGAACCGGCGCACCCTGGCCAGCGCCAATTGCTGCGACAACGCGCCGGTGATCTCGTCCTCCCAGGCCAGGCCGAGCGGCAGGAGGTAACGGTCCATATGACCGGGCAGCTCGGCCTCGATCTCGGCGAAGGTGACGTTGCCGGCGGTCCCCGGCAGCGGCACGGCGTAGGCCAGGCGCACCGACTTCAATGGCTCGCCCTTCGACGCGAACCAGCGGCGCTTCGGCAGATACGCGGGCAGCGCCTCGCGCTCCAGCACGGGGCGGCCTTCGCCCTTGATCAGGTCGGTGAAGCTGGTCCCGGCGCGCATCACGAGCGTCGCGAAGTCCGGCAGCGGTTCAGGCGGCACGCTATGCCAAGAGGGCAGTTGCGCCCCCTCCGCCAGCAGGAACCAGAAGAACTGGTACGGCGGCAGGGTGAGGAGGTAGGTGAGCTGGCCGATCGGCGGGAACACCGAGCCGCCGATAATGTCCACCGGCACCCGGCCCGCATACTGGGAGAGATCGAGCTCCACGGCCTGTGCGGTGCGCGAGAGATTGCTGACGCATAGGATGGTCTCGGTGGTGCCGTCGTCGCCGGGCAGCTCACGCAGGAAGGCGAGCACCTTGCGGTTGCCGGGATAGAGGAAACGCTGGATGCCGCGGCCGAACGAGCGGTGCCGCTTGCGCACCGCCAGCATGCGCCGCGTCCAGTTCAGCAGGCTGTGCGGGTCGCTGGCCTGCGCCTCGACATTGACCGCCTGGAAACCGTAGATCGGGTCCATGATCGGCGGCAGGACGAGCTTGGCCGGGTCGACGCGGGAGAAGCCGGCGTTGCGGTCCATCGACCACTGCATCGGCGTGCGCACGCCGTCGCGGTCGCCGAGGAAGATGTTGTCCCCCATGCCTATCTCGTCGCCGTAATAGATCACCGGCGTGCCGGGCATGCTGAGCAGCAGCGAGTTCATCAGCTCGATCCGCCGCCGGTCGCGCTCGAGCAACGGGGCAAGGCGGCGGCGGATGCCGAGGTTGATGCGGGCGCGCCGGTCGGTCGCATATGTGTTCCATAGGTAGTCGCGCTCGCCGGAGGTGACCATCTCCAGGGTCAGCTCGTCATGGTTGCGCAGGAACACCGCCCATTGGCAGTTGGCGGGGATCTCCGGCGTCTGCCGCATGATGTCGGTGATCGGGAAGCGGTCTTCCCGGGCGATCGCCATGTACATGCGTGGCATCAGCGGGAAATGGAACGACATGTGGCATTCGTCGCCATTCCCAAAATATTGCTGGGCGTCTTCCGGCCACTGGTTGGCCTCGGCCAGCAGCATGCGGCCAGGCGCGTAGCGGTCCAGCTCGGCGCGGATCACCTTGAGGACCTCGTGGGTCTCCGGCAGGTTCTCATTATTGGTGCCCTCGCGTTCGACCAGGTAGGGCACGGCGTCGAGCCGCAGCCCGTCCACGCCGAGGTCGAGCCAGAAATGCATGACCTTGAACACCTCCTCGAGCACGAGGGGGTTGTCGAAATTCAGGTCCGGCTGGTGCGAGTAGAATCGATGCCAATAATAGGCCCCGGCGACCGAGTCCCAGGTCCAGTTGCTCGTCTCGGTGTCAATGAAAATAATCCTGGTGTCGGCATAGGTCTCGTCGGTGTGCGACCACACGTAGAAGTTTCGCTCCGGGCTGCCCGGCGGCGCGCGGCGGGCGCGCTGAAACCAGGGATGCTGGTCGGAGGTGTGATTGATCACCAGCTCGGTGATCACCTTCAGCCCGCGCTGATGCGCCGCCTGGATGAAGCGGCGCACGTCTTCCATGTCGCCGTAATCCGGATGCACGCCGGTGTAGTCGGCGATGTCATAGCCGTCATCGCGCCGTGGCGAGGGATAGAACGGCAGCATCCAAACCGCCGACACGCCGAGCTCGGCGATGTAGTCGAGCTTCTCGAACACGCCAGGAAAATCGCCGACACCGTCGTTGTTGCCGTCAAAGAACGACTTGACGTGTAGCTGATAGATGATGGCGTCCTTGTACCAAAGCGCGTCTTCGATCGGGGCGAGGGGGGCCGGCGCTTCCGCGGGGGCGTCCAACGTGATGCTCATGTTGTTCAAACTGCTGGAGTCAGGCGCCAGAGGGCGTAGGGGCGGTCGGGCGTGAGGGTAATGGTTCTATTCCTCTCGTACCAGCGTTCATTGCTGCCGCGCAGCAGGTCGGCGGCGTCCAGCGCCGCCGGTTCAGGCGTGTAGCGCCAAAAGGGGATGCTGATCGGGCCGGATTGCGGTCGGCGCCAATCCAGGTTGATCGCGACCAGCACGACGTTGCTGCGGTCCGGCGTCGCCTTCTCGAACAGCAGGATCTGGTCGTTCGGCGTGTCGAGGAAGGTGACGCCGAGATGCGTCTGCAGCGCCGGATTGAGGCGGCGCAGCGCGTTCAGCTCGGCGATCTCGGCCACGATGTTGCCGGGCCGATCCCAATCCCAGGCGCGGACCTGGTATTTCTCACTATCCAGATATTCTTCCTTACCGGGCGCGAGCGGCGTGCCCTCGCACAATTCGAACCCGTTATAGACGCCCCACAGGCCGGACAGAGTGGCGGCCAAAGCCGCCCGGATCAGGAAGCCGGGCCGGCCCGACACTTGCAGCATATGCGGGTTGATGTCCGGCGTGTTGACGAAGAAGTTCGGGCGGAAGAAGTCCGCCGGCGGCCCCTGCGTGAGCTCGGTCAAATACTCCTCGAACTCCCGCTTCGTGTCGCGCCAGGTGAAATAGGTGTAGGATTGCGAGAAGCCGATCTTGGCCAGCCGATACATCACTTTCGGCCGGGTAAACGCTTCGGCGAGGAAGATGCTGTCCGGATAACGCTCTTGCACCTCGGCGATCAGCCACTCCCAGAACGGGAAGGATTTGGTGTGCGGGTTGTCGACCCGGAACACTTTTACGCCCTGGCGCGCCCAGTAGAGCACCGTGTCGCACAGCGTGATCCAAAGATCGGGGATCGCGCCGGGCGCGTAGAAATCGACGTTGACGATGTCCTCGTATTTCTTCGGCGGGTTCTCCGCGTAGCGAATCGTGCCGTCAGGGCGCCAATTGAACCAATCCTTGTGCTGCTTGAGCCAAGGATGGTCGGGCGAGGCCTGCACCGCAAAGTCGATCGCCAGCTCGATCCCGTGCTCGGCCGCCGCCATGCGCAGGTGCTGGAAATCCTCGATGCTGCCGAGTTCCGGATGGATCGCGTCATGCCCGCCCTCGGCTGAACCGATCGCATACGGGCTGCCGGGATCGTCCGCAGTCGGCGTCAGCGTGTTGTTGCGACCCTTGCGGTTCTTGCGCCCGATTGGATGGATCGGCGGGAAATAGAGCACGTCGAAGCCCATCGCCTGGATGCGCGGCAGGTGGCGCACGACGTCGCGGAACGTGCCGTGCCGCGCCGGATCGTCGCTCATCGAGCGCGGGAACACCTCGTACCAGCTCGCGAACTCGGCCGCCGTACGCTCCGCCTGCAGCGGGATCGCCCGGGCGAGGGTGGCGCTGAACGGCCGGTTGTCGGCGCGGGCCATCAGTTCGGCCGTCTCCGGCGCCAACAAGGCTTCGCGCTGCGACGCTTCGTCGGTCTGGCCGCGCAGGACGCCGTTCAGCTTCTCCTGCAGCTTCTTTTTCGACCGCGCGGCCGCGGCGGCGATCAGATTGGCGCCTTCCTTGACCTCGAGCGTGGTCGGCACGCCGGCTGCGTGCTTCTTGGTCAGCTCGTCGACGAAGGTGCTCCAAACGTCTTTCCAGGTCTCGATCGTGTAGTGCGTGATGCCCAGCCGGGTCAGCGGCAGGTTTCCCGCCCAGCGGTCATTGTCGATCAGGCGCATCGGCGTTTCGGTCCACTCGGTTTCGCCGGGTTCCCGGTAGCGCAGCACCGCGCCGAGCTTGTCATGGCCGTCGGCGATGATGTCGCACTCGACCTGCACGAGGCTGCCGACGATCCGCCGCGCTGGGAACCGCCCGCCATCGACGCAAGGGCTCGGCGCCTCGATCGCCAGGCGGGGGTTGGTGGCGGCCTGGTTGGCGGAGCCTTTGCCCAAGGGCGTCGCGACTGGCTCGGGCGCCGCCGCGCTGGCGAAAACCGCGAGTTCACTGGGTTGCAGCACCAACTCGCTATCCGGCGCCAGGGCGCGGCCATCCTCGGCGGTAAATGGCTCGAAGATACCGCCGACCCGGGTCAGCAGCGACCCGGCTGCAACGGCTTGCGGCGCGTCGGCCAAGTTGAGCACAGCAATTCCGGCCCGATGCGCCCGGCGCGGATCCGACGCATCGGTCAGCAGGATCGCGGCGACCGGGTCGCCCGCACCGGAGATCAGGCGCGAATAGGGCGAGCCCGGCACGATCCCCGACCGAAGCGCGTTGAGGTCCGCCGCCACCGGGTCATGCGTCATCCACCCGTCGGCCATCAGCGCGGACAGCCGGCGCATGGCCGGCGAGGCGGACTCGCCGGCATCGGCCACGACCGCCCCGATCTCGCGCAACAGGTCCAGTTCGCGCCACACCCACTCGCCGCGTCCATCCCACCAGGGCAGCGAGGAGGCGACGAAATCCAGAGCGCCCGCCGGTATCCGCTCGAGCACGCCCCATGAAAGGCCGGGCGTCCAGCCGAACAAGACCGCACCCGGGCACGCGGCCCGGAGCTGCCCGAGGAACTGCGGCACCAGATCGGTCGGCAGGTTCTCCAGCCCAAGCAGGCGCACGCCGGCCAGGCCAGCGTCGCGCAACTCCTGGATCTGCTCGCCCCACCAATCTGCCAGCGCCACGGCCGAGTCCGGCCCGGCGATGGCGGCCACCGCCTGCTGGCCGATTGCGGGCGGCTCGCGCGGGTCGGTGTTCGGCAGCGGCAAGGTGGTGAACAGATGGTCCGGCGCGCCGGCCTGTGTCCGGTCCACGTCGAGATCGACGAGGACGGCCAATCCCTGCTCGGCCGCTTGCGCTGCAAGCCCGTCCGGCACGGACCCATGCAGGAGAACGGTGTCGAATCCTTCGGATGCGGCCTGCGCAAGGCGGGCCTGCCAATCCGTGTCAGGTATGAAGCGTAAGATGCGTAGGGCGCTGCGCCCAACTCGGCTTGCGCCAGAACCTTGCGTGGTCACGTCCGGTCTTCCCCCGTCCATGGCGCATGAAGCGCTGGAATGTGGCTCAGGTTTCGGTGAGTGTGATCGGTGAGCAAGACGGTCACCGATCCGGTCATCTACTCGAGGTGAACGCCGCCGGTCACCGCCTGATAGGTCGCGATCGCCAGCGTCATCGGCTCGAACGGCTTCGTGATGACGAAGGCCGGTTCCATCGCTTCGCCGGTCAGCAGGCGCTCAGGATAGGCGGTGACGAAAATCACCGGCGCGTAGTGGTGCCGCATGATGCGGCTGACCGCCAGCGTGCCATCACCCCCCAAACCCAGATTGATGTCGGCCAGGATAAGACCCGGCCGATGCAGTTCGGCGAGCTGGACCGCCTCGCTCTCGGTCGCGGCGACGCCGACCACGTTGTGGCCGCAACTCTGCACCAGTTCCTCGATATCCATGGCGATCACCGGCTCATCCTCGATGATCAGCACGTCGGTCGCGGCACCTGCCCGCAGATGCTGGCGCGCGTCGCCCAGCTCGGTCTCCGCCTCCGGCAGCGACAGCGACACGATCGGCGCCGCCGTCTCGATCGACAGCTCCTCGAGCGAGGTGAGGAGCAACAATTGCCGCTGTTTCTGCGACAGCCGGCCGATCACGAACGGGCTACCGCTGCCGCCGCTCGTCTTGTCGTAACGCCTTGTCACGGCGCGGTAGAGCGCCTGCTGCGCCGCGCCTTCAGGCTCAGCGGCGCTCAGCATCTCCTGTAAGCTCTCGGCAACCAAGCTGTCCCCACGCGGTTGGCTGCCGGTAAGCGCCCGTGCGTAGCGTCGGGCGTACGGCAGCGCGCGGATCAGATCCTCGCGGCGTAAGCTGGTCATGGGAAGTCCTTTTGATGCACTGAACGTTGATGAGTGACGGCGTGGCAAGCGACGACGAGACACACATAGCGGAATCGGGTCTGCGTCGCGAGATTGCTGCGTTGCTTCCCGATTTGCGCGCCTTCGCACGCTTCCTTGTTCGCGACCGTGCAGCGGCGGATGACCTGGTGCAGGATGCCCTGGTCCGCGCCCTGGCCGCGCTCTGGCAGTTTCAGCCTGGGACTAATCTGAAAGCGTGGCTGTTCGCCATCGTACGGAACGCATTCTACGAGCAAATCCGGCGGCGCAAGCGCGAGATTCGAGTGCTCGAAGCCCAACACGCCGGCTCGGACTCCGTGCAGCCGCTGCAGGACGCACGGAACGAATTGACCGATCTGCAAGTTATGATTTGGTCGCTGCCGCCGATGCTGCGCGAAGCCCTGATCCTGGTCGGCGCCCAGGAACTGACCTATGAAGAGGCCGCCCTCGTCTGCAACGTCCCTGTCGGCACGATCAAGGCGCGCGTGTCGCGCGGACGAACCGCGCTGGCGGCGGCGATGCGCCGGGCGGAGGGGGGGCGGACCTGACATGAGGTAGCCGATACCTAATCGTCGCGCGGGGCGGGGCAATCACCGATCGCACCCAGCGCCGGCTCCTCGCGTCTTCGTGACAACTCCAATGCAACGCGCCGGCCTGACGCGTCATTGATCCCGCATAGACAGCAGAGGGATTTTCTAATGACGTCGCCCGCTTTTCACGACCAAGTCATCGGTATTCTGCCCAAGCTGCGTGTCCAGGCGCTTGCGCTGACCCGCAACCGCGCTGCGGCGGAAGATCTCGTGCAAGACGCTGTCTGCAATGCACTGTCGGCGAGCAATAGTTTCATCCCGGGCACCAACTTCGCCGCTTGGATGCATCGTATTCTTCGCAATCGATTCATTTCTAACCTTCGCAAGCGCCGCGACACCACCGACATTGACGATGTGCCGGCGCATACCTTTGCAACCGAGGCTCCGCACGAGGACCGGCTTGCGCTCAAGGAGCTCGGCGCCGCAATGACCCGTCTTCCGGCCGACCAGCGTGAGGCGCTTGTCATGGTGGTCGTGCATGGCATGAGCTACGAGGATTTGGCCCAGGCCACCGGCTGCGCTGTCGGCACCGCGAAGAGCCGGGTGTTCCGCGCCCGCCGCCAACTCGAAGCATGGCTGATGGGCGAGACGCGCGAGAAGATCGCCGGCCGCAACACGGCCCGTCCGACGCGGCTCGCCGAAGATATTGCAGCGCGCGGCTGAATAATGGAATGAAGGGGTGAGGTCGTGATGGTTTGCGGGAGCCCTGCGGACCAGCCTTCCGCATTCCCCGGACGGAACTCGCAGGCATGAACCATTTTAGAATGACCGACCGCAAGGATAAGCCAGCCGGGAAGAGCAATAGACAATCCCGCGTCACCGATTCCGCGTTCGACTTGTGGTTGAACCGGGGGCTGCATGAGTTGTTTGACGATGTCGTGAACGAACCAGTTCCCGAGGAATTGCTCAAAATCGTTCAGGACGATCAGAAGAAGTGAAACGCCGCCGGTCCGCGGGGGCCGGCAAGACAGCGAGACGAGTGCGGATCGCGCTGCAGTCGGTTCCAGTGCGCGTCGGCTTGGTGTTCATTGCCGCTGCTTCGCCCCTTATCACTCTCTTAGGCTTTTGGGCGCCGAGCCATCGCAGCTCGGGGCTCATTATACTCGCCGCGGTCTTCGGCGTATGCATTGCGGTATTCGGTCTCGATTGGGTCATCGCGGCGCCGTTGCGCCGACTGAGCAAGGGCATCGACGGCTGGCGCAATGGCGGCAACTTCGAAGCGCATCGCTCCTCGCGGCTCCCGCATGAGTATCGCCAGCTCGCGCTCTCGTTCAAGCGCTCGACGTTGGCGCTGGCGCGACGGGAGAGCGAGTTGCGACGGGCTGTGCAGCAGCACGAACTGGCAATGCAGGAGATCCACCACCGGGTCAAAAATAACCTGCAGATCGTCGCGAGCTTGCTCAACCTACAGGCCAGCCGGATCCGCATGCCGGAGGCGAAAGCCGAATTCCAGTCCGCGCGCGATCGCGTCCGCGCCCTCGCCACCGTCCACCGTCACCTCTACGCCCACGGCGAGCTGCATACGATCAACATGCGCACTTTCCTGACCGAGCTCTGCGGTCCGTTGTTGCAGGCCATGGGCGAGAGCGACAGCAACCGCGTCCAGCTCGAGATCGACGCACCCGAGCTGCAGATGTCGAGCGATCAGGCCGTGCCGCTTAGCCTAATCGTGACCGAGGCCGTTACAAATGCAATAAAATACGCGTATCCCGCCGGCCGCTCCGGTACGATCAGCGTCAGGCTGACCGACGTTGGCAATGGGGAGGTCGTGCTGGACATCCATGATGACGGAGTCGGCATCCCCGCTGGGCGGATCGAGACCGAGGCCGGCACCAGGGATGGGATCGGCATCCAGTTGATCAACGGCTTCACGCGTCAGCTCGGGGGCAAGCTGACCATCGAAGAGGGCAACGGCACCCGCTATCTGGTGCGCATGAAGCTGCACCGGGACCGACCTGAAAGTCCCTCGCTCGGGAACATGGCCGCGGCTTAACCGTGGCCGTCTTGCGCAATCCGCTAAGCCGCTGCACATCGGTCGCATGGAACTCGCAGGAATGGACTCGGAGCTGCAGGAACGGCTGACGCGCTGGCGGCGGCACATTCACCAGAACCCTGAACTGTCCCTGCACGAGCAGCAGACCGCTGCCTTCGTGTGCGAGACGCTGCAAAGCCTCGGCGTGCCGTTCACCGCGGGGGTCGGCGGGCATGGTGTCGTGGCCACGCTGACCCGGGGCCAATCGAACCGCGGCGTTGGCTTGCGCGCCGACATGGACGCCTTGCCGATTCTGGAGACGACCGGTCTGCCCTACGCCTCCACGAACGAGAATGTGATGCATGCCTGCGGGCATGACGGGCACACCGCCAGCCTGCTGGGGGCGGCGGCGCTGCTCGCGCGCGATCCGAACTGGACCGGCACCGTCCATTTCGTGTTCCAGCCGGCCGAAGAGGGGTACGGCGGCGCCAAGTCGATGCTGGCGGACGGATTGTTTCAGCGGTTCCCGATGGAGCGCATCTTCGGCTACCACAACTGGCCCGGCCTCGAAGCTGGGACAGTCATGGTGCATGACGGGCCGGTGATGGCCGCCGCGTCGCGCGTGGACATCGAGGTCGAGGGCCATGCCGGCCACGCCGCGCAGCCGCACCTGACCCGCGACCCGATGCTTGCCTCCGCGCATCTGATGATCGCCCTGCAGTCGTTGGTCTCGCGCAACGTCGACCCGGTGGAGACCGCGGTCGTCTCCATCTGCACCGTGCACGGTGGCTCCGCCTCCAACCAGATTCCGAGCCGGGCGACGATGACGGGCACGGTCCGCACGCACAAGCGCGAGGTGCGCGACCAGATCGAGGCCGGCATTCACCGGATTGCCGAGGGCGTGGCGCGGACCTTCGAGGTCAAGGCCGCGGTCTCGATGTCGCACGGCGTCTCCCGCACCACCAATTCGCTGCCCGAGGCGGCGCTGGCCGCTGCGAGCGCGGCCGACATCGGCGCGGCCATGCGCCGCGATATGCCGCCCAGCATGGCCGGCGAGGATTTCGGTTGGTATCTGGAAGAGCGCCCGGGCGCCTTTGCCTGGATCGGCAATGGCGGCGGCGCCGACCTGCACCATCCCGACTACAACTATAATGACTCAATCCTGCCCGTGGCCTCCGCCTGGCTCGCCGCCACGGCCCGGCGCGCCCTCGCCGAATAGCTTTGGCCCGCCGCCGCAAATCCGAGGGCCAAGTCTGGCTGGCCGCGCAGGCCCGGCCGGCGCGGCGGAGCCACATTCGCATCACCGCGCTCGGCCTGCTCGCGATTGCCTGCGGGATCGGACAGGCTTGGTGCATCGCCCGGCTGCTGGCGCCCGCGCTCGGCGGCCCGGCCACCAGCGTCTCGTTATGGGCTGTCCTGTTCGCGGTCCTGTCGCTGCTGCGGACCGGGCTCGGCTATGTGATGGACCGGCTCGGCTTCGAGGTGAGCGCCGCGGCGCGACGGCGGTTGCGCACGGGGCTGTTCGTCGGCTTGTTCGAGCGGAGCCTGGCCGCCGCACTCGCGACACCGCCGGGCGTTCTCGGCGTCCTCGCCGTGGATCAGATCGAGGCGCTGGACGGGTATTTCGCCCGTTGGGTCCCCGCCGCGCGGCTGGCCGCCGCGGGACCGGCGCTGGTGGCGTTGGCGGTCCTGCCGGCCGATCCGCTGGCGGCCGCACTGCTCGTGGTCGCCGGCTTGTTCGTCCCGGTTGGCATGGCGGTGGCCGGCATCGGCGCCGCGGCGGCTTCGCGCAACCAGTTCGTCGCCATGGGCCGGCTGCAGGCCCGCTTCCTCGACCGGATCAGGGGCATCGCAACCATCGTGCTCGCCGGCCAGGCCGAGGCCGAAGCGCGCCGACTGCAGGAAGCGGCCGAGGACCTGACCCGCCGGACGATGCGGGTGTTGCGCGTGGCTTTCCTGTCCTCGGCTTTCCTCGACGCCGCCGCCGCGGCGTGCTTCGTCCTGCTCGCGATCCGCTTCGGGCTGGCCGAGCGCGCCGGCGCCATCGCCGACCCGGCCATCGCCCTCTTTCCAATTCTTCTGGTCGCCGAGTTCTTCGCGCCGCTCCGCGCCTTCGCCGCCGCCTACCAAGACCGTATCCACTCGGTCGAAGCGGCCGAGCGCCTCGCCGCCGCCGAGCCGGCGCCCGCGGCGGCCGCCCCGAAGCTGCCGGTGCGCAACGTCAGCGCCACGGGCGTGACCGTCACCTTCGAGAACGTCAGCCTCACCCGCGATCCGCAGCGCGGCCCGGTGTTGGAAGGGCTCAGCTTCCGCGTGCCGGCCGGGGAGACAGCCGTGCTCGTCGGTCCGTCCGGCGCCGGCAAGACGACGGTGATCGAACTGTTGCTGGGCTTTCTGCGCCCCGATCAGGGCCGCATCACCCTCAACGGCGCGGATCTCGCCACCGTCACGCCACAGGCACTCTCGCGCATGACCGCCTGGATCGGCCAGCGCCCGGTGCTTTTCGCCGGGAGCATCCGCGACAACATCGGCTTTGGCCGCGACGACGCCAGCAATGAGCAGGTCGAGGCCGCGGCGAAGGCCGCCGGTCTGGGCGCGCTGGCCGCGACGCTGCCGGACGGGCTCGATACCGTCATCGGCGAGGCCGGCTATGGCCTGTCTGGCGGCCAGGCGCAGCGCGTCGCTATCGCCCGCGCCTTCGTTCGCGACGCGCCGCTGCTGCTCCTCGATGAGCCGACCGCCCATCTCGACCCGGCGACCGAAAGCGACGTGCTCGACAGTCTGCGCCGGCTGACGCTCGGCCGGACGGTGCTGCTCGCCAGTCATTCCGGCGCCGCCGCTGCCTTCGCCGGGCGGCGGATCGTGTTGGCCGAGGCGCAGGCGGGACGCTCGAAGGGCGCGGCATGAAGGCGTTGCTCCGCGTGATGGCGCTTTGGCGGAGCCAAGCCGGTCTGCTGCTGGCTGGCGCGGCGGTCTCGCTGCTGACGGTCAGCGCGGGCGCCGGTTTGGCATTGGCCGCCGGCCGAGCGGTCGTTCCCGCGGTACTGGGCGGCGCGGTGCTGCTTTGGGCCTTGCGCCTGCTCGGCTCCGGCCGGGTCGTATTCCGCTATGTCGAACGGCTGCTGACCCATTTGGCCACGTTTCGCGCGCTGGCCGGGCTGCGCGTTTGGATGTTCCGGGGGCTGGCGCGGCGCTCGCTGGGCGGGCTGGGCATGATGCGGTCCGGGGACGCGCTGGCACGGCTGGTCGACGACGTGCAGGCGCTCGACGGGCTCTACATCCGGATCGTCGTGCCGGCGCTGAGCGTGCTGGTGCTGCTGCCTTTGCTGCTCGTGGCGCTCTGGCCGGGCGGCCCGGGAGCCGCGATCGCCACGGGCTCGCTTCTCGTAACGGCCGCACTCTTGCTGCCACTGCTCGCGGCGCGCGGTGCGCTGGATTTGGGCGGCCAGTTGGCGCAAGCCGCGTCCGGGCTGCGCGTGGCGGCGCTCGACGCGTTGACCGGCATGCCGGAAATCCGCGCCTTCGGCGCCGAGGGGCGGATGCTGGCCGCGGTGCAGGCGCGCGAGTCCACTCTGTTCCAGGCGCAGCGCCGCTTGGCCCGGCGCGCCGCCATGACGCAGGGCGCCGCCGCGCTGTGCGGGCAGGCGGCGCTGCTGCTGGTGTTGCTCGCCGGGCTGCCGCCGATGCTGCTGATCCCGGCGGTCCTTTTGGTGCTAGCCGCCTTCGAGACGGTCGCAGTCATGCCGCGGGCCGGCGCGCTGTTGGGGCTCGCCGCGGCCGGAGCGCGGCGGATCGTCGCCGCCGCCGAAGGGCCATCGATGGTGCCCGAGCCGGCGGTGCCGTTGTCACCGCCGACCGGCGCCACGCTGCGCTTCGATCGGGTTACTTTCGCCTGGCCCGGCCGCGCCCCGGTGCTGGACGGCTTGTCGCTCGAGATCCCGGCCGGCGCGCGCGTCGCAATCCTCGGCCCATCGGGCTCCGGCAAGTCCACCTTGGCGGCCCTGGCGCTAAAAGTGGTGGCGCCGCAATCTGGCACCGTCCTGCTCGGGGGCGTGGACCTCGCCCGCCTCGCGTCCGCCGATGTCCACGCGCGAATGGCCTGGCTGAGCCAGAGCACGACCCTGTTCGAGGATACGGTTCGCGCCAATCTGCTGCTGGGCCGCCCCGAGGCTGATGAGCCAGAGCTATGGCGGGCGCTTGAGCAGGCGGGGATCGCCGAGGTGGTGCATGGCCTGCCCGAGGGGCTGAACACCTGGCTCGGATCTGGCGGCGCCGGGCTGTCGGGTGGGCAGGGCAGGCGCCTCGCTCTGGCTCGCGTCTTGCTGTCGCGGGCGCCGATCCTCATCCTCGACGAACCCGCCACCGGCCTCGACGCCGCGGCGGAGCGTGCATTCTTCGAGACGCTGAACTTGGTGGCGTCTGGCCAAACGGTTATCCTGATCGTGCATCGGCTGACCGGTGTCGAGCGGCTGGACCGTATCTGGCGGCTCAGCGGCGGGCGGGCGGTTGCGGCAGCGGGTTGAGACGAATGGCGGGTTTGTTCATGACCCGGCGCGGCCTCGTGCTCGGCGCCGTCTTGCTTATCGGGGGCTGCTACAGTCCCGAGGAGGAGCGGCAGCCGATCTTGGAATACGTGGTGTTTTTTCGTGGTCAGTCCTCCGAGCTTGATCCGGCGGCCAGACGCGTACTCGATGCCGCCGTCGCCGCGGCGCGGAAAGAGGACGGGCATGATGTGCGGGTCGAAGGCTATGCGGATCGCCCGACCGTACCGGAACCGACGCAAATCCTGTCCCGATTGCGGGCGCAGGAGGTCGCGGACGGGCTAACGGCGCGCGGCGTGGAGAAAGCGCGCGTCGATCTGCGGTTTCGCACCGCGATCGGCAGCGATCCTGGCGAGGAAAGCCGCCGGGTCCTGATCGTCGTTCGGCAATGACGCTGCTCGCACAATCGCCGGCTGAGGTGCTGCGGCGGGTCTTCGGCTTTCCAGCCTTCCGCGGGCTGCAGGAGAGCGCGATCAAGCACGTCGTCCACGGCGGGGACGCGCTGGTGTTGATGCCGACTGGCGGCGGCAAAAGCCTCTGTTACCAGGTCCCGGCGCTCTGCCGGCCCGGAACCGCGGTCGTCGTCTCGCCGCTGATCGCGCTGATGGAGGACCAGGTCGCGGCGCTGCAGCAGCTCGGCGTGGCTGCCGCCGCGCTGCACTCCGAAGTCGATTTGGACACCGCGAACCAAACGGCGAGGGACCTTCAATCCGGGCGGCTCGACCTGCTCTACATGTCGCCTGAGCGTTTGCTGACGCCAGGCACGCTCGACCGGCTGCGGCATCGGGAAATCGCGCTCGTGGCGATCGACGAGGCGCATTGCGTCTCCGCCTGGGGGCACGAGTTCCGCCCGGAATACCGCGGCCTGGCCCGGCTGGCGCAGGTCTTCCCCGGCGTGCCGCGAATCGCGCTGACCGCCACGGCCGACCCGCGGACTCGCGCCGACATCCTGGCCGCGCTGGACATGCCGGGCGCCGAGATCTTCGCCGCCAGCTTCCACCGCGACAACCTGCACGTCGCCGCGCAGGCGAAAGTCGGCGAGACCAAGGAATTGCTCGATTTCCTAGCGGCCCGGCCGGGCCAGGCCGGAATCGTCTATTGTGGCAGCCGCGCGAAGACCGAGCGCACCGCGCACCGGCTGCAGGAGAAGGGGCTGCCCGCCGTCGCCTTCCATGCCGGGCTGTCGGCGATGGAGAAGCGCGTCGGGCTTGCCCGCTTCCGCAGCGGCGAGCCGGTGATCGTCGTGGCGACGATCGCCTTCGGCATGGGCGTCGACCGCCCCGATGTCCGCTTCGTCGTGCATCTCGACATGCCGGATAGTCCCGAGGCCTATTACCAGCAGATCGGCCGTGCCGGCCGGGATGGCGAGCGGGCCGACACGCTGCTGCTCTACGGCGGCGAAGACATCGCCCGCGCCCGGCATTTCCTGGCGCAGTCTGCCGCACCCGAGGCGCAGCGCCGGGTCATGCGCGAGCGGCTCGAGGCGATGATCACGTTGACCGAGACCACCGCCTGTCGCACGGCTTCGCTGCTCTCCTGCTTTGGCGAGGAGCTCGGCCGGGCATGCGGCCATTGCGATAACTGCGTGGCCCCGGTCGGCGTGTTCGACGGGACCGTCCCGGCGCAGAAGGTGCTGTCGGCGATCTATCGCACCGGGCAAATGTTCGGCGCAGTGCATATCATTGCGGTGCTGCGCGGCGACACGACGCCGATGGTGGAAAAGCACCGGCACCAACGCCTGCCGACCTTCGGGATCGGCAAGGATCGGTCCGCCCAGTTTTGGCGTGGCGTCATCCGCCAATTGATTGCCCGGGGTGCGTTGACGACCGGCAGCGGAGAATACGCCAGCCTGACCCTAGTACCGGAACAGGCCAGGCCGATCCTGCGTGGCGAGACGCAGATCATGCTGCGCGACGATCCCGCGCCGAAGCCGGTCCGCCAGGATCGCGGCGTGCCGGCGCCGGGTGAGGGCGGCCCGGTGTTTGAGAGCTTGCGGCAGTGGCGCGCGACGGAAGCGCGGCGGCAGGCCGTGCCGCCCTACGTCATCTTCCACGACAGCGTGCTGCGCGAGATCGCCGCCGCCCGGCCGGCGAGCCTTGGGGCGCTCAGCGGATTGCGCGGGGTCGGCGCCTCGAAGCTGGAGCGCTACGGGACGGCGGTGCTCGCCATAGTCGCCGGCTGAAGCGGCCTCAGCGTGCCGGCTGCCCCTGCCTGGCGCTCGAATACCAGCGCATCGTCGTGGAACTCGGCGACATCTGGCCGATGTGCGATCGAGACTACGGTGGTGTTAGGCAGGGTGCGGCGGACTGTCTCATACAGGCTGGCCTCGCCCTCCGGGTCAAGGCTCGAGGTTGCCTCGTCCATGAACAGCCAATCCGGGCGAAGCAGGAGTGCGCGGGCGATGGCTAGCCGCTGCTGCTCGCCGCCCGAAAGGAGTTGGCCCCACAGCGCGTCCTCGTTCAACCGCCCGGTCAGGTCTGGCAGTCCAGCCAATGTCAGCGCCTGGCGAACATCCTCGTCGGTGAAGGTCTCCGTTGCGGCCGGGTAGGTGATGGCATGGCGAAGCGTGCCGAGCGGAATGTAGGGCCGCTGCGGTAGGAACAAGTATGTGCCTGGCGCGCGCTCGATCCGGCCCCCGCCAAATGGCCAGATGCCGGCAATAGCGCGAAACATGGTGGATTTTCCGGTGCCGGAGCGGCCGGAAATCGCAAGCGCGTCGCCGCGCCTGAGGACCAGGTCCGCCCGATCGAGCAGCGGTGTGCCGTCCGGAAGCCGGATCAGCGCCTCCCGCAGGGAAACGCCTTCACCACCGGTAACGACGCGCGGCCCCTCGTCATCGAGCGTGCGCGCTGTCGCGAGCGCGGCTTGGAAGCTGGTGAGACGATTGACGGTGGCGCGCCAGCTCGCCAGGTCCGGATAAACGTTGATGAACCAGGACAGCGAGTCCTGCACGTTGCCGAAGGCGCTGATCACCCGCATCAGCCCGCCCAGCGCGATCTGCTTGCTGAAGTAACCAGGCGCTCCGAGGATGAACGGGAAGATCACGGCCGCCTGCGCGTAGCTGAGCGTCAGCCCGTTCAGCTTCACGTTCCGGTTCATGATGCGGAACCAGTTGCGCGCGACCTCGGCGAAGCGCCCGGTCAGCACCGCCTTCTCCTCCTGCTCGCCGCCTGAGAGCGCCACACCCTCGGTGTTCTCGCGGAAGCGCACGAGGGAAAAACGAAAATCCGCTTCCGCCTTCTGCTTGAGGAAGTTGAGCGGGATCAACGGGCGACCGACCAGATGCGTGAGCCAAGTGCCGACGATGGCGTAGATAATGGCGCCGAACAGCATGTAGCCGGGAACACGGATCCCCAGAATGGTGATCGCGCCGGACAGGCTCCAAAGGATGATCGAGAAGTTGAACACGCTGGTGACCCGGTTGATAAACGAGACGCCAAGGGTCAGCGTGTTCTGCGTAAAGTCGCTGATGTCCTCGGCGACGCGCTGGTCGGGGTTGTCGGTGCCGGCGTCGCCTGGGGTGCGGGTCAGGCTGATCGTGTAGTAGGACCGGTTGGCCAGCCAGGTCGCGAGCAAGTCGTTGGTCATCCATCGTCGCCAGCGGATCATCAGGAATTGCTCGAGATAGCTGCGCAGGATCGAGATCGGCACCGCCAGGGTGACGAGCGGGACGAAGCCGATCATGAAGCCGTTGGCATCCCGGCGGTACCAGAGCAGCAGGTCGATGAAGCCGCTGAGGTCATAAGACTGCAAAGCGTCGTAGAACGAGCCATACCAGAAGTTCAGGATGACGCTGACGCCGACATTGATCAGCCCCAGCAGGATAATCGCCGCGAGCACGAAGCGGGCGGACCATCTCTCGTCGGAGACGCGGTAATATGGGCTGGCGAGGTGCCAGGCTTCGCGCAGGATGGCGCCGGCCTTGCGCATCAGCCTTGTCCCTTCGTTCGGAGGCGGATGACGCCTTTGAAATCAGTCGGGTCGACCGGCTTGCCCTTGCGAAGAATCTCGATTCGTCCGGTTAGCGCCAGCCGAGTGGCTGCTTGGCGGACTAGGGTCATCAGCCTCTGCCACTCCGGCTCCAGAGCGCGAGCGACCTCGCTGGGACAAATCGATTTGTCGGGTCCGCAAGCCTCGGTGAGGGCAAGGATTTGCGCTTCGATCACGGTTTGAGAGTGACTCATATGCCCGTCTGTGGCTTACGGCGCGTGCCGGAGCAAGTTACATCGTGTTTGGACTGCGCCTGGGACGATCGACGGGACGCACCGTCGGGAGCACCGAGGGGCGCCGTATGCAGGCGAGAGCTTCGGCTGTTCCGGCGATCCCGAGGGACCCGGTGGCAAAGCCCGAGTCGCCCTGATTGTGGTCAGGTCGACCCGGCCTTGCTTTGGTTTGAGTGTCCTGGCCGTGGCCAGCCAGGACGATTGCCGTCTAGCCGAGCATCCGTTGATCGACGGAGCTAAGCCCTTCGAAGGTGATTTTTGTGTTGTCCGACAGCGTCAGCGTGGTCGCGGCCGGAGTTGTCCCAGTTCCTTGCGTCGTCGTTGCATTGTTCAGCGCTTGCTGAGCTGAGCCATCCGCATAGCCCTGCAGGCTAAGGCTGTCGGTCCCCAACTTGAAACCGAGGATGGTCTCAGACCCGCCGGCGCGGCCGTTCACGAAGGCGAAGACGTCCGCCCCGGTGCCCGCCACCACCGTCGATGACCCGGTGCCGGCGAAGAGCGTATCGGAACCGGAGCCCAGGCCGATGAAATCGCTGCCCGAGCCGCCGAAGAACACGTCGTTGCCGGAGGAAGTCGCCCCCTGCAGCGTCTCGTTCCCGCTCGCTGCCGCGATGATGGTGCCGCCCGACCCGTTCGCGAACAGTGCATCCCCATCGCCGCCGCCGAAGATCGTGCTGCTCTGCAGGCCGCCGATGATAACGTTGTTCCCGCCCGAGCCGCCGGCGAACATTCCGCCGCCTGTGCCGCCATCGATGAACGATCCGCTGCCCGTGCCTCCCTCCACGGTGCTGCTGCCACTGCCGCCCAGGAATACCGAGGACCCGGATCCCTGGTAGAACAATGTGCTGTCGCCCGTTGCCCGGATCACCGCAGTGCCAGACCCGCCGACGATCGTGTCGTTCCCCTGGCTGAACAGCACCGAGGTGCTGCTGCTCAGCGCGACCAGGCTGTTGCCGCCGGCTTTGGTCGCGACCGTCACGTCACCATCGAGCGCGGCGATCATGTCGTTCGCGCCGCCCCCCACGATGACCGTGTTGCCTCCGACGCCGAAGAAGGTGCTGCTGCCGCTGCCGCCGAACAGCGTGCTGCCCAGAGAGCTGCCGATCAGCACGTCATTTCCTGTCCCGCCGATCAGCGTGTTGCCCCACGAGTTCGCCGCAAGCGTGTCCGCGCCGGACCCGGCCATGAGGAACTCGCCTGCCGTGGTCGCAGTCAGGTCGTTGCCGAGCGCGGTCGTGTCCTGAAGCTGGCTCGAGGAGGTGCCGTCCTGGTCTGTGATGTTGGTCACCAGATCAACCGTCCCCGACACGCTTGACGCGGGCGAAAGCAGGACCGCCTCCAGCGCGGCGTCCACCTGGGCCGCTGTCCCAGTCACCGTGTAGGTGATGCCGTCCGTGCCCATGCTGCCGATCCCAAGATGGGTGTAAGCCCCGGGGATATCCTCTTTTACGGCCACCTGCACTGTCAGGATCTCGTCGGGACTTGGGTTACTGGCAACCAGCCCGGCGAACGGATGGAAGCCGGTCGTGATGCCCACCGTTCCGATGGAGCCACTGACGCCGCCCAAAAGGTCGGCCACGTTTCCAGCGGCATCGGTTACCGAGGCGCCGTTCAGGTTCACGGAGCCGATGCTGAGTGTCGGCGTGTCGTCGCCGGCCGCCACCACATAGTCGAACACCAGGCTGTCCGGCGTGGAATTGGCCGCGTCGTAGACCGCCACCGCGCCGTTGCTTAGCGTCAACGTCGGCGTGCCGCCCGCCACGATCACCGGCTCGCTCATCGTCAGGGCGAAGCTGACCGCTTGGCCGAGACTGAGCGTGCCGTCGGCCGAGACGCTCACCCCGGTGACATCCGGCGCAACGGTGTCGATGGCGAGCACCAGCGGCGCCGATTTTGCGGACACGTTGCCGGCCGGGTCGGTGTCATAGGCCGTCAGTGGGTTGGTGCCGTCCGCCAGCGCGGAGGTGGTCACCGACCACGTGCCGTTCTCGTTGACGGTGGTCGTGCCGACCAAGGTCTTGCCGTCATAGAGGGTGACGGTGTCGCCCGGCGCGGCATAACCGGAGATCGTCGGGACGGTTACGTTGGTGAGGTCGTCGCCCACCGCGCCGCTATCGCTGGCCGGCGTCACTGCCAAGGCGGTCGGCGCCGCCGGAGCCGTGGTGTCGATGGTCAGCATCAGCGGGGCGGCGACGGCGGACACGTTGCCCGCCGGGTCGGTGTCCACGGCGGCCAGCATGTGCAAGCCGTCGGCCAGCGTGGAGGCGGTCACCGACCATTTGCCGTTCGCGCCGACCGTGGCCGTGCCGACCGCGGTCTCGCCGTCATACAGCGTGATCGTGTCGCCGGCCGTGCCCCTGCCGGTGATGACTGGATTGGCCACGTTGGTCAGATCGTCGCCCAGCTTGCCGGAGTCGCTGCCCGGGTTCAGGGTAAGCCCGGTGGGCATGGGCGAAGCCGTGGTGTCGATGGTCAGTGCCAGCGGGGCCGAGGCGACCGAGATGTTGTCGGCCGGATCGGTGTCGAACGCGGTCAGCGTGTGCACGCCGTCGGCCAGCGTGGAGGCGGTCACCGACCACTTGCCATTGGCACCGACCGTGGCTGTCCCGACAACGGTCTCGCCGTCAAACAGCGTGATCGTGTCGCCAGCCGTGCCCGTGCCCGTGATCACCGGGGTGGTCGCTTTGGTGAGGTCGTCGCCCAGCAACCCGGTATCGCTGCCCGGGTCCAGCTTGAGCCCGGCCGGCGCCGGCGAGGCCATGGTGTCGATGGTCAACGCCAGCGGGTCGGAAGCCACGGACACGTTGCCAGCCGGGTCGGTGTCGACGGCGGTGAGCGTGTGCACGCCGTCCGCCAGCGCCGCGCTGGTCACCGACCAGCTTCCGTTAGCGCCGACCGTGGTCGTGCCGACCTCGGTCGCGCCATCATACAAGGTGATCGTGTCACCCACCGTGCCGGTGCCGTCGATGGTCGGTGTGATGGTGCTGGTCAGGTCGTCGCCCAGCGTGCCGGTGTCGCTGCCTGGGTCGAGCGCGAGCCCGGCCGGGGCGCCCGACGCCGTGGTGTCGATGGCCAGCGCCAGCGGGTCGGAAACGGTGGACACGTTGCCGGCCGGGTCGGTGTCCACGGCGGTGAGCGTGTGCATGCCGTCGGCCAGCGTGGAGGCGGTCACCGACCACTTGCCGTCCGCGCCGACCGTGGCCGTGCCGACCTCGGTCTCGCCATCATACAGGGTGATGGTGTCGCCGGCCGAACCCGTGCCGTTGATCACCGGAGTGGCCACGTTGGTCAGGTCGTCGCCCCGCGTGCCGGTGTCGCTGCCCGAGTCGAGCGTGAGTCCGGCGGGGGCGGGCGAGGCCGTGGTGTCGATGGTCAGCGCGCGCGGGTTGGAGGCCACCGACACGTTGCCGGCCGGGTCGGTGTCGAAGGCGGTCAGCGTATGCACGCCGTCCACCAGCGCCGAGCTGATCACCGACCAGCTTCCATCTGCGCCGACCGTGGCCGTGCCGACCTCGGTCGCGCCGTCATAGAGCGTGATCGTGTCGCCAGCGGTGCCCGTGCCGTCGATGGTTGGAGTGACGACGCTGGTGAGGTCGTCGCCCAGGGTACCGGTATCGCTGCCCGGGTCCAGCGTCAGCGCGGCCGGCGCCGGCGAGGCCATGGTGTCGATGGTCAACGCCAGCGGGTCGGAGGCCACGGACACGTTGCCGGCAGGGTCGGTGTCGAAGGCGGTGAGCGTGTGCATGCCGTCCGCCAGCGCCGCACTGGTCACCGACCAGTTCCCGTCCACGCCGACCGTGGCTGTGCCGACCTCGGTCGCGCCGTCACACAAGGTGATGGTGTCGCCCACCGTGCCGGTGCCGTCGATGGTCGGTGTGATGGTGCTGGTCAGGTCGTCGCCCAGCGTGCCGGTGTCGCTGCCCGGGTCGAGCGTGAGCCCGGCCGGGGCGCCCGACGCCGTGGTGTCGATGGCCAGCGCCAGCGGGCCGGACGGGCCGGACAGATTGCCGGCCGGGTCGGTGTCGAAGGCGGTGAGCGTGTGCATGCCGTCCGCCAGCGCCGCACTGGTCACCGACCAGCTCCCGTCTGCGCCGACTGTTGTCGTGCCGATTTCGGTCGCGCCGTCATACAGCGTGATGGTGTCACCGGCCGAACCCGTGCCGTCGATCGCCGGAGTGGCCACGTTGGTCAGGTCGTCGCCCAGCGTGCCGGTGTCGCTGCCCGGGTCGAGCGTGAGTCCGGCGGGGGCGGGCGAGGCCGTGGTGTCGATGGTCAGCGCCAGCGGGTCGGAGGCCGCCGACACGTTGCCGGCCGGGTCGGTGTCGAAGGCGGTCAGCGTGTGCAGGCCGTCCGCCAGCGCGGAGCTGACCACCGACCAGCTCCCGTTTGCGCCGACCGTGGCCGTGCCGACCTCGGTCGCACCGTCATACAGCGTGATCGTGTCGCCAGCGGTGCCTGTGCCGTCGATGGTCGGAGTGACGATGCTGGTGAGGTCGTCGCCCAGGGTCCCGGTATCGCTGCCCGGGTCCAGCGTCAGCGCCGGGGCAGGGGAGGGCGTCGTGTCGATGGTGACGAGATAGGTAGTGGACCCGGCGGAGGTGACGGCGCCGGCCGTTGCCGTCGCCGTCAGCGCGTTCGGGCCCTCCGGAAGCGGACTGCTTGGCGTCAGGGACCAGTCGCCAGCCGCATCGGACGTGGTGACGGTTCCGAGATCGGTTGCGCCATCAAAGACGGTGATCTCGGTGCCGACCGGCGCGCCGGTCGCCGTGCCGGTGATCGCCGGGCTGCTATTGTTGTCCAGGCTTCCGCCGACGCCGTCGACGCCGGTGATGGTCGGCGGCGCGACGGTGTAGAGGCTGTAGCCGCCGGACTGGATCGACGTGCCGTTGGCGGTCGTCTCGGTCGCGGTGATGCTGTGGCTCCCGCCGGCGAGCGCCGAGGTGGCCGAGTAGCTCCAATTGCCCGCGGCGTCCGTCGTGGTCGTGGTGCCCAACTGGGTGCCGTCGGCATAAATCGTGATCGTGCTGCCGACGGGCGTGCCGGAGGAGGCCGTGCCCGCGATCACCGGCGTGGTGTTGTTGTCAGCCGTCGTCGCGCTGCCATCGATCGTTGTCACCGTCGGCGAAGCGGGCGGCGGCGTTGTCGTGGTAACCGTGAAGCCGCTCGGCAGCGCTCCGGCATAAACCAGGAACTGCTCAACGCTGCTGCTGCTGTCCGGTGAGGTTGACGGCGCCTGATTGCCCTCCAGGGTCGATGTGCTGTAAAGCCAGAAGGACAGCGTGTACGTCGTGCCGGGCGTCGTCGCGATGCTTTGAGCAAGACCGTCAAACCCGTCGACGGCTCCGTCGTACTAGTCGCCGCCTCCGCTGTGCGGGTTGTCGCCCGAAAGTGTGCCCGCGGCGAAAAGCCCGGGAGTGCCGATCATCGACCAGTTGATTGGCTGTGAACCGTTTGACGGGTCGCCCCCATCCTCAAACCCCGGGTTAGCGATCAGGTTGGTCGAGCTGCCGGCCGCGGTGACCGAGACGTCGTCGAAGATCCAATACGCAGGGTCTTGCCGGAACAGAAAGCTGAGCTGCGTGCTGCTATCAGACGCGGTAAAGGTGTATGTATACTGCTGCCAGGTATAGGCAGCTTCAGTAGTTCCACCCGTAACTTCCCCATTCTGATAAATATTGGCAACGAGACCCGTAGTATCAATGCTCACGTGGCGGCTCCTTGAGACGTGGAGACCCGCCATCCATTGGCCCGCTTACGGCCAACACATGCACCGATCCCACAATTTGTCGCTGCGGGATCATCTCTCGGAAAAGTGAATAAAGTGTTGTTGAACTCGCCTTATCTCAGCATTTCGTGAGCTTCTGTTATGCGTCGGGACCCGGTCAAAAAATTAGCCGGCGGGTTCACCAACCCGCCGGCTCGCAGCCGTCAAACCTTCCGGTGTCTGCCGCCGAGGCTCAACCGCCCCGGCGCTCGCCGCCTACTTGATCTTGGCTTCCTTGAACGCGACGTGCTTGCGCGCCACCGGGTCATACTTCTTCAGCTCGAGCTTTCCCGTCGTCGAGCGAGCGTTCTTCTTGGTCACGTAGAAATACCCGGTGTCCGCCGTGGACACGAGCTTGATTTGAACGGTGTTCGACTTGGCCATCGCCGCAATCCTAAAACAACAAGAACGCCCAGACCCGGCGGGCGGGGGCGCAACAGCCAGGCAAAATGCGCATCCGGCCCGGCCGGGTCAAGGGGGCGGAAGCGAAAGCAGGGCAGCGTTATACGCGTTCGGATGGGCGATCAGGAACTTTGCCGCGGTCAGATCGGCGTCGCGGCCTTCCGCGGCGGGGCAGGCGCTCCGCTGCTCGACGATCTCGGCGCTCGGCAGCGGCGCGCGCGCCTCGCGGTGCCTGGCCAAGGCCGGCTCCATCAGCGAGGTGCCCTTCTCCAGGCTGGCGAGCTCTTGGTTGAGCTGCTCGGCACCCAAGCTGGTGCAGACCTGCGGCAGCACGCCCAACCCCTGGATCGGCCAGCCGCCAGGGGCCAGGACGCGGCTCCACGAGACGAACAGCTCGCCGCCATCCGGCAGGGTGGTGATGGTCTGCACCAGCCCCTTGCCTAGCGTCGAGCTGCCCACGATCACGCCGCGGCCTAGGCCGGCAATCGCCGCGGCCATGATCTCCGACGCGCTGGCCGTCCGCCCATCGACCAGCACGATCACCGGCCTGCCCTTCGCCGCGCCCCCCGGTCCGGCCTCCCAAACATGAGCGGCCTGCGGATCGCGCCCGGCAGTGTTGGCGATGATGCCGGAGTCGATCAGGAGCCCGGTCGCGGTGACAGCTTGACGGAGCAACCCGCCGCGATTGCCACGCAGGTCCAGCACCAGAGCGCGCGGCACGGCGCGCTTGCCGAATTGATCTTCGAGATCATGCGCGAGCCGCTGATCGGTGTCGCTGGCAAAAGCGGTGATGCGCACCAGGACGACGTCCCCGATCCGGCTGGTGAACACGGTCTCCGGCGGCAGGATCTCGCGCTCCAGATCGACCGTGCGCAGGCGGCCGTTGCGGCCGCGCACGGTGAGCGCCAGGTCGGTGCCCTCGATGCCGCTGATCCAGCCGAGCACGGTGTCCAGGTCCTCGCCGCGGGTCGGCTGGTCATCCACGGCGATGATCCGGTCACCCGGTTGGATGTCCGCGTCGGCGGCCGGACCGTCGGCGTTCACCGTCTGCACGACGAAGTTGGCGCCGACCTTGCTTACCGTGATGCCCGCCCCGGCCTCGCCGGAGCGGCGCGCGCGATCCTCGTCGGCGGCCTCCGGCGCCACGTAGCGCGAATAGGGGTCGAGATGGTTGAATATCTCGTCGAAGAAGCTGGTCATCAGCGCCTGACCGCCTTGGGACTGCAGGGTGGGCGATGCGCCCCAGGCCGCCGCCATCAGGTCGGAGGCGAGCGTGCCCCAGCCCTGCGAATCGGCCTCGGCCGGGGCGGCCCGGCGAAACAGTGTGTCCGGGCCGCGTTGGAGGGTCACGATCCCGTCGGCGAGCTGCGGCATCAGCGCCGGGTCGAGCGTATTGACCCCGCGCAGGCCCCAGACCGCTAGCTGCTGGATAGTAATGGCGTCGAGCGCGCGCGGCGCGATGAATTCGAGGGCGGCGGTGAACACCGCGTTGGCCATATCGGTCGGAAATTTGTCGCGTGGCTGGCCCCAGGCCGCCGGCCCGGTCACGAGAACGATCAGCAAGGCGATGGCCGGCCTCATCGCCGGCGGGCTGGCGGCCCTGGCCGACCTCGTCCCGTGTCTTGCTTCTGGCCCGTGCCTTGCTTCTGGCCCGTGCCTTGCTTCTGGCCTGATGCGATCAACTGAAAAATCATGCCGCCGGTGAGCGGACTGGCTTCGACGATCCGGACGTCGACGCGCTGGGCGAGCCGGTAGATCACCCGCGTGCGCCGTCCGGAGAGCGATTGGCTGGCTTCTTCGTAAATCCAATAGTCGTCGGGCAAATTGCCCATCGGCACCAACCCGCTGGCGCCGTTCTCCTCGAGGGCGACGAACAGGCCGAAGCGCTGCACGCCGGTGATGCGCGCCGGGAAGACCGCGCCGACCTTGTCGGCCATGAAGGCGGCGAGGTAACGGTCGATCGCGTCCCGCTCGGCCTGCGCGGCCCGGCGCTCGGTGGCGCTGATGTGCTCGGCGATCGCCTCGAACCCGGCGGCCTCGTCCGGGCCGAGCCCGCCCAGGCCCAAATTCAGCCCCGAAACCAGCGCGCGATGCACCAGCAGGTCGGCATAACGGCGGATCGGGCTGGTGAAATGCGCGTAGCGGGTGAGCGCCAGGCCGAAATGGCCGATGTTGTTGGGGCTGTAGGCCGCCTGGCTCTGGCTGCGCAACACGACCTCGTTGACCAGCTCGGCCTGTTCGGTGCCGGCGACCTTCTGGAGCAGGCGGTCGAGGTCGCGCGGATGCAGGGCGTCGCCCGGCGGCAAGCTGAGGCCGAGCCCGTGCAGGAAGGTGCGCAGCGACTCGAGCTTCTCCTCGGAGGGCGGGGCATGCACCCGGTAGATGCAGGGGCGATGCAATCGTTCCAGCTCTTCCGCGGCCGCGACATTGGCCAGGACCATGAACTCCTCGATCAGCCGATGGCTGTCGAGCCGCGGGCGCGGCTTGACCGACTCGACCTTGCCCTCCTTGAGCACAACCTGCCGTTCCGGCAGATCGAGGTCCAGCGTTCCGCGTGCCTGCCGCGCCGCTAAAAGCGCGCGAAACGCGGCGTAAAGCTTGGACAATCCCTCCCCAAGCCCGAGCGTCTCGCCGCGGTCCTGCGCTTCCTGGGCCTGGGTGTAGGTGAGCCGTGCGGCGCTGCGCATCAGGCCGCGGCCGAAGCGATGCGCCGTCTTCCGGCCGGAGGCGTCGATGCGCATCTCGGCAAACAGGCAGCCGCGGTCCTCCGCCGGGCGCAGGCTGCACCACCCGTTGGACAGGGCTTCCGGCAGCATCGGCACGACGCGGTCGGGGAAGTAGACGCTGTTGCCGCGAGTGCGGGCGGCGCTGTCGAGCGGCGAGCCGGGGCGGACATAATGGGCGACGTCGGCAATGGCGACGATCAGGCGGAATCCGCTCCCGTCCGACTCGGCGAACACCGCATCGTCAAAATCGCGCGCGTCCTCACCGTCGATGGTGACGAGCGGGACGGCACGCAAATCCTCGCGCTTGCCGAGCGGGACGGCGCGCGCTCGTGCCGCCGCGGTGAGCGCCTCATGCGAAAAATCCTGCGGAATCTCATGCGCGTGGATGCAGATCAGGCTTACCGCGCGTGCATCGCCCATCCGGCCAAGCCGTTCGATGATCCGCGCCGGCTTGAGGCCGAGGCCGGTATGCGGCAGCGGAGTGGCGACCACGATCTCGCCGGCTTCGGCGCCGCCTTCTTCGCCGGGCGGAATGCGCCAATCCGCTTTGGCCCGTCGATCCGTCGGCTGCACCCGGCCGCCGCCCTGCGGGCCGGGTTGGAACACGCCAACGATGCGGCCGGGCTCGTCGGACAGGCGGCGGATCGTGCGCCCTTCATATTTGCCGCCGCCGATCGGGATTAGACGGGCCAGCACGCGCTCGCCAGGCGCCAGCGCCGGGCTGTCGCGGCGCTCGGGATGCATCAGCACGATCGGCGGCGGCCCGTCGCCCTGCCAATCCACGGGCCGGGCGATGGCGTCGCCGTCCGGATCTGTGCCGGTCACGCGCACCACGGTTGCGTCGGGCAGGCGCCCCGGCGAGGCGAACCGGCGATGTCCGGCAGGCGCGATGACGCCCTCCTTGCTGAGATCACCCAATAGAGCGCGCAATTCGCCTTTCAGTTCGGGACCGATGCCGAATTCCCGGGCAATCTCGCGCTTGCCGACCCGACCAGGTGCATTGGCGATGAAAGCACGAATACTGTCCCGGCTCGGCAGCGCGCTTGGCGTTTTGCGGCGGGCCAAACTATCGGACCAGAGGAGGGGCCTCGGTTCTCACCTCAGCCGGCCTTGGGCGCGCGATCGGCCGGCTTGGGCTTCGCCCGCGATGCCGCAGTCTTCTTTGCTGGTTTCCTTGCTGGTTTCTTCGCGGCCTTCGCGACTTTCGCGGCCGGGGCCTTCGCCACCGCCTTTTTCCGGCCGCCCGGCTTGGCCTTGAGCACCTTGCCCTTCTCGGCCAGCAGCGCCACCGCCCGCTCGAGTGTCATATCGTCCATCGACATGTCGCGGGGCAGGTTCGCCACCCGCGAGCCATGCTGCGCATACGGCCCGAACCGCCCTTTGCGCACCACCACCGGGGCGCCATCCGCCGGGTGCGGCCCCATCGATCGAATGCTATCCAATTTTTTGGCCAGCGCGTCCACCGCCCGGTTTAGCCCGACCACCAGCACGTCGTCGTCGCGGTCGAGCGACGCGTAGACCGCGCCCATGCGCACGAATGGCCCGAACCGCCCGATTCCCGCCTCGATCGGCTCGCCGCGCTCCGGATGCAGGCCGACCAGCCGCGGCAGCGACAGCAGGCCGAGCGCCTGCTCCAGGGTCAGGCTCTCGCCATCCACTCCCTTGGGCAGCGCGGTGCGGCGCGGTTTTCGCTTCTTGTCCTCCGGATCGGCCTCGCCTTGCTGGACATAGAGCCCGAACGGGCCGCGGCGGACGGTGACTGGCTCGCCGGTCTCGGGATGGTGGCCCAGATCGCGCATTCCCTCCTTGAGGGTCGCGCCGGCGTCCTCGCCATTCTCGATGGCGAGGCGGCGCGTGTATTGGCAGGCAGGATAGTTGGAGCAGCCGATGAAGCTGCCATGCCGGCCGAGCTTGAGGCCAAGCCGCCCGGCATGGCAGGCAGGGCACTCGCGCGGGTCGCCACCATCGGTGCGGGCGGGGAAGAAATGCTCGCCGAGGTCGCGGTCGAGCGCGTCGAGCACGTCGCTGATCTTCAGCTCGCGCGTCTGCTCGACCGCGCGGGAGAACTCGGCCCAGAACGCCTCCATGACGGCGCGCCACTCGGCCCGGCCGCCGGAGATGTCGTCGAGTTGCTCCTCCAGCGACGCGGTGAACCCGGTGTCGACATAGCGCTCGAAGAAGCTGGTGAGGAAGGCGGTGACCAGCCGGCCGCGATCCTCGGGGACGAAGCGCTTGTTCTCCATCCGCACGTAGTTGCGGTCGCGCAACACGGTCAGGATGCTCGCATAGGTGCTGGGACGGCCGATCCCCAGCTCCTCCATCTTCTTGACCAGGCTCGCCTCGGAGTAGCGGGGCAGCGGCTGGGTGAAATGCTGATCGGCGGTGACTTTCTCGCGGCTGACCGGGTCGCGCTCGCGCATCGGCGGCAGCATGCGGCTGTCATCGGCCGCGCCATCCGGCGCGTCGTCCACGTCCTCGCGATACAGTTTCAGGAAGCCGTCGAAGGCGATGATCGACCCGGTGGCGCGCAGCTTGATCCCGCCGGACGCGACGTCGACCGCGACCTGGTCGAGCTCGGCCGACTGCATCTGGCTCGCGACCGCGCGCTTCCAGATCAGCTCATACAGCCGGAACTGCTCGGCGCTGAGAAAGCGGACTACGCTGTTCGGCGTTCTTGTCACATCCACCGGCCGGACCGCCTCATGCGCCTCCTGCGCGTTCTTGGCCTTACTGGTGTATTCGCGCGGCGCGCCGGGTACGTACTCCTGGCCGTAGGCACTGCCGACGTGCTCGCGGATCGCGAGGATCGCCTCCTGCGCCATCTGCACTCCGTCGGTCCGCATATAGGTGATCAGCCCGGTGCTCTCGCCGTCCAGCTCCACGCCCTCGTAAAGCTGCTGGGCGCAGCGCATCGTCGCCTGCGCACCCATGCCCAGCTTGCGGCTCGCCTCCTGTTGCAGGGTCGAGGTCGTGAAGGGCGGCGGCGGGTTGCGCTTGACCCGGCGGCGCTCGACGCTCGCGACGCTGAACGAGCCAGCCTCGACCGCCGCCCTGGCGGCCATGGCGCGCGCTTCGTCGCGCAGGTCGAACTGGTCAAGCCGCTTGCCGTCGAGATGGGTGAGCTTGGCCGTGAACGGGGCGCCCGCCGGCGTATGGAACAGCGCCTCCACCGTCCAATATTCGCGCGGGCGGAACGCCTCGATCTCGGCTTCCCGCTCGCACACCAGGCGCAGGGCGACGGATTGCACCCGTCCGGCGCTGCGG
Organism: Acetobacteraceae bacterium; assembly: GCA_965276815.1. Classification (GTDB taxonomy): domain Bacteria; phylum Pseudomonadota; class Alphaproteobacteria; order Acetobacterales; family Acetobacteraceae; genus JAVVHH01. The sequence goes on along the minus strand of CBDIBE010000009.1, from coordinate 17,460 downwards.
CTGCCTGGCAGCTTGCGCCACAAGACGGGCGACAGCGTGAAGCCGACCAGGTAATCGAGCGCCCGCCGGGCTAGATAGGCCTCGATCAGCGGCTGATCGAGCTCGCGCGGGTGGGCGATGGCGTAGCGGATGGCGGTGCGGGTGATCTCGTTGAAGGTGATGCGCTTGACGTCGACGCCCTTCAGCGCCCGCTTCTCCTCGAGCATAGCGCGGACGTGCCAGGAGATTGCCTCGCCCTCGCGGTCCGGGTCGGTGGCAAGATAGAGGGTGTCGGCGCCCTTGACGGCCTTGGCGATGGCAGAAACCTGGCGGTTGCCGCGCTCGTCGGCCGCCCAGTCCATGGCAAAGCCTTCCTCGGGCCGCACGCTGCCGTCTTTCGGCGGCAGGTCGCGGACATGGCCGAAACTGGCCAAAACCGTGTAGCCACTGCCGAGATATTTGTTGATTGTCTTGGCTTTGGCGGGCGATTCGACGACGACGACGTCGGTCATGGCATCCTTTTTAGACCAGGCACGCCTTGTTGCCCGGCAGCATTTCTAAGCGCCCGCCCAACTCCAGCTCCAACAAAGCGGCGACCACGGTCGATGCGGACAACTGGCAGCGCCGGACCAGATCGTCAACCGGTGTCGGGTCGTGACCCAGGCATTCCATGACGAGGCGGCGGGCCAGATCGGTGTTAACCGGGCCGTCTGCGTAGGCGTCCAGAGGCTCGGCGACGGCTTGGGTTACTGGCGTCGCCGAGTAATCGGGGAGATTGGCGCGCACGTCGGCCGCGCTCTCGGTGAGGTGGGCGCCGCCGCGGATCAAGTCGTTGGAACCGCGGCAGCGCGGGTCGAGCGGCGAGCCGGGTACCGCGAAGATTTCGCGTCCTGCGTCCGCGGCGAAGCGGGCGGTGATCAGGCTGCCCGAGCGCGGTGCGGCCTCGACGACGATGACGCCGAGTGCCAGGCCGGCGATCACGCGGTTGCGGCGGGGGAAATGGCGGGCCTGCGGCGCAGTGCCGAGCGGGGCTTCGGCGACAACGGCGCCCCCTTCGGCCACGCGGCGCTGCAGGGCGGCGTTTTCCTGAGGATAGACGACGTCGACGCCGCCCGCGACGGCAGCAACGGTGCGTCCGGCCTGCAGCGCGCCGGTATGCGCCGCCGTGTCGATGCCGCGCGCCATTCCCGAGACGACCACCAGTCCAGATCCGGCGAGGTCGGCGGCAAGGATTTCCGCCAGGCGCTTGCCGTTGGTGGACGCGTTGCGGGCGCCGACCATGGCGACGGCGCGGGCGCTGAGCGCGGTTACGTCCCCCAACACGGCGAGCATCGGCGGCGCCGAATCCAGCTGGGCCAGGAATTGCGGATAATCCGGGCCGCCCAGGCACACGAACCGCCCGCCAAGCGCGCCAAGCTGATCGATTTCCCGCTCCGCGGCAGGCCGGCCGGGTATCCGGAGTGGCGCCGTGCGGCCGCCGGTGCGGGCGAGGATGGGCAGGGCATCGATGGCCGCTTCGGCACTGCGGTATCGCTGCATCAGCCGGCGGTAGGTGATCGGGCCGACGCCCTCTGTACGCACGAGCCGCAGGCGGTCTTGAAGCTCGGGTCCGTTCACCTTCCTTGGCCGATCCGCGGCTCGGTCCCGGCAAGCAGGCGCCCGATATTGGCCTGATGGCGATAATAGGAGATCGCAGCCACGGCCAGCCCGGCGAGCGCGGCCCACAGATCGTGCCAGACCCAGAGGAAGATCGGCGCGGCGGCCATTGCACACAATGCGCCAAGGCTGGACCGCTTGGTCGTGTAGGCGGCGGCGAGCCAGACCGCCAAACAAGCAATGCCGGCCGGCCAGGCCCAAGCCAGGATGACGCCGAGAGCGGTCGCCACCCCCTTACCACCCCTGAAGCCGACCCAGGGCGAGGTGCAGTGGCCAACGACCGCGGCTACTCCAGCGATGAGTGCCGGGCCTTCTCCAGCCCAATAGCGTAGCGCGACGGCAGCCAGCACGCCTTTGCCGGCGTCCAGGATCAGGGTGAGAGCAGCGATGTCCTTGCGCCCGGTCCGCAGCACGTTGGTTGCGCCGATGTTGCCCGAGCCGATCGACCTGATGTCGCCAAGCCCAGCCATACTGGTCAGGATGAGGCCGAACGGGATGGAGCCGAGCAGGTACCCGACAAGGATGGCGAAGATGACGCTCATCCGAACACCCGCTGCCCGGCCTTCCACGTGCCGAGCACCATCCCCTCCAGCGCCCGTCCGTCGAATGGCGTGTTCTGCGCCTTGCCGGCGAGCTTGCCGGCTTCGACTTGCCAGGCGCGGTCTAGGTCGAACAGGCACAGATCCGCCGGCGCGCCGCGCGCGAGGCGGCCAGCATCGGCCGCGAGCAGCGATGCGGGTTGGCCGGTGAGCAAGGCCAAGGCGCGCATCAGCTTCAGCCCGTTGCCATGCACCTGCGCCAAGGTCACGCCGAGCAGCGTCGCGAGCCCGGCGCCCCCTGGTGCCGCTTGGGCGAAAGGCAGGCGCTTGTCATCCGCGTCGCGCGGCTGATGGTCCGAGCCGATCGCGTCGATCGTGCCATCGGCGAGCGCGGCGCAAACGGCAAGCCGGTCTGCCTCGGCGCGCAGCGGCGGCGACAGCTTGGCGTAGGTGCGGAAATCGCCGATCGCCGTCTCGTTCAGGTCGAAATAGGGCGGCGCGGTGTCGCAGGTGACCGCGATCCCGTCCGCCTTGGCGCGACGGATCAGCTCCAGCGCCTCGGCCGTCGAGACATGCGCGAAATGCAGCCTGCCGCCGGTGAGCTTGGCAAGCCGCAGGTCGCGGCCGACGAGGATCGCCTCGGCCGCAGCCGGAATCCCTGGCAAGCCGAGGCGCGTGGCCTGCTCGCCTTCGGTGGCTGCGCCGTCAGTGGCCAGCGATGGATCTTCCGGATGCTGGATGATCAGCGCGCCGAAGCCGCCGGCGTAGGACAGGGCGAGCCGCATCAGGCGGGCGTCGCCGAGCGCCCGTTGGCCGTCGGTGAAGGCCACCGCGCCGGCCTCGCGCAGCAGGCCGATCTCGGCCAGCTCCTCGCCGCGGCAGCCGCGGGTGATCGCCGCGTAGGGCAGGACTGTGACATACCCCGTTTCCTCGCCACGGCTCTTCATCAGGCGGACAAGCGCCGGGTCGTCGATGGCGGGGCGACTGTCGGGCAGGGCGGCGAGGGTGGTGATGCCGCTCGAGACGGCGGCGGCGGCGGCGCTGGCGACCGTCTCGCGGTATTCGTAGCCGGGCTCGCCGAGGGTGGCGCGCATGTCGACGAGGCCTGGGCACAATATCGCGCCGCCGCCATCGATCCGCTCGGCGCCGTCTGGGACGCCCAGCCCGGCGCCGAGATCGGCGATCCGGCCGTCGCGGACCAGTAGGCTGCCGTGCTGGTCGAGTTCGCTGGCCGGGTCAATAAGGCGGACGTTCTCGATGAGCAGGTCAAGCATTCCGCAAGCCCTGGCGGGAAAGCACGTCGAGCACTGCCATCCGAACCGCGACCCCCATTTCGACCTGGGTGCCGATCAGGCTGCGCACTGGGTCGTCGGCGACGTCGCTGTCGATCTCGACGCCGCGGTTCATCGGGCCGGGATGCATGACCAGCGCGTCTTTGTCGGCAAAGGCGAGCTTGGCGTGGTCCAGGCCGTAAAACCGGAAATATTCCCGCTCGCTGGGGACGAGGCCGCGCACCATTCGCTCGCGCTGCAGTCGGAGCATCATGACCACATCGGCGCCCGCCAGGCCGGCTTCCATGTCATGGAACACTTCCACGCCGAGATTGGCCGCGGCAGCCGGGATGAGGGTCGGCGGCCCGATCACGCGCACGCGGCTGCCCATCGTGGTCAGCAAATGGATGTTCGAGCGCGCGACCCGGCTGTGCAGCACGTCGCCGCAGATCGCCACCAGCAGCCCTTCCAGGCTGCCCCGGCGTCGCCGGAGGGTGAGCGCGTCCAGAAGGGCCTGGGTCGGATGCTCATGCGTGCCGTCCCCGGCGTTGATCACACTGGAGGAGACCTTCTGCGCCAGCAGGTTCGGCGCGCCAGATTGGTCGTGGCGCACGACCAAGAGATCGCAGCGCATCGCATTGAGCGTGGTCGCCGTGTCGAGCAGGGTCTCGCCCTTGTTCACGCTGCTGGTCGAGACCGACATGTTGATGACGTCGGCGCCGAGCCGCTTGCCGGCCAGTTCGAAGCTGGTGCGGGTGCGGGTGCTGTCCTCGAAGAACAAGTTTATCAGTGTCCGGCCGCGGAGCAGGTCGCGCTGCGTCTTGCCGGAGCGGTTAAGCAGCACGTAGCTCTCGGCGAGATCCAACAAATAGGCGATTTCAGGTGGATGCAGGCCTTCGATGGCCAGCAGGTGCTTATGGCTGTAATGCATCAGGCGGCGGCGCGGGCGATACGGGCGAGCGCTTCGTCGCGGCCGAGGGCGGCGAGGGTGACGTCGATGCCGGGGCTGGTGGTCGTCCCGGTCAACGCCGCGCGCAGCGGCTGGGCGACCTGGCCTAGCTTGCGGCCGGCCTCCTCGGCGTAGCGGCGGAGCGCGGCGTCGAGCGCCGGCGGGGTGAAATCGGTCTCGCTCAGCGCGTTGGCGACTTGCAGCAGCATCGCCTTGGCCTCCGGCGTGAGCAGGGCCTGCGCCTTCGGGTCGAACTCCAGCGGCATCCGGCGAACCAGGAAAGCAGCGCTTTCAGCCAGTTCGACGATTGTCTTCGCCCGCTCTTTTAGGCCAGGCATTAACGTCCGGATACGATCTCCCGCCGGCTCCGCGTCCAGCCCGGCCTTGGTGAGGCGCTCGACCACGTCGCGCGTCAGCCGGTCATCATCGGCCCGGCGAAGCCAGACGCCGTTGAGCTGGGTCAGCTTGGTGTAGTCCATCCGGCTGGCCGAGCGGCCCACGCCGTCGAGGTCGAACAGGCGGATGGCCTCGTCCCGGTCAAGGATCTCCGCGTCGCCATGGCCCCAGCCGAGGCGCAGCAAGTAGTTCAATACCGCCTCCGGCAGGAAGCCCTGGTCGCGGAAATCCAGCAAATTCACCGCGCCGTGCCGTTTCGACAGCTTCGCACCGTCGGCGCCATGGATCAGCGGCATATGGGCGAACTCGGGCAACTCCCAGCCCATTGCGTTGAACACCTGGATTTGCCGGAAGGTGTTGGTCAGGTGGTCGTCGCCGCGGATGACATGGGTGATGCCCATGTCGTGGTCGTCCACCACGACCGCGTGCAGATAGGTGGGCGTGCCGTCGCTGCGCAGGATGATCATGTCGTCCAGCTCGGTATTGGCGACGCGGACCTGGCCCTGGATGAGATCGTTGACCACCGTCTCGCCCTCGCGCGGTGCTTTGAGGCGGATGACGGGCGGGATGCCGGGGGGCGCTTCGGCCGGGTCACGGTCGCGCCAGCGCCCGTCGTAGCGGGGCGGCCGGCCTTCTGCCACGGCGCGCTCGCGCATCTCGCGCAGTTCCTCGGGCGTGCAGTAACAATAGTACGCGTGGCCGCTGGCCAGCATGGCGCGGGCGACCTCGGCGTGCCGCGCCTCGCGCGTGGACTGGAAGACGGGCGGCTCGTCGGGGGAGAGGCCGAGCCAAGCCAGGCCTTCCAAGATCGCCTGGGTGAAGGCCTCGGTGCTGCGTCCTTTGTCGGTGTCTTCGATGCGAAGCAGGTATTCGCCGCCGTGGTGACGGCTGAACAGGTAGTTGAACAGGGCGGACCGGGCGCTGCCGATATGCAGCAAGCCGGTCGGGCTGGGGGCGAAGCGCGTGCGGACAGGCATGGGCGTGTCTCTAACATGCTGTGCTGGGGGAGGAAGAGTCTGCTAAGCACCGTGTATTGAGGAGGCACGATGCAACAGGCGGTTGCAATTGGGGCAGAGAGCCGGGTCGCTTGGCTGGCCAGCGGGTGGCGCGCCTGGGCGGAGGCGGAGCGCGGGCGGTTCGTGCCTTGGCTGCCAGTCTGCATGGGCGCGGGCGTGTTGCTCTATTTCGCGCTGGGCGCGGAGCCGGTCTGGTGGGCGGGGCTGGCCGCAGCACTGCTGTTCGTTTTGCTCTGCGTGCCGGCATGGGCAAGTTTTCCGGCTCGGGCGGCCGCGCTGGCCGGGCTGGCGGCCTCGCTCGGCTTCCTTTCGGCGCAGGCGACGACCTGGCGCGCCGTGCCGATGCCGGCGCTGCCGCGGACAGCCGTGGTGATGACCGGGACGGTGCGCGGTGTCGACATCCTGCCCAACGGCCGCAGGTTGGTGCTTTCCGATGTGCGGTTGGGGGATGAGCCTCCGCTCGATCGGCGCTTGCGCGTCCGGTTGAAGCGGGGCGACGAGACCGCGATCGCTGCGGGCGATGCGGTGCGGGTTCGTGCATTAATGCGCTCGCCAGCGCCGCCCGCCTATCCGGGAGCCTGGGATCAGCAGCGCGATTCCTTCTTCGCCGGGCTGGGTGGCGGTGGCACGGCGCTGAACCCGGTCGTCGTGCTCGAGCACCGTCCGCCCTCGGGCGTGGCGGCGTGGATCCAGGCGACGCGGGACGCGGTCGGGCGGCGCGTCATGGCCGGGATCGCCGGACCGCCGGGCGCGATCGCGGCAACGTTCCTGACCGGGAGCACCGTCGCCATCCCGGAGGCGGACCGGGCGGCGTTCCGGGATTCCGGGCTGGCGCATCTGCTGGCAGTGGCGGGGCTGCACATTGGGATCGTGATGGGGCTGGTGTTCGGGGCGACCCGGCTCGGCCTGGCGTGCTGGGAGCGCGCCGCCCTGCATTGGCCGACGAAAGCCATGGCGGCGGTCGCGGCGCTCGGGGCGGGGTTCTGCTACATGCTGATGGTCGGCGCGCACGTGCCGGTGATCCGCAGCTTTGCGATGGCCAGCCTGGTGACGCTGGGGCTGGTGATCGGCCGCCGCGCCCTGTCATTGCGCGGGTTGGCGCTGGCGGCGATGGCGATCATGCTGCTCGCGCCGAACGAGGTGGTCGGCGTGAGCTTCCAGATGAGCTTTGCCGCGGTGCTGGCGCTGATCTCCGGCTACGAAGCGCTGCGGCCGCTGCTGGCCCGGCTTTACGGCGAGGGTTGGCGCCGCCGCGCGGCGCTGCACCTGGCGATGCTCGTCCTGACCAGCCTCCTCGCGGGCACGGCCTCCGCGCCGTTCGCGGCGTATCATTTTGGGCACGCGCAGCTGTATTACGTGGTGGCGAACGTCGTCGCCGTGCCGCTGACGGCGATCATCGTCATGCCGGCCGGGCTGCTGGCGCTCGCGCTGATGCCGTTCGGGCTCGAGCAGGTGGCACTGCTGCCGATGGGGTTGGGGGTCCAGGCGATCCTCTGGGTCGGCCGGACCGTCTCCGCCTGGCCGGCTGCGACCGTCGCGGTCCCGCCGATGCCGGGGTGGGGGCTGGTCGTGTTCAGCTTGGGGCTTGCTTGGCTGGGATTGTGGCGAACGCGCTGGCGGCTGCTGGGCCTCGCGCCGATGCTCGCCGGGTTGTTCTCGCCGCTGGCCGTGCCGCTGCCCGACCTGCTGGTTTCGGACGACGCGCGGCTGATCGCGGTACGATCCGAGGGTGCCTATTGGCTGCAATCGGAGCCCGGCGCGTCAAAATTCGTGCTGGAGGAGTGGCAGAACCATCTGGCCTCCGGCCCGCTCCGGCCATTGCGCGAGGGGCAGCCGACGGAGTGCGACGCGAGCGAGTGCCGGCTCGGTCCGGTGCTCCTCGCGCGCGACGCCTTCCCGCCACGCGATTGCGCGGGCGCGGCCCTCCTCGTCTCCGCCGAGCCCTCGCGCGGCAAGTGCCCGTCCGGGGTCGGCCTGCTGGATCGCTTCACCGTCTGGCGCGACGGCGCGCACGCGGTCTGGATCGAGGATGGGCGCGTGCGCGACCTTTCCGATCGCGCCGATCGCGGCCAGCGGCCCTGGGTGGCCGGGGTCCCGGCCCCGCGGCGCTCGGTGCCGAACCTGCCGATGGCGCCGGTCGAGGAGCTGCCTGCGGCAGCGGAGTAGCGATCTCGCGCAACGTCGCAACTTCCGCGGGCTCGGATAATGAGCCGCGATCGAGGTGCTCGAGCACTCTCTCCGTAGCGACCCGGGAGCAGAGGCGCTGCTCTCGTTCGAAGATACGATCAAAGAGTGAGTTTGATCAGCACCGGGGATTTTCAGCGCGAGCGGGAAGCCGCCGGTCTTATCCAATCCGCCGACCAGATCCTCGACCGGGATGGAGCGGACCTCTTCGAACACGCATGCAAGCGCGATGCCGAATTACGGGGTCGGCTGGATGGTGACGAGGATCACGGTCGAATTCTCCGCGGCGGCAGCAGGTGAGGGCGCGCCGGGGCCGAGCAGCGAATCGCCGGGCTCGAGCAGGTCGCCGGCGGCGGCCAACTTGCCGTGCAGGCAGTGAATGACGATCTCGGGCGCGTCGGGGACCTCGACCGGGTCGCCGGCCTCGAGGCGCAGGACGGTCAGCGTCGCCGTGCAGTGCCGCCGGTCAGCGATCGCGTTGAACGCTTGGCCCGGCATGTTGACCCGGCAACGCACGGCCTGTTCGCCTCGGAAGCGCTGGGGCACGAGGAGCGGGCAGGGCTGAAAACCGCCGTCATCGAAAGAAAGCTCGACGGGCGGATCTCCCGCGGTCGGCAGGAAGATCCGGTCGCAGTGCGGGTAATGCGAGAACGGCGCGTCGGCGACGAGGTCGGCGATGCCAACTTTCCAGAGCAGGGCGCCGTCGCGGCCCAGCCTGGTCACGATATCGCGGGAGGTGCCGTGGCCATTGCGCCAGGGCATTTTCTCCAGGCTGCTGCCGCGAATGACGGTCCATCGCATGGGGTGTCCTCCCGAGAAGAGGCTGGCTTGCCCCAGGGTAGGTCGTCAACACTATTGACGCAACACGTAATTACGCGTAGCGTAAAGGAGTGATCAGGACGTTCGTCGACAAGCGGACGGCGGCGATCTTCGTTGGCAGGGTGCCCAAAGGCGTTGCAACCGAGCTCGCCCGCTCAGCCCGCCGCAAGCTTGATTTGCTGGACGCCGCGGTGACCCTCGACGACCTGGAAGCGCCGCCTGGCAACCGATTGGAACTGTTGAAGGGCGATCGTGCTGGCCAGCATAGCATTCGGGTAAACGACCAATGGCGAGTGTGCTTCGTCTGGAGGTTGGGCGACGCGTTTGATGTGGAAGTCGTGGATTATCGTTGAGGAGGCGGGAATGGCGATCCGTCGAGAAGATCTTTATCGCATCGACTTTTCTGACGTGGATAGCGGCCTGACGATCGAACAAACCCGTCCGGGAATGGTGTTGTTGCACGAGTTCATGCAGCCGGCCGGGATTTCCGCCTACGCACTCGCCAAGGTCACGGGAGTGCCGGCGAACCGGATCACGGCGATCCTGCACGGCAAACGGACCATCACCGCCGATACTGCGCTCCGGCTTGCAAAGCAGTTCGGCACGAGTGCCGAACTGTGGATGAACTTGCAAACCGCGCATGACCTCGCTGTCGCACGACGCGAAATGGCAAAGGCCGGTTAGTATTTTCGTAACAGAGCCACTAGCCTACCCTGCACCTTGACCTTGTCCGCTGGCACGATTTGCACCTTGTGGGTCGTGTTGGCAGGCTCGAGCGCGATTGACTTGCCGTGCCGGCGGAGCCGCTTGAGCGTGACCTCGCGCTCATCGACCAAGGCGACGATGATCTGACCGTTCTCGGCCAGGTCGCCCTTGCGGATGATTACCGTGTCGCCGTCGAGGATCCCGGCGTCGACCATCGAGTCGCCGTCTACTTCCAGCGCGTAGTGCTCGCCATTGCCGAGCAGCGCCATCGGCACCTCGATCGACGATCCCTGGTCGCGCAACGCCTCGATCGGCAGCCCGGCGGCGATCCGGCCATAAAGCGGCAATTGGATCGCCCCCGCCTCGTTCGCGGCCCGCACCCCGGAGAGGCGACTGCCGAAATCGCCGCGGATGACGTTCGGCGTGAAAGTCGGCGGCGGTGCGGGGGCGGACGTGGCCTCCGGCCGATCAAACGGTTCATTAGGCAGCCGCGTCACCTCGAGCGCGCGCGCCCGGTGATGCCGCCGGCGCAGGAAACCTCGCTCCTCCAAGGCCGAGATCAACCGGTGGATGCCGGATTTGGATCGGAGCTGCAGCGCCTCCTTCATCTCCTCGAAGCTGGGAGAGAAGCCGGTCGCCTTCAGATGGCGGTCGATAAAAATCAGCAACTCGTGCTGCTTGCGCGTCAACATGGCTTCATTACCTCCGCAGCCAGCGAATCGGAACAAACTGGCAACTGAGGCGTTCTATGGTAGAATCGAACGCGACGTCAACAATCAGAGCAGCGCGCGGTCCAATCGGATCACCTGAACGGGAGTGCCGGCCGGTGCGGCGGGGGCATGCGGCGCCCGGAGAACCAAGCCGTCCGCCTCGGTCAACAGCCGCAAAAGCGACGAATCCTGCCGGTCGAATGGCGTCGCGAGCAGCTCGCCCTCGGCGTTTAGCGCAAGCTTGGCCCGAAGATGGTCGGCGCGGTGGTCGTTCGCCTTCACCTGGACTGCGAGCCGCGCCGGACTGACCGGCGGCGATTCGTCCGGCAGGCCGGACAGGCGGCCGATCGCCGGAAGCAAGAACAGCGTGGCGCAGACGAAGGCGGAGACAGGATTGCCCGGCAGGCCAAGCACCGGCGTGCCGGCCAAGCGGCCGAAAAGCAGGGGTTTGCCCGGCCGCATGGCGATCTGCCAAAAATCCAGCTCGAAGCCGCGCGCGCCGAGCCCGCTCTGGATCAGATCGTGCTCGCCGACGCTGGCGCCGCCGGTGCTCACCAGCAGATCGATGCCGCCGAGCTGGTCGGCCACCGCCCCGATCGCGTCCACACTGTCGCGCACGATCGGTAGCACGACTGGGTCGGCGCCGGCCGACTGGATCAGGGCGGCCAGGGCGTGGGCATTGGAGCTGACGACGCCGCCGGGTCCGACCGGATCGCCGGGCAGCGCGATCTCGTCGCCAGTGGCCAGGATGGCGATGCGCGGACGCCGATGCACCGTCACCCAGGGATGGTTGGCCGCGGCGATCAGCCCGACGGCGCGGGCGCCCAGCCGGATGCCGGACGCGACGAGCGTGTCGCCGCAGCGGAAATCGCCGCCACCGCGGCGGATGTGCTGGCCGATCTTCGGCAGCTCGCGGAGGGTGAGCCGGGCGCCGTTCCGGTCAGCGTCCTCCTGCAGCACCACGCCGTCCGCGCCCTCCGGGATCAGGCTGCCAGTGAACAGCCGCACCGCTTCGTCAGTGCCGACCCGGCCGGTGAACGGGTGTCCCGCCGGCGCGCTGCCGATCACGGTCCAAGGCCCGGCATCCTCGGCCCGCAAGGCGTAACCGTCCATCGCGGACACGTCGCCGGGCGGCTGGGTGCGGCGCGCTTCGACCGGGCTGGCCAGGACGCGGCCCCAGGACTGGGTAAGGGAGACGGTCTCGGTCGCAACCGGCCGCAGCTTGGCCAGGATCCGCGCCCGGGCCTCCTCGACCGAGATCATTTCTGCCGGAACTCGCCGGACTTGCCGCCAGCCTTGTGCACCACACGCAGCCCCTCGATCCGCATCCCGCGATCCACCGCCTTGCACATGTCGTAGACGGTGAGCGCGGCCACGCTCGCCGCGGTCAGCGCCTCCATCTCCACGCCGGTGCGGCCTGTGGTGCGCACGGTCGCCTCGATCCCGATCCCGCCTTCTTCCGGCGCCAGGTCGAGCGTGACCGCAGCGATCGGCAGCGGATGGCAGAGCGGGATCAGCTCGGCGGTGCGTTTGGCGGCCATGATCCCGGCGATCCGGGCTACGCCGAGCACGTCACCCTTCTTGGCCTGGCCGGAGCGGATCAACGCCAGCGTCTCCGCCGCCATGCGGACGAGGGCGCGGGCAGTCGCAGTGCGCGACGTCTCGGCCTTTCCCGAAACGTCCACCATGACGGCGCGGCCCTCTGCATCGAAATGCGTCAGCTCGCTCATTTGCCGAGCAAGGCGCGCGTGGCCACGCCGACATCGGGCTGCCGGAGCAGCGTCTCGCCCACGAGGAAGCAGCGGGCGCCGGCATCGCACAGCCGAACCAGGTCGGCGTGCGTGCGGATGCCGCTCTCGGCGATGATGAAGCGATCTGACGGAACGAGCGGCGCAAGTTCCTCCGTCGTCTCAAGCGAAATGTCCAACGTCTTGAGATTGCGGTTGTTGATACCGATCAGCGGCGTCTCCAGGCCCAGCGCCCGCTCCAGCTCCCGCCGGTTGTGCACCTCGGCCAGCACGTCCATGTCGAGCGCACGGGCCAGCTCCTCCAGCTCGCGGGCTCGCTGGTCGGTCAGTGCGGCCATGATCAGCAGGACGCAATCCGCGCCCATCAGCCGGCTTTCGTAGATCTGCCAAGCCTCCAGCATAAAATCCTTGCGGAGCACCGGTAGCGTGACCGCGCCGCGAGCTTCCCGCAGGTGCTCGGGAGCGCCTTCGAAATATGGGCCGTGCGTCAGCACCGAGAGGCAGGTGGCGCCAGCGATCGCGTAGCTGCGGGCGAGGGCAGGCGGGTCGAAATCGGGGCGGATCATCCCGGCCGAGGGCGAGGCCTTCTTGATCTCGGTGATCAGGCCGACGCCGCCACTGGCAACCTCTTGCTTGAGCGCCAATCCGAATGCGCGTGGCTCGTCGCGCACGCGGGAGGCCTTGGTCTTGATCTGGGCCAGCGGCAGCGCGGCTTGCCGGCGGCTGGTTTCAGCAAGGGTCCCGGCGCAGATCTGCGCGAGAGCGCCGGGCATCTCCTCATCCATCGCTCAGACTCCGACCGGCGCGGTCGCGCGCCGCAGCCTGTGCAGCGCCGCCAAGGCCGAACCGTCATCAATGGCGCGTGCGGCGATTTCGCCGCCGTCCGGCAGGGTCTCGGCCTTGCCGGCGACAATCAGCCCCGCCGCCGCGTTCAGCAGCACGGTATCGCGATACGCGCTGGCTTCGCCCTCGAGCAGTTCGAGGAGCGCCTTCGCGTTGACTTCGGCGCCGCCGCCTTTGATGGCCGCGATCGGGCTCGTGCCCAGTCCGGCGTCGCCGGGCTCGACGGTGAATTCGCTGATGCGGCCTTGGTCCAGCGCCACGACTTTGTTCTCCCCGGCCACCGTCAACTCGTCCAAACCCTGCCCGTGCACGATCCAGGCGCGCTCCGTGCCCAGTTCACGCAAAGTGTCGGCCATCGGCCGGGCCCAGGCCGGGTCGAACACGCCGGTGAGCTGGCGCCGCACGCGGGCCGGATTGGCGAGCGGCCCGAGCAGATTAAAGATAGTTCGGGTTCCGAGTTCGACACGGGGCCCGGCCGCATGGCGCAACGCAGCGTGATGCCGGGGCGCGAACATGAAGACGCAGCCGGCCTCCTCCAGCACCGCTTGCAGGCGCTCGGCCGGAACGTCGATGTCCACGCCGAGCGCGGTGAGCACGTCGGCCCCGCCGGTGAGCGAGGTGAGCGCGCGATTGCCGTGCTTGGCCACTGGGATTCCGGCGCCGGCGAGGACGAAAGTGACGGCAGTCGACACGTTGAGCGTGCCCGCGCCATCGCCGCCGGTGCCGCAGACGTCCATGGCGTCCGGCGGCGCCTCGATGGCCAGCATGCGCGCCCGCATCGCCCGCACCGCCCCGGTCAGCTCCGGCACGGTCTCGCGGCGCACGCGCATCGCCATCAACATGCCGGCGATCTGCGCCGGCGTGGCCTCGCCCGACATGACCAGGCCGAACGCGGCTTCCGACTCGTCGGCGGAGAGGGTTTCGCCTTGGGCCAGCCGTGCCAGGACGGGCTTCAGCGTCGTCATCAAGCCGCTTTGGCGGGTTGATTCGAGAAGCGGGCGATGGCGAGGAAGTTGGCGAGCAGCGCGTGGCCGTGTTCGGAGGCGATGCTCTCGGGATGGAACTGCACACCGAAGATGGGCAGCGCGCGGTGCCGCAGGCCCATGATGATGCCGTCCTCGGTCCAGGCGGTCGCCTCCAGCGAGCTGGGGAAGGTTGAGCGTTCCACGATGAGGCTGTGGTAGCGGGTCGCCTGGAACGGGCTGGGCAGCCCCTCGAACACGTCGGACCCAGCATGGCTCACGCCGCTGACTTTGCCATGCATCGGCACGGGCCCACGCACGACGTCGCCGCCGAAGGCCTGGCCGATCGCCTGGTGGCCCAAACAGACTCCGAGCAGCGGGATGCGGCCCGCGGCGGCCTCGATCAGGTCGAGGCAGATGCCAGCCTCGTTCGGCGTGCAGGGACCCGGCGAGAGCACGATCGCCTCGGGCTCGAGCGCCATCGCTTCGGCCGCGGTGAGCGCGTCGTTGCGGCGGACGTCGCAGACCGCCCCGAGATCGCCGAGGAAGTGGACGAGGTTGAAGGTGAAGCTGTCGTAGTTGTCGATAAGGAGGATCATGGGTTCACCTAGGCCTTCAGCGCCGCGAAGCGCACGGCTTCCTCGGCGGCGCGGAACAGGGCGCGGGATTTCTGCAGCGTTTCTGTGTATTCGCCCGCGGGCGTGCTGTCGGCGACAACGCCGCCGCCTGCCTGCACATACATCGTGCCATCCTTGACCACCGCGGTGCGTAGCCCAATGCAGGTGTCCATCGTGCCGTTGGCGGCAAAGTAGCCGATGCAGCCGGCGTAGATGCCGCGCCGCGTCGGCTCGAGCTCCTCGATGATCTCCATCGCGCGGATCTTGGGCGCCCCGGTCAGGGTCCCGGCGGGAAAAGATGCGATCAGCGCGTCCAGCGCGTCCAGCCCCGGCCGCAGCTTGCCCTCGACCGTGGACGACAGGTGCATGACATGGCTGAACCGCTCGACCGCGAAGCTCTCCGTCACCCGGACCGTCCCCAGCTCGGCGACCCGGCCGACATCGTTGCGGCCCAGATCGAGCAGCATCAAATGCTCCGCCCGCTCCTTGGGATCGCTGCTCAGATCGGCTTCCAGCAGCAGGTCTTCCTCGCGGGTCGCGCCGCGCGGGCGGGTGCCGGCCAGCGGCCGCAGGGTGATGGTGCCGTCGCGCAGCCGGACCAGGATTTCCGGCGAACTGCCGACCACGGCGAACCCGCCGAAATCGAGGAAGAACAGGAACGGCGCCGGGTTGACCCGGCGGAGCGCCCGATACAGCGCGAAGGGCGGCAAGGCGAACGGCGCCGAGAAGCGCTGGCTCGGGACGATCTGGAACGCGTCGCCTGCCTCGATATACTCTTTCATCCGCGCGACCACGGCCATGAACTGGTCGCGGCTCATGTTCGACGCGGGCTCCGGCTGCGGCGGCAGCGCGACCGGCGGCACGGCATGCGGCAGCGGTCGCATCAGCGCGGCATCCGCCTCGGCGAGCGACGCCTGCGCCGCCTCCCAGGCCGCGCTGGCGGAAACGCCCGGCTGCGGGTAGATCGGCGCCGCCAGGGTCAGCTCATCGCGCACATTGTCGAACACGGCGAACATCGACGGGCGGAGCAGCAGCGCTTCCGGCAAGCCCAGCTCGTCGCGGTTCTTGTCCGGCAGGCGCTCCATCTGCCGCACCATGTCGTAGCCGAGATAGCCGACCAGGCCGCCCAGCATCGGCGGCAGATGCTCCGGCAGATCCATCCGGCTTTCCGCGATCAGCGCTCGCAAGCTGTCGAGCGGGCGGCCTGGCTCCGGCACGAAGGCGTGCGGCGCCGAGCGGGCGTTGCGGTTGAGCTCCGCCACGCCGCCGCGGCAGCGCCAAACGAGATCGGGCGCCATCCCTATAATAGAGTAGCGGCTGCGCGCGGAGCCGCCCTCGATGCTCTCGAGCAGGAAGGAATTCGGGCGCCCGGCGGCCATCTTCATGTAGGCTGCGACCGGCGTCTCGAGATCGGCGACGCCGGTGGTCCAGATCAAGGTGCCGCGCCCCGCCTCATAGCCTGCGCGGAATGCCGCGTGGGTCGGGGAAGCGATCGCGTTCATTGAACGATGCTTTCGAACAAGGTGCGATTGACCCGCGGCTGCTCGCGGTCGCGCAACGCCGAGGCAAAGACGATCTCGACATCCTGCTGCAGCGACCGGGTGAGCGCCTGGCGGATGGCGGCGGTGCCGGCTGGGTCGGTGGCCGGGTCAGGGGTTTGGACCTGGTCGAGGCGGGTGACGATGAACCCGTCCGGCGTCTCCACCATCGTGGTCTCGCCCTTCTTCAGAGCGAAAACGGGGTCGAGCAGTTGCGTGGGAACGCCGGGCGGCGTGGCGCCGCGCGAGATCACCGGGGTTTGCTGCACGGTAAGGCCGTCGGTTTTCGCCGCGTCGACGAGGGAGCCGGTGGCGTTCGCCAAGGTCATCAGCTTCGCGGCCACCTCGTCCTGCTCGTGGTGCCGGCGCTCGTGGTCGTAATCGGCGCGGAGCTGGTTCTGCACCTCCTCGAACGATTTTAGCTTGGGCTCGGTGACGTCCTCGACGGAGACCGCGAAATAGGATTGGTTCGGCCCCTCGATCATGTGCGGCGCCTCGCCCTTGGCTTGCGAGAAAGCGGCCTTGATGATCGCCTCGCGCAGTGCTCCGGTGCCCGGGATCGGCGCGGGCTCGCCTTGCGGCGTGTTGCCCTGCGCGTCGAGCGTGCCGCTGACGCCGGCCAGGCCCAGATCGCCCGGCAGGTGATCGAGCGGCGTGCTGGCAGACAGCGCGTCCTCGAGCTTGTTCGCCCGGTCGTAAACCATGTCGACGGCCCGGTCCTGGGCGATCTTGGTGCGGATTTCGTCCTTGACCTGGTCGAACGTGCGCTCGCTGCCGGGCGTCACCTTGGTGACTTCCAGGATCTGCCAGCCGAACGCCGACTTGACTGGGCCGACCACGGTGTTCGGCGTCGCCGCGAACACTGCATCGGCAAGCTCGGTCGAGGGGAACTCGGTGCGGGTCGCGTCGTCGAGGTTGGCGGCCGAGGCGCTGGCGTCAGTGGCGGCTTTCTGCATCGCCGCCCAGTCGGCGCCCCCGTGCCAGGCATCGGCGAGCTTGGTGGCCGCCGCCTGGTCCTGCGCGATCAAAACCTCGGCCGAGCGCTTTTCTGGGGTCACGTATTCGGATTTGTGCTGGTCGTAGTAGCCATGCAGATCGGCATCGCTGACCTCGATGTCGTGCGCAACGGTTTGCGGCGACAAGACCGCGACCGAGACGCGGCGGTAGGCAGGCGCGGTGTAGGCGGCCGGGTCATTCTCGTAGACGCGCCGCAGGTCGTCTTCGGTGGGCGGGGTTGGCGCGGGGGCGGCCGCGAACGGCAGGGTGACGGTCTGGGCGGTCCGGGTCTCGTGCTGGAACAGGTAGATCTGCTTGACCAAGGTGTCGGGCGGCGTGACGCCGGCAAACGCGGCCTCGACGAGCTGCTGGGTCCCG
This sequence comes from Acetobacteraceae bacterium, assembly GCA_965276815.1. Lineage (GTDB taxonomy): Bacteria > Pseudomonadota > Alphaproteobacteria > Acetobacterales > Acetobacteraceae > JAVVHH01. The sequence goes on along the minus strand of CBDIBE010000009.1, from coordinate 154 downwards.
AGGTCGGCGCGCATCGTGTCGAGGAAGCGCGCTTCGGTCATGTTGTTGTTGCGCATCACCTGCTCGAAGGTGGCACGGTCGAACGCGCCGTTCGAGCCCTGGAAAGCGGGGATTGCAAAGACGGCTTGGCGCAGCGCGGCATCCGGCACGGCCA
>CBDIBE010000008.1:0-681633 GCA_965276815.1 Acetobacteraceae bacterium | reverse complement strand
CGCGACCGGCAATGTCAGTGGATTTTCGCGATCTGGCTTTCACTCAGCGCGCGGATCGAAATCGGCAGGGCGATGAAATGCACCGGGTCGAGATAGGCCGCGTCGGCGCCTTGACCCGGCGTGATGGCCCACAGCAGAAAGCTGCGCAGCGCGGCAGCCGCATCTGCATTGGGCTGCTGGCTGCGCACGATGGCGTATTCGTAGTTGATGATCGGATAGGAGTTGGCGCCGGGCGCGTACACCAGCGTCAGCCGCTCATCCGTCGGCGTCCGCGGCGTCAGGTCGGCGGCGGCTGCGGTCACCGTTGCTGGCGTCGGCAGCAAGAACTGGCCGGCCTGGTTCTGCAGCTCGGCCGTGCCGAGCTTGGCCTGGGTGACCGCTTCGGCGAAGCTGGCGCCGACATAGGCGACGCCATACGGCGTTTTCGCCAGCGTCTGCACCATGGCGGCGTTGCCCGCCGCGTCCACCTCGCCCTGGACCTTCGGCCAGTCGATCGTCTCGCCGTAGCCGGGCCCCTCGCCCCAGCCATCGGTGGAGAAGGAGAGGAACTGCGTGAAGATGAAAGTGTCGCCGGAGGTATCGGAGCGGCGGATCGGCACGATCGTGTGGTGCGGCAGGGCTGCGCCGGGATTGAGCGCCGCGATGGCCGGATCGCTCCAATCAGTGATCTTGCCGCCATAGATGCCGGCGAGCACCGGGCCGCTCAGCTTCAGCGCCGCAGTCAGCTCCGGGATGTTGTAGTTGACGGTTTGCGCCGAGATGGCGAGCGGGATGTTGAGCAAACCCGGGTTCTGGGCCACCTGCGTGTCGGACATGTAGGCGTCGGAGGCGCCGAATTGCACGCTGCTCTTGATGACGGCGTCGACTTCCCTCGCCGGAATTGGTCCCGGTTGCCGCGACTTGCACGTCCGGCGTGGCCTTGGCGTAGCCCTGCGCCCAGCTTTGCAGCAGCGGCAGCATCAGGGTGGAACCGGTCTCGTTCAGGGTCACTGCCGCGGCGCGTGCGTCCGGGGTGCAGAGCAGCAAGGTGGCCAGGGCACCAAACATCGCCGCCAGGCGTGGCGTTTTCGCAGGCGCGACCGGGCGCTGGAGTTGTCGCATGAGCCGGCTCCTTTTTGGAACATGCGAATGTTAGCCCGGCGGTGATGCCCTAGGAACGTCTGCAGTGTTGCAGTGCGATGACATCCGATGCGATCCCCTCACAGGATCGTGAGCCGGCCTTGCGGCTACATCAAAGTGTAGATGGCGAGTTTGAGGCCGGGATCGTCATTGGCTTGGAAGGTTGCGTATTGGAAACGCTGCACGCCCTTGCTGCGATGGTGCAGCAGCTTCTCGCCTCCCCCGGTATTGCGGACGTCGTGCGACTCCCACCATTGCGCGAAATCCGGGCTGCCCTGCCGGATGCGCGCCAGCAGCGCGGCAAAGTCGGGATCCCCAGCCCACAGATCATGGGTGGGCCGGAACTGCGCGACCATGCGCCGGGCCTCGTCGGCCCAGCTCGCGCCGAAGCAGCGCCGTGCGTCGGGATCGGTGAACATCCATAGAAGGATGTTGCGGTCTTCCACCCCGATATTAGCGAAGTCGGTCAGGATATCGACCGCTTCGGCGTTCCAGGCCAGTACGTCCCAGCGGCGCCCGGTGATGTAGGCCGGCTGGCCGAGGCTCTCGACCATGCGGCGCATCGCATCGGGCACGCTCTCGCGGACAAAGGACCGGTGCTCGAGATTGCGCGCCAGGGCGCGCAGATGGGCATGCTCGGCGTCGGCGAGGCGCAGCGCGCGGGCCAGGGCGTCGATGGTGGCGAGCGAAGGGCTGACGGCGCGCCCCTGCTCAAGCCGGATATACCAATCGATCCCAATGCCGGCGAGCTCGGCGACCTCTTCGCGCCGCAGCCCGGGCGTGCGCCGGCGCCGGACGGTAGGAAGGCCAAGAGCGGTAGGGTCCAGCCTGGCCCGTCGCGAGCGGAGGAAATCGCCGAACTCGCTCCGATCTGGTCTCGACACGGCTGGCCTCAGGGTGGGACTCGATAATCCCAGGATAATACCAGGCCTTCCTCAGTACGCCAGCATCACCATCATGGGTCGACCAACGCAGAGAGAAACCCATGCGCGCTGCCATCCTGAATGCCTTCGGTGTACCACTCGCGATCGGCACCTTACCCGACCCGGTCCTGGGTACCGGCGAGGTCGTGGTCGACGTCGTGGCTGCCCCGGTTCTGTCCTACGCGAACGAGGTGTTCAGCGGCGAACGCAAGTACCTGCTGGACGTGCCCGTCGCGCCGGGTTGCGGGGCCATTGGCCGGGTGTGCGCCATCGGACCGGACGCGACGCATCTTCGCGGTGGGCGACTGGGTATTCTGCGACCCTACGGTGCGCTCGCGCGATGACGCGCTGATGCCCGACATTTTGCTGCAAGGCTGGAGCGCCCGCGGCGCCGGCGGGCAGCGCCTGCAGAAGCATTTCCATCACGGCCCGTTCGCCGAGCGGATGCTGGTGCCGACGGAGAACGCGATCCGGATCGGCGCGCTCGAGGCCGAAGATGCGGCGCGCTGGTGCGCGTTGAACGTACTGCTGGTGCCTTATGGCGGCCTGCTGGCGGCCGGGTTGCAGGCGGGCGAGACGGTCCTGGTGAGCGGCGCCACCGGCAATTTCGGCAGCGCTGGCGTCGCTGTCGCCTTGGCGATGGGCGCGGGCTGCGTCGTGGCGCCGGGCCGCAACGAGACCGTACTGGTGGATTTGGCGCGCCGCTTCGGCCCTCGCCTGCGGCCTGTCACGCTGAGCGGCGACGAGGACACCGACCGGGAGCGGATGCGCCAAGCAGCACCAGGCCCGATCGATTGCGTGCTCGACATCCTGCCGCCATCCGTGGCGGCGACGGTGGCGCGGGCGGCGGTAATGGCGGTCCGGCCCTATGGCCGGGTCGTGCTGATGGGCGGCGTCGGCATGCTGGGCGGCCCCGGGCTGGAGCTGCCCTATCCGTGGATCATGCGCAACGGCATCACCATCCGCGGACAATGGATGTACGAGCCCGATGCCGCTACCCGGCTGGCCGGGCTTGTACGGTCAGGCCTGCTGGACCTCGCGCACTACGCCGTCACCGAATTCGCGCTCGATGACGCCAACGAGGCGGTCGCCCACGCCGCAGCCAACGCCGGTCCGTTCAGGATGACGGTCCTCCGGCCCTAGCCCACCCGGTTGCCTACCAGGTCCTGCACCACGGCCGGATCGGCCAGCGTGCTGGTGTCGCCGAGCTGGTCGGTCTCGTTGGCGGCGATCTTGCGCAGGATGCGGCGCATGATCTTGCCGGAACGGGTCTTCGGCAGGCCCGGCGCCCATTGAATTGCGTCGGGCGAGGCAAACGGGCCGATCTCGCGCCGCACCCAGGCGACGAGCTCGCGGCGCAGCGCCTCGTTCGGCTCCTCGCCGGCCATCAAGGTCACGTAGGCGTAGATGCCCTGCCCTTTGAGGTCGTGCGGGTAGCCGACGACGGCCGCCTCGGCGACTTTCGGGTGCAGTACGAGGGCGCTCTCGACCTCGGCCGTGCCCATGCGATGGCCGCTGACGTTGATCACGTCGTCGACCCGGCCGGTGATCCACCAATACCCGTCCGCGTCCCGCCGGGCGCCGTCGCCGGTAAAATACAGGCCGGGGAAGGTCGAAAAATAGGTCTGCACGAAGCGCGGATGGTCGCCATAGAGAGTGCGCATCATGCCGGGCCAGGGCTCGGCGATGCAGAGATTGCCGTCGGTCGCGCCCTCGAGGCGCTTGCCCTCGCCGTCGACCAGCACCGGCTCGATGCCGGGCAGCGGCAGGGTGGCGGAGCCGGGCTTGAGCGCCACGGCGCCGGGCAGCGCGGAGATCAGGATGCCGCCGGTCTCGGTCTGCCACCAAGTATCGACGATCGGGCAGCGGCCATCGCCGACGACCCGGTGATACCAAAGCCACGCCTCCGGGTTGATCGGCTCGCCGACGCTGCCGAGGATGCGCAGGCTCTGGCGGCTGGTGCGCTTCACCGGGCCCTCGCCGTCGCGCATCAGGGCGCGGATCGCGGTCGGCGCGGTGTAGAAGATGTTGACCTGATGTTTGTCGACCACCTGCCAGAAGCGGGAGCTGTCGGGGTAGGACGGGATACCCTCGAACATCAGCGTGGTCGCGCCATTGGCGAGCGGCCCGTACACGATATAGGTGTGGCCGGTGACCCAGCCGACATCGGCGGTGCACCAGTAGACCTCGCCTGGCCGGTAGTCGAACACGAGCTGGTGGGTGAGCGCGGCCCAGACCAGGTAGCCGCCGGTGGTGTGGACGACGCCCTTCGGCTTGCCGGTGCTGCCGGAGGTGTAAAGGATAAAAAGCGGGTCCTCGGCGCTCATTTCCTCGGGCTGGCAGTCGGGCTCGGCAGCGGCGAGGAGCTTTGCATAGCTGTGGTCGCGGCCTTCTTGCATCGACACGGCGCCGCCCGTCACCGCGACGACGACGACATGCTGGATGCTGGGGCACTGCTTAAGCGCCTCGTCGGCGTTGGTCTTCAGCGCGACCTTGCGGCCACCACGGCGGCCTTCGTCGGCGGTGATCAACACGGTGCTCTCGCAATCCTGGATCCGGTTGGCGAGGCTGTCGGGCGAGAAGCCGCCGAAGACCACGGCGTGGACGGCGCCGAGCCGGGCGCAGGCGAGCATGGCGACGGCGGCCTCGATTACCATGGGCAGGTAGATCGTGACCCGGTCGCCGCGCTTGACCTCGAGGCCGCGCAGCGCGTTGCCGAGGCGGCAGACCTGCTCATGCAGCTGCCGGTAGGTGATGGTCTCGTGCTGGCCGGGGTCGTCGCCCTCCCAGATGATCGCGACCTGGTCGGGGCGCTCGGCGAGGTGGCGGTCGAGGCAGCTGGCCGACGCGTTCAGCGTGCCGTCCTCGTACCATTTGATGCTGACATCGCCGGTGAAGCTGGCGTTGCGGATGCGGGTGGGCTCGCGCATCCAGGCGACGCGCTTGGCCTGGTCGCGCCAATAGGACTCGGGGTCGGCGATGGCGCGCTCGACCCAGGCTTGCCGCTGCCCGGCATTGAGGATCGCGTGTGCGGCGATTTCCGGCGGAACGGGAAAGAGCTGGTCGGTCACGGCGGTTCCCTCGGCGTTTTCTTACCGAAATCCTACAGTCCTGCGCGAACGCACACCAGTCTCGGCTGGGTCCGCCTGCCCAGAGAACTCAAGCGCGCGCAGAACAGCTTCCGGCTCGCGCGCCATGACCGTCAGCAGGGTACGTGCAGCCGCGTCAGGGAAGACGCGGCCCTGCTCCCAGTTGCGAAGCGTGCCAACCGGCACGCCAATCACCTCTGCGAAGCGCGCCTGGCTGATGCCCCACTTCTTGCGAACGAAGGCGGCCGGATAAGACGGGCGCAGTTTCGCTTCGGAGAGATCCTCGGTCTGTCCATCTTCGCGCATGTGGCGCTCGATGTCCTCTTCGGTCGTCGCGTCTATCTTTGCCTGGTCGATGCGACCGCGAGTCCGAGCTTCAGCTAAGGTTGTGCGGATGAGAGCCATAACCTGCGCTCCTTCTTGTTTGCGATACGGGCGGAGATAATCCGCCGCGTCATGCCGCGGTCGGTATAAGTGACGACCAGTAGGTTTGAACCAACAACGCCGATCGCTGTCACGCGGATCTCACCATAATCCCAGCGCGTATCAACCCGCTCGAAAGACCCGCGACGCAGTGTTGAAGTCGAAGCCACGCTCGCGATACGTCTTATCGCTCTTCTCGAAATCCCACTCGAAACCCAAGCGCGAATACTACGCTATATGCGTATCACGCGGCAAGGCTTCAAGCCCTGCTCCGACCCTGCCAGCCACCGAGCTTGAGGATGTAGTCCCATTCCTCAGGGCTCACCGGGCCGACGGAGAGGCGGGAGTAGCGGACCAGCGCCATTCCCTTGAGCGCCGGGTCGGCCTTGATCTCGGCGAGGGTGACCGGGCGGGGCATGGGTCCGACCGCGCGCATATCGACGCAGACCCAATTGCCGGACTCGGCCGACGGGTCGGGGTAGGCTTCGCGCACCACCTCAACGATGCCGACGATCTCCTTGCCGATGTTGGAATGGTAGAAGAAGGCGCGGTCACCCTGCTTCATCGCCGCGAGGTTGTTCTTGGCCTGGTGGCTGCGCACGCCGGTCCAGGGCTCGACGCCGTTGGCCACCTGCTGATCCCAACTGAAGGCGTCAGGTTCGGTTTTCACCAGCCAGCACTGCACGGATTTTCCCTTGGCTGAAAAGTGTCCACAATGCATGACACTTCGGCAAAAGCCTACACGCAGTTAACCTTACACCGACTTACAAGTCGGCGGGAGCGTGCTATCCTGGCCGCGTGGACGCCACCGCACTCCCCGCGCGCCCGTCGCGCTCGCTGCACCGCTTCGCCAATCCTGGGCGATTCCTTCGCCTGGCTGCCCGATTGCAGCCTTGGTTCACCTGGCCGGCGCTGGTGCTCACGGTCACCGGGCTGGTCTGGGGATTGTTCTTCTCGCCCGCCGACTGGCAGCAGGGCGATAGCGTGCGGATCATGTATATCCACGTCCCGTCGGCCTGGCTGGCCTCGGCCGGGTATTTCGGGCTGGCGCTCTGCTCGTTCTCGTCGCTGGTCTGGCGGCATCCGCTGGCCGATCTGGCGGCGGCCGAGATTGGGCCGGTGGGCGCCGGGTTCACCGGGCTGTGCCTGGCGACCGGCAGCCTGTGGGGCAAGCCGATGTGGGGCACCTGGTGGGTGTGGGATGCGCGGCTGACCAGCGTTCTGGTGCTGTTCTTCCTCTATCTCGGGCACATCGCCGTCATCCGTGCGTTCGACGACCCGGTGCGCGGCGCGCGGGCGGCGGCGATCCTGGCGCTGGTCGGCGTGATCAACCTGCCGATCATCAAGTTCAGCGTCGACTGGTGGAACACGCTGCATCAGCCGGCAACCATCACGCTGACCGGGGCGCCGGGCATGCATATCGACATGCTGTGGCCGCTGCTGGTGTGCACGCTCGGGTTCACGCTGACCTTCATCGCGCTGGTGCTGGCGCGCACCCGTGCCGCGGTGATGGAGCGGCGGATCCGCGGGCTGCTGATGGCGCAGGCGGAGCGGGCATGACGCATCTTCCCTTCGTCGCGGCCTCATATGTCCTCGGCACCGGCGTCCCGGTCGTGTTTGCCGTGCTGGCCCGGTTGCGGCTAATTCAGGCGCGGCGGCGGTTGGCGGCCATCGACAAACGGGAGAGCGTATGACCCGAAAGCGCCGCCGGCTCTGGATCGTGGTGGCTTGCGGGATCGGGCTCGGCTCGGCCACCGCGCTCGGGCTCACCGCATTCAGCGACAATATCGTGTTTTTCGTCTCGCCCTCGGATCTGGCGGCGCATGCGGGCGAGGCTGGGCGGACGCTGCGGCTCGGCGGCCTGGTGGAGGCCGGGAGCGTGCAGCGCGGCTCGGATAACGGCACGCCGACTGCGCATTTCCGCATCACCGACGGCCGCCGCGCGGTCGACGTGACCTATGAAGGCATCCTTCCCGACCTGTTCCGCGAGGGGTCGGGCGCCGTCATGCTCGGCGCGCTGCGCCCAGACGGCACGTTCCGCGCCAGCGAGGTGCTGGCCAAGCATGACGAGAATTACATGCCCAAGGACGTCGCCGACGCGCTAAAAGCGTCGGGCAAGTGGCATCCGGAGCAGGGCGCGCCGCCGCCAGCCTCGACTTGGAACATGCTGGAGCCGGCTTCCGGCAGGAGGTCGTGACATGATACCCGAACTTGGCCATTTCGCGCTGGCGCTGGCCTGCGCGATCGCCATCGCGCAGACGGTGCTGCCGATCTGGGGCGCGCACAAACGGGACGCGCGACTGATGTCCGCGGCGCCGGCGCTGGCGACCGCGCAGCTCATCGCGCTGGTTGCGGCGGCGGCCGCTCTCGTCTGGAGCAGCGTAAACGACGATTTCACCGTGCTCAACGTGGCCGAGAACAGCCACACGCTGAAGCCGCTGCTGTACAAGATCACCGGGACTTGGGGGAACCATGAGGGTTCCATCCTGCTCTGGGTTCTGATCCTGGCTCTATGCGGCGGTGCCGTCGCGGCATTCGGGCGCGGGCTGCCTTCGGCGCTGCGGGCGCGGGTGATCGGGGTGCTCGGCGGCACGTCGGTCGGGTTCTTGCTGTTCTGCCTGCTCGCGAGCGACCCGTTCACCCGGCTCTGGCCGCCGCCGTTTGATGGGCAAGATATGAACCCATTGCTGCAGGACCCCGGCCTCGCCTTCCATCCGCCGATCCTCTACTCGGGCTATGTCGGGTTTGCCGTGCCGTTCGCCTTTGCCGTCGCCGCCCTGCTGGAGGGGCGGGTCGATGCCGCCTGGGGCCGCTGGGTGCGGCCCTGGACGCTGGCGAGCTGGTGTCTGCTGACCAGCGGCATCGCGCTGGGGAGCTGGTGGGCGTATTACGAGCTGGGCTGGGGCGGCTTCTGGTTCTGGGACCCCGTCGAAAATGCGAGCCTGCTGCCGTGGCTGACCGGCACGGCGCTGCTGCACTCGGCGATCGTGGTCGAGAAGCGCGAGGCGCTGAAGGTCTGGACCGTGCTGCTGGCGATCGGCACCTTCGCACTGTCGCTGTCCGGTACCTTCCTGGTGCGGTCTGGCATACTGAACTCGGTGCACGCCTTCGCCAACGATCCGGAGCGCGGCGTGTTCATCCTCGTGCTGCTGGCGATCGTGATCGGCGGCAGCTTGCTGCTGTTCGCGCTGCGGGCGCCGATCTTGTCGCCGGGCGGCCTGTTCTCGCCGCTCTCGCGCGAAGGCGCGCTGGTGGTGAACAACATTTTCCTTTGTAGCGCCGCGGCGGTGATCATCACCGGGACCCTGTATCCGCTGATCGCCGACATGGTGTTCAACCACAAGATCTCGGTGGGCGCGCCGTTCTTCAACATGACCGTGCTGCCGCTGACGATCCCGGTCTTTACGTTGATGACCGTGGCGCCTTCGCTGGCCTGGAAGCGGGCGCAGCTCGGGCCGGCGCTGCTGCGGCTTTGGTGGGCGGCGCTGGCGGCGCTGCTGGTGGGGCTGTCCATCGGGTTCGGGCTGCATCGGACATTGCCGGCGCTGGCGTTCGCCGGCGGCGTTTGGATCATCCTCGGTTCGTTCGGCGAGATCGTCAACCGCATCAGGCTGTTCCGCCAGCCCTTGCGCGACAGTCTGGCGCGGCTCGCCGGGCTGCGGCTGTCGGTGTGGGGGGGCACGCTGGGCCATGCCGGGATGGGGGTGACGGTGATCGGGATCGCCGGCATGTCGCTCGCGACCGAGCGGGTGGTGCTGCTGCACCCCGGCGAGAGCACCAATGTCGCCGGCTATACCTGGACGCTGGAAGGGCTGCGCGACGAGCCGGGGCCGAATTTCCAGGCGCGGGTCGCGACCATCCAGGTGTCGAAGAATGGGGTGCCGGTGGTGACGATGGAGCCCTCGCGCCGGGTGTTTCCGGTGCAGCGCATGACGACGACGGACACGGCGATCCGCACCAATTTTCTCTACGACCTGTATGCCGTGCTCGGCGAGGAGCGGGATGGCGCGGCGGTGCTGCGGCTGCATCTGAACCCGTTTGCGCCGTGGATTTGGCTCGGCGCCCTGGTGATGGCGAGCGGCGGCGGGCTTTCGCTGCTGGACCGGCGGACGCGCGTGGGCGCGCCGGCGCGGGCCGCCGCGCGCCCGGGATCGGCGGTCGCGTGAACCGGCGGGTCTTCCTGATGGCGCCGCTCGGCGTGGCTGTGGTGGCCGGCGCCGGGTTTTGGGAAATCCTCGCCCGCATGCGCCAGGGGACGTTCGACCCGCATGACGTGCCGAGCCAGCTTATCGGCAAGACGGTGCCGCCCTTCGCGTCGCTGCCGCCGCTGACCCCGGCGGACGGGTTCGGCAGCACCGACCTCGCGGCGGCCGCGTCAGGCCGGCCGTTGCTCGTCAACTTCTTTGCCAGTTGGTGCGTGCCCTGCGTGATCGAGGCGCCGGAGCTGATGAAGCTGTCGCAGGACGGGCTGCCGATCTGGGCGATCGCCTATAAGGACAAGCCGGCCGAGGCCCGCACCTTCCTGGCGCGGCACGGCGATCCGTATCAGCGGATCGCGCTGGATACGCCCGGCCGGGTCGCCATCGATTGGGGCGTGTATGGCGTGCCGGAGAGCTATCTGCTCGACCGGAAAGGGGTGGTGCGCTGGCGGGTGGCCGGCCCGCTGACGCCGCAGATCGTCGAGGAGCAACTGCGGCCGGCGCTGAAGGAGATCGCATGAGGGTTCTGCTCCTCCTGCTGCTTCTGGCCGGGCCAGGGCTATCGTCACAAGCCTGGGCCATCAGCGACCCGGCGGAGATGCTGCCCAACCCGGCGCTCGAGCAGCGGGCCGAGAATGTGGGCCGGCAGCTCCGCTGCCTGGTCTGCCAGAACGAGAGCATCGAGGACAGCAACGCCGACCTGGCGCGCGACCTGCGCCGGCTGGTGCGGGCGCGGATCGCTGCGGGCGACACCGACAAGCAGGCGACGGATTGGGTGGTCGCCCGGTATGGCGACTTCGTACGGCTGCGCCCGCCGGTGGATTGGATGACCTCCGTGCTGTGGGGGTCGCCGGTGATCGCGGTGGCGGCCGGGCTCGGCGCGGCGCTGATCGCGCGCCGGAGCCGGGTGACCCCGCCAGCGCCGCTCACCGATGCCGAGCGGGCCCGGCTGACCGACCTGACGGAACCGCAGCTGAACCCATGATCTGGCTGGCGCTTGCGCTGCTGGCGCTTGCCGTCCTGGCGCCGGTGTTTTGGATGTTGCGTGGCCGGGCGGCGGCGCAAGGGGTGCGGGACCTTGCAGTCCAATTGCACCGCACGCAATTGCTGGAACTCGATCGCGACCTGGCCGAGGGGCGGATCCTGGCGTCCGAGCACGCGACCGCGGTGCTGGAGGTGCAGCGCCGGCTGCTGGCCGCGGCGGGCAAGGAGGAGTCGGAGGCCAAGCCGGGACCGCGCATGCCGGTGTTGGCCGCGGCCGTGCTGGTGCCGGTGGCGGCGTTCGGGCTCTATTGGGTCAGCGGCAGCCAGCCGCTGATGCCATCCGTTCCGGCCGAGGCGAACCAGGCGCATGCGGCCGAAGAGGCGGCGCTGATCGACGAACTGCGGGAGCGGCTGGCGACCCTCGACCCGGCGAGCGAGCGGGCGGTCCAGGGCTACGTGCTGCTGGGGTCGGTCGAGGAAGCACGGGGCAACAACGCGGCGGCGGCGCAGGCCTACCGGATGTCGCTGCGCGGCAAGTTCGACGCGACGGTCGCGGCCCGCGCGGCGGAGGCCGCGGTGCGCGCCGACGGCGGCGTGAGCGAGAGCAGCGCCGCCTTGTTCCGCCGCGCGCTGCAGGCCGCACCCGATGCGCCGTGGCGGGAAGCGGTGCAGCAGCGGCTGCAGGAGCCGCGGCTGCCGTAAGGAGACCTATCCCCCGCAGGCTTCGCGGTTGGGCGGCAGGAAGGCGTCGGCGGCGGGTATCAAGCGGACCGGCGCGTAGTAATCCCAGGGCTCCTTGCTTTCAGCGGGCGTCTTGACCTTCCAAACCATGGTGTCGAACAACACGCGGCCGTCGCCCCTGATCGTCGCGGGGCGGCCGAAATAGCTGAAGGGGCGGTCGCGCATCGCGCGGTTGACCGCCACCGCATCGTCGGTCCCCGCGGCGTCCACCGCGCGCAGGAACTGCGTCACCGCCGTGTAGATCAGCGCGTGGTTCTTGCTCGGCATCATGTGCATCTTCTCGAAGAAGCGGCGCGCGAAGGCGCGGGCCTCGTCATTCTGATCCCAGTAATAGCTGGCGGTGAACGTCAGCCCCTGCGCGGTCGGCAGGCCCAGCGCGTGGATGTCCTGGATGTAGATCAAGAACCCGGCCAGCGTCGCGGCGCCGTTGCGGGCGATGCCAAACTCGCCGGCTTGCTTGATCAGGTTGACGAGGTCGTTGCCGACGCTGGCCAGGCCGATCACCTTCGCGCCGCTCGACTGCGCCTGTAGCAGCAGCGACGAGAAGTCGGTCGCCCCGATCGGATGCCGCACCTCACCCAGCACCTTGCCGCCGCCGGCCTTGATGACGTCGGTCGCCTCGCGCTCGAGCGCGAGGCCGAACGCCTGGTCCACGGTGATGAAGAACCAGCTATCGCCGCCCTGCGCCATCACCGCGCGCGCCGTCCCCGCCGCCAGCGCATGCGTGTCGTCCGCCCAGTGCGTCGAGACCGGCGAGCAGAATTTGGAGGTGAACTCGCTCACCGCCGAGGCGGTGATCATCACCGTGCGGTTCTTCTCGCGGGCGACCTGCTGCACGGCGAGCGCGATCGGCGTCACCGGCAGGTCGACGATCGCGTCCACTTTCTCGGTGTCGAACCAGCGTCGCGCGACGGTCGCCGCGACGTCCGGCTTGTTCTCTGTGTCGGCGTGGACGATCTCGATCGGCTTGCCGTGCACCGTGCCGCCGAAATCTGCCGCCGCCATCTGCGCGGCAACAACGGAACCCGGGCCGGCACTATCGGCGTAGGGCCCGGTCTCGTCGGTCAGCACGCCGATGCGGACCACATCGTCAGAAATCTGCGCCATCGCCGGAGCGGCACACAGCATCGAGACCAGCAGGCCGGCAATCGCAGCTAGTTTCACGCGGCGTCCCCAGGATTGTTTCGGCGCTCAATACTCGAATTGATACGTCAAACCAACCTGATTTCCAGCAGCCCCGCCGGTGCCGACCTGCGTGTCTAATTTTAGACCTTTATAGATATCGATCTGGACCTGGGCGCCGGATCCGCCATTGGTGCCCTGGACGGCGCCGACATAGACGCCGTTGGCGACGTAACGCCCCGCCTCGAGGGTCGCCGCGGTGCTGCTGCTAGAGCTGCCGCTGCCGGAGCCCACGGTCAGCCGGTCGAGGCCGAGGCCCTGGCGCACGCTGGCAAGCGGATCGGTCACGCCGCTGCCCGCGCCGGAGAAGCTGGCCAGCGCCGCGGCGATCTCGGCCACCTGGAACGGGCTGATCGTTTTGACGCTGCGGCGGAACAGCAAATAAGACAGCACCTCGTCCTGCGGGAGGTCCGGCACGCTGGTCAGCTTGATGGTCGGCGCCGAGGCGTAGCCGCCGACGGCGAGCGTCGCGGTCACCGTGCCGATCGTGTCGGTGGCCTCGAAGTCGAGCGTCGGGTCGATCTTGCCGGTCGGGCCCGTCCCGTCGAAGCCGACCCGGCCATGCGTGAAGGTCAGCGAGACGCCGGCGAGGCTGAACGTGCCGTTTTGCATGTCGAACCCGCCGCCCACGCGCGGATGGGCGCTGTCGCCGCGGACGGTGAGCTTGCCGGACAGCACCGCATCCACGCCATGGCCACGCACGAAGATCTGGCCCGGCGCGTCGATGTCCAGGTTGAGGTTGACCACCGGCGCAGGTCCCGCGGCGGCGGCCGGGGCCTGGCCGGGCCTGCGGACGTTCAGCACGACGACGCTGGTCGGCAAACGCTCGGGGATCTGGATACTGGCGCGGCGGACGGTTACCCGGCCGCCAGCGGTGAGGCCGAGCGCCGGGCCGCGCAGGGTCAGGTCGGCATCGAGATCGGCGGTGAGCAGGTCGGTCGCGAGCGGCCTGGCATTGCGTGCGGTGACGGTCAGGTCGAGCGGCAAGCCCGGCGCCAGCACGCCGATCGTGCCGCTGACCGCCAGCGTACCCTGTCCAGCCTTCGCCTGCAGGCTCTCGATCCGGACCGCGTTGCCGTCCGCGCGCAGCAGGGCGGAGATGTCGGTCAGGCGCACGCCCTGTGAAAAGTCCTGGACTTCGCCGTTGGCCAGCCGCGCCGTGCCGCTCAGGCGCGGGGCAGCAAGCGAGCCGGCAACGCCGCCGTCAAGCGTCAGCCGCCCGCGCACTTGGCGGCCTTGGGCGGAGATGAGCGGGTTCAGCATGGCGAGGTCGACGCTGCCGTTGGCCCGCAGGTCGAGCGCCCCGGCGCCGAGCGGCGCGCGCCCGGTCACCGCGAAATGCGCCGCACCCGCCGTGGCGTTGGCGTCGATGCGCGCGCCGCCGCCTGCGAGCTGCGCGGTGGCGGTGAGGTTGGCCGGCGGGAAGGCGCGGCCGGGTCCGGTGCGCATATGCAGCCCGGTCGCCGCGGCGCGGATGGTGCCGCCGGGTTGCGCGGGCGTGCCGGTCAGCTTGGCGTCGACGGTGATCGAGCCATCGGCCGCCAGGTCGGGGGCGACGATCGCGGCGATTTGGGCGGGAGCGCGAAACGTCGCGGTCGCGTTCAGCCGCGGCGAAACCTGGCCGGACAGGTCGAGGACGGCGTCGCGCAGGCCGATCCGCAGCCGGTCGACCGCGACGGCCTCTCCGAACTTGACGGTGGCCGGCGCGAGCAGCCGGACCGTCTGGTCACGCGCCGTGGCTTGCAGCGAATCGAGCCGGACAACCTGGCCCGGAACGTTGAGCACCGCCGACCCGGCGATCTGCGACGGTGTGCCGGAGAGGTCGAGCGCGGCGCTGGTCCGCAGCGCCAGCGCGTCTTGTGGCCCCGCGACGTCCAACTTGACGGAGCCGGCGACGCCCGACGCCGAGATCCCGTCCAGCGTCGCGTTGGCGGCAACGACCGGGCGCTTAAGCGGGTCGGTCACCCGGGCGCTGAGCACGGCGTGGCCGATCCTCGCGCTGGCCGCGGCGAGGTCGCGCGCATCCGCCTGGAGGTTGACCGCGTCGGGGTCGAGCTTGGCCGTGGCGGTTAGGCTGCCCGCGAGCTTCTGGCCGACGAACGGGGCGAGGTCGTCGAGGCGGCCGGCGCGGAGCTGCACCTGCCCCAGTGGAAGGGTCGCGCCTTGCGGCAGCCGGAGGGCGCCCTCGGCGTGCAGGCTGCGCCAATCCGCCTTTTCGATCGTGGCGTTAAGCGTGCCATCCGCCGCCCGGCTCGCCTGCAGCGCCAGCGCGAGCGGGGCGCCTTCCAGCGTGCCTTGCGCGTCGACGGTGCCGCTCGGCGTGTTCGGCAGGCCTTGCAGGGCGAAGGCGAGCTTCACCGGGCCGCGCGGGACGGAGCTGGCGCCGACATCGCCCGCAAGCGTCCCGTTAAGCGACAAATTATCCATCGTCCCCTTGACCGAGGCGTCCGCCTGGATGGCGCCGGTCACCGACGGGGCGACCGCGGCGAGGTTGCTGAGCGCGGCGGTGACCTGCGCGGCGAGCTGATCGCCGGTCCGCGAGCCGTGGCCGGAGACGCGCAACGTCTTGCCGGCGAGCTCGAGCCGGCTGACGGTCAGATCGCTGCCTGTGAGCTGCGCGGTCAGACCGATCGTGGCGTTCTCGCCGATCAGCGCCGGGGCCGGGCTGATGCCGCTGGTGATGCTGATATGGCCGTCGGCGTCGAGCGCGGTCGTGCTGCCTTGCAGCGTGCCATGCAGGTGCAAATCGGTGCTGCCATGCAGATCGACGCCGCCGAGGGCTGCGAACGGGTCGAGGCGCGCGAGCTTGACGTCGGCGGTGACGTCCTGCGGCTCGGCGGTGCGCGCCTGGCCGGTGACCGAGAGCAGCGCGTGCGAGACGGCGAAAGTGGCGGGCCGCGCCGGGTCGTTCAATTTCACCGCGGCGTCCAGCGTCAGCGGGCTGCCGGCGAGCACTTCCGGGTCCGGGCCCGGGATGCGCAGCGCCTCGGCGACGGCGTGCACGCTGACCTGGCCGGCATTGCCCTGCAGATCGGCCGCGAGATGGCCGACCCCGGCGCCGGCTGTGGTCAGGCCGTCGATTTGCAGATGGCCCGCGGCGTCCGGGGTATCGAACTTGCCGTGCACGCGGGCATGGAGCTGCACCGACTGCCAGGCCACGTCGGGACCCGGCGACATGGCGGGCGCCGACGCGTCCACCTGCATATCGACGTTCTGACCCGTCAGGTCGACCGTGCCCTGCGCCTTGGCCTGCAGCGGCCCGGCGGCGACGTCGAGCGCCGTCGCCAGGGCAGTCCGTGGGCCATTGATGGCCGCGGCAATCTTCAGCGCGCCGAGATCGGGCATCTTGGCCGTCTTGGCGATGAGGCCACCCGCGGGCTCGGCGATGGCCAGCTTGGCGTCGATCCGGTCGTCGGTGGCGGTGCCGTCGACATCGTAGGTGCCGCCGGCGTCGAGGTCGCGGATCGCGAGGTGCGCGGCGCCCGCCTGCAGCGACGGCAGGTCGAGACTGCCGGCGACGGAGAGCGCGGCCGCCGTGCCGAACAGCGCCGGCGCGATCTCGGCGCGCGCGATGTCGATATGGTCGACTTGGATGCGGACGGGCAGGCCGGAGGAGCTCGACGAGCTGGACGACGTGCTCGGCGCGCTCGCCTGCTGACGCAGGATTTGCACGCGGCCCACCTTCAGCAGGCTGACATGGGCGACTTTCTGCACCAGTTGCAGCGGCTTCCAGTCGAGCGTCGCGTCATCGGCGGCAAGCCAGGCGCCCTGGGCGTCGCGCAGCTCGAAATGCTCCGCATGCAGCCGCCCGATCGGGCCGGAGAGCCCCGCGGCGACAACGCTGTTGCCGGTCACCTTGGCCAGCACGTTCGCCAGCAAGCCGTCCACGGCGCCGCTGGCCACCACACCGACGACGCCGGCCACGGCCAGCACGACCACGGCCACCACCGCCAGCAGGATGCGCCCAAGCCGTCGCATCAGAACGCCTCCCCTAAACCGATATACAGCTCGAACGAATCATCGCCGCGCTCCTTGTCGAGCGGGACGGCCACGTCGAGCCGGATCGGCCCGATCGAGGTGAAGTAGCGGGCCCCGACTCCGGCGCCGGCCCGCAGAGTGCCGCTGAACGGCGTGCTGGTCGAGGTCACTTGTCCGGCATCGACGAACACGGCCGCGCCGAAGCTCTCGCCGAAGCGCTGGCGGAACTCGACCGTGCCCGCGGCGAGCGACGTGCCGCCGGTCGGGATGAAGTCGGCGAATTTCGGGCCGACATACTGATACCTATAGCCCCGCACCGTGCCGCTGCCGCCGGCATACAGCCGCTGGTCGGGCGGCAGCTCGAAGGTGGAGGCACCCTGGATGCTGGCGACGGTGGCGCGGAGTGCCACGATGCTGCGGCCGGGTGCGGCGAGATTGATGTAGGTCGAGCCGGCCGCCTGCAGCAGCACGAAGTCGCTGCCGGCACCGGCGATCGAGGCCGTGGGCGTCACCGTGACCGCGGCCTTGATGCCGTGCGTCGGCTCGAGCAGGCCTTCGATGCCGGTGCTGTCATAACGGGCAATGAGCGGCACGCCGACCAGCGTGTAGTTGCGCGTCACCTCCTCCTGCAGGATGCGGGACTGCTCCGCCTGCAGCCCGGCGCTGATCGAGATCTGGTCGGTCAACTTGCGCGCCACCGTCACCCCACCCAGGATCGCGGTGCGGTCGTAGGTTTCGAGGCTTTCCTTGATCCCCTGCAGGTTGATGGTCACCGTCTGGTCGCGCGCCAGGACGTCGGGGAAGGCGAGCGCGGCGGTGACGTTGTAGCCGGGCTCCTTGGCGTCGGTGCCGCCGCCGAGCTGGGTGACGGCGGCGCCGAGGGTGAGCTTCTCGGCGTTGCCGAACAGGTTGCGGTGCGTGAAGGTCACGCCGGCGCTGGCGCCCAGATCGGTCGAATACGCAACGTTGAAGCCGATGACATGGCGCGGGCTCTCGATGACGCCGATGCTGATCGGGAGCTGCCCCTCGGGATCGAGCGCGTCGGGCGAGGAGACGCGGACGGTCGAGAACACGCCGAGCTGGGCGAGGTCCTGGCGGGCTTTCTCGACCTGGTCGGGGTTGAACAGCTCGCCTTGATGGACCAGCAGGCGCTGGCGGACGTAGCTCTCGTGGACCCGGTCGAGGCCGGTGACGGTGATCGGACCGATATCGACCCGCGGCCCCGCGTTGATGGCGTAGGACACGTCCAGCTTGTCGCCAGCCGGCTCGAGCGTGGCGACCGGGGCGTCCACCTTGGCGAGCGCGTGGCCGTCGACGCGCAGCGCATGCAGCATGCGGTCGCGGGCGTCGACCACGTTGGCGGCGACGGCCGGATCGCCGGATTTGAGCTGCAGGGCGTCGCGCGCGGCTTGGGTCGGGTCCCCGGTCAGGGTGACCTGGCCGAGATGGAACAGCGGCCCGAGCACGGGCTTGACCCGCACGTCGACCGAGCCCGTCGCGGCGCCGAGTTCCGTGGGCAGGTCCGTGTCATCGAGGTTGTGGCCGGCGATTTGGATATCGATGTGCCCGCTATAATAGCCGTAGCTGTTGAGCGCGGTCTGCAGCCGGCTGGCGTCGTCGCGGGCGCGGGCGACGAGGGCGAACGGGCCGACTTGCGACTTCTCGCGCAGCCCGATCAGGTTGGAGCTGTCATGCAGCGCTTGGTCGAGCGAGCCTTGCCCGGTCGGCTGCAGCGTGACGGTGTACGGTTGCGGATCGGCGGCGCGGCCGCCGGCCGGAAGCAGGGCGGCGGTGACAAAAATGGCGGCGCGGAACAGGCGCCGCGGATTGAGTGCCCGCCGCATACGCCAATTTAACGCAAAATCTGGCTTTAAGATGTCGAGGATTGGCACGGCGCCCTAATATCGGCTCGGTATGAGGATGTTCAGCCATGAGCGAGAGCCGGCCGAAACCGATGACATCAGAGGAATTCCTCGCCTGGGAGGCCCGGCAGGAGACGAGATGGGAGTTCGATGGATTTCGCCCAGTGGCGATGACGGGCGGCACGGTTGCGCACTCGGCGGTTGTCGGGAATCTGCTGACCGCTCTAAACACAAGCCTTCGTGGCAAGCCATGTCGCCCCGCCGGACCTGATCTGAAGGTGCAAATCGGCACCAAATACCGCTACCCGGATGCGCTGGTGAGCTGCGTCCCGATGGCGCTGACGGCCACGGTGAGTTCGGAGCCGGCCGTGATCTTCGAGGTGCTTTCGGCCAGCACGGCCGCGGAGGACCGCACGACAAAGATGTCGGAATATTTGTCGCTCGCATCGGTCCAACGCTATGTGCTGCTCGAACAGGATCGCGTTTTCGCCACCGTGGTCGGCCGGACAGATATCGGTTGGAGCCTGGCCCTGATCGGGCCCGGCGGGATAATCGCTATGCCGGAAATCGAAGTCGAAATGCCGATTGAGGAGTTGTATGTGGGGCTGAGCTTCCCGGATGAGGGCTAGACTGCGCAAAACTGTCATGGTTCGTTTACATTTTCTTCCGATTCGCGATGTTATGGGCGAGTCTGCATGAGTTTGACACGCCGTCTCCCTCCGTTGGGGCAGATCGACCAGCTGAATGACCTCGCGACCGGGACGCATCCGTTTGCGCAGCGGGCGCGGGCTGGGTGGCGGGGTGGTTTGGCGGCGCTGGCGACGCTACCGTCCGCGCTGGTGCAGGCCGGGCTGATTGCGGCGCCGGGTCGCGGCAAGGTGGTGTTCGCGCGGTTCTACTGGGCGATGATCGCCCGGCTGATGGGCTTGCGGGTGCAGGTGATCGGCCATCCGGCCGTCGGCGGCCGCCCGGTGGTGTTCGCGTCCAATCATTCGTCTTGGCTCGACGTGCTCGCTCTCGGCTCGACGCTGAACGCCTGCTTCATCGCCAAGGATGAGGTCGGGCAATGGCCGGGGATCCGAACCGTGGCCCGGCTGGGGCGGACGGTGTTCGTCAGCCGGCGCGCGGCCGATACGCGGGGCGAGCGCGACGAGATGCGCGAGCGGCTTGCGGCCGGCGACAACCTGATCCTGTTTCCCGAGGGCACCAGTTCGGATGGCTGCCGGGTGCTGCCGTTCCGCTCGGCGTTCTTCTCGATCGCGGAGGAACATGGCGATGGAATGCGGCCGCTGATCCAGCCGGTTTCCGTCGTCTATGACCGGCTGGACGGCTTGCCGATGGGCCGCGCGAGGCGGGCGGTCTGTGCGTGGTATGGGGATATGGAGCTGGGGCGGCATTTCTGGCAGCTCGCCCGCTTCCGCAGCCTGCGCGCCACGGTGCTGCTGCATCCGCCGCTTGACCCGGCGGACTTCGCGTCCCGCAAGGCGCTGGCGCAGGCAGTCTGGCAAAGCGTGGCGGACGGGGCCGCCGCGCTGCGGCAGAACCGGCCCGTGGCGGCTTTCGCTTGACACGCCGACGGGCCAATATGGCAGTGTCACAGGCGCCACATCCGGCCGACCTGATGGACCCTTCCGCGCGCTGCGCCGCTTGACCACAGAGCCGACCCGCCGCATCCACCGCCGTTCCCGTCCGGGGCGGGCGGGATTGCAGGGGATTTGGCCGTGAGCGGGACGACGAAGCGACTGCACATGATCACCTGGGGCTGCCAGATGAACGTGTATGATAGCGGGCGGATGGCGGATGTGCTGTCGCCGCTCGGCTACGCGCCGACGCCAGTGCCGGATGACGCCGACATGGTGATCCTCAACACCTGCCACATCCGCGAACGCGCCGAGGAGAAGGTGTTCAGCGAGCTCGGCCGGCTGCGCGTGATCAAGCAGACGCGCGAGCAGGCGGGGCAGCGGACCATCCTGGCGGTCGCCGGCTGCGTCGCGCAGGCCGAGGGACAAGAGATCCTGGCGCGCGCGCCCTATGTGGACATCGTGCTGGGGCCGCAGACCTATCACCGGCTGCCCGAGATGGTCGCCCGCGCGGCGCGCGCCGGCGGCGCGGTGATCGAGACCGATTTCCCGGTCGAGGACAAGTTCGACCACTTGCCGGAGACCGCGTCGGCCCCAGGAATCACCGCGTTCCTCACGGTTCAGGAAGGTTGCGACAAGTTCTGCAGCTTCTGCGTCGTGCCCTACACCCGCGGCGCCGAGGTCAGCCGGGCCGCCGCTTCCGTGCTCGCCGAGGCGCGCCACCTCGTGGCATCCGGCGCGCGCGAGATCACCTTGCTTGGGCAGAACGTGAATGCCTGGCACGGCGACGCGCCGGATGGCGGGAGCTGGGGGTTCGGCCAACTGATCCGGGCGCTGGCCGCGCTGCCAGGTCTGTTGCGGATCCGCTACACCACATCGCACCCGCGCGACATGCAGGACGATCTGATCGCGGCGCACCGCGACGAGCCCAAGCTGATGCCCTTCCTGCACCTGCCGGTGCAGTCGGGTTCGGACCGGGTCCTGGCGGCGATGAACCGCAAGCACACGGCGGCGGACTACCTGGCGCTGGTAGACCGGCTGCGTGCGGCGCGGCCGGATCTGGCGCTGTCGTCGGACTTCATCGTCGGGCACCCCGGGGAGACCGACGCGGACTTCCGGGCGACGCTCGATCTGGTCCGCCGGGTCGGTTTTGCGCAGGCGTTCAGCTTCAAATATTCGCCCCGGCCGGGCACGCCGGCCGCCTCGGCGCCGAACCAAGTCCCGGAGCCGGTCAAGGATACAAGGCTGCAGGAACTGCTCGCCCTGCTCCGCGCCCAGCAGAGCGACTTCAACCGCAACAGCCAGGACCTGACCCTGCCCGTCCTGTTCACCGGCCCCGGCCGCAAACCCGGCCAACTGTCGGGCCGCTCGCCCTACCTGCAGCCCGTCCATGTTCCCGGCCCAGTCGCACTGATTGGGACCGAACACCCCGTGCGAATCGTGCACGGAAACCCCAACTCTCTCACCGGAACCCTCGACTCGGAGAAATTATCCGCTTGAACATGATCGCCGCTTCCCCGGCTGCCACTGCCCCGACGACTCGCCCCAATAAGGCGGTCACCCTGCAATTTGGCGACAACGCCCTATTGCCCCTCCTTTTCGGCGATCACGACCGCAATCTGGTCCGGCTCGAACAAGGGCTGAACGTGCGGATGTCGTCGCGCGGCAACCGGGTCGCGATCACCGGCGAGCCGGAACGGGTGCAGGCGGCCGAACATGCGCTGAACGGGCTGTACAAGCGGCTGGAAACCGGCAAGGGCGTTTCGCGCGCCGATGTCGATACGGCGATCCGCATGGCCGATGTCAGCCGGCTGGAGGATGGCGACCCTCGGCTGCCGCTCTCGGACCTTCCGGCGATCCTGACGAAGCGCGGCGCCGTCGGGCCACGGTCGCCGGGGCAGGCTGTCTACATGGAGATGCTGGCCAAGCATGAGATGGTCTTCGGCATCGGCCCAGCCGGCACCGGCAAGACCTACCTCGCCGTTGCCCAGGCCGTCGCCATGCTGCAGGCGGGTCGGGTGGACCGGATCGTGCTGTCCCGCCCCGCGGTCGAGGCCGGCGAGCGGCTTGGCTTCCTGCCGGGCGACCTCAAGGAGAAGGTCGATCCGTATCTGCGCCCGCTATACGACGCGCTGCACGACATGATGCCGGGCGACCAGGTGATCCGGCGGATGGGCACCGGCGAGATCGAAGTGGCGCCACTGGCCTTCATGCGCGGGCGGACCCTCTCGCACGCCTTCGTCATCCTCGACGAAGCGCAGAACACGACGCCGGTGCAGATGAAAATGTTCCTCACCCGGATGGGTGAAGGCACGCGCATGGTCATCACCGGCGATCTCAGCCAGATCGACCTGCCAACGGGCCAGCGGAGCGGGCTGCGCGACGCGCTGGACACGCTGGAAGGACTTTCGGGCATCAAGGTGGCACGGTTCGGCGTGCGCGACGTGGTCCGCCACCCGCTGGTGGCCTCGATCGTCGAGGCTTACGAACAGCGGGCGCAGGCCCGTCGGGATGTGGCCGCCCCCCCATCGCCCACGAACGCGAATGGACCCGGACAGTAGACCCGGCCCTGCTGGGGCAGGGCCGGACATTATCATCGATGAGGCGGCCTGGCGCCGCTTCATCCCGCAAGCTGAGCGCGTGGCGCGGCGCGCGGCGATGGTCGTGGGCGGCGCCGGGACGGTCATGCTGGCTTCGGACGCGACCGTCAGGCGGCTGAACGCGCGGCATCGCGGCCGCAACAAGCCGACCAACGTCCTGACCTTCGAGAGCGGCGACATCGTGCTGGCGCTCGGGCAGGTGCGGCGCGAGGCGCAGGCGCAGCGGCGCCGGGCCGCGCACCATCTGGCGCATCTCGTCGTGCACGGGGCGTTGCATCTGCGCGGCCACGATCATCATCAGCCCGGCGAGGCCCGGCGGATGGAGATGGAGGAAGCGCGGCTGCTGCACCGGATCGGCGTGCCGAACCCTTGGCGGGCGGCATGAGCGCGCATTTGCATCGGGGCCTTTGGGGGCGCGTGCAGACCTTGCTGGGGCGCCGCTCCGAGCACAACGTGCGCGACAGCATCGCCGAGCTGGTGCAGAAATCGGCCGACGAAACGCCGGCGGACGGCGTGGTCCCGGAGCTGGACCGGCAGGAACGGGCGCTGATCGCCAACGTGCTGCGGCTGCGCGGGACGACGGCCGATGACGTGATGATCCCGCGCGCCGATATCGTCGCCATCCCCGTGGATCTGACGCTGCAGCAAGTGCTCGACCAGATCCGGCTGGAGGGGCATTCGCGCCTGCCGGTGTTCCGCGAGCAGTTGGACGAGATCGTCGGCATGGTCCACATCAAGGACGTTTTTGGCTATGTCGGCCGTCCCGAGCAGTTCCGGCTCGAATCCATCTTGCGCCGCCCGCTGATGGTGGCTCCGCAGGTGCCGGTGCTCGACCTGCTGCTGCAGATGCGGCAGGCGCGGGTGCATTTGGCGCTGGTGGTGGACGAATATGGCGGGATCGACGGGCTGCTGACGATCGAGGACCTCGTCGAGGAAATCGTCGGCGACATTGCCGACGAGCACGACGAAGTGGCCGTGCCGATGATCACCGAACGGCCGGACGGGGCGCTCGATCTCGACGGGCGGCTGTCGATCGAGGCGTTCGAGGCGCGGATGGGGCCTGTGCTGACCGAGGATGAGCGCGCCGCCGACATCGACACGGTCGGCGGCCTGGTCTTCACGCTGGCCGGACGGGTGCCGACCCGGGGCGAGGTCATCAGCCATCCGTCTGGCCTCGAATTCCGCATTCTCGAAGCCGATGCGCGGCGGATCCGCCGCATCCGCGTCCGCCAGCCGGTGCGCCAGGCCGCCGAGTAACCCGGCGGCTCTCGTCGTTGCAAGGAGCGAAGCGACGAAGCAATCCAGGCCCGCGTCAGTCCGTGCCGCCCCTGGATCGCCACACCGCTGCGCGGCTCGCGATGACCCGTAACTACTTCACGAAAGCGCCAGAGGTCAGGGCGTCGGACACGACCTCGTCCAAGCCGTCTCCGGCATCGTAGGGATCGATCGCGCGGTCACGGAACACGGTGTAGCCGTCGCCGCCGGTGCGCATGAAGTTGTTGGTGGCGATCTCGTAGTGGGCCGCCGGGTCGATCGGCGCCCAGTCCTCGCCCTTCTGCACCTGCAGCTCGGTGCCTTGCAGACGCAGCCCGGCCCATTGCGGGAAGCCGCCGCGGCCGATCTGGGTAAGGCCATGTTGCACCGCGGCGACGAGGTCAGCGCCGGTGAGCTGCAGCGTGGCGATCGTGTTGCCGAAGGGCAGCGCCTCGAGCACTTGGCCGCGGGTGACCGGCCCGGCCGGCAGGCCGATCCGGATGCCGCCGGCATTCATGATCGCGACCTGCGCGCCCGGCGTCGCCGCGAGGATGGCGCGGGCGACCGCCTGGCCCAGCTTGCAAGCACCGATCCGGCATCCCGCCACGTCCATCGCCTCAGGCAGCACCGCGATGGTCTCGTGCCGGAACGCATCGAGCGGCCCGGCGAACCCGGCGACGATCGCCTTGACCGCCGGGTCCTCCGGCGTCTCCAGCCCGACATGCACGCAGTCGCCGCCCCAGGCGAGCACCTTGCCATCCGCCGCCACCTCAAGGTCGAGCCGGCCGAGATAGCGGCCGTACGCCGCGGCTTGCACGACGAGTGCGCGATCGGGTGCGGGGGTCGGATACGGGCTGAACGCGCCGGGCTCGCTGTTGGACAGCAGGGTGTGCGAGTGGCCGCCGATGATCACGTCGGGACCGGGCTGAGCCAACGCGCGGTCAAAATAGACGCCCATATGTGACAATAAGATGACAAGTTGTGCGCCAGCATCGCGGAGCTCGGCGACCGCGCTGGCAAGGGCAGGACCGGGCTCGAGGAAGCGCACATGCGGGCCCGGCGAGGACGAGGTGCGGGTCTCGAGCGTGGTCAGGCCGGTCAGCCCGATCCGCAGCCCATCGCGCACGAAAATCATATGCCGGTTCAGCCGCCCAGCCAGCGCCGGCTCCGCGTCAACGTCGATGTTGGCGGCGAGCAACGGGAACTTCGCTGCCGCGGCGTAGCGCCCTAGCGTCTGCGGTCCGTTGTCGAACTCATGATTGCCGACCGCCATCGCCTCGATGCCGACCGAATGCTGCACGGCCAGCTCGGCCATGCCGCGGTATTTGGTGTAGAACAGGCTGCCCTGGAACTGGTCGCCGCCGTCGAGCAGCAGCACCGTCCGCCCATCGGCCAGCGCGGCCGCATGCTGGGCGCGGATCGCGGCGGCCAGGCGCGGGCTGCTGCCGAAGCAGCCCGGCGGCGCCGCGCCGTTCATCCTGCAGGTCATGGCGCGGCCATCCACCGGCTCGTGCCGCGAATGGAAGTCGTTGATGTGGATCAGGGTGAGCCGGTGCGCCGTCTCGCCCCGGGCCAAACGGGCCAGCGGCAAGGTGCCGAGCGCACCGAGCAGGGCTCGGCGGGGCAGAAGCATCTGGGTTGCATAACACAACACGCCACGCACTTGCACTGGGTTGCCCGCTCGGCCACATCTTCGTCACCGCTCGCACTCGTTTAGGGACCCGCCATGTTCATCGAAACCGAAGGCACTCCGAACCCGGCCACGCTCAAGTTCCTGCCCGGGCGCGACGTGATGCGCGCGGGGACGGCCGATTTTGCGGGTCCAGACCTCGCCACCCGCAGCCCGCTCGCCGAAGCGCTGTTCACGTTGCCGGGCGTGGCCCGCGTGTTCCTCGGCGGCGATTTCGTCACCGTCACCAAGTCCGACCTCGCGGATTGGCAGTCGCTGCGGCCGCAGGTGCTGGGCACCATCATGGAGCACTTCGTCGCCGGCCGCCCGGTCATCCAGGGCGACGGCGATGCGATGGCCGAAGACGTGGCGCCCGAGGACCAGGAGATCGTAGAGCAGATCAAGGAATTGCTGGACACCCGCGTCCGTCCGGCGGTGGCCGGCGACGGCGGCGACATCGTGTTCCGCGGCTATCGCGACGGCGTGGTCCGGCTGCACATGCAGGGCGCCTGCAGCGGCTGCCCATCCTCGAGCGCCACGCTCAAGCACGGAATCGAGAACATGCTGCGGCATTACGTGCCGGAGGTCGTGGCGGTCGAACAGGTCGAGATGTGATGCTGGACGAGGCCTGCCTCGACCAGCTGTTTCGCGAAGCCCGCACGCATAATGGTTGGCAGGATCGTCCCGTCGCCGACGACGAGCTGCGGGCGGTCTTCGACTTGATGAAGTTTGGGCCGACCTCGGCCAACTGCTCGCCGGCGCGCTTGCTGTTCCTGCGCACGCAGGAGGCCAAGGAACGGCTGCGCCCGGCGCTCTCCGCTGGCAACGTGGACAAGACCATGGCGGCGCCGGTGGTGACAATCGTGGCGCATGACCCCAAATTCTATGAGGAGCTGCCGCGCTTGTTTCCGCATGCCGATGCGCGGTCCTGGTTTGCCGGCAGCGAGGAGTTGGCGACGGCGACGGCGTTCCGTAACGGGACGCTGCAAGGCGCCTACCTGATTATCGCGGCAAGGGCGGCCGGGCTCGATTGCGGCCCGATGTCCGGTTTCGACAATGCCAAGGTGGACGCGGAATTCCTCGCCGATACTGGCTGGAAGAGCAATTTCCTGGTCAATATCGGCTATGGCGACCCGGCCGAGATGTCTCCCCGCTCGCCCCGCTTGGACTTTGACGAGGCCTGCCGGCTGCTGTAGCGGGGCGGCATGACGGTCATCCTGGCGCTCGATGCGGCATTGGCCGGCAGCTGCGCCGGGGTGGTCGAGGACGCGTGCGCCATTGCGGAGCGGGTCGATCCGGCCGGGCAGGCCGTCGCATTGCCGGAAATGGCGCGCGACGTGCTGGAGGCGGCCGGACGCGCGGTTGACCTGGTCGCGGTGACGGTGGGGCCGGGCAGCTTCACCGGGATACGCGCCGCTTTGGCGCTCGCGCACGGGATCGGGCTGGCGCGCAACGTTCCCGTGGTCGGCGTCACGGTTGGCGCGGCGCTCATGGTCGAGCCGCAGGCCGGGCGCGAGCTCTGGGTGGCGATCGACAGCAAGCGTGGCCGGGTCTTCCTGGACCGGCGCGGCGTGATCGCCAGCGTGGGACTGGACGCGCTGCCGATGCCCGAGCTTCCTGTCGCGGTGGCGGGCGATGCGGCGATCGCAGTCGTGTCGCGCTTGGCTGCGCGGGGCGCCGACGTGCAGCTGCTGGCTGCCCGAAGCCCGACCCCGCTGGGGATCGCCGCGGCGGCGCTACGCGGGAAGCGGCGCCTAGCGCAGCCGCTCTACGTCGACCCGCCGGAGGCACGGCCGGGTCCGGCGGGCCGTCCCGCGCCGGTCTGACCGATGCTGGAACCGGCGACTGCGGCGCATGCCGGGGCGTTGGCATTCATCCATGCCCGCGCCTTTCCGGCAGGCGAGCGCTGGGGCGCGGACACCATGCTGCTGCAACTCGAGCTGCCGGGCGTGTTCGGCTGGATTGCGCCGCTGGGTGGCATGATCCTTGCCCGGGTTGCGGCCGATGAGGCGGAGGTGCTGACGCTGGCGGTCGACCCCGCCTTGCAGCGGCGCGGGACCGGGGGCGCGCTCATTGCAGAGGCGATACGAACCGCGGCCTCGCGGGGGGCGCGCTCGATGGTCTTGGAAGTTGCTGAGGCCAACGGCGCGGCGCGCGCGCTGTATGCTGGATTTGGCTTCGCCGAGGTGGGCCGGCGTCCGCGTTACTATCGCGGAGGCGTCGACGCCTTGGTGCTGCGCGCCGTTATCCCTTGCGGATCAGCAACTCGATAGAGCCGTCTTCGCGCTCTGCTTGTTGCACAACGGTATGCCCTTGTTCGGCAGCGCTGCGGGGAACGTTACGCATCGGCTCATCGCCTCGGAGGCGCACAAACAAGACCTGTCCGGGTTGCAGACGGTCTAGGGCTAGGCGGACGCGGACGAATGTCATCGGACAAGTATCCCGAGTGATGTCGACAGCGTTGTCATATGGATGATTTGACATCAATGCGATCACCAAGCACTCGCTTTCTATTTGGGGTTCGCCTACTCTATTGCATAGATAGACAGGCAGGACGTATAGATGGCTGACGTTTCAGGGAGAGAGGGTGCAAAGATGGCGGAGCAGGCAGTAAGCGCGGATGTCTTGGGACTGACGGCGCAGATCGTGTCGGCCCATGTGTCGAACAATTCGATCGGGCCAGAGGCGCTGCCGAATTTGATCCAGGAAGTCTATCGCACGCTCGCCGGAATGGGCAAGGAGCAGGTGGTTCCGGACAAGCAGCTTCCCGCGGTTCCCGTGAAGAAATCGGTATACCCCGACCACATCATCTGCCTCGAAGACGGCAAGAAGCTGAAGATGCTCAAGCGCCACCTGAAGACGTCGTACAACATGACGCCCGAGCAGTACCGCGAGAAGTGGCAGCTCCCGCCGGACTATCCGATGGTGGCGCCGAACTACGCCAAGCATCGTTCCTCGCTGGCCAAGAAGATCGGCTTGGGGACGAAGCCACGCGGGCGCTAGTGACGCAAACCTGCATCCGCCAGATTTGCACCACCAGCATCTGCCTGGCGGACCGCGGCACCTGATGGTTGGTGATCAAGCATCAGGATGCGACCACTAGCGGGGCGTCGCTCGCAGGCAAGCTGAGGCGGCCGCGGTGCCTCGATTCGACAGGCGCGGTCCAGTTCGGCTACGCCAGATGCGCTAGGTTCGGGTATATTAGGCATCCCATGGAATCGCGCATCGAGCGCTTGTGCGTCGAACGTGGCCTGAAAATGACCGGCCAGCGCCGGGTCATAGCACGGGTCCTCTCCGACGCGGATGATCATCCGGACGTGGAGGAGCTCTACCGCCGCGCCTCCGTCCTCGACGGCCGGATCTCGATCGCCACCGTCTATCGGACGGTGCGGCTGTTCGAGGAGAAGGGGATTCTCGAACGGCGCGATTTCGGTGGCGGGCGCGCGCGCTACGAGCCGACAGAGCACGGCAAGCACCACCACCTCATCGATGTCGAAACCGGCCGGGTCATCGAGTTCGAGGATGCCGAGCATGAAAAGCTGATCGAGGCGATCGCCGCCCGGCTCGGTTTCGACCTGATGAGCTACCGGCTGGAACTGTTCGGCCGCCGGCCCAAGGGCGACACCGCCAAGCGCCGCGAAGCCGCCGACACCCGCCGCACCGACCCGCCAGAAGCCGAGCCGGCCAGCCCAACCCCGTGACCATGCACCGCCCGGCCCGCCGCAAACTCGGCGGCATCTCGGAAGTTCGCGCCGGCAACCTCGGCGTGCGGATCGCCTCCACCCAGGAGGAGATCGACGCCGCGCAGGCGCTGCGCTATCGGGTGTTCTACGAGGAAATGGGTGCCGAACCCGGCGCCGACGCCGCCCGCAGCCATCGCGACCGCGACGAGTTCGACCCGGTGGCCGACCACTTGCTGGTCGTCGACCACGCCATCGGCGAAGGCGCCAAGAGCGTGGTCGGCACCTACCGGATGATCCGCCGGGAGGCGGCGGACCGCGTCGGCCGGTTCTATTCGGCCGACGAATACGACATCACCGCGATCACCAACTTTCCCGGCTCCGTGCTCGAGCTGGGCCGTTCCTGCGTCGATGCCAGCCATCGCGGGCGCGCAGTGATGCAGTTGCTCTGGCGCGGCATCGCCGCCTACGTCGCCGTCCACAGCATCGACCTGATGTTCGGCTGCGCCAGCCTCAACGGCACCGATCCGGACGCGTTGGGGCGCGAGCTGACCTACCTCTACGGCCACCACCTCGCGCCCCCGGCGCTGCGGCCGCGGGCGCTGCCGGAACGCTACGTCGAAATGCGCCGGATCGACCCGACCGCGCTCGATGTGCGCAAGGCCAACCAGTCGCTGCCGCCGCTGATCAAGGGCTACCTCCGGCTCGGCGCCTTCGTGGGCGACGGCGCGGTCATCGACACCCAGTTCAACACGGTCGACGTCGCAATCGTCGTCAAGACAGACCTGATCACCGAGCGGTACTCGAAGCATTACGAGCGCCAGAACGGGGATTAGCGGCACAGCCGTTCAGCAACGAGGTTTTCCATGGATGTCGTCATGACCGCGCCGCGGCTGGCTCAGCCGGCCGCGGCACTGCTCGAGGCCGCCGGTGCGCGGATCCACTACATGGCGCCGTTTCCGCGCGCCAGCGAGGTCGCCGCCTTGGCGGGCCAGGTCGGCGCCGTCGCGATCCTGTCCCGCCAGGGCCCGGTCACCGCCGAGGTGATGGAGGCCGCCCCGGCGCTGCGTGTCGTGGCGCGGCACGGCGTGGGCGTGGACGACGTGGACGTGTTGGAAGCCTCCAAGCGCGGCATCGTGGTCACCCGGGCGCCCGGCTCGAACACGCAGGCCGTCGCCGAGCACACGCTGGCGCTGATCCTGGCGCTCGCGAAAAACCTGCCGGGGTTCTCGGCGCAGGTTGCGGCCGGAGCGTGGCGCGGGGCCGCCGACAAAGGGCGCGACATCGCGGGCCTGCGGCTCGGCTTGCTCGGATGCGGCGCGATCGGGCGGGCGACGGCACGGCTGGCGGGCGCCTTCGGGATGGAAGTGGCCGGCTACGACCCAGTCTCTCCGCCCGCGGGCGCGATCGCTCCGGTTGCCAGTCTCGCGGCACTGTTGCCGGCGACCGACGTGCTCTCGCTGCATCTGCCGTACTCGGCCGAGACCCGGCACGTGATCGGCGCGGCCGAACTCGCCCTGCTGCCGGCTGGCGCCACCGTGATCAACACGGCGCGCGGCGGCCTGATCGACGAGGATGCGCTGCTTGCGGCGATCCAAGCCGGGCACATCGCCGGCGCCGGGCTCGACGTGTTCGAGGACGAGCCGCCGGCCCACGGCCACAAGCTGCGCGGCCACCCCAAAGTGATCGCGACGCCGCACGTGGCGGGCGTAACCGACGGCAGCCTGGTCAACATGGGCGTGATGGCGGCCGAGTGCATCGTCGCCGTGCTGCAGGGGCGCCCAGTGCCCGAGGGCCGCCTGGTGGTTGGTTAATGTCGGGCCGGCTTTGGGCTTGGCTGGCGGGATTGCAGGGCTGGCGGGCGGCACTCGCAGCACTGGCGCTGGGCTTGTTGTCCGCAACGGCGCTGCCGCCGTTCTACGTGCTGCCGGCGCTGCTGATCGCGGTCCCCGCCCTGCTGACGCTGATCGGCAGCGCCCGCAATCCCTGGGTCGCGTTCGGCCGCGGCTTCTGGTTCGGGCTCGGCCACCATCTGCTCGGTCTCTACTGGATCACCGAGGCGATCCTGCTGGAATCCGCGCGCTATTGGTGGCTGGTGCCGCTGGCGGTGCCGGCGCTTTCGGCGCTGCTCGCGCTGTTCATCGCGGCGCCCTGCGCGGCGGCGCGGATGGTGCCGGTGGGCTGGCGCCGGGTCGCGATGTTCGGCGGCGCCTGGGTGCTGGCGGATTTGGCGCGCCAGTTCATCGGGACCGGATTTCCTTGGAATCCATGGGGCAGTGTCTGGGCAATTCCCGGCCCGGTCGGGGACGTGATGCTGCAGCCGGTGGCCTGGATCGGCACGCCGGGGCTGACCTTGCTGACGGTCCTGCTCGCCGCGACTCCAGTGTTGGGACGCCGGGCAATGCTGGGCGGCGCCGCGGTGCTGGTCGTCTGGGCGGCTTGCGGGTTGGCGCGCTTGTCCGAGCCGGACTTGCCGGCGCCGGGTCTCGATGCCGTGCTGGTGCAGGGCAATGTGACGCAAGGGCAGAAATGGAACCGGGACACGGCGATCGCCGCATTCGAGCGGCAGTTGCAGCTGACGCGCGATGGCGTGGCAGAGGCCGCCAGCCAACCCTCGGTGGTGATCTGGCCGGAAACCTCGAGCGTGTTCCTGCTGCAAGGCGACCCGGCGGCACGCGAGGCGATCATGCAGGCGGCGGCGCCGGCGCGGGCGGCGCTAGTGGGCGGCCTGACATTCCCGACCGGCGTGCCCTCCATGGCGCCCAACAACTTGCCGCGGAACAGCTTGATCGCCATCCAGCGGGATGGCGACAAGATTGTCGGTACCTACGACAAGTGGCACTTGGTGCCGTTCGGCGAATTTGCGCCGAGCTGGGTTCCCTTTTCGATCCAGGTGGTTCCCGGCCAGTTTGGCTTCGGCACCGGCCCGAAAACCTTGCATGTAGCAGGCATCCCCCCGTTCGGCGCCCTGATCTGCTATGAAGCTGTTTATCCGGGGCAGGTCGTCGACGAAGCGGACCGGCCGGACTGGATGGTGAACATCACGAATGACGCCTGGTTCGGCAACTCGACCGGCCCGCGGCAGCATCTTGCGGCGGCGCGCATGCGGGCGATCGAGGAGGGGTTGCCGCTGTTCCGGGCAGCGAACACGGGCATCTCGGCCGCTTTCGACGGCCGGGGCCGTGAGCTGGGACGGTTGCCGATCGGGGTTGCGGGAGTTTTAACGCTTCCCGTGCCGGGCAAGCGGCCGCCAACCTCGTTTTCGCGCTGGGGGCTGGTTATACCCGGACTTTTATCGCTGGTTACGGCCGGCATGGCGATTTCCGGCCGTCGAGGGCGGCGATGAATGGGACGGAGTCCCGATTTCTGGGAATTTTTGACAAGATTGTAACGCCGGTTGACATGCTCTGGTTGTAGTGTTAAGACTTTGTTCAGCTTTACATGGTGGAGCGGGAGAACGACGATGAGCGAGGAACGCGACGGCTCAGGCGCCGCAACCCGCGTGGGTGAGAAAGAGGGCCGGGCGAGCCCAATCGACGTGCATGTCGGCGCGCGCATCCGGTTACGCCGCACGCTGATGGGGATGTCGCAAGAGCGGCTTGGGGAAGCGCTTGGGCTGACGTTTCAGCAGGTGCAGAAATATGAGCGCGGTGTAAACCGGGTGGGCGCGTCGCGCCTGTTCGATCTGTCGCGCGTGCTGGACGTACCGATCAGCTTCTTCTTCGACGACATGCCCGAGCCGTTGGCGGGCATGCACGGAACCTATCAGACGACGCGGGCGACCGGCGGGTTTTCCGAGAGCCAGGACGCGTTCGGCGGCTCCGATGACATGCTGAACCGGCGCGAGACTCTGGAACTCGTACGGGCTTATTACCGGATCAACGAGCCGTCGGTGCGCAAGCGGGTGTTTGACCTGATCAAGTCGATGGGCCCGGCCGAAGCTTAACGCCCTCCGCCGGGGCGCCTACCTGAGCTGTGGGTTATCGAATATCGGGTGTCGGCGGCGCTCAAGCGCGGTTTGCAGCGACGCCGCTAGCTGCTGCTTTTCCGCTTCACCCAGCTCGGCGCCGATCTCGACATGCATGCCCCGGTCGTGCACGAGCAAGGCCGAGACTCGCCCGCGCCGCTCCTGCAGCGTCGCCCGCAGCCACCCGCCGTCCAGCATCAGCTCGTAGCGGTAGCCTTCCCGCGCGGTACGGACAATCCGCAATCCGGCATCGGTCAGCAGCAGCATCTCGCTCCCGCGATCCCGCCGCGCGTTCCAACGCAGCAACAGGATCGCAAGCCCTGCCTCCAGGCCGGTGAAACCGATCACCGGCCAGGCGCCGACCAGCCATAAACCGAGCGAGATGCAACCGCTCAGCGTGCAAAGGACGATCGCAAGCCAGCGCAGTCCGGCAGGGCCGAGGCTGCGGTGCGGCACGATCAGCGCTTCGAAATGGGCGGGCGGGTCCTGCGCGTCCGATGCGTCCATGGCTCGGCATATAGCGACGCGAGCCCCGCTTCCAGCCGGGTTCGTGCGCTTGCCGGCGCCCACCGGGCACGCCATACCGGGTCATGGCCGCCCGGACCCGCAAGACGCCGCCGATGACCCTCGTGCAAGTGCGCGGCTTCCTCGCCGCACTCGCCGCCGCCTACCCGGACGCTGCCAGCGAACTAAATTTCGCCAATCCCTACACGCTGCTGGTCGCCGTCGTGCTCTCGGCGCAGACGACCGACGCAGGCGTCAACCGGGTCACCAAATCCCTGTTTGCCGCGGCCCCTGACCCGGCCGCCATGGCGGCACTCGGCGAGCCGGGCGTGGCCACGCACATCCGCACCCTTGGCCTATGGCAGGCCAAGGCCAAGAACGTCGTGGCGCTGTCGCGCATGCTGATCGAACGCCACGGCGGCAAGGTGCCGGAGGATCGCGAGGCGCTCGAGGCGTTGCCGGGGGTGGGGCGCAAGACCGCCAACGTCGTGCTCAACGTCGCCTTCGGCCAGGCCACCATGGCCGTGGACACGCATGTGTTCCGGCTCGGCAACCGGACCGGGATCGCGCCCGGCAAGACGGTACGCGCCGTCGAGGATGCGCTGGTCAAGCGCATCCCCGCCGACATGCTGCGGGCCGCCCATCACTGGCTGATCCTGCACGGGCGTTACGTCTGCAAGGCGCGGCGGCCCGAATGCTGGCGCTGCGTGGCCGCCGAGTGGTGCCGCTTCCCGGAGAAAGTGCCGGCGCCGGGCGCCCCTGCGCCTACCGGACGCGAGCGCCAGCCCCGCCCGGCGTGAAGGACGGCGGGTCGCTCGCCGGGAAGCTCTCATCCCCTGCCTCATCGACCTCGTTCAGGCCGGCGCTGCCGCTGGCGTGAGAAGGATCCGAGTCATGGATGTGCGAGGCGCGCTCCCAAAACTCGTGCTCGCGGCCCTCTGGCCGCCCCGCTTCCTCCCATAGATGATAAGCGCGCTCGCTGATTTTGTGTTCGCGTTCCTCGTCCATGTTCGTCCTGCTTGGTTGCGTTCACCCCGCATCTTGCGGCCATTCCGTTGCCGGCGCGGTAACATGTGCTAAGGCCGCGCGCAGCGCCGCCGGTCTACACTCTTTGGGGAATGTGATCGCATGGGGGCCACGATCTCAACCGGTGAAACCCGCCTAGGTTTCAATGTAGCCACGGAGCCGAGCGTTTCGTCCGAGTCCGCGCGTCTGCTGGCTTTGTCGCGCTATGACCTGATCGGGACGCCGCCGGAGGGCGCCTTGGACCGGATCGTCGGCATGGCGGCGCGGGATTTGTCGGTCCGCTTTGCCGCGCTCGCCTTCGTCGACGCGGATCGGATCTGGTGCGGATCCGTCTACGGAATGCAAGCCCGGTCGTTCTCCCTGTCGCCAGAAAGTTGCGGGCGCCGGATCTTGGGGGCCGAGCCATGGATCGTCGAAGATGCGGCGCGTGACGACGGGGCCGGAGCCAACCCGATACTGCGTGCGCTGCCAGAGCTGAGGTTTTACGCGGGCGTGCCGTTGCGCACACAGGACGGATTCCACCTTGGCGTGCTGTGCGTGCTCGACGATGCGGCGCACAGCCCATCCGGCGCACAGATTCACGCTTTGCAAAATTTGGCCGCCCTGGTGATGGATGTGCTCGAGCTGCGCCTGGGGTCGCGGCGCGAAGTGGCGGAGTCTCGGGAAGCCGACCACCGGGTCATGAACAGCCTTCAGTTCATATCAGCCATGCTCGGATTGCAGGCCCGCGCCGCAGATAGCGACGAAGTGCGGGAGCAACTCGACGCTGCGGCGCAACGCGTCGCCGCGGTGGCCAGGGTGCATCGGAATTTTTATGTGGACGCCGAGGTCAAATCGCTCGGATGCCTCGACTATCTGCGGCGGCTTTGCACCGACCTTGGCAGCATCCTGCAGACCTCCATCGAGGTGGAGGGCGCGGAAGCCACGGTGCCGAGCAAGCAGATGCAGCCCATTGGGCTGCTGGTCAACGAGCTGGTGACCAATGCCGCCAAGCACGGCGGCGGGGTCGTCAAAGTGTCGTTCGGCCCGGCGCAGGATGGCGAACTCGCGCTCAGCGTCAGCGACACCGGGGCGGGCCTGCCAAACGGATTTAGCACGCAATCGGGGGGACTCGGGATGCGGCTCGTCTCGGCGCTCACGCGCCAGCTGCGCGGCCGGCTGCAGACGACAGACTGTGCGGATGGGCACGGGGCGTGCTTCACGGTGGTGTTTCCCGGCGAGCAAGATTAAGGCCGCGCTGCCCGGTGGTACGGGTGACCCGATAGGATGGATTGGGCGCGGAACAACTGCTCGGCCAGCATCACCCGCGCGAGCATATGCGGCCAGGTCAGCGGTCCCAGTGAGAGAAGGTGGTCGGCTCGGGCGATGACCGTCGGGTCGAGGCCTTCGGCGCCGCCGATCAGGAAACAGAGTGGACCCGGCTGGCCCAGCCAGCGCTCGCACAGTCGCGCCAGACCCTCGCTGTCGGGCGCCGTGCCGCCGAGATCGAGCGCCACCGCCAAGCCCGGCTTGGGCAGCGCGGCCAGCAGCGCGGCCCCCTCGCGCCGTTTGGCCTCGCGCGGCGCGCCCGCGCCCTCGGCGACCTCCGTCACCGCGAGCGGCGGGCGCAGCCTTTCGTTGTAGCGCGCAAACAACTCCGCTTCCGGTCCAGTTCGCAGCTTGCCGACCGCGATCAGCCGCATGATACCGTCGCCGGATGCGACATATTCTCCTCGCCGGCTCCGCCGTTTTCCTGCTGGCCGCCGCACCGCACCGGCCCCCGGTCGGCCTGCCGGTCCCCATGATCTCCCAACCCGGCAGCCCGCTCGACCAGGCCGCGCGGCGCCTGTCGGCCGAAGACCTCGCCGACGCCGCCGACCACCAGGACAAGCCGCTGGTGCTGACCGGCACGGCGGCGCTGGGCGGCGAACGTCCGGCCCTGTTCGTGCAGTTGCAGTCCCCGCGCGAGTGCGGCTCGGCCGGCTGCACGACCTCGGTCTATATGTGGACGCATGGCCAATGGTCGCGCGTCCTGGACGGCGCCCCCGGACGGCTGGTGGTGGCGCCGACGCACACGCGCGGGATGGCGGATCTGCTGGTCAATGACGAGCGCTATGTGTGGAGCGGCTCAGCCTACCACAGCGCGCATCCCGCCCCGCAAATCGATCTCCATCCGCACCGCCCGCCACCGCGGCGGCACTAGACCGCTATCGCCCTGACTGTGTCAGGGCGGCGGTCTAGCTACTTTTGGTGGCGAGCAACTTTGTCGCATGACTGGCGTCGCTGTCGCGATTCCAGTCAGGGCGACGTTGCTCTAGACCGCGATCGTCCTGACCGGAATCGGTCAGGACGTGAATCGCTGTCTCAAATAAAGCTGGACCTTTATCGGCCCGACCACAGTCAGGCCGATAAAGGCCTAAGAGCCCGAATTGGCCTCGCCGGGTTCGTCCAGTTCGGCGCCCCACATCTTCTCCAGCCCGTACAGCGCCCGCGCATCCGGCTTGAACAAATGGATGACGATGTCGCCGGCGTCGATCAGCACCCAATCCGAGCCGCCGCTGCCTTCGATCTGCACCCGTTTGATGCCCGATTCGGCCAGCTTCTCTTCGAGATGCGTGGCCATCGCGGAGATCTGCCGGTCGGCGAGCCCGGTCGCGATCACCATCCGGTCGGCAAACGCGGCGCGCCCGGCCAGTTCGAGCGTGACCACGTCCTCCGCCTTGTCCGCTTCCAAGCTGTCGACGATCACCGCCTGCACCGCGTCCAGCCGAAGCTGTGCCGCCGCGGCCGGCGCGGGCGCGGCCTTGCCGGCGCGTGGCCCGGCAACCGCCGCCTTCTTGCGCGGCGTGCCTGGCGCCTTGGCCGCCTCGGCGAACGCCGCGGCCGGCTTGGGCCTGCGGCGCGGGGCGGCCTTGGCGGCCGGGTCGATCGGTTTCCTAGCTATGGCGTTGCTCCTTCCAGCGCGGGCTGGGCGATCTTGGTGGGTCTGCGCTTTCGCCGCGGCTGGCTGCTCCGCAGCGCCGAGGCCGAGATTGGGTTCTGCCGGCCCCGAAGAAAAGTCCAGGCCGGCGGCGGCGTCGCGGCGAGTGCGGGGGCCGCGCGCGCCGCGATCAAAGCCGGCCGCAGCCGCTGCGCCGCCTGTCCCGCCAGGGCGCGCTCATTATAGGTGGGCCGTGGCATCACGGCCATCGGCATCAGCGCGGCAATCCCGGTCCAGTGCTGCCAGCGCGGCAACTGCACCAGATTGTCGGCGCCCATCAGCCAGACGAACTGCACGCGCGGAAAGCGCCGGCGCAGCACGCGCAGCGTATCGTAGGTATAGCGGGTCTTCAGCTTCGCCTCGATCGCGGTGGCGATGATCCGCCGCCCGTCCGCGATCCGGCCGGCGCTGCGCAGCCGCCCCGCGAGCGGTCCCATGCCCTTCGCCGGCTTGAGCGGATTTCCAGGCGAGACCAGCAGCCACACCTGATGCAGCCGCAGCCGCTGCCGGGCGAGCTTGGCGACATGCAGATGCCCGGCATGCGCGGGGTTGAACGAGCCGCCCAGCAGGCCGACCCGGATGCGCCGCCGGTCGCCCCAGCGGGGAACCCGGTCGACTGCGCCACCCGGCTTGCTCAGGGACGCACCTGGCCCGTGCCGGTGACGATGTAGCGGAAGGTCGTGAGCTGCTCCACGCCGACCGGGCCGCGCGCGTGCATGCGGCCGGTGGCGATGCCGATCTCGGCGCCAAAGCCGAACTCGCCGCCATCGCAGAACTGCGTCGATGCGTTCCACAGCACGACCGCGCTGCCGGCCCGCTCGAGGAAGCGGGCGGCGGCGGCCCCGTCCTCGGTGATGATCGCCTCGGTATGCTCACTGCCGTAGCGGGCGATGTGGTCGAGCGCAGAGTCGACGCCGTCGACCACGGCGATCGAGAGGACCGCGTCGAGCCATTCCGTCGCGAAATCGGCCTCCGTCGCCGCAGGGAGTTCGGGCAGGATGGCGCGGGCGCGGGCGTCGGCGCGGAAGGCGCAGCCGAGTGCCGCGAGGTCTTGCACGAGCAGCGGCAGCAGGGCGGGCGCGCATGCGGCGTCGATCAGCAGGGTCTCGGTCGCGCCGCAGACGCCGGTGCGCCGCATCTTGGCGTTGGCGAGGACGGCGCGCGCCATCGCCGGGTCGGCGGCCGCGTGCACATAGGTGTGGCAGAGCCCCTCCGCGTGCGCCAGGACCGGAACGCGCGCCTCGCGCTGCACGCGCTCGACCAGCGAGCGTCCGCCGCGGGGGATGACGAGGTCGATCAGCCCGTTGCCCGCCAGCATGGCAGCGACGAAGCCGCGATCCGAGCCCGGCGGCGACTGCAACGCGTCTTCGGGCAGGCCGGCTTCCTCGAGGCCGAGACGCATCGCCTGCTGGATGGCGCCCGCGGAGCGGTAGCCTTCCGAGCCGCCGCGCAGGATCGCGGCGTTGCCGGATTTCAGGCAGAGCCCGGCGGCGTCGGCGCCGACATTCGGCCGGCTCTCGTAGATCATGCCGATCACGCCGATCGGCGCGGCGACCCGGCGGAAGCGCAGCCCGTTCGGCCGTGTCCACTCGGCCAGCGTGCGTGCCAGCGGGTCCGCCAGCTCGGCCACCTCCTCGAGCCCGCGCGCCATCGCCTCGACCCGGCTGGGCGTGAGCAGCAGCCGGTCCCGCAAGGCGGCGGAGCCCTGAAATTCGGCAATGTCGGCGGCATTGGCATCCAGGATCTCGCCGGAGCGGGCGCGCAAATGGCCGGCGGCGGCGCGCAATGCAGCATTGCGCTGCTCGGCCGGGGCGACGGCGAGGCAGCCAGAGGCGGCCCGGGCCCGGCGCCCGGCGTCGCGCAGCCACGCTGCGCATTGATCGGCTTCGTAGTTCATGGACAGTTCCTAGCCGCACCGATCTTGCCGGTCCCGCGCCCGCGGCGCCAGTGGTTAGGAAGGATGGGTGCTCCGCGTGAACATCGACAGGGCGGCGGCGCTGGGCGGCCGGGGGGATCGGCGTTAAGAGGTTGTTGCACGCTGGCAGCCTATCATGACAGCGCAAGCGAGGATGGCGATGTGGCGGTGGGCCTGGTTTTGGATGTTCGTGGCGGTCGCCCCGCTGGCGGCGCAGCCCGCGCGGCTCGCGCTGGTGATCGGTAACAGCACGTATTCCGGGCTGCCGCCCATCCCCGCCTGCGAGGCGTCGTCCGGCGTGGTGGCCGCGGCGCTGCGACGGGCGGGTTTCGCGGTCAAGCAGCCGACCAACCCTTCGAACGGGCAGATGGGCGCGGCGATCGGCGCATTTGGCGACACCTTGGCGCAGGCGCCGGGGAGTGCCGCCATCATCTATGCCTGCGGCTACGCGGTCGGGTTCGAGGACCGGATTTTCCTGCTCCCGGCGTCGGCGCGGCTGGAGCGTGAGACCGACGCGCTGACTCAAGGCCTGGTGTCGCGGGTGCTGACCGGCGCGATCGCGACCGCCGATCTGCGGGCGGGGCTGGTGCTGCTCGACATGGTGGCGATGCCCGGCGGTAAGCCGTTCAACCTCTCGGCGCTCGGCCTGCCTGCCGGGCTGGACACGAAGGGGCTGCTCGCCACCGACAGCGCGACGATCCCGCCCGATGGACCGACGGTATTGGCAAGCGCGGCCGCCGCGGCGCTGGCCGGGCCGAACGCCGATGTTGGATCGGTGCTGGGGAGCATCCGCACGGCGCTGCAAGGCTCGCGGCTGGACGTGTTCGCGCAGATGCCGGCGCAGGAGGCTTGGCTGATTGGTGGACCACCGCCGGCCGCCGCCGCGCTACCGCCTGCCCCGACTCCGCCGCCAGTGTCGGCACCCGCGCCGGAGCCGCCAGCTGTGACCGCGGGGCCGCCGCCAGCTCCTCCGGCCACGCCGCAAGAGCCTGGCACCCCGGCGCAACCGAACGAGGCCGACCGCCGGCGCATACAGCTCGCTTTGCAACAGCTCGGCTATTACGACGGCAGGATCGACGGCCGTTACGGCCCAGAAACCGGCGCGGCGATACGACGCTTTCAGCATGAACTCGGTGCGGACATGACGGGAAGGTTGACCCTCGACCAGCTCTCCCGCCTACTTGCCGGGAAGTAGTCGAGGTCGAAATGGGGTTACGGGCCAAGTTCAATTTAGTAATGCTTGTCGCTTTTTTGGTCGGGCTCGCCTTGGCCGGCGGACTTTCTTACGCCATGGTCATGGCCGATGCGCGCAGCCAAGTGCTGAACGAAGCGGCAGTCATGAATGGCCAGGCCAGCGCCATCTCCGGCTACACTGCGCGTGAGATCGCGCCGCTGCTGGCCGGCCAGTTCAATCGCCGATTCCTGCCGCAATCCGTTCCGGCCTGGGCGGCGCAAACCAACTTCCGCAGCCTGCAACAGCAATTCCCCGATTACAGCTTCCGCGCCGTCGTGCTGAACCCGACCAACCCGGCCGACGCGCCGAGCGACTGGCAGAACGACATCATCGATACGCTCAAGCGCACCGGCCAGAAGGAGGTCATCACCGAGCGCGACACGCCCACCGGGCGCATCCTTTCCGTCGCCCAGCCGATCACCATTACCGACCCGGCCTGCCTGACCTGCCACTCCACCCCGTCCGCGGCGCCGCCGACCATGATCGATCTCTACGGGACCGATCACGGCTTCAACTGGAAGCTGAACGACGTTCTGGGCGCGCAGATCGTCAGCGTGCCGATGCGGGTGCCGTTCGAGCGGGCGAACCAGACCTTCGTCACCGTCATTGCTGGGCTCGCCTGCGTGTTCCTGGTGATGATGATTCTGCTGAACCTGTTATTGCACACCGTGATCATCCGCCCGGTGCGGCGCATCGCGCGGACCGCCAACGAGGTCAGCATGGGCAATATGGACGCCGCGGAGGTCGCGGTGCGCGGACGCGACGAGATCGCCTCGCTCGCGGAATCGTTCAACCGGATGCGCCGCAGCCTGGCGAACGCGCTGAAGATGCTGGGTGAGTGAGCGACGACCCGAAACGCATCGGCCGTTATGTGATCGAGGGCACGCTGGGGCGGGGCGCGATGGGCGTGATCTATCGCGCGCATGACCCGGATATCGACCGCCCCGTCGCCATCAAGCTGATCCATGCCGACCTGCTGCACGGCGAAGAGCGCAGCGACTTCATCGCCCGCTTCCGCCGCGAGGCGCAGGCGGCCGGGCGCTGCCAGCACCCGAACATCGTTGCGATCTACGATTTCGCGCTGCACGACGGCAATCCGTTCCTGGCCATGGAGTTCGTCGACGGGATGACGCTGGCCGAGGCGCGCGGCCGGAACACGCAGATGCCGCCGGCGGAGGCGAGCTATGTGATCCAGCAAGTGCTGGCCGCACTTGGGGCGGCGCATGCGATGGGGATCGTGCATCGCGACATCAAGCCGGCCAACATCATGCTGACCCGCGCCGGATCGGTGAAAGTGACGGATTTCGGCATCTCGCGCATCGATGCCTCGTCACTGACCGGCGACGGAATGGTGATCGGCACGCCGAGCTACATGTCGCCCGAGCAGTGCCGCGGCGACACGGTGGATGCGCGCAGCGATTTGTTTTCGACCGGCGTCGTGCTGTACGAGGTGCTCGCCGGCGCCAAGCCGTTCGTGGGGCGAAGCGCGGCCGAGCTGTATGACAAGCTGCTGCACCATGACGCCCCGGACATCGCTGTGGCGTGCCCTTCTCTGTCGCCGGAGTTGCGGGCGGTGGTGAACCGCAGCTTGGCCAAAGACCCGGCCGACCGGTTCCCGTCCGCCGAGGCAATGGCGGCGGCGCTGCGCGGCCCGGCCACGCAGACCGGCGCCGGCGACCGGACGATCGTGCTGCCGGGGCGCCCGGCCGAGCCGGAACCGGGCCCCGGTTCGTTCGACCGCGAGATAATCGATACGCTCGAGCGCCGGCTGGCCGAGCATGTCGGCCCGATTGCGCGCCATATGGTGGCGAGCGCAGTGCGGAGCTCCGGCAGCGTCGAGGTGCTGTGCGCCACGCTCGCCGCCAAGATCGAGGCGCCGGCCGCGCGCGACCGTTTCGAACGCGAGATCAAGGCGCAGATGAGCCGCAGCCTGACGCTGACGCGTACAACGGGGCTCGCTCTGGCCCCGGGCGAGCTGGAGCGGCTGCAGACCGAGCTGGCGCGGCATGTGGGTCCGGTCGCCAGGGTGCTGATCAAGCGGGCGCTGCCCGCCGCCACGTCCGCGGCCACGCTCTGGCAGAAGCTGGCAGAGCACATCGACCGCCCAGAGGATCGTACGATCTTCCTGCGCCACGGGCCACGCTAATCATTCAGCACACTTGGTTCTCTCCCT
Source organism: Acetobacteraceae bacterium (assembly GCA_965276815.1). Taxonomy (GTDB): domain Bacteria; phylum Pseudomonadota; class Alphaproteobacteria; order Acetobacterales; family Acetobacteraceae; genus JAVVHH01. The sequence continues at coordinate 638,572 of CBDIBE010000008.1, read as the reverse complement.
TTGGGAGAGAGTTGGGTGAGGGTCTGTCCGCCGACGAATCACAGACAATTTTCCTATTTCCTGATCAAGAGGAAATGTATCGTCCCGCCCGCGAGCCGCGTCGGTTCGGTGGGGACGCTGATGCCGAGACTGAGGATTTTTCTCATCGTTGCCGCCGCGGTGAGCGCCTGCGCGACCACGCCCGACGTGTCGTACTCATATTATCCGGTAAGAGCGACCGGGATCGTCTCGGTCACGCAGACGGTGGACTGCAACAGCAGCAAAACCGATCTGGTCATCCTCTACAGCCCGGCGCTGACGACATCCTACGCCGCCGACACCGCGCAAGAGCCCTACACGCTGGTGGTGAGCAAGCTCGACAGCCCGTTCGCCGACACGGATTTCGGCTTCAACCTCTACGATGACGGGCGGCTCAAAAGCATCAACGCAAGCACCACCGGCCAGGGCGAGGCAACGGCGAAAGCGGCGGTCTCGCTCGCGACCACCGCGCAGGCGCTGGGCGGCGGCGCACCTGCGGCGATGCCGGGCCCGCTTACCGTATGCGCGGTCATCGCCGAACGGGGCAAAGGCAGGCCGCTCACCCTGACCTACACCAAAACGATCGACTACGCGCATTTCAGCCCGAACGTCCCGGTCAACCTCGACCCGGTGTCGGCGAGCTTGGCCGCCTACAACGCGCTCAAGCCGGGGCTGCCGCTGCTGCAAGTCATGATGAACACGCCGGTGCCCAACCGCAGCGGCGCCCGGTATGCCGAAAACTCTGGCCATCTCGGGTCCGGCTATGTCCCGCTGACCTTGCAGGAGATCGACAACGCGCAGATCGATGTCCTGGCCCAGGGACAGCCGATCTACAGCGGCGCGGTCGCCATCCCGAGCAGCCGCGCCTATGAACTGCCGATCCCGAAGGCGATGCTGTTCGGCAAGCAGGGCTTCTCGCTGACGCTCTCCGAGGCGGGCGTGGTCACGTCGATCGACTACAACAAGACGAGCGGCGGTGCCGGGGCGCTGAACGTGGTTTCCGGGGCGGCCGGGGCGTCACAGGCCAGCGTCGCCGCCCGTGCCACCGAGACGCTCGCGCAGGCGGACCTGATCGCGCAGCAGCAGCGCCTGGCAAATTGCCAGGCCGATCCGTCGGATTGCAAATGACCGCGGCCCGCACCCTCCCGTTCACGATGCAGCTTCAGTTGCAGCCGCTCTGGTGCTGGGCTGCGACCGCGGCCAGCGTCTCCGCCTATTACGCCGCGTCAACCGGTGAGGCACCGATCGATCAGCGTGCGATCGCCTCGAAATGCCTCGGCATGGATTGCAGCCTGCCGCATCCGCCGCCGGGTTGGGTGGGCAACCAGCTCTACGCGCTGAATATCGCGCTGCTACAGACCGGGCACTTCAATGGGCCAGCGATCCAGGGGCCGCTCGACTTCGCCATGATCCAGCGCGAAATCGATGCGGGGCGGCCGGTATGCTGCTTCATCGCGTGGAGCCCGGGCGCGCCGCTGGAGGGGCATTTCAACGCGATGGTGGGTTATGTGGATGACGGTTCCGAAACGGTCATCGTCCAGGACCCCTCGCCCAGCTTCGGCGGCGGGATGCTCCCGCTCGCGTCGTTCCGCAGCAATTATCATGGCGGGACGTGGGCGATGACGTTCCGGACGAAATAGGTCTTGTCGCGCCGCCGCGGTTTCCTATCGGTCGGATGGTCCCGGCCCTCGCGCCCGCGGCGGCTCAGCCCTGCCTTTCGCGCGCGCGGCGCTCGGCGCGGTCTCTGGCGAGCGTCTCGCGCATCGCCCGCCGCTTCACTTTGGCTTCGGCTTCGATCGCGCCAGGATAGGCCTCGTATTTCAACTCGAGCGGGTTAAAACGAACGCCCCCCGCGGTGCTATTCCACACATGGACGAATTCGAAACCGCGCAGCTTGTGCTCGTCGACCCGCGAAACGAACCGATCGGTGACGAACAACGATCCGCGCAGGTTCTTGATCTTGAAAATGTCGAAGCCCTCTGGCCGGGCTTCGTGAAATGCATAGCGAAACACGTTCCAAATGGCGCCGCTCGGCAACCGATCAAACTCAGAGTGCTCCAGGTCTAAGGCGTTCGACACGTGATCGCAGACGAAGATACGGTAGTGCTGCTCGGCACGCAAATCAGTATCAATGAAATAACCCGCCGATGAGAGCAATGGACCAAGCGCCGCGATCGCATCTTCAGAAAGCAGGAGTCCTCCATTACAGAGATAAGGGCAGGCCGTCAAAACGGCGGGATCGTCCGGAGCACAATCGCTATAATAAAGTAATATTGGCCGAGTGTGAGACAGCCTGACCCCGTCGTTTATAGCCGGACTTAGCGATTCCCATTCATGAGGATCTGAGCAACCGATGTTTACGAGCTCGTAATCGCCTGAGACTTTGAAAATGTCCATCGGAAGGCTATTTCCGATTGAGTATAAATTGCTTGTGATGGCTCGACAGCTTTTGACCATCATAGCGGCATAACATCTGAGAACTCAGTCCTTCCGTTCGCTCGCCTGACGCTCGGCGTGGTCCCTTGCGAGCGTCTCGCGCATCGCCCGCCGTTTCGCATCGGCGCGGGCTTCGATCGCGCCGGGATAGGCCTCGTATTTGAACTCGTTCGGGTTGAAGCGAACGCCCCCTGTCGTGCTATTCCAAACGTGGACGAATTGGAAACCGCGCAGTTTGTGCTTATCGACGAGCGAGACGAACCGGTCGGTGACGAACAACGATCCGCGCAGGTCCTTGATCTTGAAAATGTCGCAGCCCTCTAGCCGGTCTTCACGGAATGCATAGCGGAACACGTTCCAAATGCCGCCGCTGGGTAGCCGGTCGAGTTCGGACTGCCCTAGGTCCAAGGCGTCCAACTCGCGCTCACAGACGAAGATGCGATAGTGCTGCTCGGCACTCAAGTCGGTATCAATGAAATAACCCGCCGACGAGAGCAATGGGCCGAGCGCTGAGATCGCATCTTCCGAAAGCAGGAATCCGCCAGCGCCCAGCTTCAGGCAAGATGTCAAAACGGCAGGCCGATCCGGAGCTAAATCAGTATAGTACAGTAATATCGGCCGAATGTGAGACAGTCTGATCCCATCGTATATAGCCCGATTTAGCGAGCCGACGTCAGCGCGGTCCGAGCAACTAATCACCACCAGATCGGCATCGCCGGAAACTTCGAAGATATCCATCGGATGGCTATTTCCGATCCGGTATAAATGCTTGTTATGGCTCGACCACTTTTGACCATCATAATGGCATAACACCTGAGAACTCAGTCCTTCCGTTCGCTCGCCTGACGCTCGGCGCGGTCCCTTGCGAGCGTCTCGCGCATTGCCCGCCGTTTCGCCTCGGCGCGGGCCTCGATCGCGCCGGGGTAGGCCTCGTATTTGAACTCGTTCGGGTTGAGGCGAACGCCCCCCGTCGTACTGTTCCAAACGTGGACGAATTCGAAACCGCGCAGTTTGTGCTCGTTGACGAGCGAGATGAACCGGTTGCTGACAAATAATGATCCGCGTAGGTCCTTGAGCTTGAAAACGTCGTAGCCCTCCAGTCGGTCTTCGCGGAACGCATAGCGGCACACATTCCAAATGCCGCCGCTGGGTAGCCGGTCGAGTTCGGACTGCCCTAGGTCCAAGGCGTCCAACTCGCGCTCACAGACGAAGATGCCATAGTGCTGCTCTGCGTTCAAATCTGTGTCGATCAAATACCCGGCCGAAGAGAGTACCGGCCCAAGCGCCGAAATCGCATCTTCAGAAAGCAGGAACCCGCCAACTCCGAACTCCAGGCACGATGTCAAAACTGCGGGACTGCCATGGTCGAAGTCGCTGTAATAGAGTGATATCGGCCGATTATGAGAAAGTCTGATCCCGTCGTGAATAGCCTCATCGAGTGGGCGAATGTCAGCATGATCCGAACAGTGAATCCACACGAGATCGACATCGCCTGAAACTGTGAAAACGTCAGTCGGCAAAGCTATGTCCAATTCGGTGCTCGACAGCTTTTGACCATCATAAGTGGCATAACACCTGAGAACTCAGTCCTTCCGTTCGCTCGCCTGACGCTCGGCGCGGTCCCTTGCGAGCGTCTCGCGCATCGCGCGCCGCTTTGCCTTGCCTTCGGCTTCGATCGCGCCGGGATAGGCCTCGTATTTCCGCGCGAGCGGGTTGAAGCGAACGCCCCCTGTCGTACTGTTCCAAACATGGACGAATTTGAAACCGCGCAGTTTGTGCTCGTTGACGCGCGAAACGAACCGATCGGTGACGAACAACGATCCGCGCATGTCCTTGATCTTGAAAACGTCGCAGCCCTCAAGCCGATCCTCATGAAACGCATAGCGAAACACGTGCCGAATGGCGCCGCTCGGCAATCGATCGAACTCAGAGCGCTCGAGGTCTAAGGCGTCCAACTTGCGTTCGCAGACGAAGATACGGTAGTGCTGCTCGGCATTCAAATCAGTATCCATAAAGTAACCCGCTGACGAGAGCAACGGATTAATCGCCGTGATTGCATCTTCAGAAACCAGGAATCCTCCACCTCCGAAATAAAGGCACGCCGTCAAAACGGCGGGATCGTCCGAGGCATAGTCACTATAGTAAAATAATATCGGTCGCGTGTCAGGCAGTCTGACCCCGTCGTTTATAGCCAAATCCAACGAGCCCCTATTACTAGGATCTGAACAACTGATAGTCATGAGCTCGAAATCGCCGGAAACTCTGAAGACGTCCATTGGGGAGGCTACCTCCAGCTAGGCATTATGCCTGTCATCCGATAAAACTGGTCATCAAGCAGGAGTTCTGATCTAATTCGTTGGACAATGTCGATCGCATCTTCCAAACTCGTGGCTGTCTCCAGATTATTGTTGACGTATTCATAATAGTCAGTCGTGTGCAACTGGCGGTGGAACTCAGCCGACAATGGCATACCGTTCTCAGGCGTGTCCAGGCCGATCCCGAACCGGGCCAAAGTGCATTGTGCAAGCACGGGGTCTCGGTTCCCGTTCATAGGACCGCCGCGGGGAACTATATGGTGAGCCTGACGGGGGTCATTGCGGCGAAGTCCCAAGCTGCGGCGGAGATCCCTGCTTTGCGTTTCGGTGGCGGGATCGTTCGGGTCGGAGCCACTACCAAACGGCAATGTTGACCCGCTCGCGGGAGAGTTCTCCCCCGGACGGAGGGCGCTCGCCCCAGGGGCGGGTAATGTCCCCGGAAGGATTGGGTCGACCTCGAGACCACTGGAGAGATGCGGGCGTTAGTACAGGCCACCCAACCCGCGCTTGTCTTCCTCCTCGGTCTTCTCGAACGGCGATTTCTGCGCATCTGGAATGTCGTCGCTGACCCGGACGAACTGGCCTTCGTCGTCGGGGGCCGTGCGGCGCACCCCGTAGCGGTACAACTTGCCTGCCGGACGCAGCCGGCTCATGCCCGACCCTCGCCGCCGTGGCGCGCGCCCCGCCCAGGTAAACGGGATTACCAGCGTATCGTTGCCAAACGGCATCCACTGCGGCATCGGCCAACCTCCAGGCCGAGGTTGTGGAATTCTTTCCTAGCGTGACGCAAGCGGCATCGCTATCGAGCGGCGGTCACTCTGTCGCTAGCGGGTTTGAGTGCAACGCGTCGTAATACGCTTGGCGGGCACATCGGCCGCTTGCCAACCGGCCTGAGTTGAAACCGTCACTGCGAGGAGCGTAGCGACGAAGCAGTCCAGGGCGGCGGGGAGTGCCGCGCCGTCAGTCGGAGTAGCGCTGCTCCGTCCAAGGGTCGCCGCGGTCGTGGTAGCCGCGCTCTTCCCAATAGCCGGGCCGGTCGCCGGTCAGCACCTCGATCCGATGCAGCCATTTGGCGCTCTTCCAGAAATACAGATGCGGCACCACCAGGCGCACCGGGCCGCCATGCTGCACCGGCAAGGGCTGGCCCTGCCAGGAATGCGCGATGATGGCGTCTTCGGCGGCGAAATCGTCGAGCGGCAGGTTGGTCGTGTAGCCGTCATGGCTGTGCAGCACGACGAAGCGCGCCTCCGGCTTCGGCTGCACCATCGCCAGCACGTCGCGCGTCGCCACACCCTGCCACTCATTGTCGAAGCGCGACCACGTGGTCACGCAATGGATGTCGCTGGTCTCGCGCCGTTGCGGCAGCGCCAAGAACGCGTCCCAATCCCAGCTCACCTGCTCGGCTACCGCGCCGAACACCCGCAATTCCCATCGGTCGAGCGGCACTTTCGGCTGCACGCCGAGATCCAGCACCGGCCAGTCCCGCACCAAATGCTGACCCGGCGGCAACCGGTCCTCGCCCACCCGCGCCGTCCGCCCAGTGAGGAACCGCCCCTCCTGCGCCCAGCGTTGCTTCGTCAACGTCAGCTTGGACGGCTCCGGCAGCTCGCTCACGCGGCGATCCTCGCCGTTCCCAGCGTCTTGCCGATCTCGGCCAAGATCTCGTAGGAGCGCAGCCGCGCGCCCTGGTCATAGATCGCGCCCGCCACCATCAGCTCGTCCGCGCCGGTCTGCTCGACGAACCGCTCGAGCCCGCGCCGCACCGTCTCCGCCGAGCCGACGAAGGAGCAGGCCAGCATGGAACTCGCCTGCGCCCGCTCGGACGGCGTCCAATACCGGTCGATGTCGTCGATCGGCGCCGGCAGCTTGCCGCGCGCGCCGCGGAACATATTGGCAAAGCTCTGCTGGGCGGAAGTGAACAGCCGCCGCGCCTCGTCGTCCGTCTCGGCCGCGATCACGTTGCAGCCGGCCATCGCATAGGGGCGCGCGAGCTGCTCGGACGGGCGGAACTGGGCCCGGTAGGTCTGCAGCGCCGGCAGCAGCGCGTCGGGCGCGAAATGCGAGGCGAAGGCGTAGGGCAGGCCGAGGGCGGCGGCGAGCTGGGCGCCGAACAGGCTGGAGCCGAGGATCCAGAGCGGGACCTGGGTGCCGGCACCGGGCACGGCCTGGATGCGCTGGCCGGGCTGCACCGGGCCGAGCAGCGCCTGCAACTCCAGCACGTCCTGCGGGAAGCGGTCGGCGTCGCCGGGGTCGCGGCGCAGCGCCCGCCAGGTGCGCTGATCGGTGCCAGGGGCGCGGCCGAGGCCGAGATCGATGCGGCCTGGGTAGAGCTCGGCGAGCGTGCCAAACTGTTCGGCGATCACCAGCGGCGCGTGGTTCGGCAGCATGATGCCGCCCGAACCGACGCGGATGCGCTCGGTGCCGCCGGCGACGTAGCCGATCGCGACCGCGGTGGCGGCGCTGGCGATGCCGATCATGTTGTGGTGCTCGGCAAGCCAGAAACGGTTGTAGCCCCAGCGCTCCGCGTGCTGCGCCAGCTCGCGCGAGCGGCGCAGCGCGTCACCGGGCGTGGCGCCTTGTGGAACCGGGGCGAGGTCGAGAACCGAGAGAGCCGGCATCGGCGCATATACTCCTGCTTTGCACGGATATCAGCAGCGGCCTCGCGCGCTGCAAGCCCCGGCGCTAGCCTCAGGCCATGAAGCAGATCCGGCTCAATGCCTTCGACATGAATTGCGTCGGCCATATCCAGCAGGGGCTGTGGCGGCATCCGCGCGACCGCTCATCGGATTACACCAGCCTCGATCACTGGGTCGGCCTGGCGCAGCTTCTGGAGCGCGGGCTGTTCGACGGGCTGTTCCTCGCCGATGTGCTTGGGGTGTACGACGTCTACGGCGGCTCGCCGGGTCCGGCGATCGCGGGCGCCGTCCAGGTCCCGGTGAACGACCCGCTGCTGCTGATCCCGGCGATGGCATACGCGACGGCGAATCTCGGGTTCGGCGTGACCGTCAATCTCAGCTACGAGCCGCCGTTCACCTTCGCCCGGCGCATGTCAACGCTCGACCACCTGACGCGCGGGCGCATCGGCTGGAACGTCGTCACCGGATACCTGGACAGCGCCGCCCGGGCGATGGGGCAGGAGCGGCAACGCGCGCATGACGACCGCTACGACGTGGCGGACGATTACATGCAGGCGGTCTATGCGCTCTGGGAGGGGAGCTGGGCGGATGATGCGGTGCGGCGGGACCGGGCGGCCGGGCTATATGCCGATCCGTCGCGCGTGCGCACGGTTCGGCATGAGGGGCCGTATTTCCGGCTGGAAGCGGTCCACCTCGCCGAGCCTTCGCCGCAGCGGACGCCGGTGCTGTATCAGGCCGGCTCCTCGGGGCGCGGCAAGCAGTTTGCCGGCGCGCACGCGGAATGCGTGTTCCTGAACGGCCAAGCCAAGCCGGCTGTCCGGGCGCACCTGGTCGGCATCAGGGCCGAAGCGGTGGCGCAGGGACGCGCAGCGGCGGACGTGCTGGCCTTTGTCGGCGCGACTGTGATTGTAGCGGAAACGCCAGCGTTAGCGCAGGCCAAGCTCGAGGACTATCGGCGTTACGCATCGCCCGAGGCGGCGCTGGTGCACGCCTCCGCCTCGATGGGCATCGACCTCGAGCGGTATGGCATGGATGAACCGTTCGGCGGCGCGCCGAGCGAGGCCATCGCCTCCAACCTGCAAGCCATGGCGCAGCAGGGCATGACCAAGCGCAAGCTGTTGGACCGCATGGTGCTGGGCAGCCGGCAGGCGCCGATCGTGGGCTCGGCCGCGCAGGTTGCCGACGAATTGCTCGCCTGGGTCGCCGAAGCGGACGTGGATGGGTTTGTCCTGTCGCGAACGGTGACGCCGGAGTGCTTCGAGGACTTCATCGCCCTGGTCGTCCCCGAGCTGCAGCGCCGCGGCGCCTACAAGGAAACCTACGCACCCGGCACGCTCCGCGAGAAGCTGTTCGGCGCCGGGCCTCGGCTGCCGGGCACGCACCGAGCGGCCGCCAAAAGATGTTAATTTTTTGACGTTGTAGGTTGCGCCAGATCTTCGCGGCGTAGATTATACCGCCGTGAAATCGCCGTTCATCGCTGCGTTGTTTTCTACATTCTTGGCCGGGGCACAGGCGGAGGAACTCCCCCCGTGGGCATACCCTCCGCTTTTGCCGTATGAGCCCAGCAGGAATTCCGCGCTGCTGAGCGTCCCCGGCAGTGATCGCCAATACACGCAGGGCGAAATCGACAGTGGCTACAAGGTCGCCGACTGGTTTCCAGCTGAACACCCGCCCATGTCGCGCGTGGTGGCCGCGGGCGGTCCCGCCGCGGTGCGGGCGTGCGCGATGTGCCACTTGCCGAACGGCGCGGGCCATCCGGAGAGCGCCGACCTCGCCGGCCTGCCCGCTGCATACGCGATCGCGCAGCTACGGGCTTTCAAGAGCGGCACGCGCACCGGGCCCCGCGCGGGGTCGATGGCGTCCATCGCGGCGGGGATCTCCGACCAGGACCTGCGCGCTTCAGCCGAATACTTCGCCCAGCTCAAGTCGGTGGTTTGGAGCCGGATCGTGGAATCCGCGACCGCGCCCATGACCCGGCTCGGTCTCGGCGCGGTGCGCTACCGGGCCGACGAAGGGAGCCAGGAGCCGTTGGGCGAGCGGATCATCTCCGTTCCCGAGGATGACAAGCTGGCCCTGCGGCGGGACGACCATTCCGGCTTCGTCGAGTTCGTCCCGCCCGGCAGCGTCACGCGCGGCAAGGCGCTGGTCGAGCGGTCGATGAGCGGGATCAATTGCGCAACCTGCCACGGCCCGAGCCTGACGGGCCAAGGCGAGATTCCGCCGATCGCCGGCCGCTTGGCGCTGGTGACGTTCCGCGCCCTCAACGACATCAGCCTAGGCTATCGCACCACGCCCGGCGCCCTCGCGATGCGCGCGTCGGTCCCGCAACTCGGGCAAGGCGAGATGATCGCGATGGCCGCCTATCTCGCCTCGCTGCCACCCAAGTAGAGCCTAGCTGTTCGGTCCACGCTCCATGTTCACCGGCTGCCAGCGCTTCAGGCTCGAGGCGGCCAGCACGGCCGGGTTGACGCAGCTCATCGGCCATTTGCCCTGCGCCGCCAGCGCCAGTTCCTGACCGACGCGCCGCTTGCGCGCCGGGTCGAAGCGGGCGGAGGCGGAGGCGACGTGGGCGGAGAGGGTGACGTTCGCCATCGAGAGCAGCGGGTTGTTGTGCCCCGGCGGCTCCTTCTCCAGCACGTCCAACGCGGCATGCGAGATCCAGCCGTCCTGCAGCGCCTTGATCAGCGAAGCCTCATCGACGGTGCTGCCGCGGCCGGTGTTGATGAACACGGCACCAGGCTTCATCTGCCGGAAATGCTCCTCCTTCAGCATGCCCGCCGCCTCCGGCGTGCCCGGCGCGTGCATCGAGATGAAATCCGACTGCGCCAGCACCTCTTCCAGCGTAGCCGGGATCACCCCATACGGCGTCATCAGGATCTCCTCGATGAACGGATCGTAGGCCATCATGCGGAACCCGAACGGCCGGGCGCGGAGTGCTACGGCGCGCGGGATGTGGCCGAAGGCGATGAAGCCGAGCGTCTGCCCCATCAGCCGGGGGTAGTGATACAGCGTCGGCCGCCCCTCCGACCACCGGCCTTCCCGCACCAGCTTGTCCTGTTCGACGACCCGGCGGTAGCCGGCGAGCAGCAGGGTCATCGCATGGTCGGCGACCTCCTCGATGAACGTATCGGGGCAGTTGGTGACCGGCACCCCGCGCGCGGTGGCCGCGGCGATGTCGACCAGGTCCACGCCGACGCTGCCGAGCGCGATCAGCTTGAGGTTGGGCAGCGCGTCGATGATCCGCTTGGTGACGCGGGTGCCGCGGCCGTACAGCGCGTCGGCGCCTTGCGCGGCCCTAATGAACTCGTCCTCGTTGGCGGGCGCTTCGATGATCTCGGCGCCATGCGGCGTCAGTGCCTCCATCTCGAATTTGTATGAGGCCGGGCTCGACCCGGAGGCGGTGTAGACTTTGAAGCCGGCCATGGCGACGCTCCCTTATCTGGCGGAATGCATGAAGCCAGCTTCGGCAAAACCTGGCAATCATACCCAGTGTCGGAGACGCTTGCGGACGCCTTCGTCTGAATTTTGGCTGCCGACCCTGAGCTGACATTCAGGTCCCCAGCCGATCGGCGGGTGTTGGGTCGATTAACGAACCCGCTGCGCGGGATGGGTGCCCCCCGTGCCGCCCTCCCCGGCATCGCCAGGATGCGACATGGCCGGATTCTACCGGGTCATGCACTACGTCTCATGCCTGATATGCAGCCTCGAATACATCGTGTGCGGACGTCGTACCCGCTACGTGCTCCGTACCTTCGACACCGAGGTCCATCCACCCCGCGTTCACGGCCTCAAACATTTCTTCGGCAGGTCCGGTGTGGCCCTTCGGGATGCCGAATTGTTCAAACGCTTCCGCCCACCCTGCACGCGGGACTGCAAAGGCTTTCACGCCGAGAGAAAGGACTTCACCCAATTGCTCCGCGACTTCATCCGCGCTGACCATCGAACCAAGCTCGACGACGCGCTGCCCTGACCAGGTTGGCCCGATCAAAAGGGTTGCGACTTCCACGCCGATGTCGTTCGTCGCGACCATGGTCGATTTCCGGTTTGTCGGAGTGTAGTAGACCGGTAGCGTTCCGCCCTGGGCGACCTGCAAGCCGTAAAGGAAGTTTTCGAAGAAGCCGCCTGCACGCACAAATGCGATTGGGGATGTCAGGTCGCGAAGACCTCGCTCCAGAAGCGACAAGGCCGTGATCATCCCGAGCCCGCTGGTTCTGTTCGCACCCATCGACGAAAGCGCAACCACTCGTGGCGGCGCTGCCTTGGTGAGCGCCTCGACATAGTTTGCAATCACGTCCTTTGCTTCTTTGTAATCGGGCGAGGGCGCCCACACAGAAGGCAACATGACGAATGCGCCCTCGACGCCTTTGAGCGCCCGCTCGATGGCTGCCGAATCATTCCAATCGCCGTCAACCAGTTCCACGCCCTGGTTTGCCCAGCTTGACGCCTTCTCGCGACTGCGGACCAGCGCGCGTACTTCCTTGCCGCGCGCCAACAGATAGTCTGCCGTGGCACCACCCACCTTGCCCGTGATTCCCATTACTAAAAACATGCGTTTTCTCCTGATCTTTAGTGACCGAACAATGCCCCTGCTGGTTCAACGGATGAGCGGCAGAATCACCCGGATACGGGGATCGCGCGCGTAGAGGCCGCCCCACGTCATCGCGCCCAGAAGCAGGGAAACGAGTTCCGGCGGCGACCCCAACTCACCAATGCGGACATGAGCGCAGATGGCGCCGCCCAAAAAGCCCGTCACCAGGATCGCGCCGAGGACGGCGGTGGCCGGGATGGCGTAAAGGATGGCGCAGGCGAGGATGATCGGACCCACGACGCGGGTCACCTCCATCGCGAACCCGGTTTCCTGCAACATGCTCGCGACCTGTGCCGGCGCGAAAAGCTGAATGGCTCCATCTGCCACCAGAGCGATAACGACAAACGCGCTCATGATCCGGCCGGCCCACAGGGCGCGACGCACGGTCATCGTTTCAGGCGCCGGGTGCAGGTTCATAGTTTCGGACACTTGTCATTCTCCGATGGGGGGATCCCAGTATTCGGAACTTACTGTGTCTCATCGATATGATAAACACCGAGGAAGTGAACTCACTGTTCTCTCTACGGTGAACAATACCGAGGCACGAAAATGCAGAATCTCGAACCCATCCTCATATTCATAACGGTAGCGGAAATGGGGAGCTTCACTCACGCGGCCGATAGTCTGGGCATCCAAAAGGGGAGGGCCTCGACGGCGGTCCGCAAGCTGGAAGAAAATGTCGGTGTCAGGCTCCTGCACCGGACGACGCGCAGCGTGCAGCTGACGGAGGACGGACGCGCATTTCATGCACGTGCCCGCGATCTGCTTGCTGAAGTCGATGACCTACACTCGATGTTCGCAGGCGATCGCGTGGCGCTTCGCGGGCGCCTACGCGTCGATCTTCCGACCGAGGTGGCGCGCACAACGATCGTGCCGGCCTTGCCGGATTTCCTGGCGGCAAACCCCGAGTTGGAGCTGGAGGTGTCGAGTACGGATCGGCAAGTCGATCTGGTTCAAGAGGGGTTCGACTGCGTATTGCGGCTTGGTCCCATCGGGGACGAGACGTTGATTGCCCGCAAGCTGGGCCTGTTGCGCATGGTCAACGCCGCCAGTCCCGCCTATCTGGCGCGCTATGGCGTCCCTCGATCGCTAGAAGATCTCCAGCGTCAGGACCATCGGACAATTCATTTTTCGACGATGCTGGGCGCAAGACCCATTGGATGGGAGTATCCGGACGGCGACAGCTACGCGACGCTTCAGTTGCCAGGTGCGCTACACGTCAACAGCGCGCAGACCTACGAAGCCGCTGCCCTTGCCGGCCTTGGCCTGATTCAGGCGCCACTCTTGGGGATTGGCCGATACTTGGAGAGTGGAGCGCTCGTGGAGATCATACCTGATTTTCGTCGCCGGGCGCTCGCCGTGTCCCTCGTCGTGGCACATCGGAGCAATCTGTCGCGCCGGGTCCGCGCATTCATGAAATGGATCGAAGATGTGCTGACGCCGTATCTGCAATAGCGAGACGAATATCTTTCGTGCGGCCCTCGCAATAACATTCTGAAGTTATGTTGGCCGGCCGGCGGTCCAACAGAATGCAACACTGAAACCGGCGACCTTTGAAGTCCGGCATGAGATAACCTCAAACTTTTCCGCCTTCTGTCTCCCCAACGCCCTGCCAATGCAACAGAACCATTCCGTATCAGGTTCGGAGATATCCGGCTGCTCGCAACCCTATCCGGGGCCGCCGGCCGATCTCCGTAAGGCAGCAAACGGGCAATCGGAACGAGCGGCCGCTTTCGGGACGGCTCACTTTGCCCGGGAACGGCAAGAATGGGCGCGAATCAGCCGTCAATCGTGAGCGCTCGCTATGTCAGCTTTCCACCATCCGCTTGCAGATCGGCCTCGATCAGCGCGCGCAGCTCCGGTGTGACCTGCGGCGTGACGCCGAACCAGCGGGCGAAACCGGGAACGGCCTGGTGCAGCAACATGCCAAGCCCGTCCGCTGTCCGGTACCCGCGCGCCCTGGCTTGGGCGAGCAATTCGGTCTCCAGCGGCACGTAGACGATGTCGTAGACCGCGGCGCCCGGCCGGAGCGGCGCCAGATCGAGCGTGAGCGCCGGCTTGCCTGCCATCCCGAGCGAGGTTGTGTTCACCACCAGCCCGGCCTCTGGCAGCAAATCCGGGAACGCGTCCATCCCATGCGGGTGGACGCCGGCGCCGAAATGCGCCGCAAGGGCTTCGGCGTGCGCGAGGGTGCGGTTGGCGAGATGGACCGCCACGCCGCGGCCGAGCAGGCCATGCACCGCGGCGCGCGACGCGCCGCCGGCGCCGATCACAAGCGCAGTGCGGCACTCCCAGCCCGGCGCTTGCTCGTCGAGATGCGCCATGAAGCCGATGGCGTCGGTGTTGCCGCCGACGAACGCGCCATCCTCGCGCCAGATCGTGTTCACGGCGCCGATCGCGCGGGCCGCCGGGTCAAGACGCGCCAGAAATTGCTGCACCGCGACCTTGTGTGGCACGGTGACGTTGCCGCCGACGAAGCCTTGTTCATCCAGCCCGGCGAAGAACTCCGCCAGGCCCTCCGGCGGCACGTCGGCAAACTCGTAGCTGCCGGGAAGGCCGAGCGTGCGCAGCCAATAGCCATGCAGCTTCGGCGAACGAGAGTGGTGGACCGGATGGCCCAGGACGAAGGCGCGTGGCGGCACTATTCCGCCGCCCGCTTGCGCCCGGCCTGGGACAGCTTGTCGAGGAACGGCTCGAGCCGGTCGGTCTCGATCGCGTCCTTGCCCATCAGCGCGCCCTGCTGGGCGGCCCAGTCCTGCCGCGCGGCCGTGGCGCTGCTCATCAGCGGCTCCAACCCGGCCTCCGCGACGGTGACAGCCACCTCGCGCATCTCCTCGGCCCGGCGCTTGCCGTGCAGCAGCGCCCGGCTGACCATGTAGCGCGCGCGGCCGGGCCAGTCCGGGTGCGGCAGCGTGTCGCCAAGCGAGGCCAGCACATCCGCCTCCACGCCGTAATACCGGGCGGTGAGCATGCACTCGGTCATCAGCGCCTCCATGCCCTTGATCAGGACGCTGCGGCACATCTTCACCGACGAGGCCGGCCCGACCCGGTCGGCATAGACCCGGGCTTGCAAACCCAGAGGTGCGGCGTCGGCCAGAAACGCTTCGGCGTGCGGACCGCCCAGCAGCATCGGCGTGGCGAGGCCTTTCGGCGGCACATTCGCCATGACCGCGGCCTCGACGTAGCGGCCGCCCGCCGCCCCGATGGCGCGCGCAGCCGCCTGCTTGCTGGCGGGCGAGACCGAGTTCACGTCGAGCACATACGGCGCGCCATCGAGCCCGCCCGCGAGCGATCGCGCGGCGTCGGGCGCCGAGCCTGCCGTCACGCAGCAAATCACAAGGTCAGCGCCGCGTGCCGCTTCCAGCGCCGACGCGCACGCGATCACCGGCGATGCGGCCCGCGCCCTTGCCGCCGGCAGCGTGTCATAAACAGCAACCTGCTTGACCCCGGCCCGCAGCAAGTCGCGCGCGAAGATGCCGCCGACTTCGCCGTAGCCGATGATTGCGACCCGTTCCATCATTCCTCCCCCGCCGCCGCCGGCAACCCGTCCCACACCTCATCGATCCCAAGCGGGTGCGCCAGCAGGCCTTGCTCCAGCATATAGCGCATGATCAGCCGGAACGCCGGTTCGAGGCCCGCCCTTCCATGCGGCGGCGCGCCTTCGGTCCGCGCTGCCGCCAGCATGCGCAGCAGCTCCGGCGCCGCCGCATCGGCCAGTTCGCGCCGGACGCAGAGAAGGTGATTGACCGGCACGAACCCGTGCTTGCGCAGGAAGCCGGCGCCCGCCGCGGCCGGGTCGGGGAAGACGGGGCGCAAATCGGGGGCGTCCGGCATCTCGGCGCCGAAAATCGCCGCATCCAGCTCGCCGGCGCGTAGCATGCCCAGCAGATCGCCGCGCTCGCGCTGCGCCCAGGGCGGGTCCTGATACTCGGACACGTGCGCGTCCTCGAAGGTGATCCAATGCACCTGGCGCGAGTCGAGCCCGTACTCGTCCTGCATGATGCCGCGCAGCCAAACGCCGGTGGTCTGGCTGTAGGCGCGCACGCCGACCCGGCGCCCCGCCAGCCCGGCCGGGTCTTGGATGTCGCTGTCGCCGCGGCAGAGCAGCGCCCCCTCCTGGAACCGCGCCGAGACCGCGACCGGGAGCAGCACGAGCGGTTTGCCGAAAGCCTTGGCCTGCAGGAACGTCGCGATCGCGATCTCGCTAAAGTCGAAGCGGGCCTCGCGCACCATCGGGGCGAAGGCGCGGCTGATCGGCGCGATGTTCTCGAACGCAAGGCGAATCTCGTCCGAGCCGACCCGGCCAGACCGCAGGCACTCAGTGTGTGGATAGGCGCCGATAGCGGTCCGCAGAAGGATCATGCGGCAGCCTTTAGACCAAGCCGGGCGGCGTAGCCGCGCAACGCGGCCGGGTCTTGCTGCGCGGTGGCCAGGCCGACATAGCCGTCCCGGCGGACGAGATATGCGGCGTCCTGGTTCAGCCCGGCCCGCGCCGCATCCCGGCTCCAAGGGAATGCATGCAGAGGAAAAGCGAGGTCGCCGACGGCCTGCCTCAGGGCAGGGTGCGGCTCGCCATAGACGTGGACCTGCCAGTCCAGCGAGCGGAGCGGCGCGAAATTGTCCGCCGATGCCACCCAGGGCAGCCGGTCGCCGGCATGCACCTCGCCCGCCACGCCGGCGCTGAGCGCGCTGTCGCGGTAGCTTATCTTGATCTGCGAAGCGGTCCGGAACAGCGCACGCCGAACCTGCGGCAGCCGGGTGAGCACCGACGCCGCGGTTGGCACCAGGGCGCTCCGGGTCAACTGGCCGACCGTCCCCTGCGCGATCATGCGCTGAAACGCCCAGTCAGTCGTGGCGACGAGTTGGCGGGCGAATGCGATGCGCTCCGTCTCATAGGTGGCGAGCATGGATGGATCGGCGCGACCCTGCAGAACCTGGGCGAGCTTCCACGCCAGGTTCACCGCGTCGCCGATGCCGGTGTTCATGCCTTGCGCGCCCGCCGGGCTATGCAGGTGCCCGGCATCGCCCAGCACGAAGCAGCGCCCGCTCTGGAAGTGGTCGGTGACCCGGTGATGCACGTGATAGGTGGAGAACCAGTGCACCGATTTGACCCGGACGCCGACCAGCCGCTCGACGGAAAGCTGGATGTGCTCGAACTGCAGATCATCCCGGTCGGTGAACTCGACCGGTACGAGACCGATCAGCCGCTGCATCCCGGTGCTGCGCACCGGTAGCTTCAGCCCCAAGCTGCTCGGGTCCAGGCTGATGACCATATCGGCGTCACTGTGCTCGATCTCAGCGTCGGCGACGTAGAAGCGCTGGTTATAGGTGCCGCCGGGGAAACCCAGATGCAGGACCTCGCGCACGGTGCTCCGCGCGCCGTCGCAGCCGCACAGATAGGCGAACGAGGCGCGCTCTTCGCCGCCGTCCTTCTCCAGCGCGGCGTGCACACCCGAATCGTCCTGCTCGAAGCTCTTCAGCGCCGTGTTCCACTCGACGTGGATGCCTTCCTGTTCCAGGTGGCGGCCCAACAGGCGCTCATGATCGTCCTGCGGGAAACAGAGCACGAAGGGGAACGGGCTCAGTCCGGCGCCGAAGTTGCGGATGGTGAAATGCGCGACCTCATGGCCGGAGACGCGCAGGTGGAAGCGCTCCATGATGATGCCGGCGCCGACGACTTCTTGGGCAAACCCGAGCTGCTGATAGAATTCGAGCGTGCGGGCGTGCACGCCCATCGCGCGGGATTGCTGGCCTGGGCCGCTTGCCTGCTCGATGATCCGGAAGGGAATTTTGCGCCGCGCCAACTGCAAGGCCAGCGCGAGCCCGGTCGGCCCGGCGCCGGCGATCAGCACTTGCCCGTCCATCGTTACGCGTCCTCCCAGCCGATCGCCCGTCGCAGGAACGTCGTGCCAAGCACCGCGAAGCTGGCGACCTCGGCATTGTCCTTGCCATACCCGTGCCCGCCGGCCGCGGGTTCGTACAGCATCGCGCCGTATCCCATCGCCTGCAGCTTGGCGGCCATCTTGCGCGCATGGCCGGGATGCACCCGGTCGTCCCGGCGCGTCGTGGCCAACAGGATCGGCGGGTACGGCTTGCCGGGCTCGGCCACGTGATAGGCCGACATCGGGCCGAGGAACTGCCAATCCTCGGTGTCCGGGTCGCCATACTCGGCAATCCAGCTCGCTCCGGCGAGCAGCTTGGTGTAGCGGCGCATGTCGATGAGCGGGATGGTGCAGAACAACGCGCCGAACCGCTCGGGATAGCGGGTCAGCATGTTGGCGATCAGCAGCCCGCCATTCGAGCCGCCTTCGGCCGCGATCCGTCCCGGCCGGGTCACCCCGCGTCGCACCAGATCGGCGGCGACGGCGGCGAAATCGTCATGGCTCAGCCGCTTGCCTTCCCGGCGCCCCGCCTCGTGCCAGCGCGTGCCGAACTCGCCGCCGCCGCGGATGTTGGCGACCACCGAGGTGCCGCCGCGCTCGAGCCAGAGCTTGCCAGTGCCCATCCGATAGGTCGGCATCGAGGAAATGCCGAAGCCGCCATAGCCGGTCATATGGACTGGGGCGTCGCCGGTCAGCTCCGTCGGGCCGGTCTGGACATAGGGGATCCGCTCGCCATCGATCGAAACGGCCTCGTGCCGCGTCACCACGCAGCCGGTGGCGTCGAACGCGGGCGGCAGCCGCTTGAGCACTTCGGGCGCCGCAAGACCCGGCCGGGTGAGCATCAGGGTCGGGGGCGTCACCGGATCCTGCGCGATGGCGAGGAGGCTGCCGTCGCACTCCTCGTCCTCCGCATCGAGCTGCCCGAGATTGACCGTGCCGATCCGCGGCAGGCCGGGCATTTCTTCCTGCTGCCAGGTTCCAGGGGTCACGACGAGGAAGACCGGCCGCAAATCATCGAGCACGCTGACGACCAGAAGGCCATTCACCCAAGAGAAAGCCTGCAGCGCCCGGCGCTCGGATGGCTCGAACACGACGGTGAAGCTTCGGTCGCCCGAGATGAAGGCGTCGAACCCGATGACCGCGACCACGTCCGGCGCGAGGTGCTGCTCGCCGGCCTGCCAGGGCGTGCGCCCGCTGACGGCGAGCCAATGGGCGTCCCACTCATGTTGCGCATCGCTCGGCAACTCGATCCGCTGCTTCGGCCCGGTGCGGTCGCCGATCCTGACGGCGGTGTCGAAGAAGCCGAGCTGCTCGATGAACACCAGCCGGCTGCCGACTCGGTCGTAACTGCCCCAAGCAGCCATATTCTCGGGTTCGGTCTCGAACAGCACCGGCGCCGCCGACCAGTCCTCGCCGCGCCGCCAGAGTTGCACGCGCCGCGAGTAGCCGGAGCTGGTCACGCCGGAGAGTGCGGTGTTCAGCACCAGCGTCTCCTGGTCCAGCCAAGAGGTGCCGCTCTTGGCTTCCGGCAGGCTGAACCCGCCGGTCACGAACTCGCGGCGCTCCAGATCGAACTCACGCAGCACGACCGCGTCGCTGCCGCCGCGCGAGAGGCGCAGCATCGCGCGCCGATGGTCGGGTGGCAGCGTGCCCGCGCCACCCCAGACCCAATCCTCGTCCTCGGCCGCGGCCAGGGCGTCGAGGTCGAGCAGGATCTCCCAGTCCGGCGTCTCGGTCCGGAAGGATTCGATCGTGGTTCGTCGCCACAGCCCGCGCTTCTGCGCGGCATCACGCCAGAAATTGTAGAGCAACCCGCCGCGCCGCGTCGGGACCGGCAGATTGTCCGGCCGGTCCAGCAGGTCGCGCAACGTGTCGCGGTCCGCCGCGTAGCGCGCGTCCGCCAGCCGGGCGAGCGTCGCCTGCGTCTGCGCGTCCACCCAAGCGGTCGCGCGCTCGCCCTCCACCTCCTCGAGCCAGCGATACGGATCGTCGTCGGGATCGGCCAGGATTGGTCGGTTTTCGGTCATGGCTGGTGCTTCCATTCGCCGTCGCCCAGAATAGGGCACCAAACCACGGAGGCGCCGCGCATGGAATACCGCACTCTCGGACGCAGCGGCTTGCGGGTCTCGCCGCTCTGCCTCGGCACGATGAATTTCGGCGGCCCGACCGACGAGCCGACCGCGCGGCGCATCATCGCGTCGGCGGCGGTATCGGGGGTGAACTTCATCGACACCGCGGATGGCTACACCAACGGGCGGTCCGAGGAGATCGTCGGCCAGGCGATCGGGCCGAAGCGCGACGAATGGGTGCTGGCAACGAAGTTCGCCAACACCCGCGCGCCGGACGCGAACGGCGGCGGGACGTCGCGCAAGTGGATGCTGCGGGCCGTGGAGGCGAGCCTGCGCCGGCTCGGCACCGACTACATCGACGTCTATTACCTGCATAAGGAGGACCATTCGACACCGCTGGACGAGACAGTGCGGGCGCTGGGCGACCTCGTGCGGGCGGGCAAGATCCGGTATTTCGGCGTCTCGAATTACCGGGCCTGGCGGGTGGCCGAGATTTGCAAGCTGTGTGACGAGATGGGGATAGGGCGGCCTATCGTCAGTCAGCCCTATTATCACGCGCTGAACCGCACGGCGGAGACAGAGCTTTTGCCCGCTTGCGGGTTCTACGGGCTTGGCGTGTTCCCATATTCGCCGCTAGGCCGCGGCATCTTGACCGGCAAATACGACCCGGACGCGCCGCCGCCGGCGGACACGCGGGCCGGGCGGCAGGACCGGCGAATGCTGCAGGCCGAGTGGCATCCGGACTCGCTGCGCATGGCGGCCACGATCGCCGGGCATGCGCGAGACGCCGGGGTGAGCCCGACCGCGTTGGCCGTCGGCTGGGTGCTGAACAACCGGTTCATCACCGGGATCATCGCCGGGCCGCGGACCGAGGCGCATTGGCAGGACTACCTGGCCGCGCTCGACTACCGCTTCACGGCGGCGGACGAGGCGGTGGTTGCGGAGCTGCTGCCGCCGGGTCAGCACGCCGTGCCGTACTTCAGCGACCCGGCCTACCCGATCGAAGGACGCCCGACGCGGATTTAGCCCGCCGGTCGCGGCGGGCCCTCCAGCAATTGTTGCCGAGCTTGCGCCCCGCAGTGATCGAGCGCTGTGGCGAGTTCCGAGCGCAGCGTCGACTTGCCCCGCCCGGACAAGACCCGTGCCATGTGTTCAAGCACGCGCTCGTCATGGCCCGCCCCGTCCCGGATCGCGAGCACCGCGGCGGTCAGGTCGGCCTTGTGATCGCCGGTCATGTCGAGCCGCTCGGCCGCCCATTGCGCGAACAGCTTGTCGCGGCGGGCAGTGACCAGGAAACGGAATTCCTCGTCATGGGCGTATTTGGCTTCGAATGCGCGCTCACGGTCCTGGAACGTGGTCATGCTCGCCCTTCCCTGGAGTTCGGCCTATCGTAGATCAGTTTCTGCCGAAGCGGAATCAGATGACCAGGCGCACGCCAACGATCGTTAAAACCGCCGCCAGCACCGCCCGCGAGATACGCTCAGGAATGATGTTGAGGAGCACGCTGCCGACCAGCACGCCGGGGATCGAGCCGATGAGTAGCACCAGTACCAGGTGCAGGTCGACCGACCCCATGATGAAATGGCCAAACCCGGCCAACAGGGTCAGCGGCACTGCATGGGCGATATCGGAGCCGATGATGGTGCGGACTGGCATGCGCGGATAGAGCGCCAGCATCGCGCACACGCCCAGGGCGCCGGCGCCGATGGAGGTGACCGAGACCAGAACGCCAAGCGCCACGCCGGTCAGGACCGTGAGCCACGCCGTCCGCCGAGGCGAGTTCTCGCCGATCAATCCGGCGACGATGTCCACTACCTGCTGGCGGAAGATCAGGCTCAGCGCCGTCGTGACCAGAACGCAGCCGAGCAGGATGGAGAGCAGATGGGCCGATTTGTCACCGAAGAAATTGGATCGCGAGACCACGTACAAAGTGATGGCCGTCGCCGGCAGGCTGCCGCAGGCGAGGCGCCCGGTGAGCCGCCAATCGACGTTCCGGTTGGCGCCGTGCACCATAGAGCCAACCGTCTTCGTCGCCGACGCGTAAAGCAGATCGCTGCCGACCGCGGTCGCGGGATGCATCCCGAACACCAGCACCAGCAGCGGCGTCATCATCGAGCCGCCGCCCACACCGGTCTGCCCGACCAGCACACCGACCAGCAGGCCGGACAGCGCGTATCCGAGGTCGGAGTGACTGAAAGCCATGACAAATTGTAGACTTAAGCCGGTATCGCCGTGATCACGAAATCGAAAGTGGGCCCGCTGTGTCCGCTTCGGCCGCGACGATCCGGAACAGCATTTCCTGGCTGTCCGGCCGCCGCAGGCGGACCAGCTCGCCGGGCCGGAACACTTCACCCTCGAAGGTCCAGATCGGATCGTCCTCGCTGCGCGTGCTCTGCAGCGCCCAGCCCTCGTCGATCCGGACGATCTCGAGGTTACGCGGCGGGTTGCCCGCCCGCTCGCGCCGCGCAAGCCACGGATGCGCCGCCGAATTATAGGCTTCGACGTCAATCTGGCCCTGTTGCGTCAGGCAAAGCCCCATGACAAGCCGGTCCTCTAGGTCCCCTTCAGGCTTTCCGGGGCCCTGCGCCAGCAGCAGGGTGACTCTGGTCATCAGCCGTCTTCACCTCTCTTCGACACTCTCACGAAAAACCAACGCAGTTCAGTGGCTTGGGTTCGGCTCGCGCCTAGATAGCGACGCGCACACCCAATTCTACCACACGATCGCTGGGAATGCGGAAGAACTCCGTGGCTGGCACGGCATTGCGCGCCATGAGAATGAACAGGAACAACCGCCATTTTGGCAGCTTCGGCACCATGGCGCGAACCAGCACCTCGCGGCCGAGAAAGAAGCTGACCTGCATCGGATCGTAATCCACCCCATGCGCGCTCAGCGCCTCGAGCTCGCGCGGCAGGTTCGGGCTCTCCATGAACCCGTAGCGCAGCGTGACCCGGTGCACGCCCGGCGAGAGCTCGGCCACCTCCATCTTCTGGTCCACGGCCGCCTCCGGCACGTCGAGCGTCTGCACCGTCACGAACAGCACCCGCTCGTGCAACACCTTGTTATGCTTGAGGTTGTGCAGCAGCGCGGTGGGCACGAAGTCGGGGTTGCCGGTCAGGAACACCGCAATGCCCGGAACCCTGATGGTCCGCGACTGCGGCAGGCGCTTGAGGAAGGAGGCGAGCGGCAGGCTGTCCTGTTTCCAGCGCGCCAGCATCAGCTCCCGCCCGCTATGCCACGAGGTCATCATGGTCAGTAGCGCCAGGCCGAGCACCAGCGGCACCCAGCCACCCTCGGGCACTTTGAGCAGGTTGGCGGCGAAGAACGTGCCATCGACGAGCAGAAAGAACCCGAATACCGACCCGGCGAGCCAGCGTGACCATCCGTAACGCCGGCGGAACACCACCATGGCCAGTACGCTGGTGCAGAGAAAAGTGCCCGTCACCGCGATGCCATAGGCCGAGGCGAGCGCGTCGCTGCTGCGGAAAGCCAGCACCAGCACCAGCACGCCCACCATCAGCGCCGAATTGATCTGCGGCACGTAAATTTGGCCTTCCTCGTGCAGGCTGGTGTGCCGGACGGTCAGTCGCGGCAGGAAGGACATCTGCATGCATTGCCGGGCGATGGAATAGCCGCCTGAAATCAAGGCCTGGCTGGCAATCACGGTCGCGATCGTGGCCAGGAACACCAGCGGCAAGCGCACGACCTCGGGGGCCAGCAGGTAGAACGGGTTCTCCACCGCGCTCGGCTCGCGCAGCACCAGGGCGCCCTGGCCGAAATAGTTCAGCAGCAGCGACGGCAGCACGAACCAGAGCCAGGCAAGCTTGATCGGCATGCGGCCGAAATGGCCCATATCGGCATACAGCGCCTCGGCCCCGGTGACGGTCAGCACGACCGCGCCCAAGGTCACGAAAGCCAGCCAGCCATGCGCCACACAGAGCCGCAAGCCGTAGCTCGGCAACAGCGCGGCCAGCACGGATGGGTTCTGCATCAACTGGGCGATGCCGAGAGCCGCGATGACGGTGAACCAAACCGCCATGATCGGTCCGAAGATCTTGCCGATCTGGCCGGTGCCGTGGGCCTGCACGGCAAAGAGCGCGACGATGACCACGACCGAGATCGGGACGACGAAGTGGCTGAACTCGGGATACACGACCTCGAGGCCTTCGACCGCCGAGAGCACCGAGATCGCCGGCGTGATCACGCCGTCGCCAAAGAACAGGCAAGCGCCGCCGATCCCCAGCAGCCCGAGCACATGGCGCATCTGCACGCCCTGCGTCACGCGTTGCGCGACGGCCATCAGCGCGAGGATCCCGCCCTCGCCATTATTGTCCGCGCGCATGATCAGCAGGACGTATTTGATCGTCACCGTGAGCACCAGCGACCAGAACATGAACGACAGCACGCCCATGATCTCAAGGGCATGCGTGCCGGTGGTGGTGAAATTGCCGAGGCTGGCCTTAAGCGCGTAGAGCGGGCTGGTGCCGATATCGCCATAGACGACGCCCAGCACGCCGAGCAGGGAAGCAAGCCGCACTGGCCGGACCGCCGAATGCGGCAGCACCGCCGCGTTCGTCGTCACTTCGCCACCGGCAAGCCGAGTTTTATCGGCCTGAGCCACCCGCCAAGAGGGAGAAATGGAGAGAGTAGGTTCGGCGACACCGTCCGGCTCAATCCGCGGCCAGCAAGTCGGGAACCTGGAACTGGGAGCCGGCGACGGCACGCAGCCAGACCGCGGTATCGTGGAACACGGCGCCGCCATTTGGCGCGGCCGGCGCGTCACTGGTCAGCACGTTGATCCCCATCCCGTCGGCGAAGTCGGCATTGGGCCAGACACTCTCGACCACGACAACGCCCGGGAGCTGGCCGCTCGCGATCCGGGCATGGACGATCACCTCCCCTTGCCCATTGCCGAGCGCGATCAGGCTGCCATCGATGACGCCGAGACGCGCCGCATCCTGGTCGTTCAGCAGCGCTTCCGGCCGCCCCTCGCGTTTGCGGCTCGTCGGCGTCTCGGTGAAGCTGGTGTTGAGGAAGTTGCGGGCCGGGGCGGCGACCAGGCGGAACGGGCGTTCGGCGGTCGCCTGGTCGGTGGCCGCCCAGTGATCCGGCAGGCGCGGCATGCCGGCGTGATGCTTGCCGATCGCCGCCCAGTCCGGCGCGAAGCGGAAGCGGCCATCGGGGAAGCCGAACCCATCCAGGAAGTGGCTGCGCTCGAAATCCTCCGATGCGTCGATCCAGCGGCGCTCGATCAGCTCGGCAGTGCCGGGCCAGCCGGAGGCGCGCAGCGCCGCGTCCGCCAGCTCGAGCGCGGTCATCTGGAAGCCGGGATGCTCGGCGCCCAGGCGCTGGGCGAGGCCTTGCAACACCTCGTGATTGGAACGGCACTCCCCGGGTGGCTCGATCAGCTTCGGCCCGACTTGCAGGAAGGTGTGGCCGCCGCCGGTGTAGAAATCGTCATGCTCGAGGAACATCGTGGCCGGCAGGACGATGTCGGCCAGCTTGGCCGTCTCGGTCATGAACTGCTCGTGCACGCAGACGAACAGATCGTCGCGCAGGAACCCGCGGCGGACCCGGTGGCTGTCCGGCGCGACCGTCGCCGGGTTGGTGTTCTGGATCAGCATGGCGTGGACTTGCGGCCCGTCGCCGAGTTCGGTGCGGTCGCCGGTCAGCACGGCGCCGATGCGGCTCATATCCATCCGGCGCGTCGCCGGGTCGAGCCGGTCGAGGCCTTCGATCAGCGTCTTGTCGAGGTGATAGATGCCGTTGCCGCGGTTGTTCCAGAACGCGCCGGCGCCGCGATGCCGCCATTTGCCTGTCGCCGTGGGCAGGCAGGTGACGGCGTGCATGTTGGAGGCACCGTTGCGGCTGCGGGCGAAACCGTAGCCAAGGCGGATGAAGGCGCGCTCGGTCTGGCAGTAGAGGCGGGCGAAATCCTCGATCGCCTGGACCGAAAGCCCGGTGATCGCGGCGGCCCAGTCCGGGCCGCGTTCGGCCAGATGCGCCTCGAGGTCGGCGGTCGCGTCGGAGTAGCGCGCCATGTAGTCGCGGTCGGCATAGCCGTCGCGGAAGGCGACGTGCATCACGGCGCAGGCCAGCGCCCCGTCCGTGCCCGGCAGCGGCGCCAGATGCAGATCCGCGACGGCGGCGGTGGGCGTGCGGTACGGGTCGATGACGACGAAGGTCGCGCCGCGCTGCTTGCGGGCGCGGGTCACGTGGGTCATCACGTTGACCTGGGTGGAAACGGGGTTGCCGCCCCACATGATGATCAGGTCGGCGTCGGCCATCTCGCGCGGGTCGGGACCGCCGAAGCGCCCGACGCCGGCGATCCAGCCGCTCTCGGTGATGGTCGAGCAGATCGTGCTGTGCTGGCGGGAATAGCGCATCACGTGGCGCAGCCGGTTGATGCCGTCCCGCTGCACCTGGCCCATCGTGCCGGCGAAATAGTATGGCCAGACCGCTTCCGGCCCGTGCCGGGCGGCGGTCTCGGTGAAGGCGTCGGCCACCCGATCGAGCGCCTCGTCCCAGCCGATCTCACGGAACTGGCCGGTCCCCTTCGGCCCGGTGCGGAGCAGCGGCCGGGTCAGCCGGTCCGGATGGTGCACGCGCTCGGCATAGCGTGCGACCTTGGCGCAGATCACGCCCGCGGTGTACGGGTTGTCGCGGGCGCCGCGCACCGTGCCGATGCGGGCGCCGTCATGCACCTCGACCTCGAGCGCGCAAGTGCTCGGGCAGTCGTGCGGACAGGCCGAGTTGCGAACCTGCATGCTCATCCTTCGTTTCCCAAGATCGCTCGCCGCCGGGCCAGGCTCGCCTCGGGCCAGAGCGCCTTCATGACATAATAGACAGGAAAGGCCGGCGCGTCGTCGGGCAGCTTCACCCAGGGCACCTTGCTTTCGGTGAAGATGTGCGCGTCTGGTCGGAGGCTGTGCGGCGCGTCCAGCGTGCCGACCCGAACGAACCGCAACGCGGGGCGCCGGCCATAATCACTCCAGAGACCGGTCCGGCAGGACGGGCAGCGGTAGACATCGTGCGGGCGGCCGCTCGTGGTCGGCACCGGGACAGGCTCCGGCGCGCCGGCCAGGATCTCGATGCGGTCTGTCTCGATGATCGCGTTGATGACGAAGGCGCTGCCGGTGTGGCGCTGGCACTCGAAGCAGTGGCAGCAATTCACGAACATCGGCGCGTCGCGCAGCCGGTAACGCACCGCCCGGCACGCGCACCCGCCTTCCCTTGTGGCCTGATCCTGCATCGCAGCATTCTACATCGAGGCGAGCCGCCAGCCCAGAATCATCCAGAACGCGCCCACGGCGCCGCCGGCCAGCACGTCCGTCAGGTAATGCAAACTGAGGAAGATGCGGCTGAACCAGATCAGCAGGACGAGCAGCGCGGCCGCGGCGTAGGCGGTCCATTGCTGCGCGGCGGGCAAGCCGGCGGCGATTGCCAGGCCGATGAAGCCAAAGATCACCGTCGACACCGTCGCATGCGCGCTCGGAAACGAGGGCGAGGCCGCGGTGACGCCCTCGATGAAGGGCGGCCGCGCCCGGGCGGTGACGAATTTCAACGGCCAGGTCGTCGCCTGAGCGCCGAAATAGCCGATCCAGAGCGGCAGGATCAGCCGGGTCCGGCCGTCCGACCAGAACAGGCCCGAGGCGGCCAGCGCGACGGCGACCCCCGCCCCGCCCGTGCCGAACTGCGCCAGCCAAGTAAACCCGGCGACCGGCAGACGAGTGCGGAACGGCCGCAGCGAAGCGTTGACCACCCCGTCCAGGATCACGAGCGCGCCGCCAGTCTGCACTTGCCAGAGCAGCACGAGGAACAGGCAAGCGAGCGCCGCGAGCGCCCAGATCAAGGGGAGAATACGCGTAATGCTTGCGGCAGCACGGTGATGCTGGCGACCAGCAGCGCCGGCCGGTCACTCACGGGCGGAAGATCAGCGCGGCGCCGCAGGCCGCCCGTGCCGGAACGAGCAGGCCGCCCTCGAACGCCTCTGCCTGCGGGATCGCCGTCCGCGCCTGATCCAGGCTCCGCGTCCGCAGAGTGAGCGCGGCCATGAATTGACGGCGGCCGTCCGCCGCGGGCGCGGCGTCACCGAGGCGCGCGGCAAGCGCGGACGGGGTGATGATGTCGACCGTCGCCAGCCCGGCGATGAGGCTCAACATATCAGCGTGTTCCCGGACCAATGCCTGCCCAAAAAGACGCCGGAACAGCAAGCCGAGTTCCGCCGGGTCCTCGGCGGCGATGGTCATGCCGGCGATGCCGACGGCGCCGTTCGCGTGGCCGCGCCACTCGTCGCGCCAGACCAGCTCGGGGGTCAGGTGATGGCAGAAGAACATCCGCCCGGCGGTGGCCGCCTCGCGGGTGAGGCGGACGGTGCGGAACGCGGCGTCCCGCATGCCGTCGCCCAGTTCGACTGGGCGTGAGAAGGCTTGCGGCGGCAAGACGGGCGCGCCTTCCGCCTGCAGCCCGGCGAACAGAGCGTCGCTGTCCAGCGTCTTGAAAACGAGACCGTTCAGCCCGGCGGGCCAGTCCAGCACATCCGTGCGGCCCTCGCCCGGCGGGACGCCGAGCAGCTCGATGTAGTCGGTGCCGAGGATAGCGAGATTGTTGATCGAGCCGAGCGTGTGGTGGCCGCGCGGCGTCAGGGTGAAGCCGAGGCCGGCATAGCGCTCGGCCACCGCGTCCAGGGCGTCGCTTGCGTTGACGATGACATGGTCGATGAGGGGCAGCGGTTGCATCACGCTCTCCTTGCCTGTGCGGCGAGCTTGCCCTGGGCGCGCGAACAAAGGAAGCAGTCAGGCCCGCATCGCTGCCCGCTGCCGCACTAGGACCAGCAGCGCCGAGGCGAGCGGGGCGGGCGCGCCGACCCAGTGGGCAAGCTCGACGACGCTGCCGAGCAAGGCCTCGATCTCGAGCGGACGGCCCCGCTCGAGGTCCTGGAGCATGCTCGTCTTATGGCGGCCGACCTGGGCGCCGCGTTCCAGGCGCTGGTCGACGTCGATCGGGAAGCGGACGCCGAGGGCTTCGCCGACCGCCTGGCCTTCCAGCATGACCGCCCGCGCCAGGCCGCGCGAGCCGGGCTCGCCGATCATCACGTCCATGGTGGCGCCGGTCAGCGCGCTGATCGGGTTGAACGCCATGCTGCCCCAGAGCTTGACCCACAGCTCATCGCGGATCCGCGGCAGCACCGGCGCCTGAAGCCCGGCCGCGACCAGCATTCGCGAAATGCGCTCCGCTCGCCCGCTGCTGCTCCCGTCGGGTTCGCCAAGGCTGAAGCGGTCGCCGGAGGTGTGCCGGATCACGCCGGGGGCGGCGATCTCGGCCGCGGGATAGATCACGCAGCCGAGGGTCTGGGCGGGGGGCAGACCGTCCCACAGCGCACCGTCCGGATCGACCGCGCGGACCCGGCGGTCGTGCAAGGGACCCTCGACGCCGTAGAAATACCACCAGGGCAGGCCGTTCACCGCGGCGATGATCGTCGTTTGCGGGCCGATGAGCGCTTGCATCTGCGGCAGGGCAGGCTGCAGCGAGTGCGCTTTCAGGGCGACGAAAATGTAGTCCTGAGGGCCGAGCGCGGCGGGGTCGGCGACGATCCGCGGCCTGGTCGTGATTGTGCGGCCCAGGCTTTCGAGTGTCAGGCCGCGCGCCTGCATGGCGGCGAGGTGCGGGCCGCGGGCCGCCACGCTGACAACCGCGCCGGCGGCGGAGAGTCGCGCGGCCACCAACCCACCGATCGCGCCGGCTCCGAACACGCAGATGCTTGGGGATGGTTCCGGCATGGCCCGGCTTTCTGTCAGCGTTCGCCGGCCGCGCCAAGCCCGCCGGGTTGCAGTCCCAAATCAGCCGCATAATGTGCAAGCCCGAGCCAGGAGGCCGCCATGAATGTGATGACCCGACCCAATACGACCTTCGAAGACCGCCTCGACCGGCTGGCCCAGGTGGCGGTGCAGGTTGGGCTTGGCTTGGCGCCGGGTCAGGAGCTGGTGCTGACGGCGCCGCTGGATGCGGTGCCGCTGGTCCGGCGGATCACGGAACACGCCTATAAGGCGGGCGCCAAGCTGGTCAGCCCGCTCTTCTCGGACGAGCAGGCGACGCTGGCCCGCTTCCAGCTCGCGCCGGAGGAGGCGTTCGATTACGCGCCGGCCTGGCTGTTCGAGGGCATGGCGGCTTCGTTCCGCAACGGCGCGGCGCGGATGGCAATCGGCGGCGAGGACCCGGCGCTGCTCGCCGGCCAGGATGCCGACCGGGTCGCACGGGCCAACCGTTCCCGCTCCGTCGCTTACCGCCCGGCGATGGAGCTGATCACCAATTTCGCCACCAACTGGAATATCGTGTGCTACGCGACGCCGTCCTGGGCGCGGCGGGTGTTCCCCGATCTGCCGGAGCAGGAGGCGGTGGCGCGGCTGTGGGACGCGATCTTCGCCGCCTCGCGGGTGGACACGCCCGACCCGGTGGTCGCCTGGGCCGAGCATAACGCGGCCTTGCATAAGCGGACGGCCTATCTGAACGCCAAGCAATACGCCGCGCTGCATTTCACCGGGCCGGGAACGGACCTGCGGGTCGGGCTCGCGGACCGGCATTTGTGGCTCGGCGGCTCGGAGCCGGCTAAGAACGGGATCACCTGCAACCCGAACATCCCGAGCGAGGAGGTGTTCACCACGCCGCATCTGGCGCGGGTGGATGGCACGGTGAGCAGCACCAAGCCGCTCTCCTACCAGGGGACCCTCATAGAAGACATCGCGGTGCGGTTCGAGGCCGGGCGTATCGTGCAGAGCACGGCGCGCACCGGGCATGCGGTGCTGGAACGGGTGCTGGGCACCGACGACGGGTCGCGGCGGCTGGGCGAGGTGGCGCTGGTGCCGCACTCCTCGCCGATTTCGGCGAGCGGGCTGCTGTTCTTCAACACGCTGTTTGACGAGAACGCCGCCTGCCACATCGCGCTGGGGCAAGCCTATCGGACTTGCCTGGAGGGCGGGACGGAGGCGTCGGAGACGGAGCTGGCGCGGCGCGGCGCCAATACCAGCCTGATCCACATCGACTGGATGATCGGCTCGAACAAGGTGGACGTGGACGGTGTGGCTTCAGATGGCGGGCGCGAGCCGTTGATGCGCAGCGGGGAGTGGGTTTAGGGTCGAGGCTGCCGGGACGGCGAAACTGGCCCGGCAGGTTGTTTCAACAGGCCTAGCTGGTTTTGCGGCGGGCGAAGACGAGGCCAAGCAGGCCGGCGCCGAGCAGTGCGAACGAGGCGGGTTCGGGCACAGGCGAGGTCAGGGCGACGCTGACATTGTCCAACCCGGTGTATTGCGACGTATTCGCCGAGTCGCCCAGGAATTCGATCGTGGTGGACGCGCTGTCGGCCACGAAGGACAGCGTCTCCGACTGCCACTGGTCGGAGCTGGTCGGCGCGAGGGTGAAGAGCTGCGATGCGTCGAGCGTCGAGCCGGTGGCGCTCGCAGTCAGGGCGGCGGCGCTGAGCCCAGGGCCATTGTATCGATGCAAGACATGTGCCGGTCGGCAATCCATTGTTGTTGTTGGGTTGGTAGTTGCGGCGCGCTGCCAAATGTAAGCTTTTCTGACGTCTGGCGGCCTTAACGGGGGTACAGCGCCCGACCTGCAGCCAGGTTTATGCCACGCGCAGGTGGTCGATGGCGCGGGGGGCTGGGAGCAGGTCGGAGAAGCGGATGACGGCGATGTCGGCAGCCGCGCGAGCGGCGGCGAGTTCGGCGACGTGGTCGTGGTGGGTGAACAAGATCACCTGCGTGGTCCGCCCCAGCGCCCGCAACACGTCGATCGCGGCGGCGGCGCGGGCATCGTCGAAATGGACCAACAGGTCGTCGGCGATGAAGGGCAGCTTCTCGGCGTGCGCGGCATGCGCCTCGATGGCGGCGGCGCGGAGCGCGAGGTAGAGCTGGTCGCGCGCCCCATCGCTCAGCGCGTCGACCGGGCACTCCGTCCCGTCCTCGGTCATCGCGACCAGGATCGGCTTGCCGCTATCGTCCGGGTTGACGCCCAGGCGGACGTAGCGGCCGAGCGTCAGCGTGGCGAGGTGGGTGCCGGCGGCGCGCAGCAGCGGGTCCTGCTGCGCCTTGCGGAACCGCTCGATCCCAGAACGCAGCAGCACCCGGGCGACATGCAGGCGGGCGTAACGCTCGGCGGCGGCGCCGGCCTCCGCCAAAGCGTGCCTGGCGTCTTGCGCGGCCGAAGCCGCATCTTGTCCCTCGCGCATGCAAGCCAGCGCCGCCTCAAGGCGGGTGGATTCGGCGCTCAACGTTTCTCGTTGAGTGCCCAGTTCCGCAAGGTCGAAATCGATGGCCTTGATACGCGCGGCCGCCTTATCCGGGTCGCTGCCTTCCGCTTCTTCGCGAAGCAGCGCCTCGTCGATCCCGTCGCCTTGGTCCGTGAGCTGCTTGGCCAGATCGGTGGCTTGCTCGACGACCCGGTCGCGAACCTGCGCGCGTTGGATCGCCAGCTCGAGCCCCAAATCGTCGTCCGCGTTGGCCCGGCGGCGCAGGGCAGCGAGCGCAGTCTCTGCCGCCTGTGTGGCGACCTCGGCAGACCGGGCGGTAACGCAATGTGCGCGGATGCGCTCGAGCAGGTCGGAGGCCGAAGTCTCGGCCTGGCGGGCGTCGGCGAGGCGGCGGATGAGACGGGCGGCAACGGTCGCCGCGGGCTCTTCGCCGGCGGGCTCGCCGAGTGTCGTGCAAATGGCGTGAACGGCGGCGGCGAAGCTATCGATGGCCGCATTCATCCGTTCGACGCGTTGCGCGGCCGTCTGCAAGGCGGGAGCGGCCTCGGCGATGCGGCTCCAAGCCGACAGCGCCGCTTCGGCCGCCGCGATCGGGCAATCGGGCGGCAATCCGAGCGGGGCGACGGCTTGCGCCCAGGTGGCGCGCCACGTCTCCAGCGCCTCACCCGCCTTTGCCTCCGCGTCTTCCAGGTCCGGGAGCGCCGCCGTCTCGCGCGCCAGCGTATGCACGCGCTCCGCATGGGCGGTGAGCTGGGCCTCGATCTCGCTGCACGCCACATCCGCGCGGCGCAGCAGTGCGGCGAGCGTTTCCGCGTTGTCGCCCGGCGGGAGCAGCGGGCGCAGCGCCGTCAGCGCGGCCGCGCGCCGCTGCTGAAGCTGGTCGCGCTGCTCCTGGAGCGCTCGCGCCTCGGCTTCGAGCTTGAGCGTACCGGCTCGGGCGCGAAGCCATTGCTCCATCCCGCTTGGCGCCACTGGCACCATGCCGCAAGCCGCCCACAAGCGGCGCCAGGCTTCCTCGGCCTGCCCGGCCAGGCGCTCGGCCGCGGCCAGCGCCGCTTTGGCGGCCGCGTGGCGGGCGTGCAGCGTGGTCTGCCGCTCCGTCTCGGCCAGGTAGTCGGCGACGCGTTGCGCTTCATCAGCCCGGCGGTCCGCCAAAAGGTCGGCCTCGGCCGCGAGCTTCTCGTAGAGCTCGGGCAGTGTGCCAGCGATGGGCGCCGGGCCGTCGGTCAAGTTGCGCCGGATTTCGCGCCAAACCTCGTCGCGCCGCTGGCGCGCGGCCTGGACGGCCGCTTCCGTGGGCACCGCTCCACCCCGGCAGAGATGCGCCAGTTTTTCCTCGACTCGCGCCAGGTCGGTCGTCAGCCGGACGATTTCGTCCTCTGCCGCAGCCACCGCTTTCGCGGTCTGATCGAGCGAAGCGGCGGCGGCGCCGATCTCCGAGTCCAGTGGCACCGGGCAGGCGGCCAGGCCGGCCGCATCGCCGGTCCATAGCGGCAATGCCGCCAGCGCCGCGCCGGCCTCGAGCCGTTTGGCGGCGGCGCGGCCGGTCGCAGTGGCGATTTCGGAGTCCAGTCGGCCTTCGAGCTTGCCGGCGTCGATCGTGGCGCGCAGCAGGGCTGGACGCGGCGGCGGCGGCGCGGCGTTCAGGGCGCCTTCGGCGGCCGCTTGGCGCTGTCTGGCGGCGGCGAGGTCGCGCCGAGCCGTCTTGACATCACCGGTCAGCTCGGCGTGGCGGTTGATCAGGGTTTGCACGGCGCGGCGGGCGGCGGCCGGCGGAATCCGCTGGCCCGCCAGATCCGGCGGCAGGCCGATCTCGCCGGCGGCGTCCGCGATTTGTGCGCGGAGCCGCTCGCGCTCGAGCTGCACGCCGGGCAGATCGGCCGCGGCTTGCACGGCGATCGGGTCCTGCCTGGCAAGCCCGCCGATCGCGTCCTGCACCGCCAGAAGCGCGGGATGCCGCGCCAGGGCGTCGCGCTCGGCCTGCAGCCGCCCCGCGTGTCCGCTCTCCCGCGCCGCTTCGGCGTGCGCCGCGTCACGGGCGGCAAGTGCCTCGCGCATCTTCGCCTCGGCATCCGGCGGCAGGTCCGGCGTGTCGATCAATTCCGCCAGCCGCGCCCGCGTCACGTCGATTCCCGCAAGCAAAGGCGAGACCCGGCGGACCCGCTGCAACCGGCTCATCTCCACATGCAGCCGGGCGACCGATTCCTGGACCGCGCGCAGCCCGGCGCGCGCCTTGCCGCGGTTTTCGTCCGTCTCGGTCCAGGCGCGCGGCGCGACCGAGCGCTGCTCGGCGCTGCGTGCCGATTCCCGCCAGCGGTCCACCGCGTCGTTCACCGCGCGGCGGCCCCGGCTGCCGAACAAAGTCTTGGCCTCCTCGTCCAATCGGGCCAATGCACCGCGTGCGCCCAACAGGCCGGTTCCGGCGGCAAAGAGGCTCTCGCCGACGCTGCCGCCGCCTTGCACCAGCGCGGCGCCGCCGGCCCGCAGCCGGTCGCCGTTCAGCCCGAACATGTGCTCGAACAGCTCCCGGCTGGCGCCGCCGAGGAAGCGCTGCATCGCCGATTCCGGCAGCACGGCGTCATGGGCGTCGCGCAGCGTGTTGCTGCGGCCCTTGCGGCGCACGAAGCTCTGCTCGGCGCCATCGGCCGCGACCAAGGTCACGCCGACGCGCAAATTCGGCCCGGTGTGGAGAAAATCGAAAGCGGTGCGGTGCGAGAAGCCGAACAAAGCGTCGCCGATCGCCGACAGCGCGGTGGATTTGCCGGCCTCATTGGCGCCTTGGACGACGCAGAGGCGGGCGTGCGCGGGCACTTCCAGCACCAGATCGGACAGATGTCCGTAGCGCAGCAGGGACAGGCGGCGCAGCTTCATGCGGGCTCGGCGCGGTGCAGCGTATCGGCGGCGATCGCCCAGGCATCGGCAGCAAGCGTCCGCAGCCCGGTCGCGTCCTCGGGCAGATCGAGGCCGGCGCGGGCCTCTGCGGGCAGTTTCTGCCGCAACTCGGCGAAATCGCGGAGCAGGGCGGCGATGACGGCCGGGTCTTCCAGCCCGGCCAGGAAATCGGGGTGCAGGGCCTCCAGCATGTCGGAATCCGCGGCGCGGGCCGGCTGGGTTTGCACGCGGACTTTCTCGACCCAGACCGCCCCGCCCGCGGCCAAGCCGGCGGCGCGGCATTCGGCCGCGAGCCGCTCGGCGTCGCCCAGGAGCGTGCCGTGCAGGGCGGAGGCGCCGGTCAGGGTCAGCCGGGTGAACAGCGGGCGGCCGTCGGCGGCGGCCACCGCGGCCCGGACCGCGTCCTCGATCCGGCCCCCGAGGGCCACGACGTCAGCGCCCGAGGCGTCCACCTCCAGCGATGCCCAGCGCAGCACGTCCACCGCGCGATGCTCGACCCGCACGATCCGGCGGTCTTCCACGGTCACGAGACTGCAGCCTTTGGCGCCGGTCTCGCGCGCGTGGCGGCCCTGTATGTTGCCGGGGAAGACGATCCAGGGGTCCTCGTGCAGCACCTGCCGCGCATGGATGTGGCCGAGCGCCCAGTAATCGTACTGCTTGCTGCGCAGGGCGTGCACGCTGCACGGCGCGTAGACCTCGTGCTCGCCGGGATCTTCGGCCGAGCTATGCAGGACGCCGATGTTCAGGTGACCCGGCACCCTGTCGGCATATTTCGCCGAGAGGTCTTCCGGGACGGCCCGGTTCGGGAAGGAGTGGCCGTGTAGGACCACGCCGAGCTCCGGCAGGCGGAAGGTTTCGCAAGTGCGCGACGAGAACTCGGACACGTTCTCGGGCGATTTCAGGCTGCGGGTGATGACGGATTGGGCATCGTGGTTGCCGCGCAGCAAGAAGCAGGGCCGGCCGAGCCGCTTCATCTGCTCGGCGAAGAACAGGCCGGTCGAGAAATCCTTCCAGTCGCCGTCATAGAGGTCGCCGGCGATGATGAGGAAGGCGACGTCTTCCTCGATGGCCAGGTCGATCAGGGCGGCGAAGGCGCGCCTGGTGCAATGACGGACGACTTCGCCGGGCAGGTCCTGCCTGGCGTGCAGCCCGGCCATCGGGCTGTCGAGATGGATGTCGGCGGCGTGGATGAATCTCACGGAGATGGGGAACCGGGTCTGGGACGCATGGGTGAAGCTCGCATCCGCAGGTTTATATTTGGTTACCCCGATTCGCGGCGAGACCGCGTTGCAGTTCCAGACGGCAAGCTTCGCCGAACGGCTGGAGGAAGTTCATGCCGCCCTGCTGAGCCAGGCTGTGCATCTCGTGCAGCGTCCGGTTCGGCGCGAGATAGGCGGCGATGATCGCGTCCATTGCCGTCTCGGCGGCGCTGACCACGGCGGGGGGACGCCAGCAGGCGCATTCTCGCGACCAGCGCGTAGAGTTGGACGAGGTCGGTCACGTCGTCCTTCTCGTGGCTCAAAGCGTCGCCATACAGCCGGCTCGCCTCGGTGATGAAGCTGTTGAACAGTTCATGCCGGATCGCGCGCTCGGCCTCGCGGTGCTTGTCGCGAAGCTGGGCTTGCTGGGTCAGCCAGGAGGTGATGAACGACATGACCCCGCCCAGGGTCATCCCGGCCAGGCCGAAGAGCGCCGATATGTAGCCAGGTTGCAAGCCGGCCTCCTTCGGGGAGTCACTTACACCGCGAAGGCCAGGCGGAGCGAGGCTCTCAGTTCAGGGCAGGTAGGCGCCGCCATTGGCGTGCAGCGTCTGGCCGGTCATGAAGCGCGCCTGCGGGCCGCAGAGGAAGCGGACCACCGTCGCCACCTCCTCGGGGCGGCCGCGGCGGCCGACGAGGGTCTTGTGCGAGGCATGCAGCGCGGGCGTGCCGCCGGTGGAATGGCCGCGGACCGTGTCGATCAGGCCGGGGACGACCAGGTTCACGGTGATGCCGTCCGGGGCGAGGTCGTGGGCGAGGCCGCGGGTCAGGCCGACCAGGCCGGCCTTGGCGGTGACGACGTGGGCGCGGCGCGGCGAGCCGGTATGGGCGGTGAGGCCGCCAATGTTGATGATCGCGGCTTCGTTCGAGCGGCGCAAATAGGGCAGCGCGGCGCGGCTGCAGAGATAGGCGCCGTCCAGGATCACGCCCAACACCTCGCGCCACTCGGCATAGCCGAGCTCGGCGAAATCGGTCTCGCGGCGGATGGCGGCGTTGTTGACCAGGATGTCGACTGCGCCGAAACGGTCGGCGGCTTCCTGCATGAGGGTGGCGCAGGCGGCCTCGGAGGTGACGTCGGCGAGGTGGACGATGGCCTCGCCGCCCTCGGCGCGAATGGCGGCGGCGGTGTCGGCGGCCGCCGCGGCCGAGGTGCGGGCGTTGATGACGATCTTGGCGCCGCCGCGGGCCAGGTCGAGGGCGATGGCGCGGCCGATATTGGCGGCCGCGCCGGTCACCACGGCGACCCGGTTCTCTAGCTCCTTCAAGCGCGGAACTCCTGCAGGATCTCGAGCGAGGGCGCCTGGAAGATCTCGGCGAGCGCGTCGATCAGGCGGCGCCCCTGGGCTTGGGTCCAGCCGCCATAGCCGACATTGTCGAGGAATTTGGCCTGCAGCTCTTCGGGGGGCATCGGGTCGTGCGCGCCGCCGCGCATGTGGTCTTGCCGGACCTCGTGAACGGCGCCGTCGTGCAGCGTGGCCAGCAGGTGGCCAGTGAAGTTGTTCGGGTACGGATTGTCGGGGTCGATGACGTAGGAGATCTTCGCGGCCAGGGCGAGGACGGCCGGGTCTTGGATGCGCGCATCGGTAAATTGCTGGAACCCGGCGCGGCCGTCGAGGAAGCCGACCGCCATGCAGAACGGCGTGCTGAACTTGGCGGCGTACGGCGTGGCAGGCTTGTGCTTGGACTCCAACGGATCCCACAGGCGGTGGACCGTGCCCTCGCCGACCTCGCAGATGATGGTGGCGATGTCGCCGGCCTTCACCCCGCGCTGGGCGAGGCCGATGGCGCAGTCGATAAAAGGCTGCGTCATCGTGCCGCAGGCGTAGGGTTTGAAGGCGATGCTGGTCATCTGCCAGCGCTCGCCAAGCTCATCGAGCAGGGGCCCGAAATCGGGTTTGCGGGATGGGGCGAAGGCTTGGAAGAAGCCATGCGTCCCCTCGAGCACGGTGCGTGGCCCGAGAAACCCGCCCTTCGCGAGCAAAGCGGCGCGCATCCCGGCCTGGGCGGCCCAGCCGGCGTGCATGCGCTTGGTCCAGGTGCCCTCGGCCAGGTATTCGATGATGCCCGACGCGGTGCTGCCGGCGATGCCGATGGCGTCGACGGTCTGCTTGCGGTCGAGGCCGAGCGCTGCGGCAACCCCGCCGGCGGCGGCGAGCGCGCCCAGCACGGCGGTGGGATGGAAGCCGGCCTTGTGGATCGCTTTCGGGGCGACCAGGCCGAGGCGGCACATCATCTCGCAGCCGATGACGATCCCGCGCAGCAGGGCCTCGCCGCCCAGCCCGGCGCGCTCGACGGCGGCGGTCACCGCGGGGACGACGACGGCGCCGGAATGGACGGGGCCGCCCTCGAAGGTGTCGTCGAAATCCTCGCCATGCGCGGCGGTGCCGTTCAGCAGCGCGGCGTCGGCCGCCGTAAAGGCGCCCTTTTGGCCCAAGGCGGTGCACTGCCCAGCTTCGGCGGTCCCCAGCGCGGCCTGCACGTAGGTTTCGGCACGGGCGGCCACGGTGAGGCCAGCGACGTCGAGCACGAGCGCGCGGGCCATCTCCTCGCAGGACGACGGGATCGGGGCGGGGGTCGCAATCCAGTCGGCAAGCCGTTCCGAGGGGGTCATACGCCGAAGAACTCCGACTATTTCTCGCCGCTGGCTTCCGCGTTCTGGGCCACGGTGTCAACGCCGGGCCGAATACAAGCTTCCATCGCCGCCCGCCTTCCGTCAGGCTAGATGCATCCCATTGCTCGCGAGGAGCCCCACGATGCGCCCGACCCGCCGACAACTGATGACCTCGACGATCGCGGCCGCGGCCGCCGGGTCGCTCGGGCTGCCAGCGTATGCGCAGGCGGCGGGCAAGACGCTGGTCATCGGGATCGCGGCGGACCCCACCGGGCTGGACCCGGAGGCGGTCGAGAACAACACCTCCGGCTTCATCATGGCGGCGATCTACGACAGCCTGGTCCATTACAAGACCGGCAGCACGGAAGTCGAGCCGGGGCTGGCCGAGCGCTGGGAGGTGACGCCGGACGGCCTGCAATACACCTTCCATCTCAAGCCGGGCGTGATGTTCCAAGACGGGACGAAGCTGGACGCCAAAGCGTTTGTCGAGACGCTGGCGCGGCAGCTCGATAAGACCAGCCCGATCTACATCTACAACACCGGGCCGGTGGAAGGGTACGAGGACTTCACCTTCGGGCCGGTTGAATCGTACCGGGCCGTCGACGACCAGACGGTCGAGTTCAAGTCGAGTTCAAGATGAAGGAGCCTTCGGCCGGGTTCCTCAACAGCCTGGCGATGGTTTGGAACGGCATCGTCAGCCCGGCGGCGGCGGCGAAGTTTGGCAAGGATTTCCGCAACAATCCGGTGGGGTCGGGGCCGTTTGCGTTCAAGGAATACCGGCCGCGCGACCAGGTGGTGCTGACGGCCAACGAGAATTACTGGCGGGGCAAGCCGAAGGTGGCGGGGGTGGTCTACAAGGTCATGCCGGACCCGCAGGCGGCGCTGCTGGCGATGCGGCGGGGCGAGGTGCACATCTTGGCCGATGTCGGCGCGCCGATCGTGCCTGCGCTGCGGCAGGAGGCGAACGTCAACGTCGTGACGCAGCCGGGGCTGGCGGTGTGCGGCGTGGCGCTGCCGTGTGACGTCAAGCCCTTCGATGACGTGCGGGTGCGGCGGGCGCTGAACCTGGCGGTGGACAAGGCGGCGATCATCAAGGCGCTGTATGGCGGGCTCGCGGTGCCGATGACCTCGCCGCTGCCGCCGGCGCAATGGGGGTTCGACGCCAGCATCAAAGGGTATGGATATGATCCCGACCAGGCAAAGAAGCTGCTGGCAGAGGCCGGCGTGCAGCCCGGCGCGCGATTCGAACTGCTGACCTATAACAGCCCGCGCGGCTACAACTCGGCCGGGCCGAACCTGGCAGTGGCGGTGCAGGGGTATCTGCGCAAGGTCGGGGTCGAGACGGATGTGCGGCAGAGCGATATGGGCGCGTTCCTGTCCACGGTGCGGTCGGGCAAGTATCCGGGACTGCGGATGGGCGGCTGGACCGGGGATAACGGCGACCCAGACAATTTCGCCGGCTCGCTGTTCGGCTCCAAGGAAATCCCGATCAACAATACGGCGCATTACAGCAACCCGGAAGTCGACAAGCTGCTGGTGCAGGCGGCCAAACAGGTCGACCACGAGAAGCGGGTGCAGCTCTATGCCCAGATCCAGAAGATGATCGTCGACGATGCGCCGTGGATCTTCATCCATTGCGCGCTGCAGGTGCGCGCGGTGCGCAAGGAAGTGCAGGGGTATCACCTCAATCCGACGCAGATGTTCTTCGATCTGGATCAAGTTTCGATCACGTAAGGAGAACGGGTCATGCGTATCAGCCGCCGCGCCGTGCTTGCTTCGACCATCGCCGCAGCCGCGGCGCCGGCGTGGGCGCAGGCGGGAAAGACGTTGGTGATCGGGATCGCCGCCGACCCGACCGGGCTCGATCCGGAGGCGGTCCTGAACAACACCTCCGGGTTCATCGAGGCGACAATCTTCGACAGCTTGGTGCGCTACAAGCCGGGGACGGTCGAAGTCGAGCCGGGGCTGGCAGAGAGCTGGGATATCTCGCCTGATGGTCTGACCTATACGTTCCATCTGCGGCCTGGCGTGACGTTCCACGACGGGACCAAGCTGGACGCGGCTGCGTTCATCCAGGGGATCGCGCGGCAGCTCGACCCGGCGAGCCCGATCAACATCAAGAACACCGGCCCGGTGCAGAACTATGCCGATTTCACCTATGGGCCGGTCGCCGGATATCGGGCTCCCGGCGACATGATCGCCGAATTCACGCTCAAGCAGCCCTCGGCGGCGTTCCTCGCCAGCCTGGCAATGGTCTGGAACGGCGTTGTCAGCCCAGCCGCGGCGGCGAAATATGGCAAAGAATTCCGCAACAATCCGGTCGGCACCGGGCCGTTCGTGTTCAAGGAATATCGGCCGCGCGACCAGGTGGTGCTCGAGGCCAATCCGAATTACTGGCGGGGCAAGCCGAAGCTGGCCGGGCTGGTGTTCAAGGTCCTGCCGGACCCGCAGGCCGCGCTGCTGGCGATGCGGCGGGGCGAGGTGCACATCCTGGCCGATGTCGGCGCGGCAACGATCCCGGCGCTGCGCCAGGAGCCGAGCGTGAACCTGATCACGCAGCCCGGCCTGGTGGTCTGCGGCGTGGCGCTGCCGTGCGACGTCAAGCCCTTCGATGACGTGCGGGTACGGCGGGCGCTGAATCTGGCAGTCGACAAGGATGCGATCAACAAGTCGCTGTTCCAGGGCATGGCGGAGCGGCTGACCTCGCCGTTCCCCTCGGCGCAGTGGGGTCATGATCCGTCCCTGCCGGGCTATGGCTACGACCCGGAACAGGCAAAAAAGTTGCTGGCGGAGGCGGGGGTGCAGCCTGGGTTGCAGGTCGAGTTGCTGACCTACAACAGTGCGCGGGGCTACAATCCGACGGGGCCGGATCTGGCGGTGGCGGTTCAGGGGTATTTGCGCCGGGTCGGGATCGAGGTCGATGTGCGCAAGGTGGAGATGGGCGCGTTCCTGTCGACGGTGCGGACGATGAAGTATGAGGGGCTGCGGATGGGCGGATTCAGCGGGGATAATGGCGACCCGGATAATTTTGGCATCTTGTTTTCGACCGACGAAATCCCGCAGCAAAATTCGTCACATTATAGCAATGCGCAGGTGGATGCGCTGCTGAAGCAGGCGGCGCGGACGGTGGATCACGGCAAGCGGGTCGAGCTGTACTATGCGGTGCAGAAGCAGATCGACGCCGATGCGCCCTGGATCTTCATCAATTCCGTGCTGCAAGTGCGGGCGGCGCGCAAGGAAGTCCAAGGCTTCCAGCTCAACCCGACGCAGATGTTTTTCGACATGGACCAAGTCTCCCTCTCCTAGCCTTGGTCCGCTATCTCGTCAGCCGGTTGCTGCAGCTCGTCCTGGTGCTGCTGGGCGTCAGCGTGGTGGTGTTCGTGGCCATGCACTTGCTGCCGGGCGACGTCGCCACGCTGTTGCTCGGCGACAAGGCCACCGCGGCGCAGTTGACCCGGCTGCGCGCCCAGCTCGGGCTCGATCAGCCGATCCCGGTGCAGTATTGGCGGTTCCTGATCGCCGGGCTGCAGGGCGATTTCGGGCTCAGCATCAATACCAACCGGCCGGCGCTGACCGAGGTGCTGGCCGCCTTCCCGGTCACCCTGCAGTTGACGCTGGCGTCGCTGGTGCTGTCGTGCGCGCTGGGCATTCCGCTCGGGATGCTGGCGGGGACGCGGAAAGGGTCGGGGCTGGACACCGCGGTGCTGATGGGCACGCTGTTCGGCGTGTCGATGCCGATCTTCTGGCTCGGGCTGATGCTGCTGATCCTGTTCGCGG
Organism: Acetobacteraceae bacterium; assembly: GCA_965276815.1. Lineage (GTDB taxonomy): Bacteria > Pseudomonadota > Alphaproteobacteria > Acetobacterales > Acetobacteraceae > JAVVHH01. Next base: position 595,844 of record CBDIBE010000008.1, on the reverse strand, counting down.
CCGGGCTGAACCTGCTGCCGACCGGCGGCGTGATGCCGGTGGGGCAGGAGCCGCCCTATGTGACGGGAATGAGTGTGGTGGACAGCGCGCTGGCCGGTGACCCGGCGATGGTGCAGACCGCGTTGCTGCATCTGGTATTGCCGGCCGTGACACTGGCCACGATTCCCCTGGCGCTGATCACACGCGTAACGCGGGCCGAGGTGATCGCCGCCGGCTTGCTGGACCACGTGCGCACGGCGCGGGCGAAAGGGTTGCGCGACGCGCTGGTGGTCCGCCGGCACGTGTTGCGCAACGCGGCGATCCCGATCTTGACGGTGGTGGGGCTACAAGCCGGCCTGCTGCTGTCGGGGGCAGTGCTGACGGAATCGATTTACTCGCTGCCCGGCCTGGGCCGGCTGATGGTGGACAGCATTTTGTCGCGCGACTACCCGGTGGCGCAGGCGGCGGCGATGTTCGTGGCCGGAATTTTCGTGGTGGTGAATTTCCTGGTCGATCTCGGCTATCTGGTGCTCGATCCCCGGGTGCGCCGGCCTTGAGACCTCGCCAGCCGCTCCCGCTCCCGCCAGCGGGAGAGGGCTCGTGGAGCTAGGATGAGCGGCGCCGTCGTCCCCGCGCCGCAGGGCCTATTCCGCCGCGCGCTGCGCGGCAACAGCGCGCGGATCGGGCTGGCGCTGATCCTGCTGCTGCTCTTCCTCGCCGCGTTCGCCCCATTGGTCGCGCCGTACGACCCCTACGACCAGGATCTGAGCTCGGCGCTGACGCCCCCGGGGGCGGAGCATTGGTTCGGGGCCGATCAATACGGGCGCGATGGGTTCAGCCGGGTGCTTTACGGAACGCGGTATGCGCTGCTTGCCATCCTGGTGGCCGATGGGCTGGCGCTGGTGCTGGGCGGCGCGGCGGGGCTGCTGGCCGGGTTCTCCGGCGGCGTGGTCGATGCCGTGATCATGCGCTGCGTGGACGTGCTGCTGGCGTTCCCGTACTTGCTGCTGGCGCTGGTGATCGTGGCGGCGCTGGGGCCAAGCTTCGTCAACTCGCTGATTGCGATCGGCATCGTCTATGCCCCGCAATACGCCCGGATGATGCGCGGGCAGGTGCTGGCCGTGCGCGAGCTGGACTTCGTGCAGGCCGCGACGGCGACCGGAGCCCGGCCGCTGCGGGTGGTGCTGCGGCATTTGCTGCCGAACTGTATGGGGCCGGTGCTGGTGCTGGCGACGTTGCAGGCCGGCTCGGTGGTGGTGGAGACGGCGGGGCTGTCGTTCCTCGGCTTGGGCGCACAGCCGCCCTCGCCGGATTGGGGCGCGCTGCTGGCCGACGGGCACGACTACTTCCTGTCGGCCTGGTGGATCGCGACCTTCCCAGGCCTCGCGATCCTGCTCGCGGTGCTCGGCTTCAACCTGCTGGGCGACGCGCTACGCGACCAGGCGGACCCGCGCCAGCGCCGGTGATCCTACTCGGCGGCTTTGGGGGCGGGCAGCAGCGCCGGCTCCAGGTCGCTGCGGTTGACGACGGTGCTGATCGCGTCGAGCTGATCGCCGGTCAGCGTCTCGCGGTCGAGCAGCTCGGCGGCGGAGCGGCGGAGCAGCGGCTCGTTGGTCGCCAGGATGCGCTGCGAGAGCTGGTAGGCGTTTTCGACCAGGCCGCGGACCGCGTCGTCGATGCTGGCTGCCGTCTCCTCGCTGTAGGAGCGCGGCTGGTAGTCGGGCCGGTTGCTCGGCAGCATGGAGCGGCGCTCCGGCTCGTAGGAGACCTGGCCGAGCCGCTTGTCCATGCCGAAGCGGACGACCATGCTGCGGGCGATCTCGGTGGTTTTGACCAGGTCGTCCGACGCGCCCGTGGAAATCTGGCTGAAGATCAGCTCCTCGGCGGCCCGGCCCGATAGCAGCACGACCATGCGGTGCATCAACTCGTCCTGGCTCATCAGGAAATGCTCCTCCATCGGGCGCTGCATCGTGTAGCCGAGGGCGGCGATGCCGCGCGGGATGATGGAGATCTTGTGCACCGGGTCGACGTCCGGCATGGCCATCGCGGCGATGGCGTGGCCCATCTCGTGGTGCGCCACGATCTCGCGCTCATGCCGGCTGAGCAGCCGGTTGCGCTTCTCCAGCCCGGCGATCAGGCGCTCGATCGCGGCCTCGAAATCCGGCAGCGTGACGGCGTCGGCGTTGCGGCGAGTGGCCAGCAGGGCTGCTTCGTTGACCAGATTGGCGAGGTCGGCGCCGGTGAAGCCGGGGGTGAGCATGGCAATGGAATCGGGGGCGACATCGGGGGCCAGCGTGATCTTGGCCATGTAGATGGCCAGGATCTGCGCGCGGCCCTTGCGGTCTGGCCGGTCGACGAGGACCTGGCGGTCGAACCGGCCCGGCCGGAGCAGCGCCGGGTCGAGCACTTCCGGCCGGTTGGTGGCGCCGATGATGACGAGGCCGCTGGTGGGGTCGAAGCCGTCCATCTCGGAGAGGAGCTGGTTGAGCGTCTGCTCCTTCTCGTCATGGCCGCCGAGCGCGGGCCCGGCGCGCGCACCCCCGAGCGTGTCGATCTCGTCGATAAAGATGATGGCCGGCGCCTTTTCGCGCGCCTGGGCGAACATGTCGCGGACGCGGGACGCGCCGACGCCGACGATCATTTCTACAAATTCGGAGCCCGAGATGGAGAAGAACGGCACGCCCGATTCGCCGGCGACCGCGCGGGCGAGCAGCGTCTTGCCGGTGCCAGGCGGCCCAACGAGCAGGACGCCCTTCGGCACATGCGCCCCGAGCCGGCCATAGCGCTTGGGGTCTTTCAGGAAATCGACGATCTCCATGAGCTCGCCCTTCGCCTCGTCCTCTCCGGCGACGTCGGCGAACGTGGTTTTCGTGTCGGTCTGCGCATAGATGCGCGCCCGGCTGCGCCCAATGTTCATCAGCCCGCCCATCCCGCCACCGATCCCGGACGCCATGCGGCGGCCGAGGAAGAACCAAACACCCCAAAACAGCGCCAGCGGCAGCACCCAGCCGATGGCGCTGCTGAGCCAGCCCGGCGGGTTGGTGGCCGAAAAGGTGACATGCTCGGCAGCGAGCGTGGTGGCGAGATCCGGCTCGACGCGGTTGGTCATGAACCGCGCGGGCTTGCCCTTCTCGGGCGCCTTGATGGTGCCGTCGATGCTGGTCGGGCTGACGACCAAATTATCGAGCTTGCCCGCATGCAGCATGTCGAGGAACTGGCTGTACGGCAGCGTCTGCACACTGCTGGCCGCACTCCCAAGATAGTCCTGCAACGCCAGCAGCGCGAGAAAGGCGATCAGGATGTAGCCGAACTGGAAATGGTGTTCCGGTTTGACAGGCATCGGTGTGGTGCTCCTCAGCCGTGGGCGAGCGTGGGCTCGATCGTGCCGAGGGCGGCACGCTGCTTGAGTTATACGCCTTAGCGGTGGCGAGGTTCTTGCTAATACGAACGGTGGCAGCACTGTCCCACTGACTTGCGCGATTAACCGGCAGTGCGTTTGCTAGCCGACTACGGTGAAACTCCCTGCACAAACGCCGCCGGGTCGATGATTGGAATACCCCGAAAGGGATTGAGAACGAGCAGATCATGGTCGCCGGTCACAATCATATCCGCCCGTCCGTTTACAGCCAATTCCAGGAATTTGTCGTCGGTCGGGTCACGACAGGTAGCCACCGGTTCGACTATTGGGACCATCTCGGCTGCAGCAAGCATCTGCAGGACGTTGGTAAGATAGAGTGGCGGCATCCTTGAACTGAAGTAGGGCCGTTGGAGAACCTCGATGACCTGGGCTTCCGTGGCCGCTGATTTGATCAGGCCGCCATGTCGGTCGATCCAGCGGACGACGCTGGCGGGCCAGGATGATTGCTTAAGTGCGGCGCTGACGAAGACGTTTGTGTCAATCACAACCCTCATTTAGGGCGCGGCTCGACTTCCTGCTGCGCCTGCTTGATGAGCCGATCGATGTCATCGTCGGTGAGATCTTCCGCGACGATCTTCGGCCGAGCGAAGCGCCGCGCTTCGGCAATCCAATCGTCCGGCTCGACCGCCACGATCACTGGTCGCGCTGGGTCGATACCACGGCGTTCAAGCTCTGCCGCAACTTGCCCTGCAGTGCTTTCGATGATCTCGCCATCAAGTCGAGGTCGATCCGTCATTAGACAACGATAGCACAATTTGGAAGATAGTGTCAGTCAAGCCGAGAGGGCGCTTTCGGGCCACTCTGTTCATCTGGGGGCTCATTCGGGAGCGGAGATGCCACACCACGAAGCCAAATCGGCAAAGATTTGGTATTCTTCGAAAGCTCGGAAATAAATTCTAGTGCTTCAACTTGGAGGCCATCTCGATGTACCCAGCCCTTCGGCGCATATCCGCCCTTGAAAATCTCCATCGCTGGGACGTTAAGCCCTAAGGAAGCTGCCATTTCAAATAGCATACCTGCGAGCAGTCTTTCTTTTTTCTCGTTCCATTCATCGTTCACTGGGCCGGTACCGAACAAGTGGTCTTTGTAGCTTTGCCATTGACTTTGAACTTTTTTGCAGCCGTGGAAATCCACTTCGACCAGATTGAGTGCACTTGCGTGCTCAGGCGATATACCAAAGCGCCGGGTAGCCATAAGCGTGCGAAATGTTCCTAGACGCCGGATCCTAAGCGAGTTTGTCGACTCGCGCCAAAACGTTATGAGGACGGCGAAGATTGGTCCCAACCCAGTTGCTGCTACAATCGCCCATGTGTCGCTGCTCATGTAATCCTCAAGACTGTCGCGTCGCGCAATCTCCGTAATGGTTTGCCGACTCGGCGACCCATTGCTGCGGCATTATGGATTTAAGCTACGACAAGGGAAAGCTGACACTCGCCGCTGCGACCGCGTAGGCCGGACAAAATGAAATGCTGATTAAAGCCTTCCTTGTGACCGGTACCACTCCAGAATCTCCGCCCCGTTCATAAACACCGCCCCCTTTTGCTGCCGGCAAAACTCATAAACCTCCTCCAAATACTTGATCCGGTGCGGCTGTCCGGAAATATACGGGTGGATCGCGATCGCCATGATCTTCGCCCGCTCCGCCCCCTCCTCATACAGACGCTCAAAACTGTCGCGGCAGCGCTGCGCCCAGTAGCCGCTCTCGTGGTGCTGGACGAGCATCACCGGGATGTCGTTCAGCTCGACCGTATACGGCAACGTCACCAACGGGCCATTGGCCGTCGCGATCTCGCAGGGCTCGTCGTCCCAAACCCAGTCGCCAATGTACTTAATCCCGGCTTCGGCAAGCAGTTCGGGCGTCTCTAGAGTCTGCGTCAGGCCAGGGCCAAGCCAGCCGGCCGGCCGCGATCCGGTGAACCGCTCCAGCGTGTCGAGGCAGCGGTGGATCATCGCGCGCTGGTCGGGCTCCTGGTGGATCGGGCCCTGCTGCCAGGCATGGCCCATGAACTCCCAGCCAGCGTCGCGCGCCTGCGCGGCAACTCGCTCATACTCCTCGCAAACCCGCGCGTTCAGCGCCAGCGTCGGGCGAATGCCGAGCCGCTCGAACAGCTTGAAAAACCGCCAAACCCCGACGCGCATCCCGTATTCATGCCAACTCCAATTCGGCACGTCCGGCAGCAGAGGCACCCCGGTGGGCGCGGGCAGCACCTGACGGGCCATCGGCGAACCGATGTCCCAAACCTCCAAATTGACGATGGTCCAGATCGCCACCCGCGCGCCCCCGGGCAGCCGGAGCGGCGGGCGATCCACGATCGCGGAATACGGCGCCCGATCGCGGGGCAGCACGGGCTTAGACCCCGTGCTGCTTGAACCAGGCCAGCATCCGCTTCCACCCGTCCTCGGCGTCGATCTTGTGGTAGCTCGGGCGGTAGTCCGCGTTGAAGCCGTGCGGCGCGTCCTGATACACGACGATGTCCACCGTCTTGCCGGCCGCCTTCGCCTTCGCCTCGGCCGCCTGCACCTCGGCCACCGGAATGCTCGGATCCTGGCCGCCATAAAGCCCCAGCAGCGGCGCATGCAGCTCGCCCGCAATGTCCATCGGCGTCTTCGGCTGGATCGGCGAGACCGGGCTGCTGGCCTTGATCGGGCCATACCACGCCACCGCCGCCTTCAGCCCCGGATTATGCGCGTCATACAGCCAAACGTCGCGCCCGCCGCGGCAGAAGCCGGTCACCGCCAGCCGGTTCGGATTGCCCCCATTCGCGTTGGCCCAGGCCACGGTGGCGTCCAAATCGTTCATCACCTGCTCGTCCGGCGCCTTGAGGATGACGTCGCGCATGATCGCTGCCGGGTCGGTCATCTTCGACAGGTCGCCCTCCCGCGCGTACAGTTCCGGCGCCACCGCAAGGTAGCCGACCTTCGCCAGCCGCCGGCAGAGGTCCTTGATGTGCTCGTGCACCCCAAAGATCTCCTCGATCACCAGCACCGTCGGAAACGGCCCCGACCCGGCGGCAGGACGGGCGTAATAGCCCGGCATGTCCCCGCCCTCCGCCGGAATCTTGATCTCGCCGGCCACCAGCCCCGCCGTGTCGGTGTGGATCACCTGCGCCTCGACGCGGGTGACGGCGAGGGTGAAGCCGGAGATCAGCCCGGACATCACCATCCCCCGCCGGGCCAGCGGGAAGCGCGTCAAACCTTCGGTGCCGTCCATCTTGCGTCTCCTCCGAAAGACTATTTGCGACCGCGATCAGGCGTGCGCCATCGCCGTCTGCAGGTTCTCGTCGAGCTTGGTCAGGAAGTCCTGCGTATTGAGGAACTTCTGGTCACGGCTGATCAGGATGGCGAGGTCCTTGGTCATGAAGCCGCTCTCCACCGTATCGATGCAGACGCGCTCGAGCGTCTCGGCAAAGCGCGTGACCTCGGGCGTCTCGTCGAATTGGCCGCGATAGACCAGGCCGCGGGTCCAGGCGAAGATCGAGGCGATCGGGTTGGTGCTGGTCTCGCGGCCCTTCTGATGCTCGCGATAATGACGGGTGACGGTGCCGTGCGCCGCCTCGGACTCGACGGTCTTGCCGTCGGGGCTCAACAGGACGGAGGTCATCAGGCCGAGGCTGCCAAAACCCTGGGCGACGATGTCGCTCTCGACGTCGCCGTCATAGTTCTTGCAGGCCCAGACGTAGCCGCCTTCCCACTTCAGCGCGGCGGCGACCATGTCGTCGATCAGCCGGTGCTCGTAGGTGAGCTTCAGCTCGGCGAACTTGGTCTTGAACTCGCGGTCGTAGACGTCCTGGAAGATGTCCTTGAAGGTGCCGTCATAGGCTTTGAGGATGGTGTTCTTGGTCGACAGATAGAGCGGGAATTTGCGCATGACCGCGTAATTGAAGCTGGCGCGGGCAAAGCCTTCGATCGACTTGCTGGTGTTGTGCATGCCCATGGCCACGCCAGGGCCTTTGAAGTCGAACACGTCCATCACCCAGGGCTCACTGCCATCGGCCGGCTCGTAATGCAGCGTGACCCGGCCGGGCCCGGGGATCTTGGCCTCGGTCGCGCGGTATATGTCGCCATAGGCATGGCGGCCGATGACGATCGGCTTGGACCAATGCGGCACCAGGCGGGGGACGTTCTTGCAGATGATCGGCTCGCGGAAGATCGTGCCGTCGAGGATGTTGCGGATCGTGCCGTTCGGGCTGCGCCACATCTTCTTCAGGCCGAATTCCTCGACCCGGGCTTCGTCCGGCGTGATCGTGGCGCACTTCACCCCGACGCCGTATTGCTTGATGGCGTTGGCGGCGTCGACCGTCACCTGGTCGTCGGTCTTGTCGCGGTATTCGACGCCGAGATCGTAGTATTTGAGGTCGATATCGAGATAGGGGAGGATCAGCTTGTCCTTGATGAAGCCCCAGATGATGCGCGTCATCTCATCCCCGTCCAATTCGACGACGGGTGTCTTCACCTTGATCTTTGCCATGCGGTCCTCGGTTGTGCGGCCGGGTTCGGCCGGTCTGAATGTGGCCGGAAATCTGCACCTCCGGGGCCTCGGGGGCAAGCTGGGTGGCTGAGCGGGCGGTGATCCCGCATGTCGACGACCTCGGCGGGTGCCACGGCGCCAACCAGGCGTTTCTCGAGCTGGCGGAGGCCGGCCGGGTCACCTGCGGGTCGGTGATGGTGCCGGCGCCTTGGTTCCGCGAGCTGGCCGAGGCGTGCGCGGGGCGCGATCTCGATATCGGCGTGCACCTGACGCTGACCAGCGAGTGGGACACCTGCCGCTGGGCGCCGATCTCGACGGCGAGCCGGGCTTCGGGGCTGATCGATGCGGACGGCTATTTCTGGCGCGACGTCGCGAGCCTGCGGCGGCATATGGTGCTGGAGGCGGCGGAGGCGGAGCTGCGGCGCAGGTGGAGCGCGCGGTCGCGTCCGGGCTGCGGCCGACGCATCTGGACGCGCACATGGCCGCGGCGATGCTGCCGGGGCTACTGGAAGTGCAGGTGCGGCTGGGGCGCGAATACGGGCTGTTCCCGGTGCTGCCGCGGTCGATTCACTGGGCGCCGGATACGAATTCCTATCAATCTGTGCTCGCGGAGCTAGACCGGGCCGGGGCGCCGGTGGTGGATCATTGCCGTGGAACGCAGCCAGTTTCGGCGGCCGCGCTGGCCAGCTCGTGGCGGCGCGTGCTGGCGGAGTTGCCGCCGGGGCTGACGCATCTGGCGCTGCACGCGACGGCGCCGGGCGATTTTGCCGCCATGGCCCCGCTGCATGCGCCCTGGCGGTTTGCCGAATATCGGCTAGTCCAGCGTGGGGGTTTCGCCGCGCTGTGCGCCGAGGCGGGGGTGGCGGTGCTGGGGACGCGTGAGCTGCAGGAGCGGTGGGTTCAGTCGGCCCGTTAGTCAGGGATGACGCCCACTCGGCAGCTACCAGCAGTTCACCTGCCTTCCCGATCAGCGCCGGCTTCACCGCCAATCGTTTAGAATTGCGGGAACGGGGAGACGCCGATGATGTGGACGTGGCCCCCGATGAACAGGACGTAGGCGAGCGCGCCGACGAGCGGGCGCCACAAGCCGAACTCGGCGGCAACGAAGCGGTTGTGGCCCTGCGCGATCGCCGCGAACGGGATGATCGAGGTCTGCGCGGCGAACTGGTCCCAGGCGGTGCCGAGGGCGCGGCGGCGCTTGGCGTCAATCGAGGGCGCGCCGGCCAAGCAGACGATCAGCAGCGCGCCAAAGAACAGGATCGAGGCGAGATCGCCGTTCGCGACCAGGTGCAAGAACGCCCACAATGCCACACCCATCAAGAGCGGATGCCGCGTAACCCGCAAAATCCCACGCGGCGGCCGGTTCGTCTGCGCTTCTTGGCCAACCGCGGTCGGGTTCGGCGTGGTCAGGCCGATCACCACCAGCATAAAGGCGGGCAGCATCAGGATATCGGTGAGCAGCTTCCAAACGTTCGACTGGCCCCACACCGGATCGTACACCGAGGCTCTGTAGGCCATGATCAGCCAGATGATCGAGACGACGGAGGCGAGCGAGAAGCCGATCATGTAGGGGCGCAGGCCAATCGAGGCGACAAGCTGGTCGCGCATCGTTGTTCCGGACACGCCGATATGGATCACGATGAAAACCATGCCGGCCAGCACGAGCGAAACCATCATCACCTCGTTGGAGCAACGCACCCTAGCGCTTTGTTGACGGCCGCGTCGTCAGGCAAGTTGTTCAGCGGGAACAGCCGCGTCACATGGCCCATCTTGCGGCCTGGCCGCGCCTCCGCCTTGCCGTAAAGATGCGGGATCAGGCCGGGCGTTGCCACGATCTGCGGCCAAAGCGCCACTTCCTCGGGACCCACCAGGTTCTTCATCACCGCGTCCGCATGCCGCAGCCCGGGCGGCAGCGGCAGGCCAGCCACGGCGCGGATATGCAGGTCGAACTGGCTCGCCGGGCAGGCCTCGATAGTCCAATGGCCGGAATTGTGCGGCCGCGGCGCGATCTCGTTGACCATGACCCGGCCGTCCCGCCCCACGAACATCTCCACGGCCAGCAGGCCGACCAGCTCGAGCGTCTCGGCCACGCGCCAGGCCACCCGTCCCGCCTCGGCGGCAGTCGCGGGCGGGATGCGCGCGGGAGCGAGGGTGAGGTCGAGGATGCCGTCGCGGTGCCGGTTCTCGACCGCGTCGAAGATCGAGCCGCCGCCATCGGCGCCGCGGGCGACGACGACGCTGATCTCGCAGCGGAAATCGACGAATCCTTCGAGGATGAGCGGCTTGGGCTCCAGGGAGTCCCAGGCGGGATCGAGCGCGGCCGGGTCACGCAGCACGGCCTGCCCTTTGCCGTCATAGCCCAGCCGCGTGGTCTTCAGGACACCAGGCAAGCCGAGGGCGCCGACCGCCTCCTCGAGCTCGGCGCGCGAGCAGACGGCAACCCAGGGCGCGGTTGGCACGCCGGCATCGCGCAAAAACGCCTTTTCGGCGATGCGGTCCTGGCTGATGCGGAGCACCGCGGGCGAGGGATGGACCGGGCAGATCGAGGCCAGCAGGTCGAGCCCCTCGGCGCTGACGTTCTCGAACTCGAACGTAATGGCGTCGACCGCGGCGGCAAAGCGGCGCAGCGCGTCGCGATCCTCGTAGTCGGCCAGCGTGCAAGCCGCGGAAACTTGGGCGGCCGGGCTGTCGGGCTCGGGGGTCAGGATGTGGCAGCGATAGCCGAGCTGGGCCGCGGCCATGGCCGACATCCGCCCGAGCTGGCCGCCGCCGACGATGCCGATCGTGGCGTTGGGCGCCAATACGGGGGAAGGCGGGGCTGCCATCAGGCTTGCCGGTCGACCTCTTCAGCCACGGCATCGGGGACTGCTTGCGTCTGCGCGGCCCGGTAGGCTTCGAGGCGGCCGGCGAGCGCCGGGTCGGCGCCAGCCAGGATCGACGCCGCCAGCAGCCCGGCATTGACCGCGCCGGCGCGGCCGATGGCGAGCGTGCCCACCGGGACCCCGGCCGGCATCTGCACGATGGAGAGCAGGCTATCCATGCCGCTCAGCGCCTGCGACTCGATGGGGACGCCCAGGACCGGCAGCGTGGTCCAGGCTGCGCACATGCCGGGCAGATGCGCCGCACCGCCCGCGCCCGCGATGATGACTTGCAGGCCGCGAGCGCGCGCCGAGCGGGCGAATTCGGCCAGCCGGTCCGGCGTGCGGTGCGCCGAGACGATGCGCACCTCGTGCGGCACGTCAAGCCGCTCGAGCGTGGCGGCGGCGTGCTGCATCGTGGGCCAGTCCGACTGGCTGCCCATGATCACGGCCACCAAGGCATGGGCCATCAGGCGATATTGTCCGGGATCAGCCGGCTTTCGAGCCAGGCGACCTCATCTTTGAGCAGCAGCTTGCGCTTCTTCAGCCGCTGCAGATGCAACTGGTCCGAGCCCGCCTCGGCGAGCCGGGCGATCACGGTATCGAGGTCACGATGCTCGCTGCGGAGTTCGTGCAGCTGGCGCAGCAGCGAGTCACGGTCGGTCAACATCCCGCGTTTATACCACTGCGTGCTCGCCCGCGTCACGCGCCGGCGAATTTTACTACCGGGCGCCGGTTAGGGCCGTGTTACAGTTGAAACGCGATCCCGCTTCGCCGAGATCGAGTCGTGCGACGCAGCTCTTCCATCCACAAGGAGGTACCATGAGCCTGGAGTCCCACATCGAGAGCCTGAAAGACCGGCATGCTTCGCTGGAAACCCGCATCACCGATGAGGACAGCCGCCCGCGCCCGGATGGGGACGCTCTATCAAAGCTCAAAATCGAGAAGCTGCACCTAAAAGAGGAGCTGGAGCGGCTCCGAGCCCGAAATTAACGCCGAATCTCGCCGGCATGGGTGGTAGCGGGCAAGCGTTTTTGCCCTAGGATCGCTACCCATGTCCGATTCGAAGCCGCCCCGGCCTGTGATGCTCGTCATCCTCGATGGCTGGGGCTGGCGCGACGACGCCGCAGACAACGCCATCCGCCAGGCCGATACCCCTGCTTTCGACCATCTGTATCGAGGGGCGCATGGTTTCCTGCATACCTCCGGGCTCGATGTCGGGCTGCCGGAAGGGCAGATGGGCAACTCCGAAGTCGGGCACCTTAATATCGGCGCCGGCCGGGTGGTGATGCAGGAGCTCCCGCGCATCGGCGAGGCGATCAAGGACGGCAGCCTGGCCAAGAGCCCGGTGATCACCGGACTGATCGAAACACTGCGCGGCAACGGCGGCGCTTGCCATGTCATCGGGCTGGTTTCGCCCGGTGGCGTGCATTCACACATCGATCACGCCGCCGCGCTGACGCAGCTTCTGGCCGACGCGCGCGTTCCCACCCATTTCCATGCCTTCACCGATGGGCGCGATACCCCGCCGCGCTCGGGCGCCGGAGACCTCGAACGTCTGAGAGCGGCGCTCCCCGCTTCCGTGCGGATCGACACGGTTTGCGGCCGCTATTACGCCATGGACCGCGACAACCGCTGGGAACGGGTAGAGAAGGCCTATCTCTGCATCGCCGAAGCCCGCGGCAACAGCTTCGCCGACCCCGCGTCCGCCATGGATCACGCCTACGCCGACGGCGTCACCGACGAGTTCGTCATCCCCGCCATTATCGGCGACTATGCGGGGATGCGGGATGGCGACGCCATCCTGTGCTTCAACTTCCGCGCCGATCGGGTGCGTGAGATCCTCGCAGCCCTGCTCGATCCGCAGTTCAAGGGCTTTGCACGCCCGCGCGCCATTCGTTTCGCCGCCGCCGTCGGCATGACGCATTACGGCGACGCGCTCGCGCCGCTCATGCAGGCCGTATTCGCGCCGCAGCACATGGGGCACATCCTGGGCGAGGTCGTGTCCGAGGCTGGCCGGCGCCAGCTCCGCATGGCGGAGACCGAGAAATACCCGCACGTCACCTATTTCCTGAATGGCGGCCGGGAGGAGCCCTACGCCGGAGAGCAGCGGGTGATGGTTCCGTCGCCGAAAGTGGCGACCTACGACCTGCAGCCGGAAATGTCGGAGCCGGAGCTGGCCGACAAGGCGGTGCAGGCGATCAAGTCCGGGCAATATGATCTGATCGTGCTGAACTTCGCCAATCCGGACATGGTCGGCCACACCGGCAATCTGCAGGCGGCGGTGCGCGCCGTGGAGGCGGTGGATTCCGGGCTGGGCCGGATCATCGATGCGATTACCGATGTCGGCGGCGCGCTGCTGGTCACCGCCGATCACGGCAATTGCGAGCTGATGCGCGACCCGGTGACCGGCGGCCCGCATACCGCCCACACGACCAACCCGGTGCCGGTGATGCTGCTGGGGAGCGAGCAGGGGCTGCATGACGGCAGGCTGGCCGATATCGCGCCGACATTGCTGGAGCTTATGCAGATCGAGCAGCCGAACGAGATGACCGGGCGCTCGCTGCTGACCGGCTCCGGCTAGGATATGGCGGCAGCCCGGCCGCCGCTGCTCCTGTTTGCCTTGCTGTTGACCGCCGCCGCATCGGCGCGCCCGCCGGATGACGCCGAGCGGGCGCGCGCCGCCGCGCAGCATTTGCGCGAAGCCGAGGCCGAGGAGCAGCGCCTGGCGGCGCAGCGCGTGGTGGCGGCGGCCAAATTGCGCGAATCGGAGGACCAGGCATCGGCGCTGGCCGACCAAGTGGCCGGCTTGGAAAAGCGGCGGCAGGAGGCCGAGCAGCGCCTGGCAGAGCGGGCCGCCGCAATGGCGCCGCTGCTGCCGCTGGCCGAGCGCCTCGGACTATATCCCGCAGAGACCTTGCTCGCCGTCCCGGCCTCGCCGGACCAGACGATACAGGGCCTGGCCGTGCTGCGCGGGCTGATGCAGGTGTTGGAGCAGGATGCCGCCGGGCTGCGCGAGGAACAGGCGAAGATCGACGCGGCGGAGCGGGAGATCGCCGCTTCCATGCCGCGGTTGCAGCAAGTGCAGGCCGCCCAAGCCGTGCAGGCGGCGCAGTTGGACCGGCAAATCGAGGCCGCGCGCGCCGGCCGCGTCCGGTTCGAGGACGCCGCGTCCGAGGCTGCCAAGCGGGCGGCGGCAGAAGCGGCGCAGGCCCAAACGCTCCGCGGCGCGCTGGCCACGATGCAGGCGCCCCACGCCCGCGCCGAGCAGCAACTCCAGGACGATGCGGCCCGCGCCGACAAGCAGCGGCGTGGAGCCGAAGCCGCGGATGCGCGGGCCCAGCAGGCGGCGCTGGCCCGGCCGGCGGGCCCGGGAATCGAGCCGGGACGCGCCGCCATCGTGCCGGTCGCCGGTCCCATGGTGCGGCGCTGGGGCGACCCGACCGAGGCCGGGCCGGCCCGCGGCATCTCGTATCAGGCCCCGCCCCTCGGCCGGGTCGTGGCGCCCTGCGCCGGCCGCGTCGCCTTCGCCGGGCCGTTCCGCAGCTACGGGGTGCTGAGCATCCTCGACTGCGGCGGCGGCTATTATTTCGTGCTCGCCGGGCTGGACCGGCTGGACGTCCAGGCAGGCGCCACGGTGCAGGCTGGTGAGCCGTTGGGCGTCATGCCAAACTGGGATCCCGCCCACGCCGGTCAGCGCCCCGCATTATACCTGGAGTTGCGGCGCGACGGGCAGCCGGTGAACCCCGCTCCGTTCCTGCGCGGACGAATTGGGCCAAATCCTACACAGGGTTAACTGGATTTCGACGCTTTAACCATGTGACAAGAACCATGTGACAAGCCTGGGTCGCCTGGGCTAAGGCTAGCACCAGAGAGCACTCCATCCGGAGTGCGGAAGGACGAATGAATGAAGCTCCGTAACGGTTTGCTCCTCGGTGCCGCTTTCGCCGCGGGCCTCATCGCCGGACCAGGCGCACGCGTGCTGGAACACAGTTACGGCGTGTCCTGGCCCATCGCCACCGCCGCCGCACAGGAAGGCAACCGGGCCGAGACCTATCGGCTCCTCACCCTGTTCGGCGACGTATTCGAGCGCGTCCGTGCGGAATACGTGGACCCCACCAATGATCGCGAGCTGATCGAGAACGCGATCAACGGCATGCTCACCGGGCTCGACCCGCACAGCAGCTACATGAACGCCAAGGCGTTCCGCGACATGCAGGTGCAAACCCGCGGCGAGTTCGGCGGCTTGGGCCTCGAGGTCACCGCCGATAACGGCCTGATCAAGGTGGTCAGCCCGATCGACGACACGCCGGCCGCGCGCGCCGGCATCAAGTCCGGCGACCTGATCACCATGCTCGACGGGCAGACCGTGCAAGGCCTGACCTTGAACGAGGCCGTGGACAAGATGCGCGGGCCGCCCGGCAGCACCATCAAGCTGACGATCAAGCGCGAGGGCATCAACACGCCGGTCGAAGTCTCGATGCAGCGTGAGGTGATCCACATCCAGGTGGTCCGTTCGCACCTCGAGGCGGGCAATATCGGCTACGTCCGGCTGACCTCCTTCAATGAACAGACCGATCCGGGCTTGCGCAAGGCGGTGGATGACCTCAGGGCGAAAGCCGGCGGCAAGCTCACCGGGCTGATCCTGGACCTGCGCAACAACCCGGGCGGCTTGCTCGATCAGGCGGTTGCCGTGTCCAACGACTTCATCGACCAGGGCGAGATTGTCTCGACCCGCGCCCGCCATGCCGATGACAGCCAGCGCTGGAACGCCAAGCCGGGCGTCGATCTCGTCCCCGGCCTGCCAGTCGTCGTGCTGATCAACGGCGGCTCGGCTTCGGCCAGCGAGATCGTGGCCGGCGCATTGCAGGACCAGCACCGCGCCGTGCTGCTCGGGACCCGCAGCTTCGGCAAGGGCTCCGTGCAGACGGTGATCCCGCTGCAGGGCAATGGCGCGATGCGGCTGACCACGGCGCGTTACTACACGCCGTCGGGCCGCAGCATCCAGGGCCTGGGCATCACGCCGGATATCGACGTCGCGTCCTCGCGGACCGAGCCGGCGCGGTTCGGGCCGGAGCGTGAGGCCGATCTGCGCGGCGCGCTGCACAACCAGGGCGGCACGGCGCAGCCGGCCAACCCGACGCCGCGCACCGACCTGCCGGCGGTCGCCAAGGAGATTCCGAAGATCCCGCCGGAGGGCTGGCCGACCTTCGACCCGGCCAAGGAAGACACCGATTTCCAGCTCAAGGAAGCGGTGCAGGTCGTGCATGCGATGGCCGATCAGAACCGCGCTTCGCGGTAAGTGACCGCAGACCGCCGAACGGGGTGGCGCGGCCTAGGGATTTTCTGGGCCGCGATCCTCCTGTTCGGTGGCGCCGGCGCCCTGGCGCTGGAAATCATAGGTCCTCCGCCGCATCTGATGGTGCGGCCGGCGCCGCAGGCCCAGTCGCCCCAGGCCCAGGCGCCCCAGGCCTCGCCGCCAGCCGCCCCCGAGCGCATCGCCGCCCCGGATCCGGCGCTGCTCGAGCCCTCGCATGACTTTCCCCTGGCCATGCTGCCGCGCGTCGCTCCCAACGGCAGGATGGCCCGTGTCGTCTATGCGCGGCCGTTCGACATGTCGGACAAGCGGCCGCGCATCGGCCTGATCGTGACCGGGATCGGCACGGTAGACGCCGATAGCCGCAGCGCGATCGACACCCTGCCGGGCGCGGTCACGCTGGCCTTCTCGCCCTATGTGAGCAATCCGGAGCCGCTGGAAGCCTTGGACCGCGCGCACGGGCACGAGATGCTGCTCTCGATCCCGATGGAGCCGCAGGGCTATCCGCTGAACGACGCCGGCAGCCGCTCGCTGCTGACCGGCGCCGACCCGGCAGCCAACCAGCAGGACCTGGAATGGGCGCTGGGCCGGATCCAAGGCTATGTCGGTGCCACGGGCGCGTTTGACGGGTTGCGCGGGGAGCGGTTTGCCGACCAGACCAGCCTGATGGCGCCGGTGCTGCAGGAGCTTGGCAAGCGCGGGCTGCTCTATGTCGATGCGCGCCCGGGCAGCGCCGCGGCGCCGCTGCAGGGCTTGCCCAACCGCGACGTGGACTTGGTCGTCGACGATCCGCCGCAGCGCGCCGAGATCGAGGCGAAGCTCGCCGCGCTCGAGCGGCTGGCGAAGGTGCGCGGCTATGCCCTGGGCCTCGCCGGGCCGCCGCGCGCGGTGACGGTCGAGCGGATCGCGGCCTGGGCGAAGGGGCTGGATGACCGTGGGATCGCGCTGGCCCCGCTGACTGCGCTGCTTGGGAGTGCGCCGAAGTGATCGACCCGGCTGGCATGCCATACCGCCCGAATGTCGGCGTGGCCCTGTTCAACCGCGCAGGCCGCCTATTCGTCGCCAGGCGGGCCAATATGCCCAACGCGGAAGGTGCCCCGGGCGGCTGGCAGATGCCGCAAGGCGGGATCGACGAGGACGAGGATCCGCGCATCGCGGTATTTCGCGAGATGAAGGAGGAGATCGGCACCGACCGGGCGCGCATCATCGGCGAGCACCCGGAGTGGTTGAGCTACGATCTGCCGCCCGAGCTGTTGGGTCGCGCGCTCGGCGGCCGCTATCGCGGGCAGCGGCAGCGCTGGTTCGCCCTGCGCTTCGAAGGCGAGGACAGCGACATCCGGCTCGACCTCGATCCGCATCCCGAGTTCGACGCCTGGCGCTGGGCCGATTTCTCCGAACTGCCGGGACTGGCAGTAGGCTTCAAGCGCGCGGTCTACGAAGTGCTGGCCCACTCATTCGCCCGCTTCGCCGTGCCCGAGGGGTGAGGGCACTTACCAAACCAGGCGCTGGATCGCGGCGACGGGGGTGAGCCCGGCGGACACAGCCTGCTGTTCGGTCTGCTCGCGGCTGCCGAGATGCTCGCCATGCAGGCCGCCGAGGACCCAGCAACTGTCGACCCCGATCGCCGCGGCCCCGGCAATATCCGTGCGCAGCGCGTCGCCCACCGCCAGCAAGCGCGATTTCGGCAAGTCCAGGATCTCCAGCACCGGGGCGTAGATGTGCGGATCCGGCTTGCCGAGCATGCGGACGTCGCCGCCCATCTCCAGGTAGCGCAGCGCCAGCGCGCCGGCGCAGAGCACGCGCACGCCGCCGCGGATCACCTCCAGATCGGGGTTGGCGCAGATCATCGGCAGCCGGTGCTCGGCGCAGCGCTGCAGGATCGGGTCGAAGTTCGGCGCCGCCTCGGGGTCCACGAGGTGGTCGGGGCCAGTGTTCAGCACGAAACTGGCGGCAGCCGGCTCGTCCACGGCTTCGAGTGGCAAGCCGTCCACCAGATTGCGGTCCCGCTCCGGCCCCAAATGGAAAACCCGGTCGCCGAGCGCGCGCGACCAGGCGTCCGGGCGGTCGCGCAGGAGCAGGTGGGTCGCCTCGCCGGAGGTCATCACCCCGGAATAGTGCTCGGCGGGAATGCCCATCTTCTGCAGCTGGCGTTCGACCACCCAGGCGCGGCGCGGCGCGTTGGAGAGCAGCACCGAGCGCTTGCCGGCGCGGGCAAGCGCGGCGAGGCATTCGGGCGCGCCGGGCAGCGGGTTGACCCCGTCATGGACCACCCCCCAAAGGTCGACGATGAAGCCGTCGTATTCGGGAGCGATCTGGGCGAACCCGTCCAGGAATCTCACAATCCGGCTCCGATCGCTTCGGTGATGGTGGCGAACCCTTGGGCGCGCATGGCGGCGGCGAGCTCGCGCTTGAGCCGCGGGATCAGCGCCGGGCCCTCATAGGCGAAAGCGGTGTAGAGCTGAACCAGGCTCGCGCCGGCGCGGATTTTCGCCAGTACGTCGGCGCCGCTGGCGATGCCGCCGCAGCCGATGAGGACGAGCCGGCCCGCGGCGAGCGCATGGGCCTCGGCGAGCAGCGCCGTGCTCGGCGCCATCAGCGCCGGGCCGGACAGGCCGCCCGTCTCCGCCTTGTGTGGGGAGCGCAGCGTGTCGGGCCGCGCGGTGGTGGTGTTGGCGACGATCAGGCCGTCGACGCCGTGCGCGATCGCGGCCTCGACGATGGCGGCGAGCCCGTCCGTGGTCAGGTCGGGGGCGATTTTGACCAGCATCGGCGGCCGCGTCGGCACCGCGGACTGCACCGCGCCGAGGATCTCGCGCAAACGGGCCTCGCCTTGCAGGTCGCGCAGCCCGGGCGTGTTCGGCGAGGAGACGTTGATCACGACGTAATCGACATGCGGCGCCACGGCGGCGACCAGGCTCGGGTAGTCGCTCGCCGGGTCGGCGCCCTCCTTGTTGATGCCGACATTGGCGCCGAGCGGCACCGAGCTGCGCGGCAGGGCGGCGAGCCGGGCGACGGTGGCGTCAAGCCCCTGGCTGTTCATGCCGTAGCGGTTGATCACGGCGCGATCGGCCTCCAGGCGGAACACCCTGGGGCGCGGGTTGCCCGGCTGCGGACGCGGCACGACGGTCCCGGTCTCGACGAAGCCGAACCCGAGTCGGCGCAACCCGCGCACGGCCGCCGCCTCCTTGTCGAACCCGGCAGCCAAGCCGATCGGGTTAGGAAATATTTTTCCGAAGGCGCGGACTTGCAGAGTGTCCTCGTCCGTCGCCGTGTCGCCGCCGGCGAGCCCAAGGCGGATCGCCAGGATCGCCAGCCGGTGCGCGCGTTCGGGTTCGAGCCGGCGCAGCAGCGGAGTGAGACTCGAAGCGAGCGCCGGTGTCATCGCCGGCTCTCTGCCCGATCGCGCCGCGAAGTGCTAGGGTGCCCTCATGTGGGACGAGCCTTATCTCGAGACGTGCTGCCGGTCCGCCTTGCACCGCGTCGTGCTCAGCGGCGGCGCCGGACGGCCACCGGCGCTGAAGGACGGCCCGTGCCTGGTTCGCCTGGCGAAGATGGGGTTCGTCTGCGAACGCACCGACGGACGCTACGAACTGACCGAAGCCGGCAACGCCCGGCACGAGCGCGAAATCCTGCGCCGGGCGGCCTAACCTGGTTCAGTCCGCGGCGTCCGGCAGCGCAATCGCTCCAGCAACGATCCCCTTCGCGCGCAGCGGCCCTTCCAGCCGCTCCAGCGCCTCGCGCCAGAGACGCCAGTCGCAGCGCTCGCGCGGGCGCGACGGGTTGGGCGCGACGCCGCGCAAGCCCCAAATGCGCAGGATGCGCGCGTGCAACAACTCGATTCGGCGCTGCCGGTAGAGCCCGTCCAGCGCCTTGACCACCTCGTCGGGCCGGCAAGCGGCGGGACCCGGCCGTGCGGCGAGCGGGTCATTTGCCGCTCGCAGCGCCGCGGCGGTCCAAAACCAGGCGGCTTCGGCAGAAAGGAAGGGCGCGGGGCGCGGCCGGTGAGTGGACATCGGGGAAAACTTCGCTTGCCTGGTGAGAACACAACAAGAACATTTTCCCATTGTGCTGACAAGCGGCAGAAGGTGCATATTCCTAGTTGCAACGGTCTCAATTCCTAGGCACACTCCAAATCATGAAGCACGACGACATCTGGCGGGCCATCGACACGCTGGCGGCAGAGCACGGCATGTCGGCCTCTGGCCTGGCCAAACGCTCCGGCCTGGACGCGACCACCTTCAATCCCAGCAAGCGCCGCATGCCGGACGGGCGGCTGCGGTGGCCCAGCACCGAGAGCATTGCTAAGGTGCTCGCTGCGACTGGCGCGAGTTTTGAGTTCTTTACCTCGCTGGTTACCGGATCGCCGCGCGGCTCCTCGGCGCGCCCACCGCGCCAGATACCTCTGCTCGGCCTCGCCCAGGCTGGCGGGGACGGCTATTTCGACGACGCCGGCTTTCCAGTCGGCGGCAGTTGGGACGAAGTCAGCTTGCCGGAGATCGGCGATCCGAACGCCTACGCGCTGGAGATCGCCGGCGACAGCATGGAACCGGTGTTCCGCGACGGCGACATGGTGGTGGTCTCGCCGATGGCCCCGATCCGGCGCGGCGACCGCGTCGTGGCCCGAACCTGGGCCGGCGAGGTCATGGCCAAGCAACTCGCCCGCCGCTCGGCCAAGCGCGTCGAGCTGAAGAGCCTCAACCCAGCCCACCGCGACCGCAGCTTCGACCTGACCGAGATCGCCTGGCTGCACCGGATCATCTGGGCCAGCCAGTAGGGACGAAAATCCTAAATCCTAAATCCGAGGAACGCGGGTTGACCCAAGGCAAATTTCTATTGGCCGCGGGGAGCGCAGGGATCACGATGCCGGCCTGCTTCTAGGAGGCTGACCCATGCGTGCGATCGCTCTCGCCTTGCTCCTGCTCTGGCCCGTGATCGGCCGCGCAGCCGAGCCGGTGGACCTCACCCTCGTCCTCGTCTCCGACGTCTCGCGCAGCGTCGACGACAGCGAATTCAAGATGCAGAAGGACGGCTACGACGCCGCGTTCAACGATCCCCGCGTGATCGCCGCCATCAAGGGCGGCCCGGTCGGGTCCATCGCCGTGGCCTATATCGAGTTCGCCGGGTCATACGAGATCCGCACCGTGCTGGACTGGCGCGTGATCCGCGACGCCGACACCGCCAAGGCGTTCGCAGCCGATCTGGCCGCCGCGCCGCGCTCCTTCTGGGGCCGCACCAGCATCAGCGCCGGCATCGATCGGGCGATGCAGATGCTGGCCGAAACCCCTTACGAGTCGCAGCGCAAGGTCATCGACGTGGCCGGCGACGGCACCAATAATGCGGGGCGCGAGGCCTCCCAGGCGCGCGACGACGCGCTCAATGCCGGCGTCATCATCAACGGACTCGCCATCATCAACGAACATCCGGTCAATTACACCTTCGCCCACGTGCAGCCGCCGGGCGGCCTCGCGAACTGGTATCGGGAGAACGTCACCGGCGGCCCCGGCAGCTTCGTCATCGAGGTGCACTCGTTCCAGGCGTTCGGCGAGGCGATGACGCGCAAGCTGGTCAACGAAATCGCCGCCAATCCGGCCTCACCGCGCACGCGTTTCGCGGCCAACAAGGAGTAGAATACTTGGAATTTCGCAACCTGGGCCAGTCCGGCCTGCGCGTGTCGGCCATCGGCCTGGGCTGCAACAATTTTGGCGGCCGGATCGATCTCGAGGCGAGCCGCGCCGTGGTGCACGCCGCACTCGATGCCGGGATCACCCTGTTCGACACCGCCGACGTCTATGGCGAAAAAGGCGGCTCGGAGACGGCGCTTGGCGAGATTCTCGGCCCGCGCCGCAACGACATCGTGCTAGCGAGCAAGTTCGCCATGCCCATGGACGAAGACGGCAAGCTGAAAGGCGCCAGCCGCCGCTACATCATCAGCGCCGTCGAGGCCAGCCTGACCCGGCTGCGCACCGATTGGATCGACCTCTATCAGCAGCATTCCCCGGACCCTTTGACCCCGATCGAGGAAACGCTGCGCGCGCTCGAGGACCTGACCCGCGCCGGCAAGATCCGCTACGCCGGTTGCAGCAATTTCGCCGGCTGGCAGGCGGTCGAAGCCGCTTGGACGGCGAAGTCGGCCGGGCTCGCCGGGTTCGTCTCCTGTCAGGACGAGTATTCTCTGGTCATGCGCAGGCACGAGACCGATTTGGTGCCGGCGATGCGCGCCTACGGCCTCGGGCTGCTGCCGTATTTCCCGCTCGCGAGCGGATTGCTGACCGGCAAGTATAAGCGCAACGCGCCGATGCCCGCCGATGCGCGGCTGACCAAAACGCCGCGTTTGGCGGACCGGTACCTGACCGAAGCGAACTGGCAGGTTTCGGAGAAGCTGGGCGACTTCGCCGAGCAGCGCGGCCACAGCATGGTCGAGCTGGCGTTTAGCTGGCTGCTGAGCCGGGCGCCGGTCTCGAGCGTGATCGCCGGCGCCACCAAGCCGGAGCAGATCCGCGCCAATGTGCAGGCCGGCAACTGGGCGTTCAGCCAGGACGAGCTGGCGGAGATCGATACGATCACGGGATTGCCGGGCTGATCGAAGGCGGCGTCGGCCCGCCGCCCATGCCGAGGGTGGCCGACACTCGGTCGCCCGTTTAACTCACTTTAACGTCAAGCCTGAACTTAAGCGCCGCTCAACCGCTGGTTTGGCCAGTCACCGCTACGAACGGATGCAGCGATGCCCGAAACGATAGACGCATCGGACAACGCTCGAGCTGCGCGTAGCGAGACGCCGGAGACGATCCCGGTGGTGATCGAGAAGGCGCGCATCGAGAAGCGGGCCGTCGAGACCACGCGGGCAGTGATCCGGAAAACCGTTTCCGAGACGGACGAAGTGCTCGACGCCGTGCTAGCCCAGCAGGAGGTCGAGATCGAGAGGGTGCCCGTCGGCCTTGCGGTCGCCGAGGCGCCGGTCGCTCGCTGGGAAGGCGACACGTACGTGTGGCCGATCCTCGAAGAGCAACTCGTCGTCGAGAAACGGCTGGTCCTCAAAGAAGAACTGCGCATCCGGACCAAGACCCGGCACGAGCCAATACAGCAGACGGTGCGGCTGCGGGCAGAGCATGTCACCGTTGGACAAGTCGATCCGCCGGGAAAACCAATAGGCTGAACTTAACAAGGAGAGCCGATATGAGTGGAATGAGTACGGAAACGGGCATGCACACCTACGATCCGGCCATGCACGACAACCAGATCGTCGCCATTTACCAAGACCGGGCGCGTGCCAACGCCGCCCGTGAGGATCTGACGGCCGCCGGCGTGCCCGCCCACGCGATCGAGGTAATCGACGGCGAGACGGACGCCGCGACGCAGGCTGGTACCACCGACGCGGCCAGGGAACAGGGTTTCTGGGGCGCAATGAAGAACCTGTTCGCGCCGGATGAGGACGTGCACGCCTACTCGCATGCCGTCAGCCAAGGGCACGCCATGCTGGTGGTGACGCCGGACGGGTCGATAGACCGCGGGCGGATCATCCACACGCTTGAATCCACCTCGCCGATCGATTTCGACGCCAAGGTCGAGCAGTGGCGCAACGACGGCTATGAATACGCGCCAGTTCCGGGCGCGACGATGCCAATGCCGGAGCCGACAGCGACAGCTGCCACGCCCGCGACCCCGGCGCCGATGCCGGTCACCGGGCGTGCGGACGACCAGACGGTCAAGGTGATGGAGGAGCGGCTGCGCGTCGGCAAGCGCGAGGTGGCCGGCGGCGCGGTGCGCGTCCGCAGCTACGTCGTCGAGCGGCCGGTCGAGGAAGAAGTCCGGCTGCGCGACGAGCGAGTCATGCTCGACCGCCGCCCGGCCGACCGCCCGGCGACCGCGGACGACATGGCGCTCTTCAAGGAGCACACCATCGAGGCGCGCGCGACCTCGGAAGAGGCGGTGGTGAGCAAGGAGGCCCGGGTGATCGAAGAGATCGGCATCCGCAAGGAAGCTGGTGAGCGGACGGAGACGGTGCGCGACACCGTGCGCAAGACCGAGGTCGAGATCGACGACCAGTCGAACACTGGCCGCGTGCCCGGCACCATGGGCACCGGCGGCAAGGTGACCAACGCGACGCCGGGCGCCACCAGCAGCGGCACGAACTCGCCGCGCAAGTAGCAATCCTGCCGCCCCTCTCCCGTCACGGCGGGAGAGGGTGCCGGCGCCGCGGGCTCAATTCCCCGTCAATCATCGACGATTCGGCGCGCTAGATCGTTGTTCTCCATGGAGTCACACGGACGAGATCCAATCCGCTCGCCCGCGCCAGAGGAGACCAAGAATGAGCGGAGCCGTCACCACGAAGCTTATGAACCCCGACGCGGTGTACCCGACGGAACGGGTGATCGCATTATACGAGGACAATAACTGCGCCCATTTGGCGCGCGACGCGCTGATTGGCGCGGGCGTCCCGCGCGGCGCCGTGCATGTGATCCAGCGCCCCGCCTCGGGCTGGCTGGCAGCCATCGGCAGCCTGTTCGCGCCTTCGGAACATGCCGCGACCTATGATCTGCCGGCCGATCATGCGCATGCCATGGTGGTCCTGGTCCCCGACGCGGCGACGGATCGCAACCGTGCCATGCAGGTGCTGGCCTCCACCACCTCGCGCGGCTACGAGCCGCGGGTGGTGCGCGCCAAGCCGCCGGTTTGACCCGCCGAAGGAGACGAGAATGAACAATCCCTATGTCAATAGCGACGGACGCGCCGAAAGCCTCAACCAGACGGCGGCGCACGACCCGGCGCTCTATGACCCGGCGGTCCACGACAATCAGATCGTCGCCGTCTACGAGACCGATGCCGACGCCAATGCGGCGCGCGACGCCTTGCTTGGGGCCGGCATCCCGCAAGCGGCGATCCAGGTGGTCGACAAAACCTATGGCGATGCGGCCGGGCCGTCGAGCGCGGAGGATCGCAACCAAGGCGGCTTCTTGGGCACCCTGAAGAGCCTGTTCGTGCCCAGCGAGGACGTGTCCACCGGCTACGGCGAGGCCATCGTGCGAGGTCATGCGATGCTGATCCTGACCCCGGACGCGACGATGGACCGGCAACGGGCGATCCAGGTGCTCGAGGAGTCGAACCCGATCGATTTCGACGCCAAGCTCGAGGAATGGCGGCAGGCCGGGTATGAGCAGATGCCGCAGGCTGGCGCGGCCCAACCGCCCGCGGCGGACACGGGAAATCGCCCGCCGCCGCTGGACACCGGCTACCGTACCGGCTGGCGCGAGACGATGCCTGGCGCGAGCCGGGTGCGCAGCTATGTGACGGATCGCTCGGGCTTTGGCAGCGAAGGCGCCGGCGCAGTTCCGTCGCGGACTTAGGGGGAGTTGCGTAGGTTCTGGCTTGTATTGGCCGCCGCCGGGTCGGTGGGGAGTTGTGCCCCCGCATTGCCGGTAACCGCCTTCCCAGCCGGGGCCTCGCCGCTTGACCCGATCGCCTTCTTCACCGGCCATGCCCACTCCTGGGGCGTGCTCGAGGACCGCTCGGGCCAGCCGACGGAGGTCGTGACCACCGATTGCACGGGTCAGACGGACGCGTCAGGCACGCTGCACATGACCCAGGTGCTGCATGTGGGCCAGGACGCGCCGCAGACGCGCATCTGGGAGATGCGTCGGGTCGCGCCCGGGCGTTACGAGGCGACGGCCAACGATATGGTGGGCACCGCGACCGGCGAGGCGGCCGGACGCGCCTTTCATTGGCAATGGACGCTGGCGCTGCATCCCGGCAACCCGTTCACCAACGTCACGATGGACCAGTGGTGGTATAGGATGGACGACGGATCGATCCTGAACCGCACGACGGTCCGCAAGCTGGGCTTCATCGCCGCCGAGGTCTCCGAGCATTTCGTCCATAGCGATTGACTTCCCCTGGCCGGTGCTGGACGTCCTCCCCGACGTGCGGATTTGCGTTGTCGGCGCGATGCCGGCGTTGAGCCCGGCGCTGGACGCCGAGGTCGAGCGGCACTGGCAGGCGGCTTGTCGCGAGCGGGCGCTGTTCAACGGCACCGTCTTCTGTGCCGAACGTCTCGCGCCGGAGCGGATCGACGGCCATTGGACGGAATACCGCAGGTGCGTGGCGCAGCTGCGCGACCACGGGCTCCGCGCGGCCTTGGCGATCCGCAGCCTGGCCGTGTGCGGCGTGCTGTGCTGCCGGGATGGCGTCGTGGTCGGCCGGCGGCAGGCGGAGGCGATCTACGAGCCCGGCTTGTGGCAATTGCCGCCGGCCGGCAGCGTGGATTCTGGCGCTGCCGAGCCAGGCGGCGCGAGTTGGCGGCGCGCGCTGCTGGCGGAGCTCAGCGAGGAACTCGGCCTGCCGGCCGACAGCGTGCGCCGGATGGTGCCGCTCTGCCTCGTGCAGCATCCGAGCGGCGTGCTCGATCTCGGGATCCGCATCGATACCGCGCTGAGCGGAGAAAAGGTGCAGGCAGCCCACCAAGCCGGCGGCAACCGGGAGTACGACCGGTTGCTGATCGCCCCGGCGGACGCGGTGCAGGCCGGCGTCGCGGCGGCGGGCGGCCAATTGGTCACCTCGGCGCATGCATTCCTCGCGCGCCTGATCGGCACGTCCGGGCGGCGCTAAATCTAACGGACGGGGTCGAGGCGGTCGCGCAGCCAGTCGCCCAGGACGCTGACGCTGAACGTGGTCAAGACAACGACCAGGCTCGGGGCAAGCAGGATCCAAGGCGCGCGCGTAAGATATTCGCGGCCATACCCGATCATGTTGCCGAGGCTCGTCATCGGCGGCTGGATGCCAAGGCCGAGAAAGCTCAGTCCGCTCTCCAACAGGATAACCTCGGGAAACGCGAGCGTGGCCGAGACGATCAGCGTGCTGGCGATGTTTGGCAGGATATGGCGCAGATAGACCCGCCACGGGCTCGCGCCGAGCTGCCGCACCGCCGCGGCGTAGCCCTGCGCGTCGGCCGAGATGGCGAGGCCGCGCGCGATCCGTGCGTGCCGTTCCCACCCGTAAAACCCCATCAGCGCCACGAACAGCGGCAGCGCGTTGCCGAAGAACGCCAAGACGGCCAGTGCCAGGATCAGGAACGGCAGCGCCGCCTGGAAGTCGATCAGCATCAGCACCGCCTGCTCGACGAGCCCGCGGCACTGCGCGGCGAGGAAGCCCAGCGTCGTGCCGAGCACCACCCCCATCGCGGTCGCCCCGAACGCGATCAGCAGCGAGATGCGGATGCTGACGATCAGGCGCGAGAGGACGTCGCGGCCCAGCTCGTCGGTGCCGAGCAGGTGCGCCGGATTGCCCGGAGGTGAGAGCCGGCCGCGGAGATCGAGCTGGGTGATGCCATAGGGCCGCAGCTGCTCGGCGAAGATCGCGATCAGCAGCATGGCGGCGACCCACGTGACGGCAAAGCCGACCAGGACCGGCACGCGCCCGCCGGCGCCACGCGGGACGATGACGACGACATCGGACATCAGCGAGACCGCAGCCGCGGGTCAAGCAGGCCATAGAGCAGATCCACCACCAGGTTCGCCGACACCATGGTGGCCGCGACAAGCAGGAGAATGGTCTGCACGACGGCGAGGTCGCGGTTGCTGACGGCGATGACGAGCAGCCGGCCCACGCCGGGCCAGGAAAACACGCTCTCGACCACCACGGCGCCGGCGAGCAGGCTGCCGACCATGAAGCCGACGATGGTCACCGTGGGAATCGCCGCGTTCGGCAGCGCATGGAAGCGGACGACCCGGCGCCAAGGCACGCCCTTGGCCGAGGCCATCATGATATACGGCTGCCCCAGCACTTCGATCATGGCGCTGCGGGTGAAGCGCGCCAGGATGGCGGCGCCGCCCGTGCCCAGCGTGATCACCGGCAGCACCGGGCTCGCCCAGCTATCCTGGCCGCCGGACGGCAGCCACCCGAGCTGCACCGCGAACACCAGCACCAGCACGAGCCCAAGCACGAAACTCGGCACCGTGAACCCGGCGACCGCGGCCGCCATCACGGTCCGGTCGATCCAGCTCCCGCGCCGCAATGCGGCAAACACGCCGGCGGGAATCCCAACCCCGATCTTGATCAGCAACGCCGGCACCGTCAGCGCGAGCGTCGCCGGCACGCGCTCCCAGACCACCGCCGCCGCGGGCCGCCCGTCGCGCATCGACTGCCCGAAATCGCCCGTGGCGACGTGGCGCATATAGTCGAGGTATTGCACCCAGATCGGCTGGTCGAGGCCCCATTCATGCCGGAACGCAGCGATAGCTTGCGGCGGACTGTCGACACTAAGGATCAGCATGGCCGGGTCGCCCGAGAGCCGAAGCACGACGAAGGCAAAAGTGACAACAAGGATGATCGTCAATAAGGCGCGGAACAGCCGGACGAGGAGGTAACTCGTCATACGCTCACCCCGACCTTCTTCCGGAGAACGGCCCAGTCCCCTCTCCCTCCGGGAGAGGGTTAGGGTGAGGGCTAGACCGCATGACAAGCCACCACCCGCCCATCCTCGAGAGCCCGCGCCACCGGGTCCTCACTCCGGCATCGAGCCATCGCCAAAGGACAACGCGGATGGAAAGCGCAGCCCGAGGGCCGCGCGGCCGGATTGGGCGGCTCACCCAGCAAAACGATGCGCTCGATCGTCCGCGGGCCCGGCACCGGGATCGCCGAGACCAAGGCGCGCGCATATGGATGCGCCGGCCGGGCGAAAATCGCCTCTGGGTCACCATGCTCGACGACCCGGCCAAGATACATGACCGCCACCTGATGGCTCACCTGGCGCACGACTTTGAGATCGTGGCTGATGAACACCATCGCCAGGCCGCGTTCCGTCTGCAGATCCTGCAGCAGATTGACGATCCCAGCCTGGATGCTGACGTCGAGCGCGCTAACCGGCTCGTCGAGCACCAGCAGCGCCGGCTCCGTGGCCAGCGCCCGCGCCAGCACCGCGCGCTGCCGCTGGCCCCCGCTGAGCGCGTGCGGATGCCGCGCGCCGAGGGCTGGCGGCAGCCCAACCTGGCGCAGCAAGGCCTCGACCCGATCGGCGCCGGCGGGCAGGCCATGAATAACCAGCGGCTCGCGGATTTGGCTGGCGATGGTCAGGCGCCGGTCGAGCGCGCCCAGCGGGTCCTGTGGCACAAGCTGCATGCGGGCGCGCAACCGCCGCCAAGCCTGGCTACCAGGCGCCGGCAACGGCGCGCCCTCGAACCGAACCGAACCGCGATCAGGCCGCTCCAGCCCCAGCGCGAGGCGCCCGGTGGTCGACTTGCCGCAACCGCTCTCGCCGACGACGCCCAGCGTGCGCCCAGCTTCGAGTTGCAGGCTGACCCCATCCACGGCCCGCACCGCGACGGCGGGCGCGAGCGGATGGCGCCGCTGCCGATACTCGCGGACCACCCCCTCCAGCTCCAGGATCATGCGAATTCCGGGCTGCGTTCCTTGGCGGTCACGCGGATGCAAGCGGCAAGCCGCCCCGGCGCCTTGCACGCCAGCGGCGGCACGGCCTCGGTGCAGGCGGCAATGGCCCGCTCGCAGCGCGGCGCAAAGGCGCAGCCCGGCGGCAACTGTCCGGGCTCCGGCACGCCACCCGGAATGGCCGCCAAACGGCGCTTGGACTGCATGTCCGGCAGTGCGGCCAGCAGCCCGGCGGAATACGGGTGCAGTGGGCCGGCGAACAACTCGTCCGCCGCACACTCCTCGACGATGCGGCCGGCATACATCACGCAGACCCGGCTGCACGTCTCGGCCACCACGCCCAGATCGTGACTGATCAGAACCAGCGCCATCCCGGTCTCCGCCTGCAACCGGCGCAGCAAATCGAGGATGCCGGCCTGGATCGTCACATCAAGCGCCGTCGTCGGCTCGTCGGCGACCAGCAGTTCCGGCCGTCCGGCAAGCGCCATCGCGATCATGATCCGCTGGTTCTGCCCGCCCGACATCTCGTGCGGGTACATGTGATACCGGCGCCCAGCGTCCGGGATGCCGACCTGGTCGAGCAGCCGCAGCACCTCCGCTCGCGCCGCCGCACCCGCCATCCCGCGATGCAGGCGAATGGCTTCCTCGACCTGGCGGCCGACCCGGTGCACCGGGTTTAGCGTGCTCGCCGGGTCCTGCAGGATCACCGCGACCCGGCCGCCGCGGACCCGGTCCATGACCGGCGCCGCCGCACCAAGCAGCTCCTCGCCGTCCAGCGTCACACGACCAGAAATGCCGGCGGAGCTTGGCAGGAGGCCGAGCGCCGCGAGCCAGGTGACCGACTTGCCGCAGCCGCTTTCGCCGACGAGGCCGAGGCTCTCGCCTCTTGCCACCGCCAGATCGACCCCATGCAGGACGGGGATGCCACCGAATGTGACGCGTAGGTCCCGGATCGTGACGAGCGGGGTCAAGCCGTCATGCTGCTCCAATGTCCGCAGAGGGTGTACGCCCGCCGGCCGGATCCGGCAATCGGCGCTCGAGCCCGCCCGGCGTGGAGCGGTAATGCGTCAGCGTGCGGTCGGCGTAGCGCATGCGCCAGCTCAGCATGCGCTGGGCGTAGTGCTTGACGGTGCCGGCGTGCGCGGGGTCCTCGGCGAGGTTGCGCATCTGCTGCGGATCGGCCCGCAGGTCGAACAGCAGCGGCGGCAACGCCGTGAAGTGCACGTATTTCCAATCCGCGTCCTGGATGACGCACAAGCCGCTCTCGTCCAGGGACAGGCCCAGCTCCCGCTCCGGCTGCGAGTAATACACGTCGCGGAAATCGTACTCGTAGTGTAACGCATCCCGCCAAGACGGCGGCGGCGGCCCTGCGAGCAGCGGCAGCAAGCTGGCGCCGTCGCAAGTGCGCGGGATCTCCGCGCCCAGCCAGTCCAGCATGGTCGGCATCAGGTCGATGCTCTCGGTAAACGAATCCTCCACTCGGCCGGCGCGCGGGTTGCGGTCCGACTTGATCACCAGCGGGATGCGAAAACTCTCATCGAAATACCCGATCTTGCCGAGCAGGTGGTGGTCGCCGAGTTGCTCGCCATGGTCGCTGGTGAACACGATCAGCGTGTCGTCCCACTGCCCGGTCGCGTCGAGCAAGGCGAACACCTGGCCGAGCTGGTCGTCCACTTCGGTCATCATGCCGTAATATGTGGCGCGGAGCTGCAGGACCGTCGCCTCGTCCATCCCGGCCGCCATCCCGTCCGCGCCTTGGAAGAATTTCGCTTGGTGCGTGTTGTGCAGATACCATTGCAGCAACGGATGCTGCCGCGCCTCGGCCGCAGGCGAGGCTGCCCGGTGCGGCCGCTTCATATCCTCGGCGCGGTACATGGCGTGGTACGGCGCCGAGGCGACGAAAGGCGGATGCGGCCGGTAATAGCCGAGATGCAGGAAGAACGGCTTGCCGTTGCGCCCCTTGAGGTAGGTCAGCGCCCGCTCGGTGAAGAACGCCGTGTCGCTGAGCTCGGCGGGGATACGGGCGGGATGCGTGGTAGCCCCGCGGCTGGTCTCGTGGTCGGGCAGCCAAATATCCTCGCGCTTGGCCGGCACGGGATAGCCTTTCTGCGCTAGCCAGCCGAAATACCCATCATGATCCGGGCCGAATGCGCCCACGGGCCGGAACCCCTCCATGTCGTCCCCGAGCTGCTGCAGGCGCGGGTCGTTCGCGCTGGTCTCGCGCGGGTCCGGCGTGGTCGTGGTGTAGCCGATCAGCGCCGGGTCATAGCCGGCGCCGCGCAACGCAGGCGGCAGCGTCATATGGCGCCGGTCGAGCGGGATGGTGTTCTGCACCGCCCGGTGATTCATCGCATATTGGCCGGTGAGCAGGCTCGCGCGCGCCGG
Organism: Acetobacteraceae bacterium; assembly: GCA_965276815.1. Classification (GTDB taxonomy): domain Bacteria; phylum Pseudomonadota; class Alphaproteobacteria; order Acetobacterales; family Acetobacteraceae; genus JAVVHH01. Next base: position 564,045 of record CBDIBE010000008.1, on the reverse strand, counting down.
ACCGCACGGTACGGTGGTGGTGACGTGATTGCGAAACGTCACCCCCTGGCGGCAGAGCCGGTCGAGGTTCGGCGTGCGCAGGTGCTCGCACCCAAGATAGGGCACGCAGTCCGCGCGCCATTGATCGACGACGATGAGGAGGATGTTTTTGGTCATGTCGGCTCTACTCGGTGGCTGCGGCTAGCATCCGGCCAAGTCAGACAGATGACCAGATGATGACATACCGATGATGCCCGAGCGCGGCGCGTTTCGGCGAATAAAGTGAATGGTCTGCCTGCATCTGAATCCGAGGTTGGCCCGTACCTGAGCGGAGCCCTGGGGTACAGACTGCATGTCACTGGACGGAAAAATTCCTCCACGACGGCGAGGTGCGTGGATAGCCGGAACATCGCTTGCCGTGGCGATCGGCCTCTTCCCAGCCCAAGCATTCAGCCATGTGAAATGGTTTTGTTCCATCGCCGACGTCACGCAGCCGCCGGTCGGCCTACCTCTCGTGCTGACACCGCTATTCGCTTTTGTCTGCGGGGCTTTCCTGCTGATGGTGTTCGCCGGGTTTATGGTGGACGGTGCAATAGCGCAACGATGGCCACGCCTCACCTCCAGCTTGCAGCGGCACAGCGACTTGGAGGAAAAGCTGGTCCGGCTCGCCACCGGCGCGTTCTTCTTGCTGTTATGGGACAAAGGCGCGGACGTGCTGTGGGAGCGCGGGACCGCGATCCTGACACCCGAGCTCATGGCCAATCTCAACTGGCAGGGCTGGTTGCAGTTCGCCATCGCCCTGTCGGTTGCATGGCGCATGACCTGCATCGTGTCCGCGGCCGGGATCGGTGTGCTTTACGGCTACGGGGTCGCCCGATTCGGCATCTTCCACATGACCGACTACGTGTTCTTCCCCGGCATCGCGGCTTATCTGGCGCTGACGTCGCTCCGCACACCGCGCGCGGTCCGGCTTCGCGTGCCGCTGCTGTCGGGCAGCCTCGCCTTCAGCTTGATGTGGACGGCGGTCGAGAAGTTTGTCTACCCGGACTGGACGATGTTCGTCGTGGCCGAGCATCCAGACCTGGCTTTCGGTTTCCCTTGGGGGTTCGTCACCGTTGTGGCGGGATTCGTGGAGTTCACGCTCGCTTTCTACCTGATGACCGGAAGGGGATTGGTTCGCTTCGGCGCGGTCGCCTACGCCGCGATTTTCATCGCGGCAATCCCCGAGTTTGGTCACCTGGACGCCGTCGGCCATATACCGATCGTTGCGATCTTGCTCGTGGTGCTCCTGCGCGGCGCCTCGCCTTTGCCGGCCTTCTTAGGGACGCTCAAACGCCCCGCCATCACCCACGCGGCCGCGATCTCGGCATGCTTTTTGGCATCCCTCACCAGCGTTTTCGCGATGTACTACGGGCTGCATTGGCTGGAATATGACTGAGGCAGCACGTCCTACCGTTGGCCAGGATAATCCGGGTCCGTGATGAACGGGAATGGTCCCGGATACGATTCCACCAGCGCGACGTGACTAACCACGCCGGTCTCCGGGCGCCAGCGGTGGATCTGGTAGGCCGGCGGCTCGAGCACGAAGGCCGACGGCGCGTCTTCGGAGAGGTCCAGCTCGACTTGGTGCGCGACCGAGGGGCAGATCGTCGCGATCGCCGGGCCGAATTGCGCGGTTATCGGCCGGTGGTGGTGGCCGCAGACGATGCGCTGCACCTGGCGGTGGCGTTCGAGGACGCCGAGCAAAGCCGCCGGATCCCGCAAGGCGATCTGGTCCATGTGACCGATGCCGCACTGGAATGGCGGGTGATGCATGCCGATCATGGTCGGCTTGTCGGGCGCGGCCGCCAGCACACTATCCAGCCAATCGAGCCGGACCCGGCACAGCTCGCCATGGCCGGCGCCGGGGACCACCGTGTCCAGCATCACCAGGCGCACCGGAAGATCGTCGACCGCGTAGAGCACGAAACCCTCATGCGAGGCGACGCCGGGAAGCTCGCGCAGCAGGACCTCGCGCCGGTCGTGGTTGCCGGGGATGACGTAGGTCGGCACGTGCAGCTCGCGCGCCAGCATTTCGCGCAAGCCGGCATATTCATCGGCGAGCCCGCATTCGGTAAGGTCGCCGGTGATGATCACCGCATCGGCCGCCGGGAGCAGCCGGTCGACCGCCCGCAACGCCCGGGCGGTCAGCATGTTGGTCTCGGCGACCCGGTAAGCGGCCACGCCCCGCGGACGGACATGCAAATCCGTCAACTGCACGATGGTGCAGCCGCTCATGGGACGCTCAGCGCCGTGTGGTCCACATACGGCTTCAGCAGCGCGTCCGCCGCCTTCTGACCGTTGACGACCGCCTGCTCCGGCGTGACCCGGCCGGACAGCATCGACACCACCTGGTCCCCCAGCGCCTTGCGCACTGGCACCGTCTGATACGTCGCGAACCACGGCCGCGCATATTGCAGCTGATCGAGCGCCACCTTGGCGTCCGGATACTTGCTCAGGAAGTCCTTCATCTCCGGCAAATCGTAAGCGGCTTTGTTCGGCGCGAAATACCCGGTGAACCGGCTCCAGCGCCCAGCGATCGCCGGGCTGGTCATCCACTTGATCAGCGTCCAGGCCGCCTGCACCCGCTCGGGGCTGTTGCCGGCGGGGATCATCAAGCTGCCGCCGCCGATCGGCACCGCGTTCATCAGCGCGCGCGGCACGAAAGCCACCTTGTACGGCGTCTTCATGTTCTGCCGCACGAAGCTGAGCGCCCCGGTGCTGTTGAGGATCATCGCCGCCCGGCCGCTGAAAAACGCCGACGCCATCGCATTGGCGTCGGTGACCCCCTCCGCCGTCACCTTGTACTTATGGATCAGATCGTCAAGGAAACGAACCGCGCCGAGCGTCGAGGGATCGTTGTAATACACCTCGCCGCCCCAATCCTGGTTGAAATACTGCCCGCCATTGCTCATCGCCAGACCGCTGACCAGCCACATCAGATTGTCCTCGACCGAGCTCATCATCAGGCCCCAGCGGGTCACCTGATTGCCGTCGCGCTTGGTCAGCTTGGTCGCCGCGTCCACCCATTCCGGCCAGGTCTGCGGCGGCTTGTCCGGGTCGAGCCCGGCTTCCTTGAACGCGTCCACGTTGTAATACAGCACCGGCGTCGAGTTCTGGAACGGCACGCCCATCACCTGACCGGCCTCGACCGCGTTCGGGCGCAGCGCCGGCCAGAATTGGTCCATGAAGGCGTCCGGCGTCTGCCCGTCCTTCTCGATCAGCGGATTGAGCGAGATCGCCTCCTTGGTGATCGCATAGTCGCGCAGATAATTGGCGCTCTGCAGCACCACGGCCGGCGGACGCCCGCCCTGCATCGCGGCGCGGGTCTTTAGCGACGTGTCGTCGTAGCTGCCGGTGTAGGTGGCCGTGACATGGATGTCGGGGTGGTCCTTGTTGAAGTCCTCCACCACACGCTGCATCTCATTGGAAAGCTGCCCGTTTACCGGGACCGGGAAGAACAGTTCGATTTCGGTAGCGGCGCGGGCCGCGCCACACCAGACCAACGATGCCGCCAGAGAAGCCAGTAAAAGCCGGCGCATGCAACCCCCTTTTATTTGATGCCAGAGAACACGAAGCTGCCGACGATGCGGCGTTGGAACACCAGGAACAGCAGCAGCAAGGGCGACGCCACCAGCGCCGTCCCTGCCGCGACGACGCCCCATTGGCCGCCGCTCTCCGAAGCCCCCGCGAAGCTCGCGAGGCCGACGGTCAGCACCTGGTTGCTGGGCGAGGTGGTCGCCATCAGCGGCCAGATGTATTCGTTCCAATGCGCGGTCAGGCTCACCACCGCGAACGCAGCCAGACCCGGCCGCGCCAACGGCAGCAGCACATGGCGGATCACCTGCAGCGGCGTCGCCCCATCGAGTGCGGCCGCCTCCTCATAGTCGCGCGGCAACTGCCGGAACGTCTGCCGCATCAGGAACACGCCGAACGCGGAGGCGAGATACGGCGCGGCAACCCCAGCGAGGCTGTCATACAGGCCGAGCGACACCAGGACCTGCAAATTCGGCACGATCAGCAGCGCCGGGACCAGCAGCAATTGCAGCAGGAACAGGGTGAACAGCAGGCCGGAACCCCGAAAGCGCAGCCGCGCAAACGCGTAGCCGGCGAGCGTCACCGAGACGCACTGAACCGCCAAGATGCCGAGGCAGACCAAGGCAGTGTTGACGTACCAGAGCAGGAAATGCCCCTCCGACCAGGCCTCGGCGTAATTCTCCAGGCTCAGCGGTGGATGCGGCAGCAGGCTGGCGATGTCGTCGGGGTAGCCGGGCCGGAACGAGGCGACCAGCATCCAGGCGAACGGAATTGCCCAAAGCAGCCCGGCCGCCGCCGCCAGCAGCAGACCCGGCGGGGGCAGCCTTCTAGCTCTCATAATGGATTCCCCGCTCGAGCGCCCGCAGGCTGACGCTCGCCAGCGCAAACAGCAGCGTGACGCTGACCGCGGTCGCCGCACTGGCCCGGCCGATGTCGAGGTTCTGCTGCGCCGTCTGATAGATATACGAGAGCAGCAGATTGGTGGCGTCGGCCGGCCCGCCGCCAGTCATCACCAGCACGTGGTCCACCTGCACCAGCACGTTGATCAGCGCGATGACCGTGACGAAGCCGATCGTCGGTCCGAGCAGCGGCAGGATGACGTGGCGCAGCCGCTGCCACGCGTTGGCGCCCTCGATCCGCGCGGCGTCGATCTGCTCGCCGGGAACCGCGGCAAGCCCAGCGAGGAAGAACAGCATATAGTAGCCGGTGTTCTTCCAGATGGTAATGGCGATGATGCTCGGCATCGCGAGCGACGGGTCGCCGAGCCAGTTGGCGTTGGCGACGCCGAGCGGCGCGAGATAATGGTCGATCAATCCGGCGCCGGGCAAGAAGATGAAGGTGAACAGCGCCGCCGCGGCGACGAGCGGCACCATCATCGGCAGCACGAGCAGCGTGCGGACCAGCGAAGTCAGCCATCCGGCCTCGCGCAGGACGAGCGCGAACAGCAGGGCCAGGATCAGGCTGGGGATGATGGTGCCGGCGGCGTAGACGCAGGTATTGCCCAGCGCGCGCAGGAACCGGTCGTCGCCGAACAGCGCGGCGTAATTGTCGGCGCCGTAGACGAGCGGCTGCCCGAAGCGGCGGACCTGTAGCGAGCGGAACAGCACCTCGCCCACCGGGCCATAGGTGAACAGCGCGAGCCAGAGCAACGACGGCGCGAGCAGCAGCCAGGGCAGCACACGCAGCGTGACGCGCCGGCGCCGGAGGCGGGAGGTCGGAAAATTTCTGCCAAGTCCGGGGCCAAGTCCGGTGCGAAGCGGAGCGGCCGGTTCTGCGGCGGTTGAACTATCGGGCATCGACGAGGACGGATCCCGCGCTCTGCATGGCGGCCCGGGGCTACACGCGTTCGATGACAGTGAAATTACAGAACGGTGACGAACACGTGTCAGATTCCCGATCTGCATCCTCAATTGTCATCGGTTTGACATCGATCCTGTGCGCCCCGGACGATAATTTGCGCCCCTGTTTGACCCGGAGATGATACGTGTCTGACATCGCAATGAATGATCTCCTTAAAAGTGCCAGCCCGGCCGCGCCCATCGGGTGCGGCCGGTAATCTTCTGCGGACCGCATTTCAGCTCGGAGCCAAGCCAGAATGGCAAAGCGCAGTCTTCCGCCAACCTCGCCCGCCCGCCATCGCGGCGCGCCGGCGGCCGTCGAGAACCCGGCCGAGACCGCCGCCGCCGCCCCGCGCCGGGGTGGACGCCGGGCGCACCCGCCCGCCGAGCCCGAACCGGCCAGCCCGCCGCCAAACGACGGCAGCGGCGCAAGCGGCGGCACGCTGCTCACCGTCGGTCACCCGATCTTCGCCGAGCCGACCCGCTCGCAAGACCCGCTCGCCTTCGGCACGCCGCACCCTTCGGATAACGCGGTCTACGCCAAGATCGAGAAATTGCTGACCACCCAGGTCGTCGCATTCCCCAAGTCGCGCATCGCCGACGACGCGCTGTTCGCCCTCTCCGACGCCTACGGCCCGCGCGGCCCCGACGTGGTCGACGCCATCAAAAAATCCGGTCGCATCGTGTTCCATTCGGTCGGCGACACCGGCTGCTCGGATGCCCGGCGTTATCACGAGGAACTGCGCGTCTCCGACCAGATGACGATGGATGCCGGGAGCACGGAAGCCAGCAACCGGCCGGCCTTCTTCCTGCACTTGGGCGACGTCGTCTACAATTTCGGCGAGGCCCGCTACTACTACGATCAGTTCTACGAGCCGTTCCGCGCCTATCCCGGGCCGGTCATCGCCATGGCCGGCAACCACGACTCGTTCGTGGTTCCCGGCACGCCGCCGGCCGATACCCCGCTCGTCACCTTCGCCCGCAATTTCTGTTCGGAGCAACCGGTCATCACCACCGAGGCCGGCTCGCTGCACCGCACGGCGATGACCGCGCCGGGCGTGTACTACGCGCTGGACGCGCCCTTCGTGCGGATCATCTGCCTGTTCAGCAACGCGCTCGAGGATCCCGGCGTCATCTCGAGCGAGGGCGGCAAGTGGCCGAACGTGCCCGACACGCAGCTCGCCTTCCTGCATGCGCAGTTCAAGAAGATCAAGCAGCAGAAATATGCCGGCGCCGTCCTGCTCGCCACGCATCATCCGCCGTTCAGCTACGCGCCGCAGGCCGAGAGCCAGGCCAGCGGCGGCAACCACGACAGCAGCAGCGCCATGCTGGCCGAGATCGACAAGGTCTGCATGGCCGAAGGCGTTTATCCGCACGCCGTGCTGTCGGCGCACGCCCACAATTATCAGCGCTACACCCGGACGGTCTCGTTTGCCGGCGGCCAGCACAAGGTGCCGTTCGTGGTCTGCGGCAGCGGCGGCCACAACATCAACCCGCTGGTCCGCGGCACGCGCAAGCATCCGGAGCCGGAGCCGGAGAACGCCTCCGACGTAAGCTACCTCGACGGCAAGCCGGCGATCACGACCGCCAGCCTGGTGCTCGACAAGTATGACGACCACGAATATGGCTACTTGCGCATCAGCGTCGACGCCCAGCATCTACGGATTGCCTACCATCAAGTCGGCGTGCGGAGCCTGCTGCAGTCGCGCTTCGATCTCGTAACGGTGGACATCGCGCAGCACACGATTTCATCGAACTCGTAAGGAACCGATGACCCGCGGTATTGATCCAGTCCGCCTTCGGGCCGGTGAAAGCCTGTGCGGCGTAAAAGGCGGCAAGGTAGGCGTCCGGCGGCTATTCCGTGCGACGGCGTTCGATGTCGTTCGCCTTAACAGCAGCCTAATCTCCAATCTGCTTCCTGGCCAAAGCGACAACAACTAGAGCAACGTCGCCCTGACTGGAATCGCGACAGCGACGCCAGTCATGCGACAAAGTTGCTCGCCACCAAAAGTAGCTAGACCGCCGCCCTGACACAGTCAGGGCGATAGCGGTCTAGCGCCAAAAGGGCGCGGTCTCCGAAAACTCCGCCCAGACCTTCGGTAGCTTGCGGTAGGCGCGGTCGCAGCAGCCGCCGCTCCACTCGGCCAAGGCGCCCACGGCGGGCACGAGTTCGGGGCGCCCGTCGCACAGGCGCTCGCCGAGGACCGCAGCCATCGTCGCGTCGTTCCCAGCGCCAAGCAGCTTGAGCAGGCGCTTGATCCCCTTGTGATAGGGCTTGAACCGCTTCTCCGGATACAGGCCGGCGAGATATTCGGCGCTGTAGCGCAACTTCTTCAGCGTCTTGCGCAGATCGTGCAATTCCTCGGCCGAACCGCCCTTAACATGGCCACCCCGCTTGGCCGCGCGCCGCGCCATCCGGTCCAGCAGCGACGGCGCCAGCTTGCCGAGCGGCCGATCCAGCTTGTCACGCCCCATCGCGACCTGCCTCTGCTCGTCGGGCTCGATCCAGGCCGCCATGCCGAGCACGAACGCCGTCAGCGCCGGCTGCCGCAGCTCGTCCTCCACGACCTGATGCGCCTCCCGGCGGAACGTCTCGGCCAGCTCGCGCAGCGTCTCCGTCCAGGATCGCGCGCGCGCGTCAGCCGCGGCCTGCACAAGGATCTCGGTGCAGAACACGTCCCAATCCCGCGCTTCCCCGAACACCCGGCCCAGCCGCTTCAACTCCTCGCCGAAATGCGCCGATGCATGCGCTTCCAGATAGGGGCCAAACAGGGCCAGCGCGGTGCGCAGCCGCCGGATGCCGACGCGGACCTGATGCACGCCCTCGACGTCGCGCGACCCGGCCGCTGTCTGGTTGGCGAGCACATGGCCCAGCCCGCTGCCAACGATGCGCCGTGCGGCCTCGACCGCCGGGTCGCGCGCGTCGAGCGGCGGCGGCTCGCTCGCCACCGATTGCGGACCCTTCCCGGTCACCAGACGCTGGCCGCGCTCGGCCTTGCTCTCGGTGCCGATGGTGAACGGTGCGACCCGGTGCAGGTCGAGCGCCAGCCGGTACAGCGGACCCGGCGCACCCTCTTTCAGCTCGAATTCCAGCTCGCTGATCTCCTGCGCTTGCTCGCCCGCCGAGACGCTGCCCTCGTCGAACGCCGCTTCCGCCGCGGTCCCGCCCGGCAGCGCCAGGTTGCGCACGGTGCGCCGGATGTGGGTGGCGAACACCGGCTGCAGCCCGCAAGCGGCCTCCGCGGCCACTTCGGCGGCAAACGGCGTATGGGCGACGTGGGCGAGGTCCGGCTCATCCTGCTGCACCGGCCATTCCCACTCGCCGCGCGTGCAGGCCACGCCTGGCTCGCGCTGCCCGGCCTTCAGCGTCTGGATCCGCTTCTCGCCGGATCGCCGCACCCGCAGGCTGAGCCCCTTGCGCGCCAGCCCCAGGGCCGGCGTATCGAAATACACGGTCCGCTCGGTCCGCACCTCCGGAAGGGTCGCGATCGGCGGTTGCAGCGCCTCCGCCCGCTCGAGCGCCGCCCAGGCCTGCGGCGTCATCAACAGCTTCAGCTCGATCTCGACATTCTGTCCAGATCCCATGCATCCCTCCAAAAAAGGCGTCTGCTTATACAAGTACGAAGCTTGTACGACAAATCGATGACGCCCGGCCAGGCAGAAATCGCCAAGCTGACCCCGAACCCAGGCGCGGCGGCCGGCGTAGAGGGTGGGCGGCGAACGTTTGGAGGCCGGTCAAATGCCATCCCGGATCGAAGACTATGCGCTCATCGGCGATTGCGAAACCGCGGCGCTAGTCGGCAAGGACGGCTCGATCGACTGGCTATGCTGGCCGCGATTCGATTCCGACGCTTGCATGGCCGCCCTGCTCGGCGATCCCGAGCACGGGCGTTTCCTGGTCGCCCCGGTCCAGACGCCCGCCGCAGTCACCAGGCGCTATCGCCAAGACACGCTGGTCCTCGAGACGACATACGAAACCAGCACCGGCGCCGTCACGCTGGTCGACTTCATGCCGCCGCGCGAGCAACATTCCAGCATCATCCGGCTGGTGCGCGGCGTCCGCGGCACGGTGGCGATGCGCGCGGAACTGGTGCTCCGGTTCGGCTACGGCGCCGTCGTGCCCTGGGTAAGCCGGCAATCCGACGGGGTGCTGCGCGCGATCGCCGGGCCGGACATGGTGCTGCTGCGCACGCCGGCCGAACTGCACGGCGAGGACCGGCGCACGATCGGCGAGTTCACCGTGTCCGCCGGTGAGACCGTGCCGTTCACCCTGACTTACGTGCCCTCGCACCTGCCGGAACTCGAGATCCGCGACCCGGCCGAGGCGCTCCAGGCCGCCGAGGCCTTCTGGACCGGCTGGGCCGGGCAGGCCAAGGTCGAGGGCCCCTGGCGCGAGGCGGTGATGCGCTCGCTGATCACGCTCAAGGCGCTCACCTATGCGCCGACCGGCGGCATCGTGGCCGCACCGACCACCTCGCTGCCCGAGACGCTCGGCGGCATCCGCAACTGGGACTACCGGTTCTGCTGGCTGCGCGACGCGACGCTCTCGCTGCTCGCCCTGATGAACGCCGGCTATTACGAGGAGGCCACCGCCTGGCGCGACTGGCTGCTGCGCGCCGTCGCCGGCGACCCAGCGCAGGCGCAGATCATGTACGGCATCGCCGGCGAGCGGCGGCTCACCGAATGGGAGATCGGCTGGCTCCCCGGCTATGAAGGCGCCAAGCCCGTCCGCATCGGCAACGGCGCGCACGGGCAGCTGCAGATCGACGTGTATGGCGAGGTGTTGGACGCCCTGTATCAAGCGGCCAAGGGCGGCGTGCCGGGCAGCGCCGAAGACTGGGCGCTCACGGTCGCTTTGCTCGTCCACCTCGCAGAGATCTGGGACACGCCGGACAGCGGCATCTGGGAGAGCCGCGCCGAGCCGAAGCACTACACGTTCAGCAAAGTGATGGCCTGGGTCGCGTTCGACCGCGGCGTGAAGATCGCCGAGGAATTCGGGCTCGAGGGCCCGGTCGAAAAGTGGCGAGGGATCGCCGACAGCATTCATGCGGCGGTGCTCGATAAGGGTTTCGACACCGAGCTGGACAGTTTCGTGATGGCTTATGGGTCGAATTGGCTGGACGCGAGCCTGCTGCTGATCCCGACGACTGGGTTCATCTCGGCCGACGATCCAAAGTTCGTCGGCACCGTGCGGGCGATCGAGGGACGTATGCTGCAGGACGGCTTCGTCATGCGCTATGACCCCGCCGAGAAGGGCACCGGCCTCGAGCGTGGCGAAGGGGCGTTCCTGGCCTGCAGCTTCTGGCTGGCCGACGCTTACCAAATGGGCGGCCGGTACGGCGACGCACTGAAACTACTGGCCCGTTTGCTGGCGCTGCGCAACGATGTCGGCCTGCTCGCCGAGGAATACGACGTGGGCGAAGCCCGTCAGGTCGGCAACTTCCCCCAGGCCTTCTCCCACATCGCCCTAATCAACACGGTCCACAACCTCAGCCGCGCCGACAAACCCGCCGAGCAGCGCAGCGGTGAGAGCGCCGCCGCATAGCTCCTCAAACCCATCGCCCTCACCGGACAGCTTCGTGCACCGACCGGCAATGCTGGACGATATTGGGCTGCGAGCGCACAAACTCTTTCAGAGGCGTATCAATCTCGTAGAAGTAGATATTCGCCACGAACCCATAAATGCCGGCGTCGATCCGGCCCGGCTTCGTCCCGAACACGAACCCACTCGCCGGTATCAAACGCGCCAGAACACCGAGGTCGGCCAGCCCTCTGGCATAAACCGCATCCGGCTCATACCGCCCGATCCCCTGAAAATGATAGCGCCTTAAATTGTACTCGCGCGCCCCCGCCAACGACTCCGCATCCACCTGCTTGTGAGTGCGCAGGATTGCGTCGCGGAACAACGGCCAGAAACGGTCGTCCTTCCACCGTGAGGTGGACATCACCCAATAAAGGTCGTCCAGCACCCGCCGGACCATCAACTCGGTATCGAGCTGCTCCGGCGTAAGCCGCTCGTCGATGCCATTGCGCAAGATCAGGTGGTCGATGATCGTATCGCTGTCGCCGATGCTCGTTGCATCATCCACCAGATACGGCAACTGGCCGCGCGGCGCCTTCGATGCATCGAAGATGTGCTCGTGGCGGAACGCAAGCCCCGACAGCTTCAGGAAAGCGTAGACCTTGAGCCCAAACGGGTTGTTGTCGGCCACGCCAAACAGGTCGGGATAGGAATACAGCGTCAGCACGTCACAGCCCCGCCACGAACGCCGCCAGGCCCGGCTGCCGCGCCCGCACCGAACGGGCGGCACGCAGCACGGCGCGCACCGCCTCGGTGGCCGCCTCGAACGCGTCGTTGATCACCACGTGGTCGAACTCGTTCCAATGGCTGATCTCGTCCCGCGCGGCCTGCATGCGGCGGCTGATTTCCGCCTCGGCCACGCCGCCGCGCCCGCGCAGCCGGGTCTCCAGCGCGGTCATCGAGGGCGGCAGCACGAACACGCTCACCACATCCTGCGGCAGCGCCGTGCGCAACTGGCGATGGCCTTGCCAATCGATGTCGAACACCACGTCCCGCCCCGCCTGCAGCGCCGCCTCCACCGGCGCGCGCGGGGTGCCGTAGCTTTGGCCGAACACCGTGGCCCATTCCAGCATCGCCCCCTGCGCGACCATGGCGGCGAAGTCGCCTGGGCTGCGGAAATGATAATGGACGCCGTTTTGCTCACCGGGTCGCGGGGCGCGGGTGGTGGCGCTGACGGAAAGGTCGAGCTCGGGCTCGCTGGCCCAAAGCGCCTGGGCGATGCTGCTCTTCCCAGCCCCGGACGGCGCGGCGATGACCAGGCAGACGCCGCGGCGCAGCCCAGCGCTTCGACGCGATGGCCTACTCGACATTCTGCACTTGCTCGCGCATCTGCTCGATCACCGCCTTCAGCCGCAGCCCGGTGGCGGTCAGCGCCACCGAGGCCGATTTGCTGCACAGCGTATTGGTCTCGCGGACGAACTCCTGGACCAGGAAATCGAACCGGCGACCCACCGCATTCCCCTCCTGCAGCAAGGCGCGCGCGGCGTCCAGATGCGCGCCAAGCCGGTCCAGCTCCTCGCGCACGTCCGAGCGCGTCGCCAGCAGCGCGACTTCCTGGGCGATCCGCTCCTGCGGCAGGCCTGGCTGGTCCCGCAGCAGCCCCTGCAGGCTCTCCATCATCCGGGCGCGCTGCAGCTCCGGCTGATTGGCAGCTTGCTCGATCGCGGTCGCGCGCAGGGCGGCAACCTCGTCAAGCTGCCCCGTCAATATCGGGAGCAGACGACCCCCTTCGCCCCGGCGCGCCGTCACCAAGCCAGCGAGTGCGGCGGAAAAGCCGGCGCGGATGGCCGCGGTTTGCGCCGGCGCGATCCCCTCCTCCGACCCGGTGGCCCGCAACACGCCCGGCAACGCCAGCAAGGCGTCCGGGCGCGGCGGGGCGGCGCCAGGGATCCGGGCGGCAAGGTCCTCGGCCAACTGTAGCAGCAGGTCCAGCAACTCCGGATCCACGCTCAGCCGGGCGCGCTCCTCCCGCTTGGCGGCCAAGTTGGCGCTGACATTGCCGCGGCGGAGCAGCTTGGCCGCCTCCTCGCGCAGCTCGCTCTCCATCGCGTCGAAACCATTCGGCAGCCGGAGCCGAAGATCGAGCGTGCGGCCATTGACGCTGCGCAATTCCCAGGCCCAGGTCAGTCCGGCCTCGGTGCCTTCGGCGCGCGCGAAACCGGTCATCGATGCGATCATTGGGATGTGTTCATGGCAACGCCCGGGCCCGTTCGATGTCGCGCCAATGGGCGACGTTGCGCAAATGGTCGGCCTCGGTGCGGGCGAACACGTGCCCGCCCGCGCCGTCGGCGACGAAATACAGCGCATCACTGGGCGCGGGCTGGGTCACCGCTTTGAGCGAGGAGGGGCCTGGCATACAGATCGGGCCAGGCGGCAGGCCGGTGTTACGATAGGTGTTGTACGGCGAATCCTGGTCCAGCTCGGCGCGGGTCAGGCCGTGATCCAGCCTGCCCAGGCCGCCGCTGACGCCATAGATGACGGTCGGATCGGATTGCAGCTTCATGCCAAGCCGCAGCCGGTTGAGGAACACCGCGGCGACCAGCGGCCGCTCCTCCGGCTTGCCGGTCTCGCGCTCGACGATGCTGGCCAGGGTCACCAGGTCGCTCGGATTCGTGAGCGGCAGGTCGGGCGCCCGGCTGGTCCAATCCTGCTCGACCGTCCGCTGCATCGCCCGCGTAGCCCGCTCGAGCAACGCGGTCCGGCTGTAGCCACGCTCATAAGCATAGGTTTGCGGCAGGATGCTGCCTTCCGGAACCAGCGGCGTCTCCCCGTCCAGCGCCGTGGCCCCGTCGACAAGCACGGCGACTTGTGCCGCGGTCAACCCTTCCGCAATGGTCAGGTGATGCTGGACTGGCTTGCCGCTGCGCAGCACGGCGAGCGTCTGCCGCAGGCTGGCGGCGGCAGGAAACTCCAGCTCGGCCGCCCGTATCGGACCCTGGCTCCGGGTCAGGAAGGCGGCCAGGCGGAACTCCCAGGCGTGCGCGACCACATGCTCGCGTTCCAGCGCCGCGGCCACCGGCTCGAGCCCACCGCGGGGCACGACGATCGCGCCGTCAGCCGGCAACGGTCCCGGCGCGTCGAACTGCTTGGTGGCGTAAAAACCGCCGCCTGCTGCGCCAGCGGCCAACAGGACAACAATGAGCAGGAGGACGCGCACGCGCCCGCCCGGCTTACGCCGCCCGCTTGAACAAGATGCTGGCGTTGGTGCCGCCGAAGCCGAAGCTGTTGGACAGCGCGATGTCCACCTTACGCTCCTGCGCTTCAAGCGGAATACGGTCCATCAAGCTGTCCCGGCTCGGATTCTCCAGATTCAGCGTCGGCGGCACCACGCCGTCACGGATCGCCAACAACGAAAAAATCGACTCGACCGCCCCCGCTGCCCCCAGCAGATGCCCGGTCGCCGACTTGGTCGACGACATCGCGATCTTCTTCGAGGCATCGCCGAAGAACCGCTCGACCGCTTCCAGTTCGAGATCGTCGCCGAGCGGTGTGCTGGTGCCGTGCGCGTTGATATACTGCACGTCGCCGGGCTGCAGCCCCCCATTGCGGAACGCCGCCGCCATCGCGCGATAGGCGCCCTCATGGCCCTCCGAGGGCGCAGTGATGTGGTGTGCGTCGCCGGACATGCCGTAGCCGCAGACCTCGCCGTAAATCTTGGCGCCCCGCGCCTTGGCATGCTCGAGTTCTTCGAGCACGACGATCCCGGCGCCCTCGCCCATCACGAACCCGTCCCGGTCGCGGTCCCAGGGGCGCGAGGCCGAAGCCGGCCGGTCATTGAACCCGGTGGACAATGCCCGGCTTGCGCAGAACCCGGCGATCCCAAGTTCGTTGACGGCACCCTCCGCCCCACCGGCGACCATGACCTCGGCGTCGCCCAGCCCGATCAGCCTTGCCGCATCGCCGATCGCGTGCACGCCGGTGGCGCAGGCGGTGACGGCGGAGTGGTTCGGCCCTTTGAAGCCAAACCGGATCGACACGTGGCCGGACACCAAATTGATCAGCGCGGACGGAATGAAAAACGGCGAAAGCCGCCGCGCCTTACCGCTGTGCACCAGGATCGAAGCTTCATAGATCGTGCCCAGCCCGCCGATCCCGGAGCCGATCATCACGCCGGTCGCGCAGCGGTCCTCCTCCGTCTCCGGCGCCCAGCCGCTATCCTCGACCGCCTCGGCCGCCGCCGCCAGGCCGAGATGGATGAAGCGGTCCATCTTCTTGACGTCCTTGACCGGGATCCACTCGCCGACGTCGAAGCCGCCGGTCGCCCGCGCGCCGGAAGGAACCTGGCCCGCGATCTTCGACGGCAAATCCTTGGTGTCGAACCGTTGGATCGCGGTGATGCCGCTCTCGCCATTCGTCAGGCGCGCCCAGACGTGCTCGAGCCCCACGCCCAGCGGGCACACGATGCCCATGCCGGTCACCACCACGCGCCGCATTATCGTTCCTCCCAGCGACCTTCAGCCGGCCTTCTGCTTCTCGATGAAGTCGATCGCATCCTTGACGGTGCTGATCTTCTCGGCCGCGTCCTCGGGGATTTCGACGCTGAAGGCTTCCTCGAACGCCATGACCAGCTCGACCGTATCGAGGCTGTCGGCGCCGAGGTCGTCGATGAAGGACGCCTCGGGCGTGACCTTGCTTTCCTCGACGCCGAGATGCTCGACCACGATTTTCTTAACCCTATCGGCGACTTCGCTCATTCTGTCCTCAGTCCAATCGTTCAGATGCCAGCAGGCAGGCAGGCGGGGACTCGGCGGACCCCAACATCAAGCCGTGGCGCATATCATGGTTCCAACGGAGCCGCCAAGGCAGCCGACGGGGTTGCCGGCCAGCAGTAGCCCGGCCGCACCCAGCGATAGCGCAACTCATCAGATCATCGCCATCCCGCCATTGACGTGCAGCGTGGCGCCGGTGATCCAGCCAGCCTCGTCCGAGGCGAGATAGGCGACCGCGGCGGCGACGTCGGCGGGCTGGCCCATGCGCCCCAGCGGGATCGCCTGGGTCAGCCGGGCCTTCTGCTCCGCGGGCAGTACTTCGGTCATCTTGGTCTCGATAAAGCCGGGGGCGACCACGTTGACCGTGATGCCCCGGCTGCCGACCTCTTGGGCCAGCGCCTTGCTCATCCCGGCGAGCCCCGCCTTGGCGGCGGCATAGTTGGCCTGGCCCGGGTTGCCGGTCGCGCCGACGATGCTGCTGATCGCGATGATCCGGCCGGCCCGGCGGCGCAGCATCCCGCGCAGCGCCGCCCGCGCCAGCCTGAACGGCGCCGAGAGGTCGACGTCCAGCACAGTCGCCCAGTCCTCGTCCTTCATCCGCATCGCCAGCCCGTCGCGGGTCAGCCCGGCATTGTTGACCAGGATGTGCAGCGAGCCAATGGCGGCCTCGGCGGCGGCAATCAGGGCGTCGCCGGCCGCCGGGTCACGCAGATCGGCCGGGCAGACGGCGGCGCCGTCCCCGAGTTCGGCGGCAAGCGCCTCGAGCGCGTCGGCCCGGGTGCCGGAAAGCGCCACCTTGGCGCCCTGGGCGTGCAGCGCGCGCGCGATAGCGGCGCCGATACCACCCGAGGCGCCGGTGACGAGCGCCGTCTTGCCGTCGAGGCGGAACATCAGAGCGCCCTCAGCACGATTTCGATCTCCGCCGGCGTGGAAGCGGCCATGGCGGCCACATCTGGGTTGATCCGCCGAGCCAGGCCAGACAGCACGCGGCCGGCGCCAAGCTCGACGAAGCTGTCCACACCCATGGCGATGCAGGCGAGCATGCTCTCCCGCCAGCGGACCATCCCGGTAACCTGGCGGACAAGCAGGTCGCCGATCTCGGCCGGATCGCTCGCACGCTCCGCGGTGACGTTGGCGACGACCGGCACGATCGGCGGGTGGATTTCGGCGTTGCCGAGCGCGTCGCGCATGGCGTCGGCCGCCGGGGCCATGAGGGCACAGTGGAACGGGGCGGACACCGGCAGCAGCATAGCCCGGCGCACCCCGCGCTCCTTGGCGAGCGCCACCGCGCGCTCGACCGCTTCCAGCTGACCGGAAATAACGACCTGCCCGCCGCCATTGTCGTTCGCGACCTCGACCACCTGGCGCTCCTCGCGCCCGTCCTCATGCACGAGCACGGCAGCATCGGCGCAGATGGACTGCGCCGCCTCGAGTTCCACTGGAAACAGCGCGGCCATGGCGCCCTCGCCGGCCGGAACGGCGCGCTGCATGGCCGCGCCGCGCTGCCGGAGCAGTTTCGCGGTTTCCGCCAGGCTGAAACTGCCGGCGGCGGCAAGGGCGCTATATTCGCCCAGCGAGTGGCCGGCGACGAGCGCGGCCTTGTCCTCAAGCCGGAACCCGCCTTCGTGCTCCATGACCCGCAAGACGGCGAGCGACATCGCCATCAGCGCCGGCTGGGTATTCTCGGTAAGGGTTAGTTCTTCCGCCGGCCCCTCGAACATGAGTTTCGAGAGCTTCTGCTTGAGCACTTCGTCCACTTCGCCAAACACTTCGCGCGCGGCGGCAAAGGCCGCGGCGAGTTCCCGCCCCATGCCAACCGCCTGGCTGCCCTGGCCGGGGAAGATGAAGGCGTGGACCGGCATGAACGCGAAAGCTCCTCGGGAGTAGGGCGGGGGGTATTGCGCCAGGCGAGCCGGGAGTCAATTCGCAGCCGCCGATTCTGGCAGCGCCCGCCTCCAGCCTGCATAGTCGAGCGATGGACGACATGCGGCAAATCGAGGGCATCGTAACGCAGGCGACAAGCTCGACCCTGCCGCCCGCCTCCGTCGTCCGTGTGCATGATCGTCGTCGACGAGAAAGCTCTAGGCAAGCTCAATGGCAACGAAGCTCTCGATACCTTGCATGAAATCCAGGAGCGGCTGAGATCGGCCGGCGAAGACCGGTTTGCTTACCTTTCATACGCGACCGAGCAAGATTTGGCAGAAGAAGATGCCGATCCCGAATGTTGACCATCTGCTCGACCAAGCTGAGCGGCTATATACGCCGCCACTACATGGTCCGCCCCGCCAAGCGGATCTGAGACGATCGATCTCGACTGCTTATTACGCGCTCTTCCACCGGATCGCGATTGCCACTGCCGATGAGTTCGTCGGCGCAAGCCTGCATTCGTCGAGCCGTCATGCGCTCCTTTATCGGTCCCTCGGCCATCGGGTGCTGTGCTACAGTTTGGTGGACGGGCGCTTCGCGGTTGACGCGTCGCGCCGGGCAATAAGGAATTTCGACCAGGCCGCACCCGACGAGCGTCAGCTCTTCCTCACACTCCTGCTCTGTCCGCCACGCTAGCTCCCGCGCTTGCAATTCTGCGCCATCGCGCTACAACCCGACCTTCCCTGCTGGGGCGGTGGCATCCGCCTCGGCTATGTCCAATCTCGGGCCGATCCAGCCATAGGGGTGCATATGCCGCTATATGAATGCGTGTTCATGGCACGCAATGAAGTGACGCAACAGCAAGTCGAGACCGTCGCCGACGGCATCGGCACCGACCTCGAAGCCGAGGGCGGCAACGTCAAGAAACGCGAATATTGGGGCCTGCGCAGCCTGGCCTACCGGGTCAAGAAGAACCGGAAGGGCCACTACATGCTGCTCGGCCTCGACGCCCAGCCCGCCTTCATCACCGAAATGGAGCGCCGGCTGCGGCTCAATGAAGACGTGCTGCGCTTCATGACCATCCGCGTCGAAGAGATCGAGGAGGCGCCCAGCGCCATCCTGTCGCGCAAATCCGACGACCGCGACCGCAGCTTCCGCGGCCCCAAGCCCGCCGGCCGGTTCGAGAGCGGCCGCAAGCGCGGCTTCGACGACCGCGAGGAATTCCGCGCCCGCGACCCCGAATTCCGCCTGCGCGATGAAGCGGGCGAGGAGTAAGCACCATGTCCGACCGTACTATGAGTGACCGCGACGACGACCGCCGCGGTGGACCCGGCGGAGCCGCCGCCGGCGGCGCCCGCCGCCCATTCTACCGCCGCCGCAAAAGCTGCCCGTTCAGCGGCCCGAACGCGCCGAAGATCGACTACAAGGACGTTCGCCTGCTCTCCCGCTTCCTCAGCGAGCGCGGCAAGATCGTCCCCAGCCGCATCACCGCCGTCTCGGCCAAGAAGCAGCGCGAGCTCGCCACCGCCATCAAGCGCGCCCGCTTCCTAGCGCTGCTGCCATACGTCGTTTCCTGAGGAGGGGATCATGGCCGCCGTCGAACTGATCCTGCTGCAAAGGATCGACAAGCTCGGACAGATGGGCGAGGTCGTGCGCGTCAAGCCCGGCTACGCCCGCAACTTTCTGCTCCCGCAAAAGATGGCGCTGCGCGCCAACAAAGCTAACCTAGCACATTTCGAAGGGCAGCGCGCCCAGCTAGAAGCACAGAACATCAAGCGCCGCGAGGAAGCCGAGCGCCTGCTGGAGCGAATGGAGGGGTTGACCGTGGTGATCATCCGCCAGGCCGGCGAAAGCGGCAGCCTCTACGGCTCGGTGTCCGCTCGCGACATCGCCGACGCGATCGGCACCGCCGGGCTGACCGCCAACCGCAGCCAGGTGATCCTCGATCATCCGATCAAGACCCTTGGCCTGACCAAGGTGCGGCTGGTGCTGCATCCCGAAGTCAGCCTGCCGGTCACGGTTAACATCGCCCGCAGCGCCGAAGAGGCGGACAAGCAAGCCCGTGGCGAGCAGGTTGGCCTGGCTGGCGAAGAGGCGGTCGAGCTCGATGACCAGCTTGAATTTGGCGCCGCCCTCGCCGAAGCTGGCGGCGACCGCACCTAGCCAAGTAGGACGCCAATGTTTGACGCAGCGCCGGCCTTTTCCCGTAAGAGAGGCCGGCGTTTTCTTGTACGGCGCTCGCTAGAGCGCCAGATAAAATCCTTCTTTACCGAGGGCTCGCTTACCGTCCGCTTCCCCGACGGAACCGAAACGGTCCACAACGCCGGCCCCGGACCGTCGCTGACGCTCGAGGTGAAGTCGTGGCGTGCCGCACGCAAGATCATCCTGCACCCGGGCCTCTCGCTCGGCGAGGCGGTGGTGGACGGCGACCTGGTCCCTGTCGGGACGAGTATCTACGAGATGCTCGACATCCTGATCGGCGCCCGCGCCAAAGGCGCGGTGCAGCCCGTGATGGACGTCCACGAGGCGCTCGGCCGAGCGGTCAAGCGCTGGTCGCAGTTCAACCCGGCGCGCCGCGCCCGCCGCAACGTCGCCCACCATTACGACCTGAACGGCGAGCTCTACTCCCTCCTCCTCGACCAGGACCGGCAGTATTCCTGTGCCTATTTCCGCACCGGGTCGGAGACGTTGGACGAGGCGCAGGAAGCCAAGAAGCGGCACATCGCGGCCAAGCTGCTGCTGACCCGGCCGGGCCTCAAAGTGCTCGACATCGGCTGCGGTTGGGGCGGCATGGCGCTCACCCTGGCCCGCGACTACGGCGCCGACGTCACCGGCATCACCCTCTCCGAGGAACAGCTCGCCGTCGCCCGCGCCCGCGCCCAAGCCGAGGGCCTGACCGGCCGCGTCCGCTTCGAGATGCGCGACTACCGGGCCGTCTCCGACACCTACGACCGCATCGTCTCGGTCGGCATGTTGGAGCATGTCGGCATCAATCATTTCGGCAGCTTCTTCGAGGTGATGCAGCGCAGCCTCGCACCCGGCGGGGTCGCCCTGCTGCACGCCATCGGCCGCAGCTACGGCCCGGACGCCACCAACCCGTGGCTGACCAAATACATCTTCCCCGGCGGCTACTCGCCCGCCCTCAGCGAGGTCCTGCCGCTCGCCGAACGCACCGGCCTGATCGTCACCGACATCGAAATCCTCCGCCTGCACTACGCGCAGACCCTGCGCCTATGGCGCGCCAACCTCGAGCGCAACCGCAAAGTCATCGCCGGCATGTACGACGAACGTTTCTGCCGCATGTTCGACTTTTACCTATCCGGCAGCGAACTCGCCTTCCGCCACAACGGCCACATGGTCTGGCAAATGCAGCTAGCGCACCACCAGGACGCGGTCCCGCTGACCCGCGACTACATCAAGGACTGAGCTCCAAACCCATTCGGAAAGAGCCGCTCTCGACTCATTGCCGACGTTAGTGACCCGAGCCGTTTTCGGCCGTAATCTGACCTTGCGCTCTGAGAGACCAAAGCGCTGAGGCAGACGTTCGGCATCGGTCACCGGAGTAGGGTGGGGTGCCCCTCCGCACCCCACCGTGTGCGCGAGGTCGCGGCCTTGCGCGCGGCGGTGGCGCGCGTGCGGCTCTCGCCTCCGTTCAAGATCGAAGCATGGGTGTGGCGCCGATGCTCTCGGTAGTCGACGAATCAGGTCCAAGCCGCGACGCTGTGCCAACCATCCAGATCCGAAACGGAGCAAACGTAGCGTGACCGAATATCCCGACATCATCGAGGAAGATTTCCTGGCGGCCTGCCAACAGTGTGGTCCCACCCTGGAACTGGCTTCGGTCGAGCGCCTCTATGCTCTGTTCAACAGTGTCCGATACGTCGTGCGGGCGGACCTGCCCGGAGCCTTTGCCGAGTGCGGGGTCTGGCGCGGCGGCTCCGTCATGATGATGGCTTTCGCGCTGCAGTTGATGAACGTGACTGACCGCGACATCTACCTTTTCGACACCTTCGAAGGAATGACGGCGCCGACGGCGGAGGACGTCGATCTATATGGCCGAAGCGCCGCCGCTTTGCTGGAGGCCGGTGACCGCGACAGTAATCCTGTCTGGGCCTACTCGAATGTTGAGGAGGTCAGGGCCAACTTACGAAGGACGGGATATCCGATGGAACGGTTCATTTTCGTTCCAGGCGACGTGATGAAGACTCTTCCGCAGCAAGCTCCGTCGGAGCTCGCGCTCCTGCGCCTCGACACGGATTGGTACGAGTCAACGCGGCATGAACTTGAGCATTTATTTCCCAGGTTGTGCGAGCGCGGCGTTTTAATTCTAGACGACTACGGACATTACCACGGCGCGCGGAAGGCAGTGGATGAATACCTCGAAAGCCTGCCCACCCGGTATTTGTTGAACCGTATCGACTACACGGGAAGGCTGCTGGTCAAGGGCTGATACCAGGTCTTGCTGAGAGCGGCCCGTTCAGCGTCATGGTCCGCGCAGCGAACACAGGTTCAGATCGGCAGCATTCCGATCGAAACTGTCATAATCATATCCTGGCCTGCCGGTGGGCTAGAGCAACGTCGCCCTGACTGGAATCGCGACAGCGACGCCAGTCATGCGACAAAGTTGCTCGCCACCAAAAGTAGCTAGACTGCCGCCCTGACACAGTCAGGGCGATAGCGGTCTAAGCCTATTAAGGCTCGAGCACCTCGCCCGCCTCCGGCAGGAACAGGCGGGGATCGCCCGCCAACGCCTGGCGCATCGCGCCACGGTCGCCGTCGCGCACGTGGTAGATGCCGATGCGCGCCGGGCCGCTGATCGCGCGGACGGTGGGCAGATCGCAGTGGTACTGCGCCGCATCCTCCTCGGTGAAATAGCATTCGTGCATCAGCAGATCGGCATCGGCGTAGAGCGCCAGGGCCTCCGGCGTGGGGCGGCCGTCGCCGCTCCAGGCAAGGCGCTTTCCGTTCCGCTCGAGCCGGATCGCGTAATTCGGCGACGCATGAGCCGTCTGCGCAACCCGGGTTGCATAGGGGCCGATCCGCGGCGTGTCGGCCGTGACCTCGTAGCCAATCGGGAAGGCCCCGACAGAGGCCGTCATCGCCTCGAACAAGCGGCGCAACTGCTCGATGCCCCAGATCGTCGTATAGATCGTGAGCTTGCGCTTCCTGCCGTCCACCGCCCAGCGGTCAATGACCGGCACCAGGCCGAGCACATGGTCGGCATGGTGATGCGTGAGATAGATCGCGTCCACCACGTCCGGATCGGGGCGCGCGCGCCAGAGTGCCGGCGGCGTGGCATGGCCGCAATCGATCAGCAGGGTGAAACCGGACGCCTCCACCAGCGCCGAGCTGTTCGGCTCTGGCGCGAAAGCCTCGCCGACGCCGAGGAGGGTCATCTTCATGCTCACGATACGATATTGCCACGCAAATCCTGCGCAAACAAATGTAACGCTGTGGCCGGAACAGCGACCTGCACCAGCGCACCCGGCGCGAACCCTTGTGGATCATCGATCATGAAGCGCTGCCCCGCCGCCTCGACCGTGTAGCGCCAGACGTCGCCCGGGTAGCTCGCGGCGTCGATGCGGCCGGGCAGGGTCAGGGCGCATTCGGGGGCCGGGGCGGATTGCGGCAGCAGCCGGGCGGCGGCGGCGCGGAAATGTGCGGCCAGGCGGCCCTCGGGAGAGGGTGATGCGAGATGCACTCCGCCGGGTCCAAGGGGCAACAGACTGGCGGGCAACAGACTGGGCGGCAACAAGCTGGCCGTGTCGGCGGCCACGAGCCGGATCGCCCCGCCATCGGCGCTTCCGGTCACCGCAATCACGTTGTCCGCGCCCATGAAGCTGGCGACGAAGGCGGTGCTGGGGCGGTGGTAGACGTCCTGCGGCGTGCCTTGTTGGGCGATCCGCCCGTCGCGCAGCACGACGATGCGGTCGGCGATCACCATCGCCTCCTCCCGGTCGTGCGTGACGTGCACGGCGGTAATGCCGATCCGGCGCTGCACGGCGCGGATCTCGTGGCGCAACTCGAGCCGGATCGCCGCGTCGAGGTTGGAGAGCGGTTCATCCAGCAAGAGCACGTCCGGATCGATCGCCAGCGCCCGGCCGAGCGCCACCCGCTGCCGCTGCCCGCCGGACAGTTGGGTGACCCGGCGATCGCCCAGCCCCTCCAGATGCAGCATTTGCAGCAGCGCGCCGATTTTCTCGGCGATCGCGGCGCGCTTGATTCGGCGCAGCCGCAGCCCATAGCCGAGATTTTGCGCGACCGTCATATGCGGCCACAGCGCGTAGGATTGGAACACCATCGCCATGCGCCGCCGCTCCGGCGGCTCGGCCGTGATGTCGCGTCCATCGAGCCGCACGCGCCCGGACGCGACCGGATTGAACCCGGCAATCGCGCGCAGCAGCGTCGTCTTCCCCGAGCCAGACGCCCCCAGCAAGGCCACGAACGTCCCGCGCTCAACCGCGAGATCAACCCCGTGCAGCACGGGCACGCGGCCATAACGGACGACAAGGTTCTCGACGGCGAGGAAGGTCAACGGGCGCCCGTTATGTTGAGCGCAAAGGTGGGAGGGCAGGTTCGGGTGAGGGCCTTAACCACGCCGCGGCGCCCCCTCCGTCACCCAAACCTGATCCAACCGAAAAACCGCCCCGCGCGGATGCAGCACATACCCCTGCACCCACTCCCGCCGCCCCGCGAGCAGGTCGAAAAACACCGGAACCACGCTCGGCACCTGGTCATGCATCAGCACTTGCGCCTGCCCATACAGCTCGGCCCGCTTCGCCTCGTCCGCAGTAACCCGCGCCTGCCCCACCACCTTGTCGAACTCGGCATTATCCCAACGCGTCTCGTTCCAAGCCGAATCGGAAGTATAAAGCAGCGAGAAGATCGCATCCGCCGTCGCCTGCATATTGTAGAATCCGACGTAAAAAGACCCCTTCTTCCAAACCTGGTCCAAATACGTCGCATGCGGCATCGTCTGCACCTCGATGCGGAACCCGGCCGGTTTGGCCATCTCCCGCATCGCCACCCCAAGCTGCGTCCGCGACCCCGGCCGGTCCGAAGCGACCAGCGTCGCATCGATCCCGCCCGGAAATCCCGCCGCTTCCAGCAACTGCTTCGCCTGCCCGATATCCGGCTTGCGCAACGGCAACTCCTTATAGAACCGGTACGCGCTGTTCAGCGCCGTATCGTTCCCCGGCGTCCCGTACCCCTCGGCGATGAACCCGACCAGCGCCTCCCGATCCACCGTCAGCGCCAGCGCCTGCCGCACCCGCGTATCGCTCCACGGCTTCTGGTCGCACCGCATATTGACGTTGAGGAACTGTCCCGACGGCGTCCGCAACGCAACCACCCCGCTCGCCGACGAAAGCTGCCCGAACTCGGACGCCTGCGCGCCGGCCATCAGATCCGTCTCGCCGCTGATCAGCGCGGAAGCTTCGGCGGTCGGGTCCGGATAGACCAGGACCTCGATCCGGTCGAGATACGGCCGCGCCGGGTCGAAATACCTCTCGTTGCGCGTCACCAGCACCCGGCGATCCGGCTCATACGCCGCCAGCTTGAACGGCCCGGTCCCGACCGCCTCGCGCGACAGCCGGTCCATCCCGCCCGCCGCCAGCGCCGCTGGAATGATCTTCGCATTCGTATAAGCCAGCGCCACCGGCAGGTCCGCATACGCGCCGAGCAGCCGGAACACCACTGTCGTGTCGTCCTGCGCCTCCACCGACTTCACCGGGCCGATATTCTGCCGCGCTGGCGAGGCGGTCTTCGGGTCGAGCATGGCGGCAAAACTCGCCGCCACGTCCTTCGCCGTGCACGCCGACCCGTCGCTGAACACCACCCCCGGCCGCAGCCTAAAAATCCATTCCGCCAGGTCCGCGCTGCTCGACCACGACTGCGCCAGATCCGGCTGCGCCGACATATCCGGCGCCAGCCGGGTCAGCCCGCTATACAGCAGCTCCGCAACCAGGTACTCCGGATTAACCCGCGTCAGCAGCGGGCTCAACACCCCCACCGCCTGATCCACCGAAACCCGCAACGTACCCCCGCGCCGCGCCGCGCCTTGCGCACGCAACGGCCCGGCGGCAAGCGCAGCGCTGGCGGCAAGGATGCCGCGCCGTGTCAGGAAGGAGTGCAGCATGGGTCGGTCTCCGGCAAAGGATCGGGCGTCACCGCTACGCAAGCACAATCGGGGCCATCCAAGCCACTCTCAGCGTTCCGCAGGCCCGACACCCACCGCCTCCTTCGCGCAGGCCGCATCCTGGTCGCGCTCGGGGTTCGCAATGAAATCCGCCACCAATCGCTGTGCGCAGGGACTAAAATGCCGGACGCTGTGCCCGACGCCAGCAAACTCGATCCAATGCGCCTTCGATCCGATCAGCTCGGCAACGCCGCGGCTCTCCTCGGGCGTGATGTTCGGATCGAACTGTCCTGCCAACACCAGGGTCGGCACCGTCGATCCACGCGGAACCTCGGGCGTGGGGCCGAGTGCCGACCACGCCTGGCAGATGCCCGGCGGCAGCAGCGCAAGATCAAGCGAACTGGCCCCCGCCGCTGCCGGCGCGCGCCATCGCGGACGGTCGCGACATTCGACGGCAACGAATGCGCCTTCGTTGCCTCCCCGCACTGCTCCCGTGAGCAGGGTGGCTAGCGCCGCGCCAACTGGCTTCAAGTCACCCCCGCGCGTTGCCGCAATAAGCTGCGGCAAACCCGCGTAATACGTCGGGTAGTAAACCAGCCGGCCGACGACTTCCTCGAACAGCGACGCAGTCAGACGCATAGGGTCGCCCAGCCCCCGCAGGCCCGGCGGCAACGCGACGACTGGCGCATCCTGTGCAAGCCGGGCAACCGCCTCACGGTACAGCCCGGCGAGATCAGGAGCAGCGCAGGCCGGGCTGATCCCGCACGCCGCGAAGAAAGCATCGCGCGCCCGCGCCACCCGTGCCGACCACGGCATCCCAAAATACGCGTCGGGTGGGTTAAGGCTGTCGAGCACCGCCGACCGCATGCTCTCCGGATGCCGCGCCAGCATCGTCATCGCCACCGTCGTGCCGTAGCTCTCCCCGATGACGTTCCAGCGCGGCACCCCGAGCGCTCGGCGCACCCAATCGAAATCCTCGACAGTCGTTCTCGTCCCAAAATCGTCCAGGTCGATGCCGCGCGCGCGGATCGCGTCACGGCAAGCCGCGTGGGCAGCTTGGGCAGCCGCCAGCGCGGCGTCCGTCGGCTCCGTCACGACGGCGAGCATGGCTTTGACCAGATCGCCTTGCAGTTCGGGGCAGAGGCGTGGTTCCGACCGGCCCATGCCGCGCTGATCGACAAGAATGAGGTCCCTGTCCGCAGCATAGGGATGCCGGGCTTGGAAGCCGGCGTAGATCGTCAGCGGCGCGCCCGGGCCGCCGCTGATGTAGACGACGGGATCGGGCTTCGCGGGAAGCTGCGCGCTTGCGATCACGACGACCGCTAGCGCGTAGCTCGGGCCGTCTACATTCGCATAATCGCGCGGCACCCGGACCACGCCGCAGCGCAGGCGCGGCAGCACATCGCCGATTTCCGCCAGATCGGCACAGCTTGTCGGCTCAAACCGCGGAACCTCGGCAGCGCGCGCCCATGCGCCAAACCCAACGAGTGCAAGCACGCCGATGGCGAGGACGCGGAAACTGCGCAGCATAGAGCCCACACGGTCGTGACGATTGTCTTATACCAAGCGCTGCCCTGCGCCGAAAAGCCACTAAGACCTGGCCGCCAACGCCTAACCTACGAGGGCCTCGACCGCGCACTTGATCTTCCGCCCTCGCGAAGCTCTCCTGTCCCCCCGCAACCAGGACGGCAGCACGGTGCCCCGACCCACCTCCCCCCTCGCCTCCCTCCTCCTCATCGCCGCCGTGGTCGTCGCGGCCGCCGCCGCCTTCGCCTACACCGCCGGCTGGCTCACCCCGGACCGCCTCACCCCCCAGCGCCTCGTCGCCGCGCTCGCGCCCCCCGGCGGCCCCGCACCCGGCCACCGCCGCAACCACGCCAAAGGCATCTGCTTCACCGGCAGCTTCGAAGCCAACGGCGACGGCGCCACCCTCTCCAAGGCCACGGTCTTCGCCAAAGGCACCTATCCCGTTATCGGCCGCTTCAACATCGGCACCCCCAACCCGACCGCCATCGACGGCGCCGAACGCGTCCGCGGCATCGGCCTCCAAATCACCACGCCCGACGGCCAGCAATGGCGCACCGCCATGATCGACCTTCCCTTCTTCCCCGTCGCCACGCCCCAGGCCTTCTACGACCTCCTCATCGCCTCCGCCGCCAAGGACGACCCGAACGCGATGAAGAACTTCGCCGCCGCACACCCCGAGATCGCCGCCTTCGGCGCCTGGGCCGCCAGCGCCCCCTTCACCGAAAGCTACGCCGAGGAGCGCTACAACAGCCTCAACAGCTTCGTCTTCACCGACCCCGGCGGCGCCGGCCACACCGTCCGCTGGTCCATCGTCCCCGCAGCCCAGCCCGTCACCGTCGCCCCCGCCGACCTCGCCAAGCGCCCGCCCGACTTCCTCGAGCAAGAAATCACCCAGCGCGTCGCGAGCAGCCCCCAGCGCTGGACCATGACCGTCACCGTCGCCAACCCTGGCGACCCCACCGCCGACCCCAGCAAGGCCTGGCCCGCCGACCGCCGCACCGTCGAGGTCGGCACCCTCGTCGCCGACAAGATCATCCCCGAGCCCGACGGCCCCTGCCGCGAGATCAACTACGACCCCACCGTGCTCCCCGACGGCATCAGCACCTCGGACGACCCGTTCCCCGCCGCCCGCTCCTCTGCCTACGCCGTCTCCTACGACCGCCGCACCGCCGAAGCCGCCGACTACCCTAGCACCCCAGGAACCCAGCCCCCAGGAACCCACCCATGACCGGCCTCGCCCGCCACTTCACCGTCACCCAGCGCGTGCTGCACTGGCTGATGGCCGTCTGCATCATTTCGATGTTGTTCATCGGCGTCGGCATGCTCTCGACCGTGACGCCCAAATACCTGGATCTCGTCTCGATCCATAAGCCGCTCGGCATCGCCATCCTGATCCTGGCCCTGCTGCGCCTCATAGTCCGCCTCCGCTCCGGCGCGCCCGGCCTACCCGCCGATCTCCCCGCCCCAATGAAGCTCGCCGCAATCCTCACGCACTACGCGCTGTACGCCCTGATGATCGCCATGCCCTTGCTAGGCTGGGCCATGCTCTCCGCCGCCGCCTACCCCATCCAACTCTTCCCCGGCGTCTTCCTCCCCCCGATCCTCCCCCAAAGCGACGGCCTCCATACCCTGCTGTGGAACCTGCACCGCGCGCTCGCCTTCGTCCTCTTCGCCGTCATCCTCCTGCACCTCGCCGCCGCCCTATTCCACGCCCTAATCCGCCGCGACGGCGTCTTCCAATCCATGACCGCCGGCCCCACCAGCGGCGACCAGGCCATCGCCCCAGCAGAGTAATCCCGATTTCTACTCCCTCTCCCTCCGGGCCCCGGAGGGAGAGGGTTGGGTGAGGGCGATTCCCGCACGCCCGCAGCGGGACCCGCGCGCGGCTTCGCACTCCCCGCGCGATCTGTTACGGACACCCCCCGCCGGCGACACCCCGGCCAGTAGAAGAGCAAGATAGGACAGTATGAGGGACTCGCAGGACGTCCGGGCGTCCATCATCATCGCCGTGCAGAACGAGGCGGAAAACATCCGCCCGGTGTGCGAGGAACTGGTCGCCAAGTTGGAGCCGGTCCGGCCATACGAAGTGATGTTCGTCGATGACGGCAGCACCGACGACACTTTCCCGCAGCTCCAGGCGCAATCCCGCGCCCACGCACAATTCCGCCTGCTCAGCCATGACCGCCAATGCGGCAAAACCGCGGCCCTCCGCACCGGCATCGCCGCCGCCCGCGGCGAGTGGATCGCCACCATGGACGGCGACGGGCAGAACGACCCGGCTGACCTGGCTGACATGCTGCTGCAAGCCTGGAATACGGGCGAGCGGCTGCTGGTCGCCGGCGTGCGCGCCCAACGCATCGACACCGCGTCCAAACGCCTGGGCTCGCGTCTGGCCAATCGCTTCCGCCAGGCCGTGCTGGCCGACCAGTGCCCAGACAGCGGCTGTGGCCTGAAAGTGTTCCGGCGTGAAGACTTCCTGCTTCTGCCAGCCTTCGAGGGTATGCATCGCTTCCTGCCCGCATTGTTCCAGATGTACGGCCATTCCCTGCTATGCCAGCCAGTGGCCGACCGCGCCCGCCTCACCGGGCGATCGAAATACAACAATTTCGGGCGCGCGCTGGTCGGTGTCCGCGACCTCCTCGGCGTGCTTTGGCTGCGCAGCCGCACCCACTTGCCCGGCAAAGTCATCGAAGGGTGAGCCCACTATCCTGGCTGGTTGCGCCGACCCGGCTGCGCACCATCCACTATGCGCTGCTAGCAGCGATGTGCCTCCTGCTGTTCAGCCCAGGGCGCGACCGCCTGCCGCCGATCGACCGCGACGAGTCCCGCTACATGCAAGCCACGTCGCAGATGCTGCAATCCGGCAACTATGTCGACGTCCGCTTCCAAGACCAGCCGCGCTATCTGCAGCCCGCCGGCATCTACTGGCTGGAAGCGGCTGCCGTATCGCTGTTCTCCTCGCCGGACGCCAAGCAACCTTGGGCATATCGGCTGCCGTCCCTCGCCAGCGCGACCCTGGCGGTGCTGCTCACGGCCTATGTCGGCAGCGCGCTGTTCGGCGCCCCGGCGGGCTTGGCGGCGGCGTTGCTGCTCGCGTGCTCGACGCTGCTCGGCATCGAGGCGCGCATGGCCACCATCGATGCCACCCTACTCGCTGCCGTCATGGCGGCGCAGGCCGCGCTGCTGCGGGTGTTTCTCGACCGTGAGGCCGGGGCGGCCGCCCGGCGCTGGCCGGCTTGCTGCTACTGGGTCGCCCTCGGCATCGGGCTGATGTTGAAGGGGCCAGTCATCCTACTGGTGAGCTGGGGCACCTTGCTCGGCCTGTTCGTGGCCGAGCGGCGCGTCGCCTGGTGGCGGCGCCTCTACCCGGCCTGGGGCATCCCCCTGATGCTGCTGATCGTGCTGCCCTGGTGCGTGGCGATTTGGCTCGTCAGCCACGGCAGCTTCTTCTCCAACTCCGTCGGCAACAACTTCCTGGGCAAGGTGGCAACCGGGCAGCAGGCCCATGGCTTGCCGCCAGGCTACCACCTGCTCGTCTTCGCTCTGGCGTTCTGGCCGGGCTCTCTGCTGGCGGTGCTGGCGATCCCCTTCGCCTGGGCGCAGCGGCGCACCGTCCCGGTCCGCTTCCTCCTGGCCTGGATCATCCCGAGCTGGATCGTGTTCGAGGCGGTCGCCACCAAGTTGCCCCATTACGTGCTGCCGACCTATCCCGCCATCGCCTGCCTCACCGCCGCCGCCGCACTCTCGCCGCTCCCCTGGCGCTTCGGACGCGTCTGGCGCTGGGTGGTCTGGATCTATGCCGCCCTCTGGGCCGCCGTGTCCCTCGCGCTGTCGCTCGCCGGGCCGGTGCTGCTCTGGTGGGCGCAGCATACGATACGGGTGGTGCCCGTGCTGGCCGGCCTGGCCGTGGCCGTCCTGGCCGGGGCGGTGCTGCTCGCCGTGCGCCGCCAGCAACCCGGCCGCGCCCTAGCTGCCGCTTGCCTGGCGGCGCTGCTGATGACCAGCAGCCTCTATGGCGCCGTGCTGCCCAATCTGCAGGCGATGTGGCTCAGCCCGCGCATCGCGGCGACCGTCCGCGCCGTCCGCCCCTGCCCAGGATCGATCGTAGCGTCCGCGTCCTATAGCGAGCCAAGCCTCGTCTTCTTGCTCGGCAAGGACACCCAGTTGGTCGATGCCGAGAAAGCCGCCGACTTCCTCCTCGCCCACCAGACCTGCGGCCTCGCGCTGATCGGACGTGCGCAAGCCCCCGCCTTTCTTGCCCGCATGGCGACAGCCGGCGTGACCCCGAAATCATTGGCCGAGGTGAGCGGGATCAACTATTCGGCAAGCGGCCGCTGGCTAGACCTTACGGTGTACGCCGCTCCGCCGACCGCGCAGTAATCACCAGCACCGTGAACAGGGCGCAAGCGACCGCGGCAAACAACGGCAGGCGTGCCGCGTGACGACCATCGCCGCCCCGGCCGCGCTCGGTCCAACGAACGCGCCGACACCCCATGCGATCGACATCACCGCTTAGACCGACACCAGATCGCCGCCCTGAAAGCGGCTGCCCACCATGGCCATCATGATGGTGTAGATGCCGACCAACAAACCGCCCCAGACGAAGAGCAGCCGGTAGGCAAGCCACGCCTTACCCAGCACCAATGGCCAGATCGCCGACCGCCGCCGCATCATCCGCGACGTCGAAGACGCCATCGACCGCAACCGCGGCCCAACCAACCCCGACACCCTCCGCGACGAACTCTACGAGCGCCTCGAAACCACCGAGCTCGACGAAGACCTCGACCACCAATCCGTCGAAGCCGTCATCGCCGGCATCCTGCGCGACTTCGGCCTCGCCAACGTCCCCTGCACGCCGCCCTACCAGCGCCGCACCCCCGCCGCCATCGCCGCCATCGCCGACCGTGCGGCCGGCCGCTCCGTCACCCCCCCGCCCGAACCCGAAAACCACCCAACCGTCGAATCCCTGCTCGCCTGGGACGCCGCCCGCCGCCGCCCACTCGCCCTCGGCCCCTAGCCGTCGCTCGCGCCGCGACGACCCGCAGCGCCGCCCTGTAAATGCTGCGACAGAAATGGCAGGACCACGCGCCAGTACGCCACCGGATCGTACTGCTCGAGGTCGACATGCGCCGCGCCCTGCACCGCCCAGAATTGCTTCGGCTCCGGCGCGTGCTGAAACAAAGCTTGCGCCTCATCGACGGGGGTGCGGTCGTCGGTGGTGCCGGATGCGACGAGGATCGGCGCGGTCGCCGAGCCGATGTGATCGATCGGCCGTAATTCGTCCGGCTCAATGCCGAGAATCGGCGGCAGCAGCAGCTTGAATGCTGCTGTCAGCAGCGGCGCCGCAACCGGTCCCAGCAAACGGCCCAGCCCGGCCCGCAGCCGATTCGAGAGCGCGGCGTCGATGTCGGGATACACGGATTCCAGCACCAAAGCCTTGACCGGCAACGGCTCAGGGCCGAGCAGGGCAGCCGCACCCCCCAGCGACACGCCAATCGCGCCCACTCTCTCGCCAGGCAGGCGCTGCCGAGCGAACGCAACCGCGGCCGCCGCGTCCAAACCCTCCAGCTGGCCGAAGGTGATGTGCCTGCCCAGGCTTTCTCCCTCGGCCTCGAAATCAAACAGCAAAACCGCAAACCCGTGCGCATGCAGCACGCGCGCACGCTGCACCATCGTGCGCCGGTCCGACCACACGCCATGCATCAATACCACGCCGCCGCCGCCGGGTTGTTGGCCTTGTAACCACCATCCTCGCAGCACAGAGCCGGAGAGAGAGCGGAATTCCACGCTCTCGACGCCGGGCAGATCCGCCGGCGGCGGCCCGACCGTGGAGTTGGTCGGCGCCGCGAGACGGAGGCCCACCACGAGCACCGACGCGCACAGGCCGGCAACTGCGAGCACACCGAGCGCCAGCGTGCCCACAATGATCCGACGCCGCGGGAGGCCACGCGCGGCAGTCACGAAAGTTACCCCGCCTTCAGCTTCGGCGGCAGCTCCACCTTGATGTGCAGCTCGCGCAGCCGCGCCGGCTCCACCACCGAAGGCGCTCCCATCATCAAATCCTCGCCCTGCTGGTTCATCGGGAACAAATTCACCTCCCGCAAATTCGGCTCGTTCGCCAGCAGCATCACGATCCGGTCGATCCCCGCCGCCATCCCCCCATGCGGCGGCGCCCCATACCGGAACGCGTTCAGCATCCCCCCGAACTGCTCCTCCACCGCTCCAGCCGGATACCCCGCAATCTCGAACGCCCGCAGCATGATCTCCGGCTTATGGTTGCGGATCGCCCCGCTCGCCATCTCATACCCGTTGCACACGATATCATACTGATAAGCCCCGATCTCCAGGGGATCCCTGGTATTCAGCGCCTCCAGCTCCCCCTGCGGCATGCTGAACGGGTTATGGCTAAAATCGATCTTCTTAGTTTCCTCGTTCAGTTCGTACATCGGAAAATCCACGATCCAGCAAAACCGGAACGCATCCTGCTCGATCAAGCCGAGTTCTTGGCCGATACGCGTTCTCAACGCCCCGGCCACCTTCTCCGCCTCGGTTTTCTCATCAATTATGAAAAATGCCACATCTCCGTCCTGCAGTTTAAGGCCGTCCCCAATATCCGCGAGTTGATCGAGAACGAAAAACTTCCCCAACGGACCACCAACCTCGATCGGCTGCGAACCAAGCCGAGCTAATGCTTCCAGTTCCTGGAAGCTGGCAGCCTGCTTTGCCTTCTTGTAGAGGCTAAGCCCAGATCGATATACTGCGTTGCTAATGCGCTTGCCGAATTTCTCCAGCGCAAAATTCTCGATCAGAGTGACAAATTTTTTCCCCCTGGCTCCGCCCTGAGGCGCCGGAATTGCGCGAACCACGGCGCCTTTGGCGATCGCCTCCGTAGCTATTGAGAACGTGGATCTCGCAAAGATATCCGTGACATCGCGAATCACCAGCGGATTCCGCAAATCCGGCTTGTCCGTCCCATAGTCCAACAGCGCGTCGGCATACTTGATCTGCCGGAACGGCGCCTCATCCACCGCCCGCCCCTCGGCAAACTCGGCAAACACCCCCTGCATCACCGGCTCCATCGCCGCGAACACGTCGTCTTGCGTAACAAAACTCATCTCGACATCAAGCTGATAGAACACCAGCGTCCGGTCCGCCCGTCCCGCTTCGTCCCGGAAACACGGCGCAATCTGGAAATACCGGTCGAACCCCGCCACCATAG
Source organism: Acetobacteraceae bacterium (assembly GCA_965276815.1). Taxonomy (GTDB): domain Bacteria; phylum Pseudomonadota; class Alphaproteobacteria; order Acetobacterales; family Acetobacteraceae; genus JAVVHH01. Next base: position 529,613 of record CBDIBE010000008.1, on the reverse strand, counting down.
TGAGCTGCTTGAACTGCTGCGGCGCCTGCGGCAGCGCGTAGAACTTCCCCGGATGCAGCCGCGCCGGCACCAAGAAGTCCCGCGCCCCCTCCGGCGAGCTCACCGTCAGGATCGGCGTCTGGAACTCGTTGAACCCGGCCGCGATCATCCGCCGCCTGATATCGTCGATCACCCGCGCCCGCAGGATCATCGTCCGCTGCAGCCGCTCGCGCCGCAAATCCAGGAACCGGTAGCGCAACCGCAGCTCCTCCGGGTAGTTGTGCTCGCCGGCCACCTGAATAGGCAGGACCTCAGCGGCGCTCTGCACCTCAAGCGAGCCTACCTGAAGCTCAATCTCGCCCGTCGGCAGCTTCGGATTGATCGTCTCCGGCGTACGACGGACGACTTGGCCCGTGACCGTAACGACACTTTCCACCCGGAGGTCGTCAGCCGCATTGAAAGCGCCACTTTGAATCGAAATCACGCACTGCGTGATGCCGTAGTGATCGCGCAAGTCGATGAACAGCAGCGCGCCATGATGTCGAAAACTATGGATCCAGCCGGACAGCCGCGCGGTGGTGCCGGCATCGCTGGCGCGGAGCGCGCCGCAGGTATGGGTACGATAGGCGTGCATGGTCTTGGGTCCCCGGGCGAACGCGCACACAAACCATGGGGATTTGCGGTGTCAAGTCACCGCCTATATAGCCGAATGCATGCCTCGTAAGCTTTCGGCGGACTTCCCCCCGCCCGTCCTTGTCACCGACACTGCCAGTCTCGACGACCTCTGTGCCCGTCTGCGGACCGAACGGTTCGTGACGATCGACACAGAATTCATGCGCGAGCGCACCTACTACCCCGAATTATGCGTCGTCCAGCTCGCCGGCGAAGCCGACGTCGCGGTGCTCGACGCCGAAGCCCCAGGCATCGACCTGGAGCCGCTCGGCGCCCTCCTTGCCGACCCGGCGGTGGTCAAAGTGTTCCACGCCGCGAGGCAAGACGTGGAAATCTTCCTCGAACGCTTCGGCGCGGTCCCGGTCCCGATCTTCGACACCCAGGTCGCCGCAATGGTGGCCGGGTTCGGCGACCAGGTCGGCTACGACGCCCTGGTCTCGGCCCTCACCGGCGGCCAAATCGACAAGGCGCACCGCTTCAGCGACTGGTCCGCCCGCCCGCTCTCGCCCTCGCAGATCGCCTACGCCGCCGCCGACGTGACCTTTCTGCGCCTGGTCTACACCAGCCTGTGCGACCGGCTCGGGCGCGACGGCCGGCTCGAATGGGTGCGCGAGGAGATGGAAGTGCTGGCCCAGCCCAGCACCTACCGCGCCGACCCCGAGACGCTCTGGGAACGCCTGCGCCCCCGGACCAACAACCGCCGCATGCTCGGCCTGTTGCGTGCCGCCGTAGCGTGGCGCGAGCGCGAAGCGCAGCGGATCAACATCCCCCGCCAGCGCCTGATCAAGGACGAAAGCCTGCTCGAGATCGCCGCCGTTGCCCCGGCGAACCCGGCGGCGCTCGCCCGCATCCGCGGCGTGACCAGGGGCTTCGCCGAAGGGCGCACCGGCGCCAGCCTGGTCATCGCGCTCGAAGAGGCGAGCGCCCTCGTGGATGACCAGCTTCCCTCCGTGCCGCGGGTCCGCGACGGCGCCCGCCCGTCCCCGGCCCTGGTCTCGCTGCTCAAAGTGCTGCTGGCCGCCAAGTGCGAGGAGCATCACGTCGCGCCGAAGCTGCTCGCCTCCTCCGACGATCTCGACCGCCTGGCGGCCGAGGACGCGCCAGACCTCCCAGTCCTCAATGGCTGGCGCCGCGAAGTGTTCGGCGAAGACGCGCTGGCCCTGAAAGCCGGGCGCATCACCCTCGGCGTCGACGGCAAGCGGATCAAGCTGGTCCGTGTCTAGGGCTCAGGGGCACTTGCGTGAAACCCGGCGCCGCACCAACCTTGCCCCATGGTCCGATACCGGCACAGAAATTGCGCTGCCGTGCTGGCCGTTGCTGTCTGTTGGGCAGGCGGCGCCGCCATGGCCCAAACACCACCGCCCGCAACGCCGCCCCCCGCCGAAACCGAGTTCATGTATCAAGGTGAGGCCACCAGCATTCTCGGCCGCACCGTTCGCGACCCGGCCGGTGACACCGTCGGCCGCATCGTCGACGTCCTGGTCGACGATCAAGGCCAGCCCCGCGCCGCCGTCATCGATTTCGGCGGCTTCATGGGCGTCGGCAACCGCCGCATCGCCGTCGTCTGGCGGGCGCTGCACTTCCAGCCGGCCGTCAAGCACGACCAAATCCTACTCGACATGACTGCCGACCAGATCAAGGCGATCCCCGACTACAAAGGCCCGTCGCAACCCGCCGGCCCCCCGGTGACCATGGCCGCGCCGCCAGCGCCCGCCCAGCCTACCCAGTGACGCCGGACCACACGCCGGGACGGCGCGTATCGGACCAGGCGCCGGGACGGCGCGAATCGGATCAAGCGCCAGGCCGGCGCGGGTTGGACTGGCACAACTTCTTCGTCGCCAACGTCCAGACCGGGTTCGGACCGTTCATCGCCGTCTACCTCAGCAGCGCCGCCTGGACCCAGGGCGCCATCGGCGCCGCCCTGAGCGTCGGCACGATAACTGCCATGATCAGCCAACTGCCCAGCGGCGCGCTCATCGACTCGCTGTCGAACAAGCGGCTGGGCGCGCTCGCCGCCTGCATCGCCATCGCGGCGAGCGCACTGATCCTGGCCATGTTCCCATCCTGGCTGCCGGTGATGTCCGCCGAGGTCCTGCACGGCTTCGCCAGCGGCATGCTGGCCGCGGCCATCGCCGCCATGAGCCTCGCCCTCGTCGGCCGCGCCAGGCTGGGCGAGCGGCTCGGCCGCAACGCCCGGTTCGCAGCCGCCGGCAGCGCGATTGCCGCCGCGATGTTCGGCGCAGTCGGCTCCTACGTCTCGGAGGTCGCCGTCTTCTATCTGACCGCCGCGATGATGCTGCCGGGCATCCTCGCGCTGCATCTGATCAAGCCCCGCGCCGCCTCCCTGCCGGTGGCAAAGGCCGGCGCCCCCGCCGGCGCGCGCCACGCCATCCGGCTGCTGCTAGGATGGCCCGTCCTGGTGTTCAGCCTCTGCGTGCTGCTGTTTCACCTGGGCAATGCCGCCATGCTGCCTCTGGTCGCCGGCGAGATCACGCAGTCGCTCGGCAGCCGGGCGAGCCTGGTGATCGCCGCCGGCATCGTCTTCCCGCAAATCCTCGTCGCCGCCTCGTCGCCCTTCGTCGGCCGCGCCGCGGACCGCTGGGGCCGGCGGCCCGTGCTGCTGCTATCCTTCCTGGCGGTGCCGGTCCGCGGCGCCTTGCTTGCCGTCGTCAGCAGCCCCTGGGCGCTGGTTGCCGTGCAGTTGCTTGACGGCGTCAGCGCCGCCGGGTTCGGCATCATGCTGCCGCTCGTCGCCGCCGACGTGACCCGCGGCACCAACCGCTTCAATTTGTGCATGGGCCTGTTCGGGCTGATGGCCGGGCTGGGCGCGACGGTCAGCACCGCCATGGCCGGGCAGCTCGCCGACCGCTTCGGCAAGGAGAGCGCGCTGTTCGCCCTCGCCGGCGCCGGGCTGGCATCGGTTTTGCTCATTCTCGTCGCGCTACCGGAGACAAGGCCGGAATTGGTGGAGGCCGAGGCTTGAGATTTCAGCCAACCGACTGGAATTTGCGCCGGATGCCGCTCACCTCGCCGCGCCAATGCCTTCTGGACGGCGCGCCGGCCCGGTGGTTCCTGCTGACGATCGAGCACCGGTCCTGAGCACGGGAACCCCGTGGTCGCGACCGGGTTGGTTTTCCTACCCGATCCAGGAGAAGTTCGATGAAATGGCTTGCGTTGATTGTCGTGGCGACGACGCTGGGTCCGGCCCCAGTGTGGGCGCAGTCGCAATTGGATCACGATGTGCAGAAGACCTGGGACAACATCTTCAGCCCCGGCCCAGCCGGCGATCCGCGCACCAACTGGGAGCGCATGCATGATGACCAGCGTTACTCCTGGTGCCGCCAGCACCCAGGCGTCGACCAGTGCCGCCCCTACTATCGATAACGGACTGACCCAGGGCGCCGCCCTGGCGTGAGCGTCGCCTGGCTCCTGCGGCGCTGCCTGCTCATCCTCTACACGCTGCTGGTGGTCTCGATCCTCGTATTCGGGATCACCCAGCTTCTCCCGGCCGACGCAGCCGTCACCATGCTCGGCGAAAATGCCACCCCGGCCGCGCTTGCCGCCGTCCGCGCCAAGCTTGGGCTGAACGACCCCGCCTGGCTGCAATACGCGCGCTGGCTGGGCGCTCTGCTGCACGGCGATTTCGGCACCTCGATCCGCACCAGCCAGCCACTCGGCCCGGTCATGCTCGCCGCGCTCTCCCGCTCGCTGCTGCTGGCGGCGCTGTCGATCCTGGTGATGCTCGTCGTCGCAGTGCCGCTCGGGATCGTCGCCGCCCTGCGCCGCGGCCGGGCCGCCGACGTCGCCGCCGGGCTGATCTCCTATCTCGGCGTCTCGCTGCCCGAATTCGTCGTCGCCACCCTGCTGCTGATCGTCCTCGCCGACCGCTGGCAGCTCCTGCCGGCCACCGGCTACATCCCGCTCACCGAGGACCCGGCCAACAGCCTCCTGCACCTCGTCCTCCCTGTCCTGACCGTCTCGAGCGTCATGGTCGCGCACGTCTCGCGCATGGTCCGCTCCGAAATGATCGACGTGCTGCACAGCGACTACATCCGCGCCGCCCGCCTGCGCGGCATCCCGCCCCGCCAAGTGCTGCTCGGCCACGCGCTGCGCAACGCCCTGCTGCCAGTCATCACCATCGTCGCTCTGGACGTCGGCTACCTGCTCGGCGGCATCATCGTCGTCGAGGAGATTTTTGCCATTCCCGGCATCGGCCGCCAGCTCATCGTCTCCATCGAGGCCCGCGACCTGCCGGCGATCCAGGCCGGCGCGCTGATCATGGCGGCGACCTACGCGCTGGCCAATTTCCTCGCCGACATCGCCTACGCACTGCTCGACAAGCGCATCCGCTATGACTGACCTGTTCGCCCGCCTGCTGCGCACCCCGCAAGGCGCGGCCGGAACGGTCATCCTGATCCTCATCGCCATCGCCTGCGTCGTCGGCCCCGGCATCGCCCCCTTCGATCCCGAGCACATCGACTTCCTCGGCCGTTTCCGCCCGCCAAGCTGGCCGCATCTGTTCGGCGGCGACCAGCTCGGGCGCGACGTGCTGAGCCGCCTGCTCGCCGGCGCCCGCGGCACCGTGCCGCTGGCCTTGGCCGCGACCTTGATCGGCACCAGCGCCGGCGCGGTCATCGGCACCACCTCCGCCTATCTCGGCGGCCGCTGGGATGAGGCGATCATGCGCACCGTGGATGCGGTCATGGCGGTTCCCGGCTTGCTGCTGGCGCTGCTGCTGGTCAGCACGCTGGGCAAGGGCAGCCTGAACGCGATGCTGGCCATCGGCATCGCCTTCGCGCCAGGTCTCGCGCGGGTGACGCGCAGCGTGGCCCTGGCGGCGCGGCGGCAGGATTACGTGGCCGCCGCTATCGCGCGCGGGGAGAGCGGCGCCTGGATCGTGCTGCGCGAGATGCTGCCCAACGTGGTGGCGCCCATCGTGATCGAAGCGACGATCCGCGTCGCCTTCGCGGTCATGCTGCTAGCGACGCTCTCCTTCCTAGGTCTCGGCGCCCAACCTCCCGCCTCGGATTGGGGCCTGATGGTCGCCGGCGCCCGCCCTTTCCTGCACCAAGCCCCCTGGATGCTGATCTTCCCCGCCATCGCGATCGGCCTAACCGCTATCGGCTTCAACCTCCTCGGCGACGGCCTCCGCGACGCCTTAAACCCCCGCGACGAACGATGACCGACGCCCCCCAAAAGTTCTCTCCCTCCGGGAGAGGATTGGGTGAGGGTGCTTCAACTGGAGCCACGATCCTCGAAGTCGAGGACTACACCCTCGACTACCACACCCGCGCCGGCTCGCTCCGCGTGCTCGACGGCATCTCCCTCGCCATCGCCCCGAACGAGGTCCTCGGCCTGGTCGGCGAATCCGGGTCGGGCAAGACCTCGCTCGCCTGGGCCATCATGCGGGCGCTGCCAGCCAACGCGCGCGAAGCCGGCGGCACGCTACGCCTGCTCGGCGCCGACCTCCGAGCCATGAACCCCAAGCAGGTCGAAGCCATGCGCGGCCGCCGCATCGGCATGGTCTTCCAGGACCCGGCCACCACGTTGAACCCCACGCTCACCATCGGCCGCCAGCTGGCCGAAGTCCTGATGCAGCACCAACACCTCGACCGCGAAGCCGCCTGGCAAGCCAGCATCGAGGCCTTGCGCCGGGTCGAGCTGCGCGACCCGCAAGCGCTCATGCACCGCTACCCGCACGAAGCCAGCGGCGGCGAGAAACAGCGCGTCGGCATCGCCGCCGCCTTCGCCTGCCGCCCGGCGCTGATCATCTTCGACGAGCCCACCACCGCGCTGGACGTGATCACCGGCGAGCGCGTCCTCGAGCTGTTCCGCCGCCTGCGCGAGCAAACCAATGTGGCCGGCCTCTACATCTCGCACGACCTCGCCCTCGTCTCCCGCGTGGCCGACCGGGTCGCGGTGATCCATCGCGGCCGGGTCCAGGAACAGGCGCCGGCTGGGCGGATCTTCGCCGCCCCGAAGGCCGAATACACCCGTATGCTGGTCCAAGCCGTCCCCCGCCCGGACCAGCGTCTCATCCTCGACGCGCCCGGATCGGCGCCGCTGCTTGCACTCGACAATATCGGCGTGCGCTACGGCCGTCCCCGCCTGTTCGGCGCGCGCGTGGTCACGGCGGTGCATGCCGTAAACCTAGAAATCCGGCCAGGCGAGATCCTCGGCGTCGTCGGCGAGAGCGGGTCCGGCAAGTCCAGCATCGCCCGCGCGGTCACCGGCCTCACCCCGTTCACCGGTGCGATCCATTTCGCCGCCCGCCGCATCGACGCCCCGCGTGACATGGACCGCGCGTACAAAAAGGCGGTGCAAATCGTCTTCCAGCACCCGGATTCCTCGCTCAACCCGCGCCACCGGGTGCGCGACCTGCTGGCCCGGCCGCTCCGCCTGTTCGGCGCCTCCACGGCCGAGATCCCCCGCCTGCTCGACCAGGTCCGCCTGCCCGCCGCTTATGCCGGCCGCTACCCGCACCAGCTCTCCGGCGGAGAGAAACAGCGCGTCGCCATCGCCCGTGCCTTCGCCGCCCGCCCGCGCCTCGTCGTCTGCGACGAGATCACCGCCCCGCTCGACGTCTCCGTCCAGGCCGCCATCGTGCAGCTCCTGCTTGAGCTACGGCGCGAGCATGGCACCGCCTACCTGTTCATCACCCACGACTTCAACCTGGTGCGCCAGATTGCTCATCGGCTCGCGGTGATGCAGATGGGCCAACTCGTCGACCTGCTCGCACCGGACCAGTTGGCTACGGCTGCGCCCTATACTCAGGCCCTGATCGCCGCTACGCCCACGCCAGTCGGAGAGAGTTCAGCATGACCCCGCAAGACATCCTCGCGAGCATCGACCGGTCCTCTTGCCTCGACCTGCTCAGCCGCATGGTGCAGCACAAGAGCTACTCGCAGACCGACGGCGAGCGCGAACTCGCAACCTTCATGCGCGACCAGATGGCGCAAATCGGACTCGACGCCGAGCTGACCCCGGTGCCCGGCGACCGGGTCAACGCGGTCGGCCGGCTGCGCGGCGCCGGCGGCGGCAAGAGCCTCCTGTTCAACGGCCATGTCGACACCAACCCGGTGACCGAGGGCTGGACCGTCGATCCCTGGGCCGGGAAGGTCGACGACGATTTTATCTATGGCATCGGCGTCTCCAACATGAAGGCCGGCGACGCCGCCTATTTCTGCGCGCTCCGCACGCTGATCCAGGCCGGCGTCAAGCTGCGCGGCGACGTGATCCTCACCTTCGTCGTCGGCGAGCTGCAGGGCGGCGTCGGCACCAAAGCGTTGATGGATCAGGGTCTGCGGGCCGATTATTTCATCAACACCGAGCCCACCGACCTCGCCGCCATCACCATGCACGCGGCGGGTTTCTTCTTCCAAATCGAGCTGATCGGCAACACGCGGCACCTCTCCAAGCGCGAGGCGGCGGTCGACGCGATCCTGGCCGCCTGCGACGTCATCCCCCGCCTGAACGCGATGCGCTTCTCCGACGCGCCGACGCCGGAGCATGCCAGCATCAACCGCGTCCATGTCGGCGTGGTGCACGGAGCGCTGGGCCGCGACTTGGCGGAATGGCGGGCGGCGCAGGTCGCGGACTACGTGCGGCTGAAAGGCTCCGGCCGCTACGCGCCGGGCCAAACCGAGGAGCACGCGCTTGCCGACATGCGCCGCGAGCTGGACGCGCTCGAAGCGCGCTTCCCCGGACTGCAGGCAGTGCTGACTCCGGCGCGGAACCTAGGCCGCCAGACGATGCCGCCCTTCGCCGTCGCCAAGGAGAGCCGGATCGTGCAGGTGGTGAACCAAGCTTACCAGCAGGTGCGCGGCGCGCCGCAGCCGACCGGCGCGCTAACGCCGCCGGGCTATTACGGCACCGATGCCGGGCATCTGCTGGAGACCGGCGGCATGGAGGGCATCGTCTGCGGACCCGGCGGCCGCTACAACACCATGCCGGACGAGCGCGTCGACATCCCCGACTTCATGGACGCCGTCCGCATCTACACGCTGGCCATTCTCGCCATCTGCGAGCCCGCGTGACCGACGCCATCGAGGCGCGCCACCGCTTCGCCGAGGCGTTGGCCGTCGAGGCCGGGCAACTCGCGCTGGAGATGCGCGGCCGGCTCGCCACGCCCGACGCGAAAACCCCAACCGATTTCGTCACCGAAGCCGATCTCGCAGTGGAGCGGCTGATCCGCAGCCGCATCTCCGCCAGTTTCGGCGACAGCATGATCGGCGAGGAGGACGGCGGCAGCGCCTCCGCCAGCGTCTGGGTCGTCGACCCGATCGACGGCACAACGAATTTCATCCATGGCGGCCCGCGCTGGTGCATCTCGCTCGGCTATGTCCGCGATGGCAAGATCAAAGCCGGGGTGATCTACAGCCCCGAGGACCAGCGCCTATTCAGCGCCCGGCGCGGCGCCGGCGCGCGGTTGAACGGCGAGATCATGGAGGTCAGCCGCTTGCGTCACGGCGTCGCGCCCTTGATCGAGGTTGGCCGCGCCGATCGCACGCCGATCGCCAAATACGCCGAGCTACTCACCCGTCTCGACAATCTGGGATTGACGTTCCGCCGCCGCGGCTCGGGCGCGCTCGGCCTCGCCGAGGTCGCCGCCGGGCTGCAGGACGGGTTCGTCGAGCTGGAAATCCACGCTTGGGACTGCATGGCCGGCATCATCCTGGTGGAGGAGGCAGGCGGGCGCTGCAACGACTTCCTGGCCAATGACGGCCTCACCCGCGGCAACCTCCTGGTGAGCGGCACGCCGGAGGTGTGGGAGAGGCTCATGCAGGCCGCAGAGGGCATCGCGAGCGGCAAGGCGGCCGGTTAGCTCGCAACCGCGCCAAGCGCCATGCTTTGAATGATGCATGGGGCTTGCTCTCCCGGATCGAATCCGAGTTCGACAGCATCCACCCCTCCCGCCCTGGGCCCGCGCGCGGCGCTTACGACCGGACCGGGATGCCCAGCGCCAAATACGCCCGCTCGCTCGCCGGCCAGGCCCGCACGACTTCAGCGCGGCGCGCGTAGGCGCCCCAAGCCGCCGCGGCGAGCAACGCAAGGCTCAGAACCCACGCAATCGCCACTGCCGGGTGGCCCCGCTCAGGCTGCTGTTCGACATACCTCTCCTCCGGAACCACCGCGAATTTCGGTGGCGGCATTGGGGCGAAGATCTCGCGCTGCACGGCGGCCACCATTGGCATCGCGACGGCAATCCAATCCGCCTCGCACCGGGCACATCGCACCACCTTGCCTGGCGGGACCCGATTCTCCGGCACTTCGTACTCCGCCGCGCAGGCCGGACAAGCGATTCTCATGGTTTCGTGATACAATCACGTACTCGGGCTGAACAGGCCCGCTTTGCTCAACCCGTTCCGGCGCAAGCCGAGAAATGGCAGAACGGCAGCAGGCGGAGGCAAGGATTCGCATGGTGCGGCTCGACCGAGTCGGACTCGATTACGGGACGGGCCGCTCCAGGACTGCCGTGCTGCACGATCTCTCCTTCGAGGTGGAGGAAGGCGGCTTCCGCTGGCTGCTTGGCCCATCCGGCGCCGGCAAGACCAGCCTCCTGCGCCTGCTGCATCTCACCGCCCGGCCGAGCCACGGCCGTCTGACCCTGCTCGGCGAAGATATCGGCAGCGCCCGCCGGGCCGATCTGCCGCCGCTGCGACGGCGAATCGGCATGGTGTTCCAGGATTTCCGCCTGCTGCCGCACCTCTCGGTATTCGACAATGTGGCCCTGCCGCTCCGCATCGCCGGCCGCCCCGAGGGACAGATCCGCGTCGACGTCATGGAGCTGCTGAGCTGGGTCGGCCTCGCGCGCAAGCTGCCGGCCCGGCCGGCCGAACTCTCCGGCGGCGAGCAGCAGCGGGTCGCCATCGCGCGCGCCGTCATCGGCCGCCCGCTGCTCTTGCTGGCCGACGAGCCGACCGGCAATCTCGACGACGCGCAAGCCGAGAAGCTGATGCAATTGTTGAACGAAATGAACCGGCTGGGCGCTACCGTCATCGTCGCCACGCACAACACGTCCCTTGTCGGGCGCCATCCCGCACACACGATCCGGCTGGAAGACGGCTGCTTGATCCGCGATGACTAGGTCAAGCTTGCGGCCAGCACGCTTTGACGAACTAGGGCTGAGACGTGCGTTGTCGGACCGGCTGCTGCCGCTGCTCGTCGCCTCGATGGCGTTCCTGGCGGCCCTGGCGCTGGCTGGCGCGGTCGGCGCATCGACGCTGGCGCGGCATTGGCAGTTGGGCGCCGGGTCGGTGATGACGGTCCAGGTGCCGCAGCCGGCCGCGCCCGCCGCCGAGGGCGGTGGCGGCCGTGCCGAGCGGGTGCTCTCCGTATTACAAGCAACGGCGGGCGTAGCGAGCGCACGGAGGCTGAGCGAGGACGAGCTCGCCGCCCTCCTGCGCCCCTGGCTGGGCGAGGGCGCCGGACGGATCGCCATCCCGCTGCCCGCGGTGATCGAGGTTCGGCTGAACGGCGCGGCGGTGGACGAGGCGGCGCTGGCCGCCCGTGCGGAACAGGCGGCGCCGGGCACCATGCTGGAGCAGCACGACATTTGGGTCGGCCGGTTCGCCGTGTTGGCCCGCAGCCTGCAGGCCTGCGCCGGACTGGCGCTGGCGGTGGTCGGTTTCGTCGCGGCGGCGGTGATCGCGGTGGCGACAAGGTCGGGCCTCGTCGCGCGCCGGGCCGCGATCGAGACCGTGCACGGGCTCGGCGCCACCGATTCCTATATCGCCGCCCGTTTCGCCGGGCGCGCCACAATGCTCGCCACCAGCGGCGCCGCGGTCGGCGCCGTGCTCGCCATGCCGGTGCTGGTGGGCCTGACCGGGCTCGCTTCGCCGTTCACCGGACAGGCGGTTCCGCAATCGGCCGCCGCCCTGATCGGCGCGGTCCCGGCTTCGATATGGCTATCCATCCCCGCCCTGCCGTTGCTCGCCGCCGCAATCGGCTGGCTGACCGCGCAGGGCACCGTTCGCCGCTGGCTGCGCCGCCTGCCATGAGGCTGAAAGGTAAGTTCCTGCCGGTCGCCGCGGTAGCGGTCGCGGCGCTCTGGCTTGTGGGATTTGCTCAGTTCAACGCCCAAGTGCGGCAAATTGCGCCGGACCCGCCGCCGGCAGACGGCATCGTCGTGCTCACCGGCGGCGCCGACCGGGTCGAGACCGGGCTGCGCCTACTGGCCGAGGGACGCGCGCCGCGGCTGCTCGTCTCCGGCGTCGGCCACGGCACCGATCTGGCCGAAATGGCCAAGCGCGTGAACCTCGACCCGGCCGAAATCGAGGAGCAGGTCACCCTGGGCCGCCACGCCACCTCCACCGTCGGCAATGCCGAGGAGACCGCCTCCTGGGTGCAAAAGCACAGGATGCGCCGGGTGATCCTGGTCACCGCCGGCTACCACATGCCGCGCGCGCTGCTGGAGATCGGCCGTGCGCTCCCTGGGATCACGATCTACCCAGTGCCGGTGCAACCGCCAGCGTTGCGTGGACAGCTCGACTTCGCCACGATGCGGCTGCTGGCCAGCGAATACGACAAGCTGCTGGCGGTGCGCCTCGGCCTGACCCGGCTGGTCCACGCCGGCGCCGGATGATGATTTTGCTGCGCTCCGCCTTGTTCAATGCCTGGTTCTTCGGCATCACCTTCGTGCTCGGCCTCGGCGGCGTCGCCGTGCGCTGGTTCGCGCCGCATCGCGCGCTCGACTACGCGAAGTTCTGGGTGCGGATGGTGCTCGGCGGCGCGCGGGTGATCTGCGGGATCCGCTTTGTCCTGACCGGGCGCGAAAACCTGCCTTCCGGCGCGGCCCTGATCGCCTCGCAGCACCAGTCCGCCTTCGACACGCTGGTCTGGACCGCGCTCGTGCCGAATGTCAGCTACGTCTTCAAAGCCGAGCTCGCCCGCGTCCCCCTGTTCGGACCGATGCTCCTCGCCGCCGGCCAGATTCCGCTAGACCGTGGCGCTTCCATCGCCGCGGTTCGCCAGTTGCTGAAATCCGTGGCGCAGGCGAAGGCGCAAGGCCGGCAGATCATCATCTTCCCCGAAGGAACGCGCGTCCCAGTCGGCCAGGACGTCCAGTTGCGGGGAGGCTTTGCGATGATCGCGGCGCGCACCGGCCTGCCAATCATACCGGTTGCAACAGATTCTGGCCGGTTCTGGGGTCGCCGGGCCTTCCGCAAGCGCCCCGGTTGTGTTCGTATACATATCGGCGAGCCGATTGCCCCGGACCTTCCGCAGGAGGTCCTGATTCGCACGCTCAAACAGCACTGGCGCACGGCGTCGCTTGCCGACACACCTGTGGATAAGTCAGTGGATTGACCCGCTCGGATTCACCGGAATGCCGTTATTTCAGCGACTGAGAGCCTACCTCGCCGTCCGATCGCCGGCACGATCAGACCGTGAAAATGCATCTTATGTGACAGATTAGTGGTGCGGGTTTTAGCCACACCGCTGATTTTTTTGGATTTCGGCCGAGAGGTAACAAAATCGAAGCATTTCAAGTGCGAAGCGATTGTAGAGGCGTTCACGACACAGTGCGCTACTGAACTGCCGCTGTGGATGACCGGCGAAACACAGATGGCCGCGAAAACGGCTAACCCTATCCCAGATTAGGGCGGGCCGCAGACTTGCGCCGGATCGGAATGGTATTCCTCGTTGCTGCGGCGTCACTCGTCGCGATTGATACCACTGTTTGGTTATGGGCATGCTCGCGCCTCGCGCAAGGGTTGCAAGACTACTTGGGTGTTGCACAATCGCAGGGCTGGTCCGTGCATGCTGATGCACCGGTTCGTGCCGGGTGGCCGCTGGCCGCCGCCGTCGAGTTGCCCGCTTTCACCCTTACCGCCGATCCGGCCGCTTTCCCGGGGGGTGCGCTATGGACCGCGGATCGCCTTCGCATCCAGCTACCGTTTACCGCGCCGAAGGCGCTGCACGTGCTTGCCGAAGGGGCGCAAACGCTGCGGCTCGAGGGTTTGCCGGTGCTTGCCTTCCACGCCCAAACCATGCACCTGCAAGCCGCGCTAGACGGCGCCGCGCCACCGCTGCTGTCGATCGCCGCACTGCAGGCGGAACTGCCCTGGGGCTCGATGACGGTTGAGCGCGGCACCGTGCAGTTCCCTTTCGACGCGGTCCTGCTCGACGCAGCGCGGATCGGCGTTCCAGGCGGGATCGGCCGCGCCCTCGGCGTCCCAGTGGAGCAGCTGCGCGTCCGCGCTGCGCTGACCCGGCCGATCCCGCCGGGCCCCACTCCGGCGGCGCAAGCGCGCGCGTGGCGGGATGCCGGCGGCCGCGTCGATGCGCCCGAGATCAGCATGCATTGGGGGCCGCTCGGCGTCTCCGGCCATGCCGTCATCGCCCTCGACAGCCGGCTGCAGCCACTCGGCGACGGCAGCTTCGCCGTCACCGGCGCGCCGCAAGCCTTGGACGAACTCGGGCGAGCCGGCGTGCTGCCGCCCGGCACCGTGACGGCAGTGAAGGCAGTGCTCACTTTACTGGGCGCGCCTACTCCTGGCGCGCCGGTGCAGCTGCCCGTGCAATTGCGCGACGGCATCCTCGCAGTCGCCCGATTCCCCCTGCTGCGGCTACCACAACTGGTTTGGGGGCCTCCCTAGTTCAGGATTGCGCCTTGCGGACCGGCCGTTCCTTGCGGGGAGTTTCGGAATCCTGGTTGATCGCTTTATCAGCCAGCACGTTCTCCGGCACCGCTGGCGGCATCACCGTCATTGCCGCTGGCGGCATCACCGTCATTGCCGCTGGTGCAACCGAGTTGGCTTGCGCCACGGCCAGCTGCTCCTTCAGCCTTGCCGCCTCGTGCCGCAGCCGCTCCAATTCGGCGTCCTGTCCCGAGCTGTGCCGAAGTTGGTCCTTGAGGCTCTCCACCTCATGCCGCAGCCGGTCCACTTCGCCGTCCTGGATCGGCACTTGGACCGGCTCCTCGCCCTGCTCCAACGGCCGCTCAGCGCCGCGGGTGAACGGGTTCCACATCGCCATCGCCCGGTCGAACAGCGCCATGTTCTGCCGGCTAAGCTCCTCGACCCCGACTGGCATGAACGGGCCTAGCGTCTGTTGCATCATCTGCCGGATCTGCTGCTGCTGGCGCGCGAAGCTCGTCATAGCGTGCTCGAGATATCGCGGCACGACGCCCTGCAGGCTGCCGCCATAAAAGCCGATCAATTGCCGCAAGAACGGCGTCGGCAGCATCGAGGTGCCTTTGCTCTCCTCCTCGACAATGATCTGCGTCAGCACGCCGCGAGTGATGTCATCGCCCGATTTCGCGTCGTACACCACGAAATCGCGTCCGGCGCGGATCATCTCTGCCAGGTTATCGAGCGTGATGTAGCTCGACGTCTCGGTATTGTAGAGCCGCCGGTTCGCGTATTTTTTGACCACGACGGGGATCGTGGCCGGAGTCTCCGGCGCTGGCAGGGGCGGCTGCCCCGGCGGTGAACTTGATGTATCTGCCATATAACCCCCGAAGCCGTCGTGTCCGCACCTTATCACGCGGTTGCAGCATCGGCGCAAACAGATGAGCGCCGTTTTCTATCTACTAACTCGGAGCCAAAGTTACGCGGCCAGCTTCCAACTACCCGGCATGCTGTAAACACAACGGCCTAGAGGACAGTTGAGAATAGCGCCGATCAGCCACCCTCAGATGCGCTTGCAGCAGACCGGGTAATGGCTGCCCGGTGGCCGAAGCAGAGCTGAGGAGAAAGCCGCCGGGGTGGTTCCGGGGCTTGCAAGCGCCTATCTGCTTGCCAACGCCAGGGAGAATAAGATGGAAGACGTCGTCATCGTTTCGGCTGTCCGCACTCCGGTCGGCAGCTTCAACGGCGCGTTCGGGTCCGTTCCGGCCCACGTGCTGGGCACTGCCGCGATCAAGGCCGCGGTCGAGCGTGCCGCAATCGAGGTGGGCGATGTGGACGAGGTCATCCTCGGCCAGGTGCTGACCGCCGCCCAGGGCCAGAACCCGGCCCGCCAGGCGGCCCGCGCCGCCGGCATCCCGGACGACAAGACCGCCTTCGGCATCAACCAGGTTTGCGGCTCCGGTCTGCGCACCGTGGCGCTGGCCGCCCAGCAGATCCGCACCGGCGAGAGCGCCATCGTGCTCGCCGGCGGCCAAGAGAGCATGAGCCAGTCCACCCACGCCGCCTATTTGCGCGCCGGGCAGAAGATGGGCGACCTCGGCCTGATCGACACGATGATCAAGGACGGGCTGTGGGATGCGTTCAACGGCTACCATATGGGCACCACGGCCGAGAACGTCGCGACCAAGTATCAGATCACCCGCCAGCAGCAAGACGAGTTTGCCGCCGCGAGCCAGAACAAGGCGAGCGCCGCGCAGAAGGCCGGCAAGTTCAAGGACGAGATCACCCCGGTGACCATCAAGGGCCGCAAGGGCGACACCGTCGTGGCCGACGACGAGTATATCCGGCACGATTCCTCGGTCGAGGCGATGGCCAAGCTGCGCCCAGCCTTCTCGAAGGACGGCACGGTGACCGCGGGCAATGCGAGCGGCATCAACGACGGCGCCGCCGCGCTGGTGGTGATGTCGGCCGCCGAGGCGCAGCGCCGGGGGCTCAAGCCGCTGGCCCATATCGTCAGCTTCGCGACCGCCGGCGTCGACCCGGCCGTCATGGGCACCGGCCCGATCCCGGCGTCGCGCAAGGCGCTGCAGCGGGCCGGCTGGTCGGCGGCCGATCTCGACCTGATCGAGGCCAACGAGGCCTTCGCCGCCCAGGCCTGCGCGGTGAACAAGGACCTCGGCTGGGACACCGGCCGGGTCAACGTCAATGGCGGCGCGATCGCTATCGGCCACCCGATCGGCGCGTCCGGCGCGCGCGTACTAACCACGCTGTTGCACGAGATGCAGCGTCGCGACGCCAAAAAGGGCCTGGCCACGCTCTGCATCGGCGGCGGCATGGGCGTCGCCATGTGCGTCGAACGCTAGGAGCAAGCCGGCCTAAAACCCTCTCCCTCCCTCTGGGAGAGGGTTGGGTAAGGGTCTTACTCGGCGAGCTCCAAGCCGCGATACAGCTCGTCCACCGGCACTTCGATCCCAGCCTCCGGGACCGGCAGCGACTCGCCCGAAGACAGCGCAGTGACGGTCCAGTCCTGACCGGCAGCACTGCGCCAATGCACCGTCAGGGCCTTATACGTGCTCTCGATCAGTATAAAGCGTGTGATTGTTGGGACGGCTCGATATTCCCGAAGCTTCAACACTCTGTCGATTCGGCCGGAACTCGGGCTGATCACCTCGAAGACGACGGCGACCCCGGGCATAAGCCGGTCAGTTTCCGGACCCGGCGTGCGCGTGAGGAGGGCGTCGGGATAACGCACTGCGTTGCCCTCGGTCGCGACGCCCGCTTCGCCAAGCAGCTCCCAGCCGCTCCCCTCTAGGCGCGACCGCAGCGCGAAATAGAGGTTCTGGCAAATCCGGGCGTGCCTTCTGTTCCCACCCGTCATCGCAACCGGCTCGAACCCGTCGAACTCATACGGCGTCTCCTGCCGCTCGACCCAGTCGAGGAACTGTTCGCGCGTCATCCGCGGCATGCGAACCGTGACATTCATCGCCGCAGCATAGCACTACTCCGCCGCATTCCGCAGCGCCGCCCCGGCGGCGACCAGACACATCGGCACCGCCGCGGACAGCACCGCCAGCAGCAGCAGCACATGCGGCCGCGGGCTGAGCCCAGACGCGGCCGCTTCCACCGCCGCCGCGCCGAAGATCAGCACCGGCGCCGCCAGCGGCAGCACCAGCAGCGGCAACAGCACCCCGCCGCGCCGCGCGCCCAAGACCACCGCCGCCCCCATCGTCCCCAGCAGCGACAGCGCCAGCGTCCCCGGCAGCAGCGTCAGCAGCAGCAGCGGCACCCGGCTCGGCGGCATCTGCAGCATGATCGCCAGCGGCCCGGCCGCCACCAGCAACGGCAACCCGGTCGCCAGCCAATGCGTCAGCGCCTTCACCCCCGCCACAACGAAGGCCGGCAACCCGCACAACAGCAGCTGATCGAGCGACCCATCCTCGAGATCCGCGCCGAACAGCCGGTCCAGCGGCAGCAGCGCCGCCAGCAGCGCACACACCCAGACGATCCCCGGCGCCAGCCGCGCCAGCACCTCCGGCGCCGGGCCGATCGCCAGCGGGAACAGCGCCCCAGCCAACACGAAGAACAGCACCGCGGCCATAGTGTCCGCCCCGTGCCGCAGCGACAGCCGAAGCTCCCGCCCCAGCAGGGCGGCTGCCACGCTCAAAGCCGGTATTCCATCGCATCCGGCAGCGGCAGCGGCAGATGCGTCGCCGCCACCACGACGCCCCCTGCCGCCCGATGCGCCGCGAGCAAGCCGCCCAACCGCTCCACCGAAGCCGCATCCAAGCCGAGCGTCGGCTCATCGAGGAGCCAAAGCCCGGTTCCGGCCAGAACCAAACGTGTCAGCGCCAGCCGCCGGCGCTGCCCGGCCGACAGCATCCTTGCCGGCAAGTCCCGCAGGGGCCCCAGCTCCATGCTCGCCAGCGCCGCCGCCCGGTCGCCGCCCCGCGCCGCGAAACCCAGGTTCTCCCAAGCCGTCAGCCCCGGCTTGATCGCGTCCAGATGCCCGAGATAGGCGACCGGCGCCGGGTCTTCGGTCACATCCCGCCCGTTCCAGGTCACCCGCCCCGCATCTGGCCGCTTCAACCCGGCCAGCACCCGCAGCAGCGTGCTTTTCCCCGACCCGTTCGGCCCGAGCAACAGCATCGCCCCGCCCGCCGGCACCGCAAGGCTGATACCCCGCAGCACCAGCCGCTCGCCGCGGAACGCCGAAACCGCCTCCGCCGCGACCCCCGACCCACCCGCATCTTGCATGCGAATCATCTAAGGCGGTCGGCTTTGCGGACGCCAGCCTTGCGCCTATGTTTTATCCCGACACGGAACAGCAAGATTTAGGGGCACCGCGCCATGAAAGCGATCGGCCACGACAGCCTGAAGACCACCCGGACCTTGAAGGCCGGCGGACGCGAATACCGCTACTTCTCACTCCCCGACGCCTACGCCGCCATCGGCGACGGCAGCCGGCTCCCGGTCAGCCTGAAAATTCTGCTGGAGAACGTGCTCCGCTTCGAAGACGCCAGCACCTACAAGGTCGACGACGCCCGCGCCATCGCCGAATGGGCCAAGTCCGGCAGCAGCGCGAAAGAGGTCCCGTTCCGCCCCGCCCGCATTCTCATGCAGGATTTTACCGGTGTTCCCGCCGTGGTCGACTTGGCCGCCATGCGCGACGGCATCAGCAAGCTCGGCGGCTCGCCCGAGCAGGTCAACCCGCTCGTCCCGGTCGACCTCGTGATCGACCACTCTGTCATGGTCGACTACTTCGCCAGCCCAGATGCCGAGCGCCGCAACGTCGAGACCGAGTTCGGCCGCAATGGCGAGCGCTACAGCTTCCTCCGCTGGGGCCAGGGCGCGTTCCGCAACTTCCGCGTCGTCCCGCCCGGCGCCGGCATCTGCCACCAGGTGAACTGCGAGTTCCTCGCCGAGACAATCTGGACCGCCGAGGTCGACGGCGCCGAATACGCCTACCCCGACACGCTGTTCGGCACCGACAGCCACACCACCATGGTCAACGGCATCGGCGTGCTCGGCTGGGGCGTCGGCGGCATCGAGGCCGAGGCGGCCATGCTCGGCCAGCCCATCGCCATGCTGATCCCCGACGTCATCGGCTTCCGCCTCACCGGCAAGCTGCCCGAGGGCAGCACCGCCACCGACTTGGCGCTCACCGTCACCCAGATGCTCCGCAAGAAGGGCGTGGTCGGCAAGTTCGTCGAGTTCTTCGGCCCCGGCCTCGCCGACCTTTCGGTCGCGACAAGGCTGACCATCGCCAACATGGCCCCGGAATACGGCGCCACTTGCGGCTTCTTCCCGGTCGACGCCGCCACGCTCGACTACCTCCGGCTCACCGGACGCGACGAAGGCCGCGTGGCCCTGGTCGAGGCGTACTCTAAGGCGCAGGGCATCTGGGCCGACGCGGACACGCCGCAAGCCGTCTATACCGACATCGTCGATCTGGACCTTGCCACCGTGCTGCCCAGCATCGCCGGGCCGAAGCGGCCGCAGGACAAGGTGCTGCTGAAGGACGCCTCCACCGCCTTCCGCGCCGACCTCACCAAGGGCCTCGGCGTTCCCGCCAACGACGCCGGCAAGCGCGTCAAGGTAACCGGCAAGAACTACGAGATCACCCATGGCGACGTGGTGATCGCCGCCATCACGAGCTGCACCAATACCAGCAACCCCTACGTGATGATCGGCGCCGGGCTGCTGGCGCGCAAGGCGCGTGAGCGTGGCCTGACGCCGAAGCCTTGGGTGAAGACCTCGCTCGCCCCCGGCAGCCAGGTGGTCACTGAGTATCTCGACAAGGCCGGCCTGACCGCCGACCTGGACGCGCTCGGCTTCCAGCTCGTGGGCTACGGCTGCACCACCTGCATCGGCAACTCTGGCCCGCTCGAAGACGCGATCGCCGACGCGATCGAGGACAACAAGCTCGTCGCCGTCTCCGTCCTCTCCGGCAACCGCAACTTCGAGGGCCGCGTGCACCCCAATGTGCGCGCCAACTACCTCGCGAGCCCGCCGCTGGTCGTCGCCTACTCGCTGCTCGGCACCATGAACGAGGACATCACCACCGCCGCGCTCGGCACCGGGCGGGATGGCAAGCCGGTCTATCTGCGCGACATCTGGCCCAGCGACGCAGAGATCGAGGCCGCAGTCCGCGCGAGCCTCGACCGCGCCCAGTTCACCAAGCGGTATGGCGAGGTGTTCGAGGGCACCAAGGAGTGGAAGGCGATCGAGGTCGACACCAGCAGCGACACCTATCGCTGGAACGGCGGCAGCACCTACGTGCAGAACCCGCCGTATTTCGAGGGCATCACCATGACGCCGCCTGATGTCACCGACCTCACCGGCGCCCGCGTCCTTGGCATCTTCGCCGACAACATCACCACCGACCACATCAGCCCCGCCGGCAACATCAAGCGCGAATCCCCCGCCGGCGACTATCTCGGCGAGCACCAGGTCATGCAGCGCGACTTCAACTCCTACGGATCGCGCCGCGGCAACCACCAGGTCATGATGCGCGGCACCTTCGCCAACATCCGCATCAAGAACGAGATGCTGACGGGCGTCGAAGGCGGCTGGACCCGCTATCAGCCCGGCGGCGAGCAGATGCCGATCTACGACGCCGCCATGCGCTACAAAAAGGCAGGCGTCCCGCTAGTCGTGTTCGGCGGCAAGGAATATGGCATGGGCTCGTCGCGCGACTGGGCGGCCAAGGGAACGGCGCTGCTCGGCATCAAGGCGGTGATCGTCGAGAGCTTCGAGCGCATCCACCGCAGCAACCTCGTCGGCATGGGCGTGCTGCCGCTCACCTTCAAGGACGGCGCCACCCGCCACAGCCTCGGCATCACCGGCGACGAGGTGATCGACATCGTCGGGCTCGAGGAACTCCGCGCCGGGATGGACCTGGTCATGAAGATCCATCGCGCCGGCGGCAAGACGGACGAAGTCGGCGTAAGGTGCCGGGTCGATACGGCGGACGAGGTCGAGTACTACCGCAATGGCGGCATTCTGCACTACGTGCTGCGGGAGATGGCCCGCGCCGCCTAGCCTATCTCGGAGAACCTGCTGTTCTCCCTCTCCCTCAGGGAAAGGGCCGGGTGAGGGTGTTTCCGCCGCAAGAACCCTCACCCAACCCACTCCCGGAGGGAGAGGGCTTGCCATGATACTCCCCGCTCGCCTCCGCGCCGGCCCCGACGCCGATCTTTCCCACCTTCCGGTCAGCCTCGATCTGCGCGCCCTCAGCCTCGCCGAGGGCGTCCGCGCCGCGCTCTCGGTGGCAGCGCTGGTCGCGATTAACGAGTGGGTCGGCATCCCGGCGCTGATCGAAGCAGCACTGGCCGCGATGCTGACCTGCCTCTGCGACGCCGGCGGCCCGATCCGGCGCCGTTTGCCGGGGCTGATCGCCTTCGGCCTGCTCGGCGCGGCGATCACCACCAGTTTCAGCATCCTGCGCGGCCAGAACCTGTTCCTGGTCGTCGCCTGCGCCAGCGCGTTGATCTTCTGCACCAGCTTCGCCCGCACCTGGGGTCAATCGGCGCTGCAAGTCGGCAACGTGCTGACCGTCGTCACCGTCCTCGCGCTCGACCGCCCGGCCGACCCGCATACCGCGCTGGTGCTCGGCGCCATGTTCCTCGCCGGCAATCTGTGGGCGATCGCGCTCACCATGGTCATCTGGCGCCTGCACCCGTACCGCCCCTCGCGCCACGCGGTTTCCGATGTTTATCGGCGCCTGGCGGTGCTCGTCGCCGATCTCTCCGCCCTCCTCGTGCAGGAAGGCACGCCGCCGGACTGGGAGGCGCATGCCCGCGCGCACCGCCGCCACGTACGTGACGGGATCGAGCAGGCGCGCACCCTGGTCCTGGACACGATCCGCAGCCGCGGCCAGGGCAATGCCGGCGCCAACGCGCTGCTGATTCAGGTCGAAGCGGCCGACCAAATCTTCGGCGCCCTGATCGCGCTGTCGGACATGCTGGAGCACCATGAACCCGGCGCCATGAAGGCCGCCCAGCAATGTCTCCCGGCCCTGCGCCTGCTCTTCGCGGCCATTGCCCACGCCATCACCGACAACCTGCCGGAGACGAGCGGGCCATACCGCGAGATGATGGAGCGGCTGCTGAGCCAAGTGGCACGGGCCGGCGATAGCCCGGCGTTCGCCGGGATCAGCGCCGGGTTGCTCGAACGCGTTCGGGTCGCAGCCCTCCTGACCACGGCGGAAGGCCAGTTCGCCTACGGGCCGCCGGCCGCCGAGGGCGGCCTGACCCGGCTGCTCGCGCCGTTGCGGGCGAATATGTCCTGGTCGTCGAACGCTCTGCGCCACGCCATCCGGGCCGCGGTGGTCGCGGCTCCGGCCCTGCTGTTCACCTGCTCCGTCGGCAACGCCTATGCGCATTGGCTGACCATCACCCTGGTGCTGACCCTGCAGCCCTACTTCGCGCTCACCTGGCAGCGCGCGCTCGAACGCATTGGTGGCACCGTGCTGGGCGGCCTCGTCGCCACCGCCATCGCCTCCGTCGTGGACACGCCCATCGGCACGGCGGCGATGCTCTTCCCGCTTGCCGTCCTTGCCTTCTCCGTCCGCCCCGTGAGCTTCGGCATCTTCATCGCCGGGATCACCCCGGTCGTCGTGCTGCTCTCTGAGCTAGGGCGGCCCGGCGAGAGCGGGTTGGTCATTGCCGCCTGGCGCGCCGGCTACACCCTCCTCGGTGGCCTGCTTGCCCTCGTCGGCAACGTGCTCCTCTGGCCGAGTTGGGAGCCGACCCGGCTGCGCGACGAGCTGCACCGGGCCATCCGCGCCCATGCCGCCTTCGCCGACCTCGAACTCGCGGCACTTCTGGGCGACAGTAAAAACAATATAGAGGCGGCACGGCGAGGCGCCGGGGTGGCGACCAACAACCTCGAAGCCAGCCTGTCGCGCGCGCTCCAGGAGCGGCGGCCCTCCGCCCGGGAGGAGCTGCAGGCCGCCATGGTGGCCGATGCCGGCTTGCGGCGCATCGCCGGCCGGCTCGCTGCCTTGCAATACGAACCAGGCCTGGCCGGTGCGGCCGACCTTCCAGCTTGGCGCCAATGGTTGCGCGACGCCTTCGCCTCGCTGGACGCCGGCAACCCCTTGCCGGGCGCCCGGCCCGCTGATGCCGAAAACGGCTTCCTGTCCCGAATGGCCCGCCAGGTCGATCTCATGGACGGCGCGCTGCGCGAGGCAACAGCGGGACCAGCAGCAGCGCCGAGCCCCCAACCGCCGCCATGAGCAGGAACACTAGGCCGCCCGCCGCGCCATAGAGGTGGCCGGATAGCCAGGTCAGGCCACCCGTCGGCGCCGCGAACCCGAGTGCGGCCAGCATGGTCTGCGCCGTCCCCGCCCGCGGCTGCGGCAGTGTGCGCAGCACCAGCATGGCCGAGAGGTGTTGACAGGCGAACGTCGCCGCGTGCAGCAATTGCACGCACGCCAGCAGCGGCACCGCCGTGGTGAACGCAGTCACGGTCCAGCGCAGGATGCAGCCGGAGGCGGCAATCGCGGTCAGCCCCGCCGGGCCGAGCCGTTCCACCAGCCCGCGCCCCCAGATGAACAGGGCGATCTCCGCGATGATGCCCTCGGCGATCAGCAGGCCGATCACGCCGTCCGGAATGCCCGCCGCGCGCCAATGCAGGCTGGCGAAACCATAATAGGCGGCGTGCGAGCCCTGGATCAGAGCGGAGGCCAGCAGTGCGAGCCGGAAATCCCGGCCCAACCGCGCCGACGCCGTTCCGGCCGCTTCCGCGCGCGCCGTCGGCGGCAGCGCCACCGCCAGCACGGCAGCGGCGCCGTAGAACGTCGCGAGCAGCCAAGGCACCACGCGGCTTCCAGCCCACCCCAGCAGCGAACCGCACGCCGCCGTCGCCATCATGAACGAAACGGAGCCCCAGGCGCGCGTCCGCCCGTAATCCAGCCGCCGCGCTTCGGCCAGCGCCAGGGTGAGCGCGTCGGTCAGCGGCACGAGCGCCGAGGCGGCGACACCCTGCGCGCCCGCCACCATGATGAGCATTCCAAGGCCTGGCGCCGTGGGCAGGGCGGCCGAACACCCCGCTGCGCAGGCCGACGCCGCGAACAGCATCGCCCGCTGTCGCCCGGCGCGGTCGGCCACCCATCCCCACCCGGGCACGGCCGCCACACGCAGCAGCGACGCCACGCCCAGCACCTGTCCGATCGCGGCCGCGTCCAGCCCGCGATCGGCAAGCCAGAGCGGGAGGTAAGCGCCGAGCACGGCCCCCGCGGCAAAGAAAGCCGCGATGAACAGCCCGACCTGGCTGCCCTCGCTCAAATGGCGCCGCTTGCCCTCTCCGGGGGAGAGGAAATCAAGCAGTCTGCGGGACGACTGACTGCGCCGCGTCGCGGATCCGGGCGGCCATCGACGCGATGCCGCTGCCACGATTGCTGGACAGGTTCTGCAGCAGGCCGAGGTCCTTCAGGAATTCCGGGCTGGTCGCCAGGATCTCCGCCGGCGTCCGCCCGGAATAGACGCGCAGCAGCAGGGCCACCAGGCCGGAAACGATCGCCGCGTCCGACGCACCAGCCAGGTACATGCGTCCGTCGCGCACCTGCGCCTCCATCCAAACCTTGCTCTGGCAGCCCGGCACGCGATGCGAGTCATCCTGCCACGCCGCGGGAAACGGCGGCAGCTTGCGCCCCAGCTCAATGATGAACCCGTAGCGGTCCATCCAATCGTCGAAGATGTCGAGGTCCTCAGCAATCGCCGCGATCGCCTCGGCGGCAGTCTCGTCTTCCGGTTCTACGAAGGGGTCAGGCATGAGGCGGATGTGACGGTGATGACACGGGAGATCAACCCCGCAGACAAGCCAACGGCCCCGTTGCCGAGGCAACGGGGCCGCGCCAAATCGAACCGCTTAAGCGTGGTTCAGCGTATAGTGATAGCTGCAACGGCCCCGCATGATCATCAGGTCGGCCGTGCCGCCGCTGACCGTGCCAGAGAGATTTGCGCCGCGACCCGTCGGCGTCACGCTGCCATCCGGCCCGATTGTGCCGCGCATGCCGGCAACCGTGATCGCCCCGCCACGGACGCGTGCGGTCTGCGGCGCGTTCATCTTGTGGCAAGACGCCGGTGCGTCGGCCGCCAGGTCGGCCATGCCGCGATAAGTGCCAGTCATTGGCGCCGGCGGGGGCGGGGGCGGCGCCGGCGGCGGCGGAGCTTCAGCCATCGGCGGCGGCGGAGGTGGCGGGTTGCTCGCGCAACCGACGACCGTGCCGGCCAAGAGTAGTGCAGTGGCAATCTTCAGGCGCATCCTGTCGCTCCTTGTAGAATTCGGAAACGACCGGACCATGCCCTAAGACCGAGAGTCGGGCTACAGGATGAACCGGCTCAGATCGCCTTTCGCTGCCAACGGAGCCACTCGGTCGTTCACATATTCGGCATCAACCGTCACTTCGTCGCCATTTCGATCCGTCGCCGAAAAGCTGATCTCTTCCAGCAGCCGCTCCATCACGGTGGCCAAACGGCGCGCGCCGATATTCTCGATGCGGTCGTTGATATCAGCCGCCAACTCGGCCAACGCATCAACGGCGTTGTCGCTGAAGGTCAGCTTGACACCCTCCGTTAGCATCAGCGCCGAATACTGCTTGAGCAAGCTATGCTCCGGCTCTGTAAGGATCCGCCGCAGATCCTCCCGCGACAGCGGCGCCAGTTCGACGCGAATCGGCAGCCGGCCTTGGAGCTCCGGCAACAGGTCCGCCGGCTTGGCGAGATGGAACGCGCCCGAGGCGATGAACAAGATATGATCGGTCTTCACCGCGCCATATTTCGTGCTCACCGTCGTACCCTCGATCAGCGGCAGCAGGTCGCGCTGCACGCCCTCGCGCGAGACGTCGCCACCGCGGAACCCACCCTCGCTGCTGCGCGCGCACACCTTGTCGATCTCGTCGAGGAAGACGATCCCGTTCTGCTCGGCATGGTGCACGGCGTCCTTGGTCAATTGGTCGTTATCCAGCAGACGGTCGCTCTCCTCGCGCGTCATCGCCGTGCGCGCCGCCGACACCGCCATGCGCCGCTTCTGCGAGCGGCCGCCAAACATGCCTTTCATCATCTCGCCGAGATTGGCCATCTGACCCGGCGGCACGCCCGGCAAGTCGATCTGCCCGATCGCCACCGGACCGGCCTCGGCCACGGCGACTTCGACTTCCTTATCCTCGAGCTCGCCCGCACGCAGCATCTTGCGGAACTTGCCGCGCGTCTCCGCACTCGCGCCCTCGCCGACCAGCGCCGTCAGCAGCCGGTCCTCCGCGGCCAGTTCGGCCTTCGCCTGCACGTCCTTGCGGCTGTTGTCGCGCAGCATGGCGATGCTGGTCTCCACCAGGTCGCGCACGATGCTGTCCACGTCGCGCCCGACATAGCCGACCTCGGTGAACTTCGTCGCCTCCACCTTGATGAACGGCGCCTGCGCGAGCTTGGCAAGCCTGCGCGCGATCTCGGTCTTGCCGCAGCCGGTCGGCCCGATCATCAGGATGTTCTTCGGCACCACCTCGTCGCGCATGTCCTCCGGCAGTTGCTGCCGGCGCCAGCGGTTGCGCATCGCAATGGCCACGGCGCGCTTGGCGTCCTGCTGGCCGACGATGAACCGATCAAGCTCGCCCACGATCTCCCGGGGCGAATAGGTTGGAACGTCCATTTACAAAGTTTCCACGATAACGGAATGATTGGTGTAGACGCAGATGTCGCCTGCGATGCGCATGGCCCGGCGCGCGATCTCCTCCGCCTCCAGCCCATCCATCGACATTAGCGCCCGCGCGGCCGCCAGGGCATAGTTTCCGCCCGAGCCAATGGCGATCACGCCATCTTCCGGCTCCAGCACGTCGCCATTGCCGGTCAGCGTATAGCTGTGCTGGGCATCGGCCACGGCCATCATCGCCTCCAGCCGGCGCAGATACCGGTCGGTCCGCCAGTCCTTGGCCAACTCGACGCACGCGCGCTCGAGCTGGCTGGGGAACCGCTCCAGTTTTGCCTCGAGTCGTTCAAGAAGGGTGAACGCGTCCGCGGTCGCGCCCGCGAACCCGGCCAGCACCGCATTGCCGGCGCCGATGCGCCGAACCTTGCGCGCGTTGCCCTTGATCACGGTCTGGCCCAGGGTCACCTGCCCATCCCCCGCCATCGCCACATGCCCATCGCGCCGAACGCACAGGATGGTCGTGCCGTGCCAGCCGACGGGATCGTACGGTTTATTATCTTGCATCGTGTGCCCCAAAGTGGGACGCCCCGCATCGATGCACAAGATATAGGCAGTTGTGCCGACGACTGGCTTGACCGAGTCGTCATCACTCCCTAGATGCGAGTATGTGCGCGCTTCCGATACACCATCGATCGATCCGGCGAGGTGCACGTGCTTTGCCGTCCGCAGGGCGGCCCGGCACATCACCCAGGCGTTCGACCGCAGCCTCGCCCCCACCGGCCTGCGCATTACGCAATATTCGCTGCTGACCAGGCTCGCCCGCTCCGGTCCGCGCAGCATCCAGGCTCTCGCGCACGAGATGGGCCTCGACCGCACCACGCTCGGGCGCAATCTGCGGCCGCTCGAGCGGGACGGGCTCGTCACCATCGGCATCGATCCCACCGACCGCCGCGGCCGGGCCCTGCACATTACGCCGCTCGGCGAAGCAAAGCGGCACGAGGCGATGGCCTATTGGAGCGACGCGCAAGCCCGCTTTTGCGAGACGTACGGCGCCGAGCAGACAAGCGCGCTGCATGCCACGATGGACGCGGTCACCTCGCTCGATCTCGGGGTAAATACCTAACGCGGATTTTCGTGCGCGTCTTCCGCACTCGGGCGTAATCTTCGGGCCACGGCGCTGAGAACCTCTGTCGCGATCAGCGCCAGGCTGTCCAACGGAGGAAACCCATGCCCGACATAACGGCTGCCCCTCTTCCCGCAACGCTGCAGGCGCCGCAGGTCCGCACCATCGACACGGCGGATCTCCGCTACGCGCTCGCCAAGGGCTACGAGGACTTCCTGACCATCCCGAGTCAGCTCATCTTCCTGGGCTTGCTCTATCCGCTGGTCGGCTTCATTGCCGCGCGCGCGTCGATGGGCGGCGAGGTCCTGCCGCTCGCCTTCCCGCTGCTCGCCGGGCTCTCCCTGATGGGGCCCGTCGCCGCGACCGGCCTCTACGAGATCAGCCGCCGGCGCGAGGCCGGGCAACCGGTCTCGATCCTGACGGCGTTCGAGGCGTTCAAGTCGCCCGCGATCGGCGGCATCGTCGTGCTCGGCTTCATCTTGCTCCTCCTGTTCAGCCTTTGGGTCGCGGTCGCGCAAGCGATCTACAACGTCGCCGTCGGCCCGGGCACGTCGGCCAGCATGTCGAGCTTCGCGGCCAGCGTCGCGCACAGCCCGACGCTGATCATCCTTGGCAACCTCGTCGGCGCCGGTTTCGCGGCCGTCGTGCTCGCCATTTCCGTCGTCTCCTTCCCGATGATGCTCGACCGGCTTTGCGGCCCCATCGTTGCCGTGCAGACATCGCTGCGCGTGGTGGCGCGCAACCCGGCGGTGATGGCACTTTGGGGAGTGATCGTCGGCGTCATCTTGGTGCTCGGCGCGATCCCGTTCCTGATCGGTCTCGCGATTGCGGTCCCGGTTCTCGGCCACGCCACCTGGCACCTATACCGCCGCGTCGTGGTTTAGGGATTGCTGACGCCTGCTAAAGCAGCCCCTCGGCCCGGAAGCTCAAGCAGCTTCCGTTTCCGACCACCACGTGATCATGCAGCCGGATGCCGATTGCATCCGCCGCCTGCCGGATTTCCGCCGTCATCGCCACGTCTTCGCGCGACGGCGCCGGGTCGCCGCTCGGATGATTGTGCACCAAGATCAACGCCGTCGCGTGCAGTTCCAACGCCCGCTTGACCACCTCGCGCGGGTACACCGGCGTGTGATTGACCGTCCCGCGCGATTGCGCCTCGTCGGCGACGAGCCGGTTCTTGTTGTCGAGATACAACACCCGGAACTGCTCGACCCTCTCGCGCGCCATCGCGGCGCGCAGGTAATCCAAGACCCGGTCCCAATTGTTCAGCACCGGCCGGTCCACCACCTCGGCGCGCATCAGGCGTAGCGCCGCGGCCTGCACCGTCTTCAGCGCCGCCACCCCGGCGTCGCCCAACCCGTCGATCGTCCGCAACTCGGGCAGCGGCGCCGCCACCGCGTTGGCGAAGCTGCCGAACCGGCCGAGCAGCGCCCGCGCGATCGGCTTGGTGTCCCGCCGCGGCAACGCCAGGAACAACACCATCTCCAGCAACTCGTGATCCGCCACGCTGTCCGGCCCCGCCGTCAGCAGCCGCGCCCGCATCCGCTGGCGATGCCCCTCGGCGCTGAGCGGGCTTGGCGGCGCCCGATCCGCCGGCAGCTTCTCCGCCGGGCCGAGCAGGTCCGGCCCTGGCTTCATTCGCCCGGTATCAGCCATTGCTCGAGATTGGCCCGCCACGGGTCGATCGGCACCGCCCGGCGCGCCGCGCGATCCATCACCACCAGCACGGTCACCGCCTGCGCGCACCGCTCACCCCGATGCACCAGACGTTGCCGCAACGTGAACGACCGGCCGCCGAGCCGCGTCACCTCGCTCTCCACCCGGACCTCTCCCGGCCAGGCCATTTCCTTAAGAAAATCCAGCTCGAGCCGCACGATCACCACCGCCTGCTCCGCCGCTTCCACTGGCAGCCCGGTGATGGCGGCGAGTTCCGACCGCCCTTGTTCCAGCATGACCGCGAACACCGCGTTGTTCACATGACCCAGCCGATCGGTATCGTTGAACCGCAGCCGGTGCGTCGTGACGAACGCCGCCATTAGCCGTAGGGCGGCTTGTGCAATCCTGCGGGCGAGATCGTGAAGACCTCGACGCCGTCATCGGTGACGCCGACCATGTGCTCGAACTGCGCGGACAGGCTGCGGTCCCGCGTGACGGCGGTCCAGCCATCGTCCAGCACCTTCACCTCGGGCCTGCCGGCGTTGACCATTGGCTCGATGGTGAAGAACATGCCGGGGCGCAGCACCGGCCCGTCACCGGGCCGCCCGAAATGCAGGATATTCGGCGCCTCGTGGAAGCGCCGACCGATGCCGTGGCCGCAGAAATCGCGCACGACGCTGAACCGCTGCGATTCGACGTAGGTTTGGATCACGTGGCCAATGTCGCCCAGTGTCGCCCCAGGCCGCACCGCCGCGACGCCGCGCATCATCGACTCGTAGGTCACGTCCATCAGCCGGCTGGCGCGCGTGGAGGGCGTGCCGGCGGCGAACATGCGGCTGGTATCACCGTGCCACCCATCGAGGACGACGGTGATGTCCACGTTCAACACGTCGCCGTCCAGCAGCCGTCGCTCGCCCGGAATGCCGTGGCAGACGACGTGGTTGATCGATGTGCAAATCGATTTTGGGAAGCCTCGGTAGTTGAGCGGCGCCGGCGTCGCGCCATGGGCAACGATGAAATCGTGGCAGAGCGTGTCGAGGCGCGCGGTGGTGACGCCGGGCTGGATGTGCGGCGTCAGGAAGTCCAGCGTCTCGGCAGCGAGACGGCCAGCCGCACGCATGCCGGCGAAATCCGCCGGCGTGTGGATGGTAATCCGTCGCGCGTCACTGCCCCCGTCCATGTGCAGTCGGTCCCTTGAAGTCGAATATGCAAGATGCGCAGGCCTTGCCGGGCGCGCAAGGGCGGCATTTCCCATGTCAGCGCAGCGCTAATCCGAAGCCGCGGCCGCGCGCCTTCTCAGCTCGGGTAGCGGCCCCCTGCCGGGCTATGCGCTGTCCGGGTCGGCGGGACCCGCGTCGGGCGCGCGGGCGACACATATTCGACATAGCCGTAAGGTGGCCGATGCACCGTCGGCGCCAGCGGCCGATAGAGCGGAACCACCGGCCGATAATCCTGCACTCGGCGCGCCGGCGCCCGGTACGGGGCGTACGCCTTGCCATAGCGCGGATGACCCGGCCGCATCGCAGCCATCGAGACTGGCCAGTTGCGCGGCGGCAGGGGCGCGGCATGCGCCACGCCGAGCAGCGGCAGCCGATACGGTGACGGTTCCTGGCGGGCAATCTGGACCGGCGCCACGCCCATCCGTTCGAACCCCTGGTCGAGCAGCGAAGTCATATGCATGTCCCGCTCGCCGCCATTCGCGGTGCCCAGCACCACCCCGATCAGGCGCACATTGCTGCGCAATGCCGAGACTACCAGGTTGTAGCCAGAAGCCTCGATATAGCCCGTCTTCAGCCCATCGACCCCCGGGTAGGTTTGCAGCATGCGCTGGTGATTGAGCTCCATGCGCCCGTGGAATTGGAAATACGGTGTACTGAAAATGTAATAGTAGTTGGGAAAATCCTGGATGAGATGCCGGGCCAGGATCGCCAAATCCCGCGCCGTCGAAACCTGCCCCCAATCTGGTAGCCCGGAGGCGTTGCGGAACGTCGTATGCGTCATGCCGAGCGAATGGGCGCGCAGCGTCATCATCTCGGCAAAATGCTCCTCGTCGCCGCCCATCATCTCGCCGAGCGCCGCGGCCGCGTCGTTGGCTGACTTGGTCACCAGCCCCAGCAGGGCCTGCTCGACGGTCAGCGTCATGCCGGGGACCAGGCCGAGCTTGGTGGGCGGCATCGCCGCCGCCGCGGCGGAGACCGGGACCAGATCGTTCAGGGTCAACCGGCCAGCGCGCATCTCGTCGAACAGCAGATAGATCGTCATCAGCTTGGTCAGGCTGGCGGGATAGCGGTAATCGTCCGGGTTGGCCGCTTCCAGAACGTTTCCGCTCTGCGCGTCGATCACGATCGACGCGTAGCGGTCAGAGCCGACCTGCGCGAAAGCGACACGGTCCAATCCAGCCAGCGCGACCACAAACACGGCGAACAGCAGCACGAGCCGGATTGCGGCACGCCGCCGCAAGTACTCGAATCGCATCCAGCCCATCCCCCGTCGTTGGCGGGCGCACTGTACGGGTCTGGCAGGCATATTGTCCAGTATGTTTCGTGGCAGATTAGCCTCTTATAGCCTTGCTTTATCAGCGAATCGTTAATGCAGGAGCGCCACCAGGCGGCAAGCACTGCGTCAAGCGCTTTGTGCACTGCACAAAAACGCATTGACTCAACCGGACGGCGTTACCATAACCGTTTTATTGCACTGCAGCAAACCCGGGAGGACGCCAGGTGCTGGGGCGCAACGCCTGAACCAACACGCGGGCACTCGCCCGTCTAAAAGGGAAAAAGACCATGAAGACCGCAGAGCAGTTCATCACTTTCGGCCAGGGCAACGTCGAGGCGCTGGTCAAGTCCAGCCAGATTGTCGCCACCGGGCTGCAGGACCTGACCAAGCAGATGGCCGCCAATGCCCAGGCCGCCATGGACGAGACGATGTCGACCTTCCGGGCGATGACCACGGTCCGCTCGATCAAGGAGGCGATGGATCTCCAGGCCTCGCTCGCCCGCTCGACCTTCGAGAAGGCAATGGCGCAGAGCGGCCAGATCACCGAGACCTCGTTCAAGCTCGCCGAGCAGGCGATGCAGCCGATCGCCAGCCGCATGACGCTCGCCGTCGAGAGCTTCAAGCCCGCCGCCTAAACTTAGCGACTCGGCTCCGCCGTTTCACACGGCGAGACGTTGAACGGCCCGGGGCGCTGCTCCGGGCCGTTTTTCGTTCAAGCTTTCTAAAGATCCCCAGGCGAATATCCGGGCAACCCAAAGCGAAGCCTTTTCCCCGCGCCCCGCATTCCGATATGCTGTGCTTTGGAGCCACACACGCTCCATGGGTGCCACCGCGGCACCTTGCGTGATGGCAGCGGTGCTTGCGGCCAGGATGTCAGGACGGATGAGCGACAACGACAAGCGCGGCAACGGCGAGGGACCGAATACCGGCGTAGTGGTCAAGGCACGGCCGAAGACTCGCAAGCCGGCGATGTACAAAGTCCTCATGTTGAACGACGATTACACGCCGATGGAGTTTGTGGTGCACGTGCTGGAACGGTTTTTCCAGAAGACCCGTGAGGAGGCTACGCGCATCATGCTGCACGTGCATCGCCGCGGTGTCGGCGTGTGCGGCGCCTATACATATGAGGTCGCCGAGACCAAGGTGACGCAGGTGATGGACCTCGCCCGGCAGAATCAGCATCCCCTGCAGTGTACCATTGAGAAGGAATGAGCCTGGCAGGCTGAGCCTCGTGATCCAATCTAGTTGTGTTCAACGAACTGGCCTTGGGATGGCCGCCTTTTTGCAAGGCGGGGAACTGAGGTACAGCGCGAAGGAGCGTCATTGAATGTTGTCTCGCAACCTTGAGCAGACGCTGCACCGCGCCCTCTCCCTCGCGAGTGAGCGCCGGCACGAGTATGCCACCCTGGAACATTTGCTGCTCGGCCTGGCCGATGACAGCGACGCGGCAACCGTGCTCCGCGCGTGCGGTGTCGATCTCGACAAGCTGCGCCAGGACCTCGGCGAGTTCCTCGATAAGGACTTGTCGGGCCTCGCCACCGACCGCGCCGGCGACCCAAAGCCGACCGCCGGATTCCAGCGCGTCGTGCAGCGCGCCGCGATCCACGTCCAAAGTTCCGGACGCGACGAAGTCACCGGCGCCAACGTCCTCGTCGCCCTGTTTAGCGAGCGCGAGAGCCACGCCGTTTATTTCTTGCAATTGCAGGACATGACTCGGCTGGATGCCGTTAACTTCATAAGTCACGGAATCGCCAAGGCACCCGGCCGCACCACGCAGCGTCCAGTGCAAGGCGCGAAAGAGGAGGGTGCCGCGGAGAACGAGCGTGAGGAGAAGCCCGGCCGCCGTGCGCAGGACGCGCTTTCCAACTATTGCGTCAACCTCAACAAGAAGGCCGCCGCGGGCAAGATCGATCCGCTGATCGGCCGCGACATCGAGATCGAGCGGACGATCCAGATCCTATGCCGCCGCACCAAGAACAACCCGCTCTACGTGGGCGATCCCGGCGTCGGCAAGACGGCGATCGCCGAGGGCCTCGCCAAGCGGATCGTCGAAGGCGACGTGCCCGAAGTGTTGGCAAAGAGCACGATCTTCGCTCTCGACATGGGCGCGCTGCTCGCCGGCACCCGCTATCGCGGCGACTTCGAGGAACGGCTGAAGGCCGTCGTGACCGAGCTCGAGGCGCATCCCGGCTCGATCCTGTTCATCGACGAGATCCACACCGTGATCGGCGCCGGCGCCACCAGCGGGGGCGCCATGGACGCGAGCAACCTGCTCAAGCCGGCGCTTGCTTCCGGCAACCTGCGTTGCATCGGCAGCACGACCTATAAAGAATACCGCAACTATTTCGAGAAAGATCGCGCGCTCGTGCGCCGGTTCCAGAAAATCGACGTCAACGAGCCGACGCTCGAGGATGCGGTCAAGATCCTGCGCGGCCTGAAGACCAACTACGAGAAGCACCACAAAGTCCGCTACACCGAGGAGGCGATCCGCGGCGCGGTCGAGCTGTCGGCGAAATATATCAACGATCGCAAGCTGCCGGACAAGGCGATCGACGTGATCGACGAGGTCGGCGCCAGCCGGATGCTGCAGCCCGAGGGCAAGCGCCGCAAGATGGTGACCTTGCGCGACGTGGAAGAGATCGTCGCCAAGATCGCCCGCATCCCACCCAAGTCGGTCTCCGCCGACGACAAGGAGACGCTGCGCAATCTCGAGCGCGACCTGATGAGCATGGTGTTCGGTCAGGACAAGGCGATCGAAGCCCTCGCGGCGGCGATCAAGCTGTCGCGCGCCGGGCTGCGCGAGGCGGAGAAGCCGATCGGCTGCTACTTGTTCAGCGGCCCGACCGGCGTCGGCAAGACCGAGGTCGCCCGCCAGCTCGCCTCGACGCTGGGCATCGAGCTGACCCGGTTCGACATGAGCGAGTATATGGAGCGCCACAGCGTTTCCCGGCTCATCGGCGCGCCACCGGGCTATGTCGGCTTCGACCAGGGCGGCTTGCTGACCGACGCGATCGACCAGCATCCGCATTGCGTGCTGCTGCTCGACGAGATCGAGAAGGCGCACCCGGACCTGTTCAACATCCTCCTGCAGGTGATGGACCACGGCAAGCTGACCGACCACAACGGCAAGGTCGTCGACTTCCGCAACGTCATCCTGATCATGACCACCAATGCCGGCGCGTCCGACATGGCCAAGGAGGCGATCGGCTTCGGTCGCGAGGCCCGCGTCGGTGAGGACGAGGAGGCGATCAAGCGCTTGTTCACGCCGGAGTTCCGCAACCGGCTGGATGCGACCATCACCTTCGCCGGGCTGACCCCGGAGATCGTCGGCCGCGTGGTCGAAAAGTTCGTCATGCAGCTCGAGGCGCAGCTTGCCGACCGCAATGTGACCATCGAGCTGTCTTCGGCGGCCAAGGAGTGGCTGGCCGAGCGCGGCTATGACCGGCTGTATGGCGCGCGGCCGCTCGGCCGGGTCATCCAGGAATTCATCAAGAAGCCGCTGGCCGAGGAGCTGCTGTTCGGCCGCCTCGTCAAGGGCGGTGCGGTCAAGGTCACGCTGAAGGATAGCAAGCTCGAATTCGAGTTCACCGAGGCGGCGCCGCCTCCCGCGAAGGCGGAAGGCGACGGCGACGAGGGCGGGGCCGAGCGCGAGCCGGAAACCGTCGAGTGAAGGCCGCCTGGCACGGCAAGACCCTGGCGGAGAGTGACGATATCGTGACGGTGGAGGGGAATGCCTATTTCCCCTCCGCCAGCCTCGACCCTTCACTCATCAAGCCGAGCAGCCACACCAGCGTCTGTCCCTGGAAGGGAACGGCGCAGTATTATTCCGTGAGCGTGGATGGCGCGGTTAACGAGAACGCGGTCTGGTACTATCCGGAACCGAAGGCCGCCGCGGCCAACATTCGTGATCGCGTCGCCTTTTGGAAGGGCGTGCAAGTCACGCCCTGATCGGCTCAGCCGAACTTCTGGCGCAGCTCGTCGACCTGTTCCGCGGTGAGGTGGCGCACCCGATGGCCTCGCAGCATCAGGAACAGGCGCGCCGTCTCCTCCAGCTCCTCCATTGCCCCGGCCGCGGCCGAGAGCGACGTCCCGGCCACCACCGGGCCGTGATTGGCCAGCAGAACCGCATGGTGCTTGCCCACGAGCGGCCGCACCGCCTCGGCCAGCCGCGTGTCGCCGGGCGGGAAATACGGGACGAGCGGCAGCCGGCCGATCCGCATGATGTAGTAGGCGGTGATGGGCGGCAGCACGTCCGCCGGGTCGACATCGGCCAGGCAGGAGACGGCCACCGAGTGGGTCGAATGCAAATGCACCACCGCGCCGGCATCCGGGCGGCCCTCGTACATGACCCGGTGCAGGAAGTCCTCTTTCGTGGGCGGATCGCCGGAGACGAACCGCCCCGAAGCGTCGAGCCGAGACATCCGCGCTGGATCAAGCTCGCCCAAGGAGGAATTGGTCGGCGTCATCAGCCAACCATCATCTAGCCGCACACTGATGTTGCCGGAGCTGCCGAAGGTCAGGCCGCGTTGGAAGATGCTCGCCCCGAGCCGGCAAATCGCCTCGCGCGCAGCGGAATCAGCCATGCGAGCCCTGACCGGTCATGCAACACCCCGCGATCACGCGCCCCACCCTAACGGCAGGGCGGCCGGTCGTCAGCTAGACACTAGGGTCCCCCCGAGTTTATTGTGACTTGATTGCCTAGCCGGGTCCGAGTTGCGCCGGTAGCTTCTGGCTATGAACGTCCGATCGTTGCCTTCGCTACCGCTCTGGGCGGTCACGCTCGCCGGCGGCGCCGTCCTGCTCTGCGCGGTCGCGCTGATCAATGGTGGCCCGATCATCTATCCGGACACGCGCGATTACCTCGCCGACGGGTATCAACTGATCCGGCTGTGGTCTCCCAACAACACGCGCCCGGTCTTCTACGGGTCTGCGATCGAGTTCCTGCATTGGGAGCACACGGTCTGGCCGGTCCTGCTGGTCCAGGGGTTGGTCCTCGTTCATCTGATTTACCTGACGGCGCGCGCCGTGGGCGCCCGGCTGCGCCCGTCCGGTCTGCTGGTGGTGACCACCGCGCTGGCCGTGCTGACCCCGGTGTCATGGTACGTGTCGCACGTGCTGCCGGACGTGTTCGCCGGGGTTGTCGTGCTGACGATTTACCTTCTGGCATTTTGCCGGGACCGGCTGACCCTCGGCGAGACCGTCTATCTCGTGCTGCTCGGCACAGCCGCCATCTCGTTCCATCTGACCCATCTCGCCATTGGCGCCGCCGTGTCCCTGGTCTGGATGCTCGCTTGGGCCTTCTGGAAGCGCGGCCGCCCGATGATCCGGCCGGCGCTTGCCTGCCTTCCGCTGCTGCTCGCACTCGGCGGGGTCTTGCTATTCTCGGCCGTGCTGTATCGGCAGCTCACGCTGACGCCAAAGAGCCCGCCACATCTCATGGCGCGGCTGATCGCCGACGGGCCCGGCAGGGACTATCTCGAGGAAAGCTGCGGGCAGCAGAAGTATTACCTTTGCACCCACCTCGCCGACCTGCCGGACACGGAGAACAAGATCCTCTGGCGCTGGATGATGCGCCTGCCCCATGCGGACTATGAGCGGGTCGATGCCGAAGCCGGCGCCATCGTCCGCGGCACGATCAAAACCTACCCGTTACAGGTCGCGTCCCACATGCTGGAGAACACGGCGCGACAGCTCGTCACCATCCAGTCTGGCATGGAGTTTGACCCCATCACCTGGGTGAACATGGAAGAGCTATTCCCGTTCATCGCGCGGGACGCCGGAGGGACGCTGCAATTCCGGGGCCTGCTCGGAGACAATTTGCTCCGGCCGATCAACGAGACCCACGCGGCCGTGGCGGTCGCCAGTCTGCTGATTGGCATCTTCCTCGCATGGCGGTGCCTTTCCGCCGGTCTCTACGCGCCAGGCACGCTGGTTCTGACCGTCCTGACCGGCTTGCTGGCCAACGCGTTCACGACCGGGGCGCTGGGCGGCGTGTTCGGGCGCTACGAGGGCCGCATGATCTGGCTGCTGCCGTTCAGCGCCTGTCTCGCCGGAATTGCGCTGGCGCGCAGCCGGGTCCATGCCCGCCAGGCGGTGCGGGCGCCGTTGCAGCAGCCACTCCTCAGCTCCCGCGCTCAACGCGGGGCGCCCTCGAGAAGCTCCACGTAGCGCGCCGCCGACCGGTCGACGAGGGCCGGACCGTCGCGAAGCACCTCCTGCCCCTTGAAGGCGCCGTAAATGCGATCGTAGCGCAGCCCGGCGAGGACGGCGGCGAGCCGCCGGATCTCTGCGGCCGGCAGCGGTATCAGGTTCGGGTAGCTCCACATGAACGAGGCCCGGCGGGCTCCTGGCGTGACCTGGACGATGTCGCCCGGCAGCAGCACGCCCGGCCCCTGTTCCCAGAGCAGTACGGTCCCGCCGGGGAAATGGCCGCCAACCCGGACCAATGTGGCGCCCGGCGCGATCTCCAGCCGCTCGCCCGCCCAGAGCCGAATCGCTGGATGCGGTCGCATGATCCATCCCCGGTCGGCCTCGTGCACGTGGATCGGGGCGTCGAAGGCCTCGGCCCAATCCTGCATCGTCGTATAATAGTGCGGGTGCGACAGCGCGATGGCGTGCAGGCCGCCGAGGCCGCGCACCAGCGCCTCGGTCGCTGTGTCGAGCAGGGCAATGCAGTCCCAGAGGATGTTGCCCGCCGGGGTTCGCACGATGAAAGCGCGTTGGTTGATCGCGAAGGCCGGAATGGTCTGCATGCTCAGCAGACCGGGCTCGTGCTCCTGCCAAGCGTTGCGGTGGCCCTCCGCCAGGGCCGGCCGGCCAATCCAGGATTGGCCGGATGCGGGGACATATTGCCGCTCGTCATCGCAGATCGGGCAGCGCTCCGGCGGCGAGGCGGCACCCGGATAGGACGTGCCGCAGGCGGTACAGACGTAGACGGTCATGCTTCTCCGCGAGATTGGCCTAGGGCCGCAATTTGGCTGGCCTTCCATACCGAGGCAGGGAGCGGCGGATCAATCATCTTGCTCGGGACTGCGATCCTTGGCGCAGGCTGCGTGGATGTCATCTCGGCATCCGCCCCAGCAGCAGCACCTCCCAAGGTCGGTGGAAATCTGTCAGAAGACACAGCCGAAGGGTACGCAGTTGGCGCCCGGCCTGGACACGATTGCGAAGGCCGGCAGATCGGCGGAGGTCAGGATGGACATCACAACGGTAGGCACGCATGCGACCCGGCGCGGCCCGGCAGATTGGTTCACCGGCACAGTCTGGCAAGACCCGGTGATCGAGGCGCCCGCGCCCGCCCGGGTCAGGTCCGCCCGCGTCAGCTTCGAGCCGGGCGCCCGGACCGCGTGGCACACGCATCCGCTTGGCCAGACCCTGTACGTCCTGACCGGAGTTGGGCGCGCGCAAACTTCGGGCGGCCCGGTCCGCGAGATCCGTCCCGGCGACACGGTCTGGATCCCGCCGGGCGAGAAGCATTGGCACGGTGCCGCGCCCACCACAGGCATGGCGCATCTCGCGATCCAGGAGAGCCTGGATGGCACGGTCGTGACCTGGCTGGAGCACGTGAGCGACGCGGACTACGCCGTGGAGCCCGCCAAGTAGCCCGCCAAGTAGACAGGGACTGCCCGCCGCCGGACTCGAACCGGCAAGCCCTCACGGACATCGGATTTTAAGTCCGCTGCGTCTACCAATTCCGCCAGGCGGGCACGGCGGCGCTTGGAGCAATACCAGGCCGGCATGCGGCGTGCCAAGCCGTTGACGCGGCGCGCCGGCGTCGCGCATGGTCCGCCGCATGCGCCGCCTGGGTTTGGTCTGTTGTGGACGCCTCGACCGCCTCGGCGCCGTGCTGCCGATAGCATGAACGATTGAGGCGATGGCTGCGCCCAGCCTTCGCACCGCGCGCCCGCTCCCCGTCCCGAGGCGCCGCCGACGCGTCTGGCGCCTGTTGCGCTGGGGCATCATCGGCGCGATCTGGGGCGGACTGGCGCTCGGCATCGCGCTGATCTGGCTGGCGCGCGACCTGCCGCGGCCGGAGACGGCGCTGGATGCCGCGCGCCGGCCGGGCCTGGCCTTGCAGGATCGCAATGGCCAGACTTTCGCGACCTTCGGCGACGTCGTCGGCGAGCCGCTGCGCCTGGCCGACCTGCCAAAATACCTGCCCGAGGCCGCGGTCGCCATCGAGGACCGGCGGTTCTACTCGCATTTCGGCATCGACCTGATCGGCACGGCCCGCGCGATGTGGGTCGATCTGACGTCGCGCCGGCTGGTGCAGGGCGGCTCCACCATCACCCAGCAGGTCGCCAAAAACCTGTTCCTGACCAACGCCCGCACGCTGCGCCGCAAGGTGCAGGAGCTGATGCTGACGCTCTGGCTCGAACATACGTTCAGCAAGCAGGAGATCCTCGAGATCTGGCTCAACCGGGTCTATCTGGGCAGCGGCGCCTGGGGCGTGGACGCTGCCGCGCGGCTGTATTTCGGGATTTCCGCGCGCAATCTCAACTTATGGCAGTCAGCAGTGCTGGCCGGGTTGCCGCGGGCGCCGTCGCGCATCAACCCGCGCGCCGACCCGGCGGCCGCCGCCGCGCGCGGGCGCGAGGTCCTGCAAGCGATGGCGGAAACTGGCGTTATCACCAAAGCGGAAGCCGAGGCCGCCGCCGCCAAGATCGCCTTCCCGCCCCGCCCGGCCACCGCCGGCTGGTTCGCCGACTGGGTGGCCGACGCCTCGGACGCGGTGATCCCGCCGGGCGCCGATGCGGTCATCCACACGACGCTCGACAGCCGGCTGCAATCGATTGCCGAGGCCCGGCTCGACGCGATGCTCGATGGGCCCGGCGTGGCCGCCGGGGCGAGCCAGGGCGCGGTGATCGTGCTGGACGCGGCGACCGGCGCGGTCCGCGCCATGGTCGGCGGCCGCGACTACCGTACG
Source organism: Acetobacteraceae bacterium (assembly GCA_965276815.1). Classification (GTDB taxonomy): domain Bacteria; phylum Pseudomonadota; class Alphaproteobacteria; order Acetobacterales; family Acetobacteraceae; genus JAVVHH01. The sequence goes on along the minus strand of CBDIBE010000008.1, from coordinate 488,545 downwards.
AGCCCGTTCAACCGCGCCGTCGCGGCGCGGCGGCAGCCCGGCTCCGCGTTCAAGCCCTTCGTCTGGCTCGGCGCCCTCGAGCACGGCATGCAGCCGGACGATCTCGTGCTGGATGGGCCGATCCGCATCGGCAATTGGAGTCCGCAAAACATCGAGCACAGCTATCGTGGCGAGGTCACCCTCGAGGAGGCGCTGGCGGAGTCGCTCAACACCGTCTCGGTGCGGCTGCTGCAGCAGGAAGGCGGCCCGCGCGTGGCCGCCGAGGTCGCACGGCGGCTCGGGATCACGGATACGCTGCCGGACGATCTGTCGCTCGCGCTGGGCACCGGGGAGGTCGGGTTGATGGAGTTGTCGGCCGCCTATGCGGGGTTGTTCAACGGCGGGATGCTGGTCACGCCCACCGGCATCGAGCGGGTCGATGCGGACAAGCATCCCGTCCCGATCGCCCGCGAGCCGCCGCAGCGCGTCGTGGACTCGGACCTCGACGCGGAGATGGTGCGCATGCTGCAAGCTGTCGTGTCACGCGGCACCGGCCGGGCCGCCGCGATCCCAGGTAAGTTCGTCGCGGGCAAGACCGGGACCACGCAGGACTATCGCGACGCCTGGTTCATCGGCGTGGCGGGCGACACGGTGATCGGCGTCTGGGTCGGCAACGACGACAACCGGCCGATGCACGGCGTGACCGGCAGCACCTTGCCGGCGCACCTGTTTCACGAGATTGCGACGGCCATCAGGTAACTTCGGCCAGCCGCACCAAATCGAGCCGCCGCAGCAGCGGCGCGCGCCAGGCGGTGAGGGCGACGATGCCGAGCGTGACCAGCCCGCCCGCCCAGACCGCTGGCGCCGCGCCGATCAGCGCGGCGGCCATGCCGCTCTCGAACGCGCCAAGCTCGTTCGACGAGCCGACGAACACCGATTTGACCGCCGCGATCCGCCCGCGCATCGGGTCCGGCGACGCGAGCCGCAAGATCGCCCGCCGGATCACGACGCTGGTGCCGTCGCACAGCCCGGCAATGAACAAGGACAGCAGCGACAGCGCGAGATTTCGCGACAGGCCGAACACCACCATGCTCACCCCGAACCCGCCGATGACGGAGAGCAGCGCCCTGCCCGCCTGACGCTGCGGCAGCAAGCGGCCGGCCATCAGCGCGGCTGCGAGCGAGCCGCCGGCGCTGGCCGAGCGCAGCAGCCCGAAGCCGACGGGTCCCACATGCAGGATGTCGGTCGCGAACACCGGCAGCAGCGCGGTGGCGCCGCCGAAGAACACCGCAAACAGGTCCAGCGCCATCGAGCCGAGCAGGATCTGGTCGTGAAACACGTAGCGCAGGCCCTCGGCGATGCGTGCGGTGACGTTCTGGCCGTCATCCGCAATGCGCGGCGAGATCTGGTCCGGTACGCCGAACAGCAGGCAGAGCCCGCTGCCGGCAAACAGCACGGCGATCGCGGCGTAGGTCCCGGCCGGGCCGAGCAGCGTCCAGGCAAAGCCGCCAGCGACCGGGCCCAGCACGCCGGCGAGCCGGGTGGTGGTCGCCATCAGCGCCACGCCGGGCATGACATGGGCGAGCGGCACGACTTGCGCCTCGAGCCCCGAGGAGGCCGGCCCGTCAAAGGCGCGGACCACGCCATAGAGGAAGCCGAGCAGCAGCAGGATGCCGAAGGATGGGCCGGAATAGGACTGCGCGGCGAAGGCCAGCGCGAGCAGGGTGAGGCACGAGGTCGTGCCGAGCAGGATTTGCCGGCGCCGATGCCGGTCCGCGATATGGCCGCCGTACAGCACCAAGGTGACGCCTGGGATGGCCTGGACGAGGCCGAGCAGGCCGAGATCAAACGGGTTGTGCGTGACCTCGTAGACCTGGAAGCCCAACAGCACGCTCAGCGCCGCGGCGGCGAACTGGTCGAGCGAGGCGGAGGCGAGCAGGGCCCGGAACGGGCGGTGACGCAAGATAATGCGGTTCACTCGGCGCCGCGCCTACCCCACTCGCATCAGCCCGGCGCCATGCGCCGTAAGCCAGGCAGTCGCCGCGCGGCGATGCGGCGTGAGTTGGCTTGTCAGCGCCCAGAACTGGCGGCTGTGGTTCATGTGGCGCAAATGCGCGACCTCATGCGCCACGACATAGTCCTGGACATGAGCCGGCGCCATGATCAGCCGCCAGGAAAACATCAACGTACCTTCCGCGGTGCAACTGCCCCAGCGGCTGGTGGTGTCTTTGACCACCACGCGGCGCACCGGCAGACCCGCCGTGCCGGCCTTGCTCATGGCCGTCGCGGCAAGCTGACGCCTGGCTTCGGCGCGTAGGAAATCGACGACCCGGCGGGGCAGGAATGCCATCTCGCCCGTCACGTGCAGGGCGCCGTCCTCAAGCCAGGCGCCGCCGCGGGCGCCGGGCCGGTGGATGATCCGGTGCAGCTTGCCGCCGATCGGCAGGTCGGCGCCGTGCTGCAGGGCAATCGGTTGCGGCAGCCGGGCGAGCCGTTCCGCCACCCAGCCTTGATGGGCCATGAGCAACGCTTGGCCGGCGGCCGCACTCGCCCGCGCCGGCAGCGTGACCACGACCGCGCCGGCCCGCGGCTCGATCCGCAGGCTGATCCGTCGCGCCCGCGCGCTGCGCCGCCATGTGACCGGGGCCGGTCCATGCGGCAAGGCGATGGAATCGGGTAGGGTCGCCATTGCGCGGCAACAATGCTTGCTTGCGGCCCGAGCCGCAATGCGGGTCTTGTGTTCTGACCCGAAACTTTCGCACTACGGCCCAGAACGTCGGCGATCCCAGGTGTCCCGGAATGCTGATTCGCAGTACTAAGACGGAGAGCGCCCGGTCTCCGAGGAGGAGGGCGTTTCACCTTCGTTGCCACTTTGCGCGCCGGAAGAAGTGGCCGGATGGCGCGAGGGAGCGGGCCGGGGCTCCTTCGCGCCATCCGGCAGGAATGCGCAGGGAGCTCCGGGGTAGGCTGCCGTCCTTCGTGTAAACGTGCAGAATTTTGTTCATCTCTCGGGCTCCGCCCCATACACACCACCCCAGACCATCGGATGCCCCTTCACCACGGCCCATGTCGCGAGTGCCCCAACGGAAACAATCGCTCGCGCCGTGGCAAACCAAGTCAGGACGCGGTTAAGCGAGTCGCGGTAACGGCGCATGTACTGGCAATCGATCCGAAGTTGCACAAGCTCCGTCCAGTAGAGATCTTGCAGTCGATTCGGCATGTCGCCAGGGTAGCTGCCCGCGCCGTGCCCGGCGAGGTCACGACGCTACCGGGTCAGGCGCACCGCATCCCGCGACTCGCCCTTCGCCAGCGCCTCGGCAAGCTCGGCCGCGATCGGCACGCGGTAATGCAACGGGTCCCAATAATTGTCCCGGTTTAGGGTGATGGCGCTCGGGATCATGAAATCCAGCGCCTCCGCCCCGTTTTCGGCGGCGATCAGCGCTACGGCACGCTTGCATTCGGCCCAGCGCCAGGCGGTTTCGCTGCCGGGCTCGCCCTGCAATTCGCGCTGGTAGGGCGTGAAGAACAATACCTTGCGGGTCGAGGCCGGCAAGGCCCCGAGCATCTGGCCGAGTAGGGCGAGCGCTGGAAAATCGGCCCGCGCGCCCGGCGGAGGCGGGGTCAGGCCGGGAAGCGGCCAGCGCGCAAAGGCGGCGTCGCGCCGGGCGCGATCGTATTGCGACTCCTCGGGCACGAAGCTGGTGTAGCCGTCCAGCCCGTACCGGCGCTTCTTGAGGTGGATCATCACGGCGAACTGGTTCGCCGCCTCCTGGACAGCGTAGGGGGTCAGCATTTCCCGATACGCGGGCCACAAATTGGTCCGGTACATCCACTCGGGGAATGGCCGCGGGGTGTAGCGCTCGGGCGCCGGGTCGCACCATTCGGCATCGATCCCGACGATCACGACGCGTGGGCTGGGATGGGTGCGCAGGAACACGTCGAACAGCCGGCTCTGCTCATAAGCGGTGGCGCTGTTCATGGCCAGGTTGGCGAACCGCGCGTGGAACTCCGGATCGAGCTGCGCCGGTTGCAGCAGCCGGGCCGTCGAGGTCCCGAGCACGATCGAATCGAAGTCGGGGCTGCGGGCCAACGCCGGGAAGGAGTAGCGCGCATTGGTGCTGATCGGCACGCGGGGGAACGGCGGCGAGAGTGGCAGCGTGTCCCACGGATCGACGATCACGACGAACAGATAGAGGATCGCGAGGAGTGAAGCGGCTGTGATCAGGAACAGCCGGGCGAAGCGCCGCCAGCGATCAGAATTGGAAGTAGATGAATTCATTCGGAACGCGTCCGCCGGCGAGCAGCACCAGTCCGACCAGCGCCGCCGCCGCCGGGATCGCCATGATGGCCGACGGCCGCAATTGCTCGAGGGCGAAGTCCTGGCTGGTCGGCCCGAATAGCGCCGCGGCGACGGCCACAAGCATCACCCAGGCATCATGCACCCGCACCCGGCCGATCCCGTCCACCCCCGCCATCGCCGCGAACACGCGCAGTGCGGTGCCGAAGTCCGGCGCGCGGAACAGCACCCAGGCGGACAGCACGAAGAGCAGCGTCAGCGCCCAGCCGAGCGGCGCCGGCATGCGGCGCCCCGTCCGGTCCCAGGCGCCATTCGCCGCCAGCGCCACTCCGTGCATTCCGCCCCAAGCGACGAAGGTCCAGGCCGCGCCGTGCCACAGCCCGCCCAGCAGCATCGTGGCGACGACGTTGCGCGTCTGCGCAAGGCCGCCGTGCCGATTGCCGCCCAGCGGGATGTAGACGTAGTCGCGCAGGAAGCGGGACAGGGTGATGTGCCACCGCCGCCAGAACTCGCGGATGCTGGCCGACCGATACGGCGCGGCGAAATTGAACGGCAAGCGCAGGCCGAACATCAGGCCGAGCCCGATTGCCATGTCCGAATAGCCGGAGAAATCGAAGTAGATCTGCAGCGCATAGGACCCGGCGGCCACCCAGGCCTCGGCCGCGTTCAAATGCCCCAGCCCCGCCTTAGCGAAGAGCGGGTCGCAGACCAGCGCCGCGGTGTCGGCGACCGCCGCCTTCTTGGCAAAGCCGATGGTGAACAGCACCAGGCCGCGCGACAGGTTCTCCCACAGAGCTGGCCCATGCGGGTCGGCGCGGAATTGCGGGATCATCTCGTTATGGCGAACGATCGGCCCGGCGATGAGCTGCGGGAAAAAGGTGACGAAGGCAAAGAACTCCAGCAGCCCGTAGATGTGCTTCTCGCCGCGGCGCAAGTCGATCAGGTAAGAGATTTTTTGGAAGGTAAAGAAGCTGATCCCAAGCGGCAGGATGATGCTGAACGGCGTGAAGCCGGTATTCAGCAGCGCCGCGACGTTGGCGCCGATGAAGTTCGCATATTTGAAGACGCCCAGCACGCAGAGGTTCAGCACGATGCCGAATACCAGCACGGCATCGCGCCGCGTCGCCCCGTACCATTGGACCATACCCCAATTGACGAGTGTCAGCAGCGCCAGCGCCGGGACGAACCGCCAATCCCAATAGCCGTAAAAGGCGAGCGAGGCCGCGACCAGCACCGCCTGCCGTCCCGGCCGGCCCGGCGCCGCGTAATAGGCAATCAGCACCACGGGAAGGAAGGCCAGAACAAAGGCCTGCGAGTTGAAAAGCACGCGCGTCTTTACCAGCGGTCCGGAGAAAGGGAAGCCGCTAAGCCGCTTCTCCCAATACGACCCGGCGCGTGCGGCCGCGGCCAAGCGGCAGCGCCGCGTAGGCGTCCTTGACCGCCTCGGTGACGGTAACCCCGGCGAGGTGCGGCGCGAGCCAGCGCCCACTCTGCTCCCAGACCCGGGCGCTGCGCAGCACCGGCCTCAGCTTGGTCGGCGGCAAATACAGCGCGAAGTCCCGCCGCTCGACCCGGAACAGGCTGCCTGCCAGCAGCCGGCCGATCTGCCCCGGCGAATAGGGCTGCCCATAGCCGAATGGCGTGCTTTCGACATGCGCCCACAGCCCGACCCGGTTCGGCGCCACCACCAGCAGCCGTCCATCGTCGCGCAGCACCCGCCAGACCTCGCGCAGCATGCCGCGCGTATTCTCGGACGCCTCGAGACTGTGGATCAGCAGGATGCGGTCGAAGAACAGGTCCGGGAACGGCAGCGCATCCTCCAGCACGGTGCACGACCGGTTGGGGCCGGCAACCGGCCAGCGCGCGGTGCCCACTTGTGCCGGGACGGCCGCGATGCACCGCTCCGCCTGCCCATGCCACGACCGCAGATACGGCGCCGCATAACCCAGCCCGAGCACCGTCATCCCGGACAGGTCCGGCCAGACCTGGATCAGCCGCTCGCGCAGCAGCCGGCACGCGACGCCCCCGCGGGTCGTCCCGTAGAAACGCGATGCCGTGTGCGCGTCCGCGATCATGCGATCACTATAGCATGCCTTGCACTCCGCAACGCGGTGGGACAGGTTCGGGGAAACCTTCCCCGGAGCTCCCATGCCCCTCTCGGCGCGCGCCCTCCCGATCCTGTCGGACAATTACGCTTGGCTGCTGCGGGACGAAACGACCGGGCAGACCGCGATCGTTGACCCGGCCGACGCCGAAGCCTGCATCGCCGCGGTCGAGCACGAGGGCGGCCGGCTCGACATGATCCTGATCACGCATCACCACGACGATCACATCGCCGGGGTGGACGCAGTCCGCAACCGGTTCGGCGCCAAGGTGGTGGGCGCCGCGGCAGACCGGCGGCGGCTGCCGAAGCTCGACCAGGAAGTGTCCGAGGGCGACACCGTGACGTTGGGCGACAGCCTCCTGCAGGTGATCGACACGCCAGGCCACACGATCGGCCACATCGCCTATTTCTGCCCGCAAGGCGATGTACTGATCTGCGCCGACACCTTGTTCAGCCTGGGTTGCGGCCGGCTGATCGAGGGCACGGCGGCCGACATGTTCTCGAGCTTGCAGAAGCTCGCCAAACTTCCCGGCGACACGCTGGTCTGCTGCGGCCACGAGTACACCCAAAGCAATGCCCGGTTCGCGCTGAGCATCGACCCGGATAACCAGGCGTTGCAGCACCGGGCTGCCGAGGTGGACCGGCTGCGCGCCGACGGCCGGCCGACCGTGCCGAGCCGGCTTGCCGCCGAGATGGCGGAGAACCCGTTCCTGCGGGCGCCCGATGCAGCGAGCCTCGGCCATATTCGCAAACAAAAGGACAATTTCCGGTGAAGCTGTTCTACTCGGCAACCTCACCCTACGTCCGCAAAGTCCTCGCTTGCGCCATTGCCTGTGGCCTGGACGACCGGATCACCAACGTCACCACCGACCCGTGGAGTTCGCCTCCAGAGTTGGTGAACGCCAATCCGCTCTCGAAAGTGCCATGCCTGGTGACCGAGGACGGGCTGGCATTGTTCGATAGCCCGGTCATCTGCGAGTATCTCAACGAGGTCGGCGAAGGCGGGCTGGTGCCGGATTCCGGGCCGGCGCGCTGGCGGGCGCTGAAGTTGCAGGCGGTTGCCGACGGAATCTTGGACGCAGCGATCCTGCGCCGGCGCGAGCAGGGCCGGACCGACGATGCCGGCCGCGCCGCCGCGGTGGACCGGCACAAGACCGCGGTCGCCCGGGCGCTCGATGCGCTGGAGCAGGACCCGCCTGCCGAGCATCTCGACATCGGGACGATCAGCGTCGCCTGCGCGCTCGGCTATCTCGATTTCCGCTATGCCGATGAGCCGTGGCGGCCGGGCCGGCCCAATCTCGAGAAATGGCTCGCCGGCATGCGCGAGAGGCCCGAACTCGTCAAAACCGCACCGCCGCAGTAGCCCGCTCCCTCGCGGGACGGTTAGTACATATGCTGGCCGCCGTTGATCGACAGCGTTGAACCGGTGATGAAGTCGGCGTCGTCCGCGGTCAGGAAGGCGACGCCGCGGGCGATGTCGCTGGCATGGCCCAGCCGGCCTACCGGGATGCGCGCGACGATCTTGGTCAGCACGTCCGGGGGCACCGAGCGGACCATCTCCGTATCGACGTAGCCCGGCGCGATCGCGTTCACCGTGATGCCGAAACGCGCGCCCTCCTGGGCCAGCGCTTTGGTGAAGCCGTGGATGCCTGATTTCGCGGCCGCGTAATTGACCTGCCCATACTGGCCGGCCTGGCCGTTGATGCTGCCGATGTTGACGACCCGGCCAAACTTCTTCGCCCGCATGCCGTCGAAGGTCAGTTTGCAAAGATTGAAGCAGCTGCCCAGGTTGGTGTCGATCACCGCGTCCCACATATCGCGGCTCAGGCGAGACAATGTGGCATCCCGAGTGATGCCGGCATTGTTCACCACGATCTCGATCGGTCCGTGCTCGTCGTGGATCTGCTTGACCGCGACTTCGCACGCCGCGAAGTCGCCCGCGTCGAACTTAATGACCGAAATGCCGGTCTGCTGCTTGAACGCCTCGGCCGCGGCATCATTGCCGGCGTAGCTTGCAACTACCAGTCGCCCCGCCTCCTTGAGTTCGGTGCTGATCGCCTCGCCGATACCGCGGGTGCCGCCGGTAACCAGAGCCACTCGTGCCATGCTGTCCTCCCTGGCGCTTGTTATAGCCTATGTTCGACTCTTAACCGGGCTGGCCTCAAGCGATTTCAGCGCGCCGGCGCAGACGGAACGGCGGTTTGGCCAAGCCTTGGGCCGCGGTTTGCATCACGAATGCGGTGTCCCGCGCATTCCGGGGTTGGCAAGCCGCTTACAACACGGCATACCGTCGTATTAACGCTTTATAAACGATTGAAGGTCTTGTGATGCCGACGCCTGCGCCGTGTGTGGATGAGACTGGACGGTCAGGCGGGTCGGCGCCGGGCCTCCTTGCTGCTGGGGAGCGGTCGCCGGAACTGGACGCCCTCGCCGAACTTGCTTCGGGGATTTTTGCGGCGCCGATTGCCGCCATCGCGACGGTCGGCCAGGACCAGCAATGGTCCAAGGCAGACGCCGGTTTCGATGTGGCCGAGCTGTCGCGGAAAAATGCCTTCTGGGACCATTCGATCCAGCATCCCGAGACGACGCTTTGCGTGCCGGACGCCGCGAACGACGCGCGCTTCGCCACCGATCGGCTGGTGACCGGCCCGTTCGGGCTGCGCTTTTACGCCGCCGCGCCGATTGCGGGGCCAGGCGGCGAAATGCTGGGCGCCGTCTGCGTGGCCGACCAGGCGCCTCGTAAATGCGATGCGCGGCAGCTCGCATTGCTTCAGCAGGTGGCCCTCGCCGCCGGCTGCGCCTTCGAGCTGCACGCCGCCCAGCGCGAGCTGCGTGAGCGGGCCGACCGTGATCCGTTGACTGGGCTGCTGAACCGCGCCGCGTTCACCCAGCGGCTCGCCACGGCGCTGGGCGTTGCGGGGTGCAAGGCGGGGCTGCTCTCACTGGATCTCGATGGGTTCAACGTCGTCAACAGCATGTTCGGCCATGCCGGAGGTGATGCCGCGCTGTGCGAACTGGCCGATCGGCTCCTGCGCGTGTCCGGGCCGGCCAGTCTGGTCTGCCGCTATGGCGGCGACCAGTTTTGGGTGCTGGCTGACGGCATTAGCGGGCCACAGGACCTGTATCGGCTCTGCGCGCAGTTTCACGAAGCGATTATTGCGCCGTTTGCGATCGAGCGGCAGGCCGTGGCGCTGCGGGTTTCGATCGGGGTGGCGATATTCCCGGACCATGCACAATCCTGCGATGGCCTGATCCAAAAGATGGATGCCGCCCTGTGGGAGGCGAAGCGATCCGGGGGCGGTTGCACACGGTTTGCCGCGGGTGCGCGCGCCCCGGCGCCGGCCGGACGCAACGAAATGCGGACCATGCTGCGCGACGCCCTGTTTCCGCCGGGTCGCGAACCGTTCGCCCTGGTGCTGCAGCCGATTTTCGCCGGCGCGACCCAGTGCTTGCGCGGCTTCGAGGCGCTGGTCCGGTGGCCCGACGGCAATGGCGGCGCCCTGCACCCGGCGGACTTCATCCCGCAAGCGGAGTCGACCGGCCTTATCGTCGAACTCGACCGCTGGATGCTCGACCAAGCCTGTCAAATCGCCGCCGGCTGGCCCACACCGCTCAAGATATCTTCGAACCTGTCGGCGACGAATTTCTTCGCCGGAGACTTGGTCCAGGAGGTGCGCGCCATCCTCGACCGGAGCGGGCTGCCGCCAGAGCGCCTGGAGCTGGAGATCACCGAAACCGTGCTGCTGGGCGATCATGACCGGGTCCGCGACATCATCAGCGCATTCCACGCCATGGGGATCGGGGTGGTGCTGGACGATTTCGGGGCTGGCTATGCCTCGATCGCTTACCTGCGGACTTATGATTTCGACGCGGTAAAGATCGACCGCAGCTTCGTCGCCAACCTCGAGACCGACCCAAGCAGCCGCGCCTTCGTGCGTGCCATCATCGAGATGGCGCGGGCGCTCGACCTCGATACGGTCGCCGAAGGTGTCGAGACCGACGGCCAGCTCGTGCTGCTGCAGGAGGACGGAGTTTCGGCGATCCAGGGCTATCTGCTCGGACGTCCGATGTGCCCGCAATCCGCGCAGAAGCTCATCGAGGCGAGCGTGCTGACTGCCTGATCAGCTCACCAGGCCCGGCGCGGCGAGAAGAGCGCGGTCAGCGCCACTCCCAGCAACAGCGCGCGCGGCCCAGCGAGCTTGACCTCGCGATGCTGCAATTCGGTGACCAGCACGGCCGCGCTGGTGATCGCGAGCACGCCCGCGCCAAGCCGCCGCGTCGGCGCGAAGGCGAGCAGCGCCCCCCCGGTGATCTCCGCCGCCGCAACCGCCTGCACGCTCTGCCGCGACCAGCCCAGATGCCGGAACATCCGCTCATAACCCTTGTCGCCGGAGGCTTTGTCGGCGCCGGCCAAGGCGAAGGCGGCACCAAGCAGGGGATAGGTCAGCGACATCTCGGGCTCCACGCAAACACTGCCAAGCCAACGCGCGGGTCGCCGCGCCGTTCAAACTAGCCCCGCTTGCCGGGTTCTGCGATAACTCGCCGATGGCTGGCGCCACGCCGTTCTGGAAAACTACGAAGCTCGAGCACATGACGGCCGAGCAGTGGGAGTCGCTTTGCGACGGCTGCGGCCGCTGCTGCCTGCACAAGCTGCGTGACGAGGCGACGGAAGAACTCTCCTTCACCAACGTCGCCTGCCGGCTGCTCGATGGCCACACCTGCCAGTGCCGGCATTATGAACGCCGCCGCGAGCAGGTGCCGGATTGTGTTGCACTGACGCCGGAAAGCCTGGCCAGCATCGATTGGCTGCCGCCGAGCTGCGCCTATCGGCGGGTCGCCGAGGGCAAGGACCTCGCCTGGTGGCACCCACTGGTCTCGGGCGACCCGAACACGGTGCATCGCGCCGGCGTGTCGGTGCGCGGCCGGGCCGTAGACGAGCGGCGGGCGGGCATGCTGGAACATTACATCGTGGACTGGCCGGGCCAGATGCCGCGCACACGGAAGGGAAACGGGCGATGATGCAGGACGCGCTGTATGGCGGGGTGAACGCGGCGGTGCTGACCGCGATGCGGCCAGACCTTTCGGTGGACCTCGGCCTGATGGCCGCGCATTGCCGCTGGCTGATCGATAATGGCTGCAACGGCCTCGGCGTGCTCGGCACGACGGGCGAAGCCAACTCGCTGGGGCTGTCGGAGCGCCTGGCGCTGATGGAGGGCCTGGCGGAACGTGGGTTGCCGACGGCGCGAATGCTGCCGGGGGTCGGCGTGCCGGCGCTGACCGACACGGTGATCATGGCAAGGCGGGCGGCTGAGCTGGGCTGTCGCGGCGCCCTGGTGCTGCCGCCATTCTTCTACAAGAACCCGAGCGAGGACGGGCTGTTCGCCTACTACAGCGAGGTGATCCAGCGCGTCGGCGGGGCACTGAAGCTGTATTTCTACCATTTCCCGGCGCAGTCGGCGGTGCCGATCACGGTCAGCCTGATCGAGCGGCTGCTACGCGCCCATCCCGGCGCGATGCAGGGCATCAAGGACAGCACAGGCGACTGGTCGAACACCAAATCCTACATCGACCATTTTGCGGCCGAGGGCTTCGAGGTCTATTGCGGCGATGACGGCCACCTGCTGCAGGTGCTGCAGGCTGGCGGCGCCGGGTCGATCTCGGCGGCGAGCAATGTCAGCGTCGCTGTCAACGCCAGGGTCTACGTGAGCTGGAACCGGCCGGAAGCGGCGGCGGCGCAGGAGACGCTGTCGGCGATGCGCTCCGCCGTGACCTCGGCGTCGCTGATCCCCGGCCTCAAGGCCCTCGTCGCCCGGCACACCGGCGAGGCGGAATGGGAGAACATCCGCCCGCCGCACACGAAGCTGACGGCCGAGGCAAAAGCCAAGCTGTTCGCCGCCTTCGACGCGTGCGGCGTGGCGCTGGCCAAGGCGGCCTGACCGGTCAGCTCGCGACCGGCGCCACTCCGAGCGGGTCGAGCCGGTAGCCGCCGCCTTCGGTGACCAGCAGTCGCGCGTTGCCTGGATCCGGCTCGATCTTCTGCCGCAGCCGGTAGATGTGCGTCTCCAGCGTGTGCGTGGTGACGTTGGCGTTATAGCCCCAGACTTCGTTGAGCAGGACCTGCCGCGCGACCGGGCGGGTGCCGGCACGGTAAAGGAATTTCAGGATCGCCGCCTCCTTCTCGGTCAGGCGGATGCGGCGGTTCTTGACCGGCTCCTGCAGCAGCTTGGCGCTGGGCCGAAACGTGTAGGGCCCGATAGTGAAAACCGCGTCTTCGCTGTTTTCGAAGATCCGCAACTGCGCCCGCAGACGGGCGAGCAGCTCGGCAAGCCGGAATGGCTTGGCAATGTAGTCGTTGGCGCCCGCATCGAGGCCGCGAACAACGTCCGCCTCGTCGTCTGAGCCGGTGAGCATGATGATCGGCATGCGCAGGCCTTGCTTGCGCAAATTCGAGCACAAATCCCGCCCATCGCCGTCGGGCAGTCCCACATCCAAGATGATGGCATCGAACCGGGCGTCCCGGTTGGTCAACATCGCCTCGGCCTCGCTGACCGTGGCTGCCTCGGCCGCCATGAATTCCCCGTCAACCTCCAATTGCTCAACCAAGGTCTCACGCAAAGTCGCGTCATCATCTACAATTAAGATTGGCCGCTCGCCCGCCATGCTCTCAATCCCTCAGCGGGGCGCCGACAGGCCCCAGTTTCAATTCACCTTACCACAACTCTTGGTGAACAGCTCGATCGTGATAGGTTGTTGTTTCCACAACGCAGGCAATGACCGTTCAAGCTGGGGTAATCCGGGCCTCGTCGCACACAAATTCGTGAAAGTTGCCCATTCAGCCCAGTGTGCTTTCTGGGTCATATGCAACGAGGACGCTTTGCGCCCGGTCCGGCAGGCGGGCATAAGGCGCGGCGCATGTCACAGCCCGAACCCTCCTCCAGCCCAGCCAGCGTCGTGAGCGACCCGGCCATCCTGCGGCTCCGCGCCGTCCATCGCGCGGTCGCCGATCTCCGGCGCGGCACGCCCGTGCTGCTGCAGGGCGCCGCCGACCTTGTGGTCCTCGCGGCCGAGACGGCCAGCGCGCGCGGCCTTGCCGAGCTGGCCGCCTTGGCCTCGGGGCCGCCGGTACTATTGCTCGCGCCAGTGCGGGCGGCATCGCTGCTCCGCCGCCCCGTCGAGCCGACCGGGCCCGCCCTGGCGTTCCGAACCGCGGGCCTGCTCGATCCCGCCATCCTGCGCGGCATGGCAGACCCGACTGCAGCGCAACTCCTGCATGAGCCGCCGGAGCTGGCGGCGGTGCCGAAGCTGGCGCCCGCGGCGCTCGCCCTGGCGAAGCTGGCACGGCTGGTTCCCGCCGCCATCGCCGCACCGGCCCGAGCAGCCGCGGCCACGCTCGCGCCGACGCTTTCCCTGCTGAGCGTGGCCGCGGCCGACGTGCTCGCTCACCCCGATGCGGTCGCCGCCGCCCTCGTCCGCGTGGCCGAGGCGAACGTGCCGCTCGAACACATCAGGGACGCCCGGATCGTCGCCTTCCGGGCTCCGGACGCAGGAATCGAGCATCTCGCCATCGTCGCCGGCGAGCCGGCACACGTGCCGGCCGACGCGCCGGCGCCGTTGGTGCGGCTGCATTCCGAGTGCTTCACCGGCGACTTCCTCGGCAGCCTGCGCTGCGATTGCGGCCCGCAGCTTCACGCCGCGTTGCGCCGGATCGGCGAAGACGGAACCGGCGTGCTGCTTTACCTGGCGCAGGAGGGGCGGGGCATCGGCCTGCCCGGCAAGCTGCGCGCCTATGCGCTGCAGGATCGCGGGTTGGATACGGTGGATGCGAACCGCGCCTTGGGCTGGAACGCCGACGAGCGCAATTTCCTGGTCGCGGCGACCATGCTGGAGCAACTCGGCGTCCACCGGGTCCGGCTGCTGACCAACAACCCCGACAAAATCGCCGCGCTTGCGGCCTGCGGCGTGGAGATTGCCGGGCGCGAGCCGCTCGTCGTGGAGCCGAACGGGGTGAACGACCACTATCTGGCGACCAAAGCGCGCCGCTTCGGCCATCTCCTTGGCTGACCTCGCGGCCGAGGCCAGCGTCGGCGCCGACGGGCTGTTTCGTCTCGGGGGCAAGCAATATCGCGCCGCGTTGGGACGAGGCGGCATCACCGCCGATAAGCGGGAAGGGGATGGCGCGACGCCGGCGGGCACGCTGAAGCTGCGGCGCGTGCTGTATCGCGCCGACCGGCTCCGGCGCCCGCAATCGGCTCTGCCGACCGCTCCGCTCGCGCCGCATGACGGTTGGTGCGACGACCCGGCGGGCGCCGAGTACAACCGGCCGGTCCGCCTGCCCCACCCGGCTCGGCACGAAGCGCTGTGGCGGAGCGACGCGGTCTACGACGTCGTTGCCGTGCTCGGCTGGAACGACGACCCGGTCGTACGCGGCCGCGGCAGCGCCATCTTCCTGCACGTTGCCCGGCCAGACCTGTCGCCCACCGAGGGCTGCATCGCGCTGGAGATGCCAGACCTGCTGGCGGTGCTGGCCGCCGGGTTGACTTCGGTGCGCGTGGGTTAGCGCGCTGCCGCCTGGCTTTGGGACCGGCGCCAGGCCAGGAATTGATCGAACAGGTCGGACCTTTGCGCGTCGGTCAGTTTCGGCGCGCTGTCGCCAGAGCGCGCCAGAAACTCGTCAAACTCGTGGCGCATGGCCGCCGCGTCTTCGACCTGCGGGGCGGCCGAAGCTGGCGCCGGGGGGAAAATCACAGGAGCTTGCGTCATGATAGGTGTCGCGGCGGCCGGCTGAGGCACGGCAGCTTGGGCCTGAGGCAGCGCGATCAAGGCGCGGACCGGCGATGGCGGCTCGGCGGCAACCGTCCGGAAACGCTGCGGCAGATAGAGCTTGGCCCGAGTGATCACGCTGGAATCGGCCAGGTAGATCGCTATGCCAACGCTCCCGAGCACGATGAGCAGACCGAACAGCAGGAACGGCAGCAGGCGACGCGGCGCGGCCGATTCGGGCGGCAGCAGCGGCGTGCAGACCAGCGGAACCAGCTCGGCATCCGTCTCGGGCGGGCGCACATCCGGCAGATGCGGGGCCGATAACAGGATTTGGACCCGCGGCTCGGCGTTCTCGAGATGCGGCTCCATAGCCCGCAGCATTTCGAGCGACTCGCCGTCCAGCGTTTCTGCCTGCTCGACCACCACGATCACCCGGGTCTCGTCGCCGAGTTGCGTGGCCAGCAGCCGGGTCATTGCTGCAGGATCGCGGCTGTGGCGCAGATCGGCCTCCGGCCCGATCGCCTGGATCAACAGACGCTCGATGGTGAGCGGCGCGCGTAGCGGGTTGGCGGCTCGGACGAACCGGGTGTCCAGGTCGGCGACCGCGTCGATCACGGACTCGACGAGCGCCGAGCGCACGACCGGATCGTCTGCGCACAGCCATGTCAGCGCCTGCCCCGAGCGCAAGCCTTTGACGGCTTGGGTGAAGCGCGGCGGGGTCACGTCCGCCTCGGCGGAAAGCTGCATGAGCGAACTCATCTACTGATGCCCCTCTTGGGTAAGATAGGCGTCAAAGCGACGGAAGAGGTCTTCTTTCTCGGCTGGAGTGAGCGTGTCCGGATCCACCTCTTGTTCCGGTTCCTCGTTGGGGGCAGTCACCGTGTCGGCGGATCGATCGCGGCGAGTGGCCGGAGGTTTGCTGAAACTGGCAAGCTCAGGTTTTGGTGTGCGGCGTGGCGCCGGCCGATGCTCTACCACCTTTGGCGCTGGGCGAGGATGCAGAACAATGAACGGCGCCTCCGGCTTTGAGGAGGCGCAACCGACAAGCGGCGCGATCAGCGCGAGCGCAGACAGTTTAGCATTCAAGCAAGGCATCGGCCATTCAGCGCCCGTGCACAAACGTTCCGACACCATCCCGCATCGCCCGTGGTTAGATCAAGGTTCCCGCTTTTTTCCCTGATTTTCCAAGGACCGAAGATAGTCGCTCCAACGCTGAGAGTGCTCGCGTGCGAGCTGATGCAACAACGCCCAGGAAAATATACCAGTATCGTGGCCGTCAGTGAAGCGAATTCTTATGGCGTAGTGGCCGATCGGCTCGACAAACTCGATATTGACGTCCCGCTTGCCCGCCACGAGCCGTTTCTCGTGCGGCGCATGGCCTTGCACCTCGGCGCTCGGGCTCTCGACGCGCAGATACTCCGCCGCCAGGCTGGCATGCAGGCCGTCGTCGAAGTCGATCTCGAGGCATCTCGCGCTGCGGCGGACCCGGATCTCGGTCGCGACTGGCGGCTTGTTCACCTGCCTACTCGTCCAACTGGCGCGCTTCCTCCGGCAGCATAATCGGCACGCCGTCGCGCACCGGGAAGGCCAACCGGGCTTGCCGGCTGATCAGCTCGCCATGCTGCCTGTCCCATTCCAAAGGTCCTTTGGTAACCGGGCAGACCAGGATTTCGAGCAGCCGCTTGTCGATCGTAGGGTCGCTCATGCCCGTGCCATTAGCCTTTGTTTGGTGGACCGATGCACCAGACGCTTGGTTCCAAGCGTCTGGATCGGACCACTAGCTGAACTGCCGGCCGGACTGACCGGATTCCGTCGTGTGTGCGCCCATCTGCAGCAAGGCGAGCAGCGCCTGCGTCCGCTCCTCGATCCCGGCGGCTTCCAGCAGCACCTGCTTCTCCGGCGGCTCGAACGGGCAGACCATCGCCAGCGTCGCGACGAGCATCGCATCCGGCATCTCGTTGATCGCATCCCAATTGGCGTCGAAGCCGTGCGCGCTGAAATACGCCCGGAGCGCTGCGAGCAGAACGTCGCGCTCGATCCCGTCCGTATCGGGCTCGAGATCCGCCGCAAAGCGGGCGAGGTCGGCGCGGACCCGGCGATAACCCCGGCGGAGCTCCAGCTCGACTGCGACGGCGAAGCGGGTCAGGCCCGTCAGGGTGATGAGGTAGCGCCCATCCTCGGTTTCGCTGAACGACGAGATTCGGCCGAGGCAGCCGACCCGATACAGCCCGGGGCCGGTCGGCGTCGCGGCGCGCAGCTCGTCGGGCTGGATCATGCCGATGAACCGGCCTTCGCCCAGCGCATCGTCCACCATATTAAGGTATCGCGGCTCAAAGATGTTGAGCGGCAGCTTCCCGCCCGGCAGCACCACGGCGCCGGTGAGCGGGAAGATCGCGAACTCGGTAGCCATCTTGGCCATGCGCGGAGCCTGGGTCATCGTCTTACTGGGCCATCGTCTTACTGGGCCACCGTCTTACTGGGCTATCATCTTAGCTGAACAGCAGGGCCGAGAGCTTGCGCCGCGCGGCGAGCGTAGCCGGGTCGGTCATGCCCCACGCCTCGAAGAACTTGAGCAGCTGCAGCCGCGCGGCATCCTCGTTCCAGCTCCGGTCGCGGCGGACGATGTCGAGCAGCGCGGCGGCCGCGTCTTCCCGCAGCCCGGTCGCGTTCAGCGCGGTGGCGAGGTCATAGCGCGCCTGATGGTCGTCGGCGTCGGCGGCGACGCGTGCCTCGAGCTGCTTGAGCTGGGACGCGGCTTTGCGCCCCTCCCCAGCCAGCGCCAGGGCGCTCCGCGCGCCACTGATCTCGCTATGGTCGGCGATCTTCGGCGGCACCTGCTCGAGCGCTTCGGCGGCTTGGTCCTCCTGTCCCAGCGCCATCAGCACCCGGATCAGCCCGGCCCAGGCGACAGGATTCTCAGCATCGTCCTGCAGCAGGGTGCTGTAGAGGGCGCCGGCATCCTCGAACCGCTCCTCCTCCATCGCGGTCTGCGCCTCGGCCAGCAGGTCGGCCGAGGGCATCGCGCCGCCGGCCAGCTTGAGCAGGCTCTCGACGAAGCGCTTGACCTCGGATTCTGGCAGCGCGCCCTGGAACACATCGGCGATCTGGCCCTGCCAAAAAGCGGCGACGGTGGGCACGGACTGCATCGGCAGGCCGATCTGCACGAGCTGCTGGACGAGGGCGCGGTTGGCGTCGATGTCGATCTTGACCAATTTGACCCGGCCGCCCGCGGCCTTGGTCACCTTCTCCAGCGTCGGCGTCAGCGTCTTGCAGGGGCCGCACCAGGTCGCCCAGAAATCCACGATGACCGGGACCGAGCGGGACGCTTCGACCACGTCCTGCATGAACGTGGCCTGGTTCCCGTCGACGATCATCGCCCCGGGATCGGGGGATGGCGCTGTGTTCGCCGTGGGTGCTTTGTTGCTGGCTGGCCGGCCGATCATCGTATCCATGCGCTTATCTGCCCCGCTGCTCGTCGGTGCATAGATGTTGCAGGGGCTGCATTTGTGCAAGCGAGACTCTCACTTGCGCAAACACGACGCCGGAGCCTAGCTGCCGGCATGGCCGAGTATGAATTCCGCACCGTCGACGTGTTCACCGACCGCCGCTTCGGCGGCAACCCGCTGGCCGTGCTGATCGATGCCCGCGGGCTGTCCGACACGGCGATGCAGGCCATTGCGCGCGAATTCAACCTCTCCGAGACCACCTTCGTCCTGCCGCCGCGCGACCCCGCGCATGCCGCCCAGGTCCGCATCTTCACGCCAACGACCGAGCTGGCTTTTGCCGGCCACCCCAATGTCGGCACGGCGCTGGTGCTGGCTGAGCTGATGCCGGCCCGGCCAGACGCTCTGGTGTTCGAGGAGGCGGCCGGGCTCGTGCCGATCCGGTTCGATTGGTCGGGGGCGCCGCAAGCGACTTTGGACGCGCCGGTGCCGCTGACGCGTGGCGCGGAGCTGCCGGCGTCCCTCGTCGCATCCTGCGCGGGGCTGCGCGAGGACCAGGTGGTCACCCGCGCGCACCCGCCGCTCATCGCCGGGGTCGGCACGGATTTCGTCATCGCCGAGGTCACGGCCGAAGGGCTGCGTGACGCAGCGCCAGACCTTGCCGCCATGCGGGACGCGGCACAGCGCTTTCCCGTCCGGCCTACCGGCTTCCCACTGCATCTCTATGTGCGGGATGAAACCCTGCGGACGCGGATGTTCTCGCCGCTGAGCGGCATCCCAGAGGACCCGGCGACTGGCAGCGCCAACGTCGCGCTTGCCGCGCTCCTGCTGTCGCTTGGCGAGGATCAGGAGCATCGGCTGACGATCCACCAAGGCGTGGAGATGGGCCGGCCGAGCCTGCTGCACGCCGGTGCGCGGCGGCGGCCCGACGGCGTTCGGGCCTGGATCGGCGGCGGCGCCGTGCCCGTAAGCCGGGGATTCCTCACCGCCTGAGACACGCCGTCGCGCTTACGTGTTGCGTTCGGCCACGATTTCGTCAATTTCATCTTTACAAGACAGCGCGCGGTCCCGGTCACCCGAGGTGGACATGTTGAATGCCGACCTGATGAACTCGCCCTCTGACCTTGCGACGCTGGTGAACCGGGTACGCGCCGGTTCCGATATGCTGGTGACGCAAGCGGGCGAAGCCGGGCGGGACTTGCTCGATGACGCCGCACTGGTACTCAGCGGAGAGTGCCGGACCGTGCGCGTGTCGGCGCGCGAGCCCGGGCTTTCGCTGTCCGGGTTGATGGCCCAAATCGCCGGACCGAACGATCCTGCGGCGCAGGACGATGCGGTGCTGGAGCTGGGTTACCAGATCCTTTCCTTGCCTGATGCGCCGGGGCAGCGGATCGTCTGGCTGATCGACGGGGCAGAGAAGCTGCAGCGTCCGGCGCTCCGCTATGTCCAGCATATGGTCCGCAGCGCGGGGGCGCTGATCCTGGTCATGGCCGGGTCCCCGGCGTTTGCGGCGCTCTTGGATGGGGACGACTTCTCCGGTCTGCGGGACCGGCTGCTGCCGGCGCCGCAGCCGCGGGTTCCTGGGCCCTTAAGGGCCGAGCGGTCGCTGATCCCAGTGCCGGCCGCATCCACGATGCTGGAGACGCGGCGGGTTGGGCCATTCCTGGTGCTGGCCGGTGTCGGGATAGCTGCGTCGGTCGCGCTCGGCGTCTGGATCGGCCGCAGCAAATGGGACGCCACGCCTGCGACCGTGGCGGCGAGCGCGCTTGCGCCGGCGCATCTTGCGCTCAGCGGGGGCGCCCACCCCGCCGCTCCCCCCGTGCCAGCCGCCAGTCCCGTCGCGGTCGCGGCGGCGCCGGCTCCTCTGCTCGCGCCGAGCTCGGCGGCCGCGGTCGATCTAGCCCCGAGAAATCCGGTCCAGGCCGCGGTAGAACCGAGGCATGATCGGGGCCACGTGACCGATGAAACCGCTCGCGCGCGGCGGCCGCGGCACTTGGAGGGCCGTGCGCGCGAGGTCGCGACGGGCCCGCGCCGAGTCCAGTCCGCGGGGCTCGCCGAGAACCCGCCGCCGGCATACAGGGGCGCTTGGGCCCAGCAACCGCCCGATTGGGCCCCTGCCGCGCGCCCGGCGCAGAACTGGCAACCGCGCGCGGACCAGGGGTACGCAAGCGGATACGAGCCGCAGAACTCGTATATCGGCACCTATTCCACCGACCGCTTCGGCTACAGGACCTTCCGCTACGACCCCTGACCAGGAGGCATCATGAAGGCCATTCTCGCTAAGGCCATTCTCGCTCTGGCTTTGCTGGCCGCGGTTCCCGCTGCGGCCCAGCCGATCATCATTCCGCTGCAAAAGCAGCCGTCCGAGCCCGCGCCGCCGCCGCCCTCGCCCGTCCCGGTCGCGCCGCCGCAGGTCGGTCCGACGCTCGCGGCTCCGGTCCAGCCCGTTCCCTCGGCGGCAGCGCCGGCGCAGAGCGCGCCAGCCCCGGCCGCAACGCCGCAATAGCTTACATCCAGTGGCCGGGGACCCAGACGGAACCGTCTGGTCCCTCGCGCCAATAGCCGTCCTGCCACAATGTCCCGTGTCCGGCGCGCTCCACCCAGACGCCCGGCACCCACGCGTAGGCGGTGCCGTTCCAGTCGAAATGTCCGGGCTGCCAGATCAGCGACGTGCGCGATGGCGGCGGGGCGAGGACCCGCTCCGGCGGGATCGGCGGCACGGGCGGGTGCTGCGGCCCTATCGGCGCGCAGGAACTGACGGCGAGCAGGCCCAGCAGGGCAATACAGACGGTCCGCCGCATCGTGGATCTCCTCCGGCTCAACTGCCCGCTACCGCGCCAGGCTGCGGGACGCGGCTCACCTGGTCGCCGACGCGCACCGTCCCGCCCTCGACGACCCGAGCCAGGATGCCCCCGGTGCCGCGGACCGCGTTGTAGCCCCCGGGGCCAAGCAGCGCTTCCATCCTCGAACAAGGATGGCACTCGCCGGTTGCCTCGAGCAACGCGGTTCCGGCGCGGAACCGCCGTCCCTTGAGCGCCATCAGGTTCATGCCCGAGATCACGAGATTGCGCCGCAGCAATGCCGGCGGCACGTCGGCCCGGCCAAGATAGCCGGCGATTGCGGCGAGCTGCTCGCGGCCGATCAAGCTGACCTGGCGTGCACCGCCGGGCCGGCCGGCGTAATGATCGCCGGGCAGCCCCGCCGCTGGGTCGAGAACGGCGTCTTGAACGATACACATCTCCGCGTGCCGCGCGGGTCGCAAGCCGATCCACTCCACGATTCCCGGGCGTACTGGCCCATCCAGCAGGCGTTGCAGTGACGACGCCGAGTTCAGCACGGGGTTGCGCGGGCAGGGAGCATCGCCGATCTAAGGGGTCCAAAACGCAAGGGGATTAGGCATGTCCGTCGACGTAAAATACCGTACCAGCGCAACTGCCCATGGCGGCCGGGACGGCGAGAGCCGGACCGATGACGGCGCGCTCGCCGTGAAGCTGGCCGTGCCGAAGGAAATGGGCGGCCAGGGTGGCGGCAACAACCCAGAGCAGCTTTTTGCCGCCGGCTATGCGGCCTGCTTTCTCGGCGCAATGAAGTTCGTCGCCAGCCAGAACAAGGACGGCGCGCAGGTGCCGAACGACGCGACGGTGCAGAGCTTCGTCGGCATCGGCCCGCGCTCCGAAGGCGGGTTCGGGCTGGATATCGAGCTGAAGGTGTCGCTGCCCGGCGTGCCGCCCGAACAGGCCGAGGCGCTGGTCGAAAAGGCGCACCAGGCATGTCCCTACAGCAACGCGACGCGCAATAACGTGCCGGTCCGGCTTTCGGTCGTCTGATGCCGGCCGTCACCGCAATCCGCTGGTCTCCAGATAGCCCGGCGGACCAGTTGGCCGGGCAAGGCGCGGTGATGCGCCGGGTGCCCATCAAGGCGGGCCATGTGGCCGCCAAGCATCACCATGACTTTGAGCAGTTCCTGTTCGTGCTCAGCGGCGGCGGCCGGCTCGAGTGCGAGCAGGGCGGCATCGCGCTCGAGCCCGGGACCGCACTGCATTTGGAAGCGGGCGCATGGCATAGCGCCGAGTTCACTTCCGACATGGTGCTTATCGAACTCAACTTGACGCAGGCAGCGTCGTAGCAGAACGGCGGAAATGCCCGACGGCATCGGCGCGGCGACGCTCAGCGTGTCGCTGCCACGACCTGACCTACGGGAGTGGGCGCACGCAGATGGCGATGGGTGCGATGACCACGTTCCAAGGCCGACGCGCCGCCCTGGCCAGCGTGGCTTGGGGCGACGCGGTGACCTTCGTCGGCTACAGCGTGACCCTCGGCGCCATGGCGCTGTTACCGGGCTGGCGATCTTCCTGTTGTTCACGATCAGGCTGAAAGACGAGCGGGCAGGCTGAAAGACGAGCGGCATCAGACCGGCGAGACTGGCTCGACCGTCAGAGCGCCGGAGAATGCGGCAGCCATGAGCGCGGCGGCGTAGGCGGTCTGCGGCCGGGCGAACAACGCTTCAGCCGGCCCCTGCTCGACGACTCTGCCGGCTTGCAGCACGGCCACCCGATGCGCGAGCGCCCGCACCACGGCGAGGTCGTGGCTGATGAACAGGTAGGCCAGACCGTGCCGTTGCTGCAGCCCGCGCAGCAGGTCGACCAGTTGCGACTGCACGGAGCGGTCGAGCGCGCTGGTCGGTTCGTCGAGCACGACCAGGCGCGGCTTCAGCACCATGGCCCGCGCCACCGCGATGCGCTGCCGCTGGCCGCCGCTGAACTCGTGCGGGTAGCGGTCCGCGCTCTCCGGCGCCAGCCCGACTTCCGCCAGCGCCGCCGCGACCCGGGCCAGCCGCGCCCGGCGGTCAAGCCCCGGCTCGTGGACGCGCAAGCCTTCCTCGACGATATCGGCGACGCTCATCCGCGGCGACAGGCTGCCATAAGGGTCCTGGAACACGATCTGCATGCGCCGGCGCAGTGGGCGGAGTTCTGAGCGTTTCAGCGCGCTGATGTCGCGCCCCTCAAACAGGATCCGGCCGGATGCCGCCTGCATCCGCAGCATCGCCAGCCCGATCGTGCTCTTGCCGGACCCGCTTTCCCCGACGAGACCGAGCGTCTCGCCCTCGCGCACGTGCAGGCTAACGCCATCCACCGCCCGCACCTCGGCAACGGTGCGCCGCAACAGGCCGCGGCGGACCGGGAAGCGGACAGCGAGGTCGCGCGCCTCGGCGACGACGGGCGCAACCTCGGGGATCGGCACTGGCGCGCCGGAGGGCTCGGCCGCGATCAGCATCTGCGTGTAGGGATGCCGCGGCGCGCGGAACACCGTCTCGACCGCGCCGGTTTCGACGATATGCCCGTCCTTCATAACGCAGATCCGGTCGGCGACCCGGCGCACCACGTTCAGATCGTGACTGATCAACAGCAGGGCCAGGCCGCGCCGCGCCTTCTCGGCGGCGAGCAGGTCGAGGATGCCGGCCTGGATGGTGACGTCGAGCGCCGTTGTCGGCTCATCGGCGATGAGCAATTTGGGGTCGTTTGCCAACGCCATGGCGATCATCACGCGCTGGCGCTGCCCGCCGCTGAGCTGGTGCGGGAAGGCGTCGAGCCGGGTCTCGGCGTCGGGGAAGCCGACCCGGGCGAGCAGGGCGGCGACTGTGCCGCTTCGGGGCCGGCGCCCGTGCAGGGCGATCGCTTCGGCCACTTGCCTGCCGATCCGGTGCAGCGGGTTGAGGCTGGTCATCGGCTCCTGAAACACGATGCCGGCCGTGCCTCCGCGGGCGCGCTGCAGCGCCTGCGCCCCGGCGCGGACCATGTCGTGTCCATCCAGCACGATCCGCCCGCTGCTGGCTGCGCCGGCCGGCAGGAGCTGCAGGATGGAGAGCGCGGTCAGCGACTTACCCGACCCGCTTTCGCCCACGATCGCGAGCGTCTCGCCCGCCTGAAGCTCGAAGCTGATGCCGTCCACAACAGGGTGCGAGCCGAAGCGCACGGTGAGGTCTTCAACCTCAAGCATGCTCAAAAGCCCTCTCCCTCCGGGAGAGAGAGCCTGGCGCGCCTCTCATTGGACCTGCTTGCGCGGGTCGAAGGCGTCGCGGACCGCCTCGCCGATGAAGATCAGCAGGGTGAGCAGTCCGCCGAGCACGATGAAGGCGGTCAGCGCCAGCCAGGGCGCCTGCAGGTTGTTCTTGCCCTGGCTCACCAGCTCGCCGAGGGACGGCGAGCCTGGCGGCAGGCCGAAACCGAGGAAATCCAGGCTCGCCAGCACCGTCACCGAGCCCGACAGCGTGAACGGCAGGAAGCTCAGCACCGCCACCAGCGCGTTCGGCAAGATGTGCCGCGCCATGATCGCGCCGTCGCGCACCCCCAAAGCCTGCGCGGCGCGCACATAGTCGAGATTGCGGCCGCGCAGGAACTCGGCGCGCACGACCCCGGTCAGCGCCATCCAGGAAAACAGCAGCAGGAAGGTCAAAAGGATCCAGAAACCGGGGGTCACGATGCTGCCCAAGATGATCAGCATGTAGAGCTGCGGCATTCCGGACCAAATCTCGATAAAGCGCTGAAACAGCAAGTCGGTGAGCCCGCCGTAGAAGCCCTGGATGGCGCCAGCGGCAATGCCGACGACCGAGGAGATCGCGGTGAGCGTGAAGCCGAACAGCACCGAGATGCGGAACCCGTAGATCACCCGCGCCAGCACGTCGCGCGCCTGATCGTCGGTGCCGAGCAGGTTGCGCCAGGAGGGTGGCGACGGCGCCGGGCTGGGGAGGTCCTTGATGACCGTGTCATAGCTGAACGGGATGAGCGGCCAGACCATCCAGCCATGCGCGCCGATGCGCGATTGCAGTTCCGGGTCGGTGTAGTCGGCCTCGAGCGGCAGCAGGTCGGAGCCGAACGTGTCCTCGCTGTAGTCCTGCAGGACCGGGAAATAGAGGCGCCCGTCGAAACTGATCACCAGCGGGCGGTCATTGGCGATGAACTCGGCGAACAGGCAGACCACGAAGAGGGCGGTGAAAATGGCCAGCGACCAGGCGCCTCGCCGATGCGCACGAAACAGCGCCAGCCGGCGCCGGGTCAGCGGGGTCAACCGCGCGCCTCGAAGTCGATCCGCGGATCGACCACGGTGTAGAGCAGGTCGCCGACGATCTGCAGCACCAGCGCGAACAGCGTGTAGATATAGAGCGTGCCGAACATCACTGGATAATCGCGCCTGATCGCGCTCTCGAACCCCAGCAGGCCGAGCCCGTCCAGCGAGAACACGATTTCCACGAGGAGCGCCGAGCTGAACAGGATGCCGATGAAGGCGGAGGGGAACCCGGCTACGATCAGCAGCATCGCGTTGCGGAACACATGGCCGTACAGCACGCGCTGCTCGCCCGCCCCCTTGGCCCGGGCGGTGACCACGTATTGCTTGCGCACTTCCTCGAGGAAGCAGTTCTTGGTCAGGATCGTCAGCCCGGCGAACCCGCCCGCCACGAGCGCCACGGTGGGCAGCACCATGTGCCACGCGTAGTCCAGGATCCGCGCCGGCCAGGACCAGGCGGAGGCGCCTTCGCTGGCCAGGCCGCGCAAGGGAAACCACTGCACGAAGCTGCCGCCGGCGAACAGCACCACCAGCATGATCGCGAACAGGAAGCCGGGGATCGCATAGCCGACCAGCACGACCGCGCTGCTGGCCACGTCGAAGCGCGAGCCGTCGCGCACCGCCTTGGCGATGCCGAGCGGAACGCTGATCAGGTAGACGAGCAGGGTGGACCACAGGCCGAGCGAGATGCTGACCGGCATCTTCTGCAGCACCAGGTTCAGCACCGTATCGTCGCGAAAGAAGCTGCGGCCAAAGTCGAAGCTGAGATAGTCCCGCAGCATGAGCAGGAAGCGCTCGCCGGCCGGCTTGTCGAAGCCGAAGGTGCGCTTGAGTTGCTCGATCTGCTTGGGATCGAGCCCACGCGCGCCGCGGTAGGTCCCGGTATCGCTGGTGGCGCCGGTGATCCGGGCGGTGACGCCGCCGCCGCCGCGGGCCTCGGCGATGGCCTGCTCGACCGGGCCGCCGGGCGCGAACTGCACGACGGCGAAGTTGATGGCGATGATGCCTAGCAGGGTCGGCAAAAGCAGGAACAAACGGCGAAGAAGGTAGGCGCCCAAAGAGTGGTCCTCGGTTCAGCCCGGCGCTGATACATCCGTACGTCCAGGCGCACCAGGAAATGTCGTATCTCTGCTCGTACTTGCGCGGCAATAGGAAAATAGTCCGCCTTTGGGTGCAGTGAGAACGTCAGTTAATCTTCCATTTGGCGCCGACACGTTGGTGATCCCTGCTACGTTTATCCGGCCCCGGGAGCGACGGATCGGTGGGATGAGCCGTATGAGGCCGGCTGGTGAGTTATTCCGCTACGGGGTTTTGCGTTGTTAAGGAGTAGCCGAGTACGACAGGAACACTCTGTAGTCTCCCTGAGGGAGGGCTTCACGCCATATCTAACATCTCGGAGCACCGGGGAGAGTCAGTGTTGAGCAAGACGAGCCACGTTTGCCATCAGTCCAGCCGCTTTATACAACGAAGCATCGTTTGCTTGGGGAAGGCGCTGTTGGCCTATGAACCGCTTTTCCTCGGGGCAGTCCTCGCGCTGCTGCCGCACTTGGCGCACGCGGTCGATTGCACGAAGGCGGCCAGCCCGATCGAACGCACCATTTGCGCCAATCCGGCACTCGCCAAGCTGGACAAGGAGGCGGAGAACGAGCTCAAGCGCAACGTCATCATCTTCAATGACGGGACGACCACTGGCGGCCCGGTGCTCGCCGACTTCAACGATATGCTCAAGCAATGGCTGGCGCAGCGCGACCAATGCGCGGACCAGGTGGACTGCCTGAAAAGCGCCTATGCCGGCCTGCTCGCCGTGCTCGAGTTCCACGCCCGTCCGGGCAAGCAGGCCTGGGCCGACAAGGCTGCCGGCGCGTTCACCTATAAGGGTTTTGCCAATCTCTGGATCCAGGCCCGCGACGATGATAGCGTGCGCGTCTCGCTGACCGAATTCGGCCCGAATGGCGGCGGGACGTGCAATTACGTGGCGATCGGCCGCCAGGACGGCAAGTTCCTTAAAGCCGGCTCGCTCGACCTCGATTTGGGCAAAGGCACGGTCAACGTTCCGCCGACCGACACGAACCTGCGCACCAACACCCAGAGCTGCCAGGATGGCGGCTCGATGATTTGGGGCTACGTACTCCGGCGCTGATCCTTCCCGAAGGCGGAAAACCACACTAGGCTTCGCCCGCGAACAAAGCTGGGACGCCGATGACCTACTCTTTCCCCCGCCTCGTGCGGGAGGCGCTGCGCGACAATGAGGGCTGGACGCCGGCCTGGCGCGACCCGGCGCCCAAGCCGGAATACGACGTGCTCGTGATTGGCGGCGGCGGCCATGGGCTGGCAACCGCCTATTATCTCGCCAAGGTGCACGGCATCACCAATGTCGCCGTGCTGGAGAAGGGCTGGATCGGCTCCGGCAATGCCGGGCGCAACACCACGATCATCCGCTCCAACTACCTGCTGCCGGGCAACGAGGCGTTCTACGAGCACTCGATGCAGCTTTGGGAGGGGCTGGAGCAAGACCTCAACTACAACTGCATGGTCAGCCAGCGCGGCGTGCTGAACCTGTTCAGCACGGATGCGGCGCGCGATTCGGCGGCACGGCGCGGCAATTCGATGCGCCTGCACGGCGTCGATGCGGAACTGCTGGACGCGGATGCGGTGCGGCAGATGGTTCCCGGCCTGAACTTCGACGACGCACGTTTCCCGATCAAAGGCGGGCTGCTGCAGCGGCGTGGCGGCACGGCGCGGCACGATGCGGTCGTCTGGGGGTTCGCGCGCGGGGCCGACCAGCGCGGCGTCGACATCATCCAGAACTGCGAGGTGACCGGGCTCAGAGTGAGCAACGGCAGGATCATCGGAGCCGAGACGACACGCGGCACGATCGGCGCGGGGAAGGTCGGGCTGGCGGTGGCGGGCAACACGACGCGGGTCGCCAGCATGGCCGGGTTGCGGCTGCCGATCGAGAGCCATGTGCTGCAAGCGTTTGTCAGCGAAGGGATCAAGCCGGTGCTCGACACGGTGGTGACCTTCGGGGCCGGGCATTTCTATGTGAGCCAGTCCGACAAGGGCGGCCTCGTCTTCGGCGGCGACATCGACGGCTACAATTCATACGCGCAGCGCGGCGGCCTGCCGCTGGTGGAAGACGTGATGGAGTCCTGCGTGGCGCTGTTCCCGAGTTTTTCGCGCTTGCGGGTGCTGCGGAACTGGGGCGGGGTCATGGATATGTCGATGGATGGCTCGCCGATCATCGATCGGACGTCAGTCGACGGGCTCTTCCTCAATGCGGGCTGGTGCTATGGCGGGTTCAAGGCGACGCCGGCGAGCGGCTGGTGCTTCGCGCACACGATCGCCACCGGCCAGGCGCACAAGCTGAACTCGGCGATGCGGCTCGACCGCTTCATGACCGGCGCGGTGCTCGACGAGCCCGGGTCCGGCGCGCAGCCGAACAAGCACTGATGCGCATCCCCTGTCCGCATTGTGGCGAGCGAGGCCACGAGGAGTTCGCTTATCTCGGCGCCGGCGGTCTGACGCGGCCGGAGGCGGACGCGCCCTTGGAGGTTTGGAATGAGTATGTGCATTTGCGCGAAAACCCGGCCGGGCCGCATCGCGAGTTGTGGCAGCATGCGCACGGCTGCCGGCGCTGGATCGTGGTGACGCGCAACACGCGAACGCACGCGATTTCGGGCGCGGTGGACGCATGAGCCTCGCTTTCACCTCCGCGTCCTATGGGCAGACGCGCCGGCTGCCGGTGGGCGGGTTGGTCGACCGGTCGCAGACGCTGCCGTTCACCTTCGACGGCCTTCCGTATAGCGGCTTTGCAGGCGACACTTTGGCCTCGGCGCTGCTGGCCAACGGCGTGCGGCTGCTCGGCCGCTCGTTCAAATATCATCGCCCGCGCGGTCTCGTGGCGTCCGGCCCCGAGGAGCCGAACGCGCTGATGGAGTTGCGGACCGGCGCGCGCCGCGAGCCGAACAGCCCGGCGACGATGGCCGAATTGTATGCCGGGCTCGAGGCGAGCAGCCAGAACCGGTTTCCCTCGCTGCGCTACGATCTGGCGTCGGTGAACGGGCTGGCGTCGCCGGTGCTGCACGCCGGGTTCTACTACAAGACGTTCATGTGGCCGGCCGCGTTCTGGGAGCGCGTGTATGAGCCGCTGATCCGCCGGGCTGCCGGCCTGGGGCGCGCAGCGCTGGAGCCGGATCCGGACATTTATGACCGGGGCTTCCTGCACACGGATGTGCTCGTGATCGGCGCCGGCCCGGCCGGGCTGGCGGCGGCGCTGGCGGCGGCGCGGGCTGGGGCGCATGTCGTGCTTTGCGACGAGGATGCCCGCCCAGGCGGGCGGTTGCTCGCGGAGACCGGCGGGGTCGCGGACAAGGCGGCCGCGCAATGGGCGGCGGACGCCATCGCGGAACTGGCGAGCCTGGACTGCGAGATCCTCAGCCGGACCACGGTGTTCGGCGCCTATGACGGCGGGACGTACGGCGCCATCGAGCGGCTGACCGACCATCGCGCAAATCCGGCGCCGAATGAGCCGCGGCAGCGCTACTGGAAGATCGTCGCCAAGCGCTGCGTTCTGGCCGCGGGAGCGGTCGAGCGGCCTTTGGTGTTCCCAGGCAACGACCTGCCGGGCGTGATGCTGGCGGGGGCGGTGCGGACCTATGTGAACCGGTTCGCGGTGGCGCCGGGTCGCCGGGCGGTGGTGGTGACGAGCGGCGACGATGGCTGGCGGACCGTGTCGGATCTGCATCAGGCCGGGATCGACGTGGCCGCCGTGGTGGACCGGCGGATGGGTGTCTCGCCAGCGCAGACCCAGCTTGCAAGGCAGATCGGCGCGGAGCTGGTCCTTGGCGGCAGGATCGCCGGGACGGTCGGCCGGCTCGAGCTGCGCTGGGTACGCGTGGCCGACCGGACCGGGCGCTCGCACCGGATCCGCGCCGATCTGCTGGCCATGGCGGGCGGCTGGAACCCGGCCCTGGGTTTGACCTGCCATTTGGGGGCGAAGCCCATATGGTCGCCGGAGCTCAACGCCTTCGTGCCGGACAGCGTGCCACCGGGCATGAGCGTGGCGGGCGCCGCGGCAGGACGGTTCGGGTTGCAGGCGTCGCTGGACGATGGCGCGGGGCGCGGTGCGGCGGCTGCGGCCGAGTGCGGCTTTGCGCCGGCGGTCTCGCCACCGCGCAACCGGCAGGAGGGTGAGCCGAACCCGCCGGTCTGGCTGATGCGCGGCACCAAGGGCAAGGCGTTCGTCGATTTCCAGCACGACGTCACCGCGGCCGATGTGGCGATCGCGTTCCGCGAAGGGTTCCGCGGCGTCGAGCACCTCAAGCGCTACACCACGCTCGGCATGGCGACGGATCAGGGCAAGCTCGCCAACGTCAACGGGCTGGCGATCATGGCCGAGCTGACGGGCGCCAGCATCGCCGAGACCGGCACGACGACTTTCCGGCCGCCGCACACGCCGGTGACGATCGGCGCGCTCGCCGGGCACCATCGCGGGCGCGACTATCGCCCGACCCGGCTCACGCCCGGGCATGCCTGGGCCGAGGAGCAAGGGGCCGCGTTCAACGAGAGCGGCGTCTGGATGCGCGCCGCCTATTTCCCGCAAAAGGGCGAGGACTGGTTTGCCGCCTGCGAGCGGGAGGTGCGGGCGATCCGCGCCGGCGCTGGCGTCTGCGACGTGTCCACGCTGGGCAAGATCGAGCTCACCGGCGCGGATGTGGGGACGTTCCTCGATCGGCTCTATATCAACACCTTCTCGACCCTGAAGCCCGGCCGGGTCCGCTACGGGCTGATGCTGCGCGAGGACGGGTTCGCCTTCGACGACGGCACCACGGCGCGGCTCGGCGAGGATCGCTGGGTGATGACGACGACCACGGCGAATGCCGGGCCGGTCATGTCGCATTTGGAGTTCGCGCATCAGGTGCTGTGGCCGGAGTTGGACGTCCAGTTCACCTCGGTGACCGATCAATGGGCGCAATTCGCGATCGCGGGGCCGCAGGCGCGTTCGGTGCTGGCCTCGGTGGTCGAGACGGACGTATCGGACGCGGCGCTGCCCTATATGGGCTGCAACGCCGTCACAATTCTGGGCGTGCCGGGCCGCGTGTTCCGGATCTCGTTCTCCGGCGAGCTTGCCTACGAGGTCGCGGTGCCGGCCCGGCATGGCGATGCGCTGGCCCGCAAGATCGCGGCCGCTGGCGCCGTTCCGTACGGGCTCGAGGCGATGTCGGTCATGCGGATCGAGAAGGGGCACCCGGCGGGCGGCGAGCTGAATGGGCAGACCACGGCGGCCGACCTTGGCCTCGGGCGGATGATGTCGACGAAGAAGGACTTTATTGGCCGCGCCATGGCCCGCCGCGCGGCGCTGCTGGCGCCGGGTCGGCCCGCGCTCGTCGGCCTGCGCCCGGTGGACAAGTCGCAGCGCCTCGCTGCCGGGGCGCACTTCCTCAAGCTGGGGGTGCCGGAGACGATCGAGCATGATGAGGGCTGGATGAGCTCGGTTGCCTATTCGTCGATGCTGGGGAGCTGGATCGGGCTCGGCTTCCTGGCCGGCGGACCGGCGCGGCATGGCGAGCGGGTCCGCGCCTATGACCCGGTGCGCAACGGCGATACGGTCGTCGAGGTCGTCCCGCCCTGCTTTGTGGACCCCGAGGGAGTGCGGCTGCGTGGTTGAGCTGAAGGAGCGCACGAGCGCGCTGATCGCGCCGCGGCGCGGGAAGGAGCGCGCGCTCGCCGCCGTGCTGGACGAGCGGTTCGGCCTGAAGCTGCCCGAAATGGGCGCGTTCGCCCGTGCGGAGGGTGGTGTCCTGGCCCGTACCGCGCCGCATCAGCTGATGGCGATGCGCGACGGCGCCGGGCTGTTCGCGGAGCTGGAGGGCGCGCTGGGCAGCGTGGCTGGGGTGTTCGATCTTTCGGACGCGCGGACCGCCGTGCGGCTTACCGGACCGGAGGCGCGGACTCGGCTGCGCGGCCTACTGCCGACCGATCTGCGGGCGCTGCAGCCTGGCCGGTGTGTACAGACGGTGGTCGCGCTCCTGACGGTGCTCGTGTGCCAAACCGACGACGCGCCGACTTATGAGCTGTCCTGCGCCACCTCATATCGTGGCAGTTTCCTGCGCGCGCTCCACTAACCGGCTGGTGACCTGCCAGGCGAGCTTTAGAAAGGGAAAGCAGTCATGGATCAAGACCGCGACCAGCTCATCCGCGAGCGCGCCCATTCGCTTTGGGAAGCAGATGGCAAGCCCGAGGGGCGCGAGCACGAGTATTGGTTCCGGGCCGAGCAATTCATCGCCGAAGAGAATGACCCAAACCGGCCCGAGATGACCCACACGCCGCCACTCTAGCGCGCCAAGGTGTCGGCCAAGGCGGGCACGCCCAAACGTTTTGGGCCCGCCTTCGCCGGCACTGAGCTCGCGCTGCTCAGCTTCGGCTCGGGCTGCATGGATATTTTGAGTTACCAAGAGTTCGGCGAGGTCTTCACCTCGGCGATGACCGGCAACACCGCCCTGCTCGGAATGAAGCTGGGCCAAGGCAACCTGGTCGGCATTGCGAGCAACTTGATGGCTCTCGTCGGCTTCCTGCTCGGCCTGCTCGGCGGGTTCACACTGTTACGGCGGCAGAGCGCCGGATTGTCGAACGGCGTCGTTCGCACGCTGGGCACGGAGTTGGTTGTCTTGCTGGCCTTCTCGGCGGCCTGGATCTGGGCCGGCGGCGCGCACACGGATTTTGCGCGTTACGGGCTGATCGGGCTCGCGGCAATCGCCATGGGCTTGCAAACCGCGGCGGCGAACGCGATCGACCTGGCGGGGATCTCCACCACCTTTTTCACCGGCACGCTCACCAGACTCGTCTCAGGTGTGGTCGGGCGCACCTTGCCCCAAGAGCATGAGCTGGGATCGGCGCGGCAGCAGATACGCTGGCCGTTGATCGCCATTGCCGCCTACATCTTGGGTGCCGCTGCGACCGGCTTCCTGGATGCTCGAGGGCGCGTCCTGCCTCCGATCGCGCTGACCGCGCTCCCTTTAGTGACCGTCGCGATCGTTCTACTCATGGCGCTCGCCCGTTCACGGCGAGGGTGAGCGGGCGACCAGCAGCGTTGTCCCATCGAGGCCGACGACGCGCAGCACCTCGCCCGCGACCGGGGCTGACGCGTCGGCGATGCGGGCCGGCCAGGTGCCGTCGCGCAGGCTGACCCGCCCTTCACCGGCATGAAACGCCAGCGCGTAGCAGCTCGCGCCGATCAGCCCGGCGGTGGGCGCGTTGACGACGTCCGGCGGCACGCGCCGGCGGACGCGCCAAGCAGCCAGGCCGATCAGGACCGCCACCAGGATGACGAAGCTGCCGAGCTGCCACTGCCAGTCCAGGCCGAGTGCCTCGGTGAGCGCGCCGGTGCCGACCGCGGCTAGGCCGATCCAGAGCAAGAACACACCGGGCGCGATCATCTCGGCGGCGCCGAGCACGATGCCAGCGACCAGCCAGATCGCCGCCGCTGTCATGACCCGGCTGGCGGCCGGCTGTCACCAAGCTGCATCGCCGTGACCGCCTGGGCGATGCCGCCGGCCAGCGCGCTGGTCTCGAGGGGGATGACCAGCGTGCGCCCGCTCGGGTTAGCGGCGAGGCGGCCGACGGCGTCCACGTATTTCTGCGCGATGAAGTAGCGCAGCGCCTCGGCGCCGGCACCGGCCGCCGCTTCGGCGACAGCCCGGGTGGCGGTGGCTTCCGCGTCGGCGAGGCGCACGCGCGCGGCCGCGTCCTTGGTCGCGGCTTCGAGCCGGGCTTCCGCTTCCAGCACCGTCGCCTGCTTGGCGCCCTCGGCCCGGGCGACCGCCGCCTCGCGCTCGCCCATCGCGCGGGCGACGGTGGCGCGTCGTTCGCGCTCAGCGGTCATTTGCAGGTTCATGGCGGCGACCAGGTTGGCCGGTGGCTCGATCTTGCGCAGCTCGACTCGGCTCACCTTGACGCCCCAGGGCGCGGTCGCGTGGTCGAGGGTGAGCAGCAGCTTGGTGTTGATCTCCTCGCGCCCGGAGAGCGCACCGTCGAGGTCGAGTGCGCCGATCACGCTGCGGATATTGGTCATCGAGATGGCGGTCAGCGCCTGGACGAGGTTCTGCGCGCCATAGGCGGCCTTCACCGGGTCGAGGACGCGGTAGTACATGATGCCGTCCACGATCACCGCCGCGTTGTCGCGGGTGATGACCGCCTGTTCTGGGATGTCTTGGACGATTTCCTGCACGTTCATCTTGTGGCCGACTCGCTCGACGAAGGGCATCAGCAAGTTGAGGCCGGGCGACAGCATGCGGGTGTAGGCGCCGAAACGCTCGACGGTCCAAACCTGGCCTTGCGGCACGGTGCGGACCGTCCGCGCGACGGCGATGATCGCGAAGAGCGCCAGAATGCCGAGGACAATCAAAAACGCCATTAATCCGTCTCCATGAAAGCTGCAGCTTCGCGGCAGAGCGGGTCCGCCGCGTCTCCGAGCGCGACCACGATGTCGAAGTGATGCCGCGCTGGCTGCGGCGCGATCTGCGCCGAGTGCCCGGCCGCACGCCAGGCGGCTGCGTATTCCTCGGTCTGACGCCGGAACTCGGCGGTTTCCCGGCCGCCGCACGTGGCGAGCAGTCGCGGCGCCGGGCCTTGTGGCGGAATGTGATGCAGCGGGCTCAGCCGGTGCGCGGCTTCCGCGCCGAGCTGCAGCCATTGGTTGACGTAGCTCAGCCGGACCGGCTCGAGATCGAAGAGGCCGGAGACCACGACGCCGCCGCGCAGCGCGTCCGCCGGCAGGTCGTATTGTTGCTGCCAATCCGGTGCGAGGAGCATGCCGACGAGCTGTCCGCCGGCCGAGTGGCCGCCGGCGAACAGGCGCGCCGGGTCGGCGCCATGCTCGCGAGCGTGGGCGGCGACGAAGGCGAGGGCCAAGCGCGCTTGATGGACCATGGTGTCTAGCGAGGCGGCCGGCGCCAGGCTGTAATCCATGACGGCAACATGTGCGCCGGCGGCGACCAGGCCGGGCGCAACCAGGCTCTGGTCGGATTTCGCGAGGGCACGCCAGAATCCGCCATGAATCCAGAGGAGCACCGGGCCGCCTGGCGCGCCCACAAACCAGTCCAGGGCGCAGCCGGATTCGGCGTCGAACATGAGGTCCGGCTGCATCGGCAGGGCGACGCGGGCCT
This sequence comes from Acetobacteraceae bacterium, assembly GCA_965276815.1. GTDB lineage: Bacteria > Pseudomonadota > Alphaproteobacteria > Acetobacterales > Acetobacteraceae > JAVVHH01. The sequence continues at coordinate 452,737 of CBDIBE010000008.1, read as the reverse complement.
GGGCTGACAGCTCGGCATAACGACGCGCCTCGACCGCGAAATCGGGGACGGTCGCCCGAGCATCATACTCGCGGTCCAGGCGAGCCTGGTCCATGCCGCGCCACAATGTTTGCATCTGGCCGATAGTATAACACTATGAGGATTAAAGAAACGTTGCCGGAAGGGATGCCATGGCGCGGATTGGTTTCGTCGGGATCGGCGCGATGGGGCGGCCGATGGCCGGGCGGGTCGCGAGCGGCGGCTTCGAATTGTCGCTGCTCGACAAGGATGCCCAGCGTGCGGGTGCGGTAGCCGCCGAATTGGGCGCTGCGTGGGCCGGCTCGGGCGCCGAATTGGCGCACAACTCGGACTTGATCGTGACGATGCTGCCGACGAGCGGGATCGTCGCCGCGGTGTTGGACGGGGCCGAGGGGGTGCTGGCCGGGTTGCAGCCAGGCACCGTGATCGTTGAGATGAGCAGCGGCGTGCCGTCCGAAACGCAGGCGCTAGCCGCTCGCGTTGCCGCGGCGGGCGGCTTGCTGATCGACGCGCCGGTGTCCGGCGGGGTGGCGCGGGCGCGGACTGGGGATCTGGCCATCATGGTCGGCGGCGACCCCGCCGCTATTGACAAGGCGGAGCCGTTATTGCGCAGTATGGGCTCTTCCATCACGCGCACCGGCCCGGTCGGCTCGGCGCATGCGATGAAGGCGCTCAACAATCTGGTCAGCGCCGGCGGGTTCATGTTGGGGATCGAGGCGCTGCTGATCGGCCAGCGCTTCGGCCTCGACCCCGCGGTCATGGTTGACGTGCTGAACGCCTCTTCCGGCATGACCAACAGCAGCCAGCGCAAGTTCAAGCAATTCGTGCTGTCGCGCTCGTTCGACGCCGGTTTCGGGTTGGACCTGATGGTCAAGGATCTTGGAATCGCGATGGGCGTGGCCCGCGAGACCGGAACGCCGGCGCCGGTGGCCGCGCTGGTGCGCGAGCTATGGGCGGCGGCGCAGGCCACGCTGGGTCCCGGCCAGGATCATACCGCGGCGGCGAAATTCTCCGAGCGGCTGGCCGGGACCGAGCTGGGTTAGGACACCCTCACCCAACTCTCTCCCGGAGGGAGAGGGCTATTTTACGAGAGCCCGGCGGTGCGCAGCGCGTTCTCGATGACGCTTCCGACCCGTGCCGCGAGCGGCACCTGGCGGCCCGCGGGACGCGGCTGCGGCGTGGTGCGGCGCGGCCGGGCTGCCTGGGTCAGCAAGCCCCAGGATTTGGCAATCCGCCAGGTCGAGCTGATGCCGGCTTCCAGCATGTGCGGCGCGACCGAGCCCATGCTCTGGTCCATGTCGTCCGCCCCGGTATTCAGGGGCGTGCCATGCGCCAGGCCCGGCACGAGATAGCTTTCGAGCACGACATCGCCGGACGGGCCGCGCCAGGACGAATGAATCGCGCCGTCCACCCGGTCGGTCGCCGGCGCGCCGCTGAGACCGTGCACGTCGGACCACTGCTTGATCAGTTCCTCGGCGTTGCCGCTGCGGACCGTCGCGTCCGCGTCGCCATACCAGATCTGCACGTGCGGCCAGGGGCCGCGGTGCGGGCTGGCGGCACGGACCAAGTCGCCCCATTGAGCCGCGTCGTGATGCCGCACCTGATGCATCGCGGTGAACGCTTCGTGCATGCCGTGTGCGGAGCCGTAAGGCAGGCCGGCGATGATGGCGCCGCCGGCGAACACTTCCGGATAAGTCGCCAGCATCGCGGCCGCCAACGCGCCGCCGGCCGATAGCCCGGTGACGTAGACGCGCGCCGGGTTGATCCGGTGCGCCGCGATCGTCTGGGCGACCATCTGCCGGATCGAGGCGACCTCGCCCTCGCCGCGGGTTACGTCACCGGGCTGGAACCAGTTGAAGCACAGATTGGCGTTGTTCGATCGCTCCTGCTCCGGAAACAGCAGGGCGAAGCCGTGCCGGTCGGCCAAGGTCGACCATCCGGCGCCGTGGTCGTAGGCCGCCGCATTCTGAGTGCAGCCATGCAGCACCACCACCAAGGGTGCGCCGGGCGGCAGTCCCGGCGGCGCATAGGTCAGCATCCGCAGCGCTCCGGGATTGCTGCCGGTCGTGGCGACAAGCCTAAGCCGGCCGGGTTCCGCCAAGTTCGACATCATGGTCTCCTGAACCTGGCGGAGCTTTGAAAAGCCAAGGATATTCTCGCCAATTCCGGGCATAATCTCTGTCCTAAATCGTGTATATTAAATGGTGCAGTGCAGCATGGGTGACAAGGCACGCCGGTGTGAGGACGTTTATTCGGCGTCGGGCTGGCGGTCGGCATGCGAAGCTTGGAAGGCCGGTAAGGCCATGCAGGCGGCTTCAATTTCGAGCAGCCTTCCGTAATCCATCCGGGCCTCGAATCTGCGCGCATTGGAGAGTTGCGGCACCAGGCATAGGTCCGCGAGGGTCGGGGCCGGGCCGAAGCAGAACGGGCCGGGCTGATCGGCGATCAGCGCGGCGCAGGCGGCCAATCCTTGCTCGACCACGTCGCGCGCCCAACTCTGCACCTCGCCCTGGTCGAGGCCGTAATGGCGGAGGTGCTGCAGCACTCGGAGGTTCTGCAGCGGGTGGATGTCGCAGGCGATAGTGAGCGCAAAGGCTCTGGCGCGCGCGCGCGGCAGTGGGGCCGCCGGCAGCAGTGGGGGCGCCGGGTGCGTTTCGTCGAGATACTCGATGATCGCCAATGACTGCGTCAGCGGTCCCCCGGCGGTCTCAAGGGTGGGTACCAGGCCGTGCGGATTGATTTGCAGATAGTCCGGCGCGCGCTGCTCGCCGCGCCGGAGATGGTGCGAGACGAGCTTGGGGCTGAGCCCCTTCAAGTTCAGCGCGATCCGCACTCGCCACGCTGCGGTGCTGCGGAAATAGCCATGCAGCGTGTCTTCGGTCATGCCACCTGATCCCGGAGACTTAACGTGGCCCAGGCGTATTGGATGCTTGCAATGCCGCTCGCGTGTTTTGCGATGGCTATTGTCTGGTGGACCGACTCACCTGGCAAGGAACAGGGCTATATACGACAGGGTTTTCATTGCTGGTCTCCCGCTCAAGCCCGATAAAACGGGCGGTCGCCCTTTATCGTCACCCGCGTGCCGCTTCGCGTGTGCGGGTAGTAGTCCCAGAGCGCCTGGTGCTGGCAGGAACGGTTGTCCCAGAACGCCAGCGAGTTCGGCGCCCAGCGGAAAAGGCAGGAGAATTCTGGGGTCTCGATGTGCCGGAACAGGAAGGCGAGCAAGGCGTCGCTCTCCGGCTTGGTCAGCTCCTTGATCCGCGTCGTGAAGAACGAGTTGACGAACAGCGCCTGACGGCCGGTCACCTTGTGGGTGCGGATGACCGGGTGCTCGGCGCGCGGATAGACGCGGCCGCGGTCGTCCGTGCCGTAGCGGCCGCGATAGAGGCCCTCGCCGTCATGCACCGCGGTCAACCCGGCCAGCATGCGCTGCATCGGCTGGGAGAGCGCTTCGAACGCCGCGTACATGTTGGCGAACATCGTGTCGCCGCCCACTTCAGGCATGACGCGCAAATAGAGCACGCTGCCCATCGGCGGCTCGGGGTCGCAGGATACGTCGGAGTGCCAGGCCTCGCCGTTGACGAATTTCGAGTTGGCGTCGGCGTGGATGATCATGATTTCGGGGTGGCCGGGGATCGAGGGCGCGGCGGGATGGATGTGCAGCTCGCCGAAGCGGCGGCCGAACTCCGCTTGCTGGGTGTGATCGAGCTGCTGGTCGCGGAAGAAGATGACCAGGTTGTCCATCAGCGCGTCGTGCACTTCCTGGAAGGCCTGGTTGCCCAGTGGCTGCGAAAGGTCGATGCCGCCGATTTCCGCGCCGATCACCGGGGTGAGTTTGCGGATCTGGATGGTTTCCGGCACGGGCGCCGCCTCCCTCGTTTTGCCGCCACCATCGCTCCGGCGCCGCGATGGCGCAAGCGCCCCGCCATGGCGTCGCCGCGCCGGCGCTGCTAAACCGGACGGACTATCGAAAGGGAGGGAAATGACACCTACGGAAATCGCGCGCGTCGAGGCCTATTTGCGCCGTACGCTCGGCACCGCCCGGATCGAGGTGCCGGTGCCGAAGCGCAAGGGAGCCTCGGTGGAGGTGATGATCGACAAGGAGTTCTTGGGAACCCTGCACCGTGACGATGAGGACGGGGAAGTGTCCTACGCGCTGCACATCACCATACTCGAGGAGGATTTGGCGCCGGCGCCGTCGCCGAAGCGCTGAGGAGGTCAGGTGAGCGGGCTTTACGAGGATGACGTGCTGGAATGGTCCGAGCACCAGGCTAGGTTGCTGCGACTCTACGCGCAGGGCCGGCCCGGGAACGAATCGCCCGATTGGACGAACATCATCGAAGAGGTCGAAAGCGTGGGCCGGAGCCAGCTCTCTGCCGTTCGGTCATTGCTGATCCAAGCCATGGCGCACGATCTCAAGTCGGAGGCGTGGCCGGAGTCGCGCGAGGTGGCGGGGTGGAGAGCCGAGGCGCGGCGGTTCCGGCTCGATGCCGCCGAGGCGTACACACCCTCCATGCGTCAGCGGATCGACGCCGGCGATCTGTATCGAAAGGCCAGGTCGATCCTGCCAGCCAACATCGACGGCCAGGCGCCGGGGCCGGTGCGGGGCGAGTGTCCGTCAACGCTCGATGAGCTGCTTGGCAATTAGGACTCTATCCGTCATCGCGGCCGGCGGAGCGGTGTGGCGATCCAGGGGCGGCAAGGACGGACGCGGCCTGGATTGCTTCGTCGCTTGGCTCCTCGCAATGACGGTGGTGGACGGTTAACCCGCGCCGCCTTTGCCTTCGAAGAATTTCGCAACCTTGGCGAAGAAGCCCTCGCTCTCCGGGCTGCCTTTGGCGTGGCCCTCGGACTCTTTCTCGAACTCCTCGAGCAACTCGCGCTGGCGCCGGGTTAGGTGCTGCGGGGTCTCGACGGCGACCTGGATATACATGTCGCCACGCTCGACGCTGCGCAGCACGGAGAAGCCTTTGGCACGCAGCCGGAACTGGTCTCCGGTCTGAGTACCGGCGGGAATCTTCACCTTGGCCCGCGTGCCGTCGATCGAAGGAACCTCGATCTCGCCGCCGAGCGCGGCGCGGGTCAGGCGCAGCGGCACTCGGCAGTAGATGTTGGCACCGTCGCGCTGAAAGATCTCATGCGCGCGGATCGCGATATGGACGTAGAGGTCGCCGGGCGGCGCGCTCTGCGGTCCGGCCTCGCCCTCGCCGGCCAGGCGGATGCGCGTGCCGTCCTCGACGCCGGCGGGGATCGACACCTGGAGGGTGCGCTCGCCCTGAACGGTGCCCTCGCCGCGGCAGACCTTGCAGGGGCTCTTGACCACCCGGCCTGACCCGCCGCAGGTCGGGCAGGCCCGCTCGACGAGGAAGAAGCCCTGTTGCGCGCGGACTTTGCCCTGGCCACGGCAGGTGCTGCAGGTCGTATCGTCGCGCTGCTTGTTCTCCGACCCGGTGCCGTCGCAGACGACGCACTTGACGCGCGTCGGCACCCGGAGCTGCACCTTGGTGCCCGCGAAGGCCTCGCTGAGGTCGATTTCGACCTGGGCGCGCAAATCGGCGCCGGTGCGCGCGCGGCCGCCACGGGCGCGGCCGGCCATGTCGCCGAACAGGCCCTCGAAAATGTCGCCGAGGCCGCCCTCGAAGTTGAAGCCGCCGGCGAAACCGCCGGCGCCGGGGCCGCCACCCTGCTCGAAGGCTGCGTGGCCGAAGCGGTCGTAAGCGCCGCGCTTCTGATCGTCCTTGAGGACTTCGTAGGCTTCGCTGACTTCCTTGAACTTGGCCTCGGCCGATTTGTCGTGCGGGTTACGGTCGGGGTGATATTTCATCGCCAGCTTGCGGTAGGCCTTCTTCAGGTCCTCCGAGTTCGCATCCTTGGGCACGCCCAGGGTGGTGTAGAAATCCTGCTTGGTCGCCACGTCAGCCCTTTCCCGGCGCCGATAACACGGCGCCCGCCTTCTGATGAAGCGCGGGCGCCGGCCGTCTCACTGCTCGTCTAGCGGAGAGCGCCGGTTAGGACGCTTTCCGGTTCTTGTCGCTCACATCCTCGAACTCGGCGTCGACGACCTTGTCGTCGCCGGGTCCGCCGGCCGGACCGCCAGGGCCGGCGGCAGAGGGCTGCTCGCCTTGCGCCTTATACATCGCTTCGCCGATCTTCATGGCCACCTGCGTCAGCTTGTCGCCGGCGCGCTTCAGCGTGTCCGCATCATCGCCGGAGAGCGCGGTCCGCGCCTCGGCGATGGCCGCCTCGGCCTCCGCCTTTTGGTCCGCCGGCACCTTGCCCTCGTTCTCCTTCAGCGTCTTCTCGAGCTGATGGACCATGGCTTCGGTGTTGTTGCGCGCCTCGACCTGCTCGCGGCGGCGCTTGTCGGCCTCGGCGTTCGCCTCGGCCTCCTTGACCATCTTCTGAATGTCGCCCTCGGACAACCCGCCGCTGGCCTGGATGCGGATCTGCTGCTCCTTGCCGGTGGCCTTGTCCTTGGCCGAGACCGAGACGATGCCGTTGGCGTCGATGTCGAACGTGACCTCGATTTGCGGCACGCCGCGCGGGGCCGGCGGGATGCCGGTCAGGTCGAAGTTGCCGAGCAGCTTGTTGTCGGCGGCCATCTCCCGCTCGCCCTGGAAGACCTTGATGGTCACTGCACTCTGACTGTCGTCAGCGGTGGAGAACACCTGGCTCTTCTTGGTCGGGATGGTGGTATTGCGGTCGATCAGCCGGGTGAATACGCCGCCCAGCGTCTCGATGCCGAGCGAGAGCGGGGTCACGTCGAGCAGCAGGACGTCCTTGACGTCGCCGCGCAGCACGGCGGCCTGGACCGCGGCGCCGATGGCGACGACCTCGTCCGGGTTGACGTTGCGGGCGGGTTCACGGCCGAAGAACTGCTTGACGGTCTCGATGACCTTGGGCATGCGGGTCATGCCGCCCACCAGGATCACCTCGTTGATCTCACCGGCGGTCACGCCCGCATCCTTGAGCGCGGAGCGGCAGGGCTCGAGCGTGCGGGCGATCAAATCGTCGACCAGGCTCTCGAGCTTGGCGCGGCTCAGCTTCATGACGAGGTGTTTGGGGCCGCTCGCGTCGGCGGTGATGAACGGCAGGTTGATCTCGGTCTCCTTGGACGAGGAGAGTTCTATTTTTGCCTTCTCGGCCGCCTCTTTGAGACGCTGTAGCGCGAGCTTGTCCTTGCGGAGGTCGATCCCTTGTTCGCGCTTGAACTCGTCGGCGAGATAATCGATCACCCGGTTGTCGAAGTCCTCGCCGCCGAGGAAGGTGTCGCCATTGGTGCTCTTCACCTCGAACACGCCGTCACCGATCTCAAGCACCGACACGTCGAACGTGCCGCCGCCGAGGTCATAGACCGCGATGGTGCCGCCCTGCTTCTTGTCCATGCCATAGGCGAGCGCGGCCGCGGTCGGCTCGTTGATGATACGCAGGACCTCGAGCCCGGCGATCTTGCCGGCGTCCTTGGTGGCCTGGCGCTGGGCGTCGTTGAAGTAGGCCGGGACGGTGATGACCGCCTGGCTGACCTTCTCGCCGAGATAGGCCTCGGCGGTCTCCTTCATCTTGCCGAGCACGAAGGCGCTGACCTGGCTGGGCGAGTACTTCTGGCCGCGGGCCTCGACCCAGGCATCGCCATTGTCGCCGCGCACGATCGTGTAGGGGACCATGCCCTTGTCCTTGGCCACGATCGGATCGTCGTAGCGGCGGCCGATTAGGCGCTTGACGGCATAGAACGTGTTGCTGGGGTTGGTCACGGCCTGGCGCTTGGCGCTCTGGCCGACGAGGCGCTCGCCGCTGTCGCTGATCGCGACCATGCTCGGCGTCGTGCGGGCGCCTTCCGCATTCTCGATAACACGCGCGTCGCTGGCACTCGGGCCTTCCATGATGGCGACGCAGGAATTGGTGGTGCCCAGGTCGATTCCGATGACCTTGCTCATTAACGTCTCCTTGTCAGCGGCGGCGCACGGCCCGAAGCACCGTGGGTCGCCCTATGGGTGAACCAAGCGGATGTATTATTCCGAGCCTCTGCGGACAAGCCCGTAGAGGCACACCCTTGCAGATTAAGCCGCTTCGTCCTGATCGGCGCGCTTGGCGACCACGACCATCGCGGGCTTGAGCAGCCTGCCGTTCAGGGTCCAGGCCTGGGTCCAGGCCTGGACCACGGTGCCCGGCGGATGCTCGGCCGATTCCTGCTCGGCCATCGCCTGATGCAGGTTCGCGTCGTAGGGCTGGCCGGTGGGGTCCGTGCGCTTGACGCCGTTGCGCTCCAGGATGCCGATGAAGCTGCGCTCCACGCCCTCGAACCCCTCGCGCAGCTTGGTGACCACTTCGGGCTCACCCGGCGCGGGAGCCGGCAGGCTGGTGATCCCGCGGCGCAGGTTCTCGGCGGCCTCGACCACGTCGGCGGCGAACTTCTGCACGGCGTATTGCCGCGTGTCGTCCACGTCGCGCTTGGCACGGGTGCGCACGTTCTGCATCTCGGCCTCGGCGCGCAGCCAGCGGTCGCGCATGTCGTCGCGCTCGCGGGTGAGCTGCTCGATTGGGTCCTCGGCCGCCGCGGGCTCGTGCTCCGCCGCATGAGCCCGGGCGTCGTCCTGCAGTGCGGGATCGACCTCGGGCGGAATGTTGTTGGGGTCGTCGCTCATGCAGCGTCAGGTAGGACAAGCATGCCCCAAGAACAAGCGGTCCGTGCGCGCGGCTGATCTTTATGCAGGACTGGTCCGTACCGCCTGCAGCAGGGCCTTGGCGTTCCGCTTCGCCCAGCCCGGCACATAGGGGCCGAGGTGCTTGCGCACCCGGTTGAACGGTGTGCGGTCCGCCGGTTGCCAAGCCCAGCCGGTCTGCGCCCGGGCGGCAAGATAGTCCGGCTTGCGGGGGTGGTCGTCGAGGTAGGTCCAGGGCTTGTTGGCGCCGTTGAAATGGACGATGCGGGCCTGGTCGCGGGTGCGGGCGATCTCCGCCGGCGAGAGACCGAGATCGTGCGACCCCGGCCGGTAGAACGGGCTGATGACGTTCCAGACATAGTCGAGCGGCAGCCAGTCGCCGATGGTGACCAGGTTGATGATGTCCTGATCGCCGTCCAGCGCGCGCTCGGGATGGGCGCGGAGGTAGGCGAGGCAGCGGTCGCGGTAGTCACGGGCTTCCCAGGCGTCCAGGTCGATCAGCAGGACGCCGGCATTGAAGAACAGGCTGCCGGGCGGCATGTCGTGGGTTTTCGGCCGGGTCGAGTTGGGAATCGGCACGGCGGCGAGCACGCGGCCCTGAAGGTCGGTGTGCCAGAGCTCGTCGACCGAGGCGGTCGCGATGGTGTCGGGGTCCATATAGAGGGCGCGCGAGCGGCCGGGCAGCAGCTCGCGCACCCAGAACCGCAGGTAGGTCTCCGGGGTCAGCGTGTAGGGCAGCGGGAAGTGCGTGTCTTTCGGCAGCGCAAACGGCTTGATGTCGATGGTGATCCGGTGATTGCGGGCAAAGGAGCGACGGATGCGGTCGGCGAAGCTCGCCGGGTCGGCGCTGCAGGCGATCGTGACGTCGAAGCGGGATTGGCTGTGCCGCAGCAAGGAGGCCAGGCAGGCCGCGCCGTGCGGGGCGTAGTTGGCGTCGAACGCCATCAGAACGGAGATGACCTCGGGCGCCGCCATTCGACCAGTCCTTCCTGAACAGCCGCGCTCATGCGGCGTCCGGCGGCTTGTGTCTAGTGCGCGGGGGCCTGCAGGCCGGGATGGCCAGGTATCTCGCGATAATTCGAGCGAATGGCATCGAGGGTCGCAGTGTTAAAATAGAGATTGGCCATGTCGGTCTGGATGAGCGCGAATCGCTCGGCCTCGATATCTTGGCGGAGGCCAGATTGGTTCTCGCCCGGCCGCTGGCCATAATTCAGCGGGTCGTAGACGAGCGGTTTGCCGGCTTCGAAGCAGAGCAGCAGCGTGCCGCACAACACGGGGCCCGGGGTTGCGCGGATCACCGCGATATCGGCCTGCGCCTGGTTGTCCCGGCCCGATTGCTGGGCCGACCAAGCTGACCAGCTCGTCGTGACCGAGGTGCCAAGCACGAGCGCGGTGACCCAGAGGCTGCCGCAAGCGGCGAGCGCCACCCAGCCGTCGGGCGCGCGCTGGGAGGGCCGGCCAACCAGCAGGCCGAGGCCGAACGAAACGGCAACGACCATTTCGAACAGCATGTTGTAATTGGTTGCCCACGCCGCCGAGCCGATGTCGGCGACCACCAACGAAACGGCCAAAAGAATGCCGACGAGCGCCGCATACGGGCCGCCGAGAGTGAGCGACAAGGTCGCCAGAACGCAGGGGAGCTCGAGCGGCAAGAGCCAGTGCAGCACCTTGCGGACCCCGTCGGCCAAATCCATGCGGCGCGGCACGGTGAGCCCGGCGGCGAATTCAGGCCCGAACAGGGCGGCGCAGGCGACAAGTCCCCCCGCCAGCAGCGTCAGAAGCGACACGAGCCATGGCATGAACAAACGCGGCCGGAACCAGGCCAGCCAGAAAGTGATGGTCAAAGGCAGGGCGACCAGGTTGTGCTTGAAAAAGCCGCCAATGACGATGAGGAGCGCGGCAATGGCCACGCCTGTCACCGTTTGGCGCGACAGCAGCACGAGCAACCCGGTCAGCATCACCGCTTGCCCAACGAGCTGCGGGTCGAACATGCCGACATAGAGGTCGAATCGCGTCGCGAGGCAGGCGGCGAAGAACAGCGCGCCGAACCAGGCACCCGTGGCATTGCTGCCCATGCGCCGCAGGTTCAACCCGATGAGCGTCGCTGAAGCGGCATAGCCGAACCAAGCCAGCGCGCGTCCCGCGACCAGAACCGACCCGGTGAGCTGCGACAGCAGCGCTGCCAGGTAGAATGAGAGCGGCGGATAATTGTTGATCAGTTGGGTCGAGCGATCGGGGTAGAGCGGGTCCCCCTGTAAGATCCGCTGCACGAAGTAGCTGTTCCAGCCTTCGTTGTAGTTGATCTGGTAGTGCAGCCGCGACCGATAGAGCAGCGCGCCGACAATGACGGCGAACGGCACGATCAGGGCGGTAAACGCGCCCGCCAGCAGCAAGCTGTTGCGGGCCCTAATCTGGCCGAGATGCACGCCGCTGAACTCGCCGGAAGCGGGCCCATAGGGCGCCGCCACGGCGAGATTACTCGTTTCTGACATGTTCATTATCGCCCTTTTGGCGCCGTGCTCCGGCCTCCGAGCTCGCTATCGAAATTATCCAACTTATGATACGATGCTGGGCCGAACCGTTCAAGGCTGTTTCGAGGACGAGAGATGTTCATTGATTCGGCGGCACTTGCGGCCGGGACTGTTGTTTTGGGTGATGTTTGCGTTATTGGCGCCGGCGCCGCGGGGATCACCCTGGCGCGCGAGCTCGCCGTCGGTTCGCGGCGGATCATCCTGCTCGAGAGCGGCGGATTCGATTATACCGATGCGGCCAATGACCTCAATGAAGGGCGCTCCGTGGGGCGCTCCTATCTCGATCTAGCCGCCTGCCGGCAGCGTTTCTTCGGCGGTACGACCAATCATTGGGGCGGCTGGTGCTTGCCGCAGGACCCGATTGATTTCGAGCGGGGCTGGCCAATAACCCGCGCCGAGTTGGAGCCGTTCTATCGCCGCGCGCAGGACATCCTGCAGCTCGGCCCGTTCGATTACCGGGCCGGCAGTTGGGGGGTGGACGCAGGCGACATCCCGGCGCCGTTCGCCGGGCCGCATTTTACCGTCAAGATGCTGCAGAACAGCCCGCCGACCCGGTTCCGCGAAACGTTCGGCCCTGAGCTGCGCCGGTCCGACCGGGTGTCGGTTTATCTGAACGCGACAGTCACGCGCATCCTGACCACGCAAGGGCAAGACCGGGTCGAGGGGCTGCAGGTGTCGGCGCTGGGCGGGCACGAACTCACCGTGCAGGCTGGCGTCTACGTGCTCGCGGGGGGCGGGATCGAAAACGCCCGCCTGTTGCTTGCCTCGGGGCAGGACGGCCTCGGCAATGCCGCGCTCGTCGGGCGCAACTTCATGGTGCATTTGCAATGCCCGGGCGGGACGGTGGCCGTGGCCGATCCGTACAGCGACTTTAATTTTTACACGAACGCAACCTCCAACGGCCGTGATTATGGGCCGTTCCGGCATCGGTTCTCGACCTTCCTCGGCTTGTCGGAGGCGACCATGCGCGAAAGGTCGCTGCCGCAGGCACGGGTGATGTGGGATTTCGGATATCGTGACGATATCAAGACGATCCGCGCGTTTCAGGGCATGGTAAGCTGGCACGATGAGAACCGGTTCGACGATATCGGCAGCGTCATGTCGGATCTGGGCGGCGTCGGGGTCTTCGTGTTCCGGCGCTTGTTCATGGATTCGGCGCTGCCGGTGGAATCGTTGCAGCTGCAATTCACTTTCGAGCCGAGCCCCAATCCGGAGAGCCGGGTACGGCTTGGAAACGAACTCGACGCGCTGGGTCAGCGGCGGGTCGAGGTGGATTGGCGGGTCAACGAGGTTGACCGGCAGAATGCGCGGGCGATTGCGCGCCTGTTCGGCGCGGAACTCGGCCGGGCCGGGTTCGGCAGGATGCGCAGCCTGCTCGAGGCCGAGGATTGGCCCGACGCGATGTATGGGGACGAGCACCATATGGGCACGACGATCATGAGCAAGGATCCCCAGCTGGGGGTGGTCGATACGGATTGCCGGCTGCACGGGGTGGAGAATCTGTGGGTCGCGGGCAGCTCGGTGTTCCCGCATGCGGGCGTGGCGAACCCGACGCTGACGATCACGGCGCTGGCGCTGCGGCTTGCGCAGCATCTGCGGAGCTTGCCGGCATGAAGCGCCGCGCCGTGATGGCGGGGGCGCTCGCCCTATGCGCCGCGGGCGGATCGTCCAGCCAAGCCGCGTCGCTGACGGCGTTGTTCGCCGACCAGGCGCGGGCGCGGCGGCTCGGCCGGGCCTATCTGGACGGCTTGGGCGAGCCGCCGGAGGCCGCGGTGTTGGCCGGGCTGATCTGGCGCGACCTGCCCCCCGGCTCGACACTCCGCGCGCGGGTGGCGGCGCTGGTCCGGCAGGATTTCGCCCGGGGCGAGTTGGCCTGCGTCGAAGGCTGGTTGCTCTCGCGCACCGAGGCGAGGCTCTGCGGTTTGGCGGCGCTTAGCTAATTCAGCAGCGCCGGCAATAGCGCGTCGAGGCGTAGCCGGCCTTCGCTGGTGGCGGCGAGGTTTTGCTCGGTATGGGTGAGATAGCCAGCGTCCAGCGCGCGCTCCAGCGTGTCCGCGTCCAGCGCGTCCGCCAGCTTCAGTCCGGTGCGGGTCTCGAAGCGGCCGGCGTCGATCCCCTCCGTGAGTCGCAGCCCCATCAGCAGCATCTCACGTGCCCGGTCGGCCGGCGCGATCACCTCTTCGTCCGTGCTGCCGTGCCCGTCGCGCTCGACCCGGTCCGCCCAGGGTTCCGGCGCCCGATGCCGCCGCGTCGCGACGAGATCCGGCCCCAGCGTGACCCGGCCATGTGCCCCCGGCCCGATCCCGGCGTAATCGCCGTAGCGCCAGTAGGTAAGGTTGTGCCGGCTCTCCGCCCCTGGCCGGGCGAGGTTGCTGACCTCGTAGGCCCGCAAGCCATGCCAAGCGCAGCCGATCTGCGTTGCCTCATAGAGCGCGGCGGACGTATCCGCATCGGGCAGGGCGAGCTCGCCGCGGCGGTGCATCGCCTCGAACCGCGTGCCGGGCTCGATAGTGAGCTGATAGAGCGAGAGGTGGTCGGCGCACAGCGCGAGCGCCTGGTCCAGTTCGGCCCGCCAAGCGGCAATGTCCTGGCCGGGCCTCGCGTAGATCAAGTCGAACGACACGCGCGAGAAGGTCGCGCGCGCCAATTCCAGGGCGGCGATGGCCTGCGACGCGGAGTGTTCGCGGCCCAGAAGGCGCAACGCGGCCGGGTCGAGGCTTTGCACGCCGAGGGACGCGCGGTTGATCCCGGCGTCGCGGAAGGCGCGCAGCTTGGCCGCCTCGACGCTGGTCGGATTGGCCTCGAGCGTGATTTCGAGGTCGGGGGCTGGGTCGAACAGGCGCGTGGCGTCTTCGATCAGGGTGGCAACGGTGGCCGGGTCCATGAGGCTGGGCGTGCCGCCGCCGAAGAAGATGGAGCCGAGATGTCGCCGTCCGAGCCGCGCCGCCTCCCACGCCAGCTCGGTGCGCAGCGCGTGGGCGAAGCGCTGTTGCGGGATTTCGGCGCGGACGTGGCTGTTGAAGTCGCAGTATGGGCACTTGGCGAGGCAGAACGGCCAGTGGATATAGAGGGCGAGCTTCTCCATGGCGGGCATATAGGGTGGAACAGGCCATTACGCGGGTGCGCGATGCGCTGTTGGCGCATGGGCATGCGGACACGATCGTTGCTTTCCCCGCGGGAACGCGGACGGCGGCGGACGCCGCGGCGGCGATCGGCTGCAGGGTGGCGCAGATTGCCAAGTCGATCGTCTTCCGGGCGGGCGAGCAGGCGGTGATCGTCATCACTTCCGGCGCCAACCGGGTGGACCGCAAGCTGGCGGGCGCGGTGCTCGGCCTGGCACTGGCGCCGGCCGATCCGCGATTTGTATTGGAGGCGACCGGGTTCGCGGCGGGCGGCGTAGCGCCAGTCGGGCTGCTGGGGACGCCGAGGTTGCTGATGGACCAGGACCTGTTGGCGCTGGACCCGCTCTGGGCAGCGGCCGGGTCGCCGATGCATGTTTTCGAGACGACCGCGGAGGCGCTGCTGGAGATGACAGGGGCGAGCGTCGCGAAGATCAAAGCAGAGTGAAGTAACGCAAAATTATCGGAATAATCGCCTCGGTTGTGTGGCTTGATCTGACACAAGCCTCCCGTGGTCGCAATGGAAAGCGCCCGTTAATATTGAACACTGAGCGAGACTCATGTCTAACCGATTATTTTTGTAAGACAGCAGCGTCTCTCACACGAAAAACACTATTGAAATTCCTCAATTTGGGGCAAGGATATTCCATTGTGCACCTGGAAAGAGGGATCCAAAATGGATAGGGACATGCAACGCCGCCTTGTGGCGGAATTCCTTGGGACATTCTGGCTTGTTTTCGGCGGCTGTGGTGCCGCCGTGCTCGATGCGGCGTTTCCGCAACTCGGTATCGGCTTCTTGGGCGTCGCCTTCGCCTTCGGCCTGACTGTTCTCACCATGGCCTATGCGGTCGGACACATCTCTGGCGGGCATTTCAATCCGGCTGTTACGCTCGGCCTGTGGTCGGCTGGCCGTTGCGCCCACAAGCATGTCATCCCGTACGTCGTCGTCCAGGTCATCGGCGCAATCTGCGCCTCGGCGCTGCTCTGGGTCATCGCGTCCGGCAAGACGGGCTGGGTTCCGAATGGATTCGCATCGAATGGGTATGGCGACCTCAGCCCCGGCAAATACTCGATGATTTCCTGCTTCGTGACCGAAGTGGCGCTGAGCTTCTTCTTCCTGATGATCATCATCGGCACGACATCCAAGGGCGCCGCGGCAGGCTTCGCCGGTATCCCGATCGGCCTGGCCTTGACCCTGATTCACCTAATCTCAATCCCGGTTACCAACACGTCGGTAAACCCAGCGCGCAGCACGGGGCCGGCGCTTTTCGCGGGCGGCGATTATATCGGCCAGCTCTGGCTGTTCTGGGTAGGGCCGATCATTGGGGCGATGGTTGCGGGGTTGATTGGCCGACTCCTCTATGAGGATTCCTCGATATCGCACACCGTCATCGTCGACGAACACCGGGCAGCCTAGTGTCCTGCCCCAGAAATTCGCTAGCGAATTTCTGGGGCAAGCAGGTCACTAAAAGATTGATTTTCTTGTGTCCCACGGAGAATCTGAAGTCCGTCGGACTTTGGATTCGGGACACTAGACTGGCAGAGCCCGGCTGAGAAACGGCGAGTCACGCAGGACGAATCGCCAAGGCGTGTCCACACCCTTGGTGATCCCGATCCTGCGAGCCGCCGTGACCGGCACGGGGGCCGGCCGCGCCTCCAACCGAAAAGGCGGCGCATCGAGCGGCTTGCCGTCCAGCGCCGCCGTCACGCCAAGCGCCTGGCAGAGACGGCCAGGGCCGCCGCAGAGCAGGCGTTCGTCGTCGAGCAAGCGGCGCTCCCGCATCAGCGCCAGCCCGTTGGTCGGCCGAAGCGCCCGGAGCAGCACGGCGCTGCCGGGTTCGCAGACCAGGTTGAGGCACCAATGGATGCCGTAGGACCGATAGACATAGGCATGCCCCGGCGGCCCGAACATGGCGCCGTTGCGCGGAGTGCGACCGCGGAAGGCGTGCGAGGCCGGGTCATGGCGGTCATAGGCCTCGGTCTCGACGATAATTCCGCCGGTCTCGCCGACGGCCAGGCTGCTGCCGATCAGCTCGGTGGCGACCTCGGGCGCTGGACGGGCGAAAAATTCGCGCGGCAGAAGCGCTATGGGATCACCCGGCCGCGTGCGAACGACCCGGCCGGGTTGCCCGGTATCGGCACTGGCGGCGGGCAGATGCAGTTCTCGCCCACCGGCCGGCCCTCGGCGAGGGTGCAGATGATCTGGCGCTGGCTGAACGGGAACACGGCGTCGCAATGGAAGCCGGGCCGGCTATAGCGCTGCGCTTCGGGCGGGGCGGTTGGCCCGTAATACGGTATCGGCGGCCCGGGATACGGCGTCGGCGGGTAATATTGCGCCGAAGCTGCCCCACCTAGGATGGCGGCGGCCACAGTACCAAAGCACATGGCGCGGGCGAGTTGCTGCATCGGACCACCTGACCTCATCCAGGCAAGCACGATTTGAAGAACTGCGCCATCGCGAGCGCGCGGTGGCTGCTGGCGTGCTTCCGGCCCTGGTCCATCTCGCCATAGGTCTCGGCCCCGCCATGCGGCACGAAAATCGGGTCGTAGCCGAAGCCCTTGTCGCCCCGTGGCGGCCAGACCAGCTCGCCGCCGGTGCGGCCGAGGAAAGTCGCCGTCTGCCCGTCCGGCCAGGCGAGGCAGATCGCGCACATGAACCAGGCCCGGCGATCCGCCACGTCGTCGACCTGTTGGTGCACCCGCCGCATCGCCGCGGCAAAATCCTTGGTAGGCCCGCCCCAGCGGGCGGAATACACGCCCGGCGCCCCGCCGAGCGCCGCCACGCAGAAGCCGGAATCGTCGGCGAGCGCGGGCAACCCGGCGCTGGTGGCGGCGATGGCCTTGATGCGGGCGTTCCCCGCGAAATCGGGCGCGTCTTCCTCCGGTTCGGGCAAGCCGAGCTCGCCCGCAGACACCGCCTCGACCGCGCGCGGCTGCAGCAGCTCGGCAATCTCGCGCAGCTTACCCGGGTTGTGCGTCGCGATGACCAGGCGGCTGCCGGGTTCGAGCCGCCGCCGCACAAAGGTATGTTCCGTTGGCATCAACTCCCTATCCTTACGGCTTATGGCCGTCTCGGCCCACGCCCCTAACCAAGCGCCGTCCGTTGCAGCTCGAAGAGCTGCGCCGTGCCCGAGCGAGCGAGCGCCATCAGGGCCATGAATTGCGGCTCCGAGAACGGCTCCCGCTCGGCCGTGCCCTGGATCTCGACGATCCCGCCGCCCTCGGTCAGCACGAAATTCGCGTCCGCCTGGGCGCCGCTATCCTCGGCATAGTCGAAATCGAGCACGGCCTCGCCGCCGACCAGCCCGCAACTCACCGCCGCGACCTGGCCGGTCAGCGGCGACCGGGTCAGCACGTTGTTGGCTTGCATGGTCCGGAAAGCCAGGCTGAGCGCCACCCAGGCGCCGGTAATACTGGCGCAGCGCGTGCCGCCATCGGCGTTCAGCACGTCGCAATCCAGTGTCACGGTACATTCACCCATCGCGGTGCGGTCCACCACGGCGCGCATGCTGCGGCCGATCAGGCGCTGGATTTCTTGCGTGCGGCCGGACTGCTTGCCGCGCGCCGCCTCGCGGTCGCCGCGCGTGTGGGTGGCGCGCGGCAGCATGCCGTATTCGGCCGTCACCCACCCCTCCCCCTTGCCGCGCAGGAAACCCGGCACCCTCCCCTCGACGCTGGCGGTGCACAGCACCTCGGTACCGCCCATGCGGATGAGGCAGGACCCCTCGGCGTGATGGGCGAAACCAGTGGTGAACGAAACATCGCGAAGGGCATCGGCGGCGCGGCCGGAAGGGCGCATGGGGGGCTGTCCTGTGCAGGGAGAGGTTCCTATAACCGAATGGGCGCGAAAGAGGAGAGGCATGCTGAAGCTCGGAATTGTCGGCGCGGGCGTCATGGGCGAGCGGATGCTGCGCGCGGCGCTGGACCATGCCGGCGATCTCGTGCAGGTGACGGGGGTCTGGGACACCGCGCCGGCGGCGCTGGAGCGGCTTGGCCATGAGTTGCCGAGCCTGCCGCTGCTGGGATCGCTGCACGAGGCGATCGAGGTGGCGGATTGCGTGTATATTGCGACCCCGCCGGCCTCGCACCTGGACTATGCCGAGCAGGCCTTGGCGGCGGGACGCGCGGTCTTCCTGGAAAAGCCGCTGGCGGTGGATGTCGCGGCGGCGGAGAGATTTGCGCGGCGGCATATGGGCGGCCGGGTCGCGGTGAATTTTCCTTTCGCGTCGTCGCTGGCGGTGCAGCAATTGCAGGCCTGGATGCAGGAGGGGGCGACGGCGGCCGCGCGCGGGTTCGAGATCGAGGTGGGGTTCGCTAAATGGCCGCGCCCGTGGCAGCTAGGCGCCGCGGCGTGGCTGGATGGCCGGGCGGAGGGCGGTTTCACACGGGAGGTGGTCTCGCACTTCCTGTTCCTGTGCCGCCGCTTGCTGGGTCCGCTCAGCTTGCGGACCTCGCACGCGGCGTTCCCGGCCGATGGGTCGGAACGCTTGGTCGAGGCGCGGCTGGAAGCGGGCGGCGTCAAGGGCAAGCTGCGCGGCGCGGTGGGACGGACCGAACTCGACGAGTTCAACAGCTGGACCCTGCACGGCGCCGGCTGCATCCGGCTGCGGGACTGGTCGATTGCCGAGCGGCAGCGGCCGGATGGCGCTTGGGTGCCGGATCCGGAGGCGATGCCGAACGAGAAGGCGCGTCCATTGGTGCTGCGCCGGCAGCTTGAGCAGGTGGCGTGCATGGCGAAAGGCGAGCCGCACCGGCTGGCTCGCGTCGAGGAGGCGTTGGAAGTGCAAGCGATCGTGGAGGCGATCCTTCTTGCCTAGGAGCCCGCTCGAGCTCGACCCACGCTCGGCCGCGGTGCTGCGCGAAATCGTCGAGCAATATGTAGAGACCGGCGAGCCGGTGGGCAGCCGCACGCTGTCGCGCCGGCTGCCGATCAATCTTTCGCCGGCGACGATCCGCAACGTGATGTCCGACCTGACCGAGGCCGGCCTGCTATTCTCGCCGCACACGAGCGCGGGGCGGCTGCCGACGGAGCGGGGATTGCGGCTGTTCGTGGACGGCTTGCTGCAGTTCGGCAGCGTGCCGGAGGAGGAGCAGGAGGCGATCGGGCGGGCGCTGGAGGCGAGAGGGCGCAGCCTGGAAGACACATTGGCCGAGACGAGCGCGCTGCTGGCGGGGCTCGCGGGCGCGGCCGGGCTGGTGGTGGCGCCGAAATCGGAGGGCGCGCTACGGCATATCGAGTTTGTCGCCCTCGGGTCCGGCCGGGCGCTGGTGATCCTGGTCGGCGCCGATGGGCAGGTGGAGAACCGGGTCATCGAGACGCCGCCGGGTCTGCCGCCCTCGGCGCTGACGCAGGCGGCCAATTACCTCAACGCGCGGCTGTCAGGCCGCAGCCTGGCCGAGTTGCGGCGGACGGTCGCGGGCGACATGGCGGAGGACCGCACACAGCTCGACGCTTTGACCACGCTGGTGGTGGAGACGGGGCTCGCGACCTGGAGCGGCGAGGGTCGTGGCGGCTCGCTGATCGTGCGCGGGCAAGCGCGGTTGCTGGCCGACGTGACCGCGGTCGAGAGCCTGCAGGCGATCCAGACGCTGTTCGAACGTCTCGAGACACAGGAGACGATGTTGCGGCTGCTGGAGCTGGCAGAGTGCTCCGACGGCGTGCGCATCTTCATCGGCGCGGAGAGCGGGCTGTTCGGCGCGAGCGGGGTGTCGATGGTGGTGGCGCCGGCGCGCAGCGCGGACCGGATTGTCGGCGCCATCGGGGTGATTGGGCCGACGCGGATCAATTATGGCAGGATCATCCCGGTCGTGGACTACACGGCGCGGGCGATTGCCCGGCTCCTCGGCTGATCTAGCTTTCAAACTGAAGTCGCAAGAATCGCCTCGGCCTTTGTGAGCATCTCTTTGAGAGCATGATCAACAACGGGCTTACCATGCTGTTGGGAATCAAAACTTCCATTTTGAATTCTTGCATACACTTCTTCAACTGCAAGAAGAGCGTCAAAGAAACTATCTCTAATTGCTCTGTCCTCAATTACATCTAAGATGCCTTCTACTTTGCCTACCAGTATGCCAAGCGGCATTAAGCCGCCCTGATAATCCTTAACTGCACCAACCATTAAACTGATCTGGTATTTCTTGCTCATGATACTCACCGATTAATGACCGTTATCACCTGTCCAGCCGGTCCGGTCACTACGACCACTCCGCTATCCCCGGTATGAAGCGTCGTGCCGGGCGTACCGCCGGACGATTCTCGCCCATGCTGGATCGCCCCCTCCACCGCGGATGGCGTAATGCCGCGTCCTTTCTTTAAACCCATTCACCGGTCGCCCTTCCGCCTCGGTCGTTCTTCATTTGTTCGACGCGACGTGCAAGCGAAAACGGAAGGGTCGTTTCCATCGTGGACTACACGGCCCGGGCGATTGCCGGGCTCATCACAAGCTTGGGCGTCCGCTGAATCCTGCGAACGCCAAGTTAACTGTCTCGTTTCTGCTACCATGTCCGGCACGGCCAGCATCTGCCTATTACTCGTCGAAGACGATCCCCTGGTCCGGGATACCGTCGCGATGATGCTCGAGGAGGAAGGCTACGACGTCATCAGGGCGGCGGACGCGCAAGGGGCGCTGCAGATGGTGCGCAACGGGCTGGATGCACCGCTGATCGTGACCGACGTCGATCCCGGGCCGGGACCGAGCGGCGCGGACCTGGCCGACGAGATGCACCGGCTGCGGCCGGACTTGTCGATCATCTTCATCACCGGCCGGATGACGTCGCTGCAGGGGCGCATCTTGGACGACCGGGAGGCGATCCTGCCGAAACCCTTCGGGAGCGACTCGCTGTCGCGACTGGTCAAGCAGATGGCGTTCCGCGGCGCAGCCCGCGCTTGAGCCAGAGGGAGGCAAGGTAGGCGAGCCATTTGGGATTGG
This sequence comes from Acetobacteraceae bacterium, assembly GCA_965276815.1. Lineage (GTDB taxonomy): Bacteria > Pseudomonadota > Alphaproteobacteria > Acetobacterales > Acetobacteraceae > JAVVHH01. The sequence continues at coordinate 431,480 of CBDIBE010000008.1, read as the reverse complement.
CGCCGATGCCAAGCGCCTCGCTGGCATAAAAGCCGGCCACTTGCAGGTCGCCGGCGTCAGCGCGCCGCTGGGCGAGCGCCTTGAGCGTGTAGGCTTTGTGCCGTTGCGCGTAGGCGCGGACGCCGGGGCGTTTCGCCTGAAGGATCGCCTTGTCCAGCAGGCGAAGCTGATCGAGCGCGCGCTGGTCGAGGCTCATGCGGGTGGATTGCGTTCCCCGCTCTGGGACGTGATGCCGGGCGATCGTATGCGGGTCGTGCACGATGGCGGAGGCAGCGTCGATGGCGCGGAGGTGGAAGTCGCGGTCTTCCTCATAGCGCAGGGTGATGTCGAAGCCGCCGAGTTCGTGAAAGAAGGCGCGGCCGATCACGGTCGCGTTGAGGTGGCAGAACCCGCGGCTTTGCAGGAATTGGACGGGATGGGCCAGGAACGTGCCATCTGGCCGCTTGTGGACGGTCCGGTCGAGGATGGCGGCGAGGTCCTCGATCCAGACGACTTGCTCGATCCGGCTACCGTCGGCACGGATCGCCTCCTGGTTGGCGTACTGGAGGTCGGCCGACGGGTTGGCCGCCAGGGTGTGGGCCGTGCGGGCCAGGTAGTCCGGATCGATCCATTCGTCGTCATCGTCGAGGAAGGCGACCCATTCGCCCTGCGCCTGGGCAACGCCGTGATTGCGGGCGAAACTGGGGCCGTGCCCGCCGGGCACTGGCGGCAGGCGATGGAACGCGCCGCGCGCGCCCAACCCACACGCCAACTCGTCGTGCTCGGCGGCAAAGGAGGGCGCGGACCCGTCGTCCACGACCACGATCTCGAGTTCCAGGTAGGTTTGGGCCTGCACCGACGCCAACGCACGGCGCAGCAGGCCGGGTCGGTCCCGAGTCGTGATCACCACCGAGATGCGCATCAGCCGACGGCATCACGAACCCTCTCCCTCCGGGAGAGGGTTGGGTGAGGGTGTGTCAGCAAGGCCCCCACCCCGGCCCTCTCCCGGACGGAGAGGGAGAAGACAGCGGATTAATGCGCCTCGGCCCAGCTGTGTCCGGAGCCGGTCTCGACGACTAGCGGCACTGAGATCGTGGCTGCGCCTTCCATGACCTGCTTGGCGACCCGAGCCGTCGCATCGGCCTGCGCCTCCGGCGCCTCAAACAGCAATTCGTCGTGCACTTGCAGCAGCAGCCGCGACGACAGGCCGGCCCGCTTCAACGCTGCGGGCAGGTGAACCATGGCGCGCTTGATGATGTCGGCCGCACCTCCCTGCAGCGGCGCGTTGATCGCCTGCCGTTCGGCGTAGGCGCGCAGATGCGGCTTCTTCTCGGCAATTCCCGGCACCCAGCAACGGCGCCCGAACGGGGTCAGCACGTACCCGTGAATGCGCGCCTCCTCCTTGGTCCGCTCCATGTAGTCGCGGATGCCGGGGTAACGCTCGAAATAGGCCTTTATGTAAATCGCAGCCTCGCCGGGCTCGATGCCGAGCTGGCGGGCGAGGCCGAAGCCGCTGATGCCGTAGATGATGCCGAAATTGATCGCCTTGGCCCGGCGGCGCGTCGCCGCGTCCATGCCCTCCATCGGGACGCTGAACACCTCGGACGCGGTGCGAACATGGATGTCCTGGCCGGCGGCGAACGCCTCCTTGAGCGGCGCGATGTCGGCGACATGCGCCATCAGCCGCAGCTCGATCTGGCTGTAGTCGCAGCTCACCAGCACATGGCCGGGCTCGGCGACGAAGGCGCGGCGGATACGGCCGCCCTCCTCGGTGCGGATCGGGATATTCTGCAGGTTCGGGTCGGTAGACGAGATGCGGCCGGTGCTGGTGTTGGCTTGGCCGAAGCTAGTGTGCACACGGCCGGTCAGCTTGTTGATCTGCTGCTGCAATGCCTCGGTGTAGGTCGAGCGCAGCTTGCTGAGCTGGCGCCAGTCGATGATGCGCGCCGGCAGGTCGTGCCCTTGGTCGGCCAGGCCCTGCAGGACGGTGACGTCGGTGCCCCAGGCGCCGGTCGCCATCCGGCGGCCGCCGGGCAGTTTCATCTCGTCGAACAGGATTTCTCCCAACGCCTTGGGGCTGCCGAGGTTGAACGGGTGGCCGGCCATGGCGTGGATCTCGGCCTCCATCGCCTCCATGCGCGCGGCGAAATCGGCGGACATGCGGCGCAACTCGTCCGCGTCGACCTTCACGCCGGCCCGTTCCATGTCCATCAGCACCGGGACCAGCCGGCGCTCCACGCGCTCATAGATGCCGAGCGCGTGCGCGGTGCGCAGCCGCGGCCGCAAGACGTGCCACAGACGCAGCGCGATGTCGGGGTCTTCGGCGCCATAGGCGGTGGCGCGGTCGAGCGGCACCTCGGCGAAGGGCAGACGCGCGCGGCCGGTGCCGGTCACGCTGTCGAAGCTCATCGGCTTGTGCCCGAGATCGCGCAGCGCGCACTCGTCGAGCCCGTGGCCATGCGCGCCGGTGCCCTGCGTGTAGGAAATCAGCATCGTGTCGTCCACCGGCGACACGTGCAGCCCGGCGCGCGCCAGCGCGATCAGGTCCGGCTTGCCGTTGTGCATGATCTTCAGCACGGATGGGTCGCGGAACAACGGCTTGAGCGCCTCGAGCGCCTCCTCCGGCGCGATCTGTTCGAGCGCCGGCCCGGCAGGGGCGCCATCCAGCGAGGCTTGCGCGGCCTGCGCGCCATTGCGGTGGCGCAGCGGGATGTAGCAGCCACGGCTCGGGCCGGTTGCCAGGCCAATCCCGATCAAGGTCGCGCGGGTCGGATCGAGGCCGTCCGTCTCCGTGTCCAGGGCGATGACCCCGGCCTGGTGCGCCTCGGCGATCCAGGCCTGCAGCCGGTCCCGCGTGGTCACGCACTCGTAGGGGCCGAACGGCGGCTGTTCCGGCTCGACCTCGAGCGTCTCCGGCTCGGGCGAAGGGGGCGCGGTGCCTTCGGCGAGGCCGAGGCGGTTCGCCGTACTGAGGAAGCCCATGGCCAAGAGCCAGCTTCCCAGCGTGGCGCGGTCCGGTTCGCGGGCGCGCAACTCCTCCAGCGGGATCGGCAGTGGGACCTCGCGGCACAGCTCGACCAGCTTGCGGCTGATGCGGATGTTCTCGCGATGCGCGTCGAGCAGGTCGCGCCGCTTGCCGGGCTTCATGCGGTCGATGCCGGCGATCACGCCCTCGACGTCGCCATATTCCTGGATGAGCTGCGCCGCGTTCTTCGGGCCGACGCCGGGGACGCCAGGCACGTTGTCCACGCTGTCGCCCATCAGCGCCTGGACCTCGACCACCTTGTCGGGCGCCACGCCGAACTTGGCCATCACCTCGTCGGCGCCGATCGGCTTCTGCTTGATCGGATCCTGCATGATGACCCGGTCGCCAATGAGCTGCATCAGGTCCTTGTCGGAGGACACGATGGTGATCCGGCCGCCTGCCTTGCACGCCGCAACGGTATAGGAGGCGATGAGGTCGTCGGCCTCCCAGGTGGCGAGCTCGACCGCGGTGACGCCGAAGGCGGCGGTCGCGTCGCGCACGAGGGCGAATTGCGGCACCAGCTCGGGCGGCGGCTCTGGGCGCTGCGCCTTGTAGAGCTGGTAGAGGTCGTTACGGAAGGTGGTGCGGCCGGCGTCGAACACGACGGCGATATGCGTGCCTTCGTGGTTCTGCAGCAGGCGGGCGAGCATGTTCGTGAAGCCGAAAACGGCGTTGACCGGGGTGCCGTCTGGCCGGGTCATAGGCGGGAGCGCGTGGAACGCGCGGAAGATGAAGCCGGACCCGTCGATCAGGACGAGATGCAGCTTCTCGCCCTCGGCTTGGGTCGCAGCTTCCGGTTCGGTGAGGATGGCGTCGGCCATGCTAGTGGGCTTGGTCGTCGCCGGCGCCGGGCTTGAGCACGTAGATGCGCGAGCAGTACGGGCAGAAGGTCTGGTGATCGACGATATGCAGCCAGACGCGCGGGTGGCCGAGCGGCCCGTCGCCGCCGTCGCAGGCCACGACCCGGCTGTCGACGAGGAAGGTCTCGGGCTGGCCGATATCCGGCGTAGGCGTGTTGGCGCCGAATGGCATCGCGGTCCTCTGGACGGGGTGGGCCCATACTAGCCCTGCTACGGGCTGATTCAACCGCGCGTGCATTGCCCGTTGGCTTTTTGGACCGCAATCGAAATTTTTATGGCGATTTCATGGCATTAATGCTAGCCGTCCCGTCCGTGATTTCCGCTGTGCGTGATTGGCTCCGCTGCCTTCTGATCGTGCTACCTGTCATGGGTTGCGCCGCCCTTCCCGTCTACAACCCGATCCTGCCGCCGCTGCCCGCGATGTCGCTGCAGGTGGACGAAGTCGCTCGGATGCCGGATGGGGCGGAGCTGCCGGTTCGGCGCTGGCTGCCCGCGGGCAAGCCGCTTGCCGTCGTGCTGGCGCTGCACGGCTTCAATGACAGCCGGGACGCGTGGGAGATCCCGGGACCCGACTTTGCCAAGGCCGGGATCGCGATTTTCGCGCCGGACCAGCGTGGCTTCGGCGCGGCGCCGGATCGCGGGCGCTGGGCCGGGTCGGACGTGATGATGGACGATGCGGCGACGATGCTGCGCCAGCTGCGCACGCGCTACCCGGGCGTGCCGCTCTACGCGATGGGCGAGAGCATGGGCGGCGCCGTGCTGATGGGGCTGGCGGCCCGGCCGGACGCACCGCCGGTCGATGGCTGGATCCTGCTGTCGCCGGCGGTTTGGGGCCGCAAGCAGATGGGCATGGCGCTGAGCAGCGGCTTGTGGCTGGTCTCGAGCATGGCGCCGGGTCTGAGCGTGACCGGCGGCGAGGTGAAGCTGCACGTTGTGGCCAGCGACAACCGTGAGGCGATCCTGCGCCTGGCGCGCGACCCGCTGACGATCCGCCGCACCCGGTTCGACGCTCTGCGCGGCTTGGCCGATCTGATGGACGACGCGCAGGCGGCGGCCAAGCACCTGCCCGATCACGTGCTGGCGCTGTATGGTGAGAAGGACTCGATCGTGCCGGTCGAGGCGGCGTCTCGGGCATGGCGCAACATGCCGGCGAGCGTCCGGCGGGGCTTGTATCCCTCGGGCTATCACCTGTTGCTGCGGGACAAGGGGCGCGAGGCGGTGATCCAGGACGTGATTGCCTGGATCGAGGACCAATCCGCCCCGTTGCCTTCGGGCGCGGACCGCTGGGCGCGGGCATGGCTGGCCTGGCGGGGATAGAGGCTTGGCGGGACCGCGCCGGGGCGCTATGAGGAGGTCGGGGATCGTAGCTCGGCTGGATAGAGCGTCGCCCTCCGATGACGCCGTTCCGTTGACCTGTGCCGGCCGACGGGACTACGTGAAATACCAGGGCACCCGTAGCTCAGCTGGATAGAGTGTCGGCCTCCGAAGCCGAAGGTCACAGGTTCGAATCCTGTCGGGTGCGCCATTCCCTCAATCAGATGGTTATTGTTGGAGGAAGTGGCAGCTAGCCGTTCGGACAGCTAGTGCAAGTGCATGGGCTTGTCTGGATTGCGTATCGGTGCGCCGAGGCATATCGAATCCCGAATGACGGACACCTCGGACGCAAGCACACCCCAAGCTGGATGGCGCGACAATCTGCTCCGAAGTAGAGCCGAGATGCGCGCGCCGAATCATGGGCCGCTGCCAAGCTCCCGTATCGAACCAGGTGCACCGAAAGCTTGCCCTATTCCGCCGGCGGGCATGACCGCTCTCGAGTCCGGGAGAACATCACACCAGGTCGCCGCACGGTTTGTGCCGCCTCGAACAAAGACGGATGGCGCGCCGCTAGCCGCGGGAGCGAGTGGATGATCGCCGCCATGTGAACTTCCATCGTGACCGCGGCGGCCTCCGGGTCATGCGCGACTACGGCAGTGAGGATCGCGGCGTGCTGCTTGATGATCGTCGCCCGCGGTACCGGCTCCTCCATACTCAGGTAACGCACCCGGTCACTGTGTGAGTACCTCACCATATTGATGGGGTTTTCGAGCGTGCTGGTCGGGCTGCTGCAGGAGACCTATCGTTACGAGCTGACGCAAACCGCGGCAGCACCCGCAATCTGCAAGGAGAGCTCCGGATGAGTGAGATCAAACCTCGCCCGCCAGCCGGCATGCGCCGCTATGTCATCGCCCGCGCCGACGAGATCGGCGACGGTGAGCGCCGGATCGTCCAAGCCGGCGGCCGTGAGATCGGCATCTACAACGTCCGCGGCAGCTTCTACGCCCTGCTGAACCGCTGCCCGCATCTGGGCGGCCCACTCTGCCGCGGCCAGGTCGTCACCGAGGTGACCGCTTCCGTGCCCGGCGAAATTCGTGGCAACCCGGACAAGGTCTACGTCACCTGCCCCTGGCACAATTGGGAGTTCGACATCCGCACTGGCCAATCCTACTGGAACCCGAAGGGATTGCGCGCCCGGCCCGTTCCGGTCGGCGTGGAGCCGGGAGCAGCGCTGCAAAAGGCCGTCGACGCGGGAAGCGCCGAGCGGATCCGCGGCCCGTTCAGCGCCGAGACCATCCCCGTTTCCATCGAGAGCGATTACGTCGTGCTGACCCTGCGCGCTGCCCCGCAACCCGTCACCGCCGAGGGAACGCCAAGATGACCACCGCCCTGCTCGAGGATCGCAGCCGTGACCAATTGTGGCCTGGCCCGGTGATCGATTGCGACGTGCACGTCAACGTGCCCTCGCTCGACGCCCTGTTCCCCTACCAGGACCCGGTCTGGGTGGAGGGCGCCCGCGAGCGCGGTTTTCGCGGCCCGGCCGGGCTGCCGCTCACCTATCCCCCCGCACTGCCGACCACGGCGCGGCCGGAATGGCGGCCAGCCGACGGACGCGTCCCCGCCTCCGACCTCGCTTTGCTGCGCGAGCACGTGCTCGACCCCTGGCGCGTCGATACCGCAATCGTCAACTGCTACTACGCGGTCGACAGCCTGCGGCATCCCGACTGGGCAGCCGAGCTCGCGCGCTCCGTCAACAACTGGCTGATCGCCGAGTGGCTCGACAAAGAGCCCCGCCTGCGCGCCTCCCTCGTCATCCCCGCGCGTGACCCGGCCGCCGCAGCCGCCGAAATCGACCGCGTCGGCAAGCACCCCGGCTTCATCCAAGTGCTGCTGCCCGTCCGCTCCGAACGGCTCTATGGCCAGCGCGTGTTCTGGCCCCTGTTCGAGGCGGCCGAGCGCCACGACCTGGTGATCGGCATGCATTGGGGCGGCGTGGCCGAGAACGGCCCGACGCCCACCGGCTACGCCTCCTGGTACGTGGAAGAATACGCCGAGGAGCCGCAAGTCTACGGCGCCCAGTTGACCAGCATGATCGTCGAAGGCCTGTTCCAAAAATTCCCCAAGCTGCGCGTCTCCTTGCTGGAGAGCGGCTTCACCTGGCTGCCGACCTGGGCGTGGAACCTGAACAAGAAGTGGAAGGGCTTGCGGCGTGAGTTCCCCTGGGTGGATCGGCTGCCCTCGGAGATCATCCGCGACCATTTCCGCTTCTCCATCGCGCCCACCGATATGGGGCCGCCGGAGCAAATGCGCCGCATCCTCCACTGGCTCGGGACCGAAGACCTGCTGATGTACGCGAGCGACTACCCGCATCTGCACACGGACGACCTGTCCCAGCTGCTGGGTTTGATGTCCCCCACAATGCAGGCCAACGTGATGGCTGAGACGGCACGCCGCTGGTACCGGCTCGAGCAAAACAACCAAGGGGAACGACCGGCATGACTGGAACGATCGAGACAGTGCGCGGACCAATCCAGGCCGAGCAGCTCGGTGCCACGCTGATGCACGAGCACATCCTGATCCGCAATCAGGAGTTCGAGGCCAACATGGACCTCCCCGAGTTCGACATGGATCGCAACGTCGAGCTGGCGGTCGCCGGGCTCCGCGCCCTGCAACAACGTGGGGTCACGTCCCTCGTGGACCTGACCGTGATCGGGCTCGGGCGCGACATCCACCCGATCATCCGCATCAACGAGCAGGTGCCCGGCTTCAACATCGTCGTCGCCACCGGCTACTATACGTTCAAAGACCTGCCCTCCTTCTTCCACAATCACGGCCCCGGCCGCATGATCGAAGGGCCGGACCCGCTGCACCAAATGTTCGTGCGCGACATCACCCAGGGCATCTCTGGCACCAAAGTGAAGGCCGCGATCATCAAAATCGCCACCGACGAGCCCGGTTTCACTCCAGACGTGCTGCGCGTCTGGGAACAGGCCGCGCGTGCCCATAAGGACACCGGCGCGCCGATCACCACCCATTCGAACGCCGCGCGACAGGGCGGCCTGGAACAGCAGCAAATACTGCAACGGCACGGCGTCGCGCTGGACCGCACCGTGATCGGCCATTGCGGCGATTCCAGCGATTTGGATTACCTGCAGCGCCTGATGGACGCCGGATCCTACATCGGGATGGACCGCTTCGGCCTGACCTGGTTTGCCAAAGACGAGGACCGCACCGCCGTGGTCGCCGAGCTCTGCCGCCGTGGCTACGCCGAGCGCATGACCCTATCGCATGACGCCGGCTACTACAGCGTGAACTCCGAGCCGTCCTACCGAAACAAGGCGCTTGCGGCCTGGAAGCACACTCTGCTGAGCGATACCATCATCCCGGCGCTCAAGCAGCAGGGCGTGACCCAAGCGCAGGTCCAGCAGATGATGGTCACCAACCCGGTCCGCATCTTGGCCCGGCCATAATCCCAGGAGGAACCGATGAACGTCACCACTCCCATCCATCGCGTCTCCGCCACCGAACGCCTCGGCGTGATCGACGCCGACTTCCACCCGATGCCGGTCCCCTCCGACCCGCAAATCGCCGTGCACATGTCGCAGCGCTGGAAGGACTACGTCGCCAATTACGGCATGGGCTTCAGCTATTCCGGCCTCTACGCCCCCGCGCAGCGGGAATTCACCCACCGCCTCGACGCGGTCAAGGACGCCCGCGTCGGCATCGACCCGCTCTGGGCCAAGGAGCAGGTGCTCGACCCCTATGACATGTCCGGCGTGGTCCTGACCTGCCCGCAGAGCTATATCCTCAACTCCGGCGGCAACATGCCGGTCGAGCTGTCGATGGAGCTGGCCCGCGCCTTCAACAACGCGCTGGCCTACACTTGGATGGCCGCCGATCCCCGCTATTACGCCGCGATCGTCATCCCGCGCGACCTCAACAACGTCGCCGCCGAGATCCGCCGCTGCAAGGAGGGCGAGTACGGCGACCGCTTCGTCTCCGTCCTGATGTCCCCCGCCGGCCAGGAGGGGATGGGACGGCAGCGTTACTGGGAGATCTTCGAGGCCGCCACCCATTACGACATGCCGATCACCTTCCACGTCCCCGGCATGGGCCGCCAGATCACCGGCGCCGGCAACACCAACTTCTACGGCGAGATGCACATGAACTTCGCATCCCTGCCGATGACCCTAGTACCCAGCCTGATCTTCGAGGGCGTGTTCGAGCGGTTCCCGACGCTGAAAGTGGCACTCATCGAGCTCGGCTGGTCCTGGGCAGTCCCCTATTCCTGGCGGCTCGACTCCGCCTGGACCAAGCTGCGCGACGAGGTGCCGCACCTCAAGCGCAAGCCGTCCGAATACATGCGCGAGCATCTGTGGTTCACCACCCAGCCGATCGAGGAGCCGGAGCGGCTCGAAGACACGAACTCGGTCTACGAGATGCTGGAGGAATCCGGCTTCGGCGACCGCCTGATGTTCTCGTCGGACTACCCGCACTGGGATTTCGATTCTCCCTATCAATCCGTGCCGGAAACGTTCCCGATCGAGCGGCGCCGACGGATTCTGGGCAGCAATGCCAGCCGCCTGTTCAAGATCCCGCTGCAGCCCGGTCACGGCATCCCGGCCAGGGCCGCCGCCTGAAGAGGGAGCAAGACGGTGAACCTGTTCGGCTTCGATGTCCGCTGGCGCGCGCCGGAAACGCTGGTCACGGTCGAAGACTACCGCAAAGCGGCCCGCCGCCGGCTGCCAGCCATGGTCTGGAGCTACGTGGACGGCGGCGCCGACGACCGCGAAACACTGCGCGACAACCGCGACGCCTACTCCCGCTGGGGCCTGCGCGCCCGCATGCTCGCCGGGCACGGCACGCCCGAGCTCGCGACCACGCTCGCCGGCGTCCCCGTCTCCATGCCGCTGCTCTTCGCGCCCACCGGCTTCCTCGGCCTGTCGCATTGGCGAGGCGACCTCGACGCCGCCCAGGCCGCCGCGGCCGCCGGCACGCGTTACGTCGTCAGCACCGCCTCCTCGTGGACGCTGGAAGAGATCGCCGAAGCCTCGCCGGCCGGCCATTTCTTCCAGCTCTATCCGCGTGAGGGCGACATCGCCGCCAAGTTGATGCGCCGCGCCTGGGCCGCCGGCTACCGGGTCATGATGGTGACCGTCGACGTTCCCGTCGTCGGCAACCGCGAGGGCGAGCGCCGCAACGGCATGGGTATCCCGCCAGTGCTGACCCCGCGCCGCATGCTGAACGTCGCCCGCCACCCCACCTGGGCGCTGAACGTGCTGCGCCATCAGCGCATCGGCGGCCGCAACCTGGTCGACGGCGCCGGCATCGCCGCCGCGGTCGAGGCCGCCGACATCCAGAACCGCGAAATGGTGCAATCGACGCTGAACTGGGCCGATTTCGCCTGGATGCGCGAGCAATGGAAAGGCAAGCTCTACATCAAGGGCGTGCTGGATCCCGAGGACGCCGTCCGCGCCGTCGACATCGGCGCCGACGGCGTCGTCGTCTCCAACCATGGCGGCCGCCAGCTCGACTTTTGTCTGTCCTCGCTGGAAGCGCTCCCCGCCGTGGTCGCCGCCGTCGGCCACCGCGCGGAAGTCTTGCTCGACGGCGGCGTCCGCCGCGGCACCGATGTGCTGAAAGCAGTGGCACTCGGCGCCCGCGCCGTCATGATCGGCCGCCCCTACGTCTACGGCATCGCCGCCGCCGGCGAGCGCGGCGCCGCCGGCGTGCTGGAAATCTTCCGCACCGAAATGGAGCGCAGCCTCAGCCTGATGGGCTGCCCCTCCGTCCAGGCACTGGACCGGTCCTGGGTGCTGCGGCGCGAGCCAGGTTCGGCGGGGCAAGTGCTGCCACTCCCAAAACTGCTGCGCGAACAGGCCGCCTAATGCTCGCCATCCCCGACAACCACGCCTCCGGGCTCGCGGTCGGCCATTTCCCCGACGCAGCCCACCGTTTCTACCGCCTCGAATCAAACCCCCTCTCCCTCGGGAGAGGGTCGGGGTGAGGGTAGTACCAGGGCTGAACCTCAAAGCCCCATATACGCCTGCTGCACCCGCGGATCCGCCGCAAGCTCCCGCGCCGCCCCCTCCAGCACGATCTCGCCATGGTCCAGCACATACGCCCGGTCGGCTATATCCAGCGCTTCCACCGTGTTCTGCTCGACCAGCAGCACCGTCAGCCCCGCGCGTGCCACCAAATCCTGCACCACCGAGAGGATCCGCTCCACCATCAGCGGCGACAGCCCAACCGAAGGCTCGTCCAGCATCATCAGCGCCGGGCGGCTCATCATCGCCCTCGCCACCGCGCACATCTGCCGCTCGCCGCCCGACAACTTGCCCGAGAGTTGGCCGCGCCGCTCGCCCAGGATCGGGAAAATGCTCATCGCCTCATCGAGCCGGCGCTGGCGCTCGGCCTTGTCCACGCCCGCGTAGCTGCCGAGCAGCAGGTTGTCCTCGACCGTCAGGAACGGAAACAGCCGCCCGCCCTCCGGCACCAGCGCCATCCCCGAGGCCGGCCCGCGATGCGCCGGGCGCCCCGTCACGTCCACGCCGCGGAACACCACCGCGCCCCCGGTCGGCCGCAGCAGCCCGCTGATCGCGCCCAGCAGCGTCGACTTGCCCGCCCCGTTCGCGCCGACAATGGCCACGATCTCGCCCGCATCCACTTGCAGCGACACGTCGCGCAGCACCGGCACGTTGCCATACCCGGCGTGCAGCGACGTGACCGTCAACAGCGCGCTCATTGCCGGCTCTTCCCGACATAGGCTTCGACCACCGCCGGGTTCGACAGCACCTCCTCGGCCGACCCTTCCGCCAGCATCGCGCCCCGGTGCAGCACCAGCACCCGGTTGGAGAATTGCCGGACGACCTTCAGGTTGTGCTCGATCACCAGAAACGTCAGCCCGCCATCGTTCAGCTTCTGCACCAGCTCGACCATATGCCGGATCTCGGTCGGGTTGAGCCCGGCCATCACCTCGTCCAGCAGCACGATCTTTGGCTCCAGCGCCAGCGCCCGCGCGACCTCGAGCCGCCGCCGCTCGCTCAGCGTAAGCTGGCTCCCCTTGATGCCGGCGCGCTCCTGCAGCCCGACCAGCTCGAGCGCCGCCATCGCCCGTGCCGACGCCCCGTCAAGGTCGCGATGGTGCAGAAAGCCGCCGATCATCGCGTTCTCGAGCGCGGTCAGCGACGTCAGCGTCTGCGCGATCTGGAATGTTCGCCCAAAACCCAGCCGGGCCCGCGCCTGGGGCGCCAGCCCGTTGATCGCAGCGCCTTGAAACGCCACCGTGCCAGCGCTGGGCGCAAGCTGCCCGGTCAGCAGGTTGAACAAGGTCGTCTTGCCGGCCCCGTTCGGGCCGATGATGCTGACGAGCTCGCCCGGCTGCACGTCCAGCGTCACCCCATCGACCGCGACCAGGCCGCCAAAGCGCTTGGAGACGCCGCGCAGCGACAGCAGCGCGCTCACGCCGGCGCGGCACGCCGGCGCGCCAGCACGCCGTCGATGGCGCCCGCGATCCCGCGCCGGAAGAACAACGCCGCCAGCACCAGCACCGCGCCCAACACGATCAGGTTGAACCCCGGCACATAAGCCCCGAGCGAGGCCCGCAGCCATGCCTCCAGCGGAACGACCAGCAGCGCCCCGAGCAGCGGGCCATACCCCGTCCCGACGCCGCCGATCAGCGCGATCAGCGCGAACCGGACACCGACATCGGACAGCGCGAGCAGGGTAGGGGGGTCGACCACCCGGACATACATCATGAACAAGCTGCCGCCGATCGCGGTCAGCGCCGCGCTGACCGCGAAACCGGCAAGCTTGGTCCGCAACACGTCGATGCCCGAGGCCTGCGCCGCCGCCTCATTGTCGCGCACCGCCTGCAAGTAATAGCCGAGCCGGCTGCGCAGCACGTAGAGGCTCGCGGCCAGGCAAAACAACAGGTAGCCCAGCATGATCCAAGTATAGGCGATCCGCCCGATGAAGATCATGTTCACCCAGCCCGCGCGGAACGGCACCCGGATCCCCTCCGAGCCGCCGGTGACGCGCTCGCTATAGTTGGCCAGCACGAACACGACCTCGTTGAACGTCATGGTCGCGATCGCGAAAAACGGCCCGCGCAACCGGAACGCCGGCCACGAAATGATCACCGCCGTCACCGCCCCAAGCAGCGCCGCCGGCGCCAGCGACAGCCAGGGCGACAATCCGAAATGCACCACGCCGTTCGCCGTCAGATACGCGCCCTCGGCGAAGAACACGCCGTGACACAGCGAGAACTGCCCGCCGTACCCGCCAATCATGTTCCAGGCAGTGGCAAGCCCGGCCATCAGGAACGTCGTGGCGAGGATGTTGAGCGCGAAATTGTTGCCAGCCACAACCAGAACCAGCCCGCCCAGCAACACCGCAGCCACGGCAAGCAGCGGCAACTCGTTTCCGAGGCGGCGCACGCTACTCCTGGGCACGCAGCTCCATCTCCTCCGCACCGGCCAAGCCGAACAGCCCGGTCGGCCGCACCACCAGCACCAGGATGAAGATCGCGAACCACACCGCCTGCTTCAGCGCCGGATCGAGATAGAACCCGGCCAGCGCCTCGGTAATGCCGATCAGGAACCCGCCAATATAGGCCCCCCAAACGCTGCCAAGCCCGCCCAGCACAACGACCGCAAACGCCGGCAGAATGAAATTGCCCCCGATCTGCGGCGAGAGGGTGAAGATCGGCGTCAGCAGCGCCCCCGCCACGCCCGCCAGCCCGGCGCCCAAACCAAAGGTCAGCATATACGTGCGCTCGACGTCGATCCCCATCAGCCGCGCCGCCCGCCGGTCCTGCGCCACCGCCCGCACCGCCTTGCCCGCCATCGTATGCCGCAGGCCCCATTGCAGCCCGACGGCCACCAGCGACACCGCCGCCAACGCCACCAATCGCGCGACGCTCACTTGCAGCGGCCCCACCGATATCGTCAGCCCGGAGACCGCGGTCCGAATACTGATCGCGGTCCCGCCGGTTATCGCCAGCACCACATTCTGCAACAGCATCAGCAGCCCGAAAGTCGCAAAAATCTGCATCATCGGCTCGTTCTGCAGCCTCTGCAGCACGAAACGCTGCACCGCCATACCGAACACGAACAGCAACGGGAACACCAGCACCAGCGCCAGGTACGGATCCATGTGCAAACCCGTGTAGGCGACCACCGTCGCATACATGCCGAGCATCACGAACTCGCCCTGCGCGAAGTTGACCACCCGGATCACGCCGAAGATCAGGTTCAGCCCAATCGCCACCAGGCTGTAGATCCCGCCCAGCAACACCCCGGCCAGCAGGACCCCGGCGAAACTGGCCATGCAGCTCCGTTCAGCTCCGCGCCAGGCTGACCAGCTTGCCGCCTTGCGGCACCGCCGCCTCCGGATACACCGTCACCACGACCCCGTTCTGCCATTGGCCGACGATCGGCTTGGCGCGCGTGTTCTGCATCTGGCCGTCGAACTTCACGCCGAAGCCGTTCGGGTAGCTGCCCAGCGGTTTGTCCATCTTGGCCGCCGCGTCGTGCACCTTCTCGATCTCGGTCGAGCCAGCCATATCGAGCGAGTCGAACAGCATCAGCGCCCCGGTATACGCCGTGAAGTTCTGCGGCGCGATCGGATCGCGGTTGAACATCTTTCGATACGCCGCAAGATATTCGGCGCCGCCGGGCCCGTATTTCGGGTTGATGTCGGCGCGCGGATAAGTCGCCACCAGTATACCCTCCAGATACTCCTTCCCGAGCGAATCCCGCGTCTCGAACGTGTCCGCTGACCCGGTGACCACGATCGCCCGCGGCTTGAACCCCTGATCGCGCGCCGTGCGCAACATCAAGTTGCTGTCCGCCGTGTAGCCAGTGTTCAGCCAGACATCCGGGCCCGCATTCTTCGCCCGCAGAATGATGTCCGTCTGGTCGATCGCCTTGGCGCTATACGCGTTGGGCCCAAGCACCATGCAGCCCGCCTTCTGCAGCAGGCTCGCCTGATCCTTTGCAATGGTCGTGCCATAAATAGAATCCTCGTGCTGCACCCAGACCTTCAGACCCTTCGGCGCGACGCCCAGATTCTTCGCCGCTACGTCGGTAATGGCGAGGACCGACATCTCGGCGAAATCGGCCGCATCCGGCCCGGAACGAATGAAATTCGGCAGGCCCCGCGCCGTGAGCTGCGCCGCCAGCGCGTTCGTCTCCCAATACAGCTTGTTGTTGTTCATCGCCGCCTCGCTCGCGGCCTCCGATACGGCCGAGATGAACGTGCCGATGAACGCATCGACATTGCCCGCCAGCTGCTCGACCGCGGCCATGCCCTCCTGCGGCGTGCCCGCATTGCCGCGGATGATGTTGATCTGCCGGCCAAGCACCCCGCCCGTGCCGTTGCGCATCGCGGCGGCCAACTCGTACCCCTTCGTGGTCTCGTCGCCATACAGCGCCGGCCCGCCACTATACGGGTTGATCGCGCCAATCCGGATCGGGTCGGCCGCACGAGCGCGCGTCGCAAGCCCAGCCGCGATCGTCCCCGCCATTCCCCCCGCTACGCCCATGAATACGCGCCGCTTCATGCCGGCTCCTCCCAGAGCTACTTTGTTACGACCCTAAGTAAAGGCGCAAGCCGCTGTCGAATAAACCTCGCGGCATCGCCCATAACCGCCCCTGATGGTCAGCCAAGCGCGATGGCGCGCACCTCTTTGGCACGCGCAGCCCCGGCGCTCAGGATGAAGCTCAGATCGGCGCCCGACGATACGTAACGCGCCCCCGCCCGCACGAACTCCTCGATCAGCTTCGGCCGGCTCGCCAGCCCGCCAATCCCCGTCGCCTTGCCATGCTTGGCGCACGCCTCGATCACCCTTGCGTACGCATCCTTCACCTTCTGATGCTCGAACTGCCCGTCGATCCCCATCTCGGCGCAAAGGTCGTTCGTCCCGATCATGACGATGTCGACGCCTTCCACCCCGGCGATCTCGTCGGCCCGCGCCAGCGCGTCCGGCGTCTCGATCATGGCAACGACCGTGGTCTCCCGGTTCATGATCGTCCGCGCCTCGGCGGCCGGCCAATTGCGGAACCGCAGCTGCGGCGTGCCGATCGACACCGACCGGCCCCCCAGCGGCGGAAACTTCGCGTTCTGCACCACCGCCTTGGCATCCTCCGCCCCCGAAACATGCGGCGCAATCACCCCCATCGCGCCCCCGTCGAGCACCCGGCTAACCCACTCCGCCCCATGGCTCGGCACCCGCACCAACGGCGTCACCCCCACATCGAGCGCCGCCATGCAAATCTGCGACGTCGTCTGCAGCGAAAACGCGCAGTGCTCCAGATCGACATAAAGCGAATCGAATCCGCAAGCCTTGGCGACATTCGCGATCTCGATCGAATGCACCAGCCGCACGATCATCGAGACCGCAACCTCACCCGCCGCGATCCGCTGCCGCACCCGATTCTGCAAAAGTTGCTCAAGCTCGCTCATCCGTTTTCCTCCGCCGTCCGTGTCTGACCCTACCGAGGTTAAAGGAAGCTGAACACCAAGCGTTCCGGCCCAGCCCATAAACCTAGCTGATGGCGGGATGGCCCGCCTGTTCGTCGGCAGCCGCCACGCAACAAAGCGAGCAATCCGGAAGCTGCCATTCCCAAGGGCAAGCCTAGCCCTTACGATAGACTGATGAAACGGCCGTTCTGTCTACTTGCCCTACTCTTCCTATTGGAGACTTACGCGCTTTTTCTGGTGCCCGCAGAAACCGAGGCTCAAGCTGTGGGAGGCAGCTACCAACTCACGAACTCCCGAGGCGAGCCGAATTCTAGCTCCAGAATGCCTTCGCCCGGAGTATTGGCGCCCGGCAGCACGTTTTTCGATTGCAAGGACGGTTGTCCGGCGATGGTTGTAGTAGGCGCGGGTAAGTTTGTTATGGGTTCCGAGCTGTATGCCCGCGAACAACCGCAGCACACAGTGACTATCCCGACGCAGTTCGCCGTCGGCAAATTCGACATCACGTTTGACGAGTGGGCGGTATGCGCCAAGGACGGCGGCTGCTCGGGCAACCCGAATCCGTGGGACGAAGGGTGGGGGCGAGGCAGGCATCCTGTAATAAATGTCTCTTGGTTCGATGCAAAGGACTATGTGTCATGGCTATCGAAGAAAACTGGACAGGACTATCGACTAATGACCGAGGCGGATTGGGAATATGCTGCGCGCGCCGGGTCAACAACGAAATATCCGTGGGGCAATGCGATCGACTGCGAAAAGGCCAGTTATGACGGCGGTCCCGGCTCATCATGTTATTACAAGACCGGTCGGCGGAGCTTTCGTGGAACGCAGCCTGTGGGTCGTTACCCCCCAAACGCGTGGGGTCTGTACGATATGCATGGCAATGTCTGGCAATGGTGCGAAGATAGCTGGCACCCAGATTATCGTGGTGCGCCCGAGGACGGTGCCGCCTGGCAAGGCGGGGATGCATCGATGAGCATCTTGCGCGGCGGAGCCTGGAACTACGGTCCAAGCGGCCTGCGCTCCGCCGACCGAAACTGGTTGCCCAAGTCGGCTCGAACGGCCTTTCTGGGTTTCCGCGTCGCAAGGTCGTTGGAAGCCAACGTTGCGACCCTAGAAAAATAAGCCTGTCACGGACCCTCAAACCGAGCCACCATCCTCTCGTCCATCCGCTCGAAATGCGTGCGGATCAGCTCGACCAGCTTGCTGCTCGTCTTCGTCGGCGGCCGCCCGATCGGGTGCACCAGCAGCGTCCGCACCTCGATCCGCGGCTGGGTCGCCTTGGCCACCAGCCCCGGCGTGGTCGCCGTCCCAAGCAGCAACGGCTCCACCAGCGCGATCCCCGCGCCTTGCGCCGCCAGCATGATGGCCGTCATCGAGTAATTCACCTGAATCCGCCGGTTCAGCTCCACGCGCGCGTGCCGAAACGCCTCCTCCACCGGCTTGCCGATCGCCGTATGCGGCGCATACGTAATAATATCCTGCCCGGCAAGCGCCTCGATCGGCACCGTCTCCAGCCGGGCCAGCGGATGGCTGCGCGGCATGATCGCGGCGATCGGCGACGTCTTCACCTCCTCCGTCTCGATCGCCGGGTCGCGCGCCGGCGCGTAGCACAGCCCGAAATCCGCCTCGCGCCGCCCCACCCGGTCGATCACCTGCGCGCTCGGCAGCGCCTGGATCGCCACACGGACCGCCGGCCGCTTCTGCGTGAACTCCGCCACCGCCGACGCCAGCGGCCCGTTCGCCGCCGCAAACGTCGCCGCCACCGTGATCTGCCCTAGACGGCCGCCCACCAAATCCTGCGTGACCCGCGTCACCGTCTCGACCCGCTGAAAAATATTGGCAATATCCGGGTAAATCGCATGCGCCTCCGGCGTCGCATGCAGCCGCCCGCCGATCCGGTCGAACAGCTTCACCCGCAACTGCGACTCGCAATGCCGCAACACGGTGCTCACCGCCGGCTGCGTCACGTTCAGCAACCGCGCCGCCCCGGTCACCGACCCGGCGCGCATGATCGCATGAAACACCTCCATTTGCCGCAGGTTCATCCCTGCTTACCTCCCGTGCCATGAGCAGGGCTTATGGACCGCCCCTTGGCTTTCAATACGCGCCGCGCCGCGCCGATGCTATGTCCGATCATATAAAAGCCAGGGGAAGACGATGCCTCGCGAGGACAAGATCCATCTCGGCGTGTTCTATTGGCCAGGCGGCCATCACGTCGCCGGCTGGCGCCACCCCGAAGCCGAAACCGACAGCCCCTTCAACTACCGCACCTGCGTCCAGCTCGCCCAGCTCGCCGAGCGCGGCAAATTCGACCTCTTCTTCCTCGCCGACCTCGTCGGCATCCGCCCCAGCAAGATCGAGGCCCAGGCCAACGCCTCCCGCGCCGTCTATTTCGAACCGCTCACCCTGCTCGCCGCGCTCTCCACCGCCACCGACAAGGTCGGCCTCGTCGCCACCGCGACCACCACCTACAACGAGCCGTACCATCTCGCCCGCAAGTTCGCCTCCCTTGACCTGATCAACGGCGGCCGCACCGGCTGGAACCTGGTCACCAGCCACAACCAGGCCGAAGCCGCCAACTTCAACCGCGACACCCACATGGCGCACGCCGACCGCTACGAGCGCGCCGAGGAATTCGTCGAGATCGTCAAAGGCCTCTGGGATTCCTGGGACGAAGGCGCCATCGTCATGGACAAGGAATCCGGCCAATACTTCAAGCCGGACGGACTCCACTTCCTCAACCACCGCGGCAAGCACTTCCTAGTCCGCGGACCCCTAAACGTCCCCCGCTCCCCCCAAGGCCACCCCGTCATCATCCAAGCCGGCTCTTCCGGACCCGGCCGCGAGCTCGCCGCCCGCACCGCCGAGATCATCTTCACCGCCGCCGAAACCCTAAAAGACGGCCAAGCCTTCTACGCCGACGTGAAGTCGCGCATGCAGAAATACGGCCGCCCGCCCAATCACGTCGCCATCATGCCCGGCCTGTTCACAGTCATCGGCAAGACCGAGGCCGAAGCCCACGAGAAATACGACTACTTGCAGTCCTTGGTACAACCCGATGTCGGCCTATTCCTGCTCGAGCACCTCCTCGGCCGCGACCTCTCAATGTATCCGCTCGACGAGCCGCTGCCCGACCTGCCGGAACATGACGGCGCCAAAGGCCGCACCGAGGTGATCCTGCGCCAAGCCCGTCGCGACAACCTGACCCTCCGCCAGCTCTACCTGCAGGTCGCCGTCGCGCGCGGACACAACATCGTCGTCGGCACGCCCTCCCAGGTCGCCGACGTCATGCAGGAATGGTTCGAGGGCCACGCCGCCGACGGCTTCAACCTGCTCCCCCCCGTCTTCCCCACCGGCCTGCAGGAGTTCGTCGACCTCGTCGTCCCCGAGCTGCAGCAACGCGGCCTGTTCCGCACCGAATACGAAGGCACGACGCTCCGCGGGCATCTCGGCCTGCCGTACCCGCAATCCCGCCACACCACCGCTGCCTCCGAAAGCGTCAGCGTCGCGGCCGCCGACGACGCCCAGGCCGCCGCATGAACGAAGGCAAGTTCTACATCGCCGCCGACGAACTCCGCCTGCTCTGCACGGAACTCCTCGCCAAGCACGACATCCCCCGCGCCGACGCCGAAATAATCGCGCACTGCCTCGTCGAATCCGACCTTCGCGGCGTCGAGACCCACGGCGTCGTCCGCCTGCCGCACTACCTCAACCGCGTCCGCCTCGGCCTCATCAACCCGCGCCCAGAAATCCGCATCGAGCGCGTCACCCCGGTTGCCGCCAGCGTCGACGGCGACAACGGCTTCGGCTTCGTCATCGCCACCCGCGCCATGGCGGAAGCCATCGACATGGCCGGCGAATACGGCATCGGCCTCGCCTCCATCCGCCACAGCAACCATTTCGGCATGGCCGCCAGCTACGTCCTGCAAGCGCTCCGCGCCGGCATGATGAGCCTAGTCTTCACCAACGCCTCTTCCGCAATGCCCCCCTGGGGTGGCCGCGACCCGGTGCTCGGCACCAGCCCCTTCGCCGCCGGCGCCCCCGGCGGCAAGCTCCCCGGCTTCCTCGTCGACATGGCCCCCGCCGTTGCCGCCCGCGGCAAGATCCGCCTCGCCGCCAAGCGCGGCGAGCCCATCCCCGAAGGCTGGGCGCTCGACAAGGAGGGCCGCGCCACCACCGACCCCGAAGCCGCCCTCGACGACGGCGTCGTCCTCCCCATGGCCGGCCCAAAAGGCTCCGCCCTCTCCATGATGATGGACATCTTCGGCGGCGTGTTCTCCGGCTCCGCCTTCGCCGGCGAGGTCACCAACCACACCCTCGACTTCGAGAAACCCTCCGACGTCGGCCACTTCATGATGGCCATCCGCCCCAACCTCTTTATGACCCAAGAACAATTCGCTACCCGCATGGACTACCTGGTCAACAAGCTCAAATCCGGCCGCAAAGCCGCCGGCTTCAACGAAGTCCTCATCAGCGGCGAACCCGAATCCCGCAAGGAAGCCGAGCGCCTCAGCACCGGCATCCCGCTGCCATCGGCCGAGCTAAAAGCCCTAATGGCCGAAGCCGACAAATACGCCGTCGCCCGCCCCGCCCTCTCCCCAACCCCCCTCGCCTGAACCCCCTTCCTTCTCCCTACTCCCTCCGGGAAGGGGCCGGGGTGACCAACAAATCCCCCCTGAGAGCCCCCAAATGCCCAACCCCACACCCACCATCGACACACACGCGCACATCTTCCGCCGCGACCTCCCCATGTCCCCCGAAGCCATCACCCTCCCGCATCACGATTTCGAACTAGACGAATACGAATCCCTCCTAGACCAGCACGGCATCCAATACGCCTGCATCGCCGCCCCCAGCTTCCTCGGCACCTACAACGATTACACCCTGGCCGCGATCGCCGGCCGTCCCCGCTTCAAGACCACCGTCATCCTCGACCCGGCCACCGACCCCTACATCCTCCGCCTCATGGACCGCGACCGCGCCGAAGGCGTCCGCCTCTCGCTGCGCAACCAGAAAACCCTCCCCGACTTCACCAGCCACGAATGGGTCCGCTTCCTCCGCCGCCTCGCCGACATCAACTGGCACGTCCACCTACACATCGACGGCCAACGCCTCCCGCAAGTCCTCCCCGCCCTCCAAGCCGCCCCCGTCAACCTAGTCATCGACCATTTCGGCCGCCCCGACCCTGCCCTAGGCGCCAAATCCGAAGGCTTCGAATCCCTCCTGCGCGCCTTCGACACCGGCCGCACCTGGGTAAAACTCAGCGGCGGCTTCCGCATCGCCTGCGACCCCGCCCCCCTCGCCGCCCGCCTGTTGGAAGTCGCCGGCCCCGACCGCCTAGTCTGGGGCAGCGACTGCCCCTTCACCGACTTCGCCGGTAAAGTCACCTACCAATCCGTCCTAGACGCGTACACCACCTGGGTCCCGAACCCCACCGACCGCGCCCGCATCAACCAAACGTCCCGCGCCCTCTACCGCTTCCAGTTATGAATCACGTAAAACCACCGGGGTCGGTCCGCTTCGGAGACAAAGCGGCGCGTTTGTGCTACGATACACCTATGGACAAGGGTATCCGCCCCTACGCTGATTTCGAAGAAATGACGGCGGAGGAATATCGCTATTGGCAAAGCCGCCCCATCCATGAGCGTGTCGCGGCGGTGTCCGAACTCACTCAAGAGCATTACGCGCTGAAAGACGCGGCCCCGGATGTACCGAGACTTCAAAGAACTCTTGTCCGTTTTGAACGAGGACCGCGCTAAATATCTTGTCGTCGGGGCCTATGCCGTTTCCGTTTACGCGCAGCCGCGCGCGACCGCTGCCGACTTCGCGGAACCCGGCCCATTCTTCCGTATGGGGCGCGAGCCGGTTAGCGTTGACATCCTGACAAAAATTCCCGGCGTTGATTTTGATGCGGCATGGATGCGCCGCGTGGAAGCCGTGGTTGACACCGCGAGTGGATTGAAGGCGAGCTTCATTTCAGCGGAGGACCTCGTTGCCGCCGAGCTAGCGACAGCCCGACCGCAGGACCTCGCCGACGTAGACGCCGTCCGCAAGGCGGCACAGAGCCAAGCGGCGGCGCGGCCCGCACCCCCGCGGACGAGTGGCCCTAAGCGATAGGCCGCTCGCACGCCCTGCAGAATTCAACAATATTGCGACACGAGCCAGTGTGGTAGTCGTTCAAACGTGCCTGACGGTAGCGTTCGCCTGGCGCCGGCCCCGCATCACGCCGACCACACCGAAACCAACGATGAGCGTGAGCCAACTCGCCGGCTCCGGCACGGCGGCCTGCACCGGGGAAATATCCAGCGTACCGTTTCCGAAGAACGGATTGATCAAAGTGAAAGTGCCCTCCAAGAAAGTCGGCGCGCTAGGCGAGCCGGTAAACAGGACCGGGGATGAAAACTGCGTGAAGCCGAGGCCTGGCGCAACGATGTTTAGGCTGGCGATAATACCCGATCCGAAGCTGATGGTCGATGCAGTTCCGGGCACGCCGTCAAATGTGCCGGAAACATTGTTAAACCCAAACTGGACTGAACCAGGAAGAATTGTGTTGGAGAAATCCGGCGTCGGGTTGGAATCAAGCTGAAACATCGCGGTCCCAGAAGGGCCAGCAAAGTCGAACATCAGCGGCGCCGCGCGCGCTGGAACCGCAGCACTGGCAATGACGGCGGCAAAGGCCGTTGTTGACAAAAACTTGAGTTTCATCTCACGATTCCTCCAAAAATTAACGCTAAATTAAGATTTCCACATTTGTAAGTCACGTGTCAATTACCGTCCTTCATTTTATTTCGCGGGAACACTAGCAAGCGTAGGTGTGTGTGGACGGCCCCTCGGCCGCGCAAGGCGGCGACCTTGCGCAACAAAAGTCGCTGCGCCGGTTGGCCAGAGCGAGCGTGAAGAATAGGTCCACCCTCCACGCGGTTCCGTCGGTCGATGCGGTGGCCGCCGAAGCCGGCGTGGGCAAGCAGACCATCTGTCGCCACTTTCGATCCAAAGAAGCGCTGGTCGAGGCGATGTGTGCGCCCGAGGCGCTGCAGCCCCGCGGGCCCGCGTTGTTAAGCGTCCGTTTTCTGGACGCTCGCTCAGCGCGCCAACGACACTCCCTTTCGACCACCAAGCTTGCATCATTATAAGGAATATGCTCCTAATATCACCCATGCCCGCGCCCCTCAGCTTCCCTCCCCCAAACGCGCCATCCCCCTCGCGCGCGCCCGAAACCCGCGCCGAGCGCCGCGCCCGCCACCTCGCCACGCTGCGCGAAATAGACGAGCTCACCATGACCGTCGCCCGCGCCGCCGCCGCCAGAGCCACCAACCCCCGCCCCGGACCCCGATCCCCAAGAGCCCACCCCCTTCCACCCCCGGAGTAACCGCCCAGCCGCTATCCCGCCCGCGCCCCCGCCCGCGCGATCGCCTCCTGGTGCCCCGACTCGATCAGCGGCCAAACCTGCATCGCCGCCGGCACCCGGTCGGCCCACTCCGTCATGTACCGGTGCAGCGTCTCGTGGCTGTCCACGTCGAGCACCATGAACAGGCCGCGCCCCGTCTTCGTGTAAGTCGCCTTCACCGTCCCGTTCTGCTTCAGCGGTTCCAGCCAGTCCCAAAACGCGGTCTGCCCCCCGCGCATCTCAGACGGCCGGTCCGGCCTGGGCGTGCTCATCACCATGAACAACATGCGCAACTCCTCGATCTTTGCACCGAAGCCACCACCGCCGCCTCGGGCGCGCCAATCATTCCATAGGGCGAGGGCATCAGCGCCCGTTATGGCCGGCGCGCATCTGCGCATTTGACGACGCGCCCCGCCCCCACGACCATCACCCAAAACCAGCCCAGGGAGAGAGATGGACACGTTCGACTTCGTGGTCGTGGGCGGCGGCTCCGCCGGCTGCGTGATCGCGAACCGCCTGGTGCAGTCCGGCGCCTCCGTCTGCGTGCTCGAAGCCGGCCCGGTCGACCGCAACCCGTTCATCCACATGCCCGCCGGGTTCGTCAAAACCCTCGTCAACCCGGCCGTCACCTGGCAGTTCACTGCCGAACCCTCCGAATGGACCGGCGGCCGCCGGGTCTCGGTGACGCAAGGCCGCACCCTCGGCGGCTCCAGCTCGGTCAACGGCATGGTCTTCGTCCGCGGCCAGTCCGACGACTACGACTACTGGGCGCAGCGCGGTAACCGCGGCTGGAGCTACAGCAGCGTCCTCCCCTATTTCCGCCGCATCGAGCGCCGCATCTCCGACACCGCCGACGCGCGCTATCGCGGCCGCGAAGGCAACCTGCCCGTCACCGACATCGACTGGTCCCACCCGCTCTGCGAGGCCTTCATCGAGGGCGCCGCCGGCCTCGGCTACCCACGCAACCCCGACTACAACGGCGCCACCCAGGAAGGCGTCGGCTACTACCAGCGCGTCATCCACCGCACCCGCCGGGTCAGCGCCGCGCGCGCCTACCTCTATCCGGTCATGCAGCAAAGCGGCCTGCGCCTCATCACCGACGCGCAAGTCGCCGCCATCCTCCTCGAAGGCCGCCGCGCCACCGGCGTGAGCTACCGCCGCCAAGGCGACCCGACGCTGCACCAGGTGATGGCGCGCCGCGAAATCATCCTCGCAGCCGGCGCCGCCAACAGCCCGAAGCTGCTGCAGCTCTCCGGCATCGGCGCCCCCGGCCTGCTCCAAGGCCTCGGCATCGAGGTCAAGCACGCGCTCCCCGCGGTCGGCGAAAACCTGGCCGATCATTACAGCCCCCGCATCGTCGTCCGCGCCAAGAACGTCAGCACCATCAACGCCATGGTCTCCGGCCTGCCGCTCGCCGGCCAGCTCCTCCGCTGGGCCGCCCGCAAGCCCAGCGTCCTCAGCCTCTCGGCGGCCATCGTCTACGCCTTCGGCCGCTCCGACCCCTCCATACACGCCCCCGACTACACCATCATCTTCACCCCGGCGAGCTACAAGGACGGCAAGCTCGGCAGCCTCGACAACTATCCCGGCATGACCTGCGGCGCCTGGCAGATGCGCCCGCAAAGCACCGGCTACGTCCGCATCCGCTCAACCGACCCGGCGGACCCACCCATCATCCAGCCAAACTACCTCTCCGCCGAAAACGACCGCCAAGTCTTGATGCACGCCATCCGCTCCGCCCGCCGCATCCTCGCCACCTCGCCACTATCCCCCTACTACGAAACCGAAATCGTCCCCGGCGCCGCCAAGGCCAGCGACGAAGAATTGCTGGCCTTCGCGCGGCAATACGGCTCCAGCACCTACCACCTCTGCGGCGCCTGCCGCATGGGCCCGGCCGACGATCGCAGCACCGTCGTCGACGAGCAGTTGCGCGTGCACGGGCTGAACGGCCTGCGGGTCGCCGATTCCTCGATCATGCCCGCCATCGTATCCGCCAACACTTACGCAACGACGCTGATGATCGGCGAAAAGGCGTCCGACCTGCTGCTCGGCAAGCCAGCCCTGGCGCAGGCCGAACTCGCCGCAACGGCCTGAACGGAGGGATAATGCTCACCACACGCCGCTTCCTGCTCCAGCTTGCCCCCGCGCTCGCCCTGCCGGTCGCCGCACGCGCCGAGTCCGGCACGATCCGCATGGGTATCCAATACGGAGTGACCTACCTCCCCTTCGCGGTCGCCGAACACGAGCGCACCATCGAGAAGCGGGCCAAGGAAGCCGGCTTGGGCGACGTCACCGTGCAATGGAACCGCGTCGCCGGCGGCAACGTGCTGAACGATGCCCTGCTCGCCGGCCAGCTCGACTGCGCCGCCACCGGCTTCCCGTCCTTCCTGATCCTATGGTCGAAAACCCACGGTCAGCGCGCCATCAAGGGCCTGATGTCCTACGGCAACACGCCGCTCTACCTGCTCACCCGCAACCCGGCCGTCAAAACCATCGCCGACTTCACCGACGCCGACCGCATCACCGTCCCCGCGGTGAAAAGCTCCGTGCAAGCAATGATGCTGCAGATGGCAGCGGAGAAGCTATGGGGCCAGTTCGACCGACTGGACCATCTGACGGTCTCCCGCGGCCACCCTGACGCGATCGCCGCGCTGCTGTCGATGCAAAGCGAGATCGACAGCGCCTTCAGCGCCCCGCCCTACGAGTACCAGGCGCTGGAAAACCCAAAAATCCACATCGTAACCACCTCAGAAGACATCTTCGGCGGCCCGAGCTCGAACGGGCTGCTCTATTTGACCGAGGCCTTCCACGGCCAGAACCCGGGCGTCGTGCAGGCGATCAATCTGGGCGTCCGCGACGCGCTGACCTTGATCAACCAGGATCAGCGCCGGGCCGCCGAAATGTACTTGGAAACGACCGGCGAAAAGGCGCCCGTCGAGCTGATCATGAAGACCATCACCGCCCCGGGCACGAAATGGGAAGCAACGCCGCACGGAACGATGGGCTTCGCGACCTTCATGCACCATACCGGCACCATCGCGAAAGCGCCGGAGTCTTGGAAGGAAGTGTTCTTCCCCGAGGCATATGACCTGCCGGGAGATTGATACGAGGCCGCTTCTTCCCGTCACCCTTCGCGCAGGCGGAGGGTCCACGCCTTCCCGCACCGTCGAGAAGCGTGGATCGGGTAGTATCACCGTCCCTGCATGTGCGCTGGCAACCACAAAGCCAGCTCCGGGAACATCATCAATAGCCCAAGCAGCGCAAACATAATGAGATGGAATGGTATGGTCCCGCGCACGACCTCATGCAGCTTGCCGTCCCAAATACTCTGGATGACGAATAGATTGATCCCGATCGGCGGCGAAATCTGCCCAAGCTCAATATACATCACCAGCAGCACCCCGAACCAAATCGGGTCCAGCCCATACGACAACAGCACCGGATGCAGCACCGGCACCGTAATGACGATCATCCCGATGCTCTCCACCAGGCATCCCAGCACCGTGTACAACACGAACAGCGCCAGAAAAAACTCCGCCCGCGCCAAGTGCAGCCCGACCAGCCATTGCGTCGTCGTCTCACCGATCCCGGCGATGCCGATCGCGTAAGCGAAGATGTACGCCGCATAGATGATGAACAGCAGGTTGCCGACCACCAGGATCGTCCGCCGCACCGCCGCCATCATCCGGCCCCAAGTCAGCTCGCCCCAGATGATCGAGATCGCCGTGCCGATCACGCAACCGCCGGCGGCCGCCTCCGTCGGCGTCGCTACCCCGGCATAGATGCTGCCCATGATGCCGCTAACCAGCAGCACGAACGGCAGCACGTCGAGCACGGCCGCGACCGCCTCGCTCAAATTCGCCGGGCCACGCTCCCGCGGCCCCGAGGCGCTAAACCGGCCGCGGATCCCGAGATAGGTCATGAACATCGCCGTCAGCATCAGCCCGGGCACCACCCCGGCCATGAACAGCTTGGCCACCGAGGTGTCGGTGAACGACCCGTAGACGATCATCGCCAGGCTCGGCGGAAACAAGATCCCCAGTGTCCCCCCCGCCGCCAGCGACCCGGCCGCCAGCCGCCGGTCATAATCCCGCGCCACCAATTGCGGCAGCGCCACCCCGCCGATCGACGCCGCGGTCGCCACACTCGATCCGCTGAT
Organism: Acetobacteraceae bacterium; assembly: GCA_965276815.1. Lineage (GTDB taxonomy): Bacteria > Pseudomonadota > Alphaproteobacteria > Acetobacterales > Acetobacteraceae > JAVVHH01. The sequence continues at coordinate 403,272 of CBDIBE010000008.1, read as the reverse complement.
CGCCGCAAACAGCGCGCAGCCGACGATGTTCGTCTGCAGCAGCCCACCCGGCAGCACCGCCACCAGCCGCGACAGCCCGCGATAGATCTTGAAACTGAGCCCGCTCTGCTGCAGCACCTCCGCCATCAAGATGAACATCGGGATCGCCGTCAGCGTGAAGCTGTTCATGCTCCCCCAGCTGATCATCCCGAGCCCGCGCAGCGCCGGCAGGCCGCCTTGCAGCAGCAGATAGAACACCCCCGGCACGGCAATCGCGAACGGCACCGCCATTCCCGCACAGAGCAGCAGCAGAAATACGCCGAACGTCAGGATGACCTGGACTTCCGGCGTCACCTTATGGCTCTACAATGCGCCCACAACGTCCGCGCGACCGAGACGCTCAACGCCGCCATGCCCACCGCCATCAGCGACTGCGGCATCCATAACGGCGTCATCAACTCGGTGGGCGCCACGTCCCCTGAGTTCCACGAATTCCAGGCGACCCGGACCAATTCCCAAAACAGCATGCCGCACAGCGCCAGGCAGATCGTATCGAACACCACCCGCGAGATCGCCTGGCCCCGTCGCGAGAGGCGTTGCTGCAGGAACTCGACATGATGGTAGGACTGCCGCACCTGGCACACGCACATGCTCAGGAACGCGATCAGCACGATGATGTAGCCGCCCAGCTCGTCCGATATCTCGAAGGAGAAGCCCATCAGGTTGCGCGTCACCACCTCGAGGACGACAATCCCCACCATCGCGAACAGGCTGAGCGCGCAGAGGAAATAGCAAATCTTTTCAACCGGCCCGAGCGGTAGGACCGCCGGATCATTACCCTCCGCCTGCTCAGCGTCCAAGTGCCGCGCGCACCTTGTCCAGCGCCTCCACCGCTTGCGGCCCGCGGGACTTCGCCCACTCGCCCCAATACGGCGACATCCGCTTCTGCGCCTCTTCGATGTCCGCCGGATTGGCCGGCGTGACGATCAGCCCCTCCTTGGCGAGCTGCGCGGTTGATGTCTCCTCCTCGCCGGTCATCGTCTCGGTGATCGCCTTGTTCGCCGTCACCACGCCGGTCCGCAGCAAATCCTGCTGCGCGGCCGGCAACGCCTCGAACGCGCCCTTGTTGACGATGGTAATGGCGTTCGCGAACTGAACCGGGAACCGGTAATTGTATTTCAGCAGGTCCTTCCAGGTCAGCCCGGCGCCCGACGTCGCCGTCAGCACCCCGTCGATGACGCCGCGGTCGAGCGCCGCCGGCACGTCCGGGGTGCCCATCGTCAGCGGTATGCCGCCGAAACGCTTGACGAACTCGCCCATCTCAACCGACGTGACCCGCAGCTTCTGGCCCTTGATGTCGGCGAGCGAGGTCAGCTTCTGGCGCGACCAGATGGTCTGCAACGGGTAAGTGAACTCGCCCAACGCGATCACGCCTTTGCGCAGGTAGGCGGCCGCGATGTAGGGCGCCGCGATCGCCTCGGCTTTAGCGAACTCGTCTGTCGTCCGCAGCAGCATCGGCAGCCGCAACAGCTCCGCAACCGGCACGTTACCGGAGAAGAACCCGTCCGTGCCGAACTGCACGATATTGTCGGCGACCGTCGGCGTGATGTTGTTCGCGTTGATCGGCAAGGAGCCGCCAAGGTGCAGGTTGATCGTGAGATCGCCCTTGGTCTCGTCCTTGATCTGGTCGAACAGCGCGAACAGGCCCTTCACCGCCGACTGGGTCGCGTTCGGCAAATAGGTATACGCCTGCCAAATGGTCGCCGCCTCGACCGCGCGTGACCCGGCCAGCAACGCCGCAACCCCGGCCAGGCAGGCGCGGCGCGTCGGACGATGGTTTGTTATCGCCTGCAAGGGCTTCCTCCTCGATAGCCTGGACTGTGCCGGCGCCTGTGGACCCATGCTAATCGAATTGCCGGCGCGGAAGATAACGGTGGCTTATGGGGTGTTCGACCGCCAGCCGCCCTCAGCCTCCACCAGCCCGGAAAATTGTAACGGTCGAGCATCCAGGCCAATAGCACGCTGGAGGAACGACGACCGGAACCCATATTTTGGTGGATTTCGCCGGCGCGATCCAGGTATGTGCTAGATCCACGCAAAAATTCCGCTGCTTGTAGCTCAAATTACTGAAAATTAATTCCGGTCCGCCCGCCTTGCCGTAACGTGCCAACTCGGTTGTTCACGTGACTGGAAAACAGCAGTCGCGAAGGCTGAAGTGCGCCGATTGCCAGCTGTGGCCCGGAATCGATGTCGAAAAGGGGCTGGTAATTGATCGCAATCGTCCGCATAGCGCTCAGCAAGCCCTACACCTTCGTCGTACTCGCATTCTTGATCATGATCTTCGGCGTAATGTCCGCCCTGCGCACGCCGGTCGACATCTTCCCAGACATCCGCATCCCGGTCATCGCCGCGGTCTGGAACTATTCCGGCCTGCCTCCAGACGCCATGTCGTCTCGCGTGGTCGAGATTTACGAGCGCGGCCTGACCACAACGGTCAATGACATCCAGCACATCGAAAGTCAGTCGGTCGCCGGCTACGGCATCGTCAAGATCTTCTTTCAGCCGAACGTCAACATCACCACCGCACTGGCGCAGGTAACCGCGATCTCGCAGACGGCGCTCAAGCAGATGCCGGCCGGCATCACTCCGCCGATCATTCTGCAATACAACGCGTCCAGCGTCCCGATCATCCAGCTCGCGCTGTCGAGCAATCAGTTCTCGCAGACCCGGCTGAACGACCTCGCCCAGAACATCATCCGTCCGCAGATCACCACCGTGCCAGGCGCGGCGATCCCCTTCCCCTACGGCGGCGCCTCCCGCCAGTTGCAGATCGACCTCAATCAGGAAGCGCTGCACGCCTACAACCTCTCGGCGCAGGATGTGGTGAACGCGTTGACCACGCAGAACCTGATCACGCCGGCCGGCACGCAGAAGATCGGCAGGCTTGAATATACTGTCGTGCTGAACGATTCGCCCCTGACCCGGCAAGATTTCAGCGACCTGCCCGTCAAAGTGGTCGATGGCACCATCATCTACATGCGCGATGTCGGCACCGTGCACGACGGCAACCCCCCGCAGACCAACCGGGTCGAGCTCGACGGCACGCCCGGCGTCCTGATGACAATCCTGAAGGCGGGTTCGATCTCCACTCTCGACATCATCGACGGCATCAAGAAGCTGCTGCCCTTCGTCTCGCAGCAATTGCCGCCCGGAATCGACCTCCGCGCGGTCGGCGATCAGTCCATCTTCGTCAAAGATTCGGTCTCCGCAGTGATCCGCGAGGGCGTGATCGCCGCCGGGCTGACCGGCGCGATGATCCTGCTCTTCCTTGGCAGTTGGCGCTCGACCCTGATCATCACGGTGTCGATCCCGCTCGCCATCCTGGTGTCCATCACCGTGCTGTCGGTGCTCGGCGAGACCATCAACGTCATGACGTTGGGCGGTCTGGCCCTGGCGGTCGGCATCCTGGTCGACGACGCGACGGTGACGATCGAGAACATCAACTACCATTTGGAGCACGGAAAGCCGATCGAGACCGCGATCCTCGACGGCGCGCAGCAGATCGTCCTGCCGGCGACGGTGTCGTTGCTCTGCATCTGCATCGCTTTCCTGCCCATGTTCGGCCTTGGCGGCGTCGCCGGCTACTTGTTCCGCCCGCTCGCCGAGGCCGTCGTATTCGCGATGATCGGCTCCTACGTCCTGTCGCGCACCCTGGTCCCAACCATGGCCAACTATCTCCTGCGCAACACGCCGGTCCACGCCCATGATGCCGTGCAGCCGCGCAGCCGCAACCCGATGAAGCGCTTCCAGCAGGGTTTTAGCCGCGGGTTCGAGGCGATCCGCCGGACCTATTGCGGCCTGCTCGACCTCGCGTTGCGCAACCGGCTGGTGACCATCGGCGGGTTCTTGGCGATCGCCGCGCTATCCTTCGGACTTGTGCCCTATCTCGGGCAGAACTTCTTCCCCGAGATCGACTCCGGCGAAATCCGCATGCACGTGCGCGCGCCAACCGGCACGCGGCTGGAAGAGGTGACCCGCCGGGTCGATCAAATAACCCAGACCCTCCACCAGGTCATTCCCGACCAGCTCGCCAGCATCGTCAGCAATATCGGCCTGCCGATCAGCGGCATTAACCTCGCCTACAGCAATTCCGGCACAGTCAGCGTCGCCGACACCGATATGCTGATCACCTTGAAGGGCGGCCACCGGCCAACCCCAGACGTCGTCAAGATGCTGCGCGAGCAGCTTCCCGCGAAATACCCCGGCACGGTGTTCTCGTTCCTGCCGGCCGACATTTCGACCCAGATCCTCAATTTCGGCGTGCCAGCGCCGATCGACATCCAAATCGTCGGCAGCGACATCGATGCGAGCCGTACCTACGCCAGCGAGGTTCTGAGCCGGGTTCGCCGCATCCCCGGTGTCGCCGACGCCCGCATCCAGCAGGCCTTCCAAAGCCCGATCCTGGATGTCGACGTGAACCGCACCCTCGCCGGCATGGTCGGTCTGACCGAGCAGAACGCGGCGCAGAGCATGCTCGACACCTTGGGCGGCAGCTCGCAAACCACGCCAATCTACTGGCTCGATCCGCAGAACGGGGTGAACTACGCGGTCTCGGTCCAGACGCCGCAAGCGAACATGGACACGCTCGGCGATCTGTCGAACCTGCCGTTGCACGCCGGCGATGCAACCCAGCTGCTCGGCGGCCTCGCCGGCATCTCCGCCGGGCCCGGCAACGCGGTCGTCACCCACTACAACACGCGCCCGGTGGTCGACATCTACGCCACGCCGCAGGGCCGCGACCTCGGCGCCATTGCCCAGGATATCACTCAGGTCCTGGCCGACACCGCGCATGATCTGCCGCGCGCCACCACTGCCAGCCTGCTCGGCCAGGTCAGCACCATGAGCAGCGCCTATTCCCAGCTCTATGTTGGTCTCGCCTTCGCCATCGTGATGATCTACCTGCTTATCGTCGTGACGTTCCAGTCGTGGCTGGATCCCTTCGTCATCGTGATGGCGCTGCCTTTCGCGCTCGCCGGGATCGTCTGGATATTGTTCCTGACCAACACCACGCTCTCGGTGCCCGCGCTGACCGGGGCGATCATGTGCATGGGCGTTGCGACCGCCAACAGTATCCTGGTCATCAGCTTCGCGCGTGAGCAGCTAGCGGCCGGCATGAACGCGTTCCAGGCGGCGATGGAGGCCGGCAGCACCCGCTTCCGTCCGGTGCTGATGACGGCGCTCGCCATGATCATCGGCATGGCGCCGATGGCGATCGAGCCCGGGTCCAACGCCCCGCTCGGCCGCGCCGTGATCGGTGGCCTGATTTTTGCTACCTGTGCAACGTTGTTCTTTGTGCCTATGGTGTTCTCGCTAGTGCACGCGCGCGACCACCTCAAGCTGGCACACCCCTCCGGTCTGCCGACCCCTGCCTGACGTACGGAGCCCGAATGTCCATCGAAGAGCTGACCGATTTGCGCCCCGTCGCGACCCCCGCGGACCCTGGCCATGCGCCCTCTGGGCCTGAACTCCCGCCGGACCCGGCTGCTCGTCCGGTCCGCAAGGGCCGCCTCGCCATCGTCGGCTTGGTCATTGTCGGGGGCGCCGCCGCCGCGGTCGTGAGCGGCATCAGCGCGCGCGCGCGCAACGAGACCGAACTGACCAATTGGGCGAACACCCAGGCAATTCCAACGGTTGCGGTCGTGCAGGCCAAGCAAGACGACCAGCTCCGCCACATCACCCTGCCCGGCACCATCCAGGCCTTCTACTCGGCGCCCATCTACCCGCGGGTGACCGGCTACGTGAAAAGCTGGAACACCGACATCGGCGCCAAGGTGACCAAGGGGCAGGAACTGGCGCAGATCGATACGCCCGATCTCGACCAGCAGATCGTCCAGGCGCAGGCCAACGTCAACAACGCCACCGCTGCCGACCAGCTTGCCACCCAGACCGCGGTGCGCTGGCACCAATTGCTGGGCTACCAGACCGTGTCGCAGCAGGCCGAGGACGAAAAGGCATCGGACGCGCTGTCAAAACACGCCGCGCTGCAGGCCGCACAGGCCAGTCTTGGCCAGCTCCAGGTGCTCGGGCACTATAGGAATATCGTGGCGCCGTTCGACGGCATCGTCACGGCGCGGCGCACCGATATCGGCGACCTCGTCAGCGCCGGCAGCGCCGGTCAGCCAATGTTCCAGATCTCCGACGTGCACAAAGTCCGCGTCTACGTGCAGGTGCCGCAAGCCTTCTCGGCCGAGCTGCATCCCGGGATCACGGCCACGCTCTCAATGCCGCAATACCCGGATCGCACCTTCAACGCGACCCTGGTGACCACTTCGAATGCATTTGCCGAGGCCTCCCGCACCGTGCAAGTGCAACTCCAGGCCGATAACCCCGAAGACACGCTGTGGCCGGGCACCTTCACCGAGGTGTCATTCAACATCCCCGCCGCCAGCAACGTGCTGCGCCTACCGGCGACCGCGCTGCTGTTCGGTGCGCACGGCACCCGCGTGGCGGTGATGGGTGATGGCGACAAGGTCGTAATGAAGACGGTCAAGCTCGGCCGCGATCTTGGCAACGACGCGGAGATCCTCGGCGGCATCACAACCGCGGACCGGGTGATCGACAGCCCGCCAGAATATCTGAGCAGTGGAGACGCGGTGCGGCTCGCCGGAAGCACGCTAGCCGCGAGTAAGTAAGGGTCACCCCAACAGCGCCCGGCACTCCTGCTGCGACCGGTCCAACTCGGCGCGGGCCCATTCGACGAACGCGCTCAAAGCGCCGCCATGCCGCTTTGAGTGCGGCCGAAAGAAATAGCCGCTCGTCCGCGTGAGATGCGTCGAGAGCGGAGCTACGAGCGACCCGCTCTTCAGCTCGTTCGCCACGAGAAATGGCGGCGCCAGCAGGACACCACGGCCCAGGATCGCCGCCTGAATGCCCGCATCGAAGAAGTCATAGGCCTGCGGCGATGCCGATGTGAGGCGCACCTGCCCATAGGCGGACCGGAAGGCCGCCCAGTCTCGCCACTGCCCAAGCTCCAGGAGGCTGCCTTGCAGCAGACCCGTCATTGCCAGCGCCGGCGCACATACGGGCACCAAGCAACTATGTGTAAGCCGCTGGATACCCAGCCGATTCGGGTCCACGTCGCCAAAGATGATCTCGCCATCGAGTGAGCGGTCGGTCGTCGTCAGCGGGTTCGCTCGCACAGAAAGGTCGACTGACATGCCGAGATAAGCGGCAGTGAAGCCCGCGAGCTTCGGCACCAGCCAGCGCGCGGCGAAGGTCGGCGGTACAGCGATCCGCAGCACCTTCTCCTCTTCGCGCGCCCGCGCCGCATCGGTCGCGGCTTCGAGCTCCGCCAAGCAGGCCCGCACCACCTCGACATAATCGCCGCCACGCGGCGTCAGCACCACGCCGAAGCTCGATCGCTCGAACAGCGGCGCCCCGATCTCCATCTCGAGTGCGCGGATCTGGCGGCTGATTGCGCCCTGGGTGACACCCAATTCTTCGGCCGCGCGACTAAAGCTGGACAGCCGCCCCGCACTCTCCAGCGCCAGCAACGCCGACAAATTAGGAATCGTCCGCCGCATACTCCGCCATCCCTCAGGGTATGACGCTAGCTCATGACCTAGTGCGGATAAATAGGATTTTGCGGCGGTGCAGCATTTCCTACGCTGCAATCTGTTTGACACAGTCGGAGGTAATCGGTGCCGCGGTATCGGGTAGGGATCGACATCGGCGGGACGTTCACCGATTTCTTTGTCATCGAGGACGGTGCCCGTCCGGCACGCATCCTCAAGACCGCGTCCAACCCCGCCAACCCCGAACAATCCGTGTTCGACGGCTTGAAGCAGCTATTCGGCGCCGGACAGATCAAGCCGGACGAGATCCACTACTTCACCCACGGCACGACCCTGGCCGTGAACACGATCATCCAGCGGCGCGGGCTGCGGACAGCCCTACTGGTGACTGAGGGTTTCCGCGACATCCTGAACATCGGCCGGCATCGGATCCCGGACGTTTTCAACTTCTTCACCAATGTTCCCGATCCGCTCGTCCCGCGCGCGCTGACTTTCGAGATCCCCGAGCGCTCGCTGGCCGACGGCACCGTGTATCGGCAGGTCGACGTCGCCGCGATAACCGAAATCGCCCAGCGCCTGACCGAAGCTCGCGTTGAAGCCGTCGCGATTTGCTTCCTGCACAGCTACCGCAACCCGGCGAACGAAATCGCCGCCCGCGACGCCCTCGCCACGCTGAAGCCCGGACTGCACATCTCGCTGTCGAGCGAGATTTGGCCGCAAATGCGCGAATACGAGCGGGCGCTGGCGGCCGTGATGAACGCTTACGTCGGCCGCCGCATGCAGCGCTACTTCACGGATCTCGAAGCCGGGGTCGAGGCGCTCGGCGTGCCGGCGCGCGTGCTCTCGACCAAGTCCAACGGCGGCATCATGCCCGCCTCCGAAGCAGGCCTGCGGCCCGTGGAGACCCTGCTGTCCGGTCCGGCGTCCGGCGTCATCGGCGCCGCCTTCGCCGGCGCCGCTGCCGGGTGCAACCGCCTGATCACCTTCGACATGGGCGGCACCAGCGCCGACGTGGCGGTCGTCGATGGCGCCCCGCTCTATTCTACGGAAAGCCAGGTCGGCGACTTCCCGGTGATCCTGCCAGCGGTCGACGTCACCTCAATCGGCGCCGGCGGCGGGTCGATCGCCTGGACGGAAGCGGGCGGAGTTCTGAAGGTCGGCCCGGAGAGCGCCGGGGCGCGGCCGGGCCCCGCGTGTTACGGGCTGGGCGGCGAGCGCGCCACGGTGACTGATGCCTATGTTTGCCTCGGGATCATCGACCCAAACCGCTTCCTGGGCGGCACGGTCACGCTCGATGCGGAGCTGGCGCGGGCGGCCGTCAAACGGCTGGGCGACACGATCGGGCTCGGGGTGACCGAGGCGGCGGAGGCGATCCTGCGCGTAGCAACGTCGCAAATGTATGCGGCGCTGGTACCGCTCATGGCGCGCAAGGGCATCGATTACGAGGATTACACGCTGCTCGCCTTCGGCGGCGGCGGCCCGTGCCATGCGTTCCTGCTGGCGGAGAATGTCGGCATCCGCCGGGTCATGGTGCCGCTGCACCCGGGCACGCTCTGCGCCGCCGGCGCGCTCGCCGCCGACGTCCGCAAGGATCTCGTGCACACGATCCACGCGCAGCTGGCCGATCCCGGGCCGGTGCTCGCTGCCATCGAGATTGCAGTCCAGCGCATGGCCAAAGAGGGCGAGGAATGGCTGGACTCGCTCGGCCTGGCGCTTGAGGGGAGGCGTCATGAGTGGGCGGCCGAGGTTCGCTACGTCGGCCAGTCGTTCGAAATCCCGGTCCCGATCGATGCTGCGATCCTGGCAGATCGCGCGGGAAATGCGCTCCGCCACGCGTTCCACGGCATGTATCGCCAGATCTACGGGCACGCCGACGAGGAGGCGGAGCTGGAGGTTCTCGACGTCCGTGCCTCCGTGATCGGCATCACGCCGAAGCCGCCGCTGCCGCCCCTGTCCGTCAGCGATGCCGCCGCCGATCCCAGGGAACGCGACATCTTCCTCGAGGGGCGAAACTGGCGCGCCAAGGTGTTCGACCGCGCCGCGCTCGCGCCCGGCTTTGCCTTCGACGGCCCTGCGATCGTCGAACAATACGACACGACCGTCTTCGTCACCCCCGGCTTCCGCGTGCAGGTGGACGGGCATGGCAATCTGTTCGCGGAGGCAAGCGATGCCGGCTGATAAGGTCATGCTCGAGATCCTGAACAACCACTTCAACGGGATCGTCGAGGAGATGGGCTACGTCATCCATCGCGCGGCCTACACCGTGTTCGTCAAGGAAACCTGGGATTTCGACACCTCGCTGATCACCAAAAACGGCGAGATCTTCTGCCATCCACGCAACATCGGCGTCGGCAACATGATCGGGATCGACATGGGTCCCGCAATCGCCTGCATCGATGAATACGAACCCGGCGACGTGATCGTCACCAACGATCCGCGCACGACGCAGGGCCTGTGCACGCACATGCCCGACATCATGCTGTTCAAGCCGCTGTTCTTCGAGGGCAAGCTGCTCTGTTTTGCCTGGTGCTTCGTCCACTCCTCCGATGTCGGCGGCCTGGTGCCCGGCAGCATTACGCCGGCCGCCTTCGACCGCTACCAGGAAGGCATCTGCATCCCGCCGGCGAAGCTGATCAGCAAGGGCGTGCTGAACGAGAGCTTGCGCGACCTGATCCTCGCCAATTGCCGCATCCCCGAGCAGAACTGGGGGGATATGAAGGCGCTGCTCGCCTCGCTGACGGTCTGCGAACGGCGGATGGCCCAGCTGGTCAAGCGCTATGGCTTCGAAATCATCGAGAACGGGATCGATTCGCTCATGGATTACGGCGCCGAGCGCGCGCTGCAACTGCTCTCGGAAATCCCCAACGGCGAATACGAGTTCCACGATTACATCGAGGTGGATTACGTATCGCCGTATCACCTGCGGATCAAGGTCAAGGTCATCGTTAAGAACGGCGAGGTTACGCTCGACTTCACCGGCACGGACCCGCAGGTCGCCGCGGCGCTCAATCTTCCCACCTTCGGCCGGCCGAACCAATGGCTGGTGCTGGCAGTCGTGAACTATCTGCGCACCTCGGACCCGACCCTGCCGCTGAACCGCGGGATCCTGCGTTCGACCCGGGTAAAAGTGCCGTTTGGCAGCGTGCTCAACCCCTCGCCCACCGCCGCGACGGGCGTTCGCCACGCGACCGGCTACCGGGTGGCGGACGCCGTGCTCGGCGCGCTCAGCCAGGCCGTCCCCAAGGCCATTCCCGCAGCCGGCGCCGGCCAGGTCGCGATCGTGCTCTTCTCGCATATCGACCCGGCGACCGGCTCGTACAAGGTCAGCGTGCTGCAGCCGATGCAGGGCGGATCCGGCGCGCGGCCCAACATGGACGGGATCGACGGCGTGAATTTCTCCGCGGGAACCCTGCGCAACGTGCCGACCGAAGCCATCGAGCTCGAGGCGCCCGTGTTCGTCCGCCGCTACATGCTCACCGACGAGGCCTCCGCCGGCGAGTTCCGCGGCGGCACCGGCGTCGTGCTCGAATTCACCTGCCTTGCCGCGGAAGCGCTCGTCACCGCGCGCGGCATGGACCGCTTCACGCTGCGCCCATATGGGCGCGAGGGCGGCGAGGCCGGCGGGCTCGGGAGCTGCCTGCTCGATCCGGGAACTGAACGCGAGCGGCCGAACGGCAAGATCGACATGCTCCGGCTGCAGCGCGGCGACGTCGTGCGGATCGTCTCGCCGGCCGGCGGCGGCTACGGCCCGCCGCTCCGGCGCGACCCGGCCAAGGTGCTCGCCGATTTCGTAAACGGCTTCCTGAGCGAGCAGGATGCGCGCGCATCCTACGCCGTCGTCATCCGCGACGGCAAAGTCGATGCCTCAGCGACCGCACAAGCCCGCAGCACCGCCACGAACACGGCCGAACCCTTTGGCTTCGGGCCGGAGCGCGCAGAATACGAGCGCCTGTTCTCCCCTGCCCTGCAGGACATGGTCGCCAGGCTGTTAGCCGACCGTCCCGCCGCCGTTCGGCAATACGCGCGCGGCCAGCTTTATCGCTTCGTCGAGCAGCAGCCGGAGATCGCCGGCGGGGCCAAGCCGGCCCTGGAAGCGGCGCTGGCCGTCGAGCTCCGCCGCGTGCTGGCGACCGGCACCGCCGCGCTACAGCCGGTGGCATGAATTTGGCATCAAGCCTATGCACACACACGAGAACCGGGAGCTTTCATGCGTGATCTGACCAGGCGCGACCTCGCCAAGCTCTTCGCCACGACGGCCGGTTCCATTGCGCTGATCGAAGCTGGGTTGATCACCCCGGCCGCAGCCGAGCGCGACTTCACCTGGGCCGCCGCCGGCGGCGCCTGGGGCGAGCATATCGACAGCATTTTCGTCAAAGGCGGCGACTTCGCAGCGAAGGTGAAACTCAGCCCGGTCTCGTCATTTCAGCTCGAGTCGATCGCCACGGCCAAGATCATCGCCGCCAACGGCTCGCCCCCGTTCGACGTCAGCTCGCACGGCGAAGCCGAGGTGCAGCAGATGCGCGAGGCCGGAATGGTCCTCCCCTACGACATCTCGCTGATCCCGAATTACCAGGATATCAGCGACACGGCCAAACTCGCCGACATCTACGCATCAACCAACTTCCTCCTGTACGGCCTCGTATGGAACGACAAGGAGGTCAAGACCAAGCCGACCTCGTTCGATGTTCTGCTCGACCCATCGTACAAAGGCCGGATCGGCGTGCCGGCGTTTGGCTGGTACGGGATGTATTGGCTGCACGGCGTGAACAAGGCCTTGGGCGGAAATGAGGACAATATCGACCCCGGGCTCAAATTCGCCGCCCGGCTGATGAAGGAGATGGACGCCGTCACGGTCGAAAACGCCGACCACGGCCGCAAGCTGTTCACCCAGGGCGAAATCGTGCTCTGCCCCTTTTGGAACGGCATCGGCTCGCAGCTGCACCGGAGCGGCGTTCCCGTCCAGTTCGAGTCGGTTCCTGGCACGCTCGCGATCGGCACGGGCTACGTGATTCTCAAGGGCACGCCGTACCACGATGCAGCAAATCTTTTCGTCAATACCACGCTCGACCCGAAGCTGCAGGTGGAATTCTCGAAATGGAACCTCTATCCGCCGACCAATCGTAAGGCGGAATTGCCGGCCGACCTCGATTACATCAAGATTACCGATGCGCAGCTCGCCAACACGGTCAAGTTGGACTGGGGCAAGGTCGCTAACCACAAAGCCGAGTATCTGAAGCGCTGGAACGAAGAGGTAATGGGTTAGTCCAGCCGGCATGGGCGTGTCGCAACCGACGCTGCAAGTCCGCGAGCTCGTTCGCCGCTACAGCGCCGAAAGCGTGGTCGGGCCGCTCTCGTTTACGGTGAACAAAGGCGAGTTCTTCTCGCTTTTGGGCCCGAGCGGCTGCGGCAAGACGACGACATTGCGGTGCGTCGCCGGGTTCGAGCGCGTAGACGCGGGCGAGATCCTGCTCGATGGGCGCGCCATCCAGCACGTGCCGCCGCACCGCCGCGGTGTGGGCCTGGTATTCCAGAGCCACGCGCTGTTCCCGCATCTCAGCGTCCAACAGAATGTGGCGTTCGGGCTCGAGGTGCATAAGGTGGCCAAGTCCGAGATCGGCCGGCGCGTCACCGCCAGTCTCGCTCTCGTCGAACTCGGCGGCCTTGCCGACCGGATGCCGCACCAGCTTTCGGGCGGTCAGCAGCAGCGGGTCGCGCTGGCGCGGTCGCTCGTCATGGAGCCGCCGCTGCTGCTGCTGGACGAGCCGATGTCCAGCCTGGACTTAAAGCTGCGCGTGCAGATGCGCGACGAGCTGCGCGACCTGCAGCGCCGGCTCGGCACGACGACCGTGTTCGTCACACACGACCAGACCGAGGCGCTGGCGCTGTCCGACCGGATCGCGGTGCTGTCACAGGGGCGGATCGAGCAGGTCGGCACGCCGCAAGAGATCTACTTGCAGCCGGCCTCCCGCTTCGTCGCGCAATTCGTCGGCCTCTCGAACCTGATGGACGGAACGGTAACGAGCCAGGGCAACGGCGTGACGGGATTTGTCACGGCATCGGGGCTGCGGCTGTTCTCGGCCTCGTCCGCCCTTGCCGCCGGGTCGGCCAGCATCCTGGTGCGGCCGGAGCGGCTGCACATCGCCGCACGTGAGCTGCCCGGGGACGCACCGAACGTGTTCCAGGCGCAGGTCGAGCAGGCGACGTATCTGGGGGAGGATGCGCAGTTCAAACTGCTGGTGGACGGGCGCGAACTCATGACGGCTTCCTGCAAATCCGCGCCTGACCTCCCAGGACCCGGCGCGACCGTGCCGGTGCACATCGAGCCGCGCGATGTCTTCGTCATCGCCGGCTAGCGCCGCGCCCGGCTCGATACCGCCGGGCCGCAGCTGGTCGTACCTGGTCGGCGCGTATGTCGTGTTGCTCGCGCTGTTTCTCGCCGTGCCGATGGCGAACATGTTGGTGCTGAGTGCCTACCAGTATTCGCCGATCACCATCTGGTCGCCGGTGCTGACCGTTTCCAACTACACCCAGCTTCTCGACCCCTACCTCATCAACGTCGCCCTTCGGACGCTGCGGATCGGCGCCAGCGCAACCATTTTCTGCACGCTCATCGGCTATCCCGTCGCCTATTACCTCGCCCGCTGTTCCCGCCCCGCGCTGCTGGCCGGGCTGTTCGTGCTGCTGCTGCCGATGATGGTCAGCGCTGTTGTGGTCGCGTTCGGCTGGATCGTGATCCTGGGTCGCAATGGGCTGCTCAACGGCTTGCTGGGCGGTTTTGGTTTGCCGCGGCTGAATGTCCTCTACACGGATACGGCGGTGCTCATCGCGCTCGTGCATTTCCTATTGCCTCTGATGGTCCTGCCGCTGCTCGCGGCGATCGAGCGCATTCCGGCTCGGCTGGAGGAGGCCGCGACCAATCTCGGCGCCGGCCCGTTCGGCACCTTCCGGCGCGTGATCCTGCCGCTGAGCCGCGCGGGGTTCGTTTCCGGCGCGCTGCTATGCTTCTGCATCGCCATCAGCGTGGTCGTCATCCCGACACTCCTCGGAGGGCGGAGCGGGCGCATGCTGGGCAATGAGATCTACGAACAGATGGTCACGGTCTCCAACTGGCCGTTCGCCTCGAGCCTCTCCGTGGCTCTAGTCGTCATCGTGCTTGCGGTGATGTCGCTGGCGCTCGCCGCCTCCCGCGACCGCAGGCTGGCACGATGAGGGCGCCGCACTGGGTCGCTCTGCGCAGCTTCGTCATCCTCGTCTTCGTCTTGCTGGCCACTCCGCTGCTGGTCGTCGTCGGCGTCGCCTTCAACCCGACCGACCGGTTCGCCCTCGCCCCGCTCGAGCCCTCGCTGCGCTGGTTCGGCGAGTTCATCCACCGAGCCGCCTACGTGCATGCCCTCTTCGCCGTCACGCTTCCCGTAGCCTTCTGCGCCGCCTTCGTTGCCACGCTCGTGGGCACGCTGGCGGCCATCGCCCTCGTCCGCTTCAGGCGGGCAGGGCAGGGGCTGATCGAATCGATCTTCATGCTACCGATCCTGGTGCCCAGCATCCTGCTCGGCGCCGCGCTCTACCTGCTGTTTGCCCGCTTCAAGTTCCCCGGCGGCTACACGCTGCTGATCGTCGGTCACGTCCTGCTCGGCGTGCCATTCGTCATCCGGGTCGTCACCGCCGGACTGTCCGGCATCAACCCGGCCATCGAGGACGCGGCCGTGAACCTCGGCTGCAACCGCATCCGCGCGTTCTGGAAGGTCGGCTTGCCGTTGGTGCGCTCGAGCATCGTCTCCGGCGCGATCTTCGCTTTCATCCTCTCGTTCAGCGACGTGAACATGGCGCTGTTCCTGTCCGGGCCGAACACCAACACCCTACCGCTGCAGATCTTCTCCGACATCCAATGGCAAGGCGACCCAACCATCGCGGCCGCCTCGACGCTGCAGATCGTCGTGGTGACCGCGCTCATCGTGATCGCACAACGCCTGACCCGGCGCCGGCTCGCGTTCTGACGACCCCTCAGGCGTTTGGAGCGGCATCCGTTGTGAATGCCGCCCCAACCCATCCGCCTTAGATCACACCAGATCGAAGCGGTCGGCGTTCATCACCTTGGTCCATGCCGCCACGAAGTCCTTTACGAACTTCTCTTGGGCGTCTGACGAAGCGTAGACCTCGGCCAAGGCACGCAGTTGCGAGTGCGAGCCGAAAATGAGGTCGACACGTGTGCCGGTCCACTTCACTTCCTTGCTCTTGCGATCGCGGCCCTCGTACTCGTTGTCCTTATCCCCGCCAGCCTTCTGCCATTCCATGCCCATATCGAGCAGGTTGGCAAAGAAGTCGGTCGTCAGCGTCCCGGGCCGCTTGGTGAAGACGCCATGCTTGGACCCGTTGGCATTGGCGCCGAGCACGCGCAGACCGCCGACGAGCACCGTCATCTCCGGCCCACTCAGGCGCAGCAATTCCGACCGATCGACCAAAGCTTCCTCGGGCGCCATGAACTGCGGACCGTCCGCATAGTAGTTGCGGAACCCGTCGGCCGTCGGTTCGAGCGGGGCGAAGGAGGCGGCGTCGGTTTGCTCCGCCGATGCATCCATACGGCCCGGCGAGAACGGCACCTTGACGCCAGTCCCAGCATCCTTCGCCGCCTTCTCGACCGCCGCACAGCCGCCAAGCACGATCAAGTCGGCGAGCGAGACCTTCTTGCCGCCGGAAGCGGACGCGTTGAACGCCTTCTGAACGCCCTCGAGCTTCTGCAGCACGCTTGCCAACTCAGCCGGATTGTTCACCTTCCAATCCTTCTGCGGCGCCAAGCGGATACGCGCGCCATTGGCGCCCCCACGCTTGTCGGAACCGCGGAACGTCGATGCCGATGCCCAGGCGGTCGAGACGAGCTGCGACACCGAGAGTCCGGAGGCCAAGACTTGACCCTTCAGCGCCTCGACCTCCTGCTCGCCGATCAGCGGATGATTCACGGCCGGGATCGGATCCTGCCAGATCAACGTCTCTTTCGGCACGAGTGGCCCATGGTAGCGCCAGATCGGCCCCATGTCGCGGTGCGTGAGCTTGAACCAGGCACGGGCGAAGGCGTCCGCGAACTGGTCGGGGTTCTCATAGAAGCGCCGCGAGACCTTCTCGTACGCCGCGTCAACCTTCAGCGCCAGGTCCGAGGTCAACATGGTCGGTACGCGCGTCTTCGCCGGGTCGTGTGCGTCGGGGATGTCGGCGGGGGCGTTCTTCGCCTGCCACTGCCAAGCGCCACCCGGGCTCTTCATCAGCTCCCACTCGAACTTGAACAAATTGTCGAAATAGTGGTTGCTCCACTTCGTCGGGGTCTGCGACCAGGTGACTTCCAGACCGGCGGTGATCGCGTCCGCCCCGAAGCCGGTGCCATGCTTGCTGCGCCAGCCTAGGCCCATATCCTCGATAACCGCGCCTTCCGGCTCCGGCCCGACGAACGAGGGGTCGCCAGCACCATGGGTCTTGCCGAAGGTGTGGCCACCGGCGATGAGAGCCACGGTCTCTTCGTCATTCATCGCCATGCGCGCGAAGGTCTCGCGGATGTCGTGGGCGGAGGCGAGCGGGTCGGGCTTGCTGCTCGGGCCTTCCGGGTTGACGTAGATGAGGCCCATCTGCACCGCGCCGAGCGAGTTATGCAGCTGGCGCTCGCCGCTGTAGCGCTCGTCGCCCAGCCAGGTCCCCTCGGGACCCCAATACAGCTCTTCGGGCTCCCAGGTGTCCGCGCGCCCGCCGCCGAACCCGAAGGTCTTGAAGCCCATCGACTCCAAGGCGACGTTGCCGGTGAGAACGAACAAGTCGGCCCAGGAAATCTTCTGGCCGTATTTCTGCTTGATCGGCCACAGCAACCGGCGCGCCTTGTCGAGGTTCGCGTTGTCCGGCCAGCTATTGAGCGGGGCGAAGCGCTGCTGGCCACCGCCGGCACCGCCGCGGCCGTCGGTCGTGCGGTAGGTGCCGGCGCTGTGCCATGCCATGCGGATGAACAGGCCGCCGTAGTGACCGAAATCGGCGGGCCACCAATCCTGCGAGTTCGTCATCACCGCGTGCAGGTCCTGGATGACGGCGTGCAGATCGAGGCTCTTGAACTCGCGGGCGTAGTCGAACGCCTTGTCCATCGGGTTCGCCTGCGGCGAATGCTGCTTGAGACTGTCGAGGCTCAGTTGCTGCGGCCACCAGTCGCGGTTGCCTCGGCGCGTGCCCCCGTGCGCCACCGGGCACTTGCCCGCACCCGTCTGTTCAGTCATCCCGTCCATGTATCTCTCCTGTCACGTTGGCCTGTTCCGTTCTGCCGGCGATGCGTCTCATTTTCTCGAATATCGCGCGACGGAACCTTTGCTCCCTGCCAAGCGTGCCGAGTTTTAGCGCCCGTCGGCTCCGTTGTGAAATTGATTGTTGATATAGGAGCGATCGAGCCAATCGATCATTCCCCGCGACCCGGCCGCTCAGACCCGGTGGACGCCCTGCGGCAGATGATCGCGCAAGGTCTCTGCCAACAGGTGGAGATCCCGGACCCTGGGATAACTCCGGCGCCATACCAGGCCGACGCGCCGCCCAACCCCGGCTTCCAGCGGACGCGTCGTCACCGCGCGGGTACGCAGCTCGTCGCGCGCCATCGCCGGCAGCAGCGTGCTCCCCAGCCCCGTCGCCACCATCTGCAGAATGGTTTCAAGGCTGGTGGCGCGAAAATCCCCGTCGGGGTCGCGCTCGGTCATCCCGCAAATCGCCAGCGCCTGGTCGCGCAAGCAATGGCCTTCGGTCAGCAACAGCAGCCGCTGTCCGCGCAGATCCTCCTCCTTCATCACCTTGGGATTGGCGGCCTTGCGGCCCCTGGGCTCGGCAAACCAAAAAGGCTCATCGAAGAGCGGGAGGGCTTCAATCCGGTCATCGGGAACCGGCAGCGCGACCAGCGCGGCGTCGAGCCGGTGCGAGACCAGCCTGTCCAGAAGCGAAGCGGTCAGATCCTCCCGTATCGCCAGCCGCAGCTCCGGATAGCCTCGCTTGAGCGCCGGCACGAGCCATGGCAGGAGGTAGGGTCCGAGCGTCGGAATGATGCCCAGGCTGAGCGCGCCGGTCAGCGGCCCAGACACCTGACGGCCGACGCTGACGATGGCTTCGACATCCGTCAGGATCTGACGCGCGCGCCCCGCGATTTCCTCACCGATGGCCGTCACGCACACCGACTTCGTCGTGCGCTCGAACAGCGTCACGCCAAGTTCTTCCTCAAGCTTCTTGATCTGCGTACTCAGGGTCGGTTGGCCGATATCGCACGCGGCGGCGGCGCGGCCGAAATGGCCATGATCGACCAATGCGACGACGTAGCGCAGATCTTGCAAGGTCATGCGCACACACTCATTAAGCGCATCGATCGCTGGCTATTCATCGATCGATGCACTCTGATGGGACCCGTAAGCCCCGTCAAGTTCTCGGCTCGAACGGATAGCTACTTTCGCACCTTCTTCTTCGCCAGCACCGTCAGCAACTCGGGCAGTGGCACGCGATTACGAATGGCGATCTACTGCTCCCTCTCGAGCGCCTCGAGACTCCTCGGCTTACAACAGCACATCCGCAATCCGCGGACCCGGCACCAAGTCCCCGAGCGGATGGATGCCGTCCATCCAACCCGCGAGCCCGAGCCGCCCAACTGCGTCGACTTTCTGGCGAGCCGGTCACACGGGCATGGCCGGCGCCGCGTCCGCAACCGGCAGGGCGGTCCCAGTTCGTCGCGCTACTCGCCATATGTTCAAAATTTGAACGTTCGGAATTTGATCGTGCGACCATGCCGGCCAACAGAGTGCGCCTCACCGCCCCTTCGTATAAGCGGTGTTCTACCCCGCCGCTCCTCTGGCACGCGCCTTGCTCCAGTAGCCCTGAGTTGGATCGCGGGGGTAAATGAGCGAAATGCACGGGCGGACCCACGTGGCCGCGCCGGATCATATGCTGCTTTCCGGCTTCGAAACCCTGTCCGAACAGGAAATCCGATCGCACCAAGCGGTGGCCTGGGCACGGCAGTGGGAGTACGTGCGGGCCAGCTCGACCTTCTATGGCGAGAAACTGCCTCAGACGCGGAACGCCGCCTGCAGCCTCGACCGGCTGCAAGACCTGAACCTGACCGACAAGGAGGAGCTGCGGGTCAGCCAGGAACAAAGCTACCCGTTCGGCACCTACATGGCTTGTCCCGAGGAGCAGATTGTCCGCCTGCACCGCACTTCCGGCACCACGGGAAGGGCGCTCAACCTGGCCAACACGCAGCGTGACGTGGACCGCATCGCCGCGATCGGCGCCCGCGCCATGGTCGCCTGTGGGCTGCGCCGGTCGGACCGCGTCGTGCACTGCCTGAACTATTGCATGTGGACGGGCGGCGTGACCGATCACATGACGCTGGAAGCGGCGGGCGCCACGGTGGTGCCCTTTGGCGTCGGCAACACCGCCCAACTGCTCGATGTGATCGCCGAGCTGGGCATCACGGCCATCTCCTGCACGCCCTCGTACCCGGCGCTGCTCGAGCGGGTTCTGCGCGAACGCGGCCAGGACCCGCGCAGCCTGCGGCTCCGCTTGGGCCTGTTCGGCGGCGAGGCAGGGCTCGACAACCCGGCGTTCCGCGAGACGCTGGAAACGGTCTGGGGCTTCGGCGTGCGCAACGCCAATTACGGCCTGAGCGAGGTGCTCAGCACGCTCGGCAGCCAGTGCGAGCGCACGACCGACCTGCATTTCCACGGCAGCGACGTCCTGTTCGCCGAGATCCTCGACCCGGCCGGCCAGCGCCTGCCGATCGCCGCGGGTACGGTCGGCGAGCTCGTCTGCACGCATCTCGAGAAAGAGTGCCAGCCGCTCATCCGCTACCGCACGCGCGACGTCGTCACCGTCACCGGGACCGGGCCTTGCGAATGCGGCCGCACCTCCTGGCGATTCCGCGTCACCGGACGGACGGACGATATGTTCAACGTCCGCGGCATCAACGTCTTCCCCGGCGCGGTGCGCCAGGCCGTGGAGGCGCGGCCCGATCTGTGTTCCGGCCAGTTCAGGATCGTCCTTCGCGGGCCGGGTCCGTACGACCGGATCGAGATCCGCGCGGAGGCGCCCGAGACGCTCCGTCCGGACCAGTGGCAGGCCGCCGCCGCCCAACTCGCCGAGCAGGTCCGCAGCCAGGTCGGCGCGTCGGCCTCCATCAGTATGATCGCGTTCGAAAGCCTGCCTCGGACCGCCGGTAAGACGTCGTGGATCGAACGGGCACCCGCATGAGCTTCGTCATGACCCGGCGCGAAGGTCCCGTCGCGATCGTCCGGCTCGATCGGCCCGAGCGGCTGAACGCGATCAGCGGCGATCTGCTGCGCGACCTGCAAGCCGCACTCAACCAGGAAGTGGCCGACCCCGATGTGTCAGTCATCCTGCTGTGCGGCGAAGGCCGCGCGTTCTGCGCCGGCGACGACCTCAAGGAGTTCGGCGACCAGACACGGGACGACGCCTCGATCGCCCGCCATGTCGAAGCGATCCAGGCCATCACGCGCAGCCTGATGCTGAGCGAGAAAATCGTCGTCGGCGCGATCCATGGCTTCGCCGTCGGCGGCGGGTTCGAGTGGCTGCTCAACTGCGACCTGGTCGTCGCCTCCGACGATCTGGTGGCCTTTTTCCCCGAGATGGATTGGGGCCAGTTCTTCACCGGCGGCGTGACGCACCTGCTGCCGCTCGCCGTCGGCTACCAGCGTGCGATGGAGCTGTTCCTGCTCGGCGAGCGCCAATCGGCCGCCGACCTGCTCCGGCTCGGCCTGGTGAACCGCGTCACGCCGCGCGCCGAGATGTTCGCCGAAGCAATGCGGCTGGCGCAGATTGTGGCGGGCAAGTCGGCCGCGTCGGTCGGCGCGCTGAAGCGGCTGATCAATATGCGGCTGAGCAGCTCGATCGAGACAGCGCTCGAGCTGGAGCGGGAGGAGACGGTTCGCGCCTTCAAGCGGCCCGAAGCGGCCGAACGCGTCAGGCGTTTCGCCACGCGCAAGGGAGGCTGAATGCCGCTACTGTCTGGCCCTCGGTCATCTCGAGGTGGTTATGGGCATGAAGCGACCCCCGGCACGCCATGAGGAGAAGCGGCAATCCATCACGGAGCAGCAGGCGATCATCGACAATATCAGCGATGGGCTCCTGGTGGTCGAACGGAATGGCTGCGTGCGCAACATGAACGGGCCCGCCGGGCGCATCCTCGGCCTGGTGCCGGAAGCCAGCATCGGGCGCCGCTTCTGCGACCTGGTGGATTTCGAGCCGATCCTGCTGCCGACCTTCGTCTCGGGCGAGGGCTATTACGACCGCGAGCTGATCATCGACACGCCAAGCCGCCATTTGCATCTGCTGGACACGGTCGTGCCAATCTTGAACGATTCCGGCCAGGTGGAGGCCGTCGTCAACACGTTTCGAGAAATTCAGCGCGCGCGCCGCATCGTGCACGAAATGGCCGGCAGTCAGGCCCGTTACACTTTCGAGGACATCATCGGCTCGTCGGACGCGATCCGCCATGCCGTGGAGCGGGCGCGCAAGGCCGCGCGCGGCGCCGCCAACGTGCTGCTGACCGGCGAGAGCGGTACGGGCAAGGAGATGTTCGCACAGGCGATCCACACCGGAAGCAGCCGCGCAGATGGTCCTTTCGTCGCCATCAACTGCGCCGCCCTGCCGCGCGACCTGATCGAGAGCGAGCTGTTCGGCTTCGCCGCCGGCAGCTTCACCGGGGCGCACCGGAACGGCAGACCCGGCAAGTTCGAGCTGGCCTCGGGCGGCACGATTTTCCTCGACGAGATCACCGAAATGCCGCTCGACGTGCAGGCAAAGCTGCTGCGCGTGTTGCAGGAGCGCGAGGTGACCCGGATCGGCGACACCCGCGCCATCCCGATCGACGTCCGCGTCGTCTCGGCCAGCAACCGGGTAATCCAGGACTTGGTCGCACGGCGCGCGTTCCGCGACGATCTGTTCTACCGGCTAGACGTGATCGGGATCGCCATTCCCGCCCTGCGCCAGCGCGGCTCCGATATCGTGCTGCTCGCCAACCATTTCCTGCGCCGCTACGCCGCCGCGCTGAACAAGAACGTCTTCCGGCTGTCCGACGACGCGGTCCGGCGGATCGGCCGTTACGAATGGCCGGGTAATATCAGGCAGCTCGAAAACACGATCGAGCGGCTGGTCAACCTATCCGATGACCAGCCGCTGCTCGAAATCGATTTGCCAGAGGCGCCGCTCGCACCGCAAGAGCCTGTTCAGGCCGCCCCGGTGCGGACATTGCGCGAGATCGAGCGTGACGCCATCCGCGCGGCGCTGGCCTCGTTCCACGACAACGTAACGCAGAGCGCGGCGGCCCTCGGGATCTCCCGCGGCACGCTCTACGCGAAGATCGAGGAGTACCGGATCCCGCTGGGCCGGACCGGCAAGTTGCAGCGCAATCGTGAGGAGTGGTGACAGTGCTGACGGAGTCCGAATATCTCTCTTGCGACATGATCGGCCTGGCCGAGCTCGTCCGGACGAAATCGATCACCGCCGCCGAGCTGCTGGAAACCGCGATCGATCGGGCCGAGCGGATCAACCCGGCAATCAACGCCATCATCACGCCGATGTACGAGCAGGCACGCCAGCAGGTGGCGGGGCTGACGGGAAGCGAGCCCCTGGCCGGCGTTCCTTTCCTGCTGAAGGACCTGCGTGCCTCCTATAAGGGAGTCCGGACCGCCGGCGGCAGCGCATTCATGGCCGGGGTTCCCGATTTCGATAGCGAAGTGACGCTGCGCTACAAGCGCGCCGGCCTGCTCATCATGGGCAAGACCAACGTGCCGGAAATGGGGCTGTCGATCGACACCCAGAACGCGATGTTCGGGCCAACCCGCAACCCGTGGGATACGACGCGGTCGGCCGGCGGCTCCAGCGGCGGCTCGGCCGCATCCGTGGCGGCGCGGATCGTCCCCGCGGCGCATGCGACGGACGGCGCCGGGTCGACGCGGGTCCCATCGTCCAATTGCGGCGTGTTCGGCCTGAAGACGACGCGCGGGCGCATCACCTACGGCCCGGATGTCGGCGAGGAGCTGATCGGCGCCAGCGTCCAGCACGCCTGCACCCTGTCGGTCCGCGACAGTGCCCTGTTGCTCGATATCACGGCAGTCCCGGATTACGGCGATCCGTACTGGGCCCCGCCGGGTCCACCGTCGTATTTGCAAGCATTGCGCGCGCCACCGGGCAAGCTGCGCATCGCGATGACGGTGCGCGCGCCGGGCGGTGTCCAGGTGCACCCGGACTGCGCCGAAGCGGCCAGGAAAACCGCGGCGCTGTGCGAGTCCTTGGGCCACATCGTCACCGAGGCGGAGCCGGACATCGGCTGGGATGAGGGGTTTGCGGCGGACTCCATCACCCTTCTCAGCGTCGGCATGAACGCGAATGTGCAGGCCAAGGCGCAGGCACTCGGCCGCACGATCGCGGAGGCGGATTTCAGCCCCGCGACCTGGGAGTTCCTGCGGATCGGCCAGTCCACGAGCAGCGCCGACTACTACCTAACCGTAAAACGCCTGCACAACCTGACCCGGCTTCTCGCCAAATTCCACGAAAGCTACGACTTGCTGCTGACCCCTTCTCTGACCGTCCCACCGCCCTTGCTGGCCGAGTTCGACTACGGCGCCCCCGGCTTTCTGCAGCAATTCTATTCCATCGCGGCCTTCATGCCGCTGGCCAATGGCAGCGGCGCGCCAGCCATCAGCGTCCCGCTATGGACCAACGGCGCCGGGCTGCCGATCGGCTCGCAGTTCATGGCCCGGCTCGGCGCCGAGGAGATACTGCTGCGGCTGGCGGCGCAGCTCGAGCAGGCAAATCCATGGTTCGGCCGCCGGCCCGCGCTTGCGCAAACGGAACGGGAGTAATCCAATGCATCGCCGTACCCTGCTCAAACTCAGTCTGACGGCGACCCTCGCCGCCCCTCACATCGCCCGGTCGGCCACCACGAAGGCGCTCAAATTCATTCCGCAGGCCGACCTCGCCGTCCTTGACCCGATCGCGACACCGGCCTTCGTCACGCACAACCACGCATATCTGGTTTTCGACACGCTCTATGGCGTGGACAGCAATTTCGCCGCGCATCCGCAGATGGTCGAAGGCGAGACGGTCGAAAATGACGGCAAGACCTGGCGGATCACCCTGCGTGACGGCCTGCGCTTCCACGACAACGAGCCGGTCCGGGCGCAGGACGTGGTGGCGAGCCTGAATCGCTGGGCGCATCGCGACACCTATGGCGGCGATCTGGTTGCCGCCACGGACGAGATGTCCGCCCTGTCCGACACTGTCGTGCAACTCCGGCTGAACAAGCCATTCCCCACCTTGAAGGATCTGCTCGGCAAGGCCGGCACGAACATGCCCTGCATCATGCCGGAGCGCCTGGCGAAAACCGACCCCATGGTGCCGCTCACGGAGATGATCGGCAGCGGGCCGTTCCGTTTCGTCAGCGCCGAGCGCGTGCCGGGCGATCATGTCGTCTATGAGAAATTCGCTGGCTACGTGCCGCGCCCGCAAGGCAGCGTGGACTTCCTGTCCGGGCCAAAGCACGCCTATGTCGACCGCATCGAGTGGCACGTGATCCCCGACGCCTCCACCGCGCTGGCCGCGCTGCAATCGGGCGAGGTCGACTGGTGGGAGCAGCCGACCTTCGACATGCTGCCGCTGCTCCGGCGGGACGCCAACATCAATGTCGAGGTGCAGGACAAGAGCGGCTTCCTGGGGCTGCTCCGGCTCAACCACCTGCAACCGCCGTTCGACAATCCTGCCATCCGCCGCGCGATCTTCCCCGCGATCAACCAGGCCGATTTCATGACCGCGGTCGCTGGCACCGACCAGAGCATGTGGCGCGACAAGATCGGCTTCATCACGCCCGGGCCGATGGCGAGCGACGCCGGCATGGCGGCGCTGGACGGTCCGCGCAGCAGAGACGCCGCCCGCCAAGCGCTGAAGGATGCCGGCTACAAGGGCGAAAAAGTGGTGCTGATGGCGCCGACCGACTTCGCCAGCATTTACGCCATGAGCCTGGTCTCGGAAGACGTGCTGCGCGGCATCGGCATGAACGTGGAGCTGCAGTCCACCGACTGGGGCACGGTGGTGCAGCGCTTCAACAACAAGGGCCCGCTCGACAAAGGCGGCTGGAGCGCGCTGTGCACCTACACGACCGGCGCCGTCACCAATAACCCGGCCGACCATCGCCTGATCCGCTCGCAGGGCGAGAAGGGTGGCGTGTATGGCTGGCCGAACAGCCCAAAGATCGAGGCGCTGCGAACCGCGTATCTGGAGGCGCAGACGGAAGAGGCCCGCAAGGCGGCGTGCCGGGAACTCCAGCTACAGGCGTTCCAGGACGTGCCGTTCATTCCGCTCGGCTTGTTCTTTCAGCCGACCGCGTCGCGCAAGACGGTCAGCGGCATCCTGCAAGGCTTCCCGCTCTTCTACAACGTGAAGCTCGCCTAGAGCATCGTGCGATCAGACGGAATCGTCTGGTCGCATAAAGATGCTCGCTCAAACAACAGGTTAGAGCAGGATGGCTGAGCGCAAGCGAAGTCATCGTGCTCTAAGACGCCTCATTGCCATACCCGCCGGAGGGAGAGCGCGGCCCGGACTGCGAGGAGGACGCAAACACCCGCGACGATCCCGAAAGCTGCATCGACCAGGAGCGCCGCGACCCCCGCCAACGCTCTTCCCGCATGGGGCATGGCTGCGACGGGTTCGAGGATGTGGTCAATGAGATCGTGCGCGCCAGGGATGCCATGGGTGAGGATGCCGCCGCCGACCAGGAACATCGCCGCCGTGCCAACAAAGGCAAGCATCCGCATCAGATGCGGCACCGCTTTCAGCAAGCCCCTGCCGAGGCCGCGCAGGAATCGGGCGGCCAGGCCAGCGCCTTCGCGGCGGGTTAGGAAGAGGCCTATATCGTCCAGCCGGACGATGCCGGCGACCAACCCGTAGACGCCCACCGTCATGATCGCGGCGATGCTGGTCAGCACCATGACCCGCTCGAGCAGCGTCGCCTCCGCCACAGTGCCGAGCGTGATCGTAACAATCTCCGCGGACAGCACAAAGTCGGTGCGAATCGCGCCCTTGATCTTGGCGGCCTCCGCAGACCCGGCAGCGCCAGGCGGATGGCTCTGCCCCGGCGCCTTATGGATCGCCGTAGAGTTCGATGGCTTGCCGTGCGGCAGCACCTTGTGCGCCAGCTTCTCCACGCCTTCAAAACAAAGATAAGCGCCGCCAGCCATGAGCAGCGGCGGGATCGCCCAGGGCGCAAATGCGCTGATCGTCAGTGCCGCCGGCACCAGGATCGCCTTGTTGACCGCCGATCCTTTCGCCACGGCCCAAACAACCGGCAGTTCCCGATGCGCGGCAGAACCGGAAACAAGCTGGGCATTGAGCGCAAGATCGTCGCCGAGAACGCCCGCCGTCTGCTTGGCGGCGATCTTGGTCATGACGGACACGTCATCGAGCACGGCCACGATGTCGTCGAGCAAGGCGAGCAGGCCCACCGCCATCGTCAGCTGCACCCGACAACGGCTACGGGTGACCGCGATGCCCATGCCGCGGGCACGGCGCCAGTGGCGGATGACGACATTGCCACCATTGTAGCAGATGCCGGCGTCAGCCGTGAGAGTCTAACTCGTCCAGACGAGACGGGCGCCTTGAACCGGCCGGGTCGATCAGTGCACCATCGCGCGTGCCACGAGAGGACCAGCCCATGTCGTATGCGGAAGCGGCGAGCATCGCGGTCGATGCGATCCCGATCATCGACCTCACCGATCTGAGCGATGACGGCGCGGCCGAGGCGCGCGTGGGCCAGCAGATGCTGCACGCGGCGGAGACGGTCGGGTTCTTCTACATCCGCAACTCCCGCATTCCACAGGCGCTGGTCGACTCCGTCCTGCGCGTCTCGGCTGGCTTTTTCGCCGAGCCTGCCGAGCGCAAGCAGGCCGTCGCCGTCAACGCCGGCCATCGCGGCTTCATCCGGGTCGGCGAGGCCAAGATGACGGGCGATGCAAAGCCCGACCTGAAGGAGAGCTTCGTCTGGGGGCTCGATACGCCAGGGCCGGACGGGATCCCGCCCAATCAATGGCCGGGCTTCATGCCAGAGATGCGCGAAGTGCTGATGGCGTTCTTCGCCGCCGGGCACGAGGTCGGCTGGGCGTTGCTCCGCGCGGTCGCCCGGGCGCTTGACGCAGCGCCGGAAACCTTCCTGCGCAGCATCGGCCGGCCGATCAGCCGCGGCTCCATCATCTATTACCCGCCGCAGCCGCCGGACATGGGCGCCGACCAGTTCGGCGTCTCGAGCCATACCGACTATGGCTGCCTAACGCTGCTCTACCAGGACACGACTGGCGGCCTGCAGGCGCAGGGGCGCGCGGGCGACTGGATCATGGCGCACCCCGTGCCGGGCAGCTTCGTCGTCAACGTGGGCGATCTGCTGGCGCGCTGGAGCAATGACCGGTTCCGCTCGACGCCGCACCGGGTCGTCAACCGCTCCGGCCACGCCCGCTATTCGACGGCGCTGTTCATCGATCCAAACCGCGATACGCCGATCAGGCCGGTCGTGCGACCCGGCGAGGCTGCCCGTTACGCGACGGTGTCCTGCGGCGATTATCTGCGCAGCCGGCTGGACAAGTCGTTTGCGTACCGAAAGACCGCTGGCACGTAGGTTGCTTGCTGGGAAGCAATGCAGCTGAGGAACCACGAATCGGGCACGGCCCGGCCGCCGCCGAAACAGGAAACGGCCGCACGCTGGCCGGACCTGCTGATGCTCGCGATCGTGCTCGCGGCCTCCCTGCTGCTCGTGCTGCGCGGCGCCGAGGCGATGAACTATCACTGGCAGTGGTACCGGGTCCCCGCCTTCTTCGTGCGCGAGATCGACGGCGCGTCATATCCAGGGCCGCTGCTGCGCGGCCTGATCGTCACGGCCGAGATCATTGGGTTGTCGATGCTGCTGACGCTGGTGATCGGCTGCCTGACCGCCTTCCTGCGCATGTCGCCCTCCTGGGCCGGCTGGGGTCTCGCGACGCTGTATTTGGAGCTGGTGCGCAACACGCCCCTGCTGATCCAGATTTTCGTGTTCTACTTCGTGCTGGCGCCGCTGCTCGGGATTAGCCGGTTCTGGGTTGGCGTGCTCAGCCTCTCCCTGTTCGAGGCCACCTTCGCCGCCGAGGTCATCCGCGGCAGCATCCTCGCCGTCCCGCGCGGCCAGTGGGAAGCGGCGCGCGCCATGGGGTTTCGGTCCTGGCCGGTGCTGCGGCTCGTCGTCCTGCCGCAGGCGGCGACGCTGATGCTGCCGCCGCTCACCAGCGTGCTCGTCAACCTCGTCAAGAACTCGGCGATCGTCAGCGTGATCGCAATCCCAGACTTGGCCACTGAGGGGCGCAACCTCGTTTCGGACACGCTGATGAGCTTCGAGATCTGGCTCAGCATCGCCGCGGTCTATCTCGCGATCACGATTCCGCTGTCGTTCTCGGTGCAGTGGTTGGAGAGCCGGCTGGTGCCGGCGCGGTAAGCAATCTTGAGGGAGGGCACGATGTTGTTTCGCAGGGTGATTCTTGGGTTGATGCTAGGTACGGTGGCCATCGTCGGCGCGGCGCGCGCGCAGACCGAGTCGACCATCGACCGTATGCAGAAGCGCGGTACCATGACGGTCGGCATGTCGACCTTCGTCCCGTGGGCGATGCGCAACGACAAAGGCGACCTTGTCGGCTTCGAGGTGGACGTTGCGACCAAGCTCGCCCAGGACCTCGGCCTCAAGCTCGAACTCGTGCCGACCGCTTGGGACGGCATCATCCCGGCGCTGCTGGCCGGGAAGTTCGACGTGATCATCGGCGGCATGACCATCACGACCAAGCGCAACCTGACGGTCAACTTCAGCTCGCCGTATGACTGGGCCGGCACCAGCCTGGCGGTGCAGAAATCGCTGCAGCCGGGGTTCAAGCTCGAAAGCCTGAACTCGCCCAACGTGACCATCAGTTGCCGCCGCGGCGCCTCGTCCTGCGCCAACGCGGCGCAGGCTTTCCCGAAGGCGACCATCCGCCAATTCGATGACGACGCCGCGATCGCGCAGGAGGTCCTGAACGGCAACGCGAACGCGTTCGCCGCGAGCGAGCCATTGCCCACCCGCGTGACCTCAGAAAACCCGGACAAGCTATTCGCGCCGCTCGCCGCCGATCAGGAGCTGAACCGGCTGCCATCCGGCATGGCGGTCCGCAAGGGCGACCCGGACACGCTGAACGTGCTCGACAACTGGATCCTGTCCAACCAGGCGTTCCTGAAAGACCGCCGGCATTACTGGTTCGAGACCCAGGACTGGCGCGGGGCCGTCGGCAAGGTCAATTGAGCGCGTCGCTCTCGCTCGCAACGCCGCGGCAGGCCCCTCGGCCGCCGGGGCGGCTCGGGGCCGCCCGGTTGCTCGACATCGTCATCGTCCTGCTCGCCTTGTCGGCCATCGCCTGGCTGGCTGTGCGAGCGAACCAGGTGCTGGGCTATCGCTGGAACTGGTCGATCATCCCGACCTATCTGTTCCACGTCGACCCGGCCACCGGGGCGTGGCAGCCCAACCTGCTGCTGCTTGGCCTGCTGACCACGCTTCGGCTGGCAATCTGGTCCCTGCTGCTGGGTACGGTGCTCGGCGTCGGCGTCGCGTCTTGCAGAATCTCGACCCGGCCGGTGCTCCGCTGGCTCGGCCGCATCTTCGTCGAGTTGGTCCGCAACACGCCGCCGATCGTGCTGATCTTCGTGCTCGACTTCTTCGTCGCCAGCCAAATCCTGCCGCCATTGGGATTGGACGAGACGCTCGGCGCCGCGCCGGCATGGCTGCGCGATTTAACCGGCACCTTGTTCGGCGCGCCGGAACGGATCAATGACTTCCTCGCCGGCCTGATCTGCCTAGGCCTGATCGCGTCCGCCTATGTTGCCGAGATCGTGCGCGCCGGGCTGCAATCCGTGCCGCGCAGCCAGGTCGAGGCCGGGCGCGCGCTCGGCCTGTCGGGCTGGGCGGTGTTCCGCAAGGTCGTGCTGCCGCCGGCGATCCGCAACGTGCTGCCGGCGCTCGCTGGCCAGTTTATCGTCTCGATCAAGGACAGCTCGCTCGTGTCGCTGATCTCGGTCCAGGAACTGACCTTCATGACGTCGGAGGTGTCGAGCACGACGCAGCGCTTCTTCGAGGTCTGGCTGTTCACCGCTGCGGTCTATTTCACGATCTGCTACTGTTGCTCGCTGATGTTCCAGTTCGTCGAGCGGCGCTGGCGGAGGGCGCGGTGACGCGGGTCGCGTGCACGGTCCCGCTCGACGAGCCGGGCCGGCATCTGGGCGATCTGCTCGTTCCGTTCTCCGACGACGCGCACGCGTATGGCGTCATTGCGGTGCCGATCGCGGTCCTTTCGGGCGGGCCCGGCCCGACGGTGCTGCTGACCGCCGGCGTGCACGGCGACGAATACGAAGGGCCCATCGCGCTGCGCCGGCTGATCGAGCGCACCGCTGCCGCCGAACTGCGCGGCCGCCTCATCATCCTGCCCGCGCTGAACCTGCCGGCGGTGCGCGCGGCGCGGCGCACCTCGCCCGTGGACGGCGCCAATCTGAACCGCGCCTTCCCCGGCGATCCGGATGGCGGTCCAACGGCGCAGATCGCCTGGTATGTGGAGCGGGTGCTGCTCCCGCACTGCCAGGCGGCAATCGACCTGCACTCCGGGGGCACCGCCGCGGAGTATCTGCCCTGCGCCTACGTCTATGCCGGCGGCCCGCAGGCCGCAGCGAAGACGGCGCTGGCGCACGCCTTCGGAGCGCCGCTCGCCGTCGTGGTCGGCGCGACGGCGGAGACGCGCTCGCTCTCCGCCGCTTGCGAGCGCGCAGGCGTGCCGATGATCTCGGCCGAGCTGGGCGGCGGCGGCTTCGTCTCGGCCGCGGCGCTGTCGGTCGCCGAGACCGGGGCCGCCGCCTGCCTCCGCCATCTCGGCGTGCTCTCGGCCGAGCCGGACGACCAAGCGCGGCGCACAACTTTCGTGCGAGTTCCCGACCGCAACCATTTCCTGATGGCGCCGGCCGCCGGGATCTTCGCGCCCGCGGTGAGCCTGGGTGACGAAGTCGAGGCCGGCACGCTCGCCGGGTCGATCTACGACGCCGAAGATCTGGCCGCCCCCGCACGCCGCGTCCATTTCGCCCGGTCCGGCCGCGTCGTCGCCCGCCGGCTGCCGGCGCTGGCCAAGCGTGGCGACTTTCTGTTCACCACCGCCATCGCCGCCGAGGGACTGTGACCGGACCAATCCCACGCCCAGCTCTGGCCAAGATCGGCGGCCCGATGGCCGCGATCCCCGAACTCAGCCGGCCCGGTATGGTCCGCCTCTGCTCGAATGAGAGCCCGCTCGGCCCGTCTCCGCGGGCGATCGAGGCCGCTGCCCAGGCGCTCCGGCGCGGCCACGAATATCCCGAAGGCGAAGGCGAGGCCCTCGTCGCCGCGATCGCATCGCATTTCGGCGTGCCGCCAGCTTCGATCCGGCTGGGCTCGGGCTCCGACGTGCTGGTCCTGGGCGCCACGCTCGCCTTCGCCGGACCCGGTGACGAGGTGGTGTTTTCGGCCCGCGGCTACGCCCGTTACGCCCGCAATGCCGCAATCGCCGGCGCGGTGCCGGTCGCCGCGCCCGACCGCGACTTCTGCGCCGATCCGCAAGCGCTGCTCCAAGCGGTGACCGACAGGACGCGGCTGGTGATGCTCGCCAACCCGGACAACCCCTCCGGCGCCACGCTCCCCATCGAGCAGGTCACCGCCTTGCATGCGCGACTGCCGGACCGTGTGCTGCTGGTGCTGGACTGCGCCTATGCCGAATTCGTCCGCGACGCCGCTTACGGCGATGGCGGGCTCGCGCTCGCTGCATCCGCACCGAACGTGCTCGTCAGCCGGACCTTCTCCAAGCTCTACGGTTTGGCCGGGATCCGCTTGGGCTGGCTGAGCGGCAGCGCCCCCGTGTTGGATGCGATCACCAAAGTCGGGCCAACCTTTCCGGTCAGCGTGACCGCGCTCGCGGCCGGACTAGGCGCGCTCGCCGACACCGAGCATCAGCGCCGGGCGCGCGCGCATAATGACCAATTTCTGCCCTGGCTCGCCGCCGAACTCGGGCGCGAGAAATCGCTGCGTGTCTACCCGAGCCAAGCCAATTTCCTGCTGGTCGACTTCCCCGACCTGGCGCAAGCCCGCGATTGCACCGCGCTTCTCGCCTCCACGGGACTGCTCGTGCGCCGTTTCGGCCCCGGTGCACACGCGCGGCAGATGCGCATCTCCATCGGCGCCGCCGACGCGTTACAGCGAACCGCCGCCATCATCCACGATTTCTGTCGTCACGACGCCTCCTCTTCGATCACCGTCTCGGCCACCTGCACCGCGCCGCCGTTCAGCGCTGACGCCGTGTAATGCCCGAGAGCGACCGAACCGAGGCAGAGCAGCACCGAGACCGCCACATTCGTCAGCGCGCGCCCCCAGGCGTCGCCGCGCAACAGATCGAGCGTCTGCAAGCTGAAGGAAGAGAAGGTCGTGAAGCCGCCGCAGAACCCGACCATGACGAACAGCCGCAGCCAGTCCGGGGCCGGGTAGCGGCCGCCCTGAAGCGTGAGCGTACCGAAGAAGCCGATCAGGAAAGACCCGGCGATGTTGATCGTGATCGTGCCCCAGGGAAGCTCGCGACTGACTGGAAGGGCCCATAGCGCGACGAAATAGCGTGCCACGCTGCCGAGCGCGCCTCCGAGTGCAATTACGATCCAAGTCGGAACCATCGATACATTGCTCCACGAACGGCCTTGGATCTCAATCCGGGAGTGGGAATCGATCGAGATAGGTCTGGTAGCTGTCCTCGACATCGATTTGCAAAGCCGCAAGCACGCGGACCACGCCGTTGTAGAAGCCGATCGTCATCACGAGGTCGATCAGGCCCTCCGCATCGAAATGGGTTTGCAGCGCCGCAAACGTGGCGTCCGCCGCACGGATCTCCGTCGTCATCTCGCGCGCGAGTTGGAGGACGAGGCGGGCCACCGGGTCGAGCGATGTCTGCCGGCCGGCGGACTCCTCGATCAAGTTCCGGATATCGTCCTCGGTAACGCCAAAATCGAAGCCGATCTTGACGTGGTGCGACCACTCGTACGGGGATCGGGCAAGATATCCCACTTGCAGGATCGCCAATTCGCGCAGCCGTGGATCGAGCTTCGAGCCGTGGCGGATATACTGGCCCAGCCCGCTGAAAGCCCGCGCCGCACCGGGGCTATGCACCAGCATCCGGTGCAGGTTGATATTGCGGGCCAGCAAGTCCTGCTGCTCGGGCAGCAGGTCGGCTTTGTCCAGATAGGGCAGTCGCGCCATGGTTGACTCCGTTTGGGTTGCGGCGTTCGTTGACTTCCGGATGCCAGCCGACGTCACTGATCCGGCGATGATGGAGGGGGAAATGGAGCAGATCAAGCAACCGCGCGGCCACGCATGAAGCTCGCCAGCTTCACCGCCGGCGGCCGGCCCGGCTACGGCGTCGTCGTCGATGGCGGCGTGGTGGACGCATCGCGGCGGCTGCATGACGCGCCGACGCTGCGCGCCGCGCTGGCCGCAGGCCTGCTGCCGCAACTCCAGGACCTCGCGGGCACGCCGCCGGACCATCGCCTTGCGGACATCGCCCTCGCCGTTCCGATCCCGGACGCCGCCAAGATCATCTGCATCGGTCGCAACTACAAGGCGCACGTGGCGGAAGGCAACTCCAAGCTGCCCGAGAAGCCGAGCGTCTTCATCCGGGCCGCGGAGTCCTTCGTTGCCAGCGGCCAATCGCTCGTCCGCCCGCGCGCCTCGGCCAGCTACGATTATGAGGGCGAGCTGACCATCGTGATCGGCAAGCCCGGCCGGCACATCACCCGCGAGGCGGCACTCTCCCACATCGCCGGCTACACCTGCATGAACGAGGGCTGCCTGCGCGACTTCCAGTTCGAGCACTCGCTGACCGTGGGCAAGAATTTCTGGCACTCCGGCAGTCTCGGCCCCTGGATGACGACCACGGACGAGATCCCCGACCCGTCGCAGCTCATGCTCAGCACGCGGCTCAACGGGCAGGAGGTGCAGCATGCGAAGACCGACGGCCTCATCTTCGATGTCCCGGAGATCATCCGCTATCTCTCGGTCATCCTCCCGCTCAACCCTGGCGACATGATCGCCACCGGCACGCCAGAGGGCGTCGGCTTCGCCCGCAAGCCGCCGCTCTGGCTCAAGCCCGGCGACAAAGTCGAGGTCGAAATCTCCGGCATCGGCGTGCTGAGCAATCCCGTTATCGACGAAAGCGAAATGGATGCCTGAAGTCTACGTACACATGGTCGAGGGCCGCAGCAAAGACCAGAAGCGCGCGCTGATCCAGGACATCACCCAAGCCGTGGTCACCCATCTGAAGGTGGATGCGGGCCACGTGATGGTAGAGATCATCGAAACGTCACGCGACAACAAGGCCAAGGGCGGGGTGCTGTTCAGCGAACGCGGCTGAAGATTTCAGGAGGAGGTCCAGAGCGCCGGGAGATACTCGTACCCGGCGCCGTTCTTGGTGATGAAGCCCGTCGCAGGAAAAGGCGCATGGAAATATGCGAGGCGCAGCTTCTCGGCCGCGGCCCGGTCAAGCAACTTCCGCCGCGTCTCCACCGCAAGCTGCGGGTCCATGTCGAACACCGCCTGCCATTCCGGGCGGCGGGCGAAGATCACCGGATTGTTGGTGATGTCGGCAACGAACATCGCCGCCTCAGCGCCAGAGGCGATCTGCAGCGCCGACATGCCGGGCGTGTGACCCGGCGCGGCGACCGAGGTGAAGCCAGGCAGCACCTCCTCATCCCAGGCAAACCGTCGCACCTTGCCGGCGATCGAGCCGAAGATGCGGCGGACCAACGCGAAATTGCCCTTCAGACCCTCCGGCGCGGCACCCATCTTGGCATCGTCCATCCAGTAGTCCCATTCCACGCTGGGAACGACCAACTCCGCGTTCGGAAAGGCGAGCGAATCGTCCTTCTTGCGCAAACCGGAAATATGGTCGCCGTGGAAGTGGCTGATGATGACGGTCCCGACATCCTCGGCCCGGATGCCGGCGGCTTGCATATTTGCCGTCAGCATCCCGGTCCCGGGCGGGCCGCCCTCGCCGAGCCCGGTATCCATCAGCACCACACCCTGGCCGGTCTGCACGGCAAGCGCCGTGAAGGTCAAGGTCAGCTTGTCCTTCGGCATTCCCGCTTGCGCGAAGGCCTCGGCCACCTCGTCCTCCCCGGCATTGCGCACGAAACCCGCCGGCCGGTCGCGGCTGAGCGTGCCGTCATGCAGCGCAATGGCCTCGAAGTCGCCGATCTTGAACCGGTAGAAGCCCGGCGCCTGACCTGTGCTCATCCCTCGATCTCCTATCGGACCACCTGCGGTTCGCTCTCCAGCGCCGCCCGCAGGCCGCGCGTCCATTGGCCGGCAGCGGCGGTAAGGAAGCCGATGTCGGTCTGCGTGGTCAAGAACAGCGCGCCTCGCCGCACCGCCTCGGCCTGACGCTTGACGTCCCGGTTCCCGCCGCAGCCGGCAAAAATGCCGTTCTGCACCGCGGCCGCGATCACCCGGTCCTGCGCCGCGACGATATCGGGATCGTCGAACTGGCCGGGCTTGCCCATATTTGCCAGCAAATCGTTGCTGCCGACATGCAGCACGTCCACCCCCGGCACGGCGGCGATCTCCTCCACGTTGGCGAGCCCCTCCTCCGTCTCGATCATCAGGACGAGCAGGCACACGGCGTTGAGCTGCGGCACGCTCTCGGTCAGCGACATCGGCCGATAGTCGAAATGCGGATAGCCGCCGACGACCGAGCGTTTGCCGATCGGCGGAAACTTGCAGATCTCCACGGCCCGGCGCGCCTGTTCTGCCGTACTGACATCCGGATACACGATCCCGGTGACGCCATTGTCGAGCATGACCGAGACGTCCGGATCGTCGATGCCGCGCACCCGCACGAGGCAAGCGATGTCGATCGCCAGTGCCGTCTGCGCGATATGGATCAGCGTCTCGATCGAGAAGATCGAGTGCTGGGTGTCCATGAAGATGAAATCATGTCCAGTGCTCTTGGCGATGCGGGCGATGTCGGCCGAGCGGCCCATTCGCACGGTCATGCCCATCGCAGGCTGCCCGGCCGCCATGCGCGCCTTCACGGGATTGACGAGCATGAGCTAGCTCCCCGGCAAATCGTGCGCCTCGGGCAGGAACATGTCCTGCCACGAGGATGGCATGGTCTTCATCCGCCCAGTGTCTTTCATGAACTGCACCATCTTCATCATGTTTGCCGGCGTGGTTGTGTAGATGACGTCGGGATCAGTGATCATTTTCACGAGGTCGTCGACGGTGGCGTGGTGATCTCCGGAGAGGTCTCGGTAAACGCCCGCCGCACCTTTCGGGTCGTTGTTGATGAACGCGTTGGCTTCGTTTTGCGCCGCGAAGACGGCGGCGCAGATGGCGGGGTTGGCGGCGTGGAAGGTCTCGGTGGTGACCTGGATGCCGTTCGTGTGCGGGCCGCCGGTAATGTCGTAGGATTTCAGGATCGGCCGCATCCCCGCGGCAAGCTCGTAATATTGGAACGGCGCGACGGCAAAATGCGTCGTGATCTCCGATTTGCCGGACAGCATCGCGATGAGCGCGTCGGGATGACCGAGGCTTACGGTCAGCGGATCCAGCCGCTCGAAATCCTTCAGCCCCCACTGCTTGGCCGCCGCCATCTCCAGCATCATCGCCTGCGCCGAGATCTTCACCGTCGGCACCGCGATCCGGTCCTGCGGCCCCAGATCGGTGATCGAGTGTGCCGCCGGGTCACGCGTCATCAGCACGTATGGCATCGACTGCACGGTGCACAGCGCCTTGACCTGGCGCCGCGTGTTCAGGGTCCGCTCCCACAGGGTCGCGAGCGCCGGCGTGGCGACGTTGACGAACTCCATGGAGCCGCTGAGCAGGGCCTCGTTGAGTGCTCCGGGACCCGAGAGTGAGGACCATTCAACGTTGAGAGATGTCACCCCGCCGGCGGCGGCGTGCTTCTCGATCAGACGCTGCGATTCCATCACCATTTGCGGCAGGAACGGCAACCCGTATTGCTTGCCGAGCCGGATGGTCCCGGTCTCGGCGTGCCCGGAGCGAACCAGCGCCGGCAGGGCGAGCAGACCCAAGCCGAGCGACCTGCGACTTAGCGTCATCGCATTTCCCCTTTGCGCGCGAAGCATCCGCCAGCGCCCGCGCATTGGCAAGACCGGCCGCTTGGCTCATGATCGCGCATCGCCGCGGATCCGAAAGCAAGAAAGTCGCGCCATGATCGAGTCACGGACCGCTTTGATCGTCATGCCCGCCAACAACTCGACCCTGGAGCCGGAGATGGCGGCGCTGCTGCCCAGCTTCGAGCGCCAACTGATCGCGCGCGTCCCCCGCCCCGCCCGGACCCTCGTCGCCGATGACATACCGAGCTACGCCGAGGCGACGCTGGAGGCCACAGCGCCCTTCGCACACGACCATCCGGACCTCGTGATCTATGCCTGCACCGCCGCCGGAATCCTGGCGGGACGCGAAGGCAACCGGGCCATCACGGCCCGGCTGGCCGACCGCTTCGAGGTGCCGGTCGTCAGCACGGCCGAAGCGATGATCGAGATCCTCTCCCATCATGGCGCCAAGCGGATCGCGGTCGTCACGCCCTATCTCACCCCGGTCAATGACGGCCTGCGCCGGTTCCTGAAAGCCGCCGGGATCGAAGCTGCGGTGCTCGACAGCTTCGAGTGCGCCACGACCGAGGAGCTGGGCCGGATCACCCAAGCGCAGGTTCTGGAGAAGGCGCTCACCACCGCCCAGGGCAGCTATGACGCGCTCTTCATCGCCTGCTCACAGCTCCCCACGATGGGCGTGCTGGAACCCCTCCGGCAGCTTCTCGGCATTCCCGTCTGGTCCTCCATTTCGGCGACTGCCTGGTGCGCCGCACGATACGCCAGGGTCGCGGCGTGAGTTCCCACGATCTGGAAGCAGGGCCGGACGCGGGGCTGGAGCCGGCGTTCGCAGCGCCGGCGAATGCGTGCGACGCCCATTTTCACGTGTTCGGGCCTGCAGACCGCTATCCCTACGAGAGCGCCGACTTGCGATACAAACCGCCCTACGCGCCACTCGACGATTACCTGGCCCTCGCCCACCGTCTCGGCTTCCGCCGCTTCGTCTTCGTGCAGCCCAGCGCCTATGGCATGGATAATTCATGCATGCTGGATGCCATGCGCACCATGGGCCCGGCAGCGTGCCGCGGGATCGTACACCTCGACGAGCGCACCGCCACCGACGCCGAAATCGCTGACCTGCACGGGTTGGGCGTACGCGGCGTGCGGATCAACATTTCGCCGGTGCGCCAACCCGAGGCGGGCCTCGCCGACCAGTTGCGCCCGAAAATCGTGCACCTGGCCGATCGGCTGCGCGAGGTGGGCTGGCACATCGATTTCCTGCTGCCGGGCTGGCTGATCACCGAGCTGATGCCGACGCTGGACCGCCTGCCGGTCTCGTTCTCGGTCGCGCATATGGGCCTGTACCCGGCCGCGGCCGGGCCAAGCCAGCCAGGGTTTCAGGGATTTCTCCGCCTGGCGAATGATGGATCGCGCCGCTGCTGGGTGAAGTTCACCGGCATCTACCGGTTCAGCACCGCGCCGGGCTTTAGTGACGTAGCCCCGTTTGCCCGCGCCCTGATCGAGACGGTGCCGGACCAGATCATCTGGGGCAGCGACTACCCGCACCTCTCCTTCCACGACAAGGTCGGCACGATCCAGCTCTACAACCTCCTCGGTACCTGGGCTCCCGACCCCGCAATCCGCCAGAAGATCCTGGCCGACAACCCGCGCCGCCTGTTCGAATTCTAGAGTTGGACGAATTCCTGAATTGGGAACGGACCCAGTCCGAGCGGTTCGAATTCGACGGCACCCAGCCGGTCGCAATGACCGGCGGCTCGGTGGCGCATGCGCGGCTGGTCCGGCGCATTGTCATGGCGATGGCGGCCGCGTTGCCGCCGGGTTGCGAGGCGTTCGGCGGCGACCTTAAAGTGCTGACAGCAGGGCGCGTGCGCTATCCTGACGCCACGGTCGTGTGCGGCCCCATCAACCCCGGCAGCGACGCCGTGGAACCGAGCGTGGTGATCGAGGTGCGGTCGCCATCCACCGCGCTGACCGACCGGCGCGTGAAGGCGGCGGAATACGTGGGTCTGCCCTCGGTATTGGCCTACGTCATGTTCGAGCAGGACGAGCCGATGGCGATCGTGCTGCGGCGGCCGGCGGAGTGGCGCGAGAAGATCGTGACCGGTCGGCGCGCGGTTCTGCGGCTGCCGGAGATCGGCGTCGAACTGGATTTGGCCTCTTTGTACGCTTGATCAGATCGACTGGACAGCGCTCAGCAGTCGAACCGTGTACGGGTGGACGGGGGCTTCCAGCAGGGCGTGCGTCTGCCCGGTTTCCACGATCGCCCCCTGATACATCACGGCGATCCGGCTCGAGACGGCGCGGGCCAGCAGCATGTCGTGCGTGATCAGGAGATAGCCCAGGCCGCGCCGCTCCTGCAGCTCCGTCAGCAGGTCGAGGATCTGCGCCCGGATCGACACATCCGCGCCAGAGAGCGGCTCGTCCGCAATGATCAGCAGCGGCCCGGTCGCCAAGGCGCGCGCAATCGACAGACGCTGCCGCTGCCCCCCGCTCAGCTCGCTCGGGTACCGCGCTAGCAGGTCCCCCGCAGGCCGCAGCTCGACTTGCTCCAACAGGCCACAAAGCCGCCCATCCGAGGTGTCCGCAGCGCCCGTCTGCACCAGGACCTGTTTCAGCAGGCGCCGCACCGTCCGGCGTGGGTTGAAGGTGGCCGACGCGTCCTGGAACACCGGCTGAATCGCCATCCGTGCCAAGCGCAGGGCCTGGCCGGACAGCGTTGCCGCGTCCTGTCCCTGCCACAGCACCGCGCCCTGATCGGGCGCCAGCAACCGCAAGGCCAGCCGGCCCAGCGTGGACTTGCCGGAGCCGCTTTCACCCACCAACGCCACGCACTCGCCCGCGTCCACGCTCAGCGAAACGTCGCGGACGGCCTGCAGCGGCGGCGCGCCGCGCCGGTGGAAGCTTTTCGAAACGCCGCGCAGCTCAAGCAGCGACACGCGCCGGGTCCAGCAACCAGCAACGCGCCTGGTGCCCGTCGCCCGCGGCGAAGGCCGGCGGCATGGTTTGGCAGGTCGGCATCGATCTCGGGCAGCGCCGGAGAAACGGGCAGGCATCGCCGTGGTCCTGCGCCGTAGGCCCGTCTCCGCGCAGCGCGCCGAACCGCCCGTCCGTCCCGCGCTGCAGCCGGGAGGCGGCAATCAGCCCCTGCGAGTACGGGTGAAGCGGCCGCTGCAACACCGCGCTCGTCCCGCCCCACTCGACGGTGCGGCCAGCGTACATCACGTAGACCCGGTCGCAATGCCAGCGCAGCAGGCCAAGGTCGTGGCTGATGATCAGCAGCCCCATGCCGAGCCGAGTCCGCAGATCGTCGAGCAACGCCATGATCTCGGCCTGGGTGGTCACGTCCAACGCCGTCGTCGGCTCGTCCGCGACCAGCAGGCGTGGCCGGCAGCCCAGCGCGATCGCCAGCATCACCCGCTGCCGCATGCCGCCGGAGAGTTCGTGCGGGAAGCGGCGCAGCGTCTCGGGCGGCAGCGCCACCAGGCTCAGCAGCTCGAGGCTGCGTCCATGGACATCGGCACGGCGATCGTGCCGGCGCACGCTCTCGCCGATCTGGCTTCCCACCGAGGTGACCGGATTGAGGAAGCTCAGCGGGTCCTGGAACACGATGGCCACTGGGTTGCCGCGCCGCCGGCGCCATTGCTTCTCGTCGAGGCGCGTGACGTCCTCGCCAGCGAGCAGAATCCGGCCGCCCTCGACGCGCCCAACCCCTGCCGGCAACAGCCCGAGCATGGTTCGGGCCAGGGTGGACTTGCCGCAGCCGGACTCACCCGCAATGCCGACCGACTCGCCGTCGGCGACATGCAGCGTCGCCTCCTCGATCGCCGGCACCACGGTGCCCCGCTTGCGGTAGGTCACCCGCAGTTCCACGATTTCCAGTAGCGCGCCGCTCATCCGGCATGCCTCGGGTCGAGCACGTCGCGCAACGCATCACCCATGAGATTGAAGGCCAGCACCGTCGCGAAGATGGCGACGCCCGGGAACACCGAGAGCCACCAGGCCGAGAACAAAAAGCGCTGACCGGCGCTGAGCAGCCGCCCCCAGCTCACCGAGGACGGGTCCGACAGTCCCAAAAAGCTCAACGACGCTTCGAGCAGGATGGCGTTGCCGATCACCAGCGTGCCCAGCGCGATCACCGGCCCCAAAGCGTTCGGCAGGATCTCGGCCAGCAAGATCTGGCTCTCCCGCACGCCCAAGCACCGCAACCCGTCGACGAACTCGAGCCGCGACAGCCGCAGCACCTCGCCGCGCGCGATCCGCGCCGTTTGCGGCCAGGACAGGACGGCGATGACGACGACCACGCGCGTCAGTCCCGGGCCCGCCAGGGCGACGATCAGCACCGCCAGGATGAAGGTCGGCATCACCTGGAAGAACTCGGAAAGCCGCATCAGCCCCGCATCCACGACGCGCCCGGCGAACCCGGCCACGCCGCCGATCAGCGTCCCCAGCACCGTCGTTGCAACAGCGGCGGTCACCCCGACCAGCAACGACACGCGCGCCCCATAGATCAGCTGCGACACCACGTCCCGCCCGAGATCGTCAGTCCCCAGCCAATGCGCGGCCGAAGGCGGCTGCAGGATGTCCTCGGACAGCGCGAGCGGGTCGACGCTCACCAGCAGCGGCGCGAAGACCGCGACCAGGACGAGCAGGAGAATGAAGAGGGCGCTCACGAAACCCGCCCGGTGATGCCGCATCAGCGCGCCGTCACCGCACCTTCGGCCCGGACCCGCGGATCGGCCGCCATGTAGAGCAGGTCCGTCAACAGATTGGCGAGCACGACCGCGATCGCCGACAGCAGGAAGATGCCGGCCAGTACGGGGTAATCCCGGTTGGCGATCGAACTAATAAAAAGGCTGCCCAGACCCGGCCAGGCAAACACCGTCTCGGTTAAGATCGCGCCAGTCAGCGAGGAGCCGAAATTATAGCCTATCACGGTGATGACTGGGATGGCGGCGTTGCGCAGCACATGCCGCAGCATCACCGCGCCACCGCCCAGCCCCTTCGCCCGCGCCGTCAGCACAAAATCCTGGTGCAGCGCCTCGAGCATCGCCGAGCGCGCCACGCGGCTGACCACCGCCAGGTAATATACGGTGACGCAGAACCCCGGCAGCACCCAGTGCCGCAGCAGATCGATCGTTGGCTGCGACGTCCGGATCGAGCGCATCCCCTGCGCCGGCAGCCAGCCGAGCCCGATCGCGAACACCACGATCAGTATTTGCGCCAGCCAGAACACCGGGATCGAGTGCCCGGCCAGGCTCAGCCCGGTCAGCAGCGTGTCCGGCAACCGCCCCGCCCGCGACGCCGCCAGCATCGCCAGCGCCACGCCCAAAATGGAGGCAAGCGCCAGCGCCGGCAGCATCAGCAGCATCGTCGCCCCGGCTCGCGACAGGATCAGCGGCAGCACGGCTTGCCGGTTCACGAAGGAAAAGCCCAAATCGCCATGCGCGAGGTTGACGAGATAGAGCAGCAATTGGTGGCTGAGCGGCTGGTCCAGCCCGAAATCGCGGCGGACCTGCGCGATGTATTCGGGTGGTGCCGGAAAGTTGCCGACCAGCACGTCCAGCGGGTCGCCGGGCAGCAAATGGGTGATCAGGAAGTCGACGATCACCAGCCCGAATATCATCACGACAGACCAAATCAGCCGCTGCGCGATGGAGCGGATCATTCGATCCAGACTTCATCCCAGTAATCGTAGCCCGTGCTCCAATCCCATTTGCCCTGCACCGCCTTGCGCGCCACGCTGATCAAGGCGGTCTCCCAGATCGGGAACACTGGCAAGTCCCGGGCCAGCAAGACTTGCACCTGCTTATAGGCCACCGCCCGCGCCGCCTGATCGGCCTCCTCGGCGCCTTTGGCGAACAGCGCATCGACCTCGGGGTTCGAATAGCCGGTGCAGTTGACGAACGGCGCCTTGCGGATCGCCGAGGTGATGTAGACGCGCGACACGCCGAGCGCCGGGTCACCGCCGGTGCTGTAGGCCTGCAGCGTCGCATCGAAATTCCAATCCGTGTAGACTTGCGGCAAGATCGCGTTGCGCGTCCCGCCCTGCGGCACGAGCTTCACGCCGACCCGGCCCCACATGACGCGCAGGACCTGCGCTTGCCGCTCCTTGGCGGCGTCGGTCGAGTCGTAGACCAGCTTGATCTCGAACCGCACGC
The DNA here is from genome assembly GCA_965276815.1 of Acetobacteraceae bacterium. Classification (GTDB taxonomy): domain Bacteria; phylum Pseudomonadota; class Alphaproteobacteria; order Acetobacterales; family Acetobacteraceae; genus JAVVHH01. The sequence goes on along the minus strand of CBDIBE010000008.1, from coordinate 359,345 downwards.
CGTCCGCGCCGGGCTTCAGCCCGGCCTCGTCCAGCATGGCAGCCGCCTTGTCCGGGTCGAACGGATACATCTTGCCCAGGTTCACGTCCGGGTTGTGCGCCCAGGTGAGGTGCGAGTTGATCGCTCTGCATCACCGTGCCGAGGTCCTGGAACACGGCCTTCTTGATGTATTCGCGGTCCAGCGCGGTGAACAGCGCCTGGCGCACCTTCACGTTGTCGAACGGCGCCCGGCGCACGTTGAACATGATCAGATGATCCTCCGGCGCCGCGTGCTCGCGGAACTGCAGGTTGGGATCGTCCTTGACCTGCACGTACTGCGAGGTCGGAAAATAGTAGAAATAGACGAAATCGAGCTCACCGGCCTTCAGCGCCAGCACGCGCGCCGCCGCGTCCGGAATGAAGCGGAACACGATTTCGTCGAGGTACGGCTTGCCTTCGCGCCAGTAATTCGGGTTGCGCGCCAGCGTGATCGTCTGGCCGCGATCCCACTCCTTCATCATGAACGGCCCGGTGCCGATCGGCTGGCTCAGCGTGGCCGGGTTGGTGAGCACGTTCGTGCCGGCATAGACATGCTCCGGCATGATCGAGGCGTTGTTGTAGTCGGTCAGCGAGAATAGGAACGGGCCGAACGGCCGCTTCAGCCGGAACACCACGGTGCGGTCGTCCGGCGTGTCAATCCCGTCGATCACCGAGGCCGTGGTGGCGAATTTCGCGCCATATTTCCCACTGACGCTCTCAAAGGTGAACTTGACGTCCTTCGAGGTGAACGGCTTGCCGTCATGCCAAGCCGCCTCAACCAGCTTGAACGTGTAGGTCAGCTTATCGGGCGAGACGGTCCAACTGCTCGCCAGCGCCGGCACCGGCGCGAAATCCTCGTCCACCCGCATCAACGCGTCGTAGATCAGCGCACCGACACTCACATCCGGCACGCTGGTGGTGACGTCGGGGTTCACCGTCGGCGGATCGCTGTCGAGCGCAATCACCAGCGTGCCGCCGCGCTTGGGTTCGGCAGCCCGGCCGATCGTGGGAAGGACCGCGCTTAGGCCGAGCGCCCCAAGATGCCGCCTGGAGATCCGCATGCGCATTCCGGCGTTCCCCGCTGACCCGCGTCGCAAGTGCGGGAGACGCTATGAAGCGCCTTCCCCTGGGTCAAGAGCGATATTGCCGTCCCGCATGGCCTGCCGCATCGTGCCGGCATGCAGCAGATGAAATTGGGCGCGTACCTCTCCCCCGGCGGCCATCAGGCGGGCTGGCGCCATTCGGACGCAGTGCCGAACGTGCTGATGGATTTCGAGCTCGTCTCGCGCATGACGCTGGCCGCCGAGCGCGGCAAGATGGACGCGGTGTTCTTCCCCGACTCCGCCGGTGTCGCGGACAGCTCCAAGCTCGAGCGCGGCGATCTGAGCCGGGCCCGGCGCGGCCGCTGCGTCTATATCGAGCCCGCAACCTTGCTGGCAGGCCTCGCGGCGCGGACCAGCCGGATCGGCCTGATCGCCACCATGACCACGACCTACAACGAACCGTTCCACGTCGCCCGCCGCTTCGCAAGCATCGACCATCTCAGCCAGGGCCGCGCCGGCTGGAACCTGGTGACCTCGCAAATCGAGGATGAATCGTGGAATTTCGGCCGCGAAAAGCATGTCGACCACACGCTGCGCTATGAACGGGCGGCCGAATTCTATGACGTGGTCACCGGGTTGTGGGATAGCTGGGACGACGATGCGTTCGTCTTGGACAAGGAGAGCGGCCAGTATTTCGACCCGGCGAAGCTGCATTTCCTGCGCCACGAAGGCCGGTTCTTCAACGTCCGCGGCCCGCTCAACGTCACCCGCTCGCCGCAGGGCCGGCCGATCGTCGCCCAGGCCGGCACGTCGGACGTCGGCCGCAACCTCGCGGCGCGCACCGCCGATCTCGTCTTCACCGCCCAGCTTTCGATCGACGACGCGCGGGAGTTCGTGGCCGACATCAAGGCGCGCGCGGAAGGCTTCGGCCGCAGTCCGGATGCAATCAAGATCCTGCCGGGCCTGACCGTCATCGTCGGCCGCACCCAGGCGGAGGCGGAGGAGAAATATCAATGGCTCGCCTCGGCGCTCCCGGACGAGATCGCGGTGAGCGCGCTCAGCCGCCTGACCGGCGACGTCAACCTGATGGACTGCGATCTGGACGGCAGTTTGCCTCCCCTACCGCCGAGCAACTCCGCCCGCGGCCGGCAGAAGATGCTGATGGACCTCTCCGATCAAGGCATGTCGATCCGCCAGATCGCCCGCCGCTTCGCCGTCGGCGCCGGCCACTACGCCGTCTACGGCACGCCCTCGGCCATCGCCGACCACATGGAAAAATGGTTTCGCACCGGCGCGGCAGACGGGTTCAACGTGATGTCACCCTATCTCCCGGGTCCGTTGGAGGATTTCATCGACCTCGTCATCCCCGAGCTGCAGGCGCGCGGACTGTTCCGGATGGAATACGAGGGCGCAACGCTGCGGGAAAATCTTGGGCTGCCGATGTGGCCCAACGTGTTCAGCCCTTAACCTCATAGCCGCACGAACGCCGTCTCGCCTTCTAGCTCGATCGCCGTGCCGTGGTTGCGCGAGAGGCGGATCACCCGATCCAGCGTCCGCCTCGCCACGTCGCCCCGCGCCAGCACCGGCCTTCCCTGCTGCGGCCGAGGCAGCCCGAACCCCAGGTCGATCGGATGCAGCCGCAAGCCCAGGAGCTTGCCGGACGTGAACTCGCAACTTGCCGCGATCGTTTCCCAGAACTCCGGATACGCCGCGAAGCTCCGAGTGCCGTTGCCGTTGCGCGCATCGAGGAAGTCGGCCGGCGTCGCGTCCATGCCCAGGCCGAACCGCCCATAAGCCTCCGCCGGCACGACCTCGATCGTGTCATTCTGCAGGATATGGTTGCCAAGGCTGTAGAAGATCGGCTTGCCCTTGTAGATCTCGATGCCGAGGGTCACGTGGGCGCCGTGTCCGGCCACCACATCCGCGCCCGCGTCGATCGCCGCGCGCGACAGCTCGATGACGAAATCGGCCGGCCATTCCAGCTCCATCTTCGTTCGCGCCGTCGTCTTCCCGGCGGCGCCGTATTCGTGGTTGTGCAGCGAGAAGATCACCCAGTCCGCCTGCCGCCGCGCCTCGCGGATCGCCCGCAGATTGGCCTCCGCATCTTCCCGGTTCACCGTCGTCGAAATACCAAAACTCTCGCCGCGGCGGAAACTGCCGCCCAGGAAATTGAGCGAATCTCCGCTGTCCTCAGGAAATTCCTGCGCGCTGAAAAACGACCGGCGCTGCCGCCCATTCTCCTGCTTCAGCCCGAGCGCGGCGCCGATCTGGTCCAGGGCGCGCATCGCCGCCGCGTCCACCGTATGCACGGTGTCGAAACGGACCGGGTTGACGCCCGGCCGCCCCGCAGCGTCCGGCCGCTGATCGGCCGCCTGCTCGCCGGGCTTGAAGAGGGTCGTCGCGGCCACCAGCGCGACCCGGCCGCCGCGCGTGTCCAGATAACCCGGCATACGCGCCTCGCCGAGATTGTAGCCGCTGCCGGCAAAGGCGATGTTGGCGCGGCGCAAATGCTCCACCGTCGCCACCGCGCCATCCGGCCCGAAATCGCCGGCGTGGTTGTTCGCCGTCGACATCAGGTTGAAGCCCATCCATTTGAGATCCTCGAGCAGGACGGGCGCCGTCGTCATCGGCGTGCCCCGGGTGAAGGCCGGCGTGCCTTCCGCGCGCGTGCGCACCACCGTCTCGAGATTGGTGAACGCAACGTCCGCCGCGCGGGCGAGTTCGATCGCGGCGAGGTAGTCGGGCTCGGTGAACGGCGTCAGCCGGCGGGACGGCATCACTTCGCCGGCCATCAGCATCCGGATATCGCCGGATTGGGATTGGTAGATCATCGCGCGTGCTCCTGAAGGGTCGACCAGGCTACTCGATCACGAGTAGGGGCGAACCCTCGTGCATCGTGCCGATGATGCCCGCTTCGAGAAATCCCGCTGCCCTTACCCGGTCGAGCAACGCCGGTGCGTCATCCGCCGCGACCGCAATCATCAGGCCGCCGGAGGTCTGCGGGTCGCAGAGTAGGTCGCGCTTCCATTCCTCCAGATCCGGAGGCAGCACGACCTCGGCGCCGTAGCTGGCCCAATTGCGCAAGGCCGCTCCGGTCCGGCAGCCGGCCTGCGCCAGCTTGCCCACTCCTTCCAGGACTGGCACCTCGGCGAAACCGATCCGAGCGCCCAGCCCGGCGCCGCGACACATCTCGAGCGCATGGCCGAGCAGGCCAAATCCGGTCACGTCGGTGACGGCGTGGACGCCGGGCGCATCCGGCAGCGCCGCCCCGATGGCGTTCAGCCGCGTCGTCGAGTGCAGCAGGGTCGCGTAGGCGATCTTGAGCGCGCCGGGTTCGAGCCTGCCCTGTTTCAGCGCGGCGCTGATCACGCCGACGCCGATCCCCTTGGTCAGGATCAGGGCGTCCCCTGCCATCGCCCGGCTGTTGCGGAGCACCCGGTCCGGCGGCACCAGGCCGATCGCCGCCAGGCCGTAGATCGGTTCCGGGCTATCGATCGAGTGGCCGCCGGCGATCGGAATGCCGGCCTCGGCGCAGACCGCGGCACCCCCCGCCAAGATCCGCTTGACCGCTTCCGGGTCGATCTTGCCGAGCGGCATCCCGAGGATGGCGAGCGCCAGGATCGGCCGGCCGCCCATCGCGTACACGTCCGACAGCGCGTTGGTCGCGGCGATCCGGCCGAAATCGAAGGGATCGTCGACGATTGGGGTGAAGAAATCCGTCGTCGCGACCAGCGCCTGCGTGTCGTTCAGCCGGTAGACGGCCGCGTCATCGCCGGTCTCCGTGCCAACCAGCAGGTCAGAGAAGGCTTGCGCCGCCGGCAATCCGGTGAGCAGGTCGCGCAGCACGGCAGGCGACAGCTTGCAGCCGCAGCCGCCGCCATGGGCGAGCGCGGTGAGGCTGGTTTCGAAATCGGCCATGGCTGCAACCCTTTTGTCGGCGTTGAGAGGGATAACGCTCAAACGGAGGATCGGTGCAAGGCGGAGAGGAGAATGTCGCTGGGCTGCTCCGGCGGCTGCCGCAAGTGCAGCGTCTGCTCGAGGCGCCACAGGCCGAGGCACTGGTCGCGGCGTATGCGCGCGAGTCGGTCACCGAGGCGCTGCGCGACGCAATAGGCCGGCTCCGCGAGGGGCTGCGCCGCGGCGAAGTCTCGAAGGTTCCCGACGCCGAGGCGCTGATCGCCGAGGCGCGGCAAAGCCTGGTCGCGCGAGGCCAGCCGGACCTGCGGCGGGTGATCAACGCGACCGGGATCGTGCTGCATACCAATCTCGGCCGCGCCCCGCTCGCCGCCGCGGCCGTCAGAAGCTTGGCCAGCGTCGCGTCCGGCTACTGCAACCTGGAGTTCGACCTGGAGACTGGCGGACGCGGGACACGGGCCCCTGGGGTCAACGCGCTCCTGCAAGAGCTGACGGGCGCCGAGGCGGCGCTGCCGGTCAATAATGGGGCGGCAGCGATCCTGTTGGCCCTCGCCGGGCTGGCCGGGGGCGGCGAGGTGATCGTCTCCCGCGGCGAGCTGGTCGAGATCGGCGGCGGATTCCGGATCCCCGACGTGATCCGGCAGGGCGGCGCCAGGCTCGTCGAGGTCGGCAGCACCAACAAGACCCGGCTCGCCGATTACCGGGACGCGATCACCGCCGAGACACGCGTGCTGCTGAAAGTACATCAAAGCAATTTCAGGATGATCGGCTTCACTTCTGCTACTGGAATTGAGGAGCTGGCCGGGCTTGCGCAAGAGCGCGGGCTGCTGGTCGTGGCGGATCTCGGCAGCGGCGTGCTGACCCGCCTGCCTGGCGCAGCGGCCGAGCCGACCGTCAGCGAGGCGATTGCGGCGGGGGCCGACCTGATCACGTTCAGCGGCGACAAGCTGCTCGGCGGCCCGCAGGCCGGCTTGCTCGTGGGTCGGCGTGCCGCCGTCGAGCGGCTGCGCCGGCATCCCCTGCTGCGGGCATTGCGGCTGGACAAGATGTCGCTCGCGGCGCTGGAGGCGACGCTGATCCTGCATCGGGACGCGCCGGCGCAGGTTCCGGTCCTACGCATGCTTGGCCAGAGCGAGGCCGAATTGCAGGCGCGGGCGGAGCTTTTGGCCGCTTCACTCGGTGCCGCGGCAACCATCGAGCCCACGTCCGGCTTCGCGGGCGGCGGCTCGTTGCCGGAGGAGCGGATCGCGAGCCGGGGCGTAAGCCTGCGCGTCCCGGGCCTGTCGGCGGACGCGTTGGCGCGTCGCATGCGCGGGCAGCGCCCCGCCGTCATTGGCCGGATCACCGACGGGCGCCTCGTGCTGGACGTGCTGACGGTGGCCGATGACGAGATCGAGGAGATCGCCCGCGCGGTCGCAGCGGTGCGCGCCGGATGAGGCGGCTGGTGCTGGGCGTGATCGGCCATGTCGATCACGGCAAGACCGCGCTGGTGCACGCGCTCACTGGGATGGATACCGACCGGCTCCCGGAAGAGAAGCGGCGGGGGATCTCAATCGCGCTCGGCTTCGCGCATTTCCGCGCGGGGCCGGAAACCGAGATCGACCTGATCGACATGCCGGGCCATGAGCGGTTCGTCCGCACGATGATCGGCGGCTCGACCGGGATCGACGCCCTGCTGCTGGTGGTGGCGGCCAATGAGGGGATCAAGCCGCAGACCGTCGAGCACGTGGACATCGCCGCGCTGCTGGGGATCCGCCGGGCCGTGATCGCGGTCAGCAAGGCCGATCTGGTGGCGCCGGACGCGGCCAAACGGACCGGCGAGGCCGCCGCGCTTCTGTTGGAGGCGGCGGGGATTGCCAGCTTCGCGCCAGTGATCACGGCGGCAACGCGGGGCGACGGGATTGCTGCGCTTCGCGATGCACTCCTGGCCGTCGCGGTGGAGCCGGGCGCGGCTGACGGGGTCTTGTTCCTACCGATCGATCGGTCGTTCAGCGTCGCCGGGCATGGCACAGTCATCACCGGTACGCTGCGGGGCGCGAAGCTGGCGCCGGGCGACGAGCTGGAGCTGCTGCCGGCGGGCGAGCGGGTCAGGGTGCGCGCAGTGCAGGTGCACGGGAGCCGGGTAGCGACCGCGCGACCGGGTCAGCGCGTGGCGGTCAATCTGCGCGATGTCGAGACATCGCGGGTCCCGCGCGGGGCGGCGCTCGCGCAGCCAGGCATGCTGCCGTCATCGGAGTGGCTCAGCGTGCGGCTCCGGGCGGTGGCCGACGCGCCACCGCTGCGGACCACAAAGAAGCTACAGCTGTTGCTCGGGACCACGGAACTCGAGGCCCGGCTGCGCTTGCTGGACCGCGACGTGCTGGAGCCCGGTGAGGTGGCGCTGGCCCAACTGCATTGTGCCGCGCCGGTCTCCATCCCGGCGCGCGAGCACTTCGTTCTCCGCCTGCCCTCGCCGGCACGAACGGTCGCGGGCGGGATAATCCTGGAGACGGAAACCGCGCGGCAGCGGCGGCATGCGCCAGATGTGCTTTGCCGCTTATCCGGGTTGGCGACAATGAAGCCGGGCGAGGTGTTGCGGCAGGAATTGGCGTCGGCGGAGGCCATTGGCCGCTCGCTTCAGCGCCTGTCGCGGCTGACCTCGCTGGCGCCGGCGAAAGTGGCCGAGCTGTTGCAGGCCTTCCCGGTCGTGATCGTGCGCGGGCAGGTCGCGGTCACGCTAGAGGCGCTTGCTGGCCTACTCGAGCGCATTCCGGCGGTGCTCGCCAAAGGCAACGAGCTGTCGCGTGAACAGCTCAATTCGGTCCTGGACAGGGATCGCAAAGGTCCTCTCCCTCCGGGAGAGGGTTGGGTGAGGGCTCTTGTGGTGGACCAACCCTCACCCCGGCCCTCTCCCGAAGGGAGAGCGAGAAGGAATGTGAGCGACGAAGTGCTCGACGAGGCGCTGAAGCGTTTGGTCGCGAGTGGCGCCGTTCGGCTACAGGGCGGCGTCTACACCGTGCCGCGGCCCGAGCAGGACCAGGCACGCGCCTCGCTCGAGGCGCGGCTGGCAGCGCAAATTGTGCAGGCTTTGCGTCGGGGCGGATTGTCGCCGCCGGATGCGAGGTCCCCAGGCAAGCGCGTGCTCGATCGGCTCGTCCAGGAGGGCGAAGTGGTGCGCACGCATGACCGGGTGCAAAAGCGCGACGTGCTGTTCCATCGCGAGGCGATCGCCGAGGCGCGGCGCCGGCTTATGCCGCTGCTTGAGCAACCGCCGGGGCTGCTGGTCAGCGAGATCGGCGCCGCACTGGGCATCTCGCGCAAATACAGCGTGCCGTTATTGGAGCACCTGGACGCGATCCACTTCACCCGCCGCGTCGGCGACCGGCGGATGCTCGCGCTGATCGCCACGCCGGAGTAGAATGGCCTCGGAGGCGATTGGGGTCTGGTGGCCTCCCTGGTCTTCAAAACCAGCGGCCCGCCACGAGCGGGCGGTGGGTTCGATTCCCATCCGCCTCCGCCAACACCTACAATTCCGCCACCAGCTCCTGCAGCATCCCGCGCGCAAGCTCGATTTCCGGCCACGGCGCGCGGCCCAGCGGGAAATGGCCGGCGAGCGTCGTGCTGATCACGGCGTTCAAACGCCCCAGCCGCTCCTCCGAGCCTTGGCCGGACCGGCGGAGCGCGATCAAGCGATCCCGCATCTGGCAGAGGCGCTCGGTGGTCTCGCTGAACGCCTCCCCATCCCGCTCCGGCTGCTTGGCGAGCGCCCGGCCGAGCGCGGCCAGCGCGGCCTGCCCCTCGTCCTTGGCGTCCTCCTCAGCGGACATCGGGAGCCGGCCGGCTGCCGCCGCGCCGCCCCGGGCGCAGGTTGCAGGTGAGCGCCTTGGTCGAATGAATGCTGGTATTGGCGTCGCCCGAGATCGCCAGTAGGACGTTGGCCGGGTCGCCATGGGCGTAGCCTTCCCAGCCGAACCCCCAGGGCACGCCGATCTGATAGACCCGCTTGCCGCCGATCTGGAACGGGATCAGGCGCTCTGTGACCATGGCGCGCATCTCGACTTCCCCGCGCAGGGTCGACAGCGTCGCCCAGCCGAGATGCTTGATGCCAAGCTCGGTCGCCAGCTCCGGCGGGATCTCGACGAAGGCTTCCGGCTGCAGCTCCGCCGTGTGTGGCGCGACCCGGCTCATGATGCCGCCGCAATGCAGCTCAGTCAGGCGGAACGTGGTCAGCACGTAGGGGAAGCGCGGGTCGGCCTCCTCGTGCAGCTCATTGCCAGGTTCGGGCCAGATCTTCGCGGTCGGGTTGCGGTCCTGGGAATACAGCAAATTGTGCACCGGGCTTTCGAGCGGCTCGTAATGCGTGGGCAGCGGGCCGTCCTTCAAACCGCTCGGGGCGTAGAGCATCGAGCGGCCGTCGGCTTGCATGATGAACGGATCGGCGCCGCCGAGCGCGTCCATGCCGTGCGGGTGCTGGCTCCAGTCCGGCCGGTAGTCGGGCCGCTTGGTCTTTTCGAAGTCGGGGACGTCGAGGCCGGTCCACTCGCCGTTCCCCTCGTCCCACCAGATCATCTTCTTGCGCTCGGACCAGGGTTTGCCGGCCGGATCGGCGGAAGCGCGGTTGTACAAGGTGCGGCGATTGCTGGGCCAGGCGAAGGCCCAATCTAGATGGCTGCCAAGACCGCCCGGGGCGTCCGGCTTGCGCGAGCGGGCCAGGTTGTGGCCTTCCTTGGGGTAGACCCCGCAATACATCCAGCCGCCGCAGGCCGTGGAGCCGTCATCCTTCAGCTCCTGATACGCGCTGAGCTGCTTTTTGTCGGCAACGGTCCAGCCGTTGACCTCGCGGAGCACGGCTTCCGCTTCCGGCTCCTGCTGCGGGCCGGTGACCGGATAATCCCAGGTCAGCGCCTGGATCGCGCGGTCCCGCGCTTCAGTGCTGTCCACGTACAATTCCTTGAGCCGCCGGCCCAAGTGATAGATGAACCAGAGGTCGGACCGGCTGTCGCCCGGCGCCTCGCAGACCGCATCGTGCCATTGGACCAAGCGGCTGGTGTTGGTGACGGTGCCAGCCTTCTCGCTAGCCAGCGAGGTCGGGAAGAAGAAGACCTCGGTGCCGATCTCCTCCGGTCGGGTTTCGCCGCGCTGGATCCGGTGGCCCTTCTGCCAGAAGTTCGCCGTCTCGGTCATGGCAAAGTCGCGGATCACCAGCCATTCGAGTCTGGCGAACCCCTCCTCGACCAGCCTGGCGTTGACCGAGCCGACCATCGGGTTCTGCCCGAGGATGAACTGGCCTTTGACGACGCCGCGGGCCATGGCGAGCGTCATGGGCAGCTGCGAGACGTCGCCGGTGAGCTTGGGGATATGTTCATAGCCCCATTGGTTGGCTTCGGTCGCATTGTCGCCGTACCAGGCCTTCAACAGGCTGACGATGTACTTCGGGAAATTGTGCCACCACCCGGTCGCTTGCGTCTCGGTGGCGGTGTAGTCCTGCAACGTGCCGTGATTCTGGAACGCGTTGGGCTGCGGCAGGTAGGTGGGCAGCATGTTGTACAGCGTGGGGATGTCGGTGCTGCCTTGGATGCTGGTGTGGCCGCGCAGCGCCATGATGCCGCCGCCGGGACGCCCGACATTGCCGAGCAGCCCCTGCACGATCGTGGCGGCGCGGATGATCTGCACGCCATAGGTATGGTGGGTCCAGCCGACGGCGTAGGCGAAGGCGCCGGTACGCTCGCGGCCGGAGTTTTTGACCAGGACCTCGCAAATGCGGAGGAAAACCTCCTTTGAGCAGCCGGTGACCTGCTCGACCATCTCGGGCGTGTAGCGGGCGTAGTGCCGCTTCATGATCTGGTAGACGCAGTTCGGATGCTGCAGCGTCGGATCAGTCGGCGCCGGACCTTCGGCCATGCTTTCGGATTGCGCGGCGCCCTGTTTGCCTTGGACACGGTGCTCGGCAATCGACGGCGGGACGACCTTATCTTTGTATTGCCAGCTCGCCTCGTTATAATCGTGCTGCGCGACATCGAAGCCAGAGAAGACGCCGTCCTCCTGCCCCGGGCCGCAGTATCCATCCTCGATAATGTTGGCGATGTTGGTGTAGGCGAGCGCGAAGTCACGGAACCAGTGATCGCCCTCCAAAATGTAGCGAATGATGCCACCGAGGAAGGCGATGTCGGAGCCCGAGCGGATCGGCGCTTGGATATCGGACAGTGCGCTGGTGCGGGTGAAGCGTGGGTCCACATGGATCAGCGTGGCGCCGCGCCGCTTGGCTTCCACGACGAAGCGGAAGGCGATCGGATGGTTCTCCGCCATGTTGGAGCCCATGATGACCACGAAGTCACAATTCGTCATGTCCCAGAGGGACATGGTCGCCGCGCCGCGGCCGAAGGAGGTGCCCAAACTGGGCACCGAAGAGGAGTGTCAGATGCGGGCTTGGTTCTCGATGCCGACCATCCCAAGGCCGCCGCCGAAGAGTTTTTTGATTAAGTAGTTCTCTTCGTTGTCAAGCGTGGCACCCCCGAGCGAGCCGAGGCCGAGCGTGTGGTTGACCCGTTTGCCATCGGGCAGGCGCTCGACGAAGGTTTCGTCGCGAACCTGCTTGGTGAGTTGGGCCACGCGCTCCATCGCCCAATCGAGCGGGCGCTCCTCCCACTCGGTGGCGTAAGGCTTGCGGTAGAGGACTTTGTTGATGCGGGCCGGGCTGAGCAGGACACCGAGCGTGCTGGCGCCTTTTGGGCAGAGCGTACCCTGGTTCACCGGGCTGCGCGGATCGCCCTCGATGTGAATGGGCTTGCCGTTCTTCGCGTAGACGAGCTGGGCGCAGCCGACCGCACAGAACGGGCAGATGCTGGTGCCGATCTTGTCGGCCTGCTCGAGCCGGGGGCGAAGCTGCTTTGAGGTGGTGCTTTGCGCCGCCTTGGACATGACGCTCTCGCCGGCGAATTGGCGCGGCAGTGACCAGTCCTTGAGAAACCGGGACGCGCGTCCGGCAACGCCACGGCGGATCTTCGGCATCGGCACACTCCTTGTCGGGCGCAGGAACGCACAAACTGCCGATCTGCGTTAGAGTCTGCCGAGCAGGGGCGCTTCAAAATAGCGTCAGCCATCGCGGCGGACGAAAGCGTAGTCGGCGTTTTCGACTTAGGACAACGTGCTGAGCGGAGACATGCGCGTGGAGACGATGAAGGGAGTGGTCACCATCGCGCAGGAGAGCCGCTTCCAGCTCACTGACGATCAGGGCGCGTCGCACCTGTTCATCCTCGGGCACGACGCCCTGGCCGAGCCCGACCAGCTGCAGAAGCTGCAGCACAACCAGACGCGGGTGACGGTTCGTTACACCCAGTCCCGCAACATCATCGGGTTCATCGCCCACTCCGTCGCTCCGGACCGCTGAAGGACATACCAATGGAGATGCACCCCCGCGCGCGCGACTACCCGGACTCGGAATTGGATCGGATGATCCCCAACGAATCCGAGCTCACCGCCGGCGTTCTCATCGTGCCGGGCCGGTCCTACGGGTTCTTCACCGACACGACGGTCTGCATCGGCTGCAAGGCCTGCGAGGTCGCGTGCAAGGAATGGAACAATCTCCCGGCCGACAATCTTGGCCTGACCGGGCAGAGCTACGACAACACCGGCGCGCTCTCGGCCAACACCTGGCGGCACGTGGCCTTCGTCGAGAAGCCCGGCGTGCGCAGTACTGACAAAAAACCGTTTCAGAGCGGCTGGCTGATGATGAGCGATGTGTGCAAGCACTGTCACAACGCGCCCTGCCTCGAAGCCTGCCCGACCGGGGCGCTGTTCAAGACCGAGTTCGACACCGTCGTCTTGCAGCAAGATATATGCAATGGTTGCGGCTACTGCGTGCCGGCCTGCCCGTTCGGCGTCGTCGACATCAGCCCGCTGGACGGCAAGGCGCACAAATGCACGCTTTGCTATGACCGTCTGAAAGGCGGGCTGGAGCCCGCCTGCGCCAAATCCTGCCCGACCGACAGTATCCAGTTCGGCGAGCTCGACGACCTGCATGCGCGGGCGCACAAGCGGGTCGAGCAACTGCACGCACAAGGGGTGGACACGGCCTATCTCTACGGTGTGCCAGGCGGACCCGGCGCGACCGGCGACCTCGGTCATCTAAACGCTTTCTTCCTGCTGACGGACCGGCCGGAGACCTACAATCTACCGGCGGCGCCGACCCGGCCGGCGAACCGCGTAGCACCTGCCCTCCTTACCGGCCTCGCCACCGTCGCCGGGCTGGCGCTGACCGCCCTCGCCGCATTCAGCCGCCGGGCCTAGACCGCTATCGCCCTGACTGTGTCAGGCCGGCGGTCTAGCTTTTCCTTGATAACGAGCAACTTTGTCGCATGACTGCCATCGCTGCGCGATTCCAGTCATGGCGACGTTGCTCTAGAGGGAAAAATGTCGGAGATCGAGGCCAGCCTGCACGGCCCGGAGGGCGGGACGAAAGAGTGGACGGGACCGACCTATTACGGCCGGCCCGCGCTGAAGGAAGCGCCGTTCAACAATTGGGTGGTCGGCGGCTACGTGTTTCTCGCCGGGTTGGCCGGCGGGGCCTCGATCCTGGCCGCGATCGCGGACTACACAAGCGGCAGCGAAGCGGCGGGAGCGGTCCGCCGGGGCCGCTATTTGCCGCTGCTGGCGCCGACGATCGGTTCGGCGCTGCTGGTGTGGGACCTGCACACGCCGCAGCGCTTCTACAACATGTTCCGCGTCGCCAAGCGGACCTCGCCGATGAGCATCGGCACCTGGATCCTTTCGGGATTTACCATGTCGAGCGGGCTCGCGGCCGCGCTGCAATTGTTGGCCGACCGCGGGTCGCGCTGGCCATGGGCGCGCCGGGCTGCGCGCGTGGCCAACGTGCCGGCGGCCCTACTTGGCAGCGGCATGGGCACCTACACCTCAGCGCTGCTGTCGGCGACCAGCACCCCGCTCTGGGCGGCCGCCCCAGTGGGGATGGCCGCCCATTTCGGCGCAGCCTCGATGGCCAGCGGCGCCGCAGCACTCTCATTGGGCGAGCCGCCGGGGCCGACAAGGTCGGCGTTGGACACGGTTGCCTGTGCCGCACTCGCCGTCGAGCTCGTGGCCGATGTCGCGCAGGCGATCGTCTATCGCCGGAAGGGCGTCGCCGGCGCGCTCGAGGGCGGCTGGGGATTGACGGAAAAGCTCGGCGCGACCGGGTTCGGCGCGGCGGTGCCGCTGGGACTGCACGGGCTGTCGCTGCTCGGGGGCAACCGGGGCAATTTGTCGCGGCTCGCGTCGCTGGCGATCCTCGGCGGCAGCTTGCTGCTGCGCGTCTCGATGATGGAAGCGGGCGACAAGTCGGCGCGCGAGCCGGAGATCAGTTTGTGTTATGCGCAGCCGGAGAACCTGCCCAAACGCCGCCGGCGTCAGCGGCGCAACGCGGCATACAGCGCTCGCTGATCGCAGAGGATGCGGGCCTCGGCCGCCAGGTCGGGCGCCAAACTCCAATCGCCGCGCTGCTCGGTGCCGCCGAGCAGTATGCCGTCTCGCCTCGGGAACATGTAGCTGCCGCGGAACAGCGCGTTGTAGGTCACCTCCGGCTGCGGCAGCAGGACCGTGAGTTGGCCCTTGACCGGCACGAGCTCGGTATCGCCGAACAGCGCACCAGCGCCGATCCCGGTGCAGTTGAACACGCGTGATTGCTTCAGGGCGGGGATCTCCTGCCGGTCATGGAAGTCGCGGACGACGATGCTGCCGCCGGCCTCACGAACGTCCTGGATCAGGGCCGGAAGGTAAATCGGCGGTTCGATCATCATGGTGTCGAACTGCCGGACGTTGAGGCCGGGGAACGGACTCTCCTGCGCAGGCAAGGTGCGGCACTCGATGCAGAGATCGGCAAGCGAGATCGCCGGGTCATCGGGGCCGTCTTCTTCCGCTTCGTCTGCTGCGGCGTAATTGCGCGTCCAGCGTATGCCGTAACGGCCGCCGGGCAGGGTTTGGAAGCGCTGGTAGGCCAGGTGCGCGGCCCGGACATATTGCGCCGCGAATTCCGGCGTGATCGCGTCGCGATCGAACACGAAGCTCGGCCACCACTGCGCGCCGGCGACGTTCGAGGTCGTGTCCGGCGGCAGCGCCTTCGCGTAGATGGTGACCAGCGCTCCCCGCGACTGCAGGGTGCGCGCGGTGGCCAGGCCCACCGCACCGCAACCCAGCACGGCGCAACGGGCGCCCGCGACCGGGCCCGCCAACTCGGCCGCGAGTTCGGCCGTGCCCCAGGACAGGGTGACGCCGCCGCCGCCATGGCCGTAATTGTGGATCAGCATCTTGTCCCCGAGCGGCTCCGCCCGCAGCACGAAGCCGCCGGGCCTGAACGGCCGCAGGCCGACGACCCGGCGGATGATCCGGTCCTCCTCGACCGCCACCGGCGCCAGCACCAGCGGTTCGCCTCCGGGCTGCAGCGGGCGTGACAACCGGTTGCGACCGGCGCACCCGGCCAGCAGCATAGCCATTGAAGTTACGGCAAACTGGCGGCGGCTGAGAGCGGCCCAAAGCATGGCGTCTTCGACGGCTTCTATCGAATGATGCGGGGATCCAAAGGGGTGCGTTTTGGTGAGGATCGGAGGTTTGGCTACCCGTGCTTTCTGGTGAGCCCTGCCTCGTTTGTCCTCGGCACGCACGTCAAATGCCTCCAGAATCCTGACTCCGGCCTAGATAGTGTGCCTTCTGGTGAGATCAGCCAGCATTCTGTGGATTTGCCCGAGGACGATGTGCTCTTTGGTGAGCCAAGTCGCCGGTTGTCCTTCCGCGAGTTGGCCCATGCGCGCACTGGCGACAAGGGCGACACATCCAACATCTCGGTCATCGCCTACGATCCGGGCGATTTCGCGTTCCTCGCCGAACACGTGACGGCGGCGCGCGTGCAGGCGCACTTTGCGGCTTTCGTGCGCGGCCTGGTCACCCGGTACGAGCTGCCGAAGCTCGGTGCGTTGAATTTCGTGCTGGAAGGCGCGCTCGGCGGCGGCGTGACCCGGTCGCTCGCGATGGACACGCACGGCAAGAGCTTGAGCTCGTCCCTGCTCGAGCTGGAACTGCCGGATGCCGGGCTCAATCGGCGTTGACGCTGGCGGCCTCGGGCGCGAGCGAGCAAGACTACGGGGCGGCCTCTGGTCCGGGGTATAGGTCGAGACGAATCGCGCTGTCACGCGGGGCCGCCAGGACAAGCACCCGCTCGAAGCCGTCTAGGCCAGCAAACTCGACTCGCGTGTCGAGCACCCTCATGGCCTGGCCAACGATGTAGTTCCAGTGAAACGGCGGGTGCGGCCGAAGCGCACCATCGGGCTTGGGGCGGGTCAGGCAGTCGAACAACGCGACGCCGTCGGTCAGCCTGGCGACGTCCGCGGCCAGGTTGGGTACGAAGCGGGATTCGGTGACGTCGAGCACGTCGAGACAGGTGACGAGATCGTAGCTTCGTTCCGGCCGGGTGCGAAACTTATCGACGGCGGGATCGTAGCCAGCAATACGGCCGAACAAGTCGAGCGGCCGAATTTCCTCAATAAAAGTGCCCTTGCCGCAGCCATAGTCGAGCCAAGTCAATTCCTGGCGCTCTGTTATTCGCCGTAACTGTTCAGCGATGCGCCGGATCGTATCGTGCAAGTATAAATGGCGGTGACGGCCGTAGCCGTCCGTTCGTGTATGGGCTTCGCGCTGGCGCCGCAGATGGCTCGCAGAGTAGGTCTGCGGCGCCTCTGTCATCAAAGACAGAAGAATAATGAGGGCGCCTTGGTCTTACTGAGAGCGGCCCATCCAGCGTCATGGTCCGCGCAGGCGGGCCATCCACGCCTTCGGCCTCGTCCCACCCGAACAAAGGCGTGGATCATCCGCCTGCGCAGGTGATGACGTCCCTGGCTAATGAGGCGCTTCCTATACGACGTGTTCAGAGACTCCTGTTCCAGGAACTCACGACCCAGCTTCTTGGACTGACCGGCCAAATGCATGAGGCGTGCCACTCGGCGATCTTCTGATTTTGCATCGATTCCCGTGGCGTTCGACCCACAACTGTAAAATACGCCGACAATCCGACCCGTTCGGAGTTGTAGTTCGTCTCCGCGTCACCCGGCCTCCCTGGCCACCTGCAAATGTTGCAATGCCCGAAGGAAATGATCCTCGGCGACCCGTGGCGGCCAAGGCTCCCAAGGCCGCATCCCTGCCGGCGGCGCGAGCGGATCGGTCTCCAGCGGCTCGATGCCGATCCCGAGTTCGGAACGCAGCTCCGCGCGCGACCATCCCGCGACATGGAACGCCTCGCTCGCCGCCGCCAGCCGGTCCGCCCGCTTATGGGCCGTGTAGGCGGCCGCATCCCAGGCTGGCAATTGATAGCGACTATCGACTGCCGCCTGTAGCCGTCCGGCCAGCCGCGCGTAACCCTCGCCCAGATGCGGCTTGAGCGGCGTGATCGGATCCCAACCGCCCATCAGCGCCTCGATCGCGTCGTGCAACAATTCCCGCATCGCCTCGGCCGGAGCGAGCGCAGCGTGCGTGCGCAGGGCGACAACCGTCAAGCTGTGCTGCGCGACGGATAGCGGCAGGTCCCACGCCGAGTAGCCGCCCCAGCGGTAGGTCCGCGACAAGCCGATCGCCAAGTCGCGGTCCGTCCAGGAGAGCGGATCGGGCGCCAGCAGGTTCAACCGGCCGCCGGACGGCAGCAGCGTCCAGGCCCGGTCCGGTTTCACCTCAAGGGCCATGCCCTTCAGCCCGCGATATTTGCTGCAAAACGAACTCGGCGGCCGCGTCCGGCGACTGGGCTGCAGAGCGGATGTGGACGTCTGGCCGTTCCGGCACCTCGTACGGAGCGCTGACGCCCGTGAAATTCGGGATCAGGCCCCGGTCGGCTTTCGCGTAGAGGCCCTTCGGGTCGCGTTGGCGGCAGATTTCGATCGGGGTGTCCACGAAGACTTCGAGGAACTCGCCTTGTCCCATGCGCTCCCGCGCCGTTTGCCGGTCCGCGCGATACGGCGAGATCAAGCACACCAGCACGATCAGCCCGGCATCGACCATCAGCGCCGCCACTTCACTGACCCGGCGGATGTTCTCAACCCGGTCGGCTTCAGTAAAGCCCAAATCACGGCACAGCCCGTGGCGAATATTGTCGCCATCGAGCATATAGGTGTGCCGTCCCGCCGCACTCAAGCGCGCTTCGACCAGGTTGGCGATCGTGCTCTTGCCCGAACCGGACAGCCCGGTGAACCAGATCACCATCGGACGCTGCCCCAGCATTCGCGCGCGCGCCGGCTTGCCAATACTGGTATCCTGCCAGGCAAGATGAGCTGATCGCGTGAGAGCGAAGTCGATCATGCCTACTCCCGCCGTCGCATTGGTCTGCCGATCGATCAGGATCAAGCTGCCCAGCTCCTTGCATTGGGCGAACGGCTCGAACGGGACCGGATTGGCCAGCGAGAGATTGACGACCGCCAGATCGTTTCGTTGCAGCGTACGCGCCGACAACGGCAGCCCGCTATCCACGTCGATGGCGTGCCTGATCCGGCTGACGCTGCCGGGAACGGTCCGCGTACCAAGCTTCAGCAAATAGGGTCGCCCTGGCAGCAGCGGTGCGTCGTCGAGCCAAATCAGGTGGGTCTGAAACTGATCGGCCGTCTGCGCGGGATTATCGGCCGCCGAGAGCAAGCTGCCACGGCTGACATCGCGCTGATCGGCCAGTTCCACGGCGATGGCGTCGCCCGCCGCTGCCGCGGATTGCTCGCCGTCCGGGCCGAGAATGCGCCGGACGCGGCTCGGCGGCCCGTCCGAGATGGCGACCTCGTCGCCGATCCCGACTCGTCCGGCGATGACGGCGCCAAAGTATAGCCGGCTGCCGTCATTGCGATTGACCCACTGCACTTGCATCCGGAACCCGATCACCGATTCATCCGGAACCGTAGCCGTCTCGAGGACGTCCAGCAGGATGGGGCCGTCGTACCACGGCATCCGTTCGCTCGCGCGCGTCACCCCGTCGCCGTCCAAGGCGCAGGCCGGGATGATCGGGCTGCCATCCCCCAGCAACTCGCGCATCCCGCCGGCCACGGCCGCGAAGCTCTGCCGGTCGAAGCCCACCGCATCCATCTTGTTGACCACGCCGATGAAGGCGCGCACCCCCATCAACTTGGCAATCAGCACGTGCCGCCTCGTCTGGGATTGCACCCCTTGCGTGGCGTCCACCAGCACCAGCGCGAGCTCGGCGGCGGCCGCGCCGGTGGCCATGTTGCTGGTGTATTGCTCGTGCCCCGGACAGTCCACCAGCATGAACCGGCGCCGCTGCGTGCGGAATTGCCGATAGGCGACGTCGATCGTGATGCCCTGCTCGCGTTCGCTCTCGAGCCCGTCCGTCAGCAGCGACAGGTCGAGCCCCGCCGGGCTCTCGCGCTGCACCGTGGCGAGCTGATCGCTCGGCACCGATTCGGTGTCATACAGCAGGCGGCCAATCAGGGTGCTTTTGCCGTCGTCCACGCTGCCGCAGACCAACACGCGCAGCAGCGGCGGCTCGGCGCTCAAAAGTAGCCGTCCCGCTTCTTGCGCTCCATGCTGCTCGCCGCATCGCGGTCGATCAGCCGGCCGCCGCGCTCGGAGACCCGGCTGGCGCGCAGCTCCGCCCGGACCGCATCGAGGCTGTCTGCGTCCGACGCATGCGCCGCGGTCAACGGATAGCAGCCGAGCGAACGGAACCGGACCCGGCGCACGACCGGCCGCTCGCCGGGGAGCAGCCGCATCCGCGCGTCGTCGACGACGATCAGCGCGCCGTCGCGTATCACGGTGGGCAGGTGCTGGGCGAAATAGAGCGGAACGACTTCGATCTGTTGTTCGGCAATATAATCCCAGATGTCCTCCTCGGTCCAATTCGACAGCGGGAATACCCGCATATGCTCGCCTGGGTTGACCCGCGCATTGTACAGCCGCCAGAATTCCGGCCGCTGCCGCCGAGGGTCCCATGACCCGGCGGCATTGCGGAACGAGAAAATGCGCTCCTTGGCGCGCGAGCGCTCCTCGTCTCGCCTCGCTCCGCCGAATGCCGCATCGAAGCCGCCCGTGGCGAGCGCTTGGCGCAAGCCCTCGGTCTTCATCACATGGGTGTAGTGGCTGCCGTGGTCGAACGGGTTGATGCCGTCCCGCAGGCCATCCGCGTTCGTGTGCGTGATCAACTGCAGCCCGTAACGGGCGGCCAGGCCGTCCCGATGCGCGATCATCGCGCGGAATTTCCAGCCGGTATCGATATGAAGCAGCGGAAATGGCGGCTTGCCGGGCCAGAACGCCTTCAGCGCCAGATGCAGCATGACGGCCGAGTCTTTGCCGATCGAGTAAAGCATAACCGGCGCGACACATTCCGCGACAACTTCACGAATGATATAGATACTTTCCGCTTCCAGACGGCGCAGATAACCGGACATGGGACGCTCGGCCGGTTCTACGGCCCGGCGACGGACTGAACGACGGTCAGGCGCACCACTTGCGTCATCGAAATTGTCGGCCTCAAACTTCCATCGACCCAAAGTCATGCTGGAGCGAAAGCGTCATTTAGCACACCGCGCAGTGAGTTCAACGTTGCAAGCTGCGGATCAAGGCGCGCAGTCCGAACTCCCAAGGCTCGCAGTCCGCACAGAGCCGCATCGTGTTGACCAGCCGGCCCAGCAGCGGCGTGGCCACCGTCACCACGTCGCCGACCGCGTGCGTGAAGCCCGCACCTTCCGCATAACGATCCTGAGTGGGCGCGAACAGCGTTCCCAGGAACAGCACCGCGCCATCCGGATATTGATGGTTGGCGTTGAGCATCTGCCCCGCGAGATCGGCCGGATCACGGCTGATTCGGCGCAACGACGACGCGCCGCGCAGGACGAACCCGTCCATTCCCTGCACGAGCAGGCTCACCTCCATCGCGCGCACGCTATCGAGCATGAAGACGTCGTCGAACAGCCGCAGGAACGGGCCGAGCGCACAGGAGGCGTTGTTGTCCTTGGCCTTGCTCAGCAGCAGCGCCGACCGCCCCTCGATGTCGCGCAGGTTCACGTCGTTGCCGAGCGTCGCGCCGACGATCGCGCCAGTCGATGCGACGGCCAGCACCACCTCCGGCTCCGGATTGTTCCAAGACGAGGACGCGAGCAGCCCGGCGTCCATGCCGCAGCCAACCGCCGACAGAACCGGCGCTTTCGTGAAGATCTCTGCGTCCGGACCGATGCCGACTTCCAAATACTGGCTCCACAACCCCTGGCGGACCAGCGCCTCCTTCACTTGGGCTGCTTGCGCCGAGCCGGGCTTGAGGTCCTGGAGGTTACCGCCGACCAACTCGGCAATCTCGGCCCGGACCGTGGCGGCGGCCCCGGGATTGCCGCGCGCGCGTTCCTCGATCACCCGCTCCAGCATGGAGACGGGAAACGTCACCCCCGCCGCCTTGATGACGTGCAGGTCGATGGGCGCGAGCAAGAACGGGCGGCCGGGATCGCGGCCGGTAGGCGCGGTGTTGGCGAGGATGGGCGCCAGCGGTCCGAGCAACTCGCCCTTGGCCGCACGCAGCGCGCTCGCCGGGTCGGGGGTCTCGGTCAGGTCGGCCATGGTCGGGAAGCTGGCCGAGACGTCGACCACGCCCTCTGGCCGGATCGCCACCACGGCCGGCCCGCGGTGGTCGGGCCGCCAGACCCGGCCGGCGAGCGCGCCCGCGGCACCATCCTCCGGCAGAATGTGGGCAGGCGAGAGGTCGAGTTGCACCATGTTTCCCCCGTCGGTCGCGCGCTGTGTCACCATACAACGGGCAACTGTCGCGAGCCACCGCCGGCATGGCGGACGATTGGCAGACTTAAGCCGACTCAATTGCGGCGGGATGTCGGCGTGCCGGCCGGGTACGGCCTCGCCAAGGCCAGCCCGACGCGATCGATGGCGCTGATCCTGATCGCGCGCATGACGCCGGCCTTGTCCTACCTCATCTGCCGATGAAATCCGTGAAGATGGCGGCGATGCGCGGCTCCTGCTCGCGCCACTCACGCGGGTCCCATTCCGGCCGCAGATCGCCGGCCGGCCGCTTTTCCACCACGTCGTCGTGGAACTCCGCCTTGGGCACGAGCTGCGCGAACCGGGCCGCGACTTCCGGGGCGTGGATCACGTCGTTGCCGGCGATCACGCAGGCGGGCGCCGTCATCGCGCGGAGATCGGCCTCCGTCGCGCCGATGATCGGCAGGTTGCCAGCCTCGATAAAGGCGCCGCGCCACATCTCCATCACCGCGATGAAGTCCTCCGGCGTCATGCGCATCAGCCGCTCCCGGTTCGACGGGCGGCGTGCGATGCCTTGCGCGAAGTGTTCGGAGCGGCATACGCCTTCCATTCCTTGCGCGCGCGCAATGTCGATGAAGTCGCCATAGTATTGCTTGGCAAGCTTCTTGGTCGCCGCCCGGCCGCCGGTCACCCGCCACAGCAGCAGCCCGCGCACCGCCTGCGCATGCCGTAGCGCGAACAGGATCGCCAGCCGCGCGCCGGCCGAAGAACCGCCGGCATAGATCGGCAGCGCGCCCAGCTGGCTGCAGAGCTCGTAAAGGTCGTCGGCCCAGATCTCATGCTCGGAGCCGAGCTTCTCGATCCCGACTTCCGACGCGCCGCAATTGCGCCGGTCGTGCAGCAACACCTGGTTACCGCCCGACGCCAGCCTCTCGGCCAGCGGCACCAGTTCGTCATAAGCCCGGCGGCTGCCCGGCGTCAGCGCAATCCAGGGGCCATGATCGCCGGCCACGGTGTAGTTGATGACAACGCCGCGAACGACAGCTTCGGCCATGCTTCCTCTCCTTGCCTTGGGCGGATCGCCGGGCGCGATGGTGACCAGTTGGCGCGAGGCTGACAACAGGGAACCCGCCGATCGTGCATGGACAGGTGCTGGCGCACGCTGCGCAGGATCGTCATCATCCGCGCAGGCGGATGATCCACGCCTTTGTTCAGGGCCTCGCTCTATCCATGCGCATCCAGCGGCTTGCCGTCGATCGACACCGGTTTCGCATTGATGAGTATGAAAGCGATGTAGCAATCCTCGGTTCCGTTATTGATCCAATTATGCACCGTCCCGCGCTGCACCAGCACGTCGCCAGCATGCACGGTGACCTTCTCGTCGCCGTCCAGGGTCATTTCGATACTGCCGGACAGCACCACGGCGTAATCGATCGAGTCGGTGCGGTGATTGCGGGGCGCCACGCCGGGCTCGTAGCGCACGACGCGGAACACCGTGCCGCCCTCGATCACCGTCGTCGAGAGCGGGCGCGCCGCCGCATCCTCGCTGGCGTCGTTGTTGGGCGGGATCGAGTCCGTGGTCCAAATTGTCGCGGAGGAGCCGCCGGGTCGGTTGGATCTGAAATTGGTCAACGGGCCGTCGAACAGCACCTTGGCCTTGCCATGCTCGTCATGGCCCGTCACCACGCGTCGTATCTGCTTCATGCTGGTTTCTCCGTTTGGGCGAATGCGCGAACGATGTCGGCCGGGCGCACCGGCGTCGCCGAGACCGCAAACCCGATCGGTCGCAGCGCGTCGCAGACGCCGTTGGCGATGATGATCGGCGGCGCGGCCACGCCACCCTCGCCCAGCCCCTTGATGCCCAGCTCGTTGAGCGGCGTCGGCGTCTGCCGGTGGTGGATCTCCACGGGCGGCATGTCGGAGGCGGTCGGCAGCAGGTAATCGGCGAACGACCCGGTCAGCAACTGGCCATCTTCATCATAGACCAGCTCTTCCAGCAGCGCGCCGCCAATCCCCTGGCAGACCGCACCGAGGATCTGCCCCTCGGCGATGCGCGGGTTGATCAGCGTCCCCGCATCGTGCACGACCACATAGCGAAGGATCTTGATCGACCCAGTGGCAGGCAGCACCTCGACGATCCCCGCATGCGTCGCATACGACCAGGTCACCGTCTCCGGCTCAAAATACGCGGTCACTTCGAGACCGGCCGACAAGCCCGCCGGCCGCTGATTATCCCAGCCCGGCCGCGCCGCCGCCGCGACCTGCTTCAGGCTGAGCTGCATCTGCGGCACGCCGACCACGCCCACGCCGCCATCGCGCAACTCGAGATCGGACTCGCCGCATTCGAGGACGTGCGCGGCGATGGCGAACACTTTCTGCCGCAGCTCGGCGCTGGCCTTGCGGATCGCACCCGAGGAGTTCACGCCGCTGCGGCTGGCGATGGTGCCCCAGCCGTTGGCGATTGCCGCCGTGTCGGCCAGCGCCATAGTGACCCGGTCGGGCGTGACACCCCACTCATCCGCCGCGACCTGAGCAAATACCGTCGCATGCCCCTGGCCCTGCGCGCAGGCGCCTGTCGCCACATAGATACTGCCATTCGGATCGATCCGCACCGTCGCACCCTCGAACGGCCCCGCGCCGGTGCCCTCGACATAGGCGGCGACGCCGAGGCCCAAATAGCGACCCTCCGACCACGCCGCCTGCTGCCACACGCGGAACGCTTCCAGCCCGCCCAGCGCATCGAGCGCCTGCTCGAAGGCGGCGGGATAGTCGCCGCTGTCGTAAATGACCGGCACCCCGTCCCGATAGGGCACGCCGACCGCATACGGCATGGCGGAGGCCGGGATCAGGTTGCGCCGGCGCAGCTCGATCGGATCGAGGCGGAGCGCGTCCGCCGCCATCTCCAGCAGCCGCTCCATCACGAAACTGCCTTCGGGACGTCCGGTGCCGCGATACGGCGCGTTCGGCGTCTTATTGGTGTTCACCAGTGTCGCCGCCGCCTCGAACGACGGCACGTGATACGGACCCAGCATATGCGTCGCCGTGTTGGACATCGTGCCAATGCCGACTGGTGTGTAGGCGCCGGAATCCTTGATGAAGTGATCGATGACCGCGAGGATTTTGCCGGACTCGTCAAAGACCATTTCGGCTTCGTGCACGTCGTCGCGGGAGTGCGTCGAATTCACAAAATGCTCCTGCCGGTCCTCGATCCAGCGCACGGGCCGGCCCAGTTCGCGGGCGGCGTATGGGATCAGGATGTCCTCCGGATACACATGCCCCTTCACCCCGAAGCCGCCGCCGACATCCGGCGCCACGCAGCGGACCAGCGCCTCCGGCAGGTCGAGCCGAAGTGCCACCTCGCGACGCACCCAGTGCACCACCTGGGTTGCCGCCCAGATCGTCATTTGGCCAGACACCGGATCATGTTGCGCGAGCACACCGCGGCACTCAATCGGCATGGCGGTGTGCCGATGGTTGACGAAGCGGCCGCGCACGCTGCGTGAGCCCGGCGGGCGCGCCGCCGGGTCGCCCTTGACGACGCGGAATCGCGCGATGACGTTGCCGGCCGCGACATCGGCGACCGCTGGCAGCGACTCGATCTCCAATTGGATCAGCTCGAGCGCGTCCTCGGCGATGTAGCGGTCAGCGGCCACGACGAGCGCGATCGGCTCGCCGACATGGCGCACCACGCCATCGGCCAGGAGCGGCTGGTCGGGAATTTCGATCCAGTGCTCGACGGTGTCGCGCCACCGTTTCGGCGGCCAGCTCTGCATGCCCGGGATCGGCGCGAGCTTGCCGCGGATGTCGTCCGCGGTGAACACCGCCGCCACGCCGTCCAGTGCCAAGGCCGGGCGCACATCGATCGAGACGATCCGCCCCGAGGCCACCGGGCTGCGCAGGAATGCCACGTGCAGCATGCCGGGCAGCCGCAAATCCGCGATGAAGCGGCCGCTGCCGGCAATCAGCCTGGCATCCTCCTTGCGCGGATAGGATTGTCCAACGAAGCGCGTCATCGGCGCCGTGAAGCCGCGACTTCGGCGACGGCGGCGACGATCCCGGCATAGCCGGTGCAGCGGCACAGCCCGGCCGACATCCCCTCGCGGATCTCGGCCTCGGACAGCGCATCCGCATGGCTCAGCAGGTCGTGGGCGATGACGAGCATTCCCGGCGTACAGTAGCCGCACTGCAAGGCGTGATGCCTGACGAACGCCGCTTGCAAGTCGGCGATAGCGCCGCTCCGGTGCAGACCCTCGATCGTCTCGATCTGCGCTCCCTCGGCCTGCACGGCGAAGATCAGGCAGGATCGCGCCGCTTCGCCGTTGAACATGATGGTGCAGGCGCCGCACACGCCGTGCTCGCAGCCGACATGGGTGCCGGTCAATTCCAACTCGTCGCGAATCAGGTCGCTGAGCAACAGTCTCGGGCTGACCTCGACCGCAATCGTCTCCCCATTGACGGCCAAGGTCACGCGCTGCTTGGCGATCATGCGGCCCCGCCTCGAGCGCGGGTGATCGCGCGTTCAAGCAGGATGCCGGTCAGATGCGTGCGGTAGTCCGCGCTGGCATGCAGATCCGTTTGCGGCGTGAGCAGCGCCGCAGCCCGGCGGCACGCGTCGGGCAGGGCATCGGCCGCCACGATCATCTGTTCGGCCGCCGGAAGTCGCAGCGCATGGTCGCCGACGCCGCACACCGCCAGCCGGGCACGGCTGATCCGCTTGCCGTCGGTCTCGATCGCCACGGCGACGCCGACGATGGCGAAATCACCGAGCCGGCGGCTCTGCTCCTCGAAGGCAAACCCCTGTCCGGGCCGCGCTGCCGGAATGCGGACCTCAGTCAGCAATTCGTCGGCTGCGAGCGCGGTGGTGAACACGCCGCGGAAGAAATCGCCGGCCGGGATGATCCGTTCGCCGCGTACGCTGCGCACTACCATCTGAGCCTCGAGCGCCAGCATCACCGCCGGGTCCTCGGCCGCCGGGTCGGCGTGGGCAAGGCTGCCGCCCAGCGTGCCCCGGCTGCGGATGGGCGCATGGGCGATATGCCGCGTCGCCTCCGTCAGCAGCGGCGCGTGCTCACGCACCAGGGGCGAGGTCTCGATCGCACGCTGCCGAGTCAGCGCACCGATCCGCAATTCGCCGGCTTCGAGGCGAATGAAGGCGAGTTCGGCGAGCGGATTGAGATCGACCAAACGCTCGAACCGGCTGAGCCGAAAATTCATCGCCGGCACAAGGCTCTGCCCACCCGCCAGCAGCTTCACGTCCCCGCCAGCGGCGAGCACGTCGAGCGCGTGATCGACGCTCTGCGCGCGGACGTAATCGAACGGGGCGGGCTTCATAGCCCCAGATACGCCGCTTTCACGGCCGGACTGTCGAGCAGTTCGTGCGCCGCCCCTTGCAGCACAATGGCGCCGCCTTCGATCACATAGGCCCGCGTCGCCACCCTAAGCGTCTGCGCCACGTTCTGCTCGACCAGCAAGGTCGTCATGCCCCGGAGGTTGAGCTGATGCAGCGCCGCGAGGATCGTGGCGACCATCGCCGGCGACAACCCGACCGAAGGCTCGTCGAGCGCCAGCAACCGCGGCCGCCCCATCAGCGCGCGGCCGACGCATAGCATCTGCTGCTCGCCGCCGCTCAGCGAGACCGCCATCTGCCGACGGCGCTCGGCCAGGATCGGAAACATGGCGTAGACCTCGTCCAGTCCCCCGGCGATGAACGGGCGCGCCGCACCGCGATAGGCGCCCATGCGCAGGTTCTCCTCGACCGACATGCCAGGGATGGAGCTATGCTCGAACACCACGGCGAGGCCGCGATCGGCGATCTGATAGGGTTGCAGCCGGTCGATGCGCTGGCCGTCGAAAGTGATCTCGCCGTGATGCAGCCGCAGCAGGCCGCACAAGCACTTCATCAGCGTGCTCTTGCCGGCGGCGTTGTTGCCGAGCAGGGCGACGAACTCGCCCTCGTTCACGTCGAGATCGATCCCGTGCAGCACCGGCAAGTCGCCATAGCCGGAGCTGACGCCGCGCACCTTAAGCATGCTCGGCGCCCAGATAGGCAGTCTGCACGGCCGGGTCGGCGGCGACCTCTTCAGGCCGGCCGGTGGCGATGACCCGGCCGCGATCGAGCACCACGATCCGGTCCGACAACGCCATGATGATGCGCATGAGGTGCTCGATGCAGACGATCGTCAGTCCGAACTCCTGCTTGAGCCCGCGCAGCAAGGCGATGGCGTCATTCGCCTCCACCGGGTTCAGGCCGGCCATCACCTCATCGAGCAGCACCAGCCGCGCGCCGGCCCCGAGGGCGCGCGCCAACTCGATCTTCTTGCGGTGGAACAAATTGAGCGTGCGCGCCTCACGCCGGGCCAGCGGCCCCAATCCAACCCGGTTGATCAGGTCATGGGCGATGTGCTCGGCCGCGTCGAGCGAGGCCGTCCGTTCCGTGCGGTTCAGGATCGGCACCATCACGTTCTGCAGCACGGTCAGCCGGGGAAACGGCCGCACCTTCTGGTAGGTGCGTGAGATGCCGAGCCGGCAGATCCGCTCCGGCGAACTACCGGCAAGATCGCGTCCGTCGAACTGGATCTGCCCCTCGTTCGGGCGCAGCACGCCGGTGATCACGTTGAACAAGGTCGTCTTGCCGGCCCCGTTCGGGCCGATGACGCCAAGGAACTCCCCAGTGCCCACGGTCAAATCCACCCCATCCAACGCCCGTATGCCGCCGAACCGCAGCTTGACCCCGCTCACGCACAGCAGCGGCGCACTCGTCCCGCTCATGGCGCCGACCGGAACGACAGCTTGCGCGCCAGCCCGAGGATCCCCTCCGGCAGCAGCAGCACGACCCCGATCAGGAACACCGCAAACAGGATATCGGAGTATTCGTTGCCCACCGTCAGTGTCAGCGTGGTCGAGAACACGTCGAAGATGACGGCGCCAAGGATCGGCCCGACCCAGGTCCGGCTGCCGCCCAGCGTCGCCATCAGAATGGGTGCGGCCGAAAGCTGCACAGTAAAGGCGCTGAACGGCTCGATGATATGCGCGCGATACGCATCGAACGCACCCAGCAGCCCGGCCAGCGCGGCGCTGGTCACGAAGGCGATCGCCTTGCACGGCACCACGCGCACGCCCATCGTCCGCGCCACGTCCTCGTCCTCGCGGATCGCCATCAGGTTGAGGCCAAGCCGCGAATGCTCGATCCCATAGGCGATCGCCACCACGCAAACGCAGATCACCAGGCTAACATAGAACCAGACCCGCGCCTCAGCCGAGAAATCGGCAGTGAAGATCGGCAAATCGATGCCGTCCGCGCCATTGGTGATGCTGGACAAATTGGCCGCGAGCGTCTGCAGAATGAACAGCACCAGCATGGTGGCGATCAGGAAATATGAACCGCGCACGCGAAAACAGATCAGCCCAATCAGCAGCGCCAGCAACCCGGCCGCGATCATGGCAGCCGGAAACGTCGCGAACGGCGAAAGCCCGGCGAGGAAGAACAAGCAGCCGACCGCGTAGCCGCCAATCCCAACGAACGAGGCATGGCCGAGGCTGAGGTAGCCAGTATAGCCGCCGAGGATGTTCCAGCTCAGCGCGAGCGAGACGTAGAAGAACAGCGTATAGGCCTGCTGCACATAGAAATCCGGCACCGGCGTCAGCGGCACCACGGCACAAAGGACGGCGACCAGCAGCGCCCACCAGACGGCGCGGTCGCGCAGCGCCCGCTGCATCAAACCCGCTGCCCCAACAAGCCGCGCGGCCGCACCACGAACACCAGCAGCAGCAGCGAATACACCGCGAGATACGTCCAGTTGGCCGAGATCGTCACCGAGACCAGCGCCTCGACCAGGCCCACCAGCAACCCGGCCAGCAAAATGCCGAGCACGCTGCCCTTGCCGCCAATCACCGCCACTGAGAAGCCGACCGATGTCCAAGCCAGCACCGAACTCGGCGAGAACGAGAAGGTCAGCGCGATCACCAGCCCGGCCAGCCCAGCAATCGCCGTGCCCAGCCCGTAAGTAATGAGATCGATCCGACGTACATTGATCGCCAGCAACTGCGCGGTCTGCCGATTGGCGTAGGTCGCATGGATCGCCCGGCCGGTGAAGGTCCGCGTCAGGAACGCGTACAGCGACAGTAAAGTAACGC
The DNA here is from genome assembly GCA_965276815.1 of Acetobacteraceae bacterium. Classification (GTDB taxonomy): domain Bacteria; phylum Pseudomonadota; class Alphaproteobacteria; order Acetobacterales; family Acetobacteraceae; genus JAVVHH01. The sequence continues at coordinate 329,538 of CBDIBE010000008.1, read as the reverse complement.
CCGCAAGCCCGGCCGCGACCAGCTTGACCACCGGCAGCCGCAGGCCGAAAGGCCGCACGACCTGATCGGTATAGGCGGTGTGGATGCCCTGACTATCGGCCGAGAACGCGATCACGAGGAGCACCTGGATCAGCAGCCCCAGGCCGAACAGCACCAGCGCCGATTGCACATGCGCCTCGAACTCCGGCCGGCGCAGCAGCGGGTTGATCAGCGCGAGCTGCACGACGACGCCCATGCCGAACAGCACCATCAGGGCGAGTGGCGTGACCAGCAGCGGATCGAGGCCGAACTGCCCGGAAAGAAACAGCACGAGGTAGGCGCCCACCACGACGAAGGCAGGATTGGCCACGTCGATGACGTTCTGCCGCCCGTAGGTCAGGCTCAGCCCGGCGCCAACCAGCGAATAAATGCACCCATTGAGCAATCCGAGAACGAGGACATTGAGCACCGAAGGGTCAATGACCCGTGGGGTAGATCAGCGACCCGGTAGCCTGCTCCTTCGGCCACACGATAACCCGCTTGCCATGCTGAAACTGCACCACCAGCGTGCTGTCCGGCACCGAGTAACCCTTCTCGTTGATCTTGAGCGTCCCGTTCACCGTGTCGAACGTGCCGCCGGCAAGCTTATCGCGCAGCACCGTCTGGTCGAGACTATGGGTGGCGTCGACGACTTGCTCGAGGATCTCCCAGCGCGCATAGCCGTTGGCGGCGTCGTAGGTAGGGATCACCCCGTATTCCTTCTCGTAGGCGGCCACGAACTCCGCATTATGGCCCAGCTTGGCCTCCGGTTCCCACCCCGTGGCATAGACCGCGCCCTCGGCGGCATCGCCGACGATGCCGAGGAAGTTCGGCAACGAGGCCGCGGTGTAGCCGACCGAGAGCAGCTTGTAGGTCAGCCCTTGCTCCTTGGCGGCGCGCACGAACATTACCGTGTCGCCGGACATGCCGGTCTGGAACACCAGATCTGGCGCGGCCTCCTTGATGTTCGAGATCAGCGGCGTCGCGTCGTTGATGCTGGGTGGGTAAGTCAGGTCGAGCAGCGTCTTCAAGTCGAGCTTCTTGGTGTCCTGCTGCGCGCCGCGGGTGGCCGCGGTGAAGGCGATGTTCTGCAGCGTCGCGTAGGCGATCGATTTCGGCTTCGCGCTATCCGGCAAGGATTCGAGCATCCTGGCGTAACCGGTGGCCACATTGTCCGACAGGCAGTCGCCGGTGAAAAAGGTGTATTTGTAGCCGCGCTCATACAGCGCGCGCGCAAAGCCGGCGGGCGCCAGCATCAGCTTCTTGTATTGCTCGGCCAGCGTGGATTCGCGCTGCACCATCGCCGAGCCGCCATCTTCGAAGATGAAATCATAGCCGCCCTGGACGAGCCGCTGATACACGGCAACGCCCGTCCCCGGGTCGCTCTTATTGTCGATGAAAGTCAGCTCGACCTTGCGGCCCAGCAGACCGCCGCGCGCGTTGACCAGCTTTTCCCAGAGCTGATCGCTCATCATGATCGGCTTAATCGAATCGGCAAACGGCCCGGTCATTGGAATGTCGATACCAATCCGAATCGGCGCGGTCGCGTCGGCGGCGCTGGCTGGATTGGCGAGGGCTAGACCCAGCAGCGCGACATACAGCCCTACCGCCACTCGACTCTCAGCCACTGCGGTTTCCTTCCCGTTAGTAACGGCGAAAGTGTTCCAGGGTGTAGGATGTGTCAACGCCAGCCGAAGCTGCTTGCCGTAACACACTCACGCCCGCCGCACGCCCCAGAACAGCGGCAAGCCGGTCAGCGTTCCGGTCAGCGAGCGTTGCTGCACCGTGGACTGAAAATACTGGCCGAGCGGCAGGAACGGCACGTCTTGGAACGCCTGCAGCTGCTCCTCCCGGCAGATCGCCTGCTGCGCCGCTTCGTCCGCGGCGGCAAACCACTGCGTGCGCAGCGCCTCCAGCTTCGGCGCCGTCGGCCAGCCGAACCAGCCGGCCTCACTATTGCCGCGTAGGCCGGAATTGACCGCCGGGTTCGCCATGTCGATCCCGGTGAAGGTGGAAAAGAACACGCTCCACCCGCCCTTGTCCGGCGCCGCCTTGCTGGCGCGGCGCTGGATGATCGTGCCCCAATCGGTCGTGACCTGGTCCACGTTCATGCCGCAGCGCCGCAACATGTCCGCGCCCACATTGCCCAGCGCGGCCAAGGTCGGGAAGTCGGACGCGACCATCACGACGACCGGTTCGCCGCGATACCCCGCCGCCTCGAGCGCCTGCTTCACCGCGCCCAAATCCCGGTTGCCCGTCAGCGCCTGCATCCCCGCTTCACTCGCCATCGGCGTCCCCGGCGGAAAGAAGCCGAGATCGGTGCGATAGGCCGCCGAGTCATCGCCAGCGACCGCCGCCATGTAATCCGCCTGGTTGACCGCGCCCAGCAGCGCGCGGCGGATCGCCGGGTTGTCGAACGGCGGATGCAGGCAGTTGAACCGCAGGAAGGCGCAATTGCCCGTGGTTTCGACCACGAAAATCTGCAGGTTCGGGTCTTTCTGCAGCAACGGTTTCTGGTCGAAGTCCAGCTTCTCCCACCAGTCCATTTCGCCCCGCTGGATCGCCGCCGTGGCGGTCGCGACGTCGGGGATCACGGTCCACTCCACCCGGTCGAAGAAGACCTGCTTCGGCCCGGCGGTCCAGGACGGCGTGCCGTCTGCCCGGGGCACGTAACCGCCGAACTTCGCGTACGCCACGCGCGCGCCGGACACCCGCTCGTCGGCGAGGAAGCGGAACGGGCCGCTGCCGACCATTTCCGTCACCTGCGTGAACGGGTCCGTGTTGGCCAGGCGCTCCGGCATGATCGCGCAGATATTCGGCCCCGACTTGCACAGCGCGTCGGGCAGCAACGGGAACGGCGTGCGCAGCCGGAACTGGATCGTGCGGTCGTCCGCCGCCGACAGGTCTGCCGTCGCCGCAAGCAGCGCCTGCCCAAACGCGTCCCGCGCACCCCAGCGCTTGACGCTGGCAACGCAGTCCCGCGCCAGCACTGGCGTGTTGTCGTGAAACCGCAACCCATCCCGCAGCGTCAGCCGCCAAAGCTTCCCGTCATCCTCCGTCGTATGCCCGGCCAGCATTTGTGGCTGCGCCCGGAAGCTCGAATCCTGGCCGTACAGCGTGTCGAACACGGCGTAGGCGTGGTTGCGGGTGACGTACGCGGTGGTCCAGATCGGATCGACGACGGCCAGGTCGGATTGCGGGATCAGCTTGAGCGTAGTCTGCGCCTGCGCGCGCACGATCGCGGGCGCGCCCAGCGCAACAGCGGCCGTCGCCAGGAAAGTGCGGCGATTCTGCAGCATCAGGCTATCCGATCTCAGCAAACTTCTGCTCCAGATGGTCCAACCCATAGAAACGGAGCGCCTCTTCCACCCGTTCCCGGTTCGGCGCGGCATGGAAGAAGCCGCGGCGGCTTTGCATCATCCCGCTGGTGCGGCGCAGATCGACCGCGAGCTCCGCCATCTTGAACACCGCCGCCAGCCCGTCCATCACCGTCGCGCCGGCGATCTGGCTGACCCCGGCGCGCGCGAGCAGCAGGTTCAGCGGCATTTCCCCCGGCACGATCACGTCCGCGCCGTGCTCGCGGGCCAAGGTCTCGCCGGACGCGATGACCCGCTTGACCACCTCGTCGCGCTTGGCCGGGTCGGCGTGGCCGGCGACCACCTCGTTGAAGCTGACGCCGGCCGGCAGCACGCCCACGAACGTCTCGGCCAGGCCCCATTGGCGGACCCGCTCCGGCCAGAACTCGGCGCGCTCGACATTGAAGAACAGCACGCCAAATCTCCTGCCGTACATGCCGGCTAGCCGGAACACCGCGTCGCCGTAGCCGACGATCGGGATATCCACCAGGGTGCGCATCTCGCGGATCATCGGGCTGGGCATGCTGCCCAGCACCATCGCGTCATAACCCTGCTTTTCCGCGGTCAGCGCGGCGGCGATCCACTGGTTGCTGTGCAGCCAATACAGGTAGTCATAGGCAATATCGGGCCCCGGATAGTTGGCGGGAAACGAGCCGGGCAGGAAACCGTGCAGCACCACCTCGGTGCCTTCGCGGACCACCGTGTCGATCCGCTCGCGCAGTGCCTGCTCGTATCCAGGCAGGTCGCTGAGAACCGTCATGCTCTGGTGCCAAAGCCGCATCGCCATTGGTGTCGCTCCCTCGGTCAAAGATGCGGCGGCATGGCGATGATTTTCGCCTTGTCGACGTCGTTGGCGGCTTGCAGGAATTGCGGGTCGAAGTAGCGATCGGCCGGCAGCGACTTGGTGAGCTGGCCGAGCTTGAACAGCGTGTCGCGGGCCGCCTCCACCGCGCCGGGGGCTGCGGCGCCGAATTGGCCCATCGTCTCCAGCGTGTAGCGGGAGATTTGATGCTTCAGCACCGTTTCATTCCCTTGCATGGCTTTGACCGGGTCACCGTTCGGCTTGCTTTCTGGATACAGTTTCCACTGCATGCGCACTGCGTCCTTCGGATGCGCCTGGCAGTAGATCGTGGCCTCGACGATCCCGCGCAGCAGCTTGGCAACCAGCGTCGGATCGTGGTCGATGCTGCTCTGCGCCACCACCAATCCCTGCACGAAGGAGAGCTGCTTGAGGATCGGCGCCGTATCGAGCCGCTTGAGCTTGATGCCGAGCGTCTCGAAGCGGTCGTAATCGGCTTCGACAAGCTGCAGCGCGTCCACCTGGTGGTTGACCAGCGCGGCCGCCGCACTGGCGCCGTCACCGGTCGCGACGAGGTGGATATCGTTGCCGGCGATGCCATAGCTGCCGAGGATCGCGCGGATCCAGAGCGCATTGGTGGACGCGATCCCGGTCACCCCGATGGTCTTGCCCTTCAATTCCTCGACGCTGCTGACCGGCGAATCCGCCAATACGACGGGGTAGAACAGGTTCTGCCCATAGACGCTGGCGACGATCTTGATCGGCGCGCCCTTGTTGATCAGCTCCATCGCCGCCGGCAGCCCGGTGAACGTCATCTGCACCCGGCCGGCGAGCAGTTGCTGCAGCGCGGGCCCGGCGCCCTGGGCGCCCTCGATATCGACATCGAGCCCCTGGTCCGCCCAGAACCCCATCGCTTTCGGCACCGCGAAGATCGGCGCCGTGGAGATCGGGATCTGCGGCACCCCGTAATTGATCGTCACGGATTGCAGGTCGGCCGCCCGAACCGGCGCGGCCAGCGCCAGAAGTGCGGCGGTGAGCAGTTCGCGGCGGGACTGCATGATCTCTCTCCCTTACACGCGCGGGCTTCGCGCCTGACTATCGGTTTGCGCCCAATACAGCGTTCGCCGCCGGATCCAGCCGACAAAGCGCTGCAGCACGATGCCATAGGCGGCGAGCAGCACCAGCAGGGCAAACGAACCGGACGTGTCCACGTTCATGTTCATCGCCATCATCCAGTAGCCGAGCCCCGCCTTGGCGCCGACAAACTCGCCGACGATGGCGCCAAGCAGCGAATAGATCCCCGCCAGCTCCAGCCCAGCCAGGAAGAACGGCATCGCATACGGGATGCGGACATGGCGCAGCACCTGCCAGGCTGGCGCGTCCAGCGCCCGCATCAGCTTGAGCCGCCCGGCATCGGCCGCCTTCAAACCCTGCACGCAATTGATCAGCATCGGGAAGAACGCGAGCAGCGCCGCCAGCACGACTTTCGAGCTGAGCCCATAGCCGAACCAGATCACGATCAACGGCGCGATCGCGACCTTGGGCATCGACTGCAGGCCGGCAAAATACGGATAGATCACCCGCTCGCAGGTCGGCGACTCGACGATCAGGACGGCAAAGCCCAACCCGGCCGCCACCGCGATCGCGAACCCGGCCAGCGCCTCGAACAGCGTCACGCCCGCATTGGGCAGCAGCAAGTCGCCGGTGAACATGCCGACGAGCGAGGCAGCCACGTCGGAGGGCGGCGGGACGATGAACACCGGCACGTTGAACAGCGTCACCGCACCCTGCCAGAGCAAGAGCAGGAGCACCGCCGAGAGCGGCAACTGCAGCGACTGCCACAAGCCGCGCCGTTTCCGGGCGGCTTTGGCAGGCCTCGCGAATTCGCCAACCAGCTCCGACATACACAATCCTCCCGTCAGCCGCCGCGCAACTCGAGACGCTGGCGGATCCGCCTGGCATAAGCCCCGAACTCGGGCGTCGCCTGCATGTCGAGCGCGCGCGGCCGCGGCAGGTCGATATCCATAATATCCACGATCCGGCCCGGCCGCGGCGACATCACCACCACGCGGTCCGACAGGAACACGGATTCCGCAATCGAATGCGTGATCAGCAGCACGGTTTTGCGCGCAGCACTCCAAATATCCAGCAAATCGAGGTTCATCTGTTCGCGCGTCATCGCATCGAGCGCGCCGAACGGCTCATCCATCAACAGGAACGACGGGTCCAGCAACAAGCTGCGCGCAATCGCCGCCCGCTGCTGCATCCCGCCGGACAGCTCGCTCGGGTATTTGTCACCGAACCCTTGCAGATGGGTCAACGCCAGCAAATCCTGCGCGCGGGGCGCATATTGTGGCATCGGCAGCCGGTGCACGATTGCGGGCAGCAACACGTTTTGCAGGATCGTGCGATACGGCAGCAGCAGCGCCTCCTGGAACACCACGCCCACCTCCCGGCTTGGCCCCTCGACCGGCTTGCCGTTCAGCATCACTTCGCCCTCGCTGCGCGGCAGCACCCCGGCCAGGATCGCCAGCAACGTGCTCTTGCCGCAGCCGCTGGGGCCGACCACGGAGACGAACTCGCCGCGCTCGATCTGGAAGCTGACGCGGTCGAGCGCGGTGGTCACGTCGCCGCTGCGGCTCTGGAACCGCTTGGTCAGGTCGACCACCTGGGCCAGCGGCGCGTGCACCGCTCACCTTCCCTCGAAGCGAGGCTTGCGTTTCTCGCGGAATGCGGCGGCGGCCTCTAGCCGGTCTGCCGTGCCCAGCAACGCCACGCCCACATCGGTCTCCAGCCGGATCGCCGCGGCGAGGCTCAAATCCGCTCCGCGCTGCAGCACTTCCTTGGTGGCGACCGAGGCGAGCGGCGCCGTCTCGGCGATCGCGCGCGCCGTCCGCTCCGCGAGCGCGTCCACTTCGCCCGCTGGTCCGACGCGGGACACCAGGCCGATCCGATGCGCCTCGGCGGCGTCGATCCGTTCGCAGGTCAGCGCCAAGTCCAGCGCGCGCCCCAGCCCGATCACGCGGGCCAGCCGCGGTGAGCCGCCGGCGCCGGTGATGATGCCGCGGGTCGGCTCGGGGAAGCCGAAGCTGGCGTCTTCCGAGGCGACGCGGATATCGCAGGCCAGCGCCAGCTCGAGCCCGCCGCCCAGGCAATAGCCGTGCACGGCGGCAATCACCGGTTTGCGCAACTCGAGGAACACTTGGGACCAGTGATGCCGGACGCGCTTCTCCCGTTCGGCCTGCAGGTCATCGACTTTGCCGAATTCCTTGATGTCGGCGCCGGCGCAGAAGGCCTTCGGCCCGGCGCCGCGGATGATCGTCGCGCGGATCGAGGGGTCGGCATCCGCCTCTCGCAGCAGGCGCGGCAGGGCGTCGCGCATCGCCTGGCTGATCGCGTTCATCGCCTCCGGCCGGTTGAGCGTGACCCAGGCGATGGGCCCTTGGCACTCCAGCAGCACCGGCTCGCTCATCTCGAGGCACCCGGTTTACCGATCAGCGACCGGGCTATCAGCATGCGATGGATCTCCGACGTGCCCTCGCCGACCCGGTAGTGGCGGATGTCGCGGTAGAACCGCTCCACCGGGTAGCTGCGCACGAGCCCCATCCCGCCATGGATCTGCACCGACCGGTCGGCGACCCGCCCGACCATCTCCGAGCAGAACAGCTTGCACATGCTGGCGGCCGCGCCGATCTCGTCGCCCGCTTCGACCCGGCGCAGCGTATCGTACAACAGCGCCCGCGCCGCCTGCAGCTCGACGGCGGAGTCGGCCAGCATCCATTGGATCGCCTGCCGCTCCGACAGCATTTTGCCAAACGTGCTCCGGGTACGCGCATGCTCGACGGCCATTTCGAGCAACCGGTCTGCAGCACCGATGCACGCCGCGGACACTCCCAGACGCCCATCGGTCAGCGACTCCATGGCGATCGCAAACCCCTCGCCGGCATTGCCGAGCACCGCATCCTCGGGGATGCGGCAGGACTCGAACGTCAGCTCCGCCAGCCGGACGATCGAGCCGATCGTCTCCTCTTCGCGCGTCACCGTGAAGCCCGGCGTGCCCCGTTCGATCAAGAAAGCGGTGATGCCGCCGCGCGCCCGCTTTTGCGGATCGGTCACCGCCATCAATAGGATGAAATCGGCCGAGCCGCCGCCGCTGATGTAGTGCTTACGACCGTCGATCACCCAATCGGTGCCGTCACGCACCGCCTTCGTGCGCATGGCCGCGGAATCCGAGCCGGCATCCGGCTCGGTCAGCGCAAAGGCCGCCTGCGTGCGCCCGGTGACGAGGCCGGGCAGCAAGCGAGCCTGTTGCGCCGCCGTGCCGTGCCGGCCGATCGCCATCGGCGTCAGGCCGCTGGAATAGTCCAAAATGGATGTGAAATAGCGATGCGAGCGGCTCAGCTCCTCCACGATCAGGCAGTAGGCCGAAAGGCCCAGCCCGGCCCCGCCCTGCGCCTCACCGAGCCGCGCGCCGAGATAGCCGGCGTCCCGCAGCTTCTGCGTCGCCGCCTCCGGCACCTGCCCAGTCGCGTCCATCTGCCGCGCCAGCGGCTCCAATTCGCGCTCGGTGAAGCGGCGCAGTCCGGCACGCATCTCTTCCAACTCGGCTGACAGCATGGGGATCACGCCGTCGCCCCCAGGACCTGCGCCCGGGTGCGCCTGGTTTCCGCCCTGGCACGAACAAGCGCCTCTCGACGCCGATCCTGGATCCAAGCTTTGTTGGTGGCGAACGCCATTTGCGGCTTGGCGGCGAGCGCGGCGGCGGCTTCGCGGGCGGCCCGGTCCAGCTCCGACCGTGGCACCACGGTTGCCAAGCCCCGCGCGCAGGCCTCTTCGGCCGGCATCGCGCGGCCAGACTGCACCAAGTCGGCCGCCAGCGCGCTGCCGGCCAGATCAGTCACGATCGCCAGCCCGAGCAGGGTGGGCGTCCCCACATCGATCTCCGGGAACACCAGCCTTGTGCCCTCAGCCATGACCAAGCGGTCGGCGAGCAACGCCAGCATGGCGCCGGCGCCGACGGCTGCGCCATTCGCGGCGACAACGAGCGGCTTATCGAAGTCGAGCATGGCATCCAGCACGGCGGAAAGCGCCACCGCCCGCTGCTCCGCGAGCGCTTGTGGCAGGAGCTTGCCAGGGTTGCCCAGGTCGGCGCCGGCACAAAAGGCGCGCTCGCCGGCGCCGGTCAGCACGACCGCACGCTGCGCCTTGTCGGTCTGCGCCGCGTGCAGGGCGCCGCAGACGGCCCGGCTGAGCGCCGGGTCGATCGCGTTGGCAGTGCGCGGCCGGTCGATCGTCAGCACCGTGACGCCGGACGCCGCATCCAGCTCGATCCGCAATTCCGGGTTCAAGCCGCCCCCACGATGAGCGCATCCACCACGCGCAACCCGGCGCCGGCCGGCCCGACGATCACCGGGTTGACGTCCAACTCCAGCAACGCATCCCCAAGATCATGGGACAGCCAGGAGAGCCGCACGATCGCCGCGCAAAGCGCCGGGATGTCGGCAGCCTGCCGGCCACGCGCACCCTTCAGCACAGCAAACCCCTTCAACTCGCGCAGCATTTCGAGCGCATCCGCCTGCGTGACCGGCGCCAGCCGATGGGCCACGTCGGCGAGGATTTCGACGAAGATCCCGCCCAGCGCTACGGCGATCACCGGCCCGAATACCGGGTCGCGCTGCATTCCCAGCATCACTTCCGTCCCCGGCGGCGCCATCTCCTGGATCAGCACCCCATTCAGCCGCGCATTCGGCGCGTAGCTTCGCGCCGCTTCCATGATTTCTTGAAAGGAAGCCGCCACCGCCCCGGCGCCGGTGACGCCGAGGCGGACGCCGCCGCTCTCCGATTTATGCGCGATATCCGGGCTCTCGATCTTCATCGCCACCACCCGGTCTGCGGCGAGCGCCACGGCTTCCTCGGCGCTCCTGGCGAGCCCCTCCTGCGTCACCGGCAGCCCATACGCGGCGAGGACCGCCTTGCTGTCGCGCTCGGTCATGCTGCCAGCTTGCAGCAATGCCTGCGCTCTCGCGCGATCCACGCCCGGGGGCCGCACCGGAGCCTGCCGTCCCGCACGCGCCTGCAGAAACGCCGTGTAATCGGCCGCGCGCCGCACGGCCTTGAGCAGCGGCATGGTGTCGCGGAACATCGGCACCTCGGCCGCGGCGAAGCGGGACGGCCCGACACTCGGATCGTCGTTGCAGCCGCCGGACCAGAGCACCGCCACGGTCTTGGGCGCAGTCTGCCCGGCCTCGATCACCCGCTCGATCTCGCGGCGGCTGGCAAAGGTCAGGATGGGGACCATCACGTCCACATTCGCGTCCGCCGTGATGATGTCGAGCACCTTGCCGAACACGTCTTGCTGACCGATCGCCGCCGCCGTCAGGTCGGTCGGGTTGGTCACGTGCCCAAACCCCGGCAGATACTCGGCCAAGGCTTGCTGTGTCGTCTCCGCATAGTCCGGCCATTCCAGCCCGGCCAGCGCGCCGTGATCGGTGAGCAGCACGGCGTTGCCGCCGGAGACCGCCATGCCGCCGAGCCGCCGCCCGGCCGGGCGAAGCGTCCGGCGGCGGAGCAGCATGGCCGTCTCATACAGCTCGTTGCAATCATCGACCCGGATCAACCCGTATTCGCGGAAGGCCGCGTCGTGCACCGTGTTCGCGCCGGTGACGGCCCCGGTGTGCGAGGCCGCCGCCCTGCTGCCCGCTTCGGTGCGCCCGAGCTTGAGCACCACGATCGGCTTCTGCAGCTCCGCCGCGCGGGTCGCCAAGGCGGCCAGCTTGCGGCCGCTCGAGATGCGCTCGGCCAGCAGCAGGACGACCTCCGTCGCCGGGTCCTCGACCATGAAATGCGCAAAATCGAGCGCATCGAGGTCGGCGTCGTTGCCGCAGCTCACCTCGTAGCTGATCGGCACGCCGGCCTGCTGCGCCCGCCACATGACGTTGACCTGCCCGAGCCCGCCACTATGGGCCACAACGCCCACATTGCCGGCCGCCGCCCGCGCCCCAGCGACCGCGGCGGTCGAGGTGAGCGCGAACCCGTCGACAAAATTGATCAGCCCGTTGCAATTCGGGCCCATGATCCGCAGCCCGGTGCGCCGGGCCAAGGCGGCGATATCCGCCTGCATCGCCCTTCCCTCCGCCGTTCCCGTCTCCAGGAACCCGGCAGTGAAAACCGTCGCGAACTTGACGCCACGCTCGGCGCACGCCTCCAGCACCGGCAGCACGCTCGCCGACGGAACGACGACGCCAACATGGTCCGGCGCTTCCGGCAACGCCGCGACACTCTGATAACAGGTGAGGCCGCCGATCTCCGTCCGGCGCGGATTGACCGGGTAGATCCGCCCCGCAAACCCAAAGCGCCCGAGCAATTGCAGGCAGCGGCCGCCGAATTTCGTCAGGTCATCGGTCGCGCCGACCAGCGCCACGGAGCGTGGATTGAAGAAATGCCGTAAATCAGTGAAGCCATCCATCACGCAGTCGGTTTCCAGGCGACGAAATGCCGCTCGACCCAGCTTAGGGCGTAATCGGCCGCGAGCGCGACCACGGCCAGGATGATCATCGCGGCGAAGACACCCCCAGGGTTGAACGCGCCTTGCGCCGTGGCAATCAGCAGGCCGATACCGCTGCGCGCGCCGAGGAACTCGCCAACCACGGCGCCGACCAGGGCAAAGCCGAAGCTGACACGCAGGCTCGCGAGGATCCAGGTGAGCGCGCTCGGGACCACGACCGCGACGGTGATCTGCCAGCGCGAGGCGCCGAGGATGCGCGCATTGGCGATCATCGCCCGATCGGCTTCCCGCACGCCCTGGAAGGCGTTGGCGAACACGATGAAGAACACCATGACGACGGCAAGCGCCACTTTCGACGCCATCCCTAGGCCGAACGCGATGATGAAGATCGAGCCCAGCACAACCCGCGGCACCGAGTTCGCAACCCGGATGTAAATACCAAAAATATCTGCCAGCACTTGCGATCGTCCGAGCACGATGCCGCAGACGACGCCCGCTCCCGCGCCGATCAGGAAGCCGAGGAAGGTTTCCTCCAAGGTGACGAGGACTTGCGTCCAGAGCGGGCCGAGCGAGGTGCCCTGGGTGACCCAAACGACGAGCTGATCGGCAATGGCGGTCGGCATGGAAAAGAAAAACGGGTCGATCAGCCCGGTGCGCGCTGCCGCCTCCCACCCGCCGAGGAAAGCCACCAGCACGGCGAGCTGCAGCAGGCGGATCTTGAGCACATAATGGCCGGGACGCCTCACCAAAGCCGCAAGTTCGGCATCATCCGCAAGCGAAACGGGTCTTGGCTCGGCGCTGACATGGCTCATGCGGCACGGCCCTCGATCGCTTGGCCGAGCCGGACCTCGGCCCGCAAATCGTCCCAGATCGCGCGGGCGATCGTGGTGAATTCAGGGTCGTAGCGCAGCTCGGCCATGATGCGGGGCCGCTTGAGCGGAACATCGTAGACCGATTTGATCGTCGCCGGGCCCGCAGTCAGCACGATGACCCGGTCGGCGAGCCCCACCGCCTCCTCCAAATCATGCGTGACGAACAGCACCGACGCGCCGCTCCCCGACCAAAGCGCCAGCAACTCGTCCTGCATCACGGTGCGGGTCTGCACATCCAGCGAGCTGAACGGCTCGTCCATCAGCAACAGGCGCGGCTCGTTGACGAAGGTTTGCGCCAGCGCCACGCGCTTCTTCATCCCGCCGGAGAGCTGGTGCGGATGATGCGCCTCAAATCGCTCCAAGCCGACGCGGGCGAGCCAGGCGCGGGCCCTTGTACAGGCGTCCCGCCGCGACGCACCCCGGAACCGCGGCCCGGCCGCCACATTGTCCAGCACGGAGCGCCACGGGAATAGCGCGTCGCTCTGGAAGACGACGCCAAGCCCGGCGGGAATGCCTCGCACGGGCTGGCCCCAGACGCGCACGCTGCCCCGGCTGGGTTCGAGCAGCCCAGTGATCAGGCCCAGCAAGGTCGACTTGCCGCAGCCGGTGGGACCGACGATGCCGACGAACTCCCCCTCGCCCACCGTCAGGTCGATGTCGTGCAGCGCCGTCATCAATCGCCGCTCCGGAGTGGCGAAGCGGTGGGTCACGCCCTGCAGCTCGAGCGCGGCCGATCTCATCATTGCGTTTTCCTGGTCATTGCGTCCTCGCCGCCGCATCCACGAATTCCGTGGTGTAGGTCTTGGCGAGGTCGATGGTCTTGCCCTGTAGCGCCGGCGAGGCCGCGCGCATCACCGATAGCACGGTCTCGGGGCCGCCCTCTGGCATGCGGCCATCCGGGGTGAACATCGCCTTCCCCTCGGCAAGGCTCGAGATGTAGAGCGCCTTGTCGCCGGCCCAGTAATCCTGCGGCACGGCATCGGCGATGGCGGCCGCATCGTGCGAGGCGATCCAGTGCAACGTCTTGACGTAAGCGTTCACTAGCTTTTGCGCGGTCTCCTTATGCGTCGCCAGCCACGCGGCCGGCACGTTGAGCGAGGAAGCAGGATACACCCCGCCGAGCGCGTCCCTGCACCCTTGCGGCGTCCGCAGGTCGATCAGCACCCTCGCCTGCCCGGTTTTCTGCAGCCGGCCGATCGTCGGCTCCGTGGTCATCCCCGCGGCAATCTCGCCCTGTTTGAGCGCGGCGATGAACGAATTGCCGGCGCCGACAGTGAGCAGGCTGTACTCCCCCGGCTTCAGCCCGGCACGCGCGAGCAGCGCACGCGTCAGGAAGTCGGTCGACGAACCGAGGCCGGTAACGCCGAACGTCTTGCCCTTCAGATCCGCCAAAGTTTTCGGGCTGTCGGCCCCGGCTTTGACCATCTCGGCCTCGCCAGGGACTTGCAGGAACTGGACGATGGCGACCAGGTTCTTGCCTTTCGACTGCAGATCGATCGTGTGATCGTAGAAGCCGACCACCGCCTGAACCGCACCGGCCAGCAGCTCGTTCTCCGCGTCCACCCCGGCCGTGGTGCCGACCAGGTCGACGTCGAGCCCCTCCTCCTTATAGAAGCCGAGGCGCTCGGCCAGCGTGGCCGGCAGGTTGATCTGCCGCTCCAGGCCGCCGACGATGATCGTGAGTTTCTCCGCTCGCGCGGCCGGCGAATGAGACGTGGCCAGCATCAAGGCCAGCAGCAAGCAGCTCCATCTCCACATGGTCGTTCTCCCATTGGTTCCGTGCGGCCCTTCCGGTGATGTGAGCCGTCATCATTGTTGTCAGGCATGGAAGCCGGCTTCCCAGAGATCGGCTTCCGGGTCGTCGAGCCGAAGCCGGTAGCGGTATAGGCTCGGATTGTAGAGTGCGAGGCTCACCATGACCGGCGCGCTGCTGTCGTTCTCGTCCATCACGCGGTTGACGGTGCGGGTGACCTCCAGCAGCGGCGCCCCGGGCGGCAGGGCCAGCAACTCGGCGACTTTCCCATCGGCCAAGGTGGCGGAAATGACCTGGTCGGCGCCCGCCAGGGTGAACATCCCCTGCAGCATTGCCAGGATCGGCCGCGAGCTCAGCAGGTCGGCCCGGCTGATCCGCCGAGCGACGTCAGCCGGCAGCCAACTTGTCACGTGGCTGACCGGTGCGCCGTCGCGGCTGCGCAGGCGGACGTTGCGGTGCAGCTTCTCGCCGGGTGCGGCGCCGAACGCTTCGGCCACCGGCGGCGGCGGCAAGGCTGCCCCGAAATGCAGCAGCTTGACCTTGGTGCGACGGCCCAAATCTTCGGCATTGTCGATCTGGCCGCTGATGCTGGCCCGCACCGGGCGCGGAAACACGCTCTGCGTGACGATCGAGCCGCGGCCCTGGAAGCGCTGCAGCATGTTGTCCGCCGCCAGCATCTCCAGCGCCCGGCGGACCGTGACGCGGGACACGCAGAGGCCTTGGCACAGTTCCTGCTCGGTCGGGAATAGTGCGCCACTGCCCCATTCGCCGGCCAGGATGCGCTCGCGCAGCAGCAAATAGGTTCGGCGATACAGCGGGCCGATCGCTTCGGACATCAGCCGAATTCCACCGTGCGCGACGTGGCGATCTGCGCCAAACGTCCGAACCCCTCGATCGCGTTGCGGTGCTGTTCCGGGGACAGCGCGGCGCAGCAATCGTCCAGCACGGTGATGTCGATGTCGCGGTCATGTCCCTCGCGCACGCCGGACGTCACCACGCCGGTGGTGGAGATGCCGCACAGCACGAGACGGTTGATGCCATGCGTCCGCAGGATGAGCTCGAGCGTCGTGCCATAGAACGGGCTCACCCGATGCTTGACGATGTCGAAATCCCCCGGCAGCGGGGCGAGGTCCGGATGCACCTCGGTTCCCCATGTGCCGAGCTTGAAGATGCCCGCCTTGCGCGAGCCGGAGAACACGCCGGAATTCGGCGGGCACTCGCGGTAATCGGGCGAGAAGCCGATCCGCACGTAGCCCACCCGGCTGCCGCCGGCGCGGGCCCGGCGCAGGGCTTCCGCGGTGTTCTCGATCACCCGCCCCGCCTCGAGCGGCGCAAGGTAGCGCTGCTGCGCCACCTTGCTGTCGGCATGGACGAGATCGTTGATCATGTCCATCACGAGGAACAGGGTGGGCGGCGCCATCAGCGCACCGTGGGCAGTTCGAGGTCGATCACGGTGCCGTCCAACGGCAGCCTGGAGGTGATATCGCGGGACGGCAGCATCACGGTGGCCATGCCCGGCGTGGTGACTTTGCCGGACTGGTTGATGCCTTCGATCTCGATATCGACAAGGGCGCAACGATCCTTGACGTATTTGCGGGCGACCTTGCCGCGGATATAAGTCGTATCGCCTTGAATATTGAACAGCCGCGCCTCCGCCCGCAGGCGCTTGATGACCGCGTCGTCCCCCATCCAGTTCGTGATCATGCTACCGACCCAGGCGGCGCGCTGCGGCAAGTAGTCATACATCCCCGGCACGCCGACCCGGCGGGCAAAGCTCTCCCGGTGATGCCCGATGCCGGTATACTCCACCCCGCCGCCCGCCTCGGCGTTGCGGATGTAGTGTTTCGGGTGGCGGACCGCATGACGCAGCATCACGCCGTGCGCGTGGCCGCGGCCGGACGCGACGACGAAGCCGGTGGTGTCGGACAGCGAGAGCGGGCCACGCACGACTTCGTCCACCGTCTCGCCTGGCTGCACATCCTCGAAGTAGCGGGTCTCCTGGCCACGGATCTTCTCGCCGAGGACTTTGCGGTCGATTTCGGCCAGCTCTTCAGGCGTGTAGGTGTGCGAGACGACGTCCTTGTACTTGTTCTTGTCACGCGACGCCTTGCGCTCATGTCGCGCAGTATAACTCAGCGCCCGGCATAGGATTTCGTCGCGCTGATTGGTGTATGTCGACTCCAGATACTGCATCGCCATGGTGCCGGAGAAGCGGGATTGCTTCTCCTGCACGTCGATCACGCGGTTCCAGATGTTGATCCGGTCGCCGGGGCGGACGTTGCGGAAGAATTCGCAATCGATGGCGACGCCAAACCCGTGCACGCCGGGCAGGCCCCAATAGGACCGGCCAGGCCAATGATGCACCCATGGGAAGCAGGGATGCGCGACCAGGCCGCCGAACCGGGTCCAGCGGGCGTATTCCTGATCGCGGAACAACGGGTTGAGGTCGCCGATACCGTTGGAGAAATTGGTGATGGTGTCGACGGAAGCGTCGCGCAAATACTGCTCGGGACGCAGTTTGAGGCCGATCATCGCCCGGGCGGCATCCATCACCTCCTTGGTGATCAGGCCTTCCGGCGCATCGTGGCTGATATCGCTGGTATCGGTGCCGATAGTGCTAATTTCGTTCATAGACGTTTCCCTTCTTTTCATTCGGCGGCGAGGCTGGCCGGCGCGCGGTCGCGGGCGGCCTTGACGCAAGCGACGATGTCGCCGAGGCCGTTGGCGACGAACACCCCGGCCCCGCGCATGATGCGTCCCTTGGCCTCCGGCGTATCGGCAGCCGAGCCGACCAGGGCGGCGGCATGGCCCATCTTCTTGCCCGGCGGCGCCGTTCGGCCGACGATGAGCGCGGCGACGGGCTTTGCGCCGGGGCGGCCCGCATAGCACGCGACCGCCTGTTCCTCGACGCCGCCGATCTCGCCCAAGAAGACGATGCAGCGCGTCTCTCGGTCGGCATGGAACAATTCGAGCGCCTCGGCCGCGTTGGTGCCCTTCACCGGGTCGCCGCCGATGCCGATGACGGTGGTCTGGCCGATGCCGGCGCGGGTCATGCGCTGGCAGACCTCGTAGGACAGCGAGCCGCTGCGCGAGATCACGCCGACATCGCCCGGCGCGTAGCAGAAGCTCGGCATGAAGCCCATTTTGGCCTGACCGGGCGAGATGATGCCGGGACTGTTTGGCCCGACGAAATGCGCGCCATTCGCGCGGGCGGCGGCACGCATTTCGATGCAGTCCTGCACCGGAACCTCGTCGGCCGTGGCGACCACCAGCTTGACGCCTTGCTCGATCGCTTCGATCGCCGCGTTCATGATGCCGGCGGGCTGGACGTAGACCAGCGTGGCGTCCACGCCGGCATGTTCGACGGCCTCGCGCGGGCTCGAGAAGACTGGGATTCCATCCACCTCCTGCCCGCCGCGCCCAGGCACGGCGCCCGCCACCACCTGGGTGCCGTAGGCGCGCAAGTCGCGGGCGGAAAAGCGCCCCATCTGCCCGGTGATGCCCTGGATCATCACGCGCGTGCTGCGATGCAGGAGGATGCTCATGCGGCTTGCGCTCCGGCGAGGCGCACGGCCTCGGTGACCGCGGACTCCAGTGAGGGGTGGTTGAAGGCGCCGATGTCGGCGAGGATGCCGTCCACCTGGTCCACATGCGTGCCGTCGAGACGGAACACCACCGGCTTCTGGCTGGTGCGGGTCGGCATGATGTCGCGCATGGCTGACGCCACGCGGTCCATATGCGTGCCGCCGCCGAACACGCTGACGAGGATCACTTTCACGGCCGGGTCGGCGTCGAGCATGGCGAAGGCGGGCGTGTATCCGCGCGTCGAGGCCGGGCCGGGACTGCAATCCATGAAGCAGGCCGGCGCTCCGCCCGCGTCCTTGATCATGTCCATCGCCGCCATGGTCATGCCGGCGCCGCCGGAAATGAGCGCCACGTCGCCGTCGAGCCGGACGTACATGTGCTGCATGTCGAGGCAGGCTTGCAGCTTCTCGTCCTCGCGTCGCTTGGCGGCGTCGAGCATCGCCGCGATATCGGCTTGGCGGAAATGCGCCCAATCATCGCGCACGATCTTGGCATCGAGCGCGAGCAGGCTGCCGTCCTCGAGCACGACCAGCGGATTGATCTCGATCGTCGTGCAGTCGCGCCCGGCGGCCAGCCGGACCAGGCGCTCGCCCAGCGCGACGACCCGTTCGCGCACCGCGATGTCGGGCTCGGCCGCGGCGATCGCGTCGCGGAAGCGCCAGGCGCGAAAGCCGTGCGCTGGCCCGATATCGTAGCGAGCCGGCGGCGCGCCGCTCTCGATTTCCACCCCGCCCTGCGGCGCATACAGCAGCGCGTAGCCCGAAGCGGCGCCGTCCACGACGACGGACAGGTAGAGTTCGCGCTGATACGGCTGCCATTTCTCGACCAGCACCGCTTCGGGAGTTTCGCCGTCGAAGCGCAACGTCATCAGCCGCTGGATTGCAGCTTGCGCCTCCGGCAGGGTCGCCGCGCGAACCACGCCGCCGGTCTTGCCCCGTCCGCCGCTGCGCACCTGGGCCTTCACCGCAACCGGATGTGGCAGCGCGGCAAGCTCGGCGGCACTGCCGACGACTTGACCCGGCGGCGCCGGAAGTCCGCCCTCACGCAAGAGGGCCTTGCCCTGCCACTCCAGCATCATCATCGCGCACCCTCCCAGGGACGACGATGCGTGCCGGCGTCCTCTGAGGATGATAGGACAGCTTGTATGCATTCGAGTCAAGCGCTTCAGCGCGCTCCGATCGATGCGCTTGCCGAACACTTTGAGCTATCAGCAGACGCAGCGGAGGTAGCCTGATAGAGCGAGCGGCCAGTTCTCACGCCATGTGAGCTAGGAGGCCGATTTGACGGAGCATCGCATCACGCTCGCCGACATGAACGCGGCCTCGCCGGACGAATTCGCCAGCCTGGTCGCGCCGATGTTCGAAAACGCGCCCTGGGTGACCGAGGGGCTGGCCGCCATCCGGCCATTTGCGAGCCTGACGGCGCTGCATGCCGCCATGCTCGCCCGGCTATATGCGGCGTCGCCCGAGGCCCAAATCGAGCTGCTGCGCGGCCACCCGGCCTTGTCGCCCGCGACGCTGCGGCGCGGCACGACGGCTGAGTCGACGGCCGAACAGCGCTCCGCCGGCATCGCCGGTCTCGGCGGCGAGGCGGTCGCAAACCTCGACGCCGGCAATGCCGCCTACCAGGCGCGGTTCGGCTTTCCCTTCATTTTGGCCGTCCGGCACGCCTCGCTCCCCACGATCTTCGCCGCGATGGAGCGGCGGTCAGCCAGCACGCAGGCGGCCGAGCAGGTGGAAGCGTTGCGGGAGGTCGAAGCTATCAGCTGGATGCGCCTGCTCGACCGCGTCGTCCCCGCCCCCACCGGCGGCATTTCTCTCCACGTGCTGGACACCGCCCGGACCCGGCCGGCCGCGATGCTCGCGGGTGAGCTGTGGCGCTACGAGCCGGGCGGGACGGCCGCGCACATGGCGAGTTTCGTCACCGACACAAACGGGCGCGCGGCGACGATGCTCGGCGGCGGCGCGCTGATTGCCGCTGGCTACGAATGGCGGCTGGACACGGCTTCCTACTTGGCGCGCCAAGGCCTCGCCACCCCCGACCGTAGCTTCCTCCCGATCGTGACGGTGCGCTTCGCCGTCGCCAACCCGGAGGAACACTTCCACGTGCCTGTGCTACTGACCCAGGGCGCCTACACCGCCTACCGCGGCGGCTGACGCGGCGCCGGCTGCGACTGGTGCAGATAAGCGACCAACGCGTCGAGGTCAGAGTCCGGCAACGTGTCGAGGCCGAACCCAGGCATCTGCTGCCGCGGCCAGGTCCGCACTGCGCGCGGATCGCGGATGATGGCGCGCAATCCCTTCTCGGTCAGGTAGTCCGTCACGTTCATCGGCAGGCCGAGATCGGGGCCGATCTCCCCTGCGCCGCCGCCATTCAGCCGGTGGCAGGGCAGGCAGTTGGCGGCGAACACCATCTCCCCCCGACGGGCCGGCGCGCCCGGCGGCAGCGAAGGATCGGTGGCCAGTTGCGGCCAGCGATGCGCCGGGCTCTCGACGACGGTCAGGCTGGCCAACTGATACGGCCATTGCTCGGTCGTCACGCCCGACCGCTCCGGGTTCTGCCAGACGAGATAAAACGGCCCCGCTCCCTGCGCCTTGCCGGGCAAACCCGGCCACCGCTGGCCGGCCGGCTCAACGGCGACCCAAGCGACCGCGCCGCCGCTCGACGCGCGCTTGACCAGCGATAGCGGGATCTGCGCCACGAAACCGTCCGCGGCACGCGATTCCAGCGTGTCGGCCCGGCTATCTGGCGGCAACTCCGCCAGCAGCGCCAGCAGCGGCACCGCGCGGTAGCTGGCGGCTCGCCCATAGGCCACGTCGTCCGCAACGGTCAGTTCGGCCGCATCCGGCCGCGCCAGCAGTTCGGATGCGGTGAAGCGCCGCGTGACGCCGTCCTGCGTGAGCGAGAGCGTGGGTTCCGCCGCCTGCCCGGCCGCCCCCGAAACCAAGAACAGCCACACCAAAAGCGTCGCAAGTTTCCGCATGACGGCTGGCTAAGTTGGCCGCCGGCTCGCCGGCCTTCTCCGGCCCGCCGGACGGGGCCGATCAGGGATCGGCTTCCACCCGGCGATCGCCCGCACGCAGCGCCTTGCATCGGAATTGTCGGCAATGAGCGGACAATGCCGCCGCAACTCGACGATGCCGGCCAGCTCGCCCCCATCCTCGCAAGCCCGGCGGATCGCTTCAGCGGTATTTTCGTCAACGGTGAACATCCCGCCATCCTACAGCCACGCCGCGCAACAAACATCCCACTGTCGCGCGAGCCGCCTTATCCTACCCCGTCACCGTCCGCGTCATCGCTCCCCATGCGGAGCAGCTCGAAACGGGCGCCGACCATGTCGATCAACTCGGGTACGGCTTGTGGTAAACGGTTCTCACTGTTCATCATGCCTCACCCTTGACGTGGCGCAAACTAGGGCCGAGAGCGCGGGGCTTGCAATCATCACCCGCGTCCGAAATAACCTATGTAACCTTCAACCTCGATCGGGTCGCCCTCGACACCAAGGATCTATGATGAAGCGACGCAGGTTTCTCCAGGGTGCCGGTTCCGCCGCACTGACCACCGGGCTCGCCGCACCAAGCCTGGTGCGGGCGGAGACCCAGAGCGTGCTGCGCTTCATTCCGCAGGCCGATGTCACCGCCCTCGATCCGGTCTGGACCTCGGTCTATATTACGCGCAACCACGCGTATCTCGTGTTCGACACGCTGTATGGGCAGGACAGCAAGTTCCAGATCCAGCCGCAAATGGTCGAGGGCCACACGGTCGAGCAGGACGGCAAGCTGTGGCGCCTGCGGCTGCGCGACGGGCTGATGTTCCACGACAATAACCCGGTCCTTGCCCGCGACTGCGTGGCCAGCATAAAGCGCTGGGCCCATCGGGACGCGTTCGGGCAGTCGTTAATGCTGGTGACCGACGAGTTGTCCGCCGCCGACGACCGGACGATCCAGTTCCGGCTCAAGCGCCCCTTTCCTCTCCTGCCCGAGGCGCTTGGCAAGATCGGCATCAACATGCTGCCCATCATGCCCGAGCGCCTGGCGAACACCGATCCTTTTAAGCAGGTGACGGACATGGTCGGCAGCGGCCCGTTCCGCTTCCTGGCCGATGAGCGCGTGGTCGGCGCGCACGTCGCCTATGCGCGGTTCGCGGGCTACAAGCCGCGGCCGGACGGCACGCCGGACTGGACGGCCGGGCCGAAGATCGTGCATTTCGACCGCGTGAACTGGACGGTGATGCCGGATGCCGCCACCGCTTCGGAGGCCATGCAGCGCGGCGAGGCCGATTGGTGGGAACAGACCCTGTTCGATCTGGTGCCGGTCATGCAGCGCGTGCCGGAGCTGAACACCTTCGTCCTCGAGGTCACCGGCAATATCGGCCTGCTGCGGATGAACCAGCTCTTCCCGCCCTTCGACAATCCGGCGATCCGCCGCGCCCTGCTGTTAGCGCTGGACCAGACCGATTTCATGACCGCCGTGGTCGGCACTAGCGGCAAGTCACGCACTGGCATCGGCTATTTCGCCCCCGACACCCCCATGGCGAGCGACGCCGGGCTGGATGCGCTCAAGTCGCCGCGCGACCCCGCGGCCGCGAAGCGCGCGATCGAGCAGGCCGGCTATAAAGGCGAGAAGGTGGTCGTGATGACGCCCACCGACTACCCGAACGTCAACGCCTTGTGCAACGTCGCCGCCGACCTGTTCCGCCGCTGCGGCTTGAACGTCGATCTGCAGGCGACCGACTGGGGCAGCGTCATCCGCCGCCGCGCCAGCAAGGCGCCGACCGAGAATGGCGGCTGGAGCGTCTTCGTCACTACCTTCACCGGCGCCGACATGTCGAGTCCGGCCAGCAATCTCGCCCTGCGCGGCAACGGGCAAAACAGCTGGTTCGGCTGGCCGACCGCGCCGGAACTGGAGCGGCTGCGCGATGCCTGGCTAGCCACTCCCGACCCGGCGGCGCAGAAGCAGATCGCCGCGCAAATCCAGGCCCAGGCCTTCGTCGACGTTCCGTTCCTGCCGCTCGGCCAATATTTCCAGCCGACGACACAGAGCCGCACCCTGGTCGACGGGCTGAAAGGCATGCCGCTATTCTGGAACATCCGGCGCGCCTGACGAGGATCAGTTCCGCTTGCCCGGGCGGGTGCACGGCACCGGGCCGTCCTCGGAAGTGACCGGGCCCGCGACTCGCGTGAGCAAAAGCCGCGTGTCATCATCTGCGATACCAAGATGGCCAAGGGCGTGCCGTTTCTCGAGGAGCAGGCGCTGGCCATGCTCGCGAGCGGGAGAATTTCATGAGCCGGAACAAATATCTACGCCCGACGCGCCTGACCACCTCGGCGATGATCGCATCGCTGGCGGCGCCGTTCGGCCAGGCGCTGGCGACGCTGGCGGAGACAAGTCAGCAATTGGCCGGAATGGCCCGTGAGGGCATCTCCACGCCGGCCATGGTCCGCAGCATGAAGAATTGGTTCGCCGCATGAGGACGGTCGGGTTCGTCGGGCTCGGCGCCATGGGCTTGCCGATGGCGCGCAATCTTTTGCAACGCCAGATCTCGGTGCGCGGATTCGATGTGCGGCGCGCGGCGGTCGATGTGCTCGCCGGGTCAGGCGGCGCGGCGGCGGACTCGGCCGCAGCGGCGGCCCACGACGCGGATGCGCTGCTGCTCATGGTGGTCAATGCGGCGCAGGCAGAGCAGGTGCTGTTCGCCGATGGCGCGCTCGAAGCCGTTGCCGCGGGCGGATTGGTGGTGCTGATGGCGACCTGCCCGCCCGGCGCAGTGCAAAAAATCGCAGAGCGTGTGCTGGCCACCGGCCGCCGCTTCCTGGACGCGCCAGTCTCCGGCGGCGTCGCCGGCGCGACCGCGGGCACGCTGACCATCATGGCGGCAGGCCCGGCCGACACCTTCGCCGCCGCCAAGCCGCTGCTCGACGCGCTGGGCGACAAGGTGTTTCACGTCGGCGACCGGCCCGGCCAAGGCGCGGTGGTCAAGACCGTCAACCAACTCCTCTGCGGCGTGCACATCGCTGTCGCCGCCGAAGCGTTCTCGCTCGCCGCCAAAGTCGGTGTCGATTTGAACGTCATCCTGCAGATCATGGGCGGCTCGGCGGCTTCGAGCTGGATGCTGCGCGACCGCGGTCCCCGCATGCTCGAGCACGACCCGGAGGTCACCAGCGCGGTCGACATCTTCGTCAAGGACCTCAGCATCGTGCTGGACGCCGGCCGCGAGATCAAGGCGCCGCTGCCACTGGCGGCCCTCGCGCATCAAATGTTCCTGGCGGCATCCTCAAGCGGCCACGGCGCGGCCGACGACAGCCAAGTCATCCGGACATACTACGCAATGAACGGCGCCCCGCCCGATCCATAACGCGCCGCCCGCAATCGTTCAGACGTTCGATGGGCGGACGCTGCGCGAGCCGCGGTTCAAGGGCGTCGAGGACGCCATCATGGTCTACAATGCCGGCGCCCTCGCCGAAAACGCCGTGCGTCTCTACATGGCGGACTTCCTCTCGGCCGAATAGAAGCGAGCCGGCTTCAACCAAATCCTGTCCGACATCATGGCGACCTCGATGCCTGGCCCCGCACTAGCCGGCGTGCCAATCTGGGATATGAACGGCACCCTCGCCGAGGTGTACCCGCCCCAGTCCATGGAGGCCGCCCGTCAGCTACTGGCGCCCTATGTCGGACGGCATGTCCTGATCAGGATCGAGGGTCTGAACCACAGCATCGTCAACCGCCCCGTGCGGATGATCGGCCCCGTCTGGCTGCAGGCGATTGCCAGCGGTTTCTTTGACCCATCGTGGCCAGTGGGCCAGGCGCCGGCAGCTGCCGGCGATAGTCGAGCGGCGGGAGAAAAACTCGTCGGAACGATGTTCCTCGCGATGAGCCCTGGCCCATCGCCGCCGCGGGAAGGTGCGGCGCCGGCGGCCCGAGCTTGACTATGGTTACCGCGTATGAGCTCCTATACGAGTTGACCAAACGGTTGGAACGAAGCCGTTGGCAACAGCACCGGTCGAGCGCCATGAGCACGCGTATTTGGGAACGATATTGGACCGAAGACGATCGGCGAGCGATGGCGGCGGC
This sequence comes from Acetobacteraceae bacterium, assembly GCA_965276815.1. Classification (GTDB taxonomy): domain Bacteria; phylum Pseudomonadota; class Alphaproteobacteria; order Acetobacterales; family Acetobacteraceae; genus JAVVHH01. Next base: position 304,581 of record CBDIBE010000008.1, on the reverse strand, counting down.
CGGCTATGCCAACGTGGTCGGGTTTGGCGACCGGCCTGCGCTGATGATCGTCGATGTCAGCTATAACTTTTGTGGAGAGAAGTCGGAGCCGTTGCTCGAGTCGATCAAGACTTGGCGCAACTCCTGCGGCGCCGTCGCTTGGGATGCGATCGCCGTGATCCAGCGCCTGATCAGCGCCGCGCACGGCAAGCAGGTGCCGGTTTTCTACTCGACCAACACCCGTCGTTCAGACGGGTTCGACGCTGGCGGTTGGCGTTGGAAGAACGCGCGTGAGCTCGACGACCCCGAGCAGGAAATTCGCGGCAACGCCATCGTCGGCGAGGTCGCGCCGCAAGACCGTGATGTCGTGATCTACAAAACCAAGCCGAGCGCATTCTTTGGCACGCCGTTGCTGAGCTTCCTGATCGACCTCAAGGTCGACACGCTCGTCGTACGCGGCGTGTCGACGAGCGGCTGCGTGCGGGCGACCGTGATCGACGCCTTCTCCAACAACTTACGTGTCCAAGTCGTCGAGGACGCCTGCTTTGATCGCTCGCAAGTAGCGCATGCCGTCAACCTCGGCGACATGGACGCCAAATATGCCGATGTCATCTCGAGCGGCCAAGTGCTCGAGTTCTTTGCCGGGCTGGATGACGTAGCCCAGCTTGCCGGGCGCCCCCGGTTAGGCCGGTGACCGTCGCGTACGCGATGAAGACCGCGTTCTGGAACTATGATCGGACGGCCCCGCTGTACGACGGCCGGGTCGATCTTGATGGGCTTGCGCTCGATATCGCCATCTTGCGGCCGGATCAGACGTTCGCGATGGCCTATCAGGATGAGGGCTTCGACATCTGCGAGGCCTCGTTCAGCAACACCGTAACGATGACCTCGATGGACGCTTGCCCATACGTACTCGTGCCGGCGTTCGTCTCGCGCGCGTTCCGCCATGGCGCCGTCTTCGTCCGCACCGATCGCGGCATAAACTCGCCACACGACCTGGTCGGAAAAATTGTGGGCCTGCAGGAATACGACATGACCGCCGCGGTCGTTGTCCGAGGTATTCTGCGCGACGATTATGGCGTGCCGGCATCATCGATCGATTGGCGGATTGGCGATCGGGAGCGGCTCAAACCGCTCGACTTGCCGTCGGGCCTGCCGCCAAGCGACGCGTCGTGCACCCTCCGCCCGGAGGGGGTAAGTCTGGAGGACGGGCTGCTGAACGGCGAGTTGGACGCCATCATTTCGTTGCGCACGCCCCGAACGGTCCGGGACGGTCACCCCGACGTTCGTCGGCTGTTCGACGACACGGCCGAGCGCGACTGGTTTGCCCAGCGGCGGCATTTCCCGATCATGCATGCCATCGGTGTCCGGCGCGCGCTGACCGCGACCAGGCCAGGGCTCACCCGGGCGGTCTACGACGCGTTCAAGACGGCCAAAGACCTGGCCGTCGCCGATCTCGAGGTAATTCAAGTGCCGAAAGTCACCCTGCCATGGCCGCACGTGATCGCTCGTGAGGTCCGCGAGGTGATGGGGAAAGACTTCTGGCCTTATGGCATCGCGGCCAACCAAGACGCGCTGCAAACCCAATTGCGCTGGTCGTTTGAGGACGGTTTGCAGGCGCGGCCCATCTCGATCGAAGACATCTTCGCCGCCGACTGCCTGGACACCTGATGCAGCCGATTCCCGCACGACCGTGCCGAACGGAGACTCCTCGATCATGACGCCCGGAGCCCGGATCGGCGTCGACATTGGAGGGACGTTCACCGATTTGGTGCTGACATGCCGCGATGGCCGCATCGTCCATCGCAAGGTATCGTCCACGCCGGCCGCTCCGGAGGCGGCCGTGCTCGACGGCATTCGCCTGGTCATGCAAGACGCGGCGGTGAGCGCGAGCGACGTCGAGGAGGTCGTTCACGGCACGACGGTGGGTTCGAACACGCTGCTGCAAAAGGTTGGCGCCCCCACCGGCCTCATCACCACGAAGGGCTTCCGCGACGTGCTCGAGATCGGACGCTTACGGACGCCCGGCATGTTCGACCTGCAATGGGAGAAGCCGAAGCCGCTGATCGCCCGGCGCCATCGTCGCGAGGTAACGGAGCGGATCGCTTTCGACGGCATGATCCTCACGCCGCTCGACCAGGTTGAGTTACTGACCGTCGCCTGCGACCTTGCCGAGTGCGGGATCACGTCTCTCGCAGTCTGCTTCCTGAACAGCTACCGCAACCCGGCACACGAGGAGGCGGCCGAGCGCATCCTCGCATCGCACTTTCCCGCCCTCCAGGTCACCACCTCGGTGTCGGTGTTGCCCGAGGCCAAGGAATACGAGCGGACCTCGACCACGGCCGTCAACGCGTATGTGCGGCCGGTGCTGGAACGATATCTGACCCGGCTCGAAGCCGGGCTGATCTCGCTTGGGGTCAGCGCCCCGCTGCTTGTCTGCAATTCCAACGGCGCCCTGGCATCGTCGGAGACGGCGCGGACGAAGCCGGTTTTCTTCATCTCGTCTGGCCGCGCCGCGGGCGCGGCAGGAGGGGCACGCCTAGGGGAGGCGATCGGTCTGCGCGACATGGTCGTGTTCGACATGGGAGGCACGACGGCTTCGGCGGCCCTGGTGCAGAATGGCGAATTGTCCCGGGTGAGCGAATACGAGTTCCGCGCCGGCATGAGTACGCCGAGCCGCTTCATCAAAGCCGGCGGCTACATGATGAGCGTTCCAAGCGTGGACGTCGCCGAAATCGGCAGCGGAGCCGGGTCGATCGCCTACTCCGACGCGGGCGGGCTCATTCGGGTCGGCCCGACTTCGGCGGGCGCCGATCCCGGCCCGGTTTGCTACGACATCGGCGGCGATCGGCCGACGGTCACGGACGCTAACCTCGTGCTCGGCCACTTGCCGTCCCAACTGGCCGGCGGCTCGAGGACGCTGTCGGTCGAAAAGGCGCGCCGGGTGATCGAGAGGGATCTGGGTGCGCGTTTTGAACTGTCGACCGAGGAGGCCGCGCACGGCATTCGGGAAGTCGTGAACGCCAACATGGCGCGCGCGATCCGCGCTGTCACCATTGAGCGTGGGATTGATCCCCGCGACTTCACGCTCGTCGCAATCGGTGGCTCCGGCCCGGTCCACGCCGCCGATATCGCGCGACTGCTGGCGATGCCGCGTGTCCTCGTGCCTGCCTCACCCGGCGTCTTTACGGCGATGGGCATGCTGGCCGGGGACGTCGAACGCTATTTCATCCGCCCGCTTCCCGGGCGCCTTGCCGCGTTCGATCACGCCGATGTCCGCAGGCTGCTGGCTGAAATGCGGGGAGACGCTCATACGGCGCTCCTTGCCGAGGGGATCGCGCCAAGTGACGTCCAGCTTCTGGCAGAGCTAAACATGCGATTCCGCGGTCAGGAGCTCTTCTTGCCGATCCCGCTTGGAGACGACCTCGACCCGGTGGCGCTTCGGTCGTCATTCCTTGCCGCCTACGAGGCGATCTACTCCTACGCGCCGACGGACGTGGTCGAGACGGTCAGCATCCGGCTGATCGGCCGAGGCTTGCGGCGCGGAAAGCTCGATTTTAGGTTCCGGTCGACGCGCTGCGGTCCGGGCGGTGCAGCCCGAGGCAGCCGTGATGTGTATTTCGGCCCAAAGGCGGGCTGGGTCGCCAGCCATGTCTATGACCGAGCAGACATGCCCCCCTCCATCCATGGGCCGGCGATCATCGAAGCGACGGACAGCACGATCTCCGTTCCGCCTGGCGTCAGGGCCGAAGTCGATGATCACCAGAACATGTGGATGACCAACCTCTAGGCGGGAGAGCTTGGCATGACTGCAGTAATCGACCCGATTACGTTTGCCGTTCTTAAGAGCGGTCTCGATTCGATCGTCGACGACATGGCTTACACCGTGATGCGGACGGCTCGGTCGCCGATCGTGCGCGATGTTCTCGACTACTCGACCACGATCTGCGATGCGACCGGGCAGATCCTGGCGCAGGCCAAGACCGTCGCCCTGCATCTCGGCGCCGTGCCGGACGCGATGGAAGCCTTGCTGCGCCACTACGGTGACGACCTGTCGGATGGCGACGTGATCATTTTCAACGATCCGTATGACGGCGGCATGCACCTGCCGGACATCTTCATGTTCAAGCCAATCTTCGCCGGCGAGCGACATATCGGCTTTGCCGTCGTGATCTGCCATCACTGCGACGTTGGCGGCCGCGTACCCGGCTCCAACGCAAGTGACTCGACCGAGATCTTTCAGGAAGGCTTGCGGATTCCGCCGCTCAAGCTGTTTGATCGAGGACGGCGCAACAAGACTTTGTTCGACGTCATCGCCAAGAACGTTCGCTTGCCAGACCTGGTCATCGGCGACCTCGAGGCACAGCTCGCGACCTGCGCGCTCGGCGAGCGCGAGATGCTGCGCCTTGTCGAGCGCTACGGCGTCGAGACCCTCGAGGCGTTCCTCGCCAATATCCTGAACTATGGCGAGCGGATGACGCGCGAGGCGATCGCCGGATGGCCGGAAGGAACCTACCACTTCACCGATTACATCGATGGCGACGGGTTCAGCGAGGCGCCTCTTGCCATCTGCGTTGCCCTCACGGTGGCAGGCGACCAACTCCTGATCGACTTTGAGGGCACCTCGGCGCAGGTCAAAGGCGCGATCAACTCCACGCTGTCTTTTGTCAAATCGGCCACCTACCTGGCGGTTCGCTGCATGCTCGATCTGGACGTGCCGAATAACTCCGGTGTCTACCGTTGCATTGGCGTCGTCGCGCCAAGGGGCTCGCTGCTCAATCCGAACTTCCCGGCGGCTGTCGCCGCCCGTGCGCTGACCGGCTATCGAGTGGCCGACACGGTGCTCGGCGCGCTCGCGCAGGTCCTTCCCACGCGCGTGGTCGCAGCCGGCGAGGGCGGCAACTCCGTCGTCTGTCTAGGCGGCTACGACCGCGAGACGGACGAGCCGTTCATTGTCGTCGACATGATCAACGGCGCGCTCGGAGCCCGTGCCAGCAAGGACGGTATCGACGCGGTTACGAATCCAACGCAAAACATGTCGAATATGCCGGTCGAGATCATGGAGGCGACCTATCCGCTGCGCATTGAAGAGTATGGCCTGCGGGAGAATTCGGCTGGTGCCGGAACCACCAGGGGTGGATTGAGCGTCGTAAGGCAATATCGCTTGCTGGCGGATGAGGCGGTCCTGCAACTCCGGACCGATCGCTACCAGACCCCACCGTACGGGCTGTTCGGCGGCAAGCCGGGGGCGATGTCGCGCAACTACCTCATCCGTGACGACGCGAGCGAGCTGCTACCAAGCAAGATTACCTGCGAGGTCCGCCGCGACGACGTGATCCGGCACGAGCAAGCGGGAGGCGGCGGATATGGCGATCCCTTCGAGCGACCTCCGGCGGCCGTGCTCGAGGACGTGCTCGACGGTAAGGTAAGCCTCGCCGACGCGAAGGTTTTGTATGGCGTGGTGATTGCGTCCGAAGCCGTTGACGAATCGGCCACGTCGCGTGCGCGGAAAGCGGCGAAGTAACCGTGTCTCGCCGCAGCAAGAAGCCGGTAGACCCTGCCGAGGTAGCGCCCAAACCGGCGTCAGCCGGTCGGCCGCGTAGCCGTGATTATTACCGTCCTAGGTAAGGTGGACTTCTCGCTGCTCGAATAGCTTCTCGTCCTTGTAGCCCATCGTCTCGGGACGCGCTCGGCCGAGCATCACCTGAAAGTAGACCGGCTCCAGACTCGTGTTTTCGTAGCCGTGGACGACGCCCGGAGGACAGCAGATGCCCTCCCACTTACCGAGCTTGATGTCAATCCGCCGCCCGTTCTCATCCTCGACAAAAGCGGTAAGAAATCCCTCGAGCACGAAAAACACCTCTTCGACCTCGTGAGTGTGGGCGGCGTTGCCCTGACCAGGCTGCACGTACATGATGCTGAGCGTGAAGCCGCGCGGCGGGATCACCGTTTGGTCGCCATGCTTGCCCGAGCCGCCAGCGCCGATAAAGCGGTGCTGCGCGCGGCGATACCCGTCAATGCGGGCGTCAGCGAAGGCGTCCCAATCCGGGAGCACGTCCTTGAAGCGGACGACGTATTTTTTTACGATCTCGTCGATCGACACGTCGACCAGCTCTGGGTCGCGAGGGTGGCGGGCTGCTGTTTCGGTAATCATGATTGGCGGTTACCCCCGGAGACGCGACCGAACGACATGGCGAAACAGATATCCGGCAACCAACCGAATAGTCAATTACAGACTTCGGCCAGCCGGACGCTTCTTTCGCGCTTGGCGGCGCTCGTGCGCGGCACCGGCGCACAATATCTGCACACCATATCGAGCACGTGCTCGAGCCGCCGCCCGCGGGCGGCCGCCGAATTGAGGTCCACGTTGAAGATCGCCTTCAATGTGTGTTGATTCGAGCGCGAATGAAAGCAGAGCGACCCGATCGAGATATACAGTTCGAGCGGGTCGATATCCGCCCGGAACACGCCCTCCCGCACGCCCCGCTCAAGCGTGTCGGCCAGCGTCGGGATTAACGACACGTACATTTTCCTGATCGCCGCGGATGCTTTGATGTGCCTTGCCTTCATCAGGTTCTCGCTGTTGAGCAAGCCGATGAATTCGGGATGGGCGACGATCACGTCGTTGGTCTGAATGACCAGCAGCCGCAAAGCCTTGAGCGGCGCCATCGCCGCAAGGCTGACGTCTTTCTGGCTCTCGCGGATGGATCGGTACATCTCTTCCAGCACGGCACTGAAAAGCCCTTCCTTGCTGCCGAAGTAGTGGTACAACATCTGCTTGTTGATGTTCGATTTCAGCGCGATGCGTTCGACCCGGGCACCATCGAAGGAATGCGTCGCGAACTCGACGGATGCAACCTTGAGGATCTTGCTGCGTGTCTTGGCGGCGTCTCGGATGGGGCCCGGCAACTTACGCTCCGTCGATTTTGCAGACTGAAAGCTATGGCCGCAGCGGAAATCTGTCGATCAGCGGGCGAGTCGCTTGCAATCCCTGATTCATGTTGACAAACCAACCGTCGGGTTAGTTAGTTAGTCAATCTCAAGCCGACACAGAGGGGCGACTGGTGACGGATCTCAGCATCAGCATGTCTGTTTGCAATTACGACCGCACCGCCGCCTTGTTCGATGGACGAGTCCGCGTGGAGGGTTGCGACGTGCACGCGGTGGCCCTCGAGCCAGAAGAGTCGTTCCATCGCGCGTTCAAGTTCGGCGAGTTCGACGTGTGCGAGATTTCCATGAGCAGTCACTGCGCGACCACATCGCGCGGCACGAGCGAATACGTCGCCATTCCCGCCTTCGTCTCACGGCTGTTCCGCCATTCCGGAGTGTACGTTCGCGACGACCGCGGCATCTCGCAGCCGGAAGACCTCAAGGGCAAGGTGATCGGGCTGCCCGAATACCAGATCACTGCCAATGTCTGGATCAGGGGCATCCTGCAGGACGAATTCGGCGTCAGGCCAGCCGACATCAAATGGCGCCGAGGCGGCCTCGAGGAGGCCGGGCGGGACGAACGCTCGGCCATCACCCTGCCGCCGGATGTCGACCTTCAGCAGGTTCCGGACGATCACACCCTGTCCCAAATGCTCGCTGCCGGAGAGATTGACGGCCTGATCAGCGCACGGGCTCCCTCCTGCTTCCTGCAGGGGGCGCCGCACGTCACCCGCTTGTTCCCGGACTATCCGGCGACCGAGGCGGAGTATTTTCAGCGCACCTGCATCTTCCCGATCATGCACGCAATCGGCATCCGGCGCTCGATCTTGGAGCGTCATCCATGGATCGCGGTCAGCTTCTACAAGGCGCTGCTCCGTGCCAAGGCCCTGTGCATGCACGAACTCGGGCAAATCGGGCACCTGTTTTCCAGTCTTCCCTGGGGCGTGGCCGAGTTTGCCCGGATGCAGAAGCTGATGGGGGAGGATTACTGGAGCTACGGGATCGATCCCAACCGCCATGTACTGGAAACTTTCCTGCGCTACCATTTTGAGCAAGGATTGTCGGCGCGCCTGCTTCGGGTCGAGGACATTTTTGCCGCGTCGACGTTCGAGCTGACGAAGATCTGAGATGAAACCGCCCCCGTTTGAACTGCACGTTCCTTCTAAGGTCACTGAGGCCGTCGCGCTACTTGGGCAGTATGACAGCGCCAAGCTGCTCGCCGGCGGGCAGTCCCTGATGGCCATGCTCAACCTGCGCTATATCTACCCGGACCACCTCGTCGACGTGAACCGCATCCCAGAGCTCACCTATACGAACGTTGGCGAGGATGTCGTTCGGTTCGGTGCCATCACTAGGCAGCACGCCATCGAGCGATCCGAAGCCGTGCACCGCCGGATACCGATCCTGCGCGCGGCGCTCGAGCAGGTCGGTCACCGCCCAACCCGCAACCGCGGAACGATCGGCGGCAGCCTGTCGCATCTCGATCCGGCGGCCGAGCTCCCGGCCATTGCACTGCTGCACGACGCCGAAATCAAAGTGGCTGGCGGCGGTGGCGAGCGCGTCATCTCCATGGCCGAGTTCATGCTCGACTTCATGACCCCGTCGCTGTCGCCCGACGAGCTTGTGGTAGAGGTGGCGCTGCCGACCTGGAAACCAGGACACGGCTACGCGTTCCTCGAAGTGGCGCGCCGGCATGGCGATTTCGCCATCGCGTCGGCAGCGGTGCTGCTGACGGCCAGATCCGGCCTGATCGACCGGGTGGCGATCGTGGTCGGCGGCGTCGACATCCTGCCACGCCGGTTAAGCGCCGCCGAAGCGGGTTTGATTGGCCAGAACGGCACCGACGACGCGTTCGTCGCCGCGGCAAGCCACGTCGCCGAACTGCACAGTCCCGGCGATGTCCACTTCACGCCCCAGCACCGGCGTCACCTCGCCAAGACCCTGGTGCGCAAGGCATTAGCCGCCGCCTACGCACGAGTTGCGGCATGAGCGCCCGGCATCGGATCACCGTCACGGTAAACGGCAGGATCTACACCCGCGAGGTGGAGGCGCGGCAAACGCTAGCCGACTTTCTGCGCGATGGGCTCAGCCTCACCGGCACGCATGTCGGATGCAGTCACGGCGTGTGCGGCGCCTGCACCGTGTTGGTGGACGGCGCCACGGCCCGCGGCTGTCTCATGCTCGCCGCCCAGACCGATGGAGCCACGGTCGACACCATCGAGGGGCTCGCGGAACCCGGCGGCGACCTGCACCCGATTCAGCAAGCACTGCACGAGCATCACGGCTTGCAATGCGGGTTCTGCACGCCCGGCATCATCATGACGCTCGTTGAGCTTTTCAACGAGCAGCCCAAGCCCAACGAGAAAACGGTGCGTGAGGCGCTTTCCGGCAATCTCTGTCGCTGCACCGGCTATCAGGGCATCGTTGACGCCGCCCTGAGTCTAACCGGCCGCGTCTTGCCGAAAGCGCCCGTCGCATGAGCCCATTGGACTTCGCCCCCGGCACTCCGCAACCCACGATCGTCACGCCGTCCCACATTGGCCAGCGCCAACGCCGGCTTGAGGACGCACCGCTCCTGAAAGGCGACGGCTGCTTCACCGACGACATGAGATTGCCGGATACGCTGTCGGTCGCATTCGTCCGCAGTGGCATGGCGCATGCCGTCATCACGCGTGTGGACGTCAGCGCTGCCCGCGCGCTGCCCGGCGTCGTTGCCGTTTTCACGATCGAAGACCTGGACGGCGTGCTGACCCAACGCCGGCTGCCTCTAGGGTTCAACGTTCCCGGCCTGCCGGACAACATCACCCCGTTCGTCCTGTCCGGCGCTGAGGTCGCCTATGTCGGCGAGGCGATCGCGATGGTCGTCGCCGAAAACCGCTACATTGCCGAGGACGCAACGACGCTGGTGGAAGTCGAGTACGATGCGCTGCCCGCCGTGTCAGACCCTCGTCAAGGGCTGGCGCCGGGCTCGCCGACTGTCCGCCGCGAGACCGAAACCAACATCCTCAGGTTGTTGTCTTTCGCGTATGGCGACGTCGATGGTGCCTTCGCGACAGCCGCGCACGTCTTTACCGAATCCCTCACTCAGCATCGTGGCGGCGCCCATCCGATGGAGGGCCGCGCGGTGCTGGCGCGGTGGGATCCGGTCGAGGCCATGATGACCGCTTGGTCGTCAACGCAGATGCCGCATGAGCTCTACTTCCTGATCGCCAGAATGCTCGGTCTAGATGAAAATCAGGTGCGGGTCGCGACGCCCGACGTTGGTGGCGGGTTCGGCTGCAAGTTTCTCATCTATCCGGAAGAGATCGCGGTCGCGGCAGCCGCTCGCCTCCTCGCCCGGCCGGTGAAGTGGATCGAGGACCGAAGCGAGCATTTCGTCGCCTCCATCCAGGAGCGCGACCAATACTGGGATGTGGCGATCGCGCTCGACAAGCAAGCGAAAATCGTCGGCATTCGCGGCCACCTGGTGCACGATCAGGGGGCTTATACGCCGCAAGGGCTGAACCTGCCCTACAACGCAGCCTCCGGCGTCACCGGGCCATACGTGGTGCCGAGCTTCCGCATGGACGCGACGATCGTGCACACCAACAAGGTACCGACGATCCCGGTGCGCGGCGCGGGCTACCCGGAGGCAGCGTTCGTCATGGAGCGTCTGCTTGACCGCGCCGCGCGCGAGTTGCGGCTGGACCGCGCCGAGATCCGCCGGCGCAACCTGATCCCTGCCGAGAAGATGCCCTACGTCAAGCCGTTGCGGGCGCGTTCCGGGGCGCCGATGACGTGCGATAGTGGCGATTACCCGGCCTGCATGGAAGCCGTGCTGCAAGCGATCGATTGGGACGGCTTTCCGGCCCGGCGCGAGGCCGCGCGCCGTGAAGATCGCCTGATCGGCATCGGTTTGGCCAACGCTATTAAGGGTACCGGGCGTGGGCCGTTCGAGACCGGTTTGGTGCGCATCTCCCCGACCGGACGGGTGACCGTCTGCACCGGTGCTGCAGCCATGGGGCAAGGTATGCACACCGCGCTGGCGCAGATCTGCTCGGACGCGATCGGCGTGGCGCCCGAAACCATTCGCGTGATCTCCGGCGACACCCGAGCCGTGCCGATGGGGCTCGGCGGCTTCGGCAGCCGCCAACTCGTGACCGCCGGGTCGTCCGTGCTACTCGCATCGAGAGAGGTTGCGGGTAAGGCGCGCAGATATGCCGCCGCGGTGCTCGACGTAGCGGAGGGCGCGCTCGTGTTGCGCGATGGACGTATTCACGTCGATGGCGAGCCGGGTAGGGGGCTGTCCTTGGGCGAGGTCGCGGCCGGGCTGCGCGGCGTGCCCGGATACTCGATCCCGAACGGCGTCGAGCCCGGGCTGGAGGCGACCTCCAACTTCCGCAACGACTCGCTGGCCTACGCCAATGCTTGCCACGCCGTGGAAGTCGAAGTCGATCCCGACAGCGCGATCGTGCAGATCAGGCGCTATGTCGGCATCCACGATTGCGGGCGCCTGATCAATCCGCTCATCGTTGAGGGGCAGATCGTCGGCGGCATTGTGCACGGGATCAGCAACTGCCTGTTCGAGTGGATGGGTTACGACGATTCCGCGCAGCCGATCACGACCAATTTCAGCGACTACCTGCTCGCGACCGCGCCGGAGATCCCGCGCTTCGAACTCCTCACGCGAGAGAGCCAGTCCCCGCTCAATCCGCTGGGCGCGAAAGGCGTGGGCGAGGTCGGAACCATTGCAGTCGCCCCGGCGATCGCCTCCGCGGTCGAGGATGCGTTGCAGTCATATGGTGTCAAGATCGACGCCGTGCCGATCCTGCCCGGCGGTCTGTTCGCCAAGATCAACCCGGGATGAGACTGAAACGCGGCCACCGGGTCGTATCCCAACGAGCCTCCAATCGACAACCACGGTACGGCTTGCCGGACGGGCCATCGCCGGAAAGGGACCCTCCATGAGAATGCCCCATCGTTATCTGCTGGCCGCCGCCCTGCTCGCCGGACTGGCGCGCCCCGCTTTGGCGGAAAGCCTCAAGGTCCGCACCGATTGGCTGCCCTGGGGGATTCATGCCGGGCTGTTCCTTGCGGCGCAAAAGGGGTGGTTCAAGGATGCCGGGCTCGACGTCCAATTGAGCGACGGGAAGGGGTCCAGCCTCACGCTGCAGCAGGTGGCGACCGGCGACGTCGATGTCGGGCAGGTTCAGCTCGCGGCTATGGCCCTGGCGCGCTCGATCGGCTTGCCCGTCATCTCGATTGCTGGTCTGGCCCGGCAGGGTGACTTGGCCGCCATCGTGCCGGACGACGAGCCGACACTTACAGACGTGAAAAGCCTGCGCGGCAAGACCATCGTCTACGCCGCCTCGAGCGCTTGGGGTCCGTTGGTCGATCTCTTCCTCAAGTCAGGCGGGCTGACCCGGTCGGACGTCACCCTGCTCAACGTCGACCAGACCTCGTTGCTGTCTCTCTACGCGACGAAGAAAGCCGACGCGGTGCTCTCCACCTTGCCCTTCGCCAAGCCCACAGCCGACCGCCTGCGCGCCTCGCACGCGATCTTGACCTCGGATGCGGGTATCACGCTTCCGAGTTACGGCTTGGTAGTCAACTCCACGACGTATCAAGCCAAGTCAGAGACCCTGAAGAAGTTCGTGCCAATTGTCGTCCGCGCCTGGGCCTACATCTACGACGGCAATCCTGCCCATATCGACGAGGCGGTCCAGGCAATCGCCAGCCAGCGCCCGACCGACAAGCTGGATCTGTCTATCATCAAGGACCAGATCATTGACTTCAAGCCATTCTTCTGGACCAAGAACACGCAAGACAAGCCGATTGGCTGGCAATCACCCGAAGACTGGCAGGCCACGATCACCATGCTGGAACAGGTGAAATCGATCAAGCCTGGCAGCAAGCCAAGCGACTACTTCACCAATAGCTTCATCGCACCATGACCATTGACGTCGCAACACCGCCGGCGCCGGTGCTCACGAGCCCCCGCCTGAGGCAAGCGCATGTCAGTGTGCATCAGGCCGTCAAGATGTACGGGCCGACTTTGGCTCTCGATCGGATTGATCTCGCCATTGGGAGGGGCGAGTTCGTCGGCGTGCTCGGCCCGAGCGGCTGCGGCAAGTCGACGCTCTTGAAATGCGTCGCCGGCTTGACCTCGATCGCATCGGGCTGGATCGAGGTCGATGATCGGCGGGTGACGTCACCACCGGACAAAATGGCCATCGTTTTCCAGCGCGATGTCCTGCTTGACTGGCGGCGCGTGCTGGACAATGTGTTGCTGCCCATCGAATTCCGCCGCGAGTCGAAGGCCAAGCGCATCGATGACGCGCGCGCGCTGCTCGCGACGATGGGTCTTGCGGGATTGGAGCACCGGTTCCCCTGGGAGCTTTCTGGCGGCCAGAGGCAGCGCGTAGCGATCTGTCGAGCGCTGATCCAGTCGCCCGCCCTGCTGCTGATGGACGAGCCGTTCGGAGCGCTCGACGCGTTGACGCGGGACGAGCTGAACCTCGAGTTGCAACGCATCTGGATGGAGACCCGCAAGTCGGTGATGTTCATCACCCACGGCATCAGCGAGGCGATTTTTCTCTCCGACAAGGTGGTCGTGATGGCGTCCAATCCCGGCCGCATCGTCGAGACCATCACCATCGACCTGCCGCGGCCGCGCTTGCTAGATATGCGTGAGAGCCCGGAATTCGGCAGCTATGCGCGACGCATCCGGACCATCCTGCAGGAACTCGGTTTCCTGCGAGGCGTGCCATGATGCGCAGGCTGCAACCGTTTATCGTGCTGCTCGGCTTCTTCCTGATCTGGGAAGGTGCAGTCGATCTGTTCAGTCTGCCGGAATACGTGCTGCCTCGGCCTTCAGCGATCCTGACCGAATTCATGTCGGACCCGGGCTGGTACATGCTCAACGCCGCTTACACGGTCGGCGCATGTCTGATCGGATTCGCTCTCGCCGTGCTGGTCGGCATCTTGGCCGCTATTGGCATCGTCTACTCGAGACTGCTCGAGACGACGCTTTACACCATGCTGGTCTCGCTAAATTCCATCCCGAAGATCGCCTTGGCGCCGCTCTTCATCATTTGGATGGGCACCAACATGAGTTCCAAGGTTGCGATCTCTGCGTCGATCGCGTTGTTTTCGATCGTGATCGACACGGTGCTTGGGCTTCGCTCGGTCGATAGCGATGCGCTCGCCATGGCGAAATCGATGCGAGCGTCGCCGATGCAGATCTTGCTGAAGATCCGCTTTCCGGCCGCTTTGCCGTCAATCTTTGCCGGAATGAAGGTTGCGATCTCGCTGGCCCTGGTGGGCGCGATCGCCGGCGAGTTCGTCTCCTCGCAGATTGGACTCGGCTACGTCATTCTGACGGCGCAAGGCAGCTTCCAGATCGTCCGTGTGTTTGCAGCCGTCGCGTTGCTTGGCGTGATGGGCACAGCTTTGTTTTATCTGATTGCTTTCCTTGAGCGTGTCGCCGTGCCCTGGCACATCTCCGTGCGCGAGGGCAGTAGCCACTAAGCGTTCCCGACGCGTGGACCATTGGTCACGGGTTTTTACTCCGCGAATTTTCGGCGCCGGTCTGCTTGGTCTCAGTTTAGCCGTACGGCACCGCTGAGCTTTGATCTGTTGATGCAAGGCCGTGGAGCCTGTCGCTCCTGTTTGTATTCCTGGCACCGGCCTTCAACGGCTTCGATCGCGAGGTCATGCCACCCGCGCATCGGGATGCCGAGCGCGGCCGACCTGCACGAGTAAACCCTCCGAACCGCTGCATACGGCATGGCCGAGCCGCCCATCACTCCGTTGCCTTGGACGTGAACAGCTTCCGGAACGAGGCCCACAGCGCGCGCAGCACTAAAGCAAAGCCCGAAATCGGCTTGGCTTGCGGAGACGGTGGCGGCCGGACCGCTGCGGAAACCGGCGCCTCGGCCGCAGGCTCGGAGGCGATGACGCTGGACTGCAAGTCGATCATATCGCGCAGATTGTCTGCGAACTGCCTGATCAGCTGCGCCGCCACCTCCTGGATCATGCCCACGCCGCGGCCGTACTGCGCGACGGAGCCGGACAGGCTGAGGTCCGTGTGCACCAGCACCTTCGACCCGGCGCCGGCCGGCTCCACCACAAAGCGCGCGACCGCATTGGCGCCACCGCGACCTTTGGCGTCGGCGCCCACCGCCTTCACCCGCGCCATGCGTCCAGCGTCGTCCACCTCCTCAAAGCGGGCCGTGCCGGCAAAGCTCAGCGCCACCGGGCCGAGGCGGACGGCGACTTTGCCCTTATAGCTGCGGTCATCAATCTTTTCGGTCAGCTGCGCGCCGGGCATGCAGGGGGCGATCCGCTCGATGTCCATCAGCACGCGCCACGCCTCGGCTGGCGGCAGCGGGACGGCAAAACTGTTGTCGAACTCCATGGCACCTCCTCCGATCAACCTGCATGACGGAGCGAGCCTCGGCAAGGTCAGCCACGCGCTCGAGCGCGGTAGTCACTCGACCCAACCTCCCGCATGGTGAAGCCGTATCCAGCCACCCTCATCGGAGAAACTCGCATGAAGGCCATCGTCGCCACCGAAGACGGCCCCACGCTGCGCGAAGTGCCCGCCCCGGTGCCCGGCCCGGCGCAGGTGTTGGTGGGCGTGCGCGCCGCCGGGCTGAACCGGGCCGAGCTGGCGATGGCGCACGGCGCCCAGCACGGCGAGCGCGGCGGCCCCGGACTGGTGCTCGGCCTGGAATGGTCGGGAGTGGTCGAGGCGGTCGGCCCGGACGTGCCCGAGCTGCAACCCGGCCAGCGCGTGATGTGCACCGGCAGCGGCGGCTGGGCCGAGCTCGCCGTCACTGATTGGGGCCGCGCCGCTCCGGTGCCCGCCGGCGTCGACGACATCGTCGCCGCGACTCTGCCCACGGCGCTGCAGACCGCGCACAACGCGCTGGCCGGCCTGGCCCGGCTGCAGCCCGGCGAAACCGTGCTCATTCACGGTGCCAGCTCCGGCGTGGGCCTCATGGCACTGCAGGTCGCGCGCGAACTCGGCGCGGGTCTAGTGATCGGCACCTCGACCAACGCCGAGCGCCGCGCCCGTCTGTCCTCCTTCGGCGCCGACCTGGCGATCGACAGCAGCCGCGACGGCTGGGCCGCCAACGTGCTCGCCGCCACCGGCGGCCATGGCGCACCGATCGTCCTCGACCTGGTCTCCGGACCCGGCGTCAATGAAACGATGCGCGCCACCGCGCTGCTGGGCCGCATAATCAACAACGGCCGGCTCGGCGGCAACCACGCCGCCTTCGACTTCGACCTGCACGCCACCAGGCGCATCAGCTTCATGGGCTCCTCGTTCCGGACCCGCACGAAAGAACAGGTACGCGACATCACCCGCCGCATGCGCAACGACCTGTGGCCGGCGCTGGAGGCGGCCAGGCTCCGCCTCCCCATCGACAGCACCTTCCCGCTGGAGCAGGCGGCCGCAGCCCAGGCGCGCATGCGCGCCAACCAGCATTTCGGCAAGATCGTGCTGCGGGTCTGAGTCGACAGACCTTGCCCGTCATCAATCATACGTATACTAATCATGTACAGCGGAGGCGGCTTGATGGCGCGGATCGATCATGTTGGCGTGGTGGGATGCGGCCCGGTCGGCGCCATGCTGGCTTTGTCGCTATGCCGCCGCGGCTTCCATGTGACCATGGTCGAGGCCAATCCCGCCCCGGTCGAAGACCAGCGCGCCGCCACCGTCCACCCGCCCACCGTCGAGATGCTCGTGGCACTCGGGCTGCAAGACGCGGCATGGGAAGGTGGGCTGCTATCGCCGATCTTCCATTACCGCGACCGCGTCACCGGCGACCTGGTCGCCGTGTTCGACGTCGGCGTGCTTGAGGGTGAGGTCCCGTATCCTTTCGTGCTGCAGTGGGAACAGTACAAGCTGGTGCTGGCCGCCCTGGCAGAAGCCGAAAAAACCGGCTTGCTGACCTGCCGTTTCAGCCACACGCTGCTCGAGCTGCGCCAAAACGCCGACCACGCCGCCGCCATGCTGCAGCACGACGGCGAGCAGGAGACGGTCGAGTTCGACTATCTGGTCGGCTGCGATGGCGGCCGCAGCACGGTCCGCAAGCTCGCCGGCATCGATTTCGAGGGCTTCACCTGGCCCGAACGATTCATCAAGATCGGCACCACCTTCAATTTCCTCGAAACCGACAAGGGCTATTGCACCCGCAACTACTTCTCCGATCCGGACGAGTGGCTGAACCTGTTCAAGGTCAAAGGCCCGGGGGAACCCGGCATCTGGCGCGGCATTTTCCCTACCCGCATCGACGAAACCGATGAGGAGGCGCTGAGCGACGAAGGCGTGCAGGCCCGGCTGCAGAAATTCCTGCCGAAATCCGGCGAATACGACATCGCCTACCACGCCTTGTACAAAGTGCATCAGCGCGTGGCGGCGATCTTCAACAAGGGCCGCATCCTGCTCGCCGGCGACTCCGCGCACGTGAACAATCCCATCGGCGGCATGGGCATGAATGGTGGCATCCACGACGTGGTGAACCTCGCCGAAAAGCTTGAAGGCATCCGCAACGGCATCCTGGGTGAGGAAGCGCTGGACCGCTACACCAGGCAGCGCCGCAAGGCACAGGTGGATTTCGTGCAGGCCCAGTCCATGGCCAATAAAAAGTCGCTCAGCGAGAAGGACCCGGTCGCCCGGCAACAGCATCTGGACATGCTCCGCCGCATCTCCGAGGACCGCCAAGCCCACAAGCGCTTCCTCTACCGCAGCTCGCTGATCGACAGCTTGCGCGAGGCGGACGCCGTTGCCTGACACGCCGGTTCCACCGGGCGGCTGGATCGGCGCGAGCCTGCTCCGCAAGGAGGACGCGCGCCACCTCGACGGGGCGGCGCAGTTCGTCTCGGACGTATCGCTCCCCAGCACGCAGGACGTCGCCTTCGCACGCAGCCCGATGGCGCACGCCGTGCTGCGCGGGCTGCGCAAGCCGGCGGGCCAGGAGCATCGCGTGTTCACCGCCGCCGACCTCGGTCCACTCCACCACCTGACCGCTGGCCCGGAGATCCCGTCATTCCGCAACACCGTCTACCCGCCGCTAGCGGAAGGGCGGGTGCGCTTTGCCGGCCAGGCCGCGGCCCTTTGCCTGGCGCCCAGCCGGGCGCAGGCCGAGGACCTGGCCGGCGCCGTGGAACTGGACCTGGAGC
Source organism: Acetobacteraceae bacterium (assembly GCA_965276815.1). Taxonomy (GTDB): domain Bacteria; phylum Pseudomonadota; class Alphaproteobacteria; order Acetobacterales; family Acetobacteraceae; genus JAVVHH01. The sequence goes on along the minus strand of CBDIBE010000008.1, from coordinate 286,500 downwards.
CGCTGCCCGCCGTGGTGGACGCGCTGGCCGCCATGCGACCCGGCAGCCCGTTAGTGTGGGAGCACTGGCCCGACAACGCCTTCATCGCCAGCACCGTCAGCGCCGGCTGCCTCGCAGACGTAGCGGCATACGCCCCAGTCCGCATTCGCCGCCAGCTCAAGATGAACCGGCAGGCCTGCGCCTCCCTGGAAGGCCGCGCTGTGCTGGCCTATTGGGATCGCCGGCTCGACGAGCTGGTGGTCTACATGTCCACTCAGGGTCCGCACGTGATGCGGATGGCGCTCGCCCAGACGATCGGGCTGCCGGAGCACAAGCTGCGGGTGATCGCGCCGGACGTCGGCGGCGGCTTCGGCGGCAAGAACCGCCTCACGCCGGAGGAGATCGCGGTGGTGGCACTCGCCGCCAAGTGCGACCACCCGGTCCGCTGGATCGAAGACCGAAGCGAGCATCTCATAGCCTCTGCCCACGCCCGCGAGCATCATTACGATATGACCCTGTTCGCCGATCGCGACGGCACATTCCTCGGCATCGATGCGGACGTGCACATCGACGCCGGCGCCTTCTCCCTATGGCCCACCGGCGCCTTCGCCGAGGCTGCAATGGCGGCGCGCAACCTCCCGGGTCCCTACCGCATCCGTCACCTCGAGGCCCGCAACTGGACCGTCGCCACCAATAAGGCGCCGATGGGCCCCTATCGCGGCGTGGCCCGCCCCGGCGCCTGCTTCGCCATCGAGCGCATGGTCGACGAGGCGGCGCGCGAGCTGGGCATGGATCCGATGGAGCTGCGCCGCCGCAACATCGTTACCTCAGCGGAGATGCCATACGAGACGGCCGGCGGCATGACGCTGGACACGGGCGACTACCTCGCTTGCCTCGAAGGCGCCGTCGACCTCGTGGACCGCGCTGCGGTGCGCCAGCGTCAGGCAGCAGGCGAGCCGGACGGCCGCCGCATCGGCCTCGGCTTCGCCTTCTACACCGAGCAGAGCGGCCATGGCACGGCCGAGTGGAGCCGCCGCAAGTCCCGCGTGGTGCCCGGTTTCGAGTCGAGCACGGCGCGGATGATGCCGGACGGGACGCTGCAGTTGTTGGTCGGCATCCAGAGCCATGGCCAGGGCATGGAGACCACGCTGGCGCAGATTGCCGCGCACGAGCTTGGCCTCTCGCCGGAGCAGATCGCCGTGCGGCATGGCGATACGGCTACCTGCCCCTTTGGTTTCGGCACCTTCGCCTCCCGCTCCATCGTGGTCGGCGGCGGCGCGGTCGCGCGATCGGCCCGCCAGCTCGGCGACCTCCTGCGCCGCATCGGCGCCCACCTCCTGCAGGCGGATCCGGCCGAGACGCGGCTGGAAGCCGGAGCAGTGCACGCGGGAGCCGCGTCGGTCAGCTTCGCCGTGATCGGCCAAGCGGCCCATGTCCGCTCCGACCTGTTGCCGGAGGGCACGCCGCCGGTGCTCGAGGTGACAGCGCGCTACGAGCCGCCGGACTCCCGTGGCACCTTCTCCTATGCCTGTCACGCCGCGGTCGTGGCCGCCGATCCGGAGACCGGAATGGTGGAGGTGCTGGACTACGCGGTGTCGGAAGATTGCGGCACCATGATCAACCCAATGGTCGTCGACGGCCAGGTGATGGGCGGGGTGGTCCAGGGCATCGGCACCGCACTGTTCGAGGAGATACCCTACGACGCAGAGGGCCAGCCACTGGCCACCACCTTCGCCGAGTACCTGATGCCGTGCGCGAGCGAGCTGCCGCCGATCCGGGTGCGGCACATGGTCACCCCGTCGCTGTTCACCGAATACGGCATCAAGGGCGTTGGCGAGGGCGGCGCCATCGCACCGCCAGCCGCGATCGCCAACGCGCTGTGCGACGCCTTCCGCGGCCAAGGCGCGCAGTTCAACGAGACGCCCTGCACGCCCCGGCGCGTGGTGGCGGCGCTGGACGGGGCCGGATCGTGAAACCGAGCGCGTTCGACCTGGTGCGCCCCACAAGCCTGCCAGAGGCGCTAACGGCGCTCGGTAGCGGAAATGCAGCGCCGCTGGCGGGCGGCCAGTCGCTGCTGGTCCTGCTGCGGCTACGCCTTGCCGGCGCGGAGACGCTGGTGGAGATCGCGCGGTTGCCGGAATTGTCTGGCGCGGAGGCAATGGCGGACCGGGTCCGCTACGGCGCAGCCACGACGCACGCGGCATTCGAGGACGGTCTGGTGCCGGACGCCTCGGCCGGCTTGATGCGCCGGGTTGCCGCGGGGATCGCCTACCGCGCGGTGCGCAATCTCGGCACGATCGGCGGCAGCCTGGCTCTCGCGGACCCGTCCGCGGACTGGCCGTGCTGCCTGCTCGCGCTGGACGCCTGCGCCGTGCTGCGCGGACCCAATGGGGAACGGCGTGTGCCGCTGGACGCGTTCCTGATCTCCGCCTTCGTCACCGATTTGCAGCCCGCCGAAATGGTCGCCGCTGTCGAGATTCCGCACCTGCCGCAGGACGCGCGTTGGGGCTATGCCAAGCTGGCGCGCAAGCACGGCGCCTTCGCCGACAGTCTGGCGGCCTGCACACGGGTCGCGGGCGGGGCCGCGCGCGTGGTGCTCGGCGCCACCGCCACGCGCGCCGTCCGCCTCGCTCGCACCGAGGCGGCCCTGGACGCGGGTACCGCAACGGACGCTGCATTGGCGGCCGACGTGGCCGAGGCGGATCCGGACGCCGACGCCTACCGCGCACGCTGCCACCAGGCGACGGTGCGGCGCGCCCTGCGCGAGATGGCGGCATGATTCGCACCTCGTTCACGCTGAACCGCCAAGACGCGACCTTCGACGCCGAGCCACGCGAGATGCTGTGCGATACGCTGCGCGAGCGCGCCGGGCTGACCGGGCTGCACCTCGGCTGCGAGCACGGCTCGTGCGGCGCCTGCACTGTGTCGCTCGACGGCGCCGCGGTGCGGTCCTGCTTGGTGCTCACCGCGAGCTGCGAGGGGCGGGATGTGAGCACCCTCGAGGGCCTGCGCAACGACGCAAGGATGCGGGCGGTCAAGCAGGCCTTTCACGAGTGCCATGCCCTACAATGCGGCTTCTGCACGCCCGGCATGCTGATGACCGCACACGACATGATCGGCCGCCACACGGTGCTCGACGGCGCCACAGTGCGGCGCGAGCTGGCCGGGCAGATCTGCCGCTGCACCGGCTATGTCGGCATCGTCGCCGCCATCCTGCAAGCTCATGCCGCCCTGCTGGCGGCAATCCCGGAGACGGCCGCATGATCCGACTGGACGCTTACACGCACTTCTTCCCGATGCGGTACTTCGAGCGCATGCAGGAACTCGTGGCCGACAAAGGCAGCATCAAGCGTTGGGTGAACCTGCCCATGCTGTGGGATCTCGACAAGCGGCTGCGTATGATCGACAGCTTCGGCGACTACCAGCAGGTGCTCTCCAACTCGCAGCCGCCGATCGAGGTGGTGGTCGGCCCGGACCGTGCGGCCGACCTCGCCCGGCTGGCCAATGACGGCTACGAGGAGCTGTGCCGCAAGCATCCGGACCAGTTCCCGACCTTCGTCGCCTCGCTGCCGATGAACGACCCAGTGGCCGCCGTCGCCGAAATCGACCGCGTAGTGCAGATGGGCGCCCGTGGGGTGCAGGTTTTCAGCAACGTCGCTGGCAAGCCACTCGACCGGCCGGAATTCTTCCCGATCTTCGAGCGGATGGCGCACCACGACCTGCCCATCTGGCTGCACCCAGCGCGCGGCGCGAAGTTTGCCGACTATAAGAGCGAGTCGAAGTCGCATTACGAGATCTGGTGGACCTTCGGCTGGCCCTACGAGACGAGCGCGGCGATGGCGCACCTCGTCTTTTCCGGCCTGTTCGACAAGCTGCCGGACCTGAAGATCATCGCCCATCATTACGGTGCCATGGTGCCGTTCTTTGAGGGCCGGGTCGGCCCCGGATGGGACCAGCTCGGCACCCGCACCGACGACGAGGATTATGGTGCGCTGCTGGCGTCTTTGAAGAAGCGGCCGATCGACTATTTCCGCATGTTCCACGTCGACACCGCGCTATTCGGCTCGCTGTCAGGCACGCGGTGCGGGCTGGACTTCTACGGCGTCGATCACAGCGTGTTCGCCTCCGACTGCCCGTTCGACCCCGAAGGCGGTCCCATGTACATCCGCGAGACGATCGAGGTGCTGGACAAGCTCGGCCTAGAGGAGACGGATCGGCGGAAGATCTATGGCGAAAACCTGCGCCGCCTGATGCGCCTCTAGCTGGCACATCGCTTGCTTGCCCTCCACTATACCCGGAAGGATCCTGCGATGACCGATGCGACCGTCCCGTCCCGCTTTGGCCGGCGTTCCCTGCTAGCCGGGGCCGCCACGCTGGCGGCGACAGGAGCGCGTGCGCAAGCCCAAACGCCGATCAAGTTCTCCTGCGACTTCCGCCTCTACGGCGCGACGGCGCCGTTCTTCTATGGCCTAGATGCCGGGCTGTTCGCGGCGCAGGGGATTGCGGCTACCGTGGATGGCTCGCTCGGCTCGGCTGACGCGGTCACGCGGGTGGCGAACGGCTCCTACGATTTCGGCTGCGCCGACGTGAGCACGCTGGTGGAGTTCGCCACCCGCAATCCCGAAGTGGCCCCGGTGCTGGTGATGCCGATCTACGACCGTTTCGCGGCCTGCATCGTCAGCCTTGCGCCGAAGGAGATCGACAGCTTCAAAGCCCTGGAAGGGACCAAGCTCGGTGTTTCCACCGCGGATGCCGGGTCGCGCATTCTGCCAGCGGTGCTGCGCCTGCAGGGTATCGACCCGGCGAAAATCAACATGATCACCATCGATCAGCGCCTGCGCGACGCGATGCTGATCCGTCGCTCCGTCGATTCGGTGATCGGCTTCGACTACACGGTGTTATTCAACCTGGTCGGCAACGGGATTGCCAAGCAGGACGTCTATTTCGTCTACTACTCCGACAATGGCTTTAATTTCTATGGGCAAGGCCTGATCGCCGCGCGAAGGCATGTCGAGCAGAACCCGGCGCTGGTGAGCGCTGTCGCGATCGCGGTTGCGCAATGCTGGCTGAAGTCGGCCGCGGACCGGGATGCCGCCATCGCCAGCATCACGCGCCGAGACGCGCTGGCCGACGCCGCGGTCGAGAAAGATCGCCTCTCCTGGGTGCTGGATCGTCACGTGCTGACGCCCAACGTGCGCGCGAACGGCATCGGTGCAATGGACGAGCACCGCCTGGAAGCGGGGATCAAGATTGTCGCCGAGGGCTTTCAGTTGCCCGAAGTGCCCGCCGTGTCGCGCATTTACGATGGCCGGTTTATGCCGCCGGCGGCAATTCGCCGTGTTGGCTAACGCCGAACCCCTGGTCGCGCTGGACCGCGTCAGCCTGCGCTATGGCGGGGCAGATGGCGTGCTGGCTCTGCAGGATGTGAGCATGAGCCTGGCCGCGGGCGAGTTCGTTGCGGTCGTCGGCCCGTCCGGCTGCGGCAAGTCGTCGTTGATGAAGTTGATCACCGGCCTGCTGCCGCCAAGCGCGGGCACGCTGACGGTAGCGGGGCGGCCACTGTCGGGCCCGCTCAAGATCGCCGGCATGGCGTTCCAAAACCCGACCATGCTGCCGTGGCGCAGCACGTTGGACAACGTCATGCTGCCGCTCGAGATCGTGCAGCCGCACCGCGCCCGCTTGCGGCGGGAGCGCGAAGCCTACAGGGGCGGCGCCCGGGATCTGCTGCGGTCGGTCGGGCTGGCCGGGTTCGAGGATGCCTTCCCGTGGACGCTGTCCGGCGGCATGCAGCAGCGGGCCAATCTGTGCCGCTCCCTGGTGCACGGGCCGCGGCTGCTGATGCTGGACGAACCGTTCGGCGCGCTCGACAGCTTCACCCGCGAGGAGCTTTGGGCGGTGCTGCAATCGCTCTGGGCCGAGCGGCAATTCACCTGCGTGCTAGTCACGCACGATCTGCGGGAGGCTGCATTCCTGGCCGACCGGGTCTTCGTCATGACCAACCGCCCGGCCCGCGTGCTGGCCGAGCATCGCATCGACTTCCCGCGCCCGCGCATGCTGAAGGACACTTTCGCGCCGGAATTCACGTCCGCGGTCCTAGCAATGCGCGAGCAGATCGGCGCCCAGCGCCAGCCAGTGGCCGCGTAGATGAGCCAGGCGATGCTGCGCCACGCCATGCCATGGCTGGTGTTCGCCGGTTTTTTGCTAGTGTGGCAGGCGGCGGTGGACCTGTTCGCGATACAGCCCTTCGTGCTGCCCTCGCCGGTCCAAGTGATCCAGGCTTACTTCCAATACCAACCGACCATCCTAAGCCAGGCGCTGTTCACGCTGGTCAACACGCTGCTCGGCTTCGGCCTTGGCGTGGCCGGCGGCCTGCTGCTAGGTGCCGTGATCGGATCGAGCGACCTCGCGTATCGCGGACTCTATCCGTTGCTGATTGGCTTCAACTCGGTGCCGAAGGTGGCGATCACGCCAATCCTGGTGTTGTGGATGGGCATTGGCCAGCCGCCCGCGATCGCTACCGCGTTCCTGCTGTGTTTCTTCCCCGTCGCCGTGAACGTCGCCACCGGGCTTGCCACGGTGGAGCCGGAGATGGTCGACTTGCTGCGCAGCCTGGGTGCCAGCCGGCTCGACGTGCTGCGCAAGGTCGGGCTGCCGCGGACGATGCCGTACTTCTTCGCCTCGCTGAAAGTGGCCATCACGCTGGCTTTCGTCGGCGCCGTCATTTCGGAGACGATCGCGTCCAATGCCGGCATCGGTTACCTGATGCTGCAGGCCTCCTCGCAATTTCGCGTGCCGCTCATGTTCGCCGGGCTGTCGGTGATCGCGCTGATGGGGATCGCCATCTACGGCCTGTTCGCGATGGCCGAACGCCGCCTGACCGGCTGGTCGACAAGGCGAACCAACGTCCAATTCACCGCCACGGGCGGCTGAGCCGCGCATCGAAGGGGAGACACGGATGTCCAGGAGCACAGTCGTCGGCGGCGCCATGCTGCCGCACGCGCCGCAATTCTTCACCATGCCGGATACGGAGGACAACGACGTCATCCAGGCGGTGCGGGACGTCGCCGCCCGGATCGGCGAGCGCTTGCGGGCATTACAGCCGGATCTATGGATCATCTTCTCCAACGACCACGCCGAGCAGTTCTTCCACCAAGCCGCGCCGCCGTTCACCGTCCACGTGGGCGGTGAGGCGACCGGTCACTTCGCCGGACGGGACTTCCACTGGAACATCCCCGGCGAGACCGGCCTCGCCCTGGTCCGCGAGCTCTACGCCCAGAATTTCGATCCCGCATTCACCAGCACCGCCAAGATCGACTACGCCATCGGTATCCCGCTGACCCATATCGGCCTGACCGACCCGGTGCTCCCGATCTACGTCAATGCCTATCTGCCGCCGCAGCCCTCGATGGAGCGCTGCTACGCCTTCGGCCAGGCTGTCGCGCGCGCCGTCACCGCGCTCGGCCAGCGCACGGTGATCCTGGCCAGCGGCGGCATGTCGCATTTCCCGGGTACCGACCGCTACGGCAACCCGGAGCTGAGCTGGGACAACAAGGTTTTGGAGAAGCTGGCGGCAGGCCGGCTGAAAAGCCTGATCGGCTTCGACGAAGCCGAGTTGGACGAAACCGGCAACATCGAGCTGCGCTGCTGGGCCTGTGCCGCCGGCGCGCTGGGCGAGCAGCGGCCGGACATCGTGTCGATGGACCCAAGCTGGCATCACAACTACGCCTCGCTCGGCTGGTTCGATCTCAAGCAGTCCGACCACAAGCCGCACTATCCCTCGACCAAGCCGGAACTGGTGCAGCTGATCTCCGCGCTGCACGCCATCGCGCACGCGCCGGAGGACCGCAACGCCTGGTTCGCCGACCCGCCCTCCTTCGCCGACCGCTACAAGCTGACGCCGGAGCAGCGGGAGGCGTTGATCCGGCTGGACGTGCCCGGCATCGTCGCGATGGGCGCGCACCCGCTGGTGCCTTTCCTGGCCAACATGCAAGTGGAGCGGCTGCGCCGGGCGGCGACAGTGACGGCCTGAGCATTGCCGCCCAGGCCACGCCCGCATATTGAACGCTGCATTAGCAGGGGGAACGCATGAAAACCGTCGGGATCGCTGGCCTGGGCGCGATTGGCGCAGTGCTGGCCCGCAGGCTGGACGGCGGCGTCGAAGGCTTGCGCCTGCTGTGCGTGTCCGCCCGGGACACGGCGCGAGCGGAGCGCCTGGTGGAAGGCTTCCAGGCTCGACCGGCCGTGGTGAAGCTGGCGGACCTGTCGGCGGCGGATATCGTGGTGGAGGCGACGCCGGCCGCGGTGTTCGACGAGGTGGCCGGCCCGGCCATCGCCGCCGGTCGCGTGCTCGTCGCCTGCTCGGTGGGCGCGCTGCTGCCCCGCATGGGGCTGATCGAGGAAGCCCGGCGCACCGGCGCGCGCATCGTGATCCCGACTGGCGCCCTGCTCGGGCTGGACGCGGTGCGGGCCGCGGCAGAGGGCCCGGTCAGCGAAGTCAGCATCGAGACGCGCAAGCCGCCCGGCGGCCTCGCCGGGGCGCCATACCTGGTGCAGCACGGGATCGCGGTCGCGGACCTCGCCGCGCCGAAGCTGGTCTTCGAGGGCAACGCGCTGGATGCGGCGGCCGGGTTCCCCGCCAACGTCAACGTCGCCGCCGCTCTGGCCCTGGCCGGCGTCGGGCCGGAGCGCACCACCGTGCGGATCTGGGCCGATCCGGGCGTGTCGCGCAACATCCACACCGTGCGCGTGGAGTCCGAGGCCGCGCGGCTGACGATGACCGTGGAAAACGTGCCGAGCGAGGACAACCCGAAGACCGGCAAGCTCACCGCGCTCTCGGTGCTGGCATGCCTGCGGGGCCTGTCCTCGACGCTCAAGGTCGGCAGCTGATTTTGGGCATCGGGGCGAAGGACGCGGAACTGACGGGAGCGGCGGCGCTGTGGGCGCGGCCGGGCTTTCTGGTGCGGCGGCTGCACCAGATCACGGTGGCGATATTCCTCGACGAGATGGCGGAGCTGGACCTAACGCCGGTGCAGTTCGGGGCGCTGACGGTGATCGCCGCCCGGCCCGGCATCGAGCAGTCCGCTTTGGGCGCAGAACTGGGAATAGACCGCGTGAACGCCGGGGACGTGGTGCAGCGGCTGCTGGCAAACGAGCTGGTCAGGCGGGAAGTATCGCCCCGCGACCGGCGCTACAAGGAAGTGACACTCACCGACAAAGGAATGGCCGTGCTGCGGGAAGGGGTCGCGCGGATGCCGCGCGTGCAGGAACGGCTCTTGCGGCCTTTGGACGATGCCGGCCGCGGGGCGTTCGTGCAGCTACTGACGCAACTGATTGCCGGCAATAATGGCGAAGGCCGCGCGCCGCTCCGCCTGACGGAAAAAGCGGGCTGAAACGGCGTGTGACAGTGCGTTGACACGGGTAATAATGAGTATACTAGTCAATTTCTGGTCCGGCTCATGAAGGGTTGCGTTATGCCCGAATCCAATGCCTGACATCCGGTGGTAATTGACGCCGCACTCCATGCGCTGGTGGCGCTGGCCGACCCGTTGCGGTTCGCGATCCTGCTCGCAGGCGTGCTGATCGGGCTGGTACTGGGCGTGATCCCGGGGCTCGGAGGCGTGGTCGGCCTGACCCTGCTGATCCCCTTTACATATAATCTCGATACGTCGTCGGCGTTCGCGTTGCTGCTGGGAATGGCGGCGGTCACGACGATCTCGGACCTGATCCCGGCCGTGCTGTTTGGTGTGCCGGGCAGCGTGGGAGCGGCGGCGACGGTAATGGACGGGCACGCGCTGGCCAAGCAGGGCCAGGCCGGGCGGGCGCTCGGCGCCGGCTACACGGCGGCGCTGATCGGCGGGGTGATGGGCGCGCTTCTGCTGGCCGCGGTCATTCCCATCATCCGCCCGGTGATCCTCTATATCGGCTCGCCGGAGCTGTTGAGCTTCAGCATCTTCGGCCTGTCCATGGTGGCGGTGCTCAGCGGCCGCGCGCCGCTGAAGGGCTTCACGGGCGCAGGCATCGGCATCATGCTGGCAATGATCGGCTCCGGCTCGCAGACGGGGACGGAGCGATGGACCTTCGGCACGCTCTATCTCTGGGACCACCTCCCGCTGGTCCCGTTCACCCTCGGCCTGTTCGCTATGCCCGAACTGGCGGAAATGGCGGTCCTGCGGTCGAGCGTGGCGCGGGAAGGGGCAATCCCGGACGTTTCGTTATCGGCACAGTGGCGCGGGGCGCGCGACGCGCTGCGCAACTGGTGGCTGGTCATGCGCTGCGGCTGGCTCGGCGCGGTGCTGGGCACGGTGCCGGGCCTGGGCGCCTCATCGATCGACTGGATCGCCTACGGCCACGCGGTGCGGACGGAGAAGAACGCAGACGGGTTCGGCAGCGGCGACATCAGGGGCGTGCTCGCGCCGGAGGCCTCCAACAACGCCAAGGAGGGCGGCCACCTGATCCCAACCATCGCGTTCGGCGTGCCGTCCGGCGCCTCCATGGCCGTGCTGCTCAGCGCGTTCCTGCTGCACGGGCTGGTACCCGGGCCGGACATGCTCACTAAGCATTTGGACGTCACCTTCCTGATGATCTGGAGCCTGACGCTCGCGCATGTCATCGGCGGCACGATCTGCTTGCTGGCGAGCGGCGTCTTCGCCCGCCTCGCCAGCGTTCCATGCGGCAAGCTCGTGCCACCGGTGCTGGCGCTGATGTTCCTCAGCGCCTTTCAGGGCTCGCAGAGCTGGGGCGATTTGTACACGCTCGTCCTGTTCGGACTGGTCGGGTGGGTGATGAAGGCGCTTGACTGGCCGCGGCCGCCGCTGATGCTCGGCTTCGTGCTCGGCACGGTGTTCGAGCGCAACCTGTTCATTTCGACGCAGATCTACGGCTGGGATTGGGTGACGCGTCCCGTCGTGCTGGCGGTGTTCGCGGTCACGCTCTGGGTGGTCGTCGGACCGATGCGCACCAATCTGCAAGGCCTGGTGCGCACATTGCGCGACCGCAGGCGCAGCCGCTTCCACTTCGGACCCGGCACGCTGTTCAATGTGGCGATCCTGGCCATGACCTTCGCCGCGTTGTGGCAGTCACAGGATTGGCCAACCGACGCGAAGCTCGTGCCGCACACCGCCGCATACATCGTACTATCGTTCGCATCGCTGAACCTGGTGAAGGAAACGGTGTTTGGCGGCGCCGTCGCGAGCGGGCCCGAAGCGGGCTTGCTGCGCGGCATCGCCGGAATCCGCGGCTTGCGACACTTCGCCTGGATGGCGGCCTGCTTGGGCATAGCGCTCGCATTCGGGCTGCTGCCCGGGCTGTTTCTGCTGATCGTGCTGCAGAGCCGGCTGGAGTTCCGCGAAGGCTGGCGGGGCTCCACTCTCGTTGCCGCCGCCTTCGTTGGCCTCGCCTGGCTCGTGTTCGGCCGCGTCTTCGCCATGATCTGGCCGCCATCGCTGCTGGGCGACACGATCCCCGCCCTTCGAGCCAGCCTCAACTTCATCTGAACGGAGGACCTGCATGACCAAGCTCCTCGCATCGCTGCTGCTCGCCGGGCTGTGCGCCCTCGCACCCTCCGCGCGGGCGGCGGACGACGTGGCCGGGTTCTACGCCGGGCGCACCATCAGCGTCATCATCGGCACCAGCGCCGGCGGCGGCTATGACCTCTATGCCCGCGTGCTGGCCAAGCACATGGGGAGCCACATTCCCGGCAACCCCACCATCGTGCCGCAGAACATGCCCGGCGCCGGAACGCTGCGCGCGATGCTCTATCTGAACAGCGTCGCCCCCAAGGACGGCACCGTCATCGGCACCTTCTCCCGCTCGATGCCGATCGCGCCGGTGCTCGGGTTGCCGGGCGCCAATTTCGATGCCCGCAAGCTCACCTGGCTCGGCAGCATCACCAAGGACACGGTGACCTGCTTGACCTGGAAGACCTCGCCGGTGCGCAACTGGGCGGACGCGCTGAAGACCGAGTGGAAGGCGGGCGGCGAAGGCCGCGGCGCCGACCCCGACGTGTTCGCGACCGTGCTGAAGAACGCGCTCGGCGCCAAGGTGCAGCTGATCACCGGCTACCCCGGCACTGCCGACATCACGCTCGCCATGGAGCGTGGTGAGCTGGATGGACTCTGCGGGATCTCCTATAGCACGATCCGCAGCACCCACCCGACCTGGCTAACCGACAAACAGGTCAACCTGCTGGTGCAAGGCGCCCTCGAGCCGGACCCGCTGATGCCCGGCATCCCTTTCATGCTTGACCTGGCCACGAGCCCCGCCCAGACAGCCATGCTCCGCCTCATCCTGCTGCCCCAGGCGATGGCCCGCCCCTTCGCAGCACCCCCAGGCATCCCCGCCGAGCGGGCCAAGGCCCTGCAAGACGCTTTCGCCGCAACCATGACCGACCCGGCCTTCGTGGCGGAAGCCGCCAAGCTGGGTCTGGACGTCAACCCGCTCTCCCCGGCGCAAATCGCGGCGCTGCTCGATGAGGCCTACGCCGCCCCCAAAGACGTCATCAAGCAAGCCGCCACCGTGAGCGGCTACTGACCCAATGAAGCCGCCGCCTTTCACCTATCACGCGCCCACCACGCTCGAAGAAGCCTGTTCCCTGCTGTCCAGCCTGGAGAACGCCAAAGTGCTGGCCGGCGGACAGTCGCTGATGGCGATGCTGAACCTGCGCTTCGTGTTCCCGGACCATTTGGTCGACATCAACAAGCTGCCCGGCCTGGACGGCATCGTCGTCCGCAACGCAACCCTGCTGATCGGCGCCCTCGCACGGCAGCGCGCGATGGAGGTGAACGCCGAAATGGCCCGCGTGGCCCCGATCTTCGCCGAGGCGCTCGCCGTGGTCGGCCACCGCCAGACCCGCAACCGCGGCACGCTCGCCGGCAGCCTCTGCCATCTCGACCCGGCCGCCGAGCTCCCCCTGCTCGCCCTCCTGCACGACGCCACCATTCACACTGCCGCCGGCGGCGGCCGCACCCGGGCGATCCCCGCCCAGGACTTCATCACCGGCTTCATGATGCCGGGCATCGACGAAGACGAGCTCGTCGTCAGCGTGGATTTCCCATTGTGGTCACCGCGCCACGGACACGCCTTTGTCGAGCGCGCCCGCCGCCGCGGCGACTTCGCCATCGCCTCGGCCGCCTGCCTGCTGGAAGTCAATGACGCCAGGCTCATCACCCGCCTGGCGCTCGGCGTCGGCGGCATCGGCTCCGTCCCGGTGCGCGTGCCGCAGGCCGAAGCCGACCTACTCGACACCACGACCGACGACCCCGCGCTGGCCCGCGCCGCCGGCCGGGTCGCCGCCCTCGACGCGCTCAGCGACTTTCACGGCAGCGAGGCCTACCGCCGGAGCATCGCCACCACCCTGCTGCGCATCGCCGTCACCACCGCCTACGCCCGCGCGCTGGCGAGGCCGCGCTGATGGAGATCGCCCTTTCGGTCAATGGTACCGCCCGCTCCGCGCAGGTTGAGCCGCGCACCACGCTGGCCGACTGCCTGCGCCACGCCATGCGCCTGACCGGCACCCATCTCGGCTGCGAGCACGGCGTCTGCGGCGCCTGCACGGTGCTCGTGGACGGCGTGTCGGTCCGAAGCTGCCTCATGCTGGCCGTACAGGCCGTCGGTGCCGAAATCCGCACCGTCGAGGGCATCGCTGGCCCCGATGGTCGCCTGCACCCGCTGCAAGAGGCATTTAGCCGGCATCATGGCCTCCAGTGCGGCTATTGCACGCCGGGGATGCTGATGACGCTGCTCGAGTTCCTCGCCGAAGTGCCCGAACCGACCGAGACCCAGCTGCGCGAGGCGATCTCCGGCAATCTGTGCCGCTGCACCGGTTACCAGGGCATCGTCGCCGCAGCCATGGACGCCGCCGCGACCATGCGCGGAGCAAGCTGATGGCGGGCACGATCGGCCTCGCCGTGCCGCGGATCGAGGACCCACCGCTGCTGCTGGGCCAAGGCCGCTACGTCGACGATATCGAGCTGCCCGGCTTGCTGCACATCGCCGTGGTGCGCAGCCCCATGGCCCACGCCGCCATCCTGGGCATCGACACCGCCGGCGCCCGCGCGATGCCGGGTGTCCAAGCCGTGCTGACGATGGACGATCTGCTCCCGATCGTCGGCGACCCGCGCATGCCGGTCGCCGCCAGCACCTCGGACGCCCGCAGCCTCAGCACCCCCTTCGTGCTGGCGCAGCGCGAAGTCGCCTTCGTCGGCGAAGCCGTGGCGCTAGTCGTCGCCGCCAGCCGCTACCAAGCCGAGGACGCGGCCGCAATCGTCGAGGTCGAATACGACCCGCTGGAGCCGGTCGCCGATGCGCGCCACGCCGTCGAACCTGGCGCGCCCACGGTCCGGCGCGAACTCGCTTCCAACGTCATGAACCGCTTCACCGTGGGCTACGGCGAGGTCGAAGCGGCTTTCGCCGGCGCCGCCCACGTCTTCGCTGACGAGCTATGGCAGCACCGCGGCTGCGCCCACTCCCTCGAGGGGCGCGGCGTCGTCGCCGAGCCGCGCGCGGTCGACGGCAGCCTCTGCGTCTGGTCGTCCACCCAGATGCCGAACGACCTGTTCGCCATCCTGGCCCAGGTGCTCGGCCTGGACGAGACCGCGCTGCGCGTCATCACCCCCGACGTGGGCGGCGGCTTCGGCCCAAAATACTGCATCTACCCGGAAGAGGTCGCCGTCGCCGCCGCCGCCATGCTTTTGCGCCGGCCGCTCAAATGGATCGAAGACCGCCGCGAGACCTTCCTCAGCTCCATCCAGGAACGCGACCAATACTGGACGCTGGAGATCGCGCTCGACGCCGACGCCCGCATTCGCGGTATCCGCGGCCGCCTGGTGCATGACCAGGGAGCTTACGCGCCGAAAGCGGTAAACTTGCCCTACAACTCCGCAAGCGCGATGACCGGCCCTTATATCGTCCCCGCCTACGCGATGGACGTGGTGATCGTCCACACCAACAAGGTGCCGGTCTCCTCCGTCCGCGGCGCCGGCTACCCGCAAGCCACTTTCGCCATGGAGCGAATGCTCGACCTGGTCGCGACCCGGCTGGGCCTCGACCGCGCCGAACTTCGGCGCCGCAACCTGATCCCGCCCGCCAAGATGCCTTATAGCAAGCAGCTCAAGGCGCGCTCCGGCGCCGCCATGGTCTACGACAGCGGCGACTACCCGGCCTCCCAGGCCGAAGCGCTGCAAGCCGTCGACTGGGACGGTTTCCCTGCCCGGCAAGCCGCTGCCCTGGCGCAGGGCCGCTACATCGGCATCGGCCTGGCCAACGCGGTCAAAGGCACCGGCCGCGGCCCGTTCGAGAGCGGCGCCGTCCGCATCGCCGGCTCCGGCAAGGTCAGCGTCTTCACCGGCGCGACCGCCATGGGCCAGGGCCTGGCGACCGCGCTGGCCCAGATTTGCGCCGACGAGCTGGGCGTCTCCCACGCCGACGTGCAGGTCGTTGCCGGCGATACGGCCGTCTCGCCTCTCGGGCTCGGCGGTTTCGCCAGCCGCCAATTGGTCACCGCCGGCTCGTCCGTGCATGTCGCCTCCAAAGCGGTGGCGGCCAAGGCCAAGCGCCTGGCCAGCCACGTGCTCGGCGTCGACGAGGACCGGCTCGAATTGGCGGACGGCCACGTGCGCGTCCGGGGCGGCAACGCCAGCATCAGCCTCGGCGAGATCAGCAAGGTGCTGCGCGGCGCCCCCGGCTACGGCTTCCCGTCAGACATCGAGCCGGGCCTGTCCTCGGCCGCGCACTGGCGAACCGACCGTCTCGCCTACGCCAACGCCTGCCACGTCGTCGAGGTCGAGGTCGACATCGCCCTCTACGACGTCCGCATCACCCGCTACGTCGCGCTGCACGATTCCGGTAAGCTGATCAACCCGATGATCGTCGACGGCCAGGTGGTCGGCGGCATCGTGCACGGCATCGGCAACGCCCTGTTCGAGCTGATGGGCTACGATGCCGACTGCCAGCCGCAAACCACCACGCTGGCCGAATACCTGCTGCCGACCGCGACCGAGCTGCCGCATTTCGAAACCATCTATCGGCAGACGCCCTCTCCCATTAACCCGCTCGGCGCCAAGGGAGTCGGCGAGGCCGGCACCATCCCCGCCGCCGCTGCGGTGATCTCGGCGGTCGAGGACGCCCTACGTCCCTTCGGCGTCCGCCTTTCTCAAACTCCGGTCACGCCGGAAGTGTTGTTCAACGCGCTCGAGGCGGCTCGGAGGGCCAAGTGAAAAAGCTGCAGCTGACACTCGCCTGCGGAGACTACGAGATCGTCCGCCCGCTGAAGGAAGGCATCGTTCAGCCCGACGGCATCGAGCTGACGATCTTGACCGCGATGGACTCCTCCAGCCGCCACTGGCGCTTCCTGCGGAACGGCGAGTTCGACATCGCGGAATTATCAGCCTCGTCGTATATCGTCGCGCGTGACAAGGGATTGCCGTTCCGCGCCATCCCCGTGTTCCTGCACCGCCGGTTCCGCCACGGTTTCATCTTCATCAACACGGGCAAGGGGATCACGAAGCCGACGGACCTCATCGGCCGCAGGATCGGCGTGAAATCCTACCAGGTGACCGCCATCTTGTGGCTGCGCGGCATCCTGGAAAGCGAATACGGCGTGCCGCACACATCGATCGAGTGGTTCTCGGAACTCGAGGAAGACGTCGCGTTCACGCCGCCACCAGGCCTGCGGCTCACTCGTATTCCGGACGAAAAGTCGATCGAGCGGATGCTGGCTGAGGGTGAGATCGACGCGCTGCTTCATCCCGACATCATCACGCCGATCGTCGAGAAAGATCCACGCGTCGGCCTGCTCTTTCCAAACTACAAAGCCGACGAAATGGAGTATTACCGCAAAACCGGGATCTTTCCAATCATGCACGTGCTTGGCCTTCGCGAAGAGCTAGTCGAGCGGCACCCCTGGATCGCAATGAACCTGCAGAAGGCGTTCGAGGTTGCGAAGGCGCTGGCGATGAAGCGCATGCGCAATCCCCGCTTGGTGCCGCTCGCCTGGTATCAGGAGTTGTGGGAAGAGCAGGAACGACTGCTGGGTTCCGATCCTTGGGTCTACGGCCTGGGCGCGGCGAATCGGCACAACCTAGAGACTTTGGTGGGTTACTCGTGCAGCCAGGGCTTGATCGGTCGCCCCATAGGGCTCGACGAACTATTCCTTCCCATGTCCGAGGGCCGTAAGCGGGACGTCTTCCGGACGTAATGGGGAGCTCCCCAACCCACCAAGAACCTGCGGCCCACCTCTTTCTCTTCGAAGACACAGACTACAGACGGACGCCTGGGACAAACGGAGGATTGAGCCATCGGCCGCGGCGCGCTGGGGCGGGTGCCGCGTCGCGCCCGGCGGCGGGTGATCTTGTTCTTCTGCCCGACCCTGGCCTCGTCGCCAAACCAGACCGCTCCATCGCTGGGGTGGAGGCCAAACCCACTGCACCAGATCGACCAGACGCCAGCGCACGACGCCATCGATGGCCGGCGCCGGTCCGTCCTCAATGGCTGCCGCAAATGCGGCGCGTTCGGCCGGGCCGAGCAGCGGCGGCTTGCCGGGTGCCGTGCGGTCGATCAAGCCATCCGCGCCGTCGGCGTTAAACCGCAGCACCCAGTCGCGCACGATCTGCCGCGTCACCCCGCCGATCTGCCCTGCGTCGGCGCGCGAGACGCCATCATAGATCGCCGCCAGCGCCAGCAAGCGGCGAACTTGCCCTGCATTGTCACTGTCGCGGGCGGCTTGCCAAAGCCGGGCAGCGTCGTAATCGTCTCGAAGTGCGATCACCATGGCAGACCTCCTGCGTTCCGCCTACCTATCAGTCACACATGCGCCGCGTCGCGTATCACGAAAAGGCCGACAAGCGCTCCTGGATCAGTATGAAAGCGTTCTTCGGCGAGTTGTTCGGCTGACGGGGCTTATCGCGGGGTGGCCGCATCGGTCGCGACATTCAGATGCTCGCTCTCCGCCATGCCCCGGCTGGCTTCCTCCCTCAGGTCGCTCCAGATCTCGGCGACCATCCGGCCGAACGCTTCGTTGCCGAGCACGGCGGAGCTGCGCGGGCGGGGCAGCGGCACCGGAACGATGCGCTTGACCCGGCCAGGCCGATAAGTCATCACCACGATCCGATCTGACAGCTGCACCGCCTCGCCGATGCTGTGGGTGATCAGCAGCGTCGTCTGCGCTAGACTCTGCTGGATCTGCAGCACCTTCTCGCCAAGCAGTAACCTCGTCTGCTCGTCCAGCGCGCCGAATGGCTCGTCCATCAGCAAGATACCGGGTTCGATCCCCAAGGTGCGCGCAATGGCCACGCGCTGGCGCATCCCGCCGGACAACTCCTCAGGATAACGGTCCTCGAAGCCGCGCAACCCAACGAGCTCGACGAAATGGCGGGCGCGGTCCCGGCGTTCAGCCTTTCCAACCCCGCGCATCTCGAGCGGGAAGGCCACGTTCTCCAGCACGGTGCGCCACGGGAAGGTCGATTGTTCCTGGAACACCATGCCTATCGATGGGTGCGGACCCTTGACGAGCGCACCTTCCACCAGGACCCGGCCTTCGTAGGCCTGATCGAGCCCGCCCACGATGCTGAACAGCGTCGACTTGCCGCACCCCGACGGACCAATGATGGACACGAACTCGCCAGCGGCAACGGTGAACGAGATGCCTTCCAGCGCGATGACCGGGTCGCCTGCAGTCTGGAAGTGCCTGGTCACGCTCTCGACTACGAGCGCCGGGCAAGACGGTGCGACCGCAGGGCGAGCGCGCTGGGCGGTCGCGCTCACCGGCGGCCCCGTGACGGGGCGACCCGGTGCGAGAGAGCGGCCAAGCCCGCATTGCCGGTGGCGACCAGGGCGAAGATGACGAGGATGGCGGCATACATCGCGGGCACCTGGAAGTGGTTATAGGCCTGGATCGCCTCGAATCCGAGGCCGCTATTGGCCAGCTTCAGCTCCGAAACGAGACAGCCGACCGTGGCCATCCCGAGCGCCAAGCGCAAGCCGGTGAACACCGGAGCGACCAGGGACGGCAGCATGATGGCCCGTACCAGCTGCAGCCGGGTCAGCCGCAACGAGCGGCCGAGACGAAGCAGCACCGGGTCGATCCGCCGTACGCCGACCGCGATCGAGATCGCCATCGGGAAGAAGCAGGACAGGGCGCCCAGCACGACTTTGGACGACGGGCCCACCCCGGCAAGCACCATGATGATGGGCAGGAACACCACCTTCGGCGTCGCGGCGAGATAGTGCAGGTAGGCCTCCAGCGCGCTCGACAGCAGCCGCGAGCTGCCGACCCCCATGCCGACCAAGATGCCTGCGCTGCTCCCCAGCAGCGTCGCAGCCATCACCTCGCCCACCGTCACCGCGCAATCGTTCCAAAACGCGGCGGTCCCCAACATGTCGATCAGCGCGCGCAGGATCGCCAGCGAAGAGGGGATCACGCCGCGATAGACAAGTCCCGACGCCGCCAGCGCTTCCCAAGCCGCCAGCAGCACCAGGATCGTGGCCACTTGCAGCGTCAGCGCGCTCGGCGACCCGCCGCGGCGTGTCGCTAGAGCCGCGACAGCCATCGCTCGAGCCTGGCGGTGATGACGTAGAAGCAGGCGCTGGTCAGCACCACGAACAGGATGGCGCCGAACATCTTCGGCAGTTCGAACCGGTCGCCGAGATTGGCGATGATAGCGCCGAGCCCGCCGAAGTTGATCAGGAACTCGACCCCGACCACGTTGATCAGCGCGAAAATCGCGCCCAGCCGGATGCCGTTGCCGATCACCGGCGTCGCCGCGGGCAGCGACACGCGGGAGAACTGACGCCACGGCGACAGACGCAGGCTGCGCGCCACGTCTAGCAGGACTTGCCTTGTGCCATCCAGCGCTTCCTTGGTCTTCAGCACGACCGGCGGCAACGCACCCACCGCCCCCATCGCGACGATGGTTGCGGCGTTGCGGCCGAACACCACCAGGAACAACGGATAGAGCAGCACCAAGGGTGCGGCCGCCAGGCTGGCGAACCAGCCTTCATAGGCCTGGGCGGCAAGCCGGTAGCGGTGCAGCAGCCAGCCGAGCGGCAAGCCGAGCAGCGCCGCGATCACCGTCGCCGACAGGGTCTCGCCGAAGGTCTGCAGGAACGCCGGGCCGATCGCCTCGTCGCTGATAAGGTCGGGAAACGCGGCGGCGATGGCAGTCGGCGGCGGGGCCGAGAATGGGCTCAGCACGCCCGCCGCCACCAACCCCTGCCACGCGCCCAGGAACAGCGCGAGCGTCATTAGACCGGCGGCAAACGAGCCAAGGCGCGACGGGCGCACGCCAGCCTACTTCGCGTCTTGACCCAGGATTTCAAACAGCCCGGTGATGTCGGCCGGAGTCATCGCGTGCGGGATGAATTTGTAGTCCAGCGCTTGCTTGAGCATCAGCTCCTGCCCGCGCACTTCGAAGGGCTCCATCGCCTCCTTCGGATAGAACTCGTCGCGCGCCTGCTGGGCCAGCGCCGGCGTCACGTTCATGCCCTCCGCGAAATACTGGATCGACCGCGGGTCCGAGTAGGCCCAGTTCAGCGACTTCACGTAGGCGTGGGCAAACTTGACCATGGCGTCGTGCTTGTCACGCAGCGCGCCCGCGTTGGCGAAGTTGACCCGGATCGTCTCGTCGCGGATGGCGGGCACATCGTTGCCGCGGGCAACGATGACGAGCGTGCCGTCGTGCACCGCCTGCATGTTGGCGGGCGGCACGGACCAGCCGATGTCGAGCTGCCCGGACATCACCTGGGTGAGCACGCCGGGGATGCCGCCCGCCGCCACCGGCTTGGCGGCCACGTGCGCCTGTTCGAGCAGCGCGTGCAGCACTAGGTCGGTCGACGAGCCGGGCTCGGAATAGGCGACCGTCTTGCCCGCAGCTTCGGACAGCGACTTGAGGTTGGCGCTGCTGCGCGCATACCAGAACAGGTCGGGAGCACCCGTGGTCTCGGCCGAGATGACGCGGACCGGGGCGCCTTTGCTATAGGCGCCCACCACGCCGAGCAGCCCGGTTGCCATGCCGATATCGACACTGCCCGAAATGACCGCCTGCAGCGTCGGTGCGCCGCCTTGGGTGTAGATGATGTCGAGGTCGAGCCCCTCCGCTTTGAAAAAGCCCTGCTTGACGCCAAACTCGACCATCGACGTGTCCCAGTTGCCCTTCTGCGGCACGGCCACGCGCAGCGTCTCGGCCCAAACTGGAAGCGCGGTCGTCATCGCAGCCAGCAGCACCAGCCATTTCACCATCGATCCCTCCTAACCTAACATCGCGGAGCTTCGTCCGCTTGCACTCACTCCGCCACGGCGGCGTAGCGCTGGCTCGGCATGTCGATGTGGAACAGCCGCATGGCATTGCCGCCCAAGATACTGCGCTTGGCGTCTTCGGAAAGGAACGGCAGATCGTAGATCACGCTCGGCAAGTCGAAATCCCAGTGCGGGTAGTCCGATGAATAGAGCAGCTGCGTTTCCGCCTTGATCATCCGGAACGTGGTCTCGAGGATAGACAGGTCGCGCGGGCGTTCCATGGGCTGCGAAGTATAGAACATGTCCTGCATGTATTCGCTCGGCAGCCGCTTAAGCGCGGGGCACTCCGAGGAGCGCATCAGGTATTCGTGGTCCAGCCGCTGCATCATGAACGGCAGCCACGCCAGCCCGCTCTCGATCCAGATCACCTTCAGCTTGGGGAACCGCTCGGGCAGGCCGTTCACGATCCAATTGGTGAGGTGGATCATGTTGTGGAACACGAAGCCGAGCACGTGCACCGAGATGAACCGGTTCAGCATCGACATGCTCTGGTCGTTCCAGTTGTAGGCGGCATGAAAGCCCAGCGGCAGGCCCGTCTCCTCGAGCATGGCATACAGCCGCATATAGGCGTTGTGGTGCACCGGCTTGTAGCGTGCCGCAGTCACCATGAAGCCAACGACACCGGGCTTGCCGGCGAACTCCTGCACCGTCCGGCAGCTTTCCTCCGGATCGTTGAACGGCAGGTAGATCATCGAGCGCAGCCGCTTCTCGCCGGAGAGCACACGCTCGACCAACCAACGATTATACGCGCGGGCCATCGCCGTCTCGACCTCGACTTGCGGGTGCAGGCCGAGTTGCAGCATCGGCGACGGGAACAGCACCGCAAGATCCGTGCCCATCGCATCCATCCAGCGGCGGGCGAGGCTGACGTCGCGGTGGGTGCCGGGCTCGGGCTGCTCCATCCGGCGCAGCGGGTAGCGCGTGACCCGGCCGCCCATGTCCTGGTAGCCGACCCCGCCGGGCAACATGCCGTTGCCCTTCTGGCCGCTCTGGCTGGCGCTGCGGGCGAGCTGCTGCAGCACGGGCTCGTCGAAATAGTCGACGATCTGATCGAATGACTCGAGCTCGTAGTGGTGCGCGTCGACGTCGATAATCGGGAATCGGTCCAAGCCGCGCTGCTCGGCCTGCCGTCTGGCGTGGCCGAGCAGCTTGGAGGTGTCGAACTCGGCCACCGACATCTGGCGGAAATCGCTGAGCGGCATGTCCATCGGTATTGTCCCCTTATTGACGGCCCGACCAGGCCTGCCACATGCCCAACTCAAAAAGCTGCAGCCCGGTGGCGGACAGGATGGCCGAGACGGTGATCATGGCGTCGGTCGCAGTCACGTCCGCGCCGGGCGGAAACGGCAGAAAGCTCCGGTCGTCCTCCGCGCGCCGGGCGTACTCCCGCACCAGCGCTGCCAGCGAGCGCTGCAGCTCGGCGTCGGACAGAGCGGTCTCAGTCGGCAACGACGAACACCTCGCCCTCCCGCACCACGACCGGGTAACGGCGCAGGCGCAGGCGTCGGTCGGCCGCACACTCGCCGGTCCGCAGATCATATTCGACGCCGTGCCAGGGGCAGACGAAGTGAATCTCGGTGTCGGAGAAGCGCTGGCCTTGGTAGGTGCGGTCGGGGCCGATCACGTCCTCCACCTTGTGCATCAGCAGGCCTTCACACGCCGGGCCGCCCTGATGGGCGCAGACGTTGCGGTATGCGAAAAACTGCCCGTCCCAGCGAAACACGCCGATCTCGTGCGCTCCACTCGACACGATGCGGCGATCGCCGTCGGCAAAGTGGTCCGCTTGTTCCACGAAGACTTCGGCCATCGATCCTCCCAGAGGCTGTTTCTTGACCTTTCGAAAATTGTAGGGTTGCCTACAACTTTATGTCAAGGCAGTTCTGACAGCCATGCCGACCGCCGCCCATCGAGCAACCGGTCCGACGCTCACCGAGCGTCTGGATCAGGGATTTGGCTTCCTCCTGCGCAAGTCGCACCGCGCCTTCTTGCGGGCCCTCGCGCGCGAACTGGGGGCGCATGGGGTGTCCACGGCAGAGTGGTCGGTGCTTCGCGTGCTGTGGCACCGGCAGGCTATCTCGCAGGTCGACCTTGCCGAGCAGGTGGGGGTGCAGCGCAGCTCGCTGACCGCGTTGCTCGATGGGCTGGAGCGGCGCGGCTTGCTGCTCCGCACGCGCGACGCGCAGGACCGTCGCAAGATACTGCTCTACCTGACCGCGCCCGGGCGGGCGCTGGAAGCAAAGCTGCTGCCCTGCGGCCTCGCCGCTAATGCCCGCGCCGTGCGCGGCCTGTCGCCATCCGAGATAGACGCCGCAAGGCGGCTACTGGAGCGATTGGTCGCGAACCTTGAGGACTGACGAGAACGGCCCGGCGTGCGACAATTTCAACCAAGAGCGGAGTTAAGCGCATGAACGTCCAAGCTTCCGTCGCCGCCCCGACCGAGATCGTCCTGCCCAGGGAGCGGGGACTCTATTACGGCGGGGCCTGGCACCAGGCGCAGGCAGGCGGCGAGGTCGAAATCCGCAGCCCTGCGACGGGCGAGATTTTGTGCCGGATCGCCGATGCCGGCCCGGCGGACGCCGAGGCGGCAATCGCCGCCGCCACCGCCGGCTTCGCCGCATGGCGCCACGTGCCGCCGCTCGAGCGCGCGAAGCTCCTGCGGCAAGCCGCGGCGATCCTGCGTCAGCACGGGCGCGAGCTTGCCGCCTTGGACGCCGCCGATGGCGGCAACCCGGTGACCGAGATGCAGGGCGACGTGATGATCGCCGCCGGCCAGATGGAGTTCTTCGCCGGCCTGGTGACCGAAATGAAGGGCGCCTCCGTGCCCATGGGACCGGGAGCGGTGAACTTTTCCGTCCGCGAACCCCGCGGCGTGGTGGCCCGCATCATCCCATTCAACCACCCGTTCATGTTCTGCGCCGGCAAGTCGGCAGCACCTCTGGCGGCTGGCAACGCGGTCATCGTCAAGCCGCCGGAGCAGGCGCCGCTCTCCGCACTGCGCCTGGCCGAGCTGATCGGCGGCCTGTTCCCGCCCGGCGTGTTTAACGTGCTGCCCGGCGGACGTGAGGTCGGTGCGATCCTGACCAGCCATCCGGGAATCGCAATGGTCGCGCTGATCGGCAGCGTGCCAACCGGGCGGGCCGTCATGCGCTCGGCCTCCGATACGCTCAAGCCGGTGCTGCTGGAGCTGGGCGGCAAGAACGCGCTGATCGCCTTCCCCGACGCCGATCCAGGCGAGGTCGCTTCGGCCGTCGTGTCGGGCATGAACTTCACCTGGTGCGGCCAATCCTGCGGCTCGACCAGCCGCGCCTTCGTGCACGAGGCGCTCTATGACGCGGTGGTCGAGCGCATCCCCGCTCACACGGCGCGGTTCCGGCCGGGCCTGCCCACCGATCCCTCGACCACCATGGGCGCCATCGCCACCCCGGCCCAGCACGATCGCATCCTGGGCTACATCGAGAGCGCCCGGCGCGAAGGGGCGCGGCTGGTCTGCGGCGGCGGCGTGCCGGCCGCGCCGGAGCTGGCGCGCGGCTCCTTCGTCGAACCGACCGTGTTCGCCGACGTGACCGCGGACATGACGATCGCCCGAGAGGAGATCTTCGGCCCCGTTCTCGCGGTGCTGCGCTGGCGCGACGAGGCGGAGATGATTGCCGCCGTCAACCGGCCGGAATACGGGCTGACCTGCTCGATTTGGACCAACGACCTCACCACGGCGCACCGCACCGCGATGGCGGTGGAAGCCGGGTTCGTCTGGATCAACGAGACCTCCAAGCATTTCCTCGGCACGCCCTTTGGCGGCTACAAGCAGTCCGGCCTGGGCCGCGAGGAATGCCTCGAAGAGCTCATCGCATTCACCCAGGAGAAGAACATCCACGTCAACCTCAAGCGGCCGCACTGACGATGGCGGACATCGTTCCACCCGGGCTCGAACAGCCAATCGGCCTGCCGGCCGAAGGCAACGCTCTGTTCGGCAGCGACGCGATCGCCGACGCGATCCGGGCCCTGGACATTCCGTGGATCGCGCTCAACCCTGGGGCGAGCTATCGCGGTCTGCACGACAGCTTGGTCAACCACCTCGGCAACCGGGCGCCGCAGATGCTGCTATGCCTGCACGAGGAACATGCGGTCGCCATCGCCCAGGGCTGGGCCAAGGTGACCGGCACGCCGATGCTGGCGGCGGTGCACTCGAACGTCGGGCTCATGCACGCGACGATGGCCATTTTCAACGCGTGGTGCGACCGGATGCCGGTGGTGGTGCTCGGCGCGACCGGGCCGCTGGACGCGGCCAAGCGGCGCCCATGGATCGAGTGGATCCACACGGCCACGGATCAGGGCGCGCTGGTCCGGCCCTACGTGAAGTGGGACGCCCAGCCCACCTCGCCAGAGGCGGCGCGCGAAGCGCTGTTGCGCGCCAATTGGCTGGCGCGCACGGCGCCGATGGGGCCGGTATACGTGAACCTGGACGCGGGGCTGCAGGAAGAGCCGTTGCCTGCCCCGCTGCCGCCGATCGACCCGGCGCGGCTGATGCCGCAAGTACAGGCGGCCGCGCCGGAGCAGGCCGTGGCGGATGCGCTGGCGATGCTGCGGGGGGCGCGGCGCCCGGTGATCCTGGCCGGCCGCGTCTCCCGCAGCGAAGCGGCCTGGGCCGCACGGGTCAGCCTCGCCGAGTCGCTCGGCGCCCGTGTGGTGACGGACCTGAAGGTAGGGGCCGCGTTCCCGACCGACCATCCTCTGCACGCCGGCAGCCCGGCGGTGTTCGTGGGCGGCGAGGCGGCGGCCGAGATCGCCGCCGCTGACGTTGTTCTCAGCCTCGACTGGGTCGACCTAGCCGGCACCTTGCGCACCTGCGGGACGACGGCACGGGTGATCCAAGTCACGCTAGACCACGGGCTGCACAATGGCTGGAGCATGGACCACCAGGGCTTACCGCCGGTCGACCTGTTCCTGGCCGCCGACCCGGACGCCACCTCGTTGGCCATGGCCTCGAGCTTGCCCGGACCGGCCGCGTATGAACCGGGCCCGGTTCCGGCGCCGGAGCCGTCCGGACCGATCGTGACCAGCCGGATGGCGGTGGCACTCCGACGGGCCGTGGGCGGTCGCAAAGTTTCACTGCTGCATCTGCCGCTCTCTTGGGATGGCGCCTCCTGGCCGTTCCGGCACCCGCTCGATTTTCTCGGCTCGGACGGCGGCGGCGGGATCGGCGGCGGCCCCGGCATTTCCGTGGGAGCGGCGCTGGCGTTGCGCGGCAGCGGACGCCTGCCAGTTTCGGTCTGCGGCGACGGGGACTTCCTCATGGGCGCGACAGCGCTCTGGACCGCCACGCACTACCGTATCCCGCTGCTGCTGATCGTGGCCAACAACCAGTCGTTCTTTAACGACGAGGTGCATCAGGAGAAAATGGCGCGGCAGCGCAGCCGCCCGGTAGAGAACAAATGGATCGGCATGCGCATGACCGACCCGGAGATCGATCTCGCCGGGTCGGCGCGGGCGCAGGGGGCGACCGGGTTCGGCCCGGTGCAGGACATGTCGGAGCTATCCTCTGTCTTCGCCGAGGCGATCGCAGTGGTTGAAGCGGGTGGTGTCGCGGTGGTGGACGTACGGGTTGCGCCCGGCTACACGCCGGCGATGGCCAGCGCACTGACGCAGCAGAAGACTTAGTGTCTGGCTGAGAAGAGGTGGGTAATCCCAGAGGGTTGTGATTCCGTAGGTTTGCGAGACGCGACGGAGCCAGGCACGCCCTGGACTGAAATCACCCGCACCAGCTGCAGTTGCTCTTCCGGCAGCCGTTCGAGAGCGGCGCCGTCCGCATCGCCCGCAATTTGCGCAGCAGGTGTTGCAGGATGTCACAAGCGACTATGCGACAGCCTATCCTTTCACACTCCCTTCCATCAACCCGGCAACGAACCAGCGCTGCACCAGAATATAGACCAGCATCGGCACGATCGCGATCAACGTCAATACGGCGAACAGTCTGCCGGGATCGGTCATGAATGGGCCCTCGTAGTACAGCGGCGCCAGCGGCAGTGTCTTTAGGGAGTCTCTCGTCATGATGACAAGAGCGAGGAAGAACTCGTTCCACGAGTAAAGAAATTGCCAAATGGCGACGACAATCAGCGACGGGAAAATCAGCGGCACGACAATGCGCAGCATGATCGTGAACGACCCGGCGCCGTCGATCCGCGCCGCCTCCTCAAGCACGTCGGGGACGTCGTCCATCGCCGCCTTGACGATGACGGTGCCGAAGGGGATGCCGAGCGCCGTTTCCGGCCCGATCAGCCCCAAGTAGTTGTTGGTGAGATGAAGCGCCTCGAGCAGCTTGGCGATCGGGACCAACAGCGAGGCAAGCGGCAAAAGCAGGGCGGACACGACCACCACCAAGATGAGTTGGCGGCCGGGAATCTTGAGCCGCGAAACGGCGTAGGACAAACCAATGACACATATCAGGGTCAACACGACCGTGATCAGGCTGACCAGCGCGCTGCTGACGAAGAAGCTGACCAGATTTCCTTGAGAAAGGATCGCGGACCAGTTCGCAAAGGTCAGGTGCGGAGCGATCAGGGCGGGGGTGAAGCTGTCGACGGAGTCGCGCAGCGAGATATCCACCATGTAGATCGTCGGCACGAGGCTGACCACCGTCGCGGCCAACAGCAGCATGTAGGCAGCGAGTTGCGCTACGCGGGAGACGCTACGCATTTGCGGTCCGCTGCGCCTGACCCACCCGATATTGCAGGACGATCATAGCGAGCGACAGCAGGAATAGCACCACGGCGACGGCCGAGGCGTAGTGCATTTCATTCAAGGTGAACCCGGTCTGGAAGATGTAGGTCGCCAGTGTCTGGGTGGCATTGGCAGGGCCCCCCTCCGTCATCAGGAAGATGAGCGGAAATTGCTGCAGCGCCTGGATGGTTCCGAGCACGACGAGTGAGGTGGTCGTCGGCCGCAGCACGGGCCAGATGACGTAACGGACCAGGTTGAAGCCGGTGGCTCCATCGATTTGCGCAGCGGCAAGCAATTCGCGGTCGACCTGGGCGAGGCCCACGCAGTACATCAACACGAAGAAGCCGCACCACTGCCAGACGTTGACGAGGATCACTCCGACGGTTGCGGTCGCCGGGTCACCGAGAATCGCAGGAAAGCTGGCCGCTAAGCCGAGGCTGTCGAACAGACCGTATATCAGCCCGTAATCCGGCGCGTAGATCGTGGTGAAGACCAGCGCCACCACAGACGGCGTGATCACCATCGGCAGGAAGAGCAGCGTGCGGAAGATCACCCGCGCCCGAGGGATGTACAGTTCGATGGCCAGGGCGAGTGCAAAGCCGATCGCCGTCTCCAGCGCGACGCAGAGGACGACCCAGACCACCGAATTGCGCAGCGCCGTCCAGAACACGGGGTCGGCCGCGGCCTGCTGGTAGTTGCCGGCGGTGGTGTTGCCGTGCGCGTCGACAAGGCTTTCGACGATGTTGGCCACGATCGGGTAGACGATGAAGACCCCGAACATGAGCAGTGCCGGCACGACGTAGAGCCACGCCGCGCCGGAGCCCTGCCCTCGGCGACGCGCCGCCATTCGCGGCGCGGCTACTTTGCCCCTCCCTGCGCCACAGCCGTCGCCTGCACCGCCGCCATCGCGGCTTCGGGCGTCATTTGCCCGGCGCCGATCGCCTGCAGATTTGCGATCAGGCTCTGGTTGATCACCGGGTTGCCGATGACATGCGTCCGCGCCGTCGCGAGTTGCTTGATGTAGGTGTCGTAGATCTCCGCCAGATGTGGCGACAGCGTCTGCGACGGCGACTTGCCTCCGAAGGCCGGCAGATCGTTCAGCTGGTTGAGCGCCTCTTGCTCGCCGACGCCGCTGATCATCTCGTGCAGCACGATCTTTGCCGCGGCCAGCACCTCGGGCGACTTGGCGGCCGTGTCCGTGATGCCCCAGCCGAAATCCACACCGCCGATCGGCCCGGCCGGCGCGCCGCCCTCTTGCAGCGCCGGGAAGGTGAAGGTTCCGTAGTCCGACATCGTCTGCAGCCCCGGCTGGTCCGATAGTTGCGTCTGCTGCAGCCACCAGGAACCGAGGGAGATCATCCCGACCCGCCCCGCAGCGAACAGATTTGCGCCGACGGGGTATTGGAGGGCGCTGAGTGCACCGGGTTGCAGCACCTTGGCGGTGAAGAGCTGCTGCCAGGCACGCGCGGCCTCCACCATGCCGGGCTTGGTCCAGACCGGCGCGCCCTTCTCGGCGGCCACCATGCTGTCCGGGTCGGCCTGCACGGCGATTTCCAGGTACAGCCAAACGTCGAAGGTGCCCGTGGCGCCGCCCTGGTAGAACGCGATGAAACCGGCCGCACGCAGCTTTTCCGCGGCGGCGACCAACTCGGCCATTGTCTTCGGCGGCCCGTCCAGCCCTGCCTTCTTGAAGGCCGGGATATAGTACCAGAGATTGTTGATCTGCGCTTCCTGCGGCAGGGCGTAGAAATCGTCATCTCCGGGCGGGTTACCGAAGCGGGCCTCGCTCAGCAGCGAGGGGGCGAAGTTCTTCTGCCAGTCCGCGCCCCAGAGGGAGGCGGCCACGGCAGCCAGCTTGAGCAAGTGGGGGCGGTATTGCTGGGTCTCGGCGCCGGGGGACAGGCCGATGATGTCGGGCAGGTTGCCCGAGCCGGCCGCTGCCTGCAGCGAAACCGAGTAGGCCGGATGCGGCGAGATTTGCGCCTGGATGTGGATGTCCGGATGCGCCTTCTCGATCGCGGCGATCATCGCGTTCATCGTCGGCGTGACCGGCGTCCACGACCACACGGTCACGGTGACGGGCTCGGCGGCGCGCGCCGGGGCTGCCATTCCAAGCCCGGCCAGCACGAGTGCTGCGGCGAGCCGGTGCAGAGTGTTCTTGTATGCCATCGTCCCGATTGCCTCCCTAAGTCGCTTCTTTGTTGATCGATCAGTCTTGCCGAGTGCCGAACCGCCGATAGATGATGTCCGTCCGGTTCGCCGTGTACGTGACGTGCAGCGCATCGGCGGCGGCGATGATGGCGGGGTAGGAGAACTCCCCCGGCCCCGTCTCAAGGTCTAGCATCGTCTGCCACGTCTCTCCCTGATCGGCCGAGCCCGCCAGGCAGAGCGGCGTGCGCTGGCCCCAGTTCCCCGCAACCGGATTGTAGGCCAGCAGCAAGCCGCCGTCCGCCAGACGAACCACGTCGAGCCCGCTATTATTATTGGGCAGCGCCGTCGGGGTCGCCTCCATCCAGCTCCGCCCGCCATCTCGCGAATCGCTCCGATAGACCCGGCCGCGGGTGCTGCGCAGCAGCATGTGGACGCGGCCGGGGGCCGACTCCCACAGGGTCGGCTGGATCACGCCATCCCAGGCGAAGATGCGCGCCGGATCGGTTTCCCACAGGGCGTTGGCGGCGAGCCCGCCCCAATGCGCGGCATCCCGGTCGTCCGCGGTGGCGGCGTGCGCAAGCGGCACGTCGCTGCGCTCCCAAGTAGCGCCTCGATCCGTCGAGCGGTCGGTGAAGGCGTCCCAGTGCCGATCGTCCTCGACCGAAGCAGGGGCCAGCCACGCACCGTCCGAGAGCACGATGAGCTTGTTCTTGACGGGTCCCCGGGGCGCCGGGTCACCGGGTACGAGGGCGCATGGGGGCGACCAGGAAATGCCGCCGTCATGGGAGCGGGCCACACGCGTCGACCAGTCGTGCACGGAGGCGCCGACCTTGTAAAACAGCCAGACTTCATTTCCCTCGGCATGGAGCACCGGGTTCCAGTGCGGCTGGCCCGGCTCGGCGAAGCAGCGTTGCGGCGCGTCCCAACCAGATGGTCCGTCGCGGCAAAGCCAGATCGCCGTATCCCCGGCACCCTCGCGCTGCCCGGCGAAGAACGCGACCAGGCGCCGGCCACCCGGCAACTTCACCACCGTGGAGGCATGGCAGGTCTCGAACGGCCGGTGTCCGGGCGGCAGCAGGGCGCTGCGTTCCTGTTCCAGAAGCTGTATTGTCATGGCCCGGTCAGGCGGCCAGCCTGCCCTGCAGGGATCGCAGGGCCTCAGCCACGCGTTGTCCGACCGCGGGGTCGGCTGGCCGCAACGGCAGACGCGTGCGCGACCAGGCCGCGTTACAGGTCATTGCCGCCATCGCGGCTTTCAGCGTCGGCACGAACGGGCCGCTGAACAGGGCGCAGGCCTGCCGCATCGCGTCGGCCGAGCCGGGATCGGTGAACATCGCACGCACCATGCCGGGCACGGCATTGCCGAGGCCGCAGATGGTCCCCGCCCCGCCGAGTTCGGCTGCGCGGCCGATCTCGGCTTCGTTGCCGATCAACACCGGCACGTCGGGCGCCGCATGCCGGAAGGCCTCGAAATCGGCGAACACGCCGCTGCTATCCTTCACACCGGCGACCACCGCGCCATAGCGCCGGCGCAACGCCGCGACCGCCTCGGGGCGGACCGGCACGCCGGACACTTGCGGGATGTGGTACAGCATGGCGCGCAGCCGGTCGTCCGCCACGGCGTCGAAGATGGCGGCAAACGCATCCTCGATCCCGTCCGCGTCGCGGTAGAAATACGGCGGCAGCAGCAGCACGTGGCGCAGGCCCATCGCCAAGGCGTCCCGCGTCGCCGCCACGCTATCCCCGATGGAAGGAAACCCGGTTCCGACCGAGAGCCTGTCGGCCGGGATGCCGCGTCCCATCAGGAATTCCATGGTCGCCAGCCGCTCCTTGGCGGTGAAGGAAGCGCCTTCGCCCGAGGTGCCGAACATCACCAGCCCTTCACAGCCCTGGTCGAACAGGAACTGCGCGTGGTCGGCCAATAGGCTGAAGTCGACGTTGCCGCCAGCGTCGACGGGCGTGGCCGACGCGACCCAAAAACCTGAAATGCTGTCAGTCTGCAACGCGATGTCCTCGGTTCGAGTGGTGGTGGATCGGCACGGTGCCGCCATCCAGGCCCAGCGCGCGGCGCCGGGCTGAGGCGATGTGCTGGCCGAGCGCGTCCAACGCGGCCGGCGCGTCACGCGCCTGGAGCGCGATCAGGATGGGGCGATGTTCCCGCAATGCGGGCGCCAGCGAGTCAGGGGTCAGCGTGACCCGGTCATACATGATGATGCGGATGCGGATGGCGTTGACCCGGTGCAGGTTGCTGATCAGGGCGTTGCCCATGCTGTCGATCAACGCGTCGTGGAAGCCCCAGTCGACCGCTTGCGCCCGCTCCAGCGTGGAAGCGGTTTCGGCGCCGGTGCGGACGAGCGCCTCAACCTCTTCCAGCGCGGCCACCTGCTCCGCGATGGCGACATCCGGCGCGGTCCGCACGTAGTGCAGCAGGGCCTCCCGCTCGATCAGGTCACGCAGGCTAAATGCGTCGTTGATCAGCCGCGGATCGGCGCCGACGATCTGCAGCCCCCGCTGCGCCAAAGCGCGGACCAGCCCCTCCGCCTCGAGCCGGGGAATCATCTCGCGGATCGCGCCGAGCGGGAAGCCGACGAGGGCGGCCAGGTCGCGTTGGGTCACGAATTGCCCGGCCACCAAACGCCGCGCCAGCAATTGGCGGGTGAACGCGTCATAGGCCTGAGCGCGCAACGTCATGAACGCGATGATGGTAGCTGACATGTTAGTGTGTCAACAGCGTTGCCGAAGTCTCGACGCCGTCATAGGCTGGCCGTCACCAAGAACGGCCGTAAGGAAACCCGACGTGACATCCCCCAAGCAGGTGCTGCTAGTCGCGAGTGGCGATTTGCGCCAGAGCGCCAATGCCATGTGCTGGCCCGCGCAGGCCGCCATGGAGCAGCAATTGGGAGCCGCGCTACAGAGTTGCGGCGGCAAGATCCAACGCGCCCACCCCTACGAACCGGCGCTCGGCCATGGCTTCATCTCGAGCCAAAAGCAGGGCATGGCAGTGTTCGCGGCACTCGACCCGGAGCAGCCCATCATCGTTGCCGAGGCAGTCTGGCAATATAGCCACCATGTGCTGGCCGGGCTGACGAGCCACCGCGGCCCGATCCTGACGGTGGCCAACTGGTCCGGCCAATGGCCGGGGCTGGTGGGGATGCTCAACCTCAACGGCTCGCTCACCAAAGCCGGGGTGCGCTACAGCACGGTGTGGAGCGAGACGTTCGATGACGCGCCGTTCCGCGCCAAGCTACAGGAATGGCTGGCGGAGGGGCGGGTGACGCATGATCTGTCGCATGTACGCCCGTTCGACCCAGCGGCGGCGCCGGAGCGCGCACGGGCACTGGCCGCAGCGGTCGCGGCGGATTTACGGCGCCGGAAATCCATCATGGGCGTGTTCGACGAGGGCTGCATGGGCATGTTCAATGCCATCATCCCGGACGAGCTCCTGATCCCGCTGGGCGTGTTCAAGGAACGCCTGTCGCAATCCACGCTCTACGCGGCCACCCTCGCGGTGCCGGACGAGGAGGCGAGGGCCGTCTACACCTGGCTGACGGAGGCCGGCATGCGCTTCCATCTCGGCGTTGACCCGGCGACGGAGCTGACGGAGGCGCAGGTGCTGGACCAGTGCCGCATCTACATCGCCGCCGTCCGGCTGGCCGAGGAGTTTGGCTGCGAGACGATCGGGATCCAGTATCAGCAGGGGCTGAAGGACCTGCTGCCCGCCTCGGATCTCGCGGAGGGGCTGCTGAACAATGACGACCGGCCCCCGGTGAGCGGCCCGCATGGCGTGATCCGCCCGGGTCGCGCGATCCCGCATTTCAACGAGGTCGACGAGTGCGCCGGACTCGATGCGCTGTTCACCAATCGGCTGCATCGTGATTTGGGGCAGCCGGTGGAGACCACGCTGCACGATCTGCGCTGGGGCGATGCGGACCGTAGCGGGAGCACCACGGACTATGTCTGGGTGCTCGAGATCTCCGGCGCCGCGCCGCCGGCGCACCATATCGATGGCTGGCGCGGCACCGACAGCCAGCGCCAGCCGCCAATGTATTTCCGCCTGGGAGGCGGCACCGTGCGCGGCGTGGCGAAACCCGGCGAGATCGTCTGGTCGCGCATCTACGTGGAAGACGGGCGGCTGAAGATGGATATTGGGCGCGGCCACGTCGCCGACCTGCCCCGCGCGGAGACGGAGCGCCGCTGGGCCGCGACCACGCCGCAATGGCCGGTGATGCACGCCGTGCTGCACGGAGTCTCCCGCGAGCAGATGATGGCGCGGCACAAAGCAAATCATGTGCAGGTCGCCTACGCGAATTCCGCGGCAGACGCAGATATGGCCATGGCGGCGAAGGCGGCGCTGGCGGCAGAATTGGGGCTGGAGGTGTTCACCTGCGGCGCGGCGAGCTGATGGACGTCCTGCTTGGCATCGATGTCGGCACCGGTAGCGCCCGCGCCGGCGTGTTCGACCGCGAGGGCGCGATGCTGGCGCAGGCGAGCCGACCGATCCGGATCTGGCGCCCGCAACTTGATTTTGTGCAGCAATCCTCCGCCGATATCTGGGCCGCGATCTGCGCCGCGGTGCGCGAGGCCATGGCAGAAGCCGGCCCGCATACCGTGGGCGGCATCGGCTTTGACGCCACCTGCTCGCTGGTGGTGCTGGACGCCGCCGGGCACCCCGTCTCCGTCGACCCGGCCGGTGCGCCAGAGCAAGACGTGATCGTCTGGATGGATCACCGCGCCGCCGCGCAGGCGGACCGCATGAACGCGGCGGGCCAGCCCGTGTTGCGCTACGTGGGCGGGCGCATCTCGCTGGAAATGCAAACGCCTAAGCTGCTCTGGCTGAAGGAGCAGCTTCCGCCAGCCTGGCGACGAGCGGCGCATTTCTTCGACTTACCGGATTTCCTGACCTGGCGCGCCACCGGGTCGCTGTCGCGATCACTCTGCTCGACGGTGTGTAAATGGACCTATCTCGGCCACGAATCGCGCTGGGACGAGGGCTATTTTCGTGCAGTCGGCCTCGGGGCGCTGGCCGATGAGAAATTTACCCGCATCGGGCAGACGGTGCTTGCTTTGGGCACGCCAGTCGCAGGCGGCTTGTCGGCGCCGGCGGCGGCCGAACTCGGGTTGACGCCCGGTATCCCGGTCGGCACGTCCGCGATCGACGCGCATGCCGGCGGGTTGGGTGTGATCGGCGCCGTGCTGGACGGACCGGTGGACTTGCGACGGCGCGTGGCGCTGGTCGGCGGGACGTCGAGCTGCCACATGGCGGTCTCGCCCGAGCCGAGTTTCGTGCCCGGCGTTTGGGGCCCGTATTTCTCCGCCATGCTGCCGGGCCAATGGCTGAACGAGGGGGGCCAGTCCGCCACCGGGGCGCTGATTGATCATTTGGTGCAGACCCACGCCGCCTTCCCTGGCCTGGCCGAGCAAGCGCGTCAGTCCGGCCGCCATGTGTTTGCCCTGCTGGCCGACCGGCTGGACGAGCTGGCGGACGGCCCACCGGCCCGATTGACTGCGGGGCTGCACGTGATGCCGGATTTTCATGGCAACCGCTCACCGCGCGCCGATGCCACGCTGCGGGGGATGATCAGCGGGTTGGCGTTGTCGGCAACGGAAAATGACCTGGCTTTGCTCTACCTCGCCGGTGTGCAGGCCGTGGCCTACGGCACGCGGCACATCATCGCCACCATGAACGAGGCGGGTTACGCTATCGACACCATCATGGCCTGCGGCGGCGGCACCAAGGACCGGGTGTTCCTGCGCGAGCACGCCGACGCCTCCGGCTGCCGCGTGGTGCTGCCGCAGGAGCCGGAGGCGGTGCTGCTGGGTGCGGCAATCCTGGGGGGCGTTGCCGGCGGCTTGTTCCCCGGCATTCCCGATGCAATGGCGGCGATGAGCCGGGCAGGGACGGTCATCGAGCCCTCGCCCGCCACTCGGGGGTATCACGACGCGAAATACGCCGTGTTCCAGCGCATGCACGCCGACCAACTGGCGTATCGCGTCCTGATGACGCAATAGTCGCAATTCAAAACAAACAGGAGGACACGACCATGACCATCCACCGCCGCACCGTGCTCGCGGGCCTGGGGGTCCGCCATCGCGGCTCTTCAACACGGCCCGTGCCGCGACGACCACACCCAAGCGTCAGGTCAATCGGTCCGCCAAACAAAGGCTGGTGGTGGGAATCTGGCGGATGCTTTCGTCAGATTCCCAACACAAGCGGCCAACTGGGCTCCTCGCGCGACGTGATCGAGGCGACGTCCTCCGGCGCGATCCAGATGGTGGATGAGGGGGCGGCACAATTCGGGTCAGGCTTATCGTCACCGGTGGGTCCGACTATGGGTGACCCCCTCCATTCGGCGTGGCCCGCGACCCAAGTTAACCGCACAGATGCCCACGCGTAGCACATCGTGCGGTCAGGCAGGACTGCCTGGCTCCGGCGTCGGCATCGCCGCTTGCGGGAGGCGCTCGCGATAGCCCTTGATCGGTAGGGCGACGATGGAGCTCAGGATCAGCGATATACCGCCGACCGCCAGGGCCAGCGAGAAGGTGCCGGTCCAGGTGCGGACCGCGCCGAAGAAATAGGGCCCGACCGTGCCACCCAAATTGCCCGCACCGTTGATCAGGCCAATGCCGACCCCGGCCACTGCCGGTGGCAGCACCTCGGTCGGCAGGGTCCAGAACGGCCCAAACCGGCCGAGGAAGCAGCCGATAGCGAGCGACAGCAGGAGGATCGTGCCGAACAGCCCGGCGCCGGACAGGTGCAGCACGATCAGCGCCAGGCCCGAGGCCGTGGTCGCGGCGATCATGTGCCACTTGCGCTCGCCGAGCCGGTCGGAGCTGCGCGCGACCACCATCATCGCGACGGCGCCCAGCAGATAGGGCAGCGCGGCTAGCAGGCCGACGACGCCGATGGAAAGGCCGGTCTCCCGCAGCACGGTGGGCAGCCAGATGTTCACCCCCCATTCCGCCATCAACGCCAGGAAGTTGTAGAGAGCTAGCATCAGGACAGTCGGATGCCACATCGTCGACAGCCAGTGCCCGGCGATCGGCTGCGCCTCGTCCCGCTCGGCGTCCAGCGCCGTCGTCAGCCCGGCGCGCTCGGCTTGTGGCAACCAGCGCGCCTTGCGTGGGCTGTCGTCGATCGCCCAGACCCAGACGATGGCCCAAACCAGCGCCGGCGCCGCCTCGATGATGAACATCAGGCGCCAATCCGAGAGCGACAGGATCAGACCTGACACGGGACCCGCGATTGCCGGCGCGATGGCCAGGCTGAGCAGGAACAGCGCGTTGGCGCGCGCCCGCTCCGCCCGGGTGAACCAGGCGCGGATCAGGACGATGGTGCAGGTCAGCACGCCGCCCTCGGCAATGCCGAGCGCAAAGCGGTTGATCGCGAGCTCGGTCTCGGTGCGCACGAAAGAAGTGGTCAGCGATATGCCGCTCCAGAACAGCAGCAGGATGAAGATCGTCCACTTCGCACTCCAGACGCCGGCCAGGCGCCCGGACGGGATCTGCAGGATGATGTAGCCCCAGAAGAACAGGCTGGTGTCGAAGCCGATCCCGGCGGCTGAGAGACCGAGATCGCGGCGCACGGAGGGGATCGCCATAGCGATGTTGGTGCGGTCGATATACGACAGCACGTACATGACGAAGGCGACGCCGAGGATGCGCACCCAGCGATTCTGAACAAGGGACATCGGCCGCTTCCTCCCGCGCGGCCCGGTTCTCCCGGGCTCGGCTATTTTCGCGTCAGGAATAAACGGGATCGGTTCCCGGCGCAGGCGAATAGCCGAACGACCCGCGCGCGATCACCGCCTCGCGGCCGCCGAACGCCTCGATCCGCGCGGCCTGATCGGCATGGGCGCGACGGTTCACCTCGTCCGGGTCGCAGATCTGCCGCAGCGCCGCTTCACAGTCGCGCACGAGGCCGGCATAGCCCGGATCGGCGGCCAGGTCGTGCCTCTCCTCCGGGTCGGTCTCGAGGTCGAACAATTGCGGCGCGATGCCTGCATAGTAGATGTATTTGAAGGCGCCCTTGCGGATCATGAACGCGCCGGTCACCGACGAGAAGGCATGGTACTCGCTGAACACGTGCCTCGGCGCGAAGTGGCCGCGAGCAATATCGAACAGTGATTGCCCCGGCAGCGCGGCGGCCGGGCGTGGACAACCGACGCAGTCGAGGATCGTCGGCAAGCCATCGACGAGCGAGACTGGTT
The DNA here is from genome assembly GCA_965276815.1 of Acetobacteraceae bacterium. GTDB lineage: Bacteria > Pseudomonadota > Alphaproteobacteria > Acetobacterales > Acetobacteraceae > JAVVHH01. Next base: position 248,163 of record CBDIBE010000008.1, on the reverse strand, counting down.
CGTGGCAAACCGAGCCGCGCTCGATGCCGGGGCCTGCCATGATCAGCGGGATGCCGGCGGAATCCTCATACATGTTGGATTTGCCCCACAGGCCGCGATTGCCGAGGTTGTCACCATGGTCGCTGGTATAGATCACCCGCGTCTCGTTGATCAGGCCGGTCTGCTCGAGGGCGCGCATCAGCTTGCCGATATTGTCATCGAGGAAGCTGACCATGCCGAAATAGGCGGCGATGGCGCGGCGGATACTCGCCGGGTCAAACGCCTTGTCGTAGATCGCGACCTCGCCCATTGCAGTGATGAAGGGATGGGTGGGCCGTTCATGCGGCGCGTATTGGCTCGGCATGGGCACGGAGTGCTCGGGGTAGAGGCCATACCATTCGGGGCGCGCGATCAGCGGGAAATGCGGGCAGACCAGCGAGACGAAGAGCGTCCAGGGGGTGCCGCCGCGTGCTGCAGCCCGATCTTGCAGCCATTTCACGGCCGCGGCCGTGATGGCGTCGTCGTAGCGCTGGTAGCTTGAATCGCCTGGGCCGGCTTCGGCGGCAAGCTTCAGCGCGGACTTGCGCGGCGGCATGTCATCGCGGATCAGCCCGAGCACGTCGCCCACGCCGTCGACGACGTGCAGCGGCATGATCTCCTCGTCGAAGCCGTTATTATCCTCGTTGCTACGAAAATGCAGCTTGCCGATCGAGACGGCCGCATTGCCGTTATCGCGCAGGATGTGGCCCCAGGAGGGAACGCTGCCGTCGTACGGCGTCGCGTTGTCCCAATTGCCGATCTGATGCACGAACTGCCCGGTCGCAAAGCTGGCGCGGGCCGGCACGCAGATCGGGCAGTTGGTGTAGGCGTCGCTGAACCGCACCCCGGAAGCGGCCAGCGCATCGAGGTTCGGCGTGCGGATCTGGGCATGGCCATAGCAGCCCAGCGTGTCCCGCCGATGCTCGTCCGACATGATGAAAAGCAGGTTCTTTGGCTGCATTGACATTCCCCCCAACCGCCACAACGCGGTATCGGCTGGCCGATGACAGCGCCCTCACCTCCAGCCGTCAAGCACGGTCAGGATGCGAAAACCTCCAACCTCCCCGTTGAACGCCGCCGCAAGCCGGATCATCCTCGGCCGCAAATCGGGGAGAACGCCGCATGTCGCTTGCCGCATCGCCGGAGGATCGCGCCGCCGCCTGGCTGATGGCCTGGGATTCCCAATGCGTCCACCGCACCGCGACCCAAGGGGACGAGGAGGGCGCGGCCTGGCTGCGCGACGCCGCCTCCGCCCTCGGCGCCAAGGTGGCCGAAGAGCCGTTCTGGCTCGACCGCCTGACGCCGCTCGAGGCCTTCGTGGAGTTCGAGGGCCAGCGCATCGACGGCGTGCCGATGTTCGACGCTCCCGACACGCCACCGGGCGGGGTCACCGGCCAGGACGGCCAGGAGATCGCGATCCTGGAGTCCTCGCCGATGACCGTCTACCGGGCGGAATTCCGTGCCATGCGCCTGGCCGCATCGCACCGCGCGCTGGTGATCGTCACCAGGGGCGAAAGCCCCGGCCTGGCGCTGATCAACGCCGAGGGCTTCAACGCGCCCTACGGGCCGCCCGTCCTGCAGATCGGCAGCGAGCACACGGCCGCCATGCGGCAGGCGGTGGCGCGCGGGGTGCGCTTGCGGGTCGTGACCACCAGCCAGCGCACCCGAACCCAGGCGCGCAACCTCGTCGTGACCCTACCCGGACGCGACCCGGCCAAGCCGCCGCTCGTCGTGATGACGCCGCGCAGCTCCTGGTACACCTCCACCTCCGAGCGGGGCGGCGGACTTGTGTGCTGGCTCGAAACCCTCGCCGCCCTGGCGGCCGGGCCGCTTCCGGCCAGGGAAGTTGTGCTGACCGCCAATAGCGGCCACGAGCTGGGCCATCTCGGCCTCGACGATTTCCTCAGCCGTCGGCCCGGCTGGGAGACCATGGCGACCTGGGTGCATTTCGGCGCCAATATCGACGCCGCTGGCGGCCAGCTCCGGCTGATGTCGGCCAGCGACGCCCTGCGCGCCCAGGCGGCCCAAGCCCTCGCCCAAGCCAAGCGGCCGCCCAACGAGATCTGCCCCCCAACCCTGGTCCCATCGGGCGAAACTCGCGACATCCATCGCGCCGGCGGAAGCTACATTTCGCTCGTCGGCACGAACCCCCTGTTTCACCTACCGCAGGACCGCTGGCCAGACTGCGTCAACCTCGCCCCGCTCACCCGCACCGCAATCGGCGCCGCCGCCCTGGTCGTGGCGCTCAGCCGCGGCTGATACCAGCGGCACGATGCGATGACTCTTCCATCGCGTCGCGCCGATGGTATCGCGCGCCGGGTTGGTGGGCGGCGGCGCGCCAGGGAAAGACTCATACCAACGGTCATCCTCCATGACCGTTGGTATGACCGCCCGAAATCGGCACTGGCCAAGTCCCGCGTTTTGCTTCGTATAATGGCCCGACAAGAAGGGCGGGGTGCCTAATCCCGTCACGCAGGGGGCAACGAAGCATGGCTCTGGCGCAATTACTGTCGCCGACGCGCAGCCGGTGGGTGCGCATCCTCGGCGTCGCCTTCGTCATGCACGTCGTCTCCTTCATGGACCGTACCAACATCGCGATGGCCATCCCCTCGATGCGCAGCGAACTCGGCCTCAGCGCCGCCGCCATCGGCTTCGCAACCGGCTGGCTGTTCTTCGCCTACATGGTCCTGCAGGTCCCGGCCGGACGGCTCGCCGGCACTTGGAGCGTGCGCAAGCTCATCTTCTTCATGTCGATCGCCTGGGGCGTCGCTTCGCTCTCCACCGCCTTCGTGCACACGCCGCTGGAGCTCCTGCTCAACCGGGTGGCCGTCGGCCTATGCGAGGGCGGCGAGATGACCGCGATCATCGTGTTGATCCGCCACTGGTTCACCCGCGCCGAGCGGGCCAAGGCGAACACGCTGTTCATGATGAGCGTGCCGCTCTCCTCGGTCATCGCCAATCCGGTCTCCGGCATCCTGCTGCAGCATTTCGACTGGCACACGATGTTCGTCGTCGAGGCGGCGCCGGCCTTCATCTGGGCGTTCGTCTGGTGGCGCGCGATCACCGACCGCCCCGCCCAGGCCGCGTGGTTGCCAGCCGACGAGAAGGCGAACCTGCTGGCGAAGCTCGCCGAGGAGGAGCAGGGCCATGCCGGCTTCACCACACACTGGACCCGGGTAATCTGGTCGCCCTTCGTGCTCCTGTTCGCGCTTTACAATCTGCTGGCGCTGACCGGTAGTTGGGGTCTGACCACCTGGCTGCCGAGCATGCTAGCGGAGACCGGCGTGTCCATCCAAACGGTCGGCTTCCTCAGCGCCCTGCCTTATGCCGCGGGGGCCCTGATGATGCTGCTGGTCTCGATCAGTTCGGACCGGCTCCTCGAGCGCAAATGGCACATGATCGCCTGCACCGCGCTCGCCGGCGTATTCCTGCTGGCCGCGCCGTTCGCGCACGGCAATTTGCTGCTGATCATGCTGTGCTTCATCCTGGTGCAGGGTTCGTTCTACGGTCGCTTCGGCCCATTCTGGGCGCTGCCATCCGAGGTCTTCCCCGCCAGCGTCGTGGGCATCGCCATCGGCATCACCAACGGCATCGGCAATCTGGGCGGGTTCTTCGGCCCCTACGTGTTCGGCTACGTAAAGACCGCGACCAACAGTTTCTCGGCCGCGCTATTCGTCGGTGCGGCGGCCTTCATCCTCGCCGGCCTCGTCGCCATCCCGCTCCGCAGCGGCCGCCAAGCCCAAACCCGCCTGCGTCCCGCGCCCCGCGTCGTCGCTGCCGGCGAATAACCCACCCCTGCGTCATAGTCCGCGCAGGCGCGTGCAGGCGGACCATCCACGCCTTTGTCGCCAAAGGATCCGCCATGCCCCACAGCCCCAGCGCCGCCAGCTCCTCGTCGGCGCCCTCGCCGCCCCCGTCATCCTGCGCACCGCCCGCGCCGACGCCGCCGCTCTGGCCGCCTATCAACACGATCTCACCCTCGAAGTGGCGCCCTTTGAAGTCCGACACGCCGCGCGCCCTTCCCTCCTCCCAGACCCCATCCCACCAGACGGCCATAGGTTTGCAACAGAGCCCGCTAGACGGACCGGTAGTCAGATGCGTGAGTTTTCCTTTGCAATGAGTTCGGATCGTTGCGGGAATCCGAGAGCGACCGGAGGAGCTTCCCGGCAAGATCGGCGCAGGCGCGTGCAGCCGGCGACAAAGTTTTTCCCTTTAGGGTGATGATTGAGACTTCTCTGGTGACTGAGGGCTCCACCAGTTGCGCCACATGGTATTTGGCGAACGGTTTGGAAGGTACACTTAAGCCCGGCAGGACGGTTATCCCAAGACCAGCCTCGACCATGTTGAAGAGCGTTTGCTGGTGGACCACTTCGAACCGGGGCGACAGCAAATGCCCACGCGCTTGGAACACATCCTCGATCACTGAACGGATCGCTGTCCCTTTCGGCATAGTCAGAAGCGGCTGGCGTGCGACTTCGTCGAGGCTGATCGTCCTTCGCCGGCGGAGAGGATATGTGCTCGGCAGAACTGCCACGATTGGGTCTCTTAGAACATCCTCGAAATCAAAGTCTCGCAGCGCCGCGAGCTTTGGCCCCAACGCAAATTCGGTCTCCTCCTCGCTCAGGCGGTCGTACATCCGCCGGGCGAAATCCTCATAAAGGGTCAGCGTCACGCCAGGATAATTGGCTTGGTAGGCCGCGATGATGTTCGGGAGGAAGTTCGTCGAGATTGAGGGGGCCGACCCGATCGACACACGCCCTCGCTTGATTTGCGCCTCCTCGCGCAGTTCCCGTGCGGCGTTCTCAAGATCGGCGAGGGCATCTTTGCATCGTGCACCGAAGGTCTTGCCCGCCGCCGTGAGAGTCACCCTGCGGGTCGTCCGGTTCAGCAGCGGGATGCCCAGTTCCTGCTCAAGCTGGATCACGTGGGCGCTCACCGCAGATTCCGAGCGGCTCAGTCGCTCAGCCGCGCGGCGGAAGCTGCCACATTCGGCGATCGTCAGGAACGTCTGGATACGTCTAATTTCAAGATTGGCCATTATAACGGGCCAATGGTCCCGATAATCGCGTTTGTCAAGATGATTGCTGCATGATCACCTTCGAGCTTGCTTACGAGACGATGGCGATCTCGTGCGCTTCTAGCGGAAGATGTGTATTGCATGACCTCAGTCGTTGTACCCACCCGCCGGAAGCGTTTGCAGCGAAGCGAGCTTGCGGTCCCGGCGACGTCGGACCGGTTCTTTGAGAAGGCGGCACGCAGCTCGGCGGACGTGATCTTCCTTGATCTGGAAGATGCTGTGGCACCGGACCGCAAGGTGGAAGCGCGCGGGGCAGCGATCCGAGCGCTCAACCAAATTGGATGGGGATCGAAGACGATGGCTGTGCGGGTCAACGGCCTGGACACTTCCTGGGGCTATAAAGATATCGTGGAGGTGGCCGAACACTGCCCCCGTCTCGACCTGATCGTACTGCCGAAGGCGGGCGGCGCACGCGACATTGAGTTTGTCGAGACCCTGTTGTGTGGAATCGAGCGCTCCCAGTTGAGGGAGCATAAGATCGGCATCGAGGCCCTGATCGAGACCGCGCTCGGCATGGCCAATATTGACGAGATCGCGCGGGCATCCGAACGGCTCGAGGCGCTGATCTTCGGTGTTGGCGACTACATCGTCGACATGCAGACCCCGGATCTCGTTGTCGGCGCGTTCAATCCATCCTACGCCGTGCTGACCGATTCGGATGCTGACGGCCGCCGATCCCACTTCTTCTGTGACCAGTGGCACTACGCTCTGGCGAGAGTGGCCTCCGTGTGCCGTGCCTACGGTCTTCGGCCGATTGACGGCCCTTACACGAACTTCAAGGATACGGAGGGCTTCCGTGCCTCCGCCCGGCGCGCTCGCTCGCTTGGCTTCGAGGGCAAGTGGGCGATCCATCCAACCCAGGTGGCGATCGCGAATGAGGAGTTCTCTCCGACCTTGCAGCTCCTCGAATGGGCCGAGGGTGTGCTTTCCGCGATGGCGGACGCGACGAATGAAGGACTGGGTGCGATTAGTTTGGATGGCGAGCTGATCGACATGGCTCACGTGAAGCTCGCGACCAACATCAGGAAGCGTTCCGAACTTTGCGGACTTTTGGGTTCACGGGACGGCGCTAGTAGACATTCGGATGTAGGACCGAGCGCTGCATGATCGAACCAGGCAAGAACCAGGGTCCTCTCGCTGGTATCAGGGTGCTGGACATCGCGACCTTTATTGCGGCGCCGTTTTGTGGTGCCATTATGGGCGAGTTCGGCGCCGAGGTGATCAAGATCGAGCAGCCGGGCGGCGGTGACCCCCTCCGGCAGTGGGGGACGGCCTCGAAGGACGGCGACTCACTCGTGTGGCTAAGCGAGGCTCGCAACAAGAAGTCCATCACGCTCGATCTCAGAACGCCCGAGGGCGCCGCCATTTTCCGCAATCTCGTCGCTAGGGCCGACGTCGTGCTGGAGAACTTCCGACCGGGAACGCTGGAGCGTTGGGGGATCGGCTTCGACGATTTGTTGAAGATCAACCCAGGGCTCGTGATGCTGCGCATCACGGGCTTCGGCCAGACCGGTCCCTATCGGAATCGGCCCGGGTACGCACGCATTGCCCATGCGTTCAGCGGGCTGTCGTATCTCGCCCGCGAGCCCGGTGGGAAGCCGGTCCTGCCAGGTTCCACATCACTTGCCGACTACACGTCGGGACTTTACGGGTGCGTAGGTGTGCTGATTGCGCTGCGGGCCCGCGACTCCTCGGGCCGAGGCCAATTCATCGACCTTGGACTGTACGAGTCCATCTTCCGCATGATGGACGAGATGGCGGCGGCGTTCGAGCTAAACGGCGTCGTTCGCCAGCCGATGGGCGCCGACACGATTAATATCGTCCCGCACAGCCACTATGAGACGCTCGACAAAAAGTGGGTCGCCATCGCCTGCTCGAGCGACCGGATGTTCGAGCGCCTTGCTAACGCGATGGGCAAACCGGAGATGTCGAGGGATCCGCGCTATCGCACTATGCGGCAGCGGGACGAGCATCGAGACGATGTCAACGCGATGGTGACCGAGTGGGCAGCCAGCCTACCCGCACAGGAGCTACTCGATATTTGTGAGAGGGAGCAAATGGCCTGCAGCCTCCTGTACAATATCGAGGACATCTTTGCCGATCCGCAATATGAGGCGAGAGAGAACATCGCTCGCTTCCGCGAGACCCGTGTTGGCGACTTCTGCGCACCCGGTGTCGTGCCGCGGCTTTCCGAGACGCCGGGCAGGTTCGATGCACTCGGTCCTAAACTCGGGGAGCATAATCAGGAGATCTACTCTGGTCTGCTAAACGTCAGCGGGGATCGTCTCGCAGAACTGCGCGAGTCTCGCGTGATATAGCAATATACTTTGCCTAGGGAGAGAGAAAATGGACACAAAAGCTCTAAGTGGCGAAAAGCAGTATGCGCCGACATCAGCCGAACCTTTTTTTAGGATCAATAAGCTCTCAGATATCCTTGGGGCAGAGATTATCGGTCTTGATCTGGGCAAGCCAATAACCTCTGCCACAAAAGACAAGATTATACAAGCTTATGGCGAGAACTTGCTCCTCGTGTTTAGGGATCAAAACCTGAGCAAAGGCGCACAATGCGATTTCAGCAGTGTCTTTGGCGATTTCGAAATGCCGGTTAACGCGGACTACGTTGGCAAAGATTTCCCACAGTTGCACGTCGTCACCAACCTTGACACTACTGGCAAGCCAACTGCGAAAGCAGCCCTGCAAAACCCAGGCAACTACTTCTGGCACACGGACGCATCGTACATGCGCAAGCCTTCGTCTTCGACACTCCTCTACAGCATCCAGACTCCGTCAAGCGGCGGTGACACTAAATTCGCAAACATGTATACCGCCCACGATGCCCTCTCGCCCGAGATGAAGGAGCGTATCGGTTCCCTCCGCGCCGTCCACAGCTGGGAGCAGTCCCGCCTTAACTCGGGCAGTCGACCAGCAACTGAGGAGGAGAAGAGCAAGGCGCCCCCAATCGCGCACCCGCTCGTGCGAACTCATCCCGAAACTCACCGCAAAGCTCTCTACCTCGGCATTCACACGTCCCACATCGAGGGGATGGACATCGAGGAGGGCAGGAAGCTCCTCGCTGAGCTACTTGAGCACGCGACGCAGGATCGCTTCGTCTATCGCCAGAAGTGGCGGAAAGGAGATCTCGTCATGTGGGACAACCGGTGTCTGCTGCACAAGGCGACGGACGATTTCGATATGGACAATGAGCCGCGTGTCCTGCACCGGACGGTCATCCAGGGAACTGCTCCCGTCTAACTCCGAGGACTGGCGGGCGGGCGCAATGGTCCAGAGAGCCGTGCGTCCTCCCGGCTGGTTCCGGGGATCGTCCACCATCACGTTCGCTCGGCTTGAGAAGGCCTGGCGCTCGGCGTCGGGACTAAAGCTGCTACTCGCGGCGGCCTCGCTCCGGCTGGTGCAAGGCGACGTCGCGTCGCGCCAGCATTCACTCGACTGGGAGGGACAGGTAACATGGCAATGACTGTCGGGCGCCTGCCGGGCCGAGACGGAACGGCTGATTACGAGTGAAAACAGGCCCCGGAACGAGGCAACGGGAGGACAAGGACATGCGATTCAATTTGCTTGCCATGAGCCTAGGACTCGGACTGCTCGCCGGGATATCCGCCGCCCAAGCCCAGGAAAAACCGCTTATCATCGGCGTGCTCGCTGACATGTCCGGACCCTACGCCGATTTCGGCGGCAAGGGCGCCGTGCAGGCCGTCCAGATGGCGGTGCAGGATGCCGGCGGCCGGGTGCTCAACCGACCGATCCAGATCATCTTCGCAGATGACCAGAATAAGCCGGACATTGGCGCCGCCATCGCCCGTCAGTGGTTCGATGAGGGCGTGGACGTGATCACCGATATTAATAGCTCCGGGGTCGCGCTTGCGGTACAGCAGGTGTCACGGGAGAAGAACAAGATCGCGCTAATCGTTGGCGCTGCGGTATCCGATCTCACAGGGGCGCGCTGCTCGCCAGTTTCCACTCAATGGGTCTACGACACCTGGGGGCAGGCGCACAATCTGGCGACCGGGATCGTCAAAGCAGGCGGAACGTCCTGGTTCTTTCTGACGGCCGACTACGCGCTCGGTCAATCATTGGAGTCGGACGCCTCTGCAGTGGTGACGGCCGGGGGCGGGAAGGTGCTGGGCCACGTTCTTATTCCGCTAGGCACAAGCGACATGTCATCTGCCTTGTTGCAGGCTCAGTCGTCAGGTGCCCGGGTGATCGGGCTAGCCAATGGTGGCAGTGACACTGTCAATGCTATCAAACAGGCGGCGGAATTTGGCATCATGGGTAGCAAGCAGCAGCTCGCCGCAATGATTCTATACATCACAGACGTTCACGCTATGGGCTTGCAGACAGCACAAGGGCTGGTGCTGAGCGGAGCCTTCTATTGGGATCAAAACGACGCCACTCGCGCCTGGTCGAAGCGTTTCTTCGAGACGCAGAAGCAGATGCCGAGTCAAGAGCAGGCCGGCAATTATTCCGCAGTCGCTCACTATCTTAAGGCCGTGGCAGCAGCAGCAACAACTAATTCCGCTGATGTAATGGCTCGCATGCGCTCTCTGCCGATAAATGACTTCATGACGCATAACGGCAAGCTCCGCATCGATGGGCGCGTCGAGCGAGATATGTATCTATTTCAGGTGAAGACACCGGCGGAGTCGAAGGCTCCCTGGGACTACTATCGCCAGATCGATGTAATTCCTGCGGCAGTGGCCACCCGCCCGCTGTCGGACGGAGGATGTCCGCTCGTTCCTAAACAATGACGATCGAGGAGTTTGACGTTGTAAGATCGACATATTGTGTAGCTTGTGATCCGACCCTAACCGAATGTTCGATTAAGAGGGGGGCGGCCGGGTACGCGACGCAGTCAGAGACGCCCTGCCGCACACCGAGCGGGACCGTGACTCAAACTCCAGCGCGCCCTCGACGTCACCGCCATCTACGTCACCTCCGCGGCCTCCGCCTAGCCCGCAAAGTCGCCGCCCAACCCCCGCTAAAGCGCTTCCTAATCGAAGAAACCCTTCCCGGCGAAACCGTAGACACCGACGAAGCCCTCCTCGACTACATCCGCCAAAACGGCCAGACCTCCTACCACCCCGTTGGCACCTGCCGCATGGGCAGCGACCCGGAATCCGTCGTCGACCCCGAATGCCGTGTCCGCAGTGTCGACGGCCTACGCGTCGTCGACGCCTCAATCATGCCCTTCATCGTCTCCAGCAACACCAACGCCCCAGCCATCGCCATCGGCGAGCGCGCCTCCCAAATGATCCTCGCCCAATCCAACCGTTAGTCTCCCCATGCCGGACGGATGGGGGCGACTCCGGAACCAGGCGCTCGATCAACTGCGCATCGTCATGAACCTGTCGCTCGATGCGCAGCACATGAGCCCATACACTGCGCGCGAAATATCTGGGGGGCTTTTCGATGAAGCGCGTTACACTGGTGCCGATCGCTGTGATGTTCGGCGCCTTCCAGGTGGGAGCAGCGCACGCCAGCGCGACACTGGACAGCCTCTCGCTCTTCGCCAGCGGCGCCGCCGTTGGCGCCACGGGGCCCGATTCGGTTACCGCCGGCAATGGATCGGTTTGGATCGAATACGGCAACACCGCGGATTCGACTGGCGCTGGCGGCAGCAGCACCATCGTGCAGTACAACGCAGCAAACGGAGCGCTGCAGTCTCAGTATACGATTTCGGGCCTGGTCGACGGGCTCAAGATCGACCCCAACACCGGGCTGGTCTGGGCGCTGCAGAACAATGACGCCAATTCCACGCTCTCGCTGATCAACCCGACCACGCACACGGTCAGCGCACCGCTGAGCTACGGGCCGCCGTACCAATACACCACGCCTGGCCCGCTCGCCCGCGGCTACGACGATGTCGCCTTCGACGGCAGCAAAGTCTTCCTCAGCTACACGAACCCGAACACGCCGAGCGACCCGGTGGTGCAGCAATTGAACCAGGGCCATAACCCCGCGGGCACGCTGAGCACCACCGACATCCTCACCAACGGCCAGACCGGCACCAACTCCGATACCGACAGCCTGAAGACCGGGCCGGGCGGCGAACTGGTGCTGACCTCCGAGGGCGACGGCCCGGGCTCGGGCAGCGACGGTGTGATCACGCTGATTTCCAATCCCGGCACGGCCAGCCAGGGCGTGCAGGACGTGGTGGTCAGCGATGGAATGGGCAACAACGCGTCGGGCATGGACGACGTGCTGTTCCCGAGCGCCACGTCGGGCGACCTGTTCTTCACCGACGGCGCGAACAACGACGTGTATGAGGCGGTGGTCAGCGGGCTTGATCCGAACACGCCGATCGCCTCGATCGCCGGCTTTGGTGAACTGGGCCTGGTTGACCTGTCCAGCGGCGTGGCCACGCCGTTCATCACCGGGGCGGACGTCCCGGGTGGGGTGCTGAGCAGCCCGCACGGCATCGACTTCATCGCAACCGCTGTGCCGGAGCCGGCGAGCTTTCTACTCGTGGGCGCCGCTTTCGCGGGACTGCTCGCTTTCCGTCGGCGGGAGGTATAGCTGTCCGATTTGTTAGCGGTAAATTTGTTCCATGACTGGGATCGCTGACGCTGCTGAGCCCTGGGTGCTGTCTGGTCATGGACGGTTCCCCGGGAGCGTTGTGCCTGTTATTTGCCGCGATCTTGATCAGCGCGCCGGCGATTGGCAAGCGCGCTGATCCCGTGCAAAGCCCTGCATCGTCCTGGATTGGAGGCAACAGCCTATGCGCTGCCAACAAACGCGGGGGGCGGTCGAACGCCACCTCGTGGTCGAGCTCGGCGATCCGGCCATCGCGTCGAGGATCGCCGCGATCGTCTTCGACATCGCACTCGACTGGACGGCGCCGTCGATCCCCCGGAACTCGTGCGCAGCATCTTCGCCTTCACTTTCGGCAACCGCATGCTGCCGAACGGCAACCGCCTGCCCGGCCCGGTGAACGCGCTGCTCGCCGACCTCGCGGTCCGCTTGCACGCCATCAGCGGCGCGCCTGTGTTCGCCCAATGGGAGATCGCCGACGCGATCGGTGAGCGGATCGCCGCGGCGAAGCTCGTCGCGATCAATCCTGGCCGGGACGAACGCGGCGAGCCGGTCTACTTGAGCACGTCCGGCGTGCTGGCGGAGATCGCGGCACAGACTGACCCCGATGCGATCGGACCCGTCGGTGTGGTGGCCTTCGCCGACCATCTGTCCCGCTGCGTCAGCACCGCACGGCGCTTCGGCTTCGACGCGGCAGCACCGGAGGCGATACCCATGCCGCGCGACTATGATCCCCAGTCAGGCCAGGCGTGGTGCCGTTCGGCTCGAGCGGCCCCCAGGCCCGGTGCAGGAAATTGAGCCGCCCCGTATGCATGTTTCGCCGCGGCGGCATGCATGGCAGGCTGCCGACATAGTGCGTGTCGAACGCGACCGACCGCGCGCTGCCAACCGATCGAAGTTCGGCGTCGCCACCGCCTGCCCGCCGTAGCAGCCCAGCGCGTGGGGGTTGAGGCTATCGAATAGGATGTAGACCAGCATCGCCGTCTACGCCATGCCGACCGGCTCCGGCGGCGCCTTCATGATGTCATCCGGCCGGCTGTGGATCATCCCCTCCAGCGCATGCCGCACCTCGGCACTTGCGGGATCATCATACAAATTGTCCATCTCGTCGCGATCGCGCACCAAATCATACAGCTCGCCCGCTCCAGAATCTAGCTCCACCGTCATCCGGTGCGTCTTGGTGCGCACCGTCCGCAACCGCAGCGCCACGCCGCACCGCGACGCGTTCAGATCCCACTCGTTATACGCGAAATCGCGCGTTTCCGACCCCTCGATCAGCCCGCGCAAACTCCGGCTATGCATCGGCGAGCTCGGCGTAACGCCCGCATAATCGAGGAACGTCGCCGCCAGATCGAGCGTGGAGACCGGCTCGCCCACCACCTCGCCCTTCGGCACGCCCGGTCCGGCCATGATGCAGCCGACCCGCAGCAACCCGTCATACGGTATCGGCCCCTTCAGGATCAGCCCGTGATCGCCCAGCCAGTCGCCGTGATCGGACGTATAAACAACGATCGTGTTCTCCGCGAGCCCGAGCGTGTTCAGCTCCGTCAGGATCCGCCCGACATTATGGTCGATCAGCGCAATCATCCCATAATAGTTGGCGATCAGCGCCCGAAGCTGGTCATCGGTCTGCGGCGGAATCCGCGAATAGTTCTGCCGCAGCGAGCGCAGATGTGCATCCGCCATGTCCGGCACGCCCTCGAGGCTCGCGCGATGCCACCAAGGCCGCCGCTCCAGATCGAGGGTCCGGTGCTTCGGCAGCTCGACCTCCGCCGGGTCATGCATGCGGCTCCAGGGATCCGGGCAGTCGAACGGATGGTGCGGATCCGGGAACGAGGCCCAGATGCAGAAACTCTCATCCTTGTGCTGGCGCAAATGCTCGACCGTCCGATCCCCGATCCAGGTTGAGTTGTGCCAAGCCACCGGCAGCGCCGAGTGCCAGGTCTGCGCCGCTCCACTATCCGGCGGCAAGTGCTGGTCGTGCAGCCGGTTCTTCTCCTCGCCCTGCCCGTCCGCGTAATACCAGCGCTCGTAATGCTGGCCGGACGGCGGCGCCATCGGCGCCTCGTTGTTGTGCCCCTCCACCATCAGCTCGACATGCTCGAACCCCATATACGGCCCGAACCAATCCGCCCCGTAATTCTGCATGCTGCGCCGGCATTCCGGCGTGCCGGTTGGCACGAAAGTGTGTGCGGTGGCGAAATGCGCCTTGCCGAGCAGCGCCGTGTAATATCCCGCCTTGGAAAGCTGCCCGGAGAACCCGCGCGCCCCGATCGCCGGGTCGAGATCGATGCCGTTGTCGTGCACGCCATGCGTCAGCGGCAGCAGCCCGGTCAGGATCGACGCCCGCGCCGGCTGACACACCGGGTTCGGCGTGATGCAGGTCGAAAAATACGTGCCGGACTGCTTGAGATGATCGAGATGCGGCGTCCGCACGCCCCGCCCGGCGAAGCCGTAGCAATCGGCGCGCTGCTGGTCTGCGGTGATGAAGAGTATGTTCGGACGCGACGCCATTCATGCCTCCCGGAGAGCGTTTTCGCCACGCTTGCACAATCGGCCATCGCCGACAAACGCTTGCCGGACCCAAGCCGGGCGGGCTAACCCTGCGCGGTGACGTGCTGCCCCTCCCGCGACGCCAAAACCCCGCTCGCCCCGCCCGAGCCCCGACCCGGTGCCCGCATGTCAAGCCCAATGCCGGATCGCTTCGTCCGGCTGGACGCCTGCACGACGACGGTCGGCACCGAGCATCCTATCCTCGCCGGTGACGGCGAAGGCCCGGTCCGCAGCGTCCGCTTGCGCGCCTTCGCGATCGATCCCTTCGCCGTCACCAACCGCTGGTTCGCCGCGTTCGTCGCCGCCACCGGCTACGCCACCGAAGCCGAGCAGTTCAACTCCAGCTTCGTCTTCTACCAATTCGTACCGGCCACGCTGGGCCCGACGCGCGCCGTCGCCGCGGCGCCTTGGTGGCGCTCCATCGAGGGCGCCGACTGGGCCCATCCCGAGGGACCCGGCTCCTCGATCGAAGGCCGCCTCGAGCATCCCGTCGTACACATCTCGTTCCGCGACGCCCAGTGCTTCGCCGCCTGGGCCGGAGGACGGCTGCCGACCGAGGCCGAATGGGAGCACGCCGCCCGCGGCGGCCTTGCGGACGCGCGCTTCCCCTGGGGCGCCACCGAGCCGAACGACACCACCACCTTGCCCTGCAACATTTGGCAGGGCGACTTCCCGCGACAGAACACCGAAGCTGACGGCTACCGCGGCGCCGCCCCAGTCTACGCCTTCGCCCCCAACGGCTACGGCCTGTTCAACATGGCCGGCAATGTGTGGGAATGGTGCGCCGACCCGTTCAAGATCCGCTCCATGACCAAACGGGCGCGCAGCCGCAACGAACGGGCCACCCAGTCCAACGACCGTGTCGCCAAGGGCGGCTCCTACATGTGCCACCGCAGCTACTGCTACCGCTACCGCATCGCCGCGAGAAACGGCCTCTCCGCCACCTCGTCAGCCGGCCACACCGGCTTGCGCATCGTCTTCGACCTCTAGTACGCCGTTTCCTTGAAACGACTCCTATGCCCAACGCCGTCGAACGCGGGGCGGCTGCGGTTCGTCGGCAAGCAGGCCCGCCGACCTTTCCAGCTCGACCAAACTCCTAAATCCCCATACCGACACCTCTCCGCCCGCGGGTTCGTTCCTCGGGGACTTTCGTACGCCTCCGGCGCCCAAAACTCTTCACGACAGCGGCCAGTCCGCTTTGGGGTCGGCAGTAGGGGACGGCAGCCATTCGGCCCTCAGCGGACCGCGAGGTATCGCAAGGCTATCGACATTAGACCGGTATGACCCGGGCAATGGCTTACCCGAAGGTGGATCTTGGGCGGCTATGCTCGCAGTCGTGCCCGCTTGCGAGCAATTTCGGACGTAAGGCGCGTGGCCATGTCTGGGTCGCGCCATAGCGCCACCGTAACTATGAAGAGTCCCCCGTGGAGCAGCAGCGCGCCGAGTTTGAGGTGCGCCATACCCCATATCAAACCCGGCCCGGCGGCCATCGCCCCGCAAGCAAGCACATAAACAGCAAACCTCGCAGCACTGATAGGAGCTGCGAGACGCCAATACGTGACGGCGACAAGCCCAATCGCCGCCATGGCTTTGATCCCCGCCATAGCGCGCAAAAGCCGCTGTAAATCAGGACCAGCTTGCGCAACTGCCTGAGATGCCGCCTCAGAGCTGGTGACAACAAAGCCGGCAGCGGCTGCAATGGTGACAATCACCAGCAGCAACGCGCGTCGAAGTACAGCCGATTTCTCACGCCGCGCTGGCTGCTGCAAGGGTACCGCGGTCGAGTGATCTACGTAGCCAACATCAGGCATGGTAAAGCCGCTCCCACGTCGCCAACCAAGGTGCGACCTGACGGGTTCTTTCTGTCAGATTCGCACCACTAGCGAAATACCCCGCATTTAAGCATACGCGGGCATTAGCGGGAACAGCCGACGAAGTCGCGCAGGAACCAGCGTTACGGGCATCGGGAGAGGCTGGGCAGCAGGTGATAAATCCGGGCCTTAGGATGCCGTGCGCCCTACCGCGATCAGCGCGGGCACCGTCATCGCCACACGACCATCCGTCCCCGCATACGCCATAAACGCCGCCCGCAGCGGTTCCGCCATCTGCACCCGTTCCGCGTCCGTCAGCCCGCCATATCCCGGCGTTATCCGGAACATCGGCTCCCCATCGGTCAGCATCGCGTCCACTGACGACGCGCGATGCACCGCCTGGACCGCATGCACCGCCACCTCGGCGCACCCTGCCGCCTTCAGCGCCGCCTCCAAGCTCGCCGCCGACGAAGAGTTCAGCCCGTCGTCCCCCCACAGCGTCCGTTCTGGGAATACCGTCGCGAACACCCGGGCCACCACCACCATCGGCAGCGCTCCTTCGGGGTCCGGCCACGCGCCGAGGACGACGCGCCCGCCCGGCCGCACCACACGCACCAGCTCGCCCAACCCTTCCCGCCAGCCGCCCAACAGCATCACCCCAAAGATTGAGAACGCCGCGTCGAAGCTTCCGTCCTCGACGCGGAGGGCGGCGCAGTCCATTGGCTCGGCCCGGCAGCCCGCAAACCTAAGCAGCCGCTCGCCTGCACGGGCCGCCATCGCAGGCGCCACGTCGGTTGCAAGCACGATCGCCCCCCGCTCGGCCGCCGCTAGCGCGAGTGCCCCCGTGCCCGTCGCCACGTCGATCACGCGCTCGCCGTTGCCGACCCCGGCGAGTTCGGCCGCCTGCAAGCAGAACTGCCGCGTCAGTGGCTCGACAAGGCGCTCGTACATGCTGACCATCGCGTTAAAATCAGGCACGGCAGTCTCCGAGGAGGTTACGCTGGCAACGACGCATCACGCTGGATGCGCGTACGCCAGATCGCCGCAAATGGCTAAACAGCCCGACGCCGGCTAGATAAGCGCACCCCCGCCGACATCAACCTTCTCGCCGCCAGCACTGCAAAGGCGTCGCTCCCCGCCAACCCGGAGCGCTATTTCCGCCAAGTCGCTGTCCCAATCGACGCATAAACCCCAATAACCCTCTCCCGCTGGCGGCCCCCGCTGGTCGGGAGAGCGTTGGGTGAGGGTGGTGGCACCCAGCCGAAAGCGCCAGCTCTCGCCATCCACCTCCCTCCATCCCGGACTCCTCTCGCGATCGAAAACAGCAGCGCCTAACAGCGAGACCCGTTGACCCACCGCGCCGCCCAGCCAATGCTCGGCCGCGGAGGTCCACCCATGCTCGACGCCGCCATCCCCGGAATCCAGGCCTTCTTCCCACCCCCAGCGATCCCCCGCCCGCGCATCCGCCGCGCCGAGGGCATCTGGTTCGAGGACACCGACGGCAACCGCTACCTCGACGCCTCCTCCGGCCCCGTCGTCTCCAACCTCGGCCACGGCAACCAGCGCGTCCTCGCCGCCATGGCCCGCCAAGCCGCCGAGTGCGCCTTCGCCTTCCCCATGCAATGGGAAAGCCAAGCCAATCTCGACCTGACAGCCAAGCTCTCCGCCCTGGCCGGGCCGGGCTTCGAGCGCGTCTTCCTCGCCTCCGGCGGCTCCGAAGCCGTCGAGACCGCGCTCAAATTTTGCCGCCAGCACGCCGTCGCCACCGGCCAACCGGCGCGCTACAAAATCATCGGCCGCAACCCCGGCTACCACGGCGGCACCCTCGGCGCCCTCTCCGTCACCGGCGACGACGCCATGCGCGCCCTCTACGGCCCGATGCTCCGCCCCATGCCGCTCGCCCCCACCCCCTTCACCTACCGCCTGCCGCCAAACCACACCGCCGAAACCTACGCCGCCCACTGCGCCCAAGCCCTCGACGACCTCATTCAGGCAGAAGGCCCCGAAACCATCCTCGCCTTCATCATGGAGCCCATCGGCGGCCTCGCCACCGGCGCCCTCACGCCCCCCGACCGCTACTTCCGCGCCGTCCGCGACATCTGCACCCGCCACGGCGTCAAGCTGATCTTCGACGAGGTCATCTCCGGCGCCGGCCGCACCGGCCGCTTCCTCGCCGCCCATCACTGGCCCGACGCCCGCCCCGACCTCGTCGTCCTCGCCAAGGGCGTCACCGCCGGCTACACCCCCCTCGGCGTCCTCCTCGCCCCCGCCGCCATGGCCGACGCCGTCGCCCAAGCCGGCGGCTTCGCCCACGGTTTTACCTATTTCGCCAACCCGCTCTCCTGCGCCATCGGCGCCGCCGTCCTCGACGAACTCGCCGAGCGCGACCTGATGGGCAACGCCGCAAGCATGGGCGCCATCCTCCGCACCAAGCTCGAAGCCCTCGCCACCCGCACCCCCCTCATCGGCGACGTCCGCGGCCGCGGCCTCCTCCTCGCCATCGAGCTCGTCGCCGACAAGGCCACCAAGACCATGATCCCCCTCCCGCTCATGGCCCCCTACCGCATCCAAGCGCTCGGCCTCGGCCACGGTATCGCCCTTTACTGCCGCCGCACCGGCGGCGGCGCCTACGGCGACTTCATCCCCATCACCCCGCCGCTCACCATCACCGAACCCGAACTCGACCAGTTGGTCGCCCGCCTCGAAGCCACCCTCGCCGCCTACGCAACCGAGCTCCGCCACCAAGGCGTCCTCTAAAATGGTCGTTCCCCTGATCGGCTACCTCGACCGCTTCTCCGCCCGGCCCGGCGAGCGTATCGCCGTCAAAGTCTCCAGCCTCCACTCCACCCCGTTCCACGCCGACCTCGTCCGCATCATCTGCGCCGACCCCAACCCCGCCGGCCCCGGCATGAAGCTCGAACCCACCCCGTCGGCCTTCGCCGGTGACTACCCCTCGCAATCCCAGCCCATCCAACTCGGCTCCTGCGGCATCATCGACCTCCCCGAACCCTTCACCCTCCCTGACCCCTGCACTATGGTGGTCCGCGTCCAGCCCCGCCTCCTCGACGGCCGCCCGCAAACGGTCCTCGACCTCGCCGGCTTCGCCCTGCTCGCCGGACCCGGCGGCGCCGAACTGGTCGCCGCCGACGAAGTCTGCGCCACCGGCGCCCCCATGCTCGAAGGCCGCTGGTACGAACTGCGCCTCATGTTCCACGACGGCCAAGTCCGCCTGCGCCAGACCGCCCTCGCCCCAAGCTGGGGCGTCGCCGACAGCGGCGAGGCCGAGGGCGAGTTGCACCCCGTCCCCCTGCACCGCATCATGTTCGGCGCCCGCCCCGACGGCGATGGCTGGAGCGACGTCCTCGACGGCCGCCTCGAAGACCCCGCCATCCTCCCCGCCCTCTTCGATGACCCGGCGCCCATCGAGCCCGACGCCCACGAAGTCATCGCCTGGTGGGACTTCTCCGAACACATCCCCACCCAAGCCATCGCCGACCGCGGCCCCCACGCCTGGCACGGCGCCTTCCACAATCTCCCCACCCGCGGCGTCCGCGGCTCCCGCTGGCGCGGCCACGAGCATTGCTGGCGTCACGCCCCCCGCGACTACGCCGCAATCCACCTCGCCGCCGACGACCTCTACGACTGCAACTGGTCCACCAGCCTCGAGATCGAAATCCCCGCCGGCATGCGCAGCGGGGTCTACGGCGTCCGCCTGCGCGCCGGGTCCGACGAGGACATCGTCCCCTTCTACGTCCTCCCCCCGCGCGGCCAAGTCACCGCGCCCATCGCCTTCCTCGCCGCGACCTTCACCTACCAGGCCTACGCCAACCACGCCCGCAACAACACCGACGAACCCTACAAGGCCCGCCGCACCGCCTGGGGCGCCTACCAGCACAGCCCCGACGAGCATCCCGAATACAGCACCAGCACCTACAACCGGCACCCCGACAACACCGGCCACGCCCTCTCCTCGATGCGCCGCCCCATCCTGACGATGCGCCCCGGCTTCCTCACCTTCGACGACCCGAAGGGCTCCGGCCTCCGCCATTTCCCCGCCGACAGCCACATCACCGACTGGCTGGAAACCACCGGCCACGCCTTCGACGTCATCACCGACCACGACCTCGACCGCGAAGGCGCCGGCCTCCTCGCCAACTACCGCGTCGTCATCACCGGCAGCCACCCCGAATACCACACGCCAAGCACGCTCGACGCGCTCTACGCCTACACCGCCGGGGGCGGCCGGCTCATGTACATGGGCGGCAACGGCTTCTACTGGCGCATCGCCAACAGCGACGCCATCCCCGGCGTCATCGAAGTCCGCCGCGCCGAAGGCGGCATCCGCGCCTGGCCCGCCGAACCCGGCGAGAGCTACCACCAGCTCGACGGCGGCTACGGCGGCCTCTGGCGCCGCAACGGCCGTCCCCCGCAAATGCTGGCCGGCGTCGGCTTCACCGCCCAGGGCCTGTTCGAAGGCTCCTATTACCGCCGCCTGCCGGCGCCGGGCTGCGAGTGGGTATTCGAGGGGGTGGACGACGAGATTTTCGGCGAGGAAGGCTTGTCTGGCGGCGGCGCGGCCGGCTTTGAACTGGACCGCGCGGATTTCCGCCTCGGCACCCCGCCAAACGCGGTCATCCTGGCGCGCTCGGAGGCGCATCAGCCGCACTTCATCGCGGTGCTCGAGGAGCTGCTAAGCCACGTGAACACCGTGACCGGCGAAAACCGCAACGACCTTATTCGCGCGGAGCTTGTGCTGTTCGAGACGCAGAACGGTGGCGCGGTCTTCGCGACCGGCTCGATTACCTATTGCGGCAGCCTGCCGGTGAACGGCTACGACAACAAATTGGCGCGGATCACCGGGAATGTGCTGCGGCGGTTTTTGGATGACGAGGAGACACGATGATCCCGCGTGGCATGCTTGCACTCGGTGTCAACGTGCAAGCAGTGGCTCCAAGTTTTCGCCAATAGACCCGCAGATCTGGGTCAAAGCGGGATACAAATCCGCTGGATTTGCCTTCGCCCACACGCTTCGCAGTCTTCAGACTCTCCGGCTCATTCAGCAAGCGCTCCAGCTCTCGTCGCTGACGAGCTGAAAGGCGCTTCACCTATTTCTGAGCATTATAGCTAATCACCAACTCGGCCGTCATCGCATCCTCACGAAATCCTTGTCCTGTCGATAAGCCCCTCAGGTCATCGACGGCAGATCCAGCCCAAATCGCTCGGCGCACGCCACCGCGTCCTCATACCCCGCATCCGCGTGCCGCATCACCCCGCTCGCCGGGTCGTTCCACAGCACGCGCTCGAGCCGCCGCGCCGCGTCGGCCGTGCCATCCGCCACGATCACCATTCCCGCATGCTGCGAGAACCCCATGCCCACGCCGCCGCCATGGTGCAGGCTGACCCAGGTGGCGCCCGAAGCGCAGTTCAGCAGCGCGTTCAGCATCGGCCAGTCCGAGACCGCGTCCGTGCCGTCGCGCATCGCCTCGGTCTCCCGGTTCGGGCTGGCGACGCTGCCGCTGTCCAGATGGTCACGGCCGATGACGATCGGCGCGGAAACCTCGCCCGACGCCACCATTTCGTTGAACGCCAGCCCCAGCCGGTGCCGGTCGCCAAGCCCCACCCAGCAGATCCGTGCCGGCAGGCCCTGAAAGGCGATCCGCTCGCGCGCCATGTCGAGCCAGCGATGCAGCGCGCGGTTTTCCGGCAGCAACTCCTTCACCCGCGCATCAGTCCGGTAGATATCTTCCGGATCGCCGGAGAGCGCCGCCCAGCGGAACGGGCCGACGCCGCGGCAGAAGAGCGGGCGGATGTAGGCCGGAACGAAACCCGGGAAGTCGAACGCGTCAGCGACGCCCTCTTCCTTGGCCATTTGCCGGATGTTGTTGCCGTAGTCGATCGTCGGGATTCCCATGCGGTGGAAGTCGAGCATTGCGCGGACATGCGTCGCCATGGAGGTGCGAGCTGCGGCGGTTACGGCCTTTGGATCGCGCTCGCGACGGCTGTCCCAGTCGGCTACGCTCCAGCCCGCGGGCAGGTAACCGTTCAGCGGATCATGCGCGCTCGTCTGATCCGTAACGATGTCGGGCCGCGCGCACCGCCGCACCAGCTCCGGAAACACCTCGGCGGCGTTGCCGAGCAACCCCACCGAAACCGCCCGCCGCTCACGGCAAGCCCGCCCGATGACCTCCAGCGCCTCATCGAGATCGCCCGCCTGCTGGTCCAAATACCGCGTCCGCAGCCGCATCTCGATCCGGCTCGGCTGGCACTCCACGGCAAGCAGGCAGGCGCCTGCCATCGTCGCCGCCAGCGGCTGCGCCCCGCCCATGCCGCCGAGCCCGGCCGTCAAGATCCAGCGCCCCGCGAGATCCCCGCCATAATGCTGCCGCCCCGCCTCGACGAAGGTCTCGTAGGTCCCCTGCACGATCCCCTGGCTGCCGATATAGATCCATGACCCGGCGGTCATCTGCCCGTACATCATCAGCCCACGCCGATCGAGTTCGTTGAAATGCTCCCAGGTCGCCCAATGCGGCACCAAATTGGAGTTGGCGATCAGCACCCGCGGCGCGTCCGGATGCGTCCGGAACACCCCCACCGGCTTGCCCGACTGCACCAGCAGCGTCTCATCCGCCTCGAGCCGCTGCAGCGTCGCCACAATCCGATCGAAGCTCGCCCAATCCCGCGCCGCCCGCCCGATCCCGCCATAGACCACCAGCTCCTGCGGCCGCTCCGCCACGTCTGGGTCCAGGTTGTTCATCAGCATGCGCATCGGCGCTTCGGTCAGCCAGGACTTGGCGGTGATGGCGCTGCCGTGGGGCGCACGGATCAGGCGGGCGTTGTCGAGCCGGGTCATGCCATCATCTTGCACCACCCCGATCGGAGGCGCGAGCATGGATCAGGAGGATGACGACACCGGGCACGATACCGGCCTGCGGGGCATCCTGCTGACGCTGTGGCATGAGATCCCCAGCGATCACATGGCCACCGTCGCCGCGGGCCTGGCCTATTACGGCGTCTTCGGACTGCTCCCGGCGCTTGCCGCCGCCGCGGCACTCCTCGGCCAGTTTGGTGGCTTCCACGCCCTTGCGCAATCGGCCCAGGAGGACCGCGGCGTGCTGCCGGAAGGCACGCGCCTGCTGTTCCGGGAATTCCTCACCGGCGTGCCCGAGGGGCTAGGCGGCGGCATCGGGCTCGCGGTCAATATCGGGATCGTCCTGTTCACCGCGCAACGCGCCGCCAACGGCCTGCTGACCTCGCTGAACATCGTCTACGACGTCGAGGAGAAGCGCGGCCGCCTTCGCCGCCTGGCGCTGACGCTGGGAATCGGCGCCATCGGCATTGCCCTGCTGTTCACCGCGCTGGCCATCGTGGTGCTGCCGCGCGTGCTCGCGCCGGACGGCACCGACCTCGCGCTGTGGCGCTGGCCGCTGCTGGCGTTCGGGTTCGGGCTCAGCCTGGCCGCCCTGTTCCGCTTCGCGCCGTGCCGGGACGGCGCACGCTGGCATGCGCTGGCCATCGGTGCCACGGCGGCGACGGTGTTGTGGATCCTGGTCTCGGTCGGGCTGTCTTTCTATGTCGCCCATGCCGGCTCGTTCCACAAACTCTACGGCTCACTCGGCAGCTTTGCGGTGATCCTGCTCTGGTTCTACGGCGGCGGCCTGGCAGTCCTCGCCGGCGCCGAAATCGACTCCGTCCTCACCGCGGCGGCCGAGGGCAGGCCGAAATCGCAGATGCGAGCCAAACTGCGCCGTCACGCCCGGGCCGGCGTCGGCGACGAATGACGCTCGGTCCGGCTCGCCCAGCGCCCAATGCATCTCGGTGAGCTGCGCGATCATCGGCAGGTTGAATTGCAACAAACTTTACAGGCCAGGCATTGGCACATCAAGCTCGAACCCGCTCTGCACGAGCTCCGTTGCGGCGGCGATGTCCGGCGCGAAGAACCGGTCCTCCTCCAAATGCGGCACCGTGGCCCGCAGCCGCGCCCGCACCGCTTCGAGCGTCCCGCTCGAGCGCAGCGGCGCGTGGAAGTCGCAGCCCTGGGCGGCGGCGAGCAGTTCGATCCCGATGATGCCGGCCAGGTTCGCGGTCATCGGCAACAGCCGCCGCGCCCCGTGCGCCGCCATTGAGACGTGGTCCTCCTGGTTGGCCGAGGTCGGGATACTGTCGACGCTGGCCGGCGTCGCGCGCTGCTTGTTCTCCGAGACCAGCGCGGCCGCGGTCACCTGCGCCAGCATGAAGCCGGAGTTCAGGCCCGGCCGCGGCGTCAGGAACGCGGGCAGGCCGGAGAGCGCCGGGTCGATCAGCATGGCGATGCGCCGCTCCGCCAGCGAGCCGATCTCGCAAACCGCCAGCGCGATCATGTCGGCCGCGAAGGCCACTGGCTCGGCATGGAAATTACCACCCGACAGCACCTCGCCCGTGTCCAACAGGATCAGCGGGTTGTCAGAGACGCCGTTCGCCTCGACGCCCAGCGTCGCCGCAGCCTGGCGCAGCACGTCGAGCGCCGCGCCCATCACCTGCGGCTGGCAGCGCAGGCAATAGGGATCCTGCACGCGGGGGTCGCCGACCAAATGCGACTGGCGGATCTCGCTTCCCGCCATCATCGCGCGCAACGCCGCCGCCGCCTCGATCTGGCCGCGATGCCCGCGCAGCGCCTGGATGCGCGGATCGAACGGCGTGTCCGACCCGCGCGCCGCATCGGTTGCCAGCGCGCCGGTGACCAGCGCGGATTGGAACAGCCGCTCCGCCTCGAACAACCCGGCCAGCGCATACGCCGTCGAGAACTGCGTCCCATTCAGCAGCGCCAGCCCCTCTTTCGGCCCAAGAACGATCGGCGCGAGCCCAGCCTGCCGCAGCGTGTCCCCCTCGCCGATCATCGCGGCGGCCAAATGGGCCAGTGGCGCCAAATCGCCGGATGCGCCGACCGAGCCTTGCCCCGGGATCATCGGCAGCGCGTTCCGCTCCAGCATGGCCTCGAGCAGCGCGATGGTCGCCGGCCGCACGCCGGACGCGCCCTGCGCCAACCCCGCGAGCTTCAGCGCTATCATCAGGCGGACAAGCGCGTCCGGCATCTTCTCGCCAACCCCGGCGGCATGGGACAGCACGATGTTGCGCTGGAGCTGGCCGAGATCGGCCGCATCGATCCGTATCATGGCGAGCTTCCCGAAGCCGGTATTGATCCCGTAAACCGGCTCGCCCTTGGCCACGATCGCGGCGACCGCCGCCGCGCCGGCGACGATCGGCCCGGCGCTGGCCGGGTCGAGCGCGACCGGGGCACCGCGGTAGATCTCCCGCCACGTCGCGAGCGGAACGCGCCCCGGTGTAATGATCACGTGACGATCTTCCCCCGAAATACGCGAGCCTGCAGCGGATTGAAGCCGATCCGATACACCAGCTCGGCCGGCGTCTCGACCTCCCAGATCGACAGATCGCACCACTTGCCCGCCTCGAGCGTGCCGATCTCGCCGAGCAGCCCGAGCGCCCGCGCCGCCTCGCGTGTGAACCCGGCTATGCACTCCTCGACCGTCAACCGGAACAGCGTCGCGCCCATGTTCATCGCCAGCAACGGCGAGGTGAGCGGCGAGGAGCCAGGGTTGCTGTCCGTCGCCAGCGCGATCGGAGTGCCGTGCCGCCGAAAAGCGGCCACCGGCGGTGCATGCGTCTCGCGCAGGAAGTAATAGGCGCCTGGCAGGAGCACCGCGACCGTTCCCGCCCGCGCCATCGCGGTGGCGCCGTCCTCGGACGCATATTCCAGATGATCGGCGGAGAGCGCGCCATACCGGGCGGCCAACGCCGCACCGCCGAGATCGGATAATTGGTCGGCGTGCAGCTTGACCGGCAAGCCGTGCCGGGACGCGGCGGCGAACACGCGCTCGGTCTGCGCCGGCGTGAAGCCGATGCCCTCGCAGAACGCATCCACCGCGTCGGCCAGTCCCTCAGCGGCGATCGCGGGCAGCATCTGGTCGCAAACCAGGCCGATATAGTGGTCGCGGTCTGTCATACCCGTCGGCATCGCATGCGCGCCGAGGAAGCTGGTGGCCACGCGTACGGCCCGCTCGCGTCCCAGCGCCCGCGCCGCCCGAAGCTGCTGCGCCTCGGCCGCCAGCTCCAGCCCGTAACCCGACTTGATCTCGACCGTGGTCACGCCCTCCGCGAGCAGCGCATCCAGCCGAGGCCGCGCCGCGGCGATCAGCTCCGGCTCGGTCGCGTCCCGCGTCGCCCGCACGGTCGAGACGATGCCGCCGCCGGCCCGCGCGATCTCCTCATAGGTCGCACCCGCCAGGCGCTGCTCGAACTCCCGCGCGCGGTTGCCGGCATAGACGAGGTGTGTGTGGCAATCGACCAGCCCGGGCAGGATCCAGCGCCCCTCGCAGTCGATCCCGCCATCATGCGCCGGCAACTCCCGCTCCGGCCCGGTGAACACGATCCGCCCGCCCTCGCAGGCCACCGCACCAGCCTCGATGATCCCCAATCCGGGCCGGCCGGGCGCCAGAGTCGCCAGGCGTGCATTGCGCCAGACCCGCATGCAGACTCCTCAGTTCGCCTTTATAGGACCATTTCTCACGGGAGCGGGACGACCATGCAAGCGCTGTTCTTCGACCACGCCCTGCTGCCGGATGGCTGGGCGCACGACGTGCGCCTCCAGATCGAAGCCGGCCGCATCGCGCGGATCGAGCACAATACCCAGCCGCAACCCGGCGACGCTAGGCACGCTGCCGCGCTCCCCGGCTTGCCGAACCTGCACAGCCACGCCTTCCAGCGCGGGATGGCCGGCCTGGCCGAGACGCGTGGCCCAGCCGGCGATAGTTTCTGGACCTGGCGCGAGATCATGTATCGCTTTCTGGACGGCATGGAGCCGGAGGATGTCGAGGCGATCAGCGCCCAGGCCTTCATCGAGATGCTCGAGGGCGGGTTTACCCGCGTGGGCGAATTCCACTACTTGCACCATGACCGGGCCGGTCTTCCCTACGCCGACCCGGCCGAGCTGAGCCGCCGGGTCGCGTCGGCCGCCGCCACTGCGGGCATTCGGCTCACCCTCCTGCCGGTCTTCTATGCGCATGGCGGGTTCGGCGGCGCGCCGCCATCCCCCGGCCAGCGCCGCTTCGTCTCGACGCTCGACGGCTTCGCCCGCCTGCTCGGGTCGGTGCGCGGCCTCGACGGCGTGGCGATAGGCGTGGCCCCGCACAGTCTGCGGGCCGTCACGCCGCAGGAGTTGGCAGCAGTCTGCGCCATGCAGCCGTCCGGGCCCCTGCACATCCATGCGGCCGAGCAGGTGCGCGAGGTCGAGGAGTGCCTGGCCTGGAGCGGCGCCCGCCCGGTCGAATGGCTGCTCGACCACGCAGCAGTGGATGGGCGCTGGTGCCTGATCCACGCCACGCACATGACCCCGGGCGAGACCGAGCGCCTGGCGCGGAGCGGCGCGGTCGCCGGGTTGTGCCCGGTGACCGAGGCCAATCTCGGCGATGGCATCTTCCCGGGCGCTGCGTTCCACGCGCTGGGCGGCCGGTACGGCGTGGGGTCGGACAGCAATGTCGCGATCTCGGCTGCCGCGGAGCTGCGATTGCTCGAATACGGCCAGCGGCTGCAGTCGCGCGCCCGCAACGTGCTGGCGGCCGGCGAGGGAAGCTCGACCGGGCGCGCCTTGTTCGACGCCGCACTTGCCGGCGGCGCGGCCGCGCTGGGCGCGCCTTTGCCTCGCCTGGCCGAAGCCGAACCCGCCGACCTCGTGAGCTTGAGTCCCGGCCTCGATTATGCCCGCGGCGACCGCATCTTGGACGGCTGGATCTTTGCCAATAGCGCGGTGGACGCGGTCTGGGTCGGCGGCAAGCAACTGGTCAGCGCCGGACGGCACCGCGACCGGGAGGCGGTGGAAAACCAGACCCGGCAGGCGCTCCGGCGGTTGCTGCAGTAATCAGCCCTTAAGGTGGCGGAGCAGCACGACGGCGCCGGGCAGCTCCGCCCGCTTCTCCTGCAGCAGCTTGGCGCCCCCCACCGCATAGACCGCGACCGCCGCGAGAAGCTCGCGCAGCCGGGCCGGCGCGTCGGCGTCGAACGGCAGGACGCAGCCGCGCGTCCGCCGCGAGAGGTCCAAAAACAGCTCCGCATCCCGCCGCGCCGTCCAGTGCGCGGTGTCGTGCAGGACGATGAGCTTGATGCCTTTTGCCCCCAGCTCGTCGGCGAGCTTGCGCCCACGCGCCGGCGACTCCTCATAGACGTCGCCGATATAGGTGATGACCCGCACGCCCGGCACGGCCAGCGAGCGCGAGAGGATCGGCAGGAGCTGCGTCCGCCCGGAGATGCAGTTGATCGAGGCGGCGCTGTCCCGAAGCGTGTTCGGCTCGGCCGTGAACGCCGTGAAGGTGTGCAGGCGCGAGCCGCCATGCACCGCAAGCGCGACATCGAGCTCGCCCGGGAGCGCGCGCACCAGCGCGTCGGTCACCTGCCGAGCCATCGCCCAGGCAGGCTCGCGCGACGCGGTCGCGTCGAAGCCGAACACCAACCGCGGCCGCCCCGACCATGACCCGGCGACGATGGCCGGCGCTTGCGGCAGCAGGCCACGGATGGACGCCACGGCCCGCTGCAGCGGCCCGAGCAAGGGAGACGCCGGCAGACGCGGCGCGTCCTGCGGATTTGGTTCGGATACGAGGACGAAATTCGGTTTGTCGGCCATTTCGGTTTTGCTCGCTGCCGAATTGATACCACGGCTCGGTGAGGCTTAATCTAGGTTTTTGCGGGCACATTGAAGGACGCGACCGGCAGCCCGATCTCGATTTTCGGCCTCTGCGAGCCGATTTCCGGTGACAGCACCGGCACTTTCGGCGCCCTGACGGCGAGTTAGCCGCATACAACAGCGGCTAGGACGGCCCGGTCAGATCGATTCGAGGCGGCAGTTCACCAGCAACTCCGTAATCACTGCCGTGCCCGGCAGCAGCAACAGCATCTCGGCCATCTCGGCGAGGTCCGCCGGCTTGCTCATCTGTTCGCGCGGGAAGTTGGCCGCCGCCGTCATCTCGGTTTCCACGAAGCCCGGGCATAGCGCCGTCGCCCGCAAGCCGTCTTCCCATCCCTCGCGCCGCACCGCCTGCGTGAGCGCGACCACCGCAAACTTGCTCATCGCGTAGCCGGCATTGGCATTGGCGACCCGCTTGCCCGAGAGCGAGGCGATGTTGACGATCCGTCCGCTGCCGCAGGCGCGCAGATGCGGCAGAGCCAAGCGGCAGAGCCGCAGCGGCCCCTTCACGTTGACCGCCCAGAGCTGGTCGAGCACGGTCTCGTCCGCATCGGTGACGGCGAAATTCGGATTGATGCCGGCCGAATTGACCAAGCCGTGCAGTGCCCCGAAACGCTCGACGCACGCTGCCACCCAATCCTCGGCGCTCTCCAGGCTTTCGGCGTCGTAACGCTGCACCTGCAGCGACGGGCTTTCCTGCAGCCCACGCGCGTCCCGCACGCCCGCAGAAACGCGGAACCCCGAAGCGAGCAGCCGCTCGACCACCGCCCGGCCAATGCCGCGCGCGGCGCCTGAAACCATGACCACTCGTTCCCCCGCATCAAGCATAAGCAGCCTCCACTTGTTGCCTCGAACCCGTCGTTTTGCACCTCGACGAGCGGGCTACCTTAGTATCAGCGCTGCGCCGTCGTGCTTGGACCGTGCCGGAAGTGACGAGAGATAACAGATCGGGCAAACTGCAGGGCCAATATGCCGCTGCCCTAAGGACATCTCCTCTATGGCCCGACCCGTCGACGCCGTCATCACCCAGGCCCGCGAGTTCCTCGGCGAGCGCATTACCGCCAACCAGGCGCTGCGCGAGCAGCACAGCCACGGCGAGGACTATCAGCCGCACGCGCTGCCCGACGCGGTCGCCTTCCTCGAGCGCGGCGAAGAAGCGGCGCAGCTCCTGAAACTCTGCCATCAGCACGGCGTCCCCGTCGTCCCATTCGGCGCCGGCACCTCGCTCGAAGGCCACGTCACCCCGGTCCGCGGCGGCATCAGCGTCGACCTCACCCGGATGAACCGCGTGCTCCAGGTCAACGCCGCCGACATGGATTGCCGTATCGAGGCCGGCGTGACCCGGCAGCAACTCAACGAGCACCTCCGCGACCAAGGCCTGTTCTTTCCCGTCGACCCCGGCAGCGAATGCACGATTGGTGGTATGTGTGCCACTCGCGCCAGCGGCACCGCCGCCGTCCGCTACGGCACCATCCGCGAGAACGTGCTCGGCCTGCAGGTGGCGCTGCCCGACGGGCGCCTGATCGAGACCGGCGGCCGGGTCCGCAAATCGGCCACCGGCTACGACCTGACGCATCTGATGATCGGCTCGGAAGGCACGCTCGGCATCATCACCGAGATCCAGCTCCGCCTACACGGCATCCCCGAGGCGACCAGCGCCGCCACTTGCCAGTTCGCCACCCTCGCCGGCGCGGTGGAGTCCGTCATCGCCATCCTGCAGGCTGGCATCCCGATCGCCCGGATCGAGCTGCTGGACGAGGTGCAGATGCGCGCCTGCATCGGCTTCTCCAAGCTTGAAGGTTTCGCCGAGACGCCGACCTTGTTCCTGGAATTCCACGGCTCGGCCGCCGGGGTGGCCGAGCAGGCGGCGCAAGCGGAAGAAATCACCGCAGAATATGGCGCGAGCGGGTTCCAATGGGCCACCGACACCGCCGAACGCAACCGGCTCTGGAAGGCCCGGCACGACGCTTATTGGGCCGCGCTGTCCCTCAAGCCGGGCTGGCAGGGCATCGCCACCGACGCGATCGTGCCGATCTCGCTGCTCCCCGACCTGATCCTGGGCGCCAAGCAGGACATCGAGCAATCCGGCCTGCTTGCCCCCATTGTCGGCCATGTCGGCGACGGCAACTTCCACACCGTTATCTTGACCCCGAAAACCCCGGAGGGCATCGAGCACGCCTTCACGCTGGACAAAAAGATCGTCGCCCGCGCGCTCTCGCTCGGCGGCTCGTGCAGCGGCGAGCACGGGATCGGCATCGGCAAGCGCGAGTTCCTCGAGCAGGAGCGCGGGGTCGAGGCGCTGGCGGTCATGCGGCAGATCAAGACCGCGCTCGACCCGCGCGGGATCATGAACCCCGGCAAGCTGTTCCTGAACTGAGTTCGGATGACCAACGACCCCGAAACCGCCGCCAAGTCGCTCGGCGCCGAGCCCAGCATCCACCGGACTGCCTCGGTACGCGCCTCGACCTTCGGCCGTTACTGCGAGGTCGGCGCCCGCACCAAGGTCGCCGAGAGCAGTTTCGGCGACTACTCCTACGTCGTGAACGACAGCGACATCATCTACACGACCATCGGCAAATTCTGTTCGATCGCAGCGCACACCCGCATCAACCCGGGCAATCACCCGCTGGACCGGGTCATGCTGAGCCATGTCAGCTATCGCAGCAGCGCCTACGATCTCGGGCCCGACGAGAAGGAATTTTTCGACTGGCGCCGCTCCAGCCCGGTGACGCTCGGCCATGACGTCTGGATCGGGCACGGCGCGATCGTCCTGGCGGGCATCTCGATCGGCACGGGTGCTGCGATCGGCGCCGGAACGGTGGTCACCAAGGACGTGCCGCCCTATGCCATCGTGGTCGGCAATCCCGGCCGGGTGCTGCGCCGCCGCTTCTCGGACGCGGTCGTCGAATCGCTGCTTTCGATCGCCTGGTGGGACTGGCCGCACCAGAAGCTCGGCAGCGCGATGCACGATTTTCGCACCCTGAGCGCCGAGGAATTTTGCGCCCGGTACGGCGCCTGCTAAGCAACCGCGCCGCAGCCAGGGAAAGCCGATGCTCAAGGTCGCCGTGCAGATGGACCCGATCGAGACCGTGAACATCGATGGGGACAGTAGCTTCGCGCTGATGCTCGAAGCGCAGCGCCGCGGGCACGCCCTGTGGCACTATGAAGTGCGCCACATGGCCCTGCACGAGGGCAAGGATGAGGGCAAAGGGCGCGTCGGCCGCCTGCTGGCACTTGCCCGCCCGGTCACCGTCCAGCGCGTCTCCGGCGACCATTTCCGCTTCGGCGACCCGGTGACGCTCGATCTCGGCACCATGGACACCGTGCTGATGCGCCAGGATCCGCCGTTCGACATGGCCTACATCACGGCCACCCACATGCTCGAGCACATCCACCCGCGCACCCTCGTGGTCAACGACCCCAGGCATGTCCGGGACGCACCGGAGAAGCTGCTCGTCATGCACTATCCGGAGCTGATGCCGCCCACCCTGGTCACCTGGGACGTCGACGCCATCCGCGCCTTCCGCCGCGAATATCGGGACATCATCGTCAAGCCGCTGTTCGGCAACGGTGGCGCCGGGGTGTTCCGCATTCGCGAGGACGACGAGAATCTCGGCAGCCTGCTTGAAATGCACTTCGCCCGCTCGCGCGAGCCGCTGATGATCCAGCGCTACGAGAACGCGGTCCGCGCCGGCGACAAGCGCGTGATCCTCATCGACGGCGAGCCGCTCGGCGCGATCAACCGCGTCCCGGCGCAGGGCGAGGCGCGCAGCAACATGCATGTCGGCGGCCGGCCGGAGAAGGCGGAACTCACGCCGCGTGACCGCGAGATCTGCCGCCGGATCGGTCCATACCTGCGCGACCACGGCCTGATCTTCGTCGGCATCGACGTGATCGGCGACTACCTGACCGAGATCAACGTCACCTCACCCACCGGCCTGCAGGAAGTCGCCCGCTTCGACGGCACCGATCTGAGCGTCGCCATCTGGGACAGCATCGAGGCAAAGATCGCGGCAAACCGCGATAAAGTGCCCCATCTGCGAGTCTCCTGAGACGAGAGCCGGTTAGATTGCCGGTACGGGTGCCTCGGCCAGCCTCTCCACTGCGGCGAGCGCATCTGGGCTCAGCGGGCAGATCAGCAGCATCGCCTCCCGCAGATTGCTTGCGCGATACGTGCCGGTCGAGCAGGTGATCACCGTGCCGGTGTCATCGGGGCAGACCACGAACCCGTCGCCATAGACCAGCGGCGGGTCGACCAGCAGGTATTCGCCGCCGTTCTCGTCGGTGTCCACCAGGACGCTCCAGCCGCCCAGGCCAGGCGCGTAGACTTCCCAAGCAAGCGCAAAGGCCAGGTCAGCCGGTTCGAATCGGCTGGGACCGGACCGGGCAGTAGGTTGAGCTGCTAAACTGGACACCGAAGGAATCCTCCAGGACGCAACGCAGTTATCGTAACACGATCGCGTGAGGCTCGGTATCCAAAATTACAGTTGGTTAACCTCTTTTCCCTTGAACGACGGCCTGACACGCCGAAGCAGCAGCCGGACGGCCCCATGGTTCGCCGGATGCGGGTGCGAAGCCGCCAGCACCAGCGGGCGTAGGGCAGGCTGGTTTAACCACAGCGGGAACTCGCGCCGGATAACCCCGCCCGCCTCGCCGCTGCCGCGCCCGGTAATCACCTCGACACAGCGGAGCCGTTCTGCGGCCGCCTGGAATAGGAAGGCGTGCAAATCCGCATGGGCGCGCTGCGCCGTCCGCCCGTGCAGGTCGAGCGTGCGGGACGGCGGCAGCTTGCCGCTGCGAAAGCGGGTCCAGGTCGCACGATCCACTCCCCCTGGCGCCGTCCCGACCTCGAGCGCCTCCAGCACGCGTCGCGGCGGCGGCGCTGGTGGTGGCGCCGGGGCAGGCGAGGGCGGGGTGGCCGCCGGCTCCGGCGCGGGCGGGACGGCAACACCGGTCAGCGGCGCGACGTGCTGCACGTAGCTGGCCCACTCCGCCCGGTCGCGCTCGCTTAAGGCTCGGCGGCGCATGCTGCCTCCACGTGCAACGCCCGCGCCAGCGTGATCTTCAGCGTGCCCGACGTGCCGGTCACGACGACACGCACCCCAATCTTCTGCCCCTCATTGCCAATGGTCCCGGCGCGTAACTTGCTAGATTGCGGGCCATGACGCCACGCCTCACGCTTGCCGACATATATGCTGCCTATGCCGACGGGCGCACCCCGGCCCAGATCGTCGCGGAGACCTACCAACGCCTGGCGGAAGTCGACGACCCCGGTATCTTCATCTCCCTCGTGTCGCAGGCGGCAGCGCGCAAGGCCGCAGCCGCGCTCGGCCCATTTGACCCGGCTAGGCCGCTCTGGGGCGTTCCGTTCGCGGTCAAGGACAATATCGACGTCGCCGGGCTGCCGACCACGGCCGCATGCCCCGGCTTCGCCTACCGACCCGAGAAGACCGCACCTGCCGTGCAACGCCTGCTCGCCGCCGGGGCGATCCTGATCGGCAAAACCAATCTGGACCAGTTCGCCACCGGCCTCGTCGGCCTGCGCACGCCATATCCCGCGCCGCGCAACCCGTTCGACCCGGCGATAATCCCCGGCGGCTCGAGTTCCGGGAGCGCGGTTGCCGTCGCTCAGGGCATCGTCCCGTTCACGCTCGGGACCGACACCGCCGGGTCGGGCCGGGTGCCCGCAGGGTTGAATGGGATCGTCGGGCTCAAACCCTCGCTCGGCGCGGTCTCGACCAGCGGCGTCGTGCCTGCCTGCCGGACGCTCGACACGCTTTCGGTGTTCGCGCACACGGTCGACGACGCCGATGCCGTGTTCGCGGCGATCGCGGCCTATGACCCGGCCGACCCGTGGTCCCGTCCGCGCCCGATCGCACCGCGCCCAGACCGGCTCCCGCGCGACCTGCGGATCGGCGTTCCAGACGCGGCTAGCCGGCATTTCGGCGGCGACGCGCTGTCCGAGGCGGCGTTCGACGCGGCGCTCGCCGGTCTGCGCCACCCGATCCCCGTGGACATGGGCATACTCTTCGAAACGGCGTCCCTGCTCTACAGCGGCCCGTGGGTCGCCGAGCGCTATCAGGCAATCCGCAGCTTCATCGAAGCCATGCCCGGCGCGCTTCACCCGACCACGCGCGCGATCATCGAGGGCGCGACAAATTACTCGGCCGCGGACGCCTTTGCCGGCCAGTACCGGCTGGCGGCGCTGCGCCGCGCGGCCGAAGCGATCTGGCGTGACGTGGACCTACTGATCGTCCCGACCTACCCCCGCCCGCGCACCGTCGCGGACGTGCAGGCCGACCCGATCGGGCCGAACGCCGAACTCGGCACCTACACCAACTTCGTCAATCTGCTCGACCTCTGCGCGCTTGCCGTACCCGGCCCCTGCCGAGCGGACGGGTTTCCCGCCGGCATTACCCTGATCGCGCCAGCCGCCCAGGACAGCCTGCTCGCCGCGCTCGGTGCGCAGCTACAAGCTGCAACGAAGGGTACGCGTCTTGCATGCATCGAGGCGTGATCCAGGAGGCACGCTTGACCGTCACCCGCCGCGCCGCGCTTGCCGGCGCCATCGCCACTCCGATCGTGCTTCGCCATGCCCGCGCCGATACGGTGATCCGCATGGGGGTGCTCAAGCTGATCCATTCGATCACCCCCTATTTCTACGATCGGTTTGTCCCCGCCGGCACCAGCATCGCCATCATACCGTTTGAGAGCCCGACCGATGGCAAGGACGCCGTGGTCAGCGGCACCGTGGATTTCGGCACGTTCGGCATCGCGGCCGCGATCCTCGGCGCCGCCGTGCGGCAGCCGATCGTCGTGATCGGGTCCGAATGCAACAAGGGCATGGCGATCGTCGCCGGCAAGAACAGCGGGATCGACAAGCTCACCGACCTGAAAGGCAAGCGCGTCGCCATCTGGCCGGGCTCGACGCAAGAGGTCTTCATCCTCGAGCGCCTGAAGATGGAGGGCATGTCGATCCACGACATCACGCCGGTCCGCGTCTCGTTCAGCGAGATGCACGCGGCGCTGGCCCGCGGCGACGTCGACGCCTATGTCGGCGCCGAGCCGGGCCCGGGGCTGTCCGTGTCGTCTGGCATCGGCAAGATCGTCGAATATCCTTATGGAACGGCGATGGGCAGCCTCAACATGATCCTCGGGACAAGCCGGGACACCGCGGAAAAGCGCCCGGAACTCGCTCGCCTCATTGTTGACCTCCAACGCAAGGCGAGTGCCTACGCGATGAGCAACCGCGACGCGATGGTCGCCATGACCATCGCCAAGCTCGGCATGAGCAAGCCGGCGGTCGAGGCGGCGGCGCCGAATGTCGAGCTGAACTGGCAGATGACGCCGCTGATGGTGCAACAGGCCAAGACCTACGCCGATCAGATGCTCGCGCTGAAGCAGATCCGCGCGCTCCCGGACTTTTCGACCTTCTTCGACACGCGCTTCTCCGACCAGGTCGCCGCCGGCGCTTGAGCGTCAGTCTCGAACAGAACGCGGCGGCGCCGCGCGGGCCATCCTTCCGGTTTTCCGCGCGGCCGCTGATCGGCGTTGTGGTCCCGGCCGTGCTGCTGGCGCTCTGGTGGCTGGCAACGCGGGACCAAGGAAATGGGCTCATCCCGTCGCCGACCGACGTCGTGAGCGCGATCACCGATTTGGCCGTGGGTGACGAGGGTGATGCGTTCAGCGGCAGTTTGCTCGGGCACATCCTGGCGTCGACTGGCCGGGTCTACGGCGCCTTCGCGCTCGCCGCCCTGGCCGCCTTGCCGCTGGGCATGCTGATCGGCCGGCTGCAGCTGGCGCGCGCGCTGCTCGACCCGTTGCTGCAATTGCTGCGGCCGATCCCGGTGACGGCTTGGCTGCCGCTATCGATGATCCTGTTCGGGCTCGGCGCCCGCTCGGCCTTTTTCCTGGTGGCACTCGGCGCGTTCTTCCCGATCCTCGTCAACACCATCTTTGCGGTCCGTTCCGTCGAGCCCCGCCTGTTCGAGGCGGCGGCCATGCTTGGCGTGTCACCGACGCGGATGTTCCCCGTCGTCGTGCTGCCGGGGGCGCTGCCCGGCATCTTCACCGGGTTGCGGCTCGGGCTCGGGTTCGCCTGGGTGGTGATCGTGGTCGGCGAGATGACCGGGGTGCAGACCGGGCTTGGGGCGTTGATCATGGACGCGCGACAGCTGTCGCGAACCGATATCGTCGTCGCGGGTATGACGGTGATCGGCCTGCTGGGCTTCTTGTCCGACTTTGCCGTGCTGTCGCTCGGCCGGCGCCTGCTGCGCTGGAGCCCCACCCATGCCTGAGCCACTGCTGCACGTGGAAGGGCCTGACGCGCTACTGCGCGTCGAGGGATTGGGCAAACGCTACGGTGCCATCGAGGCGCTGCGCGGGGCCGAGCTGGTCGCTGAGCGCGGCGAGTTTCTGTGCCTGCTCGGCGCGTCCGGCTGCGGCAAGTCCACCTTGCTGCGCATGGTGGCCGGGTTCGAGCTGCCGAGCGCCGGCCGGGTCCTCGTCGACGGACGCAAGGTGACGGGTCCGGGGCCGGACCGTGGCATGGTGTTTCAGGATTTCGGCCTGTTCCCATGGCTGACGGTGCGGGAGAATATCGGCTTTGGCCCGAAGGCGCGGGGGCTGCCGCGTGACGAGGTCGGGCGGATCGCCGACCGCTTCGTCGCCACCGTCGGCCTGACGCGCTTCGCCGGCGCCTACCCGCATCAGCTCTCCGGCGGTATGAAGCAGCGCGTCGCCATCGCCCGCGTGCTCGCCAACGACGCCAAGCTGGTGCTGATGGATGAACCGTTCGGCGCGCTGGACGCGATGACCCGCGAGCGCCTACAGGATGAGTTGCTGGAGATCTGGGCGGAGCAGAAATTGACGGTGCTGTTCGTGACGCACGCCATCGAGGAGGCGATCCTGCTCGCGGACCGGGTGATCGTGATGTCGCCGGGACCCGGCCATATCGTCGCCGATGAGCGCGTGGAACTGCCGCGCCGCCGCGACGTCGCCTCGCCCGAGTTCAACGATGTGCGCCGCCGGCTGGCAGCACTCGTGCACTCGCACCATGAGCGGCGCGAGGCCGCATGAACTGGGGCCAGCTCAGCCGGGCCGAACGCGATGCGGCCTACAACAACTCCGCCGCCGTCCCCAACAGTCCGGCGCTGAACGACGCCCGCATCGCCGCCTCCGCCGCGTTCCGCGCCGAGGTCCGGGGCGTGCTGAACGTGGCTTACGGACCGGGCGAGCGCCAGCTCTGGGATTTATTTCCCGGCTCCGACCCGGCCGCGCCCTGCCTCGTCTTCATCCATGGCGGCTACTGGCAGCGCAATCGTCGCGAGGACTTTGGTTGTCTGGGCGAAGGCTTGCGCGCCCATGGCTGGTCATTGGCGCTCCCCGGCTATACCTTGGCGCCAGAAGCGACGCTGACCGACATCGTCGCCGAGATTGCGGCGGCGCTCGATTGGCTGGCGGAACACGGTCCGCAGCATGGCGTGGCGGGCAAGGTGCTGCTGTCAGGCTGGTCGGCAGGTGGCCATCTGACGGCGATGGCCTTGTCGCACGCGGGCGTCCACGCCGGGCTGGCGATCTCCGGGGTCTATGAGCTAGGGCCGATCCGCGACACTTATCTGAACGAGGCGCTCCGACTGACCGATGTGGAAATCGCAGCGCTCTCGCCGTTGCGGTTGCCGCCGGTGGCGAAGCGGCTTGCCATCGCCTATGGAACCAGGGAGCTGCCGCCACTCGTGACCGACAGCCGGGATCTTCACGCGCTGCGTGCCGCCGTGCATTGCGCGGGACCCCTGATTCCCGTGGCGGGCGCCGACCACTTCACCATCCTCGACGCGCTGCGCCGGCCGGAGGGCGAACTCGCGCGAGCCGCAATCGACCTCATGCGATAATGCCGTCCCTAAGCTTACCCGCAGATTTCCCCTTTGCAGCGCTGGTGACGGAGATCTCGCCGAACGACACCATGTTCGGCGGCAGCCCAGAGCACTACCTCTCCGTCGGTATCTCAGCGCTTCGCGTCATCGAGGATGCGGCGAGGCACGGTCCACCCATTCGCCGGATTCTCGACCTGCCAAGCGGGCACGGCCGTGTCACGCGCCTTCTAAGGGCAAGATACCCCAAGGCGATGATTACAACGTCCGACATCGATCATGACGGAGTGGCGTTCACCGCGAGCCGGTTCGGCGCCACGGGTATCCCGTCCGATGGCGATTTCCGCCATCTCAGTCTCGCCGGCCCATTCGATCTCATCTGGGTGGGATCGCTGCTCACGCATATGTCGCAGTTGCAGGCGCGCCAACTCTTGGACTGTATGGTCAGGCACATGGCTCCCGGTGCCCTGCTCATCGTCTCCTCGCACGGCGAACATGTTGCAGATCGCATGCGGTCCTGGAACTACGGTCTAGGCACCGGGGACGTCAAAGTCGTTCTTGATCAATACAAGCGCACCGGCTACGGCTATCGCGATTACAGCGGGGGAACCGGCTACGGCATCTCCTTGATCAAGCGCGGCTGGATTGAGCATGCCCTTGATGGCAGTCCGCTGCGCATGGACGCTTATATCGAGCGCGGGTGGGACGATCATCAGGACGTCATTGTCATGCGCCTGGATAGGCCAGCATCCGGGCTGATCGGCCGCCTCACCGGCGTTGCAAGGCGCCCCGCGTCCATCGGCTGGTTCGAGAGCCGGCACCAGCCGATCGAGTCGTTCGACGAGGCTCTATATTTGCAGACCTACCCAGATGTCGCGGACGCTGTTCGAGCCGGCCTCATCAGCTCCGGCTACGCGCATTGGTTGGAGTGGGGCAAAGCCGAAGGCCGTCCGCCTCCGCCAAATTATGTCGCCTGCGCCGAGCCCTAACGGCGAACTACTCCGCGCGCGGCAGGGCAAGATCTGCCTGAGCCACGTCGTAAGCGCAGAAATTCGCCCAGTGCCGTTCGATGTCGGCTCGGAACAGGCCGCGCGTGACCCCGGAAACCAGCTTCGGTATTGCCGAAGTCATCGCGTTGATCGAGGAGCCTGACGGGCCGAAGCTCATGGTCGAGGCGATCGTAAACAGGTGGATGTCGCCGATCCACGGCGTCACCCCCGGCACCTTCTCCACCAGGCTGTAATCCTCGGCGAGATAGGGATAGCGCCCCAGCCGTTCGTTGCGGAGCGCCGGCGGCGGCGTGTAACGGTCAGTCCAGGTCGCGACGTTGCCGGCGAAACGCGCGAGTTCGGGGCGCGCGGCGAAATCCACGTCGATCCCGGTGCCGCAAATGACGAAATCGGCGGCGAATTCGCCCTTGCCGGTGTCGATCGCGATCCGTCCATCCCGCATCGCCGCCCCGCGCCAGGCAGCGCCGGTGTGCAGATGGAAGCTAGGCCAGCGCGCGCACCGATCCCAGGTCGGCTGCGGGAAACCCTCGCGCATCCCGAGCACCGAACTCATGAACTGCCAACGCCAGGCATCGTCGAGGTCCGAGAGGTGCCGCAGGAACCCGGCGAAGGTCAGCCACCGGTACGGCTGCACCAGTTGCGGCTGCGCGCGCCGGCAGAACAGATGCACCTCCGCACCCGCCTCGAGCGCCTCGGCGGCGTTGTCGAGCGCCGAGGCGCCCAGCCCGAGCACCGCGACCACCTTGCCGCGCAAGGCCGCAAAATCGAT
Source organism: Acetobacteraceae bacterium (assembly GCA_965276815.1). Classification (GTDB taxonomy): domain Bacteria; phylum Pseudomonadota; class Alphaproteobacteria; order Acetobacterales; family Acetobacteraceae; genus JAVVHH01. The sequence goes on along the minus strand of CBDIBE010000008.1, from coordinate 207,780 downwards.
CGGATCGGCCGTATGCGCACGCCGGTCGGCGGGCAGGGCGGCGATGAATTCCGGCATCCACCAGCGCCCGGCGCCCTCTTGCCCGGTGGCCAGCAGCAGCTTGCGGCAATAGCGGATCGAGCGGGCACCGCCCTCGCGCAGCGTGACCGCAAGCAGCCCGTCCGCCGGGGCGATATCGGTCACTTCGGCCTCGTTGCGCACCGGCAGCCGGGTCACGTCGCGGACCCAGAGCAAGTATTCGGCCCAAAGCGCGCGCGGGATCAGCTCCAGCCTGTCCCAGGCCTCGCGCCCAAAGCGCGCCTCGTGCCAGGAGCGGTAGGTCAGGCTGGGAATGTCCAGGTCCGGGCCGGTAAAATGCTTCGGGCTGCGCAGCGTGGCCATCCGCGCGTAGGTCAGCCACGGCCCTTCCTGTCCCCGCTTGGCGCGGTCCACCAGGAGGATATTCTCCACCTTCGCGCGCTTCAGCCCGAAGCCGATGCCGATCCCCGATTGTCCGGCGCCGACGACCAGCACATCCAGCGCCGCCGACCCGTCCGGGGCCGTTTTCGGGACCAGCCACGGCATATCCGGATGATCGATCCACACGAGATCGCTCTCGACCTGCGCCTCGAGTGCGGCAAGCCCGCTCATCCCCAGCCCCCGCCGCCGCAGCTCTCCAGCGTGACCAGGTCGCCTTCGCGCAGCTCCAAATTGGCCTTGCCCGGCAGCGCCGACGTCACGCCGTCCCGCTCGAGCGTCACGCGGTATGGCAGGCCGGGCGCGCCGCCATGCATGCCATACGGCGGCACGCGCATGCGCTCGACGCAGGTGGTCAGCAACATGCGCGGCGCCAGCACCCGGTAGGCGCGCACGACGCCATCGCCTCCGCGATGCCGTCCGGCGCCGCCCGCCCCGCGCCTGATCGCCTGGCGCTCGACCCGCAGCGCGTAATTGGCCTCCAGCATCTCGGCGGGCGTGTTGGCGGTGTTGGTCATGTGCACTCGCGTCGCCGGGCAGCCCGGCCGGTCCGCGCGCGCACCCTCGCCACCGCCATGCACCTCATAGAGCAAGCGCCAGCCCTCCTCGAACGGTTCTGCGAACGCCAGCAGGCCCGACGTGGTCGGCCCGCCGGCGGCAAGCCGGTCCGGCACGACGTGCTCCATTGCGCGGATGACTGCGTCCACCACCCGCATGCTGGTCTCGTGATTGCCGGCGGCGACGGCGGCGTTCCAGCCGGGTTCGACGATCGAGCCCGGCCGGGTGATGATGCGCAGCGGCCGCAGCGCCCCGGCATTCTGCTGCATGTCGCGCCCGCTGAGCAGCCGCGCCGCGTAGATGACGGCGGAACGGGCGATGAACGGCGTGCAATTGCAGAAATTCGCCACCCGGTCGCAACTGCCGGACAGGTCGAACTCGGCTTCGTCGCCATCGATGGTAACGCGGACATGGATCCGCGCCGGGCCGCCATCGGGCCCGCCATCGTCGAGGAAATCCTCGCCCTCATAGACGCCATCCGGCAGCGCCCGGATCGCCGCGCGCATCTCGGCCTCCGACAAATCGTGCAGGCGGGTGATGCTGTCCAGGAACACGCCCGTCCCGTGACGATCGCAGAGCTCGAGGATGCGCCGCTCGGCCGCCTCGGTCGCGGCGATCTGGCCGAGCAGGTCGCCTTTGGCGGAAACCGGATCGCGGACATTGGCGGTGATCATCGCCATCACAGATGTGTCGAGCCCGGCTTGTGTCACGATGGGCACGGGCGGAATGCGGATCGCCTCCTGGAACGTGTCCTCGGCGGCGGCCCAGTAGCTGCCCGGCCAGGTGCCGCCGACATCCGGCCAATGCGCCAGGCTCAGCGCAAAGGCGATGATCGCGCCGTCCACGAAGACGGGCCGCACCACTTTGACGTCGTTGAGGTGGTTCCCGCCGAGCGCGCCGAGATTGTAGATGATCGCGTCGCCCGGCCGCAGCCGCTCGCGCGGGTAGACTTTTAAAAGCTCGCGGACCGTGTAGGCCATGGCGCCGAGATGCACCGGGATGTCGCGGCCCTGCGCGGCCAGGCCGCCCTCGGCATCGGTGATCGTGGACGAAAGGTCGCCCGCCTCGCGCAGCAGCGGCGAGCGCGCGGAGCGGACCAGAACGAGGCTCATCTCCTCGGCAATGGCCGAGAGCCCGTGCCGGATCACCTCCACGACGAACGGGTCGAAACCCTCACCCCGGAAGAGGGTTGGGTGAGGGCCTTTCAAGCCGCCAACCGCGTCAGAAACAAATTGCCCGCCTCGTCCGGCGCCGCCCGCCATCCCGGCGGCAATACGATCGTGGACCACGCATCCCCGATGATCGCGGGACCCGAGGCCGGCGCGGCAAGCCCCTCCCGGTCAAGCACCGCGGTCGCCACATCAAGCGCACCGGGGAAGCTGCACCTCCGCGTGCCGGCCGGGCGCGTGTTGGTGAGTTGCACCGGGCGGGACGGGTGCGCGGGGGAGGGCTTGCGCGCCTGTACCCTGATCGCCTCGATCACGCAGGGCTCGTCGGTGGCGTAGCCGAACAGCGCCTGGTGTCTGCTGTTGAAGTCCCGCCGCATGACGGCCGGGTCGAGCGGCGGCGTGAATGGGATCGGGGTCATGTCGCTCTGCGCGGCATAGCGCATCATGGCGACGTGTTCGATAAAGGCGCCGCCGCCGATCGGCGCGGACGCGCGCGCCGCCACCTCGTCGAGCCGCGCCGCGAACGCCTCGACATCGATCCCATCCAGCGCCAGCCGCACCGTCTGCTGCTGCATGAAGGAGAGGTCGGCCATCAGGCAGCCCAGCGCCGAGAAGCTGCTCGAAGCGGCCGGGACGATCACCTCTTCCAGCCCATACAGTTCGGCCAGTCCCGCCGCATGCATCGGCCCGCTGCCTCCGAAAGCCAGCAGCGCGCAATCCCGCCCGTCGATCCCGCGCTCCACCGTGACCCGGCGCAGCGCCCGCGCCATTGCCGCGTTCGCCACCCGAACCACGCCGAGCGCCGTCGCAGTCACGTTCAGCCCCAACGCCTCGGCAAGCGGCCCTAGCGCGGTCGCCGCTCGCGCCCGGTCAATGGCAATGCTGTCGCCCAGCAGCGCGTCCGGATCGAGGTAGCCGAGCACAACGTTGGCGTCGGTGATCGTCGGCTCGGTGCCGCCCCGGCCGTAGCAGGCCGGTCCCGGGTCGACGCCGGCGCTGTCCGGCCCGACCGCGAGCCCGCCGGGTCCGAGGCGGACGAGCGAGCCGCCGCCGGCGCCGATCGACTGCACTGCGAGCATAGGCTGACGCAGCGGGCGGTCGCCGGTCATGCGGTCATCGGCGATTTCGGCGACGCCGTCGACGATCAGGCAGATGTCAGTCGTGGTGCCGCCCATGTCGAAGGTCAGCACCCGCTTGCGGTCCGATGCCTGCGCGAGCCGCGCCGAGGCTGCCACGCCAGCGGCCGGGCCGGACTTGGCCATCACGATCGGCCGCTGCTTGGCGGTCGCCACCGGGACCATGCCGCCGGCCGAGTGGAACACCTGCAACCCGGCGCCGAGCGGCAGCTTGCGCTCCAGCTCCTCAAGGTAGCCGGCCGCGATCGGCATCGCGGCGGCGTTGATCGCCGTCGACGAGGCGCGCTCGTATTCTCGGGATTCCGGATTGACCTCGTGCGACAGCGAGACGTGCGCGGCCACGCCACGCAGACGCTCGGCCACGCGACGCTCATGCGCCGGGTTGGCGTAGGCGTGCAGCAGGCAGACCGCGACGCTGGCGACCCCCGTGCCCCGCACCCACTCTGCCATTCGCTCCAGCTCCGCGTCCTCGAGCGCGAGCAGGACCTGGCCGTTATGATCCAAGCGCTCGCGCAGCCCGAAGCAGCGTTCGTGCGGCACGAGCGGGGGCGCCTTCGGCGGAATGTCGAGCCGGTAGAGGTCGCGCCGCCGATAGCGGCCGATCTCGAGCACATCCTCGAACCCGTCGGTCGCGATCAGCGCCACCGGGGCGAGCCGGTCCTGCACGATGGCGTTGGTGATCCGCGTCGTCCCGTGCACGAACCGCCGGAGCTGATCGGGCCGCAGCCCAAGGGCCGCGATCGCCGCGAGCATGGCGGCGACCGGCGCGTCGGGCTGCGAAGGCACCTTGGCCGTCCGCGTCTCCCCACTCGTCGCGTGCACCGCGACGATGTCCGTGAACGTGCCGCCGATATCGGTGCCGACCTCCCAATGTGCATCGGTCATTCGGCGACGGCGTGGACGGCGCGGTCCGGCTCGAAATACGGCACGGCGTCCAGCAGCATGCGCGTGTATTCAGTGCGGGGCTGGCGAAACACGTCACGGCTCGGCCCGGCCTCGACCACGCGCCCGGATTGCAGCACGACCAAATCGTCGCACAGCATGCGCACCACGTTCAAATCATGGCTGACGAACAACAAGCCGATCCCATCCTCCCGCCGCAACCGGTCCAGCAACTGCAAGATCACCGCCTGCACCGATACGTCCAGCGCCGCCGTCGGCTCGTCCAGCACCAACAGACGCGGACCCGGCGCGATCGCCCGCGCGATGCCGACCCGCGCCTTCTGCCCGCCGGAGAGCTGGTGCGGGAAGCGCGGCAGCAGCTCCTCCGGCAACCCGGCGCGCTCCGCCGCAGAGCGAACGCGCTCGGTCAACGCCCGGCCGTCCCGCATCCGCTCGAGCCGGCGCAGCGGATGGGCGATGCTGTCGAAGGCGCTGTTGCGCGGGTTGAGGCTGTCATTCGGGTCCTGGAACACGATCTGGATGTCCCGCCGCAGCCGCGAGCGGTGGAACTCGCGGGATGGCACGGTGCCGATCCCTTCGCCGTTGAAGACGATCTCGCCCCGATCCGCGTCGAGCAGCCGGCAAATCAGCCGCGATAGCGTGCTCTTGCCGGAGCCGCTTTCGCCGACCAGGCCGAGGCTGCCGCCCTGCGCGAGCCGGAACGAGACGCCATCCACCGCGCGCACGCCGTCGAAGGACTTGACCACGTCCTGCAGCTCCAGCAGCGGCCCCTCGCCCGGAACACGCGGCCTCTGCTTGGACACCATCGGCGCCTCCTCCAGCGCGAGGTCGGCGAGGGTGGAGTGCCGCGTCGGCGAAGCGGCGACCAGGCGTCGCGTGTAAGCGTGGCACGGCGCGCGGAACAGCGCCGCCGTCGGGCCTTCTTCCACGACGAGACCGCGCTCCATCACCGCAATCCGGTCGCAATAGCGGGCGGCGAGGCCAAGGTCGTGCGTGATCAGGATCATCGCCATCCGGCGCTCGGCGACGATGCTGGCGAGCAGTTCCATCACCGTCTTCTGCGTGGTCACGTCCAGCCCGGTGGTCGGCTCGTCGGCGATCAGCAGCGCCGGCGCGCAGGCGATCGCCATGGCGATCATCACCCGCTGACACATGCCCCCGGACAGCTCGTGCGGATAGGCGGCGAGCCGTCGCTCCGGGTCGCGGATCATCACGGCCTGCAGCAGGGCGAGCGCCTGCGCCTGCGCCTCGGCGCCGGAAATGTCGCGATGCGCGCGCAGCACGTCGCCGATCTGCTGGCCCACCGGCCGGATCGGGTTCAGCGCGGCGCGCGGGTTCTGGAAGATCATCGAGATCGCCGAGCCGCGGAGCTGGCGCAGATCGCCCCGGCCGAGCCGGCTGATGTCGCGCCCCCGGAACAGCACCCGCCCGCCAAGAATCTGCCCGGAGCGGTCGAGCAGCCGCATGATGGCGAGCGCTGTGACCGATTTGCCCGACCCGCTCTCGCCGACGACGCCGAGCGTCTCCCCCGCATCCAGTCCGATGCTTACCCCGTGCAGCGCCGGCACCGACCCATGCCGCGTGCTGAACGCGACCCTCAAATCCTCGACCTGCAGCAAGGTCACGTGCGCATCCTGGGGTCCAGGATGTCGCGCAGCCCGTCGCCGAGCAGGTTGAAGCACAGCACCGTCAGCATCAGCGCCAAGCCCGGCATCGCCACCAGCCACCACTTGCCGGTGGTGATGAAGCGCGCGCCCTCGGCAACCATGATGCCCCATTCCGGCGTCGGCGCCTGCACGCCCAGGCCGATGAACGACAGCCCGGCGGCGTTGAGGATCGCCCAGCCGAGATTGAGCGAGATCTGCACCGCCATCGCCGGCAATACGTTCGGCAGCAGCACGCGCAGCACCACCGAGAGGTGCCCGTCGCCACAGGCCCGCGCCGCCTCCACCCAGCCGGCGTTGCGGCGCACGTTCACCTCGGCGCGCGCGAAGCGGATGTAGAACGGTAAGTTAATCACCGCCGTCGCGATGACGATGTTCTCCACCCGGTTGCCGAGGGCCGCCACCAGCGCCATCGCCAGCACGAACAGCGGAAACGCCATCAGCACGTCGACGAACCGGCCAACCCAGCGGTCGAGCCTGCCGCCGTGATAGCCACAAAATCCGCCGACCGCGGCGCCGAGCACGAACGAGACGCTGACCGCGGAGGCGGCGATGACTAGGTCGAGCCTTGTCGCGGCGACGATGCGGCTGAATATGTCGCGGCCGAGCTGGTCGGTCCCGGCCCAATGCGCCGCGCTCGGCGGCAGCAGCGCCTGCGGCACGTCCGAGGCGACCGGGTCATATGGCACCAGCCATGGCGCCAGCGCGGCGATCAACACGAGCAGCGTGGCCCCGGCCGCGGCAAAGGCCGTCACCGGGTTCGACCGCAACACATAGGCGATATGCTGCCCGGTGCCGCCGCTTCGCAGCGCCAGACTCACGCGACGGACACTCGCGGGTCGGCGATCCCATACAGGACGTCGATCAGCACGTTCACCAGCACGAAAATCGCCGCCATCAGCAGCACGAAAGCCTGCACCGGCGCGTAATCCGAGGCGAGCAGCGCGTCGAGCGCGTAGGAGGCGACGCCCGGCCAGGAGAACACCTTCTCCACCAGCACGTTGGCCCCGAGCATGGTCGAAAACACGATCCCGGTGATGGTCAGCACCGGCAGCAGCGCGTTGCGCAGCGCGTAGGCGATCACCACCCGGCGGCGCGGCAGCCCCATCGCATCGGCCGTCCGGATGAAGTCGCTGCCCAGCACGGCCAGCATCGAGGCGCGCGTCATCCGCGACAGCGGCGCCAACACGAACAGCGCCATGGTGAACGCCGGCAGGATGAGCTGCGCGAACGCGGCGCGCCAACCTTCCCAATCGCCGGTGAGCGCGTAATCGATCAGGTAGAAGCCGGTGATGTCAGGCGGCGGCGAGACGAAGATGTCGATCCGCGCCGTCGGGTCCGGCGCCCAGCCCAACACGTAATAGAACACGTAGATCAGCAACAAGCCGGACACGAAGGTCGGCACGCACACGCCGAGCGTGCACAACATGCGCACGAAATGATCGACCAGCGACCCCGGCCGCAGCGCCGCCACGATGCCGAGCGGAATCGAGAGCAGTAGCGCGATGGTCAGTGCCGTGAAGGTCAGCTCGAGCGAGGCCGGCATCCGGCGCGCCATGTCGGTGGTGACCTTCTGGCCGGTGGTCATCGAGCGGCCGAGATTGCCGGTCGCGACGTCGCCGAGATAGCCGATGAGCTGGATCGGGATCGGCTGGTCGAGGCCCATCTGGTGGCGGACCTCCTCGATCTCGGCGCGCCCGGCGCTGGGGCCGGAGGCGAAGAACACCGCCGGGTCGCCCGGCAGCACGCGCATCAGCACGAAAGTGACGATGACCACGCCGAGCAGCGCCGGGAGCGACGCGACCAGCCGTCGCCCGACCCGGCGCGCAATGGCGGCGAGCATTTTCTACACGCGCCGCAGGTCCCGGAAATCGGTCTGCCGATAGAACTGGTAGGTGAAGCCCTCCAGCGTCTTGACCATGACCGCGTCCTGGTTCGGCTGCCACAGCATAATCAGCGGGGTGTCGGCGGCGAATAGCTCGATCATCTTGGTGCAGTCGGCGTCGTATTTGCCCGTGTCGGTCTGATAGCGGGCGTCAAGTGTCAGCGCCTCCATCTCCGGGCTTTTCCAGTTGGAGAAATTCCAGCGTTGGTCGCGGGTGAAGTACAGATAGAAAAAATAGTATGTGTAGGGCAGCCAGGCGGTCGCGCCGTCTGTGTAGAACGGCATCTTGTGATCCGCTTCCAGCGTGTTGAACTCGGCATCCGGCTTCTTCTGCACGTCCACCTGGACGCCGATCTTGCCGAGCGCCTCCTTCAGCAGCGCCGCAAGCGGGTCGGCGGTGGCGGAATTGCCGACGGAATAGGAAAAGCTGGTGGAGAAACCGTTCGGGAACCCGGCCTCGGTCAGCAGCTGCTTGGCGCGCGCCGGGTCGGTCTTGTTGGGGATCGGCTGCGGGAAATCGGCGTTGGGTGGCGTTCCGGACCAGCTTGCGTCGTAGAGCTTGCGGCCGCGGCCGAAGATGCTGGCCTTGAACATGTCGTCGTAAGGCAGAGCCGCCGCAATCGCCTGGCGGACCTTCGGATTGTCGAACGGTGCCATCTGCGTGTTCATCGTGATGTGCGTGAAGCCGTTGGTCTGCGGGATCGAGTCCACTTTCGACTTGGCGGATTGCTCGATGCCCGGGACGTCGCTCGCGGCGAGGTCGATGCAGAGGTCGGCGTCGCCGCGCTCGATCAGGCTGGCGCGGGTCGCCGGCTCCGGCACGGTCTGGATGATGACCCGGCGGAAGAACGGCAGCCCATCCGCGCCGCCGGTCCATTTCTCGTTGCGCCGCAGGATCGTGCTCTCGCCGGGCTTGTGGCTCTCGACGATGTAGGCGCCGCTGGCCGCCGTGTTCGTCTTCATCCACTCCATCGCCCACGGATCGTCTGCGGTCGCGTGCTGGCGGGCGAGCTTGCTGTTGATCATGATCGCGTAGCAGACGCACAGATTGGCCAGCGCCAGCCGGTCCGGCTTGTCGAGCGTCAGGGTCACCGTGTGCGGATCGACGATCTTGAATTGGTCGGGGCTGGTGATCGACCCGGTGGACATTTGCGGCGGCGCCAGCGATTTCGCCGCGACCGTGCGGTCGAGCGACCATTTGATGTCCTCCGCCGTGACCGGCGAGCCATCATGCCAGGTCGCATCTTCGCGCAGGGTGATGGTGATCACCTTGCTGTCCGGACTGATGCTGTAGCCCTTCGCGAGTTCGCCGCGGATCACGGCGGGATCGAACACGAAGTAGCTGCCCAGCTTCTTGCGGCCGAAGGTGAACAGCCGGTCGTAGACATTCATGCTGACGCCAAAGGCTTCGCGCGTCGCGCCGGGCATCGTGGTATCGAGCGTGTTGATTGTGTTGCCGGTGATGAAGCGGAGCGTCTCCGCCCGGCTCTGCGCGCGCACCGCGCTCGGCGCCAAGACTGCCGCGCCGGCCACACCCTGCAACAGCGTCCTACGTTCGATTTGCATCGCCTACCTCTCTCCTGGTCCCGAGGGGGTGGCGCTTCGTCCCTGAATTTTTCCGCACACTAAGAGGCATGTCTGGCATGCGCAATCCGCCGAGGTGGCGGATGTGCTAGAAGCGATGGATGAAGCATCGCCTCGTCGACCTGTCCGTCCCGCTGCGTGCCGGCATCGCGAGCGACCCGCCGTACATGCTGCCGGCGATCGACTACGTTGACCACCACCAGTCCGCGCCCGCCATCGCCGACTACTTCGGCGTGACCGTCGACCAGTTGCCCGAGGGCCAGTATGCCGCGCTCGAGAATTGCCGGATCAGCAGCCATAACGGCACGCACGTGGATGCGCCATACCACTATTTCTCGCGCATGGACGAGGCGGTGACACCCGGCGGCGTGCCGTCCATGCGGATCGACGAGGTGCCGCTGGAATGGCTGTATCAGCCCGGCGTCAAGCTCGATTTCCGCCACATCCCGGACGGGGTTGTGGTGCAACCGGAGCAGATCCAGGCGGAGCTGGCGCGCATCGGCCATAAATTGCAGAAGCTGGAAATCGTGGTGGTCAACACGCGCGCCGGGTTGCGCTACGGCGAGGCGGATTACGTTGACACGGGCTGCGGTTTCGGGCGCGCTGCCACACTATGGCTGGTGGAGCAAGGCGTCCGCGTCGTCGGGACCGACGCCTGGAGCTGGGACGCGCCGTTCAGCCATACGCGGCGGCGGGTGCAGGAGACGGGCGATGCCGGGCTGATCTGGGAAGGCCACCGGGTCGGCCGTGACCGGGCCTACTGCCAGATCGAGAAGATGCACAATCTGGAAGCGCTGCCGCCGGACGGGTTCCTGATTTCCGCGTTCCCGGTCAAGCTGCACCGCGGCTCGGCCGGCTGGACTCGGGCGGTCGCGATCCTGGCCGAATAGCACCCTTTAAATGAATTGGCCCCGGAGAAACCCCAGGGCCGGAAGCGGTTTCCAGGATCGCGGCAGGTCCGCGAGCCGGATCGGGGCGACCGTATACAACGGCGCGGGCTGCCGGCAGCTCTGGAACAGCGAGGAATAAGCACGGATTTGCTGCTCGCGCCAGGCGCGGTCGGCGAGGGCGCGCTCGCGGCTCGGAAAGATCTCCGCCACCCGATTGGACCGGCCGATAGAGGCCACGACCGCCCAAAGCGTATCGTCCTTGCGAGGCTTGAACTCGATGACCGCGCTCATGCGGGAGCGATATTGGCAGTTGGGCCGATGCGGGCAAGTTTAATATGCGCTTTCCGCCCGGCCTCTTTCGCGATCCGGCCGCTCCGTGGCACAGTCGGCCGGCCCGATTGGAGCACCACATGCCGCTCGATGACACCGGCTCCCAGCGCCGCGCCCGCAACGTGCTGGGCGGCACGCTGGAATTGTGCTCCCTCGACCCGCGGACTGGGTTTACCCGCACGGGCTGCTGCGAGACCGGCCCGGAAGACCTCGGCAGCCACACTGTCTGCGCCGAGATGACGGCGGAGTTCCTCGAATTCAGCCGTAGTCAGGGCAACGATTTGAGCACCCCGCACCCCGAATGGGGCTTCGCCGGGCTGAAGCCCGGGGACCGTTGGTGCTTGTGTGCGCCACGCTGGCAGGAGGCGCTCGAAGCCGGGATGGCGCCGAGGGTTGTCCTGCGCGCGACCCACGTGATGGCGCTGCACTATTGCGCGTTGGAAGATCTGCAGCGCCACGCCGTCCCGGGTTAGACAACGTCGCATGACTGGGATCGCGAGAGCGATGCCAGTCATGCGACAAAGTTGCTCTCCAACAAATCGGCTGGACAGCTGCCACGGCGATCTAGTGCCCGATCGCAAGGAAGCCTGATTCGCTTCGAATCAGGCTGGAGGGCGTGACTCGGTCACTCAGACAAGGAGCAACGTGCTAGCTTTCCATGAAAGCTGGCACTAGCCGGCCAGGAAAGGTGCCGTCAGCAGCAGCTTGTTCTCCTGGCTCACCAAATAGCCCGCCTCCGCGCTCAGCTTGATAAAATTCTGCCACTCCGGATCGGCCTGCATGGCGCCGCGCCGCTTGGCCCGGTCAGCCACATCGGTATAGCGCCAAATGTGTACGTATTGGTTAACGTTGCCGACTTCCGTGATCGCGTAGACGACGGGCTCGCCAAGGTGGCGCTTTTGCGCGGCGAAACCGTGCTCCGCGTAGAGTTCCAGCGCCTTGCGGATCGTTCCTGGCTTGCACGTATAGGTCCGGTGATCATACAGCATCGAGGTTCCTCCCGTATTGCCGGTGCACCTTACGGGGCGGGGAGCGACGGCGAAAGCCGCTTGCCTGGTAACCCGGCGCGCGCCGGGTCGAAGTCGGCATATGCGCCATTTGCTGCTTGCCCTCCCGCTGATCCTCGCCGCTTCCCACGCGCGCGCCGCCGAGCGTCTGCTCGTGGTCGAGCTGTTCACTTCGCAAGGCTGCTCCTCCTGTCCGCCGGCGGACGCGCTGCTCTCCGATCTGGCGCGCACCGACCCCAGCCTGTTGCCCCTCGATCTGCACGTGACTTATTGGGACCGGCTTGGCTGGAAAGACCCGTTTTCGTTGCCGCAAGTGACGGCGCGCCAGCGGGCCTATGGCGGGTTGCTTGGGCTCGACTCGATCTACACGCCGCAAATCGTGGTTGGCGGGCGCTACCAGGCGGTGGGCTCCGACCCCGAGGCGGTCGCCGCCGCTTTGGCGCAAGCGCGGCATGATTCAGCCTCTGTCCCGCTCAGCATCCGGGCCGACCCAAGCGGATTGCGCATCCAGGCTGGCGCGGGCCAGGGGGCCGGGACGCTGTATCTGATTGGGTTCGACCCGGGGCACAGCACGCCGGTGCGGGGCGGCGAGAATAGTGGCCGCGTGCTGCCGGAAACCAACGTCGTACGATCGTTCGCTCCCGCCGGGTCGTGGAACGGCGCGCCGCTCGCCTTGGTGGTGCCGGCGCCCCAGGGGGAACGCGCCGCAGTCCTGCTGCAAGCCGGGGATGGGCGGATCTTGGCGGCGGCAAGCTTGCCGTAACGGCCTTGCCTATCTAGTGGTGGGTATCTGGCGGGAAGGACCGTCAGAGGCGCCGAAACCGAAGGTATTGTTCATGTCCGCACATGGGGCGATGCCGCCCGTCTACGTTGATTTCCTCAACCGGTTCGACATCGAGGACCTCCACATCACCGATGCCGAGATCATTGCCGCAATCGAGGACGCGCTTGCCGCCCAGGGCCGCGGCGAAACGGTGATCGAACCGCGCATGCACCTCGAGCCTGGTCAGGCGCGAGGCCATTTCAACGTGCTTCGCGGCGCAATTGCCGGCGCCGTGGACAGCGCGGGGGTCAAGGTGGTCGGCGATTTCGTCGACAATTATCAGCTCGGCTTCCCCTCCGAACTGGCGACGCTGCTGCTGATGGATCCGCGCAATGGCGCGCCGAAGGCGATCCTGGACGCGTCCGGTATCACCGACATGCGCACAGGTGCGGTCACCGCGGTAGGCGCCAAATACCTTGCCCGGCCGGGGAGTAAGGTATTGGGGCATATCGGCGCGCGCGGCTCGTCCTATTGGAACGTGCGCTTGATGGACAGCCTGTTCGATTTCGACGAAATCCGCGTGCACTCGCGCCGGCCGGAGAGCCGGGAGGCGTTTGCTGCCCGGCTGACGCAAGACCTCGGTAAGAAGGTGGTGGCAACTTCTGATTGGCGCAGCTGCGTCGAGGGCGCCGACATTGTCGTCGAGGCGTCCCGGCTGACCGCGCCCGAGCCGCTGCTGCGAACCGAATGGATCAAGCCCGGCGCGCTGGTCATGCCCTATGGCACGCAAAGTGCGGTCGAACTCAATTTGACCGACATCATGAGCAAGCTGGTCGTGGACGATTGGGGCCAGTGCAAAGGCGGCAAGTGGGGCGCGTTACGCGCTCACGTGGACGCGGGCAAGCTCTCTGAGCAGACGCTGTACGCCGAGATGGGACAGATCGTCGCCGGCTTGCGGCCCGGACGCGAGAGCGAGGCGGAGACGATCCTATTTTGGCATCGCGGCCTCTCGCTCTCCGACATCGCGCTCGGCCACGCGATGCTTGCCAAAGCCCGGCGCCTTGGGATCGGCCAGCGGTTGCGGTTCTGCTGACCGCCTCCGTCAGACGGTGAGGCCGGAGCGGATGAGTCGCAAGACCAGCCCGCCGTAGATCACACAAGGCAAGGCGACAGCGATGGCGAAACTGCAAACCGTGACCATTCGCCGGAAGAACGGGATCGCCGCCGCCAACATGGTAATGCCGCCCACCACCGGATAGCCCAGATCATGCAGATCGTCGGCCGTGTGGAAGGACTGGTCGAGCTGGACCAGCAACAGAGCCAGTCCCAGCCCGGCGGCCAAGCCGGCAGCGAGCGCGCCGGTGAGCAGAGCGACGCGCTTCGGCGCAACCGGGATGGTTGGCAGCAGCGGCGGGTCGATGATTTGGATCTTCACCTTATCGGCGCTCGCCTCCGCGGCGGCGGATATCCGCATCGACTCACGCCGGGCCAGCAACTCGTCGTAATTGTGCTGGATGATGTCGTAGTCGCGGTTGATGTTGATAGCTTCGGCCTGCAGGCCCGGCGCACTGCGGACGATGCCGTTCATCCGGTCGCGATCCTGAGTCGCATCGTTGAGCTGGCGCTGCAACGAGGCGATCGTCGATTCTGTCTCGACCAGGCGGACCTTGATCTGCTCGTAAACCGGGTTGGGCACCGAGCGGGCGCCGCGCGCGTCAGGCGTTGACCCGGCCGCACTCGCATCCGGCGCTCCCGGAGTCGCCGGCGCCGGCCGACGCGCTGCCGGATCGGGCCCAAGAGCGCCCGCTTTCATGGCCGCGATGAGGCCCTTCTGCGCAATAACATCCGGATGCTGGTCAGTGAGGCGCAGCCGCATCTCCGCCAGTGTCGCCTCTGCCTGTTGCAGCCGGGTCAGCGGCGCGGCACCGCCGCCAGTCGCGGCATCGGCCTCCACCACCAGCAGAGACGGCGTCGCAGCAAGTTCCTTGGTCAGCGACGCTCGCCGGGTCTGCGCGTCTTCGAGCTGGCCCTGAAGCGATTTCACCTGCCCGGTGGCGGCGTCCAACCGGCTCACCCCGCCATCTTGCGGCAGGACATCGAGGTATTTCGCACGGAACTCGGCACGCCGCCGCTCCGCATTGCGGAGCTGCTGCTCGTACATGTTCAGCTCGCCGTCGATGAACTTGCTGGCGTTCTCCAAATCCGTCCGGTTGTTGCCGGCCTTGCTCTCGATGAATGCGGTCAGCATCGCCTGGACCACAGAATAGGCCAGCTTAGGCGACTGGTTCTGGTAGCTGATGACGAACAGGTTTCGGGTCTGCGGGATGAATTTGATCTCGGTCGCCAGCCGACTCGCTAGTGCAGTCCGATCGGCATCGGAGGTGGTTTGCAGTTCGAGATCGGTGTTCGAAATCAGCTTCTCCAGGTTGGGCCGGCTTAGCAGCGTCCGCTGCAGCAGGTCCACCTGTGCCTGCAGCGAAGTGTCGACCGCAATGCCGCGCAGCAGCGGCGTCAAGATCGCGTCCGCATCGACGTAGAGGCGTCCGCTCGCCTCATAAACGTTCGGTATCCTGAACACGGCGACGAAACCGACGGCGCACACCGCCCAGGAGAACAGGATGGCGAACCAACGGTAGCGCCACGCAGCCTTGAGTTGCTTACGGACAAGTGCCTGCAGGTGATGCATGGGACGTCGCCTAAAAGAAGCTCTGGGGGATGATGAGCGTGTCGCCGGGGGCCATCGCCACGTTCGCGTCGATGTCGCCGTCCTTGATCAGGTCGCTGAGGCGAACGCGGAACACCTGTCGCGGTCCGTTGAACCGGCGAATGATGACCGCCCGGTTGCCCGCTGCGTAGCGGGTCAGGCCATGGGTCGCGATCATCACGTCGAGCACCGTCATCTGGTCGCGATACGGGATCGCGACCGGGTCAACCGCTTCGCCGATCACCCGGACCGAGCGGCTCGCGGGGCCAACGAAACCGCTCATGATGACGGAGACGTTCGGTTCCTTGATGTACTCCTTGAGCCTGACCTCGAGATCTTTGGCCAACTCGTCGGGCGTCTTCCCGGCGGCGATCACGTCGGGAATGAGGGGCAGAGAGAGACGGCCATCCGGCCGGACGATGACGCCGCCCGAGCTGACCTCGGGCCGTCCATAGACAAAGATGCTCATCGAATCGCCGGGACCAATCACGTAGGGCAAATTCGACTCAACCGGCTGCGGCGGCGGCGGCGGTCCCGCATCTCCGCAGCCGGACAGTGTTCCGGCGACGAGCGCCGACGCGAGCAAGCTCCGACCAATGCGGCCAATCATTCGTGTCCTCTCCCGCCCGCCGGTGCGTCCGTCATTGCAGCATAACATACTCGTCATAGGCGCGGAAGGAGTCGAACCCCCGACCTCTGCCATGTAATAGCAGCGCTCTGCCACTGAGCTACGCGCCTTCAGCCGGGGTCGCATAGCATTGCGCATTTCAGATGGCAAAGTGCGCTACGCGGACAGCAGGCTGGCACGGCCGCGTATCGATTGCAACGTAGCGGCAAGGCCGTGGCGCAGCATCGTGCCGGCGCGGACGCCAAGGGCTGCGGCCGCGCGCTCGGGCGAGCCGACGGAGCGGCGGATGTCGCCGGCGCGCGCCGGCCCAGGCAGCATATTCACCTCGCAACCCAGCAACTCGCCGACGATCCGCGCCATGTCGAGGACCGAGGTCTCGACTCCCGTGCAGGCGTTGAACACCGTTCCGGAGACGCTTTCTTTGCCAGCCAGCAGGGCATCCATGGCGGCCCGCAGGAACGCGACCACATCGGCCACATAGATCAGGTCCCGCGTCTGCTCCCCATCGCCATGGATCGTCACTGGCTGCCCCGCGGCAATGGTCCGGGCGAAGATCGAGATGACGCCACTATAGGGCGAGTCAGGGACTTGCCGCGGCCCATAGACATTGAAGAACCGCAGCCCCGCGGTCGGGACGCCATGCACCAGCGTGCCGCAAGCGGCGTGCAGCTCCGAGCCGCGCTTGTCCGCCCCATACGCAGTCAAAGGCGCCGGCAGTGATTCCTCATCGGCCACACCCTGCACCCGGCCATAGATTGCCGCCGACGAGGCGTAGACGACCGGCAAACCGCCGAGCGCGCGCGCCGCGTCCAGGACCGCCACCGTTCCGCCAACGTTGACCCGGTGCGTGCCGAGCCAGTCCTCGTTGCCGCGCGCCACCGAAGCGATCGCGGCCAAGTGGAAACACCCCGAACTGCCCAGTAATGCCCGGCGGACGAGATGCGGGTCGCACACGTCGCCCCGTAACACCTCGCAGCGCGGATCGAGATTTTCGGCGCGTCCGGTCGAGAAATCATCCAGAACACGCACCCGGTGCCCCGCCGCCAGCAGGGCGTCGGCCAAATGGGAGCCGATGAACCCAGCGCCGCCGGTTACAGTATAGATCCGCACGTGGCACTCCCTGTTTGGCCGAGCTTCCTCATACGACACGCACTGCAACGCGATAAACTATGCAATTTGTGAACATTGAACACGCAACCCCGTCAAAAATACACACGCGAGAGTTGTGCAAACGTTATACACGACTACTGCCCATCAGATCGCATCATAAGTTTAACAGCCCGTAAAACTCGCCCAAAATCATGCCTTGCCAATGTCGTCATGCCACCGATTGCAAGCGGGTTGATGGCAAGCAGACCAACCCGGAAGCGCTGTGTTTCCGCCCAATCTCGCTTGTAAGCGTCATCTCCGCGGCCGAAATCGACGCCGCGTACCCCATCCCGCTCGATGAGTTGGCGGATCACGAAGGCGGTCAGCACCGTGCCGGGCGACACGCGCCGGAACGCGTCATCGTGCGCCAATTTCAGCACGGTCGCCGTCCCGCCCTCGACCGTCCAGTATTGCGCGGCGATCGGCTGCTCGGCCGCCCACATCACGCCAATCCGCAAACAGTCTCGCCCGGCCAGCTTCGCAAACAGGGCCTGATTGAACCCGGAAAACGGCTCCGGAGTCTTCCAGCTCCTCGCGTAGACACGCTCATAAGCGGCAAGTGCCCGGCCAAAGCCAGCCGGATCCCGTACGAGCTCTAGCCGCAAGCTGGCGTCGCGTTCGAGCGCCCGGGTCTTGCGCCGGATCGTTTCGCGCAACGCACCTGGCCGGCCCTGCAAGTAACCCTCCCACGATCCGCCGGCCACTTCGCCGCGCCAATTGATGAAATGGGTGAAGCTGCGCGTGGCCAGCCCCGCATCGCCCAACCCGGCCCGGAACGCGGCCATGCCGGGCCATGCCGGGTCCATGGCCTCCAGCATCATCAAGGGCCGACGCCGTGCGTGCCGCCCGAACGCCGCGCCCGCGTCGCGGACCAGGCGCTCCGAGGCGCTTGGCCGCAGCAGCGGTTGGTAGAGGCAGGTATATGGTGTCGTCAGCGAGACCCAGCTTCGGCGAGGGCCGGCGACCATAGGCAAAATGGCGGCAGGCCCGTCCGCGTCGGACAGCGCCAGATAGCAGGGCGACGCACCCTCTGGGAGGGCGGCGTCCGCACTGGCCGCAAACCAGTCCCGGCTCGTCTGCACGCTCGGTCCGGCCTCGAACGCTGCGTCCCACTCCGGCCCGAGCTGTTCGATTGCCGGGAACGTCTCGAGCCGCAGCCGGGTCACTGGCGCAGGCTGTAATACGCCAAGCCCGTCCACTCGTGCAGCGCGAGATAGCTCGAATCCCAGGCGCTGACGCGCGGGAGCAGGTAGAGGGGCGAGAGCGGCAACGGCAGCGAGGGGCGGACCGGCGCTGGCGTGACCTGCAGGCCAAAATGCTGGAATGCCACCATGGCGCGGCGCATGTGCCAAAAATGCGTCACGAGATAGATGCGCGAGATGCCAGCGTCATGCAGGATTTTCGCGCTGTATTCGGCGTTCTGCCAGGTATCGTACGAATTGTCTTCTTCCCAGCGAACTGGGACGCCGAAATCGTCCTCCAGGCTGCGGCCCATCATCGCCGCGAGCGACGTCGTGACGAATGGCATGGCCAGCCCGCCTGAAACCAGGATGGGCAGATGGGTCCGCCGATACAGCGCGGCCCCCGCCCGCATGCGATCGAGCGTCAGCAGGCCCGGTTCGAGATCGACCGGCCCCTTCACCCGGATTCCCTCTGCCGAGAGGATCACGATGGCCTCGGGTGTTGGCCCCGGCGGCGTGGGCGCGGGCGCCAATCCGTTTAGGAGCGCCGATGAGACCAGCGGCATCGATAGCAGGAGCAGCAGGAGCAAGGCGAAGACGCCCAGCTTGTGCCATCGGCCCGCGATGACGATGAGGACGAAGGCCACGACCGCCAGGCTGGTCGGCGGCATAAGCCCGTCGACGATAGCGTTGAGCAAGGCACCTCCGGATTCGGCGGCGGGAAACTGCCAGTCTTCCCGACGGGGGGGAAGTGCAGCCGAACCCGATCGGGAGTAAGGGATGGTGTCATGTTTCAAACGATTCTGTCCCGTCCAAGGCTGGACGCCGGGGGTCTCGCCGCCCTCGAGCCGCGCTGGCGGGCGTTCAGCGCGACGGCAGAGGCGTCCTTTTTTCAAGACTGGACGTGGGTCGGCTGCCTAGCCGCCGAACGCTTTCCGGACCCGGTTCTGATGGAGGTGATGGACGGCGACCGGCTGGCAGCGATGGCCCTGTTCAACCGCCGGGTCAGCCGCTGGCGCGGCGATGCGCTCTATCTGCACGAGAGCGATGACCCGGTGCTCAACTCAATCTTCATCGAACATAATGGACCGCTGCTGGATCCCGGCCCGAACTATAGCCGTCAGGCGCTGCTCGCGCGGCTGCTGCAGGACGCGATGCACGCGCCGGTCGCGGGCAAGCGCGGACGGCCCAGGCGGCTTGTCCTGTCCGGCGTCGGACCCGAGTGCGCGGAGGCCGCTTCGGTGACGGACGGGCTCGTGGCGCATAACCTCGCCCGCGTCGCGCCTTACGTCGATCTCAGCGTGCTCCCTCCGGACCAGCCGCTCACGGCGTTGCTCAGCCGCAACACTCGTCATCAGTTACGCCGCTCCTACCGGCTCTACGAAGCCAGCGGCCCGCTCACGCTGCAACGGGCCGATACGGTGGAGACCGCGCTCGATTACCTGAGCAAGCTGATCGTGTTGCACGACATTACCTGGAAGGCTCGCGGCAAGGCGGGCGCATTTGCCACGCCCGCCGTGCGCCGATTCCATCACGCCCTGATCGCGCGGGGCGTGCCTGGCGGCGAGGTTGATCTGCTGCGGGTGACCGCCGGGCCGATGCTGGTCGGCTACCTGATGAATTTCAGCCATAACGGCCAGGTTTCAGCCTACCAGAGCGGCTTCAACTACAGCGCCGCCAGCTCGCATCAAAAACCCGGACTGACGTGCCATTATCTGGCAATTGAAGCTTATCGTGCCGCCGGCGCAGTAACTTACGACTTCCTCGCCGGCGCGGACCGCTACAAGCTCAGCCTATCCAACGCCCAGCGCTGGATGCACTGGCTGAGCGTGGCGCCGCGGTGGCATCCGCAAGGGATCGCCGCGCGTCTGCGAGCCGCTATCGGCGGGAAATAATCGGCGCCCGCGCGCTTAGCTAAATCTTAAGTTCTTCCCTGTAGACCGAAAGAAAGCGAGCAGTCGCGCCTTGCGGCGGCTTCGCGTTGGTTCGTCACAGGAGGTGCGAATGCGGGAAATGGAGCTGGTGACCCTTGCCTGCGGGCTCGGGAATTTCCCGTACATCGCTTTTCCACCCGTCGCATTTCCCGATCCAGACTACTGCTCGAGCAATCCGGTGATCGATCTGGAGCCGGAATTGCCGCCTGACCGGCCGGAGGAACCGCCCGAACCGCCAGTCGAACCGCCGCCGGTCGTTGTCCGGCGCGAGCCGGTCCTAGCCCGAACGCTGTCGCTCGCCGCGCCGGTCGAGATCGTCGAACCAGTCGAGGTGGTCGCGGAGTCTGAGCCGATTGACCGCGCGGCCCCGAGTTCCGACCGGGTGGCCCAGGTGAACGAGCCTGTGCCGGATCCCGCCGTGCCGCCGTACCCGCTGCTCAAGGAATTGCATTCGGCGGTCGGCCGGCCTTCCCGCCGCTCTCCCCCTCGCGACCCCCGTGGCGCGCCTAAGCCGGCGGCAAGGGTGGCTTTGGCTAAAGCACAACAAAAGTAGGGACAAAAACCGTGCCACTGATCCTCTTTACTTCGCCAAAAGGCGGCGTTGGCAAGACCACCTTGTCCGCGCATGTCGCCGCAATCCTCGCCGCACGCGGCCATCGCGTACTCGCGCTGGACCTCGACCCACAGAACGCCCTACGGCTGCATCTAGGCCTCTCGATCCGGGAGGAGGCGGCCTTCGTTGCCCAGCTGGAACAGGGCGCCGATTGGCGCGCCTGCGTCATCCGGACGCCGTCGGGCGTCCGCCTTCTGCCGTATGGGACCGTCGAGCCCAAGCAGGTGCTCGACTTGAGCGCCCTACTCCTGCGCGAGCCGGATCTGCTGGCCAACCCGGTGCGTTCGATGTTGGCCGAGCCCGGGCTGATTGTCATCGCGGACAGTCCGCCGGGTCCTTCCTCTGCCGTCGCGGCCGTGAGCGGCCTGGCCGACCTGGCAGTCGTTGTTATGCTCGCGGATGCAGGCAGCGCTTCCTTGCTGCCGCAGCTCGTGACCGGAAAGACCTACGGCCGGGGCACGCTCGGCAGCCGGCTATCGGAGCGCGCCGGGATCGTGCTGAACCAGGTGGATCTCGACAGCCGATTGAGCGCGGCCGTGCTCGATAGCGCGGCCCAGCTGCTCGGCCCGCGGCTGTTGGGCGCGGTCTGTCGCGATGACGGTTTGGCGGAGGCCTTGGCCGACCGTCGTCTCCTGACCAGCGGGCCGAATGCCGCTACCGAGGACCTCGCGCTTCTCACGGATGAGCTCGCCACCTGCCTCAAGTTGCCGGTCCCAGGAGGTGCCTGGTCCGAATACTCCGCTCTGACCGAGTGGGGGCTGCGATGATGCTGCGCGCCATCAACCAGCCCCTGCCTCTGAGCGGCCGTCTGATCCGATCCGTCTGCATCGTGTTCGGCCTGCTGCTGAGCCTTGCCTACATAACCACCCCGATGGCGCCCGGTCAGCAAACGGTCCTGACCATCGTCGGCATCGTCGTGTTCCTCGTGCTCAACCGTTCGCCATCTCGCAAGGCGACGCTCGTTCTCGTCTTCCTGTCTCTGACAGTGACGTCGCGCTACTTGTTCTGGCGCGCGACGGAGACGATGCCGTTCGACAGTTTCTTCCAGAGCTTTCTGAGCCTCGGCCTGCTGGCGGCGGAGGTCTATGCCAGCCTTCTGCTGGTCATGGCGTACCTGCAAACCACCTATCCGCTCGACCGCAAGCCCGTGCCGCTGCCTGCCGATCCGGCGACCTGGCCCACGATCGACATTTATGTCCCGAGCTATAACGAAGCGCTCGAAATCGTCCGACCGACCGTCCTGGCCGCGCTCAACATCGACTGGCCGCGCGACAAGATGAACGTCTACATCCTCGACGACGGACGCCGCGAGGAGTTCCGCAAGTTCGCGGAGCATTGTGGTTGCGGCTACATCATCCGCCCCGACAACAAGGGCGCCAAGGCCGGCAACATCAATCACGCCCTGCGCCACACGGATGGCGAGTTCATCGCCATCTTCGACTGCGACCACGCACCGACGCGTGCCTTCCTGCAATTGACGGTCGGCTGGCTTGTGCGCGACGCACGTTTGGCGATGGTGCAGACGCCGCACCACTTTTATTCGCCCGATCCGTTCGAGCGGAACCTCGCGCGCGAGGCCCAAGTGCCGAACGAGGGATTGTTGTTCTACGGCATCATTCAGCCAGGCAACGACCTCTGGAATGCTGCTTTCTTCTGCGGCTCTTGCGCGGTGATCCGGCGGGAGGCGCTCGAGGAAGTGGGTGGCGTGCCGCATAAGACAGTAACGGAAGATTGCCACTGTTCCTTCCTCATGCAGCAGCGCGGCTGGAGTACCGCTTATCTTCGGCTGCCTTTGGCGGCGGGCTTGGCGACCGAGCGGCTTGCCCTGCATGTCGGGCAGCGGCTGCGCTGGGCGCGAGGCATGATCCAGATCATGCGTCTCGAGCGCACTCCGATTGCCCGCGGCCTGACTGTATTGCAGCGGGCCTGCTACTTTACTTCCGGCTTTTCCTTCCTGTTCGCGATGCCGCGGCTCGTCTTTCTGACTGCCCCGCTCGCTTTCCTGTTCTTCGGTCAAAACATCATCGCCGCATCCCCCCTGGCGATCATTTCATATGCGGGTTCACACATGTTCCACACATTCGGGACCACTTCCCGCCTGAACGGCCGCAATCGTCACTCGTTCTGGAGCGAGGTCTACGAAGCGGTCATGGCATTGCCGCTGCTTCCAGTAACGGTTCTGACATTGCTCGATCCAACCAAGGGCAAGTTCAACGTCACTGATAAGGGTGGCACCCTTGAGCAAGGCTACCTCGACCTTCGAGTCGTGTGGCCGAACCTGGTGTTGCTCTCGCTGCTGTTGACCGGCTTCGGGGTCGGCCTCTGGGGAGTCTTCACGACCGAGGGGCTGACGTTCCAAGCCTATCTGCTGAATACGGTCTGGTGCGGGATGTGCTTGATCCCGGTCTCGGCGTCGATCGCGGTCGGCCGTGAGCGTGAGCAGGGCCGCGTGCGGGCTCGCGTCGAGGCCGACGTTCCAGTGGAACTGGTTTTCCCCGGTGGAAACCGGGTCCGAGCGAACAGCAGCGACATTTCGCTCTCCGGCGCACGGCTTGCGCTCGATCGCCCCCTCAACGTGGCCGACGGAGATCAGGTGATCCTGTATTTCGAAACGTGCGGCGAAGTGGTCGAAGTCCCAGCAACCCTGGTCCGCTGGCAAGATGAAAAGGCTTTCGTGCGCTTTGACTCCAGCAGCCTCGCTACAGAGTCGGCCATCGCCCGCGTGTTCTTCGGCCGTCCAAACGCCTGGCTGCACTGGGATCACTGGCCGAAGGACCGCCCGCTGCACTCGCTTGCCAATCTCGTCAAAGCAACACTCGGCGCCGTATTCCGCAAGTACCGCTTCAAAGTCTCCAAAGCGCCCGCAATTCGGCGTCCGAGCGCCGCACCAGTGGCGGCCCGCGTCTCTGACGTGGTCCGGCCTCGCTACGCCAACTCGCAAACCGTCGAGCGGGTCAGCCAGATCGCGGCAATGGTGGCCCTGCTCTTGCTTGCCTCGCCGGCCCTGGCCCAAACCACAGTGCAGGTCGTGCCGCCAGCACCGGCGCAGCTGCCGACAATCACTATGGCGAACCCCGCTTCCCCGACGCCTCCCGCGTCGGCGCCACCCGCTGCCGTCGAAGGTGGCCGCGAAGTGAAGCTTACCCTGCGGCAACTTGGCGTGCACGGCCCAATGCAGATGCGCGGCATTTCGGATCTGCAAGGAGTGTTGTTCGGAATCCGCGGCGACGAGGTCGTCACCTCGGCCAAGCTCAGCCTAACCGGTGCGGTCTCGCCGGCGCTGCTCCCCGCGCTGAGCCAGATCGCTGTGACCCTGAATGACCAGGCCGTTGGTACGATTGGCGTCGATCCAGCTCGGCCCAACTTCGGCCCGATTGAAATCCCGCTCGACCCACAGTTTTTCACCGACAGCAATCGGCTGAATTTCCGCTTCTCTGGGCGCTACGCGGTCGATTGCAACGATCCGCTTTCCGGGTTGCTTTGGGCAAATATCTCGGACCTGTCGACGCTGACGATGCGGATCGAGAAGCTACCGCAAACCCGCGACCTTAGCCGGCTGCCCGAGCCGTTTTTTGACCGCCGGGTCACGCGTGACAGACTGGTGCTGCCCTTCATCGTCCCCGAGAGCGCCGGGCCCTCCAGCCTGCGGGCAGCAGCGATCGCGGCTTCTTGGTTCGCCGTCTTGGCAGATTACCGAGGCGCAAGCTTCCCCGTCACCCGCGACGTCCCGCCCACCGGCAATGCGGTTCTGCTGTCGGTGGGTGGTGCAGCGCCTGAAGGCGTCATCATACCGCGCATGGACGGGCCTGGCCTGGCCCTCGTGCCGAACCCGTCCGATCCGTTCGGAACCATCTTGGTCATCAGCGGGCGATCGGAGGCCGAGGTTACGGCCGCCGCCACCGCGCTTGCCGCCAGTCATGGTGGTTTCTCGGGAGAGCAGACCCTGGTGCAGGCCCCGCAACTCGCCGTGCGCGAGCCTTACGTCGCCCCTCGCTGGCTTCCCCCTGACCGCCCGGCGTTGATCGGCGATCTCGTGGACCGGTCAGAGCTTCAGGCCTTTGGCTACACGCCGGCAACGATCCGCGTGCCTTTGCGCACCGCCCCGGACCTATACACATGGCGGAATGGCGGGCTGCCGGTCGAGGTGCAATACCGTGCACCTCCGGGCCCGGTCGTCGATGTCGCGGCGTCCCGCCTCGACATCTCGCTCTCCGAAACCTACCTGCGCTCGTTTCCGCTCGCGCAGGACCGTTCATGGGTTTTCGACTGGATTTGGCGTCATTTGGGCCTGCAAAGCGACTCGATGACGGGGCACGTAGCTCTGCCGCCATACTTGCTGCTCGGCCGCGACGAGTTGCAAATGCGGTTCGACATGCGGCCGCTGTCGCGCGGCGAATGCGTAGAGACCCCTGGCGACATACGGGCCAGCATCGACCCGAACAGCACGGTTGATATCAGCCACGCATGGCGCTATGCGCGGATGCCCAATCTCGGCTTCTTCGCGAGTGCCGGCTTCCCGTTCACCCGGTTTGCCGACCTGTCCAACACCGCCGCGGTGCTGCCGGAACACCCCACCACCGTCGAGACCGGCGCGTTCCTTGACCTGACAGGTTTCTTGTCCGCCACAACAGGGGCGCCGGCGACGGGCTTGCAGGTGGTAAATGCGGCGTCACTGCAGTCTGCGGCCGACCGCGACCTTTTGCTCATCGGGTCGCTGGGCCGATCGCCCGCCCTGAACAGCTTGCTGCACGACGGGCCGCTGCAGGTGAGCAATGGCCGGCTCACGCTCAGCCTGCCGGACGCGTTTCAGAATATCCGCGCCTTGTTTATGGAGGCGCCGGAGAGTGACGAGCGCACCCGGGCGAGCCTGGCACTGAATGGCGCAGGCGAGGGCCTGGGCGTGATCATTGGCGCGGAGAGCCCTCTAGCCTCTGGGCGATCCATGGTCGCGGTGACCGGCATGACCCCAGCCGCCGTCGCCGCGGCGGCGGCGGCTGTGCAGGATCCTCAAGGCGGCGCCCTCGTGCAAGGCGACTTGACCCTCGTGCAATCGGGACAGACGAGTTCGTTCCGCACCACCTCGGGATATGATGTCGGAAGCTTACCGCCTTGGCTCTGGCCTCAGCGTTGGCTCGGAGGCCGGCCGGAACGGGCAGCGATGGTGCTCGTGGCAGGGTGCTGCCTCATTGGGCTGCCAATCTTCTGGATGCTGCGGCGCCGAGCGGCGATGCGGCTCCGCGCACGGACGCCCCGTCAATGAAGCGGCTCGCTGTTCTCGCCGTCCTTGCGGCCGTGCCCGCTTGGGCGCAGGAGCCGACTCCGCCCGTGCCGGCGTCGGCGTCTGCCCCGGCCGCCCCGCAATCCGCGGTTGGCGTGCTGATCCAGCAGGCGCAACACTGGCTGGATCAAGGGAGGCCGGAGCTGGCCGACCTTTCCATCCAGCGTGCCATGGCGGCCGAACCGCGTAACCCGCAGCTGCTCCTGCTTGCGATAAAGATTGCGGCAGCTCGCAATGATCGCGAAGCCGCCGGCGCCTACGCGGCCCGACTTCGCACCAACGGCGCGACACCGCAACAACTTGGCCAAGCCGACAATGAGCTTCGCGCAGCGAGCGTTGATCGCGGCGCAATCGACGCGGCGCGCCGCCTTGCGCATGACAATCGGCTGGACGAAGCCGCTGCCGCGTATCGCGCCGCTTTCGGAGGACACGAACCGCCGGCGGCATATGCGCGCGAATACTACCAAGTGCTCGCAGCAACGACCGCAGGACGCGATGCAGGTCAGCGAGGCCTCGGCCAATTGGCAGCCCAACCGGGGGCTGACGATCGTACTTTGCTGGCCAATGCCGAACAGCTGACCTACACGCAGTCCAGTCGGGCAGATGGCATTCATCGGCTCGCAGAGTTGGCTGCCAAGCCCGGCGTCGCGGCAGACGCGCAGCGAGCATGGAAGCAAGCGCTTACCTTCTATGGAACCGACCCGTCGGCGGCACCGCTTCTGGCGGATTACCTCCGCCGCTACCCCGGCGATGCCGACATCCAGCAACGCCTGCAGGCCGCGCAAGCCGCGCCCGCTTCCGCTGGGGGCCCAGCGGAGGAATTGCGTCGCCAGGGCTTCGCAGAACTCCAAAGCGGCGGACTTCAAAGCAGCGCCCAACGCTTTGCAAGCGCCATCGCGCTGAACCCGCAGGATGCTGACGCGCTCGGAGGCCTCGGCATTGTCCGCCTTCGGGAGAAACAAGCGGCAGAGGCTCGCTCGTTGCTCGAGCGGGCAATCGCCGCCGACCCGGCGAAAGCCGATCAATGGCGCCGAGCGCTCGACGCAGCAAGCTATTCGCTGGAACTGACCGAAGCGCGCGACGACCTGCGTCGGGGCGACGCCGCCGGCGCCGACGCAGTCCTTCGCCGGGCCGCGGCCCGCGACGTGGGCGACCATGCCGATGCCGAAACCATGCTTGGCGAAGCCGCGCTCCGCCGCGGCGACCCCGCCGAGGCGGAGCGTCAGTTCCGGACCGCCCTGGCGCATCGGCCCCGGTTCGCGCCTGCCGTGACCGGACTGGCGGAGGCGCTTCGGAAACAAGGCCGGCTAAGCGAAGCGAACGCGCTGCGTCCGCCCGCAACCCCCACCACGAACGACGGTTCGACGGATTCGTCAAACTCCGACATCACCCAAATTCGTGCGCAGGCGTCCGAGAGTGCGGACCCGCACGAGCAAGCGGCCGTGCTGAGCAAAGCCATGGCGATGCGGCCGAACGATCCATGGATCCGCCTAGACCTCGCCCGGGCGCTGCAGCGCATGGGGCGGCAGGATGAGGCGCGAAATCTGGTCAATGACCTTGCGGCACGCTCGCCCACATCCGATGCGAGTTACGCAGCCGCTCTGTTTGCACAAGAAACGGGGCGCCCGGCAGACGCCGAAGTCTTTCTCGCCCGCATTCCGCCGCAACGCCGCACAGCGGACATGACGGTCTTTGCTTCTCGGATCCGCGGCCAGGCCGAGGTGGCGCGTGCCGCGGCGCTATTGCCGTCCGCCCCAATCCAAGCGCGCCAACAATTGGTCGCGCTTGCCGCGCAGCCAGACCCTTCAGGTGAAACGGCAGCCAATGCGATCCGCGATCTAGGCAACGCGGGAGACGCACCGGCCGCCGCCGAAGCTGGCCGCGCGGCGGCACGTACAAACCCCGGCGGGGGCGCGCGCATCGCGATCTCGGGCGCCCTACTCGCGGCGGGCCTGGACTCGGATGCCGCCGCCTTGGCTAACCAAATCGATCCCAGTTCGCTAACGCAACAGCAGCAGCGCGATCTTGCAACCTTGCGAAATGGAAGCGCCATTCGGGCTGCCGACAAGCTCAACGAGGCGGGCAACCAATCGGCCGCTTACGAATCTCTGCGCCCAGCCCTGACCAGCACGCCAAACGAGCCGCAGGTGCAACTAGCGCTTGCCCGGATGTATCAGGGTGCCCGCCAGCCGGCCGAGGCGCTGCGCATCGCCGAGACCGTGCTAGCCCGCAACCCTCGCGACTGGGACGCACGACAGGCCGCGGTGGAGGCGGCCATCGCTGCTGGCAACCTCCGGCGCGCCGACACCTTGGCGAACGAGGCACGCGCGATGGCGCCGAACGACAGCCGCGCCCTTTACATGCAGGCAAGGGTTGCGCGCGCCAACGGCAACGACGTCCTCGCTCGTTCGCTGCTGCTGCAGGCCGCAGCGCAGCGCGATCAGGAACTTGGCCGTGGGCAGGGCGCGACCATGCTGACCACCTCGACGGCGGCGAACAACCCGTTTGCCGGTACCGCTGATGTATCTTCCTCCGCCGCCCAATCGAGTGATCCTCTATCTCGCGAAATCGGCCAGCAACTTGAGCTGACGCGGCTTGCAACCGCTCCGATGTTCTCGGCGACGGGCCTCGTCCGAGTACGATCCGGCGTGGCGGGCCTCGACTCGTTGAACGAGATCACGACGCCGCTCGAAGCGAGTGGTCCATTGGGGTCGTTGCCTGGACGCTTCATAGCCCAGGTGACTCCAGTTTTCCTCGACTCAGGGCAACTAGACACCAGCAACAGCCAGTCTCTCCGGTTCGGGACCAATGCGCTGGCCGCAAGACCAGTCACGCCGACGAGTACCGCCGAGGGCGCCGGTCTGAGCGTCGGGTACAAGCGGGACGATTTCCTTGCCGCAGATGTCGGCTCCTCGCCGCTAGGTTTTCCTATTACGAACATCCTGGGCGGATTCGAGGTGGCGCCCAAATTGACCGACTCGGTCAGGCTTCGCGTCCAAGCGGAACGCCGCTCCGTTCTTGACAGCCTCCTGTCCTACGCAGGCCAGCGCGATCCCCTCACCGGCCAGACATGGGGCGGGGTCACGCAAACTGGAGGTAGAGCACAGCTGGAGACTTCGATGGGCGCCGGTTCCGCCTACGTTTTGGCCGGTTACGCGTCGTTGGACGGCACGCATGTCGCGCACAACACAAGACGAGAGGCGGGCGCGGGCTTCTCATATCCGCTCTGGAAGCAGGGCGATTCGACGCTCACGACGGGGCTCGATTTCGTCTACTTCGCGTACGATAATAATCAGCGCGGGTTTACATACGGCCAAGGCGGTTACTTCAGCCCGCAAAACTACGTGGCCCTTAATCTGCCGGTCCAATATCAATCAAAGTGGGGCAAGCTCGGCTATACGGTCGGCGGTACTATTGGCTACGCCCATTTCCGCGAAGATTCGAGCCCGCTTTACCCGGATGACCCAGAGCTGCAGGCGCAGGTCGAGGCCGCGAGCCAGCTCAACGCGTCAATCCCGACGCACAACCAGGGCCAGATCAAAAACGGGCTAACCGGCGGACTTCGCGTCGAGCTGAATTATCCGCTTACCGACGGCCTCAGCTTGATCGGTGCCGCGCGCTACGACAAATCTGCCGACTTTGATGAGACGAGGGTCTCAGTACGGCTGGAGAACCGCTTCTGATGTTATATTCTCATCCGATAACCCGGCGTACCGCGCTGGCCGGCGCCGGCGCATTTCTATGCGCAGGCAGCTCGAAAGCGGCCGATCCCACCGATATCCAGGAGTGGCGGGCGTTCAAAGACCGTTTCCTGCTGACTGATGGAAGGGTTGTCGACACCGGGAATCTTGGTGTGACCCACACCGAAGGGCAGGGATGGGGGATGCTGTTCGCCGAACGTTTCGATGACGAGCAAAGCTTTGCGACAATCTGGGGTTGGACTAGCCGCACTCTACGGCGCCCCCACGACGCGCTCCACGCCTGGCGTTTTGACCCGGCGGCAGCGAACCCGGTCGCCGACATGAACAACGCCACTGATGGCGATCTATTCATGGCAATGGCCCTGTTACGGGCCGCCCAGCGTTGGCGCAACCCTGCCCACGCCGAGTCTGCCAAAGCGATCGGCCTCGACGTATTGCGCTTGTCAATCCGAACCGTGCACGGACGGACGGTCCTACTTCCAGGAGTGAGCGGATTCGAACGTGGGTCCGATACAGTAACCAACCCTTCGTATACCGTGTTCCCGGCCATCCGAGAACTGGCGGCCAGCGCCGGACAACCGAACTGGGATGTGATTGAGCGCAGTGGGCTGTCGCTGATTGACGAAGGCCGGTTTGGGAGGTGGAAGCTCCCGCCAGATTGGCTGCAAATCGATGGCTCCAGCGGCAAGCTGGCACCAGCGCCGAATTGGCCCCCGCGCTTCTCCTATGATGCGATACGGGTACCGCTTTATTTGGCGTGGGCGGGCCTGCCGCCTTGTCAGGGCTTCCTTGATTTTGTCGCCTCTTTTCAAGAGAAGCCGCCTGCCTGGGTAGATCTCGACACCAACGCCGACGCGCCTTACTCGGCGCCGCCAGGGATGCTTGCCGTTGCGGCGCTGGCCAGTGCCAAACCGGGACAAGCATTGCCCGCAAACTTCCCGCTCATCGCCGCCGCGCCGGATTATTACTCGGCCGCTCTGACGCTGCTCGCACGCGTCGCTTGGCGAGAAGCCTTGGAATAGTCCGTCGGAGGGGAAGATAGGTCGTGTCCCTGGACGTGATGTAGGAGCGGTGGGCAAGTCGCCTGCCGCAGCGACCGTCGAAAGGCTGGCGTAGGCGGGCGACTTATCCACGGCGGTCCGCCACCGCCGTGGTGCTGGGTAGGGTGGGTTGCGAGACGCAACTCTGACCCGAGGACTACCATGATGACCAACGACAAGATCGCCCTTCACGCACTGCTGGAGAAGACCTCCGATGCCAGCATGCTGCGCGATATGATCGGGTTGGCCGCTGAACGGCTGATGGCATTGGAAACCGAGCCGCTCTGCGGTGCCGCACCCGGCGAGCGCAGCGCCGAGCGGATCAACCAGCGCAACGGCTATCGCGACCGCGACTGCGACTGCGACTGGCACACGCGCGCCGGCATCGTCGAGCTGCGCATCGCGAAGCTACGCCACGGAAGCTACTTTCCGGGCTCCCTCGAGCCGCGGCGCATTGCCGAGAAGGCACTCACGGCAGTGATCCAAGAGGCCTCCATCCAAGGCATCTCGACCCGCTCCGTCAATAATCTGGTCAAGGCGCTCGGGATGGAAGGCATCAGCAAGAGCCAGGTCTCGCGCCTATGCGGCGAGATCGACGAGCGCGTGGATGCTTTCCTCGATCGGCCGATCGAGGGCGACTGGCCGTATGTTTGGCTCGACGCCACCTACGTGAAGGTTCCGCCGCGATCACCAGATCGTCTCCGTCGCGGTGATCGTCGCTGTCGGCGTTAACACCGACGGCAGGCGCGAGGAGCTCGGCATGACCACGGGCCACAGCGAGGCCGAACCGTTCTGGGTCGAGTTTCTGCGCAGCTTGGCACGTCGCGGCTTGCGCGGCGTGGAACCGACGTGCTGGCCTACATGGGGTTTCCCGTCCAGCGCCGGGCCAAGATACACTCCACCAACCCGATCGAGCGGCTGAACCACGAGATCAAGCGCCGCAGCCATGTCGTTGGCATCTTTCCCAACGAGGCGGCCGTCACCAGACTGATCGGCGCCCTGTTGCCGGAACAGAATGACGAATGGGCCGTTCAGCGGGCATGCTACATGACGCTGCAAACTATCGCGCCACTCAGCGATGATCTGGCCGTCAGCTTGCCAGCACCGGCAGCCTGACAGGCAGCTCAACACTGCCCAGGAACGCCGCTCCTACACCACGCGGTGGGACACGATCTCGGACGACAATACGCAATCCACCTCATCAAGACCGGGCTGCAAGCCGCCGCCGCAAGGCTGATAAGGGCTTAACCCAGTTCTCAGTCTTGAGGGCTCGTCGTCGCGAGCCGCCGCTTGGCGTGGCGATCTAACGCGGCGTGGACCGTCCCGGCGGCACTCGATCGCATCATCGCCCCGGCCCTCGCGACGAGGACGCGTGTCACAGGTTATCGTCGCCGAGTGCCGGTATGACGGGTCTGCCATCACCGTCGTCATGCACAATCCGGGCGAGACGGTCCCATTCGGGGATCGTCAGCGTCTCCGCTCGGCGGTCCGGCGCGATCGCGGCTTGCTCGAGTAAGCTCTCGCCTCCGAGCGCGCGCAGACTGCCGCGCAACATCTTGCGGCGCTGGCCGAAAGCCGCCGCCGTCAGCCGCTCCATAGTGCGCAGCAGCCCTGGCGCCGGCTGACTTGGATGCGGCACGAGACCGACAACCGCCGACCAAACCTTCGGTGGCGGCACGAACGCCGCAGGTGGCACCCGGAGCAGCACGGCGGCATCGCAAGTCCATTGCACGAGTACGCTCAGCCGGCCAAAAGCCGGTGTATCCGGCCCTGCGCACACCCGCTCGGCCACCTCGAGCTGAAACATGAGCGTCATCCGCTCCCACAAAACGGCCTGTCGCAGCCAACCGACGAGCAACGGCGTGGCCACATTATAGGGCAAGTTGGCAACAAGCTGGCGCGGCGCCGGCGTCAGCCCGGCCAAATCGATCCGCGTCGCATCCGCCTCGAGCACGCCGAGCCGGCCCGGATAAGCGAGCTGCAACTCAGACATCGCCCCGATCGCCCGCCGGTCGAGCTCAATTGCCAACACAGACACCGCGTCGGTCTCCAACAAGGCCCGGGTCAATCCGCCCGGACCAGGCCCGACCTCGATGACGTGCCGACCCGCCAAGCTCCCGGCCAGGCGCGCGATGCGGGCGGTCAAATTGGGATCCAAAAGAAAATGCTGGCCGAGTGATTTGCGGGCGCCCAGCCCGTGCCGGGCAATGACCTCGCGAAGCGGAGGAAGAGCGATCCCAGCGGTCATGCAACGCCGGCGCCCGGCTGCCCTAATGTGCAGCGAACCAGGCTGCCCTACAACCAGGCACAATGGCAGAATGCCGCTCGCTCAAAACCTCGCTGTCTCCGCCGGCAAACTTTCGATCCGGCACACTAACGCGCGTCGCAGCGACTCCACCTGGTCAGCAAGCGTTCTAGTTGCGGACATCCATCACCGCGCGCCGCCGCAGGTCCCGCTGCAGCTGGCGCGACACGAGCTCGATCCGGTCGCTGAGCAGATGCTGCGTGATCTCCTGCTTGGACGGCTCGGCCGAGGTCCGCACGTCGCGCGAGCAGACCATGAGGATGGCGACGCCCTCGTTGGCGATGATCGGCTTGCTCGCTTGATTCGGCTGCATCGTGCTAAGAAGTTGCCGAAGTGGCGGCGAGCTGACGCCCTCGAGCCGGACGTCGCCCGGATCTGACGGCCGCACCTGCCCGACTTTGGCGTTGGCCTCCTCCATATCCTTGCAGCTCTTCACCGATTTCGCGATCGACTCGGCCTGCTCGACCGTCTTGCGCTGCTGATCGGTGGGCGCCGCCGGGTTGAGCTGGCCGGTGAACGGGAGGAACACTTGGCGCAAGCTGAGCACCGTCGATTCGTCGTGGCCGATTTCGCGCTTCGCGTTCAGCGTGACGATGCTGATCCCGCCGGGGACGCGCACCGGGTTGCTGATCGCGCCCGCCGGCATCTCGGCAACCACCGCGGCCACCTCCGGGTCAAGCTGGTTGGCGCGCACCCAGCCGAGATCGCCGCCCTGCAGCGCCGTCTGACTCTGGCTGAACTGGGCGGCGACCACCGGGAAGGGCGCGCCGGCCCGCAGTTCGGAGATCACCGTGTCGGCAAAACGCTGGGCATCGGCCGCTTTGGCTGGGTCCTCGATCGGGATGAAGATCTCGCCGACATGATATTCGGGTTGTCCGATCTGCGCCTTGAACAGCTTGCGCTGCTCGTCGACCTCGGCATCGGTGATGTCGGCCTTGGAGCCGAGCTCCTCCCGCAACACCCGGGTCCAGCCGAGCTGGACGCGAACCTGGTCGATCAGCGTGCGGAACGCCACCCCGCGGCCGCGCAGGCTCTCGCTCAGCGCGCCCTTCGGCATGCCGTTGCGCTGCTCGATCTCGCCAATCGCTGCGGCGATGTCGCGGTCACTCACCGCAATCTTCCGGCGCTGGACTTCCTGCAGACGCAGGCGCTCGTCGATCAGCTGACGCGTCACCTGCGGGCGCAGCCGATCCAGGACCTCGGGCGTCAACGCCATCCCGGTGCTGAGCGCAAACAGGCGGCCGCGATTTTCCACGTCGGAGTTGGTGATGACGTCGCCATTGACCACCGCGACGATCTTCTCCGCCGGCGCCATTGCCTGCAGCGGGGCAGTCGCCGGCGGCCGCTCGGGCAGACGGGTCTGTCTTGGCTGGGCCTCGGCTGGCAACGCGAGCACCGCAGCGGCGCACAAGAGCATCGGGCGGAGCATCGTCATAGCAAGCCCTGTCTTGGTCGGTTCAGAATGCGTGATAGCCAACCTGTCCCACCGTCTTGAAGGTTATTTGGAACAATACCAAGGTTGCCCCGTTGTCACCATTCAAAGATGTGAAACGCCGGGAAACATCGGCATCAAAGATGAAGCACTCGTCCTCGTAGGTGGCACGCACGCCCGCTGCCGTCATCTCGCCGAGGTTCACGTCGCGTCGCGCATAGGCGTTCAGCGTGTATTGATTGTACTTCATCGTAGTGCCCAGCGTGACCTCATTGCGATGCTGATAGTAACTCGCCGGGACCGTGTTGTTGTCATACAGAAAATAGGGATTGTTGACCGAGTAGATGTAGCCGGCATTGACGCGGAACTTGTCCCACCCGGTGCTGCCGACCGCGTCCGCGAAGCGCAAATTTAGCGAATTGTGGTCAAGCCGGGTCCGAGCGGTCAGGTCAAGCCAACTGGCCGGCGTGAACGTCGTGCGCGTCACGATGTCCGAAGCCCGGTTTTCCAGCCCGCTTCCGATGGGGAAGCTG
Source organism: Acetobacteraceae bacterium (assembly GCA_965276815.1). GTDB lineage: Bacteria > Pseudomonadota > Alphaproteobacteria > Acetobacterales > Acetobacteraceae > JAVVHH01. Next base: position 172,937 of record CBDIBE010000008.1, on the reverse strand, counting down.
TCATCCTTATGCGGGCGGTAGCTCTCGCCGACGAGCGAGTCGAAAATGCCGCCGCCCACGGTCCAATTCAGGTGCAGGCCGGCATTCAGCCGGAACCCGCCTTCCTCGCGATCGATCCCGGAGAATTTGTTGATCGAGAATAGATTCGCATCGGTGAACTGCAGATCGAGGCTGTCCTCGTTCGGGATCTTGTTCATGTTGATGCTGCGGCCGTTGTTCGGGCCGCCGATGAGTTGCAGGATCGGCTCGATCGTCTGCGTCCCGCCGCCGTCGCGCACCCAGGGCCAGTGCACTTCGAGGGCGACGTTCGGCTGGGCTTGGGAGGAATCCGCGTTGTTCTGCGTGTAGAAGTTCGGCTGCTGGTCGAGCCCGGTCGCGTTATAGGCCTCCGCGTCGGTGCGCACCGTCAGGTTGTAGCGTTCGCCAAATATGCCGGCGAACGGACGGTCATATTGCAGCCGCGTCCCGAGACGCTGATCGTTCGTGCCGATGTCGCGCAGCACGTTGAAATCCTCGGTATCGAAGCTGAAGCGGCCGCCCAGCCCGTCGGGCTCGCCGGCGAAACTGTATTCGTAGCGAGGCAGCGCGTAGGGCAGGCGGTTCTGGTCGATGCTGGCGACCAGGCCCTGATAGGCCAGCCCATCCAGCTTGGTGTATGAACCCGTCCCGAAGCCCTCGACATAAACGCGGCTGGTCAGCACGTCGCCACGATTGGTGACCCGGTAGTCGTTCAGATAGTTCGCCGAAGTGGCACGGTCGATGTCGAACCCGTAGCGCCAGGTATCGTCGTACGCGAACCTTCCCTGCGCGAACACGTCGGCGCCGATTTCGTTCCGATCATAGCCTATGCCAGTATCGACGGTGAGGGTGCCGTCGTTGAACCGCCGGCGATATTGGGTGTCCAGATTGAAGTAGTTCTTCGTGCTCAGCGTGGGCGTAAACGTCGCGTCGGAATTGTCGTCCAGAACCTGATAATACGGAATGGTCAGGAATTCGCCGAGATACCTGGCCTCGCCGAAGGACGGGATCAGGAAGCCGCTCTCGCGCTTTACCGACGGGTCGGCGTGCCAAAAATACGGAAAGAACGCAACGGGCACCCCGTAAATGTCGAGCACCGCATCGCGATATTCGATCCGCTTGGCTTGCTTGTCCTCGACCGCCGAGCGCGCGCGCAACTGCCAAAGCGGCGCGCGGCTTGGATACTTTTTGCACAAATTGCAGGTCGTATAGACGGCCCGGCTCAGTTCGTTGATCTCGCCCTGCGTCCGCCGCGCGCCATTGGCCACCAGCCGCCCGTTCTGGGCGAGCAGCGCCCGCATGCCGCGGAGCACGCCCTCGCGCATCCCCTGTGTCAGCTCGGCATAGTCGCTGAACAGCACCTGCCCATCCGGCTCGACCATCACGACGTGCCCGTTGGCGGCAGCGATATCCGTGTTGCGGTCGAAGGTGATCTTGTCGGCCTCGAGAATGTGGTCGTTCTGCCAGGCCTCGACATGCCCTGTCGCGGTGACGATCCCGGTGTCACGATCGTATTGCACTTGGTCTGCGGTGAAGGCCACCGGGTCATTGTGATTGATCGGCACGGGCACCGGCTGGCCCGGCGTTCGCCTGGTCGCGGCAAATTGCGCGTGCGCCAACTGGCTGCTAAGCACCAAAAATGCCAGACCGATGACCGGCAGCTTGAGGCGGTTTCGGGTCACTCGCACTTAGAAGGCTGCGCGGCAGGCATGAGGCTCTATACAGGCGTCCTCGCGGCGACAAAAGGGCGGCGAGCTTCGCGCGGCGGTTGCACTGGCAACGGTTTCGCGTAGGTTCCCGCCCGGCAAGCATCCGGAGCCCATGCAAAGCCCTTTCAAGCCTTACCTGTTGCGCCTAGCCGCTGCATCGGCCGGCGTCCTCTTACTGGTTTGGCTCTACGTGGCGCTGATGCCGATGGCCTTCATGGAGGGCGGCTACCCCGCCTGGGTGGCGAAATCGCAAATGCTGCAGGACTGCGAATTGGGCGATGTGGCCTTCTTCGGCGATTCGCGGCTCGAGGCCGGCGTGATCCCGGCGCAGCTCCCGGTCCCTGCCACCAATTTCGGTCTCGCCGCCGGCACCGCGGTTGAGGCGCACAGCGCCGTGCGCCGCGCCATGTCATGCCCAAATCGGCCGAAGCAGGCGGTAATCTCGCTCAGCCCCGGCCATTTCGGGCCATTGAGCCGCTTCTTTTGGCTGCTCTCCGTCCGCTACGGCTTCATCTCGCCCGGCGACCTGTGGGCGACGGAAAACCTCGCGAGCTCCCTCGGCGACACCAAATCCTTCGCCACGCGGACGCCGGACGGGCTGTCGGGCCGGCTGCGCGATTGGCTATACGAACTGCGATTCCCATCGCTCTCCTTCGGCAATCTGGTGCAGGGCCGGCTGTTCGGGCGATACGACAGCAACAAGGCGCGGCTCGCGACGGTGCTGCAAGCGCGCGGCTGGTCGGAATACACGCAAGGCGGCGCCTTCCCGGACGACCAGTCCGAATATGTCTCGACCAAGCTGCAGGCCGCCGAGCTGCAAGCCGCACTCGCCCTGCTGCGGCAGCGCGGCGTGGACGTCAAGCTGATGATCATGCCGTCCTCGCAAGCCGCCCCGGTCGATCAAGCGTCCGACGACGCCTATCTCGCCTACCTGACCGGGCTGACGCAGCGCTTACCCGGCGTCGAGCTGCTGAGCACCTCGATGCCGCGCTGGCCCGGTGAGCTGTTTGCTGACGGCGTGCACCTCGGCGGCGCCGGGGCCAAGCTGTTCAGCTCCCGGCTGGCCGCGTGCATGAGCTCGGGCCGGCTCGTCTCCGGCTGCGACCTGGAATGGCGGGGCGATACCGCGAAGCGCTAGCCGTCTTCGAGATGCAGCAGGAGCGCGGTCGCCAGCATCATCCCGGCCGCCGCCGGCGCCCAGGCGGCCAGTTCGGCCGGCAGCGCGCCCGATTGCCCGAACTCTTCGGCCACCTTGCTGATCGTGAACAGCGCGAATCCGGCCGCCACACCGCTGCCGATCATCTGCGCCACGCCGCCCCGCCGGGTCGCCCGCATGCTGAACCCGGCGGAAACCAGCGCCATCGTGCCCGCCAGCAACGGCAACGCCAGCAAAGCCTGGAAATGCAGCCGATGCCGGATCGCCGAGAACCCGGACCGCTCCAACAGGCTGATGAAGTCGGGTAGCGCCCAGACGCTAAGCGTGTCGGGGCTCGCAAAACTGTCCTGCACGCGGCCGACCGTCAGATCGGTCGGCAGGAGCTGCGTGCCGATCGGCTCCGGCAGATGGTCCGGCAGCATACGCTGCGTGTTCTCCAGCAGCCATGTCCCCTGCTGTAGCGTCGCCCGCGTCGCCTCGAGCCGGGCGAGCAGCCGGTCATGCGCGTCGAGGCGGAACACGCTCACGCCGTCCGCGACCAAGACGTTGTCCTTCATAGTCACCGCGCGGGCATGCAGGATCGCGACACCCTGCTTGTCGATCTGCCGGTCGGACTGGCGCAACCAGAGCTGGCCGCCATTTAGCGCGGTGAGCTGCGTCGCGGTCTTGAGGTAGATGTCGTCCAGCATCTCCGCCCGCGCCAGCATGGCCGAGGAGAGCGGGCTGATCGCGCCGGTCGCTATCGCGCCGAGCAGGATGGCGCTGGCCAGTGAGGCCGAGAGGAAATGCCAGGCCGAGACCCCGGCCGCGCGCGCGACGATGAGTTCGCTCGAGCGGGTCAGCCGCCAGAATGCCAGGATTCCGCCGAGCAGCACGGCAAACGGCAGGATTTGCATGGCGATATAAGGCATTCGGAGCCCGGCGATCTCAGTGACCAGGCCGAAGGTCGTGTCCGGCTTGGTCGCGGCGCGGCGCAGCAGCTCGATGAAGTCGAACAGCGCAACCAACCCCGACAGCGCCGCGAGCATGCCGAGCACTGCCAGCAAGAATTGCCGGGCGACGTAAAGGGAGAGTGTGACGGCCATGCCGCATACTACCGCGTCGACTCGGCTGGCGTCACCCGCCGGGATGCGGGTTCACCCATGACGGGCTAAAGTATTAGCCGTGACCGAGATCGGCTTCTACCACCTCACCCGGACAGGTCCTGACCAGGCGCTGCCGCCGCTGCTCGGGCGGACGCTCGCCGCCGGGGAGCGTGCCGTCGTGCTCTGCGGCTCGCCCGCCCGGGTCGAGGCGCTGGATCGGCTGCTCTGGGAATGCAAGGAGCCCGACTGGCTGCCGCATGGCAGCGCGCGGACCGGGCACGCCGAGCTGCAGCCGATCTGGCTGACGCCGGCCGAGGAACGTCCCAACGGGGCCCGTTACCTCTTCCTGTTGGACGGGACCGCTTCCGCCGATCTCGGCGCCTGGACCCGGATATTCAACCTATTCGACGGCCAGGACGAAGCCGCCGTCGCGGCGGCACGGCAGCGCTGGGCCGCATCTCGCGCGGCGGGACACACACCGACCTATTGGCAGCAGGGCGAGCGCGGCTGGAAAAAAACCTGACGCAAGCACCCTTTGAGGAAATTCCAGTTGCAGGTTGTCACAAATATGTTATCCACGTTAGTAGCCCGTTTGGAGCGAATCGTGTCGGAACCATCCCACCCGGGTTATCTGAACGAGTCTGAAGCGTCTCACCTCGAGGCGCACGCCTTGCCCGGGGCGATCGTTCTGCAGCTCAAGCGGCAACTCGAGACGGAAACGAAATCGGGGCGGCCGGTCCGCCGCATGTTCATCGAGCTCACCGTCAGCGAGGCGGTCCAGCACTGGCGCGCGATGGGCGAAATGATTCGCAAGGCCGGCGCCCTCGAACAGCTCGGCTCCCGCTCTGAGACGATGGGGCCGCTACCGCGCTGAGCTGCCGCCTTTCGGCAGCAGCTGATCGAGGCCGACCGTCACCGCGGCCACGGCCAGGCCGAGCGACTTGCCCTGCGCGGCGCGGACCTGAATGCCGATCGCAGCCCACCCGGTTCCTAACCGGACGATGAGCGGCGCCCCGCTGCTGCCCCTGGTGCCGTTGCAACTGTGGAAAAAGATGACGTTCTTGCGCGTATCCTGCCCGACCGCCAGCACGGCGCAGTGCAGATCCGCATCGAGCACTTCCGCACGGTCCTGCTCGTAGCCACCCAGGAGCAACGGCGTCCCCGCCACCGGATACAGCACGTCCAGCGGCAGAATATGGTCCGGCGTCCCGAGCGTCGTGTCGAGATACAGCAGCGCCCAATCCGCACCGACAGCCGGATTCGGCCGCGCCGGGTCGAAACCAGGCCCGATCCGCAGCTCGACCGCACGAGCCTGAGCGGTGAAGGCTCCCTTGTTATAGCCGAGCAGGAAGTGCACCGAGTGTGGCTGGACAAAACTGTGCGGACCGGACCGGTATAGGCAATGCGCCGCCGTGAGCACTGCCCGCGGCGCCACGAGGAACCCGGTGCAGCGCGCGCCCAGCTCGGTCTGCACACGCCCGACTGCCCGCCAAGGTAGTTCGGCCGGGTCGACCTGAACGCGGTCATCTTTCGGGCCGACCCCGGGCAGAGTGGCCGCGGCCTCCGCGCGACCCAAAAGGGCTGCCAGGATAAGCGCGGCGAGCAGCGTCGTGCGGGTGGTCGGCATCCAAGGAGCTTGCCCGGAACGAGGCCACACGCAAATGAACCTTTGATGCGGCACATCAGCAACACTTAATGTGCAATGATGCGGTACGTTTCGCAGCCACTTGCGGTTGTGCTATGCTATGTCAATGAACATCAAGCTCATTCTCGCTGTAGTGCTAGTCCTCGCGAGTGTGTCTTCGCCGCGCGCCCAGCCGGTCGCTCCGGCCGTCGACGTCTCGGCCGAGGTCGAAGTTCTTCGCCTGCGTGAGGATCTGGCGCATCAGGTCCGCAACGCGGTCCCGCATAGTCCGGACCGCGATGCGGGCTGGATCGCCTCGGCTCGGGCCGAGCTTGCGTCGACCCAGGAAGTGATCGACCGGCCGCAACTACTCGTCGTGGTGGACCGCAACCCACGCGTGCAGGAGCTCATGATCATGCTCGCGATGCCGCAGGGCGACTGGGAGGTCATCGGCGGCAGCCGGGTCTCCACCGGGCAAAAGGGCAGGTTCGACCATTACGTCACCCCGCGCGGCGTATTTCACCTGACCGATGCGATCCTTGGCTACCGCGCGGAAGGCACGTTGAATGAGAACGGCATCCGCGGCCTGGGCGCCAAAGGCATGCGCGTTTGGGATTTCGGCTGGCACGTCGCGCTGAAGGGTTGGGCTGCGCCGCCGGGCAAGCCGGACCGGACGCCGATCCGCCTCATGCTCCACGCGACCGACCCTGATAAGCTTGAGCGGCGCATCGGCCGCCCTGCCTCGGAGGGCTGCATCCGCGTGCCCAGTGCGATGAACCGCTTCCTCGACCTGCATGGCGTGTTGGACGCCGATTACGAGAAGGCCGCGGCGACGGAGATCCGCTTCCGCGCGCTCCTGCTGCCCAATCGCGAGCCGTCGCCCTTGGCGGGAGACACCTTGGTTGTCGTGGATTCCAGCGAGAAGCCGCCGCAGTCGACGGTCGCCGACTCCGGCCGATCTGTGACCCCCTAGCGCATCTTTCGACTGTGATGGGCCGCTCATTCCGTCACTGCGAGGAGCGAAGCGACGAAGCAATCCAAGCCCGCCACAGTCCGCGCTACCCCGTCATGGTCCGCGCAGGCGGGCCATCCACGCCTTCGGCCGGCCGATAGATAAGCCTCACCGACCCATGGTATTAAGCCAGCGTGAGATCGTCCCGATGCACCATCTCGTCGCGGCCGCGCCAGCCTAGGATCGTCTCGATCTCCTCCGAGCGGTGCCCAGCGATGCGGCGGGCGTCGGCGCTGCCGTAGGCGGAGAGCCCCCGGCCGATGATACCCCCATCGCGGTCCTGTACGAGGACCGCGTCACCCCGCTCGAAGTCGCCCGCCACCTCGCGCACCCCGGCCGGCAGCAGCGAGCGGCCATCAGCCAAGGCCCGCGCCGCACCGGCGTCCACCACCAGCCGCCCTGAAGGCTGCAGGCTGCCGGCGATCCAGCGCTTGCGCGCCGAGCGCCCCTCCTCGGCTGGCAGGAACCAGGTGCAACGCCCGCCCTTGGCCAGTGCCTGCAACGGCCGGTCAACGCCGCCGCGCGCAATCGCCATTGCACAGCCCGATTGAGTGGCAATCCGTGCCGCCGCCAGCTTGGTACGCATGCCGCCGCTCGAATAACCCGGTGGCGGCTCGCCACCCATCGCCTCGATCTCCGGCGTCAGTGAGGAGACAAGCGCAATATGCTGCGCCGCCGGGTCACGCTTGGGGTCGGCGGTGTAAAGCCCATCAATATCAGACAGCAGGACGAGCTGGTCCGCCTGCACCATCTCCGCGACCCGCGCCGCAAGCCGGTCATTGTCGCCGAACCGGATTTCCGCCGTCGCCACCGTGTCGTTCTCGTTGATGACGGGCACGCAGCCGAGACCGAGCAGCGTGGTCAGCGTCGCCCGCGCATTGAGATAGCGGCGCCGGTCCTCGGTATCCTCAAGCGTCAGCAGCAATTGCGCTGCGACCATCCCGTGCGCCGAGAGCGCCGCCGCCCAGGCCTGGGCGAGCCGGATCTGCCCGACCGCGGCGGCGGCCTGCTTCTCCTCGAGCCGCAGCCGCTTGCGCGCCAGCCCCAACACCGACCGCGCCAGCGCGATCGCGCCGGACGAGACGACGATCACCGACGTCCCGCCCGCCCGGATGTCGGCAATATCGGCCGCGATCCCGTCCAGCCATCCCGCCCGCGGCGCCGCCTGGTCGACCACCTGGGCGCTGCCGATCTTGACGACCAGCAACTTGGCATCCTGCATCCGGACCGTCATGCCGGCTGCAGCGCCTCTTGTTTGTGTTGCCGCACTCGATCCATCAGCGCCCGCAGCGCTTGCGGCACGTTCTGCCCGGTCGCCCCGGAGATCAGCATGACCTCCTGACCCGACGCGCGCGCCAGCGCGACCCGGCGCGCCGACGCCTCCCGCGGCGTCATCGCATCGGCCTTATTGAGCGCGATCAGCTCCGGCTTCGCCGCCAACCCGCCGCCATACGCCTCCAGCTCCTCGCGCACCGTCCGCCAGGCCCGCACCACATCGCCGGCCGCCCCATCGACCAGATGCAGCAACACGGCGCAGCGCTCGACATGGCCGAGGAACCGATCGCCCAGCCCGGCGCCTTCATGCGCGCCTTCGATCAGGCCGGGGATGTCGGCGATGACAAAGTCTTCCTGATGCGACAGCCGGACCACGCCGAGCTGCGGGTGCAGCGTGGTGAATGGGTAATCGGCAATCTTCGGCCGCGCCGCGGAGACGGCCGCGAGGAAGGTGCTCTTGCCGGCATTGGGCAACCCGACCAGCCCGACATCGGCGATCAGCTTGAGCCGCAGCCAAACCCAGCGCTCCTGCCCGGGATAGCCTGGCGTCGCCTTGCGCGGCGCGCGATTGGTGCTGCTTTTGAAGTGCGCGTTGCCGTGCCCGCCATCGCCGCCGCGGCATAGCACGACGCGCTTGCCCGGCTCGTCGAGATCGGCGAGCAGCGTTTCGTGATCGTCATCGAGGATCTGCGTGCCCACCGGCACCTGGATCACCACGTCCGGCGCGGCCGCACCGGTTCGGTCGCTTCCGGCGCCGTTGCCGCCCTTCGGCGCCCGGAAATGCTGCGTGTAGCGGAAATCGATCAGCGTGTTCAGGTTCTGCGCGGCGAAGAACTCGATGTCGCCACCTCTGCCGCCATTCCCGCCATCCGGACCGCCAAACTCGAGGTATTTCTCACGCCGAAACGCCACGACGCCGTTCCCGCCATCGCCGGAACGGACGTAGATCTTAGCTTGGTCAAGAAATTTCATGATCACTCACTTTCCCTCTCCCTGCTGGCCCGGAGGGAGAGGGTCAGGGTGAGGGTCTACTCCGCCACGTCCGGCAGCTTCTCGACCGAGACATGGACCCGGCCTTCCGACTTGCGCTGAAACTTGACCTTGCCGTCGACGAGCGCGAAAATCGTGTGATCACGGCCGAGGCCGACATTCTCGCCCGGCTTCATCTTGGTGCCGCGCTGGCGGATGATGATGTTGCCGGCGATCACCGCCTCGCCGCCGAACTTCTTCACGCCGAGGCGGCGGCCTTCGGTATCGCGCCCGTTGCGCGACGAGCCGCCCGCTTTCTTGTGTGCCATTCGAGTCTCTCCTTACGCCAGCGCGGTTTCGCGCTCGGGCTCGTCTTCCAGCGGCGGAACTGGCGCTTCCGCCGCGGTCGGCAACGCCTCGAGCGGGGCTTCATGGCCGTCGGCCATGATCCCGGCGACCCGCAGCACGGTCACGTGCTGGCGGTGGCCGTTCTTGCGGCGGCTGTTCTGCCGCCGGCGCTTCTTGAAGATGATCACCTTGTCCAGCCGGTCCTGCGCGATCACGGTCGCCGATACGCTGGCGCCCCTCACGAGCGGCGTGCCGACCGTGGTGCCGGCATCGCTGCCGACGGCGAGGACTTCAGAAAAGGTGATGGTCTCACCAGCGTCACCCGCCAGCTTCTCGACCTTGAGCACGTCATTCGGTTTGACGCGGTACTGCTTTCCGCCGGTGCGGATGATTGCAAACATGATCAGAATCCTGTTTGGCCGTCCCGGCGCACCGGGCAACCCTTCTTGTGGACATGGGGAAGCAGGGCACAAGACCCTTGCCGCCGGAAAGCGGGCTTTATACGCCGTGTAAGCCCAACGTCAATCTGTTCCGGCAAGCTTGCCGGGAGCGGCGGCCCCGGGTTAAACTCCATACCGTGATGATCGCAGCCCCATTCCTGGGCTTTTGCATTGTGCCGAAAGCGGCGCGGGCGTTGCTGCGGCTACTCGGCTTCGGCCTCCTCCTTCGACTTATCTGCCCCTGAGCGCCTCGCCGGGCTGATCAGCGCCGGCTATCGCCCAGGGGACACTTCCTGGGCCAGCCCGGGCAAGGCAGCCACCGTATCCGAGGACCGCACATGAGCATCGATCACCCCAGTTTCGGCAAATTGCCGGACAACCGCGTCATCATCTTCGACACCACCTTGCGCGACGGCGAACAGTCGCCGGGTTTCTCCATGAACCTGCAGGAAAAGCTCCGCATGGCCGAGGCGCTGGCCGAACTCGGCGTCGACGTCATTGAGGCCGGCTTCCCGATCGCCTCGCTCGGCGACTTCGAAAGCGTCCAGTCCATCGCCGAGACCATCAAAGGCCCAGTCATTTGCGGCCTCGCCCGCACCGGCCAGGCCGACATTCTCAGGGCGGCCGAAGCGCTGCGCCCGGCCGAGCGCAAGCGCATCCACATCTTCCTCAGCACCTCGCCGCTGCACATGAAATACAAGCTGCGTATGGAGCCGGATACGGTGCTGGAATTGGCTGTGTCCTCCGTCACCCTCGCCCGGCAATATGCCGATGACGTCGAGTGGTCCGCCGAAGACGGCAGCCGCACCGAGCCCGACTTCCTCTGCCGCTGCGTTGAAGCCGCGATCAAGGCCGGCGCCACGACGATCAACATCCCGGACACCGTCGGCTACGCCGTGCCCGACGATATGGAGCAGATCTTCACCATGCTGCGCGAGCGAGTGCCCGGCGCGGAGAAGGTCATCCTCTCCACCCACAATCACAACGACCTCGGACTGGCCGTCGCCAACACGATGGCCGCGGTCCGTGCCGGGGTCCGGCAGATCGAGTGCACGATCAACGGCATCGGCGAGCGCGCCGGCAACGCGGCGCTGGAAGAGACCGTTATGGCGATCCGCACCCGGCCGGACGTGGCGCCCTACGTCAACGAGATCAAATCCGAGCGTATCCTGCGCGTCTCCAAGCTGCTCTCGACCATCACCGGGTTCGACGTGCAGCCCAATAAGGCCATCGTCGGCCGCAACGCCTTCGCCCATGAGAGCGGCATCCATCAGGACGGGGTGCTCAAAAATGCCGCAACCTACGAGATCATGACGCCGGAGAGTGTCGGCTGGACCAAGAACAGCCTCGTGATGGGCAAGCACTCCGGCCGCGCCGCCTTTCGCGACAAGCTCAAGGCGCTCGGCTACGGCGATGTCGGCGACAATCAGCTCAATGACGCGTTCCGCCGCTTTAAGGATCTCGCCGACCGTAAGAAGGTCGTCTACGACGAGGACATCGTCGCCCTAGTGGATGACGAGGTCGGCCGCGACCATGAGCGGGTCCGCTTCGTCGGGCTCGACGTGCAATGTGGCTCACGCGGACCCCAGCGCGCCAGCCTCGAGCTCGAGGTGGACGGCGCGATGCTGCAGGCGGCAGCGACCGGCGACGGCCCGGTGGACGCCACCTTCAAAGCCATTCGCGCGGTTTTTCCGCATGAGGCACGGCTCGTGCTGTTCTCGGTCGGCGCCGTGACCGAGGGGACTGACGCGCAAGCCAAGACGACTGTCCGGCTCGAGGAAGGCGGCAAGATGGTGGACGGCCAGGGCGCCGATACTGACACGATCGTCGCAAGCGCCCGGGCCTACGTTCACGCGCTCAACAAGCTGCTGGTCAAGCGGGCACGGACCGAACCCGAAGCCCTCTCAGCCTAAGCCGAAATAGCCCCTCTCCCGCCAAGGCAGAGGGGCTATTCCTCAATACGCGTAAGGCCGCCCGTAACCCGGCGAATAGGCCGGTCCCGGCGCGTATGCGGGACCCGGCGCATAGGCCGGCCCAGGCGCGTAACCCGAGTCCGGCGCGTATCCCGGTCCTGGCGCGTATCCCGGCTCGGGCGCATAAGCCGGGCCAGGCGCGTACGCCCGTGCAGGCGCGTAACCGCCGCCGTAATAGCCCGGAGGTGGCGGGGTCGTCGCCGCACCCGTCGCGGCGCCAACTGCGCCACCCGCCAGCGCACCGATGGCTGCCCCACGTCCGCCGCCGGCCGCAGCTCCGAGCGCCGCGCCGGCGCCCGCGCCAATCAATCCACCGCCCACGGCCCGTTGACCGGGATCATACGGATCGGTGCAAGCGGTGAGCCCCAAACCAGCCACCAGGGTCAAACTCAGCAGGACTTTGACTGTCATGACGCTATTCCATTCACAAAACCGCCGGGGCAAACCATCAGCGCGGAGCGGTCACCGCACCGCCTATCGCGCCAACGCCACCGCCGATCAGCGCGCCCGTCCCCGCATTGCCGCCCGTCGCCGCGCCCAGCGCCGCGCCGGCGCCCGCACCGAGCAAGCCGCCCGTCACCGCCCGCGTCCCCGGTTCCTCGCCGCACGCCGCAACCATCAGGGTCAGCACCGCAGCCGCAACAGCCATCGTCGTCTTACGCATCTCTCAACTCTCCTACAACTCGAGCTCACCGGGCCAGTCTTAGCCAGTTCAGGTTTACAAAATATGTAAACGCGGGAACTTTGGCGCTGGAGTGGCAGCGGCACGGAGATTCACGGGATCGTGACAGCCGGGCCTTGCCGAGCCAGGGTACCGGGGCTAAGCCACCGCCGCACCCGGACGCCAAAAGCGGGGACCGGACGCACAAACGCGCCTGATTGGAAAGTTATCGAATGTTTGGACGCCTGATGGGCATCATGTCCGCGGACATGGCCATCGATCTCGGCACAGCAAACACCTTGGTTTACGTGAAAGGGCGCGGAATTGTATTAGCGGAACCCAGCGTCGTCGCCATCGCCGACGTGCGCGGCAAAAAGGTCGTGCTGGCGGTCGGCGAAGAGGCCAAGCAGATGCTCGGCCGCACGCCGGGCAACATCTCCGCCATCCGGCCATTGCGTGATGGGGTGATCGCCGACTTCGAGGTCGCCGAGGAGATGATCAAACACTTCATCCGCAAAGTGCATAACCGCCGCGGCTTCGCCTCGCCGCTGATCATCGTTTGCGTGCCCAGCGGCAGCACCGCCGTCGAGCGCCGCGCCATCCAAGAGAGCGCGGAGAGCGCCGGGGCCCGCAAGGTGCTGCTGATCGAGGAGCCGATGGCCGCCGCAATCGGCGCCGGGCTGCCGGTCACCGAGCCGTCGGGCAGCCTGATCGTCGATGTCGGCGGCGGCACCACCGAGGTTGCCGTCATCAGCCTCGGCGGCATCGTCTACTCGCGCAGCGTGCGCGTCGGCGGCGACAAGATGGACGAGGCGATCATCAGCTACATCCGCCGCACCCATAATCTGCTGATCGGCGAGAGTTCGGCCGAGCGCATCAAGATGGATATCGGCGCCGCCACCCCGTCCTATGACCGCGATGACGGCCCGTATCGCGAGGTCAAGGGCCGCGACCTGATGAACGGCGTGCCGCGTGAGATCCTGGTCGCGCAGCGGCAGATCGCCGAAAGCCTGTCCGAGCCGGTGACCGCCATCGTCGAGGCGGTCAAGGTGGCGCTGGAGAACACGCCCCCGGAGCTGGCCGCCGATATCGTCGATAAGGGAATTGTGCTGACCGGCGGGGGCGCCTTGCTCTACCGTCTGGATCAGGTGCTGCGCGACGCGACCGGGCTGCCGGTCGTGGTCGCGGAAAACCCGTTGAGCTGTGTCGCGCTTGGAACAGGAAGGGCGCTGGAGGAAATGAAGCGCCTTCGCAATGTTCTGACCTCAATGTATTAGGTCGAGGAGACGCGCAGGGGTGATCCGTCTCTCCATCACGTTCCGGCAGGCGCTGGCGAAGCTTACTTTGCCGGTGCTGATCGCGATGGCGTTCGGGGTCATGCTGCTCGGCAAGGCCGACGCCCTGCTGGCCGAGCGTGCGCGCATGGCGCTGGCGGACACGCTGGCGCCGATCTTCTCCTTCGTCGCCGAACCGCTGGCCCGGGCGCGCGACGCGGCCGAGGATGTCCAACAGCTCTGGTCGATGCGCTCGGAGAACCGCCGGCTGCGCCAGGAGAACGACAATCTCCGCCGCTGGCAGGCCGTGGCGCTGGCGCTGGACGCAGAGAACGCGGCGCTCAAGGCCAATCTGCACTGGGTTCCCGATCCCGCGCCCTCTTACGTGACCGCCCGCGTGGTCGCCGACGCCGGCGGGGTTTACGCGCGCTCGGTGCTGCTGGCGGTCGGCCCGAACAGCGCGCTCACCCAAGGCCAAATCGCGCTCGACGATCGCGGCCTGGTCGGCCGGGTCACCGAGGTTGGCGCCCGCAGCGCACGCGTGCTGCTGCTGACCGATATCAACAGCCGGATCCCGGTCACGCTGGAGAACAGCCGGGCGCGGGCGATCTTGGTCGGCACCAACAGCGCCCGGCCGCGGCTGATGTACTGGCCGGAGGGCGTCATGCCCGCCGAGGGCGAGCGGGTGGTGACGTCTGCCGAAGCCAACGCGTTTCCGGCAGGCCTGCCGGTCGGCACTGTCCACTACAGCGCGAACAACGTCCCCGAGGTCGAAACCGCGGCGCGGCTGGACCGGCTGGAAGTCGTGCGCATCTTCGATTATGGACTCGGCGGCGTCGTTCCGCCGGAATCCGCGGCCAAGCCGGATCCGAAGCTGGCCGGTGTGCGAAGGTGACGGGATGCATGATGACTGAACGCCTCCCCGGAATCCGCCCCCGCCTGACGCTCTGGCGCATGCTGGACGCGGCGTCGCGGCGTGCTTTCCCGGCCTCCTGCACCGCCCTGCTGCTGCTGTTCCTGGCAGCCCCGCTCGGCCTGCCTGGGCAGCCGCAGTTGCAGGCCGCATCGGCTCTCGCCTGCGTGTTCTTCTGGTCCGTGTTCCGGCCCGACAGCATGCCGCCGGCGGCGGTCTTCCTGCTCGGCGTGCTGGCCGACCTGCTCGGACTAGCGCCATTGGGCGAGACCGTCCTCGTGCTCTTGATGGTGCATGGCATCGCCATGCGGGCGCGCCGCCTGCTCGCGTCGCAGGGCTTCGTGCTGGTCTGGCTGGCCTTCGTCGCCGTGGCGGCAGGGGCCGCGTTCCTGACCTGGGCGCTGACCAGCCTGCTGACCTTCCGCCTGCTGCCGCCCGGCCCGGCGCTGCTGCAATTCGGCGTGTCCGCCGGGTGCTACCCGGCGTTGGCGACGATGTTCACCCACGCCCATCGCGGCCTGGCCGCACCGGAACAGGCGTGAGTCCGTTCAAAAAAGAGAACAAGGTCGTCGGCGTGTTCACGCGCCGGGCGCTGCTGGTCGGCGTCGGACAGCTCGGCGTGTTCGGCACGCTGAGCGCGAAGCTCTATCAGGAGCAGGTCGTGGACGGCGGGCGCTACGCCACGCTCGCCGAAAGCAATCGGATCAGTTCGCGCCTGACCACCCCGCCGCGCGGCCGCATCCTCGATCGCTTCGGCGTCGTCGTCGCCGGCAACAAGCTGAACTGGCGGGCGCTGCTGACCGCAGAAGAGACCCCGGACGTCAATGCCACGCTCGACTCCTTCGCCCGTCTCGTCCCGCTTGCCGATCACGAGCGCGCGCGGGTCGACCGCGAGCTGCGGCACCGGCGGCGCTTCATCCCGGTCATCGTGCGCGAATTCCTCAGCTGGGAGGAGATGGCGCGCATCGAGGTCAACGCGCCGGACCTGCCGGGCATCTACGTCGATGTCGGGACCACAAGGCTCTATCCGGAGGGCCCCTCGCTCGCCCACGTGGTCGGCTACGTCGCGCCGCCGAGCGAAGCCGATATGGGCAACGACCCCATGCTGGCGCTGCCTGGCATCCGCATTGGCCGCGCCGGCATGGAAAAGGCCAAGGACGTCGAGCTGCGCGGCAAGGCGGGCTCGGTGCAGATGGAGGTGAACGCCGTCGGCCGGGTGATACGCGAGCTCGACCGGGTCGAGGGCACCCAGGGCAAGGATCTGGGCCTGACCATCGACGTCGCGCTGCAGAACACCGTGTTGCGCCGGCTCGGCGATGAGAGCGCGTCGGCCGTCGTGATGGACTGCCGCAACGGGGAGGTGCTCGCCATGACCACCAACCCGAGCTTCGACCCGAGCCTGTTCGACAAGGGCGTGAGCCAGGCGCAGTGGCTGCAATGGACCAACAACCGCCGCGCCCCGCTGATCAACAAGGCCACCTCCGGGCTCTACGCGCCCGGTTCGACCTTCAAGATGGTCGTGGGCTCGGCCGGCTTAGACGGCCACATTATCGGACCCGGCGACCGCATCACCTGCCCCGGCTACCTCGATGTCGGCGACACGCGCTTCCATTGCTGGAGCAAGTACGGGCACGGCGCGCTCGACGTGCGCAACGCGCTCAAGCATAGCTGCGATGTTTTCTTCTATGAGCTCGCCCGGCGCTGCGGCATCGACCGCGTCGCCGCCATGGCCAACCGCTACGGCATTGGCGTCGACCTCGACATCGAGCTGCCCGGCACCAAGAAGGGCCTGATGCCGACCAGGGAGTGGCGCATGAGCAAGGGCCATCCCTGGAATATTGGCGACACGATCAGCTGCGGCATCGGCCAGGGCTATATCCAGACCACCCCGCTGGCACTCTGCACCTATGTCTCGCGCGTCGCCACCGGGCGCTCGGTGCAGCCGCATCTGACCCGCACCCTCGGCGGGGCGATGCAGCCGGGGGTGACACAGGCCGAGTGGCCCGAACTCGGCCTGCCGGAAAAGACCTTGCACTTGCTGCGCGAGGGCATGTGGGCGGTGGTCAACGAGGCCGGCGGCACCGCGCCGCAGGGCCGTCTGCCGCTCGCCGGCATGCAACTCGCCGGCAAGACCGGCTCGACGCAAGTGCGAAGGGTGTCGCGAGAAGCCCGCGAGCACGGCTTCCGGTCGGAAAACCTGCCCTGGGAGTTCCGCCCGCACGCGCTGTTCGTTTGCTACGCCCCGTTCGATGCGCCCCGCTACGCGGTCTCCGTCGTCGTCGAGCACGGTAATGCCGGGGCGGCCGCGGCGGCGCCGCTCGCCCGCGACATCATGGTCGACGTCTTGACCCGTGACCCGGTGAACCACACCGAAAGCCCGGGCCAGCGCCTCGCCGAACGAACATGATTACCGCCCGCAGGCTGATCCGGGCCGAACCGTCCTTCGGCCTGCTCACCAAGCTCATGCGCGTGAGCTGGTCCTACGTCATGCTACTCTGCCTGCTGGCCGGCGTCGGCTACGTGGCACTCTACTCCGCCGGCGGTGGCAGCCCCGAGCCCTACGCCTACAAGCACATCGTCCGCTTCGGCTTCGGCCTGATCATGATGCTGTCGATCGCGATGCTCGACATCCGCTTCATCGCCCGCTTCTCCTACCCGGTCTACGCCGTCTCGATCGCGCTGCTGGTCCTGGTGCTGCGGATCGGCCACGTGGGCAAGGGGGCGCAGCGCTGGATCGAGTTCGGCAGCCTGCAGCTGCAGCCGAGCGAACTCGCCAAGATCGGCCTGGCGATGGCGCTCGCCGCCTGGTTTCACAAGGCGAGCTGGGAGCGGATCGCCAACCCGCTCTTCCTGATCCCGCCGGCGATCATGATCGCCGTCCCGGTCGGGCTGATCCTCAAGGAGCCCAACCTTGGGACCGCGGTGATCTGCGCCATCGTCGGCGGTTCGATCGTGGTCGCCGCCGGGCTGCGGTGGTGGAAGATGGCGCTGATCGTCATCCCGATCCCGTTCGTCGCGCAGTTCGCCTTCAACCACCTGCACGATTACCAGCGGGCCCGGATCACCACCTTCCTCAATCCGGAAAGCGACCCGCTCGGCGCCGGCTACAACATCATCCAGTCGAAGATCGCGCTTGGGTCTGGCGGACTCTGGGGCAAGGGCTTCCTCCAAGGCACCCAGGCGCACCTGGACTTCCTGCCGGAGAAGCAGACCGACTTCATCTTCACGATGATCGCCGAGGAATTTGGGCTGGTCGGCAGCCTTGCGGTGATCGCCTTGCTGTCGACCATCGTCCTGGGCGCGATGGGCATCGCGCTGCGCTGCCGGCACCAGTATGGACGCCTGCTGGCGCTCGGCATCGCCGTCAACTTCTTCATGTATTGCTTCGTAAACCTCGCCATGGTGATGGGCGTGATCCCAGTCGGTGGCGTGCCGCTGCCCCTCGTCTCGCACGGCGGGTCCGCCTTGCTCACCGTCATGTTCGGCTTCGGCCTGCTCATGTCGGTGCACGTGCATCGTGACACCGAGTTTGGGGAACGCGAGGAATAATCCAGCTCCGCGCGTACCGGGAGACCGCCTACGGCGCCGCGTGCGCCATCGCCCGCATCGGCCGGCGCAGCCCAGACGTCGATCGCTTGCTGGGCGGCCGAGCCGGAGCCTTCCTGACCGCCTGGAACCCCTATAGCCGCCGCCGGCCGGACGGATGGAACCGCCGGATGAACCGGGCGCTCGGCCAGTGGCTGCGATCGACCTCACACTGGCCAGGCATCGGCCAGGGACGGGGCTGGCGGGAGGAACACGTGCTCGTGCGGGCCGACCCGCGCCGTGTCACGGTCCTGGCGCGCCGATTCCGGCAACGGGCGATCGTGCTGGTGACGCCGCCGCGTCCGCCGCGCCTGCTTCTCCTGCCGTTGCCTCGCCCTTGCCCAGCAGGTCCACCGCCCGCTCGACCGATCGCACCACCACCTGCCCGGCCCGGCGGACCGCCGGGTCCTCGCTGCGCAGCAGCCGTTCGGACAGCATCAGGGCCGGCGAAAGCACCCCCCGCAAATCGTGCCGCAGGGTTGCGGCCGTCTCCTCGAGCTCCTGAACCCGGCTTTCGAGCACCGGCGAAGGTGCCGGCCGCGCCCGCTGAATGGCAGCGTGCACCAGCAACCCGGCGCAGCAGGCGGCCACCAGCGCCGCCGGCAAAAACGGCACGCCGAACCTCGCCGCGCCGAGCACCGCCCCCGATGCGCCGAACGCGGCCCCGCCGCCGACCAGGGAAATGAGCGGAACAGCTTTCCTCATCGCAATTGACTACTCGCACGGCGCTTGCACCGCATCAGCAATGAACACGCAGTGCAATTGAGAGTTGCCGGGCGCGTGCGTATCAATCTCCGCTTGTCTGCGGCGCGGCGGCGGGTTTGCGCTGCCAGGACAGGAAATCGCGCAGAGCTAAAAACGGCCGCTCGACCGCAAAGTAGGTGCAGGCGGAAACCACCAGCGTCATGAGCAATTGTGTGACGAGCCTTGGCAGCCCGGGCGCCAGCCCGGCGTGCTCAATGAGCAAGATCACCATCCCATGCACGAGGTAACTTGAATAGGAGAGCAGGCTGACTTGGCGGACGCACCAGGCCAACCTGCTCGCCCCAAGGCGGTTCCGGCTGAGCACGAACAAAATCAAAACGGCCGCGGCAAATACGAGCTCGAGCGTGCTGTCCTGCAAAATGAGCCAGACGCGGCCCACGGCCACGAGATCGGGGCGCTGCACGAACCGCTCCCAATTCGACATGGCCCAGACGAACGGGGCGCCCCATAACGCGGCGAACATGAGGCAGATGATGAGTGCTGGGCATCCGCGATGACGTATCAGCCGCGTCGTCTCCGACGGACACCGACGATAGAGGCAGCAAGCGAGCACGCCATAAGCCGCACAGTCCATGCGCATCAGGGGATTCTCGCCGACATCGGTCCAGCCGGTATGCAGCAATCCATAGGCGTCGGCCGCACGGGCCGCCGTGCACGCCACGATCAGGAAGAGAGCAATCGATGCGACCAGCCGAATGCCGCCGCGTACGGCACGCACCGCAGCTAGCATCAGTATCGGGAAAAATAAGTAAAAACTCTCTTCGAGCGCCAGCGACCAGGCAACCGGCACCAGCTTGAATTCATCAGGATAGAAGTTCTGCAAGAACAACCATGCGTGTGGCTCCGATTGACCGAAGTACTTAGTGGCAAACCAGAGCACAAAGTAGTAGAGCGGCAGCGTGCGCATCCATCGACGGAACCAGAAACCGGCAACCCTGCCTGCGGAAGGGCCGCGTTGCGCCAAATCGATGAGCAATCCGCCGATCAGGAAGCCGCTTAACGAGAAGAACAGCTCGACTGCGGCACGCCCTGTATAGATCAGCGTGAACGACGCGGCCTTGTTGCTGTCCAGCATTTGGAGCAGCAGGTGGGACAACAAGACGGTGGAGACTGCCCCGGCGCGTGCGACGTCAAGGCCCAAGTTGCGTCCCGCATTTCGCGTATTCGGCTTGCCAGAGTAGAGACAGACGGGGGCGGCCGCCATCGAGCCGCCTAGTCGGCCCTGAGCAACGTAGAAGCTAGCGGGATGATGTTTGTACGTTCCGACACATCTCGATCTTCTACAACAGACTAAGTAACGGAGAAAGCGCGGAAGACTTGTTCCGAGCCCGGTTTTACCGCCAGGACGAGGTGGGCTGGCGCCGAGGTACGTTGACGACCGAGCCGGGCCGCGCCTATAAGCCGCGCCGACCGCGGCGGCGGCCGCAAGCGCGTGTGATCGCGCTCCCTGAGTTCTGCCCCGCCGGCCAAAGCCCTTTGCCAATCGGAGTTTGTTGTGAAGCGCACCTATCAACCATCCAAGCTGGTCCGCAAGCGCCGCCACGGCTTTCGCGCCCGCATGGCCACCGTCGGCGGCCGCAAGGTGCTGGCTAACCGGCGGGCCAAGGGTCGCAAGCGCCTGTCCGCCTAAGACTTGACTGATGACGCCGGAACCAAAGACGCGGCTGACCCGGCGGGCCGAGTTTTTGCTGGTCGCCGGCAAAGGACGCAAGGCGCCAGCGCCGGGCCTCGTGCTGCAATCCCTGGCGCGCGGCGACGATGCGCCGGCGCGCCTAGGCTTCACGGTCACCAAAAAGGTTGGCAACGCCGTCGTGCGCAACCGCACGCGCCGCCGGCTGCGCGAAGCGGCGCGTGCGGTCCTTGCCGACACGCAAGTGAGCGGGGTCGATCTCGTGCTGATCGGCCGCGACGCCACCCGGGACCGCCCGTTCGAGAAGCTCAAAGAGGATTTCCGCCGCGCCCTCGGCAAGGTCGGCGCCCTGCCATGAGCACGCTCCTCGTCATCCTGGTGCGCATCTATCAATGGACGCTGCGGCCCTTCATCGGCGCACATTGCCGGTTCGAGCCGAGCTGCAGCGAGTTCGCCATCGAAGCGCTCCACAGCCATGGCGCCCTGCGCGGCGCCTTCATGGCCTCCGGCCGCGTGTTGCGCTGCAATCCTTGGAACCCCGGCGGCTACGACCCGGTGCCTGAGCGGCACGGCCCACGCTGCCTCTGCCACCCGAAAGCGACGGCTAGCTAATGGACCAGAACCGTCTTTTCCTCGCTATCGCCATCTCGGTGATGATCCTGCTCGGGTTCCAGTTCCTGCTGCCGCATCAGCCCAAGCCGCAGGTCGCCGAGAACACGGCATCCACGCCGAGCAAGCTGACCACGCCGGCCGTCACCAACCCGGCCTTCCCCGGCACCCAGCCCGTCGCCGTGGCGCCGCCGCAGGACCAGAAGGACGTGCCGCGCCTGCCGCTCAACGCCCCGAAAGTCAGCGGCAGCCTGAACCTTGCCGGCGGCCGCTTCGACGATCTCGTGTTGCGCGACTACCACGAGGAGGTCTCGCCCGAGAGCCCGCTCGTCCGCGTGCTCGAGCCGCGTGCCGACCCGCAACCCTATTACGTGCAGTTCGGCTGGACCGGCGACGGCGTGAAGGTGCCCGACCTGAATACGGTCTGGACCGTCCCCGCCGGCTCCGAGCTCACGAACGCCCATCCGGTCACCTTGTCCTGGGATAACGGTGCAGGCCAGGTGTTCCAGCTCGTGGTGTCGGTGGACGACAATTACATGTTCACCGTCCAGCAGACGGTGCAGAACAACGGCACGGCGTCGATATCGGTACGTCCCTGGGCGCGGATCCGCCGCGACTACAAGCCGGTCACCGCGGGCTATTACCTTTTGCACGAGGGCCTGCTTGGCGTGCTCAACGGCCAGCTTCAGGAGCAGACCTACGACAAGTCGAAGTCGGAAGCGGACAAAAACAGCGGCGGCCCGAGCCTGGACATGAAGTCGACCGGCGGCTGGGTCGGCATCACCGACAAATACTGGCTGACCGCCCTCGTCCCGGACCAGACCGTGCCTGTGCAGGCGGCGTTCCGGCACCTGACCGAAAACGGCGCCGACCGCTACCAGGTGGATGTGGTGACCGACGACCCGATCACCGCCGCCCCCGGCGCTGCCGCATCCTCGACGATGCACGTGTTCGCCGGCGCCAAGGTGGTCCAACTGCTCGACCATTACCAGGCCGAATACAAGATCACCGATTTCTGGAAGGCGGTGGATTTCGGCTGGTTCTGGTTCCTCACCAAGCCGATTTTTTACGCGCTGGACTGGCTGTATCACGTGGTCGGCAATTTCGGCATCGCGATCATGATCTTCACCGTGTTCGTCAAGGCGCTGTTCTTCCCGCTGGCCAACAAATCCTACCGGTCGATGAGCAAGATGAAGCTGCTCGGCCCGAAGATGCAGGCCATCCGCGAGCGGTACAAGGACGAACCGCAGAAGATACAGTCGGAGATCATGACCCTCTACAAATCCGAGAAGGTCAATCCGGCCGCCGGCTGCCTGCCGATGGTGGTCCAGATCCCGGTGTTCTTCTCGCTCTACAAGGTGATCTTCGTCACCATCGAGATGCGGCACGCCCCGTTCTTCGGCTGGATCCACGACCTCTCGGTGATCGACCCGACCAATGTCTTCAACCTGTTCGGCCTCATCCCCTGGGACCCGGCGGCCTATTCGCCCTTCCTGCATCTCGGCGTCTGGCCGCTGATCATGGGCTGCACGATGTTCTTCCAGCAAAAGCTGAACCCGCCGCCGCCGGACCCGGTGCAGGCGAAGATCTTCCAGTTCATGCCGATCATCTTCACCTTCATGCTGGCGCGCTTCCCGGCCGGGCTGGTGATCTATTGGAGCTGGAACAACACCCTGACCATGGCGCAACAATGGACGATCATGCGGCGGGCGAAACTGACCAAGAAACCGCAAATGGCCCGGTCCTAACCCCGGAAGCGATCGAAGCAGGCCGGCTGCTCTTCGCCCAGGAGTGCCGGTTCGTCTTCGCCGCCGAGCGGCAAGATCAGCTCCCGCCGCCGGGTCTGCCCGAGATCGCCTTCGCCGGCCGCTCCAACGTCGGCAAATCGAGCTTGGTCAACGCCCTGACCGGCCGCCGCGCCCTCGCGCGGGCCTCGAACACGCCCGGCCGCACGCGGCAGCTCAATTTTTTCGATTTGGGCGACCGGCTCACCCTCGTCGACATGCCCGGCTACGGCTACGCGCAGGCCGCCAAGGACATCAAGGCGGACTGGCAGGGCCTGATGTTCGACTATCTGCGCGGCCGCCCGACGCTGCAGCGTGTGATCTTGCTGCTGGACAGCCGGATCGAGCTGAAAGCCTCGGACCTGACCGTGATGGACCTGCTCGACCGCGCCGCGGTGACTTATCAGCTCGTGCTCACGAAAGCCGACGGCACCAAGCTCGGCGCACTCGCCCGCAAGCAGGCCGAAGCGGCCGCCCTCGCCCGCAAGCATCCGGCAGCCTACCCCTGGGTCGCCACGACGAGCAGCGAGACCGGGCAGGGGATCGATGAACTGCGGGCGGAACTGGCTGGATTGGCGGCGTAAGCCGCGACCGCCTATTGCGTCGGGGCGCGGCGCAGAAGGTCGATCGCTGACGCCTTCGGCCAGAGCCAATGCGAGAAGGAGAAATTGCGCAGCACCTCATAGCCGTGCTTGGGTCCCATCGTAACGATATAGTCGTCACCGGGCGCTTTGTAGTAACCGCTTGGAATAACGACTTTGGCGTTGGGATCGAATAGAACCCAACCGCTGTATTCATACCCGGCGTCGATCTTCGTGGGGGGCACCCCCCGGTCGGCCAGGAAGTCCACCGCTCGCCATTTTGCCCGGTTCCAAGCCAGGTAGTCGTGCGTCGCCCCGACCGAAAACAACGCCATAAGGACCAATATCAAGCCGGGTAGGGCGAGACCAGACCACGACCGGCTTGGTCCCGGGCGAGCGGTCGACGCGCTGACGACGAAGCCAGATAGCGGGACGACCAGGAATATAAGATAGCGGTCATAGGTGGAGGTCACACCGCCCAACCACAGCATGGCGGCAGCGTACGAGGTCGCCGAGCACAACATGAGCGCCGCGGGCCACATCTCTTTGGCGCTGCCCTGTTTCCCAAACCGTGCGACGATTTGGACCACCAGCCCGGCCGCAAGCGTCATCAGCGCCGCGGTCGCAAAGCAGCTTAAGGCTGTGATGACGCGCCATGCCGCCGCCGTGCTTGGATACACCAGGTAGCCCGCATTAGGGCGATCACCCTCCGGAATGAACAGGGGGCCGACGCCATACGGGGTTAAGGTGTTCGGGAACCATGGATCGGCTGCAGGACCAACGGTCAGCCCGACCGCCTTAATCCAGACCAGACCGACGATCACGACGCCAATTGCCACGATCGACAGGCCGAGTCTTGTCGCCGGCAACCAGAAACGCCGGGTCAGCAGCGCGGCGGCGATCAGCGGGGCGGTAAAAAACCCAAAATACGGCAGCATCGCCGTGCCGATGGACTTGATGCGCCAAAAAAATCCTGTCGGATCATCGGTGAACAGACCTAAAAGCGGAGTCGCGAGCACCTGCTCCCGCCCCGTGACGATAAGCCAATGCTCATAGCCGAGATGGATCGCCACACACGCCAGAAGAGGTAAGACGCCGATTGCAATCGAGCGCAAGCTGAACCGGTGTCGAAGCACGTGCGCGACGCCGAACGAAAGTGGCAGGACGAGGGCGAACTGCCGAACCATGATAGCAAGCAGGGCGCCTATATATCCTGCGACGACCAACAGGTCGCTGCCTCTCCGCACGCCGCGGACGTAGAGCATCAGCGCGATAGCAGACAGGGCGGTGAACGGGACGTCCGTCATGTAGCTGGCCGAAAACCTGAGGTAGAGCGGGTTGGCAGCCAGCGTCAGCGCACCGATCACCGCGAGCGGCCGCGCGGCTCCAAGCTCGCGGAGCATGAGATAAAACGCCAGCAGGCCAGCCATGCCAGCGACGAATGTCGAAGTGCGAAGCGCCTCGAACGAGAAGCCGAACGGCAGGCAGAACAAGGCTCCCCAATACGCTTGGACAATGAAGTTCGCCGATGACGGGAGCGGTAGGGTGAAGCGGCCCGTCTCCAAGATCGACTTCGTTGACAGCGCGTAAACCCAGTCGTCCAGCACCGGCGTGTTGTCCAGCGGGCTCACCGCGAGCCACATCACCGCATAAACGACCGCCACGATCGCCAATGCCGGCAACTCGGGCGCGATAGCCGCCGACGTTGACGCGCCGGCGCGGTTGTAGGTCGGTGACAAGGTCCCCGCTCTCTGTTTCATCTTTGCGCTTCGCCGACGGCTGGCGAAATCCAAGGCAAGCGTGCGAGCCGTCGTATCACTCGAGCGCAAATCATCGGACCCGCCTCGCCCTACACTGGGGATTACGCGGCTTGCAGCCTACGCCAGTCGACGCGCCGTTAGGCAGGCATCTCTAACTGCGTGCAAGGAGAGCGTAAACCCCCCTGATTACGATGCGTCAGCGTTCGACCGGCTTGACCCAAGCGACCCGGTTGGCAAGTCTGCCGCGGCACCAACACCGGAGACACCATGCCCTTGCCCCCCGATAAGTTACAGGAAGCGGCGGAGCAGGCCGGTATCCTCGTGCAAGCCCTGCCGTTCCTGCGCCGCTACGCGGGGGTGACGATCGTCATCAAATATGGCGGCCACGCAATGGGCGACGAGCATCTCGCCGTCCAGTTCGGCCGCGACATCGCGCTGCTCAAGCAGGTCGGCGTCAATCCGGTCGTCGTCCATGGCGGCGGCCCGCAGATCAACGCCATGCTCAAGCGCCTCGCCATCCAGTCCAGCTTCGTCGATGGCCTCCGGGTCACCGACGCCGCCATGGTCGAAGTGGTCGAGATGGTGCTGGCCGGCACCGTCAACAAACACGTGGCAGGGCTGATCAACCAGGCCGGCGCGCTGGCCGTCGGCATCTGCGGCAAGGACGGCAACCTGATCCGCGCCCGCAAGCTGCGCCGCACCGTGCAGGATCCCGAGAGCCATATCGAGCGCGCGCTCGACCTCGGCTTCGTCGGCGAGCCGGCGCATGTCGACGTCCGGGTAATCCACGCGCTCACCGGCGCTGGCCTTATCCCGGTGATCGCGCCGGTCGCGGTCGGCGACGACGGCCAGACCTACAACATCAACGCCGACACCGTGGCCGGCGCCGTCGCCGGGGCGTTGGGCGCGCAGCGCCTGCTGATGCTGACCGACGTCCCCGGCGTGCTCGACGCGGAAAAGCGGCTGATCCCAGACATGACCATCGAACAGGTCGAGGCCGCCGTCGCCAGCGGCGTGATCACCGGCGGCATGATCCCAAAAGTGGAGAATTGCGTCCAAGCCGTCCGCAAGGGCGTGGTCGGCGCCGTGATCCTGGACGGGCGTGTCTCGCATGCCTGCCTACTCGAAATGTTCACCGATGGCGGCATAGGCACACTGATCCGAGCTTAACCCATCCGGGCGAGAATCGGGTTCTTTCCAGGTGCTTTTGCGGGTAAGCTCTACCCAGACATGAGCACAGCTTTCGCCTCCCCCGAAATCCGCCAAGTAATGCGCCATCGGCTCGGGCAGCTCGGTGGCATCGCGCTCGCCCTCCTGGCCGTGCTCCTGCTACTGGCCCTGCTCAGCTACAATCCGCACGATCCGTCGCTCGACACCGCGACTTCCCGGCACCCGAGCAATTGGGTCGGCCTCGTCGGCGCCGGGATGGCCGATGTGCTGGTCCAAAGCTTCGGGCTCGCCTCGGTCCTGTTGCCGCTGGCGATGTTTGCCTGGGCGTGGCGCCTGCTCAACCGGCCGCATCTGCAGTTCGCCATCCGGCTGCTGACGACGCTGCTCGCCTTGCCCGCTGCGGCCGCCGTGCTCGCCGCCTTCTCCGGCCCGGCCAACTGGTCCGCCTCGGCCGGATTGGGCGGCGCGATCGGCAGCGCGCTCAACACCACGCTGGCTTCCATGGGGGCCGGCCTGCTCGGCCCGGCGGGCGGCTTGGCGGTGCGCGTCGTCGCCGGCGTGTTCGCGCTGGTTTTGGTGCTGCTCGGGCTTGGCTTGACCGGGCGCGAGTGGCGCGCCGCCGGGCATAGCGCCATGGGGGTCGCGCGCGGCTCGGTCCGCGGCGGGCGCGAGGCGGCCGGCTTCTTCGCCGGGCTCACGCAGCGCCTCGGCCCTGGCATGGCCGACCCGTACGAGCCCGAGGCCGCCGTCGCCCCGCGGCCCCGTCCGCGACCGGCACCCTCGGTTCCGCCAAAAGCGGCAGACGACCTGGAAAGCCCGGCGCCGCTGCCCTCGCCCCGCCCCGAGGAGTTGCAGCGCCCGAAAATCGCCCTGCAGCAGCGCAAGCCCCCGCCGCCGGTGCAGCCGAGCCTGCCGCTCGTGGAAAACGGCTGGCAGTTCCCGCCGCTCTCCCTCCTCAAGCGTCCGCCGCCCCGCGCCGATAACGGCCCTACCGAGGACTCGCTGCAGGCCAAGGCCAGGCTGCTCGAAAGCGTGCTGAGCGATTACGGCGTCCAGGGCGCCATCCGCGAGATCCGTCCCGGCCCCGTCGTCACCCTCTACGAGCTTGAGCCGGCGCCCGGCATCCGCAGCGCCCGCGTGATCGGCCTTGCCGACGACGTCGCCCGCAGCCTCTCCGTCACCGCCGTCCGCATCGCCACCGTGCCCGGCCGCAACGTGATCGGCATCGAGGTGCCGAACGAGACGCGCGAGACCGTTTTTCTATCCGAGCTGCTGGAGACGCCGGATTGGCGCAGCCATCCGGCCAAGCTCGCCCTCGCTTTGGGCAAGGACATCAGCGGCGCCCCGGTGATCGCCGACCTCGCGCGCATGCCGCATCTGCTGATCGCCGGCACCACCGGGTCGGGCAAGTCGGTCGGCATCAACGCCATGATCCTCAGCCTGCTGTTCCGCATGTCGCCGGACCAGTGCCGGATGATCATGATCGACCCGAAGATGCTGGAGCTCTCGGTCTACGAAGGCATCCCGCACCTGCTGGCCCCCGTCGTCACCGAGCCGGCCAAAGCCGTCTCCGCCCTGAAATGGACCACGCGCGAGATGGAGCGCCGCTACCGGGCGATGAGCGGGCTCGGCGTCCGCAACGTCGGCGGCTACAATGAGAAAGTCTCCGAATGGCTCGCCGCCGGCAAAGTGCCGACCCGGCAGGTGCAAGTCGGCTTCGACAGCGAAACCGGCCGCCCCGTCTTCGAAAACCAGCCCCTCGCCCTCTCCCTGCTGCCCTACATCGTCGTCGTCATCGACGAGATGGCCGACCTGATGATGGTCGCCGGCAAGGAGGTCGAAGCCGCCGTCCAACGCCTCGCCCAGATGGCGCGCGCCGCCGGCATCCACGTCATCATGGCGACCCAGCGGCCCTCCGTCGACGTCATCACCGGCACCATCAAGGCCAACTTCCCCACCCGCATCTCGTTCCAGGTGATCAGCAAATTCGACAGCCGCACCATCCTTGGCGAGCAGGGGGCCGAGCAGCTCCTCGGCATGGGCGATCTGCTGCACATGGCGGGCGGCGGCCGCATTTCCCGCGTGCACGGCCCCTTCGTGCGCGACAGCGAAGTGGAAGAAATCGTCGAATTCCTGCGCGCCCAGGCCGAACCCACCTATGACGACGAGATCACCGAGGGGGTCAACGAATCCGAAGACTCCGGCGCCAATCCCGCGCTCTCCGGCATCGCCGCCGCCGGCGACAGCGAAAAGGGCCTGTTCGACCAAGCCGTCGCCCTAGTCGCCCGCGAAGGCAAGGCCAGCACCAGCTTCATCCAGCGCCACCTCGCCATCGGCTACAATCGCGCGGCCAAGCTGATCGAGCAAATGGAGAAGGAAGGCATCGTCAGCCCGGCCAACCACGTCGGCAAACGCGACGTCCTGGTCCGCATCTCGCGCGACGACGACTGAACTCTTGATCGCCGGGCTTGATCCGGCGATGCATCGTTCTGCAAGATCGCAAATCGGCCCGTAGAAAGCCCCATCTTGTCCAAAACCTACCCCGCGTGGCTCCCGATCCTGCTCGGCTTCCTGACCGCGGTGGGACCGCTCAGCACGGACATGTACCTGCCCGCCTTTCCCTCGATCGAGGCGTCGTTCCACACCGCGCCAGGCACCGCCCAGATCACCCTGGCCACATGGTTCACCGGCCTCGCGATCGGGCAACTGACCCAGGGTTCGCTCTCGGACCGATACGGCAGGCGCGGCCCGCTGGTCGCCGGGACGCTGCTTTATACACTGTGCTCCGCCGGCTGCGCCCTCTCGCCCAACCTCGCCAGCCTCGCCGTGCTGCGTTTCGTCACCGCTTTCGCCGCCTCCGCCAGCATGGTCATTCCGCGCGCCGTGGTCCGCGACCTCGCCGATGGGCACGAGGCGGCCCGGCTGATGTCCCGCCTGATCCTGGTCATGGGCGCCGCGCCGATCCTCGCTCCAAGCCTGGGCGGCCTGCTGCTGACGTTCGCCTCATGGCGGCTGATCTTCTGGTTCGCCGCCGCCTATGGCGCGGTCTGCCTCGTCCTCGTCTGGCTCAAGCTGCCGGACACGCTGGCCGAGCGCGACCGGGTCCGGCTCGGCGCCGCCGGTCTCGTCCAGCGCTACCTCCATGTCGGGCAGGACCGGATCTTCCTCGCCTACGCGGCGATGGGCGGCTGCGGCATGTTCGGCATGTTCGCCTATATCGGCGGCTCGCCGACCGTGCTGATCGGCGAGGTGGGCTTGTCGCCCGAGCATTTCGGCATGCTGTTCGGCGCCTCGGCCGCATTTTACGTCATCGCCAGCCAGATCAACCCGTTCCTCCTGCATCGCTTCGGCGCCGGCCGGATCCTGCGTGGCGCGGTGGTCAGCTACGTCCTTGCGGCGCTGACCCTTTTCGGCTGCGCGGTGTTCCACGCCGGTGGCATATTCGGGATCGTGCCGCCGATCATGATCACCCTGGGCAGCATGGGGCTGATCATGCCCAACTCGGCCGTCGGCGCCTTGTCACGCCACGCGGCCCAGGCGGGCAGCGCCTCGGCGCTGATGGGCACGCTGCAATTCTGTCTCGCCGCCCTCGCCGGTGGCCTGGTCGGCATTCTGAGCGACGGGACGGCGCGGCCCATGGCGTCCCTGATGCTGCTCGCCGCCGCCGGGGTGGTCATCGCCGACCAGTTCCGCTCGCGCCGGCCGCCGCTCCTGGAACAATCGCCCGCATCCAGCTAAGCTCGCTCTATGGACCTGCATCTGACTGGCAAGCGCGCATTGATCACCGGCGGCTCGAAGGGGATCGGCCGCGCCAGCGCCGAAATCCTCGCCGAAGAAGGCTGCGACGTGATCATCGTCGCCCGCGACCCGGCCACCCTCGAGGACGCCGCCAACCGCATCCGCGCCAAGCGGCAAGTCCGCGTCGAAATCATCGCCGCCGACCTCGCGCGCCAGGCCGAAGTCGAGCGCGTCGCCGAAGCGGCCGGCGAGCTCGACATCCTGGTCAACAACGCCGGCGCAATCCCGCCCGGCAGCCTGCTCGCCGTCGACAACGACACGCTGCGTGCGGCCTGGGACCTCAAAGTGTTCGGCTTCATCTCGCTGTCGCGCGCCCTCTACCCCGTGCTGCAAAAGCGCCGCGGCGTGATCATCAACGTGGTCGGCGCCGCCGGCGAGAGTTTCGACCCCGGCTACATCGCCGGCGCCGCCGGCAACGCCGCGCTCATGGGCTTCACCCGCTCGCTCGGCCGCTTCGCCCAGAAGGACGGGGTGCGCGCTATGGCGATCAATCCCGGCCCGGTCGCAACCGAGCGGCTCGAGCGCCTGCTCCGCCATCGCGCCGAAACCGAGCTGGGCGATGCCGACCGCTGGCGCGACCTCTGCGCCGGCATGGCCTACGGCCGCGCCGCCGAGCCGGAGGAGATCGGCGCCGCCGTCGCCTTCCTCGCCAGCCCGCGCTCCGCCTACACCAACGGCACCGTGCTGACGATCCATGGCGGACCCTGACTGGCTGACCCTCAACCGCGCCAACTGGGACGAGCGGGTGACGGTGCATCGCGCCGTCCCGGAATACGACCTCGCCCGCTTCCGCGCCGGCGCGGTGCGGATGAACGCCATCGAGGAGGCAGAACTCGGCCCGGTCGGCGGGCTGCGCGTGCTGCACCTGCAATGCCATTTCGGCCATGACAGCCTGGTCTTGGCAAGCCGCGGCGCCGAGGTGACCGGGCTCGACTTCTCGCCTACCGGGATCGACGCCGCCCGGCAAAACGCCGCCACGCTAGGGCTTTCCGCCCGGTTCGTGCTCGCCAACATCTACGATGCGCGCGAAGCGATCCCGGAACCGGCCAGCTTCGACCTCGTCTACACGACCTGGGGCACGCTCTGCTGGCACCCGGACGTCGCCGAATGGGCGCGCATCGTCGGCCACTTCCTCCGGCCCGGCGGCCACCTCTATTACGCCGACATGCACCCGGCCGCCGCCGTCTTCGGCGACGAAGCGCCGGGACAGGAGGGCCGGCCCGGATGGCTCGCGCCGTATTTCGAGCCAGACGGCCTGGCCTTCGACGACCCGAGCGACTACGCCGATCCGCAGGCGCAACTCGGCAATGCGCGGACCATCCAATTCATGCACCCGCTCGCCGACATCCTGGGCAGCCTGTTCGCCGCCGGATTGTCGCTCGAATGGCTGCACGAGCATGACCGGCTCACCTGGCAGCAGTTCTGCTGTCTGGTGCAGGACGCCGACGGATGCTGGATATGGCCCGATCGGAAATGGCTGCCGCTCGCGCTCTCATTGTGCGCCCGGAAGATTTGACCAGGTTGCTCGCGAATTCTTGAATCCGGGCTTTGAACCCTAGGCAACATTCCTCGTTGAGGTCGGCACAATCGGGCGCGTGGCCCCAAACACCAATCGAGGCGCGACAATGCTGAAATGGGCGGTTATTTTCTTCGTCATCTCGATCATCGCCGCCTTTTTCGGCTTTGGCGGAATATCGGTGGCGGCGGCTGGCATTGCGAAGATCCTGTTCTTCATCTTCATCGTGCTCTTCATCATATTCGTCGTCCTAGCAATCACCGCAGGCCGAAAAGTCCTATAACACCGACACTCGACACCTTTCCCTCTCCCTTTGGGAGAGGGCAGGGTGAGGGCCGCGGCACAGAACCCCCACCCAGAAATTCACCGCCGCTTCGGCGCCAAATCCCAAAGCGGCCGCGCCGCCTCCATGACCGCGTCGCCGCGGCCGATCCCGATATCAGCCAGCAACCGGTCATCCATCTCGCCCAGCAACCGGCGGGTCTGATGCGCCCGCAGCATCGCGCCGACCGCGGTCCAGCACATGCCGAGCACGGCGCGCGCGGAGTGGCGGGGAGCAAAGTGAACCGACGGAAGAGTGCGAACCGACATGAGAGCCTCCTACCTGTTTCGCTGGTGGACAGTGTGGGGCTTCGTCCCATATCATGGAAACGAATTACGGTTATCGCCCTCATCAGAAAGCTTGATCCATGAGCCTCCCAATCGGCCTAGACCCCGACCTCCTGCGTGCCTTCGTCTTCATCGCCGAAGAGGGCAGCTTCACCCGCGCCGGCCAGCGCGTCGGCCGCACCCAATCCGCGATCTCGATGCAGATACAGCGCCTGGAATCGTTGCTCGGCCAGCGGCTGGTGTCGCGCGGCAAGGGCGGCCAGGTGCAGCTCACGCCGCAAGGGCAGTTCCTGCTCGAGCGCGCGCGCGAAATGCTGGCGATCAACGACTCGATTTGGACCAGCTTCCGCACCCCTGCCATGCAAGGGACGGTCCGCCTCGGCACCCCCGACGATTACGCGCTGCGCTATTTGCCGCCCATCCTCAAGCGCTTCGCCGAGAGCCATCCCTCGGTGCAGGTGGACGTGACGTGCCTGCCGTCGCACGATCTGGTGCCCCGGCTGCGCGCCGGCGAACTCGATCTGACGCTATGTTCGGAAGGCTTGGTCCCGCCGGGCTGGCCGGCCACGCTGCTCTGGCGCGGCCCGCTGACCTGGATCACCTCCACCCGTTACACCCCGCATCGGCAGGACCCGCTGCCCGTCGCCCTGGCCGCCGAGCACTGCAATTGGCGGTCCGCGGCGATCCGCGCCCTCGAGGCCGCCGGGCGGCGCTATCGGATCGCTTACCACTCCGCGACGCAGATCGGCACGCAGGCGCCGGTGCTCGCCGGCCTGGCGGTGACCGTATCGCCCGCCGCCTGGGTGCCGGAAGGCCTGCGGCCGCTGCGGCCGGATGAAGGCCTGCCGCCGCTGCCGGAATACGCCATTTTTATGCTGAAAGGCGCCGAAGCCGGCCAGCCCGTCACCGACGCGCTGGCCGCCTACATCGCCGAAACATTCAGGGCCGAAGCCGGCACCGCGATCGCCGCCTAGAGCCCCCCCAGCACCGCCTCCGCCCGGCTCACGTCGAAGCCGCCCGGCGGCTCGACCGCGATGCTGGTGACCCGGCCGTTGTCGAGCACCATCGCGTAACGCTGGCTGCGCACGCCCAGCCCGCGCGCGGTCAAATCCAGCTCGAGCCCCAGTGCCTTGGTAAAGGTCGCGCTCCCATCGGCCAACATGGTGATCCGCCCGTCCACGCCCTGGTCTTTCGCCCAGGCCCCCATGACGAACGGGTCGTTGACCGCGATGCAGGCGATCGAATCAACGCCCTTGTTCTTGAACGCGTCCAGGTTCTGCAGGAACCCCGGCATGTGCCGTGCGCTGCAGGTCGGCGTGAATGCGCCGGGAACGGCGAACAGCACCACCTTCTTGCCCCCAAACATCTCTTCGGTGCTCATCTCCTTGGGACCGTCCGGCGTCGCCGCCGTCAACTTCATGCTCGGTAGTAATTCTCCGACCTTAATCATCCGAAATCCCCCGCGTCCCGTGCCAAAGTGATATCTTGCCCGGCGGAACCGGGCTAGTCGCTTGACGCTTGTCGTTGCCTGGAAGAATGCCAAACTATCGCACATGAGCCGAAACGACGAAATCTATTTGACCGGCCAGCTGCTGATCGCCATGCCGGGCATGGAGGATAAGCGGTTTGCGCAAAGCGTAATTCTGCTATGCGCCCACACCGATGAGGGCGCGATGGGCATCGTGCTGAACCGTCCCCTGGCCAAGCCGAGCTTCGAGGCGCTGCTCACTCAGCTCGACGTGCAGCCGACCCCGCCGGCGCGGCAGATCAAGCTGTGCCAGGGCGGCCCGGTCGATCACGGCCGCGGCTTCGTCCTGCACACCAATGACTGGACGGGAGACGGCAGCCTGCGCGTGGACGATCACCTGGCGCTGACCGCGAGCCTTGACGTGCTGCAGGAAATCGCCAAGGGCGCCGGCCCGCGCGAGGGCTTGCTGGCCCTCGGCTACGCCAGTTGGGGCCCCGGCCAACTGGATCGCGAGATCCAGGAGAATGTCTGGCTCTCCGCGCAACCTCCCGTCGAGCTGCTGTTCGACGCCGATTACGACACCAAATGGCGCCGCGCCCTCGGCATCCTGCGCATCGACCCGCTACTCCTCTCCGGCGTCGCCGGCCACGCCTAAGCTTTTAGCCCTCTCCCACCGGGAGAGGGTTGGGGTGAGGGCTCGTCCACCCGCGCCCCATCCAGCCCGCGCTCGACCACCCTCTGCCGCCGCTCCGCCGCTTCCCGTTCCGCCGCGCTCTGCCCATGCCGCGCCCGGTTCTCGGCCGCGTGCTTCGCCGCCGCGTCCCGCGCAAGGTGCTTCTTGACCCGGCGAAGGTTGACGATCTCGCCCATCGCGTCACCGTGCCACGGATCGACCAGGAGCACGAGATGGCCAGCACGATCGACCTCCAAGCCGCCGACGGCCACCACCTCGGCGCCTACCGCGCCGGCTCCGGAGACCGCGGGCTCGTGGTCATCCAGGAGATTTTCGGCGTGAACCACCACATGCGCGCCGTCTGCGACGATTTCGCCACCCAAGGCTACTCCGTCATCTGCCCGGCGCTGTTAGACCGCGTGCAGCGTGGCGTGGAGCTAGGCTACCAGTCTGGCGACGTCGCCACCGCCCGCGAGCTGCGGACCAAAGTGCCGGAGGCCGGCACTTTGGCCGACGTCGAGGCCGCCGCCGCCGCGCTCGCCGGGTCAGCGCTCGGCATCGTCGGCTATTGCTGGGGCGGCACGGTGGCCTGGTGGGGCGCCACCCGCTCCCATTCCTTCAAGGCCGCGGTGG
Source organism: Acetobacteraceae bacterium (assembly GCA_965276815.1). GTDB lineage: Bacteria > Pseudomonadota > Alphaproteobacteria > Acetobacterales > Acetobacteraceae > JAVVHH01. Next base: position 137,899 of record CBDIBE010000008.1, on the reverse strand, counting down.
GCTGGTACGGCGGCGGCATCGCCAGCACCCGGACCGAAACCCCGCACTGCCCTGTGCAACTCCATTTCGGCGAGCTCGACAAGGGCATCCCGCTCACCGACGTCGAGACGATCTGCCAGGCCCAGCCCGACGTGGGAGTTTTCATCTACCCCGGCGCTGGCCACGGCTTCGGCTGCGACGAGCGGGCAAGCTTCAACCAGCAGGCCCACGACCTCGCCCGGCAGCGCACACTGGTTTTCCTGGAACAGCACGTGCGTTAGCCGTCCTGCAGGGCGAGGGTTCTAAGCCCGCGCCATCTTCGTCGCCGGCATCTCGATGTCGATTTCCAGCGTGTTCACGTCGTCGCCCTGGTCCAGCTTGACCAGCACCTTGTCCCGGTCGATCTGCATGTGCTTGGCGATCACCGCCAGGATCTCCTCCTGCAGCACCGCGACGAGCTGGGAATGCGTGTTTCCCACCCGCTCGTGCGCCAGCACCATCTTCAGCCGCTCGCGCGCCACCGGGGCCGTGCTGCGCGGACGGAACCAGTTGAACAAGCTCACGCGACCCTCCGTCCGAACAGCTTGCCGAACAAGCCCTTCCGCTCACCCGGGATCGCCATGTCAACCGCCTCGCCCTGCAGCCGCCGCACCGCGTCCATATAGGCGCGGGCCGGGATGCTGTTCGGGTCAGCCAGCGTCACCGGCGAGCCGACGTTGCTGGCCCGCAGCACGTCCTGGCTTTCCGGAATGATGCCGAGCAGCGGGATGGACAGGATCTCCAGCACGTCCTCGGTCTTCAGCATGTCGCCACGCTGGGCGCGCAGCGGGTCGTAACGGGTCAGCAGCAAGTGCTTGTCGACCCGCTGACCCTTCTCGGCGCGCTCGGTCTTGCTGTCGAGCATGCCGATGATCCGGTCGCTGTCGCGGACCGAGCTGACCTCGGGGTTGGTGACCACGATCGCCATGTCGGCGTGATACATCGCCAGCTGCGCCCCGCGCTCGATGCCGGCCGGGCTGTCGCAGATCACCCAGTCGAACCGCTCGCGCAGCTCGCTCATCACCCGGGCCACGCCTTCCGAGGTCAGCGCGTCCTTGTCGCGGGTTTGGCTCGCCGGCAGCAGGTGCAGCGTCTCGATCCGCTTGTCGCGGATCAGCGCCTGCGACAGCTTGGCGTCGCCTTGCGTCACGTTGATCAGGTCGAACACGACCCGGCGCTCGGCGCCCATGATCAGGTCGAGATTGCGCAAGCCTACGTCGAAATCGACGACGGCAACGTTCTTGCCGAGGCTGGCCAGGCCGGCGCCGATCGCCGCAGTGGACGTGGTCTTGCCCACGCCGCCCTTGCCGGATGTCACGACCAGGACCTTGGCCATCGCTCCTCCCTTCGAAAAATCGTTCAATCCAGCGCCGCCACTTCCAGTGCGTCGCCGTTGCGCCACGCCTGCACGGCGCGGCCTTGCAGCGCCGGGTCGATCTCGTCAGCGGTTTTGTAAACCCCGTCGATCGCCAGCAGCTCGGCCTCGAGCCGCCGGCAGAAGATGCGCGGATTCATCCCAGTGCCCAGCAGCCCGGCGATCGCCCGCCCACGCAGCGCCCCATACACATGGATCGATCCGCCCGCGATCACCTCCGAACCAGAGGCGACCGAGCCGATGATCGTCACGTCCCCAGCGGTAAAGCTGACGCTCTGCCCCGATCGCACCGGCCGGTCCACGACCAGCGACGTCGGTTCCGGCGCCTTGAACTCCGGCGGCGGCGGTTCGTCCTGCGTCATGGTCACGTGCCGCCCGCCGCCGAGCACCGGCGGCAGCTTGTCGCCGAAGCGCACCGGGTCCACGCCCTCGACCCCGACCACACGGATCCCGCGCCGGCTCATCTCGGCGATCAGGCTGGGAAAGCTCGCCTCCTGGCCCGCCAGCGCCGCAAAATCGAGCATGACGGCGCGTCCCTCGAAGAAATTCGGCGAACGGGCAAGCTGCGTATCGAGCTGCTCGAGCCACGCCTCGACGGGCGCGTCCGGCATGAGCACCATAGCCATGAAGGACCGGCCACGCAGGCGCAAGAAGGGACGGGGGCGGACTCGGGTGTTCACGGCCATCCCGGCGTATCTGGCCGGGGAGGGGAGGTCAAACGATTCCTCGATCCGCTAATCCCAAGCCAGCAACGCCCGAACCTCTTCGACTGCGACCTGCCAGATCGCAAGCATATCCTCGTCGTCCCGCTGATACAGCCCGCCATAATTGCCGTCGCCGAGCTGCGCCCGCACCGCGTCCGGCGGCAGGGTGCGCAGGCGGTCCAAATCGGTCATCTCCTTGCTCCCCAGCGTGGGCAAGCGGTTCGCCAGCCGCGTCCAGGGGAAGTTCTCCATCCAGCTCGCATGGCTGGCGAGCGCGTCCGTATCCTGTACCAATTGCCAGGTCCGCGGCCCCCGCCACCAATCGTGCCAGCGCACCCGCACGTCCGGCCGGTCCGCCATGAACTCCAGCCCCGCCGCCGTGCCCGGAACGTTGCCGCCATGACCGTTGCACAGCAGAATCCGCCGGAAACCCTGATTATACAGGCTCTCCAGCAAATCCCGCAGCACCGCCAGATAGGTCAACGCCCGCAGCGTGACCGTCCCCGGATAGGCGGCGAAGGCGGGCGTGATCCCATAGGCCAGCACCGGGAACACCGGGATGCCCAGCGGCTCGGCGGCGTCGACGGCCACTCGCTCGGACAGGATACTGTCCACGCTGAGGCTCAAACCCGCGTGCTGCTCCGTACTGCCCAGGGGCACGATGCAGCGGTCGTCCTGGGCGAGCCACGACTCGACGTCGCCCCATGCCATGTCGCTAATCCGCATTCTCGCTCCGTCCCCGAATCGGACCAGCCTGCACCGAACGCAGCATTCACGCCAGTTCGGTTGACCGTGAACATGCGTCGTGGTCGGGTTCGTCATGATCTCGGCCCCTTCGATCGTGCTGATTGCCTCCCCGCTCGAAGACGAGCATGTCGCCCGGCTGCGCGCCCTCGCGCCCGACCGGCTGCAAGTGCTGCACGACCCGCATCTGCTGCCCACCCCGCGCTTCCCCGCCGACCACAAGGGCGCGCCGTTCGAGCGCACGCCGGAACAGCAGGCGCGCTGGCAGGCGATGCTCGGCCGGGCCAATATCATGTTCGACCTGCCCGACGCCGCCGATCTGCCGCACCTCTCCCGCCTGGCCTGGGTGCAGACCACCAGCACCGGCGTCGGCCCGGCCGTCGCGCGCCTCAAGCTCGACCGCACCGGCGTCCTGATCACCACCGCGCGCGGCGCGCATGCCGGTCCGCTGGCGGAATTCGTGTTCATGGCGCTGTTCGCCCATCTGCGCGGCTACGACCGGCTGCGCGCGGAGCAGCGCGCCAAGCGCTGGGAACGTTATAGCGGCGAAGACCTCGCCGGCCGCACCCTGGTATTGATCGGCGCCGGCGACCTGGCGCGCGGCTGCGCCCGCTTGGCCAAGGCAATCGACATGCGGGTCATCGCCGTGGCCCGCGACCCATCCCGCCCGCGCGCACACGCGGCGCTGTTCGACGCCGTCATGCCGATCGAGGAGCTCCACGTGGCGCTTGGCCTCGCCGACGTCGTGGTGATGACGGCGCCGCACACCAAGCACACCGAGGGCATGCTGGACGAGGCGGCCTTCGCCGCGCTGCGACCCGGCGCCATGTTCGTCAATATCGGCCGCGGCCAAACCGTCGATCACGACGCCCTGGCCGCGGCGCTAAGCTCCGGTCAGCTCGCCTTCGCCGCGCTGGACGTCACCGACCCCGAGCCGCTGCCGCCGGAAAGCCCGCTCTGGGACATGCCGAACGTGCTGATCAGCCCGCACTCCGCGAGCACGGTCGCGCGCGAGAATGCACGGATCACCAGCCTGTTCTGCGACAACCTGCTCTGCTGGCTCGACGGCCGCCGCGCCGACATGCGCAACGTCCTCGACCTCCGGTTGCTATACTAAGCGACGAACAGCCAGAGCCCGACGACGATGACCACCACCGCAATCACGGCATAGACGACGAACGAGCCGAACCGCTTCCAGAACATGATCCGGTCGGCGACGAAAGCCTCGGCAATATCCGGGCCGGTGGAGGGTTCTGTGGTCGGCATCTGAGCCATCTCGCGCACTCTCTCGAAAGTTGGCCTATCTAGAGTCGGGTGCCGTCAACCGGCAAGGGGTTGAGCAGCGCCGCCGCCGGGTCGGCCCGGCCGGGGCCCCCCTCGATGAACCGGCGCAGCGCCAGCGGATACAGCACATGTTCCTGCGCCAGCACGCGGGACGCCAGCGTCGCGGGATCGTCGCCCGGCAGGACCGGCACGGCCGCCTGCGCCAGGATCGGCCCCGCATCCATCGCCTCGGTCACCAGGTGCACGGTGCAGCCATGCAGTTTCACCCCGGCCGCTAGCGCCTGCTCATGCGTGTTGAGGCCGGGGAAGGCGGGCAACAGGCTGGGATGGATGTTCAGCATCCGCCCGGCCCAGCGCTCGACGAAAAACGGCGATAACAGCCGCATCCAACCCGCCAGGCACACCACTTCCACCCCGCGCTCGCGCAGCGCCAAATCCACCGCCGCCTCATGCGCCGTCCGGTCACGCCCGAACGGCCGGTGCGCGACGCACAGCATCTCCGCCCGGCGCGCGTGCGCCAGATCAAAGCCCGGCGCGCCCAGAACGTTGCCGAGCACCACGGTCGCCTCGGCCGGGAAATCCGGCGCACTGATCGCGTCCAGCAGCGCGGCCATGTTGCTGCCACGCCCGCTGAACAGAATCCCGACCCGCATCACGCCAGCCAACCATCCGGCACCGCAATCTCCGCCCGCCTCTCGCCGCTCTCGATCCGCCCGATCGGCGCCGCGCTCTCGCCATGCTCCGCGAGCAGCCGGGCCGCCGCGTTCGCATCCGCCACGACCAGCGCCATGCCGACCCCGCAATTGAACACAAGCAGCATCTCCGCCGCCGCGACCCCGCCCGCACTCGCCAGCCACCGGAATACCGGCGGCGCCGTCCAGCGCCCAGCATCGAGCACGGCGCGCATCCCCTCCGGCAGCACGCGCGGCAAATTGCCCGGCAGCCCGCCCCCGGTGATATGCGCCGCCGCCTTCAGCAACCCCGCCCGGTGCAACGCCAGCAGCGGCGCCACATAGATCCGCGTCGGCTCCAGCAGCGCCTCCGCCAGCGTCTGCCCGGGCGCAAACGGCGCCTCGGCGTCCCAGCCGAGCCCGCTCTGCTCGACGATCCGGCGCACCAGCGAGAAGCCGTTGCTGTGCACCCCGCTGCTGCCCAGCGCGAGCACCGTGTCCCCGGGCGCCACGTCCCGCGGCAGCAGCGCCCCGCGCTCGGCCGCCCCCACGCTGAACCCGGCCAAATCGTAATCGCCGGCGGCGTACAGCCCCGGCATCTCCGCCGTCTCCCCGCCCACCAGCGCGCAACCCGCCATCCGGCAGCCCTCGGCGATCCCGCCGATCACCTGCGCCGCATGCTCGACCGAAAGCGATCCGGTCGCAAAATAATCCAGAAAAAACAACGGCTCGGCGCCCTGCACCACCAAATCGTTGACGCACATCGCCACCAGATCGATCCCGACCGTCTGATGCCGTCCCGCCTCGATCGCCAATTTGAGCTTGGTGCCGACCCCGTCGGTCGTGCTGACCAGCACCGGGTCCTCGAACCCGGCCGCCCGCAGATCGAACAGCGCCCCGAAACCGCCAATGCCGCCCAACACCCCCGCCCGGCTCGTCGCCTTGGCCAGCGGCTTGATCCGCTCGACCAGCGCATCCCCGGCCGCGATATCCACGCCCGCCTGCCGATAGGTCAGGCCGTTCCGGGGGGGAGGGAGGGTCATGCAGGACTCTGCTGTGTCGCTCGGGGGGCGGGATCGGCTAGACTGCATCAATGACGCATCCGGCCGGACACAACCATACCCTTCGCAGCGCGGCAACCAATGCCAGCCGCAGCGCGGCAACCAATGCCAGCCGCAGCGCGGCAACCAATGCCAGCCGCAGCGCGGCAGCCAATACCAGCCGCAGCGCGGCAAGCAATGCCTGACGCCTGCGCGCGCGCGCCGTTCGGAGCGGCCCCTTGAGCCGCCCGCTCGACACCGCCGAGTTGCAGCCGCCCGCCGCGGCCGAACTCGGCCTGACCACGCCGCCGCCGGCCGCGCCACATTCCACGCGCACCCAGCGCCTGGCCCTCGTGGTCGGCTTCCTGCTGGCGCTCGGCCTCGCGCTCTACCTGTTCAACTCCATCCTGCTGCCCTTCGTGGCCGCCGCGTGCATCGCCTATTTCCTAGATCCGCCAACCACTCGGCTGACCCGGCTGGGCATGCCGCGCGGCATGGCGGCGATGCTGATGGTGGTGGCCCTCTTCGCCGCCGGGCTGCTCTTCGTCCTGCTGCTCTATCCGCTGATCCTCGCCCAGATCGGGCTGCTGATCAGCCGCGCCCCCTCCTATGTCGACGATATCCGCTCGTGGGCGGGCGGGGTGATCGCCGACCTGCAAGAACGGCTCGGGTCCGAATACGTGGACGAGAAGCTGCGCGACCTGGTCAGCGGCCAGGCGGGCTCCATGCTCGGTTTCGTCGCCGGCGCGCTGACGCGCCTGATCGGCGGCGGCTTTGCCCTTATCAGCGTCTTCTCGCTCGTGGTGGTGACACCGGTGGTCGCCTTCTACCTGCTGCGCGACTGGCGCCGTGCCGTCGCCCGCGTGGATAGCTGGCTCCCGCGGCGCTACGCCGAGGTCGTCCGGGCGCAGGCGCGCGAAGTGGACCGGATCCTGTCCGCCTGGCTGCGCGGACAGGCGATCTGCTGCCTGCTGCTGGCCGTGTTCTACGCCGTCAGCCTGACCGTCGTCGGCCTGGATCTCGGGCTGATCGTGGGCATCGCCGCCGGCGTACTCTCCTTCATCCCCTATGTCGGCACGATCACCGGCGGCGTGACCAGCATCGGCTTGGCCCTCGCCCAATTCCACTGGCAGGGCGTGGCGGTGGTGGCCGCGGTGTTCATCGCCGGGCAATTGCTCGAAGGCTACGTGATCTATCCGCGGTTTCTCGGCGACCGGGTCGAGCTGCATGCGGTTTGGGTGATCTTCGCCCTGTTCGCCGGCGGGGCGGTGTTCGGCTTCCTCGGCGTGCTGCTGGCAGTGCCGGTCGCCGCCGCCATCGGCGTGCTGGCGCGGTTTTGGCTGAAGCGCTATCTGCGGAGCCCGCTCTACCTGGAACCGCCGCGCGATGGCTGAGCTTGGCCGCCAACTGCCGCTCGCCTTTCCGCACCGGCCGCAATTCATCGAGGCGGATTTCCTGCCCAGCGAAGCGAACCGGCTCGCGCTGCAGTTCCTGGTCGAGCCGGCGGACTGGCCGCATGGGCGCCTCGTGCTGTGGGGCGCCTGCGGGGCGGGCAAGACGCATCTGCTGCATATTTGGGCACGAGCGCAAGGCGCGACGATCTTGCATGCCGCCGAGCTGGCCGAGCCCTACTGGCCCGGCGGACCGCTCGCCCTGGACGACATCGACCAGGCGCCGTCCGAACCGATCCTGTTGCATGTGCTGAACGCGGCGGCGGAATCGGGGCAGAAACTTCTTCTCACCGCCACCCGCCCGCCTTGCCATCTGCCTTTCGCGCTGCCCGACCTGGCGAGCCGCCTGCGCGCCACGAACTCGGTCGAAATCGGCGTTGCCGACGAGGAGTTCCTGGCCGGCCTATTGGCCCGCCTGCTGGCGGGGCGTCAGTTGCCGGTCGCGCCAGCCCTCCAATCCTGGCTGCTGCGCCGTCTGCCGCGCACCCCCGGCGCGGTCCAGGACGCCGTGGCGCGGCTCGACCGGGCGGCGCTGGCCGCCGGCACCGGAGTCGGCCGCGCCCTCGCCGCCCGCGTTCTGGACGAGATGTTTCATGACAATACGATAACGGAGCGAACGTAGACCTCCCCGCACGGGACTCCTTTCGGTAGAAGAGACGCATGAACGAAATCGTGGCCGTCGAAAAAGTCGTGTCCGAAGCCGTGCCGGTCATCGCGCCGGACGATCCGGAACGGTTCATCAACCGCGAGCTCTCGTGGCTAGACTTCAACCACCGCGTGGTCGAGGAGGCGGAAAACGTCCGCCATCCGCTCCTCGAGCGGCTGCGCTTCCTCTCGATCAGCGCCAGCAACCTCGACGAATTCTTCAGCGTCCGCGTCGCCGGGTTGATCGGCCAGGCCAAGGCCGGCGTCGCCGCCATCAGCCCCGACGGCCGCACCCCGGCGCAGCAGCTCGCCGCAATCCAGGCGCGGGCGACCACCCTGATGAACGACCAGCAACGCGTCTGGCTCGACCTGCGCGGCCAGCTCCGCGACGCCGGCGTCGAGCTGTGCGAGGCCAAGGAGACCGGCGCCGAGGACCACGCCTGGCTCGATCATTGGTTCATGGACCGGGTTTTCCCCGTCCTGACCCCGCTCGCCATCGACCCGGCGCACCCATTCCCGTTCATCCCCAATATCGGCCTCGTCATGGTGCTCAAGCTACACCGCGAGGAGGACCAGCACGTCATGCAGGCGCTGCTCCCGCTCCCGGCGATGGTCGAGCGCTTCATCCGCCTGCCCGCCCTGCCGGACCGCCCAAACTCGTCTGACCGAAGCGTCATTCGCTTCGTGCTCCTCGAGGATCTGGTTCGCCTGTTCCTCGACCGGCTGTTCCCCGGTTTCTCCCTGCAAGGCAGCGGGATGTTCCGGCTGATCCGCGACACAGGCGTCGAGTTCGAGGAAGAGGCCGAGGACCTCGTCCGCTCCTACGAAACCGCGCTGAAGCGCCGCCGCCGCGGCCTCCCCATCCACCTCTCGGTGGACGCCGGCATGCCGGACGATCTCCGCTCGCTGGTGATCCGCGAACTCGGCGTCGATGACCGCGAGATCCCCGGTGAGGAAGTCGTCGTCCAGCGCGGCATCCTCGGCGTCGTCGACGTCAAGCAGATGATCGTCGACGACCGGTCCGACCTGCTGTTCCCGCCCTACACGCCCCGCTTCCCCGAGCGCATCCGCGATTTCGGCGGCGATTGCTTCGCGGCCATTCGCGCCAAGGACATCATCGTCCACCACCCGTTCGAGAGCTTCGACGTCGTGCTGCAGTTCCTGCGCCAGGCCGCCTCCGACCCGAACGTGGTCGCGGTCAAGCAGACCCTTTATCGCACCAGCCGCGACAGCCCGATCGTCAAGGCGCTGATCGAGGCCGCCGAGGCCGGCAAGTCGGTCACCGCCATGGTCGAGCTGCGCGCCCGCTTCGACGAAGAAGCCAATATCCGCCTCGCCCGCCGGATGGAAGCGGCCGGCGTGCAGGTCGTCTACGGCTTCGTCGAGCTGAAGACCCACGCCAAGCTCTCCCTCGTGGTGCGGCGCGAGGGCGGGGCGATGCGCAGCTACGCGCATTTCGGCACCGGCAACTACCACCCGATCACCGCGCGCATCTATACCGACCTCAGCTTCTTCACCTGCGACCCCGACCTCTGCCGCGACAGCGCGCGGCTGTTCAACTACATGACCGGCTACGCCAAGCCGGAGAAGATGGACGCCCTGGCCTTCAGCCCGCTGACCATCCGCTCGACCATGGAGTCGCTGATCGAGGCCGAGATTGTCCTCGCCAAGCAGGGCAAGCCGGCAAGCATCTGGCTGAAGATGAACAGCCTGGTGGACGAAAAGCTGATCGACCGGCTCTATGACGCCTCGCGCGCCGGCGTGCAGGTCATGTGCGTCGTGCGCGGCATCTGCTGCTTGCGGCCAGGAGTATTGGGTCTTTCGGAGAACATCCGGGTCAAGAGCATCGTCGGCCGCTTCCTCGAACACAGCCGCATCTACGTGTTCGGCAACGGCCAGCGGCTGCCGAGCCGGCAGGCCAAGGTATTCATCAGCAGCGCCGACTGGATGACCCGCAATCTGGAGTGGCGAGTGGAAGCGTTGGTGCCGATCCACAACCGCACCGTCCACGCGCAGGTGCTGGACCAGATCATGGTGGTCAACCTGCGCGACAACCTTCAGTCTTGGGAACTCGGGTCGGATGGGGCTTGGCGCCGGATCGAGGCCGGGTCACGGCACATCTCGGCGCACGACTACTTCATGACCAACCCGTCGCTCTCCGGCCGGGGATCGGCGCTGCATGGCTCGGGGGCGCTGGCGACCAGCCATCACCGCCGGCAAGACCGCGTCAGTCAGGATTAACTGATTGGACGTGGCTGTGCCGGCGAGCGGAGTGACGGCCGAGACCGTGACCCGGCCGCGCTGCGCCGTGGTGGATCTCGGGTCCAACTCGGTTCGGCTCGTGGTGTTCGAGGGGCGCGGACGCAATCCGATCCCGATATTCAACGAAAAAGCCGTGCTCCGGCTCGGTCGCGGCCTGCAATCCACCGGCCGGCTGAACGAGGCCGGCGTCGCCCAGGCGCTCAAGGTCATGGTGCGCTACCATGCCGTCGCCACGGCGATGCGGGCGCATCCGTTCGAGGTGCTGGCGACCGCGGCGGTCCGCGATGCCAGCAACGGCGCCGAGTTCGTCGCCACGCTGGAAGCCATCATGCCGGGTGCCACCATCCGGATTCTCTCCGGCGCCGAGGAGGCGCGGCTCTCCGCCGCCGGCGTGCATTGCGGCATCCCAGGCGCCGACGGCATTCTCGCCGATATCGGCGGCGGCTCGCTCGAACTGGTCCGCCTCGACGCCACCGGCGTGCGCGACGCCGCCACGCTGCGCCTCGGCGTGATCCGGCTGTCCGAGCGCGCAGACGGCGATCTCGAACAAGCCCGCGCCATCGCCGAGGCGGACCTGCTCGGCCTGCCCTGGCTCGCCCAGGGCGCCGAGCGCAACCTCTACCTCGTCGGCGGCGCCTGGCGCGCCCTGGCCCGCATCGCGATCCAGCATTCGCACTACAAGCTGAACATCGTCCATCAATATACTATCGGTCAGGAGGCAGCCCGCGACCTGGCGCAACTCGTCGTCAGCAGCCCGAAACGCGCGCTCGAGCGCCTGCCCGGCGCCCCGCGCCGCCGCGTCGACGACCTGCCCTATGCCGCGACCGTCCTGCGCCGGCTGTTGCGCCAGTCGGGCGTGCGCCGCGTGGTGTTCAGCGCCTACGGCATCCGCGAAGGCTGGTTCATGCAGCACGTGGCGGAAAACATCCGCGTGCAGGACCCGCTGATGGCTGCCGCCCGCGAGGAGGCTGCCAGGCTGAGCCGCGACCCCAGCCTGCCCCCCGCCCTGATCGCCTGGACCGCCCCGCTCTTCCCCTACGAGCAGCCCGAGGCGGCCCGGCTGCGCCAAGCGGCCTGCTGGATGTCCGATATCGGCGCGCACGAGCATCCGGAATACCGCGCCGCCATGACCTTCGAGCGCGTGCTCTACTCCCCCGCCGCCTTCGACCATCCGACCCGGGCCTTCATCGCCCTAGCCCTGGCGCTCCGTTACGAAGCCGAGGTCGACGCCCCATTCCTCGCCACCGCCCGCGCCCTGCTCGACCCGGCCGCCATCGCCCGCGCCGAGCTTCTCGGCGTCGCCCTGCGCCTAGCCTACACGCTATCCGCCGGCACCCACCACCTCCTAGCCGGCGCCACCATCAAGCTGCACCCCGGCCGCATCGTGCTCCGCCTCGACGGCGCCGGCGTCTTCGCCGGCGAAGGCGTCCAACGCCGTCTCGAACGCGTAGCCGCCTCCCTAGGCGTAGCCGCCGAGGTCCAATAACCACCTCGCTTCTCCCTCTCCCTCCGGGTCCCGCTGGCGGGAGAGCGACTGTGTTGTCAAACAGTCCTCTCTCCCGAAGGGAGTGCGTGGAAGGAGAGTGAAACTTCCTAATAAGACTTGAGCAGGCGGCCGATGTAGTCCAACTCGGATTGCGGGCGGGTGCGGTCGGCGTCGCGGCGGCGCAGCTCTTCCTGGATGTCGCGGGTGCGGGCCTGCTCCATCGAGTCGGGGACCGCGGTGCTGCCGCTCTCGTCGGCGCCGGAGGTGCCCTCGCGCAGCGGACGGCCCAGCGGGTCGCGGCGTGCCGAGCGGCGTTGGCCGGGGCTGGTCTGGTCGCCGGGTTGCGGCCCGGTGGTCATCCTGTCGCGATTCTGCGAGTCGTCATACCCCTGGCCGGACTGGCCATCCTGCCCGTCTTGGTCGTCGCCGTCCTGCGGCTGGCCGGTGCCAAACTGGCGGGCGATCTGCTGGCCCATCTCGCGGCCACCCTTCTGCAGCGCCTCGATGGCACGTTGCTCGTCGGCGCTGGCCGCAGAGTCGTGGCCTTGCGCCAGGGCTTGCCCGGCGTCGCGCATGGCCTGGTCGGCGTCGCTGAGCGGAGCGGGGACTTGGCCCGTCAGGTCACCAAAACGCTGCATCAGCTCGCCCAGCGCGCGGCGCATCGCCTGCTGCGACTTGGTATCGTGGCCCTGCTGCTGCTGGTCTTGTGGTGACGCGGGTTGCTGCTGGCTGCTCTCCGGCTGAGGCGGCGACTGGAGAGGGCGCTGTCCGAACTGCTGCGCAAACTGCTGCTGCAGCGAAGGCAGCGAGGGCGGCGGCGGGATCGTCACGGCTTGGCGGCCGTGGCTTCGGTCAAGCAATTGACCCTCGCGCTGCACCATGTCCTGCACCGCGTCCGTCTGTTGCCGACCGCGTTGGCGGCGCTGGGCGTTCTGCTTCTCCTGGCTCTGCCCGTGTTCCGGCCGCGCGTTCTGCAACTGCTCGAGCAACTGCTCCAGCTCGGCCTCCTCGCGCTGCGCATCCTCCTTGCGGCCCTCGTCCAGCGACTTCTGCAGCTGTTGGGCCAGCCGGTCGAGGTCGCGGGCGTTGAGCTGCGGCACGTTCGGGTCGAGCGGCATCTCGGTCCCGTCACGCCGCGCCTGTTCGGCCAGCGCCTCGATGTGCTTTTGGATCGCGTCGCGCAGTTCCTGCACGCGGCGGTCGATTTCGGCCTTGTCAGCCGGGGTGTCCTGGTTCTTTTCGATCGCGTCCTTCAGCGCCTGGCGCGCCTGCTGCAGGGCGCGCGCGGTGCGGTCGGTCGCGCCCTCCTCGAGCGCCAGCGCCAGCTCCCACATCCGCGCCTGCGCCTGGTCGACCGTGTCCGGGTCGCGGCCGCGGGCCAGCAAGGCGGCGACCGCGCGCAGGTTCAGCATGATGCCGAGATTGTTGTCGTAGGTTTCCGGCGCGTCGGCCAGCGTGTCGATCGCCAGGCGGGCGTCGCGGCGGGCGTCCGGCGTCAGGCTGAGCTGGCGGCGGATGGCGATCAACGCGCGGGCGACCGGGTTCTGGAACGGGCGTTCCGGCAAGATGAACTCTTCCGCGGCGCTCGTGCCGGTCTGGCCAGGCGTGTCGCGCGCCACCATGCGGCCGATCACCGGGAGGCCCGCCCAGGGATGGGCCGTCAGGTTCTGCACCGTCACGCCGCGGATCGTCTTCGGGCTGCCGGTGAGCGGGGAGGGGACGACCAGCGGCGGGGCGTCCGGACGGTCGCGCAGCCGCAGCTCGGCCTGCACGCCGGCGACGCCGTAATCGTCGCTGGCCTGCCAGGCGAGCCGCGTCTGCAGCGTGGGCCGGCCGCCGACGACGGCCTGGCCGGGCTTGCCGATGAACGCGATGGAGGGCGGCTGATCGGGGATGAGCGTCAGGTTCCAGGCAGCGACCGTGTTGCCGCCCCGCGCCACCACGACCCGGCCGCTCGCATTGAGGTCGCGCTCGGCCTGCCAGCTCGAGGCGTCGATCGCGTTGAACTTGTCGCTGGCGTCGTTGACCGACAGCTCCGGCTGGCCGCTGCCGCCGGTCAGGCTGACCGTTAGATGCGACCCGGCGGGAACGCTGACCGCACGCACCGCCGTCTGCAGCAGCACCGGCGGCAGGCCGGTATAGGCGGGCGGCGTGACCCAGGCCTGCACTTGCGTGCCCGGCGCGGCCGGGCCGGAGGGGAAGACGGGGGTGACGGCGCGGGCCAGCCGGGGGAAGGTCTCCGGGCCGGCGACGACGAAACAGGCGACGAGCGCGACGAGCAGCCCGCCGCGCAGCGCCCAGCCATCCCGCGCGGCGAGACCCGGGCGTGGGCGGCCGACGCGCAGGCGCGGGATCTGTGCGGCCAGCCGGGCCAAATGCACTTGCCAGAGTGCCGACGCCTCGGGGGTGGGCGCGTCCAGCCGGTCGCTCAGCGTGGCGAGCGGCCGGTGCTTCAGCCCGGTGGCGCGTTCGAGCCGCCGGTCGGCGGTCGCGTCGGTCGGCCGCACGACACGGCTCAGCCCACGCCACAACAACGCGGCGGCGGCCAACACGACGGCTATCAGCAGAAGCAGCCGCGGCCAGGCGGGCAGCATGGCCGGCACGTCCAGCAGGGCGAGGCAGGCATAGGCGCCCAGCACGCCGAGCGCAGGCCACACCGCTGGCCAAAGCTGCTCGAACCAGAGGACCGCCCGCGCGGTCGCTCGCTTGCGCGCGAGGCGGCGCTGGTCGGGCTCCACGGTCAACGGAGCCACTCCGGGATGCTCTCGCCTTCCCAGAGCGATTCGAGCGGCTGCCGTTCGCGGATGACGCTCCACCTTGCGCCATCGACGAGGATTTCTGCGGCCAACGGCCTTGCGTTGTAGGTGGAGCTCATCACGGATCCATATGCACCCGCGTCCAGTATAGCCATTCGCGCGCCCGGACGAAGCATTGGTAATGCGCGGGCACGCGCAAAAGTGTCACCGCTCTCGCAAACCGGGCCGACGATGTCGGCTGGGAAGGCCGGGCTGACCGCGTCGGCGGCGGCGACGGGCACGATGCCGTGCCAGGCGTCGTACATGGCGGGGCGGAGCAAGTCGTTCATCGCCGCGTCCAGCACGACAAAGCGCCGTGACCCGGTGGTCTTGACCAGCACGACCTGGGTGAGCAGCAGCCCGGCCGGGGCGGCGAGCCAGCGGCCCGGCTCGATGGCGAGCTCGAGCTGGAGACCGGCGAAGGCGTGGCCAATGGCGGCGGCGAGCGCTTCGGGCGGCGGCGCCGGCTCGTCGCGGTAGCCGATCCCTAGGCCACCGCCGCAATCGACCATGCGGACCGTATGGCCCGAGTCCCGCAGGGTGCGGACCAGCGAAGCGGTGCGGGCGAAAGCGGCGCGGTAGGGCGCGAGAGCAAGAATCTGACTGCCGATGTGCATCGCCAGGCCCACCGGCTCGATCCCGGGCAGCGAGGTGGCGTGCGTGTACAGGGCGGCCGCCTGCTCGTAGGCGATGCCGAACTTGTTCTCGGCCCGGCCGGTGGTGATTTTGGCGTGGGTGCCGGGGTCGACATCCGGGTTGATCCGCAGCGCGACGCGGGCGGTCCGTCCCACGGCCTGGGCGAGGCCGGACAGGACCGCCAGTTCCTCCGCGCTCTCGACATTGAGCTGGCCGATGCCGGTTTCGAGGGCGAGCCGCATCTCCCACTCGGCCTTGCCGACGCCGGAGAAGACGATCCGATCGGCTGGGATGCCGGCCAGCAGCGCGCGGCGGAGCTCGCCGCCGCTGACCACGTCGGCGCCGGCGCCGCCCCGCGCCATGAGACGCAGGACGGCGAGATGGTCGTTGGCCTTGACCGCGTAATGGACGCGGGCGGGGAGGCCCGCGAGGGCGTTTTGCAGCGCGGCGAGGCGGCTGCGCAGGCAGCCGGCCGAGATGACCCAGGTCGGCGTGCCGACGCTGTCGGCGATGGCGTTCAGCGGGACGTCCTCGACGAGCAATCCGTCCATGGCGTGCATCGAAAGATGCGGCCGGGCGGCGATCAGCTCGGGCGGGGTCGGGTCGGCGTCATGGTCGATGGCTGCGGACATTTTTTACCGGGATGGGTAGGCGTGAGGGTAGATGACCTCGTTCGCCGGGCCAGGCGTCTCGGGGGCGCCCTTCTTGCCGCACGCGGCGAGCAGTGTGAGGGCGAGCAGGATAGCGGCGATCCTCACGCCAGCGCCTGTTGCCACCGCGCCGCTTGCGCCGCGACGTTGGCCGGCGCGGTGCCGCCGAAGCTGGTCCGGCTGGCGACGGAGGCGTCCACCGTCAGCACGCCGAACACGTCCGCGGTGATGCGTGGTTCTTCCGCTTGCATCTCCTCAAGGCGGAGCCCGGCGAGATCCGAGCTGCGCGCTTCGGCCCGGGCAACCAGACGGCCGGTCACGTGGTGGGCGGTACGGAACGGCAGGTGCAGTACGCGCACGAGCCAGTCCGCGAGGTCCGTCGCGGTGGAGAAGCCGGAGCCGGCCATTTCCCGCATGCGGGCCGCGTCGGGTGCCATGTCGCGCACCATTCCGCCGATCGCGGCCAGCGACAGCGAGAGCGCGTCCGCCGCGTCGAACACCGGCTCCTTGTCCTCCTGCATGTCCTTCGCGTAGGCCAGCGGCAGGCCCTTCATCACCGTCAGCAGCGCGACCAGCGCCCCAGTGACCCGGCCGCTCTTCGCCCGTGCCAGCTCGGCGGCGTCCGGATTGCGCTTCTGCGGCATGATGCTGCTGCCGGTGGTGAACGCGTCGGAGAGCCGGATGAAGCCGAACGGGGCGCTGGACCAGATGACGATTTCCTCGCTGAAGCGCGAGAGATGCATCGCGCAGATCGCGCAGCCAGAGAGGAATTCGAGCGCGAAGTCACGGTCCGAGACGGCGTCCAGCGAATTGGCGGTCGGCCGCTCGAAGCCGAGCGCGCTTGCGGTCATCGCGCGGTCGATCGGGAAGCTGGTGCCGGCGAGTGCGGCCGAGCCGAGTGGGCATTCGTTCAGCCGGGCGCGGGCATCGGCGAAGCGGCCGCGGTCGCGGGCCAGCATCTCGATATAGGCCAGCAAATGGTGGCCGAACGTGACGGGCTGGGCAGTTTGCAGATGGGTGAAGCCGGGCATCGGGTCGGCGGCGTGCTCGGCGGCACGGTCGGCCAGCGCTCGCATGACCTCGGCGACCTGCGCGTCGAGACCGTCGATGGCGTCGCGGACCCAGAGGCGGAAATCGGTGGCGACCTGGTCGTTGCGGCTGCGCGCTGTGTGCAGACGCTTGCCGGCCTCGCCGATCCGGTCGATCAGCCTTGCCTCGATGTTCATATGAATGTCTTCGAGGTCGTCGACGAACGGGAAGCGGCCTGCCTCGATCTCGGCGGCGATGGCCTCGAGCCCCGACTGGATGGCAGCCTCATCGGCGGCGGCGATGACGCCGGCGCGGGCCAGCATGGCGGCGTGGGCACGGCTGCCGCGAATGTCTTGCCGCCACATCTTGCGGTCGAAGCCGATGGAGGCGTTGATATCCTGCATGATGACCGAGGGACCGCGGGCAAACCTTCCACCCCACTGGGCGTTTGCCTGCGCGTTGCGAGGCTCGGACGGATTTTCTAGGGGCACACCATGATCCTGTTCAGTCGCCGCACCTTGTTCGTGTCTGGGTTCGTGTCTGGCGCGACCCTAATGGTCGGGATGACGCTGCGCAAACCGTGGGCGGCCACCGGGTCGCTGATAACGGAGCTGCCGAAGCTGGACGCGGCGCCGGGGGCGGAGGTGCCGGAGATCCACTTCACGACCGCGGATGGAATGTCGAAGACGCTGGCCGATTACCGGGGCAAGGGAGTCGTGCTGAATTTCTGGGCGACCTGGTGCGTGCCGTGCGTGGCCGAGATGCCGGCGCTGGCAAAGCTCGCCCAGCGGGTCCGCGACGCCGACGTGGCGGTGCTGCCGCTATCCTCGGACCACGGCGGGGCGCCAGCGGTGGAAAAGTTCTATCAGCAGCGCGATGTCGAGGGTCTGCCGGTGCTGCTCGACCCGCGCGGCGAGGCGGCGCGCACTTTTGGGACGCGGGGTATCCCGACGACGGTATTGATCGACCGCGACGGGCACGAGCGCGGCCGGCTCGAGGGCGGTGCGGATTGGGGCAGCGACGAGGCGGTTGCTGCGGTGCGGGAGTTGGCGAAGTAGGCTATTTACCGTCCCGGGCAGCTACGTGCGCGCGGAGAGCGGCGTTGATGGCGGTCTGATAGCCCCACTCGAAGCGCACCTACCCTCGATATGTAAGCACAATAACGTAGTTACACGAGTGGATCGCAGCAAGCCGCGCGCCGACCTACGATTGCTTCCGTCTCTGCGACCCTAGGCGTCGAGTGATCCCGGGGCGCGGTTGCCGATCATGGAGAGCAGCTCGCGACGGGTGGTCGGGTCGTCGCGGAAGCAGCCGGTCATGCGGCTGGTGACCATCGACGCGCCGGGCTTGTGCACGCCGCGGGTGCTCATGCACTGGTGGCCGGCTTCGATCACCACGCCAACGCCGCGCGGCTGCAACACGTGGTCGATCGTGTCGGCGATCTGCACGGTCAGCCGTTCCTGGATCTGCAGGCGGCGCGAATAGGCCTCGGCGACACGGGCGAGCTTGCTGATGCCGACGACGCGGTTGCGCGGCAAGTAAGCGATGTGACAGCGGCCGATGATCGGCACCATGTGGTGCTCGCAATAGCTCTCGAGCCGGATGTCGCGCAGCAGCACGATCTCGTCATAGCCGTCCACCTCCTCGAAGGTGCGCTCGAGCAAGGCGACCGGGTCGGTCTCGTAGCCGGCGAACCATTCCTTATAGGAGCGGACGACGCGTGCCGGCGTGTCGCGCAGGCCCTCGCGGTCCGGGTTGTCGCCCGCCAGCCGCAGCAGAGTCCGCACGGCGGCCTCCGCTTCTTCGGCGGTCGGCCGGGCGACGCTGGTTTGCGAGGGGGCAGGCGAGGTGGGGGCGACGACGTTCAAGACTGCATTCCTCGGCGCTTACTAACATCGATTTAGGCCGGGACCGCGGAAGGGCAAGTCAATGCAGCAGTGTGGGCTGGCCGGGGCCGTCGAGGCTGAACGCGGGAATGGCGACGTCGAACTCTTGGGCCGACGCGGTGCGGACCATGTGGTAGGTGCCGACCATGAAGCCGGAGGCGGTGTCGAGCGGGGTGCCGGAGGTGTATTCGAACGCCTCGCCGGGTTCGAGCACCGGCTGCTCGCCGACGACGCCGGCGCCTTGCACGACCTGCATGCGGCCGTGCGCGTCGGTGATGCGCCAGGTGCGGCGCAGGAGCTGCACGGTCTCGCGGCCCTGGTTCTCAATCCGCACCTGATAGGCCCAAACCCACTTCCCCTCGTCGGGATCGGATTGATCCTCGAGGAAGTAGGTGCGGACGGTCACCTCGATCCCTCCCGTGTTGGCGCGGTACAAGCTATCCATGCATTACTCAGCGGCTTGGCGGGCATGGGCCTTGATACGGTGCAGGGCCTGAGAGAGATCGTCGATCAGATCGGCCGGGTCTTCGAGGCCGACGGAGAGGCGGATCACGCCATCGGTGATGCCGAGCCGGGCGCGTTCCTCGGCGCCGATGCGCATATGCGTCGTGGTTGCGGGATGCGTGGCGAGCGATTTGGAATCGCCCAGATTGTTGGACACGGCGATTAGCTGGAACGCGTTCATGGCAGTGAACGCTTCCGGCTTGCCGGCGAGCTCGAAGCTGACGACGGTGCCGCCGGCGCTCATCTGCCGCGCCGCCAGCGCGTGCTGCGGATGGTCGGCGCGCGTGGGATACAGGACCCGGCGGACCGCCGGGTGACCGGCCAGGAAATCGGCGATCTGCGCCGCCGAAGCGCAGGCGGCGTTGACCCGCAGCGCCAGCGTTTCCAGGCCTTTGAGCAAAAGCCACGCGTTGAACGGCGACATGCTGGGGCCGGTGTTGCGGATGAACGGCTGCAAAGTCTCATCGATCCAGGCCTTGGAGCCCAGCACCGCACCGCCGAGGACCCGTCCCTGGCCGTCGATATGCTTGGTGCAGGAATACACGACCACATCGGCGCCGAGCTCGAACGGCTTCTGCAGCAGCGGCGTCGCGAACACATTGTCGACGACCACAATCGCGCCGGCGGCGTGAGCGAGGCGGCTGATTTCGGGCAGGTCGAGCACTTCCAGCATCGGGTTGGACGGACTTTCCAACAGCACGAGGCTGGCGGGGCTGGATAGGGCGCTGGCCCAGCCCGCGAGATCCGCGCCGTCAACGAACTCGGCCTTTATGCCATAACGAGGCAACAATGTCGAAACAATCCAGTGACACGAGCCAAATAGCGCCCGCGAGGCGACCACACGGTCGCCGGTCTTGAGATGGGACAGCAGGGCGGCGTGCACCGCGGCCATGCCCGTGGCGGTGGCGCGGCAGGCCTCGGCCCCCTCAATCCCGGCCAGGCGCTCCTCCAGCATGGCGACGGTCGGGTTGCCGAAGCGGGAATATTGGTAGTGGCTGACCGTGCCGGCGAACGTCGCTTCAGCCTGCTCGGCATCGTCGTAGACGAAGCCTGAGGTCAAGTACAACGCCTCCGCCGTCTCGCCGAACGCGGAGCGCGTGGTGCCGCCGTGAACGAGCCGGGTCGCAGGACGGTGTGTTGGGGCGGTCATCAGCGCTAGCCTCTACCAATATGGCCCGTAGATGCCAGCGGATGCAGTAATACGGCATCACACAGGCCTCTTTAGCGCGTTTCTTTCACCTCGCCGCAATCCGGCCGGACAAATCACGAGGGGCACCGTCCCGGCGCCAGGGCGAACCTAGGGGCGTGCGGTTGCGTGGTCAACCTCGAACCCGTATACAGGCAGTCGCCGTGCGCGGGTGTAGTTCAATGGTAGAACGGCAGCTTCCCAAGCTACATACGAGGGTTCGATTCCCTTCACCCGCTCGAGCCCTGGAAGCCGCTAGACCGCGATCGTTCTGACCGGAATCGGTCAGGACGTGAATCGCTGTCTCAAATAAAGCTAGACCTTTATCGGCCCGACCACAGTCAGGCCGATAAAGGTCTAGTCGTGCTTTTGCTGCCATCTCTGCATCTCCGCGATCTCCTTCTCCTGAGCGGCGATAATGCCCCGCGCCATCGCGCGCAGCGTGGGGTCTTTGCCGTATTGGAGCTCGACTTTCGCCATGTCGATAGCGCCCGCATGATGCGGGATCATCATCGCCACGAAGTCCCGGTCGGCGTTGCCGGTCACGGGCGCAGCGGACATGTCCTGCTGCATTTTCTGCATTCCCGTCATCATCGCTTTGTCGGCTGGGCTACCCGCCCCAGGGGACGCGCTCATGCCCGGCATGGAAGCCGGGGGGCTAGTCTGCTGGGCGAAGGCAGCCGAGGTCACGAACGCGGCAAGGCCAGCAACGGTTAAAAGGCGGACCGTCAAAAGCATGTTTTCTCCTACTGTCGCTAGCACGGACCGCGTTCCGGCCGGCGTTAGGCCGAGTATTTCACCGTGCAGCCATAGGGCCGGGTCACCGGATGCGGCGCCGGTTGCCCGGCGGCGATCGCGGTCAGCGCCTCGCGCGCATAGGGCGTCGCGCGCGTCATGTCTTCGACCCTTGTGGTCGCGATGCTGTCGGCGCCGCCCATGTATTCGAGCAGCCCGTCCTTGTTGATGATGAACATGTGCGGCGTCGTCTTGGCGTCATAGAGGTGGCCGATCGCGCCCGACGGGTCGAGCACCACATGGGCCGGCGCCGCGTTGCGCGTCTGGGTCAGCGCGTTGGCGTGCGTGCCGTCGACATAGCCCTGCTCGCCGGGCGCCGAACTGATGATCGAGATCCAGACCGCGCCCATGCTGGCCGCATCACGCTGTAAGGCCTGCATGGCGCCGGACCGGTACCATTTTCCGACGTAAGGGCAGCCATCGTTGGTCCATTCGAGAACCACGAGCTTGCCACGCAGCGCGGACAGTTTGACCGGCTGGCCGTTGCTGTCTTTCCCGGTGAAATCCGGCGCGGGTGCGCCAATGCGCGGCTCGGCGCGCGCGGCCCGCGCCAACAAAGGGAGTCCGGCGGTGGCGAGGAACAAGGTACGGCGTGAAACGGAAACCATGGTTCAGCCTCCTGTTTTATCGAGTTGCGACAGTACCTCCCCCTCGGTCAGGATTTGCGGCAGCACGACCGGTGCGGCCTGACCCGGCGGGTAAAACACGTAGAGCGGCACGCCATCGCGGTCATGCTCTCGGAGGAACTCGGTGATCGCCGGGTCGCCCCGGGTCCAATCACCCTTCAGATACGCGACTTTGTGCGCTGCAAACGCTTGCTGCACCGGCTCGCGGGAAAGCGCGATCCGCTCGTTGACCAGGCAGGTGACGCACCAGGCGGCGGTCATGTTGACGAAGACCGGCCGGCCCTCGGCGCGCAAGGCGGCCAGCCGGGTCGGGGTGAAGCTCTCGGTGCCCGCTTCCTTGGTGGAGGCGGCCGCTTCCGGCGCGGCGCCGACGCCGACCAGCAGCACCGCCGCTCCGGCCACGCAGGCCAGAGCCAGAACTTGCCCGGCGCGCCGCCAGCGCCCGCCCTGCTGGGCCAGGCCGAACACCCAGGCGCCGAACCCGAGCACGACCATCCCGGCCAGAGCCGCCAGCACGCCGGTGGACCCAGCCTGCAGGCTGAGCACCCAGACCAGCCAGACCGCCGCGCCATACATCGGGAAGGCCAGCACCCCGCGCAGCACGTCCATCCACTTGCCGGGCCGCGGCAGCACGCGCGCCCAGCCGGGGAACAAGCCGAGCAGCAAATAGGGCAGCGCCATCCCGAGTCCCATCGCCAAGAACACCAGCACAGTGACCGAAGCCGGCGCGGCCAGTGCCGCCGCGATCGCCGCGCCCATGAACGGCGCCGTGCACGGCGCCGCCACCAGCACGGCCAGCAGCCCGGTGAAGAAGCTGCCCATCGCGCCGCCGCGCGCCGCCAAACCCTGCCCGGTCCCGGCCACCCGCGTGCCGATCTCGAACACGCCCGACAGGTTCAGCCCGACCAGGAACAGCAGCCAGGCCATTGCCGCGACGAACATCGGCGACTGGAACTGGAAACCCCATCCGGCTGCGTCACCCGCCGCCCGCGCCGCCAGCAGCGCGCCGCCGAGTGCTGCGAAGGCGAGGAGCACGCCACCAGTATAGGAAGCCGCATGGGTCGCCGCCTCGCGCCGCACCTGGCCGGATATCCGCGCCAGCGCCATCGCCTTCATCGCCAGGACTGGGAACACGCAAGGCATGAGGTTCAGCAACAGCCCGCCCAGGAACGCCAGCGCCAACGTCCGTCCGAGCTTCGTCGCGTTGTTCGAGGGGGCCGGGCCAGGCGTCGCCTGGACATCAAGGAAGCTCTCGGCGCCTTTGGGGTCGCGCAGCACGACCAAACCCTTCAAGCCGGCGTTCGGGGCGAACCCGCTGCCCTTCGTGAGCCCAATCCGTACCACGCCGTCCTGCACCGTCACCTTCTGCGCGGCCGCTTGATCGATCGGGCCCCAGTCCGCGGGGAAGAACCACGCATCTTGCACGGTCGCGGGCGACAGCCCTTCGCCGGATAGCGACAGCGTCCCGTCCGGCGCGATGTGGGCGGCGAACGGCGTGGGGCGCGGCAGCCGCGCTTCGGACGCGGCGAACAGCGGCGCTTCGGCCGACGGCGCCGCGTGTCCGGGTGGCAAATTGAGGGTGAAGCTGCCTTCCTCGGGCACGCAGATCCGCTCGCACACGAGCCAGTCCGCCTTGGCCGTGATCGCCTGCGCGCCTTGGCCCGGCGTTACCGTGATCGGCAGCACCACCTCGCCGGTATAGGCGAAGGTCATCACCGGCCCCTCCGGCAGGCGCTGCGGCGCCGGCCATTGGATCGGTCCCGCGCTTGTGCCCTGGGGCAGGGTCAGCGCCACTTCCGGCGGCGAGCCGGCGTCGCCGGGGTTATGCCAATACGTGTGCCAGCCCGGCGCCATCCGCAGCCGCAGCCCGAGCTGGAAGGCATGTCCCGCCTCGACGGCATCGGTGTCGGAGATCAGGGTCGCCGTCAGCCGCGCGCTCTGCACCGGCGCGCTCTCGGCCGCCCATGCGGGGGCGGATGCGACGGCGAGCAGCAGGATCAGCCAAAGGCGCTTCATGCAGCCCTATATACGGCGTAACCCGCCTGCTCCACCATCGCGCCGATGTTTCCGCCGCTTCCTGTGACCGATTCCCTGCCGGCGCTGCTGGCAGCGCTTGAATCCGGCCCGAATGCCGTCCTGGTGGCGCCGCCGGGCGCCGGCAAGACCACGCTGGTGCCGCTCGCGCTGCTTGAGGCGGCGTGGCGTGGCGACGGCCGCATCGTCGTGCTCGAGCCGCGCCGGCTCGCCGCCCGCGCCGCCGCGACCCGGATGGCGGCGCTGCTCGGCGAGAGCGTCGGCCAGACCGCCGGCTTCCGCACCCGGCTGGACAGCGCCGTTTCCGCCGCGACGCGGATCGAGGTGGTCACCGAAGGCCTGCTCGTCCGCCGGCTGCAGGGCGACCCGGCGCTCGAAGGCGTCGCCGCCGTGCTGCTGGACGAGGTGCATGAGCGCGCGCTGGAGGGCGATCTCGCCATGGCGCTACTGCTCGACCTGCAGCGCGTGCTGCGCCCGGAGCTGCGGCTGCTGGCGATGTCGGCGACGCTGGACGGCGCGCGGCTGTCCTCGCTGATGGACGCCGCGGTGGTCGAGAGCGCCGGGCGAATGTTCCCGGTCGATATCCGCCACGCGCCGCGCGATATCGCCGAAGTGCGAGACCTGCCCGACGCGGTCGCGCGGGCCATCCGCGGCGCGCTCGCCGAGCATGACGGCGATATCTTGGCGTTTCTGCCGGGCATGGGCGAGATCCGCCGTGCCGAGGCCGCGCTGGCAGGGTGCGGTGCGCTGGTCCTGCCGCTGCATGGCGATCTGCCGCCTGCCGAGCAGGACCGGGCGCTGCGGCCGGCGGAGGGGCGCCGGGTCGTGCTGGCGACCAGCATCGCGGAGACCTCGCTGACCGTCCCCGGCGTCCGCGTCGTGGTGGATGGCGGCTGGCGGCGCACGCCGCGGCTCGACCCGGCGACCGGCCTGACCCGGCTCGCCACCCTGCGCATCAGCCGTGCCGCCGCCGACCAGCGCGCCGGCCGCGCCGGGCGCGAGGCGCCGGGCGTCGCGATCCGGCTGTGGACGACGGCGCTGCACCGCGGCCTCGCCCTATTCGACCGGCCGGAAATCCTCGAGGCCGAGCTCTCCGGCCTGGTGCTGGACTGCGCGGCTTGGGGCACGCCGCCGGCCGAGCTCGCCTTCCTCGACCCGCCGCCCGCCGGCGCGCTGGCCGCGGCCCGCACCCTGCTGACTGGGCTGGGCGCCTTGGATACAGACGGCCGCATTACCGGCCAGGGCCGGCGGATGGCTGAGCTGGGCGCGCATCCGCGCCTCGCCGCCATGATGCTGACCGCGCGCGGACCCGGCGAGCAGGCGCTCGCCGCCGAGCTCGCCGCGCTGCTGGAGGAGCGCGACCCGCTCCGCGGCCGCGACCCGCCTTCCGATATCCGCCTCCGGCTCGATGCGCTCGAAGGCGGTGCGGCTGATGCGGACCGGGGCGCGATCAGCCGGATCCGCCGCCAAGCCGGCACGTACCGGAACCGGCTCGGCAGCCGCGCCCAAGCGGACGGCGATCCCGGCCCACTGCTTGCCGCGGCGTTTCCGGACCGCATCGCCCAGCGCCGCAGCGAGGCAGGTTCGTTCCGGCTTTCCGGCGGCGGCGGGGCCAAGCTGCCTGCCGCCGACAAGCTCGCGACGGCGCCGCTGCTCGCCGTGGCCAGTCTCGACCTCAAAGCCTCCGCCCGGATCCGGCTCGCCGCGCCGCTCGACCCCGCCGCCTTGCCCCCGGCGCTCGCCGCCCAGGTGACCGAGACCGTCGAGAGCGGCTTCGATCCGGTCAGCGGCGCCGTCCTCTCCCGCCGCCGCCGGCGCCTCGGCGCCCTCGTCCTCGAGGACCGCACGATCGAGGCCGACCCGGCCGAGACCGCCAGGACGCTCGCCAAAGCCGTCGGCGCCAACCTCTCCGTCCTGCCCTGGACCGACGCCGCCCGCCAATTGCAAGCCCGCGCCGCCCTGTGGCGCACGCTCGACCCCGACACGCCCGACCTGTCCGACGCCGCCCTCGCCGCGACCGCTTCCGACTGGCTGGCGCCGCATCTGCACGGCATCACCCGGCTCTCCGGCGTTGCCGGGATCGATCTGCTGGCGATCCTGCGCGGCCTGCTCGGCTGGCAGCGCGCGCCGCTGATCGACCGCGAGCTGCCGACCCATCTCGCGCTGCCCGGCGGCCGCGCCGCGGTGGACTACACGCAGCCCGTCCCGATCGCCGGCGCCCGCGCGCAGGCTTTTTACGGCCTCGGCCAGACGCCCCGCCTCGCCGGCGGCCGCATCCCCATCCAGCTCGCGCTGCTGTCGCCCGCGGGACGGCCGATCGCGATCACCGCCGATCTCGCCGGGTTCTGGACAGGCGCCTGGGCCGACGCGCGGCGCGACATGCGCGGCCGCTATCCCCGTCACGATTGGCCCGAGAACCCGGCCGTGATTGAAGTTGTTAGTCGCAGGACCAATGATTGAGCCGTTCCCGAATACGTCGCCCACCAGCAGGAGTGCTGAATGACCCCGCGCATCCGCGCCATCTTTTTCGCCTTGGCACTCGCCCTGGCTGGCTGCAACGTTCCGGCGACCCAGGCGCAACTGGTGGATGCACGCGGCGCGCCCACGAGCTTCGCCCCGCTGGTCAAGCGCGTGGTTCCGGCGGTGGTGAACATTTCGGTCATTGAGGGCGGACAGCAGGAGGCCGTGAACATCCCGCCCGAGCTGCGCGGCACGCCGTTCGAACGCATGCTGCGCAACCAGCAGCGCCGGCCGGTGCTGGGCGCCGGGTCCGGCTTCGTGATCGACCCGGCCGGCATCATCGTCACCAACGCACACGTCGCGGCACACGCCAACCGCATCACGGTCGCGCTCTCAGATGGCACGGAGCTGCCTGCCCGCGTGCTCGGCGCCGACGAACTAACCGACATCGCGGTGATCCGGGTCAATCCGCCCAGGCCGCTGCCGTCGGTCACCTGGGGCGATAGCAAAAACACTGAGATCGGCGACTGGATCCTGGCCGCCGGCAACCCGTTTGGCGTCGGCATCTCGGTGACCGCCGGCATCGTCTCCGCCCGTGGCCGCGATATCGGCGCCGGGCCCTTTGACGATTTCCTGCAACTCGACGCGCCGATCAATCCCGGCAACTCCGGCGGCCCGACCTTCAATATGAGCGGCCAGGTGATCGGCGTGAACACGGCGATCGTCTCGCCGACGGGAGGTTCGGTCGGTATCGGCTTCGCGGTGCCGAGCGAGATCGCCGGGCCGATCGTCAGCAACTTGATCGCCAGGGGTCATGTGGATCGCGGCTGGCTCGGCGTCTCTGTCCAGGAGGTGCATGGCATCAGCACCGGGAGCGGCGTGACGATCGCCACGGTCGAGCGGTCTGGTCCGGCCGCGCGCGCCGGGTTGCGGCCCGGCGACATCGTGCTCTCGGTCAACGGCGCCAAGGTCGATACGGCACAGGCCCTGATTCGCGCCATCGCCTCGATCACCCCGGGCAACGGCGCCCAACTCACGGTGCGGCGCGCCGGCCAGACCGTCGACATTCCGGTCACCGTCGGCCTGCGGCCGGCCGAGCAGCAGGGCTAGAGCATGCGCATACTCGTCGTCGAGGATGACAAGGACGTCGCCGGCTTCGTGCTCAAGGGGCTGCGCGAGGCCGGCCACGTCGCGCAGCACGCCGATAATGGGCGGGATGGGCTCCACTTCGCGACCTCGGAGGAGTTCGACGCCATCATTCTTGACCGCATGCTGCCGAGCGGCATCGACGGGTTGCGCGTCCTGGAGATGCTACGCGCGCAGGACAATCACACGCCGGTGTTGTTCCTTTCGGCGATGGCGCAGGTCGACGACCGGGTGCGCGGGCTGAAGGCGGGCGGCGACGATTACCTGACCAAGCCCTTCGCGTTTAGCGAGTTGCTGGCCCGCGTCGAGGCGCTGGCCCGGCGGACCCGCGTCACCGGGCCCGAGACCAAGCTCACCGTCGGCGACTTGGAGATGGACCTGCTGTCCCGCACGGTCCGCCGCCGCGGCCAGAAGATCGACCTGCAGCCGCGCGAGTTCCGCCTATTGGAGTATCTGATGCGGCACGCCGGCCAGGTGGTAACGCGCACCATGCTGCTGGAAGGCGTGTGGGACTATCATTTCGACCCGCAGACCAACGTGATCGACGTGCACGTATCCCGGCTGCGGCAGAAGATCGACAAGCCGTTCGAGACCGC
Organism: Acetobacteraceae bacterium; assembly: GCA_965276815.1. GTDB lineage: Bacteria > Pseudomonadota > Alphaproteobacteria > Acetobacterales > Acetobacteraceae > JAVVHH01. The sequence goes on along the minus strand of CBDIBE010000008.1, from coordinate 109,876 downwards.
GCTGCTGCATACGGTGCGCAGCGCGGGTTACATGCTCCGCGCCGATTAGCGTAATGCCGCCCGTCATTGCGAGGAGCGAAGCGACGAAGCAATCCAGGCCCGCGTCAGCCCGTGCCGCCCCTGGATCGCCACGCCGCTGCGCGGCTCGCGATGACGGGGGGAGGCGATAATGCCCGTCGTGCGCCTGCTGCGATCCGCGGGCGTCCGCCTGGCGCTCAGCTACGCGCTGATGTTCGGCGTCAGCGCCCTGCTGCTGATCTTTGCGCTCTGGTGGTCCACCCTGAACCTGCTGAACGGGCAGGTGGACGCCGCGATCAACGCCGATGTGCAGGGGCTGCACGAGCAGTGGACGGCGAACGGGCTGCCTGGGCTGGTTTCCACCATCAACAAGCGCCTCGCCGGCAATGTCGACAACGACGCGCTCTATCTGGTGCTCGACCCGCTTGGCCGGCGGATCGCCGGCAATCTAGCGATCCTGCCGCAAGGCGTCGAGCAGACGAATAAGTTCTACGAGCTGCCGCCGCATCGTGACACCAGCCGCGGGCTGGCCCGGCTATTCCTGTACCCGCTGCCAGACGGCTATACGCTGCTGGTCGGCCGCGACGTCGAGTCCCGCGCGGCGCTGCGCACGCTGCTGGCGCAGACGCTGGCCTGGGCGTTGCTGCTGATCGGCGTGCTCAGTCTCACCGGTGCCGCCGTCGTTCAGCACCTGTTCAACCGCATGCTGACCCATGTCTCGGCGACGGCCGCGGCCATCTCGGCCGGCGACCTCTCGCGCCGGGTCCGGCTTTCCGGCAACGGGGACGAATTCGACCAGCTCGCCGCGACCATCAACGACATGCTGGACCGGATCGGCCGGCTAATGGACGGCGTCCGCGAGGTGTCCAACGCCATCGCCCATGATTTGCGCACGCCGATCACCCGGGCCCGCGCCCGGCTCGAGGACGCGGTCGCCCACGCCCAGACGGCCGGCGACATGCGCGGCGCGATCGAGCGCGCGGTGGCCGATCTCGACGGCATCACTGCCGTGTTTCAGGCGCTGCTGCGCATCTCCGAGATCGAGGCGGGCGCGCGCCGCTCCGCCTTCGTGCCGATGGACGCTTGCCCGTTGCTCGCCGACCTGACCGAGCTGTACGCGGCAGTGGCCGAGGAGAACGGGCTGCGTCTGGCGCTCAACGCCGAGCGGCACCTGCCGGTGCGTGGCGACCGTGAGCTGATCCAGCAGGCGGTCGCCAACCTGCTCGACAACGCCATCAAGTTCTCCCCGCCCGGAGGCAGCATCCGGCTCGGCGGCGAGATGACGGCCGACGCGCTGCGCATCTCCGTCGCCGATGGCGGCCCCGGCATCCCGGCCAAGGATGTCGCGCGGGCGACCGAGCGGTTCTACCGTGGCGAGACGGCGCGGCATACGCCGGGATTTGGCCTCGGGCTGACTTTGGTCCGCGCCGTGGCCCAACTGCATGGCGGCACGCTCACCCTCGAGAACGCCAATCCCGGGCTGCGCGCGGTGCTCAACCTTCCGGCGCCGCCCGAGCCGCGGGGCCGGCTCAGCTCTCCCGCCGGAACGTCACGACCAGCACATCCCGATGCGCCTTCTGCCGCGGATCAAGCGGCTGCACCGGCGTTACCCCGTGAAAGACGCGGTGATCGTCTACCAGCGCGGAGTCCAGCGGATCACGCAAAGTGAAGCTGCTGAGAAGCTTGCGGTCCATCCCATGGATGCTGGTCGTGCCCTCGGCGATGTTGACCCGGCCGACCATCAGCACCAAGACCCAATCAACCCCATCCTGATGCATGCCCTCGGGCGTCGGCTGGCCGGCCTGGCCGGGTCGCGCCTCGATGCGGAACTGGTGCACCTCGACATGCCAGGAGGATAGCGGGTTCAGGGCACTGAACAGGGCGTTGCACTCGCGCAATATGCCCTGCAATGAGGCGGTCTCCGCGGTCGTGTCCAGCACCGGCTCGAACCAGCGCGCGATGCCGCCATTCAGCGCGTTGTAGTCGCGGCTTTGATAGTGCGGCTGGTTTGGCTTGCGGCGGACCCCGTCCGGTCCCGCCTGGAACGCCGCGTGCCGGCGCTTCCGGTAGCGGCCGCCATCGGCCATGTAGGTGTCGAGCCCCAGATCGTCCCAGCTCCGGGCGAAGGCGTCCCAATCCTGCAGCGCGCCATCGAGCGCGACGCGCATGTCAGGCGCCTGCACGAACAGGAACCCGCTCTCCCGCAATTCCTCGGCCCACAAACCCTTGCTCACGCTGCTTGCTCCTCCGGGGTGTCTGCCGGGACCGGCGGCGGCGGCTCGCGCCCGAGGACTCGATGGCTGGTGAACGGGCTCTCGATCGCCTGCTCGTCGAACCGCTCCTTGATCCGCCGGTTCAGCTCCCGCCCCACCGCCCAGCGGCTGCCCGGCTGTGTCTTCAGCCGGAGCCGCATGATCCAGGCCAGATCGGTCAGCTTCTCCACCCCCATGACGTCCAGCTTGTCCAAAATGATCGAGCTCCAGGCCTGATCGGCCCGCATCGACTCCGCCACTTCCCGCAGCACCTTGGTGATCGTTTCCGGCTCCTCGTTCAAGCCGACGCTGACATCGACGACGGCATAGCTGTAGTCGCGCGTTTGATTGGTCACCGTGGTCACCGAGCTGAACGGGATCAGGTGCACCGACCCGTCGAGTGCCCGTAACCGGATCGTGCGGATGGACAGCGCCTCCACCGTCCCGGTCAGCCCAGCGACGGTCACCACGTCGCCCACCTGCATCGCGTTCTCCAGCAGCAGGAACAGCCCGGTAATCAGGTCCTGCACCAGCTTCTGCGACCCGAAGCCGACCGCGATCCCGACCACCCCGGCGCCGGCCAGCAGCGGCGCCACGTTGACCCCGAGCTCGCTCAGCGCCATCAGCCCGACGAGCAGCACGATCGTGACCAGCAGCGTCGTGCGCAACAGCGGCAGCAAGGTGCGCAGCCGGCCGGCGCGGGCGAGCTGCGCCGATTGCGACAGCTCGGCCAGATGCCGGTCGATCACGGCGTTCGTCGCCTCCCAGACCGCAAGGGCCAAGAGGCTGATCAGCCCGATCAGCAGCACGGCGCGCAGGACCCGGCCGCCCAGCCCGCCATAGCCGAACCAGGTCACCGGGTCGAAGCCCCAGACCTGGAGCAGTGCAAATCCGGTCACGCACCAAAGCACCACGGCCAGGGTCGTCCGCAGCACCGGGAAATACGCCGTGGCCCGTCCGGCGAGCCCGCTGCCCTCGGCCAGCGCGGCCCGCGTCCGGTCCAACACGCCCAGCAACACCAGCCCGAGCAGCCGGCCGCCGAGCAGGACCGCGCCGGTGACCAAGCCGAAATTCAGCAGCCGGACATAGCCGTCGCGGATCTCGACCGCCCAGACGAACCACAAGGCCACGATGTAGAAGATCGCGACCAGGTGCCAAACCTCGGCGAACCGGTTGAGCATGCTGGCCCAAAGGCCGCGCGCGTGCGAGCGCGCCCGCAGCCGGGCCGCCACCGGCTTGCGCGCCTGCAGCACGGCGATCACCAACCCGATATGGACCACCAGGCCGAACAGTTTCAGCGCCGCGTCGTGCGCGGTGCGATACATGCCGAACAGCAGCCCGATATTGGTGATCGTCGTCCCGGTAACCACGACGATCACGGTCCGCCGGATCACTCGCGTCAGGAAGTTTGCACCCCAATCCGACACATGCAGCAGGCGCATGCGCGGCGAGGCCGGAGCGACGAGGAACGCGGCCAAGGCCAGGATCGCCTTGACGGTCGCATATGCCTCGAGCACTTCGAGCACGACCAACCGGGTCTTATCCGGGGTGCCCAGCTCGGTGCCGAGCAGCAAGTCGCCGGCGAGCAGGAAGGCGCCGATCGGCAGCAGGTCGAGCAGCAGGCGGCCGAGCAGGAAGGGCAGCCGCCGGAGCGCGGTGACCGTGCGGTTCAGCTTGCGCTGGGTCTCTGCGGCCTCGGCGGTGGCCGGTGCCGGCCCGGTTTCACTCTCCGTCGCTTGCGGCGACCAGTGCTCGAGCGTGCCGCGCAGCCGCCGGAGCACCCGGGCGGTGGCGAATTCGGCCAGCAGCGCGCAGAGCAACACGACGGCGAGCTTCCAGCCGGCGTCGATCGCCTGCGACTGCGCGATCGGGTCGGAGGCCTGCGACTTGATCCAGCGCCACAGCAGCGGCAGGTCGTTGACCGTCCTGATCGACGCCAGGAACTCTGCGGCCGCCACGGAGATCATGGCCGAGCAGCGATTGAAGAGCTGCACGCCCAGACTGTCGGGCGCCAGGGTCGGCACGACTGCCGGAGCCGGGGGAGCTTGCGGGGCAGCCGGCGTTGGCGCCGCCGCGACAGGCGCGGCTTTGGCGATCGTCTGCAGCGTTGCAATCAGCTCGGCCCGGCGCTGATCGTTTTGCAAGATGTCCAGCACGTTGCGTGCCTGGTCGGGCGCCAGTGCCGGAGCGTTCGCGGCGGCAAGAGCCGGCGGAGTCGCCGCGGACGCCGGGGCGGCAACGGCGGCGAGCAGCGCTATCGCGATCAGGCGCCGGATTTTGAGCATCGCGCGTCCAACACCCGCCCCATTTGGAAGTCAAGCTTGCGGCCGGGCGCGGCCCGACCATCTCAGTTTGATGAATACGTTTCTTCTGGTGCTGATCGCGCTGGCGATGCTCGGGACCGTGGGCGTGCTGTTCGCCGGCATTTTTGGTCTCGTGCGCGGCGGCGGGAACCCCACGCGGTCGAACGCGCTCATGCGCTGGCGCGTCATTCTGCAGGGCGTCGCCATCCTGCTGATCGTGATATTGCTCAATTTGATGCGGCACTGAACGGTTTGACACGGACAATGCGGCGCTGCACAACTCCTGGTCAAAAGTGGTGATGGCATATCCATGAAGCTTCTCGTCCCGGTCAAGCGGGTGGTTGACTATAATGTGAAGGTCCGCGTGAAAGCGGACGGCTCGGGCGTGGAAACCCAGGGCGTGAAGATGTCCATGAACCCATTCGACGAAATCGCCGTCGAAGAGGCGGTCCGCCTCAAGGAAAAGGGCGCCGCCACCGAGATCGTCGCGGTCTCGATGGGCGTCGCGCAATGCGCCGAGACCATCCGCACCGCGCTCGCCATGGGCGCCGACCGCGGTATCCTGGTGGAGACGGACGCCGAGTTGCAGCCGCTCGCGGTGGCCAAGATGCTGAAGGCGCTCGTCGACAAGGAGCAGCCGGGCCTGGTCATCATGGGCAAGCAGGCGATCGATGACGACATGAACGCCACCGGCCAGATGCTGGCCGGTCTGCTCGGCTGGCCGCAGGGCACGTTCGCCAGCAAGATCACGATCGAGGGCAGCAAGCTGCTCGTCACCCGCGAGGTCGATGGCGGCCTCGAGACGCTCGAGCTGCAGATGCCGGCCATCATCACCGCCGACCTCCGCCTCAACGAGCCGCGCTATGCGAGCCTCCCCAACATCATGAAGGCGCGCAAAAAGCCGATCGAGACCATCAAGCCGGACGCGCTCGGCGTGGACCCGGCGCCGCGGCTGAAGACCGTCAAGGTGTCCGAGCCGCCGCGGCGGCAGGCCGGCGTCAAGGTCGGCTCGGTCGCCGAGCTGGTGCAGAAGCTGCGAACCGAAGCGAAGGTAATTTAGGCATGGCCTCTCTCGTCCTGATCGATCACGAGAACGGCAAGATCAAGCAGCCCTCGCGCAGCGCCATCGCCGCCGCGCTGAAGCTGGGCGAGGTGCATGCGCTGGTGACCGGCAGCGGGGTCGACCAAGTCGCCCAGGCCGCCGCCAAGCTGCAAGGCGTCACCAAGGTGCACGTGGCCGACGCGCCCGCCTACGAACACGCCCTTGCCGAGCCGCTGGCCGCCCTGGTGGTTTCCATGGCCGGGCGCCACGACCACCTGTTCGCGGCCTCGACCGCGACGGGCAAGAACGTGATGCCCCGCGTCGCCGCCCTGCTCGACACGCAGCCGATCAGCGACATCTCTGCGGTCGAAGACGCCAATACCTTCGTGCGCCCGATCTACGCCGGCAACGCGCTCGCGACCGTCGTCTCCGCCGATCCGAAGAAGGTCATCACCGTCCGCGCCGCCAGTTTCGACCCAGTCGCCGACGAGGGCGGTTCTGCCGTGATCGAGAAGGTCGAGACACCGGAAAGCCCAGCCATCTCGCGCTTCGTCTCCGCCGAGTTGAGCAAGAGCGAGCGGCCGGAACTGACCGCGGCGCGCGTCGTGATCTCCGGCGGCCGCGGCATGCAGAACGGCGATAATTTCAAGCTGCTCGAGCCGATCGCCGACGCGCTGGGCGCCGCGGTGGGCGCGTCCCGCGCCGCGGTGGACGCGGGCTTCGTGCCGAACGACTACCAAGTCGGCCAGACCGGCAAGATCGTCGCCCCCGACCTTTACATCGCCGTCGGCATTTCCGGCGCGATCCAGCACTTGGCCGGCATGAAGGACAGCAAGGTCATCGTCGCCATCAACAAGGACGAGGAGGCGCCGATCTTCCAGGTCGCCGATTACGGCCTGGTGGGTGACCTATTCAACGTGCTGCCGGAACTCTCGGCCGAACTACGGCGCCCCGCTTGAGCTCCGACATCGGCGTCGTCGGCGTGGTCGGCGCCGGCCAGATGGGGGCCGGCATCGCCCATGTCTGCGCGCTGGCCGGACTGCCGGTTCGCCTGCTGGACGTCAAGGCCGAGCAGCTCGAGCGGGCCCGCGGCATCATCGCCCACAACATGGATCGCCAGGTCGCCAAGAACACGATCTCGGCCGATAGCAAGGACGCGGCGCTCGGGCGAATCGCGATCGATGGCGATTACGCGTCGCTGGCGGACGCCGATATCGTGATCGAGGCGGCGACCGAGAAAGAACAGGTCAAGCGCGCGATCTACAAGGCCATCATCCCGCATCTGCGCCCCGACTGCATGCTCGCGAGCAATACGAGCAGCATCAGCATCACCCGCCTGGCCGCGAGCACCGACCGGCCGGAGAAGTTCATCGGCATGCACTTCATGAACCCGGTGCCGGTCATGAAGCTGGTCGAGGTGATCCGCGGCATCGCGACCGACGAGCCGACCTATCAGGCGGTCCAGTCGCTGGCCGCCAGGCTCGACAAGACGACTTCGGTCTCCGAGGATTTCCCCGCCTTCATCGTCAACCGGATCCTGGTGCCGATGATCAACGAGGCGGTCTATGCGCTGCACGAGGGCGTCGGCACCGTCGTCGGCATCGATACGGCCATGAAGCTCGGCGCCAACCATCCGATGGGCCCGTTTGAGCTGGCCGATTTCATCGGCCTGGACACTTGTCTCTCGATTATGCAGGTGCTGCACGAGGGCTTGGCGGACAGCAAATACCGCCCCTGTCCGCTGCTGGTGAAATACGTCGAGGCCGGCTGGTACGGCCGCAAGACCGGCCGTGGCTTCTACGATTACTCCGTCGCCCCACCCCGCCCGACCCGCTAATTCAGCCGCGCCCGCAGCGCGAACACCGCCGACCGCACCCGCGCTGCCTCGTCCCCGCTCGGCACTAGCTCCAGGAAGCGCTCGTAACACTGCAGCGCCCCGCCCATGTGCTGTAGCTGCTGGTTGATCTCCGCCGCCTCGCGCCACAGCGACGCGTTGTCGGGCGCGATCCGCAGCATATCCTCCGTGCAGGCCAGCGCGCCGTTCATGTCCTTGCCGCGCAGCCGCCGCACCCGCACGTTCTCCTGCAACCGCAGCAGCACCCTGCGCGCCGACATCGGCTGCAGCACGCCGGGCTTCAACTCCACGCTGGGCCCGGCGACGTGCTTGAGCAGCGCCCGCAGATCCTTGGCTTCCAGCGGCACCCCGCCGGCGAACACGTCCACTACGAGCTGCTGCGCCGTGATCGGGCGGGCGCTGCGGCCGAGCGAGCGCGCCTCCAGCGCCACCAGGAAATGCCCGGGAAAATCCACCCCGTGCGCGCCCCAGCCGATCGCCCGGGTGCAGTGCAGCCAGAGCACGCCGAGTGCCACCGGCAGCCCGCGCCGCCGCTCGACCACGCGGATCAGATTGGCGTTGGCCGGGTCCTCATAGGTTTCGGTATCGCCGCAGTAGCGGTGCCGGCCGGTGATGAGTTGTGCCAGCGCGCCCGCACGCTCGGCGACGCTGTCGCTCGCCACGGTCCGCGATAGCTCGACCGCCTCGCGCGCCAATTGCGAGAGATGCCGGGAAACACCGCGCCAGTCGCCGTCCGGCGCGTCGATCCGGGCGAATTGCAGTGCGGCGCCCGCGATGTCGATCTCCACGTCCGGCAACTGACCGACTGCATCGAGCGCATCGCGGGCGCCGAGCATCTACTCCGCCGCTTCTTGGGCTGTTTCCTGGGGGACGTAGATCTGCGCCCCACGGTCGCGAAATTCGGCGCTCTTCGATTCCATGCCCGCCATCCGCTGGGCATCGGCGCGGATGTCCTGGCTGATCTTCATCGAGCAGAATTTCGGCCCGCACATCGAGCAGAAATGCGCCACTTTGTGCGCCTCCTTGGGCAGCGTCTCGTCATGATAGAGCCGCGCCGTGTCCGGATCGAGGCCCAGGTTGAACTGGTCCTCCCAGCGGAACTCGAACCGCGCCCGGCTGATCGCGTCGTCACGCAGCTTGGCCGACGGATGCCCCTTGGCGAGGTCCGCCGCATGCGCCGCGATCCGGTAGGTGATCACGCCCACCTTCACGTCGTCGCGGTTCGGCAGGCCGAGATGTTCCTTGGGCGTCACGTAGCAGAGCATCGCCGTGCCGAACCAGCCGATCATCGCCGCCCCGATCGCCGACGTGATGTGGTCGTAACCCGGCGCGATGTCGGTCGTCAGCGGCCCCAGCGTGTAGAACGGCGCCTCGCCGCATTCGCGGAGCTGCTTGTCCATGTTGACCTTGATCTTGTGCATCGGCACGTGGCCGGGGCCCTCGATCATCACCTGGCAGCCCTTGTCCCAGGCGATTTTTGTCAATTCGCCCAGCGTCTCCAATTCCGCGAACTGCGCCGCATCGTTGGCGTCCGCGTTCGATCCCGGCCGCAGCCCATCGCCGAGCGAGAACGAGACGTCATAGCGCCGCATGATGTCGCAGATCTCGTCGAACCGCTCGTAGAGAAAACTCTCCTTGTGGTGCGCGAGGCACCAGCGGGCCATGATGCTGCCGCCGCGCGACACGATCCCGGTGACCCGGCGCGCGGTCAGCGGCACGTGCGCGAGCCGCACCCCGGCATGGATGGTGAAGTAGTCCACCCCCTGCTCGGCCTGTTCGATGAGGGTGTCCTTGAAGACTTCCCAGTCCAGCTTGTCGGCATCGCCGCCGACCTTCTCGAGCGCCTGATAGATCGGCACCGTGCCGATCGGCACCGGGCTGTTGCGCAGGATCCAGCCGCGGATGTTGTGGATGTTCCGCCCCGTCGACAGGTCCATCACCGTATCGGCGCCCCAGCGGATTGCCCACACCAGCTTCTCGACCTCCTCGGCCGCGCCGGAGGTCACCGCCGAGTTGCCGATATTGGCGTTGATCTTGACCAGGAAATTGCGCCCGATGATGACCGGCTCGAGCTCGGGGTGATTGATGTTGGCCGGGATGATGGCCCGGCCGCGCGCGATCTCGGAGCGGACGAATTCCGGCGTCACGAAGGCGGGGATCTCGGCGCCGAAGCTCTCGCCATCGGCAATCCGCTCCTCCGCCTCGGCCAGCGCGCGGGCGCGGCCCAGGTTCTCGCGGTGCGCGACGTAGCTCATCTCCTCGGTGACAATCCCGGCGCGGGCGAACTCGTACTGCGTCACGTGTTTTGCGGCGCCCCCGTCCAGCAAGCCTGGCGTGGCGGGGCAAGGCGGCACGAGCCGGTCGACCGGCACGTAGCCATTGTCCTCGGGCTTGACTTCGCGGGCCGACGCGGCCGAGAAGCCTCGCTTTGCCAGCCAGGGCGCGCGAACCTTCGGCAACCCGGCGGCCAGGTCGATCGCGGCGTTGTTCTCCGTGTATGGCCCCGACGTGTCGTAGAGCCGGACCGGCGGCTCGTTGGCCGAGGGGTCCAGCGCGACTTCGCGGAACGGCACCGAGATTTCCGGCCGGTCCGCCGGGCTGCTGTAGATCTTGCGCGACCCGTAGATCGGACCGGTGGTGACGGAGCTGGGTTTCTGTTGATAGGTCAAGCGGGCCTCCTAGGCGGATCGATGACGCCGGGGATGGTTGCCACGCTGCACCCGTCCCTACGCCGGCATGACCCGGATCAGGTTACTCAGGGTCATCGCGCTGCCTTGACGGGCGTAGCGACCTCTCAGCCCCTTGCCGGGACCCCCCTCGGATAGCACTAAACTCGGCCTGTCTCGCCGACCTGTCAATTGCGCCGGCTGAGCATCGGCCCGAGAGGCGCCCCGCCAAAAATATGGACATGGAAATGCGGGACCTCCTGCCCGGCATGCACTCCCATGTTGGCGAGGATGCGGAATCCGGGCGTCTCCAACTCCAACTGCTTGGCGACCGTGCCCACGGCGCGGAAAAACCCGCTGATCTCGGCGTCGCTCGCCGAGGCGACAAAATCCGAGAGCGCAACGTAGCGGCCGCGTGGTATAACCAAGACGTGAAGCGGCGCTTGCGGACTGATATCGTGGAAGGCGATGGCCCACTCGTCTTCGTAGACGCGACGGGCCGGAATCGCGTTTCGCAAGATCCGGGCGAAGATATTTTCGTCGTCATAAGGTCCGACACCGCTGACCGGCATTGATCCGTCCTCGCTTGATGCGTTAACGCCCCTATTGGGCCATGATCGGCTGAGATAATCCCGGATCGTCCAGGAGGAAAACATGCGTTTTGCTTGGTGGGCTCTGGCGTGCTGTGCGGCAATCCCAGCCTGCGTTCCGCCGCCTGGCTATTATGGCGACGCCTACCCCGCGGGCTACGTCGCACCCGGTCCGGCGTATGTGGCGCCAGCTCCAGTCTACGTGCCGCCGCCGATTGTCGGGGTTGGCATCGGTATCGGCGGCCCGCCGCCGCGATACTACGGTGGCGGCCGGCCGCCACCGTATGGACGGCCCGGCGGTTACGGCCGTCCCGGCGGTTACGGCCGTCCTGGCGGCTACGGCAGGCCCGGCGGCTACGGCCGTCCTGGCGGCCCGGGCCCTGGTGCGTTTCACCCTGGTGGTGGACGTCCGCCAGGCGGCGGTGGCGGCCAGCCCCACGGCGGCGGAGGTGGGCGTCCACCACCGCGCGGCGGCGGCGGCGGACGCCCGCCGCCCCGCTAAGCGACCGGGCCAATGGGCCGGCCCACCCCGTTGTGGGCGCTCACCTCTGGCGGCGGCCGATGACGCCCGATCCGGCCGCCACCAGCACGAAGCTCGCGGGTTCTGGAGTGGCAACAGGGGCGGGGGGAATTGAACGCTCTGCCGTGCTTTCGCAGCGTGCGACCATCAATTTCGGCGCAAAGTGTAAAGTGTTGCGATAGGAGGCCGTGCCGCTCCCGCAAAAGTCGAAAGCGCACGCTTTAGCCGCCATGAGGGTCGCCTAACCCGAGCCGGCCGGTCGCAACCGCGACCGCCGCTCGCAAACCTATCCGTAGTGCTTGACCCGAATACTAGGAAAATATACCAGTCAAGCGTGGCAGAGGAGATTATCGTCCTTGACTTGTTCAGCGGTATCGGCGGCCTCAGCCTCGGATTGCACTGGGCTGGGATGCGAACAGCCGCTTTCTGTGAGCCCGACCCGTTCTGCCGCCGCATCCTTGCCCGTTACTGGCCCGGCATCCCGATCTACCCCGACATCAGCCAACTCACCGGCGACCGCTTGGACCGGGACGGTATCCGGCCGGCCCTCATCTGCGGTGGCTTCCCTTGCCAGGACGCGAGCCTGGCCGGATCCGGCGCCGGACTTGCCGGGCCGCGCACCGGTCTCTGGGCGGAAATGGCCCGGCTCATCGCCGAGTGCCGACCGGGTTGGGTGCTGGCTGAGAATGTCCCTGGCTTGCGAAGCCGCGGCGCGGACCGGGTGCTCGCCGACCTGGACGCGCTCGGCTACGCGTGCTGGCCGCTCGTGGTGGGTGCTGTCCATGCCGGCGCCCCGCACCGGCGGCGGCGGCTTTTCCTGGTGGCCCAAGCCGTTGCTGCCCACACCAGTACGTCGGGACTGGAAATGCGGCAGCCCGGCGCAGCGCCGCCGCCGGCGTGCCTGCCAGTTGAACGACGCGGCCGGTGGCCTGCTGAACCCGGCGTACCTCGAGTGGATGATGGGTTTCCCGGCCGGGTGGACCGGGTGAAGGCGCTCGGCAACGCAGTGGTTCCAGCAAACGCGGCAATGATCGGTCGCGCCATTCAGCGTGTCCGCGCCGCCGGGGTCACCCCATGAGTGTCCTCATCGTCGAGGACGAGGCCCTCGTCGCGCTCATGATGGAGGAGATCCTCACCGGCGCCGGCTTTCCGGTCTGCGGCCTGGCCGACACGCCCGCCCTGGCTCTCGCGCTCGCCCGTGAGCACGCGCCAGACCTGGCGGTGGTCGATGTGCGGCTCGCCGGCGGCGGCGACGGCATCGCGCTGGCGGAAACCCTCGCCGCCGAAAGCCCGATCGGCATCTTGTTTGCCACCGGCAACCCCGGCGAGGTCCGTGCCCGTGCCCGCGCCGGGCAAGGCTGCCTTGCCAAACCATTTGAAGCGAGCTGGCTCATCACCGCGCTCCAGGCCATCCAGCTTGGTGTGGCGGCCACCGCCAGTATCCCGGCGTTTTTTTCACTTCCCTTATAGAAAGCGAGACAAGCCAATGCCGGGCGAAGCCCGTTTCCGCCATCTGATGGACACCGCGCCGGTAATGATTTGGTGCTCCGGGGTGCATGGTCAGAACATCTACTTCAACGAGAGCTGGCTCGATTTCACCGGGCGCAGCATGGCCGAGGAGATCGAGAGCGGATGGCGGGCCGGAGTGCATCCCGCCGATTTCGATCGCCGCACATCCCTCTTCGCCGACCATTTCCTGCGCCGCGAGCCATTCCGCACCGAGTATCGGCTCCGCCGCAAGGACGGAGCCTGGCGCTGGATGCTGGGCACGGGGGTACCGCGCCACGACGCGGCTGGGTTGTTCGAAGGCTTCATCGGCTCTTGCATCGACATCACCGAGATGAAGCAGGCCGAGGCGCGGCGGCAGCGCGACCTCGAGGAGAAGGCGGCGCTGCTCCAGGAACTGCATCACCGGGTCAAGAACAACGCCCAGATCTTTGCCTCCCTGCTGAGCATCCAGGCCAACCGCGCCAGTGACCCGGCGGTCGAATACGCCTTGCGCAACGCCGCCTCGCGCGCCGCCGCGTTGGCGATCACCCAGCAGCAGATCTATGACGCCGGCAGCTTGTCCGATTTCGACGTCGGCAACTTCGCCCGCCGTCTAGCGGACGTCCGGGGGGCTGCGGTCGGCAACCGCGTCAAGATCATGGTCAGGGCTCCGCGCTCGGTGAAAGTGCGGCTCGCGACCGCCGTGCCGCTGGGTTTGATCGTCAACGAGTTGCTGACCAACGCCCTGCGCCATGCATTCCCGGACGCGCGGCAGGGCCAGATTGAAATCGTGTTGCGGCGCGAGGCGGGCCGCCAGATTTGCGTGACGGTCTGTGACGACGGCGTCGGCCTACCCGAGGGCACCACGTTGGAAGACCGCCGCTCGACCGGCCTGACCATCGTGACCAGCCTGGCGCGCCAACTCGGCGCCACGCTGTCGATGGATTCGGAGGCGGGGCTCAGCGTCTGCCTGGTGCTGCCCTCCGCATAATTGCTGTTGCGTCAACTCCTGGAAATACTGCAGGAGTTCTCGGGTCTCATCGATGCTGCGACCTCATGCCGGTTCGGGTCTACTGCACCAGCGCTGCCAGCGCGGACTTCCATAGCGCGGCCTGCTCGTAAGTGTAGTGCCCGCGCGTGGACGGGCTGGCCGGGATCAGCAGATAGCGGGCGCCCGGAATGGCAGCGACCGCGCGCTCGGTGACGCCCAGCTCGGCCGGGTTGACCTGGTCATCGGCCGAGTTGATCGCCAGCAGCCGCGTCTTGATCTTCGGCAGCAGCTTTTCCGGCGCGTAGTCCATCACCGCCTCGACCGAATAGAGCGCGTCATTCGCATCCTGCCGCCTGGCATCGGCCACCATGCGCCAATAGAGCGCGTCGCCGGCCTCGACATCCGGCGCTTGCTGCTGCAGCGCCCGCACGTTGGACGTGAACAGGCGGCCGAGCGGCGCGGTCAGCGTCCAATCCCGCGGCTCTTCGGTGTAGTCGCCGCCGTTCCAGCCGGGATCGTTGCGGATCGCCTCAATCGCGATGCGCCGGCTGATCCAGTTCCGGCCGCTGATACGGACTGGCTGGCTCGCCATCGGCACGGCGGCGTCCATCATCTCCGGATACAGGCCGGCCCACATCCAGGTGTGCATCCCGCCCATGCTCGCCCCCAGCACCAGCCGGAGGTGCTGGATGCCGAGATGCTGGGTCAGCAAAAGGTGCTGCAAATCCACCATGTCGGCGTAGCGGTAATGCGGGAATTTGCCGCGCAATCCGTCGCTGGGCTTGCTGCTGCCGCCGCGTCCGATCCCGTCCGGCAGGATCACGTAGTATTTGCCGAGGTCGAGCGGTTGGTCCGGCCCGAACATCTCGTCGGCAAAGCTCGGGATCAGCCAATTCTTGCCGGTGCCGCTGGTCCCGTGCAGCAGCAGCACGGCGTTGACGACGGCGCCGGACGCGTCGCGGCGAGGGGTCCCCAGCGTGGTGTAGTGCAGCCGCAGCGCCGCAAGCGTCTCGCCGTCGGCAAAATGGTAGTCGTGGACGACCCAATCGCCTTCGCTCTGCCCGGACCACGGCTCGGCGGCTCGGGCCGCGCCGATGAACAGCAACAGAAGGACGAGCGTTCGGATCATCGGGCGCCGTAGCTCCTGTAACGCTCGTGCGCGGCTTGCATCTCGGTCTCGCTCAGCAGCCGCAGCTCGCCGGCGGAGCGGGCCAGCAGATATTGCCGGCACAGGCGCTCGAGCGTCTCAGCGGCGGCGACCGCGCCGTCCAGCGTGGCGGATGCGGCAATCATGCCGTGATTGGCCAACAGGCATGCCGTGCGGCCCTCCATGGCCACGGCGGCCAATTCGGCCAGCTCCGGCGTTCCAAACGTCACATAGGGTGCGCAGCGTATGTCGTTGCCGCCGAACCCGGCGAGCGCATAGTGGAACGGTGGCAAAGCCAAGCCTAGGCAAGCCAGCGCGGTGCAGGCATCGGCATGGGTATGGACGATGGCGCCAAGCTCGGGCCGGCGCCGGTAGATGGACGCGTGCAGCGCCCACTCGCTGCTCGCGCCGGGAACGGGGCGCTCGAACCCCATCTCCACGACGTCAGCCGCGCCGATCCGCTCCGGCGTCGTTCCCGTGGGTGAGATCAGCATCCCCGGTCCGGCGCGGACGCTGACATTCCCGCTATTGCCGTGGATTAGCCCAGCCCGGCCGAGGCCGCGATACGCCTCGACCAGCGCTTCCCGCGTCACGCCGCCGCTGGCGCCTTCAGCCGGTCCGCATACAGCTTGCGCAGCTTGGCAACCTTCGGGTTGATCACCGCGCGGCAATAGCCGGACCATGGATTGCGCGCGAAATAGTCCTGATGCTCCTCCTCGCCCGGATAGAACACGGTCAGCGGCACGATCTCGGTGACGACCGGGTCGCTCCACACCTTGGACGCGTCGATCTCTGCCATCACGGCCCGCGCCGTCTCCGCTTGAGCGTCCGAATGGGTCAGGATGATGCTGCGATACTGTGTCCCGGCATCCGCGCCCTGGCGGTTCAGCGTCGTCGGGTCATGCATGGTGAAGAACACCCGCAGGATGTCGGCGTAGCTGATCTCCGCCGGGTCGAAGGTGAGCTGGACGACCTCGGCATGGCCGGTCCGCTTGCTGCACACTTGTTCGTAGGTCGGGTTTGGCACCGTGCCGCCGGCATAGCCGGACACGGACCGCTGTACGCCGCGCAGCGCCAGGAAAACCGGCTCCAGACACCAAAAGCATCCGCCGCCGAGCGTTGCGAGTTCAGTCGCCATCATTGCCTCCTTGCTTGGCAAGGATATGGACACCGGCCGCCCCGGTTGGAAGGCCCTAATCGGCGACCGACTGCACCCGCCAGTCACCGCCGGCTAGGTTGGTAATGGCGTTGACCAGCGTCTCCCAGCGGAACGGTTTGGGGATAAAAGGATGGATGCTGCAAGGCGCCGGCCGGCCGCTGATCAGCAACACCGGCAGGTTCGGCCATCGATGGCGGGCGCACGCAGAGAGTTCGAGCCCATCCATTCCGGGCATGTTGACGTCGGAGATCACGAGGTCCACCGGGCCGAACTCGGCAAGGAAACGCAGCGCCTCCCGGCCACCGGCTGCCTCATGCACGCTGCATCCAGCTTCCTCTAGCATCCAGGCGACAACCTCGCGCACGGGCGCCTCATCATCCACAACCAGGATCGATAGCGGTTTTTCGCGGGAAATGTGCCTTTTTGAATTCATAACGCGTGCAACTCAAGTTAACTTAAGCTAAGTCGCCAACTCAGCATGGCGGTCAATCGCAAAGCGACTAAAGTCGCGGGTTGTTGACCATGGGGCGCTCTATTTGCCCCGCTTTCCACGGCGCGGTGCTTTCCGTATGGTTGCGCCGAATAACCTAATAACTCGTTTACAGGCAGGAATCGCTCCCTCATGGCGGCCGTCACGATCAAAGCCGTGCGAAAGTCCTTTGGTTCCACGCAAGTGCTTCATGGCGTCAGCATCGATATCGGTGATGGCGAGTTTACTGTGCTGGTCGGCCCCTCCGGCTGCGGCAAAAGCACGCTGCTGCGCATGATCGCCGGCCTCGAGGAGATCGACTCGGGCGAGATCGCCATTGGCGGGAGGGTGGTCAACAAGGTTCCGCCCAAGCAGCGTGACATCGCCATGGTGTTCCAGAACTACGCGCTCTACCCGCACATGACGGTGCGCGACAACATGGCGTTTAGCCTGAAACTCGCCCGCGCGCCGCAGGCCGCGATCGACGAGCGGGTCGGGCGCGCCGCCTCGATTCTCGGCCTCGCCGGCCTGCTCGACCGCTACCCGCGCCAGCTCAGCGGCGGTCAGCGCCAGCGCGTCGCCATGGGCCGCGCCATCGTGCGCGACCCGCAGGTCTTCCTGTTCGACGAGCCGCTGTCCAACCTGGACGCCAAGCTGCGGGTGCAGACCCGCGCCGAGCTGAAGGATTTGCACCAGCGGCTGCGCACGACGACCATCTACGTCACCCACGACCAGATCGAGGCGATGACGATGGCCGACAAAATCGTCGTCATGCACGCCGGCCGGGTGGAGCAGATCGGTAGCCCGCTGGAACTCTATGACCGGCCGGCCAACCAGTTCGTCGCCGGGTTCATCGGCAGCCCGGCGATGAATTTCCTGCCAGGCACGATCGAGGCCGGCGGCTTCCGCGCCGAGGGCGGCAGCCTGTGGCCGCTGCCCGGCGGCGCCGCGAATGGTCCTGGCCGCCCCGCCGTCTACGGCGTCCGCCCCGAGCACCTGCAGCTCGCCAATGACGCCGGCGGCGTCAAGCTGATGGTCCAGGTCGTCGAGCCCACGGGGTCCGAGACACAGGTCTACGGCAAGCTCGGTGCGCTGCCCGTGCTCGGCGCTTTCCGCGAGCGCGTGGCGGCCCGGCCGGGCGACCCGCTCACGGTCACCGCCGATCCGGCGCTGGTCCATCTGTTCGACCGCGAGACCGGTACGCGCCTCGTTGCTTGATCCAAGCGTCTGGATCGGACCACTAGGAAGCGGAACCGCTCGCCGAACGTTACCTCGCAGGGCCGGCCTGCCGCCGGTGCGTGTGGAGACAGTGCATGTTGTGGATCGTTCTTATCGTCATCCTCGTCCTGCTGCTCGGAGGCGGCGGCTACGGTTACCGGTCCGGCTATTACGGCGGGGGCATGTTTGGCGGCGGCATCGGCCTGGTGGTCCTGATCGTGATCCTGGTGTTGATCTTCGGCCGCGGGGGCTTCCGCTAAGCTTGCTCCAGGGCTAAGAGCCGGGCCGCGCCCGGCCGGCGGCGCGGCCCGGAGAGCCTCATGTTCTGGTTCATTGTTCTTCTCTTCGTGCTGCTGGCACTTGGCGGCGGCTATGGCTGGCGCGCCGGCTACTATGGTGGCGGCCTGTTCGGCGGCGGCCTCGGGGTTTTGGTCGTGATCGTCATCTTGCTGCTGCTGCTCAACGGGATCTGACGCAACCGGGCGACACTGCTAGGTTGCGCCATGAGCGAGGATCACGACTCCATCCTGGAGAAGACCGCCCGCGGCGCCGGGTGGGTGGTCGCGTGGCGCATGATCACCCGCACGCTCGGCCTGGTCAGCACGGTGATGCTGGTCCGGCTGCTGGCGCCGGCGGATTTCGGCCTCGTGGCACTCGGCTCAAGCTTCGCGGTCTCGATCGAAGCCTTCTCCTGGATCGGGATCGAGGAGGGCGTGATCCGCCACACGGCGCCGACCCCGGCGCTGCTGGACACCGCTTTCACCCTTTCGGTGGCGCGCGGCGCCGCCATCGGGCTGGTGATCGCCGCCGCGGCCTATCCGGGCGCGGCCTTCTTTGGCGAGCCGCGGCTGGCGCATGTCGTGATCGCGCTGGCGCTCGCCGTGTTCATCGAATCGCTGACCAACATCGGCACGGTCGAGTTCCGCCGCGATTTCAGCTTCCAAAAGGAGTTCCGCCTCTGGCTGCTGCCGCGCATCCTGAGCGTGGTGATTGCCATCAGCACCGCCGCGCTGTTCCGAACCTACTGGGCGCTGATCGCCGGCATCCTGTCCAACCAGGCGTTCCGCGTCCTGTTCAGCTACACGATGCATCCGTACCGGCCGCGCCTGGCGCTCGGCGCCTGGCGGCAGTTGGTCGGCTATTCGGCCTGGAACTCGGTGATCGCTGGGATCGGCGTGCTGCGCAGCCGGGTCGACACGATCCTGATCGGCCGGGTGCTGAACGCGACCCAGGTCGGTCTCTACGCCGTCGGCTACGAGATCGCGGAGCTGCCGGTGACCGAGCTGATCGCGCCCTTGACCCGCGCGGCGTTCACCGGGTTCGCGGCCGCGATGCGCGCCGAGCTGGATGCGGGGCAGACCTGGCTGCGCCTGGTCGCGGCCATGGGACTGCTGACGCTGCCGGCCGGGGTCGGCATGTCGGCGGTCGCGCATCCGCTGATCGCCATCGCCTTCGGGACGGGCTGGGACCAGGCGGTGCCGGTGGTGCAGATCTTATCGCTGGCCTTTTGCCTGACCGTGTTCGGCATGGTCGGCCAGACGCTATTCCTGGCGCATGGGCATATGCGGACCTCGGCGAGCATCACCCTGACCGCCGTCTTGCTGCGCACCGCGCTGTTGCTGGCGCTGATCCCGCGCTTCGGCTTGCCGGGGGCGTCGATTGCCGCCGCGATCGGGATCGTGGTCGAGCAGGCGGTCTCCGCCGGATTTGCGATGCGCCGGCTCGGCCTGTCCTTGCTGACCGACCTGCTGCCGCTGCTTTGGCGATGCCTGCTGGCGACTGGGTTGATGGCCCTGGCGCTCTGGGCGGCTGGCCTGGGCTGGCGGGCCGCCGCGTCGGCGCCGCTGATGATGGTCGAGGCCGTCTCGCTCGGCGGCGCCGTCTACGTCGCGGTGCTCGCCCTGGCGTGGCTTGCCGGCGGCCGGCCGCCGGGGCCCGAAGCCGACGTGCTCACGCTGCTGCAGCAGGCGGTCCGCCGCCTGCATCTGCCTGGCGCGGCGTCCACTCGAAGCGAAGGAGCGACATGATCCCAGTGCTCCAGAGCACGGTCTGGCCGCCGGACACCACCGGCACGTCCTCGCGCAGCACGCCTTCAAGCGTGAACCCAGCCCGCAAATAGGCCGCCTGCGCCGCCACGTTGCCCTGGTAGACCTGCAGCTCCATCCGGTGCACGTCCGGATTGCCGAAAGCCAGACCCGCCGCCAGCTCGACCAGCGGCGTCGCCAGCCGGCGTCCGCGCAGCGGCGGCGCCAGCGTGAACCGGCCCAGGCGCATCGTCCGCCGCCGCCGGTCGTGGAATAGTTGGAAATGCCCGGCGATCTGGCCGGCCAGCGTCGGGGTCCATAGGCTCCGGTTGGGCTCCGCCTGCATCACCGCGAACTGCACCGCCTTCACCGGCCAGCGCATCCCCGGGCCACCCCAGCGCACGGCGGCGGCCTCATCCGGGATCCAGGAGGCGACGAGCGTGGCCTCTGCCAGGTCGAACGGCCGGGCTTTTAGACCGCGATCGTCCTGACCGGAATCGGTCAGGACGTGAATCGCTGTCTCAAATAAAGCTGGACCTTTATCGGCCCGACCACAGTCAGGCCGATAAAGGTCTAGTTCAGGCGGCAACGAGCGCATCCCCGGGCATCGGCGACGACCGCTGCTCCTGCATCCGCACCCAGCCCGCCACCGCCTCCGCGTCGACGCCCAGCGCCCGCAGCACGGCCTCCGCCAAGCGCATCCCGCGCGTTGCGCCGTGATCGTAAATCCCCTGGATTCCGATGTCCTCGTAGCGCGCCAGCTCGGTCCGGTCCGTCAGCAAAGCGAAACGCTGCACCTTGGGATAGAGCGCGCGCGTCATCGGCGTCAGCTCCGTCGCCACTTCAAAGCGCGGCTCGGTCAGGGCCACGATCTGACGGCCCTCCACGGCCAGCGGCTCCCAAATCCGCGCATCGGCCAGGTCGCCGAAGCTGACCCGGTAGCCGTCCGCGATCGCGTCCGCCAGGCGCTGCGGATCGCGCTCGATCGCGGCATAGCCGATCTCGAACTCCTCCAGCGCATCGGCGAGCGTGCGCCCCGCCGGGCCCATGCTGACGATCAGCACCGGCCCGGTCATCTCCAGCGGCTGCAGCTCGCGCTCCCGCCGCATCCCGACCCGCATCCGCCCCGCGAGCCAGCGCCCGGCCACCGCCAATTGCGGCGTGGCCGCCAGGCTCAGCGCGACGGCCGCCACCAGCACGGAGGATTGCGCCGGCCCCACCATGGTGCGCACCGCCGGCACGCTCAGCACCACGAAGGCAAACTCCGACCCCTGTGCGAGCAGGAAGCCGAGCTGCGTCGAGCCGGGCACCGACCAGCGGAAGATCAGGCTGGCGGCAGCGTTGGTCAGCACCTTTACCAGCACGAGCGCGACTGCGACCGCGACCACCGCCGGCCATTGCCGCATCAGGAAGCCCGCGTCGAGCGACAGGCCGACCGAGATGAAGAAGAACCCCAGCAGCAGGCCGCGGAATGGCTTGATCTCGGCCTGGATGACCGCGCGATACGGCGTCTCCGCGATGATCATGCCGCCCAGGAACGCGCCCAGGCTCAGCGAAAGCCCGATCTGCCCAGTCGCCCAGCCCGCGCCGAGCGCCACGAACAGCGCCATGGCGGTGAACACCTCCTCGGCATGGCTGCGCGCGACCAGGTTGAACAGCGGTTTGACCACCACCCGCGCCAGCAGCACGGCCACCCCGAACGCGCCAGCCGCCTTCAGCAGCGCGAGCCCCGCCGCTCCCGCAATCCCACCGCCCCCTTCGGACGCTTGCGCCACGATCAGCAGGAAAATGGCGGCCACGTCCTGGAAGATCAGGATCGCGGTCGCGGTCAGGCCCACCGGGCAGCTCTGCTGCTGCCGCTCGGAGATCAGCCGCGCGACGACCGCGGTCGACGAGAGCGCCAGCACCGCGCCGACAAAGAATGCCGCGCCCCAAGGCAGCCCGGCGAACCGCGCCGCCAAACCGAGCCCGGCCGTCCCGGCCAGCACCTGCACCGGGCCAAACCCGAATATGTCGGCGGCCTGCTCGCGCACGTGCGCTAGCGAGAAGTGCAGCCCGATATCGAACAGCAGGAAGACGACGCCGAGCTCGGCCAGCATGCCCACCGTCGCGGAATCCGCCATGCCGTCCCGATCGATCGCGCGCAGCGCCAGCCCAAGCACCAAGTAGCCGACGATTGGGCTCAGCCGCACCGCGCGGCTGCCGATCGCCGCCAGCACGCCGAGCGCCAGCAGCACGATGACCGGCACCAAAGCCGGCAGGATGTCATACGTCTCTTGGTTCATGCCGCGTCGCTCAGGAAATGATGGATCGCCTGCACGACCACCGAGCCTTCGCCGACCCCGGACGCGACCCGTTTCACCGAGCCGGCCCGCACGTCGCCCACCGCGTAAATCCCAGGCCGCGTGGTGGCGTAGGGCGAGGTGAGCGGCCGCCCGTCACTGTCCCGGCCGGTTGGCACGAACCCGCCGGGGTCGAGCTCGAGGCAGCCGTCGAGCCAATCCGTGTTCGGCTCCGCCCCGATCATGACGAAGACGTTGCCGATCCGGCGAGTCTCCGAATTGCCGGACTTCCGATCGATCCAGGTCACTTCCCGGAGCATCTGATCGCCTTCGAGCCCGGTAATCTCGGTCTGTGTGTGCAGCGTGATGCGGGGCGAGGAGAGGATGCGCTGGACCAGATAGTCCGACATCGTTTCCGCCAAGGCGTGGCCGCGGACCATCATGTGCAGGTGCTCGACGAGGCGCGAGAGGAACATCGCCGCCTGCCCGGCCGAGTTGCCGCCGCCGACGACCACGACCTCCTCGCCGCGGCAGAGCTGGCCCTCCATCGCGGTCGCGGCGTAGTGGATGCCGGTGCCCTCGAAGCGCTCGTAGTTCGCGACGTCGAGCTTGCGATAACGGGCGCCGGTGGCGATCACCACGGACCGCGCCTCGATGTGCCGCTCGTCCTCGAGCCGGATCCGGTACGGGTGCGCCGCGCATTCGAGCCCGCGTGCCGCGCGTGGGACGAGCAGGCGGGCGCCGAATTTCTGCGCCTGCACCTGCGCGCGCCCGGCGAGCGCCTGGCCGGAAATGCCGGTCGGGAAGCCTAGATAGTTCTCGATCTTCGAGCTCGTGCCGGCCTGGCCGCCGGGCGCCATCTGCTCGATGACGATGGTGCGCAGGCCTTCCGACGCCGCATAGACCGCCGCCGCCAGCCCGGCCGGCCCGGCGCCGACCACCGCGACGTCGAACACCTGGTCCGGGTCCAGCGTCTCGGTCAGGCCGAGCGTTTCGGCCAGCTCGGCGTTGGCCGGGTTGCGTAGCACGCGCCCGTCGGCGATCACCACTGGGAGCTGCTGCGGCGTCAGCTCGAAACAAGCGAGGAAGCCGCCAGCGTCCGGATCGGCCTCTGTGTCGAACATCCGCACCGGATAGGCGTTGCGCTCGAGGAAGCGCTGCAGCCGCATCGTGTCGCCGCCATGGCGCGGCCCGATCAGCACGACGCCCCCCTCGCTATGCCGGATCAGCCCGACCCGGCGCAGGATGAAGGCGCGCATGATGATCTCACCTAGGTCGGGGTCGGCGGTGACCATGCGCCGGAAATCCGCGCGCTTGACGCGCAGGACGCGCGCGCCGGAAGTCGCGCGGGCGGAGACGAGGACCTGCCGCTCATTGAACAGGTCGAGCTCGCCGGGAAACTGGTTGGGGCCGAGCTGGATGAGCTCGTGTTCCTTGCCGTGGCCGGCGGGTTCGAAGACGTCGACGCCGCCCGCGAGCACGAGGAAGAAGTCGACGTTGCGGTCGCCGCGGTGGAACACGAACTGGCCGGGTTCCAGCGTCTCCTCGGCGCCATACGCCGCGACGCGCCTTGCCATCTCGTCCGAAAGCCGCGGAAACGTCTGCGTTGTCCGGGCATACGGATCGTCGGGATCGATCTCAAGATCAGGTCTGCTGGCCATCAGCCGCTAGGTGGGGAGACGGGGGTGGGGTCGCAACGCTTGATCGTCGGGCGTCCCTCTCGTCATGAACCTTCCGGTTTCTCACCGGGACCGCGGCGACGCGGCTGCGGCCCGATGCCGGGGCCGCAGTCTCAGGGCACCTTCTGGTTAATGCCCGCGCAGGATCTGGCTGAGGAACAGCTTGAGCCGATCGGTCTGCGGGTGTTCGAACATCTCGGAGGGCGGCCCGGACTCGACGATCTCGCCGCGGTCCATGAACACCACCCGGTTCGCCACCTGCCGCGCAAACCCCATCTCGTGCGTGACGCACACCATGGTCATCCCGTCCTCGGCGAGGCCGATCATGGTGTCCAGCACCTCCTTGATCATCTCTGGGTCGAGCGCGCTGGTCGGCTCGTCGAACAGCATGATCTTCGGCCGCATGCACAGCGCCCGCGCGATCGCCACGCGCTGCTGCTGCCCGCCGGAGAGCTGGCCGGGATACTTCTTCGCCTGCTCGGGGATTTTTACGCGTGTCAGATACTGCATCGCCAGCTCTTCGGCTTGCGCCTTCGGCATCTTGCGCACCCAGATCGGCGCCAGCGTGCAGTTCTCGAGGATCGTCAGGTGCGGGAACAGGTTGAAGCTCTGGAACACCATGCCGACTTCGCGGCGGATCGTGTCCAGCGCCCGCGTGTCGTCGGTGAGCTCCGTGCCGTCGACGAGAATCCGGCCTTCCTGATGCGTTTCGAGCCGGTTGATGCAGCGGATCATGGTGGACTTGCCGGAGCCCGACGGGCCGCAGACCACCACGCGCTCCTTCTGCCCCACCGTCATGCTGATGTCGCGCAGCACGTGCATCGCGCCGTACCACTTGTTCACCTTGTCCAGCACGATCGCCGGCTGCTCGGCGGAGTCCGCTGCTGGCCGCTGTAGAGAAGCTGTTTGGCTCATCCGCTAATCCCCCGAAATCAACGCCGCCGGCCGCGGCTGTACTCCTGCTCCAGCCCGCGGCTGTAGCGGGCCATGACGAAACAGAACGCGAAGTAGATCGCCGCCAGCACCAGATACACCTCGGTGCTATAGGCCGCCCAGGCCGGCTCGGCGATCGCCACCTTGCCCGCCGTCAGCAGGTCGAAGATGCCGATGATCAGCACCAGCGAGGTGTCCTTGAAGAAGCCGATGAAGGTGTTGACCAGCGGCGGGATCACCAGCCGCAGCGCCTGCGGCAGGATGATCAGCCGGGTCTTCTGCCAATAGCTGAGGCCCAGCGCATCGGCGCCCTCGGTCTGGCCCTTCGGCAGCGCCTGCAACCCGCCGCGCACCACCTCGGCGAGGTAGGCGGCAGCAAACAGGATCACCGCGACCTGCGCCCGCAGCAGCTGCGGCGGGTTGATCCCCGGCGGCAGGAACAGCGGGAACATCACGCTGGCCATGAACAACAGGGTGATCAGCGGCACGCCGCGGATCAGCTCCACGTAAACGATGCAGAGCAGCTTGACCGCCGGCAGGCCGTGCGAGCGTCGCCCCAGCGCCACGAACACCGAGAGCGGGAACGACGCCGCCAGCCCGAAGGTCGCCAGCAGCAAGGTAATCGGCAACCCGCCCCATTCCTGTTCCGACACGAAGGTGAGGCCGAAGACGCCGCCCCACATCAGCAGGAAGATGACCGCCAGCGTGACGATCCAGATGCCGAACAGCTCCTTGCGCCAGAACCGGCGCATCGCCGAGACCGCATACAGCCCGATGAACAGCAGGACCGCAATCGTCGGCCGCCATTGCTCCTGATACGGATAGCGGCCGAACAGGATGAACCGGTATTTGTCCCCAATCACCGCCCAGCAGGCGCCGACGCCGTGCGCGTTGCGGCAGGCGGTGGTGTCGGGGCCGGTTGCCGTGGTCGGCACGGACCAGACCGCGTTGACGAACCCCCAATCGATGAAGCTCCACGCCCATTTCACGATGAAATAGAGCAGGACGAGGGTGACCGCGGTGGAAGGCGCCGAGCCGAACAGGTTCTGCCGCGCCCAGCCCACTGGACCCGGCGCGATGGCGCGCGGCGGCGGGCGCGCGATGGTCGCCGCCGGCATGCCGGCGATGGAGGGCACCGGGTCGCGAGCGGCTTCGGAGAGCTGCGCGGTGGTTTGCGACATCGTCTCGGCCACGGCTAACGCTCCACCAGGGCGATGCGGGCGTTATACCAGTTCATGAACAGGCTGATCGACAGACTGATCACCAGGTAGACCGCCATGACGATGGCGATGCCCTCGACTGCCTGGCCGGTCTGATTAAGCGTGGTCATGTCGATCGAGACAATGTCCTGATAGCCGATCGCGATCGCCAGCGAGCTGTTCTTGGTCAGGTTCAAGTATTGGCTCGTCATCGGCGGGATGATCACCCGCAGCGCCTGCGGCAGCACGATCCTGCGCAGCACCGTGCCCGGCCGCAGCCCCAGCGCCCCCGCGGCCTCCCACTGGCCGGCCGCCACCGCCAGGATGCCGGAGCGGACGATCTCGGCGATGTAAGAGGCGGTGTAGATCACCAGGCCGATGGTCAGCGCGCCGTACTCCGGGCTGAGCGTCCCGCCGCCGACGAAGTTGAAGCCGCGCAGCTCCGGGATGTCGGGGCTGAACGGCGCGCCCACCGCGAACCAGACCACCAGCGGCAGCACGATCAGCAAGCCGAGCGCGATCGGCCAGACCTTCGGACGCGCCCCGGTCGCCTCCTGCTTTTGCGCGGCGGCGCGCGACCAGATCACCGTGCCGATCACCCCGGCCACGAAGGCGAGCAGCACCCACCAATCCGGGTTCGCCCAATTGAGCAGCGGGAATTTTACGCCGCGGTTGGAGAGGAACACGCCGGTGACCGGATGGAAGCTCTGCCGCGGCGCCGGCAGCGATTGCAGCGTCGCGTACCAGAACAGGAGCTGCAGCAGCACCGGAATGTCGCGGATCACCTCGACGTAGATCGCCGACAGCTTGGCGACCAGCCAGTTGCGCGACAGGCGGGCGACGCCGATCAGCGTGCCGAGCAGCGTGGCAAAAATGATGCCGACCACCGCCACCCGCAACGTATTCAGGATGCCGATGACTAGGGCGCGGCCATAGGTGTCGACGGCCGGGTCGTAGGAGATCATATATTCACCGATCGGGATGCTCGCGACCCGGCCGAGGAACCCGAAGCCCGTCGTGACGTGCCGGTTCTCCAGGTTCGTGTTGGTGTTGTAGACGAGATACCAGACGATCGCGACCACCGCCCCGATGATGATCACCTGCCAGACGACGTTGCGGAATCGCGGGTCCGACCAGCTGAGCTGGAACCGCTTGGGGGGTGCTCCCCGGCCAGAGGCGAGCCGGGGATCGGTGACGGCGCCGGACATGCTTCCTTCCTATATCGACCGGCAGCCTGCGCCAGCCTCGCGATCTAATGCAACAATCATGCTAAGCGTCATCGCGAGCCGCGCAGCTTCGTGGCGATCCAGGGGCGTCACGCGCTGACGCTGGCCTGGATTGCTTGGTCGCTTTGCTCCTCGCAATAACGGGAAGCGATCAGCGCATCGGCGGCGCGTATTGCAGGCCGCCCTTGGTCCACAGATTGTTGATGCCCCGCGGGATCCCGAGCGGCGTGATGTCCCGGTCCCACATCTCGCCGTAATTGCCGACCCCCTTGATGACGTTCACCACGAAGGTGTTGTCCAGGCCGAGCGCCTTGCCGAGATCGCCCTCGAGCCCGAGCAGCCGGCGCGTGTCCGGGTCCGTCGTCGTCTTCGCCAGATCCTGCACGTTCGCCTGTGTCACCCCGGACTCCTCGGCCTGCAGCAGCGCGATGAAGGTCCAGCGGGCGACGTCGAAGAACTTGTCGTCACCCTTGCGGACCATGATGCCGAGCGGCTCCTTGCTGATCACCTCTGGGAGCAGCATGTACTGCTCCTTATTCGTCCCTTGCTGGTAGCGGAACGCCGCCAAGCCCGACATGTCGGTCGAATATGCGTCGCATCGTCCGTTGATGAACGTGTTCTGGATTTCGTTCAGGTCCTGGATTTCGATCGGCGTGAATTTCAGATTATGCTTGCGGAAGTAGTCGTTGATGGCGAGCTCGGTGCTCGTCCCCGGCTGCACGCAGACCGTCGCCCCGTTCAGGTCGTTGACCGACTTCACGCCAAGCGAGGTCTTCACCAGGAACCCGGTGCCGTCATAGAAATTCACCCCGGCGAATTCGAGGCCAAGGTTCGCCTCGCGCCCCAGCGTCCAGGTCGTCTCGCGCACCAGCACGTCGATCTCACCGGATTGCAGCGCGGTGAAGCGGTTGGTGGTGTTGGTCGGCACGAAGCGGATCTTGCTGACGTCGCCCAGCACCGCGGCTGCGATCGCCCGGCAGACATCGGCGTCGAGACCCTCTTCCACGCCCTGGCTGTTCGGCAGCGAGAACCCGGCGACGCCGGTCGAGACGCCGCAGACGAGCTGGCCGCGGCTGCGGATCGTGTCCAGGGTGGTCGAACCGCTGCCGGTCTGGGCAAAAGCGGGCGCAGCGAAGGCCGCAAAGGCGCCGAATAGCAGGGCGCCGGACAAGAAGCGTTGCATTTGAACTTTCCTCCAAGGGGTTGCAGCGTGCGCGGGGCTGGACTGTGCTTCGTGCAACGACAGAGATCAATGCCTGGCGAATGACCGCGGCGCTGATAGGCTTTGGCCTGAGCAGGGAGACCGGACATGCAAGTGCTGCTGAGCAACGCCAACATCGTGGACGCGGAACACGCCGAGCCGCGCGCGGGCCATGTGCTGGTGGAGGATGGGGTGATCCGCGACCTCGACGCCCGCCCAATTGCCGCTCCCGACCGGACCGTGCTCGATCTGCGCGGGCGAACGGTGATGCCGGGCCTGATCGACTGCCACGTGCACGTGGTCGCGCATCAGATGAACCTGACCGCCAATTCCCAGGTGCCGGACGCGATGGCGGTGCTGCGGAGCCTGCCGATCATGCGCGGCATGCTGGACCGGGGCTTTACCACCGTCCGCGACCTCGGCGGCGCCCCGTTCAGCCTCGCCGAAGCGATCGAGGAGGGGCTGGCCTACGCGCCGCGGCTGATCGTCTGCGGCAAGGCGCTCTCCAAGACCGGCGGCCACACCGACATGCGGCCCCGGTACGACACGTACGACCCGAACCGCTGGGCGCGCAATTTCGGCGCGCTTGGCCGGGTGGCCGATGGGGTGGATGAGGTGCGGCAAGCCTGCCGGCAGGAGCTGCGCCAGGGCGCGCAATTCATCAAGATCATGGCCAATGGCGGGGTGGCGAGCCCCACCGACCCGATCGCGTGGCAGGGTTACTCGCCCGCCGAGATGCAGGCCGCGGTCGAGGAAGCCGCAGACGCCCAGACCTACGTCGCCGCCCATCTCTACACGGCCGACGCGATCGCCCGCGCGGTCCGGGCCGGGGTGCACAGCCTCGAGCACTGCAACCGTATCGACGGCGACACCGCCCACATGGCGGCGCAGGCCGGCTGCGTCGCGGTCCCGACGCTGGTGACCTACGAGGCGCTGGCCGAAGACGGCGTGCGCCTCGGCCTGCCGCCGGCCAGCATCGCCAAGGTCGAGGACGTGCGCGCCGCCGGGATGGAAAGTCTCGGCCTCATGCGGGCCGCCGGGCTGCCGATGGCATTCGGGACCGACCTGCTGGGCGAGGCGCATGCGCGCCAGAGCGAGGAGTTCGCCATCCGTGCCCGCGCCCTGCCGTCCCGCGAGATCCTGGCGAGTGCGACGACCATCGCGGCCAAGCTGATCGGCATGGAGGGCAAGCTCGGTTTGGTGGCGGAGGGCGCGCTGGCCGATCTGCTCGTCGTCGACGGCAACCCGCTCGAGGAT
The DNA here is from genome assembly GCA_965276815.1 of Acetobacteraceae bacterium. Taxonomy (GTDB): domain Bacteria; phylum Pseudomonadota; class Alphaproteobacteria; order Acetobacterales; family Acetobacteraceae; genus JAVVHH01. The sequence goes on along the minus strand of CBDIBE010000008.1, from coordinate 80,357 downwards.
GTGTCGATCCTGGCGACACCCATGCGAAGCGTGCGGATGGTGATGAAGGGCGGGGTGATCGAGCGGCAGGCGTTATAGCCGGTTGGCCCTCCCCTCGTGGAGGGGCCTCGGGAGAATCAGGCCCGGCGGCGGCGCATCCAAACCAGGCCGAGCAGGCCGACCCCAATAAAAGCCACGGAAGCCGGTTCCGGAACGACTAGCGGTTCACCAGCCGCGAAGTCCTGTAACAGCACCGCCTGCGCCGGATCGATGCCGATTTCGGACGCGAGCAGGTCGCCCGCGCCGAACATCTCCGGATCTTCGCCGGTCACCGAATAGAACTCGGTCAGCGCCTCCAGGTAATAGCCGTACGGGCTCGCGTGATAACTGTCCGGCGCCCAGATATTGACCTCGCCGGGAGTGATCCCGTCATACGGATCGGCATCGGCGAACCCCGTTTGGATCGCCTCGTTGAACGCCGCGCCGACCGGGATCACGCCGTTGACGAGGTTGGACTGGTTGTCCGCCTCCTGATCGCCGGCTTGGACGTCCTCCTCCATCTGGGAGATCGAGTCGCCATACCAGTGCCCGCTTGGCAGGTAGGTCTGGTCGGCACGCGACCATGTCGCGTCAAGCAACACGTCGACATTCGGGTTCAGCGCAGCCAGCGACTGCGCCAGCAAGGCCGAGTATTTGATCTGGTTGGCCGGATTGCCCGGGTTGACGGGATCGAGCGTGCTGTAGCCCTGCAGGATGGCGACGTTATAGGGCTGCGTCGTGAGTTCAGACAGCTTGTTGTCGTATTGGTAGTCGAGCCCGACACCAGGCACCGTTTCCAAGCTGACCGTGTAGTTCAGCCCAGCTTCAACCGTGAGCTGCTTGAACAGGGCGGGAACGCCGCCGATACCAGTACCATTCAGATCAGTAACAGTGCTGGGCTGGTAATCTTCAACAATCGGCGCGCCGCCGGCCGGTTCACCATAGGTAAAGCTGTTGCCAACAAAGAGGATGCTGGTCGCGTGCGCCGTGTTGACTTGCAGACAGAGCGCCGCTGTCGCAGCCCCCACCATGAGAGCCGCAGTTTTGCTTGACCGAGGCGGCATTGTTCGCTCCTCCAGATGTTGTTCGGCGCGTGTCGTGCCGGCCGATTGCAACTACGGGGATCATCGCGGCACTTGTTACAATTTTCAACACAGTAACGCGGTAATTGTGCGGCAACGGGGAGTGGGTCCGGCGTTCTACATTCGTGACGTGGCGAAGTCCGGCCTGCTGGAGACAACGCCCAGCTCCGTCCTGTCCCAGCCCTCGCTGCTCATGAACCCGACCCGGCCGCCCGCAATCGTCGCCACCACGCGAGGCCCATCGGGATCGACCAGCACCACATCCGCCCGCTTGCCCTCTGCAATCGTGCCGCGGTCGGCAAGCCCGGCGGCCGCCGCCGGGTTGCGGGACACCAGCGCCCAAGCCTGCGCCAGGCTCAGCCGGCCGCGCCCCGCCAGCACAAACGCCGCGGGCAAGATCGCCGGATAGAAATAGTCGCTGCACAGCACGGTGCAGATGTCGCGCTCCGCCAACTCCGCCGCCGAAGCCCAGCCCAGATGCGAGCCGCCGCGCACCACATTCGGGCAGCCCATCACCACCGCGTCCCCCGCTGCCCGGGCCGCAATGCCGACGTCCTCCGCCATCGGAAACTCGCAAATCCGGGCGCCGAGCGCGCGATACCGCTCGCGCACCGCCAAGCTGTCGTCGTCGTGGCTCGCCATCGGCAGTCCGCGCCGCCGGGCCGCCGCGGCCAGCCGCGCCGTTCCCTCCGGTACTCGCTCCTCGTGCTTCCAAGCCTGCTCCGCCAGTAAGCGGAATTCGGCGACGCTCATGCCCGCGCGGTCGCTGAATTTGGCGGCCTGCGCCGGGTTGTCCAGCTTCTGCCGGATCCCCGGCGTGTGGTCGTTGAAGCTCAGCAAATGCACCCGGCCAGCCTCGATATCGGCCAGCGCCATCTCGAATGCATCGAGGTTGTGCAGCTCCCAACGGAGATGCACGCGCATATCGCACACCATTGACGGCCGCATCGCATCAAGCCCATCGAGCACGGCGCGCCAAGAGCCGGCGCTGCGCAGGCCGGGCTCCCAGGAGAGGGTGATCGCGTGCAGCGCCGTGGTGATGCCGTTGGCCAGCAATTGCGCCTCCGTATCGCGGAGCGCCATCGGCACCGGGAAGCCGACCCCGGGCCGCGGCTGCAGTTGCCGCTCGAACGCGTCGCCATGCAGGTCGACGAGACCCGGCAGCACCAACAGCCCGGCGGCATCGATGCGCGCACCCCCGCCCCGTCCGCCAAGCGCGGCGATATGCCCATGCTCGATGGCGACGGAGGTAGTCGCCTGGCTGCCGTCCTCTAGCAGCACAATTCCATTCTCAATCACAAGCTCGGTCATACGTCCGGGTTTAGACCGGTTGGCGGCCGGGGGCCAAATCAGGCAGAGAACCTTTATGGTGGTGTTCGAACTCATTCTCGCCTTGCTCCTCGGTGGCGTCGGCCTGGCGCTCGTCGCGCCGCGGCTCGGCGTGCCTTGGCCGGCGCTGCTGGCGCTCGCCGGCGCGGCGCTCGCCTTCGTGCCGGGCGTGCCGGCGGTCCAACTCGATCCGGACCTGGCGCTCGCCCTGTTCTTCGCCCCTGTGCTGCTGAACGCCGCCTTCGACACCAGCCCGCGCGACCTGCTGGAGAACTGGATGCCGGTCAGCGGCCTCGTGCTGGTGGCCGTCGCGCTGACGGTTGCCGGCGTCGCCGTGGTGGCCCGCCTCGTGGTCCCGAGCATGCCCTGGGCGGCGGCCGTCGTGCTCGGGGCGGTCGTGGCACCCCCCGACGCCGCCGCGGCGACCGCCGTGCTGCGTCAGATCCAGCTGCCGCGCCGGCTCGTGGTGATCCTGGAGGGCGAAAGCCTGCTGAACGACGCCTCCGCGCTCATGATCTACCGCGTCGGGGTCGGCGCCGCCGCCAGCGGGGTCGCGCTGTGGACCCTGCCGCTCGCCGCCATCGGCGGGATCGCCATCGGCTATGGGCTCGCCCGCGCCTATCTCGCGATCGTCGGGCGCGTGGCGGACGAGGACGCGCCGAGCGTGCTGCTGCAGTTCCTCGGCACGTTTGGGGTCTGGCTGCTGGCTGACTGGATCGGCGCCTCGGCGGTGCTGACCGTGGTGGCCTACGCGATGACCATTGCCCGGCTCGCCCGCGGCCGGATGGACCCGCGCCAGCGGCGCTCCAGCTACGCGGTGTGGGACGTCGCCATTTTCGTGTTGAACGTGCTGGCCTTCATCCTGGTCGGCCTGCAACTGCACGGCATTTTCGCCCGGCTTGAGGGCAACAAAGAGAACTACGCGCTGCTCGCCGGCAGCGTGCTCGCCGCGTGCATCGTCGTGCGCCTTGTGTGGGTGATGCTCTACAACTCGGTGGTGCGGCTCAAGAACCACTATTTCGGCTTCGACTCGCGCCAGGGGCGGATGCGGCCAACTTTCAAGGGTGGCCTCGTTCTGTCCTGGTGCGGCATGCGCGGGATCGTGACCCTGGCGACGGCCCTGGCGTTGCCCGCCGAGTTCCCTGACCGCGACCTCATCGTGTTTACGGCGTTCTCCGTGGTGCTGGGGACGCTGGTGGTGCAGGGGATGGCGCTGCGGCCGTTGCTCGCGGCCTTGGCCATGCCGCAGGACTCGCGAAGCGAGGAGGAGGGCAACCTGGCGCGGTCCGAAGCGGCGCGCGCAGCGCTCGAAGCGTTGAGCGCCGACCGCGATAGCGAGGCGGGACATCTGCTGGCCCGGGTTTACGAGGCGCGCCTGGCCGCGCATGGCAACCCGGTGGACCCGACGGGCCTGATGGAGCTGCGCCGCCGGGTCCTGGCGGCCGAGCGGGACCGTATCGCCGCGTTGCGCGTAGAGGGGCGGATCGGCAATGACACCTATCAGCGTCTCGAGGAAGAGCTGGACTGGGCGGAGGTGGACGCGAAACTGCCAGGCTTCTGAAACGGCGGCTTGCGCGATGCTGGGTGCATGCGATCTTGGATGGACGATGCGACTCCAGCCGGCTTCCCTGCACATGACGAAACTCGCCGTCGGCGTCCCGAGCCTGGAGGCGTTCGAGGCAAGGGTGAAGGCGCGGCAGGAGGCGGGGGAGGGGATGGCGATCCGCACCCGCAGCCATCCGAAGCGGGCCGAGCAGGTGGTGGCGACGGGCTCGCTCTACTGGGTGGTGGCCGGGCTGGTTGCGGTGCGCCAGCGCGTGCTGGCGATCGAGGAGGATACCTACGCGGACGGCTCGCGCTGCGCCCGGATCGAGCTCGATTTGGGGATCGTGCGGGTGGTGCCGCAGCGCGTGCGGCCGTTCCAGGGCTGGCGCTATCTGGAACCGGCCAAGGCGCCGCCGGATCTGACCCGGCTGGCGGTCTCCGGCTTGGACGCGCTGCCGCCGGAGGTGTTCAGCAAGCTGCGCGAGCTCTGTTTGGTTTAGGACGCTGAGGGCACGGGGGTCGTCCGCGCCGACTCTGGGGCACTGCTGTTGATCCGCAACGTGCTGATCAGGCCGCCCGCGAGACGCACGGGACTCAGGTAAACGATGCACTGGCCGCCATGTCGCCTGGTGCTAGTCTTGCGCAATGCCCGAGGCCGACCTGAACCTGCTGAATGCGCTCGCGACGCCGCGCGTCGGAGAGTGCTGCTGCAGTCGTTTCCTCGACGGGGATCTCGATGTTCGACATCAGCCTCGTTCCGGCCTCCGGTTGCGTTCTCGATCTTAGCACTTGCCGGGCTGCAAGACGTAGCTCCCGGCACGAGCTAAGCGGCGGTCCTCACCCACACCGCGGTGTCGTGGAACGCGCTGCCGCCGTTGGGGGGCACCGGGTCGGCGCCGATCAATTGGTTGACGCCGAGGGCGTCGGAAAACTCGCGGTTCGGCCAGATCCCCTCGACCACCACCACGCCCGTCCGCGTCGCCCGCCCGACCCGCGCGTGCAGGGAGACGGCGCCGCGGGAATTGCCGATTTCGACCGGATCGCCGTCCGCGATGCCGAGCCGGGCCGCGTCCTCTTCGTGCAGCATGACCGAGGGCCGCACCTCGCGGGCGCGGCTGCCGGGGGTCTCGGTGAAGGTGGTGTTGAGGAAGCTGCGCGCCGGCGAGGTGATCATGCGGAACGGGCAGTCCGCGGTCGCCGCCTCGTAGTTCGTCAGATGGTCGGGCCGCGGCGCCATGCCCTCGGCATACGGCCCGACCGCCGCCCAATCCGGCTTGAAGTGGAAGCGGCCGTCCGTGGTCGGGTAGCCGTCCAGGAAATGCGCCGCCCGGAAATCATGGGCGAAATCAACCCAGCCGCGCGCGACGGCCGCCTCGGCCGTGCCGTGGCCGGAGGCGCGCAGCGTCGCGTCGACCAGCTCCATCGCCGTCATGGCGAAACTTGGGTGCTCCGAGCCCAGCCGCTTGGCCACCGCGCAAACCACCTCATGATTGGTCCAGCACTCGGCATGCCGGTCCAGCACCGCCGGCCCGGCCGTCAGGAAGGTGTGTCCCAGTCCGTAATAAATATCGTCATATTCGAGGAACATCGCCGCCGGCAGCACGATGTCGGCGTACCGCGCCGTGGCGGTCATGAACTGCTCGTGGACACAGACAAAAAGGTCGTCGCGCATCAAGCCGCGCCGCACCGCGCGGCTATCGGGCGCGACGTTGGCAGAATTGGCGTTCTGCATCAGCATCGCGGTGACCGGCGGGCCACCCGCCAGCGCCTCGCCGCACAGCACCGGGCCGATGCGCGACTGGTCGAGCACGCGCGTGCTCTTGTCGAGCATGTCCAGCCCGTGCGCGAGCGTCAGGTCGAGCCCCCAGTCGAGCTTGAGGAAAAACCCGCCGCCGCCGCGCTGTCGCCACGCCCCGGTCATCGCCGGCAGGCAGGTGACCGCGTGCATCGCCGCCGCGCCGCCACGGCCGCGCGTGAAACCGAAGCCCGGCCGCAGGAAACTCCGCTTGGTGCCGCCATAGAGCGCCGCGAACGCCTCGATCTCGTCCACCGAAAGCCCGGTCACCTCCGCCGCGCGCGCCGGCGTCCAGGCGGCCAGATGCGCCTCGACCCCGGGGTCGAAATCCGTGAGCTCCGCCAAATACGCGCGGTCCGCCTTCCCGTCGCGCAGCAGCACGTGCATCACCGCGAGCGCCAGCGCCGCATCGGTCCCCGGACGCACGATCAGCGCCAGATCGGCAACCTCCGCCGTCGGGCTGCGATAGGCGTCGATCACCACCAGCTTGGCGCCGCGCGCCTTGCGCGCCGCCGTGATGTGCGCCATCGCGGTCACCTGCGTCGAGACCGGGTTGCCGCCCCAGACAACGATCAGCTCGGCGTCGGCCATCTCGCGCGGATCGACGCCCGTCATCCGCCCCACGCCCGCATTCCAGCCGGATTCCGCCGGCGTCACGCAAATCGTCGTCTTCTGCCGCGAAAACCGAAAAGCGTGGCGCAGCCGATCAATCCCCCAGCGCTGGATCACCCCCATCGTGCCGCCGGAATGGTATGGCCACACCGTCTCCGACCCATACCGCGCCACCGCGCGCGCAAACTGCTCGGCGATCTCGTCCAGCGCGTCGTCCCAGGCGATCGGCTCGAACCGTCCCTCGCCCTTGGCCCCGACCCGGCGCAGCGGCCGGGTCAGCCGGTCCGGATGGTGCGCCCGCTCGGCGTAGCGGGCGACCTTGGCGCAGATCGCGCCCTTCGTGTAGTCGTTCTCCCGCGACCCCCGCACCCGCCCGATCCGCGTCGGCGACAGCACCTCCACCTCCAGCGCGCAGGCGCTCGGGCAGTCATGCGGGCAGGCGGTTTTCACATAGCCGTCCATGCTCAGCCTCCGTCGCGGGACTCCGCGCACAATCTCAATCGCGGGACTCCGCGCACAATCTCAATCGCGGGACTCCGCGCTCAATCTCAATCGCGGGACTCCGCGCTCAATCTCAATCGCGGAACTCCGCCGACCAAAATAGCACGCGCCGCTCGACCGCGCGGAGCAGATATACGAGGCCGACGCCGACCGCGCTCAGCAGCGTCACCGCGGCGAACATATCGGTCGCGTTCAGCGTCGCCAGCGAGGTGATCATCAGGTAGCCCATCCCGGTCGTCGACCCCACGAACTCCGCCAGCACCACGCCGATCAGCGCGAAGCTGATCGCGTTGGGCAGCGAGGCGAAGGTCCAGGCGGCGGCCGTCGGGATGCGCACGCGCCACAGTATGTCGCGCGGCGAGCCGCCCAGCGTGCGGCAGAAATCCACCAGCTCGCGCTCGAGGCTGACGCCGCCCTTATAGGTGTTGAAGAATACGAGGAAGAACACGACGAACCAGCTCGTCGCGACTTTCGAGGCCATGCCCAGCCCGAACAGCATGGTGATCAGCGGCACGAAGGCGATGCGCGGCATCGAATTCATCGCGATGATGAACGGGTTGAGCACCTCGGCGAGGAACTTGTTCTGGCTTAGCAGCAAGCCAACGGCGAACCCGCTGGACACGCCGACGAACAGCCCCAGCGCGGTCGCCTCGAGCGTGGAGGCGAGATGCGGCCAGACCGAGTTGCGGCCGGGCTGCAGCCAGAACCACAGCCGTACCGCGATCCGGCTGGGCTGGCTGATGAAGAACGGGTCGATAAAAGTGTTCTGGGTGAGGTAGGGGATGCGCGTCAGCCCTTCCCAGGCGCCGAGGAAGACGATCAGGATCGCCGCTTGCCACAGCAGGATTTGCGCCCGCCGCCGCCGCGCGACATCGACCGCCGCCGGCCGGGTCGCGGCGGCAATCTCGGCCGTAGCACTCAAGCCGCCGCCCGGAATTGCTGGCCCAACACGCCCCAGATCGTCTGATAATGCCGGCTGAACGCGTCGGTCTGTCGCACCGCGAACACGTCGCGCGGATGCGGGATGGCGATCGTCTCGTCCAGCAGCACCCGGCTCGGCGGCCCGCTCAACACCACCACCCGATCCGACAGGCTGATCGCCTCGTCCAGATCATGCGTCACCAGCACGATCGTCTGCCCCAGCGTCCGCCAAATCTCCAACAGCTCGCGATGCAGATGCGTCCGCGTATGTGTATCCAGCGCCCCGAACGGCTCGTCGAGCAGCAGGATGCGCGGTTGCACCGCCAGGCTCATGCACAGCGCGACCCGGCGGCGCATCCCGCCCGACAATTGATGCGGATACGCCTGCGCACACCCGTCCAGATGCGCCAGCGCCAGCAACTGCTCGATCCGCCGATCCGCCTCCGCCCGCTTAACCCCATGGAATCGCAGCCCGAGCGCCACATTGCCTCGCACGCTCAGCCAAGGCAGCAGTGTGTCCTTTTGGAAGATGTAGCCCAGCCGGTCCGGCAACTTGTCGGTCACCGTCCGCCCATCCACCACGATCCGCCCACCCGTCGGCGGCACGAAGCCGGCGATCATGTTCAGCAGCGTGCTCTTGCCACACCCCGACGGGCCGACGATGGACACGAACTGCCCAGCCTCGACCCTGAGGTTGACGTCGCCGACCGCCCGCGTTTCGCCGCCGCGGCCGGTATAGACCTTGGTGACGTGCTCGAGCGCGATCATCAGGTCAGGTTGCGCGCTTTCCGCACGAAGCGCATGTCGACGGCCTGCTCGTATGGGACCTGCTTGATCTCGTCGTCGCTGAACATCCGCCCGCCGCCCATGATCGCCAGCAGCCGCTGATACTCGGCCTTGTCGATCAGGTTGTCGCGGGTGAACACCTTGTCCTTATACAGGGTGATCGTCTTCAGGATCGCGTCCTTGTCGAAGGCGTGCAGATAGTCTTCGTGGATGAGGTCGGCGATCGCCTCGGCCGTATTGGCATTGATGAAATCCTGGCCGCGCACCATCGCCGCGACGAAGGCCTGCAGCTCGCTCGCGTGCCGCGTGACGCTGTCCTGCATGACGTAGCAGCCGAGCCCCGGCACGTCGCCGCCGAACGCCGCGTTCCAGGCCGCATCGTTGGTCACGTCGAAGATCGGCGCGGCGAAACCCTGCTCAATGCCCTGCTGCATCATGCCCATCGTGGCCACGGTCGCCGCGATCTGCTTGGACTTCAGCGCGCCCAGCATGGTCGACAGGTCGCCGAGGCCGCGGAAATCCACATTCTCCGCCCCGGCCCGCTCGGTGAGGTAGACGCCCATCAGCCAGGTCGCCGATTGCGGCTGCGTGACCCCCACCCGCTGTCCCGAGAGGTCCTTCACCGCCCGGAACCGGCCGCTGTCGTAATCGTCCTTGTGCACCAGGATGTTCGCGTAGGTGATCTTGCGGTCCAGCCCGAAGATCAGCGTCGCCGCCTTGCCGGCGATGGTCACCGTCATCGGGTCGGACGCGCCGCTCGCGCCCACCATAATCTGCCCGGCCGCCAGCATCTGCTTGGTGCGCGGCCCGCTCTGACTATCGAGATAGCCGACATCGAGGCCGGCATCGCGGAAATAGCCCTTGTTCAGCGTCACGTAGGCGACGGTGAAGATCGGGTCGGTGCTGCCGCAGCCGAACCCGACATGCTGCAGCGATTGCGCTGCTGCAAAGCGGGCGGAACCGAGCGCGGCCGCGCCGGCCAGGGCCCCGCGACGGGTGATGTTCATGGGGATGCCTCCTCTATACGACATTGGATCACGCCGCGCCCCGCTTGGCCATCGCCTCGGCCACCGCCAGCATGCGCTGCGCCTGTTTCAGATGCGGCATGTCGAGCATCTTGCCCTCCAGCCCGATCACCCCCGTTCCCGGCGAGGCCGCGAACGCCGCCACGACCCGGCGGGCAAACGCCACCTCCTCCGGGTCTGGGCTGTACGCCGCGTTGATCGTGGCGACCTGGTCGGGATGGATCGCCAGGCGCCCAGTGAACCCCATTTGCCGCGATTGCGCGCACTCCGCCTGGAACGCGGCGGCGTCGCGGAAATCGGTGAACACCGTATCGATCGGCTGCACCTCCGCCGCGACCGCCCCGGCCAGGCACAGCGAGCGCGCCAGCTCATAGGTGAACGCGTAGCCGCCGCCGGGTCCCGTCTTCGTGCTGGCGCCCAGGGCCGCCGACAAATCTTCCGCGCCCCAGGTGATCCCGGCCAGCCGGCGGCTGCATCCCACATAGCTGCCGAGGCCGAACACCGCCCGCGCCGTCTCGGTCGCCACCGGGATGATCTGGATGCCGCCCAGCGCCAACCCCTCACGCTGCTCCAGCGCGGTCAGGTAATGATCGAGCCGCACGACTTCTTCGGCAGAATCCGGCTTGGGCAGGATGATGCCGTCCGGCGCGCCACAAGCCACGGCGGCGATGTCGGGCAGCGCCTTCTCGCTCGACAGCGCATTGACCCGGACCCAAAGCTGCTGGCCGGAGCGCTCCCGGTGCGCCTCCAGATACGCCCGCACCATCTCGCGCGCGACGCCGAGCCGGTCGGACGCGACGGAATCCTCAAGGTCGAGGATCAGCGCGTCGGCGGCCGAAATCGCCGCTTTGGCCATCTTGCGTTCGCTATCGCCCGGTACGAACAGCATGGAGCGAAGGATCGTATCGGACATCGGCGGCCTCCCTGTTGGCTGTCGACAAACCATCAAATGTCAAACCCGGTCAACAATGGGGCGCAAGACGGCGTCGCCCTGGGATTACCGCGCCCATAGCGTCTTGATCGGCGAAAATTTCGCATTGTCACGGGTCGTTTTTGCTGCGCCCTGTGGCGCGAAAGAAACTATCAAACAACGACCTGATCAGAACGCGCAACTTTGGAGTGGAATGAGCTGACTCCGCGGGCGCGTCGCGGTATCAACAACTCTGTGTTCACGCGTAAGTTACGATGGAGAAAATCGTATGCCGTCCACCTCTCGGTGCTGGCGCGTCGCGCGGCTCGCGCGCCGAGGCGAGCGCGCGGCTCGCCCGCCGGGTGCTTGTGGACTGGGCGCGTTGGCGCCGCCAGGAGGACAGCCCCTGCAAATCGCGCCCTTTCGCCCGGTCGGCGCCCGCCTCTGCCTCGCCGGCCTGACCATCTGGGCTGGTCTGGGCGCGGCCGCCCAGGAGCAGACGGCCCAGGCACAGACGTCCCAGCCGCAGACCTATACGCCGGCGCCGACACCCGCGCCGGAACCGGAGGTTCGCCTGGCGGCTCCAAGCTCGCGCTTCTATGGCGGCGTGGAATACCTCAACTGGTCGTTCAAGGACGCGCCGCTCAGGGCGCCGTTGATCGCGACCGGGCCGGTGTCCAACAAGGAAGGCTTCCTGATCAACCCGGCCTCCACCATCCTGTACGGCGCCTCGTTCTCGCCGGCCGTCGGCGGGAAAGACACGCAGGGGCTCCCGTCCTCTTCCGGCAGCCGGCTGACTTTCGGCTACTGGCTCGACGACGCGCAGCGTTTCGCGGTCGAGGCCAGCGCCTTCAAGCTCGCCCGCCAGGAGGCCGGCTACGTCGCCTCCGCCAACGGGTCGCCGAGCTCGTACGGCATCCGTATCCCGCTCTATAACACCATCTCGTACAAACCGGGCGGCACCTGCGACACTGCCAATTCATCGATCTGTGAACTCGGCCCTATGGAAGATGGGTTCCCGGTCGCGATCCCGAATGAGCTGTATGGTTCGGTGATCGCGCGTAACAGCATCGAGCTATGGGGCGCCGATGTGTCCGGCGTCATGAAGCTGTACAATAACAATGGTTTGGAGCTGAGCGGGCTGGCCGGGCTGCGTTTCCTCGACCTCGAAGAAGCATTCAGCTTGACGGACAACCTCAACGGGGTGAACGGCACGTTCTTTCAGGGCCAATCCGGCACGGAGAACGACTCGTTCAAGACCCGGAACCACTTTTACGGTGCAGGGGTCGGCCTGCGGGGGCGCTACACTTATGGGCCGTTCTTCGGCGAGCTGACTGGCCGGGTCGCCCTCGGCGACAGCAACGAGATGCTGAGCGTGCAAGGCTATTACGTCGATGCCGGCGCGGCGTTTCCCACGACCAGCGGGACCTACGGCGTGTTCGCGCAACCTGGCAACGAAGGCAAGACGACGCGCAACAACTTTGCCGTGGTCCCCGAGGTGCAAGTCAAGCTGGGCTACAGCGTGACGAACTCGATCCGGCTGACGATCGGCTATGACTTCCTGTACGACAGCAACGTCATCCGGCCCGGTGACCAGATCAACCGCAATATTCCGAAGGGCGAGACTTTCCAGCAGGATTATACTGCGGCGACCAGCACGACGAGCCCCGTACGCCTATTCCGCACGAGCGACTTCTTTACGCACGGGCTGACGGCGGGGGTGAGCTTTGAGTTCTGAGGTTTGGCTCGGCGGAAGAATGCGAGGGACTCCGATGCGACTGACACGACCAATCATCACCGGCGCCGGCGCAATCGTGGCCGCCGCCGGCATCTCGCCCTTGCAGGGCTGGGCGCAAACCCCGGGCTACACGCCCGCGCCGGTGCCGTCTGCGAGCGCGCCCGACGTGCGCTTGACGCCGCCGGCGCCGCGCCTGTACGGCGGCCTCGAATACCTGCTCTGGTCAGTGAAGGACGCGCCGCTTTCGGTCCCGCTGCTCTCGACCGGACCGTTCACCGAACCGGACCGCGGCGGCTTCCTCAAGGATTCCAACGCCACGATCCTCTACGGCGCTCCGCAATCACCCGCCGTGGGCGGCAAGGACACCCAGAGCTTCCCGTTGTTCTCCGGCGCTCGGGTCACGGTCGGCTCCTGGATCGACGATGCGCACACCTACGCGATCGAAGGCAGCGGCTTCCTGCTGCAGCAGCAAGACGCGCGCTACTCGAGCAAAAGCGACTTCATGGGCAGTCCCGGCCAGCGCATCCCGCTCTTCAACAGCGAGACGTATGCCTCCGGCGGTGTCGGCATGCCGGTCACGCCGCAGGAGGACGGGGTCCCAGTCTCGCTGCCGGGCGAGTTGGTCGGCGCTGCCAGCTTCCGCAGCAGCCTGGATTTCTGGGGTGTCGGCGCCACCGGCGTCATGAACCTCTATCGCGACTCCAACGTCGAGGTGAGCGGGGTCGGCGGGTTCCGCTACTTGAACTTGACCGAGGCGTTCAACCTGAATGTCCATATCAACGGTCTGCCGAACTCGATCTACGGCATGCAGAGCGGCTGGCTAGCCGATAATTTCAAGACCGAAAACGAGTTTTATGGTGGCACGCTCGGGATTCGCGGGCGCTACAATTACGGCCCGTTCTGGGCGCAGGCGACCACCACGCTCGGGATCGGCCTCAGCCATGAGAGCGAGGCGATCTCCGGCGGTTTCCAGGACTACAATGTCCCCGCCGTGGCCGGCGCGCCGGGCGTGGTCAACGGGCTGATCCCGGTCAAGGAGGGGCCGAACGGCATCTTTGCCCAGCCCAGCAACGAGGGGCACCGCTCCACCGACAAGTTTGCCGTCGTGCCCGAAGTCGATGTGAAGCTCGGCTATGACATCACCCCGGCGATCCAGCTCACGGTCGGCTACAACTTCATCTATTACAGCAGCGTGCTGCGGCCGACGGACCAGATCGACCGGTCCTTCTCGAAGGGCCTGCCCTTCGGCCAAGACCTGACGTCGACCAACGGCCCGGTCGCCAAGATGCAGTCCACCGATTTCTACGCGCAGGGATTGACGGTCGGAGTCGGCTTTAAGTTTTAGGCCTAGACCTTTATCGGCCTGACTGTGGTCGGGCCGATAAAGGTCTAGCTTTATTTGAGACAGCGATTCACGTCCTGACCGATTCCGGTCAGGACGATCGCGGTCTAGAGCCCAAGGTATGCCGCCTGTACGTCCTTGTTGCCGGCCAGCTCCCCGCTCGCCCCTTGCAGGATCACCCGCCCGCTCTCCAGCACGTAGGCCCGGCGTACCAAGGTCAGCGCGCGGGCGGCGTTCTGCTCGACCAGCAACAGCGCCGTGCCCATCGCGCCGATCTCGGCGATCTTTTCGAAGGTCGCGTCCACCACCACCGGCGCGAGCCCCAGGCTCGGCTCGTCCAACATCAGCAGGCGCGGCTTCAGCATCAGCCCGCGCCCCACCGCCAGCATCTGCTGCTCGCCGCCGCTCATCGTGCCGGCCAATTGCCGGTGCCGTGCCGCGAGCTTTGGGAAGATCGCGAACACATGCTCCATCGTGCGCGCCCGCTCCGCCTTCGCGGCCGGGATGACGGCGCCAATCTCCAAATTCTCCCGCACCGACATCTCCGGAAACACTTGCCGCCCTTCCGGCACGTGCGCGATGCCGAGCGCTGCGATCCGGTGCGCCGGCAGGCTCCCGATATCCGCGCCGTCGAAGCTCACCGTCCCCGAGGTCAGCCGGACCAGGCCGGAGATCGCCCGCAAGGTCGTGCTCTTGCCGGCGCCGTTTGCGCCCAGCAGGCCGACCGCCTCACCCTCCGACACCTCGATGCTAATATCGCGGATCGCCTGCACCGACCCATACGCCGCGCCCACACCCTCGAGCTTCAGCATGAAGGCGCCGCCACGTGGCCGCTCCCCAGATAGGCGCGCACCACCTCCGGATTGGCTACGACATCGGCCGGCGCCCCCTCGGCGATCTTCTGCCCGTGGTCCAGCACGACGATGCGCCCCGCCACCGCCATGATCGCGCGCATCACGTGCTCCACGATCACGATGGTCAGCCCGCGCGCGGCGAGCTTGCCGACGAGGGCGACCGCCTGGTTGATCTCCGCCGGGTTCAGCCCGGCCATCACCTCGTCCAGCAGCAGGATCCGCGGCCGGGTCGCCAGCGCACGCGCCATCTCCAGCCGCCGCTGATCGATTGTCGTGAGGTCCCGCGCCGCCACGCCCGCCTTGGCCGACAGCCCGACGAAGGCGATCGACTCCTGCGCCTGCTCGCGCGCCGCGTCCGGCCGCTTGTCGCGCAGGAACGCCCCGGTCATCACATTGGCCAGCACCGTCATCGTCCCGAACGGCCGCGCCACCTGGAAGGTCCGCGCCAGCCCGTGCGCGCAGACGCTGTGTGGCCGCAAGCCGGTGATCTCGCGCCCGAACGCCTGCACGGAGCCGGTATCCGGCCGGTGGTAGCCGGTGATCAGGCTGAAGCTGGTCGTCTTGCCGGCGCCGTTCGGCCCGATCAGCGCGACGGTCTCGCCCTCGGCGACCGAGAAGCTTAGATCCTGCACCGCGCGCAAGCCGCCGAACCGCTTCGACAGGCCGCGCACCGCCAGCGCCTCGGTCATTCGCCCGCCAGCTCCGCCGCCGGTGCTCGCCGCGGCCCGAAGGCGCGCGCCCACAACCCGGTCAGCACGCCGAGCAACCCGGCCGGCCGCCACAAGATCACCGTCATCAGGATCAGCGCGTAGACCGTGAGCTGGATGCCGCCGCGGCCGCCGCCGAGCCAGCTCTGCAGCAGCGCCGAGGTCGATTCCAGCAGCACCGTCCCTACCACGGGGCCCCAGAGCGTGCCGATGCCGCCGACGATGGACACCAGCGCCGCTTCGACGGAGACGTTGAAGCTGAACGCGGTCGCCGGGTCGATGAAGTAGATGTATTGAATGTAGAACGTCCCGGCGAGCGCGGTGAGGAAGGCGCTGATCAGGTAGATGTGTCGCTTGATCTTCGGCACGTCGACGCCCACCGCCTCCGCCGCGTCCTCGTCCTCCCCTAGGGCGACGAGGTAGTAGCCCATCCATGACCGCTCGATGCGCCAGGTGACGATCAGGCCCAGCGCCAGCAAGCCCAGCGCGATCCAGTAATACGCGGCCTTGGCGTCGAACTGCATCATGAGCGGCGCGTCGCCCAGGTTCGGGATCGTCGTCCCCTCCGCGCCCCAGGCGAAATCGCGGAATTTTAGAAACAGCAGCATCAGCACTTGCGCGCTGGCGATGGTCGCGATCGAGAAATATGGTCCGCGTAGCCGGAAGCACACGGCGCCGATCGGCACGCTGGCGGCCATGGCAACGAAGCCGCCGGCGATCATGCCGAGCCAGGGCGAGACGTTGTAATTGATCTGGAGGATCGTCGAAGTGTAAGCGCCCAGCCCGAAATATGCCGCGTGGCCCAAGGAGAGCTGCTTGGCGTAGCCGCCCATCAGGTTCCACGCGACGCCGATGAAGGCGAACAGCAGCACACGGATGAAAATGTCGATCGCGAAGGGCGAGGTGACGACCAGCGGCAGCGCGATCGCGACCGCTGCCCCGCCCACGAGCCATGCCGCCCTCATCGCGCCCAGCCGCCAAAGAGCCCGCTCGGTCGCACCGCCAGCGTCAGCAGCAGCATGGCGAACACCACGATCAGCCCGGAATCCGCGCCGACGAACTGCACGCCGAGCGATTCCGCCACCCCCATCATCAGGCTCGCGATCAGCGCCCCCACCACGTTGCCCAGCGTCCCCAGCACCACGGCGACGAAGGCCATCAGCACGAATACCTGCCCCACCATCGGATAGGCCGGGTAGAACGGCATCAGCAGCGACCCGGCCGCCCCCGCCAGCGCCAGCGAGATCCCCACCGCGATCGCGAACACCCGGTCCGGGTCGATCCCCATCAGCTTGGCCACTTCGGGCTTCTGCGCCGCCGCGCGCATGGATTTGCCGAGGTCGGTCGCGCGCAGGAACACCCACAGCAAAAAGCTCAGCAACATTGCGACGCCGAACGCGATCAGCTTGGCGACCGGCAGATAGACCTCACCGAGCCGGACCGAGAGGTCCGTATAAGACGTGTGGACCGTCCGGTAGTCCGCGGTGAACAGCAGCAGCATCACGTTCACCAGCAGCAGCGACAGCGCGAAGGTGAGAAAGATTTGGGGCATGTCGCCGAGCGAGAGCACCCGGCGGATCAAGGTCCGCTGCAGCAGCACGCCGATGCCGAACAGCACCGGCATCGACACCAGCAGCGACAGCAGCGGATCGATCCCGAACCGGGTCGCGAGGAAGAAGCTGATATACATGCCGATCATCACGAACTCGCCTTGGGCGAAGTTCACGATCTTCACCACGCCGAAGATCAGCGTGACCCCGATGCTGACCAGCGCGTAGATGCCCCCGATCAGCAGGCCGTTCGCCACGGCCTGCAATACTGTCGCCAGCATGCTCAGCTCTTGCTGATCTGCGCCTTCGCGTCTTCTTTCGGGAACACCGTCGCCAGGTCCGCGTGCTGCCACTGCACGCCCACCGGGTGCGCATAGACGTTCTTGCCGTCCGGACCGAACTTGACCCGGCCGCCCGGGCACATCGCTGCAAAACCGCTGGACACATCCGTCGCCGCGATCGCATCGCGGACCTTCTGCGGGTCCGCCGTCCCCGCGCGCTCCAGCGCGTCGGCGATCATGTAGGTTTGCGCCACCAGCCCGCCCGCGTATTCGAACAAGAACTCGCCGGTCTGCTTCTTGTACTCCGCGTTCACCTTCTGCGCGTCGTCGCTGATGTCGTGGTTCCAGTGCGCCACACCCAGCAGCCCCTCCGCCAGATCGCCCACGCTTTTCTGGAAGTCCGGGATTACGAACCCACCGGAGCCGCCATTGATCTGCACCTTCAGCCCGCCCTGCTTGATGGCGCGGATGATCAGGATCAGATCGTTCAGATACGACACCGGGAACACCATGTTAGCGCCCGACGCGCGAACTTTGTTGATCAGCGGGCTCGCATCCGTGAGCCCGGCCGAGTACGGCTCGAACATCACGATCTCGACCCCCGCCGCCGGCGCCTGCTCGCGCAGCCCCGCACTCGTCGACGTGCCGAACGCCGTGTTCTCGAACAGCACGGCGACCTTCGGCGCTGCGCCCACCAGCTTGGCCATCTCGAGCTGTGCGCCCGCGAATTGCGAGGCGCGCGCGAACGGCGTGAAGGTGTAACGGCGGCCCTTGTTGAGCTGATCGCTGCTCGACCCGGTCAACAACGGCATCCGCGCCCGCTCCGCCACTTCGCTGGCGATCAAAGTCAGGGCGCTTGCAAAGCAGCCATGGATGGCCGAGAGCTTGTAGCCATTGATCAGCCGGTCCGTCTCCGTGCGGGTCACGGTCGGGTCGCTCTGCACGTCGGAGACGATCAGGTTCAGCTTGGCGCCGCCGAGCGACTTGATGCCGCCGGCCGTGTTGATCATGTCGACTGCGAGCTTGGCGGCGGCGACGCATCCTTGCCCGATCTGCGCCAGGCTGCCGGTGACCGGGTAGAGCGCGCCGATATTGACGGCGTCCGCCGCCCGGGCGATGCGCGGCGCGCCGAGGGCGACCGCCCCAGTCGCGGCAAGCTTCACGAAATCCCGCCGGGCGTAGCCCAGCCGATCGGACGTTCCCATTCCCGTTCCCCTTTTCTGCTGCCCGCTTCGGACGGGTCCTTATCGCAGTATACGGAACGCCCGCAGAAAACCAGTCACCCCGCCGGCGCCACCTCGGCACCGCGCTGGCCCGAAGCGTCGAGCGCCCGGCGCACGAAGCCCGACGCCTTCTTCTGCTCGATGAAGGCCCGCAGATAATCAGCGCCTGCCGCATGCGTCTTGGGGATCGCCATCGCTTGCTGGATCGACATGAAACGGCCCGGCACCAGGCGCAAACCGGGATGGGCTGCGACCAGCGCGGCCAAGGGCTCCTTCACCCCGGCAATCGTCTCGCAGCCGGCGCCGAGGAACGCCGTTACCGCAAGGCCGCCATTGGCAAACCGGAGGAGTTGCGCCTGCTTCAGCTCCCGCGTCAGATAAAGATCATAGGCGCTGTGCAACGCCACGCACACCCGGATGCCCGGCTGGTCCACCGCGGCGACGCTGTCCAGCTTTGAGCCGGCCGGCACCGCGTAAACCCCTTCGATCAGCACGTAAGGCGCGGTGTAGAGGATCGTGGCGGCGCGCACCGGGTCGATCGCCAGGAACGCCACGTCCCATTCATCCTTGGCCGCCCCGGCCGCAACCTCGCCGGCCTCCTTGTAGACGATGAACTTGACCGGCACCCCCAGCCGCTCGCCCAGCGCCCGCGCCAGTTCGGGAGACACGCCGTGCGGGTCACCGCCTGCCGGGTCCGGCTGCGCCAGCACCGAGTTGCCGACGTTGATCGCAGCCCGCAACGTCCCGGAGGGCGCCAGGCTCGGCGCTTGCGGCGCCGCCGCGCCGCACGCCAGGATCAGCGCCGCGCCCAACAGAAAGCGCATCACAGCCCGGCCTGCTCGAGCCGCAGGATAGCCCGGGCGCAGGCCTGTGCGCGCGGCACCAGGCTGTCCAATTCCAGGTATTCCTCCGGCGTGTGCGCCCGGCCGCCGATCGGGCCCACCGCGCACAGCGTCGGCGTGCCCACCGCCGCGGTGAACCCGCTATCGGCGCAACCGCCGGCAAATTCGCCGGTGACCTCCCTGCCACCCTCGGCCGACGCATCGACGTACAGCTCGAACAACCGCTTGGCCGAGGCCGACTGCGTCATCGGCAGGAACTCGCCGTTGATGCTCAGCTCGGCCTTCGTTCCTGGCACGAAACTCCGCTCGACGATCCCGCCGATCTCTGCCATAACCGCATCGCGGTCCGAGGGATCGATATAGCGCAAATCGATCTCGCCCACTGCCCAGGGCGCCACGGTGTTCACGCTCTGCCCGCCACTGACCAGGCCGACATTCAGCGTGATCCCGCGCTCCAGGTCGGTCAGCGCATGAATCGCCTGGATCTTGCGCGCCAGCTCCTCGATCGCGCTGATCCCCGCAGTGAAATTGCCGCCGGAATGCGCCGCCTTGCCGGTGATGCGCATCGCCATGAACACGCCGCCCTTGCGGCCCGTCACGATCGCGCCGCTTGGCCGGCCCGGCTCGCTGTTGAACACCACCCTTGCGTGCCGCGCCTCCGCCTCGATCACCGCGCGCCCCTCGGGGCTGCCGATCTCCTCGTCGCCGGTGAACAGGCCGACGAGCGGCGCCGGGCTGCCGCCAAATTTCGCGAACGCGGCGAGCACGAAGCAATTCATCACCAGCCCGGCCTTCATGTCGGCCACGCCCGGCCCATACGCGACCCCGTCCCGGATGGTGAACGGCCGCCGCGCCACCTCGCCCTCCGGGAACACCGTATCCCGGTGCCCCAGCAGCATGACATTGCCGCCGGCATTGCCTTGCGGCCCATCCCACGGTACCGCGGCGCGCAGGCAATCGCCGTGCTTGGTCTGCGGGACCGTCTCGACCGCGATTCCATGCCCCTCGAGAAACTCGCGCGCCGCCGCGCCGACCCGGTCGATGCCCGCCTTATGATAGCTGCCGCTGTCGATCTCGACCATGCGCCGCAGCAGCTCGGTCATGGCCTCCTGCTGCGTGGCGAGCCAGGCGAATATCGTTGATTCCGGCGTTTCCGTGTTCATGCAACCTCCTCTTGCGCCCGTTCGAGTGCCCGCGCGCCCCGCAACACCAAATCGTCCCGGTACAGCGCTGCGGCGAGCTGCACCGAGCGCGGCAGCCCGGCCGCCCCGATCCCCATCGGCACCGAAATCGCTGGCTGCCGCGTCAGGTTGAACAGCAGCGTCCACGGCGCCCACTCCTCGAGCAAGGCTCGCGCCGGGTCACGCGTCGGCGCGTCGGCAAGCGAGGGCGGCCCGGGCACGGCGGGGCAGAGCACGAGGTCGTAGCGCCCATGCAGCCGGGCCATGGCGTGCGCCGCCTGCACCTGCTGTGCGGCGGCCGCCATCACCTCGACGCCGCTCATCTCCATCGTGTTCGCCGCCTCCTGCAAGCCGGAGTCCAGCAACGGACGCCGCTCCTCTGGCGTGTTGGCAACGGCCAGCTTCAGCGCCGTGCTCCATAATTGCTTGAACAGCGTCCCCGTGTCCGGCAGCTCCGGCGCCGCCTCCTCGACCTCGGCGCCCTGCGCCGCCAGGATCTGCGCGGCCGCCTCCACGGCGGCAACCGCATCCTCGTCCGCGCGTGCCGTGAACCCCGGCCGCCGCAGCACCGCGACCCGCATCCCGGCGACGCCATCCTCGATCCCGTCGCGCCAGTCGCGGGGCTCGTCCGGCAGGCAATACGGATCGCGCCGGTCCCATCGCGCGATGGCCGAGAGCATCAGCGCCGCGTCCCGCGCCGTCCGCGTGATCGGCCCCGCCACCGCAACACTCGCGAACGCCCCGAGCGGCCATTGCGGGACCCGGCCGAAGCTCGGCTTGAGCCCGACCACGCCGCACCAGGCCGCCGGGATGCGGATACTACCGCCCGCATCGGACCCCACATGCAGCGCCCCGAACCCGGCCGCCGCCGCCGCCGCCGCGCCCGACGAGGAGCCGCCAGTCGTGAAATGCCGGTTGCGCGGGTTGCGCGTGATCCCGTGCAGCGGGCAATCGCCTGGCGTCTTCCAGCCGAACTCGGTCGTGGTGGTCTTGCCGATGATCACGGCGCCCGCCGCCTTTAGCCCGAGCACGATCGGCGCATCATCGGCGGCGTTCGCCGGGTCGGTGGTCCGGCTGCCGCGCCGCGTGGGCAGGCCCGCCAAGTCGATCAGGTCCTTCACCGTGCAAGGCACGCCGTCCAGCGGTCCGATCGGCCGCCCCGCGCGCCAACGCTGCGCGCTTTCTCCCGCCGCGGCGAGCGCGCGCGGATCGAGCACTGCGAAGGCGTTGATGCCGGAATTCTGTCGCGCAATGCGCTCGGTGACCGCCTGGAGCGCCTCAATCGGGCTCAGCGTGCCGCGCGCGAACTGCGCGAGCAGCGCTTCCGCGGTCATGTCGGCTGGGTCGGCGGGGCAGGGGGCGCAGCTAGGTCGCATAGCAGCTTCGTAGGGGCGCGCGCGGCGGACGGCAACTCATGCATCGGCCCTTAACCCTGGCTTAAGGGCCAGGTCTTAAACTCTCCGGGCAACCAAGAAAGACGTGCCGATGCCGGTCGTGCCGGTGACGACCTATGCGCAGTTGTCGGTCAATTCCGACAGCGACGCGACCCCGATCGGCATTTTGGCGCCGTCCGAGGCCGGGGCCGACCCATCCAGCTTGACTGTCACCGTCAAGGGATTGCCGCAGAACGGCACAGTCAGCCTCGACGGCACGGCTGTCGCGATGGGGCAGGCTATGTCGGTCAGCGATCTGACGAGCCTCACGTTCACTCCCGGAAGTTTCGGTCAGACCTACGATTTTATCTATACCGTAACGGACGCGGCCGGCCATAGCGTCGATGGTGCCGCGTCGCTGGGCATCATCGGGGGCGATTATTCGCCCGTCCTGTCGACGCCGAACGTCCAAGTCGATTCCGGCACGACAACCCCGCTCGGGATTCAGGCGCCGGTCAATCCGCAACAGGTTGCCGCCATAAACGCAATCATCGTCGATAGCCTGCCCATTACGGGCACCGTCACGCTCGCCGACGGCGTAACCGCCATAAATGTGGGTGAAGAGCTGAGCCTCAGCCAACTCACCGGGCTGCGCTTCACGCCCAACCCTGGCGTCAGCAACGTCTGCGACACATTCTCCTATGACGTCTTCAACTATCCCGTCGGCTACGGCACTGGCACGGTGACCCTGTCGATCGACGCGGCAGGCAGCCCGATCGTGTCCTCGTCGCGCGTTCCGGTGACCGAGAACACGCAAACCGCGCTCAACATAACGCCACCGAGCGACCCGAACTATGATGCGTCGCAACTGTCCATCACGGTGACCAGCCCGCCGGGCAACGGAGCCGTCACTTTGGCGGACGGCGTGACTGCGGTGACCGCGGGCGAGACGCTGAGCGTCGGTCAGCTCACCGGGCTGCTGTTCACGCCGGCCGCGGGCACGTCCAACACCAGCGGCGCGTTCGCCTACTCGGTGGCCGACCCGGCTGGCAACGTCAGCGCCGGCAGCGTGACGCTTGCAGTTAGCGGCGCCACTGACGGGCTGGAAGTATCCTCGGCCAACGTTGCGGTCATCGAGAACACCCAGACGGCGCTCGGCATAACCGCCCCAACTGACCCGAACTACGCCGCATCCGCCCTGACCATCACCGTCATCGGCCTGCCCAGCAACGGTATCATCACCCTCGCCGATGGCACGACCGCGGTGACTTCGGGCGAGACGTTGACCCTCGCGCAGCTCACTGGCCTGCTATTCACCCCGACGGCTGGCCTGTTCGGCGCGAGCAGCGCATTCACCTATACCGTTGCCGACCCGACCGGAAACAGCAGCACCGGCACCGTGAGCCTCGCGATCGGCGGTCCGGTGGGCAACCCGGTGGCTCAGTCGCCAAACGTCGCGGTGACCGAGAACACCCAAGCTCCCCTGGGCATTTCGCCGCCGAGCGATCCGAACTACGACGCTGCTGCCCTGACCATCACGGTGACCGGCCTGCCCGGCAGCGGCGTGGTCACTCTGGCCGACGGCACGACGCCGGTGACCTCGGACGAGATGCTGACCCTCGCCGAACTCACCGGCTTGCTCTTCGACCCCACGCCCGGCCTCTCCAACACGAACGACACCTTCAGCTACACGATCGCCGACCCGGCCGGACATAGCGCGACCGGCACGGCGACGTTGTCCATCGCTGCGACGGCCAGCAGCCCAACCGCGCCCTCCTCGGACGTCGCGGCCACCGAAAATACCTCAGTCGCACTTGGCATATCGGCGCCGAACGACCCGAACTACGACGCCTCCGCCCTGGCCATCACGGTGACCAGCCTGCCGAGCGACGGCACCGTCACCCTCGCCGACGGTACGACGGCGGCCATTTCCGGTGAGACGCTCAGTGTCGGCCAACTCACCGGGTTGCTGTTCACCCCGACCGCCCATCTTTTTGGCGCCAGCGGCACTTTCGCCTACACGGTGACCGACCCGTCCGGGCAAAGCGCGGGCGGGTCTGCAAGCCTCACAATCGGCCCCGCGATTGGCGACCCCACCGTGGGGACGGCGATCGTCCCGGTGAGCGAGAACACACTGGCCCCGCTCGGCATTCAGGCGCCGACCGATCCGAATTACCCCGCCTCCGACCTGACCATCACAGTGACCGGCCTGCCCAGCAACGGCACGATCACCTTGGCCAATGGAACGACGCTGGTGACGTCCGGCGAGACCCTGAACGTCGGCCAACTCAGCAGTTTGTTGTTCAACCCGACGCCGGGCTTCTTCAACTCGAGCAGCTCCTTCACCTACACGGTCACCGATCCCGCAGAGAACGCCAGCACCGGCGCC
Organism: Acetobacteraceae bacterium; assembly: GCA_965276815.1. Lineage (GTDB taxonomy): Bacteria > Pseudomonadota > Alphaproteobacteria > Acetobacterales > Acetobacteraceae > JAVVHH01. The sequence goes on along the minus strand of CBDIBE010000008.1, from coordinate 56,353 downwards.
ATGACGCTCGCGATCGGCAACGCAATCGGCGATCCAAGCGTCTCCTCGCCCTCGCTCACGGTGGTGGAAAACTCCGGCCCCACCCCGATCGGCATCGCGGCACCGACCGACCCCAACTACAGTCCGGCGGCGCTGGTCATCACCGCGTCCAGCCTGCCGAGCGACGGGACAATCACCCTGGCCAACGGCACCGCCGTCTCAGCGGGCGAGAACCTGACCATCGCTCAACTGACCGGGCTGCAATTCACCCCGACCGACGTGCAGTTCGGCCAGACCTCCGCCTTCACCTACTCCGTCACCGATCCAACTGGAAACAGCAGCACCGGCGCCGCCGCCCTCTCGATTGGTCCGTCGCTAGACGTGGACCCGGTGACCCAAGCCGCCCTCCCCGTTATCGATCCCGACCTGAACGGCGGTTTCGACATCACGAACGCGGACACTGGCCGGTCTGGCGCCAACAATGGAACGAGTTACACCGGTCCGCTGCCTAACGTGGATCAGCAATTGATTTGGCCGGGAACGCAGAGCATCGCGGTCCGGGCGGAAATTCCGGGCGTGTTTACCCAGGGTGGCTCGGCCGATGACGCGCTGGAGGCGACTGGCGGCTCCAACGTACTGGATGGCGGCGCCGGCTCGAACTTCCTGATCGGTGCCAGCGGTTCGGACGGCGGGACGGACCAGTTCTACGCCGATGCGAGCGGGCCAGGTGTCACCTGGAACACGCTGGTGAACTTCCACCAGGGCGATTCGGTGACGATCTGGGGTTTCCAGCAAGGTGTGAGCACCGATTCCTGGACTGCCTCGGCCGGTGCGGCCGGTTATCAGGGAGCGACGCTGAACTTCGAGATGGCCGGCGCAGGCAGCGCGGTGGACAGCTCCCTCACCTTTGCAGGCATGACGCAACAAGCCGCCGCAACAAATCTCTCCATGAGCGCCGGGACCGACGACGGAAAGAACTACCTCCAAATCACCTACACGACCTGACCCGCCCCCGAGCGTGGCGCCGCGGCTCGCTGCAGCCGGTCGTTGATCGCCCGGCCCAGACCGCTGTCAGGAATGGGCGCAACCACGATCTGGCGTAAGCCCATGGCGAGGCCTTCGCGATCTAGCCATCGCAACCCTTCGAACAGCCGCGAGGCCGCCTCGACCAAGTTGCGGTCGCGGCTCAACTGGAACTGCAGCCCGCCGCCGGCCGGGACCGCGCCGAATGCGAGCGCCGCTTCATCCGGCGCGGCCATCTCGGCGCCCAGCCGCACCGGCAAGCACGGCGCGTAGTGCGAAACCAGCAGGCCCGGCGACCGAAGCGTCCGGCTGCCCTCGGCCTCGCCGGGCGTGATTCCGCGCCCGACCGGCCCGATGAGCTCTTCGATCGATTCCTGCGGCACGCCGCCGGGCCGCAACACGAACGGCCGCCCCGCTGATAGGTCCAGCACGGTGCTTTCCACGCCGACCTCGCAGGGGCCGCTGTCCAGCACCGCCGCGATCCGGCCGGCCAGCCCGTCTATCACGTGCTCGGCTCGCGTCGGCGAAACCTGGCCGGATCGGTTCGCCGACGGCGCCGCGATCGGCCGCCCGGCTGCGCGCAGCAGCGCGCCAGCGGCCGCGTGCGCCGGCACCCGCACCGCCAGCGTGTCCAACCCCGCTCCGGCCAGCAGCGCCACCTGGCAGGTGACCCGGCGCGGCAGCACCATCGTCAGCGGCCCCGGCCAGAACCGCGCCGCCAAACGCGCCGCCGTCTCCGAAGCCTCGACATCGCGAAACGCCGCGTCCTGTTCCGGATAATGGCAGATCAGCGGATTGAAATGCGGCCGCCCCTTGGCCGCGAACACCGCAGCGACCGCTTGCGGATTGGTCGCGTCGGCCCCCAGCCCGTAGACCGTCTCGGTTCCGAACGCGACCAGCTCGCCGTCCCGCAGCAAGTGGGCTGCCCGGGCGATGCCGGCCGGATCCGCGGCGATCAGCTCGGTCACAAGTGACCGCATCCCGTGCATAGAAACGGCGGGTTGGCCCAGAGCGGCTTGCCATACTGCAAAGGCGCCCCGTCCATGTCGCAGAGCGTCCCGCCCGCCGCCTCCAGGATCGCCTGCGGTGCCGCAGTGTCCCACTCCATCGTGCGGCCGAACCGCGGATACAGGTCGCCCAGTCCCTCGGCCAACCGCACGATCTTCAACGCCGACCCCATCGTCGTCACCTCGGCAATCGGGCGCCCCTTCAGGAAGTTGGTCAGCCGCTTGTCGGTCATCCCGGAGAACCGGCTCGCCAGCACGTGCATGCCGGCCTCCGGCGGATGCCGCGCCCGGATCGCCTGCTCGCCGTCCGCCGTCCGCTTCCAGGCGACCGCCTCTGGCACCATCATGCCGCCGAACAGCTCGCCATGCGCCGGCACGCCAACCGCGCCCAGCACCGGCCGTCCCTCGCGGATCAGGCCGATATTGACCGTGAACTCGTCGCGCATCGCAGTGAACTCCCGCGTGCCGTCCAGCGGGTCGACCAGCCAATATTCATGCCCCGGCTCCGGCGCCAGGCCCGCCTCGATCTCCTCTTCGGCGATCACCGGGATCTCCGGCGTCGCCGCGCGCAGCCCCTCCACGATCACCCGCTCGGCCGCATGGTCGGCTTCGGTCACCGGGCTGCGATCCGCCTTGCGGAGTGTCTCGAAGCCGCGAGCCCGCACGGCGAGGATCACGGCGCCCGCGCGCTGGGCAAGATCGGCGGCAAGCTCGAGCAAAGCGGCATTGTCCATGGCCCGGTGTAGCCGCGCCTCGCCGACGTGGCTATGGTCCCCGGCCGCCAACTCAAAGGAGCGTTATGATCGCGATCGAATTCGCCCCGCGCAACCTGCCGACCGACGGCGCCCTCGCCCTGCTGTCGCTGGAGGGTGCTGAGCGCAGTGGCCTCTGGGCGGCGGCGGACTCCGCTTGCGGCGGCGCGATCTCGCGTGCCGCCGCGGCGGCCGAGTTTACCGGCAAAAAGGGCCAAACCTGCACCGTGCTGGCTCCCGGCGCCGGGCTGCAGCGCGTGGTCCTGATCGGGTTGGGCAAGCCGGACGATCATACGCTGCGTGGCATGGAGGAAGCTGGCGGCCTCGCCGCCGCCGCCTTCGGCAAGGAGCGGAAGGCCGCGCTGGCTGCCGCCGGCATGCCGGCGAGCCACGCCGCGCACGCCGGCCTGGGCGCCCGCCTGCGCAGCTACCGCTTCGACCGCTACCGCACGAAGGAGGATAGCGAGGCCAAACCCCGCCTCACCAGCCTCACGGTGCTCACCGACGAGCCCGATGCCGCCAGCGCCGCCTGGCCGGCGGCCGACGCCATTGCCCGCGGCACAGAATTCGCCCGCGACCTGATCACCGAGCCGCCCAACGTGCTCAACCCGGCGGAAATGGCCGAACGCTGCCGGGCGCTGGCCGAAACCGGCCTCGAAATCGACGTGCTCGGCCCGGCCGAGCTCGCCCAGCTTGGCTTCGGCGCCCTGCTCGCGATCTCGCAGGGCAGCGCCAACGAACCGCGCCTCGTGACCATGCGCTGGTCCGGCGGCGCCGCGGACGCGCAGCCCGTATGTTTTGTCGGCAAGGGCGTCACGTTCGACACGGGCGGCATCAGCCTCAAGCCCGGCGCCGGCATGGGCGACATGAAATGGGACATGGCCGGCGCCGGTGCGGTCGTCGGCGTGATGGCCGCGCTTGCTCACCGCAGGGCGCGCGCCAACGTCGTCGGCGTGGTCGGCCTGTCGGAGAACATGCCCAGCGGCAACGCGACCCGGCCCGGCGACGTCATTACCAGCCTCTCGGGCCAGACCATCGAGGTCCTCAACACCGACGCCGAAGGCCGCCTGCTGCTCGCCGACGCGATCTGGTACGCGCATGACCGGTTCAATCCGGTGCTGACGGTCGATCTCGCCACGCTCACCGGCGGCATCATCACCGCGCTGGGCCACGAGTTCGCTGGCATGTTCTGCAACGACGAAACGCTGGCCACCCGCCTGCTCGCCGCCGGAAAGGCTAGCGGCGAGCCGCTATGGCGCATGCCGCTTGGCGACGCCTACGACAAGCTGATCAAGTCCGACATTGCCGACATGAAGAACATTGGCGGCCGGGCCGGCGGCTCCATCATCGGCGCCCAGTTCATCCAGCGCTTCGTCCGCGGCGCCTGGGCGCATCTCGACATCGCCGGCATGGCCTGGAGCAGCAAGGACGCGCCGACTGTCCCCAAGGGCGCGACCGCTTTCGGCCTGCGCCTGATGGACCGGCTGGTCGCCGAGCACTTCGAAACCGCGGAATGAAGCTCCGCTTCAAACGTCGCAGCAAGGCGCCGGCCCGCGCGCAGCCCGTCCCGCCCGGCGCGGCCGCGCCGCGGCCGAAGCGCGCCAAGATCGCCGGGTTCACCGGGCGGGAAGGCGAGGTGGCCGACATCACCCTGCGCCGCGAGCGGCTGCTCCTGCTCGGCATGGGCGCCGGCCGGGATTTCGAGGCCGCCGGCGCCCTGGCCGCCGCCCGTCTGTTCAATCTCGAGCACATCGCCCTCGACGCGCGCGGCCTGCCGGCTGCCGACGCCGCCAGCCTCGCTGCCGGTGCCAGCCTGCGCGCCTGGCGCTTCCATCGCTTCCTAACCCGGCCGGAACCCGCGCACATCGCGCCCGACCGTTCCCGCGTCCAGCGGATCGACATTTTGGTCGATGACGTCCAGGCGGCGGAGGCCGCCTGGGCGCGTCTTGGGCCCGGCATTGCCGGCGCGCAATTCGCCCGCGACCTCGTCGCCGAGCCCAGCAACGTCATAACCCCCGCTGGCTTCGTCGCCCGCCTGGCCGCCTTGGAGGAAGCCGGCATCATCATCGAGGTGCTGGACGCCGCCGCCCTGCGCGAACAGGGATTTGGCGGGCTGCTGGCCGTGGGCGGCGCGTCGGTCAATCCGCCGTGTCTCGCCGTGCTCCGCTGGCGCGGCCAGATCGACGCGGCGCCGGTCGCCTTCGTCGGCAAGGGCATCACCTTCGACACCGGCGGCGTCTGCCTCAAGCCCGGCCAGGGCATGTGGGAGATGCGGGCCGACATGGCGGGCGCGGCCGCCTGCGCCGGCGCGATCCTGGCGCTGGCCCGCCGCAACTCACCCACTCCTGCGGTGGCCGTACTGGCGCTGGCGGAAAACGCCATTGGCGCGGCCAGCTACCGGCCGAGCGACGTGCTGCGCCTATTCGACGGCACCACCGTCGAGGTGGTCGACACCGACGCCGAGGGCCGTCTGGTGCTGGCCGACGCGCTCGGCTGGGTCCTGGCCCGGTTCAGGCCGCAAGCGGTGATTGACCTCGGCACGTTGACTGGCAGCATCGTGACCGCTTTGGGCCATCACATGGCCGGCCTATTCGCGACCGATGACGCGCTCGCCGCCCATGTCGCTGCCGCGGGCGCCGCGGTGCACGAGCTGGCCTGGCGGATGCCGCTCGCCGACGGCTATCGCGAGGCGTTGGAGTCGGCGATCGCCGATTTGCGCCATTGCGCCGACGGCTCGCGTCAGCCGGACGCTTGCCAGGCCGCTGCGTTCCTGCGGAGCTTCATCGGCGACACGCCCTGGACGCATCTCGACATCGCCGGCGTTGAAGCGCAGGAGAAGGCGAGCGACCGGTATGCCGCCGGGCCAACCGGGTGGGGCGTCAGGCTACTCGATCGGCTTGTATCGGATCGGTTCGAGGATCCGCATCGGCAGTAGGTCTGTGGTGTCTGGCCGAATCACTGCCCAGGATGCCGCGCCTGCCAGTGCTTCATTTCGGCAATCTCGGTTTTCTGGGCCGCGACAATGTCGCGGGCCAATTTCCGCAAGGTCGGGTCCTTGCCGTAATGCAGCTCGACCTCGGCCATGTCGATTGCGCCTTGATGGTGCGGTATCATCATCGCCACAAAATCCCGATCCGGGTTGCCGGTTATTGGCGCGCTGCTCATGGCCTGGTTCATCTTGTTCATCCCCTCCATCATGGCCCGATCGGCGGGAGACTGGCCGCCTGCCATGCCAGGCGTGGGTGGTGAGGACGCAGCAGGTTGCTGCGCCAATGCCGGTGAGATCAGCAAGATGGCAGCGGCAGGCAAGAAGAGACGAAGCATGGCGGCCTCCCAGCGGCGATCTATGCGCCGGGTTGAACTTCAACGGTTAGGTGCGACAGAGACGGAAACGCCGCCAGCCGGGCGCGATAATAGTCCGGTCCGCGCGCCTGCTTGGTGATCACCGACACAATCGCGCCGAGATGACCCGGCCCAAGCCGCCAGAGATGAAGGTCCGCGACCTGGTCGCCCTGACCCTCGATGACTTGGCGCAGCTTTTCCTCCATGTTCCGGTCCGGATTGACATCGAGCAAAATCGCCCCGGTGTCACGAATGAGCCCGTATGACCAACTTGCGATGACGCAGGCGCCGACGATGCCGGCCAACGGGTCCATCCAGAGCCAGCCGAAGGCGCGGGCCAGGAGCAATCCGCCAATGACCAGGACTGAAACAGCTGCGTCCGCTATCACGTGAACGATGGCGGCTCGCATGTTGTTGTCCCGATGTGCCGCACCGTGGCCGTGCTCGTGTTCCTCGAAGGTCACAGCGTGACGTTCGCTGCCGAGTGTCACGTTTGCCGTGAAGGCATGCGGCTCCGGGATTTCTTCGATGGATTCCAGATACGCCCCGCGGTCCACGAAGGCGAACACTTGGCGCGACCCGTCAGGCCGGATCGTTTCGAGGGAGACGGCCCTTGGGGTGAGGGCAAATCCGCTTTCGGCATGCAGGCGAAAGCGCGGTGGCACGCCATCCTCGAACACTTCAAGGGCGACGGTTCCGGCATCTGTGGTGATGGGACGCGCTTCGTCGTGGTCATGGCCGTCGCGGCCGTGCGCATGACCATGGCTGTGCCCGTGATGATGGTGATCGCCGCCGCTCAAAAGCCATGCACTCGCGATGTTGACGGCGAGGCCAAAGCAGGCAATCGGGATCGCCTCGGAAAAGTGGATCGGCACCGGGACAAACAAGCGGGTGATGGATTCATAGCCGATCAGCAGTGCGATCATGGCGAGGATAATTGCGCTTGTGAACCCGGCCAGGTCGCCAAGCTTGCCCGTGCCAAAGGTGAAGCGTGCGTCATGGGCGTGCCGCCGGGCATAGCGGTAGGCAAGAGCGGCGAGCAGCAGTGCACCGGCATGCGTGCTCATGTGCATCCCGTCCGCGACCAAGGCGATGGAACCGAACAGCGATCCGCCGACAATTTCGGCGAGCATCATGGCGCCGCAGAGCCAAATGACCGCCCACGTCTTGCGCTCACTGCTTTCGTGGCCTTCGCCCAGAAACACGTGGCTGTGCCGATGTGGGGCAATGGACGCGATTTCGCTCATGGTCCCCTCACTTCAAATAGGTGCGGACGACTTCGATCAACTCGGCCGTCCCTTTGGCGCGACCGGCGTCCGGGTCGGTATCGGGGTTTACGACGTGGTTGCGGATATGGTCCTCCAAGACCTCGGCCGTGAGCCCTTGAACAGCGCCGCGCAGCGAAGCGACCAGCATCAGCACGTCGGCACAGCCGATTTCCGCCTCAAGCGCCCGTTCGACGGCGTCGACCTGGCCTTTGATGCGTCGGACGCGGGCGATCAGCTTGGATTTGTCTTTGACCGTATGTGCCATGTAGCCCCCACTCCGTTATAAGGTAGGGGGTTATACTACATCACGTCAACCCTTCGTCGCGCCCGCGGTCAGCCCGGCGATGTAGTAGTCCATCAGGAACGCGTAGATCAGCACCGGCGGCGCCGCGGCCATCAGGCAGCCCGCCATGATCTTGCCCCACTGAAAAACGTCGGCCCGGATCAGGTCGCTGACGATCCCCACCGTCAGCACCATCTGGTCCGAGCTATATAGATACGCCATCGGGTAGAGGAACGTGCCCCAGCCCACCGTGAACGAAAAGATCGTCGCCGCGATGATCCCCGGCATGGCGACCGGGATAAAAATGCGGAACAGCATCTGCATGTACGACGCGCCATCGATCAGCGCCGCCTCGTCCAGCTCTCTGGGGATCGAGCCGAAATAGCCGATCATGATCCAGGTGCAGAACGGTACCGACAGCGTCAAATAAAGCGGCACCATCGCCCAGGCATTGTTGATCATCCCCACCGAGCCGACGATCTGGAACAGCGGGATGAACAGCAGGCTCTCCGGCACGAGATAGGTCAGAAAAATCCCGGTCGCCAGCACCGAACTGCCCCAGAACTTCATCCGCGCCAAGCTGAACGCGGCAAACACCGAGACAACCATGGTCACGACCACGAGGCAGACCGTCACCTTGATCGAGTTCCAGAAGAAGGTGAGGTAATTGGACTGCCGCAACAGCTCGATATAGTTCGACAGCGTTGGGTGCTGCACAATCCAGGGATTGCCCGCCTCGCTCGCGATCTCCGCCGAGCTCTTGAGGCTGGTCACCACCATGTAAAAGGGCGGGATCAGGAAGAATACGACGAACACGCTGAGCGCCGCATAGCTCCCCCATAGCGCCCAGCGCCGGCTGCGTTCTTGCTTGCTGACCCGGCGGTGTGGCGGCAGCGCGGCCAGTGTCGCCGCGCTCACATCGCCTCCTTGGCGCGCCGCGTCACGCCGCGCAGCACGAAGAAGGCAAACACCGCCAAAATGGGGAACATGAACAGGCTCACCGAGGCGCCGAGCGGGATGTCGCCCGACTGGATGCCGACCTGGAAGGCGTAGGTCGCAAACAAATGCGTCTGATCCTGCGGCCCGCCATTAGTGAGGATCCGCACGATGTCGAAATTGGCAAAAGTAATGATCAGGCTGAACAGCACGGTGATCGAGATGATGTTGCGCATCATCGGCAAGGTCACGTGCAGCAGCTTCTGCCAGAACCCGGCGCCATCGATGCTCGCCGCCTCATAGAGCTGCTCCGGCACCGATTTCAGCGCCGCGAGATACATGATCAGGAAGAACGGCGCCCCGTACCAGGTGTTGACCAGGATCACCGAGAACCGCGCCCACCATGTCGCCCCCAGCCACGGCACCGACGGCAGGCCCATCGCGTTCAGCACCCAGTTGAACGCGGAATAGGACGGGTCGAACAGCCACCACCAGCCCAGCGTCGATAGGGCCAGCGGGATCACCCATGGGATCAGCAGCAGGCCGCGCCAGATCCGCTGGCTCTTGCTGGGCAGGTTGTGCATCACGTGCGCCAGCACGAAGCCGATCAGCGCTTTCAGCACCACGGCCGTGACCGCGAAGAACACGCTCTGGAAGATGACCTGCTGGAAGGTCGGGCGGCTGAGCAGGAAGGTGAAATTGTCGAGCCCGACGAACTTGGTCATCTTCTTGTTGAGCATCGACAAGTAGATGGCATAGCAGGCCGGGTAGACGACCAGGGTCAGCACGATCGCGATCAGCGGCGTGCACATCAGGAAGGCGATCGAGGAGCGGCGGCGCATGAAACGGCGCAACCCGCCGGGTCGCGCCCGGACCAGCAGCGGCGGGCTGGCAGCCACCATCGTTCCGTCGGCCATCAGCCTGTCTCCCGTCGTGCCTTAGCGCGTGTAGCCTTCCAGTTCGCCCTGCGCCCAGTCGATCACCTTATCGATGGAGTCGCCGCCTTGGGCCAGCCGCGCCACCATCTTGGTCATCGTGGCCTGGTTGTAGATCTGCACCGCGACATCGGGCGGCGCCGGATAGGCGGCGATCCAAGCCTGCGCCTTGTGCGCCGCGCGCAGCGGGTAGTTGTAGACCGTCCCGGTCGGCGGCCCCTGGGTCTTCCAGACCGGGAAATCGTGCATGCTGTCGAACGGCGGGATGTCATAGCCTTTCGAGGCATTGCAGAGCTGCTCGGCCTGCTCGCGCTCACTCAGGAATTCGATCAGCTCCTTGGCGGCGCTCTTGTTCTTGCCGAAGCTCCAGGCGCCCCAGAAATACGGCAAATAGGGCAGGAAGCGGCCCTTCTCGCCGGCCGGGAACGGGTGCGTCCAGCACTGCTTGCCGACGTCCGGATTGTCGCGCACGGCTACCGCCCAGGCCGAGGGCGGGTTGAAGATCAGCGCGCTCTTGCCCGAGATCAGCGCCCGATTGTTCGACGCGTCGTCCCAGCTATACACGTCCGCCGACAGTTGCGGCATCAGCCGCTTCATGTAATCCAGCGCTTGGCGCGTCGCGTCCGACTTGACGGTGATGTCGCCCTTCCCGTTGACGAGCTCGGCGCCGAAGCTGGCGAACAGCGAGCCGACCCAGTCAACCGCGTCGGTGAACTGTCCCATCGGCATGCCGAACGGCAGCCCGACCTTGTTGCACTTCTCGGCCGCGGTCAGGAACTGGTCCCAGTTCCAGTTGTCGTAGCCGGGTCCCATCTGGTCGGCGACCGGGAAGATGGCGGGCAGATCCATCCCCATCTGCGCCTTGAACGTGTCGATGCGCGAGCAGGCCGGCTTGTACTGGCTGCCGGAGATGGCCGGGACGGCTTTGTACGATCCCTTGCTCTTCGACAGATAATCCACGATCGCGTTGACTGGACCGTACTTGGCGGACAAACGCTTCACCACGTCGTCCATCGGCTCGAGCTTATCGGCGTAGTCCAGCACTTCCCAGGTCGGGTAGGCCTGCATGTCGTGGCCGGAGCCGGACTGCGCCTCGGCCGCCAGGGTCAGCAGGTTCTTGTTGCCGACCGAGGTGATGTAGTCGATCGAGACGTCGGTCTTGCTGGACTGCGCCCATTGATTGACCAGCTTGGTCATCGTGTCGTTGGCGCCGGGCACCCAATGGTCCCATAGGCCGATCGACAGCTTGCCGGCCGCGCCCGCGGTGCGAATGTGCACCAGCGGCAGCGCCGTGGCGGCTGCCCCCAGTTTTAACGCGCCACGACGCGAGATCACGATCTGCATCCCGATATCCTCCCCAACGAGCATGATTATTATGCCTCGTTGATGGGAAGCCTCGCACGCCGGCCCTGCGGCGCGCAATAAAAACACGCCGAAACTACCGGTATTGGATCAGCAAGTAATCACTGCCGCCCGGCACCGACCCGGTGGTGAACACGAAGCTCTGCTGGGCCGTGGCCAGGCTGATGCCGCCGAAGGTGATGCTGGCGTCGACCCCGGTGCCGGCGCCGCCGGTCTCCGAGTGGATCGTCACCCCGGTGTTGCCGGCCGGGCCGTCCGACGCGGTGAGCGGCATCGTGCTGACGCCGGCCTGGAAGCCGAAGATCGTCGCCTGATCGCCGGGATGGAAGTTGACGAGCGTGCTCCAGGTTGCGGCGCTGTCGCGGGCGTCGACAAAGAACGTGTCGTCGCCGGTCCCGCCGACCAACAGGTTCGACCCGGCGCCCCCATCGAGGACGTTGTTGCCGCCCTCCGCCGTCAGCGTGTCGTTCCCGTCGCCGCCCTTGAGGAACACGTTCGGCATGGTGGCGCCCAGCGAAACGGAATCGGTGCTGGACCAGATATATTGGTAGGTGAGGCCGGCGACCGGCCCGGAATAGTCGCCGCCGGCAACCCGGCCGCTCGCGCCGGTGGTGGTGTCGGTATAGGTGACGTTGCCGGGCAGGTAGGTGTAGCTCGCCGTCACGGCCGCGCCGGCCTGCAGCGCGGCCGAGATTTCCAAATTGCCCGGCCCGTCGATCGTGGTGCTGCCGACGCGGTCGACCTGGAGCGACACGGTCCCGTTCGTCTCGAAGTCAGCGAGTCCGGCGCCGTTTACGGTCGTGGTCGTGGCAGCGACAGTCCCCGCCGGGGCCGACTCAGTGATCGTGTCCGAGGATGGACCGCTGAAATCTGCTTGTCCGTCGAAGGCGGCGAGTTGGGCCGTGTTGTCGAACTGGGCGGAGGAACTGGCCAAGGAACTGCCGTCTGGCGCGTAGAGGTAGACCGTCGCGGTTTGGCCGACGGTTAGCGAGTCCGCGGCCGGATCAAGGTTTTCGGCCATCACGCTGCCCGAAGCGTTAGCGGCAATGGAGATGTTGACGCTCAGCAACTGGCCCAAAGCGGGATCGAAGCCGTTCAGCGTCAGAGTGTTGTCTGCACCGGTGCCGGCATCCTCTACCGTCAGAACCTGCGGCGCCGTAGTAACCGATCCGGCCATATAGATAACGGGATAGATAACGGGCCGAAGATAGGTGGTGCTTGCGTCGTCCCCCCAATCAAAAGAGCCGCCCGCACTAGCCCCGGTCTCGGCCACGAGCGAGGCGGTGGCGCCGACCAGGGTCGTGAAGTCCGCCGTCATGTTGCCCGGTCCGCTCGCCGAGATCTGCGCCGAGGCGTCCACGCCGAGGCTCACCTGCCCCGTTCCCACCAGCAGTGCCGCGTCGGCCGATGCGGTCTGTCCCGCCGCATAGTTCGCCGACGTGCTGCTCGTGCCGCCGGCAGCGAGCAGCGCCGGCTCGGACCCGGCGCCGGGCAGGTCGGCAACGACGCTCGCCGAGGGCGAGACCGAGAGCCAGGCCGAGCCGTCCGGCCGCCGCAGCGTCACCGCGCCGGTCGCGGTGCTCTCGAATTCACCCGCCTCGGAGCTGTCCACCGAGACCATGCTGTAAACGTAGCCGGTGAGCGACAGGCTGATGGACTCGATGCCGAGCGCCGGGTCGATCTGCGAGAAATCGAAGTCGTCGCTCCAAGGCGCGAAGAGGAATGTTCCCGAGGTCTGGGTCGAGCTGGGCATGGGTGACTGCTATCGTCCGGGCGCGCGTTTTGCGGATGGAAAAATCCCGGGGGCGCCGCCTCCCGAGCAGATAACTCTTAACGAGAGATTATACCTGATACGTTGCCAAAAGCAATGCTGCCGGACCGCCAATGCTGCGGGCCTGATGCGTCCCAGGCCGCGTTCAACCGGTTGCCGCACGCGACACCCCATGCTAGACGCCGGGCCGTCGGTCGACCCGCCGGCGTGATCTATTGCTCTATGGACAGGACCCCAGCGTGGCCTCTGGCACCACGACCTCCGGCGGCGCCCTCGCCAGCCGTTATGCGACCGCGCTCTATGCGCAGGCCGACGAGACGCATGCGCTCGACCAAACGGTCTCCGAGATGGAGAGCCTGGGCAAGCTCATCGACGAGAGCCCCGAATTCCAGCGGCTGCTCTCCAGCCCGCTGATCGACGTCACCCAGGCGCGGCAGGCGGCGGAGGCGGTGCTCGCACAGGAAGGCTTTGGCAAGCTGGTGCGTGATTTCGTCGGCGTGATCGCCAACAACCGCCGGCTCGGCGCGCTGCGCCAGATCGTCGCCGCCTTCGCCGCACTGGTCGCGGCCAAGCGCGGCGTGGTCGTCGCCCATGTCACCTCGGCGCATAAGCTGACCGACGTGCAGCGCGAGCAGCTCCGTGCCCGGCTGATCGAGGCCGGCTACGGCTCCGTCAACATCGAAGACAACGTGGATCCGGGCCTGCTCGGTGGGCTGATCGTGCGCATCGGCGCCCGGCTTTACGACACCAGCTTAAAATCCCGCCTGCAACGCCTGCAGTACGCCATGAAGGGTGCCGCCTAGTATGGAAATCCGTCCCGCCGAAATTTCGGAAATCCTCAAGAAGCAAATCGCCGCGTTCGACACCGAGCAGAACGTCGCCGAAACCGGCCAGGTCCTCTCCGTCGGCGACGGCATCGCCCGCGTGTTCGGGCTGCAGAACGTCATGGCCGGCGAACTGGTGGAGTTCCCCTCCGCCGGGGTCAAGGGCATGGCGCTGAACCTCGAGACCGACAATGTCGGCATCGTGGTGTTCGGCGACGACAACCACATCCGCGAAGGGGACACCGTCACCCGGACGCGCGACATCGTCGACGTCCCGGTCGGCAAGGGTCTGCTGGGCCGCGTGGTCGACGCGCTGGGCAACCCGATCGACGGCAAGGGGCCGATCGAGAGCACCGAGCGCCGCCGGGTCGAGGTGAAGGCCCCGGGGATCATCCCGCGCAAGTCGGTGCACGAGCCGATGCAGACGGGCCTCAAGGCGATCGACGCGCTGATCCCGGTCGGCCGCGGCCAGCGCGAGTTGGTGATCGGCGACCGGCAGACCGGCAAAACGGCCGTCATCATCGATACCATCATCAACCAGAAGGGCATCAACGCCGGCGACGACGAGAAGGCCAAGCTCTACTGCATCTACGTCGCCATCGGGCAGAAGCGCTCGACGGTCGCGCAGTTGGTGCGCACGCTGGAAGAGAACGGCGCGATGGAATACTCCATCGTCGTCGCCGCGACTGCGTCGGACCCGGCGCCCATGCAGTTTTTGGCGCCTTATGCCGGCTGCACGATGGGCGAGTTCTTCCGCGACAATGGCATGCACGCCATGATCTGCTACGACGACTTGTCCAAGCAGGCCGTCGCCTACCGGCAGATGTCGCTGCTGCTGCGCCGTCCGCCGGGTCGCGAGGCCTATCCGGGCGATGTCTTCTACCTGCACTCTCGCTTGCTAGAGCGCGCCGCGAAGATGTCGGACGCGTTTGGCTCAGGCTCGCTGACCGCCCTGCCAATCATCGAGACCCAGGCCGGCGACGTTTCGGCCTACATCCCGACCAACGTGATCTCCATCACCGATGGGCAGATCTTCCTGGAGACCGAGCTGTTCTTCCGCGGCATCCGCCCGGCGGTGAACGTCGGGCTTTCGGTGTCACGCGTGGGGTCGTCGGCGCAGATCAAGGCAATGAAAAAGGTCGCCGGGTCGATCAAGCTCGAGCTGGCGCAGTATCGCGAGATGGCGGCGTTCGCGCAGTTCGCCTCCGACCTCGACGCCTCGACGCAGCAGCTTCTGGCCCGCGGCGCCCGGCTGACCGAGCTGCTCAAGCAGCCGCAATTCCATCCGATGCCGGTCGAGGAGCAGGTGATCAGCATCTACTCCGGCACCAAGGGCTACCTGGACGGCATCCCGGTCAACAAGGTCGGCGAATTCGAGAGCCGAATGCTGAGCGAGTTGAAGTCGCGCCAACCCGACGTGCTGCAGAGCATTCGCGAGACGCGCGAGATGAAGCCCGAAGTGGAGAAGACGCTCGTCGAGTTCATGGACGGCTTCAAGAAGAATTTCTCATAGCTCATGGCCAGTCTCAAGGCGCTGCGCGGGCGCATCAACAGCGTCAAATCCACACGCAAGATCACTTCGGCCATGAAGATGGTTGCTGCCAGCAAGCTCAAGCGCGCCCAGACCCAGGCTGAGGCAGCCCGGCCGTACGCCGACCGCATGCAGCGCATGCTCGCGGCCCTCGCCGCCAGCGTGCAGGGCTCGCCGACCGCGCCGCGCATGCTCGTTGGCACCGGGCAGGATCGGGTTCACCTGCTGATCGTCGTCACCGCCGATCGCGGCCTGGCCGGCGCGTTCAACACCAATGTCGGCCGCTTCGCCCGCAACCGTATCCAGCAGCTCGAGCTTGAGAGCAAGACTGTCAAGGTGCTGACCGTCGGCCGCAAGGGCCGCGATTACCTCCGCCGCGAATACGCCAGCCGCATCGCCAGCGAATACAGCTTCGCCGGCAAGAAGCAGGTCGAGTTCGCCGACATCAACGAAGCCGCCGAGATGGTCACCGCCATGCTGGGCCGCGGCGAGTTCGACGTGTGCTCCGTGATCTACAACCGCTTCGTCTCGGTGATCAGCCAGGTGCCGACCGAGATCCAGCTTATCCCGCTGACCCTCCCCGACACCCCGGCCGAGCAGACCGCCCAGGCGCAATACGAGTTCGAGCCCGACGAGGAGACCATCCTCGCCGCCTTGCTCCCGCGCAACCTAGGGATCCAGCTCTTCCGCGCCCTCATCGAAAGTGCGGCTGGCGAGCAAGGCGCGCGCATGGCGGCGATGGACAACGCGACCCGCAATGCCGGCGACATGATCAACCGGCTCACCCTCAACTATAACCGCACGCGCCAGGCGAACATCACCCGGGAGCTGATCGAGATCATCTCCGGCGCCGAAGCGGTCTGATCTAGGAGCGAAGACGATGGCAAAGAACAATGTCGGCCAGGTGACGCAGGTGCTCGGCGCCGTGGTGGACGTGCAGTTCGACGGCGAGCTGCCCTTCATCCAGAACGCGCTGCACGCCAAGAACGGCGATGCGACCCTGGTGCTCGAAGTCTCGCAGGAACTGGGCGAGAAGACCGTCCGCTGCATCGCCATGGACAGCACGGACGGCATGGTCCGCGGCAGCGAGGTGGTGGACACCGGCGCGCCGATCAGCGTCCCGGTCGGCCCCGGCACGCTCGGCCGCATCCTGAACGTAATCGGCGAGCCGATCGACGACCGCGGCCCGGTGCAGAGCGACCTCCGCTACCCGATCCACCGCGCCGCGCCGTCATTCGAGGAGCAGGCGACGTCCGCAGAAATCCTGGTCACCGGGATCAAGGTCGTGGACCTGCTGGCCCCCTACGTGAAGGGCGGCAAGATCGGCCTGTTCGGCGGCGCCGGCGTCGGCAAAACCGTGCTGATCCAGGAACTGATCAACAACATCGCCAAGGCGCATGGTGGCGTCTCGGTGTTCGCCGGCGTCGGCGAGCGGACCCGCGAGGGCAATGACCTCTACCATGAGATGATCGACGCCGGCGTAATCAAGCTCGGCGAGAACACCACCGAGGGATCAAAAGTGGCCCTCGTCTACGGCCAGATGAACGAGCCGCCCGGCGCCCGCGCCCGCGTCGGCCTCTCCGGACTGACGCTCGCAGAATACTTCCGCGACGAGGAGGGCCAGGACGTGCTCTTCTTCGTCGACAACATCTTCCGCTTCACCCAGGCCGGCGCCGAAGTCTCCGCGCTCCTCGGCCGCATCCCCTCCGCGGTCGGCTACCAGCCGACGCTCGCCACCGACATGGGCGCGCTGCAGGAGCGCATCACCAGCACCAACAAGGGCTCGATCACCTCGGTGCAGGCGATCTACGTCCCCGCCGACGACCTCACCGACCCGGCGCCGGCGACCTCTTTCGCCCACCTCGACGCCACCACAACGCTGAGCCGGGCGATCTCCGAGAAGGGCATCTACCCGGCCGTCGACCCGCTGGACTCCACCAGCCGCTCGCTCGACCCGCGGATCGTCGGCGAGGAGCACTACAACACGGCCCGCGAAGTGCAGAGGGTGCTGCAGACCTATAAGAGCCTGCAGGACATCATCGCCATTCTCGGCATGGACGAGCTGTCCGAGGACGACAAGCTGGTCGTCGCCCGCGCGCGGCGCATCGAGCGCTTCCTCTCGCAGCCGTTCCATGTCGCCGAGGTGTTCACCGGCACGCCCGGCCTGTTCGTGTCGGTTGCCGACACGGTGCGCAGCTTCAAGGCGATCGTGAACGGCGAGTATGACCACCTGCCCGAGGCTGCCTTCTATATGGTCGGCACGATCGACGACGCGGTGAAGAAGGCCGAAGGCTTGAAAGTGGCCGCCTAACCATGCCGACCCTGCTGGAGATCGTGAGCCCGGACCGGCTGCTGCTGTCGCAGCCGGTGGACATGGCGGTCATCCCGGCTTCCGAGGGCGACATGGGCGTGCTGCAGGGGCATACGCCGATGATCGTACTGCTGCGCGGTGGCACGATCACCTTGCACGAGGGTGGCAAGCCAACCTCGCAGCTCTTCGTCAGTGGCGGCTTCGCCGAGATCACGCCGGAGCGCTGCACCGTACTGGCCGACGAGGCGACGCCGGTCGCCGAGGTGTCCCGCGCCGCCGGCGAGGAGCGGTTGCGCGTGGCGCAGGCGGAGTACGATGCCGCCGACAAGCTGGACATACCGGCCGTGGACGCGGCGATGGCGCGCATGCAATCGGCGCGGGCGATGATCGCCGCCGCCGGCGCCGCTTGAGGCTGTAACCGAACTGCAACACCAGACGGCGCGCTAGTAGCGCGGGGTGAACTGACGGGCTACGTCCAGGTTATGGTTGCGCCAGTCTCTACGCGGTAGTTCAAGTTCATGAAGCACTGGTCTCTCGATGACGTGGTCTGGGGCGACTTCGACCCGGCGCGCGTCGATCCCGACATCGTCCCGCTCGTCAAGGCAGCGGCGATGGTCGAGCGGAACGGGATGGATTACGCGGCCTATCTCGGCCGGGTTTTTGTCGATGACCCGGACTTCCGGCGTGCCACCGAAAATTGGGGGGTCGAGGAAGTCCAGCACGGTGATGCGCTGGGCCGGTGGGCCGGCTTGGCCGACCCCGGATGGGACTTCCCCGCCGCCTTCGAGCGCTACCGCAACGGCTACAAGCTGCCGCTCGACGCCGATGCGAGCGTGCGCGGCTCGCGCACCGGCGAGCTGATCGCCCGCTGCATGGTGGAGACGGGCACAAGTAGCTATTACACGGCGCTCGCGGACGCGACCGGTGAACCGGTGCTCAAGCAGGTCTGCAAGCTGATCGCCGCCGACGAGTATCGGCATTTCAAGCTGTTCTACGACCACATGCGCCGCTACTTGGCTCGCGAGAAGCTCGGTATGGTCTCCCGCCTGCGGATCGCCGCCGGCCGGATAAACGAGACCGAGGACGACGAACTGGCCTACGCCTTCCACTGCGGCAACGAGCCGGAGGGCATGCCCTACGAGCACGAGCGCTGCATCGCCGGCTACATGGCGCGCGCCATGGGCTTCTATCAGTGGCGCCACATCGAGCGCAGCACGGGCATGGTGCTCAAGGCCGTCGGCCTGCCCCCGCGCGGGCGTCTCTCCGCTGGCGCCGCCCGGCTGGCCTGGGCGATGTTGCAGCGGCGCCGGCGGACCTTCGAAAAAACGATCGAGCTGGCCAGGGCCGCCTAGAGCGCCGGGTCCATTGGACGCCCAGGCCCGCCCATGCTAGGGGCGCGGCCTGATCCAGTCCGGGCCGCCGGGCTGCCGTAAGGACCCCGCATGAACCCCATCGCATTTGACCCAGAGGCGATTCGCAGCCTGGCCAATATCTTGCGCGACGCCGGCCTGACCGAAATTGAGATCGTCTCCGCCGATCAGCGGCTTCGCCTCGTGCGTGGCGCGGCACCCGTGCACCCCGCGCCCGTCGTCGCCGCGCCCGTCCAAGCAGCTTCCGTCGAACCCGCCCCGGCGGACGACACGCCGCCGGAAGGCGCCGTCCCCAGCCCGATGGTCGGCATCGCCTATCTCTCGCCCGACCCGGCCAGCCCGCCCTTCATCACCCAAGGCCAGGCCGTCGCCACCGGCCAGACTGTGATGCTGATCGAGGCGATGAAGACCTTCAACCAGATCAAGGCCCCGCACGCCGGCACCGTCACCCGCATCCTGGTCAGCAACGGCCAGCCCGTCGAATATGGCCAGCCGCTGCTGGTCATCGAGTAGTGTTCCGCAAGATCCTGATCGCCAACCGCGGCGAAATCGCGCTGCGGATCCAGCGCGCGTGCCGCGAGATCGGCATCCCCACCGTCGCCGTACACTCCACGGCCGATAGTACCGCCATGCATGTCCGCCTCGCCGATGAGAGTGTCTGCATCGGGCCACCCTCCGCCACCGAGAGCTATCTCAATCAGCCCGCGATCCTGTCGGCCGCCATGGTGACCGGGGCGGACGCGATCCATCCGGGCTATGGCTTTCTCTCTGAGAACGCCCGCTTCGCCGAGATGGTCGAGGCGCACGGCATCACCTTCATCGGCCCCTCGCCGCAGCATATCTCCATGATGGGCGACAAGATCGCGGCCAAGGCGGCGATGGCCTCGCTCGGCGTGCCCCTCGTGCCGGGCTCCGACGGGGCGGTCGAGGACCTCGACCAGGCGCGCCGGGTCGCCGCCGCGATCGGCTACCCGATCCTGGTCAAGGCCGCGGCGGGCGGCGGCGGGCGCGGCATGAAGGTCGCCCCAACTTCGGCCGAGCTTGACGAGGCCTGGAGCATCGCCCGTTCCGAGGCGCGCGCCGCGTTCGGCAATGACTCGGTCTATATGGAAAAATATCTCGACCGGCCCCGGCATATCGAGCTGCAGGTCCTCGCCGATAATCACGGCAACGTCGTCCATTTCGGCGAACGCGATTGCAGCCTGCAGCGCCGGCACCAGAAACTGGTCGAAGAGGCCGGTTCCCCCGCCCTCAATGCGGCGGCGCGGGACGCGCTGGGCGAGGTGGTCACCAGCGGGCTGCGGCAACTGGGCTACAGGAACGCGGGCACCCTCGAATTCCTCTATCAGGACGGGCAATTCGCCTTCATCGAGATGAACACCCGCCTGCAGGTCGAGCATCCCGTCACCGAGATGGTCTGCAACGTCGACCTCGTCCGCGAGCAGATCCGCATCGCCGCCGGGGAGGTGCTCGGCTACGAGCAGGCGGATATCGCCTTCCAGGGCCACGCCATCGAATGCCGGATCACCGCCGAGGACCCCGTCACCTTCATGCCGGCGCCCGGCCGGGTCGACGTCTACCAGCCGCCGGGCGGGCTGGGCGTCCGTGTAGACAGCGCGCTCTACGCCGGCTACGTCATCCCGCCCTACTACGACAGCATGGTCGCCAAGCTGATCGTCCATGCGCCGAGCAGGCCCGAAGCGATCGCCCGCATGCGACGGGCGCTGATGGAGTTCGCCATCCAAGGCGTGCGCACGACCCTGCCGCTGCATCGCCGGATCATGGAAGCGCCCGACTTCCGCGCCGGCGACTATACGATCCACTGGCTCGAGCAGTTCGTGGCGGCGTAGCTTTGGTGTCGCCGAGTCTAACGAAACCGTCAGGCACAAACATGCGGAATCCAGTTGGCAGCGCGTCCGGCTCACCCCAACATACAAGCCATGTCACGCCGCACCATTGAGGTCACGCCGGAGCTCATGCTTCGTGCCTACCGGGTCGGCCTGTTCCCGATGGCCGAGACGCGGCGGGGCTTGCGCCTCTACTGGCTCGACCCTGAACTGCGCGGCATCCTGCCGCTCGACACTTTCCATCTTTCCAAGCGTTTGCGCCGGACAGTCCTGTCCGACGCCTTCGAGGTCACGTCCAACCGGGCCTTTGCCGCGGTCATCGCCGGCTGCGCCGCCGCGGCGCCGGGCCGCGAGGACACCTGGATCAACAACGATATCGAGCGCCTGTTCCAAGACCTGCACCGCCAGGGCTATGCCCATTCGGTGGAATGCTGGCACGAAGGCGTCTTGGTCGGCGGGCTCTACGGCGTCTCGCTCGGCGGCGTGTTCTTCGGCGAGAGCATGTTCAGCACCGTCCGCGACGCCTCGAAAGTAGCGCTCGTCCACCTCGTCGCTCGCATGCGGCTCGGGGGCTACGTCCTGCTCGACACCCAGTTCGTCACCTCGCATCTCGCCCAGTTCGGCGCCGTCGAGGTGCCGCGCGACACCTACAAGGCGATGCTGGCGACCGCCGTGCAGGTCCAGGCGCGCTGGCTCGCCGATCCAGATCCGCCCCTGCTCGAGGCCGAGATCAAGGCGCTGCACCGCCCGCCCGTGTTCGACCCGGCGCCTGCCGTCCCGGCATGAAACGCCTATTGCCCTTGCTGCTGCTGATCGCCACGCCCGCCATGGCGCAGCCGCCGCCGCGCATCACCCCCGAGCGTGACGTCACCGTCGTCTATGAGCTGAGCGGGGATGCGGCGAGCGCGATTCCCGGCGGCGTCCCGGGCAACCTGCAGGTCCAGTGGAGCGCCGGCGGCCAGCGCCTGCGCGCGGAACCGCAAGGCGGCAAGCAGTTCTTGCTGGTGGATTTGGGCGCGCGCTCGGTCCGGCTGGTCGACTCCGCCATGCACGCTTCCATGTCGCTCCCGGTGCGGCGCACGGACCTGCAGCCCCTCACCTTGGAAGGCGCGCATCTGACGCGCGGCGGGGACGAGACCGTGGCCGGGTTGGTCTGCACGGATTTCGACGTGCACTCCTCCCGCGGTCACGGCACGATCTGCGAGACGCGGGACGGCGTGGCCCTGCGCGCAGCCGGCGAGCTGAACGGCAAGCAGGGCGGCTTCACCGCCGTCTCCGTCACCTATGGCCCCGTGCCCGACGCGATGTTCCAAGTGCCGCGCGGTTATCTGAAGATCGAGATCCCGCGGGAGGCACGTAACTAATGAGGCGTCTCGTCGTATTGGCAGTATTGGCGGCCGGTCCGGCATTGGCGCAGGATCGGCCTTCGTTGCTGCCCACCCGGGATGTCGACGTGATTTACCACGCCACCATCGGCAACCGTTCGATCGATCAGCGATGGCGTTTCCAGGCCGCCGACCAGAAGCTCCGGCTCGATATGCCGCAGGCCGGCCTGTACATGATCACCGACGAGAGGGCGCATGTAGCGCAGATGGTCGATGATAGCGGCCGGAGGGTCCTGCAAATGCCGGTGCCGGATATCGGCCCCACCAGCACGCGCCCCGGCCAGACATTCACCCGGCTCGGCCCGGAAACCATCATCGGCGTGCCGTGCACGGAGTGGCAGACCAAGGACACGCAAAATCAGGAGACGGTGGTCTGCATCACCGCGGACGGCGTGCTGCTGCGGGCGCGCCGCGGCGCCAGCGTGATCGTGCAGGCGTTGAAGATCGCCTATGGCCCGGTCGACCCGGCCGCCTTCGTCATCCCGCCGGGCTACAAGCGCGAAACCCCGCCGTCCCGCCGATGACCCTCGTCGCCACGCGGACCAAGCTGGCCGCCTGGGCCCCGTGGACTGACAAGAAAGGCCGGCTGCACAAGCTGCGGGCCGCCATATTCATCCTGCTGCTCGTGCCCGGAATCGAACTGCTCGCCCGCTATTGGGCCCACATGCTGGGCGCCCGGCCGATCACCGAGCTGATCCACGGCTTCGGCTATTACGCGGTCTGGTTCCTGATCGCCTCACTGGTGGTCACGCCGACCAAGGCGATCATGGGATCGCCAGGTGTCGCGGTGGTGCGCCGGATGATCGGCAACGCCGCGCTGTTCTACGTGCTGATCCATTTCACGCTCTACATCATCGACGAGAACTGGAACCTGGCGACCGTCGCCAGCGAGATTGTGCTGCGCTTCTACTTGACGATCGGCTTCGTCGCCCTGCTCGGCCTCGTCACGCTCGGCGTGACCTCGACGGACGGCTGGGCGCGCCGGCTCGGCAAGAATTGGAAGCGGCTGCACCGGATCGTCTACGGCATCGCGGTCCTGGCGATCGCCCATTATTTCATCCAAACCAAGGCGGACGTCTCTCTGCCGCTGCTGGCGGCGGGCATCTATTTCTGGCTGATGCTCTGGCGGATGCTGCCGGTCGGGCGGGATCGCGGGCCGATCGCCATGCTCGGCCTCAGCGTCGCCGCCGCGGCCCTGACCGTTGCCACCGAATGGCTCTGGTATCGCCTCGCCACGCACATCGATCCGACAAAGGTGGTGCGCACCGAACTGGACACCGATTTCGGTCTGCATCCCGCCGGGCAGGTGCTGGCGCTTGGGGTGCTCGCGACGGCCGCCATGCAGGTCCGCCGGATCGCACAGGGCCGGGCGGGCTCGCAGGCCTGGTTTTGGGTCCTGTTGTTCGCGCTCGGCGGCTGGGCGGATAATTTGGTCATCTTCATCTTCGGCCTGGAGTGGAACGACGGCTGGGACTGGCCGTACTGGCTATACCAAAATCTCGCCTGGACCGTGCTCCTCGGCCTCCTCGGGCTGGCGCGCTGGTTGCTGCGCGGGGATGGGCGGCGGCACGTGATCGACGTGCTCGCCGCCGGATGCGTAATCTATCACGTCCTGCTCGCCGCCTATGACGTGCCCGGCATCAGCTTGGCGTTTGCCGCGGCGCTGGTCGTGACTTGGGCCGTGCTGACCTGGCAGGCCTGGCGCGTGTCGAAGCTTGCCGTGGTGGCGCTGCTGCCGCTCGGCTTGCTGCTGGGCTACGGCGCGAGCGGCCTGTTATAGTCCCTTCGCGGCTTGCATGACCTCGGCCGCATGGCCGGGCACCTTCACCTTGCGCCAGATCCGGGCGACCTTGCCGTCCTTGTCCACCAGCACCGTGCTGCGATCGATCCCCATATACGACTTGCCATACATCGACTTCTCGACCCAGGCGCCATAGGCCTCGACCGTGCCGCCGCTTTCGTCGGAGGCGAGCGGGAAGGTCAGGCCGTATTTCTCGGCGAATTTCTCGATCGGCTTGATTTTGTCCTTCGACACCCCGATCACGTCGACACCAATCTGCCCGAGTTCCGGCAGCGCCTCCTGGAACGCCTGCGCCTCCTTGGTGCAGCCGGGCGTATCCGCCTTCGGGTAGAAATACAGCACGAACGGCTTGCCCTTCATGTCAGCCAGGCTGACGGTCCTCCCATTGCTGGCGGGCAGGCTAAAATCCGGAGCCGGTTCGTTCTCGGCGATGCTCACTTGATGTCCCCCAATAAGTCGATAAAGGCCGCGCGAACCTCGGCGGCGGTGGAGTCCAGGGTGGCGCGCAATGCCGGAAGGTCAAGCCCCGGGCCGGCGGCGCGCAGCAAGGGCTCGATCGCGGCATTCGGCAAAGCATCGGTCCGGCGCCCGACGGTGATGCGCAGCATGCTCTGCACGGTCCGCCAGAGCCGGTCCGCGCGGATCAGCATCACCGCCTGGACCGGCGCCAAGACGCCCAACCCAGCCAATTGGGCAAGGGCGGCCCGCGTGCTTTGGCCGCCACGGGCGATTCCGGCCGCCAGCAGCAGCGTCTGCGCGATGAATTCGACCTCGATCCCGCCGCCGGGCTGTAGCTTGACGTCCCAAGGCCCGGTCGGCGGCAGCTCGCGCAGAAGCCGTGCCCGCATGCTGGCGGCGTCGGCCCGGGTCTGCGCCGGGTCCTGGCGGTGCGACAGCGCCTCGGCGATAGCGCGCTCCGCCCGGCGCCTTATGGCCGGGTCGCCGGCCACCACCCTGGCCCGGGTCAAGGCCATGCGCTCCCAGGTCCAGGCGTCCTTTTCATGGTATTGGCGAAAGGCCGCGAGCGAGACGGCGACCGGCCCTTTATTGCCCGAAGGCCGCAGCCGCATGTCCACGGCGTAGAGCGGCCCTTCCGGCCCCGGCGCGGTCAGCGCGGCGACGTACGCGTGCGCCGCGCGGATGAACCACTGGCTTGCCGGCAGGCGCCGGGGACCTCGGCTCTCGGTGGCGCTCGGCGGGTGCGTGTAGATCAGCATCAGGTCGAGGTCCGACCCGGCCATCATCTCCCGCCCGCCTGCCTTACCGAGCGCCACCACCGCCATCGCGCCGCCGCGCACCGTGCCGTACCGGTTCGCATGCTCCTCGAGCACGGCGGGCAGCAGCGCCGCAAGTGTGGCATCGGCGAGCGCCGTCCGTGCCTCGCCGGCCCGGTCCACGTCGAGCCAGCCCTCCATCTGCCCGACGCACAGGCGGAACTCCTCGGCGCGCACCAAGGCGCGGGTGATCGCGACGACGTCCTCAAGCGAGCGCGCATCCTGCAGCCGCGCGGCCAAGTTGCGCGCGGGGTCGGGATCGGCCTCAGAGGGAGCGAGCAGGCCCTCCAGCGCCGACGGGACGGTTGCGAGATGGTCGGCCAGCGAGGGGGCGGCGCCCAGCACGCCAGCCACGCGCTCCAGCAGCGCCGGGTTGCGCTGAAACATCGAGAGGAGCTGCACCCCGGCCGGCTGGCGCGCCAGCATGGCGTCGAAGCGGGCGAAGGTGGTGTCCGGATCGGACTGCGCCCCCAGCGCGGCCAGCAGGGCGGGCAGCACCTGGTCCATCAGATCGCGCGACCGTTCCGAGCGCAACGCCCGGATCCGCCCGGCGCGCCACCCGCGCAGCGTCGCGATCATGCCGGTGACGTTGCGAAACCCCAGGGATTGCAGGGTAGACACCGTCGCTTGCGGACTGTCCATGCCGGTCAGGTCGAGCCCGCCGGCCGGCCCTGGCGTCTCGGGCACCTGCTCGAACACCTCGGCGTAGCGGCGGCGCACCCGGTCGAGATGCAGCATCAGGAAATCCCGGAACTCGGCAGGACCGGCGCATCCCATGAAAATAGCGAAGCGATCGAGCTCGGCGGGCTTGGCCGGCACGGTGTGCGTCTGCCGATCCGCGACCATCTGCAACCGATGTTCCACCCGGCGCAGCACGCGGTAGGCGACCGTGAGCTCCGCCGCCGCGCGCCAGTCCAGCAGCCCCGCCCGCGCGAGCCGGCGCACCGCGCCCAGCGTCGTCGGGTCGCGCAAGCGCGGATCGCGGCCGCCCCAGACCAGTTGCAGCGTCTGCGCCGCGAACTCGATCTCGCGGATGCCGCCCTGGCCCAGCTTGACGTCATGCCCGGCAATCTCGATCGCGCTGTCGCCGAGCCCGCGATGCTCGTTGATGCGGCGCTTCATGGCGTGGATGTCGGCGATTGCCGCAAAATCCAGCCCGCGCCGCCAGATGAACGGGCGAATTTGCCCGAGAAAATTCCAGCCCAGCGCAAGATCGCCGGCGATGGGGCGCGCTTTCGTCATGGCCGCGCGCTCCCAATTCTGGCCCATGCTTTCGTAATAGGTGAGGGCGGCGGGCAGGGCCATGGCGGGCGGGGTGGCGGCCGGGTCGGGGCGCAACCGCAAATCGGTGCGGAAAACGTAGCCGTCCGCGTCGCGGGTCTCCATTATAGCAACCAACGCCCGCGCCAAACGTGTGAAGATAGGGCCGATCCGATCGGAATTCGGATGCGCGTCCGGATCATACAGCACAACGAGGTCGATATCGCTGGAGTAGTTCAGCTCGCCTGCGCCCAGCTTCCCCATGCCCAGCACGGTCAAGCCGCTGCCGGGCCCTGGACGGGCAAGGTCGGGCAGAACGATGTCGCCCGCCCGGTGCGCGGCGAGCAGCAGGTGGTCGATCGCGTGCCGGAGGGTGGTTTCCGCCAGCCAGGAGAGGGTCTGGGTCACGTGCGCCAGGGTCCAGAGCCCGCCGATATCGGCGATGGCCGTGATCAGCGCCGCCCGCCGCTTCGCCTGCCGCAATGCCGACGCCAATTGGGCGCGGCTGATAGCGGGCGCGAGCTGATCGAGCGCTTCGGCGACCGGGGCGAGCGCCGCGTCCGGCCCCGCCTGCATGATCTGCACCGTCAGTTCGTGCTCGCGGATGATCAGGTCCGACAGAAACGGGCTGCCGCCGCCCGCTGCGACCAGCATGGCCCGGCCATCAGCGGACGCGGCCAACGCGGCCTGTCGGGGACCGAGCTCGGCAAAGCGTTCCAGCAGCCGCCCTGCCGCTTCTGGGTCGGCCGCCTCGGGCCATTCGGGGATGCGCGTCATCGTCGGCCAAAGTGTCCGCAGTAGCCGAGACCCGTCAACGCTGGGGCGCCGCTTGGCGTGCCGCGGCCTGGCCGGCGCGGCTGCTATGCTTGCTCGCCGGCGCGGCGCTGGGGTTGGCGCTGCTCGCCGTCGTGGCGGCCGGGGCGCTCGCCTGGCGCTTGTCGCAGGGGCCGCTCGACGTCGCCTGGCTGGCGCGCATGATCGAGTCCCACGTCAAATCCAGCTCGCCGACCCGGCTGCACATCGGCGAGGCCAGCATTGCCTGGGCGGGCTACCAAGCCGGCGCCGACCAGGGCCTGCAGATCCGGCTGCAGGATTTGCGCGTGGTCAACCAAACGGGGACGCCCGGTGCTGAGCTGAAGGAGGCGGACCTGACGCTGTCCCTCGGCCGGCTGTTGGAGTTCCAACTGGTTCCGCGCACCGTCTCGGTGACCGGGTTGCGCCTGCGGGCACTCCGGTCCGAAGACGGCTCGATCGCGCTGGATCTGGGAAACCTGGCCGACAGCGATACGACCGGACCGCACACCTCGCCGAGCTTCGCGCAGACCATGGACGAACTCCGCAAGCCGGCCGGCACCGACCGCCGGCAAGGTGTGCCCGGCCTGGAGATGCTGACTCAGTTGCAGCACGTCCGCATGCACGACGCCAAGGTGGAGGTCGTGGACCGACTGATCGGCGACACGCTGCGCACCGATGTCGCGGACCTGGACCTCACCCGGCAGCGGGGCGGCGGGGTCAAGGGCGTCGCCGATGGGACGATCGGGCTCGGCGGCGCCACCGCGTCCCTGCATCTGCAGGCCGATCTGGCCGCCGGCGGCGGAACCCACTTGGCGGTGACCTTGGCGCCGCTGAACTCCACGGCGCTGGCAGAAGCCAACCCGGCCTTGGCCGGTGTCGGCGCGCTACAGACGACGGTGCAAGCCAAGGCCACGCTCGAGCTGTCGCCGAACCTGCGGCCGCGCGCGGGCGAGCTGCATGCGACGGCGGGCGACGGCAGGGTGCAGTTCCGTGGCGGCGTGGCGCCGTTCCAAAGCCTGGCGCTCGACGCCGCCGCGACTTGGCAGGGGGGCGACTACAAGCCCGTCAAGCTTGAGCTGCAGCGCCTCAAAGCCGTCCTCGCCTCGCCGCGCGGCGCTTGGTCCAGCACGGTCGGCCTGACCGGCGAGGCTGATCGGAAGGGCGGCAAGCTGTCGGGCCAGTTCGAGCTGACCTTGGACCATGCCGACTTCGCCGATCTCCCGGCGCTCTGGCCCGCCGCCTGGGGCGGTCATACCAGGCCGTGGATCACCCAGAACATCACCGCCGGCATCGCGCGGGACGGTGATTTCAAATTCACCCTGGAGGGCCCCGAAGACAATCCGTCCGCGATCGACCTCACCCAGGCGAGCGGCACGCTGCAAGGCGATGATGTCACCATCTGGTGGCTGCGCCCGGTCCCGCCGGTCGAGCACGCGCAAGCCGTGCTGCGTCTGCAGGGGCCGGATGTGCTCGAGATCAGCATCCCGACCGCCAAACAGCAGGGCACCGCCATCGCATTGAAGGATGGGCTGGTCCGGTTCACCGGGTTGCAGACCAAGGACCAGTTCATGACCGTCACCACGGGCGTCGCGGGCAGCGTGCCGGATGTGCTGACCGTGCTGAAGAACCCGCGGCTGCATCTGCTGGATAAACGGCCGGTCACGTTCCGCAACCCTGCTGGCACCGTCGTCAGCAAGCTCGAAGTCGACATGCCGATGAAGAAGGAGGTGAAGTTCGAGCAGCTCAAGATCGAGGCGCAAGGCAAGATCAGCGGGCTGCGGCTCGGCGGCCTCGTCGCCGGCCGGGACCTGGACAAAAGTGAGGTGCAGTTCGACGTCACGCAGGACGGGATGAAGGCGACGGGCACGGGCGCCGTGGCCAATATCGCCAGCGCCATCGGCGTCGACATGGACTTCAAGCCGGGGCCGCCGTCCCAAGTGCTGCTGCATGCGACCTTGGACGGCAAGGCGACGGCACGGGACTTGGCCGCGGCCGGCATCGACCCGGGCGACGTGATGACGGCTGGTTCGATCAATCTGGGCGCCGATTATTCGCAGCGCCGAGACAACCAGGCGGAGGTCAAGCTCACCGGCGATTTCAAGAACGCCGGGATCGCGTTCGCCGGGTGGCGAAAGCCGCCGGGGCTGGCCGCCTCGGCCTCGGGCACGCTGCTGCTGAAGAATGACAAGCTGGCCGGGATCACCAAGCTTGAGGCGCAGGGCCCCAATATGCACGTGGTGGGCCAGGCCGAGATGACCGGCAACCGGCCCACGCTGATGCGATTCGACCGGATCGAGCTTGGGCTGACCCAGGGCAGCGGCGAGCTCCGCTTCCCACCCGATCCGGCGCAGCCGCTCCGGTTGACGCTCAGCGGTGCGGTGCTCGACCTCTCGACGCAATTTGGCAGCAAGCCGTCCGAGCCGGCCAGGAGCCCGAGACCGAAGGGGAACGAGGCGGAGACGCCGTGGATTGCCGATGTGAAGTTCGACCGGGTCCTGCTGGCGCATCAACTGAGCATCGGCGGCGTTGTCGCGCACGCCGAATATAATGGCAGGATCCTGACCGCGCTGCGGGCAGAATCGTCGGGCGCCGAGCATATCCAGGCGGTGATCGAGAAGCAGGGGAATGGGCGCCGGGTCAGCGTGCGGGCGGCCGATGGCGGGCTGTTGTTCCGCGCACTCGACGTGCTGGATACGGTCGCCGGCGGCAGCCTGGCGCTCGAAGCGCATTACGACGACCGTTATGCCGACCCGCCGCTGTCCGGAACGCTGGACATGTCGGAGTTCGGTTTGCGCAATGCGGTCGCGGTCGGCAAGCTGCTGCAGGCGGTCACGGTCTACGGCATCACCGAGGCGATGCAGGGCGGGGACACGGTGATGTTCTCGCGCCTGATCATGCCGTTCCGCTACGCAGGCGACGTGCTGGACATCGGCGAGTCGCGTGCCTTCAGCGCGTCGCTCGGTGTGACGGCGCAGGGCCGGCTCGACATCGGCCGGCACCACATGGATGTGAAGGGAACGATCGTTCCGGCCTATGTGATCAACTCGGCCCTCGGCAACATTCCGCTCGTCGGCCGCCTGTTCAGCCCTGAGCGCGGCGGCGGCTTGGTGTCGGTGGACTACACGATACGCGGTTCGCTGTCCGACCCGTCGGTTTCGGTGAACCCGCTCTCAGCGCTGACGCCGGGCATTTTGCGCGGCATTTTCAAGATTTTCTGACCCCGTTCCCTCGGGGAGAACCCGCGCGATAGGCCTCCTGCACTTCGCCGATCGCGGCGAGCTTGGCCTGGAGCGGACGCCAGTCATCCTCGGTCGCGATCGGCACCCAGAGCGCTTCCACCTCGTCGATGAGCATCGTGCAAGGCTTCGCACGCGCGAAATAGGGATGGTCCAGCAGCAGGCCCGGCGCCGGGTCGAAGCGGTCCATCGTGGCGCGCACCGGGGCGAAGCTTTCCCCCGCGTAGCCGGCGGCGAATTCGCTGCGCCCGGCGCGGGCGGCGCTCGCCGGGCCGCCATACCAGTCGAAGAACGCCTGCTCGAACGGCATGCGGCTTTCGTCGAGGAAGGCCCACCATGCCTGTGCCAAGGCCCGATCATCTTCCGGCCCCGCCGACGCCAGCCCGAGCCGGCGCAGCACGCCGGCGTCCAACGCGCTATGAAACGCCGGCGCGAACGCCTCCAGCACCAGCTGCAGCGACTCTTGGGATGCCAGCGGCAGGAGGCATTCGGCCAGCCGCACCAGATTCCACAATAAAGTGTCGGGTTGCCGCCCATAGGCGTAGAGCCCGCTCTCGTCGAAATAGGCGGCGGTAAATTCCGGATCGTAGTGCGGCAGGAACCGCCATGGTCCGTAATCGAAGCTCTCTCCGGTGATGTTGATATTGTCGGTGTTCAGCACGCCGTGCACGAAGCCAGCCACCATCCATTCCGCGCCGAGCCGGGCGACCCGGGCGCCGACCTCCGCCAGGAATGCCGTCGCGCGCTCGCCCGCATCGTCGCGCCAGCACTCCGGCAGGTAGGTCCGCACCGAATAGTCCAGCAAGCGGCGGATATTGTCCGGCTGAGCGAGCGCCCGGAAGCGCTGGAAGCTGCCGATCCTGATGTGCGAGTGGCTGAGCCGGACCAGCACCGCCGACCGGGTCGGCGAGGGCTCGTCATGGCGGGCCAGCGCCTCGCCGGTCTCGATCAGGCTCAGCGATTTGCTGGTGTAGACGCCAAGCGCCTCGAGCATACTGGTCGCCAGCACCTCCCGCACGCCGCCCTTGAGCGTCAGCCGCCCGTCGCCGAAGCGCGACCACGGAGTCTGGCCGCTGCCTTTGGTGCCGAGGTCCAGCAGCCTGCCATCCTCGAGGTCGTACAATTGCGCGAAGAGGAAGCCGCGCCCGTCGCCGAGCTCGGGATTGTAGGCGCGAAATTGATGGCCGTGATAACGCAGCGCGAGCGGCTCGGGAAAACTGCCGGGCAGCGGCTCGAAGCGGCCGAAATGCGCAATCCACTCGTCGTCCGTCAGCCCGTCGAGCCCGATCCGCGCCGCCCAGCGTTGGTCGCGATGCCGCAGGACGTGCTTTGGGAAATGCGCCGCCTCGACCTTGTCGTAAAACGCCTCGCCCAATTCGGCGTGTTTGGCGGCGGGGCGGTAAGAAGAAGCTAACGGCATGAAGGACCTCGTCAGTGCCCGCCGGCTGCATGGACCCCCGGATCAAGCCCGGGGATTACGCTGTTACTTGGCTGGCTGCACGTCGCGCGCGCCCGAGGCCCGCGCCTCGTACTGGTCCGGCACCGCGCGCCCGGCATCGGTGAAGGCGCGGCGCAGCGCCTCCACGTTCGGCCCAAAGATCGTCTTGCGGTTGTCCACGCACCACTCCCAAGAGTCCTGCGGCATTTCGAGCACGTCCTGGAAGCGCGGCATCACCCAGCGCGCGAACAACTCGTAGCTGCGCCAGGTCTGCTCGCGGTCGGCCCAGTCATGCGCGCGGAACAGGAAGCCGCCGAAGCCGCCCTCGCTGTGCGCGACCAGGTTCTCAATGCCGCGCGCGACCGTCTCCGGCGAGCCGACCAGCGTGGTCCCCGCCTTGACCCCGTCGGTCAACGGATCCTGGCTGCGGCCCGGCGGGCGGCCGAGCGCGTCCTCGAAATAGGTCACCGTCTCCAGACGCTCGCCGAGGCGCACATCCTCCATCGCCTGTTCGTCGGTCTCGGCCACGTGGACGTTCATCACCATCCGCCAGTCGCGCCGGCTGATGGTCGTGCCGTGCTTGGCCGCCTCTGCCTCGGCCAGGCGCCACTGCCCGGCGATCGCCTGCAAGCCGCCCGGCATGCCGGCGCCGAGCGAGAGCATGCCGATCCCATACTTGCCGACCGCCATCGGCCCGGCCGGGGTCAGCGTGCTCGCGACCGAGATCGGGAAATGCGGGTCGCTGTAGGGGCGCAGATGCAGCCGCGCCTCGTTCATCTCGAACCAGTCCGTCTTGCGGGTGACCGGCCCGTCGCAGCGCAGCAGCGCCATGATCGCCTCGAGCGCCTCGTCCATGCGGCGGCGCTGCACGCCCGGCTCGATGCCGAGCATGTAGGCGTCCGACACCAGCGCGCCGGGACCGCAGCCCAGCATGGCCCGGCCGCGTGTCATGTGATCGAGCTGCACGAAGCGCTGCGCCACCAGGAAGGGATGATGATACGGCAGGCTGGTGACCCCGGTGCCGAGCCGGATGTGCTTGGTCCGCTCGGCCGCGGCGGCGATGACCAGCTCCGGCGAGGCGATAATCTCCCAGCCTGCCGAATGGTGCTCGCCGATCCAGGCCTCATCGAAGCCGAGCCGGTCAAGATGCTCGATCATCTCGATGTCGCGGGCGATCGCAAGCGTCGGGTTATCGCCCCTGCGATGGAACGGGGCGAGGAAAATGCCAAACTGCATGCCGCGCCGGGCCATGGCGGTGTCCTTCAAACGGAACACTATGCTGGCGCACGCCCCTCGCTATGCCAAGGGCCGCGCGAGCGCGTCATGCCAAGAGCCGCGCCAGCGCATCGACGCCGCGGCCGATCTCGGCGTAGACTTGGTCGAAGACGGCGCGGTCGCCATCCACCGGGTCGGGGATGTCGCCGGCACCGGTCAGGTCGCCGAGCTTGACCACTTGGGTCTTCAGGCCCGGATAGCGGTCGGCGATGGCGGCGCTGTTCGTATCCTCGAACACGATGAGCAGCGATGCGGCCTCGGCGGTGCTGCGGTCCAGCCAAGCGGAGCAATGGGACGAAAGGTCGACGCCATGCGCCGCGGCGGCTTGCTGGCCGAGCAAGGGCGTGGCCCGGCCAGGGCGCGGCAGCATGCCGGCCGAGCTGGCCATAAGCTTCGTCTCGTCCGGCACCAGGTTCTGCAGCCGGGTTGCGCCGTAAGGGCTGCGGCAAATATTGCCCTGGCAGATGAACAGCACCCGCACGGGCCGGCCGCGCTGCGCCGCCGCCCTGACCTGGGCTTCCGCTTTGGACCGGATCCGCGCCTTGGCGCCCGGCAAGGTCCGGCCGACCCGGCGCGCGCCGCCGCGCAGCAGCGACTGGAACTCGGCCTGCGCCGGCCCGAGATCGTCGGACACCAATACGTCCTGCAACTCGCCCCTCGTCAGGACCCTTCGCATATCCAGCATGCGGCGCGCCAGGAACAGCGAGAAGCGCAGCGGCGGCAGGCCGAGCGACTGTGCGTCGGCGATCGCGGCGACCATGTCGGGCACGAGATTGCGGGCGTAGACGCCGGTCCGATACTCGACCGCTGGCGTCTCCAGATGCTTCACCAGAAGCTGATACCAGCGATAGGGGAAATCCACCCCGAGGGCGACCGGCAGCGGCAGCGACCCCCAGGGACGGGCGTTGACCTCGAGCAGCACCCAGTCGCGCGCCTCGTTGCGCTTGAACTCGAACATCGCGACGCCGGTGAAGTCGACGCCAGCGGCGATTGCCGCGCAGGCGGCGGCCAGCGCCGGGTCGAGCGGCGCGCTGATGCGGTAGAAGCTGCTGCCGGAGCGCTCGTGCACGCGATGATGTTCGAAGGCCTGCAGCAGCCGGCCCTCGTGGGCCAGGATCGAGACGCCGAGACCGCGGCCTTCGAAATAGCCCTCGAGCAGCAAGCTGTCCGGCTCGGCCTCGGCGAGCAAGCGATCGAGTTTCGCCGCGTCGTCGACCACATGGACCCGGCCGCGCGTGCCCAGCGTCTCCAGCGTGTAGGAGCGCCGCGGCTTGACCACGATGGGAACCCCGAGTTCGGCGATCAGCTGTTCCGCGCGATCGCCCTGGCGCGCCAGCCGCCCGGGCGCGACGTTCACTCCGACGCGCAGGGCCAGTTCCCGCGTGGCGTGCTTGTCGAACAGGACGTGGATCGCCGCGTCGTTCGGGATCGCCAGGCGCGCGAACGCCGAAAGCTCATCGCGATGGCGCTGCAGCGGCAGCAAGTTGCGCTCGTCGCACGGGATGACGAGGTCGAAGCGCTGCTCCTGCAGCAACCGGCGCATCGTGGCGAGCCAGTCCGCGCCGTCGCCCATCCAGGGCGGCAAGTCGTGCAGCGTCCTGATATAACGGGAAGAAAGGGCCGGGGAGCGGAAATCGGCCGGCGCCGCGTGGACCTCGATGCGCTTGCGGCCGAGCGAGCGCACGGTCGCGAGGAACCCGCGCGTGTCGTCGCCCATGACAAGAGCCTTGCCCCGGTTCAACTTCTCCGTCCTCGCCATTCCGGTCTCGGCCGCCCGAACCTCCGCACGCTCGGGGCGCGTGTCGTAGCCAGCATCCTGAACTAGCCGATTAGAGGCTGGCTGCATAGGAATGCCGGCCGGACTGAGCTGGCGCTGCCAGGGACTCGGCCAAAACCCGAACGGTTGTTGCCCGCGCGCCGGATAGTTTCATGAAATAGCGCAAATAAGTCGTGAGATTTCTTAAAATCTGGTCGCGATCGCGTATCGTGCGCGCGTAGGGTGAACCGCCGGTCATTAGGCTCGAACTGTGGTAGGTCAGCGCGAAATAGTGTTGACCGCGCGCCAAGGCAGCCCGCGTCTGCCGTATCATATCGTCGCCGTCATGACCTTCCGGGCTAAGGCGTAACCGCTCGAGCAACTTCAGCCGCGCCGCGATGCCGGGCAGTCGCATGCGCCGCGCCCGGTCCAGCAGCGGGAACAGGCGCGGCCCGGCGGCCGCCGCGCGCCCGACGAAGTGGACGGAGAGCGGCACTTCCAGGAGGTCTTTCGCGGTCAAGAAAGGCTGGTCGGGCATGGAGCGGAAGTCCGGGCCGCCATCGGCGCCGAAATCCGTATGCGGGACCACGCTGGCGTCGGCGACGTAGCCGAGCGCCTCGAGCGCGGCCGGCGTTTCCGGGCCGACACCGTAGCGGCCCGCCTTATACAGCGCAGGCGAACGGCCGAAGCTGGAGCGGATCGTTTCGGTGAGCACCTGCAATTTCCGTTGCAGCAACCCGGGCGCCAGATTGCACGCATAGGAGTGGAAGGTGCTGACCGCCTCGTCGTCGGGCGGGTTCACCCAGGGGTGCAGATGCGCGCCAATGTCGCAGCCGCCCCGCTCCAATATGGGTTTCAGCACCGAGGTCGCATCCGCGCTGTTGGCGACCGGGTAGTCCACGGCGTAGGTCGGGGCGATCGCGTGCTCGTCGAAGATCTCCTGCGCCAAGTGCTGATGACGGATGTTCTCGACCTGCGTGCTGGCACGATCGAACGGCGCAGCCCAGTCGAACTCCTCCTCGGTGTCCACGATCACCATGAGGGTCGGCGCGGGAGCGGGCGGCAGCAGGCGAAATACCGGAAGGGGCGGCATGTGGGGTCCCGAGCGATCGGCATGTGGGTAGCAGCCCGGTCCAAGCGCGTGAAGTCCGGCTTGCACCCGCCGGAGAACGCCGCGAAGCTGGCGCGATGCGCAGAGACCTGATCGGCTACGGGCCAAACCGGCCGCACGCGGCGTGGCCCGGGGGCGCGCGGCTCGCGATCAACTTTGTCTTCAATTACGAGGAAGGCTCGGAATATAGCATCGGCGACGGCGACGCGGCCTCGGAGAGCGGGTTGCTGGAGGGCGCCAGTTCCGCCGTGCCGGCTGGCACGCGCGATCTCTATTCCGAGACGCTGTACGAGTTCGGCAGCCGGGTCGGATTTTGGCGGCTGCACCGCCTGTTCCAGGAATTCGGGCTGCCGGTGACGGTGTTCGGCTGCGCGCTGGCGCTGGAGCGCAACCCGGAAGCGACCGCGGCGATCGTGGCGGCGGGCTACGACATATGCTGTCACGGCTGGCGCTGGGAGAAGCACTGGCTGCTCAGCGAGGCGGAGGAGCGCGACCACATCGCGCGCGCGGTCGCCTCGATCGAGCACATGACCGGCCAGCGCCCGCTCGGCTGGTATTGCCGAACCGGCCCCAGCGTAAATACGCGGCGCCTGATCATGGAGCATGGCGGCTTCCTCTATGACAGCGACAGTTATGCTGACGAGCTGCCCTACTGGTTACGCGCGAACGGCCATCCCCACCTGATCGTACCCTACACCATGGATGTGAACGATAGTAAATTCGTCAATCCAGCCGGATTTGGCAGCGGTGGCGATTTCTTCACATATTTGAGGGACAGTTTCGACTGTCTTTATCGGGAGGGCGCCGAGCGGCCGGGGATGATGTCGGTCGGCCTGCATATGCGGCTCGCGGGACGGCCGGGCCGGGCCGAGGCGCTACGGCGTTTTCTCACCTACTTGCAGGATTTTCCGGATATTTGGGTGTGCAAGCGCATCGAAATCGCGCGGCACTGGATCGCCCGCCATCCATGCGGGCCGTGATTGCGCGCTCTCCCCCCGATGATCCCAGCATCGCGAGGAGCATAGCGACGAAGCGATTCAGGGCGGCACGAACCTACGCGGGCCTGGCTTGCCACGCGGCTTCGCGGCTCACGATGACGAGACCCGCCCAGGCTCTGCGACCATCATACGTGCAAGAGGCGGTCGGCTGCCGCCGGGTCGGCGGCCAACGCGACGGCGGCGCCGGTCCAAGCGACTCGGCCTTTCTCCAACACGACGATCCGGTCCGCCAAGCTGGCGAGAAGCGCCAAATGCTTGTCGATCACCAGGATCGATTCGCCCTCCGCCCGCAGCGTCCGCAGACAGGCAAAGATCTCGGCGCGGATCAGCGGCGCCAACCCCTCCGTCGCCTCATCGAGGATCAGCAGGCGCGGATTGGTCATCAATGCGCGGCCGATCGCCAGCATTTGCTGCTCGCCGCCCGAGAGCTCTTGCCCGCGGTTGCCGCGACGCTCGGCCAGGCCGGGAAACAGGGCGTAGACCCGGTCGAGCGTCCAGCGCCCGGCGCCGCGCCGCGCGGTGGCGACCAGGTTCTCCTCAACGCTGAGCGTCGGGAACACGTGCCGTCCTTCCGGCACCAGCCCGATTCCGGACTGCGCGACCCGGTGCGGCCGCGCGCCGGCCAGCTCCGCCCCGCGGAACACCACCGTGCCCGCGCTTGGCCGCAGCAGGCCCATGATCGCCCGCACCGTCGTGGTCTTGCCCATGCCGTTGCGGCCCATCAGCGCCAGCACCTCGCCCTCGCCGAGGCTGAAGTCGATGCCGAACAGCACCTGCGCCTTGCCGTAGCCGGCCTCGAGCCCCGAGACGGTCAGCATGCGTCGCCCAGATAGGCGGCGCGGACCGCCGGGTCGGCGCGGATCTGCGACGGCGTCCCCGACGCGATGATCGCGCCCGCAACCAGCACCGAGACCTGGTCCGCCAGCGCGAACACCGCCTCCGTATCATGCTCGACCAGCAACAGGCCGAACCGCGTTTTCAGCCGCAGCAGCAGCGCGATGGTGTCCTGCGCCTCATCATGCCCCATCCCGGCCAGCGGTTCGTCGAGCAGGATGCAGCGGGGCTCGAGCGCCAAAGCCGAGGCGAGTTCGAGCGCGCGGCGTTCGCCGTGCGAGAGGTCCTGCGCGGGGGTCAGCGCCTGGGTGGCCAGGCCGGCCGTGTCCAAATAAGGCAGCACCCGCCGCTGCCCGGCCCGGCCGAACGGACGGAGCGGATGGCG
Organism: Acetobacteraceae bacterium; assembly: GCA_965276815.1. Taxonomy (GTDB): domain Bacteria; phylum Pseudomonadota; class Alphaproteobacteria; order Acetobacterales; family Acetobacteraceae; genus JAVVHH01. The sequence goes on along the minus strand of CBDIBE010000008.1, from coordinate 18,264 downwards.
CTGACGGGCCTGCACGGCGAGCGCGACGTTCTCGGCCGCCGTGAAGCTCGGGACGAGCTGACTGATCTGGAACGTGCGCGCGAGGCCCAGCCGCGCCCGCGCATGCGGTCGGAGGCGGGTGATGTCGCGATCGTCTAGCAACACGCGGCCCGAATCCGGCTTCAGCAAGCCCATGAGAAGCTGGATCAAGCTGGTCTTGCCCGCCCCGTTCGGCCCGATCAAGGCATGCAGGCCCGGTATGGGCACGTCGAGGCTCACATCGCGCGTCACCGCGATCGCGCCGAAACTTTTGTGCAAGTTGCGCACCGACAGGGTCATCTGCGCCGCCGCCCGGCCAGCGCCGCCGCGACCAGGATGGCGCCGAGGATCAGCGGCCAATGTTGGGTCAGCCCGGCCAGATACTCTTCGGCGACGATGAGGACGATGGCGCCGGCCGCAGCACCCAGCAGGCGTCCCCGCAAACTGCGTCGCTGCCGCCCCATGCTGCCCAGGATCACCATGATCAGGATCTGGCCGGAGTTGCGCCAATCCAGGATGCCGGGGCTGACATATTGGCTGTTATTGGCGAGCCAGAACCCGGCTAGGCCGCCGCCCGCGCCGCCCACCGTATAGGCAGCGAGCCGGATCCGAGTCACGTCGAAGCCGAGCGCGGTGGCGCGCACTGGGTTCTCCCGCACCGCCCGTAGCGCCCGCCCATACGGCGAATTCCCCAGCATGCGCAGCAGCAAGCCAAACAAGATCAGGCTGACCACCACGGCATAGTGGAACACCACGCCTCTCTCGAGCGCGTCCGTCCCGAAAAGGGGCGAGCGCGCGTCGAGCGCCATCCCGTCATCGCCGCCATAGACCGCCAGCGACCCGGCGACGAAATACGCCATCTGCCCGAAGGCCAGCGTGATCATCAGGAACGCCACGCCCTGCGCCCGCAGCGCCACCAGCCCGGTGATGAAGGCGAACAGCGCCGCCGCCGCCATGGCCAGCGGCAAGACCCAGATCGCGTCGCCCCCGCGACTGATCAGCACGGTATAGGCGCCGATCCCGACCATGGCGGCGTGGCCGAAGCTGACCATTCCGCCGAAACCCAGGATGAACTGCAGCGACACGGCCGCAATCGCGAACACCGCTGCCCGCGTCGCCACGGACAGCACGTAGCCGGACGCGCCGAACGCGACGGCTACGGGCGCGCCCAGCAGGAACACGGTCATCGCCGTCGTGACGAGCCGCCTCATACCCGGCCGCGAGCCGGCAGCAATCCCTGGGGCCGCAATCCCAGCACACAAGCCATCAGCAGATAAATCGACATCGACGCCAGCGCCGGCCCGGCGATCCCGGCGGCGGACGGCGTCAGCACCAGGCGGAGCGCGGCGCCCATATAGGTCCGGCCCAGCGAATCGGCCATGCCGACCAGGATCGCCGCGACGAATGCGCCATAGACCGAGCCGATCCCGCCGACCACGACCACGACGAAGGCCAGGATCAGCACGTTGCCGCCCATCCCAGGTTCGACGGCGACCAAGGGTGCCGCCGCCGCGCCCGCGAACCCGGCCAGCATGGCGCCGGCGGCGACGACCAAGGTGAACAGGCGCCGCACGTTCACGCCCATCGCCTCGAGGATCGGTGCATCGCTGGCGCCGGCGCGCACCTGCATGCCGATCCGCGTCCGCTCGATCACCGCCCAGAGCAGCAAGGCGACGACCAGCCCGCAGGCCAGCAGGACCAGGCGATAGACCGGATAGTTGAGCCCGCCAGGCAGCGCCACCGTGCCCGCCAGGGCATCGGGCAGCGCGAAAGACTGCGGCGCCGCGCCGAACAGAGTGCGCACGCCCTCCTCGAACAGCAGGATCAACCCATACGTCGCCAGCACCTGGTCGAGATGGTTGCGGCCAAGCAACCAACTGAACACCAGCGCGTCCAAGAGCAGCCCGATGACGAAGGAAGCGGCCGCCGCGAGCGGCAGGGCGAGCCAAAACGAGCCCGTCCATCCCTCAAGCACCACGGCCAAATACGCCCCGATCATATATTGGACGCCATGCGCCAGGTTGATCAGGTCCATCACGCCGAACACCAGGGTAAGCCCGGCCGCAATCAGGAACAGCAGCACGCCGAACTGCAGGCCATTGAGGACCTGCACCAGCAAAAGGGTCACGTTACTTGAGCGGGCAATCCTGGGCGAATGCGTCGGCGTAGTCGTGGAACACTTGCTCGCGGATTTCGGTTTCGAACTGCCCGTCCGCCCGCTTGGTGACCTGAACCAGGTAGAAATCCTGGATCGGGTAGCCGTTCGTGTTGAAGCGGAAGGCGCCGCGCGGCGACTGGATCTTGGCGCCGGCGTCGTGCACCGCCGCGCGCAGCTTGTCCCGGTCGCGGGTCTCGCCGCCCAGGCTAGTCAGCGCGGTGTCGATCACCTGGGCCGCGTCGAAGCCCTGCATCGCGTAGACCGCGGGTATGTATTTGTAGGCGGCTTCGAACGCGGGCTCGAATGTTTTGTTGGCCGGGTTGTCCATGTTCGGGGCCCAGGTCGCCCCGCCATACATGTCCACCGCGGCATCTTTCTGTGCCGGCAACGTGCTCTCATCGACGGTGAAGGCGGACAGGAACGGGATACCCTCGGCCAGGCCCGACTGGCGGTACTGCTTGACCAGGTTGACGCCGAGGCCGCCGGGCATGAAGGCGTAGACCACGTCCGGCTTGGCGGCGGCGATGCGGGCGAGGTCGGCCTGGAAGTCGAGCTGGGTTAGCGGGACGTAGTCTTCGTCGAGGATCTCGCCCTTGAACTTGTTCTTGAACCCGGCCATCGCGTCCTTGCCGGCCTGGTAGTTCGGCGCGATCAGGAAGGCACGTTTATAGCCCTTCTCCTGCGCATATTGGCCGGAGACTTCGTGCACTTGGTTGTTCTCGTAGGAGGTGACGAAGAAGTTCGGGCTGCAGCTCTTGCCGGCGAAGATGCTGGAGCCGGCATTCGGGCTGATCAAAATCGCGTCCGCGGTCACGGGACGGAAAATTGCCGCGAGCACGTTGCTGAAGATCGGGCCGACGATGAAATCGGCCTTGTCCTGCTCGATCAGGCGCCGGGCGCGGGCCACGGCAATGTCGGGTTTCAGCTCGTCATCGACCACCACCAGATTGACGTCGCGCCCGCCAAACCGGTTGTGCAGCTGCTTGAGCGCGAGCTCGAACCCGTCCCTGGCGTGCTGCCCGAGCACCGCGCCGGGTCCGGAGAGCGTAACGAGCAATCCGACCGTGAGCGGCCCCTGTCCCTCCGCGCGTGCCGGCGCGGCTGCCGCGAGCGCGAAGGAACAGAGCAGCGCCAGAGCGTATTTCATGACCAACATCCCCCCGGGGAGATTGCGCGGAGGCGGTGAGGTACCCGCCGCCGGCGTCGGGCGCACGGCGGCGGCTTGCGGTCGGCTTACTTCTTGGCGGCAGCCTTGGCCCGGCCGGCGGGCTTGGGAGCCTCATGGACGTTCATCTTGTCCTTCACCTGCTTGGCAGGCGTGAAGGCGAGCTTCTTGGAGGCGGCGATCTGAATGGTCTCGCCGGTGGCCGGGTTGCGGCCCTGCCGCGCCTCGCGCTCGGCCACCTTGAACTTGCCAAAACCGGGAATGCTGACCTCTTCACCCTTGGTCGCGGCATCGACAACCGCAGTGAACACGGCTTCGACAAGCTGCCTTGCCTGTTTCTTCTCTACCCCGTGCTTAGTGGCGATCTGTTCGGCCAATTCAGTAACGTTCATCAGACGTCCTTTCCGGTTCGTTTAAGCAAATCCAAAGTTCGGGGCCCTTCTGTCACCCCAGGCAAACCGGAGCATTACCCGTGTTGTCGGAGTCGGCCTAAGAGCAGTGTTATCCGTAAGCTCCAGCAATCGGCAAGCCCGCGGCCTGGGAAGATGCGATATTCCGGGCTATTCTGTGGCGGGAACGCCACCTAGGAGAACGCAATTGGATGTCCGCGCCGCCATCGCCTTCGAAGCTGGCAAGCCGCTTCAGGTCGAGACCGTACAACTCGACGGCCCGCGCGAGGGCGAGGTGCTCGTTGAAATCAAGGCGACCGGAATCTGCCATACCGACAAGTTCACCCTGTCCGGCGCGGACCCGGAAGGCCTGTTTCCGGCGATCCTCGGCCACGAAGGCGCTGGAATCGTGCAAGAAGTCGGCCCCGGCGTGCATTCGGTGGCGGTTGGCGACCACGTAATCCCGCTCTACACGCCGGAATGCCGCGAGTGTGAGTACTGCCTCAGCCGGAAGACCAATCTCTGCCAGAAGATCCGCACCACGCAGGGCAAGGGGCTGATGCCGGACGGGACCAGCCGGTTCCGCTATCAGGGCCGGCCGGTGCTGCACTACATGGGCTGCTCGACCTTCGCGAACTACACCGTTTTGCCGGAGATCGCCGTCGCCCGCGTCCGCAAGGACGCCCCGTTCGACAAGATTTGCTACATCGGCTGCGGGGTGACCACCGGAGTCGGCGCGGTCCTGTTCACCGCCAAGGTGCAGCCCGGCGACCGCGTCGTGGTGTTCGGCCTGGGCGGGATCGGCCTCAACGTGGTGCAGGGCGCGCGGGTCGCGGGGGCGGACCAGATCGTCGGCGTGGACATCAACCCAGGCCGCCGTGAGCTCGCGGCGAAGTTCGGGATGACGCATTTCGTCAACCCCAAGGAGGTCAGCGGCGACGTTGTCGCCCACCTCGTCGAACTGACCGGGGGCGGCGCGGATCATAGTTTTGAATGTGTCGGCAACACCACGCTGATGCGCCAGGCGCTGGAGTGCGCGCATAAAGGCTGGGGCAAGAGCACGATCATCGGCGTGGCCGGCGCCGGGCAGGAAATCGGCACCCGTCCGTTCCAACTGGTGACCGGCCGGGTCTGGCAGGGATCTGCCTTCGGCGGCGCCCGCGGCCGGACCGACGTGCCGCGGATCGTCGACTGGTATATGGAAGGCAAGATCAATATCGACGACCTGATCACCCACACGCTGCCGCTCGAGCGGATCAATGAGGGTTTTGACCTGATGGCCAGGGGCGAGAGTATCCGCAGCGTGGTGGTCTATTGAGGCTTATCGACGCCAGGTCTGTTGCAAAAATGACACGGTGCGCCAGGTAACGTCACGGGATGGACAGTTTCAAAGGCAAGGCGCCGGGCAGCGGCTCGGGCGAGATGTCGCGGCGGACGCAGTTGCTGCGGCCTGCGATCGCGCTCGACGAGAAACAAGCCGCCAAGGCGCGCAAGCTCCGCCGCGCCGGCGCCGAGCCGGCCGCGATTGCCGAAACCATGGCAATGCCGCTCGAGGAGGTCGAAAAGGCGCTGGTGCAGATGCGCTCGCCGCGGCCGGAGACGACCCGCGGCACGCTGAACGTCACCCTGGCCGCGCACCGGCTCATTATGCAGGAGCGGGTGGGCGACGAGCCGATTTGGCAGACTGTCGATCGGATGTTGGATGAGTTGCTGCGTTTACGTGCCGCTCCGGCGCCCCCGCGCCGGCGCCGGACCCCTGAAGCACAAGCAGACCTGCCCCTTCTTAGCCGTAAGTAGTATTTTCATAAACTGATGAGATTTTCGTATAATGCTCTATTCTTTGCGCGATGCCGCGATGGCGGCCATGTTCCCTGCCCGGATGTGGGCAAATGCCACCAGCACTGTGCTGCGATCGCCGCTGGGCCCCGATTTTCTGACCTGGCCCAGCCGCTTCGCTGTAGCCTGGGCCGATGTGGCGGACGACGTATTCCGCCCGCGCGGCAAGCCTAACTGGAACATCAAGGCGCGTCGCGGCTCCGAGGAGCCGGTGACCGAAGAGGTCGCAATCGACCAGCCCTTCGTCCGTCTGCTGCGCTTCACCGCGCCGGGCGCCCCGGTCGGGCCGCGCGTGCTGCTGGTGGCGCCGATGAGCGGCCACCATGCGACGCTGCTGCGCGGCACCGTGCAGGATATGATCGATGCCGGGCTCGAAGTGTTCGTGACCGATTGGCGGGACGCGAGCATGGTGCCGCTGCTGGACGGCGATTTCGACCTCGGCAGCTACATCGAGACCGTTATCGGCTTCATGCGGCACCTCGGCCCGGAGACTCACGTGGTCGCCGTCTGTCAGCCGGCGCCGGCGGTGGTCGCCGCCGTTTCCCTGCTCGCCACGCGCAATGACCCGGCGCAGCCGCGCACCATGACCCTGATGGGAGGCCCTGTGGACACCCGCGCCGCGCCGACCGTCGTCACCAAGCTTGCCCAGCAGAATTCGATCGGCTGGTTCGAGCGCAACTGCATCGACACCGTGCCGCCATGGCATCCCGGCGCGTTCCGCCGGGTCTATCCGGGCTTCCTGCAGCTCGCCGCCTTCATCTCGATGAACCCCGAGCGGCACGTCGAAGCGCACCGGCGCATGTTCGATCACCTGATCCGGGGCGACAATGACAGCGCCGTCGCGCATCGCCGCTTCTACGACGAGTATCTCGCGGTCATGGACGTGCCGGCGGGCTACTACCTGCAAACGGTCGAGATCTTCTTCCAGAAGCATGATCTGCCGCTGGGGCGCATGCTGGTCCGCGGCGAAACCGTGACCCCGTCCGCCATCCAGCGCACCGCGCTGATGACCGTGGAGGGCGAACTGGACGACATCTCGGCGCCGGGCCAGACGATCGCGGCGCACACGATGTGCTCCTCGATCCCAGTGGAGCGGCGGATGCAGATGCTGCAGACCGGCGTTGGTCATTACGGCATCTTCAACGGCCGCAAGTGGCGCTCGGAGATCCTGCCCCGGATCAAGAGCTTCATCGAGGCCAACCAGTAGCCCGGCGCGACGCGGCGTGACATGCTCCCGTTACAACATGGGAGCAGGTCATGGCTGAGCGCAGCAAATTCGCCCTCGTCACGGGCGCCGGCAGCGGCGTAGGCCGCTCGGCGGCGTTGGCGCTCGCCGAAGCCGGATGGAGCGTGGCCCTCGTCGGCCGGCGCCGCGACGCGCTCGAGGAGACGGCAAAGCTCGTGCCGGAAGGAAAGTTTCTGATCCTTCCCACCGACGTCTCCAAGCCCGAAGCGGTGGACGCGGCGTTTGCCGAGGTGAAGGCAAAATGGGGCCGGCTCGACCTGCTGTTCAACAATGCCGGCGGCGGCACGCCGGCGCTGCCGATCGACGAGCTGAGCGTCGACCAGTTCTTGGGCGTGGTCGGCGTCAACCTGATCGGCTCGTTCCTGTGCGCGCGGGCGGCGTTCGCCATCATGCGGCACCAGTCGCCGATGGGCGGCCGCATCATCAACAACGGCTCGATCTCGGCGCACACGCCGCGGCCGGGCTCGCTGCCCTACACCACAACCAAGCACGCGATCACCGGGATGACCAAGTCGCTGTCGCTCGACGGCCGGCCCTTCGACATCGCCTGCGGCCAGATCGACATCGGCAACGCGGCGACCCCGATGACCGAGCGCATGACCCGCGGCGTGCCGCAGCCGAACGGCGCCATGATGGCCGAGCCGCGCATGGACTCGGCGCATGTGGGCGACATGGTCAAGTTCATGGCCGAGCTGCCGCTCGACGCCAACGTGCAGTTCGTAACCGTCATGGCGACGAAAATGCCCTTCGTCGGACGCGGCTAGCATAAGACGGTTGTCTGGAGGTTATTGACCGGCGAGGTGGCCGGATGCGCTTTGCGCAACCCGGCCTACGTGTTGCGTTCGCGGGCGCGGCGTTCGGCGTGGTCTCGGGCGAGTATCTCGCGCATGGCGCGGCGCCTGGCTTCGCCGATCGCTTGGCTCTCGCCGGGATAGGCTTCGTATGTGGACTCGTCCGGGTTGAAGCGGACGCCGCCGGTCCCGCGGTTCCAGACACTGACGAATTCGAAGCCGCGCAATTTGTGTTCGTTGACAAGCGAGACGAACCGATCGGTGACGAGCAGGTCGGCCTGCACGCCCTTGACCTTGAAGATGTCGGCGCCCGCCAGCCGGTCTTCATGGAACGCGTAGCGCAGGACGCGCCATATGTTGCCGGTCGACGGAAACCGCTTAAGCTCCGCTCGCTCCTCGTCCAGCACGTCCAGCCTACGCTCACAGACGAAGATCTTGTAAATCCGTTCGGCATCCAGCTCGGTGTCGATGAAATACCCCGCCGGATCGAGAGCCGGCCCAAGCACGGCGATCGCCTCGTCCGAAAGCAGGAGTGCGCCCACATCTAAGTACAGGCAAGATGTCAGCACCGCGGGCGTGTGTGCTCCGAACTCGCTGCGATCGAAATCGCTGCTATATAGCCGGATAGGCAGGTCGGGGCGCGGTCGTTTGCCCTCGTAAACTGCCTCACGAAATAAGGCAGCCGATGCTTCGTTGCCAAAGTAAATGGTCGCGAGATCAGGATCGCCCAAAACTTTGAAAATATCGGTCGGCAAGCTTACCTCCAATCCGGCATTCTGCCTGTCGTCTGGTATAGTTGCTCCTCGCGGATGATCCTCGCTCTGATCTCCTGAAGGATGTTCCTCGCCTGTCCGTATGCAGCCGCCTGTGAAATTCGGCCGGTAATGGCACTCCATTCTCCGGCGTATCTAGGCCAATTCCCAACTGGTATAGCAGGCCTTGAATTGGCGAGGGTCGTTGGGGGCAAGCCTCAAGTTGCGGCGCAAGTTGGTGCGTTGCGTTTCGGTGGCGGGTCGTCGGCAATCTGATCGGGTCTTTCCTGTGCGCGCGGGCGGCGTATTCCATGATGCGGGAACAGTCGCCGATCGGCGGCCGTATCATCAACAACGGCGCGATCTCGGCGCACACGCCGCGGTTTGGGGGTTATTGGCCGGCGAGGTGGCCGGATGCGCTTTGCGCAACCCGGCCTACGTGTTGCGTTCGCGGGCGCGGCGTTCGGCGTGGTCTCGGGCGAGTATCTCGCGCATGGCGCGGCGCCTGGCTTCGCCGATCGCTTGGCTCTCGCCGGGATACGCTTCGTATGTGGACTCGTCCGGGTTGAAGCGGACGCCGCCGGTCGCGCGGTTCCAGGCATTGACGAATTCGAAGCCGCGCAATTTGTGTTCGTTGACAAGCGAGACGAACCGATCGGTGACGAGCAGGTCGGCCTGCACGCCCTTGACCTTGAAGATGTCGGCGCCCTCCAGCCGGTCTTCATGGAACGCGTAGCGCAGGACGTCCCATATATTGCCGGTTGAGAACCGCTTAAGCTCCGCTCGCTCCTCGTCCAGTACGTCCAGCCTACGCTCACAGACGAAGATCTTGTAAATCCGCTCGGCATCCAGCTCGGTGTCGATGAAATAACCCGCCGGATTGAGCACCGGCCCAAGTACGGCGATCGCCTCGTCCGAAAGCAGGAGTGCGCCCAGACTTAGGTACAGGCAGGATGTCAGCACCGCGGGCGTGTGTGACCCGAAATCGCTGCGATCGAAATCGCTGCTATATAGCCGGATAGGCAGGTCGGGCGGCGGTCTTTTGCCCTCGTAAACTGCGTGATGGAATAAGTCGATCGATGTGTCGCCACGAAAATAGATTGTTGCGAGATCGGGGTCGCCCGAGACTTTGAAGATATCCGTCGGCAAGCTTACCTCCAAGTTGGCATTGAGCGCGTCACTTGATACAGATGGTCTTCGCGAATGAGCCTTGCTCTGATCTCCTGAAGGATCTCCCTCGCCCGTTCGGCACTCGTTGCGCTCCCCAGTCGGCGTGTGACCGCCCGAACGCTTGCGTCCTCGGTCAGTCGTTCTCGTAGCCGTAAACCTCCGGCAGGATAAAGACCGCCGCGAGGAAGCCGGCCAGCGGGAAGATGGCGACGAAGAGCGTGGAGCCGGCCTGGCCGATCGCCGAGAACAGCGACGGGAACAGGAAGATCGCCAGGAACGACGGCAGCTTGACGAACATATAGGCAAAGCCGCTCGCCGTGCCGCGGTATTGCGGCTGCGCGACCATGGTGGGGATCGTCATGCAGTTCGACGCGTCCCAATAATGGCCCCACAGCATGCACGCCGCCATGATCGGCACCACCCAGACATGGCCAGCCCAAATCGCCCAGGCCGCGCCCAGCAGCGAGATGAACACGATGCCGAATCCGGCCATCCCAATGCCCCGATGGCCGATGCGCGGCGTGAGCAGCGGCCCGACCCAGCCGGAGATCGCCGCAACGATATAGAGCGCCATGGTCACCAAGGTCGTGCCCAGGATCGAGGACACGCCGATGCTGACGAACAGCACCGGCAGATAAAACCCGAAGGTCGAGAACTCGCTGCCCTGGCAGAAACAGGCGATCCAGCCATACAGCGTCGCCCGCCAGCGGATCGGGTCGCGCCGGATCTCGCTGAGGAACTGGGTAGGCCGCGGTTTTGGCACCTCCACGTCCTGGTCCGGCAGCATGTCCAAATTGTCGTTGAACATGGTCCGGCTGACTTCCTTGGCCTCGCGGAACCGCCCATGCCGGATCAGCCAGACCGCCGTCTCCGGCAGGTCGTGCCGCATGATCAGGATCACCAACGCCGGCAGCGCGCCGAGCCCTAGCGTGAGCCGCCAGACCCATTCGTGGTTCAAATTGAGGGCAATGAAGACCGCGATCACCGCCAGCGTCATCACCTCGCCGATGGCGAACATGAACTGCCACCGGTTGCCCATCACCTCGCGCATGCCCTTGGGCATGGACTCCATGATGTAGGTGTAGCCGTTGGAGATATCGCTCCCGAGCGGGATGCCGAGGAACAGCCGACCCGGTTTCCTTGCGGATTGTATTTGGTCACCAGGTAACGGACGGCGCTGTCCATGGCCGATTGCTGTGTCACCGCGACCGACATCGGCGGTTGCTCCCTAATTCACCCTGACATCCAGAATTGGCCGATGTTAAACCGAAGCGGTCAATCCCCCACGGCCGCGCCCATCGCGCCTCTGGCGTCCTGCGCGCCGAACAGCACGGCGCCCGGCAGCACTGGGACGCCCAGGTTCAGCGATTGCACGTTCGCCCAACCCGGCGCGGACAGGCGTGGCGCGCCCACCAGGATGCTCTCGGCCAGGCAGCAGACGGCGCTCTCGGTGAAGCGGTAGCCGCGCTGTTCGAGCAGCGCCCGCGTGTCCGGGGATAGGGCAAAGCGCTCGATGGAGACGGTGTCCGGCATCCATTGATGATGGATGCGTGGCGCGTCGATCGCTTCCTGGATCGTCATGCCGTGGTCGATGACGTTCAGGATCGCCTCGAGCACGACGGTGATGATGCGCGAGCCGCCATCGCTGCCGGTGACCATCACCGGCTTGCCGTTCTTCATCACCATGGTCGGGCTCATGCTGCTCAGCGGGGTCTTGCCGGGTTCGATCGCATTGGCCTCACCCTGCACCAACCCGAACATGTTCGCCGTGCCCAGCTTGGCGGTGAAATCGTCCATCGTATCGTTCAGCAGGATCCCGGTTCCCGCCGCGACCCCGCGCATCCCGAACCAGCTATTGAGCGAATAGGTCACCGCGACCGCATTGCCCTGCCGGTCCACCACCGAAAAATGGGTCGTGTGGTCGCCCTCATGCACCGCTGCGCCTGGCGGCAGGCTCGACGACGGGGTGGCGCGGACCGGGTCGATCTGCGCGCGGATCGCGGCGGCGTAGTTCTTGTCGAGCAGGTGCGCGACCGGATTGCTGATGAAATCGGGATCGCCGAGCGCGTTGCGGTCGAGATAGGCGTGGCGCATCGCCTCGACCATGAAGTGAACTTCGGCGGCCGAGTGGAAGCCGAGCGCGCGGAGGTCGTAGCCTTCGAGAATGTTGAGGATCTCGCACATCACGGTCCCGCCCGAACTGGGCGGCGGTGCGGAGACGATCTGGTAGCCGCGATAGGTGCAGGCCACCGGGCTCAGCTCGCGCACTTTATAGAAGGCGAAATCCGCGTGCTGCAGGATGCCGCCGCCGGCTCGGCTGGCGGCGACGATCGCGTCGCCGATCGGGCCGAGATACATCGCGTCCGGCCCGTCAGCTTCCAGGCGTTCGAGCGTGCGGGCGAGGTCTGGCTGCACCAGCCGGTCGCCGGCGGCAAGCGTGTGGCCACCGGGCAGGAAAATCGCGGCCGCTGCCGGGTTGCGCCGGAAGTCGTCGGTGGCTTGGCTGAACAGCGCGACATCGCCCGGTGTGAGCACGAAGCCGTCGCGGGCGAGCCGGATCGCCGGCGCCATGACCGCGGCGCGCGGCAGGGTGCCGTAGCGCACGCGCGCCGCCTCGAGCCCGGCGACCGAGCCGGGGACGCCGATGCCGAGCCAAGTCTTGGTCGAGCGGTCTTTCACGACCTCGGCCTGCGGGTCCAGGAACATGTCCTTGGTCGCGGCGATCGGCGCCTTTTCGCGAAAGTCTAGGAAGGTGGTCCGGCCGTCGGCGAGGTGCAGCAGCATGAAGCCGCCGCCGCCGAGATTGCCGCCCGCCGGGTAGACCACGGCGAGCGCGTAGCCGACCGCGACGGCCGCATCCACGGCGTTGCCGCCCTCTTCCAGGATCTGCAGCCCGGCCTGCGAGGCGAGCGCCTCGGCAGACACCACCATCGCGTTGCGGGCGGCGACAGGCGAACGGTCCGCGGCCCGTGCGGACCCGGACCCGGCGAGCACGAGCAGAACCAATGCAGTGCCGCGGATCATATCGCTTCGATCCAGGCGGTTTCGGCGAGCACGGCTTCGGGCGTGCGATGTCGTGCGGCCGCGGCGCGCTCCGCCTCGCTACGGCGCTGCGCCTGCATGTAGGCCCCGAGATCGCGGGCCCGGCGGACCAGGGCGGCGCCCTCGGGCTGCCGCAGCGCGCCGTAGCGGCGGAGCGCCTCGACCGGCGGCGCCTCGGCCAGGGATGCGGCCAGCGTCATCGAGTCCTGCGCCGCCTTGGTCACCCCCATCCCGAGATGCGGCCGGACGACGAAAGCGGCGTCCCCGAGCAGGGCGACCCGACCCGCTGCCATCTCGGGGACTTCCAAGTCGAAGATCGGCTGAAAGAATGGCGCGGCACACAGAAGCACAATTTCGGCGAATTGCGGGCTGAGCACGGCGTCGGCGTCCCGGCGCATCGCGGCGATCAGCTCGGGGCGGATGAGATGCGGCGGGATACCGGCCGGATAGGCCTTGCCGCTGGCATCCGTCTGCAATCCGGGCAGCTCCGCCGCATCGACCGGCCGGTACCAGACGAAATTGTAGCGCCGGCGGCCGGGCGTGGTGTCGTCATCATCGCCCGCCACCGGGTAGCCGAGCATCTGCTCGCCCTCGGGCAGGGAAAACGCGAAATGTTCGAACAGGTCCGCGTGGGTCGCGGAGGACAGCGCGGTCTCGTCCACCAGGCCGCGCCAGGCAATGTAGCCCGCGTATTGCGCCCGGACATCCGGCAGCATCTGCCGCCGCACCGCGGAGCGGATGCCGTCCGCGCCGACCAAGATGTCGCCCCGCGCGACCCGGCCGCCCGCGAAAGCGACGCTGACCCCGTCCGCGTCCTGCTCGTAGTGCTGCAGGGCCCAGCCGCGCTGCACTTCGGGATAGGCCGCGTCCAGCAGCGAGTAGATCCGGCTCCAGGCGGTCATGATCTGCGGCCGGGCGAGCGACGCGATCGGCGCGCCGGCCCGGTTGAAGGCAACCCGGCCCGGCACCGGCGCGCCCAGCTCCAAAGCCGTACTGAAGGACACGGTCTCGAGCGCCTCGATCAACGGCCGATGCGTGGCGATCCCGGCGCCCCGCCCGGACAGCCGGACCGGCACGCGCTCGAACACCTCGACCTCCCAGCCCTGCCGCCGCAGCATGCACGCGGCGAACAGCCCGCCGAGCGATGCGCCGATGATCAGCGCCCGCACGTCAGGCGTGCGGCGCCTCCGAGCCGGGGAAGTTCAGCTCCAGCGTGACGCCGTTCGGGTCCTCGACGAAGAGCTGGTGCAGGTCGAGGGTTGGCACGGTCCGCTCGCGGTAGCCCAGCCCGGCCTTGTCGAGCCGCGCCTTCAGCCCGGGCAGGTCGCTCGCCACGAAGGCGACGTGGTCGATCGTGCCGGTGCCGTCGGCGATCGGCTTGTCGCCGAGATAGGCTTTGAGCCCCTCCGTGTCCGCCGGGTCATAGCCGACGAGATGCACCATCGCCGTGTCGCCGATATACATCCACGCGCCGGGGAACGGAAAAGCCGGGCGCGGGCCTTCGTGCATGCCCATCAACTCGGCGTAGAACCGGCGCGTCTCGTCCAGGCGGGGTGTGCGGATGCTGTAATGATCCAGCTTGGCGAGGCCCATGGTCGTTCTCCGTGCGGTTGGCGGCAGCTTTTATGCAGTGCTCGGCCGGGTCAACTCCCGTCGCCCTGCTGCGCTTCAGGAAAGAACAAATCCTTCCATGACCCGGCGACCACCGGCAGCGCGCCGGTGTCGTGCATGAAGCTCATGAATTCCATGATCCCCTTCGGCGTGGTCGTCCACTGGTTCTCCGGCCGGCGGATCATGTCGGCGGCCTGTTGCGGGGTCAGGCGCGAGTGCTCCTCCTCGACCCAGACGGTCGCCGCCTGCAGCGGATCCTGCACGATCTCCTGCATCGCCCGGTCCAGCGCCGCCACGAAGGCCTCGACCACCTTCGGATGCGCGTCGTGGTAGCGCACCGTGGTCCAGGACAGGTTGAAGGTGTGCGGGCCGCCCAGCACGTCGTAGCTGTTCAGCACGCGATGGATGTTCGGGTTTTCCAGCTCCTCGTACATGTAGGGCGCCGAGCCGAAATGCGCCGTGACTTCGCTCTTGCCGCTGAGCAGCGCCGCCTCGGCGTCGGGATGGCCCATCGTCACGGTGAGCGGGTCGAGCCGGAATTCCTGGCCCGGCCCGAACACCTGCCGCGCCGCCATTTGCAGCACCACGGCCTGGATCGAGACCTTCACCCCGGGCAGCGCGATCCGGTCCTTGTCGGTGAAGTCGGCGATGGTCTTGACCGCCTTGTCGCTGGTGTTGAGCCAGATCGGCATGTTGCCGAGCGTCCCAAGCCCCATCACCTTGAGGCCGCCGCGGGTCTTGCCCCAAAGGGTGAGCATCGCGCCCACGCCGCCGGTGGCGATGTCGATATTGCCGGAGATCATGGCGTCGTTGATCGGCGGCCCGCCGGTGAAGATCAGGTATTCCGGCTGCAGATCGAGGCCGCGGGCCTTGCCCTCCTGCTCGAGCAGGTGATCGTGCTTCATCAGGATCACCGGCAGGTAGGAGATGCCGAATTGGCGGGCGATATGGACCGTCTCGGCCCGGCCGGAGCCCGCCCAGAGCAGCAAGGCGATACTCGCCGCCGCGATGCGCATCCGCTTCATGGCCAATTCCCCCCGCCTTGTCCATTATACCCGCATAGGGAGGGCCGGAATGCCGAGGAACGTCAAGACACTGCTGATTGCAGAGTTCATGGAGGCAGAGGGCCTGCAATTGCTGCAGGCGCGGGACGATGTAGAGGTCGTCCTCTACCACCCCGCGATCGCGCCGGCCGAGTTCCACGAACTGCTGAAGACCGCGAGCGGCGTCGCGCTCTCGTTCACGCCGTTCATGCGGCCGGAGGTCGCGGCCAGCCCGCTGCTCGAGGTTGCGGCGCGGATCGGGGTCGGGTTCGACGCAGTCGACATACCGGCGCTGACCGAGCGGCGGATCCCGCTGATGGTGGTCGGCACCGCCAACTCGACCAGCGTCGCCGAGCACGCGGTGTTCATGATGATGGCGGTGGGCAAGCGGGCGCTGGAAATGGACCGGCGCATGCGCGATGGGGTCTGGCACGAGCGCCGCAGCTTCTTGCCGCGCGAGATGGCCGGGTCAACGGTCCTCGTGGTCGGTTTCGGCCGGATCGGAACCCGCACCGCACCGATGTGCGCCGCGTTCCGGATGAACGTGCTGGTGTACGATCCCTACGTGGCGCCGGAGGTGATCGCGCGGGCTGGGTTCGAGCCGGCCGCCGATCTCGACGCGGCGCTGGGCCGGGCCGACTACGTGACGATCCATTGCCCGCGCAATCCGACGACGATCGGGATGTTCGGGGCGGCCCGGCTGGCGCGGATGAAGCCGGGCGCCGTGCTGGTCAACACCGCCCGCGGCGGCATCATCGACGAGCCTGCGCTGCTCGAGGCGCTGCAATCCGGCCATCTAGCCGGCGCCGGGCTCGACGTGATCGACAAGGAGCCGGTCGGACCCGGCCATCCGTTATTGCAATTGCCGAACGTGATCTCCTCGCCGCACGTCGCGGGGGTGACGGTGGAGTCGATGGCGGCGATGTCGGTCGCGACCGCACAGAATATATTGAGCGTACTCGACGGCGCCCCGATCCGCGAGAACGTGGTGAACCGAGAGGTGCTGGGATAGGTAATAGCCGTCGTCGTGCGGCGGGGTGGGCCGTACGAACGGCGCGTCAGAATCGCTGGCACCGGGTTTCCGCCGGACGCTCGCCGAACTTGTCGCCGTAGGCCTTGATGAACCGCGATGGATTGCTGAAGCCGAATCGCCGCGCGATGGCGCCGGTCCGATCGCCCTCGTCGGCGCGAAGCAATGCGTCCCGCACGCATTGCAGCCTTACGCCATGCAACGCGGCCAGCGGCGTCGTGCCGCGGAACTGCCGGAAGGCGGCGTTCAGCGTGCCTGTCCGGCACCCGGCCGCTTCGGCCACGTCAGCAAGGCTGATCGGCTGATCGGCTGCGGCTGTCATGAACGCCTCGGCGCGGCGCAGGTGCCCGGGGATGGCCGTCGGCTGCCGCCGGGTCAGGTGCGGCGTGTAATTGTGCGGCAGGCGGTTCAGCATGGTCTGCGCGAACAGGTCGGTGAACGTTTCGCGCGCAACCGGATCGGCGGCAAGGCCATCGGGGTCGCGCAGCTCGTCCAGAAGATAGTTGATGAGCCGCCACACGGCCCGGCCCGGCCCGGCCCAGTCGACGCTGGGCGAGAATGACAGCTCGTCGCGCAGCGGCTCGCCGAGCCGGGCCTGCAACGTCCGCTGCAGCCGCGCGGCCACCACCCAGAAGGCCAGGCGCGTCGTGCCGTCCTCGGTCCTGAACCGCATGCCAGGTTCCGGGCGGGTCACGATACCCGTCGTCCCGCTCGCCACGGCGGCTCCGATCGGCGCGCCCGAAACCGAAGTTGCGCCCGACAGCGAAGTCATCAAGCAGAAACCCCGTTTCTGACCCGTCATTAAATGCCCGTCGATGCCGAACGCCTCGGCGTTGTAAAACGGCTGAAGGTCGCTCACCTCGCGACCCGCATGCACGCCGACGATGGCGTCGGGCCCGGCGTCTGCATTGATCCGCCTGCGCAATTTATACACGTAATCGGAGTTGCCGGGCAGGTCGCGCGTGAAGCATCCGTGACGATCGAGGTCCTGCGCCCGGATCTGGACCGCCTGGAACGTGACAAGCAGGGGCCTATCCACCGTTAGCACGTCCACCCCAATCGCTGCCGAGACCCGGCCAGCGTGCCGGCCCGGTACAGATCCGTCAACGCCGGTACAGATCCTCCAACAATCTGCACGGCGCCCCGCGGCGGGGCGTCATGCCGGTTGAAGGCCGGTTTACGGGTGGCACAGGGTGCGCGCGTTCTCAGGAGCACGCGATGCACATCGGTTCCCGCCCCTCGCCCCTGGCCTTAGTCCCCTCGCGCCGCGCTTCGTTGCCGACGCGATCATCCCTTCACGGCCCATTCTTTAGGAGTAGCATCATGCAACTTGCCAAGCTCGCAGGCGTGTCCGCGCTGGCTCTCACCGCATCCGTCGCGACCGCTTCGGCCGTGCCGATCTTTTCGGACAGCACGCCCGGCCTGACCAGCACGACGCTGGCGGCCGGCAGCTACGACATCGTCGCGACCGGCGGCGGCGGCGGCTCCAGCGGCGCAGCGGGCGGCTTCGGCGCGATCGTCGAGGGCACGTTCACCTTCGCCTCGTCCGAGACGCTGAGCATCGTGGTCGGCGGCCAGGGGGGCGGCGGTGGCCAGGGGGCGGGCGGCGGCGGCGGCACGTTCGTCGTCGGGCCGGGCACCGCGCCACTGCTGATTGCCGGCGGCGGCGGCGGCGGCGGCGAGTTCGGCGGTGCACCCGGCGGCGGCGGCGGCGGGATCGCCAGCAGTGTGCGGCGACGGCGGCAACGGCGGTTCTGCCACGAACCTCAATGGCGGCGGCGGCGGCGGCGGCGGGCTCAACGGCAACGGTGCCGACGGCGCCACCTCCTCCCCGGCTCCCGGGCTCACAAATCCCGGCGGCGGCGGGGGCAAGTCGTTCGCCGGCGGGGGCGCCGGCGGGAGTGGCGGCATCGGCCAGAACGGCGGCGGCGGCGTGGGCGGCGGTGGCGGCGGCGGCGCGGGCGGCACCGCCGGCGGAGGCGGCGGCTATACCGGCGGCAACGGCGGCAGCGC
>CBDIBE010000007.1:0-492702 GCA_965276815.1 Acetobacteraceae bacterium | reverse complement strand
GATCGTCGTAGATCTGCTCGTCATACTCCTGCCGCTCGCGCTCGCGTCTCTCCTCGGTGCGCAGGTTCAGCGGCCGGCTGCCCTCGTGCCGATGCACGCCGTGCCGCGAGAGGCTGTGCGCCGCGTCCAATACCCGCTCGACCGCTGCCACGCCATGACGATCCTCGCAGCGCGCGATGAAGCTGCGTGCAAAACCGAGATAGTCGAGGATCGCCGAGGCTTCGGTCCACTGCCGAAATAGCCGGTTGCTTCGAAAGAAATGATTATGGCCGAACGCCGCATGCGCGATGACCAGCGCCTGCATCGTGGCCGAATTCTCCTCCATCAAGTACGAGATGCACGGGTTGGAGTTGATCACCACCTCATAGGCCAGGCTGGTATAGCCGCGCCGGTAGCTGGTTTCGTGCTGCAGGAAGCGCTTGCCGTACGACCAGTGGCGATAGGTCAACGGCATGCCGTGCGATGTATACACGTCGAGCATCTGCTCGGAGGTGATCACCTCGATCCGGTTCGGGTAGCAGTCCCAGGCCGAGCTCTTCGGTCGCAATCTGCTCGATCGCGTCATAGCTGCGGCGCAGCGTGCCGTAATCCCAGTCTGAGCCTTGAAAGATCAACGTCCCGTCAGCCATGGTCAGGCGGCCGTCGCACGGCGTCGGAACAATTCGCGGAATACCGGGAAGATATCACGCCGCTCCGCAACCCGCCGCATGGCGAGCTTGGCCTCGCGCTCCGCCAACGGCGCATATCCCCGCCAAAGATCGGTCTCGCCGCGGATGATCGCCGCGGACGGCGCCACCTCGATATAGGCGAAATACTGCACCACCGGCAGGATATCCGCCTCCAGCATCGACACCGCACGATGCGTGTCGCTGCCCGAATTGTCCCCCGTCGGAGGCCTGCGCGGCATAAATGTTCCACGACGCGGTCGGATACCGTTCGCGCTGGATGCGCGAAAACTCCGTCAGCGCGGTGGACACGACGGTCCCGCCCGTGCGCGGGTCGGTGAAGAACACCTCCTCGTCTACCTCTTCGGCCACCTCGGTGTGCCGGATGAACACGAGGTCCACCCGCTTGTAGCGGCGCTGCAGGAAGACGTGCAGCAGCAGGAAGAACCGCTTGGCCAGATCCTTCATCGTCCTCCGACATCGAGCCGGACACGTCCATCAAACAGAACATCACCGCCCGCGCCGATGGCTTCGGCACTTGGTGATAGCGACGGTAACGCATGTCGATCGGATCGACCCAGGGCACCCGCGCGAGGCGCCGCAACGCCACTTCCAGCTCCCCGCGCAACACACGCAAGCGTGCCGGATCACTCCCCTCCCGCTCGAGCCGGGCGATCTCTTCTTCCATCGCCAGCACCTCGAGCGGCTTGGGTCGGCGCAGCCCGGTGCGCCGGGCCAGCGACTGCCGCATCGTCCGCACCATGTCCAGCCGCGATGGCGAGCCATCGGTGGTGATGCCCGCCCGCGCCGGCGCCGTGGTCTCCGCGGCCACGACCTGGCTCTTGACCAAATCAGGCAGCTCCAAATCCTCGAAAAACAGGTCTAGGAACTCGTCCCGCGTCAGGACAAAGCGGAACCCGTCCTGCCCATCGCCGCCGCCGTGCCCATCGCCGGCGCCGCCGCCACCGCCCTGGCCACCCGGCGGCCGCTCCAGCCGGTCGCCCGTCGAAAACTCCTTGTTCCCCGACAGCACGAGCTGCCGCTCGCCGGCAGTGAAGACCGAATGGAACGATGGCTCATGCAGCACGTCGGCCGGGATGGTCACCGCCTCGCCATGCCCAACCTCGCGCAGCGTGCCCTTGTCGACCGCGGCCCGCGCCGCTTTGGCCACCGCCTCCCTGGCCCGTGTCAGCAGCCGCTGCCGGTTCTCGAGGTTCTTTCCGTGCGGGTTGGGCCGTCTATCGATAATGTCCAATGAACCTCTCAGGCCGATTGCTTGACGCGCATATACCACTCGACAAGCCGCCGGACCTGCCTTTCGGTGTAGCCGCGCGAAACCATGCGGGCGACGAAGTCGGTGTGCTTCTTCTCGGTATCCCCGTCTTTCTTGGAACCAAAGCTGATCACCGGCAGCAAATCCTCGACTTGCGAGAACATCCGCTTCTCAATGACCTCGCGGATCTTCTCATACGACGTCCAGGACGGATTGCGGCCGCTGTTCCCAGCCCGGCTGCGCAGCGAGAACTTTACCACCTCGTTGCGGAAATCCTTCGGATTGGCGATGCCGGCTGGCTTTTCGATTTTGGTCAGCTCGGCATTCAGCAACTCGCGGCTCATCATCTGGCCGGTGTCCGGATCCTTGAAGTCCTGGTCCTCGATCCACGCGTCGGCGTAGTCGAGATAGCGATCGAACAGGTTTTGCCCATAATCGCCGTAGCTCTCGAGATACGCTTTCTGGATCTCGTTGCCGATGAATTCGGCGTAGCGCACGGCGAGCTCGGACTTGATGGTCGCGAGATATGCGGCCTCCGTCTCCGGCGAGAACTGTTCGCGCCTTATCGCCTGTTCCAGCACATACATCAAATGCACCGGATCGGCCGCGACCTCAGAGGATGAATGGTTGAACGTCGCCGAGAGGACCTTGTAGGCGAATCGGGTCGAGATCCCGTCCATCCCCTCATCTACGCCGGCCGTATCGCGGTATTCCTGCATGGTGCGGACCTTAGGGTCGGTCTCGCGGATATTCTCGCCGTCATAGACCCGCATCTTGGCAAACGGCCGAGAGTTGGCGTGCGGCTTGAGCCGCGACAGCACGGCAAACCGGGCCAGCATTTCCAGGGTGTGCGGCGCACAAGGCGCTTGCGTCAAAGCCGACCCGTTGATCAGCTTCTTGTAGATCAGCGCCTCTTCCGTCACTCGCAGGCAGTATGGCACCTTGACCACCGATACCCGATCCAGGAACGCCTCGTTGGTCCGGTTGTTCCGGAAGCTTTGCCACTCTGCCTCATTTGAGTGCGCGAGGATGATGCCGCCGAACGGGATCGCGCCAATGTTCTCGGTCCCGAGATAGTTGCCCTCCTGCGTCGCCGTGAGCAGCGGGTGCAGCATCTTGATCGGCGCCTTGAACATCTCGACAAACTCGAGAATGCCCTGATGCGCGCGGTTTAGCCCGCCAGAGAAGCCGTACGCGTCAGGGTCGTTCTGACTGTACATCTCCAGCTTACGGATATCCACCTTGCCGACCAGGGCGGAGATGTCCTGATTGTTGTCATCGCCGGGTTCCGTCTTGGCGATGGCGATCTGCTTGCGTCGCGATGGGTAGAGCTTGACAACGCGGAATCGCTCGATGTCGCCGCCCCACTCGTCCAGCCGTTTCAACGCCCAGGGGCTCGCGACTCCATTCAGAACGCGCCGCGGGATGTTGTATTGCTCCAGCAGCGCATCCGCCATGGTGTCTGGGTCGAACAAGCTCAGCGGGCTTTCGAATACTGGACTCAGCTCGTGGCCAGCCTTCAGCACATAGATCGGCTCCTGCTCCATCAGCAGCTTCAGCCGTTCGCCGATCGAAGACTTGCCGCCACCGACCGGGCCCAGCAGGTACAGAACTTGCTTGCGTTCTTCCAAGCCCTGGGCGGCATGACGGAAAAAGGAGACGATCCGCTCGAGCGTGTCCTCCATGCCGTGGAACTCGGAGAAGGCCGGGTAGATGCGGACGGTACGATTAAGGAAGATGCGCCCCAACCGCGGATCGCGCGACGTGTCGACCAGTTCTGGCTTGCCGATCGCGCGCAGCATTCGTTCCGCAGGCCCGGCATAACAGCCGGGATCTTCACGGCACGCCTCGAGGAACTCGCCAAGACTCATCTCGGCTTCACGACGCTTGTCGCGAAGGGAAGCGTGAATTGAGAAAACATCCGCAGCTTGAAGCATCAGCAAACTCCCGGGCGGGAAGACTGGACAGTCTCAAGCCGACTTAGACAATGATGCCCAAAAAAGAGCACAATCGCGAAAGTGTCTTAACTTGCCGTCACATTCCCCGCTTGACTCGACTCGATCACTCTACTCCACCTCAACGCAAAAAGCATGCTATATCTTTTCTGTACGTCGGCAGCTCAAGGGTGTTGCTGCAGCGCAACACTATTGTCATATCACCGCCCCGCACCACCCCAACGCCCTCGTCCCCTTCTCGCTGCCTACGCGCACTCTTATCATCGGTCCTAATCGAGCCCCTGCAAGCACTGCTCAACAGCCGCTAAAACCGCCTGCCGATCCCGCACCCGCGTTTTCGGGATCGCCAATATTAACGCATTGTTCGCGCCAAAGGTCGCTTTCAAAACCAGCTTACCAGCCGAATCGAGGATATTCCTGGGCCGCTGCGCGCCGGCACTCCTCGGCGACACCGCGCCAGTCAGCCGCGCCACGACCTGCGCGGGGGGAATTGCCGCCCCAAGCGCACTCCGCGCCCGCTGCTCAACCGCTAAATCCGCGGCCTCGCTCAGGACCAACTGCCGGTTGCGTGGGTTGCTCAACGTAGGCGCCAGCGATGCGGCATGCGAAATCCCGATCACATGCGCGGATTGGAAGCAATCCAGGATCTCCCGCGGTAGCCTGGCAAGCTCCAGATAGCGGCTGAGCCAGCTCTTGGAGACTCTTAGTCGATCCGCCATGCGCTGCTGGCTGCCGTTGTAATATCGCTCGATCGCCCGGGCGTAGTCGGTGGCCCGCTCGTAATCCGACAAATCCTTGCGCGACCGGTTTTCCAAATCGGCGATCCGGAACGCCTCCTCGTCGCTGAGCTCGCGCGGCTCAACGACGAACTTGAAATCCGGGTAATCATGCGCGCGCAGCCAGGTGATGCTCCAATGCCGCCGCGCGCCGCAGATCACCTCGAACTGGAATTTCGGATCGCCCCGCAAGCGGCGGACGATGGCCGGGACCTCCTGGCGTCCCTGGGCGCGCAAACTCTCGATCAAATCCGCGCAGATCTGCTCGTTCAGCGCCGCGTAGTCCCGGTTGTGCCCTTCCCAGACCCGGCATGCCGCCGGGTCCACGGATTCGTGCACGCGGGTCACCACGCCGCCCGTCGCCAATTCGCTCAGCCTGGTCTCGCGCGCTCCGAGAAAGCCGGCTTTCGGCGGTCGCCGAGCCTCGACCCCCCCCTCCCCTGCCCCGACGATCAACCCGGCCAAGCCCTTATTTCCCTGCGCCACCCCCAACTCCCGCCCGTTTCTCAGAATTACCCTGCAAACACAGTAGCTTACCTAGGAGTTGCAGGTCTGCAACCCTACAGCACCCCGTCCGCCCGCAGCCGGCCGGCGTGGCTGGGCCAAGTAAGTCGGATCTGCGTCTCGATCTCGGCATTCACCGCATTCAAGAAATTCAAGCACCGCAAATACGTCTCCCGCGACGTGACCGGGGCGTCCAACTCATAGACCGACATCATACGCGCCGACGCATTGTCGATCTCGGCGCTGTCACGCAGTATGGCGCGCAGCATCGTCTCGCCAAACAGCGCGCGCATCGCCTGGACCAGCTCGCGCTGCATCGACTTTTGCTCGTCGGCGCGCGTCGCCAGGAACCGGATCCACGCCAGCTCGATCGGCAGCCCTCGCTCCTCCAACACCCCCATGCTCTCATGCAACATCGCCAGAAAACTCGTGGTCGAGCTGAAATCCAGCACCGTCGGCGGCACCGGCACCAACAGCGCATTGGCCGCCCGCATGACGGAGAGTGACACCGTCCCCAGCGCCGGCGGCGGATCGAGGATGACCACGTCGAAGTGCTCAGCAATCGACTGGATGCCTTCCGCCAAACGGTTCAGCAGCATGCCGTCCGTGTGGGCAATGCGGGCCGCGAGTTCATACTCCGCCGAATACAGCCGCAGATTGGCCGGAATCAACCAAAGCCCATCCCAATGCGTCTCCCGCAGCGCGTAGCCGAGGCTCGACATCTCGGCGTTGCGGATGAACGGATAAAGCGTGTCCTCCTCCTCGATGTCCAAATCCGGGATATAGCCCAGCATCGTGGTCGATGAGCCTTGGCTATCGCAATCGATCAGGCAGACCCGGTAGCCGCGGGTGGCCAGATACTGCGCCAGATGCACCGAGACCGTCGACTTGCCCACGCCGCCCTTAAAATTCTGCACCGCGATAATGGAGAGCGGGTCCGATGGCTCACGCCACGGCCGGGTCCCGAATACCCCACGCATGGCGTTGACCTCTTGCAGGGTGTAGCCGACCCGGCGACCCGTCTGCGTTCGCTCGATCGCCGGCAGCCGTCCGTCCTTCTCCGCCTCCCGGATCGCCGCCCCGCTGCGCCCGACCAATTCGGCCGTCCGCGTGACGGAAAAGCGCGGCGCCCGCCGCACGCCAACCGGCGTCCCCTCCTGCACGACGTCGCCGCGCGCCCGTAGCTTCGCGACCACGTCTATGGCCCGGTTGTAGAGCGTCTCGACCGCGATCGCAGTGTCGGAGTTTGCCAAAGGCCGTTATTCCTGATGAGGACGGGTTCGTGCGGTGATCGTCGGCGCCGCCGATAGCCCGCACGCCTGGGCAGCGCGCTCGAACTGGACAGCGAAGTTCATGCGCACATAATCCGCCTTGAAGCGCGAACCGAGCACGAGGACAAAGCCATCCTCTCCGGCCTCGAGCGTCGCATCCGCAAGCCATGCCCGCGCCAGGCTCGCGCCAATGGCGTCGCGCAGCGATTGCAGCAGGTGGTTCTGCGGCGCGGGCGGCGGCAGGGGTTCTGGCGGTGAGGGATTGACGCTCGCCAGGCTCAGGGCCCGGCGCTGCAGCGGCGCCGGCGATGCGTAAAGGCGGATGGCTGCGGTGTCGAACTCGGCGCGGGCTTCTGGGTAGACGGCGGAGACGTGGCGTTCCCAGGCGTCGCGGATGGTTTGGCGGAATTTGCGGATGTGGTTGCCCTCATTGCCGAAATGCGTCGCGAGTTGCGGCCAGCTCAGCAGCGTGGGGCGGGCTTTGCCGATCCGCGGCAAGCGATAGGCCAGCCAGGTATAAAGATCGAGGGCGGTGGCGGAATCGCGGAGCTGGCGGATGGCGTTCTCGTCGAGGGGAACGGCGTGTTCGCGCAGGTGTTCGTAGAAGCCGTCGGTGAGCAGGATTTCGCGCGAGAAGCTGCCTCGGCGGCGGTTGGTGCCGGCGTAGTCGTTGGTGAGCTTGACTTCCTTGACGGCGAATTCCTGGTCGCCGATAGACGTCTCGTTATCCCAACGAATCATCCATTCGCAGGCGAGCAGGCGGTCGAGTTGTTCCTTGATCAAGGTGGCGGAGCCGCGGGGGCCGTAGCTGATGGTGCGCATGCCGAGGCGGCGCATCCAGTCGGTGAACGAGGTCCCGAGGACGATTTGGCGGGATTGGGTACGGACGGCCTCGGTCATGATGTGGATGAGCACGAGGCGGGGCAGGGAGCCGTAGGGGACACCGAGGACGGCCATTCGTTGCTGGCCGTCGATGCGCTGCAGCACGGGGCGCGGGGTGATGGCGAGGGTATATTGGCCGTCCTGGCGGATGATGGAGGCGGTTTCGTCGGCGGGGCGGCGGACGGGCAGGGACATGGCGCACAGGGCGGAGTGCAAGAAGCTTGGGATCGGCTCTTCCAGGGCGACGGCTTGGACGCGATCGAACAGGTCGGGCTGGCCCAGCAGAGTTGCGTGCTCACGCGCAGCACCGCGGCCCTCGCCTCGGAGCACGGCATGCACTTGTTGGCCGAGCGGGATTCTAGCTTTCGTCACGCCTGCGTTCCTGGGCGTGCCGACTCGGGGCCGACACAATGCGATGGCTAGCACAAGGAGCTGAGTGCGACCAACGGCTTTCGCAATTTTGGCGGAGTTGGGGCGGAATGTGCAAGTCGACCGATGAGAAGCGTACGCTTTGCCTGACTGAGGCCTTAGGCGTTTCTTAGGTAGCTCTTTAGGAGTCGTACTTCGATCATCGGTTGAGCGCCGGCCAGAGTACCTCGATCATCGTCCGACTCGGGGCGGCGCATACTGACATCATCGCTTGACCGCACCATGCGCATCGGGTGCGCGTCCGCGTACCTTTATCATCGGTCGGACGGCCTTCCGTTACCGCGCGTCAGGCGCAAGCGCCGCATTCCGACCGAGACGAGGGTTAGGTTGACTTCGTTCGGGGACCGCCGCCCTATTGGTTTTAAGGACGATAAAGTACACGGGCAACAAAAACATACACATACACATACACAAACACATTACACTGGGGGACGTCTTTATGGATCAGACTAGGCGTGCGGCGCTGCGACTTGGTGGTGCGGCGGCGATGGGGTTGGCGTTGCCGCAAGCGCCGGCGCGCGCCGATGCGGCGAGTTTTCTCGACGCGGCCCGCAAGGAAGGGCCGATGACGTGGTATGTCAGCTTTTACGCGCAGGACCTGCCGGCGCAAGCGGCCGCGTTGTTCTCGCAACAATATCCGGATCTCAAGGTGGTGCCGGTCCGGTTGACCACTGGCGGCACGTTCGAGCGGCTGTTCCAGGATCTGCGCAACAATGTGGCAACTTCCAGCGTGGTGACGACGACGGGGATTGGCGGCCAGTATACGGTGCTGGTGCAGAATGGCAGCCTGGCGCGCTATACGCCGGAAGCGGCACAGTATTTGAGGCCAGGGCTCGAGACGGCGACCACGCCGGACTTCGTCTATCCGATGGGCGTCGGGCTGGTCGCGCTGGCGTACAACACGCAGAAAGTTTCGGCAGCCGACGCGCCACGCAGTTGGCTGGACCTGGCGGACCCGAAGTGGAAGGGCAGGCTGGCGCTCGGGGACCCGTCGTACAGCGGATACGACGCGGCTTGGGACGTGCAGATGAACCGCAAATATGGGTGGGAGTATTACGAGAAGCTGGCGAAGAACGATCCGCTGATCCAGCGCTCGACGGTGGACAACGTGGCCGCGTTGGTGTCCGGCGAGCGGCTGGTCTCGGCGCTGCCGGACCAAGTCGTGCAGTTCCGCAGCGATAAGGGCGATCCGATCACCGTGGCGTACCCGACGGATGGGACGGTGGAGGTGTTGGGGCTGACGGCGATCCTGGCGAATGCGCCGCAACCGGCGACGGCGCGGTTGTTCACCGAGTTCCTGATGGGCCCGGCGCACGCCAAGCTGATGGTGGACAATCACCTGCAATCCGCGCGGACCGACATTTCCGGCAAGCTGCCCGGCGGCAAGATTTTGGCCGACATCGCGTTGGCGCCGCAATTGCCGTTTCAGGTGTATAGCGAGACGCTGCCCGATCTGGTCGAGAAATGGCGCGACCTGTTCAGCAGGTAATCCGTAGCGCGCCGCTGAGGGTGCGACGGCGCGCGGCTTGGCGCGTGCCGAACCTCGCCGGGTCTGCGGTGGTTTGGATCGTGCTGGCGATCTGCCTTGGGTTGCTCACCGTGGCGCCGATCTTGGAGCTAATCCGGATCAGCTTCGAGCGGCCGGGTCTGCGCGACACTGGGTATACGCTGCTGAACTATGTGAGGGCGTTCGGCCGGGTGCGCTACCTGGAGGCGTTTCGGAATTCGTTGATCCTCGGGGTGTCGGTAGCGACGCTCAGCGTCGTGCTGACGGCGCCGATGGCTTGGGCGGTCACGCGGACGGATATGCCGGGCAAATACCTGGTGCGGTTCCTGATCTTGCTCACGTTCATCACGCCGCCTTTCCTTGGGGCGACGAGCTGGGTGTTGCTGGCCGCGCCGCATGCGGGGTGGCTCAACCAGGTCTATGAGCATTTCAGCGGCGGCAGCACCGGGCCGCTGAACATCTATAGTATGGGCGGGATCGTGTTCGTGATCGCGATCTATTCGATGCCGTATACCTTCACGCTGGCCTCTTCGGCGCTCGAGCTGGTTTCGAGCGAGATGGAGGATGCGGCCAACATTCTTGGGGCGGGGCGGCTGCGGACGCTGCTGCGGGTGACGCTGCCGCTGGCGGCGCCGGCGCTGATCGGGGCGTGGATCTTGACGTTTCTCGAGGCGATTTCGATCGTCGGCTCGACGGTGATCGTGGCGCTGCCGGCGCGGATCAATTTGATCCCGCTGCAACTTTTGCAGTTTTTTGGTTATCCGTTGCAGGTCGAGGTGGCGGCGGCGTTTGCGATGCCGCTGCTGCTGCTGACGGTCGGGACGTATCTGATCCAGCGGCTGCTGCTGGACCGCAAGGGGTTTGCGACGCTGACCGGGAAGGGCGGCGAGCGGCGGCCGATCGCGCTCGGCGGGTTCCGCTGGGTGATGCTGGGTTATTGCGTGGCGCTGATGGCGCTGTCGGTCGGGCTGCCCTATGCGGCGCTGGCCGAAGCGGCGTTTGCCAAAACTTGGGCGGCCGGGTTGGTTTGGAGCAATTTTACGCTCGGCAATTTTTCTTCGTTGCTGTTCAACCAGGCGCTGCTGCCGCAGGCCCTGCTGAACTCGTTTGTCTATGCTTTCTGCGCGGCGTGCTTGGCCGTTGGGCTGGCGATCGTGGTGGCGTATGGGATCGCACGCAAATTGTTGCCGGCGGGGCGGGTGTTGTCGACGCTGTGCATGGCGCCGTTCGTGGTGCCGGGAATGGTGTTGGCGATCGGTTTCTATGCGGCGCTGGGGCCGCCGCCGCTGGCGCTGGCGGGGACGGCTTGGATCCTGATTTTCGCGTTTTCGGCGCGTTTCCTGCCGATCGCCTACGCCAACGCCACGGCGGCGATCCGCGGGCTCAACCCGGAACTCGAGGAGGCTGGCCAAATCATTGGCGCGTCGCGGGGGGTGGTGCTGGGACGCATCGTGGCGCCGCTGCTGCGGCGCGGCACGACGGCGGTTTGGATGCTGGTGTTCATCGCGGCCACGCGGGAAGTGAGTTCGGCCTTGTTCCTGTACGGGCCGGCGACGCGGACCATGTCGGTGCTGTTCTTCGACCTGACCGAAGGCGGCAATTTCGAACAGCTTGCGGCGCTGGGCCTGATCATGGCCGGCACGACGCTGGCCATCGTCTGTGCCGGGCAGTTGCTGACCGGGCGCGACTTCCTGCTGAGAAGGAGTTCATAAACTATGCGCAAGATCGTCGTATCGCGGCTGGGCGGGCCGGAGAACCTGGTTTTGATCGATGTGCCGACCCCGACGCCGGGGGCGGATGACGTGCTTATCCGGCTGCATTACGCGATCGTCAGCTTTGCGGATGTTTATGTGCGGGAGGGCACTTACCGGGCTGGGGTTCCGCTCAGGGAGGGTGAGACGTTGCCGATCGGCGGCGGCGGGGTGGGCTTGGTGGAGGCGGTGGGCGGCAATGTCCGCGATCTGCAGGTGGGCGACCGGGTCGTGTATGGCGAGCAGATCGGCAGCTATGCCGAGTTCATCAATGTGCCGGCGTGGCGGGTGGTGAAGGTGCCGGATGGGCTGGATTTGAAGGACGCGGCCGGGTTGGCGTCGCAGGGGGCGACGGCGCATTACCTGGCGCATGATACGGGGCGGCTGGCGCCTGGCATGATTTGTTTGGTGCATGCTGGGGCGGGGGGCGTGGGGCATATCCTGATCCAGTTGGCCAAGCAGTTGGGCGCCACCGTGCTGACGACGGTGGGCAGCCCGGCGAAGGCGGAGATGGTGCGCCGGTTGGGGGCGGATTTGGCGATCCTGTACCGGGAGGAGGATTTCGCGGCCAAGGCGAAGGCTTGGGGCGACGGGCGGGGCGTGGACGTGGTGTACGACGCGGTGGGCGGGCCGACGCTGGAGAAGGATATGGAGGCGCTGCGGCTGCGCGGGTTGCTGGTGCTGTATGGCAATACCGCCGGGCTGGTGGAGTCGATTGCGCCGATGAAGCTGGCCAATGCGGGGTCGCTGTATTTTACGCGGCCGCGTTTGGTCAATCATATGCGGGATGCGGCGGAGATCAGGGGGCGGCTGGAGGGTTTGTTTCAGTCGATACGGGACGGGCATTTGAAGCCGGCGCTGGGGTTGGTGGTGCCGTTGGAGCAGGCGGGGGAGGCGCATCGGCGGATGGAGGCGCGGGATGTTGAGGGGCGGATTTTGTTGCAGGTGGGGTAGGGGCCGCCTGGCTGAGGCCGGGGATGGCTGGTTGCGACGCATAGCGGGTCTTGAGCAGTCACTAGCCTAAACCTGAATGGTTGCTTCCCACCATTCTCAATCAGCCGGCTGATTTCCACCCAACTCGGCCGCCCAGATCGCACCTTCGAGCAATACCCCAAGAGCATTTTGCCGATGAGAAAGCGCGCGGGCCCGGCGGTATCGACGGGGCGATCGGCCCGATGCAGCGCGCGCGGGCGCGCTATTCCCGATGCAGCACGCGCGGGCGCGCTATCGTCGTGTCGATTTCATCCAATTCGCTCAACCAAATGGGCGCGCGAAGGTCCGGGCTCGAACGGGTCGGCAAAGTATTGGGTCTCGCGGGCAACCCTGCCGTCCTGAAACTCCATGATGCTCACCGAGTAGGACGGCTGGCCATCATATGTGAGGATGAAATCCGTGACCCAGAGGTCGCCCGTGCCGACAATGCGGCGCACCAGGAAGCGTTTCGAGTTCGGCTGCGCGACACGGGAGGCTTGGATGTTGCGCCGGCCACTGATGCGCTCGCCGGATTGAGGATACTCGAGCACTGCGTCCTCCTGGTAGATGTCGTGCTCAACATCGAATTCATTTGCGTTCGATGCGGCCCAGTGGCGGTTGAGTGCCTCTCGAGTTTGATTCTCATCCATAGCTGCCGCTCCCGTCCTCATCATTAAGGCCCGGGTCATTAAAGCCCGGCCGCTCCGTGCCATCGTATGGTGGCCGCCCACGCGTTGCCTGATCGGAGCAAACGCAGCCTCAAGCAGCTGAGTACAGCTCAATTGGCTCGGCGAATACAGAAAGGCAAGCCCGTCTCGACGACCGTGTTGAAACGGACGTTCGTCGCGATGCCCTTCAGAATCCCAGCATGGCGTCTTCCGGCTGTCGTTCCAATCCCTATGTCTGATTCCACCATGCTGGGTAAGGTCGCGCTCGGTTTCTGCAACGTCGCTGCCGAGAACCACGGCCTGGTCGATGGTCCGGTTGTTGCATGCCGTTGCTGCTAGAGTTGCCCTGGTGGCGGGCTTTGGGGTGGGATGGATGGCGGCGAAGCAGTTTCATCTGGGTTGGTTTCTGCAGGGCTCCAGCGTGCAGGCTTGGGGCGAGAACTGGACGGGGCATATTGGGACGAGCTGGATGCAGCCGACCTTGTTTCTCGATATGGCGCGGTCGCTGGAGCGTGCCTGTTTCGACTACATCCTGCTCGAAGATTCGTCTTATGTGGGCGAGAGCTTCAATGGGTCGACTGAGATCTATCTGAAGAACGGCATTGCGGTGCCGCGGCAGGACCCTTCGGTGGTGGCGTCGCTGATGACGGCGGTGACGTCGCGGATCGGGATCGTGCCGACTTTTGGGACGTACGCGTATCCGCCGTATTTGCTGGCGCGGCTGATGGCGACGCTGGACCAGGTTTCGGCGGGGCGGGCCGGGTGGAACGCGGTGACCGGCAGTTCGGACTATGCGGCGATGAATTTTGGGCTGCCGGGGATGCCGGAGCACGATCTTCGTTATGACATGGCCGATGAATATATGGCGGTGGTCGATAAGCTGTGGGCGTCGTGGGAGCCCGGCGCGATCGTTGCCGATGCGGATAGTGGAGTGCTGGTCGATCATACGAAGGTTCATGGGATCGAGCATGAGGGGCAGTATTTCAAGTCGCGCGGGCCGCTGAACTCGGGGCCGTGCCTGCAGGGGCGGCCGGTGATTGCGCAGGCGGGGGGGTCGCCGCGCGGGCGGGAATTCGCCTCGGCGCATGCGGATACGATCGTGGCGCACACCAAGGGCGTGGCGGCGATGAAGGTTTATCGGGATGATATCAGGCGACGCATGGCGGGGCATGGGCGCGACCCCGATACGTGCAAGGTGCTGTTCCTGGTCAACCCGATCGTGGGCGAGACGCGGGCGGATGCGGAGGAGCGCAAGCGGCTGCGGGCGGCGCGGGCGGTGGAGACGGTGAAGGTGCGGCTGGCGCATCTGAGCAAGGTGACCAACATCGATTTCGGCGAGTTCGACCTCGATGCGCCGTTGCGGCCGGGTCTGCGGACGAAC
Source organism: Acetobacteraceae bacterium (assembly GCA_965276815.1). Taxonomy (GTDB): domain Bacteria; phylum Pseudomonadota; class Alphaproteobacteria; order Acetobacterales; family Acetobacteraceae; genus JAVVHH01. The sequence continues at coordinate 478,668 of CBDIBE010000007.1, read as the reverse complement.
GGGCATCAGCAGACGCTGGACGAGTTCATTGCCAAGGCGGGCGGGCGGTCGTTGCGGCAGGCGATGTCGGATCATAATGCGACCGGGCTGTCGGTCGAGCTGATCGGGACGCCAGACGACGTGGCGGCGCAGATGGACGAGGCGATGCAGGAGGCGGGGGGCGACGGGTTCCTGTTCTCGGCGCCGAATGTGACGCGGCGGTTGCTTGCCGAGATGGAGGATGGGCTGATCCCCGCGCTGCAGAAGCGCGGCCTGGTGCGGCGGGCGTATGCGCATGAGCAGTTCCGGGACAATCTGCTCGAATTCTGAACCCAGCAAGGAGAGTGCCATGACGAACGATGCGTCTTTGCCTCGCGATCCCATGCGGCGGCGCTTGCTGGCTTCGGGGCTTGGGGCGGCGGCCGCGGTGACGGCGATGCGCATGCTGGAAGGCGTGCCGGCGCGGGCGCAGACGCCGGGGCTGCCGGAGCTGACGAGCATCGCGGACAAGCTGAAGGGGAGCGGCGAGGTCGTGGTGGTGGGGTATGGCGGCAGCGCGCAGGATGCGCAGCGGGCGGCGTATTTCGCGCCGTATGAGAAGCTCGGGGGCGTCAAGGTGCGCGACGTGGCTGGGGCGGACATCAATAAGGTCAAAGCGATGGTGGAGACCGGCACCGTCGAGTGGGACGTGGTGCAGCTCAGCCGGTCGACGGTGAAGGCGCTGCAGAACAAAGGCGATTACTTCGAAAAGATCGATTATGACTTGATCGATACGGCGAATATCGACCCGGTTTACCGGTATGAATATGCGCAGGACATGCTGGTGTGGGCGCAGGTGATGGCGTATCGCACCGATGCGTTCAAGGGCGCGGTGCCGAGCGGCTGGGTGGATTTCTGGGACGCCAAGAAGTTTCCGGGCGACCGGACGATGCTGGGCGCCGGGGGGAACTCGCCGGAGCTGGAGTTTGCGCTGATCGCGGCGGGGGTGGCGGCGGACAAGCTTTATCCGCTGGATATCGAGAAGGCGTTTGCGTCTTACGACAAAATTAAGCCGAGCGTGGTCAAGTGGTGGGAGACCGGCGCGGTGCCGACGCAGATGCTGACGGATCGCGAGGTGACGCTGGCGACGGTGTGGAACGGACGGATGGCGGCGCTGGCGCAGGCGGGGGTGCCGGCGGCGATCTCGTGGAAGGAGGGGTTGCTCAAGCGCGATTGCTGGGCGGTGCCGAAGGGGGCGAAGAACAAGGCGAATGCGATGAAGTTCATTGCATTCGGGACGAGCGCGGTGCCGCAGGCGCGGTTGAGCAGCTTGATTCCGTACGGGTATGTGAACAATAAGTCGACCGCGTTGATTGCGCCGGCGCAGCTTGAGGTGCTGCCGAGCGGGCCGAGCATCAAGCCGCAGTTGATTCCGTACGATTATGATTGGTGGACGGATCATCGGGACGCGGTCATTGCGCACTGGAACAAGTGGGTGCTGACCTGAGACGATGACCGTCGCGGTGGAGGGGATCGCGGGGGATTTTGCGTGGCTGGAGGTGCGCGAGGCGGCCGGGGCGGCTCTGCGGCTGAGCGGGCTGGAGAAGCATTTTGCCGGTGTGGGGGCGGTGCGGGGGATTTCGCTCGATATACGGTCGGGCGAGTTCCTGACGCTGTTGGGGCCGAGCGGGTCGGGCAAGACGACCACGCTGATGATGATCGCCGGGTTCGAGAGGCCGAGTGCGGGGGATATCAGCGTGGATGGGCGTTCGGTGGTGGCGGTGCCGCCGAACCGGCGCAATTTCGGCATGGTGTTCCAGAATTATGCGCTGTTTCCGCATTTGACGGTGGCGGAGAATGTTGGGTTTCCGCTCAAGCAGCGCGGGGTGGGGCGCCGGGAGCGGGCGCAGACGGTGGGCGAGGTGCTGGAGGTGGTGCGGCTCGCGGGGTATGGCGGGCGGTATCCGCGGCAGCTCTCGGGCGGGCAGCAGCAGCGGGTGGCGCTGGCGCGGGCGATCGTGTTCCGGCCGCGGCTGCTGTTGATGGACGAGCCGTTGGGGGCGCTGGACAAGCAGTTGCGCGAAGGGCTGCAGCTCGAGTTGCGGCGGCTGCATGCGGAGCTGGGGATCACTTTTATTTATGTGACGCATGATCAGGGCGAGGCTTTGACCATGTCCGATCGCATCGCGGTGGTCAATGAGGGGGTGGTGGCGCAGCTGGGGAGCCCGGAGGATCTGTATGAGCGGCCGGGGAGCCGGTTTGTGGCGGCGTTCATTGGGGAGTCGAATTTTCTGGCGGGGACGCTGCGCGGGTTTGAGGGCGGGCGGGCGGTGGTGGCGTTCGGGGAGGGCGTGCTGCTGGCCAATGCGGCGGCGCAGCCGGCTTCGGGCGATGCGGTGACGCTGACGATGCGGCCGGAGCGCATTCACTTTGCGGATAGCCGGCTGGCGGACCCGGCGATGGAGAACCGGCTGCGGGCGACGGTGACGGAGACGGTGTTTGCCGGGGATTGCTGCCGGTATCAGTGCCGGGCAGCGGGCGGCGAGATGTTTGCGGTGAAGGAGACTGTGGGGGTGGGGTCGCGGCGCCGGGTCGCGGGGGAGGTGGTGGATCTGGCTTGGTCGGCGGCGGATACGAATCTTGTCTAGGTTTGCGTGGCGGCGGGCGGAGCCGGCGTTGCTGGCGGCGCCGCTGGCGGCGTTTATGGTCGTGTTCTATGCGCTGCCGGTGGCGGGGATGCTGTTACGCAGCGTTAATGATCCGACCTGGACGGGCGAGAATTATCGGGCGCTGATGGCCGACGATGTGTTCGTGAGCGTGCTTGGCTATACGCTGCGGACGGCGCTGATGGTGACGGTGGGGGCGCTGCTGCTGGGGTATCCGGTGGCGCTTGGGATGGTGCGGGTCAGGCGGCGGCTGGCGGCGGTGATGACGGCGGTGGTTTTGCTGCCGTTTTGGACGAGTGTTCTCGTGCGGTCCTATGCTTGGATGGTGCTGCTGGGGCGGCATGGGGTGATCAATGAGGCGCTGACGGCGCTCCGGGTGATTGATGCGCCGTTGCGGCTGCTGAACACGCCGTTGGCGGTGAATATCGCGATGATCCATATCTTGCTGCCGTATATGGTGTTGCCGATTGCCAATACGCTGCGGCAGATGGATCGGAGCTTGCCGCTTGCGGCGCTTGGGTTGGGGGCGAGCCGGTGGGCGGTGTTCCGGCAGGTGATTCTGCCGCTGTCGATGCCGGGCGTTGCGGCGGGGGTGCTGCTGGTGTTCGTGCTGGCGATCGGCTTTTACATCACGCCGGCGCTGCTGGGCGGCCCGCGGGATGTGATGCTGTCGATGCTGATCGTACAGCAGATCGATTTGCTGCATTGGCCGTATGCGGCGTGTTTGGCCGCCGTGCTGCTGGGGGTGACGCTGGCGTTGCTGGCGGGGGCGCGGTTCCTGCCGTTCATGCGTGGCGGATTGCGGGTGGGGGTGCCGTGACGGCGGTGGGGCGGGTTGTCGTTAGCCTGATCCTGTTGTTTTTGGCGCTGCCGATCTTGGTGGTGACGGTGCTGTCGGTGTCGTCGGCGAGTTATTTGCGGTTTCCGCCGCCGGGTCTGAGCTGGCGGTGGTACGAGGCGTATCTGGGGAGCCGGGAGTGGCTGGATTCGACGGGGCTCAGCGTGGCGGTCGCCTCGGGCGTGGTGGTGCTGGCGACGGTGCTGGGGACGCTGGCGGCACTGGGGTTGGCGCGGATGCGGCCGCGGTGGCGGATGCTGGCGAGCGCGCTGATCCTGTCGCCGCTGATCGTGCCGGTGATCGTGGTGGCGATCGGGGTTTATTACGCTTACGCGCGGTATGGGATTTTGGGGCAGCCATGGGCGCTGGTGGCGGCGCATACGTGTTTGGCCGTGCCGTTCGTGGTGATCAGCGTGACGACGAGCTTGGCCGGGTTGGACCGGGGGCTGGAGCGGGCGGCGCTGAGCCTGGGGGCGACGCGGTGGGGGGTGTTCCGGCAGGTGACGCTGCCGCTGATCCGGCCCGGCGTGCTGGCGGGGGCGCTGTTCGCGTTCATTACGTCGTTCGATGAGCTGGTGGTGGCGCTGTTCCTGTCGAACGGGCCGACCGTTACGCTGCCGCGGCGAATGTGGGACGATATGCGGTTCGATATCGATCCGACCATTGCGGCGGTTTCGACGATCGTGGTGGTGATCACGGCCGGCATGCTGGCGGGGGCTTATTGGGCGAAGGGACGCGTGGCCGTCGAATGAGCGGGGTGCTGGAGGCAGTCGAGGCCGGGGCGGCGGCGACGGAGCGCCAACGGCGGCTGGCGGCGATCGATGCGATGACCGAGGCGGGGTTGTTCCGGCTGTTGCTGCCGCGCTCCGTGGGCGGGCGGGAGATGGCGCCGGTGCGGTTCCTCGAGGTTTTGGAGGAGCTTGGGCGGGCGGATGGGAGTTCTGGCTGGTGCGTGTGCCAGACTTCGGTTTGTTCGATGGCGGCGGCGCTGCTGGAATTGCAGGTGGCGCGGACAGTGTTCGGCGACGAGCGGGCGATCCTGGCTTGGGGGTTTGGGGCGCCGGGGGAGGCGGTCCGCGGCGAGGGTGGCTGGCGGATCAGCGGGCGCTGGGCGTTCGGGAGCGGCGGGCATCATGCGACTTGGCTGGGCGGCTCTTGTGCGGCGCCGGAGCCGCGGATGATGCTGTTTCCGCAGTCTGCGGCGCGGTTTGCGGATGATTGGGAGACGGTCGGGCTGCGCGGGACGGGGAGCGATAGTTACGCGGTCGAGGGGCTGTTCGTGCCGGAGAAGTATTGTTTCCGGTTCGGCGATGCGCCGCATGCGCATGCGCCGGGTCCGCTGTATCGGATGCCGTTCGATGCGATGTGGGGCGCGGGGTTCGCGAGCGTGGCGCTGGGGGTGGCGCGGGGGATGATGGACGCGCTGCTGGCGCTGGCGGGCGATAAGACGCCGCGGGCTGGAAGGCAGCGCCTGGCGGAGACGGCGGCGGTGCAGTCGGCGGTGGGGCATGCGGAGGGCGCGCTGCGGGCCGCGCGGGCATTGCTGCGCGAGGCGGTGGGGGACGCGTTTACCGAGGCGGAAAAGGGAGAGGTGACGGTCGAGGCGCGGATCGGCGTTCGGCTGGCGGCAACGCACGCGTTCCGGGCGGCGCGGACGGCGGCGGAGACGCTGTATCACCTCGCCGGGACACATGCGGTGTTTGCCAGCGGCGGCTTCGAGCGGCGGATGCGGGACATGCACACGATCAGCCAGCATGTGCACGGCCGGGAACAGCACGCAGAGGTGGTGGGGCGCTGGTTGCTCGGCTTGCAGCCGGAGCTGCAGTTCTTGTGACGGTGCGGAAGCTGATCGTCGGCGGGACGTTGCTCACAATGGACCCGGCGGTGCCGGATGGGCTGGGCGATGTGCTGATCGAGGACGGGCTGATCGCGGCGGTTGGCCGGGGCTTGGTGCGGGGTGGCGTCGAGGTGATCGAGGCCGCCGGGTCGATCGTGATGCCTGGGCTGGTCAACGCCCATCTGCACACTTGGCAGACGCCGCTGCGCGGGATTGGCGGGGACTGGGCGGGGCGGGATTACGACGACGTGCTGCACGCGCGTCTGGCGCCGCAGTATCGGCCCGAGGACCTTTATACCGCGACGCTGTTTGGCGCTTTGTGCCAGTTGGATGGCGGGGTGACCACGCTGTTCGATTGGTGCCACAACAATCCGACGCCGGCGCATTCGGATGCCGCGGTGGACGCGCTGCTGGCGTCCGGGGTGCGCGCGGTGTTCGGGCATGGTTCGGCGAAACCGGAGCCGCAGCCCGGCGAGCGGCATTTCTCCACGGTACCGCATGATTGGGCGGAGGTGCGGCGGCTGCGCAGGTGGCTGACAGACAATGGGTTGGTGACGTTGGCGGCGTGCCTGCTTGGGCCGGACTATGCCGATTTGGAAGTGTGCCGGGAGGATTTCCGGCAGGCGCGGGAGTTTGGCTTGCTGAGCAGCGCGCATGTTTGGGGCCTGCCGGGGCGGGTGGTGCCGGGCGGGTATGCGGCGCTGGCGGCGGAGGGGCTGATCCCGCCGGGTCATAACGTGGTGCATGGGAATTATTTGGCGGACGAGGAATTGGATTGTCTGCTGGAGCATGGCGCGACGGTGACTTCGGCGCCGACGGTGGAGCTGCGCAGCCATGCGAGGCGGCCGGCTTCGGTGCGGCTGCGGCAGCGCGGGCATATGCCGTCGATCGGGGTGGATTGCGAGGCGCTGGCGGGCGACCGGATGCTGGATGCGCTGCGGTTCACGCTGCAGGTGCATCGGCTGTTCAGCAATATGGCGGAAGGCGCCCCGCCCGCGGTGACGCCGTTGCGGACGGTGGAGGTGCTGCGCTGGGGCACGATGGGCAATGCGGCGGCGCTGGGGATGGGCGATCGGATCGGGTCGCTCACGCCGGGCAAGCAGGCGGATATTTTGGTGGTGCGGCGGACCGGGCCGCATGTGGCGCCGGCGGCTGACCCGGCGCAGGTGATGGTGCAGTACGCCGAGACCAGCGACATCGATACGGTGCTGGTTGCCGGTCGCATGGTGAAGCAGGGCGGCCGGCTGCTGCATCAGGGGTTCGCGGCTGCGCAGGCGGCGACGGAGGAGTTGGCGGCGCGGCTGTTCGCCGGGCTTGACCCGGCGCTGCGCGCGCGCTGTGCGCTTGGGGAGCTCGCATGCCGGCGATAGACATGCATTTTCACGCGGTGCCACCGGGGTTCGTGGAGGCGGTGCGGCGGGGCGATCTGGCCGATGTCGTGTCGATCGAGAGCGGCGATCGCTTGCAGTTCCGGGCGCCGGTGGAGGCGGCGGTGGAGCCGGGGCTGGCGATCCGGCCGCGCGTGTACGATTCGACGCTGATCCGGGAGGCGATGGGGCGGATGGGGCTCGACGGCGCTGCGGTCAGCAGTCCGCCGGAGTTTTTCATGTATTGGGCGCCGGCGGAGGCGGGCTTGCGTTTGGCTCGGATCGTCAATGACGGGTATGCGGAGTGGGCGCAGGCGTTTCCGGGGCAGTTTTGTCCGCTGGCGACGGTGCCGCTGCAGGATACGGTTCGGGCGGCGGGCGAGTTGCGGCGCGCGGTCGAGATTGGGCTGCGGGGCGTGGCGATTTGCAGCCATGTGAACGGGCGGGACCTCGACGATCCTGGGTTCGCACCGTTCTTTGCGGCGGCGGCGGCGCTTGAGGTTCCGGTGTTCCTGCATCCGCAGAATAGCGGCGATATGTCGCGGTTGGCCGACTACCATTTGTGGAATCTCGTCGGTTTTCCGGCGGAGACGGCGACGGCGGCGGCCCGGCTGATCCTGTCGGGGACGCTGGCGCGGCATCCCGGCTTGCGGATCGTGCTGGCGCATGGGGGCGGGTTCTTTCCATACCAAATCGGCCGGCTGGATCATGGATGGGCGGCGCGGCCGCGGCTGCGGGAGGCGTGTCCGGAGCCGCCGAGTTTCTACCTGCGGCAGATCTGGTGCGACAGCCTCGTGCACAGCCCGATGGCGCTGCGGTTTCTGGTCGAGCGGGTCGGCGAGGATCACGTCGTGCTTGGCACCGACCATCCGTTCGACATGGGCGACGACGCGCCACTGGGCTCGCTGCGGGAGGCCGGGTTGCCGGCTGCGGCCGAGGCGAAGGTGGCGGGTGCGACGCTGATGCGGCTGATGCGGCTTGGGTGACCTGAGCGTTTTGTTGGGAGCGGGCGAAGGCGTGGATGGTCTGCCTGCGCGGAGTGGAGGGGGATGGGATGGCGCCGCCGTGTAGCTTGGTTGTGAATGTGGATAGCGACCCCGACCCCGCGAGCGAGTGGCAGAGCGACGCGGCGATCCTTGCGAAATACCAGGTGATGCGCGCGGTGCTGGAAGCGTGCGGCGCGCGGGGCGCCTGGTGCGTGCTGACCGGGCCGATTTGCCGGACGCGTTTTCTTGAGCCGCCGTTTACCGAGTTCTGGGGGGCGTTGCGGGAGGCGGGCGGGGATCTGGTGATGCATGCGGAGGAGGATTTGTATGGGCCGCCGCCGGGCAAGGTGGAGGGGCGCTGCTCCTATCTCGATGCGGCGCATATGCGCGAGGTGATCGGCGTGACTGCGGCGCGGATGCGGGAGGCCGGGCTGGCGTTCGATGCGTATCGGGGCGGGTATCATGGTCTGACGCCAGCGATCGCGGCGGCGGCGCTGGATGCGGGGATGTCGATCGATTTGAGCTGCGCCCCGGGGATCGTGTGGCCGGAGCGGGCGGCGTCGTGGGAGGGGGCGCCGCTGACGGCGTATCGGATGGACCCGGCGCGGCCGGGTCACGCGGCTCCGGGCGGCGCGCTGCTGGAGATCCCGTTTGCCTGGGATGGCGTGGAGGCGGGGGTTTCGCGGCCGTTCGTGATCGGGGCGAACTACATGGTGAACGAATTCTCGACGCTGGAGGCGATGCGGGCGGTTTGGGACGCGGTGCAGGCGCGGGCCGCCTCGTCTGGGGAGCCGCAGACCGTGTCGATGATTACGCATACTTTTGCGATCGATCGGCCGGAGTGCCGGGACCGGCTTGCCGGGCTGCTCGACTATGTGGGGGAGACTGGGGGGCGATTTACTACGCCGCGGGAGGTTAGGGGCGTGACGGTTTGGGGTGGTGTGGGTTGAGGCGGGCCTGGATTGCTTCGTCGCTTGGCTCCTCGCAATCACGAGGGAGGTGCGGTTAGGTATTAGGTAGCAAGCACACCAAACATTTGACCTAGTTGAAATCATTTGACGGACTACATCTGCCCGGGCCACAGCGCGGTTCGTTCCGAGTCCGGATTCCCAAGACATCTAGCGAAACCCCTGACAAGGTGGGAGTCTGTCGCCGACAAGCATGGTTTGGTGATGGACAGCACTTACAATCTCAATGGCGGCTTCAAGCCGACCGCCAAGCGGTTTGCGGACCTTAATGGGCCGGACTTTTTCCCGACGCCGAAGTGGGCAACCTACGCACTGATCGAAAGCGAGCGTTTCAGTGGGGACATCTGGGAGTGCGCGTGCGGGGATGGCGCGATGTCGGAGGTTTTGTCCGACACTGGCAATCAAGTCATCAGTTCGGACCTGTACGATCGCGGTTATGGCGAGACTGGACACGACTATCTCACGACGGAACGCCGCGCGCCAAACGTGATCACCAATCCTCCGTTCAACAGTGCCGAGGGGTTCGTAGCGACTGGACTGCGCGCGGCAGAGCGTAAGTTTGCCTTGCTGCTGCGGCTGGCTTTCCTTGAAGGGGCGAACCGAGCGAACACGATCTGGCACAAATCTGCACCAGCCCGAGTGTGGGTTTTCAGTGAGCGGATCACCTTCTATCCCAAAGGCGCCCAGGTGGCCGGGAGCGGCACTACGGCTTACGCGTGGTTCGTCTGGGACAAGGACCATTGCGGTCCAACCGAGCTAGCGTGGTTGAAGCCTGGCTTCAAAGCTCGGTTTTCTGATGCTTCTCGGCGTCCACAAGCGCAAAGCGACCTGTTGTCGTGATGCGCAGTCCACGTTTCGTCTTGTCGTAATCTACGCAGCCCATTCCGATTAGGTTCTTGGGGCTATCGCGGTGCGAAACTACGTTCCGGACAATTTGGCTAAACCGCGTGTCCGATCGTCCGGCCAGGATAATCGCATCCTCCCCTTTTGGGTTCATCATCATCTCAAGCGCCTTGATCAAGTCGGCAGTCTTGAGAAACCCGTCCGGCGCATCGTCCAGAAGCCTCAATATTGGAACATACGTGTCCTTCTCTCTGATGCGGGGATCGTATCTGATCCCCGCCAGAGTGTGCGCGCCGGAATCAAAATGGATGCCGCCAGCCTCTAACGCGCGCTGGACAGCTTCTATGTTGTGGCCGATCGGCTCGCGTTCTTCACGCTCGAAATCGCGGATCGTGCTGAGCGCAACGCGGGCCTCTCGGGCTAAGTCCTCTTGGCTCCAATTGAGCCACGCTCTTGCAGCTCGGCATTGCTGGGGACTGATCATACGACCTATGTAATAGGTCAGCCGATTCATGGCAAGGTCATATTTTATGGTTGACGCTATCTTAAGGCGGGGGTTATAATTGGCTTCAGCGATTTTATCTGAGGCTCCGATGGCTCAGCACTTCCTTCTTACCGCCGCCGCCTGGCTGTGTCTACGAATTCCGGCCCACTTGTGCTGATGAATTCTGGCCCACCTCCCGGTAGATAACTGGCTGGCGCGGAGCGTGAGGCTCGCACCGTCCCTGAGCGTCTTGCTTGGGTCCTCCTGCTACGTCTTTGCCGTCTTGCGCTGAGCGGTCGTGCGGCGGAACCGGTATGAATCGGCGCCCGTGGTGACGATGTGCGCACGGTCGGTCAGCCGGTCGATCAGCGCCTTGCATAACCTTGGGTTCGGGATCACCTGCGACCATTCCGAGAACGGCAAATTGGTGGTCACAATCACTGCCGCCTTCTCCGCCCGGTCGGCAATCACCTGGAACATCAACTCGCAGGCAGTTTCGGCGAGCGGTACATAGCCGAGTTCGTCGATGCAGATCAGGTCGAGCCGCTCCCATCGACCGAGCGCGCGACTGAGCTGATTGGCATGCGCCGCCTCCGCCAGCTCGTTGATCAGCGCCGTCGCCGTCGTAAACCGCACCCGGCGCCGCTGGCGACAGGCCGCGACGCACAAGCCTGTCGCGAGATGGGTCTTGCCTGTGCCAGCTTCGCCAATCAGCAGGATCGGCTCGGCCTTGGCGACATACTCGCCCTCGGCCAACGCCCGGAGCTGCGATGCTGCAACGCCGGAGCGGTCGAACTCGAATTCGTCGAGCGTCTTCATCCGCGGCAGCCGCGCATCGTGCAGCAAACGCGCAATTGACCGGCTCTCCCGCTCCTCCATCTCGGCCGCCAGCAGCGCCTCGAGGTAGCCGATATGCGTCTGACCCTCGCGTGTCGCGGCCTCGGCGAGCCGGGCGAACTGCCCGCCGATCGTCGGCATGCGCAGTGTCTTGCAGTGCTGGCGGATCGCTTGCTCCTGCAGATCGCTCATCACGCGGTCCCCGCGCACGGCCCGGACAGCAGCACGTCATACTCCGCCATCGTCGGCAGCGGCCGGTCGTAACGGGCGAGGTCGCCGACATCGATCGCAGCAGGCTGGCTTTTGCGCAGCCCGGCCTCGGTCAGCAGATAGCGCACCGCCGCGACATCGCACGCGCCGAGCGACACCGCCGTGGTGATCGCGACGCGCAGCGCGTCATGACCGAACTCCCGAGCCAAACCGACCACCGCCACCATCGCGCGGGTGCCGTTCTGCTTGCCGTGCCGGGTCAGCAGCCGTTCCCAGAGCTCGTCATAGCAAGGTGGCCAGCGACCGGCCGCGCGCATCTGGGCGAGTGGTTTGGATCCGGCAAACGCACCAGGCTTGTGGCTCAGCACGTCGAGGTAATGCTCCAGGTCCAGCACCTGCTGACGCCGCCGATGGCAGCGCTCGTGCCGGGCAACCCGGCGGCCAGAATGCCAGATCTCAACGTGCAGCGGGTACACGCGCGCTTCCACCCGGCTGCCCGCGCGCAGCGGCACCGAGTAGGCGTTGGTCTTGACCAGCACACAGCCCTGCTTGTCCACCAGCGGAAACGTCACGTCCGCCAGGTCGAACCCGTCCGGATGGCGCGCCGTCAGATGATCGCGCTCGACCACCATCGCCACACCGACCGGCTCCGAGCGCCCGTCCAGGATCCGCGCCTCATCCGCGCGGCAGCCCGTCAGCAAAAACGCATTCAGCGCATCGAGGTCGGCGATATCAGGCACTGGCACGAGGTGATTGCGACGGAAATAGCCACCCTCGCCCTCAATGCCACCTTTCTCATGACCCTCGCCGGGGGTGCAGAACTCTGCCGCAAAGCGCCAATGCGAGCGGAACGCCACGAACCGGACCGTCTCCTCGCGCCGGTGACCACGCAGGATCTTGCGCACCGCGCTGGCCAGATTGTCGTAACGCAGTAGTCGGAACACGCCGCCGAAATAGGCGAACGCGTGCTCATGCGCTTCGAGAAACGCTTGCTGCGTCGCGTGCAGATAGGCGCGGTGGAACGCAGCCCCGCTCGCCATCGATCGCATCGCGAACACCTGCAGGCGCGTCCGCTCGCCACCGAGATCGGCCCAGGCCTCATACCAATCCACCTGCGCCTCATGGCCCAACGCGTAGCTCTGCGGCACGAAAGTCTCGCGCTTCACCAGCCCCAGCGCGCGCTTGCGGGCGCGAACGTGATTGCGCACCGTCGACTCCGCGACCGCGGCATCGGGGAACTCCGTCAGCAGCCGGCGATAGATCCGCCGCGCCGTATGTCGCTGCTTGCGCGGAGCCCGACGATCCTCGTCAAGCACCTGGTCGATGAACGCCGCGACCGCGTCCAGCTTCGGTTTGACCCGGGCCGGATAACGACGACGCGCCGGCAGCGCGTCGGCGATCGCCTGCCGCACCATCCGACGGTGCACGCCAAATTTCGCCGCCACACCGGCGATCGTGCCGACACCAAACTCATGCTCCTGACGAAGCTGCTCGAACAATTCCACTTTGGCGTTCCAATCCACTCCGAGCCCCCCGGCAGAATCAGGGAAACCCTAGGTTGAGGGACGGCAGGTGGGCCAAAATCCGTCAGCACTCTGGGCCAACATTCGGTAGCAAAGCCACCGCCCGGACCCTGAGCCTCAAGGACATCTTTCGTATGAGTGACGATGAGGCGCACGCGGCTTTCGTGGCGATCAGGTTTGCCGACAACCGCGGCGCGGCCTTCTGCCCACGCTGCCAGTGCACCGCGGTCTACACCTACGCCGCCCGGCGCATCTGGAAGTGCAAGGCGTGCTCGCACCAGTTCAGCGTCACGTCAGGGACGATCTTCGCCAGTCGCAAGCTCGCGATCCGCGATTACCTTGCTGCCACCGCCATCTTCGTGAACGCGGTTAAGGGCATCTCGGCCTTGCAACTCGGGCGTGATCTGGACCTGCAGTATAAGACAGCCTTCGTACTGGCCCATAAGCTGCGGGAGGCTATTGCAGCCGAGCAGATGCAAGGCACGCTGGCTGGCGAGGTTGAGGTTGACGGAGCTTATGTCGGCGGCCACCAGCGGCAGAAGAACAAGGCCGAGGACCGGCCCGACCGGCGCCCAGAGACGCCAGCCAAGCGCCAATCGGTTGTCGTCGCACGGCAGCGCGGCGGCAAGACACTGCCCTTCGTGGTCGCCAAAGAGGCCGATGGCGTAGCGCTGATCCGGGAGCGGATCGCGACCGGGTCCATCGTGCATGCTGACGAGGCTGGCGGTTGGGACTGGTTGCACGCCTTCTACGAGATGCACCGGATCAATTACTCAATCGCCCACTCGAAGGACGGCGCTTGCACCAACTGGGCGGAAAGCTACTTCTCCCGCCTGCGTCGGGCCAAGATCGGCCAGCACCATCACGTCAGCGGCAAATACCTCGCCGCCTATGCGGTAGAGATGGCCTGGCGGGAGGATAACCGCCGTCAGCCGAACGGGGCGCTGCATGAAGCTGCTACCTCGGCGGGATTGAGTCATCCAGTTTCGAGGATCTGGAAGGGTTACTGGCAGCGTGGGATGCATCCACAATCTGGGCGCTGACGATTTCCGCATCCTTGATCTGCCCCCTCAATAGACGCGCGCGAAGCCTTAGAGGCCATATTGGAATCAACGCGGAACGGTTTGCTGTTGGGGTTGGATGGCCGGGCAAGGTGTGATTCCAGGCAGGTGTTCGAAGCCTTGCTGGAAGCCAACGCCCCATGTGGACCCCGACCACCCGCGCGCAGCATAGCCGCGCAGGACTGCGATATGGAAGTGACCTGACCGACGCGGAGTGGCTGATCTTGTCGCCGTTCCTGCCTGCGCCTTGCTCCTGCGGCTGCCCGCGCAAGTGGGAGATGCGGCAGATGGTCAACGCGATCTTCTACATCCTGCGCGGCGGCGTCGCCTGGAGCCTGCTGCCGAAGGACTTCCCCCCGTCCTCGACGGTGTATGGGTGGTTCGCCCGGTTCCGCGACGACGGCACGTGGGAGACGATCAACCATCATCTGGTCATGCTCGACCGCGAGCGGGCCGGTCGTGAAGCCAGCCCGACGGCCGCGGTGATCGACAGCCAGAGCGTCAAGACGACCGAGAGCGGCGGCATCCGGGGCTATGACGCCGGAAAGAAGATCAAGGGCCGCAAACGGCACGCCATGGTGGACACCGACGGACGAGCGCTCAAGCTGCAGGCCCACTCAGCCGCGATCCAGGACCGCGACGGGGCCGGCCCGCTCCTAAGGGCGTCGCGCCCGCGTTGGCCCTTCGTGGTGCTGGGCTACGCTGATGGTGGATACGCCGGGCCCAGAGTGGCTGATGCCAGCGCGATCCGCATCGAAGTGGTTCGCAGGTCCGACAACCAGGTCGGCTTCGCCGTCATCGCCCGCCGCTGGGTCGTCGAACGCTTCTTTGCATGGATCAACCGGAACAGGCGGCTGGCGAAGGACTTCGAGACCACGATCGAGTCCGTCGAGGCGTTCCTCTACGCTGCATCAAGCATCATCATGCTGCGAAGGCTGGCTCGTTGATGAACCGATTCCAAATGGACTCTTAGGATGACAAGTCTCTTGCTTCAAAACGCTTCCTGTACGACCTCTCCTTCTGTGCCGCGCACTAGGGCATCTTGTAGAGATGCAGATATTCTCTCCTGATTCTCATTATTTTCGAGCCGAGCGCGAAAATCTTCTTCTTGTGATCCATCAACTGACAGAATACGATAGACTCCATCTAGAATTATTGATTCAGCCGATGATCTCGGGGCAGAGATCAAATCCTCAGCCACTGGCCCAGTGATTTCCAACCCTTGAATGGAAGTATGAGCAACTTCAGATGCACTCTTCAGAGTGGCCTCGACAGCTTTGCCAACCTCTCGCTCAATCGACGCAGCTCCCTTATTCCGACTGACTATGGTTTCCACAATTTCCAGCCGCCTAGTTTCCTCGCGAGACAAGGCCACTGTCCTACGTACCTCTTCAAGCCGTTCCGTCGATCTCTCTTCGCGCTCAATCTCTCGAACCCTCACGGCCTTTCGATGGGCAAGCACAAGCTTCAATCCTTGCGCTCCAAAGAACAGAATAATCGCTAAGACCGCGCATGTGAGCACCTCTGTGCCGCTCATTTTTGACCCCACTGCGTCGATGATGTGGTTCGCGATTGAAGTGCCATCAACCTCTATTCCCGTTGAACCATCCGAGACATTGACGACAATCTCGACAGCCTGCTTGTCTTTGTCGGAAAGCACGCTGGCGCGCTCGTCATTATATTTGACAATCGCAAAAGAGCGGTAAATGGCGCTTTGAAGGGCAAGCATCGCTTCCATCATCGCGGGAGTAAGGCTAGATGGTTGTCGGAGGCCTTCGTAATGGACACTTAGCCTTGCCCAATTTGGCGTGCCTAGTTCCAGTTGCCGTATTGGTAAGTCCTGCGGATGATCTTTAAGCCAATCCAAAAAATTCCATGCCTCGTATTCTGTGGCGAGAGGACCATTTTTCGAGTACTCGGCTTCCGCCACGAACTGTTCCTTTGTTGATGAGAATCGTAACGTTTCCTTGTAAGGCTAAAACGAAATCCCCGCTGCGGACAACCTCGCCACCATTGTCAGAGGATCACTTCCCACACGACCAACTCCCCCTCCCGCCAGATAGACCGCAGCAGCCCGCGCGCCCTCCAGCCTGTTCACGAAGCCTCAACCTTCCCCTGTCACTCTCTGTGACGGCGCAAGCCCACATATCAGGGGATTAAGGCTCAGGTTGCCCCGCCCAACTCACTGGACCCGCAAAATGCAGGGGAACGGCGCTCAGAGCCCGCACAAGGCGGGACTATCAGCCGTGACAGCCGGGAGAGACCGGCTACCGTGCGATCTCCCAAAGCACAAATTGCCCAGTGCCCTGCATCCGTCGCACCGTCCCGTTGTCGTGCTGGTAGCGGAGCGCCACGCCGATCCGGCGCGTCATCAGCCGCAGCATCCGCTGATCGGCGGGGTCTAAGGCCCGCGTCACAAGCATCTCTAGCGCCAGATCGCGCGTCGTCATAGGCTCGGCAGCCTGCCGAAGTATGGACAGGATCAGCCGCGCCATCTCGCCACTGCGCCCAATCGGCGGGCGGGCGAAATGCCTTGGGGCGGATAGTCTCAACCTTGAAGTCGGGATCGAACTGGACGATGGCTTTGTCGATCGCGTCCAGTGCTGCGATCATCTGGCGCAGTTTCTCGTGTGTCGCCTCGATCTCGCCGGTCAGCTCAGCTCGTCGCTTCGTCAACCCGAGTAGGACATAGTTGGTCATTGCATAGCTCCGTGTCAGAGCGATCAGCATACCTCATATTAAAGTGCTGTGGTCGGGTGATATAGGCGTGCTTGCTACCTAATACAGGTGCGGTTAGGCGTCTGCCTGTGTGTTGTGCAGTACGGCGGACAGGAAGGCGGTGAGGCGGCTGTGTTTGGGACGGTCCAGTACCTCGTTTGGGGTGCCGGATTCGACGATTTTGCCGTCGGCCATGAAGACGACGCGGTCGCCGACCTCGCGGGCGAAGGCCAGCTCGTGCGTTACCACGATCATGGTCATGCCGCTGCGGGCCAAGTCGCGCATGACGGCGAGCACCTCGCCGACCAGCTCGGGGTCCAGGGCGGAGGTTGGCTCGTCGAACAGCAGGAGGCGGGGCTGCATGGCGAGGGCGCGGGCGATGGCGACGCGCTGCTGCTGGCCGCCGGAGAGCTCGCCCGGGAAGGCGGCGGCTTTGGCTGCAAGGCCGACGCGGTCGAGGAGGAGCCGGGCTTCGGCTTGCACTTCGTGCTTGGCGCGGTGCAGGACGTTGACCGGGCCTTCGGTCACGTTCTGCAGGGCGGTCAGGTGTGGGAACAGGTTGAAGCGCTGGAACACCATGCCGGTGGCGCGGCGCTGGCGCGCAATTTGGCGCTCGCTGAGGGGATGTAGCACGTCGCCGACCCGGCGGTAGCCGGCGAGCTCGCCATCGACCCAGAGCGCGCCGGTGTCGACGCGCTCGAGTTGGTTGATGCAGCGCAGGAAGGTGGTCTTGCCGGAGCCGGAAGGGCCGATGATGCAGACGACCTCGCCTTGCTGGACATCGAGGGTGATGCCGGCGAGGGCGCGGTGGGCGCCGTAGAGCTTGCCGACTTCGATCGCGCGAACGATTGGCGGCGTCATCGCCGCCTGGTGGTGAAGCCGCGGCCGAAGCGGCGCTCCAGCACGGCCTGGCCGAGCGACAGGATCGTGACGACGGCGAGGTACCAGGCGGCGGCGACGAAGAGCAGCTCCATGACGCGCGTGTTGTCGAAGTAGATGTTCTGGACGCTGCGCAGTAGCTCGCGCGTGCCGACCACGCTGGCCAGCGAGGTGGTTTTCACCAGGCCGATGAACTCGTTGCCGAGCGGGGGTACGGCCACGCGCATCGCTTGGGGGAGGATGATGCGGCGGAGCGCGGTGCCGAAGGTCATGCCGATGGATTTGGCGGCCTCGTATTGGCCGATATCGACGGAGAGCAGTCCGGCGCGGACGATTTCCGAGATGTAGGCGCCCTGGTTGAGGCCGAGACCGAGCAGGGAGGCGAAGATCGGCGTCATGGCGTCGACGGTGCGCAGGTGGAACCAGGTGCGTGGGCCGATATACGGGAAGATGAGGGCGAGATTGTACCAGAGCAGCAATTGCAGGAGGATCGGCGTGCCGCGGAACAGCCAGGCGTAGAAGATGGCGGCGCCGCGGACCACCGGGTTGGGCGAGCTGCGGGCGATGGCGGCGGTGACGCCGAGCACGAGGCCGATCGCCATCGCCGCGACCGAGAGGAAGAGCGTCAGCCCGGCGCCGCGGAGTACGGTGGGCCAGAACATGTATTGCCAGGTGACGGGCCAGGCGATGTCGCCGGTGGCGAAGGCGTGGATCAGGAGGGCCAGGAGCGCGAGGAGCAGGGCTGCGGCGGCGATGCGGCCGGGGTGATGCTGGCGGGCGTGGCGGAGGCGGGAGATGTCGTATTCGTCGCGGTCCAGCGCGGCTGGGGCGTTTAGTACGGCGCTCATGGATTTCGGGCCGCGCTATGCGAGCGAAGGCGTGGACGGTCCGCCTGCGCGGACCATGACGGGTTTAGTGGGGTGGCCATGCTGTTAGGGGGCGGGGCTGTTAGGGTGCGGGGCCGGCGTTGATGGTGGGGTCGGGGTAGGCGCTGAGGGTTAGGTCCCATTTTTTGATGAGGGTGTCGTATTGGCCGTCGGCGATGACCTTTTTCAGCGCGGCCATGACGGCGTCGCGGAGTTGGGGGTCGGATTTGAGGAAGACGATGCCCTGGTAGGCTTTGGTCACCGGGTCGCCGAGGACGCGGTAGACGCCGGGTTCGCGCTTCATGACGGAGGGGACGGATTCCGTGCCTTGCATGCCGGCGACGGCGCGGCCCTGGCGGATGTCGCTGAGCATGGAGGCGGCGTCGGTGGGTGCCAGGACGGTGATCGCGGGCTTGCCTTGCTTGACGCAGTTCGCGTCGCTCCAGCGGCCGATGATGCCGACATAGGAGGAGCCGCGGGGGGTGGAGACGGTTTTGCCGCAGAGGTCGGCGAGGGTTTTGACGTCTGCCTCGCTGGTGGCGGCGAAGAACAGCGCACCGGATTTGAGGTAGTCGATGAAGTCGAAGCTGTCGCGGCGGGAGGGGAGGTCGCTGATGCCGCTGATGATCATGTCGACGCGCTGCGAGCGGAGCGCGGGCATGAGTTGCTCGAAGGAGCCGTCCTGCCAGGTGAGCTGCACGCCGAGCACCTTGGCGATGGCGTTGGCGAGGTCGACGTCGAAGCCGGCGAGGTTGCCCTGCGGGTCGCGCATCTCGAGCGGGACGTAGCCGCTGTTGACGGCGATGCGGATGGTCTTGCTCGAGGCGATGTCGTCGGGGAGGGTCTGCGCGCAGGCGGGCAGGCCGGCGGCGGCGAGCGCCAGGGCGGCGATCAGGGTCCGGAGGTTCATTCCTGGTTGCTCACTTTACGGGGTGGACGAGTTGCGGGACGGGTTCGGGCCAGAACGGCACGGTTTCGGTGCGGGGGGTCCATTGGCCAGAGGCGATCAGGCCGTGCAGGTGGGCGGCGACCTGTTCCATGGTGGCGAACCAGACGCCGCCCTTGGCCTGCATGTGCTCGATGAGGCGGGCGATGGCTGCGGCGCGGCCGAGGCGGCCGGAGACGAAGGGGTGCCAGATGGTGATCCAGAGGCCGCCGTAGGTCCAGGCGGCGTCGAACTCCTCGCGGAACAGGGCGGTGGCGGCTTCGGGCGACTGGATCGGCAGCATCCAGTTGAAGTCGCGGCTGTTCTCGTATTGGCACCAATCGTCCATGGCGTGATCGGCCGGCAGCTCGAGGATTTGGCCGGCGGCGGAGGCGATCATGTAGGGGACGTCGTCGCCGCCGAGCGAGGCGTCATAGGCGAAGCCGTGCCGGGCGAGGAGTTCGGCGGTGGTGGGCGAGAAGGCGCCGGAGGGGGCGCGGTAGCCGGCGGGCTTGCGGCCGGTGGCTTTGGCGATGGCGTCGATGCCGTGCTGCATGACGAGCGCTTCGTCCTCGGGGGTGAGCTGGTTGGGGCGCTCGTGCAGCCAGCCGTGGTGGCCGATTTCGTGGCCGTGCTCGACGAGGAGGGCCACCGCTTCGGGGTATTGTTCGACGCACCAGCCGGGGGTGAAGACGGTCTGCTTGATGCCGAAATGGCGGCAGATTTCGACGAGGCGGGGGATGGCGATGTGGGCGCCGAAGCGGAGCGCGGAGGCGAGGGTGATGCGGCGCGCTGCATCTTTTGGGTGGTAGAGGTGCAGGAGGCTTTCGGCGTCGAAGTCGAAGGTGAAGCAGACGGCGCAGCGGGCGCCGCCGGGCCAGGGTGGGGCGTTCTGCAGGAGTTGCAGGGTCATGGGCGTGCGGTGAGCCGGATCATGGAAGGGGAGCACGCAAGAAGCTTGCCATCCCCTTGCCAAAGGGTGGCCACGATTATACCCGTGCGGACCCCAGCATGGCCGATTTCGACACCGGCGCGCCCGGGCACGGGCTCTGCCAAGTCCGTCACGTCTCCAGCAGCCTGGGCAGTGCTAGAGTGCGGAACACCTGCAGCGCAGGATTGTCATGATTACGCCGCCAGACCAAATGTAATTCCGCCATCTCTCGCGGAAACGGCGAAAGCCTTCGCAGTGCGACCCCACGAACCAGAAGACTACCTGCCGCCTCGGGCACGAGTGCCAGCCCCATTCCGGCACTGACAAGAGCGAGGATTGTGTGGATCTGGTGGATATGCTGCACGTAACGAGGAGCAACATCTGCGGACCGAAACAGCGACGACGTCAGGTCATAGAAATAGCGTCCCTCCGGGCTTTTCGAAGACATCAGCTCGAGATCGCATCCGAGATGCATACACAACTGATAGTGGAGGGCAGACGGCCGTTTGTCAGCAGCGGCGCCAAATTATACCAGAAAACGAGCTGCAGCAGGATCGGGACGCCGCGGCAGAACCAGGTGAAGGCGTAGGCGCAGAGCGGCTGCGGTTAGGTGAATAGGTCGGCGAGGCGGTTTTTTTGTAGTTTGCCGGTTACGGTGAGCGGGAGGTCTGTTTCGGAGACGAAGCGGTAGCGGCGGGGGATTTTGTAGAGGGCGAGGTGTTCGCGGCAGAAGGCGTCTATGGCCGACTCCTGCGCGCCGTGGCCCTGTTTGAGGACGACGACGGCGGCGAGGATTTCGTCGCGGACCGGGTCGGGTAGGCCAATGACGAAGGCGCCGGCAATGTCGGGGTGGGTGAGGAGGATTTCTTCGACCTCGGCGGGGGCGACGTTGATGCCGCCGGTCTTGACCATCTCCTTGATGCGGCCGCGGAAGTAGAGGCGGCCGGTTTCGTCGAGCAGGCCGAGATCGCCGGTGAGGAAGAATCCGTCTGCGTCGAAGGCGGCGGCGTTCTTCTCGGGGTCCTTGTAGTAGCCGGGGGTGACGTAGCCCTTGACGCGGATCTCGCCGACCTGGTTGGGCGGGAGCACGGCGCCGTCGTGCAGGCCGGTGATGCGCATGGTGACCCCTGGCAGGGGGGTGCCGAGGGAGACGAGGCGCTGCTCGATTGGTTCGTGCGCGTCGGTCACGGCGCAATTGCCGTAGGTCTCGGTGAGGCCGTAAATGTGGCAGATTTCTGCGGCGCCGAGCCGGACCACGCGCATGATCTGCTCCGGCGTGCCGAGCGTGCCGCCGGTGCGCAGGCAGGTCAGGTCGTATTTGGCGCGGTCCGGATGGTCGTAGATGGCTTGGGCCATGTTGGGGGTGGCGTAGAAGATCGAGCAGCGCTCGTCGTGGATGAGGCGGAGCGCTTCGCCGGGTTCGAAATGCTCCTGCAGCACGGTGCAGGCGCCGTGGGTGAGCATGTTGAGCAGGGCGTTCTCGCAGCCGAGGCCCCAGAATAGGGAGATGCCGAGCCAGAGGCGGTCATCGCTTTGGACGTGCATGCGCTCGCCGATGTTCCACATGTTCTCGATCAGGCCGAAATGCTGGAGCTGCACGCCCTTCGGCGTCGAGGTCGAGCCCGAGGTGTAGAGCAGGTAGCCGATGTCCTCGGGCGCCACGGCGGACGCGGCGGCGTCGATCGTGGCGTCGGGGACGGCTTGCCCGGCTGGGTTCAGGCTTGCGTAGGGGATCAGGGGCGCGGGGGGTGCGTCAGCGACGCAGATGATTTGGCGCAGCAGGGGCAGGCGTTCGGCGAGGGGCTGCAGCTGCGCGAGATGCTGGAGGTAGTCGTATTTGAGGAAGCGTTCGACGGTGATCAGCATCATCGCGTCGGAGTGGCGGAGCATGTATTCGAGCTCGCGGACCGTCGCCCAGGTGTTGATGGCGACGAGGACGCCGCCGAGCATGGTGATGGCGAGGTCGGCGACGACCCATTCCGGCTTGTTGCCCATCAGGATGGCGACCTTGTCGCCGCGGCGGACGCCTAGGGCGTGGAGGCCTTTGGCGACGCGGCGGACTTCGTCGCGCAACCCGGCATATGTGTAGCGCTGCCCGGAGCCGATCAGGGCCTCCTTGTCGCCGCGGGTGGCGGCCATCTCGTCCAGCAGCGACGGTAGCGTGCGGCTTTTGGGCATGGTCATCGGCGCGTGGGTCCCTCTGCGGCGGCGCCTTGCAGACCGTAGAAGCGGCGCGCGTTGCCGCCCAGGATAAGGTCGACCTCGTGGCGGGTGAAGCGGTAGCCCTGCTCGGCGCCGAGCCGGGGCAGGTCGGCGATGAAGGCGACCCATTCTTTGAGCGTCGAGCGCTCGCCGCAGAAGCGGGGACCGGAGACTTGGTCGGAGCCGAACAGGATGCGCTCGATGCCGACCAGGCTGCGCCAGGCGGCGAGCTTAGGGATCAGGTCGCGCGGCTGGTGCATGCATTCGTTCCAGTTGGAGATGTCGAGCACGCAGTTCGGCAGGCCGGCGATCAGCTCGGCGGTGACCTGCCACCAGAAGGGATAGCCGATATGGTTGAGCACGATCCGTAGATCGGGGAGGGCCTTGGCGAGGCGGGCGACGTGGATGGGGTGGACGTTGCTGTCTTCGCCGAGGCTGCGGCCCTCGAATTCGGTCCAGATGCCGGTGCGGGTGTGGATTTGCACGGGGGCGCCGAGGTCGGCGGCGAGCTGCATGGCGGGGCGGAGCGCCGGGTCGTCGACGGCGAACCCGTCGGGGGTGATCTCGCCGATGCTGATGAAGCCGAGGTCGAGCACGGCGCGGCGGATGAGGTTGAGCGCGTTGGGGCGGCGGTGGTCGGGGTAGACGCTGACGTAGAGGCGGCCGGGGTGGCGGGCCTGGATGGAGGCGTAGCGGTCGAGCTGGGCGTCGACGGTGATTGGCGGCTCCTCGCCGAAGAGCGGGGCGCCGCCGTCGACCATTTGGATGATGGTGGCGTCGACGCCGGCGCGGTCCATGTTGGCGACGAACAGGTCGCCGGTCTCGTCGATGATGCCGCTGAGCAGGCGGGGCAGGATCATGTCCGGGGTGCGGGCGGGTTCCTTGGCGGCCCAGTTTTCGGCGGCGGAGCGGAAGAAGGCGGGGGGCAGGAAGCCCTCGCCCCAGAGATGGGCGTGGCAGTCGATGACCATGCTCATGGGTGGGCGGGGCGGCGGAGCAGGGCGATTAGGTCGGCGGCGCTCGGCGTGTCTTGCAGGGAGTCGACGCCGCGTTCGAACGCGTGGGCGGCGGATGCGCCGAGCGTGGCTTTTGCTGCCGCCTGATAGCGGGCGCGGACGGCGGGACGGTCCAGCGGCTCGAGCGCGGGCAGGCGTTCGGAGAGGGTGCGGCCGTCGCGCAGGGTGAGGGTCACTTCGGTGCCTTGGCGCTGCGGGAAGGCGGCGGTGAATTCGGGATGGAGGGAGAGGGTGGTGGATTGGGCGAGCGACGTGGTCACCGGGTCGGCGAAGTCGCGAAAGTTGCCGTCGTCGAGGGCGGCTTTGGCGCAGACGGAGGCGACGGCGAATTGGATGCTCATCTTGGCCTGCAGGATGCCGGCGAAGGGGCCGGGATTGTTGCAGCCGGGGTAGTCGATGGCTTCGGGGAAGCTGGCGACGTGGATGGCGGCGATGTCGCCGGGTCGGACGGGGTGGCGGGCGAGCAGGCGCAGGGTGGCCTGGCAGGGGGTTTGTACGTAGTTACAGGCGGGGGCGGGCTTGTGATAGACGTGCAGAATCTCGGGGGTGGCTGGGTCGGTGAGGCCCGGTGGCGCGCCGGGCCGGCCGAGTGCGGCCCACAGGCCGCCGGGGCCGTCGAGCGCGCCCGGCGAGGCGAAGGCGCCGAGGCGGGCGAGGGTGATTGCGGTCAGGCCGTTGCGGGCGGCGAAACCGGCATGGAAGAACACCTCGGTGCCGCCGGCGTGCGGCCATTCGTTCAGGCCGGAGGCGGTGTTCAGGGCGAGGGCGAGGGCGTTGGCGGTTTCGGCCTCGCTGGCGCGGAGCGCGCGGGCGCAGGCGGCGGCGGCGCCGAATGCGCCGAGCAGCCCGGTGGGGCGGAACCGGGTCGCGAGCTCCTTGTCGATCAGGCGGCGGCCGAGGCGGCCCATTGCCTCGTATCCAGCGAGGATACCGGCGAGGAAGTCTGGACCGGCGATCGGGTGCATTTCGGCCAAGGCGAGCAAAGTGGGCAGGACGACGACGCCGATATGGGCGCTGCTGGGCGGGTGCATGTCCTCCTGGATCAGCCCGTGTGCGGCGGTGGCGTTGGCGAAGGCGGCTTCGAATGGGTTGGCGGTCGCGTGATGGCCGATCAGCGTGCAGGGGCCGGGTCCGGCCGATTGCGCGAGGCGGGAGGCTTGGCTGGCCCAGGGCAGGTCGCGCGCGGTCAGGGCGCAGGCGGCCATGTCCAGCAGGCAGTCCTTGGCGGCCTCGATCGCCGGCGGCGGCAGGGTTTCGACGTGCATGCCGAGCAGCAAGCGGGCGATGCCGGTCAGCGGCGTGTCGGCCTGCGCCGCGGGAATTACGACGTCTAGCATGGGAGATGCTCCACCTGGGCTGCGTCGCAGGTTAGCAAGCGGGGGGTGCGCCGTCCCATCCCGGGCCGCGGAATAACAGCTATAGGGAAGTGCTGGCGATCTGGATTAGGGTTCGCCCAAGCTTGCGGCATGGCGAGGAACGCCGGCAGGGGGAGTGAATGGACATCAAGCAGCTGCGCTATTTCGTCTCGGTGGCCGAGAGCGAAAGCTTCTCGAAGGCCGCGGTGCTGCTTTCGGTGAGCCAGCCGGCGCTGAGCCGGCAGTTGAGCGCCATCGAGGAGGAATTTGGCGTCGAGCTGTTCTGCCGCAACGGTCGCGGCGTCGTGCTGACCGAGCCGGGGCGGCGATTTCTCACCAATGCGCGGCTGATCCTGGAGAATGTGCGGCAATTGCGGACTGAGATGACGGAGATCCGCGCGACGCCGGTGGGCGAGGTGATCATCGGCATCCCGCCGATGATCGGCGACGTGCTGATCCCGCCCTTGGTGCGGCAGTTCCGGGCAAGCTACCCGAAAGTGTCGCTGCACGTGATGGAGGGGCTGAGCGGGCATGTGTATGAGTGGCTGTCGGCTGGGCGGATCGACGTCGCGATCCTGTACAACGTGCCGAGCACCAGCACGGTGATCGCCGAGCCGCTGCTGCGGGATGATCTCGGGCTGGTGGGGCCCGGCAATGCCGAGGGGCCGGAGGGGTCGTCGGTGGCGATGAGCGTGATCGGCACGCTGCCGTTGGTGATGCCGAGCCGGGCGCATGGGATGCGCAGCCTGGCGGAGAGCTGGGCGACGAAGAATGGCGTGCGGCTGGACATCCAGATGCAGGTGGACGCCTTCCACATCATGATCCAGCTGGTGCAGGAGGGGATGGGCTATACGGTGCTGCCGTATACGGCGGTGCGCCGCAAGGTGGAGGCGGGGCTGTTGCGGTTCTGGCATTTGCGCGAGCCGCGGATGACGGGGGTGCTGTCGATTGCGGCTTCGACGCAGCGGCCGCGGACGGCGGCGACGCGGCATCTGGTGAACAGCGTGCGCGAGCAGATCCGGCTGATCGTGAAGGATGGGCGCTGGCTGCAGGAGAGCCCGCCGGCGGAGAAGCGGGCGGCGGAGAAGCGGGCGACGGAGAAGCCGCGCCGCAGCGTCAGCGAAACGCACGCGACGCACTGAGCCCGATAATAACTGATATGAGTATTGCGGCATCGCATCTGGTCTGACGCCAGGCCATCAATGGCCGGCGGGCGAGGGGGGCGTTAAGCGGGGATGCTGTTCCTGCAACAAATGCTGAACGGTCTGGTGCTGGGCAGCGTGTATGCGCTGTTCTCGCTGGGGTTCACGCTGGTGTTCGGGGTGCAGCGCATCCTCAACCTCGCGCATGGCGCGGTGTTCATGGTGGGCGCGTTCGTCGGGCTGGTGGCGGTGACGCAGCTGCATATCGCGTTCCTGCCGGCGCTGGTGGTGGCGGCGCTGGCGGGTGGGGTTGTGAGCGTGCTGGTCGATCTTGTCGCGTTCCGGCCGCTGCGCAACCGGCGGGGGTCCGAGTTCTCGGCGCTGATCTCGAGCATCGGTATCGCGCTGGTGATCAGCAATGTGGCACAGATCCTGTCGCAGAGCCGGGTGTGGCGCTATCCGTTCGGGACGTTTCCGATCAAGGTGTTCGTGGTGTCCGGGCTGCGGATCACCTTGCTGCAGCTTACCATCCTGGGCTCGGTGGCGGTGATCGTGCTGGTGTTGGCGCTGCTGCTGTTCCGGACCAGCCTGGGACGGCAGTTGCGCGCGGTGGCGATCAGCCCGCATACGGCGCTGTTGCTTGGGTGCAATGTTTCGACGGTCTATTTGACCACGTTCTTTATCTCCGGCGTGCTGGCAGGGATTGCGGGGGTGCTGATCGGGCTTGCGTTCAACTCGGTCAGCTTCCTGATGGGCGATCCGTATATGGTGCGGGCGTTCGTGGTGGTGGTGTTGGGCGGGTTGGGGAGCGTTTGGGGGGCGGTGCTGGCCGGGTTGCTGCTCGGGTTGGTGCAGACGCTGACGGTGGCGTTCGTGTCGTCCAATTTGAGCGATGCGATCGTGTTCGGCCTGCTGTTCCTGGCGCTGCTGGTGCGGCCCGGCGGGTTGTTCGGCACGGCGCGGCATGAGGGGCGGGTGGCGCGGGCATGACCAGCTTCGTGCTCGAAGCGACGGCGCTGTTCGATTTCGTGTTGCTGAACTGCATGCTGGCGCTCAGCCAGTACGTGGTGATGCGGGCCGGGGTGTTCTCGATCGGGACTAGCGGGCTTGCGGCTTGCGGCGCCTATGCCGCCGCGATTTTGACGGTGCAGCTTGGCGTGCCGCCCGCGCTTGGCGTGGCGGCCGGCGTGCTGGCCGGAGGGGTGATGGGATTCTTGCTTTCCGTGCCGCTGGCGCGGATGCGGGGGGTTTATCAGGCGATTGCCACGCTCGCTTTCGTGCAGATCGTGCTGTCGCTGATCTATTGGGCGACGCCGCTGACCGGGGGTGCGACGGGTCTCAACGGGATCCCGAACGTGGCGACGACGCCGGTGCTGGTCGTGGCGGTGGTGGTGCTGAGCTACCTGCTGATGATGCTCGGGCGTTCTGGGCTGGGGCGGGCGTTCGACACGATCCGGCAGGACGAGACGGTGGCGGCGACCCTGGGCATCCCGGTGGCACGGCTGCATGCGCTGGCGTTCACGCTGAGCGGGGCGATCGCTGGGCTCGCGGGGGCGCTGACCGCGTATCACAATTACAGCGTGCTGCCGGAGCAGTTCGGCTTTGGCCCGGCGACCACCATCCTGTCTTTCGTGGTGCTCGGCGGGCGGCAGTCGATTGCCGGGCCGCTGCTGGGGGCGGCGGTGCTGACGCTTTTGCCGGACCTGACGCGGGCGGTGTCGGAGAACCGGATGATCCTGACCGGGATCCTGCTGGTGGCGGTGATCGTCTATTTGCCGCATGGGATCGTCGATACGGTGCTGATGATGCGGCGCCGGTCGGTGGCGGCGCGGCGGTTCCGGGCGACGCAGGACGCGGTCAGCCATGGCGCAGCTTGAGCTGCGGGGCGTGAGCCGCGCGTTTGGCGGGCTGCAGGCGGTGTGCGACGTGGACCTGGTGGCGCCGGCGGGGCAGATCACCGGGCTGATCGGGCCGAATGGCGCGGGCAAGACGACGGTGGTCAACCTGGTGACCGGGTTGCTGCGGCTGTCGTCGGGGCGCGTGATGCTGGACGATCGGGATCTGAGCCGGCTGGAGCCGCATGAGGTCGCGGTCAGCGGGGTGGCGCGCACGTTCCAGAACATCCGGCTGCTGGCGGAGGAGACGGTGCTGACCAACGTGTTGGCGGGGTTTTATATGCGGGACCGGGTTGCGCTGTGGCGGAAGGCGCTGGGGCTGCCGCTGGTGTGGCGGCAGGAGGCGGCGTTCCGCGAGCGGGCGCTGGGTTTGCTGGCGCAGTCCGGCATGGCGGGGCAGGCGGACCAGCTCGCGGGGGAGTTGTCGTATGGGCATCAGCGCCGGGTCGAGATCATGCGGGCGATGGCGACGGAGCCGAAAGTGCTGCTGCTGGACGAGCCGGTGGCGGGGATGAACGACCAGGAGGCGGAGACGCTGGGCGCGAGCTTTCGAAGGCTGGCGGATGGCGGGATCGCGATCCTGCTGATCGAGCATAATATGCGGCTGATGATGAGTTTGTGCGACCGGCTGTATGTGCTGGCGACGGGCAAGATCATTGCGCGCGGGCCGCCGGGCCAGGTGCGTGAGGATAAGGCGGTCATCGAGGCCTATCTGGGCGGATGAGCATGCTCGAAGTGCATGGGGCGACCGCATCGTATGGCGGCATCACGGCGATCAGGGATGTTTCGCTCGCGGTGGCGGCCGGGCAGATGGTGGCGCTGATCGGGCCGAACGGGGCTGGGAAGAGCACGTTGCTGAATACGATCAGCGGGTTTGTGCGCCCGGTGATGGGCGGCGTGCGGCTGCTGGGGCGGGAGATCGGCGGGGTGGCGCCGCATGTGATTGCGCGGCTGGGGCTGCTGCACGTGCCGGAGGGGCGGCGGATCTTGGGGCCGCTTTCGGTGCAGGAGAATTTGCTGCTTGGGCTGCTGGCGACGCGGGGGCGGGTGCGGCCGGCGGCGGATGGGCTAGAGCGGGTTTTCGCGCTGTTCCCGCGGCTGGCGGAGCGGCGGTCGCAGCTCGCCGGGTCGATGAGCGGGGGCGAGCAGCAGATGCTGGCGATCGGGCGGGCGCTGATGGGGCAGCCGATCTTGCTGCTGCTGGATGAGCCCAGCCTTGGGTTGTCGCCGAAGATGGCGGCCGAGGTGTTCGAGGCACTGGTGCGGCTGAATGCGGGTGGGTTGCCGATTTTGCTTGTGGAGCAGAATGCGCGGCTGGCGCTGGATGTCGCGCAAT
The DNA here is from genome assembly GCA_965276815.1 of Acetobacteraceae bacterium. Lineage (GTDB taxonomy): Bacteria > Pseudomonadota > Alphaproteobacteria > Acetobacterales > Acetobacteraceae > JAVVHH01. The sequence continues at coordinate 449,825 of CBDIBE010000007.1, read as the reverse complement.
ATGCCTATGTCATCGAGCGGGGGACGATCGTGCATCATGGCACGGCGGCCGCGCTGCGGGACGAGCCGGCGATCGCGGAGCATTATTTCGGCGCGTCGGAGGGTGCGCGCAAGGCAGTCGCATAGCTCTTATGCCGTTGACGGGCCGGGCTGGTTTCGGGAGCCTTGGCGGGAAATTGGGGAAACGAGAATGAAGCAGGCTCTGGCCATTGGTCTGTCGTTCGCGATGATGACGGTGGCGGCCGCGGCGAAGGATCTGAAGATCGGGGTGGAGGTCGGGCTGACCGGTCCGTATTCCTTTGCGGGCGTGCCGAGCCGGGAGGGGATGGAGATCGCGCTGGAGCAAATCAACGCGAGCGGCAAGCTGGGGGCGAACCGGATCCGGCTCGATATCCAGGACACGGCGGGCGACAATGCGCAGGATATCTCGCTGAGCAGCCGGTTCGGCGGCGATCCGGATACGCTGATGATGGTGGGTCCGACTTCGAGCGGGGAGGCGATTGCGGCGGCCGCGGTGGCCAACCAGTTGCAGCTGCCGATGCTGACGGCGACGGCGCTGTCCGAGCAGATCACGCATACGGGCCAGTGGATTTTCAAGACGCCGGCCGGGTCGGCGGACATCATCAAGGGCATTGTCGATTACGCGTCCGAGAAGCTGAAGGTGAAGAAGGTCGCGTTCGTCTACGCGCGGGACAATCAGGGGCAGATCGGCCAGATGGACGCGGCCAAGCAGTTTTTCCCGCAGCATGGCATCACGATCATCAGCGAGGATACGGTGGTGGCGAGCGACACCGATTTCTCGGCGATCGTGACCAAGATTGCGTCGGAATCGCCGGATGCGGTGTATGTGACGCTGACCGGGGACCAGGCGGCGAACTTCATCGTGCAGGCGCGGCAGGCCGGGATGGATCCTGCGGTGAAGTTCTTGGGGACGCCGAATATGGGTTCGGATCGGTTCATCGCCGTGGGCGGGGACGCGGTGGAGGGTGCGGTTTTTGTGTCCGATTACTTCAACGGGTCGACATCGCCGCAGAACAAGGTGTTCGTGGACGCTTATACGAAGAAATACGGGCACCTGCCGGATGATGGCGCGGCGCTCGGCTATGCGGCGATCAATCTGGCGGCGCTGGCGATGGAGAATTCTGGCGCCAATCCAACTCGGGCCGCCATCCGCGACGCGCTTGCCGGGATTCGCGACGTGCCCACTGTGCTGGGCAACGGGACATTCAGCTTCGACGCAGACCGCAACCCGCGTTACGAAGCCGTCGTGCTGACAGTCAGCGGCGGCAAGTTCGTCGTCGCGCCATGAGCGGAGCGCTTGCCGGGATCAGAGTGCTCGAGCTGAGCCGGCTGCTGCCAGGCGCGCTGTGCACGCAGATGCTGGGCGATCTGGGCGCCGACGTGATCAAGGTGGAGCAGCCGGGGATTGGCGACTATCAACGCGAGTTCCCGCCGATGCGCAACGGCGAGTCCGGGTCGTTCATGTTGTGCAACCGGAATAAGCGTAGTATCACGCTGAACCTCAAGGCGCCAGAGGCTAAGGAGGCCGTGCACCGTCTCGTGGCGGAGGCGGATGTGGTGATGGAGGGGTTCCGGCCAGGGGTGATCGACCGGCTGGGGTTTGGGTATGCGGCGATGAGCGCGGTCAATCCGCGCCTGGTGTATTGCTCGTTGTCGGGGTTTGGGCAGACCGGGCCGTATCGGCTGGTGCCGGGTCATGACATGAATTATTTGGGCATCGTCGGCGCGATGCAGTTGTCGTCGCGGCCGGAGACCGGGCCGTTGGTCCCGGGCATGCTGATCGCCGATATTGGCGGGGGGACGCTGATGTCGGCGTTCGGGATCTTGGCGGCGCTGATGGCACGGCAGCAGAGTGGGCGCGGGCAGTTCGTGGATGTATCGATGACCGATGGGGCGATGGCGTGGATGGCGTCGCACGCGGCGGAGTTTTTGTTTGCTGGGCGGGAGCCGATGGGCGGGGTGGAGCGCAATATCGCGGGGGCGCCTTGCTACAACGTGTATCGGTGTCAGGATGGCAAGTATCTGACGCTGGGGATCATCGAGCAGCATTTTTGGGATCGGTTTTGCGATGTCGCGGAGGCGCCGGAGCTGCGAGGCGATGTGTTCGCGCAAGGCGAACAGAGGCAACGGGTGACGGAGTTGCTGGTGGCGCTGTTCTTGACGCGCACGCGGGATGATTGGGTGCAGCTGCTGTGGCGGCACGATATTCCGGCGGGGCCGGTGAATAGTTTTGCCGAGGCGTTCGCCGATCCGCAGATGCAGGCGCGCGAGATGCTGCAGACGATGCAGCATCCGAGCGGGCCGATCCCGCAACTGGGTTTCCCGGTGAAGTTCTCCGGGACGCCGGGGGAGATGCGGCTTCCGCCGCCGCTGTTGGGCGAGCATACGGACGAGATCTTGGCCGAAATCGGCTATGGTGATGCGGCGCGCAGCCAGTTGCGGGCCGGCGGGGCAATTTGAACGGGTGGGTGTGATGAGCCAGTCGCTCAGCCGCAAGGCGGCCATTGTCGGTATCGGGCATAGCGAGTTCGGCCGGTTTCTGCCGGACAGCCAGCTCAAATTGGCGACCAAGGCGCTGCGTGGCGCGCTGGCCGATTCGGGGCTGCAGCGGAGCGATATCGACGGGCTGGCGCTGCATATGGGCTGGCCGCTCGGGGTCGATTACGACCGGGTCGCCGAGGTGTTCGGGCTGGAGATCGACTACATCCATCAGAGCTGGACGCATGGGCGGTTCGTGACCAACAGCTTGCAGCATGCGGCGCTGGCGGTGACGAATGGGCTGGCGGAGGTCGTTGCGTGTGTGACGGCGATCAGTTTTACGCGTGAGCGCGATATTCTTGGCGGACCCGGTGATATCGAGGGGATGCGCGAGGAGGGCGGGACGCATGGGGAGAACCCGGTTTATGGGCTGACGGCGCCGGCGGGGGGTGCTGCGCTCGGCATGCAGCGCTACATGGCGACTTATGGGGCGACGAGCGAGCAATTGGCGGCGGTGCCGATCGCGCTGCGGCAGCATGCGCTGCGGAGCCCGAATTCGGTGATGAAGAAGCCGCTCACGATGGAGGACCATCAGTCGTCGCGCATGGTGGTCGATCCGCTGCATCTGTTTGATTGTTGCCTGATTACGGATGGGGCGGCGGTGGTGCTGGTCACGACAGCCGAGCGGGCGCGGGATATGCGGCAGAAGCCGGTTTACATCAGCGGGATGCAGGGGGCGCGGTCCGGGCGGGATGAGTTCATCTTTGCGCCGCCCAATCTGGGCATCAATCAGCAGCCGGTCGGGCGGACGACGCCGCGGGAGCGCGACTTGGCGGTGTATCGGATGGCCGGGATCGGCAGCGCTGATATCGACGCGTTCTACACGTACGATGCGTTTTCGCCGCTGGTGCTGTTCGCGCTGGAGCGCTTTGGGTTTTGTGGACCCGGCGAGGCGGCGGAATGGGTGCAGGGGGGCCGGATCGGGCCCGGCGGGGCGCTGCCGGTCAATACGTCGGGCGGGTTGCTGTCGGAGGCGCATGTGGCGGGGTGGAACTCGATGTGCGAGATCGTGCGGCAGCTTCGGGGCGAGGCGGGACCGCGGCAGATACCGGGGGCGGAGCACCTGCAATGGGGCACGTGCTGGGGTGATTCGGTGACTTTCGGCCGATAGGAATTCGATGATGCAAGGGAAGCCGCTGCCGCGGGTGACGCCGGACAATGCGTCGTTCTGGGAGGGATGCCGGCGGCATGTGCTGATGCTGCCGTTTTGTGAGGATTGCGGGCGGCCGCATCTGCCGCCGGGTCCGGTGTGTCCGTTCTGCTTTGGGGAACGGCTGGATTGGCGGCAGGCGAGCGGGCGGGGGATCGTGTCGACCTGGACGGTGGTGCACAAGGAGTGGTTCCCGGCGTTTCGCGCGGACTTGCCGTATAATGTGGTGCAGGTGGAGCTCGAGGAGGGCGTGCGGCTGACGGCGAACGTCGTGGGGGTGGCGAATGCGGAGTTGCGCGTTGGCTTGCCGGTGGAGGTCACGTTCGACGACGTCAGCGAGACGATCAGCTTGCCGCGGTTCCGGCCGATTTAGCGCACTGGACAGAGGCGGCGGCAGGATTCAAGGTCGCGGCCGAGCTTGAAGTGACCTGGTGCCGCCCTGACCGTTCGCCCACTCCGCTCCCACCAGCAGCGCCTCGCTTCTGTGGTCGAGGCCATTGCTGGCGGGCAGACCGAGGCGCGCGACATCCTCGCGGCGGTGACTCCGGGCGGGGGGAAGTCGCTGCTGCCGGTGATCGCGGCGGCGAGGCTGATCGGGGCGGGGCTGGTCGAGCGGGTGTGCTGGGTGGTGCCGCGAGACAGCTTGCGCTTGCAGGCGGAGGAGGCGTTTGCGGACCCGGCTTGGCGTGCGGCGCTAGGGCATGGGCTGTCGTTGCGGGCGGCGGACAATGCGCCGGATCCGAGCCGCGGGTTGGCGGGGTATGTCACCACGTATCAGGGTGTCGCGGCGGCGCCGGACCTGCATCTGCGGGAGTTTCGCCGGTATCGGACCTTGCTGGTGGTGGACGAGGTGCACCATTTGCCGGCGCTCGGCGAGACGGATCCGGACGCCGAGGGCGAGGAGGATCAGGCGAACGCTTGGTCGCGGGCGATGCTGCCGTTGCTGGAATGTGCCAGCGTAAGGCTGCTGTTGTCGGGGACGCTGGAGCGGGCGGACGGGAAGGGGATCCTGTGGTTGCCGTATCGGCCGGGGGCGAAGGCGCGGACGCGGGAGGTGGAGCTCGATGCGGCGGGATGGGCGGTGATCGGGTATTCGCGGGCGCAGGCGCTGCGGGAGCGCGCGGTGTTGCCGGTGACGTTTGGGGCGCTGGATGGGGAGGCGACTTGGCGGGCGGAGGAGGGGCCGGAGGTCGGGCCGCATCGGCTGGCGGCGGCGTATCCGAACGAGACGACGCGGCCGGCGCTGTTCACCGCGTTGCGGACTGGGTTTGCTGAGGCGCTGCTGCGGCAGGCTTTTTTGAGTGTGCGGGATTTGCGAGCGCGGCGCCGGGTCGAGCGGGGGGTGGCGGCGGGGGAAGAGGCGTTGGGGCTGGGCAAGCTGCTGGTCGTGGCGCCGGACCAGGAGCACGCCAAGCGGTATTTGGAGATCGTCCGGCGCTGGATTCCGGCGGAGCAGGCGGCGCGGGTGGCGCAGCTTGCGACGTCGGACACGCCGGGGGCGCATGAGGCGCTCGTGCGGTTTCGGCTGCGGGCGGAGCCGTCGGTCATTGTTACGGTGGCGATGGCGTATGAGGGGTTGGATGTGCCGGAGGTGGCCGTGGTGGCGGCGCTGACGCATATCAGGTCGCGGCCGTGGCTGGAGCAGATGGTGGCGCGGGCGACGCGGGTGGACCCGAATGCCGGCCGGTATGAGACGCAGCGGGCGACGGTGTTCCATCCGGACGACCCGCTGTTTCAGCGGTTCCGGATCCGGATGGAGACTGAGCAGGGGACGCTGGCGCGGCCGAAGCTTCCGGGCCGCAAGCAGTCGGCGTTGCCGTTCTGGCTGCTGGACCAGCTTGGGCCGGCGAAGGATGGGATCATTCCGCTGGAGTCGAACGCGCTGGCGCTGCGGTTCAACACGCTGCGGCCGGGTCCGGATTTGGCGATGCAGCGGCCGGAGCATGAGGTGGCGCAGTCCGAGTTGCTGGAGGCGCCTTCGATCGCGGAGCGGCGATTGCGGGCGCGGTTGGGCGAGATGGTGGCGGCGCAGGCGGTGGAGGATGAGGCAGGGATGGCCGGGCTGCGCGGCGGGGTGGCGGGGGCGGGGCTGTATCATCGGTATAATGCGGTGTTGAAGCGGGTGGCGGGGAATAAGACGCGGTCGCAGATGACGCTGGCGGAGCTGGAGGCGGCGGTGGGGTGGCTGGAGCGGAACCGGCTGGCCGAGCATATGGCGTTGCTGGAGGGGGATCCTCGGTATGCGTGGTCGGCGCGCAAGCGCGGGGAGTGGAAGCCGCCGGTGGGGGTTAGAAGAGGAGCTGCGGCGGGATGTCCGAGCCCTGGACGCCGCTCTTCTCCAGATTGGCCACCAGGCTCTGGCGGAGTTGACCGGCGGCGCGGCGACGCTTGATCCAGCCGTCGACCGTGTCGTGCCAGGCAGGGGTCGGCTGTTTGGCGACGATGGCGCAGGTGGCGGAGCTGAACACCGGAAGCGGCACGATCAGGTGGCCGAGGGACGGGTTGCGGGCGAGGGTGGTGAGGCCGAGGATGACGACGATGATCTGGCAATCGGCGCGGCGGGCGCCGACGGTCATGAGCGCGTCGTTGTTGGTTTTCAGGCGGGTTACGGTGGCGTTCGGGCAGAGTTTGGCGATGTTTTGGTCGTAGACGGTGCCGAGTTCGATGGCGATGCGGATGGAGGGGTCGTTGAGGTCTGCCCAGCGCGCCGGGTTGAAGCCGGGGCGGGCGACGAGGGCGAAGGCGTTGTCGTAAAGCGGGCTGGTGAAGTCGACGGCCAGCGCGCGCTGGGGCGTGGGGGCGAGGCCGAAGAAGACGTCGACCTTGTTGGCCTGGATGTCGAGGACGGCGTTGCCCCAGGTGGATTCGACCGGGGCGACGGTGGCGCCGAGTTCGGCGGCGAAGTCTTTTGCGATGTCGACCATGAAGCCGGTCCATTCGCCGGTGGACAGGTCCTTCCAGCTATAGGGTGGCTGGCCGCCGACGGCGCCGATGCGGAGCGTTTTGGTGCGTTTGACGCGGTCGAGGATAGTTTCGGAGTCCTGCGCCCTGGCGGCGGTGGCACTGCCGCCGAGGACCGAGCCGGCAACGAACGACCTGCGGGACAGCATTGATTCAGGCTTCGACGGTTTCGACGGCCGGGTGATAGCAGCGAACGGCGCGGCTCCCGGCGAAGGGAGTCAGCGCCGGAGGTGCATCGTCGCAGATGTGGGTGCGGGAGGAGCAGCGGGGGGCGAAGGGGCAGCCGGGGGGGAGGTCGGCCAGGTCGGGCGGGCCGCCGGGGATGGGCTTGAGGGGGGCGCCGCGGGAGGATTCGTGTACCGTCGAGTTGAGCAGGCCGACTGTGTAGGGATGGGCGGGGTGGGCGATGACTTCGGCGGCGGCGCCGGTTTCGACGATGCGGCCGGCGTACATCACCGCGATGCGGTCGGCGACTTGGCAAGCGACGCCGATGTCGTGGGTGACGAAGATCGTGGCCATGCCGAGGTCGCGCTGCAATTGGCGCAAGAGCAGCAGGATTTGGATTTGTACTGTCGCGTCGAGCGCGGTGGTGGGTTCGTCGGCCAGAAGGAGGGCGGGGCGGCAGGCGAGGGCGAGGGCGATCATCGCGCGCTGGCGGAGGCCGCCGGAGAGTTCGTGCGGGTAGGCGTCGAGGCGGCGGGCGGCGGAGGGGACTTGCACCAGTTCGAGCAGTTCTAGGGCGCGGGCGCGGGCTTCGCGCCAGGAGCGGCCCTCGTGCGAGACGATGGTTTCGGCGATTTGGGTGCCGATGGTAAAGACCGGGTCGAGCGCGGTCATTGGCTCCTGGAACACCATGGCGGCGACCGGGCCGCGTACCTTTTCCATCTGTCGCTCGGTCATGGTGTGGATATCGTGGCCGGTGATGCGGATCTGGCCGCCGATGCGGGCGGAGCTGGGGAGCAGGCGGAGCAGGGCGCGCATGGTGACGGTTTTGCCCGAGCCGGACTCGCCGAGCAGGCAAAGGACCTCGCCAGCGTCGAGCTGGAAGGAGACGCCGTCGACGACTTGGATGTCGAGGTCGCTTGTGAGGAAGCGGACCGAGAGGTCGCGCACGTCGACGACTTGTTCAGGCGGCACGGGCGAGGCTTTCGGCGAGGCTGTGGCCGCTGCCGGGCTGGTTGGCGTGACAGGCGGCGGCGTGGGCGGGGACTAGACCTTTATCGGCCTGACTGTGGTCGGGCCGATAAAGGTCCAGCTTTATTTGAGACAGCGATTCACGTCCTGACCGATTCCGGTCAGGACGATCGCGGTCTAATGGCAGGAGCGGCGGCTCGCGCTCGGCGCAGACGGGTTCGGCGAGGGTGCAGCGGGTGCGGAAGCGGCAGCCGGAGGGCGGGCGGATTGGGTTGGGCGGGTCGCCGGCGAGGGGCGGGGCCTCGATGCGGTCGGCCGGGTCCATGGAGAGCCGCGAGGAGAACAGGGCGCGGGTGTAGGGGTGGGCGGCTTCGCGCCAGATGCGGTCGACTGGGCCGAGTTCGACGATCTTGCCGAGGTACATCACCAGGACGCGGTCGGCGACGTAATGGACGACGTTGAGGTCATGCGAGATGAAGAGGTAGGTGAGGTCTAGGCGTTGCTTCAGCTCGGCCAGCAGGTTGAGGACTTGGGCTTGGACGGATTTGTCGAGGGCGGAGACGGCTTCGTCAAGGATCAGCAGGCGCGGGTTGAGGGCGACGGCGCGGGCGATGTTGACGCGCTGGCGCTGGCCGCCGGACATTTCGTGCGGGTAACGGCCGGCGAACAGGTCGGGGTCGAGGCCGACGGTGCGGAGCGCGTGGCGGGCCTGGGATTGGGCGGCGGCGCGCTTGACGCCGGTGACGCGTAGGCCGAAGGCGATGTCTTCCAACGCGGTGTGGCGGGGGTTGAGCGAGGCGTAGCTGTCCTGGAACACCATCTGCACTTGGCGGCGCAGCTCGCGCACGCTGATTCCGGTGCTGCCGACCAGGTCGCCGTCGAAGACGAGGCTGCCGGCGTCCGGCTCGATCAGGTGCATGAGGAGGCGAGCGGTGGTCGATTTGCCGCAGCCGGATTCGCCGACGACGCCGAGCACTTCGCCCTTGCCGATGGTAAACGAGACGCCGTCGACCGCCTGGACGTGGGCGGCGACCAGGCCGAGTGCGTTGCGGATTGGGAAGTATTTTTGCAGCTTTTCGACGATGAGCAGCGGCTGTGCGGGGCCGCCGCGGTCACGCGAGCTCATGCGCGCATGTCCATGGCGCTGCGCAGGCTGTCGCTGAGCAGGTTGAAGCTGACGGAGGTGGCGAAGATCATGATCCCGGGCAGCACGGCGTTGACGGGCGCGACGTAGACGGCTTGGCGCAGCGTGTTCAGCATCAGGCCCCAATCGGCGGTGGGCGGCGAGGCGCCGAGACCGAGGAAGGAGAGGCCGGAGGAGAGGATGATGGAGACCGGCACCAGGCTGGAGGCGTAGGTCAGGATGGGGCCGGTGACGTTGGCCAGCACGTGCTCGAGGATGATGCGCAGCGAGGAGGCGGAGGTTGCGCGGGCGGCCTCGACGAAGTCCTGGTTGCGGACTTGGGTGGTGACGCTTTCGGCGACGCGGGCGATCGGCGGAATGAAGACGAGGGTGAGCGAGATCAGGCTGTTGCCGATGCCGGAGCCGAGCACGCCGGCCATGGCGACGGCGAGCAGGACGGAGGGGAAGGCGTAGAAGACGTCGACCACGCGCATGATGACCATGTTGACGTGGCGGCCGTAGAACCCGGCGACGACGCCCAGGAAACCGCCGATCACGGTCGACACGACCACGGGTGCGAGGCCCATGGAGAGCGAGACGCGGCCGCCATAGAGCAGGCGGGAGAGCATGTCGCGGCCGAGCTCGTCGGTGCCGAGCAGGTAGCCGCGCTCGCCGGGGGCGAGGAGACGGCGGAGCATGCTGGTCTTGTAGGGGTCGGCTGGGGCGATCAGCGGGGCGAAGATCGCCGAGAGGACGATCGCGAGCAGGATGATGGAGCAGACGATCGCGACGCGGTCACGCGACATGCGCAGCAGCACGCGGCGCCAGAAGCCGCGCGTTTGCCGCCGGAAGGATGGCGCGCGGGCGGGGGGCGCGAATGTGGTGCTGGGGACGGTTTCGGCGGTCACGTGCGGCTCACTCGGGGGTCGAACAGGGTTTGTAGGATGTCGACGAGGAGGTTGGTCAGCACGAAGAACGAGGCGAGCACGATGACGGTGCCCTGCAGGAGGGGCAGGTCGCGCGTGGTGATGGCGGCGTTGAGCAGGAAGCCGGTGCCGGGCCAGGAGAAGACGGTTTCGACCAGGATCGAGCCGCCGAGCAATTGGGCGAATTGCAGGCCCATGATGGCCAGCGCCGGGGGCGCGGCGTTCTTGATGACGTGCAGAAAAATGCGGTTGCGGCGCAAACCTTTGCCCTTCAGGGTTTGCACGAATTCCTGGCGGCGGACCTCGGCGACGGAGGCGCGCACGGTGCGGGCGATGATGCCGGTGGGGATCATGGAGAGGGTGATCGCGGGCAGCAGCAGATGGCGCAAATCGTCGGCGCCAAAGGCGGTGAGGTCGGCGCCGTCGGGGCCCATGCCGGTGGCGGGCAGGACGCGCAGCTTCACGGCGAAGACCACCACCATAACCATGCCGAGCCAGTAATGCGGGATCGAGATGCCGAAGACGGAGACGGCGCTGACGGTGCGGTCGGTGGCGCGGCGGTCGGTCATGCCGGCGATCAGGCCCATGCCGGCGCCGAGCACCAGGCTCAGCAGGATGGCGGCGAAAGCGAGCAGCGCGGTGTTGGCCATGGCGGGGGCCACTTCGCTGAGCACGGGCCGCCGGCTCATGATGGAGAGGCCGAAATCGCCGTGGAGGACGTTGCTGAACCAGATCAGATATTGGAGCGGCAGCGGCTTGTCGAAGCCGTAGGCGGCCTTGATCTGCTCCATGACCTCGGCCGACGCGTTTTCGGGCAGGACGGCGCTGATTGGGTCGCCGGGAGCGAGGTGGATGAAGGAGAAGCACACTAGGGTGACGCCGATGATGATCGGGATCGTGTAGGCGAGGCGGCGCAGGACGTAGAGGTGCACGCGCTGCTATCCGACGCTGACCGGGGTGAGGTCTTGCACCCAGGCCTGGGCGGAGACGAAGCCTTTGACGTTGGGGGCCAGCGCGCGGGGGTTCAGGTCGTGCACCACCCAGACCCACATGGACTGATCGACAATGCGGGCGTGGAGTTGGGCGAGGAGGGCGTTCTGCTTGGCCGGGTCGAACTCGACTTTGGCCTTGGCGGCGAGGTCGTCGGCGACCGGGTCGCTGAAATCGCCCCAGTTCACGCCGGCCGGCGGTTTCATCTTACTCCAGCTCGCGGTGATCAGGCCGATATCGGGGTCGACGAAGCTCCAGGAGTTGTTGAGCGCGTCGGCGCCCTTGTTCTCCGGCGCGTCCACGCCGCCACGCCGGCGGGCGCGCAGCGACTCCCAGTCCATGGTGTCGAAGGTCACGTCGAACCAGCAGTCCTGCCAGTTTTCCTGGATGAACTCGTTCATCGGCAGCGGCTGCATCTGGCCGGAGCCGGCGGTGGAGATGAGGACCTTGATCTTGACCGGTTTGTCGGGGCCGTAGCCGGCTTGCTTGAGGAGGCGCCGCGCTTCGTCGGGGTCGTAGCGCAGGTCGAAGGTCGGCTTGCCGAACCAGGGGCTGCTCTGGGTGACCATGCCCTTGGCGGGGACGGCGAGGCCGCCGAGCAGCTTGACCAGGCCGTCGCGGTCGATGGCGAGGTTGGCGGCCTTACGGACGCGGACGTCGTGGAAGGGCGAGGTGGGGAGCGTGCTGAGCTGGTACGGCCAGACGTGCGGGTAGACATTGGTGACGACCTGCATGCCGGAGGCTTTGAGCTGCGGCACGGCGTCGGGCGGCGGGGCCTCGACCCAGTCGACCTCGCCGGAGAGCAGGGCGGCGGTGCGGGTGGAGGCGTCGGGCATGGCGATGAGGACCAGCTTCTCGGTTTTTGGAACGCGTTTTGGGTCCCAATAGGCCTCGTTGCGGTGCAGGAAGGCGCGGTCGCGCGGGGTGTAGCTGTCGAGGATCCAGGGGCCGGTGCCGGAGGGGTGGTTGGCGACTTTGGTCCAGTCGCCGCCCATTTCCTTCCAGCGCGCCGGGCTCGACATGTAGATGTTGGTGACTTGGTAGGGGAAGACGGCGTCGGGCGCCTTGGTGGTGATCTCGACCGTCATTGGGTCGGTGGCGCGGTAGGAGGCGACGGAGGGGACGTAGGTGGCGCCTTGCGTCGCCTGCGCCTGGTCGTAGTTCGGGGCGTCTTTGTTGATGAGCTTGTCGAGGTTCCAGACGGCGGCGGCGGCGTCGAACAGGCTGCCGTCGTGGAATTTTACGCCGGGGCGCAGCTTGAAGGTCCAGACGGTCTTGGTCTCGGGGTCGACCGACCAGCTCAGGGCCAGACCCGGGGTCATGGGCGCGGTGATCTCGGCGCGGGAGAGGTCCCAGTTGATCAGCGCGTCGTACATGGTGACGCCGAAGAAGCGCTGGCCCTCGCCGCCCTGGCTGGGCTGGCCGGTGGTGAGCGGGATGTCGGCCATGGTCATGGCGACGCGCAACGTGTTGGGCGGGGCCGACCGGGCGGGAAGGCTCGGGAGGAGGGCGGTGGCGGCGCCGGCGGCGAGGGCGGAGCGGCGGGTAAGCATCGCTCAGGCCGTCGCGCGGGCGGTGAGGACCGGGCGACGCTCGCGCCAGGGCGTCGCCTTCTCATAGGCGTCGCCGACGCGGAGCACGTTGGCGTCGTCGAACAGCTTGCCGACGATTTGGAGCGAGAAGGGTAGGCCGGCATCGTTGAAGCCGCTGCAGATCGAGAGCGCCGGGTTGCCGCCGACGTTGAAGGCGGTGGTGAAGCTCGACTTGGTGAACAGGGATTGCGGCGGCACCGGTTCGAGCTTGGGGGCGGGCTCGGCGGTGGGCAGCATCATCATGTCGACGGTCGCCATGACTTGCTGCATGGCGCGGGCGAGATCGGTGCGGGCGCGCATCGCTTGCACGTAGTCCTCGCCGCGGATCAGGCCGCCGGCGATGATGCGGTAGCGCAGGCTGGCGCCGAAGAGGTGCGGGCGCGTGCGCAGGTCGTGCGCGTGGATGCTGAACAGCTCGACCAGGGCGATGGTCTTCTTGGCGTCCTCGAACTGCTTGAGCGCGGGCAGGGAGATTTCGCGGATTTCGGCGCCGAGCGCCGTGTAGACTTCGAGCGCGGCGTCGAAGGCGGCGCTTGTGGGGCCGGTGAGGGGCAGTTCTTCGGTGAGCCAGCGCCAGGGAACGCCGATGACGAGGCCCTTGACGTCGCCGGTCAGGGCGGAGGTGTAGTCGGGGATGGCGACGTTGGCCGAGCCGGGGTCCTCGGGGTCGTGGCCAGCGACGACCTGCATCAGGATGGCGAGGTCTTCGGAGGTCCAGGCGAGGGGGCCGGCATGGTCGTGCGAGAAGCAGTTGGGGATGACGCCGCGGCGGCTGAGCAGGCCATAGGTTGGCTTTAGGCCGGCGATGCCGTTGGCGGCGGCGGGGCCGCGGATGGAGCCGCCGGTGTCCGAGCCCATCGTGGCCGGGGCCAGGCCGGCGGCGACGGCGGCGCCCGAACCGGAGGATGACCCGGCGGGCGAGTGATCGGTGTTCCAGGGATTGCGCGCCGGCGGGAACAGCACGTCCCAGGACGGGCCGCCATGGGCGAATTCCCAGGTCGCATTCTTGCCGAGCAGCACGGCGCCGGCTTGGGTCAGGCGTTCGCCGCAGAAGGAGTCGCGGGTGGGTATGTTGTCGGCGAGCAGCTTGGATTGCGCGGTCGTGCGGATCCCAGCGGTGTCGTAGATGTCCTTCAGGCAGTAGGCAATCCCGTGCAGCTTGCTGCGCGGACCCGTGGACATGATCTCCGCTTCGGCGGTGCGGGCTTCGCGGCGGGCGCGGTCGGCAGTCACGGTGACGAAGCTGTCGAGCTGGGAATCGAGAGTGTCGATGCGGTCGAGGTAGGCGTCGGTCAGTTCGACGGGCGAGAGCTTCTTGGCGGCAATGAGTTGACCGGCATCGGCGAGCGTCAGGTAATGCAGGGCCGTCATTTCTGGTGCTCCTGCGGCACGAAGGTGGCCGGCGCGAAGACATGCGCCGGCTCGTCGCTGCGCGGCCGGCTGCGGGGCAGGCGGGCGACCATCTGCTGCACGTAGCCGTAGGCTTCGGCGAGTTCGTCGAGATAGGGTGGCGCTAGATCGAGCCCGGCGCGCTTGGCGAGCACGACGATCTCTTCACGGCTCAGCGGCGTTTCGGTCATCCAAGGTCTCCGGGTTCGAGCGTTCATCGACGCATCGCCAAGCAGCTGCGTACTCGTTGAGCAAGAGACCTGGTCAGCAAGAGGCATGCCAGACGCGGTCGATTGGCGGAGTTGGTGTGCAGTGCAGCAACTCTGCCGCATGCGCATGCATGTGCTAGCCGAATTGCCGATTATAACGCCCGAGTTGGGTTGGTCCGGCCGGAGAAGCCTGGAAATTAGGCTCAACATGACACGATGACAGCCTTGCCCTTAACGCGTGCAGAAGTTACTATGACCACAGTAGTCACGGTGAGGATGCCATGCACGAGATTCAGCTGCGCGAGGCCAAGGCAACTCTGTCGGCGGTGATCGACCAGGCCCGCCAAGGCGAGCCCTCCATCATCACCCGGCACGGCAGGCGCGAGGCCGTGGTGCTCAGCTTCGAGGATTGGGAGCGCCTGTCCCGCGTGCCGTCCTTCGGGCGGCTCCTGATGGAGGCGCCGCTAGAGCCGGATGACCTTCCGGCAAGAGAGCCTGGCGCCATGCGGGATCCGGACCTCTGATTGCGTGTACCTGGTCGACACGAACGTCTTGTCGGCGGGCGCGCCGACCAAAACCGCAGCGGCGAGCGACGTCATCGGCTGGATGGAGCGGAACAGCGAGTTTCTCTATGTCTCGGTGATCACCGTTGCCGAGGTTGAGGACGGCATCGCCAAGGCGAGGCGCGAAGCTGCGCATCGGAAAGCGGACCGGTTGGCCGAATGGCTCGAGACGCTGCTGCACCTCTACACCGATAGAGTTTTGACGCTGGATGTCGCCACGGCTCGCATGTTGGGCCGGCTGTCCGACCAGGCGCGCGGCTGGGGGCATGCTCCTGGCCTTGCCGACCTGGCGATTGCCGCCACTGCGCAGATCCGTGGCTACACGGTCCTGACCCGAAACGTGCGGCACTTCGGGGCGGTCGGGGTGGCGTGCCATGATCCCTTTCGGAGCTTGCCGAGCGAGTAGGGCGTGGTGGCATAGCGCTTGCGAGTCCAGGCGGGAGCTTGCCGCTCTTCCCACGGCCGGACCGGAAAATGCCGATGGATCGTAGAACGTTCACCAAAGGCGTGCTCGCGAGCGCGTTGGCCGCGGCGCCGGCCTATGCCGCGGAGAAAGTGCTCCGCGTCGCGATGACCTCGGCGGATATTCCGCTGACGACGGGCCAGGCGAGCCAGGGGAGCGAGGGCGTCCGCTTCATGGGCATGACCGCTTATGACGGGTTGGTGAATTGGGATTTGTCGCATGCCGACCGGCCGGCCCGGCTGCGACCGGCGCTGGCGAATAGCTGGCAGGTCGATGCGGCCGATAAAACGAAGTGGACGTTCCGTTTGCGCGACGACGTGAAGTTCCACGATGGGTCGGCGTTCGACGCGAATGCGGTCGTGTGGAACTTCGACAAGCTGATCACTTCGACGGCGCCGCAATTCGATTCGGCGCAGGCGGCGCAGGCGGCGACCTGGTCGGGGGTGCTGGCGAGCTATCGGGTGATCGATCCGGTGACGGTCGAGATCGTGACCAAGCAGCCGGACGCCAATCTGCCGTACGAGCTGGTCAACATTTTGATGTCCAGCCCGGCGCGTTGGGAGGCGATGGGACGGGATTGGACAAAGGTGGCGATGCAGCCGTCGGGCACTGGGCCTTGGGCGGTCGACAAGGTGGTGCCGCGGGAGCGGGTCGAGTTCGTGCGCAACGCGGCGTATTGGGACAAGCAGCGGGTGCCGAAATGCGACCGTATGGTCATCTTGCCGATGCCCGATGCGGTGACGCGGGTGGCGGCGCTGCTGAACGGGCAGATCGATTGGGTCGAGGCGCCGCCGCCGGACACGATCCCGCAGCTCAAGCAGGCGGGCATGCAGATCGTGACGAACACGTATCCGCATATCTGGCCATATCTCTACAGCACGTTGCCGGATAGCCCGTTCCGCGACGTGCGGGTGCGGCTGGCGATGAATTACGCCATCGATCGGGATGGGCTGTGCACGCTGCTTGGGGGGACGGCGATTCCGGCGAAGGGGATGGTGCCGCCGGGTCATCCGTGGTTTGGGAAGCCGACGATCGATGTGCGGTATGATCCGGATCAGGCGCGCAAGCTGCTGGCGGAGGCCGGGTATGGTCCTGGGAAGCCGTGCCAGGTGACGTTCCTGATTTCGACGGCCGGGTCGGGGCAGATGCAGCCGTTGCCGATGAACGAGGCGATCAAAGAGAACCTCGAGGATGTCGGGTTCGCGGTGAAGCTCGACGCGATGGATTGGGAGTCGCTGCGCGCGCGGCGACGCGCCGGGGCGATGGCGCCGGAGAACAAGGGGGCGCACGCGCTCAACAACTCGTTAGGCGCGAGCGACCCGACCAGCATTATCCAGTCGACCTGGTCGGAGATGGCGCCGCCGCGCGGGCTTGACTGGGGCTTCTTCAAGGATGCAACGGCCGACGATTTGGCCGCCCGCGCGTCGGTCGAGTTCGACCCGGCCAAGCAGGAGGCGCTGCTCGCGGAGCTGCATGCCCGCGCCGTCGATTTGTCGATGTGGGCCTGGGTGGTGCACGACCTCAACCCGCGCGCGCTGTCGCCGCGGTTGAAGGGATTTGTGCAGGCGCAAAGCTGGTTCCAAGATCTAACGCCTGTCGACATCACCTGAAATAGCGGAGTTCGCACATGGACATGCCACTCACCCAGCTCTCAGCCGCTTCGGCCGCAACCGAGCCGAGCCAACTTACTGCGAGTGCCGCCGCGGCGCTGATCGCGGAGAAGCGTCTGTCGTGCGAGGAACTGGTCCGCTCCTGCTTGGCGCGCATCGCGGCGCGCGACCCGGTGGTGCGTGCCTGGCTGTATCTCGATCCGGAACAGGCGATCCGCAACGCGCGCGAGCTCGACAAGCTGGCGCCGAAGGGCGTGCTGCACGGGCTGCCTTGGGGCGTGAAGGACGTGTACGACACGGCGGACATGCCGACGACGCAGAATTCGCCGATCTATGCCGGGATGCAGGTCGGGCGCGATGCGGCGGCGGTGGCGGTGGCGCGGCATTCGGGCGGCCTGATCCTGGGCAAGACCGATACGGTCGAGTTCGCCTCGGCCGGGCGCAAGGCGCTGACGCGGAACCCATATAATCCGGCGCACACGCCGGGCGGCTCGTCGTCCGGTTCGGGGGCCGCGGTTGGCGATTTCCACGTGCCGCTCGCGTTCGGGACGCAGACCGGCGGCTCGCATATCCGGCCGTCTTCGTTCAACGGGATTTACGGCATGAAGCCGACTTGGGGCGCGGTGAGTCGCGAGGGGCTCAAGATGGCGTCGTGCACGCTGGACACGGTCGGCTGGTATGGGCGGTGCGTCGACGATCTGATCCTGGTCGCGGAAGCGTTCCGGCTGGCGCGCCGGGCGGAGGTCGAGACGGTGGCGCCGAAGGGGTTGCGGGTCGGGCTGTGCCGCAGCCCGGTGTGGGAGCATATCGAGCCGGCGGGCGAGGCGGCGCTGATGCTGGCGGGCAAGCGGCTGGAGGGCGCGGGGGCGATCGTCACCGATCTCGAGCTGCCGCCGCCTTGCGACGGGCTCGCGGCGGCGCATAAGGACATTATCTACGCCGAGGCGATGGTGGCGTTCTTGCCGGAATTGCTGGGGGCGCCGGGGCTGATGGCCACCGAGCTGAAGGAGCGGTCGGAGAACAAGCAGGGCCTGATGCCGGCGCAGGTGCTGGCGAGCTACACGGTGGCCGACCAGGCGCGGCCGGTGTTCGACGCGCTGTTCGGGCCCGAGCTGGATGTCGTGCTGACGCCGAGCGCGCCGGGCGAGGCGCCGGAAGGCCTGCACACGACGGGCAACGCCATCTTCAACTCGAATTGGACGCTGCTGCATGTGCCGTGCGTCGGGATCCCGGTGATGCATGGGCCGAAGGGGTTGCCGGTGGGCGTCACGCTGGTGGGGCCGCGCTGCAGCGATGCGCGGTTGCTGGCGATCGCCACGGCGCTGGCGCCGATCCTGGATACCGACCCGCAAGCGGGGCTGCGGCAACTCTGGAGCGCTTGAGGCGAGGCGGCCATGCTCATACAAGGCGGGTGACGGAGCGGAGCGACACCCTGCCAGGGACCACGGAACCAGAGTCTGGCGAGAGCGAGTTTGCGGCGATGCGCAGCCGCAAGCTGCGCTACATCATACCGCTGACGGTCGCCTTCGCCTTCATGATGGAGCAGCTCGACTCCACCATCATCACCACCGCGATCCCCGATATCGCCAAAAGCCTCGGCACCACGCCGCTGATGATGAGCGTGGCGATCACCAGCTACGTGCTGAGCCTGGCAGTGTTCATCCCGGTCAGCGGCTGGTTCGCCGATCGCTTCGGCACGCGCCGGGTGTTCGTGGCGGCGCTGCTGATCTTCACGGTCGCCTCCGGCCTGTGCGGTCTGGCCGTCAATCTGCCCGAGATGGTGGCGATGCGCGTGCTGCAAGGGTTTGGCGGCGCGATGATGACGCCGGTGGGACGGCTGATCCTGTTGCGGGCGTTCCCGCGCAGCCAATTGCTGACCGCGATGACCTATGTGACGATTCCGGCAGTGATCGGTCCGACGGCCGGGCCGCTCATTGGCGGGTTTCTCACCACCTATGCGAACTGGCGGTGGCTGTTCTACGTGAACATTCCGCCGGGCGTGCTCGGCATCGCGCTGGCGCTGCGCTACGTGGATGACGCGCGGCTGAGCCGGCCGCCGCGCTTCGACGTGGTGGGCTTCCTGCTGTGCGGCGCCGGGCTCGCCTTCCTGCAATTCGCGCTTGAGGCGGTGGGGCATCCGGTTATGCCGCGGTCGGGGACGCTGGGATTGCTGGCGGCGGCGGTGTTGTTGCTGCTGGCCTATGGCGTGTACGCGCGGCGGCACAAGGACCCGGTGCTCGATCTCGGCTTGTTCGCGCATCGCACGTTCCGGATCAGCTCGCTGTCCGGTGGGCTCAGCCGGACCGGCGCGAATGCCGTGCCATTCATGCTGCCGCTGATGCTGCAGATCGGGTTCGGGCTCAGCCCGATCGAATCGGGGTCGCTGACCTTCGTGATGAGCCTCGGCGCGCTGATCGTGCGGCCGGTGTCCCTTTTGATGCTGCGCGTGTGGGGCTTCAAGCGTGTGCTGTTTGCTGGCGCAATATTCACGTCCGCGGTGATAGCGGCCTTCGCTTTTATGCGGGCTTCGACGCCGCATTGGCTAATCGTCACGCATGTGATGATCTTCGGCATTGCGCGCGGCACGCAGTTCATCACGACCAACACGCTGACCTATTCCGATATGCCGGCATCGACGCTGAGCCGCAGCACGAGCCTCGGCGGAGTCATCCAGCAATTGACGATCTCGTTCGGCGTCTCCATCGCGGCGGTCGTGCTGGCCTTGGTGGCCGGACCAGGCGAGCTGCCGACGGTCGGCGACTTCCACATGGCGTTCCTGATTGTTGCCGGCATCACCTTGCTATCCGCGCCCGGCTTCTTGCTGCTGCATCCGGGCGACGGCGCGAATGTGAGCGGGCATGCGCGGCCAGGGAGGCAGGCGCTCAAGCCAGCGGAGTGAGCTGGCGCCATAAGCCGCTGCGGGGGGAACAAATGAAGAAGCTGATCATCGAGGCACGGGTCAACGAATACATGATGCGGGATGTGAACCCGCATGTGCCGTGGACCGCCGAGGAGCTGGCGCGCGACGCCGAAGCGGTGCAGGCGGCGGGGGCGTCGATATTGCACTTCCATGCGCGCAAGTCAGATGGGTCGCCGGCGCATGAGTATGAGGCGTATCGGGACAGTATTCGCGCGATCCGCGAGGCGAGCCGGCTGATCCTGCATCCGACGCTGGGGCAGATCACGATCAGCGGCGACGAGGCGCGGAGCGGGCATATACGACGTTTGGTCGATGATGGGCTGGCGCCGGAGTTTGCGTCGGTCGATCTGGGCAGCACGAATATCGACATTTACGACGCAGCCAAAAAATCCTACGGCTCGACTGACAAGAGCTACGTCAATTCAACTGCGACACTGACCTATTTGTTGCGCACGTTCGCCTCGCTGGGCGTGCGGCCGGTGCTGGCGTGCTGGGCGATCCCGTTCGTGCGGACGATCGAGCCCTTCTTCGACATGGGGTTGCTGCCGGACCCGGCTTACGTGCTGCTGGTGCATACTGGGGGCGGGCAGCTCGGCGGGCATCCGCCGACGCCTGCTGGGTTGCGGGCGTTTCTCGACGTGATGCCGGATCGGCCGATCGAGTGGTCGGTGAACAGCAAGCCGGGGAATTTGTTTCCGACGGCGGCGCAGGCGATCCAGCTTGGGGGGCACGTGTCGATCGGGATTGGCGACCATGATTATGCGGAGCTGGGAGCGCCGACGAATGCGGAACTGGTCCGCCGGGTCGCCGAGATGGCGCGGAGCTATGGGCGGGAGGTCGCCACGCCGGAGGAGGCGCGGTGCATGCTCGGGGTCGGCGATTAAGCGGCGGTGTTGGTGCGGATATGGGCGCGCAAATAGGACTCCACTTCCGCAACTTGTATGACGTCAGCGTTCTTGGCGTTCATGTCGAACAGGTTGGCCTCGTGGATCACCGTGGTGCGGTCGCCGACGCATTCGCGCGGGATGATGACGCGGAAGCCGTTGGTGCAGGCGTCGACCACAGTGGCGCGGACGCAGCCGCTGGTGACGCAGCCGGTCACGATGGCCGTGTCGATTCGGCGATGGATGAGGATGCTGAGCAGGTCGGTGCCGTGGAAGGCGGACTGCCACTTCTTCCACACCAGGTAGTCCTGCGGCAGCACTTCCAGCCCGTCGTTGATCTCCGACCAGACGGATCCTTCGGTGAAGATGCGCAGGCCAGGCACTTTGAAGCCTAGCGGCCCCAAATCCTGCAGGTCTTCGCGGATCGGGCCAATGGTCATGTAGACGATCAGTGCGCCGGCCGCGCGGCCAAGATCGATGAGCCGGCGCGTGGCGCGGATTTCCGCGCTGAGATCCATCAGCGGCGGCAACGGCGAGGCCGGGTCGGTGCAGCCCTTGTTGAAGTCCACTACGAGGATTGCGGGACGCTCGCCGAAGCCGATGCGACGGCCAAGCCCGGCCTGGTGATACTTGAGTTCTCCCTCGTTCATCACTGATCTCCAATCGTAACGATAGACTGCCGCCCGATGCAGCGCCGGCTGCCTGCAAATCGGGCCCTTTGTTGCAACCATACGGGCCGCTGCCGTGCGGTGCCAGCTGGCATGGTTCTTGGATAGTG
Source organism: Acetobacteraceae bacterium (assembly GCA_965276815.1). GTDB lineage: Bacteria > Pseudomonadota > Alphaproteobacteria > Acetobacterales > Acetobacteraceae > JAVVHH01. Next base: position 428,575 of record CBDIBE010000007.1, on the reverse strand, counting down.
TCTTCCATGTCGCACGTCCAGACGATCGATCACGCTGAGGACCAGCTCATCACCGCCGGTGTGGCCGAGCTGGGGCGGGCGATCCGCGCCCGGGAGACGACGCCGACGGCGATCGTGGACGCCTTCCTGGCTCGCATCGCGCGATACGACAACGCATTGCACAGCTTCATCACGGTCGACGAAGTGGGAGCGCGAAGCGCCGCCAAGGAAGCGGAGGCGGAGCTGGCGGCCGGGCAGGATCGCGGGCCGTTCCATGGCATTCCTTTCGCGCTGAAGGACAATGTCGACACGGCTGGGCTGCGCACGACGTCGCATTCGCAGCAGGACATCGAGCGGGTGCCGGCGCGCGATGCGGCGGTGGCCGCCTGTCTGCGCAAGGCAGGCGGGATCCTGCTGGGCAAGACGGCGACGTTCGAATATGCGATTGGCGGCCCGGCCTGGGACCTGCCGTTTCCGCCGGCGCTGAACCCGTGGAGCACGCGGCATTTGCCGGGGGGTTCTTCGAGCGGTTCGGGTGCGGCGGTCGGCGCGCGCTTCGTGCCGGCGGCGGTGGGGACGGACACGGGCGGCTCGGTGCGCTGGCCGGCAGCGGCTTGCGGTGTTGTGGGGATGAAGCCGACCTATGGGCTGGTCAGCCGGACCGGGGTGGTGCCCAACACCTATTCGCTCGATCATTGCGGGCCGATCACGGTTTCGGTCGAGGATAACGCGATCATGCTGGCTGCCATGGCCGGGCACGATGCGGTGGATCCGAGTTCCGCCAACCGGCCGGTGCAGGATTATCGGAGCGCGCTGACCGGGAGCGTCGCCGGGCTACGGATCGGCCATGTCCGCGGCTGGTACGCGGACGAGGCGCAATCCGAGGTCGTTGCGGCAGTGGACAGTGCGGTGGCGCAGCTCGCGAGCATGGGAGCTGATGTGGAAGAGGTCGATCTCGGCGACCTGCAGCCCTATATCGACTGCAAAACGATGATCTCGTCCGCCGAGCTGTTTTCGGTGCACGCGGAGAACATGCGCAAGCGGCCCGGCCTGTTCAGCCAGAAGCTGCGGCAGCGCGTGCTAGGTGGCGCGCTGATCCGCGCGGAGGATTATCTGCTGGCGGTCAAGTGGCGGAACGAGCTGGCGCGCAAGCTACTCGCCATGTTCGGGCGATACGACATCCTGGCGACGGCGGGCTGGCTGTCGACGGCGGATCCGAACGATCCGGAGGGGGCGGATTTCTTCAAGGGGCTGCGCCTGGTGACGATGCCGTTCTCGCTGGCCGGCAACCCTGCTATGGTGCTGCCGTGCGGGTTCTCGTCGGATGGGCTGCCGATTTCGCTGCAGCTCGGTGGCGCGCCGTTCGACGAGGCGACGGTGTATCGTTGCGGCGACGCCTACCAGCGGGAAACGGATTGGCATCGGCGCGTGCCAGACCTGATGTGAGAGGGGACGCCGCCATGGTCTACAAGCCGAACCGCGACGAGATCCTGATGATGGCCCGGTTTGCCGGGCTCGATCTGCCGGCGGAGTTCGAGGACGATCTGTTCGCGGCGCATGCTCGGGTGCAGGAGATGCTGGAGCGGCTGCCGCGCGATCGCGACCGGGGGGACGAGCCGGCGCATGTGTTCGACCCGGCCCGTTTTATGCCGGAGAAGCGGGCATGAGTAGCGGGATTACGCGCCGCGATGCCGCGCGCCTGCTGGCCGGCGGGGCCGCGGCGTCGGCGATCGGCGCGCCGGGCCGGGCGAGGGCGGAGGAGCGTACGCTGCGGGTGCGGATTTCGTCCGATATCGGCAACCTCGATCCCGCGCGCATCTTCCAGATCGAGAACCAGACGGTCGCCGGCAATATCTATAACGGCCTGCTGAAGTATGATCAGGCGACGAATAAGATCGTGCCTGACCTGGCGACGTCCTACACGATCGAGGATGGCGGCAAGGCGTATGTGTTCAAGCTGCGCAGCGGCGTCACCTGGCACAAGAATTACGGCGATTTCACCTCGGACGACGTGAAGTTCTCGATCGAGCGGGTGAAGAAGCCCTCGACCAACAGCGCCTATGTCGGCCAGTTCGAAGGCATCAGCGGCGTGGAGACGCCGGATCCGCTGACCGTGCGCGTCCTGCTGGCCGCGCCGAACCCGGGGGTGCTGCAGAAGCTGACGGCGTTCAACCAAGGCTGGATGGTGTCGCGCAAGGCGTTGGCCGCGATCGGGGAGCAGCGCTATCCGCTGCAGCCGGTCGGCACCGGGCCGTTCAGCTTCGAGCGCTGGTCGCCCGGCAACGAGGTGCGGTTGAAGGCGAACCCGGCCTATTTCGAGGGCGCGCCGAAAGTGGACGGCGTCGTCTTCCGCATTATCCGCGACGAGACCGCGGCGGCAATCGCGCTGGAGAATGGCGAGATCGATATTTTCTACGCCCTGCAGGAGCCCGCGGTCATCCAGCGGATGAAGGCGGCGCAGGGCATTACGGTCCTGCAGCGCGCGGCCAACCACACCAACAACCTCGTGCTCAACATGACGGTCAAGCCGCTCGATGATCTGCGGGTGCGCCAGGCGATCGCTTACGGCTTCAACCGCAAGGCGATCGTGGATGGGTTCTTCAAGGGCACGCGTGGGGAGGCATACAGCGCGCTGACGCCGTCGTTTCCCGAATACACCGACGACGTGCCGAGATACCCGTATGACCCCGACAAGGCGCGGGCGCTGTTGAAGGCGGCCGGCGTCGAGGGCTTCCCGCTCGAGCTGATCAGCGTGGCGGCTAACCCATACGACAAGCTGATGGTGCCGATCGCCAGCGATTTGGCGGGGGTGGGCATCAAGACGACCATAAAAATCCTCGAGCGCGGCGCCTACCTGCAAGCGCGCAGCAAGGGCGATATCCCGACCTGCATCACCGGGGTGGTCGGGCCACCCGACCCGGACAGCCCGATCCTGACGCTGTTCTCGAAGAAATCGTTCCCGCCGGGTCTGAACACGGCGCACTACACGGGGATCGAGGACCTGCTGGCCAAGCTGGCCGCCACGCAGGACATCCCGGCGCGGACCGAGATCTATCACCAGATCCTGCGCAAGACGATGACCGACCTGCCGGTGATCCCGATCTATGCCGAGGAGCTGTTCCTGGCGCGCGGGGCGAACGTGCAGGGGCTGGTGCAGAATTCGTTGTTCACCGTTCAGGTGTATTCCGTCTCCCTAAAGGGTTAATTGATTGTTGCGCTACGGCTTGCAGACGTTGCTGCAGATGGCGGTGACGGTGATCGGGATCGTGACGCTGGTGTTCTTTCTGATCCGGCTGATCCCCGGCGACCCGGCGACGGCCATGCTGGGCGATTACGCGACGCCGGAAGCGGTGGCTTCCTTGCGGGCGGATCTCGGGCTCGACCAGCCGTTGCTGGTGCAATATGCGCGCTTCGTGGGCCGCGCGCTGCAGGGCGATTTGGGCCAGTCGGTGGTGACGGGCGCGCCGGCGCTGGACGAGGTGATGGACAGCCTGCCGCCATCGGCGGCGCTGGGCTTTGGCGGGCTGGCGATCGCGATCGCGATCGGGGTGCCGCTGGGCATCGCGACGGCGCGGAAGCCGGGGAGCTGGTTCGACGTGCTGGCGATGGCCGGGGGGCTGCTGGGGATTTCGTTTCCGGTGTTCTGGGTTGGGCTGGTGGCGGTGCTGCTGCTTGCGCATGAGGTGCACCTGTTTCCGGCGCTCGGCTCGGGGGGCGGGGAATCGCTTGGGGCGCAGCTTTATCACTTGGCGCTGCCGGCGCTGGTGCTCGGGGTGTCGACGGCGGCCTATATTGCGCGGCTGACCCGCTCGACCATGCTGGAGGCGCTGGCGCAGGAGCATGTGCGGGTCGCGCGCGCCCTGGGGGTGCCGGAGCGGCGGATCGTCTATCGGCTCGTGCTGCGCAATGCGCTGATCCCGATCCTGGCGATTATTGGCGTGACGTTCGCGCTTTCGCTGGGCAGCGCGATCCTGGTCGAGGCGGTATTTAGCCGGCCGGGGATCGGCTCGATGATCCTGAAGGCGATCCTGGCGCGCGACTATCAGCTCGTGCAGGCCGGCGTGCTGGTGCTGGCGCTCGCCGTGGTGGCGATGAACACGGTGATCGACATCGCCTATTTGGTGATCGACCCGCGGTTGCGGCGGGCATGAGGCGGTTTGCCCGGCATAAGGGCTTCGCCACGGGTTCGGTGCTGCTGGCCATATTGTGCGTGGTGGCGCTGACGGCGCCCTGGATCGCGCCCTATTCGCCGACCGACACCGATCTGGCGAACACGCTGGCCGTGCCGGGCCCCGCGCATTGGCTGGGGACGGATCAGTTCGGGCGCGATGTTTTGTCCCGCTTGATCTGGGGCGCGCATGTGTCGCTCGAGGTCGCGCTGTCTGTGGTGGGAATCTCGCTGGTGCTCGGGGTCGCGATCGGGGCGACCGCGGGGTTCTTGGGCGGCTGGGTGGAGCGGCTGATCATGGCCGGCAACGATATCCTGCTAGCGTTTCCCGGGTTTTTGCTGGCGCTCGCCATTGTCGCGGTGCGCGGGTCTTCGCTCAGTTCGGTGATTGTCGCGGTGGCGATCGCCTATACGCCGCGGGTTGCCGCGGTGATGCGCTCGGTGGTGCTGACGATCCGGCCGCGGCCGTTTATCGAGGCGTCGCAATCCATCGGCATGGGCGGGTTCGCCATCCTGCTGATGCATGTGCTGCCGAACGCGCTGCCGCCGGTGATCGTGGTGGCGACGGTGAGCGCGGCCTCGGCGATCCTGTCGGAGGCGGGGCTGAGCTATTTGGGCATCGGCGTGCAGCCGCCGACGCCGACCTGGGGCAACGTGATCGCCGACAGCCAGGGGTTCATCGCGAGCAATCCTTGGATCTCGCTGTCGGCCGGGCTGTGCATTGCGCTGACGGTGATCGGGCTGAACCTGCTGGGCGACGGGCTGCGCGACACGCTGGATCCGCAGTTGCGCCAGCAGGCGGGCACGAAGATGCTGTGAGCGAGGCGCTGCTGAGCATTAGGCGCCTCACCACCGGCATTCCGGGGCCCTCGGGCATGCGGCCGTTGATCGAGGATGTCAGCCTGGCGGTCGGGCCGGGCGAGACGCTGGCGGTGGTGGGCGAGAGCGGGTCGGGCAAGTCGATCACTTTCCTGTCCGCGCTGGGGCTGGCGCCGCCGCCGTGTTTCGTCGCGGCGGGTAGCGTGCTGTTCGCCGGGCAGGACCTAACGCGGCTGGAGAAGGAGGCGCTGCGGCGGTTGCGCGGGACCGGGATTGCGATGGTGTTCCAGGATCCGCTGACGGCGCTCAACCCGGTGTTCACGATCGGCGACCAGATCTACGAGGTGTTGCGCGCGCATCGGCGGATCGGCCGGCGCGCGGCGATGGCGCAGGCGGAGGCGCTGCTCGCGCAAGTGCAGATCCCGGAGCCGGCGCGGCGGCTGCGCGCCTATCCGCACCAGCTTTCGGGCGGGATGCGGCAGCGGGTGTTGATCGCGATGGCGATTGCACTGGGGCCGAAAGTGCTGATCGCGGACGAGCCGACGACGGCGCTGGATGTCACGGTGCAGGCGCAGATCCTCGAGCTGCTGGATGCGCTGCGGCGGAGCACCGGCATGGGGCTGGTGCTGATCACGCACGATCTGGGGTTGGTGGCGAAATATGCCGACCGGGTCGCGGTGATGTATGCGGGGCGTGTGGTCGAGCTGGCGGAGGCGGCGGCGCTGTTTGCCCGTCCGCTGCATCCCTATACGCGAGCGCTGTTCCGCTCGATTCCTCGGCTGGACGCTCCGCTGGAGGCGGCGCTGCCGACCATTCCCGGCCAGCCGCCGGACGTGCTGGCGCTGCCGCCGGGTTGCGCGTTCGAGCCGCGCTGCGATTTGGGACGCCAGGATTGCCGCACGGCCCGGCCGAAGCTGGCCGAGGCCGGGTGCACGGGTCGCCGCAGCGCCTGTTTGCACTGGCAGGAGCTGGCGGCGTGAGCGCGCCGCTGCTGCAGGTCGACCATCTGAGCCGGACGTTCCGCCGCGGCGCGCTGTTCGGGGCGCCGCAGGTGATCCGGGCGGTGGACGACGTGTCGTTCCGGATTGGGCGCGGGGAGACGCTGGGGCTGGTGGGCGAAAGCGGCAGCGGCAAGAGCACGCTGGGGCGGCTCGTATTGCGGCTGATCGAGCCGGAGTCGGGCGCGGTGGTGCTGGACGGGGAGGACATCACGGTGCTGCCGAAGGCCCGGCTGCGGGCGCTGCGGCGCAAGATGCAGATGGTGTTTCAGGATCCGTACGGCTCGCTCGATCCGCGCATGCCGGTGGGCGCGATCATTGCCGAGCCGATGCGCGTGCACGGCGTGCCACGCGCCGAGCGTGCGGGCCTGCTGCGGCAGACGATGCGGCGGGTCGGGCTGGATCCGAAGGTGGCCGGCCGCTATCCGCACCAGTTCTCGGGCGGGCAGCGGCAGCGCATCGGCATCGCCCGGGCGCTGGCGACCAATCCGCGGCTGCTGGTGCTGGACGAGCCGGTTTCCGCGCTGGACGTGTCGATCCAGGCGCAGATCATCAATCTGCTGCGCGATCTGCAGCGGGATGGCGATCTGTCGTTCCTGTTCATTGCGCACGACCTGGCGGTGGTGCGCCATGTCAGCCATCAGGTGGCGGTGATGTATCTCGGCCGTATCGTCGAGATCGGGCCGCGCGACCGGGTTTATGGCGCGCCGCTACACCCGTATACCGCGACGCTGCTGTCCGCCGTGCCGATCCCCGACCCGGTGCGCGAGCGGCAGCGGACGCGCATCGTTTCGCATGGCGAGATCGGTTCGGCAGCGCGTCTGCCGAGCGGGTGCCGGTTTCACCCGCGTTGCGACCGGGCTCGCCGGGTCGCGGCCGGTCCGGGCGTCGCGACGGCGCGGAGCGAGGGTGCGACTTTGCCGCTGGCCTGCGTGAGCGACGATCCGCCGCTGGTCGAAGGCGCGGGCGGACATGCTGGGGCGTGTCATTTCCCTCTCGAACGGAGCCACGGGTGATGGGTGCGGAACCGCTCTGGCGCCTGACGGTATGCGAAGCGAGCAATCTAGTCGGCAGCGGCGAAGTATCGCCGGTCGCGCTGGTCGAGGCGTTTCTGGAGCGGATTGCTGCGGTGGATGGCCGGATCCATAGCTTCGTTCATGTCGCGGCCGACCGAGCGCGGGACGAGGCGGGCGCGGCGGAGCGGGCGATCGCCGCGGGGCAGCGGATCGGGCCCCTGCACGGGCTGCCGTTTGCGGTGAAGGACAATTACGACACGGCGGGGATGCCGGCGCAGGCGGGGTCGCGGCTGCGGCTTGGCCACCTGCCGGCGGACGATGCGGCGCTGGTGGCCCGGCTGCGGCAGGCGGGGGCGATCCTGCTCGGCAAGCTGACGACCTGGGAATATGGCACCGGCAATGGCGGGGAGTATTTCGACCTGCCGTTCCCGCCGGCGCGCAATCCTTGGGACACCGAGCGCTTCACCGGCGGTTCGAGCACCGGGGCCGGCACGGGGGTGGCGGCGGGGACGACGCTGTTCGCGCTGGGTTCCGACACGACCGGCTCGGTCCGGCTGCCGGCGGCGGCCACCGGCACGCTGGGGTTGATCCCGACGCCGGGCGTGCTCGATCGCAGCGGCATCTTGCCAAACTGCTATTCGCTCGACATTCCCGGGATCGTGGCCTGGACCGCCGGCGACGCGGCGATGATTTTGCAAGTGCTGACGGGTAGGGCGCCGGGGTCGAGGCGCGGATTGTCCGGGCTGCGGGTCGCTTGCATGGCGGAGCCGGGGCCGGGCATGCCGGCGCCCGACGCGCCGTTGGGTGCGGCATTCGCCACGGCGATCGGCGTGCTGCGCGATGCGGGGGCGGTGATCGAAGCGGCGGAGTTGCCCGTCTCGGCCGCCGAGTGTTTCGCGGTGACGCGGCTGATCGGGCCGCCGGAATCTGCCGCGATTCATGAGGCGGAGCTGCGCGAGCGGCCGGAGCAGATGGGGTTCGCGCTGCGCGACAAGCTGCTCGGCGGCACGCTGGTCTCGGCGGTGGACTACATCGCGGCGCTGCGACGGCGGCGGCAGATCGCTGATGCGTTCGACCGATTAATTGCGAGCTATGATGCACTCATCACCTATGGGCCGCTGCACGTTGCGCCGCGCCTCGGCGTGGAGCCGGAGATGACCGCCTACACCACGGATACGATGCTGACCCCGTTCAACTTGTCGGGCCATCCGGCGCTGTGCCAGTGCATCGGTTTCTCGCCGGAAGGGCTGCCACTGGCCTGGCAAATCGTCGGCCGCCGGCAGGGCGAAGCGATGATTTTGGACATTGCGGCGGGGTATGAGGCGCTGACGCCGTGGCGGGCGAGGCGGGCGATGGAGGAGGTGAGCGCATGAACTGGACCGACGCCGAGATTGCCGCGCTGGCAAAGCAGCGCGGGTTGACGAGACTGACGCCGGAGCATCTGGCGCGCTGGCGGGAGCTGGCGGATCGGTCGCCGGATGCGCTGGCCTTGCGCCGCGAAGTGGAACGCAAGAAAGATCAGCCGGCGTATGGGCCGGTGTTTTTCGAGAACTGAGGAGGCTTTCCCCATGGAAACGGCTGCCGAGAACTATCGTGGTTTGTATGAGCACAAGGTCGGCTATGGGACCCGGCCGGCGCTGATCATGATCGACTTCGTGCGCGCCTACACGACCAAGGGCGCGGCCTTCTATGGCGAGGGCGTGGTTGAGGCGGTGGCGGCGAGCGTGCCGTTGATTGCGTCCGCCCGGGCGGCCGGGATCCCGGTGCTGCACACGCGGCCGGTCTACCATTCCTCGGGGATCGATGGCGGGCTGTTCGTCAAGAAGATCCCGGCGCTGCGCGAGATGGTCGCGGGCGCACCGCTGCGCGAGTTCGATCCGTCGATTGCGCCTGAGCCGGAGGATATCGTGTTCGAGAAGGCCTATCCGAGCAGCTTCTTTGCCACCCCGCTGGCGCCGACGCTGACGGCGCTCGGCATCGACACGATCCTGCTGGCCGGGTGTTCGACCTCGGGCTGCGTGCGGGCGACGGCGGTGGACGGCATCCAGCACGGTTTCCGCGTCATCGTGCCGCGCGAGTGTGTCGGCGACCGGCATCCGGCGCCGCACGAGGCCGCGCTGTTCGACATCAACGCCAAGTATGGCGATGTCGTGTCGCGCGCGGAGGCGATTGGCTATTTGGCGCGGATTGGCGCTGCTGGGGCGCGGGACGCGGCGTAAGCTACTTCGTGACCTTGCGGTAGAAGACCAGGTCCCAATAGGGGCCGACGACGAAGCCCTGTACGGCGTGGCGCTCGGCGATCAGGGTGGTGGAGCGGAACATGATCAGGTAGGGGCCGCGCTGCAGCACGGTCCGCTGCAGGTCCTGGTAGAGGGCGGCGCGGCGATCGGGGTCGCGCTCGGCGACTGCGCGGTCGACGATGGCGGAGAGTGCCGGGTCCGCCCAATTGTTGCGCCAGGCAACGGTGCGGTCGGTCGAATGCTCGGAATTGTCGGTGTTGCGGACGAAGGTCTGGGCGTTGGTGTGCGGGTCGAGGTAGTCGGGCGACCACTCGATCAGCAGCATCTGGTGCTGGCGCGCGCGGTAGGTGGTCCATAATTGCTTCAGCTCGCTGGTGCGCAGATGCACCCGCACGCCGGCCTGGGCCATTGTGGCTTGCAGCGATTGGGCGATCTCCGACCAGGGCGGGTCGGCGGCCGCGTCCATCTGGATGTCGAAACCGTCGGGGTAGCCGGCCTGTGCGAGCAGCTCCTTCGCGTGGGCCACGTCCAGCTTATAAGGGTTGCTGTCCAGCGACGCCCAGAGACCCTTGGGCCAGAACGCCTGGTCCACTTGGAACTGGCCCTTGAGGAAGGAGTTTGCCATCTGCTGGTAGTCCACCAGCCAATGCAGCGCCTCGACGACCTTGGGATTGGCCAAATGCGGGTCGGATTGGTTCAGCGCCACGTAATAGGTGTCGGCGGAGGGCACGTAGCGCAGCTTGAGGGAAGGGTCGGCGGCGACGGCGGTCGCGGCCTCGGGGGTCAGGTTGCGGGCGATATCGGCGTCGCCGTTCTGCAGCATCAGGCGCTGCGTCGAAGGATCCGGTATGTGACGGATGATGACCCGGTGCAGCGCCGGCGCGCCGAGGTGGTAGTCGGGGTTGGCGTCCATGATGACGGATTCGGAGGCGTGCCAGGAGCGGAGCTGGAAGGCGCCGGAGCCGGCCGCATTGGTCTTGAGCCAGGCATTGCCGAGGTCGCCGGCCTGTTGATGGGCGAGGGCGGCCTGCTTCTCGACGACCGAGCCGATGGTGGATGACAGGATGCTGAGGACCAGGTTCGGCGCCAGGTTCGCGGCGAGCTGCAGCTTGAGCGTGAGGGGGTCTGGTGCAGTCACGAGTTCGCCGACATTGGCCTTGGTCCAGCCGAATTGCGCGAGCAGGAAGGCGGGCGTCTTGTCCAGGAGCACGACGCGTTGCAGCGAGAAGGCTGCATCGTCGGCGGTCACCGGGGTGCCGTCCCAGAAGTGCAGGCCGGGGCGGAGGGTGAAGGTGAGGGTTTTGCCGTCTTGGCTGACGGTCCAGCTCGCGGCGACGCCGCCGACGAGATGCGTGAGGTCGTCGGCTTCGTAGCGGACGATGCGGTCGTAGATGTTGGTGATGACCTCGCCGCCGCTGGCTTCGTAGGCTTCCGCCGGGTCGAGCGAGATCAGGTCGTCGATGGATTTGGCGACGACCAGCGTGTCGGGCGGGGTTGCGGCGTGGGCGGCGCCGATGGCGAGGAGTGCGGCAACACAGAATGCGCGGGACAAGCGCATGCTCAGCGCCAGGCCTGCGCCCGCACGTGAGCCAGCGTTTCGTCGAGGGCTAGGCCGACAACGCGGACCACCTCGTCGATGGTGTCGCGCTCGGCAGTCAGCGGGGGTGCGGCGGTCAGGGTGTCGCCGAGCGAGCGGAGGATGACGCCGTGCTCCTGGCAGCGGCGCTCGATGAATAGGCCGATGTTCTGCTCCGGGGCGAAGGGCTCGCGGGTCGCCTTGTCGCGGACCAGCTCGAGGCCGGCGACCATGCCGAGGCCGCGCACTTCACCGACCAGTTCGTGATCGGCGTAGGCGCGCAACCCGTCCTGCAGCGCGGGGGCGACGGCGCGGACGTGGCCGACGACGTCCATCTCCTCGTAGATGGCGAGGGTTTCGAGCGCGACGGCGGCGCAGACGGGGTGGCCGGAGTAAGTAAAGCCGTGGCCGAAGACGCCGATCTTGTCGCTCTGTCGCAAGCACGCCTCGTAGATCGGTTGCGAGACCATTAGGGCGGAGATCGGCTGATAGCCGGAGGAGAGGCCTTTGGCGACGGTGATCATGTCGGGCTGCAGGTTGTAGGTTTGGCAGCCGAACATGTCGCCGAGGCGGCCGAAGCCGCAGATCACCTCGTCGACGAGGAACAGCACGTCGTAGCGGCGGAGTACGGACTGTACCTTGTCGAAATAGGTGGCGGGCGGGACGATGACGCCGCCGGAGCCCATGACCGGCTCGGCGATGAAGGCGGCGACGGTGTCGGGGCCTTCGGATAGGATGGTGCGTTCGAGGTCGTCGGCGAGGCGGGTGGCGAAGTCTTCCTCGGTCTCGCCGGGTTTGGCGCCGCGGTAGTGGTGCGGGGAGTCGACGTGCAGGAAGCGGTCGATCGGCAGGTCGAAATCGGTGTGGTTGCGGGTGAGCCCGGTGAGGCTGCCGGTGGCGATGGTCACGCCGTGATAGCCGCCGCGGCGGGCGATGATTTTCTTTTTGTCCCGCCGGCCGAGGGCGTTGTTGTAGTACCAGACGAGCTTGATTGCGGTGTCGTTGGCTTCGGAGCCGGAATTGGCGAAGAAGACTTTCGACATCGGCGTGGGCGCGATCTGGATCAGCCGTTCGGCGAGCGCGATGCCGGCCGGATGGCTCTTGAAGCGGAACATGTGATAGCTCGGCAGCTCCATCATCTGCTTGTAGGCGGCGCGGGCGAGGCGCTCGTTGTGGAAGCCGAGCGTGACCGACCACAGGCCGGAGACGCCCTCGATGAAGCGGCGGCCGTCCTCGTCGATGACATGCACGCCGTCGCCGCGCGCGATCACGAGCGGGCCGTCCTGCTGGTGCAGGCCGAGATGCGTCATGGGGTGCAGCACGTAGGCGCGGTCGCGCGCGCTGCTGGAGTTGGGTGGGGCGTCTACGATGCTGTCCATGAATCGGTCCTATCAGAGCGGGTCGAAAAATCTCAACGCACGAACGCGACAGCGCGCACCGGGCAGCCGGTGCCGCCGCGCAACTTCATCGGCAGCACGACGAGGAAGAAGTCGAGGCCTTGCAGCTCGCCGAGATTGCAGAGCTGCTGGACCATGCAGACGCCGTTGGTGAGCCAGACTTCGTGCACCGGGTCCCACCATTCGTCGGGATTGTCCATGCCGATCAGGTCGGTGGCGAATAGGGGCATGCCGCGGTCGAGCAGCCATTTGGCCGTTTCGTAAGGGAAGTGCGGGCGCTTGAGGTTGAAGTTGGGGGTGCCCCAGACCGCGTCGACGCCGGTCCAGCAGATGACGGCGCGGCCGGGTCCGATCGCGGTGCCGCTTTTCGTCTCGGCTTGCTGCATGTCCTCGATGGTGATCGCCTCGCCGACCTGCTTGTGCGTGAGGTCGAGCAGATGGCCGGGGAGGATGAGCTGCTCCAGCGCGATCTGGCTCACGCCGGGGGCGCCGTCTTGCCAGTGCAGCGGGACGTCGAGATGGGTGCCGCAATGCTCGGGCATCATCAGCATGCGCGCGTTGTAGCCGGTGCGGCCGCCGGACAGTTTCTTGCCTTCGGCGAGGGTCTTTAGTGGGAAATACACGACAGGCAGGTCAGCGATATTGGCCATGCCGTCGTAGAACTCGTGGCTCAGATCGATCACCTTGGTGAAGGGGAATTTCGGATCGAGCTGCATGGGATCTCCTTTCTGCGACGGTGCGCTCAGCATGCCGCGCGGCGTGGCGGCGGGTAAAGCCCCGGTTCTGCACAGGATTGAGGCAGGCCGCACGACACGGAGCGGCTTTTGGGGCTGATCCGCCATGGCATGTGACTTGCGTGGTCGATGCCGAGACTGATCAGCCGGAGGACGCCACATGAAGCCTTGCACCGTCGCGGCACTGACGTTGTTTGCGGGCCTAACCGGCCTGGTTTCGGTGGCGCAGGCGGCGCCGGCTTGCGAGCCGGCTAAGCTCGCCGAGAAGTATCCGAGCCTGGTGGGCAAGACGATCAAGATCGGCGCCGATCCGCAGACGCCGCCTTATGCGATGCGGGACGGGACGGATTTCAACAAGATCATCGGCTCGGACGTGGATCTCGCCGCCGCGGTGCTAGACTGCGCCGGCGTTAAGCACGAGATGTTCTTGGGTGGCTGGTCCGGCCTGATGCCGGCGACGGCGGGCGGCCAGGTCGATGTGTTCTGGGACAATTTGTACTACACGCCGGAACGTGCCAAGCAGCTCGACTACGTGCTGTATATGCAGGCGGCGACCGGAGCGCTGACGCAGGCGGGCAATCCGAAGAAGATCAGCGGGATGGATACGTCGTGCGGGACGATCTATGCGGTCGGGCTCGGGACCGTCGAAGAGGTGGCGGCGAAGAAGCAGGACGCGGTGTGCACGGCGGCTGGCAAGCCGGGGATCACCATCATGACCTATCCGGATATGGCGTCCGGCATCAGGCTGATCCAGGCCGGGCGGGCCGATATCATGATGACCGACCTCGCCGTGGTCGATCAGCTCGCGGCGGACAATCCGAAGCTGTACGAGCGGGCGTATAAGATCCTGACCGGGTTCAACATCGGCGCCGCGGTGAAGAAGGGCAATGCCGACCTGTTGCATGCGATCTATGACGGGCTGCAAGTGATGCAGGCGGAGGGCAAAGAGAAGTTGATCTTTGCCAAGTATAAGATCGACGGGGACATGCAGATTCCGGCTGCCGTGAAGACGGAATAGCGGGGTGCAGGAGTGGCTGGCGGATTTCGCCAGCTACACGACGTCCAGCTTTCTGTGGGACGGCGCGTTCCTGGCGGTGCAGATCACCGTGCTGGCGATGAGCTGCGGCCTGGTGCTGGGGCTGGGGCTGGCGTTGATGCGGCTGTCGCGGATCGGCCCGGTGCGCGCGTTCGCCGGCGTCTATATCTTCGTCACCCGAGGCACGCCGCAACTGTTGCAGCTCGTGTTTATCTTCGATGCGCTGCCCTATATCGGCCTGCGGCTCGATAGCTTTACCACCGCGCTGATCGGCTTTGCGCTCAATGAGGCGGCGTTCAGCGCCGAGATCATCCGCGGCGGGATCATCTCGGTCAATGCGACGCAATCGGTGGCGGCGGCATCGCTGGGCATGAGTACTGGGCTTACGCTGCGGCGGATCGTGCTGCCACAGGCGATGCGCGCCATCCTACCCGGCCTGATCAACGACACGATCAGCATGCTGAAGCTGACGTCGATCGCGTCGGTGATTTTCGTCAATGAGCTCACCTTCCGAGCGCAGCAGATCGTCGGGCAGAATTTCAAGTTCTTTCAGGTGTTCGTGGCGACCGGGGCGATCTATCTCGTGCTAACAAGTGCGATTACGGCGCTGCAGATGGTGCTTGAGCGGCGGTTCGACTTGGACCGCGATCTGCGGCCGGTTTCGGCTTGGGAGCAGATGCTGGGGTTTCGCGGCCGCGCCCAGCCGGCGCCGGTGCACGCGCCGGCCGTCAGTCGAGAGGGGGAAGCGGCCTGGCTCGGCAGCCTGATCGGCGCGACGGACGAGACGCAGCGCGGGCAGCCCTTCGTGGTCGGGCGCAACGTGCAGAAATCTTACGGCGGGCGGGAAGTGCTGTCCGGCGTGGATTTCGCCATCGCGCAGGGCGAGGTTGTGGTGATCTTGGGGCCCAGCGGCTCGGGCAAGAGCACGCTGTTGCGGATGATCAACCATCTCGAGGCGATGGACCATGGCGGGATCACCGTGGCGGGCGGGCCGGTCGGCTATCTGCCGAGCAAGGGCGGGCCGCCGCGACCGGTGCGCAACCTGGCGCGGGCGCGGGCCGAAGCGCGGATCGGCATGGTGTTCCAGCACTTCAACCTG
This sequence comes from Acetobacteraceae bacterium, assembly GCA_965276815.1. Classification (GTDB taxonomy): domain Bacteria; phylum Pseudomonadota; class Alphaproteobacteria; order Acetobacterales; family Acetobacteraceae; genus JAVVHH01. The sequence goes on along the minus strand of CBDIBE010000007.1, from coordinate 413,513 downwards.
TTCGCGCATCTGACGGCGCTGGAGAACATCATCGAGACGCCGGTGCGGGTCTATGGCGTGCCGCGCGCCGAGGCGGAGGCGACGGCGCGGCGGCTGCTCGCGGCGGTGGGGCTGTCGCGGCATGCGGACCATATGCCGCACCGGCTTTCCGGCGGGCAGCAGCAGCGGGTGGCGATCGTGCGGGCGCTGGCGATCCAGCCGAAGCTGATGCTGTTCGACGAGCCGACCTCGGCGCTCGACCCGGAGTTGGTTGGCGAGGTGCTGGCGGTGATGCGGCGGCTGGCGGATGCCGGGATGACGATGATCGTGGTCACGCACGAGATAAGGTTCGCGCGCGAGGTGGCCGACCGGGTGATCTTCATGGATGAGGGGCGGGTGGTCGAGCAGGGGCCGCCCGAGGCGGTGATCGACAATCCGAGCCACGAACGCACGCGCCGGTTCCTGCGCATGGTCGAGCAGGAAGAGGTCGCGGAAGCCGCGGTGTAGTCATGCAGCATCATCATTTGTCGGTGTCGCCGGCGACGGTCCATTGGGGGTATTTCAGCAAGGTGGTCGCGCCGGCGCTGACCGTGCGGTCCGGCGATCGGGCGACGATCGAGACCTTGACGCATCACGCGGCCGACGATTGGGAGCGGATGATCGCGGGCGATCCGGGCGCGGAAAGCGTGTTTCATTGGACGCGCGAGCACAAAGCGGTGGTGCGCCGCGGGGCCGGGCCGACCGAGGGACCGTTCCAGCGCGGCTCTGGCGAGGGGTTGGGCGTGCATTTGCTGACCGGGCCGGTCGCCGTCGAGGGCGCGGAACCCGGTGACGTGTTGGAAGTGCGCATCCTCGATGTGCGGCCACGGCCGAGTTGCCACGCGTGCCATGCCGGGCGCTGCTTTGGGTCGAATGCCGCGGCGTCCTGGGGGTTTCAGTATCACGACCTGATCGAGGAGCCGAAGCCGCGCGAGGTGGTGACGATCTTCGAGCTGGATACATCGGGAGAACCGTTTGCGCGGGCGGTCTATAATTACGTGTGGACGCCGCAGACCGATCCGGACGGGATCGTGCACTCCATGATCGATTATCCGGGCGTGCCGGTGGATCACAGCCGGGTGCGGCGGCGGGAGAACATTTTGGCGAATGTTAAGGTGCCGGCGCGGCTGCATTTTGGGACGATGGGGCTGGCGCCGTCGGAGGCGGATTTCGTGAGTTCGATCCCGCCGGGTCATACGGGGGGCAATATCGACGATTGGCGGATTGGGAAGGGCGCGCGGATGTACTATCCGGTGGCGGTGCCGGGGGCGTTGCTGTCGGTGGGCGATCCGCACGCGGCGCAGGGGGATAGCGAGCTGGGTGGGACGGCGATCGAGACGTCGCTGACCGGGGATTTCGAGTTCATCGTGCACAAGCAGGGCGATCTCGGAGGGACGATCCTGGAGGGGCTGGACCATCCGCTGCTGGAGACGGAGCAGCAATGGTCAGTCTATGGGTTCACGTTTCCGAATTACCTGGCGGCGCTGGGGCCGAATGCGCAGACCGAGGTGGCCAACCATGCGAGCCTGGACCGGGCGATGCGCGACGCGTTCCGCAAGATGCGGCGGTTCTTGATGACGGTGCACCGGATGAGCGAGGATGAGGCGATCGCGCTGATGTCGGTGGCGGCGGATTTCGGCGTGACGCAAGTGGTGGACGCCAATTGGGGCGTGCATGGGTCGCTGCGCAAGAGCGTTTTTACCTGCACTTGAAGGGGATGGGATGAGCGGGCGGCAGAGCTTCGAGGTCGAAGGCTTCGGGCTGCAGGGCGGCGAGACCCTGCCGGTGGCCAAGCTGGTGTATCGGACGCTGGGCACACTGTCGGACCGGCGGGATAATGTGGTGCTGATCCCGTCCTGGTATTCCGGCACGGACGTGCAGGCGGAGTTCTGCATGGTCGGACCTGGGCGCGCCATCGACCCGGCGCAGCATTTCGTCGTGTTCACCAATCTCCTGGCGGGCGGCGTTTCGAGTTCGCCGAGCAACACTCCGGCGCCGTACGAAGCGGGCCGGTTCCCGCGCGTGACGCTGCACGACAATGTGCGGCTGCAGCATATGTTGCTGACGCAGAAGCTGGGGATCGAGCGGATCAAGCTGGTTGCCGGATGGTCGATGGGCGGGTGCCAGGCTTATCAGTGGGGGGCGCAATTTCCGGGCATGATGGCGGCGATTGCGCCGCTGTGCTGCTCGGCGCGGACCGGGCATTTCAACAAGATCTTTCTCCTGTCGCTGCGCCGGGCGCTCGAGTTGGATCCGGCGTTCGAGGACGGGTTCTATACGCGGCCGCCGATCCGGGGCTTGCGCGCGTTTGCTACGATCTACGCTGGCTGGGGGTTTTCCGAGCCGTTCTACCGCACCGAGGCGTTTCGCCAGTTCGGGGCGGCTGATGCCGCCGATTTTTCGGCGCGGTTTTGGGAGCCGGGGTTCCTGCATCTGGACGCCAACGATTTACTGGCGCTGCTGCGCACTTGGGAGGATGGCGATATCAGCGCCTGCCCGGCGTATGGCGGCGATTTGGACCGGGCGCTGGGGGCGATTACGGCGCGGGCGATCGTCATGCCGGGGGAGTACGATAGTTATTTCCCGCCGGTGGACAGCGATGCCGAGGTCAAGCGCATGCCGAACGCGGAATGCCGGCCGATCCGCTCGATTTGGGGCCACATGACGTTGTGGAACAAGGAAGATCAGCCGTTCATCGACGCGGCGCTCAGCGAGCTGCTGCAATGAAGACCGGCGCCGATCATTTGCGGAGCCTGGAGGACGGGCGATGCGTGCTGCTCGATGGCGGCCGGGTCGCGTCGGTGCCGGAGCATCCGGCGTTTCGCAATGCGGCGCGGACGATCGCCGGGCTGTATGATTATCAGGGCGCGCCGGACAATGCCGAGCGGATGACGTTCGAGGCGCCGTCGGGCCGGCGGGTCAGCCGGGCCTGGGAGCTGCCGACTTCTTACGAGATGCTGGTGCGGCGGCGGGAGGCGCTGACCGAGCTGGCCGGGCTGCACCATGGTTTCATGGGCCGCTCGCCGGACCATGTCGCCTCGACGCTGGGCGCGATGTATATGGGGCAGGCGGTCTATGACCGGCATGAGGGCGGCCGCTCGGCGACGGTGCGCGATTATTACGAGTACGCGCGAGACAATGATCTCTATGTCACCTACGTAATCATCGATCCGCAGGGCGACCGGTCGAAAGGGACCAGCGATGCGCAGAATGCCAGCCTCGCGGTGGCGATCGTGGACGAGGATAGTTCCGGAATTACCGTGCGCGGCTCCAAGATGCTGGGGACAGGGGCCGTGCTGTCGAACGAGGTGATGGTCACCACGCTGCGGCCGCTCAAGCCGGACGAGTCGCGGTATGCGTTCACCGCCGTCGTGCCGCTGGGTTTGCAGGGGGTGAAGCTGCTGTCGCGGCGCTCCTACGAGCAGGCGGCGAGTTCGGGGTTCGATTACCCGCTGTCGAGCCGGTTCGATGAGAATGACGCGGTGCTGTATTTCGACGATTGCCGCATCCCTTGGGACCGCGTGTTCGTCCATCGTGACCCGGCCGCCCAACTCGCACAGTGGCACGAGACGCCGGCGCACTCGTATCAGAACTACCAATCCTGCATACGGCTGATGGTGAAGCTGCGCTTCCTGCTCGGGCTCGCGCGGCGGCTGGCCGAGACGATCGGGACGACAGCGTTCGGCTCGGTGCAGCAGACGCTGGGCGAGCTGGCGGCCGACGCCGCTGTCATCGAGGCGTTCGTGCATGGGATGGAGGCGAAGGGGTCGTTCTACGGCTCGTATTTCGTGCCGGATCGCGGGTTGCTCTACGCGGCGCAGGTGCAGGCGCAGCGGCTTTACCCGCGGATGGTGACCACGATCCGCGAGCTGGCCGGGGGCGGGATGCTGATGGTGCCCTCTTCGGTCGCGGATTTCGCCGATCCGGAGATTGCGCGGCTGATCACCTGCACGCAGCGCTCTGCCGTGGGCGACAGCGTGGAGCGGGTGAAGCTGATGAAGCTGGCTTGGGACGCGCTGGGGTCGGAATTCGCGTCGCGGCATGTGCAGTACGAGATGTTCTACTCGGGGCCGCGCACGACGACGACGGGCATGGCGTATCGGACCTGCGATTGGGCGGGCGCGACCGGGGCATTGGAGCGTATGTTGGGGAGTTATGAGTCGCCGGGGTTGCCGCTGGCGCGGGCGGCGGAGTGATGCAGATGCCCTCTCCCGGGGGGAGAGGATGAGCGTGTTCGAGATTGAAGGTTTGGCGGTTCCGGCCGGCGAGGAGCGGCGGGGCAGCGTTCCGGTGCTTAGCCTGGCGGATGGGTCCTCCATGGCGCTGCCGCTGCGGGTGATGCATGGGGCCCGGCCGGGGCCGGTGCTGTACCTTGGCGCGGCCATTCATGGCGATGAGGTCAACGGCGTCGCAATCTTGGCTCGCGCGCTGTCGCTCGTGGACCCGGCGGCGCTGCGGGGGAGCGTCGTTTGCATCCCGGTGCAGCATCCGCTGGCATTGCTGGCCGACCATCGGCTGCCGCTCGCGCAGTTTCTGAAATCGCCGCTTGACCAGGTGCCGGCGGATGCTTGGACCTGCTTTCCCGGCGACGCACGCGGCAATGTCGCGCAGATCGTTGCGGCCACGCTGTTCCGGGTGATCGAGCGCTGCACGGCCGTGATCGATGTGCACACGCCGACGCGGGGCGGCCGGTATGTGCCGATCGCCATCTTGCCGGGACCGGGCCTGGCCGCGTCCGCGGCCTCGCTGGCGCTTGGGACGGCGATGGGCACGGGTTGGGTGGTGGCGGGGACGGAGGGGATGTACGTGGCACCCGGGATCCTCTGCGTCGAGGCGGCGAGGGCTGGCATTCCGGCGCTGACCTTCGAGATCGGCGAGGGCGGGCGGCTCGAGGAGGAATGCGTGGCCACCGGTGCGCGCTGCGTGCTGAACGGCATGCGGCATCTCGGCATGCTTGACAGCGCGATCGAGGCGCCGCCGGTCACGCATTTGATGCGCGGCTTCCTCGGTTTGCGGGCAAGCCGGGGCGGGTTGCTGACCACGATCGCGGCGCTGGGCAGCCAAGTGCGGCGGGGCGATTTGCTGTGCCGGATCACCGGCGTGTTCGGCGACACGCTGGAGACCGTCGTGGCGCCGCAGGATGGGCTGTTCGTGCGCGCGACGACGATGGCGACGGTTTCGCAAGGCGAGCGGGTAGCGACTCTCGGCGTCCCGTGATACCGGGCGGAGATGTCGGCCACAGCACAGCTTGCCCCGGCCCGGCAGGCCGTCATCCGCGGTATCGGGCTCATGTGCGTTGGCATGTTCCTGTTTGCGGCCAACGACGCGTTGGGCAAGAAGCTGGTCGGCAGCTACAGCGTTGGCGAGCTGATGGTGGCGCGGGGCGTCACCGGGTTGCTGATTACGCTGCCGTTGCTGTGGCGGGCGCGGCTGCCGCTGCTGGTGACCGGGTACCGGCCCGGGCTGCAGGTGGTGCGGTTCCTACTGTCGCCGGCCGAGGCGTCGTTCTTCTTCTGGGCGCTCATCTCGCTGCCGCTGGCCGAGGTGATCACCTATTACCAGGCGAGCCCGATCTGGGTGACCGCGCTATCGGCATTGTTCCTGCGCGAGCGCGTGGGCTGGCGGCGGTGGAGCGCGGTATGCGCGGGCTTTCTCGGCGTGGTCGTAGCGCTGCACCCGGCGGGTTCGGTGTCGATCGGCGCGCTATCCGCGCTGCTCGGCAGCTTGCTCTATGCCGGCTTCTTGATTGCGACGGGGCGGCTGCCCGAGGCGCCGCGGTCCGTGCTGATCGTGCAGCAATTGCTGGCGACCTGCTTGCTCGGCATCGTCGTCGTGCTGATCGAGGGCTGGACCATGCCGGGGCCGCAGGATGCGGCGCTGATGCTGGTCCTGGGGGTCGGGTCGCTGGCGGGCAATTCCTGCGTCAACTATGCGCTGCGGCTCGGGCCGGCAGTGTCGATCGTGCCGTTCGAGTACACCATGCTGCTCTGGGGCATCTTGCTGGGCTATTTGGTGTTCGGCGACTTGCCGGGAGCGGCGGCGCTCACCGGCGCTGCGATCATCATCGGCGCCGGCTTGTTTATTCTGGTTCGAGAACATCGCTTGGCCACGGGCGCCGCGGCGGATGCACCGAACGCCAGTGCTCCGCAATCTCCCGACCCGTCGCCACCCAGACTTTATGATGCTTCCGGACGTGCTCGAAGAACCGGACCAGCCCCGCGATCCGGCCGGGACGGCCGATGATGCGGTCGTGGACGGCCAGCGACATCAGCCGCGGCCGCTCGTCGCCTTCTGCGTACAGCGTGTCGAAGCAGTCGATCATGTAGCGGGCAAAATCGTCGGCGGTGGAGAAGCCGTGGTTTTGGTCGAACCGGTTGTCGTTGGTTTCGAACGAATACGGGATCACCAGGTGCGACTTCCCGGCGACTTCGCGCCAGTAAGGCAGCTCGTCATTGAGCGAATCCCGATCGTAGAGCAGCTTGCCGCTCTCGACGAGCAGGCGGCGCGTGTTGGCGCTCGGGCGGCCAGTCATCCAGCCGACGGGGACGATGCCGCAGACCCGCTCGAACGTTTCGAAGGCGAGGTTTATGTGCTCGCGTTCCTGCTCTTCCGGCATGGTCTGGTAGTCGAGCCAACGGTAATGATGGCTGACCAGTTCGTGCCCTTCCTCGAGGTAGGCGTGGGTTATCCAGCGGTTGGCTTCGGCGGCGCGGGCGACGGCCAGCAGGCAGACCTTCATCTCGTAGCGGCGGAACAGCTTCAGGAGCCGCCAAGCGCCGACGCGCGAGCCGTATTCGAAGACGCTTTCGACCATCGGGCTGCGCAGGCCTGGCAGGGCGGGGAAGCCGATATCGTTCAGGGCGCCTTCCGAGGCGCCGTCGCCGTCCATTAGCGAGCGCTCGCCGCCGCCTTCGAAATTGACGTTGATGTTCAGCGCGATCCGGGCGCCGTCGGGCCATTGCGCGTCGGGCGGATTGTCGCCGTAGCCGATGTAGTCGCGGTCATCCGCGGGGCGCTCAGGCATGGTCAACTCCCATTTTGGCACTCGTCATCGCGAACCGCGCAGCGGCGTGGCGATCCACGGCGGCGCGGATTGGCGCGGGCATGGAGTGCGTCGTCGCTGCGCGGTTCGCGATGACGGATGGGGTCATTGGGCGGCGTAGTGAGTGACGAAGCGGGCACCTAGCTCGGTCAGCTGCTCGACCAGGGCGGCGCCGGTCTCGGCCGAGCATAGCCTGGCGTCGGCAACAACGCCGTTGGGGGTGATCGCGTTGTATTCGACGGGGACGCCGACCTCGGCGCCCTCGAACTCGCCGATGCCGAAGGTACGCATCTGCAGGCCATGCACTTGGCCGAGCGGCGCCGGGTCGGGGATGAGGTCCGGGCGCATCAGACCGGGGAAGAGGTGCATGACGATCGAGGTGAGCGGGTCCGCGCCATGTCCGGAAGCGCGCTTCGCGGTCTGTGCGCCGAGGATGCCGGGCAGGAGCCCGTAGCCGATGCGCCAGAGATAGAGGCTGGGGATCAGCACGCCGTGCTGGCGCAGTGCGACCTGTGCACAGTCGTGCACCGCCTGTACGTTGCCGCCATGGCCGTTGATGACCACGATGCGGGTCAGGCCGTGGCGGATCAGGCAGGCGATCATGTCGGTCAGCACGGCGCGCAGCGTCGCCTGGCCGAGCGCGATGCCGCCCGGCATGGCGCCGAAATAATCGGCGCCGCCGAACGGCAGCACGGGGGCGACCACGGTCTCGGTGCCCCGTTCGCTGGCGCGGCAGGCGATCAGCTCGGCCATCCGGTCGGCGGACATGTAGTCGCCCATCGGGGCGTGCGGACCCTGATCTTCGTGACTGCCGAGCGGGAGCAGGATCACCGGGTTGCGGGCGTAGAGCTCGCGCGCCTCGCCGCCGGTGATCTCGCTCATCCTCACTTTGTTCATCTCAGGCAGACCCGGTCAGATAGGTGTCTTCGAGCGTAAAGCCGGAGTAGAAGGTCAACTGGCCCGGCAAATTGTGGAAGCCTTCGACGTTCTTGCGCATGCCGTAGGCCTGGGTGCGCGAGACCAGGAAGCAGACCGGGACCTCGTCGAGCACGACCTGCTGCACCTGGTCGTAGATTTGCTTGCGTTTGGCTTGGTCGAATTCGGAGCGGCCTTGCGCGAGCAGCTTGGTCAGTTCGGGGATCACCATGCCGGTGCTGCGCGCGGCCGCCGGCGAGAGCGAGCCGTCGATGACCGAACTCAGGCCGTCCGGATCGTCGTTGTCGGATGCTGTCCCGTTCACCGCAAATTCGTACTGCCCGCGCGTGGCCAGCGTGACGAAGCCGGCCCAGTCGGGAAGCGCCAACTGCACCTGGATGCCGATATCGGCCAGGTTCTGCTGCACCACCTCGGCGGTGCTCTTGTGCATGCCGTTGGTCACGTTGGAGAGCAGCGTGCAGGAGAAGCCGCCGCCGAGCCCGGCCTCGCTGAGGAGCTGTTTGGCGCGCGCCGGGTCGTAGGTCCAGCCATTGGCCAGCTTCTCGTCATAGAACGGGCTGTTGGTGGCCAGCGGCATGCCGCCGAGCGTCGTTGCGTGGCCGAAAAAGGCGGCTTTGGTGACCTCCTCGCGCTTGATGGCGATTGCCACCGCTTGGCGCACCCGCTTGTCCTTGAACGGTCCGCTGCGCCCGTTGAACTCGAGATACATGAACGGCCCGTCGGTCTTGTCGAGCTTGACGTTGGGGTCGGCGTCGAGCGTGTCGATGGACTGCCAGGGCACGTATTCGATGAGGTCGAGGTCGCCGGCCTGCAGCGCTGAGACGCGCAGGTTCTCATCGGCGTAGATGGTCATGATGATCTGCTTCAGCTTCGGCAGACCCGGCTTATAGAATTTGTCGAAGGCCTCCATCTTGACCGCGACGCCGCGCTCGTTCGAGGTCATGCGGAACGGGCCGGCGCCGACGCCGCCCACGCCGGCATCGGGCGAGTCCTTGGAGATGATCGGCGCCTGCGGCATCGCGAACCAGTAGGGCAGGGTTACGATCGGCTGCTTGGTGAACAGGCGCACCGTCTTGTCGTCCGGCGTCTCGATGCGGGTGATTTCTTGCATGGAGTTGCGGAGGTAGGCGGTGGATTTCTCCGCGGCCATTTGCTCGATGGTCCATTTCACGTCGGCGGAGGTTACCTTGTTGCCATTGTGGAACATGGAATCGCGGAGATGGAAGGTCCATTCGGCGCCGTTCGGCTCCCAGGCCTCAGCCAGCTCGCCGCGCAGCTTGCCGTCGGGCGCGTAGGAGAGCAGCCCGGTTCGGTAGAGGAGGTTTACCGTGGCGGCGGCGGTGCCGGTGTGCAGCCAGGGGGTGAAGCTCGGCGGATAGAGTTCCGAGCCGTAGCGCAGGATGGAGGTTTCGGCCGCGCGGGCGGTGCGGCCGAGGGCGGTCAGCAGCGGAAGTCCGGCGGCTCCGGCCAATACCGAGCGACGGGATAGCGACATGGTTTTCTCCTTCTGATCAGGCGGCCTGCGGTAGGGCATCGGCGATGTCGTCGCGGATGCAGGCGAATTCGTGGGCGGGTCCGGCGGCGCGCAGGGCCGGGCGGGCATCGGTGCAGGCCGGGAGGACGAACGGGCAGCGGGTGTGGAACACGCAGCCGGCGGGTGGGTTGGCGGGGCTGGGTGGGTCGCCTTGCAGCAGCAGGCGGGTCCGCCGGCGGGCAACGTCGATGCTCGGGGCGGCGGCGAGTAGGGCGCGCGTGTAGGGGTGGCGGGGCTCGCGGAGGACGGCGGCGGCCGGGCCGCGCTCCATGACCCGGCCGAGATAGAGCACGATCACCTGGTCGCAGAGGCTGCGGACCACTGCGAGGTCGTGGCTGATGAACAGCAGGCCGAGACCGAGGCCGGTCCGCAGGCCGGCGAGCAGGGTGAGGACTTGCGCCTGCACGGAGACGTCCAGGGCGGAGACCGGCTCGTCGGCGACGAGGAACTCGGGTTCCGTGGCGAGGGCGCGGGCGATGGCGATGCGCTGGCGCTGGCCGCCGCTGAACTCGTGCGGGAAGCGGTCGGCGTGGTTGGGCGGCAGGCCGACTTGGGCGAGCAGCGCTTCGACGCGCTGACGTCGTTGCCCGCGCGATACGAGGCGGTGGATGGCGAGGCCGTCGGCGATCTGGCTGCCGACCCGGCGGCGCGGATCGAGGCTGCCATAGGGGTCTTGGAAGACGAGCTGCATGCGGCGGCGGATCGCGCGCATTTCGGCGCCGCGCACCGAGGCCAGGTCCTGGCCGTCGAGCAGGACGCGGCCGGCACCGGGTCGCAGCAGGCCGAGCAGCAGGCGGCCGACCGTGCTCTTGCCGGAGCCGCTTTCGCCGACCAGGCCCACGGCCTCGCCGCGGCCGATCGCGAGCGAGACGTCGTTGACCGCCTGGACGGGGCGGGCGCGGGTGAACAGGCCGCGGGCGGCGAAGCTGCGGCTTAGGCCTTCGGCGGCGACTAGCGTGTTCATGCCATCGCCGCCTGCCGGGTTTCGGCCAGTTCGCGCCAGCGGATGCAGCGGGTTTGCCGGTCTGGCCCGGCGGGCTCGAGCGACGGATGTGCGGCGTCGCAGGCGTCAATGCGGAGGGTGCAGCGGTTGGCGAAAACGCAGCCCGGCGGCAGGGCGTAGGGCGGGGGGACGGTTCCCGGGATGCTGTCCGGCAGGCTTCCGTCCTCGGCGGGGGCGCTGCGGATCAGGGCGGTGGTGTAGGGATGCAGCGGACGCGCGAACACCTCGGCGACCGAACCCTGTTCGACGACCTCGCCCGCGTACATGACGGCGACGCGGTCAGCGATCTGCGCCACCACTGGCAGGCTGTGGGTGATGAAGACCACGCCCATGCCGCTTTCTGCCTTGAGGTCGGCGAGCAGTTCGAGGACTTGGGCTTGGATGGTCATGTCGAGCGCCGTCGTCGGCTCATCGGCGATCAGCAGGCGGGGGCCGTTGGCGATGGCCATTGCGATGACCGCGCGCTGCCGCATGCCGCCGGACATTTCGTGTGGGAACGCGTCGGCGCGGCGGGCGGGGTCGGGGATGCCGACCCGGCGGAGGAGTTCGATCGTGCGCGTCCGCGCGGCGCGGGCGGAGATTGGGCGGTGGGCGCGGATGCCCTCGGCGATCTGAGCGCCGATGCGATGCACCGGGTTGAGGCTGCTGAGCGGGTCCTGGAAGATCATTGCCATCGCGCCGCCGCGCATGGGCCGAAGCGCGGCTTCGCCGAGGCGCAGGATGTCCTGGCCCCCGACGAACACAGCGCCGGAGGCCGCCCGCGCGGCGGCGGGCAGCAGGCCCATGACGGCGAGGCCGGTCAGCGACTTGCCCGATCCGCTTTCGCCGACGATCGCCAGCGTCTCGCCGGCCGCGACCTGGAGCGTCACGTCGCGCACCGGGCGGATCGGGCCTGCGGGCGTGTCGATCTCGACGGTGAGGCCCCGAATGTCGAGCACGGCGCCGCGTTCGGGGACGAGGCCGGGGAGCAGGGCGGCGAGTTTCCAGCCCGACCGGGAGCGGCCGGGCGCGCGCTGCGGGTCGACGGCGTCGCGCAGGGTGTCGCACAACGCGTTCATGGCCAGGATGGTCAGGGTGAGCGCGAGGCAGGGCCAGAGGAGCTGCAGCGGGGCTTGCGCCATGGTGGTGCGGCCGGCGCCGATCATCAGGCCCCAGGAGGAGGCCGGCGGCACGACGCCGAGGCCGAGGAAGGAGAGGCCGGATTCCAGCACGATCGCGGCCGCAGCGGTCAGGCTGAGCTGGACCAGCACGGGGCCGCCGACGTTCGGGAGGATGGTGCGCAGCATGATCCGCCAACGGCTGGCGCCGAGCACGCGCATCGCCTCGACATGATCCTGCGAGCGCATCGCCAGCACGCCGGCATAGACGACGCGCACGAAGCCGGGGAGGAAGAGCAGCGCCAGCAGCGGGATCAGCGTCGATGCGCCGGGGCCGAGCAGGGTCACCGCCAGCAGGGCGAGCAGCAGCGGCGGGAAGCACAGGATGACATCCATGCTGCGGATGGTGAGCAGTTCCGCCACCCCACCGAGGAAGCCGCCGGCGAGGCCGAGCAAGGTGCCGATAATCGCCGCCGAGCAGGAGGCGGCGAGGGCGACGAGCAGGGAGACGCGGCCGCCCCAGAGCAGCCGGGTCAGCACGTCGCGGCCGTACTGGTCCTGGCCCAGCCAGTGCGCTTCCGAGGGGGCCGAGAGACGGTGGGCGACATCCATGCTGAGCGGGTCGGGCAGCGGCAGGATCGGCACTAGCAGCGCGATCAGTGCGATCAGGCCGACGCTGGCTACCGGCAGCCAGTTGAGCCGCTTCATGCGCGCCGCACCCGCGGGTCGAGCGCGCCGTAGAGCAGGTCGATGATCAGGTTAAGCGAGACGAACAGGATCGAGATGACCAGCACAATCCCGACCACGGCGGGGTAGTCGCGCGCGTTCACGGAATCGACCAGCATCCCGGACAGGCCGGGATAGTTGAACACGTATTCCACCAGCACCGTCCCGCCCAGCAGCGCCCCCAGGTTCAGCGCGAGCACGGTGATGACGGGCATCAGCGCGTTGCGCAGGACGTGGTGAAGCAAGATCCGGGCCCGGGCGAGGCCTTTGGCGCGCGCGGTCCGCACGTAGTCGCGGGTCGAGACGTCGAGCACGGCTGCCCTGGTCATGCGGAACACGGTTGCGCCGAGCGCGAGCGCGATGGTGCTGGCGGGCATCAGCAGGAGCAGGAGGTGCCGCGCCGGGTTTTGCGCGAACGGGACGTAGCCGCCGGCGGGGACCCAGCGCAGCGTTTGCGCGAAGAGCAGGACGAGAAGGGTGCCGGTGACGAAGACCGGGACGGCAAGGCCGATGCCGGATAGGGCGGATAGTGTGCGGTCGAGCGAGGACCCGCGCCGGAGCGCCGCGGCCATGCCACCGGGGACGCCGAAGAGCACGGCGAGCACCGCTGCCGCGCCGATCAGCTCGAGCGTGCGCGGCAGGCGTTCCAAGATCTCTGGGGTGACCGGGCTGCCATCCTGCAAGCTCTCGCCGAGGTCGCCGTGCAGCAGGCGGCGGAAGCTGTCGAGGTATTGGGCGCTGACGGGCGTGTCGAGGCCGAGCTGATCGCGGAGAGCGGCGACGCTGGAGGGGTCGGGGGCGATGCCGCCTTGGCTGAGCAGCAGCTCGGCCGGGTCGCCGGGGACGAAGCGGATGGCCAGGAAGACGATGCTGGCGGCGATCCAGATCAGCACGATCGAGGTCAGGATGCGCCGCGCCGCCCACCACATGACCGCCCCCTTTCGAGTTGACTATGCGCCGGCTTCGGAGCGCGGATAAAGGTAAACTTCGGCCGCGACGCCGGGGCTGTAGCGGCCTTCGGCGACGTCGCGGGCGATGGCAGCCGGGTCGCGCAGCGCCGGGTCGCCGTAGCCGCCGCCGCCGGCGGTGACGACCTCGACGATCTGGCCGGCTTGGAGGGCGACGACGCCGTGATCCGCCTTGCCGCCGAAATCGAAATAGGCGAGCGCGCCGGAGCCGCCGCCATCGAGCCCCCAGGGGCGGGTGCGCAGCCGCGAGCCGTCGACTCGCAGCCGGCAGGGCGCGTCGGCGCGGTAGACCCGGCGCAGCCCCATGCCGCCGCGGAACCGTCCGGCGCCGCCGGAGCCGTCGACCAGCTCGTAGCGCATCAGGGTCAGCGGGTATTCGTTCTCGAACGCCTCGACGGGGAGGTTGCTGGTGTTGGTCATGTGGACCTGGACGCCGTCGAGCCCGTCCTTGGTGGCGCGCGCGCCGGAGCCGCCGCCGATCGTTTCGAGGTAGATCCAGAGGCTGCCATCCGGATTCTGGCCGTCGAACAGGCAGACGGTGTTGGAGCCGTTGGTGGCGGCGATGACGCGTTCGGGGACGGCCTGGGCGAGGGCGCCGAACACCAGGTCGACGACGCGCTGGCAGGTGCTGCAGCGGCCGTTGACGGCGGCGGGGTAGCTGCAGCTGACCACGGTGCCGTCCGGCGCAGTCACCGTGAGCGGCCGGGCGAGGCCGGCATTAGGCAGCACGCTTGGGTCGACGATGCACTTTACGGCGTAATAGACGGTGGCGAGCAGGGCGGTGTGGGTCATGTTGAGACCGGCGCGCACCTGCTTCGGCCCCTCGAAATGCAGTTTCATTTCGTCACCGGCGACGGTAATCTCGCAGGTGAAGGGCAGTTCGTTGTCGATCTCCGGGTTCTCGTAGACGTCGGCGAAGCGGTAGGTGCCGTCGGGGATGGCGCTGATGCCGGCGCGCATCTTGCGCTCGGCGTAATCCAGCAGGGCTTGGCCGGCGGCAAGGACGGTTTCGCTGCCGTAGCGGGCGCAGAGCTGGGTCATGCGCTCGACGCCCAGGCGGTTGGCCGCCATTTGCGCCCGCAGGTCGGAGAGGCGTTCGCGGGGGACTTGGCAGTTGAGCAGGACGAGGTCTTGGACGTCCTTTTGCAACACGCCGGCGCGGTAGAGCCGCACGGGCGGGATGCGTAGGCCTTCCTGAAAAATGTGAGCATGGCCGCGATCGGCGAAGTCGGCGTGATGGGCGGTGTTGACGGCCCAGGCGACGATGCTGCCATCGATGAAAATCGGCTCGAGCAGCACGATGTCGGGGAGGTGCGTGCCGCCGCCTTCGTAGGCGTCGTTGCCGATGAACACGTCGCCGGGCCGCATCTCGGCGACGGGGTGGCGCTTCAGCACGTGCGGCAGCATGCCGATGAAGCTGCCGAGGTGCATCGGGATGTGCTGCGCCTGGCAGAGCGTTTCGCCATCGGTGTTGAACAGCGCGGTGGAGCTGTCGCGGCGCTCTTTGATGTTGGTGGAGTAGCTGGCGCGGACCAAGGCCTCGCCCATCTCCTCGGTGATGGAATTGAGCGCGCTGCCGATGACCTCGACGGTGATTGGATCGATGACGGGCGCGGCCGCCTTGGCAATGGCGTGGCTCATCGGCTCACTTTCAGGATCAGGTTGAGGTAGGGGTCGATTTGCGCGGTCATGCCGGGCAGGACGACCGTGGTGGCGTCCATCTGCTCAATGATAGAGGGGCTGTCGATGTGGTTGCCGCTGTCGAGCTTGTCGCGGTCGTAGACTGGGCAGGAGACGAAGCCGCCGGCTTCCGGCAGCCAGACGTCGCGGCGGCCGATCAAGGCGGCGGCGGCGTCCGGGCCGGCATCGGGGCGGGGCTGGAAGCTGGCTTTGCTGACCAGGCCGGTGGCTTCGACGCGGAAGGTGACAAGCTGCACCGGGTCATCGTCGGCGACGAAGCCGTACATGCGCTTGTGCGCCTCGAAGAAGCCTTTTTCCAATTCGGCGAGCGCGTGTGATGTCACGGGGCCGTCAGGGAGAGAGACGGGAAGCTCGTAGTTTTGGCCGGCGTAGCGCATGTCGACGGTTCTGGTGACCTGGCGGGCATCTGGGGCGATGCCTTCCTCGGCGAACCAGTGATCCGCCTGCGCGAGCAGGGTGGTGAATGCCCGCTCGATGTCGGGCAGGGCGGCTGGAGTCATGGTCTGCAGCCGGGTGGTGGCGAAGTCGGCGCGCAGGTCGGTCAGCAAGAGGCCCATGGCGCAGAGGATGCCCGGATTGCGCGGCACCAGGATGCGGGCGATGTCGAGGTCGCGGGCGAGGCGGGCGGCGTGCAGCGGGCCGGCGCCGCCGAAGGCGACCAGAGTGTAGTCGCGCGGGTCGTGGCCGCGCTGCACGCTGATGACGCGGATGGCGCGAGCCATGTTGGCTGACACGACGGAGATGATGCCCTGCGCGGTCGCCATCGGCTCCATGCCGAGCCGTTCCGCCAGGCGGGTGATCGCGGCGCGTGCCAGGTCCTGGCGGACCGGCATGCGGCCGCCGAGCAGATGGGTCGGGTTCAAGGTTTGCAGCATGACGTTGGCGTCGGTGACGGTCGGCTCGTCGTTGCCGCCGGCGTAGCAGACCGGGCCGGGTGCTGCGCCGGCGCTGCGCGGGCCGACTTTGAGCAGGCCGCCGCTGTCGACATAGGCGATCGACCCGCCGCCGGCGCCGACCGTGTTGATGTCGAGCATCGGCGCCTTGATCGGGTAGCCGTGCACGGTGGCGCTGCCGGAGATGCGGCAGATGCCGTTCTGCAGCAGGGCGACGTCGGTGCTGGTGCCGCCCATGTCGAAGGTGATGAGGTTGTCGATGCCGGCCATGCGGCCGACGGCCTGCGCTGCGACCACGCCGGTGCTGGGGCCGGAGAGCACGGTGCGGACTGGCAGGCGGGCGGCTTGCTCGAAGCCGATGACGCCGCCGTTCGACTGCGTCAGGTGGGGCTTGACCGTCAGGCCGAGCTCGGCCAGGCGGCCGCCGAGGCGCTCGATGTAGCCGCGCATGACCGGGCCGAGATAGGCGTTCACGACGACGGTGGATTGGCGTTCGAATTCGCGAAATTCGGGCGCGACTTCGTGGCTCACGCAGGCGAAGGCTTCCGGGAACTCTTCGGCGATGATGCGGCGGGCCGCTTGCTCATGCGCGGGGCGCACGAAGGCGTAGAGGAAGCAGACCGCGACGGCTTGGACTTGCGCCGCTTTCAAGTGGCGCACGGCGTCGCGCAGCGCCGTCTCGTCCAGCTCGGTCTCGACCGTGCCGTCGTGCCGCACGCGGCCGGCCACTTCGAGCCGGAGGTCGCGCGAGACGAGGGTTTCCGGCTTGTCGACTTGCAGGTCGTAGAGGTCCGGCCGAGTCTGTCGGCCGATTTCCAACAAGTCGCGAAAACCCTCGGTGGTGATCAGGCCGGTGCGGACGCCGCGGTGCTGGATCAACGCGTTGGTGCCGACGGTCGTGCCGTGGCCGAAATAGCCGACGGCGGCAGGGGTGGCCGCGACCCGGCCGAGCGACTCGTCCACGCCGCCGGCGATGCCGCGCGACGGATCATCCGGCGTTGACGGCACTTTCCACACCTCGACCCGGCCGCTAGCCTCGTCGAACAGGCAGAAATCGGTGAATGTTCCGCCGGAATCGACCCCAACGCGCCACGCCATACTTCAGACCTCCGTCGCTTGCGCCAACGCTATGCACATTATGAGCCACGGTGAAGCTTGGCTACGCTTCTCCGTCTTGAACAGGCCAGATAGCCAGCGAAGCTGAGTGCCACTCTCGTAGAGTTCATTTCTACTCGGCGACGACGTAAGTGCACCCGGTAAGACGGGGAACAACTTTCTTGCTCACCGGCTTTCTTGTTCATCGGCGAGATGAATATACCTGCGTAACATAACTGTCTCAAACTATACCGTGTTTGTTCCACATCTCACGCGTTGTTTCCTTTGCGCCGGAGCGGGTCGGTTCGAGTTTCATCGTTCACGCGAAGCAGTCGGCCATCAAGACGTTCGTCTTGTCGGAGGATGAACAGCATGGATTCTCTCGACCGCATAGACCGCGCTGCCAGTCCATCGGACGCCGCGACGAGCAGCGGGACCGCTACGGGAAGCAACTGGAGCGCCGCGGTGGACAGCACGCCGCCTCCTGCCCTGCCCCCAGCGCCGGCGCCGTCCACGCAGCATGTCGTCCAGCATGGCGATACGCTCGATGCGCTCTCTGCGCGTTATGGCGCGCCAGCGAGCGACATCCTGCACGCCAATCCCAGCATCCACGACCCCAACCAGATCAAGACCGGCCAGGTGCTCGATATTCCGCTGAAAGCCGGCGGCGCGCTGCCCGGCCAGCACACGGTGCAGCCAGGGGAGACCCTGAGCGGGATCGCGACGCATTATCATACCAGCGTCTACCGGCTCGCGACCGCCAACGGCGTCAGCAACCCGAACCATGTCCAGGCGGGCCAGCAGCTTTGGGTGCCTGGCATCGGCGGCCATGTCGAACCTGCGAAGGCGGCCGCGACAAGTGCCGCCAAACCATCCGCGCCGACCAGCGCGAGCAAACCCGCCGCGCCAAGCACGGCTTCGCAGGTCCATACCATCGTCGCGCAGGCGCAAGCGGGGAGCGACCCGGCCAAGTCGCTGCACACGCTCAGCGACGGCTACACGCATGCGTCCGACGCGACCCAAAAGGCGCTGCTGGCCGACCCCGGCGCCAACACGATCATCAACGGCGCCGTCGTTAGCGCCAATCAGCCGATGACCCAGAAGTCGAACGACAGCGTGTTCCCGGAGGCAAAGACCGCACAGGCGATCGTGCGGCTGGACGGCATGACAAGGGGCGTGGACAAGACGCTAGCCGGCATCGTCGCCGACCGCGCCGCCCCGGCCTACCAGAAGTTTGCGGCCGATCCCGCGAATGGCGGCATGCCGATCATCGGGCCGACGGGCATGACCTCGCTGATGTCGCTCGCCGGGCGCATTAACGGGATGCCGGATGGCGATCAGGCGATCAGCCGGTTTGCCTCGACCAACGCCTGGAACGCCGACTTCGTACGCAACAGCATCACCGCCGGCGGCGATCCGGCCTACGCGATCGGGCTGGCGCAGGAGATGAAGGCGCACGGCGAGGATCCGTCGGTCGTCGTGCAGACGATCAACGACGGCATGCAGGGGCGTGAGGCCGGGATCGCGGCCGGCGGCAGCGTGCGGCCGACGCTCGACGTCGCCAACCGGATGCAAGCAGCCGGGCTGGACGCGAGCGGCGTGATGTGGGTGGCGACGCAGGGCGTGCAGGGCTTCAAGGATAAGGTCGGCGGCGATGTCGGCGCGTTGGCCAAGCATGACGCCGAACTCGGCTGGCTGGTGCAGAATGACGGCGCCGGGCTGTCGCCGGCGCAGCTCAATAAGGCAGTCGCGGCGTATACTGCGCAACAGGGTCCTGCCTGGCAGAAGCAGGGCGACGCGATACGCGCGCAGATCGCCGATGACGGTACCAAGCTGCTCGGGCAGATGACGGCGCTGAACCAGGCGGCGCCGCAGATTTCCGGCGCGCAAGCGACGACGGACAGCACGCTGCAGACCGTGGTCAAGGACCCGGCCGCCAACTTGGCGATCTCCACCGCGATCCAGACGAACCCGCAATTGTCGCAGCCGCAGAACACGACGGCGCTGACCAACTTGTTTGGCGCGGCGAAGCTGGGCGATTACGGGCGCAAATTCGCCAATGAGCTGGCGGCGCGCTACGTCCGCACCAACGTACTGGACAAGCTGCAAGGCCTCGATCTTTCCGATCCGGCGAGCGTTGCAGCAGCCAAGAAAGCCGTTGGCAGCCTGAGCGACGAGACGTTCGCCAAGCTGATCGGCGTCGCGCCGGGCGACACCGACAAGGCGGTCGCGGCGCTGCAGAAGGCCGTCGACCAGACCGCTGCCGATCCGAGCCACGCCACCGAGGCGATGGGAGATCTCGACAGCAAGCTTAACAACGACGCTTCGTTGCTGAAGGCGTTCAACAAGACCACTTTGCCGGGCCAGTTGCTGCGCGGCGCCGGCGTGGCGTTTGCGGGCGTGAGCCTGCTGAACTCGGGCAGCAAGGCGCTGGCCAACCCGCAGGATCCGCAGAACGACATCAAGGCGCTGGTTGACGCGGCGAGCTTCACGCAGAGGAACAGCGAGTTGCTGCTAGGGCTTGGCGCGGTCAGCAAGGAGTCGGCGATCGGCAAGTTCGGCGGCGAGTGGAAGCTGGCGGGCGGCACGGCGGGGGACTTGCTGGCTGGCGTCTCTGCCGTGCTCGACGGGGTCAGCGCAGTGCGTTCGGAGTTCGGGATCGGCGAGCCGCAGGATAGCGGGGCGGCGGTGTTCTCGGCGACCAGCGCGGTCGGCGGCGGGCTGGCGATTGCCTCGGCGTTCGGAGCGGCGGCGTGGCTCGGCCCGGTCGGGCTCGGCGTCGCTTTCCTGGGGACTGCCGGCGCGATCGTCTATCAGGACGTCAAGGCGTCCAAGCAGTATGAGGGCGCGTCGAAGGGCTTCCTGGCGGCGGCCGGCTACAATGCGAATGCGGCCTCGGCGTTGAGCGGGCGGGATGGCGTGTTGTCCGGCGCGAGCGGGGCGCCGCAGATGCCATTCCTCGCCAAATATGCGGAGATGAAGCACATCTCGCCGGATCAGCTACAGCAATGGGTGAATGGGCTGTCGCCGGGTCAAGAGAAGAATCTGTCGGCGTCGCTGCTGATGGTCGCCGCGGATTGCCATAGCAACCCGACGCAGTTCACCAACGGTCCGCTGCAGAAGTCGTTTGTCGGCGCCAGCAGCGGCTTCCCGGTGCAGGTGCCGGTGACCAACACCGTCACCGCCTTCGAGCAGCAGCTCGACTACGACCACGTGCCGCACCCGTAGCGTGGCAACGCGGTATGCGCGCGGGCCGAATTTGTGCCCGCATTGCGGCAGCGAGCCTTGCCTGCCGCTTTGGCGCAAGCTCACGCTCGGCCCGATGTCCAGCGCGCGTTGCCGAGTCTGTGGGCTGAAGGTGACGGTCGATCCGCTGAAGGCGGGCTTGGTGATGTTGCCGACGCTGATTGTCATTGTGCTTGGCGCGCTCGGCATGCTGGGCGGTTTGGTGAGCGCGATTGGACTGATGAGCGCGAGCCTGCTGGGAACGTTTATTGCGTATGCGGTTTGGGTGCCGCTGGCGCTGGATCAGCTCAGCAACGCGCAGATGGTGCAGGAGGGCAGGGCGCGGATCGCGGCGCGCCGCCCGTCCTGAGCGGAGACGGCATCACGCCAGCCAGTTCTCCACCTGCAGGCCACGGATCCGCCGGAACTCTCCAGTGCAAGGGCGGTCAGTTCAGCTTTCGGCGTTATTGCAGAGTGTCCAGCAGCGCCGCGAAGCTGGGGGCAATTTGCGTCAGCCCTGCTTCGCCGGCGACCTCGTGATCGACGAACACGATCGGCGGTTCCTGGGATGAGCGGAAATCGAACGCCAGGTTGTTGCCACCGGTGTCGTCGGAGAACGGCACGATGCCCTTCGGATAGAACTCGGCCATGTTCGATAGTGCCACGAGCACTCCCCGGCCAAAATATGGGGTGCCTTTGAGCGCTTCCGGCTGCAGGACGTGCAGAAGATAACCAAATTGCTCGTCTGGCCGCCCGTCCGGACGCGGAACGCCGTTCGGCTTCGGGATCTGGCACTGGTGGTCGGCTACGACGCTCCAGTACGCGTCCGGAACGGTGAAGCCGATCTGCGCCTCGAGAGAAGCCCGGTCCTCCGCGGTCGGACGGGGGAATGAATAGTCGAACTTAGGCTTCCAACTGTCGATCAATTTGTGCCTCCACCCCAAAGGGCCTCGCCGCCCGTGTGCTTAACCGGATTGTGGATGTCAAAGGGTACCAAAACGAGCTGGCCGGGAATCTCAGTATGATGCCAGGTCCACACCCCCGGCGATTGGGTTGGGTTCTCCTTGATATCTTCGATGATCGCGTCAGCCTGCTTGGCCGTGAGCCCGTTCGCCATGAGGCCTTCGCGCCCCGCCGCGAGCACTTGCTTGTTGGCGAGCTTGAAATGCGCGATTCGGCCGGCGCCGTACTCGCTGCGCGGAACAGTTGCTTCGAAAACGTGCGGGAATTGCGGGAACCCCTCCTTGGAAAACGGGATCCCTGCGGCGTAGGCGGGCCGCTGCGCCCGTGGCAGCTCTTGCAGGCCGTTGGTGTACTGCTCCTGGCCTGTCTCGGTCAGCGCCGACCGCGGCATCACCTCGCCGGCGAAGCGGGAGTTGATCGGGGGGACGCCGTTGACGATGGTGACGCCCGGCTTGGTCTCGACGATCTGGTCGTCCACCAATGCGAGCTGCGGCAGCTTGTCGTTGCTTGCCTTGATGTCGAGCGTCCCGTTCGCGCCCATCTGCCACGAGTAGCCTTTGTGGCCGTCCAGTAAATGGTCGACGCCGAGTTGCTGGGCGCGGGCGAGGCCGGTGCTGCGGGCGTCGATGGCGCCGAGCTCGCCGGGTTCGCGGGCGAAGTCGCCGATGCGGGCTTGCAGCTCGTCGAGGTGCTGCGTGTCGCTCGCCATGTCGGTGGCGGCTTGCTGGCGCGCTTGGGGGGTGGCGGCCGGGTCCTGGGCGGTTCGCGCCAGGGACTGCATGCGCTGCGTGACTTTGGCGACATCGATCTTGGCGGCCCAGCCGATCGTGCCGGGCGGCGGCTCGCCGTGGCCGGCGATCATGCGGCCGAGCTGGCCCTCGAGCGTCAGGCTGCGCTGGACGTTTTGCGCCGCTTGGGTGTGCAGCGCGATGTCGGAGGGCGTGGCGCGGGGGCCGTAGCGGACGCCGGCGACGGTGCCGTTGGCGGAGTTGTAGTCGATGCGCACCTGGTTGCCGGGCAGGCTTGGGTCCGCGGTGGTGGGCGGCGGGTGATCGGCGAGCAGGGAGTTGCGGACGCCGATCGGGTTGAACATGTCGCCGGGCCGCGTGCCGGTGGCGCGGGCGCCGACCGCGCTGGAGGCGGCGAAGAAGCCGATCGAGAGCACCGCCTGCGCGCGCTCGCTGCCGGACATCTGGTCCCAGTGGTGGGCGAGGTTGACGGCGGTGTCGCCGGTGGCGGCGGCGTTGGCGATGTTGGCGCCGATGTGCAGGTAGCCGAACAGCGAGGCTTCGGCGGGGGAGAGTGCGGCGCCTTCCTCGCCGAGCGCGGCGAGGCGGGCCGCGGGCGCGAAGGCGGCGGTGCCGAGCGCGTTGGCGCCGAAGCTGAGCCACAGGCCACGCGCCTGGCTGTTGCTGAGCGGATTGATCGACTGGTCGTGCTGCTCGCGGTCCATGAGCGCGGAGCCGCTGCGGTAGGCGCCCCAGGCGCCGGCGGCCGCGATGACCACCGGCGTGGCCAGGCCGCCGGTGCCGAGGATGGCCGCGCCGCCGGCGATGACGCCGCCGACCAGCGCGGCGGTGTCGGCGAAGTGGCCGATCGCCTTCCAGGCCGTATCGACTGTTGCGGGCGTGTGGGCGCCGTCCATGACTGGGCGGCCGTCGGACCCGGCGGTCAGGTGGCCGCTGGCGGGGAACTCCATTTGGCCGGAGGGCAGCTTGTTGTTGGCCTTCCAGTCGTCGAAACTGTCGTAGCGGCGGCCCTGGTTGTCGACGAAACGGTCCTGGCCGGTCGCGTCCTGCACGCGGAACAGCGGCACCTGCACCGGGCCGGTGTCGCCGCTGCTGAAGGTGACCGGCAGCATCGTGACCTGGGCGTCGGCGCCGCCGATCTTGTGGATCTCGTCGACGACCGGCTGCACCGCGTGCCCGGCCTTGCCGGTGCCGAAATACGAGACCTCGCCGCGCGCCGCGCCGGCCTCGGCGTCTGCGGCCGACATGCCGGGCGGGATGGTCGCCGGCAGGCCCATGGCGACGCCGACCGTGTTGGGCAGGTCGCTGCCGCGCAGGGTCTGCGGGGCGTCGCCGCGGCCGAGATAGGCCTGCGCCTTGGCTTGCGCGAGCGGTTTTACCAGCGCCGGGTTCATCCACGGGTCACCCTGGCCTTGCAGGGTGGCGGCGGTAATTTCTGGGTGGGCGCGCACCACCGTCAGCGCCTCGACGCGGGCTGTGGCTGGCAGTTTGCTGCCCGGACTGGCGGCGAGTAGCGCCTGGCCCTCGTTTGTGTCGAGGAGGCCGGCGAGGCGCGAGGCGTCGGCGGTGAGCTTGGCCGGGTTGCCGGCGTTCCACTCGCGCGAGATCGCGTGGCCCATCGTCTGGCTGAAGCTGGGGACGGCGTTGTAGGCGCCAGGTCCCGCGGTGAGGAACGCGCCCTGCACGAAGGCGCTGGTGGTTGGGCTAGGCGGCATCGCTTGGCTGTTGGCCAGCACGCGGGCCATGGCGACGTCCTGCGCGCGGCCTTCGAGCAAGCCGCCATTGTCGCCGAGCGAGCGCGCGAACCCGGCGGCAGCGGCCGGCGACATTCCTGAAAGGGCCTGCTGCAGCGGCTTCGAGACGCCGATATCGGGATTGAAGCCGTCGATCCTGCCTGAGAGCGCGGTCACCGCGGCGCGGCCGTACGATGCGGCGGTTTGCTGGTATTTTTCCGGTCCCGAGGCCAGCGTTGCGGCGTGGTTGGCCATGCGTTGGCCGACGACGCCCTGGATGGAGGGGTCGGCGGAGGCTTTTTCGGCCAGCTCGTCGGCGCCGTCGACGGCGCTGCCTTGGCCGCCGTCCCAGCGTTGCATCATGCCGTCGACCAGCTTGGCTTGGTCCGCAGCATTCATCGGCCCGAGCGACGATTGCCCGTGCAAGGCGGCCGCGACCTTGTCCGCCGAGCTGGTGCTGCTCGAGAACAGGCCGCCGCCGGATGCGTCGGACCCGGTGCGCACCCAGTCGTCGATCGCCGTTTGCCGCGCCTGGTTGGGCGCGGGCGCCGTTGGCTTGGCCGGTGGCGGTGGCGGCTTGAACGCGGCGGCGCCGGAAGGCGATGGTGCGGATGAGGGGGATGTGCGGGGGGTCGGGTCGGCTGAGCCGATGCCGCGGGCTTCATCGAGCATGGTTGCTCTCCTTGCCTATCGGTGCGCCGTGACCTCCTGCTGCAGCCAGGGATTGTGCGTCTGCGCCAGCACCTGGGCGTTGTGCAGCCAGCTTCGTTCGCGAAACAGGCCGCGACTCACCTCGTCGTGGTCCGCCTGCACCGACGCGAGCGTCTGGTGGACATGGGCGGCCACCGTGGCGGCTTGCGGGTTGTGCAGGTATTCGTCTTGCAGGATCGATGCGACCTTGGCGCGGGTCGCCGGGTCGAGATGGCCGGCGACCATGAAGTCGGTGAAGGCGAGCGCTTCATCGAGCGACTGGGGCGGCATGGGCTTGTGCGCCCGCGCCGTGGACGCGACGGCGAGTAGGCAGGCGGCATAAACCAGCTTGCGCAAGCGACGGGTCATGTGGTCCTCCTTTGCCGGTTGCTGGTTGCGGAAGTGCCCCGATGTCCGAGTCGTTGCTCGCCTGCATGGCCTTGGTCGCCGCCATGAACCATCTGCCGCCGCGCGTGCTGCCGGCGATCGCGCTGGTCGAGGGCGGGCGCGCCGGGCAGGCGGTGCGCAATCTTGACGGTTCGGAGGATCTTGGGCCGATGCAGGTCAACACGCGCTGGCTGCCGGTGATCGCGATGGCAATGCATGGCAGCGTGGCGCAGGCGCGGGCGCGGCTGCTGGGCGATCGTTGTTTCAATATCTCGGCCGGCGGCGCGATCCTGCGGACCTACCTGGACGAGACGCGCGGCGACCTGATGGGGGCGATCGGCGATTATCATTCGCACACCCCGTTCCGGAACTTGCAGTATCGGGGATTGGTGATCCGTGCGGCGTGGCGGCTGTATGGCCCGCGCGCGGCCCCGGTCCACCGCATCACGTTCACGCCGGTCATGCCCGGGCCGCGACGGTTGCGGCGCGGGAGCTAGGCACCGCCAGCCGGTCCAGCCGCGCCGCGATGGCCAACCCGGCGTCCCGGCCGATGGTGCCGATCTCGCCGGTGCCCAAGCGGGTCAGCACGGCCTCGCCCCAGGCCAGCAGCGACTGCGCTGCCGTGACGCGATCCGCACCGGAAGCGACGAACGCCGCCGGCCCGGCCGCTCCAGCGGGGCGCAACGCGTCCGGCAGCGCATGCCACGAGGTGCACAACTCGAGCGCGGCCGCCGGGGCCAGCGCGTCACCGAGCGCCGCCAGCCGGGCCGGATCGGCGGCCAGCGCGGCCATCAGGCCGGGCACGTCCACCTGGCCGCGCTGCGCCACGTGCCAGGCGGCGAGCGAGCCGGACCGCGTCGCCTGGTCGATCAGCAGATCGGCCATCGCCGGCGCCGCGATGCGCGGCGCGAGCCGATCCAACAGCCCGTTGCCGCCGGCGAGGCGCTGCAGGGTGGCAGCCCAGTCCCGCGCCACTGCGGCCCAGCTCTCCCGCAGGCGGCCGGCCGTATTGCGGTCGGGCAGCCACGCCGCCTGCTCCATCTTCGCCCGCGCGTTCATAAAACTCTTGGCGGCATGCTCGCCGAGCCGGCCCCGCGGTGGCCTCTCGTCGGCGCCGGGCGGCAGGCCGAACAGCGCGTGCAGGTTCAGCGTCGCTTCGTCGATCGCCAGCGCGCCGTAGCGCAGCCGCGGCGCTTGGGCATACGCGCCGCCGGTGCGCGCAACGACCCAGTCGCCGCCCGGCGTGCGCAGGACTTCCACGCGAGGCGGGTCGGTCTCGTTGAGCGCGATGCCGAGTGCGGCCGGCTTGTTCACCGCCGATAGCGCGAGGCTTAGGGGCGAGCCGTCGAAGGTGGCGAATCCCTCGTCGGCGGCGAGCTGATCGAGCCGGCCGGGTCCGGCGCCGAGCCTTTGCAGGACCGTCTTGGCCCGCCTTGTCGCCGTGCGGACATCGCCCGTGCCGAGGGCGGCGAAGCCGTGCGTGTCATCGAGCCGCCAGAGCGGCGTCGCTACGGCCTCGCCGAGGTCGAGTTTCACGTGCCGGCGCGCTGCGTGCCCGACATACGGGCCGAGGACGGCGGCGCGCCAATCGTCCGCGCCGGCCGGGTTGCCGGCGCCGAGATAGAGGGTGGAACGCTCCGCTTCCGGTGCGGCGCGCCTGCCGGGTGCTGCCGCGCTGTACGGGGCGGCCGGCGCGGGGCCGCCGAACGGTAGCAAGGTCCCGTCTGCGAGCCGCACGGCGCCGCTCGCCTCGCCGGCGCCGCCGAGCGTGAGCTGGACAGCGAGGCCGGCGACCTCGCGGGTGCCGGCTTGCGCCAAAGTTTGCAGCAGGGCGAATGCGGCTTCCTGCATCGCATGCCCGGCCAGCTCGCGGATCGCCCCGGCGCCGGCGCCCTCCCAGGTGAAGGCGGCATGTGCCGGCAGCTCGGCCGACCCGGCGGCCAGGGCGAGCGCGACGCCGCCGCCGAACGCGAATTGTGCCGGCCCCGCTTTGGTGGTGTCGGCGCCGTGCTGGGTCATGGCCACGAGCAGCGGTCCGGTTTCGGTCGCGACCGCCACGAGACCGACGGCCCCGGCGGGGATCACGCCATTCGCCGATACGCGTTGCAGCCCGGTGGGGGCGTCTGCCGCGGCGGTGCCGGGAGCTGCGACAGCGGTGGTGGGCGCGGATGGCGAATCTCCAGTGAGCGCTGCGGCTAGGGCGGCCAGCATCGCGGCGTCGGCCAGGCCCCATGCCTGCCAGGTCAGCTGGGCCGTGCTCATGGAAATCGCGTTCGGGACGGACGAGGCGGCGCCCGGCGTGGGGATGGTTTCGATCGGGTGCATCCGCGAGGGTGTTTGGAAGAGGGTCCGTTCCGTCGTCGTGTTGGTCGTCGCCGGCGTATTCGTCTGCGGCGTGGCTGCTTGCCCCACGGTTGCGCCTGCCGGGGTTGGCGTGACCGTTTGGAACTGACCGGGGGTGGTGATCGCCGCCGCTTCAGGACTGGCCGTCGCTGACGCAGCCGTCGCCTGGCCGGTCATGGAGCTTGTAGCCGGAGCGATGTTTGGTGCTGGGTTGGTCGTTACTGAGACACCCGTAGTTTGCGGCGTCTGCGTTGCCGACGCTGGCAAAGCAGTTTGTGCATTCGAGGTTGTGGTTGGCCAGGGCGTTTGCCGGGTCGGCTGATCAGGCGAGGCGGCCGTTATTGATGCCGTCAGTCCCGGTTGAGCTTGCGCCGGTGTTTGCGAAGGGGTCGGCGCGGTTGGGATGTTGGTGGTTTGCAGGGGATTTGCCGTCGCGGTCTGTGCCGACATCTGCAAGGATGCTGCCAGTCCCAATTGAGCTTGTGGCGCCGCCGTTGGCCCGGTCGGGGTGTTAATGGTTTCAAAGGGATTTGCGATCACAGTCTGCGCCGGCATTTGCAAGGTCGGCTGGCCAGGCGAGGAGTTGAGGATTGGGGCCGGGTTGGCCGTTACTGATGCCGCCAGTCCCAGTTGAGCTTGTGACTTCGGCGCTGGCGAGGGAGTTGGCGCGGTCGGGGCGCTGGTCATGTGTGAGGGATTTGTGGTCACCGTCTGTCCCGGTACCTGCCACGTCGGCTGACCAAGGACCTGTGGGGCTGGGTTGGCGGTCACTGACGCAGCCACTCCCGTTTGAGTCTGCGATGCCGGCGCTTGCGAGGGGGTTTGGTCCATCGGGACGCTGGCGGTGGGAGCTGGATTTGGGGTCGTAGCCTGCCCCGGCGCCTGCCAGTTCGGCTGACCGGTCGAGGGATTGACCTGCTGGGCTGGGTTGGCCGTCACTGACGCGTTCAAGGCCGGCTGTTGCAGCGCCGGTTGTTGCGCGGTCGCCGGATCCGGGGTTCCGGCCGTTGGTGCCGGGTTGGCTGCTGCTGGCGGCTGCCAGATTGGCGGGCCGGCTGCCGGGGCGGGGTTGGGTAGAGCGCCTTGTGAGCCGGGCCAGCCCGTCTGGCTGTAGGCGACCGACGGGGTCGACGAGCCGATCCCTCCCCAAAGGGGCGCCTGCGCACCTTGCGATCCAATAGGCATCGCTGGGGCGCCGGGCTGACTGCCGATGGCGAGCGGCCACGGCCCGTTGCCGGCGGGCGGCGGCAGCAATGGGGCACCGGGTGGCGGCGGGGGTCCTCCCGGCGGTGGACCGCCGGGTGGCGGGCTGGGCTGGGCTGCCATCAGCGGCGGCGGCGGTCCTGGCTGCGCCTCACCGGGCTGCCGCGGGCCGCCGAGCACGTCTTGGACGACAGCGCCGACGCCGCCGACCGCTCCTTGCACCACGTTGCCGGCGGTGCCCACGGCGTTGCCGCCGACTTTTGCCAGTGCCTGGTCGAAGCCGGGTTGCGTTGCGCCCAGGCCGCCGGGTCCGCCGGGGGGCGGTACCGTGTTGCCGAAGCGGGCGGGGTCAAGCGCCATCGCTCACACCAGGCCCGCGCGGGACAGCGCGAGCGCCGTCGCTTGATAGCTGCTCTCGGGGATGAAATTGCCCGGCGGCGCGCGCCTGGCGAGCAGGCGGGCCAGATCCGTATCCGTCGCCACCGGCAGCCCGGCGCGCGATGCCTCGGCCAGCAGCCGCCGCGCGGTGTCGCCGACGCCACGGCAGACCACTACCGGCACCGGGGTCTCGCCGCGCTTGAAGCGCAATCCCACGACCGTTTGCGTGCCGTCGTGCAGCAGCAGGGTGGCGCGCGCGATGCCCAGCCGGCCACCGGGCGTGGCCGTGGCTTCCCGCTGCTCGCGCTTGCGGTGGCTGCGCAGCAGCGGGTCGCCCTCGCTCTCCTTGCGCTCGCGCTTGGCCTCGGAGACGCCCATCTTCTGCTCGCGCATGAACAGCCAGCGCTGCAGCCCGATATCGGCGAGGCCTGCGATCAGGAACAGCAGGATCGCCGCGCCCATTACCGGCTGCGCCAAGCCGGCGAACACGCCGCCGATACAGTCCGCGCCGCAAGCCGGCAGCTGCACCAGCGCCCGCAGCCCCGCCGACAGCACCACCAGCAACACTGCGGCCAGCATCGCCATTTTCAGCAGCGATTTAACCAGCTCGACCAGCGCCTTCATCTTGAACAGGCGCTGGAAGCCTTCGGCCGGGTTGATGTTGGACATTTTCGGCGTCACCGGTTCGATTGCGAACACCACGCCGCGCAGCACGACGATGTTGCCAAGGATGACCGCTGTCACGACCATGGCGAAGAGCGGCCCGAGCAGGCTTTCCGACGTGCTGCCAATCGCCGAGGCGATCGCGATCAACCCCGGCCACAACCCGTCCTGCAGATGGTCGCCGGCGACCGTGAACAGCGCGCTCGTGTCCGAGATGAGGTGGCCTGATGACGACCAGAGATAGCCCATCGCGCCGATCAGCGCGCAGGCGGTGACCATGTCCTTGCTGTTGGGGACTTGGCCTTTCTTGCGCGCGTCCTCGAGCTTCTTCTTGGAAGCCGGGAGGCTCTTCTCTTCGCTGCTGTCATTTGCCATGGCGCGCTACCCGGCGAAGCGCCGGATCTCCTGCACGATGCCGACGAGCGGGGTGAGCCCCGAATCCAAGTAGCCGATCAGGAACACGGCGTAGATCGGCAGGCCGACGACGAACACGATGCCCTTGACCGACAGCGCCAAGTCGAACACGTGCAGTTGCGGCGCAAACTTGCCGACCAGCCCGAGCGACAGTTCCGTCAATACCAGAGCCAGCACCATCGGCGCCGCGAGCGTAAAGCCGCCCCGCATCACCTGGTCCAAGATGCCGAGCAGGCGGAGCGCGCCGTCCGGCGCCAGGTTGGGCATCACCTGCAGCGGCGGCCAGATCAGGTAGCTTTCCGCGACCGCGGTCAGCAGGTAGCGCATGCCGCCGACGGCGAAGAAGATGGTGATCAAGGTCAGCGTGAGCAGCGTGCCGGTGATGCCGGTCTGGTTGGTGCCGCTGGCGTCCGAGTAGACCGCCGCTTGCGAGCCGCGCTGTTGGTCCATGTATTCGCCGGCCGCTTCGGCCGCCCAGAACGGGACGCTGAACAGCAGCCCGATGATCACGCCGAGTGCGGCTTCCTTGGCCAGCAGGAGCAGCAATTCGGGGCCGAACACGGTCTGATCGTGCAGCATCGGCAGCAGGCCGGGCAGCAGCGGGATCGCCAGCGCGAGGGCGACGCCGCCGCGCAGGATGCCGGTCAGCCCCAGCCTGGTGAAGATCGGCAGCACCGTCAGGACGCCCAGCATCCGCGCCGCGCCGAACGCCACGCTCAGGATCGGCGCCAACAGGCCGGCCAGTGCGGGCGAGAATTGGGCGAAGAGCGGGTTCATCGCGTGAGCGCCGGAATTTGATCTAGGATGTCCTCGGTGTGGTGCAGCATCGGCCCGGCGAGCACGGGTCCCATGACCGCGACGGTGACCAGAACGGCGACCAGTTTCACCACTTGCGGCAGCGATTGGTCCTGGATTTGCGTGACCGCCTGCAGCAGACCGATGATTAGGCCGACCGCGGCCGCCACGCCGAGCACGGGCAGCGACAGCCACATCACCAGCAGCAAAGTCTGCTGCATCAAGAAGCTGTATTGCCCGGTATCCATCAGCGGTAGCTCAGGATCATGCCGTGCAGCAGCCGGGTCCAGCCGTCGACGACGACGAACAGGAACAGCTTGAACGGTACGGAGATCACTAGGGGCGACACCATGACCATGCCCATCGCCATCAGCACGTTGGAGACGATCAGGTCGATGGCGATGAACGGCAGGTAAATCAGAAAACCGATCTCGAAGGCGCGGGTGAGCTCGGAGGTGACGAAGGCCGGGATCAGGATCACCAAATCGTCGCGGGTGACGGTTTGTGCGGCTTCCGGCGGCCAGATCTGCTTGGTCGCGTCCAGCAGGAAGTCGCGCTCGCGGTCCGAGGCGAAGCGGGAGAGGAAGGCGCGGAGCGGCCCGGCCACGGATTCCGCCACGTCGCGCAAGCCCTGCGCAGTCGAGAGGTCCGCTCCGGCTGCGGTGAGCTTGGCGTAGACCAGCCCGATCAGCGGCGCCGAGACGTAGATCGTCAGCACGACGGCGATTGCGTAGAGGACCAGGTTGGGCGGCGTCTGCTGGGTGCCGAGCGCGTTGCGCACCAGGAACAGGACGATGCTGATCTTCAGGAACGCCGTCATCGTCACGACGGCGAACGGCACGAGGCCGAACGCGGCGACGCCGAGGATGATCGCAAGCAGGTTGGGCTGTGCGGTCACGCGAGCGCTACTCCACGCGGCCGAGCGCCAGCACCCTCACGCCCAGGGTGCCGCCGAGTGAGACGATCTCGCCCTGGCCGATGCGACGGCCGCCGACCAGGAGGTCGATCGGCTGACGTTCGTCGCGGCCGAGCGCGAAGATGTGGCCGGGCGCGACGGTCCCGAGCTCGCCGAGGGGGATTTCCAGGCGGCCGAGCTCAAACACGAGGCGCACCGCCACTTCCTCGATCGGCGCGTCGGCGACGGCGCCGTCTTCTGTTGCAATCATGGTCCATCCTTCCAGGCCAAACTCGCCGACGCGCCGCCTTGCCGTCGTGACCGTGACGGCGCCCGCGCCGAGCCGGCCGCGCCAGGCTTGCCGCTCGCCGGCGAGGATCACGACGTCGTCTGGGCCGGCCATTGCGGTCGGCAACACCACGTCGCCCTGGCGCATCGCGCGTAGATCGGCGAGCGGCAGATCGGCAGCGCCGAGCCGCAGGGCGAGTGCCACCGGCAGCGCCGGGTCGAGTGCTGTTGTGCTGGGCAGCGCGTTCGCCGCGGCCAGCAGCGCGCGCAGGGTCGGCAATGACAGGGTCAGCGCGGCGAAAAACGGCGGTTCGCCGGCCGTGGTGCAGCGCAGGCCGATGGTGACCGGGTCGTCCGCTTCCGCTGCGTCGCCGCAGGTGATGTCGAGCTCTGGCGATAGATTTGCCAGGCGCTCCAGAGGCCGCAGCAGCGCGAGTTCGAGCAAAAGGCGGCGTGCTGTGCCTTGGCTGGCCGGCGCCGCCGGGTCCAGTTCGGCGAGCACCGCGTTCACCAGGTCGGCGGGCGCTTCCAACAGCGCCGGGCGACCGCCGAAACGCAAGGCGATGCGCTCGCCGGCGATGTCTGGGGCGGCGGGACGAACATGACGGTAAAGCTGCCGGCCCGCAGCGGCGCCCGGCGGCGGCCGACGAGTTGCGATAGTGCCGCCGCCGGGGGTGAGACGGTTGGCGGGCGCCATTGCAGGGTGGTGAGGCTGGGCAGGGTGGTGAGGCTGGCGGGCAGGCCGGCATCCATCATCGCCTCCGATCCATGCAGACGGGGCTATTGCTTGTTGAACCGCCCTCACCCAACGCTCTCCCGGAGGGAGAGGGCTCGAGAGCGGAGCTGCGGTTTGTGGAGGGGGCGGTGATGTCTTCTTGGGCGAGTTCCTGGGCGGTCTCGGCCTCGTCGCGCGCTGCGTCGTGCAGATGGCGGCGCAGGGCGTCGAGGGACTCGGCCCGGCGCTGGCGCAGGCGATACTCGGCCCGTGCGGTCTCCATCGCGTCGCGGCGCTCCAGCGTCTCCGCTTCCGCCTCCTGCACGCGCTGGCGCAGCGCACCGTTGCGGGCGACCAGGTCGGCCAGATTGGTGCTGGCGGCGAGGAGCCGGCCGGTGCTGACGGTCTTGCCGGAGAGACGGCGGTAAATCGCGCCCTCCTGCGCCTCGCGCAGTACGCCGAAGGCGTGGACCATGCGCGCGGCGCCCGCCTGTTTCTCCGCGGCGGCCTGCTCGGCGAGGCGCGCTTCCTCGAACTGTGCCGCTGCGCGCTGCTCGCGCACTCGTTTCAGCCGCAGCAGCGCCTGCAGGTCGGTGATGTTCATGCCGCCAGCTCCTGCAGCCGCGCCTGGGTCGCGTCCCAGCGGCTGGTCTCGTCGCCGGCTTCGCGGAGGAACTCGTTGATGCCGTCGATCTTGCTCAGCGCCTCGTCGGCCAGCGGGTCACTGCCGGCGCGATACTCGCCGACCCGCACCAACAGCTCGATTTCGGCGTGCCGCGCCAGCAGGCGGCGGACCCGGCCGGCCGCTTCGCGGTGTGCGGGATCGACCACCGCGTCCATGACCCGGCTGCGGCTGGCCAGCACGTCGATTGCCGGATGGTGCTCGGCTTTCGCCAGATCGGCGGAGAGGATGATGTGGCCGTCGAGGATCGACTTGACCTCTTCGGCGATCGGGTCGGCCGACGCGTCGTCGCCTTCCACGAGGACGGTGTAGAAGCCGGTGATGCTGCCGCGTTCCGTCGAGGCGGCGCGCTCGAGCAGGCGGGGCAGGGCGGCAAAGACGGAGGGCGGGTAGCCGCGGCGGGTCTGCGGCTCGCCGGCGGCCAGGCCGATCTCGCGCCAGCCGCGCGCCAGCCGGGTCACGCTGTCGACGATCAGGACCACGCGGTTGCCCTGGTCGCGGAACCACTCGGCGATGGCGGTGGCGACCTGCGCCGCCTTGACCCGCTCCAGCGCCGGGCGGTCGGAGGTGGCGGCGACGACGACCGAGCGGGCGCGGGCTTCGGGCGACAGGGCGCGGTCGAGGAATTCGCGGACTTCGCGGTTGCGCTCGCCGACCAGGGCGACGACGAAGACGTCTGCGTCGGCACCGCGCACGATGCGCGCCATCAGCGAGGATTTACCAGAGCCGGGGCTGCCGAACACGCCGATGCGCTGGCCCTCGGCGCAGGTCAGCAGGCCGTCGACGGCGCGGGTGCCGAGCGGTAGGGCCCGTTGTACGAGTGGCCGGTCCAGGGGCGCCACGGGCGCGCCGTCGACTGGGATGGTGGCCACGGCCTGAACTTTCAGGTCGGGCTGGTCGAGCGGGCGGCCGAGACCGTCCAGGAGGCGGCCCAGAAGACCCGGCCCGACCGGGACGGAGAAGCCGTGGCCGAGCGGATCGACCTCCGCCTGTGCCGACAGGCCGGACACGTCGCCGATCGGCGTCAGATGCGCCAGCGTGCTGGACACGCCGACGACTTCGGCCAGCATCTGCGCGCCGGATGGGTCGGTCAGGCGGCAAAGCTCGCCAACGCGCACGCCGCCGATCCGCGCCTCGATCATCGCGCCGACGATCCGGTCGACCCGGCCGCGCAGCTTGCGCAGCGGCGCCTGCGCTACCGCGTCGCGCAGCCGGGGCATGCAGGACGCCAGATCGCCGCTCATACGGCGGCCTCCGCCAGTGCGGCTTGCAATGTTGCGACTTGCGCGTTCAGCCCGGCGCGGACGAAGCCAGCCTGCGTCTGCACCACGCAGTCATCTGGCTGCAGCGTCGTATCGGCGATCACTTCGATCAACGCGGCGGCGAGGCGCTGGCGAACCGGCTGCACCAGTTCGGGTGCGACCCGGACGGCGATGCCGTTGCGGTCCTGCAGCCCGTTGATCGCGTGCACCGCGGCCCGTGCGACCGCCTCGGCCATGTCGAGTTCGCCGATGACGCGCGCGATGCCCGTGGCGATTGCCTCGGCGACCGCCATGCGCACCGAAGCGAGCTGCGCCTGCACGCCCATTGCGGTCTCCGCCAGCAGCCTTGTCGCCTCGGCCTGCGCTTCTTGCAACGAGGCGGCGCGGATGCTTTCGCTCTCCGCCTGGCTCTCGGCTGCGGCTGCTTGGCGTAGCGCCGCTGCATCCTGGCGCGCCTGCGCCAGCGCGGCCTCTGCGTCGGCATACAGGCCCCACTCTTCGGCGCGCACGACCCGGCCGAGCGGGCGCGCCTGCTGTACGCCACTCATGGCGCGAACTCCGCGGCCACCAGGCGCACGACCGCCGGGCCGTGCGCCTCGTGCGCCGCGTCGGGCGCCGGAAACTCCGAATCCGACCAGCCTAGCCGGACGCGGGCGGCGATCGATGGCGGCAGCGACTGGATCCAGGCGGCGACGCTCGCCTCGCCATCGCTCTGCAGCTTTTCAACATCGCCAGCGGTCTTGATCGTAGGCCGCATCGCGGCATACGCGATCGCCACCTTGCGCGCTGCCTCGCCGTGTTTCTCGCTGAATGCGGCGATGTCGGCGGCCATCACCATTCCGAGGACGGCAGGCGCATGCCAGACCGCACCAGCCAGGGTCGCCAGGCGAAGAGCTGCATTGCCGTCTGCTGCGAGACCGTCGAGGATTCGCGCATCGATTGCGTCTAGTGCGGCGAGATCCGTCTCGCCCAACAGCTCGTTCAGCCAGGCATCAACGCGCGGCCGCAGCCGCTCTGCGGACAGCAACGACTTGGCGGTGGAGGGCGCGAGACCGGGCGCGAGCAGCGGCGCCACGTGCGCCGGGTTGGCCCAGCCGAGCAGGCCAGCCAAAAACGCGCTCATCGCACCACCAAATTCGTCCGCTTGGGGGCCGGACCATACAGCCGCCACGCGAACCATCCGGACAGCCCGGCGAGCGCCAGCAGCACGGCCGCGGCCGCCCCGAGCACGAGCTGCAGCGCCCGCGCGCTGTCCCGGCTGACCCACATCCCGGCGATCTCCACCGGGACGTTCGCCTCGTTGACCGGCGGGGTGACGGCGGCCGGGACCATGACGACGGACACCTTGTCGTACGACAGCCCCTCCACGCCATTGGCCACGAGCTGCTTGATCTGCGGCAGCAATTGCGCGACCTGTGTATCGGTTGCGTAACGGATGAACACAGCCGCGGAAGCCGGCGCGGTATCGCGGCGCATCGGGTCGTTGTCCGGCAGCACGATATGCACGCGCGCATCGAGCACGCCGTCGATCTCCGAGAGGCTCCGCGACAACTCCTCGCCCATCGCATAGATCATGCGCGCCCGTTCCTCGATTGGGGACGAGACCAGTCCGCCGCCCTTGAACACGTCGGCAATGGTCGGATGGGTCGTGCGCGGCAGTCCGTGCGCGCTGAGCAGATCGACGGCATCGGCGAAGCGGCCGCTCTCTACGAAGACGGTTTCGGTATGGTCCTTGGCGTC
This sequence comes from Acetobacteraceae bacterium, assembly GCA_965276815.1. Taxonomy (GTDB): domain Bacteria; phylum Pseudomonadota; class Alphaproteobacteria; order Acetobacterales; family Acetobacteraceae; genus JAVVHH01. Next base: position 377,375 of record CBDIBE010000007.1, on the reverse strand, counting down.
GGTCTGCCGGTATGCCGGGATGCCGGTGCGCACCAGCAAGGCCACCATTTCGTTGGCCTCACGCTGCGACAGGCCGCTGTTCAGTTCGGTGCTGCACGCAGCCAGCAGCAGGCACAGGGCGACGGCGGCCCGGCCGAACCAGCGCATATTTATTGGCCCTTCATCAGCGTGCCGACCGAACCGGTGAATTGGGTTGCTGCGCGGGTGACCAGCTCCGTTTCGATGGCGAAGTTGAAGGTCTGCACCATCAGGCCGACCATCGGCTGATTGCCCTGTCCGGCGCTGCCGGTCTGCGCCGAGGCTGTTTGCGGCTGGATCGCGCTCGAGGGCGTTGGCGTCGATGATGTTTGCGTGCCGCTGCCGCCGGTCAGCGAGGAGGTGAGGTTTTGCATCTTGGACAGGTCGGCCTGATAGCCGTTCAGCGTGCCCATCATGTGCTGGCCGAGTTCGGCGGGGCTCGCCAGGGTGGCGCCTTGCGCGTTGGTCATCGCGGCGCTGCTCAGCGAGGGATCGAAGGCGCTTAAGTTGGTGGCGGAAGTCGGCGCGACGGGTAGGTCGCTGGCCGGCGCCGGGTTGACCGGGACGGGAGCGGCGGCGGGCGGGATCATTGGAACTCTCCACGCTGTGAAGCGGATGGCCCGGCCGGATAACCCGGCCGGACCCTCTTAGGTCGCAGCCGACTAGGCAGCCATGCTCTGCAGCAGGGACGACAAATCGTTCTGCATCTGCGACTGTGCCGCTGGCGAGGTGACTTGCGACATGATCTCGCTGTTCAGGTCGGCCGCTGCGGGCTGGAACCCGCCCGACAGGGGCGCCCCGCTGCCGCCCATCAAATCCATCGCGGCCTGCATCAGGTCGTTCTGGGTCTGCGGGTCGGTGCTCTGCTGGGCTTGCTGCAGCAGTTCGGTGGCGAGCTGGGTGTTGTCCGAGCTGCCAGCGCCGGAGACCGGCGTCATGCTGGCCGGGTCAGGGGTAGGTGCCGGGATCGCCGGGTCGGTGGCCGCCGGCGTGGTTGCGGCGGTGTCGGCGCTGCCGCCCATCAGATCGATTGCGGCCTGGATCAGGTCGCTTTTGGTCGACGCGTCGGTGGATTGGTCAGACTGCTGCAGCACTTGCGTGGCGAGCTGCATGTTGCCGGTGCCGCCCGCCGTGGGCGTGGTGCCGCTCGGATCGGCGCCGCCGGAGCCGTCGAGGAGCTGCTCCGACCCATTATAGGTCAGCGCCGCGCCCTGGCTGCCGTCGGCGTTGGTGAAGTGCAGGTCGGCCAGGCTGTCGCTGCCGGCGTCGAGCACTGTCTCATCCGGCGTCATCGCCGATTGTTCCAGCGATTCGGTGTCCGCCTGGACGCCGGTGGTCTGCACCCCGCCGCCACCGGTGAAGCCGGTCATCGTCACGGCCTGGCCGCCGTTGGAGACCACGGCCTCCGCGAGGTGCGACTTGCCGTTGCTGTCCTCGGCGGTCGGCTTCATTTCGACGCGAGTGCCGTCCGGGAGGTTCAGCGTCAAGCCGTCCTGCTGGAAGTCTGCCTCATCCTGGCCGTTCACGTCCACGTGCGGGTCGCCCCAGACCGTGTCGGTCGTGCCGGTCTGATTGTCGGTGATCGTCAGGCTGCCGTCCTGGCTGGTGCTGGCGGTGATCGTGTAGCGCCCGGTGTTGACGGTGTTGCCGTTCACCGAGAGGCCGGACGAGCTGCTGGTGGTGGACGGGATCGCTGCCGGGGTGGATGTGCTTGTCGCCGGCAAGGCGGTGCTGGCGGTCGGCGTGGCCGCCGCGATCGGTCCCGCTGCCGCGCTGCCGCCGCCCATCAGGTCGATGGCCGCCTGGATCAACTGCGACTTCTCCGTCGGGCTACTCGCACCCTGCGCTGTCTGTAACAATTCTGTCGCAAGGCTCGTATTGGACGCGGCGCCGGTTTCGGTGTCCTCGCTGGCCATGGCGGCCGGGTCAGACGACGGTGCTGGGAGGCTGCTCGAGACGTCGTCGAACATGCTCGAGCTGGACGTCGGCAGCATGCTGCCGACGCTAGTGTTGATGTTCGTGCTCGCGAGAGGAGAGATGCTCATGAGAAGCTCCTTTTCTCGTTGATTGGATTTAGCCGGTTGAGTCCTGGATCATCGAGACGCCGAGCTGGCTGAAGATCTGCGCCATCGTTTGGGAGGCTTGATCGCTCGAGTCGCCGCCGCCGAGCAGGCCGCCCAGCATGCCTTCGAGGCCGCCGCCACTGGACGAACTGCCGGTCACTTGGTCGACGGCGCCCATCCAAGCCATGGGGTCCATGCCGCCGGTGCCGATGATGCCTGCCGCATCGCCGGCCAGGCCGAGTATGTTGCCGATACCGAAACTCATCTGGGTGCTCCTTGGAAGTTGATGCGCTGCACGTCCGCCAAGGGCAGCATCATGCGACGCTTGCTCATGCGAACCGGGCCGTGCCGGCGCGCATGCTTCGGGGGCCGGCGTGCGTATCGCGCGCGAGCCGATTGGGTCATGAGCGTCCGTCGGCGACGCGGCCATGGAAGACGGCGACCGAGCCGGCCTGTGGCCGCTGCTGCTGGGTGATCGCCGCCAGGGTCTGTTCGACGGAAGCGATGTAGTGCGGCGGGCCGGCCACCATCACGAGATGCGAATCGTCGTCGCCGCGCAGCGGCCAGCGCTGATCCGCGAGGCCCAGTTGATCGAGCGCCCCGCGCAACTGTCCGGCGTCGACATTGCCGAGGGTCAGCAGCTTGGAGGACGATTCCGCTTCCGTCGAGACGGAGAGCGTTGCGCCGTCGAAATACCAGACCAGGCCATAGACCTTGCACAGATTGTCGAGGAACGCGCGTGCCCGCGTCGCCGGAAGGCGGCCGTGCACGTGGCCCTTGACCGTATCGGTCAATTGCACGGGCACGTTCAGCTTCGAGCCGACTTCGACCAGGAGATCGCGCAGATCTTGGTCGACCACGGTGTAGTTCAGCTTTTGGTTCGCCCAGGGGATCGGCGCCGCGTGGGGCGCTGCAAGCGGTGCTGCGGCGAGCGCCGACGCCAGGAGTGCCGAGCACGCGAGCTTACGCAGTGAAGCGAGCGGAATCTGCATTGATCTAGCTCCTTAGCTCGGTCGCACAGTCAAGTCGAACGCTGAAGGCCGATGCGAGCAACAAACCGGCCGCGGCCATGCGGTCCAGGTAGTCAAGACTGCAACAAGCTGCACACTGGGATGCCGGTTTGTAGCCCGCAACCCGCACCGAAGGAGTTTATACGGGATTTCATATATGACAGCGCGTTCGTGAACTCGTAACGTTGTGTAGCCATAATATGACAACGAGTTCGTGAGGAATGAATTGGCTTCCAGCCGTTGACATCCGGCCTGGTTGTTTCCAAACCTAGTTGCGTCAGGAGCGTAGTTTGCCCCTGACCCGGAAATTGGTCAGTCTTGATTACCTTGTTACTTTGGGTTTGCTGTAACGAGGCGGATTGGCCGGTCAGCCGGCAACGTTCCACGTTCAACCGTCACGATCAGGTCATCGCCACTCGGCGTCGCGGCCATCGTGATCGCACCGGAGCGTAATGCCCGCGTGCCAGATAAGGGAAGGACTAAGAAATGAGCGGATCTATCTCCACGCTCGGCGGTACCCAGGGCGGCACTGGTGCCGCGGCCGACACCAGCAGCCTCGACAGCTCGTCCTCAAGCTCGATGGACAGCATGACGGCCGCGTTCCAACAGGCCATGCAGCTCTCCTCCGAGGTCACGTCGATCTCCACCCTCGGCAAGGCGGGTGTTGATGCGGCGCAACAGCGTCCGAACAGCGCCTAACACCAAGGCGCGGCTTTCGACAGGCGTCCCCGGCCGGCAACGGTCGGGGGCGCCCGTCCCTTATCTCGCGGACCCACAAGTTAGGTAAGCACCATGTCCGACGACCTTGCGAAAGAAGATCCGGCGCAGCCGCTGGGGGTGTGGCACCTTGATGTCGTGAGCGGACCGAATGCCGGCGCCAGCGTCCCGTTGCGGGACGGACGGTATCGGCTTGGCTCGTGCATCGACAACGACATCATTCTCGCCGACCCGGCGATGGCGGATCACCAAGCCATCCTCTCCGTCGGCGGCGGCGGCGCGACGCTTGAGCCCGCAGCGCCCGGCATCCAATCCCGCGGGAAGCGACTGCACGCCGGCGAAGCGCTGAACGTCGCCGGCGGCTGCGAACTCGCAGTCGGCGACACTTTTATGAAGTTTACGCCGCCGCCACGGCGCGCCAGGCGGCGGTGGCCGGTGGCGCTTGCTGGCGCGGTGCCGCTCGTGCTGATGACGAGCTTGGCTTTTGGCTTGACCCATTCGCACGTGAAGCACAAGCCCGCACTGGTAGTGCACACCGCCGCTGTCGCAGCGCCAGCCCGCCTTGCGCCGACCCCGGCCGATGCGCAAACGGCGCTGCAAATCCACCTGGCCGGCGCCGGATTGAGCCCGGCAGTAGCATTATCGCAGACAAACGGCGCCGTGGTGGCCACGGGCGCGTTGCAGGCGGCGCAGCTTCCCGCCTGGACGGCCGCCCATATGTGGTTCGACGGCCGATATCACGGCAGCATCGCGCTGGTGGACCAGGTCGCCAAGGGCCAGCCGCCCGCCGGCCCGAGTTTCGCCATCCGAGCCGTGTCGAGCGGCGATGTGCCCTATGTGATCGACACCAGGGGCGAGCGTTATACGGTGGGCGCGGTCGTAGACGGAGGCTGGACCATCCAGTATATCGGCAACGACCGCGTCACTCTGCGCAAGGACGGTCGCGAGGTGAGCGAAACTTTGTAAGGCGCCGGTTTTGGCCGTCGATCGTTTAGATGTCTCGACCCAAGCCGGTGAATCCACGCCGGTTGCCCGTGGCAGCGACGCCATCGGCCCGGTGCAGGGCGACGCGCGGATCGATGCACCGTTTAGCGTCGGTGCAGTTGCGGCGGCCGGCCCCCGCCGCAGCCGGGCGACCGATGATGAGAGCATCGACGCGGTCTCCGAGGTTACGGCGCTGGCCGAAGGCCGATCAATCAGCGGGCCCGCGTCGGGCCTGGCCGCCCAGTTGCTCGATTATGTGACGCCGCGGCCGCGCAATAGCGACGCCTTCACCCAGCCGCGGATCGTGCCGTTGCTCGGTCTCGCCGCCGATCATGTCGGCGGCATCGCCGGCGGGTCCGACATCCTGGACTCGCTCGGCATCAAGGCGCTGCAGCAGGAATTGCAACATCACCGCGACATTGCGGAACGCCGTTCGAACCGGCTCGAGCCGTGAGTGATCGTGCCGATCTGGCCAGGCTCCTGGAAGATCTGCCCACGCTCGAGGCCGAGCGCGACCAGGACTTGGCGTCCGAGGTCATTGATCTGTTGCACTGCCTGGGTTTCGTCTATCTCCGCCATGGCCAGGCCACGCGCGCGGTCGTGCTGCTGATGCTGGCGTCCCGCGCGGCGCCGGATCGGGCCGACGTGTTGCGCACGCTGGCTGCGGCGATGATCGGCGCCGGGCTGGGCGCACAGGCGATGGTCATTGTCGACCGGATCTGCGCCATCGAGCCGGAAGGCGCTGGCCATCCGATGATCGCGCTGATGCGCGCGCGGGCGCTGCTGCTGCAGCAGCGGGGAGAAGAGGCGCGTATTGTGTTCCGCGATCAGGTGGCGCCCGCCGCAGGGTCGCACGCGTTGACCATCGCGTAACTCCATCATGCTTAGTCGTCTCGCGATAAGGTCCGACCTCGCTGTCGTCGCGCTGCTGATCGCGACCGTGCTGGTCATGGTCATTCCGCTGCCGACGCAACTTTTGGACGTGCTGCTCGCGACCAACATCACCGTCAGCGTGCTGCTGCTGATGACCGCGTTCTATCTGCGCAGCGCGGTGCAGTTCTCGACGCTGCCGGCGGTCATCCTGATCGCCACGGTGTTCCGGCTGTCGCTGTCCATCGCCGTGACCCGGCTGGTGCTGACGCAGGCCGATGCGGGTGACATTATCCGTACGTTTGGCAACTTCGTCGTTTCGGGCAACGTCGTGGTTGGGCTGGTGATCTTCCTGATCATCACCGTCGTGCAGTTCGTCGTCATCACCAAGGGCGCGGAACGCGTGGCCGAGGTGGCGGCGCGGTTCTCGCTCGACGGACTGCCGGGCAAGCAAATGTCGATCGACGCCGATCTGCGTGCCGGCGAGATCGACCAGAATCAGGCGCGCCGCCGCCGCCGCGCGCTCGAGCAGGAGAGCCAACTCTACGGCGCGATGGACGGCGCCATGAAATTCGTCAAGGGCGATGCGATCGCCGGGTTGGTGATCATCGTCGTCAACCTGTTGGGCGGGCTGGCGATCGGCACGCTGCAGCGGGGCATGTCGATCGGCGAGGCAGGCAACACCTATTCGATCCTGACGGTCGGCGACGGGCTCGTGGCGCAAGTGCCGGCGCTGTTTATCGCGATCACTGCGGGCACGGTGGTGACACGGGTGACCGGCAGCGAGGCCGATAGCTTGGGGGCGGAGATCGCTTCGCAATTGACCGCCGATCCGCGCGCGCTTGGGCTGGGCGCGGTGGTCGCGGTCATTCTCGGCTTCGTACCGGGCTTCCCGATGTTTGTATTCTGGGCGGTGGCGGCTGGGCTCGCACTGCTGGCGCGCAAGGCCAGCCGCCGCATGCGGCTCGAATTTGCCCGCGTCGAGAGCGAGCAGGCGCAGCAGGCGCCGCCCGCGCTCGCCCCGGCGCCAGCTCGCATCCAGCTCCTGCTCGGCTCCGCCCTCGCCGCCGCTTCCGACCCGGCGCAGGTCGCGGCTCGCCTGACCCGGAGCAACGTCCGCCTGTCCGAACAGCTTGGCGTCGACGTCCCCTCCGCCGAGGTGCGCGCCCATCCTACGCTTGAAAGTGACCGGTTCCGCCTCGAGCTCGACGGCGTGCCGCTGGTCGCCGGCCGCGTGCCGCCGCAGGGTCTGTTGTTGCGTGACGATCCGGAGAATGCTGAGCTCGCCGGCATTCCTACCGAGCGCGGCGAGACGTTGCCGGGCCGGACCAGTACGCTATGGGTGGCGGCCGAGCAGCGTGGCGCGCTCGAGGCCACAGGGGTCGGCTTCGCCGGTCCGTCCGAGGCGCTGGTGGACAGCGCGGTCGAGACATTGCGGCGCCATGCCGGTCAATTCGTCGGCATCCAGGAGACGCGCGTGCTGCTCGCCCGAATGGAGCAGTCCTGGGGCGACTTGGTGAAAGAGGCGCTGCGCATCGTGCCGCTGCAGCGGATCGCCGACATGTTCCGCCGACTGCTCGAGGAAGGCATCACGTTGCGCAACATGCGCGGCCTGCTGGAGGCGATGGTGGAGCATGGCGGCCGCGAGGGCGATGCGGTGATGCTGGCCGAGGCCGTGCGTGGCGGGCTGCGGCGGCAGATCTGCCATCAGCACGCCGACGCCGCGCGCATCATCGCGGCCTTCATTATCGACCCCGAAGCCGAGGGCGCTATCCGCAGTGCGATACGGCAGAGCCCGGCCGGCACCTATCTCGCGATGCCCGAGGGCACAACCAGCGCGCTGGTCGAGCGTATACGCTCCGAGGTCGCAACATCGCGCGGGCCGGGGCCCGTCGTGCTGACGGCGCTCGACGTCCGCCGGCATTTGCGAAGCTTGCTTGTCAACAATGGATTGGACACATCGGTGCTGTCATTCCACGATCTGATGCCGGAATTTACCGTGCAACCACTCGGCTATATTCGTCTTCCCAACGAGACCCGACGCACCGTGGCGCAGCCGCGGGCCGCGGAATAGGCGCGATGTTCCGCCGGGTCATGATTGTGTTGCTGGGCGTGCTGGCATGCGGCGCGATGCCGTTGCGGCCGGCGCTGGCGCAGCAGGCGGTGCCGGGTGCGGAATCCGCGGTCACCTTGCCGGTGGGCGCGGGCAGGCTGTTCCGGCTCGATCGCGACGCCACCAACGTCTTCGTGGCGGATGCGGCGGTGGCCGACGTGCAGATCGTCTCGCCGCGCATGGTTTACGTGTATGCGCGGAAGGTGGGGATCACTTCTGTGACCGCTGCCGCGACGGGCGACAACACTGCCGGCTCGATCACCGTGCGGGTGGTGCGCAGCGCTGCGGCGGCGCAGCAGGCGCTGCCAGGCGCCCGCGCGCTGGGCAGTGGCGGCCCGATCGCGCTCAACTTCCTTGGTGACCGGCTGGTGGTCAGCGGCACGGTCCGCGGCGTCGGGGAGGCGCTGGACGCCAACGCCACCGCCAACGCCTACAATAGCTCTGGCCGGCCGCCGCTCGACCGCACGCAATATGCGGGCAGCCGGCAAATCACGCTGCGTGTGCGCATCGCCGAGGTGTCGCGCACCGCGCTCAACACGCTCGGGATCAACTGGGATGTGGCCGCGCGGGCCGGGAGCTTCGATATCAGCTTACTAACCGGCGGCTTCTTGGCCGGCCAAGGCTCTATTTATAACGGCCTCAACCTGAGCCAGAATTACGGCCTGGGTGGCACCTCGGTCGGCAGCCGCACGGTCAACGGCAGCGCATTGATCAACGCGCTGCAGCGTGAGCAGGTGCTGAGCCTGCTGGCGGAACCGAACCTGACCACAATCTCCGGCAGAACCGCAAAATTCCTGGCCGGCGGCCAGGTGCCGATCCCGGTGCCGCAATCCTACGGGGTGACCACGATCGAGTACAAGCCATACGGTGTTTCGCTTTCCTTCACCCCGACGCTGCTGCCGGACAACCGCATCGCGCTCGACGTCCATCCGGAGGTGAGCGAGATCGATTCCGCCAATGCCGTCACCATCGACAGCACGTCGGTCCCGGCCTTCACCAGCCGCAGCGCGGAAACGACGGTGGAGATGGCGAGCGGGCAGACCGTGGCGATCGCCGGTCTGTTCATGCGCAGCGTCACCACCCAGCTTGACCGTTATCCATTCCTGGCCGACATCCCCATCCTTGGCGCGCTGTTTCGCTCGCAATCCTATCAGCGCGGCGACACGGAGCTCGTCATTCTGATCACGCCCTATCTGACCGCCCCGGTCTCCTCGCCGGACGCCATCCCGCTGCCGACCGACAATGTGTCGCAAGTCCGCGCCCGGGCCGGGCTCGGCGGATTCGCGGCCAATTGATGCGCAACATTCTCCTGCTCTGCGGGCTGCTGGCGCTGGATGCTTGCGGGGATCAGTCGGTCGATGTGACCGGCGGCTATCATCGCAGCACCATCACCAGCCAGGTCGCGCTCGGCTTCCAGCCTGGCGGCATCGCGATCGAGCCGAATAGCCTGGTCCAGCTGGATCGGCTGCGCCCGACATTGCCGGCCGATGCGGCGCTCGCGCTGATCGCCGGCGGCGGACCGTTGGCGGTGGCGCGTTCCCAGCAGGTGAGCGCCGAGTTGGGGCGTTCCGTCCTGCTCGAGACCGGCGCGGTGCGGCCGGACGATGGGGTGCTGGTGGTTTCGGTCACGCGGCTGCTGGCGGATGCCTGCTTGGGGCCTGGGCAGCCGAACGCGCGCAACATCTGGCCCGGCGACGATGCCGACCGCCCCCGCTTCATGCCGCCGGGCTGCGCCACCGACAACGCGATCGAGGCGATGGTCGAACGCAAGGCGGATCTCGAGCGCGGGCGTCCCTTGCCGCCTGGCGTCGCCCTCCCGCTGGCTCGCGCGGCTGAGCGCTATTACCAGTCGACGGACACTCGTTCGCTAGGCTTGATCGACAGCCCGCTCGATCCCGGGACTAATCAACCCAATCCGGGGGCCTCGCAGACCTCGGGATCGGCCACGCCTGCCCCGGCGACCACGACGTCTACGGCGACGCAGGCGGAGGCGACGGAGCCGGGTGCGGGGCTGCTGCAGGGACCTTTGCAGCAACCCGCGGCGCCGCCCGCCGCGCCGGCGGCGGCGCAGTGACCGCAGGGGCAGGCGGCGGCGCGGGTGGTGGTGACGACGCGTTGACCAAGCCGAGGATCGCCGCGCGCTCGGCGGGCGTGGTCGCCGCCGCGGCCCGGTGACCCTGCTCGATCAGCGTTTCGGCATCCGCGGGATTGGGCAGCAGGCGTCCCGCGTCGCGCGCCGCTCCATCCTGGCCTTCCATCGCCAGCAATAGCACCCGGCTGGCCGCCAGATGGGCCGGAGCGTTCGGCAGGTTGATCGCTGCGTCCATCTCCTGCTGCGCGCCCGCGAGGTCGCCGGAGACGGCCAGCGACAGTGCCAGATTGCCATGCAGGTCGGCATCGGCGGGGAACTGCGTGAGCGCCCGCCGATAGGCGGCCTGCGCGTCGGCCGACCGTCCCAGCATGTCCAGCGTCACGCCATAATTGCGCAGGACGCGCGGATCGTGCGAGCCGCGCGCTACCGGCTCGATGAGCGGCAGGGCCTCTGCGGGCTGGCCGCTCGCCAGCAAGGCGATCGCCAGGTCGGCACTGGCGGTCGCGTCGCCGGGCGCGAGAACTAGGGCGGCGCGAAACGATTGCTGCGCTTGCGGGACACGGCCGAGCTCGAGTTGCACCTCGCCCAGCCGGATCAGCGGCACTGGGGCGCGCTGGTCCCGGCCGACGGCGGCGAGGTAGATGTTCGCCGCGTCCTCCGGATCGCCGCTCTGCCGCATCGAATCACCGATCCGCACCAACGACTCGACCGGCGTGCCCGGCAGCGGCTTCGGCTCCTGGATGATGGTCGTCACGCGCGGCTGCTCGCAGCCAGCGACGCCCAGCGCCAGGGCGACTATCAATCCCGCTTTCAAGCCTGTCACGCCGCAGCCCCTGGGCCAATCTGCGCCGGTCTTAGGGGAGGCGCTCGCACCGGGCAATCGCCGTTCGTTCCGAGCGGAGAGCCGGCGGTTGCGCCAGGAAGGGGAGCGGCCCAACCTGCGCCCGAGGCACGCCATCGCGGATGAGCAGATTCATGCTCCCAACGAGTTTTTTCGCCTGAGCTCGTTCGATGACGGGCTGAAGGCGTGGACGGAGCTGCTGCGGGAAGCGGCGCTGAACGGTGGTCATGACCCGGCGTAGGCGGGGTCGAGGCGGCGGATTACGAGCGTGATCGCCCAGCAACTGACGAAGTAGCCCAGCGCCAGCAGCGTGTAGAGCGCGTATGGGTCATAGATTGCGTTGTTGGTGACGCTGACGGCGCGGAAGAACTCCATCACGCCGATCGCGTAGACGAGCGACGTGGTCTTGAACAACGCCACGAACTGGGCAATCAGCGCTGGCACCATGTTGCGCAGGGCTTGCGGCAGGATCACCAGGGCGAAGGCGCGGATCGGCGGCAGCCCGAGTGCGGCGGCGGCCTCGCGCTGTCCGGGCGGGACCGAGAGCAGGCCGCCGCGGATCACCTCCGCCAGATGCGAGGCCGCGATCAGCGCCAGCGCCCAGACAGCCGCGTCCCAGGCGGTGACGTTGCTGCGGGTCACCAAGGGGGCGGCGAAATAGACCCAGAAGACGATCATCAGCTCGGGCGTCATGCGGATCGCCTCGATCAGGAGCGCCGCTGCGGCCCCGAGCCAGCCGGGTCCGTAAACGCGGAGCGCCGCGAGCGGTACCGACGCCGCGCCGCCGGCTGCCATGGCGATCAGCGCGAGGAGCCAGCTCCGCCCGAACGCGGTGAGCAGGAACTGCCAGGAGGGCCAGACCGGGGGCCAATCGAGCCTGGTCAAGAACCAGGCGAGGGCCGCCAACATGAGGGCGGCGATGACGCGCCAGAGCAGGCGCTGGGTCATGGGGCGGGACGGCGGCGCTGCAGCCGGGTCATGGCGAGGATGATGGCGCCGGCCAGCAGCATGTAGAGCACGGTGACGGCGGTGGCCGCTTCGAAGCCGCGGAACGTGTCGATGTTGATCTGCTGGGTCTGGAAGGTGAGGTCGGCGACGCCGATCAGCGCGACGACCGAGGTGTTCTTGACGATCGACACGTATTGCGAGGTCATCGGCGGGACCATGACCCGCACCATTTGCGGCAGCACGACGAGCCGGTAGGCGCTCCAGCTGCGCAGGCCAAGCGAACGCGCCGCGTCGAACTGGCCGCGCTCGACCGTCCGCAGCCCGGCCGCGGTCACGTCGGCGATGTAGGCGCTCTGATGCAGCACGAGTGCGACGATCGCCGCGGGGACTGCCGGCAAGCCGAGTACGAAATAGATGAAGAACAATTTTACAAGGAGCGGCAAGTTGCGCAGCAGCTCGGTATAGACCCCGGTCAGCTTGCGAAGCAGGAACGAACCGGATTGGCCGGCGAACCCTGCCAGTACGCCGACCGCGGTCGCGAGGATGATCACTGCGGCGGAGACCGCCAGCGTGGTCGCGAACCCTTCAGCCAGGGCGCCGCGGTACTCCCAGAGGACGCCCCAATCCATGCCCGGCTGGTGGGATCAGTCGAGCTTCCAGGACTCGGGGCCCAGCAGCGTGTCCAGGAACCCGGCGGGCAGCTCCTTCCACGGGTCGTCGGTCTTGCCGATCTCCATCACCCGCGGCTGGATCTGCCCGTAATCGCCGAGCCCGTAGGCGGGCTCCACGCCGTACCACTTGACGTAGAGCTTCTGGAACGTGCCCTCGACCCACATGCGCTGCAGCGCCCAGTCGAGCCAGTTGCGCCATTTGGAGTCGTCCTGGCGCACCATGATGGCGTCCGGAGAGTTGGTCCAAGGTGCACTCATGGCCAAGCCGCCGCTTTTGGTGAAGATGACGGCGCCGGTCTGGTTGACGATGGCCGCGTCCACGTCGCCGCGGCGCAACGCGTTGACCACGTCGGAGGCCTGCTGGAAGAGTTGGAACTTGGTGTTGGGCGAGACCTGCTTCCAACGGTCGATGAAGCCATCGCCTTGGGTGGCGCCGATTTTTTTGTCGTTGTTCTGATAGTCCTTGACGTCGCTGCTGCTTGCGGTGCGCACGAGCAGGACCGCGTTGTCCCAGATATAGCTGTAGGTGAAGTCCACCACCTCGTTGCGGACCTTTTGCGGCGTGGTCACGGCGACCTCGGCGTCGATCCGCCCGGTTTGCAGCAGCGGAATGCGCGAGGCGGCGGTGACCGGCACGAAGGTGAGCTTCACGCCGAGGCGCCGCGAGAGGTAGCGGGCGATGTCGGCGCAGAAGCCGATCGTGTGTCCCTGCGCGTCGACCGAGGCGCTCGGCGGCGAGTCGGAGGTGATGCCGGCCAGGAATTCGCCGCGTTTGAGCACGGTCTGCAGCGTCGGGTCGGCCGAGGCGGCGCTGGCAACCAGCAGGCCGAGAAGGAGGACGGCAAGACGCAACAGGACCGGCATGAATGGAAGTCTCCCGAACGAGACTTCCATTATGGGACGAGACGGGAGGGGATGGCCAGGCGGCTTGCGCCGGCCGCGCGGCGGGGCCACGTTGCGGACCGAACATCGGGAGCCGAGGATATGTCCGTCTCAACCGAGTATACGCCGCCGAAGGTTTGGGCCTGGAACACCGCGAGCGGCGGGCGGTTCGCGAACATCAATCGCCCGGTCTCCGGCTCGACGCATGAAAAGGAGCTGCCAGTCGGCCGCCACCCCCTGCAGCTCTATTCGCAGGGCACGCCAAACGGCGTGAAGGTCACCGTGATGCTGGAGGAGCTGCTCGCGGCGGGGCATAGCGGGGCGGAATACGATGCCTGGCTGATCCGGATCGGCGAGGGCGACCAGTTCGGCAGCGGCTTCGTGGCGGCCAACCCCAACTCGAAGATCCCGGCGCTGGTGGATCGGAGCGGCCCGAAGCCGATCCGGGTGTTCGAGTCCGGCGCGATGTTGCTGTATTTGGCGGAGAAGTTCGGGGCGTTGCTGCCGACGGACGATACACGCGCCGAATGTCTCTCCTGGCTGTTCTGGCAGATGGGCAGCGCACCCTATCTCGGCGGCGGATTCGGCCATTTCTACGCCTACGCGCCGACGAAGCAGGAATACCCGATCGACCGCTTCACCATGGAGACGAAGCGGCTGCTCGACGTGCTCGACAAGCGGCTGGCGGACAACGAGTACCTGGCGGGCAGCGTCTATACCATTGCCGATATCGCCTGCTGGCCCTGGTATGCGGGCCTGGTGAAATTCGGGCAGTATGGGGCGACCGAGTTCCTGTCGGCGCACGAGTATAAGAACGCGATCCGTTGGGCCGACGCGATCTATGACCGGCCGGCGGTGCGGCGCGGGCGGATGGTCAATCGTACGCAGGGCAAACCGTCGAGCCAGCTGCACGAGCGGCATGACGCCGGCGATTTCGAGACGAAGACCCAGGACAAGGTGGCGAACGCGGAGTGAGACTTCATGCCGTTCTATGAAAAGGGCGATGTGCGCATCCGCTACGAGGCAGCCGGCAGCGGGTTTCCGCTGCTGGTCACGCCCGGTGGCGGGCTGAACTCCCGCGTCGCCAACTGGCCGACGGCGGTGTTCAACGCCGTGGAGACGTTTCAGGGCGACTTCCGCTGCATCACGATGGATCAGCGCAACGCGAATGGCGGTGAGTCGTCGGGGCCGGTGGATGCCGAGGACCCGTGGGGCGCGTTTGCGGCGGATCAGCTGGGGCTGCTGGACCATCTCGGGATCGGGCAGTTCCTGTTCATGGGATACTGCATCGGTGGCTGCTTTGCGCTGAAGCTGATGGAGCAGGCGCCGGGCCGGGTCGTGGCCGGGGTGCTGTGCCAGACGGTTGGGCACCGGCCGGAGAACCCGGACGTGATGTATGATTCGGGGCGGGATGTTTGGGCGCCGGAGTTTCTGGCGCGGCGGCCGGACGTCACGATGGCGACGGTCGAGGCGTATCTGCACAGCCTGTATCGAACCCGGCCGGACTTCGTTTACAGCGTCTCGCGGGAGTTCGCGCGGTCGTGCCAGACACCGATGCTGGTGCTGCCGGACGATACGCCGTCCCACCCGCTGCAGGCGTCGCTGGACGTTGCGGCCTTGGCGCCGCGGGCGCACTCGACCGTGTTTCCGTGGCGGGAACCGCCTGAGCTGAAGATCGAGACGATCGAGCAGGTGCGGGCGTTCTTGCGCGCGCATGTGCCGGCGGGTGTCGGGGCGCGATAGGGTTCTCGTCCTTCCCTTTACAGGCGAGCTTGCCGCGCGTATTCGCCTGCGCGACCACGACGGCTTAGGGGCGCCCATGGACCGAGAGAAGATGGCGACGCAGGTCGCCGGCAAGGCAGGCTTCTTTGCGGCGCTCGACCAGAGCGGCGGCTCGACCCCCGGGGCTTTGCGGCAATACGGCATCGAGGACGATGCCTGGCACAGCGACGCCGACATGTTCCGGCTCATGCACGAGATGCGCATCCGCATTATGACGGCGCCGGCCTTCGAAGGCGGCAAGGTCATCGGTGCGATCCTGTTCGAGCGCACGATGGACGGCGAAGCCAACGGCCGCCCTGTGCCGTCCTATTTGTGGGAAGACCGCGGCGTCGTCCCGTTCCTGAAGGTGGATAAGGGGCTGGAGGAGGAGCGCGACGGCGTCAGCCTGATGAAGCCGATCCCGGGCCTCGAGGCGCTGTTGCAGCGCGCGGCCGGGTTGGGCGTGTATGGGACGAAGATGCGCTCGGTGATCCGTCTGCCGTCGGCGGAGGGGATCAAGGCGATCGCTTCGCAGCAGTTCGAGGTGGGTGAACGGATTTCCGCTTGCGGACTGGTTCCGATCCTCGAGCCCGAGATTTCGATCCACAGCCCCGATAAGGCGCGCGCTGAGCAATTGCTGCTGGAGGCGCTGACGAAGGGGCTGGATGGGCTTCCGGCCGGACGTAAAGTCATGCTGAAGCTGACGATCCCCGATAGGCCCGACCTGTATTCGGGGCTGGCCGGTCATGACCGGGTTGCGCGCGTTCTCGCGCTGTCGGGGGGTTACACGCGGGAAGACGCCTGCAAGCGCCTGACGGCAGCGCATGGCATGATCGCAAGCTTCTCCCGCGCGCTGGTCGAGGGACTTACGGTTTCGATGGACGACGCAGAGTTTGAGACGGCATTGGCGCGTTCGATTGACGAGATTTATCGGGCGTCGACTGAGAAACATCCTTCAGCGTAGAGGGTGGGCGGCGGCTCGCGGTCGTTGGAGGCCCCCGTGACCAGTCCGGCGGCGGCCGTGCGCAAGGTGCGCGGCCTGGTCGGGCGCTAAGAAGATGTCGCCGCGAGGTGCAGCACGCCGAGACGGTCCGCCTCCGCCTGCAAGTCCGCAAGCACCTCCGGCGTCACGCTGACGCCCTCTCGCCGGCCGGAAGCGGCGCGGCGTGATTCCGGCTCGCCGGGAATGAGGATCTCGTCGAAGCCCTGGGCGTGCGGGACCGCCTTGGCGCGCGCGACGAAATTGTCCATCCGCGCCTTGAACTCCGGCCGCTTCATGAACAGGTCCGGCTTGATGGCGATCACCATGTGGCCGACGTTCTGCGGCTCCGAGTGGTCGAAATACAGGCTTTTCACCGCGCCGCCGTAATTCGCCCCGGTCGTGTACCCCGCATCGAGCGCCTGCTGCGCGTAGAGCGCCGACATGCCGAAATGCGTGCTGCGCCGCACGCCCACCATGCCGATCCCCGAATTTTCGGCCAAGCGCACGGCCTCGGCGACCGCAAGCCGGGCCGCGAGGACCGCAACCAGATCCTGGCCGATCACCTCGGCGTCGGCGGGGCGTAACCCGGTGGCCGCGGATAGGCCGGCGGCGGATTTCGTCAGCACGTCAGGTGCAATCCTCACGGTTTCAGCCAAGCCTGTCTCCTCCCTTGCTCAAGGCATATTGTCTTTTCCACAAACAAAATCCAAGATGCCCAAAATCGTGGGGGAAGGGACAGCCGGTTGAGCCTTTCGAGCCAGGAAGCTTTCAGCCAGGTGGAGGACGCCGCGCTTAAGATTCGTGTGTTCCGCAAGATCACACTGCGTTTCCTGCCGCTGCTGACCATTTCGTTCATCGTCGCGTATATTGATCGGACCAATGTCGGGTTCGCCGCCCTGACCATGAACCGCGATCTCGGGCTGACTGAGTTCGCCTTCGGTTGGGGGGCCGGGTTGCTGTTTTTCAGCTACTGCCTGTTCGAGGTGCCCAGCAACTCCCTGCTGCACCGTTACGGCGCCCGGCGCTGGCTCGCCCGGATCATGATCACCTGGGGCATTGTAGCTGCCGCGACGGCCTTTATCTCGGGCGCCTACAGCTTCTTCGGCATGCGGTTCCTGCTCGGCCTGGCGAAGGCGGGGTTCACGCCGGGCGCAATGTATTTTTTCGCCAACTGGTATCCGCCGGAATACCGCAGTCGGATCATTGCCACATTCCAGCTCGGCGTGTCGCTCGCGTCGCTGATCAGCGGGCCGCTCTCTGCGTGGGTCCTCACGTTCGGCGGCGCCGCAGGGTTGTCTGGATGGCAGTGGCTGTTCATCGCCGAGGGATTGCCAGCGGTCGGCCTTGGATTGCTCGTGCTGAAATTCCTTTCGGACACGCCGGGCGAAGCCAACTGGCTGACCGACGCGGAAAAGCAGGTGGTCGCCGGCGCGCTCCGCTCGGAGCAGCGCGACCGTCCGGTGCATGATTTCTGGGCGGCGATGGCCGATAGCCGGGTGCTCATCCTGGCCGGCATCCAGTTCGGCTTCACCATCGGCTCCTACGCGGTCGGCATCTGGCTGCCGCTGATCCTCAAGCAGCACCAATTGCCGACCATGACGATCGGCTGGCTGGTCGCCATCCCTTATCTGTTCGGCTGCGTGGTCGCGGTGCTGTGGTCCACCTGGATCGACCGCTCGGGCTCGCGCACGCCGCATCTGATTGCTGCCTGCATGATCGGGGCGGTCGGGCTGCTCATCTCGATTGCCACCGGGTCGCTGCCGATCGCCATGCTCGGCCTGACCATCGCGGTGATCGGCATCACCTCGGCGCGGGGCATATTCTGGTCGATCCCGCCACGCTTCCTGACCGGCCGCGGCTCGGCTGGCGGGCTGGCGCTGATCAACTCGCTCGGCACGTTCGGGGGTTTTGTCGGCCCGATTGTCATGGGATGGCTGAAGCAGGCGACAGGCTCGTTCAATGCCGGGCTGTCGGTGATGGCCCTGCTGATGGCCGCCTCGGCGAGCCTGACATTGCTGCTGCGGATGCGGATGCGTTACGAATAGGAGGATTTTACCATGCGCCTGCTCGTTCTGCCGTGCGACGGCATCGGCCCGGAAATCACGCGCGCGACCATGCAGGTGCTCGAGGCGGCGGACCAAGCCTATGGGCTCGGCCTGCAATACGATTACGAGGATGTCGGCTTCGTAAGCCTCGAGAAATATGGGACCACGTTGCGCGACGAGACGATCGAGAAGGCCAAGGGCTACGACGGCATCATTCTCGGGCCGCAGTCGCATATGGACTATCCGCCGCGCGACAAGGGCGGCCCCAACGTGTCCGCCGGGTTCCGCGTGCGGCTCGACCTCTACGCGAACGTCCGCCCAGCCCGCTCGCGCCCGTTCCTGGGGACGGCGACCAAGACCATGGACCTGGTGATCATGCGCGAGGCGACCGAGGGCTTCTATCCGGATCGCAATATGTACAAGGGCCTTG
This sequence comes from Acetobacteraceae bacterium, assembly GCA_965276815.1. Taxonomy (GTDB): domain Bacteria; phylum Pseudomonadota; class Alphaproteobacteria; order Acetobacterales; family Acetobacteraceae; genus JAVVHH01. The sequence goes on along the minus strand of CBDIBE010000007.1, from coordinate 358,948 downwards.
GCGAGTTCATGCCGACCGAAGATGTCGCGCTGTCGGTCCGCAAGCTGACCTCCAAGGGCTGCGAGCGGATCGCGCGTGCCGCCTTCGAGCTCGCCATGGTCCGGCGCAAGAAGGTCACGGCCGTGCACAAGGCCAACAATTTCATCATCACCGACGGCTTCTTCCTGGACTGGGTGCGCAAGGTCCACCAGGAGTTTCCCGAGGTCGAGCTGAACGACGTCATCATCGACGCGATGGCGGCGCATCTGGTGCGGGATCCCTCGCGCTACGACGTGATCGTCTCGACCAATTTTTACTCCGACATCCTCTCCGATCTCGCCAGCGAGCTGTCCGGCAGCCTTGGCCTTGCCGGCTCGATCAACGCCAACAAGGAGGACGGCCGGGTCTGCGCCCAGGCGCAGCATGGTTCGGCGCCGGACATCCAGGGCCAGAACATTGCCAACCCTACGTCCCTCATCCTTTCGGTCGCGATGATGCTGAGCTGGCTCGGCGAGCAGCGCGGGCTCGAGCCATTCCGGGCCGCGGGCGCCGCGATGGAGACGGCGGTCGACCAGGTGTTGGAGAACCCGGCGAGCCGCACCCGCGATCTCGGCGGCACGATGAACACCGACGCGTTCGGCGCGGAGGTCGCCCGCGCGCTGGCTTGACACATTGTATTTCTGTCCCGCAAAATGCAGTGATAAGCAGCAGCGTGGCCAAACCTCGCGCGAGCCAAGAACGGGAGGTGCGAATGCGACTATTCCTGGTGCTTGCATGGCTGGCCCTGTCGCTTGGGCAGGCCTCAGCCCAAGCGGGAAACGCCGATCCGAAGATGGTCGCTGCGGCCGGGGCCGAAGGGAAAGTCGTGGTGTATTCTCCCGCCGATCCTGCGAACGCCAAGTTCATCTCGGACGACTTTCACGCGCTTTATCCGCAAATCGAGGTGGATCTCATCCACGTCAGCACGACCGAGCTATACAGCCGCTATCTCTCGCAGATGGCGGCCGGGGCATCTGACGCCGACGTGCTGTGGAGCGACGCGATGGACCTGCAAATGAAGCTGGTCAGCAGCGGCTACGCGCTGCCGTACGCCTCGCTGGAGAAATCCGCGCTACCGCCATGGGCCAGCTACAAGGATGAACTGTACGCCACGACGCTCGACCCGTCGATCGTGGTCTATAACAAGCGGCTCGTCCCTGCCGACCAGATCCCGAAGACGCATGATGATCTCGTAAAGATCCTGCACGATCATGCGGCGGATTTGCGTTCCAAATTCACCACCTACGATCTCCAGACCTCCGGCGCTGGCTATGACCTTGCGAACGCCGACATGAAGCACTGGCCGAATTATTGGTCGCTCATCGCTGCGCAGGGCGAGGCCGGTGCCCAATACTATCAATCGGGCGGCATCATGGTCGAAATGATCGCATCCGGCCAGTACGCTATGGGCTACAACCTGCCTTACCCGTATGCGCGGCTGCGCCAGCAGACCGATCCCAACGTCGGCATCGCGTTCCTCGATGACTATGTCCTGGCGGCATCGCGGGTGATCTTCATATCGAAAGCGGCGCCGCATCCGAACGCGGCCAAGCTGTTCGTGGACTACATGCTCTCCAAGCGCGGCCAGGAATTGCTCGCCAACAAATCCTATTTTGGCTCGATCCGCTCCGACGTCTCCGGTGACATGACCGCCGCGGTCCTGGCCCAGCGTGGGCTCGTCCACGTCCGGATCGACCCCGACCTCGTCAAGATGCTGGACCCCAGCTACCGGCTCCCGCTGCTCGCGAAGTGGCGCGGGCTGGCGAGGCGGTGAGGCCGGCTTACGCCCGGCTATCCGGCGTCGGCGCGGCGGCGGCCGTCGTCCTCGCGCCGATTGCCATCATCATCTACCAAAGCTTCCTTGACGGGCCATTCTACGCGCCGGACGCCGCCTTCTCGCTTGCCAGCTACAGCTTCGTGTTCGGCGATCCGCAGTTCCTACAGGCACTCCTCAAATCGCTGGCGCTTGCCGCGGGGATGGTCGTCATCGCCGTCCCGCTCGGCGCGATCCTCGCCATCCTGGTCACGCGGACCGACTTGCCGGGCAAGCGCTGGTTCGCTCCGTGCATCGTGTTGCCGCTGTTCCTGTCCTCGCTGGTCGTTGGCTTCGGCTACATCGTCGGCATCGGCCCGGCCGGGTTCATCACGCTGTGGTGGACCCAAAATATCGGCCCCGCGCCGTGGAACCTGAACAGTTTTGCGAGCATGGTGCTGATCAGCGGCCTCACGCACGTCCCATACTCATATCTGTATACGGCGGCGGCGCTGAACCGGGTCAACCCCGAGGTTGAGGAGGCTGCGAGGGTGATCGGCGCCGGCCTGGTCCGCACCAGCGCCACGGTCAGTCTGCCGCTGGTGCGCCCGGCCCTGATCTTCGCCGCCATGCTGATCTTCTTGCTCGGGCTGGAAGAGTTTGGCCTGCCGCTGCTGCTCGGCAGCCCCAGCGGCATCCTTGTCCTGACCACTTACCTGTTTGAAATCAGCGATATCCTGGGCACGCCGAGCTACCAGATCATGGCGGTGATCGCCGTGGTGATCATGGCCGCAACGCTGCCGCTGGTCTTGTTGCAGCAGCGCAGCCTCGGCGGCGCCGAGCGCTTCGTGACCCTGCGTGGCAAGGGCGCGTCGCACCGCGTGGCGCCGTTGGGCCGCCTGCGCTGGCCGGCCGCGGCGCTGGTCGTGCTTTGGCTCGCGCTGACCGTCGCGTTGCCACTGGCCGGCATCGTGCTGCGTGCACTGGTGACCGGGTGGGGCGTCGGCGCCTCGCTCTGGGCCAACCTGACGCTGCAGCACTTTCGCGACCTGGCCGGGTCGTCGGACCTGCTGGGTTCCATCGCTAATACCGCGATCGTCTCGACGATCGGGGCGGCAGTGTCGGTGCTGCTGTACACCGGCGTGGCGCTGATCCAGCATCGCTGGCGATCTGGGGGCGCTACCATCCTGGACTACCTAGTCATGCTGCCCCGCGCGATGCCGGGCCTGATCGCCGGCCTGGCTTTCCTTTGGCTTTTCCTCTTTATCAAGCCGTTGCAGCCGCTGCGCGGAACGATCGTCAGCGTTTGGGCGGCCTATACCGTGGTCTGGCTCGCCTACGGGACGCGCGTCATCTCCGCCACCCTGGCGCAGGTCGCGCCCGAATTGGAGGAGGCCGCCAAGACTATCGGCGCGCGCTCGCTGCGGATCCTGCGCGATGTCACCGTGCCGCTCATCTGGCCCGGTATGGCGACCAGCTGGCTGCTGATCTTCCTGACTTTCTGCCGCGAATACTCCACGGCCGTCTACCTGATGACGCCCCGCAGCGAAGTCATCGGCTCGGTGATCGTATCGTTGTGGAACAACGGCGCCCTCGACCTCGTCTCCGCCCTCTGCGTCGTCAACGCGCTGATGGTTGCAGTCGGACTCGCCACGGCGCTTCGTTTTGGCATGCGCCTGCATGCTTGAACTGAGCGTCGATAACGTCTGCAAGCGCCTGGGTGAGCAGGCAATCCTGCGCGGCGTCTCCCTGACGCTCGCCCCGGGGGAGATCGTTGCCCTGCTGGGGCAGTCCGGCAGCGGCAAGACCACGTTGTTACGCTCGATCGCCGGGCTGGAGACGCCGGAAGAGGGCTCGATCGCGCTCGGCAACACGACCCTTTTTGACCCGGCGAAGCGCGTTAACGTTCCCGCCGAGAAGCGCGGCTTGGGCTTCGTGTTCCAATCCTATGCTTTGTGGCCACACCGCACGGTCTTCGACAATGTCGCCTATGGGCTGGTGCTGCGCCGGACCAAGTCGGCGGAGACCGTCGAACGGGTCGGCGAGGTGCTCGACCGGCTTGGCTTGAGCGGGTGCAAAACCCGCTATCCGCATCAGCTCTCCGGCGGCCAGCAGCAGCGGGTCGCGCTGGCCAGGGCGCTCGTCTACCGTCCGCCGGTCCTGCTGCTCGACGAACCACTCTCCAACCTGGACGCCAAGCTGCGCGAGGAGGCGCGCGGCTGGCTCCGCGAGCTGATCCAGCAATTGCAGCTCTCCGCGGTCTACGTCACCCATGACCAGGTCGAGGCGATGGCGGTTGCTGACCGGGTTTTGTTCCTGCGCGGCGGCGTGATCGAGCAACAGGGCTCGCCGCGGGAGATGTATCAGGAGCCGCTGACCGCGGTTGCCGCGGACTTCATGGGAACGAACAACGTCCTGCATGGCCGGGTCGCGATGGCGTCGGGCGCGGTCTACTTGGAAGGGCCGGGATGGCGGCTGGCCGGCCGGCCCCGCTTGCCGCTCGCGGACGGGCAGGGCGCGCGGGGTTTCGTGCGCGTCGAACGGACGGAGATCGCATCCGCGCCATCGGAGAACGCCATGTCCGTCCAGCTCCGCGCCAGCTTGTTCCTGGGCGAACGCTACGAATACATCATGCAAGTTGCAGAGATGACGGTTCGCGCCTGGGGGCGCGACGCCCTGACGCCCGGCCAATACTGGATTGCGATCGCGCCGGAAGACCTGTGGCTTTTTCCGGACTGAACTCAACAGCAGGAGGCACCATGCAGCACGACGTCACCACAGGTATCGGAGAGATGCCGGACTATCGGCTCGATCCGACGACATGGGGCTCCCCGGAGGTCGCGGCCTTCTTCCCGGGTTTCAAGCATCTGAACATGAAGACGAGCGGCGCGGTGATCCGGCTCCGGCACGGCGGCTCGGGGCCGCCGCTGCTGCTGCTGCACGGCAACCCGCAGAACCACGTGCAGTGGCACAAGATCGCGACCCGGCTGGCCGAGAAATACCATGTAATCCTGCCAGATCTTCGTGGCTATGGCGACAGCTCCCTGCCGGAACCCGGCGAGAACCACATCAACTACAGCTTTAGGGCGATGGCGCTCGACATGGTCGAGATCATGGAGCAGCTCGGCCACCAAAAATTCTATCTCGCCGGCGTCGACCGGGGCGGCCGGACTGCCCACCGGCTTTGCCTTGATCACCCGGACCGGGTGATCAAAGCCTGCCTGATGGACGTCGTGCCAAACTATTATGTTTGGACGAACCCGACGAAGGATTGGGTGGTGAAGACCTGGCACTGGGGCTTCATGGCGCAGCCGGAACCCTTTCCCGAGCGGCTGATCAGCGCCGTCCCGGCGGAATATTTCCTGACTTCGCGCATGACCATTCGTGGCGGCACCGGCACCGGCTTTTTCGACCGCGACGCCATGAAGGAATATGTCCGCTGTTACACGCTCAAGACAATCACCGGGTCCTGCCGGGACTATCGGGCGACCGCGACCTGCGATTTTGAGATGGACACGGTGGATCGGGACCGCAAGCTCGAGATGCCGCTCTTGATCGTCTGGGGCGCTCGCGGTCAGCCGCCTGCGCGGGCACGAGAATTTTTGGACATTTGGAAGGCGTTCGCGAGTAATATTGTTCATGCCGAGCCGCTGGACTGCGGCCATTACATTGCCGAGGAGATACCGGGCACTCTCTATAGCAAATTCATGGAGTTTTTTGTGTAATCAAGCGGTCATGATCCGCGCAGGCGGAACAGCCATCCCGACGCTCGTTGCGAGCGAACGAGCTTAAAACCTTTTTAAGCAGAACTGGATAGGATCGGGGGCAGTCGGACAAAAAGCCGTGGGATTTCGCGCGGGCAACGAAAGCAGGAGTGCCCTCGTGCAAGGCTTAGTGTGAGCGCGGCCCGGTTTCTGACTGACTTCGCGGACCAGGCGGTCGTTCTGCCAGTCGCGTTGATAGTCGGCCTCGTCCTGGTCCGTTCCGGATGGCGGCGCGGTGCGCTCGCATGGGCCGTGGCAGTCGCCGGCACGCTCGCCGCAACCTTGGCCGTGAAGCTGATATTCAACGCATGCGGCCATCTCGTTTTGAGTGGGATGCTCCGAAGTCCAAGCGGACATGTGGCCGGCGCGGCGGCGGTGTACGGCGGCCTGGCCGCGCTCGCGGTCCGCCGATCCGCGTACCGCGTCCAGGCAGCGCTCTGTGCGGCCGTCACCGTCGCGGCGGCCATCGGCGCTTCGCGCCTGGTCCTTGGTGTTCACACCATGCCCGAAGTCTTAGCCGGCGCCGGCCTGGGCGTTGGCGCCGCCCTCGCCTTCGCACTCTGGGCAGATTGGCCGCCTCTGCCATTGCGCTTTGGTCGATTGGCGCTGGCGGTCGCGGTGATGGCGATGCTGCTGCACGGCCTTCATCTGCCCGCCGAGGCCGCGATCCGCCACAGCGCGCGACTGCTCTGGCCGCTATCGGCGTGCACCCGCCTCAACGAAACGGGCGAGCCGGCGCGACTCTGATCGAATTAGTTCGACGCACTCATGCTCCCGTTTACGTTATCTTCACCGATTCGGTGCAACCTGCGCCTCGTTCTTGGAACCAAAACGGTGCGAAACACCATTTACGGGGGTTGGACCATGGCTAAGTATCTTATGGGTACAAGCAGCTTGGGTATGTTTGCTACGCTCTGCACGGCAATCTTCGCGAATTGGATGCTAGCTGGTGCTGTGTTTGGTATTGTATTTGTATTGCTAGCGTTGGGGCTCGACCTCGCGGTTAAACTTCACCACAATGAAATCCGGCCGTTGCGCCCGCAATTCAATCTCGGATTCTCTCGGGCAGACTCCTGACCCACTCAGGACCAGCTCTCCGGCATCGCTGCCGTTAATTGGAGATTGTCACGTGCAGAAATCACGCGAGGCTCTTAGCCCTGGGCTGGCTGCGTCGCGCCCAGCGCGCATAGTCATCCTTGTAGAGAATTTACCGGTCCCGCCGGACCGGCGCGTGTGGCAGGAGGCTACGACGCTCGCGCGCAGCGGCCACTCCGTCACGGTGATCTGCCCCAAGGGCAAGGGCTACGAAAGCTCGCGCGAGACGATCGACGGCGTCGACATTTTGCGTTACGCCTGTCCGGAAGCGAGAGGATTTGCCGGCTATCTCCGGGAATACGCCGTCGCCATCGCGTCGATGACGGCGCTCTGCTGGCGCGTCTTCCTGCGCAACGGCATTGACGTCATCCATGCCTGCAATCCGCCTGACCTGCTGTTCCTGGTTGCCGCCCCGTTCAAGCTGTTCGGCATTCGGTTCGTCTTCGATCAGCATGACCTGGGGCCAGAACTTTATGCCGTCAAGTTCGGCGAAGGCGGCCTCGTCTACCGCCTTATGTGCGGGCTGGAGCGCATGACCTACCGCCTCGCGGATCATGTCATCGCGCCAAACTCGGTTTTCCGGCGCATCGCCATCGAGCGCGGCGGCAAGCGCCCCGACGCAGTCGACGTGGTTATGAGCTCCCCCCGGCTGGCCGTGGACATGGACGTGCCGCCGGACCCGGCGCTGAAGCGCGGGCGGCGCCACGCGGTGATGTATGTCGGGATCATGGGTAGCCAGGACGGCGTCGACCTGCTGCTCGCAGCCGCGGCCGAGCTCGTGCATGGCCAGGGCCGGCAGGACGTCCAGTTTCTGCTTGTTGGCGACGGGCCCGAACGCCCAGCGCTGATGCTTGAAGCGGCACGCCTAGACCTTGAGGAGCACGTGACCTTTCTCGGCTTCCTCACCGGGCGGGATCTCTGGCGCGTCTTCCGGACCGTTGACATCGGCGTGTGCCCCGATCCTAAGAACGCGTTCAACGACCACCTCACCATGTGCAAGCTGCTGGAATACATGGCCTTTGGCTTGCCATGCGTCGCATTCGACCTGGCCGTATCCGTCGAGATGGTCGGCGACGCCGGACGGTTCGCGACCAGCAACGACCCCGCCCTCCTGGCGCGCCATGTTGCCGAGCTGCTCGATGACCCGGCCGCCCGTTCGGCCCTTGGCGGCGCGGGACGAACCCGCTTCCTTCAGCATCTGTCTTGGGACATGCAGGCCCAAAGCCTGGTGCGTGCTTACGACCACGTGGTCGCGCAGGGCCGCCGGAAGCAGAGCCCGCCCGGCGAACCGGTCGAGGCCGCAGGGGAGGGCCTCGGCGTTGCATAATCCGTTGAATGCTGCCGGGGTCGCTATTTGCATGGTCAGCCCCGGTGGCGAGGCCGGCTTCGGCGGTATCGGGCGACACGTCCGCTACGTCGCCCGATACTGGGCGACTTCCGGCTCGCCACTGACGATTCAAGTTCTCGACAGCTACGGGCGGTCGTCGCGCGAAATGCCGCTCGCCTTCGTCCGTTGCGCTTGCGCCTTGGGCCGGCAAGCGCTGGCGGGGCGCATCGGTCTCGTGCATCTGCACATGGCCGCCGGCGGAAGCGTCCTGCGCAAACTGTCTCTGCTGCATGCAGCCAAACTCATGGGCCTTCCCGTCGTCCTGCATGTGCACGGTTCCGAGACGGTCAAATTCTTCGACGGACTGTCACCCGCGTTGCGGGCCGTTCTCACCTTCTCCATGCGCCGTGCCGATCGCGTTATTGCCCTGAGCGCCTCTTGGCGGGAGTTCCTGGTCAACCGTGTCGGCTTGGAGGCCGAACGGGTACATGTGCTACCGAATGCCGTTCCTGCACCCAGGACTGGTCCGGTCCGGCGTGGACTTGCCGGTCCATGTCGAATCCTTTTCCTCGGCCGGGTCGGCGAGCGCAAGGGCACGCCGGTTCTGCTGCGTGCACTCGCGCAGATGCCCAATGCGAATTGGGAGTTGGTCTGCGCCGGCGACGGCGAAGTCTCCAAATACCGGGCGATGGCCTCCGAACTCGGTCTGGCGACTCGCGTCCGCTTTCTCGGCTGGATGGATGAGGACGAAGCGCAAGCCCTGCTCGCCGACTCGGATCTTCTCGTTCTCCCCTCGCTGAACGAGGGCTTGCCGATGGCGATCATCGAGGCGATGGCGCACGGCCTCCCGGTGATTGCCACGCCAGTTGGTGGCATCCCCGAACTGGTCGCGTCGGGCCGAACCGGGCTTCTCGTACCGCCTGCCGACTCGGATGCGCTCGCTGACGCCTTGCAGCGCATGATCGCAGATCCGCAAGAGCGCCGACGCATGGGGGCCGACGCGCTAGCCGTTTGGCGCGAGCGCCACGTGATCGACGAATATTGCCGCGAGCTCGGCGCCCTTTACGACGAGATTCTGCGGTCCAGGCGCAGGCTCGACAGCCCCGCGGTAGCAGCATGAACGGGACCGCAACAGTCGGGCCATGGCAGCCACGCGGCATCGTGCTGGCGCTCTGCGCTCTCGCACTCACGCTCTACCTCACCCTCAACTCTTTTGCTCTGCAGGCGATTGGCGTCCATTACGAGGCTGATGGCGGCAATCCGCTGATCAAAATTCATCCGGGCACCTATCTGATCGTCTGCGCGGTCCTCATCCATTTCCTTACGAGATCTCATCCGATGCGCATGCTCGAGCAGATTGCGCTCGGGTCGCCAGGCCTTTGTTTCTGCGGGTTCGGCATGCTCATCGTGCTGGTGTTCGCAGTATCGCTGCATGGTCTGAGCGGCGTAGCCTATATCGTCGACACCTACGTCGCGCCGGCTTTCCTCGCCATCCTGCTCGCTAGGGCGCCGGCTCGGTTCCTGCGCCCGCTCTTCGTCTGGATGCTCGCGATCCTGGTCGCAAATGCCTGTTTGGGCATCGTCGAGGCGCGGCTGCACTGGCACGTCTTCCCCTATGTCATCGACGGAGTTCCGGTAACCGAGGACTTCTTCCGCGCTACCGCGCTGGAGGGCCATCCGCTTCGGAACGCCATGCTCACCGGGCTCGCCATCGTTGCCGTCTCCGCCGCACCCTGGCCCATCATGATCCGTTTCGCGCTGCAAGGTCCACTCGCGATGGGAATGCTTGCCTTCGGTGGACGCACGGCACTGATCGTCGCCGTCCTTGCGTGTGCCAGCATCTTGTTTTTTGAGTTTTCGTCCCGCATGCGTCGCGCGCCAGACGCGGCAATGCGCGAAGTCTGGGCCGTGTTTGCGCTGCTACTGGTCGCTGCCGCGGTTCTTGGGGTTGTGTTCTCTGCCACGGATTTCGGCGGCCGCATCCGCGCCGGTGACTTCACTGACTCAAGCTCGGCTGCGCGCTTGCAACTTTTTAACGTCTTCAAGCTGATCGATCTGGAAGGTCTGTTCGCCGGCTACGACTCGAAGACTATAGATGGAATGACGCGGGTCTCCGGCCTGCTCGCGATCGAGAACTTTTGGGTCTTCAACTTCCTATTTCTCGGTATTGTGTGCTTTCTGCTCTGGATCGCGGCGCTGAGCGGAGCGCTGGCGGCCTTGTGGCAGCGGTCGGGCTTCGCAGTCCGGGTGACGCTGGTCGCTTTCTTGGCCATCGCGTCCAGCAACAATTCCCTCGCAAAAAAGGACAGCTCGCTTTCGATTGCCTTCGCCTTCTTGTTCGCGGCCGAGGCGATGGTTCGGTCACCTCATCGAGAACTGCAATTCCAGGTCGATCCGGGAGTTCTACCGCATGTTGCGTAAGCAGGCTGCACTCTATGCGGTTGCGGTTACCGCCCCCGCCGTGGTCGGAGTCGGGACCGTCGTCATCTACAGCCGCATACTCGCGCCCGCGGAGTACGGCCACTTCGCTCTGGTTATGACCTGCGTGGCCGTGGCGACCGGACTAACTTCGCGTTGGCTCACGGTCGGCATCACACGCCTCTTTCCCGCCGCCGAGCGTGACGGCCGCACTGACGACTTCGTGGCCACCGCGCTGGCTGTCAGTGGTGCGGCGATCGCATTCGCGCTACTCCTGCTGCTGCTTGGGTTTGGCGTGGCCATGTGCTTTGCCGGTGCTTCGCCAGTCGGAAACTCCCTGCTGGCCTCCGGCTATGCCATATTCGGTGCACGAACGCTCGTTCTTGCAACGAATGCAATTCGCCGCGCTCGTCTCGAAGTCAAGCGCTACGCAATCGTGGAGTCGGCCCAAGCTTTCGGCGGTTTGGCCATCTCGCTGCTGTTGAACTTCCTGTTCGGCGCGACCGCGGCGAACGCGCTTCTAGGCACCGCGATCGGCTTCACTGTCGTCGGTTGCGCTGAAGCGGCCTCTCTCATCCCAGCCCTGCGCAGCGGTCAGCCGAACCTCGGCATGATCCGCAACTTCGGTGCCTTCTCCGGACCTTTGACCATTGTCCACGCGCTGTCCCTGGTGATGGGAGCAGCCGATCAGTTCTTCGTTCAGGTCTTTCTCGGCGCTGCTCCCGGCGGCCTTTACAACGCCGTCGTCGGTCTCGCCAACCGTCCGATCACGCTGATCTTTTCCGGCCTCTCCCTAGTCGTGTTTCCGCATTCGGTCCGCGCTCTGGAGCGAGAAGGCTGGGATGCTTGCCGCAGATGTGAGCAGAAGAACCTTCTCCTGGTTCTGTCCGCCGCCTTGCCTGCTACGGCCGGGCTGATGATGATTGGGCCGGAAGTAGTCAGTCTCCTGCTCGGCCCGCAATATCGCGCCGGCGGCGCCATGCTGTTTCCCTGGATCGTTCTGGCCGCCTTCACCAGCCGGATGGCGATAGACGTCTTTGATCATTCCTTCTACCTGACACAGCGCACGGTCTTGCTGTTCGCAACCTTGGTGCCAGCCTCTTGCCTGGGCGTGCTGTGTAACCTCCTGCTCACCCCGCATTTTGGGGTCATAGGCGCCGCTTTTTCCAGCTGCACGCAGGCGGGGCTGATGCTGGCGCTGAGCGTCACGATCGGTGCGCGGGTATTCTCAATCGGTTGGCCACCCGGCGTCACCAGCGTCGGTGCTGCGACTATGATAATGGTGCTGGTGCTCGCTTGCCTGCGAGTCTCCGTGCCTCACCCCGGTCTCGCTATCCTTCTCTCCGTCGGCATCGGCACCTACGCGACCGCGGCGTTTGGCCTCGATCTGATGGGACTGCGCGGCAGCTGCATGCAGCGCCGGATCAAGCAGGCGTCTTGAACCAGACGGGATCCCTCGCCTTCTACTTGCCGCTCCTTGCCGGTGGCGGAGCGGAGCGCGTCGTGCTCGCTTTAGCTCAGGCGTTTACGAAAGAGGGGATCGGTGTCGACCTGGTGTTAGGCCGTCTCAAAGGTGAACTTGCGGGCGCAGTGCCGCAGGGCGTCCACTGCCACATTCTGGACGAGAGCGGTTCGCTCGCAAGCGTTCCCAAACTGGCGCGATACATCCAAAGTCGCCGGCCGGCCGTGCTGGTTTCCAGCATGGGGCACAACAATGTCGCCGCCGTGCTCGCCGGTCGGCTCGCGGGCGGCCCGACTAGGATCGTCATCTGCCAGCATAATTCGCTCGCGGCGGAGTGTGGATCGGGCCGTCCACTGCGCTTCCGTCTTTTGCCGCTCGCCTATCGTGCGGTGCTACCTTTCGCTCATGCTTGCATCGCTGTGTCCGCAGGCGTCGCACGCGAGATGGAGTCGATGTGCGCCCGCCCGGCCGATAGTATCCACACAATCTATAACCCGGCCTGGTCGCCAAGTCACGCCAACTCTGCGCTCGACTCGGCGCCCCACCCTTGGCTCGACGACACCTCTGGCCCGGTGATCGTCGGGATCGGCCGGCTCGTTGCGCAGAAAGATTTCGCCACGCTGATCGATGCGTTCGCTCGGGTATGTCAGCATGTCCCAGCGCGGCTGCTCATCCTTGGCGAAGGGCCAGAGCGCTCGGATCTCGAGGCCCGCATTGCGGGCTTGGGGCTGAGCGAGTTGTGCCGTCTACCCGGCTTTGTGCACAACCCGTTCGCCGCAATGGCGCGTGCTTCTCTCGTGGTCCTGTCATCGCGCTACGAAGGGTTCGGCAACGTACTCGTTGAGGCAATGGGGTGTGGGACGCCAGTAGTTAGCACGGACTGTCCAAGCGGCCCATCCGAAATTCTCGCAAATGGGCTTTACGGTCGCCTTGCTCCAGTGGGCAATCCTGAGGCGCTGGCGATTGCCATTCTCGAGTCTCTAACGCACGCCCCAAATCGCGAGCTACTCCGGCGCCGAGCCGCGGCTTTTACGATCGAACGCGCCGTCGAGCGATATAGCGCGATTTTCGCGACGATACGCCCGCGCGCTAACACTTTCCAAATCGGGTAGACAGATGAGCAACATCAACACACGCGTCCACGAACCGGAACTCTCGTCTTTCGCCCGTTGCGCTAAGCGTTTGTTTGACATTACCGTTGCGCTTGCAGCGCTGATCCTACTTGCCCCACTCCTTCTCATCGTTTCTTACGCGGTCTGGCGAGATAGCGATGGCCGTGTATTGTTCTTGCAAAAACGCGAAGGCTATCGCCACAAAATCTTCAAAATATTCAAGTTCCGGACGATGATTTCTGTTCCCGACAAAAGCTCCAGCTTCCATCAGGCGCGCCAGCGCGATCCGCGCGTCACCCGGCTGGGCGGATTCCTACGCAAGTCCAGTATCGATGAACTTCCACAAATCCTGAACGTCCTCACCGGCGACATGTCGATCGTGGGTCCCCGTCCCCACGTGCCTCAACTGAGCAGCCAATTCAGCAATCAGATTGATCGTTATTATGACAGGCTAAATGCTCGACCGGGAATGACCGGCCTGGCCCAAATCTCTGGACTGCGAGGGGAGACTGAGACGCTCGAAAAGATGCGCGAACGGGTGACGCGCGACTTGGAGTACATCTCAGGATGGTCGCTCAACAAGGACATATCGATCTGCATAGCCACTGCGCGGACCGCAATCGGGGACGACGCGGCATATTGAGACAACCTCAAAGAACCATCCATTAAATAAGACCCGGTATCTCTTCTCCTTTTAAGATCCTCTTCACTTTATCCAGGTAGTCTGATCATATCCACAGGAGATGGATCAATGCCCTTCACTGTACGCAAAATACGCAAGGCCGTCGCCAGCTCAGCCACAGTGTTGACGCTTTTGGTCTCCGCCTGCAGTCAAAGTCCCTCAGTCGGCAGCGCAAGTGACCTTGCTGCCACTGCCTACTATCCGCGCGACCAATACGTCATCGGAAGCGGGGACCAGCTTTCGGTTCACCTAACCTACAACCCGTCTTTCGACCAACTCGTGCAGGTGCAGCCTGACGGTCGGATCGCGTTGCCGATGGTCGGTTCGGTCTTGGCCGCTGGACGTACGACAGAGGCGCTCTCGCAGTTGCTTGCACGCCAGTATGGGGCCTACCTGCAACGGCCCGATGTCGTCCTGACGTTAAAAGACGATGGGTCGCAGCGAATCTTGGTCGGGGGCGAGGTCGCCCGTGCCGGTAGCATTCCGCTCGAGCCCGGAACCACGATTTCGGGAGCGATTACCGCGGCTGGCGGGTTCAAAGACTCGGCCGACGCCGACCAGGTGTTGTTGTTTCGGCGGGACGCGAGCGGTCAGCCACACGCGTACCGGATCGATGTGGCCAACATCTCCAGCGGGAGGGACATGAGCCAGGACATCACCCTTCAGCCGCGGGACCACGTCTTCGTCCCCCGCTCCGGGCTGGCCGAGGTCAATCTGTTCATGAAACATGCATTCCGCGACAACTTACCCATCAATGTTGGCGCCGGTCTGGGAATGTAATCCCCGCGCAACAGCCGAAAAGGAAAAGGAAAGCTCATGTCTGACCTTGCAATCAGTGCGTTTCCCACGCCCTGGAGCGCGCTGCGCGCGAACCTGCGGCGGAATACACGCCGCATGATCCCCGTGTTTCTTGGGATGTCAGCTCTCGGCATCGGGGCCGCCCAGTACATGGCGCCTTCCTACAAATCGAACTCCGTGCTGATGGTACGTCTCGGCGCTGAGTACCTGGTCAACGCCGACCCGGCTACGACGTCCGTATTCATGGAACGCAAAGAAATGGTGGCGAGCGAAACGGCAATGCTGACTGCGCCGGAACTCGCGGCCCAGGTCATTGACGAGTTGGGCTTGGCCAAGATCTATCCGGACATCGCAGCCAAGATTGATCCAGACGATCCCATATCTGCGGCGAACGCTCGTGAGCGTGCCATTTTGGCCTTTGGCAAGAATTTGTCAGTGCTGCCAGTGAAAGATTCGACTCTGCTTTCGGTTTCCTTCACCAACCACGACCCGGAGCTCGCCGCGGCCGTGCTGGATCGAGTGCTGGCCGACTACATCGAGCGACGCCGAGCTCATTTTGAATACAGCGTAGGTAATGCCGTATCGAACGGCCTTTCCGCCACCCGCATTGCGCTCGACCAGACGGCCACGCGTCTACAGCAATTCAAGAAAAACCATCAGATTACAAACTTCGACATCCAGATGGCCCATTATGCGGACGAGCGGCTCGAGCTGGCAAAGGCCCGGGATAAGGCTCAATCAGACGTCGCGGCGCTTACGGCCGAAGCCGCCTCGCTCACCGACGCGCTCAAAGCGATTGGGCGGTCGGTACCGTTACGAGCAGAGTCGTCCGAAAGCGACGCAGCCCGGGACGTTCGTGAAGCACTAGCCAAGCTCGAACTCCATGAAGGCGAAATGACATTGGCATTCCGTGACGGCGCACCTCAACTGGATGACCTGCACCGTCAGATTGACACAACCAAGTCCCTTGTAGGCCGTTACGGACGTCAACAGACCGTTCGGCTTTCAACGGGCCGCCCCGCCTCCTATGACTCGACGGAAGGCTCTCTCAAACAAGCTCAGGCCAGCCTCGCTGCAAGCACGGTTCGTGCGGCGACGCTTGACGACCAGATCAACGCGCTCGACACCCAAGTCGCGCAGCTTGAAGCTGGCCGTGAGCAGCTCGAGCAGCTGCAACGTGAGGATAAACTGGCCGAAGATGCGTTCTTCCAGGCCGGCAAGCGCGTTAACGAAACCCGTGCCCATGACTTGATGATGGAGACGAACAAGCCGAACGTCGAGGTCGTCCAGGCGCCCCGCGTACCGTTCAAGGAAACTCTAACCAGGCTGATCGTCGGAGCCTCGGGCGTGCTACTCGGCGGAATATTTGCCAGCCTGTTGGCTTGGTTGGACAGTCTGGGCCGTCGGCCGCGTGGCCTCGCGTGAAGCGCGGTCCGGCTGCCCGGCCTTGGACCGCGGCCCTGCTGCTCGCGCCGCTCACTCTTGTCGGAGCGGCGCCGAAGCCGCAGGGTATTGTAGGCCCTTATGACGTGGTCACCCGCCGGGAGGCGCAGGGCCGCACGATGCTGCCAATCGCCTGCCGCGCCGTACCCGCGCCTGTCGTGGACGTGTCCGGCGAGGTATTTTACCGTCCGGGTACTGGTAACTCTGTCGTGGACGAGACCGCACGGGCACGCGACGCCGCATTGGCCAAGCCGGTAAACGACTACATGGCCTATGTCGTGCGTACTGCGGACGACTACATGCGCAGCCGGCCCGCCGATCCGGTGCGCGCGCAATGTGTCCTGGCATGGTTGGACGGCTGGGCCAAAGCGGGCGCGCTGCTCGGGCAGGTCAATCAACAAGGACGATATTTACGCAACTGGACGCAAGCGGATCTGGCAATCGCTTGGCTAACCGTGCGGGACGCACCGGGTCTGGATCAGGACGCGAAAGCGCGCGTGACGTCCTGGTTTGCTCAGTTGGGACAGCGCGTAAACCAGGATTTTCGAAACGGCCCGGATCGGAACAACCATCTTTATTGGGCAGCTGTCTCCGCCGTGTCCGCCGCCGCCATAACCAATGACCGGGGACTTTTCGACTGGGGGATCGCCGCTGCGCTGGACGGATTGGCCGAAATCCAGTCGGACGGCACGCTCCCGCGCGAGCTGGCTAGGCGCGAAAAGGCGCTCGGCTATCATGCCTTTGCGATGCAGGCATTGGTCCTGGCCGCCACATTTGCGACGCGTAACGGCGTCGACCTGTGGCATGTGCACGATAGCGCACTTTTGCGCCTGGGAGATTTGCTGATCCGCTCCCTGCAGGACCCGTCGATCATGGACCAGAGGGCAGGGTATCCGCAGGATACCACGGATTTACAGGGCTGGCCTTCCAAAGCATCGCTGTCCTGGGCTGAGCCCTATTATGCGGTAACGCACGACGCTCGACTCCTGTCCTTGCTGCGCACCTTCCGTCCCGGAATCGGCACAACCCGAAATACTGGAGACATGACTTTGGCTTTTGGAGCTTCGCTGCCATGAAGCTACAAACTCTTCCAGTTGAGCGCTCGCCGGTCGATTTGTCGGACAGCTTATTGCGTTGCCCAATTTGCAAAACGGCTGGCCTATCGCGGCGCATGCCGTCTCAAATCGAGTGTCAAGATCCTGAGTGTCGTGCCAATTTCCCAGTCCTCGACGGCCGCCCAGTGCTGATTGACTTCGAGCGCTCAGTTGTTGACCAAGCATGGGTACAGGGAAGTGGAGGCAGTGATCTCGGAACGCGCTTGCAAGGCTGGCGGAGGTGGTCTCGCGATCTACTCTTCGGCCAAGATCAAACTGCTGCGCATGCGGCCAAGGTGCTCCTGCGTGAACTTGCGGCGTGCGATTACCGGCCGCGCATCCTTGTTGTCGGCGGAGGGACGATCGGCTCCGGTGCCGGGCTCCTCTATGCTGATCCGAGAGTCGACGTGCTCGCCTTCGACGTTTACGCCTCCCGGCACGTGCAATTGCTTGCGGACGCGCATCAGATACCCTTCCGCGACGGGGTGTTTGATGCCGTCTGGATCCAAGCTGTGCTTGAGCACGTGCTCGACCCAGCGACCGTCGTATCCGAGATCCACCGCGTGCTGCGTCCAGGCGGGATCGTGTTCGCAGGCACGCCGTTCATGCAGCCTGTCCACGAGGGCGCCTACGACTTCACGCGATTTACCGAATCCGGACATCGCTGGCTCTTCCGCCGTTTCGAAAGGATCGACGGAGGTGTGACCGGTGGGCCGGCGACCGCGCTTATTTGGTCGATCCGCTACCTCTTCTACGGCCTGTTTCGAAGCTCAAAAGCCGGCTGGCTGGCGGCAGCCTCCGTGTTTTGGTTGCGGTTCCTGGATCCACTGATCGCCCGCCCTAACGCCTCCGATGGCGCGTGTGGGCTTTGGTTCCTCGGCCGGCGCTCCGAAACCGCACTGCGGCCGGCTGACGCCGTGCGTGCCTACTGCGGAGCGCAGTGATGACTGCACAAGCTGTGCTGCAGGGAAAAGACGCCGACGCAATCGCGTTCTCAAATCCGGTGCAACCCCGGGCGGAGTCGAGCTCCTACCGGCCGTTTGGAATTCTGAGGACGACATTAGCCGGACTGGTGATGCTACATCATTTCGGGATCCATCTCGCCGGCCCGGACCTCGCGGCCGCGCTCCGCCAAATCGATCTCGGCCGTCTAGCGGTGGTCGTGTTCTTTGTTCTCTCAGGATTCGTGATCGCTGAGGCGGCTGTCACCTTCTATTCCGGTCGGCCACTCGCTTTTGCCTCAAACCGCCTGTTGCGCATTGTTCCCCCGCTATTTGCAGCCATTCTTCTTTCTCTTTTGTTACAGACCATGCTCAACACGGCCGGTGTGCTGCAGCCTCTGGAAGGCGAGCACGTGACAGCCGCCAATCTCGGCTGGCACGGCCTGCTGGTGAATACGCTGGCGCTCCTGCCCGGGACGCGGCTCTTTGGGCTCCAGCCTGACTACCTACTTATTCGATACATTTGGACCATCCGGGTCGAGCTACTGTTCTATATTACAGTTGCGATAGCCTTGGGAATTTTGAAGCACGCTTCGTCCGCGCCCGCACTCTTACTGGGGGCTATCTGCTGCATCTACCCGCTCTTCTGGCCCGATGGCGGCGCGTTCGAATTTGCCGGCTACTTCGGCTGCGGCGTAACGTTCTATCTTTTGTTGAGTAATCAGGGGTATCGGCCGGCACTGGTAGTTCTGCTTGGGGTGAGTCTGATTGCGGCCTTCCGGCAACTGGTACAGGACGCTGAGCCAGGATTCGAGCTTACGAGCGCCCTGATCCTCGCTGCTCTACTCGGTCTTATTGCGCTTCTCTCGGCTGTAACCCGGCTGAGTAGCCCACTTCGGCGTTTGGACCAAGCAATCGGTGGGCTCAGCTACCCCTTGTATCTGAACCACTACGTCGTAGGCACTCTTGCTGCGTCGCTCTGGCCGGTGCCTGGTATCCCCCGCCTGCTGGTCGCAACCGGGGCCGCGTTATTGCTGGCGGTTGGGATGGACTGGTGCGTCGAACCCTTACTTACCCGGGTCCGCGCCCGCATTCGACGACCCAAGTCTGTTCCTGTGCAACTTGCCGCGCAATCAATCCCGCGTTTCGCCCGATGACCTGCAACGTAGCTACATGTCGGCGCCGAACGCGATTCTGCCGAGAGCCCGAACATAGCTGCTTCAGGGTGCCGTCGCGATTTGTGTGGAATTGCCTGAGCGGTTGATCTCCGGCGGGTCGATATGTGCTGGTTTGAGGCTGCGAGTTCAAGCGCTGTAGCAGGAGCTGGCGTCTCGGCCAACGTCCGCCAGCGGTCAACTGTTGATTTCCACGCGGAACTGACCCGGGTTTTCCACTGAGAAGTGACCTGGGTGAATTGATGGTTTGCGGGTCATGTTGAGGTCAAGTTTCTCGCCTTCTCTTTTCGGCCCTTGGTGGCGGCAGCGCTGGCTTTGAAGCGGAAGCTGTCGTTGCCGGTCTCCACGATGTGGCAATGATGCGTGAGGCGGTCGAGCATGGCCGTCGTCATCTTGGCATCGCCGAACACGCCGGCCCATTCGCTGAAGCTCAGATTGGTGGTGATGGCGACGGAGGCCTTCTCGTACAGCTTGCTCAGCAGATGGAACAGCAATGCCCCGCCCGAGGAGCTGAACGGCAAATACCCCAGTTCATCGAGGATCACGAGGTCGCACCGGATCAGCCGATCGGCGATCTGGCCGGACCGGCCCTGGGCGTTCTCTTGCTCCAGCGCATTGACCAGATCGACGGTCGCATAGAACCGGACCTTCTTGCGATGGTGTTCAACGGCCTGCACGCCCAGCGCTGTGGCAATGTGGCTCTTGCCGGTGCCCGGACCGCCGACAAGGACCACATTGTCAGCGTTTCAATAAACTCGCACCGGTGAAGCTGGCGCACCAGCGCCTCGTTGGCTTCGCTCGACTCAAATTAAAACCGCTCAGATCCTTGTACACGGGGAAGCGTGCCGCTTTGATCTGATACGCAACCGAGCGAACTTCGCGCTCAGCAGCTTCGGCTTTGAGCAATTGCGAGACAATGGGCACGGCAGAATCGTAGGCCGGCGCGCCTTGTTCCATCAGTTCGCCCGCGGCCTGCGCCATGCCATACATCTTCAGGCGGCGCCGCATGACGACAATCGCCGCCCCGGCCGGATCATGACGCATGGCGCGCCTCCTGCAGCTTGTCGCGCAGGGCATCGTAGCGCTCGACATCGGCCCGCGGCTCACGGTTCAGGGCGAGGGCCTGAGGCGTCTCGATGGCGCCTGTCGACGTGGATTTGCCGTCGATCAGCCGGTGCAGAAGGTTCAAGACGTGCGTCTTTGTCGGCGCTCCGTCGCTCAGCGCCAGCTCGACGGCGCACAACACTGCTGATCTTCCCCCGTTTGCGTGGACACGGGTTTAGCTTGCGATGCGTTCTGCCTATTCTGGGGTGAGATAGCCAAGGGCGGAGTGAATACGTTGGCGATTGTAGTAGCGCTCGATGTAGGCGAACAAGTCGCGGCGGGCCTCGTCGTGACTACCCCAGCGTCGCTGCCGAACGAGTTCGACCTTGAGCGTGTGGAAGAAGCTTTCCATCGGCGCGTTGTCATAGCAACACGCCGTCCGGCTCATCGACGCGACGGCGCCGATCGCCGCGAGTTGCTCGACGTAGGCGCCAGCCGCCAATTGCGACGCGCGGTCGGAATGATGAATGAGGCCCGGCGCGGGCCGCTGTCGCTGGGCGGCCATCAACAGGGCCGCGAGCGTCAGCTCGGTGCGCATGTGGTCGCGCATCGACCAGCCGACGATCTTGCGCGTTGCCAGCTCCAGGATGGCCGCGAGATACAGCCAGCCGTCGCCGGTCGCGATGTAGGTGATGTCAGCCACCCAAATCCGGCCAGGCGCGGGCGAGACGAACCGTTGCGCGAGCAAGTTCGGGGCAACCGGGAGAAAGTAGCGGCTGTCGGTCGTGCACGGCCGGAACCGGCGACCCGCCAGCGCGCGAATGCCATGCCGGCGCATCAATCGCTCAATGCGGCCTCGACTGCAGCTGCGGCCTTGCGCCCGCAACGCCGCGTGCATTCTCGGGCTGCCGTAGCGGCCTTGGTGTTGGAATTGCAGCCACCGCACATCGTCGAGCAACTGGCGATTGCCGATTGCCCGCGCGCTCTCGGGCCGCCCTCGCCATGCGTAGAAGCCGCTCGGCGACACGTCGAGCACGCGGCACATGAGGCGCACCGGGAAGGTGCCGACATGCTGCTCGATGAAGGCAAACCTCATCTCGGCACCTCCGCGAAGATGCCGATGGCTTTTTTTAGCACGTCGCGCTCCATGCGCGTGCGGTCGAGTTCGCGTTTCAGCTTAGCGTTCTGCGACGCGAGATCCGCCGGCGAAGGTCCAGACGGAGCCATCCTCGCATCCGGGCGCTGCCCTGGCCGCGATCGCGTCTCAAGCCCCCGGATCGTTGCCCGCCAGGCGCGCAGCATCGAGGGCTGGATGCCCAGTTCGCTCGCCACCTGTGTCAGCGGCCGGCCACTGCTCTCGAGCAGCGACACCGCCTCGCGCTTGAAATCCGGCGCAAATTCCCGCCTCGTTTTCGTCATCATCCACCTTTCCCGCTCCTCAGGAGCGTATCAAAGGTGTCAACCAATGCGAGGGAGGATCACTGCCTCCTCCTGGCTGGCGTGTGGAATCTGCCGCCATGACGCCTGACATCGCTGCTCCAGCCAGTCGTTCAGTTCGGTAAGCGTCGCGAACCGCGGCATCGCCTGCCACAGCCGGCGACGCGCGTCCTGGACGTTCTTCTCGACCTGCCCCTTCTCCCGGCCGGAGGCCGGATTGCAAAAATCGGTGTCGAACAGATAGTGCGAGCCCATAGCGGCAAAGCGCGTGTTGACGTCGCGCTTTTTGCCGATGCCAACCCGGTCCACGGCCGTGCGCATGTTGTCGTAGATGCCGCGCCGCGGCACGCCAC
The DNA here is from genome assembly GCA_965276815.1 of Acetobacteraceae bacterium. Lineage (GTDB taxonomy): Bacteria > Pseudomonadota > Alphaproteobacteria > Acetobacterales > Acetobacteraceae > JAVVHH01. Next base: position 337,032 of record CBDIBE010000007.1, on the reverse strand, counting down.
CGAGCACCCGGAACGCATGAGAATGCGCGTCGAACAGCATCTCGTGCGTCTGCAGCGGATCGGCGCGCACGAGCAAGGCGCGGCTGTAGCAAAGAAATGCGCCGCTTGCAGCTTCACCCGCTCACCGCCGATGACCGCCCAATCCTCGCTCCAGTCGAACGGGAACGCCTCGCCCGGTTGAAATACCAGGGCAACGAAAGTGCCGCGGCCGGCTGTCTGCTGCTCCCGCTGCCGATGCTCCTTCCAGCTGCGGGCAAACGCCGCAACGCGGCCGTCGGACCCCTCAAACCCGAGTGCCACCAGGTCCGCATGCAACGGCTTGACCGTCCGCCTTTGCTTGCGCGACTTGCCGCTCTCCAGCTTGAGCCAGGCCGACAGCTTCGCAGCCAATGCGTCCAGCTTGCTGGGCCGCTCCGGCAGCTTGAACGCCGGTTCCACCAAATCCGCGCGCAAGTATTTGCGGATCGTGTTTCCCCACAGCCCAGTCCTGCGACCAATCTCACGTATCGAAAGCTGGTCCCGTAGTGCCCAGCGGCGGATCACACTCAGTAACTCCATGTCTATCACTCCCGTGACCCCCGCTGAAAACAGCCAGGGCACGGTCAAAACATGGGTCAATTCTCGATGGAAATCCCGCCCCGAAGTGGGTCAGTTCTTAATGAAACTCAACAGCCCGTGGTTGATCCCGCTCCTATGGCGTGCCACTGGCGGCAGCGCGCCCGATCGCGGCCATGCGCAATATCAGGAAGGCCTATGGCGCCCATCTGGTGCTCGACGGCATCGACCTGGATATCGCGCCGCGGGAGAAAGTGGCGCTTATCGGCCCGAGCGGCTCCGGCAAGACCACAATCCTGCGGCTGATGATCGGACTGGGCCGTCCTGACGAGGGTACGATCGAGATCGACGGCGAGTACCTTTGGCACGAACGCCGTGGCGGGACGCTGGTCTCGGCTGGCGAGCGCCACGCCCGCCGGGTTATATTAGGCGTGCCTGCGGCATGGTGTTCCAGCAGTTCAACCTTTTCCCCCATATGACGGCGCTTGAGAACGTGCGCGAACCGATCATGCGGGTTCTGCGGCTGGGCCGGCAGGAGAGCGAGGCGCGGGCAGTCGATCTGCCGCGCGAGGTCGGCTTGGCGGCGCAGCTCTCGGGCGGCCAGCAGCAGCGGGTCGCCATCGCGCGCTCCCTCGGCCTCCGGCCCAAGGTGACGCTATTCGACGAGGTGACGTCCGCACTGGATCCGGAGCTGGTGGGCGAAGTTCTGCGGGTGATCCGCGACCTGGCATCCGCGAGCGAGATGTCGATGCTGATCGTGACGCATGAGATTACGTTCGCGGCGGACATCGCCGACCGCGTCTTGATGTTCGACCACGGCAAGAGCATTGAGGCAGGTCCGCCTGAGGCGGTCCTCAAGCACCCAAGTCAGGCGCGCACGCGCCAGTTCCTCCGAGCCGTGCTTGAGCGATAACGCCATTGCGCATGCGCGGCCGCAACCTGGCCCTAAGGGTGTTCCGCGTTGGATGGGCCTATCCATCATGGGAGTAGAGCAATGATCAAGCACGTACGATGCGATAGCTTCTTCCAGGGCACATCGCTCGATGCGCAGCGCGCCTGACCTTCTGCTGTAATGAGGCAGGGATCATCACCTTTAGCGGGGCGACCGACACGGCACCCCCGGTCGGGATCGGCGATACCGTGCTCGACTACTCCGACCTGTTCGTGATGCCCGGCCTGCACGACGTGCACACCCACCTGGCCTACGGCAACGCTAAGAGCGAGGAGGACATCGACCTCTATCAGCCGATGGAGTTCCGTACCCTGCGCGGCCTATTGTTCGCGCAGAAGGTGGTGGCGGCCGGCTACACGTCGGTCTGCGCGCCGGGCGATGCCGAGCAGATCAGCAAGTCTGTACGCGATGCCATCAACTTTGGGCTGTTCGAGGGGCCGCGCGTCACCGCTGCAGGGCGCTACCTGAGGACGCGTCAGGGGCTGACCGACTGGTACCCAACCTGGATCGGCGTTCCCGATACTTCCATCGGCCGCCTGGTCACCAGCAAGGACGAGGCGATCGAGGAGATACGCGTCCAGGTCAAGAACGGGGTAGACTGCATCAAGATCGCCATGGATGGCATCCAGACTCGGCCTGACGGCGAGCTGATCGCCGCCTTCAACCAAGGGGAAACCTACTCCATGGTGCAGGAGGCGCACCGCCTCGGCCGCAAGGTAGTGGTCACGAGGCGCATCTGGCCGCCTGGACGCGTGACGTTGCCGACGTGCGTATTCATGGCACGACGGGCGAGGCGCCGCTGGGAGCGGTTCCGCCGGGAGGAGGCTGCGCTGCGGCCACTGGCTGGGCGGTCGGCATTCCATGCCACGCGCGAGCTAATCCGCCGAGTGCAGTCGGATTGCGCCATCGACGTCGAGACGAACAGCTACTCGGTGCCGTGGAGATTGATTGGCGAGCGGGTGCGGGTAACGATCGCCGGCGGCACCATCCGGATCGTGCACGCCGGCCGGCTGGTGGCGATGCACGCGGAACGGCGTGGCCGGCGCGAGCGCGCCGTCGATCCGGCGCATTTCGCGGGGGTTGCGGACTTCCGGGAGAAGGTGTTGGCACTGCCAACGGACCCGTCTGTTGTGACTCCGCAACCCGCGCTATTGCGGCCCTTGGCGGAATACGAGGCGGCGATCGGGGGGTGGCTGGTGATGCAGCCCGATCCCGATCACCTGACGCGTATGCTGACGCGGTTGAAGCTGACGGCGCTGCGCGACCAGCTCGACAGCCTGCTCGACGAGGCGGCGCGCGGCAAGCTTTCGATCCGCGACAGCCTGGCGCTGCTGTGCGAGCGCGAGATCGCCCGCAAGGACAGTCGTCGCATCGAGATGGCGATTGGCTTGGCGCGGTTCCCGTTCGCCCGCGACCTGGCCGGGTTCGACTTTGCGGCGCAGCCGTCGATCGACCGCGGCCAAGTCCGGGGTCTGGCCAGCGGGCGGTTCGTGGCCAACGGCGAGACGGTGCTGCTGCTGGGTCCGCCGGGGGTCGGCAAGACGCATCTGGCAGTGGCGATCGGCCGCGAGGCGATCACTGCCGGCTACACGGTGCTGTTCGCGTCGGCGCCGGCGCTGGTGGCGCAGCTCGCCCGGGCACATGGCGAGGGCCGGCTCGACGAGCGGCTCGGGCACTTCAGCAAGCCGAAGCTGCTGATCGTGGACGAGCTCGGCTACCTGCCGTTCGAGCCGAATGCGGCGCACCTGTTCTTTCTGCTGGTGAGCCGTCGCTACGAGCGCGGTGCCATGCTGATCACCAGCAACCGGGCGATTGGCGAATGGGGCACGGTGTTCGGCGACGCCGTGGTTGCAACCGCGATCCTGGATCGGTTGCTGCACCACAGCCACGTGCTGACGATCCCGACGACAGCTACCGCCTGTGCGAGAAGCGACGCTCCGGGCTGCTCAAGACAGGAGCTGAGGCTGAGCCGCAAGCGAAACGGGCCTGAGGGAAAGAGGGGGGAGAATTCATGTCGCCAAGGGGGGCGATTCCGGTGTCGTTTGACATGCGTAGCCGACTCGAGTGGAGCTTGATCAGGGACTCCTTATACCAAGGCCTGATAGAGGCGCCTCATTGGGCTTCCGCGACGCGGCGCGTGTGTGATTAATAGGTAGGCGGAACGCAGGAGGTCTGCCATGGTGATCGCACTTCGAGACGATTACGACGCTGCCCGGCTTTGGCAAGCCGCCCGCGACGGTGACAATGCAGGGCAAGTTCGCCGCTTGCTGGCGCTGGCGGCGATCTATGATGGCGTCTCGCGCGCCGACGCGGGGCAGATCGGCGGGGTGACGCGGCAGATCGTGCGCGACTGGGTGCTGCGGTTTAACGCCGACGGCGCGGATGGCTTGATCGACCGCACGGCACCCGGCAAGCCGCCGCTGCTCGGCCCGGCCGAACGCGCCGCATTTGCGGCAGCCATTGAGGACGGACCGGCGCCGGCCATCGATGGCGTCGTGCGCTGGCGTCTGGTCGATCTGGTGCAGTGGGTTTGGGAGATGTTTGGGATCAGCATCTCGCGGCAAACGCTGGGGCGCGAGCTGCAGGAGATGGGCTACCGCAAACTGTCGGCGCGTCCGCGTCACCATGCGCAGGCGGCGGGCGCGGTCGAGGCTTTTAAAAAGCTTCGCCGACATTGTGGCGGCGCTCGCGCGGACGCAGGGCCTCCATCCCAGCGATGGAGCGGTCTGGTTTGGCGACGAGGCCAGGGTCGGGCAGAAGAACAAGATCGCCCGCCGCTGGGCGCGACGCGGCACCCGCCCCAGCGCGCCGCACGATCAGCGGACCGCGTCGACCCACATCTTCGGCGCCATCTGCCCGGCGCAGGGCAAGGCGGCCGGGCTGGTGATGCCGTGGTGCAATACCGAGGCGACGAACCACCATCTGGCCGAGATCTCGGCGTGGATCAAACCCGGGCGGCATGCCGTGCTATTGGTCGACCAAGCCGGATGGCATCTCTGCGACAGCCTGATCGTGCCCGACACCATCACCATCGTCGCACTGCCGGCCAAGTGCCCCGAGCTGAACCCGCCCCGAGCGGAACCCGCAGGAGAACGTCTGGCAGTTCATGCGCGACAACTGGCTCTCCAACCGCGTGTTCGCCAGCTATGACGCCATCGTCGACCACGGCTGCGACGCCTGGAACAAGCGCGTCGCGCAGCCTTGGAAGATCATGTCTATCGGACACCGGACGTGGGCTCACGGTTCTGATCAACGAACGTTGGTATTAGGTCGTCGGCTTGGAGGGCAGTTTTGTACAAACCGTGCAGGGAGTCCCTGCTACCTACTCCGATTTAGCCGATATCTACCTACGCGACGCGCTCAGGAACAGCGGGCGGAACATCTGTAGAAATCCGGCCGCCGCCGGCGTCAGCGGACGGTTCTTCAACCGCAGAATTCCAACCCGGCGCACCAGCAACGGAGAAACTAACCTCTTGACGACGATGCCACGTGGTGCCCGGCGCGGCAGGGCCGACGCTGGGACAATCGCAACCCCTACATTGGCGGCAACGAAGTCGAAAAGCGTGCCGAATTGCTCAACGACCATCGTGTACTTGATCGTGACGCCATCAGCCGCGGCTACGCCGTCGATCTGCCGACGCAGACCGGCGGTTGTCGGAAGTGATACGAATGCCTCGTTCTGGAGTTCGCGCAAGCTAAGTGTTTCCTTTTCGCAGAGCGGGTGCTTGGAAGGCAAAGCGACAAAGCAGGATTCCTGCACTTCCTCATCGGCAACGACCTCGTGCCCGAGCCCGGTGACGTAGCCGATACCTAAATCCGCAAGGCCGCTCCGGACATCCTCGTAGACCTCACTGCCCATCCCCTCACGAAGGTGAATTTCGACGCCTGGATGGACCTTCCTGTATTTCAGCACGGCTTCTGGCACCACGTGATGAGTGATCGAAAGCAGGCAGGAGACGATCAGCCTTCCCCGCACCTGCTCACCCAAGGCGCGGGCATTCTCGACCTGGGCCCCGAGATCATCGAGGAAGCGCCGTGTTGATGTCGTGAACTCTCGGCCGGGCGCCGTCAGAATGACGTTTCGTGTCGATCGCAGGAACAGCGACACGCCAAGTTGCCTTTCAAGTTGAAGGACGAGCCGGCTTACCGCTGATTGCGTCGTGCCGAGGTCGGCGGCAGCCGCGGTGAAGCTGCCATAGTGAGCGACTAAGTTGATGGCACGAAGGTGCTTCAGGCTTACGTCAAATCCGCGTGGGCGGTGCTTGGACCTCATGATGCATTCCAACCTGGCATTAATAGATTGTATCAGTAAATAATTGATCTGAGTTGCCGCGTGTGTCAACGATGAAAACAGCAACGACGTTTCGGAAAGACGCTAATGAGCGCAAGCCAGACCATGGCGAAGCAAGGGGCGTTGCACGGTGTCAGGGTGCTGGATCTGACCCGGTTTTACTCGGGTCCGTTCTCGACCCTGATGCTCGCGGGCTTCGGCGCTGAAGTCATCAGGATCGATGGGCCCGAACGGTGCGACCCCGCCATGACGGGACCGCCGTTTCTCGGGAAGGACGGTGTTTCACTCGACCGCCGGCACGAAAGCGATCTCGGTATCGCCTATCTCAAACGATGCCGCGGCAAAAAATCGATCACGCTGAACACGCGCTTGCCGGAAGGCATGGAGCTTTTCCATCTGCTGCTGCGCCAATCGGACATCCTGGTCGAGAACTGGCGCCCCGGAGTGGCCGAACGGCTCGGGGTCGACTATGAATCCAATAGTCGGGTCAATCCGAAGCTCGTTCATTGCGCGCTCACCGGATATGGATCGACCGGCAAGGACCGGCGGCTCAAGGCGTACGATCTCATGATCCAGGCGGCTTGTGGCCTGATGTCGATCACCGGGTCCCCGAACGGCGCGCCAAGCAAGGCGGGTTCGGCGCTCGCGGACGGGATAACGGGAGCCTTCGCCGTCTCCGGCATTCTCGCCGCGCTGATCGAGCAGCGCGTCTCGGGTCAGGGGCAGTTCGTCGATGTCTCCATGGCCGATTGTCTGCTTTCCCTGGTACTGGACGAGCCGCTGGATTGCTATGACCGGCTTGGAATGGCGCCACGCCAAGGTAATCGCATCATGCGGCTCTCGCCTTTTAACACCTATCCGACGCGGGACGGGACGATCGCCGTCGGCGCCGCGACCAACGACGAGTGGCTGGCCTTATTGCGCGTGATGGACCGGATGGACCTCGCGCAGGATGAGAAATTCATGAACACCGGTTGGCGTGTCAGCAACAGCGCGCTAGTCGATGCGATCGTGTCCGAATGGACTCTGGCGCGGACCACGGCCGAGGCGATCGCGGCTCTCGAGAAGGGCGAGGTCGCCGCCAGTCCCGTTCGCGACATCGACGACATCATAACCTGGGAGCATCTGGGCGAGCGCGACATGCTGCAGGCGCTGGAGCATCCGACGGAGACACTGAGCCAACAGGTCATCGGCGCGGGCTTCCCGATCAAGATGGGACGAACCCACAAGGGATACGCCGCCGCAGCTCCAACTCTCGGTCAGAATAACCGCGAGATTTATGGTGAGTTGCTCGGCCTCTCCGAGGAGCGGATCGGAGATCTAATTGCGAGGCAGATCATCTGAAATCAAACGAAGCCGGCCCGTAAACCCGGCTCGACAACGGGCAACCATGGAGGACGGTCATGCTAGGTAGGCGCGCCACCATTCTTACAGCAACCTCGCTGCTAATGGGCGATTCGGTGGCCGCACGGGCCGGCGTGGAGGACACAGACTCGCCGGTGAGGATCGGAGTGCTGACCGACATGTCGGGAATGTACCGCGATATTATGGGACCGGGTTCCGTACTCGCCGCGAAGATGGCGGCCGAAGATTTCGGCGGGAAGGTCCTTGGCCGTCCCATTGAGGTCGTCACGGGAGATCACCAGGCGAAGCCGGACGTGGGAGCGGCGATTGCCCGCAACTGGCTCGACAATGGGGGCGCCGACGTCATCGTCGACGTGGCGCACTCCGGCGTCGCGCTGCCCGTTCAGGAAGTGGCGCGCGACCGGAACAAGATCGTTATCCACGGCGTGACTGGGACGGACGTGATCACCCAGCAGTCCTGTGCACCCACAGCATTCTCGTGGGCTCTCAATGCTTATGCGGTTTCGGCACCGCTGCCGAAGCCGCTGATCGAAAGAGGGCTGGACAGCTTTTTCTTCATAACGGCCGACTATGCCTTCGGTACGGCCATGCAGGATGCGGCTGCGAACGCAATAAAGGAAGCCGGTGGAAAGATCCTTGGCTCGGTACGCTTTCCGCAGAACAATCCCGACTTCAGTTCGTTCCTTCTCGAGGCCATGTTCTCAAAAGCTAAGGTCATTTGGTTGATCACCGCGGCCGATGACACAACAAACGCGCTGAAGCAGGCAAAAGAGTTTGGTGTGGCTGAGCGCGGCCAGCACATTGTTGTGCCCATAATGTACATCACCAACGTCCATGCGCTGGGAGTTCGGACTGTAGAGGGTCTCTCGTTTGTGACACCGTTCTACTGGGATCGTACACCCGATACACGCGCGTGGGCCGAGCGCTTCTTCAGCCAGCACCCCGCGATGCCAACGGACGACCAGGCCTCGGTCTATTCGGGAACGCTCCACTATCTGAAGGCAGTGGCCGCCGCGAACAGCCTGGATGGTCTCAAGGTCGCGGACGAGATGAGGAGGCTTCCGGTCAACGATATGTATGTCCAGGACGGTTGGGTGCGCGCTGACGGTTGGTTGATGCACCCGTTCTATCTCGTCAGCATCAAGGCCCCGAGCGACGTTAAGAAGCCGTGGGACTACTACAACATCGAGAAAACAATTCCTGCGTCGGAGGCGGCTGAACCGCTCGCGCAAAGCCGGTGCCCCCTCGTGGCTCATCACCAATGACGTCGACAATCAAAGGAGAAAGAGATGTCCCGCGAGATCCTGAAGATGTATTCCGACTATAAAAGCCCGTATGCCTGGCTTGCATTTGATCCAGTGGTCGAGCTAGAGAGCAAGTACGAGATCCAGGTGAAGTGGCGGCCATTCCAGGTCCGGATCAAGGGCTCCGGCCAGCGGAGCGCGTATTCGGAATACAAGGTCAAGTATTCCTATATGGACGCGAGGCGTACTGCCAATGAGCGGGGCGACAAGAAGATCATTCGTGGTCCTCTGAAGATCTACGATACGGTGCCGGCCCTGATCGGCAGCTTGTTCGCGGAACAGCATGGACGCCTGATCGAATACAGCCATCTCGTTTTCGAGTTGTTCTTCAGACGCGAACTAGCAATTGACGAAGCCGACGCCATCGAGCGCGTCATCGAGTCGCTCGGCATGTCTGGTTCGGGTTATCGCGCCTATCTCGAGGGGGATGGCTTGCGCGCGTATGAGGCGGCGCAGCAGGAGAGCCAGCAAGATCAAATCTTCGGCGTTCCGATCTGCGTCTTCCGAGGCGAACAGTTCTGGGGAAATGATCGCGTTCCGATGCTGGAGCGCCGGCTTCAAGAGGCCGGCCTTTCGCTCGCCCGCGAGAAGCAGAATGCCTGATTGGAAGCGTATGCGGAGGCACTCATGATCGATCTTCATTTCGCGCCGACGCCCAACGGCTGGAAGATAACCATCATGCTGGAAGAATGTGAGCTGCCTTACGATGTAATGCCCGTTAACATCACACGCGGAGACCAGTTCAAGCCGGAATTCTGCAAACTGAATCCCAACGGGCGGATCCCTGTCATCGTTGACAGAAGTCCGCCCGACGGCGCCGATCCCGTGACGATCTTCGAATCTGGAGCCATCCTGCTTTATCTCGCGGAGAAAACCGGCCGCTTCTTTCCGCGGGACTTACGCTCCCGCTATCGCGTGCAGCAATGGCTGATGTGGCAGATGAGCGGGCTCGGGCCCATGCTCGGCCAACACGGGCACTTCTCGCTCTATGCACCGGAGAAGATCCCGTATGCGACCGAACGTTACCGCGACGAGGCGCGGCGGCTTTACGGCGTCCTCGATGATCGCTTGCGCGAGTCCGGTGCCTACGTCGCTGGCGATGAATATACGATTGCCGACATCGCCTGCTTTCCCTGGGTGATGACGCACAAGGCGCAAGGCTTCACCCTGGACGAATTCGTGAACGTCAAGCGCTGGTTTACCGAGCTACGCGCGCGACCGAAGCTTCAGAAAGGCCTCGAAGTCGGCCGACCTGCCGCTCGCAAGGTCTTAGACGATCGGGCGCGCGAGAATTTGTTTGCAACAAAACCGGCGCCCGCCGAGCGGCCCATCGACTCCCTTGAGGCCCAATCATTGGAAGATTGAGATGACACTCGCTCCGAAAATGCTGACTGGCTATCGTGTGCTGGACATCACCCAATTTGTTGCGGGACCGACCTGTACGCGCCTTCTAGCAGAAGCCGGCGCCGAGGTCATCAAGGTTGAGCTCGCGCCGTTCGGCGACCGGTCTCGCTTTCAAGGGCTGAAGCCCCGCGACCCCGCGCACAAGAACACGTCGCAAAGTACCTACTTTTTTCAACAGAATCATACCAAACGGAGCCTCGCGCTTGATTTCAAGCACGAGAAAAGCCGTGAAATCCTGCGGCGGCTGGCCGCGGAGTGCGACGTTTTGGTGGAAAGCTTCACGCCTGGCGTGATGGAGCGTGCCGGCCTTGGCTATGAAGCGCTGAAGAAGATCAATCCGAAGCTGATCATGTGTTCGATCTCCTTCGCCGGGCAGACAGGACCGTTAAGCGACAAGCCGGGCTTGGACTATGTCGCGCAGGCCTTCGCCGGCATCACGGGAGTTATCGGCGATCCCGAAGGGAAGCCAGCACAGATTCCGGTCGCGATCGGCGACGCATCGACCGGCGTTGCCGCGGCGATGGCTGTAGGTTTTGCGTTGCTCCACTGCGAACGTACCGGCGAGGGACAATTCATCGAGGCGACGTTGCTTGATACCTATTTTCATATGCACGAGGAGAATGTGCCTAGGGTCTTGCTACGAGGAGACTCCTTCGTACCGCAACGGGCAGGCTCCTTAAATCCAAACAGCGGTTCCGTGGGGGTGTTCGACTGCGCTCGTGGTGAATATCTCGTTATCTGTGCCTTGCCCCATCAGTGGCCGCAGATGGTCCGTGCGCTGGGAAGGCCCGAGCTGGAAACAGATCCGCGCTTTGGGTCGGCGCGCGATCGCAGTGACAACAAGACGGAGCTTGGGGAAATCGTCGAGGCCTGGCTCCAGACGTTCCCCTCCCGTGACGCGGCCATTGCCGCACTAGAAAGGGAGAGGATCCCCTGCGCGCCGGTGCTGACATTAAACGAGGCGATGGCCCATCCGCATCTGATTGAGCGCGGCACTGTGCGCTACGTAACCGATCCTCAAATCGGCAAGTTCGCCATTCCGGGTAGCCCAGTCCGATTCTCTGAATGGCAGGACCAAGCTGACCTCAAGGCTGACCTTCTCGGGGAACACAATGAAGAGATTTTGGGAGAACTCGGCTTTTCCAAGCAGGAAGTTGACCAACTCTATTCCGAAAGGGTCTTAGTGCAGGACCGAGAACTACGGGCTGGAAGTCAGCAAAGGTGCGTTGCTTGACATGGTGAGGGGCCGCTACCCACAGCATTGCCTTACAGCTCATGCTTTATTCGCGAATCGATTTTGCTTTGCACAATGGCGCGAAGCCCCCAATCGGTGCCACGAACGCCTCGACCGCTCGTGGGTCCAACCGCCTAGAGCCTTCAACCCGCTGCTTGCTGCCCCCCTCTGCGAGCACGGGCCGCGAGGTGCTGGAAGAGCCGGTTGCGCCATCGCCGGAATCGACCCTGGCCGCGGATGACGGCCTGTTGCTTCCCGAGGAGACACGCTGATGGATTTCGCCCCTTCCCCGCAGCAGGACGCCATCCGCAATGCCGTGGCGCAGCTATGCGCCCGCTTCAACGATGACTACTGGCTCGAGCGCGACACCGATGGCGTGTTCCCGCACGCATTCCACAAGGCGATGGCCGATGATGGCTGGCTCGGCATCTGCGTGCCCGAGGAGTACGGTGGCTCTGGCCTGGGCGTGCAGGAAGCCGCCACCATGATGCGCGTGATCGCGGAATCCGGCGCCGGCATGAGCGGCGCGTCGGCCGTGCACATCAACGTCTTCGGCCTGAACCCGGTGCTGGTCTACGGCACCGAGGAGCAGAAGCGCCGCATGCTGCCGCCCATGGTGCAGGGGCGGCAGCAAGCCTGCTTCGCGGTGACGGAGCCGAACACCGGGCTGAACACGACGCAGCTCCGAACCCGCGCGGTGCGACACAGCGATCGCTACGTGGTCGACGGGCAGAAGGTCTGGATTTCGACCGCGCAGGTCGCCCAGAAGATGTTGCTGCTCGCCCGCACCACCCCCCTAGAGGAGGTAAGCAAGCCTACCCACGGGCTTAGCCTTTTTTATACTGATCTGGATCGTTCTCGGATCTCCGTCCGCAAGATCGACAAGATGGGCCGCCATTGTGTGGACTCGAACGAACTGTTCATCGAGGGATTGGAGATCCCGTTCGAAAACCGGATCGGCGAAGAGGGGCGCGGCTTCGAGTACATCCTGCACGGCATGAACCCGGAACGCGTACTGATCGCGGCGGAAGCTGTTGGGCTGGGACACCTGGCCATCGCCCGGGCCAGCGCCTACGCCAAGGAGCGAAGCGTGTTCAACCGACCCATCGGGCAGAACCAAGGCGTCCAGCACCCGCTTGCAAAATGCTGGATGGAGCTGGAAGCGGCCTGGATCATGACGATGTCCGCCGCGTGGCAATACGACCAGGGCTTGAACAGCGCCGCCGCGGCCAACGCCGCCAAATACCTGGCCGGAGAAGCGGGGTTCGAGGCGTGCCAAACCGCGGTCATGACCCATGGCGGCTTCGGCTACGCCAAGGAATACCACGTGGAACGCTATCTGCGGGAGGTGATGATCCCCCGCATCGCCCCCGTCAGCCCGCAGCTCTGCCTTTGCTACATCGCCGAGCGTGTGCTCGGCTTACCGAAATCCTATTGACCGGCGAACTCGCCAGCAGCGGAAGGAGCGGCTCATGGCCGGCTTGTTTTACGAACAGTTCGAAGTTGGCCGTGAGTTCGAGCATGCGCTATCCCGCACCGTTACCGAAATGGACAATACGATGTTTTCCTTGATGACGATGAACCCGCAGCCGTTGCACATCGACGCGCACTTCGCCGCCGGCACCGAGTGGGGTCAGCGCCTGTTCAACTCGTTGTACACACTGGGCATCATGATCGGCATGACCGTGTATGATACCACTCTGGGCACTACGGTGGCCAACCTTGGCATGACGGATGTGAAGTTTCCCAGGCCCGTGTTCCACGGCGACACGCTTCGAGCACGGACCCGCGTCGTCAGCAAGCGGGACAGCAAGTCGCGCCCCGATGCGGGTCTCGTCGAGTTCGAGCACGAGGCGCTGAACCAGGACGGCGTACTCGTAGCCTCCTGCCGCCGCACGGGCCTGATGCGGAAGGGCCAGGTCTGATGCGCTCCATGCTCTTCGTGCCCGGCGACAGCCCGCGAAAGTTCGCCCGCGCTCTCACCGGAGCGAGCGACGTGCTCATCCTGGACCTCGAGGACAGCGTCGCGGCTGCGGGCAAGGAGGCGGCACAGGGCACGGTACGAGACATGCTGAATGGCAGGGGCAGGCAGCAGTTGTTCGTCCGACTTAACGCGTTCGACACCGGGCTGACCGTGGCCGACCTTGCTGCGGTGATGCCGGGCCGCCCGGACGGGATCGTATTGCCGAAATGCGAGAGTGCGGCAGACGTGATGCGCCTATCCACGCTGCTAGATGCGTGAGGCGGCGTTCGGCCTTGCAGTGGGCGCGAAAGGCATCGTGGCGATTGCGACCGAGACGGCACGCTCCCTGTTCGGCTTGTCCAGCTACAGCAGGACCGCGCCGCGCCTGCGAGCGCTCATGTGGGGCGCGGAGAACCTGGCGGCCTCTCTTGGCGCCGCGTCGAACAGGACCGGCGGCAGTATCACTCGCCCTTCGTGCAGGCGGCGATCTCTGCCTGGGCGCTGCCGCCGCCGCCGGGGTTGCGGTAGTAGATACGGTCTACACCGACATCGACGATCTCGACGGGCTGCGGGAGGAAGCGGAAGCGGCGTACCGTGATGGATTTTCGGCCAAGGCTGTCATCCACCCGAAGCACGTCGACGCCGTAAATGCTGCCTTCACCCCGATGCGGCGGCGGTGGGCTGGGCTCGCCAGGTGACCACGCTGTTCGCGAACCCTTCGGTCGGCTTGACATTGCCCCTCTGACCTAATCCAGCTTGGAGTTCGCTCTGGCCCAACGCGAGGACCAGAGCATGAAGCGCAGTCGCTTTTCGGAAGAGCAGATCATCGGCGTTCTGAAGGAGCATGAGGCGGGCGTCCCCGTTGCGGATCTGTGCCGCAAGCACGGGGTCAGCGAGGCCAGCATCTACAAGTAGAAAGCAAAGTTCGGCGGGATGGAGGTGTCCGAGGCCAAGCGGCTGCGGGCGCTGGAAGATGAGAACGGGAAGCTCAAGCGCATGCTGGCCGACGCCATGCTGGACAACGTCGCGCTGAAAGATCTGCTGGGAAAGAAATGGTGACGCCCGCGGCCGAGCGGAAAGCTGTCGCGCATCTGATCAGCGATCATGGGATGAGCGAACGGCGGGCGTGTAAAACCATCGGCACTTGCCGCATGACGATGAGGTATCGGACGACGCGCCAGGACGACACCGTTCTGCGCCAGCGGATGAAGGCCATCGCGCTGGAGCGTCGGCGGTTCGGCTATCGACGGGTCCACGTGCTGCTCAAACGGGAGGGCTTCTTGGTCAACCACAAACGGCTGTTCCGGCTCTATCGTGAAGAACGCCTGACGGTACGCCGACGCGGCGGTCGCAAGCGGGCGTTGCGAACACGAGCGCCGATGACGGTGCCGACGCGGCCGAATGACCGCTGGCCGCTCGATTTCGTCTCTGATCAGCTGACCGATGGGCGCCGCTTCCGCATTCTGGCCATCGTCGACGACTGCACTCGGGAGTGCCTGGCGTTGCTCGCCGACACGTCGTTGTCAGGCGCTCGGGTCGGCCGAGAACTCGATCGGCTGACCGCCGAGCGCGGCAAGCCTCGGATGATTGTCAGCGATAACGGCAGCGAGCTGACCTCGAACGCCATTTTGCTGTGGGCCGACACCAGCAAGGTCGAATGGCACTACATTGCGCCCGGCAAGCCGATGCAGAACGCATTCATCGAATCCTTCAACGGCCGCCTACGGGATGAGCTCCTGAACGAGACGCTGTTCTCGACGCTGCCTCAGGCTCGGATCGCCCTCGGCCTATGGCGGTCCGACTACAACGGATCACGCCCGCACTCGAGACTGAGCTGGCAAACGCCGTCTGCATTTGCGTCAACCTTCCACCCGCGCCGGGATCTGGTGCTGCGCTCCGCCAATGGCTCCGCGCCAGATCCCGTCGCTCAACCCACCAAACAGGCCCATTCCAACTACCGGAGCGAACTCACGACTGGATAAAACTTGGGGGCAACGTCAGTGGTCGAGAATAACCAATAGGAATGAACGCATCTACTTAGGTTTCCCGTTTCGATGCTCAGCCACGATCGCCGCCCTCACTGCATCCAGTGGCGACCTGATGCCGCCAAGGTGTAGCACGGCATAGAACCGGCGCTTGCCGCTGCCCTCGATCGGAGAGGACCATGCGTAGGCACGGGTCGCGTTGGGGTGGCCTTCCAGGTCGAATACGTGGACGACGCCTTCCCAAACCGGGGCGCCCTTGTGCCACTCGTTGATCGGAACGGCCCTGACTAGCTTATACCAGCGCTCGATAATTCCGACTCTGGGGGCTTCCACGACGCGGAGCGCATGTGATTCTCATGTTCGTTTTCAATGTTGGAGGTCGTAAGTGTCCGCCGCGCGTAGCGGTGTCCGGCTGATTGGGTTGCACAGGGGAGGACGCGGCGGCGCAAGACGACGGTTGATCAGACTCTGATGCGCGGGTTGGTTACCGCAGGACCGTTGTTCGTCTTGGGCCTTCCTCTGTCTCAATGTCGCGGGTTGGTGCCGCCGAATCAGATCGAGGATTACCCTGACCTGCCGTCGCGCCCACCCTTGTGCAACGGTCGATGTTGCTTCTTCCTTTCCCGGCTGCCGCTTTGTTGCTCGGGCCGGAACAGGCTTACGCTGGCGCGTTGGCTGGCTGTGCCATGCGGGCGATGGCCCAGACGAACGCCGCCATTTCGCGGGCGATCGCGACGACGATGACGTTCTGCGGTTTGCCGGTTTGCTGTAGGCGCCGGTAGCGAGTGCACAGGCGGACCTGTGCTTTCCACGCGGCGGCTCTGATCGCCTCGGGCAGGCCCTCGTTACGCCGGGTGATGTCTTCACCCATGCGGGCGGGGAGTCGGTAGGTCCAGGCTCCTTCAACCAGCACCCGGCGTGCCCGGATGTTGCCGGCTTTGGTGATGTTGCCGCGTGCGACCTTGCGTCCCGACGAGTGTTCCTTGGGCACCAGGCCGAGCCATGCCATCAGCTGCCGCGGCGAGGTGAACCGGCCAAAATCGCCGATCTCGGACACCAGCGTCACGGCCGACATCAGCGCCACGCCTCGCATCGACTGGATGGCGGCAACCACGCCTGCCAGCGACCAGGCCGGCAGCAGCCGGCGGATCGCGTCCTCGTGGCGGCCTTGCCGGGCACAGGCCACCTCCATGCGCTGGATCAGCTCCTCGAACACGATCTGTTCGGCGGGATGGGAGAAGCCCTGCTGGGCCAGCCAGGCCCGGTGTGCCCTGGTCCAATGCTGACGGGTGGGCATTGCGCGGTCGTGGCGCAGCAGAAACGACAGCACCAGCTGGCGTGAGCGCCGGACCTCCTGCATCGCAGTCTGACGGCCGCGGATCAGCTCGCGCATGGCCTCGTGGTCGGCATCGGGCACCCACACGCCTTGCAGCTCCCCGGCACGGAACAGCGATGCCAGCATCGTGGCGTCCCGGCGGTCCGTTTTGATGTGCCCGCCCGGCTTGGTCGGGATCAACGAGGGCGCGACCACCAGGCATGGATGGCCCAGAGACAGGATTTGTCGGTAGACGCCATATCCACACGGCCCGGCCTCGTAGCAGAAGCTCAGCACCGGATGCTTGGCGGCGAGTTTTGTTACCAGCTTGCGCAACGCCTCGGGCTGGTTTGGAATCGTGCCCCAGAACCGGACCTCGCCGCGCAGACCACCATCCGCGATGGCCACGGCCAGGGTGTCCTTGCTGTTGTCGAATGCCACGTAGGTTGTCGTATGCTGTACCACGGCTCGTCCCCCATGCTTGAGGCTCTGAACCGCCAATCGGTCCAACCCTCGACCCAGCATGACAAGCGACGAGCCACCAAGGACCACGAACATGTGATTCTCATGTCCGTCTTCAATAGCGGTAGTCGTGATGATCCGTTCGCCGTTGCATGCTGGCGTTGTCGAACTGTCTGAGTGCCGCCCAGGGCAGGAGGCGGGGCTCGCTTTGGCGACGGTTGATCCATCTCTGATACGCGGGTTGGTTACCGCATGACCTGGTTCGTCGCGGAGCTGCCCCAGTCTAATGGCGAGCGTCGGATCGGGTCCGGCTCGTAGAGCATGCGGGGGTTCTCCTCACCTTGCCCCGCCCCCAGCCTTGGGCGCCAGATGTTCTGCTGTATGCCTCCTTTCCCGTTGGCCTTCTTGCTTGCTCGGCTGCCTTTATGCCTGGGTTGGCTGCACGTGCTGGGCGATCGCCCAGGCAAAGCCCAGCAACTCGCGGGCGATCGCGGTCACCACCGTCTGCGCCGGCTTGCCCGATGCCGTCAGGCGCCGATAGCGCGCGCACAGCCGCACCTGCGCCTTCCAGGCAATCTCGCGCACGGTCTTATCGACCGCGTCGTTGCGGTCCAGCAGTACCCGGCTGACCCGCGCCGGCAGCCGGTATGTCCAGGCCGCCTCGGTCATCGCCCGCCGCGCGGCCGCGTTGCCGGTCTTGGTGATCCCGCCCCGGCGCACGCTGGCGCCGCTCGAGTGTTCCGACGGCACCAGACCGAGATGCGCCATGAGCTGGCGCGGGTTGTCGAACCGGGTCAGGTCGCCCACCTCGGCCACCAGCGTCGCTGCGACCACGAGCGCTACACCGCGCAGGGCCTGCAAGGCGGTCACCACCGGCGCCATCGACCACTCCGGCAGCAGGACGCGGATCTGCTCGGTGAGCGCATCGCGCCGCCGCTCGGCGTCGGCCACCACGGCGATATAGTCCTGCAGCACGATCTGCTGCGCCGGGTGCTTGAACCGCAACCCGGCCAGCCAGACCCGGTAGCTGCGCGTCCAGGCCTTCTTGCCGTTGTAGGCACGGCCATGCCGCAGCAGAAACCCGCCCAGCTGCTGGCGGCCGCGGCGTACCTCATGCACCGCTACCAGGCGCGCCCGCACCAGATCGCGCATCGCCTCGTGCGCCGCGTCCGGCACCCAAATTGCCGACAGCTCGCCCGCGCGGTGCAGTTGCGCCAGGCTGACCGCATCCCGCCGGTCGGTCTTGACCCGCTCGCCCGCCCGGCGCGGGATCAGCGAGGGCGCGACCACCGAGCACGCGTGCCCCGCCTGGAGCAGCTGCCGGTGCACGCCATAGCCGCACGGGCCGGCCTCGTAGCAGAAGCTGAGCCGCGCATGCTTGCGGGCGAGCTTGGCTACCAGCTTGCCCAGCGCCGCCGGCGTGTTGTCGCTTGTGCCGAGGAACTCTGCTGCATCACGCAACCCACCCCGCGCAACCGCAACCGCGATCGTTGCCTTGTGAACGTCCAACCCAACGAATGTGGTAACTTCTCCCATGACCCGTCTCCGATATGCCTGAGGCTCTGCACTGGCCCATCCAGCGCAACCCTCGATTTCGGCATACTTCCGCGAGGCGGGTCACCCCGTCTCAGAGACGGACATGAGGTCTCATAGGTGGCGGATTGAGGAGATCCGCCATGGCGCTTTGCCTTTGAGACGACTGCGACGCTGCCCAGCTGAGGCTGGCTGCGCGTCAGAGCGACGACGCCGATCAGGTTCGCCGTTTGTTGGCGCTGGCCGCGATCTACGACGGAGCCTCGCGTGCCGCGGCGGCGCAGATCGGTGGCGTGACCCGGCAGATCGTGCGCGACTGGGTGGTGCGTTTGAACGCAGGCGGACCCGACGCGCTGATCGCGCGCAAGGCACCGGGCAAACCGCCACTGCTGAACCCCGAGCAGCGCGCGGCCTTGGCGCAGGTGATCGAGGATGGTCCTGTGCCCGCAATCGACGGTGTGGTGCGCTGGCGCCTGGTCGATCTGGCGCAGTGGGTGTTCGAGACGTTCACGATCAGCATCTCGCGGCAGACACTGGGGCGCGAGCTGCGCGCGATGGGGTATCGCAAGCTGTCGGCCCGTCCGCGCCACCACGCGCAAGCTGCTGGTGCGGTGGAGGCTTTTAAAAAAGTTTCGCCGCTATCGTGGCGGCCGTCGCCGGCACGCAAGGCCTCGATCCCAGCGACATAGAGGTTTGGTTCGGCGACGAGGCCAGGATCGGACAGAAGAACAAGATCACCCGGCGATGGGCGTTGTGCGGCACGCGTCCCAGCGCGCCGCACGATCAGCGCACCGCATCGACCTACATCTTCGGCGCGATCTGCCCGGCCGAGGGCAAGGCTGCCGGGCTGGTGCTGCCCTGGTGCAACACGGAGGCGATGAACCTCCACTTGGCGGAAATCTCCGCCAGGGTTGCGCCCGGGCGCCATGCCGTGCTGGTCGTGGATCAAGCCGGGTGGCACCTCTCGGCGCGGCTGACCGTGCCAAGCAACATCACCATTGTCGCGCTCCCCGCCAAGTGTCCGGAGTTGAACCCGCAGGAGAACATCTGGCAATTCCTGCGCGAGAACTGGCTCTCCAACCGAGTGTTCACCAGCTACGACAACATCGTCGATCACTGCTGCCACGCCTGCAACCGGCTTGCCGAGCAGCCGTGGAAGATCATCTCCATCGGATCGCGCGCTTGGGCACAAGGGTTCTAATCAACGAGCGTTGGTATAAGGAGACCTGTGCGCGGGTGGGTCGGTTTTATTGCACGAGCACGGTTCGGCCATGCAGGGGCGGCCTGAGCGTGGATTTTAGCCTTCCTGTATGCCACTGGAAGGCTTGCGGGCGTGCGGCAGACAGAGTCCGAGCGCGGTTCACGCCGCGGCGGCCGCGAACAAACCGAGGCTGCGGCGCAAATGATACGCCGTCGCGGCCAGCCGGACCTGCAAGCCGGCCTTCGCCAGCCCCAGCCAGCGCATCCGCCGCAAGCCGTAGGAGCGTTTGGTGGTGCCGAACACCTTCTCGATCCGGCAGCGCACCCGGCGCACGGCGGCGTTGTGCGCCCGCAGCCGCTCCGCCGCCTCCGCACCACCCCAGCCGCCGGTGTGCACCACCCGTGGCGTGCCGCCACGCGCACGGATGATCCCCTCGGGCCGGCTGCCCTGATAGGCGCTGTCGCCGTACGTATCGCCGGGCGCCTCCGGCAGGATGGCGTTGAGTTCAGAGGCGTCGTGCGCGTTGGCCGTCGTCACCTCGACGCCGCCGATCCAGCCCGCGCCGCACCAGCTCGGCGCGGAAGCGGACAAAGGCGGTGCGTTCCGGCGTCGGCTCGTGGGCGGCAAAGCCACAGAACCGGCGAAAGCTGCTCCGGTCGTCCAGCGCATCGGCTAGCCGCACGTCCGAAAGGTCGTGCCAGGTGGCGAGCAGCAGCGCCCGGAACAGCGCCAGCGGCGGCCACCCGAGCTCGCCCTTCGCCGACGCCGACACACCCGAAAGCAACCCATCCAGTTCCGTCCAGTCCAGCACGGCCGAGACCTCGTCCAGCGACCTGCCCCCGCGCCGTCTCGTCCCGCTCGACCAAAGCCGCTCCTGACCGATCCGCCGCCGCGCCGTCACCGCCTCTAACCCCGACTACGACAGCATGGAATCAGATCAAACCGCGTCGGATCAACCCACCCGCGCACAGGTCTCATTCCACCCATTTGGTGATCTGGTAGACCCGGTTCCTTAACAAATCCGGTAAGTAAATGCCCGTCGTCACGATCGCCTCGCCAAAGGGCGGGGCAGGTAAATCAACGGCCTCGGTCATTTTGGGGACCGAGCTCGCCCATGCCGGTGCCGAAGTGGCCATCCCTTGACTGCGACCCCAATCGTTCGATTTCAATCTGGGCGGAGCGGTCGCAGCTGCCGCCTCGAATCAAGATCCGATCGGATGTCGGCGAGTCGGAGATTGTTCGGACGATCAAGCAGCAGGACGCCGATGGCCGGGTGGTCATTGTCGATCTCGCGGGGGTTGCCTCCCGTCTTGTGTCGCGAGCCATCTCTCAGGCCGATCTGGTGCTCACCCCCATGCGTGCCACGACGCTCGACGCCACTATCGGCGCCCGGGCGCTTGCACTTGTCGCGGAGGAAGAAGAGGCGCTCGGCCGATCTATACGCCACGCAGTCGTGTTCACGATGACCCGGGCTATCCGATCGAAGCAGCACACCGCGATCGAGAGCTCACTCAAGGGGCAGGGTATCGACGTGATCGATCCACCGTTGATGGAGCGTGCTGCATTCTCGGCGCTGTTCGAGTTCGGCGGTGACCTTCGAACCATTCCTGCACAGGGAAAGATGGAACCTGCGACGCAGAACGCTGCTGCATTTGCAAAGGCAGTTTACGATCGATTGGTGTCCCGATGAGCAACAAGCCAGCTTTCAGCATCGACCTTGGCAGCCTTCGAACTCGCCGGAAGGACGTCTCGACTGAGGCGGTCAAAGTTTCGGATCGAACTGCGGAGCAGCATGGGTTTGTGAACAGAGAGCCACCGAAGAGGCGAGGGCGGCTACCCAGCCCGAGAACGGGTCAGGTCCACGCGAAAGTCATGCCGCACGTCGCCGACGAGATCGCTGACGAAGCAAAGAGGCGTGGGGTTCAGCAGGGAGTCCTCATCGAGGAGGCCTGGGAGGCTTATAAGAAATGATGACCAGATAATTCAGTTTATCCGGTAAGCTGAGTCTCCGCCCGACGGTGAAATCACCCCGGGAGATACAGCGAAGAACTATCGTTCGGCCTAGCGTGGGCGTAGCGGCTGGTGGTGGTGAGGCTGGCATGGCCGACGGTGGCCTGGACGAGGTGGACGGGTGCGCCGCGATCGAGCGCGTGGCTGACATGGGCGTGGCGCAGCCAATGGGCGGAAACGGTATTGGGCAGCCCAACGCGCCGGGCGGCTTGCTTGACGATGCGGTGCACCTGCGAGGGATCGAGCGCGCCGCCTTGCCGCGAGCGGAACAGCGGCGCCTCGGGGTCCTCGGCCCGCAGCGCCACCAACTCCTGCCAGATCGACGGCTTGAGTAGCACGGCCCGGGTCTTGCCGCCCTTGCCGAACAGCGTGACTTGGCCGCTGTCGTCGCGGGCGGCGAGGTCGCGGCCGCACAGGGAGCAGACTTCACTGATGCGCAGCCCGCCCAGGTAGAGCAGCCGCAGCAGCGCTTTGTTGCGCGGGTTCCGCTCAAGAGCGAGCAAGTGCAGCACCGCGTCCACGTCCAGGATGCGTTCCGAGAGCGTCTGCTTGGCCTTAGGCAGGCGGATCGCGGCGCCAACATTGACCGGTAGGAAGCCGGTCCGCTGCCCAAAGCTCAGCAGGCTCTTAATCGCACTAAGCCGGCGCGCCTGCGTGGTGGGCGCCAGCTCGCTGCTGGCGGGGGCGGGGAGGGCGGGCGGCATTTCGTCCATGCCCCGAGCCTAAACGCCGGCGAACTGCGGTGCCAGTGCAAGATAATGGCAATTATCTTGCACTCAAAAGCGCCGTCAGGCGGGGGGTGGAAATACCTTACCGCGTGTTAGCCGGAGTTGCCGTGGTTTGTCTTCGTCGGTTTCGCCGCCTTCGGCGCGGTCCTCCTCCACGATTTCAAGGCGAGACAACGAAGCAGCATCTGTGGCAGCCACTTTGGCTGTCACACCGGCAGCCTCACCATCGTGCTCAAGATAATCCATGCCCCAAGCACAGACGCTACGCGCAAGCGTAACAAGGCGGCCTCG
This sequence comes from Acetobacteraceae bacterium, assembly GCA_965276815.1. Taxonomy (GTDB): domain Bacteria; phylum Pseudomonadota; class Alphaproteobacteria; order Acetobacterales; family Acetobacteraceae; genus JAVVHH01. Next base: position 314,439 of record CBDIBE010000007.1, on the reverse strand, counting down.
GGCGGACGCCTATCCACAATCAGCATGTTCCCGCAACCAGCCGCAGACTTCGCCTTCTCGGTCGCACAGTGAGCGTGCTCGCACTCCTGCAAGCAGCCTGACCGGCTGGCCTGCGCTCACGAGATTAACCGCGATACTTGCTGGCACGAGCCTTGACAGAAACGCTGGAACTCTCGACCCCAGCCAGAAGCACAACGCCGCATGCGAGTTGCACGCTCATCTCGCGAACGATTTCATCCTGCTGCGACGGCGACTCCCCCGTCGTGCACAGGACCATGATCTTTCCGTAATTGCGCAGTGCGCGTTCGAGTGAGCCGGCGATCGTCTGGTTGCAGATGCCGAATCGGTTCGGCTCGACGGGCCGGGGCCGCCCTGAACTGGGCGGCGACGGTGCTGCCAATCATCCGCCGCCGTCCTGGCTGGTCATTAGCTTGGGCACGATCGTGTCGCAGAACGAGCGGAAGGCGGGATTGTCGAGGTCGCGCGGCCAGGCGAGGTGAAGCTCGGCCCAGGCCCGCGGCGGCGGTCGAAGCTCGCGCAGCACAACGCCTTGCACGAGCAGGCTGCGCGCCGCCTCGGGCACCAGCGCGACACCGAGGCCGGCGCTGACCAGCGCCAGGGCGGTGTGGATCTGGGTGACGAGCTGGACGTACTCGGGGGCGATCTCCGCTTCCCGGAACATGCTGGATACCAGGTCGTGGAAATAGCGCCCGCCTTCGGGTGAATACATGATGAACGGCTCGCGCCCAAGCTCGTGCAACACGCAATCGGCCTGGCTGGCGGTCAGGGCGTGCCGGTCCGGGATGGCCAGCACCATCTTGTCGCGGGCGATCCGCACGAGTTCGACGCCGCGGCGTTCGATCGGCAGGCGTACCAGGGCCGCATCAAGATGGCCGACCCGCAGCGCCTCCATCTGCTCGGCCGTCGGCATCTCGCGCAGCATGAGGTCGACGTCGGGCATCTGCGCGCTGGTCAGTGACACCAGGCGCGGCAGGAAGGCGTAGCTCGATCCGGCGGTGAAGCCGAGCCGGATGGTGCCGACCTCGCCGCGAAAGACCCGCTTGACCGACAGCTCCGCGCTTTCGGCAAGGCGCAGCAGCGTCTGCGCCTCGGTCAGAAAACGCCGCCCCGTCGCTGTCAGTGCGACCCTCCGCGTGGTGCGCTCGAACAGCGACGCGCCGAGGCTGTGTTCGAGCAGCTGAATATGTCGGCTGAGCGGCGGCTGGGTCATGTTCAACCGGGCCGCGGCGCGGCGGAAATTCAGCTCCTCGGCAACCGTGACGAAGCAGCGGAGCTGGCTCAGCTCGAGCATTGATACGCATCCTAGATCAATCTGGCTCGCATTAGCATTAGCGTCGCTGTGTTAGTCGGCCTACGCTGCTTTTAAAACTAGCCCTCGGGAAAAGAGATGCGGGGATGAGTGGCGGGAGGACGATAGAATGAGGCGCACAGCAGACCCGAGCGGCAGATCTTTCTGCGCGCGCCACCCCGCCAGACCGGCCTTCACCGCTGCGAACATTCCCCCGCGACCGCTGCGCGATGCGTCGCGGCAACCCTGGCCTGACCGCGCGAGCGCCTGCCGGCAAGGGGCGTGGGGCAGACGGCACCGCCCGGCACAAACCGACCAAAACGGAGGAAACTGAATGAAATACGGGAAGTTCGCGGCGGCCTTTGGCGTCGCGCTGTGCGCCTCGGCGGCGCCGCTTTACGCCCAGAGCAGCCTGCCATGGATGAACACATCGCTGCCGCCTGAACAGCGCGCCGCGCTGCTAGTGGCGGCGATGGCGTTGTCCGACAAATATGATCAGATGCATGGCGCGAGCGGCACGGTTGTCCCGGAAGTCGGCTGTACGGGCGTGCGCCATGTCGCCGGCCTGCCGGCGCTGCAGATCCCGACCTTCCGGATCACCAACGGGCCGGTCGGCGTCGGCGAGAGCGACTGCGAGCCCTATCCGGCGGCGACCGCCTTTCCGGCGGCGCTCGCCATCGCCGCTTCGTTCGACGCGACCGTCGCCGCGAGCTTCGGCAGCACGATGGCGACCGAGGCAAAGGATCTCGGGCTGCAGCTGATCGAGGCGCCCGGCATGGACACCGTTCGCGATCCGCGCGCCGGACGCACCTTCGAGTATTTCGGCGAGGATCCCTTCCTCTCCGGTAAGATGGCGATCACCGAAATCGCCGCGATCCAGCAGCAGGGAGTGCTGGCGATGGCCAAGCACTACGTCGCCAACGACCAGGAAGTGAACCGGACGACGATCAACGAGATCATCGATGATCGCACCCTGCACGAAATCGACCTAATCCCGTTCGAGATGTCGGTGAAGGATGGTCAGGTCGCCTCGATCATGTGCTCGTACAACTCGGTCAACGGCGCGCACATGTGCCAGAACACGCCGTTGCTGACCACCGTGCTGCGAGACCAGTGGGGATTTTCCGGCTTCGTCCAGTCCGACTTCGGCGCGGTGTACAACACCCTGGCGTTGGTGTCGGGGACCAATCTCGAGATGCCCTCCGGCGTTTACTTCACTGCGGCAAATCTCGTCAAATATCTGGCGAGCGGCCAGATCACCCAAGACATGATCGATACCTCGCTTCGGCTGCGTTACACACAGATGTTCCGTTTAGGCGTGTTTGACCGGCCGATCACGATCACGCCGATCGACGCGACCGCCGACGGCAAGCTCGCGCGCAACATGGGCGAGCAGTCGGCCGTGCTGCTCAGGAACACCAACAACGCCCTGCCGCTCGACCGGACGAAGATCCACACCATCGCGCTGATCGGTCAGGCGCCCTATGCGACGACGTCGGTCGCCGGCGGCGGCAGTTCGCACGTCACGCCGCTCTACACCGTGCTTCCGTTGCAAGGCATGCAGAACGTCCTGCAGAGCCTCGGTTCGTCGGCGAGCGTCAGCCTGACGACGGTGGCAAACGACAACAGCAACCTTGCCGTCGCGGTGGCCGCGGCGCAGTCCGCCGATACCGTGATCGTCATGGCGGGCGCCATCACCTCGGAAGGCTCGGACCGCACGGGGATCCCGCTGCCGAACAACCAGGATGCGATGATCTCGGCTATCGCGGCTGCTAATCCGAACGCGATCGTCGTCCTCAAGGACGGCGACGCGGTGCCGATGCCCTGGCTGAGCCAGGTGCCCGCGGTACTGGAGGCGTGGTTTCCCGGTCAGGAAGACGGCAACATCGTCGCGGACCTGCTGTTCGGCGTCGCCAATCCGTCCGGCAAGTCTCCCGTCAGCTATCCGCAGACGGCGACGCAGATCGCGACCAACACGCCGCAGCAATATCCGGGCGTCATCGTCAACGGCGTGCACACGATCACCTACTCCGAAGCTCTGGAGGTCGGCTACCGTTGGTATGACGCGAACAATCAACAGCCGCTGTTCCCGTTTGGGTTTGGCCTGTCCTACACGACCTTCAACATCTCCAACGTGAGCGTCTCGTCGACCACGGTAACCGACACCACTCCGTTCACGGTTCAGGCCACGGTGACGAACACGGGCCAGCGCGCCGGCGCCGAGGTGGTTCAGGTCTACCTCGGGCTGCCGCCCTCCAGTGGTGAGCCGCCGAGGCGCCTGGTTGGGTTCCAGAAAGTGTTCTTGAACCCAGGTCAAAGCCAGAACGTGACCATCACAATCGACCCCAAGGCGAGCAACCATCCGCTGAGCGTCTGGGATACGGGATCGCAGAGCTGGGTGTCGGTCGGCGGCACGAACCAGGTCTATGTCGGTAATTCTTCGCGGAACTTCACGTCGGTGACGACTATAACCGTTCAACATGCGTTCGGCCGCAATAGGTAGTCCAACCGACCGACGGCGCCGCGTCCGACCCGGGTGGAACGACGCGTCGCCGAACCCGACTGAAACGCTGATCTTCTTAACCTCACATAGAGGAGAGTACCCGTGACTTGGAAACCCATGAAGGTCGTCTTCGCAGCGCTGCTTTGGCTGGCGCCTGCTTCCTCCTTTGCCGCTCCGGTGACGTTCAATCTGACGTTCTCCGGAACCGGCTTTGTCGACGAATACGGTACGCCGGCGCAGGCCGCCCCGTTCTCATCGATTGCTGGCGACGTCGCGGTGACATTCGACCCGACGCTCAATTACGAAGACCAATCGTCGGGTCTGATCGTGCGGTCGTTTACCGGGGTCCCGGTGAGTTCACCGCTCGTGTTTTCCTACTTCGCATCCGACCACGAGTTCTACTTGGGCGGCAGCCTGAATGATGCGGAGTCGACCGTCTCGGGCACCGACGATGTCCTGGTTGCGTTCAATCTTTCCGATGTCTATAAGCCTATGTTCATCAACTGCACCGATCCCGACAATGACTGCGTCAAGGGGCAGGGTGATCCGTCCTTGTTGGTAACGGACTACACAAACTCGGCGTATCCCGACTCCGGCTTCTTCCTGCTGGCCTCGGGCGCCTCCGTCGCGGTGCCCGAACCGTCGTCGCTCGCCGTGGTCCTGACCGGCGTGCTCGGCCTCGGCGCAGCACTGCTCCGCCGCCTGCGGAGCCGTGGAGCAAAGAACGACGCCTGAACCGGACTTGACGTCGACCTGCGGGCGCTCGCGCCCGGAGGTCTCCTCGTGCCTGCCCGGCCCACGGGGCGAGCGCGGCTTCGCGCTGCTCATCGTACTTTGGAGCACGGTGCTGCTGTCGCTGATCGCGGGAACGATCACGGTGTCGGCCCGCACCGACGTGCAGCTGGCAAGGAACTTGGTCAGCGCGGCGAAAGTCGAAGCCGGCGCCGACGCCGCCCTCTTCGAAGCAGCCTTCAAGATACTCGAACATGCGCCGGACTGGAGCGCCGACGGCGGGACGCATTTTCTCTCGGCGCCCGACGGCGTGCGGGCCGAGGTGCGGGTGACCAGCGAGGATGGCAAGGTCAATCCCAACCTCGCGGCGCCGGGTCTGCTTGCCGCGCTGCTGGAGGAACTCGGCGCCGCTCCGCCAGCCGCGAGCGCGCTCGCCGATCACATCGTCCAGTGGCGCATTCCGCTACTGCAGCCCGCGGCCAGGGCCGTCGTGTCGAATGCTTACGAGGCCGCAGGCCTCGACTATAGGCCGCCTGGCGCGCCGTTTCGCAGCGAAGACGAGGTGGGCGCGGTTCTCGGCATGACGCCGGAGCTGTTCGCCGCGCTGCGCCCATTGCTGTCGATCTATGCGTCGAGAGAGCCCGTGCCGGCCTACGCGAGCCCGGCGGTACGCGCGGTGATGGATACCGCGGACGCCGATCGCGGCGGCGGGGCAGCGCTGCGGCCGCCGCCGTCGGTCGTCGCCGTCTCGGTCGCCGCGGTCCGTCCAGACGGCGCGCGCTTCGTGCGCCACGCGATTTTGAAACTGAACGCAGGAGCGTTGGACAAGCCGTTCCTCACGCTAACCTGGGAACAAGGCGACACCGAGCGGTGAATGTGGCGCGGCCGGCTCTCGTCATCCAGTCGGACCACTTCGGCGACCTCGGTCCGTAGCCGTCCTCCGGATCACGGGCACCCTGATCGATGCGCCGCTCCTGCATGTAACGATAGAGGCGAGCCAGCAGAACGGCCTTGCGAAGCCTTCGCAAATCATGGTGGACAAGCCACAGACGCCGGCTCGCGACCGGTTGGGGGCGGTGAGCGGTCGCCTTGACGATCCGGCAATGGTGACTGTCAACCGCCTTCTACTACTACAGTTGCGAATCGGTTTTGAAGTCTGATTCCCTGCCGATAGGGAAGTGGGGATTTGGCATGTCTGTGGCAGTTTGGTCTGGTTCGGCACTGGCCTGGGATAGGGAACTTTCGGGGCTGAAAAGCCGGCTGGCTCCGGTGTTCGGGCGACCGGAGGTCCGAGCGTCGGCTGGCGCGTTTCTCGACGGGTTGCTGTCGGGTATTTCCCGCAAAACCGGCTGGCTGATGGCCGAGCAGGCCGGACTGGATCGGCCGTATCGCATGCAGTCGCTCTTGGGGCGCAGTTCGTGGAATGCCGATGCCTTGCGCGATCTGGTGCGCGCGGAGGTGATCGGCTCGCTTGGCGATCCAAACGGGGTGCTTGTGGTGGATGAGACCGGGTTCCTCAAGAAGGGCACGCATTCAGTGGGGGTGGCGCGGCAGTATTCGGGGACGGCGGGGCGGATCGAGAACTGCCAAGTTGGCGTATTCCTCGGCTATGCGAGCCCGCTCGGCCAGGCGCTGATCGACCGTCGGCTGTATTTGCCCGAGGCGTGGACTGGCGATGCCGCGAGGTGCCGGCACGTGCAGGTGCCCGAGACGGTCGAGTTCGCGACCAAGCCGCGGATCGCCTGTGCGCTGCTCGCATCGGCCCTGGACGCTGGCGTGCCGTGTGCCTGGGTGTTGGCCGATGCGCTGTATGGGGCCGATTCACGGCTTCGGCGGATGCTTGAGGGGCGCGGCCAAGCTTACGTTCTTGCGGTCCGCTCCAATCAGACCCTGCGCATGTTGATGGCGGGCGGCCTGCTGCAGACCGGCCCGGCGAAGCTTGCCGATGAACTGCCCGGCAACGCTTGGATGCCGCATGCTGCCGGCGAGGGATCGAAGGGCGTTCGGCTGTATGACGGGGCCCGCATCGCGCTGGGCACCCTCGACGGCGCCTTCGAGCACTGGGTTCTGATCCGCCGTAACCGCCGCGACCCGCAAGACCGTGCCTACTATCTCGTCTTTGCGCCGGCCGGCACGAGCTTGGCGGAACTCGCCGGCGCGGCGGGTTTGCGCTGGACCATCGAGGAGTGCTTCCAGCGCGCCAAAGAGGAACTTGGCCTGGACCATTGTGAAGCCCGGTCCTGGCACGGCTGGCATCGACACATGACACTGTGCATGGCCACGCTCGCATTTCTGGCCGGGTTGTCGGCCCAGCTTCGCCGCGCCGCCGGCGGCAAACCAAACGAAAGGAGTCCGGCGGTGATGGCGGCTTGAGAAAGCTGGCGCTCGCGCTGCCGAGTGTGCCGGAGATCCGATACCTGATCGCACGCTTGCTGCTTTCCCGGATCGTCCGGCCAGCTTTCGTGCTCGCCTGGTCAGCCTGGCGAAGGCGCCATCAGGCCATAGCCGCAGCAGCCCACTACCGAGTTCAAACCGACGCGCAACTGTAGTACTAGAGCGTGACCGCATCTAATTGAGTCGGAGGGGATTCCGACGCGGACGGAAATCTGATTCTCATGTTCGTTTTCAATGTTGGAGGTCGTAAGTGTCCGCCGCGCGTAGCGGTGTCCGGCTGATTGGGTTGCACAGGGGAGGACGCGGCGGCGCAAGACGACGGTTGATCAGACTCTGATGCGCGGGTTGGTTACCGCAGGACCGTTGTTCGTCTTGGGCCTTCCTCTGTCTCAATGTCGCGGGTTGGTGCCGCCGAATCAGATCGAGGATTACCCTGACCTGCCGTCGCGCCCACCCTTGTGCAACGGTCGATGTTGCTTCTTCCTTTCCCGGCTGCCGCTTTGTTGCTCGGGCCGGAACAGGCTTACGCTGGCGCGTTGGCTGGCTGTGCCATGCGGGCGATGGCCCAGACGAACGCCGCCATTTCGCGGGCGATCGCGACGACGATGACGTTCTGCGGTTTGCCGGTTTGCTGTAGGCGCCGGTAGCGAGTGCACAGGCGGACCTGTGCTTTCCACGCGGCGGCTCTGATCGCCTCGGGCAGGCCCTCGTTACGCCGGGTGATGTCTTCACCCATGCGGGCGGGGAGTCGGTAGGTCCAGGCTCCTTCAACCAGCACCCGGCGTGCCCGGATGTTGCCGGCTTTGGCCGGGCCGAGATCCATGCTCGTGATCCGGCCCTTGGCGATCGCCGCGCCGATGACGTAGCCGTAGGCCGCGTTCGGAGCGGACTCGTGGTGCTCGTAGGCGTACGGTGCGCGGCCGGTCGTCTTGAGCGTCCCGTCGATGCGATCGATGCCCTGGCTGATTACTTTCAGCTGGTCGATCGGGTTGGTCGTGGCGGGCGTGTCGAACCGCGTGGCTCAGGTCTTCGCTTCGGCGAGGACCGCGCCGAGCGTCCGCTCGGTCAGCGTGACCTTGAACGCGTTCTCCTGCGTCGGCCTCGCCCCCGCCATCAACCCGGCCGCCGCCGCCTTGGCGCCCCGCGGCAGCTCGGCTTCCGCCGCCTCCACCCGCCACGGCTTGGGCGCGACGCCGCCCACCGCCACCCGGCCGGATCCGTCGCGCTGCACGATCGCGGCGACGGAAGCCAGCGCGAAGGCATAGGAGGCACGGTCGCGAACCTTGCGGTAGAACTGCTTGCCGCCCACCGGCGGCGGCAGCGTCACCGCGGTGATCAACTCGCCATGATCCAGCGCGGTTTCGATCTGCGGCGTGTCGCCGGGCAGGCGGTGGAAGTCGGCGATCCGAATGCGGCGCGTCGTGCCATCCGCCTTCACCGTTTCGATGGTCGCGTCCAGCACGCGCATGGCAACCGCCATGTCGCTCGGGTTGGTCGCGATGCAGGATTCGCTGGTGCCGATCACCCCGAGCTGGCGGCTGACGCCGTCGATCGCGGCGCAACCGCTGCCGGGCTGGCGCTTGTTGCACGGCTGGTTGGTGTCGTAGAAATACGCGCACCGGGTCCGTTGCAGCAGGTTGCCGGCGGTCGTCGCTTTGTTGCGGAGCTGGCCCGACGCCCCGGCCAGCAACGCGCGGGACAGCACGGCGTAATCGCGCCGTACCCGCATATCCGCCGCCAGATCCGTGTTGCGGACCAGCGCGCCGATGCGCAATCCGCCCTCCGGCGTCGCATCGATCGCGTCGAGCGCCAGGCCGTTGACATCGATGAGGTGGGAAGGGGTCTCGATCTGCAGCTTCATAAGATCAAGCAGGTTGGTGCCGCCGGCGATGAACCGGGCGCCCTCAGTGCCCGCGGCGGCGGCGGCGGCCTGCGCCGGGGTGCTCGCACGCTCGTAGGTAAAGGGCTTCATGCCGGCTCCCCCGCCGCTTCGGTCATTGCTTCGAGAATGTTGGCATAGGCGCCGCAGCGGCAGATATTGCCGCTCATCCGCTCGCGCATCTCGTCGTTGCTCGCCTGCGGCGCGGCTGTTAGGTCGGCGGTGACGTGGCTCGGGATGCCGGCCTTGATCTCCGCCAGCACGCTGACCGCCGAGCAGATCTGCCCGGGCGTACAGTAGCCGCACTGATACCCGTCATGCTTGATGAATGCGGCCTGCATCGGGTGCAGGTCCTCTGGAGTGCCGAGCCCCTCGATCGTGGTAATCCGGTCCCCTTGATGCATGATGGCGAGCGTCAGGCAGGAGTTGATGCGCCGCCCATTGACCATCACCGTGCAGGCGCCGCACTGGCCGTGATCGCAGCCCTTCTTGGTGCCGGTCAGCTGCAGGTGTTCGCGCAGCGCGTCCAGCAGGGTGATACGTATGTCGAGCTGCAGCGTGCTCGCCCGGCCATTAACGTTGAGCGACACCGGCAGCGTGCTGACCGGCTCGGCCATGGCCAGCGCCGCCGAATTCTGCGCTCTCACGTCGCAGGGCAGCGTCACCGCCGCGACCGAGGCGGCCGTCCCGGCCAGCAGATCACGCCGCAGGATGTCTCTGGTGCTCGCATTGCTCACGGTTTCGTTCTCCTTGCGACGCGCTGCCGTCCGGCCCGCCCACCGAGGTCAGCGGACGCCCAACGTTATCCGTCCCTCGCATCTAGGCTGCACCAACCCCGCCGATTAGACGCAAAAAACCGCAAACACTCAGAGTCTAGGCTTATCAATCACGCTATTTCGGGGCATATCCTCAAACCCGCTCGATGACCGCGGAAATGCCTTGCCCGACGCCTACGCACATGGTGCGCACAGCGCGCGTTTCGCCCCGCGGCGCTCCAGCTCGCGGGTTGCCGTCAGCATCAGACGCACCCCGCTCATCCCGAGCGGATGGCCGAGCGCGATGGCGCCGCCATTGGGGTTGATGTGCTCGCCATCGTCCGGCAGGCCGAGGCTACGCAGCACCGCAATGCCCTGCTCCGCGAAGGCTTCCGCATCACCACCATTCCCGGCGCGTCATCGATCACCGAGACGGCCTTGCCCAACGCTTGGAAAAGGCCGGCGGCCTGTGCGAGCGCGGTGGCATTGGCCTGGTCGGCGGGCGCGATGGCGATGCGGGTGGCCGCGGCATAGTCGAGGGCGAGATCGAACAGCACGGCGGGCTCTCCGTCAGCCGCCATGCGCTCGGTCGCGCTCCGCCCGTCCGTTAGCGCCAGCGTATGGCCTCCGCCCGGATCAGCCCGGCGCCGTCGCGTGTCTCCACCGCAATGCCGGCATCCCGGGTCAGCTTGACCAGAGCTTCCGCCGGGCCAAGGTTGCCTTCGACAATGACGGTCGTTGGCCGCGGGCTTTCGGGGTAATCAGCGGGCGCGGGTTGCGGCGCGCCCTTGGCGTAATCGTAGAACCCGCGCCCGCTCTTGCGGCCGAGGAGCCCCGCGTTCACCAGCTCCTGCTGAATGAGCGATGGCTTGTACCGCGGATCGTCGAACATGCTTTCGTACACCGACCGGGTCACCGCGAAGTTCACGTCGTGCCCGATCAAGTCCATCAGCGCGAACGGTCCCATGCGGAACCTGCCAACAGTCGCAGCGCCTCGCCGCAATACGGCCGTGCCACGCGGTTCACGATGAAGCCCGGCGACGACGCGCACCGCACCGGCACCTTGCCCCAGGCGCGTGCGGTTTCGACAATGGTGGCCGCGACGGATGCGTCGGTGAGTTGACCGCTGACCACTTCCACGAGCGGCAGGACCGGGGCGGGGTTAAAGAAATGCATGCCCACCACGCGGCCGGGCCGGCGCATCCGCGACGAGAGCGCGGTGACCGACAGGGACGAGGTGTTGGTCGCGAGGATGGTTGCCGGGTCCGTTAGTTGTTCTATTTGGCGGAATACGTCGACCTTGATTTCGAGGTTTTCGACGATGGCCTCGATCACCAACCCGGCCTCCGAGAGCGCGTCGAGGCCCTCAACGGGGCGAAGTCGTTTCACCCGCTCCTCGGATTCCGCTTGCGTCAGTTTTCCACGTGTGACGAGCCGTTCGAGGTCGACGCGTTGCCGCTTGCAGCCTGCCTCGGCGGCGCCGGGAGACAGAGTCGTAAAGCAGCACGGGATGCCCGGCCGTCGCAGCGACGAGCGCGATGCCGCTACCTATGGTCCCAACACCGACCACGGCGACAACCGTCTCGCGCGGCAGCGGTGCGGGCGATTGTTCTCGGGGGTCGATGTTAGGATCCATGTTTTATGTCCGCGGCGGCTGGATGGCTCCGATGCAACCCGCATACCAGCCGGATCGCTGTCGTGTCCTCGCGGCTACGGCGGGGGCCCGACGAGTCCGGGTGTACTCCGGACCGTCACCGTGTCGTCGTGAAAGCCTCAATCTGGCGCTAGGCCAGCACCGCGCGGCGCAGCGGCAACAGAATAACTCGGCTCGGCGATGGCGAACTGAGCGGGTTTTGTCGATGCCAGGCTGGCACAGGTGTTGCTGCAAGGGCGGCGGAGTCTTTATGTGTCCAGCCAGAAACCTGTTTCAATTCCTGCGACGTTACCGGCCCTATCCGACGGTCGCCGTCCGCGTCGTCGCTTGTGACCCCGCCATGTGGCCTATCTCCTGCGCTCCACTTGGCGCGACTTTCAACGAGGTAACGGAATGGAAAGTCTAACTTCAAGCAGCGTTGCGGCCAACGGCATCAGCATCGCATTCCGGGCGGTGGGCCAGGACCCGTGCGGTTGCTGATTATGGGATACCGTCTGAGTGGCTGCGCGTGGCCGGACCCTTCATCTCCATGCTCGCGCGGGAGCTGAGCTGCGCCGCCCGGGACCGAGTTTCCCGACTTATTCTCTGCAACACCTGGAGCGGAGTCTCCACCTCCGTTCTGGCCTCTCCGGAACCTACTTGGCGATGATGGCGTTGTGGGTCGAACTTCCGGGTGCGGCGCCGTATTTCTGGCGGGACGTACGCGCCCCGGTATCCGGAGACGAACGGGTAGGCGGTGCGCGACCATCGGCAGCGTGAAAATGAGCGGCGAACGCCAGCCTGGGTGACCGCGCTGCAGTGTGAGGCCACTCATCGATTCGAAATCCTGCACCGGCTGTAGGCGAGCAAATCGCCGACCCTGGTCCTCGCCGGGCTCGAGGACGAATTGGTACGACCCGGAAACGCCCCGATCATCGCCGCCCGGATCCGGGCGCCCATGTACGAATGGTGCCAGCGCTGGGGCATCGAGCGGTATGGGAAGCGCCTCTGTATATGGCAGCGATCGTGCGTGACGATCCGAGCGTGAGTACGGCGTGTTATAGGCCGCGCGTTCCCTCGAAGGCGCTTTCGCCGAAACGTGCCTTCGCGAGCTCGGCGCTACCCTGATAACCCTAGCTCGTCTGGCGGCCCGCTCTGTCTCAATCATCGAGACTACGGCCAAGCTGGGCCTCGTCGCGCTGCACGGGCTGGGGCTGGCGAGGGTGGGAGCGACGGCGGCTTTGGCAAGCGGCACGTACAACATTTCGCAGCCCTGGTCACGAGCAATCCAAAGTCATCCTTCCGTTGTGGACGGGATTGCGTAGCGCTCCAGTCATGACAACGGCGAGCTTTGTGTGCGCTTTTCGCTCGTTGTCGCAGCAGCCTGAAATCTGGTCCGGCCGATCCGCCGGCCGCCGATCCCAATCGCCTCGGGGCTCTACTGGACCGGTATAGAGTCGGCCTTAGTTGGACGTAGCACCTAGATATACGCGATAACAGCCCTTCCAACTTGTAACTGGACGTGCTCTGGATCGGCCACGCCTGAGCCGTTCGACGAAGCCGCAAGCGTCAACTCGCTCGGCTTGACGGCGCTAATACCATGTGTGGACATCGGGTAATCGCGGCGGGGGCATAGGCCATCCATGATGCTGCGATCCGGGCGCTGTCGCCCGGCAGTTCGCAGCATGGGAGGCGGATCAATGACCCGATTTGTTGGTTTGGACGCGTCACAAAAGCTGACGGCGATCTGCATCGTGGACGAGAAAGGACGCAGGCTGTGGCGCGGCCAGTGCGCCACGGACCCAGTCCAGATCGAGCGGATGGTGAGGGGGCATGCGGGAGAGGACGCCACTCGTCCCACAGCCACTGGCAGAGATCGACGATGCGCCAGCGCACCACGCCGTGGATCGCGGGCATCGGCCCGTCCTCGATCGCCGCAGCAAGGGCTGCTCGGTGTTCGTCGTTCAGCAAAGGCCGCGGACCCGGCCCCTTGTAGCCGACCAGCCCGTCGGGCCCGTGTGCGTTGAGCTTCAGCACCCAGTCCCGTACGATCTGCAACGTCACGCCGCCGATCGCGGCCGCCTCGGTGCGGGTGGCGCCGTCATAAATCGCAGCCAGCGCCAGCAGCCGACGGGTCTGTCCGGCATCTTTGCTCGCACGGGCTACCGCAAGTAGGCGCGCAGCGTCGTAGTCGGTGCTGAGCGGGATCGGCATGGCGGACCTCCTGGGTTCGCCGCCATCGAATCAGATGCGCACCGCGTCGCGGAAACCCCAAAGAGTCATCGTCCGTGAATGCTGGTATAAGCTGCCCAACGGCCCGCACGGCTGATCGCACTCGCCACATGAAGGGCAGTGATAGGATCTTTCTCACGGCTGATCGCGAGTTCACGGGGCTTACCGTCACGCTTGCGATGTGTTACAATCCCCACTATCTTGCGCACATCTGAGATGGGAGGCTGACATGACGGTACCTCGCGTGGTGCCAAAGACGAAGCGGAAGGCACGTGCCCAGGTCCCTGGCGGGCCGGCAACGACGCTCGCCTCACCGCCGCTGCTGCTTGCCTCTGTCCTGGAAGAGGCCCGGCTAGCTGGTCTTTTGGATGGCGAGAAGACGGAACATGTGAGCTTTCGTGCGCCGCCGGCGCTGGTTGAGGCCGCCAAGCGCGAGGCAGGGGTCAGTTCCACCAGCGAACTCGGGGTCATGGCCCTGGCGATGCTGGCACGGCCCGACCCTGTTGCCGCGTTTTTTCGGCGCACCGAAGGACGGCTCGGGCCAGACCACGATCTTGAGTATTGACCTCAAAAGCGTACTTCGGAAACGCAAGCCGGCCAAACGCACATCACAGCTCGTCCCAAGACAACAGTCTGAGCTCGTTGATCTGGAGTCCTTGCCAGGCGGCCCGCTGCTTCTCTTGCTCGACACGAACGTGTACATAAACCGCGCGGCCGGCCGTTTGGAGAGTGACGTGCGTGACGCCATAGACCGTGCGCTGCTGTTCCACTGTTCGGTCGCGCTCGCGGAGTTGGCGGTCGGTGTCGCGAATGCCGATCCGTCACGGCCGGGCTGGTCTGCAATGCGGGACCACTACACCCAACTATTCGCAGACATTCCGGCAAGCCGGCTGGTGACACCTGACGCGCGAGTCTGGATGGACGCGGGCGTGATTGCGGGCACGCTAGCGCGGACGCAGCGGTTCCAGCCGCATCAGCGCAAGGAATGCCTGAAGGATGCGTTGATCTTCTTGACGGCAGCGAAGGCGGGAATTCCAGTGCTGACCGCGAACCGGGACGAATTCGACCTTATCCAGCAGATCGCCCCGGAGGGTGATTTCATCCATTGCTGAGGCGGGTGGAAAGTGCGGTGCTTACGCGCCGCCGCCCTTACGGAAGTCGAACAGAGGGATGCCGAGCTTCTTGGCCTTGTCGGCGAGGTTGTCGGAGATGCCGGAGCCGGGGAACACTACCACCCCGATGGGCATGGTCTCGAGCAGTTGATCGTTGCGCTTGAACGGCGCCGCATTCTTGTGCCGGGTGAAGTCGGGCCTGAAGGCAACCTGCGGCACCTTTCGGGTATCGGCCCAGCAAGCGGCGATGCGTTCCGCGCCTTTCGGCGATCCCCCGTGCAGCAGCACCATGCCTGGATGCTTGGCATGCACCCGGTCGAGCGCTGCCCAGATCGCCTGGTGGTCGTTGCACTCGTAGCCTCCCGCAAAGGCGACCTTGAGTCCGGGCGGCAGCATCACCTCGGTCTCGGCCCGACGCTTGGCACTGAGAAAATCGCGGCTGTCGATCATCGCCGAGGTTAGCGTGCGGTGGTTCACCATCGACCCGGCGCGCGGTCGCCAGGCAGATCCAGTGTGCGTCTCGAACAATTCGGCGGCGCCGTCGCGCATCGCCTCGAAGGCGTTGCGGCGTTCGATGAGTGTCGTGCCCTCGGCCAGCAGCCGCTCCAGCTCCACGGAGCGGATTTCCGAGCCGTCCTGATCCTTCTGGCTCCGGCGCTGCGCCTGCTCATTGCCGTCGAGTTCGCGTTCGACCCGGTCGGCGGCACGGTGGAACAGATTGACGGTGGACCAGAGCAGGTCCTCGAGGTCGGGCTCCATGCGCGTGTCGGTGAGGGTGGCGACCAGGGCGTCGAAGATGTCGGCCAGCGCGGCGCCAACCTGGCGTTCATCGGGCATCGGCCTGGTGTCGGGTTCGTCCTGAAAGGGACGGTGCCGGTAGAGCTGGAGTTCGGTGAGGAGCGAGTCGGTCGAGGACGGGGCGTGGTGCGGCTCGTTGTCGCGGTCGGTTTTGTTGGTCATCGTGGTCTGCCTCTAGCTTGCGGCCGCGTCCATCGCGGCCTTCGCAGGCGTCGAAGACCGGAGGCGGACCGGGCTTGCACCGCCGCGCCTGGCGCGAGCGGCCGCAGCGGAGCGGAGGACGGCGTGGGGCGGCTATTTTGTCTCGCGAGGAATGGCGGCTCGCCGCCAGGGGAAAATAGCCGCACGCAGCCGTTGCCGGCCCGGTCCGCTTGCGGTCCGATCGCCCTCTCAGAAGGCCGTGGGCGCGGCTCTCCAAGCCGGACGGACTCACGCTGGCGAACCACTTCGACCCTCGTGCCGCTCCCGTGTCTATCGTGTCCGCTCGCCTCGCTCCGACGGTCGCCAGAACCGCGTCACGTCCTCCGGGGCGAGCTGCACCCGGATGGCTGATTCCAGTTCTGAAGGGCCGAGCTGCCGCAGGTCGTCGTTGAAGTCGCCCAGGGTGGGCGCCAGCACCAGCGCCTCGATCCCGGCCGCCTGCGCCCGGGCTGCCAACTTCTCCGCCGCCCAATGCCCGGCCCGGTCGTTGTCGCGCACAATGTAGAGCCGGCGCAGCCCGGCAGGGAGCAGGAGGGCGGCGAGATGCCCGGCTGAGAGCGCGGCGGCCAGGGGCAGAGAGGGCAAGATGCTCCGCAATGACAGCACACTCTCGATGCCCTCGCCGGCGGCCATGATCCAAGTCGTGTCGGGCGCTGGGCCTACGACGCCGAACCGGACCGCGTGGCCGAGCAGGTGACCCATTGCCCGCCGCGGCGTCGCAACCGGCGCCTTTCCATGGCCGGACGGGTCGAGCCAAGTACGTTGCACGCCGGTGATCGTGCCGTCGAGGTCGGTGATGGCGGCCACGAGTGCCGGCCAAGTGTCGCGCGCCTCGCCGGGGTTGGCGGGGTCTGGCCGATACCAGCAGCGCGAATGAAAGCGGAGCGCGGTCATTTCGAGAGCGTCTGCGATCCCGCGCTCGCGCAGATAAGTTTCTGCAGCCGTCCCGGCGATCGGCTTGGAGACGGCGAACAAGCGCCGAGCGGCCTCCGGCAGCCCTGGGATGATGGAATTGGCCCATGTTCCGTGCCCGGTAGTGGACGGCAAGCCGGAGCTGGAAGCCGGGGCACATCCCGGCCGCGCCCGAACCAGCCCCAGAAAACGCCGCGCTTCGTCCAGGGCATCGCCAATCCCGGACAGATGCCGAGCGGCGGCGATCAGGTCCAGCAAGTCGCCGTGCTGATCCGTCGCGGAGTCGGTCCATTTCCCGGCGGCGCCTTTGCCCGAACTGGGACCGCGCAGGCGCACGTAGAGGCTGCGCCCCGGCGTGTTGCGGACGTCGCCGACACACCAGTAGCTACCCTCGCGGCGGCCGTTGGACAGATAGTGGCGACACACGGCCTCGGCGTTCTCGGCGAGGCGGCGCGCCAGGTCGGATACCGTGTCCGGCATCGTGGCCTCCGAAAAGAAGCAAGGCTCGCCGCCGGGTCCCACGAAGCGTGCTTCGTGGGGTGGTCCAAGCCGCGAGCCCTGGAGGAACAAGGGGAGCTGCTACTCGGCCTTACCCGGTTGATGCGTTCCGACGCTCGTTGATCCAGAGTGTCGGGGCGTAGGCGATGCGGGCATGGCTGCTATTCTGGCTGTCATTGATGATCGTCGCGGCTGGGCCACCCGCATCGCTGCCCGGGTTCGACCGCTGATTGCTCGCTGCCGTCCATGGCTTTGTAAGGCGATGCCGGCGAGACCGGGGCTGCAAGGTGCAACCGACTCCCGGAGGTGGTCATGACGATCTGCGTTGGAATCGATGTCGCCAAGGACATGCACTGGGCGTGCGCTTTGGACGCGGGCGGGCGTGTCCTGCTCAACCGCGCGGTCCGCAACACCCAGGCCGATCTGGACGCGCTCTCGGCTGAGCCGCGCGCTCTGCCCGAACCGGTGCAGGTCGGCCTGGATGTGGACGGTTCCATCGCCACCTTCCTGCAAGCCCTGCTGTTGGCCGACGGCCTGAGGCTGGTCCACGTGCCGGGCCTTGCCGTCAACCGGGCTGCGCACGGCTATGCCGGCGGCGAGCGCAAGTCCGATCCCCAAGACGCGCGCGTCATCGCCGACCTCGTGCGCACCCGCGACGGCTTGCGGCCGATCCGTGCCGACGACGACGCCACCGCCAGCCTGCGCCTGCTCGTCAGCCGCCGCCGTGACCTGGTGCAGGACCAGAACCGCCGCGTCTCGCGGTTGCGCCAGCTGCTCTCCCAGGCTCATCCCGACCTGGAAGCCAAGCTCGACATCACCTGCAAAGCGCCATTGGCCCTGCTCACCCGCTACGTCACGCCGGCCGAGATCCGCAAGGCAAGTGCCAAGGCAATCGTTCGCCACCTTCGCCGTACGCCCAACCTTCGCGATCCCGAACGCCTGGCCGAACTGGCCCGCGACTGCGCCGCTCAGCAGCGCACCGCCGTTCCGGGCGAAGCCACGATCGCCCGCCTGGTGCGCGAGATGGCAACCGAGGCACTGCTCGTGCGCGACCGCTTGGCCGCCATCGACAAGGAACTGGAGGCCATCGTCACAGCCCACCCTAAGGGAGCCCTCGTGCGCTCCTTGCCGGGCATGGGGGCCGTCCTGGCAGCCGAGTTCATCGCAACCATTGGCGGCGACATCACCCGCTTCCGTTCGCCCGCAGCACTTGCCGCCGCGGCCGGACTGGCGCCGATACTGCGACAATCCGGACACTCCCGAACGCTCCGTCGCGCACGCCGCGGCGATCGGGACCTCAAGCGTATCCTCTATCAAAGCGCCTTCTGCGCCTTCAGCATCCATCCCGACAGCCGTGCCTACTACGACCGCAAGCGGCGCGAGGGAAAGCATCACGTCCAGGCCGTCATCGCCCTCGCACGCCAACGCAGCAACGTCCTGTGGGCCATGCTCACTCATGACAAACCCTACAATCCCAGCCATCGCGCCGCTTGACAGCCGCATTACTCAGCCGCGACGGGCCACGCCTCCGTGGATGCGTCCGCCTCGGGCTGCTCCGTTTGGCTCGGCTGTTCGCTGTCCGCCTCAATGTCTGGCAGCTCGGCTTCCGTCACGGACGCGAACACCTGCCCTTCGTTGCCTTCGACGAAGGAACCTTCGACAGCTCCGCCCGGCGTACGCAGCGGCTCGGGCACCCAGCCGAATCCGGCCAGCAGCGCTTCTGCCTGCACGGCCATGTCGCCCTTCTTGAGGTGGGCGATCCGCTCAGCTGCTTCCTCGCCCCTGGCCTCCCGCACCGCTTGCAGGATGCGCGCCTTGGTGACCCGGCCGAGATAGGAGTCCACGGTCGGAGTCCACCCTGCCACCGCCATGTCGAGCTGCACCGCCTGGGCAAGCCGGTCGGCATGCGCCAGCTGCCGCGGCCGCCGGTTCCAGGCTTCGTGGACGGCGTTCACAGTCAATGCAACGCAATGGGCGAACAGCCCGAGCCGGCTCTCGCCATCGAGCTCGAGCAGCGCCTCCCACAACGCGCCGGCCTCGCGCGGCAGGCGCGCCGCCAAGCTTTGGTGCCGGGCCTCGAGTTGTGCCGCGATCGCCGCATCGCGCAGCCCCGGCGCCTGCGCCCCGAACCCGACGCTCTTGGCGTCGAGGTCGAGACAGCTGTCCAACGCGTAGGGGTAGAACAGCTTCAGGCAGAGCGCGTGCAGGGCCGTCACCAGCGCCAGATGCGGCACGCCGCCCAGGGTGTAGCGCAGCGCCAAGGTGCGATGCGCCGACAGCTCCGTCAGCAAACGGTCGGGCAGCGGCTTGATGCCATCTTCCTCCTCCGGCTCCGTTGCTGCCGGTTCGGCTTGCAACGCCGCACCCCCGTCATCGACCCGCATCGCCACCGACGTCATCTGCTGGTTTTCGTCGACCGCGGCGCCGGCGCGGAACTCCACTCCCGCCTCCGGCTCAGCCTCCACAACGGGCAGTTCGTCCTCGGACCGGACAAAGCCGCGCTGCACCAGCAGCCGCCCGTCCGGGCCGATGCTGATAAAGGTGCCGGCGCGTGCGATCTCCGCCGGGTCAAAGGTGAGGGGCTGGTCATCAAAGACGGCCAGCGTCGCCTCGATCTCGGCCAGGCGGCGCTCGATCTCCTCTGGCAGCTCCTCGACCGTTTCGTGCTCGCCCTCGAGCTGGTCGTATTCGGCTTGCAGCGCTTCCCGCTCGGCTTCCTGCTCCGCGCTCAGCGACTGCCCCTCGCCCCGGAGCTGGCGCAGGCCGAAGCTGTGCCCATACGGAAAGTCGGGCGCGACCTCGATCCACTTCCAGCCCTCGGCGCGGACCGTCTCCGCCTCGCGCTCGAGGCGCTCGGCCACCAGCCGGTCGACCAGGGCCACGTCCTGCAGCCAGCCACCATCGTCGCCCTGAAACAGGTCGCGCAGCACGCTGCCGCCGGCGGCCTCATACGCCTCGCCGATGAACCGCACACGCTTGTCGGACGCACGGACGGCCCCTTCGGTCAGTTGGCGGCGGATGACATACGGTTCCTTGGTGTAGGAGGATTGCAGCCGTTCCCAGACCTGCTCCTGTCGCTCGTGGTCACCGGAGACGGTGAAGGCCATGAGCTGGTCCAGCGTCATGCCATCCTCGGCGTAGGCCTCCAGCAGCTTGGGCGACACCGAAGCCAGCTTCAGCCGCTGCTTGACCACCGCGACGCTGACAAAAAACGCGGCGGCGATTTCCTCCTCGGACTGGCCCTCCTCGCGCAAGGCCAGAAAGGCGCGGAACTGGTCGAGCGGATGCAGCGGCGCGCGCTGGACGTTCTCGGCCAGGCTGTCCTCCTCGGCGATGCCGCCGGTGCGGATCACGCACGGGATTGGCGCCGTCTTGGCCAGGCGCTTCTGCTTGACCAGCAGCTCCAGCGCCCGGTAGCGGCGGCCGCCGGCCGGGATCTCGTAGCTGCCGGTCTCGTTGCCGTCGGCGTCCAGCACCGGCCTGACCGTGAGGGACTGCAACAACGTTCGCCTCGCGATGTCGTCGGCAAGCTC
This sequence comes from Acetobacteraceae bacterium, assembly GCA_965276815.1. Classification (GTDB taxonomy): domain Bacteria; phylum Pseudomonadota; class Alphaproteobacteria; order Acetobacterales; family Acetobacteraceae; genus JAVVHH01. The sequence goes on along the minus strand of CBDIBE010000007.1, from coordinate 293,948 downwards.
CTGAATGGACACGCCCGCCTTGACCCGGCGGACGTTGCAGGCGCTGAGCAGCAGCTTGTTGAAGGGGATGTCGCGCGAGATGCTGAGCGCGATCTTCGAGGTGGAACCCATTGTCGTTCTCCGCGACGGGCTGGCCGGGAGCCTCTCTCCTGACCCGAACTCGTCACGAGGCCTGCGGCCCATCTCTCCCTCTGAAGAGACGAACCGCAGGACAAACCCCCGGAGGAAAGGGCTGAACCTTCCCGCCGGACGGCGAAGGGCCGGGCTGGCGGCCTCTGCCCGGTAGAGTTACCCGACGCTGGCCATCAGCTTGGCCGCCTTGCCCTCCAGCTCCAGCCTGGCGTCCTGGTGCGGCTTGCTCCGGGCCAGCGCGGTGATGCCCTGGACGAAGTCGAACACGCTCTCCGGCGGCCGCCCTTTTTCCTGGAGCACGGTGGCGATGATCTTCTCCGTCTCCGGCTTGTTGAATCCGCGCCGGCGCAAAAACGTTTCCCGATCCTCGTCCTTGCGTGCCACCACCTGCTCGCGCGCGGTCCGCACGCCGCTGATGAAGGCACCGGGAGAACTGTCGGCAAACCGCGCCAGCGCCGGGGCCGCCTGGTGCGCAAAGCGGTGCGCGGCGAACTTGCTGTGCCGGATCGAGATCTCCTGGAATCCTTCGACACCCCAGAGCGTCCGGTTCATGCACACCGCCCGCAGGAAGAAGCTCGCGATCCCCAGCGTCTTCGAGCCGACCTCCGAGTTCCAGCAATAGAAGCCCCGGAAAAACACGTCAGGATCGCCATTGGGCAGCCGACCCGCCTCGATCGGGTGCGTATCGTCGACCAGGAACAAGAAGACGTCCCGGTCGGACGCGTACAGGGTCGTGGTGTCCTTGGTGACTTCCACGAACGGGTTATGGGTCATGCTTCGCCAGTCCAGCAGGCCCGGCACCTTCCAGCGCGTGTCGCCCACGCCATTGCCGCCGATGCGCATGACGGCGGCGACCAGCTCGTGATCCCAGATGCGGCCGTAATCCGGCCCGGTCACAGCGCGCAGCTCCACCCTGCCGTCCTCGGCCTCCAGCGTCTTCACCAGTTCGGCCCGGTGCGACAGGAGCCCGTGCTGCAGGTTGATGCCGGCGAGCGGCGCCGGAAGCTGGCGCAGGTAGCTCGCCGGAGCGCCGACGAGGCTGCACATCTGGCCGAACGACCAGTTCGTCGGCGCGATCGACGCCTCACGGCCCGGCACGGTGAGCGTCAGCCGCTCGGCATCATCTCGGCCTGCTTCGATGCGAAGGGCTCGGCTCTCGACGGTGCGCGCCGTGGCACGCTCGGCGCGGGCGCGGACCGCGTCATGCAGCGCGGTCAGTGACAGGTAGCGTTCGTCGTCAGGCCGGGAGAACCACTCGGACGACACCCGCCAATCCGCTCGCCGCGGGAGATATCCACCTTGTAGGCGCCGGTGACCGGCACGGCGTTCTGATTGGACGAGGGGGAAACCATGGTCTGAAGCATTGGGAAAACTCCGCGACGGGCTGGCCGGGAGCCTCTCTCTCGACCCTAAACCCGTCGGTTATTCCCGCCCTTCTCTCCCTCTCGCGGGTGGGCGTGTTACGCACGCGGACTTCTCCAAACTGATCGTGAAGGTCGCGGGTCACTCCGAATGGCCCACCCGCCACGACGTCCTCACCCAGGAGGATGACTCTGTTGTCGGCAAGCATGGAATCGGCAAGAGCTCGATTAACTGCCTGGCCGAATGTCACATCGCCCATGGGATTACCCGTGATAGACGTAATTTTGAGCCGCCATAAAGTCTGGCTCTTTGCCGGCTCGTGCGGCGGCGACGCCTTCCGCTACAATCTTTGCGACACTATCCTCGATGTCGAGGAGCAAGCTATGCAAGGACATCGACGACCGGGTGAATGCCTTCCTGGATCGCCCGCTTGTCGCTGACTGGCCCTATCCTTGGCTGGATGCCACCTACCTCAAGCAGCGTGAGGGCGGCCGCATCACCAGCGTCGCCGCGATAATCGCCGTGGCGGTGAACACGGACGGCAAGCGGGAGATCGTCGGCCTGCACATCGGGCCGTCGAAGGCGGACCTTCTGGTCGACGTTCCTCCTGAAGAGCCTGATCCGCCGCGGCCTGCGTGGCACAAAGCTCGTGATCTCGGACGCGCACGAGGGCAAGGCCGCAATCCGCCGGGTGATGGGCTGAACGTGGCAAAGATGCCGCGTTCATTGGATGCGCAACGCGCAGTCCTACGTGCCAAAAGCCCAGCAGAACATGGTCTCAGCCGCCTCCGTCAGGCTTTCATTCAGTTTGATCGCCCGTCAGCTAGCCAGACTCTGCGGCACGTTGCCGACCAGCTCCGGGGCAAGTGGCCGAAGCTCGGAGCATTCGCCGACGAGAGCGAGGCCGACGCGCTGGCGCACATGGATTTTCCCGCTCCGCATCGCGCGAAGCTTCATTCGACCAACCCGCTCGAGCGGCTCAACAAGGAAGTGAAACGCCGCGCCGATGTCGTCGGCATCTTTCCCAACGAGGGTGCCATCATCCGGCCGATCGGGGCGGTGCTGCTGGAAGCCAACGACGAATGGCAACTTCAACATCGCTACATGCAGACCGAGGTGATGGCCGAACTCACGCCGCCACTGATCGAGACCGTTTCACCACAAATTTCCACCCAGGCAGCCTGATCCATGGCCACCTCAGTTACACCGCAAATTCCATCACGTTGACGGACACGACCGTTCAAGGCGCCAGCCCCCTGCATCCTCTTTCCTGTCCGAGGCGGCGGACCGCCTCCGCGCCACGCCCATGCAGGTCGCGCTTGCCTGGTTGCTGCGCCGGTCGCCCACCATCCTCCTGATCCCAGGCACCTCGTCCGTCGCAAATTTGTGGCAAACCTCGGCGCGGCCGCACTCAAACCCCGGACGAGGTAATAGCCGTGCTGGATCAATCGCCGCGGATGGTGCAACGACCTAGACCAGCGAGTGGCTAAAGCCGTTGCAGACCGTGCCGCTCGATAATCGCCATCAAGGCTTTCCCGCCGCGCCTCCGATGATCCTCGTAAAGCCCCCGCGCCCGCGCCGCATCGCCTGACAGGATCGCCTCGAGAATACCGCGATGCTCAGCCGTGGATTGCACGGGCAGGTCACGCATGCGCAACGTGAATGTCCGCACCCGGTGCGCCTGGTCCGAGACCGTCATAACCATCCCGGCGAGCCGCCGATTGCCGCACAATGCGATTAGGTTGAAGTGGAACTCCTGGTCCGCGGCCGCCCAAGCCGAAAGTCCTGCCGCACCGCGCGCAAGGGACTGCTCCATGGCGTCGCAAGCCGCGATGAGCGTTGTCAGCTCCGCGCGGTCCGGACGCCGCAGCGTCAGAAGCTCGACGGCTGTCGCCTCAAGCGGCAAGAGGATCTGGTAGATCTCGCGCACATCGGACAGTTCCAGCGTCGAGATGCGCACGCCATGGCGGGGCACGATCGTAAGCAGGCCTTCGCCTTGCAGCCGGATGGCGGCTTCCCGGATCGGCGTGCGCGACATCCCCATCCGCTCCGCAAGCGCCTGCTCGGTGACCTGCGATCCCGGCGCCAGCACGCTATCCAAGATCTGCGCCCTGATCCGGTAATAGGCGATCTCGGTCGAGCGCTGCTCGCGCTCCGCTTGCACTGGGACGGCTGTGCGCTGCTGCTCCATTAACCTCTTCCTTAGGCGGCCAGTCACGAGACATTCCACATTGACCCGACCTGGCGACTCGCATACAATAACGTATACAAAGCCGAAAGGCACCGCGCTCGATATACGAGCCCCTAGGGGAGGATCATCCGGATTGGGCTACCGGTTCGCGATCGATATTGGCGGCACTTTCGTCGACAGTGCGTTGCTGGACGACGACACCGGCCGGGTCATGGCGTGGAAGACGCCGTCCACGCCGGCTGCGCCGGAGCGCGCCGTGCTGCAAGCCCTGGCCGAGGCGGTCCGCCGCTCGGAGGGGCGGGCGCCAACCCTTTTCGTGCATGGCTCCACGGTCGCGACCAACGCGTTTCTCGAACGCAAGGGCGCGCGTCTCGGCGTCATCACCACGCGCGGCTTCCGTGACGTGCTTACCATCGGCCGGCAAATCCGGCGCGACCGCATCTATGATTGGTATTTCGACCGCCCGGCGCCGCTATTCGAGCGCGACCTGATCCAGGAGGTCAGCGAGCGGGTTGACAGCGAAGGCAATATCGTTACACCGCTCGACGAAGACCAGCTCGCCTCCGCCTATCATGCGCTAGCGGGCCGGGTCGGGGCCGTCGCTATTTGCTTCCTGAATTCCTACCGCAACCCCGACCACGAACAACGGGCGAAGGCGCTCGCGACCCGGCTGCTCCCCGGCATTCGCATCGTCACCTCCGCTCAAAACTGCCCGGAGTTCCGCGAATACGAGCGGTTCAGCACGGCCGTTGCCTCCGCCTACGTGGCCCCGGTCGTCGCGGGCTACCTCGATCGCCTGAAGGCCGGGGCGCAGGAATGTGCGCTGGCATCCGAGCCGCTGGTCATGCTCGCGAGCGGCGGCGTGGTCGATATTGCCAGCGCCACCGAGAACGCGGCTGGCATGCTGCTGTCCGGTCCGGCCGGGGGTGTCGTCGGCGGCTCATACTTCTCGGCGCTGGCCGGGTTTCCGTCCTGCATCAATTTCGACATGGGCGGTACGAGCTGCGACATTTCGCTCGTCTGGAACGCGGTCCCCGGCCTGGCCGAAGAGACCTTTCTCGAAGGCCACCCCATCAAGACGCCGATGCTGGCAATCCACACGATCGGCGCCGGCGGCGGGAGTATCGCCACCGTCGAGAACGGCTATCTCCGCGTCGGCCCGGAAAGCGCCGGGGCCGATCCGGGGCCGATCTGTTACGGCCGCGGCGGCACGCGGCCGACCGTTTCCGACGCCAATGCGGTGCTCGGCTTCCTCAACCCGCAACGTTTCCTGGCCGGACGCATGGCGCTCAACATGGAGGATGCGGCGCGGGGCATCGCTGAATGCGGGCGGCAGCTCGGCATGTCGGCCGACGAAACTGCGGCGGGCATCTTCACCATCGTCAATGCGAACATGATCAACGCAACCCGCGCCATATCGGTGGAGAAGGGGTTCGATCCGCGTGACTTCGCCCTCGTCGCTTTCGGCGGCGCGGGTCCGATCCACGCGGCCTATGTCGCGCGCGAGCTCGGCATCCCGCGCGTGGTCGTGCCGTTCTATGCCTCCTTGTGCTCGGCCTACGGCATGTTGCTGTCCGATCTGCGGACCGAACAGGCGCGCACCGTGCTACTGCCGCTCACGTCAAGCTCGCTGCCGGAGATCGTGGTCGCATACGGGGCGCTCGAAGCAGCAAGCCGCGCCGAGCTGCAACGCATTGGCGGCGCCCGCCGGGACGTGACCTGCACCTTGCTCGCCGATCTGCGCTATGTCGGCCAGGCCTATGAGGTCTTGGTCCCGATCGAGGCGAACAAGCTGACCGCCGATCAGTTCCCCCGGATTCGCCAGGCTTTCGAGGCGGAGCATCACCGCCGCTACGGTCATGCCGACTCAAAAGAGGCGGCGGAGTGGGTCAATCTGCGGGTGATCACCTCCTGCCCGCCCATCGATGGCACCACCGCGCGCGCCGCGCCCCCATGGACGCCTGAGCCCGGCGGACCCGCAGCGGAGCGCGCCGTTTACTTCCCCGATCTCGGCCGCCGCCAGACCTGCCCGGTGTATGCCGGCGAGAGTCTGGCCGCCGGCGTCGTCGTCACCGGCCCGGCCGTCATCGAATACGACAATCACAGCGTCATACTACCCGCCGGCGCCCCCGCACAGACCGACCCGCACCGCAACCTCGTGCTGGAGCTCTAGGCGATGAGCGCCGTCAATCCCGTCACCTTCGAGGTGGTCAAGAACCGCCTCGTCGCTATCGCCGACGAGATGGAAACGGCGCTCATGCGCAGCGCCTACTCGCCCGTCGTGAAAGAAATGCGGGACTGCTCCTGCGCCCTCTTCGACCCGGCGGGCCAAGTCGTGGCGCAAGCCGCCGCGCTGCCCATGCATCTCGGCGCGCTCAGCCCGGCGGTGGAAGCGTTGCTCGCCCGCTATCCCGCAGCGCAGATGCGCGACGGCGACGTCTTCATGGTCAACGACCCCACCGAGGGCGGCTCGCACTTGCAAGACTTCATTTTCATGTGCCCGATCTTTGCCGAGGGGCGCCTGCTCGGCTTCTCCGTCAACCTGGCGCACCAAATCGATGTCGGCGGCATGGCGCCGGGCAGCGGGCCGGCCGATGCGCGCGAAATCTATCAGGAAGGGCTGCGCATCCCCTGCGTGCACCTCTACCGCGAGGGCGAGCCCAACGACCTGCTGTTCCGCATGATCGCGCTCAACGTGCGCTCTCCGGAAATGACGCTGGGCGACATGCGGGCGCAGCTCTCCGCCTGCAAGATCGGGCGCGAACGGATGTCCGAGCTCGTGGCCAAGTATTCGGCCCAAACCGTCCTCGCCTGCATGGCGGAGCTGCTCGACTTCTCCGAGGCGCGCGTCCGCCAGGCGATCGCCGAAACGCCGGACGGGGTGTTCGAAGCCGAGGACGTGATCGACGATGACGGCATCGACCTTGACCAGCCCATCCGCATCCGCGCGCGCCTAGAAATCCGTGGCGACACAGTCACCGTCGATTTCGCGGGAACCGCCGATCAGGTCAAGGGCGCGATCAACACCCCCTACTCCTCCACCTTCGCCGCGGTGATGTACTGCGTCATCGGCGGCTTCGGGCCGATGGTGCCGAGCAATGCCGGCTGCTTCCGGCCGATGACGCTCCGCGTGCCGCGCGGCAGCATTCTCGATGCGCTGCCGCCCGCGGCGGTCAACGCCCGCGCCGTGTCCGCCCGCCGCGCCGCCGATGTGGTGCTGCAATGCCTGTCGCAGGCGATCCCCGCCCGCGCGATCGCCGGGTCCGGGGACAACACCTTCGTCGTACAGATCAGTGGCCGCAGCTCGGAAACCGGTCGGTATTTCCACTACATCGAGGCGCTGGGCGGCGGGCTGGGCGGCCGCGCTGACCGGATCGGCGTGGACGGCATCGACACCCACACGACGAACAACATGAACGTGCCGATCGAGGCGCTTGAGGCGGCTTCGCCGATCGCGGTCGAGCGGTTCGAGCTCGATGACGCCTCGGGCGGCGACGGACGCTGGCGGGGCGGCAAGGGGATCCACAAAGTGCTGCGCGTGCGCGAGCATGCCATGCTCGGCGTGCGGGCGGACCGGTTCATCCATCCTGCGCCGGGCTTCGCAGGCGGCGAACCCGGCGGGCTGGCGAGCTGCACGATCAACGGCCAGAAACTCGGCTCCAAGCGTTCCCTGGTGGCGCTGAAGCCCGGTGACGTGATCAGCATCCATACCGCCGGTGGCGGTGGGTTCGGCGCGCCGGCCAAGCGGGAGCCCAAAGCATGAGTCCGGCCTTTCCTTTCGCCCTCCTTTTCGTGCCGGCGCATGACCCGCGCCTGCGCCGCAAGGCGGCCACGCTCGAGGGGCAGGCCCTGATTCTCGATGTCGAAGACGCCTGCCCGAACGGCATGAAGCAGGAAGGCAGGGACGGCGCCCGCGAGCTCATCACCGCTTGCCCCGGCCGGGCCTTCGTCCGCATCAATCCGATGCGCGAGACGACCGCGTTCAGCCTGAGCTGCGGCGCAACGGATATCGAAGCCGTCACGGTCTCTGGGCTGCGCGGAATCGTGCTGCCGAAAGCAGAATCGGCGGCCGACATCCGCGAAGCCGACCATTACTTGTCGCGCTGCGAGACGGCCGCCGGCCTGGCGCGCGGCACGGCCGAGATGCTGGCCATCGTGGAGACTGCCAAGGGGATCATGGCCGTGCGGGAGATCGCCGAAGCGGCGCCGGGCCGGCCATTCCGGCTCTGCTTCGGCGCCGGGGACTTCGCGACCGATATGGGCGTCGCCTGGAGCGACACCGAGGAGGAATCCCGCACGGCGCGCGGATTGCTGGTGATCGCGTCGCGCGCGGCTGCCCTGCCCGCGCCGGTCGACAGCGTCTATCCCAATCTCGCGAACCCCGAAGGGCTGGCCCGCAGCACGCGAGCGGCTCGGGCGATCGGCTTCAAAAGCAAGTTCGTCATCCACCCGACCCAGGTGCCGATCGTCGAGCAGATCTTTCGACCAAGCCCCGAAGAGGTGGACTGGGCGAAGCGCGTAATCGCCGGCATGCGCGAGGCCGAGCAGGGCGGCCGCGCCGCGTTCAAGCTGGACGGCAAGCTGATCGACTATCCGATTCTGGAACGAGCCCGGGACATCATGTCGGCCGCCGGGGACACCGCCTAAATTTCAGCACGGGGAGGAATAAAAATCATGGCAAGCGCGCTGCACACGACGACACGCCGCAGCCTGCTCGGCGCCGCCGCTTCCGGGTCGGTCCTCGCCGGGATACGGCCAGCCCGCGCCCAGGCCCCCATTCACCTCAAGATCGCGACCAACGTCGCGCGGGACAACCCGCTCAACGTGCGCTTGTCCGAGGCGATTACCCGCATCAAGGCAGCCACCAACGGCGCGGTTGAGATCCAGCTCTTCCCGGACAACCAGCTCGGTTCCGACACCAGCATGCTCAGCCAGCTCCGGTCGGGCGCGCTGGACATGTTCACCCTCTCCAGCGTGATCCTCTCAACGCTTGTGCCCCCTTGCGCCATCACTGGCATCGGCTTCGCCTTTCCCAATTACGCCGCGATCTGGAAGGCGATGGATGGCGACCTCGGCCAGCGCTTGCGCGAGGAGATCGGCAAGGCGGGGATATTCGCCCATGAGAAGGTGTTCGATCTCAGCTTCAAGGAAATCTCGTCCTCCACACGCATCGTCCACACGCCGGACGACCTGAAAGGCTTCAAGCTGCGGGTGCCGCCGGGTCCGCTATGGATCTCCCTGTTCAACGCATTTGGCGCCGCCCCCACCACCATCACCATGGATCAGGCGTATACCGCTTTGCAGACCAAGATGGTGGACGGCACCGAGCTTCCGCTGACGACCTTCTATTTCGCCAAGCTCTACGAGGTGCAGAAGTCCATCTCGCTGACCCGGCACATGTGGGACTGCTTCTGGTGCCTGGCGAACCAGCGCAAATGGGACGCGCTGCCCAAGGACGTGCAGACCCTCGTCGCGCGGGAAATTAATCAATCGGCGCTCGACCAGCGCCGCGACGTGGAGAAGTTCGAGAGTGACGTCATCGCGCAACTGACAGCCAAGGGCATGCAGATGATCCCCGTGGATCAGGGGCCGTTTCGCGAGAAGCTGGTCGCCGCCGGCTTCTACAAGGAATGGAAGGGGCGGATCGGGGAACCCTATTGGGGGCTTCTGGAGAAATACGCGCAGCCGCTCGGCTGAGAACCGTTGGGGAGCAGCACTATGTCCGAAGCGACGGAGGCGCCGGGCCCGCTGAGCGGCGTACGCGTCCTCGATCTCACCAGTTACCTGGCCGGGCCATATGGCTGCGCCCTGCTCGGCGATCTCGGCGCCCACGTCATCAAGATCGAGCCGCCCGGCGGCGAGATGATGCGCAATTATCCGTCGACCCTGGCCGGGCACAGCCGTGCCTATATCGGCGCCAACAAGAACAAGCGCGGCTTGGTGCTGAACCTGAAACACGCGGAGGGTCGCGCGCTGCTCTATGCGTTGGTCGATCGTGCCGATGTCCTCATCGAAAACTTCCGACCCAGCGTCCCTCCCCGGCTCGGCATCGACTACGAGACGCTGAAGCGCCGCAACAAGCGGCTGATCTATTGCGGCCTGACCGGCTATGGCGATAGCGGCCCGATGCGCGACGCTGCCGGGTTCGACCAGGTCCTGCAATCCTGGACCGGCATCGCGACGTTTCAGGGCTCGGATTACGACAGGCCGCACGTGGTGCGCGGCTCCGTCGTCGATTATTACGCGTCGTCGCTAATTGCAATGGCCGTCTCGGCGGCGCTCTACGAGCGGGAACGCACCGGCGAAGGGCAATATGCTGGGGTGTCGCTGCTGCGCACGGCGTTGGCCATGCAGGCCGGCCGCTTCGTCTGGTCGGAGGACGAGCCCCGCGAGATCGATCGCGACCTGCAGCCCGGCAAGCTCGCCGGCATTCATCCGACGCGCGAAGGCTTCATATACATTTCCGCGCATTCGAGCCATTTCTGGGCAGCGCTCTGCCAAGCGATCGGCCTCCCGGAGCTCGCGACGGATCCGCGCTACGACGACATGCGCAAGCGCGCCGATCGCGCAGACGAGCTGCTACCCCAGCTGCATGCCGCTTTGGCACAGCGTACCGCCAAGGAGTGGATCGCCATCATGCAGGACTGCGTTCCCGCCGCAATCGTCCGCCCGCTCGAAGATCTGTTCGACGATCCGCAGGTCCTGGCCGAAGGCATAGTGGCCACGGTGCCGCATCCGACCTTGGGCACCTATCGGGCCGTGGGCAAGCCGGTGGCCTTCTCGCGCACGCCCGGCCCGCCGACCCGGCACGCGCCGGCGCTCGGTGAGCATAGCGCGGCCATCCTCGCCGAGATCGGCATCTCCGGCGACGAGCTGCACCGGCTTCGCGAGGTTGGCGCCGTGGCCTGACACCCCACGATGCGATCCATCGCGGCCCGATGCGCCGACGCGATCAGCCTGTCGGCCGCGATCTGCAGTGCGGAACGCACCCTGTTCGGCCTCGTCTCGGTCCTCGCCGGCGCCCTGACCCTGGCCGAGGTCGTGCTCCTGTTCTCCGGCGTACTCTCCCGCTACGGCTTGCAGGCGCCGCTCGCCTGGTCCGACGAGCTGTCCGGCATCCTGTTCCTCTGGCTTTCCATGCTCGGCGCCGTCGTGGCGTTGCGCCGCCGCCAGCACCTGGCGATGACCGCGATCGCGGCGCGCGTGCCGCCACGCTACGCCGCGCTCGCCGAAAGCGTGGCGCAGACCGGCGCCATGCTGTTCCTCATCCTGATGCTCGTGCCGGCCTTCGACTACGCGGTGCAGCAGTTGCCGGTCCAAACGCCGGCCCTGCTGCTGTCGACGATGTGGCAAACAGCCGCGCTGCCGGTCGGCATCGGGCTGATGCTGCTGCAGTTGCTGATCCAGGTCTTGCAAGGGCCCGATCTTCGGTGGCGGCTCGGCACCCTCGCTGCGACCGCCGTGCTCGGCGGGATCCTGCTCGTCACGGGTCCCGTGCTGGCGCCGCTCGGCAACCTGAACTTGCCGATCTTCTTCGTCCTCGTCCTCGCCGCCGGCGTGTTCACCGGCGTGCCGATCGCCTTCGCCTTTGGCCTGGCGACGTTCGCCTATCTCTCCTTGACCAGCGACATCCCGCTCAGCGTCGTCATCGACCGCATGAACGACGGCATGACCAACATCGTGCTGCTCGCCGTGCCGCTCTTCATCCTGCTCGGTGCGTTGATCGAGATGAACGGCATGGCGCGCGCCATGCTGCGCTTCTTGGCCAACCTGATCGGGCACGTGCGCGGCGGGTTGTCTTATGTCCTGCTCGGCGCGATCTATCTCATCTCCGGCATTGCTGGGTCAAAGGCCGCCGACATGGCGGCCGTCGTGCCCGTGCTCTTCCCCGAAATGCGCGCCCGCGGTGAGGATGATGGCGAACTTGTCGCTCTACTGGCCGCGGCCGGGGCCATGTCGGAAACCATTCCGCCCAGCCTGGTCCTGATCACCATCGGCACCGTCACCGGCGTCTCCATCGCCGCCCTCTTCACTGCGGGTCTACTCCCCGGGCTTGTGCTGGCCCTAGCGCTCGCGCTCCTAGTGCACTGGCGGGCGCGGCGCCGGTCGGACAGGCCCCGTTCCTTCGTCGGCTGGCCGGTCGTGCTGCGCAGCTTGGGCGCTGCCTTTCCGGCGCTCGCCCTGCCGCTCATCATCCGCGTCGCCGTGGTCGAGGGCATCGCGACCGCCACGGAGGTCTCCACCCTCGGCATCGCCTATGCCCTGGTCGTTGGCGTTCCCGTCTACCGCCGGCTCGACTGGCGCCGGCTCGGCCCCGCCCTGGTAGAGACGGCCGCGCTGTCGGGCGCGATCCTGCTCATCATCGGGGCCGCCACCGCGATGAGCTGGTCCCTCACTCAGTCCGGCTTCTCGCAGCAACTTTCCGCCGCCATGGCGCAGTTGCCGGGTGGCAGTTGGAGCTTCATGCTGGCTTCCATCCTCGCCTTCATCGTTCTCGGCAGCGTGCTGGAGGGCATCCCAGCGGTGCTGCTCTTCGGCCCCTTGCTGTTCCCCATCGCGGGCCAGCTCGGCATTTCCGAGGTGCACTACGCAATCGTGGTGATCCTGGCCATGGGCATCGGCCTGTTCGCTCCACCCTTCGGCGTCGGCTACTACACGGCATGCGCGATCGCCCGCGTCGATCCCCGCGTCGGGATGCGCCCAATCCTCGGCTACCTCGCCGCATTATTCGCGGGACTGATCGTCATCGCCGTCATACCCTGGCTATCAACCGGATTTCTATAACGGAAGCTGCCAAGCAGGCTCGATCACTAATCACTGACCACCATTTACCGCGTCGCCCAGGCAAGAAGCGGCTTTGCCGGCGCACGAAAGCGCCGGTCGAGTCAGTGAGTCTTTCAGGCCGGCACCGTCAACTTGAGACCTGGCTGGTTTGCTATGGCGCTGCGGACCCGGCAGCGGGGAGGGATGACGGCCACCATTTACTCTCCCGACGCCGGGTTCCCGGCCGAGATCATCGGTCACGCCGCCTGGCTCTATTTTCGCTTCCCACTGAGCCTTCGCAGGGTGGACGAGTTGCTGGCCGCCCCGTGGCATCATGGTCAGCCACGAAACGGTGCGACAATGGGCGCTGAAGTTCGGCCAGGTGTTCGCCAACCAAATCCGCCGCAGGCTGCCCCGTGAAGCGCCGGGGCGGCCTGGTGCGCGAAGCGGTGCGCGGCGAACTTGCTGTGCCGGATGGAGATCTCCTGGAATCCCTCCGCGCCCCAGATGTTACGATTCATGCACACTGCGCGCAGGAAGAAGCTGGCGATGCCCAGCGTCTTCGAGCCGACCTCCGAGTTCCAGCAATAGAAGCCGCGGAAGTAGAGGTCGGGATCACCATTGGGCAGCCGCCCCGCCTCGATCGGGTGGGTACCGTCGACCAGGAACAGGAAGACGTCGCGGTCGGACGCATACAGGGTCGTGGTGTCCTTGGTGATCTCGACGAACGGGTTGTGGGTCATGCTCCGCCAGTCCAGCAGGCCCGGCACCTTCGAGCGCGTGTCGCCCACGCCGTCGCCGGCGATGCGCATGACTGCAGCGACCAGCTCGTGGTCCCAGATGCGGCCGTAATCCGGCCCGGTCACGGCGCGCAGCTCGACCCTGCCGTCCTCGGCTTCCAGCGTCTTCACCAGCTCGGCCCGGCGCGACAACAATCCGTGCTGCAGGTTGATGCCGGCGAGCGGCGCCGGGAGCTGGCGCAGGTAGCTCGCCGGGGCGCCGATCAGGCTGCCCATCTGCCCAAACACGTTCTTGCAGTGACCCCACTTCATCTGGCCAGCAAGGAGAGGTCGCGATCGCTGTCAGCGTGCTCAACCGGATGATCCAGACAGGCAAACCCGTCCCCGTTCGCGCCTGATCATCCGAATGCATAGAGCGAACTACAAACGGGCCCAGCCTCCCTGCACCAACGCCATGGAGCGCCACAATCAAACAGAAGAGTGCCGAGTGGGGCGATTGTTTCCAGATGCTTTGGGGCGAGCGCGGCCGGATGGCAGGCTGGCGTTCTTCGAAGAGGTAAGGAGCCCTATGCTACAGAAAACTGCAAATGCCCGGTGCTCGGGTTCATTCAGCCCTGACGATACACTGACCGTTGTCGTTGAGATGAGCAGCTCCACTTGGCTTTTCACCGGTCTGATCCCTGGTGTCGAGCGCCGACCGATGAAGAAGCTGGACCCGGAGTAGGATCGGTATAAGGAATTCCCTCCTCTGCAGCTCGCCAGACTTGGCGCGCGGAATGGGTTCGGCGCTCTTCCAGCACATGGCCGACCAATCCGCCCGAACGGGATACGACCGCCATGCCGCGCATCGCGTCGAGCGGGATGTCGATCTCCAGCAGCAGAGCCGCGATCGCACCGGTCGCGTTGATGGTGAGGTGGCGCCCAGCGGCCTCAACGACGGTGACGGCCAGCTGCCGGAGCATGGCGATGTAGGGGCCGCTCCCAAACCCGGCCTGCTCGGCGATCGTGAGCAAACGGGGGGTGCGAGGATCGTCCGGCGTGTGCGTCGCATGTCCAAATCCCGGAACCGGCCGACGCTCGCTCCGATGCGCGCGCACCACTTCTACGCAGTAAGCATCCGGATTCCCGCCCGCCTGAACGCCCGCCTGCAAGATTCGTGCGCATCCCTCCATGGTACCGGCGAACACGCCGCCAATGGCGAGCAGGCCGGCCGACATCGCCACCTGGATCTCGCCAGGCACGCTATCGGCAATCAGCCGCGTTACCAGCGTGCTCGGGTTCAGCCCATGCTCCATGAGCGTCACGAGGCAGGCATCAAGTACAAGGGTTTGCGATGGCTCGGGCGTGCGGCCGCAAACCAGGAAATACAGCATCTCGGTATAGGTGAGCTGCCCGATCAACTCGTCGACCAGCTTGCGGCCGCGCACGGTGATGCTGGTCGCGTCGGCGGTGGCGATGTTGGTGGTGAGGTCGCGCTTCATGCTTCTGGCCATCGGATCAGCCCGCCGTCGTTGCAGTCATGTCGGTGGCGCGCTCACGTAGCGTCGGATCGGCGCGCAGCATGGATTTGGCAACCTTGTGCGTTGCCGTGTGAGGCATCTCGTCGACGAGAAGAACGTAGCGCGGATACTTGATGGGGGCCAGGCGCCCAGCACACCAATCGAGCACTGCGCCCGGCGTCAGTTGGGCGCCGGGGCGAGGCAGTACGACGGCCATGATATCCTCCTCACCCAGTTCCGATGGCACGCCGATTGCGGCGGCCTCCTGAATCGCCGGGTTCTCGCAAAGCACGCGGTCGAGCTCGGCCCCAGCAATGTTCTCGCCACGGCGGCGGATGATGTCCTTGCGGCGGGAGACGAAGAAGAAATAGCCGTCGGCGTCGCGACGCACGAGGTCGCCGGTGCGGAACCAGCCATCGATGAACGCGGCCGCGGTTTGCTGGGGATCGCGGAAATAACCCTGCATTAGCACCGGCGTGCGCACGAGAAGCTCGCCCACCTTGTCGGCCGGCAGGTCCGCTCCGTGATCGTCGACGACGCGGCATTCGGCCCATGGCCGGGCCGGATCGGGATGGCGGCCGATGATGCCCATGCTGCCTGGCTTCTGCAGCCCATCGAACGGATTGGCGATCGCGCCGGGAATCTCCGTCATACCGTAGCCCGCGATGAGGTGCGGGATGCCGAACACCTCACGGAACACGCGCGCGGCCTCCTCACGCAGTCCGTAGACCTTGCGGATCTGGTGATCGGGGCGGTACTCGTTGCGTGCGCGGTTGGCGAGAATCGAGCCGATCGCTTCGATGACGTTCACCACCGTCGCGCCGGTTTCCGCCGCATGTGGCCAGAAAGCAGAGGCGGAGAAGCGCGGGGCGATGATCATGCGAGCGCCCGCCGCGATCGTGCCAGAGACGGAGTAGAAGAGCGCGTTGATATGAAAGAGCGGCAAGATGATGAGCAGCGCGTCACTTTGTTGCAGGTGCATCCGCTGCACGAAGGCCTCGCCGGCGGAGAGGAAGCTCCGCTGGCTGTGCATCACACCTTTGGGAAAGCCCGTTGTCCCGGAGGTGTAGATCAGCAGCACGGTGTCATCCGCCCCGCCGGGGCGATCGGCGATGACCTCCGTCGGCTGCGCATCGAGCCAGTCCATAGAGGCGATCTCGTCGGTGGTGGCGAACCATGGGGCGATCGCCCGGTCAGCGCAGGCCTGCATGGCAATGGCGCGCAACGACTCCTCGACGATGACGGCCGAGACGGCGGCATCCCCGAGCACGTGGCTCATTTCGCGCGCGCTGAACTCGGAGTTCACTGGGACCATGATCGCGCCGATGCGGCCAAGCGCCAGTAAGGCGAGGACGTGGGTAGGGCCGTTTCGCCCGATCACGGCAACACGGTCGCCATGGCGTATGCCGCGACGGTGGAACGCGCGTGCAAGCAGATCGGCCTGCCGCGCCGTTTCCGCCCAGGACCATTGCCGACCTGCCGCATGCATGAAAAACCGGTCCGCGTCACCGCTGATTCGGCTCTGTATTGCGTCCACAACCGAGTAATCGTGCGGCCGGTAGAGCTGAAGCACAGCGTGCGGAGACAGATCACCGGCAGCGTTCATCATCATTCGCCCTCGGCGACGGTGATGAATACCGGCAGAAGATAGCCCTGTTCGAGCATTCGGAATTCGGTACGCACGCGTCCGTCGATCGCGATCGGGATTTGTTGCGTCGCATCGATGCGCCCGAACAAATGCGGACCTTCGTCCAAACCGACAATGCCCACGGTATAAGGTCCAGATTGACGAAATACGCCTGTGGCCGCGTACACCTCGCTGAAGCTGTAGATGCGTACTGTCCCGACGGCACGTTGCCAGCGCAGGCCGGCCTCACCGCAATCGGGGCAATGCATCCGCCGTGGGTGATGGTGCCGCAAGCAGGCCGAGCATTGCTTGACCAGCAATTCTCCGCGCGCCACGCCAGTCCAGAAGCCGGCCGTTTCCGGTGAAGGCTGATAGAGGCCTAAGAACATCTCGCCTGCCCGCAATGGCAGGCCGGCGGCCCAGTCCGGCGCCTGACCGCTCAAGGCCGCTCACCCGAGACGAGCATCACGGAATGGCAGGCGAACGGGCCGCCATGGCCGTGCACGAGCCCGATCCCGACATCTGGAACCGCTCGCCCTTCAGGGACACCGTTGATCTGGTCGAGCAGTTCCTTCAGCAAATAGAGGCCCTGCCCGGACTGGCCGAAGGAGAGATAGCCGCCAGTGGTGTTAAACGGCAGGCCGCCTCGGTAGTCGATGCCGCCGCTGGCGACGAAGTTGCCGCCTTCGCCTTCCCCGCAAAAGCCGAGTTCCTCGAGCACCAGCAAATTGGCAAAGGTGAAGGGCGCCGACGTCTCCACGATGCCCACGTTGTCCGGCCCGATTCCGGCCATTTCGTAGGCCTGCCGCGCCGCGATGCCGGCACCGCTCCTTACCAGGTTAGCGCGCCCTTTTGCCGGGCCGACCCCGCGCAACTCCATCCGCTCGCCGATCCATTCATGGGTCGAGCACTGACCGAATCCGAGAATGTACCCAGGCTTGCCAAGCGATGACCCGGCGCGGGAGGCAAGCGTCACGACGGCCGCCGAGCCGATGCCTCCGGGGAACCAGGCCGCGCAATCCAGCATGCGCATCGGCGAAGCGATCATGCGCGAGGCCAGCACGTCCGCCACCGTGATCGGCCCTTTGTGGCGCATCGCCGCATGCGGGTGATCGAGCGCCCAGCGCCGATTCTCGACCGCGACACGCGCGCACATCTCGGGCGTGATGCCGCTTTCGTGCATGTAGCGTCGCGCGATCTGGGCGTAAAGCGACGGCGTGGTGGCGCCGAACGGTGCCTCGAATTGCGGATCGGCCTCCCAGTTTGCGCTGCCTTCCGTCATCTCGATCCAGAGCGGGCTCGCTTCACCCGCGACGCAGAGCGCGTAATCGATCGCGCCACCCTGGAGGAGCATCGCGGCGAGCTGGATCGTGCCCAAGGCACCCGCGCCATGCGCCGTCACCTCCGTCGAGATCATCGGAGTAATCTTGAGTTCGTTCAGCACGGATTGGTTGTACTGCAGTGTGCAGTACGAACGCGGCATGCGCCCGGTGAGCAGCGCCCCCACATCGGCGCGACCTATGCCAGCCTCGCGCATGGCGAGCCCTGCCGCTTCCACGACGAGCTGCAGCGGCGTGCGCCGCTCGAGATCGCCGCGCCGGGAGATCGCGCGCCCCATGCCGACGATCGCGCAAGCGGGCGCGCTCACGGTTCCGCCTCGCGCAGCTTGGCGCGCTGCAACGCCGGGAGCGTGAACAGCGCCACGATCGCTGCCGCCAGGAGCAGGATTCCAAGGCTGACGGGCCGCTCGATGAAGATCATCGGATCGCCGCGCGAGAACAGCAGCGCGCGCCGCACATTCTCCTCGAAGATCGGCCCGAGTACCATTCCGAGCACTAGCGGCGCGGGCGGGCAATCCAGCAGCTTGAAGACGACGCCCGCGACGCCGATGCAGGTTGCGAGCAGCACGTCCGCCATATTGTTGGACACGCTGTACACACCGATGCAGCAGAAGACGAGAATGGCCGGGTACAACAGACGATACGGAACCGATAGCAGCCGGATCCAAATGCCGATCAATGGGAGATTGAGGATCAGCAGCATGAAGTTGCCAATCCACATGCTGGCGACAATGCCCCAGAACAGGTCGGGATGCTCCGTCATGACCTGCGGCCCCGGCGTGATGCCCTGGATCGTCATTGCGCCCAGCATGAGCGCCATCGCCGCGCCGGCGGGGATGCCGAGGGTCAACATCGGGATGAAATGAGTCATCGCCGCGGCGTTGTTGGCCGCTTCCGGCCCGGCCACGCCCTCCACCGCGCCGTGCCCGAAACGCGCCGGTTCGCGCGAGATACGGCGCTCCAGCGCGTAGGATGCGAAGGAGGCGAGCAGCGGGCCGGTTCCGGGGATGATCCCGATCGCTGCACCGAGCAGCGAGCCGCGCGCTATCGGCCAAACGGAGGCGTTCAGGTCGCGCCGCGTCGGGAGCAGGCTGCTCATGCGCGAGCCGCTCGAATGCGGCGCGTCGCCCTGCCCGAGTCGGACCGCAATCTCGGCGAACGCGAACAGGCCGACGGCGACGGCGACCAGGCTGAGCCCGTCCGCCAGGTCGAGATCGCCAAAGGTGAAGCGCAGCATCCCAGTGTTCACGTCGGTGCCGATTTCGCCGAGCAGCAGGCCGAGCGTTGCCATCGCCAGCGTGGTCAGCAGCGAGCCGCCCGAGAGTGAGGAGATTACCACCAGCGCGAGCACGATGGCGGCCGCGTATTCCGGCGTGCCAAATGCGAGCGCCACGCGGGCGAGCGGCGGAGAGAACAGGGTGATGACGAGGATCCCGAGTCCGCCCGCGACGAAGGACCCGATCGCCGAGATACAGAGCGCCGTGCCGGCCCGGCCCTGGCGCGCCATCGGATGCCCGTCCAGGCAGATCACCACCGAGGTCGGCTCGCCCGGCATGTTCAGCATGATCGCCGTTGTCGATCCGGCGTGGTGCGCGCCGTAATAAATGCCCGCGAGCATGATCAGCGCCGAGATCGCCGGCATCTTGAACGTGATCGGGAGCAACATCGCGATCGTGGTGATGGGGCCAAGGCCCGGCAGGATGCCGACTGCCGTGCCGATGGCTGCGCCGAGCAGGCAGTAGAGAAAATTCGCCGGCGTCAAAGCAACGCCGAATCCCAGGGCGAGGTTGGAGAGAAGATCCACCGAAGCTTCTCAGATCACGCGGAACGGCAGGTGAAGGGCGTACACGAACAGGCCGGCTGCAAAGACGGCGACCGCGACGGCCATGGTGACGACCTCGATTGGCCGGCGGCGCCATTGCTTGTAGCACACGACGAGCACGAGGCCCGAAGCGGCGGGGATCAGGCCGAAACGCTCGATGGAGAAGGCGAACCAGATCGCGCCGGCCGCCAGCATGACCGTCGGCAGGATCGTCGCGAAGCCCGCGGACGAAGCCGGTGTCGCACGCCATCCACGCAGGACCGCGCCAAGCCCTAGCAGGATCAGCAGCGTGGACAGACACACCGGCAGGAAGCCCGGCCCCATGCGCAATGGCGTGCCGACAGGGTAATCTAAGGAATGTACGAGAGCGAAAGCGCCGATCAAGACAAACAGCAGTCCTGCACGCGCCTGCTTGGGGAGCTGGGCCAGCCTCACCGCCGCTCCGCCGCGGCGGAGACGGGTTCGCCCCAAAGGCCGATTTCGCGCAGCACCTCCTCGGTGTGCTGCCCCAGCGTCGGCGGCGGACGCACCGGCCGGTCCGGCGCGACTCCACGCCAGGGCATGCCGGAGGTGCGGATGCGTTGCCCCGATCCCGGCGGATACTCGAACTCTACTAGCATTCCACGTTCCGCGATCTGTTCACTCCCCAGGATTTCGGGCAGAGCGTTGATCGGTTCGGCCGGGATGCGCAACCGCTCGAACTCAGCCAGCCAATACGCGGCTGGGCGGGCGCGGAGAATGGCTTGCACCTCCGGCACGAGGACATGCCGGTGTTCGTTGCGCATCGGCTGTGTCCGGTAGCGCGGATCGTCGCGCAGCTTGGCAAACGCCTCGATCGTGCACAGGGCGCCCCAGGTCTTGGCGTTGGTGGCGGCCAGTACGATTTCGCGGTCTTGCGTCTGGAAGCTCTCATAGGGCGCCATGAGCGGATGCGCATTGCCCATCCGGCCGGGGCCCTGGCCGGTGATGCCCCAGACCGCGGCGGGCTGCCCCATCAGGGCTACCATGCCGTCGAGCATGGCGATGTCAAGATAGCGGCCTTCGCCGGTTTCGCGGCGCTGCAGCAGCGCGCCGAGCACGGTGATGGCGGCGGAAAACCCGCCCATGACGTCGGCGACGGGTGCTGCAGCCTTTACCGAGCGGCCCTGCGGCTCACCGGTCAGGCTCATCAGCCCGCTCACCGCCTGCACCATCAGGTCGACCGCCGGGCGCGACGCCATCGGGCCGGTTTGCCCATAGCCGCTCAGCGAACAATATACGATGTCCGGCCGCGCCTCGCGCATCACGTCATAGCCGAGCCCAAAGCGGTCGATCGTGCCGGGGCGAAAATTCTCCACGAACACGTCGCTCGTGGCCGCGAGCGCAAGGCAGACTTTTCGCCCCTCCTCCGTATGGAGATCGACCGCGACCGAGCGCTTGTTGCGGTTGTAGGCGAGCAGCGTCGGTCCGGCGTCGCCGGCAAAGGGCGGTCCCCAATAGCGGGTTTCGTCGCCGACGCCCGGCATCTCCATTTTGATCACGTCGGCACCGAGATCACCCAGGATCATGGTGCAGAGCGGGCCGGCGAGCGCGCGCGTCGCGTCCAGCACGCGCATCCCTGAAAGCGGCCCTGCCATCATGGTTCTCCCAGCACGAACACGGGCAGCTTCTGGCCGAGCTCGAGCACGCGAAAGTCCAGCCGCACCGGGGCGCCGATGCGCACCGGTCCGGGTTCGGCGATGAGGCGCGAGAACAAATAGACGTCCTCCTCCAACCGAACCAGGCCGACGCTGTATGGCACGGAGTTCGCGAAAGCCGGATGCGCCGCGCGGTGCACCTCGCTGCAGCTATAAACCTCACCTTTTCCGGCGCTCGGCCGCCACTCAAGCGCGGCGTTTCCACAATCCGTGCAGACGATGCGCTTCGGATGGAAGTGCTTGTTGCAGGCAGGGCAGTATTTCAGCCGCAGCTCGTCGTGCTGCACGCCTTCCCAAAAGCCCGTGGTTTCCGGTGACGGCTGATAGATGCCGATGAAGAACTCGCCAGCCTTCAGCGGGAGCCCACGCGACCAGTCTATGGCCCCGGCGGCCTCGGTATCCGCTGCTGCGCTCATCTTGTCGGCTCCCGGCTGACGATGACGACGGAGTGGCAAGCGAGGGGTCCGCCATGCCCGTGCACGATCCCGATCCGCGCATCAGGCACCTGCTTGCCCTCGGCGCGGCCCCAGATCTGGTCAATGGTTTCGTGCAGGGCGTAAAGGCCCTGGGCGACTTGGCCGAAGGAAAGATAGCCGCCGCTGGTGTTGAACGGCAGGCCGTCCTCGTAATCGACGCCGCCGCCTGCGACGAACGGGCCGCCTTCGCCGGGTCCACAGAAGCCCATTTCCTCCAGCATTATCACGTTGGCAAAGCTGAACGGCGCGGAGGACTGCGCAAGGTTGATATCGCCGGGGCCGATCCCCGCCATCGCATAGGCCTGCTTGGCCGCAACGCCGGCTCCGGTGCGGACGAGGTTGGGCCCGTCCATCATCGGCTCGTAGCCCCAGCCGCCCATGCGCTCGCCGACCCATTCATGGGTATTGCTTTGGCCGAACCCGGCCAGCCAGGTCGCCTCGCCATGGCGCGCGCGGGCGGTATCGGCGCGGGTCAGCACCATCGCGGTGACAATCCCGCCAGGATACCAGACCGCACAATCCAGCATGCGCAGCGGCGTCGCGATCATGCGAGACGACAACACGTCGTCGACCGTGATCGGTCCCTTGTTGCGCATCGCGGCATGCGGGTGGTCAAGCGCCCACCGGCGGTTCTCGACCGCGACCCGGGCGAACATCTCCGGGGTGGCGCCGGTCTCGTGCATATAGCGGCTGGCAAATTGTGCGTAGAGCGACGGGGTGGAAGCCCCATACGGCGCCTCAAACTGCAAATCGGCTTCCCAGCCGGCGTTTGAAGCGACCTGGTCCATCCAGCCGCCGCTCGCATCGCCGGTGACGCACAGCGCGTATTCTATGACGCCGGCATGCAGCGCCGTGGCCGCGAGCTCCAGCGTCCCGAGCGCGCCGCCCCCGTGCGAGGTGACTTCCGAGCTAAACATCGGCCCGATCTTCAGCTCATTGAGCAATGACTGGCTGTATTGCAGCACCATGTAGGATTGTGGCGTGCGGCCGGTGAACAGCGCGCCGACGTCCTTGCGCCCGATCCCCGCCGCCTGCATGGCCTGAACCGCAGCTTTGGCGCCCAGCTGCAGTGGCGTCTGCGGTTCCGCGTCGCTGCGATGCGACATGGCGCGACCGATGCCTACAATGGCGATTTGACTGCCAAGGTCAGTCATCGAGATGCACGCCCGCAAGGTCGATCAGCTTTTTGTAGCTGGCGATCTGCGCCTTGTCGTAATCGAGCAATTCGGCGGGGGTACCGTAGAACGCATCGGTTCCGGTATCTCTGAACTTGGCCAAGAGATCGGGAGATTGCAGCGACTGCCGCGCCGTATCTGTCAGCTTCTGGACAACATCGGCTGGCATGCCAGGCGGCCCGTACAGCGCGAGCCAGGTGGTCAGCACGAAATCGGGATATCCGGATTCCACCATGGTCGGCACGTTCGGCAGGAAGATCGACCGGGTCTGCCCGGTTACACCCAGCGGCAGCAGCTTGCCCGCGCGGATCTGCGGCGAGAGCGGCAGGAACGGGTAGAACATAAGCTGCGCCTCACCACCCATAATGTCGGAGATGGCCTGCTCGGCACTCGTATATGGCGCGTGCACGAGCTGCACTCCGGCGTCATGTGCGAAGGACACCCCGCAGAGATGCGCCGAAGTTCCGTTGCCTGAGGAGGCGAAGTTGAGCTGCCCCGGCTTGGCTTTCGCCAACGCGACGAGTTCGGCGACGGAGTGGACGCCGATCGCCGGCGAGACCACGAGTATAAGCGGCTCGGAGCCCAACCGCGCGAGTGGCGAGAAACCGGTCAGCGGGTCATAGGGAACCCGGCGATAGAGGCTGATATCGATCGCCTGCGTCTGGCCCGTCGCCATCAACAGCGTGTAGCCGTCCGGCTTGGCGTGCGAGACGTAGGCCGCTCCGGTCATTCCGCCTGCTCCACCACGATTCTCGACCACGATCTGCGCGTGCAGGAGCTCGGAGAAAATCGGCATTACTTGCCGCGCGAACAGATCGGTAGCCGTGCCTGGAGGGTAGGGCACCACGAGACGGACCGGCGATGATGGATATCCGTCGGCGCGCGCGCTCATGGGCAAAGCTGTCAGAAGCAAAGGTACAAAGGACGCGAAGTCCCGCCGGCTGACCGCCACTGTTTCCTCCTGGCCGGGCTTGACCGCACGGCATCTTCTTGTACTTTTTCCGCAATGCGGAAGACGTTTCGACCTGCGAAGCCTAAGCACAGCACGCATCCGGAGTCAACGTCGTCGCCGGAAGCGTCCGCTCCCGAGTCGGATCGGGAATTTGTTCGATCGCTCGCCAAGGGATTGGCGGTAATCGAAGCCTTTGACGCGGACTTTCCATCGATGACGTTGAGCGAGGTAACGCGTCGTACCGGCCTCAGCCCTGGATCGGCGCGAAGGGTTCTGATCACCCTCGATCGGCTCGGCTACGTCGCAACCCGGAATCAACAGTTCAGGCTGCAGCCGCGCGCGCTTCGGCTTGGTTATGCTTACTTGTCCTCGCTCGGGCTCGCGAGCATGGTACAGCCGCTTCTCGTAACGTTAACCCAAGAAGTGGATGAATGCTGCTCGCTGGCCATTCTCGACGGGCTAGAAGTCGTTTACCTCGCGCGTGTTCCAGCAAAGCGGCTCATGCGAGACTATATGGCCGTCGGCACCCGGTTCCCGGCGCATCTGACTTCAGTGGGCAAAGTATTGCTGGCCGATGCTGCATCGGAAGTCCTGGATGATTATCTCGAGCGCGCGCGCTTCGAGGCCATAACACCGTTCAGCATCACCACCGGCAAAAAGCTCCGCGCGAGCCTGCGAACCGTTGCTGCCCAGCGATGGGCCGTTAACGATCAGGAGGTTGTGTTGGGCCTCCGCTCGATTGCAGTTCCGGTTGCCGTCGAGGGTAGAACGATTGCAGCGCTGGGGGCCAGCACGGATGTCGCGAGGACGACCGTCGAAGAGATGACGGCGACCCTCGTTCCTGCCCTGCAGCGGGCGGCCGCTTCGTTATCTGATCTGCTCATCAAGGCGGAATGGCGGCAGCAGTGGCTGTGAAGCTGTTTTGATAGGGCAGCACCCGCCAGAAATAGGGCAGGTGTTGTGACATGTGATGACACGAGCCCGTTTTGGCCGCTTGCGCGTCCACGGCCCCAAATTCAGATCGCTGAATAGTGTCACTTCATTCTGGAACTCACGGAGGCTCTTGGTAAGTGATATCGTGGGCAGAAGGCCCCTGAGACGCTCGACAACTTAAGACATACGCAACACCCGGGTCAGTTCAGGCTCGGCTCGTAGCGCTCGACGATATTTTCGGCACCCGCCAGCATGAGCGCCCAGTCACGGTGCGGATACCGGAGGGTTTGGCCGCAGTTGTTGCAATTCCATCGGCTGGATGCGTTGAGGTCGCCGCAGCCGTATCGCTGACGTGCCTACAATGCTGGCACTCAATGCCAGCTAAAACTCATCGTCGGGCCCGAGGTTCAGTGCCCGACCCTCCGCTTCGCCGATTAGGACCCGAGGTGCACGAGGACGGCGTAGGGCAAGGCGATGCCGTGCGGCCCCGCCGGTGCCTCGAAGCGGATTTCGACGGAAGCGCCGATCTCAGCCACCGCCGCTCCTTGTAAGCGAAGCATCATGCGCGGCCCCTCGTCCAGGTCGACAAGCGCCACGACATACGGCGTTTCGGCCTTGAAGCCCGCCGATGGCGCGCGATGCACCCGCGTATGGCTGACCACTCTGCCCCGGCCGCTCGCGGTCTCCCAGGACGGCGCCGACGCGTGGCATTTGGCGCAGAACGCGCGGGGCGGGAATTGAGCTTGGCCGCACGCCCGACAACGCTGCAACCGCAGCTCACCTTGCGCGCAACCCGCCCAGAAAGGCTCGGTATCAGCGTTCGGCACGGGCAAGGGCTTCGCCGGCGCGGCGTCCATGTCAGTGCCTCCCGAGGACCAGCGAGCAATGGGCGGAGAGAATGCCGCCATCGCCATGCACGAAGGCGAGCGAGGCGTCGGGGACCTGGCGGGCTTCGGCCTCGCCGCGCAACTGCCGGACCGCCTCGACCACGTGAAACAGGCCGCCCGCCGCGCCAGAATGTGCGTAGGACATCAGCCCGCCATGCGTGTTGCAGGGCAGCCGGCCGCCCAGATCGAGCGCGCCGGCAAGCGCGGCCGGCCCGGCCTCACCCTTCCCGAAGAAGCCGATGGATTCCAGCTCGACCAGCAGGGTGACGGTGAAGCTGTCGTAGATCTCGGCCACGTTGATGTCGGCAGGCGTGACGCCGGCGCGGCCGAAGGCCTGGGCGGCGCTGTCTCGGCAGCCGAACTCGACCAGGCTGGGCGCGGCGATCAGGTGCTCGTGCGTGTTCTTCTGCCCGGTGCCGAGCATCGCCACTCGCCGGGTCCTGGTGTCGCGGGCGGCGTCCGGGGCGCTGACCACCAACGCAGCGCCGCCATCGGAGATCAGGCAGCAATCCAGCAGGCGTAGCGGCTCGGCAATGAAGCGGCTGGCCAGCACGTCGTCCATGGTCATCGGCTTCTGCATCTGCGCCTTCGGGTTGCGCACGGCGTGCGTGCGGCTTGCCACCGCCATGGCCGCGAGATGCTCGGAGGTTGCGCCGTATTCGCGCATGTAGGCCCGCGCGACGAGCGCATAGAGCGCCGGAATGGTCACACCGAACGGCCGCTCGAACTGGGGATGCCCGACCTCCGCCAGGGCGGCCACGGCCTTGTCCCGCGTCAGGCCGCTGAGCCGGTTGTCGCCGGCAACGACCAGCACGTTGCGGCACATGCCGGCTTCCACCAGCGCCGCCGCCTGCATCATCATGATGCAGCCCGTTGCACCGCCGGCCTGGATTGCGGCCGAATAGGAGGGTTGGATGCCGAAATACTCGCAGAATACCGAGGAAAGCATCAGGTGCGGCTCGGTAAACGAGTAGGCGCAGAGCACGCCGTCGATGTCGGAGGCCCGCAGCCCGGCATCGGCCAGGGCGAGCGAAGCCGCCTCGGCGTGCAGCCCCATGCAGGAGGAGCCCGGCAATTCGCCGACAGCTGTGTCGGCGGCGCCGGTGATCATCGCGTGGCGGGTCATTCCGCCCCTTGCTGCCGGCTCATCCGGTCCCAATCGAAAGCGAGAGGCTGTTTGTGAGCAAGCGGTCGACCGCAGCGAAGTAAAAAATCGCTGTTCACCGCCATAGCCTGGGCGAAGGCTTCCATGTCCGCCAATGCACGCTGATTGAGGTTGAACAATTGATTGAGCGCCTGCTTGACTATGCCGAGCGCGGCGATCGGTGCGTGGCGGAAGCGGTTTGCAAAAGACTTGGCGCGGGCCAGCAATTCCTCTTGCGGATGGATCTCCAGCACGAAGCCCAGCGCCTTGCCCTCCTCAGGATCGACGCTTCGCGCCGTCATGGCGAGTTCTTTGGCGCGCTGCAATCCAGTGATGCGCGGCAGCAGCCAGAATGCGCCGAGGTCGGGCACGAGCCCGACACGGGCAAAGACGGCGCAGACGCGGCCTGCGGGCTCGCGAGCAGGGCGAGCATGAAGCCGGCGCCGAACGCGGCCCCGTTCACCGCGGCAATCACCGGCTTTTCGAAATTGAGCAGCTCCGGAAACCAAGTGTGCAAGGCCCGAAACCGCTCGCGCGCGGCCTGGAGATCCCCGCGCACCGCCCCGAGCGCGGCAAGGTCGCCGCCGGCGCAGAACGCGCTCCCCGCCCCGGTCAGCAGCACGGCCTTCACCGACGCATCGCGGCGGATGCGCGGCAGCACGTCGGCGATTTCCTCACGCATCGTGACGTCGAGCGCGTTGCGCTTGTTTGGCCGGTTGAGAGTGAGGGTGCCGACGCCGTCATCAAGCTCCCAGGTGATCACTTCGTATTCCTTCAACGCGCGCTGTCCTCCGTCGAGCGTCCTACGCGCTCGCATTTTCTCCGACTATTGCCAGACCGACGATGAGATCCTTTCCCGACTCGTCGCGCACCCACACGTCGTATCCGTCTCCTTCGGCGCGCCGACCGCCTCCGGCGATGACGCGCGTGCCACGAAGCACGGGTCCCACGAAGCGTATGTCGAGGGCAATCGGCAGGCTCAGTCCAAAGGCTTGGCGCAGCGACTGCCAGATCAGGTTCAGAGACAGCATCCCATGCGCGATCGGCCGGCCGAACGGAGTGGCCGCGGCGAACGCGTCGTCCACGTGCAGAGGATTATAGTCCGCCGTGATCTCGGCATACGCCATGATCGCGTTACGATCCACCACCATGCTCAGCGTAGGCAGGGTGACGACGACCGAGTTGCTTATTTCGCCCACAGGATCGTCATTCTGCTGGTAAATGCGGGCCCGTGCGGCCCGAGCGTCTCCGTTCCGAACGTCACTCGCTTGCGTTCCCGCCGGATTTCCTTGGCAACACAAAACACGCGCGTCGTCAGAGTCTCGCCGGAGCGCGGCAGCCGGGCTAGGTCGAACCGCTGGGCCGCATGGATATTGCCGGGCGGACGGTCCGGCACGACTTTAAAGAACGCGCGCATGGAGAGAACGGCCAACATGCCATGCGGCATCACACCTTGGCGGTCATCAGCCGGGAATAATCGGCGCCAACGGTCGAGCGCGACCTCGTCGAGGGTGAACGTCGCCTGCCCAAGGCTGCTGCCCGGTTCGAAATCGTCGTAGGTCAGCACCGCACGCCGCCCGATACCTGCAACCGGAGCGCCCCGCACAGTCCCCTCGGGGATCGATAACTTTTCCGTCGATGCTCCCTACTGACGGTCATAACCGAGACTGTCTTCTCACTTCAGAATGACAGTTCTCTCTACCGTTCAGGCGAACAATCTGTCAAACCGCTCAGGTCGTTGCGCACGTCGAAAGGACTGCTCGAAAGACTACGTTCTTCCTGGCTTCGGCCTTGGCGATTCGGACATCACCGTGCCCATGGCCGCGTTGAGCGCTGCCCCGCGCGCACGAACTGCCTCGGCCAGTGAGGTCAGCGTCACCGGGCCGAACTGGCCGCTGAAGCCGATTACGCTGATGGCCATGATCGGTTGACCCTCGGCACTGAATATCGGCGTCGCGACGGTGGTGACGCCTCGAACGTAGCGATCGGCATCTATCGCGTAGCCGGACCTCCGGGCCGCATCGAGCTCCACCTGCCACGCATCGAAGCTCGGCGGGTCCTGCCAGCGCAGCTTGACGAATTCGGCGCGCAAATCCTCCTCGCGCATGCCGCTATGCGCTGCCATGCACCGCCCGAACGCTCCAATAAACAGCGGCAGTCGCTGGCCGATGTTCATGTGGACCCGGATCGCCGCGTCGTTGTCCGCACGTTCGACCAGCACGATCCGATCTGCGCCGGAGCGCTGCCACAACGTCGTCGTGACGTTATATTCGGCAGCGAGTGCGTCGAGATGCGGGCGGGCCAAGCGGCCGAAGCTGGCCGTTTCCAGCAGGCCCCTGGCGATTTCGACGAAACCGAGCCCGAGCGAGTAGGTCTTCGTGCTGGCATCGAACGTCACCAAACGCTCATGGACGAGCGTCTTCAGCAGACTGAAACAGGTGCTCGGATTCAGCTCCGCCTCCCGAGCGATGCGGTTTACGCCCATCGGCAGCTTCGCGCGCGCCAATAACCGGACGATCTTCAATCCGCTCACCAGCGCGCCAACGAGCTTTTCCGGCACCTGCGTTTCCATGACCGGTACTGCCTCGCTAATCATTCTCTAGAGAGAATGCTAGCTAGAGAGGCTCTCCACCTGTGTCAACACGAGCTCGAGAACGGGCGCTAGCTGCGCATCCCGCCGTATGGGAGCCAAGCCGTTCCGGCGAGCACGCCGGCATCGACCGGAAGATTGATGCCGGTATTGCCGCTTGCGGCGCCGCTGATCAGCCACGCAACCGCGCCCCACTTCCTCCGGCTCGACCAGTCGGCCGAGCGCGGCGCCACGGGTCAGCTCATCTGTGCGGAGCGCGCCCGCGGCGATCCCTTTGCGCAAAGCCGGGGTCGCGGTGAATCCTGGCGAGACTGCATTGACCCGAACCTGACGCGGCTCCCATTCGGCAGCAAGGCCGACGGTCAAGCCGATCACCGCCGCTTTTGCCGCCGCGTAAGCATGTGCCGGCGCCGAGGCCATGCCGGCGATGGAGGCGACATTGACGATCGCCCCGCGCCCGCGTTCTGCCATCCGTCGGCCCACCCCGCGCGCCACGAGCCAGGTGCCGCGCAGATCGATTGCCATCTCCCGGTCCCAATCAGACATGCGAAGCCGAGCAGGCGGGTGCATTTTGCCCAGCACGCCCGCGGCATTCACCAGTCCTCGGATCGGGCCGTGCATGGCCTCCATCCGGGCGATCCCGGCCTCGACCCCGTTCTCCTCTGCGGCATCGAACGGCTCATCCCACAGCAGCAAACCGGGGGCGGCGGAACGGGGCAGGATGTCGGCAAGCAGAGGCCGATACCCGAGCTCGAGCAGCGCAGCGGCGGAGGCGGCGCCAATGCCCGAACAGCCGCCCGTGACCAAGACCAGGAGCTCCGAGCTTTCCTCACTTCCACGACATTGTGCGTCTCCCGGGGACAAACCTTCCGCAGGATATCAGTAGGAGCGCGGCAGCCCCAAATCATGCTGGGCGACGAAGTTGAGAACCATTTCTTCTGAGACCGGCGCGAAGCGGAACAGGCGCGCGTCCCGCCACAAACGCTCGACGTGATACTCCTTGGCGTAGCCCATTCCGCCGAGCGTTTGGATCGCGCGGTCAGTGGCGAGCGCCGCGGCGTGACCCGCGAGCCACTTCGCCATGTTCGCCTCGCTGCCATACGGCGCACCCTGGTCGTGCAACGCCGCCGCCTTCAGATTCATCACCGCGGCGCACTCGGATTGAATATGCGCTTCTGCTAGCGGAAACTGCACGCCTTGATACGCACCGATCGGCTGGGTGCCGAAAACGCGGCGTTCCTTGGCGTACTCGGCGGCCAAGCGGATCGCCAGCCGGGACGCGCCGACGAGTCCGGCAGTCGTCACAATCCGCTCCGTATTCAGCGTCTCCAGCAATTCCCGGAACCCGCCGTCCAGCGTGCCGACAAGCTCGTGCCCCTCGACGCGCACGTCATCGAAAAACACGGAGCTGGACGGCAGGGTATTGGTCCCCACCTTGTCGATCGCCTGATGCGCAACGCCGGCGCGGTCGGTATCGATCAGGAACAAGCTGACCCCGTCGGTCTTGCGCTGCACCTCCTCGGCCCGGCGCGTGCGGGCGATGACCAGCAGCTTGGTCGCCTGCGGCACGGCCGTGATCCAAATCTTTCGCCCGTTCAGGCGCCAACCGTTCCCGTCCACACGCGCAAAGGTCTTGATGGCGAGCGAGTTAGTTCCGGCGTCCGGCTCCGTCAGCGCCATCGCGAACATGGCCTTTCCGGCCACCAGCTTGGGCAGCAACTCGGCGTTCATCTCTGGCGAGCCAAACTTGCTCAGGGTGATGCCGCCGAAGATGGGATTGCACATAAAAATTTGGCTCAGTGTGGAACCCCCGCCGGCGGCGCAGAGCGCTTCGATCGCCAGGACCATTTCGACCATGCCGAGGCCGGCACCGCCATGCTCTTCGGAGATCGCGATTCCACAAAGGCCTGCGTCGCAAATCTCTTGCCAGATCTCGGCGGGAAACCGCTTTTCGGCGTCGAGCGTGCGCCAGTAGTCCAGGCCGAATTTCGCCCCGATCCGTTCCGCGGTTGCGACGAGCAGCTTCTGCTCCTCGGAGAGATCAAAATTCATGGCGCGCTCCTGGTCTGAGCCTACGCCCGCAGCAGCGCAAGCGGTTTGGATAGGATTCGGGTCACGTGATCGAGGAAACGGGCGCCGCGCACGCCATTCCAGACGCGGTGGTCGCAGGACAGCACGAGACCCAGCTCCTGGCGTAGCGCGGGCTGCCCGGCAGCATCTGGGCGGAACACCGGGCGCACGGCGGCCACCCCAAGAATCGCGGACTGGCCGGGATTGACGATCGGCGTCAGATACGAGGCGCCAAACATGCCGACATTGGACACGGAGATTGCGCCGCCTTCGAGGTCCTCCGCTTCGAGGTGGCCGGCCCGCGCACGCGGCACGAGCGCATCCATGCCGGAAGCGATCCCGCCCACGGTCATCGCCCCGGCCCCACGCAAAACGGGAACGAGCAGACCACGCGGCGTATCCACAACAACACCAACGTCGATGCCCGCCAACTCGAGGAAGGCGTCGTCCGCCCAAACCAAGTTCGCTTCGGGCATGGAGCGCAAGGCCCGGCCGACGGCGGCGACCACGAAATGCGTGAGGCTGAGGCGGGTGGCACCGGGCAGCGCGTTCAGCTCCGCACGCAGCGCGAGGAGCGCGGTTACGTCGGCTTCGGCCTGAACATAAAAATGCGGAATCGTCCGCTTGGCCTCCGCAAGGCGGCGGGCGGTAATGCGTTCGACGGCGTTCGGCTGTCGCCGGGTCGCGGCCGGGCTGGCAGCGGGACTCGGCGGTGGGGCCGAACTGCGCTTGGCCAACGCCGATTCAACATCAGCCACCTTGACCCGGCGGCGCGGGCCTGACCCAGGAATGTCCGACAAAGCGATCCCTGCCTCGCGCGCGCGGCGGCGCGCCAGCGGCGTGGCGATCACGCGAATGCCGTGGGGCTCAATAGCAGCCGACGCAGCGGCCCCCTCTGTCGCAAGCGTGGCGACGGTGGTCCCGACAGGGACGACCTCGCCCGCCGGCACCAAAATGCTATCGATCCGACCGGCGGCTTGCGCTTCGACGTCGGTCGCGATCTTCTCGGTCTCGACCACGAACAGCACATCCCCGGCCGCGACCGTGTCGCCGGGCGCGACGTTCCAGGCGGAAAGCGTGCCCTCCGTCATCGTAAGGCCCAGCTTGGGCATCAGGATCGGGGCCGTCATCACGAGGTCCGGACGCGACTCAGGCGCCCCTGAAGTTCGCTTGCCGCTTCTCAAGGAACGCCGAGCAACCCTCGTGCGCGTCCTGCGAATCGAGGACCAGGCCGATCATCGCCTGCTCATGCCTGAGAGCGGCGCGCAACGGCATCTCATCGCCATCGGTCAACGCGCGTTTCAGCAGCTTCAGCACCAGCGGCGATTTCTGGGCGATCGCCTCGGCCATTTGCAGCACGGTGGGCAGCAGCGCCTCCGGGGCGACAACGCGGTTGATCAGCCCCAGGCGCTCGGCCTCCGCGGCGGTGATGCGGTCACCGAGGAACATCAGCTCCTTCGCCTTGCAGAGTGGGATCTGCCGGGTCAGCCGTTGCGATCCACCCGCGCCGGGAAACAAGCCCAGGGTGATCTCGGGCAGGCCGAAGCGCGCACCCTCGGCGGCAACCCGGATGTCCGTGCAGAGCAGCAACTCCGTCCCGCCACCCAGCGCCCAGCCGTTCACGGCGCTGATCGTCGGCTTGTCCACGGTTTCGATCCGGCGAAACACGCTGTGCAGCCGTTCGCCCAACTCGAGGTAATGCGCCAGGCCTTGCCGGGCGTTGAGGTCGGCGATGTCACCGCCCGCCACGAAGGCGCGATCCCCTGCCCCCGTGAACACCAGAACGCGCAGTGAGGCATCACTCGCCGCCTCCCCGACCGCGGCGTCCAGCGCCGACAAGGTTTCCATGTCGAGCGCGTTCAATGTCGCCGGGCGATTGATGGTGATCAGCGCGATCTGGTTGCGGCGCTCGAGGAGGACACGGTCGTTCATGGCGGACTCCTGAACTCAATCGAGGGTGCGGCGCACGGCGCGGACGATGGCGTCGGACGATGGGAGATAGGCGGTCTCCAAAACCTTGGAGAACGGCACTGGCATGAAGGGCGCGCCGGCACGAACGATCGGACCATCCAGCTCGTCGAAGCCAATATCGGCCATGCGGGCGGCGATCTCGGCCCCGATGCCAAAGGCCTCGACGGCCTCGTGCGCAATGACCAGCCGGTGCGTGCGCGCCAAAGATTGCAGCACCGCGTCCTCGTCCCAGGGCTGCAGGCTGCGCAGGTCGATGACTTCGAGCTCCACGCCATGGGCGGCCAGGGCGTTTGCCGCTCGCAGGCCGGTGCGCACCGCCGCGCCGTAGGCGACCAGCGTCGCATCCCGACCCGGCCGGACCGTCGCCGCCTTGCCGATCGGGATCGGGGCAAGCGGCTCGGTCGTCTCGGTCTTCATCGCGTATAGCGCTTTATTCTCGACCACGATGACCGGATCGGGATCGGCAATGGCGGCGCGGAGCAGGCCGTAAGCGCTGGCTGGATCGGCGGGGCAGACGAGTTTCAGGCCAGGAACATGGGCAAACCAGGCCTCCAGACATTGTGAGTGTTGCGGGCCCGCACCGAGACCGCCACCATGAGGCGTGCGCAGCACCATGGGCACCGAGCCTTGGCCGCCGAACATGAAGCGCGCCTTGGCCGCCTGGTTCACCAGCGCGTCCATGACCAGCGTGGTGAAATCCATGAACATGATCTCGACCACCGGTCGCAGCCCGGACAGCGCGGCGCCAACGGCGGCGCCGGCGATGGCCGCCTCGGAGATCGGCGTATCGAGGACGCGGCCTGGGCCGAACCGGTCCCGGAGACCGCGGGTCGCGCCAAACGAGCCGCCGGCCTCACCCACGTCCTCGCCGAAGACGATCACGGTGGGATCCGCCTCCAGCGCATCGGCCAAGGCCTGGTTGACGGCGCGGATGTAGCGGGTCTCGGCCATTAGGCTGCCCGTGCCGGCGTATAAACATCCCGGGCGGCTGCAGCAAAATCAGGATCGTGCCCGCTGCGGGCGCGGGCGACCGCGTCCTCGATGTCCGCCTCCACCTCCTCGCGCAGGCGGGCCAGCGCCGCTTCCGTGCTTCCCCCCGCCAGAAGCTGGGCAGCCGTGATTCGGAGCGGATCGCGCTCCGCCAGCCGCTCGACCTCCACGGGATCGCGGTATTTCTGTGCGTCTCCCTCGAAGTGACCGCGCACGCGCGTCGTTCGGCACTCCAGCACCGCTGGCGCGCCGCTGCGGACCAGCCGCGTCGTTTCCGCGGCCAGCATGGCGACCGCAGCGACGTCGTTGCCGTCGACGCTGAACCAGGGAATGCCATGCGCCTGAGCCAGATTGCCGAGGGCGAAGCTGATCTGCCGGTCGCTCGGCTGGAACTCGCTCCAGCCGTTATTCTCGCACACGAACAGCAGCGGCAGCCGCCACAGCGAGGCCAGGTTGAGGCACTCATGCAGCAGCCCTTCGGCGAGCGCGCCGTCGCCGAAGAACGCGACCGCAATCGCGGGGCGGCCCAAGCTCTTATGCGCCAGCGCCGAGCCAAGCGCGATGGAGAGCCCGGCGCCGACGATCCCATTGGCGCCGAGCATGCCCACCTGCATGTCGGCCACGTGCATCGAGCCGCCGCGCCCCCGGCACAGCCCCTCGTCGCGAGCCAGCAGCTCGGCGAAGAAGCCGCGCAGCGGCAGGCCCTTGGCAATTGCGTGGCCATGGCCGCGATGGGTGGAGGCGATCGTGTCCTGCGGACCAAGGGCGCTCATGACGCCCACGGGGCAAGCCTCTTGGCCGATGCTGAGGTGGATGAAGCCGGGCACCTCGCCATCGGCGAACAGAACGCTTAACCGCTCCTCGGCCCGGCGGACGAGGACGAGCTGGCGGTAGAGGCCTAGAAGCTGCACGTTCTCCATGCTCCTCCACGAGGCGCTCGGGGGCGCCTTCGGGATCTGACTAGCATAGGATGAATAATGAGTCATAGCTCATTTATTGTCGCACGGCCGCGACTCGTTGCGCTATGAAAGGGTGAAATCCTGCCCGCACGGGGGCAGACCGGATTGGGGGAGCGCACCATGGTCAACCTGTCCAGCTTCATCGCCTTGCACGCCCGGATGACGCCCGATCGGGAGGCCCTGCTATACGCGGGACGGCGACTGACTTACGCGTGCCTGCTCGAAGAGGTCGAGATCGTGGCCGGCTGGCTTGCCGCCAGCGGCGTCGGGGAAGGCGACGTGGTAGCCATGCTGATGAAGAACAGCGCCGCTTTCATCGTGGTGTCGATCGCCGTCGGCCATGTCGGCGGCGTGTTCCTGCCGATCAACTTCCGCCTGTCAGCCGACGAGGTCGCCTACATCGTCGGCAATTCCGGCGCGAAGCTGCTGGTCGCTGACCAGCAGTTGCAGGCCAGCGCCGCCGGGCCGGCGCCCGTGGTCCTGGTGGATGCCGACGCGCAGGCGGATGCCCGGCGCCTGACGGAGGGTGCAGCCCGGATCCCTCCAACGCGTCGGCAAACCGCGGATTTGTTCCGGCTTATGTACACCTCGGGCACCACCGACCGGCCGAAAGGGGTGACGCACAGCTACGAGAATTTCTACTGGAAATGCGCCGACCACGCGATCGCGCTCGGCTTGGGCCCGCAAAGCCGGCTGCTGGTCGTCGGCCCGCTTTACCATGTGGGCGCCTACGACCTGCCGGGCCTGGCCGTGCTCTGGCACGGCGGGCTGATCTGCGTGCAGCGTGAGTTCGATCCGGAGGCGGTGTTCGCGGCGATCGCTGCCGAACGGCTGGACGGGATATGGCTGGCGCCGGTGATGACCGGCGGTCTGCTGCGCCACGCCGCCGAGGGTGTAGCGCACGATCTGTCGAGCCTGCGCTGGGCGGTGGGCGGCGGTGAGAAGACGCCGGAGGCGCGCATCCGCGCCTTCACGAGCGTCTTCCCGAACGCACGCTACATCGACGCTTACGGACTGACCGAGACCTGTGGCGGCGACACGATGATGGAGCCCGGGCGCGAAATCGAGAAGATCGGGTCC
The DNA here is from genome assembly GCA_965276815.1 of Acetobacteraceae bacterium. Lineage (GTDB taxonomy): Bacteria > Pseudomonadota > Alphaproteobacteria > Acetobacterales > Acetobacteraceae > JAVVHH01. The sequence goes on along the minus strand of CBDIBE010000007.1, from coordinate 257,569 downwards.
ACCGGGCGGGCCTTGGCGCATGTCGAGATCGGGATCCGCGACGAGCTCGGCGAGCCGGTGCCCGCCGGCGAGAGCGGCGAGATTTGCTTGCGCGGCCCAAAGGTCACGAAGGGCTACTGGCGCGATCCCAAGAAGACCAGCGCATCGTTCCATGACGATTGGTTCCGCACCGGCGACGTCGGCTACCTGGACGCGGATGGGTTCCTGTTCCTCACCGATCGCAAGAAGGACATGATCATCTCCGGCGGAGAGAACATCGCGTCTTCCGAGGTGGAGCGCGTGCTTTACGAGTTGCCCGAGGTGCAAGAGGCGGCCGTGATCGGCGTGCCCGACGACACTTGGGGCGAACGCCCCGTTGCGGTCGTGGCGCTCGCCGAAGGCGCCACGCTCGAGTTGCCGGCGCTCGCCCGGCACTGCCGCGGCCGGCTCGCATCGTTCAAGATCCCAAAGGAGCTGGTGCTGCGTGACAGCCTGCCACGGAACCCGTCCGGCAAGGTTCTCAAGCGCGTGCTGCGCGAGGAGTTGGTCGGGCGTCCAGCGAATGCCGCGCGCGCATGAACCATTCGGCCCAGGCAACGCTGCAGCCGGGTTCGCCGGGCAAGCTCACGCGCGCCGAACGCAACCAGGTCACCCGTCAACGGCTATTCGACGCGGCCGCCGCCATCGTCGGGCGCGACGGCTATGCCGAGGCCTCGATCGCGCGCATCACCGAGGCAGCCGGGGTCGCCCAGGGGACGTTCTATAACTACTTCAACAGCCGGCAGGAGCTGCTCGACGATTTGCTGCCGGAGGTCGGCAAGGACATGCTGCGCTTCATCGGCGAGCGCACACGCCGGAACGTCAGCGAGGCGGACAAGGAGCTTGACCGGTTCCGCGCCTTTTTCGCCTATGTGCGCTATATGCCCGGCTTCCTGCGCATCTTGGTCGAGGCGGAGATGTTGGCCCCCCACGGTTATCGCCGTCACTTGCAAACTGTGGCCACCGCCTATGTCCGCGTCCTGAAGCGCGCGCGGGACCGCGATGGCATCGGCGAGTTCAGCAACGAAGAGGCGGAGGCCCTGGTCCATATGCTGATGGGTGCCAGGGAATATCTCTGCCGCCGTTATGCCGACCAGCTCGAGCCGGCGGCCATGCCCGAAGCAGTCGTGGGCGCCTACAAGAAGCTCCTGTCCGGCGGGCTGTTCCACCAGAAACCCACAGGCCTTCGACCGCGGCCGAATCGAGGCTCGGGCTGATCGTCTATGTGGACGCCGGACGGCGCGCGATCATCATGTCCGACGAGCCGGCTTGAATGACCGCCGCACTCTGGTTCAGCAACCTGAACCGACGCTCGATAATGCCAGCGTCGCCTTTCGAGGTCAGACGCTTGCCGGCGATCTCCATCTCGATGGTCAGCGTGTCGCCGATCAGGATCGGCCCTTTGAAGGCCCACTCCGTGAGGTTCAGCATCGCGATCGCCGATCCCTCGAAGATTCCCCACTGGGTCATCGCGCCCGTGATGAGCGTGACGCCGAAAAGCCCGGCCACGATCCGCTGCCCGTAGCGGGTATTCTTGGAATATTCGACATTGGCGTGGACCGGATTCCAGTCACCGGAGAGCATGCAGAAAAAGGTGTTGTCGGCCTCCGTCACGGTTCGTCCGGGACTACGAAAGATCTGCCCGACGGTGATATCCTCGTAGAAGAGCGTGTGCATTGCTATTCCCGATCATCGGTGTTGCTGTGCGGAGCGTGCGCCAGTGCGCAGGCTGAGGCGGCCGAAGACGAGCTCGGCGTCCCAGGCGTGTTCGTTCAGCTGCGCCTTCAGCTTGTGGCGCTCCACTTCCCGCTTGGTGGAGGAGCGCGGAAATTCGTCAGCCAGCTCAATGAAGCGCGGGATCTTGAACGGCGCCATTCGCCCCTGGCACCATCGGTAGAGCGTCGCCGGGTCGATCTCTACATCGTCGTGCGGGATGACGAACAGCTTAACGTCCTCCTCGCCGAGCGCTGCCGGAACACCGACGACGATCGCTTCGCGCACGCCGGGATAGGCACTGATAATGGTCTCGACCTCGTATGCAGAGACGTTCTCGCCCCGGGTCCGCAGCCAATGCACCTGCCGCCCCGTGAAGAACAAATAGCCGTCCGCGTCGAGGTAGCCGATGTCGCCGGTATGGAGCCATAGGTTGCGAAAGCAGCGAACGGTCGCCTCGGGATTGTTGAGATAGCCGAGCATGAAGGTGAACGGAACCGTGGGGCGCATCGTGATCTCGCCGGGCTGACCCGGCGGCAGCGCCCGATCGGCTTCGTCCACGATCCGAATTTCGCACCAGCCCCACGGTTTGCCATTCGCTTCCGGCTTGGGCGAGTCGGCCTTGTTGTGCACGATCAGCACGCCGCCAGTTTCCGAAAGGGAGTAGACGTTCACGATCTTCAGGCCGAAACGGATCCGGAACGTGTCAGCAATGGTCGGTGGAACCTGGCTCAGCACGCCGAGCGAAACCCGCACCTTGTGCGCACGGTCGAGCGGGCCGGGCGGCTGGTGGCACAGCAAGGTCACCATCGTGCCGATTGGGTCGATCACCGTCGCCCCGGTCTCGCACGCGCGGCGCCAGAAATTGCTGGCGCTGAACCAACGCTCGACGAAGGTCGGGATGCCGGCGACGATCGGGCCCATCGTGCCGATCATCAGCCCGGCATTGTGGAACAGCGACGTCACGCACATGTGCCGGTCGTCCGGCCCGACCGCAAACGTGTCAATGTAGCGGTAGCCCGACGCGATCCACGCCATGTGCGGCAGCACCACACCCTTTGGCGCCCCGGTCGTGCCGCCCGTGTAGATGATGACGGCCGGGTCGGAGCCGAGGATGTCGACCGCCGGCGGCGTCCCGTCCGGTGACAGGAAACCCGCGAACGACCCTTCGTCGTCGCCCTCGATCAGCACGCGTTCCGGCGGGCGCGCCAGCTCGGCCCAAATCGTATCCAGCCGCCCCCGGCACTCCGTATCGACAAACACGACCTTCGGCGCGGCGTCGGACAGCGCATAAACGAGATCGCGCCCTTCCAGCGTGGCGTTGAGCGGCACCCAAACCGCACCAAGCCGGTTGGCCCCGAACCAAACCAGAAGCTGCTCGAGGCAGTTGAAGGCCAGATTGGCGACGCGGTCGCCCTTGCCTACGCCCACCCGGGCCAGATTCCAGGCGACTCGGCTGGCGGCCGCGTCCAGCTCGGCATAGGTCATCGGCTGCCCGCAGACCTCGACCGCCAGCCGATCGGGCATGGCCCGGCCGCGCGCCGCGACCAGCTCGCTGACATGCTGCCATTCCGGCTGGAAGCTGTCCGGGTTCAAGAGACCTTGCTCCTCCCGGGCAAGATGCGCCGGTCCTGCATCTCGCTCAGCAGCTCGACGAACATGTCCTCCGTATCGACGCAGTCGGCGAAGCCCGCGCGGCGGATCTTGATCGTACTCATATGGTGCGGATTGGGGCGCTGGCCGTAGCCGAGCAGGAAGTCGGCAAACTGCCAGGAGGGCACGACGTGCTCATAGGCATTGGGCATCAGAGCGTATTTGCGGACCACGGTTTCCCAAATCGGCTTATTCTGCGGCATCACGCGCGCCAACGAGAACGGATGCGGCGGCGCCGATTCCATGCCGAACAGTTCGGCGACGCGCGGCCAGATATTCTGCCAGATGTAGACGTCGCCGTTGGTGACGTTGAAGACCTGGTTGCCGGCGCTGTCATGCGTCCCCGCCCACTCCATCGCACGCGCAATCAGCCGTGCGTCGGTCGCCTCGCCGATCCGTTCCGGGCCGCCCGGAAAGCGCAACGGAATGCCATACTCGCGCGACACCGCCGCGAAGACGCCGATGGCGCTGATGATGTTCAGCGGCGAGCCAAGCGCAACGCCGCAGACGATCTGCGGTCGCAGAACCGTCCAGGACCAGCCCTTGCCCTGCTGCCGCTCGGCAAGCCAATCCATCTGCGGGTAGTAGAAGTTCGGGCCCATGTAGCGCGGGTCGCTCTCGCGCGCAGGCTGGCGGAACGGACCAAGATGGCCGCCATACGCCTTGGTGCCCTGCATCAGCGTAATGTGCCGCAGTCCCGGCGAGCCCCGTTCGACGCTCTCGACCAGGTTCTTCAGCATGGCGAGATTGATCTCCACGTGGTCCCACTCGGACCAGCCGCGTGTGACGTCTGCCTTCTCGTAAACGGCGGTGTAGGCGATATGCGTGACGTCGCGCAGCCCGGCCAGCTTCTCCTTGGTGTCATCGGCATCGCGCAGGTCGGCGGAAATCCAGCTCGCCCTCGTGGGGAACTCCGGCGTGCGCCGCGACATGCCGACGACCTCCCAATCCGGCAAGCGCTCAAAATGCTCCAGCGCGGAATGGCCCACCGCGCCGAGCGCGCCAACGATGAGAATTTTAGGCATGAATGCCGATCGTCCCCTGGCTGTTAGAAGAAGGTCATCAGGTAGTTGCGGTCGCCGAGCTGGCCGGGCGGACCGTCATAAACTTTGCGGCCCATCTTCAAGATCATGACCCGGCCGGCGATGGGCAGGCTCGCCTCAATGTTCTGCTCGACGACGACGGTGGTGGTTCCCATGTCGCGGTTGATGCGCCCGATCGCCTGCATGACTTCGCCCACCAGGTTCGGCGCAAGGCCGATGGACGGCTCATCCAAGATGAGCAGCGCCGGCGCGTGCATCAGCGCGATGCCAATGGCCAGCATCTGCTGCTGCCCGCCAGACATCGTGCCGGCGCGCTGCCCGACCCGCTGCTTAAGGATCGGGAACAGGGCCTGGATGTTGCGCAGCCGCTCCGGCAGCAAGTGGCGGTCGCGGACAGTGAGCCCGCCCAGGGCCAGGTTCTCGGCCACCGAAAGGCGCGGGAAGATGCCATGGCCCTGCGGCACGTAGGCGATGCCGTCGGTGACGTTGCGCGCCGGGTCATGCAGCGTGATGTCTTGGCCGCGATAGGTGATGCGACCGGCGCTGGGGCGAACGAGCCCGAAGATGGAGCTCAACAGCGTTGTCTTGCCGGCACCGTTATGGCCAAGCACGAGCAACACGTCCTGCGCAGCGAGTTCGAACCCGACATCTTCGATCGCGGCGCGCTTGCCGTAACGGGTGGTCAGGCCTTGAACGGCGAGGAATGGGCCATTCACCGCAGGTAGCTCTGCACCAAATGCGGGTCCTGCATGAGCACGTCCGGCTCGCCGGTCGCCAGCACCTTCCCGTTGTCGAGATAGCAGGCCGTGTCGCACAAGCCGCGGATCACGTCGAGATTGTGCTCGACGACGCAGATCGTGTGCCCGGAGGCTGCCAGTTGGCGAATAATTGGCAGGATCTCATTCAGCGTCACGGGATCCAGCCCGGAAAGCGGTTCGTCCAGCAGAAGCACACGGGAGTCGGTGGCGAGAAGCCGGGCGATTACCAGCAGCTTCTCCTCCGCGTAGGAGAGATTGTCGGTCGAGCCCAGCGGGTTGGCGTTCAGCCCGACATGGGCCAGCAGCGCCCGAGCCCGGGCGGCGTTGCGGCGCTCCTCCGCGGCCACCTTCCAGGGCCGTAGGAAGTTGGCGAACAGCCGGTCCCCGGTTTGGTCCGGCATCGCCACCAGCACGTTCTCCAGCACCGACATGCCGCGAAACAGGCGCAGGTCCTGAAACGAGCGGGCCACGCCGGCGGAGACGATCGCGTGCGGCCGCAGCCCGGTGATCTCCCGCCCGCGATAGGTGACGTGCCCCTCATCCGGCTGCAGAAAGCCGGTCAGCAGGTTAAAGGCGGTTGTCTTGCCGGCCCCGTTGGGGCCGATGAGGCCGGTGATGGTGCCGGGATGCAGTTCGATATCGACCCCGTTCACCGCCCGAATGCCGCCGAACCGCTTCTGCAGGCCAACGGCGCGCAGGATCGCCGGAACCGTGTCCTTCGGCCGGGGTGTCGCGGTCTCGGCAGAGCCGGGCGCGGCCCGCGGAGCCCCATGCTGCTCTGGCAGCAGCCCGCGCGGCCGGATCCGGAGCACCAGGATGAGGATCAGCCCGTAGAGCACGTTGCGCATCATGTCCGCCGTCGCCGGCGGCAAGGCGACGAACTTCAACACCTCCGGCAACGCTACGAGCACGACGGCGCCAAGCGCGGCGCCGAGCGTATTGCCCGTGCCACCCAGGATCACCATGCCGAGAATGAAGATGGTCTCGTCAACCGTGAAGGATTGCGGGCCGACGAAGCCGATATACTGCGCGAGCAGCGATCCCGCGACAGCTGCCAGCCCGGCGGAGAGCGCGAACGCTTTCAGCTTCATGCCGACCACGTCCTTGCCCACCGCGGCGGCGGCCAGCTCGTTCTCGCGCAAGGCGCGCAGCGCGCGGCCAAACGGCGAGCGCTCCGTGCGCCAGGCGATCAGGAGGCAGAGCGCCGCGACGGCGGCCGCCAAGCCCAAAAAACGCAATGGCGTGGACAACGGCCAGCCGAACAGGACAATGCCGGGAATCCCGTTCAGGCCGTCCGGCCCGCCGGTCAGGTCCTGCAGATTGCGCAGCGCGTCGATGACGATGATCTGCAGCGCCAGGGTGATCACCACGAGGTAGTGGCCGCCAACGCGCATCGCCGGCACAGCCGACGCGCAGCCGATCACCCCGGCCAGCGCCGCCCCAATCAGCAGCGGGATGGGGAACGGCAGACCGAAGCGAAGCGTGAGAATGGCGGTGGTGTACGCGCCGATGGCGTAGAACGTCGCGTGCGCCAGCGCGAAAAGGCCAGCCAGCCCGATCAGGATGTTGAACGACGTTGCCAGAACAACGTACAGGCACATCATGACCAGGACGTGGTAAAGGTAGTCCATGACCGGTCAGGCGCCTTTCAGCAGGCCGGTCGGGCGCCAAAGGATGACCGCGAACAGCACGACGAAGGCGATCGTGGACTGCCACTCGCTGGGGATTCTCCACATGCCGGCACTCTCGACCATGCCGACCAGGATGCCGCCGAGCGCCGCACCCCAGATTGACCCGACGCCGCCGACCACGACGCAGACGAACGCGTAGAACACGGCCAGGAAGCCCATCCCGGGCAGCGCGCCGTCGCGCACCAGGATATGCGCCGCCGCGATCGCGGAGATCGCCGATCCCAAGCCGAAGACCAGGATCGTGACCCGCTCCGTTCGCACGCCGATGACGCGTGCCATTTGCACGTTGTCCGCCATCGCGCGGACGGCGTTGCCGTAGGAGGTGAAGCGTAGAAAGCCAAGCAGCAGCAGCGCCACCGCGATCACCGCGACCACCTGCGACACCTGTACCCCGGTGATCACGCTCTCCCCGAGAAAGTAGACGCCGTAGGGCACATCAACGGTTTTCGCGTCCGTGCCAAACACGATGCCGATCAGATTGGAGACGATGACGAACAGGCCCAGCGAGCTGACCAACACCACGAAGGGCGGCGATTGGCTGCGCAGCAGCGGCCGATACACCGCAAGATACGATAGGATGCCGAGCAGTGCGGCGAGCGCCGCGCCGACCACGGTGGCCAGCAGAAAAGGCAAGCCAGCGACCGCCGCCAACCACCAGATCAGGTAGGCAGCGGCCGCGAAAAGCGGCCCGTATGCGAAGTGAACGATACCGGTCGTCCCAAAGATCAGCCCGAAGCCGATCCCCAGCAGCGCGTAGTGGCTGCCGTTGATCAGCCCGGTGACGAGAAGCTGAATCAGCAGGTCCATGGCGCGCTCCCGGCGTCACGCGTCGGCTGTCTCACTCTGTTGCGCTGGTCTGCATGTAATGGTCGAGCACCGGTTGGCCGTCATGAATGCGCAGCAGCGCGACCCGCTTGTGGGCGACGCCGTTTTTGCCGAAGGTCATTTTGCCGCCGTAGACGCTGTCGAAGGCCGGGTCTTGCCAGAGGGCGTCAGTCAAGCGCGCGCCGCTCCACCAATCGCCGCCTTTGGCCTGGGCGCGCCGGATACACTCGGCGATGACGAAAACCGCTTCATAGTAATTCGCGGCGTAGAAATCGGGATCCTCGCCGTATTTGGCCTTGTACGCGTCGAAGAAACGGTTGCCCCAGGGATTGTCCGGGCTCTTGCCGAAATAGTCGGTCAGCACCTCGACACCCTCGGCGTTCTGGACCCCGGCGAGCTTCGTGTCCTCCGCCGTCCATTCCATCGCCAGGACCGGCTGGCGCATGCCGAATTCCCGCACGTGCTTGACCACCATGCCCGATTGCGGCGTGGTCGGCCAATCGGCGATGGCGTCGGGCTGGGCGGCGCGCAGCTTGGCGACCTGCGTGTCGATGTTGGTCGCATCTTGGCCAAATTGCTCGACCGCGACCACGTTCATGCCCAGGCGCTTGGCCGCATCGTTTGACGCTGCAATCGCGGAATCGCCGAACTCCGATTTGATCGCGATCTGGGCAACCTTGTTCAAACCGCGCTCATGCGCGCGTTCGATGATGCCGGTTGCCAGGTCGGAGGCCAAGGCCCGGTTGTGGAACATGTATTTGGAGACGCCGATCATCTTCGGGCTGACGCCGCCGCCGTTCATGACGAAGATCTGCTTCTGTTCCGAAAGCGGCGCGACGGCAACCGTCGGCCCGGAAAACGAGAGCAGAACAGCTTGCGCGTTTTCCAGCGTGATCAGCCGATTCATTCCGTCGACCGCCGCTTGCGTGTTGCCGCTCTTATGATCCTCGATGACGAGCTGCAGCTTCTTGCCGCCCACCCCGCCCTTCTCGTTGATCTCGTCGACCGCCATTTGCGCACCGCGGCTCATTACGGTGCCGTAATACGGCGAGGAGCCGCTCATGGACAGGATCGCGCCGATCTTGAGCACGTCGGGCACGTCCGCCCGGGCTCTCCCGGCTGTGGCGGCCATCACCGTTCCGGCGCCAAGGCCGGCGAGAACAGTGCGTCTGCTCCACCCTTTGGTTTGCTTCATCTGGTTTCCTCCTGAATTCAAAGCCAGCTTGAGGTTTTGGCCCGTTCCGGCGGCAACGGCTGCTATTCTACCAGGTCAAGACCGTGGCGGCTCGCCGGGAGTTCGGCGCCGCCCAACCGGGAACCATTCCCCATATAGAATGCAGTGCTCATCCTAGAGAATATCTGTAACTAGGCGGTCAGCTCGATGTCAACATCGCGCTCACGGCGAACCAGGAGCGGCCGACGCTCGGCCAAAAGCACCTCCCATCAGTGATGACCACGCTGGCACGACGAACGGAGGGGCAGACTTGCCCAAACCACTGCAGGGTGGTTTGTGCTTTGCAGTCTCCGAACTTGACGAAAAAGAACGAATGCCCTCAACCCCCGACATTCTGGAGCGACTCAAAGAGGTTTATCCTGAATTGCCGCCACAATTGCGTCGGGCCATGCGGCACCGGGCACGGCGAGCGCAGTGACGGTCGGGTCAACCAGCGCAACGGGTATCGCGACCGCGACTGGCATACGCGGGCTGGCAGCGTCGAGCTGCGCATCCCGCAGCTGCGCAAAGGCAGCTACTTTCCCAGCTTCCTCGAACCGCGCCGCTTGGCCGAGAAGGCGCTGACGGCGGTGATCCAGGAAGCCTACATCCAGGGCATCTCGACCCGCTCGGTCGATGACCTGGTCAAGGCGCTCAACATGGAGGGCATCAGCACGAGCCAGGTGTCGCGCCTCTGTGCCGAGATCGATGAACGCGTGCACGCCTTCCTGGCCCGGCCAATCGAGGGCGACTGGCCCTATGTTGGCTCGACGCCACCTACGTGAAGGTCCGGCGAAACCACCAGATCGTCTCCGTCGCCGTGATCGTGGCCGTCGGCGTCAACACCGATGGCAGGCGCGAAGTGCTCGGCATGACCATCGGCCACAGCGAGGCCGAGCCGTTCTGGGTCGAGTTCCTGCGCAGCCTCGCCCGCCGCGGCCTGCGCGGGGTGAAGCTGGTCGTCTCCGACGCGCACGAGGGGCTGAAAGCTGCGATCACCAAGGTGCTCCGCGCCACATGGCAAGGTGCCGCGTGCATTTCATGCGCAATGCCCTCGCTTATGCGGGCAAGATCCAGCGCCGCATCGTCTCCGCTTGGATCGGAACCGCGTTCGCCCAGGACGATGCCGCTGCCGCCCGCAAGCAGTGGCGCGAGGTGGCCGATCAAGCTCGCCCGCGTTTGCCCAAGCTGGCCACGCTGATGGACGAGGCCGAAGCTGACGTGCTGGCCTACATGGGGTTCCCGGCCCCGCACCGGACCAAGCTGCACAGCACAAATCCCATCGAGCGTGTGAACCATGAGATCAAGCGGCGCAGCGACGTTGTCGGCATCTTCCTCAATGAGGCCGCCATCACCCGGCTAATCGGCGCCTTGCTGCTGGAGCAGAACGATGAATGGGCCGTGCAGCGCGCCCGCTACATGACCCTTGTATGGGGAGTCTTCCGTACTAGGCTCCGGGGCGGCGGTCCCTATCTGGAAGATGGTACTCAGGACCATGTCATGTACCGGGTTGCCACCACCTCAGACTCGTTAGCGACCGGGCGGCATGGCCGCCAAATCGCCCCGACCATTAGGTGCCCGCAGAGCGCCTCAGCTCGCAGATGAACGCCCTCTGGCACCTCGCCCGTTCGTGTCATCTTCCACAGCGCGACCAGAAGCTTGCGCGCGAGTGCCACAACCATCGCCATGCGCGTCCTACCCCGCCCATCAGCGGTACGTTGGCGATACCATCGCACCAATGCGCTGTCCTTCTGAAACACGAGGAAGCGCCACGCCAATTGCACCATGCCTCTGCGTACTCGGGCATTCCCCGCGCACGACAGGCCTCTTTCCCGACGACGCGAACCACTCTCGTCGGGCGACCCGGTGAGCCCAGCGTAGCGGGCAACGGCTCGGCGGTCGCGCAAATCGCGCGCGAAGATCTCATGCACCAGCATGTCGGCCGTCTCCACCCCGACACCGACGACGCGCGCGAGAGTGCAGACCATGGTGTCGGTCCGATTACATCCCACAGCGTTAGCCTCGAGTCGGTGCTGCCGCTCCCGCTCGACCTCGGCGATCTGCCCTTCGACGAACCACAGCCGTGACATGGCACGGCGCATCTCCGCCAGTGCGCGTTCCGGCACAACATTGCCCTCGGGCGTGCGTAGCGTTTCCAGCCCATTCGCTGCCTTACGCAGGGCCGGATTGAAGCCGCGGATCCCCAGGCGGGCAAGCGCAGCCTTCATACGATTGATCAGCCTGGTACGCTCCCCGACCAGGTTCTCACGCTCCCGTGTCGGCCGCTTGGCGTCCTCCTCGTCCATCTCTGGCACGGTTGCCATCGTGCAATGCCCCGGCTCGCCGCACAGCCAGCCCAGCAAAACGCGCATTAGCAGCGTGGTGTCGAGTCGGTCCGTCTTGGCGCGCCGACGGTCACGCGAGACCGCAACGCTGCTGGCATGGATCACGTGAGCTTCGATCCCGCGTGCCCGCAACCAGCGCGCCAGCCGGAAGTCTCGTCCCGCTTCGTAGGCGAGCACGACCCGGCTGATCGCACCACCATCTGCCGCCGCCTCTTGCCGCCAGCGCTCCAATAGCGCCAGCAGCTGGTCCTGATCCGGGTCCAGCTTCTTCATCGGTCGGCGCTCGACACCAGGGATCAGACCGGCGACAAGCCAGGTGGAGCTGCTCATCTCAACGACAACGGTCAGTGTATCGTCAGGGCTGAATGAACCCGAGCACCGGGCATTTGCAGTTTTCTGTAGCATAGGGCTCCTTACCTCTTCGAAGAACGCCAGCCTGCCATCCGGCCGCGCTCGCCCCAAAGCATCTGGAAACGATCGCCCCACTCGGCGATGATCCACGCGTCAGCTTGCCTGCTCTAGCAGCCTGACAGGCAGCTCAACCCTGCCCAAAGACGCCGCTCCTGTACCACGCGGCGCGGCACGATCTGCCGCGCGCGACATCCGCGCCTGCGCCGGCCTGCTGATGCTGCTGCCGCAGGAGGATGGATTGGAGACGCACGAGGCGTTCATGGCGCGGCTGAAGCGGGAGCACCCTCGCAAGACCGGGTTCTGGTCGTTACTCGAGCAGCCCTTAGGTAGTGGGTCAGTTTGAGTTGGCTGCGTGCCTAATAAGAAATTAGTCCGCCAATAAGCATTAGGATCGGATTCGACCGTCCGATAAAGCGCGGGTAGGCTCGGCCGCTTGGGGGAGGCGTGCGACGCTATAGTGAAGAATTTCCCGCACCAGTATGCACTGCTAGACAAGCTCACTCAGGCGCTCCGGGTGGCCGCTTCAGTCATTGGTGACGACGTGGCTTTGGGTGACGATGCTGCATTCGGCGCGGCTCTCGCCCGAGCGGGATTGTACACGGATCGCACAGGCGGCGATGTGGAGCAGATGCTGCTACGGGAACAACAGAAGCCTCCGTCCAGTCAAGGCACTCGGACGGTTGCCAGGGAAATGCGCAGGACTCTACAGGTCTGCGGCTTCTTGCACGGTGACCGAGGAGGCGGCTGGCAGGTGACCGAGCGGGGACAAGAAGTGCTTGGTGCGGTCGGTCACGTCGCTCTCCATGCTCTGTGGCGCGATGCCGTGCTGGCGCTCATTCTAGAGGATGATGGCGGCACGGTGAGCCATCCATACCGTATCCTCTTGCGTTTGGTTTCCGATAACCCCGGGATTGAGAGCCGCAAGCTTCTGCTTGCGCTAGAAGCTAGGGACGACAGCGCCGCTGAATACCGACGGGTAAGCCGTCTCGCTGCGATGGACTTCCAGGCGATCCGGCAGGAGTTGGCGATCGGCGAAGCCAACGCGGCCAATGCCGTAAAGATTCTGCCGAGCATAGCCGTTCAGGTCGGCGACATAATAAAGTCACAGAATCTTGCTTACCCGCTCGCTTTTCCCGTGGTTGCGGAGGATGGCGTCGAGCTGGCGAATTCACAAATGGCTGCACGCGGCGCAACGCCTGCGCGCAGAAAGATTGCTCCCAAAGAGGCTACAGCAGCGACGATAGCGGCGACACCTAATTACGCAGAGGGTGGCCAAACCCTTGTGGACCTCGCCGACAATATCGCCCTCCGGCAGCGCCGTACAGCTCAACACCAAGCGCTCGTTCGGCGCATGGCAGCCACTTTGGCGGCGGCTAGCTTCAACCTGTTTGAGAACCCATTTGATTGCTTAGCGCGGCGACCGCACATAGCACTCCTTATTGATGGCTGTGTCTACGAATTCCGGCCCACTTGTGCTGATGAATTCTGGCCCACCTCCCGGTAGATAACTGGCTGGCGCGGAGCGTGAGGCTCGCACCGTCCCTGAGCGTCTTGCTTGGGTCCTCCTGCTACGTCTTTGCCGTCTTGCGCTGAGCGGTCGTGCGGCGGAACCGGTATGAATCGGCGCCCGTGGTGACGATGTGCGCACGGTCGGTCAGCCGGTCGATCAGCGCCTTGCATAACCTTGGGTTCGGGATCACCTGCGACCATTCCGAGAACGGCAAATTGGTGGTCACAATCACTGCCGCCTTCTCCGCCCGGTCGGCAATCACCTGGAACATCAACTCGCAGGCAGTTTCGGCGAGCGGTACATAGCCGAGTTCGTCGATGCAGATCAGGTCGAGCCGCTCCCATCGACCGAGCGCGCGACTGAGCTGATTGGCATGCGCCGCCTCCGCCAGCTCGTTGATCAGCGCCGTCGCCGTCGTAAACCGCACCCGGCGCCGCTGGCGACAGGCCGCGACGCACAAGCCTGTCGCGAGATGGGTCTTGCCTGTGCCAGCTTCGCCAATCAGCAGGATCGGCTCGGCCTTGGCGACATACTCGCCCTCGGCCAACGCCCGGAGCTGCGATGCTGCAACGCCGGAGCGGTCGAACTCGAATTCGTCGAGCGTCTTCATCCGCGGCAGCCGCGCATCGTGCAGCAAACGCGCAATTGACCGGCTCTCCCGCTCCTCCATCTCGGCCGCCAGCAGCGCCTCGAGGTAGCCGATATGCGTCTGACCCTCGCGTGTCGCGGCCTCGGCGAGCCGGGCGAACTGCCCGCCGATCGTCGGCATGCGCAGTGTCTTGCAGTGCTGGCGGATCGCTTGCTCCTGCAGATCGCTCATCACGCGGTCCCCGCGCACGGCCCGGACAGCAGCACGTCATACTCCGCCATCGTCGGCAGCGGCCGGTCGTAACGGGCGAGGTCGCCGACATCGATCGCAGCAGGCTGGCTTTTGCGCAGCCCGGCCTCGGTCAGCAGATAGCGCACCGCCGCGACATCGCACGCGCCGAGCGACACCGCCGTGGTGATCGCGACGCGCAGCGCGTCATGACCGAACTCCCGAGCCAAACCGACCACCGCCACCATCGCGCGGGTGCCGTTCTGCTTGCCGTGCCGGGTCAGCAGCCGTTCCCAGAGCTCGTCATAGCAAGGTGGCCAGCGACCGGCCGCGCGCATCTGGGCGAGTGGTTTGGATCCGGCAAACGCACCAGGCTTGTGGCTCAGCACGTCGAGGTAATGCTCCAGGTCCAGCACCTGCTGACGCCGCCGATGGCAGCGCTCGTGCCGGGCAACCCGGCGGCCAGAATGCCAGATCTCAACGTGCAGCGGGTACACGCGCGCTTCCACCCGGCTGCCCGCGCGCAGCGGCACCGAGTAGGCGTTGGTCTTGACCAGCACACAGCCCTGCTTGTCCACCAGCGGAAACGTCACGTCCGCCAGGTCGAACCCGTCCGGATGGCGCGCCGTCAGATGATCGCGCTCGACCACCATCGCCACACCGACCGGCTCCGAGCGCCCGTCCAGGATCCGCGCCTCATCCGCGCGGCAGCCCGTCAGCAAAAACGCATTCAGCGCATCGAGGTCGGCGATATCAGGCACTGGCACGAGGTGATTGCGACGGAAATAGCCACCCTCGCCCTCAATGCCACCTTTCTCATGACCCTCGCCGGGGGTGCAGAACTCTGCCGCAAAGCGCCAATGCGAGCGGAACGCCACGAACCGGACCGTCTCCTCGCGCCGGTGACCACGCAGGATCTTGCGCACCGCGCTGGCCAGATTGTCGTAACGCAGTAGTCGGAACACGCCGCCGAAATAGGCGAACGCGTGCTCATGCGCTTCGAGAAACGCTTGCTGCGTCGCGTGCAGATAGGCGCGGTGGAACGCAGCCCCGCTCGCCATCGATCGCATCGCGAACACCTGCAGGCGCGTCCGCTCGCCACCGAGATCGGCCCAGGCCTCATACCAATCCACCTGCGCCTCATGGCCCAACGCGTAGCTCTGCGGCACGAAAGTCTCGCGCTTCACCAGCCCCAGCGCGCGCTTGCGGGCGCGAACGTGATTGCGCACCGTCGACTCCGCGACCGCGGCATCGGGGAACTCCGTCAGCAGCCGGCGATAGATCCGCCGCGCCGTATGTCGCTGCTTGCGCGGAGCCCGACGATCCTCGTCAAGCACCTGGTCGATGAACGCCGCGACCGCGTCCAGCTTCGGTTTGACCCGGGCCGGATAACGACGACGCGCCGGCAGCGCGTCGGCGATCGCCTGCCGCACCATCCGACGGTGCACGCCAAATTTCGCCGCCACACCGGCGATCGTGCCGACACCAAACTCATGCTCCTGACGAAGCTGCTCGAACAATTCCACTTTGGCGTTCCAATCCACTCCGAGCCCCCCGGCAGAATCAGGGAAACCCTAGGTTGAGGGACGGCAGGTGGGCCAAAATCCGTCAGCACTCTGGGCCAACATTCGGTAGCAAAGCCAATTGAGGCAAAGACGCTCGACGGCAGTCCATCGGATGAACGAGCGCAGGCAGAGAAGGCGCTTGGCCAGATCAGAGGCTACGCTTACTTCGACATACCCGATGACGTGAGTGCGGCTGATTTAAGGCAGATTGTGCTATTCTCAGAGCAGCCATCGGAGGAGATGGCGGCCTTTCTCAACGGCAATGCAGTTGAAGTCGTGTGGCCAGATGGTGATACGTGGCGCGCATCACACTCCGGCGGCCATTTCAACCCTGGCGCCGTTCCGTAGCCGGCTTCCAGGTTTCCATCCGTCTGCGGCCAGCCGTTCGCATGCAATCTTGCAATATGTCGCATTGATTTCGATGCCTACAAAGGCGCGGCCATGTCGGTGCGCGGCGACACATTCAGACCCTGAGCCCGCGAAGGGTACGAGGATCACGCCCCCGCTCGGACAAAAATGACGCACGATTCGTTCCGAGAGAGCCAATGGCTTCTGCGTAGGGTGGTCTACCCGTTCATCTCGGAAGCGTCGCCCTGCGAGCGTCGGGATTTCCCAAACGTCTCCCGCAAGGCGCCCCTCGGGATTTGGGCGCCAGACCTTGCCGTTTTTCTTGATTTCATACCTGAGGCGATCGGCGCTTCGGTAAGGCTCCCTGATCTCCGCAAAGTGGTAGTCCTCGCCTTTGGAGAACCACAGGATCGGTTCGTAGGTCGCGCGCAGGGTGCGGTTACCGCAAAAGCCATTGTCGTAATGCCAGATGATTTGGCGCCTGTATCGCATTCCGAGTTGGTATAGCTGCGCTTGGTTGAAGCAGAGATTGTTGTGGATGCCGTAGACCATGATCGAGCCGCGTTCGTTTAAAACTCGGCGGCACTCACCTAGCCATTGCCAGCACCACGCTTTCCAGCCCTCGATACCGTCCCAACTGTCACGCCCGCCGAAGCTCTTGGGGATACCGTAAGGCGGGTCGGCAATCACGAGATCAACCGAATCGTCGGCGACGTGCCCAAAGCCGTCCAAAACATCCATGTTCAGAAGCTTGCTGCCGACCGCGCTCACTGCCTTAACTCCGCCTTTGAAACACTAAAGCGTACTGGTGATGGATATTGGGAACAAACGCGTGGGGGTAGCCATAAGGAAACACACGTTTGAATTTCTGGTAGATGATTGTCACCCCCTTGAGGGCAAACGAACCGCGGCGCTCGATTTCGGACGCAAGGTCGGAGTGGAACATGTGGTAGCGGTCCTTGTTCCGAAAATCGCCCACGATGACCACCATGTATCGTTTCGATCGCAGCGTTGACGATAGCGCGTCGAACACCGCGCCAAGCTCAGACACAAAGTCGTCGTAACTCTCTATCAGTGCGAGGTCAGCTTCATCGCTGCCGTAGTTGTGGTCCCAGCTGTTCGCAAGCCTTTCCTGTCGGGCCTTGTGATCGACCTTGTTCAAGATGCTCCAATATGGCGGACTGGTGATGATGAAAGACACGCTCGCACGTTTGATCGTCGGCGCCACGACCCGGATGTCACCCTCGCGGACATCAAGCGCGCTGCGCGCTAGCAAGCCGGGGTCGAGTTCTACAGCCAGCCTTTCGCGGCTTAGGGCCGCATAACGTGGGCTCAGTTCGACACCGATCCCCGCCCGTCTGGTCATCGCACACGCCTTGAGCGTCGAGCCAACGCCAGAGAATGGGTCAAGAACAAGCTCCCCGGCTTTCGTAAAAAACTCAATGAACCTGGAAACATCCTGAAAAGAAAATGGGGCCGGATGCTGGCGCTCAATGCGGGCATCCGTCGATGCCTTGCCTAGTCCTTTCTGAACGAAGACGGATATTGTGCGAGCGATCCACTCTTTTGCTGTAAGATCATTTAATCCATTCTTGGGGTGGACGAGAGAATCAGCCTCCAGTCTTGGGGGGCATTTGGAATCTACCGAACACAAACCATCCATCTCGCGTCCTCTTCGCCCGAATCAGGGAAGACTAGCACCGGCGATGCCAGGGAGGAATCCCCTTTGATGCGGTGCGTGGCTGCATCAAGCATTTCTGGATGAGCGATGAAAGCGACGCGCGTCAGGCGTGTGCCGCTTCCCAGTCCTCCAGCACCCTTACCATGTCGGCCAACTCCCAAAGGTTGTTCGTCACGCCCGCCGCCATTGCCGGCGTGCAGCGAAGCGTCTGGTGAATGCGAACAAAATTGTAGTGCATGGTATGGATCGCGACCGAGTGCGCGTGGTTCTCGACCTTCTTTGAAAATGCGTTCGTCAGCCGTGTAAACCGCCGCGATCCCATCCGCAGCGTCAGGTTAGCCCGCTCAGCGAAGCTGGTGCTGATGTGCGCGGGATCGGGGCGGCCCTCGACCCGGCGCATCACCACGCCCGTGCATTCGCCGGGGCTGTAGCGGCCCTCGCCCGGCGTGTCGCCATAGATTTTGATCAGCATGGCGTAGTCGATGTCTGCGCCGAAGGACTGCTCTACGGCTTCCAGGTAGGGCTTGTGGCCGTCACTGGTGAGCTGCACCCGGTTCTTCACGCGAGAGGCTAGATCACCGATGAACGCCTGGGCCGCGTAGGCGTCACGAGCGCCGACATAGTAAGACGGGATCAGCTTGGTATCGGCATCCAGCGCCATCCAAGTCCAGCAATCGCCGGCACCTTCCGGAGCGGCCTTCGCAGTCGGGACGTTCTTCGCCTTGGCGTAGACGAACGCCCAAATCTCGTCGACCTGGACGCGCTTGCAGGTGAGACCGCGCAAGGTGCGGTCCTGGTAATCGCTGAATGCCTCGCCCGCATCCGCCAGCAGCTTGACGACGGTGTTCTTGCTCGCGCCCGTCATGCGGGAGATCGCCCGAATTGAAACGCCCTCGACCATCATTCCGAGGATTTGGGCGCGGACCTCGCCGGAGAGCTTGTTCATGCCCATGACAATATGACCCATAATGCTTGACGTCAAGCACTAAGAGTCAGTCACGAGAAGGATTCCTTCCGTGTCTCTCTTGTGCTAGGTTGCCCTCGCCGCGCGGTGGGTGGCCGGTCGGGTTCGAACCGACGGCCAGGGGAGTACAGGTCCCCCGCTCTACCGCTGAGCTACGACCACCGTGCACCGCAAGGTGCCGACCTCAGGCCCGCCGCGGCTTCCCCTCAGGAAAGGACGCGGCGGGCCTTCTTCATCCCCCAACCGCTGGTCGGCGATACGCGGCGGGGGCAAATACCTAATCTCATCGCGAACCTCAGTCGCGGCCCAAATGGGCTATGCCCAGGCCGTGCAGCTTTGTCGCGTACGTGGCCCATGGGTGCGACTGGTTTTTGCTGGCAAGTTGCCCATGGAGGGTTTACACATGGCCCATGGGCGACGGGACTGGACAGGCGGTGACGCCAATAGAGCGCGCTAGGTCGGACATCCGGCGGATGCGAGCGGAACTCGCGCGTGCACAGGCTCAAGTAGCATCGCTGGAATCACGTATCGCGAAGACGGAAGCCTACGTTGAGATGGCAGCCGTCTATGAGGTTGAAGACACGCAGCACGAAAACGGCAAGCCACGAAGCGCTGGTGGTGCTGTGGCGCTTGCCACTCAAGCCGCCAAGGAAATCCTACGAGAAACTGGCCAATCGTTGCCCACCAGGCAAATCCTGAAACGCCTAGAGGAGCGCGGCATTCAGGTGGGCGGCAGAGACCCGGTCGCAAACCTGTCCGGGTTCCTCTCCCGCGACGACGACTTTACGAACAGCCGGGCTACGGGGTGGGCGTTGTCCGAATGGGGCGGGGATACTGCGCCAGCTAAAGCAGAGCCGAAGTCGTTCAGCGAAAACGTTCGCAGCAGCGGCGGCGCATCGTGGGATGCGCCGAAAGGTGGCGACTTGGACGACGAGATTCCCTTTTAGAGCTTGCCACCGTCCCAGCGCTTAGCTGCTGCCTTCTTAGCAATCTCTACTCGCCGTTCCGGCGTCATCCCGGCAGCTCGGGCCGCAGCACCCTTCCTTCCCATGGCGGCGGCTCCGGCGTCCTTTCCATCGTCCACGGCATCCGGAACCTGCCCGGTCATGATATCCACCATCAATTTCCCTAACTGGACGGGATCGCGGGGGCGGGGCGTGCGCTTCATGGTCATGTGGCGCATCATAGCACGACGCGAACCGGCTTAAACTCGGTTCAGACTAGGACGATATTCCATGCATTTCAAACTGACCCACTACCAGCCCTTACGATAGGTGGACTGGATCGGAGAGAAGCGCTACATGTAGCGCATGGCGGTAACGGGAACAGGGGCGCAGCGGGCTCGGCGGCGTCGCGAGAAACTTCGAGCAGCCGGGTTGAGACCAGTCCAGATCTGGGTGCCCGACACGCGCGCCAGTGGCTTTGCAGAGGAGTGTGCCCGGCAAGCTCGGCTCGTGCGCGATAGCGAGAGTGACGGGACCCGAGTGGACGAGGAGGTTTGGCTGGAAACGTCCGACACGACCGGCTGGACAGAGTGAGACGCGGAGACCTGGTGACGGTCGCCTTGCAGGGCGATCAAGGCAAACCCCGGCCAGCCCTCGTCGTGCAATCGGACCACTTTGCTGATCTCGGGTCCATCACCGTCCTGCCGATCACGAGTACCCTTGTCGAGGCCCCGCTGCTGCGTGTCACCGTTGAGCCGGACGGGCTGAACGGGTTGTCGAAGCGCTCGCAGATCATGGTGGACAAACCGCAAACGCCGCCTCGGAGTCGGTTGGGAACGGTGATCGGACACCTCGATTGTTAGGCGACAGGGTAAACCCATCCGGCGGCGACATCAGGAACCCATCCACCCTGCGTAGCAGGGAGAGGCAGATTGACGGATCGATTGGGCGTTTTTCCACCCGGCATGGGCGGGCGGAGACAAGTGATGAGGACGCCGGACGAGGTGGCGGCGATGCTTCGGCTGCACAATTTGGGTTGGGGCACCCGGCGGATTTCGGCTGAACTGGGCTGCGACCGGGAGACGGTTCGGCGGTATGTGGCGGCGGGCGGATGGACGCCGTGCCGGGTTCCGACGCGTCCCTGTCTTTTGGCTGCTCACACGGTGTGGTTGGCAGAGCGGCTGCGGCGCCATCGCGGCAATGCCGACGTGGTGCGGCAGGAGTTGGCATCCGAGCTGGGCGTGGTGGTGAGCTTGCGCACGGTGGAGCGGGCGGTGTCGCATTTGCGGCGCGAGCTTGCGGCGGAGGCGCCGGCGACGGTTCGGTTTGAGACGGCGCCGGGCCGTCAGCTGCAGATCGATTTCGGGCAACGGCGGATCGCCGTAGACGGTTTCGACCAGGGCCGGGTGTATCTGTTCGGTGGCGACGCTTGGCTACTCGCGGCGGGTTTATGTCCGGGCCTTCCAAAACGAGCGGCAGTCGGCCTGGCTGGAGGGCATTGAGGGCGCATTCCGTCATTTTGGCGGCTTGCCGCTGGAGCTGTTGCTGGACAATGCCAAGGCACTGGTGAAGCACCATGACGCGGTCACACGCGAAGTGGAGTTCACTGACCGGCTACACGCCTTTGCGCGGTATTGGGACGTGCGGCCGGTTGCGTGCGCCCCGTATCGTGCCCGGACCAAAGGCAAGGACGAGCGTGGCGTCGGCTACGTCAAGCGCAATGCCATTGCGGGCCGCAGCTTTGCGTCGTGGGGCGCGCTGGAGGCGCATCTGGCGACATGGATGGGCGAGGTCGCCGACACGCGGGTGCACGGGACGACGGGCGAGCCGCCCATTATACGGTTCGACCGCGAGGAGCGGCAGGCGCTGCGCCCACTGAACGGCCGGCCGCCATTCCGGCAGGGGCGCGAGCTAAGCCGCCGGGTGCAGAACGACGCCTGCGTGGACGTGGACACGAACCATTACAGCGTGCCGTGGCGGCTGATCGGCGCCGAAGTCAGCGTGATGGTCGGCGGCCACCAGGTCCGCATACACCATGCCGGCGTCGAAGTGGCCTGCCACGACAAGCGCCTTGGCCGTCGCGAGCGCGCCGTTGATCACGCGCACCTGCACGGCATTGTGCCGTGCCGGCCGGGTCCGGTCAGCGTTGCCGACATTGAAGCGGCAGCGCCCATGATGCCGCCGGCGGGTGTCGAGCTGCTGCGGCCCTTGGCCGAATACGAGCAGGTGACGGGAGGCGGCTGGTGAGCGCGGAGGTGGACGCGCTACCCGACATGCTGGCGCGATTGAAGCTCACCGCATTGCGTAACCGGCTTGACGGCCTGTTGGATGAGGCAGCGCGCGGCGATCTGTCGTTGCGCGAGACGCTGGCGCTGCTGTGCCGGGCGGAGGTGTCGCACCGCGAGGAGCGCCGCATTCAGATGGGCACTGGCATTGCGAAGTTCCCGCACCAACGCACGCTGGAAGGCTTCGACTTTGCCGCCCAGCCCTCGCTGGACGCCAAGCAGGTACGCGACCTGGCCGCGTGCCGCTGGGTGGCCAACGGCGACGCGCTGCTGATCCAGGGGCCGCCGGGCGTTGGCAAAACGCATTTGGCGATCGCGCTCGGCCGCGAGGCGATCCGGCACAGCTATTCAGTGCTGTTCACCCCGGCGACGGCCCTGGTGACGACGCTGGTCAAGGAGCATTCGGAAGGAAGGCTGGAGCAGCGTCTGGCCCAACTGGCCAAGCCGAAGCTGCTGATCATGGACGAGTTCGGCTACCTGCCGTTTGAGGCCGCAGCGGCGCATCTGCTGTTTCAACTCGTCAGCCGCCGATACGAGCGCGGCAGCATCCTGATCACCTCCAACCGCGCCGTGGGCGACTGGGGCACGGTGCTGGGCGACCAGGTCGTGGCGACCGCCATTCTAGATCGCTTGCTGCACCACAGCCACGTGCTGACCATTCGCGGCGACAGCTACCGGCTGCGCGAGAAGCGCCGCTCCGGGCTACTCAAGGCGACACCCGCACCGGCGTTGGCCGAGGCGTCACAGTAGCAGAGATGGATGGGTTCTCAGTGTCGCCGGTGGATGGGTTCCTGATGTCGCTTGATACCTCGATGACCCGACCATGGTGACGGTGAACCGCGTCCTGGCCGTCTTTCTCGGGCTCGCATAACTAGGTTGGTGTCGCTGAATCCGCCCTCGTTTCGTAAACTTTAACCACGCAACACCTACGAAGGCGTCTTGGTCTGGGCTGCGCAATCGCCACCAGACTCCACATCGAATGCCCGAATAGGCAGCAGCCTTTCGTCGGTGCCTTGGCGGAAACCCTCTCAGACTCGAACCCGGGCTCGTGGCGACGAAAGAGTGTGGAGTCTGGTGGCGCCTAGGTTTTCGAAACCGCTGGCCGCGATGGGCGAAGGATCACCCCGCTGTCACCCACGGATAGATTGGCCTCCGGGTATACGGCCGCGGCCAGGTTAAGCGCTTCGAGGAACTGGGTTCGGAACGCGCGAAGGCGAGTATAGCCGCCACCGAATTGCGCGTGCAGCGACGGCCAGCCTATCTCGAGTTCCTGCCTCAGGGCATGGAGGCGGTAGGCTAACCAAATATACACGTCGATGACCATAGAGCGCGGACCAATCGCCCGCAGCACCGCCTCCGACAAGGAAACGGGGTGATCACGCAGCGCGCGGTGGAACTCGGCATTGAGCAGCACACGCTCTTGCCAGAGCGCCGGTTGATCGCTGAGCGCGTCCGTCATCGTGATCGCTCCATCGACGAAGCCGCCGCGCCGCATCAGTTCGCTACCGGGGCGGTCGGAAAAGAACATGAGGGTGCAAGCGCTGATTAGGCGGGCCTGCTCGTTCACACGTTTGTAGGTCTCACCGCCGATCGACAAACCCATCTGACCGAGCCATATCCGCATGCTGCGCCCGAGTTCCATCTCTCTCGAGCTGGTCCGGATTGCCTCGCTCTGCAGGAACAGCAGTATGAACCGGGCGTAACTGCCATAGGGCAGCCCGACACTCTTCTCGTTCCTGTCGAGACCCGCCTGCAGCACCAGTGTCAGGTTATGGCCTTCGCGCCGCCAGCTCGCGCTTTGCTGCGGCTTGTGGGGCAGGCTCGTAAGCGCAAAGCCGCTATAGGTGAATCCAATCTTTTCGGCTTCGTCGGAAAGGACCTGATATGCGGCCTCTACGACTTGCCGGTCGTGCTTCGTCACGGCTTGCCGACGAGCTTCTTCAACGCCGTGTTGGCGAATCAGTTGGTGCACATCGGCCATGGGTCCAGCCTGTCATATTTTTCCACAGCGTCAATTTGGAGCCTGGTGGCGCAGGCTATTAGGATGAATATTTGTACTTAGACCGCGATCGTCCTGACCGGAATCGGTCAGGACGTGAATCGCTGTCTCAAATAAAGCTAGACCTTTATCGGGGTAGCGTCCGGGGACGTGGTGGAAATTTGCTGACGTTGGCAGTGTAGGCGGAGGTGGCCATCGGATCGGCTGGGTAAGGTGGAGTTGCGAGACTTCAACCTGAACCGATGAGGACCCGATGACCGAGAGTAGTTTGCCATTGGCCGAGCTGTTGGCCAAAGCCGGAGATGGCGACTTCCTGCGCAGCGTGGCGGAGGCCGTGGTGCAGCTGCTGATGGAGACGGACGTGGACAGCGTGATCGGCGCCGGACGCCATGAGCGCAGCGGCGAGCGCACGACCTACCGGAATGGCTATCGGGACCGGACGCTGGACACGCGCTTGGGCAGCCTGCAGCTGCGGATCCCCAAGCTGCGTCAGGGCAGCTACTTCCCGCCGTTCCTGGAGCCGCGCCGGACGTCGGAGAAGGCCCTGGTGGCTGTGATCCAGGAAGCCTGGATCAGCGGCGTGTCGACCCGGCGCGTCGACGACTTGGTGCAGGCGCTGGGGCTTGCTGGCATCAGCAAGAGCACGGTGAGCAAGCTGTGCAAGGACATCGACGACCGGGTGAATGCCTTTCTCGACCGCCCTCTCGTCGGCGACTGGCCGTATCTCTGGCTGGATGCGACCTACCTCAAGCAGCGCGAGGGCGGGCGCATCACCAGTGTGGCCGCGATAATTGCGGTTGCAGTAAACACAGACGGCAAGCGCGAGATCGTCGGCCTGCACATCGGGCCATCGGAAGCGGAGCGTTCTGGTCGACGTTCCTCAAGAACCTGGTCCGCCGCGGCCTGCACGGCACCAAGCTGGTGATCTCCGACGCGCATGAGGGGCTCAAGGCGGCGATCCGCCGGGTGATGGCTCAACGTGGCAAAGGTGTCGCGTTCACTGGATGCGCAATGCCCAGGCCTACGTGCCGAAAGGCCAGCAGAACATGGTCTCGGCCGCTTTACGCCAAGCGTTCATCCAACCCGACCGCCCAAGCGCCAGTCAGACTTTGCGCCACGTCGCCGACCAGCTCAGGAGCAAGTGGCCCAAACTCGGCGCGTTTATTGACGACAGCGAGGCCGACGTGCTGGCGCACATGGACTTTCCCGTCCAGCATCGTACCAAGCTTCATTCAACGAACCCACTCGAACGACTCAACAAAGAGGTCAAGCGCCGCGCCGATGTCGTCGGCATATTTCCGAACGAGGGTGCCATCATCCGGCTGATCGGCGCCGTGCTGCTCGAAGCCAACGACGAATGGCAGCTGCAGCACCGCTACATGCAGACCGAGGTGATGGCCGAAATCATACCGCCGCTAATCGAGAGCCTGCCGACCCAGATTTCCACCGTCGCAGCCTGATCCATGGCCACCCCAATCTACACCGCAATTTCCACCACCTTGACGGACGTGACCTTTATCAACCTTTATCGGCCCGACCACAGTCAGGCCGATAAAGGTCTAGCTATTTGTATATGCCACCAGACTCCACGGGATAACCGCGAGTCCCGCCACCAGACTCCACACTAGACGCCACCGGACTCCACACTCGACCTGTGGATAGTCCGGCACCCGGCTGCCGTCGCCGATACAAGCGACTCCAAGACGCAATAACTGAAGGGGGCCGGTCGCGCTTGCGGCGAAGGCAAAGGATATCACCCGGTCATGCTCTCTCATGTCCGTCTTCAATAGCGGTAGTCGTGATGATCCGTTCGCCGTTGCATGCTGGCGTTGTCGAACTGTCTGAGTGCCGCCCAGGGCAGGAGGCGGGGCTCGCTTTGGCGACGGTTGATCCATCTCTGATACGCGGGTTGGTTACCGCATGACCTGGTTCGTCGCGGAGCTGCCCCAGTCTAATGGCGAGCGTCGGATCGGGTCCGGCTCGTAGAGCATGCGGGGGTTCTCCTCACCTTGCCCCGCCCCCAGCCTTGGGCGCCAGATGTTCTGCTGTATGCCTCCTTTCCCGTTGGCCTTCTTGCTTGCTCGGCTGCCTTTATGCCTGGGTTGGCTGCACGTGCTGGGCGATCGCCCAGGCAAAGCCCAGCAACTCGCGGGCGATCGCGGTCACCACCGTCTGCGCCGGCTTGCCCGATGCCGTCAGGCGCCGATAGCGCGCGCACAGCCGCACCTGCGCCTTCCAGGCAATCTCGCGCACGGTCTTATCGACCGCGTCGTTGCGGTCCAGCAGTACCCGGCTGACCCGCGCCGGCAGCCGGTATGTCCAGGCCGCCTCGGTCATCGCCCGCCGCGCGGCCGCGTTGCCGGTCTTGGTGATCCCGCCCCGGCGCACGCTGGCGCCGCTCGAGTGTTCCGACGGCACCAGACCGAGATGCGCCATGAGCTGGCGCGGGTTGTCGAACCGGGTCAGGTCGCCCACCTCGGCCACCAGCGTCGCTGCGACCACGAGCGCTACACCGCGCAGGGCCTGCAAGGCGGTCACCACCGGCGCCATCGACCACTCCGGCAGCAGGACGCGGATCTGCTCGGTGAGCGCATCGCGCCGCCGCTCGGCGTCGGCCACCACGGCGATATAGTCCTGCAGCACGATCTGCTGCGCCGGGTGCTTGAACCGCAACCCGGCCAGCCAGACCCGGTAGCTGCGCGTCCAGGCCTTCTTGCCGTTGTAGGCACGGCCATGCCGCAGCAGAAACCCGCCCAGCTGCTGGCGGCCGCGGCGTACCTCATGCACCGCTACCAGGCGCGCCCGCACCAGATCGCGCATCGCCTCGTGCGCCGCGTCCGGCACCCAAATTGCCGACAGCTCGCCCGCGCGGTGCAGTTGCGCCAGGCTGACCGCATCCCGCCGGTCGGTCTTGACCCGCTCGCCCGCCCGGCGCGGGATCAGCGAGGGCGCGACCACCGAGCACGCGTGCCCCGCCTGGAGCAGCTGCCGGTGCACGCCATAGCCGCACGGGCCGGCCTCGTAGCAGAAGCTGAGCCGCGCATGCTTGCGGGCGAGCTTGGCTACCAGCTTGCCCAGCGCCGCCGGCGTGTTGTCGCTTGTGCCGAGGAACTCTGCTGCATCACGCAACCCACCCCGCGCAACCGCAACCGCGATCGTTGCCTTGTGAACGTCCAACCCAACGAATGTGGTAACTTCTCCCATGACCCGTCTCCGATATGCCTGAGGCTCTGCACTGGCCCATCCAGCGCAACCCTCGATTTCGGCATACTTCCGCGAGGCGGGTCACCCCGTCTCAGAGACGGACATGAGGTCTAATCTGGTAAGGTAACTGACCGGGTATATCGTAAAGTCCGGTATTCCGAGACCCGTGCGCGGGTGGGTCGGTTTTATTGCACGAGCACGGTTCGGCCATGCAGGGGCGGCCTGAGCGTGGATTTTAGCCTTCCTGTATGCCACTGGAAGGCTTGCGGGCGTGCGGCAGACAGAGTCCGAGCGCGGTTCACGCCGCGGCGGCCGCGAACAAACCGAGGCTGCGGCGCAAATGATACGCCGTCGCGGCCAGCCGGACCTGCAAGCCGGCCTTCGCCAGCCCCAGCCAGCGCATCCGCCGCAAGCCGTAGGAGCGTTTGGTGGTGCCGAACACCTTCTCGATCCGGCAGCGCACCCGGCGCACGGCGGCGTTGTGCGCCCGCAGCCGCTCCGCCGCCTCCGCACCACCCCAGCCGCCGGTGTGCACCACCCGTGGCGTGCCGCCACGCGCACGGATGATCCCCTCGGGCCGGCTGCCCTGATAGGCGCTGTCGCCGTACGTATCGCCGGGCGCCTCCGGCAGGATGGCGTTGAGTTCAGAGGCGTCGTGCGCGTTGGCCGTCGTCACCTCGACGCCGCCGATCCAGCCCGCGCCGCACCAGCTCGGCGCGGAAGCGGACAAAGGCGGTGCGTTCCGGCGTCGGCTCGTGGGCGGCAAAGCCACAGAACCGGCGGAAGCTGCTCCGGTCGTCCAGCGCATCGGCTAGCCGCACGTCCGAAAGGTCGTGCCAGGTGGCGAGCAGCAGCGCCCGGAACAGCGCCAGCGGCGGCCACCCGAGCTCGCCCTTCGCCGACGCCGACACACCCGAAAGCAACCCATCCAGTTCCGTCCAGTCCAGCACGGCCGAGACCTCGTCCAGCGACGGGCCCCCGCGCCGTCTCGTCCCGCTCGACCAAAGCCGCTCCTGACCGATCCGCCGCCGCGCCATCACCGCCTCTAACCCCGACTACGACAGCATGGAATCAGATCAAACCGCGTCGGATCAACCCACCCGCGCACAGGTCTCATTAGCCCTCAAATCACCCCATCTTTCTCGAGTGCGTCGAAGTGCTCCGGCGTGAGCCCAAGGCGGCCGATGTAGAAGTCGACGTTGTCGGCGCCACGCCGCTGCCCCGCATGGCTTGGGCTATGGTTGCGGCCAGGGAATTTCGGTACGACACCCTGCATGAGGATTGGCCCCAGCGCGCGTCCGGCACCTCGATCAGGTCCTCGCGAGCCCAGTAGTGTGGGTCGGCGACGATGTCGTTGGCGTCGTAGACGCGATTGAACACGGCGCCCTCGCGCGTGAGCGAAGCGGCAAGCTCCTCGTAAGTGCGGGTGCGCGCCCATTCCGTCAGCGTCTCGTTGCAGGCGATCAGGAAGGCCTCGACCTCCGCTGGTGGCGCGTGCATCACGTCAGCGTCTAGCCGGGCGATCAGCTCGGTCGCCTGCGGGGCGGCGATGACCCGGCGAATCGCCTGTGCGCCAACGGCGCTCACGCATAGATAGCGGCTGTCCGCCGTTTCGTACAGATTGCGCAGCACGCCATGGCTGCTGAGGAAATTGCCGGGCCGGCGCGGGACCTGGCCAAGCTGGTGTTGCGCCAAAATTTGGGTCGGGATCAGGCGAAATAAGCCCTCGAACAGGGCGACGTCGACCACCTGGACGCCGCGCTGGCCCTCGCGCAAGCGGGCGATCTGCGCGGCGAGCAGACCGAAGGCGCCGAACACGGCGGCCACCCCATCCGCCAGCGTCGTCGAGGGAAAGGTGGGCGGCCCGTCCGGATAGCCGTTGAGATGGGCAAAGCCGCTCATCGCCTCGGCCACGGTTCCGAAACCGGGCCGGTCGCGCATCGGGCCAGTCTGGCCGAAGCCGCTGATCCGCAGCAGCGCAAGGTTGGCGCCGGCGCCCTCCAGCTCGGCGGGACCGATACGCCAGCGCTCCAGCGTGCCCGGGCGGAAGTTCTCGATTAGCATGTCGAACTCGATCGCAAACGACAGGAACAGTTCGCGCCCGCGCGGGGATGAAAGATCCAGCGTGATGTTCGTCTTGCCGCGCTGCACCGCCTTCCACCAAAGCGATTCGTCGTTGCGCTTCGGCAGCATAGTCCGGATTGGGCTGCCCTTGGGATGTTCGATGCTGACCACCGAGGCCCCGAGATCGCCGAGCAAGGAGGCGGTCAGCGCGCCCGAATATTGGTGGGCAATGTCGAGAACTCGTAGGCCCGAGAGGATCCCGGGCGCGCCAGTTTCGCTCATGGCCGGGTCAGGCAGCCTCGTGGTCGATCGGGAAGGCTGGCAGCTTGCGGTCTCGGCCGGGGAGGGCCACGACTGCTTTTCCCGGCATGATGTTGTTGCCGCGCTGGTTCATGCCGGCAATGGAGCATCGGACGTAGCCGATGCCGTCCTTGGTCCATTTCTCGAGCACTTCGCCACCGATACGGACGGTGTCGCCGAGGAAGTTCATGCCGCGGTATTGGACGTCCACTTCTGCAACCCAGCCGTCATCGCCGGCCCAGTTCGTCATCAGATGACTGGCCCAGGCGCCGCGCTGCGAGCCGTAATCGTATGGGCCCGGCATGCCGATTTCGGCCGCCATGAACGGGTCCCAATGCACACGCTCAACCGCTTGGAAAATGTTGGTCTCCGGGTCCCGCACGGCGATCTTGGGCGATTGCTTGCGGTACGCCAGCCAGTACTGCCCAGACCTTATGTGCGGCGAGCCGATGCCCATCATCCAGGCGATCATGTCAGCAACGGTAAGCGGGCCGCGTACGATTGGCTGTAGCTTTTCGCCGATCTGCACGTCCTCCCAGTAGCGCGGCTCGGCGCCGCGCACGATCTCAGCCGCGACCTCGTCGTCGATCGCCTGGATCTCGTCCTCGGTGTAGCGCGCCTTCTCGATAGAACTGTATTTGCCGCTTTCTTTGCCGGCGTGCCGCTCGACCCGGAAGGCCGACATCAGGCACTTGGCCAGCAGCTCGTCACGCTGGTTAAAATACGTGAACTCCCTGGTCTGGATGATCGAGCGCCCCGCATACCCACCGGATTTCTCTTCGAGCCCGACCAGCTTCTTGACCGCCCGAACCTCGTCCCCGTCGAGCAGCGGACGGTAATAGGTCCAGCGGTCGCGCGAATGCAGCCCGTGCACGCCCGGCAAGCCCTCGCCGCGCCGCATGTCCCAGGCGCCCCAGGACACGCCGTAAAGGAGGGCTGGGGGGGCCACGATGCGGCCGAAGCGGGTGGCTTTGGCGTGCGCCTCATCGAGCCAAAGCTGGTTCATGTCGCCGATCGCCCGCGCGACGTGGCGGATACTGTCTGCGTTGACGTAGCGGAGGAATGGCTCCTCGATCGGATGCTCGATGTGCATGCGGCGCCGCAGCTGGGCGAGGCCTGCTTCGGTGATACGGCCATAGACCACGGTTTGCGGTTCGGCGACGGCTTGATCGCTCACGGGGCTGCTCTCCCTCGGCGCCAAGACGTGGCTCGGCGTGCATTCTGATTATAACCCGACCTTCACAGACTACATGTAATATGTCAATTTCGCCCGATGGAGGTCATGCGGCAAGAGGTCCATCGGCGGAATGTCGAGTGCCGCGGTTTTCGGCGTTCGGACGGGCTGTGGGACATTGAAGGCAGGCTGCTGGACCAGAAGACCTACGAGCTCGATCTCGGTGATCGCGGCTTGCTCGCACCCGGTGAACCGATCCATCAGATGATGCTGCGCCTGACCATCGATCGCGATATGCTCATCCGCGAGGTCGAGGCCACCATGACCTCGACACCCTACGCGATCTGCCCGGCGGCGGCCGGCATCATGCAATTGCTGATCGGTTTGCGGATCGGCTCGGGGTGGCTGGCCGAGGTGCGGCAGAGACTGCCCCGCGACGAGCGCTGCACGCATCTGTTCGAGCTGCTGCCGCCGCTCGCGACGGCGGCCTGGCAGACCTTGGGCAGCGAACGGCCCAAACCCGCCGACAACCCGGCCAAGCTCGGCACCTGCTACGCCTACGCGCCCGAACGCCTTGCTCTGCGCCAGCGCTGAGAACCGTCAGCCGTTCGGCCATAAAATCGAGTTCTTGTCGACCTGATCCAAATTCTTGATCAGTCCGGAGGCCTGCGTGATCCGCATCTGGTGGTCGATGTCGGCTTCCGTCAGCGTGGGCTTGGTCCAGCTCGCGGAGTTCACTTGCCAGGCGAGCTCGAGCACCTTGGGGTCGACCTGGCTGTAGGCCTGAGCCAGCAGTCGCTTCGCCTCGTCGGGCTGCGTTTTGATCAGGGTGGCGGCGTCCTGGAACACCGCGCGCAGCTTGGCGATCACCGGGCCGTTGGCGCGGGCGTAGTCCTCCGTCGTCTGCAATACGGCGACGCTGATCGGCACGAATTCCTCCGGCAGCTCGCCTGGTTTTGGCGTGGTCAGCCATACGACACCGACTCCTTGCAGGATGGCGGGCTCCCAGAAGGGCGAGCTGGCCATGAAGGCGTTGATCGCACCGCTCTTCAAAGCCGCCATCATCGCGGGCTGGGCGATCGAAATGTAGCTGACCTTGCCGCCATACTGCCCAACAGCGGCGGTCAATGGGGCATTGAAGGCCGAAGTTATGCTCGGCGTCGCGATGCTCATTCCGGCAAGCGCCTTGAGCCGTTCGGCCGGGGGCGCGTCGGGCGAGACACCGGTCTTGCCGGCTTGGTCTTTGGACAGGACGACCACCGCCGTGTCGCCGCGGCAGAGATTGGCGACGACGACGATTTTCTGCCCGCGGCTGCGCGCCGCCAGCACCTCCTCCATGCCCGAGGTGCAAAACTGGACCGACCCGCCGATCAGCGCCGACGTTGCCGCATTGCCCGAATCCATGCGGATGACCCGCGGCTTGATGCCGTGCTTCTCAAACAATTGCCCTTTCTCGGCAATCGCCAAGCCGCCATAGGCGAGGCTGTTCGACGATAGCGCGATTGCCACCTCGTCATCGGCGGCAAGCGCGGCGCGTCCAAGCATCGGCGCGGCGGCCGAGGCGGCGAGCGCGATACGCGCAAACGAGCGTCTTGTGATGTCCAGATCCATGCGATGTCCTCCCATTTCCAAGGCGTTCAAGCCTCTTGTTTGCGGCGCTCGCTTTGCGCCGGACCGATCTGGATAACGCCCGCCGCTGCCAGTTCGTCCAATTTCGCTTGTGCTAGGCCGAGCACTTTCGTGAGCACATCCACCGTGTCGGCGCCAAGCCGAGGCGGCGGCCCGACGGGCTCCGCGCCCCAAGCTTCGACCCGGATCGGCGAGCGGGCCACGGCGAATTCGCCGCCCTCGGGGCCAATCTCATGCAAGCCGCCGATATGGGCGACCTGCTCGGTCCGGACCGCATCGTGCAATTCGAGCACCGGGCTGTTGGGGACGTCGGCTTGGTTGAGGACGGCGAGCCAATGCTCGCGCGGTTGCATCTCAAAGATGGCGGCGAGTTCGGCCAGCAGGGCGTTGCGATTTGCGAGCCGGGCCGGATTGTTGGCGAAGCGCGGATCGCTGACCCATTCCGGCCGGTCGAGTGCGCTGCACAGACGGCGCCAGAACTCACGCGTGAACGCGCCGACCATGACGTATTCGCCGTCGGCACAAAGAAAAGCCTGGTAGGGCACGATCTGCGCGTGCCCGCGGCCGAGGCGCGGGACGATGGCGCCAAGCGTGGCGACCGAGGGGATGTAGTTGCACATCATGTTCAGCGCGGCCTCGAGCATCGCCACCTCGACGTGCTGGCCCTCCGGATGCCGCTCGCGCGCGAACAGGGCGGCGAGGATGCCGGACAGCCCGAACAGCCCGCTGCTGAAATCGGTGATCGGCGCGCCGATGCGCACCGGGCCGCCGCCGACCTCGCCGGTGATGCCCATCAGGCCGGAGACGCTCTGCATGATGATATCGTTGGCTGGCCGCGACGACCACGGGCCGGTCGGGCCGAAAGCGGAAATCGAGCAGTAGATGAGGCCGGGCCGGAGACGGCGCATATCGTCGAATCCGAGGCCGAGCCGTTCCATGACGCCCGGCCGGAAATTCTGCACGACAACGTCGGACGTGGCCGCCAGCTGGCGTGCGATCTCCGCACCTTCTGGCGTGGACAGGTCGAGTGCCACGCCCTTTTTGTTGCGGTTGAGGGCGACGAAATAGTCGGAATCGCCGCGCCCGAGCATCGGCATCGGCACACCCATCGAGCGGGCGCCATCGCCAGAGCCGGTCTTCTCGATCTTGATCACCTCGGCGCCCATGTCGCCCAAATACATCGTCAGGAACGGCGCCGCCGCCGCATGGCTAAAATCCAGGACCCGTAGCCCGGCAAGCGGGAGCTGGCTCACGCGAGCGCCCCAATCAACGCCTTGATGTCCAAAGCGGAGTCGAGCCCCTCGACGGCGGCCATCAGCGCCCGTGCGCGCTCCGGCCCGAACGGACGCGCCGAGAAGGTCGCGCAATCCTCGAGCTTGGAGGCGAAGTCCGCCGGCGTCATCGGATGGCGCGGGTGGCCCTTCGGGTAGTCCACGCGCGCTTCGGCCGAGGTGCCATCGCGAAACCAGATCGAGAGCTTGGCCGGCGAGATGTTGCGCGCCCAGTCCCGCTCGATTGCCGCGTCTACACACGGGAGCACAAACTTGGCGAGAGCGAGGATATCCTGTCGTTGCAGCCCCTGGTCGGTCAGCTGCCGCAGGCCGACGGCGCCGTCGATCCACGCTGCGGCAACCGTGAACGGAATGCTGAACTGGGCCTCGACGATCGTCTGCGGCGACCAGCGCACGGCTTGCGGCGTGCAGACTGCCTCGTAACAGTGCCTGTTCACGCCGACGCGAATGGATTCGATCTCCGACGCCGGACGCCCGCGCCTCACTTCGAGCGTGGCATCGATCGCCGTGTGATTATAACGGCAGCACGGGTACGGCTTGTAGCTGAGGTTCAACAGTTCGAAGCTTTCGCCGAGGCCATGCCGGACGATGGCCGGGTCGCACCGCCCGCGCAGGTAGACGCGGAAGAAGCCGTCTAGCCCCTCGAACGTGTTGCGCGGGCCTTCGATGCCGCGCTGCGCCAACTGGACCGCCAAGACCGCGGCTTGCGCCGCCAGCCCCGGCTGCATCCGCTTCATCAGCGAGGCGTCGCGGGTCACCTGGTGGTTGCCGGCCACCGAGCTGTAGACGATGCCGAACGCGCTACGCATCTGCTCCGGCGACAGCCGAAGCGCCCGGCCTGCCGCCGCCGTCGCGCCGAAATAGCCGAGCAGGGACGTGTAGATGAAGCCGCTCTCGATGATGCCGATCTGCGTCGCCAAACCGAGCCGGCACGTCGTCTCTAGCCCGGCGGCGACCGCGGCAATCAGCTCCGCCCCAGAAATCCCGCCCGCCAACTCGGCCGCCGCCAGCGCCGCCGGCACCGCCGACACCCCCGCATGCAGCACCGCCGCGTCATGCGTGTCGTCATAGTCGCGCGCATGCGCCATCGTGCCGTTGACCCAGGCCGCATGGTGGGCCGGGAAGCGGCCGCCCAACACCCACACCCCGGCCTGCCGCGCCCCGCCCCATTCGGCGACCAGCCCGGCCACCTCTGCCACTGCCTTGCCCGTTGACCCGGCGACTGCGCAGGCCAGCGTGTCCAAGATGTTGACCCGCACGGCCGCCCGCACCGCTTCCGGCAAGCGCGCCGGGTCGAGGCCGGATGCGAAATGCGCGAGATCGGCGGCAAGATCGTCCGCCGCGTCCGTTTCCGCCCTTCTTGCGAGCGCCGTTTGCATTGTTGTTCCTTCCCAACGGCGACTGCGACGTCAGCCGTCTCCGCCGTGAATTGCCATCAGCACATCTCTCGCTTCGATCAGATGCTGCTCCAT
The DNA here is from genome assembly GCA_965276815.1 of Acetobacteraceae bacterium. GTDB lineage: Bacteria > Pseudomonadota > Alphaproteobacteria > Acetobacterales > Acetobacteraceae > JAVVHH01. The sequence goes on along the minus strand of CBDIBE010000007.1, from coordinate 222,651 downwards.
TGTGGCACACGCCTCCTCCGGGCGGCGGTCAACGAACGCTTGGACGATCTTGCGATGCCATCGGAGTGAGCGCTGCCGCTCCTCCTTGTCCTGCCAAATGAACACGCGGTAGGCGACAGGCATCCGCAACTGTTCCAGCAGCCGCTCCGAGGTCACACTATCCGCGGCCTTCAAAATTCGGTTGTGGAACGTGGCGTTGGCCTCGATCAGCGGCCGGGCGGCGTCAATATCCAATGTGGCTTGATCGATCAGCCGTGCCAGTCCGTCGAGGTCGCGCTGCAGCTCCTTGGCGAGGGTCTTGGACTGTCGCTCGCAAGCCTGTGCGCCGACATAGCCCTCGATCATCGCCCGCATGGTGTAGCGGTCATAGATCTCGCGCTTGGAAAAGCTGGCGACAATTGCGCCCCGTCGCGGCAGCAGACGCACGACGCCATCCGACTCCAACGCCTTGAGCGCCTCGCGCACCGGCGTCCGGCTGATGCCGAGCTCGTCGGCGATACGCTCGATGGTCAGCCGCTCCTCGGGCCTGATCTCGCCCTCGAAAATCGCGGCGCGAATGAGCTCTTTGGCCCGGCTGGCGAGCGACGTGTCCGTGAGCCGGCTGAGCGACCGCCTTTCCGCCATGGAATCAGCCCTGAGGGTAGGCAAGAGAAATTACATGTATTATGCAGAGCGTCAACGCCGCGACCGACGGCTGGGGAGTGGGATGGCCGATAGCCTCATCGAAAACCGTGCGGAGTCCCAGGTCGCGCCGCCGCCGCTCACCGGGCTCACGGTTATCGACCTCAGCCACGTCTATAACGGTCCTTACGCGACACTGCTGATGGCGCTGGCCGGTGCGCGGGTGATCAAGGTCGAGCCGAAGGGCGGCGAGCATCTGCGCAGCCGCGGCGACATGGGCGGCGCGGATCTGCCCTTCGCCATGCTGAATTCGAACAAGCAATCGGTGACGCTCAATCTCAAGGACGAGCGCGGGCGCGAGCTGCTGCGGCAGATGGTGCGACGGGCCGACATCCTGATCGAGAATTTCGCGCCGGGCGTAATGGACCGGCTCGGCCTTGGCGCCCGGACGCTGCAGGAGATCAATCCGCGGCTGATCTACGGCTCCAGCTCCGGCTACGGCAAGACCGGGCCATATCGCGACTATCCGGCGATGGACCTCGTCATGCAGGCGATGTCGGGCGTGATCAGCGTAACCGGGCATCCGAACCAGCCGCCGGTGAAGGCCGGCCCGGCGCTCTGTGATTTCAGCGCCGGCATCCACCTTTACGCCGCCGTGGTGACCGCGTTGTATGATCGCGAGCGCACAGGACGTGGCCGCGTCGTCGAGGTGTCGATGCAGGATGCGATCTATTCGTCGCTCGCGTCGAATCTCGGCATGCTGCACGCGCGCGGCGGCGCCGTGCCGCCGCGAACCGGCAACCGGCATGGCGGGCTCGGCATCGCGCCGTATAATGCGTACGCGGCTAGTGACGGCTACGTGGTCATCAACGCGCCCGGGGATCAGCATTTTCGCGGCGTCCTCGAGGTTATGGGCCGCACCGACCTGATCGACGACGCGCGCTACGCGACGCGCTCGTCCCGGGTCGCGCACATGCTGGATGTGGACGCGCTAATCGAGAGCTGGTCAAAGCAGGTGCCGAAGCAGGAGATCGCCGACCGGCTGCTCGCCGCCGGCGTGCCGTGCGCGCCGGTGCGCGACCTTTCGGAGGTCGTGCACGACCGCAACATGCACGAACGCGGCAGCCTGCAATGGGTGGATCATCCAACCATGGGCCGCGTCGCGCTGCCGCACAGCCCGCTGCGGTTCGAGGATGGCGAGCGCGTGGACCTGCAGCCGAGCGCCGAACTCGGGACCAATAACCGCGACGTGTACGGCGACTGGCTCGGCGTGCCCACACATGAGCTCGATCTGCTCGCCGCAGCCGGGGTCTTTTGACCGTGGCCGTGGTCGCGCTGACTGCCCCATCGGCCCGAACCGGCACGGCGCGACCGCTGATCGAGTTCGACCAGGTCGTCGCCCGCTTCGGCCCGCTGCACGCCATGGGCCCGACCACGCTGCAGGTCCGGCAAGGGGAGTTCCTGGCGATCGTCGGGCCAAGCGGCTGCGGCAAGTCGACCCTGCTCAACATGGTGGCCGGCACGCTTCGCCCGGCCTCCGGCATCGTCCGTTATAGCGGCCACGCGGTTACCGGGCCCAATCGCGACGTCGGTTACATCACGCAGAAGAATTTCTGCCTGCCTTGGCGGACGGTGGAGGCGAATGTGCGCCTGCCGCTCGAGTTCCGCGGCGTGCCGAAAGCCGAGATGGCTGGGCGGGTGCAGCGCGCCATCACCCAGGTCGGGCTTGGCGGGTTCGAGGGTGCGTTTCCCCGCCAGCTCTCCGGCGGAATGCTGCAGCGGGTGATGATTGCTCGCACCCTGGCCTACGAGCCGCATACTTACTTGATGGACGAGCCGTTCGGCAGCCTCGACGCGCAGCTGCGGCTGCGCATGCATGCCGAGCTGTTGAAGCTGTGGGAAACGACGGGCGCGACCTTCGTGTTCGTGACGCACGACCTGCAGGAGGCGATCACCCTGGCCGACCGGGTGGTGGTGATGTCCAAGCGCCCGGGCAAGCCGAAGCTGGTGCTCGACATCGAGCTGCCGCGCCCGCGCGACGTGATCGATATCCAGGCCAACCCGGCCTTTGGCGCCTACTTCAAGCAGCTCTGGTCGGCGTTGGACGTGCATTGATGAGCGATTTCGCCGAGCCGCACCGGATCAGTTGGGCCCGCGCCGCCCTGCTGCGGCCGTTCCCGATCCAGTTGTTCATGACGGTGCTGTTCCTGGTGGGCTGGGAGTGGCTGAGCGGGGCGCTGAACGCGGATTTCTGGATCAGCAAGCCGAGCGAGGTGCTCTCGGCGCTGCTCGCCTGGTATCGATCTGGCGATCTCGGCTCCGACCTGCAGATCACGCTGATCGAGGCTGGGGGCGGGTTCCTGGCGGGGAGCGTGGCGGGCGGCCTGGTTGGGTTCGTGCTGGGTTGGGAGAAGCGGCTCGGCGACCTGATGGAGCCGTTCGTGCTCTCGCTCTATACCTTGCCGAAGATCGCGTTGGCGCCGCTTTTCGTGCTGTGGTTCGGCATTGGCGTCACGAACAAGATCATGTTCTCCGCCATGCTGGTGTTTTTCATGGTGTTCTTCACCACTTATCAGGGTGTGCGCCAGGTGGATCGCGAGCTGGTGGAGAATGCGCGCCTGCTGGGCGCCAGCCGTTGGAGTATCTGGACCAAGATCGCCGTCCCCTATGCGGCCGTGTGGGTGTTTACCGGGTTGCGGATCGGACTGCCGTACTCGCTGATCGGCGCGATCGTCGGCGAGTTCGTGGCGGCCGAGGCCGGGGTCGGGTTCCGGATCAAGGAGGCGACTTCGTTCTTCAACACCGCCTCCGTGTTCGCCGGGTTGCTTGTGCTGATGGCGATCAGCCTCGTGCTGCTGGGCGTTTTGAAGCTGCTCGAGCTGCGCGTGCTGCGTTGGCAGACGGCCGACGCCATTGTCTCGCCGGACGCGGCCGTCTGAAACAGAAGGATTGCAGCATTGAAGTTCGAGCTTACCCCGGAACAGCGGCAAATGGTCGGCACAGTCCGGGCGCTGGCACAGGAAAAGTTCCGGCCGCGGGCGGCCAAGTGGATGGACGGTTCATTCCCCTGGGAGAACATGCACGAGCTGGCCGAGCTTGGCATCCTCGGCATGGCGGTGCCGGAAGAATACGGCGGCATGGGGCTGGACGTGTTCAACACCGCTCTCGTGCTCGAGGAGATCGCCAAGGTCTGTTACGTGACCGCGATGGCGGTGATGGGCGAAGTCGGCGTGCAGACCAAGATCATCGCCACCTACGCCCCCGAGCCCCTCAAGCGCCGGCTGCTACCGGATGTGTGTTCCGGCAAGATGATCCTGGCGGTTTGCATGACCGAGCCGCACGCTGGGACCGATGTCGCCAATTACCGCACCAATACCGAGGTGACCGGCAATCGGCTCGTGCTGAAGGGTACCAAGACCCTGATCAGCCGGGTAGACGAGGCCGGCGTGTTCGTCGTCTTCACCCGCATCAACAAGCAGCCGGGCCGAGAGGGCATCGGCTGCGTGTTGATCGAAAAGGGCACGCCGGGCTTCGAGGTCACCGCTCGCTACCACACTATGGGCGGCGAGAACCTAGCCGAGATCAGCTTCGACAATTGCGAGTTGCCGCTGGAAAACTTGATCTTGCGCGAGGACGGGTTCCGCAAGCTGCTAACTGCGTTTAACACGCAGCGTTGCCTCAACCCGAGCATCTCCTTGGGGCTCGCCGAGGGCGCGTTCGAGGAGAGCGTCCGCTACATGCGTGACCGCACCGCGTTCGATCGCCCAATCGGCACCTTCCAGGGCATGCGCTGGAAGCTTGCCGAGATGTATCGCGACATCGAGCTTGGGCGCTCAATCCTCTACCGGGCCTGCAGCACAGCGAACCCCTTTCCCGACCCTTATCAGGCCGCGTTGGCGAAGATGTACTGCAACGAGATGTCGGTCCGGGTTACCAGCGAGGCGATTCAGGTGCATGGTGGCTATGGCTTCACCGACGAATACCCGGTGTCCCGTCTCTACCGCGGGGCCCGCTACGGCAGTCTCGGCGGCGGGACGACGGAGACGTTGAAGGAACTCGTGGGCAAGAAACTCGTCGCGGACTTTCCGGAGCACGACGGCTTCTTGGGAATGGGCACCTTCTGATTGTAGAAGCACCACCTGGGTGGCGCGCATAAAGGCAGCACTGATGACCCATCCGGTACTTCTGGAACAACGCGGATCCATCGTCACACTGACGTTGAATCGGCCTGAGCTGCGCAACCCGATCACCGAGCCCGACATGGTTTCGGCCCTGATTGGCGCGCTGGCGCGGATCGATGCAGCCCGCGACGTGAAGGTCGCAATCCTCACGGGCGCCGGATCGGCCTTTTCGTCCGGCGGCAATATCCGCGCCATGGCCGATCGTTTGGAGGCCAGAGCGGCGCGGCCGCTTCTGACGCAAGACTACTACAAGTCGGGCGTGCAACTGATCCCGCGGGCGTTTCAGCAGCTCGACATCCCCATCATCGCGGCCGTCAACGGGCCGGCGATCGGCGCCGGCTGTGACCTGGCTTGCATGTGCGACATCCGGATTGCCGCCGAGAGCGCCCGGTTCGCGGAAAGCTTCGTCAAGCTCGGCATCATTGCCGGCGATGGCGGCGCGTGGCTGCTGCCGAGGCTCGTCGGCTACTCCAAAGCCGCGGAACTCGCCTTGACCGGTGATCCGATCGGCGCGCGGGAAGCGCTGGCGTGCGGCCTGGTCTCAAGCGTGGTGCCGGACGGCGAACTTCTGCCGGCGGCAAACATGCTTGCCGAACGCATTGCCGTGAACCCCCGCGACAGCGTCCGGATGACGAAGCGGCTGATGACCCAGGGACGGGAGATGAGCCTGGATGCCTCCCTGACGATGGCGGCGGCCTTCCAGTCGCTCGCGCACAGCGAGCCCGATCATCAGGAGGCGGTCACGGCGTTCATGGAGAAGCGGGCGGCGAAATTCAGTTGATGGATCGCTCCCTCCACTGGCGAGGCACCCCCTCCTTACCGCGGCGGTAGAGGCGGCGTTGACAAGTCAATTGAACGCGCCTCAGACTTGCGCCCGTAATCGTTTCCAGGGGCTATCTCCGAGCCGTGCGAGAACCGGTGTAAATTGGATGGCGACCCCGAGGTGCGCGCTGCGATCAGGCGCTTCGTGCCCAACGCCGCCGTAGCCGAACCAGTGCGCACGTCGGCACCGCAGCCGCGTCCGCCGGAGACTTTGATGCGCCCGATCGCCTTGGCGCGCTGCAGCCGGGTCCGCTCAGCGCATCGCGCACGCTAGTCGCGCAAATGATCGCCGGCCGCTGGCGTATCGAGCGATTGTCCTTCGATCTCGACGAGCGGGGACGTGGCCGCGCGCACTACCGCGTGATCGCCGGAAGCATGGTGTTCGATTTTCCCGTGTTCTCGTTCGAGCCGCGCTTCGAAGGGCGCACTGGCCGCATCGTCGGCCGGCAATGGGACATGTTGGCGGCGCTGATCGAAGGCCCCGTCACCGCCGAGGCGATCGAGGAGACCGCGCGGGCGATGCCGCGCCTCTACGGTGGCCGTGCCGCCGCGCGCACGCTGAACTGGTGCCGTGCCAACCGCAGCTCCCGCGTTTTCGAGCACGCGGCGGAGCGCCTCGCCGCCGGCCAGCAACCCGATCCTGCCTTGCTGGCGCAAGCGTGCTACGTGATGCGCAATACCGGCATCGAGGGCAACGGCACGATCGGCACCCGGTCGTTTCTCGCCCTCGAGGACAGCCACGAGCTGCGCCGACCGCTCGCGTGTCAAATGCTTTGCGCCTACTTGATGCGCTGTTTCGCGATCGATCTGCTGCACCATGCGGCGCGCTTGCGCAATCCGCGCGCGGCGGAGCTCGCGCCGGAGTGGCAGCGCTTCATCGGCCTCGGCAACGGCTCCGCGCTCGGCCTGGTGCTGTACGCCTACAATCACCCGCAACTGATCAATCGCTGGCTGCAGGCATACGAAGCCGCGCTGGTCGCGGCGCAATCGCTGCCGCGCGCGCAGGCGCTGGCCGGGCTGCCCTTACTGCTGCGGCTTATGGATCGGGCGATTTGCTTTCGCCAGCAGGACCGGATGCAGTACGACGCGCTGGCGCCGAGCCTGGTGGTTGCCAACGAGCTCGCCGCGTTGCGCGCCCAGGCGGCTGCACTGCCCGAGCGCGATGACCCGCTGCCGTTCGCCGCGCTTTGCACGATGGCCTCGCCCTACCATGCGGAGACGCAGGAGACGCTGCACTCCCTGTTGCAGGAGCTGGTTCCCGAGACCATCGCGCAGTTGCGCGACGGGCTGATCGTCCACGAGGAGATGGCGGCCGACCCGTTGATGCTTGTGGGTGCGCTGCGTGACCTGCTGCATGCCGAGTACGGCTGGGCGTTGGCGCTGCGGACGGATGACCCGGCGCGCCGCTATATCTGGTATAAATCAGCCGCCGCCGAGGAGCCGCGCCGCGCCCGGCGCGAGGAGGCCGGAGATGCGCACGACCTCGCCGTCGACCTTCCGCTGCTGACCCAGCGCCTGGAGGAGGCGCTCGCCAAAGCCGATGCCGGGCAGAGCGTCGCGCGTTTCCTGCTGCAGCGTCCCGAACTGCGCGCGATTGTCGCCCGTGTCCAGTCGCTGCGCGGGCTCCGCTACCACTCGCCGCAGGCCGACATCATGGGGGAGGAGTTCGTGCCGATCCAGCTGGTCCGGCTGGTCAATGCCGGCATCCACGGCATCGACAAGACACGCGATTACCTCGGCCGCAATCTGCGTGGGGTGATGTTCCACGGTGCGCCGATGCCGGCGGAAATCGCCACCGGCGCCGACCCGTACTGGTTCCATCCGGCGGAACCCGGCGGATGAACGCGATCATCCCGCCGACCCTCGATGAGCTCGGCGCCGATGAAGCGCTGACCGGCCCGATCGTCATCTCACTGCGCGAGGCACGGCTGGTGGTCGAGCGCATCCTGCTGCTCTCGCCGGTGCCACCGGGACTGATGCAAGACGTGCGCGAAACCGTGCTCATCTCGCAAATGCTTGGACTCGGCGGGTTCAGTACCCTGCTCGACGGCTACACCGAGCTGACGGCGGCGGCGGTACCGTCGCTGGAGGGCACGAACCTGCGCTGCCACGGCGCGCATGCCTGGCTGGTGGCGCCGGCGATTGCTGATCTCGCCGTCGAGGCAGCTTTCGTTGGCGGCGGCACGCTCCACGTCACCGGCATACGGGCGCCAGAAGAGTTGCCAACGGTGACGGGTCTCGCAGCGCGGCACGGCGCGCAGTTGCGGGTCACCGAAGCGGGCGAGGTCACGTCACTGCCGGCAACCGGCGCGCCCCCGAAATCACGCATCGATGCGCTGACCTGGCGCATGGTGCGCGAGGGCTTTCCGGTGTTCGGCAGTCTTTGGTGGCGGCTCTATCATCTCTCAAACCGGGCGCTATCGCCGGATTCGCTGGTCAGCCGCCGCCATGCCGGGCACATCGTCGTGCGCGAGGACGGCAGCATCGTCGGCCGGCGCGATATCGACGACGACACCGACCTGCGCCTGTTGACCAAGGACTAATCCGGTTCCAGCCGAGGAGAACAGCATGAGTGTCACCCTCACGCGACGCGGCATCCTCGCCGGCGGCGCTGCCGGCCTCGCGGCGATGGCCTCGCCCGGCGCCCTGCGCGCCGCCGACCGGCAGATCGTCTATGCGAGCTGGGGCGGTTCGTGGCAGGCCGCCCTGCAGAAGGCGTGGTTCGATCCGTTCACCGCGAAGACCGGGATCGGCGTCACCGTGGTCGGCGGCAATGATTACGGCCGCATCGAAGCGATGGTGCGCTCGGGCCACACGGAATGGGACGTCGTCGAGGTGCTGCCGGACTTCCAGTGGATAGGCCCGGCGCACGGTCTGGTCGAGCGCATCGATTGGACCCCGCAAGAGCGCGCCAGCATCATGCCAGCGCCGAACCTCACCACCGACTATTCGGTGCCCCAAGTATTGTTCTCGCGCGTGCTGACCCATTCCACATCGAAGCTGCCCTCGGCCCCGACCGCCTGGGCGGATTTCTTCGACCTCAAGCGTTTCCCCGGCACTCGCACCTTCTCAAACAAGGCGAATGGCGGCGCGCTCGAGACCGCGCTGCTCGCCGATGGCGTGAAGCCAGACAAGCTCTACCCGCTGGACGTGAAGCGGGCGCTGGACAAGCTTGGAACCATCCGCGACAGCATCCTGTTCTATCAGACCAACGCGCAAGCGGAACAATACACGTCGGACGGCCAGGCCGTCATGGGCCTGATCCCGGACGGGCGGGCGCTCGCGGCGCGCGACGCCGGCGCCAAGATCGCGATCGTCTTCCCGGTCAGCCTGATCTCCTGGTCGTCGATGGTCATCCCGAAGGGCGCGCCAAATGCGGCGTTGGCGCAGCAGTTCCTCGCCTACACGCTGACGCCGGAAGCGCAGGCGGCGATCGCCATGGCTTACACGTACGGGCCGGTTGTGCCCGCCGCATATACCCGCATTCCGCAGGATCGCGCCGCAATCCTCTCTGGCGGGCCGGCCTCGAAAGGCGTCGGGATCGTGACCGACGAGGGTTGGTGGGGACAAAACCTCGCCCAGGTCTCGGAAAAGATGAATACGTGGATGCTGGGCTGAGCCGCACGATAGGCACACCCCGCCCGATCTCCGGTTGGATCTTTCTCGCACCGGCGTTGCTGCTTCTGCTCGCGCTCCTCGTGGCGCCGGTGCTGCTGCTGATCGCGCGGAGCTTCGACGATCCGAACGGCGCGTTCACCAATTACACGCATGTGCTGGAGTCCGGGACCTACCTGCGCATCCTCCTGCGCACGCTCGAACTCAGCGCGGAGACCGCCGGGCTCTGCGCCGTGCTCGGCTATCCGCTCGCCTGGAAGCTCACGCATGCCGGCCCGGTGACCCGCGCGCTTGTGCTGCTGTGCCTGCTGATCCCGTTCTGGACCAATCTCCTCGTTCGCGCCTATGGCTGGATGGTGGTGCTGAACCCGCAGGGCATCATCAACATGGTCCTGTTGCGGACCGGGCTGATCGCCGAGCCGCTCCGGCTCGTCTACAACCAGCTCGGCGTGCTGATCGGCATGACGCAAATCATGCTGCCCTACATGGTGCTGCCGCTCGCGACCATTATCGGGCGGCTCGATCCGTGGCTGCTCGCCGCGGCGCGCAGCATGGGGGCCGGGCCGCCGGCCGCCTTCCTGCGCGTGATCCTGCCGCTCACCATGCCCGGCTTATTGGCCGGCAGCGTGCTCGTCTTCACCGCAAGCCTCGGCTTCTTCGTGATCCCGGCCCTGCTCGGCGGACCACGCGACATGGTCGTCGCGCAACTGATCGAGTTTAACATCAACCAGACGCTGAATTGGGGGCTCGCTTCCGCGCTCGCCGCAATCCTGCTGGTTGTGACGCTCATGCTATTTCTCCTTGGCGACCGGTTCTTCGGCCTGTCCGCCTTCTGGAGGGGCGCATGACGCCGGGGCTGCGCGCGGCCAATCTCCTGTTCGGGCTGCTCGTCCTGCTGCTCTGCGCCTTCATGGTGGGACCGACGATCGCAATCGCGCCGGTCTCGATCACGAGCACGGATTTCATCGTCTTCCCGCCGCACGGCTTCTCCTGGCAATGGTATCGGGCGCTGCTGACCGCAAGCTGGGTGCGCCCGATCATCAATAGCCTGGTCGTGGGGACAATAACCGCGTTGCTGGCGACCGCGATCGGCACTGCGGCTTCGCTCGGTCTGCACCGGCTACGCGGTGGCGGCGGGCGGCTCGCCTTCCTGGCCATTATGCTGCCGCTGCTGGTGCCGAGCATCATCACCGCCGTGGCACTCTACGGCGAATTCGCAAGCGCCGGCCTGGTCGGTACGCTCGCCGGGCTCGTGCTCGCGCACACGCTGCTCGCACTGCCCTTCGTGGTCATCAATGTGTCTGCGGTGCTGCAGAAGGTTGACTGGCGCATCGTCGATGCCGCGCGCAGCCTCGGCGCCGACCCGGCCTATGCCTTCCGCCGGGTCACGGTGCCCGCGATCTGGCCAGGGATGCGCGTGGGGATGCTGTTCGCCTTCCTGACGAGCTTCGACGAGATCGTCGTGGCGCTCTTCATCAGCGGCCCGGCGACCGTCACCCTTCCGGTGCGCATGTGGCAGGGCATCCGCTTCGAGATCAGCCCGGCTATCGCCGCCGTCTCTTGCGTCCTGCTGCTGGTTTCACTGCTGCTATTGGCGGCGTCCTGGCTGCTCCGAAAGGAAATACGCGCGTGACAACACCGATCCCCCACGAGGAATTTGCCGACCGTCGTGTGCGGGCGCAGCAAGCGGCGGCGGAGGCGGGCCTCGCCGGGCTGCTCGTCTGCGCGCGTGGCGGCGGTGCGCTCGACCGTTACGGAGACGTGGCCTATCTCGCGAACTTCTACTCGCCGTTTCCGTTCATCCCGGACCTGCCGGGAAGCTGGACGGCGCGCGCGCATGCCTATCTGGCGCTGCCGTCTGCGGGTGACCCCAAGCTCGTCATCGACGTGCCGGATGACGGCAAGATCGCGATGCCCGCCGACCAGCTCGTCTACACCGATCTAGTGCTCGAAAGCACGATCGCAGCACTGCGTGAGACCGGGCTCGACACCGGACGCGTCGGCATCGTGGGGGCGGACGTGATGCCGGCCGATGTCTATATCCGGCTGCAGGCGGCGTATCCGCGCGTTGAATGGATCGATTCGCGCGACATCCTCGCCCGGCTGCGGCGGGTCAAGTCGATCGCCGAGATCGCCCGCCTGCGCGCCGCCTCCGCGCTCGGCTCGCGCATGATCGATGCGATGATGGATGCGGCGGTGGAAGGTGCTGCGCATGCCGACGTGGTCGCCGCCGGGATGCAGGTGCTGATTCCCGCCCGAGGCATGCTGTATTCGAGCTTCATGGCGTCAGGCCGTGGCGGCGGTAACGGCGTGCTGAACAAGACGAACTTCCCGACCTGGTCCTCCACTTCCCCGCTCGAGGACGGCCAATGGTTCCGCGCCGGCATCTCCGGCGTGTTGGACGGCTATTTCTTCGATCTCTCCCGCTCGAAGGCGGTCGGCTCTGTCGGCGCCACGGAGATCGGTATGTTCGAGGCGGCCATCGACATCGTCGACACCGGCATCGCGCGGATCCGTCCCGGCGTGACGGCGGGCGAAGTGGCCGAGGCGGGGCTTGGCCGGCAAGTGGCGATGGGGTTCCCGGTCAAGGGCGTGTTCTCCGGCCTCGGCCACGGGATCGGGCTCGGCTGGGACGCGCCCTGGCTCGTGCCAGGCGACCCGACGGTGCTCGAGCCCGGCATGGTGCTATGCGTCGAGCGCACGGTCACGCGCGACGGATATCTCGGCGATTTCGAGGAGACCGTGCTGGTGACGGAGCAGGGGACCGAGCTTCTCACCAACGCGCGCATCCGCAATTGGTGATGCGCGGCGGCGCGATCCAGATCGAGGGCCTGCGCCGCGTTTATGGTAGTGCGGTCGCTGTCGAACATCTCTCGATGCACGTGCAGGCGGGGGAGTTCCTGACCTTGCTCGGCGCGAGCGGTTCCGGAAAAACCACGACGCTGATGATGGTCGCGGGCTTCGTGGAGCCGGATGCGGGCGAAATCCTGCTCGACGGCCGCGACATCACAAGTCTGCCGCCGGAACGGCGTGGCCTCGGCGTGGTGTTCCAAAGCTACGCCCTGTTTCCGCATCTCGACGTGTTCGACAACATCGCCTTCCCGCTTCGCCTGCGCCGTGTGCCGCGTGCGCAGACCCGGCGGCGCGTCGAGCAATTGCTCGAACTGGTCTCGCTCGGCCCGCAGAAGCACCGCCGCGTGCAGCAACTGTCCGGCGGGCAGCAGCAACGGGTGGCGCTCGCCCGCGCGCTGGTTGCGGAGCCACCGGTGCTGCTGATGGACGAGCCGCTCGCCGCGCTCGACCGTCAGCTTCGGGTGCAGATGCAGGGGGAGATCAAGCGGGTGCAGCGCGAGCTCGGCGTGACGGTGATCTATGTCACCCATGACCAAGAGGAAGCGCTGATGCTCTCGGACCGTGTCGGCGTCATGTCGAATGGCCGGCTGCTGCAGCTCGATGCGCCGGACCTGGTGTATGAGCGCCCGGTCTCGCTGGAGGTCGCGTGCTTCCTGGGGGAGTCCAATCTGATCCACGGCCAGGTGCAGCGAGACGGCGGCGGCGTCGCACGGTTGCACTGCGCCGGGTCGAACGCCCCGTTCGCCGGGATGTGCGCGGATCTCGCCGAAGATGGCGCGGCGATCGGGATGATACGGCCCGAGTCGATCCGGCTTTTGCCGCCGGACGCGGCAGGCGGCAATGCGGGGACTGGCACGATCATGGATCGGGAGTTCCTCGGCTCCGCGGTGCGGCTATCCGTCCGCAGCGCGTTCGGCCCGCTGGCGGTGCGCCTGCCGCGCGACGCGGCGGCCGCGATCCCGGGACCCGGCCAGGAGATCGGCTTCTCTTGGCGCCCGGAGGACATGATCATTTTCCGAGGGTGACTCAGGCGGAGTCCCGCCTTATCAGCCGCCGCTCGATCGTGACCAATGAGGCCGGCTCGGCGGCGTCCGCCCCTAGCAGGTCGCAAAGCGCCCGGCCGACCGCGCCATGGTCCACGCTGATGCTGGTGAGTGCGGGCCGGACGTGTTCGCCCCAACCGATGTCACCGAACCCGACCACGGCAATGTCGCGCGGCACGGCGAAGCCCCGATCATGCAGCGCCGCCATGACGCCGAGCGCGATCTCGTCGCTCCCGGTCTGCACCGCCCCGCTCCGCATTCCCGCATCGAGCAATTGCTGCATGCCGCTATAGCCGGCGCCATAGCGATAGGAGACATCCCGCACCAGCTCCGCCCGGACCGGCAGCCCGGCTTGCCGCATCGCGGCGACATAGCCCTTATAACGCTCCGTGCCGATCGCCGAGCCGTTTATGCGGCCCACATACGCGACCGGCGTCCGTCCCTCGGCAAGCAGCCAAGCCACTGCCCGTTTCGATGCTGCCGCCTCCTCATGGACGACGGACGGAATGCCGACCCGGTGCAGTCGCTGGCCGATCGAGACGACGACGATCCCGCGCTGCTGCAGCCCGCGCAGCAAGCGGGGCGCCTCGTCGCGAGGCAGCTTGTCGGTGGTCGCCAGCGCGAGGCCGCGTAACCCCATAGACGGCGCCATCTCGAGCATCGATCGTAGCCGGCCCGGATCATGATCCATGTTGTAGAGCAGGAGGTCGAGACCGATCTCGGCCAGCTCCGTCTGCACGTGCTTGGTCAACGACGAGTAGATGTTCTGCTCGATATCGCCCACGACGAGCGCCACCGTATTGCCCCGCCCGCGCCGCAAGCCTTGGGCCAGACGGTTTGGCTGATAGTCCAGGGCCTGCGCCGCGGCGAGCACGCGTTCGCGCATCGGCGAGCCGTCGGCCCTGCCGTTCAGGACGCGCGAAACGGTGGCAATCGAGACTCCGGCCTGGCGCGCCACATCCAGAACAGTCGCCATTCCGCCGGCAGCCTCCCTCGCTTCAAACCAACCATTGACACGCCGTACGCCATCGCGACAAGTTGCCCTGTAAACGTTTTCCTACAGAGGACGCGCCGAGTGCTCATCGACGGTTTGCAATGCGGCCATTTTAACCGCGAGGTGTTCCAACAATTGCAAGAGGCCAAGGTCGGCGGCGTCACCGTCACCTGCGGCTTTTGGGAAGACACGACGGAGTCGCTGGACTCGCTGGCACGCTGGCGCGACCTGGTGGCCGAGAATGCCGACCTGGCCGGCATCGCCCGAACCGCGGCGGAAGTCCGGGCCATCGCCGGCTCCGGCCGGGTCGCGATCCTGCTCGGCTTTCAAAATTCCGAGCTGTTGCAAGGCCGCATCCGCTATGTCGAGTTCTTCGCCGAGCTGGGCGTGCGGGTGATGCAGCTCACCTACAACAACCAGAACAGCCTTGGCGGAAGCTGCTACGAGCAGGACGATTCCGGCCTCGCCCGCTTTGGCCGCGAGGTCGTGCACGAGATGAACCGCACCGGGATCTTGGTCGACCTGTCCCATGTCGGCAACCGCACGTCGCTGGATGCGATACGCGCGTCGAAAAAACCGGTCGCCGTCACGCACGCGAATCCTGACCGGCTGTTCCCGCACAAGCGCAACAAGACCGACGACGTTATCCGGGCGCTGCGCGACAATGGCGGGATCATCGGCTGCGCCACCTACCGCAACATCACCGGGGACGAGTATTGCGCCTCGCTCGAGGCCTGGTGCGGCATGGTGATGAAGACCGTCGAGATCGCCGGGATCGATCATGTCGGTATCGGCACAGACCGCAGCCACAACTTTGCCAAAGTTGATTACGACTGGATGCGCATGGGCCGCTGGACGCGTGGCGTCGATCTGGGCGCCGCCCCCGCTTCGCGGCCCGGCAAGGCGCCTCCGCCGGATTGGTTCCAGACCGTGCGCGATATCGGCCGGATCGAGGACGGGCTGCTTGCCGTCGGCTTCTCGGCCGACGAGGCGGCCAAGGTCGCGCATGGCAATTTCCTGCGCGTCTACGAAGCCGTCTTCGGCGCCTGACCCATCCGCATGCAGCAGGGCGTGCTCATCGAGGGCGTCACGCGCACCTACGCCACGAAGGGCCGGACCATGCACGCGCTGGGCCCGGTCTCGACGCGGCTCGAGCCCGGGCAAACCACCGCGATCGTCGGGCCCAGCGGGTGCGGCAAGAGCACGCTGCTGCGCCTCGTCGCCGGGCTGGATCGGCCGACCACTGGACGGGTGCTTGCCCGCGGTGTCCCGGTGCGCGAGGGGATGGACGGCGTCGGCATCGTGTTCCAGCGCGACCTGCTGATGGACTGGCTGAGCGTGCTCGGCAACGTGCTGCTCCCGGCCGAGCTGCTGGGCCGCGACCGCAGCACCTCCACCGCGCGCGCGCATGCCCTGCTGGACGAACTCGGCGTCGGCGAGTTCGCCCGCCAACCGCCTTGGGAGCTCTCGGGCGGCATGCGCCAGCGCGTCGCGATCGCCCGCGCGCTGTTGTGCGAGCCGTGGCTGCTGCTGCTCGACGAGCCGTTCAGTGCGCTCGACGCGCTCACCCGCGATCAGATGGGCGTGCTGCTGCAGCGCGTGCAGCGGAGTGGACAGACCACGACGCTGCTGATCACGCATAGCATCCCCGAAGCCGTGTTCCTGGCCGACCGCGTCCTCGTCATGTCGGGGCGACCCGGCCGTGTGCTCGACGACATCGAGATCACGTTGCCCCGCCCGCGCGCGCTCGCCTTGCGCGAGGAGCCGGACTTCGCCGCCCTGGTCCGGCGCATCCGCACCCGATTCGAGCAGACCGGGATTCTAACCGTATGAGCGAGCTGCAGGCGATCACGCCGCATGACGCGGTGCTGCACTCGGCGCCCTCGAGCGGCATCTGGCGCGTGCTGGTCCCGGTGCTGAGCCTGCTCGCGGGGTTGCTGCTGTGGGAGGCGGCCGTCCGGCTGGCCAAGCTGCCCTCGTATCTGCTGCCAGCGCCGTCCGAGATCGTCGTCGTGATGGCGGCGAAATGGCCCATCCTGCTGGACCAGTCGCGCTACACGGTGCTGGCCGCCGCCGCCGGGTTCGCGATCGCACTGGTGATCGCGCTGGTGCTGGGCGCGCTGATCGCCGCTTCGGAGGCGGTCGAGCGGGTGATCTATATTTGGATGGTGCTGTTCCACGCCGTGCCGAAGGTCGTCATAGCGCCGCTGCTGCTGGTCTGGATCGGGTTCGGCGTGCAGAGCAGCATCATCTTCGTGGTGGTGTTCACCTTCTTTCCGATGCTGGTGAACACGGTCACCGGGCTGCGCTCGTCCGACCCCGAGCTATTGCTGCTGACGCGCTCGATGGGCGCCAATCGTTGGCAGTTGCTGCGCCGGGTGCGCCTGCCGAGCGCGTTGCCGAGCATCATCGCCGGCGTCAAGATTTCGATCACGCTCGCACCCGTGGGCGCCGTGGTCGGCGAGTTCGTCGCCTCGAACAATGGGCTCGGGCACATGCTGATCCAGTCCGTCGGCAATCTGGAGGTGCCGACGGCGTTTGGTGCCGTCGTGGTCGTATCTGCGCTCGGCCTGTTTGTCTGGTATCTGGCCGAATGGATCGAGGCGGCATGCATTCCCTGGCACGCCAGCCAGCGCAATCGGAGGAATTGAGCCAATGCCGAGCCAAGCCGTCACGCGCCGTCTCGCTCTGGGCCTTGCGGGGGCCGCCGCGTTCCAGCCGGCTCGCGCTGATGTCCCCAGCATCCGGATGGTGCTCGACTGGGGCTGGCTGCCCTATCACGCGGGGTTTTTTCTGGCCCAGGAACGCGGGTATTTTCGCGATGCCGGGGTGGATGTGCAGATCGAGCAGGGAAGGGGCTCGAACACGGCCGCGCTCCTGGTCGGCCAGCGCGCGTTCGACATGGCGCACCTGAACGTCACCAACGCCGCGGCGACGATCGCCAAAGGCGTCAAGATAAAGGTCGTCGCCGTGTATCAGCACCGCACCTCGGCCTCGTTCATCGGCATCAAAGGGCGGGTGAAGCTCGACGGCCCAGACTCGCTGCGCGGGCTCAAGATCGGCAGCACGCCAGGCGGCTCGGATGGGTTAGGCATGGCCGTGTTCCTGCGCGCCAACAAGATCCCGGATGACGCGCTGAATATCATCTCGCTCGATGCGACCGCGAAGACGGCGGCGCTGCTGACCGGTCGGGTCGACGTCGTCAGCGGCGACAGCCACGCCTATGCCGCCATCATCCGCGGCGCGGGGCAAGAGCCGGTCGTCATGCAGCTCGCGAGCTACGGCGTCCCGCTGCTCGGCTTCGGCTTCGCCGCCAACGAGACCGCGATGGCCGAGAAAGCGGACGCCATCACGCGCGCGCTGACCGCGATCCGGCGCGGCTTCGCCGACATGGCGGCCGACCCGGCCGCCGGCTGCACCCTGATCCGCTCGAAGGTGCAGATCGCCGGCAGCCCGGCACAATGCGCCGACTACATCCAAGGCCTGCTCGCGCTCAGCACGCCGCCTACGGACCCCAGTTGGGGCCGATCCTCGCCGCAGGAATGGGACGCGTTGATTTCGACGTTGAAGGGTGTCGGCGAAATCCAATCGGACATGCCGCCATCGAGCTACTACACTAACGATTTGTTGCCACGCGCATGAGCTTGGGGCGTCCCAACCAGTACGACGCCCTCGTTATCGGCGGTGGCCACAGCGGCTTGGTCGCGGCAAGCTACCTCGCCGGCGCCGGGCTGTCGGTCGCCGTGCTCGAGCGCAGCCCGCGCCTGGGCGGCCCGCTCGCCACGATCGAGTTCATGCCGGGCTATCGGACCACGGTCGCCAACTCGCCGGGATCGCTGGAGCCGAAAATCGTCGCCGACCTCGAGCTGGAACGGCACGGCCTGCGCTTCCGCCCGCTCGACCCGACCTTGGTCCACCCGTTGGCGGACGGCTCGCTGTTCATCGGCTGGCGCGACAAGGCACGCACTTCAGCTCAATTCGAGAGCTACGCGCCAGGCGAGGCCGCCCGCTACGACGCGTTCTTCGCCTATCTGCAGCGTTTCGCCGACCGTCTCGGCATCTCGGTGTTCCAGCCGCCACCCACGCTGAAGGAACTCACGCGCAATCTGTCCGGCCCAGAAGACGAAGAAGCGTTCGCCCGCATCTTTTTCGGCAGCGTGCGGGACCTTTTTCGAGAATTCGATCTGGCCTGGCAGACGCAGACGGTGATCGGCCCGATGGCCGTGGTCGGCGGCAGCGTCACGCCGTCCACTCCGGGCACACCGTTCAACTTGCTGGCCCGGCCGCTCTCGCTGGCCTCGCTCCGCGCCGAGGCGAGCGATGACCCGCGACGCATGCCGCTGCGCGGGTCGACCGGCATGCCCGTCGGCGGGATGGGCGCGATCGCCGACAGCATGGCCGCCTCCGCCCGGAGCCGCGGCGCCGAATTGCGGACCGAAATCGAGGTCGACCGCATCCTGACCGGCAACGGCGCCGTCCGCGGCGTGGTCACCCGATCAGGCGAAGAGTTCCTCGCCCCCATCGTCGTCTCGGCGCTCAATCCACGGCTCACGCTCTTGCAATTCCTACGCGACGATCCGGATTGGACGGAGCTGCGCGCGCGCATGGCGCGGCGGCCGATGGCGGGAAAGGCGTTCAAGGTCGTCGTCGCCCTCGACGGCATGCCGCGCTACGCCGCCACCCCGCCAGACGCCGATCCGGCCGCCCTCGCCGCCGCCCAGTTCCGCATCGCGCCTTCGCTCGATTATCTCGAGGAGGGCCACGCGCAGCTCCAGCTCGGCCGCGTGGCCGAGCGGCCCGTGGTATGGGGGCTCTGCCCCTCGCTCAGCACGGAGGGAATGGCGCCCCCGGGCAAACACGTGCTGAGCCTGAACGTCGGCACGGCGCCCTATCATCTTCGCGGCACCTCCTGGGCCGAGGAACGCGACAAGCTGGCCCAGCGCACGATCGCCGCCGTCGCCGAGTTCATGCCGAACCTGCCCGGCCTCGTGACCGGCTACCGCGCTCTCGATCCGGAAGACTTCGAGCGCGAGTTCGGCCTGGTCGAGGCCAACATGACGCATGGCGATTTGGCGCCCTGGAATAGCTTCTGGATGCGCCCGCTGCCGGGCCTGCACGCCTATCGTACCCCGACGCGAGGTCTCTACCTGAGTGGCAATGGCACCTGGCCCGGCAACTTCATCTCCGGCCTGTCCGGCCATAACGCCGCCCAGGCGGTGCTGGCCGATCGGCGCGCCAATCTATAGGGGACCGGCTTGGAACGGATCGCGCTCGACATTCACGCTCACATCGCCCCAGTCCTCCCTGGGCTTGAGACGCTCGACGGCGTGGATTGGCGGCCGGCGGAGCGGAAGCTGGCCTTCGCGGAAGGCGGCGCGCTGGCTGCGGACGCGGTGTTCCGGCCGGAGGCGCTGCTCGCCTGGATGGATGCGAACGGCGTGGACCAGGCCTGGATTTCCGCCCCGCCGCCGCTCTACCGGGTCGGCTTGGACGAGGCCGCGACGCGGTCCTGGGTGAGCTACCTCAACCCGGCCCTGGCCGAGATCGCGTCCCGCCACGCCGCCCGCCTGGCGCCCATGTTCCATCTCCCGGTGCAGCACCCGGCGCTGGCGGCCGCAATGGTGGGCGAACTCGTGGCGGCATTTCCAGAACATCGCCGGTTCGCCATGGCGGCCGGGTCGGCGCGCCACGGGCTCATGCTGTCGGATGCCGGGTTCGCCCCGCTGTGGCGCGCGCTGGACGAGACAGCTTCCACCATCTTGCTGCATCCCACCGTCGGCGCGGATCCACGGCTCGACCCGTTCTTCCTGCACAATTTGCTCGGCGGCCCCGGCGAGACGGCGCTGGCGGCCGCGCACCTCGCCATGTCCGGCGTGCTCGACCGGCACCGCGCCATGCGCATCATTCTCGCCCATGGTGGCGGCAGCACCGCCGCGGTCGCCGGACGGCTGGAGCGCGGGCAGACGGTGCGGCGGCCCGGCGCCTACATCGGCGCGCGGCCGGCACGCGAGGCGTTGCGCGACCTCTACGCCGATTGCATCACCCACTCCGCGCCTGCGCTCGCACTCGCGGCGGAGGTGTTCGGCGAGGGACATATCCTGTTCGGCTCGGACTGGCCGTTC
Organism: Acetobacteraceae bacterium; assembly: GCA_965276815.1. Lineage (GTDB taxonomy): Bacteria > Pseudomonadota > Alphaproteobacteria > Acetobacterales > Acetobacteraceae > JAVVHH01. The sequence goes on along the minus strand of CBDIBE010000007.1, from coordinate 202,400 downwards.
TCCATGGGCGTGACCGAACCGCACGCGCAACTCGCGGACGTCGCCCCGGGCTTGCGCACCCGCATCTTCGCCGCCGGAGAGGGCTGATCCGATGCTGCGGCGCCTGAAACCCTTCTGCTTGGCATTGTCGACCGGGTCATGGGCGGGCTGGGCTCGGTCGCCAACCAGGTCGTGCCCGCCGGCATGTTCGGCTGGGACCCCAACCTTCCGGCCGCGCGGAAGGCCCGGCTGAATTGACGCGGACCCAGGCCAGCAGCCTGAGCAAGGTTCTCGACTGGGAGCGCCTTGCGCAAATTCTGCCGAGCATAAGCCAAGGCGCCCTGAATGCGATCGGATTTGGGGTTGATCTCCAGCAACGCCGAATGCTGGGATTGTCCTCCTGCGCGTTGATAGTCGACCACGAGGATGCGAGCGACGGTGCGTGCGAGATCGGAACCGAAATCTTTCTCCAGCATGTGAAGCGTCAGGTCGACGCCCGCGCTATTGCCGGCCGCTGTCCAAATCGGTCCATCGACGATGAAGATGCGATCCTTCTCCAGTCGGACCGCAGGGAAGCGTGCCTGCAACTCGTCGGTGAAGAGCCAGTGCGCGGCGACCGCCGAGCAGGCCTGCATCTGCCAGCGCAAACACGCCCGTGCAGATGGAGGAAATCCGGCGCGATGTCTTTGCTGCGTTTGCAACGAAGGCGAGCAGGCCGGGCGAAGTTGGGACCACGCGGGTGTTGCCGCCGATGATCACCGTGTCGAAATGCGCGTCGCTGAAAGCGGCCGTCTCCAGGCTGGTGACCGAAGCCGAAGGGACAGGTAGGCCGTCTTCGGACAGCACTTGAATGTCGTAGAGTGTCTGCTCCGTACTGGTGTTGGCGAATTCGAACACGGACAGCGCGGCCAGGCTCATCACCGGGAAGCCTGGGGTCACGACAAAGCCGACTCTCAGCATGTCCGATCCTCATGACCCGAAACGAGGGATATACGACATTCGGGGAGGTCCGGAAAAGCGCTAAGCTGCCTGCAGATCGGCGTTGATAGAGGGTTCTGTGACATCTCGCATTCATGGGCGAAAGGTTCTCATTACAGGCGCAACTGGCGATACGGGACGCGCGGCCGTCCGGGAATCGCGTGCGCTCGGCCTGCAAGTTCGCGCGATGGTCCACAAGAAGGATGCCCGGTCGGATGCCTTGGAGAGGCTGGGTGCGGAGGTTGTGACCGGCGACCTGCTCGAGATCAACACCGTCCGCGCGGCGTTGGACGCCGTCGATGCGGCCTATTTTGTCTGGCCAGTCCAGCCTGGCCTCATCCCTGCCACGGTGAATTTCGTCCAGGCGGCAAAGGAGGCGGGTGTCAAGACCGCTATCAACCTGTCGCAGCGGTCGGCGAACCGCGATTCGACCAGCAACTCCTGCCGGGACAGTTTCATTGCCGAACAGGTCTTCAATTGGTCGGGTCTCCCGGTCATTCATCTGCGGCCGACTTATTTCCTCGAATGGCTGCTCTATCCCTGGCAGCTGCCGTATCTGCAAAAGGGCATCCTGCGCATGCCGGCCGGGAAGGGCCGGCATTCGCCTATTGCGGCGGATGATCAAGGCCGCGCCATCGCGGCCCTGCTGAAGAGCCCAGGCGAGCACATTGGAACGACGATCCCGATTTCGGGTCCGGTCGAGATGGACCATGAACAGATGGCGGCAGAGCTAGCCGAGGCGCTCGGTCGCAAGATCGTCTTCCAAGACCTTCCAATCGCGGAATACTGCGCCTCGCTCGAGCAGATGGGCGTTCCCGCTTACATCGTCCAGCACCTCGGCGGGGCGATGCTCGACTACCAGAATGGCCATATGTCGGGATCGGACAACAACGTCGAGAAGCTGACCGGCCGCAGGTCCATGACCGTCGGAGAATTCGCGCAGGCTCACGCCGGCGCCCTGAACGGAACAGCGGCCTGACCATAGCCAGGTTCTGGCGACCACAAGTCCATCAGAAGGTGCAAGTATCATGGCAGACGGCAAAAAATCGAGCACCGGCGCCACAGAGATGGCGGCCGCAAAGGCGCTGACGACAAAAGTCTTGGCGATCGGCAGCTGGACTGCCAAGGCAACACCGGAAACCAGACCTGCCGTCATGCCTTTCGAGGCGCGCGACACGTTGCGCCTGCAGTTGGCGGGCAAGATCGACCAGTGGTTCGCCAAGACCGACGGGTCTGGTGCGGTCTTCCTCATGAACGTCACCGATCCAGCCGAGGCACATCGGCTGCTGGAGGATCTGCCATTGGGTCGGGCCGAAATGATGACCTTCGAACTCATTCCGGTGGGTCCTCTCTGGCCACTCGGCCTTTTGCTGTCCGAGCCTGCTCAGTGATGCTGCGCATCATGCGCGCGCTCGCCGAGGAAGGCGCACGCGGTGCGCGACCGCCTGCCCCTCCTGGCACTCAAGGGGCTGGCGCAAGCCGGGTTGACCGAGACGGAGATCGAGCGGTTTGTCATCCCCCAGCGCACGCACCGCTGGATGTGCGGCTATTCTGACAGAGCTGAGGGCGTCTGATGTCAGAACCCGGTCGAACGTCCCGTGCGCGACACACTCGCGATGCAGGACAGAAGAGAGAACGTCGCCGCCATACCCAGAGATGCGGTAATCGTGTTGGTGGCGAGCAGGCCGAACACGAGTGCCACCAATGCGGTGCCGGTGGTCTGGCCAAGCAGCCGGCTCGTGGCCTGCATCCCGCTCGCCCCGCCGGCGCGGGACGGCGGGGCGGAACCGATCATGGTCCGGTTGTTCGGCGAGTTGAACAGGCCGAAGCCCAGTCCGCATAGCGACATGCGCCAGCCGATGTTCCAGAGCGCCGGGTGGTCAGGCAGCAGCGCGAGCGCGACCAGCCCACACACCATAAACCCCTGGCCAAGCCCGCCCATGAGGCCCGGCGAGAAACGGTCCGAAAGTCGACCGGCCACCGGCGCGACGAGCACCACGGTGAGCGGCCAGGGCGTCATCAGCAATCCCGTCTCGCCTCGGCTCAGCCCCAGCCCGCGCTCGAGGTAGAAGGGCAGCGTCACATACGCCATGGCCTGCGCGCAAAAGGAGAAAGTGGATGCCGCCACAGAAAGCGCGAAGATCGGGCGGCGCAACAGGTCGACCGGCAGCAGCGGGTTGGCGCGCGCCACTTGCCGCCGGGCGAGCAGCCAGCCCGCAACCAGGCCGCCGGCGATGTCAAGCAGTGCGTAGACCGGACTACCCCCGTGGCCGAGCGCCTCGATGCCGCTGATCAGCAGGCCGAAAGTGATGGCGTTGAGCGCCGCGCTGCCCCAGTCGAAGCTGTGCGAAGCGCGCGCGGTGTATGGCAAGGTTTTTGCGCCAAGGAGCAACACGATGATGCCTAGCGGCACGTTGACCGCAAACAGCCATTGCCACCCGGCGACCGACAGGATCGCCGCCGCGATGGTCGGGCCTAATGCCGACGAAGCCGAACCGACCATGACGTTTACGCCGAACCCGCGCCCGAGTAGATGCCGCGGGTAAATGAAGCGGACGAGCGCGCTGTTCACGCTCATCATGCCCGCCGCGCCGAACCCCTGCGCAACCCGCGCCATGGTCAACGTGGTCAGCGAGTTCGATAGCGAGCAGGCGAGCGAGGCTGTGGTGAACAGCACCATTCCGACCCGATAGACCCGGCGGTAGCCAACGAGCTCGCCCAGCGCGGCAAGCGGCAGCAGCGAGATGGTGACGGCAAGCTGGTACGCGTTGACCACCCAGATCGAGGAGGCCGCCGAGACATCGAATTCGCGCGCCAGCGTCGGTAAAGCGAGGTTCGCGATCGACCCATCCAGCACGGCCATCATCAGGCCGAGCGAAGTCGTGACAACCGCCCAGGTGCGGATGGGCTGCGGAAGGCCTTCCTGCTCGGCCGTGGCTTGGGGCGGTTGGGAGGTCACGCGGGCGCCTTCATCATGGGACATCACCATGACAGGGCACGCGTGCACATCCCAGGCCGCCCCCGCAATCCAAGTCGCCGGCCCCAATGGGCCCGAGCCGAACTTTCGAACTACTGGGTTCAGCGGCTCAGCACCGCCTCGATCAGGCCAACCCGTCCTTCGAGCAGGTTGCGTCCGAGACGCGTCGTGCTGGCTGGTCTGCTGCAGGAGCCGCGTGACGGCCGGGTGTGCGCTGGTGAGGTTCTCGGCCAGCCGCAGAAGGTGCAGCTTGGTGCGATCGTTCAGGATCGTCGTGCACGCCGCGATGCCGATCGCGCCACCGAGGGTGCGCATCAGGTTGAACAGGCCCGAGGCAAGCTTCAGCCGCGCCCGTGCGAGCCCGACCAAGGTCAAGGTGACGGCAGGCTGGCGACGCCTGAGCGGGTGATCGCCGCACGGGTTCGCCTTTCGTGCCGGCGCGACATGGCTTTGTCACACAACCGGGCTTGCACCGGGCTGGGGTTGCCGGCAATCAGACGGCAAGAAATCTCAAGGGTGGCTGGTGCGCGTGAGAGCGATTTCGGTGTCCGTTCTGCTGCTTCTCGGATGCGTAGGCGGTTCTGGCGCGGTCTTGGCTCAAGTGCCCAACGGCGATCCGCCGATCTCGTCTGCGAAGCTCAACCACTACGTCAAGGGGTTCAACACGCTGATTGGGACGTTCGGCCTGTCGCAGGAGTATCGGCTGTACGCCGCGCAGCAGATCTCGCGCAAAACGGTCAACGCGCCGGTGAACGTCAGCGACGGCTGGATCGGGCTGGGGAACGACGAGCTCAGGCAGGGCCAGGCGATCCCGGACGGCGGCTTGCCGGAGGTGGACGCGGCGGCGGGGGAGATGATCCCGATCCTGGACCGGCTTGTGGAGCGGCTGAAAGGGCTTGAGGCCTATTATGCCAGCCGCGGCCAGTTGGAGGATGATTTCGCCCGCGGCAAGCGCGAAGACCGGCTGGTGCTCGCCGATTTCAAGGAGGCGACGAACGCGCTGCCCCGGCTGGATGCGGCGCTGGAGCGTGCGATCGACAAGCGGGACATGGAAGACCTGCTCGCGCTGAAGGCGAGAGGCGATATGATCGGCTTCAACGGCGGCCTGGCGCTGCAGAATGCCAAGCGCCTGACGGAACTGTTCGACGATGCCGCTTCGGTGCGCGACCCGCAGGTGATCGCCAAGGCGGATGTGCTGGCGGAGACGATCGTGACCGCGCTCGGCGATGAGACGACGGCGCTGGCGGAGGCGAAGGCGGCCGGCGACGGCGGGCAGGCATTGCGCAACAGCAATTACAGCGTGGCGGCCGAACGGCTGCAGGGTTTGGTGGGGACCTACCGCGAGATGAAGCGCAGCGGCAATCCGGCGCTGCGGCCGATGCTGGTGGCCGCCTACAACGCAGCGATCGAAGAGGTCAATATTGGGCAGTAGGGTGCGGCGCGGCCGGGTCGCGCTGGGGCTGGCACTCGCGCTCCTGGCGGGGCGGGCGGCGGCGGATACGGGTCCGGCCGGGCTGCTGGAGGCGCTGCGGGCCAGCCACGACCCGATCCAGCAGATCCAGCTCATCGATGCGGTGGGCCGGTTTGCCGCGCCGTCGTCCACAGCGCAGCCGGAGGACAAGGTCGCGCTGCGGGCGGCCGCCGCGCCGGTCCTGCTCGGCCTGATCGGCGACATCGGCGTCGATTGGTCCGTTCGGGGCGAGGCGATGCTGTGCTTGCGCAAGATCGAGGCGCCGGACGACGTGGTGGCACAGGCGGTGGCCGCGGCGCAGGCGGACCAAGGCGAGCACGCCGGATATCTGCACAGCCAGGCCGCAGCCCTGCAGACCTGGCGCGACATGCGCGCCAATGATCGGGACGCGCCCGCCGCGAACGACGCGGAAGCGCAACGGCGGGCGCAGGTGCTCCTGCGGAGCCGCGGCATCGAGGTCTCGCTGGACGCGTTGACGAGCGCGATCGGGGATGGACAATCCGGGACGGTGGCGTCGCTGCTGACGGCCGGGGTGAGCGTGGGTGGAGCGGACGCGGCGCGGGCGACGCAGGCGGTGGTGAGTGGGCTGGCGACGGCCTGCAACAAGAATCCGGTACCGTCATTGGGAGTGGCGCAGGCGCTGTCATTCCTGGTGGGGCACGGCTTGCCGCCCAATTTGGCCGACGAGTCCGGGAACACGCTGCTGATGTCCGCGGCGCAGTTTTGCCCGGCGCCGATCGCGGCGGCGCTGCTGGCGCTGGGGGCGCGGCCCGACCCGGTCAACAAGCAGCGGTTCACGCCGCTGCAGATGGCGCTGGTGAGCGGCAAATGGGACGTAGCCGCGGTGCTGGTGCAGGCCGGTGCGCGGATCACCCGCGCGGAGGCGGACCAGATTTTCATGCAGCCCCCGGAGGAGCAGTCGGAGCGCGAGCTGCTTTCGCGGGCGATTCAATAGGAGTGCGAGTGTTGTCGATGCAGCGTGGCGTGTTGGTGGTTGGCGTGTTGCTGGCTTTGACCGGGACTGCCGGGGCGCAGACGCCGCGCATGTCCAAGCAACAGGCGACGAAGGTGCTGGAGGCGGCCGGCATCGACCCGGTGCCGGACAACTACGCCACGGCGATCATGAACGGGGATGCGGATTCCGTGGATGCGCTGATTGCGCTGGGGGTCGATCCGAACGTGAAGGGGACCTTGCCGCAATCGCCACTGGAGCTCGCGGCGACGGCTTGCTCGAACCCGCGGGTGCAAGAGGCGGCAGTGGCGCGGATCGTCGACTCGCTGGTGGTGGCGGGGGCGGATCCGAACGCGCCGGGCATGCAGGGGCTGGGGCCGCTGATGATCGCCTCGCAGCAATGCGGGGCGCTGGTGGTGAACCGCCTACTCGCCGCGGGCTCCAAACTGGACAGCCGCACGCCGCAGGGGTTCACGCCGCTGTCGATGGCGCTGATCACGAAGCACTACGCGGCGGCCGGGGCGCTGATCGACGCGGGCGCGCGGATCTCGCCGGAGGTGGGGCGCAAGCTGACGGAGGGCAGCGAGGATGCGCAGCTGAAGGCGTTGGTGGCGAGGGGGACGGCTTCAGGGACCTAGGACCGCGAAGAATAGCACGGTAGGCGGGGTGAACCGGGAACATGTCGCCGAGACGAGGCTTGCGGAGTTCTGACGCTAGCCGGTGAGCTCGTGCTCAGGTTGCGCGCGCTGCGGTTATTCCAGTGAGACGGCAAGGGTAAGTGATGCCGTGTGCCGTGAAGCCGATTTTTTTCGGCGTTGGATCTCAACTCGGCTACCTCATGGCGAAACAAAGATAATGGACGGCTTCGGTTCGGGTTTTGCTTGAGTATCCCGGATGTTTTGATAGAGCACTATCAACTGCGCGTTGTGCGTCCACCACTAAACCTGCCTCTGTATAAGAGAAATTAAGGGTGCAGTCTGTATCGAACTTCACGGCGTTTTTTATGACAGTCCTTATATCATCGTTCGCGGCGTCTGGAAAAGCCTTCTTCATTCTGTCGAAAGTCGATCCGAACTCCGCGTGGTCTCGCTCATGCGTGACCTGAGCGATTGCTGATCGGACAACACGGCCGAATACTTCTGGATCGGACATATTCGCTCGTGGTTCGGATGGTTGATTAGGCGGAGGGCTCTCGCGATCAATCTCTGACTTATATCGCCACAAGAAATAAGCTGCGTCTTGAAGCGGCAACTTGGATGCAGTCTCAATCCAGTTCGCCACCTTCATCTCCTGAAAACCAGTCTCCCGTCCGCGTACTCGCCGAGCGCCGACGTGGAAGACCGGATCGACCAAGGTGTGACGCTGAGCCGGGCAACCATGTTGTGCATCGGAACTTCTCCTACCTCCTCATTCAGCAAATTCTGCGCCCGCGGCCTGGGGTACCACAGCACAACCTGTCCCGATCGCCAATCGCGCCGACCCGCCATTCGGGTCAGCTTGGCGGGCGACCCTTGCAGCGAGCGAGTGGCTGTCAAAAACTTTTCGGTTGACGTGCGATTCCTACCCACATAAACGATTTCGGCCTCGGCGAGAAAGGTTCGTGGAAGAACGAAGTTAAATCTCGTTCTAACCCGAGGTGCATGCCGAAAACTTTGGAATGCGGCAGATCAATATAGAGCGCCGAGCCATGCCTAGACCAATGGAACTGAAAGCAAACTAATCGCTGTCTAAGCGGCCGGCCCGCTGTCCTTTAGTAGCCCATCTCGATAAAAACTGTTTGATGAGCGCGATCCGGGAACGCAGGGTCTTTCCCTGTATATGGATTGACAGCGAGTCTGGCATCGAATCGAGCCGTGTCAGCCGTGTCTCGTCATCCTGCCGCAGTTCTCTTCGCATGTAATTCCGCTACTATGGTGCGTGACTCGGCACCCGAGCTTCGCTGCTTCTCCCACCCGCTCCCTTGAAGCAGATCGGAATGATGCGGTAACACGACTTGCGCGTGTTTTCTAGACGTTATCGTACTTATGATACGGACGGCCACGTCTCGAATGGGGTTTGAAGCAGCGTACCCCATCTTACGGAGCGGAAAATTTTCGCCGCAGAGGCGAGCGGACGCGGCGACCTGGGTTGCACGTCGGTGGCGTCGTGACCAGACGCGGGTGGTGTTCCGACCCGGCGGCCTACGTGCTGCCCGAGCCTTCTCTCAGACGAACATCTGGTCTGGCCGCGTTATCGTCTAGGCCGCCCAGCTGGCTGGCGCTGACGCGGTGAAGATATCAGTCGAATTCGTCATCAGCGCGGCCGAACCGCCGGCCACCGCCTGCCCGTCGAACGTCATCGAGTTGACATACAGGTTGCGGTCCAGGCTCGGCGAGTTGCCATAGGCGTCGTTGACGAACGAGACCGCGATGTCGTGTGCGCTGAACGATTCCGGGATGTCGTTGATCGTGACGGCTTGCGTCTGCCCGGCGGCATGCGAAGCGGTCACCGTGTAATAGCCCTGGGTTTGGCCATCCACGGCGACCACCATCTGCGCATCGCCCTGGTAGGCATCTTCGGAGACGTTCAGCACCAGCGAGTTGGTCACGGCCGTGGCCGGGCTGGTGCCATTGAAGTTGAAATCGGCCGTCCCGTCCGAGAGCAGCGTCTCTCTTCCGGCCACCGTCGTGCCATTCATCGTAGCGCTGTCGAGATACAGATTGCGATCCGTGGCGGACGAGCCACCATAGGCGTCGTTGAGGAAAGTGATCGCGACGGTGTTTGCCCCAGAGCCGAGCGTGGCCGGGATGGCGATGGCCTCGGTCTGCCCCGCAGTGTTGGCGGCGGTGGCAGTGTAGGTGCTGCCGACCTGCGCACCGTTGACGGTGACAATGAATTGGGCATCGCCCTGGTAGGCGTCCTCGGACACGTTCAGCACCAGTCCGGTGGAGCTGCCAGAGCCGCCAGAGCCGCCAGAGCCGTCGGAACCAGTCGAGCCGCCAGACCCAGAGCTGCCGGAACTGCCCGAGCTGCTGGCCGTGACCGTCGTGTCGAAAGTCGCCGCGCCGTTCTTGTCCAGGGTCGCCTGGCTGTTCGGGATCGTTCCGCCGTTCACGCTCACGCTGTCGACATACAGGTTGCGGTCCAGGCTGGGGCTGCCGCCGTAGGCGTCGTTGAAGAACGTCACCCCGATGGTATGTGCACCCGCCGTGAGGTCGGTCGAGAGGGTGACGGCGTTGCTTTGGCCAGACGAATTCAGGCCCGTGGCCGTGTAGGGCCCCGCGAGCTGCGTTCCATCGATGCTGACGGTGAACTGCGCATCGCCCTCATAATAGTCCTCGGCGACGTTCAGCACGATCGTCACGGGGACGGTCGTCGGCGCCACCGGAGCGCTGGCGTTCACGGTCCCGTACACGGTGGAAGTGCCGTTCGACAGGAGCGTCGCTTGGCTATTTGCGATCGCCAGGCCGTTCAGCGTAACCGCGTCGACATACAGGTTCCGGTCAGTTTGGGGTGTGCCTTGATACAGATCGTTGATGAAGGTCACGCCAATGGCGTGCACGCCCGGGGTGAGGTCTGCCGAGATGTTGAAGGGCTCGGTCTGGCCCGCGCCGTGCGAGGAGGTTGCCGTGTAGGTACTGCCAACTTGCTGGCCGTCAACGCTGACCGTGAACTCGGCATCGCCATCATAGGCGTCCTCGGAAATGTCGAGCAGGATCGTGCTGGCGACCGTGCTCGGCGACGTCACGGCTGGGCCGATTGAGATTGCGGCGCTGCCCGTGCTGGTGTTGCCGGCCGGGTCAGCGACGGAGTAGGTGAAGACGCCGCTGCTACTGGAAAGTCCCGTGGCCGGGCTAAACAGCAACCCGGTCAGCTCGGCAACGCTCAGTGTCTCACCGGACGTTACCGGGGTCGAGCCGTCAGCCAAGGTGACGGTGCCGTTGCTGGGCAGGCTAGCGACGGTGACGGTCAGTGTGGAGGCGGCGTAATTCGGGTCGCTCGGCGCCAGGATGCCGATTGCGGCCGCGGCGGCGTTCTCGGCGACGGTCAGTGTGGGCGAAGACACGGCAGGGTTACCCACGGCCGGGCCGATCGCGAGCGTGGCGGTGCCGGTGCTGCTCTGCCCGGCCGCATCTGCGACGATGTAGGTGAAGGCGCTGCTGCTGCTGAACCGTCCGGCAATCGGATTGAACAGCAACCCGGTCAGCTGGGCCACGCTCAGCGTCGCGCCAACCGTCAAAGCGGTCGAGCCGTCCGCCAAGGTGACGCTGCCGTTGCTGGGCAGGCTAGTGACGGTGATGGTCAGCGTGGAAGTGGCGTAAAGCGGATCGCTCGGCGCCTGAATTCCGATCGGGACCGGGACGGAGTTCTCAGCGACCGTCACCGTCGGAGAGGACACGGCCGGCTCGACGGTGAAGATTATTGCTGCAGAGACAGGGCTGACGCTGCCCAGTGAGTTGGTAGCGGTTGCGGTCAGACGATTCTGGCCGTCGATCGCGAAGGTGACACCAACGCTCCAGTTACCGGTGCTGTCGGGCACGGTCGTGGCGAGGGGGGTGCTGCTGCTGCCGTCATAGACTTGGACCGTACTGTCGGCGTCCGCCGTGCCGGTGACGGTCTCGACGCTCGCGCTGACAAGGCCGCCTGAGCTGGTGATTGAGGGCGCTGCCGGTGCAGTACTGTTAAATGCAAGCTGATCAGCTGCTTGGATCTGCGCGGACCAGTATGTGTCGCTGCCCCAAGCGGTTTCGATCCCTTGCGGATCCTGGCCTGACGCGGTTCCCCACTGCCACCAATCGCCGCTGACGGGCTGCTCGTCGCCGCTGAAGCTCGGGCCGCCCTCTGCGGCGTCCTTGCCATTCATGTAGTCCAGTACGCCCTGGATCCAGGTCTGATCTTGGGTCGACTCCAAATTCGAGCCGATCTCGCCGACCCAGACTGGCGCGATATCATCCGTCTCAAGATACCCCCAGCCCGCGTTCATTTCCGCGATCTGCTGCGAGGACGTGTAAGAGCCGTTTCCGGACAAATCTGGCGGGTATTCGTGGACGCTATAGACGACTTTATTTGCAACATTGAGGGTGACCGGGTCGGTCGCAACGCCGGAGAGGTCACCCTCGGCGAACCCGGCCGGCATGCCCGGCTCCGGTCCACTCCAATTCTCGACGCCCTCGCAGATGATCAGTGCGCCAGGGTCGACGGCCTGGATCGCGTTGCCGACTTGAGTATACATCGCCTGAATGTCGGTAGGGCCACCCTGGCCCCAGTTTATGTTGCCTTGCGAGGTCGGTTCGTTATCGACGTCGAAACCGATGACCGTCGAGTTCCCTGCAAAATTCTGCGCGAGCTCTACCGAATCGGACTGGAATTGGGCGGCGGTCACCGTGCCCGCTGTGCCGCTGCCGTCAGTGCCGTCGCTGCCGGGACCGGAATCGAACCAAAGTCCGTTGGCCTGTTGGCCGCCCCAGCCGCCGGGGCCGCCGTCATCGTCTTGGTGAACAAAAATGACCTTCAGGCCCGCGGCGCCGGCGTCCGCTACAAGTATGTCGAGAAGCTGCAAACTGGTCTTGCCGACCAACTCTGGGTCTAGATTCGGGTTGTACGTGGCGTCACCCGAAGTGAATACGGGAGACGCGTTAAGAAGCAGATCCGACCAGGGTATCCGTATAGTATTGAAGCCTGCTGCCTTGATGGCTTCGATATTGCTTTCCAGGCTGCTCTGCCATAGGCCGTAAGGGGCAAAGTTAAGGCTGTCCGTGCCATCCCAGCCGATTGAAGCGATACGGACCGGCGTGCCTGATGCGTCAACGACCTGGTTTCCCTCGGTGCTGAGATAACCCGCAGGCAGCAGCATGCCCCCGGTTCCCGTCGAAGTGGTGGCGAGCCCGCTCATCGAGGGCGCCGTTTGGCATCGAGAATGGGGGCCGTAGAAAGTAGTGGGACGCGCATCTTCACTCGCACTGGTTGGTCTAAACGGTCTAGGTGCAACCGGGTGGTTCATTTTTACTTATGTTTTGCGGCGAGCACAACAGCCAAATTTTCGACTCTATACTGACAAGCCAATATGTGTTACACACAGGTTAGATGTGAACTTCTCGGGAATTCCTCGCATGGGTATTGTAAAACCAGCCAAGGAAGACTCCTTGTCCAAGTATTTTTCGTTGTTTAAGCGGCGGCGTTTATTGGTCTTGGGCGATGTTATGATTGATCGCTATATTGTGGGCGATGTCGCTCGGATTTCACCGGAAGCCCCTATCCCTGTCCTGCACGGCAGATCATCACGAGCTTTACTTGGCGGCGCCGGGAATGTGGCGCGCAACGCCGCTTCGCTGGGTGCAGCAGCGGTCCTGATCGGTTCGGTCGGCAACGACGCCGCGGGGCGGGAAGTTCATGCGATCCTGAGCGAGACGCCGGGCGTGACGGGCTCCTTGATCGACTTGCCCGGCCGCACGACGACGGTCAAAACCCGCTTCATGTCTGGCGCGCATCAACTGCTGCGCTGGGATGAGGAGGACCAGGGATTAATCTCACCCGACGAAGAAAGCCGGATCCTTCAACTGTTCGAAGCGGCGTTGCCCACCAGTGATATCGTTGTCATATCCGATTACGCCAAAGGTTTGTTGACGGATGCCGTGCTGGCCGGCGCCATTCGGCTGGCGCGCGACGCTGGCCGTATCGTCGTCACCGACCCAAAGCGGCCGCGCTTCGGCGCGTATAGCGGGACCACCATCCTGACGCCCAACATGCTGGAAGTCAGCCGCGCAACCGACATCGCCTGTGTCGACGATGTCGGCGCGCAAGCGGCCGGGCTCGCGGCGCTGCATCAGGCGCAGGCGACAGCGGTGCTGCTCAAGCGCTCGGACAAGGGCCTCACCCTGGTGACGCGCGACGATCCGCCGGTCCACCTGCGCGCCGAAGCGCGGGAAGTCGCCGACGTGTCCGGTGCTGGCGACACTTTGGTCACGGCGTGTGCGCTGATGCTTGCTTGCGGGGCGCCGCTGCAAGCCGCGGCGGCGCTCGCAAACGTGGCCGCAGGCGTCGTCGTCGGGAAAATAGGCACCGCGACGATCAGCCAGCGCGAGTTGTGGGATGCCCTGCACAGCAAGGGGCATCTGGCCATGGACCGTAAAGTCGTCATGCTGGATGCAGCGATAGGTCAGACTGCCGTCTGGCGCGCATCGGGCATGCGCGTCGGCTTTACGAATGGCTGCTTTGACCTGGTCCATCCCGGTCATGTCCGGATGCTCGCACGAGCACGTCAAAGCTGCGACCGGTTGATCGTGGCGCTCAATACCGATGCGTCGGTCGCCCGCCTCAAGGGACCGAACCGGCCGGTTCAGCAAGAGATGTCGCGGGCCACAGTGATCGCTTCCTTGGCGGCGGTCGACCTGGTTTTGCTGTTCGACGAAGACACGCCATACGACCTGATCGAGGCTATCAGGCCGGATGTCCTATTCAAAGGGGCTGATTACCGTGCCGATCAGGTCGTCGGTGCGAAAATTGTCGAGTCCTATGGCGGAGCCGTGGAGCTGATCCCGCTTGAGTATGGTCATAGTACGACCAAGACCATTTCTCGCATTGCCGCCCTGACTTGATCGCGTGCGCTTCGTTGACGACCGGGCTTGCCGCAGCCCTCTCGCGATAGATCCGCGCGCTTCGCGCGCAAACGAAACCTTATGCTAGAGGACGATGGAAATGGCAGTTGCAATTGTGACGGGCTCTGGCGGTTTAGTTGGGGCAGAAACGACGAATTTGCTGCTGGAGAAAGGCCTGGAGGTCGTCGGCATCGACAACGACATGCGGAGCGTGTTCTTCGGGGCGGAAGCGAGCACGAACTGGCAAGTTGAACGGCTGAAGAAGCGCGTTGGCTACCGGCATGAATCCGTGGATATACGTGACGCCGATGGAATCGCTGCCGTCTTCACCCGGTACAGCGACGAAATTGCCATCGTTATCCATTGCGCCGCACAGCCCTCGCATGACTGGGCGGCGCGCGATCCCATCACAGATTTTACAGTCAATGCAAACGGTACACTGACACTGCTGGAAGCGACACGCAAGCACGCGCCGGATGCAGTGTTCATCTTTGTCAGCACCAACAAGGTCTACGGCGACAGGCCGAACCATCTGCCGCTTGTTGAGCTGGATACGCGCTTCGAGTTGGCACCGGAGCACCCCTGGGCTGAACATGGCTTCCCGGAAGAGATGCCGATCGACCGATGCCTGCACAGTCTATTCGGCGCTTCCAAGGTCTCCGCAGACGTCATCGTGCAAGAGTACGGCCGCTACTTTGGCATGCGCACGGCGTGCTTTCGCGGCGGCTGCTTGACCGGGCCAGGGCACTCGGGCACCCAGTTGCACGGTTTCCTGGCCTACTTGGTGCGCTGCGCCGTCACGCAACGGCCCTATACAGTGTTTGGCTACAAAGGAAAGCAAGTCAGAGATAATATACACGCGCGCGATTTGGTGGAAGCTTTTTGGGCATTCTTCGAGAGACCTGCGTCAGGCATGGTGTTCAACATGGGCGGCAGCCGGCATTCCAATTGCTCCATGCTGGAAGCCATCGCCATGGCGGAGGAATTGACTGGGCGGCCCATGGATGTGAGTTTTGTCGATGATAATCGTGTCGGCGACCACATTTGGTGGATAAGTGACGTCAGCGCATTCAGGGCGCTGTACCCGGAGTGGCAGTATCGCTACGACATCCGGTCTTTGATGGCAGACATTTATGACGGCGTAGGGGCGCGGGTCAAAACAGAAATGGCGTAGCAGCCGCTTAGAGGGCGCGAACGGCCTGCCCTGACGGGCAAGCACGGCGTCAACTGCCGATTTAACCGCGCCGGACATGTGAAAACCAGGCGCCGCATACTCGTTGGGCGCGGCATCTCTCGTCACATCCGCAACCAAAGTAAGCCGGAACCAACTCCCTGGGGCAACTCGGGCAACTCACCAACCCTATTCGTTGCGTCTGATATGCCCACACCCCGATGCCACTCCGATCGGGAAAGTAGAAGCGGTAGCAAGTCTATTTTATGATACAACCCTCAGTTGCTGATAAAAAGGATGCTTTCTGCGCGAGATCTCTTGAATAGTTATCACCGCTCTGGTATCAACGTTTAGAAGACGTCAAAGCTCAATGAAAGCATTTAGTGACCCGTAGTCGATCAGATCTACCAGGAGTCTGCGCTGAGCCATGGAAGAAGCGTCGATAGAAAGCCGACTTCTTGCTGACGCTTTAGTGCAAAAGAGTGGCTCGAACGGCCCGGGCAAGAGCAGTCTGATATTTGAAGTTTTAGCGGTCTTTTACATTGCTTTTATAGGATTGTTCGTGGCAGCGATGACGGTAGAAGTGCCTGTCGCCCATCCGAATTGGGCGGCGACCGCGGGCATCGCTAGTGTGGCGACTATCTTGGCTTTCGTGTTTGCTCGCGCGTCGCGGGTCAATGGCGCCGAGATTGTGCACACCAATGTCCGGCGCGCGGTCAACGAGGCGGCGGCGGTGGCTTCGGCGTTTATAGTGATCGTTGCATGTGCAGCTCTTGCCGGCGCCGGCCCCCGATATCTGGCTTTCCTCATCACTTGGCTGATGTTAGCGGCGTCTGTTGCCGCGCTGTTGCAGCTTAGGCGGCGAGAACCCAAACTGGTGCTCGTCGGGGCGCCTCAATCCACGGCGGAAGTGTCGAGCCGCATCGCGGCCCTGAAACCCGACAGGCGCAAATCCGGCATCGACCTGTTCAATGCAGCCAGCCCAGAGGACCTGACACGGCTCGACCGGCTGGCTTATGCTGGCGCGATTGATCTCGTCATTATCCCTTCCAGTTCTGACGAGGCTCAGATCGAGACAATATGTACTCGCTTAGCGGACTCTGGATTACGGGTTTGCTTAGAGCTGTCCCAGAGTAGAGCATGGCGGTCTCCATTTGCGGCCGCCTTCGAACGGGCCGACAAGGTATTTCCATTGCTTGATTTGTTGCCGTCGCCGTTCATCGGCCGTCGGCGGATTGCCAAACGAGTGTTCGATCTCGTGGTCGTCGCAGCATTAATGCCAATTCTTATAATCCTGTTTCCAATGGTTGCACTGGCAATCTCGGTCGAGTCGAAAGGCCCCGTGCTGTTCCGGCAATGGCGGTTTGGCCAGGGCAGCAAACCGGTCCAAATTTTCAAGTTCCGCACCATGCGCATGGACCTTTGCGATGTCACAGGCGCGGACCGGACGCTGCCAACCGACCCGAGGGTGACCCGGGTCGGGCGCGTATTGCGCCGTCTGAGCATCGACGAGATCCCGCAGCTCATCAACGTTCTTCGCGGCGAAATGTCTTTGGTCGGGCCGCGCGCGCATCCAACGCACATGATGGTAGAGGGACGTTATTATTTTGAAGCTGTCGAAGCCTATCAAGCGCGGCATCGCATGTTGCCCGGGATCACCGGGTGGGCGCAGGTGAACGGATCCCGCGGCGAGGTCGACACGGTGGAGAAAGCGCGTCGGCGCCTCGAGCTCGATCTTTACTATATCGCGAACTGGTCGCCATTGCTCGATCTCTGGATCGTCATCCGCACTGCGTTTGGCGGCTTTCTCAACCTCCGTGCCGACTGATTTCGTCAACCGCATCATGACAAATTAGAGGCCGATAATGAGCGAGATCAGCAAGCGAGTTCTGGTGACGGGCGGGGCAGGTTTTCTTGGGTCCCATCTCTGCGAGGCGCTGATCCGCCAGGGTCATGACGTTTTGTGCGTGGACAATTTCTTTACCGGGCGACGGGACAATGTTGCCCACCTCTTGGGTGATCCGAAATTCGAACTGCTCCGGCACGATGTCTGTTTTCCGCTGTATGCCGAAGTCGACCAGATCTATAATTTGGCTTGCCCGGCATCGCCGATCCATTACCAATTCGATCCGGTGCAGACGACGAAGACCAGCGTGCTCGGGGCGATAAACATGCTCGGGCTGGCCAAGCGGGTCAGAGCGCGCGTTCTGCAGGCCTCGACGAGCGAAGTATACGGCGACCCTGAGGTGCATCCGCAACGCGAAGATTACCGCGGATCCGTCAATCCGTTGGGGCTTCGCGCTTGTTACGACGAAGGCAAGCGCTGCGCCGAGACCCTGTTTTTCGACTACCGCCGCCAGCATCGGCTGGCGATCAAGGTCGCACGCATTTTCAATACGTATGGGCCTCGAATGCACCCCAATGACGGGCGCGTGGTATCGAATTTTATCGTCCAGGCGCTCCGTGGCGATGACATCACGCTTTACGGCGAGGGGCTGCAGACCCGGGCGTTTTGCTACGTCGACGACTTGATCGCCGGCCTGGTCAGGCTCATGGCGACGCCGGACGAGGTGACGGGGCCGGTCAATATCGGCAACCCTAACGAGATCACCGTGCGGCAGCTCGCCGAACGCGTGCTCGCGCTGACCGGGTCGCGCTCGCGGCTCGTGTTCCATCCGCTGCCGCAGGATGATCCGCGCCAGCGGTGCCCCGATGTCGCCCTGGCCAAATCGCTGTTGCAATGGGAGCCGGTCGTGGCTCTCGACGAGGGCCTCGAGCGGACCATCGACTACTTCGACCGGTGCCTATCAGAACAGGCCGAGACCCGTCTCGAGCCTGCCGTTGCATCGTAATCAATATATGCTGTTCCCAACAAATACTTTCGAGGATGCCGCGATGACGCCCGGCGTTGTCCAGCAGGAAATGTTTGCACCGCTATTGCGGCATCTCTTGGCATACAAAACTTGGCTGATCGCGTCAGCGATCCTCGGCCTCACCGTAACCGCCCTGGTCCTTTGTTACATTCAGCCCAAATACGACGCCCAAGCGATTGTTATTGTCGATAGTCGTCGGAATAAGCTCGCGGACGCGGAGTCGGTGCTCTCGAGCATCGTGGTCGATCAGTACCAGTCATCGTTGAAGAGCGAATTAGAGGTGATTCTTTCACCCGATCTCGCCCGGCATGTCATCACCTCCCTAGACTTGCTGCACACCGCTGAATACTCCTCATCTCTGACGCATGTGCCGGCCCCGGTGCGGTTTGCGCAACTCCGGGAAACACTGACGCGGGGTTGGGACTCCGCTCTGGCGGCAATCGGCGTTCGCTCCGGCGCAGTCGAAACGCCTCCGCAAACCTATCAGAACGTGCTGCCCGCTGCTGGCACCGGCGCGGCTCCGGACGCTGTCATGGACGAGGCGATCCGCACGTTCAAGAAGTCCTTTTGGGCAGAGAACGATCCGAAGAGCCTGACGATTCGGCTCGGCTATCGCTCGGCATCGCCGATCTTGGCGGCGGCGGTCACCAACGCCGCGTTGAAACAGTATCTTGCCGATGACGAGGAGCTCCAATCAGCGGCGGCCGCGCGCTCGGAATCCTGGCTCAGCGAACGCATTGGGCGCATGCAGGCTGATCTGAACGCGGCCGAAGCGGCGGTCGAGGCGTTCCGGAGCGCGCACCAGCTTCCCATCACGCTCGACCACTCTCCCCTACAGCAGGCTCTGCTGCAACTCCAGTCGCAGATGGTCGACGCCCAGACCGCCCAATCTGCTGCGCAGGCAAAGGTCGCGGAAGACCGGGCGGGCGACCTCGCCTCAAGCGCCGGCGTGCTGGCGTCGCCGCTGATCCAATCGCTGCGCCAGCGGGAGGCGGACCTCCTGAGCGAGCAATCGAAGAATGCGGCAACTCTGCTGCCGGGCCATCCCACGATGCTGAAGATCGCCGACGAGCTCGGGCGACTGCGAAACACACTGCGTTTGGAGACCGACCGAATCGCCCAGGCAAATGATGCCGACCTCCGGCTGGCGACGGCCAAGGTCAACGCGGTTTCGGACCAGATCAAGGCGTTGCGACAGAGGATCGACGCGGAGAACGGGTCAGACGTTACCCTGCGATCGCTTGCGGCAAGCGCCGCTGCCAAGCGCGCCGTGCTGGCGGCGTTCATGGCGCGCTACAACCAAAACGACGGCCCGCCGCTGGCTGAGCCGGATAGCCGGGTGGTCTCCTGGGCCAGCGTTCCGGTTGAGGCAAGTTCGCCGCATTACGCGCTAATGCTGGCGGCCGGGCCGTTCGGGTTCATGCTGCTGACTTTTTCGGGCTCGTTGGTGGTCGAGCGGTTGCGGCGCGGCTTCCGGACCGCTGACGAAGTCGAAGATGAGCTCGGCTTGATTGTCGCGGGGATCACCCCTGCGATGCCGCGCAAGGGCCCGCGCGCCGGCCGCAAGCTGGCCGCCACCGACGACTTGCCGATGCGGAATTTGGCGCTGACCGTTCGCGCGCTGGCGCAAACGCCGCCTTTGGGCGGCCCGGCGAAGGTCATCATGGTGACTTCGGCGCTGGCCGAAGAGGGCAAATCATCGGTTGCACTCCAACTGGCGCACAACGTCTGCGCCAGTGGCCAACGCTGCCTGCTGATTGACGGCGATAGCCGCAACCCAACGCTGCACCGCAGGCTCGGCGTACCGGCCACGCCCGGCTTGGGCGACTTCGTATTGGACCACGCCCCCATCGCCACGGTGGTGCGGAAGACCGGGTCTTGTCAGTTCGACGTGCTCACCGCCGGCCGGCCGGCCGTGGACGGACTCAGCCCGGCAAGCGCGGACGCGTTCAGTGCGGCGCTGCAGATTCTCAAGCAAGACTACGACGTCATCGTCATCGACTCCGGGCCAATCCTGTCAGCGCCGGAAAGCCTGGTATTGAGCCGATGCTCCGACATGACGTTGTTCCTCATCAAGTGGCGACAAACGTCGCGCGAAGTGGCCCGCAAGGCGGCACTGCTACTTGGCCGATGCAGCGCCGGACCTTGCCTGGCCGTGCTGTCGCAAGTCGACCTCCGGCACGCTGTGGGCCGCCGCATGCAGGAGCGGTACTTCGCGCGCTATCACAAGAAAGATCGGATGATCGAGGAGCGCCTCTAATGGCGGTAGGAGATCGTCACAACGTCCTTGGCGTTGACGTCTCGGCGATGGACTATACCGGGGCGTGCGAGGCGATCCTCGCCTCCGCCCGAACCAGAAAGCCGCTGACGGTAACCGCCCTCGCGGTGCATGGCGTGATGACCGGAGCGCTCGATCCGCAGCACCGGCGCCGGCTGAACGCGCTCGACATGGTGTTGCCGGATGGCCAGCCAGTGCGTTGGGCGCTGAATCTGCTCGGTCGCGCCGCTCTGTCAGACCGAGTGTATGGTCCCAACCTCATGTTGCTGCTCTGCGAGCGCGCGGCTGCAACCGGGTTGACCGTGGGGCTGTACGGGAGCAAGCCGGAAGTCCTGTCCGATTTGCAGCATAATCTGCTTGCGAAATTCCCGGCGTTGAAGTTGGCGCTGATCATGCCGTCACGGTTTCGCCGTGTGGCCCCAAATGAGCAGCTAGAGTTGGCGCGACAAATCGAAGCCAGCAAGGTCGACCTGCTTTTCGTCGGCCTGGGTTGCCCACGGCAGGAGACCTGGCTGTACGAGAACCGCGACAAGCTGAACATGCCGACCATTGCTGTCGGGGCGGCGTTCGACTTCCATGCCAAGCGATTAGCGCAGGCGCCCCGCTGGATGCAGGATCGCGGCCTCGAGTGGGTGTTCCGGTGGCGGCAAGAGCCGCGTCGGCTCTGGCGGCGGTATATGGTGCTGAACCCGCTTTTCGTGCTTATGCTTGCCTTGCAGCTGCTTGGCCTTCGCCGCATTGACCCGGCGGCACGGGGCGAAATCGTTTCTTACGAGGGGTTCGCCTGATCATGGGTGTTGGCGCAAACCGATGAGCATGTCGAACAAAGCCGGCCTACGAGTGGCCTTGATCGTTGGCTCGGCGCCCAATGTTCCCGGCTCCCCTCGCTGCGGTGTGGCCGACTATGCTTGTTGCCTGTCACAATCGCTGCGAGAGATCGGCGTCGACACCGAGGTGCTGGCACCTGCTCGGTGGAGCCTCCGTGAGGGCCTGTCCTTCGCCGGGTTGCTGCGTTCGAAGCGCTTTGACATCGTACACCTGCAATATCCGTCGATCGGCCACCGTTCTTCGTTGCTGCCGCACATGCTGGGGCCGCTGCGAGCGGGCCGGCGTTTTGTCGTGACGCTGCACGAGCACTCTTGCCTGCCGAGAGCGCAGCGGGCGGCTAATTCTCTATTCCGTGCGACGGCCTGCCAGCGCGTGTTCACCACGGAGTTTGAGGCGCGGGCGTTCGGCGCGTCCGGACGTGACCCGGTGATCCCGATCGGAAGCAACGTGCCGCGTCATCCGGAAGCGCTACCTCGGGACGAAACGATCCTCTATTTCGGCCAGATCCGGCCAGGCAAGGGCATCGAGGAATTTCTCTCCCTCGCTCGCCTTGCCAACGAGGCTCATGACCCGGTGCGCTTTACCGTAATTGGAACGGCGCCGCCGCGCTGGCAGGACTACCTGCAGGCGCTGCGGAGCAACGAGCCCGCTGGCGTCAAATGGATCGAGGATGCGTCCGCAGCCGAGGTCGCCCGGCTGATGGCGACCAGCATGGCCGCGTACCTGCCCTTTCCCGACGGTGCCGGGCTGCGCCGGGGCAGTTTGATCGCCGCGCTCTCAAACGACTTGCCCGTGATTACGACCTTCGGCCCGAGCACAACAGCGGAACTGGCATCGATCTTAATATTGGCGCAGTCGCCTGATGAAGCACTGAACAGGCTTCAAAAGCTGCGCAATGAAAAGATCGACCTCAGACGCGTCGAAATCGCGCGTAATTTGGCAGAGAGACTCGGGTGGCCATCGATAGCGCTCGAACATATGCGGTTATATTCAAGTCTTCTATCCAGACATTCCTTGAACAATGCCGCATGCACTGTTAATATCCAAGCAGGGCTTCAGCTTGAGCGGTCGCCGGCAAGTGCGAGCGTGCAATAGGGCGATCCGAGCCCTAAATCGGCCGAAGGGCTCGGCTATACATCCGATCGGAGAGCGGAATGACGATCACGATGACTTCTGACGACATCAAGGCTGCGGATTTGCTGTGTCGGCCTTTCGCGGATCTCGACCGACTAGCGACACGGCTACGGAAGAACAATGCGGCAATGCCGGACGGATGTTTGCCCCTGCGGGTCACCGTGCTCTCGTCCTTCACCAATGACTACCTGGTTGATATGCTGCGGCTCATGCTCGCGCACCGAAGCTTCGCGGCTGAGATCACGGCCTGCGGCTACGGCCAGATGGTTCATGAGTTGCTCTCTAATGGCCCTGCACTCAATGGCCCCGTGGATCTGGTGTTTGTATTGCCAAGCTGGCGCGACTTGCGCCATGCGCCGGGGCTAAGCGCGACGGCGGGTGAGGCGGCGAAGGCCGAAGCTGACGAGGCGGAGTTCTGGGGCGGCCTGGTCAACCGAATCTCGTCACCCACGGTCATGCTCTCGTTTGAAATGCCACCGTATCGGACTCTGGGCGAGGCGGACGGATTGTTGCCCGGCGGCATCGGCCGGCACATCCGTGGGGTAAACATCGCCCTCGCCGATCTGCTCTGCTCGTCTGTCGGTCTGGTCGACGCCGAAGCGCTCCAGCGCCGACTTGGCGAGAACGTGTTTGACGAGCGGCTGTATGCCGTCTGCAAACAGCCTTTCGCGATGGAAGCGCTGCCAGAGGTGGCTGATACCCTGGCCGCCGCGGCATGCGCACTGCTTGGAAGGTCCCGTAAGGTTCTAGTTCTCGATCTCGACCACACGATCTGGGGCGGCGTCGTCGGGGATGTCGGTATCGAGGGTCTTTCGCTCGGCAACGAGACTGCGGAAGGCGAAGCATTCGTCTCCGTGCAGCGTTACGCGCAGGCTCTCTCACAGCGTGGCGTCATCCTTGCGGTGTGCTCCAAGAACAACGAGGCCGTGGCTCGCGCCGCATTCCAGGACCATTCCGCTATGGCGCTAAAAATCGAGGATATCGGCTGCTTCGTGGCCAACTTCGACGATAAGGCCACCAATCTGCGGCTGATCGCGGAGACACTCAATGTCGGCCTCGACGCGCTCGTGTTCGTGGACGACAATCCAGTCGAACGTGCGTGGGTACGGCAGCAGTTGCCGGAGGTCTGGACAATCGAACTGCCAGAAGAGCCGGCGCTCTATATCCGCGCGATCGAAGCTGTCAAGCCGTTTCCTCTGCATCGTCTGACACGCGAGGACCTCGGACGCCGGGCCTCATATCAGGCGATGGCGCAAACGCGCAAGCAGGCCAATAACGCTATGGATGTCGAGAGTTTCCTCAAGGACTTGGTCCCAGTAGCGGTGGTAGAACCGGTCAACAGCGCATCCCTCGACAGAATTGTACAATTGATCGGAAAGACCAATCAGTTCAAGCTAAATCCGACCACCTTCACAGTCGAGGATATCCGTCAGCGCGCGGCCGATGTCATAGCGCTCCGGCTGACCGACCGGCTGCAGGATTATGGCATTGTGGCGGTGGCCGTTACGGGGCATCGAAACGGGCGGTTGGAAGTGATGAACTGGGTTATGAGTTGTCGCGTTTTTAGTCGCCGCTTAGAGCACGTTATGCGGCAGATTCTCGGCATCAGGGCCACCCGCTCGGGTGCGTCAGTGATCGCGGCGCAATACATTCCGTCCGCCAAGAACGGATTGGTCCCGGCATCGCTGACCGCGATTGGCTTTAGCGACAAGGGTCATGGTTTGTTTGAAGCCTCGGTCACCGGGGAAGTCTTGGAGTTGCACCATATGAACATTAAAGATGACAGCACAGCTGTCTTGCTGCATGAGATGGCGTAACGTCGATGATTGCTCGATGTGAAGTGATGTCCAAGCTGCAAACTGTTTTCCGTGATGTCTTTGATGACGAGACGATCGTCCTACGTCCGGAAACAACCTCGGCCGACATCCCGGCTTGGGACAGCCTGAACCAGGTCAAGATCATCCTCGGGGCGGAGCGCGAGTTCAGCATCCGCCTCAAGCCACGCGAAATAAACGCGTTGGAGAATGTATCGGAGATGGTCGATCATCTCTGCCGGACGATCGCCAAGCAAGGGCACTGAAATGGTTTTCAGCGATCCCGTCTTCATCGTCGGCTTTCTACCCATCGCACTCATAGCGTTTCACGCGATGCGACGGTTTGCAGGCGGCAGTGCAGCATTGTGGGCGCTTATTGGATTTTCGCTGTATTTCTATGCGTATTGGAGCGTTCCCTACCTCATCCTCCTCCTGGCGCAGATTGGAGCAAACTATGTGTTCGCACGCGCCATCGAGCGCCGTGGCTCGTCAGGCCTCCTCGCCGCCGCAATAGTCTTCAACTTAGCATTGTTGGGTTACTTCAAGTATCGAAACTTCTTCATGGCGAATGTCGGCGATCTGTTCGGGATCGACTTCCATCTCGCCGCGCTCGTGGTTCCGTTGGCAATCTCATTTCACACCTTCCAACAGATCGCCCTTCTGGCCGATGTACAGGACGGCGATGTGGAAGTGCCACCTTTTACAAACTACCTCTTCTTTGTGGTGTTTTTTCCGCAGCTTATTGCCGGCCCAATTGTTCTTCACCGGGAGATGGGCAAGCAAGTTCGGGCCCTACGGTCGGGAAACAGCCTTGGGCTCGCAATGTTCGGTCCTGGCATCCTGCTGTTCGTGTTCGGCTTGTTCAAGAAAGTCTGCCTTGCTGACAATATCGGGGTGTACGCTGACCTGGCTTTCGGTCCCGGCGCCCACCTGCATGCAACCGAGGCCTGGACCGCCGCGGTGGCCTACGCGCTCCAACTGTATTTTGATTTTTCAGGTTACTCGGACATGGCGGTCGGCTTAGGGCTGATGTTTGGCTTCCGCTTGCCGTTCAACTTTTTGGTCCCGTTCGCCGCAACCTCAATGATCGATTACTGGAAGCGTTGGCATATCACCATGACCCGCTTCTTTACAATGTATGCCTATATGCCGATGGCCCTGTCCGCGACACGTTATGGCATGAGCCGCAAGCTGAGCCCTGTTCGGATGTTTCTCTTGTCGATCCTGGCTCCTACCCTGGTGACTTTTCTTCTGTCAGGGCTGTGGCATGGTGCGGGCTGGACTTTCGTCATGTTTGGTGTTGTGAACGGGGTGGGGCTGGGCATCAACCATGCCTGGAAGGCGGCAAAGCTCCCGTCGCCCACGCGCATCGGCGGCTGGGCGCTGACCGCAGTCACGATCCTGATTACTTTGGTCTATTTTCGTTCGGCCAACTTGGCACAGGCTAATTATATCCTGCACCAGATGTTTGTGCCGCAGGACCTTTTCGCGGCCCCAAGTTGGGTGACCGAGAAGCTGCCGCGACTGCATTTGGCGACGGCGGATTTTGAGCTTTTTGCTGAGCCTAGGCAGACCGCCGACATGCTGGTTTGGATCGCGATCCTCGGACCACTATCCATGCTCCTGCCTCCATTGTCGTCGCGGCCCGATGACCTGCGCCCTAGTTGGCCGATGGCGCTCGCGGCTGCCGGTATGGCCGTCCTGGTTCTCGGGCTGATCGACCAGCCCCATAGTTTTCTGTATTTCGCGTTCTGAACGAGGACCGGATGCCCGCAGGTTGGAAGCTCTTCTTATTTGTGCGCGTGCCGCTGATGCTCGCGCTGCTTTTCATCGTTGGTCAGGCACTCGCGACGGTGCTCCGAGGCGTCCCGTTGCGGCGTAGCTACATGGATGACCTTGCCCTGGCGGTAAAGCGCGACCATACGCCCCATCGGGTGGTACTTCTGGGCGATAGCATCACCCTGAACTCAACCCGTAGGTTCGAGCTGGGGCGAGGCCCGCAGGACGTCGCCAACCTCGCAACCATTGCCTGGACCGGAGCCGCGGCCGAGCTGTTCCTGTTGGAGCGCTACTTGGTCAGCCATCCTGCCCCGCAACACGTCGTTTATGCCTCGGCCGCCGATGACTTGATCAACAATGACAGTCCGCAGCTGATCCACTACTACGACTGGAATGTCTACGATCAGCCGGCCGAGCACGCCTTCCTGCGGCAGTACGTACCCGGCATCGACGCACGCGAGGGCCGGCCAGCCGTGCTCAATTTTCAGGAGGACATTCTCGAGCGCCTGCAATCGATGATGAAGCGATCGCCGCCAGCCATGCCAGTAGCCCGGCTCGTACCGGATCAGGACGTGCGCACAGCGCCGAGTTCGGACAATCGCATGGCTGGGGGAAAGGAAAACGAGCGCCTCGAGCACAAGTTGACGGTCGGCACGCTGCAAGCGGCGGTGTTCACCCGGATTTGCCAGCTCAGTAGACAGTACGGCTTCCAATTCGATATCGTTTGGCCGCCCTTACCCAGGACGATGCGGGAGGCGTGGCGCGCCAACGGCGAGTTTGCCTCGCTGAACGCGCAATTGGATGCCGTCCTCGGTCATGATTGCAATCGCGGATCAGTCTTCGACGTTAACACCTTACGTGACTACACAAATTTCAATCGGGACGCATACCACCTGCACGGTGAAAGTTGGGAGGAGCGCTACGCGGCCGACTTGAGCTCGTATCTCGCCGAACTGCCGGACCGCAAGATGAACTCAGGGGCCGACATTATGCCCGCACCCGGCACTCCTAACCTCACGTCGAGCCGATGACAGGTGCCGTATTGGCTGAGCCGATCGTCTAATGGCGCCAGTAAGTGGACAAGGTGGCGTGGCATTCCATGGCAGTTCCACGGCGGCGTTCCGGCCTGAACGAAAAAGGCTCGGCACCGTAATTGCTGAATGGGATTGCGTAATCCTCCTTGCTCTTATTCTCGCCAACATACGGGTTTTTCAGGGCAGTTCGATAGCAAGCTTCACACTCTATGAATTGTTCGTATGGTGTTATTGTGTCCCGGTCGTCATCAGTCATATGCTTGCCACGCGTTTCCCCTTCTCGGAGACATGTGGCCGCTTTCTGTTCACAATCTTTCTATACCTGCTGTGGATTTTGTTCGCCTCATTGAGTGCTCTCTTGTTCAGGCAGCATCCGGATGTCTTGCAGCAGGCTAAGAACATAGTGCCTTGTCTGCCTCTGGCCTGCTTCATTCTCATTCGTGTCAGGCGGCAACCCGGGATGGTTGCCAAGCTCGCCAATTTCTACGTGCTGTATTGCATTGCGGACTGCGCGCTGGCATTGATACAGTTTAGGCAAGGGGGTCCATATCTACGGCCAACCTTCGAGGGCAACGATTACAAACTCGACTTCAACGGTAATACAGTTAGTAATCTCGTGCTCGGTACTTCCGGCACCCCTAATGAATTGGCAGTGGTGGTGCTCCCCGGATTGATGTTCTCGGCCGTCAAGCTTGTCTATGAAGTACGGGCAGTTCGACTGCCCCGCGTACGCACACTGGCGTGTTTCGTGCTAACAGCAATCCCTTTTTTCCTGTCAGAGTCACGCGGAGCGTTGATCTGGTTTGTCTTCGGTTTAATCTTTACCGCTGTCCGGACACGCCGCAGTCAGTCTTTTGCAATTAAACTTGTCCTTGTAAGCATCGTGATCGCGGCATCCGTTGCCTATGGTCTACGCGCATCTAGCGGCGATCCTTCGATTGAGAACACAGTGCTAGCTCGGTATTTATTGTGGAAGACTTCGCTCGACGCCATGATGAGTGATGTCTACATTGCAGTCCTTGGAGATGGTATTGATTATGTGAAGTTTTGGAGCCTGCACGTCGCGGGCTGGCAATTCGAAGACGCTCACAACGGATGGATCGATCAGGCACTATTTTTCGGCATACCTGCCTTGCTAATCTATCTTTTGATCTGGCAGCGGTTCTTCGCGATCGTCGACGCTGCGGCAAATCTCCCGGCCATTTCAGAGCGCATAACAGTGTTGTTGGACAGCATACGCGGTGCGGTCCTGTCCTACATGGGGTTGTATTTCTTTGAGCCGGTTGCCCACGCCGTATTTCCGGTCTCGCAGCTCTTCCTGCTCATGAGTTGCGGTGTAGGCTTGTCGTCTCTACTCGCGAGCAACGGAATGCGGGCCAGACGTCCGGCCATGCTTTAGGTCTACAATTCGTACTGGGCGTATAAAAACCTGACTCCATGACGAAACGCCCAAGTCCGATGAACCTCATTTATGGTGGGCTGCGTAGGAGTGAGAGAGGTGGCTGCAAACGAGGTCGTCTTGATCCTGCAAATCGGGAGCTTGGGCGACACCGTCATCTCGCTCCCATGCTATCGCGAGATAGCGCGCAGGCACCCGAATGCGGATCGGTATCTACTGACCAATTTCCCGATCGGCAGCAAGATGGTGCCGGCTGAGGCGATACTGAAACCGACCGGGGTCATCATCGGCAGTATCGAATACCCGATGCCGCTGCGTGACATCGGACGGATATGGGAGCTGCACAAGAGGATCAGGTCGCTCAGACCGACCATGATGTATTATCTCTTGCCTGAGAAGCATTCTCGCAACCTGCTCCGCCACTTCGCTTTCTTCAAGGCATGCGGTATCCCTCATATCCACGGCGTGCCATGGTCGCGCGCCGCCCGCTTCCCGCGTGCTCTGGTATCGGGCGCGTTGTGGGAATCGGAGGCATCCCGCCTGCTTCGGACCATCGGCGCCGCGACCCGGCCGCCGCCGGACGAAGACCGTGACCTGGCGCTCTCGCAACAGGAGTTTGCGCAAGCGGATGCATTGCTGCAGCAACTTCAGGGCGTGAAGTGCATCCTGGCGGTCTCTGTCGGAGGCAAGGTGCCGATCAACGATTGGGGCGACGATAATTGGCGCGCGATGCTGAACCATTTGTGGGAACTAGAACCCTCGGTTGGGGTGGTGTTCGTGGGTTCCGCTGATGAACGTCCGCGCAACGACCGTCTCGCCCTGGCATGGCCCGGACGCAGCTTGAACACGTCCGGCTTGTTGACGCCGCGTGAAACGGCCGCACTCACCGCACGCGCCGCCGCGTTCGTCGGACACGATACCGGGACTTTGCATCTGGCCGGCGCGGCCGACACGCCGATTGTCGGTGTGTATAGTGCGCGCAATTTGCCCGGAAAATGGTTTTCCGATCGGGAACGAGATGTATTCTTCTATAACGCAGTGCCCTGTGAGGGGTGCGAATTGGTTGAAAAGGCCTCCTGCCGGCACAATCGCATCTGCATGACGAGGCACGACCCGGCGGCTGTCGCGGCCGCAGTGCATCGCTTCCTACCGGGTTGAGCTGCGCAGGAACGAAGCAGCCGGCCCGGCGCGCACAACCCGGCTCCATAGCGACAGGGCAAAGAGGCCGGTCACGATAGTCCAGGTGACCAGCATTGCCGCAAGACCTTGATCACTCATCCAACGATCGATCCAAAAGGCTGCGAGCACGGACGCAACTGCATAAGCCGCACCCGCCGCAAACGGGAACGCAATCGGGTAGACCCGGTTGGACCAGATGGCTGTCGCGACCATCATCACCAGGCCGCCCAGGAAGCGGCTCGCGGCCGCACCGTTGATGCCGAACTTGGGCACCAAGATGGCGGACGCCAACACGGTCACGGCGATGGTTACACCCATGCACACGACGTTCTTGCCGGTCTGTCCGGGCGCCAAAAGACCCACGTTGAGGGCTTGTGAGAGGGCGAGGAAGCTTACCGCTCCCAGGCAAAGCGCCAGACTGAGCGGCGAAATGACGGCGCCCGGCGCAATCAGCCCGAGCACGACATAGCGCGCCAGCCACACCCCGCCTGACAGATAGCCGCAGACCAGAGCCAACAATACCGCCGTCCTGATAAAGAAGTGCCGGCCTCCGTCGAGGTCCTCGAGCCGGCGAAAGCGCTCAGGTGCGAACCACATGCCAAAGGGAATGACAATAGCCTGAGATAAAATCGCGGCAACTTTAAGCTGCAGCGCATAGATCCCAACTTCTTGGACGCCCGAGAAGTCCGCGAGGAACCAGCGGTCCGTCATATCGGATATGGCGAAGATAAAGTTGGTGAGCAGCAGCGGGAAACCATAATGGATCGCATCCCTATACTGGGCCCAACGGAACTTGAACCTGGGACGCAGCGCGATCAGCGCAGCGATGCTGATGGCGATCACGCAGCCGCCACGGAGCAAGAACACCAAGTCGATCGAGACCGGTCCCAATCCACGCACGAGCAGAAGCAGCAAAAGATAGAGCAGATTTCGACCCACCAGGACGATAGCAAAACTACGGACGGCGCCGACCGCTCGGAATGCGGTTTGCACCATCAGGATCAGCGCCTCGCCGGCCATCGTGAGCAGAAGCGTTTCGGTCCAAGCTAGATGGGTCGCCAGGTGCAGGACTACGTCGATAACGAGCAACCCAGACAGCGAGACTGGAACCGTGCTCGCAAGCAGCGCCCCAACCACGACCGGTAATGGGGCTCGATCTATCCGCAATTGCTTGACGATCGAGTGGTCTATCCCGAGCAGCAATAGGGAAGCCGCGGGCAGCAATAGGGGGTCGATCAACGACCAGATGCCGAATTCGGCCGGGGTCAACGCGCGCCAAAGAACTCGCGTCAACAGGAGCGTGAGCACCGCCGCAACGCCAGTCGCAAAAGCGTAGAGCGCGACATCGCGCAAACCTGGATTCTTCAGGCGGGCTAATACAGACAACGGAAATCCTCTACGCCCTGCCTGGCGTCCGCCAGGAGGTCAAACACAAGTCGCCTGGATAGCACAATCGTCGCATAACCCGGCCGTAATGCCGCGAACTTCCATCGGCG
Source organism: Acetobacteraceae bacterium (assembly GCA_965276815.1). GTDB lineage: Bacteria > Pseudomonadota > Alphaproteobacteria > Acetobacterales > Acetobacteraceae > JAVVHH01. The sequence goes on along the minus strand of CBDIBE010000007.1, from coordinate 171,484 downwards.
TCGCGATGCCGTCAAGCGCAATCCATCCAGCGATATTCGCCAGGATTTCCGGCCAGACTTCGGTCTTGCTTGATTGATCACCCCTGATGGGGCGCGAAGTCGGCGACGCCCCTAACCAACCGATGGCCGGGCCTTCGTTTGGGCCTCGACCACTGCCGCGACCTCCTCCTTGCCATCCGCGCGCAGCCCGGCGATCACGCCGGCCTGGTCCGGCAAGTTTCGGTTTTGGCTCATTTTCCACTTCCCCTGCAGTCGGGCGATCGGCATCTCGAAGGCAACGATTCCCTTGAGCTGCGATTGCGTGAAGGCCGGCGGCGCATCGGTGACTTGCCACGGGGTCGCCCGGCCGCCCTCGTGCCGGGCGGTCAGCCGGGTCACCACCTCAAGCAACCGGCCGAGGTCGTCGGAAAATGTGATGGCGCCATAAGCGTGAATGGTGACGTAATTCCAGGTCGGGACCACCTTGCCGGTCTCGCGCTTGGTCTCGTAGTACGAGGGCGACACGTAGGAGTCTGGGCCCATGAAGATCGCCAGCGCTTCGATCGCCGTGTCGCTCGTGCGCCATTGCGGGTTGCCGCGCGCCAAATGGCCGTACAGCGTCCCGTAGGGCCCGGCATCGGCGTCGAGCATCAACGGCAACGGGCTGGCGATGATGCCGTCCGGCCCGGTCGTCACCAAATTGGCCAGCCCAGTCTGCCTTATGGCCTCGTGCAGGATGGGCAGCCGGTCCTCGGCGAACTGCGTCGGAATATACATGCGTTCTAGCTCAGCTCAGGTCGGAGAAGCCAGTGTAGCAGATGCCGATACCTTCGTCGCGGCGGCCAGTTACAAAAAGGGACCCTGCCATCGCCGGCAAGGCCCCTTCGGCTGTCACAACCCTCCTAGTTCATCGTGTAGCCTTGGCTGTTGGCGAAGCTGATCCGCGCCGTGCGGCAGAGATCGACGTTGCGCAACGACTCCGCGGCCCAGCTATGGTAAACAACACGCACGTCGAACATGCAGCCCGTCGAGCCGGGATCAACCAAGACCGAGCTGCCGTTGCGCAGCACGCGGTCGCCCAGGAGATCGCCGCCCCAGATGCCGACTCCGACCGGCGAGACTTGGATGACATCGATGTTCTGCCCGCTGATGTTGCGAAGCTCGAACTTCGCGGGCTCGTTGGCATGGGCGGCGCCGACCGAAACCATGGCGACGAATCCGGCAGTCAAAATGCTCTTCAAGCACATGGTGATCTCTCCGTTTCTCATCGTCCGCAGCAGCGCGGCGACAAGGACGGTTTGACGGATCGATCCGAGCGCCGATCTGAAATGCTTCACAGATCGGCATCACGGACTTGCTCCGACGCAATTCCGTGCGCAAACCGATCCGTGTACAATGCCGGGATGCCCGGACACGTCTTCCTCAGCTACGGCCGCCGCGACGCCTCGGCGTTTGTGGAACAGTTGCGCCCGGCGCTGGCCGAGGCCGGTTTCATCCCCTTCGTGGATCTGGTTGGGCTGCGTGCGGGAGAAGCCTGGGATGAGGGGCTCGCCGAGGCGATCGACACCGCCGACGCGGTCGTCGCCGTGCTCAGCCCGCACGCGGTGCGCCGCGCCGGCGATCCCGGCAGCGCCGACAGCATGGACAGCGTTTGCCTCGACGAAATCGTCCGGGCCCGCAATGCCAACCGCCAGGTCGTGCCTGTCATGATCGAGCGCTGCGACGTGCCGCTGCCGATCGCCCGCCTCAATTACATCGACATGGTCGGCTGGCAGGCGAACCCGGCCATCCTGCGGTCCGGCTTCGCCACACTGCTGGCCGCATTGCGCGACGCGGGCCCGATCGCTGAGCCCGTGTCAGCCTGGGACAGTTCCGGCGTGCTGGCGACCAAGGCGCAGGGATTTCTCGGCCGCACGTGGCTGTTCGAGCAAGTTAGCGAGTGGCTGGCGGTGGGCACTGAGCCGATGCTGCTGCTGCTCGGGCCACCGGGTGTCGGCAAGTCCGCCTTCGCCGCCGAATTGCTGCGGCGTCAAGAGGGAACGGAGGTCGTCGCCCATCACCTATTCCAATCGGAGACCCCGGCGACGCGGGAGGCCGGCCGGTTCGTGCGCGGCCTGGCAGCGCAGCTCACCCGCAGCGTTCCCGGCTACGCGGCCGCGATCCGCGCCCCGGAGACGAGCCGGCTGCTCTACCCCAGCGAATCCGACGCCGACCCGGCCAGCGCGCTCGAAGGCGCCGTGCTCACGCCGCTCGCCGCGCTGGCGGACCCCGGCGGGAAGCGGATGATCGTGCTCGATGCCTTGGACGAGGCCCTCTCGACCGGCATGGGCCGGCAGGGCCGCAGCGTGCTGGAGCTGCTCGCACCGCGGCTCGACCGCTTGCCGCCTTGGCTGCGCATCCTGGCGACATCGCGGCCGGATCCGGCCGCCATACGCGGGTTCGAAGCCGCCCATCGCCTTCGGCTCGACGAGGTGGACGAGCGCAACCGGGCCGATTTGCGCGACTGGCTCGACCAGCGCCTGCCGCCGGAACAGGCGGCGCGGCTCGCGGTCGTGGCCAATGGCAGCTTCCTTTACGCGCGGCTCGCCACCGAGGCCCTCACCCAGGCGGACCGCGCCTTCTCCGTCGAGGATCTGCCGCCGCGGCTGACCGGGTTGTTCTCGCAGTTTTTCGCACGCTCGTTCCGCAGCGAGGCGGCCTACACCCCCGCCCGGCGCGTCTTGTCGGTGATGCTGGCCGCGCGCGAGCCGTTGACCGAGCCCGTCCTGGCCGCCATCACCGGGCTCGGCCCGGCCGCTGCCCGCGCCGTCTTCGATGCGCTGGCGCCCTACCTGGACCGCGCCGCCGGCACGCTCTCGCTGCATCACAAGGCGCTCGCTGACTGGCTCACCGACGCGCAGGGCGGCGACCCGTATTTCCTGGTCGACCCTGGGGAGGGCAGGGGCCTGCTGCTGGACTGGTGCCGCAACTGGGCCCGCTTGCCGGCCGAGCCCTACAAGTTCCGCCATCTCGCCGCGCACTTGGCCGAGGCGGGCCAGGCCGGCGAGCTGCGCGATCTGCTGCAGGCGGGGCGCTTCCACGCCGCGCGCCAGGACGACGCCTTCGCGCTCGCGGCCGACTGGGGCGAACTGGCCGGCGCCCTGCTCGCCATCGGCGACGACGAAGGTGCGGCGCGGCTTGCCGTCACCACCGACGCGATGCGGCTCGAGTCGGTGGTCGCCGCAATCGGCCGGGCCGCCCTGCCGCCCAGCCGGATCGGCCGCGTGGTTGCCGCCATGCGTGGCAAGGACGCGGCTGGGCGCGCCGCCCAGGTCGCGGCACTTCGCTTGGCCGCGCGCGCCGGGCTGCCAGATCCGTTGCTCGCGGCGGTCCGCGGCAACGACCCCGCCTTGGTCGCGGTCGCCGTGCCGGAAGCCTATCGCCTCTGGCGCGACCATCGGGAGACTGGCTGGGCCGTGTTCGAGCAAATCCTCGCCGGCCTGACCAACTGGGCCGGCAAGCCGCGCGACGCCGCCGTCAACGTCGCGGCCGGGCTGTCCTTCGCCATCCTGACCCGAGACTTGACCGATCACGCGACCCTCGCCCGCCTGAGCCAAGCCTGGCGCACCGCCGTCCATACCATGCAGCGCCGTCCAGCCGCGCGCTTGGTGGGCCGAAGCTGGGTTCTCGTCTGGCTCAAGCCGCTGCTGCGCGCCCTGATGACCCGGCAGCCCGACTACCAGCCGTTCAACTACGCCGAGATCCGCACCACCTTCGCCCGCCCGCCGGAGGCGCACGACCCGGCGCTGCCGATCCTCGACTGCCTGGAAGATCCCTCTCGCGGCACAGCAATCATCGCCGATGTCCTCACCCGGCCGGGCCTGCCCTTCGACGTCCACCTCATGCTGACGGTCGAGCGCACGCTGGTGCGCCTCGGCGCGGCCGACCCCGCCGGCGCGCTGCAGACCATGTCGCGCCTCATGGCGGAGGGACCCGGCTGGATCTACCAATCCGTGCTCTACAGCGGCTTCCACGTCCTCAGCACGGCGACCGACCCGTCGGATGAGTGGCTAACCGCCTACGCCGATTGGGCCTATACGACGATCGGCCCGACCCGCGCGACGCTGCAGACCGACAGCAAAGCCTACCAACTCGTGCCGCACATGGCGTGGCCGCAGGTGGTGTTTCACCGCCACGGCCGGCCCGCCGGCGGCCGGTTCATCGCCGATTGGCTAGACCAGGCCGCGGAACTGGGCGACGCCGACTTCGCCCGCCGCGGCATCAGGGCCGCCGAGGTGCTGTCCTTCGTCTATCAACTTGATGCGCTCGCGCTCGAGGCGCTGCGGAGCACGTTGCGGCGCGATGACCCGGCGCTGCGCGAGGATCTGGTCTGCGCCCTCGCCAACATCCGCTTCCATGCCGGCGCGCTGGTCGACTCGTTCCTCCAAGAGATCGGCCGGCCCGACCTCCTCGTCCGCGTGGCGAGCACGTCGCCGACGCTCTCCATGCGCGACTTCCCGACCTGGATCGACGCGTTCTTCAACCGTCTTCTGGTGACCAACGACGCGTTCCGCGCCGAGGTCGTCGGCGCCTTGCGCCGGACCGCCACTGCGCGCAGCGCCGGCGAGCTGCTCAGCATGGGAGTGGATTGGGTGGTGCATCTTCTGGAAGGGGGTATGAATACCCCTCCGCCCGGCAGACGAAACTCCGGTGCGGCACGCGGCGCAGCGTCGCGCGCGGGAACACCGCTGTGAATTCTGTTTCGGCAACGATGCTCAATCCATTGGCCCGCAAGGCAGCCCGCCAATCGTCCGGCTCGCGGTAGTGGTGCGGCGCGTCGGCATCCTCGAAATTGAGCCGGCGGTCGGCGCGCAAGGTGGCCGTTACGGCGGGCGTGTCTTCGATCAGCACGAAGGTGCCGCCGGGCCGCAGGACCCGCGCCACCTCGGTCAAAATTTGCTCCTGGAACGGGACCGTCAAATGATGCAGCACGAAGGCGCACCAGACGGCGTCGAAGCTCCGGGCTCTGAACGGCAAGGCGCGGCCGTCGGCGTACATCGCCTGCAGCGAGCCGCAGCCGCCCCGCTGCAGCCGCGCGGCGAGCGGCGGCGGCGGCGACCACACCGGGTCCAACGCCACGCAATGCCGCCCCGCTCCAGCGTTGCGCACCGCCTCGGCCAAATGCCCGAGCCCTGCGCCGAGATCCAGCAGCAGACCGCGTGCGGGCAGGTACCGGTCCAGCTGCGACTTGCGCAGCAGGTCCGACGCGCGGAACCGCAGCACGGCGTCCATCCAGCGGGTCCGGACCGCGGTGCGGGCGAAGGCGCTGGGCAGGGCGGCTTGCATGCTGGTCATGGCGCAAAGATGGGCTTGCCGGCCGTGTCTTGCCGATGAAATCCTTCACAATATGAACGCCAGCGCCGCCTTCGAGACTGTCTGCGCCCTGCACGCCGGCGGGCAGTACCTCGCCGCGCACGACCACGCGGTCGCCGCCCTGGCGTCCGGGATCGACCATGACGGCCTCCGCCACCGGGCCGTGCTGGCGCTGGCGCAATCCGGTGCGACCGAGGCGGCGTCGCGCTTGTTCCGGCAGCTGGACATGGGCGCCAGTGCCGACCCTGAGATAGCGGCGTTGGGCGCCCGGCTGCTGAAGGATCAGGCCCTCGCCGGTGTTCCGGGTGCCGCAAGAGCGGCCGAAACCGCCTATGGCACGCTGTGGCGCCGCAGTGGCGAGGCCTGGCACGGCATGAACGCCGCCGCCATGGCGCTGCTGGCCGGCGCGCCCGACCGCGCCCGCGCTCGCACAAGCGCGATCGGCAAGCTGCAAGACGCCGGCGACTATTGGGGCGCCGCGACCATCGCCGAGTCGGCCCTGCTGCTCGGCAACGCTGAAACCTGCCGTCGCTGGCTTACGACCGCAGAGGCCCGTGCCGGCGGGGATATCAACGGCCGTCGGACCACACGCAGGCAGTTGCGCTGGATAGCAAGCCGGCTCGGCGTCGACCCCGGTATCGTGGACGTCCTGCGGATCCCGCCAAGCGTGCACTTCTGTGGTGCGATCCCACGCGGCGCAGACGCCGCCGACCCGGCGCCGGAGACGGCTCTGCGCGCTCAACTCGCGCCGGCGTTGGAGGGCGTGCGGTTCGGTTTCGGCAGCCTGGCGGCCGGAGCCGACATCGTCGCCGCCGAAATGCTGCTCGACCTGGGGGCCGAGCTGACCTTGGTGCTGCCCTTCCCGCCGGATGCGTTCGCCGCCGCCTCGGTGATTCCAGCGGGCGAGGCCTGGCTCCCGCGCTATCGAGCCTGCCTGGCGCAAGCCCGGGTTATCGTGCTCGAAGAGATGGCCCATGACGATCTCGATTTCGCCATGACCTCCCGCCGGGCGATGGGCCTGGCCCGGTTGCACGCCGGGCGGATCGATGGCGAAGTCTGGCAGGTGGCGGTGCCGCGCAGCCCGGATCCCGCCGCCGGCCCGGCCGGTACTGCCGCCGACATGGCAACCTGGACTGCCGGCGGGGGTCGCAGCGTCCTGCTGGAGAATCCGTGGCAAGCGAGCCCGCCGGGCCGGCCGGAATCCTTGGAACGGGTGCTGCATGGGGTCCTGTTCGGCGACCTGCCCGGCTTCGGCCGGCTAGACGACCGGGCGCTGGCCGCGTTCTATTCCGGCCCGTTGCGCGCAATTGCGCCGGTAGCCGAGCGTGCCTTGTATCGCAACGCCTGGGGCGACGCCGTGCAAATCGTGTTCGCCACTCCGGACGAGACGGCACTCTGCGCGCTGGCCATTCAGCGCATTCTCTCGGCCGAGGCGTTTGAAAGCTGGGGATTGCCGACGAGCCTGACGCCGCGTCTCGCGCTGGACTTCGGGCCGCTGCGCCCGGTCGAGGACGCGGTGCAGGGGGTGGCAAAGTTCGCCGGCCGGGTCATGACCCGCGCGGCCAGGATTGAGCCGGTGACGCCGCCAGGCCTGGTCTATGCCACCGAGGCGTTCGCCTGCGAGATGGCGCTGCTCGCCTCGGCGCCGGTGACTTGCGAGTATTCCGGCCTGGTTCCCACCGCCAAGGATTTCGGCACGCTACCGCTGTATGCGGTGCGCGAGGCGTGATGGAGCAGCCGCATCTGCTCGCAGGAGTCGCGCTGTTCGAGGGGCTGCCACGGGCGGCGCTCGACCGGCTCGGGCGCGGCGTTCCGCTTGAGCTTGGTGGCCCGCAGCAGCGCAACATCGTGTTCCTGCAGAACGACCCGGCGGATGCGGTCTACGCGATAGTCGGCGGCACCGGCCGGATCCGGCTCGGCGTGCCCGGCCAGAAAGAAAAGCGGGTGATGGTGGAAGTTCTCCAGCCCGGTGACGTCTTCGGCGAAATCGGTGCGCTTGAGTCCGCGCCCCGAACCACGGATGCGTACGCCGACGGGCCGGTTCTCCTCGTTCGCATCGTGGCTGCTACTTTTCTCGCGGTGCTGTCCGAGACGCCACGCCTCGGCGTTAATCTCTCGCGGATGCTCGCCGGCCGGTTACGGCGAACGTTCACCTTGTTTCAGGATGCTTCGTTCGAATCGATCGAGGTTCGGCTGGCTCGCCAAGTGCTTTATCTGGCCGAACGGGATGGGCGACGCACCAGCCGCGGGATCCGTCTGCCCGGCCAGTTGCGCCAGGGCAACCTGGCCGACTTACTGGGCACCACGACGCGCAGCATCATCACGGTCCTGAACGGCTGGCGCGGCCTCGAATGGGTCGACTACGACGGTGAGAAGGCTCTGCTCATCGTGCTCGACGAGGCCGCTTTGCGGGGCCTGATTTCAACCGAGTAGACCGCCAATTCGCGCTGTGAAGCATTTCAGATCGGCGCCGCGGTCGATCCGGCAAACCGTTCCTGTCGCCGCGCTGATGCGGACGACGGGAAACGGAGAGATCACCATGTGCTTGAAGACCATTCTTGCCGCCGGGTTCGCCGCCATGGTTTCGATCGGCGCCGCCCACGCCAACGAGCCCGCCAAGTTCGATCTGCGGAATATCAGCGGGCAGAACATCGACATCATTCAAGTCTCGCCCATCGGCGTCCCCAACTGGGGCCCCGATCTCCTAGGCAACCGCGTCCTCGCCAACGGCGGCACGGTCGTTGTTGACCCGGGCTGGTCGGGCTGCATGTTCGACGTGCGTGTCACCTACCATAGCGGAGGCCAGGAGTCCTTCCGCCGCGTCAATCTCTGCCGGACGACGCGGATCAGCTTCGCCAACAGCCGGAACTACACCAGGAACTGATATGAGCGTGAGAGCCCTACTAGCTCCCGTCGAACAAGGGAGTTAGTAGGGCTGCTCAGCTTTCAGGAATTTCAAAGCCATCTCCGATACGTACGCGCGCATCGCCGCAGTTGTCAGACCGTGATTGATCTGCTCCGAAACGTGCAGCGTAGCGCCAGGAGGCGTGCGGCTCGGCCCGAACTCCGACCTTAGCACCACCAAGCCGTTCTCATCGGGCGCCATGATGAGAAGGGTTCGCGTCCCGCGATCGGCCAAAGTCTTGGCGGCTGACTGGGCGAAAGAACGTCCGCGGTTGGGCGGCCTACGCCGCGGAAGCAAGCGGACCGCGTAGGCCGCAATCTTGGCCGAGTGAATTCTTAAGCGAGCGGCGATGCCTAGCTCGCCTTTCAAGGAGATATAATAAAGCTGAGAACGACGGTGCGGCTGAAACTGCTCGATCGGAACATCTGCCTGCCACTCGAAGAGGGGCAAATTGACAAGCAACAGCGTGCTTATCCGTGGATCTGCCGTTGCGGCGTGGAACGCATGGTATGCACCGGAGCAGACTCCCTGGACTGCGACAGACCGATAGCCGCGATCCGCCAGGAAATCGATAGCTGCCGCAATGTCGGGCTGCCGGTCAGTAAGGAATACGTGCGTTTCGGCGTCGTTCGGCGCGCGGCTATCACCAACGCCGGCCAGATCGATCCGAAAGCTCGAAACCCCGGCAGCGGCATATTGGCGCGCCATCTGCACGGTACCACGGGCATGGCCGTAGCGGGGGTTTGCAGAGCTATTCACAATTAAGACCGCGACGTCTGAAATCGGTCCACTCGGGCAGCACAATATGCCAAACAGGCGCCCGGACGGGCCGAATTGAAACGGACGCTCTTCGAAATTTGGTCCGCGCAGAATCGTTGAGGTTGGAGGGCTTTGCTTTAGTAAGGGGGTGGCCGGCGCTGTCCGCGATAACCACTGCGCTACTCCATTGAAGTCTGCAGGCGGCTCGTGGCACAAAAACTCCGGCCGCTGCAAAGGCTCCAACCCATCGAAATTAGCCCAGGTCACCAGCGCGTGACCGCGCCGCCAGGCTTCCGCCACCTCCTCGAGCGCCTTGGAGGCGCCTTTCGAAAATACCGCGACTGCACAGGCCGCCGGTAGGCTGAGTTGTCGAAGATCGATCGAGCGAATGGCCGAAACAGTCGCTTCCGGTAGGAAGCGGCCGTCCATCGCATGACGCACGCCAGTCGGACTGATGCCAGCTAGGCGAGCTTCGAATTCAATTTGACGGACGAGCGACTGGCCCCTCGCCAGAGGCGCAAAAAGAACAACCGCAGCAACGTCCGCGCGCTGGCTGGCGACGATAGCGGCCAGGGTCGCGCCAAATCCTAGCCCGCACAAGATAAGGCCGCGCGCGCCGCTTGCCTCGCGCAGCCAGTCGGCCATCCTATGGACGCTTTGAACCCAAGCCGTCAGCGGTTCGGCACCCCCCTCGAGATCACAACTATCACCAGTGCCAGGGTAGTCGAAGCGCAAGGTCGGGTATCCGGCACGGGCGAGGGATTGACCAAGCAATCGGAAGTGGCGATGGGCCATGACAGCGTCTTCACGAAAAGCGTGGCATAGTAAAACGGCGACGTCGGCACCCCCGCCGCAAGACGTCTCATGAAGCCAGCACAAGCAATCATGTAAAATGAACGGTTTTGTTTCGAGCCCAGGGTTGGCTAGCCTTAAGTTGGCGGAGCCACCCGGCGCCGCTCCGTCCTGCGGCAAATCCAAGGCAGTGGCATTCCACGCGGCATGCCCGGAAGGCGGCTGTCTCATGTCGCTTGCAATTCGGGCTGCCAAAGCGAGAAGGCGGCTTTGCCGGCCAGGCCCGACGTTTCAGCGGTCACAAGCATCGTCATTCGAGCGGTCCGGCCACGGCCTTCGCCGAGCCGGCGCTCAGCCCGGAAGTTAACGGCGTTATGACGAAGCCTACGACTGTCGGCAGAGATTAGCTCCCAATACAATCGTGAGAACGCTCGATAGCTAAGCACGACACCTCTACCGAATGACGTCAAAATATCGTATATATTGACGCGGAAGTTATCAAGTGGTAGTTCTTAGCCGATGACGGACGAGCTCAGATTGTGGCTGAACGCGCTGGAAAGCGTTGACTGCGCAGTCCGTCGCGGCCCCTGCCTGCCTGCCCTGCTTCCGGAGCTCGCCGAAATATTCGCCGAACGCCCAGCCCTTCTTGGTGCTGACTCCGAACTAAGCTACCGCGCTCTCAGTGACCAGGTCCGGGCGGTGCAGTGCTGGGCCGAGGCTGAGTGCCTCCTTCCGGGTCAGACAATATGCCTTCTCATGCCGAACATCGCGGATTTCGTCGCGATTTGGCTGGGGCTGAGCGGGGCAGGGTGCATCGTCGCCTTGCTGAATACCGATCTGCAAGGCGACGCTCTACTCCATTGCATCGCCGCCGCAAATTCTCGCGCCATCATCGTAAGCCACTCATTGCTCGACTCGGTCCAGGCGATTAGCGATTGTCTGCCAGAGAACGTAAGGCCTTGGATTCATGGCGGACAGGACGATGCTTGGCCAACGTTCGCGCCAGGCGTCGGCACGACACCTTCCCGCTTACCCCCCGAGCTGGCTGCCCCGGCTCTGTTGATATATACCTCCGGAACGACTGGGGTGCCGAAGGCAGTTATCGTCACGCATCGCAGGATCCTCGAGTGGTCCTACTGGTTCGCGAGCCTCTATCAGGCCGGCCCGCAAGATCGAATGTATGATTGTCTCCCGCTTTACCACAGCGTCGGTGGACTTGTTGCCGTGGGCGCGCTGCTGGTCTCGGGCGGCTCTATCGTCATCCGTCCCGGCTTCTCGGCAAGCCGCTTTTGGGATGAAGTCAGCGCGTTCGGCTGCACGATGTTCCAATATGTCGGCGAGCTGTGTCGATATCTGCACAACTCGCCGCCGCATTCCCTCGAACGCAGCCATACATTGCGGCTGGCCTGCGGAAACGGCCTCGGCGCCGACATTTGGCAAGGCGTTCAGGAGCGCTTCGGGATCCCTCGCATGCTGGAGTTCTATGCCTCCACGGAAGGGACCGTTTCCCTTTGCAATCTCGAAGGCAAGCCCGGCGCGATCGGCAGGATACCCCCGTTTCTTCGTCACCGCCGCGACCTCCTCCTCATCCGGTGCGATCCGATCACCGGCGAGCCCGTCCGCACGGCAGCCGGGTTCTGTGTGCCGTGCGAGGACGGCGAAGCCGGGGAGGCGCTTGGCCGCTTGTCGGCCAGTCGCCGCTTCGACGGCTACACCGACCCGGCGGCAACATCGGCCAAAATTTTGGCAAACGTACTTGCACAAGGCGATCAATGGTACCGGACCGGTGATCTGCTGCGGCGAGATGCAGAAGGCTACTACTCGTTCGTCGATCGCTTGGGCGACAACTATCGCTGGAAAGGTGAAAACGTCTCTGCCGTGCAGGTCGGCGCAGCCTTGCGATCGTGCGCGGGCGTCACCGATGCAGCGGTGTATGGCATCCCCATTCCTGGGCATGATGGCAAAGCCGGGATGGCCGCGCTCACAGTTTCAGAGAAGTTCAGTCCAGCGCAACTGCAGATTCACGTTCAAACTTCTTTGCCACATCACGCGCAGCCGTTGTTCATCCGGCTTTGCAAGTCGTTGGATGTCACCGGAACATACAAGCTGATCAAACACCGGCTCATATCGGAAGGTATTACCGAGGGGAGCGACCCGATCTGGTTCAATGATCGTTCTTCGGGAGAGATCATCCCGTTAAGCTCGGCCCTGTCGGCCGAAATCCAAAGCGGCAAGCGCCACCTTTAGAGCATCAAAGATGCTCGCAGAAACGATAGGCTAGAGCGGGATCGCTGAGCGCAAGCGAAGTCGTCGTGCTCTAGCGGCAGGCATCAAGCGATCTGGCCCGCGTCGACGGTGAGGACCGTGCCCGTGATGTTGCGGGCCTGTGCGCTGAACAGGAAGCCGACCGCCGCGGCGACGTCCGCAACCTCGGCAACCCGGCGCAGAGCGCTCCGCTGCCCGACCGAGACCAGCTCAGACGCCGTCATCTCCCTCGTCATCTCGGTGGCGACAAAGCCAGGCGCGACGGAATTCACCGTGATGCCAAGCGGGCCGACCTCGCGGGCAAGGGATCGCGCGAACCCCGCCAAAGCCGCCTTCGTCGCGCTATAGGCGGATAGTCCCGCGAACCCCTTGCTCGCGACAATCGAGCTGATGTTGACGATCCGGCCTTCCCGCGCGTGCATCATATGCCGAAGCAGATGTTTGGTCAGCACGAGTGCAGCCTCCACGTTCAGCCGCAGCATCTGAGTGATCGCGTCATCGCGCATGATGGATAGGACGCCAGACGTGCCCAAGCCCGCGTTGTTGACCAGGCCGTAAAAGGGTCCGAAATCCTGCCCAAGCGATCTGACCAGGCCCGGGATCGCCTCGACATTCATCAGATCGAATGCGCGGAAATGTATCGATCCGCGCCCCTGTGTGGCGATCGCGCTCCGCACGGCGGGGAGTTCGTCACCTTCTTGCCGGGCCATAGCGACGACCTGAAAGTCAGCCTCGGCAAGGACCTTGGCGATACCAAGACCAAGGCCACGGCTACCGCCGGTCACCAGCACATTACGCACGCGGTCGAGCCACCTTGCCAGCAGAGCTGAGCGCAATCGTGTTCACCGCTCGAACGATTGCGGGTCGCTTGTGCGCCGGTAGTGCATTACGGCATAGCACCATGATCTCGTCGCGCACCGTCGCAAACGGGGGAGCTGCCGGCTGCAACAAGATCTCCGCCACGAGAACATTGCCCGTTATCGGATTAGCCTGCGCCAGAACTCGAGTGGCTTGAACGGCCGAATGGCCGCTGATCACGCTTTCGATTTCCTCCGGCTGCACTTTCAGGCCGCCGACATTTATAACGCCGTCTCGCCTGCCGACGAAGAAGTAACGATCGTCACGGAGCTCCACGAGGTCGCCAGTATCCACAAACCCGTCCCTGTCGAGAAGGATGTGCTGGTCATCCAAATAGCGGAGCGCCGTGCATGCCGACCGCAACCGCAGTGACCCGTCTACGACCCTGATCTTGCTGTCGAGACCGGCGTTTACAATCCTGGCCGGGAAGCCAGCGAGACCGTCTGGCACCTCAAATCCGACGCCCGCTTCTGTGGAGGCGAAGGCGTGTACGATGCGCGAGTGCGGGTAGGTGGTCGCGAGTTTGTCCAAGATCGATTGATCGGCCACTTCTCCAGATAGCCGCACGTAGCGGGGCGCGATGCCAGCGGCATTTCCGCTCATCAGCACCCAACGCCAGTGCGACGGCGTTCCTGTGACGTGCGTCGCACCGGCTTGCCCCGCCCGGTGCAAAAACATTCTCGGCGGCTCATCTCTCTGAGAGAGGATAAGAGAACCACCGCCAACCAGCGCGCGCAGCAGAATTTGCAGCCCACCGTACCTGCGCACGTCGTAGAACGTGGCCCAGACCAGGCCGGGTGATGCCGGGCTTTCCTGCAGCGGGCTCGTCAGGCTGTTCAGGGTGTGCACGACGAGTTTCGGCGCCCCTGACGTCCCCGACGTGAACATGAGCCACTCCGTCGCATAATTGCGCGACTTGGGGCCAGCCGTCGGAATCGGCAGCACGGGCACGGAGAGCGGCGTTGCAAGTTCGAGATCGTCCGAAACGATCAGGTCGACCTGCGCCTGACCGATCACGACCGGTAACTGCTCAGGCGCAAGATCGGGCGGGCAGAGCACAATTCGCGGGACCGCGCCATCCAAGGCAAGCATCGCCCGTATCGCCGGCAATTGTCGTTGCGACCAAATCAGGACCGACCGGCGTGCCGTCATCGCCTCGGCAGGGCAGGCCTGGGCCAGCGCGGCCAGGTGCAGGCGTTCCCCCGCATCGGTCAGAAACCGCCCTTCCAGCGTTCCCGCCGCTACAGTTCGCTGCCAAAGCGACTGATCAGCTTGCGCGTTCATAAAGCGCAATGAATTCCCCTACCGTTGTGGGGAAAGAAACGTCGCGTCCGAATGGATACAGCTCCAGCTTCTCCTCGAGCGTGGCCACCAGCAGCGCAATGCACAGCGAGTCCAGCCCGCTATCAACAAGCGGAAGGTTGTCGAGGAGTTGTGGGAGTTCGATGTTCCGCTGCCTAGCGATCTCTTCGATTTCGTCTAGTATAATCGTTCGTATCGTGATGCTGAAACCTCCCTAGCGACGGTTGCCGTCAGCACCGACCGATGTTCGCTCGTGCGGCTCGCCAACCTTCGATTTCTAGCAAATGTAAACCCCACACTTATAGCCCGAAACGCCCTACTTTGGTAGGGATTTTGCCAAATGGGCAAGCCTGTGCCGGCAGCCATCTTGTTCTGGGTTGCCTTTCGCATCTAGCCCAGTTGATCTCGAGACTAGCCGTCATATGCGGAGCTTCCCTAACTGCCCAGCCAAGCACCTATCGTCCACACCGCTCATCTCGTTGGTGCAGTAGACGCCAGAACAAAACGCACCGAGCTTAGTTACAACCTTGAGATGTATCCAGCAGCTATATTACCATTCTCGGTTGAGAACCGCTAGGGGTTTCCGAGGCTCAGATCGCCCATCGCGGATCCTGGGCTGGAGATGTCCCTGCGGGTTGGCAATTGACCTCCTCGCTGGCGCAACCGACACTCCCACCACATCGGGGGGAGCATGGGCATGGCGAACTGGTTCTTGCCGTTGGGTTTTGCCGCGGCGCTGGCGCTCGCCGGGCACGCGCGGGCGGATACGCTGGTCGTGTGCACCGAGGGCAGCCCGGACTTCCTCAACGCCGCGCTCAGCACCGCCAACACCAGCTTCGACGTAACCGAGCAGACCTCGGACCGGTTGATCGAGATGGAGATCGGCGGCTCCAGCTTGGTGCCGGGTCTGGCCGAGTCCTGGACCGTCTCGCCCGACGGTATGACCTACACCTTCAAGCTGCGGCACGGCGTGAAGTGGCAATCCAACGCCGCATTCAAGCCAACCCGCGACTTCAACGCCGACGACGTGCTGTTCACCTTCAACCGGATGGCGGACAAGGCCGCGCCCTATTACGCGGTCGGCGGCGCCTATCCGGAGTTCCTGCAACTCATCGCGCCCTACTTCAAATCCATCGCCAAGCAGGGTGACGACACCGTCGTCATCGAGCTCAAGCAGCCCTACGCGCCGCTGCTGAACGTGCTGACCCAGCAGCCCTTCTCGATCTCCTCCGCCGAATACGCCGACATGTTGCAGAAGGCCGGCAAGCAGGACCAGCTCGACCAGAGCCCGATCGGCACCGGGCCGTTCCAATTCGTGCAATACCAGAAGGACGCCTTGGTCCGGTTCCGCGCCTTCCCGGATTTCTGGGGCAAGCAGGCCGGTTCGCCGCGGACGGCGAAGGTGGACAATCTGGTCTTCGCCATCACGCCGGATGCGTCGGTCCGCTACGCCAAGCTGCGCACCAATGAGTGCCAGATCGCCCGCTACCCGAACCCGGCGGACCTCGACGCCATGCGCGCCAATCCGCAGCTTCGGGTGCAGGAGGCTGCGATCGCCGCGACCGACTACATCTCGTTCCGTACCGATCGCAAACCGATGGACGACAAGCGAGTGCGCGAGGCGCTGACCATCGCCGTCGATCTCGACAGCCTGGTGCGCGCCGTGTTCCAGGGCAGCGGCGTGCCGACCGCCGCCATGGTGCCCACGGCGCTGTGGGGCCACGACGCCGACCTCAAGCCGCGCACCTATGACCCGGCGCGCGCCAAGCAGCTCCTCACCGAAGCCGGCTACCCCAACGGCTTCGAGACCGACCTCTGGGCAATCCCGATCGCCCGCGCCTACATGCCGAACGGCCGCCGGGCGGCGGAGATGATCCAAGCCGATTGGGCCAAGATCGGCATCAGGGCGCGGATCGTCACCTATGAGTGGGGCGAATACCTGCGCCGGGCGCGTCAAGGCGACGGGACCGTGGTGATGCTCGGCGGCACCTGGGACTATCCGGACCCGAGCCAATTGCTGCTGATCTGGACCTGCGATGCGCGGTCCACCGGCCGGAACACGGCTTTCTGGTGCAACCAGGCGTTCGACCAGCCGATGCTGGACGCCAATAAACTCACGGATCAAGCTCAACGGGCCAAGCTCTACGAGCAAGCGCAGCAAGTTTTCTACAATGAAATGCCCGGGATGCTATTCGCCGATGTGAAGGCATTCGTCCCCCTGCGCAGCAATGTGCAAGGCTTCAAGCTGCACTTCTTCGGCGGCCAGCCGTTCGGCGGCGTCAGCCTCTCGCAATAGGAGATCGTTCATGCAACTCGCCCTCGCCACCTGGCACGAGGTGGAAGACTACTTGCGCACCCAACGGGGCTGCATCGTGCCGGTGGGCTCGGTGGAGCAACACGGGCCGAACGGACTGATCGGCACCGACCATCTCGACGCGGAGTTCGTCGCCAAGGGCGTCGGCGATGCGATCGGCGCCATGGTTGCCCCGACTTTGGCCTACGGGATGTCCCAGCATCACATGGGGTTCGCCGGGTCGGCGACGCTGCGACCCTCCACGATGATCGCCATGGTGCGCGATGTGGTGTTGTCGCTGGCCAAGCACGGGTTCGAGCGGTTCTTCTTCATCAACGGGCACGGCGGCAACGTCGCAACGGTGACGGCGGGGTTCGACGAGGTCTATGCGGAGCGCTCGCTCGGCGCCGATCAGCCTCGGGTCATGTGCCGGATGATGTTCTGGTCCGGTGGTCCCCGCGCGAAGAAGCTGGCCGAGGAATTCTACGGTGACAGCAACGGCAACCACGCGACCGCGGCCGAAGTGTCGCTGTCGCAATTCTACCAACCCGGCGCCATCAAGCACGCGCAGATGAGCCCGAAGGTCGCGCCGAAAAGCGGCGGCTTCGCCGATTGCCAGGATTACCGGCAGCGCTTTCCGGACGGACGCATCGGCTCCGACCCGTCATTGTCCACGCCGGAGCACGGCGAGAAGCTATATCACGCCGCGGTCGAGGATATGGTCGAGGCGTATCGGGCGTTTATGGATTATTAAGCCCGCAAATCCATAAGAGGCGTGGCTCGCTTTGTCCTGAGCCGTATCGCGCTGGTCGCCGTCACCTTGCTCGGGGTGACGGTTCTGGCGTTCGCGTTGATCCACCTGCTGCCTGGCGACCCGATCGAGATCATGTTCGGCGAGCGTGGCGTCGACCCGGCACAGCACGCGGCGCTGATGGCGCAACTGGGGCTCGATCGGCCTTTGCCGGTGCAATACTTCGCCTATCTCGGCCGGCTGCTGCACGGCGATCTCGGGCGTTCGCTCGTCACCCACGAATCGGTGCTAACCGAATTTCTGACTTTGTTCCCGGCCACGATCGAGCTTGCGGTTTCGGCGATGCTGATCGCGATCCTACTCGGCTTGCCAGCCGGGATCATCGCCGCGGTTCGGCGAGGGACCGCCACCGATTACGGGGTGATGGGCCTGGCGCTGACCGGGTATTCGATGCCGATCTTCTGGTGGGCGATCCTGCTGATCCTGCTGTTCTCGGTCACGCTCGGGATCACGCCGGTCAGCTCGCGGATCGACGTCGCCTACTATATCGAGCCGGTCACCGGGTTCATGCTGATCGATAGCTGGCTGTCCGGCGAGCCGGGGGCGTTCCGCTCCGCCTTGTCGCATCTCGTGCTGCCGGCGGTGGCGCTGGGGACGATCCCGATGGCCGTGATCGCGCGAATGACGCGGTCGGCGATGCTGGAGGTGCTGAACGAGGATTATGTGCGGACGGCGCGGGCGAAGGGAATGGGACCCGGCCGGGTCATCGGGCTGCATGCGCTGCGCAACGCGCTGATCCCGGTCATCACGGTCATCGGGCTGCAGACCGGGACGCTGTTCGGGGGCGCCGTGCTGACCGAGACGATCTTTGCCTGGCCGGGCGTGGGAACGTGGCTGATCCAGGGCGTCAACCGGCGAGATTACCCGGTCTTGCAGGGCGGGATCCTGCTCATCGCGTGCATCATCATCCTGGTCAACCTGGCGGTGGACCTGCTCTCCGGCCTGGTCAATCCACGGATCCGGCACGCGCGGTGATCGCCGGGCTCCTCGGCTTCGGGCGGCACTATGCGCGCGGGCAAGGTGGGCTGTTGGGGATCGCAGTCGTCTTAGCGCTCGTGCTGGCGGCCGTATTGGCGCCGGTGCTGGCCCCGCATGATCCGCTGATCCAGGCACGGGATGCGATCCTGCAGCCACCGGATTGGCAGTATCCGCTGGGGACCGACGATGTGGGGCGGGATGTGCTGTCGCGCCTGCTCTACGGGGCGCGGCTGTCGCTGCTGGTGGGCGCGATCGTGGTGGCGCTGGCGCTCTCGGTGGGGACGGCGTTGGGATTGCTGGCCGGGTTCTCGGAGGGGGTGGCCGAGGTCGCGATCATGCGGCTGATGGACATTATGCTGGCGGTGCCGACCCTGCTGCTGGCGGTGGCCATCGTGGCGGTGCTGGGACCTGGATTGCAGCACGCCATGCTCGCCGTGGCGGCGGTACAACTGCCGGCCTTCGTGCGGCTGACGCGGGCGGCGGTGCGGGCGGAACGGCGGCGGGACTACGTGGCGGCGGCGCGAATGGTCGGCGCGGGCCGGACCCGGCTGATGCTGCGGACTGTCCTGCCGAACTGCATGGCGCCGCTGATCGTGCAGGCGAGCCTATCCTTCTCTCAGGCGATCCTGGACACGGCCGCACTCGGCTTCCTCGGCCTCGGGGCGCAGCCGCCGACGCCGGAATGGGGGACGATGCTGGCCGATGCGCTGCAATTCGTGCAGAGCGCCTGGTGGGTGGTGACGTTTCCGGGCCTGGCGATCCTGCTCACCGTGCTCGGCTTCAACTTGATGGGTGACGGGCTGCGCGACGCGCTGGACCCGCGGCTGCGGCGGTGAGCGTGCTGCTCGAGGTGCGCAATTTGCGGGTCACGTTCGAGACGGAGCGGGGCGTCTTTCCGGCGGTAGACGGGCTGGATCTCGACGTTGCCGCAGGCGACGTGCTGGGGCTCGTGGGCGAGAGCGGGTCGGGCAAGTCGGTGGCGATGCTGGCGGTGATGGGGCTGGTCAGGCGGCCCGGCCGGGTCATCGCGGACCGGCTGGCGTTCAACGGCATCGATTTGCGGGCGCTGTCGCCGCGGGAGCGGCGGCGGCTGGTCGGGCGCGACATGGCGATGGTGTTCCAGGAGCCGATGAGCTGCCTGAACCCATGCTTCACGGTCGGGTGGCAGATCGCAGAGGCGTTGCGAGTCCATACCGACCTGCGGCGTTCGGCGCGGCGGGCGCGGGTGCTGGAGTTGCTGCGGCTGGTCGGGATTCCGGCGCCGGAGACGCGGCTTTCGGCCTTCCCGCACCAACTTTCCGGCGGCATGTGCCAACGCGTGATGATCGCAATGGCGATCGCCTGCAACCCGGCGCTGCTGATCGCCGACGAGCCGACGACGGCGCTGGACGTAACAATCCAGAAGCAGATTCTCGACCTGCTGGCCCGGCTACAGCGCGAGCGGGGGATGGCGCTGATCCTGATCACGCACGACGTGGCCGTGGTGACGGAGACCGCGCGGCGTCTGCAGGTGATGTATGCGGGGCAGGGGATGGAGGCGCGGCCGGCGATGGAAGCCCTGACTGCGCCGGCACACCCCTACACCGCGGCGCTGCTGGCGGCGTTGCCGGAGCGGGCGGCGGCGCGGGCGCGGCTGCCGACGATCCCCGGCGTGGTGCCGGGTCTGGCGGACCGGCCGCCGGGCTGCGTATTCGCACCGCGCTGCTGGCAGGCGCGGGAAGCGTGTCAGGCACCGCCGCCGCTGGTCGCCGTGCCGGGCGGGGTCGCGCGCTGCTTGTTTCCGCTGGCATGAGCGCGCTGCGGGCCGAGGGGCTGCGACGATTCTACAAGGTGCGGCGCGCGCTGGTCCGCGCCGTGGACGGCGTCTCGTTCGCGCTCGAGCCCGGCCAGACCCTGGCGGTCGTCGGCGAGAGCGGGTGCGGCAAGTCCACACTCGCGCGAATGGTGGCGCTGCTCGATACGCCGAGCGAGGGGCGCGTCGTCATCGACGGCGCCGACCCGGCCGCCATCCGGCGCGCGGTGCAGATGGTGTTCCAGGACCCCTATGGCTCGCTCAACCCGCGGCAGACCGCGGGCGCCGCGCTGGAAGAGCCCTTGGAGATTGCCGGGGAGGGCCGGGCGGCGAGGCGCGCGGCGGCGATGGCGATGCTGGAGAGCGTCGGACTGCGGCCTGACCAGTTCGGGCGCTATCCGCACCAATTTTCCGGCGGCCAGCGGCAGCGGATCGCGATCGGGCGCGCCTTGATGCTGCGCCCGCGCGTAGTGGTTGCCGACGAGCCGGTCTCGGCGCTCGACGTATCGGTGCGGGCGCAAGTGCTGAACCTGCTGTTGGATCTGCAGGACCGGTTCGGGCTCGCTTACCTGCTGATCAGCCACGATTTGAGCGTGGTGCGGCACGTGGCCGACGAGGTTGCGGTGATGTATCTCGGCCGCATCGTCGAGCAAGCGCCGCGGGCGGTGCTGTTCGCGCGGCCGCTACATCCCTACACACGAGCGCTGCTGGCCGCCACGCCCGGGATGGCGCCGCGCACGGGCGAACCCGAGCCGGTCCGCGGCGAGCCACCCTCACCCTTGGCGCCCCCGCCGGGTTGCCACTACCATACACGCTGCCCGCATGCGATCGCGATATGCTGGGGAGAGCGGCCCGAGCTGCGGGCGCTGGGCGAGACGCTTGTGGCATGTCATCTAGCGGACGTGATGGGCACTTGAAGCCACCTCGAACCAAATGGCGCGAGTGAGATCTTGCAGAGGATTTAAACAGCCATGCTGACACGCGTCGCGGTGTTCGAAGGAGCCATCATTGCGGGCGGCGAGGACGCGTTCTTCGACCAGGTTCGCGAACGGCTGGAGCCGATCTGGCGGCGTTTCCCTGGTGTCCTCGAAGTCCGCGTGCTGCGGACCCGCGAGGCCGATCCCGGGGCCATCCCAGTCGTCATGGTGCTGGAAATGGACTTCCCCGACCTCGGCGCGATCCGAGACTCGCTCGCCTCCGACATCAAGACGGAGGCGCACGCGACAACCCTCGAAGTGCTCAAGCCGTTCAGCGGCCGGTTCTTTCACTTCATCACCGAAAGCCGGTCATTGGGCGCCTGAAGACCTGCTTCAGGCCGTCAACATTCCGCCGTCCACGTCCAGCCAGTGGCCGGTGATCCAGCTCGCTTCGTCGGAGGCGAGAAAGGCGGCGGCGTTGGCAACATCGTCGGGCTGCCCGAGCCGCCCGAGCGGCACCAGGCCGGTGAGGAATTTGAGGATCTCCGGGTCGACCTTCTCAATCATCGGCGTCCAGATCGGACCCGGCGCCAAGGCGTTGATCGTAATCCCATAAGGGCCGAAATTCTTCGCCAGGTTCTTGGTCATCGCCATCACTCCGCCCTTGGATGCCGCGTAGCTCGGTGAGCCCATCTGGCCGAATGGCGTCAATGGCCCCCCAGCCTTGCCAGCCAAGGAACCGACATTGACGATCCGTCCATAGCGGCGCGTCTTCATGCCTTCGACGACAATCTGCGTGCACAGGAAAGTGCCGGTGAGATTGACGTCGAGGACTCTGTGCCAATCGGCGTCCGTGATCCGATCGATGGCGCCGTAGATCGAGATCCCCGCATTATTGATGAGGATGTCGATGCGACCGAACTCCGCTTCGGCGGCGCGCACGGCGTCGGTCACCTCCTCGCGCGAGGTGACGTCCATCTTGGTGAAGCTGGCCCTGCCTCCGAGCGCTCGGACCTCGTCAAGGAGCGCGTCGGCCTGGCTATCTTCCGCATCGGTCAGGGCAAGGTCGGCGCCGTGCCGCGCGAAACAGCGCGCCAGTGCAGCCCCAATCGCACCGGTAGCGCCGGTGATCAGTGCGACCCGGCCGGCAAGACGTGTCATCGTTCCTCTCCCATAGAGACGCCTCTTGTTGGACGGCTGGCCCACGTGCAAGCCTCTCCAGCAACCGACACCGGAGACGAGATGCCAAGAGACCCCGCCAATCCCTTATTGCTGACACCGGGCCCGGTCAGTGTCTCGCGATCCACCAAAGAAGTCATGCTGGTGGACCGGCCTTCCGGCGACAAGGAGTTTCAGGCGGACATCGTCCTCGCCCGGACCTACCTGACCGAGCTGATCAACGGCCAAGGCGAGTACACGGCCATTCCCGTTCCCGGCAGCGCCACATATGCCAACGAAGCCGCTGTAGCCACGCTGGTGCCGGAAGGCGGCAAGCTGCTGATCCACAGCAACGGCGTCTACGGCGACCGGCTGGCCGAGATCTGCGCCGCGAACCATACCCCGCACACCGTCATCCGCACGCCGCCGTTCACCCCAGCCAGCGCGGACGCATTCGAAGAGGCTTTCCGGGCAGACCCGGCCATCACGCATGCGATGATCGTCCACTGTGAAACCAGCACGGGAATCGTCAATCCGCTCGAGCCGGTCGCAGCCCTGTGCCACCGTCAGGGCAAGGGCCTGCTGATCGACGCCGTCGCGTCCTTCGGCGCCATGCCGATCGACGCTAAAGTCCTGCGCTTCGCTGCGGTCATGCTGTCCTCGAATAAGTGCATGCAGGGTGTCCCCGGCGTCGGCTGGGCCGTCGTGAACATCGCGGCGCTCGAGGCGGCAAAGGGCCGCGCGCGGACCTTGTCGCTCGATCTGTGGGACCAGAACCAGCATCTCGACCATACCGGCGCGTTCCGGTTCACGCCGCCAACCCAGGTCGTCGCCGCATTCGCCCAAGCCTGCCGCGAGCACCAGGAAGAGGGCGGCGCGCCGGCGCGGCTCGACCGCTACCGGCGCAACTGGCGGCGGCTGGTCGGCGGCATGCGGCAGATGGGCTTTCGCACGATGCTCCCGGATGAGCACGCCTCGCCGATTGTCGCGACCTTCCACAACCCGGAGCATCCCGCCTTCTCGTTCGAGGCGCTGTTCCAGGGCATGAAGCGCCGAGGCTACATCATCTTCCCCGGCCGCCTGGCGCTCGCCGGCACGTTCCGGATCGGCTGCATGGGCGACGTGACCGAGGCGGATATCGCCGACGCCATGGTGGCAATCGACGAGACGATGCGGGAGATGGGGGTGAGCGCAGTCGGCCGCGCCGCGTAGCTGGCCAGCGCCCATGAGCGACCTCTCGGCGGACGTCGCAATCATTGGCGCCGGCCCGGCCGGAGCGGCCGCGGCCTGGCGGCTGGCGGCCGCAGGACTATCGGTCATCTGCCTCGAGCGCGGATATGCGTTCGACTACCAAGGGCTCGGTTACGGTCAGCCCGGCTACGAACGCCGGCGCGCGGAGCGGTTCAACGAGAATCCAAATCGCCGGCGAGCGCCGGAGGACTATCCGATCGATGATGCGGACAGCCCGATCAAGCCGACCATTGGCAACAATGTCGGCGGCGGATCGCTGTACTGGGCGGCGCATATTCCACGTTTCCGGCCCGAGGATTTTTGCACCCGCAGCCTGGACGGCGTCGGCGACGACTGGCCGTTCGGCTTCGACGATCTCGAACCCTATTACGACCTCAACGAAGCGCGGCTCGGCCTGGCTTCCGTCCCGGGGGACCCCGCGTCTGCGCCCCGGCGAGCGGCTCCGCTCCAAATGCCGAGCATCGGACCGTGCGGGCGGCGGTTTGCCGCAGCGTTCGATGCGCTGGATTGGCATTGGTGGCCGGTGGACCTCGCCGTCGGCGCGGATGCGGACCGCCCGGAGACGGTCCGATGCGTGCATGCCGGGCCGTGCGAGCCCGGATGTCCGGCGCGAATCCGCGCCGGCGCGGATCGGGCTTATATGCACGACGCGGTGGCCGAAGGCGCCAGGCTGCTCACCGGTACCCGGGTGATCGCGCTCGAGCATGACGGGCAGGATCGGGTAACGGCGGCCGTGGTGGCCGGGCCTGTGGGACGCCACCGGGTCCGGGCCTCGTGCTTCCTGCTGGCCGCCAACGGGATCGGCACGCCGCGACTGCTGCTGCTGAGCGCCTCGGCGCGGTTTCCGGGCGGGCTCGCCAACCGTTCCGGGCTGGTGGGCCGCAACCTGATGCTGCACCCGCACGCCCGAGTCGACGGTCTGTTCACCGAACGGCTGGGGACGTGGACCCAAGGTCAGAAAGCGGGGATCGTCTGCCTGGAGTTCTATGCAACGAAGCGGGAGCGCGGCTTCGTTCGCGGGTTCAAGATGCAGCTCAGTCCCAGCCCGCCGCCGGCCGCGCTGGCGAACGGCGCCGGGTCATGTGGCGCATTGCCGTGGGGTGAGGCGCACCACGCGGCGTTCGCCGCCCGCTTCGATCGGATCGCGGGGCTCACGATCTGTGCCGAAGATCTGCCAGACCCGGACAACCGCATCATCCTCTCCCCAGATCTCATCGACGGTGACGGCGTGCCGGCACCGAAGATGATCTACCGCTTATCGGAGAACTCGCGGCGCAACCTGGATTTCGCCATGGACCGCGCCGAGGAGGTGCTCCGAGCGGCCGGGGCGGTGACGATCGTCCGTGACCCCTTGAAGGTGGAAGCCGGGTTTCATCTGATGGGCACCGCCCGGATGGGTCAATCGGCCGAGACCTCCGTCGTCGATCCGTTCGGCCGGTGCCATGACGTGCCGAACCTCTTCATCGTCGATTCCAGCGTTTTCGTGACGGCGGGAGCGATGAACCCGACCAATACGGCCCAGGCGCTGGCTCTGCGCACCGCGGACCATATCATCGCGGGTCGGCGCGCTCGTCGAGATTGACCGTTCCGGCAGCAACTCTGATCCTACGCTTTCCCGTCGGAGAACCGCACCTGAACAGCCCGATTGCAAGCAACGCCCGTCCTGCGCTGGGCTGGGGCAGGCAAGTGCGCGACCTCTGGGCGCTCGAGCCGGAGCTCCGCTACCTCAATCACGGCGCGTTCGGGGCCACGCCGCACGAAATCCTGGCCGAGCAGGCAAGCTGGCAGCATCGGGTTGAGCGCAATCCGGCCCGTTTCTTCATGCATGACCTGCCCGGCCTCTTGCGCGAGGCGGCGGCGCGGCTTGCGGCGTTCGTGGGTACGGCGCCCGCCCGCCTCGCTTTCGTCGAAAACGCGACGAGTGGCGCCAACGCCGTCATCCGCTCCCTGCGCCTGCGACCCGGCGACGAGCTCGCCACCACCGATCACGTCTACAACGCCGTCCGCAATGCGCTGCGTCACTCCGCTGCGCAAAGCGGCGCGCATCTGGTCGAGATCCCGCTGGGCTCGCTCCGCGATCCGGAGCAAGTCGCCAAAACCGTCATGGCTGGACTGAGCGAGCGGACGCGGTTGCTGGTGATCGACCACGTCGCATCCGCGTCCGCGGCGGTCCTGCCGGTGGCCACGATCGCCGCCGCGTGCCGGGCGCGGGGCATCCCTGTTCTCGTCGACGGCGCGCACGCGCCGGGCATGCTGGATCTCGATGTCGATGCGATCGGGGCGGACTGGTATGTCGGCAACTGCCACAAATGGCTGTGTGCGCCGAAGGGAGCCGGTTTCATCGCTGTGTCGGAGCAGTCGGCGATCGAGGTGCATCCGCTCGCGATCTCGCACGCCTACGGGCAAGGATTTGCCGCCGAATTCGACAAGACCGGCACGCGTGACGTCTCGCCCTGGCTCAGCGTGCCTGCCGCGATCCGGTTCCACGAGCGGCTGGGCGCGGCCGCCTTGCGCCGCCGCAACAAGGAGCTGGCTGATGCCATGGCGGCAAGCCTCGCTGCCGAACTGGGCGCGCTCGTCCTTGCACCACCCGATATGCTGGGCTCGATGGCGAGTCTGCGCCTTCCCGGCAACCCGGCGGCCACGTGGGAGGCAGCGGCCTGGCTGCAGGATGCGCTGTACCGCGACCACAACATCGAGGCGGCGATCACGACCGTCACAGGGGCTCTTTGTGTGCGAATTTCTGCCCAGGCCTATAACGATGAGCAGGATTATTGCGACCTCGGCCCGGCACTCCTGCGAGCGCTGGCAAGCCTGCCCGCAGCATGAACACCCTGCTCACCCGCCGGATTGGCCAGGCCGCCCTGGTGATCCTGGTCGTCACGCTGCTGGCGTTCCTGTTGTTCCGCTTCCTCGGCGACCCGATCGTCGCGATTCTCGGACCCAGCTCCACCGCGCCGCAGCGGGCCGAGCTGCGCCGCGAGTTGGGATTGGACGGTCCGCTGATCGTGCAATTCGCCGCCTATCTGCGCGAGGTCGTGCACGGCAATTTCGGCATCAGCTACCGGCTGGGCCAACCGGTGGCGCGCGTGCTGCTGGAGCGGGCGCCAGCATCGATCGAGCTGGCCGTGAGCGGGATGGTGCTGGCGCTGGTCTTGGGCCTGCCGGCTGGGATCTATACCGCGCTGCACCGGCAAAGCGCGTTCAGCCGGGCAGTCATGGCGCTGTCGCTGATCGGCATTTCGATGCCCTCGTTTTTCATGGGCGTGCTGCTGATCTGGGTTTTCAGCGTCAGCCTCGGCTGGCTCCCCTCGTTCGGGCGGGGCGACGTCATCCAACTGGGCTGGTGGAGCACGGGACTGCTCACGCTGAGCGGCCTGAAGGCGCTGATCATGCCGGCACTGACCATTTCGGTGTTCCAGATTGCCATGCTGATGCGCATGGTCCGCGCCGAGATGCTGGAGGTCATGCGCACCGAGTTCGTCCGCTTCGCCCAGGCCAGGGGATTGTCGCGGCGCGCGGTCTATCTGCGCCACGCGCTGCGCAACACGCTGATGCCGGTGGTGACCATCGTCGGTTTGCAGCTCGGCTCCGTCATCGGCTTCGCGGTGATCACGGAATCGGTGTTCCAATGGCCGGGGCTCGGTCTGCTGTTCCTGCAATCCGTCGCGGCCGCCGACGTGCCGATGCTGGCCGCCTACCTCGTGCTGATCGCCATCTTGTTTTCGGCGATCAATCTCGCCGTCGACCTGCTCTATTACGTCATTGATCCGCGGCTGCGCTCGGCGATGATGCCGCGGCGCGCCTGATGGCCACGAAGCTGCTGCGCCGGCTGCAATCCAGCGACCTGGTCTACGACTTCCTGCGCTCGCCCAGCGTGATGGTGTCGTCCGCGGTGCTGCTGCTGTTCGCGGCCGCCGCGGCGTTTCCCTCGGTGTTTGCGCCCCACAACGTCTTCGACCTCGCCAGCGTCGACTTCAACGACGCCTTCCGGCCGCCGGCCTGGATGCCTGGCGGCACGCTGAGCATGCCGCTCGGCGCGGACGACCAAGGCCGAGACGTGCTTTCGGCCATCATCTATGGCCTGCGGATTTCGCTGTTCATCAGCATGTCGGCCGTTGTGGTGGGCCTCGTGGCCGGCATCGGCCTCGGGCTGCTCGCCGGGTTCTATGGCGGTTGGGTGGACGCGCTCATCATGCGCACCGCGGACGTGCAACTGACCTTTCCGGCGATGCTGGTCGCGGTGATCGTGGACGGGATCGTGCGCGCCGGCTTCGGCCAGCAAGCGCATGACCGGTTCGCCGCCCTCGTCATCATCGTCGCCATCGCGCTATCCGGCTGGGTCCAGTATGCGCGGCTGGTGCGCGCCTCGACCATGGTCGAGGCCGGGCGCGACTACGTGCTGGCGGCCCGCGTGATCGGCCGGCCGACCCGCGCGATCCTGCTCGGCCATATCCTGCCGAACGTCATGACGCCGGTGCTGGTCGCCGCCACGATCCAGTTCGCAGTTGCGATAGTGCTCGAAGCCACCCTATCGTTCGTGGGCTTGGGCATCCCGCCGACCGAGCCGTCGCTTGGGACGCTGATCCGGGTGGGCAATGGATTCCTGATGTCGGGCGAATGGTGGTTGGCAATCTTTCCGGGTCTCGCGCTGCTGATCTTGGTGGTGGCCGTCAACCTGGTCGGCGACTTCCTGCGCGACGCGCTCAACCCGAAGCTGACATGAGAGAAGGGCCAATGATGAGCCGACCGATCCGAAGCTGCCTTGCGCTGCTGTGCTGCCTGCTGCCGCTCACGGCCGCCGAGGCGAAGACGTTGCGCATCGGCGCCCAGGCGGATGCGGGGACGATGGACCCGCAAGCGCAGAACATTCAGACGACGATCACGCTGCTCTCGATGATCTACGAGCCAATGGTGACGCGCGACAAGGCGCTCGCCAAGGCGCCGCTGCTGGCCGAGAGTTGGAGCCAGCCGGAGCCGACCATCTGGCGCTTCAGGCTTCGCCCAAATGTCAGCTTCCAAGACGGGACCAAGCTCACTTCCGCCGATGTCGTGTTCACGCTGAAGCGAGCGCAGGATCCGACGTCGCAATTCTCCGGCATCGTCGCCGGGCTGCAGGCCAAGGCGGTCGATCCTCTGACCGTGGATATCATCACGCCACGGCCGGACCCGCTCCTGCTCGACAAAATGATCTACATGCCGATCATGAGCCAGGCCTGGGCCGAAAAGAACGGCGCCGCGGTGCCGCAGGACCTCAAGCAGACGCAGGAAAGCTACACCGCCCTGCACGCGAATGGCACCGGGCCGTATCAGCTCAAGAGCCGCGCGCCGGATAGCAAGACGGTGCTGACCCGCTTCGCCGGCTATTGGGGCAAGACGGACGGCGATATCGACGAGGTCGACTTCATGCCGATCGCCAGCGACCCGACGCGGATCGCCGCGCTGATCTCCGGCGAGCTCGATCTCGTCATCGACGTGCCCGCGCAGAGCGTCGCACAACTGGAGCAGGATCCGGACATCAAGCTGAAGAAGGTCAACGAGTTCCGCACGATCTTCTTCGGCTTCGACCTCAAAAACGACACGCTGAAATACGGCGATGCCGGCGGCAAGAACCCATTCAAGGACGAGCGCGTGCGCCAGGCGATCAACCTGGCCGTCGACCGTGGCGCCATCGTCCGCACCGTCATGCGCAATCTTGCGACGCCGACCGACCAGATCCTGGCGCCCAACAATGTCGGCTATGACCCGGCGCTCGACCAGGCGCCGCCGCCCAACCGCGATGCTGCGCGCAAGCTGCTTACGGAGGCCGGCTATCCGAACGGCTTCACGGTCACTCTCGACTGCCCGAACGACCGCTACGTCAACGACGAGCAGGTCTGCAAGACGTTCGCGACGATGCTGGCGCCGATCGGTATCCACGTGAATCTGAACTCGATGCCGCGCGCCAAATACTTTCCGAAGGTCTGGGAGCGCGATACCTCGATGTTCATGATGGGCTTCAACTCGCCGTATTTCGACGGGATGTATGCGCTGGAGACCATGATCATGTCGCCGGACGACAAGACCGGACAAGGTCTCTACAACTACGAAAACTATTCCAATCCCGATCTCGACAAGCGGATCGTCGCGGCTCGCGACGAGCTCGACCCGGCCAAGCGGGTCGCGATGATGAAGGCGATCTACGGCGAGATCACCAAGGACGTGCTGTACGTATCGCTCTACAACCAGGTCCTGGTGTATGCGATGCGCAAGAACGTGGACGCGCCGGTCCGGCCGGATAACTGGCTGGACATACGCTGGGTGACAATGAACTGACCCCGTTGAGCGGCGGACCATACCGCATCGGCATCGATGTTGGCGGTACTTTCACCGATTTCGTGCTGGCCGACCTGACCGGGCGGACACTGCGCTTCCATAAGGAGCCGAGCGTCCCGCTCGATCCGTCGCTGGCCGTCGAGCGCGGTATTTTGGCGCTTTTCGCGGCGCACCGGATCGCGCCCGAAGAGGTCGAACTGATCGTGCACGGCACCACGCTCGGCTTGAACGCCATCATTCAGCGGCGCGGGGCGCGGATGGCGCTCGTGGTCTCGCGCGGCAACCGCGATCTCCTCGAACTCGCCCGGCTGCGCCTGCCCAGCTCGTATGATTTCACCGAGCCGCGCGAAGTCCCGCTGGTTCCGCGCAACCTCGTCTTCGAGGTGGGCGCGCGGATGCGCTCGGACGGGACCATTCTCGAGCCTTTGCAAGATGCCGAGATCGACCGCGTCGCCGACAAGCTGATCGCCGCCAATGTCGACGCGGTCGCGATCGTGCTGCTCAACAGCTATCGCGACGCGTCGCTCGAGGAAGCTTTGGGAGCGGCGTTGCGGCGCCGTTTGCCGGGTGTTCTGGTGACGGAGTCCGGCGTCGTCTGGCCAGAGGTGCGGGAATACGAGCGCGGCCTGGTCGCCGGGCTGAACGCCTACATCCAGCCGCTGATGTCGAGCTATTTCGACCGTTTGTCGGAACGCGCCTCCGGCCAGGGAGTGACCGCGCCGATCTACATCACGGCCAATAATGGCGGGACGCTGAGCCTGGACACCGCGCGGTTCCGCCCAATCGATACGGTGCTGTCCGGCCCGGCGGCCGGGGTGGTGGCGTCGACCCGGGTGGGCGAGGCGGCCGGGTTGCAGAAGCTGATCACCTTCGACATGGGCGGCACGAGCGCCGACATCGCGATTTGCCCGGCGGGCGCGCCGGAATTCACCACGGCGACCAGCGTCGGCGATTTTCCGCTGATGATGCCGGTGGTCAATGTCGGCGCCATCGGGGCAGGCGGCGGCTCGATCGTCTGGGTGGATGCGCAGGGGCTGCTGAAGGTCGGCCCGGTCTCGGCCGGCGCCGATCCGGGGCCGGTCTGCTACGGCAGGGGGGGCACCGAGGCGACGGTCACCGATTGCTACGTGGTGCTCGGCATCGTCGACCCAGCGAGCTTCCTGGGCGGGCGAATGAAGCTCGACGCGGCAGCGGCGCAGGCGGCATTGCAGACAGTCGGCGATCGTCTAGGATTTGCGGGGCCGCAGCGGGCGATCCGTGCCGCCGAGGCCGCGCTGCGGGTCGCGAGCGCGAAGATGGCCACCGAGATCACCAAGATGCTGGCGACCGCCGGCGTCGATCCGCGCGAGTTCACCCTGGTCGCCTATGGCGGCGCCGGGCCTACGCATGCCAATCTTCTGGCCGAGGAAGCGATGTTGACCGCCGTCGCCGTGCCCATGGCGCCGGGCACTTTCTGCGCCTTGGGCGCGATCCTGGCCGATGTGCGCCGCGACTACGTGCGCACCGCCCGCCATCTGATCAGCTCCGTGCCGGAGGCGCAAAACGGCTGGCAAGCGATCTGCGGCAGCTTGGCCGAGCTGGAAGCGGAGGCCCGCGATTGGGTGTCGCGCGAGGGTGAGCTGATCGGCGAGAGCGAGATCGTGGTTTCGTTCAACCTGCGATATCTCGCCCAGGCGTACGAACTGGTCGTCACGGTTCCGCCGGCGTTGCGCGAGGGTCTGGATGCTGCGTCGCTGTGCCGTTTGTTCCATGACGAGCACCAGCGCCTCTACGGCTTCCACGAACCCGATGTGCCCGTGCAGACCGCGACCGTCCGCCTGGCCGTGATCGGCCGGGTTCCCCCTGTCGCGCTGCCGGAGGTGGGCCGCGCGGCGCCGGAACCAAGGCGGACGCGCCCGATTTGGCGGGATGATGCGCAGATCATGGCCGACGTGTATCGCCGCGAGGAGTTGGGTGCCGGTGCGCGCGTCCGCGGGCCGGCGATCGTCGAGCAGCTCGACACGACGACATTCATTTTGCCGGGCTGGCACGGCGAAACGGACCGCCTCGGAACTCTCCACGTGACGCGGGCGGCCCGATGAAGCTCGACCCCGTCCTGATCGAGATTTTCTTCCACAAAGTCACCGCCATTGCCGAGGAGATGGCGATCGCGCTGCAGCGCACGGCGCGCACCACCTACGTCAAGGAGGCGGGCGATTTCGGCACCGCGCTCGCCACGCCAGCCGGGCGTTTCTTCGCCTATCCAAAGGTGCTGGGCGTCTCCGGCTTCCTCGACAGCAATGTCGGCCCCACGCTCGCCTGTGTCCGAGACCTGCAGCCCGGCGACGTCGTGCTGACCAACCACCCCTTCGCCACGCAGGGCCTGGCGACGCACATGCCGGACCTGCACCTGATCCGCCCCATCTTCTACGAAGGCCAAATCGTCGCCCACGCCTGGGACTTCATCCATTCCGCCGATATCGGCGGCGGCGTCCCGTCCTCGATCTCGCCGCGGTTCTCCGACCTGTTCCAGGAGGGCCTGCAAATCCCCCCGGTCAAGCTGGTCGAGGCGGGTGAATTCAATCAGGACGTGCTGACCTTCTACACCGCCAATTGCCGCACGCCGGAGACCAATCTCGGCGACGTCAAGGCAATGCTCGGGGCACTGCTGGTGGGCGAACAGCGCGTCCTCGGCCTCATCGCCCAGCACGGGGTCGGAACGTTCCTGCAACTGCAATCCGACCTCGCGGAGTACGCGGCGACCAAGGCGCTCGCCGTGCAGAAGCTGATCCCCGACGGAAGCTACGACTTCTGGGACCTGATGGACGACGATTTCAACTCGCGCGTCCCGATCCGCCTTCGGGTCCGCCTGACGGCGCGCGACGGGCAGATCCATCTCGACTTCACCGGCTCGGACCCGCAGGTTGAGGCCGCCTACAACATCCCAACCG
This sequence comes from Acetobacteraceae bacterium, assembly GCA_965276815.1. Taxonomy (GTDB): domain Bacteria; phylum Pseudomonadota; class Alphaproteobacteria; order Acetobacterales; family Acetobacteraceae; genus JAVVHH01. The sequence continues at coordinate 138,827 of CBDIBE010000007.1, read as the reverse complement.
GCGGCCAACGCCACCCGTGGCTGACGCTGAAGCTGATGCATTTTATCTATAGCCACGACAAGACGATCCCGCTCAATCACGGCATCTTCGAAAATATCACCGTTACCGCGCCGCGCGGGACCGTGGTCAATCCCGAGCCGGGCGCGGCGGTGGGTGTGCGCAGTGCGACGGCGATCCGGCTGAACGAAGCGCTGGTCGGCGCCATCTCCAAGGCCCGGCCAGGGCTGATGCCGGCGCCGAGTGGCGGGGTGATGATCCCCTCGGTGCTGGTCGAACCCGACGCCCGCACCGGCGCCCGCAACGTGATGGTGCTGCAGTCGCTCGTCGGCGGCACCGGCGCGCGGCAGGGCGCGGACGGCGTGGACGGGCGCGATTCCAGCCTCGCCAACCAACGCAACACGCCGATGGAGAAGACCGAGGAGGAGTCGGAGGCGACCATTGTCGACTACGCGCTGCGCTGCGATTCCGGCGGCGCGGGCCGTTGGCGGGGTGGCACCGGCGTCGTGTTCAGCGTCCGCATCGCGCGCCAGGGCTCGGCCGTGCTCGGGCGTGGCATGGAGCGCTTCGTCTTCCGCCCCTGGGGCATGGCGGGCGGCCGCCCGGGCGCCACCGCCCGCGTGGTGATCAATCTCGGGACGCCGCAGGAGCGCGAGCTCGGCAAGCTCGACATCATCTACCCCGCAATCGGCGATGTGGTGACCATCATGACGCCCGGCGGCGGCGGCTATGGCGACCCGCTCGAACGGGAACCGGAATCCGTGCTGACGGATGTGGCTTTCGGCTATGTAAACCGGGATACGGCCCGGCAGGAATACGGCGTCGTGCTCGATGGCGACGGCTTGGATATGGCGGCGACCGAAGCAGCCCGCGCGGAAATGCGCCGCCAGCGCGGTCCCGCCCCGCAGTTCGATTTCGGCCCGGAACGCGAGGCTTGGGACAGCGTGTTCGACGATGCCACCATGCTTGAACTGAACGCGCTGTTGATGCGCCTCGGGCCGAACGTGCGCCCGCACCGGCGTCTCGCGCTGTTCCAGCAGGCGGTCCCCGGCCTGTTCGCGCCCGAGCTGCGCCCGATGCACGAGGCAATCGGCGATATCGCGGCGGCCCGGGCGCGGCTGGCCGATGCGGTTGCCAGTCTGCGCGAGGAGATCGCGTGAGCCGGATCCTCATCATCGACCCGCAATTTGCCGACACGCCCGACATCGAGGCCGAACTCGCCGGCCCCGAAACCACCTTCGAGATCGTCCGTCCCGGGGCCACGGAAACGCCAGCCGAGCCGTTGCGCCGCGCCGACGCGATCATCAACTGCCGCAGCCGGCATCTGCTGCCAGAACAGCTCGTCGCGCACATGGACCGCGCCAAGATAGTCGTGCAGGCCGGGGTCGGGTTCAACCATATCGACATCGAGGCTTGCGCCAGGCGCGGCATCCCCGTCTGCAACACGCCGGATTACGGGACCATGGAGGTGGCCGATCACGCCATCGCGCTGCTCCTGTCGCTGACACGGGCGGTGACGGCGTACAACAACCGGCTGCTCGATCGGCAGGATGCGTGGAACACGCTCGCCTTGCCGGTGGCTCCGGTGCGGCGGCTCGCCGGGCAAACGCTGGGGATCGTCGGGCTCGGCCGGATCGGCACCGGCGTCGCGTTGCGGGCGCGGGCGTTCCAGCTTCAGGTCGCGTTCTACGATCCGTTCGTCCCGCCGGGTCATGAGCTGGCGCTCGGCGTTCGGCGGGCGGCGACGTTGGAGGCGCTGCTGGAGAGCAGCGACATCGTCAGCCTGCATTGCCCGCTGACGCCGCAGACGGAGCGGCTGATCGATGCGGCGGCGCTGGCGCGGGTGCGGCCGGGCGCGATCCTGATCAACACCTCGCGCGGCCGGGTCATCGATCTGGACGCGGTGGCGCAGGCGCTGCGCGAGGATCGGCTTTGCGCCGCGGCACTCGACGTGCTGCCGCAGGAACCACCGGACCGCGCGCATCCGTTGATCGCCGCCTGGCTCGCGCGGGAGGCGTGGCTCGAAGGGCGGCTGATCCTCACTCCGCACGCCGCCTTCTACTCGCCGCAGAGCCTCGCCGACATGCGGCGCCTTTCCACGCTGGCGGTTGTCGAGTTCCTCCAGACCGGGCGGCTACGGAGCTGCGTCAACCTCCCGCAACTCACGCAGCACGGGTTTCACCTCTGAGCTTCGCGGGCTTTCCGCCAGGTCTCGAATTCGGCCATGGTGGCCTCGTCCGGCGGATAGGTCCCCGCCAGCTTCGCGCCGTCGCGCACCCGGCCGACGACAAACTCCTCGAGCAGCTCCCGTTCCGCCGCGGCCGCCGCGATTTCGTCGGCCAGTTGCGCCGGGATCGCGGCCACGCCATTCGCATCGCCGATAATGACATCACCAGGGAAAATCGGCACCCCGGCGACACCAACCGGCCCGTTTAGATCGATCACGAAGCGATGCGAGGTCACCGGAGTCCCCGCATTGCCGATGCAGAAGATGGGGATGTCTAGCGCCGCGATCGCAGCCGCGTCCGAAACGGCGCCGTCCAGCACCACGCCGCTCACGCCCTTGACCATCAAATGCGTGGCCATGATGTCGCCCATGAACGCGGTGCGCATCTCCCCGTCCATCGCCACGACCAGCACTTGACCCGGCGCGACCTCGGCCACGGCGAGGTTCTGCAGGTTCGGCCGCTCGCCCTTCGCCTGCGCCTCGACGAGATCCTCGCGGACCGGAATGGTGCGCACCGTATAGGCCGCGCCGGCAAACCGCACCGCTTGCGGATTGAGCGGCCGCGGGCCGAACAGCAGCGTGTTGCGGAACCCTCGCCGCCATAGCAGCGAAACCACGGTCGGCACCGCCACGCCGAGCAGCCTGGATCGCGTCAGTTCGCTGAGCACGGCCTAGATCCCCTCCAGCTTGTAGCGTTCGAGTTCTTCGGCCGTGTACACCTGCATGAACTCGATCTCGACACCGCCAGCGTCGTTGTCGAGGAACGCGACATACCCTTCGGGGTGCGGATGGCTGCCCGTGACCTGGCAAGCCTGGCAGATGCGCAGCCGCGCGCCATTAGCCTGCGCATGAAGCAGCGCCGCCTCGATGTCATCGACTGCGTAACAGATATGGTGCAGCCCCTCGCCACCGCGCGCCTTGATCCAGGCCGCATAGCGTCCGTCCGGATCCATCGATTGGCACAACTGGTATTCGATGCCGCCTAGCTCGAATAGCGCGACCCGGTTACGCGACTTCGCGTATTCGTGGATCACGGTGTCCGCGGGCACTCCGAGCAAGCTCGTGTAGGCGCCCAGGGCAGTCTCCGCCTGCGTCACCGCGAAAGCCATGTGCTTGAGGCCGACGATTCTGGGGTTCGAACCGCTCATGACGCGACCTCCGCACGGCGCAGCTCCTGCACCAAATCCCAAGCGAGGACGTAACGATCATTGAGGCCAGTTGCGTCCTGGCAGGCGAGGTGGACAAAAGCTGGCATCAGCTCCTCAGGCTCCTTCCAAATACGGCGGGCATCCGCGTCGTAGGTCACTTCGCTCATCGAAGTGTGGACCGGATGGCCGGGCGTGATGGTGTTGACGGCGACGTTGTAGGGCCGGAACTCGAGCGCGAGCGCGCGGGAAAAGCCCTCAATGCCGAATTTCGAAGCACAATAGGCACTTTCGTTCACGCCCCCGCGGACTCCGGCGTTGCTCGAGACATTGATGATCGCGCCAGCCCGGCGCCGCTTCAACCCGGAAGCGACGGCGCGCGTGCACAGGAACGGACCGCGCAGATTGACCGACATCAGCCCGTCCCAATCAGCGACCGAGATCTCCTCGACAGGCTTGAAGAAGATGATTCCGGCATTGTTGACGAGCACGTCGATGCGTCCCGCCTCCGCCTCGATCTCGGCGAAGCTGCGCGTCACCTGCGCTTCCGCGGTGACGTCGACTGGACGCGGGCGGATCAAGCCGCCGCAAGCCGTTGTTCCATCAGCGATCGTGTTCACCTCGTCCGCAAGCCGGTCGAGCGCGTAAACCACAGCGCCCGCTTCAGCGAAAGCCGTCGCGACCGCGCGGCCGATGCCGCGTGCTGCACCCGTAACCACTGCGACCCGGCCGCCAAGCCGGCCCCTCATCGCACGGTCTTGCACAAGCTGCGATTCCCGGCGAACCTCAAGAATGCGTTCCTCAAAACTGCCCGGCGAGGACCAGCCTAGAATGGTTCCGGCCAGCTACGCCAGAGGCCCGCTGACCGAAGCGATCGCCGCTTTCTGGGACGTGCTGATTCCGGGCCAGCCAGGAGAATGGCCGGCGGCCTCCCAGGCCATCGAGGACCAGCAGGACGTAGTGTTGGAGGCGTCGGACGGTGCCTGGCTGCAAGCCGAGGCTGGAGCACTGATCAAACTCTCGCCGCAGACACGGCCAACAACGATGCAGCGCCTCGAACAGGATCAACCCGACCGGTTCTGTCGCGTCGTCGCGGCCTTCTATGCCGCATATTATACGTCTCCGGCGGTCCACGACGTGGTGGTTCGCCTCTCGAACGCCGGCCCGCGGGAGAGTTCACCATGCTTCGACTCCGGCCTTTTGGACCACGTCACCCGCACTCAGGCAGGTCATCGGAGGATTTGAGCAATCTCCGAGGCGCGAGGCCTCTTGTGCAATACGAACATGGATGCAAGCCTCGCCGTCGCCGACCGAGAAAGCGCCAGCTTTGGCCCCGGCTAGTTGCCGCGCCAGACGTCACGCAGCAGGGCGCCGGCGAGCTGGAGCAGGGGCTGCGAGAGGGCGATGACACCTCCCATGGTCAGCAATCCATGGATCTGGTCGCTGAGGTGCAGCGTGGCCACGCGAACGCTTTCGGTTTCCAGGCGCTCGGCGTAGGCGCGGCCCTCGGCCATGAGCGGGTCGTGGCCGACGGTCAGGACGAAGGCGGGCGGGGTGCCGGCCAGGCTCGCGGCGCGGAGCGGCGAGGCGCGCCAATCCGTCCGCTGGGTTGGATCGGGCACGTAGTAATCGATGAAGTAGCGCATCGACGCCGCGGTCAGCGGAACTCCTGCGGTAATCGTCCGGTAGCTGTCGAAAGTCATGGCGAGGTCGACGGCGGGATAGAATAGGAGCTGGAATACGCTCGCCGGCAGGGTGCCGTCGCGGCCCATCAGGGCGAGCACCCCGGCCAGATTGCCGCCCGCGCTATCACCGCCGACGGCGATGCGCGATGCGTCGATCCGGAGTTCTGCGGCGTGTTGCGCGACCCAGGCCAGCGCGGCGGCCGCGTCGTCGAGGGCGGCCGGGAAGGGGTGCTCGGGCGCGAGCCGGTAGTCCACGGCGACAACGCAGCAGGATGCGGCGTTGGCGAGCGACCGGCACACGCCATCATGCGATTCGAGGTCGCCGAGGACCCAGCCGCCACCGTGCAAATAGAGCAGGCAGGGGAGGGCGTCGCCGGGTTTGGTGCCGAGGCCGCGATGGAGGCGCAGGCGCAGGCGCAGTTCGCCGCCGGGGCCGGGGATGGTGACGTCCTCGGTTGCCGCCGTCGCCTCGCGCGGCGGCTGCAGAACGGCCCGGCCGGCCGAATACGCGCGCCGGGCCTCTTGCGGCGCCAGCTGTTCGAAGGCCGGCCGTCCCGCAGAGCGGATCAGCGCCAACAGCGCCTCGGCATCCGGATGCAGCGCGCGCATTAGGCGGACCGCGCCCGTGCCGGCGGCACCCCGCCATAAGTGCTGAGACGCGCGGCAGCCAGCCAGCCACGATCAATCACGGCGAAGGCTTGCTCGGTCGCGTCCTCGTCCGACACGTCGAACGGAATGGCGCGCCAGCCGCGGGAGGCGAGCACGCTGGCGGTTGCCAGCCCGATCCCGCTCGCGCCGCCGGTCACCACAGCGACCCGGCCGTGGCCCTCATCACGTTCCATGCGTTCGTCTCCTTCCGCCGCGCCAGTTTGGCATGCCGCCGCTCCGGTGCAATGCCGCCCCCCGCAGCAAGCCCTGGAACGCCGGGCGCCAATCGGCGCAGAATGGGCGAAAGAGCCATGTCCGAGGAGCGAGCGCCGCATGTCCACCGCAATCCGCGAAGCGATGCCGCAAGCAGCAGCCGAGCCGAAACCGTTCGACGCGATCATCGTCGGCGCCGGGTTCGCGGGCCTCTATCAACTGCATTTGCTGCGCGACCGGCTGGGCCTGTCGGTCCGCGTGCTCGAGGCGGCGGACGGCGTCGGCGGGACTTGGTATTGGAACCGATATCCGGGGGCGCGCTGCGACTCCGAGAGCTACTACTACTCCTACAGTTTCTCGCGGGAGCTGGAGCAGGATTGGGAGTGGTCGGAGCGGTATCCGGAGCAGCCGGAAATCCTGCGCTACCTCAATCACGTGGCCGACCGCTTCGCGCTGCGGCCTGACATCCAGCTCGGCACGCGAGTGACCGGGGCGCGGTTCGATGGGCAGCGATGGCTGGTGACGACCTCGGCGGGCGAGACGTTTGCGGCGACGTTCCTGATCACCGCGGTGGGCTGCCTGTCGACGGCCAATTTGCCGGTCATCCCCGGCATAGATAGCTTTGCCGGACAGACATTCCATACCGGATTGTGGCCGCATGACGGGGTGGATTTCAGCGGCAAGCGCGTCGGCCTGATCGGCACCGGGTCCACCGGAATCCAGGCCGCGCCGGTCCTCGCGGCGTCGGCCCAGCAGCTCGTGGTGTTCCAGCGCACCGCCAATTACAGCGTGCCGGCGCGCAACGGGCCGATGGACCCCGAGGCGCGGAGCCACATCAAGCAGAACTATGCCGAGATCCGCCGCATGTCGCGCGAGTCGACCAACGGCCATCCCTGGACGATCGCGCCAGAGAGTGCGCTCGACGTGCCGGAGGAGGAGCGCCGTGCCCGGTTTGAGGCGGCATGGGAGTTCGGCGGCCTGCGTTTCCGGGCCGCGTTCCGCGACATTCTGAGCAACCCGGCCGCCAACGAGACGGCAGCCGAATTCATCCGCGCCAAGATCCGCCAGATCGTGAAGGACCCGGCGGTGGCCGAGCGGCTGACCCCGCGCGACCACCCGTTCGCCGCCAAGCGGCCGCCGATCGACACCCAGTATTTCGAGACGTTCAACCGCGAAAACGTGCTGCTGGTGGATCTGCGCGAGTCGCCGATCGAGGCGATCGTGCCGAGTGGCGTGCGCACTCGGGATGCCGAGTACGAGCTGGACGTGATTGTCTTGGCGACAGGTTTCGACGCGATGACCGGGCCGCTGCTCGCCCTCAACATCGAAGGCGAGGGCGGGCGGGCGTTGCGGGAGGATTGGGCGGCGGGTCCGCGCACCTATCTCGGGCTGCAGATCCCGGGCTATCCCAATCTGTTCACGATCACCGGCCCGGGCAGCCCATCCGTGCTGACCAACATGCCGACGGCGATCGAGCAGCACGCCGACTGGATCGCCGGTTGCATCGCCCATATGCGCCAGCATGGGCTGCAGCGGATCGAGCCGACCGAGGGCGCCAGCGAGACCTGGGTCGAGGAGGTCAACCGCGCGGCGTCGGCGACCTTGCTGCCGATGGCGTCGTCATCGTGGTATCTCGGCGCCAACGTGCCGGGCAAGCCGCGCGTGTTCATGCCGTATGCCGGCGGCATGGCGCATTACGCGAAGCTGTGCGACGAGGTGGCGGCGTCGGGCTATCGGGGCTTTGCCCTGGCGTGACCGTTAACCCTTGCCGCTGATCAGATAAGGGATCACCAGCGAGATACTGGGCACTAAGGCGATCAGCACGACGGCCAGGACAAGGATGATCAGGAACGGGACCATGCACCGCGCGGCGGCCTCGACCCGGCTGCCGGCGACGGCGGAAGCCACGTAAAAGCCGATCCCGACCGGCGGCATGAAAGCGCCGACCCCCATCGCCAGGATCAGCACGATCCCATACTGCACGGGGTCGATGCCGAAGCCGGTGGCGATCGGCAGCAGCAGCGGCGCCAGGATGATCAGCGCCGGCAGGCCCTCCAGCAGCGTGCCCACTAGGATCAGCAGCACGATCGAGCCGATCCAGAACACCAGCGTGTTCCGGCCGGCCTCGTCCAGCAGCGCCACGAATTGCTGCGGCAGGTTGGCGGCCGCCAGCACCCAGGCGAATGACTGCGCCGAGGACAGCACGAACAGCACCATCCCCGCCGACATCGCGCCCGACAGCGTCAGCTGCAGCGCGTCGCGCCAGGACAGGCCGCGGTAGATGATCCCCGACAGGACCAAGCCGTACAGCACCGCGAAGGTCGAGACCTCGGTCGGCGTGGCGATGCCGAAGCGGATGCCCATCACCATCGCGACCGGCATGATCAGCGGCAGGATGGCGGGCGGCACGGCTGCAAGCCGGCGGCCGGGTTCCAGCATCGGCGGCGCCACCCGGTGCCGGGCCTGGACGGCGATCAGCGCCATCAGGCAGACGGCGATCAGCGCCGCGGGCAGCAGGCCGGCGACGAACAGCGTCCCAATCGAGATCGGGGTGACAGAGCCGAGCACGAGCATGGCGATGCTGGGCGGAATCGTCTCGGCCATCGCCGCCGAGGCGGCGAGCACGGCCGCACCCTGCTCGGGCGGGTAGCCATTCCGGCGCATCTCGCTGCGCATCACCGAGCCCACGGCGGCGACGTCGGCGATCTTGGAGCCGGAGATGCCGCTGACCAGGTAGATCGTGACCACCATCACTTGCAGCAGCGCGCCCCGCATGTTGCCCACCAGCGCCATCGCGAACCGCACCAGGCGCAGGCTGATGCCGCCGCGCTCCATGATCAGCCCGGCGAAAATGAAGAACGGTAGCGCCAGCAGGATGAAGTTGCCGGTCCCGTCGATCATGTTCTGCGGCACCGCGATGGCGGGTGCGGCACCGGTCAGCGCCAGATAGATCAGCGTCGACACCAGCATGGCAAAGCTCACGGGTAGGCCGAGCAGGACGGTCCCGAAGAACAGGATCAGCATCAACACCAGCGCCAGCGCGTCGTGCGCGGCGAAGAAGCCGGTGGTGTCCGTGGTCATGATCAGGGCGGTCACCCCGGCCACGCTGGCGAGGGCGCCCATGACCGTTGCCGGCCGGTGCTGCAGCAGCAGGCGCTCGAGCGCGAACAGCACGATTAGGCCCATGCCGATCGGCAAGGGAAGCCCGATCCAGCTCGTACTGATCTGCAGGATTGGCGTGCTCGTCATCCAGTTGCTCTGCAACAACTCAATCCCCTGCCACAGCGTGATCGAGGCGCTGACCACGATCGCCCACTCGAGCAGTGCGAGCACGAAGCCGACCGCCGCCGGCGGCATGCGGTCGAGCAAGACGCGGACCGAGGTGTGCTGGCGCGAGCGGTAGGCGGCCGCCCCGCCGATGAAGGCGATCGTCGACAGGCTCAACTTGGCGGTCTCGTCGGACCAGAGGAAGGAGCGGCTGAGGAATTCCCGCTGCGTCACGTCGCACAGGATGATCACCAACTCGATCAGCATGACGGCGGCGGCGAGGGTGGTGGCGCCCCAATGGATGGCGCCGATCAGCCGGAGCAGCGCGGTCCGCAGGCTGGTCAGGCGCGGCCCGCCGGCGGCCAACCCGCCCGGAAGCTGTCCGGCGGCGTTGTCGGACAGCAGCTCCATGCCCGTCAGCCCGCAGCGTCGGTCAGGCCGAGACTTGCTTCAACACCTCGTCCATCAACGCCTCGCCGATGATCGGGCGGAACATGGCGTAAATCGGCTTGGTCGCCGTGACGAAGGCCGGCGTGTCGATCGGCCCGATGGTGACGCTCGCGGCCTTCAGCGTGCCTTCCGCCTGCACCGTCGCCGCGGCGACCGAATTCCGCCAATCGGCCGCCATCGTATGCGCACACTCGCGCACCGTCGCCTGCTGCTCCGGCGTGAAACCGTCGAAGCGGCGCTTGGCGACCATCAGCGCGCCGGCGTTGTAGACCATCTGGTTATCGTTGGTATGCTTGACGACTTCCTGCATCTTGTTGGCCACCATCGAGATCAGCGGCAGTTCCACCGCGCCGACCGCTCCCTGTGACAAGGCGAGGTAGACTTCGCTGATGTCGACCGCGGTCGGGATCGCACCGAGGATTTTGTAGGTTTCGGCGTAGATCGTGCCGGGCTGGATGCGGATCTTCAGCCCGGCCATGTCGGCGGGTTTGGGCAGCGGCGTGGGCGAGGTGGTGCTAACCGGCCGCCAGCCCCAATGCCCCCAGCACAGGCCGTAGATGCCGCGCACCGGGAATTCCTCGAACAGCGACTGGCCGATCGGGCCGTCCAGCAGCTTTTCCGCCGAGCCGGTGTTGGGGAACAGGAATGGCAGGTCCAGCACCGCCAGCTTGGGGAAGATCGTCTCCATGTAGCCATTGGTGTGGGCGACGAAGTCGATGATGCCGGTCTGCAGGCTGGTGAGCGCGTTGGCCTGGCTGCCGAGTTGTCCGGCGCCGTAGACCTGAACGTTGATCGAGCCGCCGCTCTTTGCTTTCAGGTTGGCGGCGAAACGCTGGCAGATGGCGTAGACGGGGCTAGCGACCGTATCGGCCAGGGTCATTTTCAGCGTCCTCGCCTGGGCGTGCGCGACCCATGGCATTGCCAGGACCGGCGCGGCGAGAGTGGCCGCGACAAGAGTACGGCGGCCGACATTGTGCGGCATGGATGTTTCCCCGGTTTGATTGCGGCAAACCTAGATAGAACTGCTCGGCCCCGTCAATTGGATGTCGAGTTGTCGAGGCTGGCAGGGCAAATTACAACCTTCCTCTCTATCGAGGATGTACGATTGTGGATGATGGTGCGGCATCGGGCCGGCATGGCCGAACCGCCGGGCAGGTGCTGGTCGACAGTCTGGTGGCCCACGGGATCGATCGCGTGTTCTGCGTGCCGGGGGAGAGCTATCTCGGCCTGCTCGACGCGCTCTATCGGCGAACCGACATCGACACCGTGGTGTGCCGGCACGAAGCGGGCGCCGGGTTCATGGCGCTGGCGGATGCGCGGCTGACGCTCCGCCCCGGTGTCGCCTGCGTCAGCCGCGGCCCCGGCGCCAGCAACGCGAGCATCGCGGTGCACACGGCGCAGCAGGATGCGGTGCCGTTCCTGTTGCTGGTCGGCCAGGTGGCGGTGCGCGACCTCCGCCGCGATGCGTTCCAGGAGATCGACTACCGGCAGATGTTCGGTGGAACAGCCAAATGGGTGATCGAGGTGTCCGACCCGGCGCGCATGGCCGAGACGATGCTGCGCGCGCTGCGGACGGCGACGACCGGTACGCCGGGCCCGGTCGTGATCGTGCTGCCGGAGGACACGCTGATGGCGGCGACCGACACGCCGCCGGTGACGACGCAGGCGCCGGTGCGGGCTGCGGCTGCGGCGGACGACGTCGCTACGCTGCGGCGCTGGCTCGGTGAGGCGCGGCGCCCGGTCGTGCTCGCCGGCGGCTTGCTGCAGCGCCACACCGACGCGCTGCGGCGCTTGGCGGAGGACTGGGCACTCCCGGTGCTGGTCTCGTTCCGGCGACAGGACCTGTTCGACAACCGGCATGCGCATTATGCGGGCGCGATGGCGCTGGCGAACCCGGCGGCGCAGATGGCGATGCTGCACGAGGCGGACCTCGTGGTCGCGCTTGGGGCGCGGTTGTCCGATATCACCACGCAGGGCTATGTGTTCCCCGCCGCCGGGCAGCGCCTGGCGCACGTGCATCCCGACCCGGCGGCGATCGGCACGCACTTCCACACCGACCTTGCAATCGCGGCCGACCCGGCGCTCGTAATCGAGCAGATCGGTGTCCCCGAGCAACCGGCGCCGGGCCGCGCCGCCTGGATCGGCCGGCTGCACGACGAGCACAAGCGGCAGGCGACGCCGCGCGATCTTGTGGCGGACGACGGCGTGGCGTTCGAGCGGGTGGTGGAAATCGTCGGGCGGAGCTTGCCGGAGACGGGGATCATCACCCTCGATGCCGGCACGTTCGCCGCGCCCGCTTATCGCATGATCCCGTTCCGGCCACCGCAGCGTCTGCTGGCGCCGATCGCCGGCGCCATGGGTTTTGGCGTCCCGGCCGCGGTCGCCGCCGCGTTGCGCTGCCCGGACCGGACCGTTGTCTGTATGGTCGGCGACGGTGGGTTCCTGATGACCGGCAACGAACTGGCCGTGGCACTCGAGCGCGGCCTGGCGTTGAAGCTGATCCTTTCGGACAACCGCTCCTATGGCTCAATTCGCGTCAATCAGGAGAGGGTTTATCCCGGCCGGGTCATCGGCACCGGCCTGACGAACCCGGATTTCGAACTCATCGGCCGCGCGTTCGGCCTGCCAACCCTGCGAATACGCACCGAGGCTGATTTGGATGCGCTACCGGACCGTCTGCGCGCGCCGGGGCCCGCGTTCATGATCGTCGACACCAGTTTGCAGGCGATATTGCCGGGTTGAGGGCCGGCTAATGCGTCACCTGCACGGCGCCGCGGTCGACATGCCCCGCCCCGATTCCGCCCACAGCATATTCCCAAGTCAGTGGCCGCGTGGTCCCCAGTACATCGAACGCCGGGCTGTAGATCGTGATGGCGGACGCCCGCGCGCTGGCGGCGGCGGGCGTGAATGCCGCCGCCGCTTGGGCGATTGTCATTGCGCCGGTTTGCGCGCCCAGCGCTGCCACAAAACCAGGGCTGCTGTTGACGTTGTGCGTCCCGGCGACGACGCCGGCCGCAAAGGTGATCGAAGTGAGCGGACCCGCGCCCGCGGGGACCAGGTAGTTGTTCTCGTACGACAGGTTCACCGCCTGCGCGGTGTTTATGCCGCTGAAGCTGAGCACCGCTTGCGGCACCTGCAGGGTGTGCGCCGTGTTCCAAAGCAACGGCGTGACCGTGGCTTGCACCAGGTTGTTCACAATCGTGATGTTGCTCGATTGCTGCGAGCCGACCTCGTAGACTCCGCTCGCCTCGTCCGGGTCGAGCATATCGTCGTAAATCGTGTTGTTGCGGATGGTCACGTAATCGGTCAACAGGGCATGGATCCCGCGGCCGCCATTGCCCCAGACGACGTTGTTTTCGATCACGGTAGGCCCGAACGAGAGAACGATGGCCTGGCCGCTGGTCGTCATACCCCCTTTGTTGGTGTCGAGGATGATGCCGTTGCCATCCGATGAAGCGGCTGGACAAGCGGCGCCCGTTTCCGTGGCCGTCGCGCCGGTGAGCTTGGTCCAGGCGGCCGTGTTCGAGCTCGACGGCGCGCTATTGCTGTTCGAGGCCGCCGCTTGCCAAGGGTAGTTGCGCCCATTGCTGTCAGGCCAATAGACCTGCTGCCCGGCCGTGTAAGTGGCGGCTGCGTTCCAAGTCGAGGGGCTTGGCTGGCGCGCCCAGTTCGGGTTGACCGTCGAGGGTGCACTATTGGTGTTCGATGCGAGCGCCACCCAATAATAGATGTAGGGATCGGCGCCGCTGATGCCGACATTTGCGTCTCCGGCATACACGCCGCGGCCCACGCTGTAAGCGGTCGCGGCGCTCCAGGTCGCGGCCTGGTTTGGGACCGCGGGCTGCACGCAGGCAAAGTTGTTGTAGACGATGTTGCCGCTGATGATGTTGTGCCAGGCGCCACGATAGGGCCAGGTGGCCAGATCGCTGGCAGGACTATAGCCGCCGGGCGGGGTATAGCCGTTGGCGATGCTGATGCCGCTCGCTTGGTTCCAGTAACCGTGCGCGTTGTTGTAGATGATGTTTTTGCTGATGGTCAGATAGTCCGTCATCTCCAGCTCAATGCCGCCGCCGGGACTGTCGTGCACGCGGTTGCCGATCACTAAGATGTCGTAGATCGGTGCGGTTGTCGGGCAGCTGCTTGGCACCTGCGACAGGCAGATGGCGACGGCAGGTGCGCTGCCGCCATTTGCGAGTGCGACGAGATCGAAGCCGTAGAGCGCGCCGTTGCTGCCGTCACCCCCGATCTGGACGTGGGCGGCGAGAATGTAGACGGCTTCGTAATTGCCGCCGGCGATGAAACAGCCCATCGGCGTCGAGCAATCGAAGACGGTCCGCGTCGCGTGCGAGCTGCCGCCCGCCGACAGGTTTATCGTGTCGTAGGCGGTTGCATATGTGTTCGGGAGGTAAGTGACGTGGTCGCCGCCGGCGATGGCCGAGGTCGCATGACCGCTGGTGCGCCACGGGCCGCTGGCAGAGCCGCAGGCTTGCGAGGCGCCGGTGTTGCTGTCCGCGCCGCAGGTCGCGACATAATATTGGGCCGCCTGCACCGGCCGCATCAGCGCCAGCAACGCCACGATGAGAACCGCGAGGCGCATCAGGTCAGCGTCTCCTTCCAGACGATCGTTATGGCGCATGCGATCCCGGAGGGCACTGTGTTGAAGGTGAGCCCTAGTACATAAGCGGCACTGCGCAGGATCAGCGGCTTGGTGTTCTCGGTCCCAAACGTCCAATCGAATACGGTGGGCGGCCCGCTTGGGCTGCCGGACGCTGGAACAAAGATCTGCTGCGACGCGATGGGGTATGAGGTGCCCACGGTAGGAGACGCCGAATAGGTCGTAATGGCGGAAATCGCTGTCTCCAGGTTGCCGCTGTAGAGATACGTGTCCATCGGCGTGCCGTTGAACGTGCCTGCCACCGTCCCGCCGCTTGGCGGCGCGTGGTACTGCACCAAGTTGACGTCCACCAGGGCCGCCGAGGTCGCCGAGCATGTCAGCCGAACCTTGGCCACCTCGACCAGACTGGTGGTTACAGCATTGCCGGGCAGGGTGAGCGTGAGACCGGAAATCGGGGTGACGGAACCGGACCACGCGTAGGTTGGGGCCCGGCTATCGGTCCGCACCCACATTTGGCCCCAATGGTCGACCATCTGCATCGCCGGGTTGCCTGGCAACTGGCTGTAAGCGCCGGCATTGCCGTTGACGAGAACGGAGCCTTCCGCGGCCGAGGCCGGGCCGATGCCTCTGGGCTGGCAATTCTTGCGCAATGTCACCGTGACGTTCAGCGTGCCGCCCGAGGTGCCGTTCGAGCTATACGCGCCGATCTGGATGTATCGCTGGCTCCAGGAGATCAGATAGGCGTAGTTCAGCGTCACGCCGCCGCTGATCCCGTTCCATTGGAACGTTGCTGGTTGCACGTAGCCGGCATTGGAGGTTTCCTGGTGGCCGGAAGCGTAGTTGGCGAAAGTCGAGCCGTCCGGCCCTTCCGACACGCGGAATACGGCGCTGGTGCTGGGCAGGGTGTTGAGGAATACCAAGCTGGCGCTGCAGTAGCCCAGCGTGTCGATCACGCCATTCGCCGTCGAGATCGAGCTTGACCAGGCGACCGGAGCGCCGGTTGCTGCGCTGGTGCAACTGGCTGGCGCCACGCTGGCGGTGGTGTTCGCCGTCGTGGTCGTGACCGAGCAGGAGAAGGATTGCTGGTCGGCCTCGAAGACCTGCAGCCCTGACGTGTAACCGCCACCACCGCCGGATGATGGATTGCTCGACCCATCGATCGACATGACCAGCGCGCCCGTCGAGTTCAGCCGGGCGGCCTGATACGCCCCATCGGCGAGCGTCGGCGGGACGGCGCGGTAGATCCCGCCAATCGCCTGCGCGTAGCTTGGGGGCGATCCCGTCCCATTGGCGATCCCGAGTGCGTTCAGCCCGGTGGCCTCTTGCGCGTAAAGACCTTTTAGGAGCGAAACGACACTCCATGCGCTTGTGCCGTCGGTCGCCGCACTGTCTGCCGTGCTGCCCAGGGAGTTGCCGGAAGCGGAGCCGCCGATGATTTGTGCGCGGGCCGGCAGGGAAGCGAAGGCACCAAGAGCGAGGATAATCAAAAGCTTACGCATCATTGGACAATCCCCGACAGGAAGGCAGTGGCCGAGGGCGCGTAGGAGAATGGGGCGGTCGAAAACAGCAGCACGATGCCGTTGACGAACGGCTCGCTCACGCCGAACGGCATTGCGATTCCCGACGTGCCGCCCGCCCCCACGGCGACGACGTGCTTGGGAGTGACGGGGGCGCCGGACGAAGGGATCACTGCCGCGTCGAGCACGAGGAGATAGCCGCCGGCCGTGCTGGTCGCCGTCGCGCCGTAGAGGCTACCTGGTCCCGCCTTGGCCACCAGAGAACTGGCAGGGACGCTCGTGACGGGGAAAGTCGGGCTGGACGGGAGATTGGTGATGCTCACCGGCGCCGGGTTGGCCGCGCTCACCGGCGTCGCCACGCCACTCACGTTGATCATCGCCATGTGCGCGACCACCGTGTTGCCGGCGCTATCATTAGCCGGCGTCGATACCGGGATTTTTGTGACCCCGTCCGCGCCATTGATGATGGAGAAATTGCTACCCGGCATCGGTTAATCCTCTACGGCCGAGTTTGCCGCGAGCACCGTTTCGAACAGTCGAACAGACTGTGCCGGTTTGCCGCGGAACGCCGCGCTGACAGCGGGACCGCGAGCCGGTTTTATGGAGTGACATCACAGATCGGCAAAGCTCCCGCTTGCTTGAGGCAACTCCACGTATTTCAACTCTGTTCTTGTTTCGTTCCAGCCCGGAGACTGCATTAAGCAGCGACCTGCTGGCAAGTTTTTGTTCTTGGACGGCTGCTCCCGCCATGGGACGCTTGCTTTGCCAAGCCGCCCGAGCCGGTCTAGGCTGCACGCAATTCAGGCGGACGCCGCATCGAAGCGGCCCATTCGGGGGGACGATGGCTCCACACCGCCAAGGACCAGGGCGCGCTGATCCGCCCTGGCGGAGGTCACTGCGGGCGAGAATGTCTGCCTGGTGCGCGGGCCGAATTCCTGGGCCGGGCAGGGAGATCGAGGTTTATACTGTCGGCGCCGTCTCCTGCCGGCCAACTCAGCGCGAAGCCAAAGACTATTACCGCTACTGCACCTTCGAACATGCGGACTGGGCGGCGGTCGACAACATCATGGCGATGAAGGCGCAAACCCCGGAGACGCGGGGCGCTGGAATCGCGACAGCGATGCCAGTCATGCGGCAAAGTTGCTCGTCAGCCAAATAGCTAGACCGCCGCCCTGACACAGTCACGGCGGCGGTCTAGTGATCCGAGACTGACGCTTGCGGCAAGGTGATTGCCCGTCAAGAGCGGCTCGGCGTCTTGCCCTCGTCGGAGGCTATCAGAAACAGCGCTTTCTCGATCGCTTCCTTCAAGGAAAGCGCCGCACGAGGCGTCATTCGAAGATGGGCGTTAATTGTCCTCTCCAGGGACACGCTACTCCCATCCTGGTGCGGAATGACGCGCTGGGCCTCCAACGTAATTCTGATTATACCCTCAAAATGGCCGTATGAGGATGCTCTCTCAAAGTATACAAATGGCGCATGCGCGCCAACGTATTCTGAGACTTCGGCTTTCTCGACCTCTACTAACGACGGTTTGCTTGAGCTTCTAACGGGCATCTTCAGATCTTGTCGTTTCTATGTTAACAAATCTTGCCTCTTGCGCGTCTCAGAGTCGAGTAAATTCTAATTGCGCGAGACGCCTGACTTATTGCGGCTCGTATTTGCAACTAAGTGCCGCGGCGGCTTGCACGCTTAAGCAACTCGACTTGAGCAATGTTGGGAGTGTGGCCGTCAATGGCGAAGCGGTGCTGGCTCAAAAGGACCCGAATGGCTGCGGCCTCGGAATGGCCGTAGCCGAGGTCCGCGGCATCCTACTTGCATTTTGGCACGCGGCTTGCACTCTGTTGGCCCGTGCTGTTGGCCCGTGCTGAACCATCCAGGTTCTGACTTGCGGCTGGGAATGGGCGAATGACGCTGCCCGCTTGCGTCGAGGAGGGGAGATGAGCGTCACGGTGAGCGCAGATCCGGCGGGACAGCAAGCGGCCGAAAGGCGCGAGTTGGTTCGGCTTGATGCGATCCGAAAGGTTTACGGGCACCACGTCGTCCTCGACGACGTGAACCTGCGGCTCGAAACCGGGGAGGTGATGGCGATTATCGGGCCCAGCGGCTCCGGCAAGAGCACGTTGCTGCGCTGCGTGAACCTGCTGGAGCAGCCCACCGCCGGGCGGGTGACGCTGGCCGGGGTGGTCATGGAGGCGGGCAAGCCGATGCAGCGCCGGGACCTGGTCCAACTCCGCCGGGCCGTGGGCATGGTGTTCCAATCGTTCAACCTGTTCCCGCACTTGACCGTCATGCGCAACATCTGCCTGGCGCAGGAACGCACGATGGGGCGCAGCCGCGAGGAGGCCGAGACGGTCGCCATGCAGCTCCTCAAGCGAGTGGGACTCGCCGACAAGGGCAATCAATACCCGTCCCGCTGCTCCGGCGGGCAGCAGCAGCGCATCGCCATTGCCCGGGCCCTCGCCCTCGAACCGCAGGTGATGCTGTTCGACGAGCCGACCTCGGCGCTCGACCCGGAACTCGGGCTCGAGGTGCTGGCGGTGATGCGCGAGCTGGCCGAGGGCGGCATGACCATGATCGTCGTCACGCACGAGATGCACTTCGCGGAGAACGTGTCGAACCGCGTGCTGGTGATGGCGGACGGCAAGATCGTCGAGGAGGGGCCCAGCGGCGAGGTGATGCGCGACCCGCAGAGCGCGCGGGCCCAGCGGTTCCTGAGCGCGGTGAAGGACCGGTGATGCTGCTCACGGACCTCTCGACCGTCCTGGTCGGGATTCCGTTCACCATTGTGCTGACGCTTATCGCGTTCGTGATCGGCGCAACGTTGGGCTTGCCGCTGTGCGGGATGCGCATGTCGCGGAACCCGGCGGTGGCGTTCTTGGCCGCGAGCCTGATTGTGGTCTTCCGGGCGATCCCGCCGATCGTCTGGCTGTTCCTGATCTTCTTCGGCGTCGGATCGAGCTATATTCCACTCGATCCGTTCACCTCGGCAGCGATCGGCCTCGGGCTGATCACGGCCGCCAACATGGCCGAGATCTATCGCGGTTCGTTCGCAGCCATCCATCCGGGGCAGTGGGAGGCCTCGCACGTCCTCAACCTGACGGCGCGGCATCGTTTCCTCGACGTGCTCGGTCCGCAATTGCTGCGGATCGCATTGCCCTCTGCCACTACCTACGTGATCGGGCTGATGAAGGACACCGCGGTCGCCTCGGCGATCGGCGTGCACGACATTGCCTATCAAGCGTACCATTTGTCGCAGGAGACCTTCCGCGGCCTGGACGTGTATGCGGCCGCCGGCGTGCTTTATATCGTCATCAGCATTCCGGTCGCCGCGTTCGCGCGCTGGACCGACCTTCGCCTGCGCGCCCGGGTGGCAAGGTGAGCGACCTCCTGCAATTCTGGGGCGATTGGTTCCCGGTCATGCTCGACGGATTCGAGATCAGCCTGGAGGTGACCGCGGCATGCCTGGTCCTCGGCATCCCGCTCGGGTTGTTGCTGGCGCTCGGCGTGCAGTCGAAGTCGGCGTGGCTGCGCTGGCTCTGTCTCTTCGTCGTCGAGATCGGGCGCGGTACGCCGGTGCTGATCCTGCTGCAGTTCGCGTATTTCGGCTTCCCGACGGCCGGGCTGACGCTCACCTCCTTCACGGCCGCCACCTTCGCAATGGCCTGGTGCACCGGCGCCTATACCAGCGAGATCATCCGGGCCGGCCTCGAGGCGGTCCCGCACGGCCAGCACGAGGCCGCGCAGGTCATTGGGCTGAATCGCGTCGACACGCTGCGCTACGTGATCCTGCCGCAAGGACTGCGGGTGGCGGTCCCGGCGCTGCTCGGCTTTTCCATCATCATGTTGCAGGCGAGTTCGCTCTGCTTCACCATCGCCCTGCCCGAAATCGTGAGCCAGGCTTACATCATCGGGTCGAATACCTTCGAGTATCTGCCGATCTTCTTGCTTACCGCGCTGATGTTCGCCACCGTCTGCATCCCGGCCACGTTCCTGGTTTCCCGCCTCGAGCGGCGCCTGGGCCGTCACACCGCGTGATGCCCGCGCTTCCTTCAACATCGAAAGGACGTCCTTATGAGGTTCGCTTTCCACGCCGCCGCACTCGCCTGCCTGGCCGTCGCCGCAACCGGCACCGCGCGCGCCCAGCCATGCACGCCCGCGCATAAAATCGATTCGCTAGTGAGCCCAGGCAAGCTCACCGTCGCGATCTACGAGTATCCGCCCTTTGCCGTGACCACCGGCGGCGAGACCGGCGGCGTGGATGGCGACATCCTGCAGAGCATCGCCAAGACCGAGTGCTTGACACTGACCACGCTCGTGGTCGACCCGGCCGCGACCATCCAATACGTCATCAGCGGCAAGGCGGACATCGCCGGCGGCGACTGGTACCGCACCTCCGAGCGGGCGAAGGTGCTCGGCCTGTCCTACCCGACCTATCTCGACCAGATGGGCATCTATTCGAAGGCCGGCGCGTCGACGGTGGCGGCTATGGTCGGCAAGGAGGTTGGTACGGTGTCGGGCTTCCTTTGGGTCACCGACATGCAGAAGCTGCTGGGGTCTAAGCTGCACCTTTATCCGAACCCGGTGGCGCTGGCGCAGGACCTGGAGAATGGGCGGATCGAGATCGGCGCGGATAGCTACGGCACCGGCGCCTATGCGCAGAAGCACGGCGGCTACAAGGGCATCATCATCAAGGTGGCCGAGCCGGATCCGCGGGTGCGCGCCTCCGCGGAGGCGGCCCAGGCCAACCTGCTCTACACGAAGTCCAATGCCTCGCTGGGCGCGGCACTCGATGCGGATCTTCAGGCACTGCACAAGGACGGCTCGATCGCGAAGTTCTTGTCGTCCTTCGGGCTCGACCCGTCAGGCGCCGACACCGGCCCGCCTCGCCTCGTGCAGTAGCAACCGGTCGCCGGGGGGCCCGCGGCAAACTTGCCTAGCGGGCTCCCCGGCGCTGGTTGTGCTCAGTCAGGCAACGGCACGCCGGCATTAGCGCCGTCCTCACGCAATTGCGCGGCGAGCGCCGGAGATAGCGGGATACCAGCGGCCAGGCGCTCGGCATGACAGTCGTCGGCGCGATCGCCCGGTACCCGGCCTCCCGGCGTAGAGCGTGCATAGTGGTCTACCCACGCTTTCATATCTGCGGCGAACGCCTCCGTGCCGATCATCATCGCCGGGTTCATCAGCATGAAAAAGGCGCCGCAAATTCCTTCTTCCCGCACTGGCACCGCGCCGCTGAGGCTGCCGGCGAAGCACTGCACCATCATCGCGAGACCGATCCCGCCGCCGACCGGCAACGTGATCCCGTTCAAGGCTGCACCCGGATCCTGCGCCGGTACGCCGGCCCGATCGAGCGCCTCGCTTGCCGCCATGTCGAACACGATAGGCGCGCGCCCGAGCACGGGCGCCGCGAAAGCAAGCGGATTGTCGCCGATTGCCCGGTCCGTCGAGCCAGGCAGGTCGATCAGCGGCGGACCGTTCTGGAACAGCATCGCCGCCAAGCCCGCCCCGGCGGCACGGCGCGTGAAGTAGCCAAGCGCCCCGAGCTGGCCCACATCGCGGATCGTACCGACGGCAAATCCTTGCTGGTCGGCGACCGCGATCGCCCGATCGATCGCAAGCGTGCCGACGACCTGGCCGAAGCCGCGATCAGCTTGCACGATCATCATGCTGCCGTTGAAGTCGATCCGGATTTTGGGCTTGACCTGCAGCCCGCCGCTTTGCGCGAGCGCGACGTAGCTCCTCAGTTGCACGACGCCCTGTGCGTCGATGCCACGCAGATTGGCATCCACGAGCGCGTCCGCGACGAGGGTTGCATGCTCCGCCGGCATCCGCTCGCCGACGAGGAGATCGACGATCCAGGCATGCAGCGCGGCGGCAGAGATTGTCGTAGGCAGTTCGGTCATCGGGGGCTCTCACACGGCTTGGGGCGCCCACTGCTTGGGGCGCGGAGACCGGCAACGGACGGTCGCTGCCTATATGCGCAGACAAGCACGGCCGCATAAACCCTGATGCGGGCTACGTTCCGATTTCTAGCCCGGGCTCTGAGACTTTTGGCGCGATCAAAGACGCCGCGAACACGTGGTAAGCCGCCCGGATATGACTCCGCATGAGCGCGGCCGCCCACACTCCGTCACGGACCGAGAACGCTTTGATCATTTCGCGATGGTGGTTGATGCTCGCCGCGAGGTCGGCATCCGAGTAGATGCTGAAGGTTCTCGCGACCCAGCTCATCTCGATGACGCTGGCGATCATAGCCGATAATCGCTGATTGGCGGCCGAGCTGATGATGGCGGAGTGGAACGAGTCGTTGGCGGAGGTCAGCCCCAATGTATCGCGCCGGGGTCTCGCGGCGCTGCGTTCCATGTCATTGGTCCAGCCTGCGAGTTGGGCGATCTGGGCCTCGGTCAGACGCTGCGCCGAAACCTCGGCGGCATAGCTCTCGAGCACCACTCGCAGATCGAACACCTCATCGACGTCGCGCGGCGAGCGCCCGGCGACGAAGGCGCCGCGATGGGCGAAGAATTCGACGAGCCCCTCCGCATGCAGCCGGCGCAACGCTTCGCGAACCGGCGTACGGCTAATGCCGAGCTGCGCCGCCAGATGTCCGGCCCGCAAATGCCGCCCGCTCGGATACAGCCCGGCCGAGATGCCGCCGCGGATCGCCTCATATGCCTTTTGCTCAGATGCGGCCACCGCTCCCTCTCGGCTAGTGTGGATGCAATTCTATAACGGAATGACCTCAAGAATCCCCCCGCAGCATCCGTTATCACCGACTATATGGCATTTTACCCTTAACCGACAACATGGCAATCCGGATTGCATGCACTCTGGCCCTGCTCTATCGTCCTCTGAAAGGGGGAAACAATGCTCATCGGAAAGCTGCAAGAGGCACGGACCGCGATTTGCTGGGCCGACAAAGACCGCATCGAGATCTGGGGTGAGGATCTCTGCCAGGACCTTATGGGCCGCGTCTCGTTCACCGAGTTCTTTTTCCTGCTGCTGACCGGCCAGCGCCCAACCGCGGATCAAGGCTTCTTCCTTGACGTGCTCCTGGTCGCCATTGCCGAGCACGGCCTGACCCCGACCGCGCAAGCCGCGCGCATGACGCTCGCGGCGGCGCCGAACGCGCTTCAGGCGGCCGTGGCCGCCGGCATCCTCGGCGCCGGAACAGTCGTGCTGGGTACGGCCGAGCTCTGCGGCGCCCTCCTGAACGAGACCATCGCTCGCATCGAAGGCGGCCTGGACGAGGACGCGGCGGTCGCAGAAATCGCGCGCGCTTATTTCGAGAGCGGGCGCAAACTGCCAGGCTTCGGCCATCCGCTCCACCATCCAGTCGATCCCCGCGCCGAACGCGTCGTCGCCCTCGCCGAACAGCGTGGCGTCGCCGGCCGTCACCTGCGCCTGATCCAGAAGTTCCGCCCGGTTGCCCAGGAGCTTTGGCGCAAACCCTTGCCAATGAACCTGTCCGCCCCGCTCGCCGCCGTCCTGATGGATCTCAACCTGCCCGCGACCATGATCAACGCGATTCCGCTGCTCGCCCGTACCGCCGGGCTGCTCGGGCATATCGCGGAGGAGCAGCGCCATCCCATCGGCTTCCTGCTCGCCCATCATGCCGAGAGCGGGACGGTTATCGAGCGGAAAGGGAGTGCCAAGCCATGATTTACGATCCGCACGTTGAAACCGCTCCCTGGCGCGAGCAGAAGCAGCAGGACGACCGGGTGTACCGCCAGCAGCTCGAATACCTGTTTGCGAATTCGGCGTTCTACCGGAACTTGCTGACCGGCGCCGGCTTCAAGCATGCCGCCTCCTGCGGCGGCCTCGACCAGCTGCATGAGCTACCATTCACCGAGAAAGACGAACTGCGCAAGACGAGGTCGCCGGAGCATCCGATCGGCACGCATCTCGCCTGCAAGTTCGAGGAGATCTCGCGGATCTTCTCCACCAGCGGCACCACCGGCATCCCCAGCTATATCCCGCTGACCAAGCAGGACCTCAGCAATTGGGTGCGGACCTCGTCGCGCAGCTATTCCGCTTGCGGCATCGGGCCGGGTACCCGCCTGATCACCGCCTACAACGCCGGACCGTTCGCCGCCGGCGCCTCGCTCGACGCCTTCAACGGCCTCGGCCTAACCCACCTCCCGATGGGTTCTGGCAACACCGAACGGCTGATGACGGCCGTGCAGCTCCTCGGCGTCAATGCCCTCGCGCTGACCCCGTCCTACGCGCTGCATCTCGCCGAATCGGGCCAGGCGCGCGGGATCAACGTGCGCAACACCGCCGTCAAGCGCATCACCACCGCCGGTGAACCCGGCGGCGGCGAGCCGGCCATGCGCGCGCAACTCGAAGACCTCTGGGGCGCAAAAGTGACCGAGGCCGGCGGCGTGGGCGACATTTGTGCCTCGATCTGGGGTGAGTGCGAGGAACAACTGGGGATGCATTTCAGCCCCAGAGGGTATCTGCACTTCGAGCTGATCGACCCGGAAAGCGGCCGCCCGGTCCCGATGGAGGAGGGCGCGACTGGCGAGATCGTCTTCACCCACCTCAACCATCAGGGAGCGCCGTTGCTGCGCTTCCGTACGCGCGACCACGCGATGCTGTGGACCAGCCCATGCCCTTGCGGCCGCACCTCGCCGCGCGTTCGCATCATCGGCCGCACCGACGACATGCTCATCGTGCGCGCGGTCAATATCTTCCCGTCGGCGGTGCGCGAGGTCGTCAACGTGTTCCAACCGCAGGTGAGCGGCGTCATCTCGATCCGGCCGAAATGGAACGGCGTCAAACAGCCGGCCCCGCTCAAGATCGTCGTGGAACTCGCCGAGGGCGTGAACGACATTGGCGGTCTGGCTGACAACATTCAGGGGGCAATACGCCAAAAGCTGCTCGTCACCACCGCCATTCAGCTCGCCTCGCATGGCACTCTGCCGCGCAGCGACTACAAGACGAAGCTTGTCGATTTCAGCGAAGCCGTCGCCCCAGACGAGCAATAAGCGGGGACGCCTCAAATGCAAAACAGCCGAAACAGCACCGTCATTGCCAGCGGTATCGGCACCTTCGTCGAATGGTATGACTTCTTCCTCTACGGCACGTCGTCGGCCCTCGTGTTCAACAAGCTGTTCTTCCCGCAATTCGATCCGCGGACTGGGACGTTGCTCGCCTTGCTCACCTACGCCTCTGGCTTCCTGGCCCGCCCGCTCGGCGGCCTCGTCAGCGGCCATTTCGGCGACCGGCTGGGCCGCCGCAACGTGCTGCTCGGCACCTTGCTCCTCATGGGCCTCGCGACATTCCTGATCGGGCTCGTGCCGACCTACGCCTCGATCGGCATTTGGGGCGCGGTCATCCTGGTGGTGCTTCGCCTGATCCAGGGATTCGCTGCCGGCGGCGAATGGAGCGGCGCCCTCGTGCTCGTCTCCGAATCGACGCCCGAGAACCGCCGCGGCTTCTTCGGATCGATCCTGACCTCGGTCAACCAAGCCGCGTTCATCGTCGGCACCTTCATCCTGTCGATCGTCAATGGCCTCCTCACCGACGAGCAGTTCCTGGCTTGGGGCTGGCGCATCCCATTCCTGGTGAGCATCGTCATCGTCGCGATCGGCGTCTATATCCGGCTCCGCGTCCCGGAAAGCCCCGAGTTCGAGGAGTTGCAGCGCCAGCATCGCACCGCGTCCGCCCCGCTGGTCGAGGCGCTCAAGACCCCGCGCAACATCTTCGCTCTGTTCGCCGTCCGCGTCGGTGAAAACACGTACTATTACGCGGTCAGCGTCTTCGCGATCTCGTACTGCGTCAGTTACTTGCAAGTCTCGCGCACGGTGCCGTTGCAGGCGATTTCGATCGGCGCCGCGGTTGCCGTCGTTGGAGCGCTGCTCGGCGGCGCGCTCGCCGATCGCATCGGCAGCCGCCTCGTCATGGGGTTCGGCCTCGTGTTTCAGCTCGTCTGGATCGTCCCGTTTTTCTTGCTCTGCAACACGCGCGACCCAAGCGTGATCATGCTGGCAACGATCGTGGCGATCGTAGCGGTCAATTCGGCCGTCGACGCACCGCAGGCGAAGTTCGTCATGCCGCTGTTTCCCACCCGCTTCAGGTACAGCGGCGTCGCGGCAGGGCGGGAAGTCGCGACCATCATCGGCGGCCTGACGCCGGCCATTGCGACGGCGCTGATCGGGGTGGATGGCTCGCCATGGATCTTCGCCACATTCCTGATGGGCTGCTCGTTGCTTGGGCTGATTGGCCTAGTGGCCGCCCGCCCGGTCGTCGCATCGTCGCCGGGTCAGCCAGGCGTGCCGGCAGGGCGCCCGGCGCCAGGATTGACAGGCTAGCGCCGCGCGTATTGGATCAGGCAAGGGGAACGCAGCAATGGGCGCGGCAAGCCTTGTCCGGCAGGCAGGACGCACCACCATCGGCACGCTCTTCGCGGCCCAAGCGCGCCTCTATCCGAACCGCATTGCAGTGGAGAGCGACAGCGTTCGCTGGACCTACGCGGCGCTGAACGACCGGATCAACCGGACCGCCGCCCTGCTCGCCGCAATTGGCATCAGCCGGGGCGAGCGGGTCGCGATCCTGTCGGAAAACCGCAGCGAGTTCCTCGAAGCGCAGCTCGCCTGCGCCAAGCTCGGCGCCATCGCCGCTTGCCAGAACTGGCGGCTGAGCCAGACCGAACTTGCCCATTGCGTCGGCCTGGTGGCGCCGAAGCTGCTGCTGGTTTCCCCGCGTTTTGCCGGCCGGATCGACGCCGCGGTGGAGACGCTAGAGTTCGGCCCCGATTGGGAACGCCGCCTCGCCGCCGCCGACCCAGCCGAGCCGCCTGCGATCGCGCAGGACGAGGATCCGCTGCTGATCCTCTACACTTCCGGCACCACCGGCTTGCCGAAGGGCGCCGTGCTGACCCACCGCAGCCAACTCGTGCGCATGTCGATGATGGCGTTCGATCTCGGCGTGCGGCCCGGCAACAACAATCTGTGCTGGCCGCCGCTGTTTCATATGGGCGGCACCGAACCGGCTTGGCATGCGGTGCTGACGGGCGGCCGGGCCATTTTGCTCGACGGGTTCGATCCGGAGCGCATCGCCGAGAAGGTCGAAACCGAGCGCTTCGACTGGCTGTCGCTGATGCCGGGTACCCTCGCCGCCATGATCGCGGCGCTGGAGCGGCGTGGCACCCGGCCGAAATACATCGGCACGTGCGGCGTCATGGCCGACCTCTCGCCGCCGGGCGAGGTCGCGCGCGTGGCCGAACTCCTCGGCGCGGATTTCCTCAACTGCTTCGGTTCAACCGAGACCGGCACGCCGCCGCTCTCCGCGCGCCGCCTCCCGCGCGGCATCGCCGACGACCTCGGCAAGGCGCCCAGCATCCTGACCGAAATCCGCCTGGTCGACGCCGACGACAACGATGTGCCAGACGGCGCCCCTGGCGAGCTCGCCATGCGCGGCCCCACCCTGTTCAGCGGCTATTGGCAGAACGAGCGGGCGACGGCGGAGGATTTTCGCGGCGGCTGGTTCCATATGGGCGACGTGTTCCGCCGCCGGCCGGACGGGCTCTACGATTTCGTCGATCGCGCCAAATACCTGATCAAGTCGGGTGGCGAGAACATCTACCCGGCCGAGATCGAGCGGGTCATCCTCGGTCACCCCGGCGTCGCCGACGTGGTCGTGGTCCGCCGCCCCGATGCGCGCTGGGGCGAGGTGCCGGTGGCGCTCGTGGTCGCTGCCGACCCGCTGCTCGATAGCGCGCCGCTCGCTGCGCGCTGCCGCAGCGAGCTCGCCGGCTACAAGCAGCCCAAGGAAATCCGGCTCGTACCCGCCGAGCGCATTCTCCGCTCGACCACGGGCAAGGTGCAGCGCAAGGCGCTCGAGAGCTGGGTTGCCGGCAATCCGCTGGCCTGACGTGGACCCGGTCACGCTCGGTCAGACGCTGCTGCTCTCGGTCACGGTGGCAGCGCTCTACGCCGCGATCGCCTCCGGGCTCACCCTGGAGTTCGGCGTCACCCGCATCATCAACTTCGCGCATGGCGAGTTCGTCATGCTCGGCGCCTTCATCACCTACTTCCTGCAGACCGGCTACGGGCTGTCGCCGCTGCTCGGCATGCTGGTCGCCGGCGTCGCCATGATGGCGCTGTCCTGGCTGGTGTTCGACGCCTTCCTCGCCCGCGTGCTCCGCCAGGACGAGCACAATCAGATTTTGGCCACGATCGGGCTCTCGATCCTGATCATCAATCTCGCGATGATCGCTTGGTCGCCGGACTCGCGCGCCATGCACGCGCCGGAGATCCTGCCGGCGCTGCACCTCGGCGCCATTATCATACCCGGCAACAATCTGGTCGTCCTACTCGTCGGGGCGGCGCTCTATTTAGGGCTGATCCTGTTCATGCGCCGCACGCGCTACGGGCTTCTGCTCCGTCTCGCCAGCGACGATCCGGACCTTGCGACCTTCGCCGGCGTCGACGTGCACGGCATGTTCCGGCTGTCCTTCGTCGTCGGCGGACTGACCGCGGGGATTGCCGGCGGCTTAGTCGCCCTCCTGCTCTACGTCAATCCGCTGGTCGGCTCCGACCTCGTCGTGCGCGCGTTCGCCATCGTCGCCCTAGGCGGTTTCGGCAGCATCGGCGGCGCGCTGCTCGGGGCCGTGCTGCTTTCGGCCGCGGAAAATCTCGTCGCCACCTTCGTGCCGGGCGGCGGGAGCTGGGGCTACGGGGTCGCCTTCCTGATCATCGTGCTCGTGTTGGTTATCCGGCCGAATGGCCTGTTCGGCAAGGAGCAGCGGGCATGACCGTCTGGGCCCGCGCCGCGCTGTATCCGGCCGTTGCGGCGCTGATCGGCGCGATCGCCTTTTCCGGGCGGCCCTTCTGGATCCAGCTCTCGATCGGCGTCGTGCTGCCGGCGATCCTCGCGCTCGCCTGGGACATACTATCGCGCACCGGCCAGGTTTCGCTCGGCACGGCGGCGTTTTTCGGCCTGGGCACCTACACCACCGCGGTGATCGACCCGGTGCTCGGCGACCCGGCCGCCTGGCTCGGCGTACCGATCGTCTGCGCGACCACCGCGATCCTGCTCGGCCTGATCACCCTACGGTTGCGGCGGATGTATTTCGCCATCGCCACGCTCGGCTTCACCCTGTCCCTGCAAGTCCTCGTCCTGGTGTTTCCCGACGCCACCGGCGGCGCCGGCGGGACCGCACCGCCGCTGCTCGCCGGCGGCGATCCGCAATGGCAGCTCGTGCTGATCGGCTTGCTGCTCTTGGCCGCCATGGCCGTCTCGGACCTGCTACTATCGCGGCGCTTCCGCCCCGCCTTCTTCATGATCCGCACCAAGCCCGAGCTCGCCGCCTCCTGCGGCGTACCGGTCGTGCGGACCAAGATCCTCGCCTTTATCGTCTCCGGCGTGTTCGCCGGGCTCGCCGGCGCCTGCTACGGCGGGCTGTACGGCTACGTCACGCCAGGGGACGTGTTCACCACCAATTGGAGCGTGTTGCCGCTGGCAATCGCGATCCTCGGCGGCATGGACACCACGCTCGGCCCGTTGCTGGGCTCCGTCCTGCTGCGCGCGCTCGAGGAGCTGGCGCGCGCCACGATCGGCGGCGTCGGCTACCAAGTCGTCTACGGCGCGGTGATCATCCTGT
The DNA here is from genome assembly GCA_965276815.1 of Acetobacteraceae bacterium. GTDB lineage: Bacteria > Pseudomonadota > Alphaproteobacteria > Acetobacterales > Acetobacteraceae > JAVVHH01. The sequence continues at coordinate 109,457 of CBDIBE010000007.1, read as the reverse complement.
TCGTCGTGGCGCTGCCGCACGGGATCGTCGGCCTCGTCCGCTTGCCCCGCCGCGCCCGGGCGCGGCGGGTGCCGCAAGCCAGCGCCAAGGGCCGCCACGCATGAGCCTGGCGGCCGAGGACGTCCTCGTCGCGTTCGGCGGCATGCGGGCGCTCGATCGGGTGCGGATCGAGTTCGGCGCGCGCGACATCACCGGCCTGATCGGGCCGAACGGCTCCGGCAAGAGCACGCTGGTCAACACGCTTTCCGGCGAGATCGTGCCGAGCTTCGGCCGCATCCGCTTTGCCGGCCACGACATCACCGGCATGCGCGCCGACCGCATCGTCCGGCTCGGTCTGGCCCGCACCTACCAAATCCCGCGCGTGCCGCCGCAGCTCACCTTGGAAGAGGTGATCACCGTGCCGCTGATCTATGGGCGCGGTGCAGCGCACCTGATGGACGGGCTGTCCGACGCTGCCTCGATCGCCGAACTCTGCGGTCTCGCCGGCTTGCTCAAGCAGCGCTGCGGCGATCTCTCGGTCACCGATCTGCGCCGATTGGAGATCGCCCGCGCCCTCGCCTGCGGGCCCTCGATGATCCTGCTCGACGAGATCATGGCCGGGCTGTCGCACCAGGATTTCGGCGAGGTCATGGGGATTATCCGCCGCATCAACGCGTCCGGTATCGGCGTCGTCATCATCGAGCACATCATGCGGGTGATCACCGCGCTGTGCCACCGGGTCGTCGTGCTGAGCAGCGGCACCCTGCTCGCCGACGGCACCGCCGAGGCCGTGCTCGCCGACAAGGCGGTGCGCGAGGCCTATCTGGGCCGCGGAGTCGCTGCTTGAACCGGTTCGAGGCCGCGATCGGCAGCGCGAGCTATGGCCGGCTGAAAGTGCTCGGCCGGGTCGAACTCGCGCTCGAGGGCGGCGACATGCTGGTCGTGCTGGGCGCCAACGGCGCCGGCAAGACGACGACGCTGCGCGCCATCGTCGGCGCCGTCGCCAGCACTGAGCGCCGGCTGCGCCTCGATGCGGCGGACCTGTCGTCGCTGGCCGCGTGGCGGCTGGCGGGGCAGGGGATCGCGCTGGTGCCGGACGGCGCGCGGACCTTCCCGAACCTGTCGGTGCTCGACAATCTGCGCGGCGCCTACATTGCCGGAACCGGAAGCCGCAGCGTGCCGCCGGAAGCGGAGCTGCTGGAAAGGGTTTTGGCGTATTTTCCGGTGCTGCGGGACAAGCGGCCGTCCCTCTCCGGCACGCTGAGCGGCGGGCAGCGGCAGATGCTGGCGGTCGGCCGCGCCCTGATGACGGCGCCGCGCGTGTTGCTGCTCGACGAGCCCTCGGCCGGGCTCGCGCCAAAGATCGTCGAGGAGCTGTTCGACGTGCTTGGCGCCATCAAGCGCGAAAGCTCCTGCGCCATCGTCATGGCCGAGCAGAACGTCGGCTACGCCACGCAGATCGCCGACCGCTGCATCGTCCTCGACGAGGGCGAGGTCACGCTCGCAGGCGCCATGGGCGACATCGTCCGCGACGAGCGGCTGCGCACCGCCTATCTCGGATTGTGAGGAGACGACATGCCAGCCGTCAGCGATAAGGTCGTCATCATCGGCATCGGCGAGACCAAGGTCGGCCGGCTCCCCGGCATGTCGCCGGTCGAGATCCAGGCGGAAGCGGTCCTCGCCGCGCTGGCCGACGCCGGCGTTTCCCTGCGCGAGCTCGACGGCGTCATCAATCTCGACCCATACGTCACGCCGAACAGCATGTTCGCCACCACATTGGCGGAATATCTTGGTGTTCAGCCCCGGTTTCTTTCCACGGTCGATGTCGGCGGCACCGTGTCCGGGATGACGATGCTGCAGCAGGCGGTCTGGGCGATCGAAGCCGGTCATTGCGAGATCGCGGTCTGCGCCTATGGCGAGAACTCGTTGACCGGCAGGGTGCAAGGCACGCAGGGCCTACATATGCAGAACCTGCTCGGCGGCGAGGAATGGGAGGAGCCGTTCGGCTGCCAAGGAATAGTGATCCCCTACGCATTGCTGGCGCAGCGCTACTTCGATCGCTATGGCGCCGGGCCGGCCGATCTCGGCGCGGTCGCGGTGACCACGCGGGCGCACGCGCTGCTGAACGATAATGCGCAAATGAACAAGCCGATGAGCATGGCAGATCACGCCGCGGCCAGGCCGATTAGCAGCCCGCTAGGGTTGCTCGACTGCTCGCTGGTCTCCGATGGCGGTGGCGCGGTCGTCCTCGCCAGCCACGATCGCGCCCGCAGCCTCGGAGCCCGGTCCGTAGCGATCCGTGCCATGGCGATGCGCGCCACGCACAACTCGGTGGCGTTGCTGCCAGATATCGAGCAACTCGGCATGGCGCCGGCGGCGCAGGACGCGTTCGCGGCAGCCGGCTTCGGCCCGGAGGCGATCGACGTCGCCGAACTGCACGACGCCTTCACCATCTCCGTGCTGATCACGCTGGAGGCGTTGGGCATCTGCGGGCCGGGCGAGGGCGGCGCGTATTACCGCAGCGGCGCGCCGGCGCTGGGCGGCCGAATGCCGGTCAACACACATGGCGGGCTGCTGTCGCAGGCGCATATCGGCGGCATGCTGCACATTACCGAAGCGGTGCGGCAGTTGCGCGGCGAGGCCGGCGCCCGCCAGGTCGCGGGCGCACGCCGTGCCGCGGTCAGCGGCAATGGCGGTGTGTTTTCGGTCTGCGGCGTCATGCTGCTGGAGGCGCTGTCATGAGCGATTTGCGCGCGATCCTGCCGCGCCCGACCGCGGCCAGCGCCCCGTTCTGGGACGCCTGCGACCGCGGGGAATTGCTGTTGCAGCGCTGCGACGCCTGCTCGCATTTGTTCTACTACCCGCGCATCCACTGCCCGAAATGCGGCGGCCGGGCGCTGAGTTGGCAGGCGAGCCGCGGCACCGGCCGGGTCTTTTCCTTCACCCATGTCCATGTGTCGTTCCACGGTAAAGACTGGGAGTCGCAACTGCCCTATACCGTGATTCTGCTCGATCTGGGCGAGGGGCCGCGCATGCTGAGCCGCCTGATCGGCGAGGACCGCGCCGAAGTGTGCGCCGGCGATCGAGTGGAAGTCGTCTTCCCAATGATCGACGGCCGCAAGCTGCCCTTCTTTCGGCGAATCGCAATCCATCAAGAACTCCAGGGAGAAAGCTAATGCTGAACCGACGCTCCACGCTGGCCGCTGGGTTGTGGCTCACGGCTGCCGGCGCCGCACGGGCGCAATCCGCCGAGCCGATCTTGATCGGCTGCCCATTGCCGCTGACCGGCGTGCTGGCGGTCGCGGGTCAAACGATCCTCGCCGGCACCCAATACGCAGTCGACCAGGCCAACAAATCCGGCGGCGTGCTCGGCCGGCCGCTCAAGCTGCTCGTCGAGGACACCAAGAGCGAGCCCAACACCGCCGCGACCGTCGCCACCAAGCTGGCCAGCGAGGATAAGGTCTTCGCCTTCGTCGGCGGCTTCGGCAGCACCGCCGATTTCGCCATGCTGCAGAGCCTGCGCCGCTACCACCCGATCTTCATCCATGTCGGCTCCTCCTCGGTGAAGCTCGAGCAGGCCTTCGGCAAGGAGGATTGGTACTACCACGTCTACATCTGGGACTATCACCGGCAGAAGGCGGCGGCTTCGTTGCTGTCGATGATCACGCCAAAGCCGAAAACCGTCGCCATGGCGCACGAGGACGGCCTCTACGGGTCCGACGCGGCCAAGTATGCCCAGAAATACCTTACCGATGCCGGTTTCCAGATGGTGATGAGCGAGCCCTTCAAGGCCGGCAGCCCCGATTTCTCGCCGATCCTGACCCGGCTGAAGTCGCTCAATCCGGATATCTTCTACTTCGTGGGCTATTCCGGCGACAATATCCAGGTCGTGCGGCAATCGAAGAGCTTGGGCGTGCGGCCGAAGCTCACCATCGTGCTTTCGGTCGGCGACAAGCGGTCCGACTACGGCGATTTCGGCAACGGTCTCGGCGTCATCGCCGAATGGGCGCCGGAGGAGAACGTGCCAGGCAACACTCATTGGACCAAGGACGCAATGGCGGCCACCGGTCTCACCACCATCGTCACCGCGTTCGTGCAGGGCTATGCCGGGATGATCACCCTGCTCACGGCCATCAAAGCGGCGGGCAGCGTGGACAGTGCAGCGGTGCTGAAGGCGCTCGACACCAGCACGTTCGATACGCCGTTCGGCAAGCTGAAATACCATTCCTCGGAAGGCGGGGCGAAGCACCAGCTCCTCGACGAGAAGACAATGCTGCTCATCCAGTATACCCCGCAAGGTGAGGCGGTCGTCTTGCCACCGGAAGTGGCGAGCGGGAAGCTCGTCTACCCGGCCCCATAGGCCGCCAGGTCACGCGACCTGCCGCAGACAGGTGGATGTCCACGCGTGCGACGAGCTTCGCTGATAGGTTGGTCAGCGTTCCTGATCAATCCGATGAGGACACCAGGACTCGACCCCGCGATCTCCCGAGGCAATCCCTTATTGAGTTTACAATTTCCGATGCCGCGATCGGCCATCTTACCACGTCCGAGATGCCGGCATCGGCCAGTTTATCGGCGCCAAACCTACCCGCGGATGCGGCCGCAAGCAGTATCGGGAGCGATGGCACGGCGTTGCGCAACGTAGCCGACAAGCGAAGCGCGCTCGCGCTGGTGTCCAAATGTCCGATGAGAACCACGTCAAACCGCTCGGGTTGCGCGAGGAATGCCGCTTCTGCTTCAGCCGCTTGCAGGTAACCGACCGGCTCGAAGCCGAGCGCCGCGAGGATCTCCTCGTCGCGGAGCAGGCGCTCGATATCCTGCTCGACGAGCAGAACCGTCTCGCCATTTCCGACGGGCATCCCGATGGCCGGTCTTTCCGGGGCAGGCGCCGACTCGGCAGCCAGCGGCAGCCACACTTCAAAGCGGCTCCCCAGCCCTAAATTGCTACGCACGTGCATGGCGCCGCCGTGTTCAGTGACAATCTCCCTGGTGGTGGCAAGCCCGAGCCCGCTTCCGTTCCACCTTGTGGTGAAGAACGGCTCGAAGATCCGCTCCTGCATCGCAGGGTCGATGCCGCTTCCATGGTCGACGACTGTGATGCAGATGTAAGAACCGGGTGAAAGCATCCCGTGGCTGAGCGATTGCGACCTGGGCAGCGAACGTAGTTCAGTATCCAGCTCGATCAGCCCAGCATTCGACATCGCCTGAGCGGCGTTGTTGCCCAGGTTCAGGATGACCTGTTGCAACTGCGCCGGCTCCCCTAACACAAGTGCGTTGTCCAAATTACTGACCACGAGTTCAACCGTTTCGGGCAACGAAGCCCGCAGTAGCGAAACCGACTCCTCAACCAGCCGGCGCACGGACGCCGTTTGCAGCTGCGGCTCGCGACGGCGCGCGAATATCAGGATCTGATCGACGACCTCGCGCGCGCGCTGCCCAGCGCCGCGAATTTGCTGCAGGATGGCGGGATAGTTGGTTCGGTCCGCCTCGCGCTCTCCGCCCATCTCGGCATAACCCAGGATAGCCGCCAATATATTATTGAGATTGTGCGTGATCCCGCTGGCAAACGCGCCGATCGTCTCCAGCCGCCGCGCCTGCTGCAACCGAGCTTCAAGGCGCCCACGCTCCTGCTTGAGCGTGCGCTGGTTTAGCGCCGTTGCAATCGCGCTCAGCCCCATCTGCAAAAGCCCAAGTTCGCCGCCAACGCCGATCCGGGACGGTGCGGTGACTGCGTCGAAGCCAAGAAGCGTTCTGCCGCCGCCGTCGTAGTCGCTCGCGATGCATGCCCAACTGCGCAGGCCCGCGGCGCCGAGAGTTTCTCTGTCCTCGCCCGCCCGCACGCGGCTTGCATGCGGAACGTAGGCCATCAGGCCGTTCGGGACGGTCCGGCCGAACCGGTCCACGAGGCCGAGTGCCGCATCGGGCCAACCAGGCGGAAATGACACGCCGGAGGCGCACCAACTATGGTTCGACATCGATGTTGAGGACGCCAAAAAATACGCGCGTTCAGCCCCGATGCACGCGGCCATTTCGCCAAGCGCGCGAACGATGGCGTCGTCTAGGTCCTGCTCCCTGGCGCCCACGAAGCGTATCGAGCTGTTCGCAATCGCGCGCTCAAACCCGGCACGGCGCCGCAGCGTCTCCGCCCGCTCCCGAAGCTTGAACCCGACGTAAGCAAGAAGCCCGACCAGCAGCAACGAAACCACGTACAGGGCAAAGCGGGATTGGCGGCCGACGGCCCGCGAAGCAAGTTCGCGCGTCATGAGCGCGCCGTGCAACTGGTCGAGTTCGGGCCGTGTCGCAGTCGCGAGCAGTTGCCTGAGCAAACGATCCGTAGCCGGAAGCAATCCCTGCAAGAGGCGCCCATGCGCCAGGAGCGCGCTTACCAGCATGGGGTCATTGGGGGCCTGGGTGCGCGCAAGATCGTCGAGTCGCGCCTGCACTTGTCGCGTGCTCGCATCCGAGGTGTCGAGGGTCAGCCGCAGCACCGCCGCCACGAGGGAGCGGACCGTCTCGGCAAAGCCGCCTTCATCGAGAGCGGGATCGACCCGTGAGGTGAACTTGACGAAGTAGGAGACTGAGTTTTGCAGCAACGCGTTGTTGGTCTTGAATTGCTCGACCAAGGACTCCTGCTGCGAAAGCGCGCGGTCAAGCCCATCGATCACTGCGTCCGTCGCCGGGTCCCGGGCAGTGATGTCGCGCAGGCGGGCGGTTGAAGCTTCAAGCTCCGCGATATGTCGGACCAGCGGATCGTAATTTCGCAGGACGCCAGCCCGTGCGCTCAACACATCGCGTTGTAAGGCGGCCTCAACCGTCGCGAACCGGTCGAGTTCGCCGAAGGCGCGGTCGAATTGCTCCGCTTTGCCGTTGAACGATCGCCAGCCCATCCATGTGAGAAGCACGAGCAACAGCGCGAAAGCCGCCAGCGCTGCCGCTGTCTTCATGGCGCTTTCGCCCGGACCGGGACACCCCGCAAATTCCCGGTCAGGGTATTGAGAAAACTCACGATGGAGTCTACCTGCCGCTCGGACAATGTAACGTCCAATTGTGCAGCCGCCATTTTGCGGACGGCGTCGTTGAGCGTGGGTGCGCTTCCATCATGGAAATACGGTGCCGTGGTAGCCACGTTACGCAGGCTGGGTACGCGCAAAATTTCGGGCAAAGGTGACGCAAGCGGGCGGAAGATGCCGTGCCGTTCGAGCAAGTTGCCGCCGATATTTACCCCCTGATGACATGATATGCAGCCGAGCGACTTGAACGATTCGTAACCTTCGCGCTCGGTATCGGTCAGGGCGTTGCGGTCGCCCTCGAGCCAGCGATCGAACCGGCTCCCCGGCGTCAGCAGGGATCGCTCATACGTTGTGATCGCGTCGAGCAGCGACGACCTATCCGGCGCATGACCGTATGACTCCCTGAAGCGCTGCACCATTGTTGGATCCGCGTTCAATTTTCGAGTGACTTCATCCACGCTCGTCGCCAGACCGGCCGAGTTCTCCAGCGCTGATACCGCCTGCGCCTGCAACGTTCGCAAGTTGCCGGTCCAGTTCAGCCGATAGTTCAGCGCCGCATTAAAGACAGTGAGCGTATTCAGGGGGGGTGCCGAGTTACCATACGCCGCGGTCGGTTGCCCGGCATCAGCGCCGTTTGTCGACACGTCATGGCATGACACACACGACATCGTGTTGTCATGCGACAACCGACGGTCGGCAAACAGCTGCTCTCCGAGCTTCAGCTTCAAGCCATCGGCAACCGGCGGTTGAGGAATTGGCGTGATCGGCTCCGGTGATACCAACGCGGCAACCGGAACGTCAGCCGCCCGCGTCCTGGGCAAGCTGATCACGCCTAGCAGCCCAAGCCAGAGTCCTGCCGTCACGACCAGACCGCGCCGCCGCTGCCGATCCATGGCTAAAGCCGTTCGACCCCGAGGGTGAACACATAACCGACACCACGTTCGGTCCGTATGATACTCGGTGCGCTCGGATCGACTTCCAACTTGCGCCGAAGGCGCAGGATCTGCACGTCTATGCTGCGATCGAACACGTCCTCATGGACCCGCGTCGCTTGCAAGAGGTGCTCGCGTGTCAGGGGGCGCTGTGGTGCTTCTAGGAAGGCGACCAGCAGGGCGAATTCTCCTTTGGTCAATGGCACGGTGGTGCCCGAGGGACCGGTAAGTTGCCGCAGCCGCCGGTCAAGACGCCAGCCGCCAAACTGGTAGCTTCCCTGTTGCAGATCGCGCTCGGCAGCGAGGAGCCCGACCTCGCGCCGGCGCAGCACAGCCCTGATACGCGCGAGCAGCTCGCGCAGCCCGAACGGCTTGGTCATATAGTCGTCGGCCCCAAGCTCCAGCCCAACGACCCGGTCGACCTCATCACGGCGATGTCCCGTTATGATGATGACCGGCACGTCCGACCGCAACCGGATTTCCCGGAGCAGGTCGAGCCCGTCTCCCTGGCCGAAACGTAAGTCGAGGATCACGATGCTCGGTTCGGCGATAGCGAATTGCCTGAGCACCTCTTCCGTTTGCATCGCGGAAATCACGCGCATGCTATGTTGCTCGAGATAGTTTGCGAGCAGGTTCTGCATCGCCAGGTCGTCGTCGGCAACGAGGACCCGGGTGATGCGGCCGCCATTTTGGCTCGCACCGTCATCGGCTTGATGGGGATGCTCTCCAGAGAAGTCGGGTCCGCTAAGCATGTGATACTGTCTCCAACGTCGAGGACCTGGCGAGGCTTGCCGCCAAAGACATGCGGCCAATTCGCATTGCAGAGTTACGCAGGTTTTCCTCCGTGCGCGGACGATCGCGCCTTGCGGCACGACGCATCCTTTGCTGTCTGGAATGAAAGCTTAGGCCGCTATGGACGGCCAGGCGGCATCCCGCCTTGGAAGCCGGTGATGTTCCGATGTGATTTGCGAGTGCAAAGCGCGCGACTGCAACGTCGCAGTATTACGCCGCCTTAGCATTTCCCTAATATAAGCATTTGATTGGCGTTTTGCCTCTCTCGTTATAGCCTTAGAAGCTTAGACCAGGCGCGTTACCAGATCATTTCGGGATGCACCTGATACGTTGCCGAATGTAACACAAGGCGGGCGACCACTCACTCACGGCTCATGACGATTGTAGCGCGTCCTACTCCCACTGACATGCTGCTGCAAGCCAGCCTCGAAAATCTTCCACAGCGTCAATCTGCAGGGAGGTTTGTTGCAGTGAGGAGTATCGCGCGACCGAGCCAGGTGGACATCTCTCGTTGCCAAGCTGGATTACTGCAACAAGATCCATGTAGGCGCGGCGTCGCCGTCATCGCCGGCGGACTTCAATGGTTTGAGATCGTCGTGACCAAAGGCCTGCGTGTCATAGCGACCGCCTTCATCGAGGGAGCCGCCGCATACGGCTCTGGCTATCACGGCTGCCCGATGGATTGCTGGCGCGGCGAGCCTGTGGCCGAGCAGTGCCAATCCGGAGAATCGCCGCCAGGTGAAAACGTTTGTCGGCACGCCTCGCGAGAAGCTGAGGCGCAAATGCCCGAGGATCGCGCAAGGCTACGATCGTAGCGCTTTTCTCCTCCGGGACATCGTCGTGTAGCCCGGCTGCCGCATGCTTCGACTGTCCAACCGAGGACATCACGTAAGGAAGATACCCATGTACATTCATCTCGAAAGATCTCGCGGCGCCCCCGACAATCTCGGTTTCACTTTCCACATGGCGGCCGTCAATCTGTCCACGTATGTGGCGCGCCTGTTCAAGGATTTTCTCAGCAATCACCGAAATCAGCATGTGCAGGCCGAGCTTGCTGCGTCCAGTGACTACATGCTTGCCGATGTCGGCCTGACCCGTGCCGATCTCCCGGTCACTTGGAGTTCCGTAGTTGCGGACCCCGCCGGCGCGGCATGGCCGCCAGTCTCCGCAATGACACGTGCCCAGCGGCACCCGATGATTTACGGATTGCTCGTATTCGCCGTCCTCACTTTCGCAACGAGCGCGGCTAATGCCGGAGAAGGTAACGGCGATCCGTTCCCGTTCCGGGCGCCGAGCCTCGTCTTTCCCGACCGTGCCCGGCAGCCGGCGGACATGGGCGTCAGGCAGTCCCTCGAACCGTTCGGCCGTGTCGCCTCTGCCGCCGGTGGATCGCACCTCGTCGCACAACAGGCAGATCGGCAGGGGTCGGAGCGAAATTAGCTAAAGCTGAGCCACCGCGCTGCCGCAAACCGTCGCCTATGGCGGGTGTTGGCGAGAGCCCGGTGGCTCATCGCTTGCCTCACGGCTGGAAATCGGTTTAGACGGGTTCTGGTCCACTATCGACAGCGCCACCGCTTCCGCGGCGCGGATGCCGTCGACGCCCGCGGACAGGATCCCGCCGGCATAGCCCGCGCCTTCGCCCGCCGGGAACAGGCCTTGCATGTTGATACTGTGCCCGTCCGCACCGCGCGGGATGCGCACGGGGGATGACGTCCGGGTTTCGATCCCGGTCATCACCGCGTCCTCCATCGCGAAGCCGCGAATGCGCCGGTCAAATGCGGGCAGCGCCTCGCGGATCGCGGCCACGGCATAGTCCGGCAGGCAGGAGGACAGATCGGCGGGGCGCACGCCCGGCTGGTACGAGGGCAGCACGCTGCCGAGCGTAGTGGATGCCCGGCCGGCAAGGAAATCGCCCACGCGCTGCGCCGGCGCACGATAGTCGCCACCCCCGGCTGCGAAGGCCTGTTCCTCCCAATGCCGCTGGAAGGCGATCCCGGCGAGCGGCAAGGTACCATGCGGGAGGAAATCAGCCGGTGTCAGGCCGACGACAAGGCCGGCATTGGCGTTGCGCTCCGCCCGCGAATACTGGCTCATGCCGTTCGTGACCAGGCGCCCCGGTTCCGACGCCGCGGCGACCACGGTGCCGCCCGGGCACATGCAAAAGCTGTAGACGGACCGCCCGGGCGCGGCGCCCGCTGGGTCGCAGTGGTGCACCAGCTTGTAGTCCGCCGCCCCCAGCCTTGCATGCCCGGCGCTGTCGCCGAAGCGCGACTGGTCGATCAGCGCCTGCGGATGCTCGATCCGGACGCCGATGGAGAGCGGCTTGGCCTCCACTCGCACGCCGCGCCCGTGCAGCATGGCCACCGTGTCACGCGCGCTGTGCCCGATCGCCAGCACGACATGGGCCGCCGCAATCCGCTCGCCGTCCGCCAGCACCACGGCCGCGATGCGGCGTCTGCCGTCCGCATCCTCGTCGACCTCCAAATCGTCTACCCTGGCACCAAACCGGTACTCGCCGCCCAGCGCCTCGATCGTGGCGCGCAGGCCTTCTACGACGGTGACCAGGCGGAACGTGCCGATATGCGGCTTGCTGTTCCACAGGATCTCCTCCGGCGCGCCCGCCCGGACGAATTCTTCGAGCACCTTGCGGCCGTGATGCAGGGGGTCGCTGATCCCGCTCCACAGCTTGCCATCGGAGAACGTGCCGGCGCCGCCTTCGCCGAACTGCACGTTGCTCTCAGGATGCAGCGCGGCGCGCCGCCAAAAACCCCAGGTGTCCCGTGTGCGCTCGCGCACCACCTTGCCGCGATCCAGCACGATCGGCCGAAACCCCATCTGCGCCAGGGTCAGCGCCGCCAGCAGCCCGCACGGCCCGGCGCCGATGACCACCGGCCTTGCCTCGAGTCCCTCTGGCGCACGGGCCACCAAGCGATAGCGCGTGTCGGGCGAGGGGCCCAAATTGCGATCCCCCGCATGGCGGTGCAGCACCGCTGCCTCGTCCGCGACCGCAGCGTCCAGGGTGTAGATGAGCGAGATCTCGGCCCGGCGGCGCGCATCGTGGCCACGCCGGACGACGCTGTACTCGCCCAGCCCGGCCTCGTCCACGTCCAGCCGCCGGGCCAGCGCGGCGCGCAGCTCGGCCTCGGAGTGGTCTAGCTTCATCTTGAGTTCGGTGACCCGGAGCATGGAAGATCGTCGTCCCGGCAAGGTGAAAGAATGCGTCGCCATCATATGGCGACGCAGGGTAGCAATCGACAGCCCGGCTGCTCTCCGATCGCCAGGGTTCAGAAGCGCTGGGCGATACCGGCCAGGATAGTGCGCCTGAGCCCGTATTGCGGCGCGCCGACGCCCACGCCCGTGCCGTTCCTGATCTCGTATTTGCGGTCGAGGAGATTGATCACGTCAAAGCGGAGCTGGGTCCCATGCAGGTAGCCGACGTTCAGCGTTTGCAGCGCGGCAAGATTGATCGTGTAGTAGCCGGCAAGCGCCTCGCCGTTCGGGACGGTATCGGTGCTGGCGCGCAGACCGCTGCCTACGAGCAGATCGGCCGACAGCCGGGCCGGACTCGGCGTCCCCTTGAACAGCGTGTAAGCGGCGCCCACAGAACCCGTCCAACGCTGGTCGTGATCGAGATGGATGTAATGCTGGCTGATATAGGCCAGCTCGTCGGCGGAGAAGTTGAACTGCGCCGAGTCGATGTCTTTGCCGATGGCGTGCGAATAGGCGATGTTGCCGTAGAGCGACCAATTCCCGTAATCGTAGTTTACGGTGCCCTCGATGCCGCTGACCTGCCCCTTTGCATAATTGAAGGCGGTCAGGACGATCGGCGCGCCGAACTGGCCTTCGTCGATGAGGTTTTTCGCTTGCTTATAGTACGCGTCGGCCCCGACCGTCAGACCGGGTACAAGGATCTGACTGACGCCGGCATCGAAGTAATGGTCGCGCTCGGCTTTGACGACGCTATCCTGACTAACGCTCGGAGCGCCGGTGGTGTTGGCGAAGGAGCCGAGCGTCGTGCCCGAGACCAACTCGAAGGGCGGCGGCGTGAAATAACGGGAATAGCCGGCGTGCACCGTAGTGCTGTCGGTTGCCTTCCAGACAAGGTTGACGCGGGGGCTCAACTGACTCTCGTGGGTGAACTCGTCCACCACATCGAACCGCGCTCCATAATTCAGGGTCACCCGGGGCAAAATGCGCCACTCATCCTGCAGGTACAGCCCGTAGAGGCCGCCGGTCTTCGATGATCCGTTGTAGATTGTGGACGGAACGTCAGAGAGTTCTGCACCGCTGTCGTCGGTGAACAGGACCTGCGACGCGGTGCTGGAGACCGTCCGCTCACCGCTCATCTGAAAGCCCGCGCGCACCGTGTGGGTGTCGGCGGCATGCCAGCTCGCGTCGGTCTGCACGCCGCTTGACCACACCGATCGGGCAGCCGTTTGCGAAACGCCGTCGAACAGCAAATCCCCAATCGGGTCGGGTGTATAATACAGGCTGGTGTATCGTGAGAACGTCGCGAGCTGAACATCGACATCATCAAAATGCTTTTGCAGCGAGAGAATGCCGAAATCGGTAATTTCTCGCTGGTGCTCCGTGAGGCTCGAGCTGTTGAAATCACTGATGCCGTTGACGGTCAGGCCCAGCGACGGAGTCTGGTTCGGGTTATTCGGGATTTGGAAAACGTCGTTAGAGACGCCCGCGATCAGGCTCACCCGCGTGGTCGGGTCAAGGATGGCGGACGCATGCAGAAGGCCATGGTATTGGTTGCTGAGGTCGTGGATCGCATTGAAACTATCCGTCGGATTTTCGATGCCAACCCGCGTGTGCAGCGCGTCGCCGGTCACGAAATAGTCGATCGGACCGGAGCGCCCTCCGTAGAAGAAACTCGGTTGGAAGTAGTCGCGCGCGCCACCGTAAATGGAGATCTCGCCGCCCGGATCGGTCGTACCCGATTTGGTCGTGATGTCCACGACGCCCGCCTGCAGAAAGCCGTATTGCGCCGGGAGCGAGCCGGTGATCAGCGAGACCGAGTGAGCGAAACGGGTTTCGAGGGCCTGTCCGAAAACAGATAGCCCCTCCGGAAGCTGCACCCCATCGAGGCGGTACTGCACTTCGTTATGGTCGCCGCGCACGTGGATTTGCCCGAAGCTGTCCTGCGCCACTCCCGGCGCCTGCAGCAGAACTTGGTTGAGCGGCGCGTTATCGCCCTGAGGCAGCGTTTCGATCGCTTGTCGGCTGAACTCGTAACGGGTCGCGCCGAGATTCGGGAGGATTTGGCTGCGAGCCGTATCGAGACGCTGGCTGACGACGTCCAGGTCCGGCAGGCTGAGCTCACCGGTATTCACCTGGACCGCCGGCGCCGCAGCGGCCGCGGGTTCCGGGTCGGCGGCCCGGCTCGCGGTGGCCAAACCTGCAGCGATGACCGTGCCGAGTAAAAGACTGTTCCGAAACCGCACGCGTCAGACTCCCGCTGTCAGCAACTGTTATGATATAACATACCATGACTCGCCAGGGACCGATCGCGCAAGGGCGTTGCGCTCCGAACCAGCCGGAACCCGGCCGCGGGCGCACACCGCCCGTCAGCCCAGGCCAGCGTGCCGCGCTGCGCCGCCCGCTGGCCGCCGCGCTGGCCGGTCACGTGATCCTGTTGGCCAGTCTGCTCGCGCTAGCGCACCGGCAACCCAAAGCGCTGCTTCCCGCGCCGCTGACCGAGATCAGCGTGGTGACATCCACTGCCGCGCCTGGGACGCTGCCTTCGCCAGCGCTGGTGCCAGCTCCGGAGCCGGCCTCCACAATCACCCCAGCTCCGGCCGACGCGATTCCGGTGCCCCCGCCTGTCGCCGCGTCTGCATCGCCGGTCCCACAAGCAGTATCACCGGCGCCGCCGATCGAGGCCACCGTGCCACTGCCGGAACCCGAACGCACTCAGCCGCAGGCACTTCAGAAAAGACCGCCCCGTCGGCCAGTGCGGTCTAGGACAGTCCCTGTCCCGGTACAAACAGCGCCGCGGCCAAACTTGCCAACCCAAAACGGTCGAATTGCTGCTTTGCCCCCGAGCTCATCTGCGGCAAGTCCGCCGGCCGCCGCAGCCTACAGCAGCGGAGCGTGGCAAGGCGCGCTGGCGGCATGGTTGCAAGCGCACAAACGGTATCCGGAACAAGCGCGCCGCGACGGCATTGAGGGCCGGGTCGTGGTCCGGTTCGCTGTGGATCGGGAAGGTACCGTCAAGCAGGTCAACCTCGTTCACAGCTCCGGTTCGTCAGAGCTCGACGAGGCGGCGATGGCGATGCTGCGCGGATCACATCTTCCGCCGCCGCCCGCCCCGGCGCCGGATACGATATCGATCACCCTGCCGATCCACTACAGCCTCGACTCGTAGTCTCCGCCGACTTCGCTACGGCTTGCCACTGCTCCTGTCCGCGCGCGCGTGGCCACGCCGCGGCGCTGAGTGTCCTCAACCTGCTGGGCTCGAGGGTCGTTCGACCGCTCGGACCGGGCGGCAAAGCCCGGCTTGAAGCGGCAGAGCGGTTGCACTTGTTGCTCAATGATCTGCCGGACGCCAAGCGTCGCGAGCGCGCTCT
The DNA here is from genome assembly GCA_965276815.1 of Acetobacteraceae bacterium. GTDB lineage: Bacteria > Pseudomonadota > Alphaproteobacteria > Acetobacterales > Acetobacteraceae > JAVVHH01. The sequence goes on along the minus strand of CBDIBE010000007.1, from coordinate 94,166 downwards.
GGTCAATCTGCGAAACCGCAACCCGCGGTTTCGAGGGTTCATCGAAACATCACGCTACGAACATCGTCCCAATGCGCTGGCCGCCTTGACGTCCGCGCCGAGCTTCACCCGCTCCGAGATCATTCAAAAGGGGATCAAAATGAGTTCGCTAAGAGGCCATATTGGAATCAACGCGGAACGGTTTGCTGTTGGGGTTGGATGGCCGGGCAAGGTGTGATTCCAGGCAGGTGTTCGAAGCCTTGCTGGAAGCCAACGCCCCATGTGGACCCCGACCACCCGCGCGCAGCATAGCCGCGCAGGACTGCGATATGGAAGTGACCTGACCGACGCGGAGTGGCTGATCTTGTCGCCGTTCCTGCCTGCGCCTTGCTCCTGCGGCTGCCCGCGCAAGTGGGAGATGCGGCAGATGGTCAACGCGATCTTCTACATCCTGCGCGGCGGCGTCGCCTGGAGCCTGCTGCCGAAGGACTTCCCCCCGTCCTCGACGGTGTATGGGTGGTTCGCCCGGTTCCGCGACGACGGCACGTGGGAGACGATCAACCATCATCTGGTCATGCTCGACCGCGAGCGGGCCGGTCGTGAAGCCAGCCCGACGGCCGCGGTGATCGACAGCCAGAGCGTCAAGACGACCGAGAGCGGCGGCATCCGGGGCTATGACGCCGGAAAGAAGATCAAGGGCCGCAAACGGCACGCCATGGTGGACACCGACGGACGAGCGCTCAAGCTGCAGGCCCACTCAGCCGCGATCCAGGACCGCGACGGGGCCGGCCCGCTCCTAAGGGCGTCGCGCCCGCGTTGGCCCTTCGTGGTGCTGGGCTACGCTGATGGTGGATACGCCGGGCCCAGAGTGGCTGATGCCAGCGCGATCCGCATCGAAGTGGTTCGCAGGTCCGACAACCAGGTCGGCTTCGCCGTCATCGCCCGCCGCTGGGTCGTCGAACGCTTCTTTGCATGGATCAACCGGAACAGGCGGCTGGCGAAGGACTTCGAGACCACGATCGAGTCCGTCGAGGCGTTCCTCTACGCTGCATCAAGCATCATCATGCTGCGAAGGCTGGCTCGTTGATGAACCGATTCCAAATGGACTCTAACCAGACTGGCAATCGCCGGAGCGATATCGCTCGGCGTATTGTCTGCCGCCCGGCCCGCTTCTGCCATCGTCATCTCGGGTACGGGTCTTTGGGGGGCGGCAACGCCGGTCACGACATACAGTGCCCCTGACGACAGCTTCGCCTTCTCGCTCGACCTGCCCAATCCGACCGACAGCAATCCGAGCGGACTGATCACCAACTTCACTTATGACCTCAACGGGATCGATGTGGCTTCGGTGAGCGATGCGCCGGTGATCACGTTCTACAGCGCCGCGCAAGGTGGACTGTTCGATCTATTCTTTGAGACGTCCGGCGACGACGTGAGCTTTGCGGGCCCGCAAATCGGCAGCGACGCCGGTGGCACCGACACGGGTGGCGGTCCGATCACCATCAGCAATGGCGCCTCCGCCTCCACCTCGACGGTGGCCTTTGGCACGGCGCCGACCGGTAGCGGCACGGTCGTGGTCCCCGAGCCGGCCAGTCTGACCCTGCTTTCGGCCGGCCTTCTCGCGCTGCGGCTGCGGCGCCGCGCCCGCGGCAAGGCGCAGGCATAGCGCGCCTCGCGTTCGCCCTGTTCGGCCCGCGCAAGCGGGCCATTCGCGACTATCGATAGTGTGGGAGTAGAACAATGACGCAGCAGAAAACGAGACGCTGCCTGTCCAACTCGGGCCGGCTGCTCGCCGGCGTGTCGAGCCTGGCACTCGGCCTCGCGCCCATCACCCCCGTGCTCGCGCAAACCACGCCGCGGACCCCGATCCAGCACGTGATCGTCATCATCGGCGAGAACCACTCGTTCGACGAGGTTTTCGCCACCTACACGCCGGCCACGGCCGGCCAGACTGTCTCCAACCTCCTCTCCAAGGGTATTGTCAACGCGGACGGCACCCCTGGGCCGAACTTCGCCCTCGCGGCGCAGCGGCAGGGTTCGCAGACGGGAGCCTACCAGCCCGCCCCGACCGTCAAATCGCCTTACCGCTACATGGTGCCGGCGATGACCGACGGCGCACCCGGCGCGGTCAGCGGCAGCAGCCCGCCGTTCAATTCGCTCGCCCTGGCCCAATATGCCGAGCCCTATTTGCTGCCGGCCGATTTGCCGCTGCTCACCACCGGCGCCACCGGTCTTCCGAGCAAGGCCGTCGACACCCGCGTGCCGAACGCAACAACGCTGCCGAACGGGCCGTACCCGATTTCCAACAGCTCGACCTACCCGTACGACGCGTACCGCCCCAGCCCGGTCCACCGCTTCTATCAAATGTGGCAGCAGACCGACTGTTCGCTCGCCCATGCCACGACCGCCAACCCTTCAGGCTGCCTGAACGACCTGTTCCCCTGGGTTGAGTCCACGATCGGCGCCGGCAATAACGGCAGTGCGCAGCCCGCGAACTTCACCAACCAGACGACGGGCGAAGGCTCGACCGCCATGGGCTTCCTCAACGTGGCCCACGGCGATGCGCCCTATTTCTTGTCGCTCGCCAACACCTACACCATGAGCGACAACTTCCATCAGTCGATCGACGGCGGCACCGGCGCCAACCATATCGGGCTGGGCTCGGGACTGGCTTTCTACTATGAGGCGAACGGCCAGCCGGCGACGCCGCCGTCGAGCCAGATCGAAAATCCGAACTCGCAGCCGGGCACGAACAATTACTGGGTCCAAGACGGCTATTCCGGGCGGCAGCTACTCCAACTGCTCCGATCCTACGCAGCCGGGCGTCGGGCCGGTTTTGAACTATCTGGCGTCGCTCGCGTCGCATCCCGCCGCGAAATGCGCCGCCAATGCGTATTATCTGCTCAACAACTATAACCCAGGATATTACGGCGACGGCACGGTCAATACGACGACCTTCACCATCCCGCCGGTCACGACCCCCACCATCGGCGACACGCTGAACGCCGCCGGGATTAGCTTCGCTTATTACGGCGCCCACTGGAACGACTATCTCGCGAACCCAAACAGCCCGCTCGGTTCCACATACTGCAATATCTGCAACCCGTTCCTGTATACGACTTCGATCATGACCAGCGCGACGCAGCGCGCGGCGCATCTCAAGGACGTGTCCGACTTCGACACGGCCGTGGCGAACAATACGCTTCCGGCGGTCTCGATCATCAAGCCGGACGGTCTGACCGACGGGCATCCCGCTTCGTCCAAGCTCGATTTGTTCGAGGCGTTCACCAAGCGTCTCATTCAGGAAGTGCAGGCCAACCCGGCCGTGTGGGCGAGCACGGCCATTCTCGTCACCATGGACGAAGGTGGCGGATACTGGGACTCCGGGTACATCCAGCCGCTCGACTTCTTCGGCGACGGCACCCGCATCCCCGCGATCATGGTTTCGCCCTACTCCACCGGCGGCCGGATCACCCACAGCTACACCGACCACGTGTCGTGGCTGAAGTTCATCGAGTATAACTGGAGCCTGCCGACGGTCTCCCCCACCAGCCGCGACAACCTTCCCAACCCGACCGCGACGACTGGCAATCCATACGTTCCGACCAACTCCCCGGCGATCGGCAATTTGACGGACATGTTCCAGTTCTAGAGAGCCTACGCCGCAACTGACGTAAGTTGAGGAAGCAGGCGGCCGTTGTTACGACGGCCGCCTCTTTTGCCGACACCCGGCGATGCTCTATTGTTTTGAAGTTGCCGGAGGATGATTGCTTTATGGTTCCGCTCGACAACATGCGCCGGACATCCGACAGGGCCATCTCGCCCAGTTTCCTCGAGGCTCCAGTTTTGACGCGGGCTTTGCGGCGGGCGACTCTGTTCATCCTGATCTTGCTGGCGCTCGCGATCGCCGCAACGGGATTGCTGCCGTTACCAAACACTTGGCAAGCGGTCGCGGCCATACTGGGTGGCGCGCCGCTGGGCAGCGCCGCGGGGGCGGTGTCCGCGTCGCTGCTGATCGCGCTGACCGGGCTGGTTCCCTCGATCATGATCGTCAGCCAGCGCGCCGCCACACTCCGCCGGCTGGAACTGGCGCCGAGCACGCGTCGCCCCCTGTGGATTGCCCGGCGTTTCGCCCGCCTGACGCGCGCCGAACCCCTGGCCTGGGTCGCCGGTTGGCCGCAGGGTCTCGTCATCACGGCCCTCGCCGCCGCCGCCGTTGCCGCCGCCTGGTATTTTGCGATCACGCGTGTCTGGCCGCCGCGCGGACCGCCAACCCGGCTCGAGGCGGGCGGCGCGCTCATCGCGCTGTCGTTTCCGTTGTTGATCGTCGAGCGATATTTTGCCCGTCTTTCGCTGAAAGCCCTGCCGGAAGCCGCCAAGCTGGCCGGACTGCTCTATGTTCCCCTCGTCGTGGCGCTCGCATGCGGCGCGCTGGAAGCGGCTGCCGGGTTAGGGATCGCACCTTGGCTCATGGGCTGGCTGGAACTCGGGGTCACGGTCTTCACCGCTGCCGCCGCCACCGAGCGCGCGGCACGTGGCTTGGCCGCGTGCCTGGCCCCCAGGACAACGCCCGACTCGGCGCAGGCCGCTTCGGGTTCGCTGCTCGCACGGCTGCTCCGGCCCAGCGCGTGGAAGCCCACTTCCATTGCCGCCGCGGTGAAAGAGCGCTTCGGGCTCGACTTCTCCCGCAGTTGGGCGATCCGGTTCGCCGGCGGCGCGCTCCTGCCTGTGCTGTTGTCAGCCACCGCGTTCTGCTGGTTGATCTCAGGCATCGTTTCGGTCGGCTTGAACCAGCGCGGACAATATGAGCGGCTTGGCAAGCCCGTCGAGGTTCTCGGATCAGGCCTGCATTTGGTGCTCCCGTGGCCGCTTGGCGCTGTCCGCATGGTGGAACATGGCGTGGTCCACTCGGTCACCATTGGCGACGTGGACAACAGCTTGGCGGTGGCGCCCGGTGAGTTCGTCGGCCGGGCGGACACCGGTCCGGTCGGGGCGGAGGACATTCCGCCGCCCAGTGCCAACCGGCTTTGGGATCAGCCGCGACCCTCCGAAGTGTCCTATATCATCGCCAGTACCAGCGCGGGCCGCCAGAGCTTCGAGATGATCAGTGCTGATTTGCGTGTGCTGTTTCGCGTCGGCCTGGACAACGAGTCGGTCCTCCGCGCCGCTTACCGGACCAGTGACCCGGCCGCACTGGTGCGGACCTTAGCGCGCGAACAATTGGCGCAATTCTTTGCCACCCGCACGCTGACGGACGTATTGGGCGCGGACCGACAAGCGATCGCCAACGGGTTGCGGGACCGCTTGAACGCACGGCTCGATGCCCTGCGGACTGGGATTGAAATCGTCGCCGTCATCGTTGAGGCCGCGCAGCCGCCAGCGGGAGCCGCCGGCGCGTATCACCACGTCCAAGCCGCCCAGATCGATGCCACCACGGCCATCGCGTCCGAGCGTGGCCGTGCCCTCGCAACCGCCAGTGTTGCGGCGCGCGATGCCTATGAAGCGCTGGACCAAGCCGCGGGGAACTCAGCGCAAGCAGTTGACACGGCGAAGGCCGATCTCACCGGGTTCGGTGCCGACGACCGGGCATACCGGGCCGGCGGCCGGGCGTTCATCCTGGAACGGTATTTCGCCAATTTGCAGAGTGCGCTCGGCCAGACGACCCTGGAAATCCTGGACGACAGGCTCGACGGCGGCAACCAGTCAACCCTTGACCTGCGGCCGCCCAGTTCGGGCGGCGATAACCTGCCGACACGGGATCTGCGCCGATGACCCAGAACGCCAGAGCAAAACTTGGGCTCAGCCGCGCACTCCGCTACGGCCTGGCCTGTCTCGGCGTGATCTGCGCGGTCGCCGCGTCGTCGCTGGTGAAAGTCGCGCCCGGTGAGGCGATCGTCATCACGCGCTTCGGCGATCCGGTCCGCGTGCTGACCGAGCCCGGCCTAGCCTGGAAAATCCCCGCCCCGATCGAAACGGCGGTCACCGTCGATTTGCGCCTTCGCACCACGTCGGGCGGCTTGCAGGACGTCGGCACCGAGGATGGGCTGCGGATCCTCGTGCAGTCCTATGCCGCCTGGGCCGTGCCGAACGACCCAGCCGGCATCCGCCAGTTTCTCCGCGTCGCCAACAACGATCCGGACGAGGCTGCGCGGCAGCTCCGCAGCTTCATGGGCTCGGCGCTGCAGATCACCGCGAGCGATTTCAAGCTGGCCGATCTGGTGAACACCGACCAGTCCAAGATCCGCCTGGCCGATTTCGTCCAACGACTCCGCGACCATGTCGCCACCCAGGCGCTGGACATCTATGGGATCAAGGTCGAGGAAATGGGCGTGGAGCGGCTGAGCTTGCCCGCGGAAACGCTGGCCGCGACCGTCTCGCGGATGCGCGCCGAGCGCGAGACCGTCGCGGCGGAGGCGACCGCCGAAGGATTGCGCGCCGCAGCCCAGATCCGCTCTGACGCCGCCCGCGACGCACGGATCAAGACCGCCGACAGCAAGGCGCAGGCGGCCGAAATCGAGGCGAAATCGCGCGAGCAGGCCGCAGCGACCTACGCGGCTGCCTACGATCAAAATCCCCATCTCTACACCATGCTGCGATCGCTCGACGTGATCGACGCCGTGGTCGGCGGCAAGACCAGGCTGGTGCTGCGCACCGATGCTCCTCCGTTCCGAGTCCTGGTGGACGGCCCGCAGGACAACGCGGTCGAGGAATCCTGTACAGTGCCTCCCGCCGGCCCGCGCGCCCAGGCGGGGATCGTGCCGCCGTTGGACGGTACGCGGCCGTGACCGGGGAGGCGAACGGCGCCGCGGTGCCGAAGCCGGAAGGCTACCTCTCCGAATCCCTAGTGATCGGCTTTCGCGCCCTCTACGCCGCGATCCTGGCGCTGGCGGTGGTCTGGGCCGCAAGTAATATCCGCTCCGTGCCGTCGGATAGCCGCGCGGTGGTGACGCGGTTCGGGCGCATCGACCGCGTGTTGGACGCCGGGCTGCTGCTGGCCTGGCCACGGCCGATCGAGGACGTGGTGTTGTTGCCGGCCCGCACGCGACAGATCGAATATCGGGTGAGTGTCCCGTCAGTCAACGAAGCGGCCATCAGCGGCGCCTCCACGGTAGAAAAGATCAACCCAGGCGGCTATCCATCGTTCGAGACCGACCTCGACATCACGCCCAACGATGACATCATTGCGCTCAGGCCGTCGAAGGATGCGGAAAATCCCGGGTACTTCCTGACCGGAGATGGCAGCGTGGTCGAGCTTGACGCCACCTTGTATTTCGAGGTGTCGGCGCCGGTGGCCTATCTGACGCAAATGGATCATGTACTGCCGGCGCTGCGGCGCATCTACCTGGCGAGCGCTGTGGACCTGGCCGCCCGCCGCTCACTCGACGACTTCCTCGTCGTCAGAGCCGTCGGCAACAACGCGCCCAGCGACGCGGGAGCCCGGCGCGAGGCGCTGCGCGGCGACCTGATGCGCGACATGAACCAACAACTCGCCGTGCTGCGAGCGCATGGGCGGGATCTCGGCGTCGAGGTTTCGCGTATCGACCTGGTCGCCGTGCTGCCGCCGATCGCCAAGGCGGCGTTCGACGCAGTGCTGACCGCGTCGCAGACCGCCGACCAGACCGTCGCCGCCGCGCGAACCGACGCAACGCGCATGTCCCAGACCGCGGATCGCGAGCGCGACCGGATCCTCAGCCAAGCGCGCGCCTCGGCGGACGAGCGCGTGCGCCGGGCCGCCTCGGACACTGCGGTCATCGCGACCATGGAAGCCCAGCCAGCAGGCCCGCGCCGCACCGGCCAGGTCGTCCGTTACTATCGGGAGAGGATTGCCACGATCATGCGCAAGGTCGATGTGACCGCGATTGACCCGCACCGCCCGCAGGACGTGATCGTGCCCGGACCTGCCCAATGAGCAGCACCACCGCAATCGGCTGGACGGGTTCTGATGCCGGAGAAGCCGGCTTCACCGCGCTGCGGGCCGCCGAACGCTGGTCGCTTGGCGCCAGGATCGGCGTCTCCATGGTGGCGCTGGCGTTGCTGCTGATCGCGGTGGCATGGCGAGCGGTTTTCCCCGACCGCCAAGCGGCGGCCGATATCGCCGCCACCGCTGCCGCCGTGCTCGTCGCCATCACCGTTCTCGCCGCCGCGGTCAAAAGCGTGCGCGAGCCGAGCCTGCACGGGATCACCGATCAACTCGTGGCGATCGCCCTGGTCGCCGCATGGGCGATGGGCGACATGCTCACCGCCGCCATCCTGCCGATCGTGATGAACATCGGCCACATCTTGGAGGAGCGAAGCCTGCTTGGCTCGCGCGAGGCTATCCATGCCCTGGGCCGGCTGGTCGAGACGAATTCGCGGCGCATCCGCGCCGACGGCACCGTCGAGGAGGTCCCGACCAAGTCCATCGTCGTCGGCGACCGGCTGGAACTGCGGGCCGGCGATGCAGTGCCGGCCGACGGGACGGTGATCAGCGGCACGTCGAGCCTGGACCTCGCATCGCTCACGGGTGAATCGGTGCCGCTCGACATCGCCGAGGGCGACCCCGTCCTCGCCGGCGCCATCAATATCGACGGCCACCTGGTCGTTTCAGTCACCCGGACCGGTGCCGACACGACACTCGGCAGCATCATCGGCCTGATGCGCACCGCCGAGCAGTCGAAACCGCCGATCACCCGCGTCCTCGAACAATATGCCGGGCGCTATCTCACGATGATCCTGCTGATCGCCGCAGGCGTCTGGTTCGTCTCCGGCAACCCGGCCGCCATGCTGGCCGTGCTCGTATCCTCCTGCCCTTGCGCGCTGATCCTCGCCGCGCCCGCGACCGCCGTCGCCGCCATCGTGGTCGCCGCGCGCCACGGAATCCTGATCAAGGGGTCCGCCTTCCTCGAGCAGCTCGCCGAAGTCAGTTCCGTGATCTTCGACAAGACGGGCACTCTGACCGTCGGTGAGCTGGAGGTCTGCGGCATGCTTCCGGCCGCGGGCGTCGAGGCAGACGACCTCGTCGCGACCGCCGCTGCGCTGGGTGCGGCGAGCAGCCATCCCGTCAGCCGGGCGATCGCGCGCCTGCGTCCGCCGGAAGACCGGCCGGCCATCGCCGAGGTCCGCGAAGAGCGCGGCTTCGGCGTGACCGCGCAATCGCAAGGCGAACGAATCGCCCTCGGCCGGCCGGAGTTGTTTACCGCCGCGGCCGTTACGCCACCGGAGCATGACGGGCCGATTGCCGGGGTCAGTCGCGGCAGCAAATTCCTCGGCTGGCTGCTGCTCGCCGACCAGACCCGTCCGGAAGCCGAGGCGGCGACCCGGGATTTGCGCGACCTTGGCCTTGGGCGGCAGGTCCTCTTGACCGGAGACCGGGCGCGCGTTGCCCAGAACGTCGCTGCGCAGCTCGGGATCGCCGACGTCCGCGCCGAGGCACTGCCGCAGCAAAAGATGGATCGCGTGCTGGACGAGATCGCCGCCGGGTTCCGTCCGATGGTGGTCGGCGACGGGATCAATGACTCGCTCGCGCTGAAGGCGGGGGCCGTCGGGATCGCAATGGGCGCGCGCGGCACCGATGTCGCGTTGGCTTCCGCCGATCTCGTGTTGATGACCAGTGATCTGCGGCGTTTGGGCACCTGTGTGCGGTTGAGCCGCCGCTGCCGGCGGACCATCCATGTGAACATCGCGATGGGGCTCGCTTGGACGGTGCTACTCATCATCTTTGCCGCGGGCGGCCTGCTCGGCGCCCAGGGGGCGCTCGTGGCCGCAGTGTTCCACAACCTCAGCACCTTCGCCGGCATGGCCAACGCGGGACGTCTGCTCTACTTCGACGAAACCGGCGGCCCGACGCCGCGCCGATCCGTCATTCCTCCATATGAAACGGCCGAACCGACCGCTGCAGCATTGGCTCGATCCTAGTACCTTGCGTCAGCAACAAGTCTTTCGACTGCCCATCATCCGCCCTTACCCGAATCCGCGTGGGATCGATTGCGACGATCCTGGTGTTTCCCACGCTATCGCCCAGGACCCGCGTGACGCGTTTGTCGGCGATTTCCAGAAACGCGACCCGGAATCGACCTGATACGATCGTGCCAACCAGCTTCACGGGATCGGCGGTCGCACCAGCACCCCGAGCTTGAGCCGGAGCTGGGGCGGCCGGGCGCCGGGCTGCGGAAAACAGCGGCCTAGATAAAATAGTCGAAACCAATTTATCCGAGGCCGCCGGGTCCGGCTGCAGCGAACCAACGCGCCTTCCGGACTCGGGCGCTGCAAGCGCCGCCGGCCTGGCGACTGAGCCGGATGCGATTTCCGCCCCAGCCCCGTGGGAGATCTCGGCCGCAATGATTCCGGTGAGGCAGGCCATCGTAATCAGCACGCCACACGAGATCCGCGACAGTGCTGGCACGAGACGAAATTTAGTCATCGTGGCAACAGTTCTATCCCACCCAACGAACCTGGACAACTCGCACAGTTAAATCAGAGCGATGCCAGCCTGCATGCCCGGGTGAACGAGCTGGTCAAGCCAATCGAGCGTGGGGCGGTTCAACCGTCCCCCCGGCTCATCGACGGCCTGTAGTCGTTACGCAAACCGCGCCAGCGCGTCCTGGTCGAAGCTAAGTCCCAGACCAGGCGTGCGCGGCGGGGTCAGAAGGCCGTCCTTCGGCCAGGGCACTTCCTGGAACAACCGCATGCTCCAAGGCATGTACTCCACCGTCATCCCATTGGGGATCGTGCCCACCAGGTGCACCTGGATCTCGGGCGCGAGATGGCTGACGACGGGCAGGCCGAAGCCCTCCGCAAGCGCCGCAATTTTCAGCCATTGGGTGATCCCGCCGGCGCGGAACGGATCGATCATCACGATATCGGTCGCCCCGGCGACCAGCATCGCCCGGAACGCCTCAAGCCCGTAGAGGTATTCGCCGCAGGCCAGCGGGGTCGCCAGCGCGTCCGCGATACGGGCCAGGCTGGTGAGGTCTTCGCTGGGCGCGATGTCCTCCAGCCACGTGAAGCCGATCTCCTCGAGCCTGCTGCCGATCCGCATGGCTTCATCGGGCCGCCAGCGGGCGTTCATGTCGCACATCAGCGCCACATCTTCGCCGATCGCCTCGCGCACGAGCCGGGCACGGCGCAGCTCGGCCGAGAGACCGCCCTCGCCAGGAAGTGCCAACTGCATCTTCATCGCGCGAAACCCCGCCTCGACCAGATGCGACGCCGCACGCTGCGCTGCATCGTCATCCAGCTCGCGCATCATCCCGCCGCTCGCATAGGTCGCGACCGGCGCGCCGCTGCCGCCCAGCATGCGCCAAAGCGGCTGGTCGGTGGCCTTGCCGGCGATATCCCACAAGGCAAAGTCGATCGCCGCCGTCGCCAGCGTAAACAATCCCGCCGGGCCTGACCCGGCGGCAGCGGTGCGCAATCGCCGCAGCGCCGGCCCGCGCGCCAGCGGATCCTCGCCGATCAGCAGGCTGGCGAGGTCCTCGACAGCTTGACGCAGTGACCGGCTCAGTCCCGCGGCGAGGAAGGCGTAACCGACCCCCTCAATCCCCGCATCCGTCTTCAGCAACAGCGTGACCGTCGGACGGGTGGTGCCGGGCGGCTCGAAGGAGTGGGCAAGCGGATCCTCGACCGGCACATGCACGAGACGCGCCTCGACATGGACTATTTTCATCGTTTCGTTCCCGCCCGTTGCTCAGCGCTTATTCTTTAGCGCCATATCCCCGGCGATGTCATGGACCAGCTCTTGCCGGCAAGGAACCAACCGCAACCAGCGGATCCGCCGCCGAGGATAACGTAATCGTAGCTGTTCATCGCTCCCGTTGGCTCGGCGCCGAAGCAATGCGGGGTGCGAACGTCGGAGCAACACGCGATAAGAACCCTTCCAGCGTGTTTAACAAACAACCTAACGCCATGAGCCTAGGGTAGTGTCCTAATTTGATGTGGACGCAACGAGTTCGGTCAAGCTCCACACGTGACGGCTCACGCCAGCTTCCATCGCCGGGGTGCAGCGAAGCGAGGTGTGAACCCGCACCATGTTGTAGTGTGCGAAATGCAGGTTCACGGCGGCCCTAAGGTTTTCGACCTTCTTGCTGAACGCGTTCGTGAGCCGGGTAAAGCGCCGCATGCTCATCCGCATGGTGAGGTTCTGCCGCTCAACCATGCTGGTCGAGATGTGAGCAAAGTCTGGGCATCCCACAATCGGGGTGCGCTCCGAATAGGTTACGGCGGGCGGGCTGTATCGGCCGGGTCCGGCTGGCGTGGCATCGTAAAATTTTACCGCCTGCCCGTAGTCAACATCCACCCCGAATGCCTGTTCCGTGGCTTCCACGTATGCCTTGAGGGCATCCGATGAAAGCTGGACACGATTGGTTAGCCGCTCGGATAGATCGGTCAGGAACGCCGTAGCGTTCGGTAGATCGCGCTTGCCGACCCGCCATGCGGGGATGAGCTTCGTCTCGGGATCGAGGGCCACAAAGGTCCACTGATCGCCTACGCGGCTGCGGTCGTCAGTCGGGGTAAGCTGGCGCTGCTTCTTTTGAACATAGGCCCAGATTTCATCGACCTGGATGCGGCGACATGACAGGTCACGCATTGTCTCGTCCATCAGCTTGGCGCAGCCCTCCCCGACCTCGACCATCAGACGCATGACGGTATCTCGGTGCGTGTCGGTCATGCGCTCAGTAGACCGGATGGAGTTGCCCTCGACCAAGCAGCTGATGATCTGGGTGCGGCGGGCGAGAGAGAGGCGGTTCATAGAGGTTCACCGGTTCGATCAGCGAAGTGTCCCGTGTTTGTGGGGACAAGTCAATGGGTGCGTTGACATGCGTCCCTTATTTGTCCTTACATTATGCAGGAGACACCGATGAAAACAGAAGCCATTGAGTTCAGGGTTCAGGCAGCTGAGAAAGTGGCGTTTCGCGAGGCGGCGGAGTTAGCCGGAATCTCTCTCTCGTCGTGGATGCGCGAGAGGCTTCGCTATGTCGCAATTCGAGAATTAGAGGCCGCTTCACGTTCAGTCGCTTTCCTTCCGCAAAAAACGTTAAGATGAGCTTGGCTTTCGATATAGGTCCTTTTCAGCAAAGGACGATTAGCGCGTCGGAGGTCAAGAGATTGCTGGAGCTTGAGGAGGGTCATTACCTCGACCTGAAATCCGTCGACATCCGGCCAGCCAAACTGACAGAAACAGTCTCTGCATTTGCTAACACTGCTGGTGGCGAAATATTCGTCGGGATTGCAGAAGAGTCGTCTGCCTCTGGAAAGCAAAGGCTGTGGCAAGGCTTCCAGGACATGGAAGCAGCAAATGGGCACATCCAAGCGATCGAAGCAATGTCGCCCCTCGGCAATCATTACAAAGCAACGTTCCTAAAGTCCGCTGACCAGAGCGGCCTTGTTTTGCACCTTGTTGTATTTAAGGTTAAGGAAATTCTACTCGCGAGTGGGAACTGCCCCTATGTGAGGCGCAACGCTCATAAACAACCCGTTACAACGGAAGATGGCTTGCGACGGCTTAGACTCGATAAAGGCATAACGTCCTTTGAGGATGAGATTATCGATATAAGCTCGACTGATATTTCCAATTCCGTTGTATGCAACTCGTTTATCATGGACATTGTTCCTTCTTCTGAGCCAGAGGACTGGCTGCAGAAGCAGAGACTGGTCATCAGTGGTAAGCCGACCGTTGCTGGGGTGCTACTATTTTCGGATGAACCTCAGATCAACCTTCCTAAACGATCCGCTGTAAAAGTGTTCCGTTACAAGACGAAAGACGAGCAGGGAGAACGGGATGCGCTAGCGTTTGATCCTATTACGATTGAGGGATGCGCATACAATTTAATCTCACACGCAGTGGCTAGAACCAAGAGTTTAGTTGAAGAAATCAAAACGCTAGGAGCATCAGGCCTAGAAAGTGTGACGTATCCTGATGAAACTCTTCACGAAATAATCACCAATGCTGTGCTTCATCGCGACTACAGCATTGCTTCAGATATACAAGTGCGGATTTATGACAATCGGATTGAGGTCGAAAGCCCCGGCCGACTGCCAGGACATGTAACACCGGCAAATATTCTGAAGGAACAATCGGCAAGGAATGCTAAAATTGTACGTATAATCAATAAGTTTCCAAATCCTCCCAACAAAGACGTGGGAGAAGGATTAAACACGGCCTTCGAAGCAATGAAAAAACTTAAATTACGGGAGCCGGAGATTTTAGAGCGAGAAAACTCCGTTCTGGTCAACATAAGACACACGCCGCTTGCCTCTCCGCATGACGCCGTTATGAACTATCTCCAAACCCACGACGAAATCACTAATTCGATTGCTCGCGACCTTTGCGCAATACCGTCTGAAAACGCTATGAAAGCAGTGTTTCTTGCTTTATCCAAAAGACAGTTGATTGAGAAAATCCCTGAGAAAAAGGGCAACTTAGCCGCATGGCGAAGAGTGAGGACGCCAGCGGCATGATGAATACGCTAAAGCGAGTTGTAGAAAGCCAGCATTCAGTACGCGCGACTTTTGTTACGGTGGACCCAGTCCACGAGGCTTTCGAGGGCAAGACAGTCTGGGAGGGCGAGGTCCATGTCTTTGACCTAGAGGGCCACCCAAGCGCCACCAGAGCCTACGCCTGGTCCTCGCCGATTGAGGGCAGCGACAAGCGCCGGTTCTACGCCGTGCTACATCTTGGCGGCATCAGATCGCCGCTGGACGCGGTGCGGGCGGCGATCGTGGCGGAGCACAGGCCGAGATGAACTACCAGGACATACAAGGTCGGCACGCCATCGATTTCCACATAAGAGCTAAATCTGAATCAGTTCTAGACGAACTTGCCTTTGTTCATCTGGTGCAGATGAAGTTTAGCGGTAACCTCCACGCATGCGGACGATTTTGGAGTCTGGAAGGCGGAAGGAAGCAAACATTTTATTCAATCGAACTCACTTTCAAGGACTTCGACGCATTCGACGGCGCGCGGTATCATTGTCGCAGAAATGTGACAGGAGATGGCGACGTGAAATCTGACTACCGCGGCGCGCTGGATGCCGCCGATCGCGACCGGATCATGGCCAAAAAAATTCGCGCCAAAGTCAGAAAGACCAGTTACTCAAATTAGGACACTACCGAGCCTAGTCCTGGCTTGCTTTCCTATGAAAGATATGCTATTCAGTCTTTCAGGAGACAACATGGTATCACGCGCTTCGCTTGCCGCCGCTACGCAGCCCCAATCCGCGGCAGGGGTGGTCAGTAAGGCCGTGATCCGCGCGGCCCGCTTGCTCGGATTGAACAACGCGGCGCTGGCAGAAATCCTGGGACTGTCGGAGGCGACCATCTCCCGATTGGCCTCCGGGTCATACAGCTTGGATCCGTCGAGCAAGGCCTATGAACTCGCGCTCCTCCTCGTCCGCCTGTTCCGCAGCCTCGATGCGATGGTCGGTGGCGAACCAGAGCCCATGCAGGGCTGGATGCGTTCTCCAAACGCCGCCCTCGCGGGCATTCCGGCCGAGGCAATCCGCAAAGTGGACGGTCTCGTAGAAGCGGTGGCCTATGTGGACAGCACTCGCGCTCGCCTCTGAAGCGCGCTTATTGTCCCGCAAGGTCTGGCGCATCGTCGAGAGCCAATCCCAGGTGGCGACGATGAAGCTCGTCGACAGCTTGGACGAACAGGCGATCCTGGAAGCCGAGCTGGATCGTTCGAAACCGGCCGTCCCCACCGCTTGCACCGGCTTGAACTACCTGCTCGCCACCCCATTCCGATACGCGCCGTACCCACACGGCAGCCGCTTCCGCCGCGCCCGGCAGCGCCAGGGCTGCTTATATGGCTCCGAGCGCGTCGAGACCGCGTTGGCCGAGGCAGCGTTTTATCATCTCGCGTTCTTTGTAGCCTCGCCAGGCACTCCGTTGCCGCGCAACCCCCAGGAGCGCACCGCCTTCCAGGTCCCAGTCAGGACCTCGCTGGCAATAGACCTGACCGCAGCCCCGCTCGTTCGCGACCGCAAGATCTGGACTGATCCGACCAACCTATACGCCTTGCCAGGAACTGGCCGACAGCGCGCGAGACGCGGGGATGCAGGCGATTCGCTATGAGTCCGTGCGCGACCCGGCAAGTTACGCCAACGTAGCGCTCCTCTCGCCGGCCGCCCTAGCGGCGACCGCCCCCACCACCTATCAAACCTGGCGGATACTGCTCCGCCGCGATCGAGTGGACGCGGTCCGCGAGATGCCGAGGGCTGCCCTGTCGTTCCCCTTCGCGACCTGGGCCGCCATCGACCCAAGGGTCCCACCGGAGTTGAGCAACGCCTGAGCCGTCATGCCGCCCGCCTTCGCTTGCCCTTCGCCGCCCGTCCCTGACCCGGCGCCACCCCCTTCGCCCGGTCCAGCACAAGCCGGGCGTAATCATCCATGTCGCCCTCGAACGGCGCCACCGTATTGTCTGCCGCCAGCCACAGCCGGTCCGCCACCATCTCCATCAGCGAGCGATCATGCGTGATCAGGATCACCGCGCCGCCATAGTCGTTCAGCGCGTCCAGCAGGGCACGGCGGCTGTCGATGTCGAGATGGTTCGTCGGCTCGTCCAGGATCAGCAAATGCGGCGCCGCCATCGCCACCAGGTTGAGCAGCAGCCGCGCCCGCTCGCCCCCTGACAAATTGGCGACCGTGGTGGACTGCTTGTCGAAGCCGAACCCCCAAAGCGCCAGGCGGGCGCGATAGGACTGCTCGCTGTCCTGCGGCCTCGCGCGGCGCAGGATGTCGAGCGGGGTATCGGCGGCCTCGAGCGCCTCGATCTGATGCTGATGAAACCAGCCGACACCGATCCGCCGCTCCCGCTGCATCGACCCGGCCGACAGCGTCAGCGCGCCGGCCGCCAGCTTGGCGAAGGTGGACTTGCCGGCGCCGTTGACGCCCAGCAGCCCAATCCGGTCATCGACGTCGAGCCGCAAATCCATGTCGCGCAGGACCGGCGCGCCGCCATAGCCGACGCTGGCCGCCTCCAGCCGGATCAGCGGCGGCGCCAGCGGGCGCGGCGGCGACGGCAGCGTGAACGGCGCCACGTGCTCGGCCGACACGGCCGCCACCGGCTCCAGCTTGGCAAGCCGTTTCAAGCGCGATTGCGCCTGCGCCGCCTTGCTGGCCTTGGCGCGGAAGCGGTCCACGAAGCTCTGCAAATGCGCCCGCTCGGCCTCCTGCTTGACGCGGGAAGCCGCCTGCAGCCGCGCCTTCTCCGCCACCCGGCGCTCGAATTCGTCATAGCCGCCGGCGTAGAGGTCCAGCTTGCCCTCGTGCAGGTGCAGGATAGCCTCGACCGATTGGTTCAGCAGCTCGCGGTCATGGCTGATGATCAACGCGCTGTTCGGGTATTTCCGCAGCCGCGCCTCCAGCCACATGGCGCCCTCAAGGTCGAGATAGTTGGTCGGCTCGTCCAGCAGCAGCAGACCCGGCTCGGCGAACAGCGCAGCCGCCAAGGCCACGCGCATCCGCCAGCCGCCCGAAAACTCGGCCATCGGGCGCGCCAGATCTTCGGTGGAGAAGCCGAGGCCAGCCAGGATCTCGCTCGCCCAGGCGGGAGCCCGGTCGGCGTCGATCTCAGCAAGCCTCGCGTAAATATCGGCGATCCGCTCCGGTGCTGCGGTCTCCAGCTCGGCATAGAGCGCGTCGCGCTGCACGTCCGCGGCCAGGATGGTGTCGAGCAGGCTGACCGGGGTGGCCGGATGCTCCTGGTCGACGCTAGCGACACGGGCGCCGCGGGGCAGCGCGATCTCGCCGCTATCGGGCGTCAGAGTGCCCAGGATCAGGCGGAACAGGGTCGACTTGCCGACGCCGTTGCGCCCCACCAGCCCCACCTTGGTGCCGGCAGGCAGCGCAACGGTGGCGCGGTCGAAGAACCGCCTTCCCCAGGCGTTAAAAACCAGGCTATCAATCTGGAGCATGCAAGTTCCGGCGGTGGCGGCGCGGGTCGTGTAGCCGGTGCCGGGCGCGCCGCCAACCGAGCGACGCACCGCGAACGCCAGAAACCATCTTTCAAACCCGATTATGCATTTCGCAAACACAAACCCTCAAATAGGAAGGCGCTCTCATGCTGTCACTTGATGGGGGCCGGGCTTGTCCAATGCTCTTGGGCAGATGCGTCCGGCCATGTTGACCCAAGCGGCTGCATCGAAAGCCATGTCTCTACGAGCTTGCCTGCCTCCGTCCGATACGACTGCATCCCGGCCCTGCTCCGGGCTTCGCCGGTCTTCGGATCGGCCCACTTGAATGCAAAGCGGAACCACGCCCGGTTGCCCTCGAACGCGTGGTCATAGACCACAACGCGGATGCCGGGACGATCCTTTTGGACTTGGGCGATTTCTGCTGCATATGCCTCGCGTGTGACAGTCCGATCGCCGTTTTCATCGTGACGGATGTAGTTTGGTCCAACGCACTCAGCAACGAGATTGAACTGCCCGTCGTGCCAAACTTTCTCCCACTTATCGAATAGAGTAATCATTTGTGCATGGGACATAGTGGGGTTCTCCTGCTGCCAATCAGGACAACAAATTGAAGGTCGCGTTTCATGGCCAGGACGTGGCCACGTTCTATGACGGCCTGACGGTCCCACTCGGCCAGCTTGCCGAGATGGTGCTGGCGTCCCAGCCGCTATCTACCGCCGCCGCCGGCGACCTCATCGCCACCTGATCGCCAGCGGGCCACTCTCGAGAACGTCATCTGGCCGGCAACCCCCTAGCCCGTCCTGCCAATTCGAACAAAACAACACCCAGCTCCGGGTCTGTCGTCTCGGCGAACACACAATGCACCCGGGCGCCGATCGTCACCTCGGCCGGCTCGCAGCCGACGATGTTGCTCAGCATGCGCACGCCCGCATCCAGCGCGATCATCGCGATGACATAAGGCTCCTTGCCCTTCCACTCCGGCTGCACCGCCCGCCGGACAACCGAGAAGCTCAGCACCGACCCCAAAGGGCTGCACTCGCGCCACATGAGCTCGGGGTCATCGTTCGGCGGCCAGAGCGGCGTCCCGGTCCCCGCGTGGAATGGCAGCTTCAGGATCCCGGCACGCGCAGCCTTCCAGTGCGGCGTCGCCTCCCTTCCGTTGCGCGGCGCGGAGTAGATCACGCGCGCGCCAGCAATAGGACGCCATGCGTCGCGAACAGCCCGCCCATGCCATGCGTCATCGTCACCTCCGCACCATCGACCTGCCGGTCCCCCGCGTCGCCCCGGAGTTGCACCACCGCCTCGACCAGGTTGCCGATGCCGGCGGCGCGTCCGGGATAGCCGTGCGACAGCAGCCCGCCATGCGGGTTGATCGGCAGGCGGCCGGTGCGGGCGAAGCTGCCATCGCGAAACGACGCGCCAGCTTCGCCACGCCCGGCGAACCCCAGATCCTCGGCGTTGATCAGCAGCGCGATGGTGAAGCAGTCATAGACCAGCGCCACGTCGATATCCTGGGCCACCAGGCCCGCCTGTTCCAAAGCCCGATCGAGCGCCAGCCCGGCGCCAAAATGAGTGAGCGAGGGCGCGGCCGTGAGATGCAAGTGCGTCATCGAGAACCCAGCCGACAGCACGCGCACCACTGGGCGAGGCAAGTCCCGCGCCCGCTCCAGCCCCGTGACCACCACCGCCGCGCCGCCATCGGACACGGGGGTGCAGTCCAGCAGCCGCAGCGGGTCGGCAATCATCGGACTGTCGCGATAGAGTGTGAGGTCCATCGGTTTGCGCATATGCGCGTTAGGATGCAGGCTCGCATTAGCCCGGTCGTGCATCGCCGCCGCCGCGAAGTCGAGATCAGTGGCACCGTACTCCGCCATGTAGGCGCCGGCAACCAGGCCGAACAGCGAGGGGACCGAGGGGCCAAACGGCCGCTCGATGTCCGGATGCACCGGACCGCTGTCGGCCAGCGTGTTGATGTAGGACTCGCGGCTGACCACGCTCAGCGGCATGTCGGCGGAGACGATCAGCACCGTGCTGGCGCGTCCGCCCACAATCATCATGCGCGCCAGGTCGACCATCGTGGCAGGAGCGGCGCCGCCCCCCTCCACCGTGAGGGCGACGGCAGGCGCGATGCCTAAATATTCCGCCAAAGCCGTCGCATGGATCAGATAGGGATCCGAGCGCGGCGACAATGTGATCAGCGCGTCGACGTCGCCGGGCCGCCGCCCCGCATCCGCCAGCGCCATGCGGGCCAGCCGCGCATGCAGCATCATCGGCGTGATGCCGGTCATGCGGCCCTGCGGCAGTTCGGCGATCCCGGCGATGGCGGCTTGCTGCATCGGCGCTCTCCCTAAGCCCTCACTAGCCAGCGCGGCTTCCATCCGCCGCCGCCGTAAAGCCGGGTCTGCATCTGCGGCGCGGTGCAGAACTCGACGCTATCCAGCCGCAATTCCACGGCGGACATCACCTGCTCGCGCACGCGGTCGATCGCTGCGTGGCCGTCATCCTGCACATAGGCGTTGACCGTTTGGCGTCCCGTCCCGCCGGACAGGATTTCGATCTGATAGGTGTCGCGCGGCATCACCGTCTCGATCGCCGCGCGCAAGGTGCGGCCTTCACACCCCGTGCGGGACCGGCCGCGCCGCTGCAATTCCGGGATTACCATGGAGACAAAATCGTCGAAACCGCCCGGCAGATAGGAAGCCTGGATGATGAAGCCGTCGGCTGCCTCGGTCCGCACCCATTCCTCCATCTCGTCGGCGATTTGGCTCGGCGTGCCGACCAATGGATAAGACCCGCGCGACCCCGCGTATCGCTCATAGAGCTGCCGAATGGTCAACTTCTCGCGTTGCGCCAGCTCGCTCATCGCCTTCAGCCGGCTCATGCTGGTCACCGTCTGCAGCGGCACGCAAGGTCGCTGCCAAAACCCCGCAATCTGATCGAGATCCCGCCGGAGCGTTCCGAAGTCAACAAAAGTTCATCCCCAGGAAAGTTCATCTCTAGGGTGGACCTGGCGTTTTCTTCGTATCGTCTACGGCGATCTACCCTGCGCCATCTGTGCGGCTGGCATCGATTGGCGTCGAGCGCCGTTTACCTCGCGAGACCTAGGGCCGGCAGGCCTAAGCGTGCGCATTCCGGAGGACGAGACGCATGAATGGAACGAAGCAGCGGCGGTTTCCGCTGACCAGGCGGCAGGCGCTCGAGGCGGGTGCGGCCCTCGCGATTTTGGGCCAAGTCCATCCGGGAGTGAGCGCCGAGGCGCAGCCAGTCACGACACCACCCCCCGACCCCGGCGTCCCGGCCATGGCGGTGCGCTTCACCGTCAACGGCCGCCCGCAGGAAATGACCGTCGACACGCGGACCACGCTGCTCGACGCCCTGCGCGAGCATCTCGACATCACCGGGCCCAAGAAGGGGTGCGATCACGGCCAATGCGGCGCCTGCACCGTGCTACTCGATGGCCGTCGCATCAACTCCTGCCTCTCGCTGGCGGTGATGCATGACGGCCAGGCCGTCACGACGATCGAGGGCCTCGCCCAAGGCGACCACCTGCATCCGCTGCAAGCCGCCTTCGTGCGCCGCGACGGCTTCCAGTGCGGCTACTGCACGCCCGGGCAGATCTGCTCGGCCCTCGGCATGCTCAGCGAGCAGAAGGAGGGCTGGCCGAGCTACGTCACCGACGACCTGAACAGCCACCCGGCCTTGAGCGACATCGAGATCCGCGAACGCATGAGCGGTAATCTTTGCCGCTGCTCCGCCTACCCGAACATCGTCGACGCCATCCACGATGCAGCGGGAGAGACGCTGTGAGAGCATTCACCTATGAGCGGGCCGACAGCGCCGAAGCGGCCGCCAAGGCCGTCGCCGGCAAGCCCGGCGCCAAGTTCATCGCCGGCGGGACCAATCTGCTCGACCTCATGAAGCTCGAGGTGGAAACGCCGACGCATCTCGTCGACGTCAACCGGCTGCCGCTCGCAAAGGTGGAGGATACGCCCGACGGCGGAATGCGGATCGGCGCGCTCGTGCGCAACAGCGACCTCGCCGCCCATCCCCGCGTGCGGCGTGACTATGGCGTGCTGAGCCGCGCGCTGCTCGCTGGCGCGTCCGGCCAGCTCCGCAACAAAGCCACCACCGCCGGCAATTTGCTGCAGCGGACCCGGTGCTACTACTTCTACGACGTCAGCATGCCCTGCAACAAACGCGAGCCCGGCTCAGGCTGCTCGGCCATGCAAGGCATCAACCGCATCCACGCCGTCGTGGGCACGAGTTCCGACTGCATCGCGACGCACCCTTCCGACATGGCTGTCGCGATGCGCGCGCTCGATGCCGAGGTCGAGACGGTCAAGCCGGACGGCACGCGGGCGTCGATCCCGCTGGCCGAATTCTACCGCCTGCCGCGCAGCACGCCGAACGTCGAGACGGTGCTGCAAAGCGGCGAGATGATCACCGCGGTGAAGCTGCCGCCGCCGCCGCCCGGCGTGCAAATGTATCGCAAAGTTCGCGACCGCGCCTCCTACGCCTTCGCGCTGGTCTCGGTCGCCGCGGTCGTGCACGCCGTGAACGGCAAGATCGTCTCGGCCAGGCTCGCCTTCGGCGGCATCGCGCCGGCACCCTGGCGGGTTCCCGCCGCCGAGCAGGCGCTGATCGGCGCAAGCTTCAGCCCAGCCGTGTCGGACGCCGCTTCCGGCGCCGTGCTCGCCGGCGGGCAGGGCCATGGACACAATGATTTCAAGCTCCAGCTGACCCGGCGCACACTCGGCGCCGTCCTGGCCAGCACCACCAACTCGTGAGGGCCTCGCCATGATCAACATGGGCACGCCAATGGGCGACACCCCGCTCGACCGTCCGGGCGGACTGCTCGGCCAGCCGCTCGATCGCATCGATGGGCCGCTGAAGGTCACCGGGCATGCGCCGTATGCGTACGAATACCGCCCGCGCAGCGCTCCCGCCTATGGCTACCTGGCGCTATCCACCATCGCGCGGGGCCAGATCACCGGGATCGACACCGCTGCGGCCGAGGCCGCGCCCGGCGTGATCCTGGTGCTGACGCACAAGAACATGCCGCCGCAAGCGGCCGTCTCGGACGGCACGGCGCCGCAACTCGCCAACGCCGAGATCCGGTTCCGCGGCCAGCCGATCGCGCTGGTCGTCGCCCAGACCTTCGAACAGGCCCGCGCCGCCAGCCTGCTCATCAAGCCCAGCTACGCGCCCGACGCCGGTAAGAGCGACCTTGCGGCGGCGCAACCCTCGGCGACGACTCCCAAGCCACGCAACGGCACCCCGGCAGACACGCACAAGGGCGATGTTGACGCGGCTTTCGGCGCCGCCCCGGTCAAGCTCGACGTCACCTACAGCACGCCCGCGCAAACCCACGCCATGATGGAGCCGCACGCGACGCTCGCGACGTGGGACGGCGACCAGCTAACCCTGTTCACGGCCAATCAAAACGTCACCCGCGGTGCCGCGATGGTGGCCGCGACGCTGCAATTGCCCAAGGAAAAGGTCCGCCTGGTCAGCCGTTTCGTGGGCGGCGGGTTCGGGGCGAAGCTCCAGGTGCAACCCGACGCGATCCTTGCCGCGACCGCGGCGCGGCTGCTGCAACGGCCGGTGAAGCTCGCCCTGTCGCGGCCGCAAGTCTTCCCCGCAACCACCCACCGCAGCGGCACGATCCAGCGCCTGCGGCTGGCGGCCGGCCATGACGGCACCTTGCTGGCGGTGGCGCACGAATCCTGGTCCGGCAACACGCAAGGCCAGGACTCGTTCGAGGCGGCGGCGCAGGCCACCCGCAACATCTACGCGACCGCGAACCTGATGACCGCGCATCGCCTCGCACAGCTCGATTTGCCAGTCTCGTCGGCGATGCGCGCGCCGGGCGAGGCGGTCGGGCTGCTGGCGCTCGAATGCGCGATGGACGAACTCGCCGGGCAACTCGGGATGGACCCGATCGAGCTGCGCATCAAGAACGAGCCGCAGGTCGATCCGCAATCAGGCACGCCCTTCTCCACCCGCACCCTGGTGCCGTGCATGCGCAAGGGGGCCGAGCTGTTCGGCTGGTCGCGCCGCAATGCCCAGCCGGGTCGGGTCCGGGATGGCGAGTGGCTGGTCGGGCTCGGCATGGCGGCCGCGGTGCGCGGCAACCCGATGCAGAAGGCGCAGGCCCATGTCGCGCTCGGCCGCGACGGCGTGCTGCTCGTGCAGACCTCCATGACCGATATCGGCACCGGCAGCTACACGATCCTGGCGCAGATCGCCGCCGATCTGCTGGGGCTGCCGATCGACCGGGTCCGGATGGAGCTCGGCGACAGCAACCTGCCCTTGAGCCCTGGCTCCGGCGGCTCGTTCGGCGCCAACTCGGCCGGCAGCGCCGTGTACGACGCCTGCATGAACCTGCGAACGGCCCTGATCCGTCAAGCCGCGCTCGCGGCGGACGGCGCGGTGTTCGCCGATGGCAAGCTCACATCCGCAGGCCGTTCGATCCCGCTCCAGCAACTCGTGCCCAACGATCCGATCGCCGCCGACGGCGCCGCCGATCCGGGTGATTCGCGCAAAGCCTATGTCCAGCAATCCTACGGGGCGCACTTCGCCGAAGTCGGCGTGAACGAGGTCACCGGGGAGGTCCGGCTGCGTCGCATGCTCGGCGTGTTCACCGCCGGCCGCATCCTCAACGCCAAGACCGCGCGGTCACAGGCGATCGGCGGCATGGTGTTCGGCGTTGGCGCCGCGCTGATGGAGGAGGTCGCGGTCGACACGCGGGATGGCGCATTCGTCAACAACAACTTGGCCGAGTATCACGTCGCGACGCATCTGGACGTCCCGAGCGTCGAGGCGGTGTTCATCGAGGAGCTCGACCCGCATTCCAGCGCCATGAAGAGCAAGGGATTGGGCGAGCTAGGCATTTGCGGCGCCGGGGCGTCGGTCGCGAATGCGGTCTACAACGCGACTGGAGTACGCATCCGCGACTACCCGGTCACCTTGGACAAGCTGCTCGACGCCTGGGCCGCCGAAAGCCGGCCGCAGCAGCGCAGCATGGCCTCTCCCCGCGTCGCGCCAGGCTGAACGCTCCGAACCGGTTCGGCGCATCGAAGCTTGCCGGCGCAAGGGTCGGCATTCACAGAACTATCATACGACCTGTTCTGGGCGGCATGAGAATGGACCCTTCGAGGAAGAACGAACCACCGCGAGGATCCGCATAAAGCCGAGCCTTAATCGCCGCTCAATCCTGCAAGCGGGCGGTCACCGCGCGTCCTGGCGGCGCATTCGGATCAGTGAGCGTTCTGCTCAGCTTCGCCTGCGGCCTCGGCTAATCATGTCGGAGCGCCCGACCATGTCCGAACGCGCCCAGTTCTTCGCCATGCCCGACACGGAGGACAAGGACGTCATGGACACGGCGCGAGCGGAGCGCCTGGTGGAAGGCTTCCAGGCTCGACCGGCCGTGGTGAAGCCGGCGGACCTACCGGCGGCGGATATCGTGGTGGAGGCGACGCCGGCCGCGGTGTTCGACGAGGTGGCCCGCCGCTGGATGCGGCGGCCGGGTTCCCCGCCAACGTCAACGTCGCCGCCGCTCTGGCCCTGGCCGGCGTCGGGCCGGAGCGCACAACCGTGCGGATCTGGGCCGATTCCGGCGTGTCGCGCAACATCCATACCCTGCCCGTGGAGTCCGACGCCGCGCGGCTGACGATGACCGTGGAAAACGTGCCGCGCGACTTGGCCGGCTTCAGACATCGCCAAGCACGTCGATCAAATAGTCCGTCAAGGCACGGGCAGCGGGTTTGGCGGCCTTGCCCGCGGGAAATACCGCATTCAGCTCTAATTGACCCAGATCCCAGTCCGCGATCACCCGTATCAGCTGCCCAGTTTCCATCTCGCGGCGAACCGCTCCGCTGGACGTCATGACGATGCCCATCCCCGCGACCGCAGCGGCGATCGCAGCTTCGTGGCCAGTGATTCTCAACCGGCTTTCTACCCGCACAGACGTCGCCGTGCCGCCATCTCTCCGGAAAGACCAGTTCGTCTTCATGCTCGCCGGTCCCAGGATGACGGAGTGCGCCGAAAGATCGGCAGGCGTTTGCGGCAAACCGGCCTTCGCGAGGTAGCCGGGTGAGGCGCTCAGCACGCGCGGCCATTCGCCGACATGACGGGCCGTCGCCGTTGAATCCAACAGGGGACCGAACCGCAGCGCGACGTCCACGCCCTCCACAACTAGATCCTGGCGCTCGTCTTTGAGAATGAGATCGACTTGCAGGGCCGGGTGACGGTCCATGAAGGGCGGCATCCTTGGTATGACCCCGCGCACCGCCAAGCTTGATCCAAGGCTAACCCGCAGCACGCCGCGCAGTTCGCCCGTTCCCCGCGCCGCATGCTCGGCATCGTCAAGCTCGGCCAGAAGCGGCTCGAGGCGCATGAGGAAATCGGCACCGGCGTCGGTCAGCGTGACAGCGCGTGTGTTCCGCACGAGGAGCGAGGCGCCTATTCCCCGTTCAAGGGCGGCGATGGTGCGTGAAACTGTAGACTGCGGAACCCCGAGTTCGCGGCCGGCCGCGGAAAAGCTCCCCTTGCGGGCCACACGTGTAAACAGCCGGAGCGCAAAAAGGCGATCACTCATGACAGGACTGGATAACTCAAAGCCGATCGAGCTGGCTACCTGCTGGCAATAAGAAGGCCGATCTCAGCAGGGTCCAACGAAGCCCACGGATCGGAAGAACTGTCGCCATGTCCCTTGAACAAACCCTAGCATCCATCGCGGCCTCCGGCCTGCCTCTTCAGGGCAAGCTTGATCTGCTCAAGACGGAGTTCGAGACCAATGTGGCGCCGCCCCCCATCGTGGAAGCGCTGCATCGTGCGATCGACGAGTTGACCGCGAGCGGCGCGGCCGAAAGGGCTTTGAAGGCTGGTGACGTGGCGCCGGCCTTTACGCTCCCTGACTCGGACGGCAAGCCGGTCTCATCCGGCGATCTCCTCGGTCGCGGTCCGCTCGTGGTGAGTTTCTATCGCGGGATCTGGTGCCCGTATTGCAATTTCGAGCTTCAGGCGCTCGAAGCGGCCCGGCCGGGGATTGAGGCGCGCGGGGCGAGCTTGGTGGCGATCTCGCAGCAGACCGCCCCGAACAGCCGCCGGTCGCAACGCGAGAACAAGCTCGGCTTCCCGATCCTGGGCGACAGGGGCGGCGCGGTCGGCGCTCTGTTCGGCGTGCGCTGGACCACGCCCGAATACATGCGCGAGATCCACAAGCAAGTCGGCGCCGACCTCACCCAGTTCAATGGCGAGGAGAGTTGGACCCTGCCGATGCCGGCCCGCTACGTGATCGATCAGGACAGCACCATCGTCTACGCGGAGATCAATCCCGACTATACAAGCCGGCCCGAACCTGGCGATCTCTTCCCAGTTCTCGACCGACTCAAGCTTGCATCCGCCGCCTGAACCAAAGCCGCATAGCGGAGCGCTCAAACGACTGGAAAGCTCAAAGGAAAAGTCGCTGCTGTGACCGGGGGCGCCAGTGGGGATCGGCCTCGCGGCGGCCAAGCGCTTTGTTTGCGAAGCGGCGCGGGCGTTCATCTCCGGCAGGCTGCAGGTTCGTCCCTATCGCCGCGATCCGAAGGAGCAATAAAAGTGTTTTCAGTCATCTTCGAGGTGCATCCAAAGCCGGAGCAATGGGATGCCTATCTCGGCCACGCGAAGATGCTGCGCCCCGAACTGGAACAGGTCGATGGATTCATCGACAACATTCGGTACAAGAGCCTGACGCGCAACGGCTGGATCCTCTCGCTCTCTGGCTGGCGCGACGAGAAGGCCGTGGTGCGGTGGCGTACGAAAATGCGGCACCACATGGTTCAGGAGCAAGGCCGATCCGAAATCCTGCTCGACTACCATTTGCGTGTCGGTCAGATCACGCAGGATACCCGCATTCCCGAAGGCTGCATGCTCGAGGAGCAACGGCTCGACGAGACCGCCGTCGGCAACGGCACGACCGTGACCTTGATCGACGCCAAAGGTCTCTCGCATTGGGTAAGCCAGGCCAAACCGGATGATGTTGCACAACGGTTGGGGCTCGCGCCCAAAGCGCCGGGCCTTGTCGGCTGGGAAGTCTTCGACGCTGTTTTGGCGCCGGGCGATGTCATCTTGCTCGTGTCATGGAACGAGAAAGCTGACGCAGAAACCTTCGAACGCAAGACGGCGATGCAGGACGGCGCACGGCTTCGCCGCGTCCGCGTGGTCCGCGACTACGGCATGTTCGACCGCCGAGAGGCGCCGCAATACTATCCGGACGCCCAAGGCGCGGCGACGGTGCACGCATGAAAGCCCGGCGCGAGATTTCTGATCCCAGCGGCTCAGAGGAGTATTCGCCATGACCGTCACGCACTACCGCACCGTCAATGTCGATGGGCTCGACGTGTTCTATCGCGAGGCCGGCAGCAACGCCGCGCCGACTCTGCTCCTGCTCCACGGGTTTCCAACGTCGGGCCATATGTTCCGCGGTCTGATCCCATTGCTCGCCGAGCATTTTCACCTCGTCGCGCCTGATCTTCCAGGTTTCGGCCGAACAACACGGCGCCCGCGCGATATGTTCGCTTACAGCTTCGAGAAGCTGGCGGAGGTGATCAACCGCTTCACCGAAGTGATCGGGCTCGATCGTTTCGCGGAGGTGCAGCTCGACCTGATGCTCGACTACGCGAGCAATGTGGCGCTCTACCCCGAGTTCCAGGCCTATTTTCGCAAGCATCAACCGCCGCTACTTGCGATCTGGGGCAAGAACGATCCGTTCTTCCTGCCGCCCGGCGCCGAAGCCTACGGGCGCGACCTGCCCAAGGCCCACATCCGTTTCCTCGACACCGGCCACTTCGCGCTGGAGACCCACGCCGCGGAAATTGCTCAAGCGATCCGGGGATTTCTCCGCCCATAGGCGTGACGATCTACAACCGAAGGTAGCAAGCTGTAACCCATTCCACCACAGGCCGCAATCGCGAACGAAACGCTCTCATCCGGAAGCGCCCGCGGTCACCTGGCTCAGGCGCGAGGGCGGCCAGGAGTAGCGATTGACGGCATTCACGAAGGCTGCCACCGGTGAGGATTGGCGTCGACCGGCGACGGTGACAAGGCAGACCTCGCGCTGAACGGAGGGGCACACCACCGGGCAGGCCACAACACCGGGGAAGACCGCCGTGTATTCAGGCAAAAAACACACGCCCAGTCCCGCCGCAACCATGGTGAGGATCCAGTCCTCGCGCTCGCTCTGGTAGGATTTCACCAATTTCGCGCCCTGTTCGCGGCAAAATCCGTCGAGCACGTCGTAGAATTCGCAGTTGATCCGGGAAAAGTAGAACTCTCCGTCGAGTTCCGACATCAGGATCTGGCTTTTGTTCGCGAACCGGTGGCCCGCGGCGCACGCGATGACGAACGGCTCCGAATAGAGTTCCGTGGCGCGAAGCGGCGGCGGGAAACCGTCCGGCCGGGCCATGATCGCCACATCGAGTTTGCCCTCTATAAGCACATCGCAAAGCCGGTCCGGGACATCTTCGAGGAGCGTGATATCGACGCCCGGATTTGCCGCTCTGAAGTGACTGAGAAAACTCACGAACTGCACCGGCGCGATCGTGCACATCACGCCGACCGCGAGGTTCGCCTTGTCCAGCTTGATGAAGCGCTCTGCAGTCCGCTTCGCCTCCCCTGTCTGCGCCAGGACCTCGGCCAGATGCGGCTCGATCAGCCGGCCCAATTCCGTCATGTGGGTGTTGTTCCGCTCGCGCGAGAACAGCAGCCCGCCGAGTTCATCCTCCATCTTCCGGATCGCACGTGTAAGCGCCGGCTGACTGACCCGGCATTCCTCCGCTGCCCTGGTGAAGTTCAGCATGCGGCTCAGGGCGAGAAAATAGCGGATTTCCTGGAGCTCCATGCCGCTCACCCCCTCACCCGACGATGTCACGATGCCGATGCTCTATCGACACGATACCAGGCTTGCATCCTGCCAGCCCACACAAGCGCGGTAAACCGGGGCGCCGCTTTCCGCATCGATACCATAGCTAGCCGGTATTGGCACGGCCCAGGCTCTCGGCCCGGCGCTTTGATGAGGTCCTCTATCGAGACGAACTCCTCGAGCGGGACCGGCGCCGGGATGGATTGGCCCTCGTCTTGACGCTGACGCGGGAGAAGCCACGCCGCGACATCGATTACGGCCGGCGCGTCGACGCACCGATGGTCGCCGAGGTTCTCGCCCGTTTGCCCGATTTGCCGAAGCACGTCTTCGTCTGCGGCTCGAACGCATTCGTGAGCGCTGCGGCAGACGGGGCGGTTGACGCAGGCGTGCCGGGCACCATTATTCGGACCGAACGCTACGGGGTTTGATCACGAGCGCCCGAAAATCGATAGGGGAGCAGCAACACATGAGCATCGCTGGCATCAAAGAACATATGGAAGTGATCGGGGCCGATGGCGTGCATATCGGGACCGTCGATCACGTCGAGAACGGCAAGATCAAGCTTACCAAGGCCGATAGCGGCGAAGGCAGCCATAAGGGCCATCATCACCTCATAGATTTGGGCCTGGTCGCTGAGGTCGAAGCGCAGCAGGTGCGTCTCTCGGCGAATGCCGACGTTGCCGTCACCATGGAAGAAGAAGGGTCTGTGAGGCACGGCTGAGTCGATCGGGATCGAGCCTGTCCGTCAAGGCCCGGACCGATCAAGCCCTAGATGGGCCGCTGAGATGACGCAGGTGGTCCCCTCACGGGCTGGCCGACACCGCTTCGGGCCTGCGCGCCGGCCACGCGCCGAAGCTCGAAATGTTGGACGTGACGGTGTTCGTCGCCGTCAGCGTGCTCGACCGCCCCGAAACGGACTTTGAAGGCGAGGTCCGCCTTGGCATCCCCATCCAGATCGCGATGCGCCCGAGCTTCCGGTTAACCATAGCGGGGAGCTTCCGGTTAATCATGGCGGGGAGGGCTAAAGCTTGCCCAATGCCGCCTGATTATCGCGATAATGCTTTTCACGAACGATGGCAGACAGGCCGCGATCCGGCTGCCTGACTGGGTTAGGCACGAGCGCCAATCCGGGCTATCGGTAGGAAGCATGATCCAATCTAATTGCGAAAGCGGCTGGCGGCGGGCATCCCCCGGCGGACGTGCGGTCCACATTCGCGTCGATGGGCGGGACATCTCGGCGATCGAAGGCGAGAGCCTGGCGGCGGCGCTGGCCGTCGCCGGAATCACCATCCTTCGGCACAGCCCGGTAGCGGAAGGCCCCCGCGGCGTGTTTTGCCTCATGGGAAGTTGCCAGGAATGCCTCGTGCACGCGGATGGTGCGCCGGAGCTGGCCTGCATGCTGCCGGTGCGCGACGGAATGGACGTCAAGCTGGACCGTTTGGTGCGCGAGCGACGCCAATGCTGACCGACGTGGCCGTGCTGGGCGGCGGGCCCGCCGGGATGCGCGCCGCGCTGGCGATCAGGCGGCATGGTCTGACGGTCACGGTGATCGACGAGGGGTTGCGGCCTGGCGGCCAGGTGTATCGGGCGCCGTTCCTGCCGCCAGCGCGACCCGGTGCCGAGTTCCGCCGCGGCGAGCGGCTGCGGACGGCGTTTGCCGCATCGGGCGCGCAATTGCTGGCACGGCACCGCGCCTGGTTCGTCTCGCGCGACCGGCGGATCGCCTGCTTCGGGCCGGAGGGCCCGGTCGAGCTGCAGGCGAGGGCAGTGATCCTGGCCGTGGGGACCACGGAGCGGGTGATGCCGGTGCCGGGGATCACCGCGCCGGGGGTGATCGGGCTGGCGGCAGCAACCATCTTGCTGAAGGCGCATGCCTTGGTGCCGCCGGGCCCGACCGTGGTCGCGGGGGTGGGGCCGCTGCTCTACGCCGTCGCGGCGGCGCTGCTGAAGGCCGGCGCCCCGGTGGCGGCGGTGGTGGATTTACTCCGGCCGGCGGAGTGGGCGCGCGCCGTGCCCAGCCTCTTGAGCCGCCCGGATTTGCTGGCGCAGGGCGCCGGATGGATGCGGGCGCTGCGGCGCGCCGGGGTTGCGGTGCATCGCGGAGCAACGGTGACGTCGGTGCTTGGCCGGGATGGCGTCGAGGCGGTGGAGATTTCGAGCGTCGCGCCGGATTGGTCGCCTGTGGGGCCGCGCAGGACGCTGGCGGCTTGCAGCGTCGCGATCGGGCACGGCCTGATCCCGGCGACCGATTTCGCGCGGGCGCTGGGAATTATACATCGTTTCGCGCCGGAGCGGGGCGGCTGGGCGCCGGCGGTCGGGCCTGACCGGCTGGCGGGCGAGCTGATCTATCTTGCCGGGGATTGCGCTGGCATTTCCGGCGCCGCGGCAGCCGAGTGGGCGGGCGAGCTCGCCGGGCTTGCGGCGGCGCGGGATTTGGGGGCGCTGAGCCCGGCCGCCTTCATCGTCGCCAGCCGCCGCACCCGGGCGCGCCTGGCCCGGGCGGAGCGGTTCGGGCAGGCGATCAGCCGGATGATGGCGCTGCGGCCGGGTCTCGTCGCGGCGGCGACGGCGCAGACCATCGTTTGCCGCTGCGAAGACGTCACGCGCGGCGACATCGAGCGCGTGGCCGGGCGCGGCGCGCGCACGCTGAACCAGCTCAAATCGGCGACAAGGTGCGGCATGGGCCCGTGCCAAGGGCGGACCTGCAGCGAGGCGGCGGCGGAGATCATGGCCCGGCAGACCGGGCAGGACCGGGCGCAAATCGGTCAATGGACCGCGCGAACGCCGGCACGGCCGATCGCGCTCGACGCGGCGCTGGGCGACTACGACTATGCCGACATCCCCCGCCCGCCCCTGCTGCCGGCCTGACATGGACACGATCGTCGTCGGCGGGGGCGTGATGGGATGCTCGGTGGCGCTGCGCCTCGCGCGCGCCGGGCAGCAGGTGGCAGTCCTGGACCGCGGCGGGCTTTGCATGCAGGCCTCCGGCGTCAATGCCGGCACGCTGGCGATCCAGATCAAGCGGGCGGCGCTGATACCCCACGCGATCAAGGGCTGGGAGGCGTGGCGGGACGCCGCCGACTGGCTCGGGGGCGATGGCGGGTTCCACCAGGTCGGCGGCATCACGCTCGCCTTCACCGCCGAAGAAGCCGAGATGCTGGCCGAGCGCATGGAGGCGCGCAAAGCGCAGGGCGCGCCGATCGAGCTGATCGGCGCCAACCGCGCGCATGAGTTGGAGCCGGGCCTGTCCGACAAGCCGGTGCTGGCGAGCTGGTGCGCGCTGGACGGGTACGCGTCCTCCAACATGCTGGGCGATCTGTTCCGTGCCGCGCTGCTGCAGGACGGCGCCGAGATCCGGGAGTTCACCGAGGTGACCGGCATCGCGCCGGCGGACGGCGGCTACGCGGTGCGGACGGCGTCCGGAACATTGCGGGCGCGCCGCGTCGTCATGGCCGGCGGCGTTTGGCTCGAGAGCCTGTTGCGGCGCGATTTCGGGCTGCACATCCCGCTAATCTGCCGCGTCAACCAGGTGTCGGTGACGGAACGGATGCCGAAGGTGCTCCGCCGGGTGCTGGGGGTGGCGACCGGGCTGCTGACCTTGAAGCAGTCGGAGAACGGGACGGTCATTATCGGCGGCGGCTGGCAGGGGATCGGCGACCCCGAACAGGGCGGCGTCGAGATCATTCCGGAAAACCTGACCGGCAATCTACGGCTCGCCGCCTACGCGGTCCCGGCGCTGCGGCAGACGCGTGTGGTGCGGACCTGGCTGGGGCTGGAGGGCAACACGCAGGACGCGCTGCCGCTGGTGGGCGAGCTGCCGGGGTTTCCGGAGGCGTATGTGATCGGCGGCGTGCGGGGCGGGTTCACGATCGGGCCGTATATGGGCAAGCTGCTGGCGCAACGGATTTTAGGCGAGGAGCCGGAGATGGCGCTGTTCGACCCGGCGCGGGCGGTTGTGCAAAATACTTGAGGGGGAATGTTCTCGGGCGCAGGTTGGCGGATTGCGCTGCGCTTTCGCGCCCTACGCCTTGCGTTCGCGGGCGCGGCGTTCGGCGTGGTCTCTGGCGAGGGTCTCGCGCATGGCGCGCCGCTTGGCTTGGCCAATCGCTTCGGTCTCGCCGGGATAGGCTTCGTATTTAGACTCGTCCGGGTTGAAGCGGACGCCGCCGGTCCCGCGGTTCCAGACATTGACGAATTCGAAGCCGCGCAATTTGTGCTCGTTGACGAGCGATACGAACCGGTCGGTGACGAGCAGGTCGACCCGCACGCCCTTGACCTTGAAGATGTCGGCGCCTTCCAGCCGGTCTTCATGGAACGCGTAGCGCAGGACGTGCCAGATATTGCCGGACGGAAACCGCTCGAGCTCCGCTTGCTCCTCGTCCAGCACGTCCAGCCGACGCTCGCAGACGAAAAGCTGGTAGTGCTGTTCGGCATCCAGCTGCGTGTCGATGAAATACCCCGCCGGATTGAGTAGCGGCCCAAGCGCGGCGATCGCATCTTCTGAAAGCAGCAGTGCGCCGGATCCGAAGTACAGGCAGGAGGTCAAAACGGCAGGCATGCTTGGGCCGAAATCCCCGGAGGTTAGTGGGATAGGTCGGCCGTGAGGCATTTTCACAGCATTGAAGACCGCTTCTAGAACGGGTACATTGTCTACGCGGTCCCGGCAGTGCACCATGGCAAGATCGCGATCGCCAGAAACCTTGTATATATCGCTCGGCAATTTCACCTCCAATTCGGCATCATACCCGTCATTTGATACAGTTGGTCTTCGCGGATAAGCCTCGATCTGATCTTCTGAAGGATTTTCGTCGCCTCCTCTACGCTTGTCGCACTCCCCAACTCGTCGTTTATGTAAGCGTAGTAAGCGGTGCTGTGCAGCCGCCTGTGGAAGTCGGCCGACAATGGAACGCCGTTGTCAAGCGTCTCCAGGCCGATCCCGAACTGACTTAACCAGTCTTGCGCGCGCGTAGGGTCCCGTCCGCCGTTCATTGGGCCGCCGCCTGGCACGATATGATGGGCCTGGCGTGGGTCGTTGGGTGCAAGCCCCAAGTTGCGGCGCAGGTCTCTGCGTTGCGTTTCGGTAGCGGGATCATCGGCATTGCCCCCGGCGCCGAGCGGAATCCCCGCGCCACCCGAAGGTCCCGCCGAACCGCTTCGGCCAGACGGGCCTGGTGTCGGGATGGGGCGAAAAACCTCATCGCCGTCCGGCAGGTGCGCCGTCCGGCCTGTCAGCCCCCTCTCCGAGTTTTCCAACTGACGCCTCGCGTCGTCCTCGATCCTCTCGGAAGGCGGCTTTTGCGCATCAGGGATCTCGTCGCTCACCGGCACGAGCCGGGGCGCCGGATCGGTCCAGCCCGCGTCGTCGTCGGGGCGACGCACCCCGTAGCGGAACAGCTCGGCGGCCGGACGCATCCGGCTCATGCCATACGAGCGGCGCCGCCCCGGCTGTGGGACGAAGGTGAATGGAATAACCAGCGTATCGTTGCCGAACGGCAGCCGCTGTGACATCGGCCAACCTCCTGGCCGATGGAATTATTTCCTAGTGCGGCGCAAGCGGCACGAGAGATCGGCTCGCGGCTGGCACGGCCGCTCCATGTTTGCCGGGCGCCCGGGCCCTCGCGACAGACGGACGACTATGTTCCCGACGTTAGCCTGACGGTCGCCAGTTGGTTGGGAGATGACACAAGCCTACTCCGCGGCGAGCGCCGGGGTCGCGGCAAGCGGACAAGCACATTCCGCCATGACCGCCCGTAGGGATTGCACGGCATCGGCGGCGAGCGGGAGGACCGGGTCGCGCGGCAAGCCGGCGTCCAGGCCGATCAGATGGTGGCCGGCCTTGAGCGCGGACGGCCAGGTGCCAATTCCCATCAGCGTCTCGTAGATCCGCGTCAGCCGGTACTGCGTCTCCAGCCGCAGCTCCGGCGCGGCGGCGGCAATCGCGGGAAGCCGCGCCGCGAGGCCGCCCATCAGCTCCGGCCCGCTCGAAATGAACCCGGCCGCACCGAGCTGCAGCCCCGGCAGGATGAACGGCGCCGGGCCGATCAGCACGGCGAGCTTGGACGAGAAATGATGCAGGATGTGCGAGATATAGAAGAAGTCCCGCGAGGCCTCCTTCAGCGCGACGATGTTCACCGCCTCGGTGATGGCGCGCATCGTCTCGATGGTCAGGCTGATATTGGTCCGCCGCGGCGAGTTGTAGAGCACGATCGGCAGCCTGCCGAAGCAGCCGCCTCGGCGTAGGCAATGCTTTGCTTGGCCGTGGTCGCCGAGGCGCCCATGATGACGGGCACCCGGCCGGCGACGATCTTCACCGTCGCCTCGGCCAGCAACCGCCGCTCCTCGAGCGACAGCGCCCAACTCTCCCCATTGTCGCCCGCCACGCATATCCCGTCCACGCCCTGCCCGAGATGCCAGCGCACCAGCTCGGCATACGCGTCGATCCGCAGCGCGCCAGACTCGGCGAACGGGGTGACGATTGCGGGAATGTTGCCTTTTATCGCGCCCATTCGATCCTCCTGTGTCGACGAGAGTATGTTTGATATAGCAAACCGCTGTCCACATCTGAGACAGACAGCGTTGACGCGTCCACGGCCCGACCCTACGCTTCGAGCACGCAAGATGCGAGGCCGCGATGGTTTCTGTTTCCCGCCGCGCCATGCTGGCCGGCGCCGCGTCCCTAGCCGCGCCCTGGCCCGCACGCGCCGCAAGCTCGACTTGGGACACGATCATGCAAACCGGCGTCATGCGCTTCGGCGTCATGCGCAGCCATGCGCCGTATCACGACTTCCAGGACGGCAAATGGTCCGGCTTCGCAGTACAAATGGGCCTCGACAGCATGGCGGAAGTCGGCCGCGCCATGCAGAAAGAGCTGCGGCCAGAGTATGTCGAGACCTCGTTCACCACCGTCATTCTCGACCTGCAATCCGCCAGGATCGACCTGTATTTCGGCCTGACGGCTTCGCCTGAGCGGGCGCAAGCGGTGAACCTGATCGGGCCGATCTACGCGTTGCCGGAAGTCGCCATCAACGCCCGCCGCTTCAACCCGGGCGACCAATGGGCGGATTACGACAAGCCGTCGGTGAGCGTCTCCGTCGTGCTTGGCAGCACGGACGAGCAGGCCGCCAGGAAGATGCTGCCGCACGCCGATATCCGCGCGCTGAAGTCCACGGCGGAATCGATCATGGACATCCAATCCGGCCACGCGCAGACCACCATCAACACGCTGCTGTCCGGGCTCGAAGCGGCCAAGCGCAATCCCAGCCTGTCCACCCCGATCGTGCTGCAGCCCGTGCTGAGCCAGCCGTCGACAGCGGGAACGCGCAAGGACAGCGATGGGAAGTTCGCCGCTTTCATGGATCAGTGGGCGAAGACGTATCGCGACAGCGGCCGCTCCAAGGCGGTTATTCTCGCGGCGATGCACCAGTTCGGGCTCGATACGGCGAGCTTGCCGCCAACGCTGCAGTTTTAGCCACCCCACGTCATGGTCCGCGAAGGCGGGCCGTCCACGCCTTCAGCCCGCTTAAAAAGGCGTGGATCATCCGCCTGCGCGGATGATGGCGTCCAAACCGGCCGGCTCCCGCGCGCGCAGCGTTTCGCAGGGGCCGATGCAGCGTGCGCCGGTTTCGGCGTCGAACAAGTGCAGCATGGCCGGGTCGAGCTCGAGCGAAACGCCGTCGCCCGGCTCCAGCGCGCTTGCGGCTGGCAGGCGGGCGACCATGCGCCGCTCGCCAAGCATGAACCAGGCCAGCGTCTCGTGCCCGGCGCGCTCGACGACAAGGATGCGAGCCTGATCGCCGCCTAGTCGCAGGGTAAGATTCTCGGGGCGAATCCCAGCCATCACACGCTCCGGCGCAGCAGTGACCTGGCGCGGCAAAACCACCTCCAGGTGCTCGCCGACGAAGCGGATCGCACCGCCGTCGCGATCCAGCCGGCCCGGCAGCAAATTCATCGCCGGGGATCCCACGAACCCGGCAACGAACAAGTTCGCCGGCGCCGCATAGATCTCCCCAGGCGGTGCCACCTGCTGCAGCTGCCCGCGCGCGAGCACGGCGATGCGGGTGGACATCGTCATCGCCTCCATCTGGTCATGGGTGACGTAGATCAGCGTCCGCCCGAGGCGTCGATGCAGTTGGATCAGCTCGGCGCGCATATGCGTGCGCAGTTCGGCGTCCAGATTGCTCAGTGGCTCGTCGAGCAGAAACACGTCGCTGTCGCGCACCATCGCGCGGCCCAGGGCGACGCGCTGCTGCTGCCCGCCGGAGAGCTGGCGCGGCCGGCGGGCCAGCAGCGCCTCGATCTGCAGCAGCGCCGCCACTGCATCGACCCGGCGCGCGCGCTCCGCCGCCGCCACCCGCCGCTTGCGCAACGGATATTCGAGGTTCCCGCGCACCGTCATGTTCGGATACAGCGCGTAATTCTGGAACACCATCGCCACGTTGCGCGCGGCGGGCATGAGCTGATCCACGCGGCGTGGACCGAAATGAATGCTCCCAGACTGCGGATGTTCGAGCCCAGCGATCATGCGCAGCGTCGTCGTCTTGCCCGAGCCGGATGGGCCGAGAAAGGTCAGGAATTCGCCGTCCGCGATGTCCAGGCTCAGCCCATGCAAGCCGACTGTCCCGTCCGCAAACACCCGGCGCAGCGCATCGAGGCGGACGGATGCCATCAGCCCTTCACCGCGCCGGCGCCGAAACCGCGCGTGAGATGTTTCTGCAGCACGCCGAAGCACACCAGCACCGGCACCGACATCAGCACCGAAGCCGCCATGAGCAGCGCCCATTCCACGTTCTGATTCTGGTTCAGCATCGTCAGCACGCCGGGCGGCAAGGTCTTGCGATCGTCCTGATTGATGAAGACCAGGGCGTAAAGATACTCGTTCCACGACAAGATGAAGGCGAACAGCGCGGTCGAGATCACGCCGGGCAAGGCTTGCGGCAGCACGACCTCCAGGAACGCCGCAAAGCGCGAGGCGCCGTCGATCATCGCCGCCTGCTCCAGTTCGATCGGAATGCCGGCGATGAAAGAGCGCAGCAGCCAGAGCGCGAACGGCAGGACAAAAGTCGTGTAGGCAATCACCAGGCCGGCCAGCGAGTTGGCCAGACCGAGCGCCGAAATTGTCAGATACAACGGCAGCAGCAGAACCACCGCGGGCAGCATATAGGTGAACAGCACCAGATGCGCGACCGCGGCGCGGCCCGGAAACCGGAACCGCACCAGCCCATACGCCCCGGCAAGCGCGATCGTCACCGAGAATACCGTGGTAGCGAGGGCGACGATGACGCTGTTGGCGAAATAGGTCAGGAACGGCGTCTCGGTCAGCAGGCGCTGGAATTGTACTAGCGTGGGATGCAGCGGGATCAGCGTGGGCGGCAGCGCGAAGGTCTCATCGTTCGGCTTCAGCGCCGTACTGATCATCCAAAGCAGTGGGAAAATGATCACCAGCACCAGCAGCCAGACCGCGAAATTATAAAGCGCGAACAGCAGCGTGCCGCGCCTCATCGCTCCTCGGCCTCGGTGAACCGCGTGCTCCACACATGCAGCGCCAGGAAAACCAGCATCGCGCCGAGCATCAGCACGGCCACCGCGGCGCCACGGCCAAAGCTGAGCAACTGAAATGCCTCGCGATAGACCAGGATCGGCAGCGTCTGCGTGGCGATGCCGGGGCCACCCCCGGTCAGCAGGTAGATCAGGTCGAACTCCTTGAAATCCCAGATACTGCGCAACAGCACCACGACGGCGAGCACGTTGGCGAGCTGCGGCAGGGTGATGTCCCAGAACTGCGCCCAGCGCGAGGCGCCGTCGATGCGGGCGGCTTCGTAGAGCTGATCCGGGATGGATTGCAGCCGGGCGAGCACCGCCAGCACGACGAACGGAAAGAACTTCCATGCGCCGACCAGAATGGTGGCGACCATCGCGTCCGCCGGGTCGGAAAGCCAGGCGATCGGCTTGTCGATCAGACCGGCCGACATCAGCGCGTAGTTGATGAAGCCATAGAGATCGTTGAACAACCAGCGCCAAACCAACACCGCAACCGCGGTCGGCAGCAAATACGGGAACAGCACCAGGCTGCGCGCCGCGGAGCGGAACAGCAGCCGCCCATTCAGGATCAGCGCGATGCCGACGCCGAGCACGGTCTGCAGCGCCACCGCGCCGACCGTCCAAACCAGCGTGTTGCGGAACGAGGTGAGGAAGGCCGGATCGGCCAGCAGCGACTGGAAGTTGGCGAGCCCGACCCATTGCGCGCGCAAGGTGAGCGTGTTGACCCGGTGCAGGCTGAGCACCAGGCTCTGCGCCATCGGGTAGAAGATCAGCGCCGCGAACAGCAGCAGCGCGGGCGCGACCAGGGCGGCGCCCAGCGCCTGCTCCCGCCGCGCCGGGCTCATGCGTTGCGCAGGATGCTCGCGACTTTGTCGGCCGCCTTCGCCGCCGCCTGGCGGGCCGGCATCTTGCTGACGGCCGCATCCTGCAGCATCTCGGCCAGCACGCCACTATTGAAAATGTCGCCAGCCTTGAGATCATAGGGCGAGGCGTCGCTCTCTTTCACCAGGTTGCGCGCTTGCGCCGTGGTCGCGATCATCTGCTCGATCTCGGGCCGGAACTTGGCCATCAGCGGCGGCGCGAACAGCTCCGGCGCTGCGGCGATCGATTTGAGCGACGGCAGGAAATGGCCGGGTGTCGTGTGCAGCATCTGGATGTAATTGCGCTTCTCGAACAGCGCCGTCGCCAGCAGCTTCGCCCCCGTGACGTTGGCCGCGCCCTTCGGCACGAACAGCGAGTTGAACGGGCAATCGTAGGCGGGGTGGCCCTCGCGGCGATACGGATAGGGCACGACCGAGATGTCATCGAGCAGCTTCGGGTTCTGGTCGGAGACGAGGAAGATCGGCCGCCCGGTATAGGGCGCCATGGCGGCGCGGCCGGTGACGTAGGCGTTGATCGTCTCGCCCCAGGAATAGCTGTTCGCACCCGGCGGCGCGTAGGGCAGCATCGCGGTCAAAAACTCGAGCGCCGCCACCGTCGCGTCCGAGTTCAGGCCGACGCTGCCGTCCGGATTGAGGATCATGCCACCAGCCTGATGGACGAAGTTGACCATCATGGTGCTGGCAAACGACGTCCTCCCGTACGGCAGGCTGTTGCCGTACACGTCGCCCTTGGTCAGCGCCTTGGCCGCCGCGAGCTGCTCGTCCCACGTCTTCGGCGGCGGCAGCCCAGCGGCAGCGAAGAGATCCTTGCGATACCAGAGATTCGAGCTGGTCGCGTTGTTGTAGGTCGCGGCGACGTAGCGGCCATCGATCTTGTAGATGTCGCGCATGGTCGGGAAGAAATCACCGGCGCCGACCGCGTTCACCACCTCGTCGAGCGGCTCGACCAAATCGTTGGCGGCCAGGGTGGCCACCGTGTAGGCCTGCACGAAGGAGACGAGGTCCGGCAGGTTCTTGGCCGCGAAACCGGCGCTGAGCTTCGGCCAGATATCGTCGTCCGAGAACAGCTCGATGGCCACGGTGAACTCGGGATGCGCCTGCTCGAAACGAGCAAAAATGTCCTTCCAGGCGGCCATCTGCGGCGGCGCGCCCTGGCTGGTCCAAAAGCGCAGCGTTCTCTTGCTCTGCGCCCGGCTGATCACAGGCAAGGCCAAGGCGCCAGTGCCAGCGAGCAAGGCGCGGCGGGACAGGGCGGGAAGCGTCATTGCGGCCTCCGTTCGTCGATATACGAAACCGGCGTTTGCACTCCAAACGACTTGCGCAGACCTGTCAACTATGGAATGGCCAGCGCCAACCATGTACGATGCCGCAGAAACGCCGCACAAGAACCACGAGAGCTACTTCGTCCCCGGCCTGCAGCGCGGCTTGCTGGTGCTCGAGGCGCTGGCCGCAGCCAGACGGCCGCTGACCGTCACCGAGCTCGGCCGCGTCCTCGGCCTCAGCCGCTCCTCCACCTTCCGCCTCACGTATACACTCAAGCAGATGGGCTTCATCGAGGCGGTGGAGGACGCCAAGGTGTTCCGGCTGGGGCCGCGCGTGCTGAACATCGGCTTCGCCTACCTCGCCTCGCAAGACCTGATCGAGCTGGCACGGCCAGAGCTGGAGGCGCTGCGCAACGCGACCGGCGTCTCCGCCCACCTCGCCATCAGGGACAAGCAGGAGGTGCTCTACCTGAGCTGCGTGCAGAGCCGCTCCGGCTTTCTGAGCAACATGAATGTCGGGATCCGCATGCCCGCCTACGCGACGCCGATGGGCTGGCTGCTGCTGGGCGACCTGTCGTCGCGCGAGCTGGCCGCGCTATTCGCCGCGGTCAAGTTCGAGAAGCTGACCGGCCAAACGCCGCCCGATATCAAGGAGCTGGGCCGGCGCATCACAGACGGCGTCGCTGCCGGCCATGTCGTCAGCCGCGGCATCATGGAAAGCGGCGGCAGCTCGGTGGCGGCGCCAGTGTTCGACAAATCCGGCTTGGTGGCCGCCGCGATCGACGTTTCCGGGCCAGACAGCGCCTTCGACCTCGCCAATATGCAGCGTCGCTACGTCGCCGAGGTCCGCAATGCGGCCACTCGGATCTCCATGCGCCTGGGTTACGTGCCGGACGGTTAGACCAGCTCAGTCGCCAGAGCTCGCGCCAGGCGGTCCACGATCTCCTGGATGTCCGCCGAGGTCGCGACATACGGCGGCGCCAGCAGGACGTGATCGCCCTCAACCCCGTCCGCGGCCCCAGCGGAAGGATAGCACAGCAGACCCTGCCCCAGCGCCGTCCGCTTCACGCCTTCAGCCACGCGGGTGCGGCGCGGGAACGGCGCCTTGCTGCCGCGGTCCGCCACCAGCTCCAGCGCCTGGAACAGGCCCACCCCTCTAATGTCGCCGACGTGCGGATGCTGGCCGAACCGGCGGTCCAGCGCACTGCGCAGCTCCGCCCCGCGCGCCACCACATTGGCCAGCAGGTCCTCCGCCTCGATCGTGCGCAACACGGCCAATGCCCCGGCGCAAGCGACGGGATGGTTCATATAGGTATGCCCGTTCGCCAGCATTCCCGACCCGGTGGCGATCGCGTCGACCACGCGCTCGCTCACCAGCATGCCCGCAATCGGCTGGTAGCCAGCCCCCAACCCCTTCGCCACGGTGATGATGTCGGGCGCGACACCTTGCGCCGCGATCGCGAACAGCGTCCCAGTGCGGCCCATGCCGCACATCACCTCGTCGGCAATGAACAAGACGCCGTAGCGGTCGCAAATCTCGCGAATGCGGGCAAAATAGCCGGGCGGCGGCGGCACGCATCCCAAGGTCGCGCCGGACACCGGCTCGGCCACGAAGGCGGCCACGGTCTCGGGACCCAAGCGCAGGATTTCCTCCTCCAGCTCGCCGGCGATCCGCTGCCCGTATTGCTCCGGCGTCTCACCCTCGCGCTGATCGCGGTAGGGGTAGACCGGGCTGATATGGCTCACCTGCATCAGCAGCGGAGCGTACAGCGCCCGGCGCTGCATGTGGCCGCCGATGGCAAGCGCGCCCAGCGTGTTACCATGATAGCTCATGCGCCG
The DNA here is from genome assembly GCA_965276815.1 of Acetobacteraceae bacterium. Lineage (GTDB taxonomy): Bacteria > Pseudomonadota > Alphaproteobacteria > Acetobacterales > Acetobacteraceae > JAVVHH01. Next base: position 50,872 of record CBDIBE010000007.1, on the reverse strand, counting down.
GGCGATGAAGCGGGAGCGGCTAGGCTCCCCGATCTCGACGAAATACTGCCGCGTGAGCTTGAGCGCCACCTCCATCGCCTCCGAGCCGCTGCCCACGAAGGCCGCCCGGCCAGCGCCGAACCCGGCCGGCGCCCGGGCGATCAGATGCGCCGCCAGCTCCTCCGCCGGGTCGCTAGTGAAGAAGCCGCCATGGGCATAAGCCAGTCGCGCGACCTGCTCCTGCACCGCCGCGATCACGGCGGGGTGGGAGTGGCCGAGGCACGAGACGGCGGCGCCGCCCGACGCATCGAGGTAGCGCCGCCCCTCCGCATCGATCAGATGTATCCCCTCCCCGCCCGTGGCGCGCCGGGGCGCGTGGTGAAGATCGCGGTGCAGGATGGCGCTCATGAGCAAAACATACGCTCAGGCGCAAAACAGTCCAGGCTACATCCGCCCGGCGTCCACCCTGAGCCGCTCCCCTGTGATCGACGCCGATGCGTCGCTGGCCAGGAACAGCGCCGCCTCCGCCACCTCCTCGGGCTCGACCCAGCGGCGCAGCGCGGCTTTCTCGGTGTAATTGACCCGGATGATCTCCTCCGGCGGGCGCTGCTCGGCGGCGCTCCGCGCGGCGATCACGCGCTGCATCAAATCGCCATTGACCGCGCCGGGACACAGCGCGTTCACCCGGATCCCGTCCGTCCCGACCTCCTGCGCGACCGCCTCGGTGATCCCCAGCACGGCGAACTTGGTCGCAGTATAGGCGCTGCGCATCGGATACCCGCGCAAGCCCATCAGCGAGGACATGTTGACGATCGACCCGCCGCCGCGCGCGCGCATCAGCGGCACCGCGTATTTGATGCAGAGGATGGTGCCGCGCACATTGGTCGCCATGGCCGCATCCCACTGCGCCATGTCGAGCGCCTCGGCGCGGCTCACCGGGCCGGTCACGCCGGCATTGTTCACCAGCACGTCGAGCCCGCCGAACCGCTCGGCCACCTGCCCGAACAGGGCGCGGACCTGCGCCTCGTCCGCAACATCCGTCGCGATCGGCTGCGCGCCGGTCTTTGCCGCGGAGTCGGCGAGCCGGGCCGCGGTCCGCCCGGTCACGATGACGCTCGCCCCCGCGCGCACGAAGCAGGCGGCGATCGCCTCGCCGATGCCGCTGCCGCCTCCAGTGACGATCGCGACCTTGCCCGCGAGCCCGGCGCCCACCGCTATTCAGCCGCGACCCGCTCGGGCGCGATGAAGCCGGCCTCCAGCATCTTCTGCCGCAGCGTCTCCCGCTGCGCCGCCTTGAGCGGCTTGATCGGTGGCCGGGTCGGCCCGCCGGGTCGCCCGATCAGATCGAGCGATGCCTTGACGCTGGCGGGAAAGGTGCCGAGGCCGAAGAAGGCGTCCAGCATGGCGGCCATCTCGATCTGGATCTGCCGGGCCTTCGCCAGGTCGCCGCCGACGCAGGCGCGATAGAATTCCGGGGATTTCTTGCCAAACACCGGCGTCCCGGAATCCATATAGCCGACCGCCCCCTCGGTCAGCGCCGCCAGCCCAAAGAAGCTCGCATATCCGGCGAACACGCTGATCCGGTCGCTAGCGCGGCGAATGACCTGCGACAGCACGCCCCAATCCTTCGAGCTCTCCTTGATCGCGGCCACTTTCGGATGGTCGGCGAGCCGGTCGACCATATCCGGCGTAATGTGCACGCCGGTACGGCGCGGGATGTTGTAGAGCACGACCGGGATCTCGGTCGCGTCCAGCACCGCCTCATAGTGGTCCATGATCTCCTCGGGACCCGGGATCACGTACCAGGGCGGCGAAACCATCGCGTAGTCGCACCCAGCCGCCTCGGCCTGCCGGATCTTGCCGATCGTCTCGGCGGCGGTGATCGCGCTGCAACCGGCGATCACCTTCACGCGGCCGCGCGCGACTTGGGCCGCGACGCGGAACACGCTCGCCCGCTCATCGCCCGACAGCGACCAACTCTCGCCCGTGCAGCCATTGACCAGCAGCCCGTCCACCCCGTCCGCGATGACCAGTTCGGCCAGTCGCGCAAACCCGTCCGCGTCGAGCGAAAGATCGGCATGGAACGGGGTCGTCAGGGCCGGAATGACGCCGCGGAACTCCGGGTTTTTCATCGCTGGCCTCCATGCGCCGGCAAACGCGTGTTTCGGATATGAACGCTAGGAGCCCGGCGCGTCCCGTGTCAATCGAGGCGCGCCCGCCGCGCCGGACTCCCAGAGACAATGAACGGACCTCAAGCCAAGCGGCCTGACCTAAACTTCCTGTGCACCACGAAATCCATCCCGCGGCGATGAAGGAGCCCGACACATGGCGATGAGCACACCAGAACAGATCCGCAACGTCTACGACCGCTGGCACGAAGGCTTCAGCAGGAACGACCTGCCGGCCATCATGTCGCTGTATGCCGAGCACGCCGTCATCGAAACGCCGACCGTGCTCTCGATCTACCCAAACGCCAAGGACGGCGTGCTGCACGGCCGCGCGGCCATCGAGGAACTATTCGGCCGTGTGCTGCAGAACATCTCCGGCGAGTTCAAGGAGCTGTTCCGCACCGGGCTGTTCCTCGCCAACGGCAACTTGCTGATGTGGGAATACCCGCGCCTGACGCCTTCAGGCGAGCAGATCGACCTCGTGGAGTCGATGGACATCGAAGACGGGCTGATCGTCTATCACCGCGTCTATTGGGGTTGGCGAGGCTACAAGGCGTTGGAATCGACTGCTACACGCGCTCGGGGGTCCTGACCGGGCAGCGGGGCGGCTCCGGCGCATCGCGCGTCGGGGAAGCCCGGTAGTCGGACGGGTCTGTCTCGTAAGCCTTGCGGAAGGCGCGCACGAAGCTGCTGCGGCTCTCGTAACCCGCGTTGTAGGCGATCTTGTCGACCGTGAGCTGCGTGCCCAGCAGTTGCTGCGCCGCCTGACGCATCCGAAGCCCCCGCAGCACGCTCATCGGCGACTCGCCGACCAATTCGGTGAACCGCGCCATGAAGGCAGACCGGCTGAGGCACGCGCTCTCCGCCAGGCTGCTGACGGAGTGCGGGCCGCCGGGATGGGCGACCATCTCGGCAAGCGCGCGCGCGATCTTCGGGTCACTGAGCATCGCGAACCGCTCCACCCAGGTGCTGGCGGAGTGCAGCGACCGGCGCAGCAGCGCCACGATCACCTGCTTCATGAGGGCCGCGCTCATCGCTCCAGCGCCGACCTCCTGCGCGACCAGCTCGGACAACGCGGCCTTCAGCGTATGGTCCAGCCCGTCCCGGCCATCGAACTGCTCGACGATCGGCTTGGCCAGCGTCCCGAAGAGCTGGACGGCGCACCCGTATTGGGCGTCGAAGAAGCCGCAAATCAGGATAATGTCGGGTTGCTGCCCGGCCACGACGCGACGGACCTCGCCGGCGCCCGCCATATACTGTTTCCGCCCGTCGATCGCCTTCAGCGACCCCGACGGGGTGCCTATGGCTGCGGCATCGATCCGGAACGGGGCATTTGGCGGCACGATCACGAGCGTATGCGGCCGCAGTTCGATCGGTGCCCCGTCGCGAACGGTCAGGCGCCCATGTCCGGCCAGGTTGTAATGGATCCCAGGCACATTCGCGCCGCCCATCGTCAGGCAATAGCCGGACTCGACGAGGCATTCCGTCAGCGCGACGCAGCGAATCTCCAGCCCGCCCATCAGGCCGTCGAGATCCTGGGGTGAAATCCGGGGCAAGGTGCGATCTGTCACGTCCATGTCCTCTCTTCCGTCCTGTTTCGCTTCCGGCATTGCGCTTCCGACGTGGAGGCCCGGCCGCGGGCTGTCCTGTTTTCGTGCCCTGGGGTCCGCGATGGCCTGCATCCCCAGGACGCCGAGGTATCGTCCGTGCCATTAGACAAGCCCGTCAACCTGACCTCAAGAGAGGCCGCCGGCAGAAAGGGCAGGGCCAAGATGCAGCACGTCAAACACGACGTCGGGATCTCCAAGAATCTCGGGAAATACAGCGATGCCGTCGAAACAAAAGCCGGCTTGCGCTGGCTCTACACTGCCGGCACCCCGGGGATGACCGCCTCGGGCGAGGCGCCCGCCGGCATCGAGGCGCAGACCCGGCTGGTTTGGGCCAATCTCCAACAAGTGCTGGAGCGCGCCGGAATGACGCTCGCGGACCTCGTGAAGGTGACGACCTCGCTGACCAACGCCGCCGACATCGCCACCTATGCCCGTGTCAGAGCGGAGATCCTGGGCGACGTCCGCGCCGCCTTCATGCTCCAGGTCGTGACCCAGCTCGTCCGGCCGGACCTGCTCGTCGAGGTCGAGATCGTGGCGGCCGCCCCCTGATTGGCCAAGCCTCGCCGATGAAGCGCATGGAGCGACAGGAGGACCTCGACCGGGCGCTAGACACCCTGGTCGCCGCCGACCCTCGCCTCGCCCCCGTCCTCGCCGAGGCCGGCGCGCCCGAGCTACGGCGGCGCCTGCCCGGCTTCGCCGGGCTCGCCGCGATCATCGTCGGCCAGCAGCTCTCCACCGCAAGCGCCGCGGCGGTTTGGGCCCGTATCACCGCAGCGTTCGGCGCGGTCGATCCGCAGGACGTGCTGAAGGCGGACGATGTCCGCCTCGGCCAGCTCGGCCTCTCCCGGGCCAAAACGCGCGCGCTGAAGGCGATCGCCACGGAGATCGCCGGCGGCCGGCTCGAACTGGACCGGCTGGCGGCCATGGAAGCGGATGCGGCCCATGCGATCCTCACCGCGCTGCCGGGCATCGGTCCATGGACGGCCGACGTGTACCTGCTGTTCTGCCTCGGCAACGCGGACGCCTGGCCGGCCGGCGACCTGGCAGTTCAGGAGGCCGTCCGAACGGGGCTCGGCCTGCCACGGCGCCCGGGCACGAAGGAGATGGCCGTGCTGGCCGAACCCTGGCGTCCCTACCGGGGGGCCGCGGCCCATCTGTGGTGGGGATACTACCGCGTGACCCGGCGCCGGGAGGGCATCCTAGTCGCGCCGGGCTGATGCAGACGGCCGGCTTCCAAGACGCTGGGCGCCCCTCCAGGATAGACCCCGAAACGTGACCGACCAGCGCAACCCGGCGCCGCCCGGGATACTGTGTTCCCAGTCGTAACGCACGCCATCTTCTGTAAACGGCAGGGTTGCCTGTTCTCCAGTCATGGCGCGTGCCTGCCTATTAAGGCGCGCACGCCAGTTCCAGGGTCGGCCGGCCGCTGCTGGACCCGGTCGACACCCCGCCATCCCTGGCCGAAGGCCGGTGCGTTATGTTCTCGACCGCCAATAGACCAAGTTTGGCCTGTAGCCCGCCGGCGAAACCCGTCAGCGTGCCGGTCGCCCCGAGCACCCGGTGACATGGCGCAATGACGGCAACCGGGTTCATCCCGGTCGCCGCGCCCACGGCCCGGACCGCCTTTGGCCGGCCGATCCGGCGCGCGATCTCGCCGTAGCTCCTGGCTTGGCCGAACGGGATGTCGAGCAGCGCCCTCCACACCGATTCCTGGAACGGCGTGCCATGCAGATCGAGCTTGACCGAGAAGCTCCGCCGCTGCCCCGCAAAATACTCGCCGAGCTGCCGTTCGGCTTCGACCAGGACGCGATGATCCGGCGCTTCGACCTGCGGCGCCTCGAGGTGCTTCCAGCGCCGCTTGTCATTCTCCCACAGGATTGCCGACAACCCCGCGGCGCTGCCGACGAGCTTGAGCCGCCCAATGGGCGAATCGATCCACTTGAAAACCATCATAGCGCTCTCCTGCCGAGGCCGCGCGAGGCCGTCACCGACATGTGGCCTCCGCGAGCCGTGCAATCAATTTGGGTCCGCCGCTCGGTCCAGGAATCCAGCATGCGCGCCCGATGGTCCTGCCCGCACGAAACCGGACGGCAGGGCACCAAGGACGGAACCGGGGAGTGCGAGACGGGCCCACCATCCGCTTGCCGGCGACGCACCTGCGAAGCGGGGCCGCCCAATTACGCAACCGTTAACAAAAGAGGCACTGCAGTGACGCCCACGACACGCGAACAGGATCTCGGAACGCTCTCCCGGCTGAACGCCGACGACCTGGCCTCCGACCAGAACAGCGGCGTGGCGCGCTACGAGCAGTTCCTCGCGCCCGAATTCACGGCCTCCCTGCTCGGGGATGTGGCGTTGGTCCACGCCCGCATGACCCTCAGGACGTTGCAAGGTGCCCTCAAACACGGGCGCTACACCGACGAATATCAGAAGCGGGACGGGACATGGCGGTGCATCGACGCCAACGTGATCAGCGAGGCGATCACCGCGGACACAGGGGCCGGAACGTGATAGACCTCGCCGGAATGATCGCAAACGGACACGCGACCAAGCTGTTCGACGGGTCCAGGATCGCAGACGACAAGATCGAGCTGCTGCTGAGGTTTCTCCGCTCCATCCCGTCCTCGGTCAACGTCCAGGCGTTGCACTACGTCATCGCCGCAAGCCCGGCGGCGCGCGACCGCATCGCGCGGGCCATGCCGGGCCCGCTCGGCTTGAACGTCCGCAAGGTAACGACCGCGTCCCACGTCATCGTGCTCTGCACCCGCATGTCGCTGCCGTCATCGCATCTGGAGCGCGTTGCCGCGCAGGAGCACGCGGACGGCAAGTTCCAGCAACCGGAGCAGGAGCAGCATTGGCGCGCCGTGGTGCAGGGCTGGCTTGCTCTGCACGAGTATGACTGCAAGGATCTCAACCACTGGATGGAGAAGCAGACCTATCTTGCGCTCGGTATGGCAATGATGGCCGCGGCGGAGTTGGGCATCGACGTCTCCCCGATGGAGGGCTTCGATCCGCGCATCCTCGATGCCGAATTGGGCCTGCGCGAGCGAGGCTTCACCAGCAGCCTCCTGCTCGCGCTGGGACGGCGCTCGCCGGACGACTACAACGCCGGTACGCCGAAATCGCGCCTGCCGGCCGAAGAGCTCTTCACCGTGCTTGATTAGGTCTGCCTGTATGGCGAAACGGCACAGCCGTCTTCCCCCGGAACGCTTTCCCGCCGCCGCCGCGCCCCAGGCGATCGACGACGTCGCCGCATTGCGTGCGCTTCTCGTGGCCGCGGCCGCAGCCGGGGAGAGACTGACCTATTCAGAGGTCCTCGCCCGTCTTGGGCACCGCTTCACCCGTCCTCGCATGCGGCTGCTCTGCCGTACGATCGGCCAGGTGGACCACGCCCGTCCGGCTGCCGAACCCGAACTCGGAGTGCTGGTCGTACGCGCCTCCGACGGGCTGCCAGGATCGGGCTGGTGGGACGGACGCAGCATCCTTGATGCGCGAAGGCCGCAATCCGGCCCAGACGCGGAACGCTTGGTCAAGGAATTACAGGAGGCGGCCTTCCGCCACTGGCGGTCAGGGTGAGGTGGTTGCGGCCCCGTTCTCGAGCGGCTTGCGTCATGCCCCGTTCTTGCGCGACCCGGCGTCCGATGCACGCACCGAAACCGGCGAGTGCCGAGGGTGCTCACAAGATCGCGTTTCGCCTCGCCCTATGATGCCCGCTATGCCAGACCGGATATAGCCGTCAGCAGCGGCCACGATCTGATCCCCAGCCGAAAGGGTCCAAAATGGACACGCCCAAGCGTACATTCGCGAGCCTTGCTCCTAGGTTCGTCAGCCCGGCCAAGCCGATAAAGATGGCCGACAAGATGATCGGGACCTAGGTTTGCGCCATCGTCTCGCCGCCCTTGCCGTCCTCGGCATCACGACCGCACTCGCTCTCGGCGCTAACGAGACAGCTCCGCGGGCGCAAACAACGATCCAGCCGGTCGAAATCGGCGCCATCGCGGTTTCGGGTCTGACCGGCGCCGAACGGGTTATGACGCCGCAGGAGATCGGCACGCTGCCGACCGTGCAGGTGACCGTCGCCGTCGAGCCCGGTCACGGCCCGCCGCAGCGCACCTATGAAGGGCCCTTGCTGTGGACTTTGCTCGAACATGCCGGTGCGGTCGACGTAAGCAAGTTTCGCGAGCATGTGCATCAGGCCGTCGTCGCAACGGGTAGCGACGGCTACTCCGTGGTGCTCGCGCTCGGCGAGATTTCACCCGAGTTCGAGGGCAAGCAGGTGATCGTCGCCGAGCGTCAGGACGGCCAGCCTTTGGGCGCCGGCCATGTCCGCTTGATCGTTCCGAACGAGAAGCGCGCCGGCCGCAGCGTGCGCGACTTGGTCCGCATCAGCCTGGACGCACTGCGTTAGAGCAACGTCGCCCTGACTGGAATCGCGACAGCGACGCCAGTCATGCGACAAAGTTGCTCGCCACCAAAAGTAGCTAGACCGCCGCCCTGACACAGTCAGGGCGATAGCGGTCTAGCCTCGGCGGCAGCGACAGGGCGACCGTCAGAACCTGAACAGGTCAGCAGGCGTGTCGGCCAGGATGACCCGGCGCGCGACCTCGTCCGGCACCCAATCCGCCAGCCACCCCAGGCAGTCCGCATAGCTAAATCCGCCCTCATGGCCCACCCAAGGCCAATCGCTGGCCCACACCAGCCGGCGCGGCCCGGCCGCCTGCATCAGCGCCTCGACGAACGGCACCGGGTCGGCGCCGCCAAGGCGGTAGGGCGCGGAGAGCTTGACCCAAGTATTGCCCTCCCGAACCGCATCCAGCGTAGCGCGGAACCCCGGCGCCAAAACGCCGCCCGCCGCGTCGCCACCCCCAAAATGGTCCAGCGCAACCCTCGCCCGGCTGCGCAGCAAATGCGGCAGCACTTCCGGCATCTTGCCGCCCTCGAGATACAGCTCGATATGCCAACCCCGCTCCCGCACCGCGGCGAACAGCCGCTGGTAACCCGGCGAACCGGCATCCGGCAGGCTGGCGCGCCTAATCCAGTTGAGGCGCACGCCGGCCACCCCGGCCCGGTCCAGATCGTCCAGCACCGGCTCCGCCTCGGGATCGAGGATCACCGTGCCGCGCAACCGTCCGCCGGCCGCATGCAACGCCGCAAGCAGGAGCGAATTATCCGTCCCGTAAAAGCTCGGCGCCGTCAGCACGCCGCGCACCAGGCCCGCCGCATCCAGCACGCCGAGATACTCCTCCACGGTCACATCGCGCGCCGGCTCGGAATGCCGGTTCGCCGTAAGCGTGCGGCCGCGCTGCATGACATGCGCATGGCAGTCGGCCGCCCCTGCCGGGATCAACGCGACACCGGGGCGGCCTGCTTGCGCGGCTCCGGCGCCGTCTCTGCCAGCATGCTGGCCGGCGGCCGGCGTAGAAAAAACCAGGCGAGGAACACGGTCAGCACCAGGATCCCGGCGCTGATGGGGCTCGTGACGAACACGGCGGGGTCTCCCTTCGAGATCAGCATGGCGCGGCGAAAATTCTCTTCCAGCATCGGCGCCAGCACGAGGGCGAGCACCAGCGGCGCCGGGCTGCAGTTCAGCTTCTTGAACACCACGCCGACCAGGCCGAACACCGCGGCAACGACCACGTCGAAGGCCGAGTTCTTCACGCTGTAGACGCCGACGCAGCAGAACACCAGGATCGCCGGGTACAGCAGCCGATACGGAATCCGCAACAGCCGGATCCAAATCCCGACCATCGGCAGGTTCAGCACCAGCAGCATCATGTTGCCGATCCACATGCTGACGACGACGCCCCAAAACAGGTCCGGATGGTCGGTCATCACTTGCGGCCCCGGCGCGATCCCCTGGATCTGCAGCGCGCCGAGCATCAGCGCCATCGCCGCACCTGCCGGGATGCCCAGCGTCAGCATCGGGATGAAATGGGTGAGCGCCGCCGCATTATTGGCCGCCTCCGGCCCGGCCACCCCCTCGATGGCGCCCTGCCCGAAGCGCGCCGGGTCCTTCGCCAACCGCCGCTCCATCGCATAGGACGCGAACGAACTAAGCAGCGGCCCGGTGCCGGGCAGAATGCCGAAAGCGCCGCCAAGCGCCGTGCCGCGCAGGATCGGCCGCCACGACGCGGCAAGGTCCGCCCGTGTCGGCAGCAGCCCCGTCACCTTGGCCGGCGCAGCCCGGCGCTCGGGACTGGCGATATTGCTGATGATCTCGGCAAACGCGAACAGCCCAACCGCGACCGCCACGAAATCCACGCCCTCCGCGAGGTCCAAATAGCCGAGGTTGAACCGCATCTGCCCCGTGGTGATGTCGGTGCCCACGCAACCCAGCACGAGGCCCGTCACCGTCATCGCCATGGTCGTCGCCAGCGAGTTGCTCGACAGCACCGACGCCGTGACCAGCGCCATGACGATCATGGCAGCGTATTCGGTGGGACCAAACACCAGCGACAAGGCGGCCAGCGCTGGCGACAGCACCGCAATAACGACCACGGCGCAGCACCCGGCAAAAAACGACCCGAGCGCAGAGATGCACAGCGCCGCCCCCGCCCGCCCGCGCCGCGCCATCGGATACCCGTCCAAGCAAATCACCACCGAACTGGGCTCGCCGGGCATGTTCAGCATGATGGCGGTGGTCGAGCCCGCATGGTGCGCGCCGTAATAAATGCCGGACAGCATGATCAGCGCCCCGATCGCCGACATCTTGAACGTCAATGGCAGCAGCATCGCAATCGCGGTCACCGGCCCGATCCCTGGCAACACGCCGACCAGCGTGCCCAGTGCCGCGCCGGTCAGGCAATACAGCAGGTTCACCGGGTGCGCAGCGACGGAAACGCCGAGTTCAAGGTTCGCGAGCCAGTCCACGGACGCTACCAGAGCCGGAACGGAAGCTGGATACCGTAGTAAAAAATGCCGACCGTCAGCACCACGAGCGCCACGACGATGGCAACAACCTCGAGCGGCCGCCGCAGCACTCGCTCGTAGCAGCCCAGCAAGATGGTCGCGACCACCGCCGGGATCAGCCCGCGCGTATCGACCAGGAAGGCAAAGGCGAGCACGCCGGCCAGGATGAACACGGTCGGGATCGCCGGCCACGCGCCAATCGCGACCCCCGCCGGCCGCCGCCGCCCCTGCACGATCGCGATCGCCCCCAACAACACGAGCAGGCTCGGGAAATACCCCGGCCCCATCTGCGTCGCCGTGCCCATGTCGTACTGCTGCGCGTAAACGAGGACCACGGCGCCGAACACCATGAACAAGAGCCCGGCGCCGACCTCGCGCGCGTCCATCCCGCGCACCGGCCGCACGCTATCCATGGACGACGTAGCTGCGCTCGCCCTCGCCGTATTTCCGGGCCATCTCTTCCTCGAGCAGGAATTGCTGTTCCAGCCGGTCGATCAGCCCATAGCCCATCAGGTCGGTGATCTCCTCCATGCCGACCTGCAAATCCGGCCGGTCGTGCACGGTCCCGGTCTCCGCGCCGTCCATCAGCAGGTCGAGCACCTTCATCATGCCCATGATCGCGGCCGAGGTCAGCATGCGGGCGAAGGTGGCGCGCGCCACGCCGATCTTGCCGAGCCGCTTGACCGAGAGCAGCGGGGTGGTCGGCCGGCTGCGCGTGCCGAAGCCCATGTTGATGCTGACCGGCGCGCCCACTTCCTCGACGAAGCGCTTGATCTGGTCTTCCGAGCGGATCGCGTCCGGGTAGATCATGTCGGCGCCCGCCGCGACATACAGTTTGGCGCGCTCGAGCGCCGCCTCGAAACCTTCGACCGCGATCGCGTCGGTCCGCGCGTTGATGATGAACCCAGGGTCCTTCTTGGCGGCCACCGCCGCCTCGATCTTCTTCGCCGCCTCGCGCCGGTCGACCAGCTCCTTGCCGTGCATGTGGCCGCAGCGCTTGGGGCTGACCTGGTCCTCGATATTGATCCCGACGATCCCAGACGCCTCGAAGAACTGCACCGTGTGGTAGACCGTGACCTGGTTGCCATAGCCGTTATCGGCGTCCGCCATCATCGGGATCTCGACGCTGCGCGCCAGCATGGTGCAGGCCTCGACGTTCTCCGTCAGCGATAGGATGCCGATATCGGGGATGCTGAGCCGCGAATTGGCCAGGCCCGCACCACTGACGGAAGCCGCCTTGTAGCCCTTCTTCTCGATCAACCGGGCGCTGTAGCCGTCGAACACGCCGGGCGAGACGATAATCTTGCCGGAGCCGAGCAGCGCCCGCATCGCCTGAATTTTCGTCTGCATGTTTTGTCTTTCAGTGAAAGGAAGCGGCTGCCGTCACTCGGCGGCTTTCGGCGCAACGTCCTGCGTCGCCTCATGCGTCGCACCGGCATATTTGGCGCGATACTGCTCGGGCGTGAGGTAACGTTCCTCGATCCGGTCGATCTCCTCCATGCCGACGAGCGTGTTCAGCTCCTCGAACGACACCAGCAGGTCCGGGCGGTCCTCGACCACGCCGGTCCGCATCACATCCTGCAGCACGCCGATCGCGTTCTTCATGCCCTGGATCGCGGCCGCAGTAAGCATGCGCGGGTAGATCACGACCGCCACGCCGAGATCCTCGAGCTGCCGCGGCGACAGCAGCGCGGTGGTGGAGCGGTTGCGGATGCCAAACCCCATATTGACGCAGAGCGGGCCGGGCACGTTGGCCGCGACCGTGCGGATATGCTCGGGCGAGAGCAGCGCATCGGCAAACAGCAGGTCGGCCCCGGCCTCGCGATACATCGTCAGCCGCCGGATCACCTCCTCGATGCCATGCGTCGCCAGCACGTCCGTGCGCGACATGATGACCAGCTCCGGCGTATGCCGCGCGTCGGCCGCGGCGCGGATCTTCTCGGCGCCCTCTTCGGCCGAGACGACCTCCTTGCCCTTCATGTGGCCGCACCGCTTGGGCCAAAGCTGGTCCTCGATCATCACGCCGGCGACGCCCGCCCGATCGAACGCGCGGATGGTGAAATGGACGTTCACCGCATTGCCGTAGCCGGTATCCGCATCGGCCAGCAGCGGCAGGTCGCAACATGCGGCCAGCGCCCGGCACACGCGCAGGTTCTCCTCCATGCCCATGATGCCGCGATCGGCCCAGCCCAGGCTGGCCTCGCTGATCCCCGACCCGGTCAGAAAGCCACCCTTGAACCCAGACGCTTGGGTGAGCCGGGCGCTGAACCCGTCGAAAATGCCGGGCAGGATCAGGATGTCCGGGCTGGCGATCAGGTCGCGCAGAAGCTGGCTCTTGTTCATGGTCGCATCCCTCACTTCTTCAGCCCCATCGCGGTGGCCGTCTGCGCGAACTGGCCCAGTTCGTGCTGGATCATGGCCCGATACTCCGCCGGCCCGTGCACCACCGGCTCCGCATCGATCGCCACCAGCGCGTCGTGCACCCGCGGCGTCTCGGCGGCTTTGGTGAAGGCGTCCTGCAGCGTCTTGACGATCGAATCCGGCAGGTCCTTCGGCCCGACCAGGCCCCACCATAGCCCGGCGCTCATCTGCGGGATCCCCAGCGCGTCGAGCCCGGAAGCCTGCGGCGCCGCCGGGTTGTCCTTTGCCGAGGTCAGCAGCAGGCACTTGGCCTTCCCGGCCTTCATCTGCTGCTCGATCGCCTGGAACGAACCGCCATAGATGTCGATGTGGTTGCCCAGGAAGTTGCGCGCCGTCTCGCCGGCGCCGCCGAACGGGACCGCAGTCGCCTTGACGTCGAACTTGCGGAAGATCTGCTCGGCGGCGAGATTCATCGTCCCGCCAACCCCATCATCGCCGTAGGTGTACTTGCCGGGATGGTCGTGCAGCTCCTTGAGGAAGCTCTTGGCGTCGTTGGCCGGGAAACTTGGCTGCACGCACATCACATAGGAGCTGTAACCGACCTGCAGGATCGGCTTGTAAGTATCGAGCGAGTAGCTGACCTTCATCGTATTAGGCAGCGCCGTCAGCGGCCCATTATGCACGAAGGCCAAGGTGTAGCCGTCCGGCTTCGCCTGGGTCAGCACCGTCATGCCGAGCGCCCCGCCGGCGCCGGCCTTGTTCTCGACGATGACGCGCTGTCCGAGCATCGGCTCGACCGAAGCGGCGAGCTGTCGCGCGAGCGTGTCCGTCCCCCCGCCGGGTGGCCCAGGAACAATCACCGTGATCGGGCTGTTCGGGTACGTGTCCGCGGCCCAGGCCGGGCTCGCAAGGACGCAGGCGGCAATCAGCAACGGGATAGTTCGGATCATGAGCGGTCCTCCGCCGGCCTCTGGCCGGTCATTTCGTGATAGTGATGTCCTTGCGCCAGCGATCGCCGTGGATCCCGAGCACGTCGATCTGGTCGACATAGTAAAGAATCTTGCCTTCCAGCGAGTGCGGGAACTTCGGCGAGTGCGGCGTATGCGTCAGGATGATATTGACGATCTCGTCCGGAATGCCATGCCGCAGCGCCACGTGCGCGGCCCAGAAGGCGTGCGGGTAATGCCGCCCGCGCTCCGTCGCGGCGACCTTGCCGTCCGCGTCGCGGGCAAACTCGACGATCTTGCTGGCATCCTGCAGCACCGCGGCCACGATCAGCCGGTCGCGGTCCACCGCGATCCGGTGATAGGCGGCAAACGCGTCCGCCACCGCAAGCGCCATGGTCAGCACGGCCCGGTTGTGCGGCACGGTGGGATACGGGATCGACGTCGAGGTCGGCACCTCGTGGATATCGGTCCACGCACTCATGCTCCACAGCTCCTGCCACACCGCGATCGCGGCGTCGCGCAACCCGGCATCGCTCACCTCGGCCAGCTGCGGAAACAGGACGACGACATCGAGCGGCGCTTTGTCTGCGAGGGTCACCCCATCCATGGTTTCGTTCGCTCCCTAAAGCGGTCTACAATTGAATGGATTGTCGACAGATGACGACAGATGTCAACATGTCTCCGCACACGGGGGGGCGATCATGGCGTTCGAGACAGCTAAGTCCGGCCCGAGGGCGCTGGTCGACGACGCCGTCGACCGGCTGGAAGCGGCAATCTACGCAGGCGAGATCGCCGCGGGCGCGCGCGTTTCCGAACAAGCCCTCGCCCAGCGCTTCGGCATCGGCCGCGGCGCCGTCCGCGAGGCGGTGCGCACGCTGGAAGGGCGGCGGCTGCTGGAACGTTCGCCCTTCGCCGGCACCCGCGTGGTCAACCCGTCGCTCGACGAGGTCGAGCAGCTGCTGCAGACCCGCGAGGCGCTGGAGGGCATGGCGAGCCGCCTGGCCGCGGAATCGATGTCGCTGCACGAAACGCGGGCGCTCCGGGCCTGCCTCGGCGAGCACAGCAAGGCGGTCCAAGCCGATCTGCAGGGCGGCCCGTTCCGCCAAGGCACGGCCGACAACGACTTCCACGTGCAGATCGTGCGCGGCAGCCGGAACCGCTGGATCTACGGCATGCTCTGCCGCGACCTGTACGGCATGCTCAGATTGCTGCGGCTGCGCTCATCCAACTTCGGCCAGCGGCACGCGGCGGCGGTCAAGGAGCATCACGCCGTCCTGGTCGCGATCGAGCGGCGCGACCCCGACGAGGCCGAGCGGCTCATGCGACTGCACAACCGCCGCGCGCGGGAAAACCTGCTCCGGCTGCTGGGCGCAGACCCGCCGCCCTGACCCGGCCACCCCGCCGTTCCGCGCTGTGAAGCATTTCAGTTCGGCGCTGCGACCAATTCGTCAAAACCGTTCCTGTCGCCGCGCTGATGCGGACGGCAGAAACGGAGAGATCACCATGTGCATGAAAACCATTCTCGCCGCCGGGTTCGCCGCCGTCGTTTCGGTCGGCGCCGCCCACGCCAACGAGCCCGCCAAGTTCGATCTTCGCAACATCAGCGGGCAGAACATCGACATCATCCAAGTCTCGCCGGTTTCGTCGAACAATTGGGGCCCCGATCTCCTGGGCGACCGGGTTCTGCTCACCGGCGGTACAGTCACCGTCGATCCGGGCTCGAGAGGCTGCATGTTCGACGTGCGCGTCACCTACCACAGCGGCGGCAACGAGGCCTTCCGCAACGTCAACCTGTGCCGGACGACGCGGATCAGCTTCGCCAACAGCCAGAACTACACGATGAACTGATACGAACGTGACCGTCACCAGGGCCTCGCCGGCAACGGCGGGGCCCGACCTTTTTCGCGAGCCGCTGTTTGCCCGGCGGATCCACCAGGTGACAGCGGCGCGGCCGCCAGCCAAACTGCATCGACGTCCGAAGCGGCCGGAGAAGCTGTTGTCAACTCCGCGCCGTCGGATTCGTTGAAGGCAGTGTCGGGAGGGCAGCAATGAAGATCCGGGCCGCGGTGTTGGACCGTATGGGCGTCCAACCGCCCTACGCCAAAAGCAAGCCGTTGCGCATCGCCGAGCTGGAACTCGATCCGCCGGGCCGGGGCGAGGTGCTGGTGCGCGTGGCGGCTGCCGGGCTGTGCCACTCCGACCTCTCAGTCATCAACGGCGACCGGCCAAGGCCGATGCCCATGGCCCTCGGCCATGAATCGGCCGGAGTGGTCGAGGTGCTCGGCGAGGACGTGACCGACCTCGCCGTGGGCGACCACGTCGTCATGGTGTTCATGCCCTCCTGCGGCCATTGCGTGCCCTGCGCCGAAGGCCGCCCGGCCCTCTGTGAACCCGGCGCCGCCGCCAACGGCGCCGGCACCCTGCTCTCCGGCCAGCGCCGGCTGCACTGCGACGGCGCCGAGATCAACCATCACCTCGGCGTCTCCGGCTTTGCCGACCATTGCGTCGTCTCGCGCCGCTCGCTGGTCAAGGTGGACCCCGCACTGCCGCTCGACGAGGCGGCGCTGTTCGGCTGCGCCGTGCTGACCGGCGTCGGCGCCGTGGTCAACACCGGCCGGCTGATGCCCGGGCAGACCGCGGCCGTGATCGGCCTCGGCGGCGTCGGCCTCTCCTCGGTGCTGGGCGCGGTCGCGTCCGGCGCGCGCCAGATCATCGCCATCGACCTGGCCGACGACAAGCTCGGCCTCGCCCGCCAGCTCGGCGCAACCCACACCGTCAACGCACGCGATCCGGACGCGGCCGAGCAGGTCCGCGACATCACCGGCGGCGGGGTGGACTTCGCCTTCGAGATGGCCGGCGCCGTCCGCGCCATGGAACTGGCCTACAAGATCACCCGCCGCGGCGGCACCACCATCACCGCCGGCCTGCCCCCGCCCGGCGCCGCACTCCCGCTGCCGCTGGTGCAGCTCGTGGCCGAGGAGCGCACCGTCAAAGGCAGCTATATCGGCACCTGCGTCCCCGCCCGCGACCTCCCGCGCTATGTCGGGCTCTACCAGGCCGGCAAGCTGCCGGTGGACCGGCTGATGAGCGGCAAGCTGAAGCTGGACCAGATCAACGAAGGCTTCGATCGCCTGCACGAAGGCAAGGCCGTCCGCCAGGTCATCGAGTTCGACCCGTGAGCGACTATGCCAAGGTGCTGACCGACCTCTGGTCGGCGCAAGGCGAGGCCATGCTGCGCGCCCAGCAGCAGGCGGCCCGCGCCATGACCGAGGGCATGCAGGCCCTCGTCTCCGGCAAGCTGCCCGCCCTTGCCGCGGACACCGCCGATCTGTCCAAGGCGGCCGACGCGACGATGAAGCTATGGTCGGCCGCCGCCGCGACCTCGGCCGAGCTCGCCGGCAAACTCGCCAAGTTCGGCGGCGCCGAGGGTGACGGCACCGTCGCCGCCCTCTTCGGCCGCATCGCCGACGCGCGGCAATGGCTCGTCGGCCCCAGCGACATGGACGAGGCGCTCGCCCACATGGCCGAGGGCCCGCGCCTGGCCGATCTGTTCGACCTCGAGCGCCGCTACGCCAAGGTGAGCCAAGCCTGGCTGCAAATGCGCCGCGGCTCGCTCGAGCACAACGCCGTCGTGCTGGAAGCCTGGACCAAGGCCGGCAAGCGCTTCGCCGAGGAGCTGAGCACCCGCGCCGTCGCCGAAGGCGGTTCACTGGACCCCAAGCAGGTCATGGCGCTCTGGACCGAGATCGCCAACCACCAATTGCTCGAAGCCCAACGCTCCGACCCCTATCTGCGCACGCAGCGCGCGATGATCCGCGCCACGACCGATCTGAAGCTGGCGCAGCAGGACTTGGTCGAGCACCTCGGCCGGCAATACGGTCTGCCCACCCGCACCGAGCTCGACGACCTGCACCGCACCGTCACCGAGATGCGCCGCGAGCTCCGCCGCCTCCGCCGGGCCGCGCCAGAGCCGGCGGTCGCAAAGACCAAGATCCGCAAGGGAACGCGCAATGCCGACGCCCAGCCCTAACCAAGCCGAAACCATCATCGCCGAAGCCGCCAAGCTGGGCGCCAAGCTGCTTACCGGCGGCCGCCTGCTGCAGGCCATCAAGGACAGCGGCGTCGAGATCGCCACCACGCCGAAGGACCTGGTCTGGCAGCAGGACAAAGTCAGCCTGTTCCACTATCGCCCATTGGCCGAGCAACGGATCGGCATCCCGGTGCTGATCTGCTACGGGCTGATCGGGCGCTGGACGATGACCGATCTGCAGGAAGACCGGTCGCTGGTCCGCAACCTGCTCAACCTCGGCCTCGACCTCTACGTCGTCGACTGGGGCAACCCCTCCCGCGCCGACCGCTACCTCATGCTCGATGACTACATCCTCGGCTACCTCGCCGATTGCATCGACGAAATCGCCCGCCGCGCCAAAGCCGACAAGATCAACCTACTCGGTGTCTGCGAGGGCGGCGTCTTCACCACCGCCTACGCCGCCCTGCGCCCGCAGAAGGTCAACACCCTGGTTCTCACCATCACCCCGATCGACTTCCACGCCGACACCGTCGAGAACCGCAAAGGCCACGGCTTCATCAACATCTGGACCCGCAGCCTCGACCCGGCCGACATCGACCGCTTGATCGAAGCCAACGGCAACCTCCCCGGTGAATTCATCGGCGCGGTCTTCAACCAGATGACCCCCATGCGCACCATGATGAAGTACAACCTCGACATGCTCGATATCGTCGACGACGAGACGCGGCTGCTCAACTGGCTGCGCATGGAGAAGTGGATCGCCGACCGCCCGGACCACCCCGGCGAGGCCGCCAAGCAATGGCTGAAAGACCTCTACCAGCAGAACAAGCTGGTCAAGAACGAGTGGGAGCTGGAGGGCGAGCGCGTCGATCTCGGCCGCATCACCATGCCGGTGCTCAATGTCTACGCCCGCGACGACCACATCATCCCGCCCGCCACCTCGCGCGCCCTCGGCTCGAAGATCGGCACGAACGACTATCAGGAGCTCGGCCTGCCCGGCGGCCATGTCGGCGTCTTCGTCGGCGGCAAGTCGCAGCAACTCTTCGCCCCCGCCGTCGCCGCCTTCCTCGTCATTCACGACCCGGCGGCATGAAAAACAAGGTCGTCTCCGCCGCCGAGGCCGTCGCCATCATCCAGCCCGGCGACACCGTCTCCATCGCCGGCTTCGTCGGCATCGGCACGCCGGACGAACTTCTCGGCGCCCTCGCCCAGCGCTTCCGCCAGACCGGCACCCCCCGCGACCTCACCCTGGTATTCGCCGCCGCCCCCGGCGACGGGCGCGAGCGCGGCCTCAACCAGATCGCCATCCCCGGCCTGGTCCGCCGCGCCATCGGCGGCCATTGGTCACTGGTGCCGAAACTCGGCAAGCTCGCCCTCGACGGCGACATCGAGGCCTACAACCTGCCGCTCGGCTGCATCGCCCAGCTCTACCGCGACATCGCCGCCCGCCGCGCCGGGCTGCTCTCCCGCGTCGGCCTGCGCACCTTCGTCGACCCCCGCGTCGAGGGCGGCAAGCTCAACGCCCGCACCACCGAGGACCTCGTCGAACTGCACACGATCGGCGGCCAGGAATACCTGCTCTACAAAGCCTTCCCGATCCAGGTCGCCTTCATCCGCGGCACCACCGCCGACACCGCCGGCAACCTGACCATGGAGCGCGAAGCCCTCACCCTCGACGCGCTGCCCGCCGCCATGGCCGCCAAGAATTCGCGCGGTTTCGTCATCGCCCAGGTCGAACGCCTCGCCCAGGAAGGCTCGCTCGACGCCCGCCGGGTCCAGGTGCCGGGCGTCCTGGTCGACTGCGTCGTGCTCGCCGACCCGGCCAACCATTGGCAGACCTATGGTGCGCCCCACAACGGCGCCTTCTCCGGCCAGATCCGCGTGCCCTTGGACCGCATCGCCGCCCTGCCGCTCGACGAGCGCAAGATAATCGCCCGCCGCGCCGCCCTCGAACTGCCGCCCGGCGGCGTGGTCAATCTCGGCATCGGCATGCCGGAGGGCGTCGCCGCCGTCGCCGCCGAGGAAAAGGTGCTGCGCTGGGTCACGCTGACCGCCGAGCCCGGCGTCATCGGCGGCATGCCGCAGGGCGGCCTCAATTTCGGCGCCGCCCTCAACCCGGACGCCGTCATCCAGCAAAACCAGCAATTCGACTTCTACGACGGCGGCGGCCTCGACCTCGCCGTGCTCGGCATGGCGCAGGCGGACCGCGAGGGCAATGTCAACGTCAGCCGCTTCGGCGGCCGCCTCGCCGGCGCCGGCGGCTTCATCAACATCAGCCAGAACGCCCGCAAAGTCGTGTTCACCGGCGCCTTCACCGCCGGCGGCCTGACCATCACCATTGAAGACGGCCGCCTGCGCGTCGTCCACGAAGGCCGCGCGCCCAAATTCATCGACCAGGTCGAGCAAGTCACCTTCAGCGGCGCCTTGGCCGGCGAAACCGGCCAGAACGTCCTCTACGTCACCGAGCGCTGCGTCTTCCGCCGCACCGCCGAAGGCGTCGAACTCACCGAAGTGGCCCCCGGCATCGACATCGACCGCGACATCCTGGCCCACATGGCCTTCCGCCCCATCATCCACGACCCCAAGCCGATGGACATCAGACTGTTCCTGCCCGACCCGATGGGCATGGAGCAGATCCTGCTCGGCCTCGGCATGGCCGACCGCATCAGCTTCGACCCCGAGCGCGACACGTTGTTCATCAACTACGAAGGCTTCCAGGTCCGCACCACCGACGAAGTCGAGCTCGTCCGCCGCGAAGTCGAAACCCGCTGCCGCGCCATCGGCCACCGCATCGCCGTCATCATCAACTATGACGGCTTCACCCTCGACCCGGCCGTCTCCGACGCCTTCTTCTCGATGATCACCTACCTGCAACAGCGCTACTACACGACCGCGTCGCGCTACACGACCAGCGCCTTCATGCGCCTCAAGCTCGGCGCCAGCCTCGCCGAACGCGCCCTCGCCCCGCACGTGTTCGAGACCCTGCAGGAAGCCCACGCCAACATCACCGGCGAGGCGATAGCGGGGGAATGATACCAGCGGCACGATGCGATGACTCTTCCATCGCGTCGCGCCGATGGTATCGCGCGCCGGGTTGGTGGGCGGCGGCGCGCCAGAGAAAGACTCATACCAACGGTCATCCTCCGTGACCGTTGGTATGAGGCAGCGGCGGCAGCCGGACCGCCACGGCTCGGTCCTCTCCGTCTCCAAGGCAGGTTTCCACCGCATCGCCTATGTCGAGTGGGGCGATCCGCGGGCCTCCCGCACCGCCCTCTGCGTGCACGGCCTATCGCGGCAAGGCCGCGACTTCGACCTACTCGCGGCGGCGCTAGCCGACCGCGGCTGGCGCGTGGTCTGCCCCGACCTCGCGGGGCGCGGCCGCAGCGACTGGCTCGGCATTCCGCAAGACTACAACCTGCCGCAATACGTCCTCGACATGACGGCGCTGATCGCCGCGATCGGCGCCGACGAGGTCAGTTGGATCGGCACCTCGCTCGGCGGCCTCATCGGCATGGTCGCCGCCGGCCAGAAGCACACGGCGATCCGCCGCCTGGTCATCAACGACATCGGCCCCTTCCTGCCCTGGCAAGCGCTGCACCGCCTGGCCGCATCCGTGCGCCACGCCCCGCCCGGCTTCCCCGGCCTCGACGCCGCCATCGCCTATTACCGGCGCGAGCTCGCCCCGTTCGGCGACCTCTCCGACGAGCAATGGCGTCACCTCACCTACTACAATCTCGAGCCGGCCGCCGACGGTTCATGGCGCAAGCTGGCCGACCCGGAAATCACCGCGGCGTTCCGGCCCGGCTGGTTCTTCAACCTCAGTCTCTGGACCTATTGGGACGCCATCACCTGTCCAACCTTCGTGCTGCGCGGCGCCGAATCAGACCTGCTCCTGCCGGTCACCGTGGCCGAAATGCAGCGCCGCGGCCCGCCCACGGAGATCGTCGAGATCCCCCTCTGCGGCCACGCCCCGGCCCTGATGAGCCCCGGCCAGATCCAGCTCATCACCAACTGGCTCGACCCCGAAACCCAACAGTAATATACCCCCCAACGTCATGATCCGCGCAGGCGGACCATCCACGCCTTCCAAGAAGCAACCGGAAAACCGCCAATGTCTCTGTTCGACGCGCTGCAGCCCGAGAAGCTCGACCCGATCATGGCCGGGTTTCAGGAATTCGCCGCCGATCCGCGCCCGAACAAGGTCAATCTCGGCGTCGGCATGTACTACGACGAGGACGGCCGCGTCACCATCCTCGACGTGGTCAAGCAAGCCGAGCGCCTCACCTCGGCCCGCCTCACCAACTGGGGCTACCTGCTGCCCGACGGCTCGCCGCCGCTGCGCGAGGCCACGAAGCGCCTGGTGTTCGGCGACGCGCTCCTCGGCTTGGACGGCGACCGGATCGTGACGGTGCAGAGCCTGGGCGGCACCGGCGCGCTCAAGCTCGCCGCGGACATGATCCACCACCTCGCCCCGCAAACCACCATCGCCATGAGCCGGCCAACCTGGGGCAACCATCCCAGCATCTTCGCCGGCGCCGGCCTCCGTACGACCGAATACCCCTACTTCGACCCGGCCACCGGCGGCGTCGACTGGCCCGCCATGCGCGCCAGCATCGCCGCCATGCCGCCGGACACCGTCCTCCTCTTGCACGCCTGCTGCCACAACCCGACCGGCGCCGACCTCACCCCCGAAAACTGGCAGGAACTCGCCGGCCTCGTCGCCGGGCGGCGCCTCCCAGTCGTCCTGGACATGGCCTACGCCGGCTTCGCCGAGGGCCTCGAGCCCGACAGCGCCCCGGCCCGCCTGCTCGCCAAGTCCGGCCTGCCGCTCTTCGTTGCGACCTCGTTCTCCAAATCCTTCGGCCTCTACGGCGAGCGCGTCGGCGCCCTCTCCATCGTCGCCTCCGATGCCAAACAGGCCGCCCTGGTGCACGACCAGGCCAAGGTCGCGATCCGCACCAACTACTCCACCCCGCCCTCGCACGGCGCGCTACTGGTCTCGGCCATCCTATCCGACCCCGAGCTACGGACCGCTTGGGAAACGGAGCTGGAAGGCATGCGCCAGCGGATCCTGCGCATGCGGCAAGGCTTGGTCGAACGCCTCGCTGGCAACAACCGCGCCGATTTCAGCCGCCTGATCCGCCAGCGCGGCCTGTTCTCCTACTCCGGCCTGAGCGCCAAGCAAATGACCCGGCTCAAGGAGGAGTTCGCCATCTACGGCGTCAGCGACGGCCGTCTATGCATGGCCGCGCTGACCGAGAAAAGCCTCGACCGCGTGGCGGAGGGAATTCGCGCCGTCGCAACATGATCCGAACGCCTTGCCTCGCGGGTTCAACGAGGCGCTGATGTCCGCCTCCGCCTCGGCGCCTTGTCTGCCGCGGCGTCCGGCTCCGGCCCCGAACTCGTATCGTCTTTCGTCGTCGCTGCCGGATGACGGCTCATTTGGTTGATGACCGAATGGCAGAAGAAGCCGTTCTGCAGGGCGATGATGCCCACCATGATGGGATCGGGATTGCGCAGGGCGAGCGAATAGACCACGCCGAAGACGATCGGCGACGCCAGGATCGACCGTGCCAGCTCGCGACTGCCGAGCAGGGAAACAAATTCCCGCCAGATCGGGATCGGCGGCCGGTTGGGCGCCAGCACGGCATAGAATTGGCCCAGCAGGATGCCGAGCACCATCAGCAGAAACATGGCGAGAATGTAGGAGACCGTGATGACGCCTGCCGCCGATGGCGGGGCGGCGTCAGTGAAGAAAAGGTCCGGCAGGTTTCCCGGCTTCCACAACATGGCGACGCCGATGATCGCCAATCCAGCAAGGGCGAGTATGCCATTGGTCCACCGCATCGGGGTGCTGCTATCCATCGTGAGAAAGCCAGCCGCGCAAAATGCAAGTCAGGCTGTTGCTGGGCACGAGGTGGATGCGCTTTAGCAGATCCGCGTATTTGTTACGATCGGTGCTGATCACGTCTCCTGCGTCGGAAAACTCAAAGAAGCCGCCCGCCGCAATGTAAGCGTCGACGGCAAGCGATTCCAAGCTCAGCGCGCGATAGGCGATCGGCGGATGCGTACCTGCCGCCATGCAAATAGTAGGGCTCGCCGCCGACTGCTCCAAATCGAGCAGGCGCATGCCAAATTGCTTCGGGATGCTCGCATTTAGGATGGTGCCGACCGGCACCGTCAGCTGAAACAGGGTCGTGCCCGAATCCTGGCGGGCCACCCGCAGAACGAAGCCGTCGGCCCGTCGTTCCGCCTCACTGACCTCGCCCGGCGTCATATGGACGAAATTGGCCCCGTCGCCATAAGCATAGTGCCCGATCTCATGCAGAACGACCCAGAGCGGGGCCTGGAGGCGCAGCATCCTGTCGATGTGCTGCATCATCCTTGCGTCAAGGCATCGTTCTGCTGCCGGGGTCGCGGGCACATTCACCAGTAACGGATCGTCGGCGCCGGCATGGGCGTAGGCCGGGCAGGCCGGATTGGCCCGCAGCCATTCATCGTCGGTTTGGTAGAACATCGACGCTAGCTGGTCAAAAAGCCTGAGATCGATCAGGATGACGTTGCCGAAAATGAGCGTCGCATTGTTTGTGGCATGGGCGCGGGGCAATAGGTCCTCTGGATCGTCATCCGGCCCCGATTGCATGAGATAGATGTTCAGCTGGCCGTCGTCATAGGCGGCGTTGAGGTTGATGCTCTTGTTCTTGGCGGTCGCCAGCGTCTTCAGCGTCTTCGCGGCTTGCGCCAGGATCCTGGTCAGCATGGCCTGGAACGTCGCGCCTTGAAGCCTGCCGAGCTCCGGCTGCCGGTTGACCCAGTCCTGGTACGCGATGACGTGACGGCTCGCGCGATAGCGGTCGATGGTCAGCTGCAAGCCCGTTTTGTCCAAGAATGGCGGCGCGAATCGGTCGGCCAAATCGCGGCAGAGCAACGCGGCTAGGCACAACATCGCCAGCGGCAAGAGCGTGATCACACTCGCCGCACGCCTCCTTGACATCGGCCCACCACCCGGCAGTTGCAACGAAACATATCTTTTCGTTGCGGCTTATTCAAGCTCGTGGGCGCTAGAGCAACGTCGCCCTAGACAGAAACGAGAGCCGCTGGGGCGATCGTGCAAGTGAAGCCCAGCTTGGCGATCCGATGTGCCAGACGCTTGGCTTGGGCCTGTGGCGTGTTTTGCTGAAGGTGGTCTGGGCCGAGGTCGCGATACACGACGTCGTCGCGCAGCATATGGAACGCGGCAGTGAGGATGGAGGCGGCAACAGCGCAAACGGCCTTCTTCGGCCCACGGCGCTGGGCGAGGCGGCGGTATTGGGCATGCAGATAGCTGGCCTTTGTCCGCGCCCCGGCCCAGGCGCACTGGATCAGCGTGGTCTTCAGCCACGGCGCCCCTTTGCGCAGGCGGGTCGAGCGCCGTTTGCCAGCACTCTCGTCACTGCGCGGACACAGCCCGGCCCATGAGATCAGGTGGCCAGCGGTCGCAAAGCGGCTCATGTCGATGCCGATTTCAGAGACGATGACCTGAGCACTGAGGTCACTCACCCCGGGAATGGTCCGCAACAGGCGGACCGCTTTGCGAAAAGGCGCGAGGTCGCGGTCCACCTCTTGGTCGATCTCGGCGACCGCATCGTTCAGGGCGTCGATCTGACGCAGGTGCAGCCGTAACAGGAAGCGGTGCCGCTCCGTGATGCGCCCGCATAAGGCGGCACGGACCTTGTCCCGCGGGGCCTTGACCCGGCGGTCGATCAAGGCGAGCAACCTGTCAGGCTCGCGCTCGCCCTCGATCAGCGCGGTCAGAATGGCGCGGCCACTCATCCCCATGATGTCGGTCAATACCGAGGCGAGTTTGAGGGTTGGCGTCCTCCAGCACCTTCTGGATGCGCTGGATGTGGCTGGCCTGTTCGCCAACCAGCTGCTTGCGGGTGCGCAGCAGCGCACGCATGGCCTGGGTTGCCGGTTCCGGCACAAAGCTCGGCCGGATCAGCCCGTGCGCCAGCAGATCCGCAAGCCAAACGGCATCGGCGACGTCGGTCTTGCGGCCGGGCACGTTCTTGACATGCACGGCGTTGGCCAGGATCAGCGTAACCTCGCCATCGGCCAGGATGTTCCAGACCGGCTTCCAGTAAACCCCGGTGGACTCCATGGCGACGTGCGTGCAGCCGTTCGCCGCCAGCCACTCACTCAAGGCCAATAATCCCGGCGTGGTCGTCGCAAAGCTGCGCACCTCGGTTCGGGCCTTGCCGCCCTCGGCCACCCGAACGCAGGCGACCACCGTATCCTTATGCACGTCCAGACCGGCACAGCGTGGATAGAGAACCTCCATGACCGCGGCCTCCTAAGGGTTGCGTTGCCATCGCCGGCGCAGGGCACCCAAGGAGTAAACTCTAGACAGCGCGCTCCGGGACCTCGCGGTCCGTGGCGCAATTGGGGGTGCTTGGGGGAACCCCGGGTCCCACTGACTGACGGGCTCGAACGCACCACAGAGCGAAGCCGACCTCTCCGCCGACGACCAACACACGCTGCCACAGTTTCATCCCTGGCGGGTCGAAATCTCGGTGGAAACTGACTGGAATCGCGACAGCGACGCCAGTCATGCGACAAAGTTGCTCGCCACCAAAAGTAGCTAGACCGCCGCCCTGACACAGTCAGGGCGATAGCGGTCTAGACAGCATCTCAATTTCTTTGGACCGGAGTCTATCTCGCGTTTCGCGTAGTGGATGAGCGTTAAACCTGAACTCCTTCCGGCATAGCCGTCGCGTGAACGTCCTGCTATCGAAGTGGAAAAAGCCCGGCCTGGAATATCTCGACTATCTCGGCCGCACGGTTCCTTGGTGAACCGGCCGGAATGCTCTCGAGCAATGACGCTTCATTGCAAGCCGCCAAGCGGCATGGCGATCCAGGGCGGCACGGACCCACGCGGACCTGGATTGCTTCGTCGCTTCGCTCCTCGCAATGACAGGAACGCCATCTCCAGCACCCATCTCGCCGCCGCAACAAGGATGCCAGTGCCGGGTCAGACCGGCAGCGGATTCCGCTCGGGAAATCCGCGCTGGTGCCAGTACGGATAAACCGGCCGGACCGCGCTCGCCTCGTCCAACCGCGCCACCTGCTCCGCGCTCAGCGTGAACTCGACCGCGCCGAGATTGTCCCGCAATTGCTGCTCATCCCGCGCGCCGATGATGACGCTCGATACGGTCGGCCGCTGCAGCAGCCAGTTCAACGCGACCTGCGGCACGCTCCTGCCGGTCTCCGCGGCAACTACGTCCAACGCGTCCACCACCCGGAACAGCAACTCGTCCGGCACTTGCGGCCCGCGCTCCGCCGTCTTGTGCAGCCGGCTCACCTCCGGCATCGCCTGGCCGCGCCGGATCTTCCCGGTCAGCCGCCCCCAGCCCAGCGGGCTCCAAACGACGGCGCCGACCCCCTGGTCCAGGCCCAGCGGCATCAGCTCCCACTCGTACTCGCGCCCGGCCAGCGAATAATACACCTGGTTCGCCACGTAGCGCGTCCAGCCATAGCGGTCCGCCACTGCAAGCGACTTCATCAGGTGCCAGCCGGAGAAGTTCGACACGCCGATATATCGGATCTTCCCGGCGCGCACGAGGCCGTCGAGGGTCGACACCACCTCCTCGGCCGGCGTCATCGCATCGAAGCCGTGCAGCTGAAACAGGTCGATATAATCGGTCCCAAGCCGCCGCAACGCCGCCTCGACCGCGCGGAGCAGGTGGAAGCGCGACGAACCGACGCTGTTCGGGTCGGTCCCGCGCCGGAAATTCGCCTTCGTCGAGATCAGCACACGGTCGCGCCGGCCCTTGATCGCCTCGCCCAGGATCTCCTCGGCCGCGCCCTCGGAATAGCCGTCGGCGCTGTCGAACATCGTAAGCCCAGCATCGAGGCAGATGTCCACCAGCCGCCGCGCCTCGGCCGCCTCCGTGCGGCCCCAAGCGCCAAAAAAATCGCCCTTGCCGCCGAAAGTCCCGGTGCCGAAGCTCAACGCCGGCACTTTCAGGCCCGATCGGCCGAGAAACCTATATTCCATGGAGCGACCCTTCGTGGTTGCGGTCCCGCGATAGCCCGCTCTACGGTCCAGGACAATCCGCCCAAGGAGCACGTCGCAAGTGAGCAGCAAACCCAAGGTCGCCGTCATCGGAACCGGCGGCACCATCTCCGGCGTCGGCGCCGACCGCCTCGATCTGCACGACTACGGAACGACCGGCCGGTTCATGCATGTCGACGAGCTGCTCGCCAGCGTCCCCGAGCTCGACGGCGTGGCCGAAATCGTCCCGGTCCGCTACCAGAACGTCGCCAGCACCGCCCTAGGCCCCACCGAATGGCTCGCACTCGCCGGGTTGGCCAAAAGCACGCTGGCCGACACGCCGGACCTGGCCGGCATCGTCATCACCCACGGCACCGCGAGCCTCGAGGAGACCGCCTATTTCCTCAATCTCACGGTCAAGGTCGCCGTCCCGGTCGTCGTGGTCGGCGCGATGCGCCCTTCCTCCGCGCTCGGCGCCGATGGCGGCATGAACCTGCTGAACGCCGTCCGCGTCGCCGCCGCACCCGCAGCGCGCGGGCTCGGCGTGCTCGTCGTGCTGAACGACGAGATCAACGCGGCGCGCGACGTGACCAAGACATCCAACTACCGCGTGCAGACCTTCATCTCCCGCGATTTCGGCATGCTCGGCTACGCCGACAGCGACACGATCGAGATCTACCGCAAGCCGGTCCGCCGCAGCGCGCCCGACACCGAATTCGAAACGTCCGCCCTCGAAGCGCTCCCCAGGGTCGACATTATCCCAGCCTATGGCGGCGCCGACGCAGCGCTCGTCCAAGCCGCACTGGCCGCCGGCGCCAAGGGCATCATCTCGGCCGGTTTCCCGTCCGGCGCGCCCTCGCCGGCGCAAAAGACCGCGCTGATCGCCGCCGCGAAATCCGGCGTGATCGTGGTGCAGGCGTCGCGCTCCGGCAGCGGCCGCATCGCCCTCGACACCGAATCCTTGCGCCAATCCGGCTTCCTCGGCGCCGACACCCTGACCCCGCAAAAAGCCCGCATCCTACTGATGCTCGCCCTCACCCGCACCAGCGACCCCGCCGAAATCCGCCGCATGTTCGCCATCTACTGAACCCTACGAATCAAAGAGCAACGGTGAACCCCGTCCCATGCTCGGCCGCCCAGCTCAGCCGGACCGGCGCCCCAGGCTCAAACCCGCCTGCCTCCAAAGTACCCGGCTGCAGCAATGCAACCGCCTCCCCGCCGCCATCCAGCGACACCACCGCCTTCCGAGCATTGCCAAGATAAACCACATCCACCACCCGCCCCGCCAAGCCCACCCCCGCCGAAGCCACCCGCACCCGTTCCGGCCGGACAGCAACCTCCACCCGCGTCCCCGCCGCCGCATCCCGAACCCGGCAAGGCAGCTCCGTCCCCCCCGACATGACCCGGCCGCACCCATCCTCCTCCCCAACAAAAAAATTAGTCTCGCCGACAAACGAACAAACGAACCGCGTCGCCGGCCGCTCATAAACCTCCGCTGGCGTGCCCACCTGCTCGAGCCGCCCCAAATTGAACACCGCAATCCGGTCGCTCATCGTCAGCGCCTCCTCCTGGTCGTGCGTGACGTACAGCACCGAGGTGCGCCGCTCCCGGTGCACCCGCTTGATCTCCACCTGCATCTCCACCCGCAGCTTGCGGTCCAGCGCGCCCAGCGGCTCGTCCATCAGCAACAGCGCCGGCCGATAGATCAACGCCCGGGCCAGCGCCACCCGTTGCTGCTGCCCGCCCGACAGCTCCCGCGGCAACCGCTGCCCCAAATCCGGCAGCCCCACCAGCAGCAACGCATCCGCCACCAGCCGCGCGATCTCGCCGCGGGCAACCCCCCGCACCTCCAGCGGAAAAGCCAGATTCCGGCTCACACTCATATGCGGGAACAGTGCGTAGTTCTGGAACACCATCCCAAGGTCGCGCCGATACGGCGGCACCCCATCCAACCGCCGCCCGCCCAGCGTGATCGACCCAGCATCCGGCCGCTGCAACCCGGCCACCATCATCAGCGTCGTCGTCTTCCCCGACCCCGAAGGCCCCAGGAACGTCATGAATTCATTCTCCCGCAGCTCCAGGTCAAGCGAATCGACCGCCAACTGCGCGCCATACCGCTTGCGCAGCCCGCGCAACTCGAGGACCGGCGTCGTCACCTCCCGTTCCGCCGCCCCGACATGATCCAATCGGCCGCCAGCACGGTCACCGCAAACAAGCAACACAGCGACGCAATCGCCGCCACCGTCGGGTCGAAATCGCCCCGCAAATTCGACCACATCTGCACCGGCACCGGCCGCACCCGCGCCGTACTGACGAACAGCGAAACAATCAGCTCGTCGAACGACACCACCATCGCAAACAGCAGTCCCGACAAGATCCCCGGTGCCAGCAGCGGCAGCGTGACCCGGCGGAACCCAGTCCACGGCCGCGCCCCCAGCGTCGCCGCCGCCGCCTCCAGCCGCGGGTCCAAACTGCGCAGCGCCGAACTCACCGTCGCCACCACATACGGCATCGTCAGCACCGTATGCCCGATCACCAACCCCTGCAGCGTCCCATTCAACCCAAGTCCGCGGAACACCCCGAACAGCGCCGCCGCCGTAATGATCCCCGGCACCACGATCGGCAGCATCAGGAACGCCTGGATCGCCGCCGCCCCCGGAATCTCGCCCCGCACCAGCGCATACGCCGCCGCCGTCCCCAGCCCAGTCGCCAGCAGCGAAGCGGGCACCAGGATCTCCGCACTCACCGCCAGCGCACTGGTCCAAGCGGGATCACCCAACAGGTTCCGATACCATTGCAGCGAGAAACCCGGCGGCGGAAACTGCAGGAACTGCGCCGAGCTGAACGAAATAATCACCACGATCGCCAGCGGCGCCAGCAAATACAGCGCCACCAGCAGACAGGCCGCCCCCCGCGCCGCGCGCCACAACTTCATCGCGCGAATGCCCGCAGCCCGACCGTCGCTTGCACCGCCAACAGCAAGATGCCCGTCCCCACGATCAGCACCAGCGACAGCGCCCCCGCCACGCCCCAATTGCCGAAATTGCCGATCTGATCCTGGATCAACTGCGCAATCATCAACTCGCGCGGGCCGCCCAGCAGCGCCGGCACCACGTAATACCCCAGCGTACTGACGAAAACGAGCGTCGCGCCCGTCAGCAGCCCGGGCACCGTCAGCGGCAGATACACCCGCCAAAACGCCCGCGCGGGCCGCGCCCCCATCGTCAGCGCCGCCTGCATCCAGCTCGGCTCGATCCGCACCATCGACGCATGCAGCGGGAAGATCACGAACGGCAACAGGACCTGCACCGCCCCGAGCAACACGCCCGTCAAATTATACACCAGCGACAGCGGCTGATCGATCACCCCAAGCCACAGCAGCGCCTCGTTCAACGGCCCCCGCCGCTGCAGCAGGATCAAATTGGCAAAGCAGCGGACCAGAATGCTCGTCCAGAACGGCACCAGCACCAGAAACACGAGCAGCCGCCGCAACCCCGCCGATCCATGCGCCATCGCGTGCGCCACCGGAAAGCCAAGCAACACACAAACCGGCGTCACCGCCGCACTCACCAGCACCGTATTCCAAATCACCCGCAGATAGATCGGCCGTTCCCAAAGCAGCGCGAAATTGCCCAGCCCCGGCGCCGGGTCGGTGAACGCCCGCGATAGCAGCCAACCTACCGGCACCGCAAACGCCACCGCCATGACCAGCACGGCCGGCACCACCAGCCAACCCCGCATCACCCGCGCGTCAGGACAGCTTCCACGACGCCCAGCGCTCCATCAGCGCCTTCTGGTGGTCGCGCCAATACTCGGCGTTGATGACGAAGCCCTGCTTGACGTTGTCCGGCGCAGTGGACAGCCACGGGCTGACCTGCGCGTCGATGAACTGGAACGCTGCCGGGTTGGTCGGCGCGTAGGCGATCATGTTGGCCAGCTTCGCCTGGTTCTCCGCCACGCCCATCGTGTTGATCAGCGCCATCGCCGCCGCCCGGTTGCGGCTGCCGCGCGGCACGACGAGGTAGTCCACCGATTGGATGTTCTGCTGCCAGGAGATCGCGATCGGCGCGCCCTTTTTCTGCGCGTCGTATGCCCGCCCGTTCAGGATCATCCCCAGATTGACCTCGCCATCGACGAAAAGCTGCTGCGACTGCGAGTTCGTGCTCCAGAAGATCGTATCGCCCTTGATCGTATGAAGCTTCTTCAGCGCCCGGTCCACGTCCAGCGGATACAGCTTGTCCGGCAGCACGCCATCGGCCAGCAGCGCAATCTCCAGCGTGGAGACGACATTGTCGGCCAGCGACCGCTTGCCGGGAAACCGCTTCACATCGAACAAATCCGCCCAGCTCTGCGGCTGGCTGCCCGGCGTGGCATATTCCTTGGTGCTGTAGCCGAGATTATACGACCAGACGATACAGCCCACCCCGAACTTGTTGACGAATTGCGGCGCGATCCGGCTCGTATCGACGATCGCCGTGTCGATCGGCTCGAACAAATGGTCCGGCGTCCCCGCATACAAGAAGTCGATCGTGACGTCGGCGACGTCCCAATCCGGCGCGCCGCCCTCGATCATGGCGCGGAACTTGGCCACGTTCATCGGCCCGTCCTGCACCACGCGCGCGCCCGTCGCCGCCGCAAACGGCTCGCAGTAACAGGCCCGCTCCGCATCCTGATACGCCCCGCCCCAGCTCGCGAACACCACCGTCGTCCCCTTGAGATCGGCGGCCCAAGCCGGGCGCGCCAGCCCGGCGACTGCAGCGCCCAACAGGGCCGCGCGCCGCGTAATCGGTCGTGTCACCATTCCGCCCTCCATCAGCTTCTGAGATTCTCGCGCAGCGTCCGCCCAGCATACGCCTTGCGGAACAGCCCCCGCCGCTGCAGCTCCGGCACCACGCTGCGGCAGAACTGCTCGAACATGCTGGGAAAAGTCGTCGGCGCCACCACGAACCCGTCGCACACGCCCGCCTCGAACAGCGCCTGCATCCGGTCCGCGACCTGGCTCGCCGTCCCGACCACCTCGCGCGTCTCGCGCTCGAGCGCCGCCTCCTTCAGCCCGATCCCCTCCGCCTGCATCCGCTGCGCGATCACCTGCTCGGTGCCCACCATCCCCTGATTGCCCTGCAGCGTCTTCAAATCCGCTTCGCTCCGCAGCTTGGCAAGATCCGCGCCAAGCCCGCTCGACGAGGTCGCCAGGCTCAGCTCGGGATCCACCAGGCTGTCCAGATACGCCGCCCGTTCCCGCGCGATCGACTCCGTCTCCCCCAGCACGACCGAGATCGCCGGCAGCACCGCGCAATGACCCGGCGGCCGCCCCCGCGCCGCCATCCGCCCCTTCAAATCGTCATAGAACGCCCGCATCTCGTCCTGCCCGCGCTGGATCGTGAACACCGCCTCCGCCCAGCGCGCCGCAAAATCCCGCCCGCGATCCGAACTCCCCGCCTGCATGATCACTGGGTGCCCCTGCGGACTGCGCGGGATCGACAGCGGCCCCCGCGTCCGCACCCAGCGCCCCGCATAATTGGCGTAATGCACTTTCGAAGGATCGGCCAGCACGCCCGCCGCCTTATCCAGCACGAAAGCGTCCGCCTCCCAGCCGTCCCACAGCGCGAAACAAGCCTCCAGCACCTCGTCCGCCCGGTCATACCGCTCCTGCTTGGGCGGCAGCTCGCTCAGCCCCGCATTGCGCGCTTCCAGATCGGTCGCCGAGGTGACCACGTTCCAGGCCACCCGCCCCTTGCTCATCACGTCGAGCGAGGCGAGCCACCGCGCCAGATGGTACGCACTATGGAAACTGGTCGAAAGCGTCGCCCCCAGCCCCAAATGCCGCGTCGCCGCCGCCATCACCGGCAACACGACCGTCGGGTCCAGGAAGCTGATCTGCCCGCCCCGTCGCACATAGGCGTCGAAGCTGCCGTCATGCACGTCGTACAGCCCGAACAGATCGGCGAAGAAGCACCCATCAAAGCAGGCCGCCTCAAGCAGCCGCGCGATAGCCTCGTACCGCGACGGCTCCAATATGTCGTCCAGCGTGGCGTCCGGATGCCGCCAGCCGCCCACGTGCATCGCCGTCGGACCGGTCTTCAGATAAGCGATCAGGTGCATCTGCCGTGTTGGCATGCGAGGGGCGAAACTCCACAGCGGAGAGCGCCGCCCGCGCAGAGGGCGACGCTTGTTCCCGAACGCTATCACCCTCCGCACGGGATTGCGAAGGCGGCACTCAACGCTGCTACATTGACGCCATGAAGCTTCCAGGCCTGCAGGAGTGGCTGTTTTCCATCCGCACCTTTGCCGCCGCGATGCTCGCGCTCTACATCGGCTTCGCCTTCGACCTCGACCGGCCATACTGGGCCATGGCCTCCGCCTATATCGCCTCGCAGCCCTTCTCCGGCGCCACGCGCTCCAAAGCGGTCTACCGCGCCATGGGCACGGTGCTCGGCGCCGTCGCCGCCGTGGCCCTCGTGCCGAACCTCGTCGACGCACCGGCGCTGCTGAGCCTCGCGCTCGCCGCCTGGATCGGCATTTGTCTCTATTTCGCGCTCCTCGACCGCACGCCGCGCAGCTACGTCTTCATGCTCGCCGGCTACACCGCCGCCATCATCGGCTTCCCCTCCGTCGCCACGCCCGGCGACATCTTCCTGACCGCGGTCGCCCGCGTCGAGGAGATCGGCCTCGGCATCGCCTGCGCCAGCCTGATGGCCTCGGTCGTCTTCCCCCGCCGCGTGCAGCCCGTGCTCCTGGCGCGGCTCGACGCTTGGCTCGGCAACACCGCGCGCTGGGGCCGCTCCGCACTGGCGGGCGAGAAGGAGGACGAAGCCGTGCGCGCCGAACGCCGCCGCCTCGCCGGCGACCTCGCCGAGATCGACCTGCTCACCTCCTATCTCGGCTGGGACCCGGCCGCCGCACCAGACGCCGTCCGCACCCTCCGCGCCCTCCGCGCCCGCATGCTCATGCTGCTGCCGGTCCTCTCCTCGCTCGCCGACCGCGTGCGCGCAGTCCGCGACACCGGCATGCCCGCGCCGCTGCAATCCCTGCTCGAAACCGCCGCGCAATGGGTCCGCGGCACGGACCCGCACCCGCCGCCGGCGCTGCGGGACGCCATCGCCCAGACGCAGGCGCAAACCGGGCCGCACGACTGGTCCGCCCTCCTGCAGATCAGCCTGCTCCAGCGGCTGCGCGAGCTGCTCGACCTGCTCGAAGACTGCCGCCGGCTCGAAGACCACATCCGCCAGGGTGGCCCCTTCCCGATCGCACTCGCCTTCCACCGCACCGCCGGGCCGGCCGAAGTGCGGCATCGCGACCACGGCCGGGCGCTCTGGTCCGGCTTCTCGGCCGCCCTTGCGGTCGGTCTCGTCTGCCTCTTCTGGATCGGCGCCGCCTGGGCCGACGGCGCCGTCGCCGCCGAGCTGGCCGCCGTCGCCTGCTGCTTCTTCGCCGCCCTCGATGACCCGGTGCCCGCCATCGTCCAGTTCCTGACCTGGTCCGTCGTCGCCGTCTTGGTCGATGCCGCGCTGCTCTTCGCCATCCTGCCCGCCGCCGACGGCTTCCCCATGCTGGCGCTCGCGCTGGCCCCGCCATTCCTCCTGTTCGGCACCCTCACCGCCATGCCCCAAACTGCCGCGATCGGCATGGCGCTGACCGCCAACGGGGCGACGTTGCTCAGCCTCCAAAGCACCTACAATGCCCAGTTCGACAGCTTCGTGAACTCCGGCATCGCCCTCGTCGTCGGCATGGGCGCCGCGGCCATCGTCACGCGCATCGTCCGCTCGGTCGGCGCCGAGTGGAGCGCCTGGCGCCTGATGCGGCAGGGCTGGATCGACCTGGCCGTCGCCGCCGAACGGCGCGGCCAGGGCGACCGCGCCGTGTTCGCCGGGCTGATGCTGGACCGCATCAGCCTGATCGCGCCGCGGATCGTCGCCGCCGGCCCCGGCAGCAACCTGGCCGCGGCGGATTTGCTGGCGGATTTGCGCGTAGGGCTGAACATCGTAGCGCTGCGCCGCACCCGGCGGCGGGTGCCGGCGGCGGCGCGCGAGGAGATCGATGCCATGCTGGATGCGCTCGCCGTCCATTTCCGCGCCCGGGCGCGCCGGGCCAAGCCGGACGGGACCGCGCTATTGGCCTGCATCGATCGCGCGCTCGCTGCGATCACGCCCGGGCCGGGCGCCCAGGGCGCGATGCAGGGCGCGATGCTGGCGCTGGTCGGCATCAGGCGGGCGCTGTTCCCCGCCGCCGCCCCCTATCCAGCGCCGACCTCGCCGGCCGAACTGCAGGCGGCGGCCTGATGGCGGAGATCGGCCTGGGCGGCGGCGTCCTCGTCCCGGCCTTGATGCTGTGGGTGGCGATCGCGCTCGGCGTGAGCACGCTGCTCCGCCGCGTGCTCGCCGCCACCGGCTTCTACCGCTTCGTCTGGCACCGCGCCTTGTTCGACCTGGCGATCACGATCCTCCTGCTCTGGGGCATCGTGGCACTCGCCGCCGCTTCGGTGGGACCATGAAAGCACTTCTCGCGCGCCTCGGCCGGTTCGGCGTCACCGCCATCGTCGTCGTCGCCGCCCTGGCCGGCGGATGGTGGCTCTGGTCGTATTACATGACGGAGCCCTGGACTCGCGACGGTCGGGTCCGCGCCGACGTGGTCGGCATCGCGCCCGACGTGAACGGGCTGGTTGCCGCGGTGCTCGTGCACAACAATCAGCAGGTCCACGCCGGCGACGTGATCTTCCGCGTCGACCAAGCCCGGTTCAATCTGGCGGTCCAGCAAGCGGAAGCCGTCGTCGCCAGCCGCCTAGCCTCGATGCAAGAAGCCGCGCGCGAGGCCGACCGCTATCGCTCGCTGCCCGACATCGCCGTCAGCCAGGAAAAGCAGCAGCAGACCCAGGCGACGCTGCAGCAGGCGACCGCCGCCTACCAGCAGGCGCAGGCCGATCTCGGCGTCGCCCGGCTCAACCTCGAGCGCACCGACGTGAAGGCCTCTGTCAACGGCATCATCACCAACTTCGACCTGCGACCCGGCGACTACGTCACCGCCGGCCGCGCCGTCACCGCGCTGGTCGACACGGACTCCATCCATGTCGACGGCTATTTCGAAGAAACCAAGCTCGGCTCGATCGCGCCCGGCGATCAGGCGACGGTACGTCTGCTGGGCGGCGAGCCCCCGCTGGCCGGCCGGGTCGAGAGCATCGCCGGCGCCATCGAGGACCGCGAGCGCGGCGCCAGCGACAACCTGCTCGCCAACATCACCCCCACCTTCAGCTGGGTCCGCCTCGCCCAGCGCATCCCAGTCCGCATCCGCCTCGACAACCCCCGCCCAGCGTCCGTCTCCTCCCCGGCCGCACCGCCACCGTCATCATCCACCCCGGCACCGCCGCCCAGAACACGCCTGCTGCCAAATAACCGTCGGCGGGAAAGGGTTGGGTGAGGGTGGAACGGCTAGAGCAACGTCGCCCCGACTGGAATCGCGACAGCGACGCCAGTCAAGCGACAAAGTTGCTCGCCACCAAAAGTAGCTAGACCGCCGCCCTGACACAGTCAGGGCGATAGCGGTCTAGCAGAGGCGGCGCCGCGTCCTCAATATCGGTCGATGAGCATCATCACGCGCCTATGCATATCCGGCTACCGTTCCCTGCGCGACGTTCGGCTCGAACTGGGTGCGTTTACCGTCGTGACCGGTGCCAACGGCAGCGGGGAAATCAAGTCTGTACCGCGCGCTGCGGCTTCTGGCGGACATCGCCCAAGGCCGCATCATCCAATCCCTCGCCGTTGAAGGCGGCCTCGCCTCAGCCCTGTGGGCGGGACCAGAGGCTTTCTCCCGCAGCGCCAAGCAAGCGGCTTTTCCAGTCGAAGGCACCACGCGCAAACACCCCATTAGCCTGAAGCTCGGTTTCTCGTCTGAGGAATACGGCTACGCCATCGATCTTGGCCTACCGGCGCCGCCGTCCCGTTTCCTCCAAGATCCAGAAATCAAGGTCGAAAGTATATGGACGGGCGCAACCCTCCAACGAAGCAACGTTTTCGCCGAGCGGAACGGTCCTTCCGTGCGGATCCGCGATCAGAAAGGCGTCTGGCGGCCGGCGATCGATCACCTTCACCCCTACGACAGCATGCTGACCCATTGCAGCGACCCGCGCGAAGGCGCCGAGCTGTTGCTGCTCCGAGAACGCATGCGCGGCTGGCGCTTCTATGACCACTTTCGCACCGACAGCGAGGCGCCAGCCCGGCGGCGTCAGGTCGGCACCCGCACACCCGTGCTGGCCAGCGACGGGTCTGACCTCGCAGCCGCCATCGCGACCATCCAAGATATTGGCGCCGAAGATGAGTTGAACGCCGCCGTCGCCGATGCCTTTCCCGGCGGGTCGCTCGACGTTTGCGAAACCAACGGCTATTTCGAAGTCGAGATGCGGCAACACGGCTTGCTGCGGCCACTAAAAACCTCCGAGCTTTCCGACGGAACGCTGCGGTATCTCCTGCTGATCGCCGCCCTGCTAACGCCAAGACCCCCGCAACTGATGATCCTCAACGAACCAGAGACCAGCTTGCATCCCAATCTGCTGCCCCCCTTGGCCCGTCTGATCGCATCCGCATCGGCGCGATCTCAAATCATCGTCGTCACGCATGCGGCAAAGCTAGTAAGTTCATTGCACGACGCCGGAGCCCGCCAGACTGTTCTGACCAAGGAGCTTGGCGAGACGGTTATGCCAGACGACGAAAGACCGAGCTGGAACTGGCCTTCCCGGTAGCGCGGGTCCAATGTCCAGCCAATTGCAGGGCTCCCCAGCCGGCCTGTAGGAAAGACCAGCCTGCCATCGCAGCGATTGGATAAAGCACCACCATGCCGGATAGTGCTCGACGCCGTCTCTCCGTTCAAATCGTCGGTATCGGACAGTGGCGCATCGTGAGGTGAAACGCCGCTCAGTCCGGTTCGATCGATGCTAAGCAGCAGCCAACGACGGGCGGTGCGCGTGCACCGGCGCGAGAGGCTGGGCTGGCTGGTCTTGCTTTCACTGGCGCTGCACCTGACCCTACTGCTGTCCTTGCTGACCATTCCGTCGACGCGGCCACCAGCAAGCGCATCCGAGCCGCTCTCGGTGGGTGTCGTTGCGGAGGCAGGGCCGGCAGAGGCGGCCACCGCGCCGCCCGCCCCGGCCGAGGCAACCGCCGCGCCGATTGCTCCGGCCGCACCGGTTCCGAATGCTGCGATCCCGCCGCCAACACCCGCACCCGACGTCCCGCCGCCCTCGCCGGTTCAGCAAGCCGAGATACCGCCACCAACGCCCGCCCCCGACGTGCCGCCGCCCCCACCGGTTCAGCAAGCTGCGATCCCGCCGCCAACGCCCGCGCCCGCACCCGCCGCCCCCACCGGTTCAGCAAGCCGCGATAACGCCACCAACACCCGCTTCCGACGTGCCGCCGCCCCCACCAGTTCAGCAAGCTGCGGTCCCGCCGCCCGCGCCCGCGCCCGCACCGATGCCTGTCCCGCCGCTACCCCCGCCGGTCGCGCGCGCACACCCGCCGCCGGCGCCGCCACGGCGCGTGGCCGCGCGGCCGGCAGCCGCCCGCGCCCCGGTCAACCCGGCGGGGTCGCCTGCGCAGGCGACCGACGGGCAGGATGTCGCGAGCCGCGCCAGCCGTGCGAACAATGGTGCCGCCTGGATGGGCAAGCTGAGGCAATGGTGGGACCAGCACTCCTTCTATCCTCAAGAGGCGTCGCAGACCAATGAGGGGGGCAGCGTAAGAGTTCGCATCGTTATTGCCGCGGACGGCCAGGTCACGTCGATCCAAGTGGTGCAAGGCTCGGGATCGGGTGTGCTCGACACGGCGGCGGTGGCGGTGTTTCGCAACGCCCATCTGCCGCCGTTCCCACCGGGCACGCCCGCGCAGCCGGCCGATGTCGTGGTGACGCTGCACTACCGCCCGGCGGACAACGGCGGGTGATCCGCCTAG
This sequence comes from Acetobacteraceae bacterium, assembly GCA_965276815.1. Taxonomy (GTDB): domain Bacteria; phylum Pseudomonadota; class Alphaproteobacteria; order Acetobacterales; family Acetobacteraceae; genus JAVVHH01. The sequence continues at coordinate 10,902 of CBDIBE010000007.1, read as the reverse complement.
AGTGGTCCGATCCTGACGCTTCAATCCCGAGCGTCAGGTGAATCGATCCACCAAACAAGGCCTAGAGCAACGTCGCCCTGATTGGAATCGCGACAGCGATGCCAGTCATGCGACAAAGTTGCTCGCCAACCAAATAGCTAGACCGCCGCCCTGGCATAGTCAGGGCAATAGCGGTCTAGTGAATAATTCAGGCTATCGAACGTGCACAAAGTCCTGGACATGCGTCCGGCCCGGGCAAATGCTGCGGCCGGTCGCCTTGCTTCACCGAAAGGCCGGTGTTGATCTAAAACGAGGAGAGCACCCGATGCGGTTGTTGGTCGCTTCAGCCGCCCTTGCCGCGGCTTTTGTTCTGACGCCGGTCGCCGCCGGCTACGCCCCCGCGTTGTCCCAGGACTTCAGCATAACCAACCAAGTCGAGCCGGCGGACGCGGGCCGTCGCGACCTGCTGCGGCAATTGCAGGCATGGTGGGACGTACACGCCTACTATCCCAGACACGCGTCGCAGAACGATGAGGGTGGCACCGTCAAACTCCGCCTGGTGATCCACCCTGACGGCAACATCTGGATCGTCGATCTGGCGGGCAGCTCGGGATCGGGCGCACTCGACGCCGCGGGCGCCTCGACGTTCCGCGGCGGGTTTATCGGGCCGTTCCCTTCGGGCGCGCCGGAGGCCGCTATAGACATTTCGCTGCACTACGTCCTCGCACACCGTCACGACCAGCCGGTGGCGGCCGGTTACACGCCCGTACTGTCCAAAAGCCCCTTCACCATAACAAACGACCCCGTCGAGTCGCCCATCCTTGATACCATGCTGCAAAGGACCTGCACCGGAACGGTCGTCAAGCAGGGGATCAGAAATCATCCTATGTACGGAACGCGCAATTCAGCCCAAGCAATTTTCTTTCGCAGGCCTGATGGCACGCCATGGGTCAAGTTCGACGAAGGCGGCTATCCCATCCTCGCTCCGGTGACGGAAGTAGGCAAGGTGGTGGAGTGGACCGGTCGAGAAGAGTTTCTTAAAGGTGGGAGTAGTAGCTTTACTCAATACACCGTATGGCCTGACGGCGGCAACAATCTCAGTGGTAGCATACACATCTCTTACTTTGGACCGGCTAAAGCTGATCAGGATATCAATCGTGGCGGGACAGTCGATTTTTCCTGCGCAACCGAAATCGTGCCTGCGATTACTTGGAGCGCTTTAGGTGTAACTCCCGGTCAACCTCCACTTGGCGATCCACCCTGACGGCGGCATCCGGATGGTCGATGTGGTGGAAAGCTCGGGAGCCCACAATTCGTGCGCGTCCTCGTCGCGTTCCTTCTGGCCAGCCGGTGACGATGCCCGATGCGATGACCGAGGCGGTCGCGACCTGCACCGCGCGGCCGCCTAAACTAGACCGCGATCGTCCTGACCGGAATCGGTCAGGACGTGAATCGCTGTCTCAAATAAAGCTAGACCTTTATCGGCCCGACCACAGTCAGGCCGATAAAGGTCTCGCCTTAGCAAAAGGCCCGTGTTGATCTAAACAAGAGGAGCGTTCAATCGTTCGGTCGAACTGCACGCATTTTCAAATTGAATAAAGTCGGTGCGGGCGGGCGCTACGGGTGGAGATTCCACCCGCTAGTTGCGGCGTCGAAGGTCGCCCATGTCGTCCGTTCGCCGCCGAGCACGAAGAAGCCCGGATCCTCCGCGCCTCTCCGTGCGACCGAGAGCCCGCCCGCATGGAAATCGATTGACATTCTGCCCTCGGCCTGGCCGCCGTGCACGGCGATCGTTGCACCATCCGCGACGACGAACCACGCGCTCTCGTCGGCGGTAAAAATGTGCTCGCGCATCGTTTCAGCCCGGCCTCGCGGAACCCGCTCCATCACCGTGCCGGCTGGCAGCACGACGCCGTCAACGTTGAGCGGGCGCGCCAGCGTGCCGTCAAAGAAGTTACTCCCGCTGTCGGATTGGTCGAATGCGGCCCGGGTGCCGCCGCGCAGGATGTAACCGTCGATATCCTGGTCGGCGGCCAGCAGGCAGCTTGCCCCTGTGTTGTTAAGCGTGAAGGGACCGGGAGCGCAGTCGAAGCGGCCGACATGGGTGGGTTCCGCTAGAGTTGCTTTGATGTTCGGTCCAACTCCGTCGTTTTCGGATGATCTCACCTCGGCGTCTGCGCCGCCCTTGAGGAGGACGCCGCTGATGCGGACGTCCCGCACCAAGTTGCAGTAAACGGTGGCGATGTTGTGACTGAATCTGCCGATGTCACAGGGCAGCACGTCGATGTCGTGCGGTTCGGCAAGCTCGCCCGATCCCACAGTGCCTCTCGGCATGAGGAAGTCACCCATGGCGAAGTCGTTGACGAGGCGGAGGCCGAACACCGTGGTGGGTGCCCCGAGATGGCCTTGCACGAGGTGGTGCGGGGGGAACGGGGAGAGCTGGATGTCGGAGTTCGCCGGGAAGGTGATGCGGTCGAGCTTGCGAGGAGCGTTCAGGGTGTAGTGGTAGAACGGGTTGGCGATGCCGGCGTACGCGCCCGCCGCCAGCATCGCGACAAACGGCAGGCAACCAAGGGCGAAGAGTGCGAGGCCGCCGCAGTAGAGCTTGACGATCAGCCATCCCGTTCGGCTGCGCCGCCAGCGCCGGACGGCTAGGATAAGCAGGACGAGGGCGCCGCCGGGGACGACGCAGAGCATGAAGGCGATGGCGAGCAGGGCCGGGAGGAAGAAGAGTAGCCCGAGGAAAGCCATGCCTGCACTCTCCCTCGGTCGCGATACCGTTCCCAAATGTTATCATGAACGGCTTGCGGCGGGGCTTCTTTTGCGAGCCATTTTCCAAGCTCTGCCTATGCGGATATGCTGAGCCTATCACTCAACGACGCTCGGCGATGGCCACACTCCCATAGGTGTCGTCTTGCCGCCTCCCTCAGCTACACTTCGACCACCCGCAATTCAGACAACTCAAGCACCCCGCCTCGCGCACCAGCCCAGGCTGGCTGCACTTCGGGCAAAGCGGCCCCAACGTCGCAGCCGACACCGTCCCCGTCACAGCAAAAGACGCCTTCGCCGGCAAGCCATCCGCCCGCTGCAGGAACCCGGTCTCGATCATATGCCGCTCGATGATGTCGCCAATCGCCGCCACCAGCGACGGCACGAACCTGCCCTGACTCCAATGCCCGCCGCGCGGGTCGAACACCTGCTTCAGCTCCTCGGCGACGAACGCCACCTCGCCGCCCCGGCGGAACACCGCGCTGATCATCCGCGTCAGCGCCACCACCCACGCATAATGCTCGAGGTTCTTGGAATTGACGAACACCTCGAACGGCCGCCGCACCTCCCCCTGCTCGACGTCGTTGATCGTGACATAAAGCGCATGCTCGCTATCCGGCCAGCGCAGCTTGTAGGTCGCGCCGAGCAGCTTGTCCGAGCGCAGCATCAAGTCGCCCGCTTCCGCAGCAACCGGCGCCGCCGCCTCGGCCGGCTTGACCTCCAGCACCGACCCGGTGATCGCGTTCGGCCGGTAGGTCGTGCACCCCTTGCACCCGCTGTGATACGCGTCGAGGTAAACCTGCTGGAACTCCGCGAAACCGATCTCCGCCGGCACGTTGACCGTCTTCGAGATCGCGCTGTCCACATGCCGCTGCACCGCCGCCTGCATCCGCACATGCTCGGCCGGCGTCAGGTCCTGCGCAGTAACGAAATACTCCGGCAACGACGCCTCGTCGCCAAACTGCTCGCGATACCGGCGCAGCGCATAATCAGAGACCTCCTCCTCCGTCCGCGTCCCATCCGGCTGCAGCACCTTGCGCGTATAGGCCAGCGCGAACACCGGCTCGATGCCGCTCGAAACATTGTCCGCGACCAGCGAGATCGTGCCCGTCGGCGCCACCGAGGTCAGCAAAGCGTTGCGGATGCCCTGCTCGGCGATCAGCGCGCGCACCTCCGCCTCGAGGCCGCTCACCGTCTCCCCAGCCAGGAACGCCTCCCGGTCGAACAACGGGAACGACCCCTTATCCCGCGCCAGGCCGCAGGATGCCTTGTAGGCGGCGCGCTCGATCTGCGCGGCCCAGACCGACGCCTGCGTGGCCGCCTCCGGCGATCCATACCGCAGGCCGCACATCATCAGCGCGTCGGCCAGTCCCGTCACGCCCAGCCCAATCCGGCGCTTGGCGACCGCCTCTTGCCGCTGCGCCTCCAGCGGAAAGCCCGAAGCGTCGATCGCGTTGTCGAGCATGCGGATCGCCACCGCGACCAACTCGGCAAGGCCCTCGGCCGGAATATTCGCCCGCTTCGTGAACGGGTTGGCCACCAGCCGCGCCAGGTTGACCGATCCCAACAGGCAGGCCCCATAGGGCGGCAAAGGCTGCTCGCCGCACGGATTGGTCGAATGGATCGTCTCACAATAATAGAGGTTGTTGCGGTTATTGATACGATCGATAAAAATCACGCCGGGTTCGGCATAGTCGTACGTCGCCCGAGTGATGCTGTCGAACAGCGCCTTGGCCCGGACCACCCTGAACACCTTGCCCCCGAACAGCAGTGGCCAGTCGGCATCCGCCTCGACCGCTGCCATGAACGGGTCGGTCGCCAGCACGGACAGGTTGAAGTTGCGCAGCCGGCCCGCCTCGCGCTTGGCGGCGATGAAATCCTCGATGTCCGGGTGGTCGCACCGCATGGTCGCCATCATCGCGCCGCGCCGCGCGCCGGCCGACATGATGGTCCGGCACATCGCGTCCCACACATCCATGAAGGACAGCGGACCCGAGGCGTCCGCGCCCACCCCGCGCACCGGCGCTCCTTTCGGCCGCAATGTCGAAAAATCGTAGCCGATCCCACCCCCCTGCTGCATCGTCAGCGCCGCCTCGCGGAGGTGCGCGAAAATGCTGCTCAGATCGTCCCCGATGTCGCCCATGACGAAGCAATTGAACAGCGTGACCCGGCGGTCAGCCCCCGCACCGGAGAAAATCCGCCCAGCCGGCAGGAACTTGAACCCCTCCAGGGCGCGGTAGAATATTTCCTCCCATTGCTCCGGGGCGGATTCCACGGCGGCCAGCGCCCGTGCCACCCGGCGCCACGAATCCTCGATCGTCACGTCGACCGGCGTGCCGTCCGGCTCCTTCAAGCGATACTTGGCGTCCCAAATCTGCCGCGAGATCGGCGCGATCCCATCGGTGGCACTCATCGCTCTCTGGGATACCTGCACATCCATCGATCTACCTCTCGAATCCTTAAAACCCTCCTCACGCGCCACGGCAGCGCGGGCGTAAGGGCGGCTGAGCCGGGCGGGCACATCGAGCCTCAGGTCAGACCGGGTCCGCCGGATACCTGTGTTCGAATCGCCTCACGCGAGCATACTCGCGCCGCCCGAGCCGGTGCTAGACGGCTGCGACGCTTTGTCGTGGTTGCCCGAAAACGCCAATTTTGCCGTCGTTCCAGCCTCTCGCTCGTTATCAAACAGCCCAGGACACATATGCGATCGAGGTTGCCGGCGTTGAACAACCCCAAGAACGGTCAAGCCGGCACTGTCGTCATCACCGGCGCGTCTTCCGGGATCGGCCGCTGCGCCGCCGCCCTGTTCGCCAAGCATGGCTGGCACGTCGGCTTGATCGCCCGCGGCAAGGCCGGGCTCGATTCCATCCGCGCCGAGTTGGCCACCACCAATGCCCGCGCCGCCGCCGCGTCCGCCGACGTCGCCGACCCGGCCGCGCTCGAACAAGCCGCCGCCGCGCTCGAACAGGAGCTCGGCCCCATAACCGTCTGGGTCAACTGCGCCGGCAACGGCGTCTACGGAAGGTTTCTCGACGTCACCGACGCGGAGTTCCGCCGGGTCACCGACGTGACCTATATGGGCACCGTGAACGGCACCCGCGTCGCCCTGCGCCGCATGGTCCCGCGCGACGCCGGCACCGTCATCAATTGTTGCTCGGCGATCGCCTACCAGGGATTGCCGGTGCTCTCCTCTTATTCCGGCGCCAAGTCCGCCGTCCGCGGCTTCACCGACTCGGTCCGCCACGAGCTGACCCACGACGGCAGCCGCGTTATCCTCACGACAATCTACCCGCCGGCCGTCAATACCCCGTTCTTCAGCCACGCCGCTTCCCACCTGACCGGGTCGCCTCGCCCGGCAAAACCGGTCTACCAGCCGGAGGTCGTCGCCGACGCCATCCTGCTCGCCGCCACCTCCCGCCGGCGGGAGGTGCAGGTCAGCGGCATCACCGTGCTGTTCGCCTTCGCCACCAAGCTGGTCCCCGGCCTAGTGGACCTCGCGATCCAGCGCCTCGGCTCGGCCGGGCAGCGGACCGACGATGCAGAGGCCGTCCGCCTGCGCGACCCGACCCTGTTCGCCCCCTCGCCCCGCGCCTCGGGCCCGCATGGCCCGTTCGGGGCGGAATCCCGCAGCTTCAGCGTGCAAATGTGGCTGAACCGCCGCCGCGTCATGGCCGGAATCGGCCTGATCGCCGCCGCCGCCCTGGCCGCCGTGGCCGTCTTAAACCACTAGCCGGTCCGTCGCCTCCCAAACCTGGCCCGCCAGCGCCTCATCCAAAGCCCGCTTATTCGGCGCCACCGCCCGCCGATCCTTGAAATAACGGCCGCTGACCTCGCCCAGGTCGTCCGCCAACGCCACATGCAACGGCGTATCGGCCCCCTCTTGCTCGGACCGCAGCCACGGCGCCATCAGCCGCCATGACAGCCCGATCGGCCCCGGACTGCGCACCAATTGCGTCGCGACCATGCCGGGATGCACCACGTTTGCCACCACGCCGGTTCCCGACATCCTCCGCGCCGCCTCGAACGTCGCGATCATGACCGCCAGTTTCGACCGGCTATAAGCCCGCACCATGCTCCAGCCGCGCTCCAGTTCGAGGTTCGCCGGGTCAATCCTCGCGCGGTCCGCGGTCGAGGACCCCACGGTCACGATCCGCGACGGCGCGCCCGCCTGCAGCGCCGGCCCCAGCTCGCGCATGAGGATGAACGGCGCCAGATGGTTGACCGCCAGCACCAGCTCGCGACCTTCTGCCGTCCGCTCCCGCCGCGCCCGGAACACGCCGGCATTGTTGACCAGGAGCGACAGGCTCGGGTGCCGCTCCGCAATCTCCCGCCCGGCCGCCCGCGTGCTCGCCATCGACGACAGATCGGCCAACATCAGCTCCACCGCCCCAGGCGCCGCGATCCAGTCCCGCACTTCCTCGCCCCGCGCCCGATCCCGCGCGATCAACACGACCCGGCGCCCCGCCCGAGCCAGACCCAGCGCGATCCACCGCCCGATTCCGCTGGTGACGCCGGTCACGACCGCGGTCCCGCTCAGGACGGCGCCATCCCCCGCCGCGCCAGCAGCACCCGCAAATCCTGGATCGGCGGGAACAGTTCCTGATTCAGGTCGGCGCCCTGCCGGTCATACGCCGCCTGCTCGAACTCCACGATCTCGCGATCCTCGGCAAAGATCCGCTCGGTAAAGAACACCAGCAGCGGCCAAACCGCCTCGATCAACAAAGGAATCCGCGGCCGCCGCACCGATAGCAGCCCGAACGTCCGGTTGCTGCGCTGCTCGGCATCCAAAGGCACGTATACGATCCACAAATTCATCACCGGCACGTCGTCCCCGGCCCAAATCAGCACCGACTGGTACGGATAGGACGTCCGGATCGTCATCTTGTCGCGGTTGTTGGACCAGCCGCCAACCCGCTTGCTGCCGAAGATCACCCGCTCGCCCAGTGACTGCCCGCCGCCCGTGCGGGCAAACGTATAGTCGATCTCCAGCCAGTCATCCCCCTGCCGCCGCCCGAGATAGCGCGGCCGGATCTGCCCCATCTGCGCCCGATGCAGGAACTGATGGTTCATATCCATCAGGTTCTCATGCATGAACGTGTAGTGACAGCCGATGGTGCGGCCAAACCGCCGCGTCTTGTAGCGCGGGTCGGCAACCGCCCCCAGCGCCGGGAACTCCGTCTGCTCGGCCCGGCTCGCATCCCCCGGGAACACGAAGATCAGCCCCTCCTCCTCCCGGCACGGATACGCGCGCACGCCATTTGGCAAATGCCCCTTGCCGAGATACGGCACGTCGGTGCACTGCCCGCTCGTGCAGTACGTCCAGCCATGATAGGCGCAGCGTATGCCGTCGCCCTCCACGAGACCGAGCGACAGCGGCACCTGCCGGTGCGCGCACCGGTCCTCCAGCGCAAACACCTTGCCGGACTGGTTGCGGAACAGCACGATTGGGTCGCCGGCGAACTTGGTTCCCAGCGCCTTGCCGGGTTTGACCTCGTGCGACCAGGCCAGGGGATACCAATGATCGGGATGCGCGCCCACCCGGCGCAGATCGCGATGTGTCAGGCTGTGTTGACCGTCGGGCACCGGACCTAACCCCGTCGCCGCGTCTGCACGGCAGCAACAGCCTTAACGCGTCGTCGGTCCGCCATGAGACGCGCCAATCCTTGACATTGATTTTGCACCGTATCCCGGTGCACCAGGCGCAGCAATCCATTGAACAGCGTCAGTAACACTCCGTATCCCGGCATCTTCGAGTTTAAGCCTCCGTGGGTCGGCCTACCGCGTGTCTGCGGCGGCCGCTCAGTTCGCATCAGCAAGCTCGACCATCTCCCGCCCCGTGGTCCCCAGCCCGCCCGACGGACCAAGAAACGCCACAACTCACCGTTCCCGGTCATGCGGATGTCCTCGCGTGCATCAACACTGCATGATCTGGTCTAGGAGGCGGGGTGGGCGTGGTGCCGGGCTTTTCGGCGGGACGAAGGACCATGCGTGCTCACAACAGCGGGCGAGCGGAACCGGCTTTCCCCCGCTTTTCCGCCGTGGTTCCACGAGCAATGAGCCGATTCGTTGTCAAGCGCGCATCTCGCCGCCCCCTGGCCCAAGGCGCGACCCCCTATCAAGCGGCGCGCGCAAAGTTGTATTGCAACAGAGTGTCGATCCGACTGGCGAGCGAGGCGATCAAGTGGCGGCTACGTGTTCGTTGATGAGAATCCGTCCTCCTGCAGCGGCGGCGCCACGCACCACGGGACCGGAACTCTCTAAGTGAGCGATGAAGCCAGGAGTCTGCGCAACGCCCTCGGCGCGTTCGCAACCGGGGTCACCATCGTCACGACCCGGCGGCCCGACGGCACCGATGTCGGCCTTACCGCCAACAGCTTCAGCTCCGTTTCGCTCGACCCGCCCATGGTCCTCTGGAGCCTCTCCAAGACCTCCTCGAACATCGAGGCCTTCCGCGCCGCCACCCATTTCGCCGTGCACATCCTCGCCGCCGACCAGGACGCCCTGTCCAGCCGGTTCGCTGGCAAGGGCACCGACAAGTTCGTCGGACTCGAATTCGGCCGCGGGCGCGAAGGCACCCCGCTCCTGCCCGCCTACGCCGCCCGCTTCGAGTGCCGCACCGCCTTTCAATACGAGGGCGGCGACCACGTCATCTTCGTCGGCGAAGTGCATAATTTCACCCATTCCGACCGCCCCCCGCTGATTTTCCACGGCGGCCGCTACGGCCTGGTCATGCCGAAGGACCTGCCCCCTGCCCCGTCCTTAAGCGCCGAGAGCAGCCTGTCGCAGGACGATTTGATCTATCTCGTCTCCCGCGTCTTCCATCAGATCCGCCACGATGCCGTCGAGGAGCGCCGCCGCCGCTTCTGGAGCGAGGCCGAATACGCGGTCCTCAGCGTCCTTGGCCGCGACGACGGCAAGACCCTCGAAGAAATCGCCATCCTCGCCCGCGCGCACGACTGGTCCGTCACCCCCGACGCGGTGACCACGCTCGCGACGCAAGGTCTGGTGTCGGTCGATTCCGACCGGGTCCGGCTGACGCAAGCGGGCCGCCACGCCATCATCGAGTTGATCGCCATGCTGAAATCCGCCGAAGCCGACGCGCTCGAAGGCCTCGACGCCAGCGAAATCCACATGCTCAAGCAACTGCTCCGCCGCGTCTCCCGCAACCGCCAAGCCGACCCCCAAACCGCCCCCGTCGACGTCGGATGACCAATCCTTCCCTAACCAGTCACACAGCGACCGCCTCACCGCCGCTCGGTCGGACCAGCCGAAAACGTCGCCAACACCGCCTCGGTCTCGGCGTCCACTTCCCGCATCGCGACCTCATAGCCCCACAGCGTGGCGACGTGCTGCAGCGTCGCCTCGGCGTCCCTGCGCGACAGCAGTTGGCCCGGCCGCGTCCGATGCTCCAGCAAGAGCCGCCGATCGCCTGAAAGATCCACGTCGGTCACCTGCACGTCCGCGTCGTTCAGCCCCGGATCATACGACCGCGCCAGGCTGCGACGGATCGCCCGGTACCCCTCATCATCGTGGATCGCATCGACCAGCAGCGTCGGTTCACCGAGGTCATCCAGCAGCCGGAACATCCGGAAGTCACGGATAACTTTAGGCGACAAATACTGCAGCAGGAAACTCTCGTCTCGATACTCCGCCCAAACCTGGCGCAGCGTGCCGACTGGGTCGCGATTGCCGGCAAAGTCGGGGAACCAGGTGCGGTCCTCCGCCGTCGGCTCGTCGCAGATCCGCGCAATATCCGTCATCATCGCATAGCCGAGCGCATAGGGGTTGAAGCCCGGGCCGCCGGCCGGATGATCAAAGCCCGGCTGCATGATGACGTTGCTCGTCGAGTGCAGCACTTCCAGGAATGCCGAATCGTCGATCTGCCCGGTCTCGTGCAGCCGGGTCATGATCCGCTGATGCACCCAGGTGGCGCAGCCTTCATTCATCAGCTTGACCTGCGGCTGCGGATAGAAATACTGCGCGATCAGCCGCACGATACGGATAACCTCGCGCTCCCACAGCTCCAATTTTGGCGACGTCTTCTCAAGAAAATACAGCAAGTTTTCTTCCGGCAGCCCGAGCCGCCGGCGGCGCTCGACGACCTTATCGAGTTCCGGCGGTGGCTTGCCGGTCGGCAGCGTGCGCCAGAGATCG
>CBDIBE010000006.1:0-357742 GCA_965276815.1 Acetobacteraceae bacterium | reverse complement strand
GGCGTGCGGGGCGGCGCTGGTGTGCGCGAAGCGGGGCGGGTTGCCGGAGGTGGCCGGGGAGACGGCGCTGTATGCCGATCCGGAGCAGCCTGGCTCGGTGGCGGCGGCGATCATCGAGCTGGCGACGGATGTGGGGCGGCGGGCGTCGTTGGCGGCGGCGGGGCGGGTGCGGTCGGAGGGGTTCGGCGCGCCGGCGACGGCGGCGCGGCTGGTGCGGCTGCGGGCGGGGATCGTGGCGAGGTGTTAGGGGCGCGCGCTCGGGCGGTTGAGGGTGGCCTCGTCTCGGCTCCCTCACCCCGGCCCGGGGGGAGAGGGAGCAGGACCTTGCTCGCGGTCGACCGGGCCGGGGTTTGGGCGACGTTGGGGTTGCCGGTGTTTTTGCTGCATGGGCGGGGGGTGGCGGAGGGGTTGATCGCCGTCATTGCGGTGCTGTTCCTGGTGCAAAGCGCGATGCGGCGGGATTGGGCGTGGCTGCGGCGGGTTTGGGTGCGGGTGGGGTTGGTTTGGTGGGGCTGGATGATGCTCTGCAGCTTGCTGGCCGGGCATGCGGTGGGCGAGGCGGTAGCGCTGGTACGGTTTCTGCTGCTGGTCGCGGCGCTCGAGCATTGGGTGCTGCGGGCGGAGTGGATGCGGGTTTGGCTGCTGCGGCTGCTGCGGTGGTCGGCGTTTTATCTTGCGCTGCAGTGCATGGTGCAGTTTGCGACGGGGCGGGACCTGTTTGGCTGGCCGCGGGGGGCGGATGGGGAGCTGACGGGGCCGTATAAGAACCCGCGCGCCGGGTCGCCGCTGTCGCGGCTGCTGTTTCCGGCGTTGCTGCCGCTGGCGCGCACGCCGTTGCTCGGGCTGCTGCTGTTCGCGGGCGGGATCGGGGTGATGGTGCTGATCGGGCAGCGCATTCCGCTGCTGCTGACGCTGCTGGGGCTGTTTGCGACGGCGCTGTTTTTACCGCGGTTGCGGCTGGCGGTGCTGTTTGCGGCGCTGATCGTGGCGGGGTTGCTGGGGGCGCTGCCGTTCGTGTCGCCGCAGGCGGCGCATCGGCTGGAGACGGAGTTCAGCCGGCAGATGCTGGATTTTCCGGATAGTCATTATGGCCAGATCGCGGCACGGGCGGTGGCGATCGTGCGGGCGCATCCGGTTTTCGGGGCGGGGTTCGATGGATTCCGGCGGCTTTGCGAGGATCCCAGGTATTTTCAGGGATGGCACGGCGGGGATGGCGGCGGGGCGGCGATGTGCGTCCAGCATCCGCACAACTACTATTTGCAGGCGCTGACCGAGGGCGGGTTGCCGGGGTTGCTGCTGTTCGCAGCGCTGGCGGTGGCTTGGCTGGCGGCGGCGGGGCGGGGATTGCTGCGGCGGCCGGACCCGGTGCGGGTGGGGCTTTGGGTGGGGGTGCTGATCCAGCTTTGGCCGGTGGCGAGCAGCACCGATTGGGTGTCGATGCCGTTGGTGGGCTGGTTCTTCCTGGTGCTGGGGCTCGGGCTGGCCGAGGCTACCTATCTGAATTCGAAGCCGAATACGGCGTAGGTGCTGCCGTTGGCGTCTTGCGCGCGCTCGTCCATGTCCGGGCGGTGGTTGATGCCGGAATAGTGGGTGATGAGCGAGCGGCGGGGCATGCCGGGCACCTTTGGCAGCGCGCCGCGGTGCATCAGGCGGCCGTGCCAGATCAGGACGTCACCTTTGCTGGCGATGAATTGGCGGATGGGCAGGCCGGATTGCTGGATTTGGCGCTCGACGGCGGGGGTGACGAAGCGTTCGGCGTATTTGGGCCACTGGTTGTTGCCGGTGTCCGGCTCGCGTGGCGTGAGTTCCTCCTTGGTCAGGAAGCTGCGAACCTTGTCCATGCGCAGCAGGGGCCATTTGTGCGAGCCCGGCAGGTATTCGAATGGGCCGCTGTCTGGGTGGATGGTGTCGAGCGCCATCCAGACCGCGGCGTACCAGCCGGCGACGAAGGGCGGGTTCAGGTAGTCGTCCTGGTGCCACTGGCGTTCGGTGCTGACCCAGCCGGTCAGGGCGAGGTGCAGCATCATATCCTCGCCGACGATGTCGCGCATGACGTGCATCAGCGGAGGATAGAGGGCCAAGGCGCTCAGTTCGGGCACGTGAAGATAGGGCGTAGGTACTGTCCAGCCGGCGGGGCCGGTCGCGGCGGCGCGGCGTTCAACGTACGAGTCGACTAGGCCGGGCGCCAGAAAGCTGGGGAGTTCGACCACGCCGTCACGACGCCAGCTGAGCTGCTCGGGGGTCAGCTTCGATTCGTCAATTCCAGGGCGGTCGAGCGGCGGCAGGAGGTTGGGGTCGAGCTGTTCGCTGAGGTCGGCGAAGGTGATCTCGGCGGGCAGGCGGGGGCCGAAGAAGCGACGCAATCCCCTGAACAGGTAAGACATGGGCGGCCGCATAGCCCATCTGCGGCATCGTCGCCAGCTTGCGGCGTTCCGCCCGGAGGCGAGGCGCCCTATATCGGGCAGGCATCCGTATCGCTAGAGGCAAGCCATGTCCGACACACAAATCCCCGTCACCGTGCTGACCGGCTATCTGGGCGCTGGGAAGACGACGTTGCTCAACCGCATCCTCAGCGAGAATCACGGCAAAAAATATGCAGTCGTGATCAACGAGTTCGGCGAATTGGGCGTCGATAACGACCTCGTCGTGGATGCCGACGAGGAAGTGTTCGAGATGAACAATGGCTGCATCTGCTGCACGGTGCGGGGCGATCTGATCCGCATCGTGGGCGGGCTGATGAAGCGGCGGGCCAAGTTCGACGGGATCATTATCGAGACGACGGGGCTCGCCAACCCGGCGCCGGTGGCGCAGACGTTCTTCGTCGATGACGGGGTGCGGGCGAAGACCCGGCTGGACGCGATCATCACCGTGGTGGACGCGAAGAACCTGCCGGCGCGACTGATCGATAGCGCCGAGGCGGAGGAGCAGATCGCGTTTGCCGACGTGATCGTGCTGAACAAGACGGATTTGGTGACGGCCGACGAGCTGGAGGCGGTCGAGGCGAAAATCCGCAAGATCAACCGGTTCGCGCGGATTCATCGGACAACGCGCGCGGCGGTGGCGATCGGGGATGTGCTGGATCAGGGGGCGTTTGATTTGCAGCGGGTACTGGAACGGGAGCCGGAGTTCCTCGAGGACAGCGAGCACGAGCATAATGACGACGTGGTCAGCATGAGCTTCGAGGTGAACCGGCCGATCGATCCGGAGAAGTTCAATGCCTGGATCAGCACGCTGCTGGCCGAGCAGGGGCAGAATCTGCTGCGGACGAAGGGGATATTGGCCTACGCGAATGAGGATCGGCGGTTCGCGTTCCAGGCGGTGCACATGATTGCGGATGGGGATTACATCGGGAAGTGGGCGCCCGAGGCGGAGCGGCGGTCGAAGATCGTGTTCATCGGGCGGAACTTGAACCGGCCGCAGTTGCGGCGGGGGTTCGAGGCTTGTCAGGTGGCGGAGTGACGATGCCGCCGGACGCGCTGCTGCGAGAGCGGGGGACGACGCACGAATTTGGGGAGTTCGTGGTGGGCGCGGCGTTTTCCGGCGGGGTTGCAGCGTTTGCGCTGGGGGACGGCAGCGTGCACGTGGCGACGGAGGGGAATGGGTGGCGGGGCGGCCTGCATGTTGGGGCCATCCTGGCCATCGCGGCCGATGGGCGGCGCGGGTGGGTGACCGGGGGAGATGACGGGAATTTCCGCCGGGTCGCGTCGGATGGCCGGGTCAGCCCGATTGCCAGTTTCGGGTCAAAATGGGTCGAGCAGGTGGCGGCGTTTGCCGATACGAAGACCTCGCTGCTGGCTTGCGCAGTTGGGCGAGCGGTGCATGTGTTCGATGCGGCCGGGCAGAATCTGAAGACGTTTGAGCATCCGTCGACGGTGACCGGGCTGGCGTTCGATGCGAAGGGCAAGCGGGTCGCGGCGTCGCATTACAACGGGTGCTCGCTGTGGTTCGTGGGGGCGAAGACGGATAGCCCGCGGCGGTTCGAGTGGAAGGGCAGCCATACCGGAATCGCCATGCATCCGGGGGGTGAGGCGGTGGTGACGGCGATGCAGGAGAATGCGCTGCATGGCTGGCGGCTGGCGGACGGGCAGCACATGCGAATGAGCGGCTACCCGAGCAAAACAGAGAGCCTGTCGTTTAGCCGGACGGGCAAGTGGCTGGCGTCATCGGGGGCGGAGAGCGTGGTGCTGTGGCCGTTCTTCGGCGGCGGGCCGATGGGCAAGGCGCCGCTCGAGCTGGCGGGCGGCGATGGGGTGCTGTGCAGCCAGGTGGCGTTCCAGCAGCAGCAGGACCTGCTGGCGGCGGGGTTCTCGGACGGGCTGGTGGTGATCGCCGAGGTGGCGACGGAACGAATCCTGCCGGTGGCGCGGCCGGGTCATGGGACGGTGACGGCGCTGTGCTGGTCGGAGGATGGGAGCCGGCTGGCATTTGGCACCGAGACGGGCTTCGCGGCGCTGATCGATCTCTCGAAACGCTGAAAGGGATTACGATGGACGACATTACGGCGCAGGGAATGCGCATGGCCAAGCTCGGTCTGGGCACGTACCGGATGAAGGGAGCGCAGTGCGCGGCGGCGGTGCAGCAGGCGCTGGAGCTTGGGTATCGGCATCTCGATACGGCGGAGATGTACGACAATGAGGCGGCGGTGGGCGAGGGGATCGCGGCGAGCGGGGTGGCGCGCGGGGAGATCCATCTGACGACGAAGGTTTGGTGGAGCAATCTCGGCGCGATGGAGCAAGCGATCGAGGGGAGTCTGGGCAAGCTGCGGACGGATTACGTGGACCTTTATCTGGTGCATTGGCCGGCGCCGGACATGGATTTGCCGGCGGTGATGCGCGGCCTTATGCGGGTCAAGGAGCAGGGGACCACGCGCGCAATCGGGGTGGCGAACTTCCCGGTCGCGCTGCTGCGGCGGGCGCTGGACGAGGCGCCGATCGCTTGCAACCAGTTCGAGTATCACGTGCTGCTGGGGCAGGCGGGTCTGGTGGATTTCTGCCGCGAGCGGGGGGTGCCGGTGGTGGCGTACGCGCCGCTGGCGCAGGGGCGGCTGGCCGGGCACGAAGAGTTGCGGGCGATCGCCGACAAGCATGGGGCGACGCCGGCGCAGGTGGCGCTGAAATGGCTGCTGGATCAGGACGGGGTGGCGGCAATCCCGAAGGCGAGCCGGCTGGAGAGCCAGCAGGCGAATTTGGACGCGCTGCGGATCGAGCTGGATGAGACGGACCGGGCGGCGATCGCGATGTTGCCGAAGACGAGCCGGTTCGTGAACCCGGGCTTTGGGCCGGCTTGGGACCCGGTCGGGTAGGCTGTGGCGTCGGTCAGCGCGCAGGAGCGGTCGCGCATCTCTGGGGCGCGGCTTGGCGTAACCCTCATTTTCCTGGCCAATGGGGCCGGGTTCGGCGCTTGGGCGGCGAGCATACCGCGCGTTCAACAAACGCTTGGGCTGTCGGGGACCGAGCTGGGCGGGGCGTTGCTGGCGTTGGCGCTGGGCGCGATGATGGCGATGCCGGTCGCGGGGTGGCTCGGGACGCGGCGTGTGCCGCATCTGCTGTCTGGGACGGGGCTGGTCTTCATGCTGGTGCTGCCTTGGCCGGGGTTGGCGCCGAATCTGGTTGTCTTGTCGATGTCGCTGCTGCTGGTGGGGGCGGCGGCGGGGTCGATGGATGTGTGCATGAATGCGCGCGCGACCGGGGTTGAACGGTTGGCGGGGCGGGCGATCATGTCGTCGTTCCATGCGGCGTGGAGCTTGGGGGCGCTGAGCGGCACGGGAGTCGCGGCGCTGGCGAGCTGGGCGGGCGCTGGCGTGGTTGGCGGGCTGCTGGCGGTGTCGGCGCTGCTTGGGGCCGCGAGCCTGGCGCATTTCGTGTTGGACAAGCGGCCGGATCTGGCGGGCGCCGGGGGTGGACATCGGATTGCTTGGCCGGGTCGGGCGCTGCTGGGGATTGGTGTGCTGTGCGCGCTGGCGTTCATGACCGAGGGGGCGGTCGCGGATTGGTCCGGCGTGTATTTGGCGCGGGTTGGCGGGTTGCCGCTGGCAGCGGCGCCGGTTGGGCTCGCGGCGTTCTCGGCGGCGATGATTTTTGGGCGGCTGACTGGCGATTGGGTGGTGCGGCGGTTTGGCCCGAGCCGGGTCTTGCTGGTGGGCGCGCTCGCGGCGGCGACAGGATATGGATTCGCGATCGCGGCGCCAGTGGCGGGGGCGGCGGGGTTCCTGCTGGTCGGGCTGGGGATGGCGAACATGGCGCCGATCCTGTTTTCCGCGGCCGGGCGGGCCGGGACGGCCGCGAGTACCGGCGTCTCGGCGGTGGCGACTTTGGGCTATGGCGGGATGCTGCTGGGGCCGCCGGTGATCGGGGTGGTCGCGGATCTTGCGGGGCTGCGGGTGGCGCTGGCGTTGCTGGTGGTGGCGATGGCGGTCATGGCGCTTGGGGCACGCCGGGTCGCGCGCTGAAGTTTCATTGCGGCTGCGTTCGGCATAGGGGTCGCCCCGATACAGGGGGGCAGCGATGACGGATATCAGCGAGACGGCGCAGCAGTTCTTTGAGGCGTGCGAGACCGGCAGGGGCTGGGCGATGAAGGAGCTTGGCTGGGCTTAGGGGCTGGGCATAAGGTCGGCCCCAAAATGGGGGGGGGTAGCGATGGGTGCCTTTGGCTTGATTCGGGGCGTGGCAGCGGGGTTGGTGCTGTTCGCGGGGGCGGCGTTGGCGGCTGATTACCCGGCGCCGCAACCGGGCGACTGGGTGGCGCGGGATTTTCGGTTCCATACCGGCGAGGTGATGCCGGCGCTGCGGCTGCACTACACGACGGTGGGTGCGTCGAGCGGGGAGCCGGTGCTGATCTTGCATGGCACGAATGGCAGCGGCGGTGACATGCTCTCGCCAGAATTTGCCGGGCAGTTGTTCGGGCCGGGCCAACCGCTCGATGCGAGCAAGTACTTTATCATTCTCCCCGACGCGGTTGGGGCCGGCAGGTCGTCGAAGCCATCCGACGGGATGCGGGCGGGTTTTCCGCGCTACAACTACGAGGACATGATTTCGGCGCAGTATCGGCTGCTGACCGAGGGATTGGGAGTGCATCACCTGCGGCTTGTGATCGGCAATTCGATGGGCGGGATGGAGACATGGGTCTGGGGCGAGACGCATCCGGAGTTCATGGACGCGCTGGTGCCGATGGCGTCGCAGCCGACCGAGATGGCGAGCCGGAACTGGATGATGCGGCGGGAGCTGATCGACGCGGTGCGGAAAGATCCGGCATGGAAAGGCGGCAATTATACCGAGCAGCCGCCTTTGCTGCGATTCGCCAACGCGTTCTTTGGGATTGCGACGAGCGGGGGGACGCTCGGTTACCAGTCCCTGACGCCGACGCGGGAGCTGGCGGACAAGCTGGTGGATGCGCGGGAGGCGGCGCCGTTCACTGCGGACGCCAATGACACGCTTTATCAATGGGATGCGTCGCGGGACTATAACGCGGAGCCGGGTCTGGGGCGGATCACGGCGCCGGTACTGGTGATCAACTCGGCCGATGACGAGCGCAACCCGCCGGAGACGGGGTTGCTCGTGCGGGCGCTGCAGGGTGTGAAGCAGGGGAAGTTGTATCTGATCCCGGCGAGCAGCGAGACACGGGGGCATGGGACGACGGGGATGGCGAAGTTTTATGCCAAGCAATTGGCGGATTTCCTGCAGTCGGTGCCGAAACGGTCGATGTAAAATAGCCCTGGTTTAGGGGAGCGCTCCAAAATCCAGCCATGCCGGAAGGCCGTTTAGCAAGGCGGGGGTGGCGGGGTGACGAGCTTGGGGTCGATGGATTCCAGGGCTTGCGGCCAGGTGAACGCCTTCATGTCGAGCTTGCGGTTGGTGAGCCCGTTGGCTTGGGCCCAGCGGCTCTCGCTACAGTAATCGTTGTAAAATACCTGGTCGATGGCGATGGGCCGGATGTTGGTGTCCCATTGGGCGCGGGTCGCCGCCTCGCTCAGGCTCAGCTTGGAGGCCGCATAGGCTGCCACGGCGGCGAAATCCTTCTGCGCCTTGTCGCGGCCGCGTATGGTGGCCTTGAGGAATCTTTGCGTCAGATCGGCCCCGGCGGGCGTGTTCAGCCATTGGGGCCGGGCGCCAGCGACTAGGTAGCCTTGGATGTAGCCGGTCGCATCGGTCAGCTGATGCACCTTGTCAGGGCAGATCTCGAGGGTCCGCGAACCAATGGGCTGCCAGATGAAGAAGGCCGCGATGTCGCCGCCGCACACCGCAGTGGGCAGCAACTGCGTATCGAGGTTCCTGACGGTGACTTTGCTCGGATCGACGCCGTTATGCGTCAGGTATTCGGAAATGAACCACGACCCGGTGGAGCCCACGCGCGTCGCGACCGTCTTGCCGATGAGGTCCTGCGGCTTGGTGATCTGGTTGCCGGCGATCGCCACGTAACCCTTGGCGTCCCGCTCGATGACCGCCACGAGCCGGTACCCGTCGGGGTTATCGAGGAAATACTGCATCGATGGCAGATCGCCGGTCATGACGATGTCGCCTTGGCCGGCCTTGAAGCTCTGCAACGCCGTCGTGCCGGAGGGGAAGGCGCGATAGTCCAGGTCGATCCCCGCATCCCGATAATAGCCGTTGGCGATGGCCATCCAGATCGCGTCGTTGTTGACCGAAGGCTGTCCGAACAGGACCAGCTTCTGCAGCGGCTGCGCCTGCGCATCGTTGGCCGCCAGGAACGCACAGGCGATGGCCGCGAGCAGGGACAGTATCGTTCGCATTTCACTCACTTTCTTCGATCAGCTCGCAACCCAGAGGTCGGCAATGACCGTGCAGCCGGGGACCTGCAGCTTGCCGGGAACACCGATGACGTTGGTGACCGGGTCGCCTTGCGGGAATGCGCTGGCGCTTGCCCGGCGTGTCGCGCCGTAATCGCGCAAGTCGGTCAGCATCGTGCCCATCCGCAAGGCGCGCGCCAGTTCGGTCCCTGCGGCGCGGCAGATATGCTGCGCCTGGTCGAGGATATCGCGCATCTGCGCCTCGGCGCTGTCGAGACCGAAAGGGTGGTGCGGGTTCGGTCGCGCGGCGCTGGCGAGGCCGTCGCGATCGGCGGCGAGCAGGCCGGAGAGGAACAGGAACTCGCCGGCGCGCACCGCGTGCGGGGCGTGGAACAACGGCTCGCGTGCGGCGGAACTGTGGATGGTCGCCTTCTTCGTGCCGCCTGCGTCGACGATGGCGACGAAGGTGATCTCGATCCGGCTGCCGACTACACCGAGGCTGAGCACCGGGTAAATGGTGCGTGCCGGAGGATCCTCGGGGAAGAACTCGCGCCAAATCCGCTCCATGCGGGGCAGATCGTCGATGTCGGTCAGGTAGACATTGGCCTTGACCACGTTGCGCATCGAGGAGCCCGCGGCTTCCAGGGTGAGCTTCATGTTTTGGAGGGTGAAGCGGGTTTGCCGGTCGATGGCGTTGCCTTCCCAGAAGCGTGGGTCGACCTGCGCCTCGGGAGCGACGCCCGATTGCCAGTCCGTGGCGATCTGCCCAGCGAGGAACACCCAGTCACCGACACGAAGCGCGGGCGAGTAGCCGGCGAGCGGCTGCGGGATGTCGGCCGAGATGCCCTGTTTCTGAAAGTTCGCCTCGGGGATGATGGCCAGCAGCTCGACTTGGCTGTCGGCGGCCGGCGCGAGCAGGGCGGGGATGTGGACCGAGGTGCTCGCCGGCCGCGGCGGCTCCATCACCTCCCGGCGGGCGACATGATATGGGTCGAGCATGGCGCGCGTGGTAGGGAACTGGTCGATGCGCGCGCCGTGCTCCAGGTCCGAGCCGCCGGCCCGCAAGATGCTGCGGAGCATGGCAAAGATGCTGCGCGCCTGCATGATCATGCCGTCCTCGCCGGCGAGCGGCACCGCGGGATTGCCGCGCGCCTCGGATACCAAGCCCTCGGCATAGTCCGCCGCCGAAATCCCGGAGGTGAAGACCCAGCGCCCATAGCGCAGGCCGGCAGTGAAGCGAGGGTCCGGTTTCGGGATGCCGGGCGGGTCGAGCAGAATGCGATCGGGCATGCGGAAAGTTGCCATGATCGGCCGGAGGCCCGCAAGGCGCGGGCGGGTGCCGTTACGGCGTTGCTTGCGAGGGCGGAACCGTTACGCCGATCATGTCGCCCTCGCGGACCAGAGCGGCGAGGCGGGCTTCGTCCCAGCCCTCGGTGCCGGCGGGACGTTGCGGGAGGACCATCCAGCGGTAGTCGGCGGTGCTGTCGACGACGCGGATGCGGACGCCGGCGGGAAGGATGGTGCCCCATTCGGCGAGCACGCCGGCCGGGTCGCGGATGGCACGGGCGCGGTAGGCGGGGGATTTATACCAGAACGGCGGGTAGCCGAGGACGCCGCGCGGGTAGCAGCTGCAGAGGGTGCAGACGACCAGGTTGTGCGTCTCGGGCGTGTTCTCGAGCACGCCGAGCGGGGGCAGGCCGCGCATGGGGATGCCGAGGGAGTCCGCGGCGCGGGCGCCGTCCTCGAGCATCAGGCGGTGGAAGTCGGGGTTGGTCCAGGCGCGGGCGACCATCGAGGCGCCGCGGGCGGGGCTGGCGGCGTCGGTGCGTTCGATGGCGGCTTCGATCTCCGTAGCCTGGGCGATGCCCTTCTCGGAGAGCAGCACGCGGATGGCGGCGAGCAGGTGATCGCTTGGGGCTTCCAGGAGGCTCATGCGGCAGGCTCCAGCCAGGGTTCGTAGAGTTCGACGACGATCTCGGCGGCGCTGCTGTCGGGCCAGATCGCCCGCGGGTCGAAGGCGACGTGGTAGAGCGGGAGGGTGGCGGCGGGGCGGGCGAAAGCGAGGTCCTCGGGGTTGCGGTAGTCGCCGAGGTGGCGGACGACCCGGCCGGTTTGGCCGCGCAGGTAGTGCGGCGTGCGGATGTGGCAGGGGCCGCGCAGCTCGGGCCAGTCGTCGCGGACGCGGACCTGGGTGCCGGGGGTCATCATCGATCGAGGGCCTGCTGCAGCTCGGCCTCGGTGATCACGCCTGTCGCGAGCAGGTTGTCGGCGATCGAGCGGATCCATTTTTGGTAGTAGGACAGGCGGAAATAGTCGGGCTCGGGGATCGCTTCGATGCCGCGCCGGAGTTCGTCGACGCTCATCAGGCCTTTGGCGGCGAGGATCTGGCGGATGGCGTCGACGGTGCGGTCGAAATCGGTCAGCGCGTGCGGCTCCTTCTCGATCGGCTCGCAGAGGAAGCGGGTGACGCCGCCGAGGTCGTGCGTTGCGCGTGCCGTGGTTTCGCTCACTGGACCGCCTCCCCTGGGAATGTGCCCCAGATCTGGTTGCGCTTAATCCAGCCACGATAGTCGCCAATCTGCGCCTGGCACCAGTCCGATCCGGCGTCGCAGCTGCGCAGGCGCAAGATGACGCCGGGCTTGAGCTTGGCGACGGGGGCGGCGTTGTCGTCGGCGGAGGCGCGCAGGATCTGTTCGCCGCCGGTCACGACGGCGGTGCGGCGCGGGGCGAGGGTGGCTTGATGGACCCAGCCTTTGACGCCGTCGGAGTCCTCGACGAGGCGCCAGACCTCGAATTCGCGCTCGATCTCCACGGGGAGGTCACGGCGTTTGTAGACCCATTCGATCGGGTAGCGGACGCCGGGGCCGCTGCGGAAGTTGACCTCGTCGGAGCGTAGGGAAACGAAGCGGGGAAGCGGAAGGTTGGTGACGCCGCCTTTTTTCGGCTCGGCCGGCGGTGCGGGTTCGGGGGCGGGCGGCGGCGCCGGAGCGGGCGCGGGCGGGCGCGCCGCCGCGGGGTGCGGGGGTCGGTGGGCGGCCGGGCCGGGCTTGGGCGGGACGGTTGGGGTGGCGTGAGGCGGCGGGGGGTGGTGCGGCGGGTGCGGATGGGGTGTGGGGTGCTCGGCGGGATGGGGCGCGGGTTTGGCGTGGGTGGATCTTGGCGGTGTGGCGGGCTGGGCCTGGGCGAGGCCCGGCAGGGTCAGCAGCGCGATGAGGACGGTAGCAATTCGCATGGCGCATCCCTGCGGAAAGCCATGCTGCGGGTCAAGCTCAGAGCGTTATGATCTGGCCACCGGACGCCGCGGCGAGAAAGCTGGGGACGCCGGCAACCTCTGCGGACTCGAGCAGATGGGCGGCGTCGAGCCGCTCTATGCGCAGGCCGGCGTCGCAGGCGAGCAGCTTTACGCCGAGTTCGAGTGCGGCTTCGCGGAGCTCGTCGAGACCGGCGACGCCGGTAGCGCGGATGTCGGCGTCGCTGGCGGCGCCCGCGAGGCTAGACCAGTCGCGGAGCAGGGCGCGGCAGCCGGCGTTGGTGGCGAAGAGGGTCACGGGGCGACCGATGGCGGCGGCGCCGGCGGCGAGGACGAAGGCGTAGTGGGCGCGCTCATGCGTGCCTGAGATCAAGAGGATGCCGAGCGGTTCAGGCGGCAAGCGGCGGCTCGTGGGCGGAGAGGTCGGTGATCGTGGGGCGGTCGCCGCAGAGCGGGCAGGCGGGGTCGCGGGGGAGCTTGATGGTGCGCATGCGGGCGGAGAGCGCGTCCCAGATCAGCAGGCGGCCGGCGAGGGTGTCGCCGATGCCGAGGATCTCTTTCAGCGCCTCGGTGGCTTGCATTGTGCCCATGACGCCGGTGACCGCGCCCAGGATGCCGGCCTCGCTGCAGGAGGGGACGAGACCCGGCGGCGGCGGGGCCGGATGCAGGCAGCGATAGCAGGGGGAGCCCTGGTGCGGCTTGAAGACGGAGAGCTGGCCGTCGAAGCGGAGCACGGCGGCGGAGACGAGGGTGCGGCGGGCGAGGGCGCAGGAATCGGCGACCAGGAAGCGGGTGGGGAAATTGTCGCTGCCGTCGCAGACGAGGTCGTAGCTCGCGAGCAGGTCGAGCGCGTTGGCGGCGGTGAGGCGAGTTTCGTGCGGCTCGATAGTGACGGAGGGGTTGATGGCGCGCGCGGCGGCGGCGGCGGAGCTGGCTTTGGGGGCGCCGATACGGTCGGTGGTGTGGGCGATCTGGCGCTGCAGGTTGCTGAGCTCGACGTGGTCGTCGTCGATGACGCCGATCGTGCCGATGCCGGCGGCGGCCAGGTAAAGGAGGGCGGGGCTGCCGAGGCCGCCGGCGCCGATGATGAGCACGCGGGCGGCGCGCAGCTTGGCTTGGCCGATGCCGCCGACCTCGGCAAGGAGGATGTGGCGGGAATAGCGGCCGATCTCGTCTTCGGTAAAGTCAAGGTCCATGGTGCAGGAGATAGGGCGGGGCAAGGCGGATGACGATGGAGGACGGCGCATTGGTGCTGTTCAGCGGCGGGCAGGACAGCACGGCGTGTCTGGCTTGGGCGCTGGAGCGGTACCGCCGGGTCGAGACGGTGGGGTTTGCGTATGGGCAGCTTCATGCGGTGGAGCTGGAGTGCCGGGGGCCGATCAGGGCGGCGCTGAGCGGGATGCGGGATTGGGGCGCGCGGCTGGGGGACGATTGCGTGCTCGATCTCGGGGGGTCGCTGGCGGCGCTGGGGGAGACGGCGCTGACCGCAGATGTGGCGATCGGGATGGGCCAGGAGGGGCTGCCGACGACGTTCGTGCCGGGGCGGAACTTGTTGTTTCTGACGTATGCGGCGGCGCTCGCCTACCGGCGGGGGCTGCGGCGGATCGTGGGCGGGATGTGCGAGACGGATTTCAGCGGATACCCAGATTGCCGGGACGATACGGTCAAGGCGATGCAACTCGCCCTCAACCTGGGGCTTGAACGGAGGTTCGTGCTGGAAACGCCGTTGATGTGGCTCGATAAGGCGGCGACTTGGGCGATGGCGGAGCGGCTGGGGGTTCTGGGGATCACGGTGGAATTGACGCATAGCTGCTACCGGGGTGATCGGACGCATTTCCACGCTTGGGGGTTCGGCTGCGGGGAGTGCCCGGCTTGCGAGCTGCGGGCAGCCGGGTTTGCGCGATACCAGGAGAGCCTCGGTGGGTGAGGAACTGGCCCATCTGGTCCATCATTACGGGTACGGCGTGATTGCAGCGGTGATCTTCCTTGAGAGCATGGGGTTGCCGCTGCCGGGGGAGAGCCTGTTGATCGCCTCGGCGCTGTTTGCGGCGACGCATGGGGGGCTGGGGATCGAGTGGGTGGTGCTGGCGGCGGCGGTCGGCGCCATCATGGGTGACAACGCGGGGTATTTGATCGGGCAGTGGGGCGGGACGCCGGCATTGCGGCGCTGGGGGCCGAAGATCGGGCTGACCGAGCAGCGGCAGGTGCTGGGGTGGTATTTGTTCCGGCGGCACGGGCCGAAGGTGGTGTTCTTCGGGCGGTTCACGGCGATCTTGCGGACGTTCGCGGCGCTTTTGGCGGGGGCGATCGGGATGGAGTGGCGGCGGTTCCTGTTGTGGAACGCGCTGGGCGGGGTGGTTTGGACCTGCGGGTATGGGTTCGGGGCTTATCTGCTGGGCAAGCAGGTCAAGCATCTGCTGGGGCCGGTGGGTCTCGGGATCGGGGTAGTGGCGGTTGGGGTGGTGGTTTGGTCCTGGGTGTTCATCCGGCGGAACGAGGCACGGCTGGTGAGCGAGGCGGAGGCGGAGATGGCGCGGGAGGGGCGCATGAGGCGGCGCGAACGAGCCCTCGCCCAACCCTCTCCCGAGGGGAGAGGGCCTTAAGGGTGTATGCCTGGTCGCAGCGGCAAGATTGGCGCGCGGAGGCGCGGAGTATCCGTGGGAACGCGGCCGACGGCTGCACTCCGTCGATGCGGCAGCATATCGACGTGGGGAAGCTCCATCGGCGCGCGCTCGCCGTCATGCCCGGACGGATTGATGGACAGGTGCCGTTGCCCGCATCGTAGACTTGCATGGTCACGCTGGACGCGTTGCTGGGCGCGGAGCCGGATCCGCAAACGTAAGGAGAACCGATTTATGGCTGCAGCACTTATTTTGGGCGCGTCACGCGGGTTGGGCTTGGGCTTGGCGCGGGAGCTTGTCGGGCGCGGCTGGCAGGTCACGGGGACGGTGCGGCGGGAGGCGGATCGCGCTGCGCTCGAAGCGACCGGGGCCAAGGTGGCGATTGCCGATATTACCGATGCTCAGAGCGTGGCGGCGTTGAAGCCGGGGCTGGGGATGTTGGACCTGCTGTTCGTCAATGCGGGGATCTCGGAGCCGGCAGCGTTCGATGCGATCGATGAGGCGGGGATTGGGCATTTGTTCATGACCAATGCCGTCGCGCCGGTGCGCGCGGCGCTGGCGCTGCTGGATCGGGTGGCGCCGGACGGGATGGTGGCGTTCATGAGCAGCCGGATGGGGAGCGTCGCGCTGACCTCGGCTGATAGCAAGGCGATGTACCGGGCGAGCAAGGCGGCGCTGAACACGCTGACGCGGGCGGTGGCGGCGAAGCTGGGGGATCGGCCGGTTTTGAGCTTCCATCCGGGCTGGGTGGAGACGGATATGGGCGGGAAAGGGGCGGATCTCGACGTGCCGACCAGCGTGCGCGGGATCGCCGACGTAATCGAGGAGCGGCGCGGGCAGAAGGGGTCGGTGTTCGTGGATTATGGCGGGGCCGAGCTGGCCTGGTAGGCGCCCTCTTTACGGGATCGTCACCCCCCGGACTTGATTTGACTTGATCCGGCGGTCCATGTGGCCGAGGAGCTTGGATGCCGAGCCGACCGATGTGCCGCGGATCAACGCGATCGCTGACGTGGGCGCTGCCACATCAGACGTGCACGCATTGTGCAAGGGGTATGAACTCCCAGCCGGTAAATCTATCATTACCTGCTCTGAAGCGGGAGAGGTGCGACGACCGAGGAGTCAGACCAGCCAGGCAACCCTTCGGTTCGTTTGCGCGCGGCCCGGGCCGACGCCGCCTGCGCCCAGGAGCCGATCCACCGGCCCGGTGCCGTACAGCCGCATGGCGGATTGCTCGCCCTGGATCCGTCACGCGACCTGACGATCGTGGCGGCAAGCCGCAACATCGATAAGTTCCTGCCGGCATCGGCGTTCGGCAACGGTCTCCTGGGGCGGTCGGTCGATGCCTTGCTTGGATTGCCGTTTGCCGCGCCGTTGCGCCAGCGTTTGGCCGATGGGGCGCTCCGGGGCGAGGCGCCCTGGCAATCCACGCAGCATTTGGGCGGCGTGGCTTTGGACGTTGCAGCGCACGCGCATGCGGGTCTCGTCATCGTCGAACTCGAGCGGTTCTGTCCCAAGGACGAGGCGCTGGCGCTGACCGCGACCCGGCGCCTGCAGGAGGTCATGGCCGATTTGCGCGCCAGCCGGGGCGAAATGCCGGATCTGGCGAGGGTCGTCACGCGCGGCATCCGGCTGCTGACCGGCTACGAGCGCGTGATCGTCTACCGCTTCGACGACGAGTGGAATGGGCAGGCGATCGCCGAGGACAAGGTCGCAGACTGGCGGCAGTCGCTCGACGGCCTGCATTTCCCGGCTTCCGACATTCCCGCGCAGGCCCGCGCCCTCTATCAGCGCAGCCCGATCCGGTGGGTGCCGGACCGGGATGCGGTGCCGGTGGCCGTCGAGCCGATCCCCGCCGATTCCGGCTGGCCGGCGGCTGGCATCATCGATTTGTCGTTCGCCCGGCTGCGGAGCCTTTCGCCGATCCATTTGCAATATCACCGCAACATGGGGGTGAACGGGTCCATGTCGCTGTCCTTGCTGCATCAAGGACGGCTCTGGGGCCTGATCGTGTGTCATCACCGGGCCGCGCATCATCCGAGCAGCGGCCAGCGGGCGGCGGCGGCGGCGCTGGCGGACGCGTTCGCGCTGCGGATCGGCCCGAGCGAACACGCGGGCGCCGAGCAGGCCAGGCGCAAGGACAGGGCGATCCTGGCGAAGCTGCTGAGCCAGCTTGCGCAAGCCGAGCAGCTCGTGACCGCGCTCGCCACGTGCGAAGTGACGATTGCCGAGCTGTTCAGCGCCACCGGCGCCGCGGTGCTGTATGAGGGCAACGTCACCTTGCTCGGCCGGACCCCGCCCAAGCCATCGGTCACCGGGTTGCGGGATTGGCTGCGGCAGCGAGAGGGCGGGGGTTCGCTGTTCAGCAGCAACAGCCTGCCCCGCGAGTTTCCGGCCTGGGCGGAGCATGCCGCGGAGGCGAGCGGCGTGCTGGCCGTGTTCCTCGGCGCCGACCGGTCCGACATGCTGGTCTGGTTTCGGCCGGAGGAGCCGGAGCAGGTGAGTTGGGGCGGCAACCCGCACAAGGACGAGGACGCCGCCGCGATCCTGCCGCGCGAGTCGTTCGAGCGCTGGGTGGAGGTGCGGAACGGCGCGGCGCTACCGTGGCAAGTCTGGGAGCTGGAGCTGGCGGAGGAGCTGCGGCATGCGATCACGGATGTGATCGTGCGGACGCTGCGGCTGATCGCAGACCTCAACGAGCAATTGCGGCAGAGCCAAAAGATGGAGGCGGTCGGCCAATTGACCGGAGGCATCGCGCACGATTTCAATAACCTGCTGGCTGGCATTATCGGCAGCCTGGAGCTGCTCGGCACGCGGGTGGCGGAGGGGCGCGTGAACGATCTGGGGCGCTATGTCAGCACCGCCTTGAGTTCGGCCAATCGCGCGGCGGCTCTGACCCATAGGCTGCTGGCCTTCTCGCGGCGGCAAGCGCTCGACCCCAAACCGCTCGATGTTAACCGGCTCGCGGTCTCGCTCGAGGAGCTGATCCGCCGCACCGTCGGGCCGTCGATCCAGGTGGAAACGGTGATTGCGGGCGGGCTGTGGCGCACGCTGTGCGACGCCAACCAGCTGGAGAACGCGCTGCTCAACCTGGCGATCAATGCGCGTGACGCCATGCCGGGTGGCGGCAAGCTGACGATCGAGGCGGTCAATGCGCGGCTGGACGACGCATATGCCAGCCGGCATCTCGATGTGGCGGCCGGCCAGTATGTGGCGATATCGGTCACCGACACCGGCGCCGGCATGGCGCCCGAGGTGGTCGCCCGCGTGTTCGAGCCGTTCTTCACCACCAAACCGCTCGGGCAGGGGACCGGGCTGGGCTTGTCGATGGTCTATGGCTTCGCCAAGCAGTCGAACGGCTATGCGCGGGTCTATAGCGAAGTGGGAAGAGGGACGACCGTTCGGCTGTATTTGCCGCGTTATGCCGGCGAGGACGTGGATGAGACTGTGGCGCCGCCGCCAGTGGCGCGGAGCGATCGCGGGGGGACCATCCTGATCGTGGACGACGAGCCCGTGGTGCGCGTGCTCGTCAGCGATTTCCTGAAAAGTCTCGGCTATCGGGTCATGGAGGCGGGGAACGGACGGGAAGCGCTGGCGATCCTGCAAGCCGGCACTGCGGTGGACCTGCTGGTGACGGATGTCGGGCTGCCCGGCGGCATCAACGGGCGGCAACTCGCCGACGCAGCACGGGCCGACCGTCCGGGCCTGAAGGCGCTGTTCATGACCGGCTACGCGGAGAACGCCATGTTCGGCAACGGGATGCTGGCCCCTGGCATGCAGATCCTCACCAAGCCGTTCGCGATGAAGGTGCTGGCGGCCAAAGTGCAGTCGATGCTGTGAGTGTGCGTATCCGGAGGCCGGTGTTTACTGCGTCTCCGTAAGCAGCGTGTAGACAGATTGCTATACAGCACTGTGCCCGAGTGGGATGAGGTCAAAAGGTTATCCGCCGCAAGCCCTCGCGGCACGCTGTCCTATTGGGGCGGAGTGACGGTCACGGCGAGGGCGACGGCGTGGTCGTTGGGCTCGATGGTCACGGTGAAGCGGTCGGGGCCGGTGTAGCCGGGTTGCGGCGTGTAGGAGATGACGGGCGAGCGGCCGCCATTGGCAAGGCCCGTGGCGGCGGTACCGTGCTGGGGAAACTGGCTGACGATGCTGGCGCTGGGGAAGACCTGCAGGTCTGGGTTGATGAGGGTCAGGGTGCAGGTTTGGCCGGTGGCGCGGATGGTGAGCTGCGTGGGCTCGGCGGTGTAGGCGAGCAGGAAAAACGGCTTGACCTGGCAGGGGCCGGACACCGATTGCGGCTGCAGCGGGCCTTGCGTGTTGCTGGAGAGCTCGGCGCAGCCGGAGACGGCGGGGACGAGGGCGGCGATGAGGAGGGTAGGGCAGCGCACCGGGTCAGGCCTCGCGGTAGTTCAGCAGGATGGCGTCAACGTCAGCTTGTGCAGACCGATGCTGAGATAGCCGAATAGGTCGATGAGGCGCAGCATTAGACCGCGATCGTCCTGACCGGAATCGGTCAGGACGTGAATCGCTGTCTCAAATAAAGCCAGACCTTCGGCCCGACCACAGTCAGGCCGATAAAGGTTTAGTGCCCTGATACGGTGAAGGGCAAGTCTCCTCGCGTGATGTGGCCGTCCGCGGCGAGCACTTGCCAGTGCACCGTGTATCGGCCGGGGGTGAGAAGCACCTTTTGCGTGGCGAGCGAGTCCACCGGGCTGTCCGGCGCCTCGGGCAGGACCATCTCGGCGTTGGAGCCCACCAGGGTGAGGCGCGAGCGCGCGTGGTCGATCCGGCTATTGTAGCGGATGACGATCTGGGTCTGGCCAGGGTGGATCGAAGCGCCGGCAGCGGGCTGGCTGTCGATCAGGATGGCGTGGGCGGAGGCGATGCCCGGCAGCAGGGAGAAGGCGGCGGCAATGAGATGGCGCATAGCGTCGGGCGTCTAGCGTGCGGCATGGCTTGTGTCCATGATCACCCAGTATGAACGATGTCCCGAAGCGGCCCGGCCCGGGGTTGCGCAGCGCGTATTGCCGGTTCCTGCCCATCAGCCTGCGCTGGATGGACAATGACGTGTTCGGGCACGTCAACAACGCGCATTACTACAGCCTGTTCGACACGGCGGTGTGCGAATTCCTGGTGGGACGCGGCATCCTGACCTGGCGGGCGAGCGACCACTTCATGGTCGTGGCGGAAAGCGGGTGCCGGTATCATTCGGAGGTAGCGTTTCCCGACCGGGTGACGGCCGGCTTGCGGGTGGAGCGGCTGGGCGGGCGCTCGGTGCGGTATGCCCTGGGCGTGTTCCGCGAGGACGAGGAGACCGCGTCGGCGGAAGGGTTCATGGTGCATGTGTGCGTGGCCGCGGCGACGAGGCGTCCGGCGCCGATGCCGGAGGCGTGGCGGGCGGTGCTGAAAACCTTGGAAATGGGGGTTTAGGGGATGGACACGGGGCTGAGCGGCAAGCGCGCACTGGTGTGCGCGGCGAGCAAGGGGTTGGGACGCGCTTGCGCGATGGCGCTGGCGCGCGAGGGCGTGGCGGTGACGATCACGGCGCGGACGTTGGAGACGCTGGAGCGGACGGCGGGCGAGATCAGGCGCGAGACCGGGGCCGAGGTGACGATCGTGGCGGGCGACATCACGACCGAGGGCGGCCGGGCGGATGCGCTGGCGGCGTGTCCGGACCCGGACATCCTGGTCAACAATGCGGGCGGACCGCCGCCGGGCGATTTCCGCGAATGGGGGCGCGAGGAATGGGTCCGGGCGCTGGACGCCAACATGCTGACGCCGATCTTCCTGATCAAGGCGGTGGTGGATGGGATGATCGCGCGGCGGTTCGGGCGGATCGTCAACATCACCTCGGGTTCGGTGAAGTCGCCGATCCCGACGCTGGGGATGAGCAATGGCGCGCGAGCGGGGCTGACCGGGTTCGTCGGCGGCTTGGCGCGGCAAGTGGCGCGGCACAACGTCACCATCAATAATTTGCTGCCGGGGCCGTTTCTGACGGACCGGCTGCGGTCGAACACGGCGTCGGCGGCCAAGGCGAGCGGGCGGACCGTCGAGGAGGAGCTGAAGGAGATGGAGAAGCGTTGGCCGGCGGGCCGCCCGGGAGACCCGGCGGAGTTCGGCGATGCTTGCGTGTTCCTGTGTGCGGCGTCTTCCGGGTTTGTCGTGGGTCAGAATCTGCTGCTGGATGGCGGCCTGTTCAACTCGACGATGGGGTAGGCGGAAGGGGCTGGTTCCGGCGAAAGAACCCTCACCCAACCCTGTCCCGAAGGGAGAGGGCTTTCGCGAGCAAATGCCGCATTCGGATTGCGCCGGTCGGGGGTCGCCGGTAGGGTTTTGGCGGTTTCGGGGGTTGGGCGATGCGGGTGCGCAGGTGGGTGGCCGGGTTGCTGCTGAGTATGGCCCTCGGGGCGGGCGCGGCGCATGCGCAGAAATCGCAGGACACGCTGCGTGTCGCGTGGCGCGACGCCGTCCCGAACGTCGATTTTTACTATAATTCGCTGCGCACCGGGCTGATCGTCTCGCATCACGTGTGGGACACGCTGGTCTACCGGGACCCGGAAACGTTCCAGATCAAGCCGCAACTCGCCACTGCCTGGCGCTATGTGGACGATACCACGCTGGAATTCGATCTGCGGCCCAACGTGACGTTCCATGACGGCAGCAACTTCACCGCTGACGACGTGGTCTACACGGTGAACCTGGCGACGACCGACAAGCAGCTCGCGGTTCCGAGCAACTATACCTTCATCGACCATGCCGAGAAAATCGATGACCTGCATGTCCGCATCAAGCTGAAGCGGGTGTTTCCGGCGGCGCTGGAATACCTCTCCATGGTGCTGCCGATCTATCCCAAGGCGTATCGCGAGCGGGTCGGCGCGGACTTCTCGCAGCACCCGGTGGGCACCGGGCCGTATAAGGTCACGCGTGTCGATGGCGCGACCGAGATCGACATGGAGCGCAACGACGCCTATTTCGACGGCCCGAAGGGCAAGCCGGCGATCAAGCGGCTGGTCATCAAGGAAGTCGCCGACGCCACGGGCGAGCTGACGCAACTGCTGGGCGGGCAGGCGGACTGGATTTGGAATTTCAGCGCCGACCAGTTGGACAAGATCGGCGCGATGCCGAACTTGCAGGTGATGACCAATGAAAGCATGCGCGTCGGCTATATGAACCTGGACGCCGCCGGGCGGACCGGGGCGGCCAATCCGCTCACCAACGTCAAGGTGCGCCAGGCGATCATGCATGCGGTGGATCGGCAGACCATGGCCAAGCAGTTCATGCCGCCGGGCTCGCGCGTGCTCGATGCGCCCTGCTACCCGACGCAGTTCGGCTGCGATTCCGCCATCGCGATCAAGTATGACTACGACCCGGCGAAGGCCAAGCAGTTGCTGACCGAGGCCGGCTATCCCGACGGGTTCGACACCGAACTCGTCAGCTACCTGCTGCCGCAATGGGTGCAGGCGCTGCAAAATTACCTCGGCGCGGTCGGCATCAGGGCGAAGGTGAGCCAGTTGCAGGTCGGCGCCGTGGTGCAGCGCAGCGACGAGGGCAAAAACCCGCTGGAAGGCGGCTCATGGGGCAGCTACTCGGTCAACGACGTATCGGCCTTCCTGCCGTATTTCTTCGCTGGGGGCGGCCACGACTACACCAGGGATCCCGAAGTGGAGAAGCTGGTCGACGAGGGCGGCTCGACGACCGATCCGGACAAGCGGCGGGCGGCTTATAGTTCGGCAATCCGGCGTATCACCGAGAACGCGGATTTCATGCCATTGTTCACATTCGTGACAACCTATGCGATGAGCAAGCAACTTAATTTCAAAACGTTCCGGGACGAGTTGCCGCGCTTCTACCTGGCGAGCTGGAAATAGCCCGCTGAATCGCCCAGGTGCGCTGGCGGCGTATTGACGTAGGTTGTCATCCGAGTCGCGGGAAAACATCGTCAGCTCGGTAACAAGCGCTTCAAGTCGTTCCGGCGCTTGAAGGTACGGCCGCAGCCGGACTAAGTTGTCGGACGTGGATTTGGGGGCCTTGCGATGAAGCTTAGCGTGATCTCGCTGCTGACAATGCTGCTGGCTGCAACGCAAGCGTTCGCCTGCGGCGCTCCGACGAACCCGATTTTCGTGGACGATTTCTCCGGGGCCAACCAGTCGGCCTGGACGTTCGGCAACACTGCGCGATACGGGGTCAATGTCGGGCCGAATACCGAGATGACCGTCGCGCCGCCGCCGCGCACGGTCAACTATCCGACATACAACCAACCGGTCGGCACGACGACGGACATTTGCGTGCGCATGCGGATGACCGGCGGCGCGGGCAATGCTGGGATTATGTTCTGGCATGTGAGCGATGACAATTTTTTCACGGCCAAGGTCGACGCCAAGGACGGTTCGGTCTGGATCGCGCAGTTGGTCAACAACAAGTGGAACCATTTGGCAGACTCGAACGGCAAATTCGTCGGCGCCTTCAATAACTACAACGAGCTGGAAGTGCGGACCACGGCGAACACGGCCGAGGTCTGGATTGCCGGCAGCAAAGTGCTGTCGATCAACTCGACTGCGCCTGCGGGTGGCGGGCAGGCCGGCGTGATCGCGGACAACGAGACAGAGAATCCGGGCGCGTTCGTCGCGCATTTCGCCCGGTTCGCCGTCTACCGCCCTTCGAGCGGGGGTTCCGCCCCGCCGTACAACACCAGCAACAACAATGGTCCCAACCATACTGGCCGGCCGCCCGCGGCGGCGGCGGAGGTGAAAATCCAGAACGATTACCGGGTGCCGATCGTCAAGCTGTACTTCTCCCCGCACTCGGCGACCGAGTACGGCGATAATCGGCTGTCGGCCACCAGCGTGATCCACTCGGGCTACTTGCGCACGTGGTCCTTGGATCCGGGCGAGTGTGCATATGATTTCAAGGCCGAATTCGACAACGACAACACGCAGGAACTGACGCAGGACGTCTGCAAGGACAACACGGTTCATTTCTCCGGTGGTCCCGCGGGCAAGCTGCTCAGCCTGGGCAGCGGGTTCTACATCGATGACGACGGGCACATCATGACCAACAACCATGTGGTCTATGGGTGCGGCCAGATGGCGATCTCGCAGGGGATGGAGGGCGATCGGATTCTGACTGTCGTCGGGCAGAATTCGGCCGACGACCTGGCGCTGCTGAAGGAGGACGGGATCCGTAGCGCGCCGCTGCCGTTCCGGCCGGCAGAGCTGCCGGCCCGTGCGGGTGAGACGGCGACAGCGCTGGGCTATCCGTTGTCAACACGCTATGGGACGGCGCTGCGGATCACGACCGGCGCGGTGAGCTCGACGGAGGTCTCGAACGGGCCGTCGCTGTTCCAGCTGCAGACGCCGATTAACCACGGCAATTCCGGCGGACCGGTGGTGGATTCGAGCGGCCGGGTCATTGGGATCAGTGTGCTGACGGCCGGTGACTCGGCGCAGAACACCAATTTCGCGGTCAGCGGAGTGGCGGCGCAGCGCTTTGCGCGGTCGCTGGGCATCAAGGCGGCGACTTCGGCGGAATCCGAGACGATGGACCCGGCGGATATCTACACCGTGCGGGGCGCGAGCGTGGTGCTGCTGAAGTGCATCAACTGAGGGTCCACGCCTTCGTGCGCGCCCGCATACGCGCAGCACGCCCGTCTGGACCTAGACCTTTATCGGCCTGACTGTGGTCGGGCCGATAAAGGTCTAGCTTTATTTGAGACAGCGATTCACGTCCTGACCGATTCCGGTCAGGACGATCGCGGTCTAGAAGCCGACGCGGTTCTTGAGATCCTCGCGCCAGGATTTGTCGGCGGCGGGGGCGCAGGGTTTGCCGGTGGTGAGGTCGATCACCTCGGGTTCGGCGTTGGGGTCCGTCTGGAGGGCCTGGCGGGCTGCGGCGATGGCCTCGTCTTCGGTGTCGAATTGGGCGGGCGGGGCGCCTGACAGGCGGAGTTCGAAGCTCATTGGGTTCCTCCTTTGCCGGGTCAACGTTTTGGCGCGGCCAAAGTTGGGATGGCGAGCAGGCACTCGACGAGCCGGCTGTCTGCCGTGATGGCTTCGGGGCGGGTCGTGCGGCAGGCGTCGAAGGCGACGGGGCAGCGGGGGTGGAAACGGCACCCCGGCGGGATGTTGGCCGGGTCCGGGTAGCCTTCGCGCAGGCCGGAATCCGGGATGCCGAGGCCGGGCTCGGGGGTCAGCACGCTGGCGAGCAGGGCCTTGGTGTAGGGGTGCTCGGGGCGGGTGAAGAGCGCGTCGACTTCGGCCAGCTCGACGATGCGGCCGAGATACATGACGGCGACCTCGGTCGCGATGTGTTCAACGACGGCCAGGTTGTGGCTGATGAAGACGAGGGTCAGGCCGAGCTCGCGACGGAGATCGGCGAGC
The DNA here is from genome assembly GCA_965276815.1 of Acetobacteraceae bacterium. GTDB lineage: Bacteria > Pseudomonadota > Alphaproteobacteria > Acetobacterales > Acetobacteraceae > JAVVHH01. Next base: position 332,752 of record CBDIBE010000006.1, on the reverse strand, counting down.
AGGTTGAGGATTTGTGCCTGGACGGAGACGTCGAGCGCGCTGGTGGGCTCGTCGCACACCACGATACGGGGGCGCAGCACAAGGGCGCGGGCGATGGCGACGCGCTGGCGCTGGCCGCCGCTGAGCTGACGGGGCAGGCGGTCGGCCATGGCGGGTGGCAGGCCGACGCGGGACAGCATGTCGAGGACTTTGGGACCGACGTTACGCTCGCCTTGGGCGCGGAGCGGCAGGCCGACGATGTCGCCGATCCTGTGCCGCGGGTTCAGCGAGGAGTAGGGGTCCTGAAAGACTGGCTGGATCAGCCGGGCGCGGGTGCGGCGGTCGAGGTCGGCGAGGCGCTGGCCTTCCACCAATACGTTGCCGTGGCTGGGCGGGAGCAATCCCAAGATCATGCGGGCAAGGGTGCTCTTGCCGCAGCCGCTCTCGCCCACGATGCCCATCACGCCGCCTTCCGGGACGGCGAGGCTGACGCCGTCGACGGCGCGGACTGGGCCGAAATGACGGGCGAGGTCACGCGCCTCGATGGCAAGCGTCATGCGAGCTGGCAGAGATACGCATGGTCCGGCGCGCGGTGCCGGAGCGGGGCTTCGATCGCGCATTCCGGCATGGCTTCGGCGCAGCGGTCGCGGAAGCTGCAGCCCTGGAAGCCCGGCGGGATACGCGGGACGGTGCCGGGGATGCTGCCCAAGGGCTCGTCGCGGCGTGTCTTGCCAGGGACGGGAACGCTGGCGAGGAGGCCGCGCGTGTAGGGGTGCGCCGGGCCGGCGAACAGGTCGGCGGCCCCAGCGGTCTCGACGACCTGGCCCGCGTACATGACGCTGACGCGATGGGCGATGCGGGCGACGACGCCGAGATCGTGGGTGATCAGCAGCAGGGCCAGGCCCATCTCGCGCTGCAGGGTGGCGAGCAGGCGGAGGATTTCGGCCTGCACGGTGACGTCGAGCGCGGTGGTGGGCTCGTCGGCGATCAGCAGTTCGGGGCCGCAGATCAGCGCCATGGCGATCATCACGCGCTGCCGCAGGCCGCCGGAGAGCTGGTGTGGGAACTGGCCGAGGCGGCGGCCGGGTGCGGAAATGCCGACCCGGCCGAGCAGTTCGGCGGCGCGGTCGGCGGCGGCGGCGCGGCTGCCGCCGCGGTGCCGGCGATACACCTCGGTGAGTTGTGAGCCGATCGTGTAGGCTGGGTTGAGGCTGGTCATCGGCTCCTGGAAGATCATGCCGATGTGGTTGCCGCGCATCTTGCCCATGGCGCGGTCCGAGAGGGCGCACAGATTGGTGCCGCCGAAGCGTATGTGGTCGGCTTGGCGGCGGACGCCGCGCGGCAGCAGGTTCATGACCGAGAGCGCGGTGACGGACTTGCCGCAGCCGCTTTCGCCGACGACGCAATGGGTCTCGCCGCGCTGGACTTGCAGGTCGACGCCGCGCACCGCCTCGAGCGGGCCAAAGCGGACCCGCAGGCCGGCGACGTCCAAGACGGGTTCAGGCATCCCAGCTGGCGCCCAGCAGGTCCCTCAGCCCGTCGCCGAGCAGGTTGATGCCGAGGACGAGGGTGAACAGGGCGATGCCGGGGATCATGATCACCCAGGGCTCGAAGAACATGTAATCCTTGGCCTCGGCGATCATCAGGCCCCAGCTCGGCAGCGGCGGCGGGACGCCGAGACCGAGGAAGGACAGGACGGCCTCGAGCAGGATCGCCAGCGCGACCTCGAGCGTGGCGACGACGATCAGGTGGTGGGCGATGTTGGGCAGGATTTCTCGCAGCAGGAGATGCGCGCGGGAGGCGCCGGCGGCTTGGGCGGCGGCGACGTAGTCCAGGCCGCGGAGCTGCAAGGTGGTGGTGCGGGCGACGACGGCGAAGCGCTCCCAGAGCAGCAGGCCGAGGGTGAGCACGACGACGGTAAGCGAGCTGCCGATGGCCGAGACGACGGCGAGCGCCACCAGGATCAGCGGGACGCTGAGGCGGCAGGTGATGATGAACATGACGACGTCGTCGACGCGGCCACCGAAGAAGCCGCCGAGGACGCCGAGCGTGGTGCCGATCAGGCCGCTCGCGAGTGCCGCGGAAATGCCGATCAGGAGCGAGATGCGGGCGCCGTAGACGAGGCGGGCGAGGTAGTCGCGGCCGAGCTGATCGGTGCCGAACGGGTGGGCCGGCTCGCCGCCGAGCCAGATCGGCGGGGTCAGGCGATGGGCGAGGTCCTGCAGGAAGGGGTCGGCGTGGACAAGCATCGGGCCGAACAGGGCGACGAGCGCGGTGCCGCCGACGATGAGCGCGCCCAAGAGGGTCGGGAGGTGACGCAGGCGCATCAGGCGTTGCGTAGCCGCGGGTCGAGGATGGCGTTGAGCAGGTCGGCGGACAGAGTGAGGCTGATGTAGATCAGGGCGAGCAAGAGGACGACGGCTTGGACAACCGGGAAATCGTTCTTGCTGATGCTCTCCCAGGCGAGATAGCCGACGCCAGGCAGGTTGAAGACGCTCTCGATCACGATCGAGCCGCCGAGCATGAAGCCGAGCTGCACCGCCGCGATGGCGACGACTGGCATGGCCGCGTTGCGCAACGCATGCTTCAGCACGACGCTGGCCCGCGAGAGGCCGCCGGCGCGGGCGGTGCGGATGTAGTCGGAGCGCAAGGCGTCGACCATGCCCGAGCGGGTGAGGCGCATGAGCGCGGGAATGGCGGAGAAGGCGAGGACCAGGCTGGGCAGGATGTAGCCGGTGGGCTCGTCGAGCCCGGCGATCGGCAGCCATTGCAGGCGCAGGCCGAACTCGATGATCAGCAGCAGCGCCAGCCAGAAGCTTGGCATGGCTTGCCCGATCAGGGCGACGAGCATGACCAGGCGGTCGAGGATGGTGCCTTCGTTCATGGCGGCGAGGATGCCGAGCGGCAGCGCGATGGCGATCGCAAAGACGATGCCGATCAGGCCGAGGGTCAGCGTGACCGGCAGGCGGGCGCGGATCAGGTCGGCGACCGGCTCGCGGTAGAGGTAGGAGCGGCCGAGATCGCCGCTGGCGGCGGCGGCGACCCAGCTGAAGAATTGCTGCGGGAGTGGCCGATCCAGGCCGTAGTTCTTACGGATGATGGCGATATCTTCGGAGCTGGCCTGCGGCCCGGCGACGGCGTAGGCCGGGTCGCCGGAGAGGCGCGTGAGCGAGAAGCTGATGACGAGGACCGTCACGCAGACGAGGACCGCGAGGATGGCCCGGCGAAGGATGTACTTGCCCACGGCGGCAGCCTATGGAGCGTGCTGGGCGGCGGCAAGCCTGTTGCTGGCCGGGTCGGCGGCGGCGCAGACGCTGCGGCCGCCGGTCAGCCCGGCTTGCATTTCGTCGCCGTTCGGGTGGCGGCACGCAGTGGGTCCGCATGCGCCGGCCGGGTTCCATAATGGGGTGGATCTGCCGACGCCGGCGGGCGCCTTGGTGCGTGCGGCGGCGGATGGGAGGGTGCTGATCATCAAGCGGCAGGGGCTCGGCGGTGTTACCGTGCACATCGGCCATCCCGGCGGCTTGGTGACGCTCTACGCCCATCTCGGCAACCTGGTGCCGGCGATCGCCGAAGGTAAGCGGGACGTGGTGGCAGGCGAGCCGCTCGGCCACGTGGCGCGGACAGGGGTGACTTATGGAACGCATGTGTTCTTCGCAGTGCTGCGGGACGGACAGGCGATCGATCCACAGCCGCTGCTGGGGGTTGGGCGGTGCTGAGTTGCTCGGATGGAGCTGACCGCGGAGTGGCTGGAGGCGGATGGCAGCGGCGGGTTCGCTTCGGGGACGGTCTCCGGGGAGCGGACGCGGCGTTACGACGCCTTGCTGCTGGCAGCGACCACGCCGCCGACTGGGCGCGTCGTCCTGGTCAACGGGGCCGAGGCTTGGGTCGAGACCGGTTCCGGGCGGAGCTTCCTGTCGACGCAGCGCTACCAGGCCGGGGTGGTGTATCCGGAGGGGTGGCGGGCGATTGGGGCGTTCACGCGGGATCCCTGGCCGCGCTGGGAGTTCAAGCTGGCCGATGGCGGCGTGACGCAGGAGATCTTGGTGACGCCGGAGGGGACCGCGCTCCGCTGGACCTATGCGGGATCGGGGCCGTGCCGGCTGTTCGTGCGGCCGCTGCTTTCGGGACGGGATTATCATGCCCTGCATCACGAGAACCCGGCATTCAACTTCACGCCGGAAGTGGCGGATGGTGCGGTGACGTGGCGTCCGTATGCCGGGCTGCCGCCGATCACCGCACAGGGCGGCTTCGCCTATCAGCATGAGCCCGAGTGGTACCGGCGCTTTCTCTACACCGAGGAGCAGGCGCGGGGGCTGGATTGCATCGAGGATCTGGCCTCGCCCGGCGTGCTGGAATGGGATCTGGCGGCCGGGCCGGCTTTGCTGCTGCTGCGGACGGGGGCGCCGGGGCCTGCACCGGGCGTGCTGATCGAGGCGGAGCGCGGACTGCGGTCCGGCAAGACGCCGATCGATCGGGCGGCCGACCAGTATCTGGTTCGGCGCGGCACGGGGCTGACGATCGTTGCCGGCTATCCATGGTTTACCGATTGGGGGCGCGACACCTTCATATCGATGCGCGGGCTGATGCTGGCGCGCGGACGGCTCGAGGCGGCCGGGCAGATCCTTGCCGCCTGGGCTGGCGTGGTCAGCGAGGGGATGCTGCCGAATTTCTTTCCCGACCAGGGCGGCGCGCCGGAATTCAACTCGGTCGACGCCTCGTTGTGGTTCGTCATCGTGGCTTCGGAGTATCTGGCGCGCGTGCCGGCGGCGTCGGCCCAGCTCGTGCCGGCGATCGAAGCGATCCTCACCGGCTATGCGAACGGCACCCGATATGGGATTGCGGCGGATGCGGATGGGCTGCTGCGGTCCGGTGCGCCCGGGGTGGCGCTGACCTGGATGGATGCGCGGGTCGGCGACTGGGTGGTGACGCCGCGGCGGGGCAAGCCGGTGGAGGTGCAGGCGCTGTGGATCAACGCGCTGCATGTCGGGGCGGCGTGGTCGGCGCGCTGGGATCGGCTGGAGCGGCAGGTCCGGTCGGCGTTTCTCGATCGATTCCCCGACAAGGCGACGGGCGGGCTGTTCGATGTCGTGGACGTGGAAGGCGCGGCGGGCGCGGTCGACCGCAGCATCCGGCCCAACCAGATCCTCGCGGTGGGCGGCCTGCCGCTGCCATTGCTCGACGGGGTGCAGGCGGCCAGGGTGGTGGCGCTGGTGGAGGCGAAGCTGCTGACGCCGCTCGGCTTGCGCACCTTGGCGCCGGGCGACCCTGCGTATACCGGGCATTATCGCGGAGGGCCGCGCGAGCGCGACGCCGCCTATCATCAAGGCACGGTTTGGCCCTGGCTGATGGGGCCGTTCGTCGAGGCATGGTTGCGCGTGCACGGCGCGACGGCGCAGACAAGGCAGGAGGCGAGCTCACGCTTTCTTTCGCCGCTCTTGACGCATCTCGATACGGCCGGACTCGGCCATGTCAGCGAGATCGCGGACGGCGATGCCCCACATCTACCAAGCGGCTGCCCGTTTCAGGCGTGGTCGCTCGGCGAGTTGATCCGTATCCAATTAAATCTAACGTAACAGGCCTTTGGCGGGAGGTTTTTGAACGCCGGGTTACGGCCGGGTCATGCTGATCGCTGACGTGGCGATGCCGGGGATGAATGGGGTGGAGTTGGCCTCGGAGGTGCGGCTTGCGTGGCCAGGCCTGCCGATCCTGTTCATGACGCGATACGCGGAAGAGCGTTTGCTGCCGCCGGATAGTGGGGAGCGGGTGATCCGCAAGCCGTTCGGGGCGGCGGAGTTGGAGGCGCAGGTTACCGGAAGTCTCTGGTCTGGACCTTGATCCCCGTCGAGAGGCGTTCGGGGCAGTAGATGTCGCGGGTGCGGGCCCAGCTCTTCTCGCGCTGGTCGGGGCTTCCGCCATGACGGGCTTCGTCGCCGCGGCCGGTGGGGAGCAGGACGGGCTCGTCGCGCTCGCCGACTTCGCGGAGCAAGCCGGAGAGGTCGGTCAGGCGGTCGGCGATGACGTGGATGACGCCGCTCTCCTTCTGCAGCTTGCCGTGGCAGGCGATCATGCTGGCGGTGAGCACCAGGCGGCGCTGGCGTTCGAAGACGCTGGGCCAGATGATCAGGTTGGCGATGCCGGTCTCGTCCTCGATGGTGATGAACATGACGCCCTTGGCGGAGCCGGGCTTTTGCCGGACCAGGACGAGGCCGGGGATGACGACGCGCCTGCCGTCGCTGATGCGGGCGAGGTCGGCGCAGTGGATCATGCCTTGGCTGGCCAGGTCGTCGCGGACGAAGGCGACGGGGTGGCGGCGCAGCGTGAGGCCGACGCTACCGTAATCCTCGACGACGGTGCGGCCAGGGCGCATGGGCGCCAGGAAGACGGGAGGTTCGACGATCTCCGGGGCGGGTTCGCCGCGGTCGGCGGCTTCGAACAGCGGGAGCTGGGTGTCGGCAAGCGCCCGGATCGCCCAGATTGCGCCGCGGCGGTCGATGCGCATCGAGCTATAGGCGTCGGCTTCGGCGAGGCGTTCGAGGGCGGCAACGGGCACGCCGGCGCGGCGCCAGAGTTCTTCGATCGAGGCGTAGGGGTGCTCGCCGCGGCGCAGGACGAGTTGCACGCCATGCGCTTCGGACAGGCCCTTGGTCATGCGCAGCCCCAGGCGGACGGCAAGATAGCGGCCGTCGCCTGGTTCGAGCGCGCCGTCCCAGCGAGAGTGGTTGACGTCGACGGGAAGGATTTCGACGCCGTGCTCGCGCGCGTCGCGGACGATCTGGGCCGGGGCGTAGAAGCCCATGGGCTGCGCGTTCAGCAGGGCGCAGCAGAAGATGTCGGGGTGGTGGCATTTTATCCATGATGAGGCGTAGGCGATGATGGCGAAGCTGGCGGCGTGGCTTTCTGGGAAGCCGTAGCTGCCGAAGCCTTCGATTTGGTTAAATGTTTTTTTAGCAAATTCAGGAGTATATTTACGTTCTATCATGCCGTTTATGAGCTTATCTTTGAAATGGTGCACGCCACCGGTGACTTTGAAGGTTGCCATGGAACGGCGAAGCTGGTCGGCCTCGCCGGGGGTGAAGCCGGCGCATCGGATGGCAACCTGCATTGCTTGTTCCTGGAACAGCGGTACGCCGAGCGTCTTTTCGAGGACTTGGCGCAGCTCAGGGTGCGGATACTCCGGGAGTTCCAGCCTCTCGCGGCGGCGTAGGTAGGGGTGGACCATGTCGCCTTGGATGGGGCCGGGGCGAACGATGGCGACCTGGATGGTTAAGTCGTAGAGCGTCTTGGGCTTCATGCGCGGCAGCATCGACATCTGCGCGCGGCTCTCGATTTGGAAGGTGCCGAGCGTGTCGGCGCGCTGAATCATCGCGTAGGTCGCCGCGTCATCCTGCGGGATGCTGAACAGGTCGAGCGGCGTGTCGCGGTGCTCCACCAGCAGATCGAAGGCGCGGCGCAAGCAGCCGAGCATGCCGAGCCCCAGCACGTCGACCTTCATGAATTTCAGGGCGTCGATGTCGTCCTTGTCCCATTCGATGACCTGGCGGTCCTTCATGGTGGCCGGCTCGATCGGCACCAGGTCGGCCAACTGGTCCCGGGTCAGCACGAAGCCGCCGGGGTGCTGGCCGAGATGGCGAGGAAAGCCGATCAGTTGTTGCGCGAGGTCAAGGGCGAGGCGCAGGCGGCGGTCGCCGAGGTTGAGGTTCAGCGCCTCGGCGTGCTGCGGCTCGACGCCTTCCTCGGACCAGCCCCAGACCTGGCTGGCCAGCGCGCCGGTGACGTCTTCGGTGAGGCCGAGGACCTTGCCAACCTCGCGCACGGCGCCGCGGGCGCGGTAGCGGATGATGGTGGCGCAGAGCGCGGCGCGGTCGCGGCCGTAATGCTGATAGACCCATTGGATGACGTCCTCGCGGCGCTCATGCTCGAAATCGACATCGATGTCGGGCGGTTCGTGCCGCTCGGCGGAGACAAAGCGCTCGAACAGCAGGCCGGTGCTGGTGGGGTCGATGCTGGTGACGCCGAGCACGTAGCAGACGGCGGAGTTGGCGGCCGAGCCGCGGCCCTGGCAGAGAATGCCCTGGCTGCGGGCGTAGCGGACGATGCTGTTCACGGTCAGGAAGTAGGGGGCGTATTCGAGCTGCCGGATCAGGGCCAATTCGTGCCGGATTTGCGCCGTGACGCGGTCCGGGATGCCCTTCGTATAGCGCTGCCCGGCGCCGTCCCAGGTGAGCCGCTCCAGCGTGTCCTGGGGCGAGCGGCCGGGTTCTTCGGCCTCTTCGGGGTATTGGTAGCGCAGGTCGGAGAGGTCGAAGCGGCAGCGCTCGACGAGTTCCAACGTGCGGTCGATGGCGGCTGGGTGGCGGGCGAACAGGCGGGCCATCTCCTCGGGCGGCTTGAGGTGGCGGTCGGCGTGGCGCTCGCGGCGGAACCCGGCGGCATCGATGGTGCAGCCTTCGCGGATGCAGGTGACGACGTCCTGCAGGATGCGGCGGCCGGGGTGGTGATAGAGCACGTCGCCGGTGGCGATGAGCGGGGCGCCGGCGGCCTGGCCCATTTCGGCGAGGCGGTGCAGTCGGGTGGCGTCGCCGGGCCGGCGGCGGATGGTGCCGGCGAGGTAGGCGCGGCCGGGGGCGTCGGCGCGGAGCCGGTCGAGTTGCGTGGCGAGGCGTTGGTCGGGCTGATCGGGAAGCAGGATATAGAGCAGGCCGTCGCCGCCGGCGGCGAGGTCGTCCCAATCGAGCTCGCAGGCGGTCTTGCCGGCGCGGGATTTGCCCAGGGTGATCAGGCGGCAGAGGCGGGACCAGGCGGGGCGGTCGGTCGGGTAGACGAGGAGGGCGGCGCCGTCGCGCAAGTCGAGCCGGCAGCCGGCGACGAGGCGGATTTCGGTGGTCTTGGCGGCTTCCCAGGCACGGACCATGCCGGCGACGGTGCCGTGATCGGCGATGCCGAGGGCGGAGATACCGTAGGCGGCGGCTTGCGCGAACAGCTCCTCCGGGTGGCTGGCGCCGCGGAGAAAGCTATAATTCGTGGTGACTTGCAGCTCCGCATAAACCATGCGCTAAGGTTTAGCTTGTAGTCTGCCCCAGAACAAATCACGAACTTAGGGGCCCCGGCCATTTGCCTGGTGGGAAAGGCGTATATACTGCAAATTTTGGGGTGAACCACTCAGGAGGCGGCAATGGCGACTCTCACTGGCAAAACGGCGCTGGTCACTGGCGGCGGGCGCGGGATCGGGGCGGCGATTGCGAAGCGGCTCGCGCTCGAGGGTGCGGATGTCGCGATTACCTATGTGCGAGGTACGGAGGCGGCGCAGAAGGTAGTGCATGCGATCGAGGCATTGAGCCATCGGGGGATGGCAGTGCAGGCCGATGCGGCGGACGCCGAAGCCGTGATCGCGGCGGTGGACAAGGTGGCGGCGTCGTTCGGGCGGCTGGACATCCTGGTCAACAATGCCGGGCTGTTCGTGCCAGCGCCGATCAGCGAAGCGACGATGGAGACCTACGACAAGATGTTCAACATCAACGTCCGTGGGCTCTATGCGGCGACCATTGCGGCGGCGCGGCACATGGGCCAGGGCGGGCGGATCATCAATATCGGCAGCGTCAACGGCGAGCGCATGCCGCTTCCGGGCGGGGCCATTTATGCCGCGACCAAGGCAGCGGTGCATGGCCTGACGCGCGGTTTCGCCCGTGATTTGGGGCCGCGCGGAATCACCATCAACACCCTCGCGCCAGGTCCGGTGGACACCGACCTCAATCCGGACAATTCCGAGTTCGCCACTGTTTTGAAGGGGTTCATGGCGATCCCGCGCTACGCGAAGTCGGAGGAGGTTGCGGCAATGGCGGCCTATTTGGCCGGGCCGGAAGCCTCGATGGTCACCGGGTCGACGCTGACGATCGATGGCGGGTTCGCGGCTTGAGCTTGGGTCAAAGCTCGAGCGGTCAACGAATGTGGTCCGGGCTTGGGTGCATTGGCAGGGAACTGCACGAAGGATTACATTGGCATCATGGATACTGCCCCTATCCCCGGCAATCGCGCGCCCGACGACCTGCCGGAGACGGAAGCTGACCGACGGCGCCGAAAAGCTTGGGAGGCTGAGGGCATCGCCAAGGCGCGTGCCTCGGTCGCTGCTGGTTATTATACCGCGAAGGCCAAGCTCTCCCGGCTATAGAAGCGTCAGATACTCCATCATCACACGACCAAGGTGCGCGATCCCAACGCCTACTACTCCCTGCGGAGACCGGAATGAGCGACGACCAGGAGGCGCCGAAGAAGAATGCCGCTCGAAAGTAGGTCCACGATCACTTGCCCTGACTGCGGGCACGCTGAAACTGAGACAATGGCGACAGACGCTTGCCAGTTTTTCTATGAGTGCAAGAGCTGCGGCGCGCTGCTAAGGCCCAAGGCGGGAGACTGCTGCGTTTTCTGCTCGTATGGGACGGTGCGCTGCCCGCCGATGCAAGACTGCTGCTCATAGGGCCAAGTTCCTGTTTGGATGGCTGTGTTTGCGAAGTGCACATCGCCAAAACAAAGGCGTGGATCATCCGCCTGCGCTTCTTGCGAGCCCTGGTATCAGGGGGGTCATGAGCGCTAGGGCCTCGGGCCGGGGCGGCGATGGGAATACCGGCATGGGCCTTGGTCGAGAAAGCTATCAGAACATACCCTGCAGGAACCAGGCGAGATCGCCGGTTGCGTTGTCGACGCCGTCGCCTTCGCGGAAGAGGAGGAAGCGGCGGCCTTGGTCGTCTTCTACGCGAAAGTAGTCTCTTACTGATTTGTTTTCGCTCTCTTGATGCCACCACTCGCCATAGATCCGCTCTGGGCCGTCGGCGCGGCGGACGCGGTGGCGGTGGCGGCGCCAGGTGAAGGCGGCGGGGGGATGGTCGGGTAGCGCGGCGAGGGCGTCGACCTTGTGGGGCGGGTCGAGGAGGCGGGTGGGGGCCGGGTAGATGCTGGGCCAGGAACTCTCGGCGGGCTTGGAGAGGGCCGGGATGTGGCGGACGGCGCGCTCGGGGACGTCGCTCTCCATCGGGGCGGCGCGGTAGACGCGGTCGGCGCCGAGGCGGTTGGCGAGGCGGTCCACCAAGTTCGAGACGTCGCCGGTGCCGCCCGTGTCGTCCTGACGCCAGCGGAGGGGTTCGGCGAGCGGCACCACCAGGCGCATCGCCTCGATGCCAAGACCAGGGTCGACCTTATCGAGATGCTCGAGAAGCAGGCGGGCGAGGTGGGCGGCGTCGCGGTTGGGGCGGGCGGTGCCGATGCGGATGGCTTGGATGGCGCCGTCGACCCGTTCGAAGAGGAGGTCGAGCCGGCGCGCGCCGAGGCCGTTGCGCTCCATGGCGGCGCAGAGCGGGGTGAGCAGGAGCGAGGTGGCCGCGGAGAGCGCTTCGGCGGTGAGCAGCGGCTCGAGGAAGGGGAGATGCTGCTGGAGCGGCGCCTCGGGGGTGAGCGGGCGCAGCGGCTCGGCGATCAGGCCGTAGGCTTCGTCCAGGCGGCGGCCGGGTTCGGGGCCGAAGCGCCGGGCCAGCAGGGCGCGGGGGATGCGGGCGAGGTGGGCGACCTGCTCGAAGCCGAGGCGGCGGAGCGTGGCGACGGTTTCGGCATCGAGGCGCAGGGATTGGACCGACAAGGCGGCGACCGCGTCGGCCTGGGCGCCAAGCGGGACGATAATGTCAGCGCCCCCGGTGGGGGCGACGGGCTCGGTACCGTGGCGGGCGACCGCGTGGGCGGCGCCGGGGGTATCGGCGATGGCGGCGCGAGCGGTGATGCCGTCTTGCGCCAGCCGGGTCACGAGATAGGCGAGCATGGGGCGCTCGCCGTCCCAGAGATGGGCGCAGCCGGCGACTTCCAGCCACAGCCCATCGGCGCCATCGGCGGCGGCGAGCGGGGTCATGCGGTGGCACCAGCGGGCGAGGCGCTCGAGCGAGGCGGCGTCTTCGGCGGGGTCGGCGTCCATGATGGCGAGCCCGGGGATGACCGCCATGGCCTGGGCGACCGCCATGCCAGGCCGCAGGCCGAGCTTGGCGGCTTCCTGGTCCGCGGCGGCGATGACCCGGCGGTTGCCGTCCTGTACCGCGGTGATCAGAGGCTGGTCAGGCGGCGGCGCCGATCCGGATGTCCGCCTGATCCGGTCGGTCGGCCAATGGGGCAACCAGACCGAGATGACCCGTCGCATCGCATGCCTCCATGATCCAGGATCCGGTCCGTCCGCCGCGGCAGCGCAGCAGGTCGAGGCGCCAGCGCACCCGTCCGAGGCCTGGCACGTCGGGCGCCTCCTGGATGGGCGGGGCGGAGGGCAGGGCGCCGATGCGCCAGCGGGTGACGGCCGCCACTGCCCCGGCGAGCGCGGCCTCGCCGTGCCGGGGGCGGCGGAGCAGCAGGGCGGTGACGCCGGTGGCCTCGGCGGCGAGCTGCAGCCGGCGGGAGGCGGAAAGGGTGATGCGGCCGGAGATTTCAGCGGCGACGCCGGCGAGGCCGCGATGGCGCAGCCCCTCCTCCATGACCAGCATGGCGTCGTGCCGCCCGGCCTGGGCGTAGACGACGCGGTCCGGGTGCAGGCCGGCGCCGGCGAGGCCCGGCGCGAACAGGTCGCGCTGCTCGAGGACCCAAAGGACGGGGCCGGGGATGCGGGCGAGGATGCCGGCGGCGAACAGGGCGGCGGCGGCCCCGTGCTCGGCATCGGCGCCGCCGCCGGCCACTTCATGCAGCGCGCCGAGCGGCAAGCCGCCGCCGGGAAGGGTGTCGTCGATCAGGGGAATGCCGAACGGGAGCGGCGGCGGCGCGTGCGGGGCGGCGGAGCCGCGCTCGAGCCGGGCGATGGTGTCGCGGAGTTGGGTCAGCCGCTCGGGTGGGGGAGCTTGCATTGGTGTTCGCATTTTGTTCTAAAATACGCTGCCGTCAAGCGACTCGGAGTCACGAGCCTGGGGCTTGGGCGCGGAAGGCGCGAACGATGTCGTCGGCGCGGTCCATATCCGGGTTGACCGTGAGTTCGCCACAGGTCTGCAACGGCGAGGCGGCGGCAAAATTCTCCAGCGCCTCCGACTCAGCGTAGGACAGCGCGGCCACGGCTTGGTCGCTGCCAGGGGCGGCGCGGAGCGCCTCGTCATCGAAGCGGCGGCTGTGGGTCGCGGATTGGATCTCGGCCCGGCGCAGATCGAAGCCCCAATCCTGGTTGCGCAGACCGCAGAGCGGGGCGAGCGTCGCCAGGCCGCCGAGCTTGACCAGGTCGTCGGCCGGGGTCTGGCCCCAGGCCGCACTTGCCACCGTTAATGCGGCCGCAACCAACATTCTCCGCATCCCCGTTCCTCCTGGTTAGGCAGCATTGACATAGCCTGTCCGGAGCAGGCTTGCTGCACGCAAAACAGGAAGGAAACCGGATGCGCCGTTACCTGCTCGCCTTCGTGCTGCTTGCCGCCCAAGCCGCGCATGCGCAAGTGCCGCAAATTCCGTATGATTCGGTGCCGGATTTCTTGAAGCTGCCGGACAATCTCTATTTGGGCGAAGTTTCCGGCGTTGCGGTGAACGCAGAGGGCCACGTGTTCGTCTTCAACCGCGGCAACACCACTGGGCCGGCCTATGCGGCTGCGGCGGCGCAACTCCTCGAATTCGACGGCAACGGCAACTTCATCCGCGAGATCGGCCACAATCTCTACGCTTGGTCGTTCGCCCACACGGTCAAGATCGACCGAGCCGACAATATTTGGGTGACCGACAAAGGCTCCGATATGGTGATCCGGTTCAACCCGCAGGGCCGGGTCACGATGGTGTTCGGGCGCAAGCAGGAGGCCTCGGATGAGGACACCGGGCCGCTGAAGCACCCGAAGCCGCCGCTCCCGCCGATCGACGGCATGTTCCGGCAGGTGACCGACATTGTCTGGGACCAGGCCGGGAACGGCTATATTAGTGACGGCTATATCAATTCGCGGGTCGCCAAGGTCAGTCCGGACGGTGTCTGGCTCGGCTCGTTCGGCACGCCGGGAGATGGGCCGGGGCAGTTCAACACGCCGCATAGCATCGCGATCGATGCGCAGGACAATATCTACGTGGCGGACCGCGGGAACCGGCGCATCCAGGTGTTCGACACGAGCGGCAAATTGCTGCGGCAGATCACGATCGACGTGCCGTTCGACCCGAACACCAAGCCGGCGATCGGCAACATGCCGGACCAGAATCCGCCGGTGGGGACGGCGAAGACTATGGTGCACGGGGCGCCCTGGGCGATCTGCATCACGCCGGGACCGAACCAGGTGCTGTATTCGGCGGACGCCTATCCGGGGCGGATCTATAAATTGAGCCTGGACGGCAAGGTGTTGGGCGTGCTCGGCCAATCGGGCAAGCAGCTCAAGCAGTTTGGCTGGATCCACGAGATGGCGTGCCCGTCGGAGAACACGCTGTTCGTTGCCGAGCTGCTGAACTGGCGGATCCAGAAGCTGCAGTTGCATCCGGCCGGGCCGTGAGCGATGCCTTAGCGAACCAAGCCGGGGGCGATGCGTTCGCTGCATAATCCAGCGGGCGCGGCTGCCCGCAAGCAGAAAGGGGTTTGCGCGTGAACAGCATCATCTACATCGTTGGTCTGGTCGTCGTCGTGGTGGCGGTTCTGTCGTTCTTCGGTCTGCGTTAACTGGCTGGCGGCTCTCCTGCGCATAGGAGAGTCGCCCCGCCCCCGAGCTGAAAGAATTTTCCGGCAAAGTGCAGTGGGGCAGAGTGCAGCGGGGCGGCTGTGGCGATTGCCAATCGTTGAAATTATCACGATGTTGCTCGCAAGTGTCTTCTCGAACACGATCAATCAGATCGCCGGCACAATTATGGACGAAGCCGCCTCACAAAGTGAGCCTGGACTATCCCACTAATCGTCCTTCAAACTAAACATTGACGACCGGCTCACAAACCGGTGTAATTGCAATCACAGGTTGAGTTAGGACGGCCGGACTTTGCAGGACACATGGATTCCGAGGGCCGCGCCCAACCAGATCGACATGGGCGACCTGATTATTCTCTACCGCTCCGGCTTGTTCGATCGCGAGTGGTTCCTGGCCCAAAATCCTGATCTGCCGGCGGCCGGGGCCGATCCGCTGACGCATTTTCACCGTTATGGCTGGCGCGAAGGCCGGTGGCCGAACCCGTATTTCGACCCGGGCTGGTATCTGCAGCAGAATCGGGACGTGCGGCAGAGCGGGTGCGACCCGCTGCTGCACTATGCCGGGTATGGTGAGTTAGAAGGGCGCAAGCCGATCGCGCATTTCGACCCCGAGTGGTACCGGATTCGCTACAAGATCCCGGCGGATCGGCTGTGTCTGGCGCATTTCCTACAGTATCGGCGCACCGGCGACTTCAGTCCTGTCCCTGAATTTGACCCGGTCTATTATCTGCGACAGTCGCCGGATGTGGCGGCAGCCGGTCTCGATCCGTTCGAGCATTATATGGTCATCGGCGCCACCGAGGGCCGTGCGCCGTCCGCCGGATTCGATACTGGCTACTACCGCGACCGTTATTTGCGGCACCTGCCGGAGGTCAACCCGTTGCTGCATTACCGGCAGCACCGGCACGAGCCGGGCGTGTATGCCGTGCCCCCGGGCGACGAGACCAGCATCCCGCAGGAAGTGCGGCGCAACACCCAGCCCAGCCCGCTATTCGAGGAGTTCGAGCCGCTCGACCCGGCGGTCCCGCGCCGGGCCAAGGTGCTGGCCTTCTACCTGCCTCAGTTCCATCCGGTGGCGGAGAACGATGCCTGGTGGGGCAACGGCTTCACCGAATGGACGAATGTCGGGCGCGGATTGCCGCGTTTCGCCGGGCATTATCAACCGCGTATCCCGCGTGACCTCGGGCACTACCGGCTGGAGGGCAGCGCCGTGCTGGCCCGGCAGATCGCGATGGCCCGCGGGGCGGGGCTGCATGGGTTCGTGTTTTATTTCTACTGGTTCAACGGGCAGCGGCTGCTCGAGGCGCCGCTCGAGGCGTTTCTCGCCGACCGATCGCTCGACATGCCGTTCTGCCTGATGTGGGCGAACGAGAACTGGACCAGAAGCTGGGACGGGTCGGACCAGGACGTGCTGGTCTCGCAGGACTACCGGGACGCGGACGAGGCGATGCTGATCGCGGCGTTGAGCCGGCATTTCGCCGATCCGCGCTACATAAGGCTGGCGGGGCGGCCGGTGCTGATGGTGTACCGGGCCACGCTGATCCCGCGTACGCCGGCGGCGATCGCGCGATGGCGGCGGGGTTTTGCCCTGCTCGGGGAAGACCCGCTGTTCGTCATGGCGCAGAGCTTCCAGGATCGTGATCCGCGCAAGTTCGGGATGGATGCGGCGGTCGAGTTCCCGCCGCATAAGCTGACCGACGGGTTGAGCCTGATCAACGCGAGCCTGGACATGCTCGACCGAGGGGCGAGCGCACGGGTCTACGCCTACGCGGACGTGGCGGGGGCGAGCGACACGGCGCCGGCCGATTATCCGCTGATCCGCACCGTGCTGCCCGGCTGGGACAATGATGCGCGCCGGCAGGGCGCCGGCACGGTGGTGCACGGGGCGACGCCGTCCGCGTATCAGGCATGGCTGTCACGGCTGATCGAGGCGGCGGCCGAGCAGCCGGTGTATGGGGAGGCGCTGGTTTGCGTCAACGCGTGGAACGAGTGGGCGGAGGGCGCCTATCTCGAGCCGGACGTGCATTTCGGCGCGGCGTTCCTGAACGCGACCGCGCGAGCGGTGGCCGGAGAGGGGGTGACGGCGCGGCGGACCCGGCTGCTGCTGGTGGGGCACGATGCGTTTGCGGCCGGGTCGCAGCTCTTGCTGCTGCATCTGGGGCGGATCTTGCGGGAGGCGACGGGGATCGATGTCGCCTTCCTGCTATTGTCGGGCGGGCCGCTGGAGCCGAGGTATCGGGAGGTCGCGCCGACGACGGTGCTGAGCGGTCCGGACGAGCTGCCGCACCACGCGCAGACGATGCTGGCGCGCGGCTTTGCGGCGGCGATCGTCAACACGGCGGCGGCGGGCGCGGCTTGCGCGCAGCTAACCAAGGCGGGGGTGGCGTGCACGCTGCTGGTGCACGAGCTGCCGCGCCTGCTGCGCGAGCGCGGGCTGGTGGAGAAGGCGCGGGCGGGGGTAGCAGCGCAGCACGTCGTGTTCCCCGCCAGCTACGTGCGTGACCGGTTTCAGGAGCTGGTCGCGGTGGCGCCGGGTCAGGCGGTGCTGCTGCCGCAGGGATTGTACCGCCCGGTGGATGCCGGCATGCGCCAGTCAATGCGGACCCGGCTGCGGCTGCCGGATTCGGCGTTGCTCGCGGTCGGGCTCGGGTTCGCCGATCTGCGCAAGGGGTTCGACCTGTTCTTGCAGGCGTGGCGGATGGCGCATGCCACTGACAAGTCGACCCACATGCTGTGGGTGGGCGACATCGAGACGGGCGTGCAGGCCTATCTCGGCGCGGAGATGGCGGCGGCAGAGGCAACCGGTACGTTCCATCATCTGCCGTGGGACGACGAGGGCGCGGATTGGATGGCGGCGGCCGACGTGCATCTCGGTATTATGGCGCAAATGCCACCACGGCGAAGCTTCAACTTACCTTACCGGATGGCCGCCTAGTTACTCGGTATTATCTAGCAGAGACCACAACCCGCCGGGACTGGACTGCACGCGAGATCAGCGGCAAGTTCCTCAATTTATATGCGCCGATTTTTCTCCAGTCTCTCGATTCTCGGCATGGTGCCCGTGCTTTGGCGCGTTGGCCGATTCGCTTTGGATATGGCTGGGTATACCGATTTCATCACTGGCCATGTCGCGGCAGAGAAGCCGACATGGTTCTCTAGCATGATCTTATTTCTGCTGCATCCGCCGGAGTGGGTGTCTGTTCTGACTATCGTAGGCGGCTTTGCCTTAATCGGTTTTGATGTAAGACGGCGACATAGAGCCATCGAACTTTCAAACAAGCAACAAGCTAAAAGCTACAGCTATTCAAATCTCACAGGAGTTGGTGATGCTACTTCTCAGATTAGAAAGCTCTCGACTATAGATGAAACTTTGTTCCCCAATCGACTGGACTTGAACGAGATAGCGGTTGATCGTTTTGTTCTAAATTTTATGAAGTCAATGGCTTTTCGCGAAGAAATAACACTTGTAGAGTTTAGATATGGAAGCTCTAAGTATATTAAGATTCCTGGGACTGTTCTTCCGTCCTATGACTTTGCAGAAGCCTCGGGAATAAGGCATTGGGTGCTTAAGCCTGCTCATGGAAGTACGATTGAAAATGTAAATATACCTAAAGAAGATATAAAATTTGTTGTTGCTAAACTGAACCTGGCTGCGCCCCTTATAGGCGTTATGCCTAACTCATCTCTCATAAATCTTCCAACCGCAACCCTTCTGCCTCTAAGGCAGCCAAAGCCGCCAACAGGAACGTAGCAGCGAACGTCCCCCTAGCAAGTTTGCTGGCGATCGACGCTTCCGTTTCCTCTAGCCCGTGCATACGCATGCGTTCGGCCAGTTCGGCGTAGGTCACTCCGGCCTGTTTGAGCTTGGCTTTGAGGAACCGCGCCGTCTTGGTTGCAAGTTCCTTCTCCGTCTCCGCTATCCGCATCGCTCACCTTCTTAGCGTTTGCGCTATGAAGGCACCATATATGCAATCTTTCTGTTGACCAATAGCGACCAAGGATGTCATGGCTTTGCTACCGAATGTTGGCCCAGAGTGCTGACGGATTTTGGCCCACCTGCCGTCCCTCAACCTAGGGTTTCCCTGATTCTGCCGGGGGGCTCGGAGTGGATTGGAACGCCAAAGTGGAATTGTTCGAGCAGCTTCGTCAGGAGCATGAGTTTGGTGTCGGCACGATCGCCGGTGTGGCGGCGAAATTTGGCGTGCACCGTCGGATGGTGCGGCAGGCGATCGCCGACGCGCTGCCGGCGCGTCGTCGTTATCCGGCCCGGGTCAAACCGAAGCTGGACGCGGTCGCGGCGTTCATCGACCAGGTGCTTGACGAGGATCGTCGGGCTCCGCGCAAGCAGCGACATACGGCGCGGCGGATCTATCGCCGGCTGCTGACGGAGTTCCCCGATGCCGCGGTCGCGGAGTCGACGGTGCGCAATCACGTTCGCGCCCGCAAGCGCGCGCTGGGGCTGGTGAAGCGCGAGACTTTCGTGCCGCAGAGCTACGCGTTGGGCCATGAGGCGCAGGTGGATTGGTATGAGGCCTGGGCCGATCTCGGTGGCGAGCGGACGCGCCTGCAGGTGTTCGCGATGCGATCGATGGCGAGCGGGGCTGCGTTCCACCGCGCCTATCTGCACGCGACGCAGCAAGCGTTTCTCGAAGCGCATGAGCACGCGTTCGCCTATTTCGGCGGCGTGTTCCGACTACTGCGTTACGACAATCTGGCCAGCGCGGTGCGCAAGATCCTGCGTGGTCACCGGCGCGAGGAGACGGTCCGGTTCGTGGCGTTCCGCTCGCATTGGCGCTTTGCGGCAGAGTTCTGCACCCCCGGCGAGGGTCATGAGAAAGGTGGCATTGAGGGCGAGGGTGGCTATTTCCGTCGCAATCACCTCGTGCCAGTGCCTGATATCGCCGACCTCGATGCGCTGAATGCGTTTTTGCTGACGGGCTGCCGCGCGGATGAGGCGCGGATCCTGGACGGGCGCTCGGAGCCGGTCGGTGTGGCGATGGTGGTCGAGCGCGATCATCTGACGGCGCGCCATCCGGACGGGTTCGACCTGGCGGACGTGACGTTTCCGCTGGTGGACAAGCAGGGCTGTGTGCTGGTCAAGACCAACGCCTACTCGGTGCCGCTGCGCGCGGGCAGCCGGGTGGAAGCGCGCGTGTACCCGCTGCACGTTGAGATCTGGCATTCTGGCCGCCGGGTTGCCCGGCACGAGCGCTGCCATCGGCGGCGTCAGCAGGTGCTGGACCTGGAGCATTACCTCGACGTGCTGAGCCACAAGCCTGGTGCGTTTGCCGGATCCAAACCACTCGCCCAGATGCGCGCGGCCGGTCGCTGGCCACCTTGCTATGACGAGCTCTGGGAACGGCTGCTGACCCGGCACGGCAAGCAGAACGGCACCCGCGCGATGGTGGCGGTGGTCGGTTTGGCTCGGGAGTTCGGTCATGACGCGCTGCGCGTCGCGATCACCACGGCGGTGTCGCTCGGCGCGTGCGATGTCGCGGCGGTGCGCTATCTGCTGACCGAGGCCGGGCTGCGCAAAAGCCAGCCTGCTGCGATCGATGTCGGCGACCTCGCCCGTTACGACCGGCCGCTGCCGACGATGGCGGAGTATGACGTGCTGCTGTCCGGGCCGTGCGCGGGGACCGCGTGATGAGCGATCTGCAGGAGCAAGCGATCCGCCAGCACTGCAAGACACTGCGCATGCCGACGATCGGCGGGCAGTTCGCCCGGCTCGCCGAGGCCGCGACACGCGAGGGTCAGACGCATATCGGCTACCTCGAGGCGCTGCTGGCGGCCGAGATGGAGGAGCGGGAGAGCCGGTCAATTGCGCGTTTGCTGCACGATGCGCGGCTGCCGCGGATGAAGACGCTCGACGAATTCGAGTTCGACCGCTCCGGCGTTGCAGCATCGCAGCTCCGGGCGTTGGCCGAGGGCGAGTATGTCGCCAAGGCCGAGCCGATCCTGCTGATTGGCGAAGCTGGCACAGGCAAGACCCATCTCGCGACAGGCTTGTGCGTCGCGGCCTGTCGCCAGCGGCGCCGGGTGCGGTTTACGACGGCGACGGCGCTGATCAACGAGCTGGCGGAGGCGGCGCATGCCAATCAGCTCAGTCGCGCGCTCGGTCGATGGGAGCGGCTCGACCTGATCTGCATCGACGAACTCGGCTATGTACCGCTCGCCGAAACTGCCTGCGAGTTGATGTTCCAGGTGATTGCCGACCGGGCGGAGAAGGCGGCAGTGATTGTGACCACCAATTTGCCGTTCTCGGAATGGTCGCAGGTGATCCCGAACCCAAGGTTATGCAAGGCGCTGATCGACCGGCTGACCGACCGTGCGCACATCGTCACCACGGGCGCCGATTCATACCGGTTCCGCCGCACGACCGCTCAGCGCAAGACGGCAAAGACGTAGCAGGAGGACCCAAGCAAGACGCTCAGGGACGGTGCGAGCCTCACGCTCCGCGCCAGCCAGTTATCTACCGGGAGGTGGGCCAGAATTCATCAGCACAAGTGGGCCGGAATTCGTAGACACAGCCATGTCATATTCGCCATGAAAAGAGCGGATATGACAGATGGCCCAGCACTTCCTCCTTTCAGCCCGCGCCAAGACGCTCTCCCTAGCGCAAGTGCTGCGGCTGTCGGATGCGCAGGCTGAGACGCTGTTCGCGGATATCCGTTGGGCCGACAACGATGGCGCGGCTGTATGCCCGCTCTGCGGCTGCCAGAAGGTCTATGAGGCGCGTCGGGCTAACGGCTCACTCCGGTTCCGCTGCAAGGCGTGCCGCAAGGATTTCAGCCTGACCAGTGGTACGCTGTTCGCCTCACACAAGCTGCCGCTGCGGACCTACCTCGCCGCTATCGCGATCTTCTGCAATGAGGTGAAGGGCAAGTCGGCCTTGGCGCTCTCACGCGACCTGGCCGTCCAGTACAAGACAGCGTTTGTGCTCGCCCACAAGCTTCGCGAAGCCATGGCAACCGAGGTCAAGGGCTACAAGCTGGGCGGCGAGGGTAAGGTCGTCGAGATCGATGGCGGCTATTTCGGCGGCTATGTAAAGCCTGCCAACTGGAAAGAGAACCGGCGCGATCGGCGGCTTGCCAAGAACCAGAACGGCAAGCGTCAGTGTGTCGTGGTGATCCGGCAGCGTGACGGCATGGTCTTGCCGTCAGCGTTCCCGACTGAGGGCTCGGCCCTGGCCTACATCCGCAACCACGTCGCGGCCGGGACTGAGGTGCATGCCGACGAAGCCGCGAGCTGGGATGCGCTGCACGGGCATTACGTCGTCAAGCGCATCAATCACCAGCTAGCCTATTCGGACGGCATCGCCTGCACAAACGGGGCGGAGAGCTTTTTTAGCCGCATGCGCCGGGCCGAGCGTGGCCACCATCACCACATCTCGGGCGTCTATCTGGCCCGCTACGCCCAGGAGAGCGCCTTCCGCGAGGGCAACCGCCGGATGGCTAACGGGAGCCAGGTTCGGCGCGTGACGGGGTTGGCGTTAGCGGCTCGGCCTAGCGTGGACTTCTGCGGTTACTGGCAACGGAATGCTTGACCATCGCCTTAGAACCTGTCAATTTGATAGGTGCGTGTGTAACTGGACCGCGTATGACAGCAGAGATCGTGCCTTTCGGTATGCCACGTCCGATCGCCCTGGAGCTGATCCGGGAGCTGTTTCGGACTGGGCGGTACTCAATCGAGGCACACGCTAAGGACGGCATGATCCTAAACGGGATTACCAAGCGACAAGTTTTGAACACGATAGAATGTGGAAGCATTAATCAAGGCCCATTTAAAGACGAATATAGTGATTGGCGCTGTCGGCTTCGGAGGCGGACAGCAGGAAGATTGATTAGAGTTGTGATTGCGATTCACGAGATGAATTTCCTGTACGTCATATCGGTCCACTAGGAGGGGTGCCGAGAGGCGCGTGTTACAATGACCCATGAAGGCCGTTACCACTACAATGAATGCGGCCTCGATAATGTGTACCTGTTAAGTGGATACCACTTTGTCGACACGCCGCGAGGAAAAGCCATCGTTATCCAAGACGAGCAAGGTCTATTGCGTGCGATAGGCATGATGCTGGTCAGCGAACGGAGAAACTTGAATGGAAAGGAGTTTAGATTTCTGCGCCATGAGCTAAATCAGACGCAGGCCGATTTAGCTACTGTTCTAGGTGTTAATGTCCAAAGCGTAGCACGATGGGAAAAAGGGCGCACTAAGGAGCCGATCGATGGTCCTGCCCAGCGCTTACTTAGACTCATCTACAAAGAATTTGTCGGTGGCAACAAGGAAATCGTTGAGCCCTTAAAAGAGTTGGCCGAACTGGACGACATGCTAGATGATGAATCCGACGGCGAGTTTGGATTCGAGTTGGAAGAAGGCTGGCAGCCTGCGGCCTGAGTTTCTGAGTTCCCAGGAGTCCATATCCTGGGAACTCTCAGTGTGCCAATCCCCACAAGATCGAAGCGCCCTTCCCATCCCCCGATACCAACCGACCGCGCTCCCGCATCCCGCGTAGCGACGCGCCAATCCGCATACGAATGGTCCCGGTCAGCGCCCGATCGGCCAAGTTCAAGCCTCGGTGCTGCATCACCCGCGTGGTAATTTCCCGGTGGCTTAGCGGCTCGCCCGCCTCGCGTAGTAGGGTCAAAATCAGTTTGGACGTGTCGCCCCGGTGCGCCTCATGCCGCCGCGGGGTAGGCCGCACCTTGACCACAGCCAGGTCTATATCGGGCGCGAACAGCCGTATGGTGGCGTCTACAGCGTCGATATCCAGCACCAGCTGCCGCATGCGGGCTTGAACGGAGTCCATCTCAGACTCAATTTCTTGACGCTTGCGTATGAGGCCGGACAGGACGGGATTGCTCGTTTCCATGCCCGGAATCTAGGAACAAGGCAGGGCTGCTTCTACTTTCCTGTGGTGGCGTGTGCTACATAATACCGGTGCATCTGCTGACCTCGCGCGAGGACCCGTTCCCGAGCGTGGTGCTGGAAGCGATGTCGGCCGGCGTGCCGACGGTGGCGTTCGAGGAGGCGGGCGGTGCGCCCGACCTGCTGCGCGACCACGCGGCGGGGGCGGCCGTGCCGTTGGGCGACGCGGCGGCCATGGTCCGGATGATGCGCGCCTTGGCGCTGCAGACCGGGCCGCAAGAGCGCGCCCGGCTGGCCCGGGTGGCACGGCAGCAATTCCCGTTCGCCGCCTATGCCAACCGGTTGCTGCATTTGGCGCTGCCCAAGCTGCATGCCGTGACCTGCGTGGTGCCGAATTATAACTATGCGCAGTATTTGCCGGAGCGGCTGGGCTCGATCTTCGGCCAGACGCTGGCGCCGGCGTCGATCCTGGTGTTGGACGATGGCTCGATCGATGATAGCGCCGCAGTGGTGCAGCGCGAGGCGGCGCGGGCGGGGCGCGCGGTATGCTGGATCGCCAGCGCGAGCAATTCCGGGCGGGTGTTCGGGCAGTGGCGCCGGGCGGCGGAGCTAGCGGAAACGGAGTTCGTCTGGATCGCCGAAGCCGACGATCTCGCCGAGCCCGGCTTGCTGGATGCGCTCTGCCGCGCGATGCGCGACGCGCCGGATGCGGTGTTTGCCTTCGCCGATAGCCGCGCGGTGGATGGGGCGGGGACCACGCTTTGGGCGGACCATCAGGATTATTACCGCGAGTCCGGAACGTCGTTGCTGGCGGAGAGCGGGGTCATTGCGGGGGATGCGTTCCTCGCTTCCTGCCTGGGTGCGCGCAACCTCGTGCTGAATGCGAGCGCGGTGCTGTGGCGACGCTCGGCCTTGCTGGCAGCGTTGGACCGCAGCGGCACGAAGCTGGAGGAGTTCCGGCTCGCGGGAGACTGGTATCTGTATGCCGAGGCAGTGGCCGGCGGCGGATCGGTGGCGTATGTCGCGCAGCCGCTGAACGTACATCGAAGGCACGCGGATGGCGTGACGAGGCGCTTGGGTCAGATGCAGCACTTGGACGAGATCAAACGCATGCACCGGCGGATGCGGGTCTTGCTGGGCAGCACTCCTGACCTGATTGCGGACCAGCGCCGGGCGTTAGCAGCGGCCCGACAAGCGTTGCGGGCAGCTTCTTGATCGGCCAGCGGCGAGCCTGACCTGGCTCGCCGCTACCCGTCTCGTTAGCCCGTCAGCCTACTGAGCGGGCGGATTCTGGTTGTTTGGGGCGGTATTGCTCTGCTGCTGATGCTGCTGCTGGGCGGTATGCGCCATATGGTGACCGACGGCGCAACCTCCGGCGGCGCCTAGCAGGCCGTGGTGACCGGCAACATGGCCGGCAACGCCGCCCACGACTGCGCCACTCACGCATCCCGCCGCATTCGCCGCCGGGCTAGCCAACACCGCAAAGCCAAGTCCCGCTGCCACTAGTAGAGCCTTCACGTGATTCTCCCTGTTAACGCGTAGGGACCAAATAACGCCGCACCGGGCTGACCGATGCATTACGATCCGCTTACGCAACAACCTGTCAGCGCGCCTGTGCGACCCGCAGCGCGTTCGTGGTGCCGGGCTGGTTGAACGGAACGCCGGCGGTGACGACAACTTCCTCGCCGGGCCCGGCGAAACCCTCCGTTCGGGCCAGGCGGGTCGCGCGGCTGACCGCCTCGGTCATGCTGTGCAGCTCCGGCGTGACCAGGGCATGCACGCCCCAAACCACGGCCAGGCGGCGCGCGATGATGTCGGTGGTGGTCAAGCCGAGCACCGGCACGTTTGGCCGCTCGCGCGCCATGCGCAGCGCGGTGCTGCCGCCCTGGGTGAAAGCGGCGATGCAGGCGGCGCCGATCGTGTGCGCGATCTGGCGGGCACCGGCGGCAATCGCGCTTGCGGAATTGTGCTCTGGCGCCGGCCGGGTCCGCTCGATGCCGAGCTGCCAGTCCGGGTCGCGCTCCACGCGTTCGACGATGCGGTCCATCATGTTGACCGCCTCGTAGGGGTACTGGCCGGCCGCGGTCTCGGCGCTGAGCATGACGGCGTCGGCGCAGTCGAACACGGCGGTGGCGACGTCGGAGGCTTCGGCGCGGGTGGGCGAGGGCGCGCTGATCATGCTCTCCAGCATCTGCGTCGCGACCACGACCGGGATGCCGCGCAGGCGCGCCGCGCGGACGATGCGCTTCTGCGCGAGCGGCACCTCCTCGGGTGGCAGCTCGACGCCAAGGTCGCCGCGGGCCACCATCACCGCGTCGGATTCGGCAATTATCGCGTCGAGGTTGTCGAGCGCCTGCGGCTTTTCCATCTTCGTCATAATCCAGGCGCGGCCGGCGGCGATCGCCTTGGCCTCGGCCACGTCCTCGGCTCGCTGCACGAAGCTGAGGCCGATGAAGTCGACGCCATTCTGCAGCGCAAATTCGAGGTCGATACGGTCCTTCTCGGTCAGCGAGGGGATCGGCAGGGCGACATCCGGCACGTTGACGCCTTTGCGGTCAGACAGCGCGCCGCCGGTGATCACCTCGCACTCCAGATGGTCGCCGCGCACCCTGGCCACGCGCAGGCGTAGCTTGCCGTCATCGAGCAGCAGGCTGGTGCCGATTCCGGCGGCTTGGATGATCTCGGGGTGCGGCAGCTCGACGCGGTTGACGTTGCCGGGTACGGGCGAGAGATCGAGACGGAAATTCTGCCCGGTCTGCAGCGTGACCCGGCCGGCCTGAAAGCGGCCGACCCGCAGCTTCGGGCCCTGCACGTCGGCGAGGATGCCGATCGGCCGGCCGGCGCTCTCCTCGAGGGCGCGAATCATGG
This sequence comes from Acetobacteraceae bacterium, assembly GCA_965276815.1. Taxonomy (GTDB): domain Bacteria; phylum Pseudomonadota; class Alphaproteobacteria; order Acetobacterales; family Acetobacteraceae; genus JAVVHH01. Next base: position 306,402 of record CBDIBE010000006.1, on the reverse strand, counting down.
TGACGCGGGCGAAATGGTCCTCATGACTGCCGTGGCTGAAATTGAGCCGGAATACGTCGGCGCCGCCGTAGAACAGGCGGGACAGCATTTCCGGGGTGCTGCTGGCGGGGCCGAGCGTGGCCACGATTTTCGTGCGGCGGCGGCGCCGCAGCTTCACCCTTGCTGGCATTGGAAGTCCTTTCAGGTGATTAGGATGGTCAGGTGATCAGAATGGCGCGCAGGTCGTTGACGTTGGTGAGCGTCGGGCCGGTGCGCACAAGATCGCCCAAGGCGTCGAACATCGTGTAGCTGTCATGGGCTTGCAGGACGGCCCGCGGGTCGAGCCCGGCGGCGCCGGCGCGGGCAAGCGTGGTCGGGGTGATGATGGCGCCCGCCGCGTCCTCGGTGCCGTCGATCCCGTCCGTGTCGCCGGCGAGGCCCCAGATGCCTGGCGCGGCGCGGAGCGCGATGGCCAGCGCGAGCAGGAACTCGGTGTTGCGGCCGCCGCTGCCGGCGGCGCCGCTGCCGATGGTGACCGTGGTCTCGCCGCCGGAGAGCAGCACACAGGGTGGCTTCACGGGATGGCCGTGCCGGGTGCTGTGGGCGACGCCGGCGAGGATGGTGCCCATCTCGCGGCTTTCTCCCTCGAGCGCGTCGCCGAGGATGAGCGTGGACAGGCCGAAGCTGCTTGCCGAGGCGGCGGCGGCTTCAAGCGCCATGGCAGGGGTGGCGATCATGCGGACATCGACCGCGATCTCGCCGGGCTTCGGGGTTTCCGGGCCGTCGAGGCGGGGCAGATCGAGGCCGTAGCGGGCGTTCAGCGCGCGGACGTCGTCCCAGGTGCTGGGGTCCGGGATGGTGGGGCCGCTACCGATGGTGGCCGGGTCGTCGCCGGGGACGTCGCTCATGGCGAGGGTGACGACGCGGGCGGGAGCGGCCGCGGCGGCGAGGCGGCCGCCTTTGATCGCGGAGAGGTGCTTGCGGACCGCGTTCATCTCGTCGATCGGCGCGCCGCTGGCGAGCAGGGCGCGGTTGACCCGGATCATGTCCGCCAGCGTCAGGCCCGGCGCGGGCAGCTCGAGCAACGCCGAGGCGCCGCCGGACATCAGGGCGATGACGAGGTCGCCTTGCCCGAGCCCGCTGACCGCTTGCAGCACGCGGCGACCGCCGCGCTCGCTGTTGTCGTCGGGCACGGGGTGCGAGGCTTCGATGACCTCGATGCGCTGGGTGGGTGCTGAGTGGCCGTAGCGGGTGACGACGATTCCGGCAAGGTCGGCGCCGGGCCAGGCGGCTTCGAGCGCCGCGGCCATCAGGGCGGCGGACTTACCGGCGCCGACGACGACGACGCGGCCGGACGGGCGCTCCGGCAAATGGCGGGCGAGGATCTTGTGCGGGTCGGTGCTGGCGACCCCGGCATCGAACATCGCGCGCAAGGCCGTCCGCGCCCGCGTGTCGTCCCAATGCATCTGACCTCCCTGGCTGTGAGCTACTATGTGAGCGCAGGGCCCGTTGATCCAGGGGCGGGCCGGGGCCAATTGCTGTCGCAGAGGAGCCATGTCATGCCCGAATTCGACGACAAGACCCGTACTGAGCTGGAAGCCGCCGCGTATCGCCGGCTGGTCGAGCATCTGCGCGAACGGACCGACGTGCAGAACATCGACCTGATGGACCTGGCCGGCTTTTGCCGCAATTGCCTCTCGCGCTGGTATCGCGAGGCGGCCGATGAGCGTGGTTTGCCCCTGACCGACCCGCAAGCGCGCGAGATCGTGTATGGGATGCCGTACAAAGACTGGCAGGCCAAGCACCAGCGTCAAGCGACTCCGGAGCAGCAGGCGGCGTTTGCCACAGCCAACCCAGGGCATTAAACGCCGGAATTGACCCGGCCAGCCGACAAATTGTAATCCGCCCGTCCCCATAGCGAGGCGGACGGAATGGCCCTGGACAGCACCGAGACGAACGACAGCCCAGCCGGCGGGATTGCGGCCGACCGGCTGCGCAGCCTAATCGAGCGGATCGAGCGGCTCGAGGAGGAGCGCAAGGCGCTCGGGTCGGATATCAAGGACATCTACGCCGAGGCGAAGAGCGCCGGCTTTGACGTGGCCGTCGTTCGGCAGCTGATCCGCATTCGCAAGCGGGAGCCGGCGCAGGTCGAGGAGGAAGAATCCCTCCTGGATATCTACCGTCGTGCGCTTGGCATGTAGGGTTTATTCCGCTTCGGTTATGGCGTAGAGTAACCGGATTCGCAACGAATTATCGGGCCAAAGGTGGCGAAAATGGCGCTTACGTACGGGTACGCGAAAGCCAAGGTCACCTCCAAGCCCGTCCTGAAGGGCACGCATCGGCGTCGCGAGGTGCAGTATCATCTGCACTGCAACCTCGACGTCGGCGGGCAGCGCTGGGATGTGGCGATCAATGTCGGTACGACCGATGCCGACGACCTGCTCAAATTCAAGCTCGTCTACGACTTCCGGCATCCGATTACGGAGACGCTGGGCGGCGCGGAGGCAGGTGCGCATGAGTTGACCGGGCAAACCGCCCTGCCAGCGCTCGATTTCCTGCGGAGCGACGTCCTGTCGAACACGGGCCGTTGGCGCGACAGCGACGTCATGGACGGCAGCAACGCTGCCGAGCCGGCGGCGTCCTTGACCCGGCTCCTATCGACGGCGCACGAGCAACAGCTCGATGTTTATCTGTTCGGCCGGTTCTATAGCGAAGGCGACGGCATCCACGACACCCACATGAACCAAGGTTCCACGGGCAACGAATTCCTGCATCGCGAAGGCAATGACAAGACGGACCATAATGACGTCTGGCAGGACGGGGCTTTGATCGTCGACGTCAAGCAGCCGGAGTGGGCGGCTTACTTCGCCGCGTTTGACCAGCAGCTCGTGCCAACCAACGATCTGGGCAACCCGGTCGAGGGCGCCAAGCCGATTGGCAGCTGAAGAGCGTCAATAGGGCGGCGGATGCTCGGCGCGCTGCCGCCGGGCGGCGTCGGCCCACCACTCCAGGTCGGCGGCGAAACGGGGAAAGCTGGTTTCGAGGGCCGCGCCGCCATGGCCGATCGGTTGGCCCGCCGGGTCGAGCGCCTCGTTGATCCCGCCGACGACGAGGCTGCTCGAGACCACGACCATACCCATCTCGGAAAGGATGCCGTGCCAGATGAAGCTGGAGCGCGCGCCCCCGGTCCGTCCGGGCGAGTAGCTGGCGATGGCGGCGGGGCGCCAGAACCATTCCTCGAGGAAGTGGTCGGTGAGGTTCTTCAGCCCGGGCTGCGGACCCCAATTGTATTCGCCGGTGACGAAGACGAAGCCGTCCGCCGCGCGGATCTTGCCGGCGAGCGCCTCCATGAGAACCGGCGCGGTTCCGGGCGGATATTCCTTGTACATGCGGTCGAGCAGGGGCAATCCCACCTCTCGGGCGTCGACCAGCTCGGCCGCGTGGCCGCGCGCCGCGAGCCCGGCGACCAAATAGTCAGCCAGGCGGATGCCTCTCCGGTCTGCCCGGTATGAGCCATAGAGCACCAGGACGCGCATCGGTCGGGGGCTCCGAGTGGTTTGGTGCGGGCGGTCGGGGTCGAACCGACACTCTGTCACCAGAACCGGATTTTGAGTCCGGCGCGTCTGCCAATTCCGCCACGCCCGCGCCGGCCTTTTCTGCCCTCAGGCGCGCTTCGGAGCAACCGGGAAATAGCGGTTTGCACTATGATCGGGTCAACGGTATAGGAGCCGCCCGGCTGATCCCTGATAGCTCAGTTGGTAGAGCAAGCGACTGTTAATCGCTCGGTCGTAGGTTCGAGTCCTACTCAGGGAGCCATTTTCCTTCTCGGGCAGAGACCCTCACCGGGGGGAGTGCGTTCGATCGGGCGTTTAGACCAGCTTGCGCAGCTCGGCGGCGATTTGGTCGGGCGTGTTTTCCTGGGTGAAGTTGGTCACGAAGCGGCCGCTTGGGTTCATCACGTAGATGATGCTCGTATGGTCCATATCATAGCCGTCTTGCGTCTGATGCTTGGCGTAATACACGCGGTAGGCGCGGGCGGCGCGCGCCACGGCGGCGGTGGAGCCGCTTAGGACGGTGATGGGGGCTTCGAAGGCGCTCACATAGTCCTTCATCACCGCGGGCGTGTCGCGTTCGGGGTCGATCGTGATGAACAGGATGTCGACGTCGCGCTTCTTGTCGCCGATCATGTCGACGGCGTTCGCCATATCTTGCAGGGCGGTCGGGCATGCGTCGGGGCAATGCGTGTAGCCGAAATACACCAGCATCCACTTGCCGCGGAAATCCCGGTCGCTGACCGTTTTGCCGTCGCCGTCCACCAATTCGAACGGACCGCCGATCGGGACCGTCGACGGGGGCCGCAGGGTGAGCCACGCGGCGCCCGCCCCGCCCGCCACGAGGACGCCGAGCGGGGCGAGCCATACTGCTTGCCGCCGGGTCAGCATGATTGGAAATCGGTCACTTGCATGCAGCTCATATGCGATGAAGCGGCGTTGTCTGCGGTAACAGCCCTGTGACGTTGTGGGGGTGAGGGCGGCGGCAGGCGTAACGTGTGGGCTCATCGACACGTAAGGACTAGCAGCAATCATGATGGAAATCTCCATGCGTCGCTATCTCCTCGCTACCGGGCTCCTCGTTGGCCTGGCTGGGCCGGCCTTGGCCGCCGAGACCGTACCGTTCCAGCAGCAAGCCTTCGCGCAGGCGCAGGCCGAGAAAAAGCCGGTCCTGGTCGAGATCGACGCGAGCTGGTGCCCGAATTGCGCCAAGCAGCGGCCGATCCTGGCCAAGCTGTCACAGGATCCGGAGTTCAAGGATCTCGTGATCATGAAGGTCGATTTCGACACGCAGAAGGACATCGTCCGCGAGATGGGCGCGAACATGCAGAGCACGCTGATCGCGTTCCATGGCAAGGATGAGCGCGGCCGGTCGGTCGGCGTGACCGATGAGGCGGCGATCCGGGCGCTGGTCGCCAAGACCGAGTCCTAGCCGGCCGGCATGCTCGCGAGCTTGGGCTTCGCCTTCGTCGCGGGCGTGCTGTCGACGCTGTCGCCGTGTGTGTTGCCGCTGCTGCCGCTCGTGTTCGGGGCGGCGGTGGCGGCGCACCGGTTCGGGATCCTGGCCCTCAGCGCCGGGCTGGTGGTGGCGTTTGTGGGCGTGGGGCTGTTCGTGGCGACGGTCGGGTTTGCGGCCGGGCTCGATGGTGGCGTGTTCCGCTGGGTGGCGGCGATTCTGCTGGGGGCGGTCGGGATCGTGCTGTTGAGCGGCCGGCTCGCGGGCCGGCTGGCGGTGGCGACCGGCCGGGTCAGCGATGGGGCAAACCGGTTCCTCGCGCTGCTGCCCGGGAAGGGATTGGCTGGGCAGTTCCTGCTCGGGATGGCGCTCGGGACGGTTTGGAGCCCGTGCGTGGGGCCGACGCTGGGCGCGGCGTCGCTGCTGGCGTCGCAGGGGCGCGACCTCGGGCAGGTCGGGCTGATGATGGCGGTATTCGGCCTCGGCACCGCGCTGCCGCTGCTGATCGTCGGCAGCCTGTCGCGGGAGGCGCTGAAGCACTGGCGCGGACGGATGCTGCGCGGGGCGGATGGCGGGAAGAAGCTGCTCGGGGGCGCGGCGCTGGCGATTTCGCTGTTGATCCTGACCGGGGCGGACCGTGCCGTCGAGACGGCGCTGGTCCAGGCCTCGCCGGCTTGGCTGACCGATCTGACGACCCGTTACTGAGCCCTTGAAGCAGCAAAGGAAGCGGGCCACGTTGGCGCTATGAACCGCATTCCTCCCACGTTGGACATGACTCCCGACGGCGCCTTTCGCCGGCCGCCGCAGATGGCGCCGACCATCTCGCTCAAGCTGCTTGTCGGCGCCGTGCTTGTCACATTGGTCGCGGGCGGAATCGCGGTGGCGGCGATTGCGCTATGGCTGTTGTCCATGGTGCTGCCGGTGTTGATCCTGGCCGGCGTCGCTGCTTGGGGCATGATCAAGTATCGGCAGTGGCAGTCAGTCCGCGGCGGCCCGCGGAACCTCCGCCGCTCCTACTAGCCCGGCGGCCTCGGCAATAGCGGCGTAGCTGCGCCGGCGCACCGCCGGATCATGCACCGTGGTCAGGATGACGACCTCGTCGACCCGGTGCTGCCCCGCCAGTTCGGCCAGCCGCGATACGACTTGCGGCCCGGTGCCGACAATGGCCCGGTTGCGGGTTTTTTGGACGCGCTCGCGTTCCGCCTCGGTGAACTTATAGGCGGCCGCCTCTTCCGGGCTCCTCAGCGGCATATATGAGCCGCGGTCCCGGCCGAGGCGCCAGAGCGCGCGCGAAAGGAACTGCCGCTCGGCCTCCGCCTCGCTGTCCGCCGCCATCGCCCAAACGCAGAGCGCGGCGTTCGGCGACGGAAATTGCGCGCTTGGCCGGTAGCCGGAGCGGTAAGCGTTGAGCGCTTCGTCGGCGCCGCGCCCATCGGTGATGAAGGCGGCAAAGCAGAAAGGCAGGCCGAAATAGGCGGCGACTTGCGCCCCGTAATCGGAGCTACCGAGGATCCAGGGCGCCGGCGCAGTCGGGCCGCCGGGTTGCGCCAGCACGCCGCGAAACGGATGGCCGTCGACCAGCTCCTCGCCGCGCACCCAGTGCAGCAAGTCGCGGACCTGGCTGGGGAAGTGGTCGGAGGCGCTGTCGGCCAGCGGGTTGAGCGCGTAGGCCGTCCGCCCGTCCGAGCCGGGCGCGCGGCCCAGTCCCATGTCGATCCGGCCCGGCGCGATCGCCTCGAGCACCCGGAACGCTTCGGCCACTTTGAGGCTCGAGTAGTGCGGCAGCATCACCCCGGCGCTGCCGACGCGGATGCGGCTGGTGGTCGCCGCGACCGCGGCCATCAGCACTTCCGGCGCGGTGCCGGCCTGGCTGGCGCTGTTGTGGTGCTCGGCGAGCCAATAGCGGTAGTAGCCGAGCGTCTCGCAGTGCCGGGCGAGGCGCAGCGTCTCCTGGATGCTGTTCGCGGGAGACCGTCCGGTCACCACCGTTGACTGGTCCAGCACGGACAGGCGCAACCCTGACGGCATTCTCCCACTTACCTCGCGTTTATATAAGTCCTGTATCCACGGATGAGGAACATGGTGTCGTATGTGACCCCACCCAAGATCGAGACCAGCGTACCCGGCCTGGACACGATTTTGCATGGCGGGCTGCGGGCGGAAAGGGTTACCCCGTCGAGGGAACGCCGGGTCCAGGCAGGACGACGTTGATGATTTGGCACGTACGGCGGCTTAGCGTTCAGCATTTCTTAAGAGGCTTTTGTCAGGATCTACGGATCAAGACAGGAGCTCGACCGGCTGATTTTTAAACGCAATATCTTACGCGGGAACTAGCGTCGCCCCCCGGCAAGCCTCTACGCTGGCGGTAACCTCAGGGGAACGCTCGTGCAACCGCCAATCCATGTTCACACGCCCGGCTGGATATCGGAATTCCGCGCTTTCATCATGCGTGGCAACGTCGTTGACCTCGCTGTGGGTATCATCATCGGCGCGGCCTTTACCTCGGTCGTCAACAGCCTGGTCAAAGATGTCTTTACGCCGGTGCTCGGGCTGATCGTCGGTGGCGTTGACTTCAGCAATTGGTTCGTTACGATAAAGGGACCCCATCAACCGACCCTCGATGCGGCGCGCAATGCCGGAGCGGTAACGATCAATGTCGGCTTGTTCCTCAATGCCTGCATCTCGTTCATCATCGTCAGCTTCGCCGTCTTCTGGGTCGTCAAGGTACTGAGCCGGTTCAAGGCCAAGGAGGCCGAACAGGCGCCCGCGCTCAACAAGACGGAAGAGACGCTCATCGAAATCCGCGACTTGCTTGCCCAACGTCCGAACCCCTGAGGCCTGTCATGCGCTGGTTCCTGCTGTTTTTGTTCCTCGCCATGGGCGTCGCACGGGCGGACGACTTCAACATCCCTGGCCTGGAAAACGACAGCCAAGCCTATCAGCGCACGCTCGAGGCGCGGACGCCGGCGGGCGGGACGCCGCAGCAGAAGCGGCAGGCTGAGCAGCGCGCGGCCGACTCGCAGCGGCGAGGCGATTGGGCCGGCGTGGTGAATGCGCTCGAGGCGCGGATCTCGGCGGGGGACGCCAACGGCGACCTCTGGCTGACGCTGGCGCGCGCGCAGCTGCGCCGCACCCCGCCCGACCCGGCGCACGCAGCGCAGGCTGCCTGGCAGGCGTTCAACCAAGCCGATAGCGGGTTGCCGGAAGTGCCGGCGCTGCTCGTCATGGTCGAGGCGTTCCGCGCCATGAACCGGCCGGACGCGGCGATCACGACGCTCGAGGCCGTGCTGGAGCGCGCGCCGGACGATGCGGGCTACAAGCAGCAATTGGCCGATGCGCGCCGGGCCGCCGGCATGCTGGTCAAGAACGTCCATATCGAGACGGAGGCCGATCCGCCGCAAGCCTGCATCGAGTTCACCTCCGCCCCGTCGCGCAGCCCGGGCTTCGTGCCGGGCGATTGGGTGCGGCTGCAACCGGCTCAACCCGGCGCGGCGGTGACGCGGCAAGGCGACCAAATCTGCATCGCCGGGGTCCGCCTCGGGGCGACCACGCAGGCGATCTTGCGCGCCGGCCTGCCCGGAGAGGACGGGCTGGCGCTGAACCGCGAGACGCCGGTGCCGATCGCCATGGGTAACCGCCAGCCGCGGCTGATCTTCGACAGCCGTATGTTCCTGCTGCCGCGGAACCAGGCGCCGCGGATCTCGCTCGCCAGCGTGAACCTGTCCAGCGTCAAGCTGCAGGTGTTGCGCCTGACCGAGCGGAACCTCGTGCAATGGACCCGCGACAACCAGCTCGGCCAGCCGCTCGAGCGCTACACGTTCGAGGGGCAGACCGATAACGGCAAGCTGGTCTGGGAGGGCAAGGCCGACATTCCGCATTGGCAGCCGAACCAGATCGTGCGCACGGCGCTGCCGCTGCCCGACGTGTTCTCCGAGCCCGGCGCCTATCTCGTGCTGGCGACGCCGGGGGACGGGACGCCGGGTGGCGACATCGGCGCGGTGCAGGCGGTCATCCGCACCGATCTGGCGCCGACGGTCTGGCGCGGTTCGGACGGGTTGACGATCCAGGTGCGGAGTTTTGCGGACGCCCAGCCGCGCCCGGGCGTGCATCTCAGCCTGCTGGCGCGCGACAACGACATTTTGGCCGAGGCGACGACCGACGCGGATGGGGTGGCGAAGTTCGCGGCGCCGCTGCTGCGCGGCACCGGGCCGCAGGCGCCGCATAGCATCCATGGCGCGGCGGGGGACGATCTGGTCACGCTAGACCTCACGGCCGCGGCGTTCGATCTTTCGGATCGCGGCGTGGAGGGGCGGCCGCATCCGGGGCCGCTGGATGCGTTTGCGTGGACGGATCGCGGCATTTATCGGCCCGGCGAGACGGTGCGGGTGATGGCGCTGCTGCGCGATGCCGCCGGGCTGCCGGCGGATGTGCCGGCGCATCTCGTGGTCAAGCGGCCGAACGGCCAGGTGTTCCTCGACCAGGTGCCGCCGCGCGGTGGCGACGACTCGATCTATCTGCCCGTTGCCCTCGCGCAGTCTGCGCCGGCTGGCATGTGGACGATTGACGTGCTGGCCGACCCGAAGCAGCCGGCGATCGGCCATGCCGAGTTCCGGGTCGATGCTTTCGTGCCGGACCGGATGGCGGTCGATATCGCGACGGCGGGGCCGATCGTTCCCGGCACGCCCTATCCGGTGCCGGTCTCCGCGCGGTTCCTGTATGGCGCGCCGGCGGCGGATCTGACGGGGTCGGCCACGGTCAAGCTGGTGCGTGATCCGAGCCCGCCCGCGGCGCTCGCCGGATATCAGATCGGGCTCGCCGACGAGGAGTTCGCGCCAGACAGTTTGCAATTCACGCTGCCGAATACCGACCCGGACGGCAAGGCGACGCTGCCGCTGTTGATCAAGAGCGCGCCGGACAGCACGAGCCCGGTGCTCGCGCAGTTGGATGTGGCGGTTGATGATCCGTCCGGCCGGGCCGCGCATGCGCACGCCAATATTCCGGTCCGGCCGTCGAGCAATCTGATCGGCGTCAAGCCAGGGTTCGACGGTTCGATCGATGCCGGAGCTGAGGCCGGGTTCGACGTCGCCGCGGTGAACCCGGACGGGGCTCGGATCGGCCTGCAGGCGCATCTGCGGCTGGTGCGGGAGCGGCCGGATTGGCGGCTGGTGATGCATGGTTCGGTCGCACGCTACGAGACCGTCTATAAGGACGAGCCGATCGAGGCGGCCGACATCACGATCCCGCCCGGGCAGCCCTTCCATTATGCCAAGCGGCTGGATTTCGGCCGCTATCGGCTCGAAGTGGCCGAGAGCAATGGGCTCGCCGCAACTTCGGTGCGGTTCCGCTCCGGATGGGTGGCGTCCGACAGTCCTGACACGCCGGACAAGGTGGATGTGTCGGTCGATCGGCGGGAATATGCGCCGGGCAGCATCGCCAAGGTGCATATCGTGGCGCCGTTCGCCGGGCATGCGACGCTGCTGACGCTGACCGATCGGGTGAACACGCTGCGCGACATCGAGGTGCCGGCCGAGGGCACGACGGTCGATGTCCCGGTGGACGCGGCTTGGGGACCCGGCGCCTATCTGACCGTGCACGTGTTCCGGGCCGGCGATGGCTCGCGGCCGGACCGGGCGATCGGCCTGGCTTGGGCCAGCGTTGATCCGGCGTCGCGCACGCTGTCCCTCTCCGCCACCATCCCCGACAAAGTACAGCCGCGGCAGCGTATAACCGTGCCGCTGAAGACCGAGCCCGGTGCTTGGGTGACGCTCGCCGCCGTCGATGAGGGCGTGCTGCGGTTGACGGACTTCAAATCGCCCGACCCGGTGAAGCATTTCCTCGGCCGGCGGCAACTCGGTCTGGATATCCGCGACGATTGGGGGCGGCTGATCCCGCCCGCCGAGGGGGACGCGACCGTGTTGCGCCAGGGCGGCGACGAGGGCGGCGCCGCCCTGTCGGAAATCCCGCAGAAGATCGTGGCGCTGTTCTCGCCGCCGATGCAGGCGGGGCCGGACGGGACCGTGCAGGTGCCGCTCGACCTGCCGGACTTCAATGGCCAGGTCCGGCTGATGGCGGTCGCCTGGAAAGGCAGCCAGATCGGGTCGCTGTCGGTGCCGCTGATCGTGCGCGATCCGATGATCGCCGAGCCGCTGCTGCCGCGCTTCCTGTCGCCGGGTGACGAAGCTCGGTTCGCGGTGCTGATGCAGAATTTGGACCTGCCGCCGGGTGATGGCGTCGCGCAGATCTCGGTGGAGGGGCCGCTAGCGATCGAGGGCGAGTCGCGGCTTTCCGCCACGCTGACGCCGGGCGCGCAGGTGGTCCGCACGACGACGCTGCAGGCAACGGGCGTCGGGCGCGGCGTGATCCACCTCGCTGTGTCGGGACCCGGCGGGTTCCAGGTACGGCGGGATACGGCAATCCTGGTGCAGTCGGCGCGGCCGAGGGTGACGATCGCCTCGGGGAGCGAGATCGCGCCCGGGGCCGAGGCGCGGCTGACCCCGGCGCTGAACCAGATGATGCCGGGGACCGGGTCGGCGCATGCCGGATTTGGAGGTCCGGTGCGCTACGACGTCACCGCGCTGGTGAAGGCGCTGGACGAGTATCCGCTATTCTGCCTCGAGCAGTCGACCAGCAAGGGGTTTCCGCTTGCAGTGCTGCCGGATGGGCCGGTGGCCGGACCGGAGCGGGCGGCGCGGCTGCAGGTAGCCGTGACGACGGTGCTGGACAAGCAACGCTACGATGGCGGGTTCGGCCTGTGGTCCTCGGCGAGCGACGCAGAGACTTGGCTCTCGGCGTATGCGGTCGAGTTCCTGTTGCGCGCGCGCACAGGAGGCGCGGCCGTGCCTGACGGGGCGCTCAGAGACGCCGAGAAGTTCCTAGTTGATGGTCTGGAGAATTTCAGCGACAAGCCAGAGGACCTTGCGGCCGAGGCCTACTATTTATACGCGCTGGCGCTGGCCGGGCAGCCGCGGGCGGGGGCGAACCGCATTCTCGCGGAGAGCTTGGACAAGTTGCCGACTCCGCTCGCCAAGGCGCAACTCGGTGCGGCGCTGGCGTTGTCGAACGACCGCCCGCGGGCCGAGGCGGCGTTCAATGCTGCACTCGCCGCGCCGGCGCGGCGCGACTGGGGCGCCGATTACGGCAGCGCGTTGCGCGATCAGGCCGCGGTGGCGTTGCTGCTTAAGGAGAGCGGGTTGTTGCCGGACCGGCTGGCGGAGCTGCTGAGTCGTCTGCCCGGCGGAGATCTGCGGCCGGAGAACCTCAGCACGCAGGAGGAGGCCTGGACGGCGGCGGCCGGTGCCGTGCTGGGCCGGGATGGGCGGCCGGTGCGGGTGGCGGTGAATGGCAGCCCGGTGACGTCGGCTTCCGTGGTGCAGGTTGCGCTGACCGGGGCGGCGACGGTGCGCAATTTGGGTGACCGGCCGGTGTGGGAAACGCTGACCGCGAGCGGCATTCCGGTCACGCCGCCGCAGGCGGCTCGGCAAGGCATGCGGGTGAGCCGGAAGTTTTTCATGCTCTCGGGCGATACGCTGGATCTGGACCAGTTGAAGCAGAACACCGTGTTCGTGCTGCTGCTCGAGGGCAGCGCCGACGACGCGCAGGACCACTCGGCCGTGGTCACGCAAGGCTTGCCTGCGGGCTGGGAGGTGGCGGGACGGCTGGAGGCGGGCAAGACGGCGGGGATGCCGTGGTTGGGCGATTTGACCGAAACGCAGGCGGAGCCGGCGGCTGACGACCGGTTCTCGGCGATCGTCTCCTTGACGAAGGACGCGCCCGGTTTCCGCGTGGCGGTGCGCTTGCGGGCGGTGACGCCGGGCAGCTTCGAGCTGCCGGGCGCCGCGATGGCCGACATGTACCGGCCCGCGATCTTCGCGCGGCAGAATACGGGGCGGATCAAGGTACTGGCGCAAGAGTAATGCCCGTCCCACCGCGCGCGTCAGATTTCACCTACTGGAGAGCGCCATCCAGCGGTCGATGACGCTGCGTTGGATCTGGCGGGCGCTCCTCGCGGCCATCGCGCTAACCGCCGTCCTGGCCGCGACCGCTTGGGGTTTCGACCGGGCTTTTCCGCCCGATTTGCGGCGGTTGGAGGCGACCGGGACTGAGGTGCTGGACCGGCAGGGCCGGGTGGTGGCGCTGTTGCCGGCGCGGGGGGGTGTCTGGCGGTTCCGGGCGACGGCGGATGACGTGTCGCGGCCGTTCCTCGACCTGCTGGTGGCGACCGAGGACCGGCGGTTTTGGTCGCACCCCGGCGTTGACCCAATCGCGCTCGTGCGGGCGGTCGGGCAGATGGTGCGCGCCGGGCACGTGGTTTCGGGCGGCTCGACGCTGGCCATGCAGGCGGCGCGGCTGCTGGAGCCGCGGCCGCGAACGTTGCGCAGCAAGCTGATCGAGGCGGCGCGCGCGCTGCAGCTCGAATGGCACTACGGCAAGCCGGGCGTGCTCGGGATTTGGCTGACGCTAGCGCCGTATGGCGGCAATCTCGAAGGGGTACAGGCGGGAGCGCGGGCCTGGTTCGGGACCTCGGCGGCGGCGCTCGACCCGGCGCAGGCGGCCCTGCTCGTCGCAATGCCCCGCCGGCCCGAATCGCTGCGGCCGGACCGGCATCCCGCGCATGCGCAGGTGGTGCGGGATCGGGTGCTGGCGGAGGCGGCGGGTGTTCCCGTGCCGAGCCAGCGGGTTCCGTTCCCGCGCCATGCCGCGCAGGCGCTCCCGGGCCATTTCGATGGGCCCATACTGCAGACCACGCTGGATCTGCCGCTGCAGACGGGGCTCGAGCGGACGGTGGCGGACCGGCTGGCGACACTGCCAGACCGTGTGTCGGTTGCGGTGCTGGTCGCGGATGCCGGTAGCCGCGAGATCCGGGCGCTGGTTTCGGGGCGTTGGGGGGATGAGGCGCGGGCCGGGTCGATGGATCTGACGCGGGCCGTGCGCTCGCCGGGTTCCGCGCTGAAGCCGTTCCTCTATGCGCTGGCGTTCCAGGATGGGCTGGCGCGGCCGGAGACGGCGCTGACCGATTTGCCGCGGCATTTCGGCGGCTATGCGCCGGAAAATTATCTGCGCGGCCATTCAGGCCAGGTTTCGGCGGCGGAAGCGCTGCGGCAGTCGCTGAACCTGCCGGCAGTGGCGCTGCTGGACCAGGTGGGGCCGCTGCGCTTCGAGGAGGCGTTGCGCGCTGCCGGCGCCAAGCCACGGCTGCCGCCGGGGGCCGATCCGTCGCTGCCACTGGCGCTTGGCGGCGCCGGGCTGACGATGCGGGAGATGGCCGGGCTATACGCCGGGCTGGTGGTGCCCGGCGAGGGTGCTCTGAGCCTGTTCCCCGGGGCGCCGCGTCAGCGCCGGCCGGAGAGCGAAGCGGCACGGCTGGTCGCCAGCATCCTGACACAGCCGCTGCCGGCCGGGCCGCCGGGCATTGCCTGGAAGACCGGCACGAGCTGGGGCGGGCGGGACGCGTGGGCGTTCGGGTTCGACATGCGGCATGTGGTCGCCGTCTGGGTCGGGCGCCCGGACGGGACGCCGCTACCCGGCGCCACGGGCCGCGGCCTGGCGGTGCCGATCCTGGCGCGAGTGTTCGACATGCTGCCCGCCGCGCCGCGGCCGATCCCGCGCCGGATTGTGATGCAGCAGCCTTCGCAGCCGGACGAGGGTTTGCGCCTGCTGTTCCCGCCGCCGGATGCGGTGCTGTCGGCAGATGGGCCGGTGACGTTGCGGGCGATGGGCGGCAAGCGTCCGCTCACCTTCATGGTGGACGGTGCGCCGTTGCCGACGCAGCCGGCGCAGCGGCGGGCGGGATGGCTGCCGCCGGGTCCCGGGTTCTATAACGTGACGGTGCTGGACGCGGACGGGATGGCCGCCCGCGCCCCGGTCCGGGTGCGATGATGCAGCATGTAGCAACACAAGATCTCGATATTGCCTATTTGGAAAGCGGTCCGGCGGATGGCGTGGTGGTCGTGCTCCTGCATGGATTTCCGTACGATATCCACGCCTATGACGCCGTGGCGCCGGCGTTGGCCGAGGTGGGGTGTCGCGTGCTGATGCCGTATTTGCGCGGTTATGGGCCGACGCGGTTTCTCCGGCCAGAGACCCCGCGCTCGGGTCAGCAGGCGGCGCTTGGGGCGGACTTGCTCGCGTTCATGGATGCGCTGGGGATCGGGCGCGCGCTGCTGGCGGGGTATGATTGGGGCGGCCGGGCGGCGTGCATCGTCTCGGCGTTGTGGCCGGAGCGCGTTCACGGCTTGGTGAGCGTGACCGGGTACAACATTCAAGACATCGCCGGGTCGGTGCGGCCCCTGAACCCGGAGACGGAATACCGCTACTGGTATCAATATTATCTGCACACTGCCCGCGGCCGGGCGGGACTGGAGCAAGACCGACGGGCGTTTTCCCGGCTGCTATGGCGGCTTTGGTCGCCGAGTTGGGCGTTCGATGACGCGACGTTCGAGCGTTCCGCTGATGCATTCGACAATCCGGACTTCGTCGACGTGGTCGTGCAGTCCTACCGCCATCGCTTCGGCTATGCCGACGGCGACCCGGCGCTGGACGGGATCGAGGCCCAGCTCGCCCGGCAGCCGGCGATCCCGGTACCCAGCGTCGTGCTACATGGCGCGGATGATGGCGTGGACCCGCCCACCGCCGAGGCCGACCTCGGGCGCTTCACCGGCCCATGCCGGCGGGAGGTGGTGCCCGGCGCCGGTCACAACCTGCCGCAGGAGACGCCGGAGCCGGTGATCCGGGCGGTGCTGGAGCTGCGCGCGCGTATCTGAGGCAAGCAGCCGCATCCAAATCCTGATCTCGCACGTAAGCCGAGGCGCGCACGTCGTGTTTTGGAGATTGCATGCCAAATATTAGCTTGAACCAGGAGGTCACGACGCCGCTGACGATCAGCTTCGGCGGCGGTGAGGCAACCTACACGTTCACCTCTGTGGATACTGGCGACGGAATTGGCCTAGCGGTGACGACCGGGGGCGACGCCGAGGTTTCAAGCTTTTTCGGCGGGGTGTCGGATTTTGGTTCCGGCGCCGCGGTGGACGGCAATGAATTGTATGGTTTCTCGGCATTCCCGACGGCCGCGGTGATCCCGTATTCGGCGGCGGACGACTATATCGGGCTGTCATTCGCACAATCCGACGGGGTGCATTACGGCTACGTCGAGGTGAACGGCCCGGAGGTTGTCTCCGAGGGCTATAACGCGACGGCGGCCACCGCGACGACGACCGGCGCGGTCGACACCGGGTCGCAGCCTGGGCTGGTCAATTTCACCGACCCAGCCACGGGCCAATCCGGCGAGGAACAGGCGCAGGCCTATAGCGGCCCGGTCGCTGGGTTGCAGACGCAGTATGTGTGGTCGGGAACTGACCCGGTGGCGATCCGGAGCGACACGCCGAACGCTTTCCTGCACGGCGGCGCGGGCGATGATGCGCTCCAGGCGACTAGCGGCAGCAACGTGCTCGATGGTGGCGCCGGGTCGAACTTCCTGGTCGGCGCCGCAGGGACAGATGGCGGGACGGATACGTTTTATGTCGATGGGCGGGGCGGGGCGACGACCTGGAGCACCGTCGTCGACTTCCATCCAGGCGACTCGATGACGCTGTGGGGCTTCGTGGCCGGCACGAGCACTTTGCCCGCCTATGTTACGGATGGCGCCACGGGTTATCAGGGCGCTACGATCCATTCGGAGCTGAACGGGGCGGGGAGCGGGGTCAACGAGTCTGTGACGTTCGCCGGCATCACCCCGAGCCAGGCGGCCAACTTCACCACTTCGACAGGCACGGTCAGTGGCACGCCGTATCTAAGCGTCACCTATGGCAGCTAAAAATTGCAACGTATCAGAAATGTGCTAAAGTCGGATCGTTACAAAAAGGCGGCATAAGTCCGCCCGATCCGAGGTCGCACAATGGCACACGCCCTGCAACGCCGTTCCGTTTTGGCGGGTTTGGCTGCCTTAGCTGGATGCGCCCAGCCGCAATCTGGGGGTGTGCAGTCTGGGGGTGTCCCGTATTCCAGCGCGGATACGTCCGGGGCGCCGGTGCCGCTGGGCACGGCGGTGCAGATCGCGGCCGATCGTGTCCTCGCGACGACGCCTAAAGCGGCGGCGCGGCAGGTCGTGGTCATCGACCCGCTGGTCAACGGTGTCACCGGCGACCAGTCGAGCGCTACGCAGGATATTCAGGCCCGCATCCTGCAGGTTGCGCAGGCGCAGTATCCACAATTCGATTTCCAGCCGTTCTCGGCGCGGGCGGTTGCGCGCAATCCGCTGGTGATGGTCGGCACGTTCACGCCGATCAACAGCCAGGGGCAAGCCGCCGGCGACCGCGACGCGTTCCGCTTCTGCCTAGTCATGGGCGACCTGACGTCGGGCAAGGCCGTCGCCAAGGCGGTGACCAAGGCGCAGCCGGCGGGGGTCGATGCCACGCCCACGGCCTTCTTCCGCGACAGCCCGGCATGGACCGACGACGCAATCATCAAGAGCTACATCAGCACCTGTCAGTCGACCAAGGTCGGCGACCCGATCGCTGCGGATTATCTCGGCTCGATCCTGACCAACGCGATCATCGCCGATGCGATCGATGCCTATGCGGCCGCGCGCTACGCGGAGGCGCTCGACCTGTATCGCAACGCGCAGCAGACGAAGGCTGGCGACCAGCTTCGGGTGCACAACGGGCTTTATTTGACCAATTGGAAGCTGAACCGGCGGCCAGAGGCGACCAGGGCGTTCGGCGACCTCGTCGACTATAGCCTGGTCAACAAGCGGCTGGCGGTGAAGCTGCTGTTCCGGCCGGGCTCGACTGGGCTGATCGCGGACCGGGATGCGCCGACCGACATGTGGCTGCAGCAGATTGCCAGCCGCGCAGCGCAGCGCGCCACCTGCCTGCAAGTGTCCGGGCATACGAGCCGGTCGGGCTCGACGGCGCTGAACGACCGGCTGAGCCTGCTGCGCGCGGAATACGTGAAGACCAAGCTCGAGAATGACGCGCCGCAACTGCAGGGGCACCTGATCGCGGCCGGATTTGGCGCGGGCCAGAACCTGATCGGCACCGGCGCGGACAACGCGACGGACGCGCTGGACCGCCGGGTCGAGTTCCGGGTGATCAGTTCTTGCGCCTAGCCACCATTTTATTGGTGGTTTTGGCCGCGGTGTGTGGGCAGGTGCGGGCGGAAGAGGCGCATCCGGGTAGGCGCGTGGCGCTGGTGATCGGCAATGGCGACTACCGGAGCGTGGACAAGCTGCGCAACTCGACCAATGACGCGCGGCTGATCGCGAGTACGCTGAAGGATCTAGGTTTCACGCTGATCGGCGACGGCCCGAAACTGAACCTCAATCGGGAGGCGATGACGCAAGCGGTCCAGGAGTTTGGCCGGGCGCTGCCGGGCGCCGAGGTGGCGCTGTTCTATTACTCGGGGCACGGTTTGCAGGTGCAGGGGCTGAATTGGCTCGTGCCGGTGGACGCCAACCCGACCCGGGCGCAAGACCTGGAATTCCAGATGGTCGATGCGGATCTGGTGCTGCACCAGATGGATGGGGTGGGGACGCGGCTGAACATCGTGATCCTCGATGCTTGCCGGAACAATCCTTTTGCGATCCGTGGCTTGCGGGCGTTGGGCGGCGGCCTGGCGGAAATGCGGGCGCCGGAGGGGACGTTGATTTCCTATGCCACGCAGCCCGGCAGCGTCGCGCGCGACGGAGACGGCGCGGACAGCCCGTATTCGACGGCGCTGGCGAAGACACTGCGGCAGCCGGGTCTGGACGTGTTCCGGACGTTCAATCAGGTCGGGCTGGCGGTGAAGCGGGAGACCGGCGGGGAGCAGCAGCCTTGGGTGTCGAATTCCCCGATCGACGGGGATTTTTCGTTTGCCGGACCGGTCCCGCCGCCGGCGCCAGCGCCGCAGACGGCGGCTTTGGTGCGGCCGCCGGCGGTGGCAGTCGCTCCGCCGAGCGCGTCGCCGCGCGGGGTCGCGCCGTGCGTGGCGGCGGGGCAGCGGGCCATTCTTCCGGCGCCTCCGGACCAGGTGGAAAGCCCCGATGCGGGTTGCGCGAGCGTTCCGGCGGCGCGGGCCCCGGCGGGCGTTGCACCGAGGCCGCCGCCGCGTCGTCCGACCCCGGTCGCCACGCGGTCGCCGGCGCGGTCGTCGCATTGCGGGGACCTCATGGCCCGGTTCCAGATTGGCGAGCCGCTGAGTGCGGCGGAGCAGAGCGCATTGAGCGGCTGCCGGTAGCGCAAACCCGGTCCGTTCGGGCCGGAGGGAGAGGGGGTAGAAAGCCCTAAGGGGGAGGGTTAGCCTTCGCAGCCCTCGTCGCGGAGCAGGGCTTCGACTTCACTCTGCAGCACGTCGCCGGTGGTGAAGGCGGCGCCGATGCCGCGGGCCAGGACGAAATGCAGCTTGCCGTCGCGCATCTTCTTGTCGCGGCGCATGTTGGCGATAAGGCGGGCGGCGGAGAAGCGGCGGTTCAGCATGTTGGGGCCGCTGGGCAGGCCGACGGACTCCAAATGGTCGGACACGCGGACCGCATCCTGCCGGTCGCAATAGCCGAGCCGGGCGGAGAGGCGGAAGGCGAGGCCTAGCCCGGCCGCCACCGCCTCGCCGTGCAGCAGGCCGCCGCCATAGCCGACTTCGGCCTCCATCGCGTGGCCGAAGGTGTGGCCCAAATTGAGCAAGGCGCGGCCGTTGTTTGGCTTTTCCTCGCGCTCGTCGTCGCCGACCACTTCGGCCTTGAACGCGCAGGCGCGCAGCACGGCTTCGGCTTGCACGTCGTCGTCGCCGTGCACCAGGGCGTCCGCGTGGGCCTCGCACCAAGCGAAGAAGGCGGCGTCGCCGATCAAGCCGGCTTTGGCGATCTCGGCATAGCCCGCGCGCAACTCGCGGGGCGGCAGGGTCGCCAGCACGCTGGTGTCGGCCAGCACCATGCGCGGCTGATGGAAGGCGCCGAGCAGGTTCTTGCCGTGCCGCGTGTTGATGCCGGTCTTGCCGCCGACGCTGCTGTCCACCTGCGCCAGCAAGGTCGTCGGCACCTGGACGAAGGGCAGGCCGCGCAGAGTGGTGGCGGCGGCGAAGCCGGCCAGGTCGCCGACCACGCCGCCGCCCAGCGCGATCACCGCAGTCCGCCGCTCGACGCCCATGTCGAGCATCTGGTCGACCAGGCCGGTATAGGCGGCGACGCTCTTGGAGGCCTCGCCGGGCGGGACGACGATCGGCTTGGCCTCGATCCCGGTCTCGCCGAGCCCGGTCAGCAGCGCCGGCATGTGCAGGTCGGCGACGGTGGCGTCGGTCACCACGATGGCCCGCTTCTGCGGCAGCACCTCGGCCAGCAACGCGCCGGCGCGCTCCAGCAGTCCGAGGCCGATCACGACGTCATAACTGGCCGAGGAGAGCGCGACATTGAGCCGGCGCGGCTGTTGCCAATGTTCGAGCGCGCCCAGCACGCGGTTGGTGGTCATGTCCGGCGGCTCGTCGCCGCAATCGACGACGACGTCAGACTCGGCATAGACGGGATGACGGTTTTTCATGAGCTCGGCGAGGATGACGGCCGGGTCGCCTTGGTTCAAGAGCGGCCGATTGGTGCGCGACGCGACCCGGCGCACCAGCGTCGGCAAAGTGCAGCGCAGCCAGACCGAGACGCTGCTGGCGCGGATCGCCGCACGGGTGGAGGGATCCATAAAGGCGCCGCCGCCGGTCGCGAGCACGATCGGCGCGCCGGCCAGCAGGCGGCGGATCACGCGCCGCTCGCCGTCGCGGAAGTCCGACTCGCCGAATCGGCTGAACAGTTCGGGAATCGTGCGGCCGGCGGCGAGTTCGATCTCGGCGTCGGCGTCGCGGAACGGCAGGCCGAGCCGGGCGGCGAGCCGGCGGCCGATGCTCGTTTTGCCCGCGCCCATAAGCCCGACCAGGACAATGCTCCGCCCGGCCCAGGCGGGCGAGCGCAATGAGGGGAGGACCGGAAGGTCTTTCACCGCGGTGATGTTGCGCGTCATGGCCGCCAAGGCTAGCACAAGCCTCCAATGCGCGGCCAAGGTTGGCGATGAGTCGGTTTACCTTCTATGTTTTATGTCTGGTTGCGATCGTCATCGTCGGCGGCGTGGTCATGTTGGGCGCGTTCCCGCCGCATCCGCACACCGAGCAGGTGGAGCGCGTGCTCCCAAACGACCGATTTGCGCCGCAGCATTGATGCAATGAACCGGTATGTGGAGGCGTATTTAGAAATGCAGGTGGCCGAGCGGGGCGCCGCCCGCAACACCTGCCTTGCCTACGCCGCCGATCTGCAGGACTTGCAGGCCTTTGCCGCGAGCAGGGGCGAGACGCCCGAGCGGGCCTCGGCGGACACGCTGAGCGCGTATATCCGCGGGATGCACGGGACGGTGTCGGTGCGGACCACGGCCCGGCGGCTCTCGTCGCTGCGCGGGTTCTGCCGGTTCCTGGTGCGGGAGGGCGTGCGGGCGGACGATCCAAGCCTGTTGCTGGATGGGCCGCGGCCCAGCGCGCGCCTGCCGAAATATTTGAGCGAGGAGGAGGTGGACCGGCTGATCGCCGCGGCGGCCGCGCGCCCGTTCGCGCATGCGGCGCTGGAGGTGCTGTATTGCACCGGGCTGCGGGTCTCGGAATTGCTGGGGCTGCGGCAGCATCAGCTTGGCGGGGGCGCTGCGACGCTGATCGTTCGCGGGAAGGGCGGCAAGGAGCGCATGGTATTGCTGTCCGACGCGGCGCGCCAGGCGGCGGCGGGGCTGACCGAGGGCAAGGGGCAGGGCTGGCTGTTTCCCGGCCGCGACAAACGCCGGGCGATGACGCGGCAGGGCTTCGGGCTGCTGCTCAAGCAGGTGGCGCTCGAGGCCGGGCTCGACCCGGCGCGCGTCAGCCCGCACGTGCTGCGCCACAGCTTTGCCAGTCACATGCTCGCCCGCGGCGCCGATCTGCGCAGCCTGCAATTGCTGCTCGGCCATGCCGACATCGCCACGACCCAGATCTACACCCATGTGCTGGCCGAGCGGCTGCAGGAACTGGTGCGGTTGCATCACCCACTATCCGAAGCCTCCGCCCAGGGGTAATCCCGCGCCATGCGGCATTTTTTGGACTTCGAACGGCCGGTCGCGGAGCTGGAGCTGAAGATCGACGAGCTCCGCCAGATGCAGGAACCCGGCAGTATCAATATCGAGGAGGAGGTCCGGCAACTCGAGGAGAAGTCGGACAAGCAGCTTCGGCTAACCTATGCCAAGCTCACGCCTTGGCAGAAGACCCAGGTCGCCCGGCATCCGGACCGGCCGCATGCGCTCGCCTATATCCAGGGCCTGATCACCGAGTTCACCAAATTGGCCGGGGACCGCGCCTTCGGCGATGACGCGGCCGTGGTCGGCGGGCTCGGCCGGTTTCGGGGCCGGCCGGTGGTGGTGCTCGGGACGGAGCGGGGCTCCGATACGGAGAGCCGGGTCGCGTATAATTTCGGCATGGCCCGGCCAGAGGGGTATCGCAAGGCGCGGCGGCTGATCGAGCTGGCGGGGCGGTTTGGGCTGCCTTTGCTGACTTTTGTGGACACGGCCGGGGCGTTTCCGGGGATCGATGCAGAGGCGCGCGGGCAGGCGGAGGCGATCGCGCGGGCGATCGAGGCCTGTCTCGAGGCGCCGGTGCCGATCGTGGCGACGATTATCGGAGAGGGCGGCTCGGGCGGCGCCATCGCGCTGGCGACGGGCGATCAGGTGCTGATGCTGGAGCACGCGATCTACTCGGTGATCTCGCCGGAGGGCTGCGCCAGCATTCTCTGGCGCGAGTCGGCGCAGGCGCCGGCGGCGGCCGAGGCGCTGCGGCTGACCGCGAGCGATTTGCTGGCAATGGGCATCGTTGACCAGGTCGTGATCGAGCCGCTGGGCGGGGCGCACCGTATGCCGGAGGCGGCGATCGAGAGCGTCGGTCAGGCGATCGACACGGCACTGCAAACGCTCGTTCCGCTCGACGGCTCGGCGCTGCGGGCCCGGCGAGAAGAGAAGTTCCTGGCGATGGGCCGGGAGGCAGGTTTCTGATACTGGGCGTGGTCAGAGCTTTGCATCAAGCGTTTAGTTAGTGCGATTCATCGGGATGGAATTATGCCCTCGTCTGAACTGACCGCCGACGAAATTCCCGAGCCGCCCGTCGCCGATACGCGCAACCTGTTCTTCAAGGTTTTTCCGTCGATCTGCCTGCCGATGTTCCTGGCGTCGATCGATCAGACGATCGTGGCGACGGCGCTGCCCAACATTGCCGGGACCCTGGGCGATGTGGAGCGGATCTCCTGGGTCGTCGTTGCCTATCTGATGGCGACCACGATCGCGGCGCCGGTCTATGGGCGCTTGGGCGACGCGTGGGGCCGCAAGCGGCTGCTGTTCGTGGCGATCGTGGTTTTCATCGTGGCCAGCGTGGGCTGCGCCTTTGCGCCGACCATGCTGTTCCTGATCGGGGCGCGGGTGCTGCAGGGCGCCGGCGGCGGCGGGCTGATGACGCTGTCGCAGGCGCTGGTAGGCGAGATCGTGCCGCCGCGGGAACGCCCGCGCTATCAGGGCTACCTCGCCGGCACGTTCATGACGTCGTCCACGGTCGGCCCAGTCGCGGGCGGCTACCTCACCCAGCATTTGGGCTGGCCTTCGGTGTTCCTGATCAACCTGCCGCTGGGGGCGATCGCGCTGCTGCTGGCGATCCGGCTGAAGTCACGGCCGGGCTCGGGTGCGGCGTTCCGGTTTGACTGGCTGGGGCTCGGGTTGCTGGCCGGGTTCGTCATCCCGATGCTGCTGGCGCTCGAGCAGATCCAGCGCATGTCGCTCGCCGTGCTGCCGCTGGTGCTGCTCTTGCTCGCGGTCTCGGTGTCCTCGTTGTGGCTGCTGGTGCGGCAGGAGCGGAACAGCACATCGCCGCTGATCCCGGTCAAGGTGCTGCGCGATCCCTCGATCTGGCGATGCGACGCCATGGCAGCGTGCGTCGGCGCGCTGATCGTTGGCGGCGTGACCTTCATGCCGATCTACCTGCAGGTGGTGCGCGGCGCCGATCCGGCACGAGTCGGCCTGTTGATGTTGCCGCTGACGGCGGGTATCGCGCTCGGCTCGATGACCACCGGACAACTGATCAGCCGGACCGGGCGGACGGCGATCTTTCCCGTGATCGGGCAACTGATCGTCGCCAGCGGCTGGGTGGTGCTGGCGATCGGGGACGGGCGGATCCCGTTGTCCTGGCTGCCGGTGGTGTTCGGGGTGCTGGCGTTTGCGACCGGGAGCACGATGCCGGTCGTGCAGATGACGGTGCAGATCGTGGCCGGGTCGAAGAATTTGGGCGCGGCTTCGGCCAGTGTTCAGTTTACTCGCTCGATCGGCTCGGCGCTCGGCACGGCGTTGGTGGGCGCGATGCTGTTTGCGATCCTGGCGGCGCGCGACCCGCAGGCGGCGGCGCTGTTCGCCGACGTGGTCGAGCGCGGCCCGCAAGTGTTGGACAACGTCTCGGCCGCGGCGCGGGCGGCGCTCTCCGTGGAGGTGGTGGATGCGTTCCGGGGCGCGTTCCTGACGCTGACCGCGTTCAGCCTGGGGGCGATGGCGCTGGCCTGGTCACTGCCGATGCGCCGGCTGTAAGCAGCAACGTTACTTCAAAGAGGCGGGTATTCGTAGCGGACGAAGCCGGTATGCTTGGCGAGCCGGTCATAAAGCGCTCGGGCGGTCGCATTGTGGGATTGGGTCAGCCAATAGAGACGCGCGCTGGACTGGGCGCGGGCGCGCTCGGCGACGGCCTCGATCAGGGCGCGGCCGGCGCCGTGACCGCGGGCGGCGCGGTCAACGAACAAGTCCTGCAAGTAGCAGACCGGCGTGAGCGTCCAGGCGCTGTTGTGGAACAGGAAATGGGTGATGCCGACAATCTCGCCGTCGACGCGTGCGGCGAGGCCATGCAGGGCGGTGTCGTGCAGGATCCGCGCCCAGGTCTCTTCGTAGATCGTGTCTGGCAGCTCGGTTTCGTAGAATTCGAGGTACGCACGCCACAACTCGGTCCAGCGCGGGCGGTCCGCCTGGTGCAGAGGAGTGATTTCCATCATTCGGACTCTCCGCCTTCCGGGCCATAGAACACCGCCCAGGCGGCGAAGTCCGGGCTGCACTCCTGGAAGCCGTGCCGGGCGCCGGCGGGCACGAACAACACGTCGCCGGGTTGCACTTGGGCACGTTCGGCTCCGAGCATCAACAGCGACTGCTCGTCGAACGGGCCGGCTTCGTTGGATCGGGAGAAGGTTCCGCTGCCGGAGACGATGAAATACAGCTCGTCGCGGTCATGCGGCAGGTGCTGCTCGCCTGCGACCGGTACGTACCAGCGGACCTCCATGGAGCCGTGCGCCATGAGGCGCGCGCTCGGGTGCCCCGGGTCATTCGGCAGGGGCCGCGCCTGATCTGGTGTCACCCGCAGCGTAGGAATGCGCGGGACGTCTTGTGTGTCCATCAGCAGCTCCAGCGCCGTCGGAGGGAGCTGGGGTGATAATAGCTTATGTTAAGCCCCCTATTGACGCATTCCCATCCCAATCTTGTTTGAGCACTTCGCCTGCTAAATACAGGCTGCCGCAGATCAGGACGCGGGATGGCGGCCCCGGCGGCAGGGCGGCGAGCGCTTCGGCCAGCGTCGGGCCCGGCCGGGCCACGCCGCCCGAAGCGGCAACGATGTCCTCGACCGAAAGCGCCATATATTGGTGTGGCTCGCGGACCGCCCAGACCGTCGCGGCGTGGGTCAGCAGCGGACGCAGGAACTCGGCGGCGTCCTTGGATTGCTTCATGCCGACGATCAAGTGCAGCGGCCGGTCGGCCCAGTCGGCGATCACGGCGGCGAGGGCGACGCCAGCGCCTGGGTTGTGGCCGCCGTCGAGCCAGAGTTCCCAGTCCGGCTGCAATCTCTCGGCGAGCAGCCCGTGCAGCTGTTGGAGGCGTGCCGGCCATTCGGCCCGCGCCACCCCGGCATAGGCGTGCGCCGGGACGGACATGGCGGCCCGCAAGGCGGCGACGGCAATGCCGGCATTGTCGATCTGATGCGGGCCGGGCAGGGACGGCATGGGCAGGTCGGCCGCCCCGGCTTGATCGGTGTAGCGCAGGCCGGCCCCGAAGGCCGCGATCTGCCAATCGCGGCCTCGCGCCAGCAGTGGCGCGCCAACCGCTGCGGCCGCCCGGTCCAGCACGTCCAGCGCCGCCGACGGCTGCTCGCCGGTCACGACGGGAATTCCCGGTTTCATGATGCCGGCCTTTTCCGCCGCGATCGCGGCCAGCGTGTCGCCGAGCAGGTCGCGGTGGTCCAACGAGATCGAGGTGATGGCGCAGGCGGCAGGGGTGATCACGTTGGTGGCGTCGCCGCGGCCGCCGAGGCCCACTTCGAGCACGCACAGCTCGGCCGTGTGGGCGGCAAAGAGCAGGAAGGCGGCGGCCGTGATCACCTCGAAAACGGTGATGGCGGCACCGGCGTTCACCCGTTCGATGGTCTCGAGCACTTCGGCCAGGTCGGCGTCCGCGACCAGGCGTCCGGCGACCCGGAACCGCTCATTGAAGCGGACGAGGTGCGGCGAGGTGTAGACGTGCACGCGCCAGCCCGCTGCCTCGCCCATCGCGCGCAGGAAGGCGCAGGTGCTGCCCTTGCCGTTGGTGCCGGCCACGTGGATGACAGGCGGCAGCAGCAGCTCGGGGCGGCCGAGCTGCTCGAGCAGGCGCAGCAGCCGCTCCAGGCTGAGGTCGATCAGCCTTGGGTGGAGATTGTGCAGCCGATCGATGATCGGCTCGATCCGGCCTTGGTGGGTCAAGCTGCTTCTGGCTCCAGCTGCGGCACCTTGTCGCGCAGCAGGGAGATGACCCGGCCGAGCACGTCGCGCATCTCGCCGCGCTTGACCACCATGTCGACGATGCCGTGCTCGTGCAGGTATTCCGCGCGCTGGAAGCCGTCCGGCAGGGTTTCGCGCACGGTCTGCTCGATGACGCGCGGGCCGGCGAAGCCGATCAGCGCGCCGGGCTCGGCGAAGTGCAGGTCGCCGAGCATGGCGAAGCTCGCAGTGACGCCGCCGGTGGTCGGGTCGGTCAGCACGGTGATGAAGGGGAGCTTGGCCTCCTTGACCAGGCGGACGGCGATGGTGGTGCGCGGCATCTGCATCAGGCTGATCGCGCCCTCCTGCATACGGGCGCCGCCGCTCGCGGTGAAGACGATCAGCGGGGCTTGCTGCAGCACGGCCAGACGCGCGGCGGTGACGATCGCCTCGCCGACGGCGGCGCCCATCGTGCCGGCCATGAACTCGAACGCCATCGCGGCGGCGACGGCGCGGTGGCCCTTGATGGTGCCGTGGGCGACCAGGATGGCGTCGCTCAGGCCGGTGCTGTCGCGGGCCTCCTTGAGCCGGTCGACATAGCGCTTGCTGTCGCGGAAGTGCAGCGGGTCGAGCGGCGCGCGAGGAAGCTCGATCTTCGTGTAGCCGACGCCGCCGCCGTCAGCCGGGTCGAAGGTGTAGTCCAGGCGCTCCGTGGCGGACACGCGCATGTGGTAGCCGCAATTCGGGCAGACCTTTAAGGTGCGGTCGAGGTCCTTGGTGAACAGCATTTGCTGGCAGCTTGGGCACTGGATCCAGAGGTTGTCCGGCACCTCGCGGGCGCCGAACAAGGTGCGGATGCGCGGCCGGACGTATTCGTTGAGCCAGCTCATGCGCGGGCGCCGCGGACCCCGGCGGCCAGTTCGCGGATTTGGTTCAGCACGCGCTCGGCGGTGTCGGGGGCGGCGTGGCCCTCGGCGTCGAGGCTGCTGGCCAGCGTGTCCATCAGGGCGGAGCCGACGACGGCGGCGTCGGCGACGCGGACGGCCTCGGCGGCTTGCGAGGGGGTGCGGACGCCGAAGCCGATGGCGACGGGGAGGTCGGTGGCTCGGCGGATACGGGGCAGGGCGGCGGCGAGGCTTTCCGCCGTGGCGCTGCTTGTGCCGGTGATGCCGGTGATGCTGACGTAATAGACGAAGCCGGAGCTGCCTTCGAGGACGAGGGGCAGGCGCTTTTCGTCGGTGGTGGGGGCGACGAGGCGGATGATGTCGATGCCGTTGGCGGCGGCGTGCGGGGCGAGCATGTCGGCTTCCTCGGTCGGGAGGTCGACGACGATCAGACCGTCTACGCCGGCGGCGGCGGCGGCTCGGCAGAAGCGTTCGGGACCGTAGGAGGCGATCGGGTTGAGGTAGCCCATGAGGATCAGCGGGGTTTCTTGATCGGCGGTGCGGAAGTCCTCGACCATGGCGAGGGTGCGGGCGAGGGTGGCGCCGGCTTTCAGGCCGCGCAGGCCGCCGGCTTGGACGGTGGGGCCGTCGGCCATCGGGTCGGTGAAGGGCATGCCGATCTCGATCAGGTCGGCGCCGGCGTCGGGCATGCCGCGGAGAATGGCGGTGCTGGTGGCCGGGTCGGGGTCGTAGGCTTCGAGGAAGGGAATGAGGGCGCCCCGGCCCTCGGATTTGAGGGCGGCGAAGCGGGCCGCTATGCGGCTCAAAGCTTGACGCCAAGGTGGGCGGCGACGGTGAAGATGTCTTTGTCGCCGCGGCCGCAGAGATTCATCAGGACGATCGCGTCTTTTCCGAGAGCGGGCGCCAGTTTTTGCACGTGGGCCAGGGCGTGCGCGGGCTCGAGGGCGGGGATGATGCCTTCCGAGAGCGTGCAGAGCTGGAAGGCGTCGAGCGCCTCCTGGTCGGTGGCGGCGACGTATTCGACCCGGCCGATCTCGTGCAGCCAGGCGTGCTCGGGGCCGATGCCCGGGTAGTCTAGGCCGGCGCTGATGCTGTGGGCTTCCTGGATTTGGCCGTCGGCGTCCTGCAGCAGGTAAGTACGGTTGCCGTGCAGGACGCCGGGGCGGCCGCGCGAGAGGCTGGCGGCGTGTTCGTGCGTGTCGAGGCCGCGCCCGGCGGCTTCGACGCCGATCAGTCGGACCGCTGGGTCGTCGAGGAAGGGGTGGAACAGGCCCATTGCGTTGCTGCCACCGCCGATCGCGGCGACGACTGCGTCGGGTAGCTTGCCTTCGGCCTCGAGCATCTGCGCACGGGCTTCGGTGCCGATGATGCTCTGGAAATCGCGGACCATGGCCGGGTAGGGATGCGGCCCGGCGACGGTGCCGATCAAGTAATACGTGTCGTGCACGTTGGCGACCCAGTCGCGCATCGCTTCGTTCATCGCGTCCTTCAGCGTGCCGGCGCCGGAGGTGACGGAGACGATCTCGGCGCCCAGCAGCTTCATGCGGAACACGTTCGGGCTCTGCCGCTCGACGTCGGTGGCGCCCATGTAGATGACGCAAGGCAGGCCGAAGAGGGCGCAGACCGTGGCGGTGGCGACGCCGTGCTGCCCGGCGCCGGTCTCGGCGATGATGCGGGTCTTGCCCATGCGCCGTGCCAGCAGGATCTGACCCATGCAATTGTTGATCTTGTGGCTGCCGGTGTGGTTGAGCTCGTCGCGCTTGAAGTAGACGCGGGCGCCGCCGATCCGCTCGGTCAGGCGCTGGGCGAACCAGAGCGGGCTGGGGCGGCCGACATAGTTGTTCAAGTAATCGTCGAGCTCGGTCTGGAAGCTCGGGTCGGCCTTGGCCGCCTCGTAGGCCTGCTCGACTGCAAGGATCAGCGGCATTAAGGTTTCGGCGACGAAGCGGCCGCCGAAATTGCCGAAGCGGCCGCGGCCGTCGGGGCCGGAGCGGAGGGTGTTGCGCCGGTCCGTTGGGTCCGGCTGCGTTACGATGTTCACTGTGCGGTCTCCATTGTCCGTGTCATACCGCAGCACGCCGGGCGGGTCACGCCCGGGCGATTGGGAGATGCCATGCTTTATGTGAACACCGGTTCCGGGCCCCGCCGAACCCTTTCCGCGCATGACACGCCGGGCACGGATGCGGTCTGGATCGATCTATTCGACCCGACCGATGAGGAGCGGGCGGTCGTCGAGCGCGCCACCGGGCTCCTGGTGCCCGCTCGGGCGGACATCGAGGAAATCGAAAGCAGTAGCCGCCTGTCGCAGGAAGGGCAGACGCTTTATTTGAGCACGCCGATGACCTACCCGCACGCGGACGGCGATCCGGGGACCGCGCCGATCGGCTTCGTTCTCGCGTCGGACCGGCTCATCACCGTCCGATTCGCGCATTTCACGGTATTCGACCAGTTCGCCGAACGATTCGCGGTCTCGCCGGGCGATCGCAGCGCCGATGCGTTCATCGGCCTATTGGAGACGAGCGTGGACCGGCTCGCGGATGTGCTGGAGCATATCGGGGGGGATTTGGACCGGATCTCTCGCGGGGTGTTCACGCAGAAATCTGCTGGATTCGCCAGGCAGGACGCCCAGTTGCGCAGGACGCTGAGCGCGGTCGGCAATGCCGGCGAGCGTGTATCGAATATTCGTGACGGGCTGCTCGGGATCCGGCGGATTGCGCCCTACGTGCATGACACGGCGGCCGATTGGTTCCCGCATGAGCTGCTGCCGCGGCTGGACACGGTGGAGCGGGACGTCATGTCGTTGTCCGACTACGACACGCAATTGACCGAGAAGGTGCAGTTCCTGCTCGACGCGACGCTGGGCTTCATCAACATCGAGCAGAACAATGGAATCAAGGTTCTGACGGTGGTCACCATTGTCGGCATCCCGCCGACGCTGATTGCCAGCATGTACGGCATGAATTTCAAGAACATGCCGGAATATGATTGGTCGTTTGGCTATCAGTACGGGCTCACGCTGATCGTGCTCAGCGCGGTGCTGCCGCTCGTGTGGTTCAAGATCAAGGGATGGGTTTGATATTGGCCGGCATCAACGCCAGCACTGAGCCGCTTTCAGGTCGAACAAAGGCTGGTTGAGGTTGAGGGACGTCCCCTGGGTCACCGTGTCGGACGCTTGCTTGGTGACGTCCGCTCCGGTCAAGGTCGTGTCGCTGGATTGGTTCGTGTATTTATAGTGTCCGTCACCGGTGATGCCGAGCTTGCCGAGCATTACGTTTTCCGCGGCACCCTCGATTTGCAGGCCGCCGCCCAGCTCATGTGACGACCCGTGCGTGTGTGAGGTTTGCCACGTGTTGCTGACGGATTTGGCAGTGGCCAGCGCATCCGACAGCGATTTGACGAGCTCGCGACGGCCTTGGGTCGCCTCGAATGCAAGGTCCTTGTCGCCCGGCTTAATTTCGTAGCTCGTGCTTGTCTTGAGCGCGCCATCCGGCATGATCTTGGCCAGCCAAGCCGGCGGCGCGACCTCGATGGTGATCAAGCCCTTGGCGGCGATGACCAATGGCTCTTTCCGTTGCGCGATGCCGTCATTGTTCAGGGCCATATTGAACGTCGTGTCCGCAATGCCCTGGCCGCCGCGGAGGGTTATCCGGGCGTTTCCGCCGCTGAGCACGTTGTCATAATAGTCCTTCACGACGAGCGAAAAGGAATTGATCTGCTTGCCGCCGTGCTCATGCGCAATGTAGCTGTTCTCGGCAGCTTGCGCGTCCTCGAGATCCTCCTCGCCCTTGAGCGCGGTCTTCGCGCCGGCCACGATGTCGGCGTGGGCCTTTTCCCGAAGCTGCTTGCCCTGTTCGGCCTCGTTGAAACCGGCGGTCATCTCGGCGCGCTTCTTATCCTGCGGCAGGTCGGAGCTGGCGGCGTTTTTCGCCCGCTGGGCCCCCTCGGCGGTCATGGCGTCGCCGTGCGTGTGTTCCTCCGCACCGTGCCTGGCTTGCTCGCGCCCAGATGCCAATTCCTGCTGCCCGCGGGCGCGCAACGCCGCAACGTTGATCCCGAAGGTGTTGTGCACCCACGTGTCGTGATCTGATCCGGCCACCCGTCATCTCCTGCTGCATGGATACGATCAGTCCATGCCGTAGACGGTTAAGTAACACGTTTCTGATGTGGTTTACCGATCAATTCCTATTGCGCTGATTGCGCAGCAGTCACGAACGCCCGGATCAATGCGGTTGACTTGACTCCCGGAGATGTTTCGACCCCCGACGAGACGTCGACGGCGGGGGCGCCCGATAGGCGGATGGCTTGGACGACATTGTCGGGGGTGAGACCGCCGGCGAGCAACCAGGGGAGCGGCGCCGCCCAGTCCGCCAGCATCGACCAGGCGAAACGGGCCGCGTTGCCGCCCGGCCGAGTGGCCCCTTTGGGCGGCTTGGCGTCCAGCAACAGGGCGTCCATGCCACTTGCATGTGCCGGCAGATCGGCGGGCGACTCGACGCCAATCGCGTACCAGACGGGCACGCCGAACCGGGCTCGCAGCGCCGTCACGCGCTCCGCCGGCGCGTAAACCTGCAAAGCGGCCAGCGGCAAACGGGCGAGTGCGGCTTGGACGGCGTCGTCAGTCGGATCGACGAAGAGACCGACGCGGGCTGGGCCGCCCGTATAGGTCGCGGAAATGGCGGCGGCCCGCTCGGGCGTGACATAGCGCGGCGAGGGCGGGAAAAATACAAATCCGACCCAATCGGCGCCGGCATCGGACGCGGCGGCGAGCGCCTCCTTTGTGTTCACGCCGCAAATCTTGACCTTCGCCACGGGGCTTTAGCCCGGCGGCGGCAGGCTCAGGGCGGTGGAGCGCGGGCGGGCTGCCTCGACCTGCGCCTGCAACTGCCGTACCCGCGCCTCGGCCCGGCGGGCGCGGTTGCGCGCGGCGATCGTGCCGCCCCAGGACATGAAGGCGCCCACCAAGAAGAACAGCCCGGCGATGCACAGCACCGCCAGCGAGACCGGCACCGCGATGGACAGGTCGGTCGGCCACAGGCCGAGCTGGACCGCTTGTTTGTTCGACAGCGCGAACACAATCAGAATGATGAGCAGAGGGATCGCCAGCAGGACACGCATAATCAGGCCGTAGCACGCTCCGGGCGGGGCTTGGACCGCGTCGTGAGCGGACCGCGGTTGACCCGCTCGCGCAGCTCTTTGCCGGCCTTGAAGAAGGGTACGACTTTCTCGTGCACCGGGACCGTCTCGCCGGTGCGCGGGTTGCGGCCGGTGCGGGCGTCGCGGCGCTTGACGGTGAAGGCGCCGAAACCGCGCAACTCGACACGCGCGCCGCGGGCGAGGGCGGCGGTGATCTCGTCGAAGATCGTCGCGACGATCAATTCCACATCCCGACTCATCAGGTGAGGATTGGCGCTCGCAAGCTCGGCAATCAATTCGGATTTTGTCATGTTGTGAATGCCGTAGAGGCCAAGGGGAACGTGAGTTGGAGGATGACGGACGCGGCGGCCCGCGTCAAGAAAATGGGCCGGACGCGGCGACCCGCGTCAAGAAAATGGACCGGACGCGGCGGCCCGCGTCAAGCAATCGCGGTCAGGAGCGGGCGAAACCCGGCCAGATCGACCAGGCGCCGGACATCGTGTCGCCGAGCAGCCAAAGGTGCAGGGCGCCGGTCATGGCGCCGAAGGTG
The DNA here is from genome assembly GCA_965276815.1 of Acetobacteraceae bacterium. GTDB lineage: Bacteria > Pseudomonadota > Alphaproteobacteria > Acetobacterales > Acetobacteraceae > JAVVHH01. The sequence continues at coordinate 273,077 of CBDIBE010000006.1, read as the reverse complement.
CGGTCGTAGACATTGCCGGTCTCGAAGTCGCGCACCGGGGTACTGTCGGAGATGCCGTGAGCCTGGGCGAGCCAGGCGCGCGCCTCTTGCTCGCCGCCGATCTGGTCGACGAGGCCGAGCTGCACGGCTTGCCGCCCGGTATAGGCCTGGCCGGTGGCGAGCTTGCGGACCGCGTCCTTGTCCATGTGGCGCGCGTCGGCCACCATGGTGACGAACTGGTCGAACAGATCGTTCACCAAACCCTGCAGATACTGGCGCCCCTCCGGCGAGAGCGGCTCGGTAAAGCTCGGCTGCCCCTTGAGTGGCCCGGAGACGAGCTCCTCGGCGGTGACGCCGAGCTTGGTCAGCAGGCCAGAGACCTGGCCGGTCTGCAGGATCACGCCTATGGAGCCAGTCAGCGTCGAGTCGCGGGCGAAGATGCGGGTGGTGGGCAGCGCGATCATGTAGGCGGCCGAAGCGGCGGTGCCGCGCATGACGGCGACGACCGGCTTGACCTTGGCGACCTGTAGCAGCGCGTCGTGCAGGCTCTCGCCGCCGGCGACGGCGCCGCCTGGGCTGTCGATCGAGACAATCACCGCGGGCACGGAACGGTCGCGCGCGAGGCGGCGCACGGCGCGGTCGAGCTTTGGGTCCTCGTTGATCACCCCGGTGACGTTCAGCCGGACGATATGCGGGCCGACACCCCGGATCCCTGGAATGGCCAGCACGCAGAGGACTGCCACCCCGGCGAGCACGGCCAAGACCCGCCAAAAGTTCAGGCGGCGCTTGAGGCGCCGCCTGTCCAGTATGAGGTCGGTTTCCAGCAAGCTAGAGGTCGCTGGACTGCTGGTTCCGACGGCGGATGGCGGCGCCGAGAATGTCGCCAAGCGAGGCGCCGCTGTCGGCGGTGCCGAAATCCTGGATCGCCTGCTTGTCCTCCTCCATCTCGCGGCCCTTGATGGTCAGCGACAGCTTGCGGCCGGCGCGGTCGATTGCAGTGACCTTCGCGTCAACCTTCTCTCCGACCGCAAAACGCTCCGGACGCTGGTCGCCCTTGTCGCGGGCGAGCTCGGCGCGGCGGATGAAGCCGGTGAGCACGTCGTCGACCTTGACCTCGATGCCGTTCGCCTGCACGGCGGTCACCACGCAGGTGACGACGTCGTTCTTGTGGACGCGGTTCAGCGTGGTGGCGGCCGGGTCATCCTGGAGCTGCTTGATGCCGAGACTGATGCGCTCCTTCTCGACGTCGATGTCCAGGACCTTGGCCTTGACGGTCTCACCCTTCTCGAACTTGTTGATCGCCTGCTCGCCGGGGTCGTCCCATGAAAGGTCGGACATGTGGACCATGCCGTCCATGTCCTGGTTGAGGCCGATGAACAGGCCGAACTCGGTGATGTTGCGGATCTCGCCCTCGACGACGCTGCCGACCGGGTGATCGTCCTGGAACTGGTCCCAGGGATTGCGCTGCACCTGCTTGAGGCCGAGCGAGATGCGGCGCTTGCTGCTGTCGACATCGAGGACCATCACGTCCACCTCCTGCGAGGTGGCGACGATCTTGCCGGGGTGCACGTTCTTCTTGGTCCAGCTCATCTCGCTGACATGGACCAGGCCTTCGACGCCAGGCTCGAGCTCGACGAAGGCGCCGTAATCGGTGATGTTGGTGACGCGGCCGGAGTATTTGGCGCCCGGCGGGTATTTGACTTGCACGCCTTCCCACGGGTCAGCCTCGAGCTGCTTCATGCCGAGGCTGATGCGCTGGGTCTCGCTGTTGAAGCGGATGACCTGGACGCGGACTTGCTGGCCGATCTGCAGCGCCTCGCTGGGGTGGTTGATGCGGCGCCAAGCGATGTCGGTGACGTGCAGCAGGCCGTCGACGCCGCCGAGGTCGACGAAGGCGCCGTAGTCGGTGATGTTCTTGACCACGCCGTCGAGGATCATGCCTTCCTTGAGGCCCTGGATCAGCTCGCTGCGCTGCTCGGCGCGGGTCTCTTCGAGGACGGCGCGGCGGGAGACGACGATGTTGCCGCGGGCGCGGTCCATCTTGAGGATCTGGAAGGGTTGCGGGCTGCCCATGAGCGGGCCGACGTCGCGCACCGGGCGGATGTCGACCTGGCTGCCCGGCAGGAACGCGACGGCGCCGCCGAGATCGACGGTGAAGCCGCCCTTGACCCGGCCGTAAATGGTGCCGTTGACGCGCTGCTGCGTCTCGAAGGCGCGCTCGAGATTGGTCCAAGCCTCCTCGCGGCGAGCCTTCTCGCGCGAGAGCACGATGCTGCCGTCACGGTCTTCGTAACGCTCGACATACAGCTCGATATTGTCGCCGGGCTTGACCTCGGGCTTCTGGCCGGGGGCGGCGAACTCCTTGAGCGTCACGCGCCCTTCGCTCTTCAGTCCGACATCGACGATAGCGTATTCATCGGTGAGGCGGATCACCCTTCCGGTGACGACGGAGCCTTCGAAGCCATGATCGCGGCTGAGCTGCTCATCGAGGAGGGATGCGAAATCCTCCATCCCGTGGGCGTCTGCGGAGGGTTGGGCAAGCGTGGCGGCGGAAGATGCCATGTGGATCGCTGGTTCCTGTGCATGGGTCCGGCCGTGCGGCCGGAGACACTGGTGTGCGCGGCCCGGAAGCCTGGGCGGCGGCTACTCGCGGAAGTGCGAGCTGGTTGAACGACAAAACGCCCGTGCCGTCCCGGCAGGGCGATCCGGCCGCTACTGCGGCGAGCAGGACATACGCTTCGAGGCGGCCGAGATCAAGGCTTACACGGGAGAGATACTCGCTAAAGCCCTCTCCCTCCGGGCCCTCCGGGAGAGGGAGACGAAGAGGGAAGGGAGGTTAGAGGAAGTCGCGGAGCAGCGGGATGAGGGGTTTGTCGGCGGGCGGCATCGGGTAGTCGGCGAGTTTGTCTGGGCGAACCCAGGCCAGTTTCTGGCCCTCGAGCCCCTCCGGCCGGCCGGACCAGCGGCGGCATAAGAATAGCGGCATCAGCAAGTGGAATTTGGGGTAGCGGTGCGAGGCGAAGGCGAAGGCGGCGAGGCAATTGCTGGCGATGTCGATGCCCAACTCCTCGCGGAGCTCGCGGATGACCGCCTCCTCCGGCGTCTCGCCCGGATGCATCTTGCCGCCTGGGAACTCCCAAAGCCCGGCCATGGGCTTTCCCTCGGGCCGCCGGGTCAGCAGCACGCGGCCATCGCGGTCGATCAGTGCGCAGGCTGCCACCAGGACGACGCGCGTGCCGGCGGCCGTGTCCGGCTCGGGTTCGGCACGGTCGAACAGGTCCTCCCGTGTCGCCTCGAAGCGCAGCACCTTGTGCTTGCCGCCGCGGGCCAGGAACTCCTCCATGCCCGTGCCGACCTCGCGGAACCCGGCGCGCCGCAGGACCGCCGACGAGGCGGGGTTGTCCACGGCCACATGCGCCTCGAGCCGGTCGAGGTCGAGATTGGCTAGCGCCCAGCGTGCGAGCCGCGCCGTGGCCTCGGCCGCGACCCCGTGGCCCCAGTAACGCCGCCCGATCCAGTAGCCGATATGGCCGACGCGCGGCTTCATGTCGAGCCGCAGTCCGACGCAGCCGATCAGCATCTCCCGCCCGTCATCGTGGCCGGTGATCGCGAGGTGATACCCGCTGCCCCGCTCGAGCTGCTCGAGGGTCGAGGCGATCCACTTGTCCGCCAAGTCGCGCGGATAAGGGAAGGGCAGGCGGGACAGCATCCGCACCACCTCCCAATCATTGACCAGCCGGTGGATCTCGTCGGCGTCTTCCGGGCGCAGCGGCCGGAGCAGCAGTCGCTCGGTGGCGATCGGGGCGAAGGCCGGAACCGCCGTGAGCTGCAGGGCCAATTGCGCCCCTCTAGCTGCGGTAGCTGCCGTTGATGTCGATGTAGCCATGCGTCAAATCGCAGGTCCAAGCTGTCGCGCTGCCGCGGCCGAGGCCGAGATCGACGGCGATGGCGATTTCGCGCCCCTTCATGTGCTGCACCACCGGCGCCTCGTCGTAGCCGGGCACCACGCCGCCGTCCCGCGCCATCCAGGTGCCGCCCATGCCCACGGAGAGCTTGTCGCGGTCCGCGGGCTCGCCGGCCTTACCGACGGCCATGACGATTCGCCCCCAATTCGCGTCCTCGCCGGCCACCGCGGTCTTGACCAGCGGCGAGTTGGCGATCGCCATGGCGATCCGGCGCGCGGATTTCCCGGTCACCGCGCCGGTCACGTCGATGCGGATCAGCTTCTGCGCCCCTTCGCCGTCGCGGACGACCTGGAGGGCCAGATCGTGCAGCACCTCGTCGAGCGCGTTGCGGAACGGGCGGACGGCGCGCTTGTCGTCGCGATCGACCCGGGGGTGCTTGGCCTGACCGGTGGCGAATAGGAGTACGGTGTCGCTGGTCGAGGTGTCGCTGTCGACGGTGGTGGCGTTGAAGCTGTGCTTGACGCCGCGGTCCAGCATGTCTTGCAAGAGGGCGGCGGGGAGCTTCGCGTCGGTAAAGACGAAGCAGAGCAGCGTCGCCATGTCCGGCGCGATCATGCCGCTGCCCTTGGCGATCCCGCTGATCCGGACCGGGGCGCCGCCGATCTCGGCGACTCGGGTGCTGGCCTTGGGGAAAGTGTCGGTGGTCATGATGCCGCGCGCCGCCTCGTCCCACTTGCCGGGGTCGAGTGCTGCGTGCAGGCCCGGCAGTGCGGCGGTGAGGCGCTCGTGCGGCAGCACCTCGCCGATCACGCCCGTGCTGGCGACGAAGACCTCTTTCTTGGAGCAGCCGACGACACGCGCGGCGGCCTGCGCCGTGGCCTCGACGGTGGCCGCACCGGCGCGGCCGGTGAACACATTGGCGTTGCCGGCGTTGATCACGGCCGCCCGGGCCTGCCCATCGGGCAGGATCTTGCGGCACCAATCCACCGGAGCGCCGGGGCAGCGGTTCTGCGTGAACACGCCGGCGACGTGCGTTCCGGCCGCCAGCTCAACCATCACCAGGTCGGTGCGGCCCTGATAGCGAATCCCCGCCTGCACCGCGGCAAGCCGGACGCCCGCCAGCGGCGGGAGGTCCGGCGTGGTTACCGCAAGCGGAGAGACCGGCAGTGCCATCCCTAGTGGGCGGCCGGTGCCGGCGGCGCGGCGGCAGGAGCGGCGCCGGTCGGCGGAGTGGCCGGCATGACGGGGGGCTCCGTCATCGGCGTGCCGTCCTGGTTGAATTTTGCGACTTGGAGGCCTTCCTTGGCCGACGCCAGCACCTTGGCGACGCCTTCCTGGATCAGCTCCTGGCGGATCTCGTCGCGCACCTCGTCGAGCTTCGGCGGCGGCGCGGTCCGGGTCTCCTCGACCTTGATGACGTGCCAGCCGAAGCGGGTGTGCACCGGCGTCTGGGTGATCTGGCCGGGCTTGAGCGCAAAGGCCGCGTCGGAGAATTCCGGCAGCATGTCGCCCTTCTTGAACCAGCCGAGTTCGCCGCTGTTCTGCGCCGCGGACGGGTCTGTGCTGTTCTTCTTGGCCAGGGCGGCGAAGTCCGCGCCCTTGGCGAGCTGGGCGATGATGTCCTTCGCCTTGGCTTCGTCGGCGACCAGGATGTGGCTGGCGCGGACTTCTTCCTCGCCGGGCTTGTTGGCGTAGTCTTTCTCGTAGCGGGCCTGGATCGCGGCGTCGGTCAGGGTGGGTGCGATTTCGCGGGTCAGCAGCGCATTCTGCAGGACGGTGTTGGTGGCGCGGGTGATGGAGCGCTGGATGGCCGGGTCGTTCTGCAGACCTTGCTTCTTGGCGGCCAGGACGATCACGTCACGGTCGATCAGCTGATCGAGCAGCATGGGATACAGCATGGAGGGCGGCATGCCGCGGAGCTGCTCAGGCAGGCCCTGCATAGCGTCTGTCAGGTCGGAGGCGTGGATCTCGTCTGGACCGACCTTGGCGATCACCGGGTCGGTACCGGGCGGAGTCGGGTTGGCCGGCGCGGATGCCGCCGGAGTCGGAGCTGCCGGAGCCGGACTGGCCGGAGCGGGACTGGCCGGAGCGGAAGCTGCTGGGGGCCGGGCGGTCTGCGCCCAGGCCAGCATAGGTGCGCCGAGCAGGGTCAGGGTTGCAGCGGTGAGACGGCGGGAGCGTCGCATTTAATAGTCCTTGGGATCGGGGGCCGGACAATGCCCCATGCACAGGAGAGGGACAAGCAGCGCGCGTTGACCCGGTGCCATGCGGCTCCTATTTCATGGCAACCCGTGCCGTGCCCCGGCCGCGCCCTGCTGCCACCTCATAAGGCCATCTATGTTCGCCAGTATCGCCCGCGCCGTGTTCGGCTCTGCCAATGACCGCTCGCTGCGAACCTATCAGCGCCGCGTCCCGCAGATCAACGCACTCGAGCCGGCAATGCAAGCGCTGTCCGACGAGGCGCTGAAGGCAAAGACCGCCGAGTTCCGCGAGCGGCTCGCCAACGGCGCCACGCTCGACGAGTTGCTGCCAGAGGCCTTCGCCGTGGTGCGCGAGGCCGGGCGGCGGGTGCTCGGCCTGCGCCATTTCGATGTGCAGATGATCGGCGGCATGGTGCTGCACGAGGGCAAGATCAGCGAGATGAAGACCGGCGAGGGCAAGACTCTGGTCGCGACCCTGCCGGTCTACTTGAACGCGCTCGCCGGCAAGGGCGTCCATGTGGTCACGGTCAACGACTATCTCGCCAGCCGCGACGCCGAGTGGATGGGCGAGATCTATGCCTTTCTCGGGATGAAAACCGGCGTGATCGTGCACGGTCTCAGCGACGAGGAGCGCCGCGCCGCCTACGCCGCTGACATCACCTACGGCACCAACAACGAGTTCGGCTTCGACTACCTGCGCGACAACATGAAATATCGGCTGGAGGATATGGTCCAGCGCGACTTCTTCTACTCCATCGTCGACGAGGTCGACAGCATCCTGATCGACGAGGCCCGCACGCCGCTGATCATCTCCGGCCCGGCCGAGGACAGCAGCGAATTGTACAACCAGGTCAACGCCGTGGTCCGCGAGCTGGTCCGCGACGAGAGCACCTATGAAAAGGACGAGAAGTTTCGCACCGTCCACATGACCGAACCGGGCTCCGAGACGGTGGAGGAGATGCTGCGCCAGGCCGGCATCATCACCGAGGGCAATCTTTACGATATCTTCAACGTTTCGGTGCTACACCACGTCCAGCAATCGCTGCGCGCCCACACGCTGTTCCACCGTGACGTCGACTACATCGTGCGCGAGGACAAGGTTATCCTGATCGATGAGTTCACCGGCCGCATGATGGAGGGCCGGCGGTTCTCCGAAGGGCTGCACCAGGCGCTCGAGGGCAAGGAGGGGGTGACCGTCCAGCCCGAGAACCAGACGCTGGCCAGCATCACCTTCCAGAATTATTTCCGTCTATACCCGAAGCTTTCCGGCATGACCGGAACAGCGCTGACCGAGGCCGACGAGTTCGCTGAAATCTACAAGCTCGACGTGGTGGACATCCCGACCAACGTCCTGGTCAACCGCAAGGACCAGGATGACGAGGTTTATCGAAGCGCCACGGAGAAATACGAGGCCGTCGCGACCCTGATCGCCGAGGCCCGCGCCCGGCAGCAGCCGGTGCTGGTCGGCACGACGAGCATCGAGAAGAGCGAGATCATCAGCGAGCTGCTAAACAACAAAAAGGTACCGCACGCGGTGCTGAATGCCCGCTTCCACGAGCAGGAAGCCACTATCGTCGCCCAGGCCGGGGCGCCGGGCGCCATCACCATTGCGACCAACATGGCGGGCCGCGGCACCGACATCAAACTCGGCGGCAATGCCGACATGCGTATTCGCCTCGAGATCGAGGGGGAACGCGACCCGGTGCGCGAGCAGGGGATCCGCGACGACGTCGCCCAGAAGCATGAGGTGGTGAAGGCCGCCGGCGGCCTGCTGGTGATCGGCACCGAGCGGCATGAGAGCCGCCGCATCGACAACCAGCTCCGCGGCCGCTCCGGCCGCCAGGGCGATCCGGGGGCGAGCCGGTTCTTCCTGAGCCTCGAAGACGATTTGATGCGCATCTTCGGGTCGGACCGCATGGGAGGCATGCTGCAGCGGCTCGGCCTCAAGGACGGCGAGGCCATCGTCCATCCCTGGATCAACAAAGCCCTGGAAAAGGCGCAGAAAAAGGTCGAAGCGCGCAACTTCGACATGCGCAAGAACGTGCTGAAATACGACGACGTCATGAACAATCAGCGGCGCGAGGTCTACGGTCAGCGCCGCGAGTTCATGCGCGCCGATGACGTCGCCGAGACTGTCCAGGAGATGCGCGCCGAGATGATCAGCGCGCTGGTGGCCCGCCGGATCCCCGAGAAGGCCTATGCCGAGCAGTGGGAGACCGCCGAGCTGGCCGAGGATCTCAAGCGCCTGCTGAACCTGGACCTGCCGATCGTGGATTGGGGCCGCGAAGAGGGCATCGACGAGACCGGCATTCGCGAACGCATCGAGGTCGCGTCCGACCAGCAGATGGCGGCGAAAAGCGCCAATCTCGGCCCCGAGCTGATGCGCTTTGTCGAGAAAAGCCTGCTGCTGCAGGTGTTGGACGCGGTGTGGAAGGAGCATCTGCTCGCGCTCGACCACCTTCGCCAGGGCATCGGGCTGCGCGCCTACGGCCAGCGCGACCCGCTGAACGAATACAAGAGCGAGGCGTTCGCCATGTTCAACGCGATGCTCGACGAGCTGAAGGAGCGGGTGACGGCGATGCTGGCGCGCGTCGAGATCGGGCCCGCCGCGGTCCCGGAGCCGAACTTTCAGCCGTTGGAGCGGGCCGCCCCGGTTTCGCTCTCCTATTCCGACCCAGCCGCCAGCGCTCCCTATGCCGGCGGCGACGTGCTGGAAGCCGAGCGGCCCTCTGCCGCCGACCCCGCGGACCCGGCCACCTGGAAGAACACGCCGCGCAACGCGCTGTGCCCTTGCGGGTCAGGCAAGAAATACAAGCATTGTCACGGGAAGGTTTAGCCGCCTTCCTCCTCCGTGCCAGGCAAACTCACCTCTGCGTAAATCTCGGATAGCGGGAACTCGACGTCGATCTCAGGCATGCGGAGCAGCGCATCCGGCGGAGGGAGACGATCGCACTCGTCATCGTGAGACGCGGTGGTAAAAGGTCCGCGCGGCGGCATCTAACGACGCAGCCACGGACGCGAAGCGCCTGGGTCCTCCATGGCCCGGGCGGCACGCCTATTCTCCGGAAAGCTCCCGCCGCCGCTTCTCCAGCTCCTCGCTGTAGCGGCGGAGGGCGAATTGCTCGGTCAACACGCCGATCACCCGCAGCGTTTCGGCGCTGTCCACGACGGCCAGTTCGTCGCTTTCCGCCTTCTCGAACGTCTGCACCGCTTCCCTGATGGTCATCTGCGGCAGCAATACGTCCTTGAGGTGGTGCACCACCTCCGCCAGGCTCGCCGCATCGTCGCTCGCCGCGTGCGCCTCCGAGGTCGCCAGGATCCCGGCGTAGCGGCCCGCCGAGTCCACCGCGACCACGCGGGCGACGGCGCCTAGCGGGAATTGCCGGCGGAACGTCTCGATGGTCATGTCCAGCGGCACGCGGCGGAATTCGCGCCGCATCATCTTGCCCACGGTCAGATTGCGCATCCAGCCGATATCGACCGCACTGCGGATCGCCTCGCCGCGCAGATGGAACCGCCAGGTGGCGAAGCTGTAGCCGAAGGTGCGGCGAACCGTGATGGTCGAGACGACGCTCGCCGCCAGCACGGCGACCGTCATCGGCAGCGAGCCGGTGCTCTCCAGCGCCAGGAACGCCATGGTCAGCGGCCCGCCGACGACCGCCACCGCCAGTCCGCTCATGCCCACCAGCGCGCAGACCACGGCGGGCAGCGCCTGCACCGTGGTCACCATCGCCAGCCCGCCGGCGAACAGCTTGCCCAGCAAAGCGCCGAGGAACAGCGAGGCGAAGAACAAGCCGCCGCGGAACCCGGTGCCGATGCTGATCGCCGAGGCCAGCGACTTCAGCAGGATCAGCAGGGCGATGTGCGACATCCCATACGGGGCATCGAGCGCGATCCGCAGCGCCGAATGCCCCGAGGACAGGACCGCCGGGTTGATGAGCGCCAAGGCGCCCACCGCGAGCCCGCCCGCCGCCGGCCGCAGCCAGCCGGGGACCCGGGTGCGCCTGGCCATCGCCTCGACGATCGTCACCCCGCGCATGAGAGCGATGCCGCCGAGCGCGCACAGCATGCCGAGCGCCAGGATCGGCACGTAATCGATCGCCTCGATCTGCGTCGGCACCCTGATGTCGAACCCCTCGACATCGCCCACCAGCAGCCGCATCACGGTCACCGCGCAGATGGCCGACATGACCACCGGCGCCAGCGTGGCCAGCGAGTAGGTGCCGATGACCAGCTCGAACGCGTAGAACGCACCGGTCAGCGGGGCGTTGAACGCCGCCGCGATGGCGCCCGCCGCGCCGCAGCCGACGAGGAGCCGCAGATCCGTCCGCCGCACCCGGAACGCGCGCCCGAGCCGGGACGCCATCGCCGAGCCGATCTGCGCATAGCCTGCCTCGAGACCGACCGACGCGCCGACGCCGTTCGACCAGACAGTCTGGGCGACGACAATCAGGCTGTCCTTGAGCGACATCCGCCCGCCATAGAGCGCATTCGCCTCGATCGGGTCGACCACCTGTCGCGCGTTCCACCGGCTCAGCAGCCAGCCGGCGGCGCCGAGGATGACGCCGCCGATCGTGGGTACCAGCAGCGCGTTATACGGCGAGACGGTGATTTGGGCCGACAGGTACTCGCCGTCTGGCAGCGCGAACAGGATGTGGTGCATCACCTGGGCGATGCCCGACATCGCCACCACCGTCCCGCCGGCGGCCGCGCCGACCGCCGCGGCCAGGACGACGAGCCAGATCTCGTCGGCGCGGACGAGTGCGCGCAGTGTCTGCGGGACTTGCGCGACCGCCACGCGGAGCCGGCGCCGCGCGCGCACTCGTCCCGCGGTGGCCGTGCCGTTGAGGCTCGAACTGGCGCTGGGAGGAGGCATGAGCTTCAGTGGCCCGGTTGAGAGGCGATGACTTACTTGTGCGTCCGGAAGCGCATGACATCAACCGCGAACCGGCCAATCGTGTGAAATAACTATAACAATCTGGCTACGAGGCGGCTTGGCGTTCCTGCTGGGTTGCCGCGAGGTCATCCGTGATGAAAACCTCGACCAATTCGGGCAGCGCCTCTTGCCGCTTGAAGCCGAGCGACTCCGCCCGCCGCGTCGCGAACGCGGCGGGCCAGCCGCCGACGATGGCCGCGATGGCCGGGTCGCTGACCCGGTGCACCAGCTTGGTGGCGCCAGGCCGGACTTGCTCCAGCGCCGCAAGCATCTCGCCCACGGTCGCGCGCATGCCCGGCGGGTTTACGCTGCGGTCCAAGCCCATGCGGCTGGTATCCATGCTGGCCGCGTGCAGCAGCCAGGCGACGGCCCGGCGCGGGCTGCAGACCCAGACCGCGAAGTTGTCGGGCACCGGCAGATCCGCGGCCTCGCCGAGGAGCGGCTCGCGCAGGATGCTGCTGACGAAGCTGCTCGCCGCCTTGTTCGGCCGGCCAGGCCGTACGATCACCGTCGGCAGGCGGATCAGCACCGCATCGAGGAAGCCGCGCCGGCTGGCATCCGCCAGGAACAGCTCTGCCGCCGCCTTTTGCGCGCCGTAGGAATTGGCCGGCACTTGACGGGCATCGTCGCCGAGCACCGCATCCTGCCCGCCGCTGAAGCTGGCAACCGAGCTGGTGAACACGACGCGCGGCGGCCGGGCCAGCTTGCGGCACGCGTCGATCACCGCGTCCGTCCCGCGCACATTGACCCGGCGGCCCAGCTCGTAATCCGCCTCCGCCGCGGCGCTGACGACCGCCGCGAGGTGGAACACGACATTTGTGTCCGGCGGGATCGCCGCTTCGGGCAACGCCGCGATGTCGCCGGCGAGGCTGTGCACCGGAAACCGCGCGCCCTCTGGTTGCGGCGGTGGATGCAGGTCGAACAGGGTCAGGCTCTCGACTTTTGCGCCCCCGATTGTCCCGTCCTCAGCCAGGCGCTGCGCGACCTTGCGGCCCAGGAATCCGCCGCCGCCGAGGATGGAAACGTGCATGTCAGGCCTCCCTTGCTGCGCCAGGACTAGCCGCGGCCTCCCTACCGCGCAAATCTGCCGGGATGTTATTTCTCAACGCGCACCAAGGCACTCCCGGAATCGTGGTCCTACCGTCGGGCGGTTATCGCCGGGCGAAGGCCGAGATTACGAGCTGGCCGGGTTACGCGCCGACGCCGCTGCGCGACCTGCCGTCTCTCGCCTCCGAAGCCGGAGTGGCTGCGCTTGCCATCAAGGACGAGGCCGGGCGGTTCGGCCTTGGCAGCTTCAAGGCGCTCGGCGGCGCCTATGCGGTGCTGAACGTGTTGCTGGCCGAGCTGGCGCGGCGCGACATCGAGGCGACTTCGGCCGAGCTGACGGCGCGCACGGGGATCGCGGCCGGCATCACCGTCGCCTGCGCGACCGATGGCAATCATGGGCGCAGCGTCGCCTGGGCGGCCCAGCGCTTCGGCGCGCAATGCTGCATTTTCGTCCACGAGACCGTCAGCCAGGCGCGGATCGGCGCGATCGCCGCCTACGGGGCGGAGGTGCGCACCGTGCCCGGCACCTATGACGACGCGGTGCGCGCCGCCGCCGCCGAGGCGGCGTTGCAGGGCTGGTTCATCGTCTCCGACACGTCCTGGCCGGGTTACACGGAAGTGCCGCGCGACGTGATGCAGGCTTACCGGCTGATGGCCGACGAGGCGCTGGACCAATGGCCGCACCAGCCGCCGACGCATGTGTTCATCCAGGCCGGCGTCGGCGGCGTCGCGGCCGCCGTCGCGGTCCAGATGCGTGCCCGGCTCGACGCGGCGCCGGCGCTCATCGTGGTCGAGCCCGACCGCGCCGCCTGCCTGCTGGCGAGCGCCCAGGCGGGGGCGCTGACCCCGGTCGGCGGCGCGCTCGATACCATCATGGCCGGGCTTGCCTGCGGCGAGCCGAGCCTGCTTGCCTGGCAGGAGCTGGAGCGGTCGGCGACGGCGTTCCTGGCTATTCCTGACGCGGCCGCGATCGGGGCGATGCGGATTTTGGCCGCGCAGGGCGTCGTTTCCGGCGAGTCCGGCGCCGCCGGGTTGGCGGGGTTGCTTTCCGTCGCCAGGGACGCCGAGTCGCGTGCCGCGCTGGGCCTCGACGCCGCCAGCCGCGTGCTGCTGTTCAGCACCGAGGGCGCCACCGACCCGGCGCTCTATGCGAGTCTCGTCCCATGATCTTGCATGCGACCGATATGGGCGAGGGTCCGCCCGCCATTCTCCTGCACGGCCTGTTCGGGACGGCGAACAATTTCGGCACCATCCAGCGGGGCCTCTCGGTCGGGCGCCGCATTCTGGCCTTCGACCTGCGCAACCACGGGCGCAGCGGCCACGACCAGACGATGACCTACGCGCTGATGGCCGACGATGTGTTCGACACGATGCACACCCACGGTCTCGAGCGGGCGGCGTTGGTCGGCCACTCCATGGGCGGCAAAGTCGCCATGCTGGCCGCGCTGCGCGCCCCGGAGCGGGTGACAAGGCTGCTCGTCGCCGACATCTCCCCGGTCGCCTATCCGCCCCGCAACGCCCCGCTCGCGCAAGCAATGCTGGCCGTCAAGCTGACCGCCGACCTAACCCGCGCCGCCGCCGATCAGGCGCTTTCGGGGGCCGTCGACGACCCGGCGGTTCGCAACTTCCTGCTGTCCAACCTGCGCTTCGGCCAATCGCCGCAATGGCGCATCGCGCTGCCTGAGATCGCCGCCGCGCTGCCCGAACTCGAGGGCTGGTCCGGTTCCGGAAGCTACGAAGGGCCGACGCTGGTGCTTCGCGGCGAGCGCTCCGATTTCGTCCAGCCCGAGCATCGTCCGCTGTTCCGCGCGCTGTTTCCGCATGCCCGGTTTGTCACCCTGCGCGGCGCCGGCCACTGGCTGCATGCCGACGCGCCGGAGGCGTTCATCGCCACGCTGGCAGGGTTTCTGCCTACAGCGGGGTCTGCTTGACCTTCTTGCCCTCGTCGGAGGCGCGCCAGAGATACCAGGCGGCTGTGGAGCGGTAGGGGGCCCAGATTTCGCCGAGCGCCGCCAGTTCCTTCGGCCGCAATTGCTGATCCGCCTTGGTGAGCAGCCGCCAACCTTCGCGGATGCCGAAATCGTCGACCGGCAGCACGTCGGGGCGGCCGAGCGTCGAGATCAGCAGCATCTCCACCGTCCACCGCCCGACGCCGCGGATCGTGCTCAGCCGCGCGATCAGCTCCGCGTCGCCGAGCCGCTTGGCCTGGGCGGCGGTTGGCACCGTTCCGTCCAGCGTCTTGGCGCAAATATCGCGGATCGCGGCGACCTTGCTGGCGGAGAACCCGCAGCCTCGCAGCGCTTCGTCTGGAGTCCCCGTGATTCGCTCGGGCGCGGGCAATCCGCCGGCTGGGAACAACTCGCTCAGCCGCCGGAGGATGGCGCGCGCGGCGTTCCCATGAAGTTGCTGATGTGCAATGGCCCGGATGAGTGCCTGGTATGGCTCGCAAATCTCGCGCTTAACCTTATACGGCCCGATACGCTGGACGAGCGGTCCGAATTCAGGCTGTACGAAGGTGAGATGGGTGGCGGCGCGGCTCACTGGGAACTCATACCAACGGTCATGGAGGATGACCGTTGGTATAAGTCTTCCTCTGGCGCGCCGCCGCCCACCAACCCGGCGCGCGATACCATCGGCGCGGCGCGATGGAAGAGCCATCGCATCGTGCCGCTGGTATCAGTCGTAGAAGCGTGATCGGTTGCAGGACCGCTTTCCTCCTTTGAGATTGCGCGAGATCGTCCTAATGTAACTAACCGAAAGTGTCGGCAAAATGGAGGGGCGGGCCGCCAGACGGCCCGTGCGTGCGATGCGGCGCGTTGTCCTAAGCGCGGAGGCTGAGCAGAAGGAGGAGGACCGGCTGACGGCCAGTCTCGCAGGTCTCGCTTTGGCGCTGTTGTTGGTGGTGGTCGGTTTGTTCCTTATCAACCATCTCCGCGATAAGGCTCGGATCGAGGACTGCCTTCTGTCTGGCCGCTCAAACTGCGATCAGTTGCTGGCGCAGCAATAGTTTCGACGCCGGCGATCAAAGCAGGTTTGCCGCGATGTTGACGGTGAGCGCCACGATCACCGTGTTGAACAGGAACCCGATCAGCCCATGCGCCGCAGCTAGCCGCCGCAGCTTGCGTGACGTGATCTGCACGTCCGACACCTGGAAGGTCATGCCCAGCACAAGGGCAAAATAGAAAAAATCCCAGTAATCCGGCGACAAATCGCCCGGAAAGTCGAGTCCGCCATCAACCCGCGAGGCGCCGGGCTGCCGTTCGTAGTATTCGTGCGCATAGCGCAGCGCAAATACGACGTGCGTCAACAGCCAGGAGAGCAACAAGGTCATCGCCACGACGGCGATGTAGAGGGTGCGAATCGCGCTCGGATGCATCTCCTTGGCGATCCCCAATACGCTGGAGAGCGCGGCGAAGCTGACGGCGACACCGGCGAGGGTGATGAAAAACACTGTCCACTCGCCTTCCTGCTGCGCCAGCGCGTTGCGCGCCATGGTACCGTCATCGCCGGCGGAGATGAAAATGGTCGAGACCATGGCCAGCAATGCCAGCGCGCCCGAATCCCAGGCGAACACCACGCGCGGCGCCAATCCCATCGAGGCGGGAAGTGCGAAGAACGCCAGGATGACGATCACCCCGGCGCTGAACGTATATTTGTGACCGGCGACGACTCGCACCGGCCGGCTCGTGAGCGCCTGCATCGCTACGACAGCGCCGCCAGCAACCCGGCCAGCAGCCGCCCGCGCCGGGCCAAGCTGTCGACCTTGATGTGCTCGTCGAGCGTGTGCAGTCCGGCCCCTTCCACGCCGAGTCCGTCCAGCGTGGCGATGCCCGCCGCACCGATGAAATTGCCGTCCGAGCCGCCGCCGGCGCTGCCATGCGGGAGGGCGAAGCCGAGCGAAGCGGCGATCGCCCGGGCGCGTTCGTACAGCGCCATCGTCGCCGGGCTGGGCTCCCAGACCGGCCTCGTCACACCCCGCGTCACCGCGAAACCGATACCCTCCTGCCCGTGTGTCAGGGCGAGCATGCGCGCGACGCCGCGGTCGAGATCGGCCTGGCGCTTGGCCATGCTGAGCGCCTCGCCGTCGCAGGTCGTCGACACGCAGTTCACCCATTGACCGCCATGCACCAGGCCGACGCTGAACGTGCAGTCCGGCGTGGTCATCGCCTCGATCACCAGGATCTGTCGCGCCATTTCGGCGATCGCGGAGCGGCCCTCGGTCAAGCGTGACCCGGCATGGCTCGGCCGGCCGGTGGCGCGCAGGTTGAAGCGGGCGATGGCGTAGCGGCCAGTCGTGACCCCGCCATTGCTCTGCGCCGGCTCCGGGATCAGCACGGCCCGATGCGGCGCCGCCTCGCGCTCGATCAGCTCGCGCGTGCTGGGGCTGCCGACCTCCTCGTCTGGGGTCAGCAGCACGGTGATCGGCAGCGCCGTCTCGATCCCGGCACGGGCGAGCGCGCGCAGCGCCGCCAACGCCGCGAACACGCCGCCCTTCATATCCATGATCCCCGGCCCGTATGCCCGATTGCCGTCGCGCCGCCAGGGCAGGGCAGCGAGCGTGCCGATCGGGTGCACCGTGTCGAGATGGCCCATGACGAGCAGCCCCGGCCCGGGCTTCCGATGCGGCAGCGTGGCGCGGACGCAGCCGCCGAAACCCATCCGGCCGGGGATCCGCTCGATCGTCGCGCCCATCGCCGCAAGCTCCGCGGCGGCGAGGCCGAGCATCCGCTCGACGGCGGCGGCGTCCCAGGTCGGGCTCTCGCATTCCACCCAGGGCCGCAACCGGGCGAGCATCGCCTCGGTGTCGAAATCGAGGCCGTTCGGGTCCATTCAGGTGCTCTCCGGTGCGAAACGCGCGGCGACGAGTTGCACATGCTTCTGCGCTACGCGGAAGAACTGCCGGGCGACGTCGCCCTCGGCCGGATCGTCGAGCAGCAGCCTTGTCTCCAACTCCAAGCGCTCGAACGCCTGCAGCGCGGGGCCGAGCGCGTGGTCATGCACCAGGCGCTGCACGCCAACGGTGAACAGGGCGCGGAACAGGCGCTCCTTGTCGCCTGCCAGCACGCTGCACACCGCGTCGAGGTCGCGCATCCAGGGCTCGACCCGGCTGGCTTCGTCGAACCGGCTGGCGCCGACGCATGGCACGAAGAAGCCGGCGATCCGCGCCGTCAGCGCGTCGGGCGGGAGGTCGATCCGGTCGTGCAGCGCGCCCGGCGAGTCCTCGGCCAGCGCAAATAGCAGCTCGCCTTCCACCTCGGGCGCGAGTTCGGCGAGGGAGTCAATGATGAGTTGCCGCGCCCGCCAGGCGATCCGCTTCAGCTCGAGATCGATCATGTCCTCGGCCTGCAGCACCCGGCGGGTCTGCACCGCGACCAGATAGGCGGGGCGAGCGAAGCCGAGGATTGCTTCCGGAGTGCGGCCGGGCGTGCGCTGCTCCAGCACCGCGCGGTTGAACAGCACGGTGGCCAGGTTCAACGGCTGTGTCGCGGAGAGGTCGGCGGGTTTGGTGGCCGCGAACGCAGCCTCGTCGAGCAGTTTCGGCAGGCGCAGACGGGCGAGGTCGATGCCGAATTTTTCCCGCCATGCGGCGGCGATGCGGGCAAACAGCGCCTGCAGGAAGGGTATCTCCGCATCGCCGGCGAGCAAGGTGAACAGCCGCCCCGCCCCGCCATTCCAAAGCGCCGACCCCGGCTCGGCGGTCTCTACGAGGTGCTCAAGGTAGCGCTTGTAGGCCTGGACGTGGCGCTCGGCAGCGTCCGCGCGGAAGCGGAGCGGCTGATCCGAGGCATAGGCGACCAGGCCGTCCTGCTCGGCCCGCACCTGCACGTGGCGGAACCCGGCACGGCGCAGCGCCGAGGCCAGCGAGTCCTGGTTGAACAGGATCAGGTGCACCTTCAGCGCCAAGATGCCGATCAGGCTGCCCGGCCCGAGACTCGGCGTCAGCGACGCGGCGCTCGGCGTGGTCAGCACCAGCGTGCCGCCGGGTTTCAGCCAGCGGCGCAGTAGGGCGAGGAAGGCGTAGGGATCGGGCACGTGCTCGATCACCTCGGACGCCATGACGAGGCCGAACGGTTCGCCCAGATCGGTCTGCTCGGTCAGGTAGTCCTTGCGGATATCGGCACGCAGCAGGGCCGCGCCCTCGCGGGCGTAAAACGAGGGGTCGATGCCTGTCGCGCGCCAGCCGAGCACCTTGGCGGCGACGTCGACCGGGTAGCCGAAGCCACACCCGACATCGAGGACGCTGTCGACCGCCTCGTCGATGGCGAACAAGAAGCGGGTCTGATGGTAGATGCTGGCGTTCTGCTCCAGATAGAGCTGCTGCAGGACATCGGCGTCCTTTTCCCGCTCGTAATCATAGACGATCCGGTGCTCGTAGAAGCACGAGGCGCAGGCGCGGCAGCGGATCAGGGTCTCCGCGTCGGCGCGCAGCAGCACCGGGTGCGGGCCGGGGGCGTCACAGACGGGGCATGGCTGGTCGCACACCGCCCCCGGCGGATGCCAGACCAGATCGATCGAGGGATGCGCTGCTGGCACCGGCGCCTCTGGCGTCTCGGCCGGTATTGGCCGCGGTTGCTGGGTCCGGCGCAGCGCCAGGCGGGCGCGCAATCCCTCGATCTCCGCCGCCCTCGCCGTGGTGTCCGCTTCGACCCGGCCGATCGTGTGCATCAGCGACGCCCACCACGCGTCCGCCTGGCCCTCCGGCGTCTGCCGCCGCCGCGCCGCCCGTCGCTCGGCGAAGCCGGCTATGCGGTAGTGCTCGTAGCCGGAGCCGACAATCCCCTGCTGCACCGCAAGGCGCACGTCCTCATGCCGGGTCAGGTAATATTCCTCGTCGAAGAACTCGCGCGAGTCCCTTAGAGCCGATTGCTGCGCGCGCACGAACTGGACCCCGGCCAGCACCTCGCGCAGCGTGACCGGCTCGGCCAGGCGCGCCTCCGCGAGCGCCTCCGCCCACGGCTTCGGGCCGAGCAGCTCCGCGGTGCGGTGCCGGGGCCAGCGCGTCGCCGGGCCGGGGCTGCCGCAGCGCTGCAAGGCGCGCTCGAGCCCGTCGAGCCAAGATGCGTAATCGTTGCCGCACAGGATCGCCGGCTCGAGGTCGCTTTCGAGATAGGGCAGGGCGCGGCTGAATACACCGATCAGGCCGCAGAGCCGCGCCTCGATCACTTTCACGTCGCTCTTGCCGTCGACGAAATCCTGGGTCGCCGGGTCGGCGCCGGTCTCGAGGGGGCAGACCAGGATGGAAGGCGACAGGCTGCGCAGCCTGGCCAGATAGGCCGGGTAGGACAGCAGGCCGGGGTGTTCGATCGGCAGCCCCGACTCGGCCAGTACCTTCGGTGGCGCCGCGCCGAGGCAAACCAGGCCGAGCTTGTGCGCCTGGCAGAAGTCCCGCACGGCCCGCTCCACCTCTGGGCGCGACCCGGTCAGCGCCGGTTTGTCGCTCGACGCCCAGATCACCGCGCGCGGCCGCCCCGGCTGGATCGGCAGCGGCGCGCCTTGCGCCAGATTGGGCGTCACCACCGCCTTCCCGGCGAGCGGCAATGCGCTGTGGCGTTGAAGAAGCTGGAAGAGGGTCGGGGTGGCGCAGGAGAGAATGGTGCATTGGCGTAACAGGGCGTGCGCCGTTTCCATCGTCTCGGCCGGGAAGGCGGCCCGGTAACTCGGCGAGACCAGCAGATTGTCGTCCACGTCGTAGACGAAGGGGCGGCCGAGCACCTGCAACAGGAGTTGCACCCCGGTATCGACGCTCCGGTGCACCCAGATCATGTCGAACCGATCCGGGCTGCCTGTGCTGAACGCGATCTCGCCATGGCGCAGCACGGTGTAGCCGTCGATGGCGCCGCGCCGGTGCAGGGCGGCGAAGGGCAGGTGGATGCGGATATCGACGAGGTTCAGCGCCTCGTCGGAGATGACCAGCACGTGGCCGCCGGGTCCGAGCCCTGGGTCGCGCTGCATCCAGGCCTCGTTGCGCGCCCGAGTGCGGGAAACGGCGCGATGCACCGCGCCGAGCAGCGCGGCGGCGGCCTCCGCCGGGTCGAACCAGCGCTGCGCGAAGGCGCGCGCCGCATCCGACATAGCCTGCAGGCTTGCCGGCGGCAGGGTGGCCAAGTGATCGAGCCTGGCTTCGAGCGGATCGGCGTAGATCGCGGCGCCGGACGCGACGAGGCGCTGCATCAGCGGGCTCTCGCTGCAGCCGAGCACCGGCGCGCCGCTCGCCAGCGCCTCGACGAGACGCGGTGGGACGTCGGGCGGCCCGTCCAGCCGCGCATCCAGCACCACGGTGCCAAGTCCGGCGGCCGGAGCTGCGCCGGTTAGCTGGATGGCCCGCAATCCCGCCGCGCCGCGTGGATCGGCCACACCGCAGGCAATCCCTTTTGCGGCGGCCCAGGCTGTGGCGCGGCTGACCGCGTTCAGCGGCGCCGCGCCCTGCAGGATCAGCAGGGTCCGGAAGGCCGCTTGCGCCCGCGGCCGGACCGGGACGGCATAAGCGACCACGGCAACGGGGATGGATAAACCGGCCGTTGCGCCGGCGGCCGACCAGACGCCATGTTCCGCCTCTGACCCGGCCAGCAGCAGCGCGGCACCCCGGCACTGCGCCAATACCGCCGGATCAGCGATCCCATGGAGGTCGACGACGTTGACCGCGGCGCCGAAGGGTTCGGTCCGGGAACGCGGCTCCGTCCAGATGACCAAGTCCGCCGCGGCGTCCGGACGTTGCGCGACCTCGATCAGCGCGCCGGATTGCCGCAGTGCCCAGGCCAATTGTTCCGCCCGCGCCGAGAGCGGCGTCGGCGCACAGATGACGACCCGCCACCGTCCGCCCTGCGCTTCATCCGTGCCCGACGCCGGCTGCCGCCGGCTCACAACTCTTCCTCGATCAGTGCGCGGAGCGTACGGATTTGCTCGTCCTGCCGCCGCACCAGCGCCACCAGGCGGCTGACCGTCGCGGAGAGCGCATCCGGCGCAATGGTGCCGGGGTCGGCCGGGGCGAGCCGGAGCGCGGCGGCTGCCAGCGCGCACGCTTGGTCCCCGCCAGCGGCGCGCGCGTCGAGTTCCGCGAGCAGCACGGGAAGCGCCAGGGTTGGCTGGCCTTTGGCCAAGTAAACCGCGGCCTGAGCAAGCGCGCCTGCTTCTTCTCCCTTTCCTTCCGGGAGAGGGCCGGGGTGAGGGTGCTTGGTGCCGCAAGAACCACCCTCACCCAACCCTCTCCCGAATGGAGAGGGCTCGTGTACTGCTTTCGGGGTGGGCCGGTTTGGGGCCGGCTTGCGGGGTTTGCGGTTCGGCATGTCACGCGAGTCATGCCGTCCGCCGCGCCGCGCCGTCAACCGGCGGGGCGTGGATCAGGCGCGGCGGATCAGCCCGCCTATCGGCTGCGCCGCCTCGCTGCCTGGGAAGGCCCGCGCGAGCGCGGCCCCATCCAGCCCAAGATGCGACGCCAGCAAGCCCTTGGCCAGCGCCCGCAAGTCCATGCTCGGCTGCAGGTCCCGGTCCTCCAGCAGCCGTCCGGCGGCGAGACCTGGCCAGTCCGCCAGAACCCGACCGCCAGCCACGGCGCCGCCGACGACGAAGGCGACCGTGCCCGTCCCGTGATCAGTGCCGCCAGTCCCGTTCGCGCGGACCGTGCGGCCGAACTCCGTCATCACCAGCACCGCCGTCCTGCCCCAGGCGTCGTCGCCCATTCCGTCGCGCAGCGCCACCAGCCCGGCATCGAGCTGCTTGAGCGGGAATTGCAGCCGGGGCGCCTGCGCCTGATGCGTATCCCAGCCGCCGATCTCCATCGCGGCGATCCGCGGCCCGTCCGGCGCCGCCAGCAGCCGCCCGGCGGCGCCCGCCAGTGTCGCGAACGCGAAGCGGCCCGGACCGGCCTGCTCGGCGCCGAGCTGCGTGCCGGTGAACCCGCGCTCCTGCAACCCTTCGCGGAGCGCCGGCCCGGTCACCGGGTCATGCTCGTGCAGCGCCATCAGCCTGGCATACAGATCCGGCGGCGGCTGCATGAAGCTGTGCGGCGCATAGGACCCGACCGGCGCGGCACCGCGCAGCAACAGCGGCAACGCGAGGCCCACCGACAGCGGAGCCGCGCTCGCCGGCATTGGCGGCATGCCCTGCACCGCCCGGTTCAGCCACCCACTGGTCAGGCGCTGTTCTGCGCCAGACTCCATGATGTCCTGCGCCTCGAAATGGCTGCGCGTCCGCACCGGACCGGCGACCGCGTGCACCGGCAGGAACTGACCCGCCGCATACATCTGATGCAGCCCGGTCAGCGCCGGATGCAGACCGAAGAAGCCGCCTAGATCCAGCAGCCCACCGTCCTCGCCCGGCGGCTTCGGCGCCAACTGTCCTCGCAAATCGGCAAACGTCGCCTCACCGTAAGGCGCCACCGCCGCCAGCCCATCCAGCGCGCCGCGCAGGATGACAACGACGAACCGCCGATCGGTCGGCGCTGCGGCCATCGCCAGCGAGGCGCGGCCAAAGGTGATAGCGGCGCCGATGCCGAGCAGCGCCGAGCGGCGGGAGAGGAGGGGGGTCCGCATGATCAGCGCCTCTGGAATTCGGGAGATGCAAGCACGAGGGTGATGGCGTCCTGCCGTGATCCGGCGTGGCGCATCTGGGTGAACGTCGCGTCGGAGATCAGCGGCCCCAGAAGCGTTTCGGCGAACGCTTCGGGCTCCGGCAGTTCCGGCCGCGCCGCGAATCCGTAGGTCCAGTCGATGCGCCGCAGCATCGCTTCCGGCCCCGACCAGTCGGCTGCGGTATCCGGCCAGCCGATCGGGAATTCCGCGCCGAACATGGGTTGCCCGAGCCCGGCCATGATGCCGTTCGCGTCGGGCCGCCGCTCGGGCGGCAGGGCCGCGCCGCGCAACACGGCGAGCACCAGCTCCTGCGGCGTGCGCAGCTTGGTCAGCTTCTGCCACGCGGCCGGCAGGCGAGTGATCTCCAGCGCCGCGGCGCCCAGATCGCCCCGCGTGTCGCGCAGCACGGCTTCGACCCGGCGCACCGCATCCGGCGGCGGGGTGTCGGCGGCGAAATGCCGCACCAGCTTGGTCGCCAGATGCTGATGTGTCGCCGGGTGATCGGCGAGGAAAGCCAGTGCCTCGACGCCGCCCTGCTCGCCTTCCGGGAAGGTGTGGCCGAGCAGCGTCTGCTCGCCGGGCTCGTGCATGTTCGGGCGGAACACGAAGCCCGGCTGCGGCTGCCGTTCGAGGCTCCAGCCGGTCAGGATCTTGGCGAATGACGTGACATCCGCCTGCGTGTACCCGGAGGCGGGGCTGACCGTGTGCAGCTCCAGGCACTCGCGCCCCAAATTCTCGTTCAGCCCGCGATGCTGGCGCAGCCCGGCCGGGCTGTTCGGTCCGGTCGAGCCGGAATTGTCCAGAAAAAGCAGCATGGCCGGGTGGCGCATGACCGCCAGCAGCATGTCGCTGAATTTGCCGGTCACGTAGGGGCGGATTGCCTCGCGGACATAGTGGCCAGCGATGGGCGCCACGCCGCCGTGCCGCCAGCTGACGGTAAAATGGTTGGCCCAGAACCAGACTAGCCGCTCACGGAACGGGTTTGGCGTGGCAATGGCGTAGTCTTGTAAGGCGTGGGTCTCGGCGACGAAGATTTGCCGTTGCCGGCTAGGCTTGCCAGGAGGCACCGGGTCGGCCCTGTCCTGCTGAAATGCGGCCCATCCGTCGGCGAGCGAGGCGCCACCGGGGCCTGGATCGTCTGCACGAAGCTGCGCCGCGAGCCATCCCTGCGGGTCGGTGGGCCAAGCATCGCTCGGGGCGCGGCCGAGGCCAAACCTTGTGTGCGCGAGGGCGGCGTGAAGGTCCATGCCCGATGTTCTACCATCGGCTTCGGTGACGGACCGTTACCAAGTGTAGCCAGGCGGTTGCCGCTCGCTCAGGATGCGCCTGGCCGCGTGGAAGGCGGCGTCTGCGTCGAGTGCGGTCGTGTCGAGAAGGATGGCGTCCGCGGCCATGCGCAGCGGGGCGGTGCCGCGCTGGCTGTCGCGCTCGTCGCGGGCGCGCATCTCGGCCTCGACCTGCTCGAGCGGCACCGCGCCGCTCAGCTCGCGCCAGCGGCGGCGGGCGCGGGCCGGTAGGTCGGCGGTGACGAAGAATTTTATGGGTGCATCGGGGAACACCACGGTGCCGATGTCGCGGCCATCCAGCACGGCGCCGGCCTCGCCGGGGAAGCTGCGCTGGAAGGCGAGCAGGCGCTGGCGGACGCCGGGATGCTGTGCGACGGCGCTGGAGGCGGCGTCGGCGGCCGGGCCGCGTAGGTCGGGGCGGGCGAGATCCTCGGGGCGCAGGGCGGAGGCGACGGATTCCGCGGCTGCGGCGTTGGCTGGGTCGGCGCCGGCGTCGAGGACGCGGCGGCCGACCGCGCGGTAGAGCAGGCCGGAATCGAGATAGCGTAGGCCCAGCTCGGTCGCCAGCCGCCGGGCGAGCGTTCCTTTGCCGGCGGCGGCGGGACCGTCGATCGCGATGACGAGGCTCATGCGATCGGGGCGCCGAGCCCCTGCATGAGCGACGCGAAACCCGGGAAGCTCGTGTCGATGAAGCCGGAATCGTCCACGCGGACCGGGTCCCGCGTCGCCAGGCCAAGGATCAGCGCGCTCATGGCGATGCGGTGGTCCATGTGCGTCGGAACCAGGCCGCCGCCTTGCGGCGCAGCGGAGCCGTGCACGATCAGCGTGTCGCCCTCGATCTCGACCTGGACGCCGTTGGCCTGCAGCAGCGCCGCGGTGGCGGCAAGGCGGTCGCTTTCCTTGACGCGCAGTTCGGCCAGGCCCTGCATGCGCGTGGTCCCTTCGGCGCAGGCGGCGGCGACGGCCAGGATCGGATATTCGTCGATCATGGAGGGCGCGCGGTCGGGCGGCACGTCGGCCGCACGCAGGCCGGAATAGGCAGCAACCAAGTCGCCGACCGGTTCGCCGCCCTCCGTGCGCGGGTTGGTGACCTGCAGGTCGGCGCCCATTTCGCGCAGCGTGTCGAGCAGGCCGATGCGGGCCGGGTTGAGGCCGACGCCGCGCACTGTGACGCGAGAGCCAGGTACGATCAGGGCGGCGACCAGGATGAAGGCGGCGGAAGACGGGTCGCCTGGGACGAGGACGTCGGTGGCGCGCAGTTCTGGCTGGCCGCGCACGCTCGCGACGCGGCCGGGACCGAGCTGGTCCACCACGACCTGCGCGCCAAAATGACGGAGCATGCGCTCTGTGTGGTCGCGGGTCGCTTCGGGCTCCTCGATCCGAGTCCAGCCGGGGGCGTTCAGCCCGGCGAGCAGCAGGGCCGATTTGACCTGCGCCGAGGCGACCGGCAGGCGGTATTCGATCGGCAGCGCGTCGCGGGCGCCGCTGATGGCGAGCGGCAGGCGACCGCCCTCGCGGCTCACGAACTGCGCGCCGCAGGCGGCCAGCGGCTCGGTGACCCGGCGCATCGGCCGCCGGCGCAGGCTGGCGTCGCCGGTCATGACGGCGAACAGGTGGTGACTGGCGAGGATGCCGCAGATCAGCCGGGCGGCAGTGCCGGAATTGCCCATGTCGAGCACGTCAGCCGGCTCGCGCAGGCCGCCGACGCCGCGCCCGGCGACGCGCCAGCGACCGGGCCCGTCATGGGCCACCTCGGCGCCGAGGGCGCGCATGGTGGCGGCGGTGCGCAGCACGTCCTCGCCCTCGAGCAGACCCTCGATCCGGCTTTCGCCCACGGCGAGGCCGGCGAGCATGAGGGCGCGATGGCTGATGCTCTTGTCGCCGGGCACGCGGAGGTCGCCGGACAGCGGTGCGTCGGGCTTCCTGGCGGTGAGCGGGCGGGGGGTTTGATCCATGCGGGGCGCTTACCATGTGGTTTCGCCGTTTGACAGCGCCACCGGGCGGTGGCATGGGCCGCCGCTCCTTGGAGGTTTAGAGGACGAGATGGCGAAGCCAGAACTCGGCACGAAGCGCATCTGCGTCAATGACGGCGTGCGGTTCTATGATTTGAACAAGGTGCCGGCTGTGTGCCCGAAATGCGGGACCGAGCAGCCGGTCGAGCAGCCGCGTCCGCGGCGAACGGGCGGCAACGTCATCGAGGACAAGCGCCTATTGAAGAAGGTGCCTGCGCCCGGTCTGGAAGAGGCCGAGACGGATGTCGAGGTCGTCGAGGACGAGGAGGCGGAGGACGTGCTGGAGGATACCTCCGACCTCGAGGACGACACCGACGCGATCGCGACCGACATCGAGGTCGAGCCCGAGGTGGACGAGAAGGATATCTGAGGATGGCGTAAACCGGCGCGGCCTGGATCGCGATGACTCTTAGCCGGTAGGCGCCGACAGCCGCTTGCGCGCTGTCTCGTATTCCGTTGCCAACCGATCCACCAGGGCAGCGGCCGGCACCACTCGGTCCAGGACGCCGATGCCCTGTCCGGCGCCCCAAATGTCCTTCCAGGCCCGCTTGCGGCCGGGGCCGAAATCCATCGACGAGGGGTCGCCCTGCGGCAAGTTGTCGGGGTCGAGCCCGGCTATGACCAGGCTCGGCCGCAAGTAGTTGCCGTGCACGCCGGTGATCGCGTTCGTGTAGACGATGCTCTCCGCCCCGCCTTCGACCAGGAGCTGCTTGTATCGATCGGCCGCATTCGCCTCGTCGGTGGCGATGAAGGCGCTGCCGATATAGGCGAGGTCGGCGCCCATCGCCTGCGCCGCCAGGATCGAGTTGCCGTTGGCGATTGCACCGGAGAGCGCGAGCGGGCCGTCGAACCAGGCGCGGATCTCTTGGATCAAGGCGAAGGGCGAAACCGTCCCGGCATGCCCGCCCGCGCCGGCGGCGACGGCGATCAAGCCGTCGGCGCCCTTCTCGATCGCCTTGCGGGCGAAGCGGTCGTGGATGATGTCGTGCAGAACGATGCCGCCATAGGTGTGGACGGCCTCGTTCACATCGGGGCGGGCGCCGAGCGAGGTGATGACGATCGGGACACGGTGGCGGACGCAGACCTCCAGGTCGTGCTCGAGCCGCGCGTTGCTGCGGTGGACGATCTGGTTGACGGCGAAGGGCGCGGCCGGGCGCTCCGGATGGCGCGCGTCCCAATCCGCCAGCGCGTCCTGGATGCGGCGGATCCAGTCCGCCAGCGCTTCCTGCGGACGCGCGTTCAACGCGGGGAAGGCGCCGACGACGCCGGAAGTGCACTGGGCGATCACCAGATCCGGGTTGGAAATGATGAACAACGGCGCACCGATCACAGGCAGGCGAAGCCGGTTAAGGACGGGCGGTAGCGACATTTGAACGATCCTGGCACATTTGGCGCAGTCTGGGCCAATCAGGGAGGAAACGGGATGGTAGTCAACGTGCAGCGCCGTGCCGACGTCGCGGTGATTGCCATGGACAATCCGCCGGTGAATGCGCTCGGTCATGCGCTGCGGCAGGAGATCATGCAGGCGCTGGACGACTTGCGCGGCGCGGCCGGGCTGCGCGCCATCGTGCTCTCCGGCACCGCGCGCGCCTTTAGCGGCGGGGCGGACATTACCGAGTTTGGCAAGCCGACGCAGGAGCCGAATTTGCGCGTCGTGATCGCCGCCATCGAGGACATGGACGTGCCGGTCGTCGCGGCGATCCAGGGCGTGGCGCTCGGTGGCGGGCTCGAACTGGCTTTGGGCGCCCATGCCCGGGTGGCCTGGGCGAGCGCCAGCTTGGGCCTGCCGGAGGTCAAGCTGGGCTTGCTGCCCGGCGCGGGCGGGACGCAACGGCTGCCGCGGCTGGTAGGGGTGGAGAAGGCGCTGTCGATGATCGTCAGCGGTAATCCGGTGCCGGGCCGGGAGGCGGCGGAGATCGGGTTGGTGGATGCGTTGCTGGACGGGGCCTATCCGGAGGCCGCGGTGGAGTGGGCGCGGGGGGTCACCGAGCGCCGCCGGGTCCGCGACCGGGATGAGAAGTTGCTGGCCGCGCGGGAGGATCCGGAGCTCGGCGATCGGGTGGCGGCGCCGCTGCTGAAGGCGTCCGGGGCCGCGTCGCCGCGCGCCTGCGTGGAGGCGGTGCGCAACGCCGTCACGCTGCCATTTGAACAGGGGCTTGCGGCGGAGCGACGGCTGTTCGAGGAGTTGGTGAAGGGCGATGAGAGCCGGGCGCAGCGCCATGCCTTCTTCGCCGAGCGCGAGGCGCAGAAGGTGAAGCTGCCGGCGGGGACGAAGGGGCGGACGGTTACGAAGGCCGCCGTGATCGGGGCGGGGACGATGGGCGGCGGCATCGCCATGTGCTTTGCCAATGCCGGCATCCCGGTCACCGTGATCGAGGCGGAGCAGGCGGCGCTGGATCGCGGGCTCGGCCGGGTCAGCGAGCTTTATGAGGGGTCGGCGAAGCGGGGCAGCATCAGCGTCGAGCAGGCTGAGGAGCGGCGCGCGTTGATCGGGGGCGCGCTCGATTTTGCCGATGTCGGGGATGCGGACATCGTGGTCGAGGCGGTGTTCGAGGAGATGGGCGTCAAGAGAGACGTGTTCGGCAAGCTGGACCGGGTGGCCAAGCCGGGCGCCGTGCTGGCAACCAACACGAGCTACCTGGACATCGACGAGATTGCGTCGGCGACCGGCCGGCCCGGCGATGTGCTGGGGATGCATTTCTTCAGCCCGGCCAATGTGATGCGGCTGCTGGAGGTGGTGCGTGGGACGCAGAGCAGCCCCGAGGTGATCGCGACTGCGTCCGAGGTAGGCAAGCGGCTGAAGAAGGTCAGCGTGGTCGTCGGCAACTGCTTCGGCTTCGTCGGCAACCGGATGCTGGCGCGGCGGACCGAGGCGGCGGAGCGGCTGCTGCTGGACGGCGCCAGCCCGCAGGAGGTGGATCGGGCGCTGACCGATTTCGGCTTCCGGATGGGGCCGTTCGCGATGTCGGATCTGGCCGGGCTGGATATCGGGATGCGGATCCGGCGGGCGTTTGGCAAAGTGGCGCCGGTGGCCGACGCGATCACGGCGGCGGGACGCTACGGGCAGAAGACCGGCAGCGGCTACTATCTTTACGAGGGCCGCAACGCGCGGCCCGACCCGGTGGTGGACCATATCATCGAGGCGGAGGCCGCCAAGCTCGGCATTGCCCGGCGGTCGATCGGGCAGCAGGAGATCTTGGAGCGGCTGGTTTATCCGATGATCAACGAGGGCGCGCGGATTCTCGAGGAGGGCGTGGCCGAGCGGCCCGGCGACATCGATGCGATCTGGCTGCATGGCTACAACTGGCCCGCTTGGCGGGGCGGCCCGATGTTCTACGCCGACTTGGTGGGCTTGGGACGCATTCGCGAGCGGCTGCAGGAGTTTGCGGCGGCGTGCGGCGACGCGTCGCTGCAGCCGGCGCCGTTGCTCGTCCGGCTGGCGGAAGCGGGGCAGGGGTTTGGTGGCGCTAAGGTGGGCTGAGCATGCCGGTTGCCAGGCCTGCAACGCGGCACGCTCCTGAGCTGCGGCGTCGGCAGACCGAGGTCGAACGGACGATCTGGCATGCTGTTAGGGACCGGCGTCTGGTTGGAGCGAAGTTCCGGCGGCAAGTTCCGGTCGGGCCATACATCGTCGATTTCTTGTGCATCGAAGCGATGTTGGTGATCGAATTGGATGGCGGCCAGCACGGTGGTTCGGACGATGTTCAGCGTCAGGGGTGGTTGGAAACGAACGGCTATAAGGTGCTGCGGTTCTGGAATAACCAGGTCGTGGAAAACCTGGAAGGTGTGCTGACGGTGATCATCGCGCACCTCCCTAAGCCCTCTCCCGCTGGCGGGAGAGGGTTGGGTGAGGGTGCTTCTCGCGGCAAGACCACCCTCACCCCGGCCCTCTCCCGCCAGCGGGAGAGGGAGAAGGAAGCGTGATCCGACCGCATCCTTGGGAAGCGGTTTACCCGCCCGGTCTTGACTGGGGGGCGCCGGTCGTGGCGGGCACGGTGACGGAGCTGCTTGATAGGGCCGTTGCCCAATACGCGAGCCGGCCGGCGATCGACTTCCGCGGCCACACCATTACGTTCGACGAACTCGGCCGTCGCGCCCACCAGTTGGCGCGCGGATTGGCCATCGGGGAACGGGACTGCGTTGCCGTTCTCCTGCCCAATACCCCTGCCCACCCCGTCAGCTTCTTCGGCGTGCTGCGGGCCGGCGGGATCGTCGTGCACTTGAGCCCGCTCGACCCGGCCCGCGGGGTGGCCCGCAAGCTCGCCGATAGCGGTGCTCGCACGCTCATCACCACCAACCTGCCCGGCACTTTGCCGCAGGCCGTCCAGGCGTGGCGGGAGGGCGCTTGCGACCGGTTGATCGTCGTGGACGATCGGGAGTGGGGCGAGCCGAGCGATGCATTGCCGATTCCGGAAGGGGCGATCCGGCTTTCAGCGCTCGACGGCCCGGCAATCGACTGGCCGGAAACGGCGCCGGACGATGTCGCGCTGCTGCAATACACCGGCGGCACCACCGGGCTGCCGCGCGCCGCGATGCTGACGCATGGCAACCTGACCAGTGCAGTCGGGATCCTGAACGCGTGGAATCGCGGGCTCGGGCGCGAATACCGGTGGGGCGACCGGGTCATGGGCGTGCTGCCGTTGTTCCACATCTACGCGCTGACCACCGTCATGCTGCGCGCCTTCGACAACGGCGTCGAACTGCTCCTGCGCCCGCGATTCGATGCGGATCAGGCGCTTGACGACATCGAGCGGCGGCGCTGCACGCACTTTGCTGGTGTGCCGACGATGTGGATTGCGCTCGTCAACCATAAGGGGATCGGCCGGCGCGACCTTTCCAGCTTGCGCGTCTGCAGCTCCGGCGGCGCGGCGCTGCCGCATGAGGTGGGGTGCCGGTTCGCGCAGCTCACCGGGCTGCGGCTTGCCGGCGGATGGGGGATGACGGAGACGTCGCCGGCCGGGACGAACCTGCTGCCCGGGCGCACGCAGCAACCCGGCGAGATCGGCGTGCCACTGCCCGGCGTCGAGATGGATGTCGTCGCACTCGACGATCCCAGGCGTGTGCTGCAGCCCGGCGAGACCGGCGAGGTGCGCGTCCGGGGACCCAACGTCACCCCTGGCTACTGGAACCGGCCAGAGGAGAACGCGGCGGCGTTCGTGGACGGCTGGTTCCTCACCGGCGATATTGGCAGAATGAGCACGGACGGCGTCTTCACCCTGGTGGACCGAAAGAAGGACATGCTGATCTCCGGCGGTTTCAACGTGTATCCGCGGGCGATCGAGGACGCGATCCATGAACATCCCGATATCAGCGAAGCGGCGGTAATCGGCGTGCCCGATCCTTATCGGGGCCAGGCGGCGAAGGCCTTTGTGACGTTGCGCGAGGGTGCGGCGCCGATGACGCTCGAGGGATTGCGCGAGTTCCTAGCCGACAAGTTGGGACGGCACGAGTTGCCGGCGGCGTTGGAAGTACGCGATCAGCTGCCACATACGCCGGTGGGCAAGCTGGCCAAACGCGAGCTGATCCAAGGGAGGGCGACGCCATGGACCTGAGCTTCACGCCGGAAGAGCGCGAGTTCCGGCTGCGCATGCGGGAATTCTTCGAGCGCGAGATCCCGCTGTCGGTCCGCGAGCAGGTGCAGCGCGGCGAGCACGTGCGCCGCGACGAGCAGGTCGAGGCGCACCGTATCCTGAACGCGCATGGGTTGGCGGTGCCGCATTGGCCGAAGCAGTGGGGCGGGCAAGATTGGACGCCGGTGCAGATCTATATCTGGCAGGACGAGATGCAGCTCGCCTGCGTGCCGCCACCGCTCGGGTTCAACGTGAACATGGTCGGGCCGGTGATCGCGCAGTTCGGCTCGGAGGCGCAGAAGCACCGGTTCCTGCCGGCGACGGCCAATCTGGACATTTGGTGGTGTCAGGGGTTTTCGGAGCCGGGCGCCGGGTCGGATCTTGCGTCGCTGCGGACAGCGGCGGTGCGGGACGGCGAGCATTACGTGGTCAACGGGCAGAAGACTTGGACGACGCTGGCGCAATATGCGGACTGGATTTTTTGCCTTGTGCGCACTGACCCGGCGGCCAAAAAACAGGAAGGCATCTCGTTCCTGCTCATCGACATGACGACGAAGGGGATCACGGTGCGGCCGATCCAGACGATCGATGGCGGGCGCGAGATCAACGAGGTCTGGTTCGACGACGTTCGGGTGCCGGCGGAGAATTTGGTCGGGCAAGAGAACAAAGGCTGGGACTACGCGAAGTTCCTGCTCGGCAATGAGCGGACGGGGATTGCCCGGGTTGGGGTGAGCAAGGCGCGGATCCGGCGGATCAAGCAGCTTGCGGCGCTGGAGCGGGTGGGCGACCGGCCGATGATCGAGGAGCCGCACTTCCGCGAGAAGCTGGCGGCGGTCGAGGTGGAGCTGAAGGCGCTGGAAATGACGCAGCTCCGCGTGGTGGCCGACGAGCGGAACCGGGAGCGGGGCAAGCCGAACCCGGCGAGCTCGATCCTGAAGCTGAAAGGGTCGGAGTTGCAGCAGGCGACGACGGAGCTGCTGATGGATGTGATCGGGCCGTACGTGCTGCCGTTCGATGATCACGAGGAGGGCAGCAACGAGCCGCCGATCGGGCCGGACTTTGCGTCGGAAGCGGCGCCGACCTATTTCAATTGGCGCAAAGTCTCGATTTATGGCGGGTCGAACGAGATCCAGCGCAACATCGTGGCAAAGGCGATTTTGGGGCTGTAGCTACTCCGCGGCGGCGTGGCCGAGGCGGCGGGGCCAGGCCACCAGCAGCGCCACCATGGCCAGGGCGCTCAACGTCGTGCTCAGCGGGAGGCCGAGGTGCAAGCCCTGGCGCCCGGCCAGATAGTCGCCCAGATTGGTGCCGACGGTGCGCACGACCACGATCGTGACCCAATAGGACGCCACGTTCAGCCATTGGCCGCGCAGCATTGCCGCGAGCGCCGCGGCCCAGATCGCGAGGCAGATCAGGGTTGAGACGTCGAGCCCGACCTGGTCGGCGCAGTAATCGCCGAGCGCGGTGCCGAGCGTGCCGGCGGTCAGCATCGTCACCCAATAGAGCGCGCTGGTGTCCGGCAGGTAGTCGACGACGCGGTCCCGGCCGCGCCGGCTCGGCGCGAACACCATCGCGGCGAGGGCGGCGGCGAGCACGATGATGAAGCGGACATAGCCGAGCTTCAGGTCATGGGTCGCCAGGTCCCCGAGATTGGTGGCGGCGGTGCGCAGCGTGACGATTGCGGCCCAGTAGAAGGCTTCGGTGCTGAACCGCGAGGAGCGCTCGGCGATCAGGATGCCGGCGAAGATCACCGCGAGGAAGGGCAGGCCGCGGACATGGCCGAGGCCCAAATTATGCGAGCATAAATCGCCGAGGTTGGCGCCGAATATGCTGGCGGCGGTGATGGCGAACCAATAGCGGGCGGTAATGCGGGGGAGGTTGCGGACTTGCATGGGCGACATACGGCATCCGCTGCGGGTCGAGGCAAGCGTCAGTTCTGTTTCAGGCCGGTGCGGGAAGCACCATGCCCCGGCACTCGCCGAAGCCGATCGGCGCGGCGCCCTGCCGGTGCGCTCTGGCGTGGAGGATGATCTCGTCGCCGTCCTCGAGGAAGCGTCGGACCTCGCCGGAGGGGAGGGTGATCGGGGCGCGGCCGCCCTGGGTGATCTCCAGCAGGCTGCCGCAGCCTTCGGGCGTCGGTGAGGAGATCGTGCCGGTGCCGAACAGGTCGCCGGGGTTGAGGTTGCAGCCATTGCTGGCGTGGTGGGCCAGCAACTGCGCTGACGTCCAGTAGAGGTCGGCGGCGCTGCTGAGCGAGAGGCGGTGCGCGGCGAGGTGTTGGCGCTGCATCGACGGCGTCGTCATGAGGACTTCGAGTTCGAGGTCAAGCGCGCCGGAGGATTGGTCGGCCGCGTCGAGGAGATGGGGCAGGGGCGCCGGGTCGCCTTCGGGTCGGGGCGGCTGCGGGATCCGGAAGGGGGCGAGGGCTTCGGGGGTGATGATCCAGGGGCTGATCGTGGTGTGGAAGCTTTTGGCGAGGAACGGGCCGAGCGGCTGATATTCCCAGCCCTGAATGTCACGCGCGGACCAGTCGTTCAGCAGGCAGTAGCCGGCGATGTGCTGGGCGGCATTGCCGATCGGGATCGTGGTGCCGAGCGCGTTGCCGGGTCCGACCCAGATGCCGAGTTCCATCTCGTAATCGAGGTTGCGGCTGGGGCCGTAGGTCGGAATGGTCTCCTTGGCCGGCTTGCGCTGGCCGTTCGGGCGGCGGATTTCGCTGGAGACGGTCACCGAGCTGGCCCGGCCGTGATAGCCGATTGGCACCCACTTATAGTTCGGCATGAGCGGGCTGTCCGGGCGGAACTGCTTGCCGACGGCGGTGGCGTGGTGGATGCCGGCGTAGAAATCCGTGTAGTCGCCGATGTGCGCCGGCACGTACATCATGCAGTCCGCGGCGCGGTGCAGCAGATGGGGCCGTTCGTCCGAGCCTTCCTGTAGGAGGGCGCTCACTGCATCGCGCACGGCGCGCCTGGCGCCTTCGCCGAGGGCGAGGAAGGGGTTGATGATGGGGCCGGTGCAAGCGGCGATGGCGGCTTGCGCCTCGTCGTCGAGCAGTTGGGCGTCGTGCAGGGCGCGTAGGTCGAGGATCTCGTCGCCGATGGCGATCCCGCCGCGGGGCGACCCGGCCAGTGGGCTGAACACGCCCAGAGGCAGGTTCTGGATCGGGAAGTCGGCATGGCCGCGCGCCGAGGCGACCCAGCTTTGCAGGCTTGGGTCGTGCGTGTGGTCGATCATGGCCGGGCCGGATTGAACAACTTTGGCAGTTCGGCCCAGCAATCTTGGTATGCGGCTTGAAGTTGCGGGGCTTCGGCGGCGAAGCCGGTGACGCGCTGGGCGTGGCGGCTTTCGAACATGAAGGCCATGGTGCCCTCGAGGCGGCGCGGCTGCAGCTCGGCGGCGCTCGCGTGGACGAAGGCTTCGGTGTCTGGGCCGTGTGGCAACATGGTGTTGTGCAGGCTGAAACCGCCGGGGACGAAGCCGTGCGGCTTGGCGTCATACTGGCCGTAGATCAGCCCCATGAACTCGCTCATGACGTTCATGTGGTACCAGGGCGGCCGGAACGTGTCCTCGGCGACGAGCCAGCGGTCGGGGAAGCAGACGAAGTCGACATTCGCCGTGCCAGGAGTCTCGCTGGGGGCGGTGAGCACGGTGAAGATGCTGGGATCCGCGTGGTCGAACAATACTGGGCCGACCGGGGAATAGCGGCGCAGATCGTATTTGTAGGGGGCGTAATTGCCATGCCAGGCGACGACGTCGAGTGGGGATTGGCCGATCTCGGCCTCCCATAGCGTGCCGCCCCATTTGAGGGTGAGGCGGGACGGGGTCTCGCGGTCCTCGTAGGCGGCGACGGGGGTCATGAAGTCGCGCGGGTTGGCGAGGCAGTTGGCGCCGATCGGGCCGCGCTCGGGCAGGGTGAAAGCGCCGCCGTAATTCTCGCAAATATAGCCGCTTGCGGGTCCGAGTGGCAGTTCGGCGCGAAATTTGACGCCGCGGGGGATGATGGCGACCTCGCCGGGCTCGATGCCGATGACGCCGAACTCGGTGCAGAGGCGGAGCCGGCCTTCCTGGGCCACGATCAGCATCTCGCCGTCGGCATTGTAGAAGTATTCGTCAACCATGGAGCTTGTGGCGAGGTAGACATGGGCCGCCATGCCGGCGTGCGAGCCCTGGTCGCCGGCGGTGGTGATGGTGCGGATGCCTTCGATGAAGCTGGTTGGGGTTTCGGGCAGGGGCAGCTTGTCCCAGCGGAGCGGGGCTGGAGCGATTTCGGCTTCGAGGCAAGGAGCGGTGCGCCAGAGGCCGGGGTCGATGCGGTGGAAACGCCCCCAATGCCGCACGGTGGGGCGGATGCGGTAGAGCCAGGAACGCTCATTCGTGGTGCGGGGCGCGGTGAAGGGGCTGCCGCTGAGCTGCTCGGCGTAGAGGCCGTAGGCGCAGCGCTGCGGCGAGTTGCGGCCGATCGGCAATGCGCCGGGGAGGGCCTCGGTCTCGAAGCCGTTGCCG
The DNA here is from genome assembly GCA_965276815.1 of Acetobacteraceae bacterium. GTDB lineage: Bacteria > Pseudomonadota > Alphaproteobacteria > Acetobacterales > Acetobacteraceae > JAVVHH01. The sequence continues at coordinate 237,070 of CBDIBE010000006.1, read as the reverse complement.
AAACCGGTCTGGTAGGCGATTTCGGTGCGCAGGGCGACGTTCATGTCGGGGCTCCGGAGGGTCGGGCGATGCGGATGGCGTCGAGCACGACCTGCTGATCGCCGATGTGGTTGGCGAGGAGCAGGACAAGCTGGGCGTCGAGCAGGCGGGAGGCGGCCTCGTCGAGGCCTTCATGGGCAGCCACCAGCGCGGCGAAGAGGGCGTCGGGGTCGGGGAGGCGCGGGGAGAGGTCGATCGTCATGCGACTCTGTCGAGTGCGGGTTGTCGCATGAGGGCGTGGTCGATTGCGGACTGGATGCGGGCGGGGTCGTAGTAGTGGAACAGGGCGAGGACGTGCTGATCGGGGCGGAAGAGGATGCAGGCGCCCGGCGGGGCGGCATACCGGGCGGCGGCTGGGGTGCTGGGCGGGACAGTTATTACGCGCCAGGCGACTCCCTCGCCCTCCGGGAGAGGGTTGGTGCAGGTTGGAAGACGCTCACCCAACCCTCTCCCGGAGGGAGAGTGCTTTTGGGGGGTGGGTTCGATATGGAGGACGGTCCAGCCCTGCAGTTTGTCGATCAGCCAGCCGTCTGCGATTGGCGCGTCTGTGGCCGGGCTGCCGGGAGGGAGGCAGTCGGGCCAGGAGGCGGTCGTTGGCGGGTTTAGCGGGCTATCCAGCATGGGGTGCGGCAGCGATAGGCGGCCGGAATTGACCATGCGGCGGGCGAAGTCGTGGTGCTCGGCGAGGGTAAGGACGGCGTCGCGGTAGGCGCGGGCGGCTTTGGTCTTGGGGGTGATGAAGTCGGTCGCGCGGGTGCTGTGCAGGATGTTTTCGTCGGCGGCCGGGATGCGCTCGTCGTCATAGGTGCGGATCAGCGAGGCTGGCGCCTTCCCCTGGAGGACCGCAGCCAGTTTCCAGGCCAAATTGTCGGCATCCTGGACGCCGCCATTGCCGCCGCGCGCGCCGAAGGGGCTGACCTGGTGGGCGCTGTCGCCCACGAACACCACCCGGTCGTGGACGAAACGCTCGAGCCGGCGGCAGCGGAAGGTGTACACGCTGACCCATTCCAGCTCGAATTGCGCCTGCGGGCCGAGCATCGCCTGGATGCGCGGGATCACCCGTTCCGGCTGCGCTTCCAACTCGGGGTCCGCCTCCGCGCCGAGTTGCATATCGATTCGCCAGACCTGGTCCGGCTGCTTGTGCAGCAGGGCGGATTGGTGGCGGTGAAATGGCGGGTCGAACCAAAAGCGGCGCTCGGCCGGGAACTCGGCGTGCATCACCACATCGGCGATCAGGAAGCGGTCGCGGAAGACCCGGCCGGTGAAGGGCAGGTCCAGCGACCGGCGCACTTGGCTGTGCGCGCCATCGGCTGCCAAAAGCCAGTCCGCGCTCAGCTCATAAGGACCGTCCGGCGCCTCGATTTCAATCGCGGCGCCGCCTTGTCGAGCATGTACCCAGGTCACGCGGTGGCGCCAACGGAGGTCCACCAAGCCGGTCGCCGCGCACGCCTCCACCAGCCATTCCTCGGCGTAGTATTGCTGGAGGTTGATGAAGGCCGGGTATTGGTGCCCGTCCTCGGGCAGCAGGTTGAACTCGAAGAGCTGACGGTCGCCGAAAAAGACGCGGCCGAGATTCCAGGTCACGCCCTTCCCCAGGAGGCGCTCCCCGAGCCCGAGCCGGCCGTAGATCTCGAGCGTGCGCTTGGCAAAGCAGATCGCCCGGCTGCCGGTGCTGACCGTGTCGTCCTGGTCGAGCAGCACCACCGCAACCCCTTGCTGCGCCAGGTCGAGCGCCAGCGTGAGCCCGACGAGCCCGCCCCCCACGACCACGACCGGATAGTGACCGCCCCGACCCGGTGCGCTCGCATACCGGGGTGAGGCGTGCGGCATCAGGCGCCGCGTTGCTCGAGCGCGCGCCACATCTCCAGGTCGCGCTCGGCGGTCCAGACCCGCGGCGTGTCGAGGCCGCGCGCCTCGTCCCAGGCGCGGGAGACGTTGAACGGCATGCAGTGCTCAAAGATGACCCAGCCGCCGTATTTGGGCTTCATCTCTTCCATCGCCCGGGCGTAGCACTCGTTGAGCGCGGCGCCGCTCATGCGCTTGGCGATCGCGAATAGGTCCGCGGTGAAGGCGCGCGTGCCTTCCATCGCCTCCTCGCATTCCTGCCGGTTCATCAGGCTGCGGCCGCGGCCAGGCACCAGCTTCTCGGCGCCGAGTGCGCGGGCGGCGGCGAGGGTCGCCGGCCAATCGGTAAAATGGGCGTCGCCGCAATAGGGGGTGGCGCCAAACTCGACCACGTCGCCACTGTAGAGGACGCGCTCCTTCGGCAGCCAGGCGACCGTGTCGCCGGCGGTGTGGCTGCGGCCGATCTGGATGATTTGCACCTCGCGCGCGCCTAGGTAGAGGGTCATGCGTTTGTGGAAGGTGAGCGTCGGCCAGGTAAGGCCGGGGATGCCCTCCTTGCCGCGGAACAGGCGCGGGAAACGGCCGATCTCGCTGTCCATGTCCTGCTGGCCGCGTTCCTCGATCAGCGCGCGGGTTATGTCCGAGGCGATGATCTCGGCGCCGTGATAGGCGCTGGCGCCGAGGACACGGACGGCGTGGTAATGCGTGAGCAGCACGTGCTTGACCGGTTTGTCGGTCACGCTGCGGATGCGGGCGAGCACGTCTTGGGCCATCGCGGGCGTCGCCTGTGCGTCGACGACGAGCACGCTCGCATCGCCGACGATCACGCCGCTATTCGGGTCGCCCTCGGCCGTATAGCCGAAGAGGCCGGGCCCGAGTTCGTCGAAGCTGACCTTCTTGTCGGCGAGGTCCTTGGTGCTGGCGAAGCCTGACATCGAGATGCTTCCGGTCTTGCAGGCGACACGCTATTCCAGCGCGAGGCCGCGTTCAATAACGCCGGTCCCAGGGGAAACGCGATGCTCGGGTTGATGCAGTCTCAGCCGTTGCTCGTCTCGTCCATCATCACCCATGCGGCACGGTCTCATGGGGCGGGCGAGGTCGTGTCGCACCTGGTCGACGGCACGACGCACCGGACGAATTATGGGGAGATCGAGGCTCGCGCCCGGCGGCTGGCCCGGGCGCTGCAAGGGCTCGGGGTTGGCCCGCATGACCGGGTGGCGACGCTGGCTTGGAACAGTTTTCGCCATTTGGAGCTGTATTACGGCGTCTCTGGCATGGGCGCGGTGATCCATACCGTCAATCCGCGGCTGGCGCCGGACGACATCGCTTTCATCGTCAACGATGCCGGCAGCGTCGTGCTCTGCGCCGATCTCAGCTTCGTGCCACTGCTCGAGACGATCGCGACGGCCATCCCGACGATCCGCGCGGTGGTGATGCTGGCCGCGGAAGCGGAGATGCCGGAGGTCAAGTTGGCGCCGGGTCAAAAGCTGCTGTGCTACGAGAGCTTGGTGGCAGACGCTGCGGCGGATTTTGCCTGGCCGGAGCTGGATGAGCAGGCGGCGAGCTCGCTGTGCTACACCTCGGGCACGACCGGGCGGCCCAAGGGCGTGCTTTACAGCCATCGGAGCACGGTGATCCATGCGTATGCGATCAATATGGCTGATGTGTTCGGCTTGCGGGCGGCAGACCGGGTGCTGCCGGTGGTGCCGATGTTCCACGTCAACGCTTGGGGGCTGCCCTATTGCGCGGTCATGGCCGGGGCCAGCCTGATCATGCCGGGGCGGCATCTCGATGGCGCCAGCCTGCACCGGCTGCTGCAGGAGGAGCGAGTCACGTTCACGGCCGGGGTGCCGACGGTGTGGATGGGGCTGCTGCAATATCTGCAGAGCGCGGGCGGGCGGCTGGAGCATTTGCAGCGGCTGGTCACAGGCGGCTCGGCCTGCCCGCCCATGCTGATGGAGGCGTTCCGGCGCGATTACGGGGTGAACGTGATCCATGCTTGGGGGATGACCGAGACCAGTCCGCTGGGGACGGTGTTTGCGCCCAAACCGGGGTTTGAGAACCTCCCCGAAGCGGAGCAGGAGCGGATACGGCTCAAGCAGGGACGGCCGATCGCCGGGCTCGAGATGCGGATCGTGGACGATCGCAAACAGGAACTGCCCTGGGACGGGACGAGTTTCGGCAATCTCGAGGTGCGGGGCCCGTGGGTCACCCGGCGATATATCAACGCGGCAGAGGACGCGACGGACGCACAGAGTTGGTTTGCCACGGGCGATGTCGCGACCATCGACCCCGACGGCTATCTTGAGATCACCGACCGGACGAAGGATGTGGTCAAGTCGGGCGGCGAGTGGATCAGCTCCATTCAGTTGGAGAACATCGCGGTGGCTCATCCGGACGTGGCCGAGGCGGCGGTGGTCGCCGCGCAGCACGAACGGTGGGGCGAGCGGCCGTTGCTGGTCGTGGTCGCCAAGCCGGGCCGGACGGTGGACCGGCAGGGATTGCTGGCATCCTACCAGGGGCAGGTGCCGAAATGGTGGGTCCCGGACGAGGTGGCCGTCGTCGACGAGCTGCCGCATACCGCGACGGGCAAGCTGAACAAGCTTGCACTTCGGCAGCGGTTTCGCGACTACAAGCTGCCGGCGTCGACGGCGGAGCAGGATTAGAGCAACGTCGCCCTGACTGGAATCGCGACAGCGACGCCAGTCATGCGACAAAGTTGCTCGCCACCAAAAGTAACTAGACCGCCGCCCTGACACAGTCAGGGCGGCGGTCTAGACGGTCGCGCCCTGCGAGTCGGACCAGTTGACCACCCGGCGCCGTGTCTGCTGGTCTTCGATTTTTACTGCAGCTAAAAGCCGATGTGTTGGAGGTAGCCCCAACGCTCCACTGCGGGCTCCGCTTCGGCCCAGGCCCAGCGGTCCTGGTTGCGGCAGAGGGTGGTCACATAGACCTCTTTGGTGTCGTCCTCGACGCTGAACACGATTTCGCGGCACGTGGCGAGCGGGGTGTTGAACTCGCGCACCGCCGCGAGCTGGCCGCGCTCGTTGCCGAAGGGGATCGTGTGGCGGATCTCCCAGGCGCGTGCCTCGCCCAGTGGCGCCGACCCGGCGGTCTCGGCAATCGCGTCCTGCTCGGCGCCATGCCGCTTGCGCTCCAGATAGTTGACCAGGTCGTCGACGCCGGCGCGAACCCCGATGCCGACACCGATACCAATGGCCGGGTTGGCGGTGGCCGACCCGGTGATGCCGGCCGCAACCACGCCCGACGCGTCCCCAATGAGGCTGCAGCCGGGCAACAGGGCGAGCAAAGCCAGCACCGCCAGCCTCACTGCAAGCCGCTCCAGCGCGCGGTCGACGGCTCCGCGGTGGCCCAGCGCCATACCGTCCCGTCCTGGCAAATATCGGCGGTGTAGAACGAGCGCTGCACGCCTGCCTTCTTCGTCTCGTCCACGGAGAAGACGATCTCCTTGCAATGGAAACCGAGCGCGCCGAATTCGCGGCTGACCACGACCTGGCCCTGCTCGTCGGGCTCGATCGGGATGTCGTGCCGCACCGACCAGGGGGCGGCGACGCCGACCGGAAGGTCGCCGCCGACCAGCGCGATGTTGTCCTGCTCGTTCTTGTGCACGTAGCGTTCGGCGTAGCTGAGCCCTTCGGACGCGAGCGAGTTGGCTCCGAGGCCGATCGCGGCGGCAACCGTCGCGTTCTTGGTGATCGCTGCCCCGGCTGCGGCGCCGGCAACGCCGGCCGCGGTGGAGGTTCCTTCAGTCAACAAGCTCCCGCATCCCGAGAGCGCCAGCAAGGCGGCCAGGCCGATCCATTGATACATCTAAGCTTTACCCTTGTTCGCGCGGCCACTATGTCCGGCGAGGGTGGAGTCGGGCTAGCTCTGAGGCCGCTTCGGTGCGATTACAGTACCGAGCATCGTTTCAACGGGCTCGCCGTTCTGGTTGACCGTCGTGGTCAGGAAGGTGACCAGGCCGCGGTCTGGGCGGGAACGGGACGGGCGGATTTCGGTAATTTCGACGACGGCGTGCAGCTCGTCACCGGGTCGCACCGGGCGGAGCCAGGCGAGCTTCTCGACGCCGGCGCCCATGATGCCGCCGGCGATGCGGCCGAGCCCGGCTTCGATCTGCAGGCGCATGGTAAGGCTCGCCGTATGCCAGCCGCTGGCGATCAGCTCGCCGAACTGGCTCGTGGCAGCCAGCTCCTCGCTGAGATGCGCGGCTTGCGGGTCGAACTCCTCGGCGAAGGTGATCATGCGTTCGCGCGTGATCGTCACCGTGCCGGAGGTGAAGGTCAGGCCGGGATGGAAATCTTCGAAATACAACTCGCTCATGCGGCTGATGTCCTGAACCAGGCGCCGGCGGCGAGCGCGGCCGAGTTGACCGCGCCCAGCACCAGCAAGCCGGCGCCGAGGGCGAGGAACACCGAGGCGAGGGACCCGGTCCATTGCAGCGCCAGCCAGCCGCCGCCGACCGCGATCAGCATGCGCAGCACGGCGGCCAGCAGCGGCCAAGCGAGCCGTCCCGCGCCTTGCGAGGCGAAGTAGATGGCCATACCCAGGCCAAAGAAGCCGTAGAACGGCCCGGTAAGCCGCAAATAGGAGCTGCCGACTTCGAGCATCGCCGGGTCGGCGCCGAATATGCGCAGCCACGCTTGCGGATAGGCGGTTGCGGCGAGGCCGATCGCCTCGGTCATCGCGAAGGCGACGGCGGAGCCGATCCACGCGACGCGCAGGGCCCGGTGTCCCTGGCCCGCGCCGATATTGGTGCCGACCAACGCGACGAGCGGGGCGCCGAGGCCGAACACCAGTGGCACGAGCAAGTATTCCAAGCGCGCCCCGGCGCCATAGCCGGCGATCGCGCTGGTGCCGAACCGGCCGACATAGGCGGTCGCCGCCGAGACCACGATCTGCGTCTGCAGCGAGACCAGCGAGGCCACCAGCCCAACGCGCAAGATCTCCCAGAGCGAAGCCGCGCGCAGCGGCGCCGGGCGCAACCGGACAACCGAGCGGCCGGACCGCAGATACCAGGCAAAGATCGCCGTGCCCGCGGCGTAATAAAACAGTAGCGCCACGCCGCCGCCAGCCACGCCAAGCGCCGGGAACGGGCCGATGCCGAAGATCAGGCAGGGCGAAAGCGGAACCAGCACCAGGGCGCCGCCGCAGATCACCATCGCCGGCACCGCCATGTTGCCGGTGCCGCGGATGCAGCTCGCCAGCGCGTTCATCAGCCATAGCAGGATCGCGCCGCTAAAAACGATACCGGAATAGCGGAGTGCTGCGGCGAGCGCCGCGCCTTCGCCGCCCATCGCCCGGTAAAGAATGGCGCCGCAGAGCAGCCCGAGCGCCATGAACAGCACACCAAAGGCGAAATTGATCGCCAGCGCGTGCCAGACCAGCGCATCCGCGGCCTCGCGCCGGCCGGCGCCGAGCGCGCGGGCGATGGCCGACGAGATGCCGCCGCCCATGGCGCCGCCAGAGATCATCTGCATCAGCATGATGCCTGGGAAGACCAGCGCCATGCCCGCCAGCGCCGAAGTGCCGAGCCGGCCGACGAACGCGGTCTCGACCAACCCGGTCGATGCCTGCGCCAGCATCACGAGGACGTTGGGCGCGGCAAGGCGTAGCATGGTCGTCAGGATCGGCGATTCAAGCAGCGCTTGGGTGCGGGCGGCATGGCCAGGTCGGGCAGACGCGGCGAGCGTGCTCATCGCGTGCATATACGCCTATCTTGCGAGATTTGTAAATGCGCCTGCCGCAATTGAGTCCCGATTTGGCTGCAACCCTGGATGCCCCGGATGCGCTGTTCCGGAGCATCCAAAGCAAAGGCGGGCCCGATTTTGACCGAGATACTTCGCGCATCACGGATATCCGAAGGTTTGCCTCATCCGCTGGGCGCTACCTGGGACGGCGTTGGCGTCAACTTCGCGCTGTTTTCGGCGAACGCGACCAAGGTCGAGTTGTGCCTGTTCGACCAGGAAGGCACGACCGAGCTGGAGCGCATTGAACTTCCGGAATATACCGACGAGGTCTGGCACGGCTACCTGCCCGATGCGCGCCCGGGGACAGTGTATGGCTATCGCGTGCATGGCCCGTGGGAGCCCGAGGCCGGGCATCGGTTCAATCCGAACAAGCTGTTGCTCGACCCCTACGCGAAGGGGCACGCGGCCGAGTTGCGGTGGGGACCCGAGGTGTTCGGTTACCAACTGGAGACCGGCGACGATTTGACGTTCGATGAGCGCGACAGCGCGCCAAACATGCCGAAATGCGTCGTGATCGACCCGGCCTTCACCTGGCTGCGCGACCGGAGGCCGGAAATCGCGTGGGAGCGGACGATCGTTTACGAGATGCACGTCCGCGGCTTTACCAAGCGGCATCCAAAAGTGCCGGAAGATCTGAAAGGGACGTATTCCGGCCTGGCGGTCAAGGAAGTGGTCGACTGGGTCCGCGCGCTCGGCGTCACCAGCGTCGAGTTGCTGCCCATCCACACCTTCGTCAACGACAGCTACCTGATCGACAAGGGGCTGACGAATTATTGGGGCTACAACACGATCGGCTTCTTCTCGCCGGACCCGCGGTACAGCAGCAAGCCCGCCTTTGCGCATGCCGAGTTCAAGGAGATGGTCGCGCATTTCCATGATGCTGGGCTCGAGGTGATCCTGGACGTCGTCTATAATCATACCGCGGAAGGCAACGAGAACGGCCCCAGCCTGTCGTTCCGCGGCATCGACAACGCCAGCTATTACCGTCTGCTGCCGGACCAGCAGCGGTTCTATATCAACGATACCGGCACTGGGAACACGCTGAACCTGTCGAATTCGCGTGTGCTGCAGATGGTCGTCGATAGCCTGCGCTACTGGGTGCAGGAGATGCATGTGGACGGGTTCCGCTTCGACCTCGGCACCATCTTGGCGCGCGAAACCTTTGGCTTCGACCAGTCCAGCGGCTTCCTGCATGTCTGCCAGCAGGACCCGGTGCTGAACGGGGTCAAGCTGATTGCCGAGCCCTGGGATGTCGGGCCCGGCGGGTATCAGGTCGGCGGGTTCCCGCCGGGCTGGGCGGAGTGGAACGACCGGTTCCGCGACGATGTGCGGGCGTTCTGGAAGGGCGACGAGCATCAATCGCCGGTGCTCGCCTCGCGGCTGGCGGCCTCGGCCGACATGTTCAACAAGCGCGGGCGCAAGCCGTGGGCTTCGGTGAATTTCATCACCGCGCATGATGGTTTCACCCTGCGCGACAGCGTCAGCTACAACGACAAGCACAACGAGGCCAACGGCGAAGACAACCGGGACGGCAACGACAACAACCATAGCTGGAACATGGGCGTCGAGGGTGAGACCGACGATGCCGAGATCAACGCGGCGCGGCAGCGGCAGATGCGCAACATGCTGGCGACGCTGTTCCTGTCGCAGGGCACGCCGATGCTGCTGGCGGGCGACGAGTTCGGCCGCACGCAGGAGGGCAACAACAACGCCTACTGCCAGGACAACGAAATCAGCTGGCTCGACTGGGACATTCCGGAGTGGGGGATCAAGCAGGCCGAACTCGTCCGCCGGTTGACCCGGTTGCGGCAGCGCTACCCGATCCTGCATCGCATCCGCTTCTTCACTGGGGTGGAATTGCCCGATCTCGGCGGGGTCAAGGACGTCACTTGGGTCAACGCCTCGGGTCATGACATGCAGGGCAGCGATTGGGACGATGGCCGCATGAAGTGCTTCGGCATGCTGATCGACGGCCGCGCGCAGCCGACCGGCATTCGTAAGTCGGGCAGTGACGTGACAATGCTGATCGTGGTCAACGCGCATCACGACATGGTCGGGTTCACCCTGCCGGAATGCACCAACGGCAAAAGCTGGGAGCTCGTGCTGGACACCAACGTGCCGGAACGCGACGACGCGCAGCGTTTCGCAATCGGTGATACGTATGACGTGACGCCGCGCTCGCTGCTGCTGTTCGCATTGCAATCCTGATGTCGATGTCCATCGAGCACGGCGGGAAGCTGCTGCCTGCCGTGATCGTGGACGCGTACAACGCGGAGTTGCGGGACGGCGAGGGGTTTACGGGAGACCGCGCCAGCCGGCGGGCTTTCCGCTCGCTGCTCGACGACGTTCGCGAGAGCGTCGCCGGCAGCGGGCCCGATCCGTTAGGGGAAACGCCGACCGAGGAGCTGCGAGCGGAGACGCTCGACAAGCTGCTGGCCGAAGGAACGCCGGAGGAAGCGGCGGTGGTGCACACCGCGATCGAGTCATTTGCGCAGGAATTCGCCGGCGTCATCCGGCGCTTCCTGAAGTTGAAGGGATGGGCGGATACCGAGCGGGTCGTGGTCGGCGGCGGGTTCAGCGGCGGCCGGGTCGGGGGGCTGGCGATCGGACGAGCCGGCGTGATCCTGCGCTCCGAAGGGGTTGGGATCGAGTTGACGCCGATCCGGCACCACCCGGACGAGGCGGGGTTGATCGGCGGCGCGCAGCTGGCGCCGAGCTGGATCTTCGACGGGCACGACAGCATCCTCGCTATGGATATCGGCGGGACCAATGCGCGGGTCGGCTTGGTCGCGCTGCATCAGAAGCGGGCGAAGAACCTGTCGAAGAGCGAGGTGGCCGCGACCGAGGTGTGGCGGCATCGCGACGATAAGCCGAAGCGCGACGAGGCGGTGGAGCGGATCGTCGAGATGCTGCAAGGCATGATCAAGGAGGCGAAGAAGCACTCGCTCAGCCTGGCGCCGTTCATTGCGGTTGGCTGTCCCGGCCTGATTGCGGCTGACGGGTCGATCGAGCGCGGCGGGCAGAATCTGCCGGGGAATTGGGAGAGCCAATCGTTCAACCTGCCGGAGCGGCTGCGCCAGGCGATCCCGCGTATTGGCCGGCATGAGACAAATGTGGCCATGCACAACGACGCGGTCGTTCAGGGGCTCAGCGAGGCGCCGTTCATGCAGGATGTGGAGCGCTGGGGCGCGATGACGATCGGCACCGGGCTGGGGAATGCGCGGTTCACCAACCGGCGCGACTCTTCAGACGAGTAGGCGGGTGCGCCGGACCCATAGGCACGCGGCGACGCCGAGTGCCAGGAGGGCTAGGCTGCGCGGCTCGGGCACCGCCAATTCCGCGACGACCGCGTAGCCGGCTTCGGTCGGGTGCAGGGTGTCGAAGAACAAATGGGTATCCTGCCCGGCCTGCGTCAGGGAGCAGAGCGAGCCATCGGTGAGGTAGTTCGGATCGCCGTAGCCGCCGGTGGGCGAGACGAAGCAGGCCGTCGTCGTGTTCGTGAAGCCGTATTCGGGCGCGTCCGCGATCAGCGGGAACAGGTTCAGGTAGCTGACACCCGGGAGCGCCGAGATCTGCGTCTGCAGCGAGGTGTCGAATTCCTCTGTGAGCGCCGTGCCGAGCCCGGCCAGCGGGGTGGAGAGGAGGGATGGCGTCGCGCCGAGGTCGGGGTTGCCGACGACGAGCAGGCTCGTCGCGCCGTCAGCGAGCAGCCCCTCGACAGCATCCACCTCGTCGGTAACCGCTTGAGAGATCGCCGACGTGAGGTTTGTCGCCGGATTGATGGCAGCGGCCGAGATGGCGGCGATGATGTCGTTGGCGCCGCTCCACACAGTGTACAGCGCAGTGGACGGTGCGGCGCCGACCGTGCTCACGAACGAAGCTACCTGCGCGTCGACGCTCGGCACGAGCGCGGCCGTGCCGGACAGCGGGACGATGGTGTTCGCGCCGGAGCGGGCGCCGCCGAAGGCGTAGTCGGTGCCGCCGGCCAGGCTGGGGAGCAGCGGGCCCACGCCGTAATAGGCGGCGAGATCGTCGAGCCAGTTCGGGCCGTTGGAGAAGCGGCCGGCGAAATAAGGTGCGGAGGGCTCGGCGCCGGAGGTTGCGAGATAGTCGTTGCCGACATCCGAGAGGCTGTCGCCGAAGGAGTAGATGGCGGTGTAGGCGTGGGCCGGGGCCGCGGCGGCGGCGAAGAGGGCGAGACAGGCGGCGAAGCGGCGCATCGTTGTTGTCTCCGTGTGCTTGCGCAATGATGCCCTGAGCTTGCGCCCGGTGTGAAGGGGGCTCAGCGACTGTCCTGTTGGATCGCGGCCTCGATCACCGTCCGGTCGAGCGTGCCCCAGGGATCGTCGCGTCCAGCCATGAAGCGGCGGAGCACGGCGTAGCGCTCGAGGCTGACACGGTGCAGCCGGCGCAACTCGGCCAGCGGGTCCGGATGGTCGTCGGCCCTGATGTCCACGTCGGGGTAGGGGTCGGCGATGCAGATTCTTACCGCCGCGCTCTGGCGGCCGCGCTTGTCGCCGCCGGCGTTCTCGCCGGCTTGCAGCGCCGCGATCAGGCGTTCGGCGAGGCTGCCCTCGGTGCGGGCGAACCCGTCGAGCATCGCCGTGACCACGCCGGGCCCGGCCAGCATGTTGCCGGCGGCCGATATGTTTGTGCCGCGGACATGGCCGGCCCAGGCGACGCAATCGGCGCCGGTATGCTGGCCGATGCGGCCGTGGCCGTCGATGATGTGCAGTTGGCGCTGGTCCTGCCCGGGGTCTGGCGCGGTGAGCGCGTCGGCGATTGCCTGCGGCTCTTCGCCGGCGCGGAGCCGGGCCATGCCGTGCACGGCGTATATCGGGTTGATCAAGGCCTGGGTGGCGAGCGCGCCGACGCCGCCCTCGACGTGGACGACCAAGGCGCCGACGGCGAAGAATTTGGAGGCGACGGCGGCGCCGAACGCGCCGGAGGGGTCGCGGACCAGGAGGGAAAAGGTCATAGGCGATCTTGCCGCGGTGCGGCGAGTTGCGGCAAGCGGCCGATCCAGCCATACGGGCGGCATGCGCCTTGCCTGGCTTGCCTGCATGATCGCGCTGCCCGCCTGGGGGGCGCCTCGCGTCCCGCCGCCGCCGGCGTGCGAACCCGCGATCGCCGCGGCCGAGCTGCGCGCGCATACGGCGCCGGGTCTGCTGGCGGCGATCGGCCTGGTGGAGAGCGGGCGCAGCGATGCGCGCACCGGCCAGCGCCACCCGTGGCCGTGGACGGTGACGGCCGAGGGGGTCGGAACCTATTATCCGAGCAAGGCGGAGGCGATCGAGGCGGTGCAGGCGCTGCAGGCGCGGGGCGTGATCTCGATCGACGTGGGCTGCATGCAGGTCAACCTGATGTATCACCCCGACGCGTTCCGCTCGCTCGACGAGGCGTTCGACCCCAAGCCGAATGTCGAGTATGCGGCGCGGTTCCTGAACAGCTTGTATGCCAGGTTGAAGGATTGGCCCGAGGCGGCCGCGGCCTACCACTCGCTGACGCCGGGGCCAAACGCGCAATATGCCAAGCTGATCGCCGCGGTGTGGTCGGGGGCGCCGGTGCCGGTGATCAAGCGGCCGGACGGGGTGGAGGTGGTGACCTTTCCGGGCGGTGGCGAGATGCGAATCTTCCGGACGGCCGATCCTGGGACCGGGCCAGGGCGGCCGACTTTCTTCCTGAACTAACTTCGCAAGTGCGGCATTCTCGAATCCCAAGTTGGATGGCATGCTGGCGAAGGTGGACGGCACGTTCGATGACGCGGAACGCGAGCGGTTGACCGAGCACGCTGTGCGGTATGCGATGGAGCAGCAGGCGGCGCTGCCGCTGTTGTTCGTAAGGCGTCTTGGGGCCTGCGAAAGGACCTTACGTTGCAGCCGCGGGCGGACCAGTACACGCTGGCGATGAACGTGCGGCGGGACGGCCGATAGGAGCGAGCGGGATGCGGCAGATGAAATTGACGGCGTTCTGCCATCCGCCGGGCTATTGGCGGATGCCGGGGGCGCGGCCGACCGACATGGAGTTTCCCGACTGCGTGCGGCTGGCGCAGACGGCCGAGCGCGGCAAGATGGACATGCTGTTCTTCCAGGACAGCGCGGCGGTGGCGCCGGCGTTCTATCTGTCGGGGGGCAAGGCGGAGGCGCTGGCGGAGGCGGCGCGGTGCGTGCGGCTCGAGCCGCTGACGCTGCTTGCGGCGCTGGCGGTGGCGACAAAGCGGGTGGGTTTGATCGCGACGGCGACGACGACCTACAACGACCCGTTCAGCATTGCGCGCAAGTTCGCCACGATCGACCACATCAGCAACGGGCGCGCCGGCTGGAATCTGGTGACCTCGCAGAACGTGGACGAGGCACTGAACTTCAGCCAGGACAAGCACATGGAGCATTCGCTGCGCTACGAGCGGGCGGAGGAGTTCTACGATGTGGTCACCGGGTTGTGGGATAGCTGGGAGGATGACGCGGTCATCCGGGACCGGGCGAGCGGGCAGTATATCGAACCGTCGAAGCTGCATGTGCTGGGGCATAAGGGGAAGCATTTCGCGGTGCATGGGCCGCTGAATGTGGCCCGGTCGCCGCAGGGCTATCCGGTGATCGCGCAGGCCGGGTCGTCGGACCCGGGGTGCGAGCTGGCGGCGCGGACGGCCGACGTGGTGTTCACGGCGCAGGTCTCGCTCGAGGAGGCGCAGGGGTTCTATCGCGGGCTGAAGGGGCGGATGGCGCGGTTTGGGCGGCATCCGGACCATTTGAAGATCATGCCGGGGATTCGGTACGTGCTGGCGCCGACGGAGAGCGAGGCGCGGGCGAAATACAACGCCATGGTGGCGGGAGCTTCGGAGGATGGGGCGCTGGCAAGCGTGCAGCGGCTGGCGGGCGACTTGGACTTGCGAAAGTTCCCGCTGGATGGGCCGCTGCCGGAGCTGCCGCCGAGCAACGCGGCGAAGGCGCGGCAGAAGATGCTGATCGATTTAGCGCGGCGGGAGAATTTGTCGATCCGGGAGTTGGGGCGGCGGTTTACGTTCAGCTTGGGGCACTTGGTTTATGTCGGGACGCCGATGGGGTTGGCCGACATGATGGAGGAATGGTTCAAGGAGGGCGCGGCGGACGGCTTCACGATGCTCTCGCCATACTACACGCAGCCGCTGGAGGATTTTGTCGAGACGGTGATCCCGGAGCTGCAGCGTCGGGGGCTGTTCCGGACGGAGTACGAGGGGGCGACGCTGCGGGAGAATTTGGGGGTGCCGTTCCGGACCAATCGATACGCCGGACAAAGCGCGGCGAAGACGGCTTGAGGCCGGCCGCCATGAGGCGCTACTCGATCAGTGGCGGGCGGCGAGGCCGAAGGCGCGTTCCAACGTTTGGGAACAGGCGGGGTGCAGGACGCTGATGGTTGCGGTGCGGGGCTGGCCGGTTGCCGGCGCGGCGCCTGCAGCGCGGGCGGAGAGGAGTGCGATGTCCTCGGGGGTGCGGCGCTTCCAGGCGGGCGGGCCGGCGTCCGGGCTGGCGAGGCCGAGGTCGCGGACGATGTCGGTGATGACCTCGTCGATGGGGCGACCGGCGATCTCGTCCTCGAAATCGGGGCGGTCGAGGCGGTCGAGCAGCTCGGCCCGAAGGGTTTCCTGCTCGCTGGGGTTGGGCGCCTCGCGCTGGATGACGTCTTCGACCTTGCGGATGATGCGCTTGCGGGCGGCGAGGCGATGCTGGGCGGCGCGAGCGGCGGCAGAGTTGGCTTGGCCATCGGCGGCGCGGTCTTTGGCGTGAGCGGCGCCGATGCGGACGTGGTCGACGCCGGCGTTGATCATCTCGTGCAGGACGGCGCGGTAGAATTGGGCGTCGTCGGCGACTTGGGCGGCGAGATCGATCGGGTCTGCCGGAGTGGGTTGGTTGAGCATGAACAGAACAGGAACATATGGGCTGCGGCGGGGTCAAGCGTTTTGGCGGTCGACAGCTGGGCAGCCCAGCCGGGCTAGCGCAAGATGATCTGCACGCGGCGGTTCTGCGGCTCGCGGACGCCGGCGGCGGTTGGGACCAGCGGGTCGGACTCGCCGAAGCCTTGCACGGCAATTGCCGCGCGCGGGACACCATCGCGCGCCAATTCGGCGGCTACGGCCTGGGCGCGGCGGACCGAAAGTCCCTGGTTGTAAGCGGCTGAGCCAGAAAGGTCGGTGTAGCCGTCAACCTCGATCCGCGTCACTTGCACGCGCGTGGTTGCCTGCGCGGCCTCGCCGATGATCTGTCGCGCACGATCGGTCAGGTCGGCCCGATCCCAGTCGAAGAAGACCAAATAGGTGCGCGACGCGGCGATCGGCGCGACCGGGGGCGCTGCTTGTGCGATTGGCGGGGGCGCCGACGAGAACGCGTAGCGCAGCCCGATCAGCACGGAGTGGCTGCGGTAATCGTCATAGCCGTAGCCGCGGGTGGAGGGGACGGAGCCGTTGAAGCTATTCGTGGTGTGCAGAATATCTTCCGCACCGAACCGCGTGTGCTCCATGACGAAAAACCGGTATTCGGCGGTCAATTGGGCTCCGGGAAGAAAGGAAAGCGGCACGGCGACGCCGCCGATCGCTTGGAACGCCAGATGCCCGTAAGTGCCCATCCGGGTGGTGACGCCGTTGCCGCGCGCGACATTGTTTCCGGGAAGAGTCAAGGCAAGCGGCTCTTCCCCGGAAACGTCGTCGTAGTCTCGCCAGCCATAGCCGATGCCGGCGCCAATGTAGGGGGTGACTGGGATCGCGAAACGGGTCAGATCGATGTCGTAAAGCAGGTTGGCCATGGCCGCGGCGGTTCCGATCCGGCCCTGTACGTTCCCGGTGTCCTCAAGCAAGCCGTTATCCCGGACGGTCTGCAGCCGGCTCACCTCGTTGCTGCGATAGCTGCCTTCGAGTTCGGCGCGCAGTCCGTTGCCGAAGCCCCAACCGAGCGCGGCCACGCCGACCGGTCCGGCATCGGTGCTGATATGGGTGTGGCCGTTGGCCGAAACGGCGGTTTGCGAAAGATTAACGCCGGCTCCGGCGCCGATATAGAGGCCGCTGAGCGGTTGCGCGACGCCGATCCCGGCTGATCCAAGCAGCAACGAACTCACGAGAAGCGTGCGTATGCTCATGCTGAAATGTCCCCCCAATTGCGGGTCAATGCCGCTCGGAAATTATCTCAGAGTAACGCAAATGATCGCCCGGCAAAAGATCGCCGGATGCTGGGCAGATCTGCTTTCAACAAAGCTTCTCTTGGGCGCGCAGGAGCGCGGCTAACTGCGAGCTCGCCGCGTGGCGGCCCGGCTACTGTTAAGTGTAGCTTAGCGGCAGAAGTGATTTTGCGGTTAATGCGCTAACGCGGCGGCTATTAAAAATTCACGATTGCCTTCAGGGCCGGTGATCGGGCTTTCGACGATTCCGGTGACCGTCCAGCCCGGTAAGGCGGACCACCAGGCGGTGATGCGGGCGCAGACGGCTTGGTGGATGGCGGGGTCGCGGACGACGCCGCCCTTGCCGACCTGGCCGGGTCCTGCCTCGAATTGCGGCTTGATCAGCGCGACCGCCCAGGCGCCGGGCGCGCAGAGCGCGAGCGGGCGCGGCAGCAACGTCTCAAGACCGATGAAGCTGGCGTCGCAGACCAGGGCCTGGATGGGTTCGGTAATTTGCCCGGGCGAGAGATAACGGGCATTGACGCGTTCGCGGACGATGACGCGGGGGTCGGAGCGCAGCGACCAGGCGAGCTGGCCGTGACCGACGTCGACGGCGTAGACGCGGGCGGCGCCGTGGTGGAGCAAAACGCTGGTGAAGCCGCCGGTGCTGGCGCCGATGTCGAGGCAGATGCGGCCGGCGGGCGAGAGGTTGAAGTGGTGAAGGGCGTGGTCGAGCTTGAGGCCGCCGCGGGAGGCCCAGGGATGGTCCTGGCCGCGGACTTGGAGCGGGGCGCCAACGGACAGCAGATCGCCGGCCTTGTTGATGCGGGTGTCGCCGGTCCAGACCTTGCCGGCGAGGATCAGGGCCTGGGCGCGGGTGCGGCTTTCGACGAGGCCGAGATCGACGAGCGCTTGGTCGGCGCGGCGCTTGGGCATTCAGGCCGGGGTGAGGTCAGCTTTGGCGGGAGACGACGAACTGGGTTAGGGCGCGGAGGCGGCCGGCTTCGGGGCCGAAGACGTCGAGGTGCTTGGCGGCTTGCTCGGCCAGCATCTCGGCGGTGGCGCGCGCGCGGTCGACGCCCATGAGGCTGACCAGGGTCGCTTTGCCGGCGGCTTCGTCCTTGCCCGCGGTCTTGCCGATGCCCTCGGTGGTGCCGACTGCGTCCAGCACGTCGTCGACGATCTGAAAGGCGCCGCCGAGGTCGCGGCCGTACCACGCGATATGCGTGCGGACTTGCTGGGCGGCGCGGCCGAGGATGGCGCCGGCTTCGGCGCTGTATTGGATCAGGCGGCCGGTCTTGAGCGCCTGCAGGCGGCCGATTTCGGCGGCGGTGAGGGTTTGGCCTTCGGTGGCCATGTCGATCATCTGGCCGCCGGCCATGCCGCGCGAGCCGCTGGCCAGACCGAGGGCGGCGACCAGCTCGCAGCGGGCGGCCGGGTCGGAATGGGTGTCGGGCTCGGCGAGGATCTCGAAGGCGCGGGATTGCAGCGCGTCGCCGGCGAGGACGGCGGTGGCCTCGTCGAAGGCGCGGTGGGTGCTCGGCTGGCCGCGGCGGACGTCGTCGTCATCCATGCAGGGCAGGTCGTCGTGGACCAAGGAGTAGGCGTGCAGCATCTCGACCGAGGCGGCGACTCGGGCGGCGCAGGCGGTGGCGACGCCGAACAGGCCGGCGACTTCCATCACCAGGAAGCCGCGCATGCGTTTGCCGCCGCCGAGCGTCGCGTAGCGCATCGCTTCGAGCAGGCGGCGTTCCGGGCCCTCCGGCACGGGGAGCAGCGAGTCGATCGCCTCTTCGACGACGCGCGCCTGCTCGGCGAGGATTTCTGGGATGTTGATGGCCACGGACGCGCTCATTCCATGACCTTCAGGGCCAGCGAGCCGTCCGACTTCTCGACGATGGCCTGGACGCGGGCTTCGGCCTCGGCGAGCTTGGTTTCGCAGTGCCGGCGCAGCGCGGCGCCGCGCTCGTAGCCGACGATGGCGTCTTCGAGCTTCTGCTGGCCGCCTTCGAGGCCGCGGACGATCCGCTCCAGCTCCGCCAGCGCGTCCTCGAAGGAGAGGGTGGAAATGTCGTCCGCCATGCGGCCCTCGTTGGTTACTGGGCTTCCTACTGCCGCATGAGCCGCCGGACGTGCAAGGCGGCGGAGGCGGCGAGCGCGTCGAGGTCGTAGCCGCCCTCAAGCACCGAGACTAGCTTGCCGGCGCAATGCCGGTCGGCGACGGCCATGAGTTGGTCGGTAATCCAGCCGAAATCTTCGGTTTCCAGGCGCAAATCGGCCAGCGGGTCGGCGCGGTGGGCGTCGAAGCCGGCGGAGATGATGAGCAGTTCCGGGGCGAAGGCGTCGAGCGCCGGGATGGCGGTGGCTTCCCAGGCTTGGCGGAACTGGGCGCTGCCGGAGCCCGGGCGGAGCGGCATGTTGACCACGTTGTCGGCGACGCCGCGCTCGGAGGCGGCGCCGGTACCGGGGTAGCAGGGCGATTGGTGGCTGCTGGCGTAGAAGAAGTCGGGGTCGGTCTCCAGGATGTGCTGGGTGCCGTTGCCGTGGTGGACGTCGAAGTCGACGATGGCGACGCGCTTGATGCCCCAGCGGGCGCGGGCGTGCCAGGCGGCGATGGCGGCGCCGTTGAACAGGCAGAAGCCCATGGCGCGGGCCCGCTCGGCGTGGTGACCCGGCGGGCGGACGGCGGCGAAGGCGGCGGTGGCCCAGCCTTCCATGACGGCGTCGACGGCGGCGATGGGGGCGCCGACCGTGCGCAGGATGGCGGCGCGGCTGCCGTGGCTCATGAGGGTGTCGCCGTCGAGATAGACGGATTCGCCCTCGTCGGGCTGGATGGCGAGGATGGCGTCGACGTAGTCGGCGGGGTGGGCGAGCTCGAGCTGGGCTGTGGTGGCTTCGGGCGCCTGCTCGCGGAGCAGGGGGACGAAGTCGGGGTGTTCGAGGGCTTGCAGGACCCGGCGGAGGCGGGCGGGCGATTCCGGGTGGAGCGGGCCGGTGTCGTGGCCGAGGCAGGCGGGATGGGTGAAGAGGGCGACGGGCATTAGGGGGCCTCCACCGGGTCGGGGCGCTTGCGGATGGTGAAGCTGAAGACGCCGGCTTCCTCGCCCTGGGCGATGAGGGCGTGGCCGGTTTCGCGGCAGAAGGCCTGGAAATCGGCGACGGAGGCGCGGTCGGTGGCGAGCACGCGCAGGCGAGCGCCGGGGGGCAGGCTGCGAAGGGCGCGGTTGGCGCGGAGCACAGGGAGGGGGCAGGTCATGCCTTTGACGTCGAGGACGGTCTCGCTCATGCATTAGTCTCTCGGCTGCGCCTCATGGCCTTAATCTCTCCCGCTGGCTGCGCTTGAGCAAGCAGCGCGGTAGAATATAAGCGCTTGCCATGGGCTATCGCATCGGCATCGACCTGGGCGGGACCAAGACGGAGATCGTCCTGCTCGATTTGGCGGGGGAGATCCGGCTGCGGCGACGGGCGGAGACGCCGGGGGCGTATCCGGAGATCATCCGGGCGATGGCGGGGCTCGTCGAAGCGGCGGAGTCGGAGGCCGGGGTGCGGGCGAGCGTGGGGGTGGGCATTCCGGGGGTGATCAGCCCGGCGACCGGGCTGGTGAAGAACGCGAACACGCAGATCTTGATTGGGCAGGCGCTGGATCGGGATCTGGAGGCGGCGATTGGGCGGCCCGTGCGGGTAGACAACGATGCCAATTGCTTTGCGCTCAGCGAGGCGACGGATGGCGCGGGGCGGGGGGCGCGGTGCGTGTTCGGGGTGATCCTGGGGACGGGCTGCGGCGGCGGGATCGTGGTGGATGGGAAGGTATTGGGTGGCCGGCACCGGGTCGCAGGGGAGTGGGGGCATACGCCGCTGCCTTGGCCGGAGGCGGACGAGTATCCCTTGCCGCCTTGCTGGTGTGGGCAGCGCGGGTGCTTGGAGCTTTACTTGGCGGGGCCTGGGTTGGCGCGGTCTGGCGGGGTGGCGGATGGTGCGGCGCTGCTGGAGCGGGAAGCGGGCGGGGATGCGCGGGCGCGGGGGGCGTTGGAGCGGCATGCGGACCGGCTGGCGCGGGGGTTGGCGGTGATCGTGGATGTGCTGGATCCCGATGTGATCGTGCTGGGCGGCGGGTTGTCGAATATGGCTCATCTGTATGAGCGGGTGCCGGCGCTGCTGCGGCGCTACGTGTTCAGCGACACCGTGGACACGCCGATCGTGCGCAATCGGCACGGGGATAGTTCCGGGGTGCGGGGGGCGGCGTGGTTGTGGCCGGACGATGGCTAGGCTTTGCCGGGATTGCTTCCGGCAGACGCGGGCGGAGACGTGCGAGGGGTGCGGCTCGCGCCGGGTGGTGAGCCACCCCGAGCTGTTTGCGCTGGCGATCGCGCATGTGGATTGCGACGCGTTCTATGCGAGCGTGGAGAAGCGGGACCGGCCGGAGCTGGCCGGGTCGCCGGTGATCGTAGGGGGCGCGGTACGGGGCGTGGTGACGACGGCCTGTTACATTGCGCGGCTGTATGGCGTGCACAGCGCGATGCCGATGTTCAAGGCGCTGAAGCTGTGCCCGGAGGCGGTGGTGATCCGGCCGGATTTTTCCAAGTATGCGGCGGCGGCGCGGCAGGTGCGGGGGCTGATGGGGGCGCTGACGCCGCTGGTGCAGCCGTTGTCGATCGACGAGGCGGTGATGGATTTGCGGGGGACCGAGGCGCTGCATGGGGCGCCGCCCGCTTCGGTGCTGGCACGGTTCGCGCAGCTTGTGGAGACCGAGGTGGGGGTGACGGTATCGATCGGGCTGGCGGGCAACCGGCTGCTGGCGAAGATCGCGGCGGGGCGGGACAAGCCGCGGGGGTTTGCGGTGCTGGGGAGCGATGCGGCTGCGGTGCTGGCCGACGAGCGGGTGGGGTTGTTGCCGGGCGTGGGGCCGGTGCTGGAGCGCAAGCTGAAGGGGCTGGGGATCACGCATTTGGCGCATTTGCAGGGGCTGGACGACCGGCAGGCGCGGGCGCGGTTGGGGGAGGATGGGCCAAGCCTGGTAAGACGGGCGCGGGGCGAGGACGTCCGGATCGTGCATACGGGCGAGGCGGCGAAGTCGATCTCGGCGGAGACGACCTTCGATACGGATTTGACGGAGCGGGCGGCATTGGAGCGGCAGCTCTGGCGACTCGCAGAAAAGCTGGCGCGGCGGTTGCGGGAGCAGGAGCTGGCCGCGGGCGGCGTGGTGCTGAAGCTGAAGACGGCCGGGTTCGCGCTGCGGACTCGCAATCGGCGGCTGGCTAGGCCGACGCAATTGCCGGACCTGCTGTTCGAGGCGGCGCGGGGGTTGCTGCAGCGGGAGGCCGATGGGACGGCGTTTCGGCTGATCGGGGTCGGGGCGAATCCGTTGGTTTCGGCGGAGCTGGCGGATCGGGGGGATTTGGCAGATCCGGAGGCGGGGCGGCGGGTAGCGGCGCAGCGGGCGGTGGATGCGTTGCGGGGGCGGTTCGGGGAGGGGGTGATCGGGCGGGGGCGGGGGCTCGGACCGAGAAACTGACCTTTTCAGTCCAACTCCGCTTCGCCCAAGAGTGCGTCAAGCGTCCAGGGGCAGGACGCGGGAACCGGCAAGGCAGGCACCCCGTCACTAGATGGAGGCAGGCGCTGCAGCGCTCGGCTGTAGAGGGCGGCCAGGTCGATATGCTGCCGCATGGAGGAGGTGAAGTCGTCCGCGGCATCGCCACGATGGCCGCGCATCTCGGCCCTCCAATGCGGCACGTCCCGTGATTGCGGCCAAGCCCGGGCCTTCAGCTCGTGCAGCATGGCCTGCAGCAGATGCGAGCGGACGCCTCGAAGCACGTTGCCGCCCACGTCCTCGATCTCCTCGATGATGTTGGCCCAGTCCGGGGCTTCGTTCAGCTTCTCCCCAGCGGCCTGGCGGCGCAGCAGGTCGGCTTGGTGTTGCGACCACTCCAGGATGTCGGCCTCGTAAAGATCGTTCGCCAAGATCGTCCTCCGGCCACCGCCCGGCACTACTCTATCGCAGTTTAAGCTGGCCGCCTTGCTCCCGCCATCCCCAGGCGCTACACGCCGCCGCTTACACACGTGCGGGCGTGGTGAAATTGGCAGACACGCCAGATTTAGGTTCTGGTGGCGCAAGCCGTGGGGGTTCAAGTCCCTCCGCCCGCACCAACGATGCTAGAGAGACAAGGACCGAAGGTCATGCAGGTTACCGAGACGCTCTCCGAGGGGCTGAAGCGCGGCTTCGCCATCACCGTGCCGGCGTCCGACATCGAGGATAAGCGGACCAAGCGGCTGACCGAACTCGGCAAGACCGTCAAGCTGCCGGGTTTCCGGCCGGGCAAGGTGCCGATGACCGTCGTCCGGCAACGGTTCGGGACCGCCGTGATGTCCGAAGTGCTCGAGGAAAGTGTCAACTCCGCCACCCAGCAGGTGCTGACCGATCGCGGGCTGCGCGCTGCCAGCCAGCCGAAGATCGACGTCACCCAGCTCGAGGACAAGCAGGATCTGCAGTTTACCGTCGAGCTCGAGCTGCTGCCGGAGATCCCGATGCCTGACTTTGCCGGCATCCAGCTGAACCGGTTGCGTGCCACGCCTGCCACCGAGACGGTCGATACGGCGCTGGTGGAGCTTTCCAAGCGGCATCGCGAGCTGGAGCCGGTCACCGAGGACCGCGGCGCCCAGGTGGGCGATACGTTGACCGTCGATTTCGTGGGCTCGGTCGAGGGCGTGCCGTTCCCTGGCGGCACCGGGTCGGACATGCCGGTCGAGCTGGGCGGCACCGGGTTTATCCCGGGATTCTCCGAAGGGATGGAGGGCATGCGGGCCGGCGAGCAGCGGCAAATCCCGCTGACGTTCCCCGAGGCCTACCATGCGACCGAACTTGCCGGTAAGGCGGCCAGCTTCGACATTACGGCCAAGACGCTGCAGCAGGGCAAGCCCGCCGCACTCGACGACGCGCTGGCGCAAAAGCTGGGTTTCGAGAACATCGAGGAAGTCCGCGACATTCTGACGCGGCAGATGCAGCGCGAGTATGATGGCCTTAGCCGGATGCGCATCAAGCGCGAGTTGCTGGACGCGCTGGCGGCCGCGGCGTCGTTTCCGGTGCCGCAGAGCATGGTGGACGGCGAGTTCAACGCGATCTGGCAGCGCGTCGAGAGTGACCTCAAGGAGGGCAAGGGCGACGAGGAGGACAAGGGCAAGGACGAGGAGACGCTGAAGTCCGAATACCGGGCGATCGCCGAGCGGCGGGTGCGGCTGGGGCTGCTGCTGTCGGAGATCGGGCGGTCGAATGGCATCCAAGTCTCTTCGGACGAGATGAGTCGCGCCATGCGCAACGAGGCGGGGCGGTATCCGGGGCAGGAGCAGCAGGTGATGGAGTTCTTCCGCAAGAACCCGCAGGCCGCCGAGGGGCTGCGGGGACCGATCTTCGAGGACAAGGTGGTGGACTTCATCCTTGAACTGGCCAAGGTCGAGGATCGCACCGTGACCCCGGACGAGCTGTCGGCGGAGACCGAGCCTGCCGCCTGACCCCGCCAACCGGCGGGCTTGGCTGGACCCGGCGCACGTGGCTGCCTATCTAGGCTATATCGAACGAAGGATTGACGGATTATGAGGGATCGCGACCCGGTCGAGGTGTTTACCAACACCCTGGTGCCGATGGTGATCGAGCAGACCGCCCGCGGCGAGCGCTCGTTCGACATCTACTCGCGCCTCCTCAAGGAGCGGATCATCTTCCTGACGGGACCGGTCTTCGACCAGGTCTCGGCGCTGATCTGCGCGCAGTTGTTGTTCCTGGAGAGCGACAATCCGAGCAAGGACATCAGCTTCTACATCAACAGCCCCGGCGGCGTCGTCTCGGCCGGGCTGGCGATCTACGACACCATGCAGTATGTACGTAGCCCGGTCAGCACGGTGTGCATCGGCCAGGCGGCCAGCATGGGCAGCCTGCTCCTGTGTTCCGGGGCCAAGGACAAGCGGTTCGCGCTGCCGAATGCACGCGTGATGGTGCATCAGCCGAGCGGCGGGGCGCAGGGCCAGGCATCGGACATCGAGATCCAGGCGCGGGAGATCCTTCACTTGCGCAAGCAGTTGAACGAGATCTATCACCGGCACACCGGCCAGCCGGTCGAGGCAATCGAGCGCAAACTGGAGCGCGACACCTTTATGTCGGCCGAGGAAGCCCGCGAGTTCGGGTTGGTGGACCAGGTGGTGGAGAACCGGCCGGTTCCGGCGGACCTCGCCAAGGTCTGACCGCGCGTCTCCGGGCGTTGCAATTCCGCGACACCGGGCTCATGTCTTGGTTCATTCCCCCGACCCGCTCTCGACCTGGGGTCAGGGCGGTCTATCTTGTTTGACCGGTTCGCCGGGTCTAAACTTTACAGACTTGCTCCCATTTGGTGGGGCCGGAGTGTCGATGAGTAAGTCGCCGGACTCGAAGAACACGCTCTACTGTTCGTTCTGCGGCAAGTCGCAGCACGAAGTCCGCAAGCTGATCGCTGGGCCGACCGTCTTTATTTGCGACGAATGTGTCGAACTTTGCATGGACATCATTCGCGAGGAGCACAAGACGCACCTCGTGAAGTCGCGCGATGGGGTGCCGACGCCGAAGGAGATCTGCAAGGTCCTCGATGATTACGTGATTGGCCAGGCGCACGCCAAGCGAGTGCTGAGCGTGGCGGTGCACAACCATTACAAGCGGTTGGCGCACGGAGCCAAGAACAACGACGTCGAGATTGCTAAGAGCAACATCCTGCTGGTCGGGCCGACCGGGTCGGGCAAGACGCTGCTGGCCCAAACGCTTGCCCGGATCCTCGACGTGCCGTTCACGATGGCCGACGCGACGACGCTGACCGAGGCCGGCTATGTCGGCGAGGATGTGGAGAACATCATCCTCAAGCTGCTGCAGTCGGCGGACTACAACGTGGAGCGGGCGCAGCGCGGCATCGTCTATATCGACGAGGTCGACAAGATCAGCCGCAAATCGGACAATCCGAGCATCACTCGCGACGTGAGCGGGGAGGGTGTGCAGCAGGCGCTGCTGAAGATCATGGAGGGAACCGTCGCCTCCGTGCCGCCGCAAGGCGGGCGCAAGCATCCGCAGCAGGAGTTCCTGCAGGTCGACACGACCAACATCCTGTTCATCTGCGGCGGCGCGTTCTCCGGGCTCGAGAAGATCATCGGCGCGCGCGGCAAGGGGTCGGGGATCGGGTTCGGGGCCGAGGTGCGGGCGCCGGACGAGCGGCGGACCGGGGCGATCCTGCGCGAGGTGGAGCCGGAGGATTTGCTGAAGTTCGGGCTGATCCCGGAGTTCATCGGCCGGCTGCCGGTGGTGGCGACGCTCGAGGACCTGGACGAGGGGGCGCTGGTCGAGATTTTGACCAAGCCGAAGAATGCGCTGTCCAAGCAATACGCCAGGCTATTCGAGATGGAGGGCGTGAAGCTTTCGTTTACCGAAGATGCGCTAAAATCCGTGGCGACACGCGCGATCGCCCGCAAGACCGGCGCGCGCGGGCTGCGATCCATCATGGAGTCGATCCTGCTGTCTACGATGTTTGAGTTGCCGGGGCTGGATGGGGTCGAAGAGGTGACCATCAACCGCGAAGTGGCCGAAAGCCGCGCCGCCCCGCTCTATACCTATGGCAAGGAGCGGGCCGAAGGCGGCGCTTGACCCAGCCAAGCTGGGTCTTGTTCGCTTCCACTCGGGTTACGATATCCTGATTCCAGCCGCCGGTATTCTTCCGGGGTTTTAATCCGAAAACTCGCCGAGTCGTGCCATGATGGGCGAATGCGACGAGTCAGACTGTCCCTTAAGGAGGTCCTATGAGTGATCCGCAGCGGCCCGAAAGCCCGCGTTCACCGGTTTCCGCAGAGGCCGTAGCCGTGCTACCGCTGCGTGATATCGTCGTTTTCCCGCACATGATCGTGCCATTGTTCGTGGGCCGCGAGAAGTCGGTCCGCGCGCTCGAGGCGGTGATGCGCGATGACAAGCAGATCCTGCTGGTGGCGCAGAAGAATGCGTCGCAGGACGATCCGGGCCATGACGACATCTTCCGCGTCGGCACGATCTCGACGATCCTGCAACTGCTGAAGCTGCCGGACGGGACGGTGAAGGTGCTCGTCGAGGGCAGCCGCCGGGCTTCGATTACCCAGTTTGCGGAGACCGAGGCGTATTTCGAGGCCTACACGCAGGACCTGCCGGACCAGGGCGGGGACGCCAAGGAGCTGGAGGCGCTCGGTCGCACCGTAGTCGGCCAGTTCGAACAATATATCAAGCTGAACAAGAAGATCGCGCCGGAAGTGCTGGTTTCGCTGAACCAGATCGAGGAGCCGAGCAAGCTTGCCGACACGATTTCCGCGCATCTGAACCTGAAGATCGCCGAGAAGCAGGAGCTGCTCGAGGCGTCGCGGGTCAGCGACCGGCTGGAGCGTGTGTTCGCGCACATGGAATCCGAGATCGGCGTCCTGCAGGTGGAAAAGCGCATCCGCAACCGCGTCAAGCGGCAGATGGAGAAGACGCAGCGCGAGTACTATTTGAACGAGCAGCTCAAGGCGATCCAGAAGGAGCTGGGCGAGGGCGAGGACGGCAAGGACGAGACCGCCGAGCTCGAGGAGCGGATCAAGAAGACGCGCTTCACCAAGGAAGCGCGCGAGAAAGCGCTGGCCGAGCTGAAGAAGCTGCGGACGATGAGTCCGATGAGCGCCGAGGCGACCGTGGTGCGCAACTATTTGGACTGGATGCTGTCCATTCCGTGGAAGAAGCGCAGCAAGATCAGCAACGACGTGAACGAGGCCGAGCAGGTGCTCGACGCCGACCATTATGGGCTGGCGAAGGTCAAAGAGCGGATCCTGGAATACTTGGCCGTGCAGTCGCGCAGCCCGAAGATCAGGGGGCCGATCCTGTGCCTGGTCGGGCCGCCCGGCGTGGGCAAAACCAGCCTGGGGCGCAGCATTGCCAAGGCGACGGGGCGTAACTTCGTGCGCATGTCGCTGGGCGGCGTGCGGGACGAGGCAGAGATCCGTGGCCACCGGCGGACCTATATCGGCTCGATGCCGGGCAAGGTCGTGCAAGGCATGAAGAAGGCGAAGACCAGCAACCCGCTGTTCCTGCTCGACGAGATCGACAAGCTGGGCGCGGATTGGCGCGGCGACCCGTCTTCGGCGCTGCTTGAAGTGCTGGACCCCGAGCAGAATTCTACGTTTGCCGACCACTATCTCGAGGTGGATTACGACCTGTCGGACGTGATGTTCGTCACCACGGCCAATAGCCTGCGCATGCCGCAGCCGCTGATGGACCGGATGGAGATCATCCGCATCCCCGGCTACACCGAGGATGAGAAGGTCGAGATCGCCAAGCGGCACCTGCTGACCAAGCAGGCCGAGGCGAACGGGCTGAAGAAGGAGGAATGGTCGCTCGCTGAGGACGCGATCCGTGACCTGGTGCGCTACTACACCAGGGAGGCGGGGGTGCGCAGCCTGGAGCGCGAGATCGCCAATGTCGCGCGCAAGGTGGTCAAGGAGATCGTCACCAAGAAGACCAAGAAGGTCGCGATCAACCGCAAGAACCTCGAGAAGTATGCGGGCGTGCGGCGGTTCCGCTACGGCGAGACCGAGGCGGAGGACATGGTTGGCGTGGTGACCGGCTTGGCCTGGACCGAGGTCGGCGGCGAGATCCTGACGATCGAGAGCGTGCTGCTGCCGGGCAAGGGCACGATCAAGCACACCGGCAAGCTCGGCGACGTGATGCAGGAGAGCGTGTCGGCGGCCCTGAGCTATGTGCGAAGCCGCAGCATCACTTTCGGCATTAAGCCGAACGTGTTCGAGAAGCGGGACATCCATGTGCACGTGCCGGAGGGTGCGACGCCGAAGGATGGTCCATCCGCGGGTATCGCGATGGCGACGAGCATCGTCAGCGTCATGACCGGTATTCCGGTGCGGCGCGATGTGGCGATGACCGGCGAGATCACGTTGCGCGGCCGGGTCCTGCCGATCGGCGGGCTGAAGGAGAAGCTGCTTGCGGCGTTGCGGGCCGGGATTGTCACCGTGTTCATCCCGAAGGAGAACGAGAAGGATCTCGTCGAGATCGAGGAGGGCGTGAAGCGGCACCTCAAGATTATCCCCGTCGCCAGCGTGGATGAGGTGATCAGCCAGGCGCTGGTTCGCAAGCCGGAACCGATCGAGTGGACCGAGCCGCCGGAGCCGGTCGTCCCGGTGGTGCAACCTGAGGCGGCCGCCTCGCTGCCGCACTGAATTCCCTCACCTCGCTCAAACCCCCTCCTCCGGGAGGGGGGTGAGGGGGTTAGTCTAGAATTTTAGCGTCATCGTTCATTGACGGGAAAGAACGAGCTCTCATAATCTAGACGTCCCGATGGCGGAGCAGGCATGCCGACGACGCGACCGCTCACCGACAATAAACCACTGAATCGGGCGGGAATTGTGAACGTCGTTGCCGACCAAGCTGGGCTGACTTCGGCCAAGGCGGGGCAGGCGGTGGACGCCGTGTTCGACGCGATCCAGACGGCGCTGCGCGAGGGGCGAGAGGTTCGGCTGACCGGGTTCGGCAGTTTTGCGGTGTCGACGCGCAAGGCGACGACGGGTCGCAACCCGCGGACGGGTGTGGCTATTGAGATCGGACCGTCGAATTCGGTAAGGTTCAAGCCTGGCCGCAGCTTGAAGGAGGCGGTCGGCGAGGAGGGCGGTTAGCTCAGCGGTAGAGCGTCTCGTTTACACCGAGAGGGCCGGCGGTTCGAACCCGTCACCGCCCACCATCTTTGATTTCTGCAACCGAGCCAGGCGAGTGTGGGGGCTCGGCAACGTCGCATTCCGACTTAGTTGGATAAAACTGCTTCTTGTGCTCGAGCTCGTAGAACAATGTCCCGTGTATACCGAACACTTCCGGTTTCTTAATGAGGCGGGTCCAGACGTCCGTCAAGACGTGGTCCAGTATCTCTGGCCCAAGGCGTCTCTCCGCATCCTCGATAAACTCGATCGTCTGGCCTGGCTCTGGGAAGATGATTGAGAATTCGTTTTCTGTGAACGCGTAAACCGAGTAGGTGCAGTTGTCGGCACCGTCAATTACTTGGACGTTTTTCATGAGCCAGGCCTCCGAGAACCGCCGGGATAAACGTTTCTATATCCGCCGGCTTGAGACTGCACATCCCAGTGCGGACCTCCGTGCGCCCTATTTCCGGGCCCGGTTGGAACCCACACATCTCCATTCGAATCCTCCCACCCGTAACCTTTGCCATTGGGATTTGGTACCCAGTTTTCGCCTCCTTTCGGATCCTGAAACCCATCTTCGTCAGTCGGTTTCCCTGGCGCTTTAGCTCCTTCAGGATTCTTTGCGTCCTGCGGGGGCGCCGCGGTAACGACCGATGGTCGCTCGGGCCCAAAAACGCGTTTTGCGAAGGTGGTAATCGATCTCCCTATGGCGATCGTAGAGTCAACAAAATCATTGTTGTCCGGAGTTCCTGGCACGAACACGGGCGGAAGCGGGATGGTCATAGGCGCCGTTGGCGCCCAGTTTACAGGCTGGGTGAGCGAGGGCTCGTCCGGCGTTTGTCCCTGCAAGGCCGCCGCGACCGCTGCGCCGACAGACTGCGCGACCTCCTCTCCCATCCCCGCAGCGACCGGCGCCAGGAAGGGACGGGGTGGCATCTTTATCGTGCCCATCTCTTCGGGCGCGGCGGCCGGGTCGCTGCTGCCGACGACCCGCCTGCAGCCCGTCTGCCACGGTGCCCACACTCTCCTGGAGGGCTCCGGTTTGCTCCCATGGCCGGTCATGCGCGCCGGAACCCGGCGGCGCGGAGAGGCCCTGCTTAACCGTTTCGGCCATTCGCTGCGCTTGCTCGGCCAGAGCGCGGGCCATGATCTCCTCGGCCTTCAGCCGCTCCAGGCGCTCGCGCAGTTCCGACAGTCCCGAAATCCCCAGCCGCATGTCCCGTCCCGGACCAGCCTAGGCATGTTCTATATTTGTTCCATTAGCTGGCGCAAGCCCCTCAGTCGGTCCCGCTATGTGCGTTGGGCTCGCCTCGCTCGGATTAAGCGGGCCGGTGGTTCGAACTCGTCACCGCCCACCAGCCCACCGATAGCGGACATCCGGCTCGCCTTCTTCGTTGCGCGAGCCGTTGCTGAATTCGACCGGCATGAAGCCTTGTCGTTCGTAGAAACGCCGCGCGGCATGGTTGGACTGGAAGGTCCAGAGCTCGAGGGGCGGGCCGGCGCGCTTGGCCAAGCCGAGCAGCGCGGTCCCGGCGCCGGCGCCCTGATGTTCTGGCGCGACGTAGAGCTGGTCGATCCAGCCGGGACGCAGCGCCATCACGCCGGCAAGCGCGTTACCGCGGTAGGCGCCCCAGATTGGCCCGGCGGGAAACAGGACGGAGCAGAAGAACCACCGGTCCTTTGCCGGCGTGTGCCGCGCGGCCAGCCACGGCAGTGCGGCGTCGAAGGATCGGCGCATGACCGAGGCGGCTTCGTCCATCTGCTCCAGGGTCAAGCGCTGCACCGACCAGACTTTTCCCATCGCGGTCTCCTGCCTTGACGCGCCGCATCCGGCACCGTAGATCGAGCGCCCTGCTGCGGGTGTAGCTCAGTTGGTTAGAGCGTCGGCCTGTCACGCCGAAGGTCGCGGGTTCGAGCCCCGTCACTCGCGCCAGCCAGCAGGTTCCGATCCGGTGGAAATTCCTACCCACTCGCAAAAGGCGTGGCTGCTCCGCCTTCGCGGAGCATGAGGGAAGGCCGCTATGGCGGGCGCGGAGGGATCGGCTTATATCGCTGCAGCGCAGCACTGGCGCAGCAGGTGCGGAGAGTTTGGATGCCCTTCCTGGCCGACTGGTTCCCGATCCTTGTCTTTACCGCGATCGGCGGCGGCATCGCGCTGGCCATGGTGGGCGGCTCGCTGCTGGCGGCGCGGCAGAAGCCGTATGCGGAGAAGCTCTCGGCTTATGAATGCGGTTTCGAGCCGTTCGACGATGCGCGGCGCAAATTCGACGTGCGGTTCTACCTGGTTGCGATCCTATTCATCATCTTCGACCTGGAAGTTGCTTTTTTGTTTCCGTGGGCCATTAGCCTTGGTGACATTGGCTTGTTTGGGTTCCTTTCGATGCTTGGGTTCCTTGGCGTTCTGACGGTCGGCTTCATCTATGAGTGGTGCAAAGGCGCGTTGGAGTGGGAGTAGAGCGATGAGCAGTGCGGCCACTGAGTTGGCCTGGAACCGGACGGCGCTGCCGCCGGGTCCGGAGCAGGATGCGGTCGTCAAGGGCATAACCGGCGAGGTGGCCGATAAGGGGTTCGTGGTCGCCAACGTCGACCGCGTGGTGAACTGGGCGCGGACCGGCAGTTTGTGGCCGATGACGTTTGGGCTGGCGTGCTGCGCGGTGGAGATGATCCACGCGTATATGCCGCGCTACGACCTCGACCGGTTCGGGGTCATCCCGCGGGCGAGCCCGCGGCAGTCCGACGTGATGATCGTGGCCGGGACGCTGACCAACAAGATGGCGCCGGCGCTGCGCAAGGTGTACGACCAGATGCCGGAGCCGCGCTGGGTGATCTCGATGGGGAGCTGCGCCAACGGAGGCGGCTACTACCATTACAGCTATTCGGTGGTGCGCGGGTGCGACCGGATCGTCCCGGTGGACGTGTATGTGCCGGGGTGTCCGCCGACCGCGGAGGCGCTGGTCTACGGGATCCTGCAGCTGCAGAAGAAAATCCGGCGTACGGGGACGATCCTGCGTGGCTGAGCTGCTCGAAATCGCGGGTGGGCTGCCTGGGGTGACTGAGGCGAAGGTCGAATTGGGCGAGCTGGTCCTGCGCACGCGCCGCGAGGATCTGCTCGGCTTGCTAACCCGGCTGCGCGACGATCCGGCGTTCTCCTGCGAGCAGTTGATGGACCTTTGTGGCGTGGACTGGCCGGAGCGGCCGGAGCGGTTCGAGGTCGTCTACAACCTGCTCAGCGTCAGGCTGAACCACCGGGTGCGGGTCATCGTGATGGCGACGGCGGAGACGCCGGTACCGAGCTGCTGGCAGATTTGGCCGGTAGCGACGTGGTTCGAGCGGGAGACTTGGGATCTGTTCGGGGTCGCGTTCTCAGGGCAGCCGGATTTGCGGCGGATCCTGACGGATTACGGGTTCAGCGGGCATCCCCTGCGGAAAGATTTCCCGCTGACCGGGTATGTCGAGGTGCGGTACGACGAAGAGCGTAAGCAGGTGGTCAACGAGCCGGTGACGCTGGCGCAGGATTTCCGGAATTTTGATTTTGTCTCGCCCTGGGAGGGGATGGTGACCCTGCCCGGTGACGAGAAGGCGCATGAGGATCGCAAGGCGGCGGACCGGCAGACGCAGGTTGCGGGCAAGGAGGCGTCATGAGCGAGATCGAAGATCGGGTGCATGCTGGTGGCGGGCCGACGACGCCGGGGATGCTGCAATCCGACACCTCGAAGGTGATCGAGGTGGACAACCATACGATCAACTTTGGTCCGCAGCATCCGGCGGCGCATGGCGTGCTGCGGCTGATCCTGGAGATGGATGGCGAGGTGGTGGAGCGGGCCGATCCGCATATCGGGCTGCTGCATCGCGGGACCGAGAAGCTGATCGAATACAAGACGTATATTCAGGCGCTGCCGTATTTCGACCGGCTGGATTACGTTAGCCCGATGTGCATGGAGCATAGCTTCGTGCTGGCGCAGGAGAAGCTGCTGGGGATCGAGGTGCCGGCGCGGGCGCAGTGGATCCGCACATTGTTCGCCGAGATCACGCGGGTGCTGAACCATCTGCTGAACGTGACGACGTATGCGCTTGATGTGGGGGCGATTACGCCGAGCCTTTGGGGGTTCGAGGAGCGGGAGGTGCTGCTCGAGTTCTATGAGGCGGCTTCGGGTGCGCGGTTCCATGCCAATTATTTCCGGACTGGCGGGGTCAACCGGGATTTGCCGGCCGGGCTGACGGAGCGGATCGGGGCTTGGGCGGAGCGGTTTCCGAAGTTTGTCGACGAGCTTGAGGACTTGCTGACCGGCAACCGGATCTGGAAGCAGCGGACCGTCGATATCGGGATCATGACGCCGGAGGATGCGCTGGCTTGGGGGTTTTCCGGGCCGCCGTTACGGGCGAGCGGCATCGCGTGGGATCTGCGCAAGTCGCAGCCTTACGAGGTGTATGACCAGCTCGACTTCGATATCCCGGTGGCGCGGAATGGCGACTGCTATGACCGGTATCTCATCCGGATGGCCGAGATGCGGGAGAGCACGAAGATCATCCAACAGTGCTTGGCCCGGCTGCCTGAGGGGCCGGTGCGGATCGTCGACAACAAGATCACGCCGCCGCATCGCAGCGAGATGAAGCGCTCGATGGAGGCGCTGATCCATCACTTCAAGCTGTTCACCGAGGGGTACCACATTCCGGCCGGGGCGACGTACACGGCGACGGAGAGCCCGAAGGGGGAGTTCGGAGTGTATCTCATCGCGGATGGCAGCAACCGGCCGTATCGCTGCAAGATCCGGCCGACCGGGTTCGCCTTCCTGCAGGCCGTAGAGCATCTTTCCCGGCGCCACATGCTGGCCGACGCGGTGGCCATTATCGGCTCACTCGACGTCGTGTTCGGCGAGATCGACAGGTAAAGCATGAACGAACGCGTGGACGTAGCCGCCGGGTCGGCGGCGCCGCGGCCTGAGGAAATCGGCGTCAACCCGGCGGCCGACCGTCGGGCCGAGCCGGCCAGCTTTGCCTTCGACGAGGCGAGCCAGCAGGAAATCGGCCCGATTTTGGGTAAGTATCCGCCGAGCCGGAAGGCGAGCGCGGTGCTGCCCTTGCTGTATGTGGTGCAGAGCCAGATGCGGCGGCTGACGGGCAGCGCCTGGGTGCCGCGGGTGGCGATGGATGCGGTGGCGGCGCGCCTCGAGATGCCGCCGATTCGGGTTTACGAGGTCGGCACGTTTTATTTCATGTTCAACATGGCGCCGATCGGGCGGTTTCACCTGCAGATTTGCGGGACGACGCCGTGCTGGCTGCGGGGGTCGGATGAGGTGACGCGGGCTTGCCGGGATGAGACCGGGATCAAGGGCTGGAAAGAGATGAGCGGGGACGGGATGTTCACCATGAGCGAGGTGGAGTGTCTTGGCGGGTGCGTGAATGCGCCGATCCTGCAGGTGGACGACGATTTCTACGAGGACCTCGACTATGAGCGGACGCGGTCGCTGCTGCAGGCGTTGCGGCGGGGCGAGCGGCCGCCAGCGGGGTCGACGATCGGGCGGATCACGTCGGCGCCGGAGGGCGGCCCGACCACGCTAACCACGTTACAGGCGAAAGGTGCTGGGGAGGCGGACGATGCTCGCTGACTCCGACCGGATTTTTACCAATCTCTACGGCCAGCACGACCCGTTTCTCGAGGGCGCGCGCAAGCGGGGCGATTGGGACGGCACCGCCGACATCCTAGCGCGTGGGCGGGATGCGATCATCGAGGAGATGAAGACGTCCGGGCTGCGCGGGCGGGGCGGCGCCGGGTTCCCGACGGGGACCAAGTGGTCGTTCATGCCGAAGCAGGCGGCGCCGGATGGGCGGCCGAGCTACCTCGTGGTCAACGCCGACGAGAGCGAGCCGGGGACGTGCAAGGACCGCGACATCATGCGGCACGACCCGCACAAGCTGGTCGAGGGATGCCTGATCGCGAGCTTCGCGATGGGGGCGAGCGCCTGCTACATCTACATACGCGGCGAGTACTACAACGAGGCGGTCACGCTGCAGCGGGCGATCGACGAGGCGTATGCCGAGGGGCTGATCGGGCGGAATGCCCTGGGGTCCGGCTATGATTTCGAGCTGTATCTGCACCGGGGCGCTGGGGCGTATATTTGCGGGGAAGAGACCGCGCTGTTGGAGAGCCTTGAGGGCAAGAAGGGGATGCCGCGGCTGAAGCCGCCGTTCCCGGCCGCGGTGGGGCTGTATGGCTGCCCAACGACGGTCAACAATGTCGAGACGATCGCGGTGGTGCCGGACATCCTGCGGCGCGGCGGCGCGTGGTTCGCGGCGCTGGGGCGGCCGAAGAATTCGGGCACCAAAGTCTTCTGCATCAGTGGGCATGTGAACAAGCCGTGCAATGTGGAGGAGGAGCTGGGCATCCCGATGCGCGAGCTCATCGACAAGTATGCGGGCGGGGTGCGCGGCGGCTGGGACAATCTGCTGGCGGTGATTCCCGGCGGCTCGTCGGTGCCGCTGATCCCGAAGAGCATCTGCGACACGGTGCTGATGGATTTCGACAGTCTGCGGGATGTCAAAAGCGGGCTGGGGACGGCGGCGGTGATCGTGATGGACAAGTCGACCGACGTGATCCGCGCGATCCAGCGGCTGGCGGTGTTCTACAAGCATGAGAGCTGCGGGCAGTGCACGCCGTGCCGCGAGGGTACCGGGTGGATGATGCGGGTGATGAGCCGGATGGTGGAAGGGCGGGCAGAGGTCGGCGAGATCGACACGCTCGAGCAGGTCACGCGGCAAGTCGAGGGTCATACGATCTGCGCGCTGGGCGATGCGGCGGCCTGGCCGATCCAGGGCTTGATCCGGCATTTCCGGCCGGTCATGGAAGAGCGGATTGCTGCGTACAAGCGCCAGAACATGCGGATTGCTGCGGAGTAGCTGGAATGGCGAAGGTTACTGTTGACGGCGTTCAGGTCGAGGTGCCGAACGGCTCCTCGGTGCTGCAAGCTTGCGAGCTGGCGGGCGCCGAAATCCCGCGGTTCTGCTACCATGAGAAGCTGAGCGTGGCCGGCAATTGCCGGATGTGCCTGGTCGAGGTGGAGAAGGCGCCGAAGCCGATCGCTTCCTGCTCGTACCCGGTAGCCGATGGGATGGTGGTCAAGACCGACACGCCGATGGTGCGCAACGGGCGCCGCGGCGTGATGGAGTTCCTGCTGATCAACCACCCGCTGGACTGCCCGATCTGCGACCAGGGCGGCGAGTGCGACCTGCAGGACCAGGCCTATTCCTACGGGATGGACCATTCGCGCTACGCCGAGAACAAGCGGGCGGTGCGCGACAAGTATCTGGGTCCGCTGGTCAAGACGTTCATGACACGGTGCATCCATTGCACGCGTTGCATCCGGTTCAGCAGCGAAGTGGCGGGCGTGCCGGAGATGGGCGCGACCAATCGCGGCGAGAACATGGAGATCGGCACCTATATCGAGCGGGCGCTGAGCACGGAGCTTTCCGGCAATCTGATCGATATCTGCCCGGTCGGGGCGCTGCTGAACCGGCCGTATAGCTTCACGGCCCGGCCGTGGGAGCTGCGCAAGACCGATACGATCGACGTGCACGACGCGCTGGGCGCCAATATCCGCGTGGACAGCCGGGGCAGCGAAGTGCTGCGCGTGCTGCCGCGGATCAATGAGGACGTGAACGACGAGTGGCTGGGCGACAAGTCGCGGTTCAGCCATGACGGGCTGAAGCGGCGGCGGCTGGACAAGCCGTGGATCCGCGTGGACGGCAAGCTGCGCCCGGCGACGTGGCAGGAGGCGTTCGGCGCCATTGCCGCGCGGCTGAAGGAACTGCCTGGCGAGCGGGTCGGGGCGATTGCGGGCGATTTGTGCGACGCCGAGAGCATGGTGGCGTTGAAGGATCTGATGGGCTCGCTCGGCTCGGCGAACCTGGAGTGCCGGCAGGATGGCGGCCAGCTCGATACCAGCCGGCGCGATTTCTACCTGTTCAATTCCACCATCGCCGGGATCGACGAGGCGGATGCGATCCTGCTCGTAGGCTGCAATCCGCGGCGCGAGGCGCCGGTGCTGAATGCGCGGATCCGCAAGCGCTGGCTGCAGGGCGGGTGCCCGGTCGCGTCGGTGGGTGCGCCGGCGGAGCTGACTTACGGGTTCCAGCATCTGGGGGATGCGCCGCGCGGGCTGCACGAGCTGGGCGACTTCAACCAGCTGCTGCAGGCGGCCAAGCGGCCGATGATCATCGTGGGGCAGGGGGCGCTGCGCCGGGCCGATGGGGCCGCGGTACTGGCGGCGGCTTGGGCGCTGGCGACGGCGTCGGACGCGATCACCGGGGATTGGCACGGGTTCAACGTGCTGCACACCGCGGCGTCGCGGGTGGGGGCGCTCGATCTCGGCTTCGTACCGGGGGAAGCGGGCAAGGACCTGAACACGATGGTCGGCGGCGATCTCGGCCTGTTGTGGCTGCTCGGCGCCGACGATTTTGCGCCGCTGCAGATCAATCCGCGGTCGTTCATCGTCTATCAGGGCCATCATGGTGATCGCGGCGCGGCGGCGGCGGACGTGATCCTGCCCGGGGCGGCCTATACCGAGAAGAGCGGTACCTGGGTCAACACCGAGGGGCGGGTGCAGCGCGGGTTCGTGGCGGTGCAGCCGCCTGGCGAGGCGCGCGAGGACTGGGCGATCCTGCGGGCGTTCAGCGAGGTGATTGGCAAGCCGTTGCCGTATGACGATCTGGAGGCGGTGCGGGCACGGCTCGAGCAGGTGAACCCGATATTTGGCCAGCCCTTCTTCCGCGCCAAGGGCGGCGAGACGGCGGGCCCCGCGGGCGGAACATTTGGCACTGCGGCCTTCGAGCCGGCGGTGGCCGACTACTACATGACCAACGCGATTAACCGCGCGAGCGCCACCATGGCGGAGTGCAGCCGGCTGTATAGCCAACCCGTGGCGCTGGCGGCCGAGTGATGATGGGTTTCTGGGACAGCGCGGTCGGCATCCTGATCCTGACCGTCCTGAAGACGCTGGCCATGCTGGTGCCGGTGCTGATTTCGGTCGCATACCTGACGCTGGCCGAGCGCAAGGTGATGGCGGCAATGCAGATGCGCAAGGGGCCGAACGTCGTCGGTCCGTTCGGCCTGTGGCAGCCGTTCGCCGACGCACTGAAGATGATCATGAAAGAGACGATCATCCCGACCGGGGCGAACCGGATGCTGTTCCTGATCGCGCCGCTGTTGACGATGACGCTTGCCATGATGGCCTGGGCGGTGATCCCGGTGAACGAGGGCTGGGCGATCGCCGATATCAATGTCGGCGTGCTTTACCTGTTCGCGATCAGCAGCCTGGGCGTCTACGGGATCGTCATCGCCGGCTGGGCGAGCAACTCGAAATACGCCTTCCTCGGGGCGCTGCGCTCGGCGGCGCAGATGGTGAGCTACGAAGTCAGCATGGGCTTCGTCATGGTCACCGTGCTGCTCTGCGCCGGCAGCCTGAACCTGACCGACATCGTGCTGTCGCAGGAGCGGGTTTGGTACTGCATCCCGCTGTTCCCGATGTTCATCGTGTTCTTCATCTCGATCCTGGCGGAGACCAACCGGGCGCCGTTCGACCTGCCGGAAGGCGAGAGCGAGATCGTCGGCGGCTTCCATGTGGAATACGGGGCGATGACATTCGGCCTGTTCTTCCTTGGCGAATACGCGAACATGATCCTGATGTCGTCGATGGCGACGATCTTGTTCCTGGGCGGCTGGCTGTCACCGATCCCGTTTGCGCCGTTCACCTGGGTACCGGGGCCGATCTGGTTCATCATCAAAATCTGCCTGATGCTGTTCATGTTCATCTGGGTGCGGGCGACGTTCCCGCGCTTCCGCTATGACCAGCTCATGCGGCTCGGCTGGAAGGTGTTCCTGCCGGCGTCGCTGGGCTGGCTGGTGTTGACGGCGGGCGTGCTGCTCGCCTTTGGCTGGCTGCCGGGCCAGCAAGGAGCTTCGTAAATGGCGAGCCTCGACCGCGTCGCCCGCAGCTTGCTGCTCAGCGAGTTGCTTGCTGGATTGTGGCTAACCCTGAAGTATTTCTTCCGGAGCAAGGCGACGATCAACTACCCGTATGAGCGGACACCACTCAGCCCGCGCTTCCGCGGCGAGCATGCGCTGCGGCGGTACCCGAACGGGGAAGAGCGTTGCATCGCCTGCAAGCTGTGCGAGGCGGTGTGTCCGGCGCTGGCGATCACCATCGAGGCCGAGCCGCGCGAGGACGGGTCGCGGCGGACGACGCGGTATGACATCGACATGGTGAAGTGCATCTATTGCGGCTTGTGCGAGGAGAGCTGTCCGGTGGACGCGATCGTCGAGGGGCCGAATCTCGAGTTCGCCACCGAGACGCGGGCGGAGCTGCTCTACAACAAGGAGAAGCTGCTCGCGAATGGCGATCAGTGGGAGAGCGTGCTAGCCCGGCGGCTCGAGCTGGACGCGCCCTATCGATGATCACCACCTTCTTTTTCTACCTGTTCGCGGCGATCCTACTCGGGTCGGCGGCGGCGGTGATCACGTCGCGCAACCCGGTGCACTCGGTGCTTTTCCTGATCCTGGCTTTCTTCAACGCGGCGGCGCTGTTCCTGATCGCCGGGGCCGAGTTCCTGGCGATGATCCTGGTGATCGTCTATGTCGGCGCGGTCGCGGTGCTGTTCCTGTTCGTGGTGATGATGCTGGACGTGAACTTCAGCCAACTCCGCGATGGGTTCCAGAAATTTGCCCCGATCGGCGGCGTTGTCGGCGCGATCCTGTTCGGCGAGCTGGCGATCGTGCTCGGCGGCTGGCGATTTGCGCCGGCTGGAGCGGCGCAGTTCTCCGCGGCGCCGCCCGATCTGGAGAATACGCGGGCGCTGGGGCAACTGATCTACACACAATACATTTTGCTGTTCCAGGTGGCCGGGGTCATCCTGATGGTGGCCATGATCGGCGCCATCGTGCTGACGCATCGTGACCGCGGGACGACCAAGCGGCAGAGCATCGCGCGGCAGAACGCCCGCATGCCGGCGGACACGCTGCAGATGCTGGCCGTGTCGTCGCGCACGGGGGTGACCGAGTTCCTACGGCCCACGCCGGAGCCGGAGCTGGTGACCGTGGACGAGCCGCAGGAGCATGGCGTGGGCGAGCCCGGTCCAGGAGAGCACTGATGGAAGCCACAGGAATCGGCGTCGGCCACTACCTCGCCGTGGCCGCGGTGCTGCTCGTGATTGGCATTTTCGGGATTTTCCTGAACCGAAAGAACGTCATCATCATCATGATGTCGATCGAGCTGATGCTGCTCGCGGTGAACCTGAACCTGGTCGGGTTCAGCGCCGCGCTGGGCGACCTGGCGGGGCAGGTGTTCGCGATGTTCGTGCTGACGGTGGCCGCGGCCGAGGCGGCGATTGGGCTGGCGATCGTCGTGGTCTACTTCCGCAACCGCGGCTCGATCCAGGTCGAGGACATCAACATGATGCGGGGCTGAGGGAACGATGTTCTACGCCGTCGCGGTTTTTGCCCCGCTGCTGGGGTCGCTGATCGCCGGG
This sequence comes from Acetobacteraceae bacterium, assembly GCA_965276815.1. Lineage (GTDB taxonomy): Bacteria > Pseudomonadota > Alphaproteobacteria > Acetobacterales > Acetobacteraceae > JAVVHH01. Next base: position 196,088 of record CBDIBE010000006.1, on the reverse strand, counting down.
TTGCTGGGGCGCCAGATCGGCGACCGGGCCAGCCAGGCGGTCACCATCATCTGCATGATCGTGGCCGCGATTTGCGGGACGATCAGCTTTGCGCCGATCCTGGCGGGGCATACCGAACCGGGCGTGCTCTCGCTGGGCACCTGGTTCGACGTCGAGGGGTTCCACGCGGATTGGGCGCTGCGTTACGACACGCTCTCGGCGGTGATGGTCGCCATGGTGACCTTCGTCTCGACGTTCATTCACATCTACAGCGTCGGCTATATGAGCCACGACGCCACCGTCCCGCGGTTCTTCAGCTATCTCAGCCTGTTCACCTTCGCCATGCTGATGCTGGTGACGTCGAACAACCTCGTCCAACTGTTCTTCGGCTGGGAGGGCGTCGGGCTGATGAGCTATCTGCTGATCGGCTACTGGTACGACCGGCCGAGCGCTTGCCGGGCGGCGATCAAGGCGTTCGTGGTCAACCGCGTGGGCGATCTGTTCTTCGCGGTCGGCATCGCGCTGGTGTTTTTCGTGTTCGGCTCGGTCGAGTTCCCGGACATCTTTGCTGATGTCCCGCAGCATCAGGACGCGATCTATCACGTGCTGGGTGGGGATTTCCGGGCCTATGAGGTGATCGGGATCCTGCTGTTCCTGGGCGCGATGGGCAAGTCGGCGCAGATCGGGCTGCATGTCTGGCTGCCCGATGCGATGGAGGGGCCGACGCCGGTCTCGGCGCTGATCCATGCGGCGACGATGGTGACGGCCGGGGTATTCCTGGTGGCGCGGATGTCGCCGATCCTGGAATTCGCGCCGGGCGCGACCGGGTTCATCACCTTCATCGGCGGCACGACGGCGCTGTTTGCGGCGACCATCGGCTGCGTGCAGACCGACATCAAGCGGATCATCGCGTATTCGACGTGCTCGCAGCTCGGCTACATGTTCCTCGCAGCCGGCGTGGGCGCCTATCAGGCGTCGATCTTCCACCTGGTCACGCATGCCTTCTTCAAGGCGCTGCTGTTCCTGGGCGCCGGGTCGGTGATCCACGCGATGTCGGACGAGCAGGACATCCGCAAGATGGGCGGGCTATTTCGAAAAATCCCGATCACCGGGACGGTGATGTGGATCGGCAGCCTGGCGCTGGCCGGGATCCCGATCTTCGCCGGCTACTACTCGAAGGACGCGATCCTGGAAGCATCTTGGGTCAGGGATAGCGGGGTCGCGACCTACGGGTTTTGGTGCGGCACGATCGCCGCATTCCTGACGGCCTTCTACTCGTGGCGGTTACTGATCCTGACCTTCCATGGCCCGACGCGTTCTGACCCCCACGCCTGGGAGCACGCGCACGAGAGCCCGTGGGTCATGCTGTTCCCGCTGATCGTGCTGGCGACGGGGGCGGTGCTGACCGGCATCACGCTGCACCATTATTTTATCGGCGAGGCGTTCGAGCAGTTCTGGAACGGCTCGATCTTCGTCGGCCTGAACAATCATGTGCTGGAGAATTTGGAGCACACGCCGCTGTTGATCAGCTTCTTGCCGACGGTATTGGGGCTGCTGGGGATCGGGCTGGCTTTCGTGATGTATATGTTCCGCCCGGAGCTGCCGGCGCGATTGGCGGGGGCGTTCCCCGGCGTCTACCGGTTCGTGCTGAACAAGTGGTATTTCGACGAGCTGTATGACTTCCTGTTCGTGCGGCCGGCGCAGGTGCTGGCGCGCATTCTCTGGCAAGTCGGCGACGCCACGATCATCGACGGGGTGCCGAACGGGATCGCGGCGCTGACCACGGATAGCTCGGCGCAGGTCGTCAAAATCCAGACCGGGTCGATCGCGGTCTACGCCTTCACGATGCTGATCGGCCTCGTCTTGCTGGTCAGCATCTTCCTGCTGTTCCGGTGAGCGATATGAACACGAACGCCGCCGGTTTCCCGATCCTCTCGCTGCTGACCTGGCTGCCGCTGGTGGGCGTGGCCTTCATCATGAGCGTGCGTGGGCCAGAGGAGGTGGTGGCGCGCAACGCCCGCTTTGCGGCGCTGTGGACGAGCCTGATCATCTTTCTGCTGTCGCTCAAGCTCTGGTTTGATTTCGACATCACCGAACCCGGCTATCAGTTCCAGGAACACGTGACCTGGCTGCCGGACTTCAAGGTGGATTACCGGATGGGGGTCGACGGCATCTCGGTGCTGTTCGTGCTGCTGTCGACGCTGCTGACGCCGATCTGCATCCTGGCGAGCTGGGAGTCGGTCAAGACGCGGGTGCGGGAATACATGATCGCCTTCCTGGTCCTGGAGACCATGATGGTCGGCATGTTCTGCGCGCAGGACTTCATCGTGTTCTACATGTTCTTCGAGGGCGTGCTGATTCCGATGTTCCTGATCATCGGGATCTGGGGCGGGCCGCGCCGGGTCTATGCGAGCTTCAAGTTCTTCCTCTACACGCTGTGGGGGTCGATCCTGATGCTGCTGGCGCTGCTGCTGATGTGGTACACGGCGGGGACGACCGACATATCGGTGCTGATGACGACGCAGTTCCCCGGGCACATGCAGTTCTGGCTGTTCCTGGCGTTCCTCGCCTCGTTCGCGGTGAAGGTGCCGATGTGGCCGGTGCATACTTGGCTGCCGGACGCGCATGTGGAGGCGCCGACGGCAGGCTCGGTGATCCTGGCGGGCGTGCTGCTGAAGATGGGCGCTTATGGGTTTCTGCGCTTCTCGTTGCCGATGCTGCCCAATGCGAGTGCCGAGTTCGCGCCGCTGATGTATGCGCTGGGGGTGGTGGCGGTGATTTACACCTCGCTGGTGGCGCTGGCGCAGACCGATATGAAGAAGCTGATCGCCTATTCGTCGGTGGCGCATATGGGCGTGGTCGTTATCGGGATCTTCACTTTCAACGCCCAAGGTATCCAAGGGGCGCTGTTTCAGATGCTGTCGCACGGGATCGTCTCGGCCGCGCTCTTCCTGTGCGTGGGCGTGGTCTATGACCGGATCCATACGCGCGACATCGACCGGTATGGCGGGCTGGCGCAGCGCATGCCGGCTTATGCGGTCACGTTCATGGTGTTCACCCTGGCGAGCATCGGCTTGCCAGGGACGTCCGGGTTCATCGGCGAGTTCTTGGTGCTGGTGGGCGCGCTCAAGGTGAACTTCTGGCTGGCGCTGCTGGGCAGCCTAGGGATGATCCTGGGAGCGGGGTACATGCTCTGGCTGTACCGCCGGGTCATCTTCGGGGTGATCACGCGGGACGATCTGCGGCGCATCCTCGACCTGTCGCCGCGGGAGATCGCGGTGTTCGCGCCGCTCGTGGTGCTGACGCTGTGGATGGGCATCTATCCGAGCAGTTTCACGCAGTTCTTCGATGCGAGCGTGCACGCGATGGTGGAGCAGCATGCCGCCGCGCTGGGCGCGCATCAGTTCGCGAAGGCCACGCCATGAACTGGACCGTTGCCCTGCCGGAGATCGTGCTGACGTGCTGCGCGATGGCGATCCTGATCTTCGGCGTGCTGCGCAAGGATAACGCGACCTTTGCCTGCACGATGCTGTCGTTCGGCGCGCTGCTGCTGACGGCGGTGATGGAGCTTTCGGCGTCGGGCGGCGGCTATAACGGGCTGTTCGTGGTGGACCCGTTCGCGGTGTTCATGAAGATGCTGATCCTGGCGGGCGCCGGGCTCAGTATCGTGCTGGCGCTCGACTACAACGTGCAGGCGGGGATCAGTCGGTTCGAGTTCCCGGTGCTGGTGCTGCTGTCGACCGTCGGCATGATGATCATGTGCAGCACGGCGAGCCTGATGACGCTGTATCTCGGGCTCGAGCTGCAGTCGCTGGCGCTTTACGTGCTTTGCGCCTTTAACCGGGACGACTCGCGTTCGGCGGAGGCGGGGCTGAAGTTCTTCATCCTCGGCGCGCTGGCCTCTGGGCTGCTGCTGTATGGCATTTCGCTGGCTTACGGCTTTGCCGGGACGATGCAGTTCGGCGATCTGGCGCAGGCGCTGAGCCGGTCGGGAGGGCCGTCGGCGGGGTTGATCGTCGGCGTGGTGTTCATCATCGCGGGGCTGGCGTTCAAGCTGTCGGCGGTGCCGTTCCATATGTGGACGCCGGACGTCTACGAGGGGGCGCCGACGCCGGTCACCGCCTTTATGAGCACGGCGCCGAAAGTGGCGGCGATTGCGCTGCTGCTGCGCGCGCTGGAGGTGCCGTTTGGCCCGGTGCTGCAGCAATGGACCGGGCTGATCGTCATCGTGTCGCTGGCCTCGATGATCCTGGGTGCGCTGGCCGCGATCGGGCAGCGCAACATCAAGCGGCTGATGGCGTATTCCAGCATCGGCCATGTCGGCTACGCGCTGGTCGGGCTCGCCGTTGGCACGCGGGACGGCATCACCGGCGTGATGGTCTACATGGTCACCTACGTGTTCATGAGCATCGGCGTGTTCGCGGTGCTGATCGCCATGCGGCGGCGCGGGCGGGCGCTCGAGCAAATTTCGGATTTGGCCGGGCTGGGCAGCACCGATCCGGGGCTGGCTCTGATCATGACCATCTTCATGTTCAGCATGGCGGGGATCCCGCCATTCTCGGGCTTCTTCGGCAAGCTCTACGTGTTCCGGCCGGCGGTGGAGTCCGGCTACTGGCTGTTGGCGGTGGTCGGCGTGCTGACCAGCGTGGTGGGCGCGTTCTATTACCTGAGGGTGATCAAGGTGATGTATTTCGACAAGGCGGAGCCGGCCTTCGATGCGCGCGCCACCTCGGTCACTTTCGTCGGCGGGGTCGGCGCATTCGTCACCGCGCTGTTCTTCGTGTTTCCGGCGCCGGTGCTGTCGGCGGCCGGGCAGGCGGCGCGGGTGCTGTTCGGGTGAGCGATCGGGTGCCGCCGGGCTGGCGGCTGCGGGAATACGAGAGCGTCGCCTCGACGTCCGATTTGTGCGCCACGCTCGCCCAGGCGGGTGAGCCGGCCCGGCTGGCGGTGCTCGCGGCGCGGCAGACGGCGGGGCGAGGCAGCCGGGGGCGGCAATGGGAGACGCTGAGCGGCAACCTGGCGCTATCGGTGCTGCTGCGGCCGCCGGGTCCGCCGGCTTCGGCCGGGCATTGGGCGCTGCTCGCGGCGGTGGCAATGGCCGAGGCGCTGGAGGCCAATGGGTCGCCGCCGATCCGGCTGAAATGGCCGAACGATCTGCTCTTGGATGGCCGTAAGCTGGGCGGCTTGCTGCTCGATAGCGCCGTCGAGGTGAAGCGGCTGGCGTGGCTGGTGATCGGCTTCGGGGTCAATCTGGGGTCGGCGCCCGATTTGCCGGGAGCGGCCAAGCTGCCGCGCCCGGCGCCGCCGCGGCCGGTGGCACTGTCGGTTATGCACTGTCTCGATCAGTGGACGCTGCTCAGCTTACGCGACGGTTTTGCGCCGGTGCGCCGCGCCTGGCTGGAGCGTGGCCCGGCGCCGGGGACGCAGATACGGCTCAATCTGGGGGCGACGCAGGTTTCCGGCACGTTCGCCGGGCTGAGCGAGGCTGGCGAATTGTTGCTGCAATCCAATGGGCGGGTTCGGGCGTTCCCGACCGGGGACGTCCTGCAAGGGGTATAACCATGCTGCTCGTGGTCGATGCGGGCAACACCAACGTGGTCTTCGCCGTGCACGACGGTGACTCTTGGCGCGGCATTTGGCGCATCGCCACCGAGCCGCAGCGAACGTCCGACGAATATGCGGTGTGGCTGCTGACGCTGCTCGGGATCAGTGGCTTGAAGCGCAATGAGATCAGCCGCACCGTGATCGGGACCGTGGTCCCCGCGGCGCTGTATCATTTGCGCCGGCTGTGCCGCGAGTATTTCGACACCGAGCCGCTGGTGGCGCGCGCTAACCTCGACTGGGGGTTCGAGATCAAGGTCGACAATCCGGATGAAGTCGGGGCCGACCGGTTGCTGAACTCGCTGGCGGCGCATAATGCCTATCGCGGCCCGCTGATGGTGATCGACTTCGGTACCGCGACGACGTTCGACGTGATCGATGCGACGGGCGCCTATTTGGGCGGCGCGATCGCGCCTGGGATCAACCTCTCGATCGAGGCGCTGCACAAGGCCGCCGCGCGCCTGCCGCGGATCGGAATTGGCCGGCCGCAGGCGGTGATCGGCCGCTCGACCATCCCGGCGATGCAGTCGGGCATTTATTGGGGCTATGTCGGGCTGATCGAGGGCTTGGTGGCGCGCATCCGGGCCGAGTATGAGGAGCCGATGAAGGTGATTGCCACGGGCGGCCTGGCGCCGCTGCTGGCCGAGGGGACCACGGTGATCGGCACGGTGGCCCCGGACCTGACCCTGGATGGGCTGCGCTTGTTGGCGGAGCGGAACCCCGCCCCCACATTAGCTCGTGACAGAGTACGACCTTTAGAAAGCGATTAAATGGACGCGTATAGCGGTGATCTGGCCTTCCTGCCCCTGGGTGGGACGGGCGAGATCGGCATGAACCTCAACCTTTACCGGTGCAGCGGGCGTTGGCTCGCGGTGGATTGCGGCATCGGCTTCGGCACTAGCGACAATCCCGAGGCGGAAATCATGATGCCGGATCCCGGCTTCCTGGTGGAGCGGCGGGACAAGCTGCTGGCGCTGATCATCACCCACGCGCACGAGGACCATCTGGGCGCGGTGGCGCATCTCTGGCCGCAGCTGCGCTGCCCGATCTACGCGACGCCGTTCGCCTCGGCGGTGCTGCGGCGCAAGCTGGGCGAGGCGGGGATCCTGCACGAGGTGCGCCTGCACACGGTCCCGTCCGGGGGTTCGATCGAGCTGCCGCCGTTCAAGCTGCAGTTCCTGGCGGTCTCGCATTCGATCCCGGAGTCGCAGGCGCTGGTGTTGCGCACGCCGCTTGGGACGATCCTGCATACCGGAGACTGGAAGCTGGACCAGGCGCCGCTGATTGGGTCGCCGACGGACGAGGCGGCGTTTGCCCGGCTCGGCGAAGAGGGCGTGCTGGCAATGATCTGCGACAGCACGAACGCCATGGTGGACGGCACTTCCGGCTCGGAATCCGAGGTGCGGGAGAGTTTGCGCGAGCTGATTGGGGATCTGCACGGCCGGATCGCGGTGACGTGCTTTGCGAGCAATGTGGCGCGGGTGGAGAGCATCGCGCTGGCGGCGCGCGGCGCCGGGCGGCGTGTGGCGTTGGTTGGGCGGAGCCTGCGGAACCTCGAGGCGGCGGCGCGTGATTGCGGCTACCTCAAGGAGATCCCGCCGTTCCTGCCGGAAGACGCCACCAGCGCGATCGACGACGAGGAATTGCTGATCATCGCGACGGGCAGCCAGGGCGAGCCACGCAGCGCCCTGGCGCGGATCGCGAGCGACACGCACCCGAACATCGCGCTGGGCGAGGGGGACACGGTGATCTTCAGCAGCCGCATGATCCCCGGCAACGAGCGGGCGATCATGACGGTGCAGGACGGGCTGGTGCGGCGCGGGGTGCGCGTGATCACCGATGATGACCATCCGGTGCACGTGTCCGGCCATCCGGCGCGCGAGGAGCTGCGCACGCTGTATCGGCTGGTCCGGCCGAAATTCTCGGTGCCGACGCATGGCGAGTGGCGGCATTTGTCCGCGCATGCCGAGCTGGCGCGGGCGAGCGGGGCGTCGCCGATCTTGCTTGAGGATGGGGATGTGCTGGGGTTGGCGCCGGGCCATCCGGAGGTGGTGGACAGCGCGCCAGTGGGCCGGCTGGTGCTGGACGGCAACCGGGTCGTGCCGTTAAACGGCGGGGTGCTTTCGGCCCGGCGGCGTATGCTGTTCAACGGAGTGGTGCTCGGCAGCTTCGCGGTGGATGGGACAGGGCGGCTCATGGGCAAGGCGAAGGTCAGCGCGCCGGGTCTGTTCGAACAGGATGATCCGGAGACGGCGCGGGTGGCGGCGGAGTTCGGCCAGGCGGTGGCGGATTTGCCGTCCGGTCTGCGGCAGGATGACGGGGCGCTGGCTGATGCCGCGCGGGCGGCCCTGCGGCGCGCTCTCGGGCGGCGTCTGCAGAAGCGTCCAATGGTGGATGTCCATTTGCTGAGGGTCTGATGCAGTGGTTCACCGGTTGCGTGCTGTACGTGATGGTCTGGTGGACCGTGCTGTTCGCGGTGCTGCCGTTCGGGACGCAACCGCAGCAGGAGGCCGACCCGGTAACCGGCTGGAGGGGCGCGCCGGCGCGCCCGATGATGGGCCGGAAGATCGTGGCGACGACGCTGGTATCAATTTTGATCTGGGGCGCGATCATGCTGGTCATCCGGAGCAACCTGATCTCGTTTAGGCCTGGCGGATGACTTCCTTCTGGGCAGAGTGCCGATCGCTGCTCAGGGTTTGTGCAGACTGTGTCTAGGGGGCGATTTTTTTGCAGTTCTATGGCGCGAAAAGCTTCGACAGCTCGGCACGAAGAACGCATGATCACGCGGAGAACAGGGACTTCTCCCAGTTCTGCCGCGTGACTGGCGTTTCCTCCCTAAACTTGGCCCGAAGTGCTGCCAGCACTCGGGCCTTCTTTTTTGTTATAACGGGAGCGCAGGGCTGTCACGCAATTTCGGATATTAGCATAGTTAATCGGCGGTAAATCGATTGTGCGTCGCAGCATTCGATTTTGGCTGTCTCTGGCGAATGGGCCGGACTGCTTGTAGGGTCGCACCCCGCCCGCGTTTTTAGGACCAAGATGCGCCTCTCCCGCTCGCTCGTGCCTACAACGAAAGAGAACCCCGCCGAAGCGCAGATCGTTTCGCACCGCCTGATGCTGCGGGCCGGGCTGGTCCGGCAGACCGCGGCCGGCATCTATGCTTGGCTGCCGGCGGGCTGGCGCGTGTTGCAGAACATCGCCCAGATCGTGCGCGAGGAGCAGGACCGGATCGGGGCGCAGGAGTTGTTGATGCCGACGATGCAGTCGGCGGATTTGTGGCGCAAGAGCGGGCGCTATGACGCGTATGGGCCGGAGATGCTGCGCATCCGCGACCGCGGCGAGCGGGAGATGCTTTTCGGCCCGACCAATGAGGAGATGATTACCGATTTGGTGCGGCAATCCGTCAACAGTTACCGGCAATTGCCGCAGATGCTTTACCACATCCAGTGGAAGTTCCGCGACGAGGTCCGCCCGCGTTTTGGCGTGATGCGGGGCCGCGAGTTCTTGATGAAGGACGCATATAGCTTCGACTTGGATTATGCGGGCGCGGTCATCACCTATCGCAAGATGATGCTGTCTTACATGCGCATTTTCCAGCGGCTTGGCGTCTCGGCAATCCCGATGCAGGCGGATTCCGGGCCGATCGGCGGCGATTTGAGCCACGAATTCATCATCCTGGCGCCGACCGGGGAGAGCCAGGTGTTCTTCGATGCTGGGTTCGAGGAGATCGACTACGGCGCTACTTTCGATTCGAACAATCCGTCAGATCTTGAACGTTTCTTTAATCTGATGACCACACAATACGCGGCGACGGATGAGCGGCACGATGCGGAGGCCTGGACCAAGGTCGAACCGGCGCGGCGACGGGAAGGGCGGGGGATCGAGGTCGGCCATATTTTCTACTTTGGCACCAAGTATAGCGCGCCGATGGAGCTGTCCGTGCCTGGCCCAGACGGCAAGCCGATCGTGCCGGAAATGGGCAGCTATGGCGTCGGCATCTCGCGTTTGGCGGGCGCGCTGATCGAGGCGCATCACGACGAGGCGGGGATCATTTGGCCCGACAGCGTGGCGCCGTTCCGGGCGGCGATCCTCAACCTCAAGCAAGGCGACGCGGCCTGCGACCGGATCTGTGAGCAAGCCTATGCGCATTTTGCCGGCAACGCGCTTTATGACGATCGCGAGGAGCGGGCCGGGCCGAAATTCGCGGATGCCGATCTGATGGGGCATCCTTGGCAGATCGTGGTCGGGCCGCGAGGCGCCGCCGCCGGGACGGTCGAGCTGAAGCGCCGGGCGAGCGGCGAGCGGCAGGAGCTCTCGCTGGACGCGGCGCTGCAGCGGATCAATTAGTGTTCGGACCTTTTGAGCGGGCGGTCGCCGGCCGGTATTTGCGGGCGCGGCGGGGTGAGCGGTTTGTCTCGGTGATCGCTGGGTTCAGCCTGGTCGGCATCGCGCTCGGCGTTGCGACGCTGATTATCGTGATGTCGGTCATGGGCGGGTTTCAGGTGGACCTGCTTAACCGGATCTTAGGCTTCAACGGGCATCTTGGTGTTTACGGGGCGAGCAGCGGTCCGCTGACGGACTACAACGCGGTGACCGGGCGGATTCGGGGCATTCCGGGCGTGGTATCGGCGGCGCCAGTGGTGGATGGGCAGGTGCTACTCAGCGGTCCGCGCGGGCAATCGATGGGCGGGCTCGTGCGCGGGATGACGCCGGACGATTTCCGCAACATGCATGCGGTGAGCAACCATATCCTCGCCGGGTCGTTGGCGGATTTCGGGGGCGAGGACGCGGTTGCAATTGGAGTGGGCCTAGCGGGCAAGTTCGGGCTGCGCGTCGGCGACGAACTCACGCTGATCTCGCCGCAGGGGGCGGCGACGGCGTTTGGAACCATTCCAAGGGTGCGCGCCTACAAGATTGTCGCCATTTTCCAAGTCGGCATGAACGAATACGACACCAATTTCGTGTTCCTGCCGCTGCAGGCGGCGCAGATTTTCTTTCAGCTTCCGGGCGCGGTCTCGCATATCGAGGTCAGCGTCAGCGATCCTGAGAATGTCGGCGACGTGGAGGACGCGATCGCCAAGGCGCTGGCCGGCACGCCGGTGCGCATCATCGATTGGCAGCAGAGCAACAACAGCTACTTCGCCGCGGTCAAGGTCGAGCAGAACGTTATGTTCCTGATCTTGACGCTGATTATTTTGGTTGCGGCGTTCAACGTGATCTCGTCGCTCATCATGATGGTCAAGGACAAGACGCGGGATATCGCCGTGTTGCGGACGATCGGGGCCGGGCGGGGCGCTGTGATGCGTATCTTCCTAATGTGCGGGGCGTCGGTCGGGTTCACCGGAACGATGGTGGGGCTCGTGCTGGGGGTGTTGTTCTGTCTGAATATCGAGACGATCCAACACTGGGTCGAGGAAATCACCGGCACCAGCGTGTTCAATCCTGAGGTGTATTACCTGACGCATCTGCCGGCCAAGCTGAACTGGCACGAAGTGATGCAGGTCGTGCTGATGGCGCTCGGCTTGTCGTTGCTGGCGACGCTGTACCCGAGCTGGCGCGCCGCGCGGACCGACCCGGTGGAGGCGCTGCGGCATGAATGACGGCCGCCCGCTGGTCATGGCGGGCGTGTGCAGGGCTTATCGCAGCGGCGACGCCGACCTGCATATTCTGCGCGGCGCCGACCTTGAATTGCAGACCGGCGAGATCGTGGCGCTCGTGGCGCCGTCGGGGACTGGCAAGAGCACGCTGCTGCACCTGGCCGGGCTGCTGGAGCGGCCGGATGCGGGGACGATTTTCGTCGATGGGCGCGATGCCGGACGGCTGCCGGATGCCGAGCGGACGGCGATACGGCGGGACCGGATTGGGTTTGTGTACCAGTCGCATCAGTTGCTGGCCGAGTTCACCGCGATCGAGAACGTGGTGTTGCCGCAGATGATCGCGGGGAAAAGCCGGCGCGAGGCGCGGCAGCGGGCGGCCGGGTTGTTGGCGCAGTTTGGACTGTCGGCGCGGGGCGAGCATCTGCCGGGCAAGCTCTCGGGGGGCGAAAAGCAGCGGGTGGCGATCGCGCGGGCACTGGCGAACGCGCCGGGCGTGCTGCTGGCCGACGAGCCGACCGGGAACCTCGATGTCGACACCAGCGGGGTGGTGTTCGAGGAATTGCTGCACATGGTGCGGGCGCAGGGGGTGGCGGCGCTGATCGCCACGCACAACCCGACGCTGGCCGCGCGTATGGATCGGCGGGTGACGTTGCATGAAGGCCGGGTCGTGCCGGCATAATGGCCGCCTAATGGCACATTCCGGATTCGTCCACCTCAGGGTTCACTCCGCCTATTCGCTAAGCGAAGGCGCGATCAAGGCCGACAAGATCGCGGCGCTGGCGAAAGCCGACGCGATGCCTGCCGTGGCGATCACCGACAGCGCCAATCTGTTTGGCGCGCTGGAGTTCAGCCAGGCCTGTGTGGGCAAGGGGGTGCAGCCGATCATCGGCTGCCAGGTTTCTATCGCTCGGGCCGACAATCCCCGCCTGGCGCCCGATCCGGTCGTGCTGCTGGCGCAGGACAAGGCGGGGCTCGCCAATCTGCGAGTGCTCTCCTCGATGGGTTTCCTGCAATCGGATCCGGCGGACCCGCAACTTCCGCTCGAGACGATCCTCCAGCATGCGGAGGGGTTGCTGGTGCTGACCGGCGGGACGCGCGGGCCGCTCGCACGGCTGCTTGCGGAAGGGCGGCGGCCAGAAGCGGAGGCGCTGCTGGCGCGGTTGGCCGAGGCGTTTGCCGGGCGCTGCATGATGGAACTGCACCGGCATGGGCTGGCGGTGGAGAAGGCGATCGAGCCCGGGCTGATCGGGCTGGCCGACTCGCTTCGGCTGCCGCTGGTCGCGACCAATGAGTGTTTCTTTGCCGAGCCGGGCATGTACGAGGCGCATGACGCGCTGCTGTGCATTGCGGAGGGGCGGATGGTGGCGGAGGCGCAGCGGCGCCGGGTCACGCGGGAGCATTGGTTCAAGCCGGCGGCTTCGATGCGCGCGCTGTTTGCCGACTTGCCGGACGCTTGCGACAACACGCTCGCCATCGCGCGGAGCTGCGCGGTGATGGAGGAGAGCCGCAAGCCGCTGCTGCCGGTCAGCCCGAAGGTGCGGCCCGGCCAGACCGAGCCGGAGACGCTGCGGGCGCTGGCGGTGGAGGGGCTGGCGGGGCGGATGGCGGCGATGGGCGCCGATGCGGCGACCGGTGCGCGCTATGCGGCGCAGCTCGAATATGAGCTGGGCGTGATCGAAGCGATGGGATTTCCGGGGTATTTCCTGATCGTCGCCGACTTCATCCAATGGGCGAAGTCGCGGGGGATCCCGGTGGGACCCGGCCGCGGGTCGGGCGCCGGGTCGGTGGCGGCTTGGGCGCTGACGATCACCGATCTGGATCCGCTGCGGTGGGGGCTGCTGTTCGAGCGCTTCCTCAACCCCGAGCGGATTTCGATGCCGGATTTCGACATCGATTTCTGCCAGGACCGGCGGGACGAGGTGATCGACTACGTGCGCCGGGAATATGGCGGCGACCGGGTGGCGCAGATCATCACGTTCGGAAAGCTGCAGGCGCGGGCGGCGGTGCGCGATGTGGGCCGGGTGCTAGGGTTGCCGTTCGGGCAGGTGAACCGGGTGGCCGAGCTGATCCCGAATAATCCGGCCAAGCCGGTGACGCTCAAGCAGGCGGTCGAGGGCGAACCGCGGCTGCAGGAGATGCGGGACGGCGATGAGTCGGTGCGGCGGTTGCTCGAGGTGGCGCTGCAACTCGAGGGGCTGTACCGGCATGCCTCGACGCATGCGGCCGGGGTGGTGATCGGCGACCGGCCGCTGATGGAGCTGGTGCCGCTGTATCGCGATCTGCGGACGGACACGCTGGTGACGCAATACTCCATGAAATACGTGGAGCAGGCGGGGCTGGTAAAATTCGACTTTCTGGGCCTGACCACGCTGACGATTCTGCAGCGGGCGCTGGCGATACTGGACGTGCTTGAGACGCCGGTGGACCTGGACCGGATTCCGCTGGACGACCCGAAGACTTACGAAATGCTGTCGCGCGGGGATGCGGGCGGGGTGTTCCAGTTCGAAAGCCAGGGCATGCGGGACGTGCTCAAGCAGATGCGGCCGGACCGGCTGGAAGATCTGATTGCGGCAGGCGCTCTGTACCGGCCGGGGCCGATGGCCAATATTCCGGATTACTGCCGGCGCAAGCACGGCGAGGCCTGGGCGTCGCCGCATCCGGAGTTGGACAGTATCCTGGGCGAGACCTACGGGATCATGGTCTACCAGGAACAAGTGATGCAGATCGCCCAGAAGATGGGGGGCTATAGTTTGGGTGCGGCCGACCTGCTGCGGCGAGCGATGGGTAAGAAGATCCGCTCCGAGATGGAGCAGCAGCGGCAGATTTTTTCGGATGGGGCGGTCGCGCGGGGGATCTCGAAGGAGAAGGCGGCCGAAGTCTTCGAGCTGATGGCGAAGTTTGCCGATTATGGGTTCAACAAGAGCCATGCGGCGGCGTACGCGCTGGTGTCGTATCAGACGGCTTGGATGAAGGCGAACCATCCGGTCGCGTTCCTGGCGGCCTGCATGGATCTGGCGCTCAGCAACACCGACAAGATCGCCGCACTCCGGCAGGAGGCGCAGCAGATGGGCGTCGCCGTGCTGCCGCCGGACATCAACCGTTCGGATGCGCGATTCCGGGTCGAGGTGGTGGAGGGGCGGCAGTGCATCCGCTACGCGCTGGCGGCGGTGAAGAAGGTGGGGCTGGCGGCGATGGAGGCGGTGGCCGCCGCGCGGGGTGAGCGGCCGTTCGCCGATGTGGCTGATTTTGCGGCGCGGATCGATCCGCGGCAGCTGAACAAGATGCAGCTGGAGAATTTGGCGCGGGCAGGCGCGTTCGACAATTTGAACCCGAACCGGCAGCAGATGTTTGCGGCGGCCGAGACGATCCTGCGCCGGGCGCAAGCGCAAGCGGAGGAGGCGGAGACCGGACAGGCCGGGCTGTTCGGCGGCGGGCAGCACGACACGCTGCGGCTGCCGGCGAGTCCGGATTGGCAGGGGATGGAGCGGCTGGGGTATGAGGCGGATGCGATCGGGTTCCATCTGACGGCGCATCCGCTGGACAGTTACGCGCCGCTGCTGAAGCGGCTGGGGGTGGTGAAATCGAACCAGCTCGAGGCGCGGGCGCAGGCTGGCGCGGCGCGGGTGAAGGTGGCGGGGTGCGTGATCGCGTCCAAGGAGCGGACGACGCGGACCGGGAGCCGGATGGCGTGGATTCGGCTGTCCGATGGGGGCGGCAGCTATGAGGTGACGGTGTTCAGCGAGGTGCTGGGCGGGGCGCGGGAGGTGCTGCGGGCGGGCAATGCGGTGCTGATGTCGGTGGATCTGCGGCTGGAGGCGGACAATTTGCGGGTGACGGCCGCGGATTGTACGGGGCTGGACGAGGCGGCGGATGCGGCCGGGGTGGTGGGGATGCGGATTTGGCTGGATCGGACCGAGGCGGTGCCGCACATACGGTCGATCCTGGCGCGGGAGGATCGGGGGCGCGGCCGGGTCGTGCTGGTGCCGCGGCTGGATCAGGCGCAGGCGGTGGAGATCACGCTGCCGGGCGGGTTCCAGGTGACGCCGCGGCTGGCGCAGGCGATCAAGATCGTGCCGGGGGTGGAGCGGGTGGAGGAGGTCTAATATGGCCGGCAGTCATCTCGTTCAATCCGCTCAGGTCGCTCGCCTTTCGCGCAAACACGCCGGAGCCTTTTATACACCTGACAAACTCATCGCTTCCCTCGTGAGTTGGGCTGTCCACGACGGGCGTGAGCTCATGCTTGATCCGTCATGCGGCGACGGTGGGTTCATTGCTGCTCACCGCAATAGCGTCGGTATCGAGCGGGACGAGGAAGCCGCACGGTCCGCGTCCGCGCGCGCGCCTCGGGCGCGAGTCCACGAAGGTGACTTCTTCGAATGGGCGAGGTCTACGCGCGATCGCTTTGAGTGTGCTGCTGGTAATCCTCCCTTTGTCCGATACCAGACATTCAAAGGCGAGTCGCGAAATCGCGCACTCGCACTTTGTGCCCGATACGGGGTAGACTTTAGCAGCCTTACATCCTCTTGGGCTCCGTTCATTGTTGCCACTGCAGGGCTTTTGAAGCCAGACGGCCGACTGGCCTTTGTTGTACCTGCCGAGATTGGCCATGCGCCGTATGCAGCACCCCTGCTCGACTATCTTTGCGACAATTTTGGTATGGTTCACGTCGTGGCTGTTCGCGAAAAACTTTTCCCTGAGTTATCGGAAGACTGCTGGTTACTCTATGCTAACAACTTTGGCGCGCGGTGTAGTTGTATCCGCTTCACCGCGATGGAGCGGTTCGAATACAGTGTTCGGCCTCCTGAGCCCGGAGTGAGCATTCCTTTGGGCGAGTTTAGAACTATTTGGAAGCGCCGATTGCGCCCTTTCCTTCTCTCGCCCCCGACTCGCGATCTCTACATGGAGGTGGCCCATCGTACGGATAGTCGGCGGCTGCACGATATCGGTGCGGTAGGGATCGGGTATGTAAGTGGCGACAACAAGTTCTTCCACCTCCGGCCATCCGAAGCGAAATATCTCGAAATCCCGTCCGCCCTACTGCATGTAACGGTTCGCAGCGGACGTGAACTGCCTCCTAAGCTCATCACGGAGCAAACCGTCGAAGGTTGGCGCAAGGCCGATGCCCCTGCCTTGTTGCTCCGCCTGTCGAAAGGACAAGTACTCCCACCGTCAGTGCGCCGATATTTGGATAGTGAGCCAGGTCGGGCGGCCCGGAAGGCATATAAATGTCGTCATCGCGAGCCTTGGTATTCAGTACCAGATGTTCAGGTGCCGGATTATATGCTGTCATATATGTCTGGTCGAAAGGTTAGTCTTGTCCGCAACGTGGCGGGCGTGACGTGTACGAACGCCGTCCATGCGCTTCGCGTACGAGACTGGGCTCTTGCCCAATCGCTACTGCCCCACTGGGAAGCGCCGTTTACTCAGCTCAGCTGTGAGCTTGAAGGGCATGCGTTAGGCGGGGGAATGCTGAAGCTGGAGCCGCGCGAGGCCGGGCGAGTGCTTTTCCCCCATCCTGAGATAATGGCCCGGCTTGACCCAGCCATCATCGCGGACGGTGTGACGACCATGCAGCGCTGGCGGCATTATGCCTAGTACTTGTCAATGGACGACACAGGTCGACGCTCTTCGGGCATTTGCTGATTTCACGGGCGCCACGCAAAGCGCTGGACAGATTAAGCCCTTGCATTGGTACGCTGCATGTCGGTTGGTTATCGAGGGAGGATTTGATCCCGACGATATCACGCCGAGACCGCCGTTCCGTATTGAACGTCGTGGCACTAAGTCACCGATTCTCCATTATGAGCCAACTCTCGCGCGAGGTGGTGAGAGAACAATCCTTGGCGGGCTAAAAACCAAAAACGTCGACGTGGTTGTGCTTCGCAAAGGGATCGGTCCAGCGCTGGCTATATCTTGTAAAGGCGTCACGGGTGCGTTTCGCAACCTGACAAATCGAATGGAAGAGACGATTGGGGAGTGCACAAACCTGCATATTACCTATCCGGCCCTCGTCCTCGGATATCTCGTCCTTTTACGCGCAAATCGACAAGTAGAGGCTGCTCTTGAGGCCGCCTCTGATACTGCGGCAGTAGAAACCAGTGAGCCGGGTCGAGCACTGGCGGCCAACGACATTGCGATGACCCGGGGCGGCGAGCCAGTTGCTGGAATCATCCGCTTCCAAAATGCCCTGCATGAACTTCTCGGCAGACGCGGTATCAGAGATGATGTGAGCCGTTACGAAGCTATCGGCCTCGCCATGGTGGAAATGGCAGCTGAAGGGCGGGGAGAGTTGCTGGCCCATTTTCCAGCCTCGGGTAGCGCTCTCCGATTGGAGAAGTTTTTTGATGCTCTCTACCTCCGATATGATGAGCGTTTCGTGACGAGTGCGCCTGATCTGGCAGGTGTTACGCGTAGGTTCGAGTGGGCGCCTAAATCTCCAGCTCTCACTACGCTGGATAAAGACTATCCCGCCCGCACAGGCGACCGATAGAGGCGCGGGCAGTTGGTGCAGCATGTCGTTCGATGCCACTGCAATCGTCGCATTGTTGCCGACCAGTCAGGGGGGAAGGGCTGGCCCGACGCCGCCCACGCAGTTCGGCTGCGTTCTCAAGAGTGACGCGCGCAATTTCGATGTGCGTCTTCGGCTCAGTGAGCCGCTTGAGCTGGGGACGGCGCGCCGGGTCGAGTTGGATGTTCTCTACCCGCAAACTGCGCTCGCCGCCCTGAAGCCAGTGGTGCCGTTCAGCCTGTGAAAGGGGGAAAGAGATCGGTCTCGGGCGGATCGAGGCGCTGCGAGAGGTTGGGCCGCTCGCAGCTGCGCGTGGAGGAGATCCGATCCGCCACGGTCGGTGCTGGTGGTGGCCCTGGATGCCCGGGTCGAGCCCGGGCATCACGGCGAGGGAGAGATCGACGGCCGGGTCAAGCCGGCCATGAGAATGTCTACTGCGTGGATGCTGCACTATCCGGATGCACGTCCTGGGCGCGGGTTAGCTCGTCGACACGGGCGTCGTGCCGTAGGCCCAATTTCATCGCCCAGACGTTGCGCTGTAGGTGGATTGGGATGATGCCGGTGTCGTTGATAACGGTCCGCGTCGCTCGCTGCAGCATCTGCTCGCGCTTGGAATCGTCGAGCACGCGCATCGCGGCTTCCAGCTCCTTGTCGAATTCGGGGTTGGAGTAGCGGGCGCGGTTGACCGAGCCCATGCCGGTCTCGCGGTTGTAGGTGGCCACCGTCGAGCGCAGGCCGGCGCTGGGCTCGCCGGTGGGCGTGCCCCAGGAGACCAGGAAGGCCGAGAAATCCTGCTTCGAGGCGCGGGTGATGAAGCTGGCATAGGGGGCGGTTTCGACCTCGGTCTTGACACCGATGCGGGTCCACATCTGCGCGACCGCCTGGACGATCTTGTAGTCGTTCGGGTAGCGGTCGTTCGGTCCGTGCAGCGTGATCCGGAAGCCCTGCGGATAACCGGCTTCGGCCAGCAGGCGCTTGGCTTCTTCGGGATTGGCCTTGGGCGGCACCAGGTCGGGAACGTAGCCGAAAGTGCCCTTGGCCATGTATTGCAGCGTCGGCGTGGCGACGCCCTCCATCACGCGGGCGACCTCGGCGTCGCGGTCGATCGCGAGCGACAGCGCCTTGCGGACGCGGGGGTCCATCAGCGGATTGTGCGGGAGCGGCTTGCCGTTGATGTCAGTGATGAATGGGGAGGGGCCGGTGCGGCCCTGGTCCATGGCGATGTAGATCACCCGCAAGCTGTCGATCTCGGAGAGGTGGATTTTGGGATTCTTGGCCAGCCGGGCCACGTCGGCGGTCGGGACCTGGTCGATGAAGTCGACGTCGCCGGAGAGCAGGGCGGCGGTGCGGCTCGCCTCGTTGGTGATCTGGCGGTAGGTGACGTGCTGCCAGTCGGGCTTCTGACCCCAGTAGTCGGGGTTGCGCTCGAGCTCGATCTTGTCGCCGAACTGCACGGATTGCACGCGGAATGGCCCGGTGCCGATCGCCAGCTTGCCGGAGTTGAACTGGTCCGTGGTGGCGCCGGTATGGGTGGCCCGGTTGAGGATGAAGACCTGCGACAGCTCGACCGGCAGCAAGGGGTCCGGCCCCTTGGTATGCAGCCGCAAGGTCAACGGGTCCGGGACCTCGACCTTGGCGATCGAGTAGAGATAGGTCTCGTAGGAGCCCGGGCTGTTCACGATGGTCGGGATGCGCTCGAAGGTGAACTTGACGTCGTCGGCGGTGAAGGGCTGGCCGTTCTGGAATTTTACGCCAGGCCGCAGCTTGAACTCCCAGACGTCGTCGGCGATCGGCTTCCAGCTCACCGCCAGGCCCGGGATTACGCGGGACTGGGCGTCGGTGTCGGTCAGCGCGCTGAATACCATCGAGGCGAAGGCGTTGTTGGGCGAGATGTTGTGATACTCGGGATCGATCGAGGTCACCTGCGCGCCCACGCCCATCCGCAGCGTTTGCGCCTCTGCCTGCGCGCCCAGCGCCACCGTGCAGGCAACGGTCAGCGTGGCCGTAAGGCCTGATCGGTTGCTCATTTGCGTTCCCTCCGTTTGACCGCTCTCTTCTCCCGAGCGGTTGACTTTGTCATGCGATATCTTATCCCGATTGCAAACAGGGAGGCTTGGCGATGCAGTTGACCCCGACAAACCAAACCGTGGGCGCCACCGTCGAGGGGATCGATCTCGCCCAGCCGCTCGGCCGGGTCGATTTCGGCACCATCCTGCGGGTGCTCGGCGAATACGGCGTGCTGTGCTTTCCGCAGCAGTCGCTGACGGCGCCGCAGCTCAAGGCGTTTTCCGAGCATTTCGGCGGCCTGCAGTCGTCGCTCACCGGGACCTACTGCGAGCCCGGGATGCCGGAGGTGATGATCCTGTCCAACGTCGTCGAGAATGGCCAGCCGGTCGGGCTCGCCGATGCCGGGCAGGACTGGCACACCGACATGTCGTATAATGAGCTGATCGGCTTCACCAATGTGCTCTACGGGATCAAGATCCCGCGCAGGGACGGCCAGCCGCTCGGCAATACTGAGTTCGCCAACATGCACCAGGCCTATGATGATCTGGACCCGGCGCTGAAGCAGCTGCTCGACGGCATGACGGCGACGCATGATTTCAACAAGTTCTGGGACGAGATGCGCAACCGGCCCGGCAGCACCCGCCCGGCGCTGACGCCGGAGCAGCGCGCTAAGCGGCCGCCCTCGGTGCATCCGGTGGTCATGACACACCCGATCACCGCCCGGCGCGTGCTGTATTGCAACCCCGGCTACGTGATCCGCATCAACGAGATGGACGAGGCGGAGAGCGACCGCGTGCTGGAGCACCTGTTCGCGCATCAGCTGCAGCCGAAATACCAGTATGCGCACCGCTGGACCGAGAACGACGTGCTGATGTGGGACCATATCGGGACGCTGCACAACGCCAAGCCGGATTACGGCCCGGACGAGCACCGGCTGATCAAGCGCTGCCAGGTCATGGCAGACCGGATTTTCGACCCGGATTTCGTGCGCGAAGGCTTGCTGGAAGTGGCCGTTTAGGTGGCCGCCTGTCCGCCGCTCGACCCGGCGCAGACTGTCATCCGCTTCTTCCGCGCGCTCGACGACCGCGACAATTTGCTGCTCACAGCGCTGATGGCCGGGGACGGGGTGTGGCGGCGGCAGGGGGCCGAGCTGCGCAACGCCGCCGACATCGAGGAGGCGATGGCGAAGCGGTCGCCGACCATGCGCATCCATCATTTGCTGACCAATGTGTTCGCCGAGCCGCACGGGATGGATGAGGCGCTGGTCACCGCATACATGCTCGTGGTGCGGCATGATTCCGGGGATCGGCCGACCGGCCCGTCGCCACTGAAGGGGGTCGAGAACATCCGCACCGTGCGGGCTCGGCTGCGTCATACGGATGCGGGGTGGCGGATCGTCGAGCTCGGGAGCGATCACCCGTCCTTCGCAGGGCCGGGCTGATGCCAGCGTCATATGCGACGCATCGCGCGCAGCTGCAGGCGCTGCTGACGGCTTGGGGCATGAAGCCGGCGTTCGCGGAGCGCACCGCCGAGGTGATGTCCTGGGCCGACCTGCACGGGATCGATAGCCATGGGGTCTCGACGGTGCCGACCTATTACGAGCGGCATCGCAGCGGCCGGGTCCGCATCGCGGCCGAGCCGCAGATCGTGCGCGAGACGCCGGTTTCGGCGCTCGTCGACGGCGATGCCGGTCTGGGGCATGAGCCGGCGCGGCAGGCGATGGAGACGGCGATCGGCAAGGCGCGGGCGATCGGGATCGGCGTGGTCTCGGTGCGCAACTCGTCGCATTTCGGCGCTTGCGGGTTCTACGCTGGCATGGCGGCGGAGGCGGGGCTGATCGGCATGGTCGCGACCTCGGCCTCGATGATCCAGGTGGCGCCGACGGGCGGGGCGCAGGCGCGGCTGGGGACGGATCCTTGGGCGTTTGCGGCGCCGGGTCGGCCGGGCGAGCCGTTCCTGCTGGATATGGCGACGACGACGGTGGCGGCGGGGCGGATCCGCAACAAGGCGAACGAGAATCTGCCGGCGCCGGCGGGTTGGCTGCTCGACAAAGACGGGCTGCCTTCGACGGATCCGCTCGAGGTGCAGAAGGGCGGGTATCTGACGTCGCTGGGCGGGAGCCCGGAGGGGAGCAGCTATAAGGGTTATGGGCTGTCGGTTATGGTCAACATCCTGGCCGCGTGCCTGTCCGGCTCGACGCTGATCACCGATCCGATGCATCTGAAGCAGCCGAAAGGCCTCGACCTCGGCCATTTCTGCCTGGCTATGAGCCCGACGCTGATGCGCGGCGAAGGCGAGTTCGAGGCGGATGTGGCGGCGCTGTGCGACGCGCTGCGCGCGACGACGGCGATCGATGCGGCCACGCCGGTGATGGTCGCCGGCGACCCCGAACGCCGCCACGCGGCGCGGCGCATGCAGGAGGGCATCCCGGTCGGCCGCAATTTGCTGGCGAAGATCAAGGTGATTGCCGAGGAGTCGGGCGTGCCGTGGATGCTTGGCGAGGAAGTGGCGGCATGAGCGCGGTCCTGAAACCGGAAACGGACGGGCTTGAGGCCCGGCTGCACGCGATTTGCGACGCCGAACCGTTCACCCCGCGGTTCTACGTCAAGCTTTGCGGGACCGGGCAGACGATCGCGCGGGAGGCGGAGACCAAGACGCCGTCGGCCAGCACGCGCAAGGTGTCGATCATGATGGCCGCGCTGAAAGCAGTGCATGAAGGACGCCTCGACCTGGACGAGCCGATCACCGTCGAGGAGCGGCTGAAGCAAGACGTCGCGTCCGGCACGTATCGTTTCGATGTCGAGAGTTAGCACCTGCCTCTGGTTTGGCAACGATGCCGAGACGGCCGTCCGCTTCTATGTCTCCCTCCTGCCCGGCTCCCGCGTCGAGCAGATTCAGCGTTCGCCAGGGGATTGGCCCGGCGGGAATGCGGGCGACGTCATCCTGGTGACCTTCACCCTTGGCGGCCAGAGCTTCCAGGCGTTGAACGGCGGCAGGCCGGCGGATTACGGCACTGCCGCCTCGATCTCCGTGACGTGTGCCGACCAAGCGGAGGTCGATCGGCTGTGGACGGCGCTCATCGCTGACGGGGGCGCGGAGATGATGTGCGGCTGGCTACGCGACAAGTGGGGCGTGCCTTGGCAGATCGTGCCCGAGATTTTGCCGCGGCTCTTGGCCGACGCCGACCCGACCGTCTCGGGCCGGGTCTTCGCGGCCATGTGCGCGATGATCAAGCTGGACGTTGCGGCCCTGGAGCGTGCCGCGGCCGGATAGCGAAGCGCTCAGTCCTCGTCCTCGTCGACGCGGCCCTCGAGCGTGAAGCCGGCCTTGATCGTGACCTGATAGCGCCCGACTTCGCCGTCCGCGACCGAGCCCCGGATGTTGGTGACCTCGAACCAGCCCATATGCCGTAAAGTCTGCGAGGCTTTCAAGATCGCGGTGTCGATCGCATCCGAGATGCTGTCCTCGGACGTTCCGACCAGCTCGACGATTTTGTAGACCGGGTCTGACATTGGTTTCGCTCCTCTCCGAGTGGGGAGGCTACCCCTGTTTGGCCGGATCGCGAAAGCCGCCTCAGAGCACCGCGGACATTCCGCCATCGACATAGATGATCTGCCCGTTGACGTAATCCGAGGCGGCGGAGGCGAGGAAAACCACGGTGCCGATCAGCTCCTCCGGCTTGCCCCAGCGGCGCGCCGGCGTGCGGCCGACCACCCAGGAATTGAACACCTGGTCCTCGATCAAGGGCTGGTTCAGGTCGGTCAGCATGTAGCCGGGGCCGATCGCGTTGGCCTGGATACCGTGCGGCGCCCATTCGGCCGCCATCTCGCGCGTCAGCATCCGGATGCCGCCCTTGGCCGCGGCGTACGGCGACACCGTGGCCCGGGCGAGCTCGCTGGTCAGCGAGCCGACGTTGATCACCTTGCCGCGTCCGCGCGGGATCATGCGCCGCGCCGCCTCGCGCCCGACGACGAAGGCGCTCGTCAGGTTGATCTCGATGACCCGGCGCCAATCGGCCGTCTCCAGCTCCACCATCGGTTTGCGGAACTGGATCCCGGCATTGTTGACCAGGATGTCGATCGCGATCCCCTCGCGGTCGAAGCGGGCGAACGCGTCCACGATCGCGGCCTCGTCGCCAACGTCGAAGCACGCCTCGTGTACTGTCCGTCCCATGCCGCGCAGCACGGCGGCGGCTTCGGACAGGCGTCCCGGATCGACCCCGTTGAGCACCAATGCGGCGCCGCAGGCGGCCAGCCCCTCCGCCATGGCCCGGCCGAGGCCGCGTGAAGAGCCGGTGACGAGAGCCGTGCGGCCAGTGAGGTCGAAGAGGTCGGCGGACATGGGACGAACCTTTTGCAGCGTGACCCCGTCAGCTTGCCAGGCCGGCGGCAGGGTGCAACCGTCGGGGAAGATGCCGGAGAGGGCAGGGCGATGATCAGCAGGCGCAGCTTCACGAGCATGGGCGCCGCACTGGCGGTAAGCGGCGGAACGGCCGCGGCGCAGCCCGCGAAATCGGTGCTGCGCGTCGTGCCGCAGGCCGAGCCACAGGTGTTCGATCCGCACCAGTCGCAGGCCAACGTCACCTCGGTCCATGTGGCGATGGTCTACGACACGTTGTTCAGCTGGGACGCTGATATGGTCCCGCAGCCGCAGATGGTCGATACTTGGACCAAGTCGGACGACCGGCTGCTGTACCGGTTCACGTTGCGGCCGGGTCTGCGGTTTCATGACGGCTCGCCGGTCACGTCGCGCGACGTGGTGTCCACGCTGCGGCGCATGTTCATCCGCGACACGCAGAACCAGATTTTTGCCAGTCTGATCGCCTCGCTCGACCCAGTGGACGAGCGAACCTTTACGCTGCGGCTGAAGGCGCCGTTCAACTATGTCGAGTTCCTGCTCGGCGGCAGCAACGGCGTGTGCGGCGCGATCCTGCGCGAGAAGGAGGCGTTGACCGATCCGTACACGCCGATCAAGGAGTATATCGGCTCCGGCCCGTTCCGCTTCAATCTCGACGCGTATCGGCCCGGAAACCGGCTGGTCTACGACAAATTTGCGGGCTACGTGCCGCGGGCCGAGCCGCCCAGCGGGTTTGCCGGCGGCAAGGTGGTCAAGGTCGACCGCGTCGAGTTGGTCGTCATCCCCGACCCAAGCATCGCCTACGGGGCCATCCGTAGCGGCGAGGTGGATTTTCTGGATGGGCCGACCATCGACTTGCTGCCAACCGTGGCCGGCGATCCCAACATCGTCGTCGGCGAGGTCTGGCCGATCGAGACCTACGCGGTGCTGCGGTTCAACTTCCTTTATCCGCCGTTCAACAACGTCAAGGCGCGCCAGGCCATGGCGCACGCAGTCAACCAGCGCGATTACATGGAGGCCGCCTATGGCGACCCGAAATTTTGGCGGGAATGCTACGCTTTCTGGGTCTGCGGCAGCCCGAACGGCACGGAAATCGGCTCGGACGCCTATCGCAAGCCGGATTTGAACCTCGCTCGCACGCTGCTCAAGGAGTCCGGCTACAAGGGCGAGCCCGTGGTGCTGATCGGCGGCAACGACATCCCCGCTTATGCGCAGATGAGCCTGGTGACGGCGGATGTCTGCAAGAAGATTGGCATGAATTTGGACATGCAGATGTCGGATTGGGGCACGGTCTCGGCCCGGCGGGCGAAGAAGGATCCGCCGGCGCAGGGCGGCTGGAACATTTTCCACACCAGCGCCAACGGCGCGCAGCTCGCGAGCCCGCTGACCAGCCCGTCGACTATCACGACCTGCGACGGCAAGAATTTCGTCGGTTGGCCGTGCGACCAGGTCGAGGAGGACATGCGGCTGCAATACATCCGCGAGAGCGACCCGGCGAAGCAGCATGCGCTGTTGGAGAAGATGCATGTGCGGCTTTGGGAGTCGCTGCCCTATGTGCCGCTGGGCCAGTTCAAGCAGCCCTTCGTCTGGCGGTCGAACGTCAAGGGCGTGCTGAAGGCCAACACGCTGGTCTATTGGAATATCGAGAAGAGCTGAGATGGAAGTACGCACGATCGCGGCCGGCCCGGCGCGGATCCGGGTCCGGATGCAGGGCAACGGGCAGGCGCTGGTCTTGCTGCCGGGTCTTGGGCGAGGGGCCGAGGACCTCGATCCGTTTGCCGCCCACCTGCTCGAGGCGGGGTATCAGGTGATCCAGCCGGACCTGCGCGGCAGCGGCGGCAGCGAGGGCCCGCTCGAGGGACTGACGCTGCACGATTTAGCGCGGGACGTGGCCGCGGTGATCGAAGCGACTTCGGGGCGGGCGGTGCTGATCGGCCATGGCTTCGGCAACCGCATCGCCCGCATGACCGCCGCGGACCGGTCGACGCTGGTGCAGGGCGTGGTGTTGCTGGGTTGCAGCGGCAAGGTGCAGCCCAGCGCGGAGATCGCGGCGGCGATCCGGCTGGCGCAGGCCGAAGACACGCCGCCGGACGTGCGGGCGCGGGCGGTTGAGGCCGCCTGGTATGGTAAGGGGCGCGACATCTCGGTCTGGATGGACGGGTGGTCGCAGCCGGTGATGCGGAGCTATCTCGCGGCGGCCGCGGCGACCGATACGGCGTCGTGGTGGACCGCCGGGTCGGCCAAGGTGCTGATCGTGCAAGGCCTCGCCGATGTCGCCGCGCCGCCCGAGAATGGACGGTCGCTGAAGGCGGAGCTTGGCGAACGGGCGCAACTGATCGAGCTGGAGAACATCGGCCACGCGCTTCCGGTCGAGGACCCGGCGACCGTGGCCGAGGCCGTGCTGCGCTATTTGCCGGTGATTGTCTCGGCCGGGAATGCTGCATAGGCTAGCCAAGTGAAGGTTTGGAGTTGTTACGATGAGTGAAGCCGCGCTCGACCTGACGTCGCCCGCTGCGCAGTTGCTCCGCCGGCGCGCGATCTTCTCCTGCGCGGTCGGCAATTTCTTCGAGCTGTTCGATTTCGTCCTCTACGGGTTTTTCGCCGTCCCGATCAGCCAAGCCTTCTTTCCGGCCGGCAACGACAAGCTGGCGCTGATCAACACGTTCATCACGTTCGGCGTCGGCTTTTTGTTCCGCCCGCTCGGCGCGGTCATCATCGGCGCCTATGGCGACCGGCATGGGCGCCGGGCGGCGCTGGTGATCACGATCGGGCTGATGGCGCTGGCCACGGGCTGCACCGGGCTGATCCCGACCTACTCGCAGATCGGGCTGTTCGCGCCGCTGCTGCTGTTGCTCTGCCGGTGCGGGCAGGGGTTCTCGACGGGCGGCGAGTGGGGCGGGGCGGCGGCGTTCCTCGTCGAATATGCCGAGCCCGGCAAGCGCGGACTGACGGGGAGCTGGCAGCAGTTCAGCACGCAGATCGGCGCGACGGTGGCCTCGCTCTCGGCATATCTGCTGGCCAATTACCTGGCGCCGGATGCTTTTGCGAGCTGGGGCTGGCGCGTGCCGTTCCTGATCGGGTTCGTGCTCGGGCCGATCGGCTACTACCTGCGCACAAGGGTGGCCGAGACGCCGGCGTTCGAGCGCAACGCCGAGCGTCACGCGATTGCCAAGGCGCCGCTGCGCGAGGCGTTCGACACGCATGGCGTGCAGGTCGTGCAGGCGTTCTTCCTCTCGATCATCGGCATCGTCGCGAACTACGTGATGATCGTGTTCATGCCGACATACGCGGTCAAAACCCTGCATCTCGATGCCGGCTCGGCGCTGCTGTGCGCGACGCTGGCCAATCTGCTGGTGATGGTGCTGACGCCGTTCGCGGGGGCGCTGTCCGACCGGGTCGGGCGGCGGCCGATGATCGGGACGACCGGGGTGCTGTATGTGCTGCTCGGCTATCCGCTCTATATCCTGGTCGGGCAGGGGACGTTCCAGTCGCTGCTGACGGCGATGCTGATCGTGGCCGCGATCCAGTCGCTCTACACGGGCACCATCCCGGTGATCCTGGCCGAGCTGTTCCCGACACGAGTGCGCTACACGGCGCTGTCACTGTCCTATGGGTTCTCGGTGGCGATCTTCGGCGGTTTTGCGCCGTTTGCCGCCCAATGGCTGATCGGCGCGACCGGCAATCCGATCTCGCCCGCCTACCTGGTGATCG
Source organism: Acetobacteraceae bacterium (assembly GCA_965276815.1). Lineage (GTDB taxonomy): Bacteria > Pseudomonadota > Alphaproteobacteria > Acetobacterales > Acetobacteraceae > JAVVHH01. The sequence continues at coordinate 168,329 of CBDIBE010000006.1, read as the reverse complement.
CGGCCGGGGTGGCGAGCGCCATTGCGATCTGGACGATGAAGGAGTGCCGCAATGCGCCGCTCGGGTAACGCAATGGCGCGACTGGGCACGACCCAGCATATGGCGCATCTGCTCGCGATCGCCGCCGACGGCGGGCTCGCGCTGCGCAACGGCGATCCGCTGGTGCCGGAGCTGCTGCTAGTGGGGCGCGATGCGGAGCGGCCGGCGGTGGACGGACGTGCCGCGCCTGGCGCTGTGATTAGGCGGTCTCGTGCTCCATATTTCGCACGAGGCTGGCCAGGGTGGTGCGGCACAGCGCCTGGTGCATCGCCTCCTCGGCAGCGACGAAGGCGCCGCGCAGCACGGCATGCACCTCGCGGCCAACCGGGCATTGCTGGTCCGGCGCGGTGTGCACAGGCAGCAGGGGGCGGGCGGTGCCGGGGTTCACGGCGCGCCATACGTCGCCGAGCGAGATCTCTTCGGGGGTGCGCGCCAGTTCCGCCCCGCCGGGTCCCCGCCGCACGCGGATCAGCCCGGCTCGCGCCAACTGGCCGGTGATGCGCCGCACCACGACCGGATTCGTGTTGACGCTCCGGGCAAGAAATTGGCTTGTGGCCTTTCCCGCGGCGCGGTTGCAGGCCAGAAGCAGCAGAATGTGGATAGCTACGGCGAACCGCGTGGCAACCATATTAAACAAATGACAGTACGGCGTAGGAGTTGCCCACTTACCTGAACGTGACACCAGCGCGGGGACCGGGTACAAACCGTGAATGATCGAGCCTACCTTGCCGGAACGCTCGCTCGCCATCCGGCGGGCGGCCGCCTTGCTGTGCCTTCGGCTCGGCTGGTCACCAGTGCATGAAGTTCTGCTGCCGAATGCGCGGCGGGCGGACATCCTGGCGCTGCGCGCAGATGGCGGCTTTGCCTGCATCGAGGTCAAGTCGGGGTTGCGGGACTTCCAGACCGACTCGAAGTGGCCGGATTACCGGGATTATGCCGACGCGCTATATTTCGCGGTGGACGCCGACTTTCCGCTGATGCTGATCCCGGAGGATACCGGCCTCATCGTTGCCTGTGGCCGCGAGGCGGAGCTGGTTCGTGAGGCGCCGAGCCACAGGCTGGCGCCAGCGCGGCGCCGCGCGCTGCTGCACCGGTTCGCCACGGTCGCCGCCCAGCGCCTGGCGACGATACAGGACCCGGACGGGACTGCCAGCCTGCGGGCCGCCTTGATGGCGGAGTAGCAGGTGGCGCCGTCGCCGCCGGCCAGCTTTCCCCGCCTTGGCCAAACCTTTCCAGTGCCGGAATCCGCGAGGGGCAGATGGTGCCGCGTGTCGGTGCCGCGTGCGGCGCGAACCGAGGCACGGCCGCCGTTTTTCGCCTTTGAAGATGGCTGCGGCAATCTGGTCGGGCTCTACCGCTTCCTGGTCGAACACGGCAGCGAATGGCGCACGGTCGTCCACGTGCCGCCAGAGTTTGCCTCGTACCGAGTCGATGCGGGCCCGAAGCTGAACTTCCGGCCGATCAGCCGCGTGGCGTCGTTCGGGCTGATCCTGGCCGGGCAGAACCGGGCGGTTCCGACATTGCTGGGCGCGGCACTGACCGGGCGGTTGCGCGAGCAATTCACGTGGCTCGCCTGGACCCTGCACGCGCCGGCCGGGTACGTGCTCTGGGTGAAGCATTTCGATGCTTGGCCGGCAGCGCCGCCGCCGACGGCTCCTGAGCAGGCGACGGTCGGCGCGTTGGTGTTCCAGCGCGACCCCGAGGCGCCGGCGGCACTCGAGGCGACGATGGCTTCGATTGCCGCGCAGGGTGTTGCGATGCCGCACGCTGTGCTCGCCGGGCCGGACTCGGCGCGGTGGCGCGAGGCGGCTTCCGGGTTGGCGGCGGACTATGTCGCGCTGATCCAGGCGGGCGAGGTCCTGCCGCTGCATGCGTCCTGGTTTGCGGGCGCGAAGCTGCGGCTGCTCGGCTTGCCGGCGACGGCTATTGCCGACGAAGACCGGCTCGGCGCGGATGGCGACCGTTCGGATCCTTTGTTCCGACCGCAGCCGAACCACGCGCTGATGCTCTCCGGCACGCTTTCGCGCGGCGTCTGGTTTGTCCGCCGGGACGCGCTGCTGGCGCATCCGGATGACCGCGATCCTGGCTGGGCCGAGTGCCTGCGCCTGGCGGTCTGGCTGCGGCGGCATGAAGCGGGCGAAGATGGGGGGCAGCGGATCCCGTTCATCCTGACGCACCGGCGTCCGGACGCCGAGGCCGCGCCCGACACGGCGATCGCAGCCGTGGTCAATGATCATCTGATCCGCAGCGCGGCGCCGCTGCGGGCCAGACCGTCCTTTCCGCTCGTGCTCCGGGCGGAATCGGTGCCGCGGGAGCGGGTGGCGATCATCATACCCTCAACCCTGCGCAGCTCCCTCGCACATGACTGCATCCGGTCGATCCTCGAAGGAACGGGACATCGGGATTTCGAGATGGTGGTGGGCGTCACGCAGGTCGGCGAGCTGGATGACACCCAACGCCGGGAAGCTGCGGTGATCAAGGCCGATCCGCGCACGCGAGTGGTCCACCTCCGACATCCAGAATTCAACTTTTCCCGCGTTTGCAACGAGCTGGCGGCGATGACCTCGGCCCGAGTCATTCTGCTGCTCAATGACGATGTTTCGGTGATCGCGCCGGGCTGGCTGGAGGAGATGCTGGCGCATCTGGCGGATCCGGCGGTCGCGATCGTCGGCGCCAAGCTGCTGTATCCCGATCGGACGGTGCAGCATGGCGGGGTGATCATTGGGCTCGCCGGGCTCTGCGATCATGCGAACCGCCATCTCGTGCGGACCGCACCGGGTTACGCGTGCCGGGCGATCGTGGCGCAGGAGTTTTCGGCGGTGACCGGCGCTTGCATGCTGATTCGCCGCCCGGTCTATGAGGCGGTGAAGGGGCTGGACGAGGGCTATCCGAGCGCGTTCAACGACGTGGACCTATGCTTGCGCGTGCGCGAGCTGGGCTACCGCGTTGTTTTTGCAGCTTCGGCCGAGCTTGTTCACCATGAGTCGCAGACATATGGCGAACATTATGCGGGTGAGCGCGCAACGTTCGAGGCCGAAGAGGTCGCGCGCATGCGTCGGCGCTGGGAGCAGGTCATCGCCGATGACCCGTTCTACAACCCTAATCAAGACCTGGTTCGCGAACGGGAGTGGCAGCCCGTCTTCCCGCCGCGGCACCTAGCCCTGATGCCCCAACGTTAAGGCCCGCTGTTCGCTGCGATCTTCTGGACCGTGGCCGTGGTCGAGTAACCGGGCAGCAACTCTGCCAGCCACACTTTGCCGCCCCAACTCTGGACCAAATCGCCGCCGACGACCTGGTCGAGCCGGTAGTCGGCGCCTTTCACGAGCAGGTCTGGGCGCAGCAACTCCAGCGTCTCCTCCGGCGTGTCCTCCTCGTAGATCACCACGAGGTCCACCGAGGCCAAGCTGGCCAGTACGGCGGCGCGGGCGGCTTCGGGCTGGACCGGCCGTGTCGCGCCCTTCAGCCGGCGGACGCTCGCGTCCGAGTTGAGGCCAACGACGAGGCGGTCGCACTGTGACCGGGCCTGTTCGAGCAGGTGAACATGGCCCGGGTGCAGCAGGTCGAAGCAGCCGTTGGTGAACCCGGTGCGCCAGCCCTTGCGGCGCCACCGCTCCACCTGCTCGGCCGCCGCGTCGCGGGTGACAATCTTGCGCAAGGTGCTCGCCTGGGGCGACAGGACGCCGAGCAGCTCTTCTTCGCGCGCGACCGCGGTCCCGACCTTGCCGACGACGATCCCTGCCGCGAGATTGGCCAGGCGCACGGCCACTTTCAGCTCGAGCCCGGCGGCGAGGCCGGCGGCGAGCGTCGCCACGACCGTGTCGCCGGCGCCGGACACGTCGAACACGTCGGCGGCCTCGGCCGGGAAATGATGTGCGCCGGCTTCGTCGAGGAGCGTCATGCCGTCCTCGGCGCGGGTGACCAGCACCGCGCCGAACCCGTGCTGATCCCGCAGCATCTGCGCGGCGGCGACGATCCCGGCCTCGCTGTCAACGGGCATCCCGGTCGCGTCGGCCAGTTCCCGCCGATTGGGGGTGATGACATCCGCCCCGGCGTAGCGCGCGAAATCGGCGCCCTTGGGGTCGACGACGACCCGGCGGCCGGCGGCCCGTGCCGCGGCGATCAATTGCTGGGGGATGTTGCCGGACAGCACGCCCTTGGCGTAGTCGGAGAGGACGGCGACCGAGGTGGCGGCCAGCGTGTCATTGGCGATGCGCAGCATGCGGTCGGCGAGCTTGCTGCCGAGCGGCTGCACCTGCTCGCGGTCTGCGCGGAGCAATTGCTGGCCCAGGCTGACATAGCGTGTCTTGACCGTGGTGGTGCGGGCGCCCTCGACGAGCAACCAGGGCTCGACGCCGGGCTGGCCACCGATCAGCCCGGTCACGTCGGACCCGGCCTGATCGTCGCCGACGACCGAGACGAAGGCGACCGCGGCTCCCAGCGCCGTCAGGTTGCGAACGACGTTGCCGGCGCCACCGGGTACCGCCGTCTCGCGCTCGACGCGAATGATGGGGATCGGCGCCTCGGGGCTGATGCGCTCCACGCTGCCGTAGATATACCGATCGAGCATGACGTCGCCGATGACCATGACGCTGGTGCGCGACAAGCGGCGGATCGCCCGCGAAAGTACGGCTTCGTCGGTGCCGAGTTCGAGGGCCGGGTCGGCGGAGCGGTTGGGCTGGGACAGGGGGGTGAGATCGCCGGGGATCATGCTATCCATGCCAAGTGAGCTACCGTCCTGGTTACAAAGTGGCAAGCTTTTCGCACCTGCGTTGTCCGTTAACGCCGTAATCTTCGGCTTAAATCTGAATGAAACGCGGTGTTGCCGCACTGAGCACCGCGCAGGTCAGCGGACCGCCGACGCCGGCGCCGGTATCCAGGCCGATCCGGTTGTGGCGAACGACGGGCGTCGGGCTTGGCGTATGGCCGTGGACGATGACCGTCTCCGGCGTCTCGGGCAGCATGATACCGTCCCAGGATAGGAATGTTTCACGAATCCACAGCATGTCCGTCTCGCGCTGCTCGGCGAGCGTCACGCCGGGCCGCACGCCAGCGTGCACGAAGACGTAGCCATGGGCCACGTGGTTGATGGCGAGACCGCGCAGGAAGGCGAGGTGTGCCGGCGGGATCAGGCGGATCCACTCGTCTGCCCGCGCCGTCCAGTCAATGCCCCAGCTGGCCAAAGTCGGCGCCGCGCCATTGCTCAACCAGAGCTGCAGGCCTTGGCCGTTTGGATTGTCGAGCGCGTCGAGCAGCATCGCTTCATGGTTGCCCATCAGGTTTATTGTGGCGACACCAGAGACTGGCTGGCCGGAGGCGAGAACGGAGAGGCAGCCGGCGGAGTCTGGGCCGCGATCGATAAAGTCGCCGAGATGGACGAGGAGCGGAGCAGGCGTCGGGTCATCGCGCAAATCCTGTTCGATTGCTGCATGCATGGCCCTGAGCTTGTCCACATGCCCATGGATGTCCCCCACGGCATAGATGCGCGCGCCGGAATCACTGGCTTGGACTGGCAGGGCTATGGCGGGGCACACCAGAGGAGCATGGCCTCGAACGTCTGCCGCGCGCCCGTGACCACATCGGCGCGGCGCGAGGGCCATGCCTGGCCGTAGGCGTCGAGTTGGCCGCTGAAGCTGTGCCACATCGGGCCGACCGAGTTGCTGCGGCCGCCGAAAAACCGGGCCGCGCCAGCGACCGCGTCGCCGAGCCGCGTCTCCACCGCGCGGAGGATTAACACGCCGCCGAGGGTGGAGCCCTCCAAGACGTAGTGTGCGCCGAGCGCGGCTGCGAAGTCAGGCAATAGCGGGAGGATGGAGGCGGGAGCCAGCGGAAGATCGTCTGGATTGATGCCGAGTGCCCCCAAATCCTCGCGCAACTGCGGCGTCTGTTTTCGTTGCTGCAGCATCGGGCCGAGGGCGGTTTCAGAGGTCAGCGCCGTCAGCTTCGCTTCGAGCGGGCAGTATAACCCGTAAAAGCGCGCGAGCCATGCTGTGTAGTCATCGCGCGTGCGGATGGCGCCAGGCAGGCCGAGGCGAGCTTCGGTGGCGCGGTGCAAAGCGGCGGTCTGCTCGCGCAACCCGGATGAGAGCGATATCTCCGGGCTCGTAGGTGGGTCGATGATCAATTGCTCGATCATGACATTGCCGGTGTCGTCATAGTACTCCTATCGACGACAGAATCGTCTCACACCGCTAATTTTAGGTCAACGCAGTTAAGTTGTTGTGACGACCCGGATGTCACCTTCGCGCTCGATGACCGTGACGGAGACCTCGCCGGCCATGCGGCAGACCTGCACGCTCACCTTGGCATCGCCGAGGGCGAGGTTGCGCAAGATCAGACAGTCCACGAAGGCCGGCAGCTCCGGCCGGTCAAACCGCACGCAGCCGCGCCCGGTGTCGAAGCTGAGACCCAGGCAGGCCTGGACGAAGGCCGGAATTGTGGCCGCAGCCCAGGCCTGGGGGGTGCATGCGACCGGGTAGGAGGTTGGCCCCTGGCCGGGCCGGCGATAGAAGCCGCAGAACAGCTCGGGGAGACGGCGCAGGTCGTTCGCGCGCGAGGCGGCTTGGATGCCTTCGAACAGCCGCAGCGTTTCGGAGCGCAGGCCGGCGCGGGCCATGCCCAGCGCGATTACCGCGTTGTCGTGCGGCCACACCGAGCCGTTGTGATAGGACATTGGATTGTAGCGTGCCTCGTCAGCGGCGAGGGTGCGAATACCCCAGCCGCTGAAGAAGCGCGGCTCCATCAAGCCGGCCGCGATCTGCCGTGCCCGCTCGGGCGCGGCGATCCCGGTCAGGAGGAGATGACCGGCATTTGAGGCGCGAACCTCGCAGAGCCGGCCTTCGCCGTCGAGCGCCAAGGCATAGGTGCCGAGCCGTTCCGACCAAAACTTTGCTTCGAAGGCCTGGCGCAGATGTTCGGCTTTTGCCGCCAATACAGCGGCTTGTTCCCCAAAACCGAGGGATTGGGCGATCGCCGAACCGGCGCTGCGCGCTGCATACACGTAGCCCTGCACCTCGCAAAGCGCGATCGCGCCGCGCGCCAGCGTGCCATCCGCATGCGAGATCGAATCGTAGCTGTCCTTCCAGCCCTGGTTAGCGAGGCCGCCATCGGTGCTGCGCTGGTAACGGACGAAACCGTCGGCGTCCGCGCGGCGATCCATCCAGCCGAGCGCCAATTCGATATGCGGCCAAAGCGCCTGAAGCGTCGCCCGGTCGCCGGTCCGCTCCAGATAGGCTCCGGCGAGCATGACGAAGAGCGGCGTGGCGTCGACGCTGCCATAGTAGCGGCGGAACGGCACCTCGCGGAGGTTCGCCATCTCACCGCCCCGCATCTCGTGCAGGATTTTGCCGGGTTCGGCCTCGGCTTCCGGGTCGAACTCGGTCGCCTGCTCCTGCGCCAGGTAGCGGAGCACGCCCTGAGCCAGCGACGGATCGAGCGCCAGGACCAGCAGCGCGGTGATCAACGCGTCCCGGCCGAAAGCCGTGCTGAACCAGGGAATTCCGGCGTATGGGTAGGGGCCGGTCGGCTTGTTGGTGACCAGCATGCGCAAATCGTTGGCCGACCGGCGCACCGCTTCATCGAACTCCGCCTCGCGGGAGCAGATAGTGGCCGCCCGGGCCGCGCTGGCGCGAAGGCTGCGCTTGCTGTTGACGTAGGCGGCCAGGAAGGCGGCGCGGGGACGGTGCTCTGCCTTCATGGGAGCGAAGGACGCCTCGACGAAGACCGTGGCCCGGGCGCCGGGCTCGAGTTCGAGATCGAACAGCGCGGTGTTGGCGGTCAGCATGCGCGGTGCCGGCTCGAAGCTGATGCAGGTCGTGCGGACCAGCCGGTCCAGCCCGCGGTAGGACAGGGTGACGCCGTCACCGGCCAGCGCCGCCGGCAGCGTCTCACCGCGCCGCTCGCGCTGCATGCCGCGGACTTCGAACAGATCGGCGAAATCGGCCTCGTAGCGCAGTTCCAGTCGGATCCGGTGGCGGACGAAGCCGAAATTGCGCACGGCGAGCCGGACATGACAGCTGCTTTCGCCGAGGAAGATCGAGCGCTGCACGTGCACGACGCCCTGATCCACTGTGCCGGAAGCCAGGTCGCAGGCCGCCGCGTTGGAGAGGTCGGAGGTCAGCATCACGTTGTCCGTGCCGAGCGCCGAGCTGAGCAGCAGCGGCCGGGCGCCGCCAAGGGCGAGGTCGAATCGCGACAGATGCCGCGTATCGCGATGATACAGCCCGTCGATGCCGCCGACTTCGGACAAGATGTCGCCGCCGTGGTCGAACACGCCGAAGGTGTCGCCGCTTTTGATGGTCCGGAATCGGCGCTCCTGCAGCGAAACGGGCGCGGAGACCGAGAACGGCTCGGGAGTTTCGGCGAGGGTGTCGGCGATCTGGTTAACGAGCATGTTCATGCAGGGTAGACCTCAACCTCGGGCAGGCCCTGGCACATTGCCGCGATAGGCCAAGGCCACAGAATTGACACGGAAGCGTAAACGATTGGTTGCTAGGAGCAACCGATTCCGTAGGATTCGGCGATGAACTCTTGCGGCGCTTCCGAAACGAACTTCTGAACAGCACGGCGGTGGTGGAGCTGAGGGGAATCGAACCCCTGACCTCCTCATTGCGAACGAGGCGCTCTCCCAACTGAGCTACAGCCCCGCCGTGTGACCGCGGACAGTGGTGATCAGCCCGCGGCAAGTCAACCCTTTGCCGCCCTGGTTGCGCCGCATCCCCCGCCTCGGTAGGGTCCGCGCTCTTCCGGGAGACCAACGTTGATCAGCGCGCTGTTTGAACTCATCAATGCCGTCATCGGGCTGTTCATTTGGGCCCTCATCCTGGCGGCCGTGTTCTCCATGCTGACGGCTTTCGGCGTGCTCGACACCCGCAACCGGCTGGTTTGGACAATTGGCGACTTTCTCTATCGCGTGACGGACCCGGTGCTGCGGCCGGTGCGCAATATCATGCCCAGCTTCGGCAATGTTGATCTAAGCCCGATCGTCGTGATCCTCTTGCTGCAATACGTCGCACGCCCGCTGGTCTTTACGATCTATCGCGGTCTGGCGCTTGGCGTCTGGTCCATTAATTAGACTTCATTGACCGCAAGAATCATCAGCGGCACGGAAATCGCGGCGAAGCTGCGAGAGGAAATCAAGGCGCGCTTGGCCGGGCTTGGTTTTCAGCCGGGCCTGGCCGTCGTGCTCGTCGGCGAGGACCCGGCCAGCGCGGTTTATGTGCGCAACAAGGACCGGGCGGCGCAGGGCGCCGGGCTGCGCGCGCAAACCATCCGGCTGCCTGCCTCGGCCACGCGGGACGAGGTCCTGGCGGAAGTCGACCGGCTGAACCGCGATCCCGAGGTGGATGGAATCCTGGTGCAGCTGCCGCTGCCGGCGCAGGTGGCGTCGCGCGACGTGATCGAGGCGATCGACCCGGCCAAGGACGTCGATGGGTTCCATCCGCTCAATGTCGGCCGGCTGCAGGACGGGCTGCCGACCTTGGCGCCGTGCACCCCCAAGGGGGTGATGAAGCTGCTGGCGGCGATCGGCGTCGAACTGCGTGGCGCGCGAGCGCTCGTGTTGGGCCGGTCGGCGATCGTTGGTTGCCCGATGGCGGCGTTGCTGCTCGCGGCCGACGCGACCGTCACGATCGCGCACAGCCGGACGCGGGACCTCGCGGGGGAGTGCCGCCGGGCCGACGTGTTGGTGGCCGCGGTGGGACGGCCGGAGATGGTCCGGGGCGATTGGATCAAGCCAGGGGCGGCGGTGATCGATGTCGGCATCAATCGCCTAGCCAATGGCAAATTGGCGGGCGATGTGGCGTTTGCCGAGTGCCTCGAAGTGGCCGGCGCGATCACGCCGGTGCCCGGCGGGGTGGGCCCGATGACGATCGCCTGCCTGCTGGAGAACACCGTGGAAGCCGCAATTCTGCGGCGCGGGACCGCGAGCTAACGACTCCGTTCTAGAAATCGGTGCAGCGGCCTTTCTGCTCCCAATCGCCATAGCGCGTGGGTTCCGGTCCCTTGGGGCCGCCGACTTCCGGCGGCAGCTTTGGCGCGGGCTCTTCGGGCTTGGGCGGGACAGGCTTTTGATCGTCCATGCCGATTAGATGGGCGCGGCGGGTCGCCGGGGTAGGCCAGACCGGCGACTCTCGGTGCGCAACTGCCCGCAGGCGGCCTGGATGTCGCGGCCGCGCGGGGTGCGGATGGGGGAGGCGAAGCCGGCCTGCTGGACGATGGCGGCAAAGCGGGTGAGTTGCTCGCCGGTGCTCGGCTCGTAGGCGCTGCCCGGCCAGGGATTGAACGGGATCAGGTTCACCTTGGCGGGAATGCCGGCAATCAGCCGTACCAACTCGCGGGCTTCGGTCTCGCTGTCGTTGATGCCGCGCAGCATGACATATTCGAAGGTGATGCGGCGCGCGTTGCTCGAGCCGGGATAGCGGCGGCAGGCGGCGATCAGCTCGCTGAGCGGGTATTTGCGGTTCAGGGGGACCAGCTCGTCGCGCAGCGCGTCGGTGACCGCGTGCAGGGAGACGGCGAGGTTGACGCCGAGTTCCTCGCCGCTTCGGTCCATCATCGGCACCACGCCGGACGTGCTGAGCGTGATGCGGCGGCGGGACAGGCCGATGCCTTCGCCGTCCATGACGATGCGCATGGCCTTGGCCACGTTCTCATAATTATAGAGCGGCTCGCCCATGCCCATCAGCACGATGGTCGAGAGTAGCCGGGGCGTCTCGCCGCGCGGGCTCGGCCACTCGCCATAGGCGTCGCGGGCGGCCATGAATTGGCCGACGATCTCGGCCGCGCCCAGGTTGCGGACCAGCGCCTGGGTCCCGGTGTGGCAGAAGCGGCAGGACAAGGTGCAGCCGACCTGGCTGCTGATGCAGACGGCGCCGCGGTCTTCCTGCCGGTCGGGGATGTAGACGGTCTCCGCCTCCTGGCCGTCGCGGAAGCGGAACAGCCATTTGCGCGTGCCGTCGGCGCTGTCCTGCGTCGTCGCGGCGTCGGGCCGGCCGATGACGAAGCGCTCGGCGAGGCGCAGCTGCAGCGGGCGGGCGACGCTGGACATGCGGGCGAAATCGGTGACGCCCTGGTGATAGATCCAGTGCCAGAGTTGCTTGGCGCGGAACGGCTTCTCGCCGATCGCCTCGAGCTCGGCGGTCAGCTCCTCGCGCGAGAGGCCGAGCAGGTCGCGGCGCCCATCGTCAAGTTGCGCCGGCGGCGGGTTGAAGAGAGCGGACTTGGCGAGGACGCGCTGCCGCTCGGCTGCGGTGAGGAGCGCGTTCATCGCGGGGGACAAGCCTTGTTGATGGCAGCATAGGCGGCGGCGAAGCCGCGCAGGCTGAACGTATCCGTGACCGCGCCCTGCCGCGGGCCGGTCGAGTGCGCCGTGGTCTGCCGCGCATGTCCGAAGGCGGTGACGGCTGCCTTGCCGTCCTTGGCGAAAGCGGAATGGTTCGAGGTGTAGAAGGGCAGGGTGGCGCCGTCCGCGATCATGTGGACCTCGGCTTCGCGCGGATAGGCGAACCCGGCGGCGAGCGCGACCGCGTCGCGGCCGTCCGGGCGCTCGGTCACGGTCAAGACGACGTCGCCGCGGCCAGGCAGGGCGGGGGCCGAGCCGGAGGGCCGGGTGAAGGCATAGCAGACGGTCTGCCCGGCTTCCTGGTGTTCCGCCGCCTGCCAATCCTCGAACTTGCCGATCCGCCGCGGTCCGCCCGCGACCGCGTGCGGGGCAGCGGCCGGGCGTGGAGCGGAGTGGCTTGGCCGGGTCTGGGCGGCGACCGGCCCCGCCGCGGCCAAGAGCACCGCGACGAAGGAGACGGACAAGGCTTTCATGGCGGACACATACGGCGGCGCCCCCGGTGCGGCAAGGTTCGGCGCTGATCCGGTCTCAATCATGCGGCCTATGTCAACCAATCTGGGACAGTCCGCCGGAAGCGCGGGTCGCCATGGCCCTCGGGCGGCTCGAGCCCGGTCGGCGGACCGCCACTGGCGACTGGCCGCTCGGCGAAACGGCCGTGCTGGAGCAGGCGGTCATACAGGACCAGCGCGCCGGCAACCGCCAGGTTGAGGGCGAATCGGGTCGGGATGCGGACGATGTGGCGGCACTGTGCCAGCACGGCGTCCGAGAGGCCGGACCGCTCGGGGCCCAGCACATAGGCCGCGTTCAGCGGATGGCGGAAGGAAGGCAGGTCCACGGCCTCCTCGAGGAGCTCCACGCCGATCAGGGCGCATTCGCGGGGCAGACGCAGGGAAGCCGGGTCGGGGAAGCGCCAGAGCGGGACGTGGGCGGGCGTGTCAGCGGTGTCGGAGCGGCGGCCGGCGCGCGAATCCCAACCGGCGCCAATCGTGAAGCAGAAGGCGGCGCCGAAAGCGTGCGCCGTGCGCAACAGCGCGCCGACATTGGCGGACTTGGAGACGCCTTCCACGCCGATCCCGCAATAGCCGCGTGGCGTTCTGGCCGGATGCATGCCGGCGGGATATGCGTTCGCCATGACGGACGCAACCGACCAGCTTCTCGCCGATCAGTATGAGGCCTTCCCGTATCCGAAGCGGGACCCGCGCGACGAGGCGAAGCGGCTGATCATCGGCAGCCCGAGCCATTTGCGCGAGATCGACCATTGGGTGTTTGGCGCCGCGCGGCCGGCGAGCGAAAAGCTGCGGGCGCTTGTGGCCGGGGGTGGGACCGGAGATGGTGCGATCATGCTGGCCGAGCATTTGGCCCGGTCCGGCAGACCCGGCCGGGTCACCTATCTGGACCGGTCGGCGGCGGCGCATACGGTGGCGCGGGCGCGGGCGGAGGTACGCGGGCTGAGCTTGGAGTGGCATCGCCTCTCGCTGCTCGAGCTGCCGGGCTCTGGGCTCGGGCCGTTCGACTACATCGATTGCTGCGGCGTGCTGCACCATTTGCCGGACCCGGCGGCGGGGTTGCGGGCGCTGCTGGCGGTACTTGCGCCGGGTGGCGGCCTCGGGTTGATGCTGTACGCGCCGCACGGGCGCACCGGGGTCTACATGATCCAGGAGGCGCTGCGGCTGCTGGCGCCGGAGGCCGAGCCGCCGGCGGCGAGGCTGGACGTGGCGCGCCGGGTCATGCGGCATTTGCCGGAGACGGCGTGGCTGCGAGGCAATCGGTATTTTGGCGACCATATCGAGGGCGGGGATGCGGGTCTGTACGACCTGCTGCTAAACCCGCGGGACCGCGCCTATACAGTGCCGGAGCTGGTGCGGCTGCTCGAGGGCGAGGGGCTGCGGATCACCTGCTTCATGGAGCCGATGCGGTATGACCCGGTGGTGTTCCTGCCGGATCCAAAGCTGCGGGCGCGTGTCGGGGCGCTTGGGGCGGTCGAACAGGCCGCGCTGGCCGAAGCGTTATGCGGCAACATGAGTACGCACGTGACGTACTGCGTGCGCGCGGCGGAGGCGCGGCCGGCGCCGGACCCGATGCGCGAGGACGCCGTCCCGGTCGCCCGCGAGATGCCGGCGCCGGAGATCGCCCGCAACATCCGCCCGGACGGGACCTTGCCGTTCCTGTTCGATGGCTTGCGCGTGCCGGTGCCGCTGCCGCCTTTGGCTGGACCTATCCTTAACTTGATCGACGGCAGCCGGACGGTGGGCGGCCTCTTGGCGGCCCTGCAGGCGCGCGGGACGGCGCCGGATGCGGCCCGGCGGGCCTGGCGGCAGACCTATGACGCGCTATCCCGCGTCAACCGCATCCTGCTCGCCGCGCCGCAGTGAAGCCGGCGATCATTATTTTTGGCGCGGCGGTGCGGCGCGACGGCATGCCGAGCGGGGCGATGCGCAACCGGGTCGAAGCGGCGCTCGCCTGCGCGGCGCAGCTCGAGGACCCGCTATTCGTGCCGACGGGTGCTCGCGGCCGTTACGGCGCCGCGGAGGCGGAGGTGATGCGAGAAATACTTGTCGCGAGTGGTGTAACACCCAACTCCGTATTAACGGAGCTGACCGGGACCAATACCTTCCGCTCGGTGCTGGGCTGCGTGCGATTGTTGCGAGGTCAGGTGGGGCGGGTCTATGTCGCGACCTCGGCCTATCACTTGCCGCGCTGTCTGCTGCTGCTGCGCGTGGCCGGGTTGCGCGCGCGGCCGTGCCGCCCGCCGCGCGCGCCGGCCAGCAACAGCCGGCTCAAGCGGTGGCTGTGGCGGCTGCGCGAGGTTCCGGCGGCACCGGTCGATTGCGGCCTGATGCTGTGGTTCCGGCTGATGGGCCGGCTGTAGCGCGGGCCGGCCGAGCAGGTTTAGGGTGGTGACGTGAGGTGACTATGACTCGAGTAGAATATTTCAAACTGACCGGCCTGGCCGCCGGTGTTTTGACGCTTTCCGGTTGCTACGTGGCGCAGCCTTTGGTCGTGCTGCCGGGTCAGCAGAAGACCCAAGCGCAGTTCCAGAGCGATGACGCGGGGTGTCGGTCGGGCAGCGCGGTGGTGGCGACCGGGACGGGCGCGACGACGGTGCAGACGGACCCGAACGCGGCGAACGCGTCGTATTATCAATGCATGGCGGCACGCGGCAACTCGGTCGTGCAAGTGCCGGCCTCGTATTCGTACCCGTCCTATTACTATGGCTACACGCCGTATTACGACTGGGCCTACGCGCCTAATTACTGGGGATATCCGTACGGGTATGGGGGTTACGGTTACGGCCCGTATGTCGGCTTCGGCCTTGGCTTCGGCGGCGGCCCGTATTACGGGGGCTATGGACGCGGCTTTGGCGGGCCTGGTTTTGGTGGACCTCGAGGATTTGGGGGCGATGGCCGCGGCTTCGGTGGACCTGGCTTCGGTGGACCTGGCGGCGGTGGACCTGGCGGCGGCGGGTTCCGCGGCGGTGGTCCCGGCGGGGGCGGCTTTGGCGGCGGTGGACCTGGCGGGGGTGGCTTTGCGGGCGGTGGCCCCGGTGGCGGCGGTGGGTTTGGCGGAGGCGGTCCCGGCGGTGGTGGCCCTGGCGGGGGTGGTGGCCCTGGCGGGGGTGGTGGCCGGCGCTGAGGCGCCGCGTCAGTCTGAACGTCTCGCTCTGGTTACTGGCTCGGCGCGCAGGTTTCGTGTAACGTAGAATTTCTGGATTGCGCTACCGAACCAAGTGATTGATAGCCGCGAATGAGCCGAACACGGCCCAATTTGACCGTCGCGCCTACCTGGTCGCGCCGCGCCCTCCCGCTGGTCGAGCACGCGGCGTGGCGTGAGGCGCGCGACCGGATCCTCGCGATGACCGCGTCAGGACCGGGCACGATTGCGCTGCTCGGTGCGGCGGGCACGGGCAAGACCTGGCTGCTGCGGGAGCTGGCGCCGGCCTTGCGCGAGTTCGGGCAGGAGGTGACGCTCGTCAGGCAAGGCGATCTGCCGTTCGAGGTCCGGCCGCAGTCGGCCGTCCTCGTCGACGAGGCATCCCGCATGAGCCAAATGCGGCTGGCCGAGCTCGGCGACCAGAATATTGGGTTGCTGGTCCTGGCGGGTCTGCCCAATCTCGGTTTCCGCCTCAAACTATGCGAGCGCCAGCCGGCTATCGTCCGTCTGCGGCCGCTGGAGGCAGATGAGCTGCGCAGCTTCGCATGCGAATGGCTGGCGCGCTTCAATGACGGACCGGTAAGCGTTAGCGAGAGCGCGGTAGAGCGGGTCGTCGCACGGTCTGCCGGCGTCCCGCGGCTGGCGGCGCAAATCCTTGCGACGGCCCTGGCAATTGCGGCCGGTTGCGGCCAGAGATCGGTCGAAGGCGGCGACGTGGACGAAGTCGCCGATCTTAGCCTTTGCGGTTTGCGGTCGGATCCGGTTGCGGCGGAAGCTGCGACTTCCGAGGCATTGCCCGCGATCATCAGCAAACCGGAGCCGCGCCAAGAAGCCGCCATAACCCGGCCTGTCCGGTCGCGCCGCAAGCTCGCCGGGGTCGCCGCGGCCTCGGCCATGGCCGCGACCATCCTTCTGACGCCGTCGGGACGGCAAACCGTCCGCGTCGAGGCGCAATTTTCCGCGGCCGTCATCCCGGCTCTGTCCGCCAGCATGGTGGCGGCCGGTCCGCAGCCAGCGCCAGCGACCGTGCCGGGCGTTTCCGCGGCCCAGCCGGTGACGGCAAGCGTCGTGCCAGCGTCCAGGCCAGACCCGATCGAACCCGCCGCGCTCGCTTCAGCTCCTCAGCCCGCTGCAGCTCCGTTCGTGGCGCCGGCGGCTGCACCGCCCGCCGAACCTCCGCCGGCGTACGATGCGGGCCCGGCGCTGGCGGCGGCGGATGCACCAGAGCCGGCGACCACCTCGCAACCAGAGTTGGCGGAGCCGCCGTCGCCGGTGCCACAGGACTGGCTGCCGGCGCAATACGTTCACACGCGTGCCGGCAGGGGCGGTCCCGGATTGGTGCTGGTGGCACGGAGCTCCGACACGCTGCAGCATCTTTACACTGAGGTGTATCGGGGGGTGCAGGCGCCGCCCTATTCCGAGGTCGCCGCGGCCAATCAAGTGCCGTTGCGACCCGGCGCCATCCTGTTGTTCCCTGCGCCGGCCCAGGGGTGGAACCGGCGCTGATCCGGCCTACCGCTGGGTTTGGCTGACCTGCGCGTCCATATTTTGCGCCGCGGTGTCCGCGAGGGCGCGGATCCGGACGTCGCTCGCATGGGCGGCGGCGTGCCGGTATAGGCCGGCGGCCTGGGTGGGATCGACGGGCACGCCGATCCCGTGCTCGTAGCAATATCCGAGGTCGTATTCGGCGAGCGAGTTGCCCTCCTGCGCTGCCCGGCGGAACAGTACTATGGCCTGGGCCGCCTCGGTCGCACCGCGGGCCAGCAGGATGCGCTGCGCCAACTGGAAGTCGCGCATGCCTGGGTCTTCCAGGCGTTTCACGATCCCGGCATAGGGACGCCCGAGCCGGGCCAGATGGTCGCGCGCGGCGGCGATGCCATGGCTGGCGGCGGCGCGGAACAGCTCAACGGCGCGGGCATCGTCGCGCGGCACGCCCAGGCCGGCCTCATAAAGCAGGGCAAGGTCATACTCGGCACGTCCCTGGCCGCGCGCGGCGGCTTTGCCGTACCAGTCCGCGGCGGCGGCCGGGTCAGGCCGCCCGGTGCGGCCTGAATCGTACATGACGCCGACATTGAACATGGCGGTTGCGCTGCCGGCGGCGGCGGCACGCTTGTACCAGTCGAGGGCCTTGGCAGAGTCCTGCTGCACACCCAAGCCGGTATCGAACAACGCGCCGAGATACAGCCCCGCCTGCGCATCGCCGGCATCCGCGGCCGCGCGCCAGGTCTGGAATGCCTCAGCGAATTGACCGTGCTGGAAGTAGGTCAGACCTGGATCGCCATTTGCGCGGGCTTGCCGCGGAACGACAAGGCAGAGCGCTGCGACGAGCAGGCACACCAGTCGCCACCGCTGGAGCGCGAACAGGCTTTGGCGGAACGTTGACATTGACGCGATTGACTGGAGCACAATTTGACACAAATATCACAATCGTGGCAGAAAGCTACAGATGAGTTGGCTTGACCAGGCCGGGGAGGTCAATTGATGGCGACGACACGACAACACCCAATTGTGCCTTTGTTGTTCACTGCGGGGCTCGCCCTGGCAGGATGCGCGCAACCACCGGCGGCGGCGCCGGTTCCGCTCGCCAGCCGCCCCACCACCGGCCAAGAGGTCGGGGCGGTGGTGCAGAATCAGGTGGAGATCACCTTCCCGAACGGTGGATACCAGCTTTCGCCCGAGGCGAACCAGCAGCTCGACCTTGCCGCGCGGCTGTTCCGGGACGTCAACCCGGTGCGGATGTTCTCGATCGGATACACCGACCCGCGCGGCACCGAGCTGGCCAACATCCACCTTTCGGCGTTGCGCGCGCTTGCGGTCAAGCGGGGGCTGACCGCGCGCGGAATCCCAGCCGACCGGGTGGAGATCCAGGCCTTCGGCGAATCCGACCTGGCCAACGCCAACGATCCGTACTCCGCGGCGAACCGCCGCGTGGTCATCAAGTGGCGGCTGCTTTAGGGTTGCTTCGCCTGGAGTGGTTTCGAGGTTGATGGTAGGGTAGCGCTCGCCTCGAAACTGGACGGTTAGCAGATTGGGACCTTCTCAGCAGGCCTTGGCCGCGGCGCCGACTAGGGTTCATGCGCGGCCGGCCGGCCTGGTTTGGCGGCGCGCCGCGGTGTTTGCCGTGCTGCTGGCCGCCACGCTGCTGCTGCTGCTCACGGCGCCGGTCAATGATGATTTCTGGTGGCAGGACGCGCCGCGGCATGCGCTCAACGGCGCCTTCGTCAAGGATTTCTTCGCCGCCATGCCATGGCGCGATCCGTTTGGCTGGGCAGCGAGCTACTACATAAAGTATCCGTCGCTGACGATCGGCTTCTACCCGCCGCTATTCTACCTGTTCGAGGCGGCGTTCTACGCCGTATTCGGCGTCAATCAGTTCGTCGCGCAAGTGACGGTCGCTTGCTTTACGCTGCTGCTGGGGTACGGCGCTTACCGGCTTGCGCGGCTGCTTTTGGAACCCTGGGCGGCGCTCGGCGTCGCGCTGATGCTGATGGGGGCGCCAGAGATGGCGCTTTGGGGACGTCAGGTCATGCTGGACATCCCGGTGCAGGCGGCGGTCCTGCTGTCGGTGTTCTGTTTCAGCCGCTATCTCGTCCGTTTGCGGCCCTATTTGATCTATGCCGCGGTCGGTTGCTTCGTGGCGGCGCTGTATTTGAAGTTTACCGCGATCTTCATTCTTATCCCGCTGGCAGTTGTCTTCTTCATGACGCGCGGCTGGCGCGGGGTGTTCGACCGGCAGCTCTGGATCGCCTGCGGGGTGGGCGCCGTGCTGTCGATCCCGGCGGTGCTGCTGACGCTGAAGTTCGGGGCGGTCAACGTGGATAGCGTGACCGGGCACGTGGGCGACGACCCGATCACCAGCTTGCGCTATTGGCTGTTCTACTTGCGCGCCATTCCTGGCCAGATCGGCATCCTGCCGGCGGTTGCGGCTGGGCTCGGGGTGATCGCCGTGGCGTGGCGGCGGCCGGCGGTTCCGCGGTGGCGGCTGGCGCTGATGGTGAGCTGGTTCGTCGCCGGGTATTTGTTCTTCTCGGCGATCCACCAGCACGAATTCCGCCATGATATGATGGTCTTGCTCCCGGTGCTGGTGTTCGCCGGGTTGGCGCTGCAGCGCTGGCCGGGCGGCCGGGCAGGGCAGGCGGCGACCTTGGCACTGGGCGTGTTCAGCCTCGTGAGCACGGTGCTGGCCGGGCCGCCGCCCACGGTGCTGGGTTATCGGCAGGTCACGGACTACGTGGCGGCCAACGCGCCGCATGGCGGACTTGTGGTCTATTCGGGCTATCGCGACGGCAATTTCGTGTTCGGCATGCGCGAGCACGCGGACCGGAGCGACCTGACGATTTTGCGGGCTGACAAGCTGCTGCTGCGGATGGCGGTCAATCGCGAGTGGGGCGTGCAAGAATCCAACGCCAACGAGGCGGCGATCCTGGACATGCTGAAGCGCGACGGGGTCGGCATGATCGTCGCGCAGCGCGGTTTCTGGAATGACTTGCCGGAGATGCAGCGCTTCGAGCGCTTGCTGGACAGCAGCAACTTCCGGCTCGTGACCAGCTTCGACATCACCGGCGCGCTCAGCACGAATGACGGGCGCGACGCGACGCATGACCACAATTCCGTGGATATTTACGTGCCCACCTACACGGTCCCGCCGCCGCCCGACACGCTCGACATCGACGTACCCTTCGTCGGCGCGAAGCTGCACGGCGTGATCAAACGAAACTAACTTGTTCGCCATCGCGCGCAACGTCTCCGTGCCGTTCGGCGCCCCGTATAAAGGCTTCGGCATCTACAACACCGAATACCGCACGGTGACGGACGCGACCAACAAGCTATATTTCCAAGCTCGACTTGAGCGCGGGCGTCCGCGGACTACACCGAAGCGGCGGCCCCGTTTTAGCCGGGATCGCCATGGATGAACTCGATTAGGCCAACCTGATCAATCCGGTGAAACGAGACGGGGATGCCGCCAAACAGCACGGCGGCCTTGGGCGAGCCGAGAGAATAGACGCGCAGGCCGTGCGCCTCCATGCCGGCGATCGAGGCGGCAGCGTCGCCGGTGACGAAGCACATATGGTAGATCATGTTACCGCGCTTTATCATCTGGTCGATGGGTGAGGGGCCTTCGCCGGGCCAGATCACCTCGACATCCGGCATTGCAGCGTGGTGGAGCATGGCCAGGTTGACGTTCTGCAACGGGTCGAAGGCCTGTGAGCCCAGCGCGTAGCCAAGCGCCTCGAGAAAGCGGAAGGCCTGCTCGGGCGCCGGCACGGCCAGGCCTAGATGATGGAAACGCAGCCCGAAGGCTTGCATGTCGGCGCTCACTGACGAGTGCCGCCGCGGGGCGCCGGGACGTATTCTTCGCGGATCACGTAAGTGTAGAAGCGCACGGCGCTGTCCGGCTGCTTCTCTCGGTAGACGCCCTGGATTTCGGTGGTCAGGCCGGGGAACTCGTTCTCCGCCTGCTCGAATGCCAGCAAGTAGTCGATCATCGGCGCGGATTGCTGACCGACGCGCTCGCCAGGGATGATCGTGGCGATGCCGGGCGGGTAGACTAACATCAGGGTGGCGGCGACGCGGCCACGGATCGTGCCGATCGGCAGATAGTCTACCTTGTTGCGCGTCAGCAAATGCGAGGCTTCCTGCGGCGTCATGACCAGCTCCGGCAGGTGTTCCTCCTGGAATTGCTGGCGCTGCATCGTGCTGATGCCGACCCGGCGGTAGAAGCCGTGCATCTGGGCGCAGAGGTCGCGCAGTCCGATATCGCGGTAACGCTCGGGCCGTTTGCGGACGAATTCCGGGATCACGTCCTGCAGCCTGGCGTTCTCGTCATGCAGCCGCTTGAAGGTGACCAGCCAGCTCAGCAGCGTGCCGGCCTTGCTGCTTTCCACCCCCGGCGTCAGCAGGAACAGGATGCTGTGCAGGTCGTTTTTCTCTGGGACGATGCGGTTTTCGCGGAGGTATTCGGCGAGCAGCACCGCCGGGACCCCGAGATCCTCGTATTCACCGCTGATCCGGTTGAAACCCGGCATCAGCAGCGTCAGCTTGTTGGGGTCGGTCATCGCGTAGCCGGGGGCCACCTTGCTGAACCCGTGCCATGTCGCGTCCGGCGTCAGCTCCCAATAGGCGGGGTTGGAGGCGAGGTCGTCCGTCGGCACGTCCTCCCAGGCAGTCGGGCGCGCGCGCTCGTCGTCGGGCGCACGCCACAGCACGGTTTGCGGCACGAACGGGTCAGGGAACCAGCGGCGGTCGACGGAGACCTCGTTGGCGTCGTATTCCCGACGGATCATCCGCAGCTTCTTGCGCAGCTCGATGCCGAGCCGGATGGTGTCGTCCCACAGCACGGTGCCCGAGCGGCCTTTCATCATATGCGCGCCGACGTCGAGCGAGGCGAAGAGCGGGTAGAAGGGCGAGGTGCTGGAATGCACCAGGAAGCTCTCGTTGAAGCGCCGCGCCTCGACCCGGCGCTCCTGGCCCTTGATGTGGTTGTCGCGGATATGGATCTGCGACGCCTGGGAGAAGCTGGCGAGCTGCTTGTGGGTGGACTGGGTGGCGATGATGCCGGGCTGGTCGCCGTCGAGCCCGGTCAACCCCATGGCGAAGCGGCCGCGGAACAGCGGGTGGAACTTCATGAACCCGGCCCAGGCTTCGTCGAACAGAATGTAATCGCAGAGCTTGCCGAGGCGCTGCAGGATCAAATGGGCGTCGTAAATGGTGCCGTCATAGGTGCATTGCTCGACGATGGCGACGCGGAACGGGCGTTCGCGCCGCCAAAGCTCGGGATCCTGCACCAGCGGATTGGCGCGGATCGCCTCGCGGATTCGGGTCTCGTCGAGCGCCGCATAGTCGATCGGGCCGATCATGCCATAGGCGTTGCGGTCGGTCGGCAGGTAGACGGGGACGCCGCCGCCGAGCAGCAGGGCGCCGTGATGCGCCGCTTTGTGGTTGTTGCGGTCGAACAGCACGAGGTCGCCGGGTGCCACGAGGGCGCCGAGGACGATCTTGTTGGAGGAAGAGGTGCCGTTCAGCACGAAATAGGTGCGCTCGGCGCCGAAGATCTGCGCGGCCGCTTTTTCGGCGGCGAGCGCGGGGCCCTCATGGGTCAGCAGGTCGCCGAGCTCGAGCACGGAGTTGTCGAGGTCGTCGCGGAACACGGCGGGACCGAGGTGTTCGACGAAGATGCGGCCGATCGGGCTGCGGCTGTAGAAGATGCCGCCATTATGGCCGGGGCAGGTCCAGAGCTGGTTGCCTTGCTCGGAATAGTCGACGAGGGCGCCGAAGAACGGGGTTTTCAGGGTGGCGGCGTAGCTTTTGAGCCGGCTGACCAGGTTGCGGGCGATGAACTCGGGCGTCTCCTCGGAGAGGAAGATGGTCCCGTCGGTGTGGTTCAACACCTCGACCGGGATATCCTCGAGCCGTTTGCGGCGCAGCATCAGCAAGACCGGCATCTCCAGCCCGCGCCGGCGCACCAGCGAGATCAGCCCGGCCGGCTTGCTGAGCATGCCGCGCTTGCCCCAGTCGACCACCATGCAGCCGATTGCGGCGTCGGTCTGGATGGCCAGCTCGGCGTCTTCGGTGTTGCGGGCGACGAGGACGACGTAGCCGAGCCGTTCGGTCTCGGCGACGATCTGCTGCAGGCGGACCCAGTCCAGGTCGGTGTTGTTGAAGGAGGGGGCGCAGATGAGGAACTTAAAGCGGCGCTCGTATTCCATGGATCTCTCGGGATTGGGGCGGCTGGTTTAGCAGGGAGTGGCCGACGCGAAAGGCGGAGGCGAATGCCGGCTTGCACCCATATATGGACTGACGCTTGACGACGATCGTAGGAGACAATCGTGAATAATTCGGCACGGGCGCGGGCAGTCGGTCTGAACCATGTGGCGCTGGAAGTGGGCGACATCGACGACGCGCTGGAATTCTACGGCCGCCTCTTCGAGTTCACGTTGCGCGGCAAGAGCGAGAGCATGGCGTTCATCGACCTCGGCGACCAATTCATCGCGCTGCAAAAGGGCCGCAAGCAGAAGGCGGACGACGGAAGGCATTTTGGCCTGGTGGTCGACGACAAGGAGGCAGTCCGCAAGGCGCTGGCGGAAGCGGGCGTGGCTCTGGTGGACGGGCGTTTCCTGGATTTCCGCGATCCGTGGGGCAACCGGATCGAGATCGTGAGCTACGACAACATCCAGTTCACCAAGGCGCCGAACGTGCTACGCGGGATGCAGCTCGAGCTCACCAAGAACGAGAGTGCGCAGGCGGAGCTGGAGGAGAAAGGCATGGGCTAATATTCGCCATGTCGATTGCGCGATAACGCATATTATGGAAAGTGAGATGCAGCCTGCTGCCAGCTCGCCGCCTTTCAAGCTTCCGTGAACATGCCCAGCGTCGTGCGTCACGTTCTCGACGATCTTCGCCGCCTCGGCCTCGCTCGCCCTGCTCTTCGGGGTTGTCGGCCTGGGCGTGCTGGCCCGGAACGCGCCAGTTAGGTCAGCTCGAGCTCGAGCCCATCATAGGCGGGCTCGATCCCTGGCGGCAGGCGGCGCTTGAGCCAGGCATAGTCCAGATCGTGGCCCATATGGGTCAGTATCATCCGGCGCGGCTTGAGCTGCTCGAACCAGGCGATCACCTGGTCGACATTGGCGTGCGTGGTGTGGGCCAGGCGCTGGAAGCAGTCGACCACCCACACTTCGAGGTCTTCGAGCTTCGCTAGCGCCGCGTCGTCGAGCTTGACCAGGTCCGTCGAGTAGCCGAAGCCGCCGACGCGCAGCCCCATGGTCGGCAAGAAGCCGTGATCTTGTTCGAAGGTCTCGACGCGCAGGCCGGCGGTCTCGATGGCAGCGCCAAACTCCACCAGCTGCGGCACCAGCACCGGGCGGAAGAAATAGGGCGGCTGCCACTCGCGGAAGGCGTAGTCGAAGCGCCGGTTCAGCTCGGCCATGGTCCGCGCCTCGGCGTAGGCGTCGAGCGGCCGGCCGGCGATGCGGTTGAGGATGCGAATGTCGTCGATGCCGAGCACGTGGTCGGCATGCGCGTGGGTGAACAGGATGGCGTCGATCTGCCGCACCGCGCAGGCGAGCAGTTGCGCGCGCATGTCGGGAGAGGCATCGACCAGAAGGCGCTCGCCGGTTTGGCTCTCGATGACGATGCTGGAGCGGGTTCGCCGGTTGCGCGGCTCGGCCGGGTCACAAGCGCCCCAGTCGCCGGCCCCGTCGGCGCCGCCGAGCTGGGGGACGCCGGCCGATCCGCCGCATCCCAAGATGGTCACCTTGGGCACGCTTAGGCCGCCCGGGTGAACAATCGGCGGAAATTGCCCGTGGTGAGATCGGCGAGTGCTTCGAATTCGAGGCCGCGGATTTCGGCGAGATGCCGCGCCGTGTTGGCCACGAAGGCAGGCTCGTTGCGCTTGCCCCGGTGCGGGACTGGCGCCAGGTAGGGCGCGTCGGTCTCGACGAGCAAACGTTCTTCAGGAACGTCGCGCGCTATCTCCCGCAATTCAATCGATTTCGGAAAGGTGAGGATGCCGGAGAAGCTGATGTAACCGCCGAGCCGAAGCGCGGCTTCCGCCAGTGCACGGCCGGAGCTGAAGCAGTGCAGCAGGATTGCGTAGGGACCGCCGGTATCCCATTCTTCTTGCAGGATTGCGGCGATATCTTCGTCGGCAACGCGCGCGTGGATGACGAGAGGCAGGCCGGTCATGCGTGCGGCCCTGATGTGCTGGCGAAACGAGGCCTGCTGCTCCGCCCGCGGGGCGCGCTTGTAGAAATAGTCGAGGCCGGACTCGCCGATGCCGATCACCTTGAGATTGTTGGTCAATCCCGCGATCGTCTCGGCTGCGGGGACAGCCTCCTCGCCGGCGTTGTTCGGGTGAACGCCCACCGTGCACCAGACCCGGTCGCGCTGCTCCGCCAGGGCGATCACGTTGCGGGACTGGCCGAGGCGGGTGCCGATGGTGACCACCTCCCCGACCCCGGCTTCCGCGGCCCGCGCGAGCAGATCATCGCGTTCGGCGGCCTCGAACATGTCAAGGTGGCAATGGGAATCGATCAGCATCAGCGGGCTAGGCCGCGTCGCCAACGTAGCGCGGGAAGATGCCCTGCGGCGGCGGCAGCGTCAGGCCGGATGGCAGCTTGTCCTCGAGATGCGCCAGGCTGCGTTGACCGGCAGGAACGGCGAGTTGGTCGAGGAGGCGCGCCATGCTATCTGGCATGAACGGTGTCAGCACGGTGGCAAGCGTCCGCAGCGTTTCGGCCAGCACGCCGAGGACGGACGCCATGCGCGCCGGGTCAGTTTTGCGCAGCGCCCAGGGCGCTTGGTGGTCGACGTAGGCGTTGCCGGCGCGGACCACCTTCCAGACCTCTTCCAGCGCCTCGCTCAGCGCCATGCGATCCATCAGCGGGCGCAGCGTGGCCGGCAAGGCGCGGGCCGGGACCAGCAGCGCGGCATCCTCGTCGGTCGGCGCGCTGGCGTCGGGAAGGCGGCCCTCGAGGTTGCGCGCGATCTGCGTCAGCGTGCGCTGCGCGAGGTTGCCCAGCTCGTTGGCCAGCTCGTTGTTCAGCCGGCGGACCAGCGCCCCGTCGCTGAAGTCGCCGTCATTGCCGAACGGGACTTCGCGGAACAGGAAGAAGCGCACCGGGTCGAGGCCGTAGGTTTCTACCAAGGCGATCGGATTGATCGCGTTGTTGAGCGACTTGCTCATCTTCTCGCCGTGGTTGGTCCACCAGCCATGCGCGACGATCCGCTTCGGCGGCGCTACACCGGCGGCCAGCAGCACTGCCGGCCAGATCACGGCGTGGAAGCGGACGATGTCCTTGCCGACCAAATGGATGTCCGCCGGCCAGAACCGCCAGAGCGGGTCCGCCTCGTTCGGGAACCCGGCAGCGGTCACGTAGTTGATCAGCGCGTCCAGCCAGACATACATGACGTGGTCGGGGTCGTCCGGGACCGGCACGCCCCAGCGCACGCCGGTGCGGCTGACGGCCAGGTCCTTGAGGCCGCCGCGGACGAAGCTCAGCACCTCGTTGCGCCGCGTTGCCGGCAGGACGTAGCCGGGCGTCTCGTAAAGTTCGAGCAGCCGGTCCTGCCAGGCGGAGAGGTCGAAGAAGTAGCTGGGCTCACGCATCCACTCGACCGGCGCGCCGGTCGGCGCGAGGCGCGTGCCGTCCGGCGCCTTGGTCAGCTCGTCTTCGGTGTAGAAAGTCTCGTCGCGGACCGCGTACCAGCCCTCATAATGGCCGAGATAGATGTGGCCGGCGTCGCGCAGGCGGCGCCAGATCGCCTGGCAGGCGGCGGCGTGGCGCGGCTCGGTGGTGCGGATGAACTCGTCGTTCGAGAGGTTCAGCAGCTTCCAGAGGTCGCGGAATTTCTGCGAGACCTGGTCGGTGAAGGTCTGCGGGTCGATGCCGGCGGCCTGGGCCGCCTTCTCGACCTTCTGGCCGTGCTCGTCCGTGCCGGTCAGGAAGAACACGTCGTAGCCGTCCAGCCGCTTCCACCGCGCCATCACGTCGGCCGCGATCGACGTGTAGGCGTGCCCGATATGCGGCGCATCGTTGACATAGTAGATCGGGGTGGTGATGTAGAAGGTTGGGTCAGGCATTGAGGAGGTCCAGGCCGGCCACGATGGCGTGCCGTTTATCGAGATTGGAGCGCTCGGTCTCGTCTTGAAGGCGCCCCAGCGCGTGCCACACTTCGCTCCATTCGCCTAGAGGCCGCTTGGCGATCAGCAGATCACCCCTGCCCCGCGCCGCCTCGCGCACCGCCCGGCCGAGCCGGTCGCGCAGCAGGTCCATGAAAGTCGCATAGGCGCCGTCGCTGCGGGCCAGCCGGTCGGCGACTTCGTAGGCCCGGATGATCGGCACGCGCGGCGCGGCGCGGAGCACTTCGTCGACCAGCGCCGCGATCGCGATGCCGCCCTCGGCGGCGAGCGCCACCGCGCGGCCCGGCGAGCCGTCCGCCAGGGCAGCCAGGCTGGTACGGGAAGGCAGATCCTGATCGGGCAGCGCCTCCGCCAACGCCGCCAGCATATCCGCCTCCCTCAGGCGGCCGAGTTGCAGGCGGCGGCAGCGGCTGCGGATCGTCGGCAGCAAACGGCCCGGCGCCGCGCAGGTCAGCAGCAGCACCGCCCGGGCGGGCGGTTCCTCCAGCACTTTCAGCAGGGCGTTGGCGGCGTTGCGGTTGAGGTGCTCGGCGCCGTCCACCAAGACCACGCGCCAGCCGCCTTCCGCCGGGGTCAGCCGCAGGAAGCCGGCGATGTCGCGCGCGTCGCTGACGACGATCTCCGTCCGTTGCCGCTTGCGCTTCTCGTCCCACTCGCGCTCGACCGTCAGCAGGTCGGCATGCGTCCCCGCTGCGACCCGTCGGAAGACCGGGTTGGCCTTGTCGTTCGGGTCCCCGTCTTGCGCGAGCAGGCGGCGCGCGAAGCGATAGGCCAGCGTGGCTTTGCCCACTCCCTCCGGCCCAGTGATCAGCCAGGCGTGATGGAGGCGGCCGTGCAGTGCGCCCGCGAACGCCGCTTCGGCCTCGGCGTGGCCGAACAGGTCGGGGTTTTCACGCGGCTCCATCAGGCTGGAAGCCTGGGCACAACCAATTCCCAGATCCGCTCATGGACCGAAGCGACAGTGCCTTCGCCGGAGACGGTCAGGACCCGCTCGGGCTCGGCAGCGGCGATCTCGGAGTAGCCGGACGCTACGCGGGCGTGGAAACCCGCGTCGAGACGCTCATACCGGTCGGCGCGCTGCTGCCGTTCGGCGATGCGGACGGCGCCGGTGTCGGGCGTGACCTGCAGCAGAAGGGTCAGCGCGGGCTGAATGGGCAGCAGCCGGATCAGCCCGGCAATCAGAGCGCGGTCGGCGCCGAGGCCGTAGCCCTGATAGGCCATGGTCGAGTCGGCGAAGCGGTCGCAGACGACGACCATCCCGGCGGCCAAGGCCGGGAGGATGGTCCGCGCGAGGTGCTCGGCGCGGGCGGCGAAATGCAGATGCGTCTCCGCCGGCGCCGACCAGGCGATCGCGCCGCCGAGCAGCATGGCCCGCAACGCCTCGGCGCCTGGGGCGCCACCGGGCTCGCGGGTGCGCAGCGCCGGCCGGCCCGAGGCCGCTATGCGGCTTGCCAGAAGCCGCGCCTGTGTGGATTTCCCTGCCCCCTCGCCGCCCTCGAGCGTGATGAACACAAGCGCCTAGGAACCCATGACGTAGCGCGACACCACGGCGATCGCGCGGCCGGGCAGGCCGAGCTTGTCGACATCGGCGCCTGCGAGCAGCGGCACGTCCATTGTCGGGACGCCCTGCCCCGACACGGACAGCTTGCCGACGACATCGCCGCTCTTGATCGGCGCCGGGATCGGCGAGTCGTAGATGATGGCGATCCGCGCGCTGTTGCGCCATTGCCGCGGCATGGTGATGACCAGGTCGCGGCCGCCGACGAGCGGCACCGTGGAACGCGTGCCAAGCCAGACCTTCGCGTTCTCCACCGTGTCGGCGGCGGTGAACAGGGTGACGTTCTCCCACTGGCTGAACGCCCACTCGAGCAGCCGTTCGCTTTCCTCACGCCGCTGCTTCATCGATGTCATGCCGTTCAGCACCACGATAACCCGGCGCCCATTCCGCTGCGCCGACGCCACCAGGCCGAAGCCGCCCGCCTCGGTGTGACCGGTCTTCAAACCGTCGGCGAGCCCCGCCTGGACCAGCGGATTACGGTTTTGCTGGTCGATATTGTTGTATTTGAACGACTTCTCGGCGTCGTAATGATAATATTCGGGGAAATCGTTGATCAGGTGGCGCGCCAATGTGGCGATGTCGCGGCAGGTCATGAGCTGGCCCGGATCGGGCCAGCCGGTGCAATTGCGATAGCTGGTGTTGGTGAGGCCGAGCTCCTTGGCCTTCTGGTTCATCAGGTCGACGAACTGGTCCTCGGAGCCGGCAATTCCCTCGGCCAGCACGATGCAGGCGTCGTTGCCGGATTGCACGATCATGCCCCGGATGAGGTCCTCGACCTTCACCGAACCCGGATAGGGCACGAACATCTTCGAGCCCTGCATGCGCCAGGCTTTCTCGCTGACCGGCAGCTCCTGGTCGAGCTGCAGCCGGCCGGATTTCAGCATCCCATAGACGAGATAGGCGGTCATCAGCTTGGTCATCGAGGATGGGGCCATTTGCATGTCCCCGTCCTTGTCCAGCAGGGTGGCGCCGGTGTTGAAGTCGAGGATCAGGGCCCATTTGGCGGCCGTGTCAACCGGACCGAGCGGGGTATCGGCCGGCGAGCCGGTCGGGGCCGGCGCGGGCGGAGCGGGACGGGCGCGTCCGCGCCGTTGCGCTTGCGTGGCCACAGGCACGCTTGCAACAGGCACGCTTGCAACGGCCGAGGCGAGCAGGGTTCGACGGTCCAGCAAGGCTAGGTCACTCCACCACGAGTTTCGCATCGGTTACTCCGGCGGCCCTGGCGCGGTCCAGCGCCGCGTCGGCCGCGGCGACAGTTGGGAACGGGCCGGCCCGGACCCGGAATTCCGGCGGGCGCGTGCCGGGCACAGGATCGACTTCAGCCGGCAGGCCGTAGAGCTTTGCCTTTACGGTATTCGCCAGCGCCGATAGTCCGAAATGCCCGGCCGCGATCCATAACGCGCCCGGCTGCACCGGCACTTGGGTCACGGTCTCCGGTAGGCGCTGCGGGACCATGGCTGGCGGCGCCTCGGCGCTCTCCGCGACCGGGGTCGATGCCGCGACTCGGGCGCGGCTGGATTGCGCGACGCCTGGCGGCGGCGGCAGGTTCTCGGTCGAGACCGCGGCCAAGGGTGCGGCGGTCACGGCCGGCTCCGCGCCGCCGAGCTGATCCTTTAGCGCCTGGCTCGGCTGGCTCTGGACCTCGACGCGCACCTCCGCCGCGCCGGATGACGGCAGGCCGAGCAGGTCGGCCGCACGCGGCGTCAGCGCGAGGATGCGGCCTGGGTTGGCCGGGCCGCGGTCATTGATGCGGATCAGCGCTTGCCGGCCGGTCTCGAGGTTGGTGACCCGGGCGATGGCGGGAAGCTGCAGCGTTTGGTGCGCGCCCGCCATGGCGGCCGGGTCATAGGCCTCGCCGTCGGCGGTGAGGCCGGTGTGGGACGGTATGCGCTCGGCGAGGCCAGTCGCGTCGTACTGGAAGTCCTCGCTTGGGTAATACCAGGCGCCGCCAGCCTGATAGGCGGTGCCGACGACGTATTTCGGGGACGGCATGGGCGGCGGCGGGTGCACGGTGCACCCGGCCAGAAGCAAGGCCGGCAGGAGCAGCCGCATCAGACGGAGGCGTCACCCAGGAGGCCGACGGCGAGCGCGTAGAAATCGGACGGGTTGTAGCGCCGGATCACGTTGAAATTGGCGTAGACCATGTAGCCCTCGCCCGGTTCCGCCCCATCTGGCAGCACCAGGCCGCCCATCACGTCGTTGCGGCTGAACGCGCGCCCGTCGGCGCGCTCGACGCCGAGCCGCATCCATTCGCCGAGCGAGCGGCGATTGTCGCGGCCGGCGACGGCTGGGTTGAGGCTTGGCGGCACAGCGACCGGCTGGCCCCAAGGCTCGTCCGCCCGCCAGCCATTGCGCGCGAGGTAGTTGGCGATCGATCCGAACACGTCGGGGATGCTGTCCCAGATGTCGCGCCGCCCGTCGCCGTCGAAATCGACCGCGTAGCTGAGGTAGGAGCTTGGCATAAATTGCGGCTGCCCCATAGCGCCGGCGTAGCCGCTGGTCATACGCGTGGGCGTGATGTCGCCGGCGTCGAGGATGCGAAGCGCGTTCAGCAGCTCCTTGCGGAAATAGGCGGCCCGGCGGCCTTCCCAAGCGAGCGTGGAGAGCGCTTCGACGAGCCGGTAATTGCCCTTGTTCGAGCCGAAGGCGGACTCGATGCCCCAGATGCCGACGATGATGCGGGGGTCGACGCCGTAGCGGCGCTCGACTTGCGCGAGCAGGCCGGTCTGGCGCGCAAAGTTGGCCCGCGCGGCCTGCAGCCGGGTGTCCGGCAGGACGCGGGCGCGATATTCCGGCCAGGTCAGGGTGAACTCCGGCTGGCGTTGGTCCAGCTCGATCACCCGCTCGTTTGGCGAAACGCCGGCGAACGCCGCCTGCAGCGTGGATTGACGGATCCCGGCCCGGCGCGCCTCGGCCATCACGCTCTCGACGAAGCTGCCGAACTCGCCTTGGGCATGTGCTGCAGCCGGCAGCGTGGCGGCGGCGAGAATCAAGGTTCGGCGGGTTAGCATGGCGGCCGTGTGCCATATCGGGCAGTCTGGCGCAAAAGATTCTCGGCCCTGAAAGCAGAAGCGAATGATTTTCGATGACGCATTTGCCGCCATGGCGGCGCCGGAAGATGAGCTGCCGGAGACGGCAATGCGCTGGTCCCTCGATCATTGGGACCAAGCCGGTCCGCGATTTACCGAATTGCTTGATCGGTACGTGAGTGGCGCCGACCGGTCGGAGGCGGCCGAGAGAGTCCTGTTCTTTGCGATCCATTTGATGGCGGAGAAAGCCGAGCGCGCTGCCTTCCCCAGCTTGTGCCGGCTTCTTCACGATTGGGAGGCCGCCGAAACAGTGCTGGGTGACGCGATCACGGAGCATCTCAGCGGCATCCTGATCAGCACGTTCGACGGTGATCGGATCGCGTTGGAAGGCGTCATCAGCGTCGAATACGGGGATGATTTCGTCCGCTCGGCCGCGGTGGACGCGATGGCCTTTCTGACTAGGACTGGCGACGTGACCGAGGCGCAGATGCGGTCGCTCCTCACGCGCATATTTGGTAATTTGGGCATTGAGGAGACCGAGGCTACTGCAGTCTCATTGGTGAACGCAGTGTCGAGCCTCGGCTACCAGGATCTCACCCGAGAGGTGATGAAGCTTTTCACCAACATCGTGACGTTGACCTCGTTCATGGAATTCGAGGACTTCGAGGAAGACCTCGAGCTGACCCTGGCAGATGCCACAGGGATGGCCGGTTTCATTCGGGAGGGGATCGGGCCCTTTACGGATGCGATCGGCCAACTCAGCTCATGGCAGGTCGGTGCTTCGGCCGAAGATCCGCAGGATTGGCCGCCACTCGCTGACTGGCCCGGCGCCTCAGGCCAGTCATCTAGGCTCGGAGCCCCACTTCCCGCGGTGCCCGTGACCAATCCGCTTCGCGGGGTCGGGCGCAACGACCCTTGCCCCTGCGGGAGCGGGAAGAAATACAAGAAATGCTGCCTCGTGTGACGGCATACGCTCAAGGCAGCCGCGCGAGCGTACTCTCGTCGGCTTTGCCCGCGTAGAACGTGTCGAGCACCTGTTGGAAAATGGGCTCCTCGGGGCAGGCTTGGCGGAACAGCGTCATGCAGGACCGCAGCTTCATGTCGTCCGGAGAGCCCATGATCTCGGTCGCGCTGCGTCCGGCGTGGCTGGCGACCAGGCGGGCGCACTCGAGGAGTCGCGCGCCCAAGGTAGGGTGCAAGAGATAGGCCCGAGCCTCATCGAAGCCCGAGATGGCGAATTTGCGGGCCATGAAGCTCTGACCGAGGCCGGCGATCTGCGGGAAAACGAACCACATCCAGTGCGTCCGTTTACGCCCGTCCGCGAGTTCCGCGCGGACCCGGCCGTAGAGCGGCTCCTGCGCATCGATGAAACGCTGAAGGTCGAACTGATCGCTCATTCGGGGCACTCCCGGCTTGCGTCCTGGATCGCCGCCAGCAACTCGCCCGCGGTCCGCACCGGGTCGCGCAGGCGATAGCTTCTCCAAAGCCGGCGGCTGATGTCGAGGCCGAATTCGTCGCAGTCGGCGTGGTAGTAGCGCACGTTGTGCCCGGCGAGCTGGTCAAGCATCGGGAAGCTCGTGTTGACCGTGGGCGACGGGCTGAGGATGACCATCGGCGACGGATGCGGGCAGAACAGCGCGGCGTGGAAGGCTGAGCCGATCGTGCCGGCGACCACGCGCCGGGTCGCGAACAGGCGGGCCGCCTGGGCGACGGACAGCGTCTCCGGATACGCGATTTCGACGCCCAGCCGGGTCAGCACTGCCTCGAGCGCCTCCTCGTCCTCGAAGCCCTGCGTGGCGGAGGGGAGGCGCGCGCGGGACAGATAGACGGGGCCGTCCCGGGCTGATGCGAAGGTGCCGACGAGGCGGCGGCCGATCGCGCGCATGGTCTGCAGATAGGCTGGGTAGACGTGGCCCATTTCGATCAGGCTGGGACGGGGCACGATCAAGCGGCGGATGCGGGTCGGCTCAGTGAAGCGGGTGAGTCGGTCGGGCGAAAGGCGTAGGGCGCCGAGGATCTCGGCGACATGTGGCCTGCGTAGCCATTCTGCCGGGCCGGCGCCGTGCATCAGGATCGGCAGGCCGTCGTCGTGCCCGAAGAACGGCCAGAGCCGCGCAAGCGTGCTGAGCAGGAAATGGCCGTAATGGTCGATGTAGACGCCGCCATAGAGCATAGTCTGGTCGGCAAAGGCTTCGGACCCGGTGACTTCCTGGCGCTGGCTCTGGCCCAAGAGATGCTTGCCCGGGCCCCAGTAGTACGCGGCCGCATCGATCAGCGCGCCGTCGCTTCCGTAAATGCCCCAGCTGGTGTCCTCGTCGATCGGCGTGCCGAGCCAGGGGCGGTAGATGACGTCCTCGAACACCTCGATCCCGGGCGTGCCGGCCAGCACCCTTCCCGGCATGGGCGACGGCGTGCAGGGGATCAGCGGCCTAGCCGAACCGTCCCGACTTGGGGAAGCCATTCGGCGGCAGCTTGCCTGCCTGGGCCCGGGCGCCGAGCCAGGGACGCAGGTCCATTTCCGTGCGCGTCCGGTCGCCGAGCGGCCAGCTCAGGCCCTCGGCGAGGCGGAACACCTTCGCGTCCGCCAGCTTGCCGTCGCGGTATTTCTGCAGCAGCACGCCGGCGCCACGGCCGAGCTCCGGCACCTGATCGAGCGGGAAAACCAGCATTTTTCGGTTCGTGCCGATGACGGCGACGTGGTCGCCCTCGGCGGGCACACAAAGCAGGGTCTTTTCGCCGGGCTTGAGGTTCAGCACCTGCTTGCCGGTCCGCTTCTCAGCCAGCAAATCCCCTGCCCCGACCATGAAGCCGCGGCCCATGTCGCTGGCGATCAAGTATTTTTGGCCTTCGCGCCAGACGAACAGCTCGGAGACCTCCTCGTCGTTGCCGAGATCGGCCACCAGCCGGATGGCTTGCCCGTCGCCCCTGCCGCGCGGCAGGTCGCCGGCGCGCAGCGTGTGCGCCCGGCCGCCGGTCGCAATCAGGCAGAGCCGGTCCGTGGTCTGGCACGGCACCACGAGGCGCAGCCCGTCGCCTTCCTTGAATTTCAAGTCGGAGGTGTCCGCGAGATGGCCGCGCACCGCACGGATCCAGCCCTTGACGGAGAGAATCACGGTGATCGGCTCGCGCTCGATCAGGTGCTCGGCGTTCACCTCCACGACCGCCGGCGCGTCGCCGAGCAAGGTCCGCCGGGCGCCGAGCGCGCCGGAGCCGAAGCGCTCGCGCACCTCGGCTAGCTCGCTTTCGATCTTCGTCCAGCGTTGCGCCTCATTCTTCAGCAGCGCGCCAATCTCCTTGGCTTCGCGGGTTAATGCCTTATGTTCCTTGCGAATCTCTATTTCCTCGAGCCGGCGCAGCGAACGCAGGCGCATGTTCAGGATCGCCTCGGCCTGCACGTCGGTCAGCGTGAAATGGGCGATCAACGCCGGTTTCGGCTGGTCTTCCTCGCGGATGATACGGATAACATCGTCGAGGTTGAGGAAGACCGCGAGATAGCCGTCCAGCACCTCGAGCCGACGCTCGATCGCCGCCAGCCGGTGGCGGGAGCGGCGCTCCAGCACCTCTTGGCGATGGTCCAGCCAGGCGCGCAGCACGCCGCGCAAACCCAGCACCACCGGCGTATGATCGGCCGTCAGCACGTTCATATTCAAGGGAAAGCGGCTTTCCAGCGCGGTCGCCCGGAACAGCGTCTCCATCAGCACTTCCGGCTCGACGCCGCGGGTCTTCGGCTCAAGCACCAGGCGCACCAGTTCGGTGCTCTCGTCCCTAATGTCGCCTAGGAAGAGCAGCTTCTTGGCCTCTAATAACTCAGCAATTTGTTCGATCAGTTTCGATTTTTGCACTTGGTAGGGGATCTCGGTGACGATCACCTGCCACATGCCGAGCTTGCCGCGCTGGACCTCCCATTTGGCCCGCGTGCGGAAGCCGCCGCGCCCGGTCTCGTAGGCTTGCAGCAGGGTGTCCTTGGTCTCGACCAGAACGCCGCCGGTCGGGAAATCCGGGCCGGGCATGTGTTCGAGCAACTCGGCGGTGCTCGCCTCGGGGTTGCGAATCAGATGGATCGCGGCGGCGCAGACTTCGCCGGCATTGTGCGGCGGGATGCTGGTCGCCATGCCGACTGCGATCCCGGCGGCGCCGTTGGCGAGCAGGTTGGGAAAACCGCCCGGCAGCACGATCGGCTCGTGCTCCTCGCCGTCATAGGTGGCGCGGAAGTCGACCGCGTCGTCGTCGATGCCGGCGAGCAGGGTTTGCGCAACCTCGGTAAGCCGCGCCTCGGTGTAGCGCATCGCCGCGGCGTTATCGCCGTCGATATTGCCGAAATTGCCCTGGCCCTCGACCAGCGGATAGCGCGCGGCGAAATCTTGGGCGAGGCGGACGAGGGCGTCGTAAACCGCGACTTCGCCGTGCGGGTGGTATTTGCCGATGACGTCGCCGACTACGCGGGCGCACTTCTTGAAGCCGGCGGCCGGGTCGAGCTTGAGCTGGTGCATGGCGTAGATCAGCCGCCGGTGCACCGGTTTCAGCCCGTCGCGCACGTCGGGCAGGCTGCGCGACATGATCGTGCTCAGCGCGTAGGTGAGGTAGCGCTCGCTGAGGGCTTCGCTGAGCTTGGTGTCCTGGATGGCGCCGGTCAGGTCGTCTGGCATGCTCTCACCCGAAAAAAGCTAGGCCGACTCGGCGGTCAGGCCCAGAACACGGTCATACAGCATATGGCGCGCCGCCGGCACCGGGCGGTGCTGCTGGCCGAAGGCGTCGCGGGCGAGGAAGTGGCCGGTGAGCTTCAGGCCGTCGCGCCAATCCGCCGGGTTGGATTGCGCGGCGCCCCCGAGGAATCCTGGCAGCCGCAGCAATCGCTGCTCCCAAACGCCTGCCGCCGCGCGCGACACTGCCCGCCCGGTCCGGGGCGAGACGAATGCCAGCCCGCTCGCCGCCCCGGTGACCGCGCATGACCCGAGATCGAGCCCATAGCCCAGCTCTGCCAGCAGCGTCGCTTCCCAGCGGACCAAGGAGGGCAACGCCGCGGCGCCGGCCGCGAGCCCGGCGATCAGATCCACCAGGCCGGCGAACACGCCTGGATGCGGCTCGCGTTCGGGCAAGGCGCCCTCCGCCACGGCGCAGGACGAGGCGAGCATGGCGAGCGCCATCGGATCGTCCATCGCCAGCGCCGCGCCAGGATGCACAAGCTCGGCCGACACACTGCCCAGCTGGTCGGCCAGCCGCGCCACCCAGCGGGCTTGGATGAAATTCCCGGTCTGCCACAGCGAGGCCTGCGCCCGCGACGCTCCGCCGCGCGCCAGCCCGCGATAGGCGCCATGCGCCTCGGTCAGTACGGTGACCAGCGCGCCGCCCTCGCCATAGGGCCGCGCGTCCAGCACCACCGCGGGCGCCTCCCACTCCATCGGCTAGTCCTTGTCGTCGAGGCCTATCGCCCGCAGCCGCGCGCCCTCTTCGTCCCAACCGGCCCGCTCCTTGACGTTGAGGAAGAGATGGATTTTGCGCTCGAGCAGCCGGGTCAGCTCGCTGCGGGCGCGGGCGCCAATCTCCTTGATGCGGCTGCCGCCGGCGCCGATCAGGATCGCCTTGTGGCCGGGTCGCGCGACGTAGACCGTCGCCTCGACCCGGACCGAGCCGTCCGGCCGCTCCTGCCAGTCCTCGGTCTCGACGGTGGCGCCGTAAGGGATTTCTTCATGAGTTTGCATGAAGATCTGCTCGCGCACGATCTCGGCCGCCAGCAGCCGGTCCGGCAAGTCGGTCAGATCGTCGTCCGGGTAGAGGTGCGGACCCGGCGGCATGGCTTCGGCCAGTTGGTCCAGTAGACGGTCCAGCCCGTCGCCGGTGCTGGCGCTGATCATGAACGTCTCCTCGGCGGGGAGGATGGCGTTCAGTTCCGCCGCGAGCGGCAGCAGGCGCTGCGGCGTGACGAGATCGAGCTTGTTCAGCGCCAGCCAGGTGCGGCGCTTGCGCTTGGCCAATTGCGTCGCGATCGCGCGCACGTCTTCGGTGGCCCCTACCCGGCTATCCACGAGCAGAAGGGTCAGGTCGGCGTCCTCGGCTCCGGTCCAGGCCGCGCGGACCATTGCGCGGTCCAGCTTCCGGCGCGGGCGGAAGATGCCGGGCGTGTCCACGAGCAGGATCTGCGCCGTGCCGCGCATGAGGATGCCGAGCACGCGAAACCGCGTGGTCTGCGCCTTCGGGCTGACGATGGAGAGTTTGGCGCCGGTGAGTCGGTTCAGCAGCGTGGACTTGCCGGCGTTCGGCGCACCGACGATGGCGACGAAGCCACAACGGGAGTCGCCGGTCATGGGCGAAAACCCTCACCCAACCCTCTCCCCGAGGGAGAGGGTTTTTGCGAGCCACTCCGGTCTCCCTCTCCCCCCGAGAGAGGGTGGGGGTGAGGGTGGCTCATCCCGTCTGCAGCCGCGCGAGCAGGTCGGCCGCGGCGTCTCGCTCGGCCAGGCGCTTGCTGCCCGCCGTCCCGGTGCCGGCCATACCGCCGCCAGAGACCTGCATGACGAATTCGGGCGCGTGCGAAGGGCCGGTGCGCTTGGCCAGCTCATAGATGGGCAGCGGCAGGCCGCGCGCCATCAGCCATTCCTGCAGTTCCGTCTTCGGGTCCTTGGGCGGCAGGCCCATGCTTTCGACCGCCTCCCGCCACGCACTGCGCACGAAGCGCCGAGCTGGCTCGAGCCCAGCATCGAGATAAGCGGCGCCGATCAAGGCTTCCATCCCGTCGGCCAGCACGTTAGCAAGCTGGGCCACGCCGGCGCGCGCCTCGTTCGCGCCGATCGACAGCGCCGCCGACAGCCCGGCTGCCTCGCCGATCTCCGCCAGCACCTTGCGGGACACCAGATGGGCGTGCCGCGGCCCGAGTTCGCCCTCTTCCTCCT
Source organism: Acetobacteraceae bacterium (assembly GCA_965276815.1). Taxonomy (GTDB): domain Bacteria; phylum Pseudomonadota; class Alphaproteobacteria; order Acetobacterales; family Acetobacteraceae; genus JAVVHH01. The sequence continues at coordinate 130,189 of CBDIBE010000006.1, read as the reverse complement.
CCGGGAAGCGCTCGATCAGCCACTCCGCAATCAGCAATCCCAGCACGCGATCACCGATAAACTCGAGCCGCTCGTTGGAATTGGCCGGTGGCGGGCCGTCTCGCCGGCCAGTCTTGCGGGCTCCGTGCGCCGCGGAGCGATGGGTCAACGCCTCGGTCAGCAATCCCTGATTCTCGAAGCGGTGACCGACAATTGCCTCCGCCGCCGCGCGCCGCCCGGCCGCGGGATCCGCGTTCAATTGATCCCGTGCAGGAGCCGATCCCAGCGGATCTCGAACGGCCATTCCCAGAACTCCCACCACGGGTCGCGCGCATCGATCGAGAAGAACAAGAACTCCGCGCGCCCGACCAGGTTCTCCACGGGCACGAACCCGACGCCGCTGCTGTCCATGACCCGGCTGTCCGATGAATTGTCCCGGTTGTCGCCCATGGCGAAGAGGTGGCCCTCCGGGACGCGGAATTCCGGCGTGTTGTTCATATAGCCTTCATCCGTCATCTTCAGGATGTCATGCTCGCGGCCGCTCGGCAGGGTCTCGAGGTATTCGCGGGCCAATGTCCGCTGCCCTTCCTCGTCGGAGACGTAGTCGCCGATGAGTTTGCGATCCAGCATCTGGCCATTGATGTAGAGTTGCCCGTCCTTCACCTGGATGCGGTCGCCGGGCAGGCCGATGATGCGCTTGATGTAGTCGGTGGTGTTGTCGCGGGGAATTTGAACACGACGACGTCGCCGCGCTCCGGCAAGCGGCCGAAAATCCGGCCGCTGAACAGGTCGGGCGCAAATGGGAACGAGAATCGGGAGTAGCCGTAGCTGTATTTAGAGACGAACAGATAGTCGCCGACGAGCAAGGTCGGGATCATCGACCCGGACGGGATGTTGAACGGCTCAAACGCGAACGTCCGGATGCCGACCGCGATCAGGCCGGCGTAGATGATCGTCTTGACGTTTTCGAGCAGCCCGCCGGACTTGCTCTTCGCGATGCTCGATTTGGTTTTAGCCATTTTCAATGAGGTTTCCGGTCGCCCGTGCACGAGGTGGCGGGATCAAGCCGACCCCGGCAGGTCCTGTCAAGGAAGTGGGACGGCAGATAGAATGACCTGCGCGAAAGCGTAGGGGTATTCGTCGGTCATCGTCAACGCCACCTGGGCGCCCTGCCCCGGTGGCGTGATCGCGCGGAGACGGGCGGCCGCACCTCCGGTCAGGCGCAAGGTCGGCTGGCCGGAGGGCAGATTAACGACGCCCATGTCGCTATGGTACACGCCCAGGCGGAACCCGGTGCCGAGCGCCTTGGCGCAGGCCTCCTTGGCGGCGAACCGCTTGGCGAAAGTCGGCGCGTGCAAGGCAGGCGTGCGGCGTTCCGCCCGCGCCCGTTCGGCGGCGGTGAACACACGCTCAAGGAAGCGGGCGCCATGCCGCTCCATCACGCGCTCGATCCGCCTGATGTCGCATAGATCGGACCCGACGCCGATAATCACCCGCGCGCCCGCTCGACCTGAGTGATGCCGTTCGCCGCGCGCAGCCCGGCGATCACCGTCGAGAGGTGCCGCACATCGCGCACTTCGACATCGACCAGCACTTCGAAGAAATCCTGCTGACGATTGGTGATCTTGAGGTTGGTGATCGCCCCGTCATGCTTGGAGATGGCGTTGGTCAGGCTGGCGAGCGCGGCGGGTTCGTTGGTGGCGATGGCGCTGATCCGCCCGGTATGGGTCACCGGCTTGCCGCGGGTCACCGCGGCCGGGTCCCAGTCGACGTCGATGAAGCGTTCAGGCGTGGCGGCGAAGCTCTCGAGCGTCTGGCAGTCTTTGGTGTGGATGGTCACGCCCTTGCCGGTGGCGACGATGCCGACGATGCGGTCGCCCGGCAGCGGATGGCAGCAGCCGGCGTAGTGCACCGTCATGCCGGACACCAGCCCGGTAATCGGCATCCCGTCGTCGCGCGCGGCGACCCGGCCCGGCCGGGCCGCGAGCGAGGGCGGCATCCGCGGAGCCCGGGACGCCTTGCGCAACTCGGGGTAGGCGGCGTAGACGACGTCCTTGGGCCCGATATTGCCGTTGCCGACCGCGACATAAAGGTCGTCGAGCGAGGCCGCCTTGAGATTCTTCAGCGCGCCGTCGATCACCTTCTCCGAGCCGTCGACGCCCTCCTGGCGGAAGGCGCGGGTGAGGGCGGCACGACCGGCGTCGATGTGGTTTTGCCGTTGCTGCTGAGCAATGTGACGGCGGATGCGGGCGCGCGCTTTGCCGGTAACAACAAAGCGCTCCCAGGCGGGGGATGGGGTGCCGCCGCGGGCGGTGAGAACCTCGACTTGGTCGCCGTTCTGCAGCTCGTGGCGGAGCGGCATTAGCCGCCCATTGACCTTGGCGCCGACGCAGGTGTCTCCGACCTGGCTGTGCACGGCGTAGGCGAAGTCGATCGGCGTGGCGCCGCGCGGCAACTGGATCAGCTGCCCCTTGGGCGTGAAGCAGAAAACCTGGTCCTGATAGAGTTCGAGCTTGGTGTTCTCGAGGAAATCGTCGGCGGCCTGAGAGTTGTCCAGGATTTCGAGCAAGTCCTGCACCCAGCGAAACTGCTGCAGATCGCTGGCCGAGAGATCACCGCTCTGTTTATAGAGCCAGTGCGCGGCCACACCATTCTCGGCGATCTCGTGCATATCGTTGGTGCGGATCTGCACTTCGATCTTCTGGTTTCGCGGCTCGCGGAGCGTGACCCCGGTGTGCAGGCTGCTATAGCCGTTCGATTTCGGGGTGGAGATGTAGTCCTTGAACCGCCCGGCAATGACCGGAAAGGCAGCATGGATCGCGCCGAGCGCCATGTAGCAGGAGTCGCGCGACGGCATGACGACCCGGAACGCCATGATGTCCGAGAGCTGCTCGAACGCCACGTTGCGTCGCTGCATCTTCTCCCAAATCGAGTACGGCGACTTCTCCCGCCCGCTGAGACCGTGCGGCGGCACGCCGGCCTCGGTACAGACGCGGATCAGCTCGAGCTTGACCTCGTCGATCACGTCCGCGCCCTGGCCGCGCAGGAAGTTCAGCCGGGCCTGGATGGTGTCGTAGGCCTCCGGCTCGAGCTGCGCGAAGGCCAGCGTCTGCAGTTCCGTCTTGAGGCTGTCCATGCCGATCCGCTCGGCCAGCGGCGCATATATCTCCATCGTCTCGCTGGCGATCCGCTGCCGCCGATCCAGGCTCTGCACGTATTGCAAGGTCCGCATGTTGTGCAACCGGTCCGCGAGCTTGACCAGGAGCACGCGGATGTCCTTGCTCATAGCCAGGACGAGCTTGCGGAAGTTTTCCGCCTGCTTGGTGCGGTCGGATTGCAGCTCCAGCCGGGTCAGCTTGGTGACGCCGTCCACCAGGCCGCCGATCGAGGCGCCGAAGCGACGGTCGATCTCGGCCTTGGTGACCGGAGTGTCCTCTATGACGTCGTGCAGCAGCCCGGTGATGATGCTGGCCGTGTCCAGCCGGTAGCCGGCCAGGATGTCGGCGACCGCGAGTGGATGAGTGATGTAAGGATCGCCGTTCTCGCGGGTCTGCCCGCCGTGCGCCTGCGTGGCGAGCACGTAGGCCGCATCCAGCATGTCGGTATCAGCTTTTGGATCGTAGCTGCGAACCTTCTCCGTCAGCTCGAACTGCCGGATGATCTGCGGGCGAGCGGTATTGGCCTCGGCGGCTGCGGCGCCATCGGGCGCGCGATACGGGAGCGGGAAGCGCGTGTCGTTCAGGCGCTCCTCCCCTCGTCCATCAGCGTCGCGTGCGGCCGCCCAACTCGGCCTCGATCGCCGCCTCGAGATCCTCGGGCGACAGCTCTTCGACGGGCAGGCTTGCAGCCTCTTCCTCGGCCGATACGTCCTGCAGACCAAAGATGTTCTGGTCGGTCGGGATGAGGTCGAGCACTTCCTCGTCGGCCGGCTCCGGCTCCGGCGCGCGCGACAGCGACTTGATCAGGTCCTGCTCCAACCGGTTGAGCTCGACGGTCTCGTCAGCAATCTCGCGCAGAGCGACGACCGGGTTCTTGTCATTGTCACGGTCGATGGTCAGTTCTTCGCCGCGGCTCAGGTTCCGGGCGCGCTGCGCCGCCAACAACACGAGCTGGAAGCGGTTCGGCACCTTCTGAACACAGTCTTCAACGGTCACGCGCGCCATGCGCTTTCACTCCGGGTATTTTGCAGTGCGAAAGCACTACATAAGGTGTTGGAAACCCAACGGCAAGTCGCAAACCAGACGAACGCCGTTGCCGTCTACTTGCTGCCGCAACTCCTCCGCCCGTCGCCCGAGCACTGGGTGCTTCCACTCCGGCGCCACGTCGCAGAGCGGGTAGAGGACAAAGGCCCGCAAGGCCAACCGCGGATGCGGCAGGAGGAGATCGGGCTTTGTCAGCACCAAATCGTCGATCGCGAGCAAATCGAGATCGAGCACGCGTGCGGCGTTTGCCGCACCCCGCACCCTGCCCGCTTCGGCCTCGATCGCGTGCAAGCGGCGCAGTAATGGAGCGGGCTCGACCTCCCCGGAGAGGCGCACAACTCCGTTAACATAGTCTGGCTGATCGGAAACCGGTACTGGGCTGGTCCGATACCAGCGCGAGACCGAACCGAGGCGCAGCGCTGGTGTTGCCGCGAGGCGCTGCACCGCCCAGCGACAAGTCTCCAACGGCGGGCGGCCATGGCTGTCCGGCAAATTGGCGCCTAGTGCGACGAGAATCGTCCCAAAAATCATTCTTCTTCCCGTGCCGATCACAAAGGCGTAATGTCTTAACATTATCCGCGCGGCCCACGTGGGTTCTCTCGTAGCGGGGCGGGGGCAAAATGCATTTCTTATCGAGCGAGCGGAGCGCGCTGTTCATTGATGGAGCCAACTTATACTCCGCGTCGCGCAATCTTGGCTTCGACGTGGACTACCGGAGCCTGCTCGAGTTTTTTCGCCGGAAAACCCAAGTGGTGCGCGCCTACTATTACTCTGCCCTGCTCGACACGGAAGAGTACTCGCCGCTGAAACCGTTGACAGACTGGCTAGCGTACAATGGCTTCAACCTGGTGACCAAGACCGCCCGCGAATTTACTGACGCGACTGGACGCCGCCGAATCAAGGGCAACATGGATGTCGAGCTCGCCGTGGATATGCTGGAGCAGGCGCCGCGGCTGGACCACGCGATATTGTTCAGCGGCGACAGCGACTTCCGCCGCCTTGTCGAGGCGGTGCAGCGGATGGGGGTGCGGGTTTCGGTCATCTCCTCCGTTCGCACCTCCCCGCCCATGGTAGCGGACGAGTTGCGGCGGCAGGCGGACCAGTTCATCGAACTTGCCGATATCGCGCCGGAGTTCACCCGGCGGCTCGCCGATCGGGCACCGCGGGCGACGGCCCGGGCGCCGGCTGACCCGTCGGTCGAAGGAACTGATGCAGGCTGAACCCGGCGCGGTTATCGACGGGCCGCCGCTTGATTGTCCGCTCTGCCCAAGGCTGGTGGAGTACCGCCGGGCCAATCGGAACGCGAACCCGGATTGGTTCAACGCGCCGGTCCCTAGTTTCGGGCCGATGCACGCGCGGCTGCTGGTCGTCGGGATGGCGCCCGGGGTGAAGGGCGCGAACCGGACCGGCCGGCCCTTTACCGGCGACCATGCCGGGATCTTGCTGTACCACACGTTGCTGCAGTTCGGCCTGGCGAACGGCAGCTATGCGGCGCGACCTGATGACGGGATGGTGTTGCAGGGCGTCCGGGTGGTCAATGCGGTGCGCTGCGTCCCGCCGGCAAACCTGCCGCAACCTGGCGAAGTCCGGACTTGCAACCAGTTCCTAGCCGCCGAGCTCCGCGGATTGCCGGAATTGCGGGTGGTACTGGCGCTTGGGGTGCTGGCGCACGCCGCGGTTCTGCGGGCGAGCGGCCTGAAGCAGGCGAGGCACCGCTTCCGGCATGGCGGCATCTTCGAGCTGCCGAGCGGATTATTGCTCGCCGACTCGTACCATGTCTCCCGATACAACACGAATACCGGCGTACTGACGCGGGAGATGTTCGAGGCGGTGGTGGCCGCCATCATTCCACTAATCGAGTGATCGCGCCCGCCCCTTGCCCAAGAGCAGGGCGGCCCGCAAGCGCTACCCCTTCTCGCGCATCAGCCGCGCCTTGTCCCGCTGCCAGTCGCGCGCCGCGATCGCCTGCCGCTTGTCCGACTTCTTGCGTCCCTCGCCGACGCCGAGCAACACCTTGGCCACGCCGCGATCGTTGAAATGGATGTCCAACGGCACGATCGTCATCCCCAGCCGGGTCGAGGCGCCAATCAACTCCCCAATTTGTTTCTTCTTCAACAAGAGCTTGCGCGGCGATCTTGGCTCGAAGCGCGAGAGCACGCCGCCCTGGTATTCCGGGATGTAGCAGTTGAACAGGAACAGCTCTCCTTCCCGCTCGCCTGCCCAGGCTTCGGTCAGCGTCGCCCGTCCGTGGCGCAACGATTTCACCTCGGGGCCTTTCAGGACCAGCCCGGCCTCCATCGTCTGCTTGATCGTGTAGTCGAAGCGCGCCTTGCGGTTCTGGGAAGCGATCCCGTGAGAGATGAGGCCGGACTTCTTCTTGGTCTTTTCCGCCACCTAGTTCAGCAGCCCCGCGTGCTGCATCGCGCCGCGCACCCTCTCCCGCGTCGCGTCTGCGACGGGGGCGAGCGGCAAACGGCAATGTTCGCTGCCGTGGCCGAGCAGGCTGGCGGCATACTTGACCGGACCTGGGCTGGTCTCGGCGAAGAGCGCGTCGTGCAGCGGCAGCAGCCGGTCCTGGACCGCCATGGCGCGCCCGGTCTCGCCCTGCTGCCAAGCGCTGTGCATCTCGGCGCACAGGCGGGGCGCCACATTGGCGGTGACACTGATGCAGCCGACTCCGCCCGCGGCGAGGAAGGCCAGTGCGGTATGGTCTTCGCCGGACAGTTGGCAGAACTCCGTCCCGCAGGCGCGGCGCGTGTGCAGGGGACGCGCCAGATTGGCGGTCGCATCCTTCACGCCGACGATGTTCTTGTGCTTGGCCAACCGGGCCATGGTTTCCACGCTCATATCGACGACGCTGCGCGGCGGAATGTTATAGATAACAATTGGAAGATCCACGGCATCCGCGATGGCTTTGAAATGTAGGTAGAGCCCTTCTTGGGTCGGTTTGTTGTAGTAGGGGGTGACGATCAGCGCCGCGTCGGCGCCGGCCTCCTTGGCGTGCCGCGTCAGCTCGATCGCCTCGGCCGTGCTGTTCGACCCGGTGCCGGCGATCACCGGCACTCGGCCGCGCGCGACCTCGACTGCGATCTCGACCACCCGCTTATGCTCGTCATGGTTCAGGGTTGGGCTCTCGCCGGTGGTGCCGACTGGAATGATCCCGTCCGTCCCCTCGCCGATCTGCCAATCCACGAAGCCGCGGAATGCCGCTTCGTCCACCGAACCATCTTCGCGCATCGGCGTGATGAGGGCGGCCAATGATCCCTTGAACATAATTGCTTTCCGCTTTCCGAGGGGTCAACCTATGCACACGAAGGATGCGCCGCAAGGCCGCGGCAGGGTATAATGGGCTATGCGCCTGGCCCTCCTCCTGCTCGCGGTGCTCTGGCCGGGCCTGGCCCGGGCGGACGACATAATGGCGGCGATCCACGCGGAGCGCTGGGCGGACGCCGACTCCATGGCGGCGGCGGATCCGGACCCGGTGGCCCGCAAACTCGTGCTGTACTCGCGGCTGCTCACGCCGGGGGCGGCCCGGTCGGGCGAGATCGCGGCCTTCATGGCTGATAACCCGGATTGGCCGAATCAGGCGTTGCTCAGCAAGCGCCTGTCCGAGGCGTTGTTGGCCGACCGGGACGATCATGCCGTGATGGAGATCTGCGCGCGGCGGGCGCCAGACGCCGTGCCCGGCTTGCTGCGCTGCGCGGAAGCCGCCGTGCAGACCAGCCAGCCGCCCGACGTGGACGCTCGCCGGGCCTGGCTGCTCGGCATCACCGACGCAGCGGGTGAGGCTGCGTTCGTCAAGAAATGGGGCCGCTATCTGACGCCGGATGATCAGCGCCGCCGGTTCGAGCGCTTGGCCTGGACGGAATCGGCTTCGACCAGCGGCGCTCTGGCGCGGCAGGCCATGCGGCTCGACCCTGCCGCGAGAATTGCGGCCGAGGCAAGGCTGGCGCTGCGGCGCGACGATCCGTTCGGCCCTGCCCTATTCAACGCTTTGCCGGATGCGGCCCGCGCCGACCCTGGCCTCGTGCTCGAACTCGCCCGCTGGTATCGGCGCGCCAACCAGGATGACGAGGCGGCCAAGGTTTGGACCGAGCGCGGCGCCGCGGCCGAGCTTGCGGCGCCGGCGGAGCGGCAGACGGCATTTTGGGATGAGCGGAACCTGCTGGCGCGGACGCTGCTGCGCAACCATGAGGACCAGCTCGCTTTTGCCGTCGCCGGGTTGCCGGCGGCCAATAAGGAGGCACGGATCGATGCCGAGTTCTTGGCCGGCTGGATCGCGCTGCGTCGGCTGAACCGGCCGGATGAGGCCGTTGCGCATTTCCAGGTCCTGGCCGGGCTCTCCGGGGCCGCGATCACCCAGGGCCGCGCGCAATACTGGCTGGGCCGTGCGCTCGACGCGGCAGGGCAGCAGGCGAAGGCGCATGAAGCGTTCACGCAGGCAGCGGGTTGGCCCACCACTTATTACGGACAGCTCGCCGTGCTCGCACTCGGCGAGGACGAGGCGGGGCTGGCTGCGCGGATCGTTGCCGCCAGCGACCCGGAATGGACGGCGGACCGCGCGCTCGACTTTGCCGGCAGCGAGCTGGCGCGGGCGGCGACGCGGCTGACCGCCTGGGGCGAGCCGCGCCGGGCCAAGGCGTTCCTGCAACGGCTCGACGACCTGGCGCACGACAAGGTGGACCGGGCGCTGGCGGCGCGGTTCGCAATCGAGCTGGGAATGCCGGAACAGGCCGTCGCCGCGGCGCGCCGGGCCGGGCGGGATGGGATTACGCTGGCGGGGACTGGTTGGCCGGAGCCGGTGGCGCCGCCGGGTCCCGTGGAGGCGGCGGTGACGCTGGGGCTGATCCGGCAGGAGAGCAGCTTCGACGCGCAAGCGCTGAGCCCGGCCGGCGCGCGCGGACTGATGCAGCTGATGCCGGCGACGGCGACGCTAGTGGCTCGCAAGCTGAATGAACCGGCCGGACCGACGCTGACCGACGCGGGGTTCAACATGCGACTCGGGGCCGCCTATCTGCAGAGTTTGCTCGACCGTTTCGGCGCGCTGCCGCCGGCGATCGCCGCGTATAATGCCGGGCCCAACCGGGTGCAGGACTGGCTTGCCGCCTATGGCGACCCGGCGGCCGGCGGCGTGGACCCGATCGACTGGGTCGAGCTGATCCCGTTCAACGAGACCCGCAACTATGTGCAGCGCGTCGTGGAAAACATTGTGATTTATCGCGCGAGGCTTGGTATCGCGGCGCCGCACCCGGTCACAGCCTGGGCCGGCCCGGTGCGTGTCGAGCCGGAGGCCGGCACTGCGTCTCCCTCGCCCGCCAGAGGGCCGGGATGATGATCGACGATCGCATGCGCGAGGCGGCAAGCGCGTTGCTGGACGAACTGCGCGCGCAAGGCGTGACGCTGGCGACTGCGGAAAGCTGCACCGGCGGGCTGATCGCGGCGGCGCTGACCGAGATTGCCGGCTCGTCGGAAGTGGTGGACCGCGGCTTCGTCACCTACTCCAACGCCGCCAAGAACGAGATGCTCGGCGTGCCCGAGGAGTTGATCGCGGCGCATGGCGCGGTCAGCGAGCCTGTCGCGCGGGCGATGGCGGAGGGCGCGCTGAACCGTTCGCTGGCCGGCGTCGCGGTGTCGGTGACCGGCGTCGCCGGACCTGGCGGCGGCAGCGCGGAGAAGCCGGTCGGCACGGTCTGGTTCGGCTGCGCGGTCCGCGGCAGCCACACGCATACGGAGCGCCAGGTCTTCCCCGGTGATCGGGCCGCGGTGCGCGCAGCGACGGTGCTGCGCGCTTTCGAGCTGTTCCGCCGGGCGCTGCCCTAGCGTAAAGGCGGATAACGTCGTGACGTATGCTGAATGGCAATGATCAAGACGGTGTCGTTCTCAAGACGGTAAACGGCCCGATATAACAGGCCCAAGATCGCCAACTCACGTGTATCTGGGACCGTTGCCGCACGGCCTATGCGCGGAAAATCTCTGCTCGGCCATGACGCCATCGTTCCTGTCGCGCTTACTGCGCCGGGTGTGCCGCGCGGCGGGCTTCGCGGCGGGCGCGGTTGTAGTCGCGGATGTCGTCCATGGTGACATAGCCGCGGTGGTTCTTGTCGATTTTGTCGAAGTCTCGAACGATGGCGTTCATGCGGCCGGCCTTGGCCTGATCGGCCGTTAAGTGTCCGTCATGCGTGGTGTTGGCCGCCGCGAAGCGCTCGGCCAGGGTGCGACGCCGGTGCGAGGACGTCGTGGGAGCAGAGGGTGCTGCAGGCGTCGTCGGCGCCACGGCAGAAGGAGGCACCGAAGTCGCGGGACCGTTTGGCGTGCCGGTCGAGCCGGTCATTGGCGATGGCGCCGTTTGCGCCTGCGCGGCGCCGGCGAAAAGGAGAGAGGTCAACAGAAGAGTGGCGATCCGCATGCTTGGGCTCCTTGGGAATCCTTGGCCTGGACTCTCGCCGAAAAATGTCCACCCGGCTAGTCTGCCAGCACCTCACGAAGGGCCGACACCGTCTCCATCACCCCTGCCCGGTCCACGTCGAGATGCGTGCAGGCGCGGGCACGGTGCTTGCCCATCATCGAAATCAGCACGCCCTTCTCGCGCAGCTTCGCCATGAGGTCCGTGCCGCTCATCCCAGTGCCGGCGACGTCGAAGAAAATCAGGTTGGTCTCCGGCAGCTCGACCGTGATCCCGGGGATTTGCGCCAATTCGCGTGCCAGCACGCGGGCGTTCTCGTGATCCTCCGCCAAGCGGTCAATGTTGTGGTCGAGCGCGTAGAGGCAGGCCGCCGCGCAGATGCCGGATTGGCGCATGGAGCCGCCGACCCGCTGCTTCCAGCGCCATGCCTCACCGATCACCTCGGCTGACCCGGCCAGCACGGCGCCGAGCGGCGCGCCCAAGCCCTTGGTGAAATCGAGCCAGACCGTGTCATAGCCCGCGGCCATCTCGGCGGCCGGCACGCCGCTCGCGACGACGGCGTTCATCAGCCGCGCGCCGTCCATATGCGTGACCATGCCGTGCTCATGCGCCAGCTCGGCCACTCCGTGCAGCGCCTCGAGCGCCCAGACCCGGCCGCCGCCGAGATTGGCGGTCTGCTCGACTTCGACCATGCGCTGCGGCGGGGCATAGCGGGTCCGCGGACGGATCGCCTCGCGCAGCGCGTCCACGGTGAACTGGCCCCCCTCGCCCGGGATGCCGGTCACCGAGGCGCCGGCGAGTGCGGCGGGCGCGCCGCCTTCGGAGCTGTAGATGTGCGCCGTGGGATGGGCGAGGATCTCGTCGCCGGGCCGGCACTGGGTCAGGATCGCGACCTCGTTGCACATGGTGCCAGACGGCATGAAAACCGCCGCTTCCTTGCCCAGCAATGCCGCCATCCGGTCGCACAGCGCGAGCGTGGTCGGGTCGGAGCCGTGCTGCTCGTCGCCGAGTTCGGCCTCGACCATGGCCTGCTTCATGGCCTTCGAGGGTTTGGTTTGCGTGTCGGAGTAGAGATTGACCCGTACGGGGACGGATGTCTCGAAGCGAGGCGGGGCATGAACCATGGAACGGGGGCCTGCTTAGGTTTTAGCGGGGATACGGGGCGGGTGGATGGCGACGGTCGCCGCGGGGGCGCCGTACTTGTCGCGGGCGCGTTTGAGGAAGGCGTTGACCATCCGGCGCACCGCCTCGTTGAACACGACGCCAATGGCGGATTGCAGAAGGCGGCTGCGGAACTCGAAATCGACCCAGAAGCTGACGCGGCAGCCCGCCGGGTCCGGATCGAACAGCCATTGATTGTTAAGATAGCGGAACGGGCCGTGCTCGTATTTGACCATCACCCTGCGCGGGCGCTCGAGCTCGACCCGGCTGGTGAAACTTTCGCGAAACGGGCCGAAGCCGATCGTCAGGTCGGCGACGATCTGTTTCTCGGTCTGCGTGCGCACCCGCGCGCCCGCGCACCATGGTAAGAACTGCGGATAGGCGCCGACGTCGGCCACCAAATCGAACATTTGCTCCGGCGAATAGGGCAGCGTCCGCTTTTCCGCGTGCGTCGGCACTAGGAGGTCACCGCAGCCAGTTGCCGCCCGCGGGCCGCCCGCAACTCGGCGAAGTCGGCGTCCGCGTGATAGGAGCTGCGGGTCAGCGGGGTCGCCGAGACCAGCAGGAAGCCCTTTCCGCGCGCCATCGAGGCGTAGTCGGCGAACTCCTCCGGCGGCACGAAGCGGTCGACGGCGGCGTGCTTGACCGTTGGCTGCAGGTATTGGCCGATGGTGAGAAAGTCAACTTCGGCGACGCGCAGATCATCCATCACCTGGAGGATCTCCGACCGCTGCTCGCCGAGGCCGACCATCAAGCCGGACTTGGTGAAAATGGTGGGATCCAGGAGTTTGACCTGGTCGAGCAGGCGCAGCGACTGGTAGTAGCGCGCGCCGGGCCGGATGCCGGGGTAGAGCCGCGGGACGGTCTCGAGGTTGTGGTTGAACACGTCTGGCCGGGCTTCGGCGACGATCTCGACCGCGCCGGGCTTGCGCAGGAAGTCCGGGGTCAGCACCTCGACCGTCGTTTCCGGTGCCGCCGCGCGTATGGCGCCGATGACGGCGGCGAAGTGCGCCGCGCCGCCGTCTCGGAGGTCGTCGCGGTCCACCGAGGTGATCACGACGTGGCGCAGGCCGAGCCGGGCGATCGCGTCCGCAACCCGGTTCGGCTCGTCCGCGTCGAGCCCGTTTGGCTGACCAGTCCGCACATTGCAGAAACTGCAGGCGCGGGTGCAGGTATCGCCCATGATCATCATGGTGGCGTGGCGCTGCGACCAGCACTCGCCGATATTCGGGCAAGCGGCCTCCTCGCACACCGTAACGAGCCGGTTCTCCCGCATCAGGTTGCGGGTCTCGTGATAGATCGGGTGGTTGGGCGCGCGGACACGGATCCAGTCCGGCTTGCGCTGGATCGGATTGTCGGGCCGGTTGACCTTCTCCGGGTGCCGCGGGGCGACCCGGTGGTCGATCAGGACGCGTGTTGCCATAGCCGAGAAGTGGCCTGCACCGGACCTCGCGTCAACGTCTGTCAGAAATGGATCGCTCGACCGTAGGCGCCCAGCACCGCCTCGTGCATCGTCTCGGAGACCGTGGGATGCGGGAAGATCGTGTCGATCAGCTCCTTCTCGGTTGTCTCGAGCGTGCGGGCGATGGTGTAGCCTTGGATCAGCTCAGTGACTTCGGCGCCGACCATGTGCGCGCCGAGCAGCTCGCCGGTGTTGGCGTCGAACACGGTCTTCACCATGCCCTCCGGCTCGCCCATCGCGATCGCCTTGCCGTTGCCGATGAAGGGAAAACGGCCGACCTTAACCTCGTGGCCGGCGGCCTTGGCCTTGGCTTCGGTGAGGCCGACCGAAGCGATCTGCGGGCGGCTATAGGTGCAGCCGGGAATGTTGCCGACATCGAGCGGGTGAACGTCGTTCTGGCGGGCGATCGCCTCGACGCAGATCACCCCTTCATGGCTCGCCTTGTGCGCGAGCCATGGCGCGCCGGTGACGTCGCCGATGGCGTACACCCCGGGTTCGCCGGTCCGGCAGAACTCGTCGATGATGATATGCGTCCGGTCCACCTGCACGCCGGTGCCGTCAAGCCCGAGGTCCTCGACATTGCCGACGATGCCGACTGCTGAGATGACGCGATCCACGGTGATCTCTTGTGATTTGCCGTTGGCCTCGATGGTCGCGGTCAAGTTGTCCGCGCCCTTCTTCGCCTGCGTGACCTTGGCCGAGGTGAGGATCTTAATCCCCTGCTTCTCGAAGGCCTTCTGGGCGAAGGCGCTGATCTCCTCGTCCTCGACCGGCAGGATGCGGTCGAGCACCTCCACCACGGTCACCTCGGCGCCCATGTTGCGGTAGAAGCTGGCGAACTCGATGCCGATGGCGCCCGAGCCGATGACCAGAAGCGATTTCGGCATCATCGGCGGCACCATCGCCTCGCGGTAGGTCCAGATCAGCTTGCCATCGCCCTCGAGGCCGGGGAGCTGGCGGGCGCGGGCTCCGGTGGCCAGGATGATATGCGGGGCGTGCAGGGTGGCGACCGGCTTGCCGTCCTTGGTGACCTCAAGCGTCTGCTTGCCGGCGAGCTTGGCGGCGCCGTCGAACACGGCGACCTTGTTCTTCTTCAGCAGGTGGCCGACGCCGGAGACGAGCTGCTTGGCGACCGCGCGCGAGCGCTTGACCACTTTCGGCAGGTCGAAGCGGATGTTGTCGGCGGCGAAGCCGAACTCGTCGAGATGGTGCAGCATGTGGCTGATCTCTGAGGAGCGGAGCAACGCCTTGGTGGGGATGCAGCCCCAGTTGAGGCAAATGCCGCCGAGATGCTCGCGCTCGACGACGGCGGTCTTCATGCCAAGCTGGGCGGCGCGGATGGCGGCGACGTAGCCGCCGGGGCCGCCGCCGACGACGATGAGATCGAACTGGGTGTCCATACTGCCTCCGGGCCCGCGACAACCCCCGTCCGCGGTCCTACTGGAAAGATGGATGGCCGGATCACGTCCGGCCATGACGAATTCGATATGCTGGTCTACAGCAGCAAGCTGAGCGGGTCCTCTATGATCGCCTTGAAGGCGGCCATCCACTCGGCTCCGAGCGCGCCGTCGGCGACCCGGTGGTCGACGCTGAGCGTGCAGGTCATCACCGTGGCGATCGCCAGCTCATCGTTCTTGACCACCGGCCGCTTCTCGCCGGCGCCGACGGCCAGGATCGCGGCCTGCGGCGGGTTGATGATGGCGGTAAACTGCCTGGTGCCGAACATGCCGAGGTTGGAGATCGAGAAAGTGCCCCCTTGGAACTCCTCCGGCTTCAGCTTGCCGGACTTGGCGCGGGCGCCGAGGTCCTTCATCTCGTTGCTGATCGTGGCCAAGCCCTTGCGGTCGGCTTGGCGGATGATGGGCGTGATCAACCCGTCCGGCATCGAGACGGCGACGCTGATATCGACGTCGTCGTACAAGATCATGTTGTCTTCGGTGTAGCTCGCGTTCAGCTTCGGGACCCGGCGGAGCGTGGCCGCGGCCGCCTTGATGACGAAGTCGTTGACGGAGAGCTTGTATCCGTCTTTCGGCGCGCGCCCATTGAGCTCGGCGCGCAGCTTGAGCAGCGTGTCGATCTCCATGTCGAGGGTAACGAAGAAGTTCGGCACCTGCTGATGGCTCTCGAGCAGGCGGCGGGAGATCACCTTCCGCATCGTGTTGTTGGGAACGAGAAGGTGCGGCGCGCTCACCGTCACCTTCGGCGCCGGCGGCAGGACCATTGGACCCGGCTGTGGTGCGGCTTGCGCCGGCGTTGGTTGCCCTGCGGCGGCCGGCGGAGCCTTCTCCTGGCCCTGCGCGGCGTCGATGTCGGCACGCACGATGCGGCCGTTCGGGCCGCTGCCCTTCAGGGTCGAAAGTTCAATGCCGGCCTGCTTGGCCATGCGGCGGGCGAGCGGCGAGGCAAAGATGCGCTCGCCATGCTCGTCATGCCCGTTCGCCGCCGGTTGCGGGGCCGGGGCCGGCTTTGGCGCCTCTGCCTGCGCCGGCGGGGTGGGAGCGGGCGTGGGCGGCGGCTCGGCCTTGGCGCCTGGCGCTTGGGCCGGGGGAGCGGACGGCGCCTCGACCTTCTCGCCTTCCTCGACGAGCACGGCGATCGGCGCGTTCACCTTCACGCCCGCCGTGCCATCCGGCACCAGGATTTTTCCGAGGATGCCCTCGTCGACCGCTTCCACCTCCATGGTGGCCTTGTCGGTCTCGATTTCGGCGATCACGTCGCCGGCCTTCACGCTGTCGCCCTCTTGCTTCAGCCAGCGGGCCAGCGTGCCCTCGGTCATCGTCGGCGACAGCGCCGGCATCAGTATGTTCGTAGCCATCGCGCGTCCCCCTCAGACGATCTTCTTGACCGCGGCCACAACCCAATCCGGCTGCGGCAGCGCCAGCTTCTCCAGGTTCGCCGCATAGGGCAGCGGCACGTCGAGCCCGTGCACGCGGACCGGCGGCGCGTCGAGCCAATCGAAGGCGTGCTCGATGATCTGCATCGCAATCTCGGCGCCGATGCCCGCGAACGGCCAGCCCTCCTCGACCGTGACCAGCCGGTTGGTCTTCTTGACGCTCTCCACGATCGTCGCGGTGTCCAGCGGCCGCAACGAGCGCAAATTGATCACCTCGGCCTCGATCCCCTGCCCGGCCAGCGCCTCGGCCGCCTTCATCGCCACGCCCACCATCATGCTGTAGGCGGCGATGGTGACGTGCTTGCCTTCGCGCTCGATCTTCGCCTTGCCGATCGGCAGCACGAAGTCTTCGGCGGTCGGGCACTCGAAGGTCTGGCCGTAGAGGATCTCGTTCTCGAGCACGATGACCGGGTTCGGGTCGCGGATTGCCGCGCGCAGCAGGCCCTTGGCGTCGGCGGCGGACCAGGGTGCCACCACCTTCAGCCCGGGGCAGTGCGCGTACCAGCTCGCATAATCCTGGCTGTGCTGGGCGCCAACGCGCGAGGCGGCGCCGTTCGGCCCGCGGAACACGATCGGACAGCCCATCTGGCCACCAGACATATAGAGCGTCTTGGAGGCGGAGTTGATGATCTGGTCGATCGCCTGCATGGCGAAGTTGAAGGTCATGAACTCGACGATCGGCCGCAGCCCATCCATCGCCGCGCCGACCGCCATGCCGGTAAAACCGTGCTCGGTGATGGGGGTGTCGATGATGCGCTTGGGGCCGAACTCGTCCAGCAGGCCCTGGCTGATCTTGTAGGCGCCCTGGTATTGCGCGACCTCCTCGCCGATCAGGAACACGCGGTCGTCGGCGCGCAGCTCGGCGGCCATGGCGTCGCGCAGCGCCTCGCGGACGGTGATGGCCTTGGTCGGTCCCCAATCCTTCTCAGGCGCAGGTGCTGCGAGCGGGGTGGTGGCCGGCGGCGGCGGAGCCTGGGCGGTCGTGCCGGGCACTGCCTGGGCCTGCGCCGGCGGCGATGCGGGCGGCAGCTTCGGCGCGGCCGGGACTTCGCCGCCCTCCCCGGCCAGCTCGGCGATCGGGGTGTTGACGGCAACGCCGTCGGTGCCTTCCTCGACCAGGATGCGGGCGAGCTTGCCCTCGTCGACCGCCTCGACCTCCATGGTGGCCTTGTCGGTCTCGATCTCGGCGATCACGTCGCCGGCGCGGACGTCTTCGCCGACCTTCTTCAACCAGCGCGCGAGCTTGCCCTCAGTCATCGTGGGCGAGAGCGCCGGCATCAGGATTTGCGTGGACATCGCCTAGCTCTCCACCAGCACGTCGGTCCAAAGCTCCTTCGGATCGGGCTCCGGGCTGCTCTGTGCGAACTCGACGGCGTC
Source organism: Acetobacteraceae bacterium (assembly GCA_965276815.1). Classification (GTDB taxonomy): domain Bacteria; phylum Pseudomonadota; class Alphaproteobacteria; order Acetobacterales; family Acetobacteraceae; genus JAVVHH01. Next base: position 112,712 of record CBDIBE010000006.1, on the reverse strand, counting down.
CTGGATGCGCGCCTTGACCTCGTCGTCGATCCGCTTGAACTCGGCCTCGCCGACGTCCATGCCTTCGAGCACGTGCTTGGCCGCCTCGATGCAGTCGCGCTCGGTGCGCATCTTCTGCACTTCTTCGCGCGAGCGGTATTTGGCCGGGTCGGACATGGAATGGCCGCGGTAGCGGTAGGTCTTCACCTCCATCAAGTATGGCCCGTTGCCGCCGCGGCAATGGGCGACGGCGGCAACGGCGGCTTCCTTGACGGCGACGACATTCATGCCATCCACTTGGACGCCAGGAATGCCCCAGGGGGCGCCGTTCTTGGAAAGGTCACGCGAGGCGGAGGCGCGCTCGACGCTGGTACCCATGCCGTATTTGTTGTTTTCGATAACATAGATGCAAGGCAGCTTCATCAACGCTGCCAAGTTGAAGCTTTCGAACACCTGGCCCTGATTGCTGGCGCCCTCACCAAAATAGGTCGCGCAGACCCGGTCGTTCCCGCGATACCAATTCGCCATCGCGAGCCCGGTGCCGAGGCTGACCTGCGCGCCGACGATGCCGTGGCCGCCGAAGAAGCACTTCTCCTTGCTGAACATGTGCATGGAGCCGCCCTTGCCGTGCGAGTAGCCGCCGCTGCGCCCGGTCAGCTCGGCCATCACGCCGCGCGGATCCATGCCGCAGGCCAGCATATGGCCGTGGTCACGGTACGAGGTGATGACCTGGTCGCCTTCACTGAGCGCGGCCTGAATGCCGACCACAACGGCCTCTTGGCCGATGTAGAGATGGCAGAAGCCGCCGATCAGGCCCATGCCGTAGAGCTGGCCGGCGCGTTCCTCGAAGCGCCTGATCAGCAACATGGTACCGTAGACCTTGAGGAGCTCTTCCTTGGTCATCGCGCTCTCTCGCGTGCGCCCCCCGCGTTTGCGGGCCTCGGCTGCCTGACCCATGCGAACCTCCCTGAATACCCAAGAGAACTAAGCTCGTCAGCGCAGTGCGGCAAGGCCGCGGAACCCTCTCCTGGCTCAGCCAGTTCGTTCGACGCCGACCCCGAGCGCCGCCTGCGCGGCGGCCAGTCGGGCAACTGGGACGCGATACGGGCTGCAGGAAACGTAGTCGAGCCCGACTTCCTCACAGAAAGAAATGCTGGCCGGGTCGCCGCCGTGTTCGCCGCAAATGCCCATCTTCAGCCCAGGCTTGACCCGGCGCCCTTTCTCAGCAGCGATGCGCACCATCTCGCCCACGCCGTCCGGATCGATCGAGATGAACGGGTCTTTCGGCAAGATGCCCTGCTGCACGTAGGCCGGCAGGAAGCGGCCGGCATCGTCGCGGGACAGGCCGAACACGGTTTGCGTCAGGTCGTTGGTGCCGAAGCTGAAGAAGTCGGCGATCTCGGCGATGCTGTCGGCGACCAGCGCGGCGCGCGGCAGCTCGATCATGGTGCCGACTAGGTAGTCGATGCTCTCGCCCTGCTCGGCGAACACCGCCTTCGCCGCCCCGTCCACTTGGGCACGGGTGATCTCGAGTTCCCGCCGGGTCGCGATCAGCGGGATCATGATCTCCGGCACCGGCGCCTGCCCGGCTTCACGCTTGGCAGCGATGGCGCCCTCGAAGATGGCGCGAGCCTGCATCTCGTAAATTTCCGGATAGGAAATGCCGAGGCGGCAGCCGCGGTGCCCGAGCATCGGGTTGGCTTCTGCCAGTTCGGCAGCCCGGCGGCGGATGCTGTCCATATCCTGTCCGAGCGCCTCGGCCACTTCCTCGAGTTCGGCCTCTTGATGCGGCAGGAATTCGTGCAGCGGCGGGTCGAGCAAACGGATGGTGACCGGCAGCCCCGCCATGATGCGGAACAGCTCGGTGAAGTCCTGGCGCTGGAACGGCAGCAGACGGTCCAGCGCGGCGCGACGCCCGGAGAGGTCGTTGGCCATGATCATTTGCCGGACCACGCCGATCCGCTGGGGATCGAAGAACATGTGCTCGGTGCGCGAGAGGCCGATCCCTTCGGCGCCGAAGCGGCGGGCGGTCTCAGCATCCAGCGGCGTCTCCGCGTTGGTGCGGACGCCCAATCGGCGCACTTCGTCGGCCCATAGCATCAAAGTGCCGAAATCTCCGGACAGGCTCGGCTCGATCATCGCCACGCTGCCGACGAAGACCTCGCCAGTGCCGCCATCGAGGGTGATGGTCTCGCCCGCCCGCACCACGATGCCGCCCGCGGTGAGCGTCTGCGAGCCGTAATCCACCGATATTCCGCCCGCGCCGGAGACGCAGGGCCGGCCCATGCCACGGGCAACGACCGCGGCGTGGCTGGTCATGCCGCCGCGGGTGGTCAGGATCCCGCGGGCCGCGTGCATGCCGTGGATATCCTCCGGGCTGGTCTCGATGCGGACCAGCACCACCGCCTCGCCCTTGGCGGCGCGCATCTCCGCCTCATCGGCGCTGAACACCGCCGCACCGCTCGCGGCACCGGGGCTCGCCGGCAGGCCGCGGCTCATCAGCTTGCGTGGGGCCTTTGGGTCGAGCATCGGGTGTAGGAGCTGGTCGAGCGAGGCCGGATTGACCCGCTTGATCGCCTCCTTGCGGTCGATCAACCCGGATTGCGCCATCTCGACGGCGATGCGCAGGCTAGCCGCCGCGGTACGCTTACCACTGCGGGTTTGCAGCATATACAGTTTGTTCTGCTGCACCGTGAACTCGATGTCCTGCATGTCGAGATAGTGCCGCTCGAGCTTCTCGCGCACGGCGAGCAGGTCGGCATAGGTGCCGGGCAGCGCTTGCTCCATGCTGATCTCGCCGGGCAGCGCCCGCGCCTTGGAGAGCGGCTGCGGTGTGCGGATGCCGGCGACCACGTCCTCACCCTGCGCGTTGATGAGATATTCGCCGTAAAACACATCTTCGCCGGTGCTGGGGTCGCGCGTGAAGCACACGCCGGTAGCGCAGTCGTCGCCCATATTGCCGAACACCATCGCCTGCACGTTCACCGCGGTGCCCCAATTGGCGGGAATGTCGTGCAGACGCCGGTAGGTGTTGGCGCGGGGATTCATCCAGCTGCCGAACACCGCGCCGACGGCGCCCCAGAGTTGCTCGTGCGGGTCCATCGGAAAGGGCTCGCCCCGTTCCGAATGCACCATGCTCTTGTATTCGGCGACCACGCGCTGCCAGTGGTCGGGGGTGAGCGCGGTATCTTCGACCACACCGGCGTCGAGCTTTGCGCTCTCGATGATCTCCTCGAAGCGGTGATGCTCGACCCCGAGGACGACGGAGCCATACATCTGGATGAAGCGGCGATAGCTGTCCCAGGCGAAACGGGCGTCGCCGCTGGCTTTCAGCAGCCCTGCCACCGTCTCATCGTTGAGACCGAGGTTGAGCACGGTGTCCATCATTCCGGGCATCGAGACGCGGGCGCCGGAGCGGACGGAGACGAGCAGCGGCTTGCCCGGATCGCCGAATTTCAGCCCGACCGCGTCCTCAACACGATGCAGCGCGTGCTCGACTTGTTCAGCCAGATCATTGGGATAGGTCCGGTTGTTGTCGTAGAACGCCGTGCAGACCTCGGTGGTGATGGTGAAGCCCGGCGGCACCGGCAGGCCGATACTGGCCATTTCCGCCAGATTGGCGCCCTTGCCGCCGAGCAGGTTGCGCATGTCCGCACGGCCTTCGTTATGGCCGGCGCCGAAGCTGTACACCCATTGCGTCATCGCGGTTCTCTCAACCTTCAATTCGGGTGAAGTCGGCGGCACGGTCCATCGCAGCGCCGACAAGGGCAAGCAAGCGCAATCGATTTTGCCGCAGGTTGGTTTCCGCGGCGTTTACGGTCACCTGATCGAAAAACGCGTCCAAAGTGGGGCGAAGCTCTGCCAGCGCGCCCATCGCTGCCGCGAATTGTTCATGGGCTAGGTGGTCCCGCACCTCGGCCTCGGCGTGCGCGAGCGCAGCATCGAGCGCCTGCTCGGCCGGCTCCTTGAGCAGATCAACGTCGATCTCGCCGCGGTGCGGGCCGTCCTTCTTGTCCTCGATCCGCAGGATGTTGGCGGCCCGGCGGGCACCCGTGAGCAGGTCAGCGCCTTCCGGCGTGGCGAGGAAGGCGGCGACCGCCTCGGTGCGGGCCAGGAGACGGACCAGATCGTCATCGGCGCCGGCGGCGAACACCGCCGCCAGCACGTCGTGCCGCTCGCCTGCGGCGCGGAGCTGGACCCGGAGCCGGTCGGTGATGAACTCGAGGAGCGCTTGGCTGGGTACCTCCGCCGGCAGATCGGGCGCCGCCTCGTGGAACAGTTTTAGCAGCGGCAGGCGCAACCAATTCTCGCGGATGATCCGGATGATGCCGAGCGCGGCCCGGCGGAACGCATATGGGTCGCCGGAGCCGGTCGGAACCTCACCCACGGCAAAGAAAGCGGCGAGCTGGTCGATTTTGTCGGCGAGAGCGACGGCGATGGTAACCGGCGCCGTCGGCACCGGGTCGGCGGGACCCCTCGGCGCGTAGTGATCGCGCACCGCGTCGGCGACGGCGTCGGGCTCACCGTCATGCCTGGCGTAGTAGCCGCCCATAACGCCTTGCAGTTCCGGGAATTCGCCGACCATGCCAGTGGTAAGGTCGGCCTTGGCGAGCAGCGCCGCCCGCCCGGCCTGGCTCCGGTCTGCACCGACCATCGGTGCGATATGCCCGGCGAGGCGCACCAGCCGATGCACCCTAGTGGCCTGGGTGCCGAGCTTGGCGTGGAAGGTCACGCCTTCGAGCGCCGCGACGCGGTCGGCCAGCGGCGTTCGCCGGTCCAAGTCCCAAAAATGCCGCGCGTCGCTGAACCGGGCACGCAGCACACGCTCGTTGCCGGCGATGATCGCGGCGCCGCCATCCGTCGGCTCGACATTGGCGACAAAGCCGAAGCGCGGGGCGGCGGCGCCGTCCGGTTGGCGCAGCGCGAAGTAGCGTTGGTTGACCCGCATGCTGACCTGCATGACCTCCGGCGGCAGGTCCATGTAGGCGGCATCAATCCGGCCCAACAGCGGAACCGGCCATTCCACCAGCCCGGCCACCTCGTCCAGCAATCCCTCATCCGGCACCACGCTCAGCCCTTCGGACGCGGCGAGCCGGGCGACCCCCTCCTCGATCAGCCGCCGCCGCTCCCCTTCGGCCGGAATGACCCGGCGGGCACGGAGCCCTTCTTCCCAATCGGTGAACGAGGTGACGGTAAAAGGACCGGGCGCGTGGAACCGGTGCCCCTCGGTTGCGGCGCCCGAATGCAGGCCATGCCCGGAATCGGCGCCCTCCTGGAGGCCGAACGGCACGATAACCCCATCCAACAGGCACAGGATGCGCCGGAGCGGGCGCACCCAGGTAAAGCCGCTGCCGGTGCCCCAGCGCATGCTCTTCGGCCAAGGGAACCGGCGCAACAGGCCGGGCATCGCTTGGGCGACCAGGGTTGCGGCGGCAATGGCTGGGTTGGCTTTCGTCAGGATCCAGTAATCGCGCTCCTCGCTGAGCTGATCGCTTGTCGCGCCGTGTTTGCGCAGGAACCCGGTCAAGGCCGCTTCGGGCGCGTTGCGGCGCGGACCGCGTTCTTTGATGCTGCTCGCTTGCTGGCCGGGTTGCACGGTGGCGACGAGGGCGAGCCGGCGCGGGCCGCTGAAGGTCTGCACGCCCGAGGGGCTGAGCGGAGCGAGGATTTCGCTGACCAGGCGCGCAAGATCGGCCGCGGCACGCGTCTGCATGCGCGCGGGGATCTCCTCGCTGAACAGTTCCAAAAGCAGATCCGGCATGAATCACGTCAAAAGCCGGAAACGCCGTCGGCTGTCCATCCCCAAAGTTTATGCCTCGATATGCAGCAGAACAGCCGGGGGTTTAGGCGCTCGCGCGATCACCCTCGAGCCACGCCTCGCAGCACCCCTTCGCGAGCGTGCGGACCCGGCCGATATAGGCGGCGCGCTCGGCCACCGAGATCGCGCCGCTCGCGTCCAGCAGATTGAACAGGTGGCTCGCCTTGATGCACTGGTCGTACGCCGGCAGCGCGAGGCCGAGCGCGGTCAGTCGCGTGCACTCCGTCTCGGCGTCGCCGAAGTGCCGCGTCAGCATGGCAACGTCGCCGTGTTCAAAGCTGTATTTGCTGTATTCCCGCTCGTTGCGCAGGAATACGTCGCCGTAGGTCACGCCGGCGCCGTTGAAGTCGAGGTCGAAGACCCGTTCGACGCCTTGGACATACATCGCCAAGCGCTCGAGCCCGTAAGTCATCTCGAAGCTCGGGATGGCGACCGGAATGCCGCCAACCTGCTGGAAATAGGTGAACTGGCCGATTTCCATGCCATCGCACCACACCTCCCAGCCCAGGCCCCAGGCGCCCAAGGTCGGGCTTTCCCAGTCATCCTCGACGAAGCGGATGTCGTGCACCAGCGGATCGATGCCGATCGCGCGGTAGCTTTCGAGCAAGAGCGCCTGGGCGTCGTCCGGGCTCGGCTTCATGACGACCTGATACTGATAGTAATGGCCGAGCCGGTTGGGGTTCTCGCCGTACCGGCCGTCGGTCGGGCGGCGGCTTGGCTGGACGTAGGCAGCGCGCCACGGGCGCGGCCCAAGGGCGCGCAGCGTGGTCGCGGGGTGGAATGTGCCGGCACCCATCTCCACATCGTAAGGCTGCAGAATGACGCAGCCTTGCTTCGCCCAGAAGGCGTGCAGGCGCAGGATGAGGTCCTGAAAACTTGGCACTTCGGTCATCGGCGGGCACCATACGGGCCATCATGCGTTATGCAACGCCATGACAGACGAGATCGCCGACATCCTGACCAGCACGCGGCGCATCGCCGTTGTTGGCGCTTCCAACAAGCCGGAGCGGGCGGGAAACTACGTGCCGGCCTTCCTGATCGCGCGCGGGTTCGAGGTGACCGGGGTCAATCCGGGGATTGCCGGGCAGAGCCTGCATGGGTGCCCGGTGGTGGGGACGCTAGATGAGGCGGCGCCGCTCGATCTGGTGGACATCTTCCGGGCCTCCGACCAGGTCGGGCCGGTCGTGGCCGAGGCGATCCGGCTCGGCGCGCGCACGGTTTGGATGCAGCTCGGCGTCGTCAATGAGGCCGCGGCGGAGGCGGCACGAGCCGCCGGGCTGCGCGTCGTAATGGATCGCTGCCCGCTGATCGAATGGCGGCGGCTGGGGCTGCCTACTTGAAGCAGAGTTGGCTTCGGACCAATTCGACTTGGCCACAAACCTCTCAGGGAACGTGACATGACCAATGAGGAACGCGATCTGATCGCCCGATACATCGGCCGGGTCGGCGGCGCGGCGCAGCAAGGTGGCTTCCTGCCCGGCGCTGGCGGCAGCGTCCCGCAGTCCCAGGCGCAGTTGCCGCCGATCGACCGCGATGCCGACCAGTTCATCGCCCAGCAGTTCCAGCAGTATCCCGAGGCGCGCTACCGCATCACCCAGACGGCGCTGGTGCAGGAGGCCGCGTTGGCGGAGATGACCAACCGGGTCAACCGCTTGCAATGGGAGCTCGAGCAGGCGCATCACGCCATGCAGCAACAGGGCGCCGCGGGGCAGCAGCCGCAGCAGCAGCAATCGCGTGGGTTTTTCGGCAATTTGTTCGGTGGCGGCCAACAGCAACCGCGGCCCGGTGGGGCCTGGGGCGGTCAGCCCGGCTATGCGCCGCAATATCAGCCGACGAGCCCGCCGCCGCAGCCGCAATATCCGCCGAATTACCAGCCTGGCATGTTCCAGCGCAGCGGGTCCGGCTTTCTCGGCTCGGCGCTGACCACGGCGGCTGGCGTTGCTGGCGGCTTGGTGGTGGGCAACGCGCTGATGAACGCGTTCGGCGGGCATGAGGGCGGCGCTGGTGGTGGACTGCTCGGCGGGGGTGCGGCGGCAGCCGCGGGCGGTCCGTGGGGCGGCGCCGATCAGACCGGCGGCGCGTTCGACGCGGCCGGCACGGTGCCGGTGAGCGACCCGACGGCCGGGTTTCCGACCGATCAAGGCTCCGGCGGCGGCAATCCGTTCGGCGGCAGCGGAAATGACGGCGGCGGCTTCCAGGACGCGGGCTTCGATCAAGGCAGCGGGCAAGACAGCGGGGGTGATCCGTTCGGCGGCCAGGGGGGCTTCGATCAGGGCGGCGGCGATCCGTTCGGCGGCGGCGGTGGCGACCCGTTCGGGGGTGGTGGCGGCTTCGATTCAGGCGGCGGTGGTTTCGACAACACCTGACCGGTGATCGCGGCCCCGTTCCCGAGCGGACCCTACACGGTCCGGCCTGAATGGATCGACTATAACGGCCATATGAACATGGCTTACTACGTCCTGATCTTCGATCGGGCGACAGACGAGTTGTGGGAGGCGCTCGGCATCGGATCGGCGGCGAAGACGGAAGGGCACTCCACCTTCGCCGCCGAAAGCCATATTCTATATAGGTCCGAGCTGATGGCTGGGGACAGCGTGAACGTCCAATCGGTCGTGCTCGGCGCCGACGCCAAGCGGCTGCACGTCGCCCATGAGATGCGGCGCGCAACGGATGGGTCGGTCGCGGCGCAGCAAGAGCTGATGTTCTTGAGCGTGGCCCTCTCGACGCGCCGGGTCACGCCGTTTCCGGCGGAGGCTCTGGCGCGAGTGCTGCGCGCGGCCGAGGCGCATGCGGCGTATCCGCGGCCGGATTGGGTCGGGCGCCGGGTTGCTATGCCGTCGCGAGCTTAGACCGCGATCGTCCTGACCGGAATCGGTCAGGACGTGAATCGCTGTCTCAAATAAAGCTAGACCTTTATCGGCCCGACCACAGTCAGGCCGATAAAGGTCTAGAGCAACGTCGCCATGACTGGAATCGCGCAGCGATGCCAGTCATGCGACAAAGTTGCTCGTTATCAAGGAAAAGCTAGACCGCCGGCCTGACACAGTCAGGGCGATAGCGGTCTAACCGTCTCCGGCCGCATCCAGGCCGCCGGCTCCGGGATCAGGACGGCACCGCCACAGCGGAGCCGGCCCGCGCGCATCGCCTCGAGCCGCAGCACCGCTAGTCCGCGGTCACCGCGCCCGGAGCGCATCGAGCCGATTTCGGCCTCGCCGTCCATCACCGCGGTCCCCGGCGTGGGCAATGTCCCCTCGATGCGGACCGGCGTCAGCCGCCGCTTGATGAGACCACGATACTTGGTGCGAGCGGTCAGTTCCTGGCCGACGTAGCAGCCCTTGCTCCAGGAGACGCCGTTGAGTTCGTCGAATCCGGCCTCGAGCAGGATGCTTTTCTCCGGCTCGAGATCGCGTGACCCGTCCGGCAAGCCGAGCGCCAGCCGGTGCAAGTCCCAGTCCGCCGGAGTCGCGTTCACGCCGTCGACGTCGCCCAGGATGCGTGTCCCGGCCTGCGGCAAGCGCGGGTCCGGCGCTTGCACGCCGCCGGGCAGTGGTGCGCCGCCCCAGGCGATATGGACCGGCAGCGCGACTGCGGCGACCGTGACTTTGGCGCGCAGGCGAAAGCGGGTGAGGCGTTGCGCCAGCATGGCGCTCTGGCCGGCCTCGCAGTCCAGCAGCAGGCGTTCGCCGTCGGCCAGGATGAAGAAATCGGCCAGCCACTTGCCCTGCGGCGTCAGCAGCGCGGCCCAAACCGCGTGGCCAGGCGTTGCAAGAACGACGTCGTTCGACACGAGCCCTTGCAGGAAAGTGACCCGGTCCTCGCCGGCCAGCTCGAGCACGGCGCGATCGGGCAAGGCGGCGACGTATATCATGCGGCCGACGTGGTGGCTCGGGGTGGCCGGTGCAAGCCGGGATGGCGCTTGCTTGCCGGCGAGGGTTCGCCGATACCCGGCCGGTGAGGATGGCGCACGTGATGGCTGGGGCGCGCACAGGCGGCGCCGAACTGTTCTTCGAGCGGCTGGCCGCGGCGCTGCAGCGCAGCGGCGAGACCGTGCTGCCGGTGATCCGGCGGGATCCCGCGCGGGCGGCTCGCTTGCTGGCGGACGGACTGGCGCCGGAACAGCTTGGCTTCGGCGGCGCCCTCGACCTGCTGACCCGGCCGCGACTCGCGCGAATGCTGCGCGGCTTTCGCCCATCCGTCGTCGTCGCTTGGATGAACCGGGCCGCACGCGCCATGCCACGGGGCGATTGGGTCAACGCGGGCCGGCTCGGCGGCTATTATGACCTACGCTACTACCGGGCGTGCGACGAGCTGATCGGCAATACGCGCAGCATCGTGGCGTGGATTCGCGGCCAGGGCTGGCCGGCGGACCGGGTCCATTACCTGCCGAACTTCGCGCCCGACCTTGCCGGTCTGGCCCCTGCCCCGCGTCCGCCTGGCCAGATGCTGCTGGCGCTGGGCCGCCTGCATCGGAACAAAGGCTTCGACGTGCTGATCCGCGCCCTGCCCCGGCTGCCCGGCGCCCACGCCGTCATCGCCGGTGACGGCCCCGAGCGCGCGGCGCTCGAGTCGCTGGCGCGCCAAGAAGGCGTTGCGGACCGGCTGCATCTGCTGGGCTGGCGGAATGATCAAGGCGCGCTCTTGGCCGCCTGCGACGTGCTGGTGTGCCCAAGCCGGTGGGAGCCGCTGGGGAATGTGGTGATCGAGGCGTTTTCCGCCCGGCGCCCGGTCGTCGCCGCCGCGGCCGCCGGGCCGAGCGAGCTGATCGCGCCAGGCCGCACTGGCCTGCTTCCTCCGATCGAGGATCCGGCTGCGCTTGCCGAGGCGATCAGCTCCGTGCTGCACGATCGCGGTGTGGCCGGCAGGCTCGCCGAGGCGGGGCGAGCGGAATACGAAGCGGAATATGCCGAGGCGCCGGTCGTCCAGCGATGGCGCGCTTGCCTGGTCGCCATGGCGGCGCGCTGATGTGCGGCATTGCCGGCCTCGTCTTGGCCCCCACCGCGCCGCCGCCCGGCCCGGCGGTGCTGGCCGCCCTCACCCGCGCCCTCGCCCATCGCGGCCCCGATGGCGCCGGCCACTCGGTTGTCGGCCGGATCGCCCTGGTGCACACGCGGCTGGCCATTATCGACCTCGCGAACGGCGACCAGCCGCTATTCGCGGGTGCGGCCGCCCTCGTCGCCAACGGCGAGGTCTATAATTACCGCGAGCTGCGCGAAGACATGAAGGAGACGCGGTTCGCCACCCAGAGCGATTGCGAGCCGCCGCTGCATCTGTGGCTGCGGGACGGGCTGGCCTATGCCGGGACGCTGCGCGGGATGTATGCGATCGCCATCCACGAGCGGCTGCAGCGCAGCGTGACGCTGACGCGCGACCCGTTCGGCATCAAGCCGCTGTACACCGCCGCGATCCAGGGCGGGATCGCCTTCGCCTCCGAGCCACAGGCGCTGCTCGCCGCCGGGCTGGTCGAGCGCGGCTTGCGTCCAGGCGCGCGCGACGAATTGCTGCAGATGCAGTTCACGACGGGGGCGCAGACGATCTTCCCCGGTATCGACCGGGTTTTGCCCGGCGAGACACTGCGGCTGGCGGACGGGCATGTGCTGGACCGGGCGCATGTGTCCGCACTGCCGGAGGGCGGGCCGGAGACGATCAGCGAGGAGGCCGCGCTCGCGCGGTTGGATCGGGCGCTGATGCATAGCGTGGACCTGCATCAGCGCAGCGACGTGCCGTATGGCATGTTCCTCTCCGGCGGGATCGACAGTTCGGCGGTGCTGGCCGTCATGGCGCGGCTCAACAACGACCGGGTGCTGGCCTTCACGGCCGGGTTCGACGCGCCGGGGGCCGCTGACGAGCGCGCCAATGCCGCCGAGGTCGCACGCACGGCTGGGGCTCGGCATGAGATGATCGAGATCACCCAGCCGATGGTGTGGCAGCATCTGCCGGAGATCGTCGCCTGCATGGACGACCCGGCGGCCGATTACGCCATCATCCCGAGCTGGTTCCTGGCCCGCCGCGCCCGGCACGACGTGAAGGTGGTGCTGTGCGGCGAAGGTGGCGACGAGATTTTTGCCGGCTATGGGCGCTATCGCAGCGCGATGCGGCCGTGGTGGCAGGGCGGCCGGGTCATGCGGGCGCGCGGCACTTTCGACAAGCTGGATGTCCTGCGCGCGCGGCCGCTGAGCTGGCGGGACGGGCTGGTGGCGGCAGAGAGCCAGGCGGCGCTGCCCGCGCGGAGCCGGCTCGCGGTGGCGCAGGCGACGGACGCGGCGGATTGGCTGCCGCACGATCTGCTGCTCAAGCTGGACCGGTGCCTGATGGCGCATGGCGTCGAGGGGCGGACGCCGTTCCTGGACGCGGAGGTCGCGCTGGCCGGGTTCCGGCTGCCGGATGGGCTCAAGGTGCGCGAGGGGCGCGGCAAATACCTGCTGCGGCGTTGGCTGGAGGGCGCGATGCCGCAAGCGCGGCCGTTTGCACCCAAGCAGGGCTTTACGGTTCCGGTCGGCGTCTGGATCGCGGCCGAGGGGGCGCGGCTTGGCCCGCTGGTCGCCGCGCAGGAAGGCGTCGCCGAGATCGCCGAGCCCGGCAGGGTGACCGCGCTATTCCGCCAAGTCGAAGGCAAGCGCGCGGGCCACGCAGCCTGGGCGCTGTTGTTCTACGCGCTGTGGCACCGGACGCATGTGCTGGGTCTGCCCCCGGCTGGCGACGTGTTCGATACGCTCGCGGCGCGTTAGAATCTCACCGAGGCGGCGAGTGAGCCGAAGTTGAACAGGCCGGAGCGCTGGCGACCATACTCGGGTGTTTGCCAGGTTTGCGTGTAGGTGATGCGCACGCCATAGGCCATGACCGCCGCACCCGCCATCATCTCGCCGACGAAGGCGCGGCTGCCGACGTGCGGGCTACCGCTGATGAAGGTCTGGCCGTCGAGAAATTCGTCATGCGCGATGGCCTGCCCATCGACGCCGGCAAAGACATACCAGGCAAGCGGCCGCGTGGGCGTGTAGGCGTCGCCGCCGCTGAAGCCGGGCTGGATGCGCGGGGTGCCGAAGTCGCTGTTCAGGCCTTGGCCGAACCTGATGTCGAACCCGCCCATCGCATAGTCGCGCACCGTGCCGACGCCAGCGGTGAGCGCCGGCAGCGCGTCGAGTTCGAGCCCGCTGAACTGCGTGATCGGCAGCCGATAGGTGCGCTGCCCGAGCAGCTCGAAAGCCGGCTCATTCTTGAGCTGGTAGCCCCAGCCTTTGTTGGTCGTGTCGCCGATCAGGTGGTGGAAGCCGTTCTGCACCTCCTCGCCGAGGGCGCCAGGGCCGATCACGCCGACGCTGAGCCCGAGGATGCTGCGGGAGTTGTCCTTGTCGGTAAGCAGCTGGGTGTCGAGGGCCAAGTAGCCTGCGTAGGGGTGGTCGGAGGGGTCCGGCGGGTTGAGCTGGGTGTCGTGCGGGGTAAAGAGGGTTTGACTGAGGTCGATGCTGATCCGCTGCACGCCGTCGCCCCAGACGGTATGGCCGAGATCGGCGAGGAAGCCGGGGACGCCGTCGGTGCCCGTCGTGTATCCGAGGCGGAGACCGCTTGTGTAATATTCGTCGGTGGTGCCGGTCCGGGTCGAGGCCGCGTCGTTCTCGACCTGGAGGGTGAGGATGCCGTGCGGGTCCTGCGGTGGATCGGCCAAGGCCGGCATGCTGAACGCGATGGCGCCCAATGAAGCAGCGATCCGGATTCCCTTGGTCATGCCCTACCCACAGAAGTTCTATACGCTTTAACTTGTCTATGCGCGCCGGGGAACCCCTTGCTTGTGTCGCCGCTCGTGTGCGAGGTCAGCGCCGATACGTTCCCCCGGTCCGGCATCAACCTCGACTACCAGGCGAGCGATTGGGGCACGGTGACTTCACGCCGCAACAAGCAGGACGCGCCGGACTAGACCGCGATCGTCCTGACCGGAATCGGTCAGGACGTGAATCGCTGTCTCAAATAAAGCTAGACCTTTATCGGCCCGACCACAGTCAGGCCGATAAAGGTCTAGGGCGGCTGGAATGCGCGCTGCACCTATACTGCCGGCTACGAACTGCTCAACCCCGGCTCTAACCCATCGTTGAATGCGATCGCCCGGCGGCCTTACTTGGCAGCATGCTCGACGTGTTTGTCGATCCAATCGAGCACGAGATCCGCGATCTGCAGGTTGTTCCTGTCGAGCATGAACATGTGCGTGTTGCCGTGGATGCCGATCTCGGGGAGATGCAGGAAGGTCACGTCGCCGCCGGCCTTCTGGATCGCAGCGGCGAAATCCCTGCATTGCTGCATCGACGTCGTCCATCGCGAGCCGAATGGCTCCGGCGCGTCGGCGTGGTGGTCGGCAAAGACGATCAGGATGGGGATGCGGGCCAGCGTCGCTTGCTGCTGCGGCGTGTACGGCGTGGCGCAGGCGTAGCCGCTCTCGAGGCTGATGATGCCCTTGACCGCGCCGGGGTCGACCAAGGCCGCGCGCTCAGGGAACATGAATGATTCCGAATGGCCCATCACCACGGCGCCGCCGAGCCGTCGCCCCAAAGCGGCCAGGTCGGCGAAGCTCGGGTTATCCGCCGGCAAGGCGGCGTTCAGATCCGGGATCCACATTTTGTAGAACGCGTCCACCGCGTCCACCGGGAACTGCGTATCGGGAAAGGCGGTGCCGAATTTCGGGCCGATGCGGAACCACGTCCAGGCAAACTCGTGCCCGATGATCTGGATCGGCGGCTGGTCCTTGGCCGTGCCCAGCTTGACCGCATTATACGAGGTGGCGTCGAAACCGGACCGCCCGCGCCCCGCCTGATCGACGACATAGACCGGCCGCCCGGCGCGCAGGAAATACTCGCTCCACCCCATCCGGCCATCCGGCGTCGTGTCCCAGGCCTGCCCGCTCAACCCGCCGCCATGCACCATCACGACCGGAAGGTGCTGCGGCTGCACCGGGACTTGGTACTGCACGTACATCTGGCCCGTCGTGATGTCCCCGGAGCGTGCGACCTCCGGGCCGTCCGCGGTGCCGGACAGCCCATCGGCATGCCGCACGGTGCCGCCGATGAAGAAGCTGCCCTGCGACTGGATCGTGAGCGGACTGTGGGTATCGACCGGCTCCGCCGCCCAGCTGCTGCCGATGACCAGGCACGAGCATGAACACAGGACGCTCGCAAATCGGAGGGCAAATCGGAGGATGGTGCGCATTGCTCGTCTCCCGCCGTTATTGTTTCACCCCTCTGTAGCCAAGCCGAGCGTTTTACTCCAGCGCGCGGAGCCGTCCCGATAATCGTGTGCATCCGCGCATCTGCACGCTAGGCTCCTCCCGACCAGAGGAGACGAGTGAATGCCGGACGGCGCCATCAGCGAGACCGAGCGTGACCTGATGCAGCGCGCGCGCCGGGTGCTTCCGGGCGGCACGTTCGGCAACACCGCTGGCGATATCGTCATCCGCGAGGGCCGCGGCGGCCGCGTGTGGGACGAGAGCGGGCGCGAGTATATCGACTTCCTCATCGGCTCCGGCCCGATGCTGCTCGGCCACGCGCATCCCGCCGTGACCGAGGCGGTGCGGGCGCAGGTGGGCCTGGGGACGACCTTCTTCGCCAATAACCGTCTCGGCATCGAGCTGGCCGAGTTGATCGTCCAAGCCGTACCCTGCGCCGAGCAAGTGCGCTACGTTTCCAGCGGCAGCGAGGCCGACGCCTACGCGATGCGGCTGGTCCGAGCATTCCGCGGCCGCGACAAGATCCTCAAATTCGAGGGCGGCTATCATGGGATGAGCGATTATGGCCTGATGAGCACGGCGCCAAGGCAACCGGCGAACTCCTGGGATCCGATCCCGGACTCGGCGGGCATCCCGCACGCTGTCGCCGACACAATGCTGGTCGCGCCGTTCAACGACATCGACGCCGTCGAGGGGCTGATCCGGGCGCATGGCGATGAGCTCGCGGGCGTGATCGTCGAACCGATGCAGCGGCTGATTCCGCCGGCGCCGGGTTTTCTCCAGGCGCTGCGCCGGGTCACGCAAGCGGCGGGAATCCCGCTCATCTTCGACGAGGTGGTGACGGGTTTCCGCCTCGCCTGGGGCGGAGGGCAGGAACTCTACGGCGTGACCCCCGACCTTTGCACGC
This sequence comes from Acetobacteraceae bacterium, assembly GCA_965276815.1. GTDB lineage: Bacteria > Pseudomonadota > Alphaproteobacteria > Acetobacterales > Acetobacteraceae > JAVVHH01. The sequence continues at coordinate 96,803 of CBDIBE010000006.1, read as the reverse complement.
TGGGCAAGGTGATCGGCGGCGGCTATCCGCTGGCCGCCGTTGCCGGCCGGGCCGACATCATGGCGCATTTCGACGCGGCCAGCGTGGGAGCCGATCGTTTCGTCAAGCAGATCGGCACGCTTTCCGGCAACCCGGTGGCCGCGGCGGCCGGCCTGGCCACGCTGCGCGTCCTGCGCGAGCCTGGAACCTATGAGCGCCTGGCGGAGACTGGCCGCAAACTGATGGAAGCACTCGGCGTGGCCTTGGCCGAGGCCGGCATCGTCGCCCAGATCCTCGGCGAACCGTCCTGCTTCGACGCAGTATTTGCCGCGGGCGAAATCCGCGACTATCGGGGCCTGGCGCGTGGCGATGCGGTGATGCAGTCGCGCTTCAACGCGCTGCTGCGCGAGCGGGGCATCCTGAAGGGCGAGTCGAAGTACTACGTGTCGACCGCTCACGACGCAGGCGACGTCGCTGATGCGACGGCGGCTTGGCGGGACGCGGCACGAGTGCTGTCTGCCGGGTGATGCGGGCGCTTCCGTTCATCCTTTTATTCCGCTGAGCGCCATGTTCTCGATGATCCGGCGCCGCAAGATCAGAAAAATGGTCAGCATCGGCAATGTACTGATGGTGGACCCGGCCATAAGCTTGCCGTAATCCGTGCTGAAGCGGAACTGAAACGCGGTCAGGCCGACTTCCGTGTTGAAGAGGAGCTGATTGTTGGCGACCAGCAGCGGCCAGATGAAGGCCGTCCATCCCTGGATGAAGGCCAGGATGGCGATCGCACTCATGGCATTGCCGGAAAGCGGCAACACGACCCGGCGGAACGTCCACCACTCGCTCGCCCCATCCACGCGAGCCGCTTCCATCAGCTCATCGGGGATCGCCGATGCGACATGCTGGCGCATAAGGAAGATGCCGAAACTCATGACCAGCGTCGGCAGGATGATCCCGGCATAGGTGTTGATCCAATGCAGATCGACAAGCTGAATGTAGAGCGGGATCATATAGCCTTCGAACGGCACGATCGCCGTCGCCAGCACCAGCGCAAACAGCAGACCGCGGCCCGGAAACCGGTATTTTGCAAATACCGAACCCGCCAACGCCGATGTCAGCACCACACTCACGGTCGCCGCCAGCGACAGGATCAGGCTGTTGGCCAGGAAACGGACAAAGGGGACTGCGTCCAGCAAGCCTTGGTAATTCGCGAGCGTCGGTGCCTGCGGCAGGACGTGCGGCGGCCAAACCGCGATCTCGCCCGGCAGCTTGAACGACGTCGCCAGCATCCACAGCATCGGCACCAGCATGAGGACAGCGCCGGCGATCAGCACCGCATGAGTGAGCACTGCACCGACGCTCATGCGCCGCCGCGCCGCCATCGTCAGGTTTCCTCACGAAACGCGCGGAACTGGATCCAAGTGAATGCCAGCGCGATGAAGGTCAGCGTGACAGCTTCGGCGGACGCGTAGCCCATCCGGAAGTATTGAAACGCGTTCTGGTAAATGTCGTAGACGAGCACCCGCACGGCCTGGCCCGGTGCCGACTGCGAACCCAGCGTCATGACATAGACCTGGGTAAACACGGTAAAGGAGCTGATCGTGGCGGTGACCAACACATACAGCAGGATCGGGCGCAGCAACGGCAAGGTCACGCGCCAGAATTTCTGTAGCTCGGAGGCGCCATCCAGACTTGCGGCCTCGAGATAGGAGGCAGGAATGTTGCGGATGCCGACGAGGAAGATCACCAGATTGTAGCCCAGGACCTTCCAGACACCCATGATGATCAAGGCCCAGAGCGCGATATGCGCATCGGTCAGCCAGGCCACCGGGGGTATCCCGAGCCATGACAGCATGTAATTCAGCAGGCCGTAATCATAGTCGTAGATCCACTTCCAGGCGATCGCCATCGGCACGATCGGCGTGATCACCGGAAGGAAGTAAATGGTCTGGTATATCGCCGAAGAGCGCCCTCGCCGGGCCAAGACGACTGCGAGTGGCAAGGACAACGCCGTGCTGATCAGCACCGTGGCCAGGGAATAAATCGACGTATTCCACAGGGCGATATGGAAATTGTCGTCGCCCAGCATACGCGCATAGTTCTGCAAGCCGACGAACGGCCGCACGCGTGAGATCAGCCGCCAATCAAATAGGCTGAGAACGAAGCTCCAGCCGATCGGGACGATCCGCACATACGCGTAGAGCGCCATGACCGGCAGCAGCATGGCGTAGCACCAGACCCAAAGCCTGGCGCGCCGCCCGAAACGGCCGGCCAATGTCAGGTCGTGCCGTAGAGATTGGCGTCCTTGAGGATTTGGTCGGTCTGCTGAGCCATCTGGTGAATTGCGGCGGCAATCTTGTCCGGGCTGCCCTTCAGCGAAGGTTCCACGAAGGCCGCCGTCAGGTGATCCGACAGCCGCGTCTCGATTTCGTCGAACGCGGTCAGCACGGGCTCGACATAGTATTTCACGTCCGCCGGAGGAGAGACAAAGGCCTGGAATTGCGGCGTCTTTGCCAGCAGGGGCTTCCAATCGATGTCCTGGCGCGGCGACAGCCAGCCCGTCATCTGCGTCAACATCAGCCCATTCTGCGCGTCCGTCAGGAATTTCAGAAAGTCGTATGCGGCTGCCTTGTTGCTGCTTTGCGCGTTCACATAGACGCCCCAGGGCTGCAGCATCATCATGTGTGGCCCGCCGGCTTTCCAGGCCGGGAGCGGCACGACGCCGTAATCCAGCTTCGGGTTCTTCTGCTGGATTTCGCCGATCACCCAGGCCTCGCGGAACAACATGGCGGTCGCGCCGGAGGCGAACGCATCGGCGTCGTGCGGCACTTTCGGATCGTCGACATGCCAAGTCTGCACCGCATCGACATAGAACGTCAGCGCATCATGGCCGGCCTGATTGTCGTAGCCGTTATGCCACTTGCCGCTCGGCGTGCGCTCGATCATCGAGCCGCCGGCGGACTCGAGAACGTAACGCCATTTTTCGCCGATGCCGCTGCCCTGACCCGAGAGACGCAAGCTGATCCCGCTCCGCGTCATCCGCCCCTGGCTATCGAATTTTACAAGTTTCTTGGCAGCGTCGATCAGCTCCGGGAACGTGGCCGGCGGAGCCGAAATTCCCGCTTCCTGGAAGAACGTCTTGTTCCAATACAAGCAGGCCTTGCTGCCCTCCAGCAGGGGCAACCCGTAAGTCTTGCCGTCGATGGTGAAGAAATCGACGAGAGATTGGTTCCATCCACCGCCTTTGAGATCGGCGTCGATGTCTGGCGGGTTCGGCTCGATCAAGTCATTATCGATGAAGTTGACGCTTATATTTGTCCCGATGTCGTAGACGTCCGGACCCGTGCCGGTCGGCACCGCAGCGGTTAGTTTCTGTTCCGCCTCACGCAGGGAGGTGCTGAAGAACTCGAAGGTGACGCCCGGGTGCGACTTGGCATACTCCGCGGCCACGGCCTGATACCATGGCTGGATTTCCGGATACCCGGTCCAGACCGCGAGGTGCGTGTCAGCCCGAGCCGGCAGGGTCACGAGTGCCGCCGCTCCGGCGCCTCCCATCAAGGCCAGTGCTTCACGGCGAGAAAATAAGCCCGTCGGCTGCTCGACCATTACTGCCCCCTGCTCAACAGCGGCCGACGTTCACACGCGCCCTCACCGGTGTCCAGCAGAGACGAGCTCCAATCCCCTATCCGTTCTCCTTGATTGCGTGCTAAGGCGCTGACATCGCTCCAGGGGATGGGTGGCCGAGCGGTTTAAGGCAGCGGTCTTGAAAACCGCCGTGCGGGCAACCGTACCGTGGGTTCGAATCCCACCCCATCCGCGGGGCTAGATCTGCCCGACAGGAAGCGCCCGACCGCAGACGATCCCGAGCTAGACCGCGATCGTCCTGACCGGAATCGGTCAGGACGTGAATCGCTGTCTCAAATAAAGCTAGAAAGGAAGATCATGACGCGCGTGCCCTTTATACTGTTGGCCGTCTTAGCAGCGGCTTCGGCGCAGGCGGCCCCGCCCGCCGGCTGCCACCCGGACGAGGCGGCCCAGCGCTACCCCTCGCTCGCCGGCAAGACGGTGCGCATGGGCGCCGATACGCAGACGCCGCCGTACGCCAATCTCGACCCGAGCGACCCCAGCAAGCTGATCGGCTCGGATCTCGACCTCGCCCGCGACGTGTTCGACTGTGTCGGCCTGAAATACTCGATCCAGCCTGCTGCATGGTCCGGCTTGATGCCGGCTATAGTCGCGGGGCAAATGGACTTGATGTATTATCTGTACTACAGCCCGACCCGCGCGCAGCAGGTTGACTTCGTCGTCTATATGAAGGCCGGAACAGGCGCGATCACCCAGTCGGGCAATCCGAAGGACATCAAGTCGATCGACGATCTATGCGGCAAGACGGTCGCGGTGGGCCTTGGGAGCGTCGAGGAGGCGCAAATGCATGCGCTCAGTGACAAGTGCAAGGGCCTGGCCAAGCCGGAGGTCAACGTCATGACCTACCCAGACCACGCGGCCGGGTTCCGCCTGGTGGCGAGTAGACGCGCCGACATCATGCTGACCGACCTCGCCTTGGTGGACAAGACGGTGCAGGACAATCCGCAGATCTATGTCCGCGCCTTCGGCATCGTCAGCGGGTTCCAAATCGGGGTCGCGGTCAAGAAGGGCAATACCGAATTGGCGCAGGCTATCCTCGACGGCATCAAGGCGATGCAGGCGGACGGGGTGCAGAAGGAGATTTTCGTCAAATACGGGATCGACCCGTCCCTGGCGCTGCCGGCCGAGCTGAAGACGCAATGATACCAGCGGCACGATGCGATGACTCTTCCATCGCGTCGCGCCGATGGTATCGCGCGCCGGGTTGGTGGGCGGCGGCGCGCCAGGGAAAGACTCATACCAACGGTCATCCTCCATGACCGTTGGTATGACACAGATGGTCACCCCTGGCCCAAGCCGAGGCGCCGTAGCTCCTTCTTGTCCACCTTGCCGTTGAACAGTCGCGGCAGCGTCGGCGTGAACTCGAAGAAGCGCGGCTTCTTGTAGCTCGCGATCAGCTTGCGGCAGTGGCCGACCAGCTCGGCTGGCTGGACTTGCTCGCCGGGTCGCAGGACGATCCATGCCTTCACGCTCTCGCCCCATTCGGGATCCGGGACGCCGGTCACCGACGCCTCCTGCACGGCGGGATGGCTCATCAGCGCATCCTCGACCTCGCGGGAGTAGATGTTCTCGCCGCCGGAGATGATCATATCCTTCAGCCGGTCGGCGATGAACAGATAGCCCTCATCGTCGGTGAAACCGACATCGCCGGTGCGGAACCAGCCATCCTCGACGACTGCGAGCGTGAGCCCGTTGCGGTTCCAATAGCCGCTCATCAGGCCCGGCGCGTGTACCAAAACCTCGCCAGTCTCGCCGACCAGGCACTCGGCGCCGTCCGCACGGACGCAGCGTATCCTCACCCCGAAACAGGGCTGTCCGGCCGAGCTGAGCCGCTTGACCGCCTCCGGCGCGCCGTCCAGCACATGTTGAAACGGCTTGAGGATGCTGGCGGTGATGCACTCGGTCATGCCATAGACCTGCAGGAAAATCGGGCCGAATGCTTCGATGGCTCGGCGCAGCAGCGGCACGGCCATCGGCGCCGAAGCGTAGTGCACGATGCGCAGGCGGGAGCGGTCGGTGGCTGCGAGGTCCGGATGATCGAGCAGCCGGGCCACCATGGTGGGCGCCAAATGCGCCGCTGACACCCCGTCCTCGCCGATGGCGCGCAGCACGTCAGAGGGCTCGAAGGCGCGATGCAGGATCGTAGTGGCGCCGGCCAGCCAGAAGGCCAATTGCTCGATCTTGCCGCCAACATGGAACAGCGGCATCACGATCAGCATCCGGTCGTCGGTACGGGCGTCGCCCTCCCAGGCGATCACCATGGCGGCGTGCAGCAGGGCGCGGTGACTGAGCATCACGCCCTTGGCCTGGCCGGTGGTGCCACTGGTGTAGACCAGGCTCTCGATGTCCTCCGGCTGCACATCGACCTGCGGCCGCATCTTCGCGCCGGCGGCAAGGAGCTGCTCGTAGGGCTGCGCCCAATCCGGCGCGGTGTCGAAGGCGACGAAGTGCCGGATGGCAGTCGTCTCGCGCAGCGCCGCGGCGACGGTTTCGCCGCCACGGTCGAAGATCAGCGCCTCCGGCTCGCAGTCGGCAACGATCCGCGACAGCTCGGGGATCGCCAAGCGCCAGTTCAAATTGACCGTGATCAGCCGCGCGGCGCCGATCCCCGCGAAGGCCTCGAAATACTCGGTGCGGTTCTGCGACAGCACCGCGACACGGGTCTGCCGCTTCAGTCCCAGCGCCAGCAGCGCGTTGCCCAGCGCGAAGGCGCGCTCGGCAAAATCTCTGTGAGTGAGGCTGCGCCCTTCAAAGATGAAAGCCGGGGCGTGCGGACGCAGCCGCGCATTACGCTCGACCACGTCGGCGATCACCATGTCCCTCACGCCACACCCTCCGGCAGCTTCAGCAGCACGGTCGCGAGCCCGTCCTGGATCACCTCTGCCCCGCTCATCAGGCTCAGACGGCGCTCGACGGCGTAGCGTGCTCCGTCCCGTGTGACCCGGCGGGACAGAAACTCGATCTCCACATGCACCGTGTCGCCGATCAGCAGCGGCTTGCGGAACTTCCAGTCGGTGATGCCCAGCGCACCCACCATCGGGTCGGCAAACTCCACCGCGGCCGCCTGCATCCCCATCGCCAGCGCAATGCCCAGCGTGCCATGCATCAGCCGCTTTCCGGCCGGCGTCGCACGCGCGTATTGCTCGTCGGCGTGGATCGGATGCCAGTCGCCACACAGCATCATGAACAGCATGTGATCGGATTCAGTGAGCGTCCGCCCCGAGCTGCGCACATGCAAACCCGGCTGGATGTCGGCATAGCCCAGGACGGTGATCACGCAATCAGCCCTTGGTCATTTCTGTCAGCAGCGGGCACCCGCCTTGATCCATTGGCTGGGCGGCCTTTTCCCCCGGGATCGTGCTGACCAGGCGGTAGCAGTCCCACGGCCCCTTGGACTCCGCCGGGATTTTGACCCGGAACACGTAATCGTCGTGGATCGCCCGGCCATCAGGGCGGACATAGCCCTTGCCGAAGGCCAGATCCTCGGCCGGCATCGCCTTCATCTGCCGCACGCAGGCCGCGCCGCCCTGCGGCCCGCCCAGCGCCTGCACCGCTTTCAGATAGTGCGTCACCACGCCGTAAACCCCGGCCTGCATCATCGTGGGCTCGCGTCCGCGGTTGCGCGCCGACCAGGCGGCAGCGAATTTCCGGGTGCCGTCATTGAGATCCCAGTAGAAACTTTCGGTCACCAGCATACCCTGCGCCGCGTCGAGCCCGATCGCGTGCACGTCAGTGATCAGCATGGAGAGCCCGGTGAGCGTCTGGTCCGGCGTCACGCCGAACTCGGCCGCCTGCTTGGCGCAGCGGCCGGTGTCGTCCCCGCCATTGGCCAGCGCGATCACCTTCGCGCCCGACGACTTGGCGTCGAGCAAGTAGCTGGAAAAGTCGGAGGTGTTCAGCGGGTGCTTGACCGAGCCCAAAACCTTGCCGCCGAGGCGCACGACCGCCCGCGTCGTCTCGTCCTGCAGGCTTTGGCCGAACGTGTAGTCGGCGGTGATGAAGAACCAGGTGTTCTTGCCGTCCGCAAGCAGGGTCTGCGCCAGCACGTTCGAGTTCGCGTAGGTGTCGTAGGTCCATTGCACCGTCGTGGGCGCGCATTGCGCCCCGGTGAGCAGGGTGGTGCCGCCAGCCGAGACCAGGCACGCCCGGTCCTTGCCGCGCGCCACCGTCGCCACCGCGAGCGCCACGGCGGAGTTGCCGAGGTCGGCCACGGCGTCCACGCCGTCACGGTCGAACCAATCCCGCGCGATGGCGGAGCCGACATCGGCCTTGTTCTGATGGTCGGCGGCGATGATCTCGACCTTCATGCCGGTCTTGGCCGTGAACTGCTCGGCCGCAAGCTGCGCCGAGATCACGCTGCCCGGCCCGGTGCTGTCGGAGAACACGCTGGATTGGTCGTTCAGGACCCCGATCCGGACCGGCCTGGCCGCGCCTTGCGCCCGGCCGACCCGCGGCAGCGCCGCGAGCAGCGGCAACGACATCAGCGTTCGGCGCGTCACGTTGGACATCGTTCACTCCCCCTACCCTTGGATCGGAAACTATCGGCGAGGTGCGTCCGCTTCAATCGCGCAAACGGCCGCCGTCATCACCCAGCTTGATAATGACCATCAGCGAACATTGACACAAATGCGCTGCGGAGCCAGCGGCTGGCGGCGTCCTCCTGCAGCCGTTCATGCCAATAGAGCGCAACCTCGATGCGCGGCACATCGAACGGCAGCTCGACCCCGACCACGCCGGCGGCCGACTGCGCCTGGACGAGACGGCTCGGCACGGTCACGGCGAGGTCGGAGGCCGCGACGACGCAAGCGGCGGCGGCGAAATGCGGCATGACCAGGGCGATCCGCCGCTCCACCCCCAGCGCGGCGAGCGCGTTGCTGACAATACCCTCGCGGGCGCCGGCGCGCGACACCGCGATGTGCGAGAGCGCGGCGTAACTTTCCACCGTCATCTTCGCGTTCAACAGCGGATGGCCGGCGCGGACCATGCAGACGAAGCCGTCGGTGAACAGGAGGCGCGAGCGCAGGCTGCTGCGCGGGTGCGGCAAATAGCCGACCGCCAAGTCGGCCAGCCCGGCCTCCAGCGCTTCGGCGTAACCGCCGCGGGCGAGCTGCCGGACGCGAACCCGGCAACCCGGCGCGTGAAGCTGCAGATGCGCCATCAGCGCGGGCAGGTAGACCATCTCGCCGAGATCGGAGATCAGCAGGTTGAACTCCTCTTCGGCGCCGGCCGGGTCGAACTCGGTGCCATCGCGGAGCCCTTGCCGGATCAGCCCCATCGCCAGGTCCAGCGTGTTCAGGACCCGGCGCGCCCGCGGTGTCGCCTCCATGCCGTGCGTGCTGCGCACGAAGAGCTGGTCGCCGAGCGTGCGGCGGAGCCGGGCCAGGCTGTTGCTGATCGCCGGCTGCGACAGGCCGAGCAGTTGCGCCGCCCGCGTGACGCTTCCCTCCTGATCTACGACCTGCATGACCCGCAGCAGGTTGAGGTCGATGCCGCTGGTATCCGTCACGTGAATATCCTTTATCGACAGGCTTGATTGGCCGCGTCCGGCCCCATCAGTCTATATCCGGGCCAGAACCGGAGGAGGAAACGATGAACTTCGAAACGCTGCTGGTGGACGTCGCGGACGGCGTGGCCGTGATCACGCTGAACCGCCCGGCCAAGCGCAACGCGATGAACCCGCAATTGCACCAGGATATGACGGACGCGCTGGAGAAGCTGCGCTACGACGACGCGGCGCGCTGCCTGGTCATCACCGGCGCCGGCGACTTCTTCTGCGCGGGGATGGACCTCAAGGAGTTCTTCCTGGCGCTGAAGGACACGCCGGCGGAGTACGACCGGGTTTGGCGGCTGGCGGTCGAATGGCGCGGCCACACGCTGCGGCGCTTCCCGAAGCCGAGCATCGCCATGATCAACGGCTTCTGCTTTGGCGGCGCGTTCTCGATCGTCGAGGGTTGCGACCTGGCCGTGGCGTCGCAGACCGCGACTTTCGGGCTCTCGGAAATCAACTTCAAGCTGTTCCCCGGCGGCTCCGTCAGCAAGAGCCTGGCCAATTTGCTGCGCCCGCGCGACGCGCTCTGGTACGGCATGACCGGGCGGCCGTTCGACGGCCAGATTGCCGAGAAGATCGGGCTCGTGAACCTAGCCGTGCCAGCCGACAAGCTGCGCGAGGAGACGATGCAGGTCGCGCGCGAGCTGGCGGCAAAGGACCCGCACGCGATGTCGGCGACCAAGCAGGCCTATCACGCCTCGCTCGAGATGAGCTGGGATGCGGCGATGGCCTATTCCTTCGCCAAGGAGCAAGAGCTGGTGGTCAAGCAGGGCGACGCCTGGAAAAAGGAGGGCATCGGCGACTTCCTGAAGGGCAAGTACAAGCCCGGCTTGGAGTCTCACCAGGCATGATCCGGCGCCGGACGCTGCTCGCTGGGGTGCCCGGGTCGCTGGCCGCGCCCGCGACTGTCCGCGCGCAAGCCCCGGTCACGCTGCGTTTCGCCACGCACGAGCCCAGCAACGCCTTCGTCTACGCGCAAACCTGGAGGCCCTGGGAGCAAAGGGTGATCCAGGACGCGAAGGGGATGCTGCACATAGAGGAATTCACCGGCGGCCGGATGGACCCGAACTCGGAGGCGCATCTCGACCTCGTGCTGACCGGCAAGGCCGACATCGCCTTCATCGTGCCGGCGATCTTCCGCGACCGCTTCAAGGAACAGGACCTGTTCATGCAGCCCGGCCTGCTGCGCAATGCGCGCGAAGCCTCCGTCGCCGCGACCCGGCTGCAAGCCAAAGGCCTGCTGTCCGGATACGACGACCTGGTCCCTCTCGCCGTCCTCGTCGCCTCCCCCTCCGCGGTGCACGCCACCGTGCCCATCGCCCGGCCCGATGACCTGAAGGGACGCAGGTTCAACACCAATGCGGCGCTGACCGCCGAGTTGTTCCGGCGTCTCGGGGCCGAATGTTCGCTGACTTATGTCACCCCGCGCGCCGCCGCCACGCTCCGCGCCGGAACCTTCGACGGCGTCATCGCCGACTGGGTCGGATCGGACACGTTCGGCACGCTGGCCGCCGCCAAGCACCACCTCGACTACCCGCTCGGCGGCGTCATGCTAGCCTTCGTCATGAACCGCGCCAGCTACGAGCGCCTGCCCGAGCCGGTGCGGGCGGCCTTCGACAAGCACCGCGGCGCCGAGCTGGCGGAGGGGTTCGGCAACGCGTTCGACGTCCAGCGGGTCAAGGTGATCGACCGGCTGCGCTCCGAACCCGGCCAATCCGTGGTGACGCCCGAGGCCCAAGCCGCCGCCGCCTGGCAAGCCGCCTTCGCCCCCGGCGTGCAGGCCTGGCGCACCGCCGCCCCACGCAACCAGACGCTCGCCGATGCCCTCGACGCCGAACTCGCCCGCCTCCGGTCGCCAACCTGATACCAGCGGCACGATGCGATGACTCTTCCATCGCGTCGCGCCGATGATATCGCGCGCCGGGTTGGTGGGCGGCGGCGCGCCAGGGAAAGACTCATACCAACGGTCATCCTCCATGACCGTTGGTATGACTCCGGCCCAGCCGCCACCACGCACCCGCCGCCACCCCGATCACCCTTGACCCGCCCCTAAGAATATGTTCCTGTCCCGCTCATGCTCGACCAGCTCGCCATCGACCTTCCCGCCCAAGCCGCCGAAGACGCGCAACTCTTGCGCGCCGTGCTGCTTGAGATGATCGAAGCCGGCCTCGACCACGTCCGCATCGGCGTCGCCCACGCCAAGTCCCGCGCCCTCGACGGCCAGGCCGACCCCGCCGCCGACTCCATCGCCTACGACCGCACCACCCGCGCCGTCCGCCGCAACATCATGCTAATCCAGCGCCTCCATGACCCGGCCGCCGCCCGCGCCGCCCGCAACCGCACCGCCGCCCGCAAGCGCATCCTCCGCGACGTCGAGGACACCATCCACCGCGAAGCCCCGGACCGCCAGGACACCCTGCAACCCGAGCTCCTCGACCGCCTAGACCGCCTCGATCTCGAAGAAGAGCTCGACCTGCGCCCCGTCGCCGAGATCATCACCGACATCTGCCGCGACCTCGGCATCGCCTCTCCATCCCAATCCCCACCCTGGAAGCGCCGCACCCCGGCCGACCTCGACCTCCTCCACGCCCGCGCCGCGCGCGAACCCCAGACCCCCGCCGCGCGCGAACCCCAAACCCCCGCCGCACAACCCGAGCAGCCCGAACGCCTCTTCCACCTCGTCGCCACTCCCAACGGCGCCTAGGTAGACTAGCCCGCGGACTCCTCTACTCCGCGACCTGAACCTGCATCTGCCGCGCCGCCGTATAGCGGTTGACGTGCGGCTTCAGGCCCAAGTTCTCCCTCAGCGTCTTGCCCTCATATGCGGTCCGGAACAGCCCGCGGCGCTGCAGCTCGGGCGTGATCAGCTCCACGAAATCGTCGCACGCGACTGGCAGGTGCGTGGGCAGCACGTTGAACCCGTCGCACGCCTCGGCCTCGTACCATTCCTGGAGCTGGTCGGCGATGTCGCCCGGCGTGCCGACCAGGACGAAGCCGCCCACGGTCAGCGAATTGTAGAGCTGCCGTATCGTCAGCTTCTCGCGCCGCGCCCGCTCCATGATCCGCGCCACGTTGCTGCGGATCTCCGGGACCATGACCGGCTCCGGCACCGGGCCATCGACGTCGTAGCCGCTGAGGTCGCCGAGGGCGTTGAAGACCCGCGCCAGCCCAACCAGCGGATCGACCAAATCCTGCAGCTGGTCGAGCTTGGCCTGCGCCTCCACCCGCGTGGGCGCAACCACGGTCCGCACCCCGGGCAGGATCTTGAGGTCGTCCCAATCCCGGCCAAACCGCGCCAGCCGCCCCTTCAGATCATCATAATACGCCTTGGCCTGCGCCAGATTGTCGGCCGCGGCATAGACGACATCGGCCGAGGCGGCGGCGATGTCGCGCCCCTGCTCCGACGCGCCCGCCTGAACCAGCACCGGCCGCCCTTGCGGCATCGAGGCGACGTTGAGCGGCCCGCGCACCTTGAAATGCTTGCCTTTATGGTCGAGCACATGCATCCGGCTCTCGTCGTAGAACAGGCCGGATTGCTTGTCGTATGGGAAGGCATCGTCCTCCCAACTATCCCACAACCCGGTCACCACCTCGACGAACTCGGCTGCGCGCTCGTAGCGCGTTTCGTATTCGAGATGCTTGTCGCGGTTGAAGTTGCGCGCCTCCGCCTCCGACCAGGAGGTGACGACGTTCCACCCCGCACGTCCGCCGCTGATCAGGTCCAAGGTCGCGAATTTGCGGGCGATATGATACGGCTCGTTGTACGTCGTCGACGCGGTGGTCACGAGCCCGATATGCTTGGTGAGCGCGGCCAGCGCCGGCAGCAGCGTCATCGGCTCCATCTCGACGATCTCGTAGCCGGAGCGCGCCAGCGAGCCGCGCGGCTCGTCGCGCTCGCGGATACCTATCCCGTCGGCAAAGAAGATCATGTCGAACAGGCCGCGCTCGGCTGACTGGGTATTGTGGACGTAATGCTCGAACCGCAGCGACCCGTCCGCCGGGACCTGCGGATGCCGCCAGGCCGCGGGGTGGTAGCCCAGCCCGCGCAGCGACATGCCAAGCCTCATATGTCCGCGCTTGTGCATCGCTCGTCTCCGCTCAGTAGGTGTAGCCGGCCTTTTCCATGAACTGCCGCGCCAAATCCATGTCGTAGGCGATCGGCTTGAGCAGCTCGTGGTCGTATTCCGGCGCCGACCACGGGATCGGCACGGTGCCCTCGGCGCCGAACCCGCCAGCGATCTCGTCGACGATCTGCTTGCGCGGCATGGCGTGGCTGATCGCCTGGCGGATGTAGGCGGCGGCCTCGGCGGCGCGCGACTTGTCCTGCTTGCCGAGCGGGGTGTCGACGCCGGTGCCAAAAACAGGGTGGCGCAGATTGTAGCAAATGTGCTGCCACTTGAAGCTGTCGAATTTGTGCACCGTGCCCCAGGATGGGTCGACCGTGCTCACCACCGGGCCGATGTCGTACATCGGATCATGCGCATCGATATCGCCGGACTTGAGCGCGCTGAGCACGGCATCGGTACCCTCAATATTGACGATGAAGAACGTCGTCACGTTGCCCGGCATCGGCTTGAAGTAATCCGGGTTGCGGGTGAACTTGTAGGCCTTGCGCGACGGATCGAAGCCTTGCGCGACCCAGGGCCCGGTGCCGACCGCGCCGTGCGCCGTATAGCTCTTGCCGTCTGACGTCTGCACCTTGTAGCTGCCGAGCCAGGTGCTGGCGACGTGACCGCGCAGCGCCTCCGGCTTGATGTCCTTGTAGGCGTGCAGCGGCATGATCGCCTGCGACCCCACCAGCCAGTCGAGGAACAGCATATTGTATTGCGGCAGGTCGACGGTGATCTCGTATTTGCCGGTGACTTTGTAGGCGTCAGGGCCGCCCAATATGTCGTGCGCTAGCGCCTGGATCGGCGAACCATAAGCCGGGTTGAGGAAGACGTCCCAAGTGAACTTGACGTCGTCGGCGGTGAACGCCTCGCCGGAGTGCCATTTCACACCCTGGTGCAGGCTGATGACCCAGTGCTTGCCGTCAGCCGACACGGTGTGACCGGTCGCAAGCGCGGGCATTAGCTTCTTGTTCTGCCAATTATCGTATTCATAAAGCCGGTCGTAGGCCGGTCCGAAGATGTTCGATTCATGGTAGCCGATCGTATACATAGGGATCAGCGAGCTCGGTGGCGGCCAGGAAGCGAAAGCGGCGGTCGGGTTGCTGCCGGCGCCTTGAATCGTCCAGCGCTCGGCTTGCGGAAAGAACACCGGGTTGAATGTCGTGGCGTCGAACCCGCTCAGCTTCGGGTTCACCGCGATCACGTCCTGCGGATAGAACAGGATGGTCATCGGCTGAGTGTCGTACCAGCGTTTTTCGAACGCGTGGTAGGCGTCCATCCGCGTCTTGTCGTCGGTGGTGGTGCTGATCACGTCGAGCACCTTGTCGATCTCCGGATCGTTCACGTAGTAGAAATTCTGGCCGTGCGGCGGCATCAGCTTGCTGTGGAACAGCGTATTCGGGGTTGGTTTGATCGCGTTGTAGTAATAGCGCTCCAGATAACAATCCCAACCGCCCTCTACATAGGTTTTACCGTCGCCTGGACTGCGCCGGGGTGCCACCACGGTGAAGGGCACGAAGCTCGAGACCACGTCGATGCCGATGCGTGACATTTGCTGCGCCGCGAGCGTGCCCCAGATCATGCGCGCCGGCTGGTTGTTCGGGATCATCATGTAGAGCTTGAAGAAGGGCGTGGCCGCCCGTGCCGGCCCGGCGACGGAAGCGACCGCGGTGGCGATCCCCGACGCAACAGCGCCACGGCGGCTGATCTCGATGCTCATGACCCCCCTCCCCTAATTGAAGAACCGCGATGGCCGAAAACGTGCCAGCTCCGCGCGCTCGGTTGCCTGCGTCACCTCCGCCGCGACCAGCCTGCCCAGGATGGGCGAGAGGGTCACGCCGCTATGCGTGACGGCGAGATAGTAGCCCTCAAGCCGCGGTACCGGTCCCACGGCGGACAGCCCGTCCGCCGGGACCGGCCGCACCGCAACCCGGACCGCCTCGGCCACGACGCCCCGCAGCGCCGGAATGACCGTTTCAGCCCGGCGCATCACCGCCTCGGCTTGCGGCATCGACGGGCTGAGCTTCGTGTCGAGCGCCACGGTCAAATCGGCATCGTCCGTGTGCACCATCAGCCGGCCGGCGCCATCCGGACGCATGTTCGCCGCCGGATTGCGCAGCGGCCGCCGCACGCCGCTCGCCACCGGCGGCGTGAACACCAGGAAGCCGACCGTCGGCGCCAGCGGGATCTGCAGCCCCGGCTCGTCCGTCACCTCGCGCGCCCAGCGCCCCGCGCAGTTCACCACCATATCGCTTGCCACACGCGATCCGTCCGCCAGCCGCACGCCGGTCGCGCGCCCATGTGCCGTCTCGATCGCGAGCACGCGCGCGCCAAGCCGCAGAACCGCGCCGTGCGCCTGCGCCGCGCGGATCATGTCGTCGGCATAGGCCACCGGGTCGACCCAACCGTCGTCCGGATACCAGGCGATCGGCGCGTCGCCGACCGCGCCGGGATCGACGCCCGGCTCGAGCTCGAGCAGCCGGCTCCGGCTGATCCACTCCGCCTTGTGGCCGCGCTCCTGCAGCCGGCGGACATTGTCCTCCAGCGCGCCCTGGCCCGCCTCCGCCTCCCACTCGACGCTGCCGGAGGGGTGAAACCAGGACGCGTCGCCAAACTCCCGCTTCAGCTCCGGATACAGCGCCATGCTGCTGATGCGGAGCGTGTGGTACTCTTCCGGCACGCTGCCACCGTGCGAGTTGGTCCAGGCAAAGCTGCACCCCGAAGTCCCGCCGCCCACCCGGCCGGCCTCTAGCACCGTCACCGACGCGCCTGCCTCGGCCAATCGGAAGGCGACCGACGATCCCACGACCCCGGCCCCGATCACCACCACTTGCATATTCGGTCCTCTCCTCAAATCGGATTGTGACAGGAAGCGCGGTGGCCGTCGCCGAAATCCTGCAATTCCGGGACGATCTCGCGGCACACTGGAAGTGCGGCGGCGCAGCGCGGATGGAATGGGCAGCCGGCGGGGCGAACCAGCGCGCTCGGCACCTCGCCCTGCAGCACTGGCCGGCGCTTGCCGAGGCCTGGCTCCGGCACCGGAATGGCCTGGATCAGCGCCGCAGTGTAGTGATGTCGCGGGCGGGTGAAGATCGCGTCCACCGGGCCGATCTCGACCAGCTTTCCCAAATACATCACCGCGACTTCCGTGCTGATGAAGCGCACCGAGCCGAGGTCGTGCGAGATGTAGAGGTAGGCGAGGCCGAGCCGCTCCTGCACCTCGACCAGCAGATTCAGGATTTGCGCGCGCACCGAGACGTCGAGCGAGGACACCGGCTCGTCCAGGATCAGCAGGCGCGGCTCGACCGCCAGCGCCCGGGCGATGCCGACGCGCTGCCGCTGCCCGCCGGAGAGTTCGTGCGGATAGCGCCAGGCGTGATGCGCCTCGAGCCCGACCAGGCCGAGCAGCTCGTTAATACGCGCGTTCCAGCGCTCCTTCTGGTCCGCCATGTGCACGCGCAGCGGCTCACGCAGCGTGTCGCCGATGCTCCAGCGCGGGTTGAGCGACAGCCAGGGGTCCTGGAACACGTATTGCAGGCTGCGCCGGACGCCGAGCACCTTTTCCCGGTCGCTCTCGCGGAACAGTTTGACCAAATCCTGCCCGGCGAACCGGATCGCGCCGTCACTTGGGGCGACCAAATTAAGAATCGAGCGCGCCGTCGTGGTCTTGCCGCAGCCGCTCTCGCCGACGAGGCCGAGGGTCGCGCCCTCGCGCAGCGTGAAGGAGACGCCGTCGACGGCGCGGATTTCGCGGCTCTGCCGCTGCCGAAACAAGCCGCGGCGCAGAACCGGGTAGCGCTTGGAGAGGTTCTCGACCTCGAGCAGCGGCACGCTCACCCGGCCAGCCCCTGACTGCCGCGCCGGATACAGCTCACGCTGTGCCCCGGCGCGACCGCCGTCTCCACCGGCAGGACCCGGCGGCACTCGGCGATCGCCTCCGGGCAACGCTCGGCGAACCGGCAGCCCGGCGGCGGGTCGAGCAGGCTCGGCGGCCGGCCCGGGATCGAAGCCAGCTTCGGCCGCGTCTCCCGCGCGTAGCTCCGGTCAAGCCGCGGCATGCTGTCCAGCAACGCGCGTGTGTAGGGGTGCTGCGGCGCCGAGAAGATCGTGCGCGCATCGCCGGTCTCGCACACGCGGCCCGCATACATCACGGTGATCCGGTCGGCCATGCGCGCCATCACGCCCATGTCATGCGAGACCAAAATCATCGACATGTGCAGCCGCTCCTGTAGTTCCGCGAGCAGGTCGAGGATCTGCGCCTGGATCGTCACGTCGAGCGCGGTCGTCGGCTCGTCGGCGAGGATGAGCGCCGGGTTGCAGAGCAGGGCGCGGGCGATGCCGACGCGCTGTTTCATGCCGCCGCTGAGCTCGTGCGGGAACTGCCGGAGCCGGGCCGCCGGGTCGGTGATGCCGACAAGGCGGAGCAGCTCGGCGACGCGCGCCTCCGCGGCTTTGCGGCCGATCCGCTCTTGCCAGACGAGCACTTCGCCGAGCTGGGCGCCGACGGAAAGAATCGGGTTCAGCGAGGTCGCCGGGTTCTGGAAGATCATGGCGACGCGCCGGCCGCGCACGCGGTTCATCTGCTGCGCCGGCATTTGCAGCAGGTCGGCGCCCTCGAACATGACCCGGCCGCCGACCGTCCGCGCCGGCGGCGGCGCCAAGCGCAGCAAGCCGAGGCTGGTCACCGTCTTGCCGCTGCCGGACTCGCCGACGAGCCCCAGCGTCTCCGCCGGGCCGACCTCGAGATTGACGCCGTCCACGGCGCGGACCACGCCGTCGCGCGTGAAGAAGTGGATGCGCAACTCCTGCGCCGCGAGCAGCGGATTACTGGCGGAGGCGGGGATTGAAGGCATCCGTCAGCCCATCGGCGAGCAGGTTGAAGCCGAGCACGGTCAGGAAGATCGCCCCGCCCGGCGCGAGCGAGGCCCAGGGGGCGACCTTGAGCGCCTCGTAATTGAAGTAGAGGAGCTGGCCCCAGGAGATCGAGTTCGGGTCGCCGAAGCCGAGGAAGCTGACCATCGCCTCGGCGAGGATCGCGCCGCCGATGCCAAGCGCCACGAGCACGATCAGCGGCGGCAGCGCATTGGGCAGGATGTGGCGGAGCAGGATGTCGCGCCGCGTGGTGCCGATGCAGTGCGCCGCCTCGACGAACTCGGCGCTCTTCAGCCGCAGGAACTCGGCCCGCGCCATCCGCGCGATGGTCGGCCAGCCGAACAGGCCGAGCAGCGCGATAATCGTCATCAGGCTCAGATGAGGAATATTTTCCAACGGCGTGCCGACGACCACGATGCCGAACAGCCGGACGACCGCGAGGATGACGATGAACACCGGTACCACCATAAAGAACTCGGCGAACCGCATCAGCGCCTCGTCCACCAGCCCGCCGGCGTAACCAGAAATCCCGCCGATGATGACGCCCAAGACAGCGGCGATCACCATTGCGCCGATACCGACCGCGAGCGCCGTGGGCGCGCCGTATAGCACCCGGCTCAGCACGTCATAGCCGTTGCGGTCGGTGCCGAGCAGGTGCGCCCAGCTCGGGGCGGCCCGGGCCGCCCCATGCAGCATCGCGGACTGGTCGTTCGGCGCGTAGGGTGCGATCAGCCAACACAGCGCCGCCACGGCCACGACAAGGCTGACCAGGACCAGCCCCACCATGCCGCCCCGGTTGCGGCGGAAGCGGAACCACCCCTGCCGCCACAGACCCGGCGGACGCCGAACCGGCGGGACTTCGATGGCTGAAAGCGTGTCCATCAGCCGAGCCTGATCCGTGGATCGATCGCCACGTAGGCGATGTCGGTCAGCAGCGTGGCGCAGACCAGCATGACGGTGACGACCATCGTGATCCCCATGATCACGGGATAATCGAGTTGCTGGATCGCCAGGATATAGAGCGCGCCCAGCCCCGGCCAGGTGAATACGGTCTCGGTCACCGGGGCTGTGCCCAGCATCAGCCCGAACAGGATGCCGAGATAGGTCAGCACCGGGATGAACGCGTTGCGCAGCGCGTGCCCGAACACCACCCGCCGCTCCGGCAGCCCCGAGGCGCGCGCGGCGGTGATGAAATCCTGGCGCAGCACGTCGACCAGCGAGGACCGCATCAGCAAGGTGAGCGTGGCGGTGTTGAAGATGGCGAGCATGGCAACGGGCAGGATCATGTGCCAGAGCCCGTCCGCAAGCGGGCTGTCCCAGAGCATGTTTCGGGTCGAGTAAGCGCCATAGGACGGCATGATGCCGAGCCAGTAGGAAAACACCAAAATCAGCAGGATGCCGACGAAGAAGCCGGGCAAGGAATGGCCCAGCATCGCCGACGCGATCACCCCGAAATCGACCCGGCTGTACTGCCGTGTGGCCGCGGCTACGGCCGCGCCAGTGGAGAGCAAGACCGCGATCAGGATCGCCGGGACCTGGATTTTGAGCGTCTCCATCCCCCAGCCCACCAAGATCTCGGAAACCGGCTGATTGTAGATGATGCTGGTGCCGAAATCGCCGCGCACGATGGCCCAAAGCCAGGTGAAGTATCGGTGGATCAGGCCGCCATCGAGGCCGTAGTACTTGCTGATGCTGGCGACGATTTCGTCGGTCACACCTGGCCGTTCCGCGAGCAGGATCTGGATCGGATTGCCGATGGCGTTGATCAGCGCGAACAGGATGACGCTGACGCCAAGAACCAGACAGGCGGAGAAGATCAGCCGCCGGACGATGTAGCGTGCCGTTCCCATCGCCTCAGCCCCGCACCACCGCACGGAGCCGGTCTGCGTCGAGCTCGGCCAAGCCGATCGCCGGCAGCAGATCGTTGTCGGCGGCGAGGTCCCGCCCATAAAGCGCGGAGAGCAGCGCGAGACCGGCCTCGTGCAGCACCGCCGGTCGCCGGGTCATGCGCCCGAGCAGCGCGGTGCAATGCAGGCCGAACGGCGCGTCTTCGGTGACGTAGCGCGTGTCCAAGGTGGCCGGCGCCTGCGTCTTGTCGCCCCGCGCCGCCATCGCCCGTGCCATCGCGCCAATCGGTCCTGGCTCGACCCCGAACGACAAGTGGAAATGCTCGCGGACCGTGCGGACCTGCAGGCCAAACGCCTCGGCGATGGCGAGCCGTTCGGCATCCAGCGCCTCGATCAAGCGGCCAACCGCGTCGGTGATGTTCTCGTTCTGATACCAGGTCTCGCCCCGTTCCATGCGCGTGAGGTTGCAGAGCGCGATGGCCAGGTGGTTCTGCGGGTTCAGATTGCTGAGCGCGATGGCGATCATGTCGTCGCGCGCCACGAACCGATCGCCGAACAGGACGCGGCAGGTCGCGAGCCCCGCTTCCGCCGCGCTGGCCGGCAGGGTGGCGATATCGAGCTTCGCGCGAATGTTGCCGACACGCACCGCCGCCGGCCCGGTCCGCCGCCCCGTGGTGACGGTCGTGCCCCACACCACGAGCGGCAATTCCAGCCCCCGCTCCGCGAGCCGGCGCGCCAGATAAAGCGCGCCAAACGAGAGGTGGCCGCTGATAATCACGGTCTGCCGGCGCACGAGATGCGGCACGGCTTCGTCCATCACCCGGCGGTGGAAGTTCGCCGGCAGGGCGATGAACACGATTTCGGCACCCGCCAACGCCTCGGCGCAAGTTGCGGCGGTATCCATCGCGAAGGCGGCGGTCAGCGCGCCGGTCGCCGCGACCTCCGGCAATGGCCTGCCCGATGGGGACCAGACAACCGGGTCATGCCCGCTCGCCTTGAGCAGGGCCGCGCCGCCTAGGGCAACCGCCCCGGCGCCCAGGATCGCGACACGCATGGCAGAACTGTGGCCACCGGCTTATCCGGCCGTCAACTTGAATACCGGTTCTCCGACATTTTGAGCCCGAGATTCTCACGCAAGGTCGAGCCCTCGTATTCACTGCGAAAAAGCCCGCGCCGGCGCAGCTCCGGGATGACGAGCGCCACGAAGTCATCGAGTGCCACCGGCAGCACTGGCGGGCAAATATTGAAGCCGTCCGCGGCGCCCGCGGCGACCCATTCCTCCATCTCGTCGACGATGTCCGCCGGCGTGCCAACAACGATCCGGGTGCCGAACCCGGCGGCGATCCGCAAATAGAGCTGGCGGATCGTGAACTGCTCCCGCTGCGCCATGGCGTAGAGGCTGTTGCCGATGCTGCGGACCATAGCGCTCGGCGGCTCAGGCACCGGGCCATCGAGCGGGTAGGATGAGAGGTCGCCCATCTGCGCGTAGAGGTACGAAAGCCCCAAAAGCGGGTCCACCAGATCGTTGAGCTGGTCGAACTTGTCGCGCGCCTCCTGCCGCGTTGGTCCGACAAACGGCGTCACCCCGGGCAGGATCAGCATGTCGCCCGGCGCCCGCCCATGCGCCGCGAGCCGGCCTTTCAGCTCGGCATAATAGGTCTTGGCGCCGCCAATGTCGTGCGGCGCGGAATACACCAGATCCGCAGTGGCGGCGGCGATGTTCAGACCCTGCTCGGAGGCGCCGGCCTGGACCAAGATCGGCCGCCCCTGCGGCGTGCGCGCGACGCTGAGCGGGCCCTGCACCTTGAAGTGTTTGCCGGCGTGCTCGAGCGCGTGTAGCTTCGAGGGCTCGAAGAACACGCCGCTCGCCTTGTCATGCGGGAAAGCATCCGCCTCCCAACTGTCCCAAAGCCCGGTGACGACGTCGACGAACTCCGCCGCCCGCTCGTAGCGCTCCTCGTAACCGAGATGCCGGTCGCGGTTGAAATTGCGCGCCTCGTTGTCGGACCAGGAGGTGACGATGTTCCACCCGGCCCGGCCGCCACTGATCTGGTCGAGCGAGGCGAATTTCCGGGCGATATGGAACGGCTCGTTGTAGGTGGTCGAAGCCGTCGCCACCAAACCGATCCGCTCCGTCACCGCAGCCAGCGCCGAGAGCAGGGTCAGCGGCTCCAATTCCGCATTCTGCGCCGAACGGGACAGCGAGCCCGGCGGCCGGTCGATGCCCCGGATGCCGATCCCGTCGGCGAGGAACACCATGTCGAACTTCGCCGCCTCCGCGGTCTGCGCGACCCGGCGGAAATGCGCGAACTTCGAGGCAGCGCCAGGGTCCGCCTCGGCATGCCGCCAGGCCGCCGCATGGTAGCCCAGATAGCGCATCGACAGGCCAAGCTTGATCAAGCGTCGCGTCCTCTATTTTGCCCCAGAAATATACGGCGGCGCTGGCGGGGCCGCTGCCTGCTTGGCGTTGCCGGTCTCCAGCCCGGTGAGCTCGCCGCCCTTGCTGTTGAACGCCGCCGCCCCGTATTGACCCGCGAGTATCGTCAGGTTCTTGGCCACGAAGCGGCCAACATTGGCGAAATCGCTCGCGTGGTCGAGCCAAATCGTCGAGCCCGTCCAAGTCGTGTTGCCGGGTCCCTTGCTGCTCGACTCCGTCCCGTTGCCGAACACGTTGCGGCAGCAATCATTGCCGACATAAGTGCCGCCGGTGATGGTCAGCGTGCAGCCATCGGCACACTCGACCCACCGCCCCTCGCGCGACCGGTTGTAGCCGCCGGACACTTTGATGACCGGAATGCGCGACTTCTGGTTGTTGCCGTGCAGCGACCCGTAATCGTGGATGTCGGTCAGCGTCAGCGAGCGTCCGCCCGCCATGTAGGCCGAATGCGAGCCGCCATCGGTGCTGTTGTCCACGAAATCGCACCGGTCGAAGACGATGTCGGCGTTGCGCGCCGTTTCATTGCTGAAGACGCCGTTCTGGTTGGCGCGCAGCATGACCCGGCGCAGCGTGACCGTGCCATTGGCGCCCCCATCGATGTACACCCCGGCCTGCCCGTCATGGCCGCCCTGGGCGCGGCTGCCGCCGCCGGTCACCTCGACGTCGTGCAGCGTGCCGGCGCTCGACATATGCACCACGCCCTTGCCCCAGGCGAGCCGTGTCGGACAGTGGCCGGTATTGTTCTCGGCGATCGTGCAGCCGCCCTGCCCGTCCAGCTTGACCCGCGCTGCGGAACTGCCGCCGATATCCCAGCCATCGAGGCCCGCCGGGATGTCGAACGTCTGCTTGTAAGTTCCATCGCCCAGGGTCAGCTTGAAGCCCGGCGCGGCACAGGCCAGCGCGGCGCCGATATTGTCGCTGGGAGCGAGCGTCAGAGTCGTCCACTTGCCTGCGCGGCCGACGCAGGGGTCCTTGAGCGGTTGTTGCGCGAAGGCAGTGGGGGACAGCCCAAGCAAAATCACGGCGATCAGAATATAAAGCTTCATAATCAGGCCTCCGACTTGCGGAGTGGATAGCCCAACCGGCCGCAAATGGCCAATCAAGGGCTACAGCATCATCGAACAGATGCTGACTGATGCAGTGCGTCAGCGCGTCTTGCTTGCGTTCCGTCCCCATGAAGGTTTCGATAGGCTCGAGACGGACCGACCCGTCAGGAGGCGCATATGTCCGACGTCATCGCTGCCGGACATGGCTCGCCGGGCCCGGCGGCTCTTGCTGCCCTACGGCGTCGTGCGATCCTGTCCTGCGCGATCGGCAATTTCTTCGAACTGTTCGACTTCACCATCTACGGCTATTTCGCCGTCGCGATCACCCGCGCCTTCTACCCGTCCGGCTCGATGTACGGGACGTACGCCGCGTTCGGCGCCGCTTTCCTGATGCGTCCGGTCGGCGCGGTGGTGATCGGCGCTTATGGCGACCGGATGGGCCGCCGCGCCGCCCTGGTGGTGACCATCGGGCTGATGGCGGCGGCCACCGGGTTCACCGGGCTGATCCCGAGCTATCGATCCATTGGACTCTGGGCGCCGGTGATCCTGGTGCTCTGCCGGCTGCTACAGGGGTTTTCCACCGGGGGCGAATGGGGTGGTGCGGCGGCCTTCCTGGTCGAATACGCCCCGCCAGGCAAGCGCGGTCTAACCGGGAGCTGGCAACAGTTCAGCACGCAGATCGGCTCGCTCACCGGGTCGGTCTCGGCCGCCCTGCTCGCCTCCAGCCTCAGCGAAGCCGATTTCTACGTGTGGGGCTGGCGGATCCCGTTCCTCTGCGGCTTCGTGCTCGGCCCGATCGGCTACTTCCTGCGCAAGAAGGTCGCCGAGACGCCGGCCTTCGAGCACGCGGTCGAGACGCGGAAGGTTGAGCGCGCGCCGTTCCGCACGGCGATCAGCGAATATGGCGGGCGGATGGTCCAGGCCTTCGGCGTCAGCATCATCGGCTGCATCGCCAACTTCATCTTCGTCATCTACCTGGTCCCCTACGCGATCAACACGATGCACTTGCCGCCGGGCAAGGCGTTCTCCTGCGCGGTCGCCTCCGGCTCGGTCATCGTGCTGCTGACGCCGTTTGTCGGCGCGCTGACCGACCGGGTCGGCCGCCGGCCGCTCATCCTGGCCTGCGCGCTGCTGAACCTGGTGTTCGACTATCCGTTATTCCTGCTGGTGATCCATGGCGGCACGTACCAGCACCTGCTGCTCGCGCTCGTCTGCAACGCCGCCTTCCAGGCGCTGTACACCGGAACGATCCCCTCGATCCTGGCCGAGATGTTCCCCACACGGGTGCGCTACACCGCGCTGTCGGTCAGCTACGGCTTGGCGGTCGTGCTGTTCGGTGGTTTCGCACCGCTGATCTCCACCTGGCTGGTCCAGATTACCGGCAACCCGCTCGCGCCGGCCTTTTATGTCATGACCGGCGGGGCGCTGAGCGCCATCGCGATCCTCAGCATGAAGGAATACGCCAATGCGCCGCTGGATTGACGCGCCATGCTGCTGATCACCAACACGCTAGAGCAACGTCGCCCTAGACAGAAACGAGAGCCGCTGGGGCGATCGTGCAAGTGAAGCCCAGCTTGGCGATCCGATGTGCCAGACGCTTGGCTTGGGCCTGTGGCGTGTTTTGCTGAAGGTGGTCTGGGCCGAGGTCGCGATACACGACGTCGTCGCGCAGCATATGGAACGCGGCAGTGAGGATGGAGGCGGCAACAGCGCAAACGGCCTTCTTCGGCCCACGGCGCTGGGCGAGGCGGCGGTATTGGGCATGCAGATAGCTGGCCTTTGTCCGCGCCCCGGCCCAGGCGCACTGGATCAGCGTGGTCTTCAGCCACGGCGCCCCTTTGCGCAGGCGGGTCGAGCGCCGTTTGCCAGCACTCTCGTCACTGCGCGGACACAGCCCGGCCCATGAGATCAGGTGGCCAGCGGTCGCAAAGCGGCTCATGTCGATGCCGATTTCAGAGACGATGACCTGAGCACTGAGGTCACTCACCCCGGGAATGGTCCGCAACAGGCGGACCGCTTTGCGAAAAGGCGCGAGGTCGCGGTCCACCTCTTGGTCGATCTCGGCGACCGCATCGTTCAGGGCGTCGATCTGACGCAGGTGCAGCCGTAACAGGAAGCGGTGCCGCTCCGTGATGCGCCCGCATAAGGCGGCACGGACCTTGTCCCGCGGGGCCTTGACCCGGCGGTCGATCAAGGCGAGCAACCTGTCAGGCTCGCGCTCGCCCTCGATCAGCGCGGTCAGAATGGCGCGGCCACTCATCCCCATGATGTCGGTCAATACCGAGGCGAGTTTGAGGTTGGCGTCCTCCAGCACCTTCTGGATGCGCTGGATGTGGCTGGCCTGTTCGCCAACCAGCTGCTTGCGGGTGTGCAGCAGCGCACGCATGGCCTGGGTTGCCGGTTCCGGCACAAAGCTCGGCCGGATCAGCCCGTGCGCCAGCAGATCCGCAAGCCAAACGGCATCGGCGACGTCGGTCTTGCGGCCGGGCACGTTCTTGACATGCACGGCGTTGGCCAGGATCAGCGTAACCTCGCCATCGGCCAGGATGTTCCAGACCGGCTTCCAGTAAACCCCGGTGGACTCCATGGCGACGTGCGTGCAGCCGTTCGCCGCCAGCCACTCACTCAAGGCCAATAATCCCGGCGTGGTCGTCGCAAAGCTGCGCACCTCGGTTCGGGCCTTGCCGCCCTCGGCCACCCGAACGCAGGCGACCACCGTATCCTTATGCACGTCCAGACCGGCACAGCGTGGATAGAGAACCTCCATGACCGCGGCCTCCTAAGGGTTGCGTTGCCATCGCCGGCGCAGGGCACCCAAGGAGTAAACTCTAGACAGCGCGCTCCGGGACCTCGCGGTCCGTGGCGCAATTGGGGGTGCTTGGGGGAACCCCGGGTCCCACTGACTGACGGGCTCGAACGCACCACAGAGCGAAGCCGACCTCTCCGCCGACGACCAACACACGCTGCCACAGTTTCATCCCTGGCGGGTCGGAAATCCCGGTGGAGACTGACTGGAATCGCGACAGCGAAGCCGGTCATGCGATAAAGTTGCTCGCCACCAAAGTAGCTAGACCGCCGCCCTGACACAGTCAGGGCGGCTGTCTAGCCATCACCTGCGACGACGGGCGCCGTATCCTGCGAACCCCGATCTCACATCCCCGTTCAAGTAGGAGTCCTCCGTGACCTTTTCCCTCGCCGGGCGCTGCGCCCGGACCGGCATGCTCGGCGGCGTCATCACCACCTCCAGCCCGGCGGTCGGCAGCCGCTGCCTGTATGCGCGCGCCGGGCTGGGCGTCGTGCTGACCCAGCACCGCACCGATCCGCGCCTCGGTCCGCGCGGCCTCGACCTGCTCGCCGGCGGCTGCGACCCGGCCGAGACCATTGCCGCCCTCGTTGCCAGCACGGCTCATGTCGGCTGGAGGCAGCTTGCCGTGCTCGACCGCGCCGGCGCCTCGGCGCACTATTCCGGCAATCATATCATTTCGAAACAGGATAGCGTGTCCGGCCCAGATTGCGTCGCGATCGGCAATATCCTGCGCGATCCCGCGGTAGTCGGCGCGATGGTGGCCGCATTCGCCGAGGCCGGGTCACAGGATTTGCCGTCCCGCCTGCTCGCCGCTCTGGAAGCGGGAGACGCGGCGGGCGGCGAGCTCCGGCCGCTCCGCTCGGCCGCGCTTCTAGTCGTGCACGAACAAAGCTTCGCCTATGTGGACCTTCGCGTCGACGCCGCCCCCTCCCCGATCGCCGTACTTCGCGCGCTCTGGGAAGAATACGCCCCTTATGCCGACGCTTACGTCACCCGCGCCCTCGACCCGGATGCGGCCGGCCCGTCAGAGACGTAGAGATTAGGGCAGCATCGCGTGCACGTCGATCTCCATCAGGATCTCGGGTGCAGCCAGGCCCTTGACCACCAGCTCGGTGCTCGCCACCGGCGACCCGGCGAACGCTGGTTGCACGACCCCCAGCACCGGCTCCAGATAAGCGCGGTCGGTCACATAGGTGACCAGCCGCGTGGCATGCGACAGGTCGGCCCCGGCGTCGCCCAGCAACACGCGGACGTTATCGATCGCCTGCCGCGCCTGGGCGGCCGCATCGTCCACGCCGGTCAGCGTCCGATCGAAGCTCATCCCGGTCTGCCCGCGCAGGTAGATCCGTGACCCGGCGATCACGACCATGCAGAAATCCATGCTGAACGCCTGCTTGTGCAGCCCGTATGGCTGATCGCTCGAGCGGTATTTGCGCAGTCGCTGGTGCGGGCTGCCGCTCGAGGCGTAGGCGTCGAGCTGGAACAGCGCGTCTGGATCGGGCAGTCCGTTCACGATCAATCCGGTCGAAACCGGCCAAATTTCGGGCAACGCCCGCCCGAGTTCGCTGTAGACCGCCTGGCGATACGCCCGGTCGGTAATCTGCATGGTCAGCTTGCAAACGTCTTCCAGGGCGCCGCCCCGAGCCTCGAGGGTCTCGCGCAGCCGCGCAAAGACCGCGCGCGCTTGCTCCGCGGCGGCCGCCGGGCTGTGGCCGTGGCGGCCGACGACGTCTCCGGCCGCCTGGTCAGTGATCCCAGGCAAGAAGATCTCGCTCATGCTTCGGGGATCACCGCATCGATGTCGATCTCGACCAGCATCTCCGGCGTCGCCAACCCATTCACGATCAGCCCGGTGCCGACCGGCGCGATGTTGCCCAAATGCCGCCCGACGACCGCATAGACCGGCTCGCGCCAAGCGCGATCGGTGATGTAGGTGGTGATCTTGCAGATATGTTCCATCTGCGATCCGGCTTCTTCCAGCAGGACCTTTACGTTGCGCATCGCCTGGTCCGCCTGCGCCGCCGCGTCGCCGAGCCCGGTGAAGCCGCCGTCCAGGGTGAAGCCGGTCTGGCCGCGCAGGAAGATGTGGTTGCCCGCGCGCACCGCCATGCACATCTCGTTGGCGACGCTTTGTTGCTTGTAGAAAATCGACGTGTTGAACCGCCGAAACCTCTGATGCGCCATTAGGACACTCCCTTTTGGCCGATCGCCGCGATCAGCCCGGCAAACAGCATGCCTCTTGTCACGATACTGTCCAATTCCACCCGCTCCCGCCGGCTGCACGACTCATGGCAGACCGCGCCGAGCCCATCCAGTGTCGGCACCCCGAGCGAAGCGGCAAAGCTGCCATCCGACCCGCCTGGCGAGACGACCTCCTCCACCGCGATCCCCAGCCCGGCGCCCAGCGCGCGCGCCATCTCGAACAAACGCCGCGTCCCTGCCCGCGTCGGAAACGGCGGCCTGTAAAACCCCCCCTCGACGGCGATCGACACTCGCGGGTCCGCGGCCGGCCGGCTGGTGATTTGCCGCAGCGCGTCCAGCAGCCAATCCGCGCCCTCCTGCGTGGTCGCGCGCAGATCGACATGCATCTCCGCCTGCTCCGGCACGACCTGGCGCGCCGCGCCACCCCGGAAGATGCCAACCGAGGTGCCGGCACCCCGCGCTGCATCCGTGAGTGCCTCGATCGGCGCGACCAAAGCCGCCAGCGCGGAGATTGCCGAGGCGCCCATCGCGCGTGACGCGCCGACATGCGCCGTCACGCCCGTGGCCCGCACGTAAAACGCCCCGACCGCCCCACGCCCGACCACGAGCTTGCCGCCGGGCCGGCAGGGCTCCAGCGTCAGGCAGGCATCGGCCTCCCGCGCATGCGCCTCGATCCAGGCGCGGCTGCCGGGGCTACCGATCTCCTCGTCCGGCACGATCAGCATGGTAATGCTGCCGATCCCCGGCGGCGGCGCCTCGCCCAATCGGCGCAAAGCGTGCAGCGCCGTGACGACATTCACCTTCATATCGCCCACGCCGGGCCCGGTCAGGAACGTGCCGTCATTGCCGAACGGCCAGTCCGCCACCGTCCCCGCCGGCCACACCGTATCCGCATGCCCCAGCACGAGGATGCGCTGCCCATTGCCGAACACGCGCCGCGCGGTGAGCTGATCGCCACGGCCGGCGAGCGGCGTCCGCTCGATCGCGAAACCGCTCTCGGCAAGGAACGCGGCCCAGAGGTCGATGACTTTCTGCACCCCCGCCGCCTCGTAGCTGCCGCTGTCGATCGAAACGGCGGCCTCGGTCAGCGCGAGGATGGAGGGCAGGTCGGGAGCGAGGTCGATCATAACGCGGCAATCTCCAATGCAACTAGCTCTTCCGTGGGAATATGGCACCGCACCGAATGGCCGGCCCCCACCGCGCGCCACGGCGGCGGTTCGCCGCAGATCGGGCCGAGCCGGCGGTGGCATCTGGCCGCGAACCGGCATCCGGGACCCGGCGGCACCGCGCCGGGCTCGCCCGGCAAGCGCACGCGGCTGCGATGCCGGCCGATCTTGGGCACCGCCGACAGGAGCGCCTCGGTGTAGGGGTGAAAAGGCGGCCGCAGCACCGCCTGCGCCGGGCCGACCTCCATCAGCGCCCCGCCATACATCACCGCAATCCGGTCGCAGATGTGGCCGACCACGCCAATATCGTGGCTGATGAACAGCAGCGTCAAGCCCAGCTCGTCCCGCAGGGTTGCGAGCAGGTTCAAGATCGCCGCCTGCACCGAGACGTCGAGCGCCGAGACCGCCTCGTCGCACACCAGGAAATCCGGCCGGCTCGCGAGCGCCCGGGCGATCGCCACGCGCTGCTTCTCGCCGCCCGAGAGCTGATGCGGGTAGCGCGTCGCGTACGACGGCGGCAGGTGAACGAGCTCGAGCAGCCGCGCCACTTCGCGTTCGCTCGACCCGCGCGCCAGGCCGAAATGGTCCAGCGGCCGGCGCAGGATCGTCGCCACGCTCTGCCGCGGGTTCAGCGCCGTGTCGGGATTCTGCAGCACGATCTGCGCCCGCCGCCGGAACGTCAGGTCCGGCCGCGCGCCCACCTCGGCGCCGTCGAACCGCACCGTCCCCGCATCCAGCATCTGCAACCGCAGCAACAGCCAGCCCAGGGTGGACTTGCCGCAGCCGGACTCGCCGACGAGGCCCAAGACCTCGCCGGGCGCGATGGCGAGCGACACATCAGCCACCGCTTGCACCGGCCCGAACCGGCGCGACAAATGCTCGCCCTCCACCAGCACGCCTGCCGCGGCAGCGTGGTGCGCCGCCGGCGCAGATGCCGGCCAGGGCAGGCCTAGGGTCGCCTCCGCCCGATGGCACCGCACTGCATGCACGGCGCCCGCGAGACGCTGCGGCGCCTCGCAGCCTTCGGCGGCAAACGGACAGCGCGGCCGGAAATTGCAGCCGGGATCCGGCCGGATAAGGTCTGGCAGCCCGCCCGCGATCGGCGCCAGCGGACCGGCCTCGTCCAGGGTCGGGAGCGCCGCCAGCAAGCCGCGCGGATACGGGTGGCGCGGCGCCCGCAGCACGGCGCCGACCGGCCCATCCTCGACCACCCGTCCCGCATATAGCACGACCGCGCGGTCACAGAGCCGGTCGACGATGCCGAGATTATGGCTGACCAGCAGCAGCGACAGCCCGCGGCGTTCCTGCAACGAGGCGAGCAGGTCGAGGATCCCCGCCTCGACCGTCACGTCCAACGCCGTCGTGGGCTCGTCCAATAAGAGCAGGTCCGGCTGCGCCGCGAGCGCGGTCGCGATGGCCACTCGCTGCTTCATGCCGCCGGACAGCTGGTGCGGATAGGCCCGCAGCAACGCCGCCGGCCGCGGCAGCCCGACCTCGGCCAGCACCGCCGTCGCCGCCTCCCGCGCCGCCCGCGCCCCAAGCCGGGCGTGCACCCGCAGCGGCTCCATCACCTGCGCGCCGATGGTCAGCGCCGGGTTCAGCGCGGAGGAGGGGTCCTGGAACACGGTGGCGATCCGCCGTCCCCGCAGCGCCGGCGCGCCCGCAACCAAATCGATCCCGTCGAACGCCATGCGCCGCGCCGTGACCTGCGCCCGCCCCAGCAGCCCCAGCACCGCCAGCACGAAGGTCGATTTGCCGGACCCGGACTCGCCCACCAGCGCGACCGCCCGCCCCCGCTCGAGCCCCAAACTCACATCCTGCAATGCATGCACCGCCCCGCGCCCAGTCGGGAATGCGACGTCGAGTCCCTCCACATCCAACAAAAACTCAGCCATGCGCCGGGTCCAGCCGGATACGCAGCCCCTCGCCCACCAGATTGACCGTCACCAGCAGCACGCACAGGCACAGACCCGGCGCCAACCCGATCCACGGCGCCTGATCGAGGAAATCACGGCTCTCGGCGATCATCAGCCCCCATTCACTCGCCGGCGGCTGCGGCCCCAGCCCCAGGAACGACAGCGCCGAACCAAGCAGGATCGCGAACGTCACCCGCAGCCCGCTTTCGACGATGATCGCCGGCCACGCATTCGGCAGGATCTCGCGCATCAGGATTGACGCCGCGCCCTCGCCCCGCGCCCGCGCCGCCTGCACGTAGTCCTCCTGCAGCAGCCCAAGCGCCACCGAGCGTACCAGCCGCAGCATGATCGGGATATAGACCAGCCCGACGGCCACGATCGTCTTCCACAGGCTCGGCGGCGTCACCGCCAGGATCAACAGCCCTAGCAGCACCGGCGGCAGCGACAGCAGCAGATCCGCCGCCCGCAGCACCACGGCGGACACCCAGCCGCGGCTGAACGCGGTGAACAAGCCGAGCGGCACGCCCGCCAACAGGCTCACCAGCATGGCGCCGAACCCGATCGCCAGCGACAAATGCGCCCCGGCCAGCACGCGCGACAGCACGTCCCGCCCGAACTCGTCGGTACCGAACGGGTGCACGAGGCTCGGCGCCGCAAGGCGGAAGCGCACGGCGAAGGCCGTGGGGTCATAGGGTGTCACGAACGCGCCGACGATGGCGGCCAAGGCAATCAGCAACAGCGCCGCCAATCCGGCCCAGAGCAGCCTCATCGCGCCGCCGCGTGCCGGATACGCGGGTTCAGCACCGCGTACAGCAGATCGGCGATGAGATTGGCGACCGCGTAAATCGCCGTCAGCACCAGCATGCCGGCCTGCAGCAGCGGCAAATCATGCTGCTCGATCGCATAGACCAGCAACCGGCCCAGGCCCGGATAGGCGAACACCGTCTCGACGACCACGACGCCGCCGATCAGCAGGCCGAAATCGATCGCCAGCACTGTGATCGCCGGCAGCAGCGCGTTCGGCGCCGCGTGCCGCCACAGCACCCGCCGCTCGCTCATCCCCTTGGCGCGCGCGAACAGCACGTAGCGGCTGCGGAGCGCCTCCAGCATCGACGCCCGTGTCAGCCGTGAGACATGCGCCACCAGCCCGATGGGCAGAACGAACACCGGCAGCACGAGATGCGCCGCCCAGGGCCCCAGGCCGTCCGACAGCGGCGCCGCCCCGGTCGCCGGCAGCCAGCGGAGCCCGGAGGCGAAGATCAGGATCGCCAGGATCGACCAAAAGAAGTCCGGCACCGCGATGAACACGAGCTGTGCGGTGGCGAGCACATGATCCGCGGCCGTGCCCTGCCGGCTCGCCCCATACACGCCGAACCCGATCCCGAACGTCGCCACCAGCGCGAAGGCCAGCCCGGCCAGCACCGCCGAGTGCCCCAGCGCATCCATGATCAGCGGGCCGGCCGGCCGGTTCATCGTCAGCGACACGCCAAGGTCGCCGTGCAGCAGGCCGGAGAGCCAATGCCAGTATTGCACCGGCAGCGGATCGTTCAGCCCGAGCCGCCGCTCGAGCGTCGCCACCGCGTCCGGCGTCGCGAACTCGCCGAGGATGGCATAGGCGACGTTGCCGGGCAGGATGTGCACGATCGCGAAGATCAGCACCGTCATGGCGAGGACCACGCCGACCACACCCGCCAGACGGCGAAGCAGATAGGTAATCAATCGCTCCGACCACTTCCTCTCCCTCCGGGAGAGGGCTGCTGCACCGCCTCGTTGCGGGTTTTGGCCAAGGCGTGCACGCACATCGTCGGCGTGTTCTGCAAGGCTTGCAGCAGCGTCGCCCCAACTTGCCGCGGGTGCTTGTCGCCAAACCCACCCAGCTCACCCTCGCTCATGCGAATCGACCCCAAACCCCAGAACCGCACTATGGATTCGCAACTGCCGCGCAAACGCCAGAAAATACCAAAGTCGATTCGGGGATGTGTGACCGCGGTAGCCCGGAGAGGTCCGGGGTGAGCGTGGGCAAGCGAAAGGTGGCCCGGGCTAAACCGGCATCACCCCGCTTTACGCCAGCCGTAGCCTTCCTGGATCAGCAGTGCCACCAGCCCGGTCCAACCGGTCTGGTGCGAAGCGCCCAGCCCGCGGCCAGTGTCCCCATGAAAATACTCGTTGAACAGCACCGCCTCCTCGCCGGGTCCGGCCCCGCCGGGCACGGGCTGCTCCCGCATCGCCGGCCGCTCCCCCGCGCTGTCCAGCAAAAACAACCGAACCAGCCGGTTGGCGACCTCGGCCGCCGCCTCGGCCAGAGTGCACATTCGCCCGGACCCCACCGGGCACTCCACCGTGAATTCGTCCCCGTAATAGCGGTGGAACCGCCGCAGCGCCTCGATCAGCAGCACATTGAGCGGCATCCAGACCGGCCCCCGCCAATTCGAGTTGCCGCCGAACAGCTTGGTCTTCGAATCGCCCGGCACGTAGGCAACGCTGTAGTCCCGCCCGCCATGGCTGAACACGAAGGGCCTCGCCTCGTGCGCCTTGGACAGCGAGCGCACCCCATGCGGCGACAGCAGCTCGCGCTCGTCCAGCATGCGCAGCAGCAGCATCTTCAGCCGATGTCCGCGCAACAGCGACAGCAGGCTGCTCTCGCCCACCCCCGGCTCGGACCAGCGCGAGATCAGCCCGGCGAGATCCGGCCGGTAGCGCAAGAACCAGCGAAGCCGCGTCGCAAATTCCGGCAGCGCCAGGATCAGCTTTGGGTCGATCACCTCGACCGCCAGCATCGGGATCAACCCGACCAGCGAGCGCACCCGCATCCGCTCGGTGCTGCCGCCGGGCAGCCGCAACAGGTCGTAGAAGAACCCGTCCGTCTCGCTCCACAGGCCCAGCCCGTGCCCGAAATCGGCCATCGCCTCGGAAATGTAGAGGAAGTGCTCGAAGAACTTGGTCGCCAGGTCCTCGTAGGTGTTGTTGACCTCGGCGAGCTCCATCGCGATCCGCAGCAAGTTCAGCGTATACATCGCCATCCACGCCGTGCCGTCCGCCTGGTCCATCGTGCCGCCGGTCGGCAGCGGGGAGGAGCGGTCGAACACGCCGATATTGTCGAGCCCCAGAAACCCGCCCTGGAACACGTTGCGCCCATCCGCGTCCTTGCGGTTCACCCACCAGGTGAAATTCAGCAGCAGCTTATGAAACACCCGTTCCAGGAAGGCGTGGTCGGGCTTGCCGGTGATCGCCGCGTCCATCTCATAGACCCGCCACGCCGCCCAGGCGTGCACGGGCGGATTAACGTCGCCGAACGCCCACTCGTAGGCGGGAAGCTGCCCGTTCGGGTGCATGTACCACTCGCGCAGGATCAGCAGCAGCTGATCCTTGGCGAATTCCGGATCGATCAGCGCGAAGGTGACGCAGTGGAAGGCGAGATCCCAGGCCGCGTACCAGGGATATTCCCACTTGTCCGGCATCGAGATGATGTCGCCATTGTTCAGGTGCCGCCATTCTTGGTTGCGCCCCCGACCCGGCGGCGGCTTGGGCTGCGCCGGGTCGCCGTCGAGCCAGCGGCGCACATCGAACAAATACAGCTGCTTGGTCCACAGTATTCCGGCCAACGCCCGGCGCTGCACCAGGCGCGCGTCCGGATCCGCGATGTCGGCTTGCAGGGCCTCATAGAACTCGTCCGCATCCGCCCTTCGCTGCTGGATTCGGTCGTCGTAATACAGGAATGCTTCGCTGTGCCGTTCAGCGGGGCGGAAGCGCAGACGGGTGACGACGTGCTCGCCCGACCCCAGCTCGAAGCGCAGATGCGCCGCGCATTTCGTGCCGCGCATCTGCGGGTTGACGGCGCGATGGTCGCCGCCCACTACGCAATCGTTGATCCCGTCCTTGAACGGCCCGGCGCCGTCTATGCCGAACAGCCGGCGCACATTGGTCTCGTTCTCGCAAAACAGCCACTCGCCGGCGAACTGGTCCAGCTCGAGCTTCATTTCGCCGACCCGCGGATGCGTGGCCAGCACGGCCATGTCCTTGAGCTGCAGCAGCGGGCGGCGCGGGCTGTCGGCCCAGCTCCAGGTGTTGCGCGCCCAGAGCTGCGGCAGCAGATGGATCGGCGCCCGGTCCGGGCCGCGATTGGTGAGCGTCACCTGCATCAGGATATCGTCCGGCGCCGCCTTGGCGTATTCGACCACCACGTCGAAGTAGCGGTTATCGGCGAACACGCCGGTGTCGATCAATTCAAACTCCCGCTCCTCGGCCGAACGCCGCGCATTCTCCGACACCAGCCAATCGTACGGATAAGCCGCCTGCGGATACTTGTACAGCATCCGCATGTACGAGTGGGTCGGCGTGCCGTCGAGATGGTAATACAGTTCCTTGACATCTTCGCCGTGGTTGCCCTGATCGTTGGCCAGCCCAAACAGCCGCTCCTTCAAGATCGGGTCGCGCCCGTTCCACAGCGCGATGCCGAGACACCACAGCAGCCGGTCGTCGCCGAACCCCGCCAACCCGTCCTCGCCCCAGCGATAGGCCCGGCTGCGGGCATGATCGTGCGGCAGGTAGTCCCACGCCGTGCCGCCCGGGCTGTAATCCTCGCGCACCGTGCCCCATTGCCGGTCGCTGACATACGGTCCCCAGCGCCGCCAGCCCTCGCCGCGCGCGGCGGCTTGCAGGCGCAGTCCCTCGGCGGTGTCCATGATGGTGTTCCGCGCCATTCTAGTCTCCGAGAGGAATGAACTTATAAAGCCCGGCACCCCTGGTGAGCGCAAGACCCCACCCTCTTGCGCCCGCAAGCGGGGCCGACGCATCTTACCTGGGATTGGAAAGAGGAACGTCGCATGCGCCTTGCGGTGTTGAAGGAACGTGCCCCCGCGGAAACGCGCGTCGCGGCAACGCCGGAGACGGTCAAGAAACTGGTCGTCATGGGGCTGACCGTGGCGGTCGAGGCGGGGGCGGGGCAGGGCACGGCGATCGCCGACGCCGACTACCAGGCGGCCGGCGCCGAGATCGCGCCGGACGCGCAATCGGCGCTGACCGGGTCGGAGATCGTCTTGGCCGTGCAGATGCCCGGCCCGGCGGACCGCGCGGTCATCCCGCGCGGCGCGCTGCTGCTCTGCGTGAGCGGCGCGCAGGGCGACGCCGATCTGGTGCCCTCGCTGGCGCAGGCCGGGGTCGACGTAGTGGCGATGGAACTGCTGCCGCGGATCACCCGAGCGCAGAGCATGGACGTGCTGAGCAGCCAGGCCAACCTCGCCGGCTATCGCGCGGTGATCGAGGGCGCGGCCGCGTTCGAGCGCGGCTTTCCGATGATGATGACGGCTGCCGGCACCGTGCCGCCGGCGCGGGTGTTCGTGATCGGGGCGGGTGTCGCCGGGCTGCAAGCGATCGCGACGGCGCGGCGGCTGGGCGCCATCGTGTCGGCCACCGACGTACGCCCGGCGGCCAAGGAGGAGATCAAGTCGCTCGGCGCGAACTTCGTCGGCGTCGAGGACGAGGAGACGGCGGGGCAGACCGGCGCCTATGCCCGCGAGATGAGCGACGCGTTCCGCCAGAAGCAGGCCGAGCTGATGGCCACCACCGTGGCGAAGAACGACCTAGTGATCTGCACCGCGCTCGTGCAGGGCCGCAAGGCTCCGGTCATAGTCACCCAGCCCATGGTCGACAGCATGAAGCCCGGCAGCGTCGTCGTCGACCTCGCGGCCGAAGCCGGCGGCAACTGCGCCGCGACCACGCCCGGCGAAGCCATCACTACCCCGAACGGCGTCCGCGTGCTCGGCTACCGCAACTGGCCCGCCCGCATCGCGGTTGCCGCCAGCAGCCTCTACGCCCGCAACCTGCTCACCTTCCTCTCGACCTTCTGGGACAAGGACGCCAAGCGACCCGTGTTGCCCGAGACGGACGATATCGTCCGCGGCGTCATGCTGACCCGCGGCGGCCAGGTCGTGCATGCGCAATTCCAGCCCGCAGCCGCGGCCGCAGCCTAACCGGAGGACACATGGACCCCAATCTCTACGCGGACCAGGCGGCGCGGATCGCCGAGCGCGCGACCGCTCTGGCCAATCAGCTGCACGCCGCCTCCGCCCAAGCGCTGGCGCCGATCGAGCCGGTGGCGCAGGCGGTCGAACCCTTCGTATTCCTGTTCGCCGTGTTCCTGATGGCCTGTTTCGTCGGCTATTACGTGGTCTGGAACGTCACCCCAGCGCTGCACTCGCCGCTGATGGCGGTGACCAACGCGATCTCCTCGGTGATCGTGGTCGGCGCGATCCTGGCGGTCGGGCTCGGCGACAGCGCCTGGGCCCGGTTCTTCGGCTTCATCGCGGTGATGCTGGCGAGCGTGAACATCTTCGGCGGCTTCACCGTGACGCAACGAATGCTTTCGATGTTCCAATCCAATAAGAAGCCGGTGCGAAAGGGATGAGCGCGTCCCTCACCTCCTTCGTCTACCTGATCGCCGCAATCCTGTTCATCCTGGCGCTGCGCGGGCTGTCGAGCCCGGTCACCTCGCGCCAGGGCAACATGTTCGGCATGATCGGCATGGTGATCGCCGTGCTGGCCACGTTGCTGCACAACGGCATGGGCGGCGGCGCTTTCCTGCTGATCCTGCTGGCGATCGCAATCGGCGGCTCGGCCGGCGTCGTGGTGGCGCGGCGGATCCAAATGACCGCGCTGCCGCAACTCGTGGCCGCGTTCCACTCGCTGGTGGGCTTGGCTGCCGTGTTCGTGGCGGCGGCCGCACTGAACGCGCCGGCGGCGTTCGGCATCGGCGTGCCCGGCGCGATCCACATGCAGTCGCTGATCGAGATGTCGATCGGCCTGGCGATCGGCGCAATCACCTTCTCCGGCTCGCTAATCGCGTTCGCCAAGCTGCAGGGGATCATGAAGGGCGCCCCGCTCATCTTCCCCAACCAGCACCTGCTTAACCTATTCCTGGGCGTCCTGCTGCTGGTGCTGATCATCATCTTCGTCGGCACTAGCAGCCAGGTCTTGTTCTGGATGATCGCGCTCGTCGCCCTCGGCCTGGGCTTCCTGATCATCATGCCGATCGGCGGCGCCGACATGCCGGTGATCGTCTCCATGCTGAACAGCTATTCCGGCTGGGCGGCCTGCGGCATCGGTTTCACCATCCAGAACCTGGCCCTGATCATCACCGGCGCGCTGGTCGGCGCCTCGGGCGCGATCCTGTCCTACATCATGTGCAAGGGCATGAACCGCAGCATCATCAACGTGCTGCTAGGCGGCTTCGGCACCGATAGCGGCGGCGCCGGTGCTGGCCCTGGCGTGCCGCAGGACCGCACCGTCCGCTCCGGCAACGCCGACGATGCGGCTTTCATCATGAAGAACGCGTCCAAGGTGATCATCGTGCC
This sequence comes from Acetobacteraceae bacterium, assembly GCA_965276815.1. GTDB lineage: Bacteria > Pseudomonadota > Alphaproteobacteria > Acetobacterales > Acetobacteraceae > JAVVHH01. The sequence continues at coordinate 57,884 of CBDIBE010000006.1, read as the reverse complement.
GGGCTACGGCATGGCGGTGGCGCAAGCCCAGCACTCGCTGCGCGAGATGGCCGACACGCTCAAGAAAGAGGGCGTCGACGTCAAATACGCCATCCACCCGGTCGCCGGCCGCATGCCCGGCCACATGAACGTCCTGCTGGCCGAGGCCAACGTGCCCTATGACGAGGTGTTCGAGCTCGACGAGATCAACACCGAGTTCAGCACCGCCGACGTGGCCTACGTGATCGGCGCAAACGATGTCACCAACCCGGCCGCCAAGACCGACCCCAAATCGGCGATCTACGGCATGCCGATCCTCGACGTCGAAAAGGCACGGACGGTGTTGTTCATCAAGCGCAGCATGGCATCCGGCTATGCTGGCGTGGAAAACGAGCTGTTCTTTCGCCCGAACACGATGATGCTGTTCGGCGACGCCAAAAAGATGACCGACGAAATCGCCCAAGCCCTCCACTAACCTCCCTTTTTTCTGCCTCTCCCTCCGGGAGAGGTTGAGGGTGAGGGTGTTTCCGCCGAGAATGCCCTCACCCAACCCTCTCCCGAAGGAAGAGGGCTTTTGGTCGGGTGGCTTAAGCGATCGCGCGCAGGACGGAACGGTCCTCGCCCGCCAGCGTGCGATAAATGTCCAAATAATCCTCCGCCATTCGCCGCGCCGTGAAGCGGGTCTCGAACCGCTCGCGCACCGTGGCGCGCGACAGCGAGCTGAGCCGGTTCACCGCCGACATCGCCCCCTGCTCGTCCTCGACGATGAAGCCGGACAGCCCGTTCTCGATGATCTCCGGGACCGAGCCGCGGTTGAACGCGACGACCGGCGTACCGCAGGCCATCGCCTCGATCATCACGAGGCCGAACGGCTCCGGCCAGTCGATCGGCATCAGCAGCCCGGCCGCGCCCGACAGGAATCCCGGCTTTTGTGCCTCGTTGATCTCGCCGATCATCTCGACGCCGCCATCCGCCAGCATCGGGCGGATCGCCTCGTCGAAATAGACTTGGTCGACCCGGTCGACCTTGGCCGCGATCTTCAGCTTCATCCCACAAGCGCGGGCAATGCGGATCGCCTTGTCCGGCCCCTTCTCCGGCGCGATCCGGCCCAGGAAGGCAAGGTAATCGTGCTTGGACGGCTGCGGCGTCAGCAAGTTCTCCGGCAGGCCGTGATGCACGGTCGCGACGTAGCGCGCCTGCGGCAGCGGGCGGCGCTGCGCGTCGGAGATCGAGACGATCGGCGCGTGCGGGAACGTATTGAACACTGGCTGCAGCTCGGCCAGGTCGAGACGGCCGTGCATCGTCGTGACGAACGGCGTCCGCTGCCGGCTGAACAGGCTGAACGGCCAATAATCCATATGGAAATGCAGCACGTCGAATTCGCCGGCCTGCCGGCGCGCGGCCTCCATCAGCAGCATGTGCGGCGCGATCGGGTCGCGGATTGCCGGGTCGAGGCGCAGGGCGCGCGGCCAGATCGGCTCGAGCCGGGCCGAGGTGATCGAATCGCCTGAAGCAAAAAGGGTCACATCGTGACCAAGGGCAACCAGCTCTTCGGTGAGATAGGAGACCACGCGCTCCGTGCCCCCATACAGCCTAGGGGGGACCGCTTCATGAAGCGGAGCGATTTGCGCGATTCGCATAGAAACTGAACTCCTGTTCGGACCTTCCCTTATAAGCGCTCGGAAAGCGGCAATAGTTTGGCGCGCAAGCGAAAATCACCGTGGGCTGCAATGCATTCCACATTGCAACTGATGTGATTCACGCTGGCGGCACGCCCGTAAGGAATCGTGAATGTATCTTTGGCCGCTTAGGCTGCGATGGCCTGGCGCACATTCGCCCGCTGTTGCGACAGGCTGGCACGGTGCCCGGCAGAGATTATGCTGCAGTGCACGTCACTGTGGCGTTATCTACGCTAACGAATAGCGTACGATTCGAATGGACCACCCAATCGTCCCGGCGATTGGCACCGAAAACTGGCGGGCCGAAACTTAGAAGCCCTCGCGCTCCAGTCGCTTGCGCTCCATCTTGCGGGCGCGGCGAACGGCTTCCGCAGCCTCGCGGGCGCGGCGCTCAGACGGCTTCTCGTAGTGGCGGCGTAGCTTCATTTCGCGGAACACGCCCTCCCGCTGCATCTTCTTCTTGAGCGCCTTCAGCGCCTGATCGACATTATTGTCTCGGACGAGAACCTGCACTTGGCCGCCATCTCCTGTCGCTTGCCCGGCTACGGGCGTGTCAAAGCATCTCCGTACAGCCCTTCGCTGCGGAGTCGCTTCCTTAGCACCCATTCCGGCTGAAGCCAAAGCCTTTCGTCCGCTGTGGCCTGGCCCATATGATCGTGCATGGCCATCCTGAAGATTGCCCGCATGGGCCATCCCGTTTTGCTCGCCAAGGCCGAGCCGGTCGCCGACCCGGGCGCCCCGGAGATCCGCCGCCTCGTGGCCGACATGATCGAGACGATGGAAGACGCGCAGGGCGCCGGCCTCGCCGCGCCGCAGGTCCATGTGCCGCTGCGCCTGTTCGTGTTCCGCATACCGCCGGGCCGGACCGAGCCCGCCGAGGGAGATGGCGAGATGGGTAATACTGTCGTGATCAACCCCGAGCTCGAGCTGCTCGGCGACGAGTTGGTGCTGCGCTGGGAGGGCTGCCTGTCGATCCCGGGGCTGCGCGCCGCCGTGCCCCGCCATCGGCGCGTCCGCTACCGCGGCGTCGACACCGACGCCAACCCGGTCGGCGCCGAGGCCAGCGGCTTTCATGCCGGCGTGGTCCAGCACGAATACGACCATTTGGACGGGATCCTCTATCCGATGCGCATGCACGATTTCCGCCTCTTCGGCTTCAGCGAGGAACTGGCCCGGGCGCATCAGCAGGCAGCCGGGACATGATTGCCGCCCCAGAGCGCAGCCCCGAGCGGGACGCGGCCATCGAGGCCATGCTGCCGATGGTCGAGCGGTCCGGCTGGACCATGGCGACCCTGCTCGCTTCCGCCGGGCCGGATGCCGACCTGCTGTTTCCCGGCGGCCAGCTCGATATGATCGAGGCCTATTGCGACCTCGCCGATCGCAGGATGGAGCAGGCCGCGGGCGCGACCGACCTGTCTGGGATGAAGCTGCCGGCCCGCGTCCGTGCCGTCATCGCGCTGCGTTTCGAGCAAAACCGGCCCTACAAGGACGCGGTCCGGCGCGCGCTGGGCGCGCTGCTGGCGCCGGGCCGCGCGGCCCTGGCCGCGCGCTGCACGGCGCGGACCACGGATGCGATCTGGCATGCGGCCGGCGACACCTCGGCCGACTTCAGCTGGTACACCAAGCGGGCGATCCTCGCCGCCGTCTACGGCAAGACCCTACTGTATTGGCTGCGCGACGACAGCGAGGACGATGCCCCGACGCTCGCCTTCCTGGACCGCCGCCTCGCCGATGTCGGCCGCATCGGCAGTTTGCGCCGCCGCGGCCAAGCCGCCCTCCAGCGCTTCCGTCCCAAAGCCGCCTAAACAGCTCGCACATCGACCCCTCTCCCGGAGGGCCCCGGAGGGAGAAAGAGAGTGGCGAGCGATTCTGTCCCACCCGGGTTCTCCAGTGGCAGACCCGGAAGATCGGCAAGTTCACCGCGACCCGGCGATGCCCTATATGCAGTCCGATGCCGATCCCATTCGTAAAGATGCACGGCGCAGGCAACGACTTCGTCATCATCGACGAGCGTGCGGCCTCGCTCGACCTCTCGCCCGGCCAGGTCCGCCAGCTCGCGGACCGGCACACCGGGATCGGCTGCGACCAGTTCATCACCCTGCACGCCCCGCCGCCCAGGACCGACGCCGACCTGGTCATGCGCATCCGCAACCCGGATGGCTCCGAGGCCGGCGCCTGCGGCAACGCCACGCGCTGCGTCGCCGAACTGCTGTTCGAGCAGGACGGCCGTCCCTACCACGTGATCCGCACCAGCGCCGGCGACCTCACCGCCGAGCGGTTAGGCGACGGCCGCATCCGCGTGGACATGGGCATGGCCTGGCTCGGCTGGGACGACATCCCGCTCGCCCACGAAACCGACACGCTGCATTTGCCGCTGCAAGGCGACCCGGTGGCCTGCAGCATGGGCAATCCGCACCTCACATTCTTCGTCGGTAATCCCGACCTGGTCGAGCAGCACGGCCGCCGCTGGGAGCGGCACGATCTGTTCCCGGAGGGCGTCAATGTCGGCTACGCCAAGGTCCTCGAGCCCGACCGCATGCGGCTGCGCGTCTGGGAACGCGGCGCCGGGTTGACGCTCGCCTGCGGCTCCGGCGCCTGCGCCGCCGTGGTCAACGCGCATCGGCGCGGACTGACCGGGCGGCGTGTCGAGGTGACGATGGATGGCGGCGTGCTGGACATCGAGTACACGCCTTCCGGCCACGTGCTGATGACCGGGCCGGTCGCGACCAGTTTCCGCGGTGTCGTCGAGCTTTGAGCCTCGAGATCCTGACCTTCGGCTGCCGGCTCAATGCCTTCGAGAGCGAGGTTATCCGTGGCCACGCTTCCGGGCTCGCGGACACGGTCGTCGTCAATACCTGCGCGGTCACCGCGGAAGCGGAGCGGCAGTGCCGCCGCGCCGTCGCCCGGGCACGCCGGGACCGGCCGGGGGCTGAGATCGTCGTCACCGGCTGCGCCGCGCAGATCGCGCCGGAGCGCTGGGCGGCGCTGCCTGGGGTGCACCGGGTCCTCGGCAATCAGGAGAAGCTGCGGCCGGCAAGCTGGCTTGCGGGCGCGCCGGGCGCTGTCGCGGACATCTCGCAGGCCAGGACCCATCCCGCGCCGGCGATCACCGGCCTGTCCGCCCGCGCCCGCGCCTTCCTCGACGTGCAGCAGGGTTGCGACCACGCCTGCACCTTCTGCATCATCCCGCAGGGCCGCGGCCCCAGCCGTTCCGTGCCGGTGGCCGAAGCCGTGCGGCAAGTCGGCGCCCTGGCCGAAGCCGGCATCAACGAGGTGGTCCTGACCGGCGTCGACCTCGCCAGCTACGCCAGCGCCGGCGCGCGCCTCGGCAACCTCGTGCGCGCCATCCTGCAAGCCGTGCCAGACCTGCCCCGGCTGCGCCTTTCCTCCCTCGACCCGGCCGCCATCGATTCCACCCTCTGGCACACGCTCGCCGAGCAGCCGCGCCTGATGCCGCATCTCCACCTCTCACTGCAATCCGGCGCCGGCCTCATCCTCAAGCGCATGCGCCGCCGCCACTCCCGCGCCGAAGCCCTCGCTGTGATCGAACAGGCACGCCGGCTCCGCCCCGGCCTTGCCATCGGCGCCGACCTGATCGCCGGCTTCCCCACGGAGACGGATGCCTTGTTCCAGCAAACGCTCGACTTCGTCACCGAGGCCCGGCTGCCCTACCTGCACGTCTTTCCCTACAGCGAGCGCCCCGGAACCCCCGCCGCCCGCATGCCTTCGCTCCCCGTCCCCCTCCGGCGCGAGCGCGCCGAACGCCTGCGCGCCGCCGCCGCCCCGATCGCCGCAGAGTTTCACGCCGGCTTCCTCGGCCGGACCGTCCGCGTCGTCGCCGAGCGCGGCGATACCGGCCATTCGGAGCATTTTAGCCGTGTCCGCCTCGCCCGCCCGCATCGTGTCGGCGACGTCGTCGAGGCCCAGGTCATCGCGGCGGACCCCGCCGGATTGGAGACCGCCTGATGGCGCTCGGCTTCTTCTCTCGCCTCAAAGAAGGCTTGAGCCGCAGCACCCAAAAGCTCACCGGCGGCATCACCGCGGCACTGACAAAAAAGCGGCTCGACGATGAGGCGCTGGAAGCGCTCGAGGAGACCCTCATTTCGGCCGATCTCGGCCCGGCCGCCGCTTCGCAGATCATCGAGGAATTCCGCCGCAGCCGCTTCGGCCAGGACGTGACCGATGACGAGGTCAAGCAGGCGCTGAGTGAAGAGATCGCCGCCATCCTCGAGCCGGTCGCGCAGCCCCTGGTGATCGACCGCACGCTGCGCCCGCATGTGATCCTGGTCGTCGGCGTCAATGGCACCGGCAAGACCACCACCATCGGCAAGCTCGCCCAGCAATATCAGCGGGACGGCCTTCGCCCCGTCCTGGTGGCCGGCGACACCTTCCGCGCCGCCGCCGTCGAGCAGCTCCAGGTCTGGGGCCAGCGCACCAACGCCCCAGTCGTCAGTGGGCCGCCGGGTTCCGACCCCGCCGGCCTCGCCTTCGACGCGCTCACCAAGTCTCGCGCCGAGGGCGCCGACGTGCTGCTGATCGACACCGCCGGCCGCTTGCACAACAAGGGCGCGCTGATGGAGGAACTGGCCAAGATCATCCGCGTGCTGCGCAAGCAGGATCCGACGGCCCCGCACTCGACCCTGCTGGTGCTCGACGCGACCACCGGCCAGAACGCGATGGAGCAGGTCCGCGTGTTCAAGGAGCTGGTGGACGTGACCGGCCTCATGGTCACCAAGCTGGACGGCAGCGCCCGCGGCGGCATTGTCGTGGCCCTGGCCCTGGCCTTCGGATTGCCGGTGCACGCGGTCGGCGTGGGCGAGAAGGCCGACGACCTACGTCCCTTCGCCGCCATCGATTTCGCGCGGGGCCTGGTCGGCGCCTAACTGAGCGGGAAGGGGAGCTGGTCGCTGTTCGCCTCGTTATGCACCGGCTGGACCGAGTTCAGATAGGCGCGGATGTCGAGCAGGTCCTGCTGCGTGACCCGCGTGCCAGGAGCGTGCGGCGATTTTAGCTCATCCGTTCCCCCAGGCGCTACTCTGTGAGACGCTGCGCTGCGGACTGAGTTCCGTCCTTACCGCAGGAGAGAGTTCCTTGCTCCCCACCGCCGACCCGGCGACGCGCGCCACTTTCACGCGCTGGCTCGAGACCTTCGCCTCCTATGTCCGCGACGTCGATTACGCCGCCGCACGCCCGCTCTTCCATCCCGAAGTGCTCGCCTTCGGCACGCATCGCGACGTCATCCCCGGGCTCGAGCCGTGGATAGCAACGCAATGGGACTATGTCTGGCCCAAGACCTCGGATTTCCGCTTCGATACCGAAGCCGCGCAGATCCTGGTCGCGCAAGACGGCAGCATGGCCTGCGTCGTCGTCCCCTGGACCAGCACTGGCTACGACGAGGCGGCCAAGCCCTTCGACCGGCCGGGCCGCGCCACGATGGTGTTTCACCGGGACGGGAAGCGGTGGCTCTGCACCCACTCCCACATGTCGCTCAATCGCGGTGTCCCGCAATCGAGCCACGCCAACCGGCCGGTCAAGGCGCGCTGAGCGATGCCGGGGCCCGGACGTACGCTTCCTTCACGCGTATGCTTGGCCGCTCGCGTCGAGCTGATCTCGAATCAGCGCGCCCTGTCTGCCTGCTGTTCGACCTCAAGTTCTGCGCGGCAGACCTGCTCCAGCTCCGGCAGGTGTTCATGCGCTACAGCCCAAATGACGTCTGGAGCGACCCGTGCATAATCATGCCGGAGCACGTTGCCGATAGCCGCCACTTGCCGCCAGGAATGCCGGGGTGCCGGTGCTTCAGCTCGTCTCCCAGATGGCGGCTTGCTTCGGAGATGATCTCGACCGCGCGTTCAACGAGCCAGCGCTTATCCCGGTCAGCTTCGAAAGCGTCCAGTGTGACGTTTTCCGTGTTGGCGCGGATCACGTCGATTGCTTCGATCATGTCGTTCAGACGCGGAGCGAGCGAGCGCGAACCCATCAAAACACTTGCAGTGCCTCCGCCTCGATCCGCTGACGGAGAACGGGGTGAAGGCTGCGGCGCGTCATGACATCGGCCTTGTGCCCCAAGATTTGGCTTGTGAGTTCCTGAACGTCCATTAGTCGAAAGAGCCCGAGCTTGCCTCGCTCATGATCGAAAAACAGGTCGACATCCGAATCCCGGCGAGCGGCGTCGCGGGCAGTTGACCCGAACAGGTAGAGGTGCTGCACGCCAAGTTGCTTCAACTCGGCTTCATGTTCTTTGAGGCGGGCGACGACGTCTGCGTATTCCATCGGGTGCTCATTCTAGCAGAACGGCAACTGGACGACGACCGGTGACGTTCGTTAAGTTTACCGAATGGCGCAATCGCTCAAAGTCTATCAGTCGCTCTGGGCGATGGAGCGGCGCCGGCCGGATAGGCTGGAATGGAGCCTGCAGGAGAAGCTGGAGATGATCCGCGGCGCCGGGTTCGACGGCGTCGGCGTCCGCTTCTTCGATCTCGGCTACGCAAGCGAGGTGACCGGCTTCCTGCGCGCCCACGGCATGAGCTGGCAGGCGCAATGCTACCCGCGAACGGTGGACGAGCTGCGCCCGATCATCGCCCACGTGCAGGAACTCGGCGCCGACCACATCAACCTGCAGCCGGACGTCCGCCCCTACGACGTCAAGGAGTGCATCCCGCTCGTCGAGGGCTGGCTGCGGATGGCCGCCCAGGCGGGGGTCCCGGTGCACATCGAGACGCACCGGGACCGGATGACCACGGATTTGTTGTTTACCCTGCATTTGCTCGATTGGTTCCCCGGCCTGCGGCTGACCGGCGACCTCTCGCACTATGTGGTGGGCCGCGAGTTCGCCTGGCCGATCAGCGCGGAAAATCACGCGCTGATGCATCGTATCCTCGACAATTGCTGGGGGCTGCACGGCAGGGTGGCGAGCCGCGAGCAAGTCCAGGTGCAGATCGGTTTCCCGCATCAGCGCGACTGGGTCGATCTGTTCATGGGCTGGTGGGAGTATGGCATGCGCAGCTGGCGCCGCCGGGCCGGGCCCGATGCGGTGCTGACCTTCCTCTGCGAACTCGGCCCGCCGGAATATGCGATGACCGGCCCGGACGGCTACGAACTCTCCGACCGCTGGCAAGAGGCGCTGATGATGAAAGACATGGTTCGCACGTTGTGGGAGCGGACCCTCTAGAGCAACGTCGCCCTGACTGGAATCGCGACAGCGACGCCAGTCATGCGACAAAGTTGCTCGCCACCAAAGTAGCTAGACCGCCGCCCTGACACAGTCAGGGCGATAGCGGTCTAGCGTCCCACGTCTATTTTGCGAGAGCAGCAGCAAAATGGGAGTTTCACGCGTTAAGCCCAAACCCGCGGCCGCAGCCCGGCGTGGAACCAGGTGACCATACTGTAAATGTCGTACACCGGCAGCCCAACCGCCTCGCGCAAAGCGGCGGCGTAGGGCGGCATGTTGGTGCACTCCAGCACGATCGCGCCCAAATCATTATGCCGGTGCACCAGCTCCCGCCCGGCTGCCAGCACGTCCTGTTCCGCCAATCCCACATCCATGTTCTGCGACTCGCCGCGGATCAGCACCCGGAAGAACTCGCGCCCATTCTCCGTCCCGGCAATCGGCGTTTCCCGGGGGACGCCGGCGGCCGCCAGATGCGCTGCGGTCAGCGACATGGCGCTCACCGTCACCACACCCACGCGCCGGCCCGGCGGCAGCGACGCCTGCACCCACGGCACCTGCATCAAAGCCGACGTCGCGACCGGCACGCCCACATGCGCCGCCAACTCGCGCTGAAACAGCGACAAAAAGCCGCAATTGGTGGTGATCGCCTCGGCGCCGAGCGCGACCAACTCCGCCGCCGCCTCGAGAAAGTCCGGCAACAGCCCGCGCGCGCCCTCGAGCACGACGCGCTCGGGCGTCGCACCCCGGACCACCCGGTAAAGCACTGGAAACGGCCAGGTTTGCGCGTTGCCCATGTCGCCTGGGATGCGCGGGAAGCGCGCGTCCAGCATCAGCACGCCGAGCGGCGCCCCGTAAACCGCCTTACCCCCTCTTGCGACGACCATTCTTGCCTCCATCACCGCATTTCAACATCACAACCCCTTGCCTGCCAAACCGGCCCGATCCCGGCAGGTTCTTTCTAGCAGCAGGATCGGGAGCAGTTGATGGGACGATATACGGCGGGCGGCGTAGGCCGGGACCTCCTCGCGGGCGCAATCGCCGGCGCGTTTGCCGTTTGGGTCCTCGATAAGGTCGACTGGAAGATGTACCGCGCCGGCGGACCGGACCGCATCCGCCGCACCGAAGCGGCGCGCCCCGGCGGCATGGATCCGGCCCACGTCATGGCGAACCGTGCCGCCACCAAGGTCGGGGTCGATATCGGCGACCCCAAGGACAACCCGGCCGGGCACGCCATCCATTACGGACTGGGTATCGGCATGGGAGCGCTCTATGGCCTGCTGCGCGGCATGTCGCCCGCCGTCGCCACCGGCCGCGGTGCCCTGTTCGGGCTCGCAGCCTGGATCATCCAGGACGAAGGCATGAACACGTGGCTGGGCACCGCCGGCCGCCCGCTCGACTATCCGTGGCAAGACCACGCCCGCGGCGCCGCGGCGCACACCGTCTTTGGGATCTCGACCGACCTCATCACCCGCATCCTGTCGCCCTGGCGCAACCGGGTCGTCATCGAGCAGGGTCCGCCGCTGCAGGAGCGGATCGCCTCGGCCCGCGACCAGGCGCAATTCACCGCCGATCAAGCACGGCAGCGTCTCGCAACCGGCTGGGACCAGGCCAGCACCACGGCGCAGAGCTTCGCCTCCCAGGCCAGGGATCGGTTTGGGCCAACGCTGAGCGACGCCGGCCATCGTGCACGAGCGATGGCCGAGCAGGCGCGGGACCGCGCCGGCCCCGCCTTCGACGACGCCAGCGATCGTGCCCAGAGAATCGCCGAACAGGCCCGGCGGCGCGCAGGTCCTGCATTCGACGACGCGAGCGACCGTGCCCGCAGGGTCGCCAAGCAGGCGCGGCGGCGCTGGGGTCCGGCGGTCGATCAAGCCGTGTCCCAGGTGCAATCCATCCGGCCAGGCCGCCTCTGGTAGATCGCCGCTTCCCTTGTAGCGCTGCCATCGCGCCAGTTTTGGTCCCGGCGCGACCAGTACTATAGTCCGCGTGGGAACAAGGGAGTGCCCGGATGGCGGTGATTGGGAGCGCGATGGACGCAAGTGCCGCGGCGACCAAGGCAAATCAGGCACGCATGGCGGGTTTGGTGGTCGAACTGCGCGGCGAGGTGGACCGGATCCGCGCCGGTGGCGGCCAAGCGGCCCGTGAGCGGCACCTCTCGCGCGGCAAGCTGCTGCCTCGGGATCGCGTGCGGGCGCTGATCGACCCGGCCTCACCCTTCCTCGAGCTCAGTCAGCTTGCTGCGCACGGCATGTACGGCGGCGACATCCCGGCGGCCGGCATCATCACCGGGATCGGCCGGGTCATGGGCCAGGAGTGCATGATCGTCGCCAACGACGCGACGGTGAAGGGCGGGACGTATTTTCCGGTAACGGTTAAGAAACATTTACGCGCCCAAGAAATCGCCCAGCAGAACCGGCTGCCTTGCCTCTATCTGGTCGATAGCGGCGGCGCCAATTTGCCTAATCAGGACGAGGTGTTCCCCGACCGCGACCATTTCGGCCGCATTTTCTTCAACCAGGCGCAGATGTCGGCCGCCGGAATCCCACAGGTCGCGGTGGTGATGGGAAGCTGCACCGCCGGCGGCGCCTACGTTCCCGCCATGTCTGACGAGAGCATCATCGTCCGCAACCAGGGCACCATCTTCCTGGGCGGCCCGCCGCTGGTGAAGGCGGCGACTGGCGAGGTGGTCAGCGCCGAGGAGCTGGGCGGCGGCGACCTGCACGCCAGAACCTCGGGTGTCGTGGATCATCTGGCGGAGAACGATCAGCATGCGCTGGGCATCGCCCGCCGGGTCGTGGCGAGCTTGAACCGGGCCAAGCGCCCGGCGCTCGACCTCGCCAAGCCATGCGAGCCGCTGTTCGACCCGGCCGAGCTCGACGGCATCGTGCCGGCCGACCCGCGCGAGCCCTATGACGTCCGCGAGGTGATCGCCCGGCTCGTGGATGGCAGCGAGCTCGACGAGTTCAAGCGGCTCTACGGGCCGACCCTGGTCACCGGTTTTGCGCGGATCTGGGGCTATCCGGTCGGGATCATCGCCAATAACGGGATCCTGTTCAGCGAGAGCGCGCAGAAGGGGGCGCATTTCATCGAGCTCTGCGCCCAGCGCGGGGTGCCGCTGGTGTTCCTGCAGAACATCACGGGCTTCATGGTCGGCCGCAAATACGAGGCGGGCGGGATCGCCAAGGACGGCGCCAAACTAGTGACCGCGGTGGCGACTGCCGGAGTGCCGAAATTCACCGTGATCATCGGTGGCAGCTTCGGCGCCGGCAATTACGGCATGTGCGGCCGCGCGTATTCGCCGCGCTTCCTGTTCATGTGGCCGAACGCACGCATCTCGGTGATGGGCGGCACCCAGGCGGCGAGCGTGCTGGCGCAGATCCGGCGCGACGGGATCGAGGCCAAGGGCGGGACTTGGCCGGCCGAGGAGGAGGCCGCTTTCACAGCGCCGATCGAGGCGCAGTACGAGGCGCAGGGCAATCCTTATTACGCCAGTGCCAGGCTCTGGGATGACGGGGTTATTCCGCCCGCGGAGACGCGCATCACGCTGGCGCTGGCGATTTCGGCAAGTCTGAACGCTCCTTTCGAACCCTGGGCCGAGCGGCGGCGCGCCGAAGGCGGCTTCGGCGTGTTCCGGATGTAATGGCGCCAAATGTTTAAGAAAATCCTCATCGCCAACCGTGGCGAGATCGCCTGCCGCGTCATCCGCACCGCACGCCGCATGGGAATCAGCACGGTCGCCGTATTTTCCGAGGCGGATCGCGACGCGCTGCATGTCGACCTGGCCGACGAGGCGCAGCCGATCGGCCCCGCCCCGGCGCGCGACAGCTACCTCCGCATCGATCGCATCATCGCCGCCGCCCAGGCCAGCGGCGCCGAGGCGATCCACCCTGGCTACGGCTTTCTCTCGGAGAATGCCGAGTTTGCCGAGGCGTGCGCCGCGGCGGGGATCGTGTTCATCGGGCCGCCGCCGGCGGCGATCCGCGCCATGGGCAGCAAATCGGCGGCCAAAACCCTGATGGAGCGGGCCGGCGTCCCGCTCGTCCCCGGCTATCACGGCGAGGGCCAAGACCCGGCCATGCTCGCGCGTGAGGCGGCGCGGATCGGCTATCCCGTGCTGATCAAGGCGAGCGCCGGCGGCGGCGGCAAGGGCATGCGCGTCGTCGACCGCCCCGCGGCATTTACCGATGCCCTGGCCTTGGCGCAGGGCGAGGCACGCGCCTCGTTCGGCGACGATCGCGTGTTGATCGAGCGCTACCTGACCCGGCCGCGCCACATCGAAGTCCAGGTCTTCGCCGACCGCCGGGGCAACGTGGTCTATTTGTTCGAGCGTGATTGCTCGATCCAGCGCCGGCATCAGAAAGTCGTCGAAGAGGCGCCGGCGCCAGGCATGACGGCAGAGCGTCGGGCCGAAATGGGCCGCGCCGCCTGCGACGCCGCCCGCGCCATCGGCTACGAAGGGGCCGGTACCGTCGAGTTCATCGCCGAAGGTGACGCCTTCTACTTCATGGAGATGAACACGAGGTTACAGGTCGAACATCCCGTGACGGAAATGATCACCGGCCAGGACCTCGTCGAGTGGCAGCTCCGTGTCGCCAATGGCGAGAACCTGCCGCTGCGGCAGGACCAACTTGCGATCGACGGCCACGCCATCGAAATCCGCCTCTACGCCGAGGATCCGGCGCGTGACTACCGGCCCAGCACCGGCACCTTGCTCCACCTGCGCCCGCCCGCGACGGATCAGCATGTCCGCGTCGACACCGGCGTCCGGCAGGGTGACGCGATCACCGTCCATTACGATCCGATGATCGCCAAGCTGATCGTCTGGGATCACGACCGGACCCGCGCCGCCGAGCGTCTGCACGCCGCTCTGCTGCAATACGAGGTCGCTGGCGTGCAGACCAACCTCGATCTGCTGCGCGGCGTCGTCGCAGATCCGGATTTCCTGGCGGCCCATCTCGATACGGGCTTTCTCGACCGGCATCCCGACCTGCTGCACCGTGCGCAATCGGAGCCGCCGATGCTGGCCCTGGTGGCGGCCGCTGCTTGCGTGATGTCCGCCCGCGCGGGAGCGGCGCGCGACGCGGCGGCCGCGAGCGGCGACACCCATTCGCCATGGGCGGAAGCGACGGCATGGCGGCTCAACGGCGCCGGTTACCAGGACTTGCTGCTGCGCGCCGGCGAGACCGAATACGCGCTGCGCACCCACCCAAGAACTGACGGTTCGTTCATGCTCCAAGTGGACGGCGCCAGTCTGGAAGTCGCGCGGCATGGCGAAGCCACGCTATCGGTCGATGGCGTCCGCCATCGCGCCCCGGTGGCCCGGCGAGGCGACCTGCTGATGGTGCTCATCGGCGGAAGCACCTGGCAGTTCGCCCTGGTCGATCCGCTGGCGCCACCGCAAAGCGAAGGGGTGGGCGAAGACCGGCTGATCGCGCCGATGCCCGGCCGCATCGTCAGCCTGCACACCGAACCCGGCGCCCAGGTGGCGAAGGGCGACGTGCTGATGGTGCTGGAGGCGATGAAAGTGCAGATGCGGCTAACGGCGCCGCGCGATGGCACGGTGGAAATAGTGCGGGCGCAGCCAGGCGAGCTCGTCGAGGAGGGAGTCGAGCTCATTATCTTTGCGGCCGTCTCGGTTTTAGGAGATTCGTAAAATATTAGACTAAGAATGCCCCTGGATCAGTTCCGGGGACACCTACGTGATTTACCATCATTCGTCTCTAATTAATCGTTTTGTTGGCACGGTCGCGGCCCGCAGCGCGGCAATAGCCTAGCCCCGCCGTGTCGGGTTATGTGATCGAGGGGCCAACATGGTCCTCCACGACCGTCACGTGGAGCTTTGCCGACCTCTTCGACCCGAATAGCAGCCTGTTCTCGGACGCGATCGGCGGCAATTACCAAATAGTCATCACCGCCGCCATCGCAGAGTGGCAAAGCGTCTCCGGTCTGACCTTCACCGAGGTCCCGGACAACACGCCCAACGTGGACATCAGGTTCGGCTGGACGGATTTTGGCGCCTCCGGCCAGGTCGGCGTGACGGATTACAGCTACACGACCGGCGCCACGGAGAGCTTCCTGCCCGGCGTGCAGATCGGCCTGGAGGATCCGCTGCAAACGCCGGTCGCCGCCTCGCTCACCGCCACCTACCAGGGAACCGACACGACGCTTTACCAGACCGTCTTGCATGAGGTCGGCCATGCGCTGGGGCTCGGCGAGGCGACGGACCCGGATGCGGTCGAATACGAATATCTCGGCTCATCCAACCGCGACCTGGATCAATCCGACGCCGACGGCGTGCACGCGCTGTATGGCACGTCGAACTTTTCGATGACCGACACGGTCACCGGCGCCTCGAGCCATCCCGAGGGCGCCGCCTACACCGGCGCGACCAGCGGCGTGCAGCAGCAGCTCATCTACTCCGGCGCCGACGCCGCCGCGATCTCCGCTTCCACCCCCAACGTGTTCATCCAGGGCGGCACCGGTAGCGACGCGATCGCCGTCAGCTCCGGGTCGAACGTCATCGACGGCTCGCTGGGCAGCAACTTCCTCGTCGGCGGGACCGGCACCGACACCTTCTATGTCGACGGCCGCGGCGCCAGCCCCACCTGGGACACGCTCGTCAATTTCCATACCGGCGACACGCTGACCCTATGGGGCTTCGATCCTTCGAGCTCGACCATGATCTGGACGGCCAGCGACGGCGCGCCGGGCTACACGGGCGTGACCTTGCACACGGATATCGGCGCAGCCGGCATCAGCGCGTCCATCACCTTCGCCGGCATGACCTGGTCTGACAAGGCCAAGCTCGTGTTGACCACAGGAACCCAGAACGGCGCTTCTTACCTCAATTTCGCCAACTCGGCCTGAAGGCCGTGCGCCCCCTGCACCCCAACACCGCCGAGGGCGCCATACTCGGCGCGCGGGTCGGCGTGATATATCCATGACGATCGAATGGAGTCCCGTCCGTGAGCCTGATCGTCGGCATTCCCGCCTGTTCCAAGCAAGTCAACGACGAACCGCAATATGCCACCCCCGCGCGCTACGTCCGCGCGCTGATGGGGGTGGCGAGGGCGGTCCCGGTGTTGCTGCCGCCGGTGGGCGAGGCGATGCTTGCGGTGCTCGACCGGGTGGACGGGCTCCTGCTCTCTGGCAGCCCCAGCAATGTGCATCCGGATCTCTACGGCGTCACGGAATCGCTGACCCCGGACCAGCACGACCGGCTCCGCGATGGCACCACGCTCCCCTTGGCGCGCGAGGCGCTGCGGCGCGGCATGCCGCTGCTCGCGATCTGCCGCGGCATCCAGGAACTCAACGTGGCTCTGGGCGGCACGCTGCACCAGCAGGTGCACGCGCTCGATGCGCGCCACGATCACCGCGCCGATGACGGCGAACTGGACCATCAGTTCCGGTTGAAGCACACGGTGCAGGTGAGCGGCGATCTGGCAGGCATCGTTGGCGGGGAGGTGATGATGGTCAACTCGCTGCACGAGCAGGCGATCGACCGGCCGGCGGACCGGCTGGTGATCGAGGCGGTCGCCGAGGATGGCACGATCGAGGCCGTGCGCGTGCGCGATGCCAAGTCCTTCGCCTTCGGCGTGCAGTTCCACCCCGAGTGGCATTTCGAGACCGACCCGGCCAGCCGGGCCATTTTCGCCGCCTTCGGCCAGGCCTGCCGGGCCTACCGCGACGCCAGGGACGGCCGCACGCTCGAACAAAAGCAGGCGGCCTAGGCGGTGGAGGTCACGCCGCACGCCACGCTGCTGCAGGCCCGCTACGGCGGCCAAACGTCCTGGCCGGAGGTGCCCGGCAATGCGGTGATCGAGGCGATGCTGCAGCACCGCTCGGTCCGCGCCTTCAGCCCTGAGCCGATCGCGCCGGGCACGCTCGAACTCCTCGTGGCGGCTGCGCAGTCGGCGCCGACCTCCTCCAATCTGCAAACCTGGTCGGTCGTCGCCGCCGAGGACCCGGCGAGGCGCGAGCGTCTCTCGCAACTCGCCTCCAACCAGGGCTTCATCCGCCAGGCCCCGCTGTTCTTGGCCTGGGTCGCCGATTTGTCGCGGATCGGGCGGCTCGGTGAGGTGCACGGGCGGCAGCTCGAAGGCCTCGAATTCCTCGAAATGTTCATGGTCGCCCTGGTCGACGCCGCGCTTGCGGCGCAGAACGCCCTCGTCGCCGCGGAATCGCTCGGTCTCGGCACGGTCTATGTGGGCGCGCTGCGCAACCACCCCGACGCGGTCGCCGCCGAACTCGGCTTGCCGGCCAACGCCTTCGCCGCCTTCGGCCTCGCCATCGGCCATCCCGACTCGGCCGTCCCGACCGCCGTCAAGCCCCGTCTGCCGCAGGCGCTGGTGCTGCATCGCGAGCAGTACGGTGCCGAAGGCGAGGCGGGCCACTTCCAAAGCTACGATGCAGTTCTGGAGGAGTTTTCGGAAGTCAACGGAATGGGCCGCACCGGTTGGATCGGCCGCGTGCTGAGCCGGGTCGGCACGCCAAAGAGCCTCAGCGGGCGCGACCGGATGCGTGAAGTCCTGGCCGGGCTCGGTTTCGGGCTACGTTAGTAACCTATTACGATCGTATCTGATCGCGTGATGCTCAATCCGCCCCGAACGCCTCGCCCTTTCTGGCGCGGGCCACGGCGAGTTCGACGATGTGGTCGGTCACCTTGCCCGGGGTTTTCCAGCGCATGACGAGCTTGCCTGGGTCCATCGCATGCTGCGCCACGATGTCGCGGAGCTGTTCCAGGCCGAGCGCCTCCAAGCGCGGCCGCAGCGCGGCCTCGTCCTGCCGCGCGAGCTCGACCGGGTCGAGGACCGCTGCTTGCCGGCGGCCCGCCCGCGCCTTGCTGACCACCCGTGGTTTCGCTGCGTCCTGCAGCCCCAAGCCCAGCGCCACCTCCAGGCTTTGCCGGAACGCCGGGTTCCGCTCGGCTTCCTTGCCGACCAGATCGGCGATCGCCAGCAAGCGCTCGCGCACCGTCATACGACGGCCTCCAGCTCGCTCAGCAATTCCTGCGCCAGCTCGTCGTAGCGCTCGGCCATGCCGTCATAACCGTATTTCTGCTTCAGCGTCCGGCGCCGCCCGGGCAGGAACTCGGCCGCCGCCGCCATTTGATTGGCCTGCCGGATCTTGGTCTGGAACACGATCGGCAGCCGATCGTCGCGCTTGAGCCCTTCGGTGACCATCACGTGGATCGGCAGGTTCTGCTGATACTTGGTCACCACCACACCGATCGGCCGGATCAACTGGTCCATCTGCATCGAGAATTTCTCCACGCGCTGCACGATCTGCGGAATGCCGTACGTTGAAAGGATGTCCGGTACGGTGGGGATGATGTAGCCGTCCGACAGCCGCAGCCCGTTCAGCGTAATCAGCCCCATATTCGGCGGGCAATCGATCAGCACGATGTCGTATTCCGCAAGCAACGGCTGGGTGGCAGCGCGCAGGATGTCGGTGGGCGGGACGGCGTCAAACGCCCCGCGCGGCGTGCTCGCCAGCCAATCCTGCACGTCGATCAGATCAAGGCTCGAGGGCAGCAGATCCAAGCCCTCGGCGCCTTGTACGTCGGACACGCTCCGCTGCAGCGTTCGCTCCACGTCGAACTTGCGTCGGTTGGGATTGAGCGCGTCCTCGAACAGCGTGGCCAGCGTGCGCCCGCTCTGGTTCAGCTCGTTCCAGCGTTCTTCGCCGATCAGCATGACGGTCGCGTTGGTCTGCGGGTCCAAATCGATCACCAGAACCCGCTTGCCGTGCCGCGCGGCCAGCGTCTCGGCGAGCGCGACCGTGGTCGTCGTCTTGGCGACGCCGCCCTTCAGGTTGATGATCGAGATGACGCAAGCCATGGAGGTCCGACTCCTCCCCAAGTCACGGATTGTCATCAATAAGCCGATCCGTGCAACCAGCGCCAGCCGCCGCCATCTGCTCGCAAAAGCCCTCTCCCTCGGGGATAGAGTTGGGTGAGTGTGTTGCAACAGCCACGAAGAGAGGCCAACCGGGCCCAAGCGCCCTCACCCCAACCCTCTCCCGGAGGGGAGCCCGGAGCGAGAGGGCTTTTTGGGGTGCGGACGGATTGACCGACGGGGGAACAAACTTCTAAGCGTCGAGTGACACTCTGGAGAATTCATGCGCAGCAAGCTTGCCGCCGGGCTTAGGCCGGTTGTCTTGGTGATCGTCCTGATTGTGCTCTGGGACCTCGCCATCCGCGTGCTGCACATCCCGCCGTATCAAGTCCCCACTCCGTTCGACGTCGTCCGCACCCTCTGGACCGATTGGCCCGAGTTGCTCGGCCAAGCCGTCCCAACCACCGAGGCGACGCTGGCGGGATTCGCGCTCTCCACCGTGTTCGGCATCACGGCGGCCATGCTGATCGCCAGCAACCGGACCGTCGAGAGCTATGTCTACCCACTGCTCGTGTTCTCGCAGTCCATCCCGAAGGTCGCCATCGCGCCGCTCTTCGTCGTGTGGTTCGGCTTCGGCATGGTGCCGAAGATCATCTCCGCCTTCCTGCTCGGCTTCTTTCCCGTGGTGGTCTCCGCCGTGCAGGGGTTCAAATCGGTCGAGCCGGACATGATCGACCTCGTCCGCAGCATGGAGGCCGACAAGCTGCAGACCTTCCGCATGATCAGCCTGCCGCACGCGCTGCCGGCGATCTTCGCCGGGCTGAAAGTGGCGATCACGCTCACCGTGGTCGGCGCCGTGGTGGGCGAGTTCGTCGGCTCCAATTCCGGCCTCGGTTTCGTGCTGCAGCGCTCGATCGGCAATTTCGAGCTGCCGACCATGTTCGCCGCCCTCGTCGTGCTGGCGGCGATCGGCATGATCCTGTTCGCGCTGGTGGAGCTCGCCGAGCGGCTGATGGTCCCCTGGCACGCGAGCCAGCGCGGTGCAATCCTGGCGACCGCCTGAACCCATAAAGGAAACGCCATGCGCCGCCTGATCTTGCTGCTCGCCGCCTTGCTCCTGGCCGGCCCCGCCCGCGCCGCCGACAAGGTGACGCTGATGCTCAATTGGTATGTCTATGGCGAGCACGCGCCGTTCTATTATGGCAAACAGCTCGGGCTTTATGCCGCCGAGGGGATCGATCTCGACATCCAGGAGGGCCGCGGCAGCGCGATTACGGCGCAGGCGGTGGCGGCCGGGTCGGCCGATTTCGGCTATATCGACGTGCCCACGATGATGCGCGCGGCGATGAAGGGCGCGCCGCTCACCGCCGCCGGCGTGCTGATCCAGGTTAACCCGATGTCGGTCATGGGGTTCGTCGACAAGAACATCAGGAAGCCCGAGGACATCAAGGGCAAGACCGTCGCCGTGACCCCCGGGGACAGCTTGTCGCAGATCTGGCCATTGTTTCTGAAGAAGGCCGGGCTGAAGGAGAGCGATTTCAACACCGTCTCCGGGGATGCTACGACCAAGCTCAACGCGGTGATCAACGGCCGCGCCGACCTGCTGCTGGGCTACGTCATGGACCAGAGCATGCGGATCAAGGACGCGACCGGCAAGGATGTCTACCCGATCAAGTTCGCCGATTACGGCATCAACCTGGTCAGCTCCGGCATCGTCTGCCGCACCGCGCTGCTGACCGAGAACCCCGAGCTGGTGCGCCGCTTCATGCGCGCCAGCGTGAAATCGGTCGAGGCGGCGGAGAAGGACCCGCAAGCGGCGGCGCAGGCCGTGCTGACCGCGGTCCCGAAGGGGGGCAAGCTGCCGACGATGCAGCAGGGGTTCGAGCTGACGATCCCGCTCTATCGCCTGCCCGGCGCCAACAATGAGCCGTTCAAAGTCAGTGACAAGCTGATGCAGGAGAGCGTTGATCTCATGATCGAATATGGCGGACTCGACCCGGCGGCCAAGGACAAGGTGCACAGCTTCTACACCAACGCCTTCCTGCCCTGATGCTGCCCCACGCGCTCGACGCGTGCGACGTTAAGCTCTCGCCGATCGCGGCGATCGTGCTCGACGGGGTCAGCAAGATCTATCGGACGCGGGACGGCGACGTCCCCTCGCTGCGCCCGGTCGATCTGAAGATCGCGAGCGGGGAGACGGTCGCTGTGGTCGGCCCCTCCGGCTGCGGCAAGAGTACGTTGTTGAAGATGGTGGCCGGGTTGCTGCCGCCGAGCGCCGGCGAGATCCAGGTCTCCGGGCGCAAGGTGACCAAGCCGCATCGCAATGTCGGCATCGTCTTCCAGAGCCCGCTGCTGCTGCCGTGGCGCAGCGTGCTGCGGAACGTGATGCTGCCGGTCGAGGTCAAGCGGTTGGACCGGGTTCCCTATACCGAGCGCGCCCGCGCCCTGCTGCGGATGACCGGGCTCGATGCCTTCGCGAGCAAATATCCCTGGCAGCTCAGCGGCGGCATGCAGCAGCGGGCCGCCATCTGCCGCGCCCTGGTGCACGACCCCGATATCCTGCTGATGGACGAGCCGTTCGGCGCGCTCGACGCGCTGACCCGGGAGACGATGAACCTCGAGCTGCAGCGCATCCAGATGGAGACCGGCAAGACCGTGCTGCTGATCACCCACTCGATCACCGAGGCGGTGTTCCTCGCCGACCGTGTGGTTGTGATGACCAAGCGGCCCGGCGCGGTCGCGGCAATCTACGAGGTGTCGCTCGCCCGCCCGCGCCGCCTCGAAGTGATGGGCGACCCTGAGTTTGGCGAGCTGACCCGCGCCATCCGCCGCCACTTCCACGCAACCGGACAGATGGATTAGCCATGCCCACGATCACCCTGCCCGCCGGCCGCAAGCTCGAGCGCTACACGACCCGGCCGCCGCACGCCTTCCCCGCCGCCAGGCCGCCGTTCAACCGGGTGGCGCTGGCCGCCGCGCACGTCGTCTCTGACCCGCTCGCCGATGGTGACCCCTGGCTCTGCGCCGCGATCGATTGGGACCGGACGATCGATTACCGAACCTATCTCTGGTCGCTTGGCCTGGGCGTGGCCGAGAGCATGGACACGGCGCAGCGCGGCATGGGGATGGACTGGCCGACCAGCCTGGAGCTGATCCGCCGCAGCCTCGCCGCGGCGCCGCCGGGCGCGATCATCGCCTGTGGGGCTGGCACCGATCATCTGGAACCCGGCGCCACGCTCGACGAGGTGATCGCTGGCTACGAAATGCAGTGCGCGGCGATCGAGAAGCTCGGCGGCAACATCATCCTGATGGCCTCCCGGGCGCTGGCCGCCTGCGCGCGGAGCCCGGACGATTACAAGCGCGTCTACAGCCGCATCCTGCGCCAGGCCGCCAACCCAGTCATCCTGCATTGGCTGGGCGACATGTTCGACCCGGCGCTCGCCGGCTATTGGGGCCATGCCGAGCTCGACCGGGCGATGCTTACCTGCCTTGAGGTGATCACCGAGAACGCGTCCAAGGTAGACGGGATCAAGATCAGCCTGCTCGACAAGGATCGCGAGATCGAGATGCGCCGCCGGCTGCCGCGCGGCGTGCGCATGTACACCGGCGACGATTTCAATTACGCCGAGCTGATTGCCGGTGACGATGAGGGGTATTCGCACGCGCTGCTCGGCATCTTCGACAGCATTGCGCCGGCGGCTGCGGCGGCTCTAGGCAGCCTGCACCGCAATGACCTTGGCACCTTTCACGAGATCTTGGCGCCGACGGTCCCGCTGTCGCGGCACATCTTCCAGGCGCCGACGCGCTTTTATAAGACGGGGGTGGTGTTTATGGCCTATCTGAACGGTCATCAGGACCATTTCACCATGGTCGGCGGCCAGCAATCCGCCCGGTCGCTGCCGCATTTGGCCGAGCTGTTCCGCCTCGCCGACCAGGCCGGCCTGCTCCGCGACCCGGACGACGCCTGCCGGCGCATGTCCCGCGTGCTGGCGGTCAACGGGGTGCAGTGATGCTGATGTAGCAGCGGCCGATTGCCCGCGTGCATCTACAGATCGCGCCAAAACGGAGTGTGACGGATGAGTTTATGGGAAGGCTTCCTGAGCAACACAGGCCGGACAATCTTCAAGTGGAAGCATTACTTTCCCGCCTATGAACGGCACTTTTGCCGCTACATTAATCAATCGATGACCTTCCTTGAGATCGGAATCGGTCAAGGTGGATCGCTTCAGTTATGGAAGCGTTACTTCGGTCCTTATGCTCGAATCGTTGGCATTGACAATCAGCCGGCATGCAAAGCGTTTGAGGAGGACCAAATCGAGGTCAGGCTCGGCGATCAATCAGACCCTGCATTTCTAGCTTCTCTGCTTGAAGAGTTCGGCCCGTTTGACGTGGTTCTGGATGACGGAAGCCACCAAATGGCCCACGTAAACGCCTCTTTCAGCTTCCTTTATCCAAGAATGTCGAAAACCGGCGTCTACATGATCGAAGACCTTCATACGGCCTACGATCCCGCATATGGGGGCGGGCTGCGTCGGGAAAGTACCTTTATAGAGAGGAGTAAGGGACTGATTGACGAACTCAATGCCGATTGGATCAAGGAAGGGCTAACCCCGACCGACTTCACGAGCAGCACGCTATCGATGCATTTCTATGACAGCATCGCGGTGTTTGAGCGAGGTGCAGCGGGCAAGAAGTTTGCCGCGATGATCCCGCCGCTGCCACCCTCTTAGCCGTGCCGCCAACGGACGTAGAAAGCCTCCCTGCGCCGATAGAACTCCCCGCTTCGGCACGCTATACTTGTCGTTCACCTTTCAGGATATTCGATGCGTAAAAAGCGTGGCCGCCCGCTCGACGGGTGGCTCGTCATTGATAAGCCGGCCGGACTCACCAGCACCGACGTCGTCAACAAAGTCCGTCGCGGCTTCGATGCGCAAAAGGCCGGGCATGGCGGCACGCTCGACCCGCTGGCGACCGGCGTGCTGCCGATCGCCTTCGGGGCGGCCACCAAGACGGTCCCCTATGTCATGGACGGCACCAAGTTGTATCGGTTCACGCTGCGGCTGGGCGAGGCGCGCGATACCGATGATGCGGACGGCGCAGTCATCGCCACCTCCGCGGGCCGCCCTACCGACGAAGAACTCACGGCCGCCTTGCCGCGCTTCATCGGCGACATCATGCAGGTCCCGCCGGCTTTCTCGGCGATCAAGGTCGCCGGCGAACGGGCCTATGACATGGCGCGTGAGGGCCGCGCGCCCGAGTTGCCGCCGCGCCCGGCTCGGGTCGACCGGTTCGAGCTGGTGGAGCGACTTGATGCCGAAACAGCCATCTTTGAAGTGCAGTCCGGCAAGGGCGTCTATATGCGCAGCCTGGCCCGCGACCTGGCCCAGGCGACCGGCACCTTCGGCCATGTGGCGGCCCTGCGCAGGCTGCGGGTTGGGCCTTTCACAGAACAGCAATCGATTTCGCTGGACAAATGCCTAGCTAACGAAGATACACCGCCCGCTTCCCCGGACCTTTTGCTTCCGGTCGCGACCGCGCTGGCCGACATCCCGGCGCTGGCCTTGACCCAAGCGGAGGCCTTCGGCCTATCCAATGGCCAGGCGATCAACCTGGTTGACTTGATGGGCCGAATCCCGCGAGCAGCCAATCCCGATGGCGGATTGGCCCGCGCGATGGCGGGGGGGCGCGTGATCGGGCTTTGCCGTCTCAGCGACGGCTGGCTGAAGCCCGAACGCCTTCTGTAACCCTTTTCACGGAGTCAATCCGATGTCGATTACCGCGGAGCGCCGCACGGCGCTCGTGTCCGAATACGCGCAAGCCGCCGCCGATACCGGCAGCCCCGAGGTCCAGGTGGCACTCCTCACCGAGCGCATCACCAACCTGACCGATCATCTCAAGACGCATGCCAAGGACTTCCACAGCCGTCGCGGCCTGCTGATGCTCGTCGGCCGCCGGCGCCGGCTGCTGGACTATCTGAGCCATAAGGACCGCACGCGTTACCAAACGCTAATATCGCGGCTCGGTCTCCGGCGCTAACATATGCGATCCCGGCGCCAATGGCGGCGCCGGGTCACCACCGCCGCGAAGGCCCGGTAAGGGATCGCGACGGCGCCTCAGGCCACCTGGCTCCGCGGCTGTAAAAGCAGCAGACCGCGCCCATGTAGCCCGAGACGCCGCACCCGCCCCCGCAAGGCTCCGTTCGGCGCAACAAGGACGAATTTTTTATGTTCAACTACTTTCGCAAGGAGCTTGACTGGGGCGGGCGCAAGCTCATCCTGGAAACTGGCAAGGTCGCCCGCCAGGCCGATGGCGCCGTCATGGCCCGCTATGGCGACACGATCGTGCTCTGCACCGCGGTTGGCGTGCGCAGCACCAGGCCCGGCCAGGACTTCTTCCCGCTGACCGTCAACTATCAGGAAAAGACCTTTGCCGCCGGCAAGATCCCCGGCGGCTTTTTCAAGCGCGAAGGCCGGCCCTCCGAGAAGGAGGTCTTGGTCAGCCGCCTGATCGACCGGCCGATCCGCCCCCTCTTCCCCGAGGGGTTCCGCAACGAGGTCCAGGTGATCGCCACCGTGCTCAGCCACGACATGGAAAACGACCCCGACGTCGTGGCCATGATCGGCTGCTCGGCGGCGCTGACCCTCTCCGGCATCCCGTTCTTCGGCCCGATCGCCGCCGCCCGCGTCGGCTACATCGACGGCGCCTACGTGCTGAATCCGTTGGTGGAACAATCGTCGGGCGCCACGCTCGACCTAGTCGTCGCCGGCACCAGCGAGGGCGTGCTGATGGTCGAGTCCGAGGCCCATGAGCTGAGCGAGGACATCATGCTCGGCGCCGTCTCCTTCGGCCATCAGCAGATGCAGCCAGTGATCCAGGCGATCATCGAACTCGCCGAGCACGCCGCCAAAGAGCCCTGGGCGCTCCCGGAGCCGACGGCGGAGCAGGCCGCACTGCAGGCCCGGGTGCAGGAGCTCGCCACCGCCCCGCTCGCCGACGCCTACAAGGAAGTGCATAAGGGCCTACGCCATGACGCGGTCAGCGCCGCCAAGAAGCAGGTGTCTGAGACGCTGGCCGGCGAGGGATTGAACGTCGAGGCGGCCAAGCTGCTGCTCAAGGACGTCGAGGCCGCTGTGGTCCGCAACGCTATTCTCGACACTGGGCTGCGCATCGACGGCCGCGACACCACGACCGTGCGTCCGATTGTCGCAGAGGTCGGCGTGCTGCCCCGTGCGCATGGTTCGGCGCTGTTCACCCGTGGCGAGACGCAGGCGCTCTGCGTTGCCACGCTCGGGACTGGCCAGGACGAGCAGGTGATCGACGCGCTCGAGGGCGAGCGCCGCGAGCACTTCATGCTGCACTACAATTTCCCGCCCTACTCCGTTGGTGAGGCGGGGAGAATGGGCAGCCCCGGCCGGCGCGAGATCGGCCATGGCAAGCTCGCCTATCGCGCGATCCGTCCGGTGCTGCCGGCCAAGGACGTTTTTCCATATACGATGCGCGTGGTCTCGGAGATCACCGAGAGCAACGGCAGCTCGAGCATGGCAACCGTGTGCGGCACCAGCCTGTCGCTGATGGATGCCGGCGTAAAGCTGGCCCGCCCAGTGGCCGGCATCGCCATGGGGCTGATCAAGGAGGACCGCGGCTTCGCCGTACTGTCCGACATCCTGGGCGACGAGGACCATCTCGGCGATATGGACTTCAAGGTCGCCGGGTCGGAACAGGGCATCACCTCGCTACAGATGGACATCAAGATCACCTCGATCACGCCTGAAATCATGCGCATTGCGCTCGATCAAGCGCGGGACGGACGGATGCACATCCTGGACGAGATGGCCAAGGCGATCCAGGGCGCGCGCACCGACGTCGCCGCCACAGCGCCGCGCATCACGATCATCACCGTACCGAAGGAGAAGATCCGCGAGGTGATCGGCACCGGCGGCAAGGTGATCCGCGACATCGTCGAGCAATCGGGCGCCAAGATCGACATCGAGGATGACGGCACGATCAAGGTCGCCGCGACCTCCGAGGAGGCCAGCCAGAAGGCGATCGACATGATCCGCGGGATCGTCGCCGAGCCCGAAGTGGGCGTGATCTACAACGGCAAGGTGGTCAAGACCGCCGAGTTCGGAGCGTTCGTGAACTTCCTCGGTGCGCGCGACGGGCTGGTGCACATCAGCGAGCTGCAGCAGGGCCGGGTCAACAAGACCACGGACGTGGTCAAGGAAGGCGACCCGGTGAAAGTCAAGGTCCTCGGCTTTGACGACCGCGGCAAGGTTAAGCTGTCGATGCGCGTGGTCGATCAGCAGACCGGGGCGGACATCACCGAGCAAGTCGGCTCCAAGCCCGGCCGGGGCGAAGGACGCGGTGGCGAAGGACGCGGTGGTGAAGGGCGGGGCGACCGGGAGCACCGCGGCGATCATGAGCGGGCGCGCGAGCGTTCCGACGCGGCGGAATAAGGCTGCAAGCAGGGCCGCCGCATCTACAAACTCGGGTCTGGCGGCCCAAAGTTTCAAATATGTGACACCGGGATCTCGGCGGGCATGAAAGCGGTCAACACGATCCGAATGGGCGGGGTAGAGCTGTTGCCGCTCATCGAGGGTGGCAAGGGCATTGGCGTGTCGAACGGCATCTCCTCCGGCCATTGGGCGGAGTCGGGGGGCGCCGGGACGTTCAGCGCCGTCAACGCTGACTTTTATGACGAGGTCGGCAACCCGATCCCGCAGATTTACGAGGGCCGCACAAGGCGCGAGCGGCACGAGGAGCTGATCCGTTTCGGCATCCACGGCGGCATCGCGCAGGCCAAGCGGGCCTGGGACATTGCCGGCAGCAAGGGGCGCATCCACGCCAACATCCTCTGGGAGATGGGCGGCGCCGAGCGCGTCATCACCGGCGTGCTCGAAGGAGCCAAGGGGCTGGTGCACGGCCTGACCTGCGGCGCCGGGATGCCGTATCGCTTGTCCGAGATCGCAGCCAAGTTCGGCGTCTACTACTACCCGATTGTCTCCTCCTCGCGCGCCTTCAACGCGCTGTGGAAGCGCGCCTATTCCAAGGCCGCCTCCCTGCTCGGCGGAGTGGTCTACGAAGACCCGTGGCTGGCCGGCGGCCACAACGGCCTTTCCAACGGCGAAGACCCGGAGCGGCCGGAGGATCCCTATCCGCGCGTGCTGGCGCTTCGCAAGCTGATGCGCACCTTCGGGCTCGACCAGACCCCGATCATCATGGCGGGCGGCGTCTGGTGGCTGGAGGAGTGGGAGGACTGGATCGACAATCCGGAGCTCGGCCCGATCGCTTTTCAATTCGGCACGCGGCCGTTGCTGACCCAGGAGAGCCCGATCAGCGATGCCTGGAAGCGCCGGCTGCTGACGCTGAAGGAAGGCGACGTCTTCCTCAACAAGTTCAGCCCGACCGGCTTCTACTCGAGCGCCGTCAATAACGGCTTCATCCAGGAGCTGCGCGAGCGCGGCGAGCGCCAGGTCGCCTACACGACCGAGCCGATCGGCGAGCACACGGCCATGCTGGGTATCGGCCCGCGCAAACGGGCGGTGTATCTGACGCCGAGCGATTTGTTCGCGGTCGAGGGCTGGATTCGCGCCGGGTTCACCGAGGCGATGCGCACGCCGGACAGCACGCTGATCTTCGTCACACCCGAGAAGGCATCGCAGCTCACCGCCGACATGGTCGCCTGCATGGGCTGCCTCAGTTCCTGCCGGTTTAGCAATTGGAGCCAGCACGAGCCCGATTTCGACAACGGCAAGAAGGCCGACCCGCGCAGTTTCTGCATCCAGAAGACGCTGCAGGAGGTTCGCCGCGACGACCAGACGCCGGAAGAGATCGAAAACCAGCTTATGTTCAGCGGCCACAATGCCTACCGGTTCGCGAGCGACCCGTTTTATTCCAATGGCTTCATCCCGAACGTGAAGCAATTGGTGGAACGGATCCTGACCGGGCGTTAGTCGCTACTAGCGCGGCGCTCGCAAACCCTCTCCCGGAGGGCCCCGAAGGGAGAGGGAGAAATCGGACTATCACCCCCAAACCATGACCCCTTCAGCCCGCCTCGCCGCCGCTATAGACCTCCTGACCGACATCGAGGCCCGGCCGAACCGCCCCGCTGACGCCGTCGCCAACGACTTCTTCCGCGCCCGCCGCTACATCGGCTCCGGCGACCGGAAGGCGGTCAGCGACCGAAGTTGGCGCGTGTTGCGGGCACGCCGGCGGCTGGGCTGGTGGATCGCCCGCGTCGAGGCGGCGCCGACACCCAGGCTGCTCACCGCCGCCTCGCTGCTGCTCGAAGGCTGGAATTTTTCCGGCTTGCGCCAGGCCTTCTCCGGCGGTCAATACGCGCCGGCGCCGCTCGTGCAGCCGGAAGCCGACGCCGCGCGTGCCCTGGAAGGCCACACGCTCGAGCACCCGGACATGCCCCTACCGGCCCGGCTCGAGTTCCCAGATTGGGTTCTGCCGCACCTCGAGGCGCGCTTTGGCACGGCGCTGGCTTCGGAGATGCAGGCCTCGCTAGACCCGGCGCCGCTCGACCTGCGCGCCAACTTGCTCAAGACCACGCGCGAGGCGGCGCACGAGGCGCTGCTCACCGAAGGCCTGGAGACAGAGAACACGCCGCTCTCGCCCTGGGGCTTGCGCATCGACGGCCGCCGGGCGGTCACCTCAGGTGCGGCGTTCCAGTCCGGGCTGGTGGAGATCCAGGACGAGGGCAGCCAGCTCGTCGCCGCGCTCGTGGGCGCGACGCCGGAGATGCGCGTCGTCGATTGGTGCGCCGGCGCCGGGGGCAAGACGCTCGCGCTGGCGATGCAGATGCAGAACCGCGGCCATCTGGTCGCGTGCGATGTGTCCGCGCCGCGGCTCGACGGGGCGGTCCGGCGGCTGCGGCGCGCCGGGGTGCATAATGCCGAGCGGCACCTCGTGACGGCCGGGGACAAATGGGCCAAGCGCCGCGCCGGGTCGTTCGACCGGGTCCTCATCGATGCGCCCTGCACCGGCACCGGGACCTGGCGGCGCAACCCGGATGCCCGCCATCGGCTGCGTGAGCGCGACCTGGAGGAGCTCCTCCCCAAACAGGCGGGCATTCTGGACGCGGCGGCACGGTTGGTGCGGCCAGGCGGACGCCTTATCTATGCAACGTGCTCCCTGCTGCAGCAGGAGAACGAGATGCAGGTCGATGCTTTCCTCCAGCGCACGCCCGGTTTCCGGCTGGTACCGCTCGATCAGGCCTGGACCCTGCCGGCCGCCATGCCGGGTCCTGGGCCGTATCTCATGCTGACCCCGTTGCGCCATCATACGGACGGGTTCTTCGGCGCCGTGCTGGAGCGCGGCGAATGATCCGCGTCCAGTTGGCGCTTCCGGGCGACGCGGTCGGCATTGCCAGCGTTCATGTCGCGGCCTGGCGCAGTGCCTATGCCGGGATCCTGCCGGACGGCTTCCTCGCCCGGCTCTCGCTGCCGCGCCAGGCATTCATGTATCAATCCTCGATCGAAGTCGGCCGAATCGTGTTCGTGGCCGAGGCGGATAACAAGATTGTCGGATTCGCCACGGCCGGGCGCGCGCGCACCGGACTGGCGGAGGGCGAGATCGAGACCCTGTACGTGATGGATGACTGGCGCGAGCATGGCATCGGCCGCTCCCTGATGCAGAGTGCCGGAAGCCGCCTGGCCAAGTCCGGTTGCGGCAGCGCGTTCCTTTGGGTGCTGCGCGACAATCCCAGCAAGTGGTTCTATCAGCGCCTGGGCGGCCGGAAGGCGGCCGAGTCCTGGGTGTCGGTGGCCGGCGTATCCGTGCCGCAGACCGCCTATGTCTGGAACCCCATCGAGCTGCTGCTGACCACGCCTGCGAAATCATGAGGTGAACCGCTTGTCCGATCCCGTCACACCGGAACATGACCGTGTGCTCATCCTCGATTTCGGCAGCCAGTTCACCCAACTGATTGCCCGCCGGGTCCGCGAGTCCGGGATCTACTGCGAAATCCTGCCGGCCACCGTGGATCCGGCCAAAATCGAGGCGTTCGCCCCGCGCGCCATTATCCTTTCCGGCGGGCCGGCCAGCGTCACCCACACGGAATCGCCGCGCATCCCCGACACCGTCTTCGACTCCGGTCTGCCCATCCTCGGGATTTGCTACGGCCAGCAGGCGATGTGCGCACAGCTCGGCGGCGAGGTCAGCCTCAGCGACCACCAGGAATACGGGCAGGCGTACGCCGAGGTGGTGGAGGATTGCGAGCTGTTCCATGGCGCCTGGTCGCAAGGGGCGCGCGAGCCGGTTTGGATGAACCACGGCGACCGGGTGACCCGGCTGCCGCCCGGGTTCCGCATCGTTGCCCGCAGCGAAGGCGCGCCGTTCGCCGCCATCGCGGACGATGCCCGCCGCTACTATGGCGTCCAGTTCCACCCGGAGGTCGTCCACACGCCGCACGGGCGGCAATTGCTGGAGAATTTTACCCACCGCGTGGCCGGGCTGTCCGGCGGCTGGAGCATGGCCGGGTTCCGCGAGGCTGCCATTGCCCGCATCCGCGCGCAGGTGGGCCAGGGACGAGTGATCTGCGGCCTGTCCGGCGGCGTGGACAGTTCGGTGGCCGCGGCGATCATCCATGAAGCGGTTGGCGACCAGCTCACCTGCATCTTCGTCGATAGTGGCCTGCTGCGGCTGGGCGAGGTGGAGGAAGTCGTCCGCACCTGGCGGGATCGGTTCAACATCAAGCTCGTGCACCGCGATGCGAGCGAATTGTTCCTGCGCGAGCTCGACGGGGTGAGCGATCCGGAGGCCAAGCGCAAGACGATCGGGCGGGTGTTCATCGAGGTGTTCGAGGCGGAGGCCGAGCGCATCGGCGGCGCCGACTTCCTGGCGCAGGGGACGCTGTATCCGGACGTGATCGAGAGCATCAGCGCGCATGGCGGCCCGAGTGCGACGATCAAGTCGCACCACAATGTCGGCGGCCTGCCCGAGCGGATGCGGATGAAGCTGGTCGAGCCGCTGCGGGAACTGTTCAAGGACGAGGTCCGGGCGCTGGGCCGCGAGCTTGGGGTGCCGGAGCAAGTCGTGTCGCGCCATCCGTTCCCGGGGCCGGGTCTGGCGATCCGGATCCCTGGCGTGGTGACGCGGGAACGGCTGGAGATCCTTCGCCGCGCCGACGCCATTTTCCTCGAGGAGATCCGGCTGGCCGGGCTGTACGACGCGATCTGGCAGGCGTTTGCTGTGCTGCTGCCGGTGCGGACCGTGGGCGTGATGGGCGACGGGCGGACGTACGACAATGCGTGCGCGCTCCGGGCGGTGACGAGCGTGGACGGCATGACGGCAGAGATCTACCCGTTCGACATCGCCTTCCTGAGCCGCGTCGCGACCCGGATCGTCAACGAGGTGCGCGGGATCAACCGAGTCACCTACGACATTACGAGCAAGCCGCCGGGGACGATCGAGTGGGAATGATTTTTGTCCACCGGACGTATCCGGGTCTACGCCAGAGTACGCCACAAGCCATTGATTATGGACGATAATACTGCTAGTTACTATCGGCGCCTATCGAGGGGCAGAAATCCGGTTTGACGGGCCGCTTGACGGTAGTCAGCCCTATTGCTCATCCCAATTTTTGAAACTACCGTCAGAGTCATGGGAGGCGGTGACGGTAGTTTTTACCGTCGATGCTCCTGAAAACAATGGCGTTTTCCAGGCCGAAACCCTTCGAAAACGCCCGACGGTAGTTTTTCGAGGAGGTATGGGATGCTCACCGATGTCGCCCTCAAGGCGCTCAGACCCAAGCAAAAGGTCTACAAAATCACCGATCGCGACGGGATGTATGTCCATGTGACACCAAAGGGTGCGGTGTCGTTCCGCTTGGACTACCGGCTGAACGGACGCCGGGAGACCGTGTATCTCGGCAAATACGGCCCAGCCGGCCTGTCGCTCGCCCGAGCGCGGGAGAAATGCATCGATGCCCGCCGGGCGATCGCGGATGGCGTATCACCGGCGATCGAAAAGCAGCGAGAGAAGCGCCGCCTCAAGGAGGCGAAGAGCTTCGGAGAATTCGGTGAGAAGTGGCTAACGGCCGCTGCGATGGCCGACAGCACTCGTGCGATGCGACGGTCGATCTTCGAGCGTGAGTTGCTTCCGACGTGGCGTGGCCGCCTTCTCACCGAGATCACCCCAGATGATCTGCGAGCGCATTGCGCGGCAATTGTCGCCCGCGGCGCGCCCGCTACCGCAATTCACGTGCGCGATATCCTCAAGCAGATCTATGGGTTCGCGATACTGCATGGCGAGAAGGTTGCTAACCCGGCCGAACAAGTCGGTCCCGCTTCGATCGCGACGTTCACTCCCAAGGATCGCTCGCTTTCGCCCTCCGAAATCAGAGTGATGCTGAAGCAACTCGAACACGTTGCGACATTGCCGACCATTCGGCTCGGCATGCGGCTCTACCTGCTGACGATGGTGCGCAAGAGCGAGTTGCAGGATGCTGTCTGGGATGAGGTTGATTTCGAAAATGCGGTCTGGACAATCCCAAAGGAGCGGATGAAGCGCTCGAAGGCCCACAACGTGTATCTCTCTCGTCAGGCCCTCGACATCATGATCGCTCTGAAGACCTGCGCGGGCAACTCGCGGTATCTCTTACCATCCCGCTACGATGCGGACGCGCCTATGTCGCGCGCGACGTTTAACCGGATCACCTACTCGGTCGTTGAGCGTGCAAAGCAGGAAGGCCTCCCGCTTGAGCCTTTCACAGTGCATGACCTACGCCGGACGAGTTCGACGCTTCTCAACGAACTCGGTTTTAACAGTGACTGGATCGAGAAGTGTTTGGCGCATGAGGACGGACGTTCTTCTCGCGGCGTCTACAACAAAGCCGAATACGAAATGCAGCGCCGGCACATGATGCAGGAATGGTCAGACGTCATCGACGCATGGGTGGTGGGGAAAAAGTTTGTGCCCACCCTCATTTCGCCGTCGATGCCGATTTTTGAGCCAGACCCGGCGCTTTGACCGGACGCGTGCGGCGTTGCTGGACATCGGGATGTTGCGCGCGCTCGATAGGCTTTGACCTGCGAGACGCCAGCCATGCTTCGACTTCCGCAAGGTCCCAGACGACGCACCGCGGAGATAAGGCGAAACGGCGGGGAAACTCCTCGCGCTGTTCCATCTCGTAAATGGTGCTGTCGGCAAGCGGAACGATAGACCTGAGTTCGTCCCGTCGTATCGTTCTCGGCAGGTCACTCTGCGTTCTGTTTTCCATTGGATACACTCCGATCGTCGTCGAACGATGTCGAAAGGGGCTGGCCAAAGGAAGTACGTTCATAGGGGTGTCGGGTCTTAGCGTATAAAGAGAAGCGTTCGACGCTGCGGCTACCTCACGGGAGCCGGCCGTGGACCGGCGTGCTCTCGCGCGGTTGTAGTTCGAATCCCACCCGCCCCGCCGGGTGCGACATAGCTTGCCGCAGTGCGCCAGTGCCGCCGGACCTACCCCGTGGCTGGCGAGAGCACTACGATGTCAGGCGGGCCGTGCAGGACGAAGGTGGGCACTATGTCTACGCCATTACACTCTTGATTGCGTCCGTCACCGAGGGCCGAGCAGCGTTGCTGTAGTCCTTGTTCAGGGGACTGTCAGGATCTCCGCTTCGCTCACCGCCTCGTTGGAAAGGAAGCGGAACGCCGCCTTGATGCTCGCCCAGTCCTGGCAGGCTTGACGCACATGGGCGACGCAGCCTGGGACGCGATCTTCCAACCCTGCCGCCGAACGCGGTCGGCGGCATAGGGATGACGCGCCTGGAAGCCGGCGTAGATCGTCAGCGGTGCCCCGGGTCCGCCGCTGATGTAGACGACGGGATCGGGTTGGGCGGGCTGCCGTGCGCTCTCAACGACGACCACCGCAAGGGCGAAGGTCCGGCCGTCTGGATGGGTATGGTCGCGCGGCACGTGCACCACGCCGCACCGCAGGCGGGCCAAAACGTGTCCACTGTCCGGCAATTCACCACGTGAGGCTGGCTCAAAGCTTGGTTTCCCCTCGGCAACCGCAGGCACTGCGAGCATGCCGGCCAACGCCGTGTCAATCGGCACGCAAAAGGGACCCCCTATTGGAGTGCGCCCCTGCGGGTGGACAGATTGGGCGATTTGAATTGACCCCCGTTGTTGGGCTTCCGGAGGATGGAAGCCATGACGAAGCACCGTTCCCACAGTGCGGCATTCAAGCGGCAGGTGGCTGAGGAGTTCCTGGCGGGGGAAACTCTGCACGCGTTGTCGCAACGCCACGACGTCTCACGTCAGTTGATCCGAATCTGGGTCGGCAAGTTCGAAGCGGGCGCTTTGGACGAGGACGTGCAAGCGGCCGATCTGATCCAGGAATACGAAGCCAAGATCGCGGCTCTGGAGCGGATGGTCGGCCGCCAGGCGCTCGAGATCGAACTGCTAAAGGGGGCTTTGAAGCATGCACCCCGGCCGAGAAGCGCGATCACCTCCATCGTCACCGGCCCGGCGCCATCTCCGTCCAAAGAGGGTGCGAGCTGATGGGCCTCGCACGATCGACGTTCTACGACACGTCACCGGCTGTCCTCGGCGTCGATGCGCTCGTCGGCCGTATCGAGATGATCTGCGACGAGTTCGAGTGCTACGGCTATCGCCGGGTCGGCGCCGCCCTGCGTCACCAGGGCGTCGTGGTCAACGGCAAGAAGCTGCGACGGCTGATGCGCGAGCACGGCCTACAGCCTAAACGGCGCCGTCGCTATATCGTCACGACCGACAGCGACCATGCCGGCCCGATCTACCCCAACCTGGCCAAGGGTCTGGTCGCCGAACGCGCCAACCAGCTTTGGGTGGCGGACCTGACCTACGTCGCCATCCCGGGCAGTTTCGTCTATCTGGCGGCGATCCTGGACGCCTGGTCGCGCAAGGTGGTCGGCTACGCCATCAGCCGATCGATGGACGCTCGCATTGCCGTTGCTGCGCTCAAGGCGGCCATCCGGACCCGAGTGCCGCCTCGAGGCTGCATTCACCATTCCGATCGCGGCTCGCAATATGCCTCGGAAGTCTATCGCGAGCTACTGGCCACCCATGGCCTGATCGGCTCGATGAGTCGCCGTGGCAACCCGTATGATAACGCCAAGGCGGAGAGCTTCATGAAGACGCTCAAGGTCGAGGCCGTCTACCTGGCCGCCTATGAGACGTTCGAGGATGTCACCGCGGACCTTCCGAGATTTATCGACGACGTCTACAACCGCAGCCGCCTACATTCTGCTCTCGGCTATCTCAGCCCCCTGCAGTTCGAGGATCAACACGCCCAGCAGACGGTCAAAACTGCAGCCTGAATCTGTCCACCCGCAGGGGCGCACTCCATATCGGCGTCCAAAAAGGGCTCTGACTCAATCTCGGTGCAGATCGGGTAGTTTGGACGTCCACGATTGGGGGCGGTTGCTATGGGACGAGCGTCACTCCAGGCGGTTTCGCCTGCGGGTTTGGTCATCGACAGGGTGACGTGCGAAGCGGACCATCTCCTTATCATTGCCCACCCGACTGCTCTCGATGGCGCCTGCCCGGCATGCGGAGAAAGGTCGTCACAGATCCATAGCCGCTATGATCGACGGCTGCTGGA
This sequence comes from Acetobacteraceae bacterium, assembly GCA_965276815.1. Lineage (GTDB taxonomy): Bacteria > Pseudomonadota > Alphaproteobacteria > Acetobacterales > Acetobacteraceae > JAVVHH01. Next base: position 21,647 of record CBDIBE010000006.1, on the reverse strand, counting down.
CCTCCCCTCGCAGGGACGTCTTGTTCGTCTGCAGGTGCAAGTCGGTCGCTTCCGTTGTGGCAATGCCGGGTGCGCTCGGAAGATCTTCGGCGAGGCGCTGAATGGCGATATCGCCCCCAAGGCGGCGAGGCGAACGTCACGGCTTGAGGCGATCGTCCACCACATCGGGATCGCCCTCGGTGGCCGCCCCGCCGCCAATTTGGCTCGCCGATTAATGTTGCCGGTCAGCCGAGACACGCTGTTGCGAGTGGTGCGGCGGCGGTCGATGCGGTCCGCGACCGCACCGATCTGTATTGTCGGCATCGACGACTTCGCCTGGAAGCGGGGTCAACGTTACGGCACCATCGTTTGCGATCCGGAACGGCGCAGGGTCGTCGACCTGCTGCCCGACCGAGAGGCTGCAACCGTCGCGGCATGGCTGGCCGACCACCCGGAAATTACGGTCGTTTCCCGTGACCGCGGTGGCAGTTACGGGCAAGCCGCGACGCAAGGAGCACCACAAGCCGTGCAGGTCGCTGATCGCCGGCACCTGATGGAGAACGCCAGTGCAGCGTTCCTCGATGCGGTCCGGCGATCGATGCCGTCGATCCGTCAGGCGCTTGCATCGAGCGAGATCGACCCAGCGCTGCTGACCTCCGCTGAGCGCATTCAACATGACGGCTTCCTAAGGCGGCAGCAGAACAACAAGATTGTCAGGGATCTGGCGAAGACAGGTATGCCGATCAAAGAGATCACCCGTCGAACCGGCCGCAGCCGAAAGCTGGTCCGCAGCGTGATGCGCGGCGAGGACGGCGATGTATTCCGCTGCCGCTCGAGCACAATCGACGATCATCTCGTCAAGCTCCACGCCGAGTGGGATGCAGGTTGCCGCAATGGCACCAAACTCTGGCGTCGTCTGCGGGCTGACGGCTTCAAGGGCGGCCTGCGGGTGGTGACCGAGTGGGCGACACGGCGCCGGCGCAGCGAGAAAGCCGGCCCGGGACGACCCGGTGAGCCGCCACCAGCGCGAAAACTGAGCCACCTGATGACCATGCGGCGTGAGCAGTTGACGAAGGCGGAGGCGGTCACGGTGGCGGGGGTCGAGGCCGGTGTTCCGGCGCTGGCCGCGGCACGAACGATACTGGATCGTTTCCATCGCATGATCCGGACGCGCGACACGGCCGCGCTCGTGCCGTGGATGGCTGACAGCGAAACGGGCCTCCTGGCCTCGTTCTGCAAAGGCATCAAGGCCGACTTGGCTGCGGTTACGGCTGCGCTCACTGAGGCATGGTCAAACGGACAGACGGAGGGACAAATCACCAGGCTCAAGCTGGTAAAACGCCAAATGTATGGCCGCGCAGGGCTCGACCTGCTGTGCGCCCGGCTCGTCGGTGCCGCATAAGATGGCAACCGAGGTGCACCGAGATTGAGTCAGAGCCCTATTTGCCCGCCTTTTTGTGCGGGCGACCGCCGCGGTGCCTGAGCCTCTTGCCCCGGAGGAGGACCTGTTGCGGACACTGGCCCGACTCCTGCGGCGGCGATGGCTCGGCGGCGCCTAGACGACGCGCCGGAGGTTCCGGCTACCATGGCCGAGCTGGCCGCGCTATCCGGGGTGAGGCGGTTCCAACTCCTGCGCGGATTCGTACTTGAAACGGGCGTCACGCCGCACGCCTACCTCCTCCAGCGCCGCGTGCGGTTGGCCCGGCAGCTCCTCATCGCCGGCTAAACTCCTGCCGAAGCGGCGCAGGATGCGGGCTTCGCGGACCAGAGCCACATGACCCGCGCCTTCCGCCGCCAGTTCGGCGTCACCCCAGCCCGCTACCAGGCTGCCCTTGCCTGAACGCGGGGCTGCAATCCTGTTCAAGACACCTGCGCCCCACGTGGAAGGAATGGCCTGAACCAGGAGAAGGCGGCAGGCGCATGGTTGGCTACGTTCATGGCTACGACGGACGGGAGGCGACGCGGTTGGAAGACCAGGCGCGCACCCTGGAGGAGCTGCTGCACGCGGACACATGCTTCCTGGACGAGAGCACTGTGCTGGAAGCCGGCTGCGGCACGGGAGCGCAAACGGTGGCAATCGCCCACCGCAGCAAGGGCGCACGCATCGTCGCCGTCGACGTTTCGGCTGCATCGCTGGCCGAGGCGAAGGCACGGGTTTCGGCCGTGGGCTTTGGTAACGTCGAGTTCCGGCAGGCGGACCTTCTTGCGCTTCCATTTGCGCCAGCCTTCTTCGATCACATCTTCCTCTGCCTCGTCCTGGAACACCTGCATGATCCCGCCGCCACGCTTGCGGGCCTGCGTCCCCTGCTCCGGCGGGGCGGCACGATTACCGTGATCGAGGGCGACCACGGTTCGATTTGCTTCCATCCCGACAGCGAGGCGGCCCGTGCAGCCGTTGTGTGCCAGGTGGAGCTGCAGCGCCGGGCAGGTGGCGATGCTATGATCGGGCGTCGGCTCTATTAGCTGCTGTCTGAGGCCGGGTACGAGCTCATTCGGATGTCGCCGCTCATCGTCTATGTGGAAGCGAGCAAGCCTGATCTTGTGGAGGGCTTCATCCGGCGCACCTTCACGGCGATGGTCGAGGGCGTCCGCGAGCGCACGCTTGCTGCGGGCATCACCACGCCGGATGCCTTTGACATTGGCACCCGCGCGCTATACCGAACCGCCGAGCCTGATGGCGTGTTCTGCTACACCTTCTTTAAGGCTGTAGGCCGGTTGGTATGACCATGCTCAGCTATGTATGCGTTACGCCAACTAATCACATTGTCGCCACACTGGCAGTGACCCGCAATTACCATTTGTCAATTTGAATGAAGACATTTAGCCGGAATAACCGGCTTCCAAGTTGCAAAGCAGTCCGGAAATTCGGACGAGAGCGGCTGTAAGGTCCGAAATCGCCGGCGTACCCAAACAGAGGCGGATACCACTCTCCTCCGCTTGTGGACAGGCCGCTGTCGAGGCAGGTGGTGTAACCTTAATGCCGAGGACCTGGGCGGCATCGTCGATTTGCTCGGCCAAGCGACGCGGCATGGGCAGCCATACATGGTATCCAGCCTGTTTGGGCCATCGCATCACCGGCCCTAGGATTGTGCGAGCAAGCTCCTGCCGCCGCCGGCCTTCCTCTTGGATGGCGCGGCCGATCGTATCCGCCGTGCCGTCCAGGATCCATTGTTCCATCACGGCGCAGCTCAGAGGCGAGACCATTAGGCACGTCGCTTGCAGGACGGTCTCGGCGCTCTCCTGCAAGCGGGGTGGCACCACCAGGCCGCCGATTCTAAGGGCTGGATTAAGGGTCTTCGACAGGCTGTTGGCGTACAGTGTTCGCTCTGGTGCCAAGGCGGCGAGCTGCGGCAGGTGCGCCAAAGCCTCGAGCGTATAGACATCATCCTCAACAATCCATGCATCCCGATCCCGGCACACCCGCACAATGTCCTCTCGCCGCCGCAGTCCCATGGTACTGGTCGTCGGGTTCTGCGCGGTGGGCGTCACGAACACCGCCTTCGGCGCGGCGTCGCTTTCCGCGAGCGCCTGATCCAGCGCGTCCGGACACATACCCTCTTCGTCTATCGCCAGGCCCACCAACCTAAGCCCAAGATGGCGGGCGATAGAAAGCGCCCCGGAGTAAGTTTCGGCCTCAGTGTAGATCGTGCCGCCTCTGCCGCACACGATGGAGATGGCTTTGCTACCGAATGTTGGCCCAGAGTGCTGACGGATTTTGGCCCACCTGCCGTCCCTCAACCTAGGGTTTCCCTGATTCTGCCGGGGGGCTCGGAGTGGATTGGAACGCCAAAGTGGAATTGTTCGAGCAGCTTCGTCAGGAGCATGAGTTTGGTGTCGGCACGATCGCCGGTGTGGCGGCGAAATTTGGCGTGCACCGTCGGATGGTGCGGCAGGCGATCGCCGACGCGCTGCCGGCGCGTCGTCGTTATCCGGCCCGGGTCAAACCGAAGCTGGACGCGGTCGCGGCGTTCATCGACCAGGTGCTTGACGAGGATCGTCGGGCTCCGCGCAAGCAGCGACATACGGCGCGGCGGATCTATCGCCGGCTGCTGACGGAGTTCCCCGATGCCGCGGTCGCGGAGTCGACGGTGCGCAATCACGTTCGCGCCCGCAAGCGCGCGCTGGGGCTGGTGAAGCGCGAGACTTTCGTGCCGCAGAGCTACGCGTTGGGCCATGAGGCGCAGGTGGATTGGTATGAGGCCTGGGCCGATCTCGGTGGCGAGCGGACGCGCCTGCAGGTGTTCGCGATGCGATCGATGGCGAGCGGGGCTGCGTTCCACCGCGCCTATCTGCACGCGACGCAGCAAGCGTTTCTCGAAGCGCATGAGCACGCGTTCGCCTATTTCGGCGGCGTGTTCCGACTACTGCGTTACGACAATCTGGCCAGCGCGGTGCGCAAGATCCTGCGTGGTCACCGGCGCGAGGAGACGGTCCGGTTCGTGGCGTTCCGCTCGCATTGGCGCTTTGCGGCAGAGTTCTGCACCCCCGGCGAGGGTCATGAGAAAGGTGGCATTGAGGGCGAGGGTGGCTATTTCCGTCGCAATCACCTCGTGCCAGTGCCTGATATCGCCGACCTCGATGCGCTGAATGCGTTTTTGCTGACGGGCTGCCGCGCGGATGAGGCGCGGATCCTGGACGGGCGCTCGGAGCCGGTCGGTGTGGCGATGGTGGTCGAGCGCGATCATCTGACGGCGCGCCATCCGGACGGGTTCGACCTGGCGGACGTGACGTTTCCGCTGGTGGACAAGCAGGGCTGTGTGCTGGTCAAGACCAACGCCTACTCGGTGCCGCTGCGCGCGGGCAGCCGGGTGGAAGCGCGCGTGTACCCGCTGCACGTTGAGATCTGGCATTCTGGCCGCCGGGTTGCCCGGCACGAGCGCTGCCATCGGCGGCGTCAGCAGGTGCTGGACCTGGAGCATTACCTCGACGTGCTGAGCCACAAGCCTGGTGCGTTTGCCGGATCCAAACCACTCGCCCAGATGCGCGCGGCCGGTCGCTGGCCACCTTGCTATGACGAGCTCTGGGAACGGCTGCTGACCCGGCACGGCAAGCAGAACGGCACCCGCGCGATGGTGGCGGTGGTCGGTTTGGCTCGGGAGTTCGGTCATGACGCGCTGCGCGTCGCGATCACCACGGCGGTGTCGCTCGGCGCGTGCGATGTCGCGGCGGTGCGCTATCTGCTGACCGAGGCCGGGCTGCGCAAAAGCCAGCCTGCTGCGATCGATGTCGGCGACCTCGCCCGTTACGACCGGCCGCTGCCGACGATGGCGGAGTATGACGTGCTGCTGTCCGGGCCGTGCGCGGGGACCGCGTGATGAGCGATCTGCAGGAGCAAGCGATCCGCCAGCACTGCAAGACACTGCGCATGCCGACGATCGGCGGGCAGTTCGCCCGGCTCGCCGAGGCCGCGACACGCGAGGGTCAGACGCATATCGGCTACCTCGAGGCGCTGCTGGCGGCCGAGATGGAGGAGCGGGAGAGCCGGTCAATTGCGCGTTTGCTGCACGATGCGCGGCTGCCGCGGATGAAGACGCTCGACGAATTCGAGTTCGACCGCTCCGGCGTTGCAGCATCGCAGCTCCGGGCGTTGGCCGAGGGCGAGTATGTCGCCAAGGCCGAGCCGATCCTGCTGATTGGCGAAGCTGGCACAGGCAAGACCCATCTCGCGACAGGCTTGTGCGTCGCGGCCTGTCGCCAGCGGCGCCGGGTGCGGTTTACGACGGCGACGGCGCTGATCAACGAGCTGGCGGAGGCGGCGCATGCCAATCAGCTCAGTCGCGCGCTCGGTCGATGGGAGCGGCTCGACCTGATCTGCATCGACGAACTCGGCTATGTACCGCTCGCCGAAACTGCCTGCGAGTTGATGTTCCAGGTGATTGCCGACCGGGCGGAGAAGGCGGCAGTGATTGTGACCACCAATTTGCCGTTCTCGGAATGGTCGCAGGTGATCCCGAACCCAAGGTTATGCAAGGCGCTGATCGACCGGCTGACCGACCGTGCGCACATCGTCACCACGGGCGCCGATTCATACCGGTTCCGCCGCACGACCGCTCAGCGCAAGACGGCAAAGACGTAGCAGGAGGACCCAAGCAAGACGCTCAGGGACGGTGCGAGCCTCACGCTCCGCGCCAGCCAGTTATCTACCGGGAGGTGGGCCAGAATTCATCAGCACAAGTGGGCCGGAATTCGTAGACACAGCCATGGAGAACGCCACAGAAAGCGCGTGCTGCGCGCCGCTGGTGAGCAGCAGGTGGTCCGGATCAACTTTCGTGCCCAGTCTGCCAAACCAAGCGGCCATCAGGCGCCTGTGCTCGGCATGACCAGCGATGGGTGGATAGGAGCTGAACAGGTCGGCATCCACCCGGCGAGCGATTGCAGTCAGGGTCTGGGCAAACGTTCGGTGGCTTATTGAAGTGGGTGGTGCATTGCGGGACAAGTCGATCATCGGACCGCGCCGGCTCTGTGCGACCGCGACAAAAGTTCCGCGTCCCTTCGCGCTGCGCAGCAAGCCGCGCTGCTCGAGGACGGCGTAGGCCTTGGTGACCGTGCCGAGGCCTATTCCCAAGCGATAAGCAAGGTCTCGGTGCGCGGGCAGCCGGTCTCCTGCCCCGAGCCTGCCCATAAGGATATCCTCGGCTAGAGCCGTCGCAAGGCGATCGGACGGCTGCTTGATGCCTGACGCGAGGCAGGGTGGCGCGAGGCGGGGTTGCCAGTTGGAGCGCAGCAGCACGATCAACTCCTGAAGTGTCACGTGACACTATTTTGGATGCAGGAAAGCGTCAATATTTCTACGCTTCCGTTTCCACAGGGCCAATAGATCAAGGTTGTCCCAATGCTCACCCAGGGTGCCGTTTCATGCTCATGGACTTCGTGCAGGTCGACGCCTTCTCGCGCCGACCGCTGTTCGGCAACCCGGCCGCCGTCGTCTTCGAGGCCGATGAGCTCTCGACCGAGACTATGCAGCGCATCGCCCGGGAGATGAACTTGTCGGAGACGGTGTTCATCGTCCAGCCAAGCAACGTGGAGGCTGACTACCGGGCCCGCATCTTCACGCCAATGCACGAGATCCCCTTTGCCGGACATCCGACGCTCGCGGCCTCGCATGCCATGATGCAGCGTCGGCGGGACTTGGCCTCGAAGACGCTACTGCGCCAGGAGTGCGGCATCGGCATCGTTCCGATCGAGGTGCTGCCTGGAACGGAGGGCATTGTGCTGCGCATGACCCAGGGTGTGCCGTCCTACCGCGACGTTGGGTTGTCGCAGGTTACCGTCGCGAGAATGCTCGGCTGCGAAGAGAACGACTTGGCGAACAGCCCGGTCCAAGTGGTATCGACCGGTGTGCAATGGCTGGTGGTCGAGCTTGGCCGGTTCGCCGCCATCTCGGCCCTGCGGCCGGACCAAGGGCTGATTCAGCGTGAGTGCGGCGAGCTACAGGCCGCGGGCTTGACCGTGTTCGTGGAGTGCGGTGACGGGCCGGTCCGCGTCCGCCTCCGGACCTTCGCGCCCGGCCACGGCGTCAGCGAGGACCCGGTTTGCGGCTCCGGAAATGGCTCCGTGGCTGCCTTCCTGGCGCGGCACAAACACGCTGGCGAGACTAGCGGCAGCTTTCGTGCCGAGCAAGGCATCGAGATTGGTCGTGACGGCGATATTCACGCCTCGTGGGAGCGGGACAGCGCGGGGCTGCGGGTCATGATCGGCGGCGCCGCCGTCACTGTCGCTATCGGACAACTGTACCTGTGAACCAGACCATTGCCAAATCCAGCCAATGCGTCGGCGCCAGCCGTATCGTCTTTCGGGTTGCTTCGGTTATCGACCCGGCTGTCGTTCCTACTATGTCCGTTGGCCGCCGCGCGGCCCAGGGGAACGGCGGACGCAACGGGTCGGCTGATCGCTTTGCAGCCCGACCATTCCCCTCTCGCCAAGCAGGACAAGCACGTTGATGTCGGATACCAGCCAAGAAATCGAACCCTCGCGTTGCGTCATCGTTGTGGACGAGGCGCTTCCACCAGGTCGCGCCGCCAATGCTGCCGCCGTGGTCGCACTCACCATGGGCAAGAAGTTGCCCCATCTGGCTGGCGCCGATCTGCTCGATGAATCGGGTTGGGCCCATCCTGGCCTAATCCCGATCGGCATCACGGTGCTAGGAGCTCCCGCGACCGCACTGGCCGGAATCCGAGCCAAGGCACTCTCGAAGGATCTCGACGTCGTGGATTTTCCAATACAGGGGCAGCAGACAAACGACTATGGTGCATTCTTGGCGGCGGTCGCCGCCACGGCAACAGATGCCCTTGTTTACGTCGGGGTGGGGGTACACGGGCCGCGCAAGGCAGTCGGCAAAATCGTTGGCAAATACGGCCTTCTGAGGTGACGGCGAGGGTGCCGTTCCAACAAGGAGATCGAGCATGACGACGTTCGTATTGGTGGCCGGTGCGTTCCACGGGGCGTGGGCGTGGGAGAAGGTGCAGCGGCTTTTTGAAGCCGACGGGCATACTGTTCATGCTGTCGATCTGACGGGTCAGGGCGCGAAAGCTGAACTGGCAACTCCCGACACGAATGTCTCCACGCACATCGATGACGTAGTCCAGGTAATCGAGGGCGCGGATTTGCACAACGTCGTGCTCGTAGGGCACAGCTACTCGGGCATTGTCGTCACTGGTGCCGCAGACCGCGTGCGCGACCGTATCGCACACATTGTCTACACGGACGCCACGGTTCCGACAGACGGCATGTCAGCGGCTGATTACGCGGGGCCCACAATAACCCAGGCTGCTCTGGATGCGGCCAACGGCGATTGGCGGGTCGACAACTTCTTCCCAATTTCAAAGTTTGGGCCGTTCGCCGATGCCGACGCACAGGCACGCTTCGCTGCGAAACTCGTCAAGCATCCAATGGCGTCGTTGTTCGAGAAGGTCAGGCTCGAGAAGCAACCGATCGAGCGCCGCACATTCGTCCGCTCAACTCTCGATCCGATGGCAATTTTCGACGCCTTTGCAGCGCACGCAAAGACAGCCCCCGACTGGGAATATTACGAAATCCGGACTGGGCACAACGCTATGCTGACTGCGCCCGATGAACTAGCGGCAATACTCCTTTCAATCGAAAAGGCGACTGGCGAGTGAAGTTGTCCGTCTCTGGAAGTTGGCGAACACAAGCGGGCTGCGATGAACCTCCACCTACCGTTCATTGGTCATGAGCTTCTTATGCGTGGAGCTTTGTAGGATTTGAGGATCATGGTTAAACTTGATTCGAATACCAAAGGAGCCTGGCTTGGCCCGCGCGAAGCTCGGCGAAGACGGAGATGAATTTCCAAGAAGGTGGCGCGGTGGATGACACGATCGCCAGGGCAGCACGCTGGCCAAGCTTGCCGACGGTCGGCTTTGACGCGCGTTCATTTGGTCCATGCTCATCCTGAGCCGCTATCCTTCGTGGCTGCAATGCGAAACACGGTGGTCAGCGCCTTCCGAGCTCGCGGTGACACCGTCACCGTGGCCGCACCTGTATGCCATGTCGTTCGATCCCGTTGCGTCCGCAGCCGATTTTGCGGAATGCGAGCGGCCGGATTACAAAACGTCTCTGAAAAATTGGATCAGCCGAGCATTAAACGCCTCAGGGCGTTCTTGCGGAAGCCAGTGGCCAGCGCCTGGGAAGCGAACGCTTTCTTGAAGGTTGGGCACAAGCTTGGGCATGGCTTCGATGATCTCCCCCATGCCCGGTATTGCCAACCCCGTGTCGCGTTCGCCGACCATGTACAATGCCGGCACGGTTACCTTCAGGCCCGCTAATGCTGCCTGGTCCCGCCAGTTTCGATCCATGTTCCGATAGAAGTTGAGCCCGCCTCTAAAGCCGCTGGCCTGAAAGGCGGAAGTGAATGCCTCAAAGTCCCATTCTTCGAGCCACGGCGGCAGGGTATCGGGAGCAGGCAGTGGACCGAGCAGCCCACCTGCATGTTGGATCATACCAAATGGATTGGGCGTCTCGTCGCCCGGTTCGCGAGGACCGGCGTCGCCCGAGGCTGCAAACATAATTTTCAGCAGACTTGTTCTGACGTCGGCGTCGAGCTCAGCCTCCGCTTCACCCGCGCGCTGAAAATATTTGATGTAGAATTCGGCATCTTCGTTGGCGGGAAACATCGTCGTCGGTGGCGCGGGGGATCGGTCCATCATCGGCACACCTACAGCCACGACAGAACGAAACCTGTCCGGCCGCATCAGCGCTGCTTGCCAGGCGAGCGTCGCACCCCAGTCGTTTCCGACGATGATCGCGTCCTTCGCCTCGAGGGCATCAAGAATGCCGACGACGTCGCCGACAAGTTCCATCATGCCATAGTGATCGACCCCCTGGGGACCCTGCGTACCGCCGAACCCGCGCAGATCGGGCGCGACGGCACGAAAGCCCGCATCCGCAAGCGGCTGCATCTGCTTTCGCCAGGAGTGGTGCGTTTCGGGAAATCCGTGACAGAGCAGCACGACAGGTCCAGTGCCCGCCGTAACCGTCTTCATCTGCAGACCGTTGACGTCCAGCTGTTTCACCGATCCCTCACGGGTTCCTGGGCTCATTTTCAACTCCTGACTGTTCTGGGAAACCCAACGAGCGGCGGTACGCCTTGGGGCTGACGCCAACCGTTTGACGGAACCGTTCACGGAGCGCTGGAGCGCCATCGAAGCCGGCCGCTGCGGCGATCTCATCAAGCGAGAGTGGAGTCGTCTCGAGCAACTCCTGCGCGCGGCGGACGCGGGCGATGATGAGCCATTGCAGGGGCGTGGTGCCGGTCTGCTCGCGGAAGCGACGCGCGAAGGTGCGGGGGCTCATCGCGGCCTGGCCTGCGAGATCGTCGATCGACAAGCGATGGTGGGCATTCTCACGCATCCAATCCAGCACTGGCGCTAGGCTCGAGGTCGAGCCGGGCTCCTCATGCCGAATGAACTGCGCCTGCCCGCCCTCACGATCGAGCGGCGCCACCGCCATCCGCGCCGCCTGCGCGGCGACGGCGTGGCCGTGGTCGCGCCGGAGCAGGTGGAAGCACATGTCGAGCCCTGCCGACATTCCAGCGGAAGTCACGACCCGCCCCTCGTCGACGAACAGGACGTCGGGATCCACTTTTATAGTGGGGTGACGACGCGCCAGTAAGTCGGCCGCGGCCCAATGCGTGGTCGCTCGCTTGCCGTCAAGTAACCCCGCCGCTGCAAGGATGAATGCACCCGTGCAGATCGAGACGACGCGCGAACCATTTGCATAAGCCGATTGAATGGCGGCGACGATCGCGTCGGGTACAGGCGCGGTCGGGTCCTCGATGCCCGGCACAATCACCGTATCGGCAATAGCAAGATCGTCGAGATTCCAAGGAGCGCGAATGCCGAAGCCCCGCGCGCGCACCTCCGACGCTTCGCCACATACCTGCACCTGATATTCCCGCGTGCGATCGGCGAGCCGTACGCGGCCGAACACCTCGTGCGGAATGGTCAGGTCAAACGGCACCACACCGTGGACGGCAAGGATTGCAACCTTATGGATGGCAGGATTCTCCTAGAAGCTGATCGAATGCTTAGCATTTCCTACATTGGCCTTCAACACGAGGCGATTGGTTTGGCAGGATATCTGCATTATTTGTCGTTTCCGCCACTCACTTGGCCTGAGCGCGCGTCCTACAGTCCGCTCACCCAATGGGAGAACGCCTGTGACAAGCATGCCCGCCTTCGCTCCGGATGTGACGCCGCTCGAAATCGGGATGCTTCTCTATCCCGGCATGACGCTGCTCGATCTGGCCGGCCCCCAGTCGGCGCTTGGGATGCATGGCCGTACGCATTTGTTCTGGAAGACCCTTGATCCGGTGATGACCGACAGCGGTGTGGCGGTGATGCCGACCGCGACCTTCACGGACGCACCCACGAAGCTGGACGTCTTGTTTGTGCCGGGCGGGTTCGGGACGGTCGAGGCGATGAAGGACGAAGCGATCATCGCGTTCCTCGCCGAACGAGGCCGTGATGCGCGCTACGTCACTTCGGTATGTTCCGGTTCGCTGATCTTGGGCATGGCGGGGCTCCTCGATGGTCACCGCGCCGCGACGCACTGGGCTTGCCACGACATCCTCGACGCGCTCGGCATCGAATCCGGTCATGAGCGCGTCGTCGCCGACCGCAACCGCTTCACGGGAGGCGGTGTGACAGCCGGAATCGACTTCGGCTTGACGCTGCTCGCCGAGTTGCGCGGCGAGGAGGTCGCGCAGGTGACCCAGCTCCTGATGGAGTACGATCCCGAGCCGCCCTTCCTTACTGGCCATCCCAAGCACTGCAGCGCAAAGCTTGTCGCGGCGGCGAAGGCGATCATGGGCGATACGATGGCCGAGGGCGTGGAGCTCGCCCGCGCCCGGCGAGTACGCGCGCCCGAGCCCGTATGAGCGGAATGAATTTCGCGGACTCCTCGCCATGTCCTTCGGAAGGCGGCCAGGCACTGACGACTAAAGGTCGGGAGGAAGTATGAACCGCACACTTTTAGCAGCAACGCTTTTAGTTCTTTCAAATGTGTATCTCGCACCGGCTTTTGCTGCTGATTCAGGTTTGAACACACGACGAGGAATCAACATGACCAGTAAGATGACTATGCACCACGTGAACGGTGTGGATCTGAATGTTCTTGATACGGGAGAAGGAGGTCCTGCGCTGATCTTCCTCCATTATTGGGGCGGCTCGATCCGAAGCTGGGAGCCCGTAATCGGAGACCTCTCAAAAGATCATCGCTGCATAGCGATCGATTTCAGAGGTTGGGGCAAGTCGAGCCGGGACGCCAAAGGTTATGATCTCAAATCGCTGGCCGACGACGTCGCCGCAATCATCCACGAGCTCGGTCCCAAGAAGTTTGTCATCGTCGGGCATTCGATGGGCGGAAAGGTCGCCCAACTTGTTGCTTCACGGCACACCGATGGCCTGCAAAAGCTCATCTTGATGGCGCCCGCGCCGCCCGAGCCGCTCGAGGTTCCCGCGGAGCAGCGACAGGCAATGGTTGCCGCATATCAGACGCGCGAGGGCGTCATGGGGATCATCGCGAAACTCCCGCTGTCGCAGGCTCATCGCGAGCAGATCGTCGATGACGCCCTGAGCGGCGCGCCTGCGGCGAAGCAGGCCTGGCCCGAGCAAGGCATGACCATGGACATCCGTGAGCAGGCGTCACGGATCGATGTCCCCGTCACCATCATCGTCGGCAGCGCGGATGTCGTGGAGACCGAAGCTGCGTTGCGCCAAGAATTCGGCAAGGTGCTTCCGTCGACGACGTTCACCGTCCTCTGCGGCGTTAGCCACATGGCGCCGCTCGAGGCGACTTCGCAGGTCGTCGACGCGATCCGTTCCGCGCTGGCGGCCGAGGCGGTCGCTAAGCCAGTCACGAAAGCATAGATGATGATCGCAGATATCAAAATCCCGGACAGCAGCATCGTCCGTCAGGCCGAGGAGTTGGTCCGCGCCAAGTCTGCGCCGTGGCTCTACAACCACGTCATGCGATGCTATTGGTTCAGCGAGTTGTTCGCGCGGGCCGAAGGCTTGAAGATCGATCGCGAGCTCATGTTCCTATCGTCCGTGATGCATGACATCGGCCTGACGGATCACGGTCGCGGCGCCCACCGCTTTGAAATCGACGGAGCTATCGCCGCGCGGACCTTTTTGATCGACAACGCCGTCCCGCCAGAGCGGGCGCAGGGCGTCTTCGACAACATCGCGCTGCACACTTGGGACATCAATCTGTTTCGCGACGACACGAGCCGGCTGACCGAGTTTGGCATCGTCCACGATGTCGCGGGCCTGCCGGGCGAGACGCTCGATCCCATCGACGTGGCGGAAGTCCTGCGCCGCTACCCGAGGCTCAATTTCAAGCACCAGTTCAACGCGGCGCTGGAGCGCGACCTCGACAGCAAACAGCCCTACCCGCACTGGTTTCATCCCTGCACCCGCATCGAACACAACCGTGCGCCGATGCAAATCGAGGACATGGTCACGCTGATGGCGAAGGCGCCCTTCGCCGAATGATCGACGCTTGCACTTGTCAAACTGGCTCGTAATCGGAGTTGCTGATGCCGAATAACATAAAGATTGTCGCGATTGACGACTATGAAGAAATCGTTGCGGTTTCCCAAAGTTTCATCGATGCATTGCGCGCTGGCGATCCCGATGCGGTGGTGGCTCCGTTCCATAAAGAAGCCGTCGCGTTCGGTCTAGGTGACGGCGTATGGCTGGCCGGCCCGGCACACAATCTGCACGCCTTGATTGGTCAGGTCGGGGCCGCGCCAAACATCAAGTCGCGCATCGACGTGCTGGCGGTCACGCCAACGACCGCGGTGGTCCGCGTCGAAATTGAAGGTGATGCTCTCGGTGCTGACTATACGGACTTCTATACACTGATAAAGCAGGAGCGGGCGTGGAAGATCGTCACCAACGCGCTGCATCAGTATGACCGGTGAGTTTGCAAACTGATCGGGACCATGCCGCCACGTGCGCCAATCGCGGCGGTAACCGCCTGACATTTTTTATGTCGGGCGGTTTGTCATTGGATACTCCTTGGACATTGCAGATCTCGAACTTCTGGTAGGCGTTGCCGAAGCCGGAAGTTTCCGGCGGGCGGCGCACATCAGCGGCCTCGACGTAGCAACACTCAGCCGCAGGATCGCGCGGCTAGAGAATGAATTGGGCGTGCTGCTCTTCGAGCGCGGCCGCGCCGGCGTCAAGCCGACGGTGGCGGGGCTGTCGACGATGGATCTCGCGCGCAAAGCTATCGCCGATATGGAAGCGATTCGTCGCAATGCGCTGGCGAACGGCCGGGCCGAACTCGGCAGGCTTCGGCTCGGCACGCATTTGTCGTCGATCGGCCCGAATTTTCGCGGGCTGCTAAAGTGCTGGCGCGATCGGCATCCGGAGGTGGCGCTCGATCTGACCGAAATCGACGATCGCGCCCTGCTGGTAGGTCTGCGGGAGCGCGAGCTCAACGCCCTCGTTGCCTTCTGTCCCGTGCTGCCGCCCGAGATCGCGACGCAGCAACTCTGGATCGAGCCGTTGCTCCTCGCGTTGCCGGTGTCTCATCCTCTGGCAGACGTCGATCGGATCGGATGGGCAGAGGTGCGATCCATGCCCTTGTTGGTCAGGAGTTGGTCGGGAAGCAACGCCTATCACGAACTCCAGGCGCGGCTCGTCGGTCCGGGCGCGGATTTCCGGCTTTACCAAGCGGGCGCCTTCAATGTCTTGAACCTCGTCGCCATCGGCGAGGGGGCGGCGTTCGCGATGAACTATCATCGCGAGATGGCGGTTGAGGGCGTGGTGCTCCGTCCGATCGACGAATTCGACGCGACGATCCCGGTGATGCTGGCGTGGGATCCGAAGAGCGAGGATCCCGTGACCGGCAACTTCGTGGCGTTCATCAGAGACCATGCGCAGTTGGTGGGCCCGCAGCCCGACGCCGACGTTTCGCAAACTCCCGATACGTCGCTATAAAGCGGGCGAGCATCGGCGCGATCAATCGAGCTGGGTCGATTGCCGCAGCTCCGCCCTCGAGACCCAACTCCTCGGCGTAGGCGACCAGATCGCGATGCACCTGCGCAGGAAGTTCGACGGTCAGCTTGACCGGCTTGTCATCCTTGATCGTTCCGAGCTTCAGCTTCACCACCTCGAACCTCCGTCAGCCGGCATAGGGCTCCATCACGAGATCGCGCGTGACGATCACTCGGACCGCGAAACCCGGCCGCACCGTGATCGTCGGCTGGATGTTGAGCGAGCGCCCGACCACCTGCGAGCCGGTTTGGGCGAAGGAGTTCGACGCGCCCTGGCGGATCGCCTGGACCAGGCTGTTCTCATTGTTCGACGTGCCAGCCTCGGTGCCGACGCTGAGGATGGTCGAGAGCAGTGCTGCCTTGAGCAGCTGGCCCCAATGGTTGTCGACCTCGTCCTCGAGCCCGGCAAAGCCGGCGGCGTCGGCGCCGGGCTGGCGCTCCAGCACGATCGACTTGCCGTTCGGCATGATGACGCGGTTCCAGACGAGCAGTGCGCGCGTCTGCCCAAACTGGACCTGCGCGTCGTACTGGCCGATCAGTCGCGCCCCCTGCGGGATGAGCAGGATCTTGCCGGTCGGGCTGTCGTAAACGGCTTCGGTGACCTGGGCGGTGATCTGGCCCGGCAGGTCGGAGCGCAGCCCGGTCAGCAGCGCCGCCGGGATGACCGATCCGGCCTGCACGACGTTCCGGCTCGCCGGCGGCTGGACGCGATCGGGACTGGTGGTGCGCCGATCGACGGGCGCGGTCAGGAAGGCGAGCTTGCGGTCGGCTTCGCCCGGTTGCGCTGTCTGCCCGGCATTCGGGCCGAGCGCGCTCGGGTCGAGGCCGGGAAGACCGAGGGTCGTGCCGGCTCCGGCTGTCGCCGTGACCGGCTGGACCGTGGCGCGCGCCTCGCTGGCGAACAGGCGACTGGTGCGTGCGGCCTCGAGTTCCTGGGCGAGGCGCGCGCGCTCTTGGGCCAGACGCTGCGCCTCGGGATCAGGTTGGGTGGGCTGGGGCATGCCGGGCGCCGGCGCGCCAGCATTAAGCAGCGGCCGGCCGAGATCGCCGGGGAGCGGCGGCCCAAGCTGCGGCACGGGTTTAGGCAAGCCGCTGTAGTCGCGCGGCAGGCCGTTTAGCCCATCGGGCGTCGCCTTATTGTCGGTCGAGAGCAGTTCCTCGCCGGTCATGTGTCCGTGCGGCCAGAGCGCAAACATCATCGCCGCCGCGATGGCGACGGCGGCGAGACCCCCGAGCGCGGTTAGAACGCGCCGCGACAGGCGCGTCACCCGCGAGCGCTCCGGGCGCAGCCGCAGTTCGGCGGCGATGTCCCGGTCCGGCCGCGGCCGCTCCTTGCCGCCGTGCTCCGCGCCAGCCCGGTCGGGCCGGATCTGATCCAGCCGACCCAAATCGCTCGACCCGCCTCCCTCGTGCCGATGATTGTCCGCGCCCGTCACGACGTCGGCCGCCCATCGGTGCGTACGATTCGGACCATTTTCTGGTGCTCACCGCCGAGGCGAAGCTCGGCGGCGGCGAACAGGCGGTCGACGATCATAAAATGGCCGCGGACGCGGTAGTTGACGAGTTCGGCTCCGCCCTCGGCGCCGATCACCCAGAGCGGCGGCATCTCGCCCTGGGCGATGCCGCGTGGGAACTCGACGAACACCTGGCGTCCGTCGTCATAGGCGCGCAGCGGCCGCCACGCCGGCGTATCGCCCTCGATCCGATAGCGGAAGTTCAGCGCCTCGAGATCGACGCCGCTCGCCACCGGCTGCGCGGTGTCGGCGCGGACGTTCTGCTGGCGCAGCGCGATGAGCTGGTCGGCGGCGTAGGACCACGACACCGAGGCCATGTAGGTGCGCTCGGCCGAGCGCATCTCCAGATGATAGGTGCGCCGATCGGTGTTGATGACCAGGTTGGTCAGGAGGTCCGCGCGGGACGGCTTGACCAGGATGTGGACGCGCTTGGTCGCGCCCGAGCCACTTTCGGTGTCGCCGATGATCCAGCGCACCGTGTCGCCGGCGGCGACCGGACCCGTGCCGGCCAGCTGCTCGCCGGGCTCGAGCGCGATGTCGGTGATCTGTCCCGGCGCGGCGTAGAGCTGGTAGAGCGCGCCGTCCGAGAAGGGGTAGACCTGCACGGCGTTGAGGTATCCGGCGCGGGTCGGCTGCACGCGCGCCGTGCCGTTCGCCGCCTCGACCCGCGCGCGCGGATCGGCCGCCTCGGGCGGCGCGGTGCGTCCGGGTCCTGGCAGCGGCTTGAGCTGGCCAGGCAACGGCAGCGGCTGCGGCACCGTCACGATCTGCACCGGCTTGGGCGGATCGGCCTCCAGCACCGCCGCCTTCGGGGTGTCGTCGTAGGTGATTTCGGGCGGCGTGAAGTGCGCGCAGCCGGCGAGCGAGGCGGAGGCGAGCAACGCGCCCCCGAGCAAGGGAAGACGCATCAGCCGAGCTCCTTGGACCAGTTGAGGGCGGTGACGTAGACGCCGAGCGGGTTCTTCTTCAGCGTCTCGGCGTCGCGCGGCGTCTGGATCGCGACCGTCACGATCGCGGTCCAGCGCTCGGTCGCGGCGAGCGCGCCGTCCTGGAAGTGGCGCTCGGTCCACGCGACGCGGAAGCTCGACGGCGAGGCGCGGATGACGCTGCCGATCTCGACCGAGATTTGGCTGTGGCCGAGCTTGCCGAACGGGTCATTGGTGCGGGCATAGTCGTTGAGCGCCACCGCGCCCGCGCTCGTCGTGTAGTCGTAGGCGCGCAGCCAGTTCTGACGCAGGATGATCGGGTCGGCCGGGACCGAGCGGACTTCCTCGACGAACCGCGCCAGATGCCAGGCGACCTGCGGGTCGGTCGGCTGGTAGGCGGCGTCGGCGGGCGCGATGGCCTGCGCCTGGCCGAGCCGGTCGACCTGCACGACCCACGGCACGATCGAGCCGGTCGCGGACTGCCAGACAAGCCCGGCGGCGAGGCCCCCGGAGAGGAATAGCGAGCCGAACGCCATCAGCCGCCAGTTCTTGGCTTGCACCCGCGCGGAGCCAATGCGTTCGTCCCAGGCCTGGGCGGCGCGCTGATAGGGCGTTTCGGGTTCGGGGGTGCGCGCGTAGCGCACGTCGGGTCGCTTGAAAAACATTACTCGCCTTCGCCAAGAGAAACAGAGGAGCCCGAGCCGCCGCCATCGCCGGAGCGCACGGCGTGCGCTGCGGTGGAGACGCCCTGATGGGCGGCCTGGCGGCGGCGCATGGCGCGCGCCCAGCCGGGTTCGCCGCTCGGTGCGGCGGCGTCAGCGGCCGCGGCCGGCGTCTCGCTGCCAATGGTGCTGCCCGTCGCCTTGAACGCGCCGCGCGCGCCCGAACGGTAGCTGTCGCCCATCGCGGCTGCGGCCCGGCGTAGCGGACTCACGGCGGCCTGCGCTACGGCCGAGCCGCCGGCTCGTGCGACGCCGCCGACACCGCTCGCCACCGCGCCCGCGCCGGTCTGTCCGGCGGAGGCGGTGCGATAGGCGGTTGAGGCCGCGCCCGCGATCGACGCACCGCCGCGCGCCGCGCCCGCCGCCGCGCCACCAGCGGCGCCGAGCGCGCCGACACCGCCGGCCGCGAGTCCGGCGCCCGCGGCGACGATGCCGCCGGCGGCGAGACCCGTGCCGATCGCGGCGCCCGCGCCGAGCTGCGGGCCGCCCGAAACGATGCCGTTGGCGATGCCGGGGCCAAAAATGCCGAGGCCGAGGAGCGAGAGCGCCGCAAGCACCAGACCCATGGCGTCCGCGATGGTCGGCTGGGCTGCAAAGCCCTGGGTGAACTGGCTGAACAACGTCGAGCCGATGCCGACGATGACGGCGAGCACCAGCACCTTGATGCCAGACGACATGACGTTGCCGAGCACGCGCTCGGCGGCGAAAGCGGTCTTGTTAAACAGCCCGAACGGGATCAACACGAAGCCGCAGAGTGTCGTCAGCTTGAACTCGAGCAGGCTGACGAAAAGCTGGATCGCCAGGATGAAGAACGAGAGCAGCACCACCACCCAGGCGAACAGCAGGACGATGATCTGAATGAAGTTCTCGAAGAAACTGACGTAGCCCATCAGTCCCGAAATCGACTGGAGGATGGGCTGGCCGGCATCGAACCCGACCTGGGCGATACGGCCCGGGCGCAGGAAATCGGCTTCGGTCAGACCGGTGCCCGACGCCTTGAGGCCGAGCCCTGCGAAGCTCTCGAAAACGATGCGCGAGAGGTTTGTCCAGTTGTTGATCAGGAACGCGAAGGCGCCGATGAACAGCGTCTTCTTGACGAGCCGCGCGATCACGTCCTCATCGGGCGCCCAGGCCCAGAACAGGGCGGCGAGCACGAGATCGATGACGATCAGCGTGGCGGCGAGCCACTTCACCTCGCCCTGCAACAGACCGAAGCCGCTGTCGATGTACTGGGTGAAGGTGTTGAGGAAGGTGTCGATAACGCCGGTGCCGCCCATGTCAGCGCGCTCCCGCCGGCGTCACCGCCGGGTTTGGGCCGAGCACACGATGATCGGGCAGCAGGAAGCGGCGGCGGTTCTGGGCCCAGGCGGCGAGGCATTGCGGGTCGTGGGCGCCGGCTTCGCCGAGCGCCTGGCAGCGGGACAACTCGGCGTGGAGCGGATCGCCTGGGCGGCCCATGGCGGGCGGCGGGGCCGTGAGGCGCGGTTGCTCTGCCTCGTCCAGGGCCATTACGAGCGCGGCCGGGACGAGCGCTGCGCCGAATCCGAATGCCAGCAACAGCCGCCTGCGCACGCGGCGGTCGAGGGCAGCGAAGCGCTCGGATCGAGAGATGGACCGCATCGTCGCCGCCTCAGTGGAACATGGTGACGCTGGAGGCCTGGTAGCCTGACCCTGGCGTCAGGAATCGGTTCAGCTGCTCGCGCGACTGGTCCTGGCCCGATGCGGTCTGCGCCCCTTGCAGGCTCGCCGCCCGCCCGTTTGCCGCGAGGAGCGCGGTGACATCGGCGAGCTGCTTGGAAACGAGCGCCAGGAGCTGGTTTGTCGCTTGGCTGGCCTGGAGGGCGCCTGTGGCCCCCTGGCTGGCGTTGACCAGTGCGCCGACCTGGGTCTGCGTCGTCGACAGATTGCCGACCGCGGTCGCGCCGGTCTTCAGCGCATCCTGATAGCTGAAGAGGGTGTTCTGCCAGCGCGTCTGCGCGTCGGTGATCATCTGGGCCGAAGAGGTCGAGCCGGTATAGCCGTTCGGGTAGGTGTGCTGAAACGTGCTCTGGATCTGGCCGACGTTGTAGATGATGCCCTGGGCCTGGGAGAGCAGTTGCTGGGTGCGGCTGATGTCGGCCTGGAACTGCGCCACCGCCCGAGTACGGCAGATTGGCGAGGTTGCGGGCCTGATTGATCAGCATCTGCGCTTCGTTCTGAAGCGAGGTAATCTGGTTTTGTATCTGCTGCAGCGTGCGCGCCGCGGTCAGGACGTTTTGCGAGAAGTTCGAGGCGTCGAACACCGCCCACTGCGCGTGGGCGGGTGCGGTCGCGAACGCGAGCGACAGCGCGGCTGCTTCGATAGCCAGATGGGTGCGCAGGACGACGGACGGTCATGGGACAGGCTCCTCGGGGATGGTGCGGGCGAGATCGGCGGCCCAGCCGGCGCCGCGCGCCTGCAACCAGGCGCGGGCGAAGCCCTCGCGGCCGTGGGCGGCGAAGAGCTCGGCGATGAGCGCCTGGTCGGTCTTCGATGAGGCGGCGGCGAAGGCGAGCGCGACCTCGCCGAGGCCGAGCTCGAACAGCCGGTTGCCGCGCCGGGACTGGCAGTAATAGTCCGCGCTTGGGGGTGGCTTGGCTCAGGATCTCGATCTGGCGATCCGACAGGCCGAACCGGCGGTAGGTCGCGGCGATCTGCGGCTCGAGCGCGCGCTCGTTGGCGAGGAACACGCGCGTCGGGCAGCTCTCGATGATCGCGGGCGCGATCGGCGAGTTGTCGATGTCCGGCGAGCGGACTGGGTCGAGAACACCACGCTGGCGTTCTTCTTCCGCAGTGTCTTCAGCCATTCCCTGAGCTGGCCCGAGAACCCTTCGTCATCGAGCGCGAGCCAGCCCTCGTCGACGATCAGCAGCGTAGGCCGCCCGTCGAGCCGGTCCTCGATACGGTGGAAGAGATAGGCGAGCACGGCCGCCGCCGCGCCGGTGCCGATCAGGCCCCTCGGTC
>CBDIBE010000005.1:222500-321133 GCA_965276815.1 Acetobacteraceae bacterium | reverse complement strand
AGGCCGTGCCGGACCCGGCGCGCGTCGCCAAAGCGATCGAGACGGCCAGCGCCGCCGAGACGAGGGCGCGCGAAGCCCGGTCACTCCTGGAAACCCACGAGGCGGCGCGCGGCCAAGCAGTTCCGCGCGCGAGCGCGGCACGCGAGGCGCAGAGCCGGGCCGAAGCCGCGCGGGCCAAGCTGGCGGCAGAAGTGGCCGCACTGGCAGAGGTCCTCGGCGTTCGCGACGGCGAGCGTTGGCCGCCAATGGTGGACCGGCTGCAGGTCCCGGCGGGGCTGGAGACGGCGCTCGGGGCAGCGCTCGGCCAGGAACTGGGGGCTGCGGCGGATCCGAGCGCGGCGCGGCATTGGCGAGAACTGCCGGAGCTGGACGCGGGCGTGGCCGGCGAGCGGTTGCGGGATCTGGTGGAGGCGCCCCCGGCGCTGGCACGCGCCCTGTCCGGGGTCAGCATGGTGGCCGACGAGGCGGAGGGCGACGCCCGGCAGCCTGAGCTGGCGCCGGGTCAAATGCTGGTGTCGCGGTCGGGCGCGGTCTGGCGCTGGGACGGCTATACCGTGCGGGCTGGGGCCAAGACCGAAGCGGCGGTGCGGCTGCAACAGCGCAACCGGCTGAAAGGGCTGCGCACGCAGTTGGAGGCGGCCGAGCAGGCGGCGCTTGCGGCGCGGCAGGAGCGCGAGGCGGCCGAGGCGGCGGAGCGTCAGGCGGCGGCGGAAGAGCAGCGCTCCCGCGCGGCGCGGCGCGAGGCCGAGCAGGCCGACGCGTCGGCCAAGTCGCAAGCATCGGCGCTGAAGGCGCAGGCCGAGCAGGGACAAGCAAGACTCGCCGATCTCGACGCACGGCTCGCAGCGCTGTTGCCGGAGCAGCACGAGGCGGAGGCGGCGCTGGCCGAGGCGAAGCGGCAGCGCGACTCGGCGCCCGACCTCACCCTGCTGCGGGCGGAAGCGGAGCGGGCGCGGACGGCGCTGGCAGAGGCGCGCGAGCGGGACCGCGAGGCGCAGCGGGTGCTGGAAGGGCTGGAGCGGGAGGCCGCGGCGCGGCAGGCGCGGCTCGCCACGATCGGGCGGGAGCGGGAGGATCGGCGGCTGCGGGCGGCGGATGCGGCCAGCCGGGTCACCGACTTGGCGGCGCGCGCAGAAGAGGCGTCGCGGGAAGAGGCGGCGCTGCAGGCCGCGCCAGAGGCGGCGGCCCGGCGCGCGGCGGAGACCAAAGAGGCGCTGCCGGAGGCGCAGGAAGCGCACGCGGCGACCGCCGGCGCGCTGGCCGGCGCGGAGCGGCATGCCGCCGCCGCGGCGACGCAGGCAAGGCTGGCCGGACAGGCGCTGTATGCGGGCCGCGAGGCCGTCGTGCGGGCCGAGGGCGCGTGGGAGCAAGCCGAGCAAGGCTGGGCGGCGTTGCAGGAGCGCGTGGCGGAGCGGAGCGGCGCGCTGACCCTGAAACCGCCGGCGGCCGAACTGACCGCCGAGGCGGAGGACAAGGCGCGAGCGAAGTGGCACCGGCTGGCGCGCGAGCGCGACGAGATGGGCCCGGTGAACCTGCGCGCCGAGCTCGAGGCGGAGGCGCTCGGGACCGAGATCGCCACCATCGCCGCCGAGCGTGACGAGTTGGCGACCGCGATCGCCAAGCTGCGCGGTGGTATCGGGCATCTGAACCGCGAAGGGCGCGAGCGGCTCACCCAGATCTTCCAGGACGTCGACCGGCACTTCCAGGCGCTGTTCACCCGCATGTTTGGCGGCGGCCGGGCGCATCTGGCGCTGGTCGGCTCGGACGATCCGTTGCAGGCGGGGCTCGAAATCTTTGCCCAGCCGCCGGGCAAGAAGCTGGCGACGCTATCGCTGCTCTCCGGCGGCGAGCAGGCGCTGACCGCGCTCAGCCTCGTCTTCGCGGTGTTCCGCTGCAACCCGGCGCCGCTCTGCGTGCTCGACGAGGTGGATGCGCCGCTGGACGACGCCAATGTCGATCGGTTCTGCACCCTGCTCACGGACATGGTGGCCGACACCGGAACGCGCTTCCTGGTGGTGACGCACCACCATCTGACGATGGCGCGGATGGACCGGCTCTACGGGGTGACGATGCAGGAACGCGGCGTCTCGCGGCTGCTTTCCGTCGACCTCGGCGCGGCCGTCGAAATGGTGGAAGCGGTAGCCGCAGAATAGGCTGTGTTTATAGGCTGTGTTTATAGGCTGTGTTTATAGGCTGTGTCTGGCTTGACACACCAGTGACCCGCCGGTAGCACACCGGCGCCTTTGCGGCGCGGCCGGATGGGCGGGCGAGGGGCGAAAATGAGCGACGAACCAGGCGGCTCGTTCTCGGAGCGGCTGCGGGCGGCCCAGGCGAGGCAAGCGGCCAACCAGCCGCCGCCGCCGGCGGAGTCCGCGGGGCCGAGCCCGATGGGCATCGGTGTCCGGGTCGGGGTCGAGCTGGTGGCGGCCCTTGCGGTCAGCGTCGCGATAGGCTGGGGATTGGATTCCTGGCTGGGGACGAGGCCCTGGATGATGGCCTTGTTCGTGCTGCTTGGCGGCGCGGCAGGGGTGGCAAATGTGTGGCGGCTGCTGATGCCGGGTGCCCGGAAGTCGCCGGCACCGTAGTTGGAGGGACAGGGGTTGGCGGCCGGAGAACACATCAATGCACTGGGCCAGTTCGAGCTGCACCCAGTGTTCGGCGCGGTCGGGCGCTCGGTCGGCTTCTCCCAATCGACCCTGATGATGGCCGTCGGCGCAGGGGTGATCCTGTGGACGCTGTCGGCCGGTATGAGCAAGCGGGCCGTGGTGCCGGGGCGGCTGCAGGCGCTGGCCGAGCTGGCCTACTCAGGGATCATGTCGATGACGGTCGGCAGCATCGGCCCTGAGGGGAAACGGTATTTCCCGTTCATCTTCACCCTGTTCTTCTTCGTGCTATTTGGGAACCTGCTGGGGCTGTTGCCTTTCTCGTTCACCTACACGAGCCATATCGCCGTTACCGCGGCGCTTGCCGTGATGGTGATCATCGTCGTCACTGTCGTGGCGCTCCGCATCCACGGCTGGCGCTTCTTCGGCTACTTCTTCCCCGAGGGCGCGCCGAAGCTGCTCGCGCCGCTTATCGTTCCGATCGAGATCATCTCCTACCTGTCGCGGCCGGTTTCGCTGTCGATCCGGCTTTTCGCCAACATGGTCGCCGGGCACGTGATGTTCGAAGTGTTCGCGAGCTTCATCCTGCTGCTGGCCAGCGCGGGCGCGATTGGGACGGCGCTCGGCGTGCTGCCGCTGGCGCTCAACGTGGTGCTCATGGGCTTCGAGCTGCTGGTGGCGGCGCTGCAGGCCTATGTGTTCGCCATCCTGACTTGCATCTACCTGCACGACGCGGTGCACCTGCATTAACGCGGGCAGACCCACCCCAACCGTTCATACCGAGAAGGAATGTAGAGTTATGGATCCCAACGCTGCCGCAACCGTCGCTGCTTCGACCGTCGCCGCCTACAAGGCGCTCGGCGCCGGCCTTGCCGTGATCGCGCTCGCCGGCGTGGGCGTGGGCATCGGCAACATCTTCTCCGCGATGGTCACGTCGGTGGCGCGCAACCCCTCGGCGCGTGACGCCGTGTTCCCGATCGGGATCCTGGGCTTCGCGCTGACGGAAGCGGTGGCGCTGTTCGCGTTGCTGATCGCCTTCCTCATCCTGTTCACCTAAGACCCGCACGGGCCGGCGCATGCCCCAGCTCGATTTCGCCAATCCGCTGACGATCGCACAGATCGTCTGGATGTTCCTGATCTTCGCGGCGTTGTACCTGGCGCTGCGGCATTGGGCGCTGCCGCAAGTGGCCAGCGTGATCGAGTCGCGCGAGCAGCGAATCCTGACCGACCTCGACAGTGCGCGGGTGGCCAAGGAGCAAGCGGACGCGGCGGCGGCGGAGATTGCCGAACGCAGCCGGGCTGCATCGGCCGAGGCGCAGGCGCAGATCGCCCGTGCGGTCGCCGCAGCCAAGGCCGAAGCGGAGGCGCACAGCCGCGCAGCCAACGAGCAGCTCGAGAAGCAATTGGCCGAGGCCGAGCAGCGCATCGGGCAAGCAAGGACGGCCGCGATGGGCGCGCTGCGCCAGGTCGCGACCGACGCCGCGCAGACCCTGGTTGCCCGGCTGACTGGCCAGCCCGCCGACCCGGCAGCGGTGGACGCAGCGGTCGGCCATGTCATGGCCGCGCGCGGCTGAAGGCGGAGCATGGAACAGCACGAGACCTTCTTCGGCAACCCGCGGACCTGGGTCGGCATCGCGTTCCTGATCTTCATCGCGCTCTTCGCGCGGAAGGGTTGGGCGGCGGTGACGGCGATGCTGGACAAGCGGGGAGCCGACATTCAGGCGGAACTCGACGAAGCGGCGCGGTTGCGGCGCGAGGCCGAAGCCATGTTGCGCGACGCCAGTGCGCAGCGCGAGGCGGCGTTGCGCGATGCGCATGCCATGCTGGAGCACGCGAAGGCCGAGGCGGCGCAGGTCGCCGAGTCGGCGCGGGCCGAAGCGGCCGCGTCGGCCTCCCGGCGCGAGCGGATGGCGCTCGACCGGATCAGCGCCGCCGAGAAGGCCGCGGTCACGGATGTCCGGCTGGCGGCGGCCGACGTGGCGTCGCGCGCCGCCGAGCATGTGCTCGCCCAGGGCTTCGGGCAGGACGCGGATGCGGCTCTCGTCGACCGCGCCATCCAGGGATTGCCATCCGCATTGTCGGGACGACGCGCGGCTTAACATATCTTATTGAATTAGACTGGAAAATGCAGTCCAAGATCGCCGTTTATGTTTGCGGCATCGCTCGTTTGTTCTAATCTTGCCTCATCGGTGTATGAGATGGGGGCTACGATGGCGCAACGGCGTTTGATCCAGGCTGGAATGCTGGCGGCCTCGATGTTGTTCGCGAGCATCCCCGGTTACGCCGCAAAGTTCGTGTGGGCCAATGACGGCGACGCGAACTCGATGGATCCGTATACCCGCAGCGAAACATTCCTGCTCACCTTCACGCAGAACATCTACGACCCGTTGGTCCGCCGCGACCGCAACCTCAAGGTCGAGCCCGCGCTGGCCGAGAGCTGGGATCGGCCGGACGCCACGACGTGGCGCTTCCACCTGCGCCACGGGGTCAAGTTCCAGGAAGGCCAGCCATTCACCGCCGACGACGTCGTGTTCAGCTACCAGCGCGCCATCGCGCCGGGCAGCCAGATCAATTCGTATTTCGAGGCGGTCAAGGACGTGAAGAAGGTCGACGACTACACCGTCGATTTCATCACCAAATTCCCCAATCCGATCATGCTGGAAGAGATCACCGGCTGGGTGATCATGTCGAAGTCCTGGTGCGAGCAGCATGACGCGGTGCAGGCCGCCGACCTGACCAAGGTGGGCGAGAACTACGCGACTCGGCATGCCAACGGCACCGGCCCCTACATCCTAGACGTGCGCGAGCCGGATCGGCGGACCACGCTGAAGCTGAACCCGAACTGGTGGGACAAGATCCAGGGCAACGTCACGGAGTCGACGTTCGACGTCATCAGCAATGCCGCGACCCGCGTTGCGGCGCTGATTTCGGGCGATGTCGACATGATCTACACGGTCCCGCCGCAGGATATCCCGCGGCTCGAGCATATGCAGGGGATGAAGCTCTGGGTCACCCCGGAGCTGCGGACCATCTTCCTCGGCTTCGATGTCAGCCGGCCCGAACTGCTGAAGTCCGACGTGAAGGGCAAGAACCCTTTCCAGGATGTGCGAGTGCGCAAGGCCTTCTACGAGGCGATCGACATCAAAGCGATCGACCAGCGCGTGATGCGGGGCCAGGCGCATTCGACCGGGCTGATGTATGGCCCGGGAGTGAATGGCTACGTGGCGAGCAAGGACACGCGGCTGCCCTATGATCCGGATGGCGCCAAGAAGCTGTTGGCGGACGCGGGATATCCGAACGGCTTCGGCGTGACGCTCGATTGTCCGAACGACCGCTATGTCAACGACGAGGCAATCTGCCAGGCGGTGACAGCGATGCTGGCGCGGATCGGGGTGAAGGTGAACCTGGTGGCGCAGACTCGGCTGAAGTATTTCGCCGAGATCAGCAACCCGGACTACCACACCAGCTTCTACATGCTCGGCTGGACCCCTTCGACGTACGACGCCCATAACAGCCTGTACAACCTGCTGGGCAGCCGCAACGGCACGCGGGGCGTGTTCAACGATGGCGGCTGGTCAAACGCCGATTTCGACAAGCTGCTCGACGAGATGCAGGTCGAGACCGATCCGAAGAAGCGGCAGGAGATGATCGACGAGGCTTCGGCGATCGCCCAAAAGGACGTGGCGACGATCCCGCTGCATCAGCAGACGATCGTCTGGGCCTCGAAGTCGAACATCGACTTGGTACAGCTCGCCGACGACACCTTCCCGCTGCGCTTCGTTACGGTGAAATAGCAGCTCTCCCTCAAAGCCCCTTGCTCTCCGTCATGTCGCCGGGCTCGAGCCCGGCGCCGGCGAGCAGCAAAACCCGCGCGGCCGCGTCGTCGCGCAAGACCGCGTCCATGAACAGCACGCCAAGCTGCGCGGTCCGCGCCTGGTAAGCCGGATCGTTCCAGCGGCCGCCGACCTCTTCCTCGCCGGCAAAGGAGGCGTGATGGGCGCCCTCGAGCACGGCCAGGAAAGCCGGGCCTGCCGCATTGCGGAAGCCGAGCGTGCGTGCGCGCCAATTGGCAACGCCGAGCCCCTCATCCTTGGTGCCCGTGACATACAGAATGGGGGCGGACACGCGCCGGTAAGCATGGTCGGGCGAGACGCCGAGCGGCGGCACCGGCGAGAGCGCGATCCCCGCGCGCAGCCGCGAATCGGGCAGGCGGATGCCGATGCGCGGGACCGGCAGGCGCTCGCCAAGCATGTGGGTGGCCGTCCAAGCGCCGTAGGAATGGCCGGCAATGGCGATCCGGCTGGTATCGACCGGCACGCCGAGCCCGCGTCCCGCCATGACGGTGTCGAGCGCAAACGTGATGTCGCGCAGGCGGCCTAGCGCGGCGCCCGGATTGAACGCAGCCCGCAACATCGCCGCGCGCGGGTCGGCAGCGCCTTGCCAAACCCCCGCGTCCGAGCCCGCGTGCTGCAAGTGGAGCACGGCGTAGCCCGCTTCGGCCAAGGCCCGGCCGAGATAGGCGAGCCCCTCGCGTGAGCCGCCGAGCCCGTGCGAGACCAGCACCAGCGGCGCCGGCCCCCCGGCCTGTGGCGTGCGGATCAGCACCGGGATGCGGCGTTTCCGGGCGGGATCAAGCCATTCGGCGGCGCGGACCGGTTCGGCTTCCGGCAAAACAACACGGTTGACGCGCGCGGCGCCCTGCAAAGTGCGGCGGTCCATAACTGAAATCCTATAATACAATGCAGCCCGGGAGCGCGGCTCACGCGCGACTGCAGGCGCCTAAACCCGTCGGGCTAGGCTCCGTTCCCCTGCCTCACACGGATTGTGAGGTTTCAAGCAACGGCTCGGTGAATTTATGCAGGTTGCCGCCGGAAAAAAGATGGGCCCGCATATTGGCGGCTTGCGCGGCTTGCATATCGCTTGCCTGGTCGCCGACGAGGATGCAGTTCGCCGGGTCAAGCTGCCAGCGCCCGAGCAGGTCCAGCAGCATGCCCGGCGCCGGCTTGCGCCAGTCGCTCACCTGCCGGTAGGCCTCGATCTGCGCCTCGGGGTGGTAGGGGCAGTAGCGCAGGTCATCCACATTGCCGCCCGCGGCCCGGATCTCGTCCAGCATCCAGCCGCATAACGCGGCGAACTGCCCCTCGTCGTACAGGCCGCGGGCGATGCCGGACTGGTTGGTGACGACGAAGACGTGCCAGCCGGCGTCGGTTGCGGCGCGGATCGCCTGGAGCGCGCCGGGCACGAAGCTGAACCGCTCGCGCGTGCCGACCCAGCCATGGTCGAGGTTGATGACGCCGTCGCGGTCGAGGAACAGCGCCCGCCTGCGGATTCGGGCGGGCACTTCGGTCTGCGCGCGCGCGAAATCCGCGGGGACGCCGATATCGATGAAATAGCCGCCGCCCGCGGTGCCGCGCAGCGCGCCCCTCGCGGCAAGCGCGGGCATCACATCCCGCTCGAGCGAGCAGACCGGCGTGATGCAGTCCAGGACCCGGCGGTGAAAGGCGTAGATGCCGGCGTTGATCGTGCCGGGCTGACCGGGTTCCGGCCGCTCGCGAAAGCTCTCGACGCGATCGCCCGTCAGCTCGACGACGCCGTAGCGCGACGCATCCGGCAGTCGGCGCAGCACCATGCGGCCGACCACGTCGTCATCGTCCGCGACGGCGTCGGCGAGCAGGCGTGCCAGGTTGAAATCGAGCCAGGAATCGCCGTTGCACAGCAGGAATCGCTCATCCAGGAGCGCCTGCGCATGGAACAGCGCGCCGCCGGTGCCCGCCCGCTCCGGCTCGGCGGCGCAGATGATGCGGACTGGCTTGGGCAGCCCGGCTTGCAAGGCCGGCACTGCCCTTTCGACCTGTTCGGCTTCAAAGCCGGTCAGCAGCACGAATTCCTCGACCCCGAAACGCAGCAATTCGCGCAGCAGCCAGGCCAGGAACGGGCGATCGCCGCAGGGCAGCAGGGGTTTCGGGGTGGACGCGGTCAGCGCCCCCAGCCGGGTGCCGAGGCCACCCACCAGCACGGCGCATTGCCGGATCGTCGCGGGCATGGATCAGCCCCGCGGGAACATGGCCCGCTCGACCAGGCCGCAGACGATGTGGGCGGCGGTGATATGAATCTGCTGGATGATAGCGGTCTTGGTCGAAGGCGCCTCGAGCACCTGCCGGCAAAGCAGCCGCATCGGCCCCGGCTTGCCGCCGGTAAAGCCAATCGACACCATTCCGCGCTGCCCCGCCGCCTCGAAAGCGCGCAAGATGTTGGGCGAGGTGCCCGAGGTCGAGATACCGAGCAGCACGTCGCCTTCCTGGCCGAGGCCGAGGACCTGACGCTCGAAAACATGGAGAAAACCGTAATCGTTGCCGGTTGCGGTGATCACCGAGCTATCCACGGTCAGGGCGATGGCGGGCAGCGGGGCCCGGTCGAAGAACAGGCGGGAGATGAACTCGCCGGCGATGTGCTGCGCATCGGCGGCGCTGCCGCCGTTGCCGGCGACCAGCAGCTTGTGCCCGGCCTGCAGCGCGGTGATGATGGTGTGGGCCATCTCCGATAGGGTTTGTGGCGTGGCCGGGTCATGCTCGAACGCGCTCTGGGCTTGCGTGCTCTCGGCGAGATAGGCGGCGATGAAGTCCTGCATGGTTCCGCTCTCAGCATGAGGGTGGGGCCGTCCAAGGCGTAGCTGCTCAGTCTGCGCAGAGCATGACGTTGTTTTCCGCGCTTATGCCGTGAAAAGATTAAAAGATCTTCCACCCTTCGGTGCCGTGCCGGGTGAAGTGGCAGGTCATGACCCGGCCGTCCTGCTCGCTCAGCGCGCGGATCACCTCCATGCGGCGCGTCGGCATCACCAGGAAGGTGATGAACCCGCCGCCGCCGGCGCCGGAGACCTTGCCGGCCCGCGCGCCGGCCTCCATCGCCGATCCGTGCACCTGGTCGATTTGCCGGTTCGTAATGTTGCCGGCAAGGCGCTTCTTGGCCTCCCAGCTCTTGCGCATATTGGCAGCAAAGCCGTCGAAATCGCCACGCAGCAGCGAGTCCTTCATCTGGAACGCGTCCTGCTTGATCTCGTGCATCGCCTCCAGCGTCGTGCCGCTGCCCGAGGTCAGATTATCGGTCTGTTCCTTGATGATGTCCGCCGAGGAGCGCGACACGCCGGTGTTGAACAATACGAGCGACGTCTCAAGCTCGGAGATGATCCAGTTCTTGATCCGCAGCGGGTTGACGATCACCCGGTCGTTGGCCTGGAACTCCATGAAGTTCACGCCGCCGAAGGTCGCCGCGTATTGATCCTGCCGTCCGCCGCCGAGGCCAGCGTCCAGCCGCTCGATCTCGAAAGCCAAATGGGCGATCTCATACTCGCCGAGCGGCAGGTTCAGCCATTCGACAAAGGCTTTGACCAGCGAGACGACCATGGTGGACGAGGTGCCGAGGCCCGAGCCCGGCGGCGCGTCGCAGAAGGTGGTGATCCGGCATGAGAGCGGCCGGCCGCCGTTGAATTGCTGCACGATGCGGCGGTAGACGGCCCGATGCAGCAGCAACGGCGGCTCGAGCTGCATCGCCTCTTCCGCCAAGCCCTCGAGGTGCCCGCCAATGTCGGTCGCTACGAAGCAGACCCGGCCATCATCCGTCGGCTCGAGGATCGTGTAGGCGTACAGGTCGATCGTGACGTTCAGCACGGCGCCGCCATGCTGGTCGCAATAGGGCGAAACGTCGGTGCCGCCCCCGGCCAGGCCGAGCCGCAACGGCGCGCGCGAGCGGACGATCATGCCGCATGCTCCACGGCAACGGCAGACGTTCCAAGCAGCTCGTCGAAGCCGCGCAGGCGCTGCGCCCAGACATAATCGGCCAGGACCCGGCTGCGCGCCGCCTCGCCCACCGCCGCCATGCCCTCCCCGCGCGCGCGCAAGCAGGCGGCAGCGAAGGCCTCGGCGCCCTCGGCCAGCAGCACCTCGCGCTCCGGCACGGCGGCGATGCCCTCGAGCGCATCGCGCGTCACCACGACGGGACGGGCCATCGCCATCGCCTCGAGCACCTTGTTCTGGATCCCGCGGGCGATGCGCATGGGTGCGACACCCGCCGTCGCGTGCGCCAGATAGGGCCGCACGTCCGGCACGCGCCCGGTCACGAACACGCCCGCCAAGCCTGCGAGCGCCTGGACGTCGGGTGAAGGGCTGGAACCCACGATGTAGAACTGCGCCGCCGGCTCGGTCTGCCGGATCAGCGGCATTATCTCGCGGGCGAACCAGGCCACCGCGTCTTCGTTCGGCTTGTAATCCATGGTGCCGGTGAAGACGTAGGTGGGCGGCGCCTGGTCATAGGGGCAGGGATAGGTGGGCGCCGGGTCGAAATAGACACTGTCCACGCCGCTGACCACGGCGCGGATGCGGGCGGCGCAGTCCGGGAACATGCCGGCGAAATGCGCGGCCTCCTCGGGGGAGACGAAGGTGCTCCAATCGCATTCATGGGCGA
Organism: Acetobacteraceae bacterium; assembly: GCA_965276815.1. Lineage (GTDB taxonomy): Bacteria > Pseudomonadota > Alphaproteobacteria > Acetobacterales > Acetobacteraceae > JAVVHH01. The sequence continues at coordinate 310,073 of CBDIBE010000005.1, read as the reverse complement.
TCCGGTCCTCGAGCCGCGCGACCAGCCGGGCTTCGCGCGCATGCACGGCGCGCATCGGCAGCTTCCCGGCCTGGGCGTAGCTGCGCCATTTCTCGGAGTCGACATCGGCCAGGTCCACCAGGCAGACCCGCTCGCTGCCTTTCACGTCCAGCACATAGGGCGCCATATTGGAGGAGCAGATGAACAACACCTCCGGCCGCACCGTGCGGATGGTCTGCTTGACCCAGTCGGCCAAGCCGCGGTCGCGGTAAAAGGTGACGCTCAGCGCCTCGCCGGTCAGCAGGCCGGAGAGGCAGGTGAGCTTGGCGCGCTTGCGGTCGATCGTGGCGAAATGCGAGTTCGTGCAAAGCGCCCGCACGGTCGGCACGTGCTCCTGATCGCGGGGGTCATCGACCAGGCAGCCGAGATGCACGTCGTAGTTCTTCGCGAGATGCCGCAGCATCTGCAACGGCCGGATCTTCTCGCCTTTGATCGGCGGATAGGGGATGCGCTGCGTCAGGAAAAGCAAGCTGGGCATTGTTCCGATCCGACAAAGCGGGGCTCTCATAGCCGGAACGGGGCCGAGGTGAAAGCTCGCCGCTCGATAAGTGGTTGTCGCCGCGAGCGCCGTGGCCCATTTCATGCGGTGTGGCATTTAACTGGACCCATATCGGACCGACGCTGACCGCTGCCTTCCTGTCGTCCCTCGTCGAGTTCGTCGAGGCGATGACCGTCGTGTTGGCCGTCGGCTCCGTGCGAGGCTGGCGCGGCGCCCTCGGCGGGACCGGCCTGGCCTTGCTCACCCTGCTGGCGCTGGTTGTCTTGCTCGGCCCCGCCCTGACCGAGGCGCCGCTCGACCTGCTGCAACTCGCCCTCGGCACGCTGTTGCTGTTGTTCGGCATGCGCTGGCTGCGCAAGGCGGTGCTGCGCGCCGCCGGGGTGATCGCGCTGCACGATGAGGAGGCGACTTACGCCAAGGAAGCGGCGGCGCTGCGTCGGCTCGAAGGGCGCAGCGCGGCCTGGGACCCGGTCGCGGTTGGCGCGGCCTACAAGATCACGATGATCGAAGGCATCGAGGTCGTGTTCATCGTCGTCGCGCTCGGAGCCGCGGGCGGCAGCCTGCTGTACGCGGCCAGCCTTGGCGCACTGGCGGCGTTGCTGGTCGTCATTGCCCTCGGGATCGCCCTGCACCGCCCGGTTTCGAATATCCCAGAGAATACGCTGAAATTCATCGTGGGCGTCCTGCTCAGCGCGTTCGGCGCGTTTTGGCTCGGCGAAGGAATGGGCCTGGACTGGCCCGGCGGCGATCTGTCACTCCTGTTCCTCTCCGCCGCCTTCTTGATCGTCGGCCTGCTGACCGTGCCGCTCTGCCGCCGGCCAGACCTGGCATGAGCTGGCTTCGCACGATCGGCGCCGAACTGGTTGGGCTGTTCGTCGACGATGGCAGCCTTGCGATTTCGGTCCTGGTCTGGATCGCACTATGCTGGGCCGTACTGCCGCGGCTCGGGTTGCCGCCCTTGCTGCCGCCGTTGATCCTGTTTGCCGGGCTGGCGCTGATCCTGGTCGAGAATACGTTGCGCGGGGCGCGCCGGCGCGGCTAGACGCGGCGCACGCCCCAGGGATTGGCGATCGCACCGCCGGCGCAACAGCAATCAGGAGACCAACATGCAGGAAGCCGCCACCGGAAATGCCGACCAGATCGAATACTGGAACGGCGATGCGGGTCAGCGTTGGGCGCGCAATCAGTCTCGCACTGACCTCGCGTTCAGCAAGCTTACCGAAACGCTCATCGAGCGCGCCGCGCTCAAGCCCGGCGAACGGGTGATCGACGTCGGCTGCGGCGCCGGCGCGGTGACCCGGGCGGTGGCCGAGCGGGTCGGCTCCTCCGGACACGTGCTCGCCGTCGACGTCTCGAAACCGATGCTGGAGCAAGGGCGGGTTTCGCATGGGGATTTCGGCGGCGTGGTCGAGTGGCGGCAGGCCGATGCCGGCTCCTGCAAATTCGCGCCGAGCGACTACGATCTGCTGATTTCCCGCTTCGGGGTGATGTTCTTCGCCGAGCCGGTGGCCGCACTCCGCAACATCCGTCATGGGCTGCGCAAGGGTGGGCGGCTCGCGATGCTGTGCTGGCGGCCGCTGGCGGATAATCCGTGGTTCAACGTGCCGCGAACGGCGGTCCTGCAGGTCGTGCCACCGCCGGAGCCCATGCCGCCGGACGCGCCCGGCCCGCTCGCGTTCAGCGACGCGGCGCGCGTCGGCGCCATCCTCGCCCATGCCGGTTTCACCGACGTCCACAGCACCGCGGTGTCGGCGTCGCTGCAGATGCAAGCCAGCCCGGCTGGCGAGCTGGAAGGGACGGTCGATTTTCTGACCACGCTCGGCCCGGCCTCGCGCCTGCTGCTCGACGCCGACGAGGCGACCCGGCCGCGCGCCATCGCCGCCGTGCGGGAGGCCGTCCAGGCCCATGGCGTGCAGAACGTGCTCACCGCGTCCTGCTGGCTCTATACCGCCAAAAACCCCGGCTTAGCGTAACCAAAGCGTCACTTTACCCCGGGAACCGCGCAGACCAGAGACAGCGCAGGTTCAAACATGGGAGGCCGAACTTGCGTGCTTATCGCAACATAGCCGTTGCCTGTCTCGCGCTCGCCCTGAGCGCCGGCGTCGCGCGGGCGCAGGGTGTCGTGACCATCTACAGCGCGGACGGGCTGCATGACGGCTCGCCGAACTGGTTCCAGACGCAGTTCGATGCGTTCACCAAGGCAACCGGCATCAAGGTGCAGTATGTCGAGGGCGGTTCCGGCGTGGTGGTCGACCGCATCGAAAAGGAGAAGGGTAACCCGCAGGCCGACGTGCTCGTGACCCTGCCGCCGTTCATCATGAAGGCGGCGGCAGACGGGCTGCTCGCGCCATACAAAACGCAAGCCGAGAGCGCGATCCCGGCGGCGAGCCGCGACGTGGGGGACCACTACGTGGCCCTGGTGAACAATTACCTGTGCTTCATCTATGACAGCGCCAAGCTATCCACGCCGCCGAAGACCTTCGACGACCTGCTGAAGCCCGAGTTCAAAGGCAAGATCCAGTACTCGACGCCGGGCCAAGCCGGCGACGGCACCGCGGTCGTGCTGCAGGTCGTGCACGCCTTCGGCAGCGCCGATAAGGGGATGGACTTCCTGCACAAGCTGCAGGCCAACAATGTCGGTCCGTCCTCGTCGACCGGGCGGCTGGCCGGGCTGGTGAACAAGGGCGAGCTGTTTGTCGCCAACGGCGACGTGCAGATGAACATCTCGCAGATGGGCCAGGACCCGAACCTGCGCATCTTCTTCCCCAGCGGGCCGGACGGGAAGCGCTCCACCCTGGCGCTGCCCTACTATATCGGGCTGGTGCAAGGCGCGCCGCACGGCGATGCGGGCAAGAAGCTGATCGACTTCCTGCTCTCCAAAGAGGCGCAGTCCTCGGTGAGCGAGGTCGCCCAGGGCATCCCGGTGCGCAACGACGTCAAGCCGACGGATGCGAGCTACAAGCGGATCGAATCGACGCTGCAGGGCGTCGAGATCTGGCATCCCGATTGGGCGGATGTGCTGAAGAACCTCGATGCCATGGTCGCCAAGTGGCATGAGGTGACCGGGAGCTAATCCGATGTCCGCGGCGGACGCGCTCGCCATCCCGGCCGGCGCGGCCGCGCGGACCATGGCGGCCTTGCCGAGCAGCGGCATCGGCTTCGAGGGCGTGACCGTGGCCTATAAGGGTGCGGTCGCGGTCGCGGACCTGACGCTGGATGTGGCGCCCGGCGAGATCATGGCGATCATCGGGCCGTCCGGCTGCGGCAAGACGACGGCGCTGCGCTCGGTCGCCGGGTTCGTGCAGCCGAGTTCGGGGCGGATCCGCATCGGCGAGCGCGACGTGACCAACCTGCCGCCCTATGCGCGCGATATCGGCATGGTGGTGCAGAACTACGCCCTGTTCCCGCATATGCGGGTCGCGGACAACGTCGCGTTCGGACTGCGGGCGCGCAGCACGCCCGGCGACGTGATCCGCACCCGCGTACAGGAGTGCCTGCGCCTGGTGGGGATGACCGAATACGGCAAGCGCTATCCGCGCGAACTGTCGGGCGGCCAGCAGCAGCGCGTCGCCATCGCGCGGGCGCTGGCGATCAAGCCGCGCGTGCTGCTGCTCGACGAGCCACTCTCCGCGCTCGACGCTCAGATCAGGCGCTCGATGCTGGACGAGCTGGCCCGGCTGCATCGCGACCTGCCGGGCTTGACCGTGCTCTACGTCACCCACGATCAGATCGAGGCGCTGACGCTCGCGGACCGGATCGCGATCATGCGGGCGGGGCGGCTGGTCGCGCACGGGCCCTCGCAGCGTCTGTATCAGGAGCCGCCGAACCGGTTCGCCGCCGAATTCCTGGGCCGGGCCAATCTATTGCCGGCCACGGTCCTGGAAGCTGGGAATGGGGTCGCAACGGTGCAGCTCGGCGCACACACGGTGCGGGCGCGGACCCCGCATGGGACGATGCAGGGACCGGTTCGGCTCTGCGTCCGGCCCCACGCGCTCCGCTTCGCGCCACAGCCCGGCGACAATGTTTGCGACGCGGTCGTGCGCGACATCGTGTGGCAGGGCGACCTGCATAGTATCGAACTGGATGTCGGCGGCGAGGTGGCGCGGCTCATCTGCACGCCGCTGCGCGAGCCGCCGGCGCCGGGGACACCGATAAAGGCGCATTTCGCGACCGACGATGCGACGCTGATCGCCGATGAGTGAGGCCGTCCTGGCCCGGCCGGCGCGGCCGATCCGCGTAGGCCCGGCCGCATGGACGGTGCCGCCCCTGCTATTGCTCGCGGCGCTGTTCTTCTACCCGCTGTCCCTGATCGTCCAGCAGGCGTTCACCGGCACCTCGGGCGCGTTCTCGGCGGCCGGCTTCGCGCGGGTGCTGACCACCCCGCTCTTCGCCGGCGCGCTGCTGCACACGATGCAGATTGCCTGCGCGGCGACGGCGGGCTGCCTCGTGCTCGGGTTCGGGCTGGCGCTGGTGCTGGCCTTCGTGCCGTTCCCCGGTGCGGTCACGGTGGCGCGGTCGATCGATACGGTCATCGCGCTGCCGACCTTCCTCGTCGCACTCGCCTTCACTTTTATCTATGGCTCGGCCGGGCTGGTGAACGGAGCGCTGGTCCACATCCTGCAGACGCAGGAGCCGCCGCTCGATTTCCTCTACTCGCGCTGGGGCGTCGTGCTGGCCGAGGTCACGGTCTACACGCCGTTCGTCATGCGGCCGCTGCTCGCCGCCTTCTCCACCATCGACCCGGCGCAGATCGAGGTCGCCAGCTCGCTCGGCGCCTCGGCGCAGCGGATCGTGCGCGAAATCATCTTCCCCGCCGCGCTGCCCGCGCTGCTCGCCGGCGGCAGCCTCTGTCTGCTGCTGACGGTCAACGAGTTCGGCATCGTGCTGTTCATCGGCGCCAAGGACGTGGTCACCCTGCCGCTGCTGATCTACGACAAGGCGATCCAGGAGTTTGATTACGGCACCGCCTGCGTGATCGCCGTCGTCAACATGACGCTGTCGCTGCTGCTCTACGCGGTGTACCGGACCGTGGTCGGACGGATCGGCGGCTGAAATGCTGGTCTGGTCGAAACAGGCGCGCTTTGCCGTATGGGCTGCATTCGCAATGGTGTTCGGCGTGATCTATGCCGCACCCGTCGCGATCATCGTGCTGGCGAGCCTCGCCGGACAGTGGAACGACGTGCTGCCGAGCCACTTCACGTTCGCCAATTTCGGCGCGGCGCTCACCGGCGATTTTGCCGAGGCGCTCAAGGTCAGCTTGATCACCGGCGCGGTCGCGAGCGGCGTCGCGCTGCTCAGCGGCACCTGGGCGGCGCTCGCGCTGCGGACGATGGCGCCCGCATCCCGCCGGATCCTGCAGGTGCTGTTCTTCCTGCCGAGCGCGGTGCCGTCGGTCTCGGTCGGGCTTGGGCTGCTGGTTGCGTTCAGCCGGCCGCCAGTCTTGCTGAACGGGACGGTGTGGATCGTGCTGATCGCGCATTTCGTGCTGGTCTCGGCGTTCACCTTTGGCAACGTCTCGGCCGGGCTGGCGCGCTTGGCGCCGGAATTCGAGCAGGTGGCGGCGAGCCTGGGCGCCCGGCCGTTCTACAAGCTCTCGCGCGTCACGCTGCCGCTGCTGTTGCCTTATCTGGCCGGCGCGTTCAGCCTGAGCTTCGCTTTGTCGATGGGAGAGCTCGGTGCGACGGTGATGGTCTATCCGCCGGGCTGGGTGACGATGCCGGTCGGGATTTTTGCGCTGAGCGACCGTGGCGACGTGTTCGTCGCCTCCGCGCTGACGATTATTTTGGCGGCGGTCACGATGCTCGTGCTGCTTGGGCTTTCGCGGGTCTCCTCGCCCGGCGGCCGGCGGGCCTGATGCGGCGCTTCGTCTATCTTGCGCTTCTGGCCGCCAGCGGCGCGGCGCTTGCGCAGCCGGTCACCCGCGCCCAGTTCCCCGGCTCCGCGCAGATTGGCCGGGAGAAGCGGGCGGTCGTCATCCATGTCATCTGCGCCATGGCGCAAGGCAGGGTGAACAACCTCGCCGTCGCGCTCGACATCGCGCAAGCGGAACGGCTGAAGCGCGTGTTCGACGTGGCTGGCTTCGAAGGACCCGGCGCCGCATCGGCCAATATGCATCTCGAGGCGACCGCGCCCGGCACCACCGCGTCGGCCGATTTGGGATCCACCGGTTCGTTCGGCAGCGACGGCGCGCCGGCCACCAGCTTCACCTTTGAAGCCGCGCTGTTCGCAGCCACACGCAGCATGCCCGCTTTCCAGGCGCTGCAGGGTGTCGTCCGCACCTTGGGCGGCGGTCCGAGCCAGCTCACCTGGCGGATCGAGAACCCGAAACGCGGCGGCCCCCCGATCGTCGCCGCGGCCTCCCTCACCGCCGACGCCGCCGCCAAGCTGCAGGCTGCCTCGAAAACCTGCCTCTGACCCGCCTTGACGTGACGAGGCCCTCCGTCCCAGGCTGACGCGAACCCTGGCAGGACCCACGATGCCCGAAGCGCCGCTCCCGACCTCTCCAGACCGGACGTATGTCGCCAAAAACTCGGCCGGCCCCGGCTACTCCGACCACACCGATGGTCCCGACATGAAACGCCTGCGCGCCTACCGAATGGGACGGCTGCAAGCAGAACTCCGCCGCCGCGACCTCGGCGGCGCAATCTTATACGACCCAATCAACATCCGTTACGCGACCGGCAGCCGCAACATGGCAGTTTGGACCCTGCACAACCCGGCGCGCTACGCCTTCGTGCCCGCCGAGGGCAAAGCGGTCATGTTCGACTTCCACAATTGCGAACATCTCAGCGACGGGCTGGAGACCATCGGCGAAGTGCGGCCGGCGCGCGCCTGGTTCTTCTTCTCCTCGGGCAGCCGGCTCGCCGAAAAGGCGCAGCGCTGGGCCAACGAGATCATCGACCTGGTCGCCGAGCGGTGCGGCGGCAACAAGCGAATCGCCTTCGACCGGCTGGACCCGCTCGGCGCCAAGGCGCTCGAGGCCGCCGGCATCGAGATCCATGAGGGCCAGGAACCCTGCGAAATCGCCCGCTCGATCAAATCGGCCGACGAGCTGGCCTGCATGAATCATGCGATCGCGGTGTGCGAGGCCGGGATGGCGCGCATGCAGGCGGCGGTCTGGCCGGGGGTGACCGAAAACGATTTGTTCGCGATCCTGAGCGACACGAACATGCGGATGGGTGGCGAGTGGATGGAGTGCCGGCTGCTCTCCTCGGGCGGGCGGACCAATCCGTGGTTCCAGGAGGCGAGCGACCGGGTCGTGCGCGCCGGCGACCTGGTCAGTTTCGACACGGATATGATCGGCCCGATGGGCTACTGCGCCGACATCTCGCGCACCTACCGCTGCGGGCCGGGCCGGGCGACGGGAAAGCAGCGTGAGCTTTATGGGCTGGCGATGGAGCAGATCCACTTCAATCTGGAGCTGGTCCGGCCCGGGATCAGCTTCACGGAATTTACGCAGAAGGCTTGGCCGATCCCGGAGAAGTATGTGGCGAACCGGTATTCCACGGTGCTGCACGGCATTGGGCTTTGCGACGAGTGGCCGAAGGCGGTCCACATCCAGGACCTCGAAAAATCGGGCTACGAGGGGAGGCTGGAAGAAGGCATGACGGTCTGCATCGAGAGCTACATGGGCGAGACCGGCGGCAGCGACGGGATCAAGCTGGAGCAGCAGGTGTTGGTGACGTCGAACGGCTATCAGTTGCTGTCGACCTATCCGTTCGAAGAATCGCTGTACGCCTAGATGGACCGCGCAACGCTCGGCGCCTACGACCGCGACGCCGCCGCTTTCGCCCAGGACTGGCACACGCAGCCGCCGCCCTCCGACCTGCACGACGTCGTCCGCCGCTTCTTCACACCCGGCCCGACTGCCGATATCGGCTGCGGCAGCGGCCGCGATGCGGCCTGGCTCGACGCGAACGGTTTCCCGACCCGCGGGTTCGACGCGTCGGAGGGCCTGCTGGCCGAAGCGCGGCGACGGCATCCCAACATCGCGTTCAGCTACGCCGTGCTTCCCGAGCTCGACGGCATCGACGAGGGCAGTTTTGCCAATGTGCTGTGCGAGACCGTCATCATGCATCTGGAGCCGCAAGCCGTCACGCCAGCGGTGACGAGGCTGCTGGCGATCCTCGTTCCCGGCGGCACCCTCTATCTGAGCTGGCGCGTGACCGAAGGGGCCGACCGCCGCGACGAGCATGGACGTCTCTATGCCGCCTTCGATCCGAATCACGTACTGCGCGCGCTGACCGGCGCAGAAATGTTGCTCGATGAACAAGTCGGCAGCGTGTCTTCCGGCAAGCTGATCCGGCGCATCGTCGCGCGAAGGCCACGCGCCGCTACTTGACCAGCTACGACACGGCGATCATCGGCGCGGGCAACGTCGGCATCGCGGTCGCCTATTATCTGGCGACCAGGCACGGCGTGCGACGGCTCGTCCTGCTGGACGAGGCGGCCCCGATGACGCTGACCTCGGCCCAATCCGGCGAGAACTACCGCAATTGGTGGCCGCACCCGGTGATGACGGCGTTCACCGACCAGTCGATCGACTTGCTCGAGGAGATCGCCCGGGCCAGCGGCAATCGTATCCACATGACCCGGCGGGGCTATGCGCTCGCCACGCGACGGACCGCTCCCGCCGAGCTGATCGAGGAGTTATATCGCGGCTATAGTGACCTGCGACTGGACGGCAAATCCTATCAGCCCGCCCTTTCCGGCGACTGGCGGTCCGCGCCCAATGGCGTCGACGTGCTCACGGACCGCGACCTGATCCGCGCCCATTTCCCGAGTTTTGCGCCCGATATCGCGACCGTCATCCATATCCGCCGGGCTGGCGATATCAGCGGCCAGCAGCTTGGGCAGTTCATGCTCGAGGCGATCCGCGCCGAGGGCGGCGAGTTGCGGCGCGGCCAGGTCGCCGGCATCGAGACCGGCACAGCCTTTACGCTGCATGTGGAAGGCGGGGCGGCGATCCGCGCCGACCGAATCGTCAACGCCGCCGGCCCGTTTGTCGGACAGATCGCCGCGATGCTGGGCGAGGCGCTGCCGGTCAGCAACGTCTTCCAGCAAAAGATCGCCTTTGCAGATCGCGCCGCGGCGATCCCGCGCGGCATGCCGTTTGCCATCGACCTTGATGGCCAAACCCTCGCCTGGGCGGAGGAGGAGCGTGAGGTGCTCGCCGCCGATCCGCAAACCGCCGCCCTGCTCGCGCCGATGCCAGGCGGCATCCATTGCCGCCCCGACGGCGGCGATGCCGGAAGCTGGATCAAAGTCGGCTGGGCCTACAACCAGTCGCCAGGCGACCCGGCCGACGGGCCGCCGCTCGACCCGCACTTCCCCGACATCGTGCTGCGCGCGGCGAGCCGGCTGAACCCGTCGCTGCGCGCCTATATCGGGCGCCTGCCGCGCGCATCGCGCCATTACGGCGGCTACTACACAATGACCGCGGAGAACTGGCCGCTGATCGGTCCCATGCAGACATCCGGGGCCTTCATCGCCGGCGCGCTGTCCGGGTTCGGGACCATGGCGGCGTGCGCCACGGGCGCAGTCTGCGCCGCTTGGGCCGTCAACGGCGAATTGCCCGCTTACGCCCCGGCGCTTAGCCCTGCGCGATATGCCGATAGCCGGCTGATGACCGAGTTGCAAACCGTAGCAACGGGCATTCTCTAACCCGGACCCGGCGACGAACCCTCGCGCGGGAGCACGATCCGCACCGTCGTGCCGCGGCCCGGCTCGGTCTCCACGACCAGACGGCCGCCCGCCTGCTCGGCGAAATTCAGCGCGACGAATAGGCCGAGCCCGCTGGCCGCCCTGCGATCCTTCGTGGTGAAGAACGCCTCCGTCGCGCGGCGAGCGATTTCGGCGGGCATGCCCGGCCCATTATCGGCCACCGCGAGCTCGACCGCGTCATGGATGCCGAGCACCTCCATCGCCTCCGGCGGCGGCAGGATGCGGGTGCGGATGCTGACGAAGCCGCCCTCTTGCATGGCCTCGGCCGCGTTCTTGAGCAGGTTGATCAGCACCATGTCGAACTGAACGGGATCCAAGCGCGTCACCACCGGCACGTCGGCGAGCTCGAGCGCGATCGTCACCGGATCCGGTGCAGCCTGGGTAAAGGTGCCCTGCAACTCGGTGATTGCCAGGTTCAGGTCGGTCGGGCTCGCTCCGGCCGCTTGCCGCTGCGCCATCGCGAGCAGCGCCTTGGCCAATTCGCCGGTGCGCCGCGCCGCCCAATCGGCACGCTTCAACTGCTCGGCCTGCCGCGGGTCGGACGCGCGCGCCGCGGCGCCTTCGATGCTGCCGACGACGACCGTCAGCAAATTATTGACCTCGTGCGCGATCCCCGAGGCGAGCGCGCCCAGGCTCTCCATGCGCTGGCCTTGGCGGAACACGGATTCGCGCTGCTGGGTGATGTCTTTCTGGCTGGCGAAAAAATACTGCAGGGTGTCCTGTTCATCGACGATGGCGTTGATCTGCAGCGCGCTCCAGAAATAGCTGCCGTCTTTGCGATAGTTCAGGATTTCCTCGTGCACGTCCTCCCGCGCGGCCAGCGCCTGGCGGATGCGCGCGACCGTTGCCGGGTCGGTGTCGCGCCCCTGCAGGAAGCGGCAATTGCGGCCGATCACCTCCTCCTCCCGATAGCCGGTGAGGTCCAGGAAGGCGCGATTGCAGTAGACGATCGGACAGTCCGGCTGGTTGGGGTCGGCGATGACCATGGCCATGCGCGTCGAGGTTACCGCGGACGCGAATAGATCGAGTTTGAGCCCGTCGGTGGCTGGACCGGTGGTAACGTTCAGTAAGTGCAGTCCGCTCACCTCCAGGCGCTTTCTTAAAAACAAGATTCTGACTATGACATAGACTTGATCGGCATCGCAATCCTTAGTTGCTGTTGTTGGGCAATCTCAACCTCGCTCTGCTTTCTGACAAGATGAGGCAGCTTTTTCTCTTAACCTACGTTGTGTGTCGCGGGGGGAGGTAGTTTGGAGGCGAAGATTTGCTTGGAACTCGCATTTTGGTGGTGGAGGACGAGTTCCTGATCCGGCTGATCCTCGCCGAGGCGCTGATCGAGGCGGGATATCATGTCGTCCAAGCCGGCGGCGGCAACGAGGCGATGCGGATCCTGCAAACCTCGTTGGGTTTCGAACTCATGGTGACCGACGTCCAAATGCCAGACCCGCCCGACGGCATCGCAGTGGCGCATTTTGCACGGAGGCGGTTTCCGGACATGCCGATCGTCTTTGCCACTGCCCGGCCGGACAGCGTTCGCGCCTTCGACGGGCGGTGCGATTGCGACGCCATTGTGCAGAAACCCTATGGTCCCGAGCACATGCTGGCGACCGTCCGCCGCAGTCTCTGTCGTTAAAATAATCTTAGCTTCGCCCGCGATTAGGTTTGGGACACCGAGCGAAAAACGTGCCAATAATCACGCATGTATGATCGAGATTCCGATCGGGCCAACGAGTTGCTACGCCAGAGGTCCGCTCTGGGTGAGTTCGGCGAACTCTCGCTCAAGTCGCACGATCTCGACGAGATTCTCACCGAGGCTTGCAGCCTGGTGAGCGATGCGCTTGGAACCGATTTGGCCAAGGTGTTGACCTGCGTCGAAAGCGAGACGGAGCTCTTCGTCCGCGCCGGCGTGGGCTGGAATCCCGGGGTTGTGGGGCTGACGACAGTGCCAACCGGCAACTTCTCGGCCGCCGGCCATGCCCTGCACACGCTCGAACCGGTGATCTCGAACGACGTCGAGGAAGAGAGCCGGTTCGAGCTGCCCGACTTCATGCGCGACCATGGCGTGAAGGCGATGGTCAACGTCATCATCTTGGGCCCTGACGGGAAGCCGCCCTACGGGGTGCTCGAGGTGGATAGCCGCGTCCAGCACGGTTTCACCGACGACGACATCACCTTCCTCAAGAGCTACGCGAACCTGCTGTCTTCGGCGGTGGAGCGGTTCAGGGTCACGACCGAGCTGCGCGCCCGCGCCGAAGAAAAAGAGCGGCTGCTGCACGAGTTGCAGCACCGGGTGAAGAACAATCTGCAGGTGATCACCAGCCTCGTCCGGCTGCAGGCAAACCGCGCCAAACATCCGCTTGTCGAGGCCGAGTTGACCGCGATTGGCCACCGGGTCGAAACCCTGCGGCTCGTGCACGATCAGCTGCACGCGATGGGCGGCGTGGACGAGGTTTCCCTCGGCAGCTACTTGGGGCAATTGGCCCAGAGCCTAGTCACGTTCCACGGCAAGGAGGCCGGCGCGATCCGGCTGTTGACGCAGCTCGAACCGGTCGCGGTGTCGTCGGACATTGCGGTGCCGCTGGGGATCATCGCGACCGAGTTTATCACCAACAGCTTCAAATATGCCTTCGACGGACGCGACGGGACGATCGGCCTCCGTCTGGAGTCCACATCGGCCAAGAAGGTGTGCCTGACGCTCTGGGACGACGGCAAGGGGATGCCGGACAACAAGCAGACCGGCACCGGGATGCAGTTGGTGGCCGGATTTGCCCGGCAACTGGCGGCCGAGCTGCAATGGGGCGGCAGCGACCGTGGAACCCAGCTACAGCTAACGTTCCCGCTCGCATCGCGTGGAGTGCGCCCCTGCGGGTGGACAGATTCAGGCTGCAGTTTTGACCGTCTGCTGGGCGTGTTGATCCTCGAACTGCAGGGGGCTGAGATAGCCGAGAGCAGAATGTAGGCGGCTGCGGTTGTAGACGTCGTCGATAAATCTCGGAAGGTCCGCGGTGACATCCTCGAACGTCTCATAGGCGGCCAGGTAGACGGCCTCGACCTTGAGCGTCTTCATGAAGCTCTCCGCCTTGGCGTTATCATACGGGTTGCCACGGCGACTCATCGAGCCGATCAGGCCATGGGTGGCCAGTAGCTCGCGATAGACTTCCGAGGCATATTGCGAGCCGCGATCGGAATGGTGAATGCAGCCTCGAGGCGGCACTCGGGTCCGGATGGCCGCCTTGAGCGCAGCAACGGCAATGCGAGCGTCCATCGATCGGCTGATGGCGTAGCCGACCACCTTGCGCGACCAGGCGTCCAGGATCGCCGCCAGATAGACGAAACTGCCCGGGATGGCGACGTAGGTCAGGTCCGCCACCCAAAGCTGGTTGGCGCGTTCGGCGACCAGACCCTTGGCCAGGTTGGGGTAGATCGGGCCGGCATGGTCGCTGTCGGTCGTGACGATATAGCGACGGCGCCGTTTAGGCTGTAGGCCGTGCTCGCGCATCAGCCGTCGCAGCTTCTTGCCGTTGACCACGACGCCCTGGTGACGCAGGGCGGCGCCGACCCGGCGATAGCCGTAGCACTCGAACTCGTCGCAGATCATCTCGATACGGCCGACGAGCGCATCGACGCCGAGGACAGCCGGTGACGTGTCGTAGAACGTCGATCGTGCGAGGCCCATCAGCTCGCACCCTCTTTGGACGGAGATGGCGCCGGGCCGGTGACGATGGAGGTGATCGCGCTTCTCGGCCGGGGTGCATGCTTCAAAGCCCCCTTTAGCAGTTCGATCTCGAGCGCCTGGCGGCCGACCATCCGCTCCAGAGCCGCGATCTTGGCTTCGTATTCCTGGATCAGATCGGCCGCTTGCACGTCCTCGTCCAAAGCGCCCGCTTCGAACTTGCCGACCCAGATTCGGATCAACTGACGTGAGACGTCGTGGCGTTGCGACAACGCGTGCAGAGTTTCCCCCGCCAGGAACTCCTCAGCCACCTGCCGCTTGAATGCCGCACTGTGGGAACGGTGCTTCGTCATGGCTTCCATCCTCCGGAAGCCCAACAACGGGGGTCAATTCAAATCGCCCAATCTGTCCACCCGCAGGGGCGCACTCCAGCGAGGGGGTTAAGCCCGTGAAAGAATTGCCGCCGTTTGCTGCATTACGAGAAGAGACAGCTTTTGCTCGGGTCGAGGTGATCGGTTTCGGAACCGGTATCGAGTGGGCCAACGGCTTGGACTACTCCGCCGACTCGCTCGAGGTGATGGCGTCAGAGCAACCGGCGCTCACTCACCCTCTTAGCCGGTGATAAGGGCGGAGCGCTCCCAAAGCGGCATTCGACTACCCCAGCCCCTGCCGCGCCACCGTCGCCATCCGGTCCACACGTTCGTTCATCACATCGCCAGCGTGTCCGCGGACCCAGCGCCAGTCAACTTCATGCGCCTTCGCCGCTTCCAGGACCCGGCGCCACAAATCCATGTTGGCAACCGGGTCGCCGGCGGAATTGCGCCAGTTGCGGCGCACCCAGCCCGTGCTCCATCGGGTCACGCCGTTGCGGACATACTCGCTGTCCGTGTGCAGGACCACGCGGCACGGCCGGGTCAGGGCCTCCAGCGCGGCAGCGGCGGCGGTGAGCTCCATGCGGTTGTTGGTGGTCGCCTTGTCGGCCCCGGTCAGCTCGCGCTCGTACGTGCCGAAACGCAGGACCGCCGCCCAGCCGCCAGGGCCCGGGTTCGGCTTGCAGCCGCCATCGGTCCAGATCTCGACCGTCAGCGGGTCAGAGTCCGTAGGCATGGGCGTCAGTGGCTTGCAGGTGGAAGCGCAGGCGGCGCAGGTATTCCAGCGGGTCCTTGCGGGTGACCATCGCGCCCTCCGGCGTGTTCACCCAGTCGTACAGCCGCGTCAGCAGGAAACGCAGCGCCGCACCCTGACATAGGACCGGCAAGGCGGCGCGCTCCTCGGGCAGCAGGTCGCGCGTGCTGGTGTAGGCGCGCAGCATGGCCCGCGCCTTGGTGACGTTGAACTGGAAGTCGGCCTCGAAGCACCATGCATTCAGGCAGACGGCGACGTCATAGGCGAGCAGTTCGGTCGCGGCGAAGTAGAAGTCGATCAGGCCGGAGATCTTGCCGTCCAGGAAGAACACGTTGTCGGGAAACAGGTCGGCGTGGATGTGCCCGCGCGGCAAGCCCGCCGGCCAGGCGGCCAGGATGCGGTCGAGCGCGGTTTGCAGCTCGGCCGCGATACCGGGCTGCACGGAATCCGCCCGGTCCAGACAGCGCGCGAGCAAAGGCGCCCAGCCGGCCGGGCCGAGCGCGTTCTCGCGCACCGGCGCATACCCCGCGCCAGCCCGGTGCAGCGAGGCCAGCGCGGCGCCCAAGGGTCCGCAATGCTCCGGCCGGACCCGGCGCGGCCACACGCCCGGCAGAAAGGTGGTGATGCAGGCGGGCCGGCCGGCCAATCGCCGCAGACTGTCGCCGTCACGCCCCTCGACCGGCAGCGGGCACTGAATCCCATGCGTGGCGAGGTGCTGCATGAGGCCCAGAAACCAGGGCAGCTCCGCTGGGTCCACCCGCTTCTCGTAAAGGGTCAGGATGAAGTCGCCCTGCGTGGTGCGAAGCTGGTAGTTGCTGTTCTCGACCCCCTCGGCGATGCCGCGGAAGGCCACCGCGGTGCCCAGATCGTACTCGGCGAGCAACGCGGCGAGCGCGTCGTCGGAAACCTCGGTGTAGACCGCCATTAGCCCCCTGAAATCACGACAGCGGCGCCGGGAGCTTGAACACCACGTCCTCCTGCGTCACCCGCCGCTCCTCGACCTCGAGGTCGAAGCGCTCGCCAAGCCGGCAAAGCAACTCCTGCACCAGCGATTCCGGGGCCGAGGCGCCGGCGGTCAGGCCGAGCCGGCGCACGCCGTCCAGCGCCGGCCAGTCCAGTGCGTCCGCCCGCGGCAGCAGGATGGCCCGCCGCGCGCCCGCCCGCTCGGCCACTTCGCGCAGGCGCTGCGAGTTGCTGCTGTTCGGGCTGCCAATGACAATCACCAAGTCGCACTCCGGAGCCACGGCCTTGACCGCGGCTTGCCGGTTGGTGGTGGCGTAGCAGATGTCCTCGTGCTTTGGCCCCTCGATGTCGGGGAAACGCTCGCGCAGCACGGCGACGATCTCGGCGGTGTCGTCGACCGAGAGCGTGGTTTGGGTGATGAAGGCGAGCCGGCATGGGTCGGCGGGCGATACGGCGCGGGCGTCGTCGGTATCTTGCACCAAGGTCACGCTGCCCGGCGGCAGTTGGCCCATCGTGCCGACCACCTCGGGATGCCCGGCATGGCCGATCATCAGGATATGCCGCTGCTCGGGGCCGCCATCGGCAAAGTGCCGCTCGGCCTCCCGGTGTACCTTGCTGACCAGCGGGCAGGTGGCGTCGAAATACAGCAGGTTGCGCCGCCGCGCCTCGGCCGGGACCGATTTGGGCACGCCATGGGCGGAGAACACGACATGGCCGGCTTCCGGGACCTCGTCGAGCTCCTCGACGAAGACGGCGCCGCGCGCCTCGAGCGTCTCCACCACTGTGCGGTTGTGGACGATCTCGTGGCGCACATAGACCGGCGCGCCATAGCGGCGCAGCGCTTCCTCGACGACGCGGATCGCCCGGTCGACACCGGCGCAGAACCCTCTTGGTCCCGCCAGAACTACGCTCAGGTGGGCTTTCTCGTGCATTGTCTCGGCCTGCAGGCGGAGCGCACTATCGCGCCCCCTTCTTATGGCTACAACTGGCCCGGCCGCCAAGGGCGGCAAGCTTGGAGTCGTGAATGCCTGCACTGTCCCGGTTAAGCCTTGCCACACTTGCGCTGCCGTTGCTGTCCGGCTGCAACAACGGGGGCGAACAGTTCCCGCCGGTCTGTCCGCGCCCGGCAATCTTGGGCGACGCTGCCGATCTCTCGCGCTTCACGGGCACCGGGCGCGACATTACCGACAGTATCTTCGCCGGCCGCATCACCGGCATTGCCGGCAGTTGCAAGCGGGATGGCCCGAGGACGGTGGTGGCGACGATTTCGGTCGGGATCGACCTGACGCGCGGGCCGGCATCGCGGAGCCGTACGGCCGACATTGCCTATTTCGTCGCGGTCAGCGAGGGCGACCGCGTGTTGGACAAGCGGATTTACCCGTTGCGCGCCGATTTCCCCGAGAATACCGACCGGCTCCGCCTCGAGGGGGACAGCGTCGATCTGCGCCTGCCGGTCACCGCGCAAAAGTCGGCAGGATCCTATCAGGTGATAGTCGGGTTCCAGCTCACGCCGGCCGAACTGGCGTACAACCGAGCGCACCGCCCGACATCGGCGCCCTAAGTCCGCTCGGACTGCCGCTGCCGCGGCGTCCGAGCACGGCGATTGCATCCGCGAGCCGATGCTTGCCGATGCCAAGTTCCCGTGAGAGATAGCCTCCGGCGGCAAGCCTAGCTTAGCTACCCATTACCGATCAGGATGCCGGCCGCCAGTACTAGGGCACCGCCGAGCATGACTTTGGCCGCGGCAGAGACGGGTGGCGTTTCCATGAACTTCCACTGCACCCAAGCGATCGCCAGCAACTCGAACACCACGACGATGGCCGCGACGCCCGTGGCGGTCCAGAAATCCGCGATGAGATACGGCAGCGTGTGGCCGATGCCGCCGGCGACCGTCATCAGTCCGCAGACGAAGCCGCGCAGCAAGGGCGTGCCGCGGCCGGAAAGCTTCCCGTCATCGGCCAATGCTTCAGCAAAGCCCATCGAGATGCCGGCGCCGACCGAGGCGGCGACGCCAACCAGGAAGGCATCGTGGCTCTGCTGCGTGGCAAACGCGGCGGCGAACACGGGGGCCAGCGTGGAAACCGAGCCGTCCATCAGCCCGACCAGACCCGGCTGGACGATCTGCAGGATGAAGCGCCGGCGCGCATCGTCGTCTTCGGCCTGCACCTTTTCGCCCGGCAGGCGCTTGGCGGCGATCGAGTCCGCGGCGCGCTGATGCTCGATCTCCGCGGTCGCCAGATCGCCGAGCAGCTTGCGGATGCCGGCGTCGCTCGTGCGGCTGGCGGCCTGCGTGTAGAAGCGGCTCGCGTCCACCTCCATCTGCCGCGCATGCCGGCGGACCGCGTCGATGCCGAGCTGGCGGATTTGCCAGGCGGGCTTACGGTTGACGCTGCCGCGCACGTCTTGGCGGCGGACCAGCGGGATGTGCGATCCGAACTTCTGCACGAAGTTGTCGATCAGCAGCCGGCGGTGCTCGCTCTCCTCTTCCGCCATGTCGTCGAAGACGCGGGCGCTGTCGGGGTATTCCTCGCGCAGGCTCTCGGCGAAATCGGCGTAGATACGGCCATCCTCTTCCTCGCTGCTGATCGCCAAGGCCAGGACTTCGCGTTCCGTAAGCTCAGTGAAAGTTTGCATGGGCGGAAAATGGCGAAAGCCGCCGCAAGGTCAAGTCGCTTGCGCAATGGTGCGACCGACTCGCATTTGCAGTTGCGGGTGTTAACCCAGCGTGTTGTTCAACCGTTTCTTGCTCGGAACTAATGCCGGAAGTGGCGCATCCCGGTGAATACCATGGCAACCCCGGCCGCATCTGCGGCGGCGATGACCTCGGCGTCGCGGACGGAGCCGCCAGGCTGGATCACCGCGGTCGCGCCGGCGGCGATCACCGCTTCCAGCCCATCGGCGAAAGGAAAAAACGCGTCGGACGCGGCGACGCTGCCCTGCGTCAACGGCGTGTCCAGCCCGGCCGCCTTCGCCGCCTCGGCGCCCTTCCAGGCGGCGATGCGGGCGCTGTCCACCCGGCTCATCTGCCCCGCCCCGATCCCGGTGGTGGCGCCATCCTTGGCATAGACGATCGCGTTCGACTTCACGTGCTTGCACACCCGGAACGCGAAGAGCAGGTCGGCCAGCTCCGCCTCGGTCGGCGCGCGCCTGGTGACGGTCCGCAGCTCGTTGGCCCCGACCCGGCCGGCGTCGCGCGATTGCACGAGGAAGCCGCCGGACAGGCTGCGGAAGCTGCGGCCGGGCTCGGCCGGGTCGGGGAGGCCGCCGGTAAGCAGCAGGCGGAGGTTCTTCTTGCGCGCGAGTGTGGCCAAAGCGCCGGGCTCGGCGTCCGGCGCCACGATCACCTCGGTGAAAATCGCGGCGATCCGCTCGGCCGCTTCGGCGTCGAGCGTCCGGTTCAGCGCGACGATGCCGCCGAAGGCGCTCACCGGGTCGCAACGGAGCGCGAGGGCCCAGGCCTCGGCAAGACTCGGCGCCGACGCGACGCCGCACGGGTTGGCGTGCTTGACGATGACCACGGACGGCCCGTCGAGCTCGGCGACGCATTCGAAGGCGGCGTCGGTGTCGTTGAGGTTGTTGTAGGAAAGCTCCTTGCCCTGCGCCTGGCGCGCGGTCGCCACACCAGGCCGGTTGCCGGTGACGTAAAAAGCGGCCTGCTGGTGCGGGTTTTCCCCATACCGCAGCGTTTGGCGCAGCGACCCGGCCAGCGTGAGGCGCTGCGGGAACCCCCCATCGCGCGCATACCATCCGGCGATCGCGGCGTCATAGGAAGCGGTGCGGGCAAAGGCTTCGCCGGCCAGTTTCGTGCGCAACGCCGGGGTCGTGCCACCGTGCGCGGCAAGTCCCTCGACGAGGTCATTGTATTGCGCCGGGTCAGTGAGGACGGCGACATGGGCGGCGTTCTTGGCGGCGGCGCGGATCAGCGCGGGGCCGCCAATATCGATGTTTTCAATACATTCCTCCGGCGCGGCGCCGGAGGCGACCGTCGCCTCGAACGGGTAGAGGTTGACGCAGACCAGGTCGATCGGCGCAATTCCATGTTCCTGCATCTGGCTGACGTGCTCGGGGACGTCGCGGCGGCCAAGGATGCCGCCATGGATCTGCGGCACCAGCGTCTTGACCCGGCCGTCGAGAATCTCCGGAAAGCCCGTATGGTCCGCGACCTCGCGCACCGCGATCCCGGCCTCGCGCAACGCGCGCCCCGAGCCGCCCGTGGACAGAAGTTCGGCCCCATGCGCCGCCAGCGCCTCGGCGAGCCGCACGAGGCCGGTCTTGTCGGAGACGGAGATCAGCGCGCGGCGGATGCGGACGGTCGTCATGCCGGGGCCATAACGCTACAGCCCCAGCAGGTCCAGCGTGCGGGCGACGACGGCGGCTTCGGTAAACCGCTCGAGCGCACGGGCGCGACCTGCGGCGCCCATGCGGCCCCGCACCAGCGGCTCGGCCACCAGGCGTTGCAGCGCGGCGGCGAGTGACGGCACGGAGCCAGGCGGAACGAGGATGCCGGTCTCGCCATCCACGACCTGCTCGCGCGGGCCGCGTATGTCGGTGGCCACGACCGGCAGCCCGGTGAGCATCGCCTCGATCACCGACATCGGCAGGCCCTCGAAATAGCTCGGCAGGGTAAAGATGTCCGCGGCCGCGAGCACGTCGGCCACGTCGGCGCGGTAGCCGAGACGGCGCAGCCTGGGGCCGAGGCCGGCTCCGTCCAATACCGCGTCCATGTCGTCGCCGTGATCGGAGGCAAGGCGCTCGCCGACGACCCAGAGCTCGGCGCCGGGAATCTCCCGCATCGCCTCCAGCAGCTCGGGATAGCCTTTGTGCCGGACGAGGCGGGAGACGATGATGATGACCGGCGTTTGCGGGGCGCAGCCGAGTTCGGCGCGGATGCGCTGGCGGGTGGCCGGGTTCGGGTGGAATTTGGCCGGGTCGCGGCCGTTGCCGACCGCGATCGCGCCAGGGGCGATGCGCAGACGGCGCACATCCGCGGCCTCCTCGGCGGAGACGGTGAGGTAGGTGCCGGTGAGCCGGCCGCCGATCCACTCCATCACGAAGCCCAGCGCCCGGCGCGGCAGCGGGCCCGGCTGGTTGAACAGGAACCCGTGACAGGTATAGGCGACATGGCGCACGCCGACGAGGCGCGCCGCCAGCCGGGCGATGAAGCCGCTGATCGGCATGTGCGCGTGCACCATGTCCGGCCGCTCGGCCCGCAGCAGCTTGATCATGGCGCGCAGCGCGCGGAACTGCGCGACCGGCGACAGGCTGCGGGCCAGAGGGAGCGGCTCGACCCGGAGTCCCTCGGCTCTGACGTCGGCGAGCAGCGGGCCGTCGGCGCAGACCCCCACCACCTCGTGCCCGCGCGATGCGGCTCCGCGCATCAGCGGGAGCAGGAAGTGGCGGAGCGAGAAATCGACGTTGGTGACCTCGAGGATCTTCACGCGGCGCGTTTGATCACGCCTAGGCTGGGGGCAGCAAGCCTCGCTCGGATTCGTCCTTCAGCATCACGCCCGAGAGACGGAGGCTGCGCATCCTGTCCAGCAGAAAGGCGAGCTTGTCCGCCGCCTCCTCGTAGCCGAGCCCTTCCGGGCGGATGTTGCTGACGCAGTTGCGGTCGGCGTCGGTCGTGCCGGGATGCGGCGCCCAGGTGAGATAGGCGCCGAGGCTGTCCGGCGCGGAAAGGCCGGGGCGTTCGCCCAGGATCATGAGGACCGCCTTAGCTCCGAGCGCCTCGGCCACGCGATCGCCAAGCGCGACGCGCGCCGAGCGGGCGACGACCAAGGGCGCCAGCGACCAGGATTCGAGCGCGGGCAGCAGCCGGGCCAGCAGCTTCGAGGCGTGGCGATGCACCGCCTCGGCGGAGAGGCCATCCCCAAGGATGATTGCCAGGTCATAGCGTCCGGCGTGGCCGGCAAGCAGCGCGGCGCTGTCGGGATGCAGGGCGCGGCCGAGATCGGGGCGCATCAGGTAGGTGCGGCGATCCTCGGCTTGGCTGGCGACGAGCAGGGCGGGAAGGCCAAGGGCGGCCGGGTCGAGTTCGGCGTGGACGGCGTCGCGGGCGCGGGCATGGGCCAAGCGGAATTCCAGCAGTGGCCGCGTGCTGAGTGAGGCGCCGGCGCGGTCCAGGCCGATCCGGGCGGCGGTGAGGCGGCGCAGGGCAGCCCAGTCGCTCACGCAGCGGGCAGTAGCGCCTGCAGCCGGCCGGGCAGCGATGGCGGGCGGACCCGGCCGGCACCGTCCAGCAGGCCTTGCGCGGCCAGCCACGCCTCGAACTCCGGCGCCGGGCGGCGGCCGAACAGCTCGCGCATCGCCAGCGCGTCATGGAAGCTCGTGCTCTGATAGCCGAGCATGATGTCGTCGGCGCCCGGCACGCCCATCACGAAGGTCACCCCGGCGGCGACCAGCAGTGCCAACAGCGCATCCATGTCGTCCTGGTCGGCCTCGGCGTGGTTCGTGTAGCAAACGTCGCAGCCCATCGGCAGACCGAGCAGCTTGCCGCAGAAATGATCCTCGAGCCCGGCGCGGGTGATCTGCTTGCCGTCAAACAGATATTCCGGCCCGATGAAGCCGACGACCGTGTTGACCAGCAGCGGCCGATACCGGCGGGCGACGGCGTAGGCCCGCGCCTCGAGCGTCTGCTGGTCCACGCCGTGATGCGCGTTGGCGGAAAGCGCGCTGCCCTGGCCGGTCTCGAAATACATCGCGTTCTGCCCGACCGTTCCCCGGCCGAGCGACTGCACCGCCGCGTGCGTCTCGTCGAGCAGCGCCAGGCTGATCCCAAAGCCACGGTTGGCCGCTTCGGTGCCGGCGATCGACTGGAACACCAGATCGACCGGCGAGCCACGCCCGATCAGCTCGAGCGTGGTGGTCACGTGGGCCAGCACACAGCTCTGCATCGGGATATCGAGCTTCTGCCGCATTTCGTCGAGCAGGCAGAGCAGGGCGTGGGTGCGGTCGGGACTGTCGGTCGCCGGGTTGATGCCGATGCAGGCGTCGCCGGAGCCGAGCAGCAATCCATCGAGGATGCTGGCGGCGATGCCGCGCGGGTCGTCGGCGGGATGATTGGGCTGCAGCCGGGTCGAGAGACGCCCGGGCAGACCGATCGTTGTGCGCAAAGCAGTTGTGACCTGGACCCGGCCGGCGATCAGCGCAAGGTCCTGCAGCCGGCAGAGCTTGCTGACCGCGGCGACCATCTCCGGCGTCAGGCCCGGCGCGAGCGCGGTCAGGGCGGATGGGATCGCGGCGTCGGACAGCAGCCAATCGCGCAAGCCGCCGACGGTCAGATGGTGGACCAGCGCGAAAGCGGCCGTGTCGTGGGTGTCGATGATGAGGCGGGTGACCTCATCCGTCTCGTAGGGGATCAGCGGCTCGTCGAGGAAGGTGGCGAGCGGCAGGTCAGCAAGCGCGAACTGGGCGGCGACGCGGCGCTCCTGGGATTGCGCGGCGATCCCGGCGAGCTGGTCGCCACTGCGCAGCGGCGTCGCCTGCGCCATGAGAGTGGCAAGGTTTGCGAAGGTATGCCGCTCGCCGGCGACGGTGGCGCGAAACAGGCCCACTAACCCTCTCCCTCCGGGAAACGGCACACCGCTGTTTGCCCAATGCGCGGCCTGGACAGCGCAGCATCACTATACCATCGAGGTGCCCCCGGAGGGAGAGGGTAGGGGTGAGGGCTCTTTTACCTTCAGGATAAAAAAATGGCGGTACCCGAAGGCACCGCCAAGTTTAGGGAGGAAACGTCCTGCAGCAACGCGGCTCACCGCCTTGCTGCGCTGCACAATCTGAACTTCCCGCCCCGGTTTCGCAAGAGGAGATTTGCGACAGTATGTGTCACCTATTCGGGAGCCGGGGGGCTGGCCCGCGCGCCACGCGGCCGAACGTGCTGACGATCTTCACCGAAGCCCGCAGCGTCCCCTTCAACGACCCCGCCACCTTCGACACACCCGCCGCCCGCCGCCGATACGGCACCGGCAGCTCCAGGATCCGCAGTCGCGCCCGCGCCGCCTTCATCTGCATCTCGATATTCCAGCCATAGGTCATCTCGCGCATCCCAAGCCCGGCCAGCGTCGCCCGCGAGATCACCCGATACGCGCACATATCCGTATACCGTGCCCCATACAGCGCCCCCATCAGCCGCCCCGCCACCGCCCCGGCCGCGACCTGGTGCCAGCTCATCGACCCGGGCTCCCGCTCTCCCCGTGTCCGCGACGCGATCACGAAATCAAAATCGCCCGCCAGCACCGGCTCCGCCAAGCGCTCGAGCTGGTCCGGCCGGTCCGCCCCATCCCCGTCCATGAACGCCACCACGTCGCACTCCGCCCGCGCCCGCTCCGCCCCCAGCGCGCACGCCCGCCCATAGCCGCGTCCCGCGTCCAGCACCGTCGCCCCCGCCTCGCGCGCCACCGTCTGCGTCCCATCCTGGCTGCCACCGTCGCTGACGATCACCTCGCCCACGCCCTGCGCCAGCACGTCGCGCACCACCGCGCCGATCGCCCCGGCCTCGTTCCACGTCGGGATCACCACCGCGACCCGGCCAAGCCCGCTCATCCCGCCATATCGAGCCGGTAAACTGTCCGCGCCGTCTCATGGAACAGCGCCGCCCGCTCCGTCTCCGACGCCCCCGCCGCTAGAAGCTTGAACGCGTTCCAGACCACCGGATAGCTCATCATCCCCTTATCGACCGGGAAATTGCTCTCGAACATGCAGCGCTCCGCCCCGAACCACTCGATGCACGGCTCGATGAACGGCTTCCAGTCCCGTGCGATCCGCGCCGAACTCGGCGGTTCTGGATTTTCGTTGTAATCGAACCCGTTCACCGGCATCCCGAGCCCGCCGAGCTTGACGAACACGTTGCGGCGCCCCGCCAGCGCCCGCATCCCCGCCGACCAAACCTCGAACATCTCGTCATGCTGGCTGCGATACGGCCCGCAGCCCAGCGGCCCGCCGACGTGATCGACCACGATGCTGGTCCCCGGCGCCGCCCGCGCCGCGACCAGCAAATCCCCGAGCTGGGTGTGGAAATTCCAGCTATCGAAGGTAAACCCCCGCTCACCCAGCCGCCGCAGCCCGCGCTGGAAATCCAGGTCGCGCAGCAGACCCGGCACCACCGGCGTCGCCGAAGTCGGCGGGAACGCCTCGTCGAACGCCGAGACCTGCCTGATGCCGAGGAACCGCTCGCCCCCCGCCTCTTCATGCGCGTCCAGCGCGTCGTCGACATCGGGCCGCCGCAAATCCGCCCAGCCGATGATCCCGGCGCAAGCGCGCGTGGTCCCATACGCGCCGGTGGCCGAAAGGATCGCGGTCGCGTTCACCACTTCCGTCTCGCCGGCGGGCCGCAGCGCCACCGGCCCGGTCGCGCGATGCATCCAGCCGCACTGCATGAACACGGTCGCAACGATATTGTGCCCGCTATTCAAGTCCGCGAACAGCTCCTCCGGCATGTAGCGTCCCGAGGGGCGGTCGTGCCAAAGATGATGGTGCGGATCGATGATCGGCAGCGCCGGGTCGATGATCTCCTCCTGCACCTGCGCCAGCCAGTCCGTGCGAACCAGCGGATGCGGATAAGCCCGGCGTTCCACCATGATGGCGTTCCTTTTTCTGCCCCGTCACTCTAGCTTGAGACGTGGCGCCCGTCTCGGTCGTCCGGCACCAAACAGGGGAGGGGGAAGCGGCCCAACCACCCACATTGCTGGAGGTGCGGGATGCGGTCGTGCGCTTCGACAGCCTCACCGCGCTCGATCGCGTGTCGTTCACCGTCTCGGAGGGCCAGATCTGCGGCCTGATCGGCCCGAACGGCTCCGGCAAGACCACCTTGTTCAACGCCATCAGCAACATCACCCCCCTCGACGCCGGTGAGATCGTGCTGCGCGGCCGCCGCATCTCCGGCCTGCCGCGTCACCGCATCGCCGCCCTCGGGATCGGCCGAACCTTCCAGAACGTCGCTCTGTTCCCCAGCATGACCGCGCGCGACAACATCCTCGTCGGCGCCGACTTCCACGGCAGCACCGGTTTCCTCGCCAACGCATTCTCGCTCCCCGTGACCAGGCGCGAGGAACACGCGGCGCGCGACCGCCTCGACCCCTTACTCGACCTGCTGCAGCTCCGCCCCATGGCCAGCACCACCGTCGCCAGCCTGCCCTTCGCCGTCCAAAAGCGCGTCGAGCTCGCCCGCGCCCTGATCGGCGAACCCGCCCTGCTGCTGCTCGACGAGCCCGCCGGCGGCCTGAACCATGAGGAGGTCGGGCAGCTCGCCGGCCTCATCCGCCTGATCCGCGCCCGCTTCCGCCTCGGCGTGCTGCTGGTCGAGCATCACATGAACCTGGTGATGACTGTCTCCGACCGCGTCGTCGCGCTCGAATTCGGCCGCAAGATCGCCGACGGCCTGCCCGCCGAGGTGCAGCGCGAGCCCGAGGTGATCCGTGCCTATCTCGGCGCGGAAGCGTGACCAAGCTGCTGACGGTCGCCGGGCTCCGCGCCGGCTACGGGGGCGCCGAGATCCTGCACGGGATCGACCTGTCGGTCGCCGAAAACGGCATCACCGCGCTCCTCGGCGCCAACGGCGCTGGCAAGACCACGGTGCTGCGCGCGATCTGCGGCCTGATCCGCGTCAGCGGCGAAATCCGCCTCGCCGGGCAGCGGATCGACGGCCGCCGCACCGAAAACATCGCCCGCCTCGGCGTCGCCCTCGTTCCCGACGGGCGCGGCACCTTCCGCCAGCTCACCGTCGCAGAGAACCTCCGCCTCGGCGCCTACACCCGCCCCGCCGCCGAGACCGCCCCCGGCCTCGCCCGCGTGTTCGGCTACTTCCCAAAGTTAAAGGAGCGCCTGCGCCAGCAAGCCGGCACGCTGTCCGGCGGCGAACAGCAGATGCTCGCCATCGCCCGCGCCCTCCTGCTGCGGCCCCGCCTGCTGCTGCTGGACGAGCCCTCGTTCGGCCTCGCCCCGCTGGTCGTCCGCGAACTCTTCGCCATCATGCGCGCGCTGCAAACCGAAGAGAAAATCGGCATCCTGCTCGTCGAGCAGAACGCCTCCTTGGCGCTCGATCTGGCGGGCCATGCCTGCCTGATCGAGACCGGCCGGGTCGTCATGGCCGGCCCGGCCGAGGCGCTCCGCGCCGACGCCGCCATCCGCCGCGCCTATCTCGGCTACTGAGCATGCTCGCCTTCTGGCACCAGATCCTCTCCGGCCTCGCCACCGGCGGCATCTACGCCAGCCTCGCCCTCGCCCTCGTTATGATCTACCAAGCCACCCACCACGTGAACTTCGCCCAGGGCGAGATGGCGACCGTCTCCGCCTTCCTCGCCTACACCCTGCTGACCGCCGGCATCCCTTACTGGGGCGCCTTCGCGCTCACCGTGCTGATCTCCTTCCTCCTGGGCGCTGCGATCGAGCGCATCCTGCTGCGCCCCGTGGCCCACGCCCCGGACCTGACCCTGGTCGGCGTCTTCATCGGCCTGCTGCTGGTCCTCAACGCCCTTGACGGCCTGATCTGGGATTTCACCATCAAACCCTTCCCCACGCCCTTCGGCAGCACCCCGCTGCTCGGCGGCCTGATCTCCAGCCACGAGCTCGGCTCGCTCGCGGTGATTCTCCTGGTCCTCGGTTTGGTCTACGCGTTCTTCCGCCGCACCAAGCTCGGCCTCGCCATGCGGGCCGTCGCCTTCAACCCGGAATCCAGCCGCCTGGTCGGCATCCGCGTCGGCAGGATGCTGGCGCTCGGCTGGGGCCTGGCCGCGTCAATCGGCGCGATTGCCGGGATGCTGGTCGCCCCCGTCGTGTTCCTCGATCCCAACATGATGAGCGGAACCTTGCTCTACGCCTTCGCTGGCGCCCTGCTCGGCGGCCTCGACAGCCCGGCCGGCGCCGTCCTCGGCGGCTTCCTCGTCGGCGTCATCGAAAACCTGGCCGGCGCCTACCTAGTCGGCACCGAACTCAAACTCCCGCTGGCGCTCGCCGCCATCGTAAGTATCCTGCTGCTCAAGCCCTCCGGCTTATTCGGCCGCGCCGTAGCCACCCGTGTCTAAACCCCCTCACTACCGTCACGGTCCGCGCAGGCGGGCCATCCACGCCTTGCTAGCCGCCGCCGTCCTGCTCGCCCCGCTGCTCCTCGCCAGCGACTACAATCTATTCCGGCTAACCTTAGTCGCCTCCTACGCGCTCGCTGTGCTCGGCCTCAACCTGGTCATGGGCTGCGGCGGCCAGATCTCGCTCGGCCACGGCGCCTTCTACGCCGCCGGCGGCTACACCACCGCGATCCTCATTTCCGTCTACAACACCCCCTACTGGGCCACTTTCCCCGCCTCCGCCCTGTTCAGCGCCGCGCTCGGCTTCCTGATCGGCTGGCCGGCCTTGCGCCTGCGCGGTCCCTACCTCGCTCTGGTCACGCTGGCCCTCGCCACCGCCGTCCCGCAAATCCTCAAACACCCAGCGCTCGAGTCATGGACCGGCGGCGTGCAGGGCATAGTCTTCAGCAAGCCCGACCCACCCTTCGGCTTGCCGCTGAGCCAAGACCAATTCCTCTATTTGATCGCCCTGGCGCTGGCGGCGCTCGGCTTCCAACTGGTCACCAACCTGATGCGCGGCCGGATCGGGCGGGCCATCATCGCCGTCCGCGACCATCCCCTCGCGGCCGAAACGATGGGCGTCAACATCGCCGCGCTGAAAACCCGCACCTTCGCCCTGAGCGCGATGCTGACCGGCGTCGCCGGGTCGATCGGCGCGCTCGCGGTCGAGTTCGTCTCCCCGGACAGCTTCTCCGTCTTCCTGTCCATAACCCTGTTCGTCGGCTCCGTGGTGGGCGGCGCCGCCTCGATCTTCGGCGCCATCGCCGGCGCCGCCTTCATCGTCGCCGTGCCGCCGCTCGCCGACACCATCTCCAAATCGGCGCCCGGCGTTGCCTACGGCGCCATGCTGATCCTTTGTCTCTACCTCATGCCATCCGGCGTCGCCGGCCTATTCCGCCGCAGCAACCAAGCGAGAAAACATGCTCCATAGAAGAACCCTGCTCGCCGCCCTCGCCGCGCCCTCCATTGCCCGCGCCGCGCCGCCGCCCCTAAAAATCGGCCAAACCATGCCATATAGCGGCCCGGCCTCCGCCTACGGCACGATCGGCCGCACCCAGGCCGCCTACATCAAATCGCTCAACGCCGCCGGCGGCATCAACGGCCGCACCATCGATTTTCTGTCCGTCGACGACGGCTACAGCCCGCCCCGCACCGTCGAAGAGACCCGCCGCCTCGTCGAATCCGAGGGCGTCTCGTGCATCTTCCAGGGCCTCGGCACCGCCGGCCAATCCGCCGTCCGCCAATACTTGAACGCCAAGAAGATCCCGCAGCTCTTCGTCTCCAGCGGCGCCGACAAATGGGGCGATTACCAGCATTTCCCCTGGACCATTGGCGGCCAGCCCAGTTACCGCACCGAAGCCGGCATCTACGCCAAGCACCTCCTGCAAACCGCCCCCGCCGCCAAGCTCGCCGTGCTCTATCAGAACGACGATTTCGGCAAAGACTACCTGGCCGGCCTGCGCGACGTGTTCGGCGCCAAATACGGCCAGATCGTGGTCAAAACCGCCAGCTACGAGACCACCGACCCGGCCGTCGACAGCCAGCTCGTCACGCTGCAATCCTCCGGCGCCGACGCCCTGCTCACCGTCGCCACCCCCAAATTCGCCGCCCAGGCCATCAAGAAAGTCGCCGAGCTCGGCTGGCACCCCGCGCCGCACTACCTGACCAACGTTTCGATCTCCGCGTCAGCCGTCATGGCGCCGGCCGGCGCCGAGAACGGCCGCGGCATCATCGTCGGCGCCTACTACAAGGACCAAAGCGACCCGCAATGGGTCAACGACCCCGGAATGAACGAGCTCCGCGCCTGGGCCAAGCAATGGGCGCCGGACGCCGACCTCAAGGACTCCAGCGTCGTCTACGGCTACCTGCTATCGCGCCTGTTGCAGCAAGTGCTCGAGCAATGCGGCGACGACCTCTCCGGCGCAAACATCATGCGCCAAGCGGCCAATCTGCATGACCTCGCAATCCCGGTGCTGCTGCCAGGCATCCTGGTGAACACCTCGCCCACCAACTTCCACCCCTTCCGCCAGCTCCAACTCGCCCGCTGGACCGGCGCCGCCTGGCAACTATTCGGCCAAGTCCTCAGCGCCTAACCCAACTCCCAGCCCCTTCTCCCTCACCCTCCGGGCCCCGGGGGGAGAGGGCAGGGCTGAGGGTGGTTCTCGTCAGAGACTCCACCGCAACCCACATCCCTGACAAGGCTTCGGCGGATCCTCCCCCACCAGCGACGTCCGGAACCCCCGATACGCCGGGCTGTTCCAAATTTCTCGAAGTGTCTGCTGTGTCGCATCCCCCAGCGTATAGTTCTCGTAGCCCCGCGCCGAGAACGGCGCGATGCAGCATGGCAGCGCCCGCCCATGCGCGGTGAAATACATCAGCGACCAAGGCCGCCGGCAGGTCGCCCAGGGCTTGTCATCGGCCTGCTTCTTCAGGCTCAGCCCCGGCTCCGTCGCCCCCGACGCGTCCAGGATCACCCCCAGCTCCCGCCCGATCGCCTGCGCCGCCTGGATCACCGCCTCTTCCTCGTCCCGCGTGCTCTCGAACAGCGAGCTATCCGGCCGCGCCAGCCCAAACCCGGTCTCGTCGAACACGAGCCGCTGCAGATGCACCTCCTTCACCCCGATCCGCGCCGCCAGCCGCACGAATTCCGGCAACTGGTCGACCGTCTCCTTCAGCCCGGTCAGCCACAAGCTCACCAGCGGCTTCGTCGCCCCCGTCGCCGCCTGCAGGTTGGTGAACGCGCTCACGTTGCGGACAATCCGGTCGAACATGTCCTTGCCGCGGACCTTCAAAAAAGTCGCCGCCTCCGCCGCATCCAGGCTCACCCGCAGCTCATCGAGCCCGGTATCGATGATCTCCCGATGCTTGCGCGGCGCCAGCAGCGTCCCGTTCGTGTTGAACAGCACATGCGTCCCGCGCACCTTCAAATAGCGGATCATGTCCGGCAGATGCTTGACCAGCATCGGCTCGCCCACCCCGTGCAGCACCACCCGCGCCACGTCCGGCACCTGATCGACGATCTTGCGGAACAACTCCATGCTCATATCTGCCGGCGGTTCGAGGTCCTCGAACGTCCGCGGACACGTCTCACACAGCAGGTTGCAGCGGTTCGTCACCTCCAAATAAAGACAGACCGGCGGCCGCTCGGCCACGCTGTCCCGGGCCGAGACGGCCTCGAAATATCGGCGCGGGTCGAGTGGCGCGGGAGCGTCGAGCATGGTCAGCTTCCTTTGGCTGCGAGCACCGGCTGAGGACCAGCGCGGAACAAATCGATGACGAGCAAAGCGATGAACGGTAAAAACACTACGGCGGGCCAAAGCACGTTGTCGTGTACGTCGTCGAGATACAGAACTGGGGCCGAGATCGTCAGCCACAAGACGCCCCGCGCCGGAGCCAAGACTGCCGGCAGCGCCAGCAGCGATAAATACCACGGGTAATGTGGCGACAATACGAACATAGCGGCTGTATAGAGCACGGTCGCGTCGCGGCAGATGATCGGCGCCCGCGCCGAGGGCTCGGCGGGGAGGGGCCCCCGCAGTGCAATCCAGGCCGCAAGCCCAACCAGCAAGGCGCCCCCGCACGCCAAGTAGCCAAGCTCCGCCCAGTCCGGCACCGGCCCGAACGCCGCCGCCAGCCGCACCAGCAAAAAGCCGCTCCCGCCCAGCCCCTCCTCATTCGCATAGCCCGGTAGATAGCCCAGCACCCCCCAGCCCGCCCCGGCGGCGTACGCCGCATACCCCGCCGCGATCAGCACCGCGCAAACCAGCGGCGCCCGCCAATCCCAACGCCGCCAGATCGCCGGAAACAGCGCCGCCGGCAGCAGCTTGCACAGCACGGCCCCCGCCAGCGCCGCCCCCGCCCAGCTCGGCCGCCGCCAAGCCGCCGCCAGCAGCGCCAAACCGCCCAGCCCGGTCGCCGCCGCGTCGATATGCCCCGCGCCGCCGAACTCCCAAATCGGCAACGGATTCCACGCATAGATCAGCACCAGCGCCAATGGCTGGCGCGCCGCGCGCAACAACAACAGCCCCGCCCCGATCGCCACCAAGTCGAACAGCAGCATCGCCAGCTTAATGCCCCAGATGCTCGACCAGGCTTTCGCGACGCCCGCAAACAGCGCCTGCGCCCCCGGCGGATAGATCGTGTGCGCGCTATCGGCCCGGTTGATGTTGGCGTAGATCGCGTTCCACCCGGTCCCCGGGTCGCGCACCGCGCCCAACTCCGGCGCGGCCGGCACGTAGAGATACGGATTGATCCCCGCCGCCTGCACCCGCCCGTCCCAAACGTAACGAA
Organism: Acetobacteraceae bacterium; assembly: GCA_965276815.1. Classification (GTDB taxonomy): domain Bacteria; phylum Pseudomonadota; class Alphaproteobacteria; order Acetobacterales; family Acetobacteraceae; genus JAVVHH01. The sequence goes on along the minus strand of CBDIBE010000005.1, from coordinate 277,705 downwards.
AAATGTCGGTCGAGAGCAGCGGCGGCGTCGCAAAGGTCAACACCCGTAGCAGCCCCGCAATCGCCAGGATCAGCAGCAGACTCTGCCGCCCCGCGTCCCGCCGCACGATCGCCACCGCCCCCGCATAGGCGAGCCCCGCCCCGCACGCGGCCACCACGTAGCCGATCATGTTCTCCCGCGGCAGCCCGCCGAAGAACCCCGCCTTCTCCATCCCCACGCCGGCCGCAACCATCGCCAGCATCAGCGCCCCGAGCCCGCCGAGCATCGCCGTCAAACCCTGGCCGGCTCGGCGCGCAACCGTTCCACAATGCCCAGCTCCGCCAGACACCGCGCCGTCGCCTCCGCGCGATACGGCGCCAACTCCCCCGCATCGCCGCCCCCGAGTTCGGCCGCCAGCCGCGCCAACGCCTCCCGCTCATCCACATCGTACCAAGGCGCCAGCATCTCGAGCGCCAACCCCGCCTCTTCCGCCCGCGCCATCGTATCGGCCGACGCGCGCTCGGTGCTCCAAGCGATATCGGCATAGACACGCGGCTCCGCCGTCTGCAGCCCCAGCAGGTAATACCCGCCATCGTCCGCCGGCCCCAGCACCGCGCGCTCTCCCGGCGCCAGCAACCGCGTCGCTGCCTCCACCAGTAGCGCCGTCGGCAGCGTCGGGCTATCCGCGTTCAGCACGCAAATCGCCCCAAACCCCATCGCAAAAAGCGCCCGCGTCGCATGCAGCAGCACCCGGCCGAACCCCTCGACTCCAGCCGCCTCGCCCCCCGTCCCATCCGCCAGCACGAGCCCGGTGCCCGGAGCGAGCAGCCCGTCGAACCGCCCCTCCTGCCCAAGCGGCGCATACGCCACAAACGGCGCGATCGCCGCCACCGCCGCCGCCTCGCGCAGATTCTCCGTGATGTCGCGCAGGAAAGCCCCGCCAAGCCGCGCCGCCTCGTCTGGCTGCAGCACGGATTGCAGTCGCGTCTTGACGTGACCCGGCCGCGGCGCCTTGGCCATCACCGCGATCGCGCAATGAGACCGTCTATCTGCCATCGTCAAATGCATTCGGCTCCGTATCTGCGCCCGCGCCTCTGACCAAGCGAAATTGCCGTGAAGCGCTACGCCCTGCCGCCCGGCCGGGTTACCCGAGCGCCCGCTCGATCGCCGCGCGTAACCGCCGCGAATCCGGCCGCGTGACGCTGGAAAACCAATCCAACAGCTTGCCGTCTCGCCCAATGAGATATTTGTAGAAATTCCACCGCGGCCGGGCCAATACCCCGCCCTGCTCGCCGACAAACCGGAACAACGGATGCGCCGACCGGCCCGAAACCGCCAGCTTGGCCGCCATCGGAAACCCCACCCCATAATTCTTCTGACAGAACCCGGCGATCTCCGTCTCGCCGCCGGGCTCCTGCCCGCCAAAATCGTTCGACGGCACCCCGATCACCACCAATCCCCTGGCGCGATACTCGTCCCAAACTTTCTGCAGCCCGGCATATTGCGGCGTGAACCCGCACCGCGACGCCGTATTCGCGATCAGCATCGGCCGCCCCTTATATTCTTCCAGACGCAGCGAACCCCCGCTCAGCGCCGGCAGCGTAAAGTCGAACGCGTCCACCCTCGTCAGCCCACGCGTGACATCGTGTAATGAAACGCACAATATTCCCCGGTCATATCATACTCCAGCGTCCCGTTGCCGACACGGCCGGCCAAATGCGCCCGCCCGCCCGTCGCTTGAAACGAGCCATCTGGCTGCACCGTCGCGTGAAGCTCGACCCCGTTCCACCGCCGTCTCACCACCCCGTCGCGAATCGTCAGATGCACGTCGGAGGGCGTGGTGCAAGCATGCTTGCCGCCCACCTTCGTCTGCAGCGCCGTACCCTGATACACCCCATCCGCCGACCCGGCCGGCGCCGGGGTGGCTGGAGCCGCCGGCGCAGCGTGTCCGGCCACGAACGCCCCGACGACCATCACCGCAAGGAAACGCCCACCCATCAAAGCCTCTCCAACTCTTCCGCCGAACTGAAACATCCGTTGCACAATCACGTCAATCGCCGCGAAGGTAACAAAGGGTAGCCAGTCCAAACGCGGGTTTGTATTGACGAGACCGGGCGCCACCGCCCGACATGTGCCCCTGCACCGCCACCCGTCAACCAGCCGGAGTCTTCATAGCATGCCGCAGCGCTGGCCCGACCGCCTCTGGATCGTGCGCCACGGCGAGAGCGCTGCCAACGTCGCCCGCGACGCCGCCTTCTCCGCCGGCCTGCCCCGCGTCGACCTCTCCGGCCGCGACAACGACGTCCAGCTCAGCGACCGCGGCCGCGAGCAGTCCGACGCGCTCGGCCGCTGGTTCGCCACCCTGCCGGGCGAGGCGCGCCCCGACGTCCTGCTCGCCTCGCCCTACGTCCGCGCCCGCCAAACCGCCGAGCGCATCGTCACCGCCGGCGGCCTCGCCCCCGACGCCTCCGGCCCGCATCTGGACGAGCGCCTGCGCGAGAAGGAGGTCGGCGTCCTGGAGCACCTGACCCGCTACGGCATCGAGCAGGACTTCCCCGAGCAAGCCGCCTTCCGCCGCGAACTGGGAAAATTCTATCACCGCCCACCAGGCGGCGAGAGCTGGTGCGACGTCCTCCTCCGCCTGCGCAGCGTCCTCGACACCATCAGTCTGCACCACAGCGGCCGCCGGGTCATGATCGTCGCGCACCAGGTCGTCGTCCTCTGCATGCGCTACCTACTGGAGGATCTGGACGAGGAGCGCATCCTCGCCATCGACCGCGAAGGCGACGTCGCCAATTGCGGCGTCACCGAATACGCCTTCGACCCTGCCGGCCATCTCGTCCTCTGCCGCTACAACTTCGTCGCCCCCCTCGAAAGCGAGGGCGCCCCCATCACGGCCGAACCCAGCCGCGAAACCGCCGCTCGGTAGCGGCCCCTGCGAAGGCGGGGCGAAGGCGGGGGGTGGTCAGTATCGCAATGCCATGCTCGCGGCCGATCTGACCTTTCCCAGCTCGACCAAACTCCTAAATCCCCATACCGACACTCTCTCCGCCCGCGGGTTCGTTGCCCGGGGACTTTCGTACGCCTCCGGCGCTCCGTCGGACTTCAGATTCGGGACACTAGACCGCGATCGTCCTGACCGGAATCGGTCAGGACGTGAATCGCTGTCTCAAATAAAGCTAGACCTTTATCGGCCCGACCACAGTCAGGCCGATAAAGGTCTAGACGAGATCTCGCAGGAACGCGACGAAGTGCGACAGCAAACCCGGCGCGCCCTTGCCATTGATCAGGCGGAGCAGGTCGGATGCCGTTCCATCGATGTCAGGATTCTGTGAGGCCATCGAGGGGATCAGCAGCCGGGCCGCGCCCGTGCCGTCGAAGGCGTAGATGGCCGAGCTATGCGTCACTTCGTAAGGCTGGCCCTGCGTCGCCGGCGTGACCGAATAGGCGATGCGGTAGCGCCGGGCCAGGCTGGCAAGCGCGTCTGCGCTGCCGCGCAGCCCGTCGATTTGCGGCGCAAAGGCTGCGACGTATTGTTTGAGCACCGGCAGCGTGTCGCGGTCCGGGTCGACGGTGACGAACAGTACCCGCACCCGCTGCGCCAGGGGGCCGAGCTGGTCCAGGACATGGGACAGATTGGTCAGCGTGACCGGACAGACATCGGGGCAAAAAGTGTAGCCAAAATACAGCAGCACCACCTGTCCCTGGTAATCCGCCTGCGTGACCGCCTTTCCGTCGTTGGCGCGCGTCATCGCCACTTGCAGCGACGGCGAGGTGCCGGTGACTTCGATATTCTTCCACCCCTGGCCGGCCCGTGCCGGAGCCTGCGGGAACCCGACGGCGAGGGCGAGGCAGGCGGCGCCGGCCAGGGCCCGGCGGGTGATCTGCACGGTCATGGGGTGCCTGGGCCTTTCACCACAAAATCCGCCGTCAGCGCGCCATCGGCGAAATGCAGGGTCACGGGAACTTGGCCGCCGACCGCCATAGTGGGGGCAGGCTGCATGCACATCAGGTGGTAGTCGCCGGGTGTGAAACGTAGCGATCCGCGTGCCGACACGGTGACCTGCGGCACCATCACCATCCGTTCCTGTTCGCCGTCGTGCAGGCTCTGATGCAGCATCAGCGTCTCGCAGGCAGGCGAACTCGCCCCGGTGAGCGTCTTCGGCTGGTCCGTCGCGTTGTCCAGGGTAAAATAGCCGGCGGCCGGCCGCGCATGGATGATCAGGCGCAGCCATCCGTTCTGCAGGGTGACACCGCTTTCAGTTGCACCGGCCGCCGGCGTCAGCAGGACAGACCCGAGCAGGAGAGCGGCAGTGCTGCCACGGGCCATCGCGCTATCGCCCCGTCCACCGGCTGGCCAGGGCAGCCATCTCACGTGCCCGCGGGTCGGTCTCGATCTCCGCCAGATGATCCTCGTGCCGGCGGACGTTGTTGAGCGTGAGCATGAACGCCACTGAACTCATCATCGCGCTGGGAATCCACAGGATGACGCCGCCGATGTGCTGGTCGAGCAAAGCTCCAACGCTGGGAAAGAGCCGTCCGCACAGATCGTAGTATGGATAGAGTGACGTCGTGCTGAACGACACCGTCGCCCCTATCAGGATCTGGGGAAACATGACCAGCACCGTCACGGCCATGCGCGCCGCGAAGCCGATCCGAGCCGGCGGGGCGGGCCGAGGGTCCAGAACCAGGGACCAGAACAGCAGCCCATCAATCAGCATGCTCCAGTTCATCACGGTATAGAGTTGCGGATCGATCATGGCGCGGAAATGCACGGCCGGGATCAGCCAGAGATAGATCAGCCCGACGAACAGGCCGCCCGCAATGACCGGCTGCTGCAGCACGCGCGTCACCTTCACCAGCGCCGGGCTGGTTGCGGCGCGGCGCAGCGGCGCCGGCATGCCACGGAGCAGAACTTGGCCGGGCCAAGCAAGCGCGATCAGAAACGGCCCGAGATGGTGCAGCACGAGATGCTGGATGCGGTTGAGGAAGAACATGTGCTGCGTCATGTATTCGAAATGCGTCAGCACGACCGTGTAGACCGATGCCAGGCCGAGCAGGAAGGCGGCCGTGCGCCACGGCGAGGGACGTTCTGCGGCTGGCAGCAGCGCGATGCCGCGCAGATACCAGCCCAGCGCCAACGCGGCGGCGAGAAACTGCGTCCAGGAGAAGTCCCACGGGGCCCAGGGCGGCATGGCGGCCGGGTGTGCCGTGCTCATCCACCACGCCAGCAGGGCCGCGAGAAAGGCCGTGGCGACAATAACGCCGTCGCTGCGTTCCATCCCGAGCGGGAGGGTTTTGAGCAGGCGCTGGCTGGGCTGTGCCAGGGCTGAGTTAGACACGTCTAATCATTCCAAGGAGGGCTTCAGCCTTCTGAGGCCGTCCGTCAAGCCACCGTTCCGAGTGTGGCATTTCTTTAATTAATTGTTAGGGATCGGCCTCACAGTCCGGACTTGGTCCATTCTACTTTGGGGAAAAGCCCGACGTTTGATCGCTACATCATGATGCTGTTGATGACGGTGCGTTTGGGGGGGTTAGGTGGCGCGGCGGCCGATGATGGCTAAGCGCAGGCGGCGGGAGACGAAGTCGATCGCGGCGACGGTGACCAGCACCATCAGGATCAGTAACGAGACCTGCTGCCACTCCAGCACGCGGATCTGCTCGTAGAGGTGTAGGCCGATGCCGCCGGCGCCGACGATGCCGATGATGGTCGCCGAGCGGGTGTTGGACTCGAAGAAGTAGAGGAGCTGGCTGGCGAAGACCGGTAGGACCTGCGGCACGATGCCGAAGCGGATCGCCGACCACTTGCCGCCGCCGCTGGCCATGACGCCTTCGAGCGGCTTGCGGTCGGCGGTCTCGATGGCTTCGGACATCAGCTTGGCGAGCGCGCCGCAGTCGGACGACGCGATGGCGAGCGCGCCGGCGAAGGGGCCGAGGCCGACGACGTTGATCCAGATCAGCGCCCAGATCAGCACGTCGATGCTGCGCACCGTGTCCAGGCTGCGCCGGGCCAGGATGTGCATCAACCGGTTGGCCACGACGTTGCGGGCGGCGATGAAGCCGAACGGCAGCGCCAGCACGGCGGCCAGCAGCGTGCCGAGGAAGGCGATCGAGAGCGTTTGGCCCAGCGCGTCGAGATACAGGGCGAAATGGCCGCCGGTGCTGGGCGGGATCATCAGGACGATGATCGTGCCGAGCTGCCCCAGCCCGTTCCAGATCCGCAGCGGATAGATCTCTAGGATCACCAGCCCGGCGAAATAGAGCACCGCGCCGGCGGCGATGATCCACAGCGTCGTGGCGCGGCCGCCCTTGGGCGCCAGCAGGTCGGCGTAGCGCGGGTCGAGCGCCGCGCTGCGGGCGAGCAGATCGCTGCGCAGTTGCACGCTGCTCATCGTTCCTGCTCCAGGGCGAGCAGCCGGTAGCGCAGGCGCTCGGAGGCGAAGTCGATCGCCATGACGCAGACCAGCAGCATCAGCAGGATTGCGCTCACGTCCGAATAGTAAAACTTGCGGATGGCGACGATCAGTTCTTGGCCGATGCCGCCGGCGCCGACGAAGCCGATCACCGCGGCGCCGCGCACGTTCACCTCGAGCCGCAGCAAGGCGTAGCTTGCGAAGTTCGACAGCACCTGCGGCAGCACGCCGAAGCGGATTTGCGAGAGCCAGGCGCCGCCCGTGCCTTGCACGCCCTCGACCGGCTTCATGTCGATGTTTTCGATCACCTCGGCGAACAGCTTTCCGAGGGTGCCGGAGGTGTGCAGCGTGATGGCGAGCACGCCGGCGAGCGGGCCGAGGCCGAAGGCGACTACGAAGATCAGCGCGAAGACGATGTCGGGCACGGTGCGGTCGAACTCGCAGACCCGGATGGCGATGAAGCGGACGATGCGCGAAGGGCTGACGTTGCGGCTGGCGAGCACGCCGCCGATCAGGCCGAGGATCGCGCCGGTGACGGTGGAGACGTAGGCGATCAGCAAGGTCTGCCCGAGCTGCAGGCTCCAGCGGCGCAAGCCCCAGTACCAGTACACCGGGTCGGTCCAGACGCGGGCGCCGGTGTCGAGCTGCGTCAACCGATTGAAGTAGCTGCCGAAATTGCCGATATTGTCCCAGAAGGTGTCGAGCCGGACCTCGGCCCCGACGCCGGAGACCAGGATCGCGACCACGAGCACGACCAGGCCGATCAGCAGCGTGCGGCGGCGCGCGGCGATAGCGCCGGCGTAGCCGTCCAGCAAGGGTTGCAGCTGGGCGTCCGGGGCCCTGGCGATAGTTTGCGTCAAGTCCCCGGAGTCCCGCCGTTTAGCCGTTTTGCTTGCGCAGGTGGTCGACGAAAGTGATCAGCTTGATCGTCTCGTCATAGGCGGCGTTGTCGGTGGTCTGCCAGGGCCGGTTTTTGCCGTCGGAGAGCTTGTCGAAGGCCGCCTTGTCGTTCTTCTCGGCGTCGAGGAAGGCGGTGCGGATCGCGGTCTTGAGGTCGTCGGGCAGGCTGTCGAGATAGGCGGTCGGCGAGTTGATGATCAGGCTCGACTTCAGGATGATGCGGAAATCGTTGACCGTCGCCGGCTTGCCGTCGGCGGCCTTGATCATGTTCTTGTCCAGCATCCGGGTCAGATTGCTGTCGTCGGGCGCGTTCCACCAATTGGCGCAGGTCTGCACGGTACCCTGCCAGACCGCGAGCACGGCATTCTCATGGCTGCCGGTGATCAGCACCTTGGAGAAGTATTGCTCGGCGTTGATGCCGAGCTTGTTCAGCGCGTAGAGCGGCATGTTGTAGCCGGAGGTGGAGTTCGGGTCGACGAGGCCGAGCGCCTTGCCCTTGAGGTCTTCGATGGTCTTGTACGGGCTGTCGCTCTTGACGTAGAAGACCGAGTAATAGCCCTTGGAGCCGTCGCTGTTCACGTCGATGACGAAGGCGGTGGTTTTCACGCCGGTGACCAGGGCGCGGGAGAACGAGGCGGGGCCGTAATAGCCGATATGGATGTTGCCGGCGCGTTGGCCCTCGATGACGGCGGCGTAGTCGTTGGCGACGCGCAGCGTGACCTTGGTGCCGAGCTGGCGGCTAAGATACTGGGTGAACGGCGTGTAGCGATCGGTGACGCCGGACGCATTCTCGGCCGGCACGACGGCGTAGACGAGTTCTGGAAAGGCCTGTTTGTAGCTTTGGGCGCGAACTTGCGTCGCGCTGGTGGCGGCGCCGGCGGCGATGCCAGCCAGCAGGGTACGGCGGTCGATCATTTCAACTCCTTGGGTGTTCCGGTTGGGGAAGTCAGGCCGGTAGCGCGTCCGGCAGGGCCTCTGGCTGTTCGGCGGCCCGGCTGGGCATGACGTCGTTCGCCTCAAGGCCGTAGAGGTCGCGCGCGACGCTTTCGGTGAGCGCGGCCGGCACGTCGTCGAACACGACCCGGCCGGCGGCCATCCCGACCAGGCGGTCGCAATAGGTTCGCGCCAGCTCGAGCGAGTGCAGGTTGCACAGCACGGTGAGCCCGAAATGGCGGTTGATGCGCTGCAGCGCGTCCATGACGAGCTGGGAGTTGCGCGGGTCGAGCGAGGCGACGGGCTCGTCGGCCAGCACCAATTCCGGCTCCTGGACCAGGGCGCGGCAGATCGCGACCCGCTGCTGCTGGCCGCCGGAGAGGTTGTCGGCGCGCTTGGCGGCGAGGTCGGCAATGCCGAGCTGGTCGAGTGCGGCCATGGCGATCGCCCGGTCCTCGCGGCTCCACATCTTGATGCCCGACCGCCAGGACGGCGTGTAGGTGAGCCGGCCCATCAGCACGTTGTTCAGCACGTCGAGCCGGCCGATCAGGTTGAATTGCTGGAAGATCATGGCGCAGCGGCGGCGCCAGTCGCGCAGCGGCCGGCCTTTGAGCGCGGTGACGTCGGTCGCGCCGTACATGATGCGCCCCGAGGTGGGGTCATTGAGGCGGTTTATCATGCGCAGGGCAGTGGACTTGCCCGCGCCGGAACGGCCGATCACGCCGATGAATTGCCCCTGCTCGACGGCAATGGACATGTCCGATACGGCGACCGACGTGCCGTATCGTTTCGTCAAGCCTTCTAGAACCAGCACCAGTGTCTCCCGGCTGTGACGACGGTCCTCTACACGGCCGATTGCGGGCTAGTTGTGAAACTTCGATGACGGAAAGAATATGAGACGGAGCCCGTAAGGGCCACTTTACAGGCCGATTGTTACAGGCCGATTTCGCGCGTGCGGCGCTTAGCGCAGCGCCGTCACTGCGAAGCCTTGCGGGCAGAAACGAACTGCTCCACCTCGTCCATCAACTGCGGCATCTGGCCTGAATACCAGTCGATGAGTTTCTGGCTTGGCCCGATCTGCAACGCATTGCGGTCGGACTCCGACGGAAGATAAATAATCAAGCCCAGCTCGGCGAGGAGGTGCAGCTCGCCGCGCACCGCGGCGCTGGTGCCCAGATGCGGGCACGCCTTCTGGTAGTGCGCGATGGTCCGCATCCGCCCGAAGCCGAATTCGATGACGACCATGCGGAGGAGTTCATCGCGCAAGTAGCTGCGCGCCAATTTCCGGCCGAACAGCGAGTCAAGCGCGCGGTCCCTGGCGTCGACGAACCGCCGCAGAGCGACGAGGTCGGCCAGGACATCGGCCTGCAGGGAGCCGCGGGCAGCCAGCTTTACTTGGGGCAACCCTCTCCTTACCGCTCGCACCTTTTGAGCGCTTTCAGAACCCGTCTTGTCGGTCAAGGTTCCGCAACCTCCGGCTCGGCAACGCTAGTAGGGCCTGGCGCTGCAACTGCACCCCAGACAATGGCGCGCCCGGAAAGACTCGAACTTCCAACCCCCAGATTCGTAGTCTGGTGCTCTATCCAATTGAGCTACGGGCGCCCGCACAGGGGGCGCGATGTAGCCCACCCCCCTCGCTGCCGCAAGTACTTAACGCTTTGCCAAGGGCGGGACGAATAAAGGCGCGGTGTCCCAGGGGAACAGGATCCACGTCTCCTGCGGCACCTCGACCACCCAGGTGTCGGCGACCGCCTTGCCCGCGGGCTTGGCATAGAGGCAGGCGAAATGCGCCTTGGGCAGCAGGTCGCGGACCAGCCGGGCGGTCTCCCCGCTGTCCACCAAGTCATCAACAATCAGGAATCCCTCCCCGTCCCCGGCGGCAACCGGGTGCTTCAGGACCGAGGGCGTGCCCTGCGCCTCCTCGTCATAGCTGACCACCGAGATGCTCTCGATCAGGCGGCAGTCCAGCTCGCGGGCGACGATCGCGGCCGGGATCAGGCCGCCGCGGGTGATGGCGACGATGCCCTGGAACGGCACCTTTTCCATCAGGATTGTCGCCAGGCTACGCGCGTCGCGGTGCAGTTGGTCCCAGGTGACAGTCGCGTAGCTCCGGCCGCTCAAAACAATCGTCCGCCATCGGGCACGGTACGGTCCGGGGCGACCAGGACGACGGCGCCCTCTGCATCCGGCATGCCGAGGGTCAGGACTTCGCTGACGAACTTGCCGATCTGGCGCGGGGCGAAGTTGACCACGGCGCAGACCTGGCGGCCGACGAGCTGTTCGGGCGTGTAGTGCACGGTCAACTGGGCGGAGGACCGCTTGACGCCGATCTCGGCGCCGAAATCGATCCATAGCTTGATCGCGGGCTTGCGCGCTTCGGGATAGGTCTGGGCGTCGCGAATGGTGCCGACGCGAATCTCGATCCGTTCGAACTCCTCGTAAGTCGCAGATGTCATGTGGGTATGTAGCCAGGACGGCGCCGGTTGCCAAGTATGGCCCCCCATGCCAGCGTTTTTGGCCGCCGTTACCGCAAAAGGACCCTGTCGATGCTTCCTGGCTCACCGCGCGACTTCCACTTACCTGGCCGCAGCCCGGTCTATTCCACCCATGGCATGGCGGCGACCAGCATGCCGGCGGCGACGCTGACCGCGCTCGACGTGCTGCGCGCCGGCGGCAACGCGCTGGATGCGGCGGTCGCGGCGGCGGCGGTGCTGTGCGTGATCGAGCCGCAATCGACCGGGATCGGCGGCGACTGTTTTTGTCTGTACGCGCCGGCCGGGGGCGACCGGGTCGTGGCGCTCAACGGGTCGGGCCGGGCGCCGGCGGCGGCGAACATCGACTGGTTCGAGGAGCGGCAAATTTCGGCGTTCGAGAACACCTCGCCGCATAGCGTGACCATTCCCGGCGCCGTCTCGGCCTGGGAGACGCTGCTGGCGGCGCATGGGCGCTGCGGGTTGGACGAGCTGCTGCAGCCGGCGATCCGCTTCGCCGACGAGGGCTGGCCGGTGCACAGCAAGGTGGCTTGGGACTGGGCGCGCAACGAGGACAAGCTGCGCCGGACCGGAGCGGAGGCGTTCCTGCCGAACGGCGCCGCGCCGCGTGCGGGCGATCTGTTTGTGCAGAAGGCGCTGGCGGCGACACTGCGCACCGTCGCCAAGGACGGTTCTCGCGGGTTTTACGAGGGCGAGGTCGCGGCGGATATGGTCGCCACCTTGCAGGCGCATGGCGGGCTGCAGACCGAGGCGGATTTCGCGGCCGGGCGCACCGTGGCCCAGTTCGTCGAGCCGATCCATGCGGAATGGCGCGGCTACGAGGTCTGGCAATGCCCGCCCAACGGGTCCGGCCTGTTCGTGCTGATGCAGCTCGGCATGCTGGAGGGGTTTGGCGCTTCGGAGGGCGGGCCGCTGAGCGTGGAACGCCTGCATCGGCATATCGAGGCGGCGCGGCTGGCCTATCGGGACCGGGATGCGTTCCTGGCCGATCCGTCGCAGGTCGAGGTTCCGGTGCAGCGGCTCACCAACAAGGCCTATTTGGCCGAGCTGGCGCGGATGATCGACCCGCAGCGCGCGATCCCGCATTTGCCGCAGCCCGGCGAGGCCGCCCTGCCCGTGCATCGCGACACCGTTTATCTCTGCGTGGTGGATCGCGACGGCAATGCGTGCAGCTTCATCAACTCGCTGTTCCAGGCGTTCGGCAGCGCGATCCTGGCGCCGAACTCGGGGGTGATGCTGCAGAACCGCGGCTTTGGCTTCCGCGTGCAGCGCGGGCACCCGAATTGCATCGCGCCGAACAAGCGGCCGATGCACACGATCATCCCAGGCATGCTGACCAAGGCAGGGCGCGCGGTGATGCCGTTTGGCGTGATGGGCGGCCATTTCCAGCCGATGGGGCAGACGTGGTTCCTCAGCAACCTCCTCGAGTATGGGCTCGACATCCAGCAAGCGCTCGATCTGCCGCGGATTTTTCCTTATCAGGGCAAGGTCGAGGTCGAGCGTGGCATCCCAGCGGAGGCGGTGGCGCAGCTGGAAGCGATGGGGCATCAGACCGGGCCGGTGGAGCGCCCGCATGGCGGCGGTCAGGCGATCTGGATCGATTGGGAGCACGGAACGCTGGTCGGCGGCTCGGATCCCCGCAAGGACGGCTTGGCGTTGGGATATTAGGCGTATATATAAGCTTGAAGTTTATATACCGAGCAGTCGATGGCGCTCAGCTTGAAGGATGAGGAGACTGACCGACTGGCGCGGGCGGTCGCGGCGCTGACAGGCGAAACTCTCACCGAAGCGATCCGCGTGGCCTTGGCGGAAAGACTGCAGCGAGAGCAGCTCAGCCGAGGCGGCAGCCCCCGTCTTGCCGAGCGATTGCTGGAGATTGGCAGGAGCTGCGCGGCCCTGCCCGACCGCGATCCGCGGAGCCCCGAGGAGATCGTTGGCTATGATGACACGGGTATGTGGCGCTGAGTGGTTGTCGACACGTCCGCGCTGGTGGCCATCCTGTTTGGCGAGCCGGAAGCGGCACGGTTTGCCGGGTCGATTGGGCAGGCTCGTGTTCGACTGATTTCGGCCGTCACCCGGATGGAATTGGCCTGTGCGGTCGAGGGGCGAAAAGGCAAGGCCGGGCGGGCCGCGGTCGAACAGTTACTTGACGAAAGCGGCTTCGAGATTGTCCCGGTCACGGCGCAGCAGGCCGCAATCGCCATCGATGCATTTCGGCGCTTTGGCAAGAGGCGCCATGTCGCAGGGTTGAATATCGGCGACTGCTTTTCCTACGCGCTGGCCGCTGCAAGCGGCTATCCGCTGCTCTTCAACGGTGCCGACTTCATCCACACGGATATCGAGCGCGCGACCTGACCTTCGTAAGCATCTGATTGCACTAGCCTGGAACGGATTGGAGAACAATTTGTCGACGACCGAACCGTGTGACCTACCCGCCATCGAAGCTCGGCGCATGATTGGGCAGAAGCGGCTCTCGCCGGTCGAACTGCTGGAGAGCTGTATCGGGCGGATCGAGGCGGTGGATCATGCGGTCAACGCCATTCCGGCGCGCGATTTCGATCGGGCACGACAGGCGGCAGCGGCGGCCGAGCGGGCGGTGATGCGGGGCGAGGCGCTGCCGGCGCTGCATGGGTTGCCGATCGCAATCAAGGATTTGCAGGACGCCGAGGGACTGATCAAGAGCCAGGGCAGCCCGATCTACCGTGACGCGGTTTCCGCGAAAGATCAGCGGCTGGTGGCGGCGGTGCGGGGCGCCGGGGCGATCGTGCTCGGCAAGTCGAACGTGCCGGAGTTCGGCGCCGGAGCGAATACGCGCAACGTCGTTTATGGGGCGACGGGGAACCCGTTCGATCCGACGAAGAATGCGGCCGGGTCGTCGGGCGGGTCGGGGGTGGCGCTGGCTTGCGGGATGGTGCCGCTGGCCACCGGGTCGGACACTGGCGGCAGCTTGCGCAACCCGGCGGCGTTCAACGGCATCGTCGGGTTCCGGCCAACGCCGGGGCTGGTGGCAACGGAGACGTATGATTTCGGCTGGTCGCCGCTCTCCGTCTCGGGCCCGATGGCGCGCAACGTCGCGGACACGAGCCTGCTGCTCGCGACGATGGTCAGCGACGACAAGCGCGACCCGCTGGCGACGACGATCCACGGTCAGACGGTGCGCAAGGCGGCCGATTTCTTCCCGCTGCCCGAGATCGACCTTGCGTCACTGCGGGTCGGGCTCACCGCGGATTTCGGGCAAGCGCCGACCGAACGGCAGATTGCGGAAGTGTTTGCCGAAAAGACCGGGCTGTTCCGCGAGGTTTTTGCCCGGGCCGATGATACGGCGCCGGACTGCAGCGGGGCGGACGAGGCGTTCGAGGTGCTGCGTTCGCTGGGCTACCCGGTCAAGCACGCGGAGAACATGCGGACGCGGCCGCAAGATCTGGGGCCGAACATCCACGCCAATTACGAGGAGGCGCTGGGCTACTCGGCCGTGGATGTGGGGCGGGCGCTCAAGGCGCAGACGCAGCATTACCGGCGCTGGCAGGCGTTTTTCGACGCTTACGACGTGATCCTGTCGCCGTCGATGACGACTAGCCCGCGGTCCTGGACGGAGCTGTATCCGGCGGAGATCGACGGCAAGCCCGTGCGGACCTACTTTCATTGGCTGGCGCTGTCGTACTACGTGACCTTGGCTGGGCATCCCGCGATTTCGCTGCCGCTCGGGCTGGACCGGGGCGGGATGCCGTTCGGGCTGCAGATCGTCGGGCCACGCGGCGGCGACGCTTACGTGCTGGCGGTCGCCGCCGCGCTCGAGCGCTTGCTGGCGGGCGATCCGCGCACGGCCCGGCCGGCGCCGGACCTAGCCCGGCTGCGCGCGGCGGCGCCGATCGCCAAGATGCCGGGGTTCCTGGGCTTCGGCTGACACGATCACCCCTTGGCCGACGCGAAGGCGTTGAAGGTGATCAGCGTGTAGGTGTCCGACACGCCCGGTAGGGTCTGCACCCGTTCGGTGACGAACAGGCCGGTGTCCTGGCCACCGTCGAGGTAGAACTTTCCCAGCAAATCGTACTGGCCGGAAGTGGAATAGATCTCCGAAAGCTCCTCGATCGTGTCCACGGCGAGCTGCGCCACCCGGTAGGCTTGGCCCATCTCGCATTTGATCTGGACGAAAATCGGCCGCATGCCCTGCCCTCCTGCGTGAACAAGGTTGCCACGCCCGGCCCCGTCTGGACAGCACCCGGCTTCGGCATAAGGTTGCGCTGAATCGGGGAGGATCTCAGGCATGTCCGTGGCGCAGCAGACGGAGACCGCGACCCGGCCAGGCGGGCGCGTGCTGGCGGACGCACTGATCGCCCAGGGCATCGACACGGTGTTCATCGTGCCCGGCGAGAGCTATCTCGACGTGCTGGACGGGCTCTACGCGGTCGGCAACCAGATCAAGCTGATCACCTGCCGGTTCGAGGCCGGCGCGGTCAACATGGCTGAGGCGTATGGCAAGCTCATGGGCCGGCCGGCGGCGGCGATGGTGACGCGGGGTCCCGGAGCTTGCCACGGCTCGATCGGTGTGCACATCGCCAGGCAGGACAGCACGCCGATGCTGCTGTTCGTCGGTCAGATCCCGTTCGAGGAGACGGACCGGGAGAGCTTCCAGGAGGTGGATTACCGCCGGATGTTCGGCCCGCTCGCCAAATGGGTGGCGCAGATCGACGACGCGCGCCGCATCCCCGAGCTGGTGGCGCACGCGGTGGACGTGGCGACGAGCGGGCGGCCGGGGCCGGTGGTGATCGCACTCTCCGAGGAGATGCAGAAGCATAGGGTGAGCGTCCCCGACCTGCCGCGCGACGAGGTGTTGCCGCCGGTGCCCGACCCGGCCGGGCTCGAGCGGCTGCAGGCGATGCTGGCGGGCAGCCGCAAGCCGCTGGCGCTTCTGGGCGGCTCGACCTGGACGGCGGAGGGACGGATTGCGATCCGGGAGTTCCTCACCGCGCACGATATTCCGGTTGCGGTGAGCTTCCGGAGGCAGGCGGCTTATGACGGGCGGCTGGCGAATTTCGTGGGCGATCTCGGCGTGGGGTCGGACCCGGCGCTGGTGGCGCGCGCCAAGGAGGCCGACCTGATTCTGGCGATCGGGGCGCGGTTGAGCGAGGCGGCCACCCAGGGCTACGCGCTGTTCGACCCGGCTGGGGCGACGAAGATCGTGCATGTCTATCCGGACCAGGCGGAGATCGGCCGGGTGTTCCGGGTGGCGCTGGGGATCGCGGGGGATGTGAACGCGTTCGCGCGCGCCGCGGCGGGGCTGGCGCCGAAGCGTCCGGCGGCTTGGGCGGAGTGGACCAAGTCCCTGCGCGCGCTGCGGGAGGCCGGGCGCGAGCCGCCGGCCTATGAGGGGGCGCTCAATCTGGGCCGGGTCATGCGCGAGCTGGAGACGCTGGCGGCGCCGGACGCAATCTTCACCTGCGACGCCGGCAATTTCGCGACTTGGGCGCCGCGGTTCATGAACTTCACCGACGGGCAGCGCTTCATTGGGCCGACCAACGGGGCCATGGGGTATGGCGTGCCGGCCGGGGTCGGGGCGGCGATCGCGTTTCCGGGGCGGCAGGTCGTGGTTTTCGTCGGCGATGGCGGGATGCTGATGACCGGGCAGGAGATTGCGACCGCGTTCCACCATGGCGCCGCGCCGATCGTGCTGGTGTTCAACAACGCCATGTATGGGACGATCCGGATGTATCAGGAGCGGACCTATCCCGGCCGGGTCGCGGGGACGGCGCTGACCAATCCGGATTTTGCGCGGTTCATGGAGAGTTTCGGCGGCCATGGCGAGGTGGTGCAGGCGACCGAGGAGTTCGCGCCCGCCTTTCGCCGGGCGGCCGCCAGCGGCAAGCCGGCGCTGATCGAACTGCGGGTGAACCCGGAGCAGATCACGTCGCGCGCGACCATCACGCAGTTGCGGGCTGGGATGGGCGTGGTGAAGGCGGAGCGGGGCACGGATGGCTGAGCCGGTGGCCGATAACAAGGACTCTGAGACCCGCGCCCTCGTGCCAGCGATTGGCGAATCGGACGTCGTTCCGCACGCGATCCCGCATGAAACGTTCGCTCCTGGTCTTAGAGACTCGCTAACGTTGAGTGCGACGCTGAGCCCCCGCGGCCCGAGAATTATCCTCAACCGCCGCTATGTGAGGCGCCGCACCATCGCGCAGTTTGAGACGGATAAGTCAGCGATGGACATATGCTTGCAATGAAGAAAACCCGAAGCGTGCTGGCGACACTTTTTACGCTAGTTGCTCCGGTCGGCGCTCACGGGCAGGGAACGCTCGCACCGGGCGGCATCATCGATCCGCGGCTGGTTGGTGCCGCAAATGCCGACTATGCCCCGCAGTTCTTCATCGGACCGCTCGTCTTCACGATTCCGAACAGGTTCCTCATTTTCCCGTGGCCGACCGGCAAGCACCCTTTCAATCCCTCGGTCTGCGCGGAATCGACAGCGATGGACGACCGGCTGACCGTGACGCTATGCAAGTCAGACCATAGGAGTGTATTCCTGAAAATCCCGATTCCTGGATTTGCCCCGGAAACGCAGAATGATGGTGCTATAAGCCTCGTGACCCTGGGTTTTCATGAGTTGGGTGGGTCAGCTTGGCTGGACTTTCGGGCCTCGGTCGAGGAATTTAGCGCGGCGCATGATGATCGCTGGGTGCGTATGCGTGCCCGAGAACTCGACACCAAAATATATGCTGCGTTCCACGACGAATGGACGGGCCCGTATGCTAAGAATGCGCCGCCGAATATTTTAGCTAGGTCAGCTGGGGACTTCATATTTATCAGCAAAAATGTCGAAGACGAGCCCCGCGCATTGACCTGCCAGACTGTCCTAAGTACCGGGGACGCCCACCACAGGCTGAGGTGCAACGCCACGGTGGCCTTTCTTGCCGAGCGATTTCCTAAGGAACCCTCAGGGAGATACCCCTATACGATCGGATTCGATTTACCTGGAAATGAAATTGACGCCGTAGCGGACGTCGAGCGGTATGTCACGCAAGCGGTCCTGGGTTTTCTTAACCCATCTGCATCTACGAAGTGATACGGCGATCATCGGGCGCTCGGCTCGTTCTCGGTTATCTCACCATGCCTCTTGGCGACGGCGGACGTGTCGAGGCTTACGGACTCGCTTCAAGGAAGGGCTGTTTCGCAACCGATGGCCATACTTTTCCGTTCAATGGTTTTGCGGAAGTAGAACCTCATGGCTCGATCGTCGCGCCCGGTGTGGGAGGGGCATCTCCGGCTTTCCCTCGTGACTTGCCCCGTGTCGTTGTACAAAGCGACCTCCGAGGGCGACGGGGTGCATTTCCATTTGCTGCATCCACAGACGCATAACCGGGTCAAGCAGGCTTGGAAGGACCCGACATTGCCGGAGGGCAAGCAGGAGATCGCCCGGTCCGACCTGCTGCATGGATACGAGATCGAAAAGGGCAAATACGTCGTCATTGAGGATGAGGACCTCAAATCGATCCGGCTGGAAAGCACCAAGACGATCCAAATCGAGCGGTTTGTCGAGGCAAGCAGCATCGACCGGCTGTATTGGGACACGCCGTATTACATGGCGCCGGCTGGGCGGCCGGAGCTGCTGGAGCCGTTCGCGGTGATCCGGGACGCGATGCAGAAGACCGGAAGGGTGGCGCTGGGGCAGGTGGTGATGACGGGGCGGGAGCGGATCGTTGCCATCGAGGTGCGGCACACGGGCCTGCTGATGAGCACGCTGCACTCGTACGACGAGGTGCGCAGCGATGCGGACGTGTTCGGCGCGATCCCGGACGTGAAGCCGGATCGGCAGATGGTGGAGATCGCCGAGGCGATCATCGGCAAGCAAAAGGGCGAGTTCGAGCCCTCGGAGTTCCACGACCGCTACGCCGAAGCGCTGCACGAGCTGGTCAAGGAGAAGGCCGGGGGCGCGATCATCGACGAGGAGAAGGCTCCGGCGCCGGAGAGCAACGTGATCGACCTGATGGACGCGCTCCGCCGCAGCTTGCGCGGCAGCGGCGGCGAAGCCGCGGAGCGCAAGCCGGCGACCAAGCCGAAAGCGGCGCCGGCGAAGCGGCGGGTTGGGGGCAAGCGGGGCTGAAAACGTTGCAATCGCAGGCCCGTCTCGGGCAAACAAGCCCGATGAACCTCGTCGAGCATATCAGGGCGGAGAGTGCGCGGCTGGCCGGGCTCTGCACGGCGTGCGGCGAATGCGCCCGCATCTGCCCGATGACGCCATACGTGCCGCAGCCGTTTTCTCCCGTTCTGGCGGCCCACGGCATGCGCGACGTGCTGCGCGACGGGCCGGGCACGCCGGAGGCGCTGGCCTGGATCGGCGCCTGCACGCGCAGCGGGGTGTGCAGCTCGGCCTGTCCCGAGGGGCTCGATGCGGCGTTCATGATGCGGCTGGCGACCTGGCGGGCGAAGGGCGCGCTGGGCGAGGCGCCGCGGCTGACGTTGAAGGAGGACAGCCAGGCCATGGCGCGGGTGAAGGCGTTCGCGCGGCTGACGATGACCGAGGAGGAGCAGGCGCAATGGCTGTGACCACGGAGGCTACGACTCAAGAGCGGGCCGTGTTCTGGTACGGCTGCAACATGACGCGGCATGGCGAGATGATCCGCACGACGGCGCGGCTGCTGGAGGCGGCCGGCGTGGATACCGCGACCGCTGGCGGGCCGGGTCATTGCTGCGGCAGCCCGAAGGACGCCAATGCGCGGATCAACGAGGGCATGGCGCGGCGCACGATCGAGAAGTTCAACGGCACCGGACGGGACACGGTGATCACCTGGTGCCCGTCCTGCCACATGAACATGCATGACAGCATGGCCCCGGTGACGCCGGCGCGGTTTGATACGGTGCATGTGTCCGAGGTGCTGCATGCGAGGCTGGAGCGGCTGCGCGCAGTGCTGAGGGGGACGGTGCGGGCGCGGGTGATGCTGCACGCGCATCATGGGTTTCAGGGCCGGGTCGCGGTGAACCGGCTGGTGCCGGAGATTCTGGCCGCCGTGCCGGGGCTGGAGCTGGTGGCCGATCCGCCGATGCTGCCTGGGCATATGTGCTCGGCGCTGGCGGCGGTTCCGCAGGCGCTGGCCGCGGGCCAGGCGGCGACGCTGGACGCGATGCGCAAGGCGGGCGCGGACGTGTTGTGCACCATCTTCCATTCGTGCCATCGCGAGAGCGTGACGCTGGAGCGCCATGGCGTGCGGGTGGTGAACTGGATGCATCTGCTGGCCGAAAGCGCCGGCTGGCCGGCCGAGGATGGCTACAAGGCTTTGCGCAACGCGCCCGACCCGCGCGGCGCGTTGGCGCCGGGCGCGCTGGACGCGGTCGGCGAGGCGGCGTTCGAGCGGCTGATCGAGCCGGAGCTTCGCAAGCCGGCGCCGATCTAGGTTTCACACTCCTGCATGGCCATGCGGCGCTTCGGCAGCTACAAGGCGGCGAAACCAGGCAGTGGAGCAGAGCAATGATGAAGCTGAGCGCGCGCAATCAGATCAAGGGCAAGATCACCTCGGTGGTCAAGGGCCAGACCACCGGGCATGTCCACATCGATATCGGCAACGGCGTGACCATCCATTCGTCGATCACCAACGAGGCCATCGACGATCTGGCGCTGAAGGTCGGGGACGAGGCGATGGCGGTGATCAAGGCGTCGGACGTGATGGTCGCAAAATAATCGCGCTCGAAACTCGTTGAGGGCGGTTCTCGGCTTCGTATTGCTGCTGGCCTTGGCGTGGGCCGTGAGCGAGGACCGGAAGGCGATCCCGTGGCGCACCGTGGCTGGCGGGATCGCGCTGCAACTGGTGCTGGCGGCGGTGCTGATCTGGGTGGAGCCGGCGCGGCAGGTCGTGCTGCTGCTCAACCGCGGCGCGGACGCGCTGCAGCACGCGACCGACAGCGCGACCGCCTTCCTGTTCGGCTATCTCGGCGGCGCTCCGCTGCCCTTTGCGGAGGTCCGGCAAGGCGCCTCGCTGATTGTGGCGTTCAAGATCCTGCCGCTGGTGCTGGTGATCAGCGCGCTGAGTGCATTGCTGTTCCATTGGGGCGTGCTGCAGCGGGTGACCGGTGCGTTCGCCGCGCTGCTGCGGCGAAGCCTGGGGATCGACGGGCCACTGGCGCTGGCGGCAGCGGTGCACATTTTCGTCGGCATGATCGAGGCGCCGTTGCTGGTGCGGCCCTATCTCGCCGGCATGCAGCGGGGCGAGATGTTCGCCATGATGACCTGCGGCATGGCCGGGGTGGCGGGCACGGTGATGGTGATCTACGGCGCGATCCTCGAGCCGGTGGTGCCGAACGCGCTGGGGACGATCATCGTCGCCTCGGTGGTCAGCACGCCGGCGGCGCTGGCGGTGGCGGCGCTGATGGTGCCGTTCCGCGCGCCCGTGCGCGGCGAGGCGGCCGAGATGGTGCGCGAGCACCGCGCGCTCAGCAGCGTCGACGCGCTGGTGCAAGGGACGGCGGATGGCGTGCGCCCCTTGGTTGGCATCATCACGATGCTGCTGGTGACGATCGCGCTGGTGGCCCTGGTGAACCAGGCGATCGGGCTGCTGCCGGGCGGGATGACGTTGCAGTCGCTGCTGGCGTTGCCGCTGCGGCCGGTGATGTGGCTGATCGGGATCCCGTGGGAGCAGTCGGCGCAGGCGGCGCTGCTGATGGGGACGAAAACCATTCTCAATGAGTTCGTGGCCTATCTGGCGCTGGCCGGGCTGCCCGGCGACGCGCTGGACCCGCATTCGCGGGTGATCATGACCTATGCGCTGTGTGGTTTCGCGAATTTGGGCAGCTTGGGCATTTTGGTGGGTGGGTTGGTGGCGATGGTGCCGGAGCGGCGGGCCGAGGTGGCGCAGCTTGGCATGCGGTCGTTGCTATCGGGCACGATCGCGACATGTATGTCCGGGGCGGTGGCGGGAATGATGTATGGTTGAGGTTCGGTTGCTCTCCACCATGGGCGTGGCGGGGGTGATGAAGAGCAAGGGGCCGGAGTTCGAGCGCGCTCATGGCATGACGCTCGCTGCCGAGTTCCTGCCGACGCAGGCGTTGATGAAGCGCATCCGCGACGGTGAGCGGGGGGATTTGGCGATCCTGACCGAAGAGGGCGTGGACGAGCTGGTGGCGGCCGGTGTGCTCGAGGGGCGGACCGATCTGGCGCGGTCCTATGTGGGGATTGCGGTGCGGGCGGGGGCGGCGCATCCGGATATCGGCACGAAGGAGGCGTTCGTCGCGACCATGCTGGCGGCCAAGTCGGTGGCGATGTCGCAGGCGGGGGCGAGCGGCATCTTCTTCGCCGGGTTGATCGAGCGGTTGGGGATCGCCGAACAGGTTCGGGCGAAGGCGACCATCGTCAACGGGTTTACGGGGCCGCTCGCCGCGCGCGGCGAGGTCGAGATCGCGGTGCAGCAAGTGAGCGAGCTGATGGCGATCCCCGGCGTGGAGATCGTCGGCCGGCTGCCGCCGGGCATCGAGGGCGTGACCTTGTTCAGCGCCGGCGTGTTCGAGGGCGCGGCCCAGGCGGCGGCGGCGCATGCGCTGATCCAAGACTTGGCTTCTCGCGCAAGCGCCGAGCTGTTCCGGAGTTGCGGGCTCGACCCGGCTGGAACTGGGCGCACTCTCCAGGCATAGTGCTCCCGAAGGCGCGCAAAGCCCGGGGGGGAGGATGAGCGAAGACGTAGCGTTACCGGCCTCCTCGGCGCATCCATGGCGATGGTCGCCGCCGCGCAACACGTGGCTCGTCCGGCTGTTCGACTACAAGCCGTTCCTTGCCGCGCTGTGCTTGTTCCCGGCCATCGCCCTGTTGGTGGTCTTTCTGACCTATCCGTTGGGGCTCGGGGTCTATCTCGCCTTTACCGATACGACCATTGGGCAGGACGGGGTTTGGATCGGTCTCGATAATTTCGACAGTCTTTGGCACGACCATGTGTTCTGGCTGAGCGTGACCAACACGCTGTTCTATACGTCCGTGGCGACTGTCGGGAAATTCGGGCTCGGCCTGTGGCTCTCGCTGCTGTTGAACCAGCATATCCCGTTCAAGTCGGTGATCCGCGCGATCGTTCTGGTGCCGTGGATCGTGCCGACGGTGCTGTCGGCGATCGCGTTCTGGTGGATCTACGATCCGCAATTCTCGATTATTTCCTACGCCCTGAAGTCGGTGGGACTGATCCACACCAATATCGACTTCCTTGGCAGTCCCTGGAATGCGCGGCTCAGCCTGATTGCGGCCAATATCTGGCGGGGAATCCCGTTCGTGGCGATCAGCTTGCTCGCCGGGCTGCAGACGATTTCGCCGTCGCTGTACGAGGCGGCGCTGCTGGATGGGGCGTCGCCGTTCCAGCGCTTCGTGCATGTGACGCTGCCGATGCTGATGCCGGTGCTGTCGGTGGTGCTGACCTTCTCGGTGCTGTTCACCTTCACCGATTTCCAGCTCGTCTACGCCATCACCCGCGGCGGCCCGGTGAACTCGACGCATCTGATGGCCACCCTTGCCTTCCAGCGCGGCATTCCGGGCGGGCAGCTCGGCGAGGGCGCGGCGATCGCGGTGTCGATGATCCCGTTCCTGGTGGTGGCGACCTTGCTCAGCTATTTCGGGCTGTCGCGGCGCAAGTGGCAGCAGGGAGAGAGCAATGACTGATGCAGGCGCGCTCCTCGCCGACGACACGCCAGCGCCTGCGCCGCCGGTCCGCGAGCGGCAGGGGGCGATCAACTGGGACAGCATCCCGCGGCGGATCGTGACGCTGTGGATCCCGCTCAGCGTGTTCATTATCGTGCTGTTGTTTCCGTTTTACTGGATGACGATCACTACGTTCAAACCGAACGATGAGCTGTACAATTATAAGGAGTTCAATCCGTTCTGGATCCACTCGCCGACGCTGCAGAACGTCAAGAAACTGCTGTTCGAGACCGACTATCCGCGCTGGCTGATGACGACGATGACGGTGGCGGCCGCGGCGACCTGCATCAGCATTTTCTGCAGTGTGCTGGCGGCCTATGCGATCCAGCGGCTGCGGTTCCGCGGCAGCCAATGGGTGGGGCTGGCGATCTACCTGGCTTATCTGGTGCCGCCGAGCATCCTGTTCATCCCGCTGGCGACGATGGTGTTCAAGCTGGGCCTGTTCGACAGCCCGATGTCGCTGATCCTGACCTATCCGACTTTCCTGATCCCGTTCTGCACCTGGCTGCTGATCGGCTATTTCAAGTCGATCCCCTATGAGCTGGAGGAGTGTGCCCTCATTGACGGCGCGACACGGCTGCAGATCCTGCGGCGCATCACGTTGCCGCTTGCGGTGCCGGGGCTGATCAGCGCCGGCATTTTTGCGTTCACCCTGTCCTGGAACGAGTTCATTTATGCGCTGGCATTCATCGAATCATCAGAGAACAAGACGGTGCCGGTGGCGGTGCTGACGCAACTTGTGCAAGGCGATGATTATCAATGGGGCGCGTTGATGGCGGGGGCACTGTTCGGGTCGCTGCCGGTGGCGCTGCTCTATTCGTTTTTCGTGGAGTATTACGTGAGTTCATTGACCGGCGCGGTGAAGGAATAATGCAGCTCTATGGCTTCTGGCGGTCATTGGCGACCTATCGGGTGCGGATCGCGCTGAACCTGAAGGGCATGCAGGTGCCGGAGATCCCGATCGATCTCGACCGCGGCGACCAGCATGGGGCGGGTTTTCGCAAGCTGAACCCGATGGGCGCGGTGCCGGCGCTGATCCTGGACGACGGGACGGCGCTGACGCAGTCGGTGGCGATCATGGAGTGGATCGAAGAGCACGAGAAGACGCCGCCGTTGCTGCCGAAAGGCGAGGTGGCGCGGGCGCGGGCGCGAGCCTTGTGCGCGATCACCGCGGCGGACACGCATCCGCTCGTGGTGCCGCGGGTGCAGACCTATCTCGGCCAGAGCTGGGACGAGACGGCGCGGATGGCTTGGAACCGGCATTGGTTCACCAAAGGGCTGGAGGCGTACGAGAAGCAGGTCGGGCCGGGCCCGTTCTGCTCGGGCGATGAGCCGGGAATGGACGATGCGTGCCTGGCGAGTCACGTGGCCGGGGCGCAGCGATTTGGGGTCGAGCTCGAGCCGTACGCGGCGGTGCGGCGGATCCATGATGCGTGCATGGGGCGGCAAGAGTTCGTCCGGGCGCATCCGCTGCGGCAAGCTGGGGCGCCGCGGCCAGAATAGCGGCCACGTTCGCGCATCGCACGAAGGACTACGCAAGGACCATTCGTGCCGCCTTCATCGGCCGGTAGTCGGCTAGCCGGGTCATGCCAAAATCCCCCGCGACTGCCTCAGGTAAGCTGGACCCGCAGCTTATGTGGTCGGACTATGCGGGGGCAGGCCGCCGGCACGGCGCGCACGAGTGATGGCCGTTTCGTTCAACTACACTTGAGGGCACCCATTAATTCACGAGTTATTAACCCGAACTGGTCGAACTCCGTCTCGACTTTTCAGGGAGACAAGCAATGCCTAACATTGTGGTCGGGGTCGGAGGTTCGCAAACCATCGGTGCTAGTGGCTCGTACGACGCCGATTTTCTTGGCGTTGGCACACTGGACATCGCGGGAACGCCGGGCGCTCCAATCGACGTGACGCTTGCGACGCTCGCGGGTTTGGGGGCGCTCGATACAATCAACATCTCGGACGCGAACACGACGCTGGATGGCGTCGCCGGGGTTTCGTTGCTGATGGATATTAATATTGGCAGTGGCGGCAGCCTCGACCTGGCCAGCACCGCAGGTCTGACGGTAGGCTCGACCATCACGTTCACGGCGCAAAGCGGCACGCTGACGACGGCCAGCGGGGTCGATCTCTCGCTCCTGTCCGGCATCGCCGGCTTCAGCGCCGGCAACAAGATCGATGTCCCCCAAGCCGCCACGACGGCGAGCTACGTGGCCAATCCCGGCGCCAACGCGGGCGGCACGCTCAGCCTGCTGGATACCGGCGGCAATACCGTTGCGCAGCTGCCGCTCTCGACCGGCGACTTCACGACGGGCAGCTTCGTGTTGCAGCCCGACGGCGCTGGCGGTACCGCGGTCGGCATCCAGACCACGGTCAGCGGCGTGACGACAAACCCGCCGACCGGTGATTTGGGCACCGGACAGTCCGTGACCTTGATGGTAGCGACCAGCCAGCCGGTCACCGTCGCGGGTGGCACGCCCACGCTGTCGCTGAACGATGGCGGGGTCGCCACCTACGATCCGGGCCTGTCGACGCCTGATACGCTGGCATTCGTTTATACGGTATCGGCAGGCCAAGACACGCCGGACCTCGGCATCACCGGCGCGAACCTGAACGGCGCGACGGTGACGGATGGCACGGGTGATCCGGCCAACCTGAGCGGCGCGGTTGGCGCCCTACCCGGGATTGCGGTCGACACGGACACAGGAACGGGTTCCGGCGGCACCGGGACTGGCTCGGGCGGGACTGGCTCGGGCGGGACTGGCTCGGGCGGCACGGGCACGGGCGGCGCGGTGTTAAATCCGTTCGCCACGCTGAGCGTGAGCAACAACGATTCCACGACCGTGGTGACGGTCACGGCGAAGGTCTCGACGGCCATCGCGGGCACCTATGGTGATCCGGGCATGGGCAGCTTCGCGGCGGACGGCGTGACCTACACGGTCTCGGGGACGGCGGCGCAAGTGAACGCGGCCTTGGCCGGCGTGACGTTGACGCCCGCCGCCGGGTCGCCGACGCAGACCGGCATCGTGGCCAGCGTCAGCGACAACAACCCCTCGGTGCAAACCACCTTGATCGATAGCGGCGGTCTGGCCAACGATTTGTCAGTTCTGTCGGCGAGCGACGCGGTCGTTGCCGGGACCGGCAGCGACACGCTGCGGGCGGGCGCTGCAGGCGACACGCTCACCGGCGGCGTCGGCAGCGGCGTCCTGATCGGCAACGCGGCCGGCAGCACGTTGCTGGGCGGGACTGGCAGCAGCACCTTCTTCAGCGAGGGCGGTCCCACGCTGATCCACGCAGGGGGCGCGCAGGACACGATCTCCGCCGCCCTCGGCAACGTATCGGTCGCCAGCGCGACGGGCGGCCACGCGCTGGTCGCGCTCAGCAGCGGCCCGTCGCTGCTGTTCGGTGAGGGCGCGGATACGATCATCGGGGGCTCCGGACCCGCGCTGATCAGCATGGCCAACGGCAGCTTCGCCGGCCTTGGCAGCGGGAACGACACGGTTTTCGCGGGCCAAGGCAGCACGATCGTGGGCGGAAGCGGCCCCGACTTGATCGGCGTCGAGGGGTCCGGCATCACCTTGTATGCAAGCACTGGCGAGGTGACGTTCCTTGGCGGCAGCGGCAGCAGCACCGTCGTGGGCGCGACGAACGGCAGCTCGTTCCTCTACGGCGGCAGCGGCGGCGGCCTGTTTGCGGGCGGCGCGGCCGGCAACAACGTCCTTATTGGCGGCACGCAGGCGACGACGATCTTCGGGGCGGCGTCGGGAGACGCACTCTACTCGATCGGCAGCGCAGGCACGCTCCTGGTGGCCGGAGCCGGCAACGAAACGCTGCAAGGTGCTTATTCGTCCGGCAACGACGTGCTGTTCACCGGGGCGGGCAGCGACCTGGTCGGGCTCGGCTCCGGCCAGGATGTCCTGTTCGCCGGAAGCGGCACCTCGACGGTGGTGGCCGGCACGGGGGCGGATGTGTTCGCGTTCACCAACGGCAAGTCCGGCGGGACGGAAAACATCATCGGGTTCAAGTTCGGCACCGACAAGCTCAACTTGCAGGGCTATGCGAGCGGCGAGGCGGCACAGGACCTCGCACGCGCCACGGTCAACCCGGGCACCGCGACGACGCCTTCGAGTACCACGATCACCCTGTCCGACAACACGCGGATCGTCTTCCAAGGCGTGAGCGGCGTCGGCTCCAACTTGTTCAGTTGAGCGGTGTCGGCGCCTTTTGCATCCGCGGAGGGCGCCGGCCGCTTATTGGAACTTTAGGTCGGCTGCATCGCGGCCAGGATGCCGGCGAGGCGCTCGAGCAGGACGGCGCGCGTGTAGGGCTTGGCGAGGACGTCGAACTCGCCATCGGCGCCGTAGCGGCTGAGCGCCGGGCCGCCATAGCCGCTCGTCAGGAGGATCGACAGGCTCGGGCGCAGCCTGTGTGCGGCGTGCGCGAGATCGACGCCGGTGGCGCCGCCGGGCATCACCACGTCGGAGAACAGCACGTCGACGCGGGCCGAACTTTCCAGGATCTCGAGCGCGGCCGGGCCGTCCGGCGCGACCAGGACGTGCAGGCCGACGTCGCGCAGCACCTCGGCGGTGATCTCGCGGATGCTGTCGTCATCCTCGACGACCAAGACGGCGGCGCCCGATGGCAAGGGCGGCGGCTCGGGCGCCTCCGCCGCCACTCGCTGCTCGGCGGCGGCCGCTTGCAAGTAAAGGACCGCTCTCGTGCCCTGGCCTTCGCGGCTGTCGAGCGTGACATGGCCGCCCAGTTGGCGAACGAAACCAAACACTTGGCTAAGGCCCAGCCCGGTGCCCTGACCAACCTCCTTGGTGGTGAAGAACGGCTCGAAGGCGCGGGCGCGCACCTCGGGCGTCATGCCAGCACCGGTATCCTGCACCTCGATGGCGACGAACGGACCCGGCTCGGCCTCGTCGTTGCCCTCCAGGTCCTCCGGCGACAGCGTGGCCTGTTGCACCCGGATGCGCAGAACGCCGCCGCGGACGCCGTTGGCGGCCATCGCCTGCATGATCGCGTCCCGGGCGTTGATGGTCAGGTTGAGCACGGCCGCTTCGAGTTGGGCGGCGTCGGCGATTGCCAGCGGCAGCGAGGGCTGGACCTCGAGCGAAAAGACGATCTCCTCGCCCAGGGCACGGCGCAGGAGGGTATCGCTCTCGCGAAGCTGCGCGCCGACGTCGATGGGCATGACCTGGAGCCGCTGCCGGCGCGAGAAGGCCAGCAGGCTTGCGGTCAGCTTGGCGCCACGCTGCGCCGCGGTCTCCACGCTGGTCAGGTAGCGGGCAGCGCGCTCGTCATGGCCGAGCCGCCGGCGCAGCAACGAGAGATTGCCGATGACGACGGTCAGTAGATTGTTGAAATCGTGCGCGACGCCGCCGGTGAGCTGGCCGACCGCCTCGAGACGCTGCGCGTGGGCGAGCCGGCTCTCGATCCGGCGCTGCTCGGCCAGGTCGCGCTGGCCGCTGATGATGCGGCCGATGCGGTTTGCAGCCGGGTCCCAGACCGGCACCAGCACAGTCTCCAGCTCGAGGGTTCCGGTCGGGAAGGTCAGGGTCTGCTGCAAGCGCAGCGGCGCGCCTCGGTCGGCGACTTGCTGCAGACTCTCCAACACGGCGTCCGCGGTCTCGGGCAGCATGACCTGGTCCGGGGTGCGTCCGGCGATCTCTTTGGCACGCAGGCCGGTCAGTCGCTCGGCGGCCTTGTTGAGGGTTTCCAGGACAAACCGGCGATCCTGCTCGACCCGGATGACCAGCAGCGCGTCGCCGCTGTGATCGAAATAGGTGCGGAAACGTGCCTCACTTTCGGCGAGTTCGCGGGTGCGGGCGAAGACTTCGGCCTCCAGCCGGGCCGCGCCTTCGCGCAGCGCCCGCTCGGACTCGTGCCGCTCGGTCGTGTCGAGCGTGATGCCGAGCAGCCGGAGCGGCTTGCCATTCTTGAATTGGCTGAGCCCGGCCGAGCGTAGCCAGCGGACGGCGCCGCCGGGTTGGATGATGCGAAACTCGTGCTGATAGGACATCGGCTGGGCGTACGACCGGGAGACTTTGCCCATCACGCGGGCGCGGTCGTCGGGGTGGATGAGCTTGGACCAGGCATCGCGGTGCGGCGGCTCTTCGTTCAGGTCGACACCGTAGAGCGCGTATTGCTGCTGGGACCAGATTCGGTGGCCGGTGGCGCAATCGGTTTCCCACGCGCCGATCTTGCCGGCTTCCTGCGCCAGCAGCAGCCTTGCCTCACTCTCTTCGGCGCGGCGCAGGGCGGCCTCGCGCTCCTGATTGCGGGCGAGCAGGAGCTGCATGGCCTGGTAGAGCGCGTGCCCGGCGGCTTCGGCCTCGGCGATGCCCTTCGTTGCATTGGGGTTGGGCAGTTCTTCGCGGCCGAGCCGGGCGGCTTCGATGGCCAGCGCATGCACTGGGCCGGCGATGCGGCGGCCGATCAGCCAGGCCAGCCCGGCGCTGGCAAGGACGAGGATGCCGCCACCGGCGATCAGTGCGGCGATGGAGCGCACGCGCGGCGCGCGCACGTCGGCTTCGGGCACGCCGATATCCACCAGCCAGCCGGTGTTGGCCGCGTGCGTGAAAGCGACGAGGAGCGGGTCGCCCTCGCGCGAGAGGGCGCGGCCGAAACCGTCCTGCCGATTGGAAACGAGCGCGGCAATGCTGGATATCAAAGGCTGACCAATTAGGGATGGCGGCCCGAATGAACGGGCGATCAGCCGGTTGTCGCGGTCCACCACCGAAGCGGACCAACCATCCGGCAAGATCCGCGGCAACAGCGCCGCGACGATGTTGTCGGCGGCCAGCGCGATGACCGCATCGTACAGGATCTTGCCGCCCCGACTGACGGGCATCTGAATGGCGACGTAGGGCTGCTTGCTGTCCGGGTCTGGATAGACGCCCGACACTTGAGGAACACCGGCCTGGAACACGCGTTGGCGGTCCGCCGGGTCCGGGAGGTGGGCTGGCGCGTTCGGTAGCGACCCGGCGGTGTGGCCATCCACGCCGACGAGAGTCACATAGCCGTGCAGTCCGGCGGCGGCCAAAGCGTGCGTGGCGGTCGCATCGAATTCGGCCGGATTGGGCTGATCAAGGAGCGGCAGGTCAGAGAGGGCGAGGACAACCGCTTCGGCCCGATCGACCTGCGCGTCGACAGCGAGCGCGAGCCGCCGCACGTTGACGGCGGCCGTCTGCTCGACTAGCGCGGCGCTTCCCCGATACGCCTGCTGCAGCAGGAACGCGGAGTAGGCCAGGACCGGCAACGTCGCCGCGAGCACCAAAAGGAGCAGTCGTGAGCGTATCGAAGGACTGGGCGCCTGATCCCGCATGATGCCAAATACCATAAACACGGCAGTTTTGTTACCCGCTTAAGATGTGGATCGTAGCATTTACTCGCGCAACAGTATCCGGCCGCCCGATGCTGCGCCGGATGGCGACCAGTGCCGCCAGTTGCACGCGGGGTTCGGCCGACCAATTTGGCGGCCATGCAGTCCAAGTTCCTCCTGCGCGGCGCGCTGGCGGCCGGCGCGGCGCTGGGCGGCCCGATCCGGGCGGACGGGCGGGCGATGGACCCGTCGATGTCGGCGCTGGTGCGGTTCGCGCGCCGGATGCAGCGCTCGTCGCAAGGCGGGCTGGCGAGCCTGCGCGCCACATATGAGCGCAGCCCGGCGCTGACCGGGTTGCGGCTGGATCGCAGCGTGCGCGTGAGCGCGATCGAGGCCGGCGGGCGGCCGGCCCGGAGCTATGAGCCCGCCGGGCGGGCCGCGGCGAGCATGCTGTTCTTCCATGGTGGCGGCTTCATCATCGGCAGCCTCGACACGCATGATCCGCTCTGCCGGTGGCTGGCGGCGCGGGCCGGGATCCGCGTGGTGAGCGTCGATTACCGTCTGGCGCCCGAGCACGTGTTCCCCGCGGCGCATGCGGACGCGGCTTCGGCTTGGCGCTGGGCGCTGGAGCATTTGCCGGGGAAGCTGATCGTGGGCGGCGACAGTGCGGGCGGCAACCTGGCCGCTTCGGTCGCGCTCGATGGCGGTCCGCGCTTGCAGGTGTTGCTGTATCCCGTGGTGGACATGCTGCACCAGGACGGGCGATACCCGAGCATCGACACGTTTGCGGAGGGTTTCCTGGTCACGGCGGAAGGCATGCGCGAGTGTGCGCGGCTGCTGATCCCAGAGGGACAGGATGCGGGCGAGCCGAGACTGTCGCCGATCCGGGCCGACCTGTCCCGCGCCTCCCCGGCGCTGATCGTGACGGCCGGCTTTGACCCACTGCGGGATCAGGGTGGCGCTTATGCCGCCAGGCTGCGCGAAGCCGGGCGGCGGGCGGTCGTGCTGGAAGAGGCGGGGTTGGTGCACGGATTTGCCGATTTTGCCGGCGTGGTGCCGGAGGCGCGGCGAGCGGTCGACCGGGTGGCCGAAGCGATCCGGGCGGAACTCGGTTAGGAGGGCGGCATGTATCGACGCGATCCGGTGATCATCGCTTGGGTTCTCGGGCTGGGGCTTGCGGCGCTGGTCTATGTCGTGGGACCCAGGGACTTCCTGTTCCATTTGATGGACACGCTGCATGTGGCGTTCTGGCGATTTGGTGAGTTCGTCGCCGACCTGTCGGCGGCCGCGCTCGATGCGGTGCGGGCGCTGGCCATCGGCTTGTATCTGACGTTCGTGGTCCTGGCGCTGGCGGTGATCCGGCGTGGCGGACGGGCGCGGGGGGCGCTGGTGGTGGTGACGGTGCTGTTCCTTATCCTGGTCGCCAATGACGACCTGCCGACGGAGAGCAATGGCCGATGGGCCGCTGCGCTGGCGCTGTCTGCAGTGGGTTCGGTGGTGATGACGGGGCGGTTGCGCCATGCAGCCGCGGTGCCGCGGCCCTTTTAGCTTAGTTGCGGTTCAGCAACGTAACGATGAGGTCGACGCCCTGCGCGTGCCAGCGTTGTACCGCCTTGTGATCGGCGCCGACGGCGGTGCCGAGCCGCCGCCAGCTGTAGAGGTAGCGGCCGGTCATCGGATGTACCAGGCTGCGCGCGCCGACGATGCGGCGCAGCACGTAGCGGTCCTCGGGGATACGCGAAATCCAGCGGAACGCCTGGTCCATGCGGGAGATCTGCGCCGCGCTGGGGATGGCGGGACGGAGCTTGGCACGGGTGGCCCCATAGCTTTCTGCGGCGTCGCGGACCCATTCGAGGCCGCCCTGGACGAGGCGGGTGCTCGGCCCGGTATTTGGCAGCGCGAGCAGTGTGGTGCCGGCCTCCTCGAGACGTCCGACGACCCACTCGGCCCCGGCGGGCTGGCCGTCCGGCGTGTGCGGGTTCAAGTGAGGAACACCGGGAACGGGTATTCGGCGCAGTCCAGGACGGTGCCATTGGTGATGGCACCCCAGCTGACAGGGTGGCCGGCGGGTAAGGCGGGGCGATCGTTTTGACCGGGTCTGCCGCGGACGACGTAGACGACGGTTTGGCGCGCGAGATCAGCTTCCAGCCGGACGTCGAGTTGGAGTTGGGCCATGGCGGTGTTTCCGTTTTGTTCGCTTTGTCTAAGCTAATTTTCCTATGAGGGTCCGGTCAAGGGGAGCGGCGTCAAATTTTTCTATCGCTTTAATAACGCGCTTGTGTTGTGTAAATTATTGTACCGTTAACTTTCAGATTGGCTAATTCGAGACAAGTCTAACCGCTAGACGCGTCCGGAAGGGTGTGATTGGCGGGGCCGGATAAAGTGTTGCTCAGGTCAAGCGCCTGGGATAGTTGAAGCGCCGTTAGACTTAGTGAGGAACCTCCAATGGCTATCGTCTCAGGCCCCACAATTTCAGGGGGCGGCGTCGTCCAGACCTATGTCGATGCGGGCTCGAACGACGCCAATGGCATCGCCCAAACGCTCGCGAACGTTATTTCGGCCGGCCTGGTCAGCAGCCCGGCGAGTTATGCGCGCACCAACGGTCCGGCGCCGGGCATCGGGAGCGGCGTCTACACGGTTTCGACGCCGAACTCCGGCGTGTCCCTGCAGGCCGGAGTTGGCGTCGCCCTGGTAGCCGCCGGAGGCGCGAGCGCCGCGCCGGGAACTTCGGTGACCGTGGCCGGCGCCGGCGGGACCGGGCAAATCCTGCTGGGCGACAACGAGAACATCACCTTCAACACGGGCGGCGGGACCGGCACCGTGATCACCGGCGACGGCAACAACTTGATCGGCACGCCGGTGTCGGGCAGCCCTTCTGGAAGCTTCAACATCACCACCGGCAACGGCAACGACACGATCATCGCGGCGGTCGGATCGAACACCGTCAGTGCGGGCGGCGGCAACAACTTTACCTTCACCGGCAACGGCACTGACACGATTAACTCAGCCGGAGCCTCCGACACAGTTTCCGGCGTAGGCGGGGCTGCCGGGTTGGAAGACACCGTGTATCAGTCGAGCGGGACGGTGCTGGTGGGGTCATTCGCCAAGAACCTGCTGTTCGTCGGAAGCAATGCAACGGCCACGGTGTTGGCGGGAGCGGGCAGTTATACCGTCAATGGTGGCCAGGGCGCCAACCTGATCGCGGGCGGAAGCGCCGGCAACAACTTCCTCGGCGGCGGCCAGGGCTCGGTCGGCAGCACCATCTTCGGTGGCGGGAACGGCGACGTGATCTTAGCACGCGGCAGCGGCGCTAACGAGGTCGTGGCCGGGGCCGGGAACGAAACGCTGACGGGTGTGGGCTCCACCGGCAACAACATCTTCTTCACCGGGCTCGGCGCGAACGCGGCAACTGCCGCCGACTCCATTACTGGCGGCTCCGGCAACAACACCTTCTTCGCCGGCAGCGGGCAGTCGACGATCAACCTCGCCGGCGGCGCGAGCGACATCGTCGCGATCGTCAATGGCCGGGCTGGAGGCGCGGTGACGCTGCAGAATTTCAACACGTCCACCGACCAGGTCGAGCTGCAAGGCTACGCACCTGGGACGGCGGCCGCCGCGATCTCGCAGAATGCTACGCTCAATGGCGGAGCGCTGCTGACCTTGTCGGACAACACGCAGATCTACTTCATGGGCGTCCCGACGGTGACCACCAGCAACATCAGCTGACGCCGACTGCGTCACGCAAGCTGAACCGGGGGCCGGACCAAACTTGGTCCGGCCCTTGGCGTTTTGGCCGTAGTGGTGCCTAGGAGGCTACGCGTGCGTCTACAAATGCCTGATCCGGTGCCGCCGCAGCCCGGACCCGTCCCGGTGGAGGATCCGCCCCCAAACGATTTGCCACCACTGGACTGTCCCGCCGGATGGCGATCCTATTCCTGGAACGCCGCCGCCGATGCGTCTTTGTGAGAGGGGGCGTCTTTGTGAGAAGGGGCGTCTTTGTGAGAGGGGGCGTCTGCGCGAGGCGGGGATGTCACGCCCGGTTGGCTGGAACGGGCGGTCTTTGCGCGGCGGCCAGTCAGGGCGTCGCGCAGCGCCAGAAATGGACGCTCGATCACCAGGTAGGTGATCACAGATACGACGATCGTAAGCAATATCTGGACGGCGATCTTCGGCGCGTGCGGCGGCCACGCAAGGTGCATGTCGACCCATCCGATCGCCAGCAAGTGCACTAGATAGATCGAGTAGGAGGTGAGGCTGCATTGGCGGACAGCCCAGACCACCGGACTAGGTGTTCGGGCGCCGGTTGACACGACGAACAAGGTCAGGACCACGGCGGCACAGGCGAGGTCGAGCATGCTGTGCTGGATGACGAACCAGGCTTGTCCCCAAACCGGGAATCCTGCGGCGGCCGACCACTGTGGGAAGTTCAGCACGCCGACGAACACGCCGCCCCAGAGCACGGCGAAGACGAATGCAACGGCCGGGATCAGCGCCGGCCAGCGCCCGACGATTTGCGCGGCCCGCACCGGGTAGCTGCGGTAGAGGCAGGCGGCGAGCACGCCGTAAGCGGCGCAGTCCATGCGCAGGAATGGGTTCTCATGCACCTCGTCCCAGCCCATGTGCAGCAACCCGTAGGCGTTTGCCGCGCGCCCGGCTGTGCAGGCAAGGATCAGCGTGACCGCAACCGTGGCAACCAGCCGGGCCCCGCCTCCGAGGACGATCGAGAATAGCAGCATGAGAATTGGGAAGAAAAAGTAGAAATACTCTTCGAGAACTAGGGACCAAGCGACTGATACGACCTTAGTCTCGTGCGTGTAGAAATTCTGTAGAAATAGCCAGGCGTGCGGTTCGGATTGGCCGGTATACCAGGTGGCCCACCATAGGACTGCGTAGTAGAGCGGCAGAGTACGCATCCAGCGACGGAACCAGAACTGCAGCAGTCCGCGCGGGTTGGGACCGCGTTGCGCCAAGTCGAGCAGCAAGCCGCCGATCAGGAAGCCGCTCAGCGAAAAGAACAGCTCGACGCCGGCTTGTCCCATATAGACCAGCGACGCCACGCGCACCGGGTGGCGGGACGCCGCACCGAGGAGCAGGTGCGAGAACAGCACCATCAGCACGGCGAACGACCGGGCGATGTCCAACCCAAAGTTGCGCCCGCCTATGGCGCTAGACGGAATCCGGGGCGACGCGGCCATCGAGAGCTAGCTATCAGTGCGCCCTGAGCAGGGCAATGGCCCTGGCGGGACGCGGCAGCATGGCGACTACGCCAAGCACAAACACACCAAGACAGGCCGGGAGGCCGGGCGGGCGATACGCGAAACGGATTTCGGACGCGCCGGGCGGCAGTTCGACACTTTGAAATAGCTCCCCTTGCCGATGCAGGGCCGCGTCCGTACCGTTGACCGTCACCTGCCAGCCCGGATACCAAAGCTCGCGGCGGAGCAGGTTTGAGGGTTGCGGACAGCTCGCCGTGACCTGCTCGCGCCCGTGCGGGACAATGGTGCAGCCAGCGGCCGCGAAATACGGGGCGGCGCCCGGAACTTCGAAAATCGACATCAGCTCGCTGCGATGGACGAGCTGCAGCGCGGGACCGCCGGCATAATGCAGCGCCAAGTAAGGCGCTAAATCGGGCAAATCTGATTTCGCCCGGACGACGCGGCCAGGATTGGGCCAAAGCCAGACGACGACATCGTGGCCCGGCGAGCGAGACAGCGTCACATTGACCACCTGTCCCTCGCCAACGGCCAATGGCGGCTGCAGGTCGACGAGCGTCTCGCGGCCGTCCTCGGCCTTGTCGAGCGGAATGCTGCCATGGGAGCAGGTCGCGGTGCAGGCGCGAATCGCGAGCGTGCCGGTCGCGGCCCCCTGATAAGTCCCGAGACTGAGGCCGAGAGTCGCGACCTGGCCGGGACGGGCCACGCCCTTTGGTATCGTGACGGAGATGCTAACGGCGCCATCAAGGACCAGCGGGTTCGCCGGGCCAGTCACGATGCTGGTTTGCACCGACGGCGTTAGAGACGATGCCGAAGGCGTCAAGATGTAGCGCACGCCGATCCCGGCGAACGCGTCAAGATTTGCGAGCAGCGCGTCGGCATGAGTCGGTTCGCCTGAGGTGTCAGGTGGGAAACCGCCTTGGAACAGCACCGGATCGGCACGCGGATCAAGATGCGCTTTGGTCCAGTCCGGCCACCAGCGCGGTAGCGGCTCGTACATATGGTTGATGGAGGCGATGCCGAAGACGCCGGCGTAATTGGGCTGAAACGGCCCGAGCGTATAGAAACGCTGGAGGCCGAGATGCTGTTGTAAGAAGGCGATCGATCCGGTGTCCAGCGCTGGCCGGCGCGGAGCGGAAAGCAAAGGGACCATAAACAGTACCGAGGCGTCGGTGAGGAGCAGCGCGGCGGCCAGACCGGGCCGCCGGCCGCGGCCAAGGAGACCCACGCTCAGAACGCAGGTCGCCGTTCCCCAGGCAAGCGAGCCCCACAGGAAATTGGAATAAAATGGCGCCGAGCCGAGCAGAAGCCAGATCAGCCAGCGTCCCGCCCAGGAAGCGGCTGCCGTCGCGCCGACCAGGATAAGCGCGGCGCCCCACCGCCACGCAAGCGGGCGGCGCACACCGGCGCGCTGGTCTTCCAGGGCGAAGGCCGCCAGCAAAGACGCTGCCAACATCCAGGTTGGGCCGGAGTAGCGGAAGAATTGCACCTGCGACATAGCCGGAACGAAATCCCAAACATGTCGCAAAACTGGGATGGCGGCGCTGCGGGCGAGACAGGCCAAGATCCAGCCACCGAGCAGGATGCGCAGCCCGCGTTCGTGCCGCCGTGGGCTGAGGACGCCGAGTATGGCGGCGATCGCCAACGGGAATCCGAGGTAGCCGCAGGCCCTCCCCCATAGCGCGTTCAGCATGCCGGAGGGGTCATGCCCCGAATATCCGGCGATCGGCCCGAGGATGTAGGGCAGCAGATAGAGCGCGTCGCCGGGCTCCGGCATCGAGATCTGGCCCATATCCATCCCCTCGCGCTGGCCGACGACCCCGTTCTGCAGGAGCTGGACGAAGGGCACGAGCAACGGGGCGGCCAAGGCCAGGCCAACGGCGCCGCCCACAGCCACGCGCCACGCGAAGCCGCGCCGCGTCGTGCGCGGAGCAGTGATCAGGCGATAAGCCGCCCAGGCCAGCGCCATCAGGCCGTCGATATAGGCGGTTTCTGGGAAGCCGCCGTAGAGCGACAACGCCAGACCAGCGGCAATTGTTCGGTAGCCGAACGGCGATCGCTGCAGGGAAGCGACGCGCGCGCGCTCGAGGCCGAGCAGAAACACGGGCAGGAAGGCCAGCGACAGCGTATGAGGCGCACCGCTCCAGGCGAAGCTGCCACCGATTTCGAACAGCAATGCGCCCGTCGCCGCCGAGAGCCGGCTGAGGCCGAGGCGGCGCATCAGGGCAAAGCTCGCCAGGCCACCGATGATTTGCAGCACGATTGCCAGGAGCAAATATCCGGCAGGGAGCGCCAGCAGGAGCACGAACGGAAAGAACAGCGCGGCCCCCACCATCTCGGCCGCCAGCGGCATCCCCACCCCGCTGAACGGATCCCACCAGGGAATGTGTCCGGCGAGCCACTGGTGGGCCGCGACAGTCCCGGAGGCCTGGGTGATCCAGCCGGCGCTGTTGTCGATAAAGCCGGGCAGGCCGGGGACAAGCGGGGGCTTACCAGGCAGCGTGAGCCCGGCGGTGACCCAGATCGGGTTCAGCGCGATTCCGGCGATCCAAAACGGGGTCCGAAGCAAAACGGGCGCCAGCGCTATGGCCAAAACCGGCCAGTGTCGGACCAATAGACGCGCTGATTTCACCAGACAAGCGATAGCTTAGGGGTGCCGATGCCGCAACCGGGCTTGTTCAATCCGGCGCGCCGCGGCAGGTTGGCGCCTCATTCGCGCTGGACTGACACGATGTATCGTTTGGCTCCGCTTTTGCTCGTCTGTTGCCTCGCGGCCTGCGGCGAAGGACCGCCCCAGGGCGACACGCCCTATACGCCGAGCGCGGGGATGGAAGCGGTGCTCGCCGAGCGGCAGGCGATGCACGCCAAGCTGCCGGAGCACATCGACGTGGAAGAGGCGCGCGACGTGCCGAACCTGATCTATGCCGAGCAGGCGATCCCGAACGTCGCCGGGCAGCCGGCGCCGATCATCGACATCAAGCAGTTCAACCAGCTTCCTTCGACCAACGTGACGGGGGAGCTGACTGCCCGGCTATACCGCCCGCAACTCGCGAAGAACGCGCCGGCGATCATCTACTTCCCCGGTGGCACCTGGGCGAGCGGCACGCTCGACATGTACGACCAGACGGCGCGCGAGCTGTGCGCCCGCACTGGCTACGTGGTCGTGATGATCCGCACCAGGCTGGCGCCGGACGCGCAATTCCCTGGCGAGCATGACGACGCGATGGCGGGTTACCAATGGGCGCGGGCGCATTTGCGCGAATGGGGCGCCGACCCGACGCGGGTGGCGCTGGCCGGCGAGGGGCCGGGGGCGAATCTTGCGCTCTCGACCGCGCTTGCTGCGCGCGACCGCGCCGCCCAGGGCAGCCCGGTGCCGACGCCGGACTACCTGCTGCTGGTCACGCCGGTGGCCGGGACGGAGCTGAACACGCCGAGCATGTCCGAAAACGCCGACAGCCGGCCGCTGACCCGCGGGACGGTGCGCTGGGCGCAGCGCCTTTACGCGCCGGACAATCTGGATGACCCGCGGATCGATCTGGTCCGGCGCACCGACTTTAGGGGGATGCCGCCGACGACGGTGATCTTGGCGGACATCGATCCGCTCCGCTCCGGCGGCCAGGAACTGGCCGAGCGGATGTACGCCTCGGGGGTGCCGCTGGAGGCGCGGCTGTTCCACGGCGTCACCTATGATTTCTTCGGCCTGGGCATCAAAGTTCCGGAAGCCGCCGCGGCGGAGACCTACGCGGCGAACCGGCTGCGGGTGGCGTTCAACCGGCCGGAGCCGTTTCGGCCGGTTCAGCGGGTTCGGCCCGTTCGCCGGGCTCCGCGTAGGGCGCGTCCACGAAGCGGGTCCTGAGAAGCGCTTAGACCGCTATCGCCCTTACTGTGTCAGGGCGGCGGTCTAGCTACTTTTGGTGGCGAGCAACTTTGTCGCATGACTGGCGTCGCTGTCGCGATTCCGGTCAGGGCGACGTTGCTCTAGTAGGTCGCGCGCCCGCCGGTGATGTCGAACACCGCGCCGGTGCTGAACGAGCAGTCCTCGGTGGCCAGCCAGCAGGCGAGTGCGGCGATTTCGTCCACCTGGACGAAGCGGTTCATCGGAATCTTGGAGAGCATGTAGCCGATCTGCGCTTCGGTCATCTGCTTGAAGATGTCGGTCTTCGCGGCGGCGGGGGTGACGCAGTTCACCAGCACCCCCTTTCCGGCCAGTTCCTTGCCCAGCGACTTGGTCAGCGCGATCAGCCCGGCCTTGCTGGCGCTGTAATGGCTGGCGTTCGGGTTGCCCTCCTTGCCGGCGACCGAGGCGATGTTGACGACCCTTCCGTAGCCGCGGGCGAGCATGTGCGGGATCACGGCGGAGCTGGTCAGGAACGGGCCGATCAGGTTGACGTCCACGACCCGGCGCCACTCGGCGGATGGCAGCTCCCAGGTCGGCGCGTTGCCGCCGGTAATGCCGGCGTTGTTGACCAGGACGTCGATCTGGGCATGCCGGGCGATGGTGGCCTCGGTGGCGGCGCGGACGGCCGCCTCGTCGGTCAGCTCGACGCGGTGCGCACTGGCCTTGCCGCCCATTTCGGCCGCCGCGCGCTGCGCTTCGTCGCCGTCGAGGTCCCACAGGGCGACGGCGCCGCCGGAGGCGATCAGGCGCTCGGCGATGGCGCGGCCGATCCCTCGCGCGCCGCCGGTGACGATGGCGACTCGGTCGTGCAGATCGAGCTGGTTCATGGCCGCATCCCTTGTGTCTCAGCGAGGTGGTCGAAACGGTGGCGATAAGTGCCGAGACCCACAGTGAGTGAGCGCAGATCGATGATCAAGTTCTGCAGTTCCGCTTCGGGGATCTGCGCCTCGACGTCGTCCCAGCCGGGCCAGTCCGGCCGCTCGGCGTAGCCGAGGATGCGGCCGCGGCGCCCGGTGATCAGGCGCTGCGCGCTGGGCGTGTAGTCGGAGGGCACGCTGATGGTGACGTGGTCGATCGGCTCGAGCAGCACCGGGTCGGCTTTGGCGAGGCCTTCCTGCATCGCCATGCGGGTCGCGGTCTTGAACGCCATGTCGGAGCTGTCGACGGCGTGGAAGGTGCCATCCACGAGCACGACCTCGACGTCGACCACCTTGTTGCCGAACGGGCCCCGCTTCAGCGCCTCCTCGGCCGCTTCGCCGACGGCGGGGATGTACTGCTTGGGGACGGCGCCGCCGACGATCTTGTCGCGGAACAGAAACCCCTCGCCGCGGCCGCGGGGCGCGATCTCAAGCTTCACATCGGCGAACTGGCCATGGCCGCCGGTCTGGCGCTTGAGGCGTGCGTGCTGTGCTACGGAGCGGCGGATCGTCTCACGGAAGGGGACGCGCGGCGGCGCGGTGGTCACTGTGAGGCCGCTGAAGGCGCCCAGCCGTTCGATGGCTGCATTGAGATGCATCTCGCCCTGCCCGCGCAGCACGGTCTCGCCGGTCTCCTTGTCGTGGTCGGCGCGCAGGCACGGATCTTCTTCGAGCAATTTTTGCAACGCCGCGTGCAGCTTGACGTCGTCCTTGCGGTCGTCGGCGCCGACCGCCAGCGCGTAGACCGGCGCGGGCGGCTCGGGCCAGGGCAGCGGGGGCGAGGCCCC
The DNA here is from genome assembly GCA_965276815.1 of Acetobacteraceae bacterium. Lineage (GTDB taxonomy): Bacteria > Pseudomonadota > Alphaproteobacteria > Acetobacterales > Acetobacteraceae > JAVVHH01. The sequence goes on along the minus strand of CBDIBE010000005.1, from coordinate 236,187 downwards.
GAGGATCGCGCCGGTGGCGACGCCGTCGAGGCGGCCGAGGCCGACAACATCCCCCTCCCCCGCCTCGGACGCCTTGACCGGCACGCCGTTGGTGAAGCGGTAGAGGCCGGCGACGCGCTGGCCGCCGAGCGTGGCGCCGTCCTTGACTTCGCCGCGCCAGACCCGCGCGTAGGAGAGCTTGCCGGCGTGGCCGGCGTAGACCGTCTTGAACACTTGCAGGAGCGGCTCGCCCTCCGGGGCGATGCCATGCCTGGAGGCAGTGTGGCGCGGGTCCGGCGTATCGTGCCGCAGCGCCTTCCAGAGCCGGCGAACGCCGTGGCCGCCCTCCCCGGCGCCCAGCAGGACCGGGACGATCGACCCCTCCGCGAGGTCCCTCTGCAGGTCGCGGTAGATCTCGGTACTGCTGGGAGGCACATCCTCGAGGATCTTCTCCAGCAACACGTCGTCATGATCGGCGAGGGTCTCGAGCAGGGCCGAGCGCGCCTTTTGTTCCTGGTCGCGCATCTCGTCTGGCAGGTCGATGAGCTGCGAGGCCTGGCCGCGGCGGTAGAGGTAGCCGCGCTCGCTGGCGAGGTCGACGTAGCCGGTGATTTTCTCGCCGTCGCGGATCGGCATCTGGCGGAGCACGAGCTTCTGCGGCGAGAACTCCTGCAATGCGGCGAGCGTGTCGGCCGGGCCGCCGGTCATGGTGTCGACCTTATTGACGAAGATCAGGAACGGGATTTTCCGCTCGCGCAGCAGGCGCAGGAGGGCGGCCACGGCGACCGCCTTGTCCGGGGCCGGCTCGCAAACGACGATCGCGAGGTCGGCGACGGCGAGCGCGGACCAGGAATCGTAGGCGAACTCGACCGAGCCGGGACAATCGAGCAGCGCCCAGCGGTCGCCTATGAAGCTGCAATGGGCGATGGCGAGGTTGGTGCCGATCGAGTGCGTGCGGTTCTCGCTGGTGCGGCGCGTCGACCCGGCGGCCCCGAGCAGCGCCTCGAACAAGGTGCTCTTGCCGCTGCCGTAGAGACCGATGAGCGCGGCGGCGCGCGGGCGGCAGCCAAGACTTTCGGGCACATTGTCCGGCATGGCGAATTTCCTCCTTGCCCGCCGGGGCTTATGGGTTAGAGGCAGCGCGTCGTCCGGCGCCGGGTCGCGCTCAGTTGCGGAGCCCACTCTAGCCAGATTGCAGTTCCGTGTATCCTGTGCCGGACGGGTTCGGGAGAAGGCGTGATGCCGCGGCGTAGGACGGCGATGCTGGGGTTGGCCGCCACGGCCATTGCCGACCGGGGTGCGGCAGCGGTGGCGCTGCCGGCGGTTCGGACGCTGGGTGGGGCGATCACGGATGTGAAGGGCATAAAGGTCGGTCATTTTACCGACGGAAGGCGGCCGACGGGCTGTACGGTGGTGCTGACCGAGGGGGGTGCGGTCGGGGGCGTCGATGTGCGGGGGGCGGCGCCGGGGACGCGGGAGACGGATCTGCTGGACCCGAGCAACCTCGTGGACCGGGTGCATGCCATCTTGCTGGCCGGCGGTAGCGCGTTCGGGCTGGACGCGGCTTCGGGGGTGATGCGCTGGCTGGAGGCGAAGGGGGTCGGCTACCCCGCCGGGCCGGTGCGGGTGCCGATCGTGCCGGCGGCCATATTGTTCGATCTAGGGGTGGGCGATCCCAGCATTCGGCCGGACCAGGCTTCGGGCTATGCGGCGTGCGAGGCGGCGAGCGTCATCAGCCGGCGGAGGGGTCGGTGGGCGCCGGCGCGGGGGCGACGGTGGGCAAGCTGTTCGGGATGGAGCGGGCGATGAAGGGCGGGATCGGCACGGCGTCGGTGCGGATCGGCAAGGTGACGGTTGGCGCGATCGTTGCGGTGAACGCGGTAGGCGACGTGATCGACCCGGCGAGCGGGGCCGTGGTGGCCGGGTCGCGCGGGGCGGATGGGCGGCTGGAAACCGGTGTGGCGGGGGCGATCCTGCGGGGCGAGGTGCCGGCGGCGCTGCAGGCCGGCATGGCGACGACGATTGGCGTGATCGCGACCGATGCTGATCTGACCAAGGCGCAGGCGCGCAAGCTGGCGCAGGTCGGCCATGATGGCTTTGCCCGGACCATCGAGCCGTCGCACACGATGTGGGACGGCGACACGATTTTTGCCCTGGCCACCGGGGCGAGCGGGCTGCCGGGCAACATGATGACGCTCGGGGTGATGGCGGCGCGGGTTGCGTCGTCGGCGATCCTGCGGGCGGTGCTTGCGGCCAAGGGGCTGCCGAACATTCCCTCGCGGTCGGAATTGGGGTAGCCGGGCTCGCTTGCCAGCGCCGCGTTGCTTCCGTTGAATGGCAGGGCAATCGGAGAGGCCGCTCATGCATCATTTTGGACGCCGCGCGTTGCTGGGCGGTTTGGCTTTGACGTCGCTGCCCGTGCGGGCGCAGACGAAATTCGCCGGGCAGCAGCTCGTGGCGCAAGGCTTCGGCGGCCCGACCCAGGACATCCTGCAACACGCTGTTTTCGACGTGCTCGACTCCAGGGAGGGTTGCCACTCCACGCAGGTCCCGCTGCAATCGGCGGCGGCGTTCGCGCGGATGCGGGCCGAGGCCGCGGCGCCGCAAATTGCGCTGTATCAGTTCTCGGGCGGCCAGGAGAAGCTGGCGGCGGCGCAGGGGCTCAGCGCGAAATTGGATGCCCTGCCCGACCTGGCCAACGTGCCGGCCAAGATGAAGGACCCGTTCGGCTATTGGTTCGTGTTCGCGACCATTGCGGAGGGCATCCTGTACCGCACCGACCGGGTGAAGACGCCGCCCACGAGCTACAAGGACTTCCTCGATCCGCAGTATAAAGGCCACATCGCGTTTCCCACCATCACCAACGGTTACGGCACGGATTTCCTGGTGATGCTGGCCAAGAGCATGGGCGGTAGCGAGAAGGACATCGAGCCTGGGTTCAAGGCGCTGGCGCAGATCGCGGCCGATGCGACGATCTTCAAGGCGGCATCGGAGGTGCCAGGATTGTTCGCGCAGGGCGACGCCTGGATCATCCCGTATGATTCCACCTCCGCCAAGCGGTGCAAGGATGCCGGGCTGCCGGTCGCGTTCGTGCCGCCCGCAGAGGGCAGTCCGGCCTCGTATTGCACCGTCTGCCTCGCTGCCAAGGCGCCACGGCTCGACCTGGCGCGGGCGGCGGCGGCGCAGTTCATCTCGGTGGAGTCGCAGACCAGTATCGCCGAACAGCTGCAATGGGCGCCGGTCAACAGCAAGGTGCCGTTGCCGGATCAGCTCAAGCAGCAGTTGCCGCGCCCCGATCAGCTCCTCGATCTCGACGAGAGCTATATCACGCAGATGCGTCCGCAATGGACGGAGCGCTTCAACCGCGAGATCGCGCATTGAAGCGAGGTGGCTGGGCGCCGGCGTTATTGCTGGCGCCAGCCGTCCTGCTCCTGCTCGCCTTGTTCGTCTTGCCCGAGGCCTCGATGCTGGCGACGAGCCTCGGCGCGCCGCGCTGGTCGTTGGCGGAATATGCGCGCTTCCTGGGTGACGGGTACTTCCTTGGCGTGCTTGGCCGGTCGCTGCTGCTGGGCGTGCTGGTGGCCGGGGTGACGCTGCTGCTGGGCCTGCCGCTGGCCTATTGGCTGGCGCGGTTGCAGTCGCGCTGGGCGCCGGCGCTGCTGGTGCTCGCGACGTTTCCGCTCTGGGTCAGCGCGGTGGTGCGGTCGTTTGGCTGGGTGGTGCTGCTGGCGCGCAGCGGATTGTTGAGCGAGGGGATGCGCGGGCTGGGGCTCGCCGGACGCTCGTTCCAACTGCTGTATACGCTGGCAGGCGTGGTGCTCGCGCTGACGCAGGTGCTGCTGCCGCTGACGCTGCTGAGCTTGTACGGGGTGATCCGGGCGATCGACCCGGAGCTCGAGCGGGCGGCGCAGAATTTGGGGGCCGGGCCGGTCAAGGCGGCGCTGCTGACGACTTTGCCGCTGGCCGGGCGCGGCATCCTGGCAGCGGGGCTGTTGGCCTTCGCGCTGTCGCTGAGCGCGTTTGCCACGCCGAGCCTGGTGGGTGGCGCGCGGGTGCAGACGATGGCGACGACGATCTACGAACAGATGACCGAATTGGCGGATTGGCCGTTCGCGTCGGCGGTCGCGTTCATCCTGCTTGCGGTGGTGCTGACGATCTCGGCCGTCTCGACCCGGCTGGGCAGCGGCGGGGAGGAGCTGGCCCGGCGATGATGCGCGCGCTGGGGCTGCTCAATCTTGTTACGTTTTTATATTTGATGCTGCCGATCCTGGTCGTGGTGGGCAGCGCTTTCGGGGAAACGAGCTACCTCGCATTCCCGCCGCATGGGCTCACCCTGCGCTGGTTCGGCGCCGCGCTGGCCGATCCGCGGTATTTCGGCGCGTTTGGCACCAGCCTTATCGTCGCTGCGGTCACGACGGTGTTTGCGCTCGCGCTGGGGTTGCCGGCTTCCTATGCGCTGGCGCGGTACGAGTTCCCGGGGCGGCGCACAGTCGAGACCGCGATCATGATGCCTTTGGTGCTGCCGGCGCTGGTGCTCTCGATCGCGCTGACGCTGCTGTTCAGCCGGGCCGGCTTCACGTCGGGGACGCCGCGGCTGATCGTGGCGCATCTGGTGCTGTGCATGCCCTACGTCGTCCGGGTGGCGCTGCCGGTGATCCAGCGGGTGGATGTGGCGCTGGAAGAGGCGGCACAGAATCTGGGGGCGTCGCCGGTGGCCGGATTTTTGCTCGTTACGCTGCCGGCGATCCGTCCAGGCGCGATCGCGGCGGCGACGCTCGCGTTCATCGTCAGCTTCGACGAGATCGATCTGGCGATCTTCCTGGCCGATCCGCGGGCGCCGACGCTGCCCGTCGTGATCTACTCCGCGGTCCAGCTCGGGATCGATCCGACCGTGGGTGCGGTATCCGCCCTGTTGGTGCTGCTCGCATGCCTCGGTATGGCGATTTATCAGCTTTTCCTGCTCGGGTCGCGGCGGGCATGAACGAGGTCGAGCTCGAGGAGTTGGCGACGAGCTATGGCGGCGGCAGCATGATCGGGCCGGTGACGCTCGGCATGCGCAAAGGGGAGATGCTGTCGCTGCTGGGGCCGTCGGGCTGCGGCAAGACGACGGTGCTGCGGATGCTGGCCGGGTTCGTGCGGCCGACGCAGGGGGTGATCCGGCTGCGCGGGGAGGATGTGACGCGGACGCGGCCGCATCGGCGCGGCGTGGCGCTGGTGTTCCAGAATTTCGCGCTGTTCCCGCACCTCTCGGCGTTCGACAATATTGGGTTTGGCTTGCGGCGGCGCGGGGTCCCAGGACGCGAGATTGCGCGCCGGGTCGAGCGGTTGATCGAGCAGATGCGGCTTGGCGGGCTGGCGCAGCGCCGCCCGGCACAGCTTTCCGGCGGGCAGCAGCAGCGGGTGGCAATTGCGCGGGCGCTGGCGATCGAGCCGGCGGTGGTGCTGCTGGACGAGCCGTTCTCCAGCCTGGACACCAGGCTGCGCGAGAGTACCCGGTTCGAATTGCGATCGTTGCAGCAAGAGCTGGGATTTACCGCCATCCTGGTCACGCACGACCAAAACGAGGCGCTGTCGATTTCCGACCGGGTCGCGGTGATGCAGGCGGGGCGGTTGGAACAAGTCGGGACCGCGCAGGATATTTATCAGCGGCCGGCGACGCGCTTCGTGGCCAGTTTCGTGGGGCGCACGAATGCGGTCGCGGGCGGCGTGCTGCGGCCGGAAGCCATCCGCATCGTCGAGGGCGGGACAGCGGGCGCCGTACGATGCAGCGTGGTGTCAGCGGCGTTCTATGGCAGCATCAGCGAGCTGGTTGTTGTGCAAGAACAGGGCGGGGCGCTGACGATTGCCGCGGATGGCACGGCGCCGGAACGCTACAAGCCGGGTTCGCCCATCTGGGTCACTTGGCCGCCAGACGCGGTCGTCACCTTTGGAGAGATGCCATGAGCCTCGGGAGCGCAAAGTCGGAAAAGGGCGCCATCACGCGCGGATCGGTCGAACTCGGATCGTATCCGGATGGGCCGATCACTTCGGCGGCGATGATCGCGACGGGGCAGCAGGATGGGCCGACGCTTTGGGTGCAGGCGGGGGTGCATGGGCCGGAAGTGGTGGGCCAGCTGGCCCTTGCGCGCTTCCTGCGCGGGCTCGACTTGGGCGCGTTGCGCGGCCGGATCGTGTGCCTGATGATCGCCAATCCGCTGAGCTTTCGCGGCTATAGCCGGTTGACGCCGCAGGACGGGATGAACCTCAACCGGGTGTTCCCCGGCAAGGCGGATGGGACGATCACCGAGCAGCTCGCGCATCGCGTGCTGGATCTCGCCGTCAGCACCGGGGACGTGATCATGGACCTGCACTCCGGCGGTGACCTGACGATCACGCCGTTTTACGTGATTTACGCCAAGGGCGCCGGTGCGGCGTCGGACCGGGCGGCCGCGCTCTCGCGCAGCGTCGGCTCGCGCTATCAGTGGGGCTCGGACGAGGACTGGATGAACGGGTCGATGATCACCAACGCGACGCGGCGGGGCAAGCCGGCGCTGATCGTCGAGAGCGGCGGCGGGGCGCGGGTTTGGGACGAGGATTTGGCCAATATGCAGACCGCGTTGACCGGGCTGTGCAAGACGTTGGAGATGCTGCCCGGCGAGCTGCCGGTCGCCGACGATATCCGTTACGGCGGCAATGCGGTGCACCTCAAATCACTGGCTGGCGGGTTCTGGCATCCGCTGGTGCGGCCCGGCGAGGACGTGGTGGAGGGCCAGGCGCTCGGCCACGTGGTCGACATTTTCGGCGACACGGTGGACACCACGATGTGCGGCTACGCCCGCGGCTGGATCGGCTCGATCCGCCGCCCATTCATGCCGATCTATGCCGGCGATCAGGTGATTGAGTTGGTGGAGTCGGTCGCGGGCTGATACCAAAGCTTGGAAAGGGTGACTAAACGCCCCGGGATGTCATCATCCGCGCAGGCGGATGATCCACGCCTTCTTACGTTGCACGGGCCAAAGGCGTGGATAGTCCGCCTGCGCGGACCATGACGATAGTCCGCCTGCGCGGACCATGACGATGGATGGGTTCGCCTCATTGAGCCCTGATGTGAGCTGTCGGTCCGGACGGTGCGCCGTAGCGCAAATCGCGATCCGGGCGCGCAACCTTCGACTATGCATCGATCCGAATCAGACTTATTCTCGACTTTGTGCACGGGAGAGTGACATGTCGGGTAAGATCACCAAAGGCGACCTCGCAAAGAAGACGCACAAGCCCCATGGCGGGAGCAAGGACAGCAACACGGCCATGCAGGGCAAGAAAGACAACCAGAAGCTACGGCAGCTGAACGCGACCATCGAGAATGCTCGGAAAAAGCGCGATGCGATCGAAAAAGCTGCTGCTAAGAAGACGAAGTAATCGCGGCCGGCGCCAGTCGCGCGGACGTTCAGCCCGGATGGAAGTGTGCGTAGACCCGGCGGGCCGTCTCGCGGTTGATTCCGGGCGCGGCTTCTAGGTCGGCAAGCCCGGCCTGCTTGACGCCGCGCGCCGAGCCGAAATGGTTCAGCAGCGCCCGCTTGCGCGCGGCGCCGACGCCCGGCACCTCGTCCAGCTCGCTGGTGACCAACGATTTGCTACGGCCGGAACGGTGCGTTGTTATAGCGAAACGGTGCGTCTCGTCGCGGACGCGCTGTAGATAGTAGAGCACCGGGTCGCGCGGCGGGAGCTGAAATGGTTCGCGGCCTGGCATGTGGAACCACTCTCGGCCGGCGTCGCGGTCGGGCCCTTTGGCGATGGCGACGACGGGGATCTCGTGCATGCCGAGGTCCTGCAGGATGCCGCGCACCGCCGAGAGCTGCCCGGCACCACCGTCGATCAAAAGTAGATCGGGCAGCGCCGGCGCATCCCCCTCCCCCTGGTCGCTCGCCGCCTGCTCGCGCAGCGCGCGGCTGAACCGGCGCTCCAGCACTTCGCGCATCATGGCGAAATCGTCGCCGGGTGCGATCGGGCCGCGGATGCCGTATTTGCGGTAGGCGTTCTTCTGGAACCCGTCGGGCCCGGCGACCACCATCACGCCGTACGCGTTCGCCCCCATGATGTGGCTGTTGTCGTAGCACTCGATCCGCTCGGGCGTGGCTGGCAGGCCAAACAGGGCGGCGACGCCTTCGAGCAGCTTGGCCTGCCCCGCGCTTTCGGCCATGCGGCGCTCGAGCGCCTCGCGCGCATTGGTCTGCGCATGCAGCACGACGGCGCGCTTCTCGCCGCGCGCGGGCACGGCGAGGCTGACCTTGCGGCCGGCCTTCAAGGTGAGCGCCTCCTCGAGCAATTCTTGCTCCGGCACGACGAAATTCAGCAGCACGCAAGGCGGCGGCGGCTTGTCGTCGTAGAACTGGGCGACGAACGCGGCGAGCACGGCGTCCGCCTCCATGTCGCGGGCATGGGTCGGGAAGAAGGCGCGGTTGCCGTTGTTGCGGCCGCCGCGGATGAAGAACACCTGCACGCAGGTCTGGCCGCCGATCTGGTGCGCGGCGACGATGTCGGCGTCGGTGAGGCTGGCCGGGTTGATGACGGCGGTGCCTTGCACATGGGTCAGGCCGCGGATGCGGTCGCGGACGGCGGCGGCGCGCTCGAATTCGAGGTTCTCGGAGGCGCGCTCCATCTCGCTGGCGAGCTCGCGCTGGACGGAGCTGGCCTTGCCGCCGAGGAAGGCCTTCGCCTGACCGACGAGCTGGCCGTACTCTTCGCCGCTGATCCGGCCGACGCAGGGCGCCGAGCAGCGGCGGATTTGGAAAAGCAGGCATGGGCGCGTGCGGCTGGCGAAGACCGTGTCCTGGCATGAGCGCAGCAGGAAGACGCGCTGCATGGCGGTGACGGTCTGGTTGACCGCCCAGGCGGAGGCGAACGGGCCGTAATAGGTGCCTTTGCGCACCCGCGCGCCGCGATGCTTGGCGATCTGGGGAAACGGATGGTCCTCCGTTACCATCAGCCAAGGGTAGCTCTTGTCGTCGCGCAGCACGATGTTGAAGCGGGGCTTGAGCCGCTTGATGAGGTTGGCTTCGAGCAGCAACGCTTCGGCCTCGGTGTGCGTGGTGACGATCTCGACTGAGACCGTCTCGGACACCATTCGCCGCAGCCGCTCTTCGAGACGGGAGAGCTGCGTGTAAGACGTTACGCGCTTTTTGAGGCTCCGCGCTTTTCCGACGTAGAGCGCCTCGCCGCGTGCATCGAGCATTCGATAAACGCCGGGGCTCTGCGGCAGCGTGGCCAGGGCGCGCTCGATGATGGCGACGCCCTTTTCCGGCCCTTCCTGACTGTTCATCGTGACTTAGTAGGAGCGCCTGCCGGGAAAGCTCAAGGGGCAGATTTCATCCACGGAACTTGTGGATAACCCTGTGGAATGAGACTGGAGGATTACCGTTCCGTGGCGGAACTCCGCCATCCCAAGCGGGTTGCCTATTTTCTGTGCACGGCTGGTAAGTCTTTGATTTTGCGTCATGTCCTTGTAAGCCGCTGACGGCGCTGTGAGGATTCCGTCTGAACTCACTGCAAAGCTTACGAGTTTGTCAGGCTGGTGGATGATTCTCGCGCGATCTCCACGCCGGCGGCGGCCACATCGTCGAACACGTCAAGCTTTTCGATCCGAATGCGAGCGAGCCTAACGCGCCGGTCACGCAAGCACGCGGCGGCGATTCGTTCGGCCAAGGTCTCCACCAGGTTGATGTGTCCGGCGGTCGCGATCTCCCGCACGAGATTAGCCACGCGCTCGTAATCGACCACGTGCTCGAGCCGGTCGACCCCGTTCTCCGGGCCTTCCTGCACGCCGAGATCGACGTTGATGCGGATGCGCTGCCGCGCCGTGCGCTCGTGCGGATGGATGCCGATATTGGCCTGCAGCGTCATGTCGCGCAGGAAGACGTGGCGCATCCGCGTCGCCGGGTCCGCGATGGGGCTCATCTACTCGCTCCCCGCCCGGTTGCCCGATCCCCATTGCAGGTGCTGGCCGCCGTCGAGCGCGATCATCTGCCCGGTCATCGAGGGCAGCGACAGGATCGCCAGCACGGCGCGGCCGATCTCGTCCGGGCTCGACCCTCGGCCGAGCGGGACCGAGGCTGATTGGCGGGCGAATTGCGCCTCGGTCTGGCGCGGGCTCGGCAACGTGGGGCCGGGGCCGATGGCGTTCACGCGGATCCGTGGGGCGAGCGCGAGCGCCATTTGCTGGGTCAGCGCCCACAGGCCGGCTTTGGAGACGGTGTAGGAGACGAAGTGCGGCGTCAGCGACCAGACCCGCTGGTCGAGCATGTTGATCACCAGCCCTTGCGCGGTCTCGGGCAGCGCGGCGGCCAGGGCCTGCATGAGCACGAAGGGCGCCCGCAGGTTTGGCTCGATATGCCGGTCCCAACTCGCGCGGCTGGTATCGTGCCACTCGTCGCGCTCGAACGTGCTGGCGTTGTTGACCAGGACCCCGATCGGGCCAAGCGCCGCCTGCGCGTGCGGCAGCAGCGTGGTGACTTCCGCCTCGTCGGCGAGATCGGCTTGCAGGACAGTGGCCCGGCCGCCCTGGTCATGGATTTCGGTCGCCACGGCGTCGGCTTCCTCCCGGCTGTTATGGCAATGGATGCCGATCGCGAACCCGGCGTCGGCGAGGGCCAAGCCGATCGCATGACCCAGCCGGCGCCCGCCACCGGTGATCAGGGCTGTGCGCGGCATGGCGGAGGGAATCGCAAGCTTCATCGCTCAGCCCTAGCAAGCCACGCAAGGAATGTCAGGGCAGCACGGTGATCGTATCGCCGACCGCGATCCGGCCGCCCTCGACAACCTCGGTGTGGATGCCGACATCGGCGTGCCCGTAGGCGCGCAACAGCTCGCGGACCGGGTCGGCGTCGCGTAGGCCGGTTGCCGGGTTGACCTGGGTCGCATCGCAGCGCCTGGTTCGCTTGGTGACGTGCAAGGTGGCGCCGCCGACTTGCAGGTTCTGCTCGACCCAATCGAACTCGGCCCAAGGCGGGGCGCCACTGAAATAGATGTTGGCGCGGAAGCGCGCGGCCTCGCGCGTCTGCCCGATATCGCGCTGGAAGGCGGCGATGCTGGCGAGCCCGATCAAGCTGATCGCCGGCCGGCGTTGGTCGCCGAAGACATGGCCGGGAACGTGGTGGAAGCACGGGCCGCCCGCTTCGCCATGGCGAGCCTCTTCGCCGAGGAATCGAACCAAGAATGCGCCAATCCGCGCGCGCCCCTCCGGCGTCCGCGGGTCCTCTGCAATCGATGCGTCGTCCGGGCCTTTGATCCATAATATATGGTCGTGCGCGTCGAACCCGGCCGACAGCAGCGCGATCCGGGCATTGCGCAGCAGGCACATGAAGTTCGATTTGGGCAAGAAGGCCGGCGCGGCCGGGTCGAAGGCGGCGTCGCCCTGGGCGAGCGCGAAGGCCCGGTCCCAGGGCAAGGCCCCGCCGGGTTCGACATGGGCTTCCTCGAGCGCCTCGGCTGTCAGCCCCTTCACCGGATAGCGATAAAGTCGTTCGATCCGCACGGCGCGACATCCTTGAGTCGATCCTTCGGGATTACCACTTTCTATCCAAACGGTCTCGGCCGCGTTGCCTCTTGAGGGACGCAGCCGGGCCAGTCGCCTGATGAAAAGGGACAGACCACATGGATATAGAAAAGTTCACCGAACGCTCCCGCGGCTTCCTGCAGGCCGCGCAGACCATCGCCATCCGCGAGTTCCATCAGCGCCTGACGCCGGAGCACCTGCTCAAGGCGCTGCTGGACGACGATGAGGGCGCCGCCGCCGGCCTGATCCGCGCCGCGGGCGGCAATCCGGACGCGGCGAAACAAGCCGTCGATGCCGATGTTACGCGCCTGCCAAAGGTGAGTGGCTCTGCCGCCGGCCAGCCGCAGATCACCCCCGAGATGGTGCGCGTGCTCGACGCGGCGCAACAGGCCGCAACCAAGGCGGGCGACGACTTTGTCGCCCAGGATCGGCTGTTGCTGGCGATCGCCGGCAGCGACACTCCGGCTGCGCGCGCGCTCAGCCGCGCCGGCGTGACCCCGGCCGCGCTGGACAAGGTGGTCACCGATATCCGCAAGGGCCGTAAGGTCGATAGCCCGAACGCGGAGAACAATTTCGACGCGCTGAAGAAATACGCCCGCGACGTCACCCAGCTCGGCCGCGACGGCAAGCTCGACCCGGTGATCGGCCGCGACGAGGAGATCCGCCGCACCATCCAGATCCTGGCCCGGCGCACCAAGAACAACCCGGTGCTTATTGGTGAGCCCGGCGTCGGCAAGACCGCCATCGTCGAGGGGCTGGCGCTGCGGATCGTCAACGGCGACGTGCCGGAGGCGCTGCGCAACAAGAAGCTGATGGCGCTCGACCTGGGCGCGATGGTCGCCGGGTCAAAGTTTCGCGGCGAGTTTGAGGAGCGGCTGAAGGCCGTGTTGAAGGAGATCGAGGCCGCCCAGGGCGAGATTCTCCTGTTCATCGACGAACTGCACACGCTCGTCGGCGCCGGCAAGGCGGACGGCGCGATGGACGCCAGCAACCTGATCAAGCCGGAACTGGCGCGCGGCGCACTGCACTGCATCGGCGCCACCACGCTCGACGAGTATCGCAAGCATATCGAGAAGGACGCGGCGTTGGCACGGCGCTTCCAGGCGGTGTTCGTCGGCGAGCCGACCGTGCAGGACACGATCAGCATCCTGCGCGGCATCAAGGATAAGTATGAGCTGCATCACGGTGTGCGCATCACCGATGGCGCGCTGGTCGCCGCGGCGACGCTGAGCAACCGCTACATCACCGACCGCTTCCTGCCGGACAAGGCGATCGACCTGATCGACGAGGCGGCGAGCCGGCTGCGCATGGTCGTCGACAGCAAGCCCGAGGCGCTCGATGAGCTCGACCGGCGCCTGTTGCAGCTCAAGATCGAGCGGGAGGCGCTGCGCAAGGAGCAGGACACGGCGTCGCGCGACCGGCTCGAGCGGCTGGAGGCCGAGATCGCTGAGCTCGGCGAACGCTCGGACGCGATGACGGCGGCCTGGAAGGCCGAGAAAGACCGGGTGAACGAGACGCAGAAGCTGAAAGAGCAGCTCGATCAGGCGCGGTCCGAGGTGGAGATCGCCACGCGCAAGGGCGACTACGCCCGGGCCGGCGAGCTCATGTATGGGCGCATCCCGGAGCTCGAGCGCAAGATTGCGGAGGGCGGCGATGGCGGTGCCGGCCGGCTGGTGAACGAGGCGGTGACCGAGGACCAGGTGGCCGCGGTGGTCTCGCGCTGGACCGGCATCCCGATGGAGCGGATGCTCGAGGGCGAGCGGTCGAAGCTGATCCGCATGGAGGATGAGTTGCGCCGCCGGGTCGTGGGCCAGGAGGACGCGCTGCGCCACGTGGCAAACGCGGTACGCCGCGCGCGCGCCGGGTTACAGGACCCGAACCGGCCGATCGGCAGTTTTCTGTTTCTCGGCCCGACGGGCGTGGGCAAGACCGAGCTGACCAAGGCGCTGGCGGCGTTCCTGTTCGACGATGATCGGGCGATGGTGCGCATCGACATGAGCGAGTTCATGGAGAAGCACGCCGTCTCCCGCCTGATCGGCGCGCCGCCGGGCTATATCGGCTACGACGAGGGTGGCGTGCTGACCGAGGCGGTGCGGCGCCGGCCGTACCAGGTCATCCTGTTCGACGAGGTGGAGAAGGCGCATGAGGACGTCTTCAACATCCTGCTGCAGGTGCTCGACG
>CBDIBE010000005.1:0-217500 GCA_965276815.1 Acetobacteraceae bacterium | reverse complement strand
GGATTGTCCTGGCTTTTGGCGCATTCCAGGAAATAGCGCTCGCAAATGGACCGTACCCGAAACCGACACAGGTGGACTGGTAGAGCATACCAAGGCGCTTGAGAGAACGATGCTGAAGGAACTAGGCAAATTGCTCGCGTAACTTCGGGATAAGCGAGACCCGGCGGTGGGCAACCATCACCGGGTGGCACAGAGCAGGGGGTAGCGACTGTTTAGTAAAAACACAGGGCTGTGCGAAGTCGCAAGACGACGTATACGGTCTGACGCCTGCCCGGTGCCGGAAGGTTAAGAGGAGAGGTGCAAGCTTTGAATCGAAGCCCCGGTAAACGGCGGCCGTAACTATAACGGTCCTAAGGTAGCGAAATTCCTTGTCGGGTAAGTTCCGACCTGCACGAATGGCGTAACGACTTCCCCACTGTCTCCAGCATCGGCTCAGCGAAATTGAATTCCCCGTGAAGATGCGGGGTACCCGCGGTCAGACGGAAAGACCCTATGAACCTTTACTGCAGCTTTGCAGTGGCATTAGGAGAGCACTGTGTAGGATAGGCGGGAGACTGTGAAGCCGGGGCGCTAGCCTTGGTGGAGTCACCCTTGAAATACCGCCCTGTGCGCTTCTGATGTCTAACCGCACCCGGTCAGCCCGGGTCGGGACCCTGCATGGTGGGCAGTTTGACTGGGGCGGTCGCCTCCCAAAGTGTAACGGAGGCGCGCGATGGTGGGCTCAGGCCGGTCGGACATCGGCTGCTGAGTGCAATGGCATAAGCCCGCCTGACTGCGAGAGCGACAGCTCGAGCAGAGACGAAAGTCGGCCATAGTGATCCGGTGGTCCCGCGTGGAAGGGCCATCGCTCAACGGATAAAAGGTACTCTAGGGATAACAGGCTGATCTCCCCCAAGAGTCCACATCGACGGGGAGGTTTGGCACCTCGATGTCGGCTCATCACATCCTGGGGCTGGAGCAGGTCCCAAGGGTTCGGCTGTTCGCCGATTAAAGTGGTACGTGAGCTGGGTTTAGAACGTCGTGAGACAGTTCGGTCCCTATCTGCCGTGGGTGAAGGAGACTTGCGAGGCGCTGTCCCTAGTACGAGAGGACCGGGATGGACGCACCTCTGGTGGACCGGTTGTCGCGCCAGCGGCACCGCCGGGTAGCTATGTGCGGACTGGATAACCGCTGAAAGCATCTAAGCGGGAAACCACCCTCAAAACCAGGTCTCCCCAAGGGCCGTGCCAGACCAGCACGTCGATAGGCCAGGTGTATAAACGCGGCAACGCGAAAGCTAACTGGTCCTAATCGCCCAATAGGCTCAATCCCAACCTCGCACAGCATTCAGCCAATCAACCGTGAACGGTGATCGGTGACCGGTATTCAAGCAGGGCGGTCTTGCTTGTTCACCGATCACCGATCACCCAACAGAACCTGTTGCTATGGTTTGGACGACCTGGTGGCTATGGCGGAGGGACCACACCCGATCCCATCCCGAACTCGACCGTGAAAACCTCCAGCGCCCATGATACTGCAGCCCAAGCTGCGGAAAAGTCGGCCGCCGCCAGGTCCTCCAAACCAACATCAAACACAATCACCAACGCGGGGTGGAGCAGCCCGGTAGCTCGTCAGGCTCATAACCTGAAGGTCACAGGTTCAAATCCTGTCCCCGCAACCAATTTTACCGAACGCACGAACAGATCGTGGCTGGCCGCGTGTTTGCCGGCCCCATGCCGAGGCGCAACATTGCGCCGATCTCCCCGATCAACTCGATGCCGACTCCGCTGATGATGTGATCTCGACCCGGTCGAGCAGCATTCGAACAATTCGAGGGACTCCGGCAATTGTCGGAGGGTCACCCGGCCGGGCGTCCCCGATCGCCACCCTCAGATTCGGCGACGCATCGCCGCCAGCACGAGGCCACCGGTCAGCAACATCACGAACGAGCCAGGCTCCGGCACCGCGGCGGCCACAAACAGCCGCACATCGGTGTCGAATGGATCCTGGGCGAACGGCGCGAACCCGTTGTTGAAGATCGACGGGGCGCCCACGGTATCGTTGCCGACCAGCAAATCGGCAACGCCGGCCGCACCGAACAGGCCCGACCCGAACACCACGCCATAGCTGCCCGGCGACAACGTCACCGACAGAGCGGCGCTGGTGTCCCCGTCCGTCGTTGGAGTGAACAACGTGTCGGCCAGCGTTATGCTGGGCAGGAGTTCCAGCGGCTGCGTCGGCAGCCCGGTGACCGGATCGACGCTGACGATCGCGCCGAAGATCGGGCCGGTGCCGGCGGTCAGTGCGGTCTCGGCGAACGCAGCGCCGATGCTGGTCACCGTGACGGCTTGCGTCACGGTGAAGTCGGCGCCGATCGCATTGCTGCCGGCGCTGGTGCCGTCCCCTTGCAGCACCAGGGTGTTGTCCGCTGCCAGCGCGGACGGGTCGAGTGTCGCAGTCTGGAACAGGATGGCATCGGCACGAGCGGGACCGGTCAGCGCCGTCAGCCCAAGGCACAGGCCGCCGAGCAACGCCAACGAACGCGATTGGGGCATAACAAACTCCGATCGGAAGGGATTGCGGGGCATCGGCATCAGGCGGTCCTGAAACCGTGGGCGATCGTCAACCGCTTCAGCGCTTCGACCTCCGCCAGATGCTCGCCGTGGCCCTGCAGGATTTCCTCGAGATTGGCCATCGAATTCGTCGCGCAGGACTGGCCATAGGTCGCCCCGGCCGGATTGAACGGCAGCAAGCCGGTCACCGCTGGCGGAAGGGTGACGTTTGCCGGACCCGAGAAGTTCAGCGCCGTTGCGATGTTGCCGGACGTCGTAGAGCGAACGCCCAGGCCAGACAGGCCGAAGCGCCAGCAGATGAAATTCAGGACCGCGTTCGGATCGTAAGCGGCGTGGGACACGGCGCCGCGGCGCGCGCGCGGGCCGATCAACAGGCAGGGGGTCCGGAAGCCTAGATAGGCTGACTGTGTTCCGTCGCCGTCGGTCACGTCGACGTTGCCGGCCGCCGCCTCGCCGGCCGAGACCGGCGCCATTGCTGGCGCGACGTGGTCGGCGAACCCGCCCCACTCGTCATAGATGATGACGAACAGCGTCGACGCCCACTTCGGGCTCGTGCTCAAGGCCGTGTAGATCTCGTTCATCAGCACCTGGCCATTGCGGATGTCGGCCAGCGGATGGTCATCGGTCGAGGTGCCCAGACCCTCGTTGACGAAGCGGGGATCGACGTAGCTGATGGACGGCAGGTTGCCCGACGCGGCATCGGTCATAAACTCGGTCAGCAGTTTCGTAATGCCGACATATTTGTTGCCCCACAGCGCGGTGTAGGCGGCGTCCTGATAGTAATACGCCGCGCTGACGCCCGCCGCAGCGGCCACGTCCCAGATGGTCGGCAGAGTGGACAGCGAGGCCGTGTTGGAAATGCGATCGGTTTGACCGCTGTGGATGTAGAAGCGATTCGGGTAGGTCGGCCCCAGAATTCCGCAGTGATAGCTGTCGCAGATCGTCCAGTAACGCGCTGCGTTGGCGAAGAACGGAACGTCCGCCGCGTTGTAATAGCCGATGGGGAACTGGTCGCCGACAGGAGTCGTCTTGAGGAACCCGTCCATCGCGCCGCCGGCCAACTGCGTGCGCCCGCCGCCCCAGCTGTGGTCAGGGTCATGCGAGGAGCAGTTCTGGAACAACGTCAGCAGATGACTGGAGTGAGTGTTTCCTGCGGTGTCGACGAAGTTGCGGCCGGCCTGTACGGCGTCGGCGCCCGGCAACCAGCCCATCAAATGGTCGAAGGAGCGGTTCTCCTGCATCAGTACGACGATGTGGTCGATGCCGGTATCGGCCGGCTGGGGCAGCGTGGCCGCCTCAGCCGGGGAGATGCCGAGACGCATCGCCGGGCTGAGGGCGGCGGCGCCAGCCAAGCCCACAGCCGCTTTGATCACAGAGCGGCGGGAAGTGGCGCCGTCCTGCTCGTTATTATTGTGTGAGTCCATATTGGCCAACCCCTGCCGGTTTACTGGTTAATCGCCATGGCAACTCGTATCACCGCTCTGGATAGGGGTCCCGACGGTTCAAAGATAAGGGCGTGAAGTTCTCATGACAGACAAGAATGTCATGGCTGAAGGAGTTTTGGCGGGTGATTCGGATCGTTCAAGCGGATACGGTGCGGTCGACCAGAAGTTGGGTGTGCCGTTCGGGCAAAATAAAATCTGGGACTGGGTTTTGCTTGGAGTCTTGAGTTTTGCTTGGAGTCTTGAGTTTTGCTTGGAGTGGGGGGTGACGTATACGATCCGCGCTTGGCTTGCGGGCCGCGCCGTGGTGGTCGGTCTCGCCCTGGGATTGAGCGCCGGGCCTTGGTTTGGTGGCACTTTGGCGGTGGCTTCGGATGCACCACACTCCGACGTTGGGGTGGTGCCGGTCACTCATTCGCGTGACGCCGCGCCGCACCCGGCCGATGCCGCCTGGGGCTGGCGCCTGACCGGCCTCGTGATCGGCCCGGGGCTGAGAGAGGCGATGCTTGCTAAAGAAGGCGAGACGCGCGCGGTGCTGGAGGGCGAGACGGTCGACGGATGGACTGTGACCTTGATCGGTCGGGGTGAGGTAACCGTGCAGGCCGGTGGCAAGGCCCGCGTGTTGAAAGTCGCCGGCATGTCACCCGACGAGCTGGCTGCGTTGGCACGCGAGCGCGCGGCGGAGAATACGAGGGAGGACGAAGCGGTGGTGGCGGCCTCCCGCCAGCACGACCTGGAGCGTGACGAGGCGGCGGCGACGCTGCTCGAGGCGACCCGGAGGATGACGGCGCGTTAGGGTTTGGTGTCTCGCCTGCGGGAGGTGCGCATCAAACCCCCTGCTGCCCGAAAGCGGCCGTTTTGCTTCCGGCCAACGGTTCCCTCCCATGTCGGCCGAGCCTGCACCCTACCTGTTCGTCACCCTACCCGTTAGTCGTCGGTGCTGCGCCGGGTGGCCCGCCGAAGCACCGGCGAAGATGGTTGCGGGTCCCGCAGCGAACTTTCTAGTGCATCAACCGGCCTGTGCAGCTGAACGAGCGCCTCGAGGGCGGAGCGGGCCGGGGCGAAAAATGTCGTGCCGGTGTGCGGTGTCGAGAAATCGAACAATCGGTCGTCCACTGAGCAAACCTTTACGAGAGCGGCTTGCTCGCTCGCAACGTTGACCACGAGAAAAACCGCGGCGTGCGACAATATACCACGATAAACCCACTATTGTACCATAATAGCCGGTCAGCTGACATTCGTCTCCAACGCAATCTGGAGGCTTTGCGCCTGCGCGAGTGGCTGGGTAGCGTGTTTGAAGGTTACCTGCCCAGGACGGTCCCGATCGCCAGTCCCGCCTCGCTTCCCGCGACCTTTTGCCCACCCTCGCGCCGCAGCCGGTGCACCGCGATAAAGCCGCCTTGGCCGTGGATGGAGACGCTGCCGCCTTCGACGGCAACGACCTGGCCGGGTTTCATGCCCCTCACCTCGCCGAAGGTGCACGCGGCGCGCTTGTCGCAGTCGAACAGATACAGCTTCTGCCCCTCATGCAGCGTCCACGCGCCGGGCGTGGGATTGCAGCCACGGATTAGATTGTAGGTGATGTCGACGTGGTTCGCCCAATTGATGCGGGACTCCGCGGCGCCGACGATCCCCTCATAGCCGGCGGCCGGCTCGTATTGCGCGACAGCCGGGCCTTTGCCGGCCACGACCAGCTCCGCCGCCTCGATGAGCCCGGCGACGCCGAGCGGGAAAATCTTGCCGAAATATAGGCTCGCCAGTGTGTCCTGCGCCTCGATCGCCACGGCGCGGCTCAGGATCACGGGGCCCTCGTCCAACCCGTCGGTCGGACGGAAGATGCTGAATCCGGTCTGGGCCCGGCCCAGGATGATCGACCAGCTCAGCGAGGAAGCGCCGCGATGCAGCGGCAGCAGGCTGGGATGGAACTGGATCGTGCCGAATTTCGGGATGGCGCAGAAGGATTGCGAGACGAATTGTGTGACATACGCCATCACTGCGATATCGGCCTGGGCCGCGCGCAAGGCCTCTAGCGCCGCGAGTTCGGTCAGTTTCGGGAACTGGTGGGTCGGAACGCCGGCCGCCTCGCCCGCCAGCCGCAACGGATCCGGCCGGCCGGTCTCGGGCGCGCAGAACACGGACGTGACCTCGTCGCCCCGGGCGAGGAAGGCGTCGAACGTAGCCTTGCCGAAGGCTTGCTGGCCGATGATCGCGACCCGCATGCGCCCCACACTCCTGTTGCTGCGCCGCCTGATACTGCCGAGCCCGTGTAAACGCCATAGCGTTGAGGTCGCCGCGGGGTCGCTGCCGCCCAAGGGGCAGGCGAGACGCCGGGGAACGGCGGCCTGTGCGCCGAGCGCGCAGATGAGCTTCTTCCCGGAGATGTTTGGCAACCGATATTGCCACGCATGCGTCACACCCGGCCGGGAGTTCGCGTCGATTCTCGGCGGCGGCGTCGCGCCGCCACCGATGTGACGCGGCGGCTCGCCGGGTCGTACGTCCGGTTGCGTTTGGGTTTTTGTATAATACGCTCTGCCGTGCCAATCCGTGCACTCGAGCTGAGCGAGCAACCGACCCCGAATGCTAATCACCCCCGCCCCTGTGACCGTCGGGATCGACGTCGGCGGCACGTTCACCGATTTCGTCGTGGTCATGCCTGATGGCGATCTGCTGCTGCACAAGCAGCCCAGCACGCCGGCGGATCCGTCATTGGCGGTCGGCCAAGGACTCGCCGCCCTGCTCGGCAAGCACCCGGTCCTTGCTGGCCGGACCGTGCGGATCGTGCACGGCACCACGCTGGCCTTGAACGCAATCCTGCAGCGTAAGATCGCCCACGTGGCTCTAATCGTGTCGCACGGGCACCGCGACGTGCTCGAGATCGGCCGGGCCAAGCTGCGCACCCCCTACAACACCCACATCACCAAAGAACAGCCGGTCGTTCCCCGCGACCTGATCTTCGAGGTCGCGGCGCGCATCGGCGCGGATGGCGCGATCACCAGCCGGCCCAGCCCGGCGGAAATTGACACCCTCATCGCGCGTATCGAGGCGTCGGGCGTCGAGGCGGTCGCGATTATGCTGCTCAACTCCTACGTGAACGCCGAGGCGGAAATCGCGCTGGCCGCCCACATCGGCCGCCGACTGCCGGACCTGCTGGTCACCTGTTCGGCCGAAATCTGGCCGGAGGTGCGCGAGTTCGAGCGCGCGGTAGTCGCCTGCATCAACGCGCAAATTCACCCGCTCGTCGCCGGCTACCTCGATCGCCTCGGCGGCCGCATTGATGCGGTCACCAAGGCGGCCCTGCAGCTCACCTCGTCTTCCGGGGGCATGCTCAGCCTGGCCAGCGCGCTGGAGCGGCCGATCGAGACGGTGCTGTCTGGGCCCGCCTCGGGTGCGACCGCCGCCGCCGCGCTTTGCAGGCGAGACGGCATCGCGGCCGCGCTCTCCTTCGACATGGGCGGCACCAGCGCCGACATCGCCATCATCGGCGGCGGCGAGGTCGAGTTCACGACCACCGCCCGCGTGGGCGACCTGCCGCTGATGATGCCGGTCGTCGGCGTGTCCAGCATCGGCGCGGGCGGCGGCTCGATCGTTTCGGTTGACACGTATGGCGTGATCAAGGTCGGCCCGCAGAGCGCGGGGGCCAATCCAGGCCCCGTCGCCTATGGGATTGGCGGGACGGAGCCGACCGTCACCGATTGCTATCTCGTGCTCGGACTGATCGATCCCGACCGGTTCCTGGGCGGCGCGATGCGGCTCGATCTCGGCGCCGCCGAAGCGGCGCTGACCCGAATCGCCACCAGTCTCGGTTTGCCGTCCGCCGCGCACGCCGCGGAGGCGGCCTTGCGCGTCGCCACGGTGCGCATGGCGTCGGAGCTCTTCAAGTTGCTGGCCCAGAAGGGCCACGAGCCGTCCGAGCACGTGATCATCCCGTTTGGCGGCGCGGGCCCGACCCATTCCGTGATGCTGGCGCAAGAAGCCAGGCTGGCCGGCGTCGTCGTTCCTACCGCCGCCGCAACCTTCTGCGCCCTGGGCGCGGCCAAGGCCGATCTGCGCCGCGATTTCGTGCGCAGCCTGGGCAAGTCACGGGTCAGCCAATCGACGACCCGGCTATGGAGCAACTGGGACGCGCTCGAAGTGCAGGCCAGCGAGTGGCTCGAGCATGAGGAGGTCGCCACCCTCAGCAAGCGGCTGATCTATGCTGCCGACATGCAGTATGCTGGCCAGTCGTTTTCGCTCACCGTCACGATCCCGCCCGGCATCCGCGCCGCGCGCGACCTCGGCGGCGTCATCCAGGCGTTCCATGCCGCCCACGAAGCGATTTATGGTTTCCAGGAGCCGGACGATGCCGTCGAGGCCGTCACGCAACGCCTGAGCATTGTCGGCGAGGTGCCGAAGCCGGAATCGCCCACCCTGTCCGCTGGCGACGAGGCCCCCGCTCCTCGCCGGCGGCGCCCCGTGTTCCACGAAGGCGATTGGGTCGACGCCGCCGTCTATCGGCGAGAGGATTTGGGAGCGGGCTCGGCGCTGCATGGCCCGGCGATCGTCGAGCAGGACGACACGACTTTGTGGGTGCCGCCCTCCTGGCATCTGACCACCGAGACCCACGGGACGCTCGTGGTCGAAAGGAGTCTGAGACGATGAGACTGGACCCGATCACTCTAGAAATCTTCGTCACCAAGGTCGCCGCGACCGCCGAGGAAATGGGCATCGCGCTGCAGCGCTCCGGCCGGACCATCTACGTCAAGGAGACCCAGGATTTCGGCACCGGCCTGGTCAATCACGCGGGGCGGCTGTTCTGCTTCCCAACCTCGGTCGGCGTCTGCAACATGGCCGACAACGACGCCTCGGTGGTGATCGCCGCGGTGCCCGAATTGGCGCCCGGCGACGTCATCATCACCAACCACCCCTATTTGTCGGGCGGCCTGTCGACGCATTTGCCGGACCTGCACCTGCTACAGCCGTATTTCCACGAGGGCGAGATCGTCTGCTACGGGTGGTGCTTCATCCATTCGGCCGATGTCGGCGGCAAGGTGCCGTCCAGCATCTCGCCGAGCAATGACGAGATCTACCAGGAGGGCCTGATGATCCCGCCGTTGAAGCTGATGAGGGCGGGGCAGTTCAATCCCGATGTCGTCGCGTTCATCAAGGCGAACTGCCGAACGGCGGAAGAGAACATGGGCGATCTGAAGGCCATGGTGGCGTCCTTGGCCGTGGGTGGCCGCCGGGTCGCGGCGATGATCGCGCAGCACGGGCAGGCCGCCTTTGCGGCGGCGACGACCGAGATCATCGACTACACCGCCCGCAAGGCGCGCGATGCGTTCCGGACCATTCCTGACGGGCATTACCGGTTCAGCGACTACCTGGACGACGATCTGGTCTCGCCATTGCCCGTGCGGATTCATGCGGGCATGACCGTCAAGGACGGCCAGATCGACATCGACTTCACCGGCACCGACCCGCAGATCGCGTCGGCCTACAATCTGCCTTCGGCCGGCAAGCGGCACACCTGGCTGACCTTGCGGCTGCTGCAATATGCGTTGACTCGCGACCCGTCCATCCCGGTCAATGCCGGCGTGTTCAAGGCGATCGGCATGACGATCCCGAAAGGTTCGTTGCTGAACCCGCTATTTCCCGCGGCCGTCGGGGTGCGCCACGCGACCGGCAATCGGATGGTGGACGTGATCAACGGATTGCTCGCCCAGGCGGTGCCGGAGTTCATGCGGGCCGCCGGTTGCGGGCTGACGATCCCGGTCGTGCTGGCCGAGCCGGCCGACGAGGCCGGCAAGCGCAAGGTGGACGTCGTGGAGCCGATGGTGGGCGGCACCGGCGGCATGCTGGGGATGGACGGGGTGGATTGCCGGGATTCGTCGACCAGCGGCATGGCGAACAACCCGGTGGAGACGGTGGAGTCGTCGGCTGCGGCCACGATCCTGCGCTACGGTGTGCGCCCGGATTCTGGCGGGCCAGGCAAATGGCGGGGCGGGGTCGGGGTGGAGCTGACCTTCGCCGCGCAGCTCGACGGCAGCCAGGTGCTTGGCCGCGGGATGGAGCGGCTGCGTTTCGTGCCCTGGGGGCTGGCCGGCGGGCGCGGCGGTGCCGCGGCGCGCACGATCAAGAATTTGGGCCGCACCGACGAACAGGATCTCGGCAAGATCGACATGATCGACCTGCAGGCAGGCGAGACGATCACCGTGATGACCCCAGGCGGCGGCGGCTACGGCGATCCGCTCGAGCGCGAGCCCCAGCGAGTCCTGGACGACGTCCGCAGAGGCTTTGTGTCTTTGCGTGGCGCCGCGGACGATTACGGGGTGATCATCCGCGAGGGGGATTTGGACCGGCAAGCGACGGCCGAGTGTCGCACCCGGCGCCAGGCCGCTCACGACGCGCCGCCCCGCATGTTCGATTACGGGGCCGAACGGAATTCGTGGGAAGCAGTGTTCGACGACCCGTTCATGGCGCGACTCACCGAGATCTTGTTTGCCTTTCCTCCGGCCGGCCGTGGCGCGCGGCGGCGGGAGTTGTTCGCCCCCGTGCTCGCCCGGATCAGCCGCGGCACCCCGTTCGATACGGCGCAGCTGCGTGCGGCGCGCGCGGAGATGGAAGCCAAGCTCGCAGGCCGTACGCATGGGATGGCCGCGTAACCTCAAGGAGCAACCCCCTTTATGCTCATCATGCCGAATCTGACCCGCCGCGCTGTCCTCACCGCGGGCAGCGCCCTGCTCCTGGCCAGCATGGGCCGCGCGCGGGCCGAGGCTCCGGTCAAGGGCGGCACGCTGCGCTTCCTGGTCGATCCGGAGCCGACCAGCCTGGTGCCGATCGCCGACACCACCGGGTCGAACGTAATGCTGAGCTGCAAGATCACCGAAGGGCTGTACGGGTACAACCCCGACTTTTCGTTGCGGCCGCAACTCGCGCTGAGCCATACGATCACGCCGGACGGCAAGGAGATCACCTTCAAGCTGCGGCCTGGCGTGAAATGGCATGACGGCCAGAGTTTCACCGCCGCGGACGTGGTCTATTCGCTCTCGACGCTGAAGACCGCGCATCCGCGGGGGCGCGCCACCTACGCCAATGTGGACGATTTCGGCAGCACCGACGACCTGACCGTGGTGCTCAAGCTGAAGGAGCCGGCGCCCTATCTGCTGAACGCCTTGGCAGGCCAGGAATCACCGATCGTCCCCAAGCACATCTACGACGGGTCGGACCCGACCATGAACCCGCACAACCGGGCGCCCATCGGCACCGGCCCGTTCGTGTTCAAGGAATGGGAGCGCGCGAGCCACATGATGTTCGAGCGCAACCCGAATTACTGGGACCCGGGCAAACCCTATCTCGACCGGATCATCGTCCGCTTCATCCCCGACGCCGCGGCGCGCGCCATCGCGTTCGAGACCGGCGAGGTCGATCTCGGCGGCGACTATCCGGTCTCGTTCGGCGACCTCGCCCGGCTCAAGGCGAACCCGGCGGTCGGCGTCGAGACGGCGGGCTACGGCTACGGCCCCAACATCTCGGCGATCGAATTCAACCTCGACAACCCCTACTTCGCCAAGCTGCCGGTCCGTCAGGCGGTGGCTCATGCGGTCGACAAGAACGTGATCCTGCAGAACGTGTTCTACGGCTTCGGCCAGATCGCCACCGGGCCGATCCATCAAGCCCTCACGAAGTTCTACACGGCCGACGTGCCGCACTACGATTTCGATATCGCAAAGGCCAACAAGCTGCTCGACGATGCCGGCCTGCCGCGGAACGCGAGCGGGGCTCGCTTTGCGGTAACGCACGATCCGCTGCCGATCGGCGACATGCACATCCAGACCGGCGAGTATATCCGCCAGGCGCTGGCCAAGGTCGGGATCCAGGTGACGTTGCGCAACCAAGACATGCCCACCTACATCAAGCGCGTCTACGCCGACCGCGCGTTCGACTTCGTCAACAACACCATGACGAACTCGCCGGACCCCACGCTGGGCGTGCAGCGGTTCTTCTGGTCGAAGAACTTCAAACCGGGCGTTCCCTTCTCCAACGCCGCGCATTACGCCAACCCCGAAGTGGACCGGCTGCTGGAAGCCGCGCAGATCGAGACGGACGAGACGAAGCGCGTCCAGGAATTCCACGACTTTCAGCGAATCATCGCGCACGACATCCCAGACTACAACACGATCGCCGTGCTGACCTTCACGCTCTACAATCCGAAGGTGAAGAACCACACGATCACGGCCGACGGTATCCACGCGAACCTCGCCGATACCTACATCGCCGCTTGATCATGCGGCCTGTGACGCGCCTCGGCGCGGCCGGGAAGTTGGGGTCGCGCCTGCTCCTGCGCACGCTGCCGACGGTGCTGATCATCGTTGTCGTGAACTTCTTCCTGCTGCGCCTCGCTCCCGGTGATGCGGCCGACGTGCTCGCGGCGCAGTCGGGGGCGGCGACGGCGGAGACCATGGCGCATCTGCGCAATCAACTCGGGCTGGACCTGCCGCTGCTGCACCAGTTCGCCGCCTATCTTTGGGGCTTGCTGCATCTCGATCTTGGCTACTCCGCCCGTTTCGGCATGCCGGTGATCGACGTCATCATGGGGCGGCTGCCTTATACGCTGCTGCTGATGGTCACTGCGATGGCGATGGCGCTCGTGTTCGGGATCGCCACCGGCGCATTGATGGCCAGCCGGCCCGGTTCCTGGCTCGACCGGGGGCTGTCGACCTTGGTGCTGCTGTTCTACTCGATCCCTTCCTTCTGGGGCGCGCTGATGCTGATCATCGTGTTTTCGGTGTGGCTGGGCTGGCTGCCGAGCAGCGGTCATGAGACGATCGGGCTGGAAGGCTCGGCATGGGCGCGGATCGTGGATCAAGCGCGCTATGTCATCATGCCCGCGGTTTCGCTGGCGCTGTTCTTCATTGCCATTTACGCACGGCTGACCCGGGCCAGCATGCTCGAAGTCTCGCACCAGGACTACATCCGCACGGCGCGCGCCAAGGGCCTGTCGCCGCTGCGGGTCACGATCGTGCACACGCTGCGCAACGCGCTGATCCCGGTGACCACGGTCGCCGGCGTGCATTTCGGCATCCTGCTCGGCGGCGCCGTCGTGGCCGAGACGGTGTTCGCCTGGCCTGGGTTGGGCAGCTTGGCCCTCGAGGCGGTACTGGGGCGGGATTTCAACGTGCTGCTCGGGATCCTGCTGCTGTCGTCCGTCCTGGTGATTGTGGTCAACATCGGCGTGGACCTGCTGCACGCCTGGCTCGACCCGCGCGTCGCCAGCAGCCGGGGACGGTGATGCTGCGCCGCTTGCTGGCCAATCCCGGCGGGGTCGCGGGCCTGTTGATCCTGGCCGGCGTGCTGTTCATGGCCGCCACTGCCAACCTGTTCTATCCGGGCGACCCGTTCGACATGGTCGGGCGCCCGTATCTGTGGCCCGGCCAGAACCCGGCCTTCCCGCTCGGCACGGATAATATGGGCCGCGACATTGCCGCCGGCCTGTTTCACGGCGCCCGCGTCTCGCTCTGGATCGGTGTCGTCGCGGCGGCAATCTGCGTCGGTATCGGCACCCTCGTCGGCGCGCTCAGCGGCTATTTCGGCGGCTGGATCGACTCCGCCCTGACCCGGGTGACGGAAGCCGTGCAGACCATGCCGAGCTTTATCTTCCTGGTGGTGTTGGTGGCGATCTTCCAACCCTCGGTCCTCACCATCACGGTCGGCATCGGCGTCGTCTCCTGGCCGACCGTTGCCCGCCTGATGCGGGCCGAGTTCCGCACGCTGCGCGAGCGCGAGTTCGTGCTCGCGGCCAGGAGCCTCGGCTTCTCGAACGGCTACATCATCCTGCGCGAGGTGCTGCCCAACGCGCTGCCGCCGCTGGTCGTCACCACCTCCGTGATTGTGGCGACCGCGATCCTGAGCGAGTCGGCGCTGGCGTTTCTTGGCCTGGGCGACCCGAACGCGATCAGCTGGGGGACCATGATCGGCAATGGCCGCGCCGTGATCCGCACCGCTTGGTATATGAGCGCCATTCCGGGCGGGGTGATCGTGCTCGCAATACTGGCGATCAACTTGCTCGGCGAGGCGCTGAACGACGCGATGAACCCGAACCTGGCAGACGGATGACGGGCGAGCCGGTCCTGCAAGTGCAGGGCTTGGACGTCGCGTTCAAGCACAGGATCGGTTGGGCAAGGGTCGTCCGCGAACTTTCCTTCAGTGTCGGCGCTGGCGAGACGGTGGCGATGGTCGGCGAGTCCGGCTCGGGCAAAAGCGTCTCTGCCCTCTCCCTGCTCCGCCTATTGCCGGAGCGGCAGACCAAGGTGTTGGGCAGCATCCGGATCGGCGGGCGCGAAGTCACCGGGCTTTCTGGCGGCGAAATGATGGGCATCCGTGGCCGCGCGGTCGGGATGATTTTCCAGGAGCCGATGAGCAGCCTCAATCCCGTCTACACCGCCGGGTTCCAGATCGCCGAGACGCTGCGCCGGCACCTCGGCTTGTCATCCGCGCAGGCCCGGGCAGAGGTCGTTCGGCTGCTCGGGCAGGTGCAGATCCCCGACGCGGCCCGGCGTGCAGCGCAATACCCGCATGAGCTGTCCGGCGGGATGCGCCAGCGGGTCATGATCGCCATGGCCATCGCGTGCCGGCCGAAGCTGCTGATCGCCGACGAGCCGACGACGGCGCTCGATGTCACCGTGCAGGCGCAGATCCTGGATTTGCTCGACACCCTGCAGCAGGAGCTGGGGATGGCGATCCTGTTCATCACGCACGACATGGGCGTGGTGGCCGAAATCGCCGATCGCGTCCTGGTCATGCGCGGGGGCGAGAAGGTGGAAGAAGGTGCGACCGCGGCCATCTTCGCCGCCCCGCAGCACGAGTACACGCAGATGCTGCTGCGCGCGATCCCGACACTGGGCGATTCGGCGCCGGCCTCGACGGGCAGCGTCGGCGCTGCGCCGTTCCCCCACAATAAAGACTTGCTTCAGGTCGAGCGGCTGGTCTGCCGCTTCCCGGTCCGCGGCATGCTGTTCGGCCGGCCTGTCGGCCAGGTCCACGCCGTGGAGAGCGTCTCCTTTGTCATCCGGCAAGGCGAGACATTGTCGCTCGTCGGCGAATCCGGCTGCGGCAAGTCCACCACCGGCCGCGCGGTGATGCGGTTGATCCCGCACACCAGCGGGTCGGTGCGCTTCGAAGATCGGGATCTCAGTAAGCTCGACCCGGCGGCGTTGCGCGCCGTGCGCCGGCGTATGCAGATGATTTTCCAGGACCCGTTCGGCTCGCTCAACCCGCGCCGCACGGTCGGCGCCGCCATATCCGAGCCGATGCGAGTGCACGGCATTGCCAAGGGGACTGAGTTGCGGGACCGGACGGCCGGGCTGATGGCGCGCGTCGGACTGGAACCGTCGTGGATGTCGCGCTTCCCGCACCAGTTTTCGGGCGGGCAGCGGCAGCGTATCTGCATCGCCCGGGCGCTCGCGCTGGAGCCGCGATTGCTGGTCGCCGACGAAGCCGTCTCGGCCCTCGACGTTTCCATCAAGGGCCAAATCATCGACCTGCTGATCGAATTGCGCGAGACGCTGGGGCTCGCCTATCTGTTCATCAGCCACGACATGGCGATCGTGGAGCGCGTGAGCCACCGGGTCGCGGTCATGCGGCTCGGCGAGATCGTCGAGATCGGTCCGCGCGCCGCCATCTTCGGCGCCCCCGCGCATCCGTACACGCAGCGATTGCTTTCGGCCGTGCCGATCGCCGATCCCACCCGCCGGCGAGACCGGGGGCTGTCCGTCAGCGAAGAGCTGAGGTCCCCCGTGCGGCCGTTAGGGGTCGAGCCAGAGATAAGACCGCTGCGGGAGATCGCACCGGGGCATTTCGTCCAGATGGATGCGGCGGCTTAGAGCTTTTTTCCGATCGAAAGGGATCGGAAGAAAGCTCTAGGATGTTCATTAAGCACGCAGAACCTCCGATCTGACGAAGCGGTCAGATCGGATACTGCTCTAGCGCGGCGACGCATGCGACAAGCCAGCCCGCGATCAGCGCCGCTTTTCGGCGAGCACGCCGGCCAGGAAATCCTCGACCAGGCGAAGCACCTTCGTGCGCTCATGCGACACGCCGGGCGCCAAGTCGAAGCGCACTTTCACGCCGGCCTGCTCGAAGGAGCTGGCCAGGGCGCGGAGCCGCTCCGGCCGGGTCCGGCCGGCATCGTTCGCTCCCTCCATCCAGAAGGCGCCGCCGGGCTTGTGGGTGATCTCCCAGGTCTCCAGGTCCGCATCGCCCACCACCATCTGCACAGGGACGCGCGCTAGCGCCGCCGGGTCGAAGGCGATGCCGAAGCGCGCCTCAAGGTCGCGGATGCCAACCCACCAGTCGCGCGTGGGGTCGAGCAGAGTGACCGACCCGGAGGCGCCGATCGATGCGGCCCAGAGCTTGCCTGGGTGCAGGATGGCGAAGCGGTGGGTGAAGTGGCCGCCGCCGGAGAAGCCGAACATGGCGAATTTCGACCAGTCCTGGCGGTATTTCGCCGCGACTTCGTCAACCATCGCAAGTATTACGTTGTCGTAACGTATATCGCCCTCCGCCATGTATTTGTAGCCGCTGCGGGCGCCGTCGCCGCGCACGCCGATGGGGAAGATGGGGCAGAGGATGGCGACGTTGTTCCAGCGGCCGAAGCCGGCAAACCCGTCGCGGAAGTCCAGGAATGAGGTACGGCTGGTGCCGTGCACCGCGACGAGCAGCTCGACCTTCTCGCCCCGCCCGACCGATTTCGGCACGTACATCGAATAGTGGAAGCGCGGGTCCGCCTTGCTCGCGAAGATCGCAGTCGGGCCGAGATCGTAGATTTCGGCCGCGCGTTGCGACAGATCCGCCGGCAGCTCTGCTGGAACGTCGTTCATGCCCGCTTGATCCCCATTGCCAGTGTGTATTGGTCGGCCCGTGTGGCGTAGCTCAGCTCGCGCGTCGCGCCCCAGACCGACACTTCGAAATGCAGCGGCAGGATCGCCGCATCATGGAAGGCGATGCTGCTCGCCTCGGCCAACAGCTTGTTGCGCGCAGCGTCGTCCAGCGTCCTGAGCGCCTGCTTCAGCTTCGCGTCAAGCGCCGGGTTCGAATAGCCGGCGTCGTTGGCGATGCCCAGGCCGGCCGCCGCATCCGGCGTGGCGCAGATCGCCGATAGCGGGTTCGACGTCTCCCCGGTGTTGACGCCCCAGGACGACAAAAAGACGCTGAAATCCGCGCCCTTGTTGGCGTAGACGTTCCAGGGCATCACGTCCACCGCGGTCTCCACGCCGACCCGGCTGAACATCTGGGCGACCGCCTGGACGATCTTGGCGTCATTGATGTAGCGATCATTGGGGCCTTGCATGGTCAGCCGGAAGCCATTGGGATAGCCCGCCTCCTTGAGCAACTCGATGGCCCGTTTCGGGTCATAGGGCGGCACATCGACATCGGGGGCGGTACCCGGTCCGCCCTTGGGCAGGAACTGCCCGGCCGGGACCGCATTGCCGGACATGATACGCTCCACGATGGCGGCCCGATTGATCGAGATGTCAAGTGCCTGGCGCACGCGCAGATCCTTCAGCGGATTGCGGTCGAGCGGCTTGCCGTCCTTCCCCGTAATGAACGGCGTGACGTTGCGGCGCTGGTCCATGGCGATGTACACAACCCGGCTGGACGTGCCCTTGATCAGATGCAGCTTCGGGTCGGCGGCGACACGCTGGCTGCCGTCGGCGGGAACGCTCTCGATGATGTCTAGGTCGCCGGCCAGCAGGGCAGCCAGGCGGCTGCCGGCGTCGGTGATCGGGCGCAGCACCACCTCGGTCCAGGGCAGCTTGGGCCCCCACCAGCCGTCATGCCGGACCAGGTTCACCGACGCGCCGGGGCTGTAGCTTTTCAGCACGAAGGCCCCGGTGCCGATCGCGGCTTGCCGTCATTGAAATCGGCGGTCGTCGCGTCCTTGAACTTCGCGCTGATGATCCGGATCCGGCTCAGCGAGTTGGGCAGCAACGGGTCCGGCGCAAACGTCTCGATGGCCAGCGTGTGCGGGTCGGGCGCCCGCATCGTCTTGATGGAGCGGGTGTAGGTGCGAAACGAGGCGGCGCTGGGAATGTCGGTCGCCCGCTTGAGCGAGGCGATCGCATCCTCGGCGGCAAACGGCGTGCCGTCGGAGAAATTGGTCTGGCGCAGCTTGAACGTCCAGGTGGTGTCGCCACTGGCGCTCCAGCTCTCAGCCAGGCCCGGCACGGATTGCGATTTTTCGTCATTGGTGACTAGCGCGTCGAAGATGTGGCTGGCGACGGCGTTGTTGGGCGCGTTGCTGAGCAGATGCGGGTCCATCGTCGTGTTGGGCGCCGCGAGCCCGATACGCAGGCGGTCACTATCGGCCGCCCGGGCACGCGCGGCGATCACCGACGCGGCGAGCCCCGCGAGCGCTGCGCGTCGGGTGAGAACGGGCAAACGCTGGATCACGGCTTCACTCCCATTTGCATTGGACGTCGTCTGGCATTGAACGGATTTTCTGGCCGGGAGGCAAACGCGCTGAGCTTGCGCTTGATGGTATGTTATATCATTCTGCCGGCTCTCGGACCGGAGCTGAGCATGAAACTGCTTCCCGCATTGGCGCTTGCCGGAATTTTGGCACTTCCGGGATGGGCGTCGGCCGCCCCTCCCCTCACCGTGGTGGCCGCGGAAAATTTCTATGGCGACATTGCCCGGCAAATCGGCGGACCCGAGGTGAAGGTCAACAGCATCCTCAGCAACCCCGACGAAGACCCGCATCTGTTCGAGGCCAGCCCGTCGGTCGCGCGGGCGATCTCGGCGGCGCGGATCGTGATCTATAGCGGCATCGGTTATGATCCCTGGATGGAGAAGCTGCTGGCGGCGGCCCGCAGCGCTGACCGCAAAGTCATCGTGGCCGCCGACCTCGCCGGCAAGAAGATGGGCGACAACCCGCATATCTGGTACGACCCGGCCACTATGCTGGCCGTCGCCCGCGCGCTGGCCGCCGATCTCGCCGCCGCCGACCCGGCGCATCAGGCCGAATACACCCAGCGCGGGGCCGCGTTCGAACAGTCGCTGCAGCCGATCCAGGCCAAGATCGCGGCGCTGCGGGCGCGCCTGGCCGGCGCACCGGTGACCGCGACGGAACCCGTGTTCGGCTATATGTTCGCCGCCCTCGGCATGCAGGACCGCAACGAGCCGTTCCAGCTCGCGGTGATGAACAACACCGAGCCGAGCGCCTCGCAGGTCGCCGGCTTCGAGAACGACCTCAAGACGCACCAGGTCCGGCTGCTGGTCTACAACAGCCAGGCCACCGACCCGATCGCGGCACGGATGGAGAAACTCGCCAAGGCGTCGCATATTCCCGTGGTGGGCGCGACTGAGACCGAGCCACGGGGGAAGACCTATCAGGCATGGATCATGAGCGAACTCGACGCGGTCGACCGGGCGCTGCCGGCACAGTAGGTGTGCACGCGATTGAATTCCGCGATGTCTGCCTGGCACTTGGCGGGCGCATCATCCTGGACGACGTAACGCTGGAGATCGGCGCCAGCGAGTTCATCGGCGTGCTCGGGCCCAATGGCGCGGGCAAGACGACGCTGATGCGCGCCATCCTCGGCTTGGTCCCGCCGGCGCGCGGCGATATCCGCGTCCTCGGCCACTCGGCTTCGCGCGGCAGCCCGGCGATCGGCTACGTACCGCAAACGCGCGCCTCGTTGGCCGGGTCGCGGCTGAGCGGCTGGGATTTTGTGGCGAGCGCGGTGGACGGGCACCGGCTCGGCCTGCCGTGGCTTAGCCGGGCCGCCAGGGCGGAGGTCGACCGCGTGATCGAGCTGGTTGGTGCGGGCGCTTTGGGGCGGCGCCCGCTGACCGAAACCTCGGGCGGCGAGCGGCAACGGCTGTTGCTCGCCCAGGCGCTGATTGGCTACCCGTCGCTGCTGCTGCTCGACGAGCCGCTGATCAGCCTCGACCCGCATCATCAGCGCGGCGTCGTGGAGCTGGCCAAGTCGCTGCAAGCGGAGCTCGGGATCACGGTGCTGTTCAGCGCGCACGAGCTGAACCCGCTGCTTGGCGCGCTTGACCGGGTGCTTTACCTCGCGGGTGGCCAGGCCGCGCTGGGCAGCGTCGACGAGGTGATCACCGGGCCGAAGCTGTCCCGTTTGTATGGCTCCGCGATCGAAGTGGTGCGCTTCGGCGGGCGCATTTTCGTGATGAGCGGCGGTTCCGATGTCGGGCAGCACGCCCATGAATGCTCGCCCGGCCATGCTTGACTACGATTTCATGCGCAACGCCTTCGCCGCGGCGGCGATCGTCGCGGTGCTGTCGGGCATCGTCGGCTACTTCCTCGTGCTGCGCGGCCAGACCTTCGCCGGGCACGCGCTGTCGCATGTCGGCTTCACCGGGGCGACCGGGGCGGTGCTGCTTGGGCTGTCACCGCTCGCGGGCATGGTGCTGGTCACGGTGGCGAGCGGGTTGGGCATGGGAGCGATGGGCGAGCGGCTAGCGCAGCGCGACGTGGCGATCGGGATGGTGCTGGCGCTCTCGCTCGGCTTCGGCCTGCTATTCCTGCATTTCTTCACCTCGTTCGCGACGCAGGCGACGTCGCTGCTGTTCGGCAACGTGCTGGCGGTCGATGCGGGGACGGTCTGGATTTTGCTGGCGCTCGGGGTGGTCAGTTTGACGGCGCTCGCCGTCATTGCGCGCCCTTTGCTGTTCGCCAGCCTGCAGCCGGAGCTTGCCGAGGCGAAGGGTGTGTCGCTGCGGCTGTTCGCGATGCTGTTCCTGGCGATCGTCGCGCTGGCGACGGTGGAATGCGTGCAGATCGTCGGCGTGCTGCTGGTGTTCACGCTGATGGTGGCGCCGGCGGCCGCGGCGCAGCGGCTGACCAGCGGGGTGGGCAAGGGGATTGTGCTCTCGGCCGGGTTGGCGCTGTTTGCCGCCTGGGCGGGGATTGCGCTCGCCTACTACACGGACTGGCCAAGTAGTTTTTGGATCACGCTGCTGAGCGCGGCGACGTACGGTTTGACGCTGTGCGCCTAAGTCACCGAACGGCCCCTACATCGGCAGGGAGGGAGTTCAGACAGCTCGCAATCTACATTTTGACGCGGCGTCCAAGAATGATACGACCTCCCGCATGAAACCGGTCGGCACGCGCACGTCCCGTGTCCTCACCGCGGGCCTGCTGTGGCGGGTGGCCCGGCGTCGACGGCACGCTGCTATCCCAGTGGTCTTGATATGAACACGACGCGCCGCAGCTGGCTGAAACTTGCCGCCATGCCGGTTTTTGCCGGCTCCGCAACCAGCCTTCGACGCGTCGCTTACGCCGGACAGGCGATTGCCAGTCTCAAAGACACTGCCGCCGCAAAAGGCATCCGCTACGGCGCGCTGGCCGACGTGAACCTCGACAACGCCACCCCTGCTTATCGCGAGCTGTTTCAGCGGCAGTGCGGTTTATGCGCTGTCGACATCTGGGCCCCCGCTTTCAGCACCGGGCCCGGCGCACTCAACTTTGCCACGGACGAAAATGCGAACATCCTTGCTGCCACGGCGCATGGGTTCCGGATCACCGGCGCGCATCTGCTGTGGTATTACCACATGCCGGATTGGTTCAACCGCGTGAGCGGCCCGAGGGAGGCCACAAAGGCCGTTCTCGACTATGCCTACGGCGTGGCGAGCCGCTACCGGAGCAAGGCGTGGTCATGGAACGCCGTCAACGAGGCGCTCGACCCGAGGGACGGCCAGCCGCTTGGCCTTCGCCGGTGCTGGCCGTTGCGGCAAATCGGGCCAGACTACATCGATTTGACCTTTCGCGCGGCACGGCAGGCCGACCCCACAGCTATTCTCGCTTATAACGATTCCGAGTTTGAACTCAACACGCCTGAGCAGGAGAGCCGGCGCTCCGCCCTGCTGATGTTGCTGGACGACCTGGCGCGGCGCAACACCCCGATCGATGCGGTCGGGCTGCAGTCGCACCTGCGATATGAGAGGCTCACTGAATTCGACGGTAGACGCTATCGGGCTTTCCTCGCGGATATCGCCTCGCGCGGGCTGAAGGTTATCATTACCGAGCTCGACGTACTCGATGTCGGTGCGCCGGCCGACATCGCACAACGCGACCGCATGGTTGCCGATGTCTACGACCGGTTTCTCTCGGTTGCGCTCGATGAGCCAGCGGTGAAGGCTGTGGTGACCTGGGGACTATCTGACCAGTATAGCTGGCTCAATCCGAAGAACGGCCCGGAGTTCGCGCGTCCCGACGGTCTGGCGGCACGGCCCCTGCCCTTCGATGGCGACCTCGCCCCGACTGCGGCGTTCGATGCAATGCTGAAAGCATTCAAGGCTGCGCCGCAGCGCTCGCAAGCGTAGCAGGGTGGGATGGCGGCCACCTGAAGAGAGTTAGTTCCCGACGGTTTGCGCACCTCGCGTGGTCGCGACCCGCCGGCTCATCAGCCAGTTGAAGGCGGCGCCCCCGAACATAATGACGGTTGTCGCCATGAAGACGGCGCGCATGCCAAGGTGGCCGCCGACGAAGCCGCCCGCTACGGGGCCGACCACCTGGCCGGCATATTGGGCTGACGTGCTGTAGCCGAGGATCGTGCCGACCGCACCCTGCGGCACGTTGTGGCGGATCGTCGAGTTGATCGCCGGCAGCAAGCCCGCCAGCGAGATTCCCATTAGAAAGCGCAAGAAGATCAGCTGCCAGCTATTGGTCACGA
Organism: Acetobacteraceae bacterium; assembly: GCA_965276815.1. Classification (GTDB taxonomy): domain Bacteria; phylum Pseudomonadota; class Alphaproteobacteria; order Acetobacterales; family Acetobacteraceae; genus JAVVHH01. The sequence continues at coordinate 194,835 of CBDIBE010000005.1, read as the reverse complement.
AAGCCTGCGGGATCAGCAGGACGCCGCAAGCGAGCAGGCAGAACACGATCACCCGCCAATGCCCAACCCGGTCGGCCAGGCGGCCGAGCCGGGGTGCGGCCAGCACGCTGCCGACCGCGGATGCCGCCATGACCAGTCCGGCGGTGAACACCACGTTGCCGCCCGGCGGCATGAGCTGGCCGACATAGACGGTGATGATCGGCTCGACCGACATGTTGGCCAGCATCAGCAGCGTGGCCGTGGACAGCATCGCGATGATGGGGCGCGTGTCGGGGATCATCGACCAGGCGCCCTGGGTGATGCGCTTTTGGCCGGGCGCAAAGGCGCTCCGGTCCTCCTTGATCAGGAACGTCGTCGCTAGGAAAGCGAAGAAGATGACGCCGCCGGCCAGGAAAAACGTCTCGCGCACGCCGACCAAGCCTGGCAGCACGCCGCCCACCAGCGGGCCGAGCAGCGTGCCGGCCAACGCGCCCGTGGACAGCATCCCCAGCGCCCAGCCCGAGCGCTCCTTCGGTGTCTGCGTCGCGACCAGCACCACCGCCCCGGACGCATAGCCGCCAAGCAAGCCCGCCAGCAGCCGGAGCCCGACGAGCTGGTAGATGTTTTGCGCGACCCCGATCAGCGACATGGCGACCGCCATGCCGAGCGACGCGCGGATCAGGATCGGCTTGCGTCCGTAGAGGTCGGCGAGCTTACCCCATACCGGTGCGAGTAACCCGGCGCCGAGGAAGGTGATCCCATAGGCGGCGCCAGACCACTGCACGATCGCGGCGTGGCCCTTGACCCCGAGCTGCTCGACGTAGATCGGCAGGAACGGCAGCAGCAGCGACATCGCCATGATCGTGGTGAACGAGCCGAACAGGCAGACATACATGTTGCGCCGCCAATGCGGCGATTGGATTGACATTCGCTATCTCGAGCGCGGGTGGGGACCGGCTCTGTCATACGTCAGCTTCGTGACGTTGCCTAATGCCGCTTGGCCTTCCGGACGATGCTTGTACGGCGCGCTGCCGTCGTTCGCCCAGCTCCCTGCCGCAGAACTCGTCACACCGGCGGGCCGGTGTGACGAGAGCCAGGTTTTACTTGTGGGAGTGTTCGTGCGCGGTCTGGGTATGGCCGTGCGCGTGCGTGCTGTGCTTGTGCGCAGCCGTGGCGTGTTCCTTGGCCTCGTCGTGACGGCCATGCTCATGATCATGCGCGGCTTCGCGATGATGATGCGCGGCCGCTTCGTGGTGGGCGGCAGCGCTGTGATGGTGCTCGTGCGAGGCGTGGGTCGGCTTGCCTGGCGTCGTCGCCGGCTTGGGCGTCGTTGTCGTTGACACAGCGTTTCTCCTGTTTTGTGGCTTGAGGCAGCCTTTCCGGCTACCCGTTAGCCGTGCCGCGGTCTTGCAAGACCGTCGCCACGGCGAGCGGTAAATACCACGCGGACCCGGAGCTCACAAATTGGGCGGCAGACTGCGCGCGCTCAGACGGGGTAAAGGCTGATGCTGCCGGCGACGTTGTCGGCGATGTGCTCCTTGGTGATGACACCCAGGATCTGCCGCTTGTCGGTGGGAGTGCCCGCCGGGAGCACCAGAGCCATGGAAGCCGATTTGCGGCGCATCCGGACGATGACGTCGAAGGTCGCGGAGTCCTCGCGTACGAAGGTATAGTCGCGCCGCGCCAGCTCTCCCAAGGTCACGTCCGCGCCAGCGGCGCCCACGGCCCGGCGCAGGTCGATGTTGACGCGCAGCACGCCCACGATATGGCCCTGCCGCGTCACGATGAGGTGGCGCAGGCCGCCGGCACCCGCCGAAGCGTCTAGGAAGGCGGAAAAGCGGGTCGATTCCTCAAGGATCGCTACGTCGCGGTCCATGATCTCGCGGGCGGCGCGCACCAGGAACAGGTTGGCGTGCAGTCCGCGCGGCATCGCGTGGCCGCGGCGCACCAGCTTCATCGTGTAAATGTTCTCGCGCGAGACGATCCGGCGCACGCCGAGGCTGACCGCCACGGCCAGGATCATCGGCAGCACGATGTTATAGTCGCGCGTCATCTCGAAGATCATGGTGACCGCGGTCATTGCCGCGCCGGTGCCGCTGCCGACCATCGCGCCCATGCCGACCATGGCGAAGGCCGGCGGGCTGAGCGGGATGCCGGGCAGCATTGGGCCGAGCAAGCTCGCGAAGCCGGCGCCCAGCATGCTGCCCATGAACAGCGAGGGCGAGAATACGCCGCCCGACGAGCCGGAGCCGAGGCTGACCGTGGTCGCGAGCAGCTTGCAGGCAAACAGCAGCAGCAGGAACCAGGCACCGGAGAGCTGGCCGTTGAGCACCGCCTGGATGCCCGAATAGCCGACGCCCTCGACGTAGTAGTGGCCGGCCAGGACGAACAGCACCCAGATCAGCACGCCAACGCCGAGCATCCCGATGGCATGGCGCAGATAGGATCCGGGGATGCGGTCGAACGCGTCCTCGAGCCAGTGCAGCAGGCGGACGAACAGTGCGGCGCTCAGGCCGATCAGCGCGCCGAGCACGGCATAGAGCACCAGCGTCAGGGCGCTGCCGGCCTCGTTCGGCAGCGCGGCGAGCGCGGCGGGCACCGCAAAAGCCGGCTGGTCGCCGAAGAACAGCCGGCCAATGAAAGTGGCGCTGCCCGTGGCAAGCGCGACCGGCAGGAAGGTGTTGACGCTGACCTCCGGCAGCATGAGCTCGGTCGCGAACATCACGCCGCCGATCGGCGTGTTGAAGGTGGCGGCGATCCCGGCCCCGGCGCCGGCCGCCACCAGCGTGATCCGCTGCGCGCTTGGCATTTGCAGGAGCTGTCCCAGCGTGGAACCGAGCGCGGAGCCGATCTGGATGATCGGCCCCTCGCGGCCGACCGCCGCGCCGCTGCCGATCGCGAGCGCCGAGGCCACCGACTTGGCCGCGGCCACGACCGGGCGGATCACGCCCCTGCCGTAATAAATCGCGTCCATCACCTCGGGCACGCCGTGGCCCTTTGCCTCCGGCGCGAAGGTGTTGACGATGAAGGTGACGCCGAACGAGCCGATCACCGGCACGAGGATGATGGCGGCGCCCCAGGGCGCGGCGGGGGTGAACAGGCTGGCGTCGTAGGCGAAGGAGAGCTTGCCGAGGAACAGCAGGTTGTGCACGACCCCGATGAGGGCGCGGAAGAATACGGCGCCGTAGCCGGTCACGACGCCCATGACGAGGGCTAAGCCGCAGAGCGTCCACAGGTTGAGCGGGGGCGGCTCGCGCGCCGCCGGATCATTGGAATGACCGAGCCTGCCCAGTTTCATCGGGCCGGTCCAGCGGGAAACTTGGGGAAAGCGGCGCATGGTCCGATCTATGAACCCTCAGTCGGCGCCCGGCAAACTGGGGTCTCCCGCCTGGCGATGAGCGTGCGGTAGAGTTCGGCGATCCGGCTTGTGACGGGACCTGGCACGGGCATCGCCCGGCCGTCCACCGCGCTGACCGGAGTAACGCCGCCGAATGTGCCGGTCACGAACGCTTCCTCCGCCGCGTACACGTCCAGCAGGCTGTGGTTACCCAGCCGGAGCGCAATGGCCTCGATGCCGCAGAGTTCGAGTACCTTGCCCCTTGTAATCCCTCTAAAACAAGAACGGGCGGTGGAGGTGTGGACGACGCCCGCGCGCACGAAAAAGAAATTGGTCGCGTTGCCGCTGGCGACGAAGCCGGCATCGTCCAGCATCAGCGCTTCGTCGGCGCCGGCCTTGTAGGCCTGGATGAGCGCCATGATCAGGTTGAGCCGGCTGTGCGAGTTCAGCCGCATGTCGAACTGATCGGGCCGGGTGCAGCGGAAGGTGGAGGTCATCATGCGCAAGCCCTGGGCGAACAAGCCGGGCGGCGGGAGCTTATGTTCGGCGACAATCACAATACTGGCCGGGCCGATCGCCTGGCGCGGGTCCTGGCTCAGCGTCCGCTTGATGCCGCGGGTGGCCATCAGGCGGATATGCACGCCGTCGTGCATGCGGTTGGCCCGGCAGGTTTCGAGGATCGCCTCGTGCACGGCCGGTGTGGTGAGGCCGAGATCGAGGTCGATCGCGGCGGCGCCCTGGAACAGGCGGTCGAGGTGCTCCTCGGCGAAGAGGAGCCGGCCTCCGATCAGGCGCAGCCCTTCCCAGACCCCGTCGCCAGCGACGAACCCGCCATCGAAGACCGACACCACTGCGTCCTGGCGCGGCACGAGCTTGCCGTTCATCCAGATCAATACGGCAGCGTTCCTGGGATCCTCGACGATGTCCTGACTGCCCGCCACCCTGCCCTCCCGTTGACCCTGCTCGCGCACCCTCCCTATCATCATTTCGTCGCGACGGAGATTGGGCACCATGGGTCGCATCGGAGTGGATCGCCGGGCCGCGCTTGGCCTCGGCCTGGGCGGCGCGGCGGTGCTGACCTCGGCGCAGGACGCGCGGGCGCAGGCGGGATCGACCTGGGAGCGGATCCGCAGCAACAATGAGGTGCGGATCGGCGTCGTACCTGGCGAGCCTTGGTTCTACAAGGATTTGGCGACCGGGTCATGGGGCGGGATTGGCTATGCGGCGGGACAGGCCGTCGCGCGCGACCTGAACGTGAAGCTGACGACGGTCGAGACGAGCTGGGGCAACGCGGTCGCGGCGCTGCAGGCCGGGCAGTTCGACGTGACGTTCGTGCTGGACGCCACGCCGCAGCGGGCCCTGGCGGTGGATTTCCCGGTGCAGCCGTTCTTCTACTACGCTCAGGGCTTGCTGGTGCAGGATGGGATGAAAGCGGAGAACTGGAGCGATTTGGACAAGGCCGAGGTCAAGATCGGCGTGGCGCTCGGCACGGCGCCGGACCGGGACGTGACCGCCCGGCTGCCGCACGCGACCATCCAGCGCTATCCGGGCCTCGATCAGGCCGTGCTGGCGTTTCAGGCGCACCAGGTGAACGCGCTCTGCTTCTACCATCCCGCGCTGGTGCTGATGCAGCAGCGCGTGCATATGGGCACGGTGATGCTGCCGAAGCCGATCCGCGCCTCGACCACCTCGGCCGGACTGCGGCGCGAGACGGACAAGACTTGGCGCGACTGGCTCGGCACCGCGCTCGACTTCTATTACGTCACCGGGCAGACGCAGCAATTCTACGAGGACTACCTGCGCTCCCGCGGCATCGACCCGGCCACCGCGCCCGCCGTCATGCGCGAGCTCTGGACGACGCGGAGCTAGGCTTCGAGCAGCCGCTGCACCCGCAGCGGGACCGGCGGGTGGCTGAAGTTAACGAGGGCGTAGAGCGGGTCCGTGGTGAGCGTGCTGGCGTTCTCGCGGGCGAGGCGGACGAGCGCGGAGGCCATCGGCTCGGCGCCGACCATGCGGCGGGCGAAGTCATCGGCCTGGTATTCGTGGCGCCGGCTGATCCAGTTGGCGGCGATGCCGAGCACGGGTGCAGCCATCTGCACCAGCAGCACGCAGACGATCAGGGCCAAGGCGTCGTCCTGATGGGTGATCCCAAAGCTTGGCAGCAGCCAGGGCTGCTTGCAGAGGACGAAGATCACGAAACAGCCGACGAATAGGATCGCGGCGGTCTGCAACAGGCCGATCAGCACGTGGTTGAGCTTGAAATGGCCCAATTCGTGGGCCAGCACGGCCTCGAGCTCGGCCTCGCTGTTGCTGCTGATCAGCGTGTCGAACAGGACGATGCGCTTGCTGCGGCCGAGGCCGGTGAAGTAGGCGTTGCCGTGGGCGGAGCGGCGGGACGCGTCCATGACGAACAGCCCGGCGGCCTGGAAGCCGCAGCGCTGCAACAGGCCTTCGATGCGGGTGCGCAGCGTGCCTTCCAGCGGGGTGAAGCGGTTGAACCAGGGCGCGATCCAGCGGGGATAGGCCTGGGTCATGATGAGGATGAGAGCGACCAGGCCGAGCCAGGCCCAGAGCCACCAGTGGCCGGGCTGCCGCATCAGCCATAGGCCGCCATAGAGCAGCGGGATGCTCAGCGCGAGGGACAGGGCGGCGCCTTTCAGCTTGTCGGCGACGAAGCCGCCGGGTCGGGTGCGGTTGAAGCCGAAGCGCTGCTCGACGCCGAAGGTGCGCAGGATGGCGAAGGGCAGGCCGAGGACCCAGGACACCGCGCCGACGCCGATGAGGAACAGCACGCTCCGCGTCAGCCCGCGGGGGATGAGTTCCGCGACCCAGCCATAGAGGGCGTCGTAGCCGAAGCACGCCCAGGCGAGCGCCACGACGAGGCTGAACACCGAGGCGGCCGCACCCAGGCGCAGCCGGGCCCGTTCGTAGTCGGCGGCGCGCTGGTGGTCGGCCAAGGAGACGGTGTCGGCGAAGAAGCGCGGCACCGCGTCGCGATGGCGCGCCACGTAGGCCGATTGGCGCGCGCGCAGGATGAGGTCGAATCCGGTGGTGGCGATTGAGACCACGGCGAACAGGATGAGGAGAGCCATGGCGGGATATATGGGCGTTGTGTTGTAGGCTCCCAGAAGGGCAGTGCGGATTGAGGCGGGCGTGGATTGCTTCGTCGCTGCGCTCCTCGCAATGACTTGTGTCGCAGGGCACCGCATCGCACCATAGCGGGAGATGACGGAATCGCGCGTCCCCTGGCTGTTCATCGTTCCGCCCGCCCTCGTGCTCCTGGCCGGATTTGTCGCGCCGAACGCGCTGCTGCTGACGGCGAGCGCGTTCAAGTCCGAGGCGCAGGTGCTGACGCATCAGCTCACCACCGAGAACTACCAGTTCATCTTCTTGCGGCCGCTCTACCGGATGGCGATCTTCCGCACGTTCTGGATCGGCGCCAGCGTCGGGGCGCTTGTCGTGCTGCTCGCCTACCCGGTCGCGTTCTTCCTGACGCGCACGGCGAGCCGGTGGCGGGGGCTGCTCACGGCGCTGATCCTGGCGCCGCTGCTGGCCAGCGTCATCGTGCGCACCTATGGTTGGTGGGTGCTGCTCAACCGCGAGGGCGCGATCAACGGGCTGCTGCTCGGACTGCACCTGGTCAGCGAGCCGCAGATCATGCTGCCCTCTTCCGGCGCGATCATCGTCGGGCTGACGCATGCGCTGCTGCCGTATGGCGTGCTGACCATCATGGGGGCGCTCGCCGGGCTCAACCCGAATGTCGAGCGCGCGGCGATGAGCCTCGGGGCGTCGCGCACCCGGACCTTTCTTGCGGTGACCTTGCCGCTGTCGCTGACCGGCATCGCGGCGGCGTTCCTGCTGGCCTTCACGCTGGCAATCAGCGCCTATGCGACGCCGGCGATCCTCGGCGGCCCGGCGACCGAGACGCTCGCGACGCTGATCTACAAATTCATGGTCTCGCTGGTGGATTGGTCGATCGGCTCGGCGCTGGGCGCGGTGCTGATCGTGAGTTCGCTCGTGCTGCTCTGGCTCGGGACCGTGCTCGGGACGCGGCGCACAGCATGACGCCTTGGACGCTGCTGCGCCTCGTGGTCGGCGCCGTTTATGTGTTCGCGCTGGGGCCGATATTGATCACGGCCACGGTGTCGTTCAACGCGGCGGATCAATCGCGCTTCCCGCCGGTGGGGTTCTCGCTGCGCTGGTGGCAGGCGGCGCTGGTGCCGCGCTGGCTCGGTCCGCTCGGCTTCAGCGTCGAGCTGGCGCTGGGGGCCGCGGTGCTGGCCGTGCTGCTCGGCTTCCCGCTCGCCTATGGGCTGACGCGGTATCGGTTCGCCGGGCGGGACCTGCTGGCCGCGCTGTCGCTGGGGCCGCTGGCGCTGCCGGCGATGGTGACGGGGATCGGGCTGCTGCAGTTGCTGCAACTGGCCGGGTTGGGCGCGCTGTTCGGGCTGCCGGCGCTGCTGATCGGGCATCTGATCATCTGCCTGCCGTTTGCGGTGCGGACGATCGGGGTGAGCCTGCAGTCCATCCCGCGCAATGCCGAGCAGGCGGCGCTCAGCCTGGGCGCGCCGCCGTTCAGGACGTTTCGCGAAGTCACTTTGCCGCTGGCGAAGACGGGGGTGTTCGCCGGCGCGAGCTTCGCGTTCGTGCAATCCTTCACCGATTACAGCATGTCGCTGTTCCTGGCCCGGCCGGGCAGCCAACCGATCACGGTGACCATATTGAGCTTCCTCGATTTCGGCTTTGCGCCCACGCTCGCGGCCGTCGCCGTGCTGACGATGGTGGTGCCGATGGTGCTGATCGTCGTGGTGCAGCGCTTCTTCCGGGTTGGTGAATTCCTGCACGAGACGCATCGATGACCCCGATACAACTGCATGGCACGACGGCGCTGGTCACTGGGACCGACAGCCAAGGGATGGGCCACGCGATCGCGCTGGCGTTGGCCGCGGCCGGGGCGGATTTGGCGCTGCATTGGTTTCGGGATCGCGGCGCTTGCGAAGCGTTGGCGGCGGAGATCGGCGAAATGGGCAGGCGGACCTTCCTGTTCGGCGCCGATTTGGGCGTGGCGGCGGATGCGCGGGGTGTCGTGCGGGACGCGCACGCCGCGCTGGGCGGGCTGGCGGTCGTGGTTTGCAATGCCGGGATGATCCAGCGAAAGCCGTTCCTGGAGATCACCGACGCGGATTGGGACCGCTTGCACGCCGTCAATTTGCATGGGCCGTTCGCGGTGGCGCAGGAGGCGGCGCGGTTCATGGTCGCCGGCGGGTCGGGCGGGCGGATCGTGATGATCTCCTCGGTCAACCAGGCGCACGCCAATCCGGATATTGCGCATTATGTGGCCAGCAAGGGCGGGGTGATGATGTTGGGCCGGGCGATGGCGCTCGAGCTAGCGCCGCATGGGATTACGGTGAACCTGGTGGCGCCCGGAACGATCGAGACCGACCTCAACCGGCATATGCTGGCCGATCCGGAGTTCCGGGCGCGCAAGCTTGCCGGCGTCCCGTTGCGCCGGGCTGGTACGCCGGAGGATGTGGCGGGAGCCGTGCTTTATCTGGCGAGCGCCGGCGCGGCTTATGTGACGGGGTCGACCGTCACGGTGGACGGCGGGCTGACGATCGTTTAGGCACCATCCTGTCATGGTGCGCGCAGGCGGTAGAAGTTAGCTGGCCATGATTTCCTGGAAGCGGAGCGTCCAGGCGCGGATGTTGGTCGCGATGACCTGGGCGTCGGGCAGTTGCAGGGCGTCCATTTTGGCTTGGGTGGTGATCTGCTGGGCGGCGAAATCGGCGGGGAATTCAATGTCGGGGCGCGCCGGGCTGCAGTAATAGGCGAGGCAGAAGGCGCGCTGGATGTCCGGCTCGAGACGGAAGTTCAGGAATTCGTAGGCGAGGCGCGGGTTGCTGGCATTGATCGGGATGCCCGACGTGCCGCCCAGGCCCATCGTGCCCTCTTTCGGGATCAGGAAGTCGAACGGTAGGCCGCGCGCCTTGTAATAGGCGGCGCGCGAGCTCCAGAACGGGGCGAGCCAGACGGTGCCGTTCTCGAAGGAGGGGACTGCGGCGGAGGACATCGTGGGAACCTGGCCGACATAGGGTTTTTGCGCCTTCAGCAGGTCGAAGCCAGGGTCCATGTTCTGCAGGCCGCCGCCAGCCGCCTCGGCGCCCAAGGCTATGGCGTAGATTTCGAGGACGTTCGCCGGGTCGAAGGCGAGGAGCTTGCCTTTGATCGCCTCGCCATATTTCTTTGCGGGCTGGAAATAGTCCAGCCACGAGTCCGGCGCCGGGATCTTGGCTTTGTTGTAGAACAGCGCGGCGTAGTGATAGTAGTTAACCGTTCCGTTGGGCGGGATGCTGGAGCGGCTCTTGCTCCATTCATGGGCGAGGTTCGGCACCTCCTTTTCCGTCACCGGCAGGAGCAGCTTCTCCTTCGCACCCAGGATGTTCTCCGCCGCGGTCAGCTCGGCCGCCACGTCGAAGCCCGGTGCGCCCTGGGTTGCGCGGATCTTCGCGTAGTTGGTGGAAGACGTTCCGGTGTCGTCGAAGATCACCTGGACGCCGAACTTCTTCTCGAAGGGCGAGATCACCGTCTGGCGAAGGATGTCGCCGAACTCGCCGCCATAGGCGTTCACCACCAGCGTATCCGCGGCGCGCGAGATCCGCGCCGGAGCGAGCCCGGCGAGCAGCACGCCACCGAGGATGTTGCGGCGGGATAGGGACGTTCGTCCCAGCGTCGAGTGCGTAACAGTGTACATCGCGGCGACTCCTTGGCAATCGTGGAATATTGTCAGCCGTGCTGCGAGCGGGACGCAAGGCCTTGCGGGTTGATCCCCTCCAGGCCGAGCCTCGCCAGGGTCCGGCCGGTTGTCACGTAATCTTCGCCGGCGACGGTGGCGCGCATCACCGGGCTGGCGATCCCGAGCAGACGGGCGATCTCGCGAAATGCGGATCGGCGCGCGGCCGAGCAGCGCCTGTTCGGCGGCCATGGCGCAGCCGCCATTGCCGGCGCCGCATAGCGCGCCATCATCACGCCGCCGAGAGATGCGAGCCGTCGAAGCCGCGGTCTGGACGATACGGGGCGATATCGAAGTTCGGCGTCTCGTCGCGCGCGAGCTGGCCGACGAGGTTGCCGGTGACCGCGCCGAAAGTGAGGCCGAGATGGCCGTGGCCGAAGGCGTAGATGACGTTGCGGCTCCGGAGCGAGCGGCCAATCACCGGCAGCGAGTCCGGCGTGGAGGGCCGCGACCCCATCCAGGAGCTCGCGACGTCTAGCTCGAGGTCGCGGACGACGCCGGCGGCACCCTGGAAGACGCGCAGCGCGCGCTGATGGTCCGGCGGCGCATCGATCGCGGCGAACTCGGCCATCGTGGTCATGCGGAGGCCGTGAGTCATCTTGACGATCGAAACGTTGCGGTCGCCGGAGACGAGCGGGATGGCGGGCGACTGGGCGGGACGGGCAATCATGATGTGGTAGCCGCGCTCTGGGACGACGAACATCTTGTCGCCGAGTTGGCGCGCCAGCTCGGCCGACCAGGCGCCGGCGGCGATCACGACGAGGTCGCAAGGGCGCCGTCCGCTCTTGGTGAGGACGGCGGCAACACCTTGCGAGCCGTGCTCGAAGCCGGTGACCTGCTCGTTGGCGACCTGGCCGCCGCGTTCCTGAAAGGCGGTGAGGATGGCCTGGGTCAGCGTCAACGGGTCGGTGACGGTGCGGACCACCGGGTAGTGCACGCCTGCGACGACCTTGTGGGAGATGGCGGGCTCGAGCTCACGCAGGGCGGGGCCGGTCATCTCCTGGGCTTCGATGCCGTGACGGCGGCGGAGCGCGACCCCGGATTTGGCGCCCTCGAAGGCGGCCTGGGTCTCGAAGACGAAGATCAGGCCGCTGGCGTAGATCAGCTCGGGGTGGCCGATCTCGGCCAGCAGGCCTTCGTAGGCGTTGCCGGCGTGGGACAGGAGGGCGGCGCGGGCGCCACTGATCGCCTCGACGCGCCCGGGCGAGAGGGCGCGGGCGAAACGGCGCAACCAGGGCAGCGATTGCGGCAAGTGGCGCCAGCGCAGGATGAGCGGGTGCACCGGGTTGAGAAGCATCTTCGGCAGGTCCTTGAGCATGCCGGGCATGCCGAGCGGCGGGACGGAGGCGAGGCCGATGCTGCCGGAATTGCCGAACGAGGCGGCGCGGCCGGGCTCGGCCTGCTCGATTAAGGTGACGTCGAAGTCGCGGCGCTGCAGCGCGTAGCCGCAGCAGGCGCCGACGATGCCGCCGCCGACGACGATCGCGCGTTGTTTCATTTCAAATCCTCATCTCGTCGGCACCGTTTCTAGGATGACCGGTCCCTTCCACGTCATGCCTTTGCGGTGATGCACGAAGGCGTGGACCCTCCGCCGGCGCGGAGGGTGACGGATGGAGGTGTAGCAGGCGGGCTGCGCAATGTGGATTTGATCATGGCGCTGACGTTCTTGCAGACGCGGTTCGCGGGCGCGGCGGGGGTTGGGCTGCTGGCGCTGAACCGGCGGCTGACCTAGCTGAACTGGCCGAACACCATGGCGTCGCGATTTTCCTGCATGAGCTTGCTGATGCTGGAGAGTTTCTCGAAGCCTAGGCCGCGGGGCGGCCCCTGCTCGGGGTCTGGCAGGATGTTGGCGTAGGTTTGGCCGGCGACTTTGTCCCATTTGCCGGAGGGCTTGCGGACTTCGAGGTTGGCCACCGTCGCCTTGAAGACCAGACGTACGATCGGGTCTTTTGGCGGGTCTTTTGGTGCGCCGGGCTTGGTCAGGCTGGGATGGCCGGCGATGATGCGCCAGCCGTTGGCCTGTGCCCAGGCGGTCAGTTCTTCCTTGGTCAAGGCAATTTGCTCCTTTGCGCTTGAGCGTGGCTTAGGAGGACGGCGCCCGCTTGGCCTTGGCCGCTTGGTCCGACCGGGCTTTCCACGATTCGATGTCGGCTTGCTTGCTGAACGCCACACGGACGCCTTTGATTCCCCGGCTGACGCGGATCTTGCCGCCGTTCTGCGCCTTGTGGTCGGCCAGCCAGGCCAGGACCTCCGGGTCCTCGCTGGTCTTGCCCTCGAACTCGAGGACTCCGACGATCTCTTCCTGTTTATGGCGCTTTACCATCGTGCATACTTTCTGAAAGCCTCAGGGGCAGTGTCGCGCGCTTCGGCGGCGACTAGAACCCGGCTGAGCGTTGGTTCGCGGCAATTTGCCCTCGGTTAGGATGCAATTACCGCACATTGGGCGAGATTGCCAGCCGGGCGGGGCCGAGCGAGAGCAGCAAAAGGGCCTGAACTTTCTCGACAATGCGGCAATAATCGGCGGCCGACGCCGAGGCCTGGAGGGGGAGGGAACATATTGCCGGCAGCGGCGTCAAGGGACGATTGACGCGCCCGGTTTGCTTCGTAAGATGACAGACAGCAGAGGTGCCGAACCAACGCTTCTTCGGAAGAACTTTTGTAGGCTCATTTCGAGGTCATCATGCAATCATCTTCTCGCAGGCTGGCGGCTGGTTTCGGCGCGATCGTGATGCTGCTGCTGATGTCGCTCGGCACGGCGATGGCGGCGACGAAGCTGGCGCTGGTGCTTGGCAACAGCCAGTACCAGAACGCGCCCGCGCTGGAGAACCCGGCGAAGGACGCGCAGGACCTCGCCGGGGCGTTGCGGGGGATGGGCTTCGAGGTGATCGAGCAACAGGATGCCAGCCGCGATGCGATGGCGAAGGCGGTGCATGACTTCGCCGACCGGCTGCCTGGGGCGGAGGTGGCGCTGTTCTTCTATGCCGGGCATGGGCTGCAGATGAACGGGGAAAACTATCTGGTCCCCGTCGATGCCAAGATCCAGAGCCCCGCGGACGTGCGGTTCAACACCATCAACCTGAGTGACATCCAACAGGAGATGGAGAGCACCGGGCGGACCAACATCATTATCTTGGACGCGTGCCGGGACAATCCGTTTGCCGACAAGCTGGCGCAGGCTGGGCGTTCGATTGGGGGGCGCGGGCTGCTGCGGGTGGACGCAGGCGCACCGGGTTCGCTGATCGTGTATTCGACGCAGCCGAACAACATTGCGCTGGACGGCACGGGACGGAACTCGCCGTTCACGGCGGCACTGCTGAAGCACGTGGCGACACCGGGGCTCGAGGTGCGGCAGATGATCTCGCGGGTGCGGGGCGACGTGCTGGCGGCGACGGACAACCGGCAGACGCCTTGGGACAGTTCGTCGCTGGTGGGCGACGTTTACTTGGCGAGCGGGCCGGCGGCTGTGGCGCAGGCGGCGCCGGTGGCCGCGCCGGCGGTCGGCATTGCGGCGTCGGCGCCGCGCCAGGCAGTTGCGGCGGCGCCGGGAGTGGAGGACGAGTGCGACAAGATCGCGGCGTTCCGGATGTCGTTCACGACGGCGGCGGCGGTGCATGAGACGGCGGAGACGGATTGGAATCGCGGCGTTGCGGTGTGCGAAGCGGCGGTTCGGGCGCATCCGGGGGAGCCACGTTTCATGTATGAGCTGGGCCGGGCGCAAGATCACTTGAAGAACTACGTCGAGGCTTTGCGGGATTTCAGGACCGCGGTCGATGCCGGTTCCAACGAAGCGCTGGTTGATCTTTCGCTGCTGTATTACCAGGGCCACGGGGTGGTGCAGAGTTATCCGACGGCGTTCGAGTATATGAGCAAGGCGGCGGCGGCCGGGTCGGTGCGGGCGTTGGCGAACGTGGCTTCGATGTATGGCAACGGGTTTGGCGTCAAGAAAGACGACGCAAAGGCGCTCGATTTGGCGGAGAAGGCGATCGAGGAAGGCAACCCGTTCGGGCTGCAGATCATCGCCAATCATTATTTCAACGGGTGGGGGGTGCCGCGCGACTACAAGATGGCGGGGCAATATTTGCAGCAGGCGGCGGATCTGGGCGACGGGCGGTCGATGAAGTTTTTGGCGAATATGTATGAGAGCGGGTATTTGGGGCCGCCTGACCCGGCGAAGGCCTCGGAGCTGCGGCTGCGGGCGGAGCAGGTGGACCCGGGGAGTTCCGATCCGGTTCCGGCGCGGTTGCCGATGCTGCGGCAGACGGTTGCCGCGGCTCCGGCCGTGCATCGGCGGCGGTATGTGATCTACCGGCCTAATCCGTTGTGGTCAGGCGTGCCGACGGGCGCGGGCTGCTGCCCGGCTGCGATGCTGGTGTGCTTCCCGCCGATGCGGTGGTGTGGGCGGTGATGGGCTGCCTATAGGGGGGGATCGCCGACGCTCGCCGGGCGCACGGGTGCGCAGGCGGGCTTTGAGGTCAAGCTCGGGGGGTCAGGCTCGGGGGGGGGTCAGGCTCGGGGGGTGCGGATCGGGGTGGCGGCGAGGCGGAAGATGCGCTCGGGGTCTGCGGCGGGTTCGATTGGATCAGGGGGCGCGGCGCTGGGCGTGACTTCGGGTTTTGCGGGCGGGCGGGCGGCGCGGGCGCAGAGGCTGGCGATGTCGCCGGGGGTGCGGCGCTTCCAGGGGTGGCCGCTGGGTCGGCCTTCGGCGAGGCCGAGGTCGCGGCAGATGTCGGCGATGATTTCGGGGACGGGTCGGGCGTCGATGTCGTCGTCGAGGTCGGGGCCGTCTAGGCGGTCTTCGAGCTCGGATTGCAGGCATTCGGCGTCGGTCGGCCTTGTGGCCTGGCGCTGGATGGCGTCTTCGACCTCGCGGATGATGCGCTTGCGGGCGGCGGCGCGGTGTTGCGGGGAATGGGGGGTGGCCGGGTCATTGAGGCGGCGGGCGAGGCCGATGGTGCGGCGGACGGCGCGGGAGACGCGCTCGTGGGCGGTGGCGAGATCGAGGGCGACGCCTGCGGCGGCGACGGCGTCGGCGCCGTTATCGGGGGCCGGGGCTTCGGCTTCCTGGTTGGCGCGGATGCGGACGAGTCGGGAGACGGCCATGCCGTCGACGAGGAGTTCGTCGAGGATGAGGTGGTAGTCTGCGGAGTCGGTTGGGGTGGGAGTGGTGGGGTTGGGGAGCATGAACGGAAGGGGAACATATTGGGTGGGGGCGGGTCAAGGTTTAGGACGACAGTCCGCTCGATAGTGCTGTGCCGGCGTGCCGGGCATTCGCGCGTTTGCACCCGCTGCCGAGTAGCCGGGCAAAGCCGCAACTCTTTCGAGCCGTGCCGGCCTAGGCTATGGGTGCACTTGGTAGGTCGAGCAAGGTCCGCTTCTCGGTCCTGCAAGGAAGGCGCCGGTGATCAGTCCATCTTTTTCGGATCGAACTCCTGAATTCTATGACGAGGCGGCTCTCCTTGAGAGGTTAACCCATGGACTTAGGTCCATGGGAGGGCCGGTAGTGTTTATTGTTGGGTCGGCTATTACCGCACCAACCAGCGCAGGTGGACTTGGAGTGCCTGGCGTGTCGGGCGTAATCGAACTTATCAGATCTACGTTCGATGACACGCAACGCGCGCTGCTAGATGCCTCTCTCGACAGCTCGCAGAACCGATATCAAGAGGCTTTTCGGTTCCTGATTGGCAGGCGGGGGCAGCAAGCAGCTAACAATGTAATCCGAAGCGCGGTGGCAAACGCGCGAATGCCCGCATTCGGCTCTGATGCTGAAAATGCTTATCAGCTGAGCAACTCTACGACGGATGAGGTGTGCCGATCGTTCGATAACGATTACGCAGGGTGGTTTTTGACGCCGGGTGTCGAAGCACTTGGCCGGCTAGCTGCCGGTTACCCAGACAGGTTTGGCCGAACTGTTCTGACGACCAACTTTGATCCATTGATCGGTGTCTCGGTCAGAGCGGCGGGCGGAACGACCTTTCGCACCGTTTTACACACTGACGGAAGGCTCGGGCAAGCCGATGGCAATGGCTACCATGTCGTTCATTTGCACGGCTACTGGTATGGTTCTGACACTCTCCATACTCCGCGGCAATTAGGTCAGCCGCGGCCACAGTTGAAGTCGTCTCTCTCGCATCTTATCAGAGATAAGATAGTTGTCGTGTTAGGATACGGCGGATGGGATGACGCCTTCACGCAAGCGGTGATGGATGTCGTGATCGATGACAGCGCTTTTCCGGAAGTGATATGGACCTTTAAAGACGAAACTCCTATCGTAAATTCTCATCTTCTCGGTTTGCTTGAGCCGGGTATGAATCGGGGGCGGGTTACGTTATATAGTGGCATCGATTGCCACGCTCTGTTGCCGCGCCTCGCGACGGAATGGCAGCGTATTGAGCCACCAATTTTACTTAAGCCAGACCCTTTCGCAATAAGACAGCTCAGCGGTGCTGCGCAGCCCGCCGACGATTTAATTGTCGAGGCTTTGCCATTTGATCTCGGTGGGGATCGCCCTCCGCAGTCACCGTTCTACGTTGGAAGAGCGCGCGAAGTCGCATCGCTTCGCGAAAACTCTTTTCGAGTGTGTTTCATAACGGGCATGGGCGGCCAGGGAAAGTCTGCGCTGGCGGCGCACTTTTTTGCCGATGCAGAGACGACAGGAGCATTTGACAATAGGGTGTGGCGGGACTGCAAGGAAGAGAGCGAGCGGTTTGAAAACCACATCGTCTCGATTATTAAGACTTTGGCACGCGGGCGTGTCGCCGGAACCGATCTAGCAAAACAATCCATGTCAGATCTCGCCACGATATTTGGTCGGATGACAGCAGATCGCCGATTGCTTGTGATATTTGATAATATTGACCATTACGTAGATCTCGAACTAGGGATCTTGAGAGGAGCGGCAGGCGATTTTCTCGATTCGTTTGTTAAGTCGGAATCAAAAGCACGATTGCTGTTTACTTGCCGACCTCCGATCCAGGCTTTCAAGGCCGACATTCTGTCTCGGCATTTGGAGGGAATAGATCTCGCATCGACGGCGGAACTTTTTCGCCTACGGAGGGCCGAAGCAGATAGCCATGCGATTCAGAAGATCCACGATCGAACCGGCGGCCACGCATTCTGGATCGACCTGCTTGCAGCCCAATTCGCGAGAAACCCGTCGCCCCAACAACGGCGTGAGCTCATGGATGGCTTCTCTACTGGAGCAGGCGCGATTCCGGACACGACACTTCGGTCGATCTGGCACAGTTTGCAAGAACGCCAGCAATTCGTACTCCAGGCTCTCGCAGAGACGCTGCGGCCGACAACGATGATTCAACTCGAGCATTATCTCTCGCGCCGGATCCGTTACAATCAAATTTCCAAGGCAGTTCGGTCACTTCAAGACTTGAGTCTGATTGTATTAAAGCCAGGACTGCAGAATCGCGACGGGTTTGAGCTTCATCCACTTATTAGACCTCATGTCCGTCTCTGAGACGGGGTGACCCGCCTCGCGGAAGTATGCCGAAATCGAGGGTTGCGCTGGATGGGCCAGTGCAGAGCCTCAGGCATATCGGAGACGGGTCATGGGAGAAGTTACCACATTCGTTGGGTTGGACGTTCACAAGGCAACGATCGCGGTTGCGGTTGCGCGGGGTGGGTTGCGTGATGCAGCAGAGTTCCTCGGCACAAGCGACAACACGCCGGCGGCGCTGGGCAAGCTGGTAGCCAAGCTCGCCCGCAAGCATGCGCGGCTCAGCTTCTGCTACGAGGCCGGCCCGTGCGGCTATGGCGTGCACCGGCAGCTGCTCCAGGCGGGGCACGCGTGCTCGGTGGTCGCGCCCTCGCTGATCCCGCGCCGGGCGGGCGAGCGGGTCAAGACCGACCGGCGGGATGCGGTCAGCCTGGCGCAACTGCACCGCGCGGGCGAGCTGTCGGCAATTTGGGTGCCGGACGCGGCGCACGAGGCGATGCGCGATCTGGTGCGGGCGCGCCTGGTAGCGGTGCATGAGGTACGCCGCGGCCGCCAGCAGCTGGGCGGGTTTCTGCTGCGGCATGGCCGTGCCTACAACGGCAAGAAGGCCTGGACGCGCAGCTACCGGGTCTGGCTGGCCGGGTTGCGGTTCAAGCACCCGGCGCAGCAGATCGTGCTGCAGGACTATATCGCCGTGGTGGCCGACGCCGAGCGGCGGCGCGATGCGCTCACCGAGCAGATCCGCGTCCTGCTGCCGGAGTGGTCGATGGCGCCGGTGGTGACCGCCTTGCAGGCCCTGCGCGGTGTAGCGCTCGTGGTCGCAGCGACGCTGGTGGCCGAGGTGGGCGACCTGACCCGGTTCGACAACCCGCGCCAGCTCATGGCGCATCTCGGTCTGGTGCCGTCGGAACACTCGAGCGGCGCCAGCGTGCGCCGGGGCGGGATCACCAAGACCGGCAACGCGGCCGCGCGGCGGGCGATGACCGAGGCGGCCTGGACATACCGGCTGCCGGCGCGGGTCAGCCGGGTACTGCTGGACCGCAACGACGCGGTCGATAAGACCGTGCGCGAGATTGCCTGGAAGGCGCAGGTGCGGCTGTGCGCGCGCTATCGGCGCCTGACGGCATCGGGCAAGCCGGCGCAGACGGTGGTGACCGCGATCGCCCGCGAGTTGCTGGGCTTTGCCTGGGCGATCGCCCAGCACGTGCAGCCAACCCAGGCATAAAGGCAGCCGAGCAAGCAAGAAGGCCAACGGGAAAGGAGGCATACAGCAGAACATCTGGCGCCCAAGGCTGGGGGCGGGGCAAGGTGAGGAGAACCCCCGCATGCTCTACGAGCCGGACCCGATCCGACGCTCGCCATTAGACTGGGGCAGCTCCGCGACGAACCAGGTCATGCGGTAACCAACCCGCGTATCAGAGATGGATCAACCGTCGCCAAAGCGAGCCCCGCCTCCTGCCCTGGGCGGCACTCAGACAGTTCGACAACGCCAGCATGCAACGGCGAACGGATCATCACGACTACCGCTATTGAAGACGGACATGAGAGGGCTTTTATCAAGTCAACATTCCCGCGCGAGACTCGGATCTGGTATATTGACGCCATCTTGGCTGTCTATGGAAAGTTTTTCGGCGCTCATAGAAGCAATCTTTCCAGCAACCCGGATGCTGATACCTTGAGTCATTGGATCGAGGGAGCAGAACTTTACATCAATGCAGGAAAGTATGAACACGCTTTCGCCCACTTGATGGAAGTGGCGCACCTGTTCTTGCGCAGTGCTCCCCCTGGGGAATTCGTGCGGGTCGGGGAACTCTTATTAGAGAAGTCTAGTATAGCTGCAGCAGCTAAATACGCGTCCTTTGATCGTGTAATAACGGCCATGGTTCGAGTTCTGGCAAACATTGGTCGTATACAGAGTGCACTGAACATGTTAGACGACTATGGATCAACAATAACTTCGAAGGACGCCAGATACGTCAACTTCTGCGACCTCCAGTCGTATGTTCATTGGAGGCATGGGGATTTTACCACGGCGGTTCGATGGGGAACCGAGGGCGTGGAGCTGAAAGCCTTAACCGGAGTGGATACGAAATATAGCGCTGAGCACACATTAGCACTAGCGCAACGCGATGCAGGCAATATAGACGCAGCATTGAAGATATTGCTTGATAGCGTTTCCCTGGAGGATGCGGCTGATACGAACCATATCGACCGTGATCGAGGGGGAGCATTTTATGGAAACATCGGTCGGTGCTTGCACTTGATGGGCCAAATTGAGCCGGCTCTTCGTTGCTACCAGAAATCGGCACAGCTCATTGAGGAAGATGTACGCGACCACGAAGAAAACCGCGCATACATTAGGCAATGGATTGGCGAACTGCTTCAAGCGAGAAGCGACAAGCGCGGGGCTTTGAACTTTTTAGTGGCAGCAAGAGCAAAATGGTCTCTTCTCTCGCCACCAAAGATGGCGAGTATCGACGAGCTGATCGAGGATATTCTTCAAGATACTAACAACGAGAGCTCATTAGATGAGGTGGTTGCGGAAGCCTATTGTCGGAGATGGATTTCGCTCAGATATTAAGCGTTATCTCCGTGCGACAATAACCGACCGGACCGAATCGCCCGGTGCCGTCCAAGAACAATCCGGGTGATTAGAATGCTTGGCTTCGAACGCCCGCAGGTGGGCAGCACTGGCCGTGATAAGGACGTGCTTGCCCTCGGCGAATGGCGAGTTCAATCCGTCATCAGCCTGTTCCAGGGTCAGCGCCGCATCATCGACTCAGAAGCGTAGCTCGGTCTTGCTGTCCAAATACACCAAATGCTCTATTGTGCCGTTAATGGAGAGGTTGCGTTCACCGGGTAAGGCCGAGGCGTTCGGGGGCGTATGACTACGGTGACGAGGAGCCTGCGGCGAGCGGGGTGCGGAGGAAGCAGGCGACGGTGCCGTCGGGGATGCGGATTGGACAGGGGCTTGGTCACTTGTTGTTAAAGCTGGATAGCGGCGTGGATTGTGTCTGCGGTGGTGCGCACTATGCCGGGGGAGCGGGCTATGAGGCCGGCTTGTTCTAGGGCGGTGATGTCGGCGTGGACGCGGCGGTATTGGCGGTGGAGGGCGCGGGCTAGGGCGGAGACGGAGGGTTCGGGGTGGGCGTGCAGGTGGCGCAGGAGACGGTAGCGCTCGCCGGTCATGACTTTCGCCAGGCCCTCCCAGCTTTCGAAGGCGAGGACGCGTTGTTCGGCCGGGTCACCACGTTCGGCGCGCTTCCAGGCGCTCAGGAAGGCGGCGGCGTCGTCCTCGAGCGTGCCGCCCACGGTTACTTGCAGATTGGTCATGCCGTTCTCCAGGGTCGTTGCCGTCATGACCGGCGTGCGGTGCGCACGTCGGCCAGAAAATCCGCCAGCAATTGTTCGGGCGTGGTGAAGACGTAGAACTCCTCGCGGCCGCGGTCGTGGCGGTGGTCGCCTTTACCGCGTTCGTTGTCGTAGCCGATAATCCGTTCTCCCTCGCGACCGTAGAACAGGCTGTATTTGAAGCGGTGCTGCGAGCCGGGGATCGGTTCGGGCAGGAGCCAGAGTTTGATCTCCGAAATGCCGCCATCGTCGAACAAGCGCTTGCGGTGCAGGACGAGGATGGCGTCCGCCATGGGACATGTTTTGTCATAGAGCGGCCTATGACGTCAAGAGTCATAGAGAGAGGGTTATGGCACGGCGCAATGAGACGAACCCATTCATCGTCATGGTGCGCGCAGGCGGGTTATCGGCTTCGGTCTGGCCGAAGGCGAAAGGCGTGGATCATCCGCCTGCGCGGATGATGACGTTTCGGAGTGTCTTGGTCAGCCGTTCTGAGCTTTAGCATTGGCTTTGGTTTCGTGCAGGCAATGCTTGCTTGGATTTGCGGAGGTCTGGGGGCGGAGCTGGTCGTCGGGGCGTCCGGCGCTGATTAGGCGGGGTTGGTTGGGAAGGCGCGTAGGTCGGGGGCGTTGGCGGTTATGCGGACTTGTTGGCCTTCGGCGAAGGGGGGGTGGAGGCCGTCGTTGGCTTGTTCGAGGGTGAGCGTTGCGTCGCCGGTGCGGACGCGGAGTTCGGTTTTGCTGCCCAGGTAGACAAAATGCTCGATGGTGCCGTCGATGGAGAGGCCGGGTTCGGCGGGTTGTTGGGTGAGGCGGAGGCGTTCGGGGCGGATGGCTACGGTGACGGGGGCGCCTTTGGTGGTTGGGGTGGGGAGGGGGCAGGTTACGGTGCCGTGTTGGGTGCGGATGGGGCATGGGGTGTTGGCGGGGGTGTCGGCGAGGGCGACGCCGTCGATGAAGTTCATGGTGCCGATGAATTCGGCGACGAAGCGGGTGGCGGGGTTTTCGTAGATTTCGCCGGGTCGGCCGATTTGTTCGATGCGGCCGGCGCGCATGACGGCGATGCGGTCGGAGACGGCTAGGGCTTCGCCTTGGTCGTGAGTCACCAAGATGGTGGTGATGCCGGTGCGGCGTTGGACGGCGCTGATTTCGAGGCGCATTTCCTCGCGGAGTTTGAGATCTAGATTGCTTAGGGGTTCGTCCAATAGGAGGACGGCGGGGCGGATTACTAGGGCTCGGGCTAGGGCGACGCGCTGGCGTTGGCCGCCGGAGAGGGCGGCGGGGCGGCGGGCGCCTAGGCGGGAGAGTTGGACGAGGTCGAGGGCTTCGGCGACGCGTTTCGCGGCTTCGGGCTTGGGGATGCGGCGCATGCGGAGGCCGAAGCCGACGTTCGCAGAAACGTCCATGTGGGGGAAGAGGGCGTAGTCTTGGAAGACGAGGCCGATGTCGCGGCGGAAGGGGGGGAGCGATTCGACGTGGCGGCCGGCGAGTTCGATGCTGCCGCGGTCGGGCTCGATGAAGCCGGCGATCAGGCTGAGGGTGGTGGTTTTGCCGCAGCCGGAGGGGCCGAGGAGGGTGAGGAACTCGCCTGGTTGGACGGTGAGGTCGATGCCGTCGACGGCGGTGGTGGCGCCGTAACGTTTTTGCAGGTCGTGGAGGCGGACGGCTGGCTCAGCCATTGGCTGGGGCGCCGTAGAGGAACTCGCCGACGCGGAAGGCGCGCTGGAGGGCGATGACCAGGAGGAGCGGGATGAGGAGGGTGATGACGGCGAGGGCGGCGAGTGTCGGGGTGAAGCCGAATTCGATGAAGTTGAGGATCATGACTGTGATGGGGCGGGTGTCGGCGGAGGCGAGGAAGAGGGACATGCTGTAATCCGTGAATGATTGGATGAAGGCGAAGGTGGCGCCGGCGAAGATGCCGCCTTTGATGAGCGGGAGGGTGATGGTCCAGAGGGCCATGCGCGGGCGGGCGCCGAGGCTGAGGGCGGCGTTCTCGAGGTTGCCGGGAAGGGTCGAGAGGCTGATGGCGATGGTGCGGACGGCAAACGGCATACAAATAACAATGTGGCCGGCGACGAGGGCGGGGAGGCCGAGGTAGTCGCCGAGGCCGGCGAGCTCGAGGAATTGCAGCAGGCCGATGCCAGTCACCAGGGCGGGGAGCATGAGCGGGCTGAGGGCTAGGAGCGAGAGCAGGGCTCGGCCGGGGAAGCGGTATCTTACGAGTGCAAAGGCGAAGGGGAGGCCTAGGGCGGTGGCGGCCAGGGCGGAGAGGGTGGAGAGTTTTAGGCTGAAGAGGATGGGGTCGAGCCAGCGTGGGTCCCAGACGGAGGCCCACCAGCGGAGCGAGAAGCCTTGGGGCGGGAAGCGGGATTGGTTCTGGGCGTTGAAGGAGACGGCGGCGGTGATGAGGATCGGGCCGAACATGAAGGCGTAGATCGCGATGGCGGCGGTGCAGAGCAGGGTCCAGGGGCGTATCAGCGGGGGGCGCAACGGGTGGCGGCGCATCAGACGGTGGCTCGGCGGGTGCCGAGCAGGGTGCCGAGGATGGTGAGGGCCAGGGCGCTGGCGACGAGGAGGACGCTCATGGCGGAGCCGAGCGACCAGTCGAGCACGGTCATCATGAGGTTGTAGATCTGGGTGGCGAGGACGGGGATGGCGGCGCCGCCGAGGATGGCGGGGGTGGCGTAGGCGGAGATCGCCAGGGTGAAGGAGAGCAGGAAGGCGCCGGCGACGCCGACCGCGGAGAGCGGGAGGGTTATGTGCAGGAAGGTGGAGAAGCGGTTGGCGCCTAGGCTCATGGCGGCTTGCTCGAGGTGCGGGTTCACGCCGTTGAGGGCGGTGAGGATGGTGAGCACGCCGTAGGGCAGTAATGAATGGACGAGGCCGACGATGATGGCGCCCTCGGAGGGGAGCATGGGCCAGGGCTGGGCGGTGAGGCGGAGGGCGCGGGCGGCGTCGTTGATAGCGCCGTCGCGGTTGAGCAGGACCCACCAGCCGTACGTGCGGACGACGACGCTGGCGAGCAGCGGGGTCAGAGATAGGGCGGTGAGGAGGCCGCGGAAGCGGTTGGTGGTGCGGACGAGGTAGAAGGCGAGCGGGTAGGAGAGGATGACGACTGACGCACCGACGGAGACGCCGATGGTGAAGGTGCGGATGATGGCGCGGACGTAGAGCGGGCGGGCGAACAGCATCTGGTAGTTTTCGAGGGTGAACTGGTCGGTGAGGGCCTGGCTTTCGGAGCGCATGAAGCTGGTGGTCACGAGGAAGGCGTTGGGGACGACGAAGCAGACGAACAGGTATAGGGCGGGGATGCCGGCTAGAAGTAGCGGGGTCCAGCGGTTCGGGCGCACTGAGTTGTTCAGCTGGCCATGATGTCTTGCCACTTTTCGGTCCAGGCGCGCTGCTGGGCGGCGAGGTAGTCGAGGTCGGGGAAGGTCATCTTGGCCATTTGCTCGGGGGTGGTGACTTGCTGGGCGACGAAGTCGGCGGGCCAGCCGGTGATGTCGGGGCGGCCGGGGCTGATGTTGTATTCGAGGCAGAAGGCGCGCTGGATTTCGGGGTCGAGGCGGAAGTTCATGAACTCGAAGGCGAGCTGCTTGTTTTTCGAGCCGATCGGGACGGCCGAGGTGGTGCCAAGCGAGATGGTGCCTTCCTTGGGGGTGGTCATGGCGATCGGCAAGCCGCGCTTGATGTAATAGACGGAGCGGGCGCTCCAGTAGGGGCCGATCCAGACTTCGCCGTTCTCCATGTAGGGGACGGCGGCGGCGGAGGTATCGACCACCGGGCCGAAATAGGGGTGGAGCGCGCGGAGCAGGTCCCAGGCCTGGTCCATGTGGCGTTCGTCGCCGCCGGTGGCCTTGGCGCCCATGATGAGGGCGTAGGCGGCGAGCTCGTAATTGCTCATGCCGTGGCTGAGGACGCGGCCTTTGATGTCCTCACCGTAGACTTTCTGGGCTTGCCAGTAGTCGAGCCAGGAGGTGGGGGCTTTGATTTTGTTTTTGTTCCAGATTAGGGCTAGGTATTGGTAGTTTTGCACGATGCCGTAGGGCGGGATGATCTTGCGGCTGACGTCCCAGACATATTTCAGGTTGGGGACTTGTTTTTCG
This sequence comes from Acetobacteraceae bacterium, assembly GCA_965276815.1. Classification (GTDB taxonomy): domain Bacteria; phylum Pseudomonadota; class Alphaproteobacteria; order Acetobacterales; family Acetobacteraceae; genus JAVVHH01. The sequence goes on along the minus strand of CBDIBE010000005.1, from coordinate 169,826 downwards.
GTGATCTCTTCGAAGAGTTTTTCTTTGGCGCCGAGGATGATCTGGCCGGCGGCCATTTCGGCGGCGATGTCGAAATTGGCGGTGCCGCGGCCGGCGCGGACCTTGGCGTACATCTGGGTCTGGCTGTTGCTGTTGTCGTAGATGATCTTGCAGGAGAACTTCTTTTCGAAAGGATCCATTACGGTGCGACGGAAGATGTCCTCGAACTCGCCGCCATAGGCTGCGACGGTGAGGGTGTCGGCGGCGCGGGCGATGGGCCAGGGGCCGATGCTGCTCGCCAGCGCGACCGCGCCACCCGTCTTCAGGACAAAACGGCGGTTCACCATGGGAGGGCCTCCTGCTGCGTTGCGTGAGGATAGACATCCCGCGCTGCAACACGCCAGAGCGGTTTCGTTAGATTGCCGGCTTGGCACAGTCAGGGTGGCGGTCGGCGGCTTGCTTTATCTGATCGCCCAACCAAGTGGCCTCTTTGTCCATGCCCGTTGCCCGCAAGCCGCGGGCGATCCACCTCTGGTCATCAACGCTCAACCCGGCGTTCTCGATCTCCTTCCAGGTCGCGGCCACCTGGCGCGTACGTGCCGCGTGAAGAATGCGTCTGGCTGGAGCGTCGTGGCGCCCATAGCCGAGCCACGTCAGCGAAGGTCGATCTCCGGGCAGCAGGGCGGAGACAATCTCAGGCATAAGGGCGAGTCCCGATGCACCGTTCATGAAGCAGACCATCGCATCCTGGTCATGCATCGAACCAATCGTGAAGGCTTTGAACGGACCGTTGTCACCCCAATGAAAGAAAGTTCCTTCAGCCGGTTCCAAACCCCAGCCGAGGCCCCATGCGACGCCGGTCACGACGTCCGCTTCTTTGGGGCCGAGCGATTGCGGCTTGTCGTGCCGAACCGGAATCTGGTCACGGAGCCAGAGCCGGGCGGTTTCGGGCCGGAGCAGCGAGCCATCCAGCACTCGTTGCAGAAAGCGGGTATAGTCGGCGGCGGTTGTTTGCAACGATGCGGCCGCGTTGCCCTCGCCGAACTTCCAACCCAGCGCAGGTCTGCCGAAATCGTCGTGCGGAGCAGCGCGGTTGGGTCGAAGCGCCATTCCCAAACGAAGCTCGACCGGGTCATCCCGAACGGCCGCAGAACTAGCCTTTCAGCGAGGGAATGGAGCTTCTCTCCGGTGATCGCCTCGACCGCTTTCTGTAGATAGAGGAAGCCTTCGCCGGAATAGCTGAACCGCTCGCCGGGTGGGAAATGGGCCTTGAGCGGCCAATCGTCGCTGCGCCAGTTTGGCAAACCAGAGCTGTGGCTTAGGACGTGGGCAGCCGTGATGGAAGCTGCCCGATTATCGCTTTGGATGTAACCGGGGAGGTAGTGGGCGAGCGGAACTTCCAGGGACAGGCGCCCCTGGTCTACAAGCTGCAGAACGATATGGGCGAACACCGGTTTGCTCAGGGATGCGGCGCCGAAGGAGGTATCCTCATCGACGCGAACCTTGGACTGGATGTCGCGCACGCCCGAGCAGATCATTCGTTCAAGCTGCCCACTCCGTATGACGCCTGCCGCGAGTCCTGGAACGTGTGTTGCGGCCAGTAAATTTCGGACCATGGTTTCGGTCGCGGGTAGCAGAAGCCGCTCGGAGGTGTTGCCAGCCATCGGCCTAGGATGCCTTGCCCGTGACGCGCTGGCGAGGGTCCGCAATGGTCGGATACGGACCTGCGTTTTCGGCGCCGGCATACGTGCCATCCGAACTTTGCCGCATGACTGTTTAGCGGCGGAGGCCGGCGATCTGAACGGGGCGGTAGTTGCGGGCGTCGACGCCGACGTCGAATTGGCGGGGAAGCGGTTTCAAGCGGCCGTGGCTGTGGCCGTGCAGGTTGAGCGCGCCCCTCCCCTGCCCCGGCCAGGTGCGCAGCGCGTAGTGGCATAGGACGAGCTTGGTGCCGTCGACGACGATTTCTACGAGCGGGGAGACGCTGGTCCAGAACGGGAGCGCTCGGACCGATTGCGGGTCGTTGTTGCCGGGGACTAGGTGTTTGGCGCCGTTGAGGGTGGCGAGGAGGCCGGCGGGGTCGGGATGGCGGACGGCGAAGTCGCCGAGGTGCCAGATGGTGTCGTCGGGGCGGACCGTTGCGTTCCAGGATTCGATGAGGGCGGCGTCCATGGCGGCGACGGTCGGGAATGGGCGGCGGTAGAGGCTGCGGGCGCCGGCGTGGCCAAAATGGGTGTCGGCGGTGAAGAAGGTGGCGATCAGGTGAAATCCCGGTTGGAGCGGATGGGCGCGCGGCGGGGCTGGCTTGGGCGGGTCATGGCGGATGCGAGGGAGGTCAGGGCGGCGGCTAGGACAGAGCCGAGCAGGAGGCCGGCAAGGGCGTAGATGATGGCGTCGGCGCGAAAGAGGAGCTGCGGGACGTAGGTGTCGAAGGTGGTGAGCAGGACGGCGCGCTTGCCGCTGCCGGGGTCGTCGTCGGCGAGGTCGAGGGCGGCTTGCAGCGGTTGCAGGAGGAGCGGGGCGGATTCGATGCGGTCGTGGGCGGCGGTGAGTGCGCGGGAGCGGACGACGGAGGCGCGCAGGGCTTGTGCGTTGGCGGGCTCGACTGGCTGGAGGGCGGCGATGACGGAGTCGTCGGTGTTGCCGGCGGCGGGGTAGAAGCTGCGCGCGGCGGCCTCGCGCTGCTGGATGTCGCGGCGTTCGCCGTCGGCGACTTGCAGGAGGGCGGCGGTGTATTGATGGGAAAAGGCGGGGAGTTGCATCGCGAGCAGCGCGAGGGTGATCGACAGGCCGATGCGGAGCGCGTCCGATAGTGCGCGGCCCAAGAACGTCGTCATGCGTCCGATCTCCTTGCGCCGCCGCCGGTTCCTCGTAATAGCTCGCTGTGGAGGAAACGGGAGGGGGGCGATGGCGAAGGGATACTGGGTCGTGCAGGTCGATGTCACGGACGACGAGGGCTACAAGGAATACGTTGCGGCGAATGCGGTGGCGTTTCGGAAGTTTGGCGGCCATTTTGTTGTGCGCGGCGGGCAGGCGGAGCGGCCGGAGGGGGCGATGCGGTCGCGTATCGTAGTGCTGGAGTTTCCGAGCTATGCGGCGGCGCTCGAGTGCTATCGGTCGCCGGAGTATGTCGCGGCGCTGGCGCTGCGGCGGGGGCGGGCGATGGTGGATTTAGCGATTATCGAGGGGTACGATGGGGTGCAGCCTGGGGGGTGAGGCGGGTGCTGAGCCACCCTCACCCCGGCCCTCTCCGGGGGGAGAGGGAGAAGTAAGGCGGCCCTAGCGGATGCCGGTTGAGCCGAAGCCGGCGGCGCCTCGGGGGGTCTCGGTGGTGAAGGTGTCGACCACGCGCAACGTGGGACGGAGGACGGGGACGAACATCATTTGGGCGAAGCGTTCGCCGGGTTGCAGGACGATGGGGTCGCCGGAGGGGTTGCGGTTCCAGGCGCTGACGAGGATCGGGCCGGTGTAGTCGGCGTCGATTAGGCCGACGAGGTTGCCGAGGACGAGGCCTTTGCGATGGCCTAGGCCGGAGCGGGGGAGGACGAGGGCGGCGACGGCGGGGTCGCCGATGTGGACGGCGATGCCGGAGGAGATCAGGGCGGGCGCGGTGCCGGGGTGGAGTTCGATGGGGGCGTCTAGGCAGGCGTGCAGGTCGATGGCGGCGGCCATGGCGGATTGGTAGGTCGGCATGCCCCATTCGTGCAGGCGGGGGTCGAGGACGCGGAGTTCGACGTCCATCAGGCGAGCGCCGCGGCGATGCGTTCGGCGAGGCGGTGGGCGAGCTCGGTTTTGGCCATGCGGGGCCAGGCCTCGGCGCCTTGCGAGGTGACGAGGTGCACCTCGTTGACGGCGCCGCCCATGATGCCGGTTTCGGGGCGGACGTCGTTGGCGAGAATCCAGTCGCAGCCTTTGCGCTTGAGCTTGGCGGTGGCGTGTTCGAGCACGTGATCGGTTTCGGCGGCGAAACCGACGACGAGGCGCGGCCGGGTCGCGCTGGGGCGGGAGAGCGTGGCCAGGATGTCTGGATTGGGGACCAGGGTTAGAGAGGGCGGGGCGTTGCCGTCCTTTTTGAGTTTGGAGTCGGAGGCAACGGCCACGCGCCAGTCAGCGACGGCGGCGGCGCAGACGGCGACGTCGGCTGGCAGGGCCGATTGGCAGGCGGCGAGCATCTCGGCGGCGGTCTCGACGCGGCGGACTTGCACGCCGGCCGGGTCGGGGACGGTGACCGGGCCGCTGACCAGGGTGACGCGGGCGCCCAGGCCGGCGAGGGCGGCGGCGATGGCGTGGCCTTGCTGGCCGCTGCTCCGGTTGGCGATGTAGCGCACGGAGTCGATGGGCTCGTGGGTGGGGCCGCTGGTGACTAGAGCGTGACAGCCCGCCAGCGGGCTGGGGACGTGGCGGCCTTGCAGCTTGCCAGGAGCGGCGAGCAGGGCTTCGATCGCGTCGAGGATTGCGGGTGGCTCGGCCAGGCGGCCGGGGCCGAATTCGTTGCAGGCCATGACGCCCTCGTCGGGGCCGATCACGTGGATGCCGCGGGTGCGCAGGTTGGCCATGTTGGCGATCGTTGCGGCGTGCTGCCACATGCGGACGTTCATCGCCGGGGCCACCAGGACGGGCTTGTCGGTGGCGAGCAGGAGGGTGGTGGCGAGGTCGTCGGCGAGGCCGGCGGCCATCTTGGCGAGGATATCGGCGCTGGCAGGGGCGACGACGACGAGGTCGGCGGCGCGGCTGAGCTCGATGTGGCCCATCTCGCTTTCGTCGGTGAGGGACCAGAGGTCGGTGTAGACGCGGGTTTCGGTGAGGGCTTGCAGGCTGAGCGGGGTGACGAAGTGGGCGCCGCCCTGGGTCAGGACGGCGGTGACTTGGTGGGCGGATTTGCGGAGGAGGCGGATGAGTTCGAGCGATTTGTAGGCGGCGATGCCGCCGGTGACGATTAGGAGGATGCGGTGTCGGGTCATGGGTGCGAGGCCCTCACAGCAGAATCCGGTGGCTCACAGGCGCCAGCCTTGGTGGATGGCGGCGATGCCGCCGGTTAGGTTGCGGTGGCGGACGCGGGAGAAGCCTGCGGCGCGCAGCATTGCGGATAGCGTTTCCTGGTCGGGGAAGGTGCGGATGCTTTCCGCTAGGTAAACGTAGCTGTCGGCGTCTTGGGCGACCAGTTTGCCGAGCAGCGGCAAGACGCGGAATGACCAGGCGTCGTAGGGTTGCGCGAGGGCGGCGACCTGGAGGTGGGAGAATTCGAGGCAGTGGAATTGGCCGCCGTGGCGCAGGACGCGGTAGGCTTGGCGGAGGACGGCGTCCTTGTCGGTGCAGTTGCGTAGGCCGAAGGCGATGCTGACGCGGTCGGTGCAGCAGTCGGGCAAAGGCAGGGCTTCGGCATCGGCCACCAGCATGGCGATCTCAGGGTCAGCCACGCGTTGGCGCGCGACGGCGAGCATGGCGGGGTTGATGTCGGAGAGTAGCGCCGGGCCGCCGCCTTGGGCACGCCAGCGCTGGGTGATGTCGCCGGTGCCGCCGGCCAGATCGAGCAGCGTGCGGGCCGGGCGCGGGTCCAGGCCGGCGACGAAGTCGCGCTTCCAGGCGCGGTGGATGCCCAGCGACATGAGGTCGTTCATCAGATCGTAGCGCGGCGCCACGCTCTCGAACACGGCGCGCACCATCGGCTTCTTGGCGGCGACGGGGACCGACTGGAAGCCGAAATCCGTCTCGGGATTGCTGGTCATCACCCGCAAGCCTATAGCCTGAAATCGTCGGATGCCGGAACTCCCTGAAGTCGAGACCGTGATGCGCGGGCTGCAAGTCCGGCTCGAGGGGCGCGTGATCAAGCGGGCCGAGGTGCGGCGGGCGGATTTGCGCTGGGCGCTGCCGGAGCGGCTGGCGGCGCGGTTGACCGGGGCGCGCGTGCTGGGGTTGCGGCGGCGGGCGAAATATATCCTGATCCGACTCGACACGCAGGAGAGCATGCTGCTGCATCTGGGGATGTCGGGGCGGGTGCTGATCCGGCCACGCGGCGCCAATGCGCCGATCCTGCACGAGCATGTTGTGCTGGTGACCGAGGACGATTGGGAGATCGGGCTGGTCGATCCACGCCGGTTCGGGTCGATCGACCTGATGCCGACCGAGGCGGAGGAGGCGCATCGGCTGCTGGCCGGGCTGGGGCCGGAGCCGCTGGACCGCGGCTTCACCGCCAAGCGCCTGGCGGCGTCGCTGGAGGGCAAGCGGACGCCGATCAAGGCGGCGCTGCTGGATCAGCGTGTGGTGGCCGGGCTGGGCAATATCTATGTTTGCGAGGCGCTGTACCGGGCCGACATCGCGCCTACCCGACTGGCGGCGGAGACGCCGACGCGCCTTCTGGCGCCTGCCATCAAGGCCACCTTGACCGAGGCGATCGAGGCGGGCGGATCGAGTCTGCGCGATTACGTGCAACCCGGTGGCGAGCTCGGCTATTTTCAGCATGCCTGGCGGGTCTATGGTCACGAGGGCGAGCCTTGCCCGCGCTGTCCGGGACCGCCAAGCTGTCCCGGTATCGCCCGCGTGGTGCAGTCGGGCCGCAGCACGTTCTATTGCCCGCGCCTACAGATCTGATGAGGTTTCAATGCCCGAGATGATCCTGGTCGAAACCCATGACGGCGTCGGCCTGATCCGGCTGAACCGGCCGCAGGCGCTGAACGCGCTGTGCGATCAGCTGATGACGGAGCTGGGCGAGCAGTTGCTGGCGTTCGATGCGGAGCCCTCGATCGGGGCGATCGTGCTCACCGGGTCCGAGAAGGCGTTCGCGGCGGGGGCGGACATCAAGGAGATGAAGGATCGGTCGTATCCGGACGTTTTCCTCAACGATTTCATTGGCGCGCGTTGGGAGACGGTGCTGCGGGTGAAGAAGCCGGTGATTGCGGCGGTGGCCGGGTTTGCGCTGGGCGGGGGGTGCGAATTGGCGATGATGTGCGATTTTATCCTGGCGGCCGATACGGCGCGCTTCGGGCAGCCGGAGATCAATCTGGGGGTGATGCCCGGCGCCGGCGGGACGCAGCGGATGAGCCGGGCGATCGGCAAGGCCAAGACGATGGATCTGTGCCTGACCGGGCGCATGATGGATGCGGCGGAGGCCGAGCGGTGCAATCTGGTCAGCCGGATCGTGCCGGCGGCGGAGTTGGTGGATGAGGCGATCAAGACTGCGGCGAAGATCGCAACCCAGTCCCGCGTGGCCGCCGCGATGGTCAAACGGGCGGTCAACGTGGCATTCGAGACGACGCTGACGGAGGGGGTGCGGGCCGAGCGGGCGCTGTTCCTATCGCTGTTCGGAACGGCCAATCAGCGCGAGGGGATGGCGGCGTTTGCCGCGAAACGCAAGCCGGATTTCAAGGGGCCGTGACGGGTGACACGCGCTTGACACACCGGTCGGGGCTCCATAGAAGGTCGCGCTTCGGTTTGCGACGACCCGAACCGTACGTTTGCAGTTACAACTAGACGAGACCCCATGGCGAACACCGCATCCGCGCGCAAGCGCATCCGTCAAATCGCGAAGCGTACTGTCCGCAATCATGCGCGCAAGGCGCGTATGCGTACCTTCATCAAGAAGGTCGAGGCGGCGTGCGCTTCCGGTGACAAGGAGGTGGCGCGGGAGGCTCTGCGGTTGGCGCAGCCGGAGATGCAGCGCGCTGCGGGCAAGGGTGTGGTGCATCCGAACACAGTTGCGCGGAAGCTTTCGCGTCTCTCGGCGCGCATCAAGGCGCTGTCCCCAGCGTAATTGTCTCTTGCGGCCCGGATCGGGCCGCTCTAGCATGAAAATCACGTAAGAAACGGGCGAGAAATATCGCCTGCTTTACTTTGCCATTTCTTCTCCATTTGCTGTTTTGTGTAGTTTTTGTTGCGCTCGGGGGCGGTTTGATTTATCACCTTCATCAGGGCGCCGCACGGAGAGCAGCCCGCTCCATTAATCGGCTGATGGGAAGGCAGCGCGCGTGAAAAAGGACACAAGCCTGCCGCCGCAACGCCAGCCGCATCCCGGTCCCTCGGACCATACTGGCTGGAACGAACAGCTCGCCGCGCAGTGGGCGCGGATTCGCGGACGCCTGCAACGAGATGTCGGCGACGTCGAGTATCGCAGCTGGCTGCGCAACATGACGCTGGTCGGGCTCGATGGCGACGAGGTGACGATCCACCTGCCATCCGGCTTCGTGCGCGACTATGTCCGCAGCCATTATTCGGACCGGCTGAACGCGCTCTGGCAGGCGGAAAACAGCCTGATTCGCCGGGTCGACTTTCGCGTCGGCAATGGCGTGGCGCTGGCGCAACACGAGCCGATCCCGCCAAAGCCTGAACCAGTGGAGGATCGCACGGAAATCCGGGCCGATGTGGCATTGCCGCTTGATCAGCGCTTCGCCTTCGACACCTTCGTCGTCGGCAAGCCGAATGAATTCGCTTATGCCTGCGCGCGCCGGGTGGCGGAGCGACCATCGAGCCAAGGGTTCAATCCGCTGTTCCTGTATGGCGGCGTCGGGCTCGGCAAGACGCATCTGATGCACGCGATCGGGCTCGAGCTGGCCCGGCGCGAGGGCGATGGCATCTCGGTCAAGTACATGTCGGCCGAGAAGTTCATGTATCGCTTCATCACCGCGATCCGCACGCAGTCAACAATGGAGTTCAAGGAACAGCTGCGCGCCGTTGACGTATTGATGGTAGACGATTTGCAGTTCCTGATCGGCAAGGACAATACACAGGAAGAGTTTTTCCATACATTCAATGCGCTGGTGGATGCGGGCAAGCAGATCGTGGTGTCGGCCGACAAGTCGCCCTCGGATCTGTCGGGTCTGGAGGACCGGCTGCGGACCCGGCTGAATTGCGGCATGGTGGCCGATATCCACGCCACGACCTTCGAGCTGCGGATCTCGATCCTGGTGGCGAAGGCCGCGACGGCCGGGGTTGCGGTGCCGGCAAAGGTGTTGGAGTTCCTGGCGCACAAGATCACGACCAATGTCCGTGAGCTCGAGGGCTGCCTCAACCGGCTGCTGGCGCATGCCAACCTGTTTGGGCGGCCGATCACCCTGGAATCCACTCAGGAAGTGCTGCATGACGTGCTCAAGGCGCATGAGCGCCGGGTCACGATCGAGGAGATCCAGCGCAAGGTCGCCGAGCAATGGAGCATCCGGCTGACCGACATGACCAGCGCGCGCCGTTCGCGGGCGGTGGCCCGGCCGCGGCAGGTGGCGATGTATCTGGCCAAGCAGCTCACGAGCCGGTCGCTGCCGGAGATCGGCAAGAAGTTCGGCAACCGCGACCACACGACGGTGATGCACGCGGTGGCGCGGGTGACCGAGCTGATGGCGCAGGATAGCGAGTTCCAGGAGCGGGTGGAGCTGCTGCGGCGGATGCTGGAGAGCTAGGACACACGCTCAGAGAACGAGGGCCAGAGAACGAGGGCCAGAGAACGGGGGCGGCCAAGGCGTGGATGGCCCGCCTGCGCGGACCATGACGGTGGTGGGTTGCATGGCGATGACGGGTTGGCACACGCGCGTTTGCTAGCGGGCCGCCATTCGCTACACTGTTTGTTCGGGGCCATGCGGAGTCGGCCCCTAACAGGAACGCAACCATGAAGTTCAAGGCGGACCGCGCCACGCTGATGAAGGCGCTGGCCCATATCCAGAGCGTCGCCGAGAAGCGCAACACGATCCCGATTCTGGCCAACGCGAAGATCGAGGCGCGGGATGGCCAGCTCAGCTTCACCGCGACCGACATGGAGATCGCGGTGGTCGACGAGGTCGCCGCCAGCGTGGCGCGCAACGGCTCGGCGACCGTTCCGGCGGCGACGCTGTACGAGATCGTGCGCAAGCTGCCGGATGGCGCGGAGCTGGAATTCGAGGTGGCGGGCGAGAGCGGGCAGCTTAAGCTGCGGGCCGGGAAGTATGCGACGAGCCTGGTCACCTTGCCGGTGGAAGACTTCCCGAACATGACCACCGGGCAGTTGCCGCACAAATTCAGCATCAGCAGCCTGGCGTTGCGGGGGCTGATCGACCGGACGCGGTTTGCGATCAGCACGGAGGAGACGCGCTACTACCTGAACGGGATTTTCCTGCACGCCGCGGAGGGGCCGATCGGCAAGGTCTTGCGCGCGGTGGCGACGGACGGGCACCGGCTGGCGCGGGTGGAGGAGCCGGCGCCGGAGGGGGCGAGCGGCATGCCGGGCGTGATCATCCCGCGCAAGACGGTGGCCGAATTGCGCAAGCTGCTCGACGAGGAGAGCGGGGACGTGGAGGTCGGCCTGTCCGACACGCGGATCCAGTTCAAGGCGGGGCACGTCACGCTGACCAGCAAGCTGATCGACGGGACCTTCCCGGAATATGAGCGGGTGATCCCGCGCGAAAACGACAAGGTGCTGCGGGTCGGCAAGAAGGATTTTTCCGACGCCGTGGCCCGGGTGGCGGCGATCAGCAGCGAGCGGTCGCGGCCGGTGAAGATGTCGCTGGCGACGGATTTGCTGACGCTTTCGGCGGCGAGCCCGGAACAGGGGACGGCTTCGGAGGAGCTGGACGCGGACCGGGTGAAGTATGGCTCCGAGCCGCTCGAGATCGGGTTCCAGGCGCGGTATCTGAACGACATCACCGATCAGATCGAGAATCAGGTGGAGTTCCATTTTTCCGATGGAGCGGCGCCGACGATCGTGCGCGACGCGGATAACGGCAGCGCGCTTTATGTGCTGATGCCGATGCGGGTTTAGTCTCTGCGTCTCTCTTCGGGAGGGTCGGGGTGAGGATTGTGCTGGCTGAGGCGCCCTCACCCAACCCTCTCCCGGAGGCAGAGGGCTTTGGGGGCCGTTCTGATGCTGCGGCTCACGCGACTGACGCTGACGAATTTTCGGAGCTATTCTGGCCTTACGTGGCGGCCGGGGGCGCGGGTTTGCGTGATTACCGGGCCGAACGGGTCGGGCAAGACCAATCTGCTGGAAGCGGTGTCGCTGCTGGCGCCTGGGCGGGGGTTGCGCGGGGCGCGGATTGCTGAATTTGGCCGGCGAGGGCCGGATGGGCCGCATGCTTGGGGCGTCGTTGGGCATCTCGAGCGGGATGGGTTGGCGACGGAGGTGGCGACCGGGACGCCGCTCGAGGGGAAGCTGGAGCGGCGGGTGTTCCGGATCGGCGGGGCGCCGGCGCGCAACCAGGCGGAGATCGCCGAGATTGCGGCGGCGGTCTGGCTGACGCCGCAGATGGACCGGCTGTTCCAGGAAGCGGCGTCGGGGCGGCGGCGGTTTCTGGACCGGTTGGTCTGGGCGCTCGAGCCCGGGCATGCGCGCGAGGTTTCGGCGTATGAGACTGCGCTGGCGAGCCGCAGCCGGCTGTTGGCGCAGCAGGCCGAGCGCGCCTGGCTCGCGGCGGTCGAGGACAGCATGGCGCGCCACGCGGTGGCTGTGGCGGCCGGGCGGGCGATGCTGGTCGCGCGGCTGAACGCGGTGTTGGAGGCCGGGGCGGCGGGGCGCTTTCCGATGGCGCGGCTGATCCTGGAGGATCCGATTGCGGAGCGGCTCGGCGAGCAGCCGGCGCTGGCGGTCGAGGATTGGCTACGGGCGGCGCTGGCCGAGTCGCGGGGGCTGGATGCGGCCGGGTCGGCGCGGTACGGCGCGCACCGAGCGGATATGACGCTTGCGGACGCGGCAACCGGGCTGACCGCGGCGCTCGCCAGCACGGGGCAGCAGAAGGCGCTGCTGATCGGCGTCGTGCTCGGGCATGCCGCGCTGATCGCGGCGGCGCGCGGTGCGGCGCCGCTGCTTTTGCTTGACGAGCCGGCGGTGCATCTCGATGCGGACCGGCGCGCGGCGTTGTGGGAGGCTCTGGCGCAGAACCAGGCACAAGCGCTGCTGACTGGGACCGACCCGGAGCCGTTCGCGGGGCTCGCCGGGTCGGCGGAATTCCTGGTGGCGGGCGGCGGAACTTTGCGTCCGGACCCACGTTTCGGCGCGCCCAGCCCTGTCTTTCCGGTGCCTGAGCGCCTATATTCCAACGGTTCCCAATGACCCCGAAGGTAAACAGCCGGCATGTCCGAGGCCGTCCCGAATCCTGACCGCGAACCTGTCCCGCCCGCTGCGGATCCAGAGGCCTACGACGCCGCTTCCATCTCCGTCCTGAAGGGCCTGGAGGCCGTTCGCAAGCGGCCCGGGATGTATATTGGCGACACCGATGACGGGTCCGGCCTGCACCATATGGCGTTCGAAATCATCGACAATGCGGTCGATGAGGCGCAGGCTGGTTATGCGACGCGCTGCGAGCTGACGCTGAACGGCGATGGCAGCGTATCGGTGCGCGACGACGGGCGCGGGATCCCGACCGACATCCATATCGAGGAAGGCGTCAGCGCGGCGGAGGTGGTGCTGACCCGGCTGCACGCGGGGGGCAAGTTCAACCAGAACAGCTACAAGGTTTCCGGCGGGCTGCATGGGGTGGGCGCGGCCGTGGTCAATGCGCTGTCGGAATGGATGGAGGTGCGGATTTGGCGCAACGGGCTCGAGCACTTCATCCGTTTCGAGCATGGCGACACGGTCGAGCCGCTGCGGGTGATCGGGCCGTCGCCCAAGCCGAGCGGCACCGAGGTGACGTTCAAGCCGAGCACGGCCACCTTCACGAAGACCGAGTTCGACTACGCGATCCTGGAGCGCCGGCTGCGCGAGCTGGCTTTCCTCAATTCCGGCCTCTCCATCATGCTGCGCGACGAGCGGCACGCGCCGGCGCAGGAGACGCTGTTCCGTTATGATGGCGGGCTGGTGGCGTTCGTGCAGTGGCTGGATCGCAGCAAGACGGCGGTGCTGGCCGAGCCGGTTTCGGTGACCACGGAGGAGAGCCAGGTCGGCATCCGGGTCGAGTTTGCGATTTCGTGGAACGATTCGTATCACGAGACGATGCTGTGCTTCACCAACAACATCCCGCAGCGGGATGGCGGCACGCATCTGGCCGGGTTCCGTCAGGCGCTGACCCGGGTGGTGACGAAATACGCCGAGGGGATGGGCAAGAAGGAGGGGCTGGCGCTGGTCGGCGAGGATATGCGGGAGGGCATGACGGCGGTGCTGTCGGTCAAGGTGCCGGACCCGAAGTTCAGCAGCCAGACCAAGGACAAGCTGGTCAGTTCCGAGGTGCAGCCGGTGGTGCAGGCGGCGGTGGCCGACACGATCGGGCACTGGTTCGAGACGCATCCGAAAGAGGCGAAATCGATCATCCAGAAGGTGATGGATGCCGCTTCGGCGCGGGAGGCGGCGCGCAAGGCGCGCGAGCTGACGCGGCGCAAGGGGGTGCTGGACGTGAGCACGCTGCCCGGCAAGCTCGCGGACTGCCAGGAGCGCGATCCGAGCAAGTCGGAGATCTTCATCGTCGAGGGCGACAGCGCCGGGGGCTCGGCCAAGCAGGGGCGCGACCGCAAGTTCCAGGCGATTCTGCCGCTGAAGGGCAAGATCCTGAACGTGGAGCGGGCGCGGTTCGACCGAATGCTGAGCAGCACGGAGATCGGCACGCTGATCACCGCGCTGGGCACCGGCATTGGCCGCGGGGAGCCCGAGTTGGGCGGCTTCGACATCCGCAAGCTGCGCTATCACCGGATCAACATCATGACGGACGCGGATGTGGACGGCAGCCATATCCGCACGCTGTTGCTGACCTTCTTCTTCCGACAGATGCCGGAGTTGATCGATCGGGGCCATCTCTACATTGCGCAACCGCCGCTATACCGGGCCAAGCGCGGCAATGACGAGCGTTACTTGAAGGATGACGGGGCGCTCGAGGACTTTTTGCTGGATAAGGCGCTGGCGGAAGCGAAGCTGGCTTACGCCGACGGCCGGGTCTTCGAGGGCGAGGATGTGCGCGCCGAGCTGACCTGGTTGCGCGAGGCTGCTGCCAAGCTGCAGAGGCTTGCCGTTTCGGTGCCGACCTGGCTGTTGGAGCAGGCCGCGATTGCCGGCGCGCTGGTGCCTGACCCGGCGCAGGCGACGACACATACGGGCGATCTGGTGATCCGGCTGAACGCGGTTTCGCTACCGGCGGAGCGGACCTGGATAAGCTGGGCCGACGATCGCGGCCTGCATTTCGCCCGTACCGTCCGCGGCGTGGCGGAGCGCTACGATTTGGACGCCGGGTCGTTGCGCAGCAGCGAGGCCCGGTGGCTCGCCGAGCGCACCGAAGCGCTCGCCGACCGATTTGCGGAGCCGGCGACGCTGACTTTCGACAAGACCGAGGTGAGGGTCGCGGGTCCGGCCACGGCGTTCGACCGCATCCTGGCGCAGGGGCGGAAGGGTTTGGCGATCCAGCGGTTCAAGGGGCTGGGCGAGATGAACCCCGACCAGCTGTGGAAGACGACGCTCGACCCGGACGTGCGGACGCTGCTTCAGGTCCGGGTCGGCGACGTGGAGGACGCGGCGCAGATATTCTCGACGCTGATGGGCGACGTGGTCGAGCCGCGGCGGGAGTTCATTGTGGGCAACGCGCTGAAGGTGGCGAACCTGGACGTTTAAGGCGAGGTGTAGGCTGACGGAATACTTGTCCCAATTTCGGAATGTCTGTCCCTGATTGGTGCCTTTAATTAGTTGCGTGTTGTCATGACCGGAAATGCGACCATGCCTGGGCCGGTGGCCTGGCACCTTTCGTCCGCGAGATCGAACTCAGACTGGCGTTGGCGACGCCCTCGGCCGGGAATGGGGTGACAGCGGAAAGATGCTGTTGACCCCTGCAGCCATGAGGGCCACTTCATGCTCAAGAGGTTGAGATGGCGATGGACGCTGATGTTCTGGAAAAGCGTCGAGTTAAGGCAGTGATTGCAGCTCAGGCTGCGACATCGGCTCTCGCTATCTTGGGTGTCCAGGCGGTTGTGACGGGGTCGCTCGCGCGAGGCATGTTCGGCCCGTACTCTGACATCGACATTCTTGTGACGGAATGCCCTAGGCACCTTAAATACGCGATCGAGGGGATCGTGGAAGACCATTTGGGCGGCATTCCGTTCGACTTGGTCTACCTCGACGAGGTGCCTCAGTGGAAGCTGGCCCGTTTCACGGAGGGCGCGGTCCATGCATCCCAGTTACGTTGACATCGAGAACGAGTTCTCGGAAATCGGTGTCGAGGTGGACCACCTTTCCGCTCGGCTCGCCCGGCTGAACCAGCACCAAGCTCCGGCTGATATGCAGGACAAATGGGAGGCGACGGTCATATGCGCCTCTGCGGCGGAAAAGATTTACACGGGATGCGAACGGGTGATGGCTCGCCTCGCCACTGAGGTGGATGGAACTCAGGTAGCACATGCGGATGGGTGGCACATGGCGCTGCTTCGGCGAATGGCTCGGCCTTTCCCGGGCGTTCGAGGGCCTATCATCTCGGGCGAGTGCTACTCGGTGCTCGACAGACTGCGCGCATTCCGACATCGCGAGCGGAACACATATGGCATCAATCTGGACTTCGGCATCGTCGTCGAGAGAGCGGCTGAGGCGGTGGCTGGATTCGAGCTTTTCCGAGCGCAGGTTCGAGCATTCTTTGAGCGCAGGGATGACGACACAGAAGGCAAGGATGAGGCTCCCGTGCCAAACTCCGGCCCAGGCATTCGGTAGGCTTGGCCGAGTTGACGACCGTCGCCGTCGCTCGACGAGATCAAGCAGCGGGTCGAGGTGGAAAACATGCTCTCCGTCCTTCTCCGCCCTTTCTCACGGGTTCAAAACTCTTCCGTTCGCGACCCCGATTTACCATTGCGATATTAGAACACCTAGGGACAGCCATTCCGCCATTCCCGTAGGCTGGAGGACAGGCATTCCGTCAGGCAGGGACAACCATTGCGTCAGAGGGCCCTCCCACTTTCGAAGGATGTTAACGGATTAGGCGGAAGGCCAGGGACAGGCATTAGGGCGGCCTACACGAAGCGTGTTGGTTGTCAGAATTAGCCCTTCTGCGCAATATCGGCCAAGCATTTGGTCAAACTTGAGGATGACCTCGCTTCCGCTCAGTCATCCTACTTTAAGCCATGTTTACTCGGATGCATCACGCCTCGGTGATCCACCTTTGGCGATCATGCTTTAGCGGCAGCCCGCTGCGTTGGGGTGGGCGCCGCAGCCGCCGGCGGTCGAGTTGTCGGCCCGGCCGCGCGCGGAGGCGGCGACGGTGCCGTCCTTGGTCACGCCGTGGGACGTGCACTCGCAGTAGCCGCCGACCGGCATGGTCGTGGCGCAGGATAGGTTTTCGGCTCGGCACATGTTCGCGGCGAAAGCCGGGCTGCCCGCGGCCAGTCCGACGACTAGCGCGAAGGCGAAATAACCAGTGGATCGCATGCTGCGAGGCCCTTCATGACACGGGCAGCACTATTGCTGCTTGCTATCGTGTAATGTGCCGCGCGTGACAAGGTTCGCCCAGCTATTTTTTAGGACGCCGGAATGACAGGCCGTTGTAGCTGGGCAGCAACGACCCTCATGGCGGAATACCACGACAATGAATGGGGCGTGCCGCATCATCAGGATCGCGTGCTGCTCGAGTTGCTGTGTCTCGAAGGCGCGCAGGCGGGATTGAGCTGGGAGATCGTGCTGCGCAAGCGCGAGGCGTATCGGGCGGCGTTCGCCGGGTTCGATCCGGCTGTTGTCGCGGCGTTCGACGGGGCGCGGATCGATGCGATCGTCGCCGACCCCGGCGTGGTGCGGCATCGCGGGAAGATCGAGGCGGCGGTGAGCAACGCGAAGGCGTTTCTCGCGGTGCAGGCCGAGTTTGGCAGTTTCGATCGGTGGCTCTGGCGGTTTGTGGACGGGGTTCCGCAGCAGACTCATCGGGCGGAGGGGGAGCGGCCGGCGGCGACCAGTCTGCTCTCCGACCGGGTATCGAAGGAGTTGCGGGGCCGTGGGTTCCGGTTTGTCGGGCCGACCATCGTGCAGGCGTATCTGCAGGCGACGGGGGTGCTGGATGATCATGATTTTGGGTGTTTTCGGCGAAGCACCCTCACCCAACCCTCTCCCGGAGGGAAAGGGCTATCACGGTCGGGGGGTTAGTTTGCCGCCGAGGTTGCGAGGGCGGGGGCTGGTTCGGTCGCGAGCATTTCGCGGACCAGCGGGATGACCTTGGTTCCGTATAGCTCGATGCTGCGCATCAGGTTCGCATGGGGCAGCGGGCCGGCGCTGTATTTGAGGGCGAAGCGGCGGGCTCCGAGGCCGGCCAGGGTCGCGGCGATGCGGCGGGCGACGGTTTCCGGGCTGCCGACGTAGAGCGAGCCGGACTCGGCTTCGGATTCGAACTCGGAGCGGCGCATGGGCGGCCAGCCGCGCTCGGCGCCGATGCGGTCGCGCATGGTCTTGAAGGCGGGCCAGAGCTGCTCGCGCGCTTCGGCGTCGGTCTCGGCGACGTAGCCGGGCGAGTGCACGCCGATCGGCAGCGGGTTTTGGCCGGCTTGCGCGAGAGTTCGCTCGTAGAGATCGACATAGGGGCGGAAGCGCAGCGGGTCGCCGCCGATGATGGCGAGCATCAGCGGCAGCCGGTAGCGGGCGGCGCGCAGCACCGATTGCGGGCTGCCGCCTACCCCGATCCAGGTCTGCAGGCCGGCCTCGGTCAGTGGGAAAACGCGCTGGCTGCGTAGCGGCGCTCGCATGCGGCCGTGCCAGGTGATCGCGTCTTCGCGGCGGAGGGCTGCGAACAGCTCCAGCTTCTCCTCGAACAGGACTTCGTAGTCTTCGAGCGCATAGCCGAAGAGCGGGAAGGATTCGGTGAACGAGCCGCGGCCAAGGATGACTTCGGCCCTTCCGTGCGAGAGGGCGTCGAGCGTGGCGAAGCGCTGGTAGACGCGCACCGGGTCGTCCGAACTCAGGACGGTGACGGCGGAACCGAGGCGGATCCGCGCGGTCTGCCCGGCAATGGACGCCAGGACCAGTTCGGGGGTGGAGACGGCGAAATCGGCGCGGTGATGCTCGCCGATCGAGAAGACGTCGACCCCGACGGACTCGGCGAGCACGCCCTCGGCCACGACGTTGCGCAGCACCTCGGCTTGATGCAGCAGCTTGCCGTCCGGCCCGGACGTCACGTCGCCAAAAGTATCCAGGCCGAACTCGATTTCTTGCGTCATGATCTCCCGCGCCTCGGCAGCTTGCGCGTGCAGGTGGCCCCTAGGGGAGAACGGCGCCAGTCCACGCCCAACAATCCAGGACTGCGCTCGAAGCGGGCCATCTTCGGGGCAGAAGGCGTGGATGGTCCGCCTGGCAGACCGTGTGGAAACGCGGTGGGGGTTGGACCGGTCGGGTTTGCGTTGGGGCGGGCGGAATGTGTGGCGCGGTCTTGCCCTCAAGCCAGCCTCTCGATCAGGCTCTGGCTGCCGAGGATGTTGGCAACGCGCGTGAGATTGTAGGCCAGCACCGCAAATGCAGTCTCGGTGGCGGCGTTGGCTTGCCCTCGCAACAAAAGCCGTCCGCCCAAGACGCGTTTGAGGCTTGCGAACGGATGCTCCGCGGTGCAGCGGCGCAGCCGCATCGCGGCCTGGTCGGCGCGGGCGTTCATGCGGTCACGGGCATCCTCGAACAAGGACTTGGAAACGTGACGGCGCGGGCCGCCCGTGCATTGCGGCTTGAGCGGACAGCCGGAACAGTCTTCCGCCCGGTATTGCCGCGCCTGGTCCCGAAGGTTCGTGCCGCGGCGCCGCAGCTTGCGCCCGGCCGGGCAGGTCAGCGTGTCGCCATCCGGATCTTGGGTGAACCGATCGGCGGAGAAGTAATGTCCGGCATTGTTGGCAGGCGGCGGCGCCGGCACGGCCGGCTCGATGCCGGCCGCCTCGCAGGCCGCCGCCTGTCCGGCGTTGGCGTAGCCGGTGTCGGCCACCACCCGGATCGTCTCGACGCCCAGCGCATCGCGTGCCGCGCGCGCCATCGGCTCGAGTTGCGCATGGTCGTTGGCAGCCGTCGTCACCTCGTGATGAACGATGACGTGGCTCTCTGCCTGCACCGCGATCTGCACGTTATAGGCGGGCCGTTTGGCCTGCGCGCCATGGCCCATCGGCCGCGCCTCGGGCTCGCCCAGCACGCCGAGCGCGCGGTCGTGGCGCGCCATCCGCTCGGCCAGATCGGCCAGTTGCCCGCGGCGTTGGCGCAGCTTGGCCAGGGCCGCTTCGGTGCGCGTCTCGTCGAACGCCTCGCCTTCGGCAGCGTCGCGCGCGTCCATATCGGCAAGGAACGCGGCGATTTTCTCGTCGAGCTTGCGCATCGCCTCGGCGATGTCGTCAGCACTCATCACCCGGCGCCGGCTGGCCGCGGCGGCGAGTTTGGTGCCGTCGATGGCCGCCACCTCGCCGGCGATCAGGCCAGTCTCACGCGCAAACAGCACGAAGGCTTTGCAGGCGCCCACGATCCCGGCGCCGTTGTCGCGGCGGAAATCGGCGATCGTCTTGAAGTCGGGGGCGAGCATGGCCATCAGCCACATCAACTCGACGTTGATTCGGCATTCCCGCTCCAGACGGCGCGACGAGCGCGCGCCGTTCAGGTAGCCGTAGATATAAAGCCGCAACATGGCGCGCGGGTCGTAACCGGGTCGCCCGGTCTCGGCCGGCGTGGAGCGCACGAAGCCGAGCCTTGTCATGTCGAGCGTCTGGACGAAGGCTGCAATGACGCGGACCATCGCGCCCGCGCCGACATAGTCTTCGACCCGCGCCGGCAGAAGCATGACCTGCTCTCGCTCCACACCCTCGATGTAGCCCACGTCCCGCACCCCCCGAATCGCCAAATCGAGCCTAGTACGAGACAACCTCCCGATGCATCAGGTTTTCACACGATCTGCTGCGCGGACCATGACGGTGGGAGGCTCGCTTCAATTGCTGGCCGCCAGATGCTCGACGAGTTGGCGGGCGTGGGCGGGCAGCGCGTCGCGGTGGCGGACGACGATGGATAATTGGCGCACCGCCCATGGCTCGTCCAACTGCACGGTTTGGAAGCCGTCGCGCGGCCAGCGCAAGGCGGCCTGCTCGGGCACCACGGCAACGCCGGCGCCGAGCCGGACCATCCGGCCGACCACGTCCAACCCGCGGACGCGGGCGCGCAGGCGCAGCCGGCCCCCTGCCCTGGCGGCGTGACCGGATAGATGAAGCTGCAGCGCATGATCGCCGGCCAGGCCGACGAACTCGCTGCCGAGCGCTTCGGCGAACGAGATATGGGTGCGGCCGGCCAAGTGGTGCGTCGCGGGGACGGCGAGCACCAGCCGGTCGGTGCGGAACGGCGTCACCTCGAGGCCGGTGACGTCGGCATGGCCGGCGACGACGCCGATATCGGCGGCCTCCTCCACCACCGCCCAGGCGATGTCCGTGCTTGGGCGCTCATCCAGCTCGATATCGACGTTGGGGTGGTGCGCGAGGAAGCGGGCCAGGGGCTCGGGCAGGTGCTCGCTGGCGGCGGAGGTGTTCGCCAGCAGCCGGACATGGCCTTTCAGCCCGCTCGCATAGGCGCCGAGCTCGCCGCGCAGGTGCTCGACCTGGCGGGTGACGAGGCGGGCGTGATGCAGCAGCGCACGGCCGGCCGGGGTCAGTTGCACGCCGCGCCGGCCGCGCTCGAGCAGCTTCAGGCCGGCCTGCTCCTCCATGCCGCGCACCCGCGCGCTGGCCGAG
Organism: Acetobacteraceae bacterium; assembly: GCA_965276815.1. Classification (GTDB taxonomy): domain Bacteria; phylum Pseudomonadota; class Alphaproteobacteria; order Acetobacterales; family Acetobacteraceae; genus JAVVHH01. The sequence goes on along the minus strand of CBDIBE010000005.1, from coordinate 149,288 downwards.
GCGAGCGCCAGCCCGGCGCGCTCGGCGCCGGCGGTGATGCTGCCGGTCTCGGCGACCGACAGGAAGAGCCGCAGGTCGGTCAGGTCGAAGTGCATGGGCCAGCCTACGGCCGGGGCGAAGGTAGACTCAAGCAATGCCACATTGTGGAGCGGTGCGGGCGACCGCAACCTCTCGGCATGCATTCCGTGCCATCGATTGCCCTGACCTTTTTGCTCGCCGGGTTCGTCAAAGGCGTGATCGGGATGGGGTTGCCGACGGTCGGAATGGGGTTGCTCGGGCTGGTCATGGCGCCGGCGAAGGCCGCTGCCCTGCTGGTGATCCCTTCGTTGGTGACGAACCTATGGCAGCTCGCGGCCGGGCCGCGCCTCGGCGATCTGGCGCGGCGGCTGTGGCCGATGATGCTCGGTATCGTCGCCGGGACTTGGGCGGGATCGGGGGTGATCGCCGGCGGTGCGGCCGGGTTTGCCTCGGCCTGGCTCGGTATCGCGTTGGCGGTCTACGCGGTCTCCGGCTTGGCGCGGTTTCGCCCGCGCGTGCCGGAAGCGGCGGAGGCCTGGGCGGGGCCGGCGGTGGGTGGGGCGACCGGACTGGTGACCGGGGCGACGGGCGTGTTCGTCATCCCGGCGGTGCCCTATATGGGCGCGCTCGGGCTCGAGCGGGACGAGCTGGTGCAGGCGCTCGGGCTGTCGTTCACGGTCTCGACCATTGCGCTCGCCGCCGGGCTGGCGTTCCACGGCGCCCTCCCGCTCGGCGCCGCCGTCCAATCGCTGCTGGCGCTCGCGCCTGCCTTGGCGGGCATGGCGGCCGGCGGCTGGATGCGGAGCAGGATCCGGCCGAGCTTGTTCCGGACCTGCTTCTTCGCCGGGTTGCTGGCCCTGTCGGCCGAGCTGATCCTTCAAGGCCTCGGCTGACCCGGCTCAGATCGTGGCCGTAGAAGCCGAATGGCGAGGGGTCAGACCCGGTCGAAATCGACGGCTGCCGTGTTCGCGCCGCAGACGAGGACGGCGATGCGCTCGCCGGGCTCCGGGCGGTAGCGGCCGGACGTGAGCGCGGCGAGCGCCGTGGCCCCGCCGGGCTCGGCGACGATGCGGGCCGTGTCCCAGAGCGCACGCTGCGCAGCGCGGATCGCGTCATCGGAGACGACGACGGCACCGTGGACGTGCTGGCGGGCGATCGCGAAGGTCACTTCGCCGACCCGGCGCGGCGCCAGCGAGTCGGCGGCGATGCCGCCGGCCGGCGCGTCAACTGGGCGGCCGGCGGAGAGCGCGTCGCGCAACGTCGGCGCGAGTTCCGGCTCGACCGCGACCACCCTCGCCTGCCCCCGATACCAGGCGGCGATCCCGCCGATCAGCCCGCCGCCGCCGACGGCGACCAGCACGGTGTCGATGTCCGGGACGTCGGATTCGAGTTCGAGCCCGATCGTGCCCTGGCCCAGCACAGTCTCAAGCTGGTCATAGGCGTGCACCGGAAGGCCGCCGCTTTCGGCGACGAAACGCTCGCTGGCCTCCAGCGCGTCGGCGTAACGGTCGCCGACGATGACGAGTTCGGCTTCCAGCTCGCGGATCAGGCGGATCTTGGCCGGGGAGGCCACGCTGGGGACGAAGATGTGGGCGGGGACGCCCAGCCGGCGCGCGGCGAAGGCCACAGCCACGCCGTGATTGCCGCCCGACGCGGCGACCACGCCCGCCGCCGGGATATCGCGCATCAGCAGGTTGGCGAACGCGCCGCGCACCTTGAACGAGCCGGTGTACTGCATGAACTCTAGCTTGAGCGCGAGGGCGGCAGCGGTGATGGCGAAATCGCCGGGCGGCACGGCCAGAATCGGCGTGTGCCGCACATAAGGCGCGATGAGACGCCGCGCCGCGCCGATCTGCTCGCGGCCGATCTCGAGGAGATCGATCATGCCGTTCGGCCCTGCGCTTCGATGGTCTCGCGGCCCTCGGGCAGCGGGATGAACTCGGCCTCGTCGCCGGGCACGCGGCCGAAACGGCCATGCCGCCAGTCGGCCTTGGCCTGCTCGATCCGCTCGCGCGAGGAGGAGACGAAGTTCCAGAACAAATAGCGCGGGCCGTCCATCACCGCGCCGCCCAGCAGCAGCATGCGAGCGCCGCGCCGGCCGGCACGCAGCGCGATCGCGTCGCCGGAGCGGAACAGCAACATGCGGCCGGCCTCGAAGGTGTCGCCCGCCACCTCGGCCGCGCCTTCGAGCAGATAGGCCGCCCGCTCTTCGTGCTCGCGCGGCATTTCTACCGAGGCGCCAGGCGCGAGCGTCGCATCGGCGTAGAACAGCGGCGAGGACACCGCGACCGGCGCGGCGAGGCCCCAGCCCGACCCGGCGATCAAGCGCAGCCAGGCGCCGCGGTCCTCGACCAAGGGCAACGCGCTCGCCGCATGATGGGCGAAATCCGGTGCGCGCTCCTCGTCGGCCTTCGGCAGCGCGACCCAGGACTGGATGCCGAATAGCGGGTTGGCGCGGCTGCGCTGGGCGAGGCCGGTGCGCTCGGAATGGGCGATGCCACCGCCGGCGGTCATCCAGTTCACGTCGCCGGGCACGATTGGCTGGTTCGAGCCGAGACTGTCCCGGTGCAAGATCTCGCCCTGGAAGAGATAGGTCACGGTCGAGAGGCCGATATGCGGGTGCGGGCGCACGTCGAGGCCGCTTCCGGCGAGGAACTCGCCGGGGCCCACCTGGTCGAAGAAGATGAAGGGCCCGACCATCTGGCGTTCGCTGGCCGGCAGGGCGCGGCGGACCTCGAAGCCGCCAAGGTCGTGTGCGCGCGGCAGCAGCACGAGCTCCACCTGCCCGGGCAGGGCTTTGCTCGACGCATCTTCAGACGGTAGCCAGCTCATGTCCGCGCCTCCTTGGCTGCTTGCAGGATAGGCGCTCGACCGCACGCGGTCTAACTGGCGTAACGGATCTCGAGCACCTCGATCGTCTCCACGCCGCGCGGCGTGCGCACCTTGACCTCGTCGCCGGCGCGGGCGCGCAGCAGGGCAAGGGCGAGCGGTGAGGCGATGCTGATCTTGCTCTCCGCCATGTCCGCCTCGTCGACGCCGACGATGGAGACCGTGCGGCGCTCGTCCTGTTCGTTCGCGTAGGTGACGGTGGCGCCGAAGAATACCTGGTCGCGGCGGGGCTGGGCGGCCGGGTCGACCACTTCGGCGTGCGCCAGCCGGCGGTCGAGGAAGCGGAGGCGGCGGTCGATCTCGCGCAGACGGCGCTTGCCCTCCTTGTAGTCGGCGTTTTCGCTGCGGTCGCCGTTGCTGGCGGCCCACGCGACGATCTCGACGACCCGGTGCCGCTCGATGCGGCGGTCGGCGAGCTCGCGGCGGAGGCGTTCGTGGCCGTTCGGGGTCATGTAGAACTTGCCGCCAGGCAGGCGCGGCGGGCCGTCCGCCTCGTCGTCATCATCATCCATCAGGGAAGGCTTATCGCGGCCGGGATCGGGGGCGAAAGCGGTGCTGGCGCATACGTGATCGGCCATTGGCGGCGGAGCGTGCGAGGCAAAGGCGGTGGCTGGATCGCAGGACCGCAGCGGAGACGAAAGCGACGCGCCGGAGCGCTCGATCACCGGCGCGGCGTTCTGGGCGCTGATCGATCGGTGGCGCGTCGCGGACGAGCAGGCGCTGGCGCTGATCGGCGGCCCGCCGCGCCCGGCCAGCGGGAAGCGGCCGCGGTTCCGGTTGGCTGGCGCGCAAGTGGATCGTTACGAGCTGCTGCGTGCGATCGACCGGCATTTGGAAGACCTTCGGCTGGAGCCAGCGCCATGGCTCGCCACTCGGATCACCGAGAAGCCGTTTGGCCGGAAGACGCCCGCGGCGTTCATGGCGGCGGGCGGCCCGGAGGCGGTCGCCTTGGTGCTGCACTACCTCGAACGGCTCGCGTTCAAGGCGTCGCTGACCCGGTGAGGCGAGTCCGGCCGCCAGGCGAGCAGGGCGGATCCGACGATCACCTCGCGCGCGCCGCCGGGCGGCAGCGTGGCGCGCAGCTCGGCGATCATCGCGTCGGCCCGCTCGCCGAGGCGCGCGCGAGAGTTGGACGACATCGACAGCGCGCGGTCGAGCAGCGTGTCCACCGAGACGTCGCGGCGCTCGTACACGCCGATCTCCTCGAGGCGCGAGAAGGCGGAACCGAGCAGCACGCCTTCGTGCCGCATCCAGTCGGGCGCCCGGTGCAACGACACTTCGCCGTCGCGGTAACGCCTTAAAATATCACGGTAACTCCCATACCACGCGTTGTCCGGGACCTCCGGATGCGTGTCGTGGAACAGCGCGATGGCGCCGTCGGGCGTGGTCATTCCGTCGAGGCGGCGCAGCGTCTCTGGCCGATCCATCCAATGGAATGAGCGGCCCATGCAGACGAGACGGAACTGCCCGAAGCGAGGCGACAGATCGTTCGACCCGGCGAGTTGCCATTCGATGTTGCCGAAGCCTTCCGAAGCCTGTTGCGCCACGCGGAGCATCTCCGGCTCGGGATCGAGCGCCATCACCTGGGCTGCCAGCGGGGCGAAGGCGCGCGCGAGCTGGCCCGGGCCGCAGCCAAGATCCATGACGCGGTCGCCGGGTCCTAGCGCGCAGATTTGTGCGACGCGGGCGATCAGGCAGGCCGGGTATGGCGGCCGCCCCGTCAGATAATGCCGGGCGGCGGTGCGGAAGCGTCGCTTTTCGAATGGGACGGCATCATCATCGGACATCGAACGATGGTACTACGCGTGCGGCGAGAGATCACGCGATAACCCCGCCTGGCAAGGAGTTCACCCCATGGCACGATTTCGAAATTGATCGACGCGGGAACCGGCGGCCGGCTGGCGCGCATCGCGCTCGGCCACGTCACCCGGGAGTATCCGAACAAGCCGGATCACACCCTGGCCGGGCCGGAAGACGCGCGCACGCCGTCCGAACTGCATCCCGTGTTCTACGGCAGCTTCGATTGGCACTCCTGCGTCCATAGTTACTGGCTGCTGGCGCGGCTGCGGCGGCGATTCCCGGCCGCGCCGGAGGCGGCGGTGATCGAGGAGCTGTTCGATCTGCAGTTCACGTCGGAGAAAGTGGCAGGTGAGTGCGTCTATTTGGCGGCGCCCACGGCACGCGGGTTCAAGCGGCCGTATGGCTGGGGGTGGTTGCTGAAGCTGGCGGCCGAGCTGGCGCTGTTGCCGGAACCACGCTGGGCGGAGGCGTTATCGCCACTCGCGGAGGCGTTCGCCGAGCGGTTCCGGCGCTTTTTGCCAGTCGCGAGCTATCCGGTGCGGGTCGGCACGCATTTCAACACCGCGTTCGCGCTTCGCATGGCGGCCGATTATGCCGAGATTGGGGGAGACAAGGCGTTGTTCGCGCTGTTGGCCGGCACGGCGGAGCGCTGGTACTATGGCGATGCGGACTGCCCGGCCTGGGGTGAGCCGAGCCAGGATGATTTCTTGTCGTCGGCGCTGGTCGAGGCGGAATGCATGCGGCGGCTAGTTCGGCCGCGCGAGTTTGGGTCCTGGTTCGACCGATTCTTGCCGCGGCTTGCGGCGCGCGAGCCCCCGGCGCTGTTCACGCCCGCCATCATCAGCGACCGCACGGATGGCAAGATCGCGCATCTCGACGGATTGAACCTCAGCCGCGCCTGGTGCTTGCGCGCCCTCGCATCGTCGCTGCCGCTGGAGGATGCGAGGCGGCCGGTCATGCTGGATGCAGCCGATCGGCACGCGGAGGCGAGCCTGGGCCATCTTGACGCGGACTATATGGGTGAGCACTGGCTGGCGACTTACGCGCTGCTGGCGATGGACGAGGTTGGGGCGGCTGAATAGCAAGGGAGAGATCATGAACGGCCAGTTCAAAGCGATCCGGGTCTCGAAGCCGGAGGGTCAGGGGCAGCGTGTGGAGTTCACGTCGCTCTGCGAGGACGATCTGATGCCGGGCGACGTGACGGTCGCGGTGCAGCACTCGACGGTGAACTACAAGGACGGTCTGGCGCTGACCGGGAAGGCGCCGATTCTACGCAAATTTCCGATGATCCCGGGAATCGACTTTGCCGGCGAGGTGCTGAGCTCGGAAAGCCCGGCTTTCAAGCCAGGCGACCGCGTGATCCTGAACGGCTTCGGCGTCGGCGAGGGGCATGATGGCGGGTTCGCGGGGCGGGCGCGGGTCAAGTCGGGCTGGCTGGTGCGGCTGCCGGAAGGGATCACCACATCGCAAGCGATGGCGATTGGTACGGCGGGCTACACCGCGATGCTCGCGGTTCTGGCGATCGAGAAGGCCGGGATCGGACCTGATCGCGGCGACGTGCTGGTGACCGGCGCGGCCGGCGGGGTGGGCAGCGTGGCGATCGCGCTACTGGACGGGCTTGGCTACCGGGTCATTGCCTCGTCGAGGCGGGCGGCGGAGGAAGGCGCGTATCTGCGCGGGCTGGGCGCCGATGAGGTGATCGACGCGGGCACGCTCTCCGGTCCTGGCCGGCCGCTCGCCAAGGAGCGCTGGGTTGCCGCGATCGACGCCGTCGGCAGCCACACGCTGGCCAATGTGCTCGCAGCGACGCGCTATAACGGCGTCGTTGCCGCCTGCGGACTGGCGCAGGGATCGGACTTGCCCGCGACGGTCATGCCGTTTCTGCTCCGCGGCGTGATGCTGGCCGGGATCGACTCGGTCATGGCGCCGCTGGCCAAGCGAGAGGAGGCCTGGTCGCGCCTCGCACGAGACTTGGACATGGCGAAGCTCGACTCGATGACGACGCATGTTTCGCTGGACGACGTTCCCGAAGTGGCGGAGGCGATTGTGCAAGGCCGAACCCGTGGCCGCACCGTCGTGGACATGTAGGCTTATTGCTTACGTGACAGCGAGCCGCTCGTATTTTTGCCGGTACTTGATTGATTGCGGTTTCTCTTGATTTGGTTTGGTTGCCAGCGGCGGAAGCGCAGGTGCCGCTGCACACTCGGCCGCCTCCAAGATCTTCGTGCTCCATGCGGCGGCAGATTGGCTGCGCGCTGCCGCATGCGGCCCGATTTCGTGCAGCGGGATATTCAGGCTTCTGCCGGTCGAGAAGGATAGGATCATATGCTCGGCCCCGTCGGCCACGAGCTTGACGACATCGAGGTCGACGCCGTCGAGAGCGCGCAGCAGCCGGGTCAGCAGATTGGTCATTCCAAGCAGCAGCAGGCATTCGACAAAGCGCCGCTTGCTGTCCCGGTCAGACGTGAACAAGGGAAGGTGGTGCAGGAAGATCGACGCGCAGACGTCGCGCCCGAGTTTTGTCGCCCCGAACAGGGCAAGATTGCTCGCCGCGTCAAGCTGCGCGGCCAGCCGGCCCTCGCCGGTAGCCGGCGGGTCTTCGGGACGGGCTTCAGGAAATCGCATCGCACCTTCGCCTTAGAACGGCATCAATAAACCATGGCTGGGTGAAGGGTTTGTTAACGACGCGCCTTGGCACGCCGTCTCAGCTTTTACGAGAGTCCAAAAAACCCAGTGAGGAACTTGGCGGAGATCGTCACCAGGAACAAGCCGAAGCCGATCCGCAGTTGTTGCCGGGTAAAGCGATGCGCCAAGCGCACGCCGATCGGCGCCATGCTGGCCGCGAGCGGGGCGACGACGACGAAGGCGACCAGGGAGACGAAGCCGAGCGAACCGGGCGGCGTGCCTGCGACGCCAAGTCCCAAAATGATGAAGGTCACCGTGCCGGTCACCGAGATGAAGGCGGCGAGGCTCGCCGTCGTGCCGATCGCGTTGTGGATCGGGCGCCCATAGGCGGTCAGGAACATGTTGCCGAAAATGCCGCCACCGATCCCGATCAAGGATGAGAGCAGGCCGATCATGACGCCGCTGATGCGGATCGCCGTCTGAGACGGTTCGTCGGAGGCGGCGCGCCAGGCTGGCCAGCCGGTCAGCAATTTGATCGCGTTTGCCAGCACGAGCACGACAAAGATGAGCTTCAGCGGGCCGCTATCGAGGTGGCTGGCGATTAGGCTGCCGACGCAGACGCCGGCCACCACCGGCATGGCCCAGGCGCGAGCCACTCGGCGGTCCGCGCTGCCTCGCCGTAGATGGCCGAGGAAGGAGGTGGCGCTCGTCGGGATCATAATTGCGAACGCGGTTCCGAGCGCCATGCGCATGCAGAGGTCATCCGCCGTGCCGGCGTAGAGGAAGGCCTGATATAGCACGGTCACGACGATCGCGCCGCCGCCGACGCCGAACACGCCGGCCAGCAGACCGGAGATCGCCCCGGCGCCGGCCAGGGCGCCAAGCAAGCCCACGAGGCTCCAGCTGATCACGCCGCTGTCCTACGCAAGCTGAACATGCAGGCCGGTCGCGTGCACGCGGCTGATGAACTCGCGCCGGAGGAGCTGGGCGTCATCTGGGTCGACCGCGCGAAAACGCACCTTGCTCATGGGCCGAAGCTGCGCGAAGCGGCCGAGGTCCGAACTCAGGATGGTGGCGATCTTGGGGTAGCCGCCGGTCGTTTGCGCGTCGCGCAGCAGGACGATGGGGCGGCCGCTGCCGGGGACCTGGATACTGCCGGGCAGGATCGCGTCCGAGACGATGTTGAAGCCCCTCGCGTGCTGGAGCGGTGGACCTTCCAGCCGATAGCCCATCCGATCGCCCTGCCAGGCCACCACGAAGATGGCCGACAGGAAGGTGTCGATTGCTTCCGCGGTGAAATAGTCGTCCTGCGGGCCGAGCAAGACGCGAACCGGCTCCTGTAGGTCCCGGGCTGGCCGCTGCAGGGTGCGGTCGCTGTCCGGCATCGGCTCGGCACGCAGCGGCAGGGTGTCGCCGGCGACCAAGTGCCGGCCCTCGAGACCGCCCATCGCGGCGCGCGGGTGGGTGGCGCGGCTGCCGAGCTCCAACGGCACTTGGATGCCGCCCGACACGGCCAAATAGCCCCAGACGGCATCCTTGGCGCCGCCGATCCGCAGCCGCTGGCCCTCCCGCAGCACGGCGCTGGTCAGCGGCGGGATCGGCCTGCCGTCGATGGCGGCCGCGAACGAACCGCCGGCCACGGCGATTCGGGCGCTGCCGCCGGCGATCGCCCATTCGCCGCCGCCATGCGCGAACTCGATGGTTGCGGCGTCGACCGGATTGCCGACCAGCGCGTTGGCGACGGCATGGCTTTCAAGGTCCATCGCTCCCGCACCGGTCACGCCATATCGGCGCCAACCGACCCGGCCAGGATCCTGGATGGTCGAGAATGGGCCGGGCGCGACCGCCTGGAGCGTGCAGCCGGGCATCTAACCGGCACCGACGGTTTCGAACGCGGCGCCCGCGTCAATGTCGCCGTCTGCCACCGCCTGTTCGATGCCGGCGAACTCGTCCTCGCCGATCTCGCGGAACCTGATCGAGTCGCCGGGCCGGAACAGGGCGGGCTCCTTGCGCCGTTGATCGAACAGCCGGATCGGGGTGCGGCCTAGCAGATAGAAGCCGCTCGGCGTCGGCATCGGCATGATTGCGCCTTGGACACCGCCGATCATAACGCTGCCGCCGGGGACGGGCGCACGCGGGACCGTTCGGCGGGAGATGTGCAGGCGGGGCGGCAGGCCGCCAAGATTCGGCAGTCCGGGCTGGAAACCAAGCATGCAGACCCGGAACTCCGCGCCGGTATGGGCCGCGACGACCTCTCGTTCCGACATGCGCAACATGGCGGAGACCTCGGCCAGATCCTCACCGAATGGGGCGTAGGCGACCGGCACGCTCCACTTTCGGCCGATGGGTTGGGCCCGGCCTGACGTGGTTTCGAGCAGCGATCGGAGCTGCTGGATGAGGCTGGCCCGATCGATCGATGCCGGCTCGAAAACGACCAGCAGGGAGCGGAAACTCGGCACCGTCTCGACGATGCCCGAGATTTCGGCGGCGGTGATGGCATGATCGAGCGCGGCGACCGCGTCGTTGGCTTCCTGCGTGATCTCGGTCCCGAACTCCACGCTGAGGCCGATGTCGCCGACGGTCAGGAAACGCGGTTCGGTCAGCGCAGGCGTGGTCGAGACCAGCGATTCTGCGGGTGAGGCGCGTTGTTTGAGCGGTGGGCGAAACCAAGCGCCTGGTTTGGCTCGGTACGATCTCCGCCGGTTTACGTTGTGCCGGTCGCCACTCGCCGGAACCGGCACGCCTGGCAGCATGTTCACGCGCTAGCTAGCCAGGCGTATGGGGATCGGCAGCGGCGCTTGCGCCTCGGCGGCCTCGGCCGGGTCAGGGACGGCTTGGATGAACCAGGGCTTGTCGGTTCGGCCGCGCGGGCCCGGATAGACGTAAAGCGTGGGCAGGTCCGGGAAGCAGTCGTTGAATTCGGGGCCGTTATAAGTCAAGAAAACGGATTGCTGGAACGCCGCCTTGAGCACTTCGCGCTCTAACAGGCAGATCGCGTAGTAACGCCGGGCCGCCTCGGCTCGATCGGCCATTTTGGAGTGGCGGCTTGCTTGCGTCATGAAGCGGTCTTGCAGTGGGAAGACCTGCCATTTGGCTTCGAACTCAGTGCTGGCGGCGAAGCGGCCGACGCGTTCCATGCTGAGCCCACCGCGCGCCCAGATCTCGGACTCGCGCCGGAACGTCACGTTCAGCCCGGCCGCCGCGCGCTCGATTGCTGCGAAGTAGGCGTTGTAGTGTTCCTGGTGGTAGCCGTTGTTGCGCGCGTGCAGATCGGTGAGGATGATGACGGCTCGGGCCTGGATCGGGGCGACCCGGCCGACGGTATCGAGGATATCCTCGAGGGCAGCGAGCGCCACCCGATCAGGCGTGGCGGCGTCGTGCCGCGGGCCGCATCCCCAAAACATGAAGAACTCGATGGGACGCAGCGCCAAAATGGCAGATTGGATCAGCTGGCGAAGCTCGGGCTCTTTATAGCAGGGGTTGCGCCGGAACTTGCGCGCTGTCAGGGCGGCGACAAGATCGTTGCATGCGCTGCCGCTTACCATCGCGCGCAACGTGTCGACCTGGACGTCGAGCGCAGGACCGTGGGGAAGGTTGTGCACCGGTACGATCTCGTCCGGCAGCCATCTCGGACCGACACGGTCCGCGAGCCACTCACGAAGCTCGGCAGAAGGCGCCTCCGTCACGCAAGCGGCGATGATGCGGCTCAATGGGGAATTCGGCTGCTCGCGGAATGTCTTGCTCGCGGTCACCGCGTCATGCTGACGAAGCAGCGCATCCACTTCGGTCAACAGCACGGCAGAGCCATCACGCACGGCGACGTCAGCCAGCCTGTGCCGAACGATCAGATCCCCCGTCGCCGTCAACTGTCCCAAATCTCCGGTCCGGAACTCGCCGGCAGATTTCGGTTTGGCCGGCGGCAATGCCTCAGGAGAGGGCCGCTGAAAGACGATCTCGCCGCAATCGGCTTGGTCGCCGCCTGCATCCGAGAGCAGGGCCAACGGCACCCGCATTTTCCGGATTGCGAGATCGATACCTGATAGCGCCTGTTTGCGGATGTGGAGCACGTCAGCCGGGTCCGAATGGTGGTTGTGCGCCAGCCAGAAGCCGTGTTCTGCCGTCCCATAACCCTGGCAGATCCGGCGCTGCCAAGCTCGTTGCGCATTCTGGTGACAAGACTGGGCGACGATGCCCGAGCTGGTCAGCAACAAGCGGATCAGATTGGGGATCTGACGGTTTCGACCACGGTCGGCGTCGAGCAGCAACTGGAATCCGTTGGCGGGGTTCTCGCAGATTGTGGCGCCCACGCGCTCGGCAGCCCGCCAATAGGCGGCCGGGTTGTCCAGCAGCGCTGTGTCGGCCAGCACGGTCGACATCCCGAGGATGATCGGGATGATGACGGACATGCCGAGACCTTCCGCGGTCAATGCGGAGGACGTGGTTAGCAGCTTTTCCCCGGCCGATAGGGGATAGGCCAGGTGAAAATTGGCCGCGGATTTGAGCAACGTCGAGTGCGTGATCCAGGCCGGTTCTACGTGGCCGTTCGCATTAAGGGCGAGCTTCGCCGATTCGCGGCCAAGCCAACCCGAAACTTCCCACTCGGCGACCGAACGCTGGCCGGCCCGCTCCAGCTCCTGTGGAGTGAGGAATTGTCCGGGGCTTTCCGGGCCTGCCCATAACCGGCGCAGCCGGGCCGGGCCGATGACAAGGTTTGCGGGATGCCGCCGTGATAGGGCCGGTTCATGCGCATTCTTGCCGGAGGCGCAGCGTATGACCAGGCGCAGACCGAGGTCACAGCATGCGACCACGATCGGAACCATGTGGAGGCGGTCCTCCAGGAGGTAAACGACGACGTCATCTTCGCGCAGACCGAGAAGCTGGAGCGCGCCGATATGGCCGCGAGCTGATCGCCTGATGTCACCGAACGTTATGCTTCGCCCGGTCGCCAACTCAGTGAAAGCGACCCGGTTGGCCGCTGCGGCATCAAGTGCCTCGGTCAGCGAAGCCGGCAATTTTTCTGTCGTGCAGCCCAGCGTCACTGAAACACCCCGTGGTAGGCGGGAGCTGTGACCCACATCGGGGCACAAAAGCTCCAAAAAACACTCATAAGTATCGCAAGCAGGATAAAATTCCCGAAAAGGGATAGCTTTCGCTTGTCGTGTTCTAAATTGGCACCGGATCGGTGTTAAAGTCAACTGAAACGCGAACTGTCACATTTTAGATCGCCTTCAAGTGGCAATTGTACCACCAATGTCACCTGCCTGTGGCCGCCAGGTTGCTGATTGGGACTGTAGTACGTATTGGCGTGTTAAACGTCCCACGGGGTGAGATCATTCGGGTGGTTTCGGCCTCTGCCATCGGCTTGCCGATCAGGAATCCCTGCACATCCTGGCAGCCTTGCTGACGCAAAAGTCGAAGCTGGGTTCGGGTTTCGACCCCCTCTGCGACGACGCCGAGACCGAGATTGCGGCTCAATGCGAGCACAGATTCGAGGATGTAGCGCGACCGCTTTTCGTGCACCTGGGCTTGCACAAACGAACGATCCAGCTTGATGCGCTCGAAGGGGAATTTGCGAAGATAGCTCAGGCTCGCGTAGCCGGTCCCGAAATCATCGAGCGCGAGCGCGACGCCGAGCGCGCGGAGTGCCGTAAGGGTCTCGATGGCCTGCCGCTCGTCGGCGATCAAGACGCCTTCCGTCACTTCGAGCTCGAGGCGGCTGGCCGGCAAACCGGTTTTGGCGAGCAGCTCGGCGACGGTGCTTGGCAAGCGCGGGTCGCGGAACTGGATCGGCGAAAGGTTGACCGCGATACGGATTTCATCCGGCCAATTGAGAGCGGCCCTGCAGGCTTGTTCGAGGATCACGCGCCCAAGGCCGATCACCAACCCGGTCTCTTCGGCGATTGGAATGAATACGTCTGGGCGGACCTTGCCGCGCACCGGGTGGTTCCAACGCACCAGGGCTTCGAAGCCGACGACTTCGAGCGACGAGGTACGGAATTGCGGCTGATACTCCAAGTAAAGCTGGTCGGTGCCGATGGCCGCGCGGAGTTCCTCCTCCATGCGCAGCCGATCCTGCACAGCGTCCGCCATTGACGGGTCGAAGACGCGAACAGGCACGCGCTCCGCTTTGGCGGCGTAGAGCGCGAGGTCGGCGTTGCGCACCAGCTCGGCCCGCGAGGTTCCGTTCACTGGATATGTGGCGATGCCAATGCTCGCGCCGATCAGCAATTGCTGTCCCGCCACCTGGAACGGTTCGTCCAGCGCCGCGGCGACGCGCGATGCGAGCTCAAGGCTGGCCTTGGGCTGGTCTGGGGAGGACGACAAAATCGCGAACTCGTCGCCGCCGCTACGCGACACGTGATCGGACGGCGAGATTGTCTCGTCGAGGCGGCGTGCGACGACGATCAGCAATTCGTCGCCGACGTCGTGGCCGAATGTGTCATTGACGCGCTTGAAGCCGTTCAGATCCAGGCACAGCAGAGCCATTGGCTGGCCGCAAGCGCGGCTGGTCTCCAGCAGGTGGTCGGCTTCTTCGACGAAGAGCACCCGATTGCCGAGGCCGGTCAGGTGGTCGTGCATGGCCATGTGCCGGATCCGCCGATCTGCCTGATACCGGGCCGTCACGTCGGTCATGACGTGGACGGCACCTCCGCCGGGGATCAGGGAACGGCTCGCCTCGACCAAAAGTCCGTTGGCGCCTGGGGTTTCGTTGCGGCGGCCATTGCTTGGTGCAAGACAGTTGGACAGCGCGCCTGTCACCTCGTCCTCGGCGGCTCCGCGCAAGCGAGACCGCGTAGAACGAAACATTGCAATGCGCAGCGCCGGAATGCCCAGGAGTTCGAGCGCCCGCCGGTTGACGACCCGCACCCGCGAATGCCGGTCGATCATGACCAGACCCTGGTTCATGTTGTCCAGGGTCAGCGAGAGCGCTTGCTTGAAGGCGACGGATCGATTGCGTTGCCGAACCCATATGGTGCCGACCAAGAGCAGGATGACGCTCCCAGCGCCGCCGGACCAGAGCAGCCGGAGGCGAACGTTCCGGTAATCCGCCAATACCTGCTTGTCGGCGAAAGCGACCATCACGATGAGCGGATATGCGTCGAGCCGGCGGTAGCTGATGGTCAGCAGGCCGAACGCGCTCTGTGCGCGGATCGTGCCCTGTGGCTTACGCAGGACTTCGGGCGGCGCACCGGCCTTCTCAATATTCGACCCGATCATGCCGTCGACGACCGGGCCCCGCGCGCGGATCACGCCATCGGTCCCGAACAGGGCGATATAGCCCATCTGCAGGTTCAGCGACTGATAGAAGCCAGACAGCTCGTAACAATCGATGGAGAGCACAACGATGCCAGCGAAGGCACCGCTGGGCGACACCAGCTTGCGGGTGAGTTGGATCGTCCAGCGGCCGCTCGAGCGGCCGAGGACTGGCCGGCTGATGAAGAGCCGGTCCTCGTGCGAGTCGCGCTGCGCTATGAAGTGCTCCCGATCGGCGACGCTGACCCGCTGCGTCGAGGCGGTGCTGGCCACGGACATACCATCGGGGCCGATGATGGCGATTTGCGCCGTCAACCAATCGGGGGCGTTTTCCTGCGATACCCAGCGGCGCAGATCAAATGCCGGGCCGTCCCTGCCGTAGGCCGCGCGGAGCGCCAGAAGGACCTGATCGCCACCTGCCATGACGCGCTGCGAGTTTTCCTCGAACGCATGCGCCAGGTTGGCCGTGTCGCGCGCGGCTTGTCCGATATTCTCGCTGCGCTGGTGCTCGAGGGTGATGAAGATGCCCCACCAAATCATTGTGAGCAGGCAAAAGATCGCGCCGCACTCCGGCGCAACCGCCAGAATTGCTTTGGTGCCCTCGCGCGGCCGCCTGATCCCGTTCAGTATTCGTTTCATTCTGCCAGCGTCCGCTCGCGCGCCCGGATGGCGGCGAGCCCTTTCGGGACGACGACGATGATGTCGCGAGAGGGTTAAGGGTTGGTTGATGCCCAAAAAAGCCAGGCGGCCAAGCGCGGCTCGCATGCGCGGACGGGGTCACGAGGCTTGAGCTTATTGTAAACGTGCTTATAGTAAGCCCATGGACATTGAGATGCCGATCCTGGACGACGCCGAGCTCCTTCCCGCCCGCAGCTTCGGGTATCGGCTGTGGATGTTGCGGCATGGCTGGACCCGCCGGGTCGAGGCGGCGCTGGCGCCCACCGGACTGACCCATATGCAGTTCTTCGTTATGCGCGCGCTGGAGCACTGCGCTTGCAGCCGCCCGTCGCAGACCGCGCTCTCCGAGCTTATGCAGGTCGACCGGATGACGATCAGCAAGGTGGTCCGCACGCTGGAGGCCAAGGGGCTGCTCACGCGCGCGCCGCATCCGGCGGATCCCAGGGCGAACGTGCTCGCCCTGACCGCAGCCGGGCGTGCCCTGCTCGAGCGCGCCGTGGCGTTGGCGATCGCCGAGCAGGAGCGGTTCTTCGGCCGCCTTGGCCCGGCGCGCAAAGCCGAGTTCAGCGAGATGCTGGACGAACTTCTCGATCACATGGGGCACCGCATCGCGGGCCCGGAGTACAAGTGATGGACGGATCGCAACAGGTGGTCGCCGAGCGCCCGCTGGTTTGGCAGCCGGCGGCGGCGCCTAAGCGGATGCGCAAGCGGCTGCTGCTGGCGGCCGTGGCGGCCGCGGTGCTGACCGGCGCCGGGGTGTATGGCCGCGATTGGTGGGTTAACGGTCGATTCATCGAATCGACCGATGATGCATATGTGCAGTCCGACATGGTTGCGGTCTCCTCGCGCGTCGCGGGCCAGGTGGCCGAGGTCCTGGTGGGCGACAACCAGCGGGTCCATCGCGGCGATGTGCTCGCCCGCCTGGATGATCGCGACCTGCAGGCCTCGCTCGCCCAGGCGCGGGCCGATGTCGCCTCGGCGGAGGCCGACATCAACGCGCTGCAGGCGCAGCTTGAGCTGCAGGCGAGCACGGTCGCCGCGGCGGATGCCGACGTGGCCAGCGCCGATGCCGCGGTGAGCTTCGCGCGGGCGGAGAATGCTCGTTACGCCGACTTGATGCGGACCGGCAACGGCTCGGTGCAGCGCGCGCAGCAGGCGGAGTCCGATATCCGCGTGCGAGAGGCCGCTGCCTTGCATTCCCGTGCGACCGCGGAGGGCGCGCGCCAGCAGGTCACGGTACTTCGGGCCCAGCTTGGCCGCGCCCAAGCGGCGCTGTTGCGGGCGCAAGCGGTGGCGCGGCAGGCCGAGCTCAACCTGTCCTACGCCGTGATCACGGCGCCGACGGACGGCGCGGTCGGCGACCGCACGGTCCGCGCCGGGCAGTATGTCCAGGCCGGGACAAGGCTGCTGAGCCTGGTGCCGATGGACACCTCGCTCTACGTGGTCGCCAATTTCAAGGAGACGCAGCTCGCGCATATGGGCGCGGGCGAGCAGGTGAGCCTCGATGTCGACATGCTCGGCGGCAAGGGACTGCGCGGGACGATCGACAGTCTCGCGCCCGGCAGCGGTTCGACCTTCGCGCTGCTGCCGCCGGAGAACGCGACCGGGAACTTCACGAAGATCGTGCAGCGCGTGCCGGTGCGGATCACGCTGCTGCCGGATGAGCGGCTAGGCCAGCTGCGGCCGGGGCTGTCGGCGACGGTGGGCGTCGATACGCGCACGGCGCCGCCGGGTCGGCTGCGCACGCTGGCCGACGCCCGGCCATGAGCGCCGCGCTGGCCACGGCCAGCGCGGCGCCCCGCACCAAGGCGAGCCTGCGCGACTGGATCGCCTTCCTCGGCGGGTCGCTCGGCGCGTTCATGGCGGTGCTGGATATCCAGATCACGAATAGCAGCCTGGCCGACATTCAGGGCACGCTCGGCGCCAGCCTCGACGAGGGGAGCTGGATCAGCACCGGCTACCTTATCGCCGAAATCATTGTCATTCCGTTAACCGGCTGGCTTGGCGGCGTATTTGGCTTGCGGCGCTACCTGATCGTCAACGCGTCGCTGTTCCTGGTGTTTTCCGTCCTGTGCGGGACGGCGACGAGCCTGAACGAGATGATCCTGTTCCGCATCGGCCAGGGTTTTACCGGCGGCGTGCTGATCCCAACCTGTTTCACCATCATGCTGATCCGTATCCCGGCGGCGCAGCGTTCGATCGCCGGCGCGATTTTCGGGCTCACCGTCACCTTCGCCCCGGCGATCGGGCCGACCATCGGCGGCTGGCTGACCGACACCTATAACTGGCACTGGATTTTTTACATCAACCTGTTCCCTGGGGCGGCGCTGATCGCGATGATTGCCTGGGGGCTCGACGGGCAGCCAATGCGGCTCGAGCGGCTGCGCGGCGGCGATTGGGGCGGCATCGCCTGCATGGCGCTTGGGCTCGGCTGCCTGGAATACGTGCTCGAGGAGGGTCAGCGGAAGGACTGGTTCGGCGACAACACCATATTCACGTGCGCGGTGATCTCGGGGGTGGCGCTGGTCGGCTTCTTTGCGATCGAGCTGACGCGGCGCGAGCCGTTCATCGATCTGCGCCTGCTGCGCAAGCGGTCGCTCGCCGTAGCCTGCGCGGTGAACTTCCTCAGCGGGCTCGCGCTCTATGGCTCGATCTACATCCTTCCGCTGTATTTGCAACAAGTTCAGGGATATGACGCGTTCCAGATCGGCATGGTGCAGATGTGGATGGGGCTGCCGCAGCTGGCGATCCTGCCGTTTCTGCCATTCATCATGCGGTATATCGACAGCCGGATCGTGCTCGGGTTCGGCCTCGCGCTGTTCGCCGCGAGCTGTCTGCTTAATGGGTATACGATGACGGCGGATACCGGGATCGATCAGCTCAAATGGTCGCAGCTGGTGCGGGCGCTGGGGCAGCCTTTCATCATTTCGCCGCTGTCGCAGATGGCGACGGTGGGGATCATGCCGGCGCAGGCGGGGGCGGCGAGCGCGCTGTTCAACATGATGCGCAATTTGGGCGGCAGTTTCGGGATCGCGATGCTGGCGACGGCGGCCGAGCACCGGGAGCACTGGCACTTCTCGGCGATCGCCGAGCGGATCACGCAGAACTCACTGCTGCTGGCGGAGCGGCTGCAGCAGATGGGGCAGATCGTCGGCTCGGACCAGGCGTTGGCGCGGCTTGCGGCGCAGGTCCGGACGCAGGCGACGGTGATGGGCTATGCGGATTGTTTTTTGCTGATCGGCGCCGGGCTGACGGCGAGCCTGCTGGGGGTGGCGTTCCTGTCGCGCGCCCAGGCCGGGGCTGGCGGCGGCGGACACTGACCGCCGCCGGCATCGGGCTCGTGCTGAACTACCCTCACCCAACCCTCTCCCGGAGGGGGGCCTCTCCCGAAGGGGGCCTCTCCCGGAGGGAGAGGGCTTTCGAGGAGGGCGCGGGGTGCGTTAGTGGGAGATCTGCTCGAGCTCGCGGCGGTTGGTGGGCGGGCCGAAGATGCCGATGGAGAGCACGACCATCAGCATCGCAAAGGCGATCAGGCCGAAGACGCCCTTGGTCCCGGCAGTCTGCAGGAAGAAGCCGATGATGAAGCTCGCGAAGACCGTGCTGATCCGGCTGAACGAGTAGGTGAAGCCCACCGCGCGGGCGCGCACGCGGGTGGGGAACAGCTCGGACTGATAGCCGTGGAAGGTGTTGGACAGGATGTTGTTGCTCAGCGTGATCAGCACGCCGAAGACGATGAGCATGAAGATCGTGGTCTGGAAGGAGAACAGCACCCCGAACACGCCGATGCCGATGGCCGCGCCGACGAGCTGCCATTTGCGCTCGAACTTGTCGGCGAAGCTCATCGCCAGCAGCGGGCCGAACGGGGCGGCGATGGCGATGATGAAGGAATAGAGCAGGCTTCCGGAGAGGTTGATGTGGAGTTGGCTGGCGATCAGGGTCGGCACCCAGGCGGCGAAGCCATAGAAGCCGAAGGTCTGGAAGAATTGGAAGACCATCAGCATGATGGTCCGCGACCGATACTCGGGCGACCAGATCTCGGCGAAGCTGCCCGGCGCTTCGGCGCGCTCCACCGCGTGTGCTGCCGGCGCCGGCAGCGGCGCCCCGTTCAGGTCCGCCTTCACCTTTGCCTCGATCTGCTCGGTGATCGCCTCGGCTTCGGCGACCCGTCCTTGCTGGAGCAGCCAGCGGGGGCTTTCCGGCACGGCACGGCGGATGAACCAGACGAATAGTGCGCCGATGGAGCCGATCAGGACGACCCAGCGCCAGCCATCCCAGCCGAACGGCGACTGGGGCACCAGCAGGTAGGACAGGAGTGCGACGACCGGGACCACGGCGAATTGGATCACCTGGTTGTAGGCGAAGGCGCGGCCGCGGACGTGCTTGGGGACCAGCTCGGCGATGTAGGTATCAATAGTCACCAGCTCGACGCCGATGCCGATGCCGGCGATCAAGCGCCAGAGGCAGACGCCGAAACCGCTGTTTTGGAAGGCCATGACCAGCGTGGCGGCGCAATAGAACAGCAGCGAGAAGGTGAAGATCGAGCGGCGGCCGTATTTGTCGGCGACGAAGCCGAACACGAAGGTGCCGATGAACAGGCCGGTGAAGGTGGCGGCGACGAACAGCGCCGGGCCGATGAAGATGCCGACGCTGACGCCGGTCAGCAGCCCCGCCTTGACGAGGCCGGGGATGATGTAGGCAGTCATGAACAGGTCGTAGAACTCGAAGGCGCCCCCGAGCGAGAGCAAGGTGACGAGGACCCACATCGAGCGCGTGGTCGGAAGCCGGTCGAGCCGGGCGAGTACCGACGCAGCCGAGGCCTGACTTGCGATCACGTCGGGCATTAACGTTTCCTTCCCTTTACGGCACTATGTTATATGCCGATCACAGAGTTCCACACTCTGGTAGGAAAGTCACCGGGCCGATTCTGGTCGATTGCGCTTGGCGAGGATGCTGTTTGGCGGCAGAGTTCAACGATGCCGCGGGAAAAGGATACTGCAATGCACCGAGTTGCTGCCGCCGCGCTGGGCGCCGTGTTGTTCGCCGGCCCGGCGCTCGCGCAAACAGCGCCCGCCGCGCCGCCGCCGCACCACCGCTCGGTGGTGCATCCGCGGCCGCATCGGCCGGCGGCGACGTCGAATCCGGAACGGCCGGTCGATGTGGGCCCGTTCACGCCGCAGGCGAACCGCGCCTATAACGGCGGCGGGGTGATCCTGCAGGGCGCGCCCGGTGCGCCGGCGCCCTCACCGCGGACGCCGCTGCCACCGCAGAACTAGGGCCTCATGCCTGGGGCAGGTAGCTGCGCGGCGGAACCCCGAGCAAGCGCTTGAACATGGTGGTGAAGGCGGCCGGGTTGTCGTAGCGCATCGCGCGGTAACGGCCACGCGCGGCTGCCGGCGAAACTCGCGGCCGCCCGGCATCACTCGGTCACGGCAGGCCAGGCGTGGCTGCCGAATATCGAGAGCACTGCACGGAGGCGGCCGGCGTGATACGGCCGGCCGGGTTATGAGCGCCGTTGGGCGAAGAAGCCGGCGATTTCGCTGGCGGCCCGGTCGGGATTTTCGCGATGCGGGAAATGGCCGACGCCGCGGAAGCTGTCGAGATCGAGATCGCTGAAGGTCTCGCCCAGACGGTCCGTCCAGGCGTAGGGAAATAACGGGTCGTGCTCCGCCCAGCGAATGCAGGTGGGGATTTCGATCGGGGGCAGCGCGGGCGCCGTGCCTGCGATCATCGCCACGCGGCCCTGATGCGCGGCGCGATAATAGGCGAAGCCGCCGGCCAGATTGCCCGGTTTGAGGAAGTTGTCGACGAAAGCGTCGAGCACGTCGTCGCCAAACGCGGCCTTGCGGTGGGACCAGTGGCGCAGGATGTGGCCGAGATACAGGCGGCACGCCTCGCGCGAGCTTCCGAGCAGGGACGGTGCGAAGTCCATCTGGTGGAATGACTGATACCAGATCTCGTTGAGGCGGTCCGGCGTGCCCATGCGCGAGCCGATCCCGGGATAGACGAAGTCGAAGAAGAACAGCCCGGTGAAGCGGTCGGGCGCGGCGCGCGCCAAGGCCTGCATCACCGCGCCGCCGACGTCGTGCCCGACCACGCCGACGCGGCCTACCCCGAGCCGATCCAACAGCGCGAGCATGTCGGCCGCGTGCTCCGCCGCGCCCCAGGGACCCGGTGGCTTGCTGCTGTCGCCGAAGCCGCGCAAGTCGGGCGCGATGAGGCGGTGGGCGCTGGCCAGCCGGGTCATCACCGGCTCCCAAGTCAGCCAGAACTCCGGCCAGCCGTGCAGCAAGAGGAGCGCCGGGCCCTGGCCGACGCTCGCCACGTGGAACCGGCCACCATTCGCCTCGACAGTCGCGTGATCCACGCCGGCCTAGTGTCCCTAATCTGAAGTCCAACGGATTTCAGATTACCGTGGGACACAAGGAAATCAATGGTTTACTGGCCTGCTCATCCCAGAAATTCGCTGGCGATTTCTGGGGCAGGCCACTAGGCCTCGTTGGACTTCGCCAGCACCGGCTTGAAGGCGTCGGTGGCCCGCTTCAGCTCGGTGGCCGGGTCGCTGCCGCCGACGATGTTGGTCAGCGCCACGCCGATCGTGTCGCGGAACTCCGTCACCGGGATGATCTCCGGCAAGCCGCTGCGGGCGATCCGCAGGCTGGTCAGCGTCGTTTCGAACCAGTCCTGCGGGAAATGGCTCTCCTTGATCACCTCGGCATCCTTGTAGGAGCTGGCACGCGGCGGCGTGCCGGCGCCCTCCTTCAGCCAGTTCGGGAACATTGCCTTGCTGCACGACCATTGCAGGTAGAGCCAGGCGCCGACTTTGTTGTTCGCTCCCACCGGAATGCCGATTCCGTCGATGAAGGTGGCGGAGTTCTGCGATTTCGGGCCCATCGGCACCGGCGCGAAGCCCAGCTTGCCCACCACGCGGGACTTGGTCGGGTCGATCAGCGGGGCGGAGAAGCCGATCCCGTCCCACCACATCGCGGCGCGGCCCTGGCTGAACGTCGTCTGGCACTCGTTCCAGTTGAAACCCACTGAGCCCGGCGGCGCGCACTCGCGCATGATCGTCTGATACCATTTCGCCGCCTCGACCGCGGCCGGCGTATCGGTCAGCAGCGTCTTGCCGTCCGGGGTGATGGTCTCCTGGTCCCAGCCGAGCAGGATGTTGTCGTAGAGGACGACGTTGGCGTTCTTCAGGCCGCGGCCGGTGAAGCCGTAGACGCCCTTGCTCTTGTCGGTGAGCTTGTGCGCGGCCTCCATCATTTCGTCGTAGGTTTTCGGCGCCTGGAGGCCCGCCGCGTCGAACATCGCCTTGTTGTAGTAGATGATGAACAGGTCCTGGTTCATCGGCAGGACGTTGATCTTGCCGTCGGGGCCGGTCGCGGCGCGGATCGTGGCCGGGCTGAAATCCTCCATGTCGAGACCGGGCGCGGTCAGGTTCTTGTCGGCGATCAACGGCCGCAGATCCTCCATCCAACGGCCCTTCTCGATCAGGCGCTTCTGGACGTGCATGGCGACGTTGACGACGTCGAAGCTTGGATGGCCGGAGGCCATTTCCATCGCCACTTTCGGCCGCTGCTGCTGCTCGGGGATCTGCTCGGAGCCGACCTTGATGCCGGTGAGGTCCTCGAACTCCTTTTGATGCGCTTGCAGGACGTCACCGCGGGGCGACTTGGCGAAGTTGACTTCGAGCTTGGTGCCTTTCGCCTGCTTCCAGTCGAAGGCACTCTGGGCATTGGCGCGTTCGACGATCGCAGGGGCGCAGAGCGCGCCCGCAGAGGCGGCCAGCAGGGTACGGCGACGGATCATGGTGTTCCCTCCCAATGGGCCTCTTTGGGCCGATTGAGCCGACACCTAGCTTATGTGCGGGCGCGTTTCAATCGTCGCGGTGGACGCGCTCCATCCGCTCGTGCCGCTCTTGCGCCTCGATCGACATGGTCGCGATCGGCCGCGCCTCGAGCCGCTTGAGGCCGATCGGCTCGGCGGTCTCTTCACAGAAGCCATAGTTGCCAGTGTCGATCCGCAGGAGGGCTTGGTCGATTTTGTTGATCAGCTTGCGGGCGCGGTCGCGGGTCCGCAACTCCAATGCCCGGTCAGTTTCGACGCTGGCGCGGTCGGTAATATCGGCCTCGTGGATCCCGCCGGCTGAGGAAAGACTGGCTAATGTGCCATCTGCCTCGCGCAAAAGCTCGGCGCGCCAGCGCAAGAGCTTCTGACGGAAATACTCGGTCTGTATCGGGTTCATGAACTCCTCGGACTCCGAAGGCCGATAGTCCTGAGGCAGTGTGATCATCATTACGCCGATCCCTTTGTCACCGCCACCTCGCGGTGTTGCCGGGCTTATACTCACGAGTTTGTTCGCCGCCAAGGTGCAAAGCGCGGTGTCAACCCGGTGTCACGAATACCATCCCAGGTGTCACCACGAAGTCGCAGCCCCATCCATAGATGCGCGGACAATAAAGTAATCACTGTTCCCGCCCCCGGTCCGCCATTGGGTGACGCAGGGCGCCGCGCATGATACCCCGGCCCGATGCATATGGCTTTCGCGCTGCCGACCCCGGCCGAGACCGGCGGTGGCGGCGGCACCGATTACATTCACCGTATGGTCCCTGCCCTGCGCGGCCTGGGCCACCA
Organism: Acetobacteraceae bacterium; assembly: GCA_965276815.1. Lineage (GTDB taxonomy): Bacteria > Pseudomonadota > Alphaproteobacteria > Acetobacterales > Acetobacteraceae > JAVVHH01. The sequence continues at coordinate 125,390 of CBDIBE010000005.1, read as the reverse complement.
GGTCGATCTGATCGAAGGCGACGACCCGAAACTGCCGGCAGGCGCGCGCCCGGTTATCGACGGGATGCTGCTGCCGCGGCTGCTGCCGCGGCTCGACGCGCTGGCCGAAGCCGGCGCGGTGGCGCTGGTGCACCATATCGCCGCCGCGGCCACACGGGAAGAGGCGTCACGCCAAGCGGTGCTCGCGGCCGAGTGCGCGATGCTGCCGCGGCTCCGCCGGGTTGTCGCCACGAGCCGGCCGGTGGCCGAACGGCTCCGCGCCGAGTTCGGCGTGTCGGCGGACGCGGTCCTGCCAGGGGCGCCGGACCTGCCGCGAAACGAGCCGAGTGAAGGCGAAGTCATCGTGCTGGCGGTCGGCGTGCTCACCAAGCGCAAGGGCCATGACCGATTGCTGCAGGCGATGTCGCGGCTGACCGATCTCGCGTGGCGGCTGATCATCGCCGGCGATTCCGGCCGCGAGCCCGCGCACGCCGCCGAGTTGGCCGCATTGATCGAGGAACTCGGGCTGTCGCACCGGGCGACGTTGCTTGCCGATCCGACCGCCAATGCCCTGGAGCACGCCTGGCGGTCGGCTGGGGTGTTTGCGCTGGCGACGCGTTGGGAGGGTTACGCTGCCGGCGTGGCTGAGGCGTTGCGGCGCGGCATCCCGGTGGTGGTCACGGATGGCGGCGAATCCGGCGCGTTCGTGACCGCGGAATCCGGCGCGGTCTGCGCGCTCGATGACCCGGCCACCTTCGGCAAGACGCTGCGCCGGGTCATTTTCGACGATCCGCTGCGCGCCGACATGGCGCAGGCGGCATGGGAGGCCGGGCAGGCCTTGCCGAGTTGGACGCAGCAGGCGCGGGAATTCGCCGCACTTGTGGAGGAATAGCCATGGCGCTGCTGGGGTGTATTGCGGACGACTTCACGGGTGCAACCGATCTGGCGTCGATGCTGGTCGGCCGCGGCATGCGCACCGTGCAGGTGATCGGCGTGCCCGAGCCGGGCGAGGCGGCGCCGGACGCCGACGCGATCGTGGTCGCGCTGAAATCGCGCACCGTTGCGCCGGAGGCGGCGGTGCAGCAGAGCCTCGCGGCGCTCGCCTGGCTGCAAGGCGCCGGGTGCCGGCAGTTTTTCTTCAAGTATTGCTCGACGTTCGACAGCACCGATCGGGGCAATATCGGCCCGGTCGCGGATGCGCTGCTCGCGGAACTCGACGCCGGTTTCGCCATCGCCTGCCCGGCGTTTCCCGCCAACGCGCGCAGCGTCTACCAGGGCCATCTCTTCGTCGGCGGCGCGCTGCTCAGTGAGAGCGGGATGCAGGACCATCCGCTGACGCCGATGCGCGACGCCAATCTGGTGCGCGTGCTGTCGCGGCAGACCGATGGCACGGTCGGGCTCGTCGCGTTTGCGACGGTCGAGCAAGGTGCTTCTGCGATCCGCGCGGCGCTGTCGGCGCTGAAGGAGCAGGGGCGGCGTTATGCGATCGTCGACGCGGTCAGCGACGCGCATTTGCTGGCGATCGGCGAGGCGGTGGCCGGGCACGCGCTGGTCACCGGCGGATCCGGCGTGGCGATGGGTTTGCCGGAGAATTTTCGCCGGCTCGGCTTGCTTGGGAGCGCTGATGCGTCGGGGCTCGATACTGTGCCGGGTCATGCGGCGGTGCTGGCCGGGTCGTGCTCGCGCGCGACGCTGTTCCAAGTCGCGGTAGCCCGCGATCGGGTACCGACTTTGGAACTGGACCCGCTCGCCACACCGGACGCCGATGCGCTGGTGCGCGAAGCGCTGGATTGGGCGGAGGGCAAGCTTGGCGACACGCCGGTGGTGATCGCGGCGTCGGCTCCGCCCGACAAGGTGGCCGCGCTGCAGGCGAAGCTGGGACGCGAGAATGCCGGCGCGCTGGTTGAATCCGCGATGGCTCGGATCGCGCAGGGGCTGGTCGCGCGCGGCGTGCGGCGGATGGTGGTGGCTGGCGGGGAAACCAGCGGTGCGGTGGTCGGCGCGCTCGGCGTCAAGCGGCTGCGGATCGGCGCGGAGATCGATCCGGGCGTGCCGTGGACGCTGGCGGAGGGCAGTGCGGCGCCGATGCTGCTGGCGCTGAAGTCCGGCAATTTCGGCGGCCGGGATTTCTTCCTGTCGGCCTTCGAGAAGGCCGCGTGAACAGTCATTGCGAGGAGCGGAGCGACGAAGCAATCCATGCCCGTTTCAGCTCGTGCCGCCGCTGGACCGCCACGCCGCTCCGCTTCTCGCGATGACGTTTAGGAAGTGGGCGCGTCACTCCCGGAACGCTCCGGGAGTGACGCGCTGAGTTTGCGGCTAGACCGCTATCGCCCTGACTGTGTCAGGGCGGCGGTCTAGCTACTTTGGTGGCGAGCAACTTTGTCGCATGACTGGCGTCGCTGTCGCGATTCCAGTCAGGGCGACGTTGCTCTAGACTAGCTCGCCGGAGACGCGGGCTTGCGGCCGCGGCCGGTTGCGCCGGTCGAGCCGAGCTTCTTGGCTGCCGCGCTGCGCGTTGCAGGCGACTTGGCCGTCCGCATGGTCTTTGCCGCTTCGCTCTTCTCCGCGGGTGCTGCGGCCGTCTTCGTGGCACGGGTGGTCCGCTTGGCCGCTGCCGCCTTCGGAGCTTCCTTCGCGGGTGCGGCCTTGGCGGCGGGCTTCTTCGGAGCCGCCGTCTTCTTCGGTGCTGACGCAGCCTTGGTCTCGGCCGCCGCTACCTTCGGCGCAGCCTTCCGCCGCGTCGCCTTTGCAGGTGCAGGCTCGGCCACCTTGGCCGCCGCCTTGCGCGGAGCCGCAGCGCGCTTGGCTGCCGGCTTTTCGGGCGCCGCGGCGGGTGCAGTCTTGGTGGCGGCACGCCTGGCCATCGCCTGGGCCCGCCGCTTGGTCTGGGTTTCTTCAGTCATTCTCTGGGTCCTCCTGTGACCGTTTGCAGGCTGCCAATTGAGGGCGTACTCGGCCGGAGCAGGTAACAAACTGACACAAGAGTCCCGGCATCGCGACGCTCCCGGTGGGCAAATCGAGGCTCGGCACGATGCCGCGCGAATCGACGAAACGCCCACCTGATTTCGCTGTCACGCGGCAGACCCGTTGCTGTCAATAAAAACTCGCACAGCGTGCAATGAATCACGCAAAAAACAGCGACGCTACCGTTCTGATATCGGCACGAACTTGAGGTTTTCCGGTCCCGTGTAGTTCGCCGTGGGGCGGATCAGCTTGTTGTCCACGCGCTGCTCCATCACGTGCGCGGCCCACCCGCTCGTGCGCGAAATCACGAAGATCGGCGTGAACATCGCGGTCGGAATCCGCATCTGGCTGTAGGCGACGGCGCTGAACCAATCGAGGTTGGCGAACATCTTCTTCAGCTCCCACATCGTGCTCTCGATGCGGTCGGCGACGCGGTAGGTCAGCGTGTCGCCGTTCTGCTCGGCGAGGCGCTTGGCCACGCCCTTGATCACCTCGTTGCGCGGATCGGCGACGGTGTACACCGCGTGGCCGAAACCGATGATCACCTCCTTGTTGGCGACCCGGCGGCGAATGTCCGCCTCGGCTTCATCCTCGCTCGCGTAGCGGCTCTGGATCTCGAGCGCCGCTTCGTTGGCGCCCCCATGCTTGGGCCCGCGCAGCGCGCCGACGCCGCCGACGATCGCCGAATACATGTCCGCCCCCGTGCCGGCGACGACGCGCGCGGCGAACGTGCTCGCGTTGAACTCGTGCTCGGCATACAGGATCAGGCTGGTGTGCATCGCGCGCTCCCATTCGGGCGACGGCGGCGCACCATTCAGCAGGTGCAGGAAGTGGCCGCCGATGCTGTCGTCGGAGGTTTCGACGGCGATGCGGCGGCCGTTATGCGACCAGTGATACCAGTAGAGCAGGATCGCAGCACCTGACGCCATGATGCGGTCGGCGATGTCACGCGCGGCGGCTGGGTTGTGATCGTCCTTCTCGGGCAGCGCGCAGCCGAGCGCGGAGATGCCGGTGCGCATGACATCCATCGGATGCGTCGCCGCCGGCAGCGCTTCGAGCACGGCGCGCACCGCGTGCGGCAGGCCGCGGAGCGCGCGCAGCTTCACTTTGTAGGCGGCGAGCTGCGCATTGTTCGGTAGCGTACCGTGGATCAGGAGATAGGCGATTTCCTCGAACTCGCAGCGCTCGGCGATGTCGAGGATGTCGTAGCCACGGTAATGCAGGTCGTTGCCGGTGTGGCCGACGGTGCAGAGCGCGGTGTTGCCGGCGTTGATGCCGGACAGGGCGACGCCCTTCTTGGCCTTCGGTGAGTTCCGGGTTTCGGTCTCAGACATGGTTGCCTCCTGTTTCAGAAAATACCCGGCTTGCCCTGCTGCACGGTGCCTTCGGGCATCGCGACGTTGAGCCGGTGCAGGTCGCCTGCCTTGAGGTGTGGCAGCGCCTCGCAGGCTTGCAGGAAACGCTTGCTCTCCTCGGGCGTGATCAGCCCCTCGGTCATGCGCTGGAACTTCTTGACGTAGTCCGGCCGCTGCCACGGCGTGGCGCCGAGCGGGTGGGCATTGGCCACCGCCATCTCGTCGGTGATCTCGCTGCCATCCCGCATTCTGATGGTGATGCGGCCGCCGAAGGCAAGGTCTTCGTGCCGGCGCGCGTGGTAGCGCTCGGTCCATTTCTTGTCCTCGACGGTGCGGATCTTGTGCCAGAGCCGCACCGTGTCTGGCCGCGCCGCACGCTCGGGCGCGTACGAGCGCACGTGGTGCCACTCGCCGTCCTGCAGCGCCACGGCGACGATGAACATGATCGAATGGTCGAGCGTCTCACGGCTCGCCGTCGGGTCCATTTTTTGCGGATCGTTGGCGCCGGTGCCGATGACGTAATGCGTGTGGTGACTCGTCTCGATGATCACCTCCTGCACCTCGTCCAGGTTCTTGACCTGCTTGCCCATGCGGAAGGCGAGGTCGATCAGCGCCTGGCTTTGGTATTCCGCCGAATGTTCCTTGGTGTAGCTGTCGAGGATGGCGCGCTTGGCCTCGCCGGGTCCCGGCAGCGGCACCTGGTAGTGCGCCTTGGGCCCGTCGAGCATCCAGGCGATGACGCTGTCCTCGCCTTCGTAGATCGGGCTCGGCGCGCCCTCGCCGCGCATCACCCGGTCGACGGCCTCGATCGCCAGCTTGCCGGCATGCGCGGGCGCGTAGGCCTTCCACGAGCTGATCTCGCCTTTGCGGCTTTGCCGCGTGGTGAAGCTGACGTGCACGGCCTGCTGCACCGCCTGGTAGATCGTCGCGGTGTCGAGACCGAGCAGCGTGCCGATGCCGGCGGCCTGCGCCGGGGCAAGGTGCGCGATGTGGTCGATCTTATGCGCATGCAGGCTGATCGCGCGCACCAGGTCGATGTGGATCTCGTAGCCGGCGGCGACGCCGCGCACGAGTTCGGCGCCGGATTTGCCGAGGCTCTGCGCGACCGCCAGGATCGGCGGGATGTTGTCGCCGGGATGGCTGTAATCGGCGGCGAGGAAAGTGTCGTGCATATCCAGCTCGCGCACCGCGGTGCCGTTGGCCCAGGCGGCCCATTCGGGGCTGACGCGGGTGCTGTCCGGCAGCCCGAAGACCGCGGCGCCGGCGCGCTCCGGCGCGTGCGGATGCGCGAGCGCCATGTCGCGCGCCGACATGCAGGGATGCCGGTTGACGCTGGCGATCGCGACGGCCGCGTTGTCGATGACGCGGTTGACGATCATCTCCTCGGTTTCCGGCGGCACCGCGACCGCGTCGGTGGCAACCGCGGCGATCTTCCAGGCGAGCTGCTCCTCGCGCGGCAAATGGGCCTTGGACGGATGGACGGTCACATCGTGCATTTGCATGCTGGCGGCACTCCCTTGGCGCTTCTGCCTTCCGCTCATAAGGTTGCGGTCCCGCTTCGGCAAGGATGCCCCAACCCGTGACCACACCGTTCGACCGCGTGTTCCTAGGCGATGTCGTGTCTCCTGCAGGGGTGTTTGCCGACGGCTATGTCGCGGTTCGCGGGGAGGTGATCGCGGCGGTTGGTCAAGGCGAGGCGCCGCCAGCGGCCGAGACGCTCGATTTCAGCGGCAAGCTGATCCTGCCCGGCCTCGTCGACGGCCATATGCACACGTCGAGCAGCCTCGGCTGGGCGGGGATCGAGGGCGCGACGCGGAGTGCCGCCGCGGGCGGGGTCACGACCTGCGTGGATATGCCATACGACGTCCCGCATCCCGTGACTTCGGCGGAGTTGCTGCAGGATAAGATCGGCTGGGTCGAGCGCACCGCACATGTGGACATGGCGCTGTACGGCACGATCACCAAGCATGGCGGCGTCGACCGGATCGCCGAGCTGGCGGCGGGTGGCATCTCGGCGTTCAAGCTTTCTACGTATGAATACGATGCGGTGCGTTTCCCGCGCATCGATCACCAAACGATGCTGGCCGCCTTTGCCGAGATCGCGAAAACCGGACTGCCCGTCGCGCTGCACAACGAGGATCAGGAGCTAGTCGAGCAGCTGAGCGCGGAGGCGCGCGCGGCGGGGCGGACCGAGGCGATCATGCACGCCCGCACGCGGCCGCCGATCGCGGAGAGCATGGCGGATTTGGAGATTTTCGAGATCGGCCTGCAGACCGGCGCGCACGTGCACATCGCGCACTCCTCGATCGCGCGCGGGTTCGACCTTGCGCGCACGTTCCGCGGCATGGGGATGCAGGCGACCGGCGAGGCTTGCATCCAATATCTCTGCATGACCGAGGAGGACCTCGTCCGCCTGGGCGGGCGCGGCAAGTGCAACCCGCCGTTCCGCACCGCCGACGAGGTGGAGCGGATGTGGGAACGGCTGCAGCACGACCTCGTCGCCTATGTCTCGACCGATCACGCGCCGTGGCCTGCCGACCGCAAGAGCTCGGCGAACATCTTTGAATGCGGCGCCGGGCTCACTGGGATGCAGAGCTTTGCGCCGCTGATGTTCACCTTGCTCGATGAGCGCGGGCTGCCGCCGACGCTGATGGCGGCGTATTGCGCGGAGCGGACGGCGAAGCTGCACGGGCTATATCCGCGCAAGGGCAGCATCCGGCTCGGCGCGGATTGCGATTTGCTGGTGCTGGAGCGCGGGCGGTTCCGCTTCGACGAGGCGCAGATCCAGGACCGGCCGGAACTGCGCTGGTCGCCTTATCACGGGCGTGAAATGCGCGGCCGGGTCGTGCACACGGTGCTGCGCGGCCGCACGATCTGGGACGGCAATACCGTGCTGGCGCGACCCGGCGACGGCAAGTTCATCCGCCGGGCCGCGCACTGATGCCGCGCATCCTCCGCATCGCCGCGGCGCAGATGGGGCCGAACCAGCGCGCCGACAGAAGCGACGCCATCCTCGCGCGCATGCTGCGGTTGCTCGAACAGGCCGCCGCGGATGGCGCCAAGCTGGTGGTGTTCCCTGAGCTCGCCTTCACGACGTTCTTCCCGCGCTGGCTGCTGCGCGAGGACGAGCTGCTGGGCTATTTCGAGCGCGGCATGCCGAACCCGCACGTGCAGCCCTTGTTCGACCGCGCCGGCGCGCTCGGCGTCGGCTTCTACGCCGGCTACGCCGAGCGGACGCCGGAGGGGAAGCGCTTCAACAGCGCGATCCTGGTCGGCCCGGATGGCGGCGTGATCGGCAAATATCGCAAGGTGCACCTGCCCGGCAGCGTCGAGCCGCGCGAGGGCGCGCGGTTCCAGCAATTGGAAAAGCGCTATTTTGAATACGGCGATCTCGGGTTCCCTGCTTTCCGCGCAGCTTCGCTCGAGGGCGCGATCCTCGGCATGCTGATCTGCAACGACCGGCGCTGGCCGGAGGGCTGGCGCGAGCTGGGGCTGCAGGGGGTCGAGCTGGTTTGCGTGGGCTACAACTCGGCCGCCTACGACCCGAACGGCGGCGAGACGGAGGATGCCGGGCTGCGCACCTATCACTCGCAACTCGTGGCGCAAGCCAATGCCTACATGAACGCGACCTGGGCGGTGGCGGTGGCCAAGGCGGGCGACGAGGACGGGTCGGGGTTGATCGGCGGGTCCTGCATCGTCGATCCGAACGGGCGGGTGGTCGCCGAGGCGCGGACGATCGCGGACGAGCTGCTGTTCGCGGATTGCGACCTCGACCTGTGCCGGCAAGGCAAAGACAAGATGTTTAATTTCGCCGCCCATCGACGGCCACAATGGTATGGGAGGATAACGGGCCAAATAGGGGTCGAGGAGCCGGTATGAGAGCGGTTGCCGTCATCGGGGGAGCGGTCTTGCTCGCAGGCTGCGTGCCACAGCAGCCGTACCCGATTTATGGGCAGCCCTACTACGGCCAGTCGCCCTATGCCGCGCCCGGCGGCTATGGCTCCGCCGGGCCGTCTTCGGGTTCAGCGGGGCAGCCGATCCAGTTGCTGCCGCCGCCAGTGCCTGTGGCCACGCCCGCGCCAGAGCCGGTGGCGCCCGAGCCGGATGCCGCGATCCCGTCGCCTGACGCAGTCGAGTCTGTTCCAGTCCCCGATTCGACCGAGCCGACGCCGGCCGCGGCGCCACGGCCTTCGGCGTCCAGCACGCCCGCGGCGGCGCCTGCTCCCTCCACGCCCACTCCCGCTGCATCGAGCTTCACGAACGGCCGGGGCGGCAACGTGCCGCTGGAGGGGTTTCGCCCGCTGCATGGCGTCAGCGGAACGACCCCGACGCCGTAGCGCATTTTGCGATCATGCGGGCTCGCTTTAGGCTGCCCACTTAAGGCCGATCCAATGCAACCCCAGGGGTAGCGATGTCCCGTATTCTCACCGCCGCCGCAGCCCAACTCGGGCCGATCCAGCAAGCCGAGCCGCGCAGCGTGGCCGTGGAGCGCATGATCCGGCTGCTGGAGCGCGCGCACGCCCGCGGCGTCGAGCTCGTGGTGTTCCCGGAACTGGCGCTGACGACGTTCTTTCCGCGCCACTATCACGCGGACCGGTCCGAGGCCGACCATTGGTTCGAGACCGCCATGCCGAGCAACGCGACGGCGCCGCTGTTCGAGGCGGCGCGGCGGTTCGGGATCGGCTTCCACCTCGGCTACGCGGAGCTGACGCCGGAGGGGCGGCACTTCAACACCGCCATCCTCGTCTCGCCCGAAGGCGACGTGCTGCTGAAGTACCGCAAGGTGCACCTGCCGGGCCACGCCGAGCTCGACCCGGCGCGCCGGGTGCAGCATTTGGAGAAGCGTTACTTCGAGGTCGGCGATCTCGGTTTCCCTGTGGTGGCAGCGCCGATGGGCGGCCTCGACACGGTCAACATGGGCTTGATGATCTGCAACGACCGGCGCTGGCCGGAGGCATGGCGGGTGATGGGGCTGCAATCGGCCGAGTTGGTCATGCTCGGCTACAACACGCCGAGCATCAACCAGGACGCCAAGGGCTTCGAGGCGCATCATCTGCGGGTCTTTCACAGCCATCTCAGCGTGCAAGCCGGCGCCTACCAGAACGCCTGCTTCGCGATTGCGACGGCGAAGGCGGGGGTGGAGGACGGATGCGAGCTGTTCGGCCACAGCATCATCGTCAATCCGCAGGGCGAGATCCTGGCGCAGGCGACGAGCTGGGACGACGAGCTGATCACGGCGGATCTCGACCTCGATCAGTGCATTCTGGGTCGCACGACGATTTTCAATTTCGAGAAGCATCGGCGGCCGGAGGCATATGCGCGGATTACCGGGCAAATCGGTGCGGTCGCGCCGAAGCGTTGGTCCGGCTAGGCCCGGCTAATCATCTCGTCGATAGCTCGAATGATCCGGTCCTGGTCCGCTTCGGGCAGGATTTCAAGCACGTCGCGGAGACGATCCGCCGGCATTGTCACTAGGTTGAGCGAGTTCGCCCAGACGACCACTCCCTGTATTACGAAATGGGGACTGAGAGAGCGGTCCGGCGGCCCGCCGGCGGATCGGCGATGCAACGCGATCAACACCCGCCCTCTTGTTCCTTCCAAGCGGTTCGACTGTATTTGCAGCAGGAAGGGTGTAGCGGTGTCCCGGCCCGGGTTCCTGAACACGGCGAATTGCGGCATCGCCCGTCAAACGCTTGGAAACTCGTCCGAGAGAAATCCGTGCTCGGCATGGAAAGCGTTCAAGGCTTCGATGACTTTCCGAAACTCGTCCGGATCGCGCCGTCGCGCCTCCTCGCGGTTTACGAACGTCGCCAGGAGCTGCTCCACTGTTCTTGATAGATTGTCCGTGACCGCGCTCGCCCGATTTAGGAGGTCGTCGCTCAGAGTCAGCTCAACGGTGCGGCGGTCCGTCGTCGGTGCAATAGGTGTCGTGTCCAAGATTGAACCCCTTTGCGCGGTTGCTTTTGATATTGGGGATAGCGTCTTGGTTTTTCATCACAGGCTGAGCAGCGCCATCGCCACGCCCGCCTGGCATGGTTCGATCACCGGCGCGCGGCAGGCCGCCTCGATCGCCGCGCGATGCCCGGCCATCCCCGTGCAGCCCAACACGACCGCGCCGGCTCCGGCCGTCACGCAGGCCTGCGCCGCTTGGATCAGCCGGGCGCGGGCGGCGGCCGGGTCGAGCAGTTCGTCCATCGAGACGTTCAGCGCCACTTCCGCGGCCAGCCGTGACTCCAGCCCCATCGAGCGCAGCGCCGCCATGTGCCTGCCCTTGGACGCGTCCACGATCGCGATGACGCCGAACCGCTCCGCCCGCGTCACCGAAGCGGCAATCGCGCAGCGGAACACGCCCAGCACCGGACGCGCCGTCACCGCCCGCACCGCCTCCAGCCCCGGGTCCGAGGCGCAGGCGATGACGTAGACATCGGCCGGCTCCCGCTCGACGCGCCGGCACAGCGGATCGACCACGGAGTGCCAATCCCGCCAGCTCAGGATCGCCGGCGGACCCTCCGGCAGGTCGATCACGTCGACCGCCGGGCCGAAGCCGCGGAACCCGGCCACGGCCTGTTCGATACCAGCAGTGCAGGACCGCGACGCGTTCGGATTGATCACGAGAATGCGTGCCATCACGTGACAGTTGACCCGCGCGGTTGTTGGATCAAGCTACAACTCCTACCCCGGCATGAGAGGCGGCGCCCTTGCCAGACTCAACTCCTCCGATCCGTTGGCAACCGGACCGCTCGCCGAAGTCCCCGCCTTGGCCGTCGCCGCCGCTGCTCGTGGCACTCGGGCGCGGGCTCATGGGGCGCTGCCCCGCGTGCGGCCAGACCCGGGTCTTCTGCGGCTACCTCAAGGTCGTGCCGGATTGTCTGGTCTGCGGCGCCCCGCTCGGAATGGTGCGGGCCGATGACGCGCCGCCGTATTTTGTCATCCTCGCCGTCGGCCACATCGTGGTCCCGCTGCTGTTTTGGATGGAGATCGCGCTGCATCCGCCGCTCTGGGTACACGCCGCGGTTTGGCTGCCGGTCAGCTTCATGCTCTGCTTGTTGCTGCTTCGCCCGATCAAAGGGGCTACGCTCGGATTGATGCTGAAGCTTGGAATGGTCAAAGCGGAAATCGAGTGACGCGCGCACCCGGCCTCCGCCGTGTCGTGCTGGATGGGGAGTCGCTGACCCGGTTGTCGCCCATCTTGGAAGCCGACCGCGCCCAGGCGGTCGCCGATCTCGAAATCGAGAACCACTTCCGGCTCTGCCCCACCAGTAACCGCCCGGCCCAGCCCGGTCCCTACGTGCTGCACCTGTCCGTGCAGGAGGGGCGCCTGGTGTTCGACGTGCGCAATGCGGACGACGCGCCGCTGACTGCGCTTGTGCTCGCCCTCGGCCCGTTTCGCGGGATTATCAAGGACTACCAACTGCTGGTCGACAGCCATATGTTGGCAGTGGAGGAAGGCCGCGAGCAGAAGATCCAGGCGATCGACATGGGACGGCGCGGACTGCACAACGAGGGGGCCACGCTTTTGCGTCAGCGGCTCGACAATAAGGTCGAGATCGATCACGAGACCGCTCGGCGTCTGTTTACCCTGGTATGCGTGCTGCATACTCGTATTTGACCCGGAGGAAACCAATGAGCGACGCCTGCATCGTGGGCTGGGCCCACACCCCGTTCGGCAAGCTGGAAGAGGATGTGGAGGGCCTGATCGCCCGCGTCGCCGGCTCAGCGATCGAGGATGCCGGGCTTGAGCCGGACGAGATCGACGGGGTCTTCGTCGGCATGTTCAACAATGGCTTCTCGCGGCAGGATTTCCCGAGTTCGCTGCCGATCCAGGAGATCGAGGCACTGCGCTTCAAGCCGGCGACCCGCTACGAGAATGCCTGCGCGTCTGGGTCCGCAGCGATCCACGGGGCGCGCGACTTCCTGGCCGCTGGGCGCGGGCGGTTCACGCTGGCGATCGGCGTCGAGAAGATGACCGCGACGCCTGGCCCGCAGATCGGCGACAATCTGCTGTGCGCCGCCTATCGCAAGGAGGAGGGCGAGATCCCCGCCGGCTTCGCAGGCGTGTTCGGGCGCATCGCCGAGAGCTACTTCCAACGCTACGGCGACCAGTCGGACGCGCTGGCCGCGATCGCGGCGAAGAACCACAAGAATGGCGTGGACAATCCCTACGCGCAGATGCGCAAGGACCTTGGCTACGAGTTCTGCCGCACGCTGAGCGAGAAAAATCCGTATGTGGCGCAGCCGCTGAAGCGGACCGATTGCTCGCTCGTCTCCGACGGGGCCGCGGCGGTCGTGATCACCGACGCCGAGACCGCGAGCCGCATGGGCAAGGCCGTGCGGTTCCGCGCCGCGGTGCACGTGAACGACTATCTGCCGCTCTCGCGCCGGGACGCGACAAAGTTCGACGGCGCCGCGAGGGCGTGGTCGCAGGCGCTGGAGCAGGCCGGGTTGACGCTGGACGATCTGTCTTTCGCCGAGGTGCACGACTGCTTCACGATCGCCGAGCTGTTGGTTTACGAGGCGATGGGGCTGGCGGCGCCGGGTCAAGGGGCGCGGGTGCTGCGCGACGGGATCGTCGGACCCGACGGCAAGCTGCCGATCAATCGCAGCGGCGGGCTGAAGGCCAAGGGGCATCCGGTGGGTGCGACGGGCGTCTCGATGCACGCGATCACGGCGATGCAGCTCACCGGCCAGGCCGGCGCGATGCAGCTCAAGAAGGCCGATATCGGCGGCGTGTTCAACATGGGCGGCGCCGCGGTGGCCAATTACGTGAGCATCCTGGAACCGCTGCGCTGATCCCAACCAGCAATCTCGCTGGGTTACTGTTGCAGGCCGGGTCCCGGTATCCTGACCGGCCCGGCCTGATCCGCGGCGAACAAAGCTGGTCTTGGGGGTTGCTCGCCACGCGCGTCCGTGCCGCCGCTGCGGGCATGGCGGCGCGGGGTGTACGGCATGGCGACCGGGTGCTGGTGCATGGACGCAACGGCCCTGCCCTGTTCGAGACGATGTGGGCGAGCTGGATGCTCGGCGCGACTTGGGTGCCGACCAACATGCGCCTCAGCCCGCCGGAGGTTGCTTACCTCGCTCAGTCCTCCGGCGCGGCGGTGCACATTTTCGATACTGGCTTCGAGGCGCACGCGGAAGCGGCGCGCGCGGCCAACCCGGCGGTGCGGCTCGAACTCGATCTCGGCACAAAGTGGGAGGCGCTGCACGGAAACGGTGCGATTGACCACCCGGCGGATGTCGATCGCGACCACCCTTGCTGGTTCTTCTACACGTCGGGCACCACCGGAAGGCCGAAGGCGGGCGTGCTGACGCATGGGCAGATGGCGTTCGTCGTCACCAATCATCTGTGCGACTTGATGCCCGGCACCACGCAAGCGGATGCGAGCCTCGTCGTGGCCCCGCTCTCGCACGGCGCCGGCGTCCATGCGCTGACCCAGGTCGCGCGCGGCGCGGCCAGCGTATTGCCGGAGAGCGAGCGGCTCGATCCGGAAGAGGTCTGGCGCCTGGTGGCGCGGCACCGGGTCACGAACATGTTCACCGTGCCGACCATCCTGACCATGCTGACCCGGCATGAGGCCGTGGACCGGCACGATCATTCTTCGCTGCGCTACGTCATCTACGCCGGCGCGCCGATGTATCGCGCCGATCAGCAGCATGCGCTGCGCAAGCTGGGGCGCGTCCTTGTGCAATATTTTGGACTGGGCGAGGTCACCGGCAACATCACCGTGCTGCCGCCGCTTCTGCACAGCGAGACGGACGATCCTGCTTTCCCGATCGGCAGTTGCGGCATGCCGCGCACGGGCATGGACATCGCGATCCTGGACCCGGCGGGCGCCCGCCTCGGCCCGCTCGAGACCGGCGAGATTTGTGTCCGTGGTCCGGCTGTGTTCGCCGGTTACTGGAACAACGAGGAAGCGACGGACAAGGCATTCCAGCACGGCTGGTTCCACACCGGCGACCTCGGCCACCTGGATGCCGGCGGCTTTCTTTATATCACCGGCCGCGCCAGCGACATGTACATATCCGGCGGCAGCAACGTCTATCCGCGCGAGATCGAGGAGGCGCTGCTGCTGCATCCCGCGGTCGCCGAGGCCTGCGTGGTGGGGATGCCGCATCCGAAGTGGGGCGAGAGCGGGGTCGCGGTGCTGGTGCTGAAGGACGGCGCGGCCGCGACGGCGCACGATGTGCAGACGCATCTCGACGGCCGGCTCGCCCGTTACAAATGGCCGGCGCAGATCGTGTTCTGGCCGGAGCTGCCGAAATCCGGCTACGGCAAGGTCGCCAAGGCGGAAATCCGCCGGCTGCTGCAGGAATCCGGCGTCGTGCTGGCCGCGTGATCGCGGTTCAGGCCGGTGCGGCGCAGCACGCGCGCATCCTGCTGGCGGGGGGCCACAGCTTGCTAGGCGCCGTCAGCGCGGAGATGGCGCGGTTGGGCTGGGAGTCCGCGACCCTGCTGATCCTCGGAGGTCCGATGCGGAGCGCCTTCTATCACACCTCGATTTTAACGCCCGAAGGCGCCCGCTGGATCGATTACGGGCCGGCGCGGGAGGTATCGGAACCCGCTTGGCTGGTGATGGCGAGCGCTACTTTCGGGCGGGCGCTGGACGGCGGCCCGGCGCTGCATTGCCATGCCGTGCTGTCCGGCGGCTCCGGGGTCGCTGGCGGCCATCTCGCGCCCGACCGCAGCGTGATCGGCGCGAATGGCTTAGTCGCACACGCCACCTCGGCGGCCGGTGCCGGGTTCCGCGTCATCCGCGACGCCAGCGGCTTTGATCTGCTGACTCCGGCATGAGCGGCTTGTTGCTGGTTCGGCTGGCCGCCGGGTCGGACCTCGTTGCGGGGATCGAAGAGGCCGCACGCACTCATGCGGTCCGCCACGCAATCGTCCGCGGCGGCCCTGGCAGCCTGACGCGCGCCTGCGTGCAGGCCGGGGGACCGCCGGTCGAGGTCTCGGGCCCGGCGGCCGAGATCCTGACCATGGTGGGCGAGATTCGTGACGGCCGTGCCGACCTGCACGGGACGGTGGGCGACCCGGACGGGCGTGTGCACGCTGGCCGCTTCGTTCGCGGCCGCAACCCGGTTTGCATCACGGTCGAACTCGCGATCGAGCCGATCGAAGTTTTTTAAGGTGCAGAACGACACTGGAAATGGATCGTTAACTTTTACTGCGCAGGATGATGGCAATCCAGAGGCTGGTGGCATCTGCTGGCCAGACCGCGGGAGGTGAAACGGGGTCGAAAATGAGCAACGGGCCTAAACTCGAAGCGTCGGAAGGGATCGACCTCAAAATTGACCGCCGGCGGCCGGGCCGGATCGCTAATTTGAGCCCGGAGTTGATCCCCTTGCTCCGCGGGGAGTTGCCGGATCCAGACCAGCAGTTCGGCAATCCGGACCAATTGCACGGTGCGCGCGGGATTGCCGCGGGCGTGGCCATCGGCGCGACGCTCTGGGCCGCCATCGGCTACGCGGCTTACTGCATCTTCTAACAACGCGGGATCGGCCACCCCCGCCACTCTGTGATATACGCCCCTCGGTACGACATGCCATATCGCCACCGTCAGAGGGTGCGGGATGACACTGATCGGCGTCAATCGCGACCTGAGGGTCGATTTCTTCCGCGGCGTCGCGCTGTGGTGGATCTTTATCGACCATATCCCGGACAACTGGGTCGCCCGCTTCAGCCTGCGCAATTTCGCCCTATGTGACGCAACCGAGGTCTTTGTTTTGCTCGCCGGATACGCTGCCGGGATAGCGTATGGCAAAAGCATGGATCGAAATGGCTGGGTGTTCGCCGGGGCGGACGTGCTGCGGCGGGCTTGGGTGCTCTACATCGCCCACATCTTCCTGTTCGTCGTGTTCAGCGCGCAGGTCTCCTACTCGGCGACGATGCTCGACCGATCCAACTACCTCGAAGAGATCCATATCGACGCGCTGGCCGACGCACCCTATCGCGCCATGCTCGAAGCATTGCTGCTCAATTATCAGCCGGCCTATCTCAACATCCTGCCGATGTACATCGCGCTGCTCACGCTCTTTGCGGTGGTCATGCCGCTGTTGCGCACGCCGCTGCTGCTTTTGGCGTTGTCGTTCTCCGGCTACGTTGCAGCCCGTGTGACCGGCTTCAATCTTCCGTCTTGGACCGATGATGGCTGGTATTTCAATCCGATCACCTGGCAGTTCCTGTTCATGATCGGCGCCGTGCAATCGTATCGGCCGCTGACGCTGCCTGGGCCCAAGCGGGTTTATGACGCGCTGGCCGTGCTGTTCGTGCTGGCAGGGATTTTCTTGCTCTGGGTGTTGTGGCCCTACCCCGATATCGACATTCGCATGCCGCCCGCGGCCGCACGGGTGCTGCTCGCGGTCGACAAGGAGGGCCTGCATCCGATGCGGCTCCTCTCGATCCTGTCGCTCGCCTGGCTCACGTCCCGCGTGGTCCCGCTCGGCGCGAAATGGCTACGGAGCTGGATTGCGAAACCCTTCATTATTTGCGGGCAGCATTCGCTGGCAGTGTTCTGCGTCAGCATTTTCCTCTCCTTCCTCGGCCGCTTGGCGATGGAGGAACAGCCGGACTGGATTGTGCAGGGCGTGGTGAACGTGATTGGCGCGACGGCATTGGTGGGGGTTGGGGCGCTCGCCGCCTGGTACCGGCAAAAAGGCGCCATAGCCCGCGCCGCGGTCTTGCCGGCGCCACAGCACGCTGGTAACGCACGGGTGACATGATTCTCACACGCATCCTCGCGGCCTGCCTGCTTGGGGTTGGTCTGGCTGGGACAGCGGGCGCGGCTTCGCCGAGCACGTGCGAGGCGCCTGACGATGCCGCGGGAGCGGTCACGGCGCTGCCGCACGTTGCCGCGGCGCTGCAACCTGGCTCGACATTGCACGTCCTCGCGGTTGGGTCGGCCACGATTTTCGGACCGCAAGCCGCCTTCGCGCCCGGGACACTCCCCAGTCAGGGCAGCACGCCACCCGTGAAACCGATCGACGGGCCGGCCAGCGACTTGGCCTTCCCGCAGCAAATGGCCAAGGCGCTGGAAGCTTCCGTTCCAGGCACGAAGGTCGAAATCTCGGTCCGCGGCGGCCGCGGAGGTTCCGCGGCCGAGATGCTGAACCTGATCCGGCAGGCCCTCGCCGAAGGCACGTATCAACTCGTGATTTGGCAGACCGGAACCATCGAGGCGGTCCGCAACACGCCGCCGGGCGACTTCGCCGAAACGCTCGTCGCCGGGGTCGAAGCCGTGCAAACCGCCAATGCCGACCTCGTGCTGATCGACCCGCAGTTCAGGCGCTTCTTGCAAACCAACAGCAATCTCGAACCCTATGAGGACGCATTCCAACAAGTCGCGTCGATGCAGGGCGTGCTGCTGTTCCGGAGGTTCGATCTGATGCGGGGTTGGGCCAATGACGGGCAGATCGACCTCGAGCGCACGCCAAAAGCGGACCGCATACGCATTGTCGAACAGCTGCATGCCTGCCTCGGCGCGCAACTGGCCCGAATGGTGCTTGCAGGAGCACATTCCTAAGGCCATCGCGGATTCGTTAATCAAGCGGTCCCAAACCCTGGAAACTTCCACCCCGGCCAATGCATTTGCTCACCATGTGCACGTGTTGCGAACGGCAGGATTCGAAACAGCAGGGCGCCCCGGTGGGGTTCGACCAATGGGTCAAGCTCGTCCTGAAAGACCGGTACGGGTCGGCTGCGCGTGAGGCGGTTCCGGAGAACTTGCTGCGGCTCGTCGACGAGTTGGCGCCGGAGCATTAGCAAGCGGCCCGCTCCCTGCCTATAAACCGGCGGACATCCCGCCGGGGGCGCGCATGAAGATCGACGGAACCGCTTACCGAACCGTGTGGGTGGACCATTCGGACGGCTGGTCCGTTCGGATCATCGACCAGACCAAGCTGCCCTGGTCGGTCGAGTTCCTGCGGATCACCGAGGTCAAGCAGGCGGCGCACGCGATCCGCTCGATGCAAGTCCGCGGCGCGCCGCTGATCGGCGCCATGGCCGCCTATGGACTGGCGCTGGCGATGCGCGAAGACCCGGCGACCGAGGCGATGGAGCGCGCGGCCGAGCTTCTCGCCGGCACACGACCGACCGCGGTCAACCTGCGCTGGGCGCTCGACCGCATGCTGACCCGGCTGCGCAACACCACGCGTTCCGAGCGAGCCGCGGCGGCTTACGCGGAAGCGGCGCTGATTGCAGACGAGGACGCGGCGCAGAATGCCGAGATCGGCCGCCATGGCGAGGCCCTGATCGCCGACGCTGCCGCGGGCAAGCCTGGCGAGCCCGTCAACATATTGACGCATTGCAACGCCGGCTGGCTGGCGACCGTGGACTGGGGCACTGCGCTGGCGCCGATCTACCGGGCGCATGATTCCGGGTTGCCGGTGCATGTCTGGGTTGATGAAACCAGGCCGCGCAACCAGGGCGCCTTTCTCACCGCCTGGGAGTTGGGCAAGCATGGCGTGCCGCATACGGTCATTTCCGACAATGCCGGCGGTCATTTGATGCAGCATGGCCGGGTCGACCTCGCGATCGTCGGCGCCGACCGGGTGAGCCGGGGCGGCGACGCGGCGAACAAGATCGGCACCTACCTCAAGGCGCTCGCCGCGCGCGACAACGCCGTCCCGTTCTGGGTCGCGGCGCCCTCGAGCACGATCGATTGGACTGTCGAGGACGGCGCCGACATCCCGATCGAGGAGCGGGACGCTTCGGAGGTGACCACGATCACCGGCCGCGGGCTGGACGGCGTGGTCACCACCGTCCGCGTCGTGCCGACCTCGAGCCCTGCCGCCAACCCGGCCTTCGACGTCACCCCGGCCCGGCTGCTGACCGGCATCATCACGGAGCGCGGGCGCTGCGAGGCGAGCGCGCCGGGGCTGGCGAGCCTGTTCCCGGAGTGCGTTCAAGCTTTGGCGTAGAGGCTCTTCGGCCAGCGCCGGTGCAGCCAGAGCCAGCTTTCCGGTTTGGCGCGGATCCAGGCTTCCAGCCGGTCGTTGACCGCCTGGGTCAGGGCCGCCACGTCGGCCGCCTTGTCGCCGCTGTCTGGCAGGGCAAGAGGCGGCTCGTAAGTCACCAGGAAGCGGGCTGGAGCAGTCCGATAGGCGTAGGTCGGCACCACCGGGCACCGAAGCCGCAGCGCGAGCGCTGCCAGCGCTGAAGCCGTCATCGCGGGGTGCCCGAAAAAGCGGGACTCGATGCCGTCATTCATCTTTTGGTCCTGCAACATCCCGACATAGCCGCCATGCCGTAGATGCATGAGCGCCTGTCGCGCGCCCTGGGCGCCTTTGGGAAACAGCTTGGCGCCTTCGTCGCCGAGCGCCCCGTGCCGCAGGTCAATGATGATCTGATCGATCAGCGGATTGTCCGAGGGCCGGTACATCGTGGCGAACTTCACCCCGTTGCGGGCGATCGCCAGCGGCAGCACTTCCCAATTGCCGATATGGCCGGTGAACAGGATAGCCGGGCCGCCTTGCTGCGCCAGCGCCTCGACGTGCTCGGCGCCGACCACCTCCCAGCCGGGTCCGCGGGCCGTCTCGGCGAGGCGGCCCACATGCGTGAACTCGCCGGCGGTGCGGCCCAAATTCTCCCACACGCCCCGGATGACGCGCTGCCGCGCCGCCGCATCGAGCTCCGGAAGCGCCATGCGCAGATTTGTGTCCGCCACGCGAGAGACGGGCGTCAGCGGGCCCAGCGCCCGGGCGACGCCGCCGCAGAGATTGCTGGCGCCAACCGGGCCGAGCGCCCGGAGCAGCCGTAACCCCGCACGCGCGGCCGCGCCCTCGATGCGATGCGTCAACTTCAATGCCAGACCTCACTCAGCAAGCGGTCCAAAGCCGCCGGGTCAGCCCACGCGAGCGCCACCCCGAGCACGTCGACCTCGGGGCGGATATCAGCCGGCAGCCGCACGGCGTCTTTCGGCGTCGTCACCGGCCGGGCGCGCAACCCGGCCGCTTGGGCGAGGACGCGGTCGAGCTCCCGGCGCGAGAACGCGTGGTGGTCCGGGAAGCTCTCGCTGCCCGCCAGCTCGACGCCGGCGTCGCGCAGGGTGGTGTGGAATTTTGCCGGCCGGGCGATGCCGCTGAACGCGAAAACCCGGCGACCCACCATGCATCGGTCCGGGACCAGGCGTGCGCGCAACATCGGCAGCTCGGGCACCGCATCGCGCGCCCTGGCGAGGTCGTCGCCGATCATAATGCCTGCCCGGCATCGCGAGGCGGCGGCGCAGGCCGGTTCGCGCAACGGCCCAGCCGGCACAACGAGGCCGTTGCCGAAGCCGACTGCCCCGTCGATGACCAGCAAAGAGGCGGTCTTGACGAGGCCGGGGTTCTGCAGCCCGTCATCCATCAGCAGCAGCGCGGCGCCGGCGGCGACCGCCGCGCGCGCCGCCTCCGCGCGGTCGGCGGAGACCCAGGTCGGCGCCGCCTCGGCGAGCAGCAGGGGTTCGTCGCCGGTCAGCGCCGCACCGTGCCGGGCCGGGTCGACACGCAAAACGCCCTGCACCTGCCCGCGGTAGCCGCGGGTCAGGCAGTGCACTGCGACGCCCGACGCAAGCAGCCGGCGAGCGAGATCGAGCACGAGGCTCGTCTTGCCGGCGCCGCCGAGGCCGGCATTGCCGCAGCACAGCACGGGCACTGGCGCCAGCCAGCCGGGCCGCGCGACCCGGCGCGCCGTCGCCCTGCCGACCACGAAGCCCAGGGGCGCGAGCAGGCGGGGCAGCAGGCCGTCGTGTTGCCAAAACTCCGGCTGCCTCATCGCGCCAGCACGCCGAGCAGGTCGGCAGCGATCCGGCCGGGCAGATCGCCCTCGCCGTTGGCGACCGCCTGCGCCGCCTGCCCGGCTGTGGCGCAGCCGGCCGGGTCGCAGAGCATGACGCCGACCCAGGCTTCGAGCGCCGCCGCGTCCTGCACGACGGTCAGGCCGCCGGCCCGCTGCAGCCGGGCCACGACATCGGCAAAGTTGCCGGTATGCGGGCCGACGGCGATCGCGCAGCCGAGCCGCGCCGCTTCCAGCGGGTTCTGGCCGCCCTTGCCGATCATGCTGCGGCCCATGAACACCAGCGGCGACAGCCGATAGAGCAGCCCGAGTTCGCCCATCGTGTCGACGATCCAGATCCCCGCCTCTGGTCCGCCGCCACAGCCACGCCGCGGCACGCCACCCAGCGCGGCCGCGATCTCGGCGCCACGCGCCGGATGCCGCGGCGCGATAATGGTCAGCAGGCCCGGATGGGCGGCCGCCAGCTTGTGGTGGAGCTGGGCGGCCAGCTCCTCCTCGCCCGGGTGCGTGCTGGCGGCCAGCCACACCTTGCGGGTCCCGATCAGCGATCGAAGCCGGTCGAGTTCGGCCGGGTTGACCGGCAAAGGGGCGGCGGCGAACTTCAGATTGCCTGGGGCGGTCAAGCCCTTGGCGCCGAGCGCCGCGAGCCGGGCGCCGTAATCCGGCGATTGCGGGTGCACCAGGTCGAAGGCGCCGATCACCTGCCGCGCGAAGCCCGGCGCCCGCTGCCAGGCGCGGAAGCTGCGCGCCGACATGCGCGCGTTCAGCAGCACGAGCGGAATCCGCCTGGCTTGGCAGGCGGCGAGCAGATTGGGCCAGAGCTCGCTCTCGATGAAGGCGGCGGCGTCGGGTTGCCAATGGTCGAGGAAGCGCGCCGCCCAGGCCGGCACGTCGAGCGGGACGAAACGGTGCATGACCCGGTGCAGCCCGAGCTCGGGCAGGCGCTGCTCGAGCAGCCGGGCCGAGGTGACCGTGCCGGTGGTGAACAGGATCTGCAGTTCCGGCGCGGCGGCAGCCAGGCTGGACAGGACCGGCAGCACCGAGATGGTCTCGCCGACGCTCGCCGCGTGCAGCCAGAGCAGCTTGCCCCCCGGCCGCGCCGCCGTCTCGTAGCCCTCCCGTTCCCGCAGCCGGCTCGCCGCTTCCTTGCCGCGCGTGGCCCGGCGGCGGAGCATTTGGCGGAGCGCCGGGGCACTCAGGCTCGCACCCACCCGCCACGCGGCGGGGATCAGACCTTGCACAGGGTGTCGGCCTCGTCGGTGACCTCGGTCACTGCGGCTTCGATCTCGGGCAGGCATGCCTCCCAACCCTGGCGCGGCACGGCGATCGGCGCGCCGCAGACCAGGACGCCGCGGCCGAACGGGAGCGGCAGCACCATGCGGTCCCAGGTCGGCAGGACCCGCCGGCGGCTGGTTTGCGCGGCCACGGGAATGACCGGCGCCGCGGTGATCGAGGCGAGCTGCGCGGCACCTGGGGCCGCGCGCCGTGGCGGCCCACGCGGGCCGTCGGGCGTAATGACGACCTGGCCACCCTCCTGCAGCGCCGTGGCGAGGGCGCGGACGCTGGCGACGCCGCCGCGCTGCTTGGGCCCACGCGCCGTCGAGCCGTAGACCAGCTCCACCCCGAACTCCCGCATGACCTCCCCGATCAACCGCCCATCCTGGTGCCGGCTGACCAGTATGTGCATCCGCCCGCGCACCCCGCCCTTGCGCTCGCGCAACGCCAATGTCCACAGCGCCGGCATCAGCGGCAGGCGTTCGTGCCAGAAGACGAAGATGGCCGGCACAGCGTAGAGATACGGGCCGATCTGCTCACGCCCATGCAGGGTCCAGCGCGTGCTGGCGAGGGCGAAGCGCATATAGGCGCCGAGCGCCCTAGCCCCGATGGCCAGGGTGCGCGGATGACGGAGAAGGCGCTTCATTTCGGCGGGGCGGGTAGCACGCGCCGCGGTGAGGCGGCAAATACGGGGTCGGGAGACTGACGCGGGACAAGGCGTGGATGTTCCGCCTGCGCGGACCGTGACGAGATTAGGCGGCTTTGGGCTTGGCGAGGTTGCTGACGAAAACCTCGGCGCAACTGCGCCAGGAGAACCGTTCGGCATGGGCACGGCAGGCGGCAGGGTCGCCGTTCAGCGCCCGGAGCGCGGCGGCGCGCAGATCGGTGTCGAGCGAGCCGACGCCGGGGCGCGCGTCGGCCAGGATGTCGGCCGGGCCGGTGACCGGATGGGCGGCGATCGGCGTGCCGCAGGCCAGGCTCTCCAGCAGGACGAGGCCGAACGTGTCGGTGACCGAGGGGAAGACGAAGACGTCCGCGCCGGCATAGGCCTGCGCCAGCTCCGGCCCGTGCCGCTCGCCAACGAACTGCGCCTCGGGGAACGCAGCCTGCAGCGCGCCGCGTTGCGGCCCGTCGCCGACGACGACCTTGGTGCCGGGAAGGTCGAGGGAGAGGAAATTGCCGAGGTTCTTTTCGACTGCGAGCCGGCCGACATAGAGGAAAATGGGCCGTTTGTATGGCCAGTCTTCGGGGGCGCCTGGCCCGAACCGGGTGAGGTCCACGCCCCGCGACCAGGTGCGCAGGTTGCGAAAGCCGCGCCCGGCCAGTTCGCGCCGCAAGCTGCCGGTCGCGACCATGGTTCCGTTGGCGCTGCCGTGGAACCAGCGGAGCCAGGCGTAGCCGAGGGTGACGGGGATGCGCGCGCGGGCGTGCAGATATTCGGGGAATCGGGTGTGGAACGAGGTGGTGAACGCGACGCCCCGGCGGATCGCCCAGCGGCGCGCGGCCCAGCCCAGCGGCCCCTCGGTCGCGATGTGCAGCGCCTCGGGCCGGAACGCCTCGATCATCGGGATGAGCCGCCGCGAGGGCGCAACCGCAAGCTGGATACTGCCGTAGGACGGCAGCGGCATGGTGCGGAAGCGGTCGGGGCCGATCACCTCGACCTCATGGCCGAGCTCGGCCAGCTCCTGCTGGAGCATGCTCAGCGTCCGCACCACTCCATTGACCTGCGGGTGCCAGGCATCGGAGATGATGAGGATCCGCATGCGTGGCGTGCTCAGGCGGGTGCTGGCGCCCGGACCGAAGCGGACTTCGTCCGGAAGAAGGAGAGCTTGTTGACCGCCGCCCAGTCGAGCAATTCGAGCCTGCCGTCCAGATGTTCGACGATTGCGGTGCAGCTCTCGACCCAGTCGCCGCAGTTGCAGTACAGCACGCCGTTGGTCATCCGCATTTCGGCATGATGGATGTGGCCGCAGACCACGCCGTCGAAGCCGCGCCGCTGCGCATCCTGGGCGAGCGCGGTCTCGAAGCGGTCGATCGCCTTGACCGCCTCCTTGACCTGGCGCTTCAGCCACTGGCTCAGCGACCAGTAGGGGTAGCCCATGACCCGGCGCATCGAGTTGAACCAGCGATTGACGGTCAGCGCCGTGCTGTAGGCGCCGTCGCCGAGGATAGCGAGGAACTTGGCGTAGCGCAGCACGCCGTCGAACTCGTCGCCATGGATGATCAGCAGCTTCAAGCCGGCCGCGGTCATATGGATCGCCTCGCGGCGCACCTCGATGCCGGCAACCTCGAAGGCGTGCGGGTCCTGCGCCGGCGGCAGCCAGGCGCGGAACATTTCGTCATGGTTGCCGGGGATGTAGGTGACCGCGGTGCCGCGCTTGGCCATGCCGAGGATGGAGCGGAGCACGCGGTCGTGGTTCGCGTCCCAGTACCAGGTCTTGCGCAGGCGCCAGCCGTCGACGATGTCGCCGACCAGGAAAAGGTTCTCGCAGCTCATCCGGCTCAAGAAGTCAGCGAGGAAGTCGCTACGGCAGCCCTTAGTGCCGAGATGCGTGTCAGAAATAAACACGGACCGGTAGTTGAAAGGACTGTGGGGACGAATAGCATTCATGCGACCGAATACCTCGCTTCGCAGGCGTTGCAGCCTCATACGGTTTCAAGCCGAAGTTGCATGTGAAGATTCAGTGATGCAGCGAACCTGCCATAAATCCGTAAGCCAACGTACACAAGGGGAAGTGGCTCGTTAATTAACGAGCCTTGTTTTTGCTCAGTTTTGGCCAATGGCTACCGCGTCTGTTGAATAGCAGATAATTGCCAGCGTCCACCCGTTACGCGGAAAAAAGTCCAGAGTTCGGTGGCGATCGTGCGCAGATTCGCGTCACCGTCGACGATTCGCCCCGTCCGGTCGCGGGTTGCATCGACCATTGAGAAGCGCATCGCCACTGTTGCGAATTCGCGATTCCCCTCCGACCACGCCTCCGCCAAGTCACCCTTTTCCAGTTTTACATCGGTGACGGTATTGCGAACGCCGCGACTGTCCTGCTCGGCGAGTTGTTCGCCGAAGTAGCTGATCATCTCCGGCGTGGCCAGGTTCTGCATGCGGCGCAGGTCGTGGTTGGACCAGGCGTCTTGCACTTGTTGCAGGATCTGTTCGAAGGCGCCGTAGTCGCTTGGGCTGATCGGGACCGGCCGGGCCGGGCTGAAGCCGCCGGCCGGATTGGGCGGGGCAGCCTGGGCGCCGTAGCCGCGCAGGCCCGGCCCGGCCATCATGGGCTGGTTGCGGAAAAACCGGCGGAACAGCCAACGGACGACGAAGTAGAGCAGCACCATCTGCAGCAAGAAGCCAATAAAACCGAAGCCACCGCCGCCGCCGAACAGCCCGTGTCCGAACAGCAGGCCGCCAATCCCGGCGCCGAGCAAGCCGCCGAGCAGGCCGGAGGTGAAGCCGGACCGGGCGCCGAAGCCTTGCGGCGCCGGGCTGCCATACCCGGGGTTATTATAGCCGGGTGCGGTCAGGCTCCGCTGCATCGGTGCGGCGCCCATCGGCGCGGTGTTGGTAATCGGCGGCGCCGAGTAGGTGCGCATGCCGCGGCTGCCCATCGACGAGCCCCCGCCCGCCCGCGCATCGGCGAGCGCGGGCGCAAGGGCCAGGGCGGCCACGGCAAGGGCCGCCAGGAGGGTGGACGAACGCGGCATGGAACCAGGTCTCCGGGTATTCGAGGCGAGATATAGCCCGAACCAGAGCTGGATGTAGAGGCCGCGGCGTTATGCCCCGGCCAGCGTCATGCCCTCGACCCGCACGGTCGGCGAATCGGTGCCGCGGCGGAAGCGCAGATCGTTCGCTGGGGTCAGTTGGCGGAAGATCTCCTGCAGCGTCCCAGCGATGGTGATTTCCGCCACCGGCTCGGCGAGCGCGCCGTTCCGGATCATGAATCCGGAGGCGCCGCGGCTGTAATCGCCGGTCAGCCCGTTCACCGCGGACCCCATCAACTCGGTCACATACAGGCCTTCGCCGATGTCGGCCATCAGCTCGGCCGGCGTCATCCTGCCTGGCGCCAGGGAGATGTTGGTGGCCGAAGGCGATGGCGGGCTGCCGATGCCGCGCGCCGCGTGCGCGGTCGTCTGCATCCCGAGCTGCCTGGCGCTGCGGCTGTCCAGCAGCCAGGTGGTCAGCACGCCGTCCTGGATGATCGTGCAGGGCCGGGTCGGCACGCCCTCGCCGTCGAACGGGCGCGACCGCAGGCCGCGGACGCGCCGCGGGTCATCGCGCACCTCGATGCCGGGCGCGAACACCGCCTCGCCCAGCTGGTCTTTGAGGAAACTGGTGCCGCGGGCGATCGAGGCGCCGTTGATCGCACCCAACAGATGACCCAGCAGGCTGCCGGCGACGCGCGGATCGAACACGACCGACAGGCGCGCGGTCTGCGGGCGGCGCGGGTTCAGGCGGGTGATCGCCTTCTCGCCGGCGACCCGGCCGATCGCCGCCGCGTCCTCGAGGTCGCCGAGGTGGACTGCGGTGGCATAGTCGTAGTCGCGCTGCATGCCGGTGCCCTCGCCCGCCAGCGCGGTCGCCGAGACCGTGTGCGAGGTGCGGGCGAACCCGCCGGCAAAGCCGGACGAGCTGACCATCATCATTTCGGCCCGCCCAAAGCCGGCTTCGGCGCCCTCGGAGTTGGTGACTCCCGCAACCGCCAGCGCCGCCTCCTCCGCCTCGGCGGCGCGCGCGATCAACGACTCGGTGTCCGGCTCCGGCCCGCTATCCACCAAGTCGAGCGCCACCTGCTCGGGCGTTGCTGCCTCCTCGGCCAGGCCGGCGTAGGGGTCCTCCGGCACGATGCGGGCCATGGCGACGGCCCGCTCGGCCAGCGTGTCGAACCCGGCCGGATCGACCGCGCTGGAGGAGACGATCGCCGAACGCTTGCCGACGAAGACCCGCAGACCGAGGTCGCGGCGCTCGGAACGCTCGAGGTGCTCGGTCCGGCCGAGCCGGCGCTGCACGGAGACCGAGGTGCCGGCGAGCAGCACCGCGTCCGCGGCATCGGCGCCGGCGGCCTTGGCGCGCGCGAGCAGGTCGCCGAGCAGCTCCCGTTGGTTCATGCGGCGAGCCGATCGACGATGTCCGGCAGCGCGGGGACACCGTCGGCGGGGCCCACCGAGGCCAGGGTGGGCTTGCCGCGGAAAATGCGGGCGGCGGCGCGGCGGATGTCGTCCACACCGACGGCGCTCAACTTGGCCACCGTCTCCTCGGTCGGGATGATCCGGCCGAAGACCTGCATCTGCCGCGCGACCTGCTCGCACCGGCTGCCAGTGCTCTCGAGCGACATCAGCAGGCCGGCCTTCACCTGCGCCCGTGCCCGGTTCAGCTCCTCCTGGCTCACCGAGCGCTGCACCTTGCGCAGCTCCTCGATGGTCACCGGGATCAGCTCCTCGGCCTCGCGCTCGCCGGTGCCGGCATAGACGCCGAACAGGCCGCCATCGATGAAGGGCGCGGCGAAGGAATAGATCGAATAGACCAGGCCGCGCTTCTCGCGTACTTCCTGGAACAGCCGCGACGACATGCCGCCGCCCAGCAGCGTGCTCAGCAGCAGCGCCGGGTAATAGTCGGGGTCGGCGTAGGAGACGGCGGGGAAGCCGAGGACGATGTGGACCTGGTCGAGCTCGCGCGGCTCGCGAAACTCGCCGCCGGCATAGGCGCCGGGGACGAATCGGCTCGGCATCTCCGAGGGCAGGTCGGCGAAGTGCTTGCGGGCGAGCTCGACGACCGTCTCGTGCTGCAGCGCGCCGGCGCCGGCGACGACCACGTTCCCAGCCGCGTAATGGCGGTGCATGTAGCCGGTAAGCTGGCCGCGCTCCATGCCGCGGATGCAGGTCTCGGTGCCGAGCACCGGGCGGCCCATCGGCTGGCCGGGGAAGGCGGTCTCCTGGAAGCGGTCGAAGATGATGTCGTCCGGCGTGTCGTTGGCCTGGCCGATCTCCTGCAGGATCACGCCGCGCTCGCGCTCCAGCTCGTCCGGGGCGAAAGTGCTGTGGGTCAGGATGTCACCGATGATGTCGGCGCCGAGGGCGAGGTCTTCCTTGAGCAGCTTGACGTAGTAGGCGGTCTGCTCACGCGCCGTGTAGGCGTTGATGTGGCCGCCGACATTCTCGACCGCCTCGGCGATCTGGGCCGAAGTCCGGCGCTCGGTGCCCTTGAACGCCATATGCTCGAGGAAGTGCGAGGCGCCGTTCTCGGCCTCGGTCTCGTTGCGGGTGCCGGTGGCGATGTAGGCGCCGAAGGAGACCGTCTCGACCCGGTCCATGGTCTCGGTGACGACGGTCAGGCCAGACGGGAGGCGGGTTACGCGGATGGCGTCCGTCATGCAGCGTTCCTTAAAGCGAAAGCGCGGATTTCGGCCTCGATAAGGCCGAGGTCGTTCGGCGCGCGTGAATAATGTTCGGCTCTGTCATATAGGTCGGCGAGGTGCGAAGGCAGAGGGGGGCGCTTGCCGATTGCGGCTCGGATTGCGTCCGGAAATTTGGCGGGGTGGGCGGTCGCGGCGGCGACCGTGGGGATGTGCAGGCAGGGATGGGCGCGGGCGGCGGCGATGCCGATGGCGCTGTGCGGGTCCGCAAGATAGCCCTGGCCGTCCAAGCGCTTGATTTCGGCCAATGTGCCGGGGTCATCGAGGCGGAAACCGTGGAACAGCGTGCGGGCGCGGTGCCAGGCGGCGTCGGGCACCTGCATGTGGCCGGTGGCGCGGAATTCCTGCATGGTGGCGGCGGTGGCGGCCGGGTCACGGTCGAGCAGTTCGAACAGCAGGCGCTCGAAGTTGCTACTGACCTGGATGTCCATGCTGGGCGACAGGCTGGGCTGTACGCCCTGGACGCTCATGTCGTTGGCGTCCAAAAAACGCGTCAGGATGTCATTGCGGTTGCTGGCGGCGATCAGCTGGGCGATTGGCACGCCCATGCGCCGGGCCGCCCAGGCGGCGAGAACGTTGCCGAAATTGCCGGTCGGCACGCTGAAGGCGACTTCGCGGTCCGGACTGCCGAGCGCCACGGCCGCCGCCACATAGTATGGAATCTGGGCGGCAACCCGGGCCCAGTTGATGCTGTTGACTGCGGATAGCCGCAGGTCGCGGCGGAACGGCGCGTCGGCGAACATCGCCTTCACCAGGTCCTGGCAGTCGTCGAAGGTGCCTTCGACGGCGATGTTCTTGATGTTGGCGGCGTCGACCGTGGTCATCTGCCGGCGCTGCACCTCGCTGGTGCGGCCGGCGGGATGCAGGATCACCACGTCGAGCTGCGGGCGGTCCCGGCAGGCCTCGATCGCCGCTGAGCCGGTGTCGCCGGAAGTAGCGCCGACGATGGTGATGCGCTCGCCCCGCTCGCTCAGGACGAGGTCGAACAGCCGTCCGAGCAGCTGCATCGCCATGTCCTTGAAGGCCAGCGTCGGGCCGTGGAACAGCTCCAGCGCCCAGAGCCCGGTCTCGAGCTGGACCAACGGGGCAACCGCGGGATGGCCGAACCCAGCATAGGCGTCGCGGCACAGGAGAAGCAGGGTTTCAAACCCGATCGCGCCGCCGACGAACGGGCTCATGACGCGGGCCGCGATCTCCGGATAGCTCAAGCCGCGCATGGCGCGCAGGTCAGCAGCCGAAAAATGGGGCCAGGATTCCGGCACGTACAGGCCGCCATCCTCCGCCAGCCCGGCGAGCAAGACGCCAGTGAAATCCCGGCGCGGCGCCTGCCCGCGGGTGGAGACGTAGTTCACTGAGGCTTACGCGGGCCGCTTGCCGTCCTCTTCCTCCTCGTCCAGCGCGTCATCCTCGTCGGCCTCATCTTCCTGACTTTCGTACCATTCGAGCACGTCGTCGTGGAAATCCGGATCGTTCAGCAGCCGCATCGCCAGCGCAACGGCGATTTCGTACGGTTCCGGCACGTCAGTCGCCCCTTCGGGAAGTTCGCGCGCGGGGACGACGCGAACGGTCATCGACCCGTCCTCCTCGCCGATTACCAGGGCGACTTCATTGGGTTCGAGGTCAATGGGGGTCATTTTTATGTCGGCCATGGCCGTGCATCCTTCCTCAATACCGCGCCTACGTGCCGGTTTGCCGGCTGCGCTCTAGCACCGCCGCGCGTGTAGCGCCAAGCGCAGGCTGGCGCCGGGGGTTGCAGGGCAGGCTGTGCCAAAACGTCCAACCCGCGCCGCAAGCTACGCCGAGCGGACTTACAGAAACAGGTTCCCCGCAAGGTATTCACGACGACTGCTGGCTCGCCCGAAGCGCCTGTGCCGGATAGATTCCGGATCGACGACTGCCTAGAATTTGGTGCTTAGTCCTCCACGACGGGGCGGGGCCGCATGGCGCTGAGGCGATCCGATTCAAGCAAGGGGAAGTTGGTGGCGACATCATTCTACGACCTCAGCGTGCCGACCTTCTTGCAGACCGTGGGGGCCGTGGGGGGCTTCCTCGACCGCGCGGCCAGGCACTGCGCCGAGACCGGCGCCGATCCGGACGACTTCGTGCACGCCCGGCTCTTCGACGACATGGCGCCCTTCCATTTCCAGATCGAAGCGGCGTGGCACCATTCCGTGTGGGGGTTGGAGGCCGCCAAGACCGGCGTGTTCGCCCCGCCCGCCCTGGTCGGGCCGGTCCCCTTCGCCGACCTGCAGGCCATGATCGGTCAGGCGGAAACGGCGCTAGGGGCGTTCACCCCCGACGAGGTCAACGGCTGGGCGGGCAAGGACCTGGACCTTCAGATCGGCCCGCGGAGGCTCGCCTTCACGTCGGAGACCCTAATCCTCTCGTTTTCACTGCCCAACTTCCATTTCCACGCCGTCACTGCCTACGACATCCTGCGCTCGCGCGGCGTGCCTCTCGGCAAGCGCGACTACGAGGGCCGGCTGCGTACCAAGCCGCCTAAAGCGGCGTGCGCTGGGTTTTTGCACAGCCTGAGGGTCAGTCCTGCAAGTAGCGGCGGACCAGATGTGCCTCGAAATCGGCTGGATCGAGCGTCTTGCCCGTCGCGTGAAGCAGCAGATCGTTGAAGCCGAGCCGGCGGCCCTCGCCATGCACGCGCTGCCGCAACCAGGCGAGCAACGGCGCGAGCTCGCCGCGGCCCAGCGCGGCGTCGAGCCCGTCAATGTCGCGGTGGGCCGCGGCCATGAGCTGCGCCGCCGCCATGGCGCCCAGTGAATAGCTGGGGAAATAGCCGAAGATTCCGTCGTACCAATGGATATCCTGCAGGCAGCCGCGGGCGTCGTCCGGCGGCACGATGCCCAGCAGGTCCTGCATCGCGTCCCGCCAGGCGCCCGGCAACTCGGCGACCTGGAGTTCGCCGGCCACCAGCGCCTGCTCCAGCCGGAAGCGCAGGATGACGTGGGCGGGATAGGTCATTTCATCGGCATCGACCCGGATGAAGCTGCGCTCGACCGAGCGCCATAGCCGCACCAGGTTTTGCGGCGCGTACGGCGCCGCGTCGCCGCCGAACGTGCCGTGCAGCTCCGGGCCGAGCCAGGCGAGGAACGCGTCGCCGCGGCAGCACTGCATCTCGACAATAAGCGATTGGCTCTCGTGCGCCGCCATCCCGGCCGCCTCGCCCACCGGCTGGCGCGCGAAGCTCGGCGGCAAGCCGCGCTCGTAGAGGGCGTGGCCGGTCTCGTGCATGACGCCCATCAACGCCTGCGCCGGGTCGGCCTCGTCGTAGCGGGTGGTGATGCGCACGTCGGCGGGGGTGCCGCCGCAGAACGGGTGGGCGGAGCGGTCGAGCCTGGCGTGGTCGAACTCCAGCCCGGCGCGCGCGGCGAGGTGCCGGCAGAGCCCCTCCTGCCGCTCCGCCGGGAACACGCCCTCGAGCGGCAGCGGTTTGGGCCGGAGGGCTTGGCGCGCTTCGGCGGCCGGGAGCGCGTCGCGGGCGAAGGCCTGGTAGCGGTCGAAAATGGGCGTGACCTCGGCAGCGGTGACGCCGGGCTGCCAGCCATCCATCAGCGCGTCGTACGGCGAAAGCCCGAGCGCCGGGCCCAGGGCGGCGGCGGCTTCGCGGACCAGGCGCACGACCTCGGCCAAAGCCGGCGAAACCATGGCGAAATCGGATTTCTGCCGGGCTTGCCGCCAGACGATCTCGCAGGCCGAGTTGGCGCGGGTCTGCGCCTCGACCAGCTCGGGCGGCAGCGCGGTGGCGCGGGTGAAGTCGTGGCGCATCAGCCGCAGATTGGCCGAATCCCATTCGGCTTCGGGCGGGCTGGCTTCGGCGTCTGCCAGGTCGCCCGCGACGGCCGGGTCCGTCAGCATGGCGTGCGCCAACCCGGCCAGCACCGCCAGCTGATCGCCCCTGGCTGCGGCGCCGCCGGCCGGCATCACGGCGGCGGCGTCCCAATTCAGCATGCTGGAGGCCTCGCCGATGGTGGCGATGCGCGCGAAACGGGCCTTCAGCCGGGCGTAAGCGATCACTGGCGGAGCGCCTTTCTGGCGTAGACGGCGAACACGCCGAGCAAGCAGATGGCGAGGCTGAACCAGGTCACCGCATAGGAGAGGTGATCGTTCGGCGGGCGCGGCAGGGTCTGCGCCGGCGCCGGGACCGCGTTCGGCGATCCCAGCGCCACGAGGGTGAAGGGAGCGACTTGGCTCATCCCCAGTGCGGCGCCGATTGCCGCCGGGTCAAGCTCGTAGAAGCGGTGCTTGGCTGGATTGTCCGTCCCGGTGAACCAGCTCGGATGCTCCGGCGGGCGGACGTAGCCGATGACCATGACCTGATCCGGGCTTGGCGGGATGGCGGCACCCTCGGGCACCCAGCCGCGATCGACCAGCACGGGGTCGCCGCCCGGACGCTCCAACGGGGTGATCAGTTGCGCGCCCATGGCCGGGCCGGACGGCGTGGGCCGGACGTCGGCGCCATAATAGGCGGCCAGATCGTCGCGGAAATGGCCCGTCACCTCGACCTTGGTGAACGGCGTCGGCACGGGCGGCAGCCGGATTGCGCGCGCGGCCTCGGCGCGGTCGATATCGGCCAGCAGCGCCGTCTTCCACGCCAGCCGCTGCAGTTGCCACACCCCGAGGCCGACCGTGAGTGCGAGCATGAGGGCCGTCGTGATCGCCGGCCAGAGCAGCGGGCGGAGGCGGCTGGGCCGCCCCGCTGTGGCCGCCGTGCTCACCCTGAGGAGACGGCCGACCCGGCTCCGCCCAGGTAGATCACCGTGAACAGGAACAGCCACACCACGTCGACGAAGTGCCAGTACCAGGCCGCGGCCTCGAAGCCGAAATGCCGCGCCGGCGTGAAGTCGCCGCGGCGGGAGCGAAACCAGCAGACGATCAGGAAACAGGTACCGACGATGACGTGGAAGCCGTGAAAGCCGGTCGCCAGGAAGAAGGTCGAGGGATATACGCCGCCGCCCTCGAACTTGAACGGCGCGTCGGAATACTCGACCACCTGCAGGCAGGTGAAGCTGAGGCCCAGCAGGATCGTGAAGCCGAGCCCCATGATCAGGTGCTTGCGGTCCCCCTCGATCAGCGCGTGGTGCGCCCAGGTCACCGTCGTGCCGGACAGCAGCAGGATCATCGTGTTCAGCAGCGGGATGCCGAACGGGTTGAACGTGTTCACCCCCGCCGGCGGCCAGGTCGGGTTGGTGACGTCAAGGACGTGTTCCGGGTAGATCGCGTAGTGGAAGTAGGCCCAGAAGAAGGCGACGAAGAACATCACCTCGCTGGCGATGAACAACGTCATCCCGTAGCGCAGGCCCAGGCGGACGACAGGCGAGTGCAGACCCGGCGTCGCGCTCTCGCGCAGCACGTCGCGCCACCACAGGAAGGCGACGCTGAACACCAGGATCACACCGACGATGAACGGCAGCATGCTGATGCCGTGCGCCCACTCGACGATGCCGAACAGCAGCAATCCGCCGCCGGCCGCGCCGACGATCGGCCACGGGCTCGGATTGACGAGGTGATAGGGCTGCTTCAGCCCCGAACTGTCGATGG
Organism: Acetobacteraceae bacterium; assembly: GCA_965276815.1. GTDB lineage: Bacteria > Pseudomonadota > Alphaproteobacteria > Acetobacterales > Acetobacteraceae > JAVVHH01. The sequence goes on along the minus strand of CBDIBE010000005.1, from coordinate 91,092 downwards.
CGTGCGTGTGAGTGTCGTCGTGCTCGGGGAGCACGGTCGCCGTCGTGGTCTCGCTGTTCATGGCATCCTATCCGAAGGCGGGCTGTCCGTAAGCGGGCGCATCATTGCGAAATTGTCTGCGTGTTCAAGCTTGGGGCGGAGGCGAGCGGTCCGACATGCGGGCCGGCGTGATCCAATCCGCCGCGCCGCGCCGCGTCGTCGAGCGAGCGGAAGAACGTGTACGAGAGCGTGATTGTGTGCACGTCCTTGGTGTCGGGGTCGGTCGCGATCGCCGGATCCACCCAAAAGCTCAGCGGGAACTGCATGTCCTGACCCGGCTGCAATGTTTGCGCGTTGAAGCAGAAGCAGGCGGTCTTGTGGAAGTAGTGCGCGATTTTCTCCGGGTTGACGGTGTAGGTCGCCACACCGGTGACCGGCACCGCCGCGAGGTTATGGCCGGCGTAATAGGCCAGATGGTCCTCGCCGAGCGGCACGGTGAGCGAGTTCTGCGATGGCTGGAATCGCCAAGGCAGAATCGGACTGGTGTTGGCGTCGAAACGGACAGTGATGGTCCCGCCGCCCGCGCCTGGACCATCCGCCCCGCCGATCTGCGGCGTTCCTGCATAGCCGGTCGCGGCACAGAACATCCGGTAGAGCGGCACCGCGGCGAAGGAGACGCCAAGCATTGCGACCACGCAGGCAGCAAGGCCAGCGCCGATGAAATTGTTGCGCTTCATACGTGTCCACTCACCCGAAACTTGACCACCGCGATGGCGTAGAACAGCGCCGCCACCGCAAGCAGAACGATCAGCAGCACCAGGTTGCGCGAGCGCTGCCGCCGTTTGAGCGCGACATCGAGCAGGCGCGGGTTGTCGTCCGGCACGGCCTCAGCCGATTAGCCGGTGGATGGGCAATCGGTCGATGGGCAGCGCGAGGAAGAGCAGGAACAGATAGGCGAGCGAATAGCGGAAGGCGAAACGCGCAGGCTTGTCCTTGGTGAGGCTGCGCCCGTCCGCGTCCTGCTTGTCCCACAGCACGCGCGCGGAGGCGGCGAGGTAGATCAGCCCGAGGACCAGCGCTGACACGCCATAAAACAGCCCGGCATAGCCGAGGACCCAGGGCAGCAGCGAGGCAGCGACGAGGACGACGGTGTAGAACGCAATCTGCCGCCGGGTCGCGCGTGCGCCGGCGACGACTGGCAGCATCGGCACCCCGGCCCGCGCGTAGTCGCCGGACGCGTAGAGCGAGAGGGACCAGAAATGCGGCGGGGTCCAGAAAAAGACGATGGCGAACATCAGCAGCGGCAGCACGTCGACGCTGCCGGTCACGGCGGCCCAGCCGATCACCGGCGGGAAGGCGCCGGCGGCGCCGCCGATGACGATGTTCTGCGGCGTCCGGCGCTTCAGCCAGATCGTGTAGATGAAGACGTAGAACAGGATCGACAGCGTCAACACCGCCGCCGCGGCGGTGTTGGTCGCCAGATACATCAGCAGCACCGAGGCCACGGCGAGCACGATGCCGAAGCCCAGCGCCTCGCCGGGCTCGATCCGGCCGGACGGGATGGGCCGCTTGGCGGTCCGGCGCATCAGCGCGTCGATGTCGCGGTCGTACCACATGTTGATCACGCCGGCCGCCCCGGCCGCCACGGCGATGCACAGCACCGACGTGAACGCCAGCACCGGGTGGAGCGAGCCCGGCGCCAAGACGAGGCCGATGACCCCAGTGAACACCACCAGGCTGACCACGCGCGGCTTGAGCAGGACGAACCAGTCGCGGATTTCCGCCTGTTCTGCGGGCGCCGGAAGGGTTTGGACGGTATTGGACATCAGCGGACCCGCGGCAGTTCCTCGAATGTGTGGAACGGCGGCGGCGAGGCGATCGTCCATTCGAGCGTCGTGGCCCCCTCCCCCCAATAATTGTCCGCCAGATGCTCCTTCGAGGTGAAGGTCCGGTAGACGACGTACAGGAACACCAGGACCGACGCGGCCGAGATGTACGAGCCGATCGAGGCGACGAAGTTCCAGCCGGCAAAGGCGTCCGGATAGTCCGGATAGCGGCGCGGCATGCCGGCCAGGCCCAGGAAGTGCATCGGGAAGAAGGTCAGGTTCACACCGATGAACTGCATCCAGAAATGCACCTGGCCCCAGAACTCCGGGTAGGGCTTACCCGTCATTTTGCCGATCCAGTAGTAGAACCCGGCGAAGATCGAGAACACCGCGCCCAGGCTCAGCACGTAATGGAAATGCGCCACGACATAGTAGGTGTTGTGCAGGACCTCGTCGATGCTGGCGTTGGACAGCACGATCCCGGTCACGCCGCCCAACGTGAACAGGAAGATGAAGCCGATCGCGAACAGCATCGGCGTCTTCAGCTCGATCGAGCCGCCCCACATGGTCGCGATCCAGGAGAAGATCTTGATGCCGGTGGGCACCGCGATGATCATCGTCGCGGCCATGAAGTAGGCGCGCGTGTCGACCGAGATGCCGGAGACGAACATGTGGTGCGCCCACACGACGAAGCCGACCACGCCGATCGCCACCATCGCGTAGGCCATGCCGAGATAGCCGAACACCGGCTTCTTGGAAAAGGTGGAGACGACGTGGCTGATCATGCCGAAGCCCGGCAGGATCATGATGTAGACCTCGGGGTGGCCGAAGAACCAGAACAGGTGCTCGAACAGCACCGGGTCGCCGCCGCCCTGCGGGTCGAAGAAGGCGGTGCCGAAGTTGCGGTCGGTGATCAGCATGGTGATCGCGCCGGCCAGCACCGGCAGCGCCAGCAGCAGCAGGAACGCCGTCACCAGGATCGACCAGACGAACAGCGGCATCTTGTGCAGCGTCATGCCCGGGGCGCGCATGTTGAAGATGGTGGTGATGAAGTTGATCGCGCCGAGCAGCGACGAGATGCCGGCCAGGTGCAGCGCGAACAGCGTGTAGTCCATTGCCGGGCCGGATTGGTACGTCCCGTTCGAGAGCGGCGGATACAACGTCCAGCCGGACCCGGCGCCGTCACCGGTGAACAGGCCCAGCATGATGAGGGTGAAGGCCGGGACCAGCAGCCAGAAGCTGATGTTGTTGAGGCGCGGGAAGGCCATGTCGGGCGCGCCGATCATGATCGGCACAAACCAGTTGCCGAACCCGCCGATCATCGCCGGCATGACCATGAAGAAGATCATGATCAGCCCGTGCGCGGTGATGATCGCGTTCCACTGCTGACCCGACGAGACGTATTGCAGGCCCGGGTTCTGCAGCTCCATGCGCATGAACACGGAGAGGGCCACGCCGACCAGACCCGCGCAGACCGCGAAGAGCAGGTAAAGGGTGCCGATGTCCTTGTGGTTGGTGCTGAACAGCCAGCGATGGACGAAATCGGGATGGTGGCCGTGGTGGTCGTCATGCTCGTGCGCGTCGTGTGTCGTCGACGACATGGTTTATTGCTCCTCGTCGCGTCGCATGTGGGTCAGCGCTTGGTGTCTGCAATCGCCGCCAGCTGCTGCTGGCCGGCTTCGGGCGCAGCAGCGGGCTGGTTGGACGCATAGGTCTTCTTGGCTTGCACGACCCAAGCCGCGAAATCTTCCGGGGTCTTGGCTTCGACCGAGATCGGCATCGCCGAGTGATTGGCGCCGCAGATCTGGTTGCACTCGCCGTAGTAGACGCCGGGCTTGTCGATCCGCACCCAGGTCTCGATCGTCCGGCCCGGGATCGCGTAGCGCTGCACGCCGAGCGACGGGATGAAGAAGCTGTGGATCACGTCGTTGCTGGTCGTCAGGATCCGGATGTTCTTGCCGGCCGGCAGCACCAGGCGGTTGTCCACGTCGAGCCTGCGGAGCTGGCCCGGCTTGATATCGTCATCGGCGATCATGTTGCTGATGAAGTTGATGCCGCCCTGGTCGGGGTAGGTGTATTCCCAGGCCCATTGCCGGCCGGTGACCTTGATGGTCATGTCCGGGTTCGCCGTGCGGTCCTCGTAGTAGATCAGCCGGAAGGACGGGATGGCGATCGCCACCAGGATCAGCACCGGCAGCACGGTCCACGCCACTTCCAGGAGGGTGTGATGGCTGACCCGGCTGGCCACGGGGTTCTTGCTCGCGCGATAGCGCCAAGCGACGTAGAGCAGCAGCCCGGCGACGAACAGCGTCACCACCGCCATCAGCCAGAGCACCAGCGCGTGCAGGCCCTCGATCGCCTGTTGCACCGGGCTATGCGCGGTCTGGAAACCCAACTGCCAATCGTGCGGCGTTTGCGCCAACGCCGGGATAGCCAGGCCGAAAACGGCGATCCCGATGAGGGCGGCCTGAAGCCGCTGCATTCGAAGCATTTGCACGTCCTATCAGCCTGCGTCGCCCGGTTCATGCCGCGGCGCACCACGGATCACCTATCGGACGCACCAAGTTAGATCAAGTAGAGCGGCGACACACTCGCGCGCGAAGTTCAATTGGGCATGCACACCAAGGTGAATAGCCCAAATGGCGGCACCGCGGTGAACTCCGCCGCCGACTGATCCTTCGGCGGCAGCAGCGCGTCACGGGCGAAGTCGGGGTGCCAGCCGAGCTTGCGCGACAGCGGCGCCAGCGCACGCTCGGCCCACCAGCGCGGCCCGCGTTCGGCGGCGAAGTGGTTGACGAACAGCAGATGCCCCCCCGGCCGCACCACCCGCCGCATTTCCGCGAGCAGTAGTGGCGGATTTGGCACCACGGAAGCGACGAACATCGCCACCGCGATATCGAACGCGGCGTCCTCGAACGGCGTCCGCTCCGCGTCGACCTCGAGCAATGCGTCGACATGGGCGAGATGCTGCTCGCGCACCCGTCTGCGCGCATGCTCGAGCATCTCGGCGCAGAGATCGATCCCGGTGATGCGCTTGCCGCCGACATAGTGCGGCAAGGCGAGGCCGGTGCCGACGCCGACTTCCAGCACGCGCCTGCCGGGCAGCGCATTGACCGCCTGCACCGCACGGCGCCTGCCGCGGGCGGACACGCCGCCGAAGACTGTGTCGTAAACGCCCGCCCAGCGGCGGTAGGCGGCTCGGACGGATTCGGCGTCCAACGCCGTGTGTGGCTGCCTTATGACAGCTTGGTGACCCAGGGGCATCGTACATGCTCCCTAGTCCGCCGGCCCAGCGCGCGCAAGGGCGCGCCGGGCTCTCGCCTTTGTTCCACGCGGCTACTCGCCCAGTATCGCGCCCAGAATCGCGCTAAGCCGCTATAGCTGGGACGCTACGCGGCGTCTTCGCGCCGGTCCCGCACTTTCACGTAAGCCAGCGCCACGTGCTCCTCGCAATAGGGCTTGGCCGGCATGGTCGGGTCGCCGCAGAAGCGGAAGTCGGGCTTCCCCGGCTCGCCCAGCGGCCAGCAGCAGGAGGTGACCCGCCCGGCCGGCCGCGGCTGCGACGTCACCGGCCGCAGCACCACGGCCGGGCGGAACGGCAGCGGGCTTGACGCCGCAGAATGCAGCGCCGGCAGCGTCGGCCCAGTGATCCGGCGCGGCGCCGAGCGGCGTGGCTTCTTCTCGCCCGCCGTCCGCTGGATCGGCGAAGGACGCGCCGGCAGGTTCAGGCGGTGCGCCTTGCCCACGACGGCGTTCTTCGTAACGCCCATCCGCCGTCCGATCTCGGCCGTCGAAAGACCTTCGTCCCAAAGCGCCCGGATGCGGGCGATCGTGTCCTCGTTCCACTCCATCCCAGCCTCCTTGGACGATGCAGTGGCAGAACGCTACATGGGGTTGCCCACTACGGCTAGACGGATTCGCATCCAACGCCACAAAATCTTGTGGACAACTTCATGCTGCGGAGCGGGGCGTCTCGGCTCAGAAGAGCAGTCCCTTTTCCAGCATCCCATGCACGCCTTTTTCGCCATTGACGGTTTGCGTGACATGGAAATCGACCGCCAAGGAGCAGAACTGGTAGGCCTGATCGCGTGAGAGGTTCGTCCGAGCGCAGATGAAGGCGATCATCTCGCGCAGGGCCTGCTTCATCGCGAGGTCGAGGTCCTCGTTCATGCCCATCGCGATGAAATGCGTGGCCGATTCGCCGCGCGGATAGCGCAGTACTGGAGTGCGTGTGCCGCCGCCCTTGTGCAGCACGAACGTGAAGGTGCCGGTGAGGCACATCTCCAGCGCGTTGACGCAAACTTCGCCGTCGCCCTGCACGCCGTGACCGTCGCCGGCGGAGAATCGCGCGCCTTCGACCCAGACGGGCAGGAATAGCGTGCTGCCCACGCCGAGTTCCTTGTTGTCGAGGTTGCCGCCGTGCTCGCGCGGCTCCTTGGTCGACAGCGCGCCGTATTCCGGTTTCGGCGCCACGCCCATGACGCCAAAGAACGGCGAAAGCGGCAACACCGTGCCCCAAGGCAGCGTGCAGGTCTTGGCCACCCGATCGACCGGGACATGGCTCAGAAAACGCTCCGGAAAATCCTCCGGCAGCGTGCCGGCGAGCGGGCGATGGCCGCAAAACCCCCAATCGGCGCCGAGTTCGATCGCGTCGATCCGCACTTCGAGCATGTCGCCGGGTTCGGCGCCGCGGATCGCGACTGGCCCGGTGAGGATATGCGGCCCGAGGCGCGGTGGGTTGGCGGCGTGGATGGCGGCCAGCGCCGGCGGCGTCGGCAATCCGGCGCTCGGCGGCGGCAAGACGTCCGGCGCGCCGGAGACACACTCCAGCACGACGGTATCACCGCTCTCGACGGTGAGGATGGGCTGATATTCGGCGCTGAACGTGCCCCAGCGGATCGTGTCCGGGCGGGCGGCGACGTGATGAGTGGCCATGGGGCGGAGAACTCCGGATGTGTCCGGAAATCCTCCGCCAAGCCACGCTCAGGTCAAGGCATAAACCTCGGCGATCGCCGGGTTATCAGCGGGCGGCAGTCGTCTCGCGGTGTGGCGCGGTGGACGCCGTGGTGGTCGAGGGCGGCGGCGCGATGGTGCCGGCCGGGCGTTCCGCGGCGGTGGCCTCCATCGAAGCGTCACTATCCTCGGCCATGTTCTTCTTGAACGACTTGATACCCTTGGCGAAGTCGCCCATCAGGTTGCTGACCTTGCCGCTGCCGAAAAGCAGCAGGACGACCAGCAATACGATCATCCAGTGCCAGATGCTTAGACCACCCATCGAGTTCCTCCTGAGGGAGTGTCCGGCCTCCCCGCGCTTGCTGCCTTCACATGGCGAAATGCGCGCAGGCTTGCAAGCGGTTACCGCTCGGGAAATCATACATTAAGCTAATGTCGCGCGATGCCTGACCTGCCCCCGGCTCGGCGAGCCATCCTCGTGCTGGGAATGCACCGGAGTGGCACTTCGGCGTTCAGCCGGGTCATCAACCTGCTGGGCGCGGCGGCCCCGGCCAGGCCGATGCCGCCGGGACCGGATAATCCGCGCGGGTTTTGGGAGCCGGAGAGCGTCGCGCGGCTGAATGACGAGCTGCTGGCCGCCGGTCATGCCTCCTGGGTGGACTGGACCCGCTTCGACCCGGCTCGCCTGCCGACGGCGCTGCTGGAAAGCACCCTGCCGCGCATGGAGGCGGCGCTGCGGGCCGAATTTGGCGAGGCGGAGCTGTTCGTCCTGAAGGACCCGCGGCTGTCCCGGCTGCTGCCGCTTTGGCTGCCGGCGCTGCAGCGGGTCGGCGCCGCGCCGTGCGCCGTCGTCGCGTTGCGGCATCCGGCGGCGGTGGCGCGCTCGCTGGCGGCGCGCAATGGGCTGGCGCTGGAGACGGCTTTGCTGCTGTGGCTGCGCTATGTGCTGGATGCCGAGCGCGTGACCCGCTCCATGCCGCGGGCTTTTGCCTCGTATGACGCGCTGCTGGCGGATTGGCGCGGCGTCGTGTCGCAGATCGGCCAGCGTCTCGGCCTGGGCTGGACGGTGCAGGCGGCGGCCGAGATCGACGCGTTCCTCGATAATGACCTTCGGCATGGCGGAGCCGAGGAGATCGCGTTCAGCTCGGCGTACGCCGAGGTCTGGACGCGCCACGCCTGGGCGGCACTGACCGCGCTCGAGCAATCCGGCGCGGATGCCGGGGCGCTCGAGGCGCTTGACCGGGTGCGCGCCCAGTTCGAGGATGCCTGCCGGCTGTTCGCGCCGCGCCGCCCAGCCGTCCTGCGGGCGAAGCCGGACCTCGCGGCGGTGACGCTCTGCGCCGCCGACAGCCGCTACGTGAAGCTCACTTGCCGGGCCTTGCAGCTATCCGGCGCGCGCGGCGCATTCGGCGACGCGGTCTTGTTCACCGATGGCAGCGTCGCCGGGCCATTCCGCACCGTCCCGATCGTCGCGCTCGCCTCGCGGGACGATTATTCTGGTTTCGTGCTGCACGGAATCGCCGACCACGTCGCTACCAGCCATGCGCTGATCGTCCAGTGGGATGGCTGGGTGACCGAGCCGACGGCGTGGGACCCGCAGTTCTTGCAGTATGACTATATCGGTGCCCCTTGGGGCCGTTACCCCGACGGGATGGATGTCGGCAATGGCGGGTTCTCGCTGCGCTCGCGGCGGCTGCTGGAGGCGCTGTCGCGCTTCGAGTTCAACGCTGGCGTGCCGGAGGACGAGCTGATCGGCCGGGTTTGGCGGCCCGAATTGGAGCGGCAGTACGGGATCCGCTTCGCGCCGCCCGAAGTGGCGTCCCGCTTTGCCTACGAGCGGGTCTTGCCGCCGGGCGCGACGTTCGGCTTCCACGGGCTGTTCAACTTCTGGCGGCATCTGGACGATGCCGAGATGACGGAGATCGCCGCCCTGTTGCCCGGCTTTGCCCTGCGCACCAGGGAGTTCGCGCAACTCGTCGCCGTGTGCTTCCTTCAAGGCCGCGAGAACGCGCTGTGCATCCTGGCGGCGCGCTGGCGGTCAGAACAGCCGGATAGGGCAATCAGCGATGCGTTGCGCCCGATCCTGCGGAGCGAGCCAGCGCTGCAGGAATGCCTGGCCCGTTTCAGCCTTGCTTGAGACGGTTGACCAGTTCGGCGGCCTCCTCCGGCTCCATTGCGAGCGCCTGTTCGGCCACCGCGCGCGGGAACCCGGCGCGCGCCAACGCGCCCAGCTCCCGCTGCTTGTCGGCGTCGCCGGTGCGGAACGGGCCGATCCGGCGACGCCGGGCGAAGACGAGCGCGGCGGCGAGCTCGTCGCCTGGTTGCGGCAAGACTTGTTTGGCCAGCTCGGCCTTGATGCCTTTGGCGGCGAGATGCGCCGAAACCGCCCGGCGCGACCGCCCGGCGCGCAGCAGACGGCGCGCCCGCGCTTCGGCAAACGCCGCGTCATCCACCACCCCCGACCCGGCCAGCGCCCGCGCCACGTCCTTGGCCGCCTCGAGCAACGGCGCGGCGGCCGCCTGGCCCGCATTCGCCTCGCGCATCCAGCGGGCAATCCGGCGCTCCAGGACACGCTGCAGCCCGGCCTCGGTCGCCGAATAGCGCGAGAGATACTGTAGGGCCGCCGCATGCAAAGCGGCGCGGTCGAGCGGCGGACGATCCATGGCTTTATGGTGACATGGGTCAGGCCTGGTCGAAACCGGCTTGGCCCCGCTATGTTGCCGAAGCAGATTTGCACATGCTTCGCACCGCTTGGAGGTTGCCTTGTCGCGCCTACGATCCTTCGGCTTACTGACCGTGGCCGCGGCGCTGGTGGCCTCACCCGTGCTCGCGCAGCAAACGCCGCCCGCGCCGGCTGCGGCGGCCAATCTGCCGGGTGTCGTCGCCACAACGAACAACCCCAATCTCGCCGTCTCCGCCGTCCGGCTGGAGAATGGCGTGCGGGCCAGCAAGGTGATCGGCTCGCCGGTGTATGGCCCCGGCGATCAGCAGATCGGCTCGATCGACGACTTGATCATGACCGGCGGCGATAGGATCACCGTCGTTATTGTCTCAGTTGGCGGCTTTCTCGGCTACGGCAGCAAGCTGGTCGCGTTTCCATACAGTCAGCTCAGAAAGGATGGGCAGCACCTCACCCTGCCCGGCGTGACCAAGGACAGCCTGAACGCGATGCCGAATTTTCAATATTGATCACGGCCTCGTAGGGCAGGCCGGCAAACCGTTGCGTTGACTTCGCCGAAGCGGAATGCCCATCCTGTGAGCTTCTCTGCGGCGTACCGCGGGGAGACAACGACGGAGAGTATAGGCACCCCAATGATTCCTGCCCTGATGCCGACCTACAACCGCGCCGACCTCGCTTTCGAGCGGGGCGAGGGCGCCTGGCTGTACACGTCGGACGGGCGACGATTCCTCGATTTCGGCGCCGGGATCGCCACCTCCTCCCTCGGGCACGGCAATCCGCATCTGGTGCAGGCCATCGCCGAGCAGGCGGCCAAGGTGATCCACACCAGCAATTTGTATCGGGTGCCGCAGGCCGAGCGCCTGGCGCAGCGCTTCGTTGAACATACGTTTGCCGACAGCGTGTTCTTCTGCAACTCGGGCGCCGAGGCGAACGAGGGAATGGTCAAGGCGATCCGCCGCGCGAATGCCGAGACCGGGCACCCCGAGCGCTACCGCGTCATCTGCTTCGAGGGCGCGTTCCATGGCCGCACGCTGGCGATGCTGTCGGCGACGGGGAACAAGAAGTATCTCGCCGGGTTCGGCCCAGCGGTGGACGGGTTCGACCACGTGCCGTTCAACAACCTCAACGCGCTGCGCGATGCGATCGGGCCGGAAACGGCCGGCATCCTCGTCGAGCCGGTGCAAGGCGAGGGCGGCATCCGAACCGGGACGCCCGATTTCCTGCGCGGGCTGCGCGCCGCCTGCGACGAGTTCGGCCTCCTGCTCGGGCTCGACGAGGTGCAGTGCGGCATGGGGCGGACCGGCAAGCTGTTTGCCCATGAATGGGCCGGCATCGAGCCCGACGTGATCTCCGCGGCAAAGGGCATCGCCGGCGGCTTCCCGATGGGGGCGATCCTCGCCAAGGAAGCGGTGGCCAAATACCTGGTCCCCGGCACGCACGGTACCACTTTCGGCGGCAACCCGCTTGCCTGCGCCGCCGGCAACGCGGTGCTGGATGTCATGCTGGCGCCGGGCTTCCTCGAAGACGTCCAGCGCAAGGGCAAACGGCTTTGGTCGCTGCTCGAGGCGATCGTGGCGGAATATCCGAACGTGGTGTCCGAGGTCCGGGGCATGGGGCTGATCGTCGGCCTGAAGGCCGAAGTGCCGAACACCGAGTTGCAGGATGCGATGATGGCGGAGGGCATGCTTGCCGTGGCCGCCGGCGAGAACGTCGTGCGCCTGGTGCCACCGTTGGTGCTGACCGACGCGGATATCGACGCGGGCGCGGAGATGATCCGCCGCGCCGTCCGCCGCTGTCAGCCCAGCGCTGCCTTGGCCGCAGCAAAATGAGGGCCGCATGAGCGGGGCGCTCCGTCTGGCCGAGCCAACTGGGCACGAGCGGGGCGGAGCGCCCCGCCACTTCCTGGACTTCAGAAACTTCGACACGCCGACGCTCCGCCACATGCTCGAGCAGGCGGGGGAATTCAAGCGCGCCGGGACGCCCGCGATCCTCGCCGGCAAGACGCTGGCGATGATCTTCGAGCGGCCGAGCACCCGCACGCGCGTCAGCTTCGAAGTGGCGATGAAGCAGCTCGGCGGCGACGTGGTGATATTGTCGGCCGCCGAGATGCAGACCGGCCGCGGCGAGACCCTGGCCGATACCGCCCGGGTCCTGTCGCGCTACGTCGATGCGATCATGATGCGCACCTACGACACGGCGAGGCTGCAGGAGCTCGCGCAATACGCCACCGTGCCGGTCATCAACGGGCTGACCAACGCCAGCCATCCGTGCCAGTTGATGGCCGACGTGATGACGTTCGAGGAGCATCGCGGCCCGATCGCCGGCCAGGTGATCGCGTGGTGCGGCGACGGCAACAACGTCGCCTGCTCCTGGATCGAGGCGTCGGTGCGGTTCGGCTTCACGCTGCGCATCGCCACGCCCGAGCTGCGCCGGCCGCCGCAAAAGCTGGTGGATTGGGCGCGCAGCCAGGGCGCCCGCATCGAGCTGACCGACGACCCGGAGGAAGCGGTGCGCGGCGCGCGCTGCGTCGTGACCGATACCTGGGTGAGCATGGCGGACGACCCGAACGAGAGCCGGCACAATTTGCTGGCGCCCTACCGGGTGACGGCGCGGCTGATGGCGCAGGCGGCGCCGGACGCGCTGTTCATGCACTGCCTGCCGGCGCATCGCGGCGAGGAGGTCACCGCGGAGGTGATCGACGGGCCGCAATCGGTGGTGTTCGACGGGGCCGAGAACCGGCTGCACGCCCAGAAAGGCGTACTGAGCTGGGCGTTGGGCGCAGACGAGTGACCGAGGACATCCCAGCCACGCCAGGCTGGGTGGAGGAAAGGTTGGACGAGCTGTTCGCCGCGCTGCCGGCCGCGGCCGGCCCGGCACGCCGGGCCTATGCGGCCTGCCTCGCCGGACGCAAGGCGCCGGCAGCGCCGTCCGACCTACTGGGCGCGGAATTCGAGACATGCCGCGGCGTGTTGCGCCGGAGCCTGCTCACCGCCGGCATTGACCGGGATGCGCTCGACCGCCTGGATAAAGAGCTGGAAGCGCTGGAAGCGGAGCTCGCGGCCGAGAGTTGAGCGGGGTCCGCCTCACGGAGCCCTGGTATCAGAGGCGCTTTTCCGCTTCCACGAAGGTCGGATGCGCGTAGCCGGGGTGCGATCGCTGCACGGTTTCGACGAAGCCGGCGCGCGCGAAGAGAAGGCGGTTGCCGGTCAGCGCCAGCCGCACCTCGAGATGGATCCGAGGCTGGCCCAAGCGCCGCGCCTGCGCCTCCGCATGCGCCAGCAGCGCCGAGCCGATACCCTGGCCACGATGCGCCGGCAGCACCGCGAGCCGGCTGACATAGAGCCCGGCGCCCTTGACTGCCCAAAGGATGCACCCGGCCTCGTCATGGAGGGCGCCGCCGCCGGTTTCGAGGTGCTGGCGCACCTGGTCGGCGTTCACACGCTGGCCGCTTGGCGGTGGATCGAGCGGCGTCCCGATGGCGGCGAAAGCGGTCCGGATCAGCGCGGCGACGAAGTCGGCGTCGCCGGGCAGGATGGCCCGGATCATCGCTGCAGCCATCGGTGGCGCCCGATCAGCTCCGGCCCCAAGCTTGCCACGCTGTGGAACCGAAACCTGAACGCAGCGACCAACCCCTAGCGAACGAAACCACCATACTTCAAACTACGGCGCAAACCCATCCTGCGACAGGTTTACCGGTGCGGGGCAGACATACGGCTACTGGAACGGCATATAGCGGAAGCTCACCAAGACGACGTTATCGTCGGTGCCCTTGCTGCCGCCCACGCCATCGAAGACGTTGCGACGGAGGTATTCGTATTGCGCGCCGACCTGCGCCGTGCCGTAGCTGCCGTGCAGGAACCGCCACCAGCCGCCGAGCGTGCCTTCGACGATGCTTGACGTGTTGGCTTGGCACGACGCCGTGCTCAGCTCGACGTAGCAGCCGGTGTTGACGTAGAGCGGGCTGCCGTAGCCGTAGCCCTTGCCGTTCTCGCTGAAGCTGCGGCCGCGCACCTGCTCGGTTCCGACATAGGCGTAGAGATCGACGGGCTGAATCGGGTGGCTAACCAAGCCGCCCATGGCGATGACTTCCGGCAGCGGAACCGGCGCGCCGGTCTGCGAGAAGGTCGCATCCGGCAACTGGGCGGAGCCGTAGCGGCCGATGCCGTAGCCGGCGAGCGCGTTGCCATGGAACTCGAGCGCGCCCTTGATGATCGGGATCACCGTCGCCACGCCGCCACCGCCGGCGGCGACCGTGTGGTTGTTCCCGTCGCCGACCACGCTCACCCGGTCGTGCAGGAACCGCAACAGCCCATACGCCTCGTAATGGCCGTAACCTGGGTCCCAGGCGACCTTGCCGATGATGTCGGGCGCGATGTCGTCGCTGTAATTGGTGCCGGACGAGAAGCCGGAGCCGCCGGGGTTGCTCGAATTCACCGTGCCGTTCAGCGACCCCGTGCCGTTCGGTCCGGTGAAGAACACCGCCTGCGGGCTCTCGAGCGACAGGCCGGCCCAGAGCTTGTGGTCGAGGAAGTCGCCGACGAAACGGAGTTCCGGCTGCCGGGTCCAGTTGAAGCCGGCGACGTATTGCGCGTCGATGGTAAGCGGGATGTCTTCCTGGCGCGGCGTGATGCCGAATTTCTGCGGCGTCAGCAGGCTCCAGGCCTGGCCGCCGAGGAAGTGGAAGCCCCAAGCGCTGTTGTCGTAGGTTCCATAGGCCTGGCGCAGCCGCAAGTTGTAGCTGTTCGACTCGACCGAGTTGGCGGTCGGCGCCGAGCCTTGGAAATCCGTCTCGAAATAGGCCGCCAGGCGCTGGTTCTGGTCCACATCGCCCTGTATCAGCAAGGACAGCCGGCTCTGGCGTGCCGAACCGCGGAACTCGTTCTCATGATAGAGCGCCGATTGCGGGAACGGGATGCCGGTGTTGAAGTTCGAGCCGATATCGGCGACCTCGTTGCGCGTCCTGAAGATGCCGGCCGCCTCGATGAAGCCGCCGAGCTGCACGGTCACCCCGCCGATCCGGAACGTGCCCATCGGCAGCGTTTCCGGCGTGGTCGAGGCGTTCTGTTGCCCAGCCGTGATCTGGGCCGGACCCGAGAGATTGGGCACGCCGCCCTGCAGCTGGCCAGTTGAAGTCTGGCCAATTGCAGTCTGGCCAGTTGCGGTCTGGCCCTGGGCGTAACTCGGCGCCGCTGCCGGGCGGGAAGCGGCGGTCTGCGCGCGCTGGGCCTCCTCGCGAGCCCGGCTGGCATCGCGCTGCGCCGCCCGAAGCTGGCTATCGCGCGAGGCGAGGTCGCGCCGCATGTCGCGCAACTGGTCCTGCAGCGACTTGATCTGGCTCTCGATGGAGTTCATCCGCTGCAGCGTGCTGTCATTGGCCGATTGCGCCTGAGCACGTTCTGCCAGTGGGAGAGCTGCCAAAGCCGTGGTCGCAAGAAGCGCCAATCGGGGCCCGGTGCGCATTTTCATACAAATCTCCCGCGCTTGGATTGCTCGCAGCAGGTAACAAGGGCGGGTTTGAGCCAACTATCGACGGTTTGTGACAATCGGCTTGCAATGGCCATCGCGGCCGCCACTGTGGCAGGCCGGGCACAGCGCATGGCCGCGAACGGGCCGACCCGTTTGCCGCACGCCCGCCATGCGGCAGTTCACGTATGGGAGGCAGGCACCTATGTTATCGCGATGACCGCCACGCCCGCCTTTCTGGACAGCGCCCGCCCCGAGGTGCCCGACATCGTTGTGCCCCGCGGCGTCACGCCGTTTCACCTGCCCGGGCGCCCCGTCCGCGGCCGGCTCGTGCGCCTCGGCGCGCTGGCGGACGCGCTGCTGACCCGGCACGAGAACCACCCGGCCGTCACCACGCTCGCCGGGCAGGCTTTGGCGCTCGCCGCCGCGCTCTCCACCGCGCTCAAATTCCGCGGCACGTTCAGCATGCAGGCCAAAGGTGACGGGCCGGTTCCGATGCTGCTCGCCGATTGCACCGAGGCCGGAGCGCTGCGCGGCTACGCCCGCGCCAATGCGGACCGGCTCGCGACGCTGCTCGCCGCCGACCCGGCGCCCAACGCCGCCGCCCTGCTCGGCGCCGGCTACCTTGCCTTCACGGTGGACCAGGGCGCCGACATCGAGCGCCACCAGGGCATCGTTTCCATCGAAGGCGAGAGCCTGGCCGACATGGCGCTGCACTATTTTCAAACCAGCGAGCAGATGCAGTGCAGCGTCCGCCTGGCCTGCGCGCGTGCCGAAACCGGCTGGCGCGCCGGGGCGCTGATCCTCGAACGGGTGGCCGGGCAGGGCGGGATCGACCCGGATCTGGACCTCGAAGCCCAGGCGGAAAGCTGGCGCACCGCCATCGCGCTGGCCGCCACGCTGAGCGAGGCGGAGTTGCTCGACGACACGCTCCCGGCGGACCGGCTGCTCTATCGCCTGTTCGGGCTCGAAGGGGTGGCGGCGCATCGCAGCCGCGCGCTGGCCTATGGCTGCCGCTGCTCGCGGGCCCGGCTCTCGGGCATCCTCGAAGGATTTTCCGGCGACGACCTCGATCACATGGCGGTCGGCGGCGACATCGTCATGACCTGCGAGTTCTGCAACCTCGATTTCCGTTTCGACCGGGCGGAAGTGCGGGGCAAGGCGGAGGAACGATAAAACCATGCTGATCTCGCGCCGGATGGCGATCGGTCTGCCCTTCCTGATCGCGTCCTGCGCGTCTTCGGGGCCGCCGTTGCGGCAAAGCTTTCCGCCGCTGACTTACAGCTACCTGACGCCACTGCGGCTCAATGTCGGCGAGATCGTGCTGGGAGAGCCGCCGCCGCCGGGTCCGCTGGACGCGCAGGATCCGGTGCCGCCGGCGCAGGCCTTGCTGCAGATGGCGCGCGACCGGCTATCGGCCGGTGGGTCGTTGGGCCGGGCGGTTTTTGTGATCGATCAAGCCTCGATCCAGCAGATTCCGGGCGGGCTGGTGGGGAACCTGGCCGTCCATCTCGACGTGCTGACCTCGGACGGCAGCCGCGCCGGGTTCGCCGAAGCGCGGGTCTCCCGCCAGGCGCTCGGCGGCTTGTACGATTTGAGGGGCGCACTGTACGACATCACCAAGCAGATGATGGACGATATGAACGTCGAGTTCGAATTCCAGCTCCGTCATTCCCTGCACGATTGGCTGCAGGACACGAGCACCGCGCCGCCGCCGGCGCCCGTCCAGGAACAGAACCTCCCCGCGCCGGGAAGCCCCGGTGCGCCGCCGGTCAATTCGTCGCAACCTTCCGGTCAGATCATGCCCTAACGGGCCGAAGGTGCTGGCTTGTGCGTGCGTAGGACGAGGTTGCGGCGGATCTTCTGACTCGGGGTCAGCAAGCCGTTCTCGATCGTGAACGGCGGCACCAGGCGGTGATGGCGCACCCGCTCGGTGACCGACAGCCGCGCATTCACGCGGGCGACCGCCTCGGCCACCGTTCGCGCGTCGCCGCCATCGGCGGGCACCAGCAGGGCGGAGAGCCCCGCCTGTCCATCGCCGTAGACGACGGCCTGAGTGATTTCCGGCTCGCTCATCAACGCGCCCTCGACACGCGCCGGCGAGACGTTCTCACCGCCTGAGAGGACGATGATGTCCTTCTTGCGATCGGTGATGGTCAGATACCCGTCCGCGTCCAGTTCCCCGAGGTCGCCAGTGTGCAGCCAGCCATTCACAATCGCCGCGGCGGTCGCTTCGGGCTGCCGCCAATAGCCATCCATCACCAGGTCGCCGCGGACCAAGATCTCGCTATCCGCGGCGATCCGCAGCTCCACCCCCTGCAATGGCACGCCGACCGTCGTGATCTTGGTCGCGTCCGGCGGATTGGCGGCGATGACCGGGCCGGCCTCGGTCTGGCCGTAGCCCTGCATCAGCGGGATGCCCATCGCGCGGAAGAACTGGCCGACTTCTGGATCGAGCCGGGCGCCGCCGGACATGGCGGCGCGGAAGCGGCCGCCGAAGCGAGCCCGCACCTTCGCCCGCACCAGGCGGTCAAGCACCGGGTCGGCGAGCCGGTCCAGCAGCGTCGCCCGCCCGTCGAGCCGGCGCAGCCCACTGTCCAGCGCGCGCTGGAACAGGCGTTGTTTGAACGGCGTCTCCCGCTTCACCCCGGCGAGGATCCGGCCGCGGATCACTTCGAGGATGCGCGGCACCAGGGTCATGACGGTCGGCCGCACGGCGGCAAGATCGGCCGGCAAGTGCTCGACGCCGCGGGAATAGACGATCTCGGTACCGAGGCTGAGCAGGAAGAATTGGCCGACCGTATGCTCATAGCTGTGCGACAGCGGCAGAAACGAGAGATACGTCTCGTCTTTGAGACGCAGCGGGCGGACCAGATCGAACGCACCGCGGCAGTTGGAGAGGATTGCCCGATGCGGGGTCATCACCCCGCGCGGCAATCCGGACGTTCCGCTGGTATAGATCAGGCAGGCGAGCGCGCCGGGCGGGATGGTCTCTGCCTCGGCCGCGATGTCGTCGGGCGGGGCCTGATCCGCCTCGATCTCGGCGAATGACCGCAAGCAGCCCGGCTGCATACAGAATATAACGTCCAGCCCGGCCACCAGCTTCGCGCCGGCCTGCACCCGTTCGGCCAGGGCTTGGGTCGAGGCCACCGCCACCCGGGCGCCGCTGTCGAGCAGCAAATGGGCGTGGTCCTCGGGAGTATTGGTCGTGTAGGCCGGGACCGTGACGGCGCGGATCGCCATCAGCGCGGTCTCCAGGATCGGTACTTCCGGCCGGCTCTCGCTGACCATCAGCACCCGGTCGCCGGCCGAGACGCCCGCAGCCCGCAGCCCGCGCGCGACCGAAGCAGCCCGGCGGGCGAACTCGCCCCACGTTACCTCATGCCAGGCGCCGTCCCGATGATAGCGCAGCATCTGCTTGTCCGGCCACTCGCGGGCACGGGAAAACATGAGAGTCGCCAGATTCGGCCAGTCTGGGTAGCCCGCCTCACGCCTATCCATGCTTGCCGTGCCGGTCCCGCGTCCCAAGTTTATGGCTCAGCACCTATCAGCACGATTGGACCAGCACCAGATGCCGCGATCCCCCGACGGCCCGAGCGCCAGCCCCGCCGCCGCGACCGAATCCCTGCCCTCGTGGGACCTGAGCGACCTCTACCCGGGCATGCGCAGCGCCGAGATCGAACGAGACTTCGCACGCGCCGACGCAGACGCCAAGGCGTTTAAGGCGCGCTACGCCGGCAAGCTCGGCCAGCTCAGCGGGGCCGAGCTGGCCGCGGCGCTGGAAGAATATCAGCTTGTCGAGGAGATCCAGGGCCGGATCATGTCCTACGCCCAGCTCGTTTTCAGCTCGGACAGCTCTGACCCGACGAACGGTCAGTTCTACCAATCGGTCAACGAGCGCATCACCGCGATCTCCGCCGAGTTGCTGTTCTTCACGCTGGAGCTGAACCGGCTGGAGGACGCCGAGCTGAACGCCAAGCTCGAGGACAAGGCCCTGCAGCACTGGCAGCCCTGGCTGCGCGACCTGCGCGTGTTCCGCGCGCACCAGCTCTCCGACGAAGTGGAAAAGCTGCTGCACGAGAAGGAGGTGACGGGCCGCAGCGCCTGGAACCGGCTGTTCGACGAGACGGTCGCAGGCTTGCGCGTTCCGGTGCGCGGCGAGGAGCTGACTGTCTCGGCGGCGCTGAACAAGCTTTCCGACCGCGACCGCTCGGTGCGGGCCGACGCGGCCGCGGCGATTGGCGGAGTGTTCAGCGGCAACATCCGGCTGTTCTCGCTGATCACCAATACGCTGGCCAAGGACAAGGAGATCATCGACGGGTGGCGGCACTATCCGCGCCCGACCAGCTATCGCAACCGCTCGAACATGGTCGAGGACGAGGTGGTCGATGCGCTGGTCACTGCGGTGACGGGCGACTACGCGCGGCTATCGCACCGTTACTACATGCTGAAGGCCAAGTGGCTCGGCCTCGAGAAGCTCGAACATTGGGACCGCAACGCGCCGATGCCGGACGACCGCGACCGGGAGATCTCATGGGATGAGGCGCGTGACCGGGTGCTTTCGGCGTATGGCGCCTTCTCGCCGGAGCTGGAAAACATCGGCCGCCGCTTTTTCGAGAAGCCGTGGATCGACGCCACGCTGCGCCCCGGCAAGGCCGGTGGCGCCTTCGCGCACCCCACGGTCCCCTCGGCGCACCCGTATTTGCTGGTCAACTATCACGGCAAGACGCGCGACGTGATGACGCTCGCGCACGAGCTGGGGCATGGCGTGCATCAGGTTCTGGCCGGCGGCCAGGGTTACCTGATGGCGGGCACGCCGCTGACGCTCGCAGAAACGGCGAGCGTGTTCGGCGAGATGATGACATTCCGCGCCCTGCTCGACGCGGAGCACGACCCGGCCAGGCGCCGGATCATGCTGGCCGCCAAGGTCGAGGACATGCTGAACACGGTGGTCCGGCAGATCGCCTTCTATCAGTTCGAGACCAAGCTGCACGACCAGCGACGCGGCGGCGAGTTACTGCCCGAGCAGATCGGCGACATTTGGCTCGGCGTGCAGACGGCGAGCCTCGGCCCAGCCTTCCATTTCACGCCAGAGTACGGCGTGTATTGGTCGTATGTGCCGCATTTCGTCCACTCGCCGTTCTACGTTTACGCTTATGCTTTCGGCGACTGTCTGGTGAACGCGCTTTACGGCGTGTTCCAGGACGGCCATCCCAGCTTCGAGCGCAAATACCTGGACATGCTGCGGGCCGGTGGCACCAAGCGGCACAAGGAGCTGCTGGCGCCGTTCGGGCTCGACGCGTCCGACCCGGCGTTCTGGCGGCGGGGCTTGGACGTGATCGCCGGGTTCATTGACGAGCTGGAGCGCGCTTGATGGCCCCACGCGAGGCCGATGGCGGCACGTTGTTCGGCGAGATCCGGCGCTTCGCCCGTACCTCCGGGGCGGTGGGTGGGATCGCTGCGCGCGTGGCCGGCGCCAAGGTGTTTGGCATCAAGACCGACCGCGCCGCGCATGCCGAGGACCTCAAGACCGTGCTCGGCGGCCTGAAGGGGCCGTTGATGAAGGTGGCGCAGATCCTCTCGACGATCCCCGACGCGCTGCCCGACGAGTATGCCGAAGAACTGTCGCAGCTCCAGGCCAATGCGCCGCCGATGGGCTGGTCCTTCGTCCGCCGGCGCATGGCCGGCGAGCTGGGGCCGGACTGGCAGTCGAAGTTCCGCAGCTTCGGCCAGGAGGCGGCGGCTGCGGCGAGCCTTGGCCAGGTGCACCGCGCCACCCTGCTCGATGGCGCCGAGGTCGCCTGCAAGCTGCAGTATCCGGACATGCCGAGCACGGTCGAGGCCGATTTGCGGCAATTGAAATTGGCGATGGGCGTCTACAAGCGCATCGACAGTGTCATCCAAGGCGATGACATCTACGCGGAGATCGCCGAGCGGCTGCGCGAGGAGCTGGATTACGACCGCGAAGCCGCCCAGCTCCGGCTCTATCGGATCATGCTGCGCGACCGGCCGCTGGTCAGCGTGCCGGAGCCGGTGTCCGATTACACGACCAAGCGGCTGCTGACGATGACCTGGCTCGAGGGCACGCCGATCCAGAAGTGGATCGACACGGAGCCGCCACTGGAGCAGCGCAACCACCTGGCCCGCGCCTTGTTTCAGGGGTGGTATGTCCCATTCTACCGTTTCGGCGTCATCCATGGCGATCCGCATCTCGGAAACTACCAGGTTCGCCGGGATAACGGGCTCAATCTGCTCGATTTCGGCGCCATCCGGGTGTTCGAGCCTCGCTTCGTGCGGGGCGTGATCGATCTCTACGAAGCGATCCGCGACGGCGACATCGAGAAGGCGCGGCACGCTTATGAGAGCTGGGGTTTCCTCAATCTCAGCAAGGATCAGCTATCGGTGCTGAACCAGTGGGCGGAGTTCGTCTACGAGCCGCTGCTGCAGGACCGGGTGCGCCGGATCCAGGAACATGGCGATCCGAGCTACGGCCGCAGCGTGGCGGAAAAGGTGCATGCCGGCCTGCGCCAGACCGGCAGCGTGCGTCCGCCGCGGGAGTTCGTGCTGATGGACCGCGCCGCACTCGGCCTGGGCAGCGTGTTCCTGCGGCTGAAGGCGGAGCTGAATTGGAGCCGCATGTTCCACGAGCTGATCGAGGATTTCGATCAGGCGAAGGTCGCGGAACGGCAGGCGGCGGCGCTGGCCGAGGCGGGGGTTCCTTCTAGCGCCTAGCTGCCCGCTAGCTCGGTTTCCTCATAAAGCTCATCAAGCGGCAGCTCGATACTCACCTCCGGGATCCGAAGCGTCTCGCCGGCGACGAGCGTGCTCGCACTCCAGCTTTGTGTGCCATGCTCGCCCAGTCGAAGAACTGGTCGCGGGTCATTCGGCGCGGACGCAGGGCGCTGTTTGTCCCGGGATTATACCATGGCTGAGCACGCGCGCTCAACGCACCAGCGGGCAGCCTCCTTGGCTCAGCGGCCGGAAGGCGTTGTCCGCCGGGATCGTCTGCAGCAGGTCGTAATAGTCGTACGGCCCCTTGCTCTGCGCCGGCGTCTTGACCCGGAATAGATACATCGGATGCAGCGCTCGCCCGTCGGCGCGGATTTCGACCCGGCCGAACACCGGATCCTGGCTCGGATGCTGCTTCATCCAATTGACCACCTTGTCGCCGTCGATCGTGTTGGCCGCTTTCACCGCGTGCAGATAGGCCAGCGTCGCGGAATAGACCCCAGCATGGTTCGCGGTCGGCATGCGGCCGCTCATCTTGTCGGCGAAGCGCTTGCCGAAGGCGCGCGTGCCGTCGTTGAGGTCCCAGTACCACCCCTCGGTCGTCAGCAGCCCCTGCGCCTCCTGCAGCCCCATCCCATGCACGTCGGAAAGCTGCAGGAACAGCGCGGTCACCTTCATCGACTGGGTCAGCCCGAACTCCTTGGCCTGCTTGACCGAGTTGATGACGTCGGCGCCCGTATTGGCCAGCGCTAGCACCTGCGCGCCCGAACTTTGTGCCTGCAGCAGCGCCGAGGAGAAGTCGGCTGTCCCCAGCGGCTGGCGCACCTGGCCCAGCACCTTGCCGCCGCCCGCGGTCACTGCCTGGGTCGCGTCACGCTCGAGCGCCTGGCCGAGCGCGTAGTCGACGGTCAGGAAAAACCAGTTTTTCTCGCCCTCCGCGAGCAGCGCCGAAGCCGCCGTGTGACCGAGCGCCCAGGTATCGAGCACCCATTGCACCGTGGTCGGCGCGCACGCCGAGCCGGTCAGGTCGGACGTCGCCGAGGACGAGGCGAGCATGGTGCGGTTGCGGTCCTTCATCACCGTGTTGACCCCGAGGGCCACGGCCGAGTTCGGCAGGTCGACGATCGCGTCCACGCCGTCCTGATCGACCCACTGCCGCGCCTGCGCCGTGCCGACATCTGGCTTGTTCTGATGGTCGGCGTAGACGATTTCGGCCTTCAGCGGCCCGCCCTCGGCATTGAAGTCGTCCGCCGCCATGCGTGCCGCCGCCACCGAGCCGGCGCCGACCTGGTCGGCGAACGGGCCGGACATGTCGGTCAGCACGCCGACCTTGACCGTGTTGTTGGGCACCTGCGCCCGCGCCGACACGGTGAAGGCCAGCAGGGCCGCGAGGGCGTAGCGCTTCATCTGATCGTTCCTCCGATGCGGCGCTATCCGACACGCGCCGAAGCCGTGGCGCAAGGCTCTACGAGCGCTTGCCTTCAACATCCCGCTGCAACCCGGAAAACGACCGAACGGCCCTCCATCGCTCGCGCCAATCGCCATGCAGCAGCGTCGTCATTGCGGCGAAACGCGCGGTATCGGCGCCGGTGGGTGCGGTCAGATGCGGGCGGAAGCTGCCGGTGCGGGCGCTGATCGTCTTCGGCACCGTCATCTCCAGCAGACCCTCGGCGCCGCGGGTCACGCCGAAGCCGCTGCGTCCGCGCCCGCCGAACGGCAGCCGCGGATCGGCGGTCGGCACGATCAGGTCGTTGATGCAGACCGAGCCGGCGCGGACCCGGCGCGCCATGTCCCGCGCCGCCGCCGCCGGGCCGAAGACGCTGGCGCCGAGCGCGAAGGGGCATGTATCGGCGGCGGCCAGCGCCGCATCCGGGCCGGCCACCGGAACGAGGGCGAGCCACGGCGCGAACACGTCCTGCTTGAGCAGGTCCATCTCCGGCCGCGCCTTGGCGAGCACCGCCGGGTTGCGCGAGACGATGCGGGCGCCTTCCTGTTCCGCGGCGTCCAGCAGCCGGCCCAGCCGGGCCGCGATCGCGTCGGGGATTGTCGCGGGCCGTGGCAGTTGCGCCACGATCCGGCTCTCGAGTTCGGCCGTCAGCGTCTCGGGCACGAAGACCCGGCGCGGCGCGATGCAGGTCGCGCCGCCGTTGAGCCGCAACCCGTAGGCGAGGCAGGACGCGACCAGCGCGAGGTCCGCGCCCAGCAGCACGAACACCGCGTCGCAGCCGGAAAGCTCCATCGCCGTCGGTGTCAGCGTCTCGGCGGCCGCGCGCAGGACTTCCGCGCCGGTCTCCGCGCTGCCAGTCAGCACGATGTAGTCGAACCCGGCGCGACTCGCTTCGGGGCCGGCCGCCTCGTCCAACACCTGCAGCGCCGCTTCGGGCAGGCCTGCGCGCTGTAACAGATCGGCGAGCGCCAGCATCGGCGCGCTCGCTCCGGGCGCAGGCTTGATGCAGACCGCGTTGCCCGCCGCGAGGGCCTGCAGCGCCTGGGCGCCGGGGAGGAATAGCGGATAATTGCCAGGCCCCAGGATCAGGACAGCCCCGCGCGGTTCCCGCACGATTTCCGAGCGGACGCCCATTAGCCAGAGTGGCCGCCAGCCGCCGGGCCGGCGCGGGGCAAGCAGCCGCGGCGCCTGCAGGACCAGAAAGCCGGCCGCCTCGGCCAAAGGCAGGACTTCGGAGACCAGCGTGTCGGCGGTGGTCCGGCGAACCGTGGCGGCCAGCGACTCGGCTTCGCGCGCGATCAGCCGCCGCGCCGTGGCCAGCACGCGCAGCCGAGCCGGCAGGCCACAAGCCGCCCAATCGCGGCCGCTGGCCCGCGCCCGGTCCAGAATCGGGCCGATGACAAGTTCGTTCATGCCCCCAACTCTACCGGCGCTGGGAAGAAGGGGTTAGGGTTGAGCATGCCATTTAGCATCGTACTACTGACCAAGAAATTATGAACAAACGCGTAGGCATTATTGGCGCCGGGCCGGGCGGCCTGGCTACGGCGATGTTGCTGGCGAAGGCGGGTGTGGATGTCACGGTGCACGAGGCGCGTGACGTGCTGGGCGGCCGTTCCGCCACGATCACCGCGCCGACCGATCAGGGCACGTTCCGCTTCGATACCGGCCCGACCTTCTTCCTCTACCCGCGCGTCCTCTCCGACATCTTCGCCGCCTGCGGGCGCCGGCTGGAGGACGAGATCGAGCTGATCCGCCTCGATCCGCAATATCACCTCATGTTCGAGGACGGCGCGGAGATGCAGGCGACCGGCGATATGGGCCGGATGGCCGAGGAGATCGCTCGCCTGAACCCGGACGACGCGGCCGCCCTGCCCCGCTTCATGGCCGACAACCGGGCCAAGCTCGCCGTCTTCCGCCCCATCCTGGAAGCCGCGTTCAACAGCATACGCGATCTCGGCCGGCCACAAGTGCTGCGGGGCCTCAGGATGCTGCGGCCGCATCGCAGCGTGGATCGGGATTTGAGCGTGTATTTCCGCGACCCGCGCGTTCGGCTGGCGTTCAGTTTTCAAAGCAAATACCTGGGGATGTCGCCGTTCCGCTGCCCCAGCTTGTTCACCATCCTGTCCTTCATGGAGTATGAGTACGGCGTCTATCATCCACGGGGCGGCACTGGCGCCGTCATCGCGGCGATGGCGCGAGTGGCGCGCGACATGGGCGCGCGGATCAAGCCGGGGCAGCCCGTCGAGGAAATCCTGTTCGAGGGCCGGCGTGCCGTCGGGCTGCGGGCTGGCGGCGAGCAGCAGCGCTACGACGCGTTGGTGATCAATTCCGACTTTGCGCAGACGATGACCCGGCTCGTACCGGACCGGTTGCGCCGCCGCTGGTCCGACCGGGCGATCAACAGCAAAAAGTTCTCCTGCAGCACCTTCATGATGTACCTCGGCATCGAGGGCACCCTGCCGGACCTCTCGCATCACACGATTTACCTCGCCAGCGACTACCGTCGGAACCTTGCCGAGATCGAGGCCGGGCAGGCGCCGGGCGAGCCGAGCTTCTACGTGCAGAATGCGTGCGTGACCGACCCGGCCCTGGCCCCGCCGGGTCATTCGACGCTGTACGTATTGGTGCCGGTCGGCCATCGCATCGGCGCCGGGCTGGATTGGCCGGCGGAGCAGGCGCGCTACCGGGCGCTGACGCTGCGGCGGCTCGAGCGGATCGGGCTGCACGGGCTGGAGGAGCGGATCCGCTTCGAGAAGATCCTGACGCCGGAGAGCTGGGAGCAGGATTTGCAGGTGTTCCGCGGCGCGACGTTCAACCTGGCGCACAATATACGGCAGATGCTGCATTGGCGGCCGCGCAACCGGTTCGAGGATCTGGACCGGGTCTATCTGGTCGGCGGCGGCACGCATCCCGGCAGCGGCCTGCCGGTGATTTTCGAGAGTGCGCGGATCACGTCGCGGTTGTTGACGCAGGATCTGGGTATTTCGGCCAATTGGAGCCCCGAATCGTCGATGGCGCAGCCGGAATACGAACCCGCGGTCGCGGAGGCCCTATGAACGCACTTTCCCCTTGTGGTGTGCTGCCTGTCGCCGTGGTCGGCGCCGGGTTGGGCGGGCTCGCGGCCGCGTGCACGCTGGCGGCGCGCGGCCACCGGGTCGTGCTGTTCGACAAGAATCCGTGGCTGGGCGGCAAGGCGGCGGTGCTCGAGGAGGACGGGTTCCGGTTCGACATGGGGCCGACCATCCTGACCGTCCCCGCCGTGCTGGAGCGCATCTTCCAGGAAGCCGGACGGGACATGCACGCCTACCTCGACCTCCATCGGCTCGACCCGCAATGGCGCTGCTTCTTCGATGACGGCAGCGTGCTCGACTTGCAGGAAGACGTGCCGGCGATGGCCGACGCCGTCGAGCGCGTCGCCCCCGGCAACGGCGCCGGCTACCGCGATTTCATTGGCATGAGCGCCAAGCTGCATGAGGTGTCCAACAAGTTCTTCTTCTGGAAGTCGGTCGAAGGCATCAGCGACACGCTCAGCTTCAAGGGCATGGATCTGGCCACGCTGCGTGATGTGCTCAGCCTTCGGATGGGCACCTCGGTGGCCGGGCAGATCAGGAAGCGCACGCCCGACCGGCGCGTGTCGCAGATGCTCGACCATTTTGTCCAGTATGTCGGCAGCTCGCCTTACGCCTCGCCCGCCGTGCTTTGCAGCATCGCCCACATGCAGACGGATTGCGGCGTCTGGTATCCAATCGGCGGCACTCATGCGGTGCCCGCGGCGCTGGAGCGGCTCGCGGGCGAGCTCGGCGTGGACCTGCGGCCTGGCACCGACGTGACCCGAATTCTCCAGGAGGACGGGCGGGCAGTCGGCGTCGCCACCGACCAGGGCGAGACGATCCGCTGCAGCGCCGTCGTCTCCAATATGGACAGCGTGCGGACCTATCGCGAGCTGGTCGGCGGCCCGGTGGATCGCGGGTTCGCCAAGCGCTGGAAGCGCGATCCGGCCTGTTCCGGCGTCGTTCTGTATCTCGGGCTCGACCGCGGCTACGACCACCTCGCGCATCACGACTTCGTCTTCTCCGCCGATCCGGAAGAAGAGTTCCGCTGGATCTACGGCAAGGGCGAGCCCGCGCCGGACCCGACCTGCTACCTGGCGGCCACGGCGCGCAGCGAGCCCGGCGTCGCCCCGCCGGGCGGAGAAGCGCTCTACGTGCTCGTGCACACGCCGTTCCTGCGGCCGCACCACGATTGGAGCAGGATGTTCGGCCCCTACCGGCAGGTGATCCTCGACAAGTTGAAGCGCTGCGCCGGGATGCCGGACCTCGAGGAGCGGATCGTGTTCGAGCGGCATCTGACCCCGCAAGACATCCACGACCGCTACCGGGTGCTGAACGGCGCCATTTATGGGTTGGCCAGCCACGGCAAGGTGAACGGCGCGTTCAAGCCAGGCAACCGGTCGCGCGACCTGCCGGGCCTCTATCTCGCCGGCGGAGCGGCGCATCCGGGGCCGGGCATGCCGATGGTGCTGATGAGCGGCTGGATAGCGGCGGACAGCCTTAGCCAGGATTTTGCCTCCGCGGAGGCGATGCGCGTTGGTGCCTGAGATCCGGCCGTCCGCCGACCCGGTCGCTCGGCACTCGCCTTTGATGTTCCGAGCCTTCGGCTGGTATCTGCGCTGGCTGTTCTGGCGCAAGTTCAACAGCGTACGCCTGTCGCGCACCGGGCTGCCGCAAGTGCCGCCGGGCCGGCCCATCATCATTTGCAGCGCGCACCCCTCCTGGTGGGACCCGGCTTTCCTCATCCTGCTGCAGGCCAAGCTCTTTCCAGGCCAAACCGGCTTCGGCCCGATGGACGCGGAGGCGCTCGGCAAATACCGCATGCTCCAGCAGATGGGGATCTTCGGCATCGAGCTAGACACGCCGCGCGGCGCCGCCCACTTCCTGAAGACTTGCACTCGCATCTTATCGGACCCGCGGCGCGTGCTGTGGATCACGGTCCAGGGCGAGTTCGCCGACATCAGGCAGCGGCCGCTCGGCTTGCGGCCCGGGATCGCCCACCTATTGCGCCGGGTTCCGGACGCGGTCGTGCTGCCGCTCGCGCTCGAATACACGTTCTGGAACGAGGTCAAGCCGGAGGCACTGGCGCGGTTCGGGCCGCCGATTCCTGCAGGCGGCGAGCACAGCGTCGCCCAATGGACCCGGCTGCTCGAGGACGAGCTGACCCGCACCATGGACGGGTTGGCGGCGGAAAGCCTGCGCCGCGATCCTCGGCTGTTCCATCGCCTGATGCAGGGCAGCACCGGCGGCAGCCCAGTTTACAACGCCTTCCGCCGGCTTCGGGCGCTGGCGCGGGGCCAAACCATCGACGTCTCGCACGGAGGACGCGAGTGATCCTGGCTTGGGCCGCGCTGTGCCTGGCAGCTCTCCCGTTGCTACTTGGCCTCGCCAACCTCTTTTTGTTACGCACGCCGGCGCCGGCCAAAGGCCGCCCGGCGGTCTCAGTGCTGATCCCGGCGCGCAACGAGGAGGCGAATGTCGCCGACGCCTGCGCCGCCGTGTTGGCCAGTGAGGGGGTGGACCTCGAGCTGATCGTTCTGGACGACGCCAGCACCGACCGCACGCCGGAGATTCTGCGCGGCATCGCCGATGAGCGGTTGCGGGTCGTCAGGGGCTCGGCTTTGCCGCCGGGCTGGTCCGGCAAGCAGCACGCCTGCCACGTGCTGTCCGGGCTCGCGCAGCATGAGCTAATGGTGTTCGTGGATGCCGATGTCCGTTTGGGGCCGGACGCGCTCGCTCGGATGGCCGGGTTCATGCAACGTCACGCGGTTGGGCTGGCGAGCGGGTTTCCGGCGCAGATCACGCGCAGCTGGTCTGAACTGCTGTTCCTGCCGCTGATCCACTTCCTGCTGATCGGTTATTTGCCGATCGCGGGGATGCGGCGATCCTTGTCGCCGGGTCTGGGGGCCGGGTGCGGCCAGTTGTTTGTTGCGCGACGGGGGGCTTACGTCCGGGCCGGGGGCCATGCGGCGATCCGGGCCTCGCTGCATGACGGGTTGACCTTGCCGCGGGCCTTCCGGCGCGCGGGCGAGATGACGGATTTGTTCGATGCGTCCGGCTTCGCCCGGTGCAGGATGTATGCGAGCGCCGCGCAGCTCTGGGAGGGACTATGCAAGAATGCGACGGAAGGCATGGCCAAGAGAGGCGCGCTGCCGGTCTGGACGGCGATCCTTGGCGGCGGCCAGGTCTTGCCGGCGGTGCTGATGCTGGTCGCACCGAGCGACGTGGCGGCGCTGGCGCTTGCCGCGGGAGTGGGGCTGCGGCTGGTGCTGGCCGCACGCTTCCGGCAGTCGCTGCTGTCGGCGGTGCTGCATCCGGTAGGGATCGCGGCGCTGCTGGGGTTGCAGTGGTGGTCGCTGCTGCGCGCCGCGCGCGGGCGAAAGGCGACCTGGCGCGGACGGGCGTATACGGCGCAATAGGGCTGCTGATCGCGACGCCGGCCGTTGCGGCGCCGCTGACGGTCGTGATCAACGGCGTGCGCAACGGGAAGGGCGACGTACTGGTGGCGGTCTGCAGCGAGCGGACATTCCTCAAGGAGCACTGCGAGTACGACACCAAGGTCAAGGCGAGCCTGGGCATGGTGATGGTCACGCTGGAAGTGCCACCGGGGACCTGGGCCGTGCAGGCCTTCCACGACGAGGCGCAGAAGGGTCAGGTGACCTACAACATGTTCGGGATTCCGGATGGCGGCATCGGCTTCAGCAACGACCCGCCATTCCGGTTCCAAGCGCCGCAATACCGGGACTCGGTGTTTCGCTTGGGGCCGATGGGCGGACGAATCAACCTGACCCTGAGATATTTGTTTTGAGGCTTTCGGTCTTGCGCCGACTCGGGGGATAGCTCAATTATAGGCCTCAACTTACTGAAAGGAGGTGATCCTGTGTCTCATTGTTTGAAGCGGTCCCTAGCTGTGACCTGGACACCGGTTTCCATCTCCAAGGCTGCCGGTTAACCCTAACGTCTGCGGCGAACGGCCGTCGAAACAATGGAAGGCCTCGGAGTTCGCTCCGGGGCCTTCGATGTTTTTGGATCGCGGTTGCTGTATTGAGGTGAGCGCCGTTGGCGGTCAGTGAAACGCGCGTTCCCGTGTATCGCGCCGTGAATCTACAAGAGCTTCTTTATGTTCTCCAACACAGTGACTACGGCTCGAACCCAAATCGCTCGGGCAAGTACTTTGCGCTGACGCTCGCCGGGGCCGAGTCGTTTGCTGCCGCTCCCTTGAATCAGGGCACTGTAATTACAACTACAACTCTGCCTGAGTCGGTCGTGAAAGCAGGATTTCCGTTGACTGAGCCTGGCCCATTCAGCCCCGGACCGTCCGTTTTCTTTGACGAGGAGCAGTTGGCAATGGTTTATAGAGCTATGACGCCTCCAGACATTCTTTTGTAGGGTCTAAGTTGATGACCAGAGCGAAGTTCGCACGCCTTTTCCGTCAGTCGCTCGACGAAGCCGCGGCGTTCGCAGATACAAAACTCGGGCGGCTCGTCCCTCGAACCTTTGTTATTGAACTGCATGGGTCCGGGAGCGGCAATCGCGGACTGAGTTTCGACGAGGCCTTGCAAGCCCTCTATCTGGGTCCTGACCAGTTCTACAGGATCGTCGATATCGCCATCCGGGCGGTCGCGGATCACGAATCGATCGCTTTCGTGCGGATCAGCGGCCATCAGCCCGTTGGTTTCAACGACACGTGGAACCCGGAGCACACGGGTCCCTTCAAGCAACTGCAACCGGACGAAATCGTCGATCGTCGGACCCCGGAACGCACAGGACTCGCCACTGCCTAACATCTACTCGCCCGCTACTCCTCCTCCTCGGCGACCGCCTCCAGTTCCAGCACCGTCGCGGCTTGCACCGCTTCCAGAACCGTGACGCCGCGCAGCTTGCGGTCCATCGCGCGGGTGCGGCGCCGGACTTCCTCGACCGATTTACTCACCTTCTCGGCGTTGCTCGCCACTTTGCCGAGCGCGCCATCCATCTTCGCCATTTCCGCCCGCACCGCGCCCAGCAGGTTGTGGATCTCGTGCGCCCGCTGCTCGATCGACAGGGTCAGCGTGCCCAGCAGGATCGTCCGCAGCAGCGCCGGCGCCAGGCTCGGGCCCATGACCAGCACCCGATGCTCTCGGTTCAGGGTCTCGATCAGGCCAGGTATCCGCGCCGCCTCGACGTAAAGTCCGTCGGTCGGCAGGTACATGACCGCGAAATCCACGGTGACCGGCGGATTGATGTATTTTTCGCCGATCTTGCGCGCCTCATGCCGCAGCCTCGCTTCCAGCCCCCGCCGGGCCGCACGCTCGGCCTCGGCGTCCCCCGCCTCCGCGGCGAGCAGCAGGCGGTCGTAATCCTCGCCGGGGAATTTGGCGTCCAGCGCCAGCAACGGCCGCTGGCCGCCGCGCACCGGCATCACCACCGCGAACTCGACCACCTCGTCGCTGCCTTCCCGCAGCTTGCGGTTCGCCTCCCAGCCGCCCTCCGGGAAAATATCCTCGAGCAGCGCCCGCAAATGCGTCTCACCCCAGCCGCCGCGCTGCTTGACGCTGGAAAAGATCCGCTTGAGGTCGCCGATCTGCGCCGTCACGGCCTGCACGTCGGTCATCGCCTTCTGCACCTGGCCGAACTGGTCGATCACGCGCTGAAAACTGCCTTGCATCTGCTTTTCGATCGTCTCCTGCAGGGTCTCGTTGACCGCGTGCTGGATCGCGCCCAGGCGCATCGCCGCCTGCTCGCTCATTTCCCGCAGCTTGGACTCCAGCAGCGCCCGGGCTTCGCCCTGGTCACGAATCATGGTGCTGGACAGCCGGCTGAGCGTGGCCGACAGCGCCCGCTCGGTGTCCGCGAGTCGGGCCCGCGTGCTCTCCGCCTCCGCCCGGTGCTGCAGCAGCGCCTGCTCGGCGAGCAGCAGCAACCGCTCCTCCGATGCCGGCCGGCGCAGCAGGAGCACGAAGTTCACCAGCGCGAGCCCGGCCAGAAGCAAGACGCCGCCAGTGAGGAGGTCGGGCAAGTCGGCGGTCAGGCTGGCCGCAGCCGGGCCAGCCATGGCAACGGCATGGTCATCTCAGGGCCGAACAGGAACCACGCGCAGATGACGCCCGGCAAGATCGCGTGTACCCAGATCAGCGGGATGAGCACGGTCTCGCGGGCGGCCAAATTGGCGATGGCCAGGCCGAGTGCCAGCAAGATGACGACGCTCAGCACCGCGACCAGCGGCCGCAAGATGTGGCCGTGGCGCCGGAACGCGCCCTTCAGCACCGCGAGCAGCGCCACCATCGCGAAGCTCGCCCCGGTCAGCGGCCCTGAAAGTCTGCGATGCGCCTCGACCAGCAGCTTGCCGATGTCGCGCGTCGCCGTGCTCGGGGCGGGGTGAAACAGCTCGTCGAGCGACATCTCGCCGGCATCGCGATAGCGCTGCTCCTCGCCCTTGGTGTTGCTGGTCAGGTCGATTGTGTTGTCGGCGAAGGTCAGCACGTCCAGCCGGCCGTTGCGCTTGTCGATCTCCTCGCGGCTGCCGTTCTGCAGCAGCACGCGCGGGCCGTCCGGGCCGTTCACCAGCCGGCCGGTCTCGGCCAGGATGGTCGCCCGGCTGTTCTTCTCGCGGTCGTCTTCGACCAGGATGCCGCGCAACGTGCCGTCGGCGTCGCGGCTGCGGACATAGACCATCATGTCGTCGGAAATCGGCGTGAACACGCCTTCCTGCAGCAGGAAGGCCGCGAGCCGGTTGCGGATCTCGAACTGGAACTCACGGAAGGACGAGTAGGCGATCGGCACCACCCATAGGTTCAGCACGTAGCAGCCGATGACGACCGCGGCCGACAGCGCGAGGGCCGGGCGGGCGAGCGCCAGGGGCGACAGCCCGGCCGCCCGCATCACGGTCAGCTCGCGGTCACCCGATAAGCGCGAGTAGACGAACTGGACGACGACGAACAGGGTGATCGGCAGAATGACCGCGACGAAGTTCGGGATCAGCAGCCCGGTGAGCTGGAAGAACACCCGCATCGACAGCCCGCGATTGACCACCAGCTCGACGAAACGCAGCGACTGGGTGAGCCAGATCAGGGCGACGAGCGCGGTGGTCGCGGCGATCAGCGAAAACCCGAGCTGTCGGAACATATAGCGATCGAGTTGGGTCGTGGTGAGGAGTCGCATGGCGGCATTTTAGGCGCCATCGCGCCGGCGCGCCATCACCGGCCAGCAAGCCTGGCACGCAGGCCGTTTTAGCCGGGCAGCAGCTTGCCGGGGTTCATCAGGCCGAGCGGGTCGAGCGCCGCCTTGATCCGGCGCATCGTCTCAAGCTCGACGCCGCCGCGCCACTCCGCCAGCATGTCCGGCTTGAGCCGGCCGACGCCATGCTCGGCGCTGAAGCTGCCCTCGAGGTCGCGCACGACATCGTTGACGGCGTGCATGATGTCGGCGCTGCGGGCGAGGAACTTCTCCGCCGGCCAGTCCACGGGTTGTTCGAGATTGAAGTGGATGTTGCCGTCCCCGAGATGGCCGAACGGCACCGCACGAACGCCGGGGATCAGCGCCTCGCAGGCCAGCGTGGCGCGGGTGATCAAGTCGGGCACGCGCGAGATCGGCACGGAGATGTCGTTCTTGACGCTGGCGCCCTCGCGCTTCTGCGCCTCGGCATGCTCCTCGCGCAGCCGCCAGATCGCCTGGCGCTGCGCCTCGCTCTCGGCGATGGCGGCGTCCTGCACGAGATCCGCTTCCATCACAGCCTCGAGCACCGCTTCCAGCTCCTCGCGCATCTGCGCGTCCCGCCTTGTCGTCGCCAGCTCGACCAGGACGTAATGCGGCGCCGGGCTGGCCAGCGGCAAGGTCGCCCCGGGAATATGCGCGAGCACAAAGCTCATGCCCACGCCGGACATGTATTCGAACGCCTGCAGCGCCGCCGCATCATGAAGCTGGAAGCGCCGGAACAGCTCGGTCGCGGCCTGCGGCGAGCGCACGGCGCAGAGCGCCACTTCGGTCGCCACCGGCCGGGGCACCAGCTTGAGCACCGCGGCGGTGATGACGCCGAGCGTGCCCTCGGCGCCGACGAGGAGCTGGCGCAGCGCATAGCCGGTATTGTCCTTGCGCAGCCGGCGCAGCGCACTCAACACCTCGCCATTCGGCATCACCGCCTCGATCCCGAGCACGAGGTCGCGAGCATTGCCGTAGCGTAGCGTGTTGTTGCCGCCGGCATTGGCGGAGAGAATGCCGCCGACCTGCGCCGTTCCCTCGCTGCTGATCGAGAGCGGCAGCATGCAGCCCTGCGCGGCCGCCGCGTCCTGCGCCGTCTTCCACGGCACGCCCGCCTCGACCACCATGCTCATGTCGAGCGGGTCGACCTCGCGCACGCGGTTCATGCGAGCCAGGCTGAGCACGAGTTGCGAGCCGTCTTCCGAGGGGACGGCGCCCCCGACCATGCTGGTATTGCCGCCTTGCGGCACGATCCCGACCCGGCGCTCGACGCAAAGCCGGACCACCGCGGCCAGTTCGGCGGTATTGGCCGGACGGACCACCGCGGGGGTGCGGCCGTGATAGAGTCCCCGCCAATCTTGGCAATACGGCTCGGCATCCGCGCCCAGCAGCAGCCCGAGCGGACCGACAATGGCCTCGAGCGCGGCAACCAAGCCGGGCTGGGCGACGGAATCCAGGATCAAGCGGCCCGGCGATAGGCCGGCAGCAGCCGGCGGGACGCCGGGGTGGCGGCCTGGTCCCTTGCCTCCGCAGTCAGCTCCTTCGCCGTCTGATGCGTGCGCGACACCAAGGCGAGCATCACGAACACCAATTCGTTGTAAACGAAGCTGAGCGCCGCGCCAGAGACGCAATAGACGACGAAGCTGACCTGCAACGCCCGCGCCAGGTCCCCCGCCCAGGCCAGCGATGGATCACCACGCGCCATTCGCTGCACGCGTAGCATCTTCACGAACACAGTCGCCAAGATCGAGAGAAAAAGCACAAGGCCCGTGAACCCGGTGTCGCCCAGCACCTCGAAGTAAATGCTATGCGCAACAAACGACCGCCAGATGATTGGTGTCGGGAAGAAAAGATCGCTCGCCTGCGCGGCATACATCGACCAGTAGGTCCAGACGGCGGACGCGTTCAGCCCGCCGCCGAGCAGAGGATGGTCAAGCGCGATGAGCAGATTGATCTTCCAGGAAAGCAGGCGAATGCCGAAGGAGTCGTCCGTGCTGGCGTCCGCGATCGTGTCGACTCGGGTGAAATACGCGTGCCCTGCAACGGCAACCAGCACGATCGCGGCCGCGACCAGGATCAAAGCCGCCTGCCACTTGCGCTTGCTGCCTTGAAACATCATGCACCCAAGCACGACAAGGCCGATGAAGCCGCCCCGCGAAAACGTCGCGATAACGGTTACTGCGCCCAAACCGGCCGTAATCTGCATGATGCGCCTGACCCAAGGGACCGCCGAGTATTTCGCGCAGTACAGTAACAGCGGAATGGTCATCAGGATGGCGAGCGCCAGCCCGTTATTGTCGCCCACCGATGGCGCGCCCTGGATCTTGTGGCCGCCTGCCGTCAGCAGGAAGATCAGCGCCTCCTTGACCATGAAAAACCCGTAGGCCAGGGAGACGAGCAGCGCGGCCTGGTGCAGCCGGTGCCTGGTATAAAGGATCCCTGACATGAGCACCGCCAGAACCAGGATCTTCCAAAACTTGTCGTATAATTGGTCCAGAGTGGCGTTTGACTCGGCCTGCAGTAGATAAGACAGCGTGACGACTAGCCCAAACAGGGCCATGAGGGTCAAGAGGCCGTCATTGTAGAAGCGCTTTCTCTCCTTGGAGACGAGCAAGACGGCAATGGCGATGACCGCGACCACCTTGTTGAACGGCACGGAGCCGATCACGCCGTACAGCATGTCGTTTGGCGCTAGCAGCGCGACCCAGATCCACAGCAGGATAGCGAGGTGGGCGGAGTAGAACGATAGCGGGAGCAGGAACGCCCACAGCACCCCAAAGATGATGTCTCTCACAGGCGGCGCGCCCTGCGTGCGGGGCCCATTGTCCTGGAACGCCGGACATCCACCACCACTTTCGGCGCAGGATCAGCGATACGGAGCCATCCCTCCTGCGGCATGTCCTTGGCCTTGCGGTCGTTCTTCATGCTCCAATACAGGACGAGAATTACCCCGACCGTGTCGATAATCAGGATCAGCGTTTCCACTCGTCGGTCCCAAGCCTTCGCGTGAAGATAATTTAGGGGTCATACCATAACTTTGTACTAACCGGAACCGATGCCCCTTGACCATCGGTATACGCTGCGCCGTGATTGCCGTCATGCGGATCTTCACGGCGACGCTCGCGACCGAGAGCAACACCTTCTCGCCCCTGCCGACCTCGCTCGAAGGCTATAAGGAAGTCGTCTACCTGCGGCCCGGCGAGCACCCGGCCGACACGCCGCTCATGTGCACGGCCCCGCTTTTCATTGCCCGGCGCCGGGCCGCGCAGGACGGCTTCACGCTGATCGAGGGGAGCTGCTTCGCCGCGAGCCCAGCCGGCACGACCAACCGGGCCGATTACGAGGCGATGCGCGACGAGATCCTCGCCCAATGCGACGGGGCCATGCCGCTCGACGGCGTTCTGCTCGGGCTGCACGGCGCCATGGTCGCCTACGGCTATGACGATGTGGAGGGCGACATGATCGAGCGCGTGCGCGCCATCGTCGGTCCCGGTTGCGTAATCGGCGTCGAACTCGATCCGCACTGCCACTTGACCAAGAAGCGCGTCGCCGGGTCCGACATTATGATTCTCTACAAGGAATTTCCGCATATCGACGTGCGCGAGCGCGCCGAAGAGGTGCTCGACCTCATGCTGCGCTCGATCCGGAAGGAAGTCCGCCCGGTCATGTCGGTCTATGACTGCCGGCAGATCGGCTCCTACCCGACCACGCTCCCCCTGATGCGCGGCTTCGTCGACCGGATAAGCGCGATGGAGGGCAAGGACGGCATACTGTCGATCTCGATCGGCCACTGCTTCCCTTATGCCGATGTGCCGGAAATGAGCGGCCGCATCCTGGTGATCACCGACGGCGACAAAGCGAAGGCGGATCGTCTCGCGACCGAGCTTGGGCAGGAATTCATCGCGATGCGGGGCCGGACCGCGCCGGATTATCTCTCCCCCGAGGAGGCGATCACGACGGCGCTAGGGCTT
Organism: Acetobacteraceae bacterium; assembly: GCA_965276815.1. Classification (GTDB taxonomy): domain Bacteria; phylum Pseudomonadota; class Alphaproteobacteria; order Acetobacterales; family Acetobacteraceae; genus JAVVHH01. The sequence continues at coordinate 53,818 of CBDIBE010000005.1, read as the reverse complement.
AACGGTCATCCGATCGTCATGGCTGACCCGGCGGACAATGCCGGCGGCGGCGCGCCGAGCGACAACACCACCATCCTGCGCCACATGATCGAGCGCGACCTTCAGGACGCGGCGATCGGGCCGATCTGGGACCCGATCGCGGTTCGGCTATGCTTCGATGCCGGGCTCGGGGCCAGCTTCCCGCTGCGGTTCGGCGGCAAAACCAGCCCCGCTTCGGGCCAGCCGGTTGACGCGACGGTCACCGTCACCGGACTGGCCCGTGACTGCCAACAGAGCTTCGGCCGCACCCAGGTCCCGCTTGGCAATTGCGCGGCCATTCGGATGGGCGGCATCGAGATCGTCCTGATCACCAAGCGCACGCAGGCGCTCGGCCTGGAACTGTTCCGCAACGTGGGCGTCGAGCCCACCGCGAAGAAGCTCATCGTGGTGAAGTCTACCAACCATTTCCACGCCGCTTTCGGGCCGATCGCCGAGAAGGTGCTCTACGTCGACAGCGACGGACCGCTGCCGCGCGACTATCGCAAGCTGCCCTACACGCGCGTCCAGCGCCCGATCTGGCCGCTGGACGCGGAGACCGCACCGGGCCTCATCGTTTGACCGCGGGAAGCCGCCGGACCTTGCGCACCGCGATAAACGCCACGACGTAGGCGGCGGCGGCCAGGAGGAAAGGCGCGCCAGGAAGATAGATCGCGGCCTCCGGGGCGGCGAAGGCGCTGAAGGCATAGCCGCCGGCGAGCGGTGCGCCGATCGCCACCAGACCCTGGACGGAGGCCAGCGCGCCCTGGATGTGGCCCTGCTCGTCGGACCCGGCCAGGGAGGAAAACATGGATTGCACCGCCGGGCCGCTGATCGCGCCGCAGGCTTGTAAGGCGATCCCGAGGAACAGGATCCAGGGCTGCCCGGCGAAGGCGAAGGCCAAATAGCCGGCGCAGGACAGCGCATAGCCGATCAGCGCCGCGGAGCGCTCGCCGATTTTCGGCACGATGCGCCGCACCAGTAGCCCCTGTACGAGCGCCGAACCCACGCCCACGGCGGCGAGCGCGACGCCGTTCTGCTGGGCGCCCCAATCGAAGCGGAGCGTATTGGCCAGCACGAACGCGGTCTGCAGCGCGCCAAGGGCGAACCAGGTGCAGCACCAGGCGATTGCCAGCCGGCGATAGGTGGGATCGGTCGTCAGGACGTTCAGCGTGCCGACCGGGTTGGCGTGGCTCCAGCGGACGGGGCGGCGATTGGCGCGCGCCAGGCTCTCCGGCAAGATGAACAGCGCGTAGATCACGTTGATGCCGGCGAGCACCGCGGCGGCCAAAAACGGCAGACGCAGCCCGTAGCCGCCGAGCAGGCCGCCCAGCGCGGGTCCGGCGACGAAGCCGAGCCCGAACATCGCCCCGATCAAGCCGAAGCGCTGCGCCCGCTTCGCCGGCGGGGTCACGTCGGCGATGTAGGCGGTCGCGGCCGAGTAGCTGGCCGCGGTGGCGCCCGCCACGATCCGGCCGGCCAGCATCCACCACAGGGTCGGCGCCCAGGCCAGCATCAGATAGTTGAGGCACATGCCGCCAAGCGAGATCAGCAGCACCGGCCGCCGGCCGAACCGGTCGCTGAGCGCCCCCAGCAACGGTGCGCAGAGGAACTGCATCAGCGAGAAGGCGGCGAGCAAGATTCCCATCCAGACCGAGGCGGCGGACGGGGTGAGGTGGCCGAGCTGCATGACCAGGCTGGGCATCACGGGCACGACGATCCCGAAACCGAGTGCGTCGACCGCAACGGTTGCCAGCACGAGCCGCACAGAAGCGGCGCGGGGCCGGGCGCCAACAGTCGGCGATAAGCTGTCGGGAATGGCAAACGACCCAGTGAAAGGATAGCACCGCCCTATACACCAGGCGGCGCTACCGGCCTAACGTGTTGTCGCCCCCTCTCGTTGCAACAGCGCGCGCTTGCGGTTCACACCCCAGCGATAGCCGGTGATCGCGCCGTCGGAGCCGATGACCCGGTGGCAGGGGACCGCCACGGCCAGCTTGTTCGCCGCACAAGCCCCGGCCACGGCCCGCACCGCTTTCGGCTCGCCAAGCTGTGAGGCGACCTCGGCATAGCTCAACGTCGTGCCGGGCTTGATCGTCTGCAGCACCTCCCAAACACGGCGCTGGAAGGCGGTCCCCTGGATGTCGAGCGGCAGCGCCAGGGCCTGTTGCGGGGCATCGACATGGGCGACGACCTGCTCGACCCAGTCTTCGAAGCCGGGTCCGGCGGCTTGCAGATGGGCGCGGGGGAAGCGGGATTGCAGTTCCGCCACGAGCGCCGCCTGGTCTTCGCCGAGCATGATGGCGCATACGCCGCGCGCCGTCGCCGCCACCAGGACGAGGCCCAGCGCGCTGCGCCCGATGCCGTGCCGGATCAGTTCGCCCCTGCCGCCGGCGCGGTAGGAGGAGGGACGCATGCCGAGCATTCCGTCCGCCGCCTCGTAGAACCGGCCGGAGGAATTGAACCCGGCCTCGTAGATCGCGCCGGTGACGCTCTCGCCGCGCTGCAGGCTGGCCTGCACGCGGCTGGCCCGCTGCGCGCTGGCATAGGCCTTCGGCGTCACGCCGGTGACCCGGCGGAACAGCCGGTGAAAATGGAACGGCGAGAGGCCGGCGGCGGCGGCGAGCGTGTCCAGCGCCGGCGCCTCTTCGGCCGCTTCGATCGTCCGGCAGGCGCGGGCCACCATGGCGGCCTCACGCTCGGCGCGCGGGGCTTGGTCAGGCTTGCAGCGCTTGCAGGCGCGGAAGCCGGCACGTTCGGCGCTGGCCGGGTCCGGATGGAAACTCACATTCTCGGGACGCGCCGGACGGGCGGCGCAGGAGGGGTGGCAATAGACGCCGGTCGTGGCCACGGCATAGAGGAAGCGTCCGTCCGCCCGCGGGTCGCGGGTGCGGATGGCGGTCCAGCGCGCTTCTTCGGTGTCAAAGGCGGCAGGAAGGATGGCGTTCATCGGAGCCTCGTCGGTTTCTGATGTCGAGGAGGATGGCCCCGTCACCCGCGCGCTGCACTCCGCGCCTTGCGCCGCAATTGAAAATGGGCTGGCAGGGCTGAGATCCCACCGGTCTGCCGACCGGCCATTTAAAGTCACTGCGAGGAGCATAGCGACGAAGCAGTCCAGGGCGGCACGGCACGGGCTGACGCCGGCAATGGATCGCTACGCCGCCGCGACCCGCTTGCGCTGGGCGCCGGTGTCGGCGGTGGGCGGGGTTTCCTGCTCGGGCGGCCCCATCGCGGCGAGCAGGGCCTGGCGCAAGGCGGCGAGCTTGCGTTCGTTCTCCACTTTCAGCCCGAACACGTCCTTGACGTAGAATACGTCCACCGCGCGCACCCCGTAAGTGGTCACGTGGGCGCTGGCGATCTGCAGACCCTGCTCGCTGATCGCAGCAGTGACGTCGTGCAGGAAGCCGGGACGGTCGCGGCCGTTCACCTCGAGCACCGTATGCGTGTTGCTCGCGCGATTGTCGATGACCACGCGAGGCGGCACGTGGATCGCGCGCATCCGCCGGCCGAGCCGAGCCGCGGACGTGCGATGGATCTCCTTCTCGAGCCCCAGCCGGCCAGAGAGCGCCTGCTCGATCAGCACATGCAGCCGGGCCAGGCGATGTGGCGCGTCGAATGTGCCGCCGGACGCGTCCTGGATCCAGAACGTATCGAGCGCGCTGCCATTGGTCAGCGTGTGGATCCGCGCGTCCACGATACTGGCGCCGGCGACGGCGAGCGAGCCGGCGATCTTGCTGAACAGCCCGGCATGGTCGGCCGTGTAGACCGTGACCTCGGTGACCTCGCGCGACGGCAGCGGCTGGGTGTCGACCGTGAGCGGTGCCTTGCGACACTCGGCGCTCCGCACCAGCCGCGCGTGGCGGGCATGCGTCTCCGGGTCGAAACTCAGCCAGTAGCCGGGATAACCGAGACCCAGGAAGTATTGCAGGTCGGCCTCGGGCCAGCCGTCGAGCTGGGCAATGACCGCATCCTTGGCGCGCGCGACGCGCACGTCCCGTTCGGTCGTGGCAAGCCCTCCGGCCAGCACGTCGGCAACCCTGGTATAGAGTTCGCGCAGCAGGGTCGCCTTCCAGCCATTCCACACCTTGGCGCTGACCGCACGCATGTCGGCGACCGTCAGGATCAAGAGCAGCTTCAGCCGCTCCGGCGACTGGATCGTGTCGGCGAGGTCGAGGATGGTCTTCGGGTCGTCGATATCGCGTTTGAACGCGGTCTGGCTCAGCAGCAGGTGATGCAGCACCAGCCAGCTCACCGTCTCGGTCTCCTCGGCGGTGAGGCCGAGCTGCGGGCCGATCTCGAGCGCGAGTTCCGCGCCGAGTTCCGAGTGGTCGCCGCCCCTGCCCTTGGCGATGTCGTGCAGCAGCATCGCCGAGTAGAGCGCGCGGCGCGATTGCAGGTCCTCGACCAGCCCGGTGGCGATCGGCGCCACGTCAACCAGCTCGCCGCGTTCGAGCGCATTCAGCACCCGCACCGCCTCGATCGTATGTTCATCCACGGTGAACACATGGTAGGTGTCGAACTGCATCTGGCCGACAATGCGGGCCCAGTCCGGGATGTAGCGGCCGAGGAAGCCGGTCTCATTCATCACCGAGAGCCATTTGGCGCCTTCGGCCCGCTCGCTGCTGCACAGCAGGTCCATGAACGCGCCGGCCGCTTGCGGATCGCCGCGCAGGTTGATGGCCTGGCGCTCGTGCCGGATCAGCGCGCGCATCGCCAGCGGATGCAGCGCGAGATGCCGGTCACGCGCGACTTGCAGGATCCGCAGCATTTGGATCGGCTCGCGCTGAAAGTCGCGGCTCAACAGGGACATCAGCTCGCCATCGGCCATGACGAAGCCCTGGTCGAGCAGCGCCTTGTCGGTCTCCTGCTGTAGCGCTGGCGGGCCGAGGGCGGCGCGGATCAGCGCCGGTTCCAGCACCGCCGAGATGCGGGTGATCTCGCGCGCGGTCAGGAAATAGTGGCGCATGAAGCGCTCCACCCCGTCCTGCCGCCCGTGCCTGGTGTAGCCCATGCGGGCGCCGACCACGGGTTGCAAGTCGAAAGTAAGCCGGTCCTCCGCGCGCCCGGCGACGTAATGCAGATGGAAGCGCACGGTCCAGAGAAAGGACCAGGAGCGCCGCGCGTTCTTGGCTTCGTTGGACGTCAGGATGCCGCCGCCGGGGCTGCCGGGTCCGACCAGCTCGCCCATGACCTGCGTGCCGAACACGTAGCGGGTCATCCAATAGAGGGTCTGCAGGTCGCGCAGGCCGCCCCTGCCCTCCTTGATGTTCGGCTCGACCAGGAAGGGACTGTCGCCGAAGCGATGGTGCCGCGCGCTTCGCTCGGCCTGCTTGGCGGCGAGAAACGCGCCGGCGCCTTCCGCCTGGCTGAAAGCGACGAAGCGCGACTGGAACTCGGTGAACAGGGCGGTGTCCCCGGCGAGCTTGCGCGCGTCGATCATCGAGGTGCGGATGGTCATGTCCCGCGCCGCGTCGGCCATGCACTCATCCACCGACCGGGTCGCGTGGCCGACTTTCAGCCCAAGGTCCCAGAGGAAGTAGAGCATGAACTCGACGGTGCCGAGCGTCGCCGTGGCCGGCTCCTGCCTGGTGATGAACAGCAGGTCGATGTCGCTGAACGGCGCCAGCACGCCGCGGCCATAGCCCCCGGTCGCGACGACCGACATCGGCTCGGCCGGCCCCTCGGCCTGCGTCAGCGCCCAACGATACAGCGATTCGATCAGCCCGTCGGTGAGCCGGCCGAGCAGCCGTCCCGCGCGCAGGCCGGTCATCGTTCCGCTCTCGAACATCTCTTGCACATGCGCCTGGTAGCGTGCGACGAAGCGGCGGAACGCGGCCAGCGCCTGGTCGCGGGCCACTGGCGCCGGGAGCTGCGCGAGGGCATCCGCGAGGAGCTGGACGGCGCCCTCCGGCGATTCGGGAAAAGTTGCGGCCGACATATTCACTTAGGGTAGCCTCGCCGGCTCAGTTACGGCGAGCGATTTCAAAGCATACAAGGCGTCCATCGCCTCGCGCGGGGTCAATCGATCGGGATCGATGCTCTCGAGCGCGTCGCGGAGCTTGTCTCCGGCCGGTTCTGGCGCCTGCTCGAGCGCGGCGAAGAGGGGCAGGTCCGCTTGCATTGCATGGCCGCTCTTCTCCAACGCGGCCAGCAACGAGGCGGCGCGCCGCACCGTCGGCGCCGGTACCCCCGCCAACTCGGCGACATGCACGCCCCAGCTCCGCCCGGCCGCGCCCTCGGCCACTTCGTGCAGGAATACCACGCTGCCCCGCCACTCCTTCACCCGCATCGTATGCGGACATAGACGCGGCATCTGCTGCGCCAAGCGCGCTAGCTCATGGAAATGTGTTGCGAAGATCGTGCGACAGCGGATTTGCCCGTGCAAAGCCTCCAGCACCGCCCAGGCGATCGCCAGCCCGTCCAGCGTGCTCGTTCCGCGCCCGATCTCGTCGACCACGACTAGCGAGCGTGGGCCGGCTTGGTGCAGGATCGCCGCCGCCTCGGTCATTTCGACCATAAAGGTGCTGCGGCCGCGCGCCAGATCGTCGGCCGCGCCGACCCGGCTAAACAGCCGGTCCACCACGCCGATCTCGGCGCTTTCCGCCGGCACCGGCAGCCCGGCTTGCGCCAGGATGGCGGCCAGCGCGTTCTGCCGCAGATAGGTGCTCTTGCCCGCCATGTTCGGCCCGGTCAGCAGCAGCACCCGCCGGCCCGCCGACAAGTCGCAATCGTTCGGCACGAAAGCGGCGGTGGCGCCGAGCGCGTCCTGCACCACCGGATGCCGTCCGCCACGGATGCAGAATGCCTCGGAATCGCTGACCAGCGGGCGGCACCAGCGCCCGCCTTCCGCCAGCCGCGCGCTGGATTGCAGCACGTCAAGCCGGGCCAGTGCGGTGGCGCAGGACGCGAGCGCATCCGCCTGCGCCAACACGGCGCGCACCAGGCTGGCAAACACCAGCGCTTCGCGAGCAGCCGCCCGCGCAGCCGCCTCGCTGATCCGGCGGTCCAGCTCGGCCAATTCCGACGTGGTGAAGCGGGCGCCGTTGGTCATCGCCTGGCGCATCGTCAGCTCGGGATGGACGCGCAGCGTCTCCACCGCGGCCGCCGGCGCCTCGATCACGTAGCCGAGCTGGGCGTGATGCCGGATCTTCAGCGAGGCGACGCCGTAGCGCTGCGCGAAATCCAGCGCCAAGCCGGCAATGACCCGGCGGCTGTCATCGCGCAGCGCCCGCTCCGCATCCAGCTCACCATCGAACCCGGCCAGGATCACCCCACCATCATCCAATCGCGCCGGCAGAGGATCGGCCAGCGCGCGGGATAGTGTCTCCCCGAGTGATAAATCGATCCGTAACGGTGCGAGATCGAGCGGCGCGTCGCGCAACACGCGCTCGGTCTCCGCCGCGGCGGTCAGTGTCGCCAGCACGGCGCCGAAGTCGCGCGGCGTGGCCCGGCCGACCCCGATGCGGCCGAGTGCGCGCGCCAGATCCGGCGTCCCGCGCAGCGCCGCCCGCAACGCGCCGAGCGGCCCAGGATTCAGCAGCAGCCAGCTCCAGCCATCCTGCCGCGCCGCGATAGCGGCCGGGTCAAGCAACGGGCCGCCGAGCCAGGCGGCGAGCAGCCTGGTCCCGGCCGAGGTCAGCGTCCGATCCACCGCGGCGAGCAGCGTGTACGCCGTTCCGCCATCGCGGGCGCGGGCGATCTCGAGGCTGGCCCGCGTCGCCGCGTCGAGCATCATCTGCCCGGCCAGCCCAGCCGGCACCGGGCGCGAGAGGCGCGGCAGCGTGCCGGCCTGGGTGGTCCGCACGTATTCGAGCGCCATCCAAGCAGCGACCGCCTCGGCATCGGTGAAGCTGCCGAACGCGTCGAGGCTCGCGGCGCCAAACGCCTCGGCGACGCGCTGCCGGGCTGCGAGAGGCGCGGGCGGCGCCGTCTCCGGGCCGCGCCGCCCCGCCCAGTCGCCCAACGCGAGCGAGGGCGGCGCCAGGATTTCCGCTGGCTCGAGCCGGCCGAGGAGCGCCGGCAGTTCGGCCGCGCAAGGAGCGTCGGTCTCGAACAGGCCGGTGGACACGTCGAGCCAGGCCGCGCCCAATTTGCCGCCGAGCTGCGCGATGCTCAAAAGCAGGTTCGGCCGATGCGCGTCGAGCAGGTCGTCTTCGGTCAGCGTGCCGGGGGTGACCAGGCGCACGATCTCACGCTGCAGCGGCGCCTTGCCGGCCCGCGCCTTGGCGGCCTCCATCTGTTCGGCGACGGCCACGCGGAAGCCGCGACGGATCAGCCGGGCGAGGTAAACCTCGGCCGCACGCACCGGGACGCCGCACATCGGGATCGGCTGGCCTGCATGCTCGCCGCGCTTGGTCAGCGCGATATCGAGCGCCGCGGCGGCGGCCTCGGCGTCGGCAAAGAACAACTCGTAGAAATCGCCCATGCGCAGGAACAGCAGCGCATCCGGATTGTCCGCCTTCAGGCGGAACCACTGCGCCATCGTCGGGGTCGCGCCCTCGGCGCTCAGGACAGACATTGTCGTGTACCGTGGCTTTCCCAGGCTGCGTGCCCGCCTCTCCCTCTCGCTCCGGGTGCGGGTGGCGCGGTGCGGAGACCTCACCCAACCCTCTCCCTCCGGGGCCCGCAGGGAGAGGGCTTTTGGGGTTATGCTCCTGTGGCGTCGGTGGGGACGGGCCGAGCGGTGGACTCGCCGGTGATCATCTTCAGCTCGCCGGTGATCTGGCCGCCGTCTTCCACGGTCAGCCGTTTGTAGTGCGCCGTGCCAAGCACCTTGCCGGTGCTGCGCACGATCAGGTTGCTCCGCGACGTCAGCGTGCCGTCGATCGTGCCGGCGATCTCCGCGTCCTCGATCTCGACCGTCCCTTTGAAGATGCCGCCCTCGGCAATGCTGAGCTCGGCGGCGCGGATCATGGTCGCCTCGACCGTGCCCTCCACGACCAGCCGCTCGGCATCCTGCACCGTGCCCTGCACCGAGATCCCGCGGCCGACCACGAGGGTACGCCGCTCCGCGGTTTGCGGGCGGCTGGCCTGCAGGCCCGGCCGCGACGACGGCAACTGGCTGGGTGCGGGCGCCGGCGTCGGGATCGGCGAGTTCGGTTGCGGTTGAACAGGGAACGGGGTGCGGCCCATAGGGGGAGCCTCCTTTGGAGTGGGGCGGAATGGGGGCATGCCGACGCCCGTATCGACGGCGGCGCGGGCAGGCGAGCGGAACGGGTCAGGCGAGGGCATCCCGACTTCGGGCGTGTCGGGCGGCTTGGGAGCATCATTACTCGGCTTCGGCGTGGTCAACTCTCCCGATGTCTCGGGTGCGCGGCGCTTGAACAAGCGGACCCCCTGTTGAGGACGATGCATCCCGCCTAACACGCGCACCCCGAGCCGAACAACCCGCCCCGTGTCGCAAATTTGGACAGGTCAGCGACTGCCCGGCAGGCGGGCGTTCGGCACAAACCATGAATTGCGATAAAAAACGTGCACCATCGCCGCGATTCCAACGACGGGGACGAGCAGGTTTAGCCCCGGAACGCTGCTGGCGAGCGCCAGGCTGACGCCTTGAACCAGCACGATCAGCCGGCATGCCGCGTAGTATTCGAGCGCTTGCGGCCGGGTCATGCGGCGCATGGCGACGCCGACGAACAGCCCGCGGCCGATCGCCCAGCCCGTCACAAGCCAGCCCAGCAGGAAGCCGACGCCCGGCAGCATCACGGAGGCGATCAAGCTCACCAGCTGCAGCGCGAGCACCCGCGCGCCCAGCGCCGCGCCGTCCCAGGCCTGCTCGGCAAGCGGCGCGCCGGAGGCTGCCGGCAGACCGGGGTAGAATCGGTGCTCGACGGAAGCCGCCACCCGGTTGAGGAACAAGGTCGCGATCAGCAGCCCTGCCGGCACGAACAGCCATACCGCCAGCACCATCGCGCCCACGCCGCCGAGCGCGCCCGCGACCCAGCTGAGCCAGCTTCCGTGCCCCACCAGGCCCTGGAGCAGCCAGACGCATCCGACAACGAGCGTCAGGAAAGCCAGCAAAGAGAGGGCGAAACTGCGCCAAAGGACGCTCAAGAACACCGGGTCGTCGAGTTGCTGCACGGCACGGAACAAAGGATCAAACATTGAGCGGCCTTGGCGGAACGGAGCCGGGATGTTAGGCGCAGCGCCTCACGCGCAACAGGAGCCCGCATGCCGCCTCGGTTCGACATTCTCGGGATCGGCAACGCCATCGTCGACGTGGTCACCACCGCGGAAGACGATTTCCTGTCACGGTATGAGCTGCACAAGGGCAGCATGCGGCTGATTTCGGCCGAGGAAGCCGAATCGCTCTACGGCGCCATGCCGCCGGGGCAGGAGAGCAGCGGCGGCTCGGCGGCCAATACCTGCGCGGTGGCGGCCGGGCTGGGCGCACGGGTGGCCTTCCTCGGCAAGGTGGCCGATGACGAGTTGGGAGAAGTGTTCCGGCACGACATCACCGCGGCCGGCGTGCATTACCCGACCGCGCCGCTGCTGGGCGCGGCGCCGACGGCACGCTGCCTGATCGTGGTCACACCCGACGCGCAGCGGACGATGAGCACCTACCTTGGCGCTTGCGCCGGCTTCGAGCCCGCCGATCTCGACGAGGCGCTGATCGCTGAGAGCCGGGTCACCTACCTCGAGGGCTATCTGTTCGACCCGCCTTTGGCGCAGGCGGCGTTTCTGCGCGCAGCCGAGCTTGCGCACGCGGCGGGGCGCCAAGTCGCGCTGTCGCTGTCCGACGCGTTCTGTGTCGATCGGCATCGCGCCTTGTTCCTGGATTTCGTCCGCGAGCACACCGACATCTTGTTCGCCAATGAGGCGGAAATTTGCAGCCTCTACGAGGAAAATGCGTTCGAAGCCGCCGCCGCAAGGGTGGCGCAGGATGTCGGCCTCGCCGCGCTGACCCGCAGCCAAGCCGGCAGCGTTGTGCTCCGCGGGCAGGAGCGGGTCGCGGTGCCGGCCGAGCCCGCCCGCGTGATCGATACCACCGGCGCCGGCGACGCATATGCGGCAGGGTTCCTGGCCGCCCATGTCCGCGAATTTGGGCTGCATTCCTGCGCCCGGCTCGGCAGCCTGGCGGCGGCGGCGGTGATTGGCGAGTTCGGCGCCCGGCCGCATGCCGACCTGCGTCCGCTGGCCGACCGCCTGGGCGGCTGAGCCTTTTGGGAACCGTGCGGTCGCGAAGCCGTTACTTCTGTATCGCGCACCGCGTGTGCGCGCGAATCGAGCTTCCGATGAGGAGAATATGCGCAACACCCTATTGCTGTCCGCGGCGCTGCTCGGCGCAAGCCTGACCGCCGCTAGCGCCCAGACGACGGGCACCCCTGCCGGCCCCGCGCCGGCCGACCAGTATAACGGCGTGCCGCCAACGAGCGCCTACCGGGGCGGCGCCGGATCACCCTTCTCCAACCGGGCCGCCAATATCACGGGCAACGACACGCACTCGCTGATCGCGCCGCGCCTGCCGACTCCGCCTGCTGCCGGCGACACGCCGCGCGATTATCTCGTCGCCGCGCAACGGGCCCTGGGCGCCAACCAGACCGGCGCCGCGCAGGAAGCGCTCGAACGGGCGGAGACCAGGATCCTGACCCGGTCGACCGATCCCAGCATGGCCAATGCGCCCGATAACGCGCCGATGAGCCGGGCGATCACCGATGCCCGCCAGGCGCTGGCGCAGAACAATGTCCCGGCGGCCCGCCAAGCCATCGCGGCCGTACTGAACCGTTAAGCTCGCCCACATGCCCGCCCTGCGCTTCAGTCGCGGGGCGGCCTGCTTTTTAGGCTCGCAACCCGGCGCGATCCCTCCTATTTGTGCAGCGCAACGCGCGGCCCACACGGGGTTGATTCGCGCCAGATTCCGAGCGGTTCCATGGAAATCCGAAATATCGCCATCATCGCCCATGTCGACCATGGCAAGACGACGCTGGTCGACCAGCTCTTGCGCCAGTCCGGCACGTTCCGCGAACACCAGCAAGTGGCCGAGCGCGCGCTCGACCGCAATGACCTGGAGCGCGAGCGCGGCATTACCATCCTGGCCAAGTGCACGAGCGTGGTCTGGCGGGATACGCGGATCAACATCGTCGACACGCCCGGCCACGCCGATTTCGGTGGCGAGGTCGAGCGCATCCTCGGCATGGTGGATGGCGCCATCGTCCTGGTCGACGCCGCCGAGGGAGTGCTGCCGCAGACCAAGTTCGTGCTGACCAAGGCGCTCGCGCGCGGGCTAAATCCGATCGTCGTCGTCAACAAGGTGGACCGCGGCGATGCCAGGGCCGATGAGGTCCACACCGAGATGTTCGATCTGTTCGCGGTCCTGGGCGCGACGGACGAGCAGCTAGACTTTCCCATGCTGTTCGCCTCGGGCCGTCAAGGCTGGGCCGACCCAGTGATGGACGGGCCGCGGAAAGATCTCTCGCCGCTGTTCGACCTCGTCCTCTCGCACGTGCCGGCAACGGCGCTCGACAGCGAGGCGCCGTTCGCGATGGTTGCCTCGATCCTGGATTATGACAACTTTCTCGGTCGGGTGCTGACTGGCCGGGTCGAGCAGGGCCGCGCCCGGCTCAATATGGCGGTCAAGGTGCTGCGCGCCGACGGCAGCACGGTGGAGACCGGGCGGCTGACCAAGCTGATGGGCTATCGCGGCCTCGACCGGGTGCAGGTGGACCAGGTCGAGGCGGGCGACATCGTCGCCGTCGCCGGGCTGACCGAGGCGACCGTGCCGGACACGGTCGGCGCCCCGGAACTCCCCGGCCCACAGCCGGCCATCCCAGTCGATCCACCGACACTCGCGATGACCTTCCGGATCAATGACGGGCCGCTCGGCGGCAAGGAGGGCAAGAAGGTCACCTCCCGCCAGATCCGCGACCGGCTGCTGCGCGAGACCCAGGGCAACGTCGCCATCAAAGTGACCGAGAGCAACGAGAGCGAGGCATTCGAGGTGGCCGGCCGCGGGGAATTGCAGCTCGGCGTGCTGATCGAGCAGATGCGGCGCGAGGGCTTCGAGCTGACGATCGGCCGGCCGCGCGTGCTGACCCGGCTGAATGCGCAGACCGGCGAGCGCGAGGAGCCGTTCGAGGAGGTGCTGGTCGACGTCGACGAGCCCTATTCCGGCGTCGTCGTCGAAAAAATCAGCCGGCGCAAGGGCGTGCTGCAGGACATGCGCCCGTCCGGTGGCGGCAAGGTGCGGCTGACCTTCAAGATGCCGAGCCGCGGCTTGATCGGCTATCATGGCGAGTTCCTGACCGACACGCGCGGCAGCGGCGTGATGAACCGGATCTTCTCCGGCTACGAGAACTGGGCCGGCTCGATCGAGGGGCGGCGCAATGGCAGCCTGATCAGCAGCGAGGGCGGCGAGGCGATCCATTACGCCCTGTTCTACCTGCAGGAGCGCGGCACGCTGTTCGTCGATCCTGGCGACAAGGTTTATGTCGGCCTGATCCTGGGCGAGCACAGCCGCGGCTCCGACCTCGAGGTCAATCCGATCAAGGAGAAGAAGCTCACCAACATCCGTGCCGCCGGCAAGGACGACGCAATGCTGCTGATCCCGCCGCGGCGCATGAGCCTCGAGCAGGCGATCGCCTACATCGAGGAGGACGAGCTGGTCGAAGTCACGCCGAGCGCGATCCGCTTGCGCAAGCGCTATCTCGACCCGCACGAACGCAAGCGGGCGGAACGCAAGGCCGACACGACGGCGGCGTAAAGCGATTCGGGCAGGAAAATTGCTGATGGCGGTGGCTGTGCCCTTGCAAAGGGCGTGCTAGACGGTGATTGCGTCTTCTGCGGCGCCGCCGTTGAACGCCGAGTCGTGAGAACCCGATGTCCGCTAAACCGTCACACCTGGGTACTTTGGCAAAATCTCTTGTCCTGGAGACAGCAAAAATGCTGAACCGTCGTTTCGCCTCCGCCTTGTTCGCCTCGGCGCTGGTTGCCGCTTTGGCCACCCCCGCCTTCGCCCAACTTAACCCCGCACCCAACGGCCCGGCTGGGGGCGTCGGCAGCTCAACGGCGCCAAGCAACTCGCAAGGCACGCCTTCCGGCGGCACGGGCGTCATCGGGACCACCGTCACGCCGGCAGCACCTATGGCGCCTGCCGCCCCCGTCACCACGACGCACCACACGGTGGTGCACCACACGGTGGTCCATCACCATCGCGTCGTCCATCATCCGGCCGCCCCGGCAGCCGGCACCACGTCTCAGTAACGCGATTCGCGCCCGGCAACTTAACGGTTGCCGGGCGGCTTACCCGCCTGCATAGCCAGGCGATGCCACCGTTCCTCGCGAATCGTGCCCTCCTCGTCATGGGCGCATTCGGCTTCGTTTCCGGCCTGCCGCTCCCGCTTTCCGGGTTTACGCTGAGCCAGTGGCTGACCGAAAACGGCATCTCGCTCGAGGCGATCGGGCTCACTGCCAGCATCGGCCTCGCTTACACCCTGAAATTCCTGTGGTCGCCCATGCTCGACCACGTTCACCCGCCGCCGGGCCTGGCCCGGTTCGGGCGCCGTCGCGGTTGGCTGCTCACGATTCAGCCGCTGCTCGCACTGGCCTGCCTCGCCCTGGCCAACGCGAACCCGGCCGCCGCACCCGGTCTCCTCGTCACCATCGCGGTCAGCATCGCCTTCCTGTCCGCAAGCCAGGACATCGTTATCGACGCGTGGCGGATCGAGACCTTCCCCGAGCGCGAGCAGGGCGTGGCCCTGGCCGCCTACGTCTGGGGCTACCAGATTGCCATGCTGCTGTCCGGCGCCGGCGCGATCGGTTTCGCCGATGTCGTCGGCTGGCGCGGATCGCTGACGGCGATGGCGGCATTGTCGGCCGCTTGCATGGTGGTCACGCTGGTGGCGCGCGAACCCTTGCTGCGCGCGGCCGCCATACATTCGAGAGGTTTTGCCGCCCGGCTGCGCGAGGCGGTGATCGACCCGTTCCGCGACTTTTGGCAGCGTCCCGGCGCCGCGCACATCCTCGCCTTCGTCATGCTGTTCAGGCTGGGCGAGGCGCTGGCGCACACCATGGCTGTCCCGTTCTACCGGGCGATGGGTTTCGACCGGGCCCAGGTGGCGCTTGCCACTGGCGTGCCAGGCCTCGTCGCGAGCCTGCTCGGCGCGGCAACCGGGGGGTGGCTGGTGGTCCGCATCGGCACTGGCCGGGCGTTGATCATCACCGGGTTTGTACAAATGGCGTCGATGGGGCTGTATTTTGCGCTGGCCGTCTCCGGCGGCGACACGCGGATCCTGCTCGCCAAGATCATCGTCGAGAGCTTTGCCGAGTCGATGGCGACAGCGGCGTTCCTGACCTATCTCTCCTCGCTCTGCTCGCGCGCGTTTACCGCCACCCAATATGCGTTGCTGTCCTCGCTGGCGGCGGTGGGGCTGCGGACGATTGGCGGCTTTTCGGGCGTGCTCGCGGCGGCGCTGGGCTGGGTCGGCTTTTACGGGCTGACCATCTTGGCGGCGCTGCCGGCGATGCTGCTTATGCTGGGCTTGCTCCGCCGCTTCCCGGCGCGCCCGGCCGAACCGGAAACGACGGGCGTTCCGGCGGCCTGACGGCTACCGTTTCGAGAATGCCGCAACCTGCGCGGTGAGCCCGGTCTGCGCCTCGACCAAGCCGCGCATCTGCTGGGCCAGCGCCGCCTGGCGCTCCGCTGGAAGGCCGCCGCGCTCGTTGGTCGAGATTGTCATCAGCACCGGTGCATACTGGCTGCCCAAGACGCTGGCGCGTGCCTGCTCGAGCCGGCCGCGAATCCCTGTCTGCGCCGGCTTGCCGTCGACCCAGCTCGCGAGCGCGGTGGTCCGGAAGGGCTCGATCGTCTGGACCAGCGACCAATCGCCCTTTTCGTCTCCCGCAACGTTCAGGCCGGAGTAGCTCGCATCCTCCGCCCCGAGCTCGCCGGTGGCCTGCCGGCGCGCGGCCAGCAAGTCGGCCAGGGTCGATCGCGCGGGGAACGTCTCGATGGCAATCTCGAATGTCTGCCCCCCGCAATCGACGCCGAGCGCCACGCGAGTTGCCGGCAATGGCGGCGACGCACCCACCTGCCGACACCCGGCCGGTAGAGCAATGGACGGCATGGCCGTCAGCGGCGCAGGCGTCGCCAAGACCGACAGCGCCGCAGCGACCGCCGGCCCGGCTGCGACCAGCAGGCATACCGCGACTGCATACCAGACCGGCGCCCGGCTGAACCGCGTGACCTGGCGGGAGGCCGAGGCGGGGTACACACGCTGCGGCTCCCGCATTGGCAGCCCGGCCGCGACCAGCAGCAACATGACCACGGAGAAGAAAACCCAGCCGTAGATGATGTGGTCCGCCGCGGCCGCCTGCGCGTTGCCCAGGATATTGCCGAGCACGACGATGCCGAGCGCGCGCAATCCATTGGCAATGATCGGCACGACGATCGAAGCGCCGATGAACACGACCCGGCGCAGCGGGCTGTGATAGTTCAGCAACGCGTAGAAGACGCCGAACGCGACCGCCGCGATCAGGAAGCGCAAGCCGGCGCACGCTTCGGCGACGAAGAACGTCCCGGCCGGGATTTCGATCGTCAGATCGTTGGTGAAGTTGGGGATGCCGAGCAGATCGAGCCCGGTGGCGGCGAATTGCGCGGTGAAGTGCTGCAGCGCCGGCGTCAGGTAAGCGCCGAATGGCACGAGGAAGAACAGGTAGAGCAGCGGCCCGAGCAACGCCCAAAATAGCCGCAATCCGAGCACCGTCAGCAGCAGCACCTCGAGCGTAGCGATCGCCATCAGCTGCCGCCCCTCCATGATCCCCAGCCGCTCCGCAACCAGCCAAACCACGGCGATCGGCAGAGCCAGCAGCGCGAACCGGAAATCCGGCCGCGCCGGAATCGCGTCCAGAACCGCCCGCCGATCCCAGATCAGATACAGCGTCATCGGCAGCACGAGGTAGCAATGCCCGTAGGCGGTCGAGGTGTTCCAGGTCGTGACCGCGGCGCGGACCTCTTGGAAAAACAAGCCGGCGAGCAGCAGCGCGCCAACCGCCAGCGCGGCAAGCACCGGCAGAAACCGCGCCCGGAAGTCGGCGAACGCGATCGGCCGACTAGTCCGGTCGTCCAACAGAGGCTGCACGGTTTCCTCCTCCTAGCCGACGCCGCGGACAATGATCGGGCCCAGCCGGTTGGCCACCGGCAAAGGCAGCCGCTTCCAGGCCGCGATGAACAGCCGGTATTTCGGGTTCAACGGGTTAAGGTCGGGTACTGCGGTCCCCGGCTTCAGGCGGAAGCGGTGCAGCAGCGGCTGCGGCGCGAAACCCCAGTTTTTCTTGAACGAGAAGGCGCCGGTACCGACTTTGCTGCGGCCAAAATCGAATGAGGTGCAGCCTCGTGCCGCCGCGTGCCGCATGACCTCCCAATACATGAAGTCGTTCGCAGCAACCGACCGCGCTTGCGCGGTCCCGCCGCCATAATAGGGCAACACCTCGCCGCGATCGTAGAAATTGAGCACCGCCGCCACCGGGCGCTCGCCGTCCAGCACCGTGAGCACGTCCACCTGGTCGGCAAAAACCTCGGTCAGCAGGCGGAAATAGCCTCGGCTGAACACCGGCGTCCCCAAATTACGCACACTCTCGGCATAGACGGCGTGCAGCGCGTCGACGCCGCGACCGACCCGCGATGTGAGCCCGCGATCAATGCCTTTGCGCACCATGGCGCGCTGCTTGCGCGGGATCGCCTTCATGTTGGCGTCGTCATTGGCGCCGATCGGCTTGCGGAAGGTCACGTAAAGATCGTCCTTCGCGTGCCATTCGCCGTCGAGCCAGCCGTCCTCGGGCGGCTCGCGAAACCGGTATTCCATTGCCGTCGCCCCGGTGCTGCGCATCAGCGACGCCGCATGGGCGTCAAGCGCCTCGAAACTCTCGCGATCCGCGGCGAGCGGGCCGCCGTACACGCAGAATGGGCTTGAGATCAGCGTGTTGCCGAACAGCCTGGTTTTGACGTGCACCAGCGGCGCCACACCGGTCACGGCGCCGTCGCGCTCGGCCATCATGTAATGGGCGTTGTGGCCGAAGGCGCGCGTGAAGACATCCGCCCAGGCGGCGCGATGGAAGAACGTGCCGTTCGGCATCGCATCCACAAACCGGTCCCAAGCCGGCGCGGCCGCCGGGTCGAGCGGGCGACAGGTGACAGCCATCTGGATCAGGCACTCAGCCGCGCGAGATCTGCGGCGAACACCTGGTCCACGCGCCCCCATTTGAAATCACGCAGCAGGCGCTCGAGCCGGCCGGGCATGGCGGTGATGTTCACGTAGTGCCGAAACCGCGACATGCGGCTCGCCTGGCGGATCCGCGGCTGCCCCGGATCGATCTCCCACGGGTGGAAGTAGAACACGCCCGGCGCTTGGTCGCGCCGGTTGAACCGGCGCAGCGCGGCGCGGAACACCGTGTAGGGCATCAGCCGGAAATAGCCGCCGCCGGCGATCGGCATGTTGCGGCCGCCGAGCTGGACTGTGGTCATCGGGATTTCCAGCAACGCCCCCTTCCCTGGCCGGTAGGGGAAGCGTGGCGCGTCCGGCACGCCATAGAGGTCGTGCTTAACCGGGTAAATGCTCGAACTGTAACGGTGCCCGGTTTCCTCGAGCACGTCGAACGCCCATGAATTGCGCGGCCCGATGGAAAAGGTCGGCGCCCGGTACCCGGCGACCGCGACCCCGCCCCGGTCTTCCAAGACGCCCCGTGCCCGGAGGAGATCCTCGCGGAAGGCGGCCGGCGTCAGCGTATGTACCAGCTGGTGGCCGTAGCCGTGGCTGGCCAATTCGTGCCCGGCGGCCACGATCCGCTGCACCACGCCCGGATGCCGGTCGGCCACCCACCCCAGCGTAAAGAAGGTGGCGCTGACGCCGGCGCGGGCGAATTGGTCGAGGATACGGTCCGTATTGGCCTCGACCCGGCGAGGGATGGTGTCCCAGCTCTCCCGCTCGATGCAGCCGGCGAAGGCCTGGACCTGGAAATAGTCCTCCACGTCGACGGTCATCGCGTTGGTTGGCGCCGCGCTCATCCCTGGACGCCCAGCATTTGGGTCAGCCGGCGGAACACTTGCTCGCGCCTGGCCATCTGGTGCTCAAGCGCCTCGACCCGGGTGAGCAAATCCGCGCTCATGGCCGTCAGCTCCGGATCGGAAAGCCGCGGGAGCGCCGCCGGGTCACGCTCGTGCGCGATCGGCTCGCCAGCGCCATCGGTCTGCGCGCCTTCCAGGTCCTGCGCGAGCTCGGCCGCAGTGTTGTCCACGATCTCGCCGGTGATCCGATGCTTTTCCTCCAGCACGCCGTAGAGCAGCACCCGCGAGCAGAGCCGGTTGATCCGGCGCGGGATGCCGCCGGTATGGTTGAACACCGCCTCGAACGCGTCGTCGTCCCAATGCGGGTCATCGACCCAGCCCACGGCATGCAGCCGGTGTTCGATGTAGGCGCGGGTCTCTTCCTGGCTGAGCGGGCCGAGATGGTAGGAAGTCAGCACGCGCTGGCGCAACTGGTCCAGGTTGGGGCTCGCCAGCAAGCGCCGGAATTGCGGCTGTCCGAGCAGGATCGTCTGCAGCGAGGTCTGGCCGTCCACCGTGACATTGGACAGCATGCGGAGTTCCTCGAGCGCCGCCAGCGACAGGTTTTGCGCTTCGTCCACGATCAGCAGGCAGCGGCGCCCGGCCTGTCTGTGCGCGCGCAGCACGCCCTCGAACCGTTGCAGCAGCGCCGCCTTGCCAGGCCCCTCGTCAGCCAAGCCGAAACCCGCCATCGCCAGGCGGAACAGATCATTTTCCGAGACCTGCGTGGTGTTGACGCGGGCGATCGTGTAGGCGCCCGGGTCCATCTGCGAGCGCAGCCATTCGACCAGCGTCGTCTTGCCGGCCCCGACCTCGCCGGTGATGATGATGAAGCCCTCGCCTTGGGCGAGACCGTAGTTGAGATGAGCAATCGCCTTGCTATGACCCCGGCTGCCGAAGAAGAATCGGCTGTCAGGCGTCAGCTGGAAAGGCATCCCGGAGAGGTTATAGAAAGATTCGTACACGGTTCCGCCGCCGTTCAGAAGGATTTACGTAGACCGACGAAAAACGAGTTCTGGGTATAGTTGCCCCCAAACGTCCCCGGGAGCACGTTGCCAGCACCCCCCTTTTGTTCGTAGAACGAATACGTCGCCGTTCCGGTCAGCGTCTCGGTGAACGTATGGGACAGTGTGGTCGACACCGAATAGCTGTCCTGGGTGCCCGAATTGTTCAGCAACAATCCGGTGCCCACCGTGCCGACAGATACAAAATTTGCCAAGTTCGTCGTTGGATTGATGTCGTGCTGCCAGGAGAGCGTCGCGGTATTGCTGGTGCTGGTCGTGCCGCCGGGCACGCTCACGCCTACGACGCTGGTGGAGTTGAAGATCGAGGTGTCTTGCTCGTACTGGTAGGATAAGCCGAAAGTATCCCGGGTCAGCAGGTAGAACGCACCCGCATTGAGCTGCTTGACGCGGGAGATGTTGTTGAAGAGCCCAAATCCGTTGGCCGCCGAGACCGGCGCCCCCGTCTGTGCATTCACGAGCAGTCCATTCGGGCCGACAGTGGTGGTGTTGACCAAGGCCTGCTGCTGTTCGAGCCCGGTGGTCACGCCGTCCGTATATGTGGTGGTAAGCCTGATGCGGGCCGTCGGCGTGTATGAGGCGTTGGCGTTAAAGTCGGTTGCGCCGTTCTGCCGGCCATATTGGACCTGAATGGAGCTGTCCGGGTTGGGCGTCCATCGCGCGCCAACGCTCCAGGTCACGTCGCTGATCGTGTATGTCGGGTTGAGCCCGCTGGCGCTATAATGAATGTCCTCGTAGCCGATCGAGAACAGCAGCGTGATCGTACGGTCGATCGCGTAGCTGAGTTGGTTGTTGGCGTCATTTCGGTAGGCCCCTCGGTAGACCTGGCCCCCGCCGCTATACTGCGTCGCGGACAGGTCAATCTCGTTCTGGACCCGGTTGAGGTTCTCGCCGGTCACGAAGGAGGCGAACTCGTTGTTGCTGGTCAGATTGCCGGTCGTGCCGTAACCCGGCGCGCCGAACGTATTGCTTGGGAAGGCCAAGCCCGAGACGTTGTTGTCGCCGCTCTCCGTCGTGCGCTGGAAGAGGTCGCCGATCTTGCCCGTTCCCCAGCCACCGAAGCGATGCTCCAGATAGGGCGAGACGCTAAAGCTGGCAGTCGTGACCGCGTCGTTGTTATTGATGAACTGAGACCCGAAAGGCTGCGCCCCGCCGAAGCGCGGTTGCGTCGTGACGAAGCCTCGCGCATCGACGAAGAACAGGTCGGGTATGATGATTACCGTGCCGTTCGCGTTCAGGTTTTCGGCGATCTGGTTCTGATAGACCGAGTTGCCCGCGTATAAATAAATCGAGGGCGCATAGTCGAGGTTGAGGGTGATCCGGCGCGTGTTGCCCTGAACACTGATCTCCGGCTGCAGCGTGGTGGTCAAGTATGTCGAGCCTTGCCCCGCGCTCGAATAGTTCGTCAGGCCCTCGCTGACGCCAAGGGACGCCCCGTATGTCAAGGCCTGCCCAGCGCTCGTAACGGGGGCGTTCGGCAGCAGCGACTCCACGGCGGACCGGAGACCTCCAGCCGTCGAGGGCAGGATCCCGCCCGCGAGCTGCGCCCGGGCCGCCGAGCCACCGTAGCTCCAGGCGGCGGCGGCGGCGGCAATGAGCTTGACCGACTTCCACGGTGCCCCGGCGCTGCTGCTCCGCCCCAATTCAGCGCTTCCCGCGCCGATCCGCCCGCTTGTGCACATCGGCTCAGGTATACGAGCCGAAATAATCGTACGTGCCAAAGGTCGTTCGGGAATTCTTGCGCACCTTGTTCAACAACATCGTCACGTTCGGGCAGACCCGCACCAGCTCGAGCGCGGCCTCGACATCAGTGCGCTGGGTCCGTTCGGCCTCGACCACCATGACGATCTCGGCGACGTGCGGCGCCAGCGTATGCGGATCGCTGCTGGACAGACAGGGCGGACAATCGAGCACGATCAACGATTTCGGGTAACGCTGCGCTAGGCGATGAACCACAGGTGTCATCGGCCGCACATCGAACGAGTCTTCGGCAACCTCGTTCTCGCCCCGGCGCCGGACGTGGTTGCCGAGCGGCATGAACGCGAAATGCGGCAACTCGCTCGGCAGCACGACCTCATCGGGCGAAAGACCGGGCTGGCTAATCAGGTCCATGAAGCCAAGATTGGCGCCCACCGCAAGCTCGTCCGAGACGGAGTGGATCTTTGCGTCCAAATCCACCAGCAGCACGCTCTCGGCGGCGTTCTGGGCAATGCTGGCCGCGATATTCAGTGCGGTGAAGCTTTTGCCCTCGCCGGGCCGGGCGCTGGTGACCATCACGACATTGGGCGCAACTGGCTCCCATCGCGCTTCCGCGGCAGGATCTTCATGCAGCGCCCGAAGCACCCGGCCGATCACGATCCGGTACTCCTCGGCGACACGCGTGCGGTTGTTGCGCGCCACCATCACCCCGGCGCGCTCCAGCGTTTCCAGCGTAATCGGCGGACGCGACGGGGAGGGCGGGATGTCTGCCGCCGAGGTGATCAGCCCGGTGAGGGCCGATGACGTCTGACCCACCGAGGGTGATACCATCCGCCGCGGGTCGGCGCCGGGAACAGGGCCGCCGATCTGGACTGGAGCCGGACGGGCTGCCGCCACGCGCAGCGGCGGAATGCCAGGCGGCAGCAGAGGCACTGGCGCCGCGACATTGGACACCGGCAACGGAGGAGGAACCTGGTCTGCAACGTCGCCAGGGCGCTCGGGAACTTGGGTCGCGTTGGCAGACCGCAGCAGGGCCGCCGCCCGCTCGATCAGGTGATCGGCTTTCTCGCTCATGTCACGTCGGCCTGCGTGTGCTCAGGCTTCGATCCGTGTGGACAATTGGGGCGAGACGATGCGAGGCGCTGTCCAGAATAGCTCTCCATACTCGGGTGCCGCGGCCCGCTTCGATATCGGGCCGGCATTCCTTTCTCCCACACCAAGCCAGAGGTTCCCCCCAACGTCGGAAACCCCGTCCCATGCCACATCGCCGCTGCCTTATCGCTTGAACACATACTCGATACCTAAACTCCCGTCGAGGGCGCAGCGATTGCGGACGGGGAGTTTATCAGTTACGACCCCGCACCGCACGCGATCCGTCGAATGAGCACCCTACCTTGTAAGTGGCTAGCTCGACTTTAGCGTAAGTCGTAACATATTGATTGTCGTCTGTTAAGAATCCGCTTACGAGAGAGGCCTATTATGATCGGGGCAGATGGTTGCGCAGGATCTGGCCGGATGGCGAGGGTGGGATGACACAATTCGTTGGCCGTCACGTATCGCCTGAGATGCTCGCGCTCGGGCTGCTCGAACTTCTGCTCACATTCGCGCTGGCCTACATTCTTCTCATGCCGGCTTCCGGCCAGCTCGTCCTCGAAGCCGAAGCCGCAAATCACGCGCTTATTGTCGCGCTGACGGTCGGGTTTACCGCCTTTACAATCGGTCTTTACCGGCCGCAGATCTTCACGCGGGCGCGCAGCCTGATCGTCAACACAATTCTAAGTGGCCTACTGGCGTTTCCGGCGGTCTGGATCGCCAGCAAGGCGATGGGGCTCAGCGGATATTGGCCGGTCGGCTATGACGCCCTGCGTCCGGTCAAGATCGTCATAATCTGGTCGGCGGCGCTCGTGGCGATCCGCTTGCTGTTCCTGATCGCGGTGCGCTTGAACCTGTTCGTTCACCGGGTCGCCATCGTCGGCCCCGGCGAGTCGGTCACGGCGGCCGCGGTCGGCGCCGCCCGCAAAGGCTTCCTCGACGTCGCCCGCGTCCGGCCTGAGGACGCCGCGGCCGCGGCGCTGGGTGCTGCCCGGGTCCGCAGCCTGATTTTCTCCCCCTCGGCCGCACAAGCGATGGCCCCTGCCTTCGGCGCGGAATACAAGCGGCACGGCATCGACGTTCAGTCCGAGGCCGAGTTCTGGGAACGGCATCTCAGGCGCATTGAGATCGGCACGCTCGATCCAGCGTGGTTTACCGAACTTGACCGGGTGCCCGTACGGCGCATATCCGCCCTGCTCACCCGCGTTGGCGATATTGTCACCGCGCTGTTCTTTAT
This sequence comes from Acetobacteraceae bacterium, assembly GCA_965276815.1. GTDB lineage: Bacteria > Pseudomonadota > Alphaproteobacteria > Acetobacterales > Acetobacteraceae > JAVVHH01. The sequence continues at coordinate 29,718 of CBDIBE010000005.1, read as the reverse complement.
CCTGATCACTCTGCCGCTGATGCTGGCGATCCCGATCCTGATCCGTCTCGACAGCCCCGGCCCGATCCTCTACCGCCAGGAACGTGTGGGAAGGGACGGCAAAACCTTCACACTCCTTAAGTTTCGCAGCATGCGGGTGAATGCCGAGGCGCTGGGTCCCACCTGGGCGCAGCAGCGAGACCCGCGCGTCACTCGGATCGGATCGTTCATGCGGCGCTCCCGCATCGACGAGTTGCCACAATTGTTCAATATTCTTCGCGGCCAGATGGGCTTTATCGGTCCGCGGCCTGAACGCCCGCACTTTGTCGAACAGCTAGCCGAAGCAATCCCGTTCTATCGCGAGCGCGCCCGGGTCAAGCCGGGACTGACCGGCTGGGCCCAGGTCAACTATCCATATGGCGCCTCGGTTGAAGACGCCCGGGCCAAACTGTCGTACGATTTATACTATGTGAAAAATCGTAGCCTACTGCTGGATGTGCTTATCCTACTCTCGACCGTGCGGGTGATCCTCTTCCAAGAGGGCGCCCGCTAACACGAGGTCAGGCGCCCGCCCGTGTCCGACGCCATGAGTCTACAGTCGTTCCTATTGGTGATCTGCGCGGCCGCCTACGCAACCCTCGCGTCGTTGATCGCCATCCAGGCGCGCGGCCGCACCAATTGGATTTTGGCAGGCTGCTGCCTGGTCACAGCCGCCTGGGCGGGCAGCTCGGCGCTCTGGCCCGACCTCAGCCTCGACAGTCTCCGCTGGCAGCTCGACTTCCTGCGAGCCCTCGCCTGGTACGGCTTCATCCTGCACCTGTATTACCGCTCGGCGGTCGGCCCGCGTCAGCAGGTCCGCGCTTTCACCGCCATCGGGGTCGCGGCCGCCGTCTTTGGCACGGTTTCGGTCGTCCAGAGCTACATCGGCTACGAGCACGAGATCTCGCTGTTCGCGCTTCCCATCGTGCTGCGGCTCGGCCTCGCCGTTTGCGAGCTGTTGCTGATCGAAAACCTCTATCTAAACCTGCCGGAGCATGCGCGCTGGCACGTCGCGGTCCCCTGCGTGTTGCTGGCCGGTTTGGCGTGTTTCGATATCCTGCTTTGTGCCGACCTCATCTTGTTCCGGGTCGCCTCGCCGGCCCTATCGGGCGCGCGAACCCTGGTGATGATCATCGTCGCTCCCCTGCTGGTCATCGCCGCCATCCGCGGACAGCGCTGGGACAGCCAGATCAAGCTTTCGCGCACCGCGGTTTTCCACAGTGCAAGCCTGGTGCTCAGCGGGGCGGTCTTGCTCGCACTCGGGGTCTCCGGCGAGATCTTGCGGCATTTCGAGGCCGATTGGGGCTGGATGGCCGAGCTCAGCCTGCTGTTCGCTGGGCTCATTGGCCTCGCACTGTTCCTGAGCTCCCGCTCCGCGCGGTCCATCCTGCAGCGCACCGTCGTTCAGCATTTCTTTGCCGATCGCTACGATTATCGCAGGCAATGGCTGGATTGCATCGACACCCTCTCGGCCGCCGGGCCGGATGGGCGCACCGCCCTGCACGCCAGGGCCATACGCGCCGTCGCCGACGTGGTCGACAGCCCGAGCGGGGTGCTTTTCCTGCGCGAAGGCGGCCTCGGCTCGTTCATCTGGGCCGGATCCTGGAACATGCCGGCCGCCTCGGTGCTCCCCGCCGATCACCCGATCGTGCTGGCGACCCGTGGCGGCGAGTGGATCGTCGACGTAAGCCGTTTGGATCCGCCGGTGGTCGAACTGCCGCCGCTTGAGCAACTGGGCAAGGTTTGGCTCGCGATTCCGCTGCTGCACCACGCGCACCTGTTCGGGCTCGTCGTCGTCGGCCCGCCGCGCGTCCCGTTTCGGACGGACCAGGAAGTGTTCGACCTGTTGCGCATTCTCGGGCGCGAGGTCGCGACCTATATCGCCGAACAGCGGGCCACACAGGTGATGCTGCAGACGCGGCAGCTGCATGAGTACGGCAAACGGTTCGCCTTTGTCGCCCATGATATCAAGAATGTGTCAAGCCAGCTCGCCTTGCTGCTGCGCAACGCCGAACACCACATCGCCAATCCCGAGTTCCAGAAGGACATGCTCGAGACGGTCAGCGCATCGGTGCAGAAGATCACCGCCCTGCTTAAGCGGCTGGAATCGCCAGAGGCCGACCTGGCGCCCGGAGCGCTGAGCCCGCTGCCGCAGCTGGAGGCGCTGGTGGCGGCCTACCGCCGGGTCCGCAAGACGGAGCTGGCGCTGGACCATGATGGCTCCACCGGCACAGTGGCCATGAGTGCCGACGCGTTCGATACCGCGGTCACGCACCTGCTGAACAACGCCGTCGAAGCCTCGGCCGGGCGCCCGGTGAACGTGCAGGTGCGCCATGAAGTTAGCCGAATCGTAATTGATATCATCGATACCGGTCCTGGCATGACGCCCGACTTCATCCGCGACCATCTGTTCAAGCCCTTCAGCACGCAGAAGCAGGGGGGCTCGGGTATTGGCGCATTTCAGGCCCGCGAGTTGATTAGGGAAGGCGGGGGCGATCTTGTGGTATTAAGCGAGCAGGGCGTTGGGACGACAATGCGGATCGTTCTTGCCCGTGCCGACGCGCCCGGGCCAAAACGCGCCCCGAGCGCCGTCATTTTGACAGAAGCTGGGGTCTGAACTTGGCCAGTCGCCCGAAATTGCTGATTATCGAAGACGACCTCGGCCTATGCAGCCAGTATCGCTGGGCGTTCCCGGATTGCGACGTGCTGTTCGCGCACAAGCGCTCCGAGGCGCTCGCGCTGGCGCTACAGGAGCACCCGGCCGTCGCCATCATGGATCTGGGTCTGCCGCCCGATCCCGACGGAGTGAGCGAAGGTTTCGCAACCCTCGACGGCCTGACCCGGCAGACGCCGGACATGAAGATCATCGTCGCGACCAGCCATGGCGATCGAAGCCATGCGCTGCGTGCCATCGCGGCCGGCGCCTATGATTTTTGTGAGAAACCGATCGATATTCAGGTACTCGGAACCATCGTGCAGCGCAGCCTGCGGCTGCACACGCTGGAAGACGAGAACCGCCGTATGTCGGAGGCGCCGGCGCCCTCCCCGATCAAGAAGATCGTCACCGCCGACGAGGGCATGCTGAAGGTTTGCCGCGATATCGAGAAACTCGCGGCCACCAATGTCTCCGTCCTGCTGCTGGGCGAGAGCGGCACTGGTAAGGAAGCCCTGGCCCGCGCGTTGCACGACCTCGGGCCGCGTGCCCGCCAGCCGTTCATCGCCATCAATTGCGGCGCGATTCCGGAAAACCTGCTCGAGAGCGAGTTGTTCGGCCACGAACGCGGCGCCTTCACCGGCGCCGTCAAGCAGACCCAGGGCCGCATCGAACTGGCCAATCGCGGCACGCTGTTCCTCGACGAGATCGGCGACCTGCCGCATCCGCTGCAGGTGAAGCTGCTCCGCTTCCTGCAGGACCAACTGGTCGAGCGGATCGGCGGCCGGACCCAGATCCAAGTCGATGTTCGTGTCGTCTCCGCGACCAACCAAAAGCTGCAGGACCATGTTGACGCCGGCCGGTTCCGCGGCGACTTGTTCTACCGGCTCAATCCAATCACGCTTCGCATCCCGCCATTGCGCGAGCGCGGCGGGGACCCGGTCCTGCTGGCACGCTATTTCCTTGCCCAGTTCAACCGCGAGTACGGCCGCTCCGTGCGCGGCTTGGCCGAAGACGCGCTCGCCGCGCTGGCCAAGCATTCCTGGCCCGGTAACATTCGCGAGTTGGAGAACCGGTTGAAACGCGCGGTGCTGATGTCTGACACCCGCCTGATCACGGCAGCCGATCTGGAATTGGCCCCCGGCGTCGAAGACATGTCCGCCTACGACCTGCGTGCTGCCCGCGCGCGCGCGGAGCGCGACGTCCTGCAGCGCGCGCTGGCGCGCAGCGATGGCCGGGTCGCAACCGCGGCGCGCATGCTGGGCGTGAGCCGGCCCACCTTGTATACTCTGCTCGAGGCGCACGGTCTCTCGCTCCCCGCGAGCGGCTACGGCGCCGAGGATAACCCGGCGAGTGCCGCCGCGACGCAAGGCTGAACAATGAAGAAAATTATCCTCGGCGCAGTCCTCGTTCTGCTGCTGGCCGGTGCCGGCGGCGGCTACTACGTCTTCACCCATCGCGCCAACGCGATCCAGAGCGCGCATCAATTGCTCGCCAAGGGCGATATCCGCGCCGCCGCCATTCAACTGCGCAACGCCGTCCGTGACGACCCATCCAACGCGGAGGCGCACGCGCTGCTCGCGCAGACGCAGCTCGTCCTCGGTGACCCGATCGCCGCGGAAAAGGAGATCAAGGCCGCGGCAGCCCTCGGCTGGAACAAGACAAACGTCGCTTCGGTTCTAAGCCAGTCCTATATCGCCCAAAGCAAGTGGAGCGACATCCTCTCCGATATCCCTCAGCGCGGGGCGAACTCGTCGCAGACCGCCTTTTTCCTGATCGCGCGCGCCCTGGCGCAACGTGGCCTTAAGGACAATCAGGCGGCCAATCTGACCATCGCCGAGGCCGAGGCCGTCGCCCCGGACAATGCCGAAGCCAGGGTGGTGGCCACTCGCTTCGCGCTCGCCGATCAGGACTACACGCGCGCGGCCCAGCAGGCGGACGAAGCGCTGGCGATCGAGCCGAAGCGGCCAGACGCGCTCGCGATCAAGGCGGTGGTGCTGGAACAGACCGGCGATAAAACGGGCGCACTTGGATACATGGACCAGGCCGTCGCTGCCGCCCCGGCGGCACTGGGGTATCGGCTGGACCGCGCCGTCTATGAACTCGGGCTCGGGCTCGATGCCAAAGCGCGCACCGACGTGGACGCGGTCCTCGCCAAGGCGCCAGACAATTTCGGCGCCATGTATGTGAGCATGGCGCTGTCTGCACGCGGCGGCAAATACGAGGACGCCAACGTGATGCTGCAGAAGCTGGACCGCGTCATCGACCGGTTCCCGCGCGGCCTGTATTTCGAGGCCTTGGTGAAGATGAACCTTCACCAAACCGAACAGGCGCTAGACGCGGCCACCCGCTACGTGGCCCGCACCCCGCAAGATCCCGACGGCGTTCGCTTGTTGGCGGTCGTTCAAATCCAGGCAGGCCGGCCGGAAGACGCCTCGAAGACGCTTTCGCAGGCGATCGCGGCCGGACAGAACGACGCCAACACCCTTGACCTGCTCGCCCGCTCCTATGTTGCGCAAGGCAAGCAGGATCAGGCGGATGCGGCTTTCCAGAAAGCCTCGGCAGCAACCAAGGATGACGCTACAGGCCTGACGCGCCTTGCCTCGGATCGGATGCAGCTTGGTGATCTCGCTGGGGCGGCGAACGATCTCGACCGTTCGCTGCAGCTTGCGCCGACCCAGCCAGCCGCCGCCGAAGCGCTCGTCGCCGCGGCCATCCGAATCGGTGACCTTCCCCGCGCGCAAGCGGCGCTCGACAAGCTTCGCCAGCAGCAGGGCGATACCCAGGCGGTGGGCAACCTCACCGGGCTGTTGAAGCTCGCCCAACTCGATCAGGCCGGCGCTTTGCAGGCCTTTCGCGAGACGGCCGACAAGTTCCCCGACGCGGTCATCCCGCGGCTCAACGAGGCAAGGGTCCTGCTGCAGCTCAACCAGCCGAACGAGGCGGAGACGGCGCTCAAGGAGGTCCTGGCCAAGAACCCGGCCAATGGGGAAGCGCTCCAGCTACTGGTGCCGATCCTGCTCAGCCAGAACAAGCCGCAGGACGCCACCGCGGCCATCGAGGCCGCGCGCACGGCGGCCCCCAATGATATCGCTCTGACCGTCGGCGCCGCCGAAACCTACGCCCGTATGAACGATGTGCCAAAAGCGCTCGCGGTTCTCGACTCGGCCAAAGTCGACGGCAAGACCCCAGAGCGCCTCCTGGCACTACTTGGCATCTTGCAGACCCGCGCCGGCCAGATCGACGCGGCCAAGACCAGCTTCTCCACGCTGATCGGCGACGAGCCGACGAATCTCGCCGCGCGACGCGCGTATACCGAGCTCCTGCTGAGCCAAAAGGACTACGAGGGTGCGCGTGAAGCCGTCCGTTCGGGGTTGCGGGCGCTCCCGGGCAATCCGATCCTGCTCGGGCTGTTGGTGAACGCCGACTTGCAGGAGAAGGGGCTCAACGCTGCCTTGGCGACGGTCGACACGCTGCGCTCCGATTCCGCCAACATGCCGGCCGCCGCGCTGCTGAAGGGCGACCTGTATATGACCCAGCGTAAATTCCCGGAGGCTGTCGCCGCCTATCAGGCCGAGGCCGATAAGGACCCGTCCTCCGCTACGCTGGTGCTCCACGTTGCCGAGGCGCTCAGATCAGCGGGCGACGACAAGAAATCGTACGACACTTTGACCGCTTTCGAAGCGAAACATCCCGACAACGCCGAGATCGCTCAGGTCTTGGCGGCGCAGGATGTGCAGGCACGTCGTTACCCCGAGGCGATGCGCGAACTTAACATCGTTCTGACGCAGAAGCCGAACGACCCGATCGCGCTCAACAACTTGGCCTGGGCCTATCAAGCGACAGGCGACAAGCGTGCGCTCGAGACGGCGCAACGCGCCTTCACCGTGGCGCCGAACCCGGCGGCAGCAGACACGCTCGGCTGGATCCTGGTTTCGCAGGGTGCTGCGAACAAGGCGCTGCCGCTCCTGCAACAGGCCGTCGCGCAATTGCCCAACGAGCCGGGCGCCCGCTACCACCTCGCGGTCGCACTGAAGGACTTGAACCGGCGCGATGAAGCCGCCGCGACGCTGCGTCCGCTGTTGGACAATCCGAACCCGTTCGATGACAAGGAAGCGGCACGGCAGCTATTCACGGAGTTGACCGGGCCGAAGCCGCAGTAACCCGGAGCGAATTCTTGCCGCCGCCGTTGCGGCTGCTGACCTTCACGACACTCTTCCCACATGCGGGCCGGCCGAATCAGGGCGTGTTCGTGGAGAACCGACTGCGGCATCTGCTGGCGACCGGCGAGGCGGTCAGCACGGTCGTGGCGCCCGTGCCTTGGTTTCCGAGCCGGTCTGCCCGGTTTGGCGATTGGGCCCGCCACGCCGAAGCTGAACGCGAGGAATGCCGGGACGGGCTGGCCATCTACCATCCTCGCTACCCGTTGCCGCCGCGCATCGGCATGCATGCGGCACCGGGTTCGTTGTTCCTGGCCGGCGCGATCGCGCTGCGGAAGCTGCTCCGCCGCGGCCTGCAATTCGACCTGATTGACGCGCACTATCTCTACCCTGACGGAGTTGCCGCGGTGGCGCTCGGCAAAGCCTTCGGCAAGCCCGTCGTCGTCACCGCCCGCGGCTCGGACGTAACCGAGCTACCGGGCTACGCCGGCCCGCGCCGCATGATCCGATGGGCGATGGACGGAGCCGCCGACCTGATCGCAGTGAGCGCCGGGCTGAAGGAGGCCATGCTAGAGCTGGGCGCCAAGCCCGACGCGGTGACCGTGCTGCGAAACGGCGTCGACCTGGCGCTGTTCCGGCCGGCTGACCGCGCCCTGGTCCGGCGGGAGCTGGGTTTGGATGGACCAACCTTGCTGTCGGTCGGCCACCTCATTCCACGTAAGGGCCACGACCTCGCGATCCGGGCGTTGAGTTTGCTACCGGGTTGGCGCCTGATGATTGTCGGCGAAGGGCCAGAGCGCGGGCGGCTCGAGACCGTGGCGCGAGAGCTAGGGCTGGCGGACCGGGTCCGGTTTGAGGGCGCGCAGCCGCATAGCTCGTTACCCCGCTTCTACGCGGCGGCCGACCTCCTGATCCTCGCGTCAAGCCGCGAGGGCTGGGCGAACGTCCTGCTCGAGGCGATGGCGTGCGGCACGCCGGTGGTGGCCAGCAATATTCCGGGCAGCCCCGAGGTCGTGCGATCCGCGGCCGCAGGGCGCGTCGTAGACCGCAATACGCCAGAACGCTTTGCGTCGTCCGTGCAAGAAATTTACGCCGGCAACCCGGACAGGCGAGCCACTAGGGCATACGCCGAGGATTTTAGCTGGGACGCAACCAGCAGAGGGCAGCTCGACTTATTCCGCCGCGTGCTCGCGGCAGATTGATCCCGCCTACCAGCGGGCGTCCAAGCCCGCTGACCCAATCGAAACGCTGGATGCCTAAGGTCAATCGATCCACCAAACAAAGGCTAGTAGGGGGAATCTGACGGCTCTCTGCCGTCAGATTTCCCCCACTAGGCTTGGCTTGGTCGAAAACACCTTCACTTCGCCGGCCGTGCTGATTTGCGCCGTCATTTCGTACGCGTCGGCCAGCAGGCTGAGCCGAGCGGTGTTGGGCAGCTTGCGGAACGCGTTCAGAAGCAGGGCTTCTTCGTTCGACGTGTCCGTGGTTGGCGTCGAAACCGCGCCTTCGCTTTCCAGCAAGTCCCCCACGGTCACGTTCAATGTCTGCGCCAGCTTGATCAGCCGCGATGTTTCGGGGAAGCACGTCCCCCAGATCCAGGCGTGCACGGCCACGCGCGACACCTCCATGGTGCGGGCGAGGCTCGCTTGGGTGATCCTCTGCTCCGCCATGATGCGGCTCAGATTCTGCCGGAACCGCTCCCGCGATGGATCAGGACGCGCCTTGCTTGCCGGCCAGCCCCGCAGGACGACCGGCTGCTGCGCGGTCATGTCCGGTCCTTCCCAGTCACGGGCCCAGTCACGGGCCCAGTCACGGGCCCAGTCACGGGCCCAGTCACGGGCCCAGTCACGGGCGATAATCTACAATGACACCGTACAGCGCCGACCACAGTCACCCCCTCCGCGTCTCATCACGCTATTATCATGACCTTCCGGCGAAGCAATGTCTAATTTACTCGTACAGCGTAGCCGTGCAGCAACGATCCCCACACTTTGCCCGGATGATTGACGTACTACCGCAAAATAGCCTCTGAATTGAGCATGTAAGCGCAACCCATTACAGACCAAATCGGCGTACTAACGAATTTGTCAGTTTACATATGTGCCTCGGTACCCGATATGTTCACGCGGTTTCTGCGGTCATCGCAGGCCGATTTGCTGATTCCTGTTGATGCAGGAAGCCTTCGAAAGTCAGCAGCAACCATAGCGCCCCGGAATGATCTACGCGGGCTGACGCATGTTCATCCACAATACGCCCAAGCGAAGCCGGGTCAAACAGACCGCTTTCCAGCATGGCCGGCCCGAGCAGCCGGGCGCGCAGTTCGCCCGCCCGCTCGCGGAACAGCCGCGAGAGCGGCATCGCGAAACCCTGCTTGCGGCGATACAGGATCTCCCGCGGCAGCAACGGCTCGAGCGCCTTCTTGACCACGAACTTGCCTTCCTTGCCGCGCAATTTGAGCGACGACGGCAACCGCAGCCCCCATTCCACGAACTCATGATCCAGGAAGGGCGCCCGCACCTCAAGCGAGTGAGCCATGCTGGTGCGGTCCACCTTGGTCAGGATGTCGCCGGCCAGATAGAGGTTCACGTCCACATATTGGGCCTGCAGCAAGCTGTCCTCGGCACCGCACTCCTGCATCAGATCGACGATCCGCGCCGAGGGATCGTGCCCGTCGAGTTGCGACCGCAGGCCAGGCGAGAACATCGCGCGGCGCTTATCGTGATGCACTTTGACTAGGGTACGATAGTAGCCGAGCGCGCTGTCGAGGCTGATCTCGGTCAAGGTATGCTTGGCCCGCAACCAGCGCGGCGCCCAGTCCATCTTCGGGTACGCCTGCGCCAGCTGTCCCAGAACCAGCCGCCGCAGTCCGGCCGGCATGTAGGAACGCACGGCCTCGGCCAGCTGATGCCAGCGGTAGCGCCGATACCCGGCGAAAACCTCGTCGCCGCCATCACCGGAAAGTGCCACCGTGACATGCCGCCGGGCCAGTTCGCAGACCGTCTCCGTCGGCACCGAGGATGTGTCGCCGAACGGCTCGCCGAAAACAAAGGCCTGGCGCCGCGCCGCCTCGAAATAGTCGGGGGTCGCCCGGTCCTCGTGCTGCGCCGTTCCATAGCGCTTGGCCACCATGCGGGCGAGCGGCGTCTCGTCGTCCGTGCCGGGGAAGCCGATCGTGAAGGTGGCGAGGCTTTCCTGCTGCGCACGCGCCGCCGCGGCGACCACCGCGCTGCTATCCACCCCGCCCGACAGGAAGGCACCGAGCGGCACGTCCGCCATTAGGCGCATCGTGGTCGAGCGCGCCAGGTGGGCGGAGAACTGGCTGACCGCCGTGTCGGCGTCGACCGCGTCAGTGTGGGTCGGCGCCCCCCAGTAGCGGCGCGGGGCGGCATGCGCGTCCTGCCGCAGCATCAAGTAGTGCGCCGGCGGCAGCTTGTGGATGCCTTCGTAGATCGAGTGCGGGTCCGGCACGTAGCCCAGCGCGAAGAAATCGTCGACCGCGGCCGGGCTGATGCGCCGGTTCAGGCCCGGCACCGGCATCAGCGCCGCGAGCTCCGAGCCGAACACCAGTGCGCCGCCGGAAGTCCGTCCATAATAGAGTGGCTTCTTGCCGAGCCGGTCGCGGGCGAGGAACAGGGTTTGCTGGTTGCGGTCCCAGAGCGCGAACGCGAACTGACCATTCAGATGCTTGACGCAATCCGGCCCCCAGCTCTCCCAGGCGTGAATAATGGCCTCGGTGTCGCAGCGATTGCGGAACACATGGCCCATCGCCAGCAGCTTCGGGCGCAGCTCCGGGGAATTGTAGATCTCGCCGTTGAAGATGATGACGACGGAGTTGTCTTCGTTGTACATCGGCTGGGCGCCGCCCGCGACGTCGACGATCGATAGCCGCCGGTGGCCCAGTCCGACACCCGGCTCGCAGTGGAACCCATCCCCGTCCGGTCCTCGGTGAGACAGCGCCGCCGTCATGCGCCGCAGCAGCGCTTCGTCGATTGGGGTCGCGTGATCCGGGTAGAAGATGCCGGCCAGGCCGCACATGGAACTCTCCTTGGTTGCGGCAAGAATGCCTGATTTCGCGGCAAAACGGAACGGCGCGCTTTGCCACCGGCCACTTGCGATTGTATAAGCCGCGCGCGCAACCGGGGTTTGACATGGACGGCACTGAACTCCACTGGCTGCCGAAGGTCCCGTCCTGGAGCGAGCACCTGGCGGCTTTGCCGCCGGACGCCGGCTGGGAGGCGCTGTGCGCGCTGGCCAATGCGCGGCTTTCGGCGATCGAGACCCTGCGGCTGGACCGAAAGCGCGGCACGATCCTGCGTTCGCCGCCGGCCAAGCTCGCGACCAAGCCGGTCCGCCTCGCCGTTCTCGGCGCGTCGACCCTCGATCACCTCCTGCCCGCCATCCGCGTCGGCGGCATGCGCCGCGGGATCTGGATCGAGACCTACACGCCCGATTATGCGCAATATGCGCAGGAATTGATCGACGCCGGGTCCGGCCTGCACCAGTTCCGCCCGGATACCGTCCTGTTCGCGCTTGATGCGCATCATCTGATGCAGGGCGTCGAGGCCGGCCAAGCCGTGGCGACGGTGCAGCAGCGTCTCCAGTCCGTCCTCGATGGGCTCGCCGCGCAATGGGACGCGGCCCGGCGGGCGTTCGGCTGCCAGGTGATCCAGACCGTCCCGCTGCCGGTGTTCGCGCCGCTGCTCGGCAGCAATGACCATCGGCTGCCCTGGTCCCACGCCGCGGCGCTTCGCCGGTTCAGCGCCATGCTGCGGGACCGGGCCGACGCGGCCGGCGTCGACCTGATCGCGCTCGACGACCGCGCCGCCGCGGACGGCTTGTCGAACTGGTATGACCCGGCGCTTTGGCACCGGGCCAAGCAGGAGATCCATCCGCAGGCCGCGCCGCTATTCGGCGACCTCGCCGGCCGGCTGCTCGCCGCCGCACAGGGACGGTCCAGCAAGTGCCTGGTGCTCGACCTCGACAACACTTTGTGGGGTGGCGTGATCGGCGATGACGGGCTGGCCGGGATCAAGCTCGGCCAAGGGAGCGCCGTCGGCGAGGCCTTCCTCGCCTTCCAGCAATACGCGCTCGACCTCTCCCGCCGCGGCGTGATCCTCGCCGTCTGCTCGAAAAATGACGAGGCGAACGCGCTCGAGCCGTTCACCAGCCACCCGGAAATGGTGCTTAAGCAGTCTGACATCGCCTGCTTCGTCGCCAACTGGACCGACAAGGCCGCCAATCTGCGCGAGATCGCTCAGCGCCTGAACATCGGCCTGGACAGCCTGGTTTTCGCCGACGACAACCCGGTCGAGCGCGCCATCGTCCGCCAAGAGCTGCCGATGGTGCAGGTCCCGGAACTGCCGGAAGACCCTACGCATTACGGCGCCTGCCTGGCCGAGGCCGGCTATTTCGAGGCGCTGCGCATCACCGACGAAGACCTCGCCCGCGCCGAGCAATACCAGCAGAATCTGGCGCGCGAGAGCCTGATGTCCTCGGCCACCGACATGGAGGGCTTTCTGCGCAGCCTGGCGATGCGGGCGGTGTGGAACCGGTTCGACCGGGTCGGCCTGGCGCGCATCGTCCAGCTCATCAACAAGACCAACCAATTCAACTTGATGACCCGCCGGGTCAATGAGGAGCAGATCCAGGCCCTCATCGACGACCCGGCCGCGCTCAGCCTGCAGATCCGCCTGCTCGACAAGTTCGGCGACAACGGCATCGTCGCCATCATCTCCGGCATCCGCGACCCCGGCAGCCACGAAATCCGGATCGGCACCTGGTTGATGAGCTGCCGGGTCCTGGGGCGAGGGATGGAGGAGGAAACGCTCAATCTGGTGGCGGCCGAGGCGCAGCGTTTGCGCGCGATCGCCCTGATCGGCGAATACCGGCCGACGGCGAAGAACGGCATGGTGCGCGAACACTACGCCAAGCTGGGTTTCACCAAGGTTTCCGAGGCCGAAGACGGCGCCACCGAATGGCGTCTCGACCTTGCCGGCTTTACCCCGCGTAAAACTTTCATCGATAGTGTGAACGCGAGTGAACCCGCACCCAACAGAGAATTGCAGCCCGCCGAATGACCGAAGCCGAGATTTACGACACCTTGAACGAGGTGTTCCGCCAGGTGCTCGAAGACGACAGCATCCAGCTTACCCCCAACACCACGGCGGACGACGTCGAAGGGTGGGATTCCATGAACCATATCTTCATCGTTGTTGAGCTCGAAAAGCGCTTCGGCGTGAAGTTCCAGGCAGCGGAGATGGAGGAGCTCAAGAACGTGGGCGAACTGGCAGCTCTGGTGCAGCAGAAACTGGCCAAACGCGCGTAACTCGCTTTGGTCTTCAGCTCTTTCCCTTTCATCGCCGGGTTCATGCCCCTCGCGTTGCTGGGCTTCGTTCTTGCGTCGCGCTTCGGGCCGCGGGCGGGCGGGCTCTGGCTCATACTGGCTTCGCTCGCCTTCTACGCCTATTGGCGGGTCGACTTCCTGCCGCTGCTGCTGATCTCGATCGCTTTTAACTACACCACCGGCTTCCTACTCGTCCGCACCGGCGAACGGCCGCGCCTGCAGACCGGGATTTTCCTGGTGGGCCTCACCGGCGACCTCCTCGCGTTGTTCTATTTCAAATACGCGGCCGCCGTTGCCGCCTCGCTCGGCTTTCACACCGTCGCCGGAACGCCGTTCGAGAGCATCATATTGCCGCTCGGCATCTCCTTCTTCACCTTCACCCAGATCGGCTACCTGGTGGACGTCAAGCAGGGCGTGGCCAAGACGCGGGAGCTGCAGAGCTACGTTCTGTTCGTCACCTTCTTCCCGCACCTGATCGCCGGCCCGATCCTGCACAACCGCGAGATGATGCCGCAATTCGCCGACCCGGCGACCTATCGCTTTAACACCAGCAATTTCGCCATCGGCCTGACCATCTTCTCGATCGGCCTGGCCAAGAAAGTCGTGTTCGCCGATCCGCTCTCCTCTGGCGTCGCCACCGCCTTCGCCCATCCCGCCACGGATGGCCTCGTCACTGCCTGGTATGCGGTCATCGCCTACTCCCTGCAGCTCTATTTCGACTTCTCCGGCTATTCCGACATGGCGATCGGCCTGGCGCGGATGTTCAACATCCGCTTCCCGCTCAACTTCAACTCGCCGTATAAATCCACCACCGTTATCGACTACTGGCAGCGCTTCCACATGACGCTGACCCGTTTCATTACGATGTATATCTATAACCCCATGGCGCTCTGGATCACCCGCTGGCGCGGCGCGCACGGTCTCGACAATTCGCGCAAGGCCTCGGCGACGCCGGGCGGGTTCCTGTCCCTCGTCGCGGCGCCGACCCTGGTCACCATGGGCCTGGCCGGCGTCTGGCACGGTGCGGGCAGCCGCTACCTCATTTTCGGCCTGCTGCACGGCTTCTATATCGTCGTCAACCACGCCACGCGGATCTATTTTCCCGCGCCGAAGAAGCCGCCGCCGCGGCCATGGCTCGTGCAGACTGCGGTGCACGCCGCGAAGGTGCTGGCCGTCTACGTCGCCGCCCTCGTGGCTTTCGCTTTCTTCCGCGCGGGCTCGACCGGGGAAGCATTCGAGGTGCTGGCCGGAATGCTCGGCCTGCACGGCGCCGGCGGCGTCCTCCCGCTCGCGACGGCGGCGCAGCTCGCCGTGCTATTCGCAATCGTCTGGTTCGCGCCGAACACCCAGCAGATCATGCATAACTACGAGCCCGCGCTCGGCCGCAGCATCCCCAATCCCTACCCGCGCCTGTCCTGGCAGCCCCGTCCGCGCTGGGCTCTGGCGTGCGGTATGGTGGCGGCGCTCGGAGTGCTGGCGCTCGGGGGGACGACCGAGTTCCTCTACTTCCAGTTTTGACCGCGCCGCTTCTGCTGACGGTCTTTCCGAGCTTCGCCGTAGGCGGCGCGCAGGCCCGTTTCGCCACCATCGCCAATCACTTTGGGCCGCGCTGGCGGCACGCCATCGTCTCGATGGACGGCAACATTGCCTGCCGCGAGCGCCTCGATCCGACGCTGGACGTCGAGTTTCCGCCGGTGGAGATCCGCAAAGGCGATACGATCGGCAATGTCAGGCGATTCCATGCGGCGCTGCGCCGGTTGCAGCCGAAGGCGATGCTGACCAACAATTTCGGCACGATCGAGTGGGCGATCGCCAACCGCGCCGCGGGCGTCCATCACGTGCATGTCGAGGATGGGTTCGGCCCCGAGGAACGCGATCGGCAGTTGCCGCGCCGGGTCTGGCTGCGCCGCATGTTCCTGCGCGGCCGCACCGTGGCGCTGCCGTCGCGGACCTTGCTGCGGATCGCTACGGATGTCTGGCGCCTCAATCCGCGCAAGCTGCGTTACGTCCCGAACGGGATCGACCTCGACCGCTTCGCCGGCCCGCCCGCCCCTGCGCCATGGCCCGGCGAGGGACCGGTGATCGGCACCGTCGCCGCGCTCCGCGCCGAAAAGAACCTGCAGCGGCTGCTCCGCGCCTTCCACCTCGCGGTTCACGATACGCCAGGCCGGCTGGTCTTGATTGGCGACGGCCCGGAACGCGCCTCCTTAGAGGCGCTGGCCCAGGAACTCGGCATCGCCGGCATGGTGCACTGGGCTGGGCACGTGCCGGAGCCTGCCCCGCTGATCAAGGCGTTCGACATCTTCGCCATGTCGTCCGACACCGAGCAAATGCCGATCTCGCTGCTCGAAGCGATGGCCGCCGGCCTGCCCACGGCGGCGACCGATGTCGGCGACATCAGGGCGATGCTGCCGGAGTCGGCGGGCCGGTTCGTGACCGCCCGGGACGACAAGGCTCTGGCCGCCGCACTGGGCACACTGCTTCGTGACTCCGCGCTGCGCCGAGAACTTGGCGCAGCCAGCCGGGCCAAAGCTGAGCGCGAGTTCAATCAAGGATTTATGTTTCGGGCTTGGACGGAGTTGCTGGCCGGAAATGCACCGCAACCCACAGGTTAATGGGGCGTTCAGAAGGCGGCTAATCAAATAATGAGGTAGATCATGCTAAAATACGTTCCCGTTCTGGCGTTAGTCCTTGCGGCCGGTCCGGCGTTCGCCCAGACACAAAGCCCGCCCAATCCGAACTCTGGCAGCAGCGCACCGCAGTCCGGCAACAGCCTGCCACCTGGCGCGGCAAACATGAACACGGGCTCCTCGTCCAACCCGGCCATCGCCGGCAGCGTGCTCGGAGGGAATAGCAGTGCCACGGCTCCGATGAGCCCGGCTCCGGGTGGCCCAGGCAACGCGCAGTCCACCACCGTTCCAGTACCGGCGAGCCGCTAATCTAAGTTCCTCGAGGTGCTCCACCAGCGTGGGGCACCCGCCCGGAATCGCGCTACGCGTCCAGAATTTTCGGGCATACTCGGTGGATGACTGACACAGTCTCCACGACAATCGACGGCCCAGTCGCCGTAATCCGCATGCAGGATCCAGCGCGCCGCAACACGCTGAATGCAAGTATGATCGATGGCCTAATTGCTGCGTTCGACGCGCTTGCGCACGAGATCCGCGCTGTGATCTTGCGCGCCGGATCCGACGATAAAGTGTGGTGCGCAGGCTTCGATATCGGCGCGCTCGCACCTGACTTCGATCCACTCGCGCCGGACGGCCGGTTGCATGCCCTATTCCGGCGCATCGCGGACTGCAAGCCGCCGGTGCTCGGCATGCTTCACGGCAGCGCTTGGGGCGGCGGCACCGACCTTGCGCTGCGCTGCGACATCCTTGTGGGTGACCCGAGCTGCAGCCTTGCGTTCACGCCGGCGCGGCTCGGCCTGCCCTATGACAGCCCGGGCCTGCTGAACGTGCTGCTGCGCTGCGGCCCGGCATTGGCCATGGAGATGTTCGCCACCGCCGACCCGGTGCTGGCCGAGGCCGCCCTGCGCGCCGGCCTGATCAATCATTTGGTGCCCGAGGCGGAACTGGAACAGTTCACCTTCGCGATGGCACGCCGCATCGCCGCCAACGCGCCGCTTTCCGTGGCGAGCGCCAAGCAGCAGCTGCGGGCGCTCGCCGCCGCCATGCCGCTTCCGCCTGCAACGCAGCAGCAAGTTCAAGCCGCGCGCCGCGCCGCGCTGCAGAGCGCCGACTTCGCCGAGGGCCTGGCCGCCTTTGCCGAGAAACGCAGCCCGCGCTTTACCGGGCGTTAGTACATTCGGTCCTGGTAGGATTTTTCGACCTTCTGCTCCGCGTCCTCGACCGTGAAGCCAGCCACCTGATCAGCGATGATCCGGCCGAGCGAAGGGAAGGTCGCACGATCCACGCGGCTCGCCGGGTCCCACAATTTGGAACGCTTGAGCGCCTTGGCACAGTGGAAGAACACCTCCTCGATCTCAATCAGCAGCCCGGTCCGCGGCGCTTTGCCTTTGACTTCGAGGGCCGCCAGCGCGTCCGGATCGACCAGCAGCCGCGCGAAGCCATTCACCCGCAGCGTCTCGTCGATCCCCGGCACGAAGAAGATCATGCCGACGCCCGGCGCGCTGACGACGTTGCCAAAACTATCCACCCGGTTGTTCCCGGGGCGATCCGGCAACAGTAAAGTGTGGTCGTTGATGATCTCCACGAAGCCCGGCGGGTCACCGCGGGGGCTCGCGTCCACGTGCCCATCGGCGTCCGCGGTCGCGAGCACGAGGAATGGCGACAGGCCGATGAAGGCGCGGCAGTGCCGGTCGAGCCGCGGCAGCACCTTGCGCTCCGCCATGGCGCTGACCTGGCCCATATGCGCGCGCAGGGCGTCATGATCCGGGATGCCGTTCATCAATTCATCATAACATCATGCCGCGGCCAGGCGAAGCCGTTCGGCGGCACGCGCCCTTCCCATCAGCGGCAGCAAGTCGCGCAGCTCCGGCCCGTGATCCTCGCCGGTGAGCGCCTGGCGTAGCGGCAGAAACAGCTTCTTGCCCTTTCGTCCCGTCGCTTCCTTCAGCTGCTCGATCCAGGCCGGCCAGACCGAGCTATCCCAAGGCTCCGGCGGCAGGGCGTCCAGAGCGGTGCGCAGATAATCCGCCTCGCCTTCGATCAGCGGCGGCACGATCGACCCGGCCACCACGTCCCACCACCCGCGCGCTTCGTTCAGCAGGTCAAGGTTACCCCGCACCGCCATCCAGAAAGCCGGCGTCGCCGCTGGCGGCAGGCGGTCCTGCACCGCCTCGAACGGCAAGGTCTGCAGCAGCCGGCGATTGAGCGCCGCCAATTGCCGGCCATCGAACCGCGCGGCGGCGTGCGACACGCGCGCGAGGTCGTAGTCCGGCGCGAGCTCGTCGGGCATCGCCGCGACCGGGTCGCGTGAGGTCCCGAGCGCCGCCAGGTAACCCGCCAGCGCCGCCGGCTCGATCCCGTCGCCGCGCAAGCTGCGCAAACTTAGCGAGCCGGTCCGCTTCGAAAGCTTGCCGCCATCCTGGTCCACCAGCAGCGGCAGATGCGCAAAGCGCGGCCGGCGACCCGGCGCGAGCGCCTCGAAAATGTCGAGCTGGACCCCGGTATTGGTCACGTGGTCCTCGCCACGCACGATATGGGTGATGGCCTCGTCCAGATCATCGACGACGGAGGTGAAGGTATACAGCGGCGTGCCGTCGGCGCGGATCAGCACCGGGTCGGACACGGCCGAAAGCTTGACCTGGCGGCGGCCGAGGACGAGGTCGTCCCACTCCGCCTGCACGCCCGACAGCAGAAAGCGCCAATACGGCTTCTTGCCCCCCGCCTCGGCGGCGGCGCGCTGCTCCAGGGTCAGCTTCAGCATGGCGCGGTCGTAGATCGGCGGCAGGCGCCGTTTGGCGCGCATGTCGCGCTTGGCGTTCAGCTCCTCCTCGCTCTCGAAGCAGGGATAGAGCCGGCCGGAGGCTTTGAGCCGCTCGGCCGCCACGGCGTAGCGGTCCAGCCGGTCGGACTGGCGGAACATCCGATCCCAATGCAGGCCCAGCCAGCGCATGTCGTACGCGATGGCGTCGGCGTATTCGGGGCGGTTGCGCTCCTGGTCCGTGTCATCCAGCCGAAGCAGGAACTCGCCACCGTGGCGCCGGGCGAACAGATAATTGGCCACGGCCGCCCGGGCATTGCCGACGTGGAGCAGGCCGGTGGGGCTGGGCGCGAAGCGGAGCTTCACTCGTCCTCCTCGCCGCCGACGCGGGGGTCAAGGCTGCGCCAATCGCGGTCCTGCGCCGCGGGCCGTCGCGCGGCGAAATCGTGCAGCTCGGCCGCGCTCGTCCAGCCCTGTTCGCCGGCATCCGGCACGATGGCGTCCTCGCCGAACGCGAACCAGGCGTCCAGGACCGCTTTTGCATCCATGCCTCGCTCCCGGCAGCGCTCGACGCTGTCGCGCACATAGCGCCGGGCGAACACATTGGCGTCATCGATCGTAACGAACGGCCCGATCTCCTCGACGATATTGTCCTCCGCCCCACCCGACAGATCGAGGATGCGCACGCGCCAAGTCTTGGCCTCGCTCATCCCGCCGGCCTAGCCCCCGCCCGGCTCCGATGCGCCGAGAGCAGGAATTCGCGCCCGACCTTCACGCGGACCTCGTTGCCATAGGCCACGATGTCCGCGGTCGCGTAGGTCTCGTTCCAATCGCGCGGGATGAAGCTGCCGGTGCCGACGAGGTCGATCGGCGCCCGCGTATCGGCCATCACCCGGCACTTCTCCACCCCGAACCCGGAGGAGGCGACGATCCGCACCTTGGTGAACCCAGCCTCGTCCAAAGCCTCGCGCATCCGCCAGATCGCCGCGGCCGAGACGCCGGTGCCGACGAGGTCGCGCAGCTCCGTATCGCTCCGATAACGCCGTATCGCACCCGGCGCGCGGCGCTCGAGCACGGCGTAGCTCGCCGCCGGGTCGAGGCCTTCGAGATAGCGGCCGCCATGCGTGTCCAGCCGCACCGCGAGCCGTCCACCATGCGCCAGCGCCGGAAAGGCGCGGCAGACTTCGAGCCCGTCGGTGATCTCCCGGCCGAAATAATCGGTCAACACCGTGAGGTTCTCGCCGGGGTGCACCTCATGGAACATCTGCGCCGCCCGGAGCGTCGACCCGGCATAGCCGATCAGCGCGTGCGGCATCGTCCCCCGCCCGCGCGTCTCGCCGAAATAGCCTGCCGTCATGTCGGTCGCGGTGCCGAGGAAGCCAACCGCGCCTTCCCGTTTGGCGGCCTCGCTGCCTACCCCGGCCGCGTAGCCCATCATCGCCTGCATCTCCGCCCCGGCGCAGTGCCGCGCCTCCATGGCGAGGAAGCCGGTCTGCGGCAGCGAGGCGCACATCTGGTAGGCGTTGTGCGCGGCGACGCAGGCCGGGCCGAGCTTCTGCAGGAAAATCGTCTCGGTATCCGCCAGCGCCGCGAATGACCCGGTGATGTAAGCGATCGGCTCGCCCGCCCCCACCCACTCGCCCTCTGGGTGCACCACGTCGAAATGAAAGCTAGTGCCCCGCGCCGCCGCGACTTCGGCAAGCCATTCCAGCATCAGCCGCGGCGCGGAAACGACGGGCCGGCGCAGGAACACCGCGTAGGTCACCGGGGTGTCGCCGAAGCGCGCGATCACCTCCCGGGTCCGGTTGAAATACGCATCAGTCCGCCAGGAGATATCCTCGAGCAGCGATCGCGGCGGTGGTAGCGGATCTGGGTTCATATCTGGGCTCATATCTGGGCTCACTGGGCGGCTACCAGCGCTCCGGCGGCCCGGCCGCGCCGCGCCTTCAGCTCCTCGGCGACCAGGAAGGCCAGTTCGAGCGACTGCTCGGCGTTGAGGCGCGGGTCGCAGAACGTCTCGTAGCTGCGCGACAGGTCGGCCTCGGTGAGCCGATGCGCGCCGCCGACGCATTCGGTGACGTTGCGGCCGGTCATCTCGATGTGCACGCCGCCGGGCCAGGTGCCGGCATCGTCATGCGCGTCGAAGAAGCGGCGCACCTCGGTGAGGATCGCCTCGAAGCTGCGGGTCTTCATCTTGGCCGCCGTGGTGACGGTGTTGCCGTGCATCGGATCGCACAGCCAGACCACTTTGAGCCCCGCGCGGTGCACGGCCCGCAGCAGCGGCGGCAGCTTCTTCGCGACCGTCTCGGCCCCCATGCGGCTGATCAGCGTCAAGCGCCCCGCCTCGTTGGCCGGGTTCAGCCGGTCGATGAGCCGCAGCAGGTCATCTACCTCCATCGTCGGCCCAACCTTCATGCCGATCGGGTTCTTCACCCCGCGCAGGAACTCGACATGCGCGCCGTCGAACTGCCGCGTCCGGTCGCCGACCCAGATGAAGTGCGCCGAGCAGGCGTAGGTGTCGCCCGTCGTGCTATCGACCCGGGTCAACGCCTGCTCGTAGGGCAGCAGCAGGGATTCGTGGCTGGTGTAGAAGTCGGTCTCGCGGATCTGCGGCGAGTTCAGGCTACTCAGCCCGCAGGCCTGCATGAAGCCAAGCGTCTCGCCGATGCGCGACGCCAGGTCCTGGTAGCGGGCAGCGAGCGGCGAGCGGGCGGCGAAGTCCAGGTTCCAGCGATGCACCTCGTGCAGGTCGGCATAGCCGCCATTGGCGAAGGCGCGCAGCAGGTTCAGCGTGCCGGCGGACTGGAAATAGCCGGTCTCCATCCGCGCCGGGTCGGGGATGCGCGCTTGCGCGGTGAATTCCGGCCCGTTGACGATGTCGCCGCGGTAGCTCGGCAGAGTCTGACCGTCTTGCGTCTCGTTGTCCGAGGAGCGCGGCTTGGCATACTGGCCGGCCATGCGGCCCATCTTCACCACCGGCATCCCGGCGCCGAACGTGAGCACGACCGCCATCTGCAGCAGCACGCGAAACGTGTCGCGGATGACATTGGCGGTGAACTCGCCAAAGCTCTCGGCGCAGTCGCCGCCCTGCAGCACGAAGGCATGGCCCTCCGCCGCCAAGGCAAGGCCGGCCTTCAGCCGCCGCGCCTCACCTGCAAAAACCAGGGGCGGGTAGGTGGCGAGACGCGCCTCCATGACGGTCAAAGCGGCCTCGTCCGGATAGGCCGGCATCTGTTTGGCTGGTCGGTCGCGCCAACTGGATGGCGTCCAGCTTTCCATTGTTCTTCCTCTCGTCAGGCGGCGAGTGCCCGGGCGAACACGCCCGGATCGACATTGCCGCCGCTCAGCACGGCGCCCACGACGCGCCCCTTGGCGTCGAATTTCCCGACCAGCAACGCCGCCAGGCATACCGCACCGCCGGGTTCGACCACTAATTTGAGATGCGTAAAGGCGAAGGCAATCGCCGCGAGCACCTCGTCGTCGCTGACGGCGACGCCGCCGGCGAGGCGCGGCTGGTTGACCGCGAAGGTCAGTTGCCCCGGCATCTTGGACAGCAGCGCGTCGCAGAGCTGCGATCCCCCAGGCGGATTGCCCTCGCGCACGCCGCTTTTGAGCGAGCGGACCGTGTCGTCGGCGCCTTCCGGCTCGACCGCATAGACTTGGGCGCCGGGTGCGACGCCCTCCAGCGCCAGCGCGCAGCCGGCGATCAGTCCACCGCCGCCGGTGCAGACCAGCATTGCATCCATCGGCAGCCCGGCGGAGCTCGCATCCTCCGCCAGTTCGAGCGCCAGTGTGCCTTGCCCGGCGATCACGTGCGGATGGTCAAAAGGCGGAATGACGGTCGCGCCGGTGCGCGCGGCATGGTCGCGCGCCATCGCCTCGCGGTCGTCGCGGACTCGGTCATAACGGAGGATCTCGGCGCCCCAGCGGCGAGTGCTCTCCACTTTCACCTGCGGCGCATCCTCGGGCATGAAGATGGTCGCCGCGGCGCCGACCCGCGAGGCCGCACAGGCCAGCGCCTGGCCGTGATTGCCGGAGGAATGGGTGACCACCCCGGCCCGGCGCTGCGCCGCGTCGAGCTGCAGCGCGGCGTTGGCGGCGCCGCGCAGCTTGAAGCTGCCGGTCCGCTGCAGCGTCTCGGCCTTGATCAGGATCGTTCCGCCGGTCAGCTCGTCGAGCAGCGGATTGCGCAGCATCGGCGTGCGGACGACATGGCCGTGCAGCCGGCGCGCGGCGGACGCGACGTCTTCATGGGTCGGTATCTGCATCGTCACCCTCCTGGCCTGGGCAATTCAACGGCCGGCGCCCCGTGCCGCAACACCACACGATAGACCCGGAACGCTTCCGCCTCCACCCCGCCGCGTCCCCTGGTCAAGGTGCCGATCGGCACGGCGTCTTGCCAGAGCGCCGGGTCCGGCGAGTCGGACCGGCGCTGGCTGATCAGCAGCAGCCCCTCCCCGTCCAGCGCCGCCGGCAAGTCGAACAGCCGCCAGCGCGCCTCGGCCCCCACCACCTTGGTGCCGGCAGGCGCCCACCAGGCGAGCAGCGAGGCCGTCCCATACTCCTCGGAGGCCACGTACCCCAGCCCGTTCGTCCGACGCAACGCGTCCGCCTGTTGCGCCAGCCCCTCCCAGCCGCCGAGCCGGATCAGCGTGGGGTCGAGCCGGCGCGGCAACGGGAACGGCGCTGCCGCCGCCTGCAGATAGACCAGCGCGGTCAGCGCGAACCCGAGCCCGCAAGCCGTGCGCCACCATCTTATGCCGCAGGCCGCCGCGGCGATCGCCAGCGGCGGGTAGAGCACCGCGACCCAGTTCGCCTGCACCCGGTCGCCCAGCGCATGCTGCAGGAACACCAGCAGGCCGGGCACACTTGCCGCGGCGAGCAAGGTCCAGGACGGCTCGCGTTGCCGCCAGGCGATGCGCACCGCAAGCCAAAGTCCGGCGGCAAACAGCACGAACAGCATCGGCGTAATGAGCCCGAACTGCGACAGCAGAAGCTCGCCGAGGTATCTGGCCGACGGGCGCCAGTCCTCGGTGCGCCCGCCCTGCCGCACGAAGCTGGCCCAACCGTGCCGCGCGTTCCACGCCACCACCGGCACGAATAGCAGCGCGGCCACCGCGCCACCCGCCCAAAGCCATGGCCGGCGGAACTCGCCGCGCAATCGCGGCACCCAGGCGAGCCAAAGCGGGATGCCGGCCGCGATCAGCACCGCGGTGTATTTGCTATCCAGCGCCAGTCCCATGCTGACGCCGACCAGCAGCCACCATCGCGCGTCCCGCTCCGCCCGCGCCAATGCCCAGAGCGCCAGGGTCACGAAGAACACAAGCGGCGTGTCGGGCGTCATAGTCACGGCGCCCGCGCCCAGCATCAGCGTGGCGTTCAGGATCACCGCGGCCGGAACACCGAGCCGCCGCCCCGGAAACAGCCGCTCCGCGGCCCCCGCCAGCAGAAACGAGCCCAGCGCGGCCGATAATGGCCCAAGCAGCCGCACGCCCAGCGCGGTCTCCCCGGCGACAAACGTGCCGATCCGGATCCAAAGTGCGACCATCGGCGGGTGATCGAGGTAACTTGCAGCCAGCGCGCGCGACCATATCCAGTAATACGCCTCGTCCGCAGAAAGCGGGGTGCTGGCGGCCACGACGAGGCGCAGCAAGGTGAGTGCGAGGAGCAGGAGCGGCGCGGCCATCCGACCCTCGATCCGCCGCGGCCAGGCGGGCGTCAAGGGATCGCGGAACAAAGCTGGGCTGCCCGAGTTATGGCTTGCCTGAGTTATGGATTGATTGGAGGTTCGACGAATGCGTGTCGCTTTTCTCGCTCTGGTGCTCGGGATTGCCGGCTGTGCCGTGCCTCCTGGCGGGCCACCAGTGCTTGTCTCGGGGCAGTCCCCGCCCGCCGCCGACAGCTCGCACAGTGAACCGCAACCGCTCGGCGCCTTCCCGGTCGGCGCGGCCAATTACTCGCCCGCGCCCGGCGCCACGCATCCGAACTTTGCCGCACTCTCATTCTACCCGCCGGTGCCGTTCCTCGGTCCGCCGCCGCGGCCGCTATATTAGAGCGGAACGCCCGCCAAGTCGCGGCTGGTCCGGATCGTTTGCAGGGTCTGCACCCGGCTGACCGAAAGCGCGCCGGTCAGGCGCTGAGTTAGCTGGTTTTGCTGTGCCGTGTCGCGCGCCACCAGCCGAAGCAGGAAGTCGCCGCCGCCGCGGATCATGTGGCACTCGCGCACCTCCGGCCACTCATCGACGAGCAGCTCGAAGGCGGAGAGCACCGTCTCCTTTTGGCTCTCGAGACCGACGATGGCGAAGAATTCGATGGGCCAACCGAGCTTCGCCGGGTCGGTGTCGGCATGATAGCCGCGGATCACGCCGGCTTCCTCGAGCCGGCGCATCCGGCGCAGGCAGGGCGGCGCGGTGATCTCGGCTCGGCGCGCCAATTCCACATTGGTCATGCGCCCGTCGCCCTGCAGTTCGGCCAGGATGCGACGGTCGATCGCATCCAGTTCCGGCGGCGTGGTCTCAGCCAGCTTCATTCCCGTGCTTCCCCGTGCACGCAAGAATATTACGAGCTTCCTCTTATGCAACCCCTGCCGGTTGCACGGGGCGGGGCGCGCCCGATATCTTTGCTCGCCATGTCCAACACGATTCGAACCCGCGTCCTCATCATCGGCGCCGGCCCGGCCGGGTACACCGCCGCCATCTATGCGGCGCGGGCGAGCCTCGAACCGGTGCTGCTGAGCGGGCTGCAGCCTGGCGGCCAGCTGATGATCACCACCGACGTCGAGAACTACCCGGGTTACGCCGAGGCCATCCAAGGCCCGTTCCTGATGGAGCAGATGCAGGCGCAAGCCGCGCATGTCGGCACGCGCATCATCCATGACCTCGCCATGTTGGTGGATTTGTCGGCCCGCCCGTTCCGCGTGGAGGGCGATTCAGGAGATTTCTACCTGGCCGACACCGTGGTGATTGCCACGGGCGCGCAGGCGCGCTGGCTCGGCCTGCCGTCGGAGCAGCGGCTGCAAGGCGCCGGCGTGTCGGCCTGCGCCACTTGTGACGGCTTCTTCTACCGGGGCAAGCGGGTCGCGGTGGTCGGCGGCGGCAATACCGCGGTCGAGGAAGCGCTCTACCTGACCCATCACGCCGAGAAGGTCACGCTCGTGCACCGGCGCGACAACCTGCGCGCGGAAAAGATCATGCAGCGGCGGCTATTCGCGCATCCGAAGATCGAGGTGATCTGGGACAGCGCCGTCGAAGAAGTGGTGGGCAGCGGCCAGCCGGAGGTCGTCACCGGCCTGCGCTTGCGCAACCTCAAGACGGACGCGCTGAGCACGCTCGACGTGGACGGCGTGTTCATCGCGATCGGCCACATGCCGAACACCAGCATCTTCCGCGGCCAGGTTGAGCTCGATGACGAGGGCTACGTCCTGACCCGGCCGGGCCAAACCCTGACCTCGGTCGCCGGCGTGTTCGCCGCGGGCGACGTGCAGGACAAGCATTGGCGACAAGCGGTGACCGCGGCCGGCACGGGCTGCATCGCGGCGCTGGAAGCGGAGCGGTACCTCACCCTGCAAGCCGCCCCGCTCGCGGAAGCGGCGGATTAGCTACCAGCCGTTTACCCGGTCCCATTCGGCGACGACCCGGCTCGAGCCGGCGACCACGTGGTATTTGTCGTAGGCGGCCGCGGTCAGGCAGGCGTGGTTCGGCGCAACCCGCACCAGGTCGCCGACGCGCAGCATGGGGAATGGCAGGCCGGGATCGCACTCGACCACCCCATGCTCCTGGTAGGCGTGGCGGACGATGCTGCGGCCCAGCCGCGGCGAGCCGTCCTCCGCCAGCACGAGGCCGAACCCATAATCGTGGTCGGTCGCCTGCGTGCTCCGGTCCTTCGACAGCGCCAGCGCCCCCGCATCCAGCACGATCTTGTTCTCCGCCTCGCGCAGACCGATCACCATGGCGAGCACGGTGGCGGCAATGTCCTCCTGCGCGTGGGTGAGGATCTCCGCCTGGAACAAATCGCCGAACATGTAGACGCCGGCCCGGACCTCGGTGACCCCGTCCAGGTGCTCGGCATGCAGCGCGGTCGGCGAGCTGCCGAGCGAGACGATCTCGACCGTGTGGCCGGCCTGGCGCAACCGTTCGGCGGCGCCGGCCACGGAAGAACGTTCCTGTTCGGCGATGCCCGCCAGCTCGGTCGGATGCCGCCCGGTATAGGAGTGGCCGCCATGCGTCATTACCCCGGCCAGGCGTGGGCCAAGCCGGTCCGCGACCTCCTGCAACCGTCCGTTATCCGGCGCCATGCCGCCGCGATGCTCGCCGCAATCGACTTCCACGAGTGCCCGCACCCCGCCACGGTGGGAAGCGATCGCCGTGGCGGTCTCCGGGTCATCGGTGATGACCTTGATCGCGGCGCCCGCTTCGTTCATCCCGGCGACCTCGTCGAGTTTCCGCGGCGCGATCCCCACGGCGTAGAGCATGTCCCGCAGGCCATGCCCGAGGAAGTAGCGCGCTTCGGCGAGCGTGGAGACGGTAATGCCGCCGGGCTGCCCCTGCAGCGCCAGGCGCGCCACGTCGATCGACTTGGCGGTCTTCATGTGCGGCCGCAGCGGGATGCCGTGTTTGGCGACGGCGTCGGCCATTCGCTTGATATTGCGCTCCAATTTCAGCCGGTCGAGCACCAGGCAGGGCGTGCGGAGCTCGGCCAGCCGCACCGTCGTCCCCCTCACGACTCAACGCCTAGGATCTCGGCGATGCGCGGCGTCGCTTTCAGCCCGGTCCCGGTTAGCACGATCACCGTCACCTCCTCCGCCCCGATCGCCCCAGATTCGAGCAGCTTGCCGTAGGCCGCCGCCGCCTGGGCGCAGGTCGGTTCGACGTAAATCCCGGTCCGGGCCAGTTCCATCAGCTCGAGCTCGATTTCGGTTTCCGAGAGCAGCACGCCGCCGCCGCCGCTCAGGCGCAGCGCTTCGACCACCTCCGGCAGCCGGATCGGCGACGCGATTGCGGTCCCCTCGGCGATGGTGGGCTGCACCGGCGGCGCCTCGATGCCGAGGGCTGACGCCGCGATCGGCCCGCAATTCGCCGGCTGCGCCGCCCAGAGCCGCGGCCGCCGGCCGATCATGCCGGCGCGGTGCAGCTCGGCAAACCCGAGCGCGCAGCCCAGCACGTTCGACCCGGCGCCGCACGGGATGACCACATGGTCCGGCGCCACAAAGCCAAGATCCTCCCAAAGCTCGTAGGCCAACGTCTTCGTCCCCTCGAGGAAGAACGGATGCCAGTTGTGGCTGGCGTAGAACACGCTCTCGGCCCGGCGGACCGCCGCGTCCGAGGTGTCCTGCCTTGTGCCGGGGATCAGCTCGACCTCGGCGCCATGCGCGCGCATCTGCACCGTCTTGGCCGGGCTGGTCGCCGCGGGGGCCATGATGATGGCGCGCATCCCGCCCGCCGCCGCATAGGCCGAGACGGCCGCCCCGCCATTGCCGGAACTGTCCTCCAGCACCTGCTCGACGCCCTGCGCGCGCAACATCGACAGCATCACCGAGGCGCCGCGGTCCTTGAAGCTGCCGGTGGGCATGAACCACTCGCACTTCAGGTAGGCGCGCCCGCCATACAGGCGCCGCGGCACCAGCGGCGTGCAGCCCTCGCCCATGGTGATCGGCGCCTCCACCTGGAACGGCAGCGCCGCACGGTAGCGCCACAGGCTGCGGACGCTGGTGTCGATCTGCGCGCGGCCGATTCCAGGCTGCGGGGAGATCATCAGCGGGGCGTGCCCGTTGCCGCACCAGCGCGGCACGTCGAGCGGGAAAGTCTCGCCGGTGCGTGGGTCGATGTAGCTGGTCATGCGGTCAAACTTGCCCGCCGCCGGGCCGCATGCAAGAGGAAGACGCTTGTCAGGAGCGCAAGAATGGAAACGCTCGAATTCGTTACAAATCTCGCTCGGGACCTGGTCCGCATCGACAGCCGCAGCAACCTGAGCAATCTGGCGATCGCCGACCGGCTCGATCTCGAGTTGCACGACTTCGAGATCGAGCGGCTGGACTACAAGGACGCCAACGGGGTCAACAAATGCGTGCTGGTCGCGGCGCGCGGCACGGGCGGGCTGGCCTTCTCCGGTCATATGGACACGGTCCCGGCGCTCGGCTGGACGACCGATCCTTGGTCCGGCCGGATCGAGGGCGACGTGCTGCACGGCCTGGGCAGCACCGACATGAAGGGGCCGGTCGCCAGCATCGTCGCGGCCGCGATCGCGCTGCCGGCGAGCGTGCCGGTCGCCTTGCTGATCACCACCGACGAGGAGACGACCAAGCAGGGTGCTCGGCTGATCGCCCGCAGCAGCGAGCTGGTGCGCCGGTTCGCGCCGCGCGGCATCCTGATCGCCGAGCCCACCGGGATGGTGCCGGTGCGCGGCCATCGCAGCAGCATCGAGTTCATCGCCGTCGCGTCAGGCGTGCAGGCGCATAGCAGCACCGGGCGGGGCGAAAACGCCAACTGGAGGCTGTACCCGTTCCTGGCGGCGATGCACCGCCTGTTCGAGCGTCTGCGCACCGACCTCTCGCTGCAGGACCCCGCCTACGACCCGCCGTTCAGCGACTTCAACCCGGTGATCGACAATCACGGAGCCGCCGTGAACATCACCGTCCCAAAAGCCACCGTCCGTATCAAATACCGCTACAGCGCAAGCGTCGACCCCACCACCGTCGCCAACGCAGTACACGCAGCGGCCACGGAACACGGGCTGGAACTGACCGAGCGGCGAGAATCCGCGCCGCCGGAACTGCCCGCCGATCATCCGCTAATCGCGCTCGCCAGTTCCCTGGCCGGCGGCGTGGCCCCGCGCACGGTTCCGTTCGGCACGGACGCCACGGAGCTGCAATCCCTGGCGCCCTGCGTCATCTGGGGACCCGGCGACGTCAACCAGGCGCACACGCCAACCGAGCAGGTCAGTCTTGCCGCGCTCGCCGATGCGGTGCCGCTGTTCATGCGGATGGCCGAGCAGGTCGCGGGCGGCTAATCTGAGCGCTCCTTCCAAAGTCGCTCAAGTGGCCGCCACGTCGAGCGCGCGACGCGTGATGGCTGCCGCCCGGCCCGGAGCGGGCACTTAGCGTTGGGGACGCCGGCGCCCGCGCGGGACGGGAACATGCTAGCCGCGCCGCCGAACACGAG
>CBDIBE010000004.1:0-281325 GCA_965276815.1 Acetobacteraceae bacterium | reverse complement strand
CCTGCCGGGTCGGGCCGGGTGGCGGGCCGGCGACGGCATTGCAGACCGCCGATCGCGGGATTGGCGGGACCGGTGCGCCGCCGACGCAGGTGACGGATCGCGGAATCGGCGGCACCGGCATCATCGCCGTGATCACTGGGTTTGCCAGCGTGTGCCTGGCCGGGCAGGAGGTCGCGGTGGCGCCGGACGTGCCGGTATCGGTCGGCGATCGGGCCGCTTCGCTCGACGCCCTGCGCGCCGGCCAGGTCGCCGTGGTCGACGCTGCCGGCACCGGGCCCTCGCTGCAGGCACGCAGCATCGCGATCCGTTATGAGGTGTCCGGCCCGGTGGATGCCGTGAACGGCGACCAACTCTTCGTCGCCGGCCAGCCGGTTGTGGTCTCGAGCGATACCTGGGGCACGCGTCCGGCGCGGGGCGAGTGGGTTTCGGTGAGCGGCCTGCGCCGTCCCGACGGCGTGATCGCAGCAACGCGCATCGATCAACGGAAGCCCGGCGAAGTGATCGTGCACGGGGCCTTGGTGTATGACCACGGCGAATGGCACATCGGCGGCATGCCGATCCAACCGTCGCCTGCCCTAGCCACGTTGGTCGGCCAGAACGTGACCGCGATCGGCACGCTGATCGCGGCCGGGTTGGTGCCGGAGCAGATCACGCCGGACCTGCTCGCCTCCGACCCGGCCGCGCTGTTCGGGCCCGCGGTCGGGTTCTTCTACATCCAGACCTATGCCGTCTGGGAGGAGGGCCGGGTCCGCTTCGGCCAAGGCTTCGTCGCCCCAGCCCCGGGCTTGCCGCGCGCGCCTTCGGGTCCGGCAGTGCTGGAGCTGCAGCGCAGCGGCAATGGTCTGCGCACCCTCGGCGTCTTGCCCGGCGGCGGCCCGCCTGGCCGGCTCGGACCCGGGCGCAGCGAGGCGGCGCCAACTTCCGGCCGGCAGTTCGAGCCGGCGCCCATGCCGAACCGGAGTTTCGGGTCGGCCGGCTTCGGCGGTGGCCGCTTCTCTGGCCGGGGCATAGCGGGCGCCAGTGGGAGAGGCCCCGTAGGCGGCGCGGGCGAGAGAAACGAATTTGATTCCGGGCAAAACGGCCAATTCAGCGGCCCAACTGGCCAGCCAGGCGGTCCGAGCGGCCAGTTCGGCAGCCCCGGCGGCCAGGCCGGTGGTCCAGGCGGCCAGTTCGGCGGCGGCGGCGGCCAGTTTGGCGGGCCAGGCCCGGGCGGGCGGCGGTCGCGGCCGCTGACCTGCCGGCCGATAGATCAAGCCTCACCGAGCCTTGGTATAACGGGTGCGGAGCAATCGACCGGGGTCAGACATGAGTTCAGTCACGCTTCCCACCTTACCAGACGACGGTAGGATTCTGTTTTTCGAGCGGGATCGCGCGGCGTTTGGCTTCCTGTCGCATTTTCATCCTTCCAAGATTGTTCTCGACGAAGAGGAGTGGCCCACGGTCGAGCACTTCTATCAATGCCAGAAGTCGCTTGATCCGCAGTATCAGGCGGCAATCCGCGCTTGCGCGACACCAGGACGCGCCAAGCGACTGGCAGCCTGGGCGAGCCAGCCACGTAAAAGCAAATCCTGGTTCCACGCCGAGGGGAAAACGCCACGGCCAGACTGGGCCACCGTGAAGGTCGACGTCATGCGGCGAGCCGACTTGGCGAAATACGTGCAGAACGAGGATCTCGCGCGGCAATTGCTCGCTTGCGGCGACGCTGAAATCGTTGAGGATTCGCCGCACGATGCTTTCTGGGGCATCGGCCAGGATGGGCTGGGGCAGAACTGGGCCGGACGGATCATTATGGAGGTCCGCTCGCATTTGCGAGCGCTGGCGGCATAATCCGCCGCCTCAGAGCGCAGGGGCGACGCGTCGCTTAATCCGCAGCCAACGCCTGGTCAGACCGTCCACGCACCGCGGCACCGAACGCCGCGAACAGCTTGCGCGACACCGCGTCGGTCGCGAAATCGTACTCGGGATGCCACTGCACGCCGATCGTCAGCGCCGCCGCGGCCGTCAGCCGGACTGCTTCGATGGTCCCGTCGGGCGCCGTTCCCTCCACGGTCAGGCCCGGCGCCAGCCGGTCGATCCCCTGATTGTGCAAGGAGTTCACCGCAATCACCGGCGCCTCGGCGAGCCGATGCAGCCAGCCGCCCGTGGTGATCCGCACCTCATGCGCCTTGCCGGTCCGGATTCGCGCGCTCGGATGCAGCGGCGTCGAATGGTCGATCCGTCCCGGCAAGTCCTGCAGCCGCTGATGCAGGCTGCCGCCAAGCGCCACGTTGAGCTCCTGCAGCCCGCGGCAAATCGCAAACACCGGAATCCCATGCGCCACCGCGGCCCGGATCAGCCGCATCGTCATCGCGTCGCGCTTTTCGTCCTCCGGCGTCCCCTCCGGATGCGGCGTGCCCTCATACAGGCGAGGCTGCACGTTCGAGCGGCTGCCGGTCAGGATCACGCCATCGAGCCGCGCGACCAGAGTGTCCACGTCCGCCTTGTCGCCATTGGCCGGAACCAAGATCGGCACCGCCCCCATGATCTGGTCCACCGCGCGGACATAAGTGTCGGACGCAGCGTGGTTCGGCATACCGAACGTGCCGAAAAGCTTGGTGCAGCAGGAAATGCCTACGAGCGGCTTCATGGACCTATGATGCCTGGGTCAATTGGCAAAAAGAAGGTATTTCAGCCTCCTCCGCCTATATTGTTCTGGAAGAATCGCGGGTCGATGTAGCTGAACAGGCTCTGGTCGAAGTTGCCGCCGAGCTGGACGTTGTAGAGCGTCACCCGCGTCTGCTGCCGCTGCGCGTCGGTGACGATCCATTGCCGCAGGGTCAGCGGGTTGTCGGCGAAGATCAGGGTGAGCTGGCCGTCCTGCGGCGTCCGCGTCCGATACAGCGTCACCTGCAGCTGACCCGGCAACCGCACGATTCGCGACACCGTGACATCGCCAGAGAGACGCAAATCGTCCTGCAGCAGCAGCCCGAGCGGCGTCTGGCTCAGTGGCAGGTTGCTCGTCTGGCCGAGCTGGCTGTCGTGGAACACGAGCAGGCCATGGCCGCCGACCAGCAGGAACGGGGTTGGCGGGTCGTACTGGAAGCGCAGGCGGCCGGGCCGCTCGAGCCAGGCCTGGCCTTCGCTCGTCGCACCGTTAGGGGCGACCTGCAGGAAGCGAGAATGCAGCGTGTGGATCGAGTTCAGGTAGGCCTCGACCCGCGCGATGTCCGCCTGATCCTGCGGCGTCAGTGCGGCGCGCTGTGCATAAGCGGCAACGGGCAGCAGAAATGGGGCGAGCAAGAGCGTACGGCGTAACATAGGTGCGATGTGGGACGGGCAGAGGCGTGAGAAAAGACCTATTCCGCGGGAACAGCCGTGCGCGGCGCGGCGGCTTGGGTCCAGAGTTCCGGCCGCAGCTCCTCGGGCCGGTTCGGGAAGAACAGCGCGCATAGCAAGGTGACCACGGCGACGCAGGCCAGCACGAACATGACGGCGTTGAGGCTGCCGGTCCGCTCATGCAGCAGCCCGACGAGCGGCGGCGCAACCGCCGCGCCTAAAAAGCCCACGAAGAACCGCACCGAATACATCCTCGCTCGCAGCGGCGGCGATATGTAGCGCGCCGTCATGGTCTCATTGACCGTGACTTGCCCGAACAACACAGCGGCGACCAGCCCGGCCACCGGCAGCACCGCCCAGCCCTGCAGCCAGGCAAGCGAGCCCATCGCCGGCACCAGGACACAGGACATCGGCAGGAAGACTTTTCGTAATGTCATCCGGTCGATCATCCGCCCGACCGTGAACTGGGTGAGCGCGCCGCAAAGCGTGACCAGGAAAGCCGCCAGGCCGATCGCCGGCAACAGACGGGGATCGGTGGCGAGCCGCTCCTGCATCAGCTTCGGGACCAGCAGGGTGAAGGCGTTGAACACCAGGCCGGAGACGACGGCGATCAGCAGCAGCACGATCACCGCCCGGCGCACGATGGGCGCGGGGATCGCCGGGAACGCCCGGCTGCCGGCGCGCGCCGCTTGGTCCTGCGCTGGCACCAAGAACCAAAGAATACCAAATCCGGCACAGACCACGCCCGGCGCGATGAAGGCGACGGGCCAGCCGAACCTTCCAGCCAGGAACGCCGTCAGCACCGGCGCCAAGGCCACGCCGAAATTGCCGCAAACGCCGTTGACCCCGATGGCCCGGCCGGGCCGATCGCCCGCGGCCTCGACCAGCATGGCCGTGCCGATCGGGTGATAGATCGCCGCAAATCCGCCTGTCATGGCGAGCGTGAGCGCCAGGGCCAGAGGTGTGTGCGCAAAGCCGCAGGCGACCAGCGAAAGGCCAGTCCCCAGGAAATAGGCCGCCATCAGCTTCTTGCGCCCGACCCGCGCCGCGATCCATCCCTGCGGCAGGGACAGCGCGCCATACAACACGAACATCCCCGTCGCCAGCGCCACGATCGGCCCATAATCCGCCCCGAATGCCCCGCCGGGCACCGCCATCGCCAGCACCGCCGTCGGCAGGATCAGCAGGCAGTAATGGCACAGCCCGTGCGCCGTGTTGATCAGGGCGATCTGTCGTCCCGCTTGCGTCATATTCAACCTCATACCAGGGCGCATGGCTTCTCCTCTCCGTCCGGAAGAATGGTTCCGATGAGGGCGGCTATGACCGCGGAATCGGCTCCATCCCCGTCTGGGCGATAACCGGCGCGGCTTTGGCCGAGGCCAGGAACGCCAGCAGCGCCGCCGCCGGCTCCTTCACCTTGCTGTCCGCCAGCACCCCGGCGGAAAACACCGTCCAGTCCTGCACCTGGGGCGGCAATGGTCCGGCAATGGTGATGCCTTGGACCGGCCGCAACTCGCTCATCTGCTGGAAGCCCAGCTCCGCCTCGCCCTTCGCGACGATCTCGCCGACCGGCGTCGCCGGAATCATGTGCGCCTTGCCGCGGACCTGGTCCTCAATACCCAGCTTCTTGAACATCTCGTTCTGGATATACACCCCGCTCGCACTGTCCGAGTAAGCGATCGAATGCGCCGCGAGCAGCGCACGGCGCAGCCCGTCGACCGTGCTGATGTCCGGCACCGGCGCGCCCTGCTTGACCGCTGCCGCAATGCCCGAGCGAGCGAGCGCCACGCGCTCATCGGGCGCGATCTTTCCTTGAGCCGCCAGCTTGTCCAGCGCATAGCCCACCATGACCACGACATCGACGGTCTCGCCGCGCGCGATGCGCTGCGGAACCGCGTCATGCGTGTCCCCCATCGAGGGGCCCCATTCCAGGACCAGCTTGTTGCCGGTCTGCTGCTCGAATTCCGGCGCCAGCACTTTCAATGCCGCCGCGAA
This sequence comes from Acetobacteraceae bacterium, assembly GCA_965276815.1. Taxonomy (GTDB): domain Bacteria; phylum Pseudomonadota; class Alphaproteobacteria; order Acetobacterales; family Acetobacteraceae; genus JAVVHH01. Next base: position 276,015 of record CBDIBE010000004.1, on the reverse strand, counting down.
CCCGCCGGAGCTGACGACGTGGATCTCGGCGGCCAGCAGCGCCGGCGCGAATAGCAGCAGCGCGCACGCGAACGCTGCGCCTCGCAGAGCAAAGCGCCGCATCACGCGACGGTTTCCCGCCGCGCCGTCAGCCGCGTCGCGCCGGCGCGATAGAGCATGAACGTCGCAAACAGCCCGCAGGCGCCGCCGAACGCCACCCAGTAGCCCGGCGCGGCGCGGTCGTGGGTCTGCTCGATCAGGAGGGTGGCAACCGCCGCGGTGAAGCCGCCGAACAGGGCGGTCGCCAGCGAATAAGCCAGCGAGAATCCGGCCGTGCGTACTTCAGGTGGCACCACCTCGGTCAGCGCCACCACCATCGCCCCGTTATAGCTCCCATAGAGGAAGGACAGCCACAACAAGGCCATCAGCATGTTCGGGAAGCTCGGATTGGCGACCAGCCAGGCCAAGACCGGATAGGCCGTGATCAAGGTGAGCCCGGAAAACAGGATTAGGATCGGCTTGCGCCCGACCCGGTCGGACACCGCGCCCATCACCGGCAGCCAGAAAAAGTTGGAGACTGCGACGCAGAACGTCACGATCAGGCTGTCGGTCTCCGAGAGCTTCAGCACGGTCTTGCCGAAAGTCGGCGTGTAGACGGTGATCGCGTAGAACGAGATCGTCGTCATCGCGACCATCAGCATCCCGAGCACGATCACGCCCCAGTTGCTCGCGAGCGAGGTGAACACCTCCGAGACCGTCGGCCGGTGCGTCCGGGCCATGAACTCCGGCGTCTCCTGCAACGAGCGCCGGACGTAGAATAGGAACGGCACGATCATGCAACCGATCGCGAAGGGGATACGCCAGCCCCAACCGGCGATAGCCGCCGGCGCCATCACCTGGTTCAATACAAAGCCGATGATCGCGGCGACCATGATGGCCACTTGCTGGCTGCCGGACTGCCAAGAGACGTAAAATCCCTTGTTCCCCGGCGTCGCCATCTCCGCGAGATAGACCGACACGCCGCCAAGCTCGACGCCGGCCGAGAAACCCTGCAGCAGCCGGCCGATCAGCACCAAAATCGGGGCGGCCAAGCCGATCGTGGCGTAACCCGGCACGAAGGCGATCAGGATGGTGCCGCACGCCATGATCATGAGCGTCGTGATCAGCCCTTTGCGGCGCCCGACCTGGTCGACATAGGCGCCGAGGAAGATCGCCCCCAGCGGCCGCATCAGGAACCCGGCGCCGAACGTCATGAAGGTGAACAGCAACGACGAGATGTCATTCCCGGTGGGGAAAAACGCCTTGGAGATATAGCTGGCGTAAAACCCGAACAGGAAGAAATCGAACATCTCGAGGAAGTTGCCACTCGTGACGCGCAGCACGGTGGCGATCTTCGAACCCGATTGGGTGGCCGTTGCCATTGTTGCTCTCCCTTGAACCGCCTCTGAGCGTCAGGCTTCCTGCACCACTCCGTTGCTGAGCACGCCGACGCCGCTCACTTCGACTTCTACCGTATCGCCGGGCTTGAGCCAGAGCGGCGGGACGCGGTAGGCGCCGACGCCGCCCGTGGTGCCGGTGATGATGACGTCGCCGGGCTCGAGCACGGTGAAGGCGGAACAGTATTCGATCAGCGCCGGCACGTCGAAGACGAGATCGTCCAGCGTCGCCCGCTGCGTCTCCTCGCCGTTCACCCGGGTGATCAGGCTCCATTTGGTGATGTCGCCGGCTTCGTCGGGCGTCACGATCCAGGGGCCGAAGGCGCCGGTCGCGGGAAAGTTCTTGCCGGGGGTGAACTGGCTGGTGTGTCGCTGCCACTCGCGTACCGAGCCGTCATTGTAGCAGCTAAAGCCGGCGATCACGCTCATGGCGTCCTTGGCCGCCACATGCCGCGCCCGCCTGCCGATGATCACTGCCATCTCGCCCTCGAAATCGAGCGTCTCCGACAGGTTTGGGCGCACCATGTCCTGTCCGTGCCCGACCTGGGTGTTGGCCCAGCGGGTGAAGATGGTGGGCTTCTTCGGCACGTCCCGCCCGCCCTCCTTGATGTGGGTCAGGTAGTTCAGGCCGATGCAGATGATCTTCTCGGGGTCGGGGATCGGCGGCAGGAAGGTGATCTCGGTGAGCGGGAAGCGATCGGCGTCCGGCGGGCGCACCGGGACCGTGCCGGCGTCCAGCGCGGTGCGCAGCGTGGGCGCGATGTCGGAACAATCGACCACGTCATCGCGATCCACGATGCCCCAGCTGGCGGTCCCGTCCGGGCGGGCGAAGCTGATCAGACGCAATTGCGAATCCTTTCCATCATGGGGCGCATCAGCCCGGTTTCAGCGCCGGGCACGCCGTCTCCGAGAGCGGCCGGAACGCCTCCGCGGCGGGGATCGTAGACTGAAGCGTGTAGAAGTCGAACGGCCCCTTGCTCTCCGCCGGGGTTTTGACCCGGAACAGGTAGGTGTCATGCACCATCCGCCCATCCGGGCGCAGCGTGCCGTTATGGATGGTCGGATCATGCACTGGCAACTCGTGCATTTCCTTCATCACCGCCGCCGTATCGGTGGTGCCGGCAGCGGCGACGGATTTCAGGTAGTGGTACGTCACGGAATAGACGCCGGCCTGGACCGTCGACGGCGCGGCGTGGTGGCGCGCCATGAAGCGGGTGGCGAAGCTGCGCGTGCCGTCGTCGAGGTCCCAGTAGAAGGCTTCGCTGACCGTGACACCTTGGGCGGTCGGCAGGCCGAGTGCGGCGATGTCCGGCACGGTCAGCACGAAGCTCGCCACCGTCGGGCCGCCATTCGTGCCGATGCCGAATTCGTGCGCCTGCTTGAGGATGTTGACCAGGTCGGTGCCGGTGCTGCCGATGGCGATCACGTCGGCGCCGGACGCCTGCGCCTGCAGCAGGAACGGCGAGAAGTCGCCGGCGAAGTTGAACGGGTGCTTGACCGAGCCGATCACCTGGCCGCCGCCCTTCTCGACGAGGCTGGTGCCGTCGGCCACGAGCTGGGCGCCGAAGGCGTAGTCGGCGGCGATGAAGAACCATTTGCTGCCCGGCTTGACCAGCGGGCGGACGATGCCCACCGCCTGGCCATACGTGTCCCACATCCAGACCACGCTCGTGGCCGGCGCGCAGGCCTCGTTGGTCAGCCGCGCCGTGCCGCCGGGGAACAGCGCGATGCGGTCTTTCTCCGCCATCACGCCCTGGATCGCGAGCTGCACCCCGGCTTGAATGATGTCGGTCACGGCGTTCACCCCGTCGACATCGATCCATTTGCGCACGATGCCGACCGCGACATCTGGCTTGTTCTGGTGGTCGGCCGAGAGGATGTCGATGTGCATGCCCTTGCACTCGGCGGCCAGACAGTCCTCGGCTGCCATCTGCGCCGCAACGACAGAACCCTGGCCGCTCTGGGCGGACAGGCTGCCCGACATGTCGGTGATGACGCCGAGCTTGACGGAGAGCTGGGCGTGCGCGGCGGCCGGCAGCAGGGCCAGCACGCCGAGCAGCAGGCGTCTCACTCGGCGGCCATGAACTGCGCGGGATCGGCCCCCACCCGGTTGCTGCCGCCCGCCGCCTCAGCGCTGAGGCGGAAATCGTATCGGATCGCCGGCACGCCCGGGATCGGCGCGTCGGCGTCGGCTTTCGGATTGACGACGAGGGATTGCGAGACGCCGAACACCGTGTCGCTGTCGATATACTGGTCGTCACCGAGGTAGAGCGCGGTGACCAGCTCGCGATACCCAGGCGCGCCGATCAGGAAGTGGATATGCGCCGGCCGGCAGCCGTGCCGGCGCTGCGCCAGGATCAGATCGCCCACCGGGCCATCCATCGGGACGGTGTAGCCGAACGGCATGACGCTGCGGAAGTGGAACTGCCCCTCGCCGTCGGCGCGGAAGTTGCCGCGCGTGTCCATCTCGGCGCCGTTGAAGCGCTGCAAGTCGTATTCACCCTCGCTATCGGTCTGCCAGACCTGGATCAGCGCGTCCGGGATCGGCTTGCCCTCCATGTCGGTGACCCGGCCGTACAGCTGCAACTCCGGCCCCTGCGTCTTGACCGCGATGCTGTCACCCAGCGCGAAATTCGGCGCCGTCTGCTGATAAAACGGGCCGAGCAGGCTGCTCTCGGTGCCGATCTCGGTTGCGGTTTCGTCGTGCATCAGGTTGACGAGCGCCGAAAGGCCCAGCACGTCGGAAAGCAGGATGAATTCCTGCCGCGCCGGGGTGCAGGTCTGGCCCACCTTGGTCAAGAAGCCGATCGCCTTGATCCATTCGTCGGGCGTCAGCTCCACATCGCGGGCGAAATCGTGCAGGTGCCGCACCAAGCTGGCCATGATCTCGCGCAGCCGCGGGTCCGTCGTCTCGGACATCTGGCGAAGCGCCTCACCGGTGACGGTCGAAACGGTCAGATCTTGCAAGGCTTCCTCCATCCTGCCGGATCGGCGCCGGCGCTGGCGGTAGACTAGCCGACAACTGTTCCGGCGTCAGCCCTGAGCGCGGCGGGCGCCTCGATCCCTTGCGCCGTTCTCCCGCCAGAGACGGACTCCTTCAGTTTTGCATGCCCCACCTGCGGACGGTGCGCACTTCGATCCAGCGGAACACCAAATTCTCCACCGCCAACCCGATCAGGATCACGCTCAGCAGCCCGGCAAACACGCTCGGAATCTCGAGCTCGTTCTTATTCTCGAAAATGAACCAGCCCAGCCCGCCGGAGCCGGACGACACGCCGAACACCAGCTCGGCGGCGATCAGCGTCCGCCAGGCAAACGCCCAGCCGACTTTTAGCCCGGTCAGGATGCTCGGGAACGCGGCCGGGATCAGGATTGCCAGCACATAGCGGAATCCGCGCAGGCCATAATTGCGCCCGACCATGCGCAAGGTCTGCGACACGCCCAGGAAGCCCGAATGCGTGTTGAGCGCCACCACCCAAAGCACCGAGTGGATCAGCACGAAGACGAGACTGCCATTACCGAGGCCGAACCACAGCAGCGCCAGCGGCAACAGCGCGATCGCCGGCAGCGGATTGAGCATGGAGGTGAGCGTCTCGAGCAAGTCGTTGCCGAGGCGCGTGTTGATGGCGAGCACGGAGAGCAGCGTGGCGAGCACCACTCCGGCCGCATACCCCATCAGCAGCACCTGGACCGAGGTCCACGCCCGGTTCGGCAGCACGCCATTGGCGATGTTGGCGAAGAACGCCTGCATGGTCTCAGAGAAGGTCGGGAACAGCAGGTCGTTGTCGAGCCAGGTCGCGTAGGCCTGCCAAATCACGGCGAGCAGCACAATCAGCACCGTCTTGCGCACCCAGCCCTGGTTCCACACCCGCTCCCAAACCGGGATCGGCCGCTCGACCGCCTCCGTCTCGGGCAGCGCCGGAACCTCGTATTCCAGGTTCGGCCGCGCGGGCGGCCTTGGACCCTCACCCCTGCTCTCTCCTGGGGGGAGAGGGACAATGGTCCCGCTGGTAGAAGCCCTCTCCCCTCGGGAGAGGGCTGGGTGAGCGTTCTTGATCATGCGAACAACAGCTCGTGGATATGCCGCTCGAGGCCGAGCAGGGACGCCGGGTCCGGGTTCTCGCGCGGCAAGCTGTCCATCTCGGCACGGACCCGGCCAGGATGCGGCGACAGCAGCAGGATGCGGTTGCCGACCTTGATCGCCTCGTTGATGCTGTGGGTGACGAACAGCACGGTGAATTGCGTGTCGTCCCAAAGACGCAGCAACTCGTCCTGCATCGTCCGCCGGGTCAGCGCGTCCAGCGCCGCGAACGGCTCGTCCATCAGCAGGATCTCCGGCTCCATCGCCATCCCGCGCGCGATCGCCACGCGTTGCTTCATGCCGCCCGAGAGCGTGTGCGGATAGGCGTCGGCGAAGCTGGAGAGGCCCACCTTGTCGATATAGTAGCGGGCCCGCTCGCGCGCCTGGGCAGCCGGCAGCCGCTTGGTCGCCTGCAGCGGGAACAGGATGTTGTCGGCCACGGTCTTCCACGGCAGGAGCTGGTCGAACTCCTGGAACACCATCATCCGGTCCGGCCCCGGCCCCTTGATGCGCCTCCCGCGCAGATGGAACTCGCCCTCCACCGGGTCGAGATAGCCGGCAACGGCCTTGAGCAGGGAGGATTTGCCGCAGCCGGAAGGACCGAGCAGCACAAATCGGTCGCTGGGATAGACGGCGAAGCTGACCCGGTGCGTGGCCGTGACAATCCGCTCGGACGTGCGGTACTGCAACGTCACACCGCGCACATCGAGCAGCTTCTCTGAGGCCTGGTTGGACATGTCGCTCGGCAACAGTGATCGGGGATCGGGGATCGGTGGTCAAGTGGGGCGCCTCGCTTGGTCACCGATCCCGGATCCCCGATCACCGTCAGGGTAGCGTTCGTCAAAGCGCCATGCTACCCGCCGCGGCAGCAGCCCGCCCCCCGAGGTATTTATGTCCGAGACCCAGCCCGCCCCTACCGCGCAGCCGCCCCTCGTGGTCAACGCCCAGTATGTGAAGGACCTGTCCTTCGAGGTGCCGAACGCGCCGGAGGTGTTCTCGACCCTGCGGGCGCAGCCGAACGTGAACATCAACCTCGACGTGCAGGCGCGGCGGCTGAATGAGGGGCAGGACGTCTTCGAGGTGACGCTGCAGATCAAGGCGGAGGCGACCGACGCGGCGCCGACTGCCAATGGCGGCGGCGCCGAGCCGGGCGGCAAGACGGTGTTCATCGCCGAGCTGGCCTTTTGCGGCGTGTTCACGCTGTCGGGCGTGCCGGAAAACACGGTCGAGCCGGTGCTGCTAGTCGAGTGCCCGCGCCTGCTGTTTCCGTATGCCCGCAACATTCTCGCCGACGTCACGCGCGACGGCGGCTTCCCGCCGGTGCTGCTGCAGCCGATCGACTTCGTGGCCCTGTGGCAGAGCCGCCGGCAGGGGCAGCAGACGGTGGCCGTCTAACCCCTGGCGTCCGTGCTCAGCCGGTCGACATAGGCGATGCCGACCGCCGAGAGGACGAACAACGAGTGGATGATGGTCTGCCACATTGCGCCTTGCGGGGTGACCAAGGCGTTGGGGCCGCCCATCGAACTGGCCTCGATGAAGGTCCGCAAGAGGTGGATCGACGAGATCCCGATGATCGCCATGGCCAGCTTGACCTTCAGCAAGCCGGAATTGACGTGACTGAGCCATTCCGGCTGGTCGGGATGCCCATCCAAGCCCAGGCGTGAGACGAAGGTCTGATAGCCGCCGACGATCACCATGACCAGCAGATTGGAGATCATCACCACGTCGATCAGGCCGAGCACGACGAGCATCATCTCTTGCTCGTCGAAGCTGGAGAATTGGGCGACGAGGTGCCAGAGTTCCTTGAGGAACAGCACGACATAGACCGCCTGTGCGACGATCAGGCCCAGATAGAGCGGCAATTGCAGCCAGCGCGAGCTGAAGATGACCAGCGGCAACGGCCGCAACGGTCGTACTGCCGGAATGCTGGGCACTGCTGCGTCCATTTAAGGTCCCCCGAATCGAAGCGTGATCAAAGCGCGGCCGTCAGCCCGCCATCGACCATCAGAATTTGCCCAGTCACGTAGCTGGCGGCGTCCGAAGCCAGGAACACCACGGCGCCCTGCAACTCTTCCGCCCGTCCCCAGCGCCCGGCCGGCGTGCGTCCGGCGACCCAATCATGGAATTGCCGGTCCTCGTACAGGCTTTGATTTGCTTCGGTCGGAAAATAGCCCGGGCCGATGGCGTTGACCGTGATGCCCGCGCCGGCGAACTCGACCGCGAGCGCCCGTACCAGGCCGAGCAGCGCGTGCTTGGCGGTCACGTAGCCCGCCACTGTCGGGCGCGCGACCCGGCCCATCACCGAGGAGGTCATGATGATCCTGCCCCAGCCAGCCGGCTGCATCTGGCGGATCGCGTCACGCGACAGGCGGAAGCTGGCGCTCAAATCGGCGTCGATGACCACCCGCCACTCCTCGTCGGTGGTCTCGAGCACCGGTCTGCGCGCGATGATGCCCGCATTGTTGACCAGGATGCCGAGCGGCCCATGCTCTGCGGCGATCGCTTGGAGCGCGGCGGTGGATGCCTCGCCGTTCGTGACGTCGAAATTGACCGTGCCGGCAGCCGGCGTACCTAGGTCCCGCAATTCGGCCGCCCGCGCCTCGAGGGTGGCCCGGTCGCGCCCGTGCAGGATCACCCGTGCGCCGCCGAGGGCGAGGCCCTGCGCCATCGCCCAGCCGAGTCCGCGCGAACTGCCGGTCACCAGGGCAAGCCGGTCCTGCAGGTTCAAGCTCGGCAGCATCGGTCCCCCTTTGAAAGTTGCGACGAAGCTAACATCGAAACGACGGCTTGGGGAACTCGCCGGCGAGGCCGAAAACGACAGAATCAAGTCGGAATTATGTTATAGCGAGACGCGAGGGCTGCCTGCAGGCGAGCGCTCGGCTTTACAGGGAGCTGTTTCTTCGGATGGCGTCGGCCCGAACCCAAACCGCACCGGAACCGCCCGCTGAGGGGCAGTTTATGGGCCGGTTCTGGTCCGGCCTATCGCCGGCCAGCCGCCGCCTGCTCGCGGTGGGTGCAGGGCTGCTGCTGGTCATGGTCACGGCGGTGACCGTGACCATGTGGGACATGCGCCGCGTTGAGCTCGAGGACGTCAGGCGCAATGTCAGCAAGCTCGGTATCGCCATTTCCGAGCAGACGACGCGATCGATCCAGGCCGTCGATATCGAGATGCAGCAATTACAGAAGGACATCTTCGCCGACGGGATCGACACGCCGGAGAAGTTCTCCACTTCGCTGCACACTCGGGAATTGCAGGCGCAATTGCAGCACAGAGACGAAGCCCTGCCGCAGGCCGAAGCGTTCACCATCATCGATGCCGCGGGCAAGCTGGTGAACTTCTCCCGGGAATGGCCCATTCCGCCGACCGACCTCGCGGACCGCGACTATTACAAATACTTCCGCACGCACGACGATCCCGGCGTCTTCATCAGCGACCCGGTGCAAAACCGCGGTAATGGCGGATGGACCTCATACGTCGTCCGCCGGGTCGATTCGCCCACCGGGCAGTTCCTCGGCATGGTGCTTGGCGCCATCGACCTGAGCTATTTCCGTGATTTTTACCAGGCGCTTACCGCCGGCGCCGGCACGACTGTAACGCTGTTGAAACGGGACGGTGTGGCGCTGACCAGCTATCCGACGACGGCGCGGATCGGCGAGCGCTTGCCGCCCACCACCCCATGGCACCAGATGGTCGCCCGTCGCAAGCCAGATACCTTCGTCACCGAGGGGATCCTGGCGCCTGGGCTGCGGGTCGTCTCGGTGCATCCGCTGCTCGACTACCCGCTGGTGGTCAATGTCAGCGTCTCCGTCGCGGATTCGCTCGCGCATTGGCGACAGGCAACGTGGCTTGCCGCTGGCGGAACGACGAGCGCAGTGCTCTGCGTCATCCTTCTGCTGCGGGCGCTGAGCCTGCAGCTGCAGCGGCTGGAGAGCTCGGAGGCGTCGTTCGCGCGGCAGAACGCCCGGCTGGAATCGACGCAGCGCCGCCTGGAGCTTCAGGCGCTCGAGCTGCAAGCCAGCCGCAAGCAGCTTGCCGCTGAATCGGACGCGCTGGAGACCACGCTCGATCACATGAACCAGGGGATCATGATGATCCAAGCGGACCGCACGGTCGCAGTATGTAACGAGCGGGCGATGCAGATGCTGGACCTCCCGTCGCAGCTCATGCAACGGCACCCGTCGTTCGATGAGGTGGTCGAGCATCAGCGCTCCCTCAATGAATTTGCCGGCGCGGACACGCCACCCTGGGCCGGGCGAGGCGACCCGTCGAAATCGCCGCTGACCTACGAGCGCCAGCGCCCCAACGGCCGCATCCTCGAGATCCAGAGCGTGCCGCTCACCAATGGCGGCATGGTCCGCACCTACACCGACATCACCGAGCGGCGCATCTCCGAGGAGCGGGTGCGCTATTTCGCACACCATGACGACCTGACCAAGCTGGTCAACCGCGTCGTGTTCCAGCAGCGGCTGGAGGATGCGATCCACTGGGCGGACCAGGCCAGCCGCAGCGCTGCCGTGCTCTATCTCGACCTGGACCGGTTCAAGCTGGTCAACGACACGCGCGGCCATGGCGTGGGCGACAAGCTGCTGGTCCAGGTGGCGGGCCGGCTGCGCGCAGCCGTGCGCGAGATGGACACGGTGGCCCGGATGGGCGGTGACGAGTTCGCGATCATCCAGCCTTTGCTGGAGCACCCCTACTCATCGGCGCGCCTGGCCGAACGCGTTTCGCACATCGTCCGGCAGCCGTTCGAGATCGACGGCGTGCGTTGCAGCGTGGGCGTCTCGGTCGGCATCGCGCACTATCCGGAACACGCCAAGACGGCGAGCGAATTGCTGCGCAACGCCGACATAGCGCTGTATCGCGCCAAGTCGGAGGGGCGCGGGGGCCATCGCTTGTTCGAGGCGAACATGGACGCCCGCCAGCAGGAGCTATTCGTGCTCGAGCAGGAGCTGCGGCAAGCAGTGGATTTAGGGCAACTCGAAGTCGAGTACCAGCCAATCGTCGAAACCTTGTCGCGCCGGGTCATCGCCTGTGAGGCGCTGTTGCGCTGGCGGCATCCGACTCGTGGGCTGATCGGCCCGTCCGAATTCATCGGCTTGGCGGAAAGTTGCGGCCTGATCATCCCGATCGGGCACTGGGTGCTGGACGCGGCCTGCAGGGAAGCGGCGTCATGGCCGCCGGAGATCGGCGTTTCGGTCAATCTTTCGCCGCTGCAGTTCAACCAGGATTCGGTCATCGGCGAGCTGATCGCCATCGCCACCCGGGCGCAACTGCCGCTCTCCCGCTTGATCCTGGAGGTCACCGAGGGGTTGCTGCTGGAGGAGAGCCGGGTCGTGCTGAGCACGATGTCGCGGCTGCGCGCACTGGGGGTCCGCTTCAGCCTGGACGATTTTGGCACCGCGCATGCCGGGCTGAGCTACCTGCGCCGGTTCCCGTTCGACACGATCAAGATCGACAAATCCTTCGTCCAGGACACGGTCGGGCAGTCTGAGGCGCGGGCGATCGTGGCCGCGGTGCTCAGCATCGCCACCGCCTTGCATCTCGGCGTGGTCGCCGAGGGTGTCGAGACGGAGGCGCAGATGGCCGAGATGCGGCGGCTGGGCTGCCCGCACGTGCAGGGCTATCTGACCGGGCGGCCAGTGCCTGCCGCCGAGATCAGGAAGTACATCAGCCGCACGAACGCGGAGCCTGCCGCAGCGGAGTGAGTTGCAGTGCCGACCTCTGTCGTGGCTAGGTAACAGCAAGCAACCAGGAGGCCACTCCATGCAAAGCCAGCATCCCGAAACCCTCGCTCTGCACGCCGGCTGGCGCCGCGACGAGGCGACCACGGCGGTCGCGGTCCCGATCTACCAAACCACCAGCTACCAATTCAACGACGCCTCCCATGCCGCGCGCCTGTTCGCGTTGCAGGAGCTCGGCAACGTCTACACCCGCATCATGAACCCGACGACCGACGTGCTGGAGAAGCGCGTGGCGGCGATCGAGGGCGGCGTGGCGGCGGTCGCGGTGTCCTCCGGCCAGGCGGCAACCGCGCTTTCGGTCCAGAACCTCGCCCACGTCGGCGACAATATCGTTGCCAGCACCGACCTCTACGGCGGCACCTGGAACATGTTTGCCAACACGTTCAAGGACATGGGGATCGAGGTCCGCTTTGTTGACCCGGCCGACCCGCACAACTTCGCCCGCGCCACCGACGACCGCACCCGCGCCTATTACGCGGAGACGCTGCCCAACCCGAAGCTGGAACTATTCCCGATCGCCGAGGTGGCCGATATCGGCCGCCCGCTCGGCATTCCGTTGATCATGGACAACACCGCCGCACCGCTGATCGTGCGCCCCTTCGACCATGGCGCGGCCGTGGTGATGCACTCCACGACCAAATATATCGGCGGGCACGGCACCAGCATCGGCGGCATCGTCGTCGATGGCGGCAAGTTCGACTGGGCCGCGCATCCGGAGCGGCAGCCCGCCATGCACCGGCCGGACCCCAGCTATCACGGCGCCGTCTGGGTCGAGGCTGCCAAGCCGCTTGGCCCAGTCGCCTACGCGCTAAAACTGCGCGTGACCTTGCTGCGCGATCTCGGCCCGGCGCAGAGCCCGTTCAACGCCTTCCTGACCTTGCAAGGGCTGGAGACGCTGCCGCTGCGCATGCGCGAGCACAGCCGCAACGCCGCGCTTGTGGCGGAATACCTGGCCTCGCACCCAGAAGTCGTCCGGGTGATCCATCCGGGGCACCACAAAGGCGTCGCGGCCGAGCGGAGCGCAAAATATCTCAGGGGCGGCTATGGCGGCCTGATCGGGATGGAGCTGAAGGGCGGCGCGGAAGCCGGACGGGCGTTCATCGACCGGCTGCAGATGATCTACCATGTCGCCAATATCGGCGACGCGCGGACACTGGCGATCCACCCAGCCAGCACGACCCACAGCCAGCTTGCGGCCGAAGAACAGCTCGCGACCGGGGTAAGCCCCGGCTACGTGCGCCTGTCGATCGGGATCGAGCACATCGACGACATCTTGGCCGACCTCGCACAGGCGTTGCAGGGTGCCGAGGCAAGGCAAGCGGCGTAATCGCGAGGAAGAACTTGCCTTTTGGCTCGCGGTCGGCATATAGTGGCGCATGTTGAAAGGTATTTGCCCGGTTAGACACCGGGCCTGCATCTGACGAGCGGGACACATTGAACCCGGCCCGGTAAGTTTCATCGGGTCCTCGTCCCTCGTTTTTTCGAAGAGTGTCATGTCTTCTGCAAGAGGCGTTGCGCCTCTCACGTATCGCCGTCTCGGCCGCGCCGAGATGGACACCATTGTTCGGCTCGAATTCGAGCGCGAGCAGATGGAGCGTTTCCTTGGACCGCTACCCGAGATCCTGGCAGCCGTGCGGAATGGCTCCGCGCATCACCTAATCGGCATCGAGTCGGCCGGTGAGCTGGTCGGTTTTTACGTGATCCATCCGGATCCGCGTGATCGGACCTGCTGGTGGCTCGGCTGGTTCGCAATCGACCGCTGCCGGCAAGGCAGCGGGTTCGGCATGGCAGCGATGGGCGCGATCATGGCGCGCTTCCGCCAGATTCCTGAATGTCGCCGGGTCCGCCTGCTGGTGGCGCCGGAGAACGCTCCGGCCTTGCGCCTGTACGGGCGATACGGGTTCCTGATGCAGGGCATCGCCGCCGCCACCGCCGAGCTGATCATGCAATGCGTGCTCGCTGCCGGGCGCCCTTCGAGCGCGGTGCCGGCGCGATTCTGGGCCAACGCGATCCTCATTCAGGTGATCGCCGCCCGGATGTGCCGAATGGGCGTCCCGGTCGCCGCCCAGCTCCACGGCGAAGTCGCCCACCCGCCTTGAAACTCAAGGGAGCGCTCAATCGGCAAGTAGTGGCTGGGTAATCCGTTCGACCTTGATCTGGTCGGCATACTTCATCGCTTCCGCTAGCTCATAATCGAGCTGCAGCCCGGCCCATATCTCGGGCTTGCTGCCAAGTGCCTTGGCGAGCCCTTTGCGCCGGCAGTCACGCTCAATCCCAGGGGTTCGAGGCACTCCTGCCGGACAATGCGGCCTGGATGCGGCGGATTCTTCATAACCATGACGCATGTCAATATGTCACGCCGCACAGGATTGCAGCCCCGTCCAATCGAACTCGATCCCGTGTCCCGACCGGTCCGGCGCGATGGCGCAGCCGTCCACGATCCGAATCGGCTCGGCGATGAAGCGGTCGAGGCCGAAACCGTGCGCCTCCAGATACGAGCGGTTCGGGACCGCCGCCAGCGCGTGCACCGTCACGTCGTGCGCGCCGTGCGAGGTAACCGGCAAGTTGAACGCCTCGGCCAGGTGCGCGATCTTCAGGAACGAAGTGATCCCGCCGCAATTGGTGACGTCCGGCTCGGGGTAGCTGACGCCGCCCGCAGCAATGAGCTGCTTGAAATCCCACAAAGTCCGCAAATTCTCGCCTGCGGCGATCGGCACCCCGCCCTCGCGCACCACCCTGGCCTGGCCCGCCACGTCATCCGGGATCAGCGGCTCCTCGAGCCAGGTCAGGTCGAAAGGCTGGAACGCCCGGGTGGCGCGGATCGCCTGGTCGGCGCTCCATTTCATGTTCGCGTCGGCCATCAGCGGGAAGCCGTCGCCCAAATGCGCCCGCATGGCCCGGACGCGCTCGACATCCTCGGAGAGGCGGGCGCGCCCGACCTTCATCTTGATGGCCCGGAAACCCCGCGCGAGGTTGCCGTCGGTCTGGCGCAGCAGGGCATCGAGCGGCAGGTCGAGGTCGATGCCGCCGGCGTAGCACGGCACGGCCGGGTCATAACCGCCGAGCAGCAGCCACAAGGGTTGCCCGAGCCGGCGCGCCTTCAGGTCCCACAGCGCGATGTCGATCGCCGATTGCGCGAGCACGGCGGGCCCGCCGCGGCCGCCATAGTGCTGACCCCACCAAATGCGCTGCCAAAGCGCCTCGATCCGGCCGGATTCCTGGCCGACGAGCTGGTCGGGGATGTCGCGCCGCAGGATGGCGTCGATCGCCGCACCGTTGCGCCCGCACGTGTAGGTGTAGCCGACGCCCTCCGCCCCATCCTCGTCGCGCAACCGGACGGTGTTCAGCTCGAAGGCCAGCATCTCCCCATGCATGCTGTCGCTGAGCGGCACCTCGAGCGGGATACGAAAATAGCCGGGCTCGACTGCGGCGATGCGCGCCATCAGGCGGCGCTCGCCAAGCCCAGCCGGCCCGCGAGATCTTGGATGAATTGCCAGGCGACCCGGCCGGAGCGCGCGCCGCGCGTCACCGACCATTCCACCGCCTGCGCATGCAGCTCGTCCCGCCCGATCGCCAATGCTAAATGCTCCGCGTAGCCGTCGACCATGGCGAAATACGCCTGCTGGTCGCAATTATGGAAGCCAATCCACAGCCCGAACCGGTCGGACAACGAGACCTTCTCCTCCGTCGCCTCAGACGGGTTGATGCTGGTCTGCCGCTCGTTCTCGATCATGTCGCGCGGCATGAGGTGCCTGCGATTGCTGGTGGCGTAGAACAGCACGTTCGCCGGCCTGCCCTCGATGCCGCCGTCGAGCACGGATTTCAGCGCCTTGTAGTCGGAATCCTCGCGCTCGAAGCTGAGGTCGTCGCAGAGGATCAGGCAGCGCCGGGCCGCGCCCCGCAGCAGGTTCAGCAGGTCCGGCAGCGAGCGTATGTCCTCGCGATGGATCTCGATCAGCGCGAGGTAGCCTGGATGCGCCTTGTTGGTCGCCGCGTGCACCGCCTTGACGAGGCTCGATTTGCCCATGCCCCGCGCGCCCCACAGCATCGCGTTGTTCGCCGGCAGCCCGGCGGCAAAGCGCAGCGTGTTGTCCAGCACCAGGCGCTTCTGCCGCTCGATCCCCTGCAGCATGTCGATCGCGACGCCGGCCACCTCTGGCACCGGCTGGAGACGGCCGGGTACGGGGTACCAGACGAACGCATCCGCCGCGTCCAGATCGGGCGGTTGGGGCGGCGGCGGAGCGAGGCGTTCCAGCGCCGCGGTGATGCGGCTCAGCATGTCGAGCAGGTCGGAGTCCATCGTGGTCCTTGACGGGGCGGGGCCGCAAACTATGGTCCCGCACCACCCCAAGGCAACCCAGGACCCGCAATGCTGATTACCCCCGCCTATGCCCAGACCTCAGTCGCGGGACTGCTTGGCCCGGCGACCCAGTTCCTGCCGCTGGTCCTGATCTTCGGCGTCTTCTACTTCCTGCTGATCCGTCCGCAGCAAACCAAGCAGCGGGAGATGAAGTCGATGCTGGCGGCGCTGCGTCGCGGTGACCGCGTAGTCACCGCCGGCGGCATCCTGGGCACGGTGCAGCGGGTCAAGGAAGGCTCGAGCGAGGTCGAGGTGGATATCGCGCCGAACGTGCGGGTGACGGTGCTGCGGGAGACCATCACCACGGTGCTGAAGCCCGCCGTGGCGAACGACACGAAGTGATCGTCATGGCCGGGCTCCACGCCCGGCCATGACATTTCGGCTTACTTCAGCTTGGATGCCGCGTATTCGTAATTGGCGATCTTATCCAGCCAGTCCAAGTAGTAGCTGTGCTCCCACACATCGACCCCGAGCAGCGCCGTGCCTTCATTTGTGGCGAGCGGGTTGCTGCCGTTCGGCGTCTTGGTGATCTTGAGCTTGCCGTCGGCGCCCTGCACCAGCCAGGCCCAGCCGGAGCCGAACTGGCCGACGGCCGCGGCCTTGAAGTCGTCCTTGAACTTCTGCACACCGCCGAGGTCCGAGGCGATCTTCTGCTCCAGCTTGCCCGGGATCTGCCCGCCCTTCGGCGACATCATTTCCCAGAATAGGGTGTGGTTCCAATGCTGCCCGGCATTGTTGAACACCGGCGCCTTGTCCGCCTTGCCGTTCGTCATCTTGACGATCTCGTCGAGCGACTTGCCCTGCAGCTCAGGGTCCTTCTCGACGAAGCCGTTCAGCGCGGTGACGTAGGTTTGGTGGTGCTTGTCGTGGTGAAGCTCAAGCGTCTCCTGGCACATGCCGCGCTCGGCGAGCGCATTGTGCGAGTAAGGAAGATCGGGGAGGGTGAAGGCCATCGGCAGCTCCTTTCCGTTCTATAGATCTTATAGCCAGCGATTCACGCCCTGACGGATGCCGGTCAGGGCGACCGCTGTCTAGCGAGCGCAGAGTGGTCGCGCCGCCCCGGCCGGGTCAAGCTTGCGGCCGGTGAAAAGCGCGTCCATCTCGCCGGCATGACCGCACTCTCTCGTGTGGGCGAGCTCGTGCGGCGGCACGACCCCGACCGCTTCTTCACCGCCCTGTTCGCGCCCGCCGGCAAGCGGGAGGCATTGTTTGCGCTGTACGCGTTCAATCACGAGATCGCCCGGGCGCGGGAGATCGTGCGCGAGCCGATGATGGCGCTGATCCGCCTGCAATGGTGGCGCGAAGTGGTCGAGGGCGCGCGCCGCCGGCACGAGGTCGCCGACCCGGTGCGCGACGCGCTCGACGCCGGCGCCCTGCGCGGGCCAGACCTGCTGGCGATGATCGAGGGCCGCGAGAGCGAGCCGCCCGAAACGCTGGACGCTTGGTGCGATTACGTCCAAGCCACCGCGGGCGCCGTGGCGGTCGCGGCCGGGCACGCGCTGGCGGCGGCGGATGCGCCGGCGCTGCGTGCGTTGGGCGCCGCGTATGGCGCCGCCGGCGTGCTGCGCAACGCGGCGCTGGGCCGGGCAGGACCGCTCGGCGCCGCAGCACCGGGTCTCACCGAGGCGGGAAGGCATTGGCTGGACGAGGGGCGGCATCTCGGGGTGCCGCGCGCGGCGCTGGCCGCGGCGCTGCCGGCGGTATTCGCCGCCCGCGACCTCGGCCGCCCCGCGCCGGTTGAGCAGCGCGGCGCCGGAGACAAGCTCGCCGTCGCGCTGGCAGCAATCCGGGGCCGCGTCTAAATTTCCGCAATTGGTTTCGTAAGTGTGACGAGCGACACAGCCGCCGACCGGTCTTTTCCGTAAGAGATCGCCATGGCCGATGCGGTCAAGAACGGGACGTCGGGTCCCGGGAAGCCGCAAAGAACCTGGCCTGCTTGAAGGAGAAAAGCCATGCGTAAGCTCACCATGCTCACTGCCGCTCTCACCCTGCCCCTCTCCGTCGGCTATGCCGTCGCCGGTGAAGGCAATGGCAATCCGTTCCCCTACGGGACCGCGGTGACCGTCACGCAGGGCCAGGCGTTCGTCGCCGAGACCGGCTCGGACGCTTATCCCATGGCAAGCGGCAACCGGATGCAGTCCTCCTCGCTCAGCGGACTCGCTCCGGCGCCCAGCAATGAGCAGATCGTGCAGAGCTACTTCGAGGCCGGCGTCGCTCACCCCGCCGGCTGAACACCATTGAGCAAGAACAACGGGGCCGGCCCCGAGCGGGCCGGCTTTGTCCGCCATATTAGACCCCGAGATGCTGGCGCATGAAAGCCGGGTCGCCACGCAGCGCATCGGGCTGACCCTCGAACACCATGTGTCCATTGTTCAAGATGTAGCAGCGATGCGCCAGGCGGAGCACGCCGAACACGTTCTGTTCGACGATCAGGATCGTCCGTCCCTCCTGCGCCAGCCGGGCGCAGACCTCCATCAGCTGGTGCACGATCACCGGCGCCAGGCCCTCGAAGGGCTCGTCCAGCAGGATTAGCCGCGCCTTGCGGATCAGCGCGCGCGCGATCGCCAGCATTTGCTGTTCCCCGCCGGAGAGCTGGCGCCCGCCGGATTTGCGGCGCTCACGCAACCGCGGGAAATAGGCGTAGATCTCGTCGAGCGGGGCCGGATCGGGGTGCGATATCCCGGCCAGGACCAGGTTTTCCTCCACCGTGATCGAGCCAAAGATCCGCCGCTCCTCCGGCACGAGCTGCACGCCGCGATTGGCGATGCGGAACGGCTCGAGCCCAGCGATCTCGTCGCCGTCAAGCCGGATCGAGCCGCGGCGCGGCCGCACCGCGCCAGCGATCGATTTCAGCGTGGTGCTCTTGCCGGCGCCGTTGCGGCCCAGCAGCGCCACGACCTCGTTCATCTCGATGCGCAGCCCGACGTCGAACAGCACATGGCTGTCGGCATAGTAGGAATTCAGGTTCTGTACCTCCAGGACGCTCACGCCGGCACTCCCGCCGCCGCGTGCTCGTCGACGCCGCCGAGATAGGCTTCTTGCACGGCCGGGTCGACGCGGACGTCTTCGGGCGGCCCCTCGACCAGGATGCGGCCCTCGACGAGCACGGTGATCCGGTCCGCCAAGAAGAACAGCGCGTCCATGTCATGCTCGACGATGACCATCGTGCGGCCTTCGCGCAGCCGGTAGAGGAGCTGGACGGTACTGGCCCGCTCGCTGGGGCTCATCCCGGCCAGCGGCTCGTCGAGCAGCAGGATTTTCGGGTTGGTGGCGAGCACCAGCCCGATCTCAAGCCGCCGCTTCTCGCCGTAGGCGAGCTGATAGACCGGCGTGTCGGCGCGGTGCGTCAGGTTGACGAGGCGCATCGTGTCCTCGACGCCCTCCTCGACCCGGCTGACCGACCCCAATCTACGCAGCAAATCCAGCCGGAACCGCCCACGCCGCTCCGCCAGCGTGGGGATCAAGAGGTTCTCGCGCACCGTCAGCCGGTCGAAGAGCTGGTTGATCTGGTAGCTCTTCGCCATCCCCTGCTGGCAGATGTTGCACACCCCGGCATTGGTGATGTCCTGGCCGCGGAACAGCACGGCGCCGGCACTCGGCTTCATCTCGCCCGCCAGCATGCGGAAGAACGTGCTCTTGCCGGCGCCGTTGGGACCGATCAGGCCGCGCACCTCGAACTCGTTGACCTGGAAATTGACGTTCTCGTTGGCGACCAGCCCGCCGAACCGCTTGGTTAGCCCGCGCGTCTCGAGAATTACCGGGCCATGCACGGCGGCGGGATAGTCGGGCAAGGTCTCGCGCGGCACCGGCGACTCGTCGTGATCGACGTCGAGCACCGGCGGCGGCCGTCGAACCAGGCGGATGATCTCGCCCACAATTCCCTGCCGCAGGAAGCTGACCAGCAGCACGAAGACGAAGCCGAGGATCAGCCGCCAGCTGGTGTCGAGGCCCAGCGAATGCTGCAGCGTCTCCCGCAGATAGATCCACACGGCGCCGCCGACCAGCGGGCCGAGCAGGGTCGCCGCACCGCCGATCACCGTCTGGATCAGCAATTGGCCCGAAGTCTCGAAGGCGAAGGCGTCCGGCGGCATGTAGTTCTGGAAGATGCCGAGCAAGCCGCCGGCCAGCCCCGCATAAGCAGCCGCGATGGTGAACGAGCAGAGTTTGTAAAGATGCACGGCGTTGCCGGTCGCCAGCGCCCGCTGCTCGTTGTCGCGGATCGCGGTCAGGATCCGGCCGACTGGCGAGGCGATGATCCGCCGCGCGATGACGTAGCCGACGAAGAAGAAGCCGGCGATAAACCCATACATGCCGAGCGCGGTATCCGCGTGCCAGCCGAGCACGGCAGGCGGCGGCACGCCCGGCAACCCGTTCTCGCCGCCGGTGAAGGCGGCGAAGGTGGTCAGGTCGAGATGGGCGAACATCTCGCCGAACGCCAAGGTGATCATGGCAAAGTAGATGCCGCGCCGCCGCTCGGTGAAGTAGCCAATCACAATTCCGACCAGCGTGGCCACCACGGTGCCGGCCAACAGCGCCGGCAAGGCCGGCACCCCTTGCGCGGTCATCAGCCAGGCGGTCACGAACCCGCCGGTGCCGAAGAACACGGCCTGGCCCAGCGACAGCAGCCCGGTGAAGCCGAACAGGATCGCAAAGCCCAGCCCGAACAGCCCCCAGACGAGGATGCGGCTCAGCATCGGCACGTCGGCCGCGATGAAGGGCAGCACGAACGGCGCCACAATCAACCCGGCAGCAAGCCCCAACTCGGCGAATGGCCACCGCCGCTTCGCCGCGACCGGCGGGGCAACGACGATCGAATTGTCCGGCATCAGGCGCGCCCTGCCTGGCCGAAGAAGCCTTGCGGCCGCAGCAGCAGGATCAGGGCCATCACCGCGAACAGCATGACCTCCGAATACGATGGGTTGAACAGCGAGGTCAGCGTCATGATCTCGCCCGCGACGATCCCGCCCAGCACGGCCCCGGCGAACGAGCCGACGCCGCCGATCACCACCACGACGAAGCTGAACACCAAATACCGCTCGCCGACATCCGGCGTGGGCGCGGTGATCGGCGAGTTGATGATCCCCGCCAGCCCGGCCGCCATCGCGCCGAGGCCGAACACGATCAGGAACACCCGGTAGACGTTGATGCCGAGCAGGTTGACCATGCCGGCATCCTCGATCCCAGCCCGCACGACCAGACCCAGCTTGGTCTTGTAGAGCACCAGGTAGAAGGCCAGCAGCAAGACCGCCGAGATCGCGATCGTCTGGATCTTATACCAAGGGAACGGGAACATCAGGACGCCAAGATTAGAAGCGCCCTGCCCCCAATCCGGGATCGGCACGCTCTGCGACTGGCCGCCGAACGCGGCACGGATCGCCTCGACGAGGATGATGCCGACGCCGAAGGTGACCAGGATCTGATCCTCGTCCGGCCGGCTGTAGTAGAAGCGCACGACCACCCGCTCCATCACCAGCCCGGTGGCCAGGGCGGCCAGCGCCGCGCAGGGGATCGCCACCAGGAAGGACCCGGTCTGCGCGTAGGCCATGAAGCCCGCATAGGCGCCCACCGTGTAGAGCGCGCCATGCGCCAGGTTCAGCACGCCGAGCGCACCATAGATGATGGTGAGCCCGGCGCTGATCAGGGCGAGCAACATGCCCTGCTGCAACCCGTTGAACGCCTGGGCCTGAATCAGCCCGAGCGGCAGTCCGAAGACGGTGATCAATGAGGCGCTTTCAGGTATACGAGCCTAGCTTGCAGCCGAGTTCGCCCTCGGGCGGCATGACTTGCTCGCCGGGCACGGTGGCGACGATGTCGTAGAAATCGTCCGGGCCCTTCATGTCCTTCTTGGCCTTCCCCTTGATGATGTAGACGGGCCGGACGAGTTGGTGATCGGAAGCGCGCCAGTGCACCGTCCCGATGGTCGTGTCGACTGGCTCGCCCTTCTCGTATTCCTTGATCACCTCGACCGGGCGGAACGTCCCCGCCTTCTCGACATTGCGCGCATACAGCGCGGTTTGCAGGTAGGCGGTGTGCGCGCCCCACTCGGGATTGTAGTTGTAGGCTTGCTTGAACTCGTCGACGAACGTCTTGGCCATCGGGCTCGTGTCCGCAAGCGTCCACCAGAACTCGGTGGTGCCGTAAACGCCCTCCATAATGTCGGCGCCGACCTCGTTGGCGAGGAACGGCGCGTTGTACGGCATCACCAGCTTCATCTGCTTGAGCGCGCCGAACTGGCTGGCCTGCTTGACGGAATTCACGCCGTCCGCACCGAAGCAGATATTGACCAGCGTATCCGCCCCAGACGCCATCAAGTTGAGCAAGTAGGAGGAATAATCGGTCGAACCCAAGGGGCAGAGCTGTACGGACACCGTCTTCCAGCCCTTCGGCTCGGTGAACTTCTTCATGCTGTCGAGCACGGTGCGGCCATAGGTGTAGTCGGGCACCAGATAGGCGACCTTGCGCGTGGCGCCGAGTTCCTTGGCCAGGACCGGCGCGAGCGCCGCGGCGGCTGTGTAGGCAAAATGGCACGAGCGGAAGCCGTAGCGCTGGCAATCCACGCCGGTGGTCTCGTTGGACCCGGAAATACCGGCCAGGTAGATGACCTTGTCCCGGTCGGCGAGCTTCTGCGCGGCGATCGCCACCGCCGAGGAGACGGACCCGGTGACCATGATGGCCTTGTTCTGGTCGATATAGCGGGTAAAGGCCTGGACCGCATTGTTCGGGTTCGACGCGGTATCGGCGTTCTGGAAATTGATCGTCTTGCCGAGAATGCCTGGCTTGGACGCCGGCGCGATCTGCCGGATGAGTCCGTTATTCTCGTTGAGATGCTTGATCGCGAGCTGATAGCCCTTCAGCAGGTCTCCGCCCTGGGCGGAGTACGGCCCGGTGCTCTCGCAGCCGAGGCCGAAAAACACCGCATTGCCCTGCGTGCCGGCCGGCCAGGTCCCCACCGGTGTGTCATCGGCGGCGCGGCTCGGCCGGATCGCGCCCGGGATCAAGCCGGCTGCGGCACTCGCGGCCAGCAGGGTGCGACGCGAAACATACGTCGAATTCGTTCGGTTAGCCACGATCAATTCCTCCGCAAAGTTCATTAAAGCCGCGGCACTTGACGTGCCTCAGGCAGACGATAGCCCAGCTTCGTAACTGCTACTATCCGGATATGAACAAGTCGTAAGTAACGCTCTGCTAACATTTTGATCTCGAACTGAAGTCGGCTCCGAATGCGAACCGACTCGCTTGACACTGCACGCTGCATCAGCCTCTGCTTTCGTCCACGAACGTCGCTGCCGGCGCAGGGGAGTGGGATAGATGGGTGCAAGCAACCCGGGCGGCCAAGCCGTCACTCCGGCAGCCGCGCAACGATGACCACCCCGCCTGACCGCTACGCCGCCGAATACGCGGCCTGGCAGTCCGATCCGGTCGGCTGGTGGGAGCGCCAGGCGGAAGCGCTCGAGTGGTCGCGGCGCTGGGACCAGGGTTTCGACGCGACGCTAGGCGTCTACGGCCAGTATTTCGCCGGCGGGATGCTCAACATCGCGCATAACTGCCTCGACCGGCACGTCGCTGCCGGACGCGGCGGCCAGGCGGCGCTGATCTGGGACAGCCCAATGGCGGGCCGGGTCGAAAGCTTCAGCTACGCGCAGTTGCGCGACCGGGTGGCGCGGGTCGCCGGCGCGCTGGCGGCGCGCGGCGTCGCCCGCGGCGACCGCGTGGTGATCTACATGCCGATGGTGCCCGAAGCGGTGATCGCCATGCTCGCCTGCGCCCGGCTGGGCGCGGTGCATTCGGTGGTGTTCGGCGGCTTCGCGGCCGCGGAGCTCGCCAAGCGGATCGAGGACGCCGAGCCCGCCGCGATCATCTCCGCCTCCTGCGGGCTCGAGCCCGGCCGGGTCATCGCCTACAAGCCGCTGCTCGATGCGGCGATCGCGATGAGCGCGCACACGCCGCGCTTCTGCCTGATCCTGCAACGCCCCATGCTCGCTGCGGCGATGCAGGCGGGGCGTGACTTCGACCTGCTGGAGGAAGAGGCCCGCGCCGCGCCGCATGACCCGGTGCCGGTCGCGGCCACCGATCCGCTCTATATATTGTATACCTCGGGCACGACCGGGAAGCCGAAGGGCGTCGTCCGCGACACCGGCGGCTACGCCGTCGCGCTGCACCTGTCGATGGACATGATCTACGGCGTGCAGCCCGGCGACGTGTATTGGTGCGCAAGCGATGTCGGCTGGGTCGTCGGCCACTCCTATATCGTCTATGCGCCGCTGCTCGCCGGCTGCACCAGCGTCCTGTATGAGGGCAAGCCCGTCGGCACGCCGGACGCCGGCGCCTTTTGGCGCGTGATCGCCCAGCACGGGGCGAAGGTGCTGTTCACGGCGCCCACCGCGCTGCGGGCGATCAAGCAGCAGGATCCGGACGCGTCCCTCCTGCCGAAATACGACCTTTCCCGCTTCGAGGCGCTGTTCCTGGCCGGCGAGCGCTGCGATCCGCCGACGGCGACCTGGATCGAGGAGAAGCTAGGCCGGCCGGTCATCGACCATTGGTGGCAGACCGAGACGGGCTGGCCGATCACCGCCCGGTTCCGTGGCCTCGGCCTGTCGCCGTTCAAGCCGGGCTCGGGCGGGCGGGCCTGCCCGGGCTACGACGTCCGCGCCCTGAGTGATGCCGGCGAAGTGCTGCCCCTCGGCGCAGCGGGTAATCTCGCGCTGCGCCTGCCACTGCCGCCGGGCTGCGCGCCGACGCTGTGGCGCAACGCGGAGGGGTTCCGGACCGCCTATCTGGCTGATTTCCCCGGCTGGTATCGCACCGGCGACGCCGGCGAGGTCGATCTGGACGGCGACTCCTGGGTGATGGGGCGCACCGACGACGTGATCAACGTCGCCGGGCACCGGCTGAGCACCGGGGCGATGGAGGAAGTGCTGGCGAGCCACCCCGACGTCGCCGAGTGCGCGGTGGTTGGCGCGGCGGATGCGCTCAAAGGTCAAGTCCCGCTGGGTCTCGTGGTGTTGAAGTCGGGTGTGACACGCCCGGAGGCGGACCTTGTGGGCGAGCTGGTGGCGCTCATGCGCCAGCGGATCGGGCCGGTGGCGTCGTTCAAGGAGGCTTTTGTCGTCGCCCGGCTGCCGAAAACGCGCTCGGGCAAGATCCTGCGCGGCAGCATCCGCCGCCTGGCCGACGGTCAAGCCGCGCCTCCCCCGCCCACAATCGATGACCCAGCGATCCTCGACGAGATCCGAGGCGCCCTGGCCGCGCGCGCCTAGAGGGCCTGTCCTGCGGAGGGTTTGCTTGCCGATGACGATGCCGATCCACATATCCCAGTCATGAGCTCGACCGTGGCGCCCGCAATCAGCGTTAGCCTGAACGGTGAAGCCCGGCGCGTTGCCGCCGGGCTATCAGTTGCCGGCCTGCTGGAACAGCTTGGGTTGGACCGGCGCAAGGTTGCGGTGGAGCGGAACGAGGCGATCGTGCCGCGTTCCACTTATGACGAGGTGCTGCTGCAGCAAGGCGACCAGCTCGAAATCGTGCATTTCATTGGAGGAGGCTGACCATGGACGGGTTCGCAGCTTCGGACGACACCTGGACCGTGGCGGGCCGGCAGTTCCGCTCGCGGCTGGTCGTCGGCACCGGCAAGTACAAAAGCCTTGAGGAGACGGCGGCGGCGATCGAGGCCTCGGGCGCCGAGATCGTCACCGTGGCGGTGCGCCGGGTCAATTTGTCGGACCCGGGGGCGCCGATGCTGCAGGATTTCGTCGATCCGAAGCGCTACACCTACCTGCCGAACACAGCCGGCTGCCACACCGCCAATGACGCAGTGCGCACGCTGCGGCTGGCGCGCGAGGCCGGCGGCTGGAACCTGGTGAAGCTCGAAGTGCTCGGGCCGCCACCGCACCTGTATCCTGACATGGCCGCGACCTTCGAGGCCGCCGATGCGCTGATCCGCGATGGGTTCGAGGTGATGGTCTACTGCGCCGACGACCCGGTGGCGGCCAAGCGGCTCGAAGAAATGGGCTGCATTGCGATCATGCCGTTGGGCGCGCCGATCGGCTCGGGCTTGGGCATTCAAAACCCGGCGATGCTGTCGATGCTGATCGAGCAGGCCAACGTGCCGCTGCTGGTGGATGCCGGCGTCGGCACGGCGTCCGACGCGGCGATCGCGATGGAGCTCGGCTGTGACGCGGTGCTGCTGAACTCAGCGATCGCGCATGCCGGCGACCCGGTGCGGATGGCGCGCGCCATGAAGCTGGCGGTCGAGGCCGGGCGGCTAGCGCGGCTGGCTGGCCGGATGAAGCGGCGGATGGGCGCGGACCCTTCGAGCCCGTTGACCGGCCTGATCCGCTAGAATTTCTTTCTGATAGCGTGTGCAAAACGGCGCGCCTCTGGCGCGCCGTTTTGCTTTAGCAGCATGACTTCGGTGTCACCCAGCGTGATTGTCGATACAAAAAGGAGAGAGGAGTTCTGCCCGCAATCCAAAGAAGTCAAACCGTGTCGTTTCGATTAATTGAGGAGTGGGTTGATTGTTCGTGTTGGTAGTTCCTCAACCAATATACCTGGATTGACATATAAACCAGATATAGATCACGAGAAATTTAACGGTTGCTTCTGGCCTGTCATTAAGCCATCACATGGTTCGTGAACAACAGAGCGAGGTCTCGGATGCTGAAATCCGCTATCCGATTGCTCCCTGGCGTGGTGGCGACGATGCTGCTGCTGCAAGGCGCCTGCAAGGCCGCTGACGCGGTCCAATCAAACTGGGAAGAAAGCGGCCAAGCCTCCTGGTACGGCAAAGGCTTCAACGGGCACCGCACCAGCAGCGGCGCCGTCTACGACCAGAACGCTATGACCGCCGCGCACCCCGAATTGCCACTCGGCAGCCGGGTGCGCGTGACGATGCAGGGGACCGGCAACTCGGTCGTCGTCACCATCACCGATCGCCAGCCCTTCCGCGGCTACCGCATCATCGATCTATCCCGCGAGGCGGCGGCGCGGCTCGGCATGCTCGGCAGCGGCACCGCCATGGTCACGCTGACCCCGGCCAAGCCGGAGGACGTCGAGGTGGCCGAGGCGACCGATGATGACGACGTCGCCGCCGAGATGCTGCCTAGTCCTCGGCGATATGGTCGGCGACATACGCGCCACGCGAACCCAAGGGCTTCGGCGGCCCACGCGTGGAGTCACGCACCGTCTGTAATTCTAGCTCGGCATTCAGCTCCGCTCCGAGCAACACGGCATACACTGTGACGTAGAACCACATCATGGTCGCCACGACGGTTCCCAACGGGCCGTACGTGGTGTCGTAGGTCGTGAAGTTGCCGACATACCACGAGAACAGCTCCGAGACGGCCGTCCACAGCACGGTCGCCACCGCCGAGCCCGGCGTCACCCAATGCCATTTCGGCGTATTGCGGCACGGGCCATAGCGGTAGAGCAGCGACAGCCCGATCAAAATCCCCAGCAGCAACATCGCGAAGCTGGCGATATGCAGCCACACGCTTTGCTTGGTCGGCACGCCGACGAAGTTCAGCACCGCCGGCAAGCCGACCAGCAGCGCCAGCCCAATCACGCAGCTGATGATCGCGCAGAGCGTGATGGTGAACGCGGTGAACTGATAGACGAAGAAGCTGCGCACCTCCCGCTCCTCGTAGGCGAGGTTGAGCGCGGTGATTAGCGACTTGACGCCTGATGCCGAGCTCCACAGCGCCACCCCGATGCTGATCATCAGGCCGAGGCCGAGCGTACTGGGCGGCCGGCTCACCAGCCAGTGCACGCGATCGGAGATGAGCTGGAAGGCCGCCGGCGGCAGCAAGTCGCGCAATACGGCGAGCTGCGGCTCGACGGTCACCGGGTCGAACATCAGGCCATACAGCGAGATCAGCATCGAGATCGCCGGAAACAGCGCCAGCGTGCCGTAGAAGGCACAGCCGGCGGCAACCAGCGAGGCGCGGTCGGTGATCATCTCGAAGAAGGTGCGGCGGATCACCTGCCGCCAACCGCGCCACGGGATCTCTGCCGGCGAATCGGCGAGCCGCCCGAGCGCGATCGCATCTGGAGCCTGCAAGACGCGTTGTACTTCCCTGCCGGGCCCGGCTGCGTCTTCGCGCGGCAGCGGGATTTCCGGGGGCGCTTCGGGGATAGGGTGTTGGGTCATACCCGGAAGCTCCCGAATATAAAGTCAATTGGTTAGAAGGTGCTTCTGACGCAATGCTGCATTGTTGCCGCACACGCCAAAGTATTTCCATGGTATGCGGGAAAACCTCTTGCGTGGGGGAGAAGCTGCGACTATTTGCCCCCCACGCAGCAACGCACGTGCCTCTGGCCCTCCCGGGTTACGTAACGACGTCAAGCGTTCTGGCAAACACTGTCTCGCTGGTTCGTTCGACCGTTTCGTTAACCCGCTTCGCCGGCCCATCCGGCGAGCACGCCCGCATCATCCATGCGGGCGTTTGACTATGGAGACTAGGCGCGATGACCCCTAAAATCGCCCGGTATCTGGCTGACAACGTCTTGGCCACGCCCTGCCTCGTGCTCGACGTGGACCGGGTGGAGCAGAACTACCGCACACTGACCCACGCCCTGCCGCTCGCCCGCGTCTACTACGCGGTGAAGGCCAACCCGGCGACGCCAATCCTGCAGCGCCTGGTCGGCCTCGGCAGCAGCTTCGACGCGGCGAGCTTCGAGGAGGTTCAGTTCTGCCTGGACGCCGGCGCCCACCCGGACGCGATCAGCTTCGGCAACACAATCAAGAAGGTGTCGGCGATCCAGCGCGCGCACTCGGCTGGAGTGACGATGTTCGCGTTCGATTCCGCCGAGGAGTTGGAGAAGCTCGCGCAGCACGCGCCGGGCGCGAAAGTCTATTGCCGCTTGCTGGTCGAGAATGACGGTGCCGAGTGGCCGCTCTCGAGGAAATTCGGTACCACCGTGGAGACGGCGCGCGATCTGATGATCCGCGCCGGGCAGATGGGGCTCGACCCGTTCGGCCTCTCCTTCCATGTCGGCAGCCAGCAGACGACGACCGGCAGCTACGAAACCGCGATCGGCCGGGTCGGCATGCTGTTCACCGATCTCGCCCGCGCCGGCGTGAACCTGCGCATGGTCAACCTGGGCGGCGGCTATCCGGTGCGCTACCGCGACGAGATCCCCGCGATCGACCGGTTCGCCGACGCGATCATGCACGCCATGACCCAGCATTTCGGCAACGATTTGCCGGAGATCCTGATCGAGCCCGGCCGCTTTCTGGTGGGCGACGCCGGTTTGGTGCAGAGCGAAGTGGTGCTGGTCTGCCACAAGGGCTCCGACGACCCGGTGCGCTGGGTCTATCTCGACATCGGCCGTTTCGGCGGCCTTGCCGAGACGGAGGGCGAGTCGATCAAATACCGGATCGCGACGCCGTGTGATGGGCAAGCGACCGGGCCGGTCGCGATCGCCGGACCGACCTGCGACGGGGCGGACATTCTCTACGAGAAGTCCAACTACCGTCTGCCGCTCGGCTTGCGCTGCGGCGACGTGGTGCAGGTCGAATCGACAGGCGCGTACGTCACGACCTACGCCAGCCAGCGCTTCAACGGCTTCGCACCGCTGGCGGAGCACTACATCTAACCCTTCTGAATCTCCCGAAGCGAGGGGGATATAAGGCGATATCTCCTCCTGCTATACCTTGCGGCAGCAGCAGGAGGAGGATCGCATGGACAGCATCAAGATCACCGCGACCGACGGCGCCGGCACGTTCGACGCGTTCCTCGCCAAGGCGCCGCACTCGCCCGCAGGCGTCATCGTACTCATCCAAGAGATCTTCGGGGTCAACGACTCCATGCAGGAGACCGCGCGCGAAGTCGCCGCCCAGGGCTTCCACGTGCTGGCGCCCGACCTGTTCTGGCGCATCCGCCCCGGCGTCAACCTAACCGACAAGTCGGAAGCCGAGTGGAAAGAGGCGTTTGCGCTGATGAACGCCTTCGATCAACCGAAGGGCGTCGAGGATTTGAAGGCCACCGTCGCCGCCGGGCGCAAGCTCGAGGGCGGCAACGGCAAGGTCGGCACCATGGGCTACTGCCTCGGCGGGCGGCTGGCGATGATGATGGCGCTCGAATCCGATGCGGACGTGAACGTCTCCTATTACGGCGTCGGGCTCGATGGGCTGATCGCCGGGCTGGACCGCGTGCACGCGCCGCTGCTGCTGCACATTGCCGACCAGGACAAGTTCTTCCCGCCAGAGGGCCGCGCCAAGGTGGTCGCGGCGGCGAAGGGCCATGCCAACGTGCACGCCTATGTCTATCCCGACGCGGACCACGCCTTCGCCCGGGTCGGCGGCACGCACTTCCAGGCCCGGGCGGCGACGATCGCCAACGGGCGCAGCGCCGAGGCGCTGGCGGCGGCGCTCGGATGATCGACCTGCCGGCGCTCGCGGGTTTGGTGCCAGACGGCGCCTTGCTGGCCTTGCCGCCGGACAATTCGCTCGCGCCCTGCGAGTTCGCCCGTGCTTTGGTGCGGCGCGGGGCCCGCGGGCTGCGACTGGTTGGCGTGCCCGTCTCTGGCTACGCCACCGATTTGCTGATCGGCGCCGGCTGCGTGGCCGAGGTGCAGACCAGCGCGGTGACGCTGGGTGAGGCTGGGATGGCGCCGCGCTTCACCGCCGCAGTCGCTGCGGGGAGCATTCGCGTCCTCGATGCGACCTGCCCGGCCATTCATACCGCCCTGCAGGCGGCGGAGAAGGGTGTACCGTTCATGCCGCTGCGCGGCGTGCTCGGCAGTGACGTGCTGGCGCATCGGCCGGACTGGAAGGTGATCCAGAACCCGCTGGCGGGCGAGCCGGACGAGATCGTCCTGATCCCGGCGCTGGCGCCGGACATCGCGGTGTTCCATGCCGTGATGGCCGACGCGCAAGGCAATGTCTGGGTCGGGCGGCGCCGGGAGCTTGCAACCCTGGCCCATGCCGCCAAGCGGACGCTCGTGACCGTCGAGCGGATCGTCGAGGGCAACCTGCTCGAGGACGAACACCTCGCGCCGGGCGCCATCAGCGGGACCTATATCGACGCCGTCGCCATGGCCGAGCACGGCGCCTGGCCGATCGCGCTGCTGGACGAATACGGTGCGGACGCCGCCCATATCAGCGAATATGCCAGGGCCGCCCGCAGCGATGCCGGGTTCCGGGCCTATCTCGACCAGCACGTCTTCCGCCACCGGGCGGCCGCGGAGTGATCCAGCCGGAGGAACGTCTGGCGGCCGCGATCGCTGCCCTCATCCTCGACCCGGCCGCCCCGCCCGCCCGCCACATCGCCGTCGGCGCCGCCAGCCCCATACCCGCCGCTGCCTGCTGGCTGGTGCGCAAGATGGGCCATCCGGTCCGGCTCTCGCTCTTGCACCGGAGGACCGGCAATCCGTTCACCGAGGGGTCGCGCGAGCTGTTCGATCTGGCCGGTCAAGGGCGGATCGACCTGTTTTTCCTCGGCGGCGGCCAGATCGACGGGCAGGCGAACCTCAATTTGATCGGGACCGGGGATTGGCCGGGGCGCAGCGTGCGCTTCCCGGGCAGTTTCGGCTCCGCGTTCATGTACATGATGGTGCCGCGCACGATCCTGTTCCGCGAGGAGCACAGCCGGCGCGTCCTGGTGCCGCGCGTGGACGCGGTGAGCGCGCCGGGCGTGTCGCCACCGGGTCAGTTCCGGCGGGGCACGGCACAGGCGCTGGTGACGGGAAGGTGCGTGTTCCGGTTCGATCCGGGACGTGCGCGATTCTCGCTTGCGTCGCGTCACCCGGGCCAATCCGCCGGGGATATCCGTGAGGCGACCGGCTTTGACTATGACGGCGAGGACGCGCCGGAGACGCCTGAACCCGGACCAGAGCAATTGGCCTTGTTGCGCGGACCGGTCAGGGCGGAGATGCTGGAGACCTATCCCGAGTTTTGCGCCCGGGTTTGGGCAGACCAACACTGAAGGTTCCGATTTGCGCGAATACATGGAGAAGCTGCGGGCCCGCGGCGAGCTGCTCGAGGTGCACCGGACCGTCGATCCGAAGCACGAACTCGCGGCGGTGACGGACGCGGCGCATAAGCGCTGGGGCAAGCCGATCCTGTTCCACGACGTGATCGGCTCGAAGCTGCCGGTGCTGACCAATATTTACGGCACGCGCCATCGGCTGGCCGAGATCATCGGCATCGGCGCCGACGATTTCTGCAAGCAGTGGAACAACCTCGCCACCATCGCCAGCAGCCGCGACATGCCGGCCGCGGTGCCGGGCACCAGCAACATCGAGTACGTCGAGTGCAAGCTGAGCGACCTGCCGCTCATTACCTATTCCGAGCGCGATGGTGGGCCGTATTTCACGTCGGCCATGTTCCTGGCCAAGGAGCCGGACACGGGCGTGCAGAATCTCTCCTTCCACCGCTCGATGTTCATCAGCGACCAGGAGCTGCGCTGCCGTCTGGCGCCGCGCCATCACCTGACGCTGTACCACGAAAAGGCGGAGCAGCGCGGCGATTATCTCGAGGCCGCCATGCTGATCGGGCCGCCGCCGGCCAGCTTCCTGACCGCCGCGGCGCCACTGCCCTATGACGCCGACGAAATGGAGGTCGCCGCCAAGCTGCAGGGCGCGCCAATCGCGATGCGGCCTTGCAAGCATGTGGACCTGATGGTGCCCGAGACCACCGAGATCGTCATCGAGGGCCGCTTCTTGCCGAACGAGCGGCGCGACGAGGGGCCGTTCGGCGAGTTCATGGGCTACTACACCCCGGTCGGCAAGAATGCGGTGTTCGAGGTGTTGGGCGTCACCTGCCGCAAGGACGCAGTGTTCCACTCGATCCTGTGCGGCTCCTCCGAGGAAGTGCTGACGCTCGAACTCTCGGTCGCGGCCAACATCTACCAGCGGATCAACGCCGTGCTGCCAGGCATCATCGACGTCACCTGCCAACCCTTCGTCCTGCACACCGTCGTCAAGATCAAGCAGCAATACGAAGGCCACGGCCGCCAGGTCCTGCTCGCCGTATTCGGCGCGGAGCCGACCTGGGCCAAGACCTGCACCGTGGTCGACGAGGATGTCGACATCTACAGCATGGACGACGTGATGTGGGCGGTGCTCACCCGCTCGCGGCCCGACAAGGACGTGCTGATCATTCCGGATACGCCGTCCTTCTACCGCGATCCGCACAAGGAACATTGGGGCCGCCTGGGGATCGACGCGACCGTCCCGTTCGCCCGCCGCGGCGAGTACGAGCGCAAGAAGATCCCCGGCGCCGACAGCGTCGACCTCTCCAAGTATTTTGGCGGGAGCGCCCCATGATCCGTAGATTTCTGCTTGCGGCGCTCGCCAGCATGGCGCTTGTCACCTCCGCGAGCGCCCAGACCGCGCCCAAGAAGATAACCTTCCTGACCAATTACGTGTTTAACGGCAGGCACGTCCCGTTCTTCGTCGGCCTCGACAAAGGCTTCTACAAAGACGCTGGTTTCGACATTCAGATCGCGCCGGCCACCGGCAGCGGCTTCGTCATCACCGCCATCGACAGCGGCAAGGCCGATTTCGGCATGGCCGATGTCAGCTCCGTCGCCCAGGCCGTCGCCAAAGGCGCCAAGGTGAAGGGCTTCTTCGTCTATACCGACATCAGCACCAACGGCCTCGCCGCGCTCTCGCCGCACCCCACGCCCGAATCGGTGCTCGGCCAGAAGATTGCCGCCGCGCAGACCGACAGCGTCCGGGTGATCCTGCCGATCATCCTCGATGCCAAAAGCCTCGACCCGGCCAAGCTCAACTGGATCGCTGCCGATCCGAGCGTGTACTTTTCTCTGTTGCTCAGCGGCCAAGTCGACATGTTCACCGCGACCTCCGACGGCGATATCCCCGCGCTGACCCGGGTCGCGACGCCACAGGGCAAAACCGCTTATTTCTCCTCCTTTGCCGATTGGGGCTACGACATTTTTGGCTACGTGCTGATCGCCTCCAACGCCACGCTCGAGCGTGACCCGGCGGCCTCGCCGAGATCGAGGCCGACGTGATTGATCTTTCGACCCTAGCCGGCGGCACGGCGTGGCGGATTTTTGTCAAAGTCTGGCTGATGAATGCGGTGCCTTACATCACCGACGCGCTGAAGGTTGCATTCCCGCTCGCGTTGGTGGGATCCATCGTCGGCGAGTTCATTGGCGGCAATGACGGCATCGGCCATCTGATTCTCTCCGGCCAATTCGACCTCGACACACCTTTGGTGTTCGCCGCCCTGCTCTCGATCACGATCTTCACCACGCTTGGCATCGGCGCGATCACCCTGTTCGAGCATCTCGCGCTGAAATGGCGCCCGTCCCGGCGCAAGCGCTAACTCGACACTCGCGGATGAAATTTTGGGCGATTTGGTCGAGCTCCACTCGATTGTGCTCAACACGGCGTCATGCTGGATCGGTCGTGCACGAATTTTGAGATCGCTGTTGACAAAATCGGCAACCGATTTGCTTTATTCCGCCGCAAGCGCGCAGTTTGCCGCGCGCGTTTCCGCAGAGGTGGCGATGTTGCAGAGGATGCAGAGCCTGTTCGCGACGATGGTAATGGTGGCGGCCATTACTGCAGCCTCGACGCAGATCGCGCGCGCGGACCGCACGCTCACCATCTTCGTCGGGCCGCTCGCCAGCCTGGATTCGATATGGATGGCGCAGGAGCAGGGCTACTTCAAAGCCGCTGGCCTCGACGTGCAGATGAAGCTATTTCCGTCCGGCACCACGGCGCTGCAGACTTTCAGGAACGGCGCCGGCGATCTGGTGATGTCCGGCGAGACACCCGCCGTCTCCTATTGGCAGGCGGCAAAAGACGACTACCGCATCGTCGGAGTGGTCGAGCGTGACTCCGCCACTTACATCGCCACCGTCGCCGACAGCATCAAAACACCGCAGGACCTGAAAGGACGCACGATCGCCACCCGCGTCGGCTCGACCGGTTCTTGGTTCATTTCGGAGTATCTGGCCAAGAACGGCATTCCGCAATCAGACGTGACGGTAAAGAATCTCGACACTCAAGTCATGCCGGTGGCGTTGTGCCAAGGCAGCGTCGACGGCATTTTCATCTGGCATCCGTTCGGAGCCCAGGCGGAACAAATCTGCCCCGGCAAGCTGCATACGCTCGCCAACGCCGACGGCTACATCAATGGCTATTCGCTGTTTGGCGCCCGGACGGCGTGGCTCGCCAATCCGGAGAACGCGAAGACGGTGCAGCTCTTCCTGGCGGCGATGATCAAGGGTGGCCAGTACGCCAAGACGCACTTTGCCGATGTCGCCGCGTACACGCATCAGAAGCTCGGCATGGACGAGGATCTGACCAAATTCACCTGGCAAATCATCGACCGTTATCCCGGTTTCGATACGGTCTTCTATAACGATTTTTGCCATCTCACGAGCTGGATGAAGGGTCAGGGATTGTTCACGGGCACGCTGGATTTCGACCAGTTGGTCTACGACAAGGCGCTCGTGGCCCTCGATCCCAAATGGGATTCGATGCCGGCACGCTCCTGCCCAAATTCGTAGCGCGATGGCGCCCGACGTCTTCACCTTGCAGGGCGTCTCGAAGACGTTCGGAACCGACCAACCCTATCTCGCGCTTTCCGGTGTCGAACTGCAGGTGCGCCAAGGCGAGTTTCTCTGCCTGCTCGGCGCGTCCGGCTGTGGCAAGAGCACGCTGCTCAACTTGCTCGCCGGGTTCGAGAAGCCGACGGGCGGCAACCTGCTCTATCGCGGTCATAAGGTGACTGGGCCGAGCAAGGAACGAGTTATGTTCTTCCAGGACGCTGGCGCCGCGCTCCTGCCTTGGCTGACTGTTCAGCAGAACGTGGAATTTGGTCTTCGCCTGCAACGACAGCTGAAATCCACCCGGCTCAGCCGGGCCGAGGAATGCCTGGCTCTGGTGAACCTGACAGAGCACCGCCACAAGCTGCCAAGCGAAATCTCCGGCGGCATGCGGCAACGCCTGCAAATCGCCCGCGCGTTGGCGGTCGATCCCGACGTGTTCCTGATGGACGAGCCGTTCGCGGCCCTCGACGCCATCACGCGGCGGCGGATGCATGTGGCGTTGCTCGAGGTGTGGCAGCGCACCGGCTGCACTATTGTCTTCGTCACGCACGACATCATGGAAGCGCTGGCGCTGGCTGACCGCGTCGCCATCATGAATGTCGGTCCTGGTTCGCGCATCGCGCGGATGGAGGAAGTCGGCTTGCCGCGCCCGCGTGCGGCAACCGACCCGCAGCTCGGCCGGATGTTCCAGGAATTTGAGGACATACTCGACCATTCGCGGCCACGCGAGGCGGTGGGTTGAGCAGAGCTATGGATCAGCCCGCAGAGGAGGAAGATGTGGCATCGCTGACCGAGAGCATCGGGGCGCAATCCGGCCCGAAGCAGGCGGCGGCCCGGCGCAAGTCATTCCTGACCGCGGGGCACAAGCGGCAGCTTCGCAGCGTCGGGATGACCGTGCTGTCGGTCGTCATCGGCCTCGCGATCTGGCAAATCCTCTCCACCTACGTCTTCAACCCATTCTTGATTCCGCCGCCGCTGAAAGTGGCCCGGGCGTTCGTCCCGATGAGCCAGTCGGGCGAGCTCGGCATGGATATCGTGATGAGCCTGTCGCGCGTCCTCGTCGGCTTCGTCACCGGCACGTGCGTCGCCATTCCGCTCGGCCTGCTGATGGGACGATTGCGCCTAGTTAACGAGCTGGCCGATCCGATCGTCGAGTTCCTGCGCTTTCTCTCGCCTACGGCCATGATCCCCATCGCGGTCATCTGGTTCGGCATCGGCGAACCGGCGAAATACTTCCTGATCTTCTGGGGCACGATCTTCATCGTGCTGATCAGCACCATCGCCGGCGTCGCGCGCACGCCGGTGGTGCGGCAAAATGCCGCGCTCTGCCTCGGCGCGTCGGAGGCGCAGATCTTCCGGCTGATCGTGCTGCCTTCGGCGATCCCCAGCATCATCACCGGCATGCGGTTGGCGCTCGCCTCCGCGTTCGTCAGCATCATCCCGGCGGAACTGCTGGCCGCCGATGTCGGCCTTGGCTATCTGCTGCAATCATCGTCGTTACTGTTGCAGACCGACCGCATCTTCGTCGCTCTGGTCACCATCAGCACGATCGGCTTCCTCACCGACCGGCTGTTTCGCTTCTGCGTCATGCGGCTTTGCCGGCGCTATCTGATCGTCACGTAGGCAGCATCTCAACAAACTGGAGTCATTGATGTCGGATCTGGAAGTGAAATCCGTGTCGGGCCTGGCCGGCACCGGCATAAACTACGCCTACGCCATCAAGGCCGGACCTTGGATCTTCATGACTGGCCATGAAGCCTTCGATTTCGAGACCGGCATTCCCGAAGCCGTCGCCGGTCCGGAGGGCTTCCCGCTCTGGGGGCTGCCGCGTTACCGGCGCGAAGGGGATTTCATCCTCAAGCGCATGCAGGGGATCCTGGAGCAATTCGGCTCCAGCCTTGCCAACGGCGTGCGGCTGGACCAGTACTACCCTACGCCGGAGGCGGTCGATCCGTATCACCTGGCGCGCAGGGCCATTTTCGGCGATTACATTCCACCCAGCACCTCGGTGATCATGGAGCGCACGCTGGGCAGCCAGACCTCCATCTGCACCTCGTTGATCGCCGTGATGCCGGGCGAGGAGTACAAGATCAGCCGGGTCTATCCGAAGGATGTCGCGGCGCCCACTTGGTCCGGCTTCGTTCCAGCCATCACCTGCAACGATTTCATCTTCGTCGCCGGCCAAATGGCGACCGCCGAGAACGAGGGCCTGGATCCCCGCGCCCACGTGCCGGACTTCGCGGCCTGGGGCGGGTCGGAGATGCGCAAGCAGACCGAGTTCCTCATTCAGCACAAGCTGAAGCCGGCGTTGGAAGCCGCCGGGTCATCGCTGGAGAACGCCGTCAAGGCGCAAATCTACCTCGACACCGCAGAGAACTTCCCGGACTTCCTCGATGTCTGGAACCAGCATTTCAAGGACATTCCCTGCGCGATCACCGTCGTGCCGACCAAGTCGTTCGGTAGCATCGGCGGCATCAACGAGATCAACTTGCTGGCCCTCACCGGCACCGCCAAGTGCAGGAAGCAGGTGGTGACGGCCGACCTCCCCGGCATGGTGTCCTATGGCCCCTGCGTGCGCGCCGGCGAGTTCCTGTTCCCCTCGGCGCTGATGCCGATCGGCAAAAATGGTAAGGTGGCCGGCACGGAGTTGTCGCCGATGTTCGACTCGCTATCGCATGCCGGTTCGGTGCAGGCACAGTGCGTCTACGCCTATGCCGAGGCGCTGTGCGCCGCCGCCGGCGCCTCGATGAAGAGCCTGCTGCGGGCGCAATATTTCGTTTCGTCGACAGCGGATTTCGCCGGTATCGCCGCGGCCTGGAGCGACCGCTACGGCAGCCAGCCACACCCCTTCGTCTGCGTGCAGACCCCGAAATTGCCCGCTCCGGGCGCGGTGCTGACCGCAGATTTCTGGATCTACGCGCCCTAACACTACGGCTCGGTGAGACTTTACTCTATCGGCCGGCGGACGATCCACGCCTTTGCTCTTGGAGCCGGCCGAAGACGTGGATGGCCCGCCTACCAGACCGTGTGGAAACGCGGTGGGGGTTGGACCGGTCGGGTTTGCGTTGGGGCGGGCGGAATGTGTGGCGCGGTCTTGCCCTCAAGCCAGCCTCTCGATCAGGCTCTGGCTGCCGAGGATGTTGGCAACGCGCGTGAGATTGTAGGCCAGCACCGCAAATGCAGTCTCGGTGGCGGCGTTGGCTTGCCCTCGCAACAAAAGCCGTCCGCCCAAGACGCGTTTGAGGCTTGCGAACGGATGCTCCGCGGTGCAGCGGCGCAGCCGCATCGCGGCCTGGTCGGCGCGGGCGTTCATGCGGTCACGGGCATCCTCGAACAAGGACTTGGAAACGTGACGGCGCGGGCCGCCCGTGCATTGCGGCTTGAGCGGACAGCCGGAACAGTCTTCCGCCCGGTATTGCCGCGCCTGGTCCCGAAGGTTCGTGCCGCGGCGCCGCAGCTTGCGCCCGGCCGGGCAGGTCAGCGTGTCGCCATCCGGATCTTGGGTGAACCGATCGGCGGAGAAGTAATGTCCGGCATTGTTGGCAGGCGGCGGCGCCGGCACGGCCGGCTCGATGCCGGCCGCCTCGCAGGCCGCCGCCTGTCCGGCGTTGGCGTAGCCGGTGTCGGCCACCACCCGGATCGTCTCGACGCCCAGCGCATCGCGTGCCGCGCGCGCCATCGGCTCGAGTTGCGCATGGTCGTTGGCAGCCGTCGTCACCTCGTGATGAACGATGACGTGGCTCTCTGCCTGCACCGCGATCTGCACGTTATAGGCGGGCCGTTTGGCCTGCGCGCCATGGCCCATCGGCCGCGCCTCGGGCTCGCCCAGCACGCCGAGCGCGCGGTCGTGGCGCGCCATCCGCTCGGCCAGATCGGCCAGTTGCCCGCGGCGTTGGCGCAGCTTGGCCAGGGCCGCTTCGGTGCGCGTCTCGTCGAACGCCTCGCCTTCGGCAGCGTCGCGCGCGTCCATATCGGCAAGGAACGCGGCGATTTTCTCGTCGAGCTTGCGCATCGCCTCGGCGATGTCGTCAGCACTCATCACCCGGCGCCGGCTGGCCGCGGCGGCGAGTTTGGTGCCGTCGATGGCCGCCACCTCGCCGGCGATCAGGCCAGTCTCACGCGCAAACAGCACGAAGGCTTTGCAGGCGCCCACGATCCCGGCGCCGTTGTCGCGGCGGAAATCGGCGATCGTCTTGAAGTCGGGGGCGAGCATGGCCATCAGCCACATCAACTCGACGTTGATTCGGCATTCCCGCTCCAGACGGCGCGACGAGCGCGCGCCGTTCAGGTAGCCGTAGATATAAAGCCGCAACATGGCGCGCGGGTCGTAACCGGGTCGCCCGGTCTCGGCCGGCGTGCAGCGCACGAAGCCGAGCCTTGTCATGTCGAGCGTCTGGACGAAGGCTGCAATGACGCGGACCATCGCGCCCGCGCCGACATAGTCTTCGACCCGCGCCGGCAGAAGCATGACCTGCTCTCGCTCCACACCCTCGATGTAGCCCACGTCCCGCACCCCCCGAATCGCCAAATCGAGGCTAGTACGGGACAACCTCCCGATGCATCAGGTTTTCACACGATCTGCTGGGCGGGCCATGACCCTGGATGGGTCTGCCTCCAGGAACCCGCCCTCAGACGCTACGACGGTTAGATCTGCTCGGTATCCAGCGCGTAGCCGGCGGCCCGTACGGTCCGTACCACGTCCAGCTCGCCCTTCTGGTTGATGCTCTTGCGCAGCCGGCGGATGTGCACGTCGACGGTCCGCGGCTCGACATGGATATCGCGCCCCCAAACCGCGTTCAGCAGCTCCTCGCGGCTGAAGACCCGGCGCTGGTGCTGCATCAGGAACTCCAGCAGCCGGTACTCGGTCGGCCCTAGATGCACCGCGCGCCCGTTGCGCTGCACGCGATGCGCCGAGAGGTCCATCGTGATGTCGTGGAACACGAGCTGACCGCGGACCGGGGCGGCGCCGGAGCGGCGCAGCAACGCGCGCATGCGGGCCAGCAGCGCATCCATGCTGAACGGCTTGGTGATGTAGTCGTCGGCGCCGGTGTTCAGGCCGCGCACCGCGTCCTGATCCTCGGTCCGCGCCGTCACCATGATCACCGGCAGGTCGCGCGTGGCCGGGCGCCTTCGGATTTGCCGGCAGACTTCGATCCCCGACATCACCGGCAGCATCCAATCAAGCAGCACGATGTCCGGTGGCGATTCCGAAATCCGGGCCATCGCCTCCTGCCCGTCCACCGCCTCTTCGACCCGGAAACCCTGCTTCTCCAGATTATAGCGGAGCATGGTTGCCAACGAAGCCTCGTCCTCGACCACCAGCACCAATGGCTTTCCTAGCATCACTCGGCGCTCTTCGGCCGGACGACGGCGTAGTTGGCGTCGCCGCCTTTCGGCCGCTCGTCCGAAAGCGTGGCGCCGGTCGCCGAGTAATAGACGTTTTCGGCGATGTTGGTCGCGTGGTCGCCAATCCGCTCGAGGTTCTTGGCAATAAACAACAAATGCGTGCATGGCGTAATGCTGCGCGCGTCTTCCATCATGTAGGTCACCAGCTCGCGGAAGATCGAGTTGTAGAGGTCGTCGATCGCCTGGTCGGACTGCCAGACCTGCACCGCCTTCTCGGCATCGTTCTCGCCGATCGCGTCGATGATCAGGCGGAGGTTCTCTTGCACCAGCCGGGCCATGGTGGCGAGGCCGGTCAGGCTGAACGGCAGCGGGAACTGGCCGAGCACGATGCTGCGCTTGGCGACGTTCTTGGCGTAGTCGCCGATGCGCTCCAGCGCGGCGGTGTTCTTCAGCGCCGAAACGATCTGCCGCAGATCGTTGGCCATCGGCTGGCGCAGCGCCAGCAGACGGATCACCAACTGCTCGACCTGGCGCTCGAGCTGATCGACCACCGAGTCCTGCTGGACGGCGCGGGTCGCCATCTCGGGATCGTTGTTGGTGATCGCCTGCGTCGCCATGGCGAGCTGGCTCTCGACAATCCCGCCCATCTCGCTCAGCAGATCGCGCAGACGATCCAGTTCTTGCGAAAACGACTTGACGATGTGCGGCGCGTTGGCGGCCGCCGTGTCCTGGCCCTGACCGCTCATCCGAATCGCCCTGTGATATACTCTTGGGTTTTCTTCTCTTTCGGCGCGGTGAACAGGTCGCCCGCGGGTGCGACCTCGACCATCTCGCCGAGATAGAAGAACGCGACCTGGTCGGCACAGCGCGCGGCCTGTTGCATGTTGTGGGTCACGATGGCGATGGTGAAGTCGTGCTTCAGCTCGTCGATCAGCTCCTCGACCTTCAAGGTGCTGATCGGGTCGAGCGCGCTGGTCGGCTCGTCGAGCAAGATCACCTCGGGGCGGACCGCGATGGTCCTGGCGATGCACAGACGCTGCTGCTGGCCGCCGGAAAGGCCGGCCGCCGAGGTGTTGAGCCGGTCCTTGACCTCGCCCCACAGCGCCGCGCGGGTCAGCGACCATTCCACCCGCTCGTCCATCTGCGGCTTGGCCAGCTTCTCGTGCAGCTTTACGCCGAAGGCGATGTTGTCATAGATCGACATCGGGAACGGCGTCGGTTTCTGGAACACCATGCCGACCCGGCTGCGCAGATCGTTCAGGTCGACGTCGGCGCTGACGATGTTGCGGCCATCCATCATCACCTCGCCCTCGGCGCGCTGGCCCGGGTAGAGGTCGTACATCCGGTTGAGCACGCGCAGCAGCGTGGACTTGCCGCAGCCGCTCGGGCCGATCATCCCGGTGACTTGCTTCTCCGGCAAATCGAGGTTGATGCCTTTAAGGGCCTTGTTGGTCCCGTAATAGAAGTCGAGCTTGCGGATCGACATCCGCGGCGGATTGAGCGGCTGCGCGGGATGCATCGGGCTGCCCTGCATCGAGGCCAGGGTGTTGCTTTGTTGCTCGGCCATATCCACGTCCTATGATCGCTTACGGAGCACGAGTCGCGCACCGATATTGAGCGCCAGCACGCCAAATGTGATCAGCAACGCGCCGACCCAGGCCAGTTGGACCCAATCCTCGAACGCCGAACCGGCGTATTGGTAAATCGTCACCGGCAGGCTGCTCATCGGCTGGTTGAGGTTGACCGACCAGTTGAGGTTGCCCAGCGAAGTGAACAGCAGCGGCGCCGTCTCGCCGGCGACGCGCGCGATCGCCAGCAGCACGCCGGTCATGATCCCGTCCAGCGCCGCGCGGTAGCAGACGAAGACGATCGATTTCCATTTCGGCGCGCCGAGCGCCACGGCGGCCTCGCGCAGCGCCGTGGGGATCAGCCGGAGCATGTCTTCCGTCGTGCGGACCACGATCGGGATCACGATCACCGCCAGCGCAATCGCTCCGGCCCAACCAGAGAAGCCGCCGAACGGGCTGACCAGGATCTGGTAGATGAACAGGCCGATCAGGATGCTCGGTGCGGAGAGCAGCACGTCGGAGACGAAGCGGACGGTGAAGCCGAGGCGCGATCGGCCGGAATATTCGGACAGGTAGGTGCCGACCATCAGGCCGATCGGGGTGCCGATCAGTGTCCCCAGGGCGGTTTGGATGAGGCTGCCGACGATCGCGTTGAGCAGGCCGCCGTTTGAGCCCGGCGGCAAGGTCATCCGGGTCAGGACCGAGAGGCTGAGGCCGCCAAATCCGCGCATGAGCAGCGTGATCAGGATCGACGCCAGGAACAGCAGGCCGATGCCCGCGGCTACCCAGGAGAGCACACGGACCACCGTGTCCATGCCCCGGCGACGGCCACCCAGCTTGCGGGCGACCAGCGGGTCACGCGCCGGCTGCGAGAGGATTCCGGCGGCGGCGCTCATACCCGCAGGCTCGGGCGCAGGAGATATCGCGATATGGCGAGCACGATGAACGAGATCACGAACAGGATGAACCCCAAGGCGAGCAGGGCGGAGAGCTTCAGGCTGCCGGCCGGGCTCTCCGGGAATTCGAGGGCGACGATCGAGGCGATCGTGTTGCCCGGGCCGAACAGGCTGGTGGAGATCCGGTTCGTGTTGCCGATCACGAAGGTCACCGCCATCGTCTCGCCCAAAGCGCGGCCAAGGCCGAGCATGATGCCGCCGACCACCGAGGCGCTCGTGTATGGCAGCACGATCGAGCGCATCACCTCCCAGGTGGTGCAGCCGACGCCGTAGGCGGATTCCTTGTAGACGGGCGGGACGGTCAGGAACACGTCGCGCATGATCGCCGAAATGAACGGGATGATCATGATCGCCAGGATCAGCGCCGCGGTGGCGATGCCGGTGCCGAACGGCGCGCCGGAGAACAAGTCGCCAAGGATCGGCACGTCGCTGAGATTATCGATGAAGAAGGGCTGGACGTAGTTGGCCATGATCGGGACGACGACGAAGAAGCCCCACATGCCGAAGATGATCGAAGGCACGGCAGCCAGCAGCTCGACTGCGGTGCCCACGGGGCGGCGCAGCCAGACGGGCGCCAGTTCGGTGAGGAAAAACGCGATCCCGAACGAGACCGGGACGGCGAAGATCAGCGCGAGCACGGAGGTGATGATCGTGCCGTAGATCGGAACCGCGCCGCCGAAGACGTTCTGCACCGGATCCCAGGTCGGATTGAACAAGAACCCGGCGCCGAAGGCTTGGAAGGCCTGCAGGCCGCCGACGAACAGGGTGACGATGATCGCCCCGAGCAGGATCAGGACGAGGATGCCGGAGGCAAGGGCGACGGCGGCGAAAACACGGTCGCCAGCTGCAGTCGAGCGGCGCCGGGCGGGATCGGCGGCAACGCCGGCTTCGAGGGCGACCTGGGACAATTTTGCTATCCGCTTGCGGTTGAGGCGTCCGGGGCAGGACCCCGGACGCCGCGCTCAATCAGGACTTGTAGTAGGACAGGTTGGTCTTCCACGCCGCGCGGATTTTGTCCTCGACCGAGGTGGGCAGGGGAATGAACTCGAGCTGCTCGGCGATCTGGCCGCCATGGGCGTAGCACCAATCCATCCACTTCAGGACGAGCGCCGCCTTGGCCGGGTCCTTCGGATCCTTCGGGATCATCAGATAGGTGGCCGACACGATCGGCCAGGTGTCCTTGCCGGGCTGCTGGAGCAGGTCGACCTGGAAGTTCTGCACCTTGTCCCAGTCCGCGCTGCCCGCCGCCGCCTGGAACGAGGCCATGGTCGGCTTGATGAACACGCCGTCCTTGTTCTGCAGCTGCGTGGTGGTGAGCTTGTTCTGGGTCGCGTAGGCGTTCTCGACGTAGCCGATGCCGCCGCGGGTGTTCTTGACGGTGCCGGCGACGCCGTCATTGCCGCGGGCGCCTGCACCCGCCGGCCAGTTCACGCTGGTGTTGGCGCTGACTTTCTGCTTCCACTCCGGGCTGACCGCGGACAGGTAGCTGGTGAAGATGAACGAGGTGCCGGACGCGTCGGCGCGGTGGACCGAGGCGACCGCGACGTTCGGCAGGTTC
Organism: Acetobacteraceae bacterium; assembly: GCA_965276815.1. GTDB lineage: Bacteria > Pseudomonadota > Alphaproteobacteria > Acetobacterales > Acetobacteraceae > JAVVHH01. The sequence continues at coordinate 231,466 of CBDIBE010000004.1, read as the reverse complement.
AGGCCGGGGTTGAGCTTGGCGATCGCGGGATCGTTCCACTTGGCGATTTTGCCCAGGTAAATGTCGGCCAGGACCGCGCCGGTCAGCTTGAGCTGATCGGCGGTGATGCCGGGCAGGTTCACGATCGGCACTACGGCGCCCATCACGGTCGGGAACTGCAGCAGGTTGCCGGACTGGATCTTCGCCGGGTCCATCGGCGCGTCGGATGCGCCGAAATCGACGGTGCGGTTCATAATCTGGTTCTGACCGCCGCCGGACCCGATGGCCTGGTAGTTCAACTCGACGCCGATCGCGGCTTTCGCCGCCTCGCCCCACTTGGCGTAGAGCGGAGCCGGGAAAGTGCCGCCGGCGCCGGTGATCTGCTGCGCCGCGGCAGGCAGCGCAAAAGCGCCGGCCAATGCGACGGCGGCAAGCATAGTCTTTAGGGATGTCATGAATGTTCCTTCCTAAGGCAGCTGGAATCGGGCGCAGCCGTCCGTTCGATGGACGGGCGGAAAATGGCACCGAGTGAAGGCAGTAGTGTTTCACTAAGGTGACCGTTCGATGACAGGCTGACGCCTTCCAAAACGATACCAGCTCGGCGTGTCGCGGGGCGCCGGCCGCCAAGCGAAACGTGATAAGCAGCCCTGGCAAGCAGCGATCAGAGGTTCCCAGCCCCGGATTCGGCGCTAGGTATGAGCGCATGTCACAGGCGACACCACCCCGCCGTCCTTTCATCATGTTCGCCGTCATGGCGGCGATGTTCATGATCGCCATCGAGGCGACCATCGTGTCGACCGCCATGCCGCAAATTGCGGGCCAGCTTGGCGATTTGCGGCTCTATTCCTGGGTCTTTGCCGCCTTCCTGCTCGCGCAGACGGCGACCACGATGGTGTTCGGCAAGCTGTCTGACATGTTTGGGCGCAAGCCGGTGCTGCTGGTCGGGATCGCGATCTTCCTGGTGGGCTCGGTGCTGTGCGGCTTGGCTTGGTCGATGCTGTCGCTGATCGTGTTCCGGCTGGTGCAGGGGCTCGGCGCCGGCGCGATCCAGCCGATCGTGCTGACGGTGGTGGGCGACCTGTATCCGGGGCGCGAGCGCGGCCGGGTGCAGGGCTATCTGTCCAGCGTCTGGGGCATCTCCTCGGTGCTCGGGCCGCTGGCGGGCGGGCTGATCGTGCAGCATCTGAGCTGGGCCTGGGTGTTCTGGATCAACGTTCCGGTCGGGATTGCGGCCTCGGCCGGGTTCATCCTGTGCCTCGACGAGCGAGTGACACACAAGGTGCGCCAGGTGGACGTGCTGGGCGCCGTGCTGTTCGCGATCGCCGTCGCCTCGCTAATGGCGGCGCTGACCGAGCTGGGCGTTTCGTCGACCAACGTGCTGATCGCGGCCGTGGTCTGCGCGATCAGCACCGTCCTGTTCGTCATGCAGGAGCGGCGGGCGGCGGAGCCGATGGTGGCGTTCGGGCTGTGGGCGCGCCGGCCAATCGCATCGGCCAATATGGCGACGCTGCTCGGCGGCATGGCGGTGATTGGGCTGACCACGTTCCTGCCGATGTACGTGCAGGGCGTGCTGAACCGCTCGGCGCTGGTCGCGGGGTTCACGCTGACGGCGATGTCGTTCGGCTGGCCGGTCGGCGCCATCGTCGCGGCCAAGGTCTTCCCGCAATGGGGGCTGCGGGTGTCGTTCCTGGCGGGCGCGGCGTTGATGCCGGCGGGCGGGCTGCCGATTCTGCTGATGCAGCCCGGCTGGTCGCCGGTGGTGGCCGGGTTCGGCTCGCTGATCATGGGCTTTGGCATGGGCATGCTCAGCACCTCGGCGGTGGTGATGGTGCAGAGCTGCGTCGGCTGGGCCGAGCGGGGCGCGGCGACGGCGTCCAACGTGTTCTCCCGCAACCTGGGCAGCACGTTTGGGGCGGCGTTGATGGGCGGCGTGCTGAACAGCAGCCTGGCGCATCAGCCCGGTGGCGCCGCGGTCGGGTTCGACCAGATCCGGCATTTGCTCGAGCAGCCCGCCGAGCTGCGCGACGCGGTGGTACAGTTGGCGCTGGGCCACGGGCTGCACTTGGCGTTTTGGTCGATGTTCCTCATCTCGGCCGCGGTCCTCGCCACCGCCCTGTTCGTTCCGCAGGTGGCGCTGACGCAGGAGCGGGCCGCGGAATAGGTGTTTCGTAATGATGGAAGGATCGAAGCAATGAGCAATTCTTGGAGTCTCGGCGGCGGGGCGCTGGCCATGGTGCTGACCGCGGCCGCCGGCACGCCAGTCTCGGCTCAGGGGAGCCGACCTTCTGCTCCCCTCGATCCGGCGCCCTGCCGGGAGATGCTGGCCAATATGGCGCTCGTCCCGCCCGCCGCGAAAGCGGAAACGACGGTCACCCGCCCGGACCAGCAAACGTGCCGTTTTGCGCCGCTTTCCGTCCAGGTCGGGCCTTTCGTGGGCTGGGCGATCGACAGTCTGACAACCCAGGGCTTGATCCAAGCCGCGAGCGGCGCCGCAGCCCCGCAGACGGTGCGGGTCCAAGCGCGCGGGGTGCGGATCGCGCCGCCGCGCGCCAATCCAACGACTGCCTATATCATGAAGGTGGGCTCGATCCCGTTCGATGTCGATCTCGATTATGTCAGCGACCCTGGCGCCAAGCTGTTCACGCTGGAACAGTTTTCGATGCGGGGCGAGGCGATCGGCTTGTTCGAGGTGAAGGCGGCGCTCACGGGCATCGCTGTGCCGGTCAATCCGTTCGCTACGCCGCAGGGGCCGGCGATGCCCGATACCTCGACGCTCGGGCTCAGATCGCTCTCGGTCCACCTCGAGAACCACGGTTTCATCGAGCGGATGGTGACACCGGCCGTGGCCGGCTACGTCGTAAGCTCCTCGGGCGGGGCCGATCCCGAGCCGGTGATCAACGCGCGCAAGCTGGCGATCGCGGCGATGTTGCGCGCGATGCTGCCGGCCTATGGCACCACGCCCGAGACGGCCGATGCGCTGTCCCGGTTTGTGAGTGACTTCCCGCACCCGTCCGGGTCACTGCAGTGCAGCCTGGCTGCCGACCCGCCGCTTCGCATGCCGGCCGATGGCGCCTCGCCCGACCAGGCGGCCATCAAGGCCATGGTGTCCGCCTCGCACCCGACTTGTACTTACGTCCGTTCCTAGCCAGTCGCTTGCAAAAGGGATCGGCCTCCGGGCCGAGTGCGGCGAACGCAAGCCGGCGATGCAGGTGGTCGCGCGCCAGTGCCCGAACGGTGCAGCATCGACCAAGCGACCACCCTTTGGACTCCAGCCGTAGCGACGGACCATGTTGGTCGAAGCGCCGGTCTAGCCTCGATCTAGGCAAGTTCTGCCAAAACGGTGTCATCCTGAGCCGGAGGTAAGCAGAGAATGTCCTCGGCACAGCGGCATAATAGCGCTCGCCTCCCCCCATGAGCACCCGAGGAGCAGAAACCATGCCTGCGACGACGTCCAAGCATTCCAAGCGGACCCATATCGGCAATCACCTGCTGCATCCCGAGACGCAGATGATGAACTATGGCTTCGACCCGGCGCTCTCCGAGGGCGCGGTCAAGCCGCCGGTCTTCCTGACTTCGACCTTCGTGTTCCGCACCGCCGAAGATGGGCGGGACTTTTTCGATGTGGTGTCGGGCCGCAAGGAGCTGCCGCCCGGCGAGAGCGCCGGCCTCGTCTATTCGCGCTTCAATCATCCCAACAGCGAGATCGTCGAGGACCGGCTGGCCGTGTTCGAGGGAACGCAGAGTTGCTCTCTGTTCTCGTCGGGCATGTCGGCCATCTCGACCACGCTGCTCGCCTTCATGCGCCCAGGTGACGTCGTGCTACACTCGCAGCCGCTTTATGGCGGCACCGAGACGCTGCTGACCAAGACGCTCGAGCCGTTCGGCATCGGGGCGGCCGGCTTTGAGGACGGTCTCGACGGGAACGTGGTCCGCGCCGCAGCCGAGCCGGCCATGCGCAAGGGCCGGGTCTCGATGATCCTGATCGAGACCCCGGCCAACCCAACCAATGGCGTCGTCGACATCACGATGATGCGCCGCATCGCCGACGAGATCGGTCAGCTTCAGGGACATACCCCCGTGCTCGCCTGCGACAACACCATGCTGGGTCCGGTGTTCCAGCGCCCGATCCAGCACGGCGCCGATATCTCGCTCTACAGCCTGACCAAATATGTGGGCGGCCATTCCGACCTGATTGCCGGCGCGGCCATGGGGTCTCGGGCGATGATGAAACCCATCAGGGTCCTGCGCGGGGCCATCGGCACGCAGCTCGATGCCCATTCCTGCTGGATGCTCGGACGGTCGCTCGAGACGCTCAGCATCCGTATGGAACGCGCCGACCGCAACGCCCATGTCGTGGCCGAATTCCTGCGCGATCACCCGAAGGTCGCCAAGGTGCATTACCTGCCCTTCAATCCTGCGGACTCGGCTGCCGCGCGGGTCTCCGCGGCGCAATCGACCGGGGCGGGCTCCACCTTCTCCTTCGATATCGAAGGCGGGCAGGAGTCGGCTTTTCGCTTCCTCAACGCTCTGCAGATCTTCAAGCTCGCCGTGAGCCTCGGCGGCACGGAATCACTGGCGAGCTTGCCCGCGAGCATGACGCATTCGGGGGTGCCCGCCGCCATGCGCGAGCGGATGGGCGTGCTGGCGTCGACCATCCGGCTGTCCATCGGCATCGAGCATCCCGATGACCTGGTTGCCGACCTGGCGCAGGCGCTCACCGTCGCATGACCAGCACGCGCAGTGATTGAAAGCTGCACCTAGCAATTCCTTCAGTAACGGCCTTTCTGTCTCACCCAATCCGCCTGATCGTTCTGTGCTCTTCCAGCGGCGTCGCCGCGCCAACCAGCAACTCCAACTCGGCCGTGCTATACGCGCTCGTCGGCACGGAAGGAGGCGCAATTGATGAGACGGCGCGGATTGGCGGCGTTTGGCGGTGCGATGCTCGTCCGCGTGGCGACTAGGCCGGCCGGGGCCGCCGACATCACAGCGGAATGCGCTCGCATCGAGACCGCCGTTGGTGGCCGGCTCGGCGTCGCGGTCATTGCTACGGGGAGTGGCGCGCGGCTTATGTATCGCGCTGACGAGCGTTTTCCGATGTGCAGCACGTTTAAGGTTCTCGCCTCGGGCGCAATCCTCGCGCGGGTGGACGCGGGCGCCGAGCGGCTCGATCGTCGCATCCCCTTCACCGCAGCCGATCTCGTAAGCTACTCGCCTGTGACGAAGCACTATGCCGGCGCGGGCATGCCGCTTGAGGAGATCTGCGCGGCCGCGATCACGATGAGCGACAATACCGCGGGCAATCTGATGCTCGCTAGTCTCGGTGGACCCGAGGCGGTGACCCAATTTGCGCGAGCGCTCGGCGATGCGGTGACGCGCCTTGACCGGACCGAGACCGCGCTGAACGAGGCGACGCCAGGCGATCCGCGCGACACCACGACACCCGCGGCCATGGCGAACGATCTCCGCATGCTGGTGCTTGGCGATGTCCTCTCCAAACCCTCGCGCGCGCAACTCGCCGCCTGGCTCCGCGCGACGAAAACGGGCGATGCCAAACTTCGCGCCGGCGTGCCCGCTACCTGGAGCGTCGGCGACAAGACGGGTGGCGGTGACCACGGCACGGTAAACGACGTCGCCGTACTCTGGCCACCAAGTCACCCACCACTCGTGGCGTGCGTCTACATGACCGAGACGAGCGCGGGCTTTGACCGCTGCAACGCAGCGATCGCTGCGGTAGGGCGCGTGATCCGTGGTTCACTGATGAGCTAAGAGCCAGGTTCCCGCCGGACGGCCCTGACGGACCCCGGTGACTTGATCGCGACGACCGGTCCGATCGCTGCCGGCGGGGCGCGGTTACCCTCGCGAGTTGGGTCTATCCCAGTCGCCCGTTGGATCTCTGCGCAGTCTTTCCCAGCAATCGCCATCTCTCGACCAAGGTCCGTGTCTTCATCGACTTCTTGGTGCAGCGGTTTGGCGCAACGCCGCCCTCGGACAAGTTGGAATAAAAGCGGCTGCTCTGCTTACCGTCACGGCAGGCCGGAGGGCTGGGCAGTGTCGATATCCACGGTTTTCCACCAGAAATGTCGATATTGCAGGATCCAAAGCGCGCGAGTAGCGTGCAGGCCCATGCCGTCTCGGTATGACGTCAGCAACGGGCAAAGCGATCCATCGATCGAGCCAGGGGCGGGAATCTTGGCGTCCTCGATCTACCGCCATTTGCGGCGGGACATCATTTCTGCCGCACTGCCGGCCGGGTCACGCCTGCACACGCGTCAGCTCTGCACGCGCTACCAGGTCGGGCTCAGCCCGCTTCTGCCACCTGCTATATGACGCGTTCGACCGCTATCGCAACGTGGCGCCATACGATGCCGAGACCCGGCCGCAGCATCTGCAGGAACACCGGGCGCTTGCCGGTGCCACGGTGGAGCGCGATGCCGAAACTTCCTGCCGCCTGTTGCGGCGGCATTTCGAGACGAGTGCCACGATCGTGCGCGCGCATTTGCCGACGACCGGGCGGCTCGCCGTGGAGATGGACCATGCAAGCTGAAGAAGCCGTCAACTTCCGCCTGCTCGGGCATGACGCGTCCGCCGCCTGGGGCGGCGGCAGCCTGGTCGAGGTGCGCAACGGGCACGCCTATGTCGGCGCCATCGGCGGCTCCTCCTATGACGGGGCGGAGGGCTTCACGGTCCACGACGTCTCGGACCCGCGCAAGCCGCGCAAAGTGTGGGAATTCCGTGCGCCGCCGGGCATCCACATGCACAAGCTGCGCTATGTGCACGAGAATCTGCTCTACGTGAATTCCGAGCGGCTGCCGGGAGATAAGGGCGCCAATGCGCGGGGCGGCTTCTACATCTTTGACATCAGTATCCCGTACGAGCCGCGCCAGGTCGGCTTCGTGGATATGCCGGGCAGCGGGCCGCACCGGTTCGGCGTCGACAATGCGCGCGGACTCGCCTTCATGCCCAGCGACGCGCCGGGCTGGGACAAGCGCGTCATCTGGACCATGGACATCAAGAACCCGCTGAGGCCGGAGGTGATCAGTATCTGGGGCCTGCCATGGCAGAAGGTCGAGGGCGGCGAACTGGGCAACGATCCGATGCCAGCGGCGCGGACCTGCACGCTGCATGGGCCGCCAACCATTCGCGGCGATCGCATGTTTGCCGCGTTCTGGGGCGGCGGGGTCGCGGTCATCGACTGCAGCGACCTCACGGAGATGCGCCTGATCGGCCATGTGAACTGGACGCCGCCGTTCGGCGGCTGCACCCATACCGCCTGGCCGATCGGCAGCCGCCCCTACCTGGTCGTGACCGACGAAGCAATGCGGCAGAGCCACTGGGACAGCCAGTTCATGTGGATCCTCGACATTCGCGACGAGACCCGGCCGACGCCGGTCTCAACCTGGTTTCCCGAGCGGGAGAAATACTTCAACCGCGGTGGCCGGTTTGGGGCGCACAACATCCTCGAGCACGTGACGGATGAGGGGCCGTGGGCCAACCTCGTTTTCATCACCTATTTCAACGCCGGGCTGCGCGCCGTCGATGTGAGCGATCCGCTGCGCCCCAAGGAGGTCGGCTGCTACGTCCCGGCGGTGGCCGAGGGCGGGCGGGTGATCCAGTCGAACGACATCGGCACGGATGACCGCGGCCTGCTCTACCTGATCGATCGATGGGGCGCCGGCTTGCACATCGTGGAATACACGGGATGACGGATCCGCCCGATTGCTGCGATCCGGCGCGCGAACAAGCCGGAATCCGACCGGCGCTGGCCGCCCGCGCGCGGGCGATCGAGGCGGCAATGCCGGGCGGGCGGGCCAGCGAACGGGAATGGCGGGTGCTGCTGGGGCAAGAGGGCGGGTCATTGCCCTGGCCGGTGATGGAGCGTCTGCTGCGTTGCGTGGACGAGGCGTCGCGTCAGCCGGGCTCGCGCTTGGAGTGCCGGTGAAAGACCGACGAAGTTCTCCGGCAGCGAACTCGGCAACTTGACCGACCGTAGTTGACTTGCGGCACTTTGACGCCTCAAAGTGCCATCAGAACGACAGCGCGCTCACTGGCAACAGGTGATGCCGTCCGGGAGGAAACTGGAACGATGACCAGCCGCACCAAGGCCGTGCGTGCGCGACTAGCGGCCAAAACCTTCTTGCACATGCCCGCCGTCTATGACCCGCTCGGCGCCCGGCTCGTCGAGCAGGCCGGATTTGAGGCAACATATGTCGGCGGCTACGTCACGGGCGGCTCCCGCGCGATCACCGAACCGCTGCTCACCATGTCCGAGCAGGTCGCGGTGGCCGGCGAGGCGGCTGCAAGCGTCGACATCCCGGTTCTGGCGGATGCGGGCGCCGGCTTCGGCGAACCGCTGCACACGATGCGCACGGTGCGCGAGTTCGCGCGTGCCGGGATCGCCGGCGTCCATATCGAAGATCAACTCTATCCGAAGCGCGCGCACTATCACAAATATCAGGTGCACGGCATCCCGACGGACGAGTTCGTCACCAAGATCCGCTACGCGCTCCGCGCCCGCGACGAGGTGGATCCTGACTTCCTGATCATCGCGCGCACCGATACCTGCCGCGAGCTGGGTCTGGATGAAGCGTCCGACCGCATCAATCGCTGCGCCGATATCGGCGCAGACATGGGCCTGTTGTTTCCGCGCACGCGCGATGAGGCGGAGCGGGCGCCGCGCGTCTGCCGCGTGCCGCTGGTCTATGTCATGAGCCGCGGCAATCGCGACGGCAGGCCGCTCTTCACCCGGCAAGAGCTGGAGCAGATGGGCTATGTGGCCTGCATCGATGCCCAGATCATGCTGTGCACCGCCTTTGCCGCGCAAAAGCGGATGCTGCAGGAGCTTCGTGCCACCGGAAGTTTCACCGGCCTGCCGGAGGCCGACTTTGTCGGCGCCCGGCAGGATGTGGAAGACCTGATCCGGCTGGACGAATATTACGCAATCGAGGCGGAAACCGTCGAAGCCTAACGGAGGACCAACGATGCTCTTGCAAGATCTTGCCCAGGTCGTCCGCAGCAAAAATGCCGGACCACGCATGCTGACACTCGATGTCATGTTCGCCGATGATGCGACCTATCAGCGCGTCGCCGACAGCGGCGCCCTGAATGCGGCTCGCATTGCGACCCTGTACGGGGTCGAGGCGCAGCAGGTCACGGTCATGCCGTATCCCGTCGGCCGCGCCATCAAGGTGAGCATCCCGCGCGCGCTGACGGCCGGTGATCCCGGCGACCGCGACGTGTACGGCGCGCAACAGCACGCGCCGCTGCTGGAGCTGGAGGTTTGAGCGCCGTCGGACGCGTCCGCGACGCGGTCTCTCGCTCGAACGGACCCATGCGCCTGCTCGGCGCCTCGGGCCAGCTCGGCTACGGCATACCGACACCGGCGCTGGAAGCAGGCCTCGCGCGGGATCCGCACCTGATCGGCTGCGACATGGGCTCGATCGACATCGGCCCGAGCTATCTTGGCCGGGGCGAGATGGCGACCGCCCCCGCCTCCACCAAGCGCGACCTCCGCAAGGTCCTGCTCGCCGCCCGCAAGCACGATATCCCCCTGGTGATCGGCAGCGCCGGGTCGGCCGGGGCCCGGCCGCATCTCGAGGCGACGCTGGACATCATGCGCGAGATCGCGCGCGAGGAGGGAATGCACTTCCGCATGGGCGTGCTGCAGGCCGACATCTCCAAGGAGACGGTCAAGCAAGCCGTGCGCGCGGGAGAAGCCAGGGGGGTCGACGGCATGCCGCCGCTGACCGAGGAGGAGGTGGACAACTGCGCCAACCTCGTCGGCCAGATGGGAACCAGCGCCTTCCAGCGCGCGCTCGCCGAGGACGTCGACGTGCTGGTCGCCGGGCGCGCCTGCGACACCGCGATCTTCGCCTCGTTGCCCGGCATGCTGGGCTATCCCCCCGGCCTGGCCACCCACATGGCCAAGATCATCGAGTGCGCCTCGCTCTGCTGCGTGCCCGGCGGTCGCGACACCATCATGGCGACGCTCGATGAAGAAGGTTTCAACCTGGAAAGCATGGCGCCGAACCGCCGCGCCACTCCGTATTCCGTCGCGGCCCACAGCCTTTACGAGCAAAGCGACCCTTATACCGTGCAAGAGCCGGATGGGCGGCTCGACCTGAGCGGCGCGCAATACAACGCGCTCGACGACCGTCGCACCAGGGTGACCGGCGCAGCCTGGCACGAGAGCATGGCGCCTTGGGTCAAGCTCGAAGGCGCAAGGCGGGTCGGCGAGCGCGCGATCCTGATGTGTGGCGCCGGCGATCCGCGCTTCATCGCCCGGGTCGATGAGACGCTGCCAGAGGTCGCCACCGTGGTCCGCAACCTGGTCTGCGAGGACCAAGCGGAGGACTATTCCTTGTTCTGGCGCGTTTACGGCCGCAACGGCGTGCGCGAGTCGGTGCCGGAGGGCGCGGCGCCGCCTCGGGAAGTCTTCCTCTTGGTGGAGTGCATTGCGCCCACCAAGGAACGGGCCGCCGAAGTCGTGCGCACCATGAAGCAGTACCTGCTGCACCATGGCTACCCCGGCCGGCTTTCGACCGGCGGCAATCTCGCATTCCCGTTCACCCCGCCCGAGGTGTCGGTCGGCACGGCGTACAGGTTCAACGTGTATCACCTGATGCGCGCGCATGACCTGCAAGGTCTGTTCCCGCTGCACGTCGAAACGGTCTGAACGGAGAAGATCCATGGCGGTCGGCGGCAAGCATTTCGTGGCGCGTTGGGAGATCTGAGCATGATGCAGAAGCGCGCAGAGGGTGAGTTGGTGGTCGTATCCTGCGGCATGTTGGGCTACGGCTTCCCCGAGCAGTCGTTGGAGAACGCCGTCGCGGTCGGGCTGGACCTGATCGCGGTCGACGCGGGCAGCAGCGATCCCGGCCCCTACTACCTCGGCAGCGGCAAGACCTTCTGCAACGACGAAATGGTTCGTCGCGACCTCGACCTGCTGGTCGACGCGCAGCAGCGCAGCGGGGCGACAATGGTGATCGGCTCCGCCGGCGGCGCCGGCACGGATGTCCATCTGCGGCAGACCTACGCCATCCTGCAGGACTGCCTTCGCCGCCGGCGCCAGCCGGCCAAAGTGGCGGTGATCAGCTCGGAACTGGGTAAGGACGAAGTGCGTCAGGCGCTCGCCACCGGGCAGATCAGCGCCTTCGAGGGCCGGAGTGCTCGACCGGGCCGCGGTCGCCAGGGCCTACAGTATCTCGCCCAACGAGGTGCTGTCCTTCGACTTCTACCCGTTCGCTTGTGCGCTGAAATTCTTAATCCGCCGCCCCGTCGCCTCGGGTTCGATCGGCGACAGCGACGTGTACTGCGCCCAGCAGCACGCGCCGCTCCTCGGGCTGCAAGCCCTGTAGCCGCTCAGTGCACGGCGGCGCGCGCCATCACCCGGCCGATCAGCACCATCTCCGGAATGCGCTGGCGAAACGCTCCGATCGCGGCATCGATTGGCGCCTGCTCTGCCGCCGGGCCGATCGGGCCCAGGCCGAGCAGCCTGACGGCATTCGCCAGCAGCGTCCGGTGGGCGTCGTGGAACGCAGGGCAAGCCAGCACGGGAGTGCAGCTGTCGGCGATGTGCTGCAGCAGCGCCGGCCAGATTGCGAGATGCACCCAAAGGCTGGGACGAACACCGCTAGCGGCAGCGGGCCCCGCCGCAGCAAGGCGGTCGATGCAGTCACGCAGATCAGCATCCAGCGCGTCGTAGCGCGGCAAAGGCGGCACCTCGCCCGCAGCCGGCTCAGCCGGGGGCGGCGCCGCCCCGCCGGTGGGCGCCGGGTTGCCGGCGCGAACCGAGGCCAGCACCGTCATCGCCAGCAAATTCCAGCAATTGCCGCGTTCATAGGCCCGAATGACGTCGAGCGTCTGCGCCGGCTCCAGCCGCAGCCGCAACCCCTCCGCAAGGTCTCGCCGCTCGATCTGCCTATCGGCAGCCTGCAGCAGCGGTCCCATCGCGCTGGCGATCCGCGGCAGCGACGAACAGGCGACCGTCCACGCCCATGGCAACGCCCCGTCGACTGTCGCCAGGTGGCGCCAGATGAAGTTCACCACCGGCGTGCCCTGGACGCGTTTGATCCGGTCATACAGGGTGGCGAGTTCACCGGTTGCGCGATCTGCGCTGATTTCGGGCAGCATGGGCAGCCTCCGCTTCAACAAAAATGGCGGGCACGGAAGGCCAAGCTGAATAGACTGTCAACAATAAATGGACGCGCAACGGCGTCTTTGGAGGAGGTTACTGCATGATTCGGATAAACCGGCGCGCTGCCATTCTGGGGACGGCGTCCGCCGCTTTGCCCCTGTTCAACATCCGCACCAGCCGGTCCGCGGAAACGGTCTTCCGCTACGGCAACAGCTTGCAAGCGGGCAACCCGCTCACGGAGTTCGTGCGGAACGCTGCCAAGCAGATCGAAGCCGAGACCAGCGGCCAACTCCGGATCGAGCTCTATCCCGCCGCGGCATTGGGCGGCGACACGGAAATGCTGAGCCAGGTCCGCACCGGCGGGCTGCAATGCATGACGCTGTCCGCCGGCGTGCTTTCCACGCTGGTGCCGCTCGCGTCCATCAACGAGGTTCCGTTCGCCTTTCCCGACTTCGCCACGGTGGCGCGCGCCATGGATGGCGAGGTCGGCGCCATGGTCCGTGCGGCCATCGCCAAGACGCGTTTGGTCGCGCTGGACAAGATGTGGGACAGCGGCTTCCGCCAAATCACCTCTAGCCGCAAGCCGATAGAGACGCCCGACGATATGCGCGGCTTCAAGATCCGCGTGCCGGTGTTCCAGATGGCGACGTCGATGTTCCGAACGCTCGGCGCCTCGCCCGTCAGCATCAATTCAAGCGAGATGTATTCGGCGCTGCAGACCAAGATCGCCGACGGTCAGGAGAACTCGCTGACCAACATCGAGACATTCAAGCTGTATGAGATCCAGAGCTACGTCTCGATGACGAACCATATGTGGGATGGCTATTGGTTCCTGTTCAACGGGGACGCCTGGAGCCGGCTGCCGGCGACGGTGCAAGAGGTGGCGACCAAGCACCTGAACGCGGCGACCGACGGAGAGCGCAAGACCATGGAGGAGCTGAACGGCAGCCAGCGCAAAGCCCTCGAGGGTCAGGCAATGAAGTTCAACACCGTCGACATCAAGCCGTTCCGCGAGAAGCTGCGCACCGGCGGCTTTTATGCCGACTGGAAGAAGCGGTTCGGCGATGACACCTGGGCGGCGCTCGAGAAATATTCCGGCCAGCTGACCTGACATGCCGGAGAGCCGGCTGGTCGCGGCGCCGGGCAGGGCGGCCGCTATTTGGCGGCGGGTCGAGCGGTTCGCCGGGGCCGTTGAATCCGTCATCGGCTTCATCGTCGAGGGTGTCGCTGCCACGTTGGTTGCCGCCGAGGTGGTCATCCTCCTCTGCGGCGTGTTCGCCCGTTATGTGCTCGGGGACGCACTGATCTGGTCCGACGAGCTGGCCTCTATGCTGTTCATCTGGCTCGGGATGCTGGGCGCGGCCATCGCCTTCCGGCGGCGCGAGCACATGGCCATGACCATGCTGCTGGACCGGTCGACCTCAGGGCGGCGCGCTTGGCTCGAGAGCGCCGCGCTGATCGTCTCGCTCGTCTTCCTGCTGTGTATCGTCGTCCCGGCCTGGAACTACGCGCTCGACGAGGCGGAGATCCTCACGCCAGCGCTCCAGGTTTCGGATATGTGGCGGGCCGCTTCCTTGCCCGTTGGCCTGAGCCTCATGCTGCTGTTTTCCGTGCTGCAGTTCGCGCGTGCGGCGCGGCAGCCGGCGCTTTGGCGCGCGGCACTGGTTGCGGTGGTTGTGGTGCTGGGCGCGCGCTCATCATCTTCTTCGCCGGCGTGACCGCCGCGACCGTGCTGCTCGGCGTTCCCATCGCTTTCTGCTTCGGCATCGCGACCTTTGCCTATTTGTTGCTGACGACCGACGTTCCGACGCTGGTCGCCGTCGGCCGCATCGACGCCGGGATGTCGAACCTGGTGCTGCTCGCCGTGCCGCTTTTCGTGCTGCTGGGCTCGCTGATCGCGGCCAACGGCATGGCCCAGTCCATGGTGCGCTTCCTCGTCAGCCTGGTCGGCCATATCCGCGGCGGCATGTCGTATGTGCTGCTGTGCGCGATCTATCTTGTCTCCGGCATCGCCGGGTCGAAGGCGGCCGATATGGCGGCGGTCGCGCCCGCGCTGTTTCCGGAGATGCGCGCGCGGGGCGCCAAGCCCGGCGAACTCGTCGCGCTGCTGGCTTCGGCCGGCGCCATGTCGGAGACGGTGCCGCCCAGCCTGGTGCTGATCACGATTGGCACGGTCACCGGTGTCTCCATTGCCGCCCTGTTTACCGGCGGGCTGCTGCCGGGCGTGGTGCTGGCCGTCGCTCTGGCCGCAGTGGCAAGGTGGCGGGCGCGACGGGACGACCTCTCGGCCGTGCACCGGGCGACACCGCGCGACATCCTCCGGGCGTTCGTGGTCGCGCTCCCCGCCCTGATTCTGCCGTTTGTAATCCGCGGTGCGGTGGTTGGCGGGGTGACGACCGCGACCGAGGTCTCGACCGTCGGCATCGTCTATGCCGCCGCGCTCGGGCCGGTGTTCTACCGGCGAGTGCCATGGCGCGAGGTCGGCGCCATACTGGTGCATGCCGCCACCCTGTCCGGCGCGATCCTGCTGATCATCGGCACGGCCACGGCGATGTCATGGTCGCTCACCCAATCGGGCTTCTCGCGGCAGCTCGCTTCCCTGATGGCGCATCTGCCCGGCGGCCAGGCCACCTTCCTCGCGGTTTCCGTGATCGCCTTCGTGCTGCTGGGCAGCTTCCTCGAAGGGATCCCTGCGGTCGTTCTGTTCGGTCCGCTGTTGTTCCCGATCGCCCGGCAGCTCGGGGTCAACGAGGTGCACTACGCCATCGTCGTGGTGCTGGCGATGGGCGTGGGCCTGTTCGCGCCGCCCTTTGGCGTGATGTACTACACGGCATGCGCGATCGGCCGAGTGCCGCCGCACGAGGGATTACGGCCGATGACGGGCTACCTGCTGGCGCTGCTGGCTGGGCTCGCCGTGATCGCGGCCATACCTTGGCTATCGATCGGTTTCCTCTGATTCCCGCCCAGCACAACGGTCGCGCTGCCTCGTCATCGAGCGGCACTTTGGATAGACAAAATGCCGCAAGTCAATCACGCTAATGGATGCCGGGCAGAGACCCGGCCGAAGGGAGGAGGCGATGGGCTGGTCCCACGCACGGGGCGCATGAAGCATGTACTGGGCGGGATCGACAGGCTGATCGCCGCCGTCGAGGCCCTGGCCATCGTTGTCTTCACGACGATCGCGCTCGTGCTCGGCGGGACCCAGGTGGTGCTGCGCTACGCTTTCAACACGGGCTTTACGACATCCGAGGCGCTGTTCGTGCTCGCCACCGCGGCTGCCATGATGTTCGCCGGCAGCCGGGCGGTTCGCGACGACAAACATGTCCGGTTCGAGCTGCTGCCGCTGCTGCTGCCGGCACGCCCGATCGCGGTCCTGCGCGTGCTGGCCCATATCGTCTCCCTGGCGCTCTGCGCTTATTTCGCGTGGTGCGGCCTGCTCTATGTCCAGTTCGTCGGCGATATGGACACGGTCTCGCCGGAGACGGGGCTGCCGGACTGGCTGACCTATTCGCTGGTCCCAATCGTCATGGCGCTATTCGCCACCCGTTACGTTCTGCGGATCATCCGTGCCCTGCGCGGCGAGGATATGCCGGTGGCGCATGGCCCGTCGGTCGCGGAGCTGGAGGGCCGGACGTGACCGTTGGCATCCTCCTCGCAAGCTTTCTGGTGCTGCTGCTGATCGGCGCGCCCGTGGCGGTCTCGCTCGGCGGCTCGGCGATCCTCACCTCCTTCATTCTCGCCCCGATCCCGCCCGAGGTGGTCGGACAAAAAATCCTGGCGAACGTCAACCATCTAACCCTGATGGCCGTCCCGTTCTTCTTCTTCGCGGCCGCACTGATGGAATCGGGCGGGCTGGTGCGCCGCCTCGTCGACTTGGTCAATGCGCTGGTCGGGCATTGGCGCGGTGGCCTCGGCATCACTTCGGTCGCCAGCTGCATGCTGTTTGCCGCCATCTCCGGCTCCAGCCCGGCGACCGTGGCGGCAATCGGCCGGGTCATGTACCCGTCCCTGTTGGAGAAGGGTTATACGCCGCGCTACGCCATCGGCGCGCTGGCGACCTCCGGCTCGCTCGGGATTCTGATCCCGCCCTCGATCGCGCTAATCCTGTATGGGTTCGTCACCGAAACCTCGGTCAGCCGCTTGTTCGTGGCCGGCATCGTGCCGGCGCTGCTGTACGGAGTCGGTTTGATGGTGATGGCTCGCTTCCTCGCCGGGCGGGCTCGGGTGAGGCTGCAACCCCGCGAAAGCTGGACTGCCCGGGGAAAAGCGTTTCGCGCCGCTTGGCCCGCGCTCCTGGTGCCGGCCCTGATCTTTATCGGCATCTACGGTCTGCCGCAGTTCACGATCGGCGGCTTGCATTACGAGGGCGGCGGCGTCTTCACCCCGACGGAGGCGGCGATCATCGCAACCATTCTGGCGCTGGTGGTCGGGATGCTCGTCTACCGCGAGATGACCCCGGTCTCCGCCGTGCGCACCCTGCTGGCAACCGCGCCGACGGTGGGGATGATCTTTTTCATCACCACCAACGCGCTCCTGTTCGGCTTCTTCATCACCCAGCTCGGCATCCCCGACGCCGTCGGGCAATGGCTCGTCGACTTGCACACGCCGCGCTGGCTGTTCCTGTTGTGCATCAACGTCGTGCTGATCCTGGTCGGCTTCTTTCTCGAAGGCGTCCCGACCATCCTGATGTTCGTGCCTATCCTGTTTCCAGCCGCAAAGGCGCTCGGGATCGACCCGTTACACTTTTGCATCGTCGTCTTGGTGAACATTGAGTTGGGACTGATCCACCCACCGGTCGGCCTGAACCTCTTTGTAGGCAGCGCACTCAGCGGCCTGCCGGTAATGGAAGTGTTCCGTGCCGTGCTGCCGTGGATGTGCGTGACGTTCGCGACGCTGCTCATCGTAACCTACATCCCGGCGGTGTCGCTGACGTTGCCCAATCTGTTGTTTCGATAAACCGAAGGAAACGGACCATGCCTACTCGCCTCATCGCCCGGCTTTGTGCCTCCGCGCTGCTGCTCTGCGCGCTCGCTTGCGGCCCGGCCCGCGCTCAAATACGCGTCATCATGTCGAACGACAACAACGCCCTCGGCGTGAAGGGCCGCACCTTCGAGCTGTTGCGCACCGAGATCGAGAAGCGGCTGGGAGCCAAAGTGCAGGTCGAGCTGCATCACAGTGGCACGCTGTTCGACCAGCAGACGCAGGTGCAGGGATTGCAGCTCGGCAGCGCCGACCTTATCGCGCCGGAGCCGGGCACGTTCGCGCCGCTTGCCAACAAGATCAACGCGCTGTTTCTGCCCTTCCTGCTCTCCACGCCGGCCGAGGTCCGTGCGGCGATGGACGATCCGGTGATCCGCGAAACCTTCATCCCGGATTTGGAACGCAAGAACATCACCGTGGTGGGCATCTGGCTGAACGGGCCACGCGACTTCAGCAATCGTGGACCGAAGCCGATCCTGATGCCCGAAAACCTGCGCGGGGTGAAGATGCGCGTGCAGGCGATCCCCGTCAGCATCGCGACGATGAAGACACTCGGCGCCAACGTGGTGGCGATGGATTGGACCCAGGTGCCAACCGCGTTGCAGCAGGGCGTCATCGACGCAATCGAGCCAACGCCCAACGCGCTGGTGGGTGCAGGCTTGCCGGAGATGATCTCGCAGACCAGCCGGGTGAGTTACCAGTATAGTTTCTACCTGCTGGCCGCGAACCGGCGCTGGTGGACTGGCCTGCCAGCCGACGTTCGGCAGTCGATCCAAGACGCGATCGATGTCGCGACGAAGTGGAATTGGGCAAACACGGAAAAGGACAACGCCGAAGCGTATGCGAAGGTGCGGGCGCTGGGCAAAAAGGTCTACGATCTGACCGATGCGCAGCGCGCCGCCTGGCGCCAGGCGGTCCAACCGGTCTGGAAGGAGTTTGGCGACTCGCTGGTCGATGCGAAGGTGATGGCGCGGCTGCGCGAGATCTCGCAGAAGGGCGGCTAAACTGCCCGGCAACTGGCCGGAATGTTGTAAGCTCCGGCCGCGATGCCGCCCTCCGACCGCATTCCGCTCCTCGCACAGAAGATCTCGGCGCACATCCGGGCTTCGGGCCTAATTGCGGGCACACCGCTGCCCGAGCGCCGGCTGGCCGAGCTGTTCGACATGTCGCGCTCCCCGGTCAAGCAAGCGCTCAAGCTCCTCGCCGACCGCGACGTGGTCAGCGCGCAGGAGCGCGGCGGCTACGTCGTCGGGCGCGAGGCGATGGAGGCGCCTCGCGCGGACGACCCCGAGCCGGCCGACGAAGCGGCCTACATGGCGCTGGCCCGCGATCATCTGGCGGGCGGCCTGCCGAGGCGCGTGAGCGAGAACGAGCTGATCCGCCGCTACGGGCTGACCCGGCACCAGGTCGCCCGCATGCTGCACCGCGCCGCACACGAAGGATGGGTCGAGCGGCTGCCCGGTCACGGCTGGCGCTTCCTTGAAGTCCTGACCTCCGCCGAAATCTACGCTCAGGGCTATCGCTACCGCATCCTGGTCGAGCCTGCCGGGATCCTGGATCCAGGCTTCGTCCTGGACCGCGCCGGCCTGCTGACATGCCGGGCGCGCCATGTGCAGATGCTCGAGGGCGACATGGCCGGCTTCTCGCCCGCGACAGGATTCGACGTTGCCACCGAGTTTCACTCGACCCTGATTCGATGTTCCAACAACACCTTCTTCATCGAGGGCCTGATCCGGCTGACGCGCCTACGCCGGCTGATCGAATACCGGAAATCCGTGGACCGAGATGGCTGGACGGAGCGCTGCGCGCAACACATCCACATCTTGGACCTCCTATTGGCCGATGACCGGTCGACTGCAGCGCAGAGACTTCGTGAACATCTGCAGGAGGGCGCCGCGATCAAGACGACGATCGACACTTGAGAGGTTGGCGAGGATTTGAAATGGGCGGGTGAACTTGCCGACATCATGCAGCGCAATGAGCGCAGCAATGCCCCTATAGAGTTCCACTTCATCCCACGGAGGCGGAGGCCTGCTGACGCCTCCCCGCAACAGAACCGCGGCCGTGGCTGCCACGTCCAAGCAGTGATAGGCAACCGGATGCCGGCCGGGGTAACCACCTCCGACACCGCCGTCGCGGCCGCGGAGACCGACCCGCGCCACCGCCGGCCATCCGGCCGGCACGCGCCCGGGCTGACGAGCAGGCGGGGCGTGCAACGCGCGCCTCGCCGCTTCGTCCTGCAGAGAATAAAAAAGCTGGATCGCGAATAAAACTCCGTCGCCGGCAGTCTGCACATCAGCACCCGCAGACAGATGGAGCACGGAATGCAAGACAAGCATAGCTTAACCGCGACCCCGGCTGCCGAAAGCAGCCAGTCGCGTGGCGCCAGCCGCCGCGGCGTTCTCGAATGCATGGTCTGGGCCGGCGCGGGCGTGCTTTGGACGGTGAGCGGCGGAGTGCCGCGCTCGAGCCTGCTCGGCTCCGCGCAGGCGGCCACGCCGGGCGCGGCGGCGCCCCATGGGCTGAGCTTCGTGCAGATCAGCGACAGTCATATCGGCTTCAAGAACCTGCCGAACGCCGACACGTCCGGCACGCTCAGCGAAGCCGTCCACCTGGTCAACCAGCAGAAGGGCACGGCGGCGTTCATGCTGCATACCGGCGACGTGAGCCACCTCTCCAAGCCCGAGCAGTTCGACGCCGCCGAGCAAATCAATAAGGAGGCCGGGCTCGAGGTGCACTACGTCCCCGGCGAGCACGACGTGCTGGTGGATGACGGCAAGCCGTTCTTCGAGCGTTTCACGAAGGGCGCGGCCCAGGGGTGGTATAGCTGGGACGAGGAGGGCGTGCATTTCGTCGCGCTCAACAACGTGCAAAACCTCAAGGCGGGCGGCCTCGGCAATCTCGGGCCGGCGCAGCTGGAGTGGCTGGAGCGCGACCTCAAGCCGCGAGCCAGCAGCCAGCCGATCATGGTGCTGGCGCATATCCCGCTATGGACGGTCAGCCAGGAATGGGGCTGGGGGACGGATGACGCGGCGCAGGCGCTGACGATGCTGAAGCGTTTCGGGTCGGTGACGGTGCTGAACGGGCACATCCACCAGATCATCCAGAAGGTGGAGGGCAACGTGGCGTTCCATACGGCGCGCTCGACGGCGTTCCCGCAGCCGGCGCCGGGGACGGCGCCCTCACCGGGTCCGATGAAGGACGTGCCGGCCGGGCAGCTGCGCTCGATGCTGGGCGTGGCCAAGATCACCGAAGTGCATGGCCAATTGCACCTCGCGATCATCGACACGCCGCTCGGCGCCTGATCTAGGAGAGAACATGCCATGACACGACGCATGCTGCCAGCGGCCATACTGGCCGCCGGCCTGGGGATGCTCGCCCTCAGGCCCGCTGCCTGGGCGGACAACGCCCAGATCTTCATCGACAACTTCACCTTCTCGCCAGCGACCATCACCGTCCCGGCCGGGGCGAGCGTGACCTGGACCAATCGTGACGACATCCCGCACACGGTGCTCGGCCGCGACGACCCGAGGACGCTGAAGTCGCCGCCGCTCGATACGAATGACAGCTTCTCGTTCACCTTCGCCAAGTCGGGGACCTATCGGTTCTTCTGCTCGCTGCACCCGCAAATGCAGGGGACGGTCGTCGTCAAATGACCCGGTCAGTCGCCGATGTCGTTGTTTCGTGGACCGATTAACCTGATCGGACCATAGCCGGGCTGGCCGGGGCGCGATTGGCCGTGCCATGCAATGGCGGCATCTTACGCGGAGCGAACGGAAAATGGCGTTGCCCGGCGTCGGGAGCTTCGAGTCGGTCGTGCTGCCTAATCTGGATGCTGCCTACAATCTGGCGCGCTGGCTGGTGCGCGACGCCACGCTGGCGGAGGATGTGGTGCAGGACGCGACCATCCGCGCCCTGAGCCATTTCGGCTCGTTCCGCGGCGGGGATGGGCGCGCCTGGCTGCTGCGGATCGCGCGTAACGTGGCGTATACCGCGCTGGCGGCGCGCAAGCGGGAGCTTATGGCCAGCCTGGACGAGACCGGGCCTGATCCGGAGCGCGAGCCGGCGTCGCTGCAAATCGCAGACAGCGCGGACGACCCGGAAGCGGCGCTGGCCCGGCGGCAAGACCTGGCGGTGCTGGACCAGGCGCTGGAAGCGCTGCCGGTCGAGTTGCGGGAGTGCCTCGTGCTACGGGAACTCGAAGAACTGTCATACAAGGAAGTGGCCCAGATCACCGGTGTGCCGATCGGCACCGTGATGTCGCGACTCTGGCGGGCTCGCCAGGCGCTGATTCAGGGCCAGAGTGAAGGAGCAAAGCCATGACCGCCGAGGGGTGCACAGAGATGCACCTGCTGATCCAGGCCGATGTCGACGGCGAGCTGGGGCCGGCCGAAGCGGCCCGGGTGGGGACACATGTGGACGGATGCGCGGATTGCGCCCGGCTGCAGATGCAGTTGTCGGGGTTGTCCGGCCGGATCCGCGGCGGGGCGACGTATCATGCGGCGCCGGCGGCGTTACGCAACGCGCTGGAGGCCCGGCTCGCTGCGTCCACCGGCCCGGCCAAGCCGGCGCTGCCCGCCCGCGTGCCGTGGTGGCAGGGCTTGCGGCGCCCGCGCTGGCGGTTTGCCGTGCCGTTCGGGGGCGGATTTGCGGTGGCGGCCGGATTGGCGATGCTGCTGCTCCTGCCGCGCGGCAGCGAGCTGACGGACAGCATCGTCGCCGACCACATCAGGGCGCTGCAGCCGGGGCATTTGATGGATGTCATTTCCACCGACGAGCACACGGTCAAGCCGTGGTTCGACGGCAGGCTGGACTTCGCGCCGCCGGTGAAAGACCTCAAGACGGACGGCTATCCGCTCGCGGGCGCCCGGCTCGATTATTTGGATGGCAGGCCGGTCGCGGCGCTCGTCTATCACCGCCGGCTGCATGATATCGACCTGTATGTGTGGCCGGGTAACGGCCATCTCGGTCCGGCCAACACCAGCGTGAATGGCTACAACGTCATCCACTGGAACCAGGACGGCATGGTGTTCTGGGCGGTGTCCGACCTCGGTGCGGGGGAGCTGACCGACTTCGTGCGGCTCTGGCGGGCGAACTGAGAGTCGTGTCGGTCGTGATAGAAGCGTATACTAATGTTCATGCCGACATCCCAGGATCCGGAGATCGCCCGCAAGCTGCAGCGGTTGACCGAATTGGAGGAGGCGTTTTCGTCGCTGCGGCACGACATACGGGGGATGCTCGCCCCTGCCCTGCTGGTGACCGACCGTCTGTTGTCGCATGCCGATCCGAAAGTGGTCCGGGCGGGAGAGACGGTGATGAAGGCGGTCCGCCGGGCCGAGGAGCGACTGAACGCGACCCGGCTGGAAGATCCGGACAGCTAGCAGCCGGACTCCCGCTCACGCGTCCCGCCGACACGGTGACGCCACAATTTATCCGTACCCCGTGTCGCTCCGTTAGGTTGGAGCTAACCATTGCGGCTTGTGGTCTTTCTGTGCGGATTGCTGATCATCGCGTGCGCGGCCAGCCTGGCGTGGAGCGTCCAGTAACGCGTCAGGCCGCTTCTTCGGCTTCCGGCGGTGGCGGCACCGGGACGGCGTGGCCTTCGCGGGCGAGCCGCTCATTGGCCTGGCCGACCACGGCGTTGAGATCGGCCTGGCTGCACAGGCCGAGGATCACCGGGTCGCGCGGCTTGATGTTCGCGCTGTTCCAGTGGCTGCGCTCGCGCACCTTTTGGATGGTGTCCTTGGTGGTGCCGAGCACTTTGATGACCTGCGCTTCGGAGAGCTGCGGGTAGTTGCGCAGCAGGAAGGCGATCGCGTCCGGCCGGTCGTTGCGCTTGGCCACGGGGGTGTAGCGGGCGCCGCTGCGCTTCTTGTTGACGTTGCTCGGCGGGATCAGCTTCAGGCGGGCTTCGGGATCGGCCTCGCAGCGCTTGATGTCGTCCATCGTGACCTGGGCGTTGGCGACCGGGTCGTAGCCGACGATGCCTTGCGCGACTTCGCCGTCGGCGATCGCCTGCACTTCGAGCGGGTGCATGCCGCAGAAATCGGCGATTTGGGTGAAGGTAAGGGCCGTCTTTTCGATCAGCCACACGGCCGTGGCTTTCGGCATCAGAGGCAAGCTCATGGTATGTCCTTTGCCGGTGCGCGAGCCTGGCGCTTGCGGCGAGTTCAACTTAGGGGAATGCCGGATATGGGACTGCGGCAAGCCGCGGGTCAAGGCCTAGTGTCCCGAGTATTGACAAAGTTAGTTACAAAGAGGGCGTGATGCTGATGGATGACGAGGAACCCAGGAAGCGGCCGCGGCTGGTGACGCCGCCGCTGGATCCGCTGGGGATCGAGGAGCTGGAGGCGTATATTGTCGAGCTGCGGGCGGAGATCGTCCGGGCCGAGGCGCAGATTGCCAAGAAGCGGGATTTTCGCAGCGCGGCCGACAGCGTGTTCAGATTGCCTTAGCAGCCAGCGCCATCGCCGCCCGTTCGGCGCGGGCGGGATGGTTGCCCAGGACGAAGGCGGCGGCGACGCGACCGGGTCGGAGCTGATAGACGGCGCAGGTGCTGCCAGGGCCGCCGCCGGTGTGGCCGGTGTAGAGGCCGTCGGGCTGGCCCTGGCCGATCATCAGGCCGAGTCCGTAGCCCGCCGACGACCATGGCCGCCCAGGTACCGGGCCGCCCACTGGGTGGGCGTGACGCATCTGGGCCAGTGTTTCGGGCCGCAGCAAGTGCCCGGAGAGAAATCGCTCGAGCAGCGACGCCGCGCTGACGGCCGGGCCGATCAGCATCCCCGGATACACAAAGCCGGGATGGTAGCCGGGGTCCACGCCCCAGCACGAAGCCAGATCGTCTCGCGTTTGGGCGAACCTGACGCCACTCACCCCAAGTGGGTCGAAGACCAGGGCGGTCAGCGCTTGGCCGAGCGGCAGGAGGGTGACGCGCTCGACCCACTGGCGGAGCAAAGTGTAGCCGATGTTAGAGTATTTCCACCCCTGCCCCGGCGTGTACCGCAGTCGGTCGGCGCCGGCACGGCGGAACATCTCGTCCACGGGCCACGGCTGGCCGGCGCTCGCGACCTCCGCATGGTAGTCCGGCAGATCGCCATAATCGGGCAGCCCGGCGCGGTGCTGCAGCAGGTGGCGCAGGGTGAAGGGGTGGGGCGCGGTTGGCGCGTCCAGCGTCAGGCGGCCCTGCTCGACTAAGACGAGCGTGGCAGCCGCGACCGCCATCTTGCCGAAGCTCCACCATGGGACGGCGATCGCGTCTGACGCAGTGGCCGAGCCCTGCTCGGCCTCGGCGGTGATCAGGTCGGGGCTCAATACAGAAGGGGCCGGGTTGCCCCAGCCCTTCCATTTCTGCCGCCCGGATTAGGCGGCGGTCTGCGCCGCACTATCCTGGCTGTCGTTGGCGATGGCCGGCTGCTGGGCCGGGGCGCCGCCGATGGCGATCTTGCGGGGCTTCAGCGCCTCGGGGACGACGCGCTTCAGGCCGACATGCAGCAGCCCGTTCTTCAGGTCCGCACCCTCGACTACGATGTGGTCGGCGAGCACGAAACGCCGCTCGAACGCACGGCCGGCGATGCCGCGGTACAGGACTTCGCCCTTGTTATCCTCGGCCTTGACGCGGCCGGTGATCAGCAGGGTGTTGTCGCGAACCACGAGCTCCAGCTCGTCCTCGGCGAAGCCGGCGACGGCCATGGTCAGCCGATAGCTGTCTTCACCGGTGCGCTCGATATTGTAGGGAGGATAGGATTGCTGCGCGGCCTGGTCCTGCGCGGCATTCGCCAGGCGGGCCATGCGATCGAAGCCGATGGCAGTCCGGAAAAGCGGTGTGAAGTCGAGAGTCATTGGTAACCTCCTGAAAGCAAGGTCGTTGACTGTGACCGCCCCGAGGGGCCGGCCGGGTGAACCTCCAGGACCCCAATTGGGCATCCCAGACGCTGCTATATATGCAAAAGGCCGCCCGCTTGTTCAAGACGGGCGGCCCGATCGAGGGTAAAAAATACGGGATTACTTCTTCGTCATACCCAGCCCAGCGAACTTCTTGTTGAATTTGGCGACCTGGCCGCCAGTGTCCATGATCCTCTGCACGCCGGTCCAGGCGGGATGCGACTTTGGGTCGATGTCGAGCCGGATGGTGTCGCCAGCCTTGCCGGCGCAGGTGCGGGTGGTGAACTGGCTGCCATCGGTCATGATGACCGTGATTTCATGATATTCGGGATGGATACCGGGCTTCATTGCGCTGTGTCCTTGGAGAGCCGCCGATACCGACCGGCAGCGAAGCTGGCGTGTATAGGAGGCGAGCCGCGCCGCGGCAAGACCGGGGCTATCGCCCGCCTTGCTGCCGCTGGCCGCGGCTGACGAGTTGACGGACGATGCGGTCCGCCGTCGCCCGTTGCTCGGCCGACATGACGTCGTAAAGCGGTTCGAACGCGGGCAGGAGACGCTGCACGTCGTCGGCCCGCCTTCGCGAGCTATCGGCGAAAAAATGGAGCTGGTCGAGCGCGCTCATCGAGCCGGCGCGGCCGCGACTCTGCGCCAACAAATCCGCCATGTTGACGGCGTTGCGGCGGACGATGGACGCGAACGCCTCCCACTGCGGATCCTGCGCCGGCGTGATCCCGAGGGCGCGGTGGAACCCGGCCAGCCGGCGTTCCAGCGCCTCCATCCCGCTCGCCGCCGAGGGAGGGGTGACGGAAGGCGGCGGGGATTGCAGCGGGGTCGGGGACGGAGCTTGGGCGAGCGCCACGCCGGACAGCAGCATGGCGCCGCCCAGCGCGGCCAAGAGGGTGCGTCGGCGCATGTTCACGCCGGTGGCGCGGTCAGACCGCCGCCCGCTGGTATTGCGGCACCAGGTCGAGCTTGACGCCCAGGGCGGTCGCCGCGCGCAGCGTCCAGGCGGGGTCCGCCAGCACCGCCCGGCCGATGAACACGATGTCCGCCCGCCCGTTCGCCACGATTTCCGCCGCCATCTCGGGGGTGCGGATCAGGCCGACCGCCCCGGTCAGCATGCCGGTCTCGGCCCGGATCCGCTCGGCGAACGGCACCTGATAGCCCGGATGGATCGACGGGATGCGGATCGTCGGTTCGATGCCGCCCGAGGAGCAATCGACCAGGTCGACGTCGCCACGCTCGCGCAGCCAGCGCACGAGTTCGACCGAATCGTCGATCGTGAGGCCGCCCGGCGCCCAATCGGTGCTGGACAGGCGCAGGAACAGCGGTAGCTCGTCCGGCCACTCGGCGCGGACGGCGTCGATCACCTCCATCAGCATCGAGGCCCGCCCCTTGAGGTCGCCGCCATAGGCGTCGTTGCGGTGGTTGCTGATCGGCGACAGCATCGAGTGCAGCAGGTAGCCGTGCGCGCCGTGCAGCTCGATCACCTTGAAGCCGGCTTCGCGGGCCATGCGGGCGGTCGTGGCGAACTCGGCGACAACGGCGCGGATCTCGTCCGTGCTCATGGCGTGCGGCGGGATCGCGTTGTCGTGGAACGGGAGCGCGCTCGGCGCCCACGGCACCCAGCCGCCGTCCTCGGGCAGCAGCGCCTTGCCGCCCTCCCATGGGCGCTGGCTGCTCGCCTTGCGCCCGGCATGCGCGACCTGGATGCCCGGGACGCCGCCGCCGTAGTTGATCAGGGCGACGAGGCGCTTGAGGAAGTCGCGGTGCCCCTCGGTCCACAGGCCAAGGCAGCCCTGCGTGATCCGGCCGAGCGAGGAGACATGCGTCGCTTCGGTGAACACGAAGCCGGGCCCCGCCATCGCCTTGGCGCCGAGATTTTGCACATGCCAGTCGTCGCCGAGGCCGTCGGTGGCGGAGTATTGGCACATCGGCGAAATGGCGATGCGGTTGCGGGCGGTGACGGAGCGGATGGTGATCGGCTGAAACAGCAGTGGGGTGGGCATCTTCGCTCCTGGTCGGCGCTTGGCCGACAGTAATCGGTGATCGGGGTTCGGTGATCAAGCGTGGGTGTCCCTTGACCACCGATCACTGATCCCCGATCACCGCTCTCGGCTTGAACATTCTCTCCATCCAGTCCTGGGTCGCCTATGGGCATGTCGGCAATGCCGCTGCGGTCTTTCCGCTGCAGCGGCTTGGCGCCGAGGTGTGGGCGGTGAACACGGTGCAGTTCAGCAACCATCTCGGCTATGGAAGCTGGACCGGGCAGGTGTTCACGGGCGAGATGATCGCCAGCCTGGTGGAGGGGATCGCGGCGCGGGGCGTGCTCGGCACCTGCGACGCGGTGCTCTCCGGCTATATGGGCGACCAGGCGATGGGTGCCGCGATCCTCGGCGCCGTCGCGCGGGTGCGCGCGGCCAACCCAAGCGCGCTCTACTGTTGCGACCCGGTGATGGGCGACGCGGGCGCGCTGTATGTTCGGCCCGGCATCCCGGAATTCATCGCAACCCACGCGATCCCCGGATCCGACCTGCTGACACCGAACCAGTTCGAGATGGAGCATCTGGTGGGCCACCCCTGCCGGACCCGGGGCGCGGTGCGGGACGCGGTCGCGGATTTGCGGGCGCGGATGGCGCCGGCCGGGCCGCGGGCGGTGCTGCTGACCAGCCTGCGGACGGAGGAGACTCCGGAGGGCAGCCTCGACATGGTCGCGTGCGACCAGCACGGGAGCTTTCTGCTGCGCACCGATCTGCTGCCGATCGCGCCAAGCGGGGCCGGGGATGCGATCGCGGCTTTGTTCCTGCTGCATTTCTTGCGCACGGGCGAGGCGGCGGCGGCGGCGGCGGCGGCGGGCAGCGCGCTACACGGCGTGTTGCGGCGCACCGTGGCGGCCGGGTCGCGCGAGATGCTGATGGTGGCGGCGCAGGACGAGTTCGTGCGTCCGACTCGGCGGATCGATCCCCAGATTTATTGAAACCGTCGCAATTCGTGCCGCTTTTTGCCCTGTTCCTGCCGTGATTTCCGCTCACGGTAGGATCATTCGCTGGTGTGCGGTGCTCCCATGAGCTTTTTGAAGATCTACGGCCGTGTGCTTTCGTCACTCGGCAGCGACAAGCGGCTCGCAATCATGTTGGGGATTGCGAACTTGATCGTGGCCGGGCTGCAATTCCTCGATCCCGTGCTGTTCGGCCGGGTCATCGGCCTGCTCAGCCAGTCCGACCAGGACACGGCCAGCCAGCTTTGGTCGGCCGCAACGTGGCTGCTCGGGATCTGGCTGTGCGTCGGCGTGGCGAGCATCGCCGCCAACATCGCGGTGGCGCTGCACGCCGAGCGGATGGCGCATCGCAACCGGCTCGGCATCATGAACCGCTATTTCGGGCACGTGCTGTCGCTGCCGCTGTCGTTTCATGGCGACATCCATTCGGGCCGGCTGATGAAGGTCATGCTCGGCGGCTCGGACGCGCTGTTCGGACTGTGGCTGAGCTTCTTCCGCGAGCAGCTTTCCACATACGTCGCGGTGGTGGTGCTGCTGCCGCTCACCTTCTTCATGAATTGGCGTCTGGCATCGACCCTGGTCGTGCTGGTCGCGCTGTTCATCATCCTGACCGTCATCGTCGTCCGCAAGACGGAAGCCGGGCAGCGCCGGGTTGAATACTACCAGTCCCATCTGGCGGGGACCGCGCAGGACGCGCTGTCGAACGTCATGGTCGTGCAATCCTTCACCCGGCTCGCAGCCGAGAGCCGGCTGTTCGGGCAGATCATCGAGGACGTGATCCGGCATCAGTTCCCGGTGCTGAACTGGTGGGCCGTGGTGAACGTACTGACCCGCGGCGCCAGCACGCTCGCGGTGATCGCAATCGTGGTGATCGGCACCATCCTGCATGTGCAGGGCCAGGCGACGGTCGGCGAGATCGTGAGCTTCATGGGCTTTTCCACGCTGCTGATCAGCCGGCTCGAATCGGCCGTGCAGTTCACCTCCCGCGTGTTCTTCCAACTGCCGATCCTGGAAGATTTCTTCAACGTGCTGGACGCGAAGTCCTCGGTGCCGGAGAAGTCCAACGCGGCCGAACTGGTGGCGCCGAATGGCGAGGTCGAGTTCGACCGGATAAGCTTCGCCTATCCGGGCGGCCCGAGCATCCTGAGCAATGTGTCGTTCGTGGCCAAGCCCGGCACCTCGGTCGCCCTGGTCGGCCAAACCGGCGCCGGCAAGTCGACGGCGATGAACCTGCTGCAGCGCCTGTGGGACCCGGTGGAAGGATCGATCCGCGTCGACGGGCAGGATTTGCGCGACATCACGCTGGAGAGCCTGCGGCGGTCGATCGGCGTGGTGTTCCAGGAGAGCATGCTGTTCAACCGCTCGATCCGCGACAATCTGCGCATGGGTCGGCCGAACGCGACCGACGACGAATTGGAGCGCGCGTGCCGGCTCGCCGACGCGCACGAGTTCATCACCCGCCAGCCGCAGGGTTACGGGACCGTGGTCGGCGAGCGGGGCTCGACCCTGTCCGGCGGCCAGCGTCAGCGTCTGGCGATCGCCCGCGCCCTGCTGAAGGACCCGCCGATCCTGATCCTGGACGAAGCGACCAGCGCGCTGGACGCCGCGACCGAGGCGCGGGTGTCGCGCGCGATGCAAACCTTAATGAAGGGTCGCACGACCTTCATCATTGCCCACCGTTTGAGCACGGTGCGGGATGCCGACGAGATCCTGGTGTTCGATAACGGCCGAGTCGTCGAGCGCGGCAATTTCGAGCAGCTCATCCGGCTCGGCGGCCGGTTTGCCGACCTCGTCGCCACCCAGCTTTCGCCGCAAGTGGCGCAAGCCGCAGAATGAGGCTGGCGTTCTGACCCGGATTGACTGTTAGGTTACAGGGAGAAAGGGCCGAGTCGGAGCGCCCGCGATCAATAGGACGGGACCAGCGATGGATTGGGACAAGCTTCGGGTCTTCCACGCCGTGGCGGAAGCGGGCAGCTTCACCCATGCCGGTGAGACGCTGAACCTGAGCCAGTCCGCGGTGTCGCGGCAGATTTCTGCGCTCGAGGAGAACCTCCAGGTCCCGCTGTTCCACCGCCATGCGCGCGGCCTGATCCTGACCGAGCAGGGCGAGAGCCTCAACCGCACGGTGCGCGAGGTGTTCGCCAAGCTGGCGATGACCGAGGCGCTGCTGACCGAGAGCAAGGAAAAGCCGGCCGGGCGCATCAAGGTGACGACGACGGTCGGCTTCGGGGCGAATTGGCTGGCGCCGCGGCTGGGCGAGTTCCTGGAGAAATTCCCGGACATCTCGATGTCGCTGCTGCTTGACGACTCGGAGCTCGACCTGGCGATGCGCGAGGCGGACGTGGCGATCCGGATGCACGCGCCGAAGCAGCCCGATTTGGTGCAGCGGCATCTGTTCCAGATCGGCTGGCTGGTAGTGGCCTCGCCGGAATACCTGGCCAAACATGGGACGCCCGAGCGGGCCGAAGATCTGGACGATCACCGGCTGGTCCTGTTCGGCGACTACCGGCCGCCGGTTTCGGACGTCAATTGGCTGGCGGAGGCGGGCCGGCGCGCCGGGTCGCCGCGGCGGGCGCTGTTGGAGGTGAACAACCTGCACGCGATGGCGGGAGCGGTTCGACTAGGGCTTGGGATCGGGGCGCTGCCGAACTGGATGGGCGACGAGGTCGATGGCCTGACCCGGCTGTTGCCGGACCTGAAGGCGCCGAAGGTGGACGTGTTCTTCGTCTATCCGGAGGAACTGCGCAATTCCAAACGGGTTGCGGTGTTCCGGGACTACCTGCTGGCCCGGCTGCAGGAGCTGCATTAGCGAGCTGAGGCGCCCGTTCTGACCTGACCTGATCGCTACTCCGCCGGTCCATGACGAGGGATCATGACGACCCCAAGCGCGCCGACGCCGCCGTCCCGCGTGTTCCGACGCTTCCTGATCGCGTGCCTTTGCATCGGCCTGGGCGTCGTCGTGTATTTCGGCTTTTTCACCTTCGTTG
Source organism: Acetobacteraceae bacterium (assembly GCA_965276815.1). Lineage (GTDB taxonomy): Bacteria > Pseudomonadota > Alphaproteobacteria > Acetobacterales > Acetobacteraceae > JAVVHH01. The sequence goes on along the minus strand of CBDIBE010000004.1, from coordinate 200,508 downwards.
CCTTCACGGACGACGCCTATGTCCGCTCCGATCTGATCCGCGTGGCGCCGCAAGTGTCCGGGCCGGTCGCAGCGGTGCACGTGCGCGACAACCAGCGTGTCGAGGCCGGCGCCCCCTTGGTTACCATCGACCCCGCGCCGTTCGCGCTGACGGTGGCGGCCAAACGCGACCGCGTGGCCAGCGCACAAGCTGTCGTCGCGGTGAAGACGGATGCGCGTGCCAGCCGGGTGGCGGATATCGAGGCGGCCCAGGCTGCGCTCAATCTCGCCCAATCCGAGGACCGGCGCGTGAGCGACCTGGCAACCCGGGGGTTCGCCTCGCAGCAGGACAGCGACAAGGCGCGCGACGCCCTGCGCAGCAGCCAGAGCGGCCTGGCCTTCGCCAATGCGGAGGCGCTGGTCGCCGGGCGCGAGGTCGAGACGGCGCAGCGCGACGTGACCGCCGCACAGGCGGACCTGGCGATCGCCGAATATGATCTCAGCCGCACCCAGCTCACCGCGCCGGCCGCCGGCTATGTCAATAATTTCGATATCAGGGCGGGCCGTTATGCACCGGCCGGCGCGCCGCTGGTGGGCATCGTCGATGACAGCCAGTGGCGGGTCATCGCCAATTTCAAGGAGAATGTGGCGGCCTCGGCGGCGCCCGGCACGCCGGTCTGGGTCTGGCTCGATACACAACCGTGGCGGCTCTACCGCGGCCACATCGACAGCGTCGCGCGCGGGATCGCCCGCAATGACGAAGCGGTTCAACTTTTGCCCTATGTCGCGGCGACGACCGACTGGGTGCGGCTGCGCCGGCGCTTCCCAGTGACAATCCTGCTTGATCCGCCGCTGCCGCGCGCGGCGCTGTATATGGGCGCCGACGCACGCGTCCTCTTTTGGCGCTAGCCCGTGCTGGCCGATGCGTATCACCGCATTCGCCTGGATCTAGCGGACGAACTGCGCGCGCTTGACTGGAGGGGAGCGCAGGCAAGGCTTGCCGCCTGCGCCAGTCTCGGCGCCGTCGGCGCCGTGCTGCTGGCCTTCACGCTGCATCTCGACGATCCCTGGTGGGCCGGCATCTCGGCGGTCTCGATTGTGCAGGCGGACGCGCACGCGACGATGGCGCGCGCCGTCGAGCGCATGGTCGGCACCGTCATCGGGGCGGCAGTCGGCCTGCTGCTGGCGCCCCTGGTGGCCTGGCATCTTCCGTTCGTGATCGCCTGCGCCGCCGTGGCCGGCTTGACCGTCTATGCCCAGGAGCGCACGGCCCGTAGTTACGCGGTGCTTCTCGGCGGGGTCACCGCGCTGCTCGTGCTGTTCGGGACGCTGCAAGCACCGGGCCAGGCGTTGCACCTGGCGGTCTACCGCAGCTTGGAAGTGACCGCCGGCATCGTTGCCGCGACCCTCGTCAGCCAAATCCTGCGTCCCGCAACCGCCGCGACGGCCGCTTCGGCCGGCAAGCCCGGCGTCTTTGGCCGGCCGATCGACCGGGAACTGCTCGGCTATGCTTTGACGGGCGGCATCGCGATTGCCCTGATCCCGGTCATTTGGACCGGGCTCGATCTGCCGGGCGTCGGCCAAACCCCGATCACGGCGTTCGTGGTGCTGACCGCGTTGCGCAGCGACCCGTATCTCAAGGCGCTGGCGCGGCTGGCCGGCTGCTGCCTTGGCGGCCTGTATGGGATCCTGGCGGTGCGCCTCGTCGCGGATGCGTTCATCCCATGGCTCGTCTGCCTGTCGCTCGGGATCTATCTGGCTGGCTTTCTGCAGCACGGCCGGGGCGACGCCTCCTATGTCGGGCATCAGGCGGCAATTGCCATCGTGCTCGCGATGGTGACCGGCCCTTCGGCGAGCGCGGTGCTGCTGCCGGCGATTGATCGGCTGGTCGGGATCGTCGGCGGCATCGTTATTGTGGCGCTCGTCGTCGCGCTCACCGGGCCGCTGCAGATGAGGTTCTTCAGCAAGACGAGTTCCAGCCAGCCTTAAACCGCGCGCCGGCCCTTCAGCGCGGCGGTGAGAGTTCCGTCATCGAGCACGTCGAGCGCGCCGCCAAACGGCACGCCTTGGCCGACGCGGGTGATCGGCAGGTCCGGCGCGACACGGCGCAGCTGATCGGTCAGCCAATGCGCAGTACTGGCCCCGTCCACCGTGGCGCCCAGGGCCAAGATCACCTCGGACAGCCCCGGCGCCTTGCCGAGCAGCGGGGCGGTGTTCAAGTCCTCGGGCCCGGTGCCGCCCAGGGCGGAGAGCGTGCCGCCCAGCACGTGATAGCGGCCGCGGTGCACGCCAGCGCGCTCCACCGCCCACAGATCGCCGACGGTCTCGACCACGCAGACCAGGGTCTGGTCGCGGGCGCCATCGGTGCAGATGCCGCAGGGGTCGCGGCTGTCGAGATTGCCGCAGATGCTGCAGGACCGGACGGCCTCGGCCGCCTCGGCCAGCGCGGCGGCAAGCGGCAGCATGCGCGTCTCCGGCTGCTGCAGCATGCGCAACGCCGCCCGCCGCGCGCTTCTCGGGCCAAGCCCCGGCAAGCGCGCGAGCAGGCCGATCAACCGCTCGACTTCAGGACCGCCCATAGGTCCGTACGTAAGGCCTCGCGCTCCGATCCGCTAGGGAATGGCCTGACCGGCCGCTACCAGATACTCGTCCAGCGTCGCGTCCAGGCGCGTATAGAGCAGCCGGTCGAAGATTGCCGTATCGCCGGATTGTAGCGCGGCGAGATAGGCTATGCGGTCCCTTAGCCGGATTGCGACCGGCGGATGGCCTGATCGCAGCAATAGCAGATTCATGAGAAGGCGCGCTGTCCGGCCGTTGCCGTCGTTGAACGGATGGATCGCTACGAGCCGCCTGTGAGCCGCGAAGGCCGTCGACGGCGCCAACGCTTGCACGGACAGCCACGCCGCGAAATCACTCATTAGCACCGGTACCTGGGCGGGTGACGGAAAGGCGTAACGGCCAGCAATATCCGGATTTGAACGCAACACCACGAGCCGGTGCAAATTGCGGATGTCCACCTCTGTTAAAGGCGGCGGGTGAACCGCCAGTTTCCGGATGTATTGGAGCGCCGCGAAATGGTCGATGGCTTCGAGATGGTCGCGCAGCGGCTTGCCGCCGACGGTCAGGCCATGCTCGATGACTTGCGTCGTCTCCACCGCGGTGAGCGTGTTCCCCTCGATCGCGTTCGAGGTGTAGGTGAGTTCGAAGTCTTGCGTGCGCTCGAAATTGCCGAGACCGCCTTGCGCCCGGGCGCGCAGGCGGTCGAGTTCGGCTTTCTTGGCCTCTATCGAAGCGAGGAGTTCGTCCAGCAGCGCGGCCTAGAACGGCAACTTCATACCGCCCGGCAGTTCCAGACCGCCGGTCGCATTATGCATCTCCTCGGCCATGATCGCTTCCACCTTGCGCTTGGCGTCGGCGTGGGCAGCGACGACGAGGTCTTCCAGCATCTCGGTCTCCGCCGGGTCGGCCAGCTTGGGGTCAATTTTGAGCTTCTTCATCTCGCCCTTGCCGGACAGGATCACCGTCACCATCCCGGCGCCGGCCTCGCCTTCGATCTCCATGGCCTCCATTTTGGCCTGCATCTCGGCCATCTTGGCCTGCATTTGGCTGGCCTGCTTCATCAGGCCGGCAAGGTTCTTCAAGGTTCATCCTCCAATTCTGATGAAAGCTCGGCGTCTGGCGGGGGTGCCTCGGCCAAAAGCCCGTAGGCGTCAACCCGGCTGTCGGTCACGCGGTCGATGCTGGCCCCGGGAAAGGCGTCGAGGATGGCGCGCACCAGCGGGTGGTCGGCCGCCGCGCCACGCCGTGCCAGATCGGCGGCCTGGGCCTGGGCGGCCAGCGTGGGCTCGCCCCCGGCCTGCGAGAGCGCGATGGTCCAGCGCGTACCGGTCGCCTCGAGCAGCAGCCGGGCCAAAGCCGGCGCCAGATCGCGCGGGGCGTGGGGCTCCGGCCGCAGCTCGATGATCCCCGGCGCGAAGCGGATGAGATGGACGTTGTGCAGCAAATGCCCGTGCAGCACCGGAAGCTGCCCGGCGACCAGGGCGACGACGTCGCGAAAATTGTTGAGGACTGGGCCGTTTTGCGGCGCCGCCTGCAGCACCGGGGGACCGTTCGCCACCGCCCGGGTACCACCAACATCGCTGGGGGGGACAGGGACCGGGCGGGCAGGGCTGGAGCTGCCATCGGTCAGACGGCGCACCAGCTCGGCCGGCGGCGGCAGGTCGGCGCTGAAGCAGATGCGGATCAGCACCATCTCCGACGCGGCCCGCCGGTCGCTCGCCTGCTCAACCTCCTGCGTGCCCTTCAGCAGCATCTGCCAGAGCCGGCCGAGCACCGGGATCGACAGCCGCCCTGCCAAGGCCGCCCCACGCACTCGCTCCATCTCCGGCAGGTCGGCGCCGTCGCTCAGGCTGGGCACCGCTTTCAGCCGGGTCAACGTATGGGTCAGCTGGAGCAGGTCGCCCAGCACGACCCCGAGATCGGCGCCGCGCACATGCGCCCGGTCGGTGATCGCCAGCGCCTGCTCGGTCTGGCCGGCGAGCACCGCCTCCATCAGCTCGAACACGGCGCTGCGGTCGGCCAACCCCAGCATTTCGCCGACATCGGCGCCGCCGATCGGACCCTCGCCCGCGCCTTGGGCGATCGCCTGGTCGAGCAGCGAGAGCCCGTCGCGCACCGAGCCGTCGGCGGCGCGGGCGATCAGGTCCAGCGCCTCGGGCGCCACCGCGACCGCCTCCTTCGTGGCGATCCGGCCGAACAGCCCGGTCAACTCCGCCACCGAGACCCGGCGCAGATCGAAGCGCTGGCAGCGCGACAGCACGGTGACCGGCACCTTGCGGATCTCGGTGGTCGCGAAGACGAATTTGACGTGCGGCGGCGGCTCCTCGAGGGTTTTCAGCAGCGCGTTGAACGCATTGCGCGACAGCATATGGACTTCGTCGATGATGAAGACCTTGTAGCGCGCCTGCAGCGGCCGGTAGCGCGTGGCGTCGATCACCTCGCGGACATCGTCGACGCCGGTGTTGCTGGCAGCGTCCATCTCGATCACGTCGGGATGCCGGTCGGCGAGGATGGCGAGGCAATTCGGGCAGGCGCCGCATGGATCGGCGGTCGGGCCGCCGGTGCCGTCGGGGCCGACGCAGTTCAGCGCGCGGGCGATGATCCGCGCCGTGGTCGTCTTGCCGACGCCGCGCACGCCGGTGAGCATCCAGGCATGCGCGAGCCGGCCGAGGGCGAAGGCGTTGCGCAGCACGCGGACCATGGCGTCCTGGCCGATGAGGTCATCGAACGTCGCCGGACGGTATTTGCGCGCGAGCACGCGATAGGCCGGCGCTGGCGCGAGCGGCGGGGCGGCGGGCGCCGGCTCGCCGAACAGGCCGGGCCCGTCTCGCGGCGGCCCGTCTTCTGGCGGTTCGGGCAGGATGTCGTCCAGCAACCCGGACATGGGCGTCGCCGGCCCTCCTGGCGGGGGTGAAAGGGGTGGGAGGCCGAACGAACGACCCGAGCGGAAACTCGTTGCGGCTGCTTCCTTCCGGACCTGACCGGGTTGGCGAGGCGCCCGTCCGCCGCCGACCTCCCACACTGCTCTTAGCATGCCTGAGAGGGGGTGGCACAAGCCACGCGCGCATGCGATGAACCGGCGCAATGACTCTCATCCTCGCCAGCCGCCCCAATGTCTACACGGGCAGCCCGCTCGACCGGGCCAGCGCGCTGCGCGACGACGAGGCCTGGATCACCAGCCGACTGGCCGACCCGGCCAGCCTGTTCGTCCCAGTCTGGCGCTCGCGCACCCTAGTGCAAGGCGACGGGATCCAGGGCGACGCACCGCCGCAAGCCGTCTTCCTGACTAGCCTCGCCGCGGAGGCGGTGCGGATGGAAGGCGGCCCCTGGGCGTTCCTCGGCTTGCAGGCGGAACAGGCGGTGTTCGCGGTGGATGTCAGCGCAGTCGATGACCCGCTGCCGCTGCTGCCGGCGGAAATCGGCCGGTTCGAGGATCTGCGGGCGCTGGCCGGCACGCTGGAGGCGAGCGACGCCGCCATCCTCGCCCATGCGCGCGGGCTGATGCACTGGCGTCTGCGGCACCGGTTCTGCGGCGTGTGCGGCTCCCCGTGTGAACCGCGCAGCGCAGGACACGCGATGGCGTGCCCCAACTGCGGCGCGCAGCATTTCCCGCGCACCGACCCGGCGGTGATCATGCTGATCCACCGTGGCGACCGCGTCCTGCTCGGCCATTCGCAACGGTTTCCCAATTCGGCGATGTATTCGACGCTGGCCGGGTTCGTCGAGCCAGGCGAAAGCCTGGAAGAAGCGGTGGCGCGCGAGGTGTTCGAGGAGACCGGCGTACGCGTCGGCGCCGTCCGCTATCACAGCAGCCAGCCCTGGCCGTTTCCGGCCAGCATCATGCTCGGCTTCTACGGCGAGGGCTTGTCGGACGCGATCACCATCCAGGCCGACGAACTGCGCGACGCGCGCTGGTTCACTCGGGACGAGTTGTGTGACCCGGTGGCGAACGGATTCAACCTGCCGCGCCGCGACAGTATCGCCCGCCGCTTGATCGAAGACTGGATCGACCACGCATGACCCGGCTTGCGCTACTTCTCGCGCTTCTGCTCGCCGCCTGCTCCGGGCCAGTTGACAACTCCCCGCAAGCGGCCTGTGCCCGGCAGGCGGAGAACGATCCGCAAGTTGCCGACATTGTGAGAAGAGGCGCCGGAACCGACTCCTACCGGTGGGACAACGAGAAAAAACTGGCCCAAGCCAAGCAGGACGCGACCACACGCTGTTTGCGCATGCGTGGACTGGCGCCGAAGGGCGGCGTGGAGCGTCAAAGAGCCAGTTGAGGTGAATCCGGGGTTCTTGATTCAGTCGTAACGGTGGGTTAATATTGCCACCCATGAAGACGAGCTGATTACGGCGTTCGGGTGATCATCGCCCGCGGTGTCGCAACCCCCCATTCGAGAGGCCTCATGGTGAAGCTTGCTGTCCGGACCGCAGTCGCATCCGTGTTATTATTGGGCGGGTGCGCGGCCCCGGTCGGCTTTCAGAACATGCAACAGCGTGACGCAGCGATGTCGATGTTTCAGGGCGGCCAAGCGCAGCTGAGCTGCATGACGGCGCAATGCCTGGGTGCTTGGAACGCGACGCGGCCGGTGGTGGCGCAATTGGCTTCTGCCGGCAATTGGAATGATGTCGCGGCCGACGTGCTGGCCGCGAATTTCGATCAGGACCTTGGCTGGTATTATCTCGGGTCGGCCGCGTCCGCCGTGGGCAACCGCTCGGCGGCCCGCATCTATTTCGAGCGCTCGATCCAGAACTCGATGGCCGGCGGACCGCAAAGCTGCATCCCCACGGCGTGCGATGGCTGGAACCTGCCGATGGAGGCGCGGATGGCGATGGCGAGCCTGACGCCCCCGGCGCCGACCCGGGTGGTCCGGCGGCGGGTGGCAGCACGCCGCGCCACGCCTGCCTCGGCCTCGTCCTCGTCGAGCTGGGTGAGCCCCGCCGGGTCGGCTTCCGGCGGTTCGAGCTGGGTCAGCCCGGTGACGGGCGGAGCCGCATCTGCGACCAGCGGCGGCGCCGGGTGGGTCGCGCCAGTCGCCAGCCACCAGTAAGCAGCCACCAGTAAGCGGGGGGAACCGAGATGCGGAGTTCGGTCGGAGTGCTGGTATTGCCGGTCGTGTTGTCGGCAGCGCTGGCCCAAGCCCAGGTTGCTGGCAAGGCTGATCCTGGCGCGGAAACGCCTGCCGCGCCACCGGCGCCGGCGCAACTACCCGCCAGCCCGCCGCCATTAGCGCCGGTCGCTGCCACTCAACCCCAAGCTCAACCGGCACCGGCGGCAATCCCGCTGCAGCAGCGGGCGCCCGGCGCGCCGATCCCGCTTGGCATCTTGCCGGCCGAGTCTGGCAACGCGGAGTCTGGCAACGCGGAGTCTGGCAACGCCGGGCCTGGCAACAGCGATGGCGCCCAGGCTGCCGCCCCGCAACCCACGCCCCAGCCCGCGCCGACGCCAGCCGAGCCCGCCATGGCCGACTGGATCGGCCGCAGTTTCACCGTGCCGCAGAGGACAGACATTTTCACCGCTCCCAATGGGGGCGCCGCCACATCTGGCTCGCTGGCGGACGGTGCGGACGCGGACGTCGTGGGCGTGCTGGAAGGGCGGGAGTGGCTGAAGATCCGGCTGCCAGACGGCAGTTTCGGCTTCGTGCGTTCGGCCAGCATTCCGGCCGTGACCGCCCAAGCCGCGGCGCCGCCAGCGGCCCAGCCGGCGGCTGCGTCGACGGTCGCGTCGGCCCCGACCAATGGCGATATCTATGTGGGTGCGCCGGTTCAGGGGCCCGCCGCGGTGCACGACACCGCCACGCTCGTCGTGAACGAACGCGCGCTGCCGCTCTACGCGGTCGACGGTTTCGGCGGCGAGCCGGCGCTGGCGATGCAGCAATATGTCGATAGCGCCGGGCGTTCGGTGAATTGCTCGCCGCTCGAGTCCAAGGGCTTCGTCTGCACGCTGCAAGACGGCACCGACGTCGCCAAGGCCGCGCTGGTGAACGGCGCGGCACGGGTCACGCCCGATGCACCGGCGGAATACGTGGCACAGCAGGAGGATGCCCAGAAGGCCAAGCGCGGCATCTGGCGCGACGGTGTCGACAAGGTGGATGCGGTGCCGCTGTCGCGGGATAGCCAAGTGGTGGTGATGGGCGACTCGTTCGTGCCTGGCGTCCAATATGCCGGCACCAAGGGCGTACCAGCGGCGTTCAAAGCGGCCAATCCGGTCAATGGCCTGGCCGTGTTCGGCGATGAGCCCTTCACTCTCTCGAATGGCGATCCGACTCCGGTCCTGTATCGGCCGGGGGTCGGCTGGGGCTTCTGGGATCGATACTTCGTGTGGCGCAGGGCTCCGGCCTCCTGGATCCCGCTGCTGGAGCAACTGCATCCGCACGGCGCCAACATCCATCAAGTGAACCTCACCACTTACGGCTTCGTGCAGACCCAGCCCTATTTCGTCGGGCCTGCCGTGGATGTCAGCTTCGTGCCGAACCAGCCACCTATCGCCGTCGGCTTCAGCCCGTATCCTAGCCCGGTGTTCGCGCCGTATTTGGATCCCGGCTATGTCGCGGTGGGCGTGGCGGCCGTTGGTCTGGCGGGGATCGTTGGCGGCGTGCTGCCCGGACCCGGCGGATACGGACCGCCCGGGGGGTTCCGGCCAGGGTTTGGGCCGGGTGGGTTCGGCCCGGGCGGCAGGCCCGGATTCGGTCCACCCGGTGGCCCGGGCCATATGGTGGGATTCGGCGGTCCTGGCGCGCATTTTGGCGGGCCGATGGGTCCGGGGGGTCACTTTGGCGGTCCTGGCGGGGGTGCTTTTGGGGCCCGGCCGGTGGGCGCTCCGGGGATGATGGGGCGGCCAGGCGGCATGCCGATGGGAATGGGCGGCCGGCCCGGCGGGATGATGGGCATGGGCGGACGACCGGGCGGCATGCCGATGGCCATGGGTGGCCGACCCGGCGGAATGGGCGGACGACCGGGCGGGATGCCGATGGGAATGGGCGGACGACCGGGCGGAGTGGGAATGGGCGGTCGGCCCGGCGGAATGATGGGCATGGGCGGCCGGCCGGGCGGCATGCCGATGGGCATGGGCGGCCGCCCCGGTGGCATGATGGGCGGCGCTCGCCCAATGCCGGGAGGCGGCGGGGTTCACCTTGTCGGCGGCGGTGCACCAGGGCGGCATCGTTAAACTGACTCGCGCTCCTTTACTCGCGCTGGCCGTCTGTGTGGCACTGAACAGCGCCGCACTGGCGCAAACGCCCGCAGCGCCCGCGCCGAAAGTCACCGAGTGGATCAACCGTACGGTGTCGGCGCCACAGACGATTCAGGTGCAGAAAACCCCGGCTTCGGGCTCGCCGACGATCGGCTCGCTGGCGAAGGGGGCATCCGTGCTCGTCCTCGGGGTCGTGGAAGGTGGCGAATTCCTGCAGATCCGGCTGCCGGATGGGCGGACCTTGGGCTATGTGCCGCGCCCAGCGCTGGCTGCGTCCCTGCAGCCGCCCGCACCGCCACCGCTGCCGACTCCCCCTGCCGTGCCGGCACCTCCGCCCCCGTTGCAGATTTCCGGCCCGGCGACCGTTGTGGACACCGGCGCCCTCGTCGTCGCCGGCCAGATGCGTGCGCTCGCCGGCGTTCAGGGCCTGGCCGGAACGCACGCCAAGGCGCTGCAGGATTTCATCACCGGCAATGGCGGCAGCGTGACATGCGAACCCGCCATCCCTGGCCGCTACACGTGCCGGCTGCCGAACGGCACTGACGTCGCGATGGCGGCGCTGGTCAACGGCTCGGCGGAGGTCGTGCCGGACGCGCCCGAGAGCTACGTCCAGCAGCAGGAGGCCGCACGGGCGGCGCATCGTGGCCTCTGGCGGGACCCGGTCAATCCCGCGCAGCCATTGCCGATCGACAATACCGCGCCGCCGGCGCCGAGCAGCCCAGGCGTCGCGGGCGGACGGCAGCATCAAGACGGGCATTGGCTGGCTTACGCGGATAGTTCGGCCGCCGATTGCGGGGTGGAGACGGGCTGGCGCGGCGGCACGGCCCGGCTGGCGCTCGATCTCGTCAACGCTGCTGCCGGGCGCGTGCTCGTGGTCACCTTGCGCGACGAGGGCTGGAACATCGATACGCCGTTGTCGGGTGATGGCGAGCTTGTCGTTGATCGGTCCGTGATGCCGGTCAGTTTCGAGTATGTGCCCGAGCTGGGCCACGCCGCGGTGATCGGCCGTTTGGCCAACCCGGCGGACGGCCCTTTGCTGCTGCAGCGCATGCGCGCGGGCAGCCTGCTGTGGGTCACGTCGCCCCTCGGCCGCACGCCGGCGCTCAGCCTGGCCGGCGTCGCCCCTGCCGTGGATACGCTGTCGCGCTGCCTACACTCTTGACTTCGGAGGTCGCGTCGGACCGAACTCGGCAAGGCTGACGCTTGCGGGGACGTTTGCCAAGCCGCATCTATATTTTGACAAGGATCGAGGAGGCCGCGATGGCCAAGCGCGCGCAGAAAATCCCGGAGGATAGAGCTGGAGAACCGGCCGGTTCCATGATCTCGACCGTGGCGCGCCGGCCGAGAATGACGGCTGGGCATACCCAGGGCGCGGTAGGCAAAGTCAGAGATCCGGCTCAGCCAACAAAGAAAATCGAGGCATTGATGAAGCTGACTGGACCGTCTGAGGAGGACGACGAAAGGTATTCCGCCGAGTTGGCAGCGCTGCTGGCACGACTAGATGCCGCATCGACCGCTCAGCATGCGGAGCTCGACGCCCTGCTTAGCCGTTTGCGCACGAGCCGCATCGCGGCCTGATGGCGCTTCCGTCGCTGAGCGCGCTTTGGGCGCTTGGCCGGAAGATCGAAGATCTGTTTGCCCTAAACAGATCCGTGACGGACGCGCTGAAGGTGATCGATGAGCGACTGCGCGCGATCGAGGACCGGCTGCTCATTATGGAAGCCGACCAGCGGCAGCTTGTAACCGAGGCCAAGACGGCCGCCGCGGGCGCGGCAACGACCGTGGCAGCGGGCGCACTGTTCGAGGCTGCAACGCGGATTGCGAATGCGGAGATGAGGCTTTCCGCTTTGGAACTCGGCAAGGCCCCGCCCGCAACTGAGTCGTCACTTAAATCGCTGGGCCGGCGAGGGCGACAGAACCCGCGGGTCGAGTAGGCGCTAATCCCCGCCGGAGGTCGCGCGGAAGCCGGCTTTTTTGTAGACGCCCAACACCCGGGCCTCGCGCGAGAAGAAGGAAAGCTCCTCTAGCGCACGGTTCAGCGCCGGCTGCTCCGGGTGGCCGTCGACGTCGCAGAGGAATTGCGTCGCGGTGAACTGGCCGTCGAGCATGTAGCTCTCCAGCTTGCTCATGTTCACGCCGTTCGTCGCGAACCCGCCCAGCGCCTTGTACAGCGCCGCCGGCACGTTGCGGACGCGGAAGACGAAGGTGGTCAACAGGTCCGGCGTATCCGGGGTCAAGCTCAGCATTTCGCGCGACGTGACGTAGAAGCGCGTCGTATTGTGCGCGGCGTCCTCGACATGGGCGCGCAGCACGTCCAGGCCGTAAATCTCGGCCGCCAGCGCCGATGCAATCGCCGCATCTTCCTTACGGCCCCATTCGGCGACCTGCCGCGCCGCCCCGGCCGTGTCGCCTTCGATCACCGGCTCGGCCCCTAGCTCGTGCACGATGCGCCGCACCTGGCCCAGCGCCACGGCATGCGAATGCACCCGCCGGACGTCGCCGATCTGCGCGCCGCGCGGGCCCAACAGGCAGTGCTCGATGCCCTGGAAGTGCTCGCCCACGATGAACAGGCCGCTATCGGGCAGCAGCGCGTGGATGTCCGGCACCCGGCCGGCCAGGCTGTTCTCGCAGGCGAGCATGCCGAGTGCCGCTTCGCCGTTGCGGACCGCCTCGATGGCGCGCTCGAAAGTCGCGCAGGGCAGCGTCTCCATGCCGGGGAAGGCGTCGCGGCAGGCGAGGTCGGAATAGGCGCCGGGAATGCCTTGGAAAGCGATGCGGGTCATGATGTCACCAGGATGGCGCGCGCGCGCTCGAGGTCGGCCGGCGTGTCGACGCCGAATGGCGCGTGCTCGACGCGGGCGCAGGCGATGCGCATGCCGGCCTCGAGTGCGCGCAGCTGCTCGAGCTTCTCGCGCCGCTCGAGCGGGCTTTCCGGCAGGCTGACGAAGCGCGCCAGCGCGGCGCGGCGGTACGCGTAGATGCCGATATGGTGCCAGAGCGGCCCTTCCCCGGACGGGATCGGCACGCGGGAGAAGTAGAGCGCGGGCGACACGGCCCGGCCGCGGTCGAAGGCGCAGGCGGCCTTGACCACGGAGGCGGCAGCCGCCTCTTCCGCCGTCTCGATCGGGGCGACGAGGGTGGCGATGTCGATGGCCGGGTCGGCGAGCGGGGTGATGACCGCGCGGAGTTGTGCGGGCGGCATGGTCGGCAGGTCGCCCTGTAAATTCACCACCACGTCGTGCCGCCCTTGCGGGTCGAGGGTGGCGAGCGCTGCGTGCACGCGATCCGAGCCGGAGGGCAGGCTTGGGTCGGTCATCACCGCGATGCCGCCGGCGGCACGCACCGCCTCGGCGATCTCGGGGTCGGCGCAGGCGACGGCGACCGGGCCGATATCGGCCTCGAGCGCGCGGTCCATGACGTGCAGGATCATCGCCCTTCCGCCAATATCGGCCAGCGGCTTGCCTGGCAGGCGCGAGGATGCCATGCGGGACGGGATGACCACGATCGGGGTCATGGCGGATCACTGGGGTTGTGATCGGGAACGAGCATGGTCATGAGGTGCGCGGCACCATAGGTACTGGAAATGCCGGGCGCAACGCCCGACCGGATTGGCAAGGAGTAGGGTCTGATGCGCAAAACGTTCCTGGCGATACCGCTCGTGGCTGCCGCCCCGGCATTGGCGATGGCGCAAAGCCAGACCGCGACGACGCCCAACAGCTCGAACCCGGTCCTGAACGGCCAGCCGAACACGCCGGTCCACCGCTGAGCGTGCAGGCGCTGCTCGCGGCGGCCGAAGCGGCGGCTGACGTCGCCGCCGCCGTGATCCGGCCGTTCTTCCGGCAAGGGGTCGCAGCCGACGTCAAAGCCGACGCAAGCCCGGTCACCATCGCCGACCGCACCGCCGAGCAGGCGATGCGCGCCGTGCTGTCGCAGCGCTGTCCCGAGCACGGTATTCTCGGCGAGGAATTCGGCCTCGACCGGCCCGGCGCCCGGCTGCGCTGGGTGCTCGACCCGGTGGACGGCACCCGCGCCTTCCTCACCGGCCGCCCGCAATTCGGCACGCTGATCGGCCTGCTGGACGGGGCGACGCCCATCCTCGGCCTGATCGACCAGCCGATCACCGGCGAGCGCTGGATCGGCCTGGCCGGGCAGAAGACGCAGTTCCGCGGTCAATATGGGCGCGCCGGCTGCCGGCCCTGCGCCAGCCTCGCCGACGCCGAACTGTCCTCGACCTCGCCCGACCTGTTCTCGCCCGACCAGGAAGCCGCGTTCAAGCGCCTGCAGGGCGCGGTGCGGCGGACGAGCTGGGGTGGCGACTGCTACGCCTATGGGCTGCTCGCGCTCGGCGCGATCGACGTGATCGTCGAGCCAGGCCTGAAAGTCTGGGACTGGGCGGCAGTGGCCCCGGTCATCGAGGGCGCTGGCGGCGCGCTCCGGACCTGGCGCGGCGAGAAGCTGCACCCCGATGGCGACGGCGACGTGGTCGCGGTCGGCGACCCGGCCCTGCTGCCGCAAATCCTTCCCCTGCTGGCCTGAAACGAGGCGACCTTGAGAAAATTTCTATTTCTGGCCCTGCTGCTCCTCGGCGTCGCCGGGGCGCACGCCCAGGTCACCAGAAGCCACGGCATCACCATCCTCGGCACTCCGGCGCTGCCGGCGAATTTCCCGTACTTTCCCTACGTGAACCCGAACGCGCCGAAGGGCGGCGAGGCGGTGTTTGCGATGGTCGGCAGTTTCGACGGCTTCAACCCGTATATCCTGCGCGGGAATGCGGCGATCGGGCTCGGCGCCGAGTGGCAGCCGGGCGTCGGCGGCACGTCCTCGGGCAGCGCCGGCGGGCATGTCTGGGAGAGCCTGCTGATCCCGTCCGCCGACGAAGTGGCGACCGCCTACGGGCACTTGGCGGAGACGATCGAGTTGCCGGCGGACCGGATGTGGGTCGCCTTCGAGATCCGGCCACAGGCGCATTTCTCCGACGGTTCGCCGGTGACTGCACAGGACGTGGTCTGGACGTTCAACACGCTGATGGAGAAAGGCCGGCCGTCGATCCGCGTCGGACTGGCGGACGTGAAGGACGCGGTGGCGGAGAGCGACCGCCGGGTCGTGTTCCACTTCAAGTCCAACCAGAACCGCGAGCTGCCGCTGCTGGTGGGCGGGCTGCCGGTGCTGCCGATGAAGTGGTGGACGACGCGCGACTTCACCAAGCCGCTGACCGAGCCGCCGCTGGGCTCCGGCCCCTATAAGGTCGGCAAATTCGAGTTGGGCCGCACCGTGACCTATGTGCGCGATCCGAACTGGTGGGCGCGCGACATGCCGACCGGGCGCGGCTTCTTTAATTTCGACCGCGTGCGGATCGAGTATTTCCGCGACCCCACGGTGGCGTTCCAGGCCTTCAAGGCGGGGCAGATCGACTGGCGCCAGGAGAACATCAGCAAGCAATGGGCGACCGGCTACGACTTCCCGGCCGTGTCCTCCGGCTTGGTGCTGAAGGAACAAATCCCCGAAGGGCTGCCGATCGGCATCCAGGGCTGGATCATGAACACGCGCCGGCCGCAGTTCAGCGATCCCCGGGTGCGCGAGGCGCTCGGCCAGGTGTTCGACTTCCAGTGGATGAACAAGAACCTTTTCTATGACGTCTACACGCGGACCAAGAGCTATTTCGGCAATACGGCTCAGGAGTCGACGGGACTGCCGGACGATGCGGAAAAGGCGCTGCTGGCGCCGTTCAAGGACGAGATCCCGCCGGCCCTGCTCACCCAGCCGTTCGAGCTGCCAGTGACGGACGGCTCGGGCAACAATCGCGAAGGCCTGCTGAAGGCGTTGAACCTGCTCAAGCAGGCGGGCTGGACGATCAAGGACCGCAAGCTGGTGGACGCGAACGGGCAGCAGATGAAATTCACCATCCTGCTCGACGACCCCACGCTGGAGCGGATCGCGCTTCCGTACCAGCAATGGATGCAGCGGCTCGGCATCGAGGTGGGCGTGCGCACGGTTGATCCCGCGCAATTCGAGCGGCTCACCGACGCTTACGACTTCGACATGACCACGATGATTTATCCGGGGAGCGACCTGCCCGGTAACGAGTTGCGCGACTATTTCTCATGCGAGGGCGGCAAGGTGGACGGCGGCTCGAACATCGCCGGCGTGTGCAGTAAGGCGACCGACAGCCTGATCGAGACGATCATCAATGCTCAGGACCGGACATCGCTGGCGACGGCCGGGCGGGCGCTGGACCGGTTGCTGCTATGGAATTGGTACATGATACCGAACTGGAATGACTCCGTGTTCAAGATCGCCGCATGGAACCGCTTCGGCCGGCCGGATCAGAAGATCCGCGACGGGTTCGTGCTGGACGATTGGTGGATCGACCCGGCGCTGGCCGCCAAGACCGACGCCCAGCGCGGCCCGGGTCAGTAGTGGCTCAGGCTGCTGGCGCGATCCGGCGCATTGGGATCACGTTCGTCGCCGCGGGCTTTGGTGCGGCGCCCGGACCGGCTTTGAGCGCGGCCAGCGCCTCCGGCATCGTGTCGAACCGGCCGATATCGGCATGGGTCACGCAATTCCACACCAGAAGGCGCTCGCCATCGCGGCCGATCGCCCACGCCGCCCAAGGTTCGTCACCCCGGTAGATCATTGCAAGCGCGTCCTCGATCTCGACGCGGCAGCCCCTGGCCGCCCATTGCAGCAATTCCAGACGGTCGCGGCCGGTCAATCCTGCAGCGCCCCGCGCGCCGCGGAACGGAATGACGACGGCCTGCGTGTTGTCCCCGGTGATGTCCTGCATCTTGCGCTCCTCGTTTTCCGTGGCTACCAGGCGATCGGCGCGACGAAGGTCTCGTCGGCGAACAGAGGCCCCGCGCCAGCCTTGTGCAGGGCAGCCAGCACGCTCAGTGTGAGGACGGCCGATGCGACGGTGAGGAGCAAGCCGCGGCCAATCGTGCGCAGCAGAGCCACATCGCCCATGGGTTCGCTTGCCTTGCCGTCGAAGTAATCAATCCCGTCCATATTGGCCCCCTGTCCCGGCCGCTGATCGGCGGCGGACCCAACTTGGCGCATGGCGGGCGGGACGGGTGTGACGGGCGTCACAGGAGATGCGCTTTTCCGCTCCGCCTCGTTCCGGCATGATGTGCGGATGGCCGGGATGACAGAGGGAGCCAAACGGGACGTTTTGGCGTCGACTCCGCTCTTCGCGACCCTATCGCGCGACGAGCTGGCGGCGTTGGCGGCGCTCGCGACGGAGCGCCGGGTCCGCCGCGATGCCGCCGTGGTGCGCCGGGGCGATCCGGATGCGAGCCTGCTGGTGCTGGTCATTGGCCGATTGCGCGCCGGCAGCGTGTCGGCGGAGGGACGCGAGATCACCATCGGCGTGATGGAGCCGGGGGCCGTCGTGGGGGAAATCGCCTTGCTGGACGGCCGCCCGCGCAGCATGGACGTCACCGCGATGCTGGACAGCACCTTGCTCGTGGTGGAGCGGCGGGAGTTCTTGCCTTTTCTGTCCGCCCGGCCCGACCTGATGCTGCGGGTGATGGGGCTGTTGTGCGACCGGCTCCGCCGAGCCAGCAAGGCGTTCGAGGACCTGGCGCTGGCGCCGCTTTCCGCGCGGCTCGCCCGGCTGCTGCTAGGCCTCGCCGAGGAGCATGGGGTGCCGGGCCATGGCGGGACCCGGATCCGGCTGAAGCTGTCGCAGAAGGACATGAGCGCGCAGGTGGCGGCCACGCGCGAGCGGGTGAACAAGCAGCTTCGGCAATGGCACGAATCGGGTGTGCTGGGCGAGCAGGACGGCGATTTGGTGGTGCGCCGGCCGGCCGAGCTGCGGGCGCTGCTCGACGCGGAGGGGTAAGGTCAGTCGTCGAAGACGTTGGTCAGGCTTATCCCGGGCGGATCGAAGTGAGCTTTTGGGCAACGTCGAACACCACGTAGTGGCGGACGCTCTCGAGGCGGCAGTAGCCGGCCAGCTTAGCCGACAAGGTTAGAGACCTTTGCCGCCACGCGGGCGGCGTCGCGCTTGGCGCGGACGGTGGCCGTGCGGGCCGCCTCGGACACGCTGAACATCTCCAGCGTGTCCAGATCGTCCTCGCGCACGGGGGTGAGCGCCTCGTCCATGTAGGAGCGGGCGGCCGGGTCGCGCTTGAGCTGTTTTCTGATCTTGCCGAGACGCAGGACCATCCGGGCGATCCGCACATGCTTGGCCAGCGTGTTCCACGCGTAGCGCGGGTAGAAGATGGCCGGGTTTTCGATCGGCAGGGTCGGGCGGCGGTCGGTGCGGACCTTGCGGCGCAGATAGCCGCCCTGCAGCGGATGGACCTTTTCGAGCGTTACGCAGCCCCAGAACCAGAGCAGCAGGAACATCATCTTGCCGGGACTGATCCGCGTCGCCACCGCCCGGCGCATGATGGTCGCCATGTGCTCCGGCGTGTAGTAGGTCTCCCAGGCCAGCTTGTAGGCCTGTTCCCACTCCGCCTTCGACATTTTTGGGTGTGCGGTGCAGGCGTGCTCGAGGTCGTACACGTTCATGTCGGGGTCCATGGGGACGCCGGCGGTGAACAGTTTCTTGTGGTCCTCCGAGCCCGGCAGCGGAGTCAGGAAGAAGAATTCTAGGAGATCGAGCGGGAGTTCCCGCTGGATGATTTTGATATCTCGGAGAATGCTTTCGAGCGTGTCGCCAGGGAAGCCGAGTATATAGCCGGCGTAGGTGAAGCAGCCCTCGGCCTTCCAGGCGAGCAGCATTTGTCGGTATTCAGAAATGCGGTTCTGCTTCTTCTTGGCGGCCAGCAGGTTATCGGGGTTGATGTTCTCCAGCCCAATGAAGACCCGGGTCACCCCGGCCCGCGCCGCCTTGGTGATGAAGTGCGGGATCTTGTGGCATAACGTGTCCACCTGGATCACGAAGCGGAAGAACAGCTTTTCCTGCTCGCGCATCGCGATCAGCCGGTCGAAAATCGGCTCCCAATTGCGATTGCGGGCAAAATTGTCGTCGGTGATGAAGAAATGGTCGACGCCCTGCGACAGGTTGCGGCGGATCAGCTCCTCGACGTCATCGGCTGTGCGAAAGCGCGACTTGCGGCCCTGCACGTTGATGATGGTGCAGAACGAGCACTGGAACGGGCAGCCGCGCCCGGCGTCGAAGCTTGTGATGCGCCCGCCGGTTCGCTCGATCCGCTCGGGCGGCAGGAAGGGCGGCGGCTGGCCCTCCAGATGCGGCAGGTCGTCCATGTAGTTGTACAGCGGTTTCAGCGACAAAGCGGCTGCGTCCAGCAGCACCTCGTCGAGCCGCCCCTCTGCCTCGCCCGCGTACAGCGTGATCCCGAGGTCGAGCGCTTCCTGCAGGTCCGGTTGGATGCCCGGCAGCATGGCGAGACATCCCGAGACGTGGAATCCGCCGATCGCCACCTGAATGCCGCGCGCGCGCAGCCGTTTGGCGATGTCCATGGCGCGGGGAAATTGGTTGGACTGAACGCCGACGATGGCGACCAGGCCGAGCCCGCCCGATTGCTTGATCTTCTCGGCGATCTTATCGGGGCGGATGCGCGTGTTGGTTTCGTCCGCCTCGAAGATGTCGAGCGCGGTGTCCGGGCCGAGCACCTGCCGCTCCCGGCAGTCCACGGCGAGGCCGTAGAGCGCTGCCAGCGTGTTGGACGGGATGGCCGAGCGGAACCATTGGATGAGATAGCCCTCGTCGTCGTAATGCGACGGCTTGAGCAGATAGAGTTGGAATCGTCGTTGTTGCGGCTGAACTGGGCTGTTCATCTGGGGCTTTGCGCCTCGTCCTGGGCGAAGATCGTTAGTACTTACGGCATAGATCGTTCGCGTTGCAACCAGTATGGGTGGCGGTCAACCCAGGTGCAGGGTGATACCGGGCGGGTCGAGATGCAGTGGGCCGGATTGTAGAATCTGCACGGCGATCCCGTCCGCCGTCCGGCGGTGATAGATAACGGCCGGATTGTTAGTTCGAACGACCAAGTAGTGATGCACGCTGGGCACGCGAAAATACCGCTCGAGCTTGAAGGTCAAGTCCATCGCCCGTGTTGAGGGCGACAGGACCTCGACGAGAATGACCGGGTCACTCAGGAACGACAGTTGGTCGTCCGGCGCCTCCCCGCATCGCACCATAACATCGGGGATGAAGACCGTGTGCTGATCCACCGCGAAACCCACGCCGTCGAGAAGCGCCTCACAAGGGGCGCCGGCCTCCTTAATCGCCGCCCTGAGCCGATCGAACATGTCAGCTTTGGCACGCACATGCGCGATCCGCTCAGGCGACATAGCCACAAGCTCACCGTCGAACAATTCGAATCGTCCCGAGGCCTCTTGCTCTCCCCAAGCGACGAACTCATCGGCCGTCATTCGGCCCGGCTTCTGGATGGGCGCGTTCATGCCAATAGGTTACCACATCACCAATCCAGGTCCGTGCCCAAATGGAACAGGCAGTCGCCTCGCACGGTGCGGCCTGGGATGCGCTTGCACAGCACGAATCCGTCGCGTGCGAAGGCGACTTCCTCGGCGGGCGCCCAGGGCGTTTCTGGCTGGTGGATGCGGGCGGCTGGCTGGCCGGCCACGACCATGCCGCCGGGCTCGACAAGCGGTTCGTAGAGGCCCGGTCCGGGCGAGTAGACAAAATAGTCGGGGCCTGCGACGTCCAGCAGCCGCATCGGGCCGGGTTCGGCGGGCTGGGCCGGCATGATGCCCATGTGGCCCAATATGTTGCGCACGCCGCGCTCGGCGATGCGGACCGCCGCCGGCGTCACCGTGCCGGCGCCGCCCAGTTCGGTCCCGATGGACAGCTTGCCCGCCCGCATCGCCGCCCCGGACGTCGTCCGCACCGCGCCCTGACCCGGCGGCGCGTGGCCCACATAGGACACCGGCGCCCCAAAGGCGCGCAGCGCCGCAAACAGCTCGGCGTGCCCCGCCGGGCTTTCGTCGAACAGTGTGATCAGCCCGGAAGGCACATACATGAGCGACGAACCGCCGGAATGCAGGTCCACGACCATATCGGCCCGCGCCACCAGCTCATGCTCGATGAAGAAGGCAATCTGCTCGGTTACCGAGCCGTCGGGGTCGCCCGGATAGAGCCGGTTGAGGTTGCCCTCGTCGATCGGCGAGGTGCGCCGCCCGGCGACGGCGGCGGGCAAATTCGCCGCGGGCAGGATGATGACCCGGCCGTGGATCGCCTCCGGCCGCAGGCTGCGCGCCAGGTTGCACAGCGCGACTTGCCCCTCGTACTCGTCGCCATGCGAGCCGGCGACCAGCAGCGCGGTCGGCCCCTCGCCGTTGCGGAGCACCACGATCGGGATCGGGATATAGCCGTAGGCCGAACTGTGCACCGAGTGGAACAGCCGCAGGAAACCATACTGAGCTCCCTCACGCTCGAAATCGACCTCGGGCACCAGCCGGGTGCGTTGCGTCATGCTTGGGTCACTCCATAAAGATGGCAGGCCGCGCGATGGCCGGGCGCCGGCTCGGCGAGCGCCGGTTCCACCTCGCGGCAGACCGGCATCACGTGCGGGCAGCGTGTGTGGAAGCGGCAGCCCGCGGGCAGGTCGATCGCGCTTGGGATATCGGCGCCGACCCGCGCCCGCTTGGTCCGGCGGCCTTCCCGCCCCTCCGGCGTCAGTGCCGGGACCGAGGCGATCAGCGCCTGCGTGTAGGGGTGCAGCGGCGCGGCATAGAGGCTACGCTTATCCGCTTGCTCGACGACCCGGCCGAGATACATCACCGCGACCTCGTCGGAGATGTGCCGCACCACGCCGAGGTCGTGCGCGATGAACAGCATCGCCACGCCGAGTTCAGCCTGCAGGTCCTGCAGCAGGTTGACGATGCCGGCCTGCACCGAGACGTCGAGCGCCGAGACCGGCTCGTCGCAGACCAGGAAGCGCGGCCGCAAGATCAGCGCGCGAGCGATGCCGATTCGCTGGCGCTGGCCCCCGCTGAACTCGTGCGGGTAGCGCGTGGCGGCGCCGGGCGGGAGGCCGACGGTGCGGAGCATGGCGGCGACACGGTCGCGCGCGGCGGCGTCGGCCCTGGCACCGTGGATCAGTAAGGGTTCCATGACGATGCGCTCGACCGTCATGCGCGGGTTGAGCGCGCCATAGGGGTCCTGGAAGACGATTCCGGTCGCGCCGCGGGCGGGGAGCAGGGCGGCGCCGTGCAGCGCGGTGATGTCGGTCCCGGCGAAGCGGATTTTTCCATGGGTGGGCGGCGTCAGGCGAATAAGCAGCCGGCCCAGCGTGCTCTTGCCGCAGCCGCTTTCGCCGACCAGGCCGATTGTGACCCCCGACGCGATCGCGAGCGAAACGCCGTCCACCGCACGCAGCACCGTCCGGTTGCGGCCGAACAGGCCCGTTCCGGCAAGTGGATAGTGCTTGGTAAGTCCCTCCGCCTCCACCAGGACAGAGCCCTCTCCCTCCGGGAGAGGGTTGGGCGAGGGTCTTTCTACCTGGACCGCCCTCACCCCAACCCTCTCCCGGAGGGAGCGGCGGTTCGGATGCAGGCGGCGGTGTGGCCGAGTTCGACGGGGAGGAGCGGCGGTTGCGCCGCGTCGCATTCGGCGATGTGCAGCTTGCACCTTGGGGCGAAGCGGCAGCCCGGTGGGCGGGCGAACGGGTCGGGCAGGATGCCTGGGATGGCTTCCAGGCGCTGGCGGCCGTCTTCGAGCGTGGGCACGCAGGCGAGCAGGGCCTGGGTGTACGGGTGGCTCGGGGCGGCGAACAGCCGGGTCACGGAGGTCTGCTCGACGACTCGGCCGGCATACATCACCGCCACCCGGTCGGCCGCCTCGGCGATGGCGCCCATATTGTGGGTGATCAGCACGACGGCCATGCCCAGCTCGTCGCGCAGGTCCAGGAGAAGGTCGAGGATGCCGGCCTGGATCGTGACGTCCAGCGCCGCCGTCGGCTCGTCGGCGATCAGCAGGCGCGGGCGGCAGGCGAGCGCCATGGCGATCATCACCCGCTGGCGCTGCCCGCCGCTCAACTGGTGCGGGTAATCGCCGAGCCGCCGGGATGCCGAGGGGATACCGACCCGCTCGAGCATCTCGACTGCGCGGTCCCGCCGCGCGGCGCGGCTTGCCTCGCCATGTGCGGCCAGCGTCTCGGTGATCTGCTCGCCGATCGAGAAGACCGGGTTGAGGCTGGTCATCGGCTCCTGGAACACCATTGCGATCCCCGGGCCGCGGACCCGCTGCATGCGCAGTTCGGAAAGCGCGGTGAGTTCCTGGCCCTCGAAGCGGACCGCGCCGCCAACCACCCGCGCCGCCGGCTCCGGCAGCAGCCCCATTATCGTCAATGCGGTGACGCTCTTGCCGCTGCCGCTCTCGCCGACGATTCCCAAAATCTCGCCGGGCTCGAGGGCGAGGCTCACCTGTTCCACCGCGGTGATCTCGCCGCGCTCGGTGCGGAAGGCGACGCTGAGCTCGTCGATCTCCAGCAAGCTCAAGGCTGCAGCCGCAAACGGGGGTCCAACACGTCCCGCAGCCCGTCGCCCAGCAGGTTGAGGCCCATCACGGTGATCATCAGCAACACGCCGGGGACGGTGATGATCCAGGGTGCTTCCTGCATGTATTGGCGGCCCTCCGCCATGATGTTGCCCCAGGTCGGCGTGGGCGGGACGGCGCCGAGGCCGAGGAAGCTCAGCGTGGCCTCCGTCAGCACGGCGTAGGCGAACAGGAAGCTGAGTTGGACGATCAGCGGCGCCATCGCGTTGGGCAGGATGTGGGTGCGGAGCACGCGCCAATGGCTGGCGCCGGCGGCGATGGAGGCCTGCACAAACTCGCTCTCCCGCAGCACCAGCACGCTGGCGCGGACGATGCGGGCGGTGCGCGGGATGTAGACCACCGCAAGCGCCAGGATGGTGTTCTCGGTGCTTGGGCCGAGCACGGCGGTGACGCCGATCGCCAGCAGGATGGCGGGGAACGCCATCAGCGCGTCGTTCACCCGCATGAGCGGCCCGTCCAGCCGGGGGAAATAGCCGGCGAGCGCCCCCACGATCGTGCCGAACACCGCATTCAGCACGACGACGCAGACCCCGATCTCGACCGAGAGCCGCGCGCCCCAGACGGTGCGAGACCACAGGCTGCGGCCGAGATTGTCGGTGCCGAACACGAAATCCGCACCGGGCGGGCGGAAGCGAGTGCGCATGCCGAGCTTGATCGGGTCCACGTCGGTGATCCAGGGCGCCAAGAGCGCGATGGCGAGCACGATCAGGAACAGCACGAGGCCGGACACGAACAGCCGGTGCCGCAGCAGGCGGCGCAGCGTGGCGCGGGCCGGGCTATCGGCCATAGCGGATCCGCGGGTCGAGCACGGCGTAGAGCATGTCGACGGCAAGATTGACCAGCACGAGCAGCGCCGTCGTCAGCAGCATGCCGCCTTGCACCATCGGATAGTCGCGCCCGAGCACGGCCGCCGTCAGGAGCTGGCCGATGCCGGGGATGGAGAACATCGTCTCGATCACCACGGAGCCGGAGACCAGCAGGGTGATGATGATGCCGATGACCGTGGTGATCGGGATCATCGCGTTGGCGAGCGCGTGCTTGCCGACCACGAGATGCCGCGGCAGGCCCTTGGCGCGGGCGGTGCGGACGTAGTCCTGGCGTAGCACTTCGAGCATGGTCGACCTTGTCACCCGCGCGAGCAGCCCGACTTGCAGCAGCGCGAGTGAGAAGGCGGGCAGCGTGCTGGTGCGCAGCCAGCCCACCGGGTCGTCGGCGAGCGCGATATAGCCGCCGGTCGGCAGCCAGCCGAGCCCGACCGCGAACCAGATGATGAACAGCAGGCCGAGGAAGAAACTGGGCACCGAGATGCCGAGCATGGCGAACATCATCGCCGCCTGGTCGACCCAGGTGTTCTGCCGCAGCGCCGCCACGATGCCGCTGCCGAGCCCGAACACCAGGGTGATCACCAGGGCGTAGGCCGAGAGGGCGAGGGTGACCGGGAGGCGCGCGAGGGTGAGCCAGAACACGCTCTGCCCCATTAGGATGGACCGGCCGAGATCGCCGTGCAGCAGGCCGCCGTACCAGCGGGCGGCCTGGACCAGGATCGGCTGGTCGAGGCCGAGTTGCTCGCGAATCTGCGCCACCATCTGCGGCGTGGCCGACAGCCCGGCGATCGACGCCGATGGGTCGCCCGGGATCAGCCGCATCAGCCCGAAGCTGATCAAGCTGACCAGCAGCAGCACAGGGACCGCGCCGGCGAGGCGCAGGAGGAGCAGGCGGATCAAACTGTCAGGGTCCGCGCAGGCGGGCCATCCACGCCTTCGGCCAGTTCAGCGCAAACGAAGGCGTGGATCATCCGCCTTCGCGGATGATGACGGGTACTCGCCAACTAGCCGTTGAACCACACGTTGGACATGCGCGGGATGCGGAAGGGCACGAAGCCCTCCACGTTCGTCCGCGTCGCCTGCACCTTGGTCAGCGAGCCGAACGGCAGAACGAACACCTTCTGCAGGATGACCGCCTGCATTCGCTCGAAGGCTTGGTGACGGGCTTGCTTGGTCGGCAGATTGTTCATGTCGTTCCACGCGGCCAGCAGGTCGGGGTCGCCCTTGGTGTCTTGCGGCATGTAGACGGCGTTGGGCGGGGCGAAGAAGGCCATCGTCGCCAGCGCGCCCAGCGCCGGCTGCGTGCCCCAGCCGCTGAAGAACAGGTTCCAGCCGCTATCCGGCTTGAGCGACATCTGCACCGAGGTCGGCCAGTCCACCACCTTCAGCTCGGCGTCGATGCCGACGGATTTCAACTGCTCCTGCACGACCAACGCCGCATTGTACATAGACGAATAGTCTTTATCGGTCAGCAGCACGATCGGCTGACCCTTATAGCCGGCCGCGGCGAGCAGCTGCTTGGCCTTCGCCGGGTCCTTGAGGTGGTACAGGCCTTTGGGCGGCTCGGCGTAATCGACCTGGCCGGGGAATTGGAAGCCGGCGTTCAGCTTGTAGTTGCCGTCCGTCGCGGCATCCATGATCTCGTCGTCGTCGAGCGCGGCCTGGATCGCCTGGCGTATCTTGAGGTTGTCGGTCGGCGGATTGCTGGTGTTAATGGTCGCGATCTGAATCCACCAGTTGTTCAGCGGGATCAGGCGGATGTCCTTGTTCTTTTTCAGCTCGTCGAGCGACTTGGTCGGCACGTCCTCGACGGCCTGCAGGTCGGCGGTTTGCAGCCCGGCGACGCGCGCGCCGGGTTCGGTGACGATGCGGAAGGTCACCTGGTCGAGGCAGGCCTGCTTGTAGCCGCCGAACCCGGTCCGCTGCTCGAAATGCGGATTGGGCTGGTAGTCGGGGTAGCGCTTGATGGTCACGTAGCTGCCGGGCACGGATTCGACGAGCTGGAACGGCCCGGTGCCGACGGTGCGGAGCTGCTGCGGCGGGTCGTTCTCCTCCTCGGACGGCACGATCACGATCGGGACGCTGAAGGCGCTGATCCGCTCGAGGAAGGTCGGCTGCGCCTGCTTCATATGGATGACGAAGGTCGCCGGGTCGGGCGCTGCGAAACCGGCGACCTGGTCGAAGAAGGCGCGCTCGAGCCCGACCTTGGCGTAGCGGTTGTAGCTGGCGAGCACGTCGGCGGACGTCATGGGCTTGCCGTTGTGGAATTTGACGCCTTGGCGAAGCTTGAAGGTGTAGGTCAGGTGGTCCGGCGATTCTTCGTAGCTGTCGGCGAGGTCGAGGATGACGTTGTTGTTCTCGTCGCGGGTCAGCAGCGCCTCAAAGATGTTCATGGCGATGTTGCGGGTGCTGATCGTGTTCGAGGTCATCTGGTCGAGGCTGTTGACGTTCGCCTCCTGGCCGAAGACCAGCGTGCCGCCGGTGTGCGGGCATTTGAACGGTGCCGCCGCCGCCGTGCCAGCGAGCAGGCTCAAACCCAGCAGCGCATAACCTGTTCGCATCATCCCTCGCCCCCACCGCCGATCGGCCGAGTGTCACGGCAGGGCTTGCAAAGCGTCAAGCGATTAAGCTTTGCTTGGCCATGCCCGATCATCCGCTGCCGCTCGAAACCGATTACGCCGCCCTCGAATGGGGTCTGCGCTGCGACATGGCGGCGGTGTTCCGGGTCAGCGCCCGGCTCGGCTGGAACGAGCAGATCGGCAACCACAACTCGCTGATGTTGCCGGCGCCGGAAGGCGAGAAGCCGCGATTCTTGATCAACCCGCGCGGCCTGCTGTTCCAGGAGATCGCGGCGAGCAGCCTGATCGTCTGCGATCTCGACGGCCGGGTCCTGCGAGGCGACGGCGAGCTGCGCCTGGTCGCGTTCGCCATCCACACCCGCATCCATTTGCGCCACCCGTCGGCCGCGTGCGTGCTGCATGTGCATCCGCCCTATCTGACGGCGCTGTCACTGCTGGCCGAGCCGGAATTCGCCTTGGCGCACCACAACAACCTGCTGCTGAACGATCGGGTCCGGATTGACCAAGGCGCCGAGGGTCCGGCGCACGACATTTCCGAGGGCGACCGGCTGGCCGAGGCGATGGATGGCGCGAGCGTGCTGGTGATGGGCGGGCATGGGGTGACCGTCGCCGGGCCGACCGTCGCCGACGCGTTCGACGAACTGTATATCGCCGAGCGGACCTGCATGTACCAGATGCTGGCCATGAACACCGGCCGGCCGCTCCGGGCGCTGCCGGAGGCCGGCCGCCGCCACTGGACCGGGGCCTGGGGCGAGAAGCTGGATGCGCGCCTGCACCTCAACGCCTGGCGGCGGATCCTCGACAAGGAAGAGCCGGATTACGCGAGCTGAGTGGGAATCATGCCGGACCAGAAAACGCCGTGGATCGAGGATGCTTTGATCGTTTAAACTGCAGAAGCGGCATATCGAAGGATTGCACGGCAGAAGCTTCGAAAGCGTGGATATCCAGAGGGACAAATCGACGAATAGATTGTTGCCCTGCTCCGGAAAGGAGCAAAACTTGAAGTCGACCCTAGTGTCCTGCCCCAGAAATTCGCCAGCGAATTTCTGGGATAAGCAGGCCACTAAACCTTTGATTTTCTAGTGTCCCACGATGAAGCTGAAGTCCACCGGACTTCAGATTCGGGACACTAGGCGGTTTCGCCAATGGAAGCCGCAGGCGTCAACTCCCCGGCTCGCACCGGATGCGGCAGGCGGTTGGCGCGGGGGGCGAGTGGGCAGGTCCAGCGCGGGGAGTAGGCGCATGACGGGTTGTAGGCGAAGTTGAAGTCCAGCACCGCGCGCCCGTCCGGCGTCTCGCCGAGGTCGGCGCTCTTGATCGTGTCGAGCAGATAGCGGCCGCCGCCATAGGTCTCGCGCCCGCTGGTCGCGTCGGCGAAGGGCAGGAATACGCCGCCGCAATAGCCCTGCATCCAATAGAGCGTCAGTTCGCCGCCGAGCGCCGCAGCCAATCCTTGCGTCACCGCGAACGGCAGCAGACGAAGTTCGCCGTCCGCGCCGGCGCCAAACCGCTCCTCCTCGCCATGGGCCGGCGCGAGCGCGACGGCGAAGCGAAGGGCCGGGTCGTAGCCGAAGAACGGCAGGGCGTCGAAGTGCTCCAGCCGGTCGGGATCGAGCGGCGTCTGCGGATGCTCGCGGTAGAGCGCATCCCGCGTTCGCCGCCAGAGCAGCCAGGCCGCCTCCGGGTCCGGCTCCGCCCGAATCGCGGCGTACATCGCCGTGACCCGGCGGCGCCAGTCCCATAGCGCCTGCAGACTCATTCCTGGTGCAACTCGATCAGCCCGCGGCGGATGATGCGGCCGCGCTTGATCCGGTCCTCGATATAGGCGGCGTCACCCCAGCGCACCGCGCGGCCCATCGCCTGCGCGTCCTCGGTGAAGCGCGCCAGCATCTCCAGCAGCGCTTCGCGATTGTTGAGGAAGACGTCGCGCCACATCACCGGGTCGCTGGCGGCGATGCGGGTGAAGTCGCGGAAGCCGGAGGCGGCGAATTTCAGCACTTCGGACCGGCTGGCGACGTCCTTGTTGGAGCGCTCCGCCTCGGTCGCCAGGTCGTCGGCGGTGCCGCAGATGGTGAAGGCGATCAGATGCGGCAGGTGGCTGACGATGGCGACGACCCGGTCGTGATGCCCGGCCTCCATCACCTCGACCATGCTGCCGCAGCGGCGCCAGAACTCGGCCATGCGCTCGACCGCGTCGGCGTCGGTGTCGGGGGGTGGGGCCAGCACGCACCAGCGGCCGTGGAAGAGCGCGGAGAAGCCGGCATCCGGCCCGGAATACTCGGTGCCGGCCAGCGGATGCGCCGGGACGAAATGCACCCCCTCCGGCACGAGCGGCCCCACGTCGCGGATCACCGAGACCTTGGTGCTGCCGACATCGCTCAGGACCGCGCCGGGCGTCAGGTGCGGGGCGATCTCTGCCGCGATCTCGGCATAGGCGCCCACCGGTGCGCACAGGATCACGCAATCCGCCCCGCGCACGGCGTCGGCGATGTCGGGTTCGAACCGGTCGGCGATGCCGAGCGTCCTCGCCCGCTCGAGCGCGTGCGGATCGCTGTCGTGCGCCACCACCTCGGCGGCGAGCGTGCGAAGCTCCATGGCGGAGCGGGTGATGGAACTGCCGACCAGGCCGATGCCGACGATCGTCAGCCGCCGAAACAGCGGTTCAGGCATGCGCTGCCTCAACTTGCCGTCCCACGAACGCGGCGAGCGCCTCGGCGACCAGAGCGCACTCGTCCGCGGTGCCCACGGTGATGCGCAAATACTCGCCGAGCCCATAAGCCGTGAGCATGCGCACGATGATGCCGCGCGCCTTCAGCGCCGCATCGGCGGCGGCGGCGCGGGAGGGCGTGCCGAAGCCGGCGAGGATGAAATTGCCGGCGCTGGCCGGGACGTCGAGCCCTAGCTTACGCAGCGCGTCGGTGAGCCACGCGCGGTATTGCGTGTTGTGCTCGCGCCCCTTCTCGACCCAGCCGGGTTCCGTGAGAGCGGCGATCGCCGCCGCCTGGGCCGCCAGGTTGACGTTGAACGGGCTGCGCACCCGGTTCATCACATCGATCACCGCTTCGGGCGCGTAGCACCAGCCGACCCGCGCGCCGCCGAGGCCGAACACCTTGCTGAACGTGCGGGTCATCACGGTATTGTCGCCGGCATCGACCAGCTTGATGCCGGGATCGTAGCCCGGCGCGTCGACATACTCGGCATACGCCGCGTCGAGGACCAGCAGCACGTCCGCCGGCAGGGCGGCGCGCAGCCGCTCGACCTCCGATTGCGGGAGCAGCGTCCCGGTCGGGTTGTTGGGGTTGGCCAGGAACACCATGCGGGTCGCCGGCGAGACTGCGGCGAGCAGCGTGTCCACGTCGGCGGTCATGGCGCGCTCGCGCGCCTTGACGATCCGGCAACCGGCGAACTTGCCGGCGATCTCATAGATGCTGAACCCGTATTCGGTCATCAGCAGCTCGGTGCCGGCCCCGCCATAGCACGAGGTCAGCAAGTAGATCAGCTCGTCCGACCCGGCGCCGCAGACGATGCGCGCGGGATCGAGCCCGAACCGGTTACCGATTGCCTGGCGTAGGTCGGCCGCGCCCCCATCCGGGTAGCGAAACGCTTCCGCGGCGGTCGCGGCCCAGGCCGCCTGCGCGCCCGGCGGGGTGCCGAAGGCGCCCTCGTTGGAGGAGAGCTTCACCGTGCGGTTCTGGCCGGCGACCTTGCTCTCGCCGCCCACATAGGCGGCGATATCGAGGATACCGTTCCGCGGACGTGGGCTCATGCCAGCTCTCCTGTGGGTATGGCGTACGCGCCGAGCAGCACCGGCGGCCGCAGCACTGCCTGCAGCGACTGCAATCGCGGGTCGCCCGGTTCGATGAACCCGGCAACGTCGGCCAGCGCACATGCGACGGAGGCGGCTTGATCCCGCCGCAGGATCAGCGGGTCGGCGGGCAGGCCGGCGGCGGCGAGCGCGGCGGCGAGGCGCGCGCGGCTGCTCTCGATCGGGACCTCCAGGCCCAGCATCGACCGGTCGCGCCCGGACGGGTCTGGGGGCGCGGCGGTCACGACCAGCGCCTGGACGTGCGGCGCGCCCTCCGGCCGCGGCGCCCAGAACGGCAGGCGGGCGACGATATGGATGCGCGGATCGTCCTCGTGCAGCAGCGCGGTCCACCACGCGGCGCCGGGCGGATCGTCGTCCGCCGGCAGCGGCAGCACCGCCGCGGTCGCAGCACCACTGCTCAGGTCGCGGATCGCCTGGGCCGGCGAGCGGCGCGCGCTCATCGGCGTCAGCGCGCCGAAATGCTCGCGCGCGAGCGCGAGCAGGCTGGGGCCGCCCTCGCGCTCGCACACCGTGATCAGCAGCGGCCGCTGCTGCGCCGTGGTCCCCGCCAGCAATTCCCGCCAGATACGCACGACCGTCGACGCTGGCAGGCCGCCATCATGCCGGGCCAACAGGCGCCGGATGATGGAGGCTTCGCGGCCCGGCCGCAGCGGGACGATGCCCTTGGCGTGCAGCGCGCCCACCTGCGCCACAACCTCGGCCCGCTGCATCAGCAGGTCGTGCAGCGCGTCGTCCACGCGGTCGATCTCCGCGCGGAGCGCAGCCAAATCGGGCGCAAGCGAAGCAGTTTGGATGGATTGCGTGGACATCGTCCAGTCATTCTAGCCGGGAAAGGAGCCAGTGATAGAGGATACCGATCCGGGTGCAACCCCGCTGCGATCTTAGCGCGGTTGCCCCCATTAGGAGCCGGGCCTATGTGCAAGGCTCTATGGACCACCCCGAGCCCAGCCCAGCCCTCCGGCATCAATCGGCCGTCTTCACCGGCGGCTTCAGCCTGGAATGCGGCACCGTGCTGCCCGAGTTGCACGTGGCTTACCAGACCTACGGCACGCTGAATGCGGAGCGGAGCAACGCCGTGCTGGTTTGCCACGCGCTGACTGGCGATCAATATGTGGCCGAGCCGCAGCCGATGACCGGCAAGCCCGGATGGTGGCACCACGTCGTCGGCCCCGGCCGTCCCGTCGACACCGACCGGTTCTTCGTGATTTGCGCCAACGTGCTCGGCGGCTGTATGGGCAGCACCGGGCCGCGCAGCCTCAAGCCTGACGGCGGGGTGTGGGGCACCGATTTCCCCACGGTGACGATCAAGGACATGGTGCACGCCCAGCGCCTGTTGATCGAGCGGCTCGGCATCCCGCGCCTGTTCGCCGCCATCGGCGGCTCGATGGGCGGGATGCAGGTGCTCGAATGGGCGGCGAGCTACCCCGATCTGGTCTTCGCCGCGGTGCCGATCGCCACCGCGGCGTTCCATTCGGCGCAGAACATCGCCTTCCACGAGGTCGGCCGGCAGGCGATCTACGCCGATCCCGATTGGGCGGGCGGCGGCTATTGGCGCTCCGGCAAGATCCCGGCGCGCGGCCTCGCCGTGGCCCGCATGGCCGCGCATATCACCTATCTCAGCGAGCAGGCGCTCACCCGCAAGTTCGGCCGCCGGGTCCGCAGCGACCGCGAGGACGACCCCAGCGCGATCACCCTGTTCGGCGACATCTTCGAGGTGGAGAGCTACCTGCGCCACCAGGGCAGCACCTTCGTCAACCGCTTCGACGCCAACTCCTATTTGACCATCACCCGTGCGATGGACCTCTTCGACCTTGCGGCCGACCATGACGGGGACCTGGCGGCGGCGTTCCGCGGATCGCCGACCCGGTTCTGCGTCGTCTCCTTCGACAGCGACTGGCTGTTCCCGACCGCGCAGTCCCGCGCTATCGCCCGCGCGCTCAACCGCGCCGGCGCCAATGCGAGCTTCGTCGAGATCAGCAGCGACAAGGGGCACGACGCCTTCCTGCTCGACGAGCCCGACCTGCACCGGACGCTGTCAGGCTTCCTCGCCGGCTGTGCGGAGCATGCAGGCCTGAATTGAAACGGCCGGTCCAATACTTCGCCAAGAACATGCGGCTCGACCTGCAGCTCATCTCGGAGATGATCGCGCCGAAGTCCCGCGTGCTCGATATCGGCAGCGGCGACGGCACGCTCATAGAACATTTGTTTCGAACCCGCGGCTGCGATGCGCGCGGCATCGAGATCGACATGGCCGAGGTGACCCGCTCGGTCGCGCATGGCCTGCCGGTCATGCACGGGGACGCGGACACCGACTTGGCGCATTATCCCGATGGGCTGTTTGATTACGTCGTGCTGTCGCGCACGCTGCAGGCGGTGGAGCGGCCGCGCGAGGTGTTGCGGCAGATGCTGCGGATCGGCACGCGCGCGCTGGTCAGCTTCCCGAATTTTGGCCATTGGCGGGTCCGCTGGCAGCTCGTGGGATCTGGCCGCATGCCGATGACGCCGACCTGGGACCGGCCTTGGTACGAGACGCCGAACATCCATCCCTGCACGATTCAGGATTTCTTCGACCTGTGCGCGCGGGAAGGTTACACGGTCGAGCGCTGGCTTGCGGTAGACGATGGCGGGCGCCGGGCGCCCTGGCGCCGGTATCCGGCGCTGGCGAATATTTTCGGCGAGCAGGCGCTGTTCTTGCTATGCCGGACCCAGGCTTGAGCTGCGTGCTCGGCCATGACTTCCCAAGGGAGCGCCTGCCGGTGGGGATTAGACCCTTAATTTTACTCGTCTTGCTCGCCGGCTGCACGGTCGGGCCCAATTATGAGCCGCCGAGCCCATGGTCCCCGCTCTCCTGGTTCCGCGAGACGCCGCCGAAGGAGAAAGTCGCCAAGCTCAGCATGCCGAGCGCCGAGCCGATCGATCCCGATTGGTGGAACGTACTGGACGACCCGGTGCTGACCAGCCTCGAGCGCCGGGTAGCGGCCAACAACCTCGATGTGCGCGCGGCCAATCTGCGGCTCGCCGAAGCCCGCTCGCAGGCCGGCGTCACCCGCGCCGACGAGTTTCCGCAAATCAACGGCAATGGGAGCTACACGCGCGAGAGGCTCAGCAACCAGGGCGCCATCAGCCTGATCAGCGGCGGCGGCGGCACCGACCCCAACACGCAGAATAACGGGCTCGGCGGGACCTCGGGCGCGCTGCCGACCTCGAGCGCGACCTCGGGGTCGGCCATCCCGGCCTTCGACCTCTTCCAGACCGGGTTCGACGCGTCGTGGGAGCTGGACCTGTGGGGCCGGGTCCGTCGCGAGGTGGAGAGCGCCAATGCCTCGGTGGACGCCTCGCAGGAAGCGAGCCGGCAGACGCTGCTGACCAGCCTGGCCGAGCTCGCCCGCGACTATGTGCAGCTCCGCGGCTACCAGGAAACCGAGCGGATCACCCGCGACAACCTGGCCAGCGCCCAGCAGAGCGCCCGGCTCACTACGGAACGGGCGCAGGGCGGCTTGGCGACCGATCTCGACGTGGCCAACGCCCGCGCGCAGGCCGAGGTGACGGCCGCCGGCCTGCCGCAGCTCGAGCAGGAAGAGGAGCAGACGATCAACGCGATCAGCCTGCTGCTGGGCGCGCCGCCGGGTGCGCTCGCATCGGAGCTGGAGCCGCGCAAGCCGGTCCCGCCGGTGCCGCCGCGGGTGCCGATCGGGCTGCCGTCCGAGCTGGCGCGGCGCCGGCCCGATGTCCGCGAGGCCGAGGCGCAACTGCACGCGGCGGTGGCCAATATCGGGGTGGCGCAGGCCGATTTCTATCCGCGGATCACGCTGTCCGGCAGCTTCGCCCTGCAGGCCACCCAATTGAAGAACCTGTTCGACTGGGACGCGCGCACCTACAGTCTAGGCCCGAGCCTGACGGTGCCGATCTTCGAGGGCGGCCGGCTGCGGCGGACCCTCGAGCTGCGGCAAAACGACCAGCAAGAGGCCATGGTCAACTATCAGAAGACCGTGCTGCAGGCCTTCCACGACGTGGACAATGCGCTGATCGCCTACCGCGCCGAGCAGCTCCGCCGCGACCGGCTGCTGGCACAGGTCGCCGATAGCCGCCGCGCGCTGGCGCTGGCCAATGACCGGTTCAAGCAGGGCGTGTCCGACTTCCTAGAAGTGCTGACCGCACAACGTACGCTGCTTTCCGCCCAGCAGCAGCTGGCGGACAGCACGACGACGATCTCGACCAACCTAGTCGCGCTCTACAAGGCGCTGGGCGGCGGCTGGGAGACCGCGATGCCCGACACCGGGCCAGCCAAGTAGCTCTTGAGCCCTCTCGCCCTGGGAGAGGAAGTCGAGCATCAGGCCGGCTCGCGAACCGGCTGGCCCGCCCATTCCGTCACATGCTCGGCCACCTCGGGGCGGCGGGTCGGCAAGGGCGCCGATTTCGGCGTGCCCACGAACAGGAAGCCGGCCAGCTTGTCCGTCGCCTCCAGCCCCAGCGCCTCGGCCACGCGCGGATCATACGAGTTCGCGCCCGTCAACCACACCGCGCCGTAGCCTAGCGCATGCGCCGCGTTCAGCATGTTCATCGTCGCCGCGCCGACGCTCATCATCTGCTCGATCTCGGGGATTTTGTGACCCGGCCGCAGCCGCGCGCCCAGCGCAATGATCAGCGGCGTGTTCAGCGCCCGGTTGCGCTGCTTCTGGATCGCAGCCTCCGGCGCGTCGGGCTCGCGGGCGAGCAGGGCGCCGACGATCGTCTCCGCCCAGCTTACGCGCGCGGCGCCGCGGATCAGCACGAAGCGCCACGGCCGCAGCTTGCCATGGTCCGGCGCGCGCAGCCCGGCCTGCAGGATCAGCTCCAGCTCCCGTTCGTTCGGCGCCGGGTCGCCAAGGTCGGAGACCGAGGCGCGGGTCAGCAAACTATCGATTGCGGTCATGTTCGAAGCCCTTCGATGCCACGCGTAGTTAAGCATCCCCCGGCCGTCCGGCAATTCGGGCGGGGTTTGTGACTGGTGCAGTGCACGCACCGGGCCTATGTGCTGGGGCGACCCCAACGGAGATCCGCGCATGAACCTGCGCCCGCTTGCCGCCGTCTTCGCCTTTCTGGCCGTTCCCGCCTTCGCCGCCGAGCCGGTTCCGATGGCCGCGCATCGCGCGCTGTACAATCTGAACATGGAGACCGCCCGCGGCGATGTCACCGCGGCGCATGGCACGATGGCCTACGAAGTGACGGATGCATGCGACGGCTGGGCGACAAGGCAACGCTTGGCGATGACCATTACCAATAGCGATGGCCAGGATATCCAGATGATCTCCGATTATGCGACGTGGGAAAGCAAGGATGGGCTCTCGATGCGGTTCCGCATGCGCCAGACCACTGATACCGCAGTGACCGAGCAGACCGAGGGGATGGCGACTCTCGAGTCGAAGGGCGGGCCGGGGTCGATCCATTACACGGTGCCATCCGACAAGGTCGTGCCGATGCCAGCCGGCACGCTGTTCCCGATGACGCATACAGAGGCGATCATCGACGCGGCGGAGGCGGGCAAGAAATTCCTCAGCCTGCCGATCTTCGATGGGACGGGTGATACCGGCCCGCAGGATAGTTCGGTGATCATCCTGAACTGGGGCCCGACGGCCAAGCCGCCGTTTCCCGGGCTCGCCAACCTGCATAGCGGCCGGGTCCGCATCGCCTTCTTCGACCGCGACACCAAGCCGGCCGAAAAGGACAAGCAGATGGGGACGCCCGACTACGAGGTCGGGATGCGTTACTTCGCCAATGGCGTCGCCGACGATTTGAGCATGGATTTCACGGATTTCGTGATGCATGGGACGTTGTCCGAGTTCACGCTGACGCCGCCGCATTGCTGAGCGTCGTCATTGCTTAGCGTTGTAACTGGGGCCACCGGCGGCCTGGGGTTTGAGGTCGCGTGCGGGCTGGCCCGCGCCGGGCATCGCGTGCTGGTCACCGGGCGCTCGGAGGCCAAGGGGGCGGACGCGCTTGCCCGACTGCGCGCAGCGGTGCCGGGGGCGGATGCGGCGTTCGAGCTGCTCGACGTGGCGAGCCTCGCCTCGGTCGCGGCGTTTGCCGAGCGGATGCCGGACCCGGTCGACGTCCTGGTCAACAATGCGGCGGTGATGGGGCTGCCGAAGCGTGAGCTCACCGTGGACGGGTTCGAGCAGCAGATCGGCACCAATTATCTCGGCCATTTCGCGCTGACCGGGCGGCTGCTGCCGCAGCTCAAGGCGGCGCCGCGCGCCCGGGTGGTGAGCCTCGCCAGCTTGGCGCATCGGGGCGCGAAGATTGCGCTCGACGACTTGCAGGGCGAGGGCCGCTACAATCCGCGGGCTGCGTATGGGCAGAGCAAGCTGGCGATGCTGATATTCGCGCGCGAGTTGCAGCGGCGGGCGGTGCTGCAGGGCTGGCCGTTCATGAGCATCGCCGTTCATCCCGGCTGGAGCGCGACGCGGATCGTGCTGAACGGCATGGGCCAGGGTCCGCGCGAGCGGGTGATGCAGGCCGTATTCAACCTGCTCGCCCAGCCGGCGGCGCAGGGTGCGCTGCCGATCCTGTTTGCGGCCTTGGACCCGGGCGCCGAACCGGCTGGCTATTACGGCCCGGCCCGGCTCAACGAGACGCGCGGTCCCCCCGCTCCGTCAAAGGTCATGGCGCAGGCGCAGGACCAGGCGACGGCGGAACGGCTGTGGGCATTGTCCGAGGAGTTGACGGGCGTCCGTTACGGGTGATGAGTTCGGGCTGCCCGCGCCGAGGTTAGAGCGACGGCGCCTGTAACCACAACGCTACAATTTCTTGGTCGAGCGCGGGGGGACGGTTTGGCCCTTGCGCGGCCGAAATGCGTCATTTAGCGTGAAGGCGCTCAGATTCTGATGCAAAATAGCCAAAAATAGAGGAAGCGGTCCGATGCGGATGTGGCGAGTTTTGGCTCCGATGCTTCTCGCGGCTTGGTGCACAGTCAGCGCTAGCGCAGCGGAATATTCATTTCAGACACTTACGTATAACCCAGGCGAGTTTGGACTGAGCAGCAGCGGTGCCGGTGGCTTCATGACGCCGCTCGGCATCAATGATTTGGGCGTCGTAGTCGGACAAGCTGGCGACAGTGAAACTGACACGTTCACGTTCACTTTCGACTCTGAGGCTGCGAACTATTCCGTCATTTGCTGCACCGGCACGAGCGGTTTCTTTGGGGCGGCCATCAACAACGGTAATACGATTTTCGCATACGACGAATACGTGCACGATCCGGAGGGGCCTAATCCGGTGGATGGTCCGCTCGTGGGATATACAACGACGGCGGGCTCGTTCAGGATCCCAGGAGAGCCCGCAGATGTAGCTGCGGGTGGAGTCAACGATTCAGGTCAGGCTGTCGGCAACTATCTGACGGCCACATCCCAAACAGACGGATTCCTCTATAGCGGAGGAACAATCTCATCAATCAGTGTACCCGGCGCCGCAGTTACGATTCCCGTGGGAATTAGCAATGCCGGAGAGATTGTTGGCAACTTCGAGGGTGCCTCGACCGGCAGTGGCTCTTTCTTGGACCTAGGTGGCGTCATATTTACTAATCTGGACAATTCCATAGGTGGTATAAGTAGTTCAGGCGAGTATATCGTTGGGAGTAATGGCAGTGGTGCTTTCGTCAGTTTCGATGGGTTGATGTCGCAGTTTTCTGCCCCGGCTGAATACGAAGGGATCACTTTGACGGGCGTCAATGATGTTGGTCAGATCGTGGGGTTTGGGAACGACTTCGGATTTATCGCCACCCCGATACCCGAACCTGCCAGTTGGCTCATCGTGTCACTCGGCTTGTTGGTGCTCTCAATCTACTCGGGCGAGCGCGTCCGTGCGGCGGAGAATCCCGCGCATCCGCGGCCTGACGGGTTTTCGGTATGCCGGGTGAGGGATTCGAACCCCCAACCTCGACTTTACAAAAGTCTTGCACTAGCCGTTGTGCTAACCCGGCAAACGCCGCCTCTATAACGCACCACCCCTTGCCGGGAAACCGGGTGATGGCCGCCGGAAGCGGACATCCGCATAGTGCGCCGTGAAAGTGGGGAAAAGCTTAACCGCTTGACCTAGCTTGACCGAAATCTGCGTCGGCACTGGGATCAGCCGGTTTCAGCGCTTCCGAGCGGTAGTATGCGCTGCATCACCCCGTCGCGCTTGATAGTCGCATGGTAGAGCGCGCCGCAGACGTGCAGCGCGATCACCGCCAGCAGGATCCAGGCGACAAAGCCATGCACGCCGCCGATCATCTCGGCAAAATCCTTGTTCCGCGCCACCAAGGCCGGCAGCGGGATGAGGTCGAACAGGTAGGGGGTGGCGCCGAAGCCCGAGGCGGAGAACCAGCCGAGGATCGGCAGCAGGATCAGCAAACCATACAGCGTCCAGTGCGTCGCCCGCGAGACCAGTTGAAGCCCAAGCGACAGGTCCGCCGGCGGCGGGGGCACGGGATGGGTCAGGCGCCAGGCCAACCGGAGCAGCATCAGCGCCAGGATCGAGGGACCGATCGCGAGATGCCATTTGTTGAGCGACTCCTCGCTGGCGCCGGCCAGGACGTTGGGCGGGATCAGCTTGGTCATATACTGCACGATCAGCAGCATCAGGATGCCCCAATGCAGCCATTGCAACATCGGGTCATAGACAAGGGCGCGCCCATGCGGGTCAGGCGAGGATGTCTCTAGCGTGCTGGGCATCAGAGTCTCCGTGAGCTGCCAATGGCACGTTTGCCGTTAATGGACTCCCGCAAGGGGGCGGAATTCCCTGGTGACCGCAAATCGGACCTCAGAACCGCTCCACCCAGGGCCGGACCGCGATCTCGTCGGTCCAGCAGGAGCGCGGCTGGCGCATGACGTCCAGCATGGTCTGCGCGATCGCGTCGGGGTCGAGCATGCTGTCCGGCTTGTCGGCGGGCTCGGGCCGGGCGGCGGCGCGGATGGCGCCATCCACCACGACATGGATCACATGGATCCCTTGCGGGTGCAGTTCGCGCGCCATGCTCTGCGCCAAGCCGCGCAAGGCGAACTTGCCCATCGCGAAGGGCGCCGATTGCGGATAGCCCTTGACCCCGGCCGAGGCGCCGGTGAGCAGGATCGTGCCCTGCCCCGCTTTCTGCATGGCGCGGGCCGCGTGCTGGGCGACCAGGAAGCCGGCGAAGGCCGAGACCTGCAAGGTTTTCGCCACCTCGGCCGGGTCGAGCTCGACGAACGGGCCGCGCACCCGGTAGCTGGCATTGAACAGCACGACTTCCGGCGACGGCACCGCCGCGAACAGGTTGGCCACGGCGTGCGGGTCTGCCGCGTCGCATTCGTGCAGGCTAGAATTGGTCTCGCGCGCCAGCTCCTCCAGCTTGCCGGTGCGCCTGGCCGCCAGCGCGACCGCATAGCCGGCCGCGGCCAGCTTGCGGGCGAAGCTCGAGGACAGACCCGGCCCTACGCCAACGATCAATGCTTTCATCGTACGAACCTCACTGTGGCTTCGCCGCAATGGTCGAAGCGGATGTACACTTCGGCGCCTTGGGCGACGAAGTCCTTGCCGGTCCAGGACCCGGTGGTGACGACCTGTCCCTGCCGCAACCCGCCCGCCCAGCGCGCACCGGTGTTGGCCAGCCAGAGCAGCAGCCGCATCATATTGCCCGCCGGGTTGCCGGTGCAGACCTTGATCTCGTTGCCGTCCACGCTGACGCGCACCCGCTCGGCCGCGAGATCGATCGACTGCCAGTCCGCGATGGGTGGGCCGAGGACGAGACCGAAATGCGAGAGGCCGTCGGCCAGGGCGGAGAGCGGGTCGACCGCGTCCGGATCGGTGAAGCGGCTGTCCAAGACCTCGATCGCCGGATGGGCGGATTGGATCGCTTTCAGCACGTCCTCGGCCGTGTAGGGCTGCTCGCGCGGGGGTAGGCTGGCGCCGAAGCGGACGGCGATCTCGGCCTCGGCGCCGCGGCTGCGGCAGGCGATGGCGGCCGGGCTGGCGACGATGCCGGCGGCCGGCAGCGGCGCGCAGGTGAAACTGTCCGGGCCGGGCGCGCCGACCTTCCAGCCGCCGATCTCGCCCAGATGGCCCATCACCTCGCGCTGCACCAGGTAGGCCTGTTCGGCGGTGCGCGGGCGGACGGCTTCCGGCAGGC
Source organism: Acetobacteraceae bacterium (assembly GCA_965276815.1). Classification (GTDB taxonomy): domain Bacteria; phylum Pseudomonadota; class Alphaproteobacteria; order Acetobacterales; family Acetobacteraceae; genus JAVVHH01. The sequence continues at coordinate 159,941 of CBDIBE010000004.1, read as the reverse complement.
TGTTCAGCAGCTGCGCCGGGTCACGCCGGGCGCTCAACAGCAACTCGGCGGCGTCATGGTGGCGATCCATCATTCCTCCTGATCTCAAAGGGTTTCGAGTAGCGAGAGGAGCAAGGCGGAGCGATCGGCGAGATGCCGCCACTCGATGTGCTCGTGGCTGGCATGCGCGCCCGTGCCGGGGCAGCCGAGCCCGTCGAGCGTCGGCACGCCGAGTGCCGCGGTGAAGTTCCCGTCCGAGCCGCCGCCGCGCGCCTGCTTGGGCAACGCGAAGCCGGCGGCTTGCCGGGCCCGCTCGTAGAGGGCCAGGGTGGCCGGCGTCTCCACCATCGGCGGCCGGTTCATCGACCCGGTGACCGTGACCGTGCAGCGCGGATCGAACGGCTCCAGTGTCAGCATCGCCCGCTCCAGCCGCACGCCGGCATCGGCGTCCGGCACGCGCAGGTCCACCTCGCACCCCGCGTCCGGCGCGATCACGTTGGGGCGCGAGCCGCCCCACATCGGCGCCGCGTTGAGCGTGATTCCGGCGTCCAGATCCACCATGTCATTGATGCGGACGATCTGGCGCGCCAGCTCGAGCACGGCGCTGGCGCCCTCGGTGAAGCTGCCGCCGGCATGCGCGCCACGGCCGGCGATATGGACCACGAATCGTCCGACACCCTTGCGCGCGGTCACGCAGGCGCCGTTCGACCCGGCAGGCTCCATGATCAGCACGCACTCAGATGCGGCGCCCTCCTGCTCGATCAGCGCCCGGCTGGTGGGGCTGCCGACCTCCTCGTCGGGGGTCAGCAGCAAGGTGATCGGGCGGCGGGTGGTTGTTCCGTACCGGAGCAGCCGGCGGACTGCGTCGAAAGCGAGAAAGCTGCCGGCCTTCATGTCGTAGATGCCGGGGCCATGCGCGCGGCCGCCGTCGATGCGGAACGGCATTTTTTCCAGCGTACCGTGCGACCAGACCGTGTCGAGATGGCCGGCGACCAGGATGGGCTTGCCGGCGCCCGGCGTGCGGGCGACCAGGTTGTCGCCGAACCCGTCGCGGCCGGGAATGCGGGTCAGCTCGGCGCCGACGTCACGCAGCCCGGTCTCCGCCAAATCCATGAGCCGGTTGACGGCGGCCGGGTCGGTGGTCGGCGTCTCCAGCTCGACCCAGTGCCGGAGTTCTTCGAGCAGCGCCTCGGAGCTGGCGAGCGGCGTTTGCGGCATTGCAGCATTCTTCTCCGGTTGCCGCTTGACCTAAGCACGGCGCCGTGCGTTGTCCAACAAAGGGATCGACGGAGTATCGAAGTGGACGGGTTCGCCTTCGAGGATTTGCAGCTTGGACAGACGGCGAGCGTCGGCAAGACGATCACCGAGGCGGACATCCTGCTCTTCGCGGCGGTGAGCACGGACACCAACCCGGTGCATCTCAGCGCCGAGGCGGGCGCGGCCTCGGTGTTCAAGGAGCGGGTGGCGCACGGGATGCTGTCCGCCGGGCTGATCAGCGCGGTGCTGGGGACGCGGCTGCCGGGGCCGGGCACGATCTATATGGGCCAGACGCTGCGGTTTCGCGCGCCAGTGCGGATCGGTGATACGGTGACGGCGACGGCGGAGGTCACCGGGTTGGACACGGCGAAGAAGCGGGCGACGTTGAAGACGGTCTGCACCGTGCACGGCAAGATCGTGATCGACGGCGAGGCGACGGTGCAGCCGCGCAGCCGCGATTAGTTCATGGAGATCGTCCGAGGCTGGCGCGGCCTGCCGGAGGCGCTGCGGGGCGCCACGGTCGCGCTGGGCAATTTCGACGGGGTGCATCGCGGCCACGCCCATCTGCTGCGGACAACGCACGCGGCGCGACCCGGCGCCAAGCTGGCGGTCCTCACCTTCGAGCCGCATCCGCGCGAGCTGTTCCGCGCCGAGGATCCGCCCTTTCGGCTGACGCTGGCCGCCGAGCGCGCCGAAGCGCTGGCCGCCCAGCATGTCCAGGTGCTGTACGAGATCCCGTTCGACACGGTGTTCTCCAACCTGACCGCCGCATCGTTCGTCGACGAGGTGCTGCATGACGGTGTGGGCGCGGTTCAGCTCGCCTGCGGCCCGGATTTCGCCTTTGGGCACCGGCGCGGCGGCGATGTGGCCTATTTGGGGACGCGCGCCGAGGCGCTCGGCATCGGCCTGACGATCGTGCCAAAACTCGCCGACGAGCAGGGGCCGATCAGCTCGACGCGGATCCGCCGCCTGCTGCAGGACGGCTATCCCGAACGCGCCGCTGCCGATTTGGGCCGGCATTGGGCGGTGCGCGGAGTGGTGTCGCATGGCGACAAGCGCGGCCGGACCATCGGCTTCCCGACCGCGAACCTGCCCTTGGGCCGCCACCTGGAGCCGGCGCGGGGGGTGTATGCGGTGATTGCGCGGCTGCCGGACGGGTCGGAAATTCCAGGGGTGGCCAATATCGGCCGGCGGCCGACGGTGAACGAGGGACCGGAGAGCCGGGTCGAGGCGCATCTATTCGACTGGGAGGGCGACCTTTACGGACAGGAGATCGCGGTCGCGCTGCACCAATTTTTGCGCGCCGAGCGCAAGTTCGGCTCGTTCGACGAGCTGAAGGGGCAGATCGCGGCCGATGCGCGGCAGGCGCGGGAGATGTTTGCAGCGTCGGAGTGGTGACATCCAGGCTAGGCGTCACACTGGCGTTGGCTTTCCTGGTCGGCTTCGTTGCAACGACCGTACGAGCGCAAACCACCTCCGACCTGGTGCAGATCATCGGCCTGTTCGAAGGCGGCTGCATGCGGTTTACCGGCAACCCTGCAGGACTGCGGAACTGGGCGGCGTCGCGCGGGTTGCAGCCGGTCCCCGCGCCGGAGGCCTCTGCGTTCCTGGGCGGGTTCGGGGCCGGCCGCGTGTTCGCCGCCAGCACCGCGTCCGGCAGGCACGCAATCGTCTCCTATGACGACGGCCTCTGCCAAGTCGTCGCGCCATCCGCCAATCCGGTCGCGCTGCAGATGAGACTACGCTCACGCCTCAATCAGCAAGGGATCGCGGTCACGCCGGCGAGCGGCGGCGTGCGCGGAGCACAAGGCGCGATGCAGCTCTCGTTCCACGCCTGGTGCGGGCGGAGGCGGTGGCTGATCGGCATCGTCTCCCGGCCGCTCGCTCGTGGGGCGCCCGAACTGCATCTGTTCGCCATGCTCGACCCCGCGCCCCGGGCCGCCCTATCCCGGACCAGGCCTTGACCCCGCCCATCCCCGGTCCGCATATGAGGTCTATGGTCTACTTGCTCATTGCGCGAATTAGCCCTCCGGCCCGCTGAAGGCCGGATTCCGCGCGCGCACCCGCTGGACCATGGACCGATCATGACCGAAACGCCCGACTACAAATCGACCGTCTTCCTGCCGAGCACGCCGTTCCCGATGCGCGGCGACTTGCCGAAGCGGGAGCCGGACCTGCTCGCGCGCTGGGACCGCATCGGTCTGTGGGATCGCACCGTCGCCGGCATGCGCGGCCGCAAGCGGTTCGTGCTGCATGACGGGCCGATCTACTCGAACGGCAACCTGCACATCGGCCATGCGCTGAACCGCATCCATAAGGATGTGATCATGCGCGTCCACCGCATGGCCGGCGAGGACGCGCCGTTCATCCCCGGATGGGACACGCACGGCCTGCCGATCGAGTGGAAGGTCGAGGAGGATTACCGCGCCGCCGGCCGCGACAAGGACGCGGTTCCCTTGCTCGACCTGCGCGACGAGTGCCGGCGCTACGCGCAGCACTGGCTGGAGGTGCAGACGGCGGAGTTCATCCGCCTCGGCGTGACCGGCGACTGGGCCGGGCGCTACGCGACGTTCGACTTCGGCTCCGAGGCGGCGATCGCCGGCGAGATCGGCAAGTTCCTGCTGAACGGCGCGCTGTATCGCGGGCTGCGGCCGGTCATGTGGAGCCCGGTGGAGAAGACCGCGCTGGCCGAGGCGGAGATCGAATACCACGACCGCACCAGCGACACGGTGTTCGTCCGCTTCCCAGTGGTGCAGGCGCGGGATGCGCGGCTCGGCGGCGCCGCGGTCGTGATCTGGACCACGACCACCTGGACCCTGCCGGGCAACCGCGCCATCGCTTTCGGCCCGGAGATCGAATACGCGCTGCTCCGCGTCGGTGGCGTGGCGGAGGGCTCGCTCGCCCAGCCCGGCGAGAAGCTGCTCGTTGCCCTCGCCCTGCTGCCGCAAGTGCTGGGCGCCGCCGGCATCGCCACGCACCACCTCGAGCACGTCTTCAAGGGCTCCGAGCTGGACGGAGTGATCGCTGCGCACCCGCTGCGCGGCCAGGGCTATGATTACGACGTGCCACTGCTGCCGGCCGAGTATGTGACGACGGATCAGGGCACCGGCTTCGTGCACACCGCGCCCGCACATGGCGAGGAGGATTTCGCGCTGGGCCGCGCCTACGGGCTGGAGGTGCCGGAGACGGTCCTGGCCGACGGGACCTATGCCGCCTGGGTGCCGCTGTTCGCCGGGCTGCACGTGTTCAAGGCGGCGGCGCCGGTCTCGGCGGCGGTCGAGGCGGCCGGCGGGCTGCTCGCGCGCGGCAAGCTGACCCATTCCTACCCGCATAGCTGGCGCAGCAAGGCGCCGATCATCTTCCGCGCCACGCCGCAATGGTTCATCGCGCTCGACGGACCCGGCCAGATCCGCGCCAAGGCGTTGCAGGCCATCGCCGAAGCGCACTTCGTCCCGGAGGCCGGCCGCAACCGCCTGGCCAGCATGGTGGCCAACCGCCCGGATTGGTGCGTCAGCCGCCAGCGCGCCTGGGGCGTGCCGATCCCGGTCTTCGTGGACCGGCGCAGCGGCGAGCCGCTGCGCGACCAGGCGGTGATCGACCGGGTCGTGGCGATCTTCGCCGAAGAGGGGGCCGACGCCTGGTACAACAGCCCGGCCAGCCGCTTCCTCGGCAACGACCGCGATCCCGACGCCTACGAACAGGTCATGGACATCGTCGATGTCTGGTTCGAGAGCGGCTGCACGCATGGTTTCGCCATGGAGGCGCGCGGCGAGGGCTGGCCGGCCGACCTTTACCTCGAGGGCAGCGACCAGCATCGCGGCTGGTTCAATTCGAGCCTGCTGGAAGCCATAGGTACTCGAGGCGCGGCGCCGTTCCGGGCCGTGCTGACCGACGGCTTCGTGCTCGACGATAACGGGCGCAAGATGAGCAAGTCGCTCGGCAACGTCACCTCGCCGCAGGACGTCATCGACAGGCTGGGCGCCGACATCCTGCGCTTGTGGGTGATGAACTCCGATGTCTCGGAGGATTTGCGGATCGGCCCGGAGATCCTCAAGCAGCAGGCCGAGCTGTATCGGCGGCTGCGCAACACTCTGCGCTGGCTGCTGGGCGGGCTTGCCGGGTTCGATGCGGCGGAGCGTCTGCCGGACGTCGAACTGCCGGAGCTGGACCGCTGGGTCCTGCATCGGCTGGCCGAACTCGACCGGCGGTTCCAGGCGGCGCTGGTTTCGCATGACTGGACCGGGGTGTATCCGGAGCTGCATGCCTTCTGCTCGTCCGACCTCTCAGCCTTCTACTTCGATGTGCGCAAGGACGTGCTGTATTGCGACGGAGCGGACAGTTTGCGGCGCCGGGCGGTGCGGACGGTGCTGGACCATCTGCACCGGGCGCTGACGTCCTGGCTCGCGCCGGTGCTGTGCTTCACGGCGGAAGAGGCCTGGCTGGCCCGATTCCCGTCGGAGGATGGCAGCATCCATCTCGAGCAGTTCATTGAGGTGCCCGATACCTGGCTCGACCCGGCGCTGGGCGAGCGCTGGGCGCAGATCCGGGCGTTGCGCGGCCAGGCGACCGCCTCCCTTGAGGTGGCGCGGGCGGAGAAGCTGATCGGCGCGTCGCTGCAAGCCAAGCTCGAGCTGCCGCCCGAATTCCTCACCCTGCTCGACCCGGAAAGCTGGGCCGAGGTGGCGATCGTGTCCGAGGCCGGCCCGGGCGAGCGGCTTCACGTCGTCCGCGCTCCCGGCGAGAAATGCGCCCGGTGCTGGCGCGTCTTGCCGGAGGTTGGCCAGAGCGCGGCGCATCCGGCCCTGTGCTTGCGCTGCGAAGGCGTGGTCTCGGCGATGTCGCCGGAACGGGTTGCCGCAGAATGATGCGCTGGGGCGCGCTCGCCGGGTTGATGGTGCTGCTGGCGGACCAGGCCAGCAAATGGTGGGTGCTGAACGTGCTGCACTTGCCGGAGTTGGGGTCGGTGCCGGTACTGCCGGTGCTGAGCCTGACTATGGTCTGGAATCAGGGCGTTACCTTCGGGTTGCTGCAGCAGCAGGAGGCGGCGGGGCCCTGGCTGCTCGCGGGCGTGGCGCTTGCGGTGGTGGTGGCGCTGACATTCTGGATGCGGCGGGCCGAGCGCGTGGTGGTGGCGTGCGCGCTGGGCGCCATCGCCGGCGGCGCCATTGGCAACGTGATCGATCGGCTGCGCTTCGGCGCCGTGGTCGACTTCATCCATGCGCATGCCTGGGGCTGGTCCTGGTATGTGTTTAATGTTGCGGATGCGTCGATCGTGTGCGGCGTCGCAATTTTGGTGTTGGAGGGGCTATTGCCGTCGCGTTCACGCTTGCAGGCCAACGGGCTCGGGCAGTAGAAGCCGCCATGACCACCAATTTCCGGCTGGTGCTGTTGGCCAGCCTTCTCGGCCTGGCCGCCTGCAGCGGCGATGAACTCACGCGCACATTCGGCCTGACGCGCGACGCGCCGGACGAGTTCCAGGTGACGACGCGCGCGCCGCTGTCGATGCCGCCGGACTTCACGCTGCGGCCGCCGCGCCCCGGCGCCCCCCGGCCGCAGGAATTGACGCAGCAGCAGCAAGCCGAGGCGGCGCTGTCGCCCGATACGCTGACCGCGAACGTGCCGCCGCCGACCGCCGGTCAGCAGGCGCTGGTCGCCGAGGCCGGCCGGCCGGCGCCGGCCGATATCCGCGCCCGCGTGGACCGCGAGTCCGCGCTCGACCGGCCTAGCGAGAGCTTCGCCGACCGGCTGATGTTCTGGAAGCCGGCGCCGCAGGCGGGCACCGTCGTCGACCCGGTGCGCGAAAGCCAGCGCCTGCGCGAAAACGCGGCGCTCGGCCAGACGGTCGACACGGGCGACACGCCGATCATCCAGCGCCGCAGTACGGGAAGCTGGTTCACCAACCTGTTCTAGCCATGGCGCAGAACCGGCTGCCGACGATCCCGCCGGACCAGTATACCGAAGCGCAGCGCCAAGCGGCTGCCGAGTTCGAGGCGCTACGGGGCCGCCCCGTGTTCGGGCCGTTCGAGGCGATGCTGCATTCGCCGAAGCTCATGTCGCTGGCGCAGGCGGTTGGCGAGTATTTGCGGTATCACTCCGGCATCGGCCCCACGCTGTCCGAGCTCGCCATCCTGTTGGTCGCGCGGCAATGGTCGCAGGATTACGAGTGGCACGTCCATGCGCCGATTGCCGTCCAGGCAGGCATCAGCGCGGAGATCATCGAGGCGATCCGCGACGGCAGGCGGCCGGCAGAGATGAGCGAAGACGAGGCGATCGTTTACGATCTCTCGGTCGAGCTGCAGCAGACCAGGCGGGTGTCGGACCCGACTTGGGCGCGGGCGGAGCAGCTTTTCGGCAAGGCGGGCGTGGTCGATCTGGTTGGGATCAATGGATATTACTCGCTGCTGGCCATGCAGTTGAACGCGGCGCGCTTCCCGCTGCCGCCGGACGCGACCATGCTGCCGCGCTTTCCGGACTAAGCGGAGCGACGAAGCAATCCATGTCCGCGTCAGCCCGTGCCGCCCCTGGACTGCTTCTCGCTGCGCTCCTCGCAGTGACGGTCAGCGCGCCTGGATCATCGTCACGGCCGTCGCGGGCACGCCGGCGCGCCGGTCCGCGGGCGCGGCGAGCGTGGCGAGCGCCAGCGGCGGCAGGCCGGCCCGGAGATGGCGCGACAGGCGCTGCTCACCCCAGTTCCAGACGTGGCCGATCGTCCAGGTGATCAGCAAATAGAGAATCGCCGCATAAAGATAGACGGAGAAGTCGAAGGTGCGCGCGAAGATGATGCGCGTCTGGCCCATCAGATCCAGCAAGGTCACGATGGCCGCGAGCGCGCTGGCCTTGATCATGCCGATCAGTTCGTTGCCGAGCGGGCGCAGCGCGACCAGTAGCGCCTGCGGCCAGACCACGTGGCGCGCGATGTGGTAGCGCGACAGGCCGAGCGCCTGCGCCGCCTGCACCTGACCGGTCGGGATCGACAGCAGCGCGCCGCGGATGATCTCGCCCTGATAGGCGCCGGTATTCAGCGCAAAGGCGAAGATGCAGCAATAGAAAGCCTCGCGGAAGAACCACCACAGCCCCAGCGCGGTGAGGAACGGCCGGATCTCGCCGGCGCCGTAATACACCAGATAGAGTTGGCACAGCAGCGGCGTGCCACGGAAGAAGGTCACGTAGGCGAGCGAGATGCCCCGCGTGACCGGGTTCTTCGCCATGCGGGCGCGGGCGACCGGGTAGGACAGCAGGAAGCCGAGGCAGCAGGAGAGGCCCACCACCTCGGCGGTGATCTGCAGCCCGGCCAGCAGCCGCCAGCCATATTCCTGCAACAGCGGCAGATCGGTGATCGCCGCCAACATCAGGCATAACCGCGGTTGGCGCGGCGCTCGAGCATCGCCTGCACGCTGCCCGAGGCGATGCTGATGACCAGATAAATGAACGCCGCGGCGCTGTAGAACAGAATCGGCCGCAGCGTCGCGCGCGACGCCTCGGAGGCGGCGCGCAGCAAGTCGCTGACCGCGAGCGTCGAGATCAGCGAGGTGTCCTTGACCAGGATGGTCCAGAGATTGCCGAGGCCGGGCAGCGCGACCCGGCCCAATTGCGGCAAGGTGACCAGGATGAACGCCCGCTTGCGGTCGAGCCCCAGCGCGTGGGCAGCCTCATGCTGGCCCGTTGGAACGGCATGCAGCGCCGCGATCCAGACTTCGGCGGAGTAGGCGGCGGTGACGACGGAGAGCGCGATGACGCCGGCGACGAAGGCGTCCATCTCGATGTGCCAGTCCGGGCCGAGCTTGTTGGCCACCCAGTTCAGCGCCAACTGCAGGCCGAAATACACCAAGAACAGGGCGAGCAGGTCCGGAATGCCGCGGAAAAACGTCGTGTAGGCGTTGCACACCACGTTGAGGACCGGGTTGTGCGACAATTTCAGCAGCGCCAGCAACAGCCCGGCGCCGAAGCCGAGCGGCGCGCTGGTCACCGCCAGCAAAACGGTGATCACAGCCCCTTTGAGCAGCAGCGGCGCCCAGCCATCGGCGCCGAAGAGGAGGCTAAGCGACTGCACGGCCCGCGCGCGTCACTTCTTCGGGCTGACGTCGATCTTGAAGTATTTCTTGTCGAGCGCGGCGAAGGTCCCGTCGCTGGCGGCCTCGGTGATCGCTTTGTTGAACATGTCCTTCAGGTCGGTGTCGTCGGGACGCAAGGCGGCGCCGACGCCGGGGCCGAACACCTCGGGATCCCGCGCGATCTTGCTGATGATCCGGCAGCAACCCGGGTTCTTCTCGATGAAGTTTTGCGTGACCAGGTCGTCGAGCACCACATAATCCAGCCGGCCGTTCGCCAAGTCGGTCAGCGGCTCGTCGCCGCCTGGATAGAGCTTCACGTCGAAGCCCTTGTAGTATTTGTCGAGATAGTTGGCGAAGGTGGTGGACGATTGGGTGCCGATCGCCTTGCCTTTCAGCGCTGCGGGCGAGACGTCGTCGCTCTTGTTGCTCGCCTGCGTTACCCAGACTGGCGAGGTCGCGTAATAGACGTCGGAAAACAGCACCCGCTTCATCCGCGCTGGCGTCTCGTTCATCGAGGAGACGATCGCGTCGAACTTGCCCGACAGCAGGGCCGGGATGATGCCGTCCCAGTCTTGGTTCTGGAAGGTGCAGGTGACTTTCATCTTGGCGCAGAGCGCGTTGGCGTAGTCGACCTCGAAGCCGACGATCTTGCCTTGCGGGTCGACGCTCTCGAAGGGCGGGTAGGTCGCATCCATGCCGATGCGGACGGTCTTCCAATCCTTGGCGTCGGCCACAGCCTGGGTCACGAGCAGGCCGAGCGCGGCTGCGAGAATGATCCGCTTGTTCATTGTTGAACTCCTCATCCGCTCTGCTGACGAATTGATGGCCGGCGGGGACGTCATCGCCACTGCAAAAGCAAGAACGGGGCCAGAGCAAGAACGGGGCCAGGCAAGAACGGGGCCAGGTTGGCGCCTGGGTGCTTTACACGATACGGTCACGCCATGCCGGAACCGATGATAAAGCTCGCTTTGCTGATGCAGTGCGCCGCCGGGCTGCATCCGGGGTCGTGGATGCACCGGGACGCGGTGCGCGGGGCGGCGACGGATATTGGGTATTATTCCCGCATGGCGCAGCTGGCCGAGCGCGGCTTGTTTGACCTGTTTTTCATCGCCGACACGGCGGCGGCGCGGACGGATCATCTGCAGGCCTGGAGCCGGTATCCGTTGTTCATGAACAGTTTCGAGCCGATCACCTTGTTGTCGGCACTGACTGGGGCGACGCGCGGGATTGGGCTGGGTGCGACGGCCACGACCAGCTTTTTCGAGCCGTATAATCTGGCGCGGCAGTTTGCTTCGCTCGATCATATCAGCGGCGGCCGGGCTGCCTGGAACGTGGTCACTTCGGCGAACGCTTATGTGGCGAAGAATTTCGGGTTGGACGAGCTGCCGCCGCATGCGGCGCGGTATGCGCGGGCGCGGGAGTTCGTCGGCTTGGTCCGCGCGCTATGGGACACGTATGAGGATGGCGCGGTGGTGGAGGACCGGACGAGCGGGGTGTATTTCGACCCGGCGAAGTTCCACGTCACCCATCACGAGGGCGAGGCGTTCCGGCTGCATGGGGCGCTGAACATTGCGCGGCCGCCGCAGGGGCATCCGGTGCTGATCCAGGCGGGGGCGTCGGAGATCGGGCGGGATTTCGCGGCCGAGATCGCGGAGGTGGTGTTCGGGACGGCGACGGAGATGGGCGAGGCGCGGGCGTTTTATGCCGATTTGAAGGGGCGGATGGTTCGGTTTGGGCGGTCGCCGGAACAAATGAAGATCCTGGCCGGGCTCTCCGTGGTGGTGGCGGCGAGCCGGCAGGAGGCGGAGGACCGGCACGCCGAGATGGGCGCGCTGATGCAGCCGATCGTGGGCCGGTTCTTTTTGGGCAACGATTTGGAGGTGGACCTTTCGGAACTGCCGCTCGACGAGCCGATTCCGCCGGAGCTGATCCCGAAGGAGGCGAAGTTCCACAAGGCGTATTTCGACCAGATCGTGGCGGCGATCCGGGCGCGCAACCCGACTTTGCGGGAGCTTTATATGAGCTATGAGCGGGGCAAGAGCACGATGCGCGGCGGTCCCTCGGACATTGCGGACATGATGCAGGCGTGGATGGAGGCGGGGGCGGCGGACGGGTTCATGCTGACGTTCAACCAACTGCCGCAGGATCTGGCGGGGTTCGTGGCGCTGGTGGTGCCGGAGCTGCAACGGCGGGGGGTGTTCCGGCGGGCGTATGAGGGACCGCAGTTGCGGGATTTGCTGGGGTTGGCGCGGCCGTGAGGGCGCGCTTGCGCCTGTGAGGGGCGGAGGCGGCGTGCGGGTCAGCGGGCGACGGCGTGGGTGCGGTTATTAGGGGACGGGTTCAGGGGCCTTGGGCGCGGGCGCGTTTTCGGGCGTCCCAGGCGAGGATGGCTTCGACGGTTGGGGCGGCTTCGTCATAGGGGTTGCCGGGCTGGGGCTCGGCCGGGGCGGGCTGGCCGGCGGCGCGGGCGGCGATGGCGACGATTTGGGCCGGGGTGCGGCGCGGATACGGCGGGGTGAAGGGGACGTTGGCGAGGCCGAAGTCGCGCAGGATTTGTTCGATGGCTTCGTCGGGGGTGAGGTGGTCGAGGTCTTCGTCGAACTCGGTGGTTTCGAGGCGCTCGTGGAGTTCGGAGCGGAGGGATTCGGGGTCGGCGCGCGTTTCGCTGCGCTCGATGGCGTCTTCGACGGCGCGGATGATTTGGCGGCGGGCGGCGGTGTGCTTGGCCGGGTCACGGGCGGGTTTGGCGAGATGGTAGCAGAAGGCGATGGTGCGGCGGACGCCGCGGCCGGTGCGCTCGAAGGCGGCGGAGAGGTCGGCGAGTTCGGCGGGGGTGCGGTCTTCGTCGAGGCTGGCGTCGATGGCGCGGGTAAGGCGCAGCCCGGTTTGACGGAGGGCGTCTAGGAGGGTTTGGTCGTTTGGGGCGGGGTCGGTGAGCATCGAACGGAAGGGGAACATTTGGAGGGGGTGGGAGTCAAGGGGGTTGGCGGCGCGAATGGTGGGGTGCGTTAGGGCAACCCTACGCTTGCTTGTTTGACGTTAGCGCTGGAAAAGCCTTTGGTCAGCGCCCATGATCAGGCGATGAAGGTGCGTTCTGAGCCCGAGCAGCCGGGTGTTGCATGGAAAGAGAGTCTCGCTCGAAGCAAGGCGCAGATTGCGTCCGGCGAGAGTGTCCCGGTGCTGCCGATCCTTGATCGGCTGCGGGTCTCGGCCGAGCACCTGGAAGCTGAACAGGGTTTGACAGCAGATGGCGAAAGACTGACCGTCAGCCGTTGATCTCGCTGACTGCGGAGGCCGCCGCCCAGGTTTTCGCGCTCGAGCGCTTCTACATCGACAAGCAACGTCCGCAAGCTTTGCGCAATCTCGGACATGCTTTGGCCGAGGCCAGTCTCATTATCGCCAACGCACCTGACCGTGGATCGCCGGCACCACGGCCGTATCCCGAACTCGCCGTGTTCGGCTTTCTCTGGCTCAAGCGGGGCCGGTATTGGATCGCGTACGATCCAGCGATCCCGATCATCGCTGGCGTGTTTTTCGAGACGGACGACATTCCGAAGCGCGTTTCCTGAACTGCAGCCGGGACTGGACCGTCTGGCATCGCTCGTCGCGATAGCGTGGGGGATAGGATTTTTTCGTCTCGCTCGGCCACGGGTTGACGCTCCATCTGCGGGCGGCCTTTTGGACGTTTACGTCTGCATTGCCGACGGAATGGTGGGGTGCGACAGAGCACCCCACCCTACGCTTGCTGGCGGGTTACGGCGATTGGGGAAAGCAACCGGACATCCCGACGCAAGCCGGCTGCCAGAGAACGCCAGCGGAGGACGACGCTTCGCTTGGGCACCCCAAGCTTGCTACGGTGCTGTCCATGGATCGCGCATCTGCCATAGCCCGGCTGAGAGATAGCGAGGCCGAGTTGAAGAGGCTCGGTGTCGAACACCTGTATCTGTTCGGCTCAACGGCACGCGACGAAGCGCGCGACGATTCGGATGTCGATCTGTTCTTCGATTACCCGCGCGGCAAGTTCGGCCTCTACGAGCTCATGGAGGTGAAGGAGGCTGCCGCGCGTATTCTCGGCCGCCGGACCGAAATCATGACCCGTGACAGCATTCACAAGCGCATCCGCGCCCGTGTTGAGGCGGACGCCGTTCCCATCTTCTGATGGCAAAGCGTCCTGCCGATCTTCGCCTCGGCGATATCGTCGAGGCAGCCGAGCGTATTGCTGGCCTTCTCGGCGATCTACCGCTCGAAGCTTTCGAGGCTGACTGGCAACGTCAATGGCTGGTGCAACGGGGGATCGAGATCATCTCCGAAGCCAGCCGCCATCTATCGCCGGAGCTGAAAGCGCGACATCCGGAAATCCCGTGGCAGAAGGTCGCCGGGATCGGCAATGTCCTGCGCCATGGCTACGAGGATATCGCCGCTCCGGTGCTCTGGAAGCTTGTCCGCGACGACCTTCCCGTGCTGGAGGCGGCGTGCCGGGCCGAGTTGGAGTGAGAGATCCACTAAGTTGATCGGACTTAGGACGGAACAGGCATGCGCACGGTCAATATCGACGAAGCCAAGACTCATTTGTCGCGCTTGATCGAGCGTGCCGCGGCGGGCGAGCCGTTCATCATCGGCAAAGCTGGCCGTCCGCTGGTCAAAGTGGTGCCGATCGATGCGCCTGAGCGGGGCGGCGAGCGCCGCCTTGGCTTTCTCGCGGGACGGGCGGACGTGCCGGACGATTTTGACCGGATGGGCGCTGGAGAGATCGGGCGGGTGTTTGAGGGCGAGGGTTGAGGCTGCTGCTCGACACGCAACTGCTGCTTTGGGCGGCTTACATGCCTGAGCGATTGTCGCCGGCGGGGCGCGATGATTGAGGATTTTGGCAATGAGCTGGCTTTTTCGCCGGCGAGCGTGTGGGTAGTGGTCATCAAGCGTGGTCTCGGCCGGACCCGACGTCGCTCGGTTCGCGGCGCGGTGGCATCTTTGTAGGTCTTACCTGTGCGCTGGCGGCATGCGGCGTCGCGGGCGTTTGAGGCGCATGGGGTGGCGGCGGTGCGGAATGCGCCGGCAGCGGCGGCCCCTTCATCACCACGTAGCCTGAGCGCTTGAGGGCGTCGATCAGGTGCTCGGCCGCCATCTGCGACATCAATATGTCCCGGTCAGCAACACGCTTGCCCGACCGGTTGTAGCGAAGCGCAAAGGCGACGCTCTGCACGAGGTCTTCGTGGCTGGCGGGCGTCAGCTTGCGATCTTCCATTGGGGCTCCGGGCGGGTGGACCCGGCCAGGGTGGATTTGTTCGAGGAACAATGCAAGAACGCTGGCGCGGGATCAAGCCGATGGAGCGCCATTCAGCGCCATACCAGGACCGGGATCGCGAACACCCTGAACAGGTTGGAGATCGTCGCGATCTGGTGGAGGCGGACTGCTACGGCCCCTCCCCCGCTGGCATCCACACCGCCCAGCAGGTGCGGTGACCAATGCCTGCTACGCTTACCGTGACCGCATATCTCTGGAGTTCGTAGGACGGCTCGGTGCGGGTTGAACCTGTTCGGCCCCTACCGAGAACGCCCAGGCTCCATGGAGGCTGACTATATCTTCGCCCACAATTTCCAGAAGCCCGATATCCAAGTCAGGAACGTTATACTCGGTCGCCAGCACTTTAAACCTCTTGCTAGGCGGGAGCATGAGACAGTCGCCGCCATTCGCAATAAGCATTGCAACTGCCTTCGTAGCCTCTCCCTTTATGGCGTGTTCCGTCATTTCCTGTAAGTGGTCTCGCTCCAAGCACGCGACACCTCCCTGGGTAAACCGGACAATCATCTCCGGCTTTATCTCCTCGGCAAGGCCAGCAGATGTAGTTAGAATGAGGGCGGCGGCGGCAATGGATGTAACTTGTAGCACAGTGTGACCATCCTCAATAGTGCGAGCGCGCTCATTCTCAAACATGCGGCTGGAAGGGCGCATGTCCCGACCCTAGCGCACAACCATTAAGCGATCGTTACGGGATCCCCGCATTTGGACAAGCACTCCGTCGCAAAAGCGGTACGTTTTGCGGACGGAGCTACAACCCGAAAACTTTGAAATTCGGAATCAGCGCCGGGCAGCGATTATTGCCGACAAATGGCGAACCCGCGCCCCACGGCGCAAGTCGGCTCAGCGCCGCTCACCCAAGCGGCATCCGTTGAGCCGTTGAACGCCCAGTTAGCCGGGTACAATCCGGCGGCGACGGCACGATGGAACGAGGAATACGGCCATGCAGCCGGCGCTGAGGCCAAGCCGTGCTTCACCGGATTGAAATGCACATAATCCACGTGGCTTGCGTAATCGTCATCATTGCGGATGGTGTGTTCCCAGAAACGCCGTTGCCAGATGCCGCGCTCGCCTCGGGCGCGCCGGACCGCCGAGCGCGGCTCGCCCGGCTCGATCGCTTTGGAGAAGCTCTTCTTGATTGCGCGCCAGCGTCCGGAATAGTCGGCGTCGCCGGGCGGCAGGGTCCAGACGCAGTGCATGTGCTCCGGCAGGACCGTCCAGGCGTCGATGTGGAAGGGCGCGCGGGTGCGGGTTTCGCGAACCGCGTGGCGGAGGGCGTCGATGTGGTCGGTGAGCAACCGGCTGTCGCGGTCGAGCAGGTTGACGGTGAAGAAGTAGGTTCCGCCGGGGACGAAGTTGCGGCGGTAGTTGGGCATGGGGTTGGGCCGTTTCGGGTCGTTGACGGAGGGGGTGGGTGGCGCATGGCGCTTTGCTTATGCGCCCTACGGTGAGGGTTAGCGTGCCAGCGTGTGGTATTCGGGGTTGGGCATCATGTCGAGGGCGTGGGCGACGCGGTTGGTGTAGTTGAAGAAGGCGGTTACTTCGGCGAGGTCGAAGATGTCGGCATCGGTTAGGTTGTGGGTGCGGAGGGTGGCGCGGTCGGATTCGGTTATGGTGTGGGGGGTGGCGGTTAGTTGGAGGGCGAAGTCTAGGAGGGCGCGTTGGCGGGCGGGGAGGTCGGCGACGCGGTAGTTGAAGGCTAGCATTTCGCCCAGTTGGGGGTCATTTGATAGTTTGCGGACGGCGGCGCCGTGGGCGACTAGGCAGTAGTAGCAGCGGTTCCAGGCGGAGACGGCTACGGCGATCATTTCGCGTTCTAGTTTGGTGAGGCCGGAGGGGCCCAGCATGAGTTCGTCGTAGAGGCGGATGAAATTGCGGAGCTTTTCGGGGCGGATCAGCCAGGCGCGCAGCACGTTGGGGACGAAGCCGAGCTTGTCGCGGCATTTTTGGAAGTAGGGGACCAGGTCTTCCGGGAGGGTGCTCTCGTCGGCGTCGGGCAGCGCGGTGACGTGGTCGGGTTGCGGCATCAGGCCTCCAATTGCCGCGCTTGTTCGCGCAGCAGGTATTTTTGCATCTTACCGGTGCTGGTTTTGGGTAGCGGGCCGAAGACGATTGTGCGGGGCGCCTTGAAGTGGGCCATGCGGTCGCGGCAGAAGGCGATGATCTCGGCTGATGTGGCGTGGGCGCCGGGTCGCAGGGTGATGAAGGCGCAGGGGGTTTCGCCCCATTTGGGGTCGGGGCGGGCGACGACGGCGGCTTCGAGGATGGCGGGGTGGCGGTAGAGGACGTTCTCGATTTCGATGGTGGAGATGTTCTCGCCGCCGCTGATGATGATGTCCTTGGAACGGTCGCGGATTTCGACGTAGCCGTCCTCGTGCCACACGGCGAGGTCGCCGG
This sequence comes from Acetobacteraceae bacterium, assembly GCA_965276815.1. Classification (GTDB taxonomy): domain Bacteria; phylum Pseudomonadota; class Alphaproteobacteria; order Acetobacterales; family Acetobacteraceae; genus JAVVHH01. The sequence goes on along the minus strand of CBDIBE010000004.1, from coordinate 142,961 downwards.
TGTGGAACCAGCCGCCGGCGAAGGCTTCCTCGGAGGCGGCCGGGTTCTTGAGGTAGCCTTTCATGGTGATGTTGCCGCGCATCATGATCTCGCCCATCGTTTTGCCGTCGCGGGGCACCGGGTCGAGGGTGGCCGGGTCGGCGACCATGAGGCCTTCCTGCACCGGGTAGGCGACGCCTTGGCGGGCCTTGATCGCGGCGCGCTGCTCGGTCGGGAGCGCGTCCCATTCGTCGTGCCAGGCGCAGACGGTGGCCGGGCCGTAGGTCTCGGTGAGGCCATAGACGTGGGTGATGTCGAAGCCGAGGCGCTCCATGCCTTCGAGCACGGCGGCGGGCGGGGCGGCGCCGGCGGTCATCATGCGGATGGCGGGGGAGCGGGGCTGGATCCCGGGGTGGTTGAGGATGGCGCCCATGACGATCGGGGCGCCGCAGAGATGGGTGACGGCGTGGCGGTCGAGGGCGTCGATGATGGCGGGGGCCTCGACCCGGCGGAGGCAGACGTTGGTGCCGGCCATGGCGGCGATGGTCCAGGGGAAGCACCAGCCGTTGCAGTGGAACATCGGCAGCGTCCAGAGGTAGACCGGGTGGTGCCCCATGCCCCAAGTGAGCACGTTGCCGACCGCGTTCATGTAGGCGCCGCGATGGTGGTAGACGACGCCTTTCGGGCTGCCGGTCGTGCCCGAAGTGTAGTTCAGCGCGATCGCGTCCCATTCGTCCGGCGGCAGCGTGAATGGGAAGTCCGGATCGCCGCCGGCGAGGAATTCTTCATAGGTTGCCTGGCCGACCCGTTCGGCTTGCGGGGCCAGCGCGTCCTCGATATCGACCACGAATGGCCGCGCGGCCTCCGGCATCAGGGCCAGCGCGTTGCCGATCACCGGCGCGAACTCCCGGTCGACGAGCACGACGCGAGCTTCGCCGTGGCCGAGGATGAAGGCGATGGTCTCGGCGTCCAGCCGGATGTTGAGCGCGTTCAGCACGGCGGCCGCCATCGGCACGCCGAAATGCGCCTCCACCATGGCGGGCGTGTTGGGCGCCATGATGGACACGGTCTGGCCAGGGCCGGCATGGCGGGAGAGCGCCGAGGCGAGGCGGCGGGTGCGGGCGAAGGTCTCCGCCCAGCTTTGCCGCAAATCGCCGTGCAGGATGGCGATACGGTCGGGGAAGACCTCCGCCGAGCGCCGGATGAAACTGAGCGGCGAGAGCGGGACGTAGTTCGCCGGCGTCTGTGGCAGGTCGAACATGGTCATGTTTCGCCGGGCGCCTTCAGCGTGAGCGACAGGGCATGCAGGCCGGCGGCGAATTCCGGGCCCAGGGCGCCGTTGATGAGGCGATGCCGCTCGATCCGGCTCAAACCGGTGAACCGATCCGACACGATGAGCACGCTGTAGTGCGTTTCACCCGCCTCCCGCGCCCCGGCGTGGCCGGCGTGCTTGGCGCTGTCGTCTGCGATTTGCAGGACGGCGGGCGTGAATTGTTCCCGCAAGAGAGCTTCGATGCGCGCGGCGCGGTTCATAGCACACATCTAGCGGTAGCTCTTGCCGGGCACCACCCCGAACGCACATAAGGGCAGCATGACCCGACGCCTCACGCGACCCCGGGCCTACGCGCCCGATCCGGACGCGCCGGGCCGAATTTGCGACCATCCCGACTGCGTCCTCGCGGGCGAATACCGCGCTCCGAAGTCGCGCAATGAACTCAACCAATATCACTGGTTCTGCCTCGAACATGTGCGCGCCTACAATGCGAGCTGGGACTATTACCGAGGCATGACGGCCGGCCAGATCGAGCAGCAAACCAGGATGGACACGGGCTGGCAGCGCCCGACCTGGCCGCTCGGCCGCCTGGGCGCCCGCAGGTATGACGAGACCGTGCTGCGCGACCCGCTCGACATGCTCGCCAACGGGCGCGCCCGGCGGGAACAACCGAACCACGGCGTGCCGCAGGATCTGCGCGAACCGGTGCGGACGCTGGGCCTGGATTGGCCGGTTTCGATGGAGGTGCTGAAGGCGCGCTACAAGGAACTCGCCAAGCGGCACCATCCGGACGCCAATGGCGGCGACCGGGAATCGGAAGAACGGCTCAAGCTGATCAACCTCGCATACGCGGCCGTTCGGCATTATTTGACCTCAGAACCTCGGATGGCGGCCGCCGGGTGAGCTTTCGCAACCGCAGCGAGGGGGGTAAGGTGCTCCGCCCTGGCAAGCGGCATCCTCTCGGAAAAGCACAGGACAACCCAGGCTTATGAACAACATCGCTGCCCTCGCCGACGCACGCTCCACGCCGACCTCGGCGATCAGTGTCCCAGACCGAATGCTCTCCGTCCGCGAGGTCTTCGGCCTTGAGACCGAGTTGCAGGTGCCGGCCTTCTCGGTACCGACCGAGCACGTGCCGGAGCTGGACGACGCCTATAAGTTCGACCGCGAGACCACGCTGGCGATCGTCGCCGGGTTCGCGTTCAACCGGCGCGTGTTGATCCAGGGTTATCACGGGACCGGCAAGTCGACGCATATCGAGCAGGTTGCGGCCCGGCTGAACTGGCCCTGCATCCGGGTCAACCTCGACAGCCACATCAGCCGCATCGACCTGATCGGCAAGGACGCCATCGTGCTCAAGGATGGCAAGCAGATCACCGAGTTCCGCGAGGGGATCCTGCCCTGGGCGCTGCAGCACGCCTGCGCGCTGGTGTTCGACGAGTATGACGCGGGCCGGCCGGACGTGATGTTCGTCATCCAGCGTGTGCTCGAGGTCGAGGGAAGGCTGACCCTGCTGGACCAGAACCGGGTGATCCGCCCGCATCCGAGCTTCCGCCTGTTCGCGACCGCGAACACGGTGGGGCTGGGCGACACGACCGGGCTGTATCATGGGACGCAGCAGATCAACCAAGGCCAGATGGACCGCTGGAACATCGTGGCCACGCTGAACTACCTGCCGCACCAGCAGGAGACGGCGATCGTGATGGCCAAGGCGGGGATCGACCCGGCCGACAAGGCCAAGCGCAAGCAGGTCGAGAGCATGGTGGCGCTGGCCGATTTGACGCGGGCCGGCTTCATCAATGGCGATATTTCCACGGTGATGTCGCCGCGCACGGTGATGACCTGGGCGGAGAATGCCCGCATCTTCGGCGATATCGGGTTCGCCTTCCGCCTGACCTTCCTCAACAAGTGTGACGAGGCGGAGCGGAGCACGGTGGCGGAATATTATCAGCGCTGCTTCAACGAGGAGCTGCCCACCGGGCTGCTGGCGCCGCGCAAAGGACTGTAATGTCCGGATCGAAGGACAACGCTCGCACCGAGGATTTTAAGCGCGCAACCGCGGGCACGCTGCGCGCGATGGCGGGCACGCCGGAGGTGCAGGTCGCTTTCCAGCCGGGTCCGTCCGGCCTGGTCGGCAAGCGCGCCCGGCTGCCGTTGCCGACGCGGGCGCTGCCGGCGGGCGAGATGGCCAAGCTGCGCGGCGCCGCGGATAGCGTGGCGCTGCGCCTGCGGCATCACGATGACGCCATCCACGCGGCGCGCAGCCCCGGCCGCCGCGAGGCCAAGGACGTCTATGATGCGCTCGAGCAGGCGCGGGTCGAGGTGGTGGGCGCGCGCCATATGGACGGGGTCGCGGCCAATCTGCGGGCGCGGCTGGCCGAGGAATGCGAGTCCGAGGGCTTCGACCGCATGACCCGCAAGGACCAGCTGCCGATGCCGGCGGCGCTGGCCCTGCTGGCGCGCGAGCAGATGTCTGGCCAGGCCTCGCCGGCGGCTGCGAGCCGGATTCTGGACAGTTGGCGCGGCACGCTCGGTGAGCAAGCCGAGGCGGCGCTGGCCGAGATGGCGCAGGCGCAAAACAACCAAACCCGCTTTACCCGCGCCGCCCGCAAGCTGCTCGCAGCACTCGACCTGGCCGAGGCCGAGGTCGAAAGCGAGCCCGACCAGGAGCAGGACGAGGCGGAAGATGGCGGCGAGCAGTCCGGCGCCCAGGACAACCAGGACCAAAGCGAAGGCGACAGCCAGAGCGATGCCGACAGCATGCTCGGTGCGCAGCCCGAGCAGATGGAGGCCGAGGCCGCCGAGGATGAAGGCCAGGACGATGCCGAGGAGGACGCGGCGGCGGCCGAAGGCGACGACCGGCCCGGCGGCCCGCAGCAGCGGCGCGAGAAGCCGATCCCCGACGATCACCACGCCTACCGCGCCTATGTGCGGAACTTCGACGAGGAGACCGACGCCGACGACCTGTGCGACGCCGACGAGCTGACCCGGCTGCGCCAGCAGCTCGACCAGCAGCTCCAGCACCTGCAGGGCGTGGTGAGCAAGCTGGCCAACCGCTTGCAGCGCCGGCTGATGGCGCAGCAGACCCGCGCCTGGGAGTTCGACCTCGAGGAGGGGATGCTGGACGCTGGGCGCCTGGCCCGCGTGGTGGTTAACCCGATGTTAGCGCTTTCGTACAAGCGGGAGCGGGAGACCGATTTCCGCGACACCGTCGTCAGCCTGCTGATCGACAATTCGGGCAGCATGCGTGGCCGGCCGATCACGGTGGCTGCCATGTGCGGCGACATTTTGGCTCGCACGCTAGAGCGCTGCGCGGTCAAGGTGGAGATCCTCGGGTTTACCACGCGCGCCTGGAAGGGCGGGCAGAGCCGCGAGCGCTGGGTGCAGGATGGCAAGCCGCGTAACCCCGGCCGGCTGAACGATCTGCGGCATATCATCTACAAGTCGGCCGACGCACCGTGGCGGCGTGCGCGCAAAAACCTTGGGCTGATGCTGCGCGAGGGGTTGTTGAAGGAGAATATCGACGGCGAGGCCCTGCTCTGGGCCTACCGCCGGCTGGTCGGCCGTCCGGAGCATCGCCGCATCCTGATGGTGATCAGCGACGGCGCGCCGGTGGATGACAGCACGCTGTCGGTCAACCCAGGCAACTACCTGGAGAAGCATCTGCGCCAGGTGATCCACGAGATCGAGAGCCGCGACCAGGTCGAGCTGATCGCCATCGGCATCGGCCATGACGTGACCCGCTATTATCGCCGGGCGGTGACGATCGTGGACGCCGAGGAGCTGGGCGGCACGGTGATGAAGAAGCTGGCCGAGCTCTTCGACGAGGATGCCGGCCTGGCCTGGTCGCGCGCGGCGGCCGAGCGGGCGCCGGTTATCGCCTAGACCGCTATCGCCCTGACTGTGTCAGGGCGGCGGTCTAGCTACTTTTGGTGGCGAGCAACTTTGTCGCATGACTGGCGTCGCTGTCGCGATTCCAGTCGGGGCGACGTTGCTCTAGGCCGGTGCGGCTGCGCTAATCGCCCCTACACTCGTCATCGCGATTCACCGCCGCAGCATCTGCGCGATCTGGTCCGCCATCTGGCCTAAGGTTGCGCTCATCGCGGCGACGAGATCGGCCGTTGAAGTGCCTCCTGGGGTCACCGTCAGCCGGATCGTCTGCGTCTGCGCAGCGCCGTTGCGCGAGCGGCCGCGGGTGACCGCCACTTGCGCCAGCAGGGTGACCGGGCCGCCGGTCGCTGCGTCGAAGCGCTGGACATCGACCTCGACCGTGGCGTTTGGCTCGGCCGAGATCGCCCCCGACGCGGTGAACACGCTGGTCCCCGGCAGCCGGTTGGTCAGGTCCTCGGCCAGCACCCGGGCGATCATGTCGCCCAGCGGTGACGCCCATCGCTCCCCGCCGCTCAGTGTCAACTGGTAGGGCGAATCGGCCCGCACGATGTCCGAGCGGTCGAGATAACCGGCCAGACCCGGCCGCCGCAGCTCGATGAGGGCCGGGCCGCCGGGTGCTGCGGTCCCTCGAACGGGCGCCAGCGTAAAGTATTTGGGCTCCGGCGAGCTGCAGCAAGCCAGCAGCACTCCGAGCAGCAGAATGAGACGCTTCATTGCGATGAGGAGTATCCGACCCGCCCTCTGATCAGCGCTTCCGGGTGCCGGTCGAGGAAATCGGCCAGTTGCCGGATCGAGCGCGCCGTGTCGCCCACTTCCATCAGCGCCCGGTCAATGTCCCGCTGGAACTGCGAATTGTAGCCGTATCCGGTGTCGAGCGAGCCGAAGACGTGGTTGGCGCGGATCACCGCGTCTTGCACCGACGCGATAATAGCCGGCAGCCGCGCCAAGGCCGGCGACAGGCCGCTATTGGCACGGGTCGCCAGCTCTTGCAGGCTCGTCATGGCGCCCGAGGCCGAGCGCAGCGTGGTGTTCAAATTCTGCCCGATCTGGTCGAGCGGCAAGCGATCGAGCTTGGCGGAAATATTTCCGACCGTTGATAGGATCGTGTCGAGCCCGCCGCCCTCGCTCGGAACGACCCAGTCGTCACCGACCTTCGTAAGCTCCGCCTTCGGCGCATCTGGGTCGAAATTGAGCGAAAGGACCTGCGACCCGGTCAAGTAGCTGGCGGTGGCGAGGGAGACGCGCATGCCGTGCTGAACCAGCCGGGTGGCGACCGCCACCGGGTCTTCCTGCTGCACTTTTTCTGTGGGCTCGATCCGCTCTGGCTGGATTTCGAAGCGAACGCGCGCCCGCACCGTCGCCTTATCCGGGTCGAGGTCCAGATCGACCGCCTTCACGGTCCCGACCTGGATCCCGTAGAACTCGACCGCGGCGCCCGGGCTCAGCCCGCTGACCGAGCTCTCGAAATAGGTCACGAACTCCTGTCGGGTCTTGTAGCCGGCAGCCTTGGCGTCGTTGTAATTCTGATAGAGCTTGAAGGCGGCGTTGGCCGGCGCCGGCGCCGCCGAGCCGTCCTGCGGCGCATCGAACGCGACGCCGCCGGCGAGCACCGCCTGGATGCTTGCAAGCTGCACGTGGATCCCACCGTTGGCGATCTCGACGGAGAGGCCCGAGGCGTTCCAAAAATGCGAGCCTTCACGGACGAACCGGTCGTATGGCCGGCGAACGAACACGCTGAGCGTCACTGGCCCCAGCCCGTTGCCGATGTCGTAGTCGAGCACCTCGCCCACTTGGATATCGCGGTAGAACACCGGCGCGCCTGGGCCGAGCGAGCCGATCCGCTGCGCCTGCAGCCGGTAGGTGCGGCCCGGCTCGCCGGTGCGCACGGCAGGCGGGGTCTCGAGACCGACGAACTGGTAATCCTTCGCCCCGTTCCGCTCACCGGGATCCATCTCGATGTAGCTGCCGGAGACCAGCGTCTCCAATCCTGAGAGGTTGCCCGCGGTGATCCGCGGCCGCACCACCCAGAAGCGGGCCTGGTCCGTCAGATAGGGGTCGGCCTCCCGGCGCATGCGGATGGTGACCACCACGTGCGACATGTCTTCGGCGAGCCGGATCGTCTCGACCTGCCCGAGGACGACCGCCTTGTGCCGGACCGTGGTCTGGCCCGCGACCAGGCCGTCGGCCGAGTTGAAGGCGAGCGTGACGACGGAGCCCTCTTCGCGGATCGTGCGATAGCCGAGGAAAGCGGCGACGCCGGCGGCGATCAGCGGGATCAGCCAAATCCAGGAGATGCGGCTACGCCGGACCTTTGCCTCAGGCCGTTTCGAGGGCTGAGTCTCGCTCATGCGTGCGCCTCGGCGGCTGCGAAGGCCTCGCTGGGGCTGCGCTCCTCGGCCACGTCCCACATCACGCGCGGGTCGAAACAGCGTGCCGAGAGCATGGTCAGGATGACCACGCCGGCGAAGCAGACCACGCCAAGGCCAGGCGTGACGGAGGCAAGCACGCCCATCTGCACCAATGAAGTGAGGATAGTCACCATGAACACGTCAATCATCGACCAGCGCCCGATCACCTCAACCACCCGGTACATGCGCGTCCGCCGGACCAGCCCGGTGGCAGAGCGGCGCTGTGTCATGATCAGCATATAGGCCAGTAGGATGAGCTTGATCATCGGCACAGCGATGCTGGCGGTGAATACCAGCAACGCGAGCGGCCACATCCGATACTCGATCAATTCCTGCACGCCACCGAGGATCGTACTGGGCTGGCCTCGAGCCAGCCGGGTCACGGTCATGATCGGCAGCAGGTTGGACGGGATATAGAGCACCGCCGCGCCGATCAGCAGCGCCCAGCAGCGGCCGACCGGTTCCGGCCTGCGGACGCGCATTACGCTTTCGCAGCGGGGGCAGTCTTGGCCAGGTGCTGTCCGGCTGACCAGTCCGCATGTGTCGCACCCGATCAGCGGCCCGGTCCCGTGCGAAGCGGGAGCGTGCCGGCGGCGGCCGATCGCGTCCCACAGCGCATGCTCATCAAGCCATGCATCGGCGGCCACCATCACCAGCATCAAGCCGCCCATGGCAAACAGTGCGAGACCGGGCTGGACCCTGGCGAAGTCGGCCAGGCGCGTATAGGCGACGAACATGCCGAGCAGAAATACCTCGGTCATCGACCAGGGGGTGAGCCAATCCCGGACGCGTGCCATGGTGGCCAGGCTAGAGGACGCGACGTCCCAACGTATGCCAATCAGCACGCCGGCGGTGAGCAGCAGCTTGAACAGCGGGGCGGCCATTATGGTCGCGAACACGACGACGGACAGCATCCAGAGCCCGAAAGGGTTGTAGGCGAGCGGCAGCGCGGGAACGCTGGTTTCGCGGCCCTGGCCAAAGAAGTTGAAGCCCATGAGCGGCTGGAACATCGTTATGGCATACAGGGCAAGGCCGGTGAGCATGAGTGCCAGCGTCACGCTGAAGGTGAAGTGCCGGCGCATCCGCAGGACGGCGCCGCATCGTATGCACCCGGCGATCTGACCGGGGCGTAGGGCGGGCAGCGACTGGAAGAGGCCACAATCGGGGCATTCGCAAAGCCCGAGGCTTGTGGGGGCCGGCGGGGTTGGGTCAGAATCAGACATGAGACTGCAGAACGTCGCTGGTGCTGGCCTGTTCCGCAAGCCCTGGAGTTGCAGGTCAGTTCAACGCAGGGTATATACCGTCCGCTTCGGTTCGCCGACGTAGCTCAGTGGTAGAGCAACTGATTCGTAATCAGTAGGTCCTCAGTTCAATCCTGAGCGTCGGCACCATCAAATCAACGGTTTACGGCCGCCCTATATCGGACTGGCAACAGCCTATTCCGTAGCGGACCCCTAGCGGACCATGGTTGAGTGTCCGTTTACCTGAACCTAAATGCCACGCCCGCTTGCTTCATGATCTCGTTCGCCGTGTGGCGCGATTTAATTTCCGCGTCCACCGGGAACCGCTTTTGAGTGATCGGACTATACCAGATTTCGTGGTCGCCTTTGCCTTGGCGGTCGAAGTAGCACTCGGCCTCCCGCAGCTTAGCCTTCACCTCGTTGGTGTAGCTGGCCATCAGGCGCGCAGGCGGACCTTCGAGCGGTGCTCACCCATCAAAACCAGCTCGGCATCCGCCCCAAAGGGGGGATTGGGCCCCTCACTGTTCAGCTCAAGCAACTCCGGGATCATCACATTTAACTTTGCCCGAAGGCTTTCCCAGGTAGGGGCCTCCGTCACTAGGCCCGGCACGTCGGCGCTAGTCGCGACAAAGACTTCCGCCTCGTTGTCCCACATCGCGTCCACAACAATCCTGCCACGGGGCATTCGGTAATCCTCAAGTAGTGGCGCCGCACGCCCGATGAGTGCGGCGGAATTGCCACACACTGGCATATGGTGCGCCATTAGTCTTGACAAACGGTTGCGATATTGGCCCGCGCCTGCACGATTCGCAGGGCTATGTGTCCGATCGGACTCACATCTGGACTGAGCTTCGCAGCCGCACCCCCGGCGCCTCCGCGCAGGGCGAGCAGGCCATGACCTCTCACGTTCGCAATCGACTGCCTTGCGGGTCGCGCGATGGACCGGCAGAACAGCCGTATAATTTATGTGCAGTGTTTATGTAATCCTGTAATGGCGGTGAGACATTTGCTTAACAATCTTGTCTCTTTCCTCTTTTCAGAGCTGAAAATAGGTTCCTCACCTAACTACTGAGAGGAACAATAAATGCGTCGGTTAACCTCGGGCGGAATCATTGTGACGGGTTCATTACTCCTGGCTGCGTCCGTTGTGACGCAGGCGCGCGCGACCGCCTTCACGAGCAGCATAAATATCGGCAATTGGACGCCGATTTTTCAAGGGATCGACGAGACCACGGCGACCATCCAGGGGACCGGCGGCGACCTTAGCCAGGCCTATATCGTGCAGATCGACACGACCGCCCCGGGCATCAGCTTCACTACCACGCCACTGGCCCCCGGCGGCGCGCCTGTCGCAGCTTCCGCGGCCTTGGCGAGCGGCATCACCAGCAACGGCAGCAACCTCTATGAGACGATCGGGCAGACCACCGCCCAGTTCCTGCAGTCCAGTGGCACCCAGGTCGCCATCAATGCCGATTTCTTCGGCCCCTGCGGCTGTTATACGACCCCCACCCCAGACAGCCAGAAATACATGGAAGGCCTGGCGGTCTCAAACGGCACGCTGGTGGCTCCCAACAACGCGAGCTATGCCGACCTTCTCATCACAGCGGCCAACCAGACTTCGATCGTCCCCGGGAGCAGCACCAACCCGACCGGCGTCTATAATGCCGTCTCAGGATCGAACATCGTCGTCAGCGACGGCAGAAACGTTTACACCTCCACCGCCGGCGACAGCCTGAACCCACGCTCGGTTGCCGGCGTGTCGCAAGACGGTCAGTACCTCTACCTAGTGGCGATCGACGGCCGCCAGCCGGGCTACAGTGACGGCGTCTTTGAGGCCGAGGAAGCCGATCTGCTGGTCGATCTCGGCGCTTATACCGCGATCAACCTCGACGGCGGCGGATCGACTGCGCTTGTCGCCGAAGGGGCGGACGGCAACCCCGAAATCCTCAACCTGCCGAGCAACGACGCCGCGCACGACGAGCGCTATGACGCCAACAGCCTCGGGGTCTACGCTGACCCCGTGCAGGTTCCGGAACCACCAACTCTGGCGCTGTTCGGTCCGGCCGTTCTGGGTCTCGTGCTAGCAGCCCGCCGCCGCCGGTTCTCGTTCTGAGGCAGCCCTCGCCCGAACCCTCCGGCGCCGTCGCAGGCACCGGAGGGTTCGGCTTGGCCGCCGGGGATTCTGCGGGAGGCCGAGCAATGCCGGATAAGCCGCGTTCGGCGTGCCTTTCGTCCAAGCGAGCTGGGCACAACCTGCGGCATTTTCGTCGGAAAACTTTACAACCCTCGAAGTTCGCGACAGCTAACCCGCTGTAAAGCTTGTGTGGCACAGTCATTGCAACGTTATTTTTGAGACATCAAGCCGATATAGGAGATTTTCATGCGTCAACATATTCTGCTCGCCACCCTTTTGGCTGGTTCGGCACTGTTCGCGGCGGGCGCCAAGGCCGGGCCGCTGTCCGTCGAGGTCGTCGATAGCGGCGTCACCCAGAGCTTCGGCCCAAGCGCCACCGGCGTGGTCAGCTTCAGCACCAGCACGGCGGCTGGTTTCTCCCTGATCAGCGGGACCGCCACCGGAGCGCCCCTCGGCAACAACCCGACCCTGATCGATTTGAGCTCGCTGCAAGTCGCCTCCTCGTCCGGGGGAACCGTGCAGATCGCGGTGACGGAGACAGGGCTTACCTCGCTCGCCGGCAGCTTCTACGGTGCGATCGGTGGCACGCTTGGGGGAGCCGACGTCCTGAGCTATTCGGCCTATATCGACAGCACGAACACCGGGTTCGGCACCCAGCAATTGCTCGGGACCGACGCTTTCTCGGGCACGATCCCCTTCTCGGGGTCGCTCCGCTCGAGCGCCACGCCGGGGACTGGGCCGTTCTCGGAGACTGAAATCATCACCCTCACCGCAGGCACCAACACCACAACCAGCTTCGACGCGCGTGTGAACCAGACCGTGCCGGAGCCGGTTAGCCTGGCGTTGCTCGGCACCGGGCTGGCCGGGCTCGGAGTGATGCGCCGCCGCAACAAGAACGCGGGCTGAGCTTAACCGTCCAAAGTGGGCGGGATCGATGGTCCCGCCCACTTCCGCCATTCTACCCTCATAGCGGATTCCTCTGGTAGCGATCTGCCGGCTCACACTATGTTCGGCGCAATCCAATCGGCGCCTCGCCGACGAGGAGCTCCAAGCGATGAACATTCATCTCGATTTCGTTTCGCTGCAGCCGGCGATCGCATTGATTGCGGGAATCCTGATCCTGGTTCTCCCGCAAATACTAAACTACATCATCGCTGTGTATTTGATCATCGTCGGGGTCACGGGACTGTGGCCGCATCTGTTGCATTGAACACTTGGCTCGGTCTGCGATGGGTCGAGCCGTGCTAAACCGACAAGATGATCGAGTAAGCATCCCCTCGCATGTCCTCTCCCGCCCGCGGGAGAGGGCGCACGATTATTCCGGCAACAGAAAGTGCAGGCGCAACCGGTTCTCGCCGTCCCGCCGCTCGTAGTCGAGGCGCTGGGCGAATGTCCGCATCAAGTGGATGCCTTGGCCGCCTACGGCCGCGTCCTCGATCGAAGCCGCCCGCGCCGGCGCGGGGACGGTGGTGGGATCGAACGGGATCCCGCGATCCGCAAAGCCCAGCAGGACCGTCCGCTCGCGACGGTCCAGCGTCACGCGGACATCCCCGGCGTAGCCGTGGCGCACGATGTTGGAGAATGCTTCTTCCAGACAGAGCTGGAGCGCAAATGAGGTCGAGGCGGGTACGTCGTGGCCGGCCGCGAACTCCTCGATCCAGGCGATCAGGCGCGGATATTCCTGCAGATCGGCAACGACGACGATCGCCTGCGTCGCCGGACGCACCGAAGGACGGCCCGGATTTTCGTTGCAGCTCAGGAAACGGCGGCGATCGCCCCGTCCATGTCGTGGACGATCGGGATAATGCTGTCCGTGCCAGTCTCGACCAGGACCTTCTCGACCGCCGGGGCCGGGTGCAGCAGCACCATGCGGCCGCCCTTTTGTTTCGAGGATTTGGCGCCGACGATCAGCGTGCGGATGCCGATCGAGGCGACGAATTCGACCTTCTCCAGGTCGACGATCATTTTGCGCTGCGACCCGGCGATGGCCGAGAATTGCAAGTCGATCTGTTGTGCGCCGGCAATGTCGAGGCGCCCCGCCATGCTCACCAAAATGATGCCGTTATCGAGTTTTTCGGTCGTCATTTCCATCGGTCTGCCCTCGAGAGTTGCTATCCAGTTTGCCGGCAGGCTATCCAGTAGCATGCTCGTCGAGCCTTGTGACGCGGTTTGTCACGGCAACGATTGCCTGGCTTGACAAGAAAGTAGCGCGACGCTCGGAGGGCCGTGGTGGAAGTTGGCGACGTCGTGCAGGCGGTCTGCGAACGGGCGGGGCGCGCGGCGCAGGACGAGGGGACCGAGCCGGATCTCACCGACCTGATCGGCCGGGTCGTCGCGCAAGCCAAGTCCACGGCGCCGCAGAACTGGCAGGTCGAGGCTTTGTAGCCGCTCACCGGAGGGACCTATGTCCACCAAAATCGCAGCAGGCATTCTAACCGCAGCACTTTTTTCCGCCGCCACCGCGTTGGCCGCGGATCCCGTCCGGATCGGCGTCACCACCATCCTCAGCGGCCCGACCGCCGACCGTGGCCAGAGTGAGCAATACGGCATCGAGCTGGCGCTGTCCGAGATCAACCAGGCCGGCGGCGTGCTGGGCCGCCCGGTCGAGGCCTTCTATGGCGACAATGGCGCCAACGTGGCCAAGGGCGTCGCGGCCGTGCATCGGCTGATCGATGAGGAGCACATCCCGGTGCTGATCGGCGCGCTGGCCACGCCGGTGACCCACGCGATCATGCCGATCGTCGAGCAGGACAAGATCCCGCTGATCATCGACATTTCCGCCGGCCAGGATTTCGTCGACGCGTCCGGCGTGGGCGGCGACCAGTATGTGTTCAAGACCATCCCGTCCGATCTCGACATCGCACGCGCGATGATGGGCTGGATGAAGGCGCAAGGGGGCGTGCACAAGCTCGCGCTGCTGACCGACGAGGGCGGCTTTACCCAGGCCAATGGCAACAGCTTCGCCAAGGCCGCCGCGGCCGCCGGCTTGGACGTCGTGGCCAACCAGACGGTGCCAAAAGGCACCACCGATCTCGCCCCGTTGCTCGCCAAGCTCAAGGCACTCGGGCCGGACCATCTGGTCACCAACCTCGGGCCATCCACGGCTGCGTTCTTTCGCGCCTACGAGCAGTCCGGCTGGGATGTGCCGGTGGATGGAAGGATCGACCTGGCCGGCGCGATTGCCGCCGTCTCGCCGGCTTTCGTCGCCAAGGGCGGCCTGAAGGAGGCGGCGAGCATCGCCGTCTACACCCCGTTGCTGACCATTTCGGCGGTGCACGATTTCGTGACCTCGTATGAGGCCAGGTATGGGCTGGTGCCGACGCAGCGCTCGTTCTTTGCGTATGAGGCGGCCTATCTGGCGGTGGATGCGATCAAGCGCGCTGGGTCGGACCAGCCGGCGGCGATCGAGGCGGCGCTCAAATCGTCCAAGATGCCATCGCGCCTCGGCGGCACCTACGCCATGGACGACCACAACCATCCGCACACGCCGATGCAGATCCTCGGCGTTCGTGACGGCAAGGTGGCGATTATCGGCGCCGCCGCATCGGAATAGGCGGCCTTCCCCGCACCCACGAGTTTTGTGCATGGCAGCCGCACCAGGTTGCGCGGGCTGCGCGTTGAGCAGACCGTCGTAAATGGTTGCTTACACGTCGTCTCACTGAGGAGTTGAGGTCATGCGGACAGCTGTGGCGAACGACGCCCGCGAGTTGGCGCCCACCGCCGCAGCCGCAGCCTTCCCGGTCCTGTTCGCCATCAGCTTCTCGCATCTGATGAACGACATGATCCAGTCGCTGCTGCCGGCGATGTACCCGATCCTGAAGGCAAACTACGCGCTGGATTTCGGCCAGATCGGCCTTTTGACCCTGGCATTTCAGATCACCGCCTCGCTGCTGCAGCCGCTGGTTGGCGCCTATACCGATCGGCGGGCATTGCCGTATTCGTTGTCGGTTGGCATGGGCGCGACGCTGTGCGGCTTGCTGCTGCTCGCCTATGCCGGGCATTTCTGGTCGCTGCTGATCGCGGCCTGCATGGTCGGCATGGGTTCGAGCGTGTTTCACCCGGAATCGTCGCGGGTGGCGCGGCTCGCCTCTGGCGGGCGGTTCGGCATGGCGCAGAGCATCTTTCAGGTCGGCGGCAATTTGGGGTCTGCGATCGGGCCGCTGTTGGCGGCGTTCATCGTCATCCCGCACGGCCAGACAAGCGTCGCCTGGTTCTCCGTGGCCGCGCTGGCGGCGATGATCGTGCTTGCGACGGTCGGCCGCTGGTACTCGGCGCGCGTGGCGACCCGGCGCAACGCACGCGCCCGCCCAGAGGCGCCGCTGGTACCAGGGCGCAAGGCCATCTGGACGCTGGTCATCTTGGTCGTGCTGTTGTTTTCGAAGTATTTCTACCTCGCCAGCCTCAACACGTTCTACACCTTCTACACGATCCAGAAATTCGGCGTGTCGGTGCAGGTGTCGCAGGTGCTGTTGTTCCTGTTCCTCGGCGCCTTTGCTATTGGCGTGCTGGTTGGCGGCCCGATCGGCGACCGGGTTGGCCGCAAGCGGGTGATCTGGTTCTCGATCCTGGGCGTGCTGCCGTTCACCCTGGCCTTGCCGTACGCGAACCTATGGATGACGGCGACGCTGACCGTGATCATCGGCCTCATCCTTGCCTCCGCGTCTTCGGCGATCCTGGTCTATGCGCAGGAATTGCTGCCCGGCCGGGTCGGGTTGGTGGCAGGGGTGTTCTTCGGGTTTGCCTTCGGCCTGGGCGGCCTCGGCGCGGCGTTCCTGGGCGAAGTGGTGGACCACACGAGCCTGCGCTTCGTGTTCCAGCTCTGCTCGCTGCTGCCGGCGCTAGGCTTGTTCGCCGCGTTCCTGCCGGATCTGCGGCGGTCGCGGGTCGCGTAACCCGGAGCGCTCACCGGGCTCGAACTCAAGACCCAGATTGCCCTCGGGCAGGGGCGATCTGCACGCCTTGACACCCCTCGGTCCGGATCAGCGCCCGTCCCGAGCCGAGCGGCGCCCTCGCCTCGACCGCGAGCTGAAGGAGATACCGGTTGGGCGACACCCATGCCGCCACGTAAGAATCGGACCCGGATAGGCCGGGATGATGCAGCGGCGCCACCCAGCGGCGCCACCCCTCGCCCAGGGTGGCCGGCCCATAGGCCAGGTCCGCCGTCGCATCGTGCTTGAACCCCGGCAGGAACACCGGAGCGGCGCCGCCGCCCGGCGGCAGAAAGCGGCTCCAATAGAACGCCAGCGCCAGCGGCGAGCTGAGACCCGGCGCCAAGGCGGCGACCGGCACATCGAGGTCCGGACGACGCTCGGGCACCGCGGCCGCGTAGTCCTGTAGCCACGGCTGCCCGAAGGCGGCGACCGCCCAGTGACGGACGAAGCCAGGATGGCGCTGCTGGAAGTCGGCGAGGGTCTTGGCTTGCACCCGGCGCGCCGCCAAACCGCCGGGTCCGCGCACCCACACGTCCCATTGCTGGCGCTTGATGGTCCCGTCGATCACCGTGCGGCCGTTCACCGCGAGGCTCTGCAGCTGCGTGCCGCGCCAGGTGCTGATCTCCTGGACCAGGTATTCCACGTTGTAGATCCAGGCGGACGCCGTCAGCGTCAGCATCGCGTTGACCGTGACGATGTCATCGGATTGCGTCACCTCGGTGGTGACCGCGATGTGGCCGTCATGGTTGGTCGGGCCGCTGAAACGGCAGATCTCCGCGGCCGCGCAGCCCGGCGCGACGAACGCCAGCAATCCCGCGAGCAGCCCCAGAGCGGTTGCGCGCAGGCTGGAATCATGCAAAGCGCGATTCTGCGCGAATAAAAGCGTTAACGACAAGTTAGAGCATTTGTACATGGCTGCTCCTTTGACGCGGATCGGTAATGCGGTTGCAGCCCAGCGCACGACAATGGCTATACTGAGACCGACGGGACAACCAAGAGCACAAATGAGCTTGCATCGCCGGACTGCCATGGCGTCGCTATTGGGATTGTCGGCCAGCTTGGCCCTGCCAGCGCGAGCCAAACCGCCCGTCACCGGACCGATCCGCCCGCTCGCCTATACCGACCAGGGTGGCCGGCCAGACGGCGTGCAGATCATGGTCAGCCGGCAGACCCTCTATGTCGGCCACATGTTCAGCAACGGCTTCACCGTGATCGACGTGGCCGATCCGAGGGACCCCAAGCCGGTCCGCTTCGTCCCGGCGCCGCCGAACACGCGCATGCACCACCTGCAAATGCATGACGACTTGCTGATGATCGTCTGCGGCGCGGATATTCCCACCCTGGGCAAGTACAATGTCGCCCAGTCCTATTATCAGCAATCCTTCGCCGGCAAGGTGGGGAAGGGCGACTTTGCCGCCGGGCTGAAGATCTACGACATCAGCAGCCCGCACGAGCCGCGCGAGATCGCCTTCCTCGAGATCCCCGGCATCGGCCTGAACCGGCTCTGGTATGTTGGGGGCCGCTACGCCTACACCGCCGCGCATATGGACGGGTTTACCGATCACATGGTGGTCGTCGTCGATGTCAGCGATCCCACGAAGCCCAGCATCGCCGGGCGCTGGTGGTTGCCGGGCATGTGGCGCGAGGGCGGCGAGGTGCCGAGCTGGGGCACTCGCCGGGTCGGCCTGCACCACATGATCGTGGCTGGCAACCGCGGCTATGCCGCCTGGCGGGACGGCGGCTTCACCATTCTCGACGTCTCGGACGTGGCCGATATCAAGCCGATTTCGCACGTGAACACGGCGCCGCCATTCCCCGGCGGCACGCACACCACCCTGCCGCTGCCCGGCCGCAACCTGGCAGTCGTGCTGGACGAGAGCAACAGCCTCGATTGCGCCGCTGGCCTCTGCTTCACCTGGCTTTACGACGTGCGCGCGCAAGCCAATCCGGTGTCGATCGCGACGCTGCCGACGCCATCCGATCAATCCTGGTGCCGGCCGGGCGAGAATTTCGGTCCGCACAACCTTTCGGAGAACCGTCCCGAGGCATTCCAGAGCGAGAACCTGATCTTTGCCACCTACCACAATGCCGGCCTGCGGATGTTCGACATCAGCGACCCGTTCGTACCCAAGCAGGTCGGCAGCTACATCGGCACGCCGCCGACGCGCATCCTAGACCCGCGACCCGGCAACGCGCTGGCGCCGCAGAGCTGCGATGTCTACGTCCAGAAGAATGGGATCGTTTACCTGAGCGACTGGAATGCCGGCCTGCATGTCCTGGAGTTGGAGGGCTACTAGTGGTAGAAATCTGACGGAGAGAACCGTCAGCTTCCCACCACTAGGCTTTGTTTGGTGGACCGATTCACCCGACGCTTGGGATTCAAGCGTCAGGATCGGACCACTGGCGGCCGTCGCCGACTGAGACATTCCTTGACTTTGCTGCACCGCAATACCATAGTGTGTGTCGCGCGGTGTGAATGTTTTCGTGCGCTGCCCCATCGGGCGATCGGCGTCATCATCTGCTCTCTTTGCGCCGGTTCGCGATCCCGTTGATCGCTGCAGGCCGGATCGGTCCGGCCAACGAAAGACATCATCAATTATGACCAGCTTCGCCGAACTCGGCTTGTCCACGCCCATCTTGCGCGCGCTCGAGACCGAGGGTTACGCCACCCCGACCCCGATCCAGGCACAAGCCATCCCGCACATCCTGCAGGGGCGCGACCTGCAAGGCATCGCCCAGACCGGCACCGGCAAGACCGCGGCCTTCGCGACCCCCATCCTGCACCGCCTCGCCGCCGACAAGCGCCCGCCGCTGCGGCGCGGCTGCCGCGTGCTGGTCCTCTCGCCGACGCGCGAGCTGGCCAGCCAAATCGCCGAGAGTTTTCGCACCTATGGCCGCCACACCGGGCTGCGCACCACGCTGATGTTCGGCGGCGTACCGAAGGCGCGGCAGGCCAAGGCGATCGCCGGCGGCGTCGATATCCTCGTCGCGACCCCAGGCCGGCTGCTCGACCATATGCAGGATGGTGCGGTGACGCTCGCCGGCGTGGAGATCCTGGTGCTGGACGAGGCCGATCATATGCTCGACCTCGGCTTCATCGTGCCGATCCGCAAGATCGTCAGCCACATCTCCGCCAAGCGGCAGACCCTGTTCTTTTCGGCCACCATGCCGAAGGAGATCGCCCAGCTCGCCGGCAGCATGCTGCGTGACCCGGTGCACGTCGCCGTCACCCCGGTCGCAACCACGGCCGAGCGGGTCGAGCAGAAGGTTATCTTCGTCGAGGCCGCGCGCAAGCGGCAGGTGCTGGCCGAGATCCTGCGCGACAAGCGGATGGAGCGCACGCTCGTCTTCACCCGCACCAAGCACGGCGCCGACAAGGTGACGCAGCATCTGGAAGCCGTCGGGCAGCCGGCGGCGGCGATCCACGGCAATAAGAGCCAGCCGCAACGCGAGCGGGCGCTCGCCGCCTTCAAGGAAGGCCGGATCCGGGTGCTGGTCGCCACCGACATCGCCGCGCGTGGCATCGACGTGGACGGCGTGACGCATGTGGTGAATTTCGACTTGCCAAACGTGCCGGAATCCTACGTGCACCGCATCGGCCGCACGGCCCGCGCGGGTCACGCAGGCGTCGCGATCAGCTTCTGCGACAGCAGCGAGCGGGCGCATCTGCGCGGCATCGAAAAGCTCATCCGCACCCGGCTGCCGGTCGAGGAGCCGTCGGCGCTGGCCGCCTAGCTACTGGGCGGGCGTCACCAGCCGCGCGGCGCGGGCGCTAATTTCCCGCAAGCCCTCCAACATGCTCAGGGCAACCCCGGCCCAGGCGGCGCGGGGGTCGCTGACGTTGCAGGGGAGTTCGGGCCTCATCCGCAGCGTCCGGATCGCCTCGGCGATGCTCGCGGGCGTGGGGTCGCAGAGCACGGCCAGCTTTTCGTCGCGCAGCTGCTCCTCCAGCCCGCCGACCCGCGTCGCCACCACCCAGCGGCGCGCCGCGAGCGCGGTTGCCGCAACGCCGCTCTGGCTGGCCTCGCGATGCGAAAGCACCAGCGCATCCGACCAAGCGAGCAGCTTGCTGACTTCGTCCTCCGGCACCCACCGATTCTCCACAGTGACGCATGGCAGCGCGCGCAGCCGGTCGAGCTCCGGCGATTCCGGCCCGCTGCCGACGATGCGGACCTCCGATCTTTCCTCGCCCTGCAGGATCTCCAGGCTGTCGGCGAGTAAATCCAGCCCTTTATACGGCAATAGACGCCCGAAACTGAGCAGCCGGAGATTGCCGCCATGCGCGCGCGGCGGCGGCGGGATCGGGCCGTAGATCAGCGGCGGCAGCGAGGCGAACAGGAGCGGCTTACCCTCCACCAGGCCCTGCTGGCGCAGCCGATCCGCCACATGCGTGCTGAGCGCGAACACCGCGCTGGCGCCGCGCAGCAGATAGCGTTGCAGCCGGATCTGCATGGGAAAACGGTCGCCGGGGTGCGAGTCTGCATCATGCACCACCACCGCATATGGGATCTTGGCCCAGCGCAGCGCCGTGGCCAGCACAAAGTCCATCGGCGCCGGCATGGCGCAAATGGCGACATCCACGCGCTGCTGCCGCAACCAGGCCGCCAGCCGCGGCACGAGCACCGGCCCGAGCAGGACACGCCCCATGAAGCCCGGCACGCTCGCATAGGTCCGGATCGGCAGGGCGCAGACCGGCCGGTCCGGCAGCGCCAGCAGTTCGGCCGCTGCCGATAGGCTGAGCACCGCATCGGTGCCGGACACGAGGTTGAACGCCCGCGCCAGCTCGGCGGCGACGCGCGGGCCGGCGCCGCGCCGTCCCCATTGCCAGACCAGCACCTTCATTCCGGCAATCCGAGCGAGCGCACCGCGTCGGCCAGCGGCGCCGGACCGAGCCGGGACCGCACCGCGGCCTGTCCGGCTAGCCCGAGCCGGGTGCGCTCCGCCGGGTCATCGGCCAAGCGCGACAGCCAGGACGCGGCGGCGTCAACGTCCGGATCGGCCCAGACCGCGCCGGGCGCCTCGAATACGCCGCGCGGGTCGCACGCCGGGATCAACTGCGCCGGCACCATCGCCGCGCAGCCGGAGTCCATAAAATCGCAATTGCCGGACCAATCCGTGGCGATCACCGGCTTGCCCAGCAGCATCGCCTCGGCGGGCACCAGTCCGAAGCCTTCGCTGCGATGTAGCGACAGCACGATGTCGCAGGCCGCCATCAACGCATGCGCGTCGTCGCGCGGGAGCGTGCCGGTCTCGACGCGCACGTTCGGCGCGCGCGCCGCCGCGCGCAACGCGGCGAAATCGTGTGGGAAATGGTGCGGATTGCCGACCCGGAGCAGCAAAATCCGATCCGGCCGGTCGCCAAACGCAATGTGGTGCGCCGCGATCGCGGCCAGCGGGTTCTTCCGCTCGTAGCTGGAGGCCAGGTTGAAGGCGACCAGGGTCACGACAGCATCGTCCGGCAAGCCGAAATCAGACCGGCGCAGGCATGACGGCGTCGGCGGCTGCACCGCGACCGGGTACGGCACCACGCGCACGTTCGGGACCAGGCCCTCGAGTGCGGCGGCGGAAAAGCGCGACGGCGCCCAGACCTCGTGCACGAAGCGCGACCCGGCGCGCCAGCTTTCTGGCACCACCGGCAGCTCCCACGGCCAATAGCCGATGATCCGCCTTCCGCTCAGCATGCGGCGTCCGAGACGAAGCAGCTCGAGCGGGAGAGAGGGCGGATTGACGTGCAGGATCAGCGGCGCACCAGGCGGCGGCGGCTTCCCGCCCGGCTTGACTGGCCAGTTCGGCACGCCGATCAGGGACAGGGCGCTGAGCGTGAGGCGCGCCGCTTCGCCCAATCCCGACGCCCGGTCGAGCTCGCCGCCAACCGCCAGGCCGGCCCGGGCCGCGGGCGCTGGCTGATCCGGACGCGGCGCCAGATAGGCCAGCGCCTCGCGCATGACCGTCCGCCTGGCCTCGCGCGGGAGCAACCGCCAGGCCCGATGCAACGGTGGCAGGCGTGCCGCGGCGAGCTCGGTCGTCATGCGCGGGCTTCAGTTTCTCGCGGGCACAGCGTCGTTCAGGTGGCAGGCGCTGCGGTGACCCGGCGCCACCTCGCGCAACACCGGCACCTCGACGCTGCAGCGCGCGAAGGCGTGCGGGCAGCGGGGATGGAAATGGCACCCGGGCGGGGGCGCCAGCGGGCTCGGGATTTCGCCCTTGATCGCGGTGAACCGGCGGCCGCGCGCCTCGAGCCGCGGCACTTCGGCCAGCAGCGCCTGGGTGTAGGGGTGGTTGGGCCGGCTGAACACGGTCTCGGTGTCGGCCTGCTCGACCACCCGGCCGAGATACATGATCGCGACCCGGTCCGAGAGGTGCTCGACCACACCGAGATCATGGCTGATGAACAGATAGGTCAGGTCCAGCTCGCGGCGCAGATCCATGAACAAATTGAGGACTTGCGCCTGGATCGACACGTCGAGCGCGGCGACCGCCTCGTCGCAGACCAGGAACTCCGGACCGACGGCGAGCGCACGGGCGATGCCGATGCGCTGGCGTTGGCCGCCGCTGAACTGATGCGGGTAGCGCCGCTTGTAGGCCGGATCGAGCCCGGCGCGGCGCAATTGCTGATCGACATAGTCCGGCCGGCCGCGCGTCAGCCCATGCACCCGCGGCGCCTCACCGACGATCTCGCTGACCCGCATGCGGGGATTAAGGCTGGCATACGGGTCCTGGAAGATCATCTGCACGCGCAGCCGCGCGTCGCGCGCCGCCGCACCCTGCAGCGCCGTCCGGTCGCGGCCATGGTAGAGCACCTGGCCCTCGGTGGGCGTCAAGATTCCCGCCACCATACGGCCCAGCGTCGACTTGCCGCAGCCGCTCTCGCCGACCAGGCCCAGCACCTCGCCGCGATGCACGGCCAAATCCACCTGGTCCACCGCGCGCACGACGGGAAGCGCCTTTTTGGCCCGGCCAATCCGGCGCGCCATTCGGGCGGCGAAGTCGGGCTTGGTTCCGAACCGCTTGGTCACACCGCGCAGCTCGATGATCGGCGCGTCTGTCACGGGGAAGAGCCCTCACCCCGACCCTCTCCCAAGGGGAGAGGGAGTGCGGACGCGCTCGTCAAAGCCCTCTCCCCCCGGGAGAGGGCTGGGTGAGCGCTTCCGCTGACCAGCGGGTGGAGGCACCGATGCGCGTGCGCCGCTTCCTCCACGATCTCCGGCGGATCCAGCTCGCACTCGCTGTCAGCGCGTGGGCAGCGCGTCCGGAAGGCGCAGCCGGCCGGGAGGTTCAGCACGTTCGGCGTCATCCCGGGGATACCGGGCAGCCGGTCACCCCGCGCCGTACGGCTCGGCACCGAGCCGATGAGCCCCGCGGTATAGGGATGCAGCGGCCGGTCGAGCACCTGTTCCACCGTGCCCTTCTCGACGATGCGCCCCGCATACATCACGGCAATATGGTCGGCCAGCCCGGCAATGACCGTAAGGTCGTGCGTGATCCAGATCAGCGCGGTGCCGAACCGCGCGCACAGCTCCTGCATCTGCGCCAGGATTTGCGCCTGGATGGTCACGTCGAGCGCCGTCGTCGGCTCGTCGGCGATCACCAGCGCCGGACGGTGCAGCAGCGCGATCGCGATCGCCACGCGCTGACGCATGCCGCCGCTGAACTGATGCGGATAGGAGCGCAGCCGCTCGTCCGGGCTGGGGATGCCGACCATCCCCAGCCCGTCGCGCGCCCGGGCCCGCGCGTCAGCCCGCGACACCCGCTCGTGCGCCTGCACCGCCTCGATCATTTGCGTATCGATGCGCAGCACCGGGTTCAGCGTCATCATCGGGTCCTGGAAGACCATGGCGATGTGCCGCCCGCGCAGGCGGCGCATCTCCTCGTCGCGCAGCCCGGCGATGTCGCGTCCCTGGAACAGGATCTGGCCGCCGACCACCCGGCCCGGCGGGTCGACGAGGCCGAGCAGCGAAAAGCCGGTGACGGATTTGCCCGACCCGCTTTCCCCCACCAACCCCATCACCTGGCCGCTCTCCACGGTGAACGATACGTCATCGACCGCCCGGACCACACCGGCGCGGGAGAAGAAATGTGTGGACAGGCCACGCACATCGAGAGTGGTGGTCACGGCCGGGTCTTCAACGTTGCAGTTTGGGGTTGAGCACGTCGCGCAACTGGTCGCCGACCAGGTTGATCGAGACGATGGTGATCAGCAGGGCGATCCCAGGATAGAAGCTGATCCAATATTTCCCCGACAGCATGTATTGGTAGCCGTTGGCGATCAGCAGGCCGAGTGACGGCTCCGTCACCGGAACGCCGAGGCCGAGAAAGCTCAGCGTCGCCTCCAGCGCGATGGCGCGCGCCACCTGGAACGTCCCCACCACTATCAGCGGCGGCATGCAATTCGGCAGCAAGTGCCGGAACACGATTCGCGGACGCGACAGCGCCAGGCATTCTGCCGCCTCGATATACTCACGTCGTCGCTCTGCCAGCGCCGAGCCGCGGGCGGTGCGCGCGTAATACGCCCACTCTACGATGACCAAGGCTAACATAACGTTACCGATACCCTTGCCGAGGAAGGCGAGGATCATCAGCGCGACGAGGATGCTGGGAAAGCTGAGCTGCAGGTCGACCAGCCGCATGATCAGCGTCTCGAGCCAGCCGCCGGCGTAGGCCGCGATCAGCCCGAGCGTCGAGCCGACCGCGCCGGCCAGCAGCGCCGACCCGGCGCCGACATAGAGCGAGATCCGCAGCCCGTAGAAGATGCCGGACAACATGTCCCGCCCCTGGTCATCGGTGCCGAGCCAGAAGGTCAGACCGTCGCCTGTCGAACCCGGCGGCAAGCGCCCGTTCATGATGTCGAGCTGCGCGAGGTCGTACGGGTCCTGCGGCGAGATCAGCGGCGCGAAAATCGCGCAGAGCACGATCAGCACGAACACGACGAGACCCAGCATCGCGATGCGTGACTCGGCGAAGTCGGTGACGAACCGGCGGAACGGCGTCTCCTCGCGCGGCGCCATGGCGAGCGCCTTCTCGACCGCGGCGCTCACGCTGTCTGATCCAGCCGCACTCGGGGATCGAGCACGGTGTAAAGCAGGTCGACCACCAGGTTGATGAACACGAACAGCAGCACGATCAGCATCAGGTACGCGACGATCACCGGCCGGTCGAGCAGGTTGATGCTGTCGATGATCAGCTTGCCCACACCCGGCCAGGCGAAGATGCTCTCGGTCACCACCGCGAACGCGATGGTCGAGCCGAGCTCCAGCCCGACCACGGTCACCACCGGGATCAGGATGTTCTTCATCACATGCACGCCGATCACCCGCATCGGGCTCAGCCCCTTGGCGCGGGCGAAGCGCACATATTCTGACGGCATCGCCTCGCGCACCCCGGCGCGGGTCAGCCGCATCACCAGGCTGATGTTGAACAGCGCGAGATTGCTCGCCGGCAGGATCAGATGGCGCAGCCCGTCGATGGTCAGGAACGACCACCCGACCCCGAGGAGCTGCACCGTGGCGCCGCGCCCCGTGCTCGGCAGCCAGCCGAGCTGCACCGCGAACACCATGATCAGCATCAGCCCGACCCAGAAGCTCGGCAAGCTGAACCCGAGGATGCTGCCGGCCATCAGCGCCCGCGCGCCGGGCGAATTTGGCCGCAGCCCGGCATACAGCCCGGCCGGCAAGCCCAGCACGATGGAGATCAGCACCGCCGTCACCGCCAATTCGAGCGTCGCCGGCAGGCGCTGCATGATGACGCTCAGCGCCGGCTCGTTGTAGACGAAGCTGCGGCCGAGATCGCCGTGCAGCAGCCCGAACAGGAAGTTCAGGTATTGCTGCCAGAGCGGCTTATCGAGGCCCAGGGCTGCGATCGCCCGCAGCCGCTCGGCCTGGTCGGCCTCTGGCGAGATCAGGATGTCGATTGGGTTGCCGATCACGTTCACGCCGATGAAGACGATCACCGTCATCGCCAGCACGACGAACATCGCCTGGATCAGCCGCCGCAGCAGCCACGTTGCCACTTAGGTAAGATCGTTTTGTGTCACAGCGCCTTTATAACCGGGTGCCGCTCCGGCGCGCCAGCGCCGTTAGTTGCCCGGGCCGGACAGGCCTGTAGAGTGCATGTGGCCATGGGTCCTACTGCAGCCCCTGCCGGCGCCGTGCCGCACTTCCCGGTCGAGCTGGCCGCTCCGAATATCGAGTCCTGGTTGCAGGGCAATACCGGCTTGCCCGGGGTGACCACGCTGCGCGGCGAGCTGCCGGGGCCGCACGTGGTCTTGGTGGCCTTGTCGCACGGCAACGAGATCGCCGGCGCCGTCGTGCTCGACCGTCTGCTGCGCACTGGCTTCCAGCCAGCGCGCGGGCGGCTCAGCCTGGTGTTCGCCAACATCACCGCCTTCGCCCGCTTCGACCCGGAGCAGCCCACCGCGTCGCGCTTCCTCGACGAGGACATGAACCGGGTCTGGGATCCGGCCGTGCTGGACGGCCCGCGCAGCAGCAGCGAGCTCGATCGGGCGCGCGCGCTGCGCCCGGTGATCGACAGCGCCGACATGCTGCTCGACCTGCATTCCATGCTGTGGCCCAGCAGCCCGCTCATGCTCTGCGGACCCGGCGAGCGCGGCCGCGCTCTGGGGACCGGCCTCGGCGTGCCCGACCTGGTGGTCGCCGATCATGGTCATGCGACCGGGCCGCGGATCATCGACTATGTACGCTTCACCGGGCCCGGCGAGGCCGCGGCTTGCCTGGTCGAGGCTGGGCAGCATTGGCGCACAGAGACCGTCGCCGTCGCCGAGCGTTGCGTGCAGGCGCTGCTGGGCCATGCCGGGATGGCCGAACGCCCCACCGCGCCGCCGCCGCCGCGCGTCGCCGAGGTAACCGTGGTGGTGACCGCCGCGACGAGCAGCTTCGCCTTCCTGCGTCCATATCGCGGTGGCGACGTGATCCCGGCCCGCAACACGCTCATCGCGCTCGATGGCGCGACGGAAATCCGCACGCCGCACGACGATTGCCTGCTGATCATGCCGAGCCTGCGCGCCAGTCGCGGCCACACCGCGGTGCGCATGGCGCGCTTCGTATAAGGATTTCCCCATGCCGTTGAGCCAACCTGAGCCGCGAACGCTGGTGCATCGCCGCGAAATCGAGATTTTGGGTTACCGAAGGGATGACGGGCTGTTCGACATCGAAGCGCAACTGGTCGACACCAAGACCTTCGCCTTCGTCACCCTGGATCGCGGCGAGATGACGCCCGGCACGAAGCTGCACCAGATGCTGGCGCGGATGACGGTGGACGAGGACATGCTGATCCATCGGTTCGAGGCGGCAACGGAGTTCGCCCCCTATCCGATCTGCCCGTCGGCTGCGCCGAATTTCGCCGATCTCGCCGGGTTGCGGATCGGCCGCGGATTTCTGAAGGCCGTGCAGGAGCGGGTGGGCGGCGTGCATGGCTGCACGCATATCCGCGAGTTGCTGGGCCAGATGGGCACCGTCGCCTTCCAGACGATGTTCCGTCAACGCCGCGGCGGCGATGGCATGCGCGCCTCGATGGTCAATTCCTGCCTGGCGTACGAGGACGGCGGGGTCCAAGCCCGCCGCACCTGGCCGGAGCGCTACGCGGACCCAACGCCCTCTTAGACCGCTATCGCCCTGACTGTGTCAGGGCGGCGGTCTAGCTACTTTTGGTGGCGAGCAACTTTGTCGCATGACTGGCGTCGCTGTCGCGATTCCAGTCAGGGCGACGTTGCTCTAGAACCCAAACATGTGGTCGAGCGAAAACGCGCCGCTCTCTTCCATGAGCCCGTGATAGCCGAACAGCCGGCAGGTGGTGTCGCGGATCAGCATGTAGCCGCGAGCGCCTGCTTGCTCGAGCAGACGGTCGCCGAACACCTCGTGCGGCCACACGATGGAACTGCCTGAGCACGCGATGTGCAGCGTCTCCTCGGCGATGACGGCGCCGGCACTGTCATGCAACAGCAGCGTCGTGCTCGACTGCTTATGCCAGGGTGCGGAAGCCGCGTAGATCAAGGCCGCGTAGCTGCGCCGCGTCCGATCACCCAGTTTGAGGAACAAGCGCGTCGAGAGGCCCGGCGGCGGCCCGGAATAGCTCTGCGGCTCGTCGCGGTAGGTCATCGCGGTGTTGTAGATATGGGCGCCGAAGCTGCTCTCCGCCGCATGGCCGCTCGCTTGGTGCTCGTAGCGCACCAGGCAGTGCATCCAGCCATCGGCATCGCCGCCCTCGCGGAAATCGTAGACCAGCTCGGCATGGCCGGCCTCGGCGCCGAGTTCCGCGAGATCGACCGCGAGGCCATGCTTGCGCGGCAGGTTGCCGAGGAAGCGCTCACCGAGCTTGCGCCCGTCCGTGCCGAAGGTCTCGAGCCGGAGCGGCAAGTTCGCCTGGCTTTCGGCCATCGGCGTCGGCAGGACGATGCTGCGGAACCGCTCCGGCGGCAGCACCGGGAACGGCAGCAAATAGCCGCGGCCCAGCAGATTGTGCAGCGATTTGATCTCGGGATTCGGCTTGAGGTCGGCCCGTTCCACGTTCAGGTGCGCGATGCGGGTCCGCCCCTCCTGGGTGACCTCGTAGCGCGGCCGGACCACATGCCGCCCGGCCCGGACCTCGACCTGCGCCGGCCATTCCAACCCAGGTAGCAGGTCGGCCACGTCGACGGCGACGCTTGCATATCCGGCGAGTTCGCGCGCGAGCGGCGCCGGCGTCTCGGCGCCCATCCGGTCCAAGGACACCGCGCCGGCCGGGATGGGCGCGGCATGGCTGTTTTGCAGCCAGAGCACCACGCGCTCGCCCCGTCGCGGCGCCGGCATGCCCGCGTAGCGGTTGCTCGGCCAGGCATTGGCGTCGTGCGTGCAGGAGAGGCTGGCCTCGCCGCCGGAGCCATAGGTGTCGAGCGCGTATTTCACCACGTCATGGCCGGCGGCGCCGATCGCGTGCACGAAGAGCTGGCCGGTGAATTCGGGCAATTTGAAGCGGGCGCGGACGTCTTGGCTGTCGATGCCGATGCCGCCGGGTCCTGCTGGGGTGCCCTGCTCCCATTCGGCCAGCACGCCGCCGTCCTCGCCGAACAGCCGCAACCAGAGCCGGACGGATCTGGCGCCGTAGCCGGCCCAATAATTCGCAGTCACTAGACGCGTGTGCAGTCCGGCGCCGCCAGGGGTGCCGGTGTCGCGGAAAAAGGCGTAATTGGTCGCGAAATTGAGCCGGTCGAGGTAGCGGCCCGGATTGGTGAGCATCGGTTGCGGCAGCTTGGCCTCGTCGAGCGTCGCCAGCGCCATCCCCTGCGGGATCATGCAGCGTATCCGCGCTTCGATCCGCCCGGCGTCGAAGGCCGCAATCAGCAGCTGCGTGCATCTCGAGCGCGGCAAATCGGTTAACGGCAGCGCCGCGATCCCGGCGCGGCGCTCGCCGATCTGCGCCACGTCATGCACGTAGAGCTCGACGGCGCGCGGCATGCTGGGATGCATCGCCCAGAGCGCGTCGGCCACCTCGTCGGGGTCATAGACGGCGAGCGCGCCATGGCTCAGCCGCGCCGCGAGCTGTTCGATCGCCTCGGCGGCCAACGGATGGGCCAGCGCCTTGTAGAGGACATTCCCGCCCGCGCGGGCATCGAAAGTCTGGATATTCAGCATGTTCCCTCGATGCCCCAGTTCCTCAATATCCAAGCCGGCGGCGCACGTCTTGGCCGGCCGCCCCGGTATCGTCGATCGGCATGACCGGCCAGAGGTCGAGCCGGCCGGCAAAGGGGCGAACCCGCCCATCCTGTTCGAGCATCCGGTTGAACAGCCCGATGCGGCGCGAGCGCCCCGGCAAGCGGGCCAGCAAAACCGGCGCCTTCGTGGCCACCGCTTCGGACACCATCGAGACGCTGTCTTCCGTGACGATGATCGCGTCGGCCAGGGCCAGCAGGCCGAAATACGGGTTTTCGCCGGTGAAGTCCCACACCCAGCCACCGAGCGGGCTGATCGCGGCCTCGAGCGCCGCCCGGGCCTCGGGCGAGGTGCGCCGCGACGGCGTGAGCGCGACGCCGGCGCGGTCCGCCTGCATCATCCCCGCGAGTTGCGCCCCCAAATCCTGCGCCACGGCTTCGTCGAAGCGGAACCGCCCATTGCTGCCGCCGACCAGCACGGCCACCAGCGGGCGCGGCAGGTGCGCCAGGCGCGACCCCCACGCCTCGGCGCCCTTCGCCAGGCGCTCCGGCGTCGCCCGATGCAGCGCCGTGCGGGTGACGATGACGTTCGGCCCGGTGAGCCCATCGTGTCGATTGGTGACGATTACGTCGAATCGCCTGGGATCCATCCGGGGATGCTGGACCTGCACCAGCGGCCTTCCGGGGCGCCGGAGCGCGTCGGCCACCACCGCCGCCGTCCCGCCCGCGCTGATCAGCACGCCGTCTCCGGGGTCGGCCAGCCGCACGGCGCGGAGCGGCGCCGGCCAGAGCCGCGCCGTCACCCAGCGCCACGGCGCCCGCGGCGAGAGCGTCGTCACGGCGGGCTCGAGCCCGGCGGCCTCGGCCAGGCCGAGCGCCTGCGCCTGCAGCCCGGCGAGCGGCTCGCTGATGATGGTGGAGGCTTGCATGGCGCGGCTTCTCGACTGATGTCACGGACCCGTCAACCTCGCGCCTTCACCGGATGTTATGAGGTTCAGGAGATGCTAAGAGCCTCGGCCCCACAAAAGATCGATCGCATGCATCTCCCGCCGGTCTGGTCCCGGTCCATGCCCAGGCACACCGCCCTCGTCGCCTGCCTGCTCGCCCTATCGGTCGAAATGGTCGCGCTGTTCCTGGGGGCCGACGCGAGCTGGGATACGCGCAACTACCATCTCTATGACCCGTTCGCGCTGCTCAACAAGCCGTTCGGCGTGGACATCGCTCCGGCCCACCACCAGAGCTTCTTTTCGCCGACCATGGACCTGCCGTTCTACCTGCTGACGCGGCACGTCCCGAACACGGCAGCGCTGAACGCACTGCTCGCCATCCCGCACGCGGTCGCCCTAGTGCTGGCGTTTCTGCTGACCTGCCGGCTGATGCAGGCGCGGCGGCCGATCGAGCTCTGGATCGCCGGTGTGGCAGTCGCATTCAGCGCCGCGGGCGCTTCCAGCGCGCCGACGCTGGCGACCGCGATGGACGAGATGCTCCCGTCCTGCCTGTTCCTGGGCGGGCTGCTCACGCTGCTGCCGGCGGATGCGGCGCGGTGGCCGACGCCGCGCCGCATCTTTATCGCCGGGCTGCTCGCCGGCGCGGCTTGCGGGTTGAAGTTGACCTTTTCCTATGCTTCGGCCGCGCTCGGCCTGGTGGTCCTTTTGGTGCCGTGGCCGCGCGATTGGCGGTCGCTGCTGGCCCGGCCGATCCTGCTCGGCGCCGGCGGGTTCATCGGCGCGGCCCTGCTGACCGGCTATTGGTGGGTGCTGAACTGGCAGCATTACGGGAACCCGCTGTTTCCGATGATGAACAACATCTTCCGCTCGCCGTGGACCGATCCGGTGTCATGGGTCGATACGACCTACCTGCCGCGCTCCTTGGGCGAGGCACTGGGCGCGCCGTGGGTCTGGGCGCTGCAACTCTGGCTGCGCGGCGGCGAGTCGCGCCTGCGCGACCCCCGCTTTGCGCTCGCCGTGCTCGCGGCGGTGCTCTGCCTGGCGCAGCTTGTGCTGCCGCGGCGATTGGGCCTGCGTCCCGCCTGGCCGGTGACCTTCGCCGCCTTGTGGTTCCTGGTCGCGTTCGGGCTGTGGCGTTACCAATTCTCGATCTTCCGCTATCTCAGCCTGCTCGAATTATTCACCGGGCCGCTGATCGCGCTCGCCATCATGCCCGCCACACGCCGGCTTGGGGCCGCGAAACCGGCACTGGCCGGGATGGCGCTGCTCATGGCCGCGGTGAGCCTGATCACCGTTTATCCCACCGTGATCCGGGCGCCGATCGGTGCACATCCGCTGCAGGTCACCATGCAAGAGTTGGCGCCCGGCGACGTCGTCCTCCTGCTGGACACGACGCCGATGGCCTATCTGGCGCTATTCCAAGACGCGAGGGTCCGCTTCGTCGGCACGAACGACTACTTCATGAAGCTCACTCGCGCCGAGAACCCGATGCAGCCTCTGGTCGCGGCGGCGATCGCCGACGCTCACGGCGCGCTTTGGGGCTTGGAGACGCCCGCCGAATGGCCCGGTCAAGCCGACCAGACGCTTTCCGCCTATGGGCTGATTCGTGGATCGTGCGAGCCAATCGCCTCGTCGATGAGCCCGAACCCGGCCCGCATGTGCCGGCTGCACAAGACAGGTCCGGTCGGCCGGGTGCAAGCCAGCACGCCAGAAGGGACATCACAGGCGGAATGATCTATTGTGATTTGCCGACGGTGCGGGCGATCCGCTCCCGCCGCCGTGTTGCTGATAGACGGGGAGACGCGGGTGCAGGGCCGCCGG
The DNA here is from genome assembly GCA_965276815.1 of Acetobacteraceae bacterium. GTDB lineage: Bacteria > Pseudomonadota > Alphaproteobacteria > Acetobacterales > Acetobacteraceae > JAVVHH01. The sequence goes on along the minus strand of CBDIBE010000004.1, from coordinate 110,697 downwards.
GTCGCGCTGGTGATCGGACGTGCGCCGCACTTTTTGGCAAGCGATGAGCCGGATCAACGCGTGCCGGAGTAGGCGATCCGCCAGATCGTCCCGTTGCCGTCCTCGGTGACCAGCAGGGCGCCGTCATGTGCGACGGCGACGCCGACCGGGCGGCCCCAGACGCTCTCATTGTCCAGCACGAAGCCGGTCAGGAAGTCCTGATACTCGCCGGTCGGCACCCCGTTGCGCAGCCGGACCCGCACCACCTTGTAGCCGGTGCGCAGCGAGCGGTTCCACGAGCCGTGCAGCGCCACGAATGCGTCGCCGGCATATTCAGCCGGAAAGGCCGAGGCGCCCTGCGCGCCGGGCGGGTAGAAGGTCATCGCCAGCGGCGCCGAGTGCGGCTGGATCAGCACGTCGGGCACGGTCACGCTTTCCGCCAAATCCGGCCGCTCGCCCCGGTGCCTCGGGTCCTCATGGTCGCCGATATAATACCAGGGCCAGCCGTAGTACGCGCCCTGCCGCACCCGGGTCACGTAGTCGGGCGGCAGATTGTCGCCGAGCCCGTCGCGCTCATTGGTCGAGCACCAGACGTCGCCCGTCACCGGATGCACGGCAAGGCCGACGCAGTTGCGCAGCCCGGTGGCGAACATCGCCGGGTTGCGCCCCTCCGGCGTGAACATCAGGACATCGGCCCGATTGGTCTCCGGACCCCACGCGGCACCTAAGCCATGCGTCGCCTGCCAGGCCTGGATCTGCGCCGCGGTTTGCCGGCCCATGTCCTGGCCGTCATTGCTGGCTGAGCCGACGGAGACGAACATCAGCTTGCCGTCGGGACTGAACTGGACGTCGCGGGTGACATGCACGCCGGCGTCTTGCGTCAGGCTAGGGACGATCGTCTCGGGACGCCCGGTCGCCTGCATGTCGCCCGAGCGGTATGGGAAGCGGACAACGGAGTTGAGCGTCGCGACGTAGACCCAGCTGGGGTTCGGGCCCGGCGGGTAGAAGGCGATGCCGAATGGCAACTCCAATCCGGACGCGAACACCTGGTTGCGCTCCGGCCGGTTGGCCCCGTCGGCGGCGCGCATGACCCGCACCCGCCCGGCCGAGCTCTCGGCGACGAAGATGTCGCCGTTCGGGGCGACGCGGATCATCCGCGGGTTCTCGAGGCCGGAGGCGAAACGCTGCACCGTGAAGCCCGGCGGCACGCGCGGCATCGCCCCGGTTCCCGCCGTCAGCACCGAAGGCGAGTTGCTGGCGGAATGCGTGGCGTAGGGCGCCGGCAAATCGCTGGGCCGGATGAGAAAGCTGACGCCGGGCGCGTCCTTGTGCCAGTCGCCGAACGCGTCAGCGCCGGTCAGCACCTGCGCCTGGGCGCTCCCAGCCAGTAGGGCAGCAAAACCGGCCGAGGCGAAGCGGTATCGCATGGGCGCCGATGTAGCAGAGTAGTCAGGCCGCCGCTCGGCACGTTCCCTTGAGACGCTACGGATCGATTGGCGAGGGCGGCACGCCGCCAGCTTCGATCGCCTCGCCGGCGAGCAGGCACAAATCCTCGCGGTAGCGCCCGGCGACCACCTGCACGCCAACCGGGACGGTGCCGACCATCCCAGTGGAGACCGTGAGCCCCGGCAGGCCCATTGCCGGCAACCCGGTCTGCACGAGCTGCGCCGCGTAGACGCGCTCCATCCCCGCCTCGCCCTGCAGGTCCAGATCATCGGGAAACGGCAGTTCGGCCGAGACCGGCAGGAGCAGCACCGGATAGCGGTCAAGGAACAGCGACCATGCCCGGGTCAGCGCCATCCGCGACTGCAGGGTGCGGGCCACCACGTCCGGCGCCATCGCGCCAGCCATGCGGCGGAAGGCGGCGAGGATCGCCAACGCGCCCGGATCGGCTTCCCGTTCGACCGCGGCGGCGAAGGCATCGAACCCGTCGCCGAGCCACAGCCGGAGCACAATCTCGGTCGCTTCGTGCAGCGATGGGACGTCTTCGACCTGCTGCACGGTCCATCCGGCCGCCTCGAGCCGGCGCCCGGCATCGCGCAGCGCGGCCTCGACTTCGGGTACGATCGCCAGCCCGCCGGGCCGCAGGCAGAGCGCCGCCAGCCGCGGGCGGGCCGGACCTTCGAGCGGGGCCGGCGTCCACCATGGGTCGCGCGGGTCTGGCGCCGACATGGCGAGCAGCCCTAGCCGCAGATCGGCGATCGTCCGGGCGATCGGGCCGGAAACCGCCATCAATTGCGGCCCAATGGTCCGGTCAGGCCCAGACGGATTCCAAGCCGGCACCCGACCCAGCGTCGGCCGCAATCCGTGCACCCCGCAGGCATAGGCGGGGTAACGGATCGACCCGGCGATATCGGTCCCATGCGCCAGATGCCCGATCCCCGCGGCAATCGCGGCCCCGGCGCCACCCGAGGACCCGCCAGGCGTCAGCTTTTTGTCGCGCGGGTTGCGCGTCGCGCCGTGCACGAGGTTGCTGGTGAACCAGCGCAGCGAGAAGGCCGGCGTGTTGGTCCGGCCCAGCAGCACCGCCCCGGCCCGGCGCAGATTGCTGACCACCGGGTTGTCCTCGGCGGCGATCAGGTCGCGCTGCAAGGTCAGGCCGTTGGTGGTCGCAAACCCTGTCTGGTCCGCGTTGCACTTGATCGTCACCGGCACGCCGCCGAGCGGGCCCACATCCTCGCCGCGGGCGATGCGCTGGTCGATCGCGTCGGCCTGGGCCAGCACCTCCTCCGGCCGGTGGTCGATGACCGCGTTGATCGCCGGGTTGACCTGATCGAGCCGGTCCAGCGCCGCCTGTGCGGCCTCGCGCGCGGAGATCGCCTTCCAGCGGATCCGGTCGGCGAGCTGCGTTGCCGAGAGCCGCCAAATCGCTTCGCTCATGTCCGAAAGCCCCGCGGCGATAGATCAAGGAAAAACGACGGCGAGGCGCGCCATGGCAGGTCGCGGCGCTTGCCGGTGAGGTTCGCGTTCTGGTGCAGGACGACATAGGCGGGGTCCTCGCGCTCGCAGATCTGCAGCATGCGAGCGAACACCTGATGCCGCTCCGGCATCGAGGTGCTCGCTTCCAGCACGCCGGAGAGCCGGTTCATCTCCGCGTTGGTCCACTCGCCGTTGGTCTGCTGGGCGCCCTCCGGGCCGTGCTGGTTGACGATGCTGCTGACCGGGTCGTCGAACACGGCACTGTTCGACCAGTCGCGCACGCCGCGCGGCGGGGTGGTGGCGAGCACTTCGGTCCAGTTCTCCTTGACCTCGATCCCGGCATTGAGGCCGACGGTGCGCCACATCTCCTCGATCACCTGCGCGGTGGGGATCTCGGCGGTGTAGTAGTTGTTGCGGATACGATAGGGGAACGGCTCGCCTTTGTAGCCGGCGTCCTGCAGCAGGGTCTTGGCTTTCGCCGGGTCATAGGGCGGGACGGTCCAGCCCTGGATGAACATCGGGCCGTAAAACTCCCATTGCAGCCCCGGCGGGACCCGGCTGCGTCCCGCCCAGAGCGAATCCACGATCGCCTGCCCGTCGATCGCGTGCGCCATCGCCAGGCGGACGCGCGGGTCCAGGAGCGCGGGGTGATGCTTGTCGAAGGCGAGGATGCGGTGGTTTGGCACGAGGCCGCCGACCACTTGGAAGCTTTTGTCGCCCTCGACGGTGGCGATCTGGTCCGGGGAGATGTCGGCGGCGAGGGCGTACTGGCCAGAGAGCAAGCCATCGACCCGCGAGGCCGGCTCGGGCACTTCGACGAAGCGGACCGTGCGGAATGGCGGGCGGCCGCCCCAATACGCATCCTGCGCCTCGAGGGTGAGCGAGGTGTCCGGGCGGAATTCGGCGACCTTGTAGGGGCCGGTGCCGACCGGTTGCTTGGAGAACTTGGCCCAACTGCCGTAGCTCGCCGCGCCGACCACTTCGCTGCCGCCCGCGGCCAGCCGGCCTTCCAGCGTCACGTCCGGCGTGCGGTTGATCAGGCGCAGCTTGAGCTTGCCGGTGGCCTCGACGCGCTCCAGCCCCGGCCAATGCCGGCGGGCGACGGGTGGGATGTCGGCGGGCAGGCCCGGCTCGGGGCCGAACATGCGCGGCCCGAAGCTGAAGACGACGTCCTCGGCGGTCAGCGTGCGGCCGTCATGCATGACGATTCCGGGGCGGAGGTCGAATTCCAGCGTGCGGTCGTCGATGCGGCGCCACGCGGTCGCCAGACCCGGGATGCGCTCGAGCCCGCGCTGCTGGTCCCGCCCGATCGGCGTCTCCAGGATCAGCGCCATCCAGTGCTCGCTGGCGTTGCTGGATTGCTCGCGCAGCGGGTCGAGCGTGCCGGTGTTGGAGATTTTGGCGACGGCCACGGTGATCGCCGGGCGCTCGGCCTGCGCGATGGCGAAGCGAGGCAGTGCGGCGGCGACCGGAGCGGCGAGGAGGGCGCGGCGGCGGATCATGTGTCCGTCATGGCCCGGGCCAGGGACGCCGGCAAGCGCTACTCCGCCAGCGTGAGCGTGGCGCTGGCCGAGAAGCGGCGCAGGCGCAGCGCGGCCAGCACGTTCAGCCCCGCGGCGATCGACAGGACCGTCGCCGGGCTGACCCCGACGGCGGCGAGGGCGGCGATGACCACCGCGGCGAGCACCATGAACACGGCGTTGAGCACGTTGTTGGCGGCGATCATCCGCGCGCGCTCGGCCGGCGCCGCGCGATGCTGGATCAGCGTCGTGAGCGGCAGCGAGTACAAGCCGCCGCAAGCCGAAGCGCCGAGCAGGCAGGCGAACGCCGCCAGACCCGGCGGCGAGGTCAGCATCGCGCCGGGCGAGACCCAGCCCGCCGCCGCCGGCGAGGCGGCCAAGATCGCGAAGCCGAAGGTGAACACCGAGAGCAGCAGTGCGGAAACCGGGACGAACCGGGCCGAGATGGCGCCCCGGTTGAGTTTTGCCGCCAGCATCGAACCGGCGCCGATGCCGATGACGAAGGCCGCCAGCAAGAGCGTGACGACCTGATTGCCCCCGTGGAAGGTCGCTTCGGCCATGACCGGGAACTCGGCGAGGAAGATCGCCCCCAGCGCCCAGAACCAGGACAGGCCGAGGATGCAGAACCAGGTCACCTTGTCCTGGCGTGCCGCGCGCAGCATGGCGAGCGTCTCGGCGGCCAGGTTGAGGCCTAGGCGCAACCCGGGTGCTGCGGCCGGTGCGGGGGGCACGGCGAGCGCCGCCGGCACCCCGAGCAGGGACACCACGATCACCGCGCACGCCACCACGACCGGGCCGGCCGGCAGCCCGATCAGTATGCCGCCAGCGATAGTCCCGGCCAGGATGGCGGCGAAGGTGGCCGCCTCGATCAGCGCGTTGCCGCGCATCAGCTCGTCCTTGTGCAGGTGCTCGGGCAGGATCCCGTATTTGAGCGGGCTGAAGAAGGTCGCCAGCACCCCGAGCGCGCACAGCGCCACCAGCAGCACCGGTATGCTGTCGGCGAGCAAGCCGGCCGCCCCGGCCAGCATGATCGCGACCTCGGCGGCTTTGTTGATACGGATGAGGCGCGGTTTCTCGAAGCGATCCGCGAGCTGCCCGGCCAACGACGAGAAGACGACGTAGGGAAAGATGAAAATGCCACCAGCGGCGGCGACGAGCGCCGCGCCACCCTGACCGGCGCGCAGCAAGATGAGGATGACGAGCGCGTTCTTGAACAAATTGTCGTTGAACGCGCCCAGTGCCTGGGCAGTGAACAGGGGGAGGAAGCGCCGGGCTCGCAGCAGGGATGGGCTCATCCGAACAGCCTAGCATGGGCGCCGGATCTACCGCTCCTCGGGCCGCTCCTTGGGGCGGCGCTGGTCTGGTCGGGCCGGAGCGGCCCTTGGCTCAGTCTGCTGCGGGCGCGCGGGCGTGGACGGCCCAGGTGTCGGCACGCGCGGCTCCGTTGCCTGTGCTGCCGCCGAAGGTATCGGCGCACGTTGCGGGGTTTGCGGCAACGGCCTGCCGTTGGTCCCGGGGCGCAGGCCCGGCAGCGTCCCGCTCGGGGTCGTGGGGAGGGTTTGGACCGGCGCGGCGCCTGGTTGCCCCGCCGCCCTGGCCGGGCCGCGCGGCAGATCGAGCTGGCGCGCCATGGCCTGGGTCACGCCGACGGTCGCCGTGCTTGGCTTGACCGGGGGCTCGAAGGCGATTTGCGGGCGTTCCTGCACCGGCGGCGGCGGCAAACGGGGCGCCTCGGCGACGTTGCGGCTCGTGGTCATCACGTCGGCCGGCACCGAGGTGATCGCGTTGCGGTTGACCGGCGGCCGTTCGTAGGGCCGCCCGAGATCGCCCAGGTTCGCCACGTTGAACTGGTTGACCTCGCGCATGTACTGCTCCGAGGCCTGATAGGGCGGGCGATACGGCTCGTTCGGCCCAAGCGGGAACCAGGTCACCGCGCCCGCGGCAGCGCCGCCGAGGAACCCCACCAGGGCCGGCGCATAAACCGGCAAGGCTTGCGGCGCGCCGGGCCGGCCGGGGACCCATCCCCACCGCCCGTCCGAATATGCCCAGCGCCCATAATGGAACGGCGCGAACCCCCAGGGCGCGTTGTCCACCCACGTCCAGCCCCAAGGCTGCACATAGGCCCAGCGCCCATCCCGATAGGGCACGAAATCGGTCGCGACGCGCGGATACCAAACCGCGCCATACTCCGGCGACGAGGCCCACTCGCCGTACTCGTCCAGCGCGTCCGCCCCCGTCATGCGCGCCACATAGGCAGGCGGGGCGACCGCCTGCCGCGGCGCCGGCCGCTCGGCAGCCAGCATCGCGTTGAGGAACGGGTCGCGCACCGCCGGGCCCACGCTGGGCTGGAACGGGGCGGACTTGCCGTCGCCAGTGATGGTCAGCGTTTGATTGGTCTCGACCTGCTGCGGGGCGGGCAAGCCGGTCACCGTGGCCGTGCCCTCCAGGACCGTGATCAGGGTCGGATGCGCCTGGTCGCCGGCGATGATCGCATAGCGGCCGACACCGGTGATCGCGACGATGCCGCGCGGGGTGGCGACCGAGTAACTGTCCCCGGTCGGCACTACTCGCAGATGCAGGTAGCTCTCGCCCTGCGGCTCGGTCGCGAGCAGAGCGTGTTCGTCGAGGACGTTGAGGTCGAATTCGGTCGAGGCGTCGAGCGCGATCTTGTTGCTGCCGAAACCGAGCTCCGCGCGGCTGGCCGGCTCGGTCCCGATCGCCATGCCGTCGGTGAGCGGCAGGTTGATCGATGCCGGCTGCCAGCGCTCGGCGTCAGCCAGGTGATACGAGACGGTGCCGGTGATCGAGGCGATGCGGCCGACCCGCACGGGCAGGGTTGCGCCGCCGATTTGCGCGACCGCAACCGGTGATCCGGGCGCGAGCGTCAGCGACATTGCGGCGGCGATGCTGAGACGGCGATATGGGATGTGCACGCTGGACCTCGCCGGGCGCTTAAGCTGCTGCGCAGCCTCTCGGTTGAGTTTGTAACGCGGCTCTGTGGCGAGAAAACAGTTGCATCGCCTCGGCGTCGATTTTCCACGTGCGAGGCCCGCCGTGCCAGGCTTATTGTCACTTCTCGGACATCAGGAGGCTAAGCGATGGACGGCGCAACTTACGTATTGCTCAGCGGGACGCTGACTTTCGGTGTGCCGCTTGCCCTGGCTCTGCGCGAGCTGATCGAGCTGAAGCGGCGCGATGACGGCGGCTGGGACTGGGAGGGGCCGGTCCCCGACGCGCCGAAGCCGCCGCCGAAATCCGGCGAGAAGCCGCTGCCGGACTGCCTGATCCCGAAACTCCCCGCGCGGCCGCGCGTGCGCGAGCTGGAGGAAGTTTAGACCCGCTCCGGCTGGCCGACGCCGGGACGGGCAAGCTCCGCCAGCCGGGCCAGTGCGGCGGGAACGTCGGGCACCACCTCGAACAGTGCCATGCCGCTCGGGTCGACGAACCCCTGCCGGATCGCCGCTTGCAGCATCGCGACATAGGGCTGCGCCCAGCCGTCCACGTCGCAAATCAGCACCGATTTGTTGTGCAGGCCAAGCTGCCGCCACGTTGTGATCTCGATCGTCTCGTCGAACGTGCCGAGGCCGCCGGGCAACGTCACGAACGCGTCCGCCGCCTCGAACATGCGCCGCTTGCGATCATGCATGGTCTCGGTCACGACCAGCTCGATCCCGCCCTCATGCACCACCTCGCGCCGCTGCAGGAAGCTCGGGATGATGCCCAGCGCCGAGCCGCCGCCGGCGAGCACCGCGTCCGCGACGACGCCCATCAGCCCGATCCGGCCGCCGCCGTAGACCAGCCGCAACCCGGCGGCGGCCAGCCCCGCACCCAGATCCTCGGCCGCCTGCCGGTACGCTGGCGACGTGCCGAAGCGGGAACCGCAGAACACTGCGACGGAGCGTATCTCGGCGTTGGCTTGATTATTCATGAGACTTTCAGATGGCGAAGCGGCCGAAGCGGTGCAACGATGCAGGTGAGCTTTCGGGAGAATTAGCGATGAAGCATCCAGTCCTGCTTGGGTTCGCCGTTGCCGCGATCGGTTGGTGCGGATTTGCCGACGCGCAAGCGACGGGCGTTGCCCTGCAGCCTGATGCGATCATCGCCGCGCGGCAGGCCGGGTTCGACCTGCAGAACGGCGTCGCGGTGGCGATGAAGGCCGCCGTGGATGGCGGGGGGGATGTCAAGCCGTTCGTCGACGGGGCGAAGGGGATCGCCGCGTGGGCCAAGGTCATTCCCTCGATGTTCCCGGCCGGCACCGAAAAAGGCCATGATACCAAGGCCAAGCCCGATATCTGGTCCAACAACGCCGAGTTCGAGAAGGACGCGACCAATCTCGCCACTGAGGCGCAGAAGCTCGTCGCCTTGGCCGACGCCAACGACAAGGCTGGCTTCGGCGCCCAGTTCAAGGTCGTGGGCGGGGCCTGCGGCGCCTGCCACCGGGCGTTCCGCGAGCGCTAGACCTTTATCGGCCTGACTGTGGTCGGGCCGATAAAGGTCTAGCTTTATTTGAGACAGCGATTCACGTCCTGACCGATTCCGGTCAGGACGATCGCGGTCTAGCCACATCAGGCGAAGCTGACCAACGCCCAAACGCAGACCGCCGCGCCCCCCAACACCACCAGCGCCAGCAACGGGCTGGTGAAACGCGGCTGACGCGTGTTGGCTGGCAGCCGCTTCGTGCCGGTCACCATGGGGCGGACGAGGTCGTGCCGCTTGACCGCGGCATAGGCCAGGATGGCCAGGATATGGAGCGCGATCAGGAACAGGATGAAGTTGAAGTTCCAGTGATGGATCGTGGTCAGCAGATCCTGGGTCGATGAGCCGACGAGGTGACCGAGCGGGCCCTGGCCGTCGATCGGGTTGCCGCTGAACAGGCCGGTGCAGGCTTGCACCGCGAGTGAGGCCAGCATCAGCAGCACCATCCAGCCGCCGGCCGCATTGTGGCCAATCTCGCGGTCCGGCTCACGCTTGCCGAAGGTGGTGAGGTGCTGCAATCCGGCGGCCGGGCTGCGCACGAATTTGCCGAAGCGCGAGGTCTCGCTACCGACGATGCCCCAGACCAGCCGGAACAGCAGCAATGTCAGGGTGGTCTCGCCGGACAAATAGTGCAGCGAGACCCAGTTCAGGTTGATGCTGACGTAGCTGACGGCGATCAGCAGCACGATCAGCCAATGGAACAGCCGGGTCGGCGCGTCCCACACGCGCATCAGCAGCATGGGCGTACGTGCTGGGGGCGGCCCAGTAGGCCGACGTGGGGGCGGCCCGGTGGGCCGACGTGGGGGCGGCCCGGTGGGCCGTCGAGCAGGTTGAGCCATCGATTTCCCTCTTTGCGGCGGCATCTTGCCGCCCCGCGTGCCGGGATGGAAGGTCGCCGCCATGCCGCCGATTCCGCAGAGTCTTATCCAGCTGCCAATGACCTATTTGAGCGCGTTCCTGGCGCTGGCCGTCGCGCTGGCGGGCGGGCTGCTCTGCCGAGGCAAGTCGAAGAGCGGCGTTTTGCCGGCGATCGGCGCCGCCGCGTGCCTGGCCGGATGGGCGGCGCTGGTTCCGTTCGCCAGCCTGCCGCGGGAAGCTTGGTCGCCGCGGGCTGGGCCGGAATTGCTGCTGCTCCCTGCGGTGGGGGCGGTCCTCGCAGTGCTCGCCGCCGCACGCTTGGGCGGCCGGCTTGAACGCTGGGGGCCGGCGCTGCTCGCCATCTTGGCGGGCTGGTGGATCGCGTCCTCGCCGGTTGCGCGGCCGGAGTTCTGGCGGGTCTGGTTCTTCACCGGGTTGCTCGCCTGGCTGTTGTCGCGCCTGATCGCGGGACAGAGCGGACGCGGGCTGGCGAGCGGGCTGGCGCTGTGGGGCGGGTCGGTGCTGGCCGGGGCGCCAGCGGGCTGGGCCGGCGCGGCGCTCGTGCTGGCGGCTGCCTGGGCCGGGCTATTGCCGGCGGAGGCAGGGGCGGTCCCGTCGGCGCTCGTCGCCGCCACGATCGCCGGCGCCGATCTTGCTTCCGGGCGGCTGCTGCATGGCGGGCTGGATTTGACCGATTGCGTCTGTTTGGGCGCGTGCGTCGCGCCGATGCTGACGCAGCCGATCGCCAACCGCTTCGGCAAGCGGCTTGGTGGTGCCGTGAATTTGCTCGCCGCGGCCGTCGCCGCGGTGTTGACAGTCGCATTTGCGTGGATTCTGTATCGCGCTTTAAGACCGTGACAGGAATGTTGCGGTCGTAAGGCAAAGCGTCCACCATGAAGTCCATGGCTCCAGGAGGTTCGCCGCGACGCCTCGGTGCTGCCTGGCCTGTTTGGGCCGGACTGGGTCTTGTTGTGGCGCTCGGCGGCGCCTGGATCACGCTGCGGAACCCGGCCGCGCCGGAAAACCCTGGTCCATCGCCGCGGCCGCCGCAAGTGGCACAAGCCGCACCGGCCGCTCCGCCGAGCGTGGATATTGTCCGGGCCAGCCCGCAGGGTAGCGCGGTGATTGCCGGCCGGGCCCAGCCCGGCGCGCACGTCATCGTCCGTGACGGCACCCAGGAGCTGGGCCAGGCGCAAGCCGATCAGAGCGGCGCTTTCGTCCTCGTGCCGTCCGCGCCGCTGCCGCCCGGCGGCCATACGCTCACGCTGGCCTCCCGCGACGGCACTGCCGCAGAGATCCGGGGCCAGGACTCGGTCATGGTCGTCGTGCCATCGCCGCAAGCACCAGCCCAGGCGACTGGTCCACCGCTGCCGGCGGTAGCGCTTGCGATCCCGCAATCCGGTCCGCCGCGTCTGCTGCAGTCTCCTGCGGGCGGATCGGGCCACCAGCTCGGCCTCGATACCGTCGACTACGATGAACATGGCGAAATCCGCTTCAGCGGCACCGCGCCGCCCGCCGCACCCGTTAGAATCTATGTGGACAACACGCCGGTCGGCGAGGCCCATGCCAATGCGCAGGGCCAATGGAGCCTCACGCCGCAAGCACCGGTGTCCGCCGGCCTGCATCGGTTCCGGCTGGATCAACTCGCGAGTTCCGGCCAGGTCACGGGGCGGGTCGAGCTGCCCTTCCAGCGCACCGCGATGCCGACGGCCGATCTCGCGCAAGGCCGGGTCATCGTGCAACCCGGCGAGAGCCTTTGGCGGATCGCCCGGCACGCCTACGGGGCGGGCCTGCGCTACACGGTGATCTATCTCGCCAATCGCGATCAGATCCGCGACCCGCGCCGGATCTACCCCGGCCAGGCGTTTGCGACCCCGGGGGCCCTGCCTTAAGTCTCGCCCCATGTCCGTAATCGACGATATCCGCCTGGTGCTCGCGCCGCCCCACCCGGCTGGGCAGCCGTTCATCTGGGGCGGCGTGGTGGTCATGCTGCTGGGCGTGTTCTTCGGCTGGTGGCTGTTCTGGCTTGGGCTGATCTTCGTCCTGTTCTGCTTTTTCTTCTTCCGCGACCCCGAGCGAGTCCCGCCGGGACGACCTGGCGCCGTGGTGGCGCCAGCCGACGGGCGGGTGGTCTCGGTCGCCGCCGCCGTGCCGCCGGTCGAGCTTGGGCTGGGTGCGACGCCGCGCTGGCGGGTCGGCATCTTCCTCTCGGTGCTGGACGTGCATGTGAACCGCATGCCGGCGGATGGCACGGTCGCCCGGATCGCCTACCGGCACGGCGCCTTCGTCAGCGCAAGCCTCGACAAGGCGAGCGAAAGCAACGAGCGCAATGCGATCGCGTTACGGCTGCAGGATGGGCGGGAGATCGCAATCGTGCAGATCGCCGGGCTGGTCGCGCGGCGGATCGTCTGCCACGTGCGCGAGGGCGACCCGGTCCGCGCCGGCAGCCGGTTCGGCATTATCCGTTTTGGTAGCCGAACGGACCTGTATTTGCCGGAGGGCGTCGTGCCGCTCGTGGCCGAGGGCCAGACGATGATCGGCGGCGAAACGGTCATCGCCGAGCTCGGCGCCTCGGTATGAACGACGCGCCGCGCCTCAACCCGGTGAGCCGCCTGCGCACCAAGTTCCGCCCGCGCGATCGGCCCCGCTTCGCCGGGCTCTCCTTCAACCGGATGATGCCCAACATCCTGACGTTGCTGGGTTTGTGCGCCGGGTTGACCAGCATGCGCTATGCGATCGAGGGGCGGTTTGGCAGCGCGGCGGTCGCGGTCGTGGTCGCGGCGTGCATCGACGGGCTGGATGGCCGCCTCGCCCGCATGCTGAAGGCCACGTCCCGGTTCGGCGCCGAGTTCGACAGCCTGACCGATTTCTGCTGCTTCGGGGTGGCGCCGGCTTTCATCTTGTACTTGTGGTCGCTGGAGACGGCGCATGGCTTCGGCTTCGCGCCATGCCTGCTGTTCGCCGTCTGCATGGCGCTGCGGCTCGCCCGCTTCAATGCGGAACTCGATGCGCCGCGCCCGATCGCGCATGCCTACGCCTATAATTTTTTCACCGGCGTGCCGGCGCCGGCCGGCGCGGGGCTCGCGCTATTTCCGCTGTTCTTGGGCCTCGAGGGCCACAACCAGGGCATCGGTTGGATGGCGACCTGGCCGCGGCATCCGCTGTTTGTTGCGGTCGTGCTGACGGCTACGGCGCTGTTGTTGGTTTCCACCCTGCCGGTTTGGAGCTTCAAGAACTTCAAGGTGCCGCGCGAGTATGCGCTGCCGCTGCTGCTCGGGGTCGGCACGTTCGCGGCGGTGCTGGTGGCGGACCCCTGGGCCGCGCTGGCCGCGTCGGCGCTGATCTATGCCGTGATGCTGCCGTTCAGCCGGCGCAGCTTCCGCCGCCTGCGTGCGGCGGCGGAGGCGCGGCGGATCGAAGAGCCGGAGTAGACCTCCTACGCCGCTTGTTGCGCCGTGTGGCGGAACATGTGGCGCTTGGCTTCCTCGTCGAACTCGGCCTTGAACGTGTGGCGGTCCTTCAGCGCCAGCGCGCGCCCGGCGGCGGGACGGGCGCTGATCATGTCGAGATGCCGCTTCAGGTTCGGGAAGCTATCCCATGCGCCCTCGCCCAGAATGACCGGGATCATCCGCGCCCAGCCCCACACCGCCATGTCGACGATGCTGTAGGTGTCGCCGATCATCGTCTCCTGCTGCGCCAAGCGCGCATCGATGATGCCCCAGTGCCGCTTGGCCTCGAACACGTAGCGGCTCACCGCATACTCTTTGGGCTCCGGCGCGAAATTGCGGAAATGCACGCATTGGCCGGAATACGGGCCGATGCCGCTGGCGACGAACATCAACCAGGACAGCAATTCGCCGCGCAGCTTGGGCGTGCTCGGCGGCATGAACTGCCCGGTCTTCTCGCCCAAATAGAGCAGGATGGCGTTGCTGTCGAAGACGGTCGCGTCGCCATCGACGATGCAGGGCACCTTGTTGTTCGGGTTGCGCGCTGCATAGTCGGGCGCGAACTGCTCACCCTTGCGCGTGTCCACCGGGATCGGCTGATACTCGAGTTCGGCCTCTTCGAGGAACAGCGCGACCTTCATCGGGTTTGGTGCCAGGCTATAATAGAATTGAATCACCGCTCGCCTCCCATTCTGTGTCGGCGAATGGGGTTATACGCGGTTACGCCAGCCGTTTCATCGCCCGAATTGTTCGAGCAGTTCCCGCGTCCGGTCAGGGTCTGACTGCTTCATCACTTGCCAGGTCAGGCGCTGGCAATCGTCCATGGTCGTGCTGCGGATGGCTTGCTTGACCCGCGGGACGGCGGCGGCGTTCATGCTGAAGCTGCGCACGCCGAGGCCGATCAGCATGGGCGTGAAGCTGGGGTTGCCGCCGATTTCGCCGCAGATCGACACCGGGATATGATGCCGGTTCGCCGCCTCCGCGGTGAATTGGATCAGCCGCAGCATCGCGGGATGCAGCGGGTCGTAAAGATGCGCCACGTCCAGCTCGCCGCGATCGACGGCCAGCGTATACATGCACAGATCGTTGGTGCCGATAGCGAAGAAATCGGCTTCCGCGGCCAGCGCGTCCGATGAGAGGGCCGCGCCCGGCGTCTCGACCATGATGCCGAGCGGAGGCAGCTTCGCCGGCAGCTTCTCGCCCCGCGCCCGCATCGCCTCGGCGACCCCGACATAGACTTCGCGGGCGCCCTGGAGCTCGGCGGCGTTTGTCACCATGGGCAGCAGGACGCGGACCGGTCCGGCGTTGGCGGCGCGCAGGATGGCGGTGAGTTGGGCCTCGAACAGGGGGCGCTGGCGAAGCAGCAGCCGGATGCCGCGCAGGCCGAGCGCCGGGTTGGCGTCCATGATCTCCGGCACTACCCCGGCGGCGACCAGCGCCTCGATTTCCTTCTCGCCGCCCCAATCGAGCACGCGGATGGTCACCGGGTCGCCGGCCATGGTCTCGACCACGCTGCGGTAGATTGCCGCCTGCTCGTCCTCGGAGGGGACCGTATCGCGGTTCATGAACAGGAACTCGGAGCGCAGCAGCCCGATGCCGCTTGCGCCGGACTGCGCCACCATCGGCAGCTCGATGGGCAGCTCCAGATTGGCCTGCAGCTCCACGGCCTCGCCGTCCAGCGTCACCGCGGGCAAACGCCGCAGCCGGCCGAGCCGCTGCCGGTCGCGCGCGAACGCCGCCACGGCCCGGCGCGCCGAACCGAGGCTGGCGGCGGATGGATTGAGCGTGATCAGGCCGGCGGATCCGTCCACGACGACGGTGGCGCCGACCCGCGTCCCCGCGAGCAGGCCCGGCGCGCCGAGGACCGAGGGAATGCCAAGCGCGCGCAGGATGATGGCGGCGTGGCCGTCTGTCCCGCCTTCCTCGGTGGCGACGCCGGCGATGCGCGCCGGGTCGATCAACGCGGCGTCGGACGGGCGGAGCGCCTCGGCGATCAGGACGGAGCCCTGCGGCGCGCCCGAGTAGCTGCGGAATGGTGCGTGGGTGAGGTTGCGCACCAGCCGGCGGCCGATTTCGCGCACTTCCTCGGCCTGACGCTGTGGCCCCGCGCCATCGGCGCCGGGCGCCACGTCGCCGAGCGCCTGTAGCGCCGACGCGACTGCGTTGGCTTCCTCCATGACGGCGGTCTCGGCAGAAACCAGCCGGTCCTGGATCCGGGCGCGCGCGCCGCGCATCAGCCGCGAGGGGCCCAGCATTTGCAAATAGGCGTCGATTAACGGTGCAATCTCGCCCTGCGTTTCCTCGGGCAGCACCGAAAGCCGGCTGCGTAGCTTCAGGAGTTGGCGGCGAGACTGCAGGACGGCGGCCTCGAGGCGGGCAGTCTCGGCCTGGATATCTTCGGCATGGATCTTGCTGCGGGTGATCTGCGCCGCTTGTTCGGTGGTGCGGAAGACCGGTCCGATTGCAACGCCGACACAGGCCGGCAACCCGGCCAGCCGCCGCTCCGCAGACGCGCATGCTCCACTTGGTCCAGCGGTGCGCGGTGATTCTTGCTCAGTCTTGCTCATTGAAGCCAGACTCGACCAGGGCAGCCAGCGCTTCTAGCGCCTCTTTCGCGTCCCAGCCATCCGCTTGCAGCTCGAGTTGTGAGCCTGGCCCGGCCCCGAGCATCATCAAGCCCATGATCGACCGGGCAGACACGGTCTGCCCATCACGAGCGACGTCCACCGAGGCCCCGAAGCGCTCGGCCATGGTGACGAATTTGGCAGCGGCGCGCGCATGCAGTCCACGCCGGTTCACCACGGTGACCGTCCGCGTGAGCGCCGTGGCGCTCGCGGGCGTCGGCCCGCTCATCTCAGCCGCACGCGGCCTTTTTGCAGGACGGCAGCACGCTCGACGCGGCGGCGATGTATTTGCGCCCGGCCGCCTGAGCGCAATCGACACACTCGCAGAGGTTCTGGCTCGACCGGACCTTGGCCAGCTTGACCAGCATCGGCAGGTTCACCCCAGAGATCACCTCGACGCCGTCGCGGTTCATCATCGAGATCGCCAGGTTGGACGGCGTGCCGCCGAACATGTCGGTCAACAGGACAACCCCGTCACCCATGTCGACCTGGGCGATGCGCGCCTGAATCTCCGCCCGTCGCCGCTCCATATCGTCGTCTGGGCCGATACAGACTGTGGCGACGTTCCGCTGGGCGCCGACGACGTGCTCCATGGCGGCGCGCAGCTCTTCGGCTAGACGTCCGTGGGTCACCAGCACAAGGCCGATCATGATAGCTTACTGAACCTTCCCTAAAGAGCCGCTGGCGGTCACCGGGCTGTTTGCAGCGCCTGCATGTCGCTCCAGCTCGCGATGGATCACATTTATTTGCAGCACATCCATGCCCAGACTTGGCCCGGCTTTCAACTCCCGTGCCAGCCGCTCGGCGATGTGGACCGAACGGTGCCGCCCTCCCGTGCACCCGATCGCGATCGTGGCATACTTCTTTCCTTCCTGCACGAAGCGCGGAACCACAAGTTCCAGCAATTCGAGCAGGCTTTGAAAGAACCGGCCGAAATCGGGATCGGACTCGACGTAGGCGGCTACTTCTGCATCAAGCCCGGTTCTAGGACGCAATATGGGATCGTAATGGGGATTCCGAAGGAAGCGGGCGTCGAACACCATGTCCGCCTCGCGCGGCAGACCCGCTGGGAACGCGAAGGATAGGAAAGAAACCGTGAGACCGGGTACCAGCCCGTGCTCGGCCAGGTCGGGGCGGAACCGGTTCTCGATGCGGCGTCGCAGGTCGGCAACGGGCAACTCGGATGTGTCGATGACCAGGTCGGCTTGATCGCGCAACGCGCGGGTCAAGGCTTCTTCCGCCCGGATCCCATCGACCACGCGCCCTTGCGGCGCCATCGGATGGCGACGCCTGGTTTCCGTGTAGCGGCGGAGCAGCACGGTCTCGTCCGCCCACGCGTAGACCAACTCGACCCACACCCCCGGCGTCGCCTTGAGCCGAATGACGGTCGAGCGCACCAGATCGGGGTCGAAGCCGCGGCTGCGGGTGTCGAGACCAATGGCCAAGGGTTGATCGGCCCTGGTGACCAAGGTCTCGACCAAGGTGAGCGGCGGGTTGTCGACCGCGTTGTAGCCGAGATCCTCGAGCGCGCGCAGAATGGAGGCCTTGCCGGCTCCCGAGAGGCCGCTCACCACGACCACCCGTTTGAGGTTCAAGCGAACGCTCCGGCAAGCTGGGCGGTGCGGCCGGTGGCACAGTCTAGCGCCAGCTTTACCCGTGCGGGAGCCGAGGCGAGCGCGGGATCGACGGAGACGAGCGGCAGCCCGAGCGCGTGCCGCGCCAGGCTTGGCAGGCGCTCGCCGCGGCCGAGCTCCACGGCAAGCGCGAGTGGGACCGATGCCGCATACGGGAGGCGGACGATGCCGAGCCCGCGTATTTCGAGCAGCCCGGCGAGCGCGGCGGGCGGGCTTGCCTCGCCGCCGCTGATGTCCACGCGATCGTCAGCGACGAGTTGGAATCCATGATCGAGTAAGCGGAGCAGCAGGTCGGATTTACCCGAGCCCGGCGCGCCGATCAGCAACACGCCATGTCCCTGACGGGCGGCGCAGCTTGCGTGAAGTTGCATCGGGACTGGTTTGTGAGCCCGAATTCATACAAAGGGAAGCGGCTTCTACGCGCACGACCGTTGCTCGACCGAGGGCGTGTTTCACGTGAAACACTAGGCTTTTGGCAACTTCACTGTAAACCGCGCGCCCAGCGTGCGCCCGGAGGCGTCGCGCAGGTTTTCCGCCGCGATCCGGCCCTTAAGCGCTTCGACGATCTGCCGGCTGATCGACAATCCGAGCCCGGAGTGCTGGCCGAATCGCTCGCCTGCCGGGCGCTCGGAGTAGAACCGGTCGAAGACGTCCTCGAGCTTCGAGGCGGGGATGCCGGGCCCCTCGTCTTCGACGCCGATCTCGATCATGGAGCCCGCTTCGCAGGCGCGCAGCCGGATCGTCCCGCCCGGCGGCGAGAAGCTGCTGGCATTGCCGATGAGGTTGCGCAGCACCTGCACCAGCCGGCCCTCGACGGCGCGGACTTTGAGCGGCCCATTCGGCAGCTCGAGTTGCATCACCGGGTCACGATCCGAACGCGTGGCGTCGTGGATCTCGCGCAACGTGGCCAGAATCGGCACCACATCCATCGGCTCGGCCGCCGTCCGCGACAGCTCGGCGTCGACCCGGCTGGCATCGCTGATATCGCTGATCAGCCGGTCGAGCCGGATCACGTCCTCGGAAATGATCGCCAGCAGCCGGCGCTGCTGACTGGGGTCTTCGACCCGGCGCAGCGTCTCGATCGCGCTGCGGATGCTGCTGAGCGGGTTCTTGATTTCGTGCGCCACATCGGCGGCGAACTGCTCGGTGGCGTCCATCCGCGCCCACAGCGCGGCGGCACTTTCGGTCAGCGCCACGGCGAGCTCGCCCACTTCGTCGGCCCGGCGCACCAGCGGCGCGGGCACAGTGCCGGAGCGGCCTTTGCCCTCGCGCATGCTGTGCGCCGCCTCGGCCAGCCGCAGCATCGGGCGGGCAATGGTCAGCGAAAGATACCAGGACAGGCCGACCGTCAGCACCAGCGCCAGCGCAAACAGGGCCAAGATGCTGACCCGGATGGCCAGCAGGCTGTTGTCCACCTCGCGCGCCTCGCGCGTCAGCAGGATGATGCCCACGGTCTGCCGGTTGCGCGTGACCGGCTCGGCGACGGTGACGAGCAGCCGGTCTTCCTGGGTGCGGCGGATATAGGGCGGCATCTCGCGGCTGGAGTTCGCCCCCGTCATCCGCAGCTCTTCCTTGACGTCCGGCTGCCAATCGATGCCGGCCGCGTTGGGGCTCACCTGCACGAATGGCGCTTCGTTCTTGTGCGGCAGGAGCGACAGTAGCTCGTCGTAGATGGAGCCGATCGTGCCCAGGATCCGGCCGCGATCGACCGGCGGCGGCAGTGGCGTGGTGACGACGGCGCCACCCGCACCTTCCCGCACCCGGCTGTCGGCGATGAGTTGACCATCCGGCGCAAAGAGCCGCGCCTGGGCGTTGGGCGTGGGCTCGGTCAGCCGGCGCAGCAGCGCGCGGGCCAGGTCGGGCTGAATTTGCGGGCTATCGCCGTCCCGCTCGTGCACCGCGCTTTCGCCGATCGCGCCGGCGTAGATTCGCGCCTGCTCGCGCAGCGCCTGGACCTCGGCTTCCAGCAAGCCGTTCTGATATTGGTCGAGATAGAGCAGCGCCGCGACCAACAGGACGAGCGGCAAGGCGTTGACCAGCAGGATCCGCCGTAGCAACGGCGACACCCAGCGCTGGCCGACCCGCTTGCGCGCTTTCTTCTCGACGACCGGGGGAAGGTAGCCGACGTCCGGCATGGGACGGGATCATTGCTCCTTGTAGCGGTAGCCGATGCCGTAAAGCGTCTCGATATGGTCGAAGGAATCGTCCATGGCGCGGAACTTCTTGCGGACCCGCTTGATGTGGCTATCGATGGTGCGGTCATCCACGTAGATGTTCTCGCCATAGGCCGCGTCGATGAGCTGGTCGCGCGACTTCACCATGCCCGGCCGGGCTGCGAGCGCCTTCACCAGCAGGAACTCGGTCACCGTGAGCTGGACATTGTGGCCGCGCCAAATGCTTTGATGCTTGGTCTCGTCCAGCGTCAGATCGCCGCGGACCATGACGCCGCCGGGCGCCGCCCCCGCTCCTTCAGCCCGGCTGGTCTCGTTGCGCCGCAGCAGCGCGCGGATGCGCTCGATCAGCAGGCGCTGGCTGAACGGCTTAGTGATGTAGTCGTCGGCGCCGAGCCGCAATCCCATCAGTTCGTCGACCTCCTCGTCCTTGCTGGTGAGGAAAATGACCGGCAGGGCGCTGCGGGCGCGCAGCCGTTGCAACAGCTCCATCCCGTCCATGCGCGGCATTTTGATGTCGAGCACGGCGAGATCCACCGGCTTGGCGATCAGTCCTTGCAGCGCGCTTTCGCCGTCGGTGAAGGTGCGCACGAGAAATCCCTCCTGCTCGAGCGTCATCGACACCGAAGTCAGGATGTTGCGGTCGTCATCGACCAGGGCAATCGTTTGTTTCATGGGTTGCACCTTACCGCGGACCGCGCACCTTTGACCGAAGATTGTGGCGGAATGCGGGGGATGGAAGTGACCGACGATACGAAACCTGATCCGGCCACCGCCGCGCGGCGTCTGTTGCGCGGCGCCAGGGCTGGAACGCTGGCGACCAGCGACGCCGGCCAGCCGTTCGCCTCGCTGGTCACCCCGGCGACCGCGCCGGACGCTTCGGTGTTGCTGCTGCTGTCCGGCCTTTCGCCCCACACGCGGCATCTCCGCCACGAGAAGCGCTGCTCGCTGCTCGTCATGGGGCCGCCGACCTCGATCAACCCGCAAACCGCGCCGCGGCTCACCCTCATCGGCACGGCGCAGCCGGAGGCCGACCCGGCGCTGAAGGCACGCTGGGTCGCCTTGCATCCCTATGCCGCATTTTACGCCGACCTCGGCGACTTCACGCTGTGGCGGTTGCGCCCGGTTTCCGGCCAGTTCGTTGGCGGCTTCGCCAGCGCCCACCGGTTCATGGCGGACGATCTTGCTCCCGATCCCATCGCGACCGCTGCCCTGGCGCCCGCGGAAGCAAGCGTTATCGAGCGCTGCAACGCCAACCGAGACGCGCTCGACGGAATTGCCCGGGCGATGGGCGCGGACGGGAGCGGGTGGCGAATGGTCGCCTACGACCCGGACGGTGCCGACCTCGCGCGCGAAGAGCAGGTCCTGCGGGTACATTGGCGCGCGCCGGCCGCCAGCCCCGAAGCCGTGCGCGCCGAGGTCGGGCATCTCGCAGATGCAGCACAATATCAATAACAACAACGGCTAGACCCGCCGTATAGCAGCCATTATTACCAATCGGACATCCTAGACGACCAGCCGACCGACGCCTTTGCTAGAGGAGACTTGCTGTGAGCCCGTTGATCCCCCTTGTCGACCACGCTGCGCGAGCCGCGCTAGCCGGCACCGGTCTGCAGCCTCTGGGCGCCGTCCATGCCAATCTAACGGCTCCCTTGCTCGTCACCCATGCGCTACGCCGCGGCGAGGGCACTCTGTCGGCGGAAGGCGCGCTGATCGTGAACACCGGCGTGCATACCGGCCGCTCGGTGCAGGACAAGTTCACCGTGGACGACCACGAGATCACCGCTGAATTGTGGTGGCGGATGGGCAACCAGAAGCTCCCGCCGGCGAGTTTCCAGATCCTGCGCGGCCGCATCCTCGCCTATCTGCAGGGCCGCGAACTGTTCACCCAGGACCTCTATGCCGGCGCCGACCCAGCCTACCGGGTCCGTGTGCGCCTGGTCAGCACCGAGGCCTGGCACACGCTATTTGCTCGCAACATGTTCATCCGGCCGCCGGTCGAGGAACTCGCCGGCTTTGCGCCCGATTGGGTCATCCTGCACGCGCCCAACTTCCAGGCCGACCCGGCCATCGATTGCGTCCGCACCAGCACGGCCATCGCGGCCTCCTTCACCCAACGGGTGATCTGCATCGCGGGCACCGAGTATGGCGGCGAGATCAAGAAGTCGATCTTCGGCGTGATGAACTGGAAGCTGCCTGCCGACGGTGTGTTGCCGATGCATTGCAGCGCCAATGTCAGCCGGACGGCAGACGGGAGCCCGGGCGAGGCCGCTCTGTTCTTTGGCCTGTCGGGCACCGGTAAGACCACCCTCTCGTCCGACCCGAACCGGCCGCTGATCGGCGATGACGAGCATGGCTGGGGGCCGCACGGCGTCTTCAATTTCGAGGGCGGCTGCTACGCCAAGGTGATCAACCTCAGCCAGGAAGCCGAGCCCGAGATCTACGCGGCGACGCATCGCTTCGGCACGGTCCTGGAAAACGTGGTGGCCGACGCGTATGGCCAACTCGATCTGGCCGACAAGTCGCTGACCGAGAACACCCGCTCCTGCTACCCGATCGAGTTCATCCCCAATTGCGACCTGTCGGGCCAGGCTGGGCACCCGCGCAACGTCGTGATGCTGACCGCGGACGCGTTCGGCGTGCTGCCGCCGATCAGCAAGCTGAGCCAAGCGCAGGCGATGTACCACTTCCTCTCCGGCTACACCGCGAAGGTGGCTGGCACCGAAAAAGGCCTGGGGAGCGAGCCTCAGGCCACTTTCAGCACCTGTTTCGGTGCGCCGTTCATCCCGCGCCGCCCGGAAGTCTACGGCAAGATGCTGGCCGAACTGGTGCGCCAGCACGGGTCGGATTGCTGGCTGGTCAACACGGGTTGGACCGGCGGCGCGTCCGGCACCGGCAAGCGAATGAGCATCCAGCACACCCGCGCGCTGCTCGGCGCCGTGCTCGATGGCAGCCTCAAGCACGCCCGATATGAGCGCGATCCGTTCTTTGGGTTGATGTTCCCGCAGGGCGTCCCCGGCATCCCGGACGAAGTGCTCGACCCCATGCGGTCTTGGACCGACAAGGCAGCCTATGAGCGAGCCGCACGCGACCTGGTGGCCAGGTTCGAGAAGAACTTTTCCAAGTTCCAGGACGTAGTGACCGACGAGGTCAATGAAGCGGCGATACGCGCCGCGGCCTGAGGTCGCCACGGTACTCTACCGCAGCTTTCGTTAACTTGCCGCGTTGTCGCCCGGCTAATGCTGCAGTTGAGGCTTCGATGTCGGATGACGATTACACTTCGCCGGGCCATTTTGACCGCTTGTATGCTCGCGATCCAGACCCGTGGCGCTTCGCCACCAGCGAGTATGAACGGGAAAAGTATGCGGCGACGATGGACGCCCTGCCCGCCGCCCGCTTCCGCCGCGGGTTCGAGATCGGCTGCAGCATCGGCGTGCTGACGCGGCAATTGGCCCCACGCTGCGACGGGCTGCTCGCCGTCGATGTCGCCGACGCGGCCCTGCGCCAAGCAGAGGCGCGGTGCGAGGACCAGCCTTGGGTCGAGTTCGCCAACATGCCGGTGCCGCACGAGTGGCCGGACGAGGAGTTCGACCTGATCCTATTTTCCGAGGTGCTATATTATCTCGGCGTCGACGGCATTCATGAGGCGGCCAAACGCACGCTGAAGAGCCTCTCGCCGGCAGGCGCCGTCCTCCTGGTCAACTGGCATGGCCCGACCGATGGCGCGTGCTCGGGCGACGAAGCGGCCGAGCTATTCATTGGCGATTGCCGCCCTCGGCTGGCGCCGGCGCTGCAGACGCGGGCAGAGAAATACCGGCTGGATCTGCTCCGCTGACGGCGTATACCGCTATCGCCCTGACTGTGTCAGGGCGGCGGTCTAGCTACTTTTGGTGGCGAGCAACTTTGTCGCCTGACTGGCGTCGCTGTCGCGATTCCAGTCAGGGCGACGTTGCTCTAGCCCGCCCGCCGCTTCTCCGGCGCGGGCGGGTCCGAGCAATGCACGCCGGTCGAGGTGACGACCACCCCGCCGGACTTGGTGCCGTTGCGCAGCTCCTCGTCCGTGCACCAGCGCAGCCGCCCGTAGCCCTTGCCGGCCATGCAGGATTCCTCCGCGGAGTCGATCCGGCCCCAGCGGGTGACCGGAGAAGCGACCCATCCTAGGAATCTTTTCACAGTTTGTGTGTTCACTGCCTTTCGGGCCGTCGCCCTGCAGGTGGTCAGGTCGGTTTGATAGGCTGGGGCTGCCGTGTTCGTCTGCGCGGGCGGCTGGTAGCCACAGCCGGCCACGGCAGCCATCGCAAACAGCAGCAGGAGCGCACCCGCCCGCATCATTCCGCCGCCGGCACCGGGCGCGCGGCGATCGCAGCGGTGACGAGCGCACCGGCGTCAGACTGCAGTGCGGCGCGCGATGCATCCCGCGAGTAGAACATATGGCCGCCGCCATAGACATGCAGCGCCAGCCGATCCGGCGGCCCGAGCACCGGCGTCTGGTCCAACAGCAATTTGTCCCGGAAATACGGCGTCACGAGGTCGGTCAGCCCATGCGCCACGATGACCCGCACCGCCGGGTCGATCGCCAAATATTCCCGCAAGTCGGAATAGGCCTCAGGCCGATAATTCTGCCGCCCGTAATCCCATTGCTGGGCGACGCTATCGTTCAGCACCTCGTATTTCCGCTCCGGCGCGCCCTCGGGCTGCCAATTCAGCCGCGTGTCGAACAGGCTGAGCATGGCGCTGGTCAGCGGCGCGCGCATCGCGTCCAGCAGCGCGTCCGGAGCCCGGCCGCGCGTCGCCGCCGGGAACGGGTCTGGCACCGAAATCGTCGCGTCATACGGCGTCTCCAGGCGCCCGGGCTCGCGGTCGCGCACGAACGTCGCGATGTCGATCCGGCCCTTGCGCTGCCGCACCAGGTTCGGGTCGAGCCCGGTCAGCGCCGCGACCCGGGCGGACATACGGTCCACCGCCGCGTTGTCGGATTCACCGCGCATGAGATCCTGCAGGTACTCGCCCTGCGCATAGGCCTCCGCGTCCTGCACGTCGGCGCGGCTCCGCGCGCCTCGCGCCGCGGCGACCATGCTGGGCAGTTCCACCACCCAGCGCATCGGGTTCCACGCCGGCGCTTGGAACCCGTTGAAGTCCAGCACCGGCGAGATCAGCACCAGGCCCGATACGCCAACCCCCTGGCTGTCCAGCAGGTTGCGCGCGAGTTTCGGGCCGCGGAACCCGCCATAGCTCTCGCCCACGATGAATTTCGGCGCATTGAGCCGCCGGTTGGCCTCAAGCCAGCGCCGCACCACCGACCCCATCGCGTCGATGTCGCCGTTCACCGACCAGAGGCCGCGCCGTGCCTCGTCGCCCGAGGCGACGATGCGGCTATAGCCCGTCCCCGGCGGATCGATGAAGACGAGATCGGTGAAGCTGAGCCAGGTCTCGGCGTTATCGACTGGCTCCGGCGACCGGCTCGGGGTCACGTGATCGGCGCCGAAGGGCACGCGCCAGGGCCCGATCGCGCCAAGGTCGAGCCAGGCCGATGACGCGCCGGGACCGCCGTTGAGGGCGAAGGTGACGGGGCGCTTATCCGGATCGGCGCCCGCCAGCAGGAACGCCGTCGTCACCACCTCGGCCTGCGGCACGCCTTGGGTGTTCACCAGGCGCAAGGTCCCGACCTTGGCCTGGAAGTCCAGCGTGCGGCCGGGCAAGGTCAGCGTATGCGTGGTTGTGGTATCGGCTGGCGGCGGCCGGCGCGCCGGCTCGGGCGCCGCCGGCGGATCCGCGGCCAGAGCCGCCGTGCAAACCGAGGCGAGCCCGCCTGCCAGCGCCAGTCGTCGTCCAATCATGCGATTCAATCCTTTCCCGCCGATGCCCGCCCGCCAGCACCAGCTCGGCCAGGATCACGCCCTTTGGCAACGTAGCTCATTCCCGCTGCTTTGGCAGCCGCGCGATCACACCTGGAGCAAGGCTACCGACCCGGTCAGCAAGCGCCGCAGCCGGTCCTTTTGCGGCTCGAACAACGCGGCAAAGGACAGCGCCGCCGCCAGCGCCAACACCACCGCCAGCGGCCCCGGCAACAAGGCGCCGAAGAAGGCCAGCAGCGGGAAATGCATCAAATACAGCCCGAAGCTCAGCCGGGCACCGCCGGTGATGAAGCCCTGCAGCCGCCGCGGGTAGGTCACGTTGACGTTGCGGATCGCAAACACCAGCGCCATCGTCACCACGCCCAGCAGCATGTCGCCCAGGAACCACTGCGAGAAGCGCAGCGGGATCGGCAGCACCTGTGCCGCCAGCGCGGCACCCGCATCATTGATCGGATCCTCGATGTGGAAGGCCTTGAGCGCGAGCATGGTGAGGAGTGCACCCACCGCGACCACCCGCGCCGGGCCTTGCTCCAGCGTCCACCGGCGCTGCGCCCGCAGCACCACAACCCCGCCGATCCAGATCGGAAACAGCAGCCACAGCTTGGGTCCCATGATCGCGAGCACGAGCAGCACGCCCGCCCAGCGCCACATGCCGCGGGCAAAGACGAACATCCCGAACGCCACGTAATACCAAACCTCGTAATTCAGCGACCAATACGGCTGGTTCGAGAATAGCGGTTCGGCCAGCGTCCAGAGATCGCCGCCAAACAGCAGGGCGAGCCCGGCATAGGGTAAGGGACGGTGCAGCTGATACAGCGGCGCTACCGTTGGGACTCCCCAATGATGGGCGCCGATATCGATGGCCATGGTCAGCAACACAGCCGGCACGGCGACCGAATAGATCCGCGAGGCGCGCTTGATGCCGTAATCCACCGCGGTCTCGCCGGGTCGCAGCGTCGCCGCGATCACGTAACCCGAAAGCACAAAGAAGATCACGACGGCGCTGTGGCCAACATCGCGCCGGAACCACGACAGCGCGCCCCAATCGAGGTGCAGCCAATTCGCGTGGTGCAAGAATACGGTCATGGCTGCCGAGAACCGCAACAGATCGAGAGAGGTCGACTGGCTTTTCGAAATCGCCACTGCACAGGCCTTTCGCCCTTTTGCTACGCCCACCCTGTATTCATTAACAAGTGCTATCCAGGTGCAGCACCACCGAGATAGGTCACGGCTACCCGGTCATCGGTGGCCAGCGCCGCGCTCGGCCCCTCGAGAACCACCCGGCCGGTCTCCAGCACGTATCCGCGGTCCGAGATTTGCAGCGCCGCGCGCGCGTTCTGCTCCACCAGCAGGATTGCGCATCCCCGGCTGCGCAGCCCGGCGACGATCCGGAAAATCTCCCGCACAACCAGCGGCGCCAGGCCCAGGCTCGGCTCGTCGAGCATCAGCAGCTCCGGCCGGGCCATCAAGGCCCGGCCCATCGCCAACATTTGCCGCTCGCCGCCGCTCAGCGTGCCCGCGCGCTGCCGGCGGCGTTCGGCAAGGCGGGGGAATAGCGCGAACACCTCGCCGAGCGCCGCACGCGAGGCCGCCCGGCCCTCGCGGCGGACGCGGAAGCCGCCGAGCAGCAGATTGTCCTCGACCGTGAGGGTCGAGAACAGCTCGCGCTTCTCCGGGACCAGGCAGATTCCTTCGCGCACCCGCTGCTCCACACCGAGCCGGCCGATGTCACGGCCTCGGAACCGCACCGACCCGGTGCCGGTGTGCACGCCCATGATCGCGTTGAGCAGCGTGGTCTTGCCGGCGCCGTTCGGGCCGATGACGGTCGCGATCTCGCCGGCGCCAACCGACAGGCTCACCTCGTGCACTGCCCCGATCCCGCCATAGGCGACCGACAAACCGCTCACCTCGAGCAAGCTCAGGCGACCGCGCCGAGATAGGATTCGATGACGGCCGGGTCCGCGCGGATCAGCTCCGGCGGACCCTCGGCCAGCTTGGTGCCGAACTCCATGACGACGAGCCGGTCCGCCAGGTTCATGACGAACTCCATGTCGTGCTCGACCAGCAGCACGGTGTGCCCTTCGTCGCGTAGCCGGCGGAGCAGGGCGGCCAGCTCCGCCTTCTCGGCATGGCGCAACCCGGCCGCCGGCTCGTCGAGCAGGAGCAGCACCGGGTCGAGGCACAGGGCGCGGGCAATCTCGACCACGCGCTGTTGCCCCAGCGCCAGACTGTCCGCCGGCTGATCGGCGTGGTCGAGCAGGCCGACCCGCTCGAGCTGCCGCCTGGCCTCGCCGAACAGCCGCGCCTCCTCCGGCCGGTCGAGCCGGAGCAGGGCGGCCAGGGCGGAAGCCCGGCCGCGCAGATGCGCCCCGATCGTGACGTTCTCGATTACCGACATGCCGGGGACCAGTTTGACGTGCTGGAAGCTGCGGCCCATGCCGAGCCGGGCCACCGCGGGCGGGGTCGGGTGGCGCAGCTCCTGGCCCATGAACGACACGTGCCCGGCGCTCGGCCGGGTCACGCCGGTCAGCAGGTCGAAGGTGGTGCTCTTGCCGGCGCCGTTCGGGCCGATCAAGCCGACGATTTCCTGCGCGTTCAGCGCCAGGCTGAGCCGATCGACGGCGACGAGGCCGCCGAATACCTTGCGCAGCCCGGCCGCCTCGAGCACCGCCGCGCCCCGCTCCGGCATCGCGCGCATCGGCAGCGGCGCCGCGTCCGACAAGCCGCGCCTTCGTGCGGTCCGGACACCGGCGAGGCGGCGCAGATGCGGCCAGAGCCCGTCCGGCGCCCGCTGCAGGATCAGGATCAGCAGGATCCCGAACACGATCGTCTCATAATTGCCGCTCGATCCGAGCAAGCGGGGCAGAAGGTTTTGGAGCTGATCGTTGGCGACCGTGACCAGCGCCGCACCGAGCAACGCGCCCCAGACCGCCCCGGCCCCGCCGATGACCGTCATCAGCAGGTATTCGATGCCGGCAACGAGGCCGAACGGCGTCGGGTTCACGCTGCGCTGCATGTGCGCATAGAGCCAGCCGGCCAATCCGGCGAGCACGGCGGCATAGCCAAAGGCGAGAAACCGGGTGCGGGTCAGGTGAACCCCGAAGCTCGCCGCCGCATCCGCCCCGCCTTGCAAGGCCCGGATGGCCCGTCCCGCCCGGCTGTCCAGGAGATTATGCGTCGCCAGTACCGCGACCCCGACCGCGACCCAGACCACGCCGAAATAAGCCTCCGAGCTGGTCAACTGGAAATTGCCGATCGCCAGCGGCGGAATGCCGGAAATCCCGTCATTGCGGCCGAAGAAATCGAGATTGGCAAAGACGTAGTAGAAGCTGACCGACCAGGCGATGGTCGCGAGCGGCAGGTAATGGCCGGACAGCCGCAACGTCACCGCGCCGATCACGAGCGAGCCCAACCCGGCCACCAGCAGCGACAGCGGCAGCGTGAGCCACGGCGAGACCCCATATCGCGCGCTCAGGACCGCCGTCGTGTAGGCGCCGAACCCCATTAGCGTGGCCTGTCCGAACGAGGTCATGCCGCCGATCCCGGTCAGCACCACGAGCCCGATCGCCACGATCGCCGAGATCCCGGCATAGTCGGCGAGCGTGATCCAAAAGCTCGGCACGACCGGCATCAGCGGCACGCAGAACCAGGCGAGGATCAGCGCGAGGGCGTACCAGCGGTTCACTTCTCGTCGGCCGGGCTCTGCAGGGAGCGCCAGAGCAGCACCGGGATGATGACCGTGAACACGATCACCTCCTTGAAGGCGCTCGCGTAAAAGCTGGAGAGGCTCTCGACGCAGCCGACGAGGATGGCCGCCACCGCCGCCAGCGGATAGCTGACCATCCCGCCAATAATCGCGGCCACGAAACCCTTGAGCCCAACCAGGAAGCCGGTGTCATAGTACACCGTCGTCAGCGGCACGATCAGCACGCCCGATAGTGCCCCGATCAACCCGGCGAGCGTAAAGGCGATGCGCCCAGAGAGTGCCGTGCCGATGCCCACCAGCCGCGCGCCCAGCCGGTTCACCGCCGTCGCCCGCAACGCCTTGCCGGAAAGCGTGCGGCCAAAAAACCAGGCGAGACCCGCCATGACGGCGAGCGCCATGCCGATGATCCACAGCGCCTGGCCCTGCACGTCGAGGCTGCCCAGCGTGAAGCGCGCGTCGGAAAATCCCGTCGCGCGCGACCCTTCGGGGCCAAAGAACACCAGCCCCAGACCCTCCAGCGCCAAATGCGCGCCGATCGAGGCAATCAGCAGGACGAGCACGGACGCATCCGCCAGCGGCAAAAACGCGACCCGGTAGAGGTATGGCCCCATCGGCGCCACGATCGCGACGGCCAGCAGAGCCTCGACCGCGACGCCCGGCTGGCGCGGCGCCAGAAACAGCGTGAGCCCGATCACCACCGCAGGCAGCAGCAGGCTCTCGGCCATCAGCCCGAGCGTGATCCGCCGCTCCTCCACCAGCCCGGCCACGAACGCCCCCAGGCCGAGCGCGCCCAGCAGCCAGAGGCTCCCCGGCAGCTTGCCGGCGTCCAGCGACGCGTAGGTCAGCGCGCCGAACGCCACAAACTCGCCCTGCGGGATCAGGATCACCCGTGTCACCGCGAAGACCAGCACAAGCGAAAGCGCTAGTAACGCATAGATGGCGCCGTTGACGACGCCATCCTGCAGCAAAATCAGGGCAACATCCGCGTCCACCGAATTAGCGGACGCCGCTGATCAGTGCTCCAGCACCCAAGCGCCGTTCTTGATCGTGACCATCACGCGGGCGCGCTCGTCGAACCCGTTATGGTTGGTCGGCGACATGGTGGCGATGCCGTGCGTCAGCACCACGCCGTGCTCGTTCTCCAGCGCGTCGCGCAGCGCGGCGCGGAACTCGGGCGTGCCGGGCTTAGCGGTCTTCAAGGCGACCGGGATCGCGTTCTGCAGCAACAGCCCGGCGTCATAGGCGTGTGCGCCGAAGGTGGCGAAGCTGCCCTTGCCATAGGCCGCCTCGTAGCGGGTCACGTAGTCCAATGCGACCTGCTTGATCGGGTTGCTATCGGGCAGTTGCGCGGCGACCAGCACCGGACCGGCCGGCAGGATGGTCCCCTCGACATCCTTGCCGCCGACCCGCAGGAAATCGGCATTGGCGACGCCGTGCGTCTGGTAGTAGCGGCCCTTGTAGCCGCGATCGTGCAACGCCTGCTGCGGCAGCGCCGCCGGGGTGCCGGCTCCGGCGATCAGCACCGCGTCGGGATGCGAAGCGACCAGCTTCAGCACCTGGCCGGTCACGCTGGTGTCGCCACGCGCGTAGCGCTCGACTGCTACCATCTGGATACCGTTGGCCTTGAACGCCCGCTGCGACTCCTTCAGCCAGCCATCGCCATAGGCGTCGTTGAAGCCGATGAAGCCGACCGTCTTCACTCCGGCCTTCTTCATGTCCTCGGCGATCGCGTCGGCCATCAGGCTGTCGTTTTGCGGGACCTTGAACACCCATTTGCGCTGCGCATCCATCGGCTCGATGATCGCCGCGGAGGCGGCGAGCGAGATCATCGGAACCTTCTTCTCGGCTGCAACGTCAACCATGGCGAGCGAGGCGGGGGTAGCACTGGAGCCGACAATGGCGTCGACATTGTCCTCGTCGATCAGCTTGCGCATGTTGGCGACCGCCTTGGTGCTGTCGCCGCCATCGTCGAGCACGATGTAGTCGATCTTCTGGCCGGCGATTTCTTTCGGCAGCAGCGGGATCGTGTTCTTTTGCGGCACGCCTAGGCTCGCCGCCGGGCCGGTGGTGGAGATGGTGAAGCCGATCTTAATGTCCGCGAGCGCCGCGCCGGCCGAGAGCAGGCAGGCCGCCAGGACCATCGCCATCAAACGCCCCCGCATGGACCACTCCCCCGTTATTTTACTGGCCGCAGTGGTATGGCTCGGCCCGAATAGTGTCAATGTGAAGAGGCCCATATGCAAAGAATGACGACGGCCGAAGCGGTGGTGGAGACCCTGGTGCAGCATGGGGTCACGACGCTGTTCGGCGTGCCCGGAGTGCACAACGATCCCTTGTTCGACGCGCTGTATGGCGCGCAGAACCGCATCCGGCTGCTGCATCCGCGGCACGAGCAGACCGCGGCCTATATGGCGCTGGGCGCGGCACTGGCGACGGGGCGGCCGCAGGTGTTCGCGGCGGTGCCGGGGCCAGGCGTGCTGAACTCCAGCGCGGCGCTGCTGACCGCTTGGGGGATGGAAGCGCCGGTGCTCGCACTCGCCGGGCAGATCCCGGCGCACGCGATCGATCGCGGCTACGGCCACCTGCATGAGATTCCCGACCAGCTCGGGGTGCTGCGGCATCTAACCAAGCACGCGGCGCGGATCACCGGGCCGCACGAGGCGTCGGCGCGGGTCGCCAACGCGATCTGCCTGGCGCTGTCGGGGCGGCGGCGGCCGGTGGCGCTGGAGTGCGCGATCGACGTTTGGCACGAGGCCGGGCCGGCGCCGTTGATCCCGCCGATCCCGCCGGTGATGCCGCCGGTCGACCCGGAAGCGGTCGAGCGCGCGGCCCGGCTGCTCGGCGCGGCGACGCGGCCGCTCATCGTGGCCGGCGGCGGCGCCCAGGACGCGGGGCCGGAAGTGCTGGCGCTCGCCGAGATGCTGGAGGCGCCGGTCGCCTCGTACCGGCGTGGCCGCGGCGTGATCCCGACCGGGCATCGCCTCGCCGTCCCCTACCCGATCGCGCACCGGCTTTGGGCCGAGGCGGATTTGGTGTTCGGGATCGGCACCCGCCTCTACACGCACCAGAGCCAATGGGGGCTGGATTCGGGGCTGCAGATCATGCGGCTGGACGTCGATCCGGAGGAGCCCGGCCGTTTTCGCGAGCCAGACTGCGCCATCGTCGCCGACGCGGCCGCCGGGCTGCGCGCGCTGCTGGCGGTGCTGCCGGCGCATAATGCGGTGCGCACCAGCCGCGAGGCGGAGTTGGCGGGCCATCGCGCCTGGCTGGCCGAGCGGCTGAGCCGGCTCGAGCCGCAGATGGGGTTTCTGCGCGCGATGCGGGCGGCGCTGCCGGAAGACGGGATTCTCGTCGACGAGGTCACGCAGCTCGGCTTCGCGGCGCGGGTGGCGTTTCCCGTAGACCGTCCGCGGAGCTTCTTCTCCGGCTACCAGGATAATCTCGGCTATGGGTTTGGCACTGCGCTCGGCGCCAAGGCGGCCTGCCCGGAGCGCGCGGTGCTCAGCATCGCCGGCGATGGCGGATTCGGCTATCAGGCAATGGAGCTGGCCACGGCGAAGCGGCATGGTTTGGCGGTCGTGGTCGTGGTGTTCGACGACGGCGCCTTCGGCAATGTCCGCCGTATCCAGCAACAGGCTTGGGGCGGCCGCATGATCGGCTGGGACCTCGCCAACCCGGATTTTTGCCGGTTTGCCGACAGTTTCGGCATCGCATCCTACCGGGCGACCACCGCGGACGAGCTGGAAGCGCGGCTGCGCGAGGCCTTTGCGCTCAACGCGCCCGCCCTGGTGCACGTGCCGGTGGGCGAAATGCCGAGCATCTGGGACCTGATCTTGATGCCGCCGGTCCGCGGGACCGGGGTCCGGCCGCTGATGCCCTGAGCGCTCGACGCCATCTCTCAGCGGCATGTGCTGAGCACATATGAGGGTGATCCCAATCGTGTGACCTCGGTCACATCCCGCGTCATAGTTTCTTCATAAGATTAGGCCATACACTGATGCACCGGAGTTCGGGCTTTCCGGGGGTGGAGATGGTTATGGCGGTAATTCGGACGACACTCATCATTATGGCGCTGCTGCTCGGCTGGGCCGTAGTCCGGCATGAGGGTGGCGCCCGTGGAGCGCCGCTGCCCATCAGTATGAACGCGGATTAAGCCCAGCCGGAACGAGTTGCGACTTTGTCGAACGCGACGCGGACCTCGTCATCCAGCAGCGTCGCGAGTTCGCCTGCGTGTTCGTAGTCGGGCATGAGTTGCGTCAGTAATGCGTCTTTGCTGGTTGCCGGATGGAAGTAGATTTCGCTCAACCCGGCCGGTAGCAGCGGCGCCAGCCGCAGCAGATTTTGCTTCCGCATGTGCCCGCTCCAGGCGAGGCCGAACATGTGGTCGTTCATCCGCAGCCGGGCCCGCGCACCGCGCCGTCGCAGCAGGCCGCACCAGGCGTAGAGCGCCCGCGCGCCTGGCCCCTGCTCCACGCCGCAGACCCGCATGATAGCAGGCGGCTCGGCCGGGATGCGCAGGGCTGGCAGGCCGAACTCGAGCCCGATCTCCACCAACATGCGGCCGACCGTCGGGTGCAGATGCATGTGCTTGTGCGCGTTGGCGTGGTCGAGCCGCAGCCCGGTGGCCGCAAAAGCCCGATACTGCGCCCACACCTCGGCCGCGAGCCGCCGCCGCGCGCCGGGCCGGAAGAAATAGTCAACGCCTAACCTAAGCTGATCGGAACCGATCTGCCCGCCCAGGACGGATGCCCCTTCGATCACCACGAGATGCAGTCCGACGCCCAGCCCCGGCATCGCCTGCGCCCGCCGCACCGCATCCGCGGCCGCCGGGCCGGCGACCATCAGACTGGCGGTCGAGAGAATGCCCTGCCGATGGGCGATCTCGACCGCCTCGTTGACCTCCGCCGACAAACCGAAATCATCGGCGGAGACGATTAGCCGCCTACGATCAATACCGGTACAGCTCGTGCTTGAACGGGCCGGACACCGTCACGCCGATATACTCGGCCTGCTGCGGCGACAACTTGGTCAGCTTCGCGCCGACTTTATCCAGGTGCAGCGCCGCCACCTTCTCATCGAGCTGCTTGGGCAGCGTGTAGACCTGGCGTTGATAAGTCCCCGCGGGCGCCGTCCACAGCTCGATCTGCGCCAGCACCTGGTTGGTGAAGCTTGCCGACATCACGAAGCTCGGGTGCCCGGTCGCGTTGCCCAAATTCACCAGCCGGCCCTCGCTCAGCACGATCAGCCGCTTGCCGTCGGGGAACACCACCTCATCAACCTGGGGCTTGACGTTCTCCCAGCGGAAATTGCGCAGCGCCTCGATCTGGATCTCGCTGTCGAAGTGGCCGATGTTGCAGACGATCGCCCGGTTCTTCATCTGCCGCATGTGATCGAGGGTCAGCACGTCGATATTGCCGGTCGCAGTGACGAAAATGTCGCCGCGCGGCGCCGCCTCCTCCATGGTGACGACCTCGTAGCCCTCCATCGCCGCCTGCAGCGCGCAGATCGGGTCCACCTCGGTCACCAGAACCCGGCAGCCGCCATTCTTCAGCGAAGCGGCCGAACCTTTGCCGACATCGCCGTAGCCGGCGACCACGGCAACCTTGCCGGCCATCATCACGTCGGTGCCGCGGCGGATCGCGTCCACCAGGCTCTCCTTGCAGCCGTAAAGATTGTCGAACTTCGACTTGGTGACGCTGTCGTTCACATTGATCGCGGGCACCTTCAGCGTGCCGGCCTGCGCCATTTCGCGCAGCCGATGCACGCCGGTGGTGGTCTCCTCGCTGAGGCCCTTGATGCCGGCGAGCAGCTCCGGATGCTTCTCGTGCACGACCTTGGTGAGGTCGCCGCCATCATCGAGCAGCATGTTCGGGACCCAGCCATCCGGGCCCTTGACCGTCATCTCGATCGCCCACCAGAACTCGTTCTCGTTCATGCCCTTCCAGGCGAACACCGGAATGTCCTCGGCGGCGACCGCGGCGGCGGCATGGTCCTGCGTCGAGAAAATGTTGCAGCTCGACCAGCGCACGGTCGCGCCCAGCGCGATCAGCGTCTCGATCAGCACGGCGGTCTGGATCGTCATGTGCAGCGATCCGGCGATCCGCGCACCCTTGAGCGGCTTGCTCGCGCCATATTCGGCGCGCAGCGCCATCAGGCCGGGCATCTCGTCCTCGGCCATGCGGATTTCCTTGCGCCCCCAATCGGCCAAGCCGATGTCGCGGACTTTGTAGTCGGGGGCAACGTTGACGTCGGGCATGCCGGGCTCCTTGCGTTGCCGACGGTATATAAGGATATGTTTATCCGTGCAAGTCCAGACCAGCAGCGATCCAGCGTCTACATGAAGGACCTTGGGAAGGGTGGGATGAAGGGCGGCCGACTGAGCGTGGTGAGAAAGCAGCGCCGGTCCCCACGGATTTCGGCGCACACGGCGACCCAGTGCCGCTTGTGCAGGCCATTTCGCCAGACACCCTGGCCAGAGCCGAGCGAAATCCCGGCAATTCGCGGGAACAGAAGCTTCTGCTTCCGGCAACGGCGCACCTCACCCACCGACTTCATTCGCAAACAGCGCTTGCCAGTAGCATCCAGCCCATAATGGAAACGAGCAAACCGATTCATCCCGCGGAGTTGGTTCGTTCTGGGCCGCGGATCAAGTCTTACCCGACACCAGACAGCAGCGCCTCCAGTGTCAGCGGGCAAGTCTCCGGAAGCGGCAATGGCGGCCGGCTACCGACCGTGTCGGGCAGGCTATGGAGGGCCCGGCGATACACCTTGTCGAGATCCAGTTTCTGCCGCATCGAGGCGCTGGACCGGGCGGCGGCGTCATCGCGGAACCGACGCGATTCAGCCAGCCAGCCCGGAACTTCGCGACTCTCGGGCCAAGCTTGCGCCTTCAACATGTGGGAGAGCGCCTGGACCAGCAGGCTTTCGACGGCGTGCAGCTGCTCGCGTCCCACGCTCTCGATTTCCTCGATGATGTTCGTCCAGTCCGGCGCCTCGTTGAGCTTCTCTCCGGATGCGTGCCGACGCAGCAACCGGGCCTGCTGCTCGGACCATTCGAGGACGTCCAGGTCGTAGAGGTCGCTCAGAACGGGATCTCGTCGTCCAAATCGCCACCCTTCGGCGCATCCCAAGACGCGCCGCCACCCCCGCCGCCGCTGCGGGCGGGCTGCTGTTGGCGCGGCGACGGGCTGCGGTCGCGGGAGACGCCGCCGCCCTCGCCAGCCTCGCTGTCGCGGCCGCTCAGCAAGGTCAGCTCGCCGCGAAACGGGCCGACAATCACCTCGGTGATGTATTTTTCCTGGCCGGACTGCTCGTATTTCCGGCTTTGGATCGAGCCCTCGAGGTAAACCTTGCTGCCCTTCTTCAGGTAGCGCTCGGCGATCTCACCCAGTTTTTCGTTGCGGATGACCACATTGTGCCATTCGGTCTTCTCGCGGCGCTCGCCCGAGGACCGGTCGTTCCACGTCTCGCTCGTCGCCAGGGTGAAGTTCACCACCTTGCCGCCGTTCTGAAAGCTTCTGCTCTCCGGGTCCTTACCCAAATTGCCGACGAGAATCACCTTGTTGACGCTGCCCGCCATCACATACACCCCACAACTAAGCGGCGCAGAATAGCGGCCTACGCTATCACAAGCCAGGGTTCCCAACCCCGCTGCCGCATGCCATATATACGCAGAACGATTCGAGAACGAGAGCGCGGGGACCCAAAAGCATGTCCGGCTTCATCCGCGTGCGCGGCGCGCGGGAGCACAATCTCAAAAACATTGACGTCGACATCCCGCGCGACAGCCTGACCGTGATCACCGGGCTGTCCGGCTCCGGCAAATCCAGCCTCGCCTTCGATACGATCTACGCCGAGGGCCAGCGCCGCTACGTCGAGTCGCTGTCGGCCTATGCGCGACAGTTCCTCGAGCTGATGGGCAAGCCGGACGTCGACAGTATCGAGGGCCTCTCGCCAGCCATCTCGATCGAGCAGAAGACCACCAGCCGCAACCCGCGCAGCACCGTCGGCACGGTGACCGAGATCCACGACTATATGCGCCTGCTCTGGGCGCGGGCCGGCGTGCCGTATTCGCCGGTCACCGGCGAGCCGATCGAAGCGCAGACGGTCAGCCAGATGGTGGACCGGGTCGCCGCCATGAAGGCGGGAACCAGGCTGCTGCTGCTCGCCCCGGTGGTGCGCGACCGCAAGGGCGAATACCGCAAGGAACTGGCCGATCTGCAGCGGCGCGGGTTCACCCGGGTCAAGGTGGACGGCAAACTTTACGAGATCGGCGAGGTCCCGGCGCTCAACCGCAAAATCAAGCATGAGATCGAAGCCGTGGTGGACCGGATCGTGGTGCGCGAAGGCATCCAGACCCGGCTGGCCGACAGTTTCGAGTCGGCGCTCGCGCTCTCCGACGGTGTAGCCTATGTCGAGGACGCCGATAACGGCGCGCGCACGGTGTTCAGCTCGCGCTTCGCCTGCCCGGTCAGCGGCTTCACCATCGAGGAGATCGAGCCGCGCCTGTTCAGCTTCAACTCGCCGCACGGCGCCTGCCCGGCCTGCGACGGGCTCGGGATCGAGAGCTTCTTTGACCCGAATCTGGTGGTGCCGGACGAACGGCTGGCGCTGGCCGGCGGCGCGGTGGCACCCTGGTCGGGGGCGCAGAGCCCATATTACGACCAGACGCTGCAAAGCCTCGCCCGCCATTTCAAGTTCAGTACGCGCACGCCCTGGAACGAGCTGCCCGAGCGAGTGCGCGACGCGGTCCTATACGGCACCGGCGAAACGCCGGTGGAATTCAGCTACAAGGACGGCGTCCGTTCCTATTCCGTGACAAAGCCGTTCGAGGGCGTGCTGCACAATTTACAGCGCCGCTGGCAGGAGACGGACAGCGCCTGGGTGCGCGAGGAAATGAGCCGCTACCAGGCCGAGAAGCCCTGCGCGGTGTGTCATGGCGCGCGGCTGAAGCCGGAAGCTCTGGCGGTGCGGGTCGCCGGGTCAAACATTGCGCAAGCGGGCGACATGCCGATCCGCCGGGCGCTCGCCTGGTTCCAGGGCGTGCACGAGACGTTGACGCCGCAGCGGCAGGAGATCGCGCGGCGGATCCTGCGCGAGATCGTCGAACGTCTGCAGTTCCTGGTCGATGTCGGGCTCGATTACCTGACGCTATCGCGCGGCAGCACCACGCTGTCCGGCGGCGAGAGCCAGCGCATCCGGCTGGCGAGCCAAATCGGCTCCGGCTTGACGGGCGTGCTCTACGTGCTCGACGAGCCGAGCATCGGGCTGCATCAGCGGGACAATGAGCGGCTGCTGGGGACGCTGCGGCGGCTCAAGGCGCTGGGCAACACCGTGCTGGTGGTCGAGCACGACGAGGATGCGATCCGCGCCGCCGACCATTTGATCGACATGGGCCCGGCGGCCGGGGTGAATGGCGGCCACATCATTGCCCAGGGCACGCCGGCGGAGGTCGCGGCGGACAAGGCGAGCATCACCGGCGCCTATCTGTCCGGCCGCTCCGGCATCCCGATCCCGCCGCGGCGCAAAATCGATCGGAAGCGCGTTTTGCGTGTGGTCGGCGCGCGCGGCAACAACCTCAAGGAGGTCATCGCCGCCTTCCCGCTCGGGACTTTCACCTGCGTCACCGGCGTGTCCGGCGGTGGCAAGTCCACCCTCGTCGTCGACACGCTGTACAAGGCGGCGAGCCGGCGGCTGATGGGATCCGGCGAGGTCCCGGCGGCGCACGAGCGGATCGAGGGGCTCGAATACCTCGACAAGATCATCGACATCGACCAGTCGCCGATCGGCCGCACCCCGCGCAGCAACCCGGCCACCTACACCGACCTGTTCGCCCCGATTCGCGACTGGTTCGCCGAGCTGCCGGAGAGCCGGGCGCGCGGCTACAAGGCCGGGCGGTTCAGCTTCAACGTCAAGGGCGGGCGCTGCGAGGCGTGCCAGGGCGACGGGGTGATCAAGATCGAGATGCACTTCCTGCCGGACGTTTTCGTGACCTGCGATACATGCAAAGGCGCCCGATACAACCGGGAAACGCTTGAAATAAAGTTCCGCGGCAAGTCAATTGCCGACGTCCTCGCAATGACGGTTGACGAGGCGGTGCCGTTCTTCAGCGCCGTGAACCGGATCGGCGACCGGCTCAGCATCCTGCAGCGTGTCGGGCTCGGCTATATCAGCCTCGGCCAGCAGGCGACGACGCTCTCCGGCGGCGAGGCGCAGCGGATCAAGCTGTCGAAGGAGCTGGCGCGGCGGGCGACCGGGCGGACGCTCTACATCCTCGACGAGCCGACCACCGGGTTGCACTTCGAAGATGTGCGCAAGTTGCTCGATGTGCTGCACGCGCTGGTGGAGCAGGGCAACACGGTCGTGGTGATCGAGCACAATCTGGAAGTGATCAAGACGGCGGATTGGGTGCTGGATTTGGGCCCGGAAGGCGGCGAGGGCGGGGGCTTGATCGTCGCCGAGGGACCGCCCGAAGCGATCGCCGCCGACCCGGCCAGCCATACTGGCCGGTTCCTCCGCCCACTACTGCCGACGCCCAAGCTACGCCGGGCTGGCTAGACCGCTATCGCCCTGACTGTGTCAGGGCGGCGGTCTAGCTACTTTTGGTGGCGGGCAACTTTGTCGCATGACTGGCGTCGCTGTCGCGATTCCAGTCAGTTCGCACCGAGATTTCGACCCGCCAGGGATGAAACTGTGGCAGCGTGTGTTGGTCGTCGGCGGAGAGGTCGGCTTCGCTCTGTGGTGCGTTCGAGCCCGTCAGTCAGTGGGACCCGGGGTTCCCCCAAGCACCCCCAATTGCGCCACGGACCGCGAGGTCCCGGAGCGCGCTGTCTAGAGTTTACTCCTTGGGTGCCCTGCGCCGGCGATGGCAACGCAACCCTTAGGAGGCCGCGGTCATGGAGGTTCTCTATCCACGCTGTGCCGGTCTGGACGTGCATAAGGATACGGTGGTCGCCTGCGTTCGGGTGGCCGAGGGCGGCAAGGCCCGAACCGAGGTGCGCAGCTTTGCGACGACCACGCCGGGATTATTGGCCTTGAGTGAGTGGCTGGCGGCGAACGGCTGCACGCACGTCGCCATGGAGTCCACCGGGGTTTACTGGAAGCCGGTCTGGAACATCCTGGCCGATGGCGAGGTTACGCTGATCCTGGCCAACGCCGTGCATGTCAAGAACGTGCCCGGCCGCAAGACCGACGTCGCCGATGCCGTTTGGCTTGCGGATCTGCTGGCGCACGGGCTGATCCGGCCGAGCTTTGTGCCGGAACCGGCAACCCAGGCCATGCGTGCGCTGCTGCGCACCCGCAAGCAGCTGGTTGGCGAACAGGCCAGCCACATCCAGCGCATCCAGAAGGTGCTGGAGGACGCCAACCTCAAACTCGCCTCGGTATTGACCGACATCATGGGGATGAGTGGCCGCGCCATTCTGACCGCGCTGATCGAGGGCGAGCGCGAGCCTGACAGGTTGCTCGCCTTGATCGACCGCCGGGTCAAGGCCCCGCGGGACAAGGTCCGTGCCGCCTTATGCGGGCGCATCACGGAGCGGCACCGCTTCCTGTTACGGCTGCACCTGCGTCAGATCGACGCCCTGAACGATGCGGTCGCCGAGATCGACCAAGAGGTGGACCGCGACCTCGCGCCTTTTCGCAAAGCGGTCCGCCTGTTGCGGACCATTCCCGGGGTGAGTGACCTCAGTGCTCAGGTCATCGTCTCCGAAATCGGCATCGACATGAGCCGCTTTGCGACCGCTGGCCACCTGATCTCATGGGCCGGGCTGTGTCCGCGCAGTGACGAGAGTGCCGGCAAACGGCGCTCGACCCGCCTGCGCAAAGGGGCGCCGTGGCTGAAGACCACCCTGATCCAGTGCGCCTGGGCCGGGGCGCGGACAAAGGCCAGCTATCTGCATGCCCAATACCGCCGCCTCGCCCAGCGCCGTGGGCCGAAGAAGGCTGTTTGCGCTGTTGCCGCCTCCATCCTCACTGCCGCGTTCCATATGCTGCGCGACGACGTCGTGTATCGCGACCTCGGCCCAGACCACCTTCAGCAAAACACGCCACACGCCCAAGCCAAGCGTCTGGCACATCGGATCGCCAAGCTGGGCTTCACTTGCACGATCGCCCCAGCAGCTCTCGTTTCTGTCTAGGGCGACGTTGCTCTAATACTTTACGTTTGCTTGGCG
Source organism: Acetobacteraceae bacterium (assembly GCA_965276815.1). Lineage (GTDB taxonomy): Bacteria > Pseudomonadota > Alphaproteobacteria > Acetobacterales > Acetobacteraceae > JAVVHH01. Next base: position 69,336 of record CBDIBE010000004.1, on the reverse strand, counting down.
CGGTAGCTCGGGGTCCACCAGCGAACCGGCTTCTGCTCGCGCAAGGTCCGCGGGATGCGCAGCAGGTTGGACTCGGCCGCAGGCTTGCGGCCACGGCGCTTCGGCTCTACCTCCACCCCTAGCTCGGGTGCGGGAGCGACCACCAAAGCTGCGGCTCCGCGCGCCTCGGCCAGTGCCTCTTCGGCGGCACGCCTGGCTTGGCGTTCCGCCGCAATCGCCTCATTATGCGCCAGTTCGGCGTGGCCGAGCCGGGTTTGCATAACCTGGTTGGCGGCCTGTGCCTCGTGGAGGGCGCGCCGCGCGCCCGCATGGGCCGCACGCTCGGATTCCAGCGCGTGCTCGGCCGCCGCGACGCGTTCTTTCAGGCCGCTCGTGTCGTTGTCGCTGCGGTTGAGCATCACCACCGGCACGGCCCCGTCGCTGACAAAGCGATGGCGCTGGCGCGCCTGCTCTGGGCGCTGCTGGTGGGTTGTCCCGACCTGAAGGCCGAGGGCGCGTCGTATGCGATTCTCATCCACTTGCGGATCAAGTGTAAGAGGCGGGGTGGGATTATCGGATCGGCTCATCGATACTCTTTGTTTCTCGTGTTTATATAAAATGCGGCCTTCGCTGGGCTGCAACTCTATCCGGAAGCCTTTTGATCTCGGTTGTTGCCAGTTGGGCGGACCACCACAACCCGGAGCGGCCATCACCTTCGTCGGGCAACGCGGAAGCATTCGTCCGCTAGTATTGGCGATTCGTCAAGTGGTGGCCCAGCCTCTTCTGCCATCAGCGCCGCAATTGCCGTTGCCCGGCGATCCTGGACGATGAGATCAGCGTGAACGTCAGCGTCGTGACACAGGTAAAGTTTATATAACGCAAAGGACATTGGGTCGAGAGTCACAATTGGTCAAGGAAGCCTCAGAGCTTTTCGCGCAAGAAAGCGATAATCTCCTGTTCAAGCTGACGATGCACCGCCTCGCGGTCCACGCCGGGTGCGTCGATGCATTCCGCATCCGCTTGCAACGCCGCCGGACAGGGATCCACGAACACGTTGTGGCCGCCATGGACGGTGTGCAGCTCGGGTGAGGCGGGCAGCTCGGCCGCCAGCGCGTCGGCGTTACCGGCTTCGCGCAGGACGTCGCCATGGTCCGGCCGATACAGTAATACCGGCATCTGCACGTCTGCCAGCCCTTCGGCGTCGAACAACGCCGCCAGCGGATCGAGCAGCACGATCGCGGCGAGTGGGCGGGCCTTGGCGCGGTGCAAATCCGGTGCCGCGCCCGCCGTGCCGCGCACCGGCCGGCACGCGCCGGCATCGTCCGGATGGTCGCGGCAATAGGCGGCAAAGCGGGGGAAATCCGGATCGCCGCCGGCCAAGATCAGCGTCACGGCGCCGCCGAGCGAGTAGCCGATCATCCCAAGGTGCGCCGGGTCGGCGGCGCCCGCGAACCGGCGGTCCGCGAGCAGCGACTCGAGTGATTCGCGGACTTGGACGGGCCGGATCATCAGGCGTTGCGCCGTGTTGCCATGTATCGGCATAACAACGATGAAACCGTTGCGCGCCAGTGACGCTGCGAGATCACGGTGCAGCAACGGGTTGCCGCCGCCATGGGAGAACAGCACGACCGGGAAGCGCTGGCCCGGTGCGATCGGGGCGCCCGGAGTGGCATGGACGGGGAACAGGCCGGCATCCCAGACCTTCAGCGGTGTTTCGGTCGGGTAGAAGACGAAGGCGCTGAATGGCGTCACGTCCGGCACGCTCAACCGGATGACCCCGGCGGTGAACGAGGGCGGCTCGGCCATCGCGGGGCAAACCGTGGATAAAGCAAACACGAGCGCTCCAGCAAGTCTGCGCATCGAAGCTCGCCTCCTCCTCCGCCGGTCGTCGCCGTCAGTCTATCAGTTACCGCGTCTGCGTCGACAGGCCGGCGGCCCCGCTCAGACGACTTGCAACATGATCTTGCCGATATGCGCGCTGCTTTCCATCAGCCGGTGCGCCTCGGCGGCCTCTTCGAGCGGGAAGACCGCGTGGATCACCGGGCTGCAGCGCCCGGCATCCAGCACCGGCCAGACCTTTTGCCGCAACTCCGCCGCGATGGCGCCTTTCTGTGCGGCGGTGCGCGGACGCATCGTGCTGCCGGTCACGGTCAGCCGGCGCACCATGATGGAGGTCAGGTCCAGCAACTCCGCTTTCGAGCCGCCGAGGAAGGCGATGATCACCAACCGTCCCTCCAGGGCCAGGCAGCGCAAATTGCGGGCGGTGTACGGGCCGCCGACCATGTCGAGGACCACGTTCACCCCCTTGCCCGAGGTGAATTGCTTGACCCCATCGGCAAAATCCGCCTCGCGGTAGTTGATCGCCGCGTCGGCGCCGAAGCGCAGGCAGGCGTCGCACTTTTCAGGGCTGCCCGCCGTCGCATAGACCGTGCTGCCGAACTCGTGCGCGAGCTGGATCGCGGTCACGCCGATGCCGCCGGTGCCGCCATGGATGAGGGTGCTTTCGCCCGGCTGGAGCCGCCCGAGGCCGAATAGATTGGCCCAGACCGTAAAATAGGTTTCCGGGAGCGCGGCCGCGCGGATGGCGTCGTAATCCGCGGGCCAGGGCAGGCACTGGGTGGCCGGCACGGCGCAGTATTCGGCGTAGCCGCCGCCGTTGGCCAGCGCGCAGACCCGGTCGCCTTCGCGCCACGCCGTCGCCCCGTTCACGGCCACGACTTCGCCCGCCACTTCGAGGCCGAGGATGGGGCTCGCATCCTTCGGTGGCGGATAATGTCCCATGCGCTGCTGTATGTCAGGCCGGTTCACCCCGGCCACTTCGACCCGGATCAGCACCTCGCCCGGCTTGGGCTGTGGCACCGGGCCGGTCTCGATGTGCAGCACCTCGGGGCCGCCGGCATCATTGGCGACGAAACGCATCTCACTCGGCACGGCCATGCGTCAACTCCGGCTCAATAGGCAGCGGGACCGTAAGAGCAACGCGCTTGTGCCGAAAGAGGGCATGCAGGATGGTTCTCGCGTTAAAGCGGAGCTTGCGATGTCTATCCACCGCCGAGCCGTCCTCGGAGCCGCGCTGGCCGCGCCCGCGCTCCTCGGGCCAGCGCGGGCGCAGGCCACTTCGTTGACCTTCGGCGCGCTTTACCCATTTTCCGGCCCGCTCGCCCAGCTCGGTGACGAGAGCTTTCGCGGGCTCGAATTGGCGGCCGATGAGCGCAACGGCGCCGGCGGCGTGTTGGGCCAGCCGGTCAAGCTCGTCAAAGGCGACGCCGCCGACCCCAACCAGGCAATCGCAGAAGCGCGCCGGCTAACCGGCCCGGAGAAGGTCGGCGCCCTGTTCGGCACCTCGGCGAGCCCGCTCTGCTTCGCGGCAAGCCAAATCACCGAATTGGCGGGAATCCCGTATTTCGAGCTCGGCGCGATCAGCGACGTCATCACCGAGCGCGGCTTCAAATATCTTTATCGCTCCTGCCCGACCGCCAGCCTGTTCGCGCTGCAGTCGGTCGAGGCGGTGACGTCGGCGCTGGCGCCGCTCTGGGGCGTCGACCCGAAATCGCTCAACATCGCCATCCTGCATGAGGACGGGCTGTACGGCACCAGCGTGAGTGGTGTCCAGGCCGATCGCTGCAAGGCGCTGGATCTCAAGGTCATCGACAACCTGTCCTACAGCGTCAACACGGTCGATCTCAGCAGCGTCGTGCAGCGGCTGCGCGGCGCTTCGACCGATGTCGTGCTGCACACCGGGTATCAGAACGATATCGTGCTGTTTTTCCGCCAGATGAAGCAAGTCGGCTGGAAGCCGCGCATGATCGTCGGCGCCGGTGGCGGCTATTCGCTGAGCGACACCGCCACGGCGATCGGCCCGGATTTCATGGGCACGGTCAACGTCGATTTCACCCCGTACCAGGTCAATCCGCGGGCAGCACCTGGGGTGCGCGAGGTCGAGGCGGCGTATGAGAAGAAATACGGCGCCAAGCCACGCAGCGGGCACAGCCTGGCCAATTACATGGGCGGCAAGCTGTTCTTCGAGATCGTGCAGCGTGCCGGCAGCCTAGATAAGGATAAGGTCCGCGCCGCGGTACTGGCGACCGACGTGCCGGTCGGCGCGACCGCGACGGGTTGGGGCGCCAAGTTTGACGAAAAGGGCCAGAACACAGGCGCCAAGCCGTTCCTGCTGCAATGGCAGGGTGGTGCGGAGCTCACGATACTGCCGGAGGACGCCGCGGTCGGCCAATTACGGCCGACGCTCGGGACTTAAGCTATTGTTTGAGCGAGCATCTTTGATGCTCTAAGCTCGTTCCTTCTGCCGCCGCCGCGCCTGCTGGCGCGCCAGCATGTGCGACGCCTTGAGGACGGCCGGCATGCCGACCCAGGCCAGCAGCGCCGGCAGGAACAGCATCGTCGTCAGCAAGGTGCAGCCCAGGCTGAGCAGCAGCAGCTTGCCCATGCTTGCCGTGCCCGGATGCGGCGAGAGCGCCAGCGAGCCGAACGCCGTCGAGGTGGTCAGGGCCGAGAACAGCACGGCGCGCGCGGTGGCCGAACCCAGCGGCAGGGTTTTGCGCGCCCGCCAGTTCATGACGAAATAGACGTTGAACGACACGCCCACGCCCAGCAGCAGCGGCAAGGCGATGATGTTGGCGAAGTTGAGCGGCAATGGCAGCGCGACGGCCAGCAAGACCGTCAGCATCGCCGAAACCAGCAGCGGCGCCAGCACCAGCGCCACGTCGAGCAGGTGCCGGAGCGCCACCAGCAGCAGGATCGCCACCGCGGCAAGCGCCAGCATCGCCGCCGTGCGGAAGGCCGAGACGATGGTGTCGGCGCTGCCGACGATGGTCACCGCCGCACCGCCGGCATCCGGCGCGACCGAGGTCACCTGGGCCACGAAGCGATGCAGCCCGTCGCTGGTTGTGGCATCCGGCTTGGGGATCACCTGCAGCTTGGCGTGCCCGTCGGGCAGGAGCCAATTCTGCCTAATGTCGGGCGGGATGTCCGCCTGGGTGACCGGGCCAGCCTGCAAAGCGTCCCGCAGCCGATCGAGCTGCAGCGGCAAGAAGCGGGTCATCGCCGTGTTGGTCTCGAGCAAGATCTGGTCCGGCGCGCGCGAAAGCGCCTGCAGGTCGCCGATGATCGGGATCAGGGCGCTGTCCGGCGGCAGTTTGCCGCGCACCTTGTCCAGCACGGCGGCCACGCGCGTGGCATCGTCGCGGATTTGCGCGGCGGTCGGCGGCGGCGGCGGCGCGCCGGGGCTGAGCGTGCTCTCCAGCAGCGTCGCCGCATCCTGGATCAGAGGCAGCTTCTGCGCCTGATCCGCCGGCACGAAGCTGCGAACCGAGAGCACGTCGCGCACCGTCGGCAATTTCGCGATCTGCGTCCCGAGTGCGGCCGCCGCCTCGGGCGAGGACGCCAGGATGTCGATCGTGTAGGGGTCGGTGATCGGGTCGTTGGCCAGGTCCTCGAGCGTGCGCACCGCCTCGCTGTTCGGGTCCTTGGTGTGCAGCGGGTCGCTGTCGAAACCGAGATGCGGCAGCAGCGCCGCGCCGGCAAAGGCGAGCGCGGCAAAGATGGTCACGACGTAGCGCCGCCAGTGGACCAGGAATGGGTCGACCGGCTTGAGGAAGCCGAGCCCCACCTCCACCATCGCCCAGCGCGGGTTGAACGCCGCCAGGATCGCCGGCAGGAACGTGACGGTGCAAAAGAACGCGATCGGCATGCCGCATCCGGCGATCAGCCCGAGCTGCGCGACGCCGACGAAGTTGGTCGGCGTGAACGCGATGAAGCCGGCCATGCTGGCCAGCGACGCGACCAGGATCTGCGCCCCGGCCCGACGCCCCGTATGCAGCAGCGCCACCGGCAATGCGTGGAAATACACCCGCGCCTGGCGGAAGCGGACGACGAACTGGATCGAGAAATCGACCGCGATGCCGGTGAACAGCACGGCAAAGGCGACCGAGACCAGGTTCAGCGTCCCCACCGCCAGGGCGGCGAACCCAGTCGTCGAGATGAGCCCAAGCAGGAGGGTGAGCACGATCGGCACCACCAGCCGCCAGCTCTTCACCGCCAGGAACAAGAGCACCGTCACGAGCACCAGGCTGCCGATCAGCCCGGCCACGGCGCCCTGCGCCACGGTCGCGAACTCCTCGTCTTCGAGCGCGACGTTGCCGGTCAGATGGACATGGGCGCGGCCGTCGCGCACGAATTCGAGCGCGGCGGCGTCCGCCCGCAGCACCTGCGTCGCCGCCGCTCCCGGCTCGAGCGCCGAGAAGTCCAGCACCGGCTTGGCCAAGACGAACCGGTATTTGCCGGCCAGGTTGGCGACGGGACCGCTGAGCAGGCGCTCCCAGGACAACGGCTCTGGATGGCCGGCGACGGCCTGGGCGAGCGCCGTATGGAACCCGGCCAGCGCCGGCTGGAAGCTGCCCAATTCCGCCTGGCCCGCTTGGACGCCCTCGGCGATCAGGCCCAGCGCATTGAGCAGCCCGCGCAGGCTCGGATCGGCGGCGAGCTGGCCGAGGAAGGGCTGGGCATCGATGGTCTGGTTCAGCAACGCCTGCAGCTGAAGCGTGTCGAGGAACAGCAGCCCGTTGCGCTGCAAATAAGGCGAGGCGTCGGGCCGGGTCACCGACTTGAAATGCGTGTGATCGCCCGAGAGCGCAGCGGCGAGCGATGCGGCGGTCGCGTCCGCCTCCTCCGGCGTTGCGCCATCGATGACCGCGACCAACAGGTCCGTCTGTTGCGGGAAGGCCTTGCTCACCGCCATCGCGTGCTGCCGCCAGGGCAGCGAAGCCGAGAACAAATTGCCGGTGTCGGTGGTCACGCCCAGCCGGGTCGAGGCGAGCCAGAGCGCGCAGGCGGCGAGCAGCACTCCGGCCGCCAGCACGAGCCAATGCCGCCGGCCGCAGAAGCTGACCCATTTTCCGAGAATCAGGCCCACGCATGACCCGGTGGGGTTGAAACCCCTTGGACCGTCACTGCAGACTCCCGGCGGCCTTGGGCCGTGTCTTCCTGTGTCGCAAGGCGGGGTCTCCGTTCAATCCTCAGGACTCCGAATCCGGCGGTGGTAAAGATCGGTCCGGCTTGCGGCGAGGGCAAGGCAGGATTCCTCGATGTGTCATCGCGTGCTGCATTGCGGTCGCGTTGACCCTGCCTACCTCAACCGATACGTAAGACGGAACACTTAGCTTCGAGGCTTTCCGACGATGGCTGCTGCTGCATGAAGGATGTTCAGGATGCGCTGCTGATCGGCCACACCAGTGACGGCAAGTTGGTGCGTCGTCCGCTCTCGCCGCACATGCAGGTCTACACGCCGCAGCTCACGTCGATCCTGTCCATCATGAACCGCGTGACCGGGCTTGCGATTTCGGCCGGCACCATCCTGCTGGTCTGGTGGCTGGCGGCGGCGGCGAGCGGGCCGCAGGCGTTTGCCGGCGTGCAAGGCTTTATCGGCTCGCCGATCGGGCTATTTCTGCTGTTCGGCTGGACGGCATCGCTTTGGTATCACTTTTTCGGCGGTATCCGTCATCTCGTCTGGGATGCAGGCTACGGGTTCGAGCTGCCACAGACGTATGCGAGCGGCTGGGCCGTGCTGATTGCCACCGTGGCAATGACCATTCTGACCTGGATCATCGGCCTGTGGGTGCTGCACTGATGAGCGACAAGCTGAGCATCCGGGTGATGCGATCGCAGCTCGGGCGGGCGCGCGGCACCGGGTCGGCCCATTCCGGCCTGCATCACTGGTATGCGGAAAGGCTGACCGCGATCGCGCTGGTGCCGCTGACGCTGTGGTTCGTGTTTAGCATGATCAGCCTGGCCGGCGCGACGCAGGAAGCGGTCGCGGCCTGGGTGGGCTATCCGCTGAACACCGTGCTGCTGCTGGCGCTGATCGTGATGACCTTCCATCACATGCAGCTCGGCATCCAGGTGGTTCTCGAAGACTATGTGGATGCGAAATGGCTGCTGAACCTGCTGGTCCTGGTCAACAAGGCGGTTGCTTTGCTGCTGGGGCTGACGGGCGTGGTCGCGGTCCTGAAACTTTCGCTGGCCTGACCATATCGGCCCATACGCCAATGATCCTTCGAGGGTTACTATGAACGCGATCAGCTCTGTCTCGCCCCGGGCCTATACGGTCATCGACCATACCTATGACGTGGTGGTGGTTGGCGCGGGTGGCGCCGGGCTGCGGGCGACGCTCGGGATGGGGGCGGCCGGGTTGCGGACGGCGTGCCTGAGCAAGGTGTTCCCGACCCGCAGCCACACGGTGGCCGCCCAGGGCGGCATTGGCGCGGCACTCGGCAACATGGGTGAGGACGATTGGCGCTGGCATATGTACGACACCGTCAAGGGGTCGGACTGGCTCGGCGACCAGGACGCGATCGAGTATATGTGCCGCGAGGCGATCCCGGCGGTCTACGAGCTCGAGCATTACGGCGTGCCGTTCAGCCGCACCGAGGACGGCCGCATCTATCAGCGGCCGTTCGGCGGCCACATGACCGAGTATGGCAAGGCGCCGGCAATGCGGGCCTGCGCCGCCGCCGACCGAACCGGCCACGCGATCCTACACACGCTTTATCAGCAGAGCCTGAAGCACGAGGTCGAGTTCTTCGTCGAATACATCGCGCTCGACCTGATCATGGATGAGGACGGCGCCTGCCGCGGCGTGATGGCCTGGTGCCTGGAGGACGGCACGATGCACCGGTTCCGCTCGCAGGCGGTGGTGCTCGCCACTGGCGGCTATGGCCGGGCCTATTTCAGCTGCACCTCGGCGCATACCTGCACCGGCGACGGCAACGCCATGGCGATCCGTGCGGGCATTCCGATGCAGGACATGGAGTTCGTGCAGTTCCACCCGACCGGCATTTACGGTTCCGGCTGCCTGATCACCGAGGGCAGCCGCGGCGAGGGCGGATATCTGACCAATTCCGAGGGCGAGCGCTTCATGGAGCGCTACGCGCCGACCGCCAAGGACCTGGCCAGCCGTGACGTGGTCTCGCGCAGCATGACGCTGGAGATCAACGGAGGCCGCGGGGTCGGGCCGCACAAGGACCATATTTTCTTGCATTTGGAGCATCTCGGCGCCGAGCTGCTGCATGAGCGGCTGCCGGGAATCAGCGAGACGGCCAAGGTATTTGCCGGCGTCGATGTGACCAAGGAGCCGATCCCGGTTTTGCCGACGGTGCATTACAACATGGGCGGCATCCCGACGAATTATCGCACCGAGGTGCTCCGGCCGACGGCGAGCGATCCGGACGCGGTGGTGCCCGGGCTGATGGCGGTGGGCGAGGCTGCCTGCGTCTCGGTGCACGGGGCCAACCGGCTGGGCACCAATTCGCTGCTCGACCTGGTGGTGTTCGGGCGCGCCGCGGCGCACCGGGCCGCCGAAATCATCAAGCCCGGCGCCTCGCAGGTGCCGCTGCCGCCGCGCGCCGGGGAGGCGACGCTCGACCGGTTCGACGCAGTCCGCAACGCCAATGGCGCGACCGGCGTCGCCCAGATGCGGCTCGACCTGCAGAAGACGATGCAGTCGCACGCCGCGGTCTACCGCAACAGCGAGAGCCTCAAGGAAGGCGTGGCCAAGGTGAAGAGCCTGTGGTCTGGCCTGGCCGACATGCGGGTGGTGGACCGGAGCCTGATCTGGAACAGCGACCTGGTCGAAGCGCTCGAGTTCGACAATCTCATGGGCAACGCCTTGACCACCATGGTCTCGGCCGAGAACCGGCACGAGAGCCGCGGCGCGCACGCGCATGACGACTTCCCCGAGCGCGACGACGCGAACTGGATGAAGCACACGCTGGCCTGGCTCGACCGCAGCGGCAACGTGAAGCTGGATTACCGCGACGTGAAGATGCAGACGCTGACCAACGAGGTCAGCGTGTTCCCGCCGAAGAAGCGCGTGTACTGAAGGACGCAATGGCCACTTTCACTTTGCCCAAGAATAGCCGGATCGGCTCGGGCCAGATTTTCAAGGCCGCGACCGGCGCGACGCGGACCAAGGTGTTCGACGTCTATCGCTGGAATCCAGATGACGGGCAAAATCCCCGCATCGACAGCTTCGAGCTCGATCTCGACCGGGTCGGTCCGATGGTGCTGGACGCGCTGATCTACATCAAGAACGAGGTCGACCCGACGCTGACCTTCCGCCGGTCCTGCCGCGAGGGGATCTGTGGCAGTTGCGCGATGAATATCGACGGCAGCAACACGCTGGCCTGCCTGAAGGACCACGCCGAGGTCGCGGGTGCCGTCCGCATCTACCCGCTGCCGCACATGGCGGTGGTCAAGGACCTGGTGCCCGACCTGTCGCAGGCCTACGCGCAACTCCGCAGCGTCGAGCCCTGGCTGAAGGCCGACACCCCGCCGCCGCCGGACGCCGAGCGGCCGCAGAGCAAGGAGGAACGCAGCAAGCTCGACGGGCTATGGGAGTGCATCTTGTGCTTCTGCTGCACCACTTCCTGCCCCAGCTACTGGTGGAACGGCGATCGCTATCTTGGCCCGGCGGTGCTTCTGCAGGCCTATCGCTGGATCGCCGATAGCCGCGACGAGCACACCGGCGACCGGCTGGACGCGCTCGAGGACCCCTACAAGCTCTACCGCTGCCACACGATCATGAACTGCACCCAGACCTGCCCGAAGGGCCTGAACCCGGCGAAGGCGATCGGCGAAATCAAGCAGCTCCTGGTGGACCGCCAGGGCTAGATGCGGGCCGCATGGCCTTTCACGGCGACCTGACCACCTCCGCCGGGCGTGCTGCTGCCTGGCGTGACAGTCTTCTCGTCGATCACGCGGTTTTCCGGACGTTCTGGACCAATTTCGCCGAGGTCTTGCCCGGCCGGCTCTATCGCTCGAACCACCCGACCCCGGGCCGGCTCACGGCGGCGGCAAGGCGGTTGGGGTTGCGGACCTTGATCAATTTGCGCGGCCCCCGCTTCTGCGGTTCGGACGCGCTGTCCCGCGAGATGGCGGCACGGCTCGGGCTCGAACACATCGACATGGCGTTCGAGAGCCGCGGCGCGCCGCATCGCGACCGGATCCTGCGCTTCGCCGGAATTTGGCGAGATTTACGCTTTCCCGCAATGATGCACTGCAAATCCGGCGCCGACCGGGCCGGCTTGGCATCGGGTTTGGCGATCCTGTTCGAGGGCGGGACGGCGGCCGAGGCGCTCAAGCAGCTCTCGTGGCGGTTCGGCCATTGGAGCCGGGCGCGGACGGGCGTGCTGGACGCTTTTTTCGTCCGCTACGCCGCCGAGGCGGAGGGTCGTATCCCGTTCCTGCAATGGGTCGAGACCGAATATGACGAAGCCCGGCTGAAGCGCGACTTCGTCGCCGGCGGGCTCTCGACCTTCATCACCGACCGGGTTTTGCAGCGCGAATAGAAAAGGCCGGGTTGCCCCGGCCCTTCCAAAGTCTTCCGGCTTGAATCAGCCCGCGCGGCGGCGGCGGACCACTGGCACTACCGCCAAACCGGTCCCGAGCAGCGCGAGGGAGATCGGCTCAGGAACTGTCGTGGTGGGTGGCGTCGTGCCGCCGGAGCCGGAGCAGACCGTCCCCGGCGGGCACGCCACCGGCAGCCCGGCTTGCGCATAGGCCAGGATGTCGATCCCGTTGCCGCCGGTATCCGAGATATCGCCGTTCGTCGACAGATCGGAGAACGTCGTCAGGCCGCTGTTGTCGGTGTACTCAAAGGAGAGCGTGTAAGCGTCGCCGACGTTCGTGCCGACGACTTGAGTGATCGCGTCATAAGCTTGAACCGACCCATCGTACCAGCATGTCGTGAAGGCTGTGCACGATTCCGCCTGACCACTCGCTTGTGCGCCGTAAATGTTTGCGAAGGTCCAGTCGGTCGGGGTTTCGCCGGATCCACTGGAGAAGTCGCCATTGAGGATGAGGTTGCCGCTTGAGGTCGTCGTGTCGATCAGCGACACGTCGGAGAAGGAGATGAATGCCGGATCTTCGCGGAACGCGAAGGTGATGTTGGTGCTCGCGACGCCGGCGGTGAAGCTGGCGGACTCCGTGACCGGCGTACCATGATTGACGCTCAGCGCCGCCGTGCCCGTTTCACCGCCGGCGAGATCGAGAATGGCGCCCGCGGGCGGTGAATTGTTCATCCCCGCCGCAAATACCAAGCTGGGGGATGCTGCGCTCGCACCGAGCACGATCGCCGCGACCGCGGTAATTCTATTCACGCGCATGACAATTCTCCTTTTTTAACGCCGTAACGCCGCTGTAGCAATTGTCATGCCGCTTTGTAACCGATTGAGCTGGAAGGATTTCTCCTCGCAACACCCTAACCGGTGTAAATTTCTCCGACTCACACCGTTAATGCGACACTTACTGCGGGCCGGATCGGCGGCGCGCAATCAGGCAGCGCGGGTGAGGCGCTTGACAAAGGCCGAGATCTTGTGCCGGCGCAGCTCGTAGCGCGCCTTCTCGTCCGTGGTCATCCAGTTCAACTGCACCACATGCCGACGGCCAACGAACTGCCTGTGGCCGTGCCAGGTCGTCGGGCCGTTCGGGAATATCAGCAAGGTCCCGTTCACCGGCAGCACCTCGACCGCATAATCGTCGATGTTGTCGGAGCCGCGTAGCAGGCGCAGGCAGCCCTCCTGCTTGGCCCAGGCTTGCGTCTCCGGATTGAGATAGAGCAGCACCGTCACCCGCTTGGCTGTGCTGTCGGTATGAATGCGCCCGTCTTTCTCGCGCGATTGGCCGCGCAAGGTCACCATGACCGGCGCGCCCTCGAGGTCGAGCCCAAATTTTTCCGCAATGGCCCGGCGGAAACGAGGACCCTCCAGCTCGGTCATCAGATCGCGCGCCGCCGGGCCGAGCCGCAAGCCGGTCGTTGGGAATGACCCGCCCTTCTCGAGCTTCGGCAACCCGGCCACCACCTCGGGCAGCACGGCATCCGGCACGAAACCGGGGACCACGATGTGCCGGTACGGCGCGGCCTCGACCGGGGTCTGCTCAAGCTTTTGGTAATCGAGCTGGATCATAGTCATCTCTTAATGGGGTCGGCAACATCGGCGCAACCCGCGCCGGGCCGAGTCTGCTCTGCGGCGCCGCACAAGACAGGGCGGCGCTTGGCGTGTAAAAGGCGCGTGAATGATGGACGGTGGATCCACCCAATTAACCGGCGGCCCGCTGCCGGCCTACCGCGGCCGCCTCGCCGCCGGCGAGCTGATGACTGACCCGGCGCAGGCGCTCGCCGCCGAGCGCTTGCAGGCACTCTGGGTCCGCCTGCGCGGCTATGCACCGCAGGGGCCGGCCGGCCATTCCGGGTTCTTCGGCCGCCTGCTGAACCGCAAGCGGGCCGACGACATCCCCGAGGATTACCCGCACGGTCTCTACATCGTCGGCGAGGTCGGGCGCGGGAAGTCCATGCTGATGGACCTGTTCTTCGCCAGCGCCGAGGTCGCCCACAAGCGCCGGATCCACTTCCACCAGTTCATGCAGGAGGCGCATCGCCGCATCCATGACTGGCGCCGCCGGCCGGAGCGGCTGGCCGATCCGCACTCGGACGACCCGATCCCGCCACTCGCCGACCAGATCGCCGCCGAAGCGTCGCTGCTCTGCTTTGACGAGTTCCAGGTCAACGATATCGCCGACGCGATGATCCTGGGCCGGCTGTTCAAAGCCTTGTTCGCGCGTGGCGTTGTCGTCGTGGCGACCAGCAACACCAAGCCGGACGATCTGTTCGCCGGCCAGCCCGGCCAGGACGCGTTCCTGCCCTTCATCGCCCTGATCAAGCAGTATCTCGACGTTTTGGTGTTGGAAGGCAGCCGCGACTGGCGGCGGCAGCGCCTGCGGACCATGCCGACCTGGCATGTCCCGCTGGACGATCGGGCGGACCGCGCGCTGGACAGGGCGTTCGGCGAACTGACCGGGCGGGTGCGGCCGCGTTCGGAGCGGCTTTCGGTGATGGGGCACGTGGTGGAGGTGCCGCAGGCGGCGCAAGGCGTGGCGCGGTTCGATTTCGAGGCGCTGTGCGGCCAGCCGCTTGGGCCAGGGGATTATTTGGCGCTGGCGACGCATTACCAGGCGCTGGTGCTGGACGGGATCCCCCGACTATCGCCCGACAACTACGACCGGGCGCGCCGGTTCATCACGCTGATCGACGCGCTGTATGAGCACCGGGTCAAGCTGGTCGCCTCAGCCGAGGCGGCGCCGGACGAGCTGTATGCGCAGGGCGACGGCGCGAAGGCGTTCGAACGCACGGCGTCGCGGCTGATGGAGATGCAAAGCCAGGAATACCTGGCGCTACCGCATCTGACTTGAGGGCGTGGCCGGTTCAGGGCGGGTTAGCGAAGGGAGACGGTCTGATGCGTCGTTCGGCACTGGGTGCGATCGTGACGGCCTGGGTGGGTTTGGTTGGTCCGGCCCGCGCTGCCGGGGAGGCGATCGCGTTGCAGGGCGTCGGTATGCAGATCTACGTTTGCGCGACGTCGTCGTCCGGCTTTGCCTGGCGGCTCAAGGCGCCCGAAGCCCGGTTGCTGGATAGTGCGGGGGCAGAATTCGGCCATCACTTCGCCGGGCCGAGCTGGCAGGCAACGGACGGCAGCACGATCGTCGGCGAAGTGATGGCGACCGGCGCTGCACCGCTTCCCGGCGCGATTCCGTGGCTGCTATTGCGGGCCAAGTCGCATTCCGGCGCCGGCGTGTTCGCCTCGGTTGGCTTCATCGTCCGGAGCCAAACCGAAGGCGGGGCCGCGCCGGCCTCGGGCTGCGACGCCGAGCATGCCGGAACGGAGAGCAAGATCGCGTATAAAGCGCTCTACTCGTTCTTCCCCGGCCCTGACCGGTGAGACCGTGGCTCGCTGATCGCGACCAGCGGTATAAGTTTTCTGTTTGCGCGCCGCCGCCCGCCAACCCCGACCGGACGAGTGGCGGCCAACGGGAAGACGTACCCGGTCTCCGCGCGAGCCACCGAGGTGCCCTTATCCTTCCAACCAAGTATCGGACCGCTGCCCTCTTGATAGCTGATCACCGGAGTCGATCGAGCCGGCGTCTGTCCAGGCCGTAATAGCTCCAGATTGCTCCGAAAACCAAACCAATGAAAAACGTCAGAATTGGCTTGGTAATCGGAAGAGGGGCTTAGGTCATTGAGCTCAAGGCGATGGATTTGCAGGGCGGTCCATGCCGAATTGCCCTGGGTCGTGGCTTGAGAGGAAGGCAAGGAAACTCCGCACATCACGTTCTGCTTCGGCGTCGGTCGCGCCTGATTGGGAGTAGCAAACCGACCTATGAAGCTGGTCTCCTCTCAACCACACGGCGACGGTAAACATATGAGCGCCGACCTTTATCGCGTCCGAAACCCCAGTAAAGACGACGACGTGTCCGCCGATGTCGACCTGGCGGGGAGGCAGAAGCCGCGCCATGCTCAGCTTAAATACATAACCTTCTAAGAGTCGGTCCGTGTCGTCTTCGAGAAAACCATACCTCGCGATGACTGCGTCCTCCGAGTCCGATGCCAGGAACCTTGTATCTCGGCCAACCCAGATTTCCGGCTTGTATGGGTCTATCCTCGCGGTACACATCGTCCGAGTTATCTTGCATGCCGCGCTGACACACTGAAACACAGGACCGGCCTTGCTATCGTCGGGCACCCCCAAAAATCCAGGTTGCGAGGTCGGTGCGGGTCGTACGCTTTCCCACAGCATATCCGCGACGACGGGACGTGTTGCGATCACGCAGGCCGCTATAAGGCCCGCAACTTGCCAGTGAGCGCTCATGATCCCGCTCTATCACTTTGACGAGGAACGCAGAACCTGCATTAGACCGAGCAACTTCGTGCGCTGCTCTTGACCTTTATCGGCCTGACTGTGGTCGGGCCGATAAAGGTCTAGCTCTATTTGAGACAGCGATTCACGTCCTGACCGATTCCGGTCAGGACGATCGCGGTCTAGGTGAACGGCATCACCAGCGTGCGGCTCCAAACGAGTGATTGTCACTCATCGCGGCACTCTCCTCGACCGTCTATGAGATTAATCCTGGCCCAGCGCAAGAAGCCTGCCCTGCTTGCCTACGCTCTCCACGACACCATCAACTTAGCGGACGGTGTCTCTACCGGTGCTCCGTGCGCACCGTGATCGTCACATCTCTTACCGATTGGCGGAGCTGCTTCACGTAGAAGTCGTCTGGCAGGATAATCTCCAGCTCATGGCTCGTCAGCCATCGCACCGATGGACGCTCCTCTGCGTGTCCGTTGGTCTCTTTGCCCAACAGGTCAAACTCCGATCCGTCTACGCTCGAGCGAAGGTTTACTCCGGTGACGATAGCAGTGTCCATCGGTCCACTATCGCATAAGTTATCCGAAGTTTCTGCGATCCAAGCACCGTCGGGCGACTTCTCTGAAGAAATGAGAGTCCGTTCGCAGTCTTTCCTCCAGTTGTCTGGCATAAAAGCCCAGAAGATCATCAAAGCGCCAAAGACCGCCAAGAACGCCAAGATCAGAGCGGAGCAGAGACAAGCACCAACAACACGGAAGATCGCCTTCCTCGCTCGCCAGCAAGGCGTTCCCGATCTGAATGCCATGCCGTAATCTCCAAGTCTTAGCGAGAAGTGCCGCCGACTCTTCCCGAATTGTATAGTTCATAGCCTAGTTTGGTATTCTCCACATTAATGGCTCGCAAATGCGTGTAGTTGGGATCCATCTCCGCTGTTGGATCAAAGTGGCTGAACTGGCTCGCATACAGATCCTGAATGCCTAATATCTCCTGCAGAGGTATCTTCGCTGCGGCTGCATAAATCCCGATTGCAATCGTCGCATAATCTACAAACCTCGCATCGAAATGGCCGCCCGGTCTCTGCATATCCCATGCGCCGGATTGCCGGAAATTCCGCAATTGCGAAAGCACGAAGCCTGCCTCAACTTCGACCTGACCGGTTGCAAGAAGCACTTGCTGTATTGCGGCATCCAGCCGTCCTTGATCGGCGAAGAACTCAGGACCATAGCCTGAAGGCCGCATGACGGGCCCGCCAGATGAGTCCCTAACCACGTTCCCCCGATTATCGACTAAGGGAACTGCCGTGTTCGTCGGTTGCGTTGCGGTGTCGGCGGGATGCGCAGCCGGAGCATCGGCCGCCCCAACATCGGCCGGAGCGGCCCCGCCCGCCGTGCGCACGACTCCATTGCGATACAGTTCGCCCGCTCGGCGCATACGGCTCATGCGCGGGCCGCCGCGCGCCTGTGGCGGCCGGCCCTGCCACGTGAACGGGATCACCAGCGTGTCGTTGCCAAACGGAAGGTCCTTGCTCATCGCTGCACTCTCCTCGACCATTCTATGAAATTAATCCTGGTCCAGCGCAAGCGACCGGTCCGGCTTGCCCGCGCCCCGCACATGGGGTAGCAACCCCGCACCTTCCGGGCGGCCGGGCGCCCTGGCGGGCGCTGGAACCCCGACCTCGCGGGCCAGTTTTCACCCTGGACGCAGGAACCCACACACGATGGCACGCAGCAAGATTGCCCTGATCGGCGCCGGCAATATCGGCGGTACGCTCGCTCACCTGATCGGCTTGAAGGAACTCGGCGACGTAGCACTGTTCGACGTGTTCGGCGGCGTCGCCTCCGGCAAGGCGCTCGACATCATGCAATCCGGCCCGGTGGACGGCTTCGACGCGCATATGGCCGGCGGCAGCGACTATGCCGCGATCGCGGGCAGCGACGTGGTGATCGTCACCGCCGGGTTCCCGCGCACGCCCGGCATGAGCCGCGACGATCTGATCGGCAAGAATGCCGGCGTCATCGCCACCGTCGCCGAGGGGATCAAGAATTACTGCCCCGACGCCTTCGTGATCGTCATCACCAACCCGCTGGACGCGATGGTGTGGGTGATGCAGCAGAAATCCGGCCTGCCGCCGCAGCGGGTCGTCGGCATGGCCGGCGTGCTCGACAGCTCGCGCTTCCGCCTGTTCCTGGCGCATGAGTTCGGCGTGTCGGTCGAGGACGTGACGGCGTTCGTGCTCGGCGGCCACGGCGACACCATGGTGCCGCTGGTGCGCTATAGCGCGGTGGCCGGCATTCCGGTGCCGGATCTGATCAAGATGGGCTGGACCACGCAGGCGAAGATCGACGCGATCTGCACGCGCACGGCCAATGGCGGCGGCGAGATCGTCAAGCTGCTGGAGAAGGGCAGCGCCTTCTACGCGCCCGCCGCGAGCGCGATTGCGATGGCGGAGGCGTATCTCAAGGACAAGAAGCGCGTGCTGCCGGCTGCGGCTTATCTCTCCGGTCAGTACGGCGTTAACGATTTGTATGTAGGAGTGCCCGTGGTGATCGGCGCCGGCGGCGTCGAGCGGATTGTGGAGATCAGCCTGAACCCGGACGAGCAAGCGGCTTTCGACAAGAGCTGCGCAGCGGTCAAGGAATTGATCGACGCGAGCCGCAAGCTGGTTGGCTGAACTCCGGCATGGTTCGTGCTTGCACCATGTAACGTGCGAATACCAGGCGCGCGCTAGGCTTGGCGCGTCTGGTCCCATCTTAATGTCTGCGGGCCGGGCGAGCGGCCCGGTCTCCCAAAGGATTAGATAATGCCTGGCGTGGATGTGCTGGCCTCGGTGTTCAACGGCGCCAATGCGGCGTTTATTGCCGATTTGTATGCGAAATGGGCGAGCGATCCCTCGGGCGTAGACCCCAGCTTCGCCGAGCTGTTCGACGCCATGGACGACGAGGCGCGCGGCGTGCTGACGGACGCGAGCGGCGCTTCCTGGGCGCCGCAGCGGGTCGAGTTCGGCGAGCCCGAAGCGCCCCGCGCGCCGGTCAAGGCCACGGCCGTTACCCAGGAGCAGATCCGCGACTCCGCGCGCGACAGCTTGCGCGCGCTGATGCTTATCCGCGCCTATCGCGTGCGCGGCCACCTCGAAGCGCAGCTCGACCCGCTCGGCCTGCAAATCCCCAAGCCGCATGCCGAGCTGGACCCGGCCGCCTACGGCTTCGGCCCGCAAGACCGCGACCGTCCCATCTTCATCGATGGCGTGCTCGGCCGCGAGACCGCGACGATCAACGAGATCATCAAGGTCGTCCGCGCCAGCTATTGCGGGCCGATCGGCGTCGAGTTCATGCACATCCAGGATCCCGAGCAGAAGGACTGGATCCAGCGCCGGATCGAGGGCGCACCTTGGATGAGCAGCTTCAGCCCCGAGGACAAGCGGACCATCCTCACCCAGCTCACCGAGGCCGAAGGCTTCGAGGCGTTCTGCCAAAAGCGCTTCGTGGGCACCAAGCGCTTCGGGCTCGAGGGCGGCGAGGTCACCATCCCGGCCCTGCAAGCGATGATCGATACCGTCGCCAATGAGGGCGTGGGCGAGATCGTCATCGGCATGCCGCATCGCGGCCGGCTGAACACGCTGGTCAACATCGTCCGCAAGCCGTTCACCGCGGTGTTCAGCGAGTTCGCCGGCGCCAGCTCGCAGCCGGACGACGTCCAGGGCTCCGGCGACGTGAAATACCACCTTGGCACCAGCACCGATGTCGAGGTCGGCGGTAACAAGGTCCACATCTCGCTGCAGCCGAACCCCTCGCATCTCGAGGCGGTCGACCCGGTCGTGATCGGCAAGGTCCGCTCCCGCCAAGACACCGCCGGGGACACCACGACGCGGCGCAGCGTGATGGGCATCCTGATGCATGGCGACGCGGCGTTCGCCGGGCAGGGCCTGGTGTATGAGACGCTGGCGATGAGCCAGCTCATCGGCTACCGCACCGGCGGCACGGTTCACCTTGTGGTGAACAACCAGATCGGCTTCACCACGGTCCCGGCGCACGCCTATTCCGGCATGTATTGCACCGACATCGCCAAGTCCGTGCAGTGCCCGATCCTGCACGTGAACGGCGACGAGCCGGAGGCGGTGATGTTCTGCGCCCGTCTGGCCGCGGATTTCCGCATGCAGTTCGGCACCGACATCGTGCTCGACATCGTCTGCTACCGCCGCCACGGCCACAACGAGACGGACGAGCCGGCCTTCACCCAGCCAATCATGTACCGCGCCATCAAGGAGCGGCCGACGACGCGCGCCCTCTACGCGCAGCGCCTCGCCGCCGAGGGCACGGTCAGCGCCGGCAAGGCGCAGGCGATCTGGGACGAGTTCCAGATCCAGCTCGAGGATGCCTACACGGCTGCGCAATCCTATCGCCCCAACAAGGCGGACTGGCTCGAGGGCCACTGGTCGGGGATGAAGCAGGCCGACGAGAGCGAGGAGCGGCAGGAAGCGCCGACCGCGCTGACGACGGAGCAGATCGAGGCCGTCGGCCGCGCCATCTCCACGCCGCCGGGGAATTTCGACCTGAACCCGAAGATTGCCCGCCAGCTCGAAGCCAAGCGCGCAATGATCGAGAGCGGCGAAGGCATCGACTGGGCCACCGGCGAGGCGCTCGCCTTTGGCGGCCTGCTGCTCGACGGCGCCCGGGTCCGGCTGTCCGGCGAGGACACGCAGCGCGGCACCTTCAGCCAGCGCCACGCCGTGCTGATCGATCAGACGAACCAGAACGAATACGTGCCGCTGAACAATATCCAGCCGGGCCAGGCGAAGATCGAGATCTACAACTCGCTGCTCTCCGAAGCCGGCGTTCTGGGGTTCGAGTATGGCTACTCGCTGGCCGATCCGAAGAGCCTGGTGCTGTGGGAGGCGCAATTCGGCGATTTCGCGAACGGCGCGCAGGTGATCATCGACCAGTTCCTGGCCAGCGGCGAGACGAAGTGGCTGCGGATGAGCGGGCTGACCCTGCTGCTGCCGCACGGCCAGGAAGGCCAGGGGCCGGAGCACAGCAGCGCGCGGCTCGAGCGCTATCTGCAGCTCTGCGCCGAACGCAACATGACGGTGTGCAACCTGACCACGCCGGCCAACTACTTCCACGCGCTGCGGCGGCAGTTGAAGCGCAACTTCCGCAAGCCGCTGATCATCATGACGCCGAAATCGCTGCTGCGGCACAAGATGGCGGTCAGCTCGCTGGCCGAGATGACCAACGGCAGCCATTTCCAGACCGTGATCCCCGAGACGGACGAGTTGGCGCCGCCCGCCGATGTCCGCCGGGTCGTGATGTGCAGCGGCAAGGTGTATTACGACCTGCTGGCGGCGCGGCGCGAGGCGGGCGTGAAGGACGTGGCGATCGTCCGGCTGGAACAGATCTACCCGTTCCCCGAGATCACGCTGCCGAAGGTGCTCGCGCCATACAGCAACGCCCAGGTGGTTTGGTGCCAGGAGGAACCGATGAACAACGGCGCCTGGACCTTCGTGGACCGGCGGATCGAGAACGTGCTGCTGCAGCTCGGCAGCGCGGCCAAGCGGCCGTCCTATGCCGGGCGGGACGAGGCGGCGAGCCCGGCGACCGGCTCGGCCAAGGTGCATGCGGCGCAGCAAGCCAAGCTCGTGCACGACGCGCTCGGCCTCAACTCTTAACCGGGACGGCAAATGTCCACCGAGATCAAGGTCCCGACGCTGGGTGAAAGCGTCACCTCCGCCACCGTGGCCCGCTGGCTGAAGAAGGCTGGCGAGAACGTCGCGGCCGACGAGCCGCTGGTCGAGCTCGAGACCGACAAGGTGACCGTGGAAGTGCCGGCCCCTGGCGCCGGGGTGCTGGGCGACATCCAGGCGGAAGAAGGCGCCGAGGTCGCCGTCGGCGCCGTGCTCGCCACGCTGGACGCGGCCGGAGCGGCTCCGGCCGCGGGTGCGGCATCGGCCGCGGGTGCGGCATCGGCGCCGAAGCCACCTGGCCCGGCGGCAAACCCGAGCGCCGGCGTCAACCCACCGCCACGCCCGCTCGGCCCAGTCTCCCGCCCGGCCACGCCGCCCGCCGACATTGAGGCGTCCAAGCCGCCCGCCCCGTCGCACGCGCCCATGCCCTCGGCCGCCAAGCTGATGGAGGAGCGCAACCTGCAGCCGGCGCAGCTCGAAGGACACGGCAAAGACGGGCGCATCACCAAGGGCGACGTGCTCGACTTCCTGTCCCGCAAGCCTGTGGCTCCCGCACCCGCTCCGGCGGCCCGCGCCCCCCGCGAGACCGAGCCCGGCGAG
Organism: Acetobacteraceae bacterium; assembly: GCA_965276815.1. Taxonomy (GTDB): domain Bacteria; phylum Pseudomonadota; class Alphaproteobacteria; order Acetobacterales; family Acetobacteraceae; genus JAVVHH01. The sequence continues at coordinate 47,370 of CBDIBE010000004.1, read as the reverse complement.
GAACGGGTCAAGATGACCCGGCTGCGCCGCACCATCGCGCAACGCCTGAAGGAAGCGCAGAACAACGCCGCCATGCTGACCACCTTCAACGAGGTGGACATGTCGGCGGTGATGACGCTGCGCGCCGAATACCGCGACGCTTTCGAGAAGAAGCATGGCGGCGTGCGGCTGGGCTTCATGTCCTTCTTCGTCCGCGCCTGCGTCGCCGGGTTGAAGGAGTTCCCGGCCGTCAACGCCGAGATCGACGGCGACGAGATCGTCTACAAGAACTTCGTGCACATGGGCATCGCGGTCGGCGGCGCGAACGGGCTCGTCGTCCCGGTGCTGCGCGATGCCGACAAGCTGGGCCTGGCGCAGATCGAGCGGGCGATCGCCGATTTCGGCAAGCGCGCCCGCGAGGGGACGCTCAAGCTCGATGAACTCAGCGGCGGCACGTTCACCATCACCAATGGCGGCGTCTACGGCAGCCTGATGAGCACGCCGATCCTGAACGCGCCGCAATCCGGCATTCTGGGGATGCACAAGATCCAGGAGCGGCCGATGGCGATCGGCGGCAAGGTCGAAATCCGCCCGATGATGTATCTGGCGGTGTCCTACGATCACCGGATCGTGGACGGCCGCGAGGCGGTTTCCTTCCTGGTCCGCGTCAAGGAAGGCGTGGAGGACCCGCGCCGGCTACTGCTGGACCTGTAATGAAAAGCGCCTTTCCACTCCCTCTCCCGGAGGGAGACGGCTGCACGGCGGTCCGTGCGGATGTGTAGGAATGACTAGTTATGGCTGAATCCTTCGACGTCATCGTGATCGGCGGCGGCCCTGGCGGATATGTCTGTGCCATCCGCGCCGCGCAGCTCGGCCTGAAGACCGCCTGCGTCGAGCGCCGGGCGACGCTGGGCGGGACATGCCTCAATATCGGCTGCATCCCCAGCAAGGCGCTGCTGCAATCCAGCGAGAATTTCGATGAGGCCGCGCATCATTTCGCCGAGCACGGCGTGATGATCGACGGCGTGAAGCTCGATCTGGCCCGCATGCAGAAGCGCAAGGGCGAGGTGGTCAGCGCCAACGTCCGTGGCGTCGAGTTCCTGTTCAAGAAGAACAAGGTCACTTGGCTCAAGGGCAGCGCGCGGATCGCCGCACCCGGCCGGGTCGAGGTGGACGGGACGGAATACGAGGCCAAGAACATCGTCATCGCCACCGGCAGCGAGAGCATCCCGCTGCCCGGCATCGAGGTGGACGAGAAGACGATTGTGACGAGCACGGGCGGCCTCGAGCTCGACAAGGTGCCCGGGCATCTCGTGGTGATCGGCGGGGGTTATATCGGGCTCGAGCTCGGCAGCGTCTGGAAACGGCTCGGCGCCGAGGTGACGGTGGTCGAATTCCTCGACCGGCTCGTCCCCGGCATGGATGCCGAGATCGCCAAAACCTTCGAGCGCGTGCTGAGCAAGCAGGGCATCAAATTCCGCCTAGGGACCAAGCTCACCGGCGCCGCGCGGACCGCGGATGGCGTCACCCTGACGCTGGAGCCCGCGCGCGGCGGCGACAAGGAGCAGCTCACGGCGGACGTGGTCTTGGTCTGCATCGGCCGCCGCGCCTACACGGCGGGGCTGGGCCTGGCCGAGCTGGGCGTCAAGCTGGATGACCGCGGCCGGGTCGAGGTCGACGCGCATTACGCGACGAACGTGCCCGGCATCTACGCGATCGGCGACGTGATCGCCGGGCCGATGCTGGCGCACAAGGCCGAGGAGGAGGGCATGGCCGCCGCCGAGCGCCTCGCCGGGCAGGCCGGCCACGTCAATTACGGGGTGATCCCCGGCGTCGTTTATACCTGGCCGGAAGTCGCCAGCATCGGCATGACCGAGGAACAGCTCAAGCAGCAGGGAACCGAGTATTCCGTCGGTAAATTCCCCTTCACCGCGAATGCGCGCGCTCGCGCCATGGGCATCACGGACGGCTTCGTGAAAATTCTCGCCGACAAGGCAACCGACCAGGTGCTCGGCGCGCATATCATTGGCCCGGACGCGGGCACCCTGATTGCGGAGCTAGCAACGGCCATGGAATTCGGCGCTTCAAGCGAGGACATCGCTCGTATTTCTCATGCCCATCCCAGCCTGAGCGAGGCAGTCAAGGAGGCTGCGCTCGCGGTCGAGGGCCGGGCGATCCACATCTGATGTCATCGATCGACCTCCCGAAGGATCACACCTACACGGTCACCGTCACCTGGACCGGCAATACCGGGACCGGCACTAGCGGATACCGGAATTATGAGCGCTCGCACGCGGTCAGCGTGCACGGCAAGCCAGACATCCCCGGCTCCGCCGACCCGGCATTCCGCGGCGATCGCACGCGCTACAATCCGGAGGAGATGCTCGTCGCCTCGCTCTCCACCTGCCACATGCTCTGGTATCTGCACCTGTGCAGCGCCGAAGGCATCGTGGTGCAGGCCTATCAGGACCTGGCCGAGGGCGTCATGGAAGAGGACGCGACCGGCGGCGGCCGGTTTGTCGAGGTGATCCTGCAGCCGGAGGTGACCGTGTCGGCAGGCGACCTCGCGCGGGCCCGGGCGCTGCATGTGGACGCCAGCCGGAAGTGCTTCATCGCCAATTCGGTGAATTTCCCGGTCCGGCACGAACCCGTACTCGTCGCCGCCTGACATGCTGGCGCTCACCATGGGTGATCCGGCTGGCATTGGCGGCGAGCTGACGCTCAAGGCCTGGACGCAGCTCCACCGCAGTGGCCCCGCTTTCGCAGCGCTCGATGACCCGGCGCGGCTCGGCGCGCTCGACCCGGCGGTGCCGGTGCGGCCGGTGGCCTCGCTTGACGAAGCCTGCGCCGTGTTCGGGAGGGCGCTCCCCGTGCTGCCCACCAAGCTTACGGTGCCCGCCGTGCCGGGCCATCCCGACCCGGCGAACGCCGCGCCGGTACTGACCAGCATCGAGCAGGCCGTCCGCCTGGCCCAATCCGGGGCGGCCAGCGCGGTGGTCACCAACCCGATCAGCAAGGCGACGCTCTATCAGGCGGGATTCCCGCATCCCGGCCATACCGAGTTTTTGGGAGTGCTCACCGGGTCGGCGCATCCGGTGATGATGCTGGCGAATGCTTATCTGCGCGTCGTGCCGGTGACGGTGCATGTCGGCCTTCGGGCGGCTTTGGATCAGCTCAATACCGAGCTGATCCTGAGCGCGTCGCGCATCACCGCGGCGGCGCTGCGCACGCGCTTCGGGATTGAGACGCCGCGACTCGCGGTGGCCGGGCTCAACCCGCATGCCGGCGAAGCCGGCGCAATGGGAGATGAGGAGCCGCGGATTATCCAGCCGGCCATCGATGCGCTGCGGGCGGAGGGGATCGCCGTGACCGGGCCGCATCCGCCGGATACGATGTTCACCCCGGCCGCGCGCGCGCTCTATGACGCGGCGATCTGCATGTATCACGATCAGGCGCTGATCCCGCTGAAGACGCTCGACATGGCGACGGGCGTGAACGTCACCCTCGGGCTGCCGATCGTGCGCACCTCGCCCGATCACGGGACCGCCTTCGACATTGCCGGCACGAACCGGGCGGATCCGAGCAGCCTGATCGCGGCCCTGCAGATGGCCCAAAGCATGGGAGGCCGCGCGTGACGATCCGTCTGGGCGTCAATGTCGACCATGTGGCGACTATTCGAAATGCGCGGGGCGGGCACCATCCGGATCCGTTCGCCGCGGCCCTGGTCGCCGTGGGCGCCGGGGCCGACGGCATCACCGTGCATCTGCGCGAGGACCGGCGCCACATCAGGGACGAAGACGTCGACCGCATCGCGCAGTCGCCGGAGATCCGGATGAACCTGGAGATGGCGGCAACGGACGAAATGGTCGCGATCGCGTGCCGGCTGCGCCCCGCGGCCTGCTGCCTGGTGCCGGAGCACCGGCAGGAGGTGACGACCGAGGGCGGGCTGGATGCGGCCGGCCAAGCCAATCAGCTGCAGCCGCGGATCGGGGCGTTGCGTGACGCGGGCATCCGCGTTTCCCTGTTTCTCGACCCCGATCCGCCTCAGCTCGAGGCGGCCGCCCGGCTGGGCGCCGCAGTCGTCGAGCTGCATACGGGCGCCTATGCCGAGGGCAAGGAGGGCGAGTTGGAACGGCTGCAGGCCGGCGCCGCCACGCTGCGCGCGCTCGGCCTCGAATGCCACGCAGGCCACGGCCTGACTTACGCCAACGTGGCGCACGTCGCCGCCATCCCGGAGGTCGAGGAGCTGAACATCGGCCATTTCCTGATCGGGCAGGCGGTGATGGACGGCCTGCCCGGTGTTGTGATGCGGATGAAGGCGCTGATGCTGGCCGCGCGCGCCTGACGCACGCAACCCGGCCGCCCCCTGCTGCGCTGCCTTCGGGAACAGAGGAGAGCCAGGATGGCCGGTGACAAGAAAGACAAGCACGAGAAGGCGCTCGATCTCACCGAGGCCGCGCTGGAAGCGCTCGAGAAGGGCGACGAGACCAAGGCGGACAAATTGATCGACCAGGCGAAGAAGCTCGACGTGTCAGCCCTCAAGGAGGTCGTGGCGGACCTGGCGGAGGCTGAGAAGGCCGCGGACGGTCACGACATGGAAGAATACGACGAGGAGGATCTGAAGGCTCGCTAACGGGCCCGCGGATGCGTCCGCGTCCAGATTGCCTGCAGCCCAGCCTGATCCACGTTGGTGTAACGCTGCGTCGTGGACAGGCTGGCATGGCCGAGCAGGGCCTGAATCGAGCGCAAATCGGCCCCGCCCGCGAGCAAATGGGTGGCAAAACTGTGCCGCAATGCGTGTGGCGTCGCGTGTTCCGGCAGTCCGGCGCGGCGGCGATAGTTCTGCATGATGCGGCGCGCGACGGCTGGGTTCAGCCGCCCGCCCCGTGCGCCGACGAAGAGCGGCGCGCCGGCCGCGGGCGCGGGATGCAGCCGTAGCCAGAGCGCGAGCGCATCACGCACCGCCGGCAGCAGCGGCACCAGCCGCTCCTTCCGGCCTTTGCCCAACACGCGCAAACTATCGCCGGCCGGTCCGGCGTCGAGCGCCAATGCCTCGGCGATGCGCAGCCCGGCGCCATAAAGCAAGGTGAACAGCGCCACGTCCCGCGCCTGCCAGCGCGGGTCATCCGATTCTTCGGCGATATCCTCGACCAGAGTCGTCGCCTGCGGCGGCGTCAGCGCGCGGGGGATCGGCGGCTTGGCCCGTGGCCGGCCCAGCAGGCTCGGCGCCGGGTTGGTGACCCCATGCCGGCGGGCAAGGTAGCGGTAAAGGCTGCGCACGGCGGAGAGGTGCCGGGCGCGGGTCGCGTTCACCGTTCCGGCCGCGGCTTGGCTCGCCAGCCAGGCGCGCAAATCGGCCTGGCCAAGCCCTGCAAGGTCGGCCAGACCCGGCTCGTGGCCCAAATGACCGGTCAGGAAGCCGAGAAAGCCGGCGAGGTCCGTCGCATAGGCCTTGACTGTCAGCTTCGAGGCGTCGCGTTCGCGCGCCAGCCAGTCCAGGAACTCCGCAATCGCCTCGAAGGCGGTCACGCCCGCTCCAGCGCCGCCGCCGCCGCCTGCCCGAGGAAGGCCAACGCCTGCGTACCGGCGCCCTCAAGCCCGCTCGCGTCCCGGCAGGCCAGCGCCAACAGCGCCGGCGCGGCATGCAGCGGCACCCGCACCAGCGCCTCTTGCGTCGCCAGCGGCGCCGCCTCGCCATGCAGCAACGGGCTGCGCGCCGCGTCCCGCACCAGCGCACCACGCTGACCCAGCACCGAGTCCACAGTTCCCACCGGCATCACCCGCGCCTCGCCCAGCTCTCCCTCGACGCACAGGCACACGCTGTCGATCCGCAGCAAGCCCGGCACGTCGTGCTGCACGCACCACACGACGTCGGCCGCTCGCATCATCGCCACCACGGCGTCCTGCACGCGCTGCATGAACCCGTCCGCCGCTCGCCGCCCGGCCGCCGCCCCCGACCCATGCCGCCGCGCCTGCTCCAGCATAGCGGCCATGTGATCGGTCAGCCGCTCGCCATGCAGCCGCCGCGGCGGCTCCAGCACCGCGTAGAGTTCAGGGTGCGCCGCGAGCCAGCCCGGGTTGGCCCGCAGGTAGGCGGCGACGAACCGCTCGCCTTCCTCGTCGCGCAGCGCGTCGCCCGAGGCTTCCGCCTCCCGTTGCAATCGCGCCAGTGCTGCGTCATCCAGAATTATGGTCTCTCTCCGCTCAGGACAGCCCGGCCTCGGCTTTCCGAGCCTACAGTCTGACGCGCCACCCCGGAAGCGCGTTCCTGTCCTTCTGCCGCGCCCATTCCGCGGCCCGTTCGATTACGCCGTGCCGCCCGGCCTCGATCCGCGACCCGGCGACGTCGTCCTCGTCCCGCTCAACCGGCGCGAGGAAGTCGGCGTCGTCTGGGACGGCGCCACGGACGCCCGCCTGGATGCCGGCAAGCTCAAGCCGGTCACGGCGGTGCTGGAGGTAACACCGCTGCCCGCGCCGCTGCGCCGCTTCATCGACTGGGTCGCCGCCTATACGCTGGCCTTCCCCGGCGATGTCCTGGCAATGGCTTTGCGCGTGAACGCGCTGGTTTCCGAGACGCCCGCTCCAGGATGGCGCCTCGCCGCGCAGGGCGGCGGACGGATCACCGAGGCCAGGGCGCGGGTCGCCGCCGTGCTGGCGGACGGCCGGCCGCGCGCCACGGCGGAGTTGGCGCGTCTCGCCGGGGTGGGGACCGGCATTATCCGCGGCATGGCGCAGGCCGGCTTGCTCGAGCCTGTGGCGCTGCCGGCACGCGCGCTGTTCGACCTGCCCGACCCGGCCCATTCCGGCCCGGTGCTCTCGCCCGCGCAACATGCGGGGGGAGGAGCGCTGCGCGAGGCCGTCGCCGCACGCGCGTTTTCCGTGACCCTCCTCGATGGGGTCACCGGGTCGGGCAAGACCGAGGTGTATTTCGAGGCCGTCGCCGCATGCATCGCGCAAGGGCGGCAGGCGCTGGTGTTGCTGCCGGAGATCGCGCTCTCATCGCAATGGCTGGAGCGGTTCGCCCAGCGGTTCGGCGTCGCCCCCGCGGTCTGGCATTCCGATCTGCCGTCGCGCACGCGCCGGGTTACCTGGCGGGCGGTGGCCGAGGGGGCGGCGCCGGTCGTCGTCGGCGCGCGCTCCGCCTTGTTCCTGCCATTCCCGGATCTGGGCCTCGTGGTGATCGATGAGGAGCACGAGACGGCGTTCAAGCAGGAGGAGGGCGTGGTCTATCACGCCCGGGACATGGCCGTAGTGCGGGCCCGGCTTTCCGACGCGCCGGCGGTGCTGGTTTCCGCCACGCCCAGCCTCGAGACGCTGGCCAATGTCGAGGCCGGCCGCTACCGGCGGATCACGCTGGCCGCCCGGCATGGCGGCGCGGCGCTGCCCGCGGTGGCGGCGATCGATCTGCGCGACGCGCCGCCGGAGCGCGGGCAGTTCCTCTCGCCGATCCTGATCGAAGCCGTCCAGGAGACCATTGCGCGCGGCGAGCAGGCCATGCTGTTCCTCAACCGTCGCGGCTATGCGCCGCTGACGCTATGCCGACACTGCGGGCATCGGATGCAGTGCCCGAACTGCACGGCGTGGCTGGTCGAGCATCGGGCCCGGCGGGCGCTGACCTGCCACCATTGCGGCCACACCGAGCCGATCCCGCCGACCTGCCCGAGTTGCAGCGCCGAGCACAGCCTGGTGCCGATCGGACCCGGCGTGGAGCGGATCACCGAGGAGGCGGACGCGGTGTTCCCCGAGGCGCGGCGGCTGGTGATGGCGAGCGACACCATCCCCGGCCCGCACGCGGCGGCCGAAGCCGCGCATCGGATCGCGGCGCGCGAGGTGGACCTGATCATCGGCACGCAGATCGTCGCCAAGGGCTGGCACTTCCCGCATCTGACCCTGGTGGGCGTGGTCGACGCCGATTTGGGCCTGGCCGGCGGGGATTTGCGCGCGGCGGAGCGGACGGTGCAGCTGTTGCACCAGGTTGCCGGACGGGCTGGACGGGCCGAAGCGCCGGGCCGGGTGTTGCTGCAGACGTTCTCGCCGGAGCATCCGGTGATGCAGGCGCTGGTCCGGGGCGATCTGGCGGCGTTCATGGCGACCGAGGCGGAGGGACGCCGGCCGGGTCTTTGGCCGCCTTACGGCAGGCTGGCGGCGCTGATTGTCAGCGCGGACAAGGCGCAGGCGGCCGACGAGCTGGCGCGGGATCTGGGCCAGTCGGCGCCGCGCGGGGATGGCGTCACGGTGCTTGGCCCGGCCCCGGCGCCGCTCGCGATATTGCGCGGGCGGCATCGGCGGCGGCTGTTGCTGAAGACGCGGCGGGATGTGGCGGTACAGCCGATCTTGCGGGAGTGGCTGGATCGGGTGCGAGTGAGCGGGACGGCACGGGTCGACGTGGATGTCGACCCAGTATCGTTTTTGTAGGGTTCAGGTGTTCATCGCGTCGAAGAAGTCCTGGTTGGTCTTGCTGTATTTCAGCTTGTCCAACAAGAAATCCATCGCGTCAGCCATGCCCATTGGGCCCAGGATTCGCCGCAGAACCCACATTTTCGACAATGTGCCGCGCTCGACCAGGAGTTCTTCCTTGCGGGTGCCGGACTTGGTGATGTCGATTGCGGGGAAGGTGCGCTTGTCGGAGAGCTTGCGGTCGAGCACGATCTCGCTGTTGCCGGTGCCCTTGAACTCCTCGAAGATCACCTCGTCCATCCGGCTGCCGGTGTCGATCAGCGCGGTGGCGATGATGGTGAGCGAGCCGCCTTCCTCGATGTTGCGGGCGGCGCCGAAGAAGCGCTTCGGGCGCTGCAACGCGTTGGCGTCGACGCCGCCGGTCAGCACCTTGCCCGAGGACGGCACGACGGTGTTGTAGGCGCGGGCGAGGCGGGTGATGCTGTCGAGCAGGATCACCACGTCGCGCTTGTGCTCGACCAGGCGCTTGGCTTTCTCGAGCACCATCTCGGTGACCTGCACGTGCCTCGTGGCCGGCTCGTCAAAGGTGCTGGCGACGACCTCGCCCTTGACCGTGCGGCTCATGTCGGTGACTTCCTCGGGGCGCTCGTCGATGAGCAGCACCATGAGGAAAACTTCCGGGTGGTTGGCGGCGATGGCGGTGGCGATGTTCTGCAACATCACCGTCTTGCCGGTACGTGGCGGCGCGACGATCAGCGCGCGCTGGCCCATGCCGATGGGGGCGATCAGGTCGATGACGCGGGGCGTCATGTCCTTGCCGGGTCCCTTGGCGACGGACTGGAAGTTCTCCACCTCCATCTTCAGGCGCCGGTCCGGATAGAGCGGGGTGAGGTTGTCGAAGTTGATCCGGTGACGGACGGCGTCCGGCGGCTCGAAGTTGATGGTGTTCAACTTGAGCAGCGCGAAGTAACGCTCGCCGTCCTTTGGCGCGCGGATCTGCCCCTCGACGGTGTCGCCGGTGCGCAGCGCGAAGCGGCGCACCTGGTTGGGGCTGATGTAGATGTCGTCGGGACCCGGCAGGAAATTGGCCTGGCTGCTGCGCAGGAAGCCGAACCCGTCGGGCAGGATTTCGAGCGTGCCTTCGCCGTAGATGGCTTGCTCGTTGTCCGCCAGGTTCTTGAGGATGGCGAACATCATGTCCTGCTTGCGCAGCGAGGACGCGTTTTCGATGTTGAGAGATTCAGCGTAGCTGAGAAGATCGGCCGGTGCTTTGGCTTTGAGCTCGGCGAGATGCATTAGGTCGCCTCGGATGGGGCAGGACGCCGCGCCAACCTGCATGCCCATGGGCTGGGCAGGCGCTGTCCTTTGGTGAGGAAGCGAACCGGGCCGAATGGTCGCCGGTTCTGTGAGGATGCGGCGCCGGTTTTCCGCGCCGCACCGTTCAGGTGACATTCAGGACAGTCCGCGTCAAGTCCCTTTCCGGTTTTTTCAGTGTTTTGCGTCTCCAGGGTTCACCCCGAAGGCAGATTGGTCGTTCGCGGAAACGAGCGACCAATCGACGCGAGCTACAGGCTGTGGTTCACACAGACTGCCAGTTGCCACGATATCCGACCCTGGCTGGTTGTGTGCTGGTGATGGTTCTGGGGCGGTAGCGGATAGCCCTTAACAGAGGCGTCCTCCCGCCCACAGCCGCTGCACCGATATATGCCCGATACAGGGGTGACACCACCGGGAGAATGAGCCTGATCAAAGGCCGTATCGAAACTTTGGCTCAAGAAGTCGGCACGTTTGTACTTCGCCATGAAATGGCTCCTATAATCAAACGGAACCGTCTTGACACCGGATTCCAACTCCTCGTAGATGGAGACGCAGGGAACCTGTTCCGCCGACGGTTCCACGGATGGCGGATTTGAAGGCCACGGTTGCAGCCGTGGCCTTCAATATATCGACTGCCGTAATGGCATGCCTCTGTGAGTCGTGCAACCGCCTTACTTAGTGAACGTGTTCGACTCAGATTGCGCCTGAACGAATCCAGAATGTTACTGGTCGATCTTAAGCACGGTCTCTCCTAAGAGATTCTTGATTCATTACGCGACTCCGACGACTTGTGATTTAAATCGGCGATGGCTAGAACGGCTTGGCGATCGCCATGATCACCGCGACGATCATGAGCAGAGTCGGGACCTCATTAGCGATCCGGTAGTAGCGATGCGGCTTCTGATTGCGGTCCTCGAGGAAGTTGCGGCGCCATTTGCCGGCCGCGCCCTGGAAGCCGGTCATCAGGATCACGGCGGTCAACTTCACATACCACCAGTTAAAATGCGACCAATCGACGATCCCCGGCGTCAGCACCAGCAGCAGGCCGAAGAACCAGGTCGCCAGCATCGCCGGCACCATGATCTGCTTGTAGAGCCGGCGCTCCATGATCTTGAACCGCTCGCTCTCCGCCGACCCGCGCGGCACGCCGCAATGGTAAACGTAGAGTCGCGGCAAATAAAAAATGCCCGCCATCCAGGCGATGACCGAGATCACATGAAAGGATTTGGTCCACGGATAGAATTGTGCCAGCACACTCATGCGGCGCGGCGCATGGCGCTGCGAAACAGCGGCGGCAGCTCGCGCAGCTCGCGGATCACGCAAGCGCCAGCGGCAAGCAGCTCGGCGCCGTCACCCTGCACATCCAGCCCGATGCAAGCCATGCCGGCAGCGACCGCGGCCATCGTGCCGGGCACGCTATCCTCCACCACCGCGCAGGCGCCAGGCGGCACGCCCTCCGCCACCGCGGCTGCCAGATAGACGTCCGGCGCCGGCTTGCCCTTCGGGACGTCATAGGCGCTATGCGTCCTGGCCGCCACCAGTGCGGCCAGCCCCGTGCGGTCGAACTTGACCCGCATCTCCTGATGACTGGAGTTGGAGGCGACGCGAACCGCCAGCCCCATCGCCGCCGTCGCCGCCAGCACCTCGGCCGCGCCGGGCATCGCTTCGACTTCGTTGGCCAGCACGTCGATCAGCCGCCGGCGCAGATGCTCGACCCAGCCCTCCGGCAATTTGCGGCCGAGATGCGCCTCGGCCACCTCGGCAATGCCGCCGAGCTGATAGCCGATGAAGCGCTGCGTGCTCTGCGCCTCGGTCATCGCCCAGCCGAGCGCCGTGAGCTCCTCGGCGACCGCCCGGTTCGACGGGCCTTCGCTGTCCACCAGCACGCCGTCGCAGTCGAAGATGACCAGGCGAAGCGGAAGCGGCGTCGTGAAACTCACGCCGCCTCGGCGAGTTCGGCGGGCTCTCCGGCGCGCGCGTGCGGGCAGTCGCGGTGCGGCGCCGGGCAGGTGCGGCGTCCGACGAAGCTACACAGGCCGGGTCCGTGCGCCAGCGCGGCCTCGACGAGTCCCCCCAGTGCCGCGATAAAGCCGGGGTCGCTGTTTTGCGCCGGCGCGCGGAAATAGCCGGGGACGCCCATCTTCTCCGCCAAATCGCGGTATTCCACGTCCAGCTCCACAAGCGTCTCCGAATGCTCCGACACGAAGGCGATCGGCACGACGAGGACGGCGACCTTGTCGGCGGCGGCGCGCTCGATCTCCTCCTCGGTGCTGGGGCCGATCCAGCGCTGCGGGGTCGCACGCGACTGATAACAAACGGCGAAATCGAGGCCCGGGATAGCCAGGCTGCGCACCACGCCGGCGACGCTGCGCTCGACCTGGAACTGGTAGGGGTCGCCGGACTTGATGATGACCTCCGGCAGCCCGTGCGCCGAGAACAGCACTCGGACCCCGGTCCCCGGCTGCAGCGCCGCCTGCGCCGCATCGTAGGCGCGGCGGAGCATGGCCGTGGTCGCTTCCAGGTATTTCGGGTGCGAATGGTAGCAGCACAACGTCGTCGTCGGCTTGGCCAGGCCAGCCTGCGCTGCGGCCTCGCGCCAGGCGGTCAGCGAGCTGCCGGTCGTCGTCGTCGAATAGTGGGGGTAGAGCGGCAGCAGCACGACCTCGTCCGGGTCCCAGGCGCGCACCGCCCGCGCCGTCTCCAGGCTGAACGGATGCCAGTAGCGCATCGCGATGAAGCACCGCGCGCCCGGAACCGCCTGCTCGAGCGCCCGTGCCTGGTCCTCGGTGAGTTCCAAAAGCGGGCTCTTGCCGCCGAGGATCGCGTAGTTGGCGCTCGCCGCCTTGACCCGGAGATTGGCGATCAGCCGGGCGAGGAACGGGCGCAGGAAGAACGGGACGCGGAGGATGGCCGGGTCGCGGAACAGGTTGACCAGGAACGGCCGGACCGATTCCGGCTTGTCCGGGCCTCCCAGGTTGAACAAGACGATGGCGATCTTGCGCTGCGGCATAGCGGGCAAAGTGGCCAACCCGCCGCTGCCGTCAAGCGCCACGGACAAGCCGCACCAGGTCGGCGACGTGTTCCGGCGGGGTCTGCGGGACGATGCCGTGGCCCAGATTGAAGATATGCGGCCGCCCACGGACCGCTTCGAGCACGTGTCGCGCCTCGGTGTCCAGCGCGGCGGCGCCCGCCACCAGCGCCAGCGGGTCGAGGTTGCCCTGGGTCGCAATCCCGGCCGGAACCAGCGACCCGGCGACTCCCAGCTCCGCACCGGTGTCCAGCGCCACCGCGTTGACCCCCGTCGCCGCATATAAGCCAACCGCTACGCCGGCCAGACGAGGGAAGCCGATGATCGGTATCGAGGGATGAAGCTCGCGGAGGGACGCCACGATGCGGCGCGTCGGTTCGATCACGTGGCGCTGGAACAGCAGCGGCGAAAGCACGCCCGCCCAACTGTCGAACAGCATCACGATTTGCGCCCCGGCCATAACCTGCGCCGAGAGGTAGTCGACCGTGCTGGACACCAGTATGTCGATCAACCGCCCGAACAGTTGCGGCTGCGCATGCGCCATCGCGCGGATCCGGGCGAAATCCTTCGATCCGCCGCCCTCGACCATGTAACAGGCGACGGTGAACGGACTGCCCGCGAAGCCGATCAGTGCCGTCTGTGCGGGCAACCCGGCCCGGCAGCGCTGCACCGTCTCCAAAATGGGTGCGATCGCGGCTTGCACACGCCCCGGATCGAGTTGCCGGAGGCCGCCTTCATCCTCCAGCCGCGGCAGTACCGGACCCTCGCCCTCCTTGAAGGCGAGCCCGTAACCCAGCGCCCAAGGCAGCATCAGGATGTCGCTGAACAGGATCGCCGCGTCGAACCCGAAGCGGCGGATTGGCTGCAGCGTGACTTCGGCGGCCAGTGCCGGGGTGGTGCAGAGGCTGATGAAATCGCCCGCCTGGCCCCGCAACGCCCGGTATTCTGGCAGATAGCGCCCGGCCTGGCGCATCAGCCAGATCGGCGGCGGCCAGACCGCCTGACCGGCGAGCACGCGTAGAACGGGGTTGGTCATCGCGTTTCCTTCAACGACTCATAAAAGATGACTCTTTAGAGTGGATGTATAGGGAGGCTGTGAGTCCGGGGGTACCCGGCTTTTCCCGCCCTTTCCCGGCGATGTCCACAGCAGGAACGCCATGCAACCGCCTGATTAGCAGGGCGCAAACCGATATTCCCCGTTTCGTGAGGCGACCCCTGCGAACTTGCTCCCGGTTCCGTGAGCGTACAAGTTTGTCCCCGCTTTGCGCGTGCGGCACCGGGTTTGGGCTGCCAAGGCCGGGTTATCCCCGTTATCCTTGCAATTATGGAACCGCACCGCATCGACCTGCACCTGGTCTCGGACGCGACGGGGGAAACGCTCAACAGCGTCGCACGCGCCACCATCTCCCAATTCGAGCATGTCAACATCCAATACCATCGCTGGAGCCTGATCCGGACGCGCTTCCAGCTGCATCGGGTATTGGAGGGCATCGAGGCCGATCCGGGCCCGGTGCTCTCCACCGTGATCGACAAGGGGCTGCGCAACGATCTGGAGACCACCTGCCTGCGCCTCGGGGTGCCGGTGCTGAACGTGCTCGACCCGGTGCTCAACCTGCTGCAGGAGCGGATCGGCGAGCAGGCGCAATCCCGCCCGGGCCGGCAATATGTGCTGGACGCCGACTATTTCCGCCGCATCGACGCCATGCATTTCGTGCTGGCGCATGATGATGGCCAGGCGCAGGCGGGGCTGCCGGAAGCCGATGTGGTTCTGGTCGGCGTCTCGCGCAGCAGCAAGACGCCGACTTCGTTCTATCTCGCGAACCGCGGGGTCAAGGCGGCCAATGTCCCGCTGGTCCCGGGCACACCCGATCCGCCGGGGCTCGAGGAGCCGAGCAGTCCGGTGATCGGCCTGACGCTCGACCCGCTGGCACTGATCGAAATCCGGCGGCACCGGTTGAAGCTGATCGCCAGCGGCGACGATGCCGGGCGGGTGCGGACGAGCAACACCGATTATGTGGACGTCGAGGTGGTCAAGGCCGAACTGGTCTGGGCGAGGCGGCTCTGCAACCGCCGCGGCTGGCCGGTGATCGACGTCACGCGCCGCTCGATCGAAGAGACGGCGGCGACGGTGATCCAGCTCATGGAGGCCTGGCACGAGCGCAAGCGCCGCGCGCAGCAAGCGGCGGCCCGGTGATCCAGGCAGCGTCGCCGGCCTTGATCCTGGCCAGCCAATCGCCGGCGCGCGCTGCCGTTTTGGCTTCTTGCGGGCTGCGATTCGACATCCGGCCGGCCCGGGTGGACGAAGCCTCGATCAAAGCGTCGATGCGCGCCGAGGGCGCTGACCCGGCCGAGACGGCGCTCACCCTGGCAGGGCTGAAAGCCACACGGGTGCGCGATCCGGACCCGGTCGTGATCGGCGCGGATCAACTCCTCATCTGCGACGGCGACTGGTTCGACAAGCCGTCCAATCGCGCCGCCGCCCGCGCCCAGCTCGGCGTGCTGCGCGGGCGGTCCCATACGCTCGTCACCGCCGTCGTGTGCTATCGTGGTGGACAGGAGATCTGGCGGCATGTCGCGCAGCCTCGCCTGCGGATGCGCCCGTTCAGCGATGCCTTCCTGGACAACTACCTGGACGCGGAGGGCGACGCGATCCTCTCCAGCGTCGGCGCTTACCGGCTCGAAGGGCTTGGGATACATCTATTCGACGAAGTGATCGGCGAGCAGGCGGCGATAGTGGGCCTTCCCCTGTTGTCGCTGCTCGGGTTTTTGCGCCAGCATGGAGTCCTGGCGGCCTGAACGGAGGAAACCGGCAATGGCAAATAAAGTGTATCCTGATGCCAAGGCGGCGCTGGCCGGGTTGCTGCATGACGGGATGCTCATCATGGCGGGCGGGTTCGGCCTATGCGGCATCCCGGCCGAATTGATCGAGGCGATCCGCGACAGCGGCGTGAAAGACCTGACCATCGTGTCCAACAATGCCGGCATCGACGATGCAGGCCTCGGCGTCCTGCTGCAGACGCGGCAGGTCAAGAAGATGATCAGCTCCTATGTCGGCGAGAACGCCACTTTCATGAAGCAGTACCTGGCCGGTGAGCTGGAGATCGAGTTCAACCCGCAGGGCACGCTGGCCGAGCGCATCCGCGCCGGCGGCGCCGGCATTCCGGCCTTCTTCACCCGCACCGGCGTCGGCACCAAGATCGCCGAGGGCAAGGAGGAGCGCGAGTTCGACGGCCATCGCTACGTCATGGAGCGCGGCATCTTCGCCGACCTGGCGATCGTCCACGCCTGGAAAGCCGATACCGAGGGCAACCTCGTCTACCGGCGGACGGCGCGCAACTTCAACCCGAACATGGCCACAGCGGCGAAAGTCACGGTCGTCGAAGTCGAGCATCTCGTGCAGCCCGGCGAGATCGATCCCGACCACGTCGTCACCCCGGGCATCTTCGTCAAACGGCTGGTGCACGTTCCAAATCCGGACAAGCGCATCGAGCAACGGACGACCCGCAAGCGTGCCGAAGCCGCGGTCCCTGCCGCCGCCGGCACCGATCCCCTGCCGGCATAGAGCGTCATGAGTTCGCTTTCGCTCACTCATCTCGCTCTACGCTTCTATTTCCACGCGGGATTCAGACCTTCGGCGATAACGCCTACGGTCATCCCGCTTTAGGAGGAAATCATGGCCTGGACCCGCGACCAAATGGCTGCCCGCGCCGCCCGCGAACTCGAGGACGGCATGTATGTCAATCTCGGGATCGGCATCCCCACCCTGGTGGCCAACCACATCCCGCCCGGCATCAGCGTGCAGTTGCAGAGCGAGAACGGCATGCTCGGCATCGGCCCGTTCCCCTATGAGGGCGAGGAAGACCCGGACCTGATCAACGCCGGCAAGCAGACGGTGACCCTGCTGCCGACCACCAGCATTTTTGACAGTGCCCAGAGCTTTGCGATGATCCGCGGCGGGCATATTGCCGTCAGCATCCTCGGCGCGCTGCAAGTGGCTGAGAACGGCGACCTCGCGAATTGGATGGTGCCCGGCAAGATGGTCAAGGGCATGGGCGGCGCCATGGATCTGGTGGCCGGCGTGCCGAAATGCGTCGTGCTCATGGAACATACCGCCAAGGGCGCGCCGAAGATCCTCAAGCGCTGCAACCTGCCCTTGACTGGCGCGGGCGTGGTGAGCCTGATCGTGACCGATCTCTGCGTGCTCGCGGTCGATAACCCCGGGCAGGACGGGCTGACGCTGATCGAGGCGGCGCCGGGCGTAACAGTCGAGGAGTTGCGCTTGAAGACGGAAGCGGAGTTCAAGGTCGCGCCCGGGCTGAAGGCTGACGCGCCGATCCCCGAGCATGCGGCCGAGTAGAGGGATTGCCGGGGGCGCCGCGGCAGTCTATATCGCCGCCTTCCCAAGCCTAGGGGCCGTAGCTCAGTTGGGAGAGCGCCTGAATGGCATTCAGGAGGTCAGGGGTTCGATTCCCCTCGGCTCCACCATATGTTATGGCTTAGGCGACGGAGAAGGGTCGCCACGCGCACAGTTTAGGCTCGCCTCAAGCTAAGGACGCTTGATCCCGCTCCCTTTACCGGGGGTGGCGATGCCGGCGCGAGTAAGAAAACCCCCTAACTACTACCCCCGCGGCGCCTGCGTCAGGCGCTGCTACGACACGGAAGCAAAAGAAGATGGCAATCGGCACTGTTAAGTGGTTCAACCCGGACAAGGGTTTTGGCTTCATCCAGCCGCAGGACGGCAGCAAGGACGTCTTCGTCCACATCACCGCCGTCCAGGCTGCCGGGCTCACCCAGCTCAATGAAGGCCAAAAGGTCTCCTATGAGGTGGTCGCCGAGCGCGGCAAGCAGGCTGCGGCGAACCTCAAGCTCAGCTAACACAAGTTCGCTGCCTTCTCCCTCTCCCTTTGGGAGAGGGTTAGGGTAAGGGTCCGCTAGATCCGCTCCTCGCGGTCGTACGGGTGGCCGAGCGCCATCGGCCCTAGGCCCACAGCCCCGCGGCGAAGAATCACGCTCAGCGCTAGGACGAGCAATGTGAACACGTAGGGCAGCATTTGCAGGATCGAGCTGGGGAAGTCCGAGCCGATCGCCTGGATGGCGAAGTTGAGGCTGTCCACCACCCCAAATAACAGCGCGAACAGGATCAGCCGCAGCGGGCGCCAATTGGCGGCGATCACGACGGCCAGGGCGATCCAGCCGCGGCCGCCGGTGATCTGCTCGGCCCAGGCATGCGCGACCGCTAGCGCAAAATAGGCCCCCGCGACGCCGGCCAGCGCGCCGCCGGCGATCACGGCGGCGTAGCGGTAGAGGCTGACCGGGACGCCCGCAGTGTCTGCAGTCGCCGGGTCTTCGCCGACGGCGCGGAGGTTGAGGCCACGCGCGGTGTGGCGCAGCATCGCCCAGACCAGGATGCCGAACAGGACGGTGGCGTAGGCGACGACATCCTGCTCGAACAGGATCGGCCCGATGATCGGCAGCCCGGCCAGACCTGGTATGGCGACCGTCGTGAATGACTCGATGACCGGCGCCCCGGCGATCGCCTGGCCGGCATAGCCGGAGAGGCCTGTCCCGAGGAACACCAGCGTCAGCCCGACCGCGATCTGGTTGATCCGCAGGGTGACGGTCAGGAACGCGTGCAGCACGCCGAACGCCGCCCCGGCCGCGGCCCCGGCGAGCAGCGCCAGCCACAGATCGCCGGTGCCGACCGCGGCGCCATAGCCGCTGACGGCGCCGATCAGCATCATCCCCTCGACACCAAGGTTGATCACCCCGGCCGTCTCTGCCAGCAGCTCACCGAGGCCGGCGATCGCCAGCGGCACCGCCGCGATCACCGCCTGGTGCAGCGTATCGGTCCAAAACGGGCTCACGCGGGCAGGCCGAGGCGGATTCGGTAGCGCAGCGCGGCCTGGCCGCTGAGCAGGAACAGGATGATCAGCGCCTGCACCACCAGCGACACGTCGAACGGCACGCCGATGCCTTGCAACGCCAGGCCGCCGACGATGAGCGCGCCGTAAACCAGCGCGCCCAGCACAACCCCAAGCACGCTGCCGGCGGCGAGGAAGGCGACCAGGATGCCGCTATAGCCGTAATTGCTCGAAATCCCGGGCTCGAGCCGCTGGGTCACTCCCATCACCTGGATCGCGCCGGCGAGCCCGGCAATCGCCCCGCTCGCCCCCAGCCCGGCCACGATCAACCGCCGTACCCCGAGCTGCAGATATTCCGGCAGCCGGGTGCCCACGCCGACCAGACGGATGGTAAGCCCCAGCGGCGTCCGATTGGCGATCCAGGCGGCCGCGAGTGCCACCGCGACCGCGATCAGCACGCCACCTTGCAGTCCCGCCCGCTCGGGGATCGGCGGCGTGAAGGCGAAACCGATGGCGCTCCGGTCGCCCCAAGGGCCGTTGACCAGGTAGGTCATGAACTGGATGGCAATGTAGTTGAGGAACAGGGTAACGATGATCTCGTTTAGCCCGAACAGCGCCCGCGGCACCGCAGCAATTAGCGCCCAGGCTCCCGCCGCCGCCATCGCCCCCAGCGCCATCGCCATCGGCAGCAGCACGCCCGGCAGGTCGACGAACAGCCCGATCCCCGTCGCCGCGGTCGCGCCGATGGTGAGCTGACCCTCGCCGCCGATGTTCCACAAGCCCATCCGCGCCGGGATCGCGACCGCCAGCGCGGTGAGGATCAGCGGCGCCGCCTGGGTCAGCGTCGCCTGCCAGCCGCCCTCCGAGCCGACCGAGGCGGCGAACATCGTGCTGTATGCGTCCACCGCATTGTTGCCGCCGGCCTCGATCACCAGCGCCCCCGCCAGCAACCCGGCCAGCACGGAGACGATCGGCACCGCGATCCGCGCCGCCAGGCTCGGTTCGAGCCGCCGCTCAAGCCGCATCGGCGCCGAGCATCATCGCGCCGAGACGCCGCCGGTCGAACGCGGTGCGCGCCACGGCAGCGACCACCGCACCCTCGTAGAACACCAGGATTCGCGAGCTGACGGCGATCAGCTCATCCAGATCCTCCGACACCAACAGCACCGCCGCCCCGCGCCCCGCCGCGTCCAGCAGCCGCCGCCGCACGAATTCTGCCGACCTTATGTCCAGCCCGCGCGTCGGCTGCGCCGCGACGATCAGCGGTGCATTGCGGTCCAGCTCGCGGGCGATCACCACGCGCTGCAGCCCGCCGCCGGAGAGCCGGGTCACCAGCGCGTCCGGCGCCGACGGAATCGCGTAGGCGTCGATATGCGCGGCGGCCCAGCCATGCAGCGCCGTGCGGGACAAGTGCCACGGCCGGCCAATGGGTGCCGTGGCATAGCAGCGCAGCGCCAAATTCTCCGCCACGGTCATGCGCCGGGACAGCCCCATGCCCAGCCGGTCCTCGGGAATGAAGCCGACCGGCCCCAGCCGCCGCTCGACCGTCCCGACATCCGGCGTGATGAGCCCGGCCGCGACTTCGGCCACTTCGCGCTGCCCGTTGCCGCGCACGCCGGCCACGCCGACGATCTCGCCTTCGCGCACCTCCAGATCGACCCCGCGCAGCCCGGCGCCGGAGGCGGCCCGCACATGCACGTCCGCGAGACGGAGCACGGCGTCACCCGGCCGGGTCTCGAGGCGGACCGGCGCCGCCTCGGTATCGGCCCCCACCATCTGCTCTGCCAATTCCTGGTCGGTGAACGCGTCCACCGGCGAATCGAGGACTCGGACCGTGCCGTCCCGCAGGATCGTCAGCCGGTCCGCGAGCATCCGCACCTCGCGCAGCCGGTGGGTGATGAGGATGATGGTCTTTCCCTGTGCCCGCAGTGCCGAGAGTGCGGCGAACAGCTCGCCCACCTGCGCCTCGCCCAGCACGGCGGTCGGTTCGTCGAAGATCAGCACGTGCAAGTCGCGGAACAGCAGCTTGACGATCTCGACCTGCTGGCGTTGCGCGATTGGCAGGCTGCTCACGCGTGCCGAAAGCGGCAGCTCGAACCCGGCGCTCCGTGCCACGTCGGCGACCCGGCGCCGCACGCTCGCCGACGGGCGCTCGCCGGAGCCGAGCAGCACGTTCTCCAGCACGGTCAGGTTCTCGACCAGCCGGAATTCCTGGTAGACGACCCCGATCCCCGCCCGCAACGCGTCGCGCGGCGAGCGAAACTGCACCGCTTCGCCGCGCACCAGGATCTCGCCGCTATCCGGCCGGTAGACGCCGGACAGCATGCTGACGAGTGTGCTCTTGCCCGCCCCGTTCTCGCCCAGGACCGCGTGGATCTCGCCGGAGTGGGCGCGAAAATCGACGTTCTCGTTCGCTCGGCGGCCGCCGAACGCCTTGCTGACCCTTCGTGTCTCGACCGAAGCCGTTTCCCGGGCCAATCCGCTAGCCTTTGATGTTGCCGACGATCCCTTCCACGAAGCCGGTCTGCTTGGCGTAGATCTGGCCCGCATCCTCCAGCGTCTGCCCGGCCGGCACCATCTCCTTGCCGTCATTGGTGCGGATCGGCCCCTTGAACACCTGGATGCTGCCATCCTTGAGCCCGGCCACCACCTGCTCGAGCTTCGCCTTCACGTCGGCCGGCACCGCTGCAGCGATCGGCCCGAGCGCTACCAGCCCGGATTTCAGATCCCCAGAATAATCGTCCGCCTTCCAGCTTCCGTCCTGCACCGAGCGAATCTTGCCGACCAGGTAATCCCCCCAATTGTAGACGGACCCGGACAGATAGGTCGCCGGCGCCGCCGCATGCGTGTCGGCCTCCGACCCCATGCTCCACACCTTGGCCGCCTTGGCGCCCAGCGTGGCCCCGGTATCGTCCTCGTGCTGCGCGATCACGTCCGCACCGCGCGCCGCCAGCGTCTGCGCCGCCCGCGTGCTGGCCGCCGGCGCGTACCACTCATTGGTCGCGATCACGATCGTCTCGGCCTTCGGGTTCACCGACCGCGCGCCGAGCTCGAACCCGTTGATGCCGGCGACCACCGAGGGGATCGTGTGCGCGGTGACGAAGCCCAGCTTGTTGGTCTTCGTCATCAGCCCGGCCAGCACGCCCTCGGCGTAGCGGACCTGCCAGAGATTGCCATAGACGGTGGAAACATTGTCCAGATGCGGCTCGATATTTGGGCCGATGGCGATGAACTTGGTTTGCGGGTGCGCTTGGGCCACCGTGTGCAGGAAGGGCTGGTAAGCGAAATCCTCGGCGATGATGACGTTGTAGCCCTGCTTGATCAAATCGTTCGCCTGGACGGCGACCTGGTTGTTCTCCGGCGCCGGGCCGACGCTCGTCGTCGGCACATGCAGCGTGTCGGCGACCTGCTTGCGCGCGCTCTCCCAGGCCTGCGTCCAGGCCGACCCGGCGAGCGGATCGGTGATGATGAAGGCCACCTTTACCGGCGTTTGGGCGTAAGCCGGGATGGCGGCGATCAGTGCTGCGCCGGCAAGCCATGCGATCCTGGGCAAGTCCGTTCTCCTCAGTGTGAGCGCCAAGCGTCAAGCAAGTCCGCGGAATCGGCCACCACGCCGGTGTGCAGCGCGACGATCCGGAGCGCGGCCTCCTCGAGCTCGGGCATCGAGCCGCGGACGAGATCCTTCAGCACCGTGACACGGTAGCCGAGATTGGCGGCGTCGAACGCGGTGTTGAGCACGCAGCAATCGGTGAGGCAGCCGTTCAGCGTGACTGCGGTCACGCCGAGATTGCGCAACAAAAAATCGAGGTCGCTCGGGTAGAAGGCGGTCAGCCGCTTCTTTGTTTGCACGATCAGGTCGCTGTCGTCGACGCGGGTGACGAACTCGTTCCAGCGCGTGCCCTCGATGGCGTGCTCGTCGGCATTGCCGATCGCGCCGACATGCAGGGGAAAGACCAGCCTCCAGGCCGATTTCTGCGTGCCGTTGATGTCATCGACGCCGCCGCGGCGGAGCACGCTGCGGACGTGGATGACCGGGACGCGGAGCGCGCGGGCGCTGTCGTGGAACGCGTCGACGCTGGCCACGATCTCGCGCGCCCGCGGCGCCGGGCAGGGGCAGTCGGGCGAGTCCTCGAGGTGGCCGCGATGCAGGTCGATGGAGACGACCGCGCTTTTCGTCGGGTCGAAGAAGCCCGCGAAAGTGTCGGGCAAAACCTGCTTGGCTCCGGCGATATAGGCGC
This sequence comes from Acetobacteraceae bacterium, assembly GCA_965276815.1. Lineage (GTDB taxonomy): Bacteria > Pseudomonadota > Alphaproteobacteria > Acetobacterales > Acetobacteraceae > JAVVHH01. Next base: position 24,550 of record CBDIBE010000004.1, on the reverse strand, counting down.
GCACTGGGCTACAGCGCTTTGCCGCCGAGTAGCCGGCGGACCCAGGCCGCCAGGCTGAGCCAGATCAGCCGCCCGGCGCGGATGCGTTGCGGCGCGGCCGGCGCCGGTTCGGGCGCCGCAGACGCTGGCGGCGCTAGCTTGGCTTCAAGGTTGCGCACGAAATCGCCGATCAGGATGTTCGCCGTCTCCTGGATGATGGCGGTGCGGCCAAACTGGGCGATGGCGCCGGAGAGGGTGATGTCGGCATCGACCTGGACCTTGGTGCTGGCCGGGTCCGGCGCGGTCAGCGCGAAATCGACCGCCATCTTGCTGCGGCTGCCGCCGCGCTTGTCGACGCCCTTGCCTTCCATGTGGCCGGCGCGCCGCTCCTGGTCGAAAGTGACGGTCGCTTCGCCCTCGAAGCTCGCGCCGAACGGGCCGAGCTTCAGCGAGACCTTGCCGGTGTAGGTGCCCGGCGCCTTCTCTGCGGTGAGTTCGGCGCCGGGCAGGCAGGTGGCGACCTGCGGAATGTCTTGGAAGAACGTCCAGACGTCGGCGATCGGCCGCGCGACGGTGAAGGACTGTTCGACCTTCATCGGCCGCCGCGGGTGAAGATCGCGCGGGCAACGTCGCCTTGGGCGGTGACGCTATCGCCGGCGTCCTCGATGCACAGGATGCGGCAGGGACACGCCTCGAGCCCCTCGTAGCGCCAGGGGAAGGCGCCGATCAGGCAGCGCTTGTTCAGCATCATTTCGATGTCGCCGCCGACATTCTCGGCGTGGATCAGCCCCTCCTGGAAGCCCAGGCTGTGGAACGGGAACACGTCATCACGAACGATCCGGCCGGACCGCGCATGCTGGTATTCGAACGTGCCGAAATACTCCGAGCAGCTCATCCCGACCTTCTCCTCGAACCGGGCCGCCAGATCGGGGCGCATGTAACGAATAGAAGTGTTCATCGAGTGGTCGCAGGAGCCGGTGTCCATGCCGAACCACTTTATTTTCCGATCCAGCATCCAGCGCAGCAACGGCATCCCGCCGCCGGGGTGCATGCAGAAATAGCGCACGAGATCCTGCTGCTTTTGCCCTTCCCAGTAGCGGTGCCAGCCGGTGTGCAGGATCAGGATGTCGCCCTCGCGGATTTCTACTTGTGCCTGTTCCAGCATCTCCGGCGTGATCAGCGCCCAATCGTCCATGTGCTGCGAAATATCGACAACGGCGCCGGGTCCGACCAGGAAATCCATCGAATAGGACGCCATGTCGCCCATTCCGTCGGTCCCGTGCATGGCGCCGTCGATATGGGTGCCGCAATGCAGCGCCATGTCTACGCGCTGCGCGACGATGCGCTTCGTCTGCAGGTTCTGCGCATAGTACATCTTGTTCTCGGCATAGCCGACCCAGCCCGGCGTGTGGACGTTCATGAGGTGGGTGAGGTCGGTGATTTTCATCGCTCAGTCCTTCAAAACGCCGGCCGCGCGGAGCAGCGCCCGGTCGGCCGGGCAGGGGCCGCCGACGCTGATCACGCCGACCCCGCGGTCGGCGGCAACCGCGTGTTTCAGGCCGATGGGGACGTGGATTGCCTGGCCGGCGTGGAAACGGTGCTCGGTGCCGTGATCGAAGTCGCGCACGGTGCCTTCGCCGGCGAGGATGAAGATCGTGTCCTCGGATTGCGCGTGGATGTGCGCGATGTTGGTCTCGCCGGGCTCCATAACGACGTAGTTCATGTTGGCCGTCTCGGCGCCAACACCGAGCCAGACTACGAAGCGCGCATCCTTCGAGATGAGCGGGAGGCGCATGCTCGGGGTGTCGCGGTGAAAGACGCGGATTGCCATTTTACAGATGCGCGTAGAGGGCGGGGTCGACCGGGCAGGGACCGCCGAGCAGGGTCATTCCGCCGGTTCCCGCGTGGAATTGGTAGCCGGTGTCCGGCTCGATATGGATCATGGAGCCCTCGATGAGATCATTGGCGCTGCCGTCCGCCGGGTCGGTGACGGTGCCGGCGCCGGACTTGACGTAATACACCGCCTCGCCCTGATGCCGCAGCGCCTGGGTCCGTCCGCCGGCGTCGAGCGCGATGTGGTGCATGGAGCGCTGGGCTGCGCCGGTGCCGGGCCAGACGAGGGCGACGGCCGTCCCGCCCTGCTCGACGAGATCGAGCGCCGGGCATCGCTCGTCGAGGGTGAGGATCTGCACGCCGTCGCTGGCTTCGGTCATGCTGGGACTCAAACTGGTTTTTGAGTGACAGTCAATCGGTTCCCGGCAGCCTGGCCAAACTGTTGAACTCGTGTATCCTGCTATGCCCAAGGTGTTGAGCATGCCCAAAACCCAGCTTGCGCAAAACGACGACGAGACAGCCGACGTGCTGGCCGCGATCGGGCACAACATCAGGTCGTTGCGCGGCGAGAAAGGGCTGACCCTGCAGGCGCTTGCCGACCTGACCGGCCTCAGCACGTCGATGCTCAGCCTGTTGGAACGTGGCAAGACCGGGCCGTCGATCGGCACGCTGGTCGTCGTCGCCTCGGCGCTCGGGGCACAAATGAGCGACCTGCTCGACCGGTCCGACGACGCCGACGGCAGCCCGGTGGCGCGCCTTGAGGATCAGCGCGTCTACGAGACCGGCACCGGGGTGCGGCGCCGCATCCTCAAGCAGGACCGGGCCCGCGGCATCGAAGTCGCGCTCAACGAGTATGAGCCAGGCACCAGCAACGCCGCCGCCCCGCTTGGGCATGAGGGCTACGAGTACGGCGTCCTGCTCGAGGGCTCGCTGGAAGTTGTGGTGAATGGCCGCACGCATCGTCTGCGTCCCGGCGACCTGATCTCGTACCCTTCGCCGCAGCCGCACCGTTTCACCAATGTCGGCGACGGCCAGGCGCGGACCTTGTGGATCAATATGCGCCGGAGTTAATCACGTCGGATGAAGCCTGCCGCCTTCGCCTATCACGCGCCGCAGAGCCGGGCCGAGATCATCGCCTTGCTGGAAAAGTACGGCGACGAAGCCAAGGTGCTCGCCGGCGGGCAGAGCCTGGTGCCGGCGATGAATTTTCGGCTCGCGCGACCGGCGATGCTGATCGACATCAATCGCGCGCCGGGCCTGGAGGGCACTCGGATCGAGGGCGGCACGCTGCGGATCGGCGGCCGCACGCGTCATGCCGCGTTCGAGGCGCCGGTCGCCGACGGGCCGCTCGGCAGGCTGCTGCCCCGCGTCACGGCGCACATCGCGCACACCCCGATCCGCAGCCGCGGCACCTTCGGCGGCAGCCTCGCCCACGCCGATCCGGCTTCCGAATGGTGCGCGCTGGCCCTCGCACTCGGCGCCGAAATCGTGGCCGAGGGGTCCAAGGGCGAACGGGTCATTCCGGCGGCCCAGTTCTTCGTGACGATTTTTACCACCGCGCTGCGCCCGGACGAGCTGCTGACCGAGATCCGCCTGCCGCATTTGGACGCTTCCTGGCGCTGCGGCTTTGCCGAGTATAGCCGCCGCGCCGGCGATTTCGCGCTGGCCATGGCGGTCGTGGCGTTGCGGGTCGATCGCGGGGTGATCCGGGAAGCGCGGGTCGCGCTCGGCGGCGTCGCCTCCACGCCGGTCGCAGCACCCGAGGCGGTGGCGATCCTGACCGGCGCCGCGCCGTCCGAGCAGCTCTTTGCCGCCGCCGCCGAAGCCGCCATGGCCGCCACCGACCCGGCCGGCGACATCCACGGTTCCGCCGAATATCGCCGCGACCTCGCCGGCGCCATGCTGCGCCGCGCGCTGCGGGACGCGATGGCCGCATGAACGATATCGCGACCTGGATCGGCCGCAACGTTCCCCGTCTCGAGGACCCGGTCCTCGTCCGCGGCGAGGGCCGCTACGTCGCCGACATCGCCATCGGCGCGCGCGCCGTGCGCTTCATCCGCAGCCCGTTCGCCAACGGCCGCATCCTGGAAGTGCAGCTTCCCGACGATATGCCGCCGGGCTCCCTGGTCGTCACGGCCGCGGAACTCGAAGGCATCCGCCCGATCGTGCCGCGGTTGCACCGCTTCAATTATGTGCCGATCGAGCAGCCGATCCTGCCGCTCGAGCGCGTCTCCTATGTCGGGCAGCCGCTCGCGGCCGTCGTCGCCGATACGCCGGAAGCGGCCGAGGACCTGGCCGATGCCGTGTTCATCGACATCGAGCCGGAGGACCCGGCCGTCGATCTCGCCGCCGCCTTCCTCCCAGGCGCCCCGGCGGTGCACAAGCAGGCGCCGAACAACGTCGTCGTCGAGGGGCGGCTCCGCACGCCGGGGTGCGACGCAGCGTTCGAGGGCGCGCATGTCGTGGCCTTCGACCTGGTTTCCGGGCGACAGAACGCCTCGCCGATGGAGGGCCGCGGCGGCCATGCGGCGTGGGATCGGGCGAGCGGCCGGGTGACGCTCACCGGGTCGGTGCAGATGCCGCATATGATGCGCACCGGCATCGCCGACTGCATCGGCATGCGGGAAGCCGATTTGCGCGTGGTGGCGCCCGATGTCGGCGGCGGGTTCGGGCAGAAGATGTCGCTGTTCCCGGAATACGTGCTGCTGGTGTGGCTCGCGCGCCGGCACCGCGGCAGCTTCGCCTGGATCGAGGACCGGCGGGAGAACCTGATCGCCTCGGCGCACAGCCGCGACCAGCGCCACAGCATTCGCGGCGCGTTTGCGCCGGACGGCACGCTGCTCGCGCTCGATGTCGACATTCTTTCCAATATCGGCGCCTTTTCTTGCTACCCGACGACGTGCGGGGTCGAGCCGCTGATGGCGCTGGCCGAGTATCCCGGACCCTACAAGATCAAGGATTACGGCGCCTGGGCGCGCGGCGTCGCCACCCATACCTGCCCCATGGCGCCCTATCGCGGCGTGTCCCGCCCGGCGATCACCTTCGGGCTCGAACGGCTGATGGACCGGGCGGCGCGCGAGCTCGGTCTCGACCTGGTCGAGATCCGGCGCCGCAACCTGGTCGACAGTTTTCCGCACACCACGGTTACCGGCCTGGTCCTCGATGAGGCCAGCTACATCGAGGCGATGGAGCAGGCGGTCGCCCTGGCCGACATCCCCGGCTTTCGCTTCCGCCAGCGGGCGGCGCTGGCGGAAGGGCGCTACTTGGGAATTGGGCTCGCCGTCATCAACGAGCGCACCGGCTATGGCACGCCCGCCTTCGCCGCGCGGTCGATGGAGATCACTCCCGGCTATGAGCGGGTCGAGATCGGCATGACCCCTTCGGGCGACGTGGACGTGCGGGTCGGCATCTCGCCGCACGGCCAGGGCCTGCGCACCACGCTGGCGCAGATCGTGGCCGACGAGCTGGGCGTCGACCTCTCGCGCATCCGGATCGTGCATGGCGACACCGATCGCACGCCGTATGGCTGGGGCACTTTTGCCAGTCGCTCGCTGGTGATCGCCGGCGGGGCCAGCAAGCTCGCGGCGGCCCAGCTCGCGCAGCGTCTCAAGCGCGCGGCCGCCGTGCTGCTGCAATCCAGCGAGGACCGGATTTCGCTGCGCGACGGCGCCGCCGTGGTTGCCGAGACCGGGGCGTCGATCACGCTCGATAGCATTGCCCGCACGATCTATCACGGCGCCGGGTCGCTCAGCCCGCAGATCGGCTACGACCTCAACGAGTCCGCGGTCTATGACCCGGCCGGAACCTTCTCCAACGCCTGCCACATCGCGCTCGTAGAAGTCGATCCGGAGACCGGCGGGGTGCGTATCGAGCGGTATATTGTGGTCGAGGATGCCGGACGGCTGATCAACCCGATGATCGTGGACGGGCAGGTGCAAGGCGGAGTGGCGCAGGGCATCGGCAACGCGCTGCTCGAGGAAATCATCTACGCCGAGGACGGGAACATCCTCACCAGCAGCTTCGCCGATTTCCTGCCGCCGACCTTGGCCGAAATCCCCGAGATCGAGATCCATCATCTGTGCACCCTGACCGGCGCCTCGGTCACCGAGGCCAAGGGCGTCGGCGAGGGCGGCGCGATCGGCGCGCCGGCGGCGGTCGTCAACGCGATCTGCGACGCGCTCGCCCCGCTCGGCATCGAGATCTACCAGATGCCTGTCACCCCGGACCGGCTGCGCGCCCTGATCCGCGCCGCTACAGGAGGCGCCGCACCGTGAGCGAGACCGTCACCGTCGCCTTCACCGTTAACGGCATCCCGACCCGGGTGACCGTCGAACCGCGCCGCACGCTCGCCGACACGCTGCGCGACCAGTGCAACCTGACCGGCACGCATCTTGGCTGCGAGCATGGCGTCTGCGGCGCCTGCACCGTGATCGTCGACGGGATGCCCGTCCGCTCCTGCCTGATGTTCGGCGTGCAGGCCGAGGGTGCCACGATCCGCACCGTCGAGGGCCTCGCCGATGGCGACCGGCTCTCGCCGCTGCAACAAGCCTTTTGGGAGAAGCACGGCCTGCAATGCGGCTTCTGCACGCCCGGCTTCCTGATGCTGGCGACCTGGCTGCTCGAACAGCCTGAGCCGGTCACCATGGAGCGGCTGCGCCACGTGCTGTCGTCCAATCTCTGCCGCTGTACCGGTTACACCAACATCGTCAAGGCCGTGGTCGCGGCCGCGCAGGATATGGGCAAGTGGGCGGAATCGGCAGCAGCGTAAAGCGGCTGGAAGACCCGCCGCTGCTGCGGGGGGAAGGACGGTTCGCCGCCGATCTGCGCTTCCCCGGCCAGCTCTGCATGCGCGTGGTGCGCTCGCCGGTCGCCTTCGGCACGCTGCTGTCCATCGATATCGAAGAGGCGCTCGCCGCACCGGGCGTCGTCGCGGTCTGGACCGGCGCCGATGTCGCCGAAATCCCGCCGATTGACTTCCGCATGACCCGAGTCCCCGGCCTTGGCCCCTACCGGCAGCCGATCCTGGCGCAGGGCACGGTCCGCTACGTCGGCGAGCCCGTGGCGGTCGTCTTTGCCGACGACCCCTACCGCGCCGAGGACGCCGCCGAGCTGGTCTTTGCCGATATCGACGAGCAGACCCCGATCATCATGGCTGCGTCGCCGCCTGGCACGTTTGCCGAAGGGCTGACCACCGAGGCCGCGATCATCCGCAAGCACTATGGCGACCTCGATGCCGCCTTTGCGGCCGCCAAGCATGTCGTGGAGCTGGAATTGCAGGTGGGCCGCCACACCGGCGTGCCGCTGGAGACGCGCGGCGCGCTTGGCGTGCTCAACGCCGAGCTGGGCCGGCTCGAGCTTTACGGCGTGGCCAAGGTCCCGCACGCCAACCGCCAGTTCATCTCCAACATGCTCGGCATACCGCTGGAAAAAATCCACCTGTTCGAGGGTCATGTCGGCGGCGGTTTCGGCATTCGCGGCGAACTCTACCCGGAGGACGTTCTTGTTTGTCTGGCGGCGCAGCGCCTGCAGCGCCCGGTGAAATGGATCGAAGACCGCAAGGAGCACCTGCTCGCCGCCAATCACTCGCGCGATCAGCTCCACCGGATCCGCGCCGCGGTGGACGCGGATGGGGTGATCCTGGGGATCGAGGACGAGTTCTGGGCCGATCAGGGCGCCTATGTCCGCACCCACGCGGCGACGGTGACCGACCTGACCGCGGGCATGCTGCCGGGGCCGTACCTTGTGCCCGCGTATCGGGCCACCGGACATATCAGGCTGACCAATAAGACGCCGGCGGGGACGTATCGCGCGCCGGGTCGCTTCGAGGGGTCGTTCGTGCGCGAGCGGCTGCTCGACGGCGTCGCCGACCGGCTCGGGCTCGACCGCATCGAAATCCGCCGCCGCAACCTGATTCCGCGCGACGCCATCCCGTTCCGCCGAGGGCTGGATGCGCTGGGCACCGAGGTCGTCTACGATTCCGCCGATTTCTCGGGGCTGCTCGAACGGCTGCTCGCTCACGTCGACATGGACCGCCTCACCGCCGCGGTGCAGCGCCGGCGCGCGGCGGGCGAGTGGGTGGGAATTGGGCTCGGCTACTTCGTGGAGAAGAGCGGGCTCGGCCCGTTCGACGATGTGATCCTCTCGATCGCGGGCGATGGCAGCGCGGAGCTGGTGACCGGCGCGGCCTCGATCGGTCAGGGCGTGGAGACCGCCATGGCGCAGGTGGTCGCGAGCGAGCTCGGCATCCCCTACGACCGGGTCCGCGTGGTGCACGGGCAGACCGACCGCATCGCCCGCGGCATGGGCGCCTTCGCCTCGCGCGTGACCGTCATGACGGGCGCGGCGACCAGCATCGCCAGCTCCGCCCTGCGCGCCAAGCTGCTGGCCAAGGCGGGCGAGCTGCTGCAGTGCCCGGCCGCCTCGCTCGCGCTCCGCGATGGTCGCATCGAGCCGGCGGACAACCCGGCTGGCGCCTCGCTTGCGATTGGCGAGGCCGCCGTCGCCTGCGCGCGTGAGGCGGGCTTGGCGCAGCTGAGCGAGGCCGCCAGCTTCACCACCGACCATATGACCTATCCGTATGGCATCCACCTCGCCGTGGTGCTCGTGGATCCCGAGACATGCGGCGTCACCGTCGAGCGTTTTATCGTCGCCTATGACGTCGGCCGGGCGGTGAACCCGATGCTCGTCGAGGGGCAGATTGCCGGCGGCGCAGCGCAGGGGGTCGGCGGCGCGCTTTTCGAGGAGTTCCGCTACAACGAGGACGGCCAGCCGCTCGTCACCAGCTTTGCCGACTATCTGATCCCCACGTTGATGGAGGTTCCGGCCTTCGAGACCTTGCTCACCGAGGACGCGCCGAGCCCGATCAACCCGCTTGGCGTCAAGGGCGCCGGCGAGGGCGGCATTTCGGCCGCAGGCGCCGCGATCGCCTCGGCGGTCGAGGCAGCGCTGGGCACGAAGATGCGCATCACCCGCCTCCCGATCACGCCGGACCGGGTGCGCGAGGCCCTCCAGCCGGCCTAACCGCCGATATTGAAGCCGCCTCCGGAAGTCCGGCATTCTGCGCCGCAAACTGGGAGATCGCGGCATGGCTTGCTACCTGATCGCGAATATAACGGTCACTGACCCGGAACAGTACGAGGTCTACCGTGAGCAGATGCTGCCCGTGGTTGCGCATTATGGCGGCCGATACCTGGTCCGCGCGGGCGCAGTGCATTGGCTCGAGGGCGACCTCAGCCTCGACCGGCTGGTGGTGATCGAATTCGACTCGCTGGAGCAGGCGCGGAGCTTTTACGACAGCCCGGAATACGCCCCGTTGCTGAAACTGCGCAAAGAAACCACGGATTCTGCGCTCGCCCTCGTCGAGGGCTATACTCCGGCTTAAGATTTCGCTGGGCATATGTCAGGAGTGCGCGTTGAAAGTCCCTGGTCACGTCGAGGATCCCGCCAGCATCCGTACCGAGACCGTGCAGGTCCACAGCGCCGGGGGCAGCATTCCGGCGTATCTCGCGCATGCGTCGCAGCCGGGTCGGCCTGGGTTGATCGTGATCCATGAAGCGTTTGGAATGGTCGAGCACATCCACGACCTCGCGCGCCGCTTCGCCCAGGCCGGCTACAGTTCGATCGCCCCCGACCTCTACGCCCGCATCGGCGGTCCCGACCCGGCGGATATGGGTTCCGTGATGAAAACAATGTTCGCGCTGCCGGACGCGCAGGTGGTGCAGGATCTCGAGGCGACGGCGGCCGCCCTGCGCGCGCTGCCGGGCGCGTCGGGCAAGGTCGGCTGCATCGGTTTCTGCTCCGGCGGGCGGCAGACGCTGCTGTTCGCCTGCAGCAGCAACAAGGTCGATGCCGCCATTGATTGCTGGGGCGGCTTCATCGCCCGGGCGACGCCAGATGCGGAGAGCACGGCGCAGCGCCCGACCCCTGTATTGCAGTTGGCCCAGCGCCTCTCCTGCCCGCTGCTGGGCGCGTTCGGGGCCGAGGACACCAACCCGTCGCCCGTGGATATCGACGCGCTGCGCGAGCAGCTCGCTAAGTCGCGCCAACCATTTGAGGTCAAGCTTTACGCGAATGCCGGCCACGCTTTCCTGGCCGACTATCGCCCAACCTATCGCGAAGCACCGGCCTTTCAGCTCTGGGACGACGTTCAGGCCTTCCTTTCGACGCATCTCGGCGCCTGATTGGATCGGAACGGCGCAATGGGCGACAAAGCTGAAAAGGAAGGTGAGCGGCGGTCGTTCACCGATGTCGTGTCGCTGTTCCAGCCGATCGTGCCGCCGGCGGGCACGCCGGTCCGGCCGGAAGAACCACGGGCTCCGGTGCCGGCCGCTCTCGAACCGCCACCACCACCTCCACCACCACCTCAGCCGGCTCCGCCGCCGCCCGCGGCTACCCCGCTCCGTGCGGTCCGGCCTACCAACACCAAGACAATAGTCAAGCCGATCCGACCCCTACCCTGGCGGCCGCCCGCGGCGGCCCCCCCGAAGCGGCGGCGGATCTGGGTCTGGTTCCTGCTCCTCCCGATCGCCGCTGCAGCTGCGGCCGCATTCTGGTTCGGCGACCCGGTGGAATTGCGCACTTTCGTCGCGCCGTACCTGCGCCGCATTCCCGGTTTGGAGCAATTCAGTCCGCCGGGACCAGTTGATGCCAATCCGGGGTCAGCGACGCCGTTCCCCGAACCGGCGACGCCGTTAACCCCGACTTCACCGCCGCCGGCCCCGGCGCCGGCCGCCCAGACACTGCACGCTCCAACACTGCACGCTCCAACGCCGCCCGCCCCAACGCCGCCCGCCGCCAGCCCGCTACCGGCGTCAGCAGCGCCGCCATCGGCGCCCGTGCCGCCGCCGCCGACCCCCTTGCCGGCCGCGCCGGCGCCGAGCCCCGAGCCGCCCGCGCCACCCCAGGCCGCGTTGCCCACGCACACCGAGCCTCCGCCCGCTCCAGCCCCCACAATCCCCGCCGCCGCCCAGCCGCCGCCGGTGGCCGCCGCGCCAACACCCTCCGCTTCCCCTCCCTCTCCGTCCCCTGCGCCCGCGTCACCGCCGGCTACCGAGCCGCAGCAATCCGCGCCGCAGCAATCCGCGCCGCCTGCCCCGGCCGCCGCACAAGCTCCGCCGCCCCCGACGCCGGAAACTCCCCAGCTACGGGTCGTTATCCGCTATCGAAAGTCGGATCAGAGCGCCTTGGGGGAAGGCATCCGCATCGCCGCGGAGCTTCAATCCACCTCCGGGCAGGTCGAGCTTGAGGCGTCCACCTCGGGGTTTCGCGTTCCGACGATCCTCTATTTCCGGGCAGAGGACCGCGCCGCTGCCGAGGCGCTCGCGCTCCGCCTCGGCCAGGGTACACCCTGGGTTGTGCGCCCTGCGCAGTCCCGGCAACGGGCCGGCAGCCTCGAAGCCTGGGTTCCGTAACGGGAGGGATTGTCCAATCGGCCCGGACCAGGCATGATAACGCATGCGCTACGCTTTTCCGTTGCTTTTGTTAATGGGGCTCGCCGGGTGCGGTGCGTCCGTGGCCAACACCGTCACGGCCTCGAACCAGCCCGCATACCAGTTTAAGTGCGGCGGATGGTTCGACAGCAAAGTGGACTGCAACCTCAAGGCGAGCGAGATTTGCCCATACGGCTATAACCCGGTCAGTTCCGGCCCAGGCCGCCTTGTTGCGACCTGCGCGGCGCAGCCGCCGACCAAGGTCGGAACTCGGCTCCCGCCCACGACCTGATCGCGCCGCCCTGACGGATGTCAGGGCGCCTGAGGCGTGCGTGCGCGCGCGACCAGGCAAAGAATCTCAAAAAGGATCGATGCCCCGTGGAACGCGGTCAGGCCGCCGATATCGAAAGGCGGACTTACCTCGACCAAGTCGGCGCCGACGAAATCGAGCCCCATCAACCCGCGTAAGATGCGCTGAGCCTCGATCATGGTGAGGCCGCCCGCCTCGGGCGTTCCCGTGCCGGGCGCCCAAACCGGGTCGAGGCTGTCGATATCGAAGCTCAAATAACACGGTCCGCCGTCCACGACCCGGCGCGCCTCCTCCACCGCCCAGCGCCAGCCGCGATCGTGCACCTCATCCATCGGCATGACCCGCATGCCGGCCTGCTCGCTATAGGCCCACATGCCGCCGGGCGTGGTGCTGGTGCCGCGCAGCCCGATCTGGATCACACGATGCGGGTCGAGCAACCCGTCATCCATGGCGCGGCGGAAGGGGGCGCCATGGTGGAAGCGCGAGCCCATGTAGTCGTCGCCGGTGTCGCCGTGCGCGTCGATGTGGACCATGCCGACCGGCCGCTTGGCGGCGACGGCGCGCAGGATCGGCCACGCGATCGAGTGATCGCCGCCCACGCTCACCGGGATCACGCCGGCTTCGACCACGGTGCGGTAGAAGGCCTCGATCTCCTGCAGCGCGGTTTCGAGATTGTAGGGGCGCTCGATCCAGCAATCGCCGAGGTCGCGGACTCGGGCGGTCGCGAAGGGCGCGGCGCCGGTGGCCGGGTTGTGCGGCCGGAGCAGGCTCGACTGGTTGCGCACCTCGCGCGGGCCATGCCGAGTCCCGGCCCGGTTGGTCACGCCGCCATCGAACGGCACGCCGATGATGCCGATATCGGCCTCGGCGAGGTCTTGCGTATACGGCGTGCGGAAGAAGGTGGCCAGGCCGGTATAGCGCGGCTGCGATTGCGGGTCCTGCATCGCAGGATAGTGCTGGGCGGGCTTGAGCGGGGTCATGCCGGCGGGTGTAGCCGATGCGAGGCGATTGCGGGAGGGCGGATGTTGACCTCAGGCCAGCGTCCCAAGTCTGCGGATCGCCTCCACCCTCGTGCGAAGCGCGCGGCGGGCCCTGGCTGCGTCGGTGGCGAGCGCGAGGAGGGAGGGGAACTCACCGGGCCGGGACAGCGCCGCAGTCATCACCCGCCGCATGCCGATCCGCCCTTCGGAATCGAGCGCCGCCAGTGCCGCCAGCGGCAGCGAGCGCGACGCCGGGTCGCAGATTGCGCGCAAGGCGGCGAACGGGATCGCGTGGCGCGCCGCCGCCTCGGCCACCGCCGCGCTCTCCAGATCCACCGCGGCCGCGCCGGTGCGCGCATGCAGCGCCCGCTTTTCCGCCGCCCTCGCCACCACGTCGCCGCCGCTGAACAGCGCGCCGGCAACCCGGCCCAGCCCGGCCGCCAGCCTCGGGTCCGCCGGCCAATGCCCGTCGCCGGACAGGATCACGTCCGGCACAACGATGGCGCCGGGCGACAGCGTCGGGTCCAGCCCGCCGGCGAGCCCGAAACTCACCAGGCTCCGCACCCCTTGCCCGATCAGCCGGGCCGCCGCCGCCGCGGCGCCAGCCTCGGTGCCGCCGCCTATTTCGACCGGCGCACCGAGCCGGCGCGCCAGCCGCGCCTCGGCCTGCAAGCCGACGACGATCCCGACGCCTTCAGAAACCGAACGCCACCCGGCGGCTGTTGCCGCGCTGCAGGTTGCGGAACCGAGCCAGCGCCATCAGCGGGAAGAACAAGCGATAGCCGTGATAGCGCAGGTAGAACACGCGCGGGAAACCGACGGCGGTATAGGCCTGCTCGTCCCACTCGCCATCGCTGCCCTGCGTCCGGGCCAGGAATTCGGCGCCGCGCGCGACCACCGGGCCGGTCTCCCCGACCGCCATCAAGCCGAGCATGGCCCAGGCGGTCTGCGAAGCGGTGCTGCTGTGGTATTCCCCATTCGGCGCGTCGGCGTAGCTCTCCTCATCTTCGCCCCAGCCGCCATCGGCGCGCTGCTTCGCCTCGAGCCAGGAGACCGCGCGGCGGACCATCGGATCGTCAAGCGGGATGCAAGCGGCGTTCAGGGCACAGAGCACGGACCAAGTGCCATAGATGAAGTTGGTGCCCCAACGGCCGAACCAGCTCCCCTCCGCCTCCTGTTCGCGCCGCAGATACTCGATCGCCCGCTCGATCGCCGGATTGTCCTCGGGATGGCCGAGCTGGGCGAGGAAGGAGATGCAGCGCGCGGTCACGTCCGCGGTCGGCGGGTCGAGCAGCGCGCCATGGTCGGCAAACGGGATGTGGTTGAGGAAGTGGTGCGTGTTGTCCGCGTCGAAGGCGCCCCAGCCGCCATTCGCGCTCTGCATCCCGAGAATCCAATGCCGCGCCAGCTCGACGTTCGGCGCGTGCGCCGGGTCGCCGGCGCGGTGCAGCAGCATGCCGACCACGGCGGTGTCGTCCACGTCCGGATAATGCGGGTTGGCGTACTGGAAGGCCCAGCCGCCCGGAGGGGCGTGCGGGCGGATCTCGGCCCAGTCGCCGCGGACGTCTGTCACCTGCTGCTCGGCCAGCCATTGGCAGGCTGCATCCACGTCGGGGTGTGCGCCCAACGCTTCGGCGATCGCGTGCCCGGCCAGGCTGGTGTCCCAGATCGGGGAAAGACAGGGCTGGCAGTAGGCTTCGTCCTCGGTCACCACCAGCAGCTTGCGAATTGCTTGCCAGGCGATCGCGGCGTCGGGATGATCCGGCGGATAGCCGAGCGCGTCGAACATCATGACGGTGTTCGCCATCGCCGGGTAGATCGCGCCCAGCCCGTCCTCGCCGTTCAGCCGCTCGGTGACGAAGTCGACCGCCGCCCTGATCGCGCTCGCCCGGCTGCGCCGTGGCAGGAATGCTTCGGCGGGGCGCACGGCCATGTCGAGCGCCTTGAAGACGCGGCCCCAGAGCGAGCGGTACGGCCCGCGAATCCAGTCCCGCACCTGTTCCGCCGGCGTGCAAAACAGTTCTGGTATGCCGATGGCGTGTGGATTGCGGGCGCGGGGGCGCAGTGCCATCAATGCGAGCAGCGGCACCATGACGGTCCGCGACCAGTACGACACTTTGGAGAGGTGGAAGAAGAACCACCGCGGCAAGTGCATGATCTCGATCGGCATGGCCGGGGCGGCGCGCCAGGGCACCTGGCCGAATAAAGCGAGCTGGATGCGGGTGAACACGTTGCAGCGCTCGGCGCCGCCGGCCTGCAGGATGGCGGCACGGGCGCGGAGCATGTGCGGCGCGTCGGCCGGGTCGCCGATGCAGCGCAGCGCATAGTAGGCCTTGACGCTGGCGGAGAGATTGAAGGCGCCGTCATGGAATAGCGGCCAGCCATTGTGGGCGCCTTGGATGCGCCGGAGATAGACGCCGATCTTGGCCTGGAGCGCCGGGTCGATGCGGTCGAGATAATGCTCCAGCAGCACGTATTCGGCGGGGATGGTGGCGTCGGCTTCCAGCTCGAAAACCCAATGCCCGTCGGGCCGCTGGCGGCGGGAAAGAGCCTTGGTGGCCTCGCCAATCGCATGTTCCAGAGCCGGGGCGGCGCTGGTCGTCGGATGGGCTAGGGTGTCACTCGACATAGGATAAATCTGCTCAGAATTTGGCGGCGAAAACGGATTCGGCCGCGGTGTGACCGGACCTGATCGCACCTTCAATGGTTGCGGGCAAGCCAGTGGCGGTCCAGTCACCGGCGAGTACCAGGTTGCAAAGCGCCGTGCGCGGTTGCGGCCGCAGGCGATTCTGGCTCGGAGTCGCGGCGAACGTGGCCCGTTTCTCCTTTAACACGCGCCAGTGTGGGATCGGTTCAGGCAAGCTTAGCGCGGTGCGCACATCTTGCCACACTTGTTGCGCGAGAGCCACAGCTGGCCGTTCCAGCAGACTGTTCGCGGCCGATACAGTCACGCTGACGACGCCGGGCTTGACGAAAACCCACTCCGCCGTACCGCCGACAATCCCGATAAAGCCGGCCTCGCCTGGGTCGGCCTTGATGCGGAAATGTATATTGAGGATCGCCTCGAACTGGTCGGGCGCCGTCAAACCTGGCAGCAGACCGGCAGCGACTGGGGCGGGCACCGCGAGGATCACCGCTTCCTCGGCGCCGATCGTCTCCGGTCCGAGCCGGGTCACGCGGCCAATGTCCTGCTCGATGTCGGCCACCCGGCTGCCAAACCGGATGGTGGCGCCACGGGCGGCAAGCCAGGCGAGCGCTGGGTCGACGAAGGTTTCAGAGAGGCCTTGACTCGGAAAGGCCGGGATGCACGCGCTGCCGCCGCGCGCCAGGCTGTCGTCGACGACGGCGCTCAGCAGCTTTGCGCTCGCGATGGCAGGCGGTGTGTTGAGCGCCGCGATTGCCAGCGGCTCCAGCAGGTTGCGGTAGAGCGTGCCGGGCCGGAGCGTTCCGGCGACGGTGGCATCGGCGCCGGCCCGGCGCAGCGCGAGGAGCTGCAGGTAATCGGCGGTCCGCGTCCCAGGCACCCGTCGCGCGCGGCTGAAAATCCACAGCGGCAGCCGCCCGCGATTGGGCCGCAGCGTCCAGCGCTCGCCGCTGCCGACGTCGACGAACGGGAAGACCGGCGCACCCGGCCCGGCCAGCGACCCGGCCGAACCGACCGTCGCCAGGAAGCCATGCGCCGCCCGATTGCCAGACAGCAGCAAATGGTTGCCGTTATCGATCCGGCAGCCGAGCTCGCGGTCGAAATACGACCGGCACCGGCCTCCCGCCGCCGGCCCGGCTTCGTGCAGCGTCACCGCGATCCCGCGCCCCACGAGCGAGACCGCGGCGGCGAGACCGGCCAGGCCCGCGCCGACGACATGGACATGACGGAGCGTCATCGAGCGTAGCGGAGCGCGATCCAGAGCTTCTGCCATTTCGGCAGGCGGACGGGGATTTCCGGTTGCGACCAGCCCCGGCGCTGCAGCCGCTCGAGCAGCGCGGCATAGGTGGCGCCCATCAGCCGGGCCGGCCGCATCGCGCGCGGCGCGCAACGGGCCATCGCCGCATCGGCCTGCAGGAAATGCCGGTGCGCCTGCGCCGCCATACGCGCGCACAGCGCGGGCAGCGCCGCGTGATGCAGGGCGGCCGCGGGCTCGGGCGGCACGCCAGCTTCCTCGAGCCACTCGCGCGGCAAATAGAGCCGGCCGCGGCCGGCATCCTCGGCCACGTCGCGCAGGATGTTGGTCTGCTGCAGCGCCCGGCCGAGATGCCAGGCGACCTCGTCGGCCGCCGCCGAAGCGTCGCCGAAGGCGCGCACCGAGAGCCGGCCGACCGCGGCCGCCACCCGGTCGCAATACAGGTCGAGCGTCGCCAAGTCGGGCGCGACAATCGCGGCGGTGTCCATCTCCATGCCGTCGATCACCGCCATGAAATCCTGCTGTCGCAATCCATAGCGCGGCACGGCGGCCAGCAGCACGCGGGTAACCGCGTCGCCAGCGTGTCCGCCATACAGCGCGTCGACCCGGTCGCGCCAGGCCGCGAGCCCCGCCAGCTTCTCCGCGATCGGCCCGGGCTCATCGGCGACGTCATCCACCAGCCGGCAAAACGCGTAGATCGCATACATCGCGGCCCGCCGATCGCTCGGGAGCACCCGCATCCCGCGGTAGAACGAGGTGCCGGCTCGGCGCACGAGTTGCGTCACCTCGGCCAAGTCGGCGGACGCGGCGCCGAGCGCGGTCATGCCGCCCACCGCAGCGCCGAGACTACCGACCCGGCGACGTCCAGCTTCTGCAGCTTGACCCTTGTCGCCACCGGGTCGCCGGCGCGCAGCCGCCGCGCGAGCCGCCGGGACAGGCCGACGATGACCGCGACCTCGATCCGCAGCCGCCGGTCGCGGGTCCGGCGCGGCAATTCCTCGGCGGTCGCGTTCAGCTCGTCCACTTTGTCGAGCAGTTGCTCAAATACGGCGCGCAGCCCGGGCGTCTCGGCCGGCGCGGCCGCGTCCGACACGGTCGCGCCAGATGCCAGGAGCAGGTCTTCCGGCAGGTAGGAGCGGTCAAGCGCGGCCAAATCCTTCCCGCAATCCTGCACATGGTTGAGCACCTGCAGCGCGGCGGAGAGTGCGTCGCTCGACGGCCAGGTATCGCGTTCCTCGCCATGCAAATCCAGCACGTGCCGGCCGACCGGCATCGCGGAGTAGCGGCAATATTCCAGCAGCTCGTCCCAGCTCGCGTAGCGGCGCTTGGTCGCGTCCTGCCGGAAGGCGACGAGCAAATCCTGCGCGTGCCGGGTCGTCACACCAGTCTCCTTGAGGCTCGCGCGCAGCAGAGTGGCGCTCGGCGCGCCCTCATTCTCCTGGCCGAGCAGCACTGCCTCCATCCGGTCCAGCCGGGCGATCTTGTCCTCGGGCGCGAGGGCGGGACTGTCGGCGATGTCGTCGGCGACGCGGGCGAAGCGGTAGAAAGCGTGCACGTGCGGCCGTAGCGCCGGGCGGACCAGGATTGAGCCGACAGGGAAATTCTCGTCGCCGCGATCCTTGCCCGACCAGGTCTCGACCGAGCTCACGGCCCGGCGTCCCGATAGGCGCGGCGCTTCCACACCACCCCGCGTCCGCGGTGGTGGTCGAATGCCGAGCCGAGCGTGGCTGCCATGTAGAAGGAGGCGATCGCCGGCAGCGTGGCGGCCCAGAGCGCGGATTGGCGGAACCGGCCGAGCGTCGGCAGGAAAGACAGCGCCGAGCCGGCCCAGGCCAGCGCGCCCATGATTTGCGCCGGGCCGCTGCCGAAGATCGCCAGCAGCGGCGGCGCCAGCCAGATCAGCGACAGCCCGGCCACCGTGCCCAGCAAGAGCAGCGGCGAGAACCGCAGCTGCACGTAAGCGGTGCGCGCCACCATGCGCCAGATATCGGCCGCACCCGGATAGGGCCGGAGGCTGCGCGCGAGCATGCTGTGGCCGAGATAGATCGCGCCGGCAGGCTTGATGCGTGCAGCGAGCGTCACGTCGTCGATCAACGCGCCGCGCAGGCTGGCAATGCCGCCGATCCGGTCGAGCGCGGTCCGCCGCACGAGCATCGTGCCGCCGGCGGCCGCCGCAGTGCGATTGCGCGGGTCGTTGACGCGGGCGAACGGGTAGAGCAGCTGGAAGAAGAAGACGAAGGCCGGCACCAGGGCGCGCTCGGCCCAGCTTTCGGCGCGCAGCTCGACCATTTCGGAGACGAGATCGAGCCGGTCCCGCTCGGCTTTGGCGACCAAGGTGGCGATGTGGGCCGGGTCGTGGACGATGTCGGCGTCGGTGAGCAGGATTAGGGGGGCGGTGGTGTGCTCGACGCCTTGCGCGACGGCCCACAGCTTGCCGCTCCAGCCGGGAGGGCGCGGCGCGCCGTCGATGATGGTCAGGCTGGCCGCCAGCGACTCCCTCTCCCTCCGGGAGCGGGCGATGTCGCCCGTGCCGTCCGTGCTGCCGTCGTCGACCAAAATGATCCGCAGCATCCCCGCATACTCCTGCGCCAGCAGCGAGCGCAGGGTTGCCTCGATGCTCTGCGCCTCGTCGCGTGCCGGGATCACCACGTCCACCGCGGCTGCCTCCGAGGGCGTTGCCGGCTGGAGCACCGGGCCGGCCTGCCAAAAACGTCCGTGCGCCACCAGCAAATAGACCCAGGCCAGCAGCGCGATGGCGGCGAGGATCGTCATGCGGGGAGGCGGCCCTCGGCGCGGAACCAGGCGATCGCGTCGGCCAGCGCTTGGCGCGCCGGACGATAGGTGTAGCCCAGTTGCGCCTGCGCCTTGGCCGAGCTGAAGAACATCTGCTTGCGTGCCATCGCCAGCATCTCCCTGGTCACCAGCGGGTCGATTCGGAAAGCCCGCGCCGCGCCTTCCATGCCCAGCGCCACCGGCCACAGCGCCCCGTGCGGCAGCCGCGGCCGCCGCCGCACCGGCCGGGCCATGATGTCGTCGACCATCGCCAGGATCTCGGCCATGCCGAGGTCGACGCCGCCTAATATATAGGCCTCGCCGATCGCCCCGTGCTCCAAGGCGAGCACATGCCCGGTCGCGACGTCATCTACGTGGACCACGTTCAGCCCGGTATCGACATAGGCCGGCATCCGCCCGGCCGCCGCGTCCAGCACCATCTTGCCGGTCGGCGTCGGCTTGATGTCGCGCGGCCCGATCGGTGCGGAGGGGTTCACGATGACCACCGGCACCTCCTCCTCGCGCGCCAAGCGCCGCACCTCTTGCTCGGCGAGGTATTTGGACCGCTTGTACACGCCGATCAGCGCCTCTTCGTGCACCGGCGTGTCTTCCGTCCCCGGCGTGCCGTCGCCGACGAGCCCGAGTGCTGCCACGCTGCTGCAGTAGACGATGCGCTGGACCCCGGCATCCCGCGCCGACCGCAGCAGCTCCCTTGTCCCCGTCACGTTGGCCTCCAGCATCGGCGCGGGCTTGGGCACCCAGAGCCGGTAGTCGGCGGCGACGTGCACGACATAGATGCAGCCGGCGACGGCGGCGGCCAGCGAGGCCGGATCGCGCAGGTCGCCCTCCACGAGTTCGGCCGGCAGGTCTTGGATGTTACGCCGGTCGCTCCCGGGCCGGACCAGCAGGCGAAGCGGCAGGCCGCGCCCGAGCAGTGCGCGCGCCACCGCCGAGCCGACGAACCCGGTCGCGCCGGTCACCAGGGTCGGGGGGAAGGCGGAGTCGGCGATGTCTTGCTGCACCGGCGCCCTATATCCTGAGTCCGATGGCCTGGTGTAGTGGCACCCCGATGCAACGTTTGCCGACACTGATTTCCCTGGTCCGAATAGCGGTCGTTGGGACCTGGATCGGCTGGGGGCTGCCGGTCTTGGGCGCCTGGCCATGGCAGGAGGTGCGCCGCTTGTGACGGCGCCCTCGGTCCTCGAGAGCGGGGTTCTTATCGTGGGCGCCGGGGTTGCCGGGCTGTCCGCGGCGCGGCGGCTGCGCGAGAGCGGCATTCCGGTGACGATCGTCGAGGCAAGCGGCCGGGTCGGCGGGCGCGCCTGGACCAGTCAGCCCGCGGCGCTGGGGGGCGCCGTCTTCGATCACGGCGCCACTTGGCTGCACGCAGCCGAGCGAAACCCGCTGGTTGCCCTCGCCCGCCCGGAGGACGCGCTGATCAACGCCGACGCGGCGCGGACCGAACGCCTGTTCGTCGGTGGCCGGCCGGCTACGCCGGTGGAGCTGGCTGCGTATGACCACGCCTGGGAGCGGCTGGACGCCGTGGTGGCCCCCGCGCTCGCCGGCCCCGATATCAGCCTGGCCGAAGCGCTGGCCCCGATGCAGGATGACCCCTGGGCGGCAACGATCGCGCTGTGGGAAGGCGCGATCATCGCCGCCGCCGATGCCGACGTGCTCAGCCTGCAGGACTGGCATCGCAACACCCTCGAAGGCCCGAATCTGCAGCCGCCTTGCGGGGTGGGCGCGTTCATCGAGCGCCGGCTGCAGCAGGACGTCCAATTGCACACGCGCGTGACCCGGCTGGATTGGTCCGGCCCCGGCGTGGCCGCAGAGACCAGCCAAGGTACGGTCCGGGCGGGCGCAGCGATCGTCACGGTCTCGACCGGCGTGCTGGCCTCCGGCGCGATCGCGTTCGATCCGGCGCTGCCGCTCGCGGTCCAGGCCGCGATCCACGCGCTGCCCATGGGCCTGCTGACCAAGATCGGCCTGGCGGGGCCGGGACCCGGCGGGCTTGGGATCGAGCAGGACAGCCTGCTGGTCGACCGCGACGGCAACATGACGTTCAGTGTCTGGCCGCAGCGGCGCCCGTACGTGACCGGCTTCGTCGGTGGCCGCCTCGCCTGGTCGCTAGCCGGCGATGCTGGTGCGGCCGACGGTCTCGCCCGCGCCGAGCTCGGTCGGATGCTTGGAGAGAAGGTGCGGCTGGGCGCTTCGCTGGTCACCGATTGGGGCGAGGATCCGTTGAGCCTCGGCGCCTACGCCTATGCACGCCCAGGCGATGCCGGCCAGCGCGCGGTCCTCTCGGACGCTTTCCCGGCCGAGCGCCTGATTTTCGCCGGCGAGGCCTGCCGAATGGATGGGCTGGCCGGCACGGTCGGCGGTGCCTACCTGAGCGGCCGCGAAGCCGCCGATAGACTGCTCGCCGCGGGTTAAGCCGGCTCGAAATCGAAGTCGCCGTCATGCGACTGCCATTGCTGCACCGTCAGTACGCGGGCGCCGCCGCGGCTTTCATGCGGCCCATGCACCTGCCCGGCCGGATGAGTCAGCAGGCTGCCCGGCCCGAAACTGCGCCCATCGTCGATCATATCGCCCTCCAGCACGTAGTGCATCTCCGCACCCTTCTGATGCCGGTGTGCCGGGATGTGACCGCCTGGCGGCAGGTGCACGATCGTGGTGACCACGCCCCGCGCCTGATCCTCGTTCAGCACCTGGATGCGGAACTCGCCGGTCGCGCCGGGGATCACGAAGGGCATCGGTTCGACCTCGTCCGCCATGACCGCCGTGCTGCCGTCCATCGCCTCGCCCCATCAGGTTAGCCGACGACGTGGGCCCGTGTGGCCGGTCCGCAAGCTTGCCGGAAGCGGCCAGCTAGCTTATTGAGGACATGGGATGCGGGCGTAGCATAATGGTAATGCCGTAGCCTTCCAAGCTACTGACGTGGGTTCGATTCCCATCGCCCGCTCCATCGCCCCCGCTCCATTGCCCCCGCTCCATTGCCAATGCCGCTCAATGCCGGATCAGGATGTAGTTGATCGGGATCTGGAAGGTGATCCGGTCCTGCGGCATCTCCGGGGTGAACGGCGGCAGCTGCGCGTCGCGGAACGTGCTGACGGCGGCCATATCAAGCCATTGCGAGCCTGAACGGGACACCACCGACACCGCCTCGACCCGGCCAGAGCGGGCGACGGTCAGCTCGATCGTGACGTTGCCGTCCTCGCCGGCCTCCTCCGCCTCTCGCGGGTAGTAGCGATGGCGGAGCCAGTAGGCCAGCAGGCCGCGGTTCCAATCGGCCGAGGCGTTGGCGGCGCGGATCTGCGCATAGGGATCGGAGCGGTTCGGCCCTTCGCGCGGTGGCCCGAGCGACAGGTCGATCGTGCGCGAGCGCGAGCCGCGGGCTTCCGGCCGTGGCGGGGGCGGGCCGAAGCTGAGGTCCATCGGCGAGCCAAACGTTCCCGGCGCTGCGCGCGGCACCCGGGGGCGCGGCGGCGCGCGCGGGATCGGCGGTAATGGCGGGGGCGGTTGCGGCATAATCGGCGTGGGCTGCGGGACCGGCGGCGCTTCCTCCTGCGGCGTCTCCAGCCGAACCGTGGGCGGCGCGGGAAGCGGCACGATCTCGGTGGGCTCGGGCTCCAGCGCGACTTCAGCCTGCGGCGGCGGCGGCGCGAAAGCGAGCTGCGGCGCCGCCGTGGTGGGCGCCGGGTGTGCCGGGGTGGCTGGCGCGGGCGGTGGCGTGGTGGTGGGCGGCCGCGGCACTGGCGGTGCGACGGGCGCGGGGGCGGCGGTCGCTTGCTGCGGCGGCGGCGATTGCGGCACTGGCGGCGGCGAGGTCTGCGCCTGACTGGGCGCGGGCGGCTTGACCGCGGCCTCCGGCACCGAGGTGGCGACGCCGTCCGGCACGGGCGGCGAGGATGGCGGCGGCGCCGGCGGACCCGGCAGCGCGTCATCCGGCGCCGGCACGTCCGCTTGCGGCGGCGGCTGCCCCTGGCTCTGCGCCTCGGTGGCCGGCGACGGCTCGAAGACGAGGTCGTACGATGGCGTTTGCGGCGCCGGCAGCCGCGGCCGTGCGGCAATCCCAATAATGAGCGCAAACGCAACAAGATGGAGCACCACCGACGCCGCAACCGTCCATCGCCGGCGCGTTCCGTCCGGCTGGCCGGCTGGGACCAGCCGGATTAGTTGCATAGGGTGGTGTTCATCGCGCGCAGCATATAGCCTCGCTGCTGGATACGGCGAAGGTTAAGCTGCCCCTGCGGGAAATCGTGCGGGACTTGACATCAGCAGCCGCGCGCCGTTTTTACCCGCTCTGTGCCGGTAGTTGCGCCGGGCTTGCTTGCCCCCGCGACGCGCCGGGTGCTGCAGGGGTGTAGCTCAATTGGCTAGAGCGCCGGTCTCCAAAACCGGAGGCTGGGGGTTCGAGACCCTCCACCCCTGCCAATCCTCGGTCATGGAAGTTTGGGTGATGGCGGTTAGTCCGGCGAAATTTATCCGCGAGGTCCGGGCGGAAGTGGCGAAGGTGACCTGGCCCTCTCGGCGGGAGACGCTGGTCACCACCGGGCTGGTGTTCGCGCTGTCGGGCATTGCGGCGCTGTTCTTTTTCGTGGCCGACCAGGTGATCGGCATCGGCGTGCGCGCGCTGTTCGGGATCGCGTAGGGGATAGTTATGGCCAAGCGTTGGTACGTGATCCACGTCTACTCGGGCTTCGAGAAGAAGATTGCCCAGCAAATCAAAGAGCAGGCTGCGCAGAAGGGGCTCGCAGATTTAGTGGACGATGTGCTGGTCCCCGCCGAGGATGTGACCGAAGTGCGCCGCGGCCAGAAGATCAACACCGAGCGCAAGTTCTTCCCCGGCTACGTGCTGGTGAAGATGGAGCTGACCGATCAGACCTGGCACCTAGTGAAGGACACGCCAAAGGTCACCGGCTTCCTCGGCAGCAAGACCAAGCCCTCGCCGATCTCCGAGGCGGAAGCCGAGCGCATGCTCAAGCAAACTGCCGAGGGTCTGGAGCGGGTGCGGCCGGCGATACTGTTCGAGGTGGGCGAGCAGGTCCGTGTGGCCGACGGCCCGTTCACCAGCTTCAACGGCACGGTCGAAGAGGTGGACGAGGAAAAGGGCCGGGTGAAGGTGAGCGTCTCGATTTTCGGACGCTCGACCCCGGTCGAGCTGGAATACGGGCAGGTCGAGAAGGTCTGAACGACCGGGTTTAGACCCGGCCGTTCTCGTCCTTCACGGGCTCCACGTTTTTCGCACCCGTCCTGGTTCCGCCGAACTTGTCCGCGCCGCCGGCTTCCGGCGCGTCAGGCTTCTTGTGATTGCCGGTGTTTTGCTGGTCGTCGGTGTGCTCAACGCCC
>CBDIBE010000003.1:0-26116 GCA_965276815.1 Acetobacteraceae bacterium | reverse complement strand
TGGATGCCGCGAGGCCAGAGCCCCATGAGCAAGATCGGTTGGCGGCGGCAGCGGTCCCGCGCCGGCGGAGCCCCGGTCCGCAAGCTGCCCGCCGAGCGCCAGCGAGAGCGCCGGTGCGCCGCTCGGAGGACCGGCCACCGCTGCCGGTGCCGGCGGGGATGAAACGGGGATCGCGATGGCGGGCGTTGGCTCCGGCGGTGGCGCGCCTGGCTCGCGCGGCACGTAGCCGGGCGGCGGGCCGGCCAGATCCAGGCGATCCGGCGGCGACGGATGGGCGATCCGCGGAGCGGGAGCTGCCGGCAGCTTGTACGGTCGGTTGGCCCTGGCCAGGCTGTCTTGCGGCACCGCCGCCCTCGCCGGCGGGGCCGGCGCCGCGGGCACCGGGGACGGGTGTGTGTCCAGACCCGGACCACCCCCATGCAGGGCGAGCAGCTCGTCAATCTCCTGGGATCGCGGCGGCGGCGTATAGGGCGCGCGGACGACGGGTTCGCGCGGCGGCACCGACACATTCGCCAGCGTGGCCGAGGGCGCGACGATCCCCGGCGGGATCCGAATGCCGGCGGACGCCGCCGCGTGGCGCACGGCGGAGGCCATAAGCGGCACCGGGTAGAGATGGTTGTGCGGCGAGATCAGGAAGGCGCCGCCACCGGCAGCCGCCAGCGCCACCAGGCCCATCCCCATCAGCAAACCGCGCCGCCGCCGGGATTGGGGCGGCGCGGACGATGCCGGACGATCACCCGGCTCGATGGCAGGCGACGCCATCCGACCATCGCCCCCGCTGGCGCCCCCGTTGGCACCCCCGGCGGTGCTCCCGGCGGTGCTCCCGCCGGTGCCCCCGGCACTCTCACGATGCGGGTGCGACGGGGCACTGTCGGGCTCGCCCGGCAGCCGCGCCCGCGGGACCGGCATCTCCGTATCGATGGTGGAATACGCGGCGACGTGTGCGTCCATGACACCCTCATGCAAGGCAGCGTGGCCACAGCATCGCCGAAGCGCTTGCGAACGAATGGGGTGTTGTGAAAGGAAGTCGCCGGCGCGACCGGCGCCGCCGGATCGGATCAGCGCGCGGGGTGCGCGGTGACGTTGGACAGGAACATCACCCCGACCGCCACGTTCGCCTCGAGCGAGATGGTCGGACCCTTCGGCGCGGCCTGGTTCAGCGTCGAGCCGATCTGCGATGCCGCGGCGCCGGCGGCGACGCCAAGCTGCTGGTGGAAGTTGAGGTTCGTCGAGGTGGTGACGCCGCCAAACGGGCTCAGGACCGCCGCGGTGTTGGAGGTCTGCTCGATGGCCTGGCCGAGCCCCGCCACGAAAGCCGCCGCCGCCGGCAAGATGAAGCGGGTCAGGTAGTGCTGGTCGACGTCGGAGGCCACGCCCGCCTCCATGGTGTCGGGCGACGTCACCAGGCCGTCGACGCCGATGGTCTCGCCGTCATGCACCACCGTGTTGATGTGGATCACCAGGCGGTCGTTCTCCCTGGCAAAGGTGCCGATCATGCGGTCGCCGGCGATCGGCCCGCTATCGGCCTGCAGCACCACCGGACTGCTCTGATCCGAGCTCAGCGCCAGGATCGGATGCGCGTAGACGCCGCG
The DNA here is from genome assembly GCA_965276815.1 of Acetobacteraceae bacterium. Classification (GTDB taxonomy): domain Bacteria; phylum Pseudomonadota; class Alphaproteobacteria; order Acetobacterales; family Acetobacteraceae; genus JAVVHH01. Next base: position 24,524 of record CBDIBE010000003.1, on the reverse strand, counting down.
CCCGGCCGGAACCAGGATGGTTCCCGCATCGGCGGACGCGGCGGACGACTGCGAGACGTCGCGGACCGGCCCGCTGCCCTGGGTGGCCGGGAAGGGACCGCGGGCGGCGTCGCCGCCCGCCGGATCGGCCGCCGGCGCCGGCTCGACCGGCGGCAGGATGATTTCGGTGCGCGGCGCATCGCCGTTCCAGCGCGACAACATCGCGTTGATCTGGTTGGCGTAGGTCTGCTCGGCCTTGGGATCGACGGCGGCGACCTGGATCACCGGCGGATGCGGGGCGGGCATCGGCAACGGCTCCTCCAGCGTCGCCGGGATCACCGGCGGCGGCAACGGGGCGGAAAGCGCCGGGCGTAGCGGCGGCGGGCTGCCGACGAACAGGGGCCGGGGCGGCAGCTTCGGGGAGGGGGCCGGCGCCTTCTCCGGCAGCGGCGGCGGGGGCATGGCGGGCTGGCTCGGCGCCATCGGCGGGCTATAGGACACCCCGCTGCGCAAGGCGGCGTTCGCCTGCGACGTGTTGGCTTCCTGTGCCAGCGCATCCTGCTCGGGGGTGCTGTAGAGGCCGCCCGGCAGCGGATCGATCGGCTTCAGCTGCGCGTCGCGCGACAGCGGCGGCAGATGGCGGCCCGATGTTGCGATCACCGCGATGACGGCAACCACGGCGACCACGCCCAGCATGATGAAGATCGGCCGGCGCGGGCCGGCGCTGCCGGAGGGATTGAACAGACGGACCGGCGGCAGCCTGGACCCTCTCGATCCGGCCGCCCGCGCGCCGGACGGGCCAGCGGCGTCAGGCGTCCGCCGGAAGCGGCCGATGAGCGAATTCAGGCCGGGGACGGAAGCGGACATCGGCGCTAATCCTTCAAGGAGGCCGAGACGGTGCGGCCGGACACGGAGAGCAGGATGACGGGGGTGTTGGGCACCGCGTAGACGGTCAGGCCCGCCTCGGCCTCGGAGGCCGTCCAGGCTGGCGAAATCAGCGTGTAGGGGGTGCGCAGATAGGTGTTGCGGCCGAGCCGCCAGGCGCGCAGGTCGTCGGCCGACACGCCCTCGACCGACAGCGGCACAGCATCGGCCGGCGGCACGCCCTGCAGCATCCCGGTCAGGAACGGCGCGCCGGTGTCGGGCGCATCCGGCCGGGTCATGATGTCCACCTTGGCGTGCGGACCACGATCGGCGACGTGAATGCTCAGATTCGCGTCGTAGCGGCCGCCGCCGGCGACCAGCAGGAACGCGACCGGCTTCGGCGCGCCCTCCAGCGAGACCACCAGCCCGCCGCGCGGCGCCAGCGAAACCGGCGTGATCTCGAGCACATTGCTGCCTTTGGTCGGGGTGCAGACATAGAACCCGATCGCCGCCACCGACGGCCCGCCGCCATGGCCGCCGGGGACGCTGCAACTGGTCCCGCCGGCGACCGACGCGGGATTGCTGTTGGTGTCCCACTGGATCGGCCAGGGCTGGCCGGTGCTGTCGAAGAAGCTGACCGCCGTGGGGTAGCCCTTGACCGTGTTGATGATGCTGGTGGCCACCCCCGGCGCGAAAGAAACATTGACCTCGCGATTGATCGGCGCCGCCGGCTCGATCATCGCCTGCTCCTCGGCGCGGCGGCTGGCGTTGTAGCGCCTAGCCAGTTCCTCGATCAGCGCCGGCGTCAGAGGAATCGCATCCTGGGCCGCTTTATCGAGTGCCGGGGGGTTTTCGTTCGCAGTGTCCTGTGCATCGGCGCCGACGGACCCCCCATCGGGAGGCCCCGCGCCGGGAAAACTCTGCGCCTGCGCGACCGAAGCGGCGGCGACCGCCAGCGCCGCACCCATGACAAAGACGAACAGCCCTGCGCGCACGAAAGCCTCCTGTGGATGCCTGATCATTGCCGCGTGTTGGCGACCAGCTGGTCGATCGCCAGTCCTTCGGGATGATCGTCGCCGTTGGTGCGAACGACGCGCGCCACGATCATCAGCTGGTTGGTCGAGGTCTGGTTGACGTTCTCGCAGGTCTGCAGGATCGGCACCTCGATGTCGTAGGCCAGCGCGCCCCGCGCGAAGCTGGTCTGGTGGATCACCGCAGCGCGCGCCGACTGCGCGTGACACAGCAGCCTGGCCTGCTTCAGCTTGTCGAAATTGCCGGTGGCGATGTAGCTGTGCGCAAAACTGTTCCAGCCGTTCGGCGTGAAGCGCCGGCTCGCCGTGTTCAGCTGCTCCGGGTAGTTGTAATAATCGACGTTGTACGGCGCCAGGACCGCCTTGACGGTCCATTCCAGCAGCTCGGCGTCATCGACGATCGGGCTGTCCAGCGCCACCACCGGATGCGGCGGGTTCTTGCCGTCCACGAAGAAATACCGCGGCTCGACCGGATGCGCCCACACCCAGGCGTCGTGCGCGAGGGAGACGGCCAGCAGCACGCCCATCGCCAGGGTCAGGCCAAGGCACCGCGTCACCACTCCGGCCTGGAAGTCGGGATCGGAGAGGCGGCGGGTGACGGCGCTGGCCTGGTTTCTCATCAACGGACCGCATCACAATTGCGACCCGCGCAGCATCGCCGAACGGTCTGCGAACGAAGACGCAAAGTGCGGAGCAGAAGCCTGGATGTTCAGGCCGGATGGTCAGGCCGGGCAGGGCGGATAGGTCAGGGAAATCCGTGGCCGGAAGCGGCGCGAATCGTCCTTGTCGATCAGCCCGCGCTGCCGCTGAGTATAGAGGCAGCGGCGTTGGCCGCTGCCCTTGAGCCGCCAGAACCAGCGGGCGTTGTCGATGTCCTTGAACATCTCCCAACCCGACTTCGCCAGCGCGAACAGCGCGCGCTCGTGATCGTAGGCGCCACTCTTGCGGCTGCGGCCGAGGTCGATGGGAAGGTCGATACGGGTGCGCAGAGTGCGCAATGCCGGCTCCGTGAAGCCGAGCGCCTTGGCGGTGATTTTCCAGTGCTCGCCGCCGAACGCCCGCAGCGACACCAGCCGCACCAGCGACTCGGTGAATGCGATGCGCGCGCTCCTGCCGACCCAGGTCAGGTCCTCGCCCGGCGCGAAACCCTTCGACAGATCGAGCGGAAGGGCTGGCAGGGTGGCGGAGGAACGAGGAGATGGCGAGGTCCGCGACACGGGCTGGCCGGACGAGCGCGCGACGACCGCGGCATCGCCGGCAGGTCGGGTGGGAGCGGCGGGGACGACACCGAACAGCTGCAACTCGCGCTGACCGGGAGCGCGGCGTGGTGCGACTGGACGCTCGACGGAACCATTCCTGGCAGCCGCCTCAGCAAGGGTGGACTTGGCAGGAGCGACCGACGCGGCAGGCGCGGCGGAAACGGCATGAGCAACGGGAGCGACGGGCGCCACCGGAGACGGACGGCAAACGATGGCGGTGGTGGCGGCATCGCTCTGGGCGGCGTCAGCTTGGCGCGGGCGGCCCGCTGTCCAATCGGAACGCGCCGGGACCGGCCCGGAGGATGTGCCGCAGCGCGACATCGCCGAACCGAGCGTGTCGTTCACCGGCTCGAAGCCTGGCGTGTGACAGCCGAACCCCGGCAATGGATCGACCAGCGTCGCGGGTTCCACGCGCCGCAACATCTTGCGGCCGGGCGGCTGCAGACCCAGCCGGCGGGCCTTGGCGCGGATCGCGTTCGGCGAGCGGCCGAGCCGCTGCCCGATCGTCTCGGGGTGAACGCCCGTGACGCGCCAGGCGATGAGGCGCATCGTGTCCAGCACCGACCAGCCCCGGGCGCCCGACTTTCGAAGCGGCCGGTCATGCGGCGTCGCCAGGCCGAGGCGGATCAGGCCGTCATGCAGCGCCCCGCGCGACAGGCCGAGATAGAGGCAGATCGCCTCCATCCCAAGCCCGACCGCGACCATGCCGGCAAGCACCTGGTCGAGCGGAAAGATCGTGGCGGCGACAAGCGAAAGCAGCCGGGCAGGCCCCGCTGGCGGGGGCCTTTCCGGCTGGAATTCTCTCGCGAGGCTTGCCGACACGGGCCGCTCCGGCTAATACAACCGGCGGCACGATAATCATATATATTGGGTAAGTCTAGAATAATCAGCGTTGGCTGATTCTTCTATCAGGTGGGCTTCGATGCCCCCCGCGCACGCGTGGTGTCCCGGCGGACAACATGCGCTTCGACATCATCTTGATGCGGTGCGGTCGATTTTTCAAGCACAAATCGCAGGTCCGAAAACGCGCGAAGTTCGACGACAAATTCGGACTTCTGAGCTGCGCGGCGCGTGTCCTGCGCCTCCCATTCGGCGATCGCGGCCGTCACCCGCTCAAATAAGGACTGAAGCAGCGCAAGGCCGGCGCCAGAGGGCGGTGCGGAACGGCTGTCTGGCAACAAATCCCTGACGTCCAGGTCAAGAACATCAGCCATCTTGGCTAGTGTTCTGAGGGTGATGTTCGAACCTCCCGTCTCCAATTCAAAAATATAAGACTGCTTCAGGTCGGCCTTGGCTCCGAGTTGTGCCTGTGTCAGTCCGGCTTTCTGGCGCGCCTCTCGCAATCTGATACCAACAGACTTGAGGACGTCATCGTATTTCGGGGAACCTTCATCTGGCGTCTTCGGACGCTTACCCATTTTGGCCGCCCCTTTCCCATTATTCGGAAAATGCCGGCACTCTCGACCGCTTCCGTTGCGAACGCCGACTCCTATCCAATACGCTTTATCCAATCACACGCCGTGACCTCGCAATGCCCATTCGCAGGACGACGGCCGATAATCGCGGGGCTGTTTGCGGAGACCCGCCCCGTGCGACACGCCGCCCTCGCCGCGCTACTGGCAACCATCGGCCTGACCCCGGCCGCCCGCGCCGATTTCGTGGTGACGGGGACCGCGCCACCCGCTCCAGCCGCCCAGACCCCGGCGCCGCCGGCGCCGGCGGCCGCCAGTCCCGGCGCGGCCGACGCGGCCAAGCCGGTGCATTGGCTCGTGGCCAGGGGATTCGGCCATCAGGTGCCGCTGCATTTCGCCGCCGAGCAGATCGTCCCGAACGCCGTCAAGGTCAGCTACGGGCCAGGGGCCGACCGGAATGCGCTGGTCGACTGGAAAGGCGGCGAGGCCTGGAACCAGGTGCTGCGCGATGCCGTCCACCCGCTCGGCCTGCGCCTCGTGATGACGCACATGGCCGTCGAGATCAGAAAATAGCCGGCTCGTTCGCAGACACCGGATGCACGCTGCCCCGACATCCAGGGACGCGACCATGCCCGACCTCGAACAAGAAGCCGTCACGGACTGGCTGACCGGACTCCGCCACGACGCCGACGTGATGACCTGGCCGCCCGCCATCCGGCCGCTTGAGACGGAGGAGGACGCGCCGCTTCTGGCGACGGCCCTGGGACGAGTCCTCGACGACATCAGCCAGCACGACCTGGCGATCCTGACCGACGCGCTCCGCGCGCCACCGTTGCGCGAGGATCTCAGGATCGTCCTGGCGCAATTCGGGGCGGCGCGCGCCCTGCGGCTGCTGCACTGGCTATCGGAGAGCGACATCCCGCACAGCGACGCGGTGATCCGCGGCCTGCTCAGTGGCGACGACGCCTCGGGCCGCGCCCTGCGCGCGACCGTCGGCGCCGTCACCCGCCGCGCGACGCTGCGGCGCATCTTTGCGGCGGAGCGGATCGCCACCCTGGAAGACATCTGCACCCCAAGACCGAAGGAACACGCCTGATGACCCGCGCCGCCGCCCTGGTCCCCGCCGCCCTGGCCCTTGCCGCCCTGATCCCGGCCATCGGCCTGGGCCGGGCCTCCGCCCAGACAACCATCACGAACTCGACGGGCAGCGTCGGATGCGCCGCCATCGTGCAGGCCGCCGCCAATGGCATGACCGCCAGGGTCGGAGCCGACGACACCACCATCAAGGCGCCGCAGAGCGTCACCCAGATGACCTGCCTCGACAATTTCTTCAACGGCGCCGGGCTCAACCTGGTCACCAACCTGCTCGACCCGGCCATTCTGCTGCAGGCGGTGGAGGGAAAGATCTGCGGGCTGGTGCAATCCACCTGGTCGTCGCTGCTCGGCTCCGCGCAATGCGGGCTGTCGATCAGCGGCTTCAACATGGGCTTCTTCGGCGGCATCGGCGGCGGCCTGTCCTGCCCCAGCCTGTCGTTCGGCGGGGGCGGGCCGCCGATCGCCTCGGTCGGCCTCGGCGCCGGCAACGGCGGCTCCGGCAGCGGCCTCTACATCAACGGCAACGGCCTCGCACCGACCGGCTACCCGGCCAGCAACATCCCACCCGGCGCGCTGTAAGGAGGCCCCGCGATGCGCGGACTCACCCTGGCCGCCTCCACCGCTATCGGCATCGTCATCGGCGGCGTGCTGTTCAACGCCGTGCCGGCCTACGCCGACTGGCCGGTGATCGACGTCGCCTCCATCGCCCAGCAGATCAAGAGCTTCGCCCAGGAGACCGGCATCCTGGACGTCCTGCAGGCGATGCAGACCGTGCAGTCGACGATCAGCGACGGGATCACGGCGTTCAACAAGGCCATCGGCCTCAATACCTACGGCGACACCAACACCCTGCTGCGGGAAGGGTTCACGCAGAACTCGAACTACGCCAAGGCGCAGATCGGCGCGCAGCAGCAGATCGTCGACGCCTCCAACACCGCCATGGCGCGCTTCCAGCGCGACATGCGCAACGCCTCGATCCGCGACCAGCAGACCGCCAGCCCGAGCGCCTGCGCCGCGATCGATGGCGGCGTCAGCACGGAGGCGGCCGCCATCCAGGGCTGGAAGGTGGGCGCGACCATCGCCGACATCCACGACAAGCGCGGCGAGGCCGGCCCCGGCATGCCGTCGCATTTCGGGCAGGGCGAAGGCGTCGCCTCGATGGCGGCCGAGCATAACAATCTATACTGCAACGCCGACGATGTAGCGGCCAACCTTTGCGCCGCGGTCCTTCCGACCGCCGATTACGACCAGAAATCGCTGAGCCTGTTCGGCTCCGGCACCTACGCCGACCAGGCGGCGCTCAACACCGCCAAGGATTACGCCATCAACCTGATCGAGCCGGTCGCCCCCGCCGCGCTGCGCGGCGACCAGCTCAACTCGATCAGCGGCCAGGACGCCGCGGTGCGGCGGCGCAGCTACAACGCCCGCATGTCGCTCGCACAGACCTTCATCGACAACGCGATCGGCATGCAGACGCCCGCGGTGCCACTGACGGCGATCCAGCAGCAATACCTGCAGGACCGCGGGCTGCCGCCGCAGACCAACGGGTCCTGGTACCAGGTGATGCAGATCGAAGCGCAGCGGCGGTTCAACAGCATCTCGTGGAACGCCGACCTGCAAAGCATGCCGCCAGCGTCCGTGCAGCGCGAGATCGCGCTCGAGGCCGCCGTGACGAACTACCTGCTGTTCGAAATCTTCAAGACCGGCGTGCAGCACACGACGATGACCGCCGCCCAGCTGGCCGAACAGACCGACCGTGACTTCATGCCGACCGCGCGCATCCCGACGCCCTCCGTGGCGTCCAACTGACCACCAGCACGCAACACAAAGACAGCGGAGCCCGACATGGCCGACCCCACCCCCACGCCGCCGCCCCAACCCCCTGCACCATCACCGCCGCCAGCCCAATCTCCCGCGGCATCGCCGCCGCCACACGCCGACGAGGCAAAGGCCGCGCAAGCGGCCTCGTCGCCGGCCGGGAAGCCCGAGGATGCCGCAAAGCAAGCCACTGCGCCCGCCGAGAAGGATCCGATGCGCGAGCTGCTCGACCGCATGGACCGAATGCGGCCGTTGATCGCCGGCACCGAGCCGGGATTGGCGCGGACGATGCAGAGTCTAAGCGAGCAGGGCGCCGACCCCGATAGACGATCTCAGATCGGCTTTCGCCACCAGGTGGCCTATGCCCTGCAGGATCTGGAAAAGACCCCGGTCGGACGGATCGACCTTCCGCAAGGACTGCGGCAGGAAATGAACCATCTGGCCGGGTCAGCGCCCGGCCTCGAAAACGAGCGTATGCAGGCCGTGATGCTGGCTACCGCATTTATCGAAGACCGCGCGCTGGTGCGCGAAATCAGAAATACAGGTGCCGCAATAGGACAGCAGGCCAAGCAAAACGAACCGGATGTTCTGAGCCGGATCGACGTTCTGGAAAACCGGCTCCGACTGACGCAGCGAACGCCAGAACCGGCTGCATCAAGCCAAGAGACAGAAAACGGCGCGGCGCAGCGCAGCGCAGCCACAGACCGACGCACGACAGCACCAGGACCAGACGACGACGGGCAAGCGGGGCGGCGGGGACGAGGACCGCAAATGGATGACTTTGGGCAGCAAGGAGGTCAACGATCGCAACAGATCCTTGTCGGGCGTGGCATCCTCGACACGCTGATGAGCGGCATGCGCGGCAAGGACCAGGGCAACGGCGCGCCATGGGATCCGCCGCCAACCCCCATGGCCGAGCGCCTCTCCGCTTTCGAAAAGAAGATGACCGACACCCGCGACGAGCAGAGCTTCGAAACCGCGATGAAATCCGGCCGCGCCGCTCTCGACGCCATCCAGGGCTTCAGCAACGGCGAAGGCGCCTCGGTCATGGGACGCATCCAGCAAGCCGCGCGCGGCGAGCCGGGCGGCATGTCCGCCGTGCTCGCCGAAATGCGCGACGGCGGGAAGTTTTCGGACCTGCGCCGCCAGTTCAACAACGCGCTAGAAACCGACCTCGGCCTCGCCGGGGCCTACGACAAGGCGAGCGCCGCACTGCGCACCTTCGACCGCGACCGCTCCAGCGTGCAGGACATCGTCGCCCGCCGCCCGGACGCCACCGCGATCACCCAGCGCTTCGAAAAACTCGACGCCGAGATCGGCGAGGCCACCGCCAAAACCCCGAGCCGCAACGACGGCAGCAGCATGTTCGACGACCTCTCGCAGAAAGCCGCCGAACTGGTCCAGAAGGCCATCGCGGCGGTAAAATCCGTCTTCACCCGGTCGCCCGGCGCGGACGCCTCGGAACCTTCGCCCTCGCCGTAGATGGGATGATGCCAGGCTTCGTTCGCAGCCCCTTCTGACATTCTCGCGGGCACCAGACCCGCGAGGATCCGATGCGCACACCCCGGCTTATCCTGCTCACCGTGGCCCTGGTGGCGCTCGCCGGCCCGGCCTTCGCCCAGGGCGTCAATCCCTACGACGTCAGCTGGGCCGCCCTCGATCCTGGCAACGACTGGGCCGCCCAGGTGCTCCGGTCGATCTTTCCGATCCCCGGCGGGGTCGCGGGAACCTCCACCGGCAACGAAGCCAACGTCATCCAGCTGCTGGTCGGCCAGTTCACCGGCTTCGTCGCCGCCATCGCCTGCGCCTTCGTCGCCTACAACGTCATCATGAACATCCACCGCGCCGCCGAGACCTCGCGGGTTCTCGGCACCGGCCAGACCTGGATGTTCGTCGTCCGCGTCGGCTTCGCCGGCATCATGATGTTCCCGCTCGGCGGCGGCTTCTCCGCCGGCCAGGCCATGGTCATGCAGGGCGCCATGGTCGGCATCGGCATGGCGAAAGCGCTCTATGCCAACGCGCTGCAAGCGATCGGCCCCGACCACATCGTCATCGCCGCCCCGATGGTGCCGGGCACCGAGAAGACCGTCGAAGGGTTGATCGAGAGCGAGCTCTGCATGGATCTGGTCAATCTCGCCTCGAACACCAACAACCCGCCCGCCACCCCACTGATCGCGAACCCGAAGGGGACGACGGTCAACAACAACTACAACGGCGGCTACGTCACCTACCGCTACGACGTTTCGGCGGGCAACACCTGGGGCAACCCGACCTGCGGCGCCGTCACCGTCATGAACAAGCAACAGGCGCAGCAGACCGTCGCCGGCCAGTCCGTGGACATGGCCGCGGTGCAGCAGGCCGTGCTCAACGGCGTGCTCACCGGGTCGATCCGCGGCCCGGTGCTGGCCGTCGCGCAGAACTTCTGGAACACCAAGCGGGCCTCGGCCCTGGTGCCGCTCGAGAACGTCCTGTTCAACGCGACCAGTTCGTACAACGCCAACCTGACGGCGGCCGCCACCACGGCCGCGAACAATCTCGCCAACTCGGTCCAGAACACCGCGGACGCCGCGCACCAGGGCAACGCCGACCTGCTCGCCGGACAAGTGCAGCAATCGACCCTGGGATGGACCGCCGCCGGCGCCTACTACCTCGAAATCGCCCGGCTCAACGCCAACACCATGTCGCTGATGAACGCGACGCCGGACACGACTTCACCGAGCTATGACGGCCTGGGCTATGCGTTGTCCTACGACATGGCGCCGATGGCCGCCGCCGTGCGCGACTACATGACCACGATGCAGACCATCGTGCAGACCAGCGACGGCACCTCGGTGCCGTCCGGCATCCCGCACGACCTCGGCACCAGCAAAGCCATCCCGAGCGGCCCGGACGTGCTCGACCGCGTGATGGGCGCACTTCAGCTCAATGCCGGGGTGCTGACCACCATCACCGGCTACATTCTGCCCACCACCAACATCTGGACCGACCCGTTCGGCGGGCTCATGCGGCTGGGACAGACACTCATCAACACCTCGCTGGCGGGCTTCGGCCTGGCAGCCGTGCTGAACTCCGGCGTCGCGTCCACCGGCGCCGCCCTGTTCGACGCCCTGACGTTCAACTGGACCGGCGTCGCCGCGACCCTGACCGGCCATGCCCTCATGAGCTTCCTGGCCACCCCGGTCTTCGCCGGGCTGCTCGCGCTGCTGATCCCCGGCATCATCATCGCCTACGTGCTGCCGATGATCCCCTACGTGATGTGGATGGCCGGCGTCTGCGGCTGGATCATCCTCGTATGCGAAGCCATGATCGCCGTGCCGCTCTGGATGCTCGCCCACATGACCTTCGGCGGCGACGGCCTGCACGGCCGCGCCATCGAAGGCTGGGGCCTGCTGTTCAACGTCGTGTTCCGGCCTACGCTCATGCTGATCGGGCTGTTCCTCGGCTACTTCATCTTCGACTGCATGAGCTGGCTGATCCGCGAGAGCTTCGGCATCGCCGCCGACTTCCCGCTCGACAACGGCTGGCTGGTGACGAACTTCGTCGGCATGGGCGTGCTGCTCTCGATCTTCGTGATGATGCACATCGTCGCCGCGCTGACCTCCTTCCGGCTGGTCGCCCTGCTGCCACACCACCTGCCCCGCCTGCTCGGCTTCACCGCCGCCAACCGCGTCGATATGGACGACTTCCAGCAGAGGGCCGCCTGGGGGATCGGGGGAAGCGTCGCCAACCTCACCAGGAAGGGCATCGCCGAAGGATCAAATCAGTTTGGCGCGGGAGTGAAGTCGTTGCGTGGTAGCCCGGCCGGTTATATCTCTGGACCTCGAGGGGCCGCCGGGGAAGCGGCCGCTGAAGCCGAGGGGATGGACAGCACGCTGCGGGCCACCACCAACGACTCGGGTGAAGGAGAGTCCGATGGGTGACTTCATGGGTTCGATGTTCGGCGCGCAGATCGTCGCCGACGCAATATTTTTTGAAGGTCTGTCGCAGGAACGCCGGCATAGAGACAACCTGCACCAGCTTGCCGCCGACAACGCATTTCTTCGCCACGAAGGGAGCCGGCTTGCTCAGTGTCATAATAACCTTGCCGGGCGGTACAACACTCTCCTGCGCCAAGCGAAGGATCTGGAGCGCGATTTCAATCAGCAGACCGCCACGATCGCGCGCCAGCGGGCCGAAAAGGCCGCCGACGCCGCCGAAATCGAGCAGCTGAAGTTTCAGCTCCGCGACGTCACCACGGAACTCGTGCTGCTGCGCAAGATCCATAAGCAGCAGAACCCCGACCTCTACCCTCCCGAGTAACGCCTTCGTTCGCAGCACCCTGGCGCATGTTGAAGCTCCGCAGTCCGGAGTTCCAGCATGCGCCGCCCCGCCCTCCTTCTCCTGCTCCTCGCCGGCGGCCTCGCGGGCTGCGACCACGGCAACGTCAAGTCCGTCAAGGACTATGACGCCCCCAAAGCCCCTCCGGTCCGCAACTCCCTCTACAACCCCTACGCCGCCTACGGCGAAGCCAACGCCACCTGGACCCCACCAGTGTTCAACCGCGACGGCACCATCGTGAAACCGGCCGAGCCCGCCAGCCAATCCGACCGGCCGGACTACGAGTCCGCACCCTGGGCGACCGGAGCGGCGGGCGGCAGCCGGCTCGCCCTGCCCGGCACGTTCTGAGCCGGAGACCTCCCCACCATCCAACCGTCAGGCACGGGGCGCAGGCCTCGGTAGGACACACCCATGATCCACCTGGTGCCCGTGGCCCGCTCCATCGCCATCGTCCTGGCTGTCGGCAACATTCTCATCGTCGTCCACGAGCTCGGCCACTTTCTCGCCGCGCGACTGGCCGGCGTCCACGCCAGACGCTTCGCGATCGGCATCGGCCCGACCCTCGCCCGCATCACCGACCGCCACGGCACGGAATGGAGCCTCGCCCTGCTGCCGGTCGGCGGCTTCGTCAGCTTCCACGGCGAGCGGAGCGTCCACCACGAGCGAAGCGACCGCTCCGAGCGAAGCACCGACGAACCGCGGTCCTACGCCGCCCGCCCGCTGCTGGTCCGTATCGCCATCATCGCCGCCGGCCCGGCCGCCAACATTCTGGCCGCCATCGCGGTCTTCGCCATCATGCTGGCCACCTCCGGCGAACCCGCCTTCCTGCCGGTCGCCGACCAGATCACCCCCGGCAGCGCCGCCGAACACGCCGGCTTCCAGCCAGGCGACCGCATCGTCACCATGAACGGCCTGCCGATCGCCCGCTTCGTAGACTTGCGGCCAAGCCTGCGGGCAGGCGCCGGCAAGACCTTCCACTTCCAGGTCGACCGGCACGGCCGGGGCGACAGCCACGGCCTGGGCGACAGGCGCGGCCAGGTCGTGGACCTGTTCGCCAGCCTCACCCCAGCCCGACAGGACGGACGGATCATCGGAGTGCTCGGCATCCGCAGCCTGACCCAAACCCATCTCGTCATGGCTCCAGGCGCCGCGATCGTCAGGGCGGCCGAGAAGACCCGGGACGTCCTGGCCGATACCGTCGCCGGCGTCGCGCGCGCCTTGACGCGCGGCCAGGACACGCAGAATTTTGCCGGCGTCGTCGGCATCGCCAAGCTGACCGGACAGGCGGCCGACCGGGGCATCCCCACCCTGCTCGCGCTGGTCGCGATCCTGTCCGCCAACCTCGCCCTGATGAACCTGCTGCCGATCCCCATCCTCGACGGCGGCGCGCTGCTGTTCTGCCTGGCCGAGCTGGCGCTGCGCCGGCCGGTCCCGGCCCGTATCCAGGATCTCGCGACTGGCGCCGGCTTCGCGACGCTGGCCACCATGTTCATGCTCAGCACGCTCCACGACCTCTCAGGCATCGGAGTGTTCCGCTGGCTGGCCACGCTGTAGCCGCAAGCCGGCCTGACCCGTCCCGGCCGGTCGATCCGGTCGTAACAATCCTGGGCGCGGCACCGACGCCGCAATAGGCTCCCGCCGGCAAGGGAAATCGCCATGCCGACAAGGGGCCTCCTGACCACGGCGACGCAGCTGATCGATGCCGGCGATTGCGGCACCGCGGCCGCCATGCTCGGCAACGCACTGACGCAGGCGACACCCGTGGAAAAACCGCGCATCGCCGCGCTCCTGGAACGGACCGTCGCGACCAGCCAGGCCGGCGCGGGCAATCTGGGCCTGATGCTGTTGCGCGGCGATGGCATCCCGGCCAACCGCGGAACGCGGGGCCGCGCTGCTGCACAACGTCGTCGATTGAGGCGATGCGGCGCGCGCCGCCTTCGCGCACAACTTCCTCGGCCACTTCCATCGCGGCGGCTTCGGCGGCAGTGCGGACATAAAGCGCGCGCTCCACCACTTCGAGATGGCCGCGCAACTCGGGCATTCCGAGGCATGCCTTCAACGCCGGCCTCACCCTGGACAAAGGCGCACGGGGCATCCGCCGCAATGCCGCGCGCGCGGCCGCGAACTACCAGCTCGGGGCCAGCAATGGATCGGCCAAGGCGATGACCAATCTTGCCTTGATGATCATGACGGGCAGAGCGCCAAGCGGCGACACGGACCGGGCCGCCGGCCTGCTACAGTCAGCCTCGGCGCTCGGCGACGACCATGCGACGATGATCATCGCGCTGATCGAGGAGGAAGGAACCGACGCGATGGGCGGGCGGTGAGGAAAGCGCCGGTTTAAGGGTGGCCGGTCACTGGATCACGAAGATCGGACGCTGCAGCGTGTCCACGCCGGGAATGATGCAGCTCGCGCCAGGATGCGAGCCGTGAAAGACGTGCAGCTTCGCGCTATCGACCCACCCCAGCAAGCCATTGTAGTGAAACACCTGAAGCCAGTTGCCTTGTTGACCACCAAAGAACCCGACGACATCGCGCGTGTAGCCGATCACGGCGCCGCCCCCAGCTCCCGAATAGACTGGTGTTCCAGGGTCGGCCGACAGGCAGAGATACCGGCCGTTCACCGGTCTCGTCCACATCATGTTCCGCGACTGCTCGACATGCCCCGCGCCGAACTCGTGGAACTCGGCGCTGCAGCCGCCGACCGATATCGCGGCAGCGGCCGCCATGACGAGTCCGACGCGCATCGTCATACGGGATCCCTCATGACGGCCAAAAACCTTCGGACGTGGCCAGATACTCCCGCCAGCCCGCCAGCCGTCCGATGCGGATCTGGTAGTTCAGCAGCGCATTGTAGAACGCCACCAGAAGGAATAGCCCGCAGAACGGCACGAAGTAGATCATCGACGTGACGCGGGTCACGGTCCACGGCGACAGCAGCGCCTGCCAAATCCAGCCGAGCAGAAACAGCCAGGCCATCGCGAACGTCGCGTAGGCCAGACGCGCCGTCTGCCGCCGGCGCGCGGCGAACCGCTCCGACAACTCCTCGACGGAGACACCGTAGGAGAACGCCGTCGCCCGCAGATCGAAAGCCTTGTCCGGCTCGGTCTTGAAGCGTCTGTCGCGCGGCGGCCCGCGGCGCAACAATGCCCACAGATCACCGATGAACGAGGCGCTGCGCGCGATCCGCCGGGTGCCGACCCAATCGACCGGACCCGCCGCCATCCACCCCGCACTATGAAAAACCCTTCCGAACAAGGACCGCCGCTTGGGCGACCGATCGCGTGGCAGGGGACGCTCTGGTGGCAGCGCGGGGCGGTTGAGGGACATGGCCATGCCGTCAGCTCCCCATTGACGCCACCAGCGCGTCCATGCTGGACGGAATGCCGTCGATCCGCCCCTCCGTACCATCCGGCTTGCGCCAGATCAGCGTAGGCGTGCCGCGCAAGCCGATCGCGTGCGCAATCCCCATGTTCTCCGCCAGACGCTGCTGCGCCGCGGGCGCGGGCGTGCCGCCAACGTCGCCGGACTGCCAGGCCGCGACGATCTTGTCCGCCGGTTGGCTCAGCAGCGCGAGCGCGCTGCGCGTGCTCTGGCCCCTGTCCTCATAATCGAGCACCGACAAGGGAACCACCGAGACCTGCAAACGGCCCGACGCCAGGAAGGGCTGCAGCATCTGCATCGCGCGCACCGAGTAGATGCACTGCGGGTCGATCAGCATCCAAAGATGCGGCGCCGTGGAAGACCCGTCGCTGCCGGCACTCGCCTTCTGTACCAACGGCAGCGCAGCGCCGCCAGGCGCCGTCGCCACGGCCGGCTGGGCCTGGTTGCCGGAGCCCACGATCACCGTCGGCACGGCGCCTGGAACCTTCGACACCTGCGCGCGGGTCACGTCCTTGCCCGACGCGTCCCACATCACGCCCGGTATCAAGCGCTCCTTGTCAGGCGAGACATAGAACACCTGAAACTGAGGACCACTGCGCACGAACAGCGCATCAAGCCCGTGTTCGGTCCCGAGGTCGATGGTGTCGCCGGACGCGAAAGTGGCGAGCTGCGAAGGTGTCAGATCGGTCATCGCGCCGGAGACTCCGGCGTCACCATCTTGCGTGACCTGGAACACCATGAAACGATCGCCGCTGCGCGCCGCCATCGACCGCAGCCCATGCGCTGAACCGAGATCGCTGACGGAAGCGCCGGCACCGGCAATATGGCGGGCGAACGAAAGCTTCGACAAGGCATCCGGAAGCGGCGTGGCGGGAGAGGGCCGGTCCGGGGCGGCTGACGCCGGGTGCGGCTGTCCGGAAACAGGCAGCGGGGGTTGGTTGGCCACCGGAGACGCCGCGGCGCCGGGCAGCGCGCACAGCGGTGGTGGGGGCGCCGCGAACGCGGGCGATGCGGCGAGAGCCGCCACGACGATCAGGGAACGCATGGGGACCTCCATTGCCAGAGGCTCCACGATGGCCGTCAGTCCTGCGAACGACGAACGCTTTCCGAAAGCGGGGGTGAAGGATTCTGTGCGAACCAGGGGAGGCGCGGCAGGCGATCGAACCACGCAGCCCGACCCGAGGAAGGGATTTGTTGGATGAGGTCTGTTGGCAGAAGCGCGGATTGGTTGGCCGCCATCAATGAGGCGACTTCATGGAGTATTTCGGAGCCAAACTCCGCAACCGAACCTCCCTCGAAGCCGAACCAGTCCTCAAGGGCCAAGTACACACCCAGCTTCGCCTGGAGGTCAGACCTTTCCTTGGATTGGAACCGTCGCACGGCGTCAAGCGCCCGGTCGCGATCGCGCCGGAGTGACGCTAAGGGCATAGCAGATGTTGGCTCATCGGAATCCGAAGGCCAAGTGCTGTGACTGCCGAGAGCAGCGATCGCAGAGTGAGCTTCGAAGAATTCACGGCATCCACGCTGCAGTTCGTTGGGGAGGCTGCCGCTACAGCGCACGGTCGCATTTGCGTCCGATTCATTGTCTCTTTCGGCTCGCCCGAACATCCCTCTCACTCCCCGCCGATCACCGGTCTTTCATGAAGCGTGAAACTCCAAACATACCCCTCCCGCGAACGACCAGGGGGCGAGCCGCTACGACGCTCCGGCCACGGAAACGACCGCCGACGGAAGTACCGTCGAAGATACAATCGGGGACCAAGGATCCTGAGTCTAAATATTGATTCTGCCCGGCCTGCCGGGTCTGAAAATACGCCCGCTGGGCGTCGGCACATGGACGACAATGCATGATTGTAATCCGGCACGGGTTCTCTCCTACCTACCCTACAGGCCCACGGATTCGCGACGCAACCACAATTTAACGAGGTGGTCGTTACGTGACAGTGTTCAATGCTACTGCGGTGGGGCGCTTCGTGTACTCGTACTTTCCCGCCAAAGTACAGAACCGCCGCCGGTACGTCCCGTCGGGGTGCGGAACGTACCTGCCACACGGGCCGGCGGACGGATCGTGGCCTAGGTATCGCATCCTGCAAGGACCGGAAATCCGGCGCTCCGAGATGGGATGGCACTGCCCGAGAGCGATTCCAACCCGGATGTTCACGATGGCGCGACACATCGAAAAGGATCCCGAATCGCACGGTTACTTCTCCCTGCCGGGCGATACGACTTTGTAGAAGATATGCGATACACGACTCGGTGGTGCGGCACCCCTGATTGCGGGTCATAACGACTCCGCAGCGCACGACGGAATACTTGCGCAACAGGCGCCAAATTCGCCCGCGCTGCCCCCGTACTGCCCATACGTGGCTGCCGAAAGAGTGGATGCGTGGGAATGCCACGCCTCCAAAGTCGCAGCGGCGTGGTGCGGCGTCACGCAGTCAGCGTCCTGAACAAACTGGACTGGCCGGCTCATGGCGGATCGAGCAGATGCGCAAGGCCGAGTTCACGATGCAGGCGCGGAAACAGAACCCGGAAATCCGTAGGCTGGCGCAAGAAGAGTTCCCGAAGGGCCGCTGTCCCAGCCTCGGTGAAGACGCAGCGGGGACCGCGCGGCCCGACTGCCAAAAGCAGCAGTCCGCGATCCAGCAGCCCGCGCAAGGCCGGCGGCAACGCATAACGATCTGGCATCCCGCCGCAGTTTGCCAACCCGCGCAGGCCAAGGCCCGCCGCAAGTCCGTCCTTTGACCGCTCGATCGATGCCAGGCGTGACCTCAGGAATTGACGCTCCATTGACGTAAAGGGATCGCGCGCAGGCTCGGCATGACGGACCACGCGCGGACGCTTGCCGCGGCGCGCGCGTGTTCGGGGCGCAGCATTCTCCGGGAGCCATAGCGACCCATCCGGCTGCTGCGCCTCGGGACTCAGCCACCTCTCGAACCCCTCGCGAGGTCGCTTCATCCATCACGCCCTGATGCCGCCACGAGACCGAGTGGACGGGACGGGACTGCGAACGACAACCGGGCGCGCCGAGTGTTGTGAACGTTTTGTGGCACGGCGAGGCGGGAACGAGTCTATCGAGGCACACAGCCGGTCTGTTGCGCGCCCGTGGTCCAGGCGCGAGCAGATATCCCGCCCCGCCTGGACGCGACAGACATCACCGTGAGGATCCAGCAGAAACCTCGTCGCGCCTCACGCCGCGCGCGACAATTCGCGGCGCATCCAAGGCGCTGCCGGTCATCCTGACCAGCGAGGCGGCGATCGAGACCTGGCTCACCGCACCACCTCCGGACGCCCGCGAGCTGCAACAGTGGCTGGCCGGCGGGGTGATCGCCCGCACCAGCGCGTCCAGATGCCGGCGAAGCACGCCAGCAGGCGATCGTCGTCCAGGGCGAACCGGATCGGCGGACGCGATCCGTCGGGAAGGCGCTCGTTCTCCGCGAACCTGGTGAACGGCACGACGCAGCTGCGGCCACCCAGCCACCGGGGAACAACACGTCACAGCGCATGTGGCGGGCAGAGGGATGACCGAGGATTCCGAGCCGTCGCCGGATCCTCGTCAGATCGTGTCCCATCGCGCTGTGCCAGCCCATCGAGCGTGCGTTTCGCTGAGCGGATCGCCTGTTCGCAATGCCCCATGGACGCCTCCAGCGCGGCGTAGTCGATGCTCGGCCGTTCGAAGCGGGCGGCCGGAGGCAGCGATGGCGGAGCCTCGGTGACGGCGACCTCGCCCGCGAGCGCAGGCCGGCCGGGCCCTCGGCCAGGCACTGGTCGCCGCGGCGGCGCCGTGGCCTCGCGGACGGGCGCCATGCCGCTCAGCCTAAACAGCCGTCGTGCCGAGCGGTGAGTCACCTCGACGACGATCTCCCCGGCCACCAGGCGGTCCAGCAGTTCGACGGCGCATTTGATCGACATGCCGATCGCGCGTGACAGAGTCGTGGCCGAGATCAGGGGCACGGCCGCGAGCACATCCACCGCCGTGCCTGCCCCGGAGGTGCTGCGTTTCCCGCGCGCCTTGGCTCCGGCCGACAGCCAGATCCGCTTTAGTCCGCGCAAACCGCGCCGCCAGGGCCGAATTTCCGCAACCTGCTAGGAGTGACCGGAGGTTTGAGTCTGCAGTCGGCCCATAGCGGAAGTTCACTCCCATCAAGCCTACCAAAACCGCCTTCGCCAGAACTCATGGTTTTGAAACACATTCGGGTGGCCGGTCACGGTCCGTTTGGCGCACGGAACCCGTCGTCTGCTGCGCCCGCAAGGCAACAGGCCTCTCCACGATCGTGCGGGAGCGGCCGTCAGCGGCCACTGAAGTCGAGGAGGTGGACATCCTGCCCGGACGGGAACGGGTTCTCTCGCTCATGCTGTCTCCTGGGCTACGTTGGTGTGGCTGGCTCGCACCCACACAGCCGTCAGGACGGCGGCGACCGTCAGCAGGGGGAAAATGACGGCGTTCAGCTCCGCCCAGCCAAACTGCTCCAGCACCGGGCCGGCGGCCAGCGTTGCCACGGCGGTGAAGCCGTAGCGGATGAACTCGGCCACGCCCTGCACCCGGGCGCGTTCACTCGGCAGGTGGGAGGATGCCAGCAGCGTGGTCCCGCCCACAAACATGAAGTTCCAGCCAATACCGAGGCAGAGCAGCGCCAGATAGAAGGCCACGAGGCTCGTCGAGGCCATGGCGATCACGCCGCATACCGCGCTCAGCGCCATGCCCGTGAACAGGACCGCCGGCATCCCGAACCGGGTGATCAGGCGGCCGGCAAAGAGAGACGGCGCGAACATGCCGACCAGATGCCACTGGATGATGCTAGCGCCGTCGTCGATCGAGTGCTGGCACCCGACCGCGGCAAGCGGCGCCGCCGTCATTACGAACATCATCACGACGCCGCCGATGACGTTGTTGGCCAGGGCCGCCAGCGAGATCGGCTGGCGAAACACGGTCCAGAGACTGCGGCCCGGGCGTTCGATCGCGTCGGGGCTGGCGACCGGTGCCTCGGCGTCTCGATAGCCAATCGCGATCAGTAGGGCCGAGGCGAGGCCAAGCGTGAACACCATGAGGTAGGACCCTGCGAACAAGACAGGGAACAGGTTCTTGCTCCAGACTGCGAGCGCCGGGCCGAGCACGGCGGCGATCACGCCGCCGGCCAGCACCATCGAGATGACCCGGGCCTTGCTCTCGGCGTCCACCGAATCGGCGGCGGCCAAACGGTAGTACTGCGCGAAGGCCTGGAACACGCCCACGGCCGCCGTGCCCAGGCAGAACATCCAGAAGGCGTCGTGGAACACCGCCCAGACGGACACCAGACCGCCTAGCGCGCATGTCGATGCGCCGAGCACGAAGCCCCAGCGCCGGCCGATGTGCTGCATCAGCAGGGACGCGAACAGCGTCACGACGGCGCCCGCCACGGTGATGAGCGCGAAGGGGAGGGTCGCGAGGGACTTGTCCGGCGCGAGCTGGTAGCCGGTGAGCCCGGTGAGCGTCAGGTCGATGGAGACGGCGGCGGTGAACAGGCCCTGGGCGAGGGCGAGGACGAGCGCGTTGGAGCGCGCGGGGGATGCTCCGGTCGACCTTGGTTGGTCGCGCCTCACGGTTCGGACGCCGGAAACGCGGTTTGCCAAGGCATCGGCACGAAGCGATAGGTCCTGGATTCGGCGTTGACCTGGACGTGGCCGAAGGCGGGGAAGTCGAGGTGCATTCCGGCGATCAACACGCGGTCGGCGGCAACCATGGCCATCGTGCGCAAGCGCGTCGCGACGGCGGCGCCCATGTCCACGTCGAAGGCGATGCCCCAGTCCGGGCGCGCGAATTGCAGCGCGGGCGCATGCACGATGTCGCCCCTAATCAGCAGGTCGCGACCGTTGCTGGCGACGCGGTACCCGGTGTGCCCGGGGATGTGGCCCGGCAGCGGCAGGGCGGTCAGGCCAGGCGCGACCGTCTCGCCGGTGCGGCTGAGGAGGCGGGTGCGCTTGGCGTATGGCGCGATGCCGGCGCGGGCGGCGTCGAAGAAGGGCTGAAACCCGGCGGGCGTGCGGGTGCGGGCACCATCGTCGGTCCAGAATGCATGCTCGGCCGCGTGCAGCACCAGCTCGGCGTTCGGGAAGGCAGCCTGGCCACTTGGCGCCAAGCAGCCCATTCACGTGGTCAGGGTGCAGGTGCGTCATGGCGACGACGTCGATGCTGGCCGGATCGACGCCGGCAGCGGCAAGGGCGGCGGGAAGGCGTCCCAAGCTCGGCCCGAGGCCGGTCGCGGCGCCGATATCGATGAGCACCGTGCGCCCGGCTTGCTGCACCAGGAACGCGTTGAGCGCGGCGCGGACCGGCATCTGGGCGAACTCCAGCTCGAGCAAGGCGGCCGCCTCGTGCTCGTCCGTTCGCGGGAACGCGGCGAGGGGCAGGTCGATGCGGCCGTCGAGCAGCGCCGTGACAATGGCATCGCCAAGTTTGAGGCGCAGCACGCCTGGAGCTGGGTCGGTGGGCAGGGCCGTTCCGTCGGCAAGGGCTTCGTATCGCCGGCATCGTGGGCAAGAGGCTGGGTGGACACGGCAAAGCTCCTGAAATCTGGATGGGCTGGGATGGCTACACGCTGGCGTCCATGATCCGCGCACAGGTGGCGGCGAGTTCCTGCCCGAAGGCGGTCAGCGCCGGGTTGCCGTAGCGTGCGAGGGCGCCGGCCGGGTTGGCCATCCGAAGCGACACGGTGCCGTCCGGTAGTTCCAGCATTGCGAGCTTCGGCGGGGCCTCGACGACAGCGCTCCAATCCGTCTCGAGCAGGCGGTGCAGCAGGTTCGGGTGGAAGAAGAACACGAGGCGGGCTGACCCGATGGTATGGCCGAAGCCTTGCAGGGCAGCCTGCGGATCGATCTCGTGCAGGACCTTCATGCGGGCTGCGACGATCTCGTTGCGGACCGATTCCAGCACATGATGGAACGGACGGGCAGTCGTCCGGATCAACTGGAAAGTTTCGGTTTCGGTGCCGGGTTGGCCGAATTGGACGTTCATGACAGCGCTCCTTGTTCGTCGCACGGTCATCTGCGGCGGGCTTCGGAGAGCTTCAACGGAGATGGCAAGATTGGTGGGTACAATGTCGTTGCTGCCGCAAGGTCAGTGGAGGATGATCCCATCGTGGCCGAACTGATCCAGTCCGATCCGCTTCCGCCGCGGCGCCGCCGGGTCTTGGTCCTGGCGATGTCGCCGGCGCAACTGCTGGACGTCGCGGGGCCGATGGAAGTCCTGGCGCAGGCCGGACGGCTGCACGCGATCGAGCGTGGCGGCGCGCCCTCCGGTCGCTCTCCCGTGCTGTACGATGTCGCGTTCCACATCGCCGGCGGGACCGCCACGTCTGCGGGCTTGGCCCTAGCCTCGACCATCTCGGAGCGGGCGCTGCTTGCCGGGCGGCCCTTCGACACGCTCATCGTGGTGGGGGGCGAGGGCGCCCGGCGGCATGCGGCAGAGCCGACCTTACAGCGGCTGGTGCAGAATCTGGCGCCGCGAGCGCGCCGGGTGGTGGGTGTGTGCACCGGCGCATTCATCCTGGCGGCGGCCGGGCTGCTGAAAGGCCGCTCGGTAACGACCCACTGGCGCTGGTGCGCCGAACTCGCCCGCCGCCATCCCGACATGACGGTGCAGCCTGACCCCATTTACGTCCGTGACGGTCGCGTTTGGACCTCGGCCGGCGTCACTGCGGGCATGGATCTGGCGTTGGCGCTCGTCGAGGAGGACCATGGCCACACGCTGGCGTTGGCGGTTGCGCGCGAGCTCGTGTTGTTCCTGCGCCGGCCCGGCGACCAGAAGCAGTTCAGCACCGTGCTGTCCGCCCAGACCGGACCGGCGGCTCGGCTCGGCGATCTGGTGGCTTGGATCGAGGAAAACCTGAACCATTCCCTTCCGATCGGTGTGCTTGCCGCCCGCGCGTGCCTCAGCCCGCGCCAATTCGCCCGCGTGGTCCAGGAGGAGACCGGGACCACGCCGGCTCGGCTGGTGGAGCGCATGCGGGTCGAGGCCGCGCGGCGACGGCTGGAGCAGGGCCGGACCAGGCTGGCCGCCGTTGCCGCCGCGTGCGGCTTCAGAACCGAGGAAATCATGCGCCGGTCGTTTCTGCGGCAAGTCGGCGTCGCCCCCGGCGAGTATCGCGATCGGTTCCGCCGAGCCGGAGCATCCAATATCATCAAAGAAACGCACGCATGATCGACCCCGAGCACGCCGTCAGCAGGTCCACCGCGCCGCTCTTCCACGGGCTCTCAGCCTTCCCCATCACCTCAGCCGACGCAGCCGGACATGTCGATGTCCGCGCGCCGGCCACGCTGCTGGCGCGGCTAGAGGTCGCAGGGTGGACTCGGTCGGGCTGCTGGGCAGCACAGGGATCTACGCCTACTTGACCCGGTCGGAGAAGCGGCGGCCGATCGAGGCGGCGGTCGATGCGACCGGGGGCCGCGTTCCCATCGTCGTTGGCATCGGCGCACTTCGGACGAATGATGCTATCGACCTGGCGAAGGATGCTCAGGTGGCCGGGGCAAACGGCGTGCTGCTGGCGCCGGTCTCCTACACGGGGGCCCGGTAGCAAATGAACCAAAAGTTCGATTCAGATTGCCCCCGCGGCTCCCTCCGGCTGAACTCGACCTGCTGGAGATCTTGCATGTGATAGCGTTGGTCGATGTTTGAACCACACCTTGCTCTTTGGAACCTGCCCCCTGACGGTGAACCGATCTTCACCGCTTCAAGCCGATTGCTACCGGTGTTGCGCGAGACGGAACCGGCCATGCTTGAGCTGACGCTTGATGAAGAAGAGCGCCTTGGCGCAGCGTTGATGGAATTTTGGGAAGGCAGGGGAGCGGCTCGGGTCTAATGCCGTGACCATACGGCCTGTCTTATAGCGCGACAGCCCGGATGTCCGGTCAACTTCGCTGCCGCGCGGCAGGCGATCCGGCCAGCAAGCCCCAGAGCATTGTCCGACCACCAAGAACGCAAGGAACAAGCTGCAACGCGCAAGGAAGGCTAGCGCGACAGCTCGGATGTCCGGCCATCTGAGCTGTCGTGCGGCAAGTAAGGGCGACACCGAGCTTCAGCCGAGCCCAACCTTGTATCGGTCCAGCAGCGCGGCGAGGCGTGCTCGATCGGAGAAGAATCCCTGTGTCCGGCGGAGTTCAAGCCGATCACCGCTCCGAGCGAATAGGGCGGCGCAGATCTTTCCGTTGCCATGGTCGGCACGCTAGAGCAAACCGTCGGGTGAAGAGGGATGATCATGAAGCGCGCGAAACCAGAGCTGCGCCAGCGCATGCTCGCCACCGCTTACGGCGCTGGTCGCGCCAATCCAGGCGAGGCCCGGACCATGCACCGCGACGAGGCGCAGTGGCGCCGCGGCTTTGATCGCCGTGAA
>CBDIBE010000002.1:20000-28792 GCA_965276815.1 Acetobacteraceae bacterium | reverse complement strand
CCGGGTCGCGGTCGCCGAGCGCCAGCAACTCCGCCTCGGTGAGGTCGGGCAAACCTTCGCGCTCGCGGAAGGCGGCGGCGAACTGCCGGTGCTGCGGCAGCAGGTCGCGCGGCGCAACGCCGGTATTGTCCCCCTTGGGACCACGCCGCACGGAGGCGGGCAGCAGCGTGTCCACGCCGAACGGCTTGTCGGTCAACTCGCGGGTGCGGCGGATCCAGGCGCGGAGCTGGTGCGGCCCGCAGGACGCGGCGCCCAGGATGCCCATGCCGCCGGCGTTCGACACCGCGGCGGCCAACTCCGGCGTGCTCGCGCGGCCCATCCCGGCCAGCAGGATCGGGTAGCGGATGCCGAGCATCTCGCAGATGCGGCTATGCAGAGGCATGGTTGGCGTCTCCTCGTCGCGCAGCACCCTTGCATTCCGGCGCGCGAATGGGAACCGTGCAGTCCGCAAAAGGAGGCGTGCCGCCGATGTACATTGCCATGAACCGCTTCAAGGTCGCCCCCGGCTCGGAGAAGGATTTCGAGACGGTCTGGACCTCGCGCGACACGCATTTGCGCGACGTCCCCGGCTTCGTCGAGTTCCATCTGCTGCGCGGACCGGAGCGCGAGGACCACGTCCTCTATTCCTCGCATACGATCTGGCACGACTATGCCGCCTTCGAGGCGTGGACCACCTCGGAGGCGTTCCGCGCCGCCCATCGGGGGGCCGGCGGTAACAAGCCGCTGTATCTCGGGCATCCCGAGTTCGAGGGCTTCGAGGTGATCCAGACCGTGAAGCCCTGAGCTTTGCCGCCCGGGTTCCTCGATCCTTCATGACTACGGAATTGCCGGGTGCTGATTGCGGGACACTCAGTCCCAATCGCGTCATTTTGACAGGCGGATACATTTCCATCATATTGGAGATATGGAGAAGTCCACCGCCATAGCGGCGCTCGCCGCACTCGCTCAAGAGTCGCGGCTCGATGTGTTCCGACTGCTAGTGCAGGCCGGTGTCGAGGGTTTGCCCCCGGGACAAATCGGCGAACGGCTCGGACTGCCGTCCGCAACGCTCTCCTTCCATTTGAGCCAGCTCAAACGCGCCGGGCTGGTTACGTTTCGCAGGGAAGGGCGCTCGCTGATCTACGCGGCGGAATATCCCGCCATGAACGAGTTGCTCGGCTACCTGACCGAAAATTGCTGTAAGGGCGACGCTGCCGCTTGCGGCATCGGTGTCTGCGATCCTGCAACGGCCAGCCAAGGGGAACGCCATGAAGCGCCTGCACGTGCACGTTTCCGTCGATGATCTCGCGCGTTCGATCCGGTTCTACCGCACGCTCTTTGCCGCCGAACCTGTTGTGACCAAGTCGGATTATGCAAAGTGGATGCTGGACGAGCTCGGACGAATTCGCCCGGCCCGGCGCGCCTGTGATGGATTTCGTGTTCACGGTTTGCGATCAGGCCGCCGGCGAAGCATGCCCGGTCTGGCCAGGGCAGCCGATCACGGCGCATTGGGGTATGCCCGATCCGGCAGCGGTCGAAAGCTCCGAGATCGACCAGTGGCAGGCATTCCGCGACGCATTCCGCGCGCTTGAAAATCAGATTAAGATTTTCGTGGCGCTTCTTTTAACATCGCTCGAACGTTTGTCGCTCGCGCGCCAAGTCGAATCTAGTGGTCGGATGCGGCCCGATGCTGCCGAGGGGCAGGCGTCGTGAGCGAAGCCGCTGCCGTCGTTCCTGGCAAGGCGCCGTCCATGGGAACATTCGAGCGATACCTGACACTTTGGGTCGCGCTCTGCATCGTGGTCGGCATTGGATTTGGGCAGGCTGCACCAGCCGTTTTCCATGCACTCGGCACGGCAACCGTGGCTCACATAAATCTGCCCGTCGCCGTGTTGGTGTGGTTGATGATCGTGCCGATGTTGCTGAAGATTGAGCTGTCCGCGCTCGGGCAGGTCAAAAGCCAGTGGCGCGGAATTGCGACAACGGTTGGGATCAACTGGCTGGTAAAGCCCTTCTCGATGGCGCTGCTCGGCTGGCTGTTCATCGGCCATCTGTTCCGTCCGCTGCTGCTAGCCGGTCAGATCGACGGTTACATGGCGGGGCTGATCCTGCTCGCCGCCGCTCCCTGTACGGCCATGGTGTTCGTCTGGTCGAGCCTCATGGACGGTGAGCCGCATTTCACGCTGTCGCAGGTGGCGCTCAACGACACGATCATGGTGGTGGCCTTCGCGCCACTCGTGGCGCTGCTGCTCGGCCTGTCCTCGATTACAGTGCCTTGGGACACTCTGATTTTGTCGGTGGTGCTTTATATCGCCATACCGGTGATCATCGCGCAATTGTGGCGGCGCGCATCGCTCGCGAAGGGCGGCCAGGCGGCGCTTGGCCGGACGCTTCGCGCCCTCACACCTCTGTCGTTGTCGGCGTTGCTGCTAACGCTCGTGCTGCTGTTCGGCCTGCAAGGCGGACAGATCATGCGCCAGCCGATCGTGATCGCGCTGCTCGCGGTGCCGATCCTGGTACAGGTCTATTTCAACGCGGGCCTGGCCTACTGGCTGAACCGTCGCCTCGGCGTCGAGTGGTGCGTGGCCGGCCCTTCAGCTCTGATTGGTGCAAGCAATTTCTTCGAGCTGGCGGTGGCGACCGCTATCTCCCTGTTTGGCTTTCAGTCGGGTGCCGCCCTCGCAACAGTCGTCGGGGTTCTGGTGGAAGTGCCAGTCATGCTGTCGGTCGTCCAGATCGTCCGCCGCTCGCGCGGTTGGTACGAACGAGGCGCTTTGGGCGTTCGTAGTTCTTGAATGTTCCCTCCAGCCTGCCTGCAACGAACGTCCGTTTCCCCGCCGCGAGCCGACCTGTCAGATAGGAGCGAGTCATCAGCGCCCGCACGGGGCGCTGCATTCGGTCATCGCCGCCGGATCTTATCGGGGGCCGGCCATGACATCCGTCATGCCGCAGAGCGCGGCCTAGGCCACCGCGCGGCGACTTGCGGCAGAACCTGCTCGATGAGCAGCCGCGTCTGCGTCAGCATGTCCGCGTCCCCGGACGCCGCCGGGCGCAGAATGAACTTCGACGCGCCGGCCTCCACGTACTCCGCGATGCGCGCCAGGATGACGCCGGCGTCGCCGATCGCGAAATAGCAAAGCGGGTCGCGCCCGGTCCGCTTGCCGTAGCTCTCCATCGCCGGGCGGAGGCCCGGATCGTCCGGCCTGCCGAAGCGGAACGAGAACGCCGCGCCGTAGTGGTCCTCGTCGATCGGCCGCCCGGCCTCGGCCGAGGCGTGGCGGATCGCCTCGATCACCGGCGCGATCTCCTGCGGCGTCTCCGACCCCGCCTGCCAGCCGGTGCCGAGCAGCGCGGCGCGCCGGATCGCCGCCGCCGAGCTGCCGCCGATCCACATCGGCAGGTCGGCTTGCACCGGCTTGGGCGAGATCGACGCGCCCGTGAGGCGGAAATGCCGGCCTTCGAAATCCACGCGGTCATCCCGCCACAGCCGCCGGATGATCTCCAGCGCCTCGTCGGTCACCCGTCCTCGCGTGCTGGTGTCAAGATCCAGCGCCTGCCACTCCGGCCCGCGCGGACTGCCGATGCCGAAGGCCGGAAGCAGTCTTCCGCCAGACAGGAAATCCACGGTGGCGCACTGCTTGGCCAGCAGCACCGGGTCGCGCATCGCCAGCGAGATCACGTTGACGCCGAACTTGATCCGCCGCGTGCGTCCGGCCAGCGCCGCCATCGTCGCCATGCATTCGAGGATCGGGCCGTTGCTGACCAGCCGGTCGGTCTGCCAGATCGAATCCACCCCGCCCCGCTCGCACAGATCGACCCAGCTCCAGAACGCCCCCGCGCTGTCGAAAGGGAACTCCATCAAGCCCAGTCCGACCGCAATGCTGCGCGCCACCGCCGTTCTCCCGCCGTGCCGGCTTCAGTCTCGGTGCATTCCGCCCGATCGGCTAGGGTGTCGGCAAATCAGCCAGCGGGAGAAGGCGGGAATGAGCGAGATGCGTGTCGTTGCGAACGGGCTGCGGTTTCCCGAAGGGCCGGTCTGGATGAAGGACGGCTCCGTCATCCTCGTCGAGATCGAGCGGCAAACGATCACCCGAGTGGCCGCCGACGGCACGGCGAGCGTGCTCGCCGAGACTGGCGGCGGCCCGAACGGGCTGGCGATCGGGCCGGACGGGGCGATCTACGTCTGCAACAACGGCGGCTTTCGCTGGAACACCGATCACGGGTTCCTCCGTCCGGTCGCGCAGGGCCCCGACTACCGGGGCGGCCGCATCGAGCGGGTCGAGCCCGCGACCGCCGCGGTCCGGGTGCTCTATGACCGCTGCGGCGACAACCGGCTGAACGGGCCGAACGACATCGTGTTCGACACCCAGGGCGGCTTCTATTTCACCGATCTCGGCAAGAGCCGGGAGCGCGATCGGGATCACGGCGCGGTCTACTACGCGACGGCCGACGGCAGGCGCATCGTCGAGGTGGCGTTTCCGTTGTTCACCCCGAACGGCATCGGGCTCTCACCCGACGGGCGCGAGCTCTACGTCGCCGAGACCGAGACGGCGCGGCTTTGGGCGTTCGACATCGAGGCGCCCGGCGTGGCGCGCAAGCGCGGCTTCCCCTCCCCGCACGGCGGACGGCTGGTGCTCGGCATGCCCGGTCCGGTGCGCTTCGACAGCCTCGCGGTCGAGGCGTCCGGCGATATCTGCGTCGCCACGCTGCTGACCGGCTGCATCAGCGTGATCGCCCCGGAGGGCCGCCTGGTCCGGCAAGTCGAGACGGGGGACATGTTCACCACGAACGTTTGCTTCGGCGGGACTGGTTTGCGGACCGCCTTCGTCACCCTGTCCGGGCGCGGCGAACTCGTCGCGATGCCATGGCCGGCGCCGGGGTTGCGGCTGAACCACGAAGCCTGATCTGGCGCTTCCGGGACATTCGAGAACGTGACAAGGGCGCCGGCCCTCGGGACAGCCGTGGTAGGGAACGGCCGATGAGCTAACGGGTTGTCCATATTCCGGTGCCTTGCCGGCCTGGAGGGACTGTTGAGACGATGGCCGAGCACGACGGGAAACATCGCATCCTGATTGTCGAGGACGAGTTCCTGGTCAGGCTGACTCTGGCGGAGGCGCTCGCCGACGAGGGCTTCGAGGTGCTCGAGGCCGACAGCGGCGACGAGGCCTTGAGATTGCTCCAGGCGGACGCCAGCATCGCCCTGCTGCTGACCGACATCCAACTTCCCGGCAAGCTGAACGGCCTGAACCTGGCGCGGCTGGCCCGTGAGACGCGGCCCGAGTTGCCGGCGATCTTCATGACCGGGCGGCCCGACACGATGGCGGGCTCGTTGCACTCCGACCGCGATACCTTCATCGCCAAGCCGTATCTGCCCTCCGAGGTCGCCGCCGCGGCGCGCCGCCTGACCGCTTTGCGCTCATAGGCGCACGGCGCTCGCCCGGACAGTATTTCCGCCCCTCGGGTCGTCGCACCGTTCGGCGTTGGTTGCGGGGATAGGATTTGAACCTATGACCTTCAGGTTATGAGCCTGACGAGCTACCGGGCTGCTCCACCCCGCGTTGGTTTGGTGTCGCAGGCCCCGGGCGTTGCTCCGGGGGCGTCCCTGGGCTGGATGACCTGGCGGCGACCTACTCTCCCGCGTCTTGGGACGCAGTACCATGGGCGCTGGGGCATTTCACGGCCGAGTTCGGGATGGGATCGGGTGCGGCGTCCCCGCCAGAGCCACCAGGTCGTCCAGCCCAGGGGACGATGCGATCGGGACGATGCGATCGGGACGATGCGATCGGACCGATACGGTCGAAGCGCATCGGTCGGGGCTGCGATGCAGGTTCTGGCGCGCGGCGCGCGTGGTGTGCCGGAGGTGTGGCCGGTGTGGCCGGTGGCGCGCAGGGGTCATGTGGATGACTGCTGCGCATGATGGTTGCTATCGAGCCTGTCGGGCGATTAGGACCGGTCAGCTTCGCGCGTTGCCGCGCTTCCACATCCGGCCTATCGACGTGATGGTCTATCACGGCCCTCCTGGGGTTGCCCCCTGGGAGACCTGGTTTCGAGGTGGGTTTCCCGCTTAGATGCTTTCAGCGGTTATCCCGTCCGCACTTAGCTACCCGGCCGTGCCGCTGGCGCGACAACCGGTGCACCAGAGGTGCGTCCATCCCGGTCCTCTCGTACTGGGGACAGCTCCTCTCAAGTCTCCTTCACCCACGGCAGATAGGGACCGAACTGTCTCACGACGTTCTAAACCCAGCTCACGTACCACTTTAATCGGCGAACAGCCGAACCCTTGGGACCTGCTCCAGCCCCAGGATGTGATGAGCCGACATCGAGGTGCCAAACCTCCCCGTCGATGTGGACTCTTGGGGGAGATCAGCCTGTTATCCCTAGAGTACCTTTTATCCGTTGAGCGATGGCCCTTCCACGCGGGACCACCGGATCACTATGGCCGACTTTCGTCTCTGCTCGAGCTGTCGCTCTCGCAGTCAGGCGGGCTTATGCCATTGCACTCAGCAGCCGATGTCCGACCGGCCTGAGCCCACCATCGCGCGCCTCCGTTACCTTTTGGGAGGCGACCGCCCCAGTCAAACTGCCCGCCATGCAGGGTCCCGGACCGGGCTGACCGGTCTCGGTTAGACGCCAGAAGAACGCAGGGTGGTATTTCAAGGATGGCTCCACCCGAGCTGGCGCCCGGGCTTCGCAGCCTCCCACCTATCCTACACAGCATTCTCCTGGCGCCACTGCAAAGCTGCAGTAAAGGTTCATAGGGTCTTTCCGTCTGACCGCGGGTACCCCGCATCTTCACGGGGAATTCAATTTCGCTGAGCCGACGCCGGAGACAGTGGGGAAGTCGTTACGCCATTCGTGCAGGTCGGAACTTACCCGACAAGGAATTTCGCTACCTTAGGACCGTTATAGTTACGGCCGCCGTTTACCGGGGCTTCAATTCAGTGCTTGCACACCTCCTCTTAACCTTCCGGCACCGGGCAGGCGTCAGACCCTATACGTCGTCTCACGACTTCGCAGAGTCCTGTGTTTTTACTAAACAGTCGCTACCCCCTGCTCTGTGCCACCCCGCGATGGTTGCCCATCGAGAGGTCTCGCTTATCCCGAAGTTACGCGAGCAATTTGCCTAGTTCCTTCGGCATCGTTCTCTCAAGCGCCTTGGTATGCTCTACCAGTCCACCTGTGTCGGTTTCGGGTACGGTCTCTTCGCTGGAGCTGTTTCCTGGAACGATCGCAAAGCCGGGACAATCCGATAAGCCCCGACAACAGTCCTCGTCCGTCACTTCCAGCAGGCCCAGGACTATTCACCTGGTTCCCATCGACTACGGCTCTCGCCCTCGCCTTAGGGGCCGGCTCACCCTGCGCGGATTAACCTTGCGCAGGAACCCTTGGACTTTCGGCGACAGAGTTTCTCACTCTGTTTGTCGCTACTCATGTCAGCATTCGCACTTCCGATATCTCCAGGAGGGGTCGCCCCATCTCCCTTCACAGACCTACGGAACGCTCCGCTACCGCTCAGTGGTCAGTGGTCAGTGATCAGTGATCAAGAGAAGATTGCGACAGCTTGTCACGCTGCCGCTCCATGAGGCCGTGCAACACGCGCGCGATCTCCACGTCGGAGTCGCGCCATGCCGCCGCCTGCTCCGATGGCGCGTAGCCGAGATCCTCGGCGTAGCGGCACCACAGTCGCGCCTCGTCCGGCGAGCCCAGCGCCATCACCAGATAGCGCTCGAATTCGACGCGCGAGCGGCGCAGCCGGCCAACCCCTCCACGAGAAGGGCACAGACCGACTTGGAGGACCGCCGCACCTGGCCGGCGATCCCACCATACTGCTCGACACGCGGCCAAGCCATGCTCGCCCGATGGATCTCGAGCGAGACGGCGTAAGCCCGCCGGAATACCTCGAGATTCTCGACGGTCTTGGCCGACAACATCTTCTCCTGACCACTGGTCACTGACCACTGACCACTGAACCCGCAGCTTCGGCACGTGGCTTGAGCCCCGTTACATCTTCGGCGCAGGATTTCTGATAGACCAGTGAGCTATTACGCTTTCTTTAAAGGATGGCTGCTTCTAAGCCAACCTCCTGGTTGTTTTGGAATTCCCACATCCTTTCCCACTTAGCCACGATTTGGGGACCTTAGCTGGCGGTCTGGGCTGTTTCCCTCTCGACGACGGACCTTAGCACCCGCCGTCTGTCTGCCGCGCTATACTCTCGGGTATTCGGAGTTTGGTTAGGTTTGGTAAGGCTTTGGGCCCCCCTAGCCCATCCAGTGCTCTACCCCCCGAGGTAAACACGCGACGATCTACCTCAATAGATTTCGCGGAGAACCAGCTATTTCCGAGTTTGATTGGCCTTTCACCCCTAGCCACAGCTCATCCCCGACTTTTTCAACAGGCGTGGGTTCGGCCCTCCAGCAGGTGTTACCCTGCCTTCAGCCTGGCCATGGCTAGATCACTCGGTTTCGGGTCTTCTGCCGGCGACTGAACGCCCTGTTCAGACTCGCTTTCGCTGCGCCTACACCTAACGGCTTAAGCTCGCCGCCAACAGAAACTCGCTGACCCATTATACAAAAGGTACGCCGTCACCCCACCCTTACTCGCGTAGATCGGGGGCTCCGACTGCTTGTAGGCATCCGGTTTCAGGTCTCTTTCACTCCCCTCGTCGGGGTGCTTTTCACCTTTCCCTCACGGTACTTGTTCGCTATCGGTCACCAGGGAGTATTTAGGCTTGGAGGGTGGTCCCCCCATGTTCAGACAGGATTTCACGTGTCCCGCCCTACTCGAGGATCCACCGGAGCATTCCGCATACGGGG
>CBDIBE010000002.1:0-15000 GCA_965276815.1 Acetobacteraceae bacterium | reverse complement strand
CTCGCCGACATCATAGACCGGCGGCTGTTCCTGATCGGAACCCAGGTCTGGACGATGGCGGCGGCGGGCCTGCTGGCCGCCCTGACCCTGTCGGGCGCTGCCGGCATCTGGGGCTTGCTGGCGCTGACCTTCGCGATCGGCGTCGGTTTCGCGATGACGAGCCCGGCGTGGGGCGCGATCGTGCCGGAACTCGTGCCGCGCGAGGATCTGGTGCAGGCGATTGCGCTGAACGGCATCGGCTTCAACCTCGCTCGCGCGATCGGCCCGGCGCTCGCCGGCGTTGTGGTGGTCCTGGCCGGTCCGGGCGTCGCCTTCGCGGCGTTCGCGGTGTCGATCCTCGCGGTCATCACCGCGCTCGCGCTCTGGCGGCGCGACGGCGAGCGCAGCGTGCTGCCGCGCGAGCATCTGCTGAGCGCGATGCGGGCGGGCACACGCTTCGTGCGCAACACCCCGGCGATGCGCGCCGCGATGCTGCGCGCTTTCGCGTATTCGCTCCCGGCCGCCGCGCCCTGGGCGGTGCTGCCGCTGGTGGTGCGCGAGCAACTCGGGTTCGGCGCCGGAATGTACGGACTGATCCTTGGCGTGATGGGCGCCGGCGGCGTCGCCGCCGGCATGGGCCTGCCCGCGCTGCGCAAGCACGCCGACCTCGACGCCATCGTGCTGATCGCCAGCGTTTGCTCCTGCGCCGGCGTCGCGCTGCTCGGGCTCTCGCGGCACTGGCTTCCCGCCAGCCTCGCGATGCTGCTGTTCGGGCTCGGCTGGGTCACCGCGCTCTCCACCCTTCAGGCGGCTGCCCAGCTCGTGGCGCCCCCATGGGTGCGCGCCCGCGCATTGGCGATCTATCAGCTGTCGTTCAACGGCGCGCTTGCCTTGGGGGCGTTCGGCTGGGGCTGGCTGGGCACACGGATCGGCCTGCCGGGAGCACTGGTCACCGCTTCGGCCGGCGGACTCGTGCTGGCATTCCTCGTGCGCGGATACCGGGTGACCCCCGCGCCCGGCCGCGCGTCAGGCTTGGCCGGGTTGCGGCCGCAGATCGCGGAAGCGCCGGCGGCCGAGATCGCGGCGGCGCTGCGAACCGGGCGCGGCCGCGTGCTCGAATGCGTGCGCTACCGCGTCGCTCCAACCGACCGCGACGGCTTCGTTGCCGCGATGATGGAGGTCCGCCGCGCCCGAGGACGGGCGGGCGCGCTGTTTTGGCAGCTGTATGAGGATGTCGCGCACCCGGACGGCTGGCTCGAGACATGGTCGATGGAGAGCTGGACCGACCATCTTCGCGAGTCGTCCCGCCTGTCGGCCGAAGACCAGGCCGCGCTGGCGCACGCGGCCTCCTTTCAGCAGGGCGATGAGGAGCCGGCGCTCTCGCGCTATCTCGCAGTCACGCCGCAAGATCCCAATCGAGCGGCGCGGAACGGCGCGGCCGCCGCCGACGGCGCGGCTGACCGCGATGGCCGAGCGGTCGGCCGATTGCCTTGAGCCGCGCGCGGCGGGAGGCTTGCAAACCCGGCGCGCCGCGCCAGACACTTTGCCCGGGAGGACCGCCAAGATGACGCATCAGGACAAGGCCGAACGCTTTCGCGCGCTGCACGAGACGGGCTGCTTCGTGATCGCCAACGCCTGGGACGCAGGAAGCGCGCGCATCCTCGCCTCGCAGGGGTTCGCGGCGCTGGCGACCACCTCGGCGGGGCTGGCGTTCATGCTGGGGCGGCGCGACGGCGAGGCCGCGATCTCGCGCGCCGACTCGCTGGGCAACGCCGCCGATATCGTCGGCGCGACCGGCCTGCCGGTCTCGGCCGATCTCGAGGACGGATTCGGCCCGACGCCCGAGGATTGCGCGGCGACGGTGCGCGCGGCCGGCGAGGTCGGGCTGTGCGGTTGCACGATCGAGGACACCACGGCTGATCCGGCCGCCCCGCTGCATGGTTTCGATGCGGCGGTCGCGCGCGTGCGCGCGGCGGTCCAGGCCGCGCGCGCGCTGCCGCTCCCGTTCGTGCTGACGGCGCGAGCGGAGAATTACCTGCACGGCCGCCCCGACCTCGACGACACGATCCGCCGCCTGACGGCATTCGCCGAGGCTGGCGCGGATTGCCTCTATGCGCCGGGGCTGCCGGACATGGACGCGATCCGCCGCGTGGTGGACGCCGTCGCCCCGCGGCCGGTCAACGTGCTGGGCGGCCCGCGCGCCGGGCTGGTCCCGTTGCGCGATCTTGCCGCTTGCGGGGTGCGCCGGGTGAGTGTGGGCGGAGCGCTGGCCCGCGCCGCCTACGGCGTGCTGCTGACGCTGGGCCCGGCGCTGGCCGCCGGCGATCTGCCGGCCGCGCTCGGCTCCGCGCCGTCGCACGCCGCGATCAACGGCATCATGCCCGGGCGCGCGGGCCACTAGACCGCCGCTCAGCCCAGTTGCAGCTCAGCCGTGTCGCGGCTCAGCCGTGTCGCAGCTCAGCCCTGGCCGAAGCTGCCGTACAAGGGCAGCCAGCGGAGACCGTCGGCGCGCTGGACGAGCACGATAATGACCGGGCGGCGCTGCTTGAGGGCTTCGCCGAGCCGGCGCTGGGCATCGTCGGGACCGTCGACCGCCACCATCTGGACGCGCAAAACGAGGTCGCCGGCGCGGAACCCGCCGTCGGCACCTGGGCTGTTGATGCCGACCTCGCTCACCACCGCGCCCTTCTGGCCCGGATCGAGGCGCAGCACGCGACGAACGTCCTCGCTGATCGGCGCGAAACGCAGACCGTAATCCACCGTGTCGGCCGGCACCGGGACGATATCGTCGCGCTCCCCGCCGACCTCGTGCATCGGATGGTTCTGCCACTGTCCTACCTTTACCGGCAAAACCTGCTCCTTGCCGTCCCGCCAGACCGTCACCGGCACGGTTTCGCCGGGCGGCGATTCTCCCACCGCGCGGGCCAGCGCCCGGCTGTCGGCGGGCGTGTGGTCGCCGACCTTGAGGATCACGTCGCCCTCCAGCAGGCCCGCCTCGCCCGCCGGACTTTTCGCCGAGAGCCCCGCGATGATCGAGCCGCGCGCCTGCGGCAGGCCGACGGCCTGCGCGATGGCCGGCGTTACGGTCTCTGCGTCGACACCGATCCAGCCCGCGCGGACCGTGCCGAAGCGGCGCACCTGGTCCAACACGAAGACCACGTCGTTCGCAGGCGCGGCGAAGCCGATGCCGATCGAGCCGCTGGTGTCGGTCGGCGAGTAGATCGCCGTGTTCACGCCGATGACGCGGCCTTGCATGTCGACCAGCGGCCCTCCGGAGTTGCCGTGATTGATCGCGGCGTCGGTCTGGATGAAATCGTCGTAGGCGCTCGACATGATATCGCGGTTCAGACCGCTGACGATGCCCGCGCTCACCGAGCCGCCAAGCATCAGCGGATTGCCGATCGCGGCCACGGGATCACCCACCTGCACCTTGTCGCTGTCGGCGAACGCGAGCGCGGGGAGCTTCCGCCCGGCGTCCACCTTCAGCACCGCGAGATCGATTCCGGCGCCGACATAGAGCGGCTTCGCCCGCAGCACCGTGCCGTCCGACAACACCACGTGGATCTCGGTCATGCCTTCGACGACGTGCCGGTTGGTGACCACCACGCCGGACGGGTCGACGATAAATCCCGATCCGTAGCCGTTCACGCGCCGCGGCGGCACCCTGCCCGGCTCGTCGTCCACGAATTGAACGGTGGAGATGCTGACCACCGCCGGCAGCAGCGGCCCCACCCAGCTCCGGCGCATGGCGGACTGCACATCGGGCTGCGCGGCCCGCACGGCGGAGGCGCCGCTAACGGCAACCATCAGCAACACAAGCAGCGTGCGGAGCTTGGCGAGAGAGCCGGGCATCGGGCGAGGTCTCCATGTGGACGCGGGATTCATGCACAGCCCGGAAGGAATTCGCAACGTTGTCGTGAACCCGCCGCGCGGCTCAGGCGGCGGACTGCGGCAGGCTGCCGCGCCCGTCCGGCTCCACCAGGCTGATGCGCGCCATGTCGGCCACCGTGTTGCCCCGCGAGTCGATCGAGACGGCGTCAACATAACGCATCCCAAACAGGATTT
This sequence comes from Acetobacteraceae bacterium, assembly GCA_965276815.1. Classification (GTDB taxonomy): domain Bacteria; phylum Pseudomonadota; class Alphaproteobacteria; order Acetobacterales; family Acetobacteraceae; genus JAVVHH01. Next base: position 10,956 of record CBDIBE010000002.1, on the reverse strand, counting down.
CGGCCGCGTCGTAGCTCTTCATGTCGAACACCTCGACTGCCATCGCGTGGTCGCGGGCTTCCACCGTCAGGAACAGCCGCACCTCCCCCTCCGCGAGGCGAGCGGCGTCGTACCCCGCGAGCGGGCTGTCCGCGTCGATCCGATGCATCAGCGTCCAGGTCAGCGGAAACAGCGCCAGGCGGGATTGCATCAGGCGCAGATCGTGCGAGCGCCGATATTGCTGTCCCTCGTCCGTCCGTTCTCGCAGCAGTACGTTCAGGTGCGCGCGCGCGTTCGTCATCAGGCTCGCGCGGCCGTTGGCGATGCGGATCATCAGCATTCGTTGGCTGTTGAAGGTGGTGACCACGGCGTGCGAGGCGTAGAGGAACTTCGCCCGCGGGCGCGAGAAGCGCACGAAGGTCAGCCCGGTGAAGATCGCGGTAGAACCCATGCCCGTGAGGATCTCGGTCGCCGAGACGACGTGGCCATACAGCGTCGCCGGCGCCATGACGCCGTAGCCGACCGTCGCTAGCGTTTCGAGGCTGAAGAAGAACGCGTCGGAGAACGAGCCCGGCCGCGCGTTCACCACGGCGCCCGGCGAGGCCAGATAGAGCAGCGCGAACCCGACATTGATGGACAGCACCAAGCCCAGCACCACGAGCAGGAAGCGCGGCCAGCTCAGCTCGACCAGCGAGTGATAGGGGTCGCGGAAATCGTAGCGCGAGGCGCCCGTCTTGGTAAGCTCGAAGGCGCCGACCTGGATGCGCATTGCCCGCTGGCGACGCCGTCGCGCCTGCGTCCCCGGCCGGGTGCTGCTCTTCACTCCTACGCCCTTCCGCTGGTCCCCTCGACCATACCGTGCGGACCCCGATGCAGGCCACTCGCCTGAACGACCGGGCTGGCGCCCCCATCGCGCAATCTCGCCGTGCGCCGGCCGGGCGCCTCAGGCGGCGCGCACGCCGGCGACGAAGCTGCCGACTTCGGCCGCGAGACCTTCGGCCTGGCGGGACAGCTCGCCGGCCGCGTCGAGCACCTGCGCCGCCGCGACGCGGGTCTGGCCCGCCGCCAGGCTCACGCCCGCGATGTTGATCGTCACCTCCTGCGTGCTCGCGGCGGTCTACTGCACGTTGCGGGCGATCTCGGCCGTGGCACCCGGGTTGGTTGCCAAAAAGTAGCGGGGGGCGCGCTAACCGGCGCGCGGCGGGTAGACGAAATCCAGGATCATCCCGGTGATGCCCGCCGATCCGACCCGCGCGGGCGTCATGTCGGCGTCCCTTTCATCCGCTCCATGGTCATTGGCGATCTCGATCGGCTCGGGCTCCTGGAGGTCGGAGCGTTCCGGCGGTCCCAAGGCAAGCGGGGGCGTGACGACCTCGTCCGAGCGCGCGTATTTCACCAACTGGTCGAGCGCATCCTTGCGCCCGAGCGCATAGGCGCGGCGGACGGCGGCATCGGTCGAGGTGAGGAGCTTGTCCAGTTCGGCATTGTTCATCACGGAAGTTTCCTGATCCATCCTGTTGACCGATTCGGCGGCCTTCGTCGCCATCCTCCGACACCTGCCGCCAACGCCCTGCATCACATCTCAGTCCCGACGCCCCGGCGCAATGGCGCGCCCTGCTGGATTCGAACCAGCGACCTACGGATTAGAAGTCCGTCGCTCTATCCAACTGAGCTAAGGGCGCGTTCGGGTCAGTGGGTCCAGTTCTCCATCCGGCCAAAGCGGAAATTGTCAGCGTAGGCCTTCGGCGTCACCTTCCGGGGGTGCGGCAGTTCAAGGTCGTAGGCGATCGCGTTCTTCTCGGCGTAGGCCACCGCCTCCTCCTGGGTAGCGAAGCGGAGCACCACCTGCGATTGCGTGTCGGCGCTGCCGATCCAGCCCATCAGCGGGTCCGGCCGGCGCGGCTCCGCAGGCTCGAATTCCAGCACCCACTCGTGCGTGCCGGCCCAGCCCGACTGCATGGCATTCTTGGGCGGCTGGTAGATACGCGCGCGCATGACCGGTGCTCGGCTCCATACTGGCATGGTCGGGGCGCCCGGATTCGAACCGGGGGCCTCGTGTACCCAAAACACGCGCGCTAACCAGGCTGCGCCACGCCCCGAGCGCGGGAACCTATTGGGCCGTCCGCGCCCATGCAAGGACTCAGCTGCGAGCACTCAGCCCCCGGCAGCGCGCCGTCCGGACGCGCACCCGAGCGACCAGTCCGCCGCGTTGGCGACCGCCCGGTCGGGCCGATCGCAGACGGCCGCGGAACCGTGGGCCCGACCGTATTCAAAGCCGCTGGTCCAGTCCGACTGGCCGTCGGACGGAGCGGCGGACGGAGCGGCGGCGACCCGCGCCACTCGGGCGCGACGGCCCGAGGCGCAGCCCAGCCGGAAATCCGCGCGATTGGCGATGCCGTCCGGCGGCGTGCAGTCGCCATCCTCCCCGGCGCGCTGGCCGCGCTCGAAGCCGCGCGTCCAGTCCGACTTGCCCCCCTCGCCCGAGCCCGGCAGCACGCGCTCACCCGACGCGGCGCCCGTGGCCTCGATCCGGGCGCCCATGCTCTCGAGGTCGGCGCGAGTGAGCCAAGCCATCTGTCCGGGCGCGGTCGTCACCATGCGGCCGGTGATCGCCGCCGGGACCCCGTAGCGCGCGGCCTCGCGCGCCATCAGCGTGGTCACGCCCAGCGTGTCCATCGTCTCGTTGCCGCCGGAGACCGAGGCACTGTGGACGCCGACCATGGCTCCCGGCTCGGCCACCTTGTCGCGCCCGGCGGCAAACAGCAGGAAGCAGGCGGAGGCGCAGACCCCGCGGTCCGGCACCACCACCGGCACCCGGAGACCTTGGATCAGCCGCGCCATGTCGCGCGCTTCCAGAACGCTCCCGCCCGGGCTGTTGAGCACCAGCGCGCCGAAGCCCCCCTCGGCCAGCGCCCGGCGCAGCCGCGCGGCGTCGCCCTCAACGATGCGGCCTTGCAGCAGCAAAGCGGCGGACCCCGCCTCGCCGGGGACCGGGACGAGCCGGACATCCATCGCCCGCGCGGGCAGAGCGACGAGGCCGGCGAAAACGAGCGCCAGCCAGAGCCAGCGCCACGCCTCAGCCAGCGTTGCCAAAGATTCGCTGCCGCACCATGTCGCCCACCCGGATGTCCAACCGCTGCGTCGTGCCGGCGGCGAGTTCCAGCGTGGCGCGCACCTCGCCGTGGCTGTCGATCTCGGCGAGGCTCTGGGGCACGGTGTTCTCGGCGATGGAATCGATCGTGCCGTCGGCCTTGATGAACACCATGTCGAGCGGGGCGACGGTGTTGCACATCCACATGCGAGATCGCTCCGGCGTGACCCAATCGAACAGCATCCCGCCGTCCGGCGGCACGCTAGGGCGCGACATCAGGCCGACCTCCTGCTGCTTGGGCGTCAGCGCCATCTCGACGGAGAACACGCGCTCCGGGCCGCCGTGGCCCACGATGACGAGCTTCTCCTTGGGCAACTCGGCCTGCGGCGCGTGCAGCGCCTTGGGGCTGGCGCAGCCCTGGGCGGCGGCAGGCCCACCCGGCAGGGCAAGCAGCGCGGCCAGCAAGAGCACGGTTCGGCGGTTCATGCGGGCGGGGTCTCCCTCAGGGCTAGCGCGGCGAGGCGCTTGATCTCGTCGCGCACCGCGCCCGGCCGGGGCGCGTCGCGCAGGGTGGTGAACCAGTGCACCGGCGGGTTGCGGCCGATGGCGCGATCGAAGCTCAGCCCGCGCAGCACCGCCTCGGCTTCAGGCGGCAGGTGGTCCGGGATCGGGAAGTCGTTCAGCGTCGCCCAGATGCCGGCCCAGCAGCGGCCGACCGTCCAGGGATTGTACCCGCCGCCGCCGAGCACGACCAGCCGGGGCGCCAGACCGCGCACCGCGCGCGCCACCTTCCAGTGCGCGTTGTTCGATAGCGACAGCCTGGCCAGCGGATCCTCCTCGAGCCCATCGGCGCCGCACTGGAGCATGATCGCCTGCGGCCGCCGCGCCTCGATCAGCGGCAGGATGGCGTGATCGAGCAGCCAGCCAAACTCGCTGTCGTTGCACCCGGCGGGGACGGGAAAATTGCGCGCCGCCCCGCCAGCCCGGTCATCCGCGGCCCCGGTGAACGGCCAACGCCCGGCTTCATGGACGCTGATCGTGAACACGCGCGCGTCGTCGTGGAACGCGTCCTGCACGCCGTCGCCGTGATGGGCGTCGATGTCGAGATAGACGATGTCGCCGATCCCGGCGTCGAGCCAGCAATAGAGGCCGAGCACCGGATCATTGATGAAGCAGAACCCCGACGCGCGGGCGGGACGACCGTGATGCGTGCCGCCGCCCGGACAATGCACGACGCCGCCCTCGCGGGTCAGACGGGCCGCTAGGATCACGCCGCCCGCGGAAATCGCCGGCCGGCGGAACACGTCCCGATACACCGGGTTGCCCTCGGCGCCGATACGGAACCGGCCGCGGTCCTCGTCGGAGACCGACTGGCTCGCCTCCGCCCGACGCAGCGCGTCGAGGTAGGTGGGATCGTGGAACCGGGCGAGCTCCGCGACGCTGGCCATCGGCGCGTCGGCGTACGCCGAATCGGGCAGCCATCCGAGGACGCGGCAGAGATCGGTGCAGGTGGAGACTCGCGGGATCGCCAGAGGGTGCTTCGGGCCGTAGCTCGATCCTCGATAGATCTCGCTGCCGATGTAAACGGGAGAGCGGCGCGGGTCTGGCTGCATCGCGCAGCAGTTGGGCGGGGCGGCCGCCGAAGCAAGTCCCGCGTTTGCCGCGAGGCCGGTCTGGTAGCAAGGTGGATGTAACGCCCGCGCTTAGCAGACGGGTGACGGAGGTTTCGCGATGACGCTTGCCAGTTCCGCGCCACCCGGCAACGCGACCGGCGTGCTCGACCGCGCTCGGATCGTGGCGGGGCCCGGCTTCAACCGCTGGCTTGTCCCGCCGGCCGCGCTCGCGATCCACCTCTGCATCGGCATGGCATACGGATTCAGCGTGTTCTGGCTGCCCCTTTCCCGTGCGCTGGGCGTGCAGAAGCCGATCGTATGCCCGGACCTGACCCTACTTTCCGCCTTGTTCACCACGCGCTGCGACTGGCGCGTCGCCGACCTCGGCTGGATCTTCACCCTGTTCTTCGTGATCCTCGGGACGTCGGCGGCGTTGTGGGGCGGCTGGCTGGAGCGGGCCGGTCCGCGCAAGGCGGGCGTGGTGGCGGCCGTATGCTGGTGCGGCGGGATGCTGATCGCGGCATTCGGCATTTTCGTGCATCAGCTCTGGCTGATGTGGCTCGGCTCGGGGGTCATCGGCGGCGTCGGCCTCGGGCTCGGCTACATCTCGCCGGTCTCCACGCTCATCAAGTGGTTCCCCGACCGGCGCGGCATGGCGACCGGCATGGCGATCATGGGCTTCGGCGGCGGCGCGATGATCGGCGCGCCGCTCGCCAACATCCTGATCGGCGTGTTCCGCGGCCCCGATCAGGTAGGCGTATGGCAGACCTTCGCGGTGCTGGCGTCGATCTATTTCGTGTTCATGCTGGCGGGCGCCTTCGGTTACCGGGTGCCCCCGGAAGGCTGGCGGCCGGCGGGTTGGTCGCCGCCGGATGCGGGCCGCGCGATGATCACGCGCGGCAACGTGGCCCTCGCGGACGCGCACCGGACGCCGCAATTCTGGCTGATCTGGGCGGTGCTGGCGCTCAACGTGAGCGCCGGCATCGGCGTGATCGGCATGGCCTCGCCCATGTTGCAGGAGATTTTCGGCGGCTCATTGATCGGCCGTCCGGACGTTGGCTTCGCGGCGCTCGATCCCGGCCAGCGCGCCGCGATCGCCGCGATCGCGGCCGGGTTCACCGGGCTCCTGTCGCTGTTCAACATCGGCGGGCGGTTCTTCTGGGCCTCGCTGTCGGACCGGATCGGGCGAAAGGCGACCTATTCCTGCTTCTTCCTGCTCGGCATCGGACTCTACGCGGGGGCGCCCTGGGCGGCCCATGCCGGCAGCCGCGCGCTGTTCGTGGCGATGCTGTGCGTGATTCTGTCGATGTACGGCGGCAGCTTCTCCACCGTTCCGGCCTATCTGGCCGACATCTTCGGCACCCGCTTCGTCGGAGCGATCCACGGCCGGCTGCTGACCGCGTGGTCCGCCGCCGGGATCGTCGGGCCGGTGATCGTCAACTACATCCGTCAGGCCGAGATCGCCGCCGGCGTGCCGCACGACCACGTCTACGACGTCACGCTCTACATATTGGCGGCGCTTCTGGCGGCGGGGTTCGTCGCCAACCTGCTGATCCGCCCGCTTTCGCCACGCTGGTTCATGCCCGAGGACGCGATGCCCGCGCCGGCGACGGCCGCCAGAGGCCGCTCCTTTGGCGTGGGGCAAGGCCGCTTTGGTTTCGGGGGAGTGCTGGCCTGGCTCGCGGTGGGCGTGCCCATCGCCTGGGGCGCTTGGGTCGCGCTATCGAGCGCATTCGTGCTCTTCCGGTGAGGCCTGAGGCATCAACCAGCGGCCCTTGGCGCTCGAGCGCCACGCAAGAGGCCTTCCGTGCTCAAATCCTCATCGATTTCCGGCCAACGGACGCCATAGCCGCCTCCGGCTATCTCCCAGCGCCGACGCTGTTCCGGCGTCGCATTCGCCAAACGAGGATACCACGCCAGCGGCGCCGAAATCCGCCTCCCATCCATTAGATCGACAGAGAGTTCGTCCTCCGAGACGGAAACGCTCCGCACCCGAATGTCGGCTGTTTCAGCCTGGACCGAAGAAGCCATGCCACGCCTCCACGAACTGCTGTCGGTGCTTCCTTACCATCCGTAGCACGTCGCCCAATTCCTTGGCCGAAAACCCTGCGTTGCTGGCCAGGACTATCCCATCCAGCCGGACCTTTGCCGACGCGCCTCCGCGATCAACGTGGACGTGCGGCGGCTCGCTCGGCTCGTGGCTGTAGAAGTACACGCCCAATCCATCGGTCCGCAGGATCGTTGGCATCGGACCTCGGCCGGTCCAAGGTGAAGCGACTACCGCTGCGGCATCGCCTGGGGAATGATCGTGGTGACGATGGAGGCGTCCAGCGCCTCATAATCGTGGTAGCCGATGGTGGCGTACAGCTCCGAGCGGGTCTGCATCCGGTCCACCATCGCGTGCGTGCCGCCTTCGCGGCGGATCGAGGCGTACAGCGCCTCCTGCGCCTTCGCCGCGACACGCAGGCTGCTCACAGGCCAGATCACCATGCGGTAGCCCATCGCCTCGAACTCGCTCGCGGTGAAGAAGGGCGTGCGGCCGAACTCGGTCATGTTGGCGAGCAGCGGCACGCCGGGCATCCGGGCGGCGAACGCGCGGAACATCTCGGCGGTGTTCAGCGCCTCCGGAAAGATCGCGTCCGCCCCGGCCTCGACGAACAGCTGCGCGCGCGCCACCGCCCCGTCCAGTCCCTCGCTCGCGGCGGCGTCGGTGCGGGCGATGACGTAGAGATGCCGCCGGGCCTTCGCGGCGGCGGCGATCTTGGCGGCCATGTCGTGCGGGTCGGCGAGCTTCTTGTCATTCAGGTGCCCGCATTTCTTCGGCAGCAGCTGGTCCTCGATATGCACAGCGCCGGCGCCCGCATCCTCGAAGCCGCGGACCATGCTCATCACGTTCAGCGCCTCGCCGTAGCCGGTGTCGCCGTCGACCAGCAGCGGCAGCCCGCTGGCGCGGGCGATCTGGCGGACGAAGAAACACACCTCGTCCACCGTGATCATGCCGAGGTCGGGAATGCCCATCGAGGCGGTCATCGCCGCGCCCGAGAGATAGAGCGCCTCGAACCCGGCCGCCTTGGCTTGCAGCGCGGCCAGGCCGTTGTGCGCCCCCGGCATCTGCAGGAGGCCGCCGCGCTCGACGAGGGCGCGGAAGCGCTGCCCGGCGGGCGCGGTCGGCAGGTCGGCGGCAACCAGATAGGTCATGGCGGGCTCCGGGCGTGCTGTCGCGTTGCGGCATAGAGGATGCCGCCGCCTAGCGGAAGAACACCACGCTGAGCAGCACGAAAACGGGCAGCAGCAGCGCGGTGGAGAGGGCCATGTAGCCGAAGAAGCTCGGCATCCGCACGCCCCGGTGCGAGGCGATGGCGCGCAGCATCATGTTCGGCGCGTTGCCTATATAGGTGAGCGCGCCGAAGAACACCGCGCCCGCCGCCGTCGCGATGAGGATCTGGTTGAGCGGGCCGGTGAGCTGCACGGGATCACCTCCTGCCAGGCCAAAGAACACGAGGTATGTGGGAGCGTTGTCGAGGAAAGCGGAAAGCACGCCGGTGAGCCAGAAATAGGCCAGCGGCACCGGATGGCCGCCCACATCGACGGTGAGCCGCAGCAACGGCGCCAACGGCCCGGCGAACCCGGCCTGCAGCATGGCGAGCACCGGGCCGATGGTGATGAAGATGGCGGCGAACAGCATCGCCACCTCCTGCATCGGGTGCCAGGAAAACATGTTGGCCTGGCGCACCGCGCGCGGCGTGATGGCGATGGAAACCAGCGTCACCCCGAGGAACACGGCGTCGGTGGTCAGCCGGGCGATCCCGACGGACTGGCCGAGGAGGACGATCGCGCCAGGCTGCCAAATCCCGCCCATCAGGACCGTCCCGACCACCACGGCGATCAGGACGATGTTCGCGGTCCCGCGCAGATGGAACCGCTCGCGCCGCGCGGGGGGTGGGTCGGCGGCGGCGAGCCGGCGGTCGAGCAGGTAGAAGCCGAGCAGCAGCGGGGCGGCCAGCACCAGCAGCGGCGTGAGCAGGTGACGCAACGGCCAGAAGAACGGAACGCCGTGGAGGAAGCCGATATAGAGGGGCGGATCGCCGAGCGGCGTCGTCGCCCCGCCGGCATTCGCCACCAGCGCGATGAAGAACACGACGAGATGCGTCTTGCGGGTGCGGTGCGCGTTAGCGGCGAGCAGCGGGTGGATCATCACCATCGCCGCCCCCGTGGTGCCCATCAGCCCGGCGAGCGCGGTGCCGGCCACGAGCAGCCCCGTGTTGCCCGCCGGCGATCCGGCCGGCGCGCCCCGCACCAGGATGCCGCCAGCCGCCGTATAGAGCGCCAGCAGCAGGGTCACGAACGGCAGGTATTCCAGCACCAGCGCGTGCCACGCGGCGGCGGCGGCCGGGCCGATGCCGGACAGGAGCGCCATCGGCAGCAGCAGCGCGAGGCTCCACACGAGCGAGACCCCGCCCATGCGCCGGTGCCAGAAGCGCGGCGCCAGCATGGGCAACAGCGCGATCGAGAGCAGCACCCCGACGAACGGCAAGCCCCAGGCCAGCCCCGGCGCCGGCCCCGAGGCAGCCGCGGCCAGTGCGGGGCCGGGCGCCAACAGCAGCAGCGCGGAACCCGCGAGGCCGGAGCGCATTGCTCTTGTCATAATCGGTTCATGCCCGGCTTTGCGGCGGGGCCGAGGGTAAGTGGCTTGGTTGCATGGCCTAGACCCTGCAAGTAACGTCCGCCGCACGCAACGGAGAACGATCTGGATGGATATGACCGGCGAGCGGCGCATTCCGGCGCCGCGCGAAAGGGTCTGGAACGCCCTCAACAACCCCGAGGTTCTGAAAAGCTGCATTCCCGGCTGCGAGACGCTGGAACAAACGGCCGAGAACGAGATGAAGGCGACGGCGGCCGTCAAGATCGGCCCGATCGCGGCCCGCTTCAACGGCAAGGTGCATCTCTCGGATCTCGATCCGCCGAAGCACTACAACATCAGCGGCGAGGGCCAGGGCGGGGTCGCCGGCTTCGCCAAGGGCGGCGCGACGGTCGATCTCGACGACGATGCCGGCGCCACGGTGCTGCGCTACGCGGTGCAAGCGCAGGTGGGCGGCAAGATCGCGCAGCTCGGCGCACGGCTGATCGATGCGACGGCCAAGTCGATGGCCGACCAGTTCTTCGACCGCTTCACGGCGCAACTGACGCTGGGGCCGACGACCGAGCCCGTCTTGACGGAGGCAGTCAACATCGCCGAGGCCGACGCCGAGACCTATCCGACAACGCCGGCTCCCTTCCCGACCCATCCGACGGCGCCGCCGCCGGCCAGGATCAGCGTGTTCTCGCTGATCCCGCGCGAGCCGTTGGGGCTGCCGCTTGCCGCCTGGATCGGCGGGGTGGTGTTCCTGTTCGTCCTGCTGCTGCTGTACGGCAGCTCACTGTAGTGGCGACACTCCCCGCCTCGGTCGAGCAGACCGGAGACCTGCTGGCGTCGCACGGCTACATCGCGGACCGGGAGCTGGCGACGACCGTGCATCTCGCCCTGTCGATGGGCCGCCCGCTTCTGCTCGAAGGCGAGCCTGGCACCGGCAAGACCGAGATCGCCAAGGTGCTGGCTTCCGGGCTCGGCCGCCGGCTGGTTCGGCTGCAATGCTATGACGGGATGGATCTTTCGGCCGCGGCCTATGAGTGGGACCATGCCCGCCAGCTCATGGCGATCCGGCTGGCCGAGGCCGCGGGCGAGACCGACCGGGATCTCCTGGGCCGAGACATCTATGCGCGGGAGTATTTGCAGTCTCGTCCCCTGCTCTCCGCGATCGACCCCGACCAGCCGCCCGCCGTGCTGCTGATCGACGAGCTGGACCGCGCTGACGAGCCGTTCGAGGCGTTCCTGCTCGAGGTGCTGGCGGATTTCCAGCTCACAATCCCGGAATACGGCACAATCCGCGCCGCGACCCGGCCGGTGGTGGTGCTCACGTCCAACCGCACCCGCGAGGTGCATGACGCGATCCGCCGTCGCTGCCTGTATCACTGGGTGGACTATCCGAACGCGGCGCGCGAGCGGGCGATCCTCGCAGCCAAGGCGCCGGGTGTTCCGGGCGCACTCTCCGCGCAGGTCGTCGCCTTCGTGCAGCGGCTGCGCACGGCGGATCTGTTCAAGCTCCCAGGCGTCGCCGAGACGATCGACTGGGCGAACGCGCTGCGCTTCCTGGACGAGCACGAACTCACGCCCGAGCGGGTGAACGAGACTCTGGGCGTTCTGCTGAAGTATCAGGACGATATCGCCAAGATCCG
>CBDIBE010000001.1:0-64532 GCA_965276815.1 Acetobacteraceae bacterium | reverse complement strand
TGTTTCTGAGAGCCTTCAGACTCTCTCAATTCATTCCTGTCATTTTTAGGCTCGTCAGCGCCTTGGACCGCTTTGGCAGCACGGAGTAGTCGCAATCCGCAGGGCAAAGCCTGTGAAGTCGGTCAAGGTGAACGGAACATGCTTCGAAATGGATAAATCAATGGATATTGCCAAAGCGGTCGCAGCCACGCTCCGTGGAATGGGCCTGACGACCAAGCAGGATGGCGCCGGCGCCAAGCCGGCCGCACCTGAGCCAATCCCGCAGACCATGTCGCCGGCGGAAACCCGCGTGCAGCGCGCGAACCTGCAGATCCTGCAGACGGCCCGAGCCACCCTCGAGCGCACAATCGCGTTGCTTAAGTGAGGCATACGTCGCCTCGCACCGGCGACGTATGCGAGGTTCGCTTTTTGTTCTTGATCTCGGTAAGAACCGGACATAACATGAACAAATTCTTAACGAGCCGCTCAGGGTCGTTGCGGCGCAACCAGAAGGTGTGACACCATGGCCGTGATCAGCTTGCAATCAGCCGGCGTGCAGTCGGCCGCGCGCCGACGCGACGCGGTAGTGGAACAGGAAACCAGCATGGAAAAAAACAAGGCGCTCGACGCCGCGCTGACCCAGATCGAGCGGGCGTTCGGCAAGGGGAGCATCATGCGCATGGGCGCCAAGGCTGGCGACCAGCAGATCGAGACCATTCCCTCGGGCTCGCTCGGGCTCGACCTGGCACTCGGCATCGGCGGCCTGCCGCGCGGCCGCATTCTCGAAGTCTACGGGCCGGAGAGCTCTGGCAAGACCACGCTGGCGCTGCATGCCATCGCCGAAGCGCAGCGCCGCGGCGGCACCTGCGCTTTCATCGACGCCGAGCACGCGCTCGATCCGATCTATGCCCGCAAGCTCGGGGTCGACGTCGACAACCTCTTGCTCAGTCAGCCCGATGGCGGCGAGCAGGCGCTGGAAATCTGCGACACGCTGGTCCGTTCCGGCGCGGTTGACGTGCTGGTCGTCGACAGCGTCGCCGCCCTCGTGCCCCGCGCCGAACTCGAAGGTGAGATGGGCGACAGCCATGTCGGCTTGCATGCGAGATTGATGAGCCAGGCACTGCGCAAGCTCACCGGCAGCGTCTCCAAGTCGCGCACGATGCTGATCTTCCTCAACCAGATCCGGCTGAAGATCGGCGTGATGTTCGGCAACCCGGAGACCACGACCGGCGGCAACGCGTTGAAATTCTACGCCTCCGTTCGCCTGGAAATCCGTCGCATCGGCCAAATCAAGGACCGCGAGGAGGTCGTCGGCAATCAGACACGAGTAAAAGTGGTCAAGAACAAGCTCGCCCCGCCATTCCGCCAGGTCGAGTTCGACATCATGTACGGTGAGGGCATCAGCAAGGTTGGTGAATTGGTGGATTTGGGAGTGAAGGCGAACGTCGTCGAAAAGTCGGGCGCCTGGTTCAGCTATGACAGCACCCGCATCGGCCAGGGACGGGAGAACGCCAAGCAGTTCTTGCGCGACCACCCTGAAATGGCCGATGCGATCGAGAAGCGCGTGCGCGAGCAGTCCGGCGTCGTCGCCAACTCGATGATCGCCCCCATCGAGGACGGTGAAGATTCCGACGCGGCGGACTGAAGGCCTGTTGTTCGATCAGGCGCCGGAATCGGCGCTGCCGGGCGCGCTTCCCCTTCTGCCTTCCGACCATGAACTGATCGAGGCGGCACGCGCCGTGCTGCTGCGGCACTACAAGCCGTTTTGGCACACGGTTGGCGCCGCGCTGCGCAGCCGTGACGGCCGGATCTGGACCGGCGTGCACCTCGGCGCCACGGTCGGCCGCCTGTCGATCTGCGCCGAGGCGGTGGCGCTCGGCCGGGTCATCATGGACGGGGACGGCACGATCGAGTGCGCCGTTGCCGTCCGCCACCCCAAGCCGGACGAAAGCGTGCGCGACATCGCCGTCGTCTCGCCCTGCGGCGCCTGTCGGGAGAACCTGACCGACTACGACAAGGACGCAATGGTGATTGTGTCCACGCCGGACGGGTTGCGCCGGGTCCCGGTGCGGACCTTGCTGCCGCTGCCGTACCAGCGCTGAACGAAATCGGCCCAGACACGTTCAGGCAGCCATGGCAGACACGACCAAGAAGCAGGCGGACGAGCAGGCGAAGCCGTCGAACGCCGAAAAGGACCCGCATAACTGGGTGACCGGCGACGAGACGATGACCGGGGCCCAGGCAAGCTATCTCAAGACCCTATCCGAAGAGGCCGGCGAGCCGTTCGACCCGAAGCTGAGCAAGGCCGACGCCTCGCTGCGCATCGACGCGTTGCAGAAGCGGACCGGGCGCGGAAAGGACCACTAGGGCCGCTCTGGAATAATCCATGGGGCTGCGCTACGCACCCCCAATGGCCAGCAGCAACGACATTCGTGCCACGTTCTTGGACTACTTCCGCACGAATGGCCATCAGGCCGTGCCGAGCAGCCCGCTCGTGCCGCGCAACGACCCGACGCTGCTGTTCACCAATAGCGGCATGGTGCAGTTCAAGAACGTGTTCACCGGGCAGGAGCGCCGGCCGTACAGCCGGGCCACGACGGCGCAGAAATGCGTGCGCGCCGGCGGCAAGCATAACGACCTGGACAATGTCGGCTACACCGCGCGGCACCACACCTTCTTCGAGATGCTGGGCAATTTCAGCTTCGGCGATTACTTCAAAGATGTCGCCATCGAGCTTGCCTGGAATTTGCTGACGCGCGACTTCGGCCTGCCGAAGGACAAGCTGCTGGTGACCGTCTACTCCGAAGACGACCAGGCGGCGTCCCTGTGGAAGTCGATCGCCGGGCTGCCGGAGGAGCGGATCATCCGCATCGCCACCTCGGACAATTTCTGGCGCATGGCCGATACCGGCCCGTGCGGCCCATCCTCCGAGATCTTCTACGACCATGGCCCCTCGATCCCTGGCGGGCCGCCGGGCAGCCCCGACGAGGACGGCGACCGGTTCATCGAGATCTGGAACCTCGTCTTCATGCAATACGAGGAGGGGCCGCCCGGGACGCGGGTTCCCTTGCCGCGCCCTTCGATCGACACCGGCTTGGGCCTCGAGCGCTTCGCGGCTATCCTGCAAGGCAAGCACGACAATTACGACACCGACACGCTCCGCGCCCTGATCTTGGCGAGCGCCGAGGCGACCGGGCAGGAGCCGGACGGGCCGTTCCGCACGAGCCACCGGGTCGTCGCCGACCATCTGCGCAGCACGTCCTTCCTGATCGCCGACGGCGTGTTGCCCTCGAAGGAGGGCCGCGGCTACGTGCTGCGGCGGATCATGCGGCGCGCGATGCGGCACCTGCACATGATGGGCACCAAGGAGGCGGTGTTCCACCGGCTGGTGCCGTCGCTGGTGCGGCAGATGGGCGCCGCTTATCCTGAGCTGCCGCGCGCCGAGGCGCTGATCACCGGGACGATGCGGCTCGAGGAGGAGCGGTTCAAGGCGATGCTGGACCGCGGCCTCGGCCTGCTCGCCGACGAGACGGGCCGGCTCGGCGAGGGCGGCGTGCTGCCCGGAGCCGTCGCCTTCCGGCTCTACGACACGTTCGGCTTCCCGCTCGACCTGACGCAGGATGCGCTGCGCGAGGAGGGCAAGGGGGTGGACGTCGCCGGGTTCGACGCGGCGATGCAGGAGCAGCGGGTCCGCGCCCGCGCCGCCTGGGCCGGCACCGGCGACGCCGCGACCGAGCGGGTCTGGTTCGAGTTGCGCGAGCGGCTCGGGGCCACCGAGTTCCTCGGCTACTCGACCGAAAGCGCCGAGGCCGAGATCACCGCCCTCGTCGTGGATGGCGTGGCGGCCACCCAAGCGGGGCCGGGCACCCAAGTCGGCGTCCTGCTGAATCAGACGCCGTTTTATGCCGAAAGCGGTGGCCAGGTGGGCGATAGCGGCGTCATCACCGGACCCGGCGGACTGCATATCGACGTCACTGATACGCAGAAACGGCTGGGCGACCTGTTCGTGCATCTCGGCACCGTGGCCGCGGGCACGGCTTCGGTTGGCACGCCGGTCGTGGCCGAGGTGCATCACGCGCGCCGCCGCGACATCCGCGCGCATCACAGCGCCACCCACCTGCTGCACGCCGCGCTGCGCGAGCGGCTGGGCGAGCATGTCGTGCAGAAAGGCAGCCTGAACGCGCCGGACCGGCTGCGCTTCGACGTGAGCCAGCCGACGCCGATCAGCCGCGATGACCTGGTCGCGGTCGAGGCCGAGGTGAACGCCCGCATTCGCGACAACACCGAGGTCACGACGCGGCTGATGACGCCGGAGGCTGCGGTGATGGAGGGCGCGATGGCGTTGTTCGGCGAGAAATATGGCGACGAGGTCCGGGTCGTCTCGATGGGCGAGATGAGCGGCAACGGACGGCTCTATTCGGTCGAGCTCTGTGGCGGCACGCATGTCGCGCGCACCGGCGATATCGGCCTGTTCCACATCACCGGCGAGAGCGCGGTGAGCGCCGGCGTGCGCCGGGTCGAGGCGGTGACGGGTGCGGCGGCGCTCGCGGTCGTGCTCGACAATGAGCGCCGGCTGGCCGAGGCGGCGTCACTGCTGCGCGCCAACCCGGCCGAATTGGTCGAACGGATCACGCTGCTCGTCGAGGACCGCCGCCGGCTCGAGCGGCAGAACACTGACCTGCAGCGCAAACTGGCGACCGGGTCGGGCCCGGCCGAGGTGGAGCAGCATGGCGGCGTCGCGCTCGCCGCCCGCAATCTGGGCGACGTGCCGGCGCGCGAGCTGAAGGGCATGGCCGAAGCGATCGGCACTGGGATCGGCAGCGGGGTGGTGGCCGTGGTCTCGACCGCCGAGGGTAAGGCCAGCATCGTCGTCCGCGTCTCGCCCGACCTGACGAGCCGGTTCAATGCGGTGGATCTCGTCCGCGTCGCGAGCACGGCCGTGGGCGGCAAGGGCGGCGGCGGCCGGCCGGACCTGGCGCAAGCCGGCGGCCCAGATGCGGCCGCGGCCGACGCCGCGCTGGACGCGGTGCGGGCGGCCGTCGCCGCCTGAGTCAGGCCGCCTGGTGCTTGGCGGCCGCGGCGGGTGCGAGCAGCTCGAGCTTGGCTTCCTCCTCCGGCTCGCCCCAGGTCAACGCGAGATCGGTGTAGGCGGAGGCTGCCGGGTCGCGTTTGATCGCGCGGGCCATCAGCAGAAGCCAAACCAGGGAGCGGGCGATCGCCGCGTGCTTGCGCAGCGTGTCGCGCACGTAAACCGGCCAGAACACCAGTGGGTTCGGCCGCTGCGGCCCCGGACGCAGCTCGGACGGGTGCTTGAGGCGCAGGATGCCGCCCTGGATCGGATGCACCCGCTCGATCGGGATGGTGAGCGCAAAGGTGAGCAGCAGCTTAACCAGGCTATGGAGCGGCAGCCCGGTAACATAGCCGCGCTGCAGCAGCGTCCGCATGTGCGCCTTGGAGTAATAAATCGACCACGCCTCCAGATAGATCGCTTCCCACTCCGCCGGGCTCATCTTCGGGTGCGGCGCGCAGACATGCTCCAAATCGTAGCGGTTTAGGTCCGGGTGCATCTCCACGCCCGCCCGCCAGAGCTTCTGATGGTCTTCGGAGCCCGGCAGCGGCGTCAGGCAGAAGAATTCAAGGATGTCGACCGGCAGCTCGCGCTGGATCACCTCGATGTCGTGCCGGATCGACTCCGGCGTGTCACCCGGAAAACCCAGGATGTAGCCGGCAAGCGTCAGGATACCCTGCGCCTTCCAGGCCAGCAACATCTTGCGATATTCGGTGATCTTGTTCTGCCGCTTCTTTGCCGCTAGCAGATTAGTGGGGTTGATGTTCTCGAGCCCGATGAACACGCGGGTGACGCCGGCTCGCTTGGATTTGTCGATGAAGCGCGGGATCTTGTGGCAGAGCGTGTCCACCTGGATCAGCAAGCCGAGCGGGATCTTCTCCTCTTCACGGAGGTAAATCAGCCGGTCGAAAATCGCTTCCCAGTCGCGGTTGCGGGCGAAATTGTCGTCGGTGATGAAGAACTTGGCGATGCCCTGTTTCCAGTTCAGCCGGACCAACTGCTCGATATCGTCCGGCGTGCGGAAGCGGGATTTGCGGCCCTGAACGTTGATGATGGTGCAGAAGGAGCACTGGTACGGGCAGCCGCGCCCGGCGTCGAAGCTGGTGTTGGTGCCGATCGTGCGCTTGATGTAGCGCCGCGGCAGGAACGGGACCGGCATCTCGTTCATGCCGGGCAGATCTTTCAGGTAGTTGTACAGCGGCGCCATCGACCCGGCGGCCGCATCTTGCAGTACGCGATCCATCCGGCCTTCCAGCTCGCCGGCGAACATCGCGACCCCCAGCTCCCGGCACTCGTCGAGCCCGAGCGCATGCTCGTCGATCATCGAGATCACGCCGGACACGTGGAAGCCGCCGACGGCCACTTGGATGCCGGCCGCGCGGAACGGGCGGGCGATGTCGAGCGCGCGGGGGAACTGGTTGGACTGCACGCCGATCAGCGCCACGAGCCCGAAATTGCCATGCAGGCGAAATAGCGCAAGCAGCTTGGCGATATCGACCCGCGTGTTGCTCTCGTCGATCCCGGTGATGTCGAGGGCGACATCCGGCCCCAAGACGCGGCGCTCGGCGGAGTCCGCGGCGATGCTGAACACGGAAGCCAGCGTGTTCGACGGGATCATCGAACGGAACCAGCGGATCACATAGCCATCATCGTCGTAATGCGAGGGCTTGATGAGGACGAGCTGAAACCGCCGGCTCGGCAAGAATTCGGTCAGTTTCGTCGGCATACTGAAGCCAATAACACAGATTAATTTGGTGGCCTCACCGAAATCGATGCGGCTGCGATAGTGCCGGAGGTTGTGGCTCAGTACTCCTTATATGGCAAGAACTTGCCGGACATGCCGATCCGCACCCGGTCACCCTTTTGGTCTGGCTGGCGCTCGAGCGTCATATCGAAGTCGATCGCGCTCATGATGCCGTCGCCGAACTCCTCGTGGATCAGCTCTTTCCACGTGGTCCCGTAAACCTGGATCAGCTCGTAAAAGCGATAAATCAACGGATCGGTCGGCACGGCGGTCGGCAGCGAGCCGCGATATGGCGCTTCGGCCAGCAGCCCCACTTCCTCCTCGGACAGTCCGAACAGCACGCCCGCCTTCTCGGCGGTCTCGGGCTGCATGCTCATCTGCCCGAGGCAGGCGGCGCAGGCGAAGACCGGCGAGTAGCCGAGCTTCTCGGCCACCTCGCCCCAGGTCCAGCCCTTATGCTTCTTCAGAGCGCGGATCCTGAGGCCCAGCGCGGTCTTGGCGTCGTTCATGTGATCTCCTCCGGCAGTCCCGCCGGAGACGCAAGAACTAGGCCGCGTGCTTGCGCTCGCGCAGGAAGTGGAAGAACTCGACGCCCTCGCGCAGCCGGCGCTTCATCATTTGCGGGCTGCGCACCATCTCGCCGACGATCGAGGCGATCTTCGGCGCGCGGAAATAGAACCGCCGGTAGAACGCCTCGACATTGTCGAAAATCTCGGTGTGCGAGAGATGCGGGTAGTGCAGCGGCGCGATCTGCACGCCGCGCTCGTCGATCAGCTCGGCATGCTCGGCGTCGAGCCAGCCATTCGCCACCGCTTGATCGTAGAGGAACGTGCCGGGATACGGGGCCGCCAGCGAGACCTGCAGCGTGTGCGGATTGATCTCGACGGCAAAGCGGATGGTCTCCTCGATCGTCTCCTTGCTCTCGCCGGGCAGGCCGAGGATGAAGGTGCCGTGGATCTTGACGCCGAGCTCGTGGCAGTCCTTGGTGAACTGCTTGGCGACCTCGATCCGCATGCCCTTTTTGATGTTGTGCAGGATCTGCTGGTTGCCGCTCTCGTAGCCGACCAGCAGCAGTCGCAGCCCGTTATCCTTCAGCACCCTCAGCGTCTCGCGCGGGACGTTGGCCTTGGCGTTGCACGACCAGGTCACGCCCAGCTTGCCCAACTCGCGCGCAATCGCCTCGGCGCGGGGCAAATTGTCGGTGAAGGTGTCGTCGTCGAAGAAGAACTCCCGCACCTGGGGGAAGTCGCGCATCGCCAGCTTGATCTCGGCGGCGACGTGCTCGGGGCTGCGCACGCGGTAGCGATGGCCGCCCACGGTCTGCGGCCAGAGACAGAAGGTGCAGCGGCTCTTGCAGCCTCGCCCCGTATAGAGGCTCACGTAAGGATGCAGAAGATAACCAATGAAATAATTCTCGATCTCCAGATCCCGCTTGTAGACGTCGGTGACGAAGGGGAGCTGGTCCATGTCCTCGAGGATGGCGCGGTCCTTGTTGTGGACGATCGTGCCTGCGGGGTCGCGGTAGCTGATTCCGTCGATGGCGCCGAAATCGCGGCCTTCGGCCACTTCGAGGCAGGTGTAGTCGAACTCGTTGCGGGCGACGAAATCGATCACCCGGCCTCGCTCCAGGCTTTCGGCCGGCTGCACCGCCACCTTGGCGCCGACGAAGCCGATTTTCAGCGACGGATTCGCGTCCTTCAGCGCCGCGGCGACCTTTACGTCGGACGCGAAGGAGGGCGTGCTGGTGTGGATGATCACCAAGTCGCGCTGGCGGGCTTCGGCAAGCACCGGTTCCAGGCCGAGATTGGCCGGCGGCGCGTCGATCAGCTTGCTGCCCGGCACGAGAGCGGCCGGCTGGGCGAGCCAGGTCGGGTACCAAAACGACTTGATCTCCCGCTTCGCCTGATAGCGCGACCCGGCGCCGCCATCGAACCCGCCGAAGGAGGGCGGCTGCAGGAACAAGGTCTTCATCATGATCGTTCTATCCCTCGCCTGGCCAAGGCGGCGTTAGAAAATCGGCCGGGTGACGTGATGCACCTGACCGCGCCAGGCGACGCGGTCCGAGCCGTAGCTCGCCAGCATCACCATGACCGAAAGCAAATCCCGGTGCGGCAGACACCAGATCGTGACCGACGGTGCAACATGCAAGCGCCGATCGATACCATGCGCCACCGCGCCGCGCACCGCCCAGGTCAGCGCAAAGACGAGCCAGGCCCAGGCCGCGCATCCGGACGCGGCGACGGTCAGCGCCGCCCAGAACAGCGGATACTGCAACGAAGACGCCACGAACCCGGCCGGCGCCAGCGACTTCACCGTCCGCGCCCAGCGCAGCTCGTGCTGGAACAGGTCCGGCAAATGGGTTTCGGCGACGGTGGTGGCGGGAATCGTGTCGGCCAGGGCGACCGACAGGCCTTGCGCACGCACTCTCTGCCCCAGCACGGCGTCGTCGGCCAAATGGTCGGCGAGGCTCTGGAAACCGCCGATGCGGCCGAGCGTCGAGCGGCTCAGCGCCATGGTCGCGCCCAGGCAGTCCTGCCGCCCCAGGCGGCGCGCGAGCAATGCCCCCGGCAGGAAGGAGTGGTTGATGTGCGACACGCCCAGCCGCGCCGTCAGGCTCGGGGTCGCGGCGAGCCCGGCATACAGCGTGGTGACCACGCCCACCCCTGGCCCGGCCAGCGCGTTCACCAGACTGTCGAGGTAACCCGGCGGCGAATGCACGTCGCTGTCGGCGACCACCAGCACGTCATACCGGGCGAATGGGAGCATGTTGATGAGGTTGGAAACCTTGTGGTTGCTGCCGTGCCGTGCCGGGTCGACGACCATGGCCATGTCCAGCCCGGGGAAGCGGGCGCGTAGACGATGCAGTACGGCGAGCGCTGGGTCCGACGCGTTCTGCACGCCGAAAACCACCTGAAACACCGGATAGTCCTGTGCGCACAGGCTGGCGAGCGCCTGTTCAAGCAGCGGTTCGTCCCCGTAGAGCGGCTTGAGCACGGTCACTGCCGGCCTGGCTTGCGGCCCGGCGTGATGCTGGCGGGTGAACTTGCCAATGGCGAGCCAACCCGCGACCGCCTGTGCGAGGCTGGCAAGGGTGACAAGGGCAAAAGTCATGGATAGGGGGTCATACACCCCGGCCTCACTCAGGTAACGGCACCACCGGACAGACTGGCCACTTTACGCTGCAGATTGCTGATCAGCGGTCCGGCACCGGACGTAAGCGACGACCGCCAATCCGACCGGTTCACCGCGACCTGGCTGATCGACCCGTTCAGCAGCACGTCAATCGCCCGCCAGCCAGCCGGGGTCCGCCGCATCACGTAGTCGATCCGGGTTGGATCGCCGCTGGTGGGAACGACACGGGTAGCGACAACCTGATCGGCGCCCAAGCTCCGGTTCTCCGGCACGATTTGGAACTGCGTGCCATCATTCTTACTAAAGTTGGCGACGTATTGGACGACCGTGAACTTACGGAATACGCCGAGCAGCGCGGTTTGCTGATCTGGCGGCATCGTGCCCCAGGCGGGGCCGACCGAAAGCCGCAGGATGGTCGGGAGATCGAAGGTCCGGTCGATGACAGGGCCGAGCGTCGCATAGCGCTGGGTGAACGGCGTTGCCTGCCCGTCGCGCATATTCGCGAGCAGCGCCTGGTCGAGCGCCTGGATGGAAGCGGTTGCCTCCGGGTCGGCAGCCTGCGCGGCGATGGGCAGCAGCGCGCCGAGCAGCGCTGCGCGCCGGCTGAGCTTCATCGTCTAGGCAGGGCCATCGGTGGCGCCTGCTCCTCGCCATGGCCGAGCGCGGTCAGCGCCGTCGCGACGATGTCCTTGGCGCCCAGCCCGGCCTCGATGATCTGGCCGGCGGGCGTGCCATGGTCGATGAAGCGGTCCGGCAGCATCATCGTGCGCAGCTTCAGCCCGCCATCGAGCAGGCCTCGCGATGCGAGGTGCACCATGACAGCGGAGCCAAAGCCGCCAATCGCGCCTTCTTCGATGATGACCATCACGGCGTGATGACGCGCGAGCTGCTCGACGAGTTCCTTATCGAATGGCTTGGCGAAACGTGCGTCCGCGACCGTGGTCGAGAAGCCGCGGGCAGCCAGCTCGTCCGCCGCGCGCATGCTGTCGGCAAGGCGCGGCCCGAGCGAGAGGATAGCTACCGACGAGCCTTCCCGCATGACCCGGCCGCGCCCGATCGGCAGCACGCTGCCGCGCTCCGGCAACTCGATCCCCGTACCCTCGCCGCGCGGGTAGCGGACGGCGCTGGGCCCGTCGTCGATCTGGGCTGATGTGGCCACCATGTGCATCAGCTCAAGCTCGTCGCTGGGCGCCATGATGGTGAAGCCGGGCAGGCAGCCGAGATAGGCGAGGTCGAAGCTGCCGGCATGGGTCGCGCCATCGGCGCCGACGAGGCCGGCGCGGTCGATGGCGAAGCGGACCGGCAGCTTCTGGATCGCCACGTCGTGCACGACCTGGTCGTACGCGCGCTGCAGGAAGGTGCTGTAGATCGCGCAGAACGGGCGCAATCCTTCGGTGGCCAAGCCGGCCGCGAAGGTCACTGCATGCTGCTCGGCGATGCCGACATCGAAGGTGCGGTCCGGAAAGCGGCTGGCAAAGCGGTCGAGCCCGGTGCCCGCCGGCATCGCGGCGGTGATCGCGACGATGCGCGAGTCGACGGCGGCTTCGGCGATCAGCGCGTTGGCGAACACCTTGGTGTATTGCGGTGGCCCCGGCGGCGCCTTCACTTGCTCGCCGGTGATCACGTTGAACCGGGACACGCCGTGATACTTGTCGGCGGAGTTCTCGGCCGGGGCGTAGCCGTGCCCCTTTTTGGTGATGACGTGCAGCAGGATCGGCCCGGCCTCTTCGGCCTCGCGCACATTGCGCAGGACGGGCAGCAGATGGTCGATATTGTGGCCATCGATCGGGCCGACATAGTAGAAGCCGAGTTCCTCGAACAGCGTGCCGCCGGTGAGGATGCCGCGCGCGTACTCCTCGGCCCGCCGCGCCGTCCGCTCGATGCCGCGCGGGAAGCGCTTGGCCATCCGGGCGGCGAGGTCGCGCAGGTTGAGGAAGGAGCGGCTGCTCATCAGCCGGCTGAGATAGGCGCTCATCGCGCCGACCGGGGGCGCGATGGACATGTCGTTGTCGTTGAGGATGACCAGCAGGCGCGACTTCAGGGCGCCGGCATTGTTCATCGCCTCGTAGGCCATGCCGGCGCTCATCGCACCGTCGCCGATCACCGCGACCACATGCCGGTCCTTCTCGCCGAGCAGCTCGTGCGCGACCGCCATGCCGAGACCGGACGAGATGCTGGTGCTGCTATGGGCGGCGCCGAACGGGTCGTATTCGCTCTCGGCCCGGCGGGTGAATCCGGAAAGCCCGCCTGGCTGGCGCAGCGTGCGGATCCGGTCGCGCCGCCCGGTCAGAATTTTGTGAGGATAGGCCTGATGGCCCACATCCCAGATCAGCCGGTCGCGCGGCGTGTCGAACACGGCATGCAGCGCGACGGTCAGCTCAACCACGCCCAGCGAGGCGCCGAGATGGCCGCCCGTTGTGCTGACGACGTCGATCGTCTCCGCGCGCAACTCGTCAGCCAGCGTCCTGAGCTGCTCGGCGGAGAAGTTGCGCAGGTCGGAAGGCGTGTTAACCCGATCTAGAGTCGGCGTCGCTGGCCGGGTCGGGAGCGGCAAACTTGCATTCATTTTGATCTATCAGCTCCCTCCGCATGGCGCGCCAGGCGGTCTCGTTCTCGTCGAAAACCCTGCTGCCCGGAGGGGGGCAGCGCGAGCCTCAGGGCAACAATCACATCCGATGTAGTTAGGCAATCCGCCGGCACACCGAAGCCTCTGCCCGTTGTCATATCTGTGTAACGCCAGCCAACACTACCCAACTGTGTGGTCGCGTGCCATACCGCGACTAGGCGTGACCAGTATGTGTTGTAGTTCGGCCACAGTGCACCAGCATCTAGGGACACAGGCAGTACCTCCGCCGTTTGGAATGACATATCATTTTTCCATGCTGGGAGGTCCCCGATGATTCAGGTGGTTTTGGCGCAACCAAGGGGATTCTGCGCCGGCGTGGAGCGTGCCATCGAAATCGTTGAGCGGGCACTCACCAAGTTTGGTCCGCCGATCTATGTCCGCCATGAGATCGTGCATAATCGACATGTCGTTGAGGATTTGCGGAAGCGCGGCGCGGTTTTTGTTGATGAACTCGACCAAATCCCGCCGGGCGCGATGACGGTGTTCAGCGCGCATGGCGTGGCCAAGCGAGTGGAGGAGTTGGCGCGTGAGCGTAACCTGCCGGTGATCGACGCGACGTGTCCGCTGGTGGCCAAGGTGCATGCCGAGGGGCGCCGCTACGCCGCGCAGGGGCGCGAGATCGTGCTCGTCGGACATGCCGGGCATGCCGAGGTCGAGGGGACGGTCGGCCAGATCCCCGGCCGGGTGCACCTGGTGCAGACGGTGAGCGACGTCGAGACCCTGCAGATTGAAGATCCGGAGCGGCTTGCTTACGTGACGCAGACGACGCTTTCGGTGGATGACACGCGTGGCATCATCGCGGCGTTGCAAAGGCGCTTTCCGCGGATCGTCGGTCCCGACGTTCGCGACATCTGCTACGCGACGCAAAATCGGCAACAGGCAGTACATGACCTGGCCAAGTTGGTCGATGTGATCTTGGTCGTTGGGTCCAAAAATAGTTCTAATTCCAATCGGTTGCGTGAGATCGGCGCCGAATTGGGCAAGCCGAGCTATTTGATCGATGACGCAAGTGCTCTCGAGCCGGCCTGGTTTGAGGGAGATTGCCGCGTTGGGGTAACCGCGGGTGCCAGCGCCCCGGAGATGTTGGTTCAAGGAGTTCTGAACGGCCTGCGCCGCTTCGGCGAGGTAAACGTATCCACCCTCGCGGGCGTTGCCGAGGACGTAAAATTCAAGTTTCCGGCCGAAGTCAGCTAAAGGCCGAGGGAAGACGAAAACTATGTCCGTTCCACTGAGGCAAGTCGTTAAGGTCGGCGCCTACGTCGTCAAGCAACATATGATAGGCCGCAAACGCTATCCACTGGTGCTGATGCTGGAGCCGCTGTTCCGCTGCAATCTAGCCTGCGCGGGTTGCGGCAAGATCGATTACCCCAATGAGATCCTCAATCAGCGCCTCTCGGTGGAGGACGCGCTGGCCGCGGTCGACGAGTGCGGCGCGCCGGTGGTCGCCATCGCCGGCGGCGAGCCGCTGCTGCACCGCGAGATGCCGCAGATCGTCGAGGGCATCCTGGCGCGCAAGAAATTCGTCTATTTGTGCACGAACGCGCTGCTGCTCGAGAAGAAGATGGAGCTGTTCAAGCCGCACCCCTATTTCAGCTGGGACGTGCACCTGGACGGCGACCGCGAGATGCATGACCGGGCGGTGAGCCAGGAGGGCGTGTATGACCGCGCCGTGGCGGCGATCCGCAAGGCCAAGGAGCTGGGCTTCCGGCTGAGCATCAACTGCACCTTGTTCGATGGCGCCCAGCCGGAGCGGGTCGCCAAGTTTTTCGACGACGTGATGGCGATGGGCGTGGACGGCATCATGACCTCGCCGGGTTACGCTTATGAGCGCGCGCCCGACCAAACGCATTTCCTGTCGCGCCAAAAGACCAAGCAGCTGTTCCGCGACATTCTCAAGCGCGGGCGCGGCAAGGGCTGGAAGTTCACCCAGTCGCCGCTGTTCATGAGCTTCCTCGCCGGCAACGAGAATTACCGCTGCACGCCGTGGGGCAAGCCGACGCGCAATGTCTTCGGCTGGCAGCGCCCCTGCTACCTGCTCGGCGAGGGCTACGCCAAAACCTTCACCGAGTTGATGGAGAGCACCGACTGGGACCGGTATGGGACCGGAGCTTATGAGAAGTGCGCGGACTGCATGGTGCACTCCGGCTACGAGAGCACGGCGGTGATGGACGCGGTGAAGTCGCCGATCAAGACGATGGTGACGGCGCTGCGCGGGCCGAAGCTCGACGGTCCAATGGCGCCCGAGATCGACCTCTCGCAGCAGCGTCCGGCGGAATACGTGTTCAGCCGGCACGTCCAAGAGAAGCTGACCGAGCTCAAGCACAAGCCCAAGCCACGGTCCCAGGTCGCCGACGCCGCAGACTAAGCCTGTCCCCCTCTCGCGGAGGGAGAAGGCTATAGTGCCTCGGCGAAGCCGCCGGATTGCCGGTTCCAGGCCCGCGCATAGGCGCCGCCGCGGGCCAGCAGCTCGGCATGGGTGCCCTGCTCCACGATCCGCCCATTCTCCAGCAGGATCAGCCGGTCCATTCGCGCGATCGTCGACAGGCGGTGCGCGATCGCGATCACGGTGCGGCCCTGCATGAGCGTGTCGAGCTGCTCCTGGATCGCCGCCTCCACCTCGCTGTCCAGGGCCGAGGTCGCCTCGTCGAGCACCAGGATCGGCGCATCCTTCAGGATCACCCGGGCGATGGCGACACGCTGGCGCTGGCCGCCGGAGAGCTTGACCCCGCGCTCGCCCACATGCGCCTCATAGCCAAGGCGGCCATTCCAATCCTCAAGCCCGAGGATGAACTCATGCGCCTCGGCGCGCCGCGCTGCCGCCTCCACCTCCTGATCCGACGCGCTCGGCCGACCGTAGCGGATGTTGTCCTGGATCGAGCGATGCAGCAGCGACGTATCCTGCGTCACCATGGCGATGTTGCCGCGCAGGCTTTCTTGCGTGACGAAAGCGATGTCCTGCCCATCGATCAGGATCCGCCCCGCATCGGGACGGTAGAAGCCGAGCAGCAGGTTCACCAGCGTCGACTTCCCCGCGCCGGACGGTCCGACGAGGCCGACGCGCTCGCCGGGCTTCACCTCGAGCTCGATCCCGTGCAGCACGCCCCGTTCGGTGCCATAGCCGAAGCGCACGCCCTCGAAGCTGATCCCGCCGCCTTCCAGCTGCAGTTCCGTCGCGCCCGGCGCGTCCGGCATCTGCAGCGGCACGGCAATGCTGCGCATCCCATCCTGCACCAGGCCGATATTCTCGAAGATGCCGGTGATGCTGCGTGCCACCCAGCCTGCCATGTTGGTGATCTGGAAGGCGAGCGGCATCGCGGTGGCCACTGTCGCCACCCCGATCCGGCCGTTGACGAACAGTCCAATCGCCACCCCGGCGGTCGCGATGAGCAGGCTCGAGTTGATCACCGCCAGCGAGGCGGTCATCGTCGTGATCGCGCGGGTCTGCGCTTGATACGCCATCGTGTGGTCGTCGATCGCGTCGCGGACGAAACCGTCCTCGTCCTCCGCGCGGGCGAACAGCTTGACCGTCAAGATATTCGTGTAGCCGTCGACAATCCGGCCGGTCAGCGTCGAGCGCAGCTCGCTGACCCGGCGCGAGCGCTCCCGCAAGCGCGGCACCATCAGCCACAGCAGCGCCGCGTAGGCGACGAACCAGAGGGCGATCGGCACCGCCAGCGGCCAGTCGATCGATCCGAGCAGCGCGATCGCGCTGCCGCCGTATAGTACAATGTACCAGACCGCGTCGATCCCGGCGACGACGACCTCGCGCATGGCCGGGCCGGTCTGCATCACCCGGTTGGCGATCCTGCCGGCGAAATCGTTCTGGAAGAACGTCCAGGACTGGCGGACGACGTGGAAGTGGCTCTGCCAACGGACGCGGTTGGCCAGGCCCGGGTTGAGCGCCTGGTTGATCACCAGGAACTCGAACGTCAAGAAGGCCGGCCGCAGCAGCAGGATCAACGCGGCCATGCCTGCGAGCTGCGGCCAGGTCTCGCGCAACAGCGTCCCGGGGTTGTGGCTGGCGACCAGCCCGGCGATGCGGCCGATCGAGACCGGAATGATGATGTCGAGCGCCGCGGTGAACGCCCCGACCACGAGCAACAGCGCCACCGTCCCGCGCGCCTGGCGCAGGTAGTGCCAAAAGAAGGCGAAGAACTCCGCCGGCGGCGTCCGGTCCTCGACGGGACCGGTCGGCCGGATCAAGCCCTCGAAGAATCCGAAGACACGCCCGAACAACATAGGACCTGCGATGCACCGGGCGCGGGGTGACGGTCAATCTTGGCCGGGTCACAATGCGGGGTGGAGGGTCTGCCTTGCGTTTTTCGGTAATCGCGTCCGGCGTCGTGGCCGCGCTGGTGGGCTTCGGCGGCACGCTTGCCCTCGTCGTGGAGGCGACCCGGCATTTGCGGGCGACGCCAGCGCAGACCTCGTCCTGGGTGGCTTCGCTCTGCCTCGGCATGGCGGTCACCAGCGTGTTGCTGAGCGCGCTGTACCGCATGCCGCTGCTCACGGCGTGGTCGCTGGCCGGCGTGGTGCTGATCGCGGTGGCGCCCGCCGGCATCGGGATGAGCGACGCGATCGGCGCGTTCCTGTTCTCCGGCCTGCTGATGGTGCTGGCGGGCGCGATTCCCGTGCTGGGCAGGGCGATCGCGCAGCTTCCCGCCTCGATCGCGGGCGGCATGCTGGCCGGGTTGCTGCTGCATTTCTCGATCGGCGCGTTCCAGGCGGCGCAGGAAGCGCCCGGCCTGATCCTGCCCTTGTTCGCCGTGTTCCTCATCGCGCGCCTGCTGCACGCGGCGTCGGCGCCGCTGGTGGTGATCGCGGCCGCGGTGCCGCTGGCCTTGCTGGAGGGCTATACGCTGCCGATCCCGGACGCGTCGATCTCGACGCTGACCTGGATCCCGCCCTCGCTGTCCGTCCCGGCTCTCGTCGGGCTGGGCGTGCCGCTGTTCCTCGTCACGATGGCCACGCAGCAGATCTCGGGCGCGGCCGTGCTGCGGACCTCTGGCTACACGCCCCCGATGGGAGCCGTGCTGATCACCACCGGCGCTGCGACGCTGCTCACCGCGCCGTTCGGCGGCTATTCGATCAACCTGTCAAGCGTCACCGCCTCGATCTGCACCGGCCCGGACGCGCATCCCGACCCTGCGAAGCGCTGGCTGACGGGGCCGGTCTACGGCCTGTCCTATTTGATATTCGCCATTTTCGGCGCCTCGCTGGCCACCGCGCTGCGGGGGCTGCCGCCCACGCTGATCGCCGTCGTCGCCGGCACAGCGCTGCTCAGCCCGCTCTCCAGCGCGCTCGCCTCGGCGCTGCAGCACGAACGCGAGCGGTTCGCGGCGGTGATCGCCTTCACCGTCACCGCCTCCGGCATCACGTTGGCAGGCGTCGGCGCCGCGTTCTGGGGGCTGCTCGCCGGACTGTTGGCGCTCGGGCTCGAGCGGCGGTTCAGTCTGCGCCGGCGAGCGCCGTGACCGGCCGGCGTCCGGCGCGGGCGAACAGGATCGCCACGGCCGCCACCAGGCAGGCAAATCCGGCCGTGTAGAAGGCCGGCAGGTAGCTCGCGAGCGTGTCGCGCGAGATGCCGGCCATCAGCGCGGCGGTTGCGGCGCCGAGCTGGTGGCCGGTGAACACCCAGCCGAAGATGAGCGGCGCCTGCTCGCGCCCGAACTCCTTGGCCGCCAGCTTGACGGTCGGCGGCACGGTGGCGATCCAGTCGAGCCCGTAGAACACCGCAAAAATCGACAGCCCGAACAGCGAGAAGCTCGACGACGGCAGCCAGATCAGGCTGAGGCCACGCAGCCCGTAATACCAGAACAGCAACCAACGATTGTCGTAGCGGTCGGACAGCCAGCCTGACGCGATCGTGCCGACCAAGTCGAACAGCCCCATCATCGCCAGCACCGACGCCGCCTGCACCTCGCCGAGCCCGAAATCGTGGCAGAGCGGGATGAAATGCGTCTGGATCAGCCCGTTGGTGGACAGGCCGCAGATGAAGAACGTGCCGAACAGGACCCAGAACACCTGCGAGCCCATCCCGAGCCGGAGCGCCCCGAAAGCGGCGCGGATCGGGTTCACCTTCGACACAACGACAGCCGACCCGGCGGCCTCGCCATAGGCGGCCAGCCCAAGATCGGCCGGCTCGCTGCGCCCGAACAGCAGCGCCAGCAGCCCGGCCAGCGCACAGGCGCCCAGCGCCGGCAAAATCGCCAGCCGCCAGCCCCAATGCTCGGCCAGCCAAGCCGCCAGCGGCAGGACGAGGAGCTGCCCAGTGGCCGAACTCGCCGACATGATGCCGATCACCAGGCCGCGCCGCGCGACGAACCACCGGCTGGCGACCGAGGCGCCGAGCACCATCGCCGTCAGGCCTGAGCCGATGCCGAGCACGAAGCCCCAGGTCGTCCACAGCATCCAGGGCGACGTGGCCTGGGTCGAGATCAGCAGCCCGGCGGCGATCAGCAGCACGGCGGCCATCACCGTCGCCCGATAGCCGAAGCGCAGCAGGATCGCCGCTGCGAACGGCCCCATCAGCCCGAACAGCAATAGCCGGAGCGCCAAGGCGCCCGAGATGCTGGCCGTGGTCCAACCGAACTCGCCCTGCACCGGCACCAGCATGACCGCGGGCATGCTCATCGACGCCGCCGTCGAGAACATGACGACGAAGGTGACCGCCGCCATCACCCAGCCATAATGGACGCCGCGGCGCGCGAGGCCGGCGGCGAGCAGCGGTGCGAGCATGAGCGATGTGTCCTAGTTTGAGGCCGAAGTATGCGCATATGCGCGCAATCGGTCAATGTGGTTGAGCGCGCCCTCGGTTATCTGGACTCCGCGTGGATCGGGCGGGGGCGCATTCTGCGGTGCCGGCGGAGAATTCTGCCATATTGATTGATGGTTTGGTGCACCTGGCTGGCTCGGGCGGAGGGCAAGGTAGAGCCCCATTAATCCGAGTGCCGCTAGTCCGGGCCCTGTGTCGGCGATGCTGGCGCCCACCTGCACGATGCCGCCGGGCTAGACCTTTATCGGCCTGACTGTGGTCGGGCCGATAAAGGTCTAGCTTTATTTGAGACAGCGATTCACGTCCTGACCGATTCCGGTCAGGACGATCGCGGTCTAGGTCGTGGGCGCCGGGTCGCCTTTCAGGGCTGCCGCAACCGCCGCGCCGACCGATTGCGCAACCTCCTCGCCCATTCCCGCCGCGACGGGGGCGAGGAAGGGCCGCGGCTCTGTTTTCTTGGTTCCCATCTCTTGCGGCGCCGCAGCCGGATCGCTGCTACCGACCGCGGCCTCCAAGCCGTCGGTGACGGAGCCGATACTTTGTCGCAAAGCTCCGGACTGTAGCCAGGGGCGGTCGTGCTCGGCTGAGCCTTGTGGGGCTGAAAGCCCGTCGCGGACCGCTGCGGCCATTCGCTCGGCCTGCTCCGCAAGCGCCTGCTTCATCACCTCCTCGGCCCTGACGGCTTCGAGCCGCGCTCGAAGTTCGGCAAGTCCCGAAATCCCCAGCCGCATCAACGCACCTCGCACTAGCTTGGCCCGGCAACGGGCTCATGCGTTAGTTCTCCATTTGTTTCCAAGCCCGCGCAAGCTGAATTCGGACGGTGGTGGTTGCACGTCCACATCGTCTACTGCGCGCAGTGCGGTCGGCGAGCGTCGGCGCTGGGTCTATGCGGCGAGGCCGAGCGCGGCGCGCGCCTCTTCCGGCGTGGCCGGGCGGCGGCCGTGGCAGGCGGCGGCCTCGGCGGCCATACGCACCAGCTCGGCGTTGCCCGCCGCTAGACGGTCCTTGCTCGCCCTTATGTTGTCCTCGAGCCCGGTCCGAACCCCGTGGCCGCCGCGCGCCAGCACCCAGTCCAGCACGCGCGATTGGTTCACACCGATCCCGGCGGCGGTCCAGGTCGCCTTCGGCAGCACACGCTTGATCTCGCCCAGCATCAGGTCGAGCAGGCGCTCCTCGGCCGGCAGCGCGTTTTTCACCCCCATCACCACCTGCACGTGCGGATGGTCGTCCATCATGCCGGCCTCGATCAGCCGCTGCGCGCCGTAGATATGGCTGAGGTCGAACAGCTCGATCTCGGGGCGGACGTGATGCCGTTGCATCCGGGTGGCGAGGTCGGTCACCAACGAGGCCGAATTCTCGTAGACAATGGTCGGGAAGTTGACCGAGCCAGTGCTCAGCGAGGCCATGTCCGGCTTGAGCTCCAGAGCATTGCCGCGGGCCGCCGGGTCGCGGCCGCGCCCGCCGGTCGAGAACTGGATGATCATGCCCGGACAGTGCTTGCGGACCCCCTCCTGCACCTGCGCGAACAGCGCCGGGTCGCTGGATGGGTTCTCGTCGGCGTCGCGCACATGGATATGAACCAGGGTCGCCCCGGCCTCGAACGCCGCATGCGTGCTCTCGACCTGCTCGGCGGGCGTGGTCGGGACTGCGGGGTTGTCCTTCTTGCGGGGGACGGAGCCGGTGATAGCGACGGCGATGACCACAGGGTCCATGACGCAACCTCCTAAATGTCGAAGAAGACGGTTTCTTGCTCGCCTTGCAGCGTGATGTCGAAGACGTAGACCGCGGCGCCGTCGCGCTCCTCGCGGCGCGCCAGCAGCGTCTGCCGCCGCACCGCCGGCTCGATCATGCGCAGCACCGGGTCCACCTCGTTCAGCGCCGGTTCGTCGGCGAAGTAGATCCGGGTGGACAGGCCGATATTGATGCCGCGCGCGGCGAGCCAGACGTTCACGTGCGGCGCCATCGGCTTGTGGCCATTCCGGCCGACGACGGGGCCGGGCTTGATCGTCGCGAAACTATAGATGCCAGTCTCAAAATCCGTCCCGGTCCGCCCCCATCCGCGGAAATCGGGGTCGAGCGGCTTCTCAGTCTGCCGGTCGGCCGGGTGGTTGTAGCGGCCGGCAGCGTTGGCCTGCCAGATTTCCACCAGGATGTCCCGGCAGGGCGCGCCGAGACCGTCGAAAATCCGCCCCTCGATGCGGATCCGCTCGCCTGGCGTATCGGGGCGGGCCAGCGCGTTGGAAAAATTGTTTTCAAAGATGTCGAACCCGGCCTGATGCGGAATCAGGCCGATATGGACATAGGGGCCCGCGGTCTGCGACGGGCTCTCGTGCAGGTAGGATAGGGGCATCGCTCAGTTCCCGTGCAGCTTGTTCTCGAACAGCGTCGAGCGTGATCCGCGCAGCACGATGTCGAACCGGTAAGCCAGTGTGTCGAGCGGGATCGAGGCGTTCAGGTCGAGCTCCGCAACCAAGCGCTGGCGGGCCGCCGGGTCCGGGATGGTCGCCAGGATCGAGTCCCTTGGGATCAGCGGGTCGCCCTCGAAATACATCTGCGTGATCAGCCGCTGCGCCCAGCCGGAGCCAAATAGCGAGAAATGGATGTGCGCCGGGCGCCACGAATTGACGTGGTTGCGGAACGGGTAGGCGCCTGGCTTGACGGTGCGGAACGCATAATAGCCCGTCTCGTCGGAGATGACCCGGCCGCAACCGCCGAAATTCGGATCGATCGGCGCCAGATAGGTGTCGTTGCGATGGCGGTAGCGCCCGCCCGCATTCGCCTGCCAGACCTCGACCAGGGTGTTGGGGATGCCGCGCCCGTTCTCGTCCAGCACGTGGCCGTGCACGATCGTCCGCTCGCCGATCGCCTCGCCGTTCCTGGCGTAGTTGAGGATCAGGTCGCCATCGAGCGGCCCCAGCTCGTCCCGCCCAAACACCGGGCCGGTCACCTCGGACAGCGAGTTCTGCAGCGACCAGAGCGCCATCCGCGGCGAGCGCAGGATGCTCGTCTTGTATTCCGGGGCGTAGGCTGGCGGATGCTGGCCGCGGTCGCGCTGGATGAACTCCGCGGCCGGCGTTTGCGAGGAGTCCTCACTGTTGCGGCGGGTCGGCGACGCTTTGACTTCCTGTATCATGGACATGCTGGACCTCCCGCGGCGACTTTAGAGCGGCTTCGCGCTCTGGGTGAACTCCCCCTCGTTTTGAAACGCATGTGAAGTGCTTTTCATCGCCCCGCCACCCCCTCGTAGGCCGGCCTGCCGCAGAGTCCCAGCATGCGAGGGACCGGTAGTCAGGCGCCGCCTGCCCGGACCCTTTCGGCTCGAAAGGGACAGACATGATCCATCTGAAGACATCGAAGAAGGCGCGGGCCGGCATCGTTGCCGTCCTGCTGGGGGGCTCCGCGCTGGGCGGCCTGGCCGCCGTGACCGTGCCTGGTTATGCGCAGGACAACAACGCCCAGGCGACCGGCCCCACGACCATCCAGCCGACCGGCCCCGCCCAGAAGCTGCCGGACTTCACCAATCTCGCTGCGCAAGTCAGCCCGGCCGTGGTGTCCGTGACCGTGCGTGAGGATGGCGGCCAGGGCGAAGCGCGCGGCTCCGGCTTCATCATCAACCCGAACGGCACGGTGATCACCAACAACCACGTCGTGCAGGGCGGCGAGCAGGTCTCCATCACCCTCAGCGACGGCACCGAGCTGCCCGCCAAGGTGATCGGCCGCGATCCGCGCAGCGATCTGGCCGTTCTAAAGGTGGACGCCGGGCACAAGCTGCCCTCGCTGGTCCTTGGCAACTCGGCCGACGTGCGGCCCGGTGAGTGGGTGATCGCCATCGGCAACCCGTTCGGCCTCGGCGGCACGGTCACCGCAGGCATCGTCTCCGCGCTCGGCCGTGACATCGGCGCCGGGCCGTATGACACGTTCCTGCAGATCGACGCCCCGATCAACCGCGGCAACTCGGGCGGCCCGCTGTTCACGCAAGACGGCAAGGTCGTCGGCGTGACCAGCGCGATCCTGTCGCCCAGCGGCGGCAGCGTCGGGATCGGCTTCGCGATCCCCAGCAACCTCGTCACGGGCGTGGTGGACCAGCTCGTCGCCTCCGGCCATGTCACGCGCGGCTACCTCGGCGTCGCCACCCAGGCGGTGACGCAGGCGATCGCTGGCGGGCTCGGGCTGCATGCAGGCACACATGGCGCGCTCGTCGCCTCGGTCGAGCCGGAGAGCCCGGCGGCCAAGGCAGGCATGCAGCCGGGTGACGTGGTCGAGGTCGTCGGCGGCAAGGATGTGACGAACCCGCACCAGCTCGCGCAGACGGTCGCCGACATCAAGCCGGGCACGGACACCGACATCACCGTGATGCGCGATGGCGCCGAAACGACGCTGCATGTTGCCGTGGGTTCGCTGCCGGATCAGCAGCTTGCGTCGGGGCAGGGTGCCGGACAGAGCGCTCAAGGCATCGGTGTGGCGCTGGCGGCGCTGTCTCCGGACATGCGTGACCAGCTCCAAGTGCCGCAGGGCACCAGGGGCGCGGTCGTGGCCCAGGTGCGGCCGGACTCGCCGGCCCAGCACGCGGGCCTGCGCGAGGGCGACGTGATCGTCGGCGTTGGCGCGAGGGCGGTCGCGAACCCGTCGGAAGCGGCGTCTTCCATCCGCAATGCCCGGCAGGGCGGCAAGGACGTCGCGCTGCGGGTGCTGCGTGATGGCCAGGCTCGTTTCGTCGCCATCCCTGGCAAGGCGGCGAATGGCTAAAGCGAGTGACGCTCACAAAACCAGGCGTTGATAGAGACTAACCTTTGCAGCGGTCCGGCCGGGATAGACCCGGCCGGACGTTGTTTTACGCGTGACCGGCAGCCATTTCGTTGCAGGCGCTCAAGTTCCGCACCATCGAGGCGAAGAGGCGCAGTGCCTCTGGGCCGCCTCGGTCTGAGACGCTGCCGAGATGCATTTCGTCCGCAAGGGACTCGGCATAATCCGCCAGGCTTTCGGAAGCTTGGCGAACTGCCGCTGACGCCAGCGAGAGCTGCGCCGGCTCAGACAGCAAATTCCAATCTCTCATTTTTAATCTACCCGTCGAGCCATCTTGGCGAAAGAACAGCCGCGTCCTTGCGGTCACCCAGAAACTTACCCGGTTCAGGTTAATCGAATCCTGACGAGACTAGCGGACCAAAGTCACGTTCGCGGGAGCCAATGGCGGGAACTCCACCTCGATCCGACTGGGCCCGTCCAGCCATATTGGCGGGCAGACACTCCCAAGCATGACGATTTGGCCAGCGCGCAGGCCGCCGAACGCCGCCACCTCGGCCGACCCGGCGAGCCAGGCCAGCGCCTGCATCGGGCCGCCCAGCAGGTCACGCCCAAAGCCGGAGTCGCGCACCGCGCCATCGATCAAGATACGTCCGGCCAAGCCGAGCAGATCGAGCTCGCGCCACCCTGTATGGGGCGCGCCGAGCACCGCCGAGGCATGAAACACCTGATCGGCGACCATCGCCGGCGCGCCGAAGGCCGCGAGGTCCTGATAACGGTTCTCGACCAGCTCGATCCCCGTCATGACCTGGTCCACGGCATCCTGCGCCTGCTCTGGCGTGCACGGCCCCGGCGGCAGATCGTGCCGCAAATGCACGGCCAGCTCGCATTCCACGCCCGGGCACAAGAACCCATCGAAAGCGAGCGTGCTGCCGCTCGCGTGCAATCCGGACGCGGCCATGAAACCGGCCGCCGGGCCGGCCAGGCCCAGATAGTCCTGCATGCGCCGCGCCGTCGCGCCGATCTTGAACCCGGCTGGCCGGGCCGACCCTTGCAGCCCGGCCAGCGCAACCTGCGTAGCAATGCCTTGCGGAATCGTTTCGGGATGTACCTCCACCGGCAGACGCTCGAGCCTGGCCCGCCCTTTCCCCGCGTGCCGCGCCCGCTGCAGCAGGGTTGCGGCTTGCAGCGCCCGCGCGTCACTCACGGTGCGCGGATCAGCTCGTAAAGCGCGACCGCGGCCGCGATCGAGACATTCAGGCTCTCCATGCCGCCCGGCATCGGCAGGCCGGCGAGCTCGTCGCACGTATCGCGGGTGAGACGCCGCAGCCCGGCGCCCTCGGCGCCGAGGACTAGCGCGACCCGGCGCTCGCGCAGCGCCTCTCCGCGCAGCGGCGCCCCGGCCGTGTCCATCCCGACGACCCAGCACCCCGCCGCCTTCAGCGCCGCCAGAGTGCGCGCCAGGTTGATCGCCCGGAGCAGCGGAATGCGCTCGAGCGCGCCGGATGCGGCTTTGGCCATCGCGCCGGTCTCTTCCGGCGCGTTGCGGTCCTGGGTGACCACCCCGGCGGCGCCGAACGCTGCGGCGCAGCGCAGCACGGCGCCGATGTTGCGCGGATCCGTTACTTGGTCGAGCACGATGATCGGTCCAGGCCGCTCCAGCACGGCAGCCAGCGACGGCGGCGCGAGCAAATCGGCCAGCAGCGCCGCGCCCTGATGTACGGTGTCCCGGCCCAGCATTTGATCGAGCCGGCCGCGCTCGATCCGCTCGGGCGCGAGCGGCCAGGGTGGCGGCAGCCGCTGAGCGAGCGTGGTCTCGGCGTCCTCGGTCAGCAGCAGGCGCTTCAGCCGCCGTGCCGGGTTGGCAAGCGCCGCTTCGACCGCATGCGTTCCATGCAGCCAAACACTGCCGCGTGGCGTCGCCGGGCCAGACGGGCGGGC
Source organism: Acetobacteraceae bacterium (assembly GCA_965276815.1). GTDB lineage: Bacteria > Pseudomonadota > Alphaproteobacteria > Acetobacterales > Acetobacteraceae > JAVVHH01. Next base: position 38,527 of record CBDIBE010000001.1, on the reverse strand, counting down.
AGGCGCGGCTGCGGGAGCTTGCGGCGGCGCCCGCAAGGTCTCCGGACGCGGACGGCTCACGACAGGGGCGGGTGCTTCGACCGGCCGGGGCGGCCGGGCCGGCGCTGGGCGGTTAGCGTCGTTGCGGCGCTCGCCGGGTTCCGGCGGACGGCTGGGCCGTGGCCCGCTGCCGTTGCGGTCCCGGGGCGGCCGCTGCCCCGCGCCTTCGCCGCGCCCGGCTGGGAATTTAGATCGCATGGCGCCCTATAAACGCGAACGTCCCGGCTGCAAACAGCCGGAATCCTCGATTGACAGGAGCGCGCCTTCGGCGCTAACCGCCCCGCTCACCGGAGGGGTGCCCGAGTGGCTAAAGGGGGCGGACTGTAAATCCGCTGGCATCGCCTACGTTGGTTCGAATCCAACCCCCTCCACCAGAAGCGCCCCTAACATCATGTTATCACTAAAAGATCTCCGGACGCCTCGCGCCAGCCCACAACGCAGCCCATTCCGTCGTTCTCGTGTTACCGCGAAGATTGGTTCCGGGGCGCTGCAATAGCATCACCCATAGGGGTCATAGGGGGTAGAGGTGTTTTTCTCAGTTAGATCAGACGGTTAGACCCCCCTATGCCAAAAATGGCATAGGGGTGGCATAGGGGGTCATAGGGGGGGCATAGGGGTCGGCCCCACTAGGCGGACCGCAGCCGTTCCAGCCGCCGCAAGCACAACTCGCATGTGACGCGTTCGGCTGGAGGCTCGGCCCAAGCTGAGCTCGCGCCCGGCTCATCGGCGCACAAAGACATTCGGCAATAGGGTGTCACGGCGTGGAAGACCGGCTTCCGCCCGTGAGCCATGCGACCGGATTTGCGCAACGCAACGAAAACCCGCCCCCGCACAACAAGGGCTTTCTCAGGAATAACTGCACCGTAACCCATGCTCAGACTGAGCACACTATTCTTTGAGGAGTCGATCAATCGTGTGCGTTGGGGTTCTTAAAAAGTTGGCATCTCTTCCGCCGGCTGCCGAGGATCGGGCGCCGCGCCCTCCGCCTTACGCTTGGCCTCGGCTCGGGCCGTAACGCCTGCTTCATCAGTGACCGCAAGCCGATAGGTTGCGGTTCCCCATTTGCCAGCCGGCTTTTGCTGTTCCAGGACGAACCCTGCGGCTCTGGTGTCAGTCAGTTTGTCTAGGAAGGTGGAGAGAAACTGCCGGCCTCGGCCCTGCGGATCGGCGATGGCCTTCACGTCCTCATGCAGATCCTTTGCCGCGCGGCCGTAATCATGGTGGTGCTCGTACCAGACTTCGAACAACTCGGTGATCCGCTTGCGCGCGGGGTCGGCCGCCTTAGCCTCTAGGATGCGGTCGACCGGGTCGGCGCACCCGAGGGTTAGGAGCGGATCACGGATCCACTCAGCCCATTGCTCGAAGCTGCCTAGTTTACGTCCGCGGGACATCGCGTCTGGGTTTTGGCGGCCCCAGCGCCAGATCGTGAGAGCGTCTGCGAGTAGCGTGGGACGCCGCTTATTGATGTCGGCGAGGAAGCCAGGCTTGAACGGCCGGCTTTCTGGATCCTCCATCTGAGCGTCGAGATTGCAGTCAAGGAAACGGCGAGCCAGGTCCTCTGACACCGATAAACCATTGCCGGTGATCGCGATGAAAGCCGTGCTGTTCATTCGGACCATCAGGCTCTTGCCCATGATCCGCACGCGCGCGGGACGTTCGGTGAGGACTGAGGCGAGCGTATCGGACTTCAAGGCGGCGTTGTTCACGTTGTCGAGGAACAAGGCTGGCGTGGCCTCGATCAGTTCCGCGACCAGGCGCTTGTCGAGTTCCCCACGTTCGGCGCCCATGGTAAACGCGCTTGGCGGCACGCCGAACGCGATCGCGCAGATTGCCCGGACCAGCAGTCCCTTGCCGGCGCCTGCCCCGCTGATCGACGGCGCCTTGACCAGAAGCCCAGGTGCCAGGTGAAGGCTAGGACGGCATATGGCAGTCAGCAGGCCCGCGAGAGCAGCCGTTTCATCCAGGCCTGGCGATTTGCTCGTATCGATTCTCGGTGGCGTGCCTTCGATCAGCCGGACAGCGTCGCCGAACGGAAAGGTGCCGAACGCCGTCCGCAGCCGGAACAGTGCGCGCTCGGCGTCACAACGGGTCGGCCTGGCCGGCAGCTCGAGTGCGGGCACCTTCGCGCACCAGAGCCGCGTTCCCGGGTCGTAGCCGTCCCGATCGAGGATCCTGCCATCGTCGGCCAGGACCGGCGCTGTGCTCACACCATCTAAAGGGGGAAGCTGCCAGGCACCGCGCATGTCCAAGTACATTTTCGCCACGCGGTCGGACAAGGTCACGGGCAAGAGACGATCGACCTTCCACGCCATCGGCTGACAGAGGCGGTGAGTCTCGCAAACCACGCCGTTTGCTGTGATCTCGATGGCGATCGGCGGGCCTCCGTCTGCGGGTTGGGCGAGCCGAACCAGGACGCCACCCCGGTCATAGAACCCGCTACCGCTGGCGAGCAGGTCCCGCAGCTCGCGCGCCGTGGCGGGTAGATCGGATGCGACCACCTGCAGCTGAGTGCGCCCGATGTCCTTGGTAAACCCGGCGTCGTCCCTCGGCATTACCGGTTGGCTCCGAGATTGAGGGGGGTCTGTCGCCCGCGAGCGATGCCCCAAGTGACGGTCCTCGCCGCGTTTTTCAGATCCTCGGCGCCGGCATCCTGTGCAGCGCGGAGTAGCCGTTCCTTTGCTTCGGATTCCCCGAACGGGAGCTGCCCCAGCAAACCGCCCAGGGTGCAGGCGGCCGCCCGCAACCTATAATGCCGCTGACCTTCCGACGCCGACGCCAACCGGCTGAGAACTCGCTCAGCGACACGCTGAGCGGCATCGGCGGTGTTCAGGGCGACCGGCTTCGCGCTCGGTTTCGGGCGCGTAGGTTGTTTCAGAAGTCGCCGCAGCAGCCACAGCGGCCATGGCGCGATCGGCGCCTCGGCAACGGCGCAGCCTGTTGCGGGCCACCAAATGATATATCCGCCCTCGCCACGGGTATCGACACCCGGCGCCAGCTTGCCCTCGCTGTTGCGCACCCGTTCGTGATGCAGGAACAGCACGTGCAGGCCGCCGCTGCGGGTGCGGTGCATCCGAGTGGCGGGGATGCGGTGATGCTGGCCCAGCCACCACCTGTCGCCATTGTGACGAGGGTCTATATCGAGGACGTCGAACCCGCTGGCCTCGCCAGTGGGCACGCCGATCAGCGGGCCGGAATGACGGTTCCAGAGGGCGCGGACTTCTGCGGGGTCGTCCGTCGCATCTAGGAACCCGTGCGGACACGTGGGGCGTTTCTTCTCATTGCAGAAGAAAACCGGGACGCCGCTGGCGGCGAGCTCCTCCGCGAGCTGGAGGACGCTCATGCACGACCTCGCGCCCGTAGCGTCTCAGCAATCCTTTGTAGAACAGCAACCTGCTTCGGCGACCTACCCCGGACGGTGGACAGGCTCAAAACAAAGTTGCTTTCCCAGCCGGTCAGCTCGTCGAGGTGCCGCAAACAGAGGCCGAGATCATCGCCGCGGTCCGGTTGCGGCTGAGCGTGGCCCTGGTTCGAGGCCAGTCTCGGCACCAGGACTTCCTCCCAGGTCAGCCCGGTCGACTTTAGCAGCCGAGTTGCGAGCAGCCCCGCTGCCGCCCGCTCACCGTCGAAGTCGCTGCCGAGGCGCCCCAGAACGCCGATCAAACGCGTGCGCTCTGCCGGGCTCATTGGGGCCCACCTTCGGCCCGGCATCGCGCCTCGAAGGCTGCGTGGCTTAGCCGCTCTGCCGCGGCAAACCGGCCCTCGGCGAGCGCCAGGTCGGCCTCACGATCAGTCTGGATCGCGAACGCCGCGGCGCGGGTGGGATCGGTCGGGATGACGATACCCGGCGGGGGAGCCGCCAGCCTGGCGCCGTAGGCGGTGGAGATCCTGGAGATGAACATTGTGAAAAGCCTTGTGTTGGCCTTCCCTGCGCTTGAACCTAAACGCCGCGCCCGCTATCTTCCCGCCTGTCGCTGCCGAGTGACAAAGCTGGCTGATGAACGAGTGCGCCGCCGGTCCCACGCCAGGGCCGGCGTTTGCGTTTCAGGCGGCCTGCTTACGTGGCGCACGGATCGTCGCAGGTGGCAGCGTGGCCAAGTAAGCCCGCAGACTCTCCGCAGTGATCAGCGTGCGCCGGCCGGCTTTGCGGGCGTCGAGGATACCCAGGCCGATCAACTCGTATAGCTTCGTCGTTCCGATGCCAGACGTTCTGCAAGCATCCGGCACTGTGTAGGCAATGGGGATTGTAGGATCGCGCATCGTGCGTGTTCTCCGTTATTCGCCAGCTTTCGCTGATGGACGGACACTGAATAAAACGGGCCAGCGGGCGTGTAATCCGTGGAGATCTTCGGTAAGAATTCTACGGAAACCGCGTAACCGCGATGCCGGCTGCTTGTTCGTACCGATCTGCCACTGTGGTCCGACGTGTAAGAATAGTTTCAAGAGCGGCACTCGCCACAGTCTTGAGGCTATGCGCTCGCAGCGCCGCTTGAACAAACAAAATCGCTGGGTTGTCCGGATCGCGATTGGCGACAGCGTTCGGAACAATCAGGCGGAAGTAGGAGTAAGCGTCGCGGGCAAGCTCGACCATCGGCTTTTGCTTCGGTGGCTCGTCGAAATTCACGAGAGCTTTGAGCATGGCGTCAGTCTTCGCCATCGAGACCCGGTAATTGTCGGCCGCTGGACCAGCTGCGATGCCGAGCCGAACCATGTGATCCCAGTCGTCGCTCGCGCTCCGTAGTAGTGCTTTCAGGGCGCGGCGAAGCTCATCTATAGCTTTTTGCGCTCGATCCAATTTTGTATGGGCTCTATACCGCTGTTCCATATCCGGAACTTGCAGTCGCTGCCCCTCCAGGTTCCGAGCGGCAAAGGCAATGTTCGCAGGATCCCATGGCTGTGCCGCCTTGGCTTCAGTGAGCCATTTGATGACGGTCGCCTCGGTGATTTCTTGTAGCCCTTTCCCCGCGGTCACACCCTCGCCTCCGACAGCAACTAGAGATGGTAGCCCCGAACAGAGCGGCCCCGAAGGACCGCTCCCGCCGCGTGCGAGCCTACCGCCGCAACTCCATCGCCAATGGCGCCATACCGCGGCTTGTGAACGTGCGCGACGATCGGCGCCAGACCTTGACCAGTCCGTCCCGCTCCGCACGAAGCCGCCGATGGACCGGCAAATTTGCCGACCCTCTCCGATCCACCAGCAACGGCTCGTTCTGGTCCTCCTCCGGCTCGGCATCATCCGGCTCGCCCGGCAGACCATCGCTGTAGGGCCGCAGACCGCCGCACTCGCTGGCCGTGCAGCAGTCCTCCTCCGCTTCGAGGTCAGGGTCCGGTGTGACCGCGTCCAGGCGGTCAATCAGCCGCTCGGCTAGGTCGGCCAGCGCCTCCGTCGGCAGCCGCTCTAGCGTCGCTAGGGCGCGGCCTACGGCCCGTCCATCGGGATAAGGCATGCCTCATGCCTCCCCGATGGCGACAAGATGGCGGGACATGCCGGCCAGCACGCGGACATGTGCAGCGCTCAGAATGGTCGCCAAGCCCTGGTAGCGCTCCGCCGTGTCCTGCAGCACCCTGGCGAACTCGCACATGTCGTCCCACGGCGCCTGGGCAGCGACGGCCGCGTTGCCATGGTGGTCGCGCTCCATCACGGCGATCGCCATCATGATGGTCAGGTGGTCCTCGCCGCATTGGGCCAAGAACTTGCGCCCGTCCTGCAAAGCGGGGGCTGAGCCAGGGGACCAGGCCTCATATTCTGCGGTGGCATAGTCCTCGATGTCGGCAAGCTGCTCGCCGGGGTCGGACGCTGCTGCCGTAGGGCCCGTGAACGGGCCGGCCGAGCCGAATACCGCCATTAGCGATGCGGCGGCGGCGAGGGTGCGCCTTGTCGTGTCGGGCATGGTCTACGCCCTCCCCAGCAGGTCGCGCACGAGGGACCAGGCTAGCTCCTCGTGAAAATCTCCGGTTTGGATCTCGCCCTCGTGCTCCAACTCAGTTGAAAGCGCGTGGTCGACCAGCATGGCCTTGACCCGCAGGCCTTCCAGAGTTGAAGCCTTCAGTTCGCGCGCCCGATCCATCAGCGCGAACAGCCGGTCATCGATCGGTCGCCACTGCGCTGCCCAGGCGTTGATATCGGGACTATCCGCGTCCAGCGTCCACCAGACCTTGGCAAAGCGCTTGTCCTCGGCCAATAGCGGCTCGGCTTCGCGGCCGATCGCGATCAGCTCGTTGTCGGGGTGAGGCGTTTCCGCGGTCCGCGTTTTCGCATCACCGCCTGCCAGATCGGCCGCCGTTGCCGAGATGCCGGCCGTGATGCCGATCGCCGCGAAGGCGCCGCCGCCGAGGGCGACGGTGCGGCGAGCTAATGTCCGAAACGCGGACATTAGTTCGGGCTTAGTTGGGGTATACTCATGTTCAGCCATTGCCAGCTTTCCCCTAGGAAGCGGTTACGGTGAGGCTCGGCCTGGTGTTCCAGCACCTGGTCGAGCCGCTTTGTTCCTTGCAGAACGTCATCACCAATGACATACTGGCGGCCATGCCCGCAAGCGAAAATGTCATCAGAGATGCTATCTCGCCTGCTCAGCTTAGAGCCGCGCGGGCATTACTCGGTTGGACACAGGATCAGCTTGCGACCGCGAGCGATCTTCCCAAGCGCACCATAGCGAGGTTGGAGCTGGGCGAGAGCTCGTCACCTCAGCAACGCACCCTTGCCGCGATCCGCGCGGCCATAGAGATGGCTGGTGTGATCTTCGTCGACGAGAATGGGGACGGTGCTGGCGTGCGTCTACGGAAAGCGTAGCGTTTGTCGACGGAGACCGCGAGACCGTCTGACGCCCTACTAAGCCTGGCTGAGATGGCGCAGCGTCTCGGTTGCCATCCCAAGACGCTTCGACGCCTGCTGCCAGGACTGATGGAGCGCACCCCTGCGTTGCGCGTCCGCAAGCTGGGCCGCAGCATCATGTTTACGGAACGAGACTACAACGTGTTGCTGGAGGCCATGGCCTGGCGGCCGCCGTCTGTCGATTTCCGTCGGCTCAACGTGCGTGTGACGCAGGCGAGGGGTAGAACATCCACGTCCTCGAGTTCAGCACAGGAGCGAGTAAGAGAGTTGACGCAGAAGATGTTGCAGGACGCAAAGCCGAGCGGATCCGCTAGGAGGGGAAAGTGAGCTTGGCACGAATTTCACTCGGACACGGGGCGCCTGCCTAGCGTTTGGAGATCAAGGCAGGACACGCTTTAATGGGCGGTGCTCGTCTCATGCGCGAACGTCGCAAAAATCGACGCGGTAGCCGAGACGTGAGCCGCCTCAGCCTTCTGAGCCCCCCCCGGCCGCGTCAAGGCAGAGATATTTGCCATTGGCTCGACTTGGTAGAAGTAGACCGGCTCTTTGGATGCCGGCGATGCATCCGCTGGACTTTCGGCCTGCCGGCCCGCGGTCTTCTCACTGTTCTCACCTGACATTGCCGTCCTCCGGGTTGAGGGATCGATCAAAGTAGTGCTTTCGACGCACCCACTTGAAACCCTCGTGCTTGGTTATCGCGGCGCTCTCGATAGGGCCGCCTACCGTTGGAGCTCCGCGCTTGAAACGCGTAAACCCGACGGTGGTGTGCACCAGAAACTCTGCAAGGTCTATCGCGTCCTGGATAGGCATCGGCGCTTCCACGAGCGGAACGTGCATTTCCGCTTCCAATAACGCAACAGCTGTCTCAACGCGGTCAGGTGCAAGACCGCCCTTCGTAAGAGCCGGGCCTAGCTGCTGCCCATGACCCAGAACCAAACGAGAAAACGCCTCAGGATCACCACCAGCATTCACCCCAACCGCACCTTTGCCAAACACAAGCTTCGGGTTTTCGCACTCCCCATTTAAGATTTGGATAAGCCAAGTCTCGCTTAGGGGTGAGCCTGCGGAGTAGCCGGTTATATAAAATCCGAAAGGACCGCCTGGCGGCTGCTGCTGAGCCTTCCAATGCTCCTCAAACAGGAACTCCCTCGTTCTTATCGCGACTTGCTCAACAGTGTAGGTGTCTCTGTCGAGCTTCCAATCCTCGAATTTGCTGTCGTCTCCGGTGAACCTCACCCGCAAATCCTTCGCAAGAGTCGCAATCGATGCCGAGCCTATGCTCCCGGAGCCGTAGGTCATTCCGCCAATCGCGAGCCCCTTGCGCAGGTTAAAAATCTTGTTGGCGTTGTTATAGACGTTCACGACCTGGGGTGGCGAGCCTGGAACGGGTTGAGCAATCAGCGTGGACGCGCTGTCTGACGCCAGCACAACCCCGTCGTGAACCTGAACGGTCACCGCGATCGTCACGAATCGTCACACCCGCATTGATTACGGGGAGAGACTCATGGGAGCGTTCATCCGTCAAGCTGAAACCCGCACTCTCTCAAAAACCGCCAGCGCCTCCTCGACCGAGTGCTCCCGCCCGCTGGCTCTCACGATCTCGGCCGATAGCCGCAGAGCCGCCAGGATCCGTTGAACCTCAGCTTCGTCCTCTAGGCTGCGTAGACTAGGCGCCGGCGCGCCCAGCCGCTCCAGGTCGGCTTGGCTGCGGATATCAGTCACGGCGCCTCCTGATCGCTAAAACGCCCGCCCCGCCAGGTCGCCGCCTTCCTCGCTTCCGGGGAGGCCTCCATCACGGCCTCGACCACTGCGGACGAAAAAGCGTTGAAGTCCTCTTTGTCCAAGAACGATACGGTGGGGTAGTAGACCGGCGCTCCCGTGTCGGGGTGTCGTCTCGGCTGGCCATCGGCGTCTAACTTCAGCGAGCCGGGTGGAAGCGCATAAGCCGCGCCGTCACGTGTCCTGAGACACACGCCGTGTATGACCATGCCGAGATCTTCGATCTCGACGTTTGCGTATCCAAGAACATGCTTGCGGATTACCAGGTCGAAGCTCCGCAGCCTGATGTTCACCCTGGCCCTACCACGGACGCCCGCGCCATGCCCGCCTTGCGTCGTGCTCTGGCGTCGCGGAGGCCCCGGCCAAGAACTCCTTGCTGATCACCATCGGCGCCCGCGTCTTCGCCAGCAGCAGCGCCCCCAGCGCCGCGTTCGCCAGGTCGTCATGTGCCCCCGGACCATGATCGATGCTGTCCCGCCCGCCACGCGCGACCCGGCGCTCCAGCCCGCATAGCTGCTGCGTCAGCCGTGGCACGTCCAGCAGCTCGAGCTTTCGGCTGTTCAGCGCCGGCAAGCTGTTTAGGTAGATCTCGCCCTTGGTCCGTTCAGACACGTCGTAGCGGATCCCGTGCACCTTGAACCGCTCCCGCGGCCACTCGCCCGCATAACGATCTCCCGTCACGGTCGACAAGCCATAGGATTTCAGCAGCCCGGCGAATTCGCTCACCACGGCCTCGGGCGAAAATGGCGGCCGGATCTCCCGCAGCGCATCCAGCACCGCCAACTCGCGATCGGTCGTGTCCAGGTGCGCGATACCCAGCGTCATGCTGTCGGCGCTCCCGCCGCTCGGGTCAACGAACGCGACATGCCGTCCGGACTTGGGCAGCTCATGCCGCCCAGGGATCACGCACGCCTCAACCACGTCCCGCTGCACGAAGTCGGCTAGATCGTTGCGGAACTCAGCAAAATACTCGGCCGCCGCCGCTTCCGGATCCGCCTCTAGCGCCTCCTGCACAATCGCCGGGTCCAGCGCCGGGTTCATTTGTTGTGACGTTGCTTTCCAGACCAGGACCGGCGCGTCGTCCTTGCCGAAATGCCGCGCATACGCCTGATGCAGCACGCCGCGCTTGCGGTAGGGCGAGCTCGCGTTCAGCAACATCGAACCGGGGATCGTCGCCATGCCGGGACGCAGCGCGCGGAAGATCTCCGCGTCCGGGTTCGCGGCCGTCTCGTCGCTGCGCCAGAACGCAGACTCATCCGCCAGGATCGCCGCGAAAGTGTAGCCGCGCGTCGTGCGCAGCGACGCCGTCGTGATCTCGATTTGCACACTGTTGCCCAGCGCAATAGTGTCGGCCGTCTCGTCCGTCACTTCCCAGCCGATCTCGCGCAGCAAACCCCGTGCATAACGGAACACCGTCCGGGCCTGCTTCCGATCCGCCGCCAGCACCGCGATCGTCGCCACCTCACCCGGCGCCAGGTGCGGCGCGTAGTCCCGAAAGCACGCCAGGTAGACCGCAATAAGCGCGAGCACGCGCGACTTGCCGCCGCGCCGGCCCACGATCAGCGCCGCCTCCTTGAAAGGCCCTCGCGGCGGCTCCGCGCGGCCCGTGTGCGCCCGGAACAGCTCCAGGGCCTCATCATCCATCGGCAGCGCGAACAACCCCGCCAAAAACGCCCGCCAGGCCGCCCACGTGTTTCCCCGGAAGTGCGGCCCAAACAGGTCGGGATCGGCGAACGCCTCGAGGATGTTCACGGGCGATCACTTGGCCCGGATGCGTTGCCGGCCGGCTTTGCTTCCGCCAGCATCTGCGATGCGAGCAGGCAAGGGGAGAGGCTATCATGTCCGAGAACGCAGGGGAGAACAAAGAAACTGGCAGCCCACTTGATCGGGCGCTCCAGCGAGAAATGCTGACCGAAATGCAAGCCGTCTATCCGGAGCTGGTACGGACCATCAAGGGGCAGAAAAAGCCTAAGCCCGAATGGATAGGCAACCTCGTTTATTTGCAAGAACACGGCTTGTGTGTTGCCCAGATGGGGGTAGGGATCGATGGGCACTGGAATTGGGGCGGCGCAAAGATCACCGCCAAGGGGCTCGACTTCCTCGCCGACGATGGTGGCCTGAGCGCAATCCTCGGCGTGGTCACCATCAAGCTGCACGCAGATACCCTGCGCGATATTATCGCCGCCAAGATCGATAGCACCGGCGCTAGCGACGCTGAGAAGTCCGTTCTCAAGTCGCAACTCAAGAAACTCCCCGCGACGGCCCTACAACTAGCGTCAACCGATCTGATGAAGACGGGTTTGGACCATCTTCCAAACGCCATTCAGTGGCTTCATACACTTGTCGGCGGTCTATGATTGCAACTCTGATGAATTCGACCAGTGCATCCTTGCCGCCTACATCAACGCGTGTTGTGAGCCTTTCCGGAATCCGTTCGGCCAAACTGAAGGCAGCCATTAGTCGGCATCCCGCAGCGCCGACAAACTCAAACCAAAGTCGGTCGCACTCGACTGTAGGATGAGCTTTGACGGCAACAACGGCGCTCACTTATGCCACCACCTGATAGCCCGGGGGCGTCGCGCGCATCTGACAGAACCACGCCCCATTCGGCGTCTCGCTCTCAAGATTGTAAGCCAGCGTTTGAACCACCCACTTCCCACAAGCTGGCGTCAAGCTGCTCTGGACTTCGATCGCGCCCCCATAGACGATCGAGGGATTAAAGAGGCTTTTCACCACGATCCCGGAACTATTATACGCCGGATAACCAACCATCCCAGTGGCCGGCGAGATCAGCGGCACGACGCCACCTCGACTGCCGCCCATCGGCCAAATCGCCAGCTTCCCGTTGTCTATGATCCAGTTTATGTTCGCAGCGTCCGCGCATCGCTCCGCCTGAACTCGCGCCGTCCCCGCGTAATACGGATTAGATAGCGGAACCGACACGCCGTTGTTCTCGAAGGCTAAGCCCATCTGCCCCGCGATGTCCGCCATGATCACCGCAGCGTCTGCTGTACCTGAATAACTCCGGGCCGGGACCGGCTTGATCGCCTCGAATAATCCAGCATGACCGATGACATTGAACACCGTCTCGGGGTCACCCTCATGATCGACCCAAGCATCAAAGATCGTGCCTTCATAGACTAGGGACATGCCGTTTACGTCGTCGCCAGCCATGATTGCGACGTTGTTCCGACGAACCTCTTGAACCATCATCCCAAGCGTCGATAGCTTGTTCATCTGGGATTGCGTCATCCCATAAACCCGCATCTGAAGCTCACCCATGGACTTGCCGCCGGCTTTCGTAATCTCAGCCGAGACGCGCAGGCCGGATAGCGTGACGGTGTCGGCGCCGCTCTGACCCCAAGTGCCGATCCCCAAGGTGAACACGACGTTGATCTTTCGCTGTACGTAACTGCTCGCGGCCATCGCTCAATCCATCCCAGCGGGAATTCTTACGCCCCTGTTTTCTGGCACTACAGCCACCACTCAGCCACCAACCCCATTGGCCAACCGGAACAGATTTGTCGCCGCGGCCTGCGCGTAGGTGCACGGGCAGGGCAAGTTCAGCAAATACGCCGTTGTCTCCGGCACCAGGAGCTGGCAATTCATCACAGCGTTGGCAACCGATGCCGATGCGAGACCTTTGCTTTCGACCAGCATCAGGAATGCGACGCGGTCGGCTGGCTGTGACGTGTCGCTCATGCGACCCCCCGCGCATCCTTCAGCTTCAGAATGCGTTGAGCCGCTTCGCCGAAGCTACTTCCATGCGGCACGCCAAGCCGGTCGGCGACCTTGAAGTGCACGGGTATCTGGCAACGCAACAACTTCGTCGCCAACCCGTCCGGAATCTCGCGCAAACCGTTCTCGCCGAGGATCCGGCAGAACATCTCGCGGTCCGTGGTGTTCGAGAGATCGGCGACCTCGACGCTCATTTCACCACCTCCGGCATCGGCGCGCTGGCGTCCTTCAGCAGCACTTCGGACCACTGCTGCCATGGCGCTAACTTGCTTCGGCCCGAGACGACATCGACCCGGTCAAGCAAGCTGCGTGTCTTTTCATCAGCAAGCTTGCCGAATGAGTGACCATGCGCCTCGACTAGCGGCAGGGCGCCTTGCCCAACGAGCCAATGCAGCAAAGCCGCCGTCTCACAAACCGCTGCCTGCCGCTGTTTTAGCTCGACAGCTAGCGCCTCAGCCGTCTCGCGCGCCTCGGCACGGATCACAGCCGCCCTGGCGCGTTGCGCGCGCCCGAGCGCAAGGCCGACCACCATTTGCAGCGCCGGCTTCTTCGCCTCCACCGCATCCCGTGCGGCTCGCGCATACTCCAGTGCGTCCTCGCATTCCTGCACCGCGTTCCTGGCATCGCGCAGCGTCGTCGGACGCTCGCCGGCCGTGCCCAGCGCTACCGCCAAGGCAAAGTCACCTGCAGATGCTTTTGCGCCCTGTAGCGCTTTCCGTGCGTCTTCCAGCGCTGCATCGGCCGCCCACACCGCTTGGTGCAGGGGGTGCTCGGCTTCCTGCGCCGCAACTGCCATCGCTACCGCGGCGGCGTGGTCATCGATCGCCTGCTTCAACACAACGCGTTCGGCGGTCGCAGCGCTGGCCATGTTGCGCTTCAGCACTCGCCACTACTCCGCCCGGCCAAGAGTCCAGCCGAGGCGGTTGGCGTGCGGAAACCGAGCCTCACGCCGGCTGATTGCCTGCTCATCCATCGCCACACGCGGGCGACCGTTCCCGTTACGGCGCCACGCCTCGAACACTGCCCGCATGCCCACGTCCGGAACGTCCTTTGTGGAGACGCCAGCAGCGTCAAGCGCCATTCGATACACGGCCGCGGCGCTGTCCATTGCCGGAATCTCGCCCATTACGAAGCCGGCCACATCGCGGCGCGCCTGCTCCATCTCGACATAGCTTTTTACGCCCCGGTCGGCACCTTTGCGGACTGCGGCATCAAGGGCCATGCGCTGCAAGTTCATGTCGATACGCTTTCAGGTGAGAAGTTCACGGACAGGAGCGGAGAATTGGCGGTCATGATGCTCCTGCGCGCTGGGCAGACTCACGCGCGGCTAGGCGCTCGTGAAACGGGATTGGGCGCTCCGGGGCAGCTTTCAGGCCGATCTTCGCCAGTGTGCGGGCCAGGGAATTTGACCAAGCCAAATAGGTCCGCGAATCATACTCGGTCCAGCCATGCGCCATGCGCTGATCCATCTGCGCGACATACAGAGACAGCCTGGCGGCCCGATCAATCAACGCCCGCTGCGTCACCGAGGGCTTTCCGCCGCAATGCGCGGTCAAGTCGCGGCGCACTTCGGCAAGCAGTCGCGATTCCCAAGTGCGGCGATCCAGTTTGGCGTATTTGTCAGGTCGATACGTCGGCGCTAGTGCAGGCATACCGCCGATGTATTACGCGTCTGCGACCCCTTGCAACAGATTGTTAGCGCTGATCGGGAAGAGTATTGGCACGTTGCTCTACGCGGTCATTCGTCTGCTTTCGTCATTGCCCGCAAAAATAGTTAGGCCGCCGCGTGCCCACATCGAGCCAAAAGCTCCCTTCGGCCGCGGGAGATTATGTCCGCTAACATCCCTTTGCGGACGGAATAAGCAGGTTCTGTTGCGAAACCGGGCCAAGATTGAAAGTAGCGCGCCCGCAGGACGCGGGAAATTGGGGATGCGCAAGGGCGGTGATGGCGGGTTTTCCGATAACGCAGGGCCAGGTTATCGCTTCCCTGTGGTCGATGCCGAGCGCGAACGCAGAAGCACTGGAAAGGCGGCAGGGCGGATGTGTTTGCCCGGCTAACCCCCTATGCCTCGGTCCTACCCCCCTATGCACCCCCTATGCCTATTTTGGCATGGGGGGGGGTTAAAGCGCTGAAAACAAGCGACAAAAGAGCCTTAACCCCTATGACCCCTATGCCTTTTGTAATTCCACGCGCGAGAAATAGCTTACTTAGGGCTGTTAGGCGGCTTCTTGCCGGTATGGCCAGCGCAGAAACTGGCCCAATCCGTCATCATCTCGGAGCGCTTGGTGAACAGGTCTCCGCGGCGATAGGCGGCTTCCGTCTTGTCCTTCAGGGTGTGGGCGAGCGCCATCTCGGCGACCTCGCGGGAGTAGGCTGTTTCCTCTGACGCCCAGTCACGGAAGGTGCTGCGGAAGCCGTGGACGGTGATGTCGGTGCGGTTCATGCGGCGCAGCAGGACAGTGAGCGCCATATTGGACAGATGGCCGGCCTTACCGGCTCCGGGGAAGACGAAGTCGGACGGCCTGGCCTTGAGTGGCAGCAGCTCGGCCAGGACTGCCAGGACTGGCCTGGACAACGGCACGCGGTGTTCGCGGCCTGACTTCATCCGCTCGCCGGGAATGGTCCACACAGCATTGCTGGTGTCGAACTCCTGCCACCTGGCGCCGATCGCCTCGCCGGTGCGGCATGCCGTCAGGATGACGAAGCGCAGCGCGAGGGCGGCCGTGCCGCCTTTGGTGGCCAGATTGGTCAGGAATGTGCTGACCTCGGCGTAGGGCAATGCCGCGTGGTGCTCGACCTGGACAACGTTTCGAGGCGCCGGCAGTAGGTTGGACAGATGGCCTCGCCAGCGGGCCGGGTTCTCCCCGGTGCGCCATCCCTGCGCCGTGGCGTAATCGAGAATGGCCTGGATGCGGCCTCGCAGCCGCGCTGCAGTCTCCGACTTGGTGCGCCAGATCGGCTCCAGCACCCGCATGACCGCCGTGGTGTCGACGGCAGCAACCGGCTTATCGCCGAGCTCGGGGAAGGTGTAGCTCTCAAGGGTGGCGTTCCACTGGTAGACATGCTTATCGTTGCGCCAGCCGGCCTTGTGAGAGGCGACGTAGCGAGCGGCGACCTCCCGGAACGTGTGGGCGTTTGCCTCGGCGGCCGCCTTAGCCTTTCGGGCCTGGCGGTGCTCGATAGGGTCTACCCCCTCCCGCAACAGGCGCCGGCAAGCTGTAGCTGCGTCCCTGGCCTCGGCAAGCGGCACGTCGGCGAGCGGCCCCAGGCCCATTTCCCGGGCCTTCCCGTGCAGCTTGTAGCGGAACAGCCACGACCGATGCTCGGCGTCCCGCACCTGCAACCACAGTCCGCCACCATCGCCGTGTCGGCCTGGCCTGATCAGCCGCTTCACGGCCAGAGCCGTCAGTTTTCCCATCCACCGAACTCATCAGCCCACGTTTCAGCCCACGTTAGACTCGCGGGTTCCAGCGAGGGTCAGCGAAAGCTGGCGAAGAGTCCAGTCGGCAAGTAACTAACAAGGCCGGGGATTTCCGGTCAGTGGCGAAGGCTGGCGAAAGCTTGTTTGGTGGAAACCCCCTCCACCAACATGCCGCATGTCAACCCTGTGCCGTCGGGCGGATGGTGATTTCGCCCACGTCGATGTCGGGTGGCTGCTCGATTGCGAACGCGATCGCCCTGGCGACCGCATCGGGCGGCATGGCGAACCGGTCCCGCGCGGCGAGAAGCCCGGCCTTTATCTCGGCATTGGTCACCGATTGGACGAAATCTGTCGCCACGAAACCCGGTGAGACGATCGTCACTCGCAGCCGCTCGCCAGCTTCCTGGCGCAGACCCTCGGAAATGGCGCGGACGGCGAACTTGGTAGCTGAATAGACCGCCTGGTTCGGCACCGTCTTGTGTCCGGCCGTCGAAGCGATGTTGACGAAATGGCCGAAGCCTTGCGCGCGGAACACCGGCAACGCGGCAGCAATCCCGTACAGGACGCCCTTGATGTTCACGTCGATCATCGCGTCCCACTCCTCGACAAGCAGGTCGTCGAGCGGCGAGATCGGCCCGACCCCGGCATTGTTCACCAGCACGTCCAGCCTGCCGAAGCGGGCGCAGGCCAGCTCGACGAGGGCGGTCAAGTCCTCACGCCGCCGCACGTCCGTACGGAGGTGGGCGGCTTGCCCGCCGGATGCGGCAATGCGCGCTGCGAGAGAGGCGAGACGGTCCGAGCCGCGCGCCCCGAGCACGAGCTTTGCGCCGCCCTCGGCGAGCAGCAGGGCGGCGGCCTCGCCGATCCCGCTGCTTGCGCCGGTTATCGCGACGACTTTGCCGGGCGCGCTGCTAGGCAAGCAGCGCGTCCAGCGTGATCGGGAATTTGCGCACCCGCACGCCGGTCGCGTGCCAGACGGCATTGGCCACGGCCGCCGCCGTGCCGGTGATGCCGATCTCGCCCACTCCCTTGACGCCAAGCGGATTGACGTGCGGGTCGTGTTCCTCGACGAGGATCGCCTCCAGTGAAGGCACATCGGCGTTCACCGGCACGTGATACTCGGCAAGGTTGGCGTTCATCGTCCGCCCTGAGCGCAGGTCCATGACCGCGCGCTCATGCAGCGCAAAGGACACGCCCCAAATCATGCCGCCGAAATACTGGCTCTGCACCATGCGCGGATTGATGATCCGCCCGGCCGCGAAAGCACCCACCAGACGGGTTGCCCGGATTTGGCCGAGTGACGGATCCACCTTCACTTCGGCGAACACGGCGCCATGCGCGTGCATCGCGTAGTGCTCATTGGCCGCCGGGTCGGCCCCGGCCTGTCCGTTGCCCTCGACCGTCTCGCGGCCGGCGCGCGCTAGGATGTCCGCATAGCTCTCGCCGCGGCTCTCGTCGTCGCGGCGCAACAGACGCCCGTCGCGCGCGATCACCCCGGCATTGCCGGCCCCAAACAGCGGCGAGCGCTGATCACTCGTCGCGAGTTCGGCCAATTTCGCGATCACGTCGGCGCCTGCGCTATCGATCGCCGACCCGGCGGTCGCGGTATGTCCCGAGCCGCCGGCGATGCCACCGTCGGGCAGGTCCGACGTGCCCATCCGGAACTCGACTTGTTCCAAGTCCAGCGCCAGGCTGTCCGCGGCGATCTGCGCCAGCGCCGTCCAGGCGCCCTGGCCCATATCATGTGCGCCGATCTCGACCACAGCACCGCCATCGGCATGCAAGGCTGCCCGCGCCTGCGCTTGAAACATCAGTGCCGGGAAGGTCGCGGTGCCGACGCCCCAGCCGACCAGCAAGCCGGCCTCGTCACGCATCTGCCGCGGCGCCAGCTTCCGGCCGGACCAGCCGAATCGCGCCGCACCCTGCGCATAGCACTCGCGCAGCGCCTTCGAGGAGAACGGCTTGCCGGAGAGCGGCTCGACCTCCGCATAGTTGCGCAGGCGGAACTCGAGCGGGTCGATGCCGCAGACGTGCGCCATCTCGTCGATTGCGCTTTCCAGCGCGGCATTGCCGGTCGCCTCGCCGGGCGCGCGCATGAAGGTGGGCGTGCCGGTATCGAGGCGGACCGCTTCGTGCGTGGTCGACAACGCGGGAGTCGCGTAGAGCGTGTGCGACACGCCGCTGGCCGGCTCGTAGAAATCGTCGAACATGCTCGACGTGGTCAGTGTGTGGTGATCGAGGGCGGTGAGGCCGCCGTCCGCGTGGGCGCCGAGGCGTAGCGTCTGCCGGGTTGGGGCGCGATGGCCAACGGGACCGTACATTTGGTCACGCCGCATGACCAGCTTCACCGGCCGGCCGACGAGCCGGGCCGCCATGATCCCCAGGACCTGAGGAGCCCATAGCACACCCTTGGATCCGAAGCCGCCGCCGAGGAACGGGCTGTTGATGTGAATGTCCTCGGGGTCGATCCCGAACAGCCCGGCGATCCGCCCCTTGGCCATCCCCATGCCCTGGCTCGGCGTATCCAGCACGAGCTTGTTGCCGTCCCACGCCGCGACGATCGCGTGCGGCTCCATCGCGTTGTGATACTGGGCCGGCGTCTCGTAGACCGCCTCGATCCGCTTCTCGGCTGCCGCCAGACCCGCCTCCACGTCGCCATGACCGACCGCCGACTCCTGGCCGACGCCGACCGTTTTGGGCACGTAGTGCTCGGCCGCATCCAGGTCGACATGGGCGGACTCCGCCGCATAGACCGGCGCGAGCAGCGCAGCGCCCTCGGTTGCCGCCTCCAGGGTCTCGGCGATCACGACCGCGATCGGCTGGTTGGCGTAGCGGACCGCGTCGTCCTGCAGCAGGTCCAGTTTGAAGACCATGAAGCCGGTCGTGTCGTCGGGGCTGCGGGCGAGCTTCGGGGCGTTTGCCGGGGTCATCACCTCGACCACGCCGGGATGCGCCCGGGCGGCACCGAGATTCAGCGACGTGACGCGGCCATGCGCGATAGTGCTCACGGCCATGGCGGCATGTAACATCCCGGACGGGTGGTGATCGGCAGCGTAGCGCGCCGACCCGGTCACCTTGAGCAGCCCCTCGCGCCGGGTGAAGGACTGGCCGCTATTCGAACCGTGACGGATATTGGCAGAGACGACTTCAGGCATGGGTCGGAACTCCCGAAACCAGGGCAAAGGGCGAAGCAGGCAGCGCCGGCACCCGGTCGGGCGTGCCGGCGACGGCGAGGGTGAGGGCGCGCACGATCACGCGCTGCGCGAGCTCGATTTTGTAGGCGTTGTCGCCGGAGGGTTTCGCGTCGGTCAGCGCCGCCTCGGCCGCTGCGTGGAACGCGGCCTCGTCCGGCGCGCGCCCGGCCAGCACGGCCTCCGCGGCACGGGCGCGCCACGGCTTGAGGGCGACGCCGCCCAAGGCGAGCCGCGCTTCGGCAACCCGGCCGCCCGCAAGCCGCAGCGCGGCCGCGGCCGAGACGACGGCGAAGGCGTAAGAGGTGCGTTCGCGCACCTTCAGGTACCGCGCGTGGGCGGCGAACCCAGCCGCTTCCGGCGGCAGGCGCACGGCGACGATCAGCTCGCCTTGCGCCAGCACCGTCTCGATTGCTGGCGTGTCGCCGGGCAGGCGATAGAACGCCTCGAGCGGCACTTCGCGCCGGCCGGCCTTGCCTTCGATCTCGACCACCGCATCGAGCGCGACCAGCGGCACGCAGAAATCGGAGGGATGGGTGGCAATACAGTGCTCGCTCCAGCCGAGCACGGCGTGCAGCCGGTTGTCGCCGCCCCGCGCGTCGCAGCCGGTTCCGGGGTCGCGCTTGTTGCAGGCGCTGGCCGGGTCATAGAAATAGGCGCAACGCGTGCGCTGCATGAGGTTGCCGCCGGTGGTTGCGGCGTTGCGCAGCTGCGCCGAAGCGCCGGAGAGCAGGGCCTCGGCGACGGCGGGAAACTGCTTGGCGAAGTCCGGGTCGTGGGCAAGGTCGGCGTTGCGGACCAGGGCGCCGATCCGCACGCCGCCGGGTAGCGTCTCGACCCGATCGAGGCCGGGCAGCCGCGTGACATCGACGATTCGGGCCGGACGGCTCACACCGCCCTTCATGAGATCGAGCAGGTTCGTGCCGGAGGCGAGGAAGGCCGCTCCCTCCGTGGCGGACGCGGCGACCGCCTCGGCGACGCTGCCCGCGCGCACATATTCGAAGCGGTTCACGCCGCGACTCCTGTCAGATTGTCCTGGGATTGTTGCCTCGCCATGCGGGCCTGCGCGTCCAGCACCGCCTCGGTGATCCCGGCATAGGCGCCGCAGCGGCAGAGATTGCCGCTCATGGCCTCGCGCACCCGCTCGGGATCGTTGCCCGCCTGCGCCTCGCGGATCAGCCCGACGGCGCTCATGATCTGGCCGGGCGTACAGAAGCCGCATTGGAAGGCGTCATGCTCGATGAAGGCCGACTGCAACGGATGCAGTGCGCCATCCTGCGCCAGGCCCTCGATCGTGACGATGTCGGCGCCGTCATGGCTGATGGCGAGGGCTAGGCAGGAATTCACCCGGTATCCGTCCAAAAGGACGGTGCAGGCGCCACACTGACCGCGATCGCAGCCCTTCTTGGTGCCTGTGAGGTCCAGGCGCTCGCGCAGCAAGTCCAGCAAGGTGACGCGCGGGTCCTCCAGCTCGACTAAGTGCTCCTCGCCATTCACGGTTAGGCTGATCGGAAGCCCCATGTCCTCACTCCTGATCTCGGTTGCACGCTCGTTGATGCAGGTGGCACGGCTGCCACCTCTGCGCACTGCACTGATCGTCTGGGATCACGGGCGAAGCGGCGCCGCCGGCATCGGCTGCTGACGGCGCACCCTGTGCTGATGCGTATCGCCAAGATAAGGGTCGGGAGGGCGGGCTGTAAGCCCCCCAAATGTCGGGCCTCGCGAGCCGCCGGCCGAAGCCGGCGGCGCCTAGTCGCTCAGGCCGTCCAGTTGGCTGGCGCCGTGGCGGCGAAGTGCACGGTCGAGTTGTTCATCAGCGTCGCCGAGCCGCCGGCCACGGCCTGCCCGTCGAACGTCGCCGAGTTGACATACAGGTTGCGGTCCAGGCTCGGCGAGCCGCCATAGGCGTCGTTGACGAACGAAACCGCGATGTCGTGCGCGCTGAACGATTCCGGGATGTCGTTGAGCGTGATGGCTTGCGTCTGCCCGGCCGAGTGCGAGGCCGTCACCGTGTAATAGCCCTGGATTTGGCCATCGACGGCGACCACCATCTGTGCGTCGCCCTGGTAGGCGTCTTCGGAGACGTTCAGCACCAGCGAGCTGGTCACGGCCGTGGCCGGGCTGGTGCCGTTGAAGCTGAACGACGAGGTTCCGTCCGATTGCAGGGACTCTCGGCCGGAAACCGTCACGCCGTTCACCGTGGCACTATCGACATAGAGGTTGCGGTCGCTGGTGACCGAGCCGGCATAGGCGTCGTTGAGGAAGGTGATCCCGACGTTGTTGGCCCCAGAGCTGAGCGTGGCCGGGATGGCGATGGCCTCGGTCTGCCCCGCGGTGTTGGAGGCGGTGGCGGAGTAGGTGCCGACCTGGGTGCCGTTGACGCTAACGGCGAACTGCGCGTCGCCCTGGTAAGCGTCCTCGGATACGTTCAGCACCAGCCCGGTCGAGCTGCCAGAGCTGCCAGAGCTGCCAGAGCTGCCAGAGCTGCCAGAGCCGCCAGAACCGGTCGAGCCGCCAGAGCCAGAACTCCCGGACGTTCCGGAGCTTGCGGAACCGCTGGAGCCACTGGAGCCACTGGCAGTGACCGTCGTGTTGAAAGTCGCCGTGCCGTCCTGGTAGAGGGCCGCCTGGCTACCCGGGATCGTCGCGCCGTTCACGCTTACGTTGTCGACATACAGGTTGCGGTCCAGGTTGGAGCTGCCGCCGTAAGCGTCGTTGAAGAACGTCACCCCGATGGTGTGGGCTCCCGTGGTCAGGCTGGTCGACAGGGTGATGGCGTTGGTCTGCCCGGCCGACTGCAAGGCCGTTGCGGTGTACGCGCCGCCAACCTGCGTGCCATCGACGCTGACGATGAACTGCGCATTGGCCTGGTAATAATCCTCGGCGACGTTCAGCACGATCGTGACCGGGACCGTGGTCGTGACCGGCGGCGGGGGCGTCGTGGTCGTGGTGCTGACGCCGCCGTAGACGGTGGCGGTGCTGTCACCCAGGAGCGCCTCCTGGGTGTCCGGGATCGCCACTCCGTTCATCGTCACCCCATCGACGTACAGGTTGCGGTCGGTCGTGGTTGTCCCGCCGTAGAGATCGTTGATGAAGGTCACGCCGATTGCGTGCACGCCCGGGGTGAGGTTGGCCGAGATGCTGACCGGCGAGGTGGCGCCGGCGCCATGCGAGGCGGTTGCCGTGTAGGTGCCGCCGACCTGCGTGCCATCGATGCTGACCGTGAACTGGGCATCGCCATCATAGGCGTCCTCCGACACGTCGAGCACGATCGTGCTGGCCACCGGCGTGGTCGAGCCCGTGCCGTTCGGGGTGATCGGCAAGGCCGTGCTGTAGGTGGGGTCGGTCGAGACGAACGTGTTGCCGCTCGCCGTGCCAGTGCCCGACAGGACCTGGCTGCTGCTCAGGCCGTAGATCTTGTTGCCGGTCACGTTGGCGGAATCGCCGGTGGTGTTGTTGACGGCGAGCGCGCTGCTGGAGGAATCGTCATCGATGATGGTGTTGCCGGTGACCTGCAGCGACGAGTTTGCGTAGACGCCGCCTTCCTCGCCATCCGAGATGAGGATCGGGTTCTGCGCGTTCGGTCCCTTCTCGATGACGTTGTTCGAGACGACGTCGTCGCCGCCATTCGGCAGATCGATCTGGTAGCTCGCCGTGCCATTCGTGCCGTCGGCGATGACGTTGTTGGTGATGGTGTTGTTCTCGGCCCGGCTCTTGATGTCGTGGCCGGCCGAGGTGTCGGCGAAGTAGCTGTTGGTGATGGTCAGTTGTGGCATGTCGCCGATGTAGATGCCGTGAGTATGGCCATCGCCGGCGCCGTTGCCCACGAACGCCGAGTTGTTGATGGTGATCGACCCGGCGGCGACGCCGGATCCCAGGATGCCGTTCTGATTGCCCTGGAAGTAGTCATTGGTCAGCGTCAAGTTGCCGCCCTGATAGCGGATGCCGGCGCCGTTCCCGGCCGAAACATTGGCGCCGTAAAACGCGACATGGTCGATCGTGACATTCGTATCGGTAATCAGGATCGCCTTGCCGTTGGAGATCTGGCCATTGTCGACGAGGTTCACCATCCCGCCGACGCCCTCGATGGTAATCTGGGTCGTGATCTCGGCGAAGTCGTTGTAATAGGTCCCGGCCTGAACTTGAATGACGTCTCCGTTTGCGGACGCGCCAATGGCGGATGCCAAGGTCGAGTATTCCTCGCCGGCGCCAACCGTCAAAATAGCCATCTAGTGTCCTTTCCACTCGACCGAAAGGAAGGTTTCGCCCGGGACAATTGCCCGTTGCTTCACTCGGACGCCGAGGCGCTTGCCCGGCTCACGGACGATGCCGAGGAAAACCTCCCTCACTCACTAGGCCGTGATAGACAGGACTAGCACTGAGTGTAAACCCGCAAATCGCATTTTCGCGCGCCTTTTACGTTAAATGCGAGCTTAACGAAGGCGCAATCCGCCGTTGTATCGCCAGTACGACGTGTAACCCGCGCCAGTACTACAAGGGTTGGCAGGTAGGAAACGTCTCGAAAGGATTATAGTACTGCCGCTGCTAATGTATGACTTACGTTGTTCGTCTTACACTTCTATTACAACCATTGCGCAAATCAGCCGCCGGTCCACGCAGCCGAGCTGATACCCCTCGTCAGCGCGTCGTCGCTCCGCGTCACCGCTTCGACCCGGCCGGCGCCGGCATCGCGCAGCAGCCCCATCACCTGCTGCACCGCTTCCGGCGAACGCGTGCGGACCGCCAAAATTAGCGTGCCAGCGGCGCCGCGCCGGTTGCGCTCGTTCACCGCGGCGTTATCGGCGGCATGATTGACGGCGTGAGTCACGGCTCCCGCGCCGACCGCCACTGCCGCTGCCGCGCCGGCGGCCAGCGCGGCCGCGCCCCCGGTCGCAATCGTCACTCCGGCGGCCGCCGCCGCCCCGGCAAATCCCGCCATCCCCGTGTTCATGGTGCGGATTTGGGCCTTGTCAATGTGGTCGCTTGGGCTCGCAGCCCCGGAATCGGGCATTGCTTGCAGGGCGGCCTGCTCTTCGGGCAAGCTGAAATCTGCCCGATCATAACCGGCCAGCGTCAGCCGGCCCAGCGCATCCTGCACCGCCGCATCGTTCGGAAAATGGCCCTGCACCTCTTGGACGGTGTCCGCGAGAGTCGGACCAACCTTGCCTGCGCCTTGCTCGGTCTCACTCATCAAACCCTCCTGCGACACAGCTCACGGCCAGGTCAACGCAGGACGGTGCAGGCTGTTTCCCGCTAGGCGATCTTCTGGTGCCGCGCCCGCGTGCCCCGCTCGATCGCCACCGCCACCAGCGGCTCGAGTTGCAGCTCCGCCATGACCAGCTCGAGCATGCGCAACGCCGGCTGCGAGTGCGACTTGTCCGAGGCGATCACTTCGCAGGCCAGCGCATAGGCCGTCTCGCGCAGCCGTGGCTCCAGCGTCTCGCGGATCATCTGTCCGGCGTGCGACAGGCCGTTTTCCTCGCCGAGCAGGGAGACCGCGGCCTCCATCGCGGTGTCCAGCCGCTCGCTGCTGAACTCCTGGAAGACTGGGAGCGTCTGCACCAGCCCGGACATCACGCCGATCTCGCGGTCGGTGATCGCGCCATCGGCAGCGGCGACGAGGACCATGGTGCAGATCAGCGCCTCCTGCGGATCGAGGCCTGTGCGCGCCATGGGAAGCTCTTTCTTCTTCGACATGGGCGGACCCTAGCTCAGAAGCGGCAAAGGGCAAATTACCCCTGCGCGAGCGGGACGGTCTCGAGAAAGGCCCGCGTCTCCGCCACCGCCTCGGCTAGGCCGACCCGGCGCACCACCACCCCGGCGGGAAACGCCGAGAGCAGCCGGGTCGGCGTGCGCCGGTCGAGCAGCACGAAGACGCCGCGGTCCCGGCCGGAGCGGACCAGCCGGCCGAAGGCCTGACGCAGGCGCAGCCGAGCCTTGCTGTCATCGAAACCCTTGGGGTCGCCGCCAGACAGATGGACCCGGCGCTCGCGGTGCAGGATGTCCGGTCGCGGCCAGGGCACGCGCTCGAACACCACCAGGCGGAGGGCGCGGCCGGGTACGTCTACCCCGTCCCGCATCGCATCCGTGCCGAGCAGGCAGCTATCCAGCTCGGTGCGGAACACGTCGACCAGTGTGGCATTGTCCATCGCGTCCACGTGCTGGGCGAGCAGCGCGATCCCCTCCGACTCGAGCGCCGGGGCAATCTTGGCGTGGACGGCCTGCAAGCGGCGGATCGCCGTGAACAGGCCGAGCCCGCCGCCGCCGGAGGCCAGGAACAACGCCCGGTAGGCGCCAGCCAGCGCATCGAGCTCGAAGCCGACATCCGTCACCACAAAGGCAAGGGTCTGCGCGGCGTAATCGAACGGGCTCGCGACCGAGACGCGCAGCGCCGGGGATGGCAGATGGGTGGCGCCGACCCGCGCCTCGGCCGACAACCAGGTGGTCTCCGCATCGCCCTCGCCGGTGTCGCGCAGCGTGGCCGACGTGATCAGCAAGCCGTGCGCGGGGCTGGCGAGGGTCCCGGCGAACGGCACGGTGGGGTCGAGCCAGTGGCGGTGCAGGCCGGCGTCGCGGTCGACGCCGCCGCGGCGCTCCAGGCGTAATGTATAGATGTGTTGCGGGCGGACACCCGGCTCCGGCGGCGGCTCGGCCGTCGCGCGCAGCATCGATTGCCACGCCGACAATCGCAGTATGGCGCGGCGGTGGATCGATCGCCGCGCCGCCTCGATCCGCTGCCGCTGCCCGGTGTCGAGCGTTTCCGCCTCTGCTCCGAGGATCTCGCCGAGCCGCTTTTGCAGCGTCCCGAGCGGCTCGGCGATGCGGAGCAGCGCCCGGCCGAGCGCCTCGGCCGCCTCCACCAGCTCCGGCTGCACCGGATAGAGGTCGCATTCCGCGCCTCCCATGTCGGGATCACCCGTGGCGCGGGCGAGGGTTTGCGCCCGGATCAGCCAGAGCACTCCCTCGAACGGCGCGTTGTCCGGCGCCCCGCCGATCAGCCGGCTGGACCAGCCGGCCGCCGGCAAGCCGCGGGTCGCCTGCAACGCCGCGCTGAGCGGCGCGTCCAATTGCGGGTAGATCGCCAGCAAATCGTCCAGCCGGCGCCGCAAGCCGCGGGCGCGCGACCGGCCGCCCTCCGCGCCAAGCAGCCACCGGCGCAACTCCGCCCCCTCGGCCCCGGACAGTTCGGCCGCGAACGCGCTGTCGGCGGCGTCGAACACGTGGTGACCTTCGTCGAACACGTAGCGGCTCGGCACCGCATTGTCGTCGAGGCCGCCCCAGGCCGCCTGGCTCATCACCAGCGCGTGATTGGCCACGACCAGCTCGGCCCCCCGTGCCCGGCGGATCGTGTGCTCCACGAAGCAGACCCGGTAGTGCGGGCAAGCGCCGTGCACGCACTCGCCGCGCCGATCCGCGATCGACGGCAGCAGGCCTTGGCCGAAGAGCTCAGGGAACCAGCCGGGCAGGTCGCCGCCGGAGACGTCGCCGTCCACTGTCGCCAGCGCCCAGCGGGCGACGAGCGCCATGGCGATCAAGCCGCCGCCGAGCGGGGCGCCAACCTGCTCCTGGAAATTGAGCAGACACAAATAATTCTCGCGCCCCTTGCGGACCACGACATGCCGGCGGCGCTCGGCCGGGTTGGGGAACAGCCTCGTCGCCTCGGCGTCGATCTGCCGCTGCAGGTGCCGGGTGAAGGTGCTGACCCAGACGCTGCCGCCGTTGCGCTCGGCCCAGAGGCTGGCCGGCGCGATATAGGCGAGGGTCTTGCCGGTGCCGGTGCCGGCCTCGGCGAGCACGACCACCGGGTCGCCGATCGCTTCGCGGGGCGCAAAGGCGCTGGCGGCGGCACTTGCGTAGTCGGCCTGGCCGGGCCGCTGCTCGGCCTGCGGGCCGAGCATGCGCGCGAGCCGGGTGCGCGCCTCCGCGGGGGCAACCGGCAGGCTGCCGGGCGGCGGCGGCGGCGCCTGTTCCTCGCATTCCGGCAGCCGCAGCCAGACGCGCATCGCCTCGTTCGAGGGCTGGGCCGCCGGGTCGCCCAAGGCGGCCAGGACCGCCCGCGCCCAGGGCCAGCCGGCGCGGCCCATCAGCGCGGCGAGCCCGGCCGCGTGCCGGTTCAGCGCCACGCTCGCCGCCTGCGCCAGGTGCCGCAGCAGCGTCTCGGCAATCTCGGGCAGGATCGCGGCCGCCGCCTCCATGTCGGCGGGCGGCGGCAGATCCAGCGCCAGGGCGAGGCCGCGCGGGGTCGGCGCCGCCGGACGCGCGGGCAGCACGAAGGCGAACAATTCGAGCAGGTCTAGGCAGGGCCGCGGCCCGATCCCCAGCCGGCGCAGCGTGGCCGGCGCGTGCACCAGCAGCGGCGCATCCTCCCCCAGCAGCCGGGACGCCGCCTCGCCTGACGACACCAGCAACAGCTCGCCATCGCCGGTCAGCAACGCGGCCCGCCCGTTGCCGGCCACGACGGCCATCGCCTCGGGAAGCAGAATCTGAGGTCCGCGCATGCACTTAAGTGTAGGCGGGCGCGGACGGCCCTAGAAGCATTTAGATATTCGTAGCAGACGCCGCGTAGGATGATTGACCCCGCCTCCCCCCATTTCTAGCTTGGGTCGATGCCTGAAAGAGATCAGTTCCTGGGGAGGATCCCGCTGCCGAAGGCTTGGCCTTTCGATGAGGCAGCCCGGCTCGCCGCGCGCATGGCGGCGAGCGGCAAGGACATGGCGCTGTTCGAGACCGGGTACGGCCCCTCCGGGCTGCCGCATATCGGCACGT
Source organism: Acetobacteraceae bacterium (assembly GCA_965276815.1). Taxonomy (GTDB): domain Bacteria; phylum Pseudomonadota; class Alphaproteobacteria; order Acetobacterales; family Acetobacteraceae; genus JAVVHH01. The sequence continues at coordinate 10,763 of CBDIBE010000001.1, read as the reverse complement.
TCGGCGAAGTGGCGCGCACGACCTGGGTGCGCAACGCCTATACGGCGCTGACTGGCAAGCCGGCGCATTTGCTGGCGTTCAGCGACGATATGGATGGGCTGCGCAAGGTGCCGGACAACGTGCCGAACCGCGAGATGCTGGCCGGCTATCTCGGCCTGCCGCTGACCCGCGTGCCGGACCCGTTCGGCACCCATCCGAGCTTCGGCGCGCACAATAATGCGCGGCTCCGCGCCTTTCTGGACAGCTTCGGCTTCGACTACGAATTCGCGTCCAGCACCGATTACTATACGAGCGGCCGGTTCGATGTGGCGCTGCTGCGGACCGCCGAGCAGCACGACGCGATCGTTCAGCTCATCCTGCCGACGCTCGGGCCGGAGCGCCGCGCCACCTACTCGCCGTTCCTGCCGATCCATCCGCATACCGGCCAAGTCATGCAGGTGCGGATCGACCGCGTCGACCCGGTCGCCAACACGCTCGAGTGGCGCGATCCCGAATCAGACGAACTGTTCGCCACCCCGATCACTGGCGGCGCCTGCAAGCTGCAGTGGAAGGCGGATTGGGCGATGCGCTGGCACGCGCTCGGCGTCGATTACGAGATGTCCGGCAAGGACCTGATCGACAGCGTGCGGCTGTCCAGCCGGATCTGCACCGCGCTGGGCAGTCCGCCGCCGGTCAGCCTGACCTACGAGCTGTTCCTCGACGAGCACAGCCAGAAGATCAGCAAAAGCAAGGGCAATGGCCTCTCGGTCGAGGAGTGGCTGCGCTATGCGCCCCCGGAGAGCCTGGCGCAGTTCATGTACAATGCGCCGCAGCGGGCCAAGCGGCTGTTCTTCGACGTCATTCCGCGCGCCACCGACGAATTCCTGGCCAATGCCGCCAAACTGCAGCAGGACCTCGAGGCGCGCTACGTCAACCCGGCCTGGCACATCGCGCATGGCAGCAACCAGGATTTCACCAGTCCGGTGCCGTTCGGCATGCTGCTGAATTTGGCCAGCGTGGTGAATGCGGACACGCCGGACATGCTGTGGGGCTTCCTGCGCCGCTACAGCCCCGAGGCCACGCCCGGCCGCCATCCGTTCTTCGACCGGCTGGTGGACCACGCGATCGCCTACTACCGGGACATCGTCCGGCCCGCCAAGCAATACCGTGCCGCCCTGCCGTTCGAACGCGAGGCGCTGCTCGATCTGGCCGAGATGCTGCGCGCGCTGCCGGCGGCGGCCAGCGCCGAAGCGATCCAGGACGTTGTCTACGAGGTTGGCAAGCGGCATCCGTTCCCGGAGTTGAAGGCCTGGTTCGCCTGCCTCTATCAGGTGCTGCTCGGGCAGACCGAGGGGCCCCGGTTCGGCGGGTTCATCGCGCTCTATGGCATCGCCGAGATCAATGCGCTGATCGAGGACAAGCTTGCCCCCGCCGCGGACGCGGCTTGATGCAAGACAAGCTGAAGCAGCTCGCCCGGCGCTTGCCGGCGGCCCTCGGTTTCGTCCTGCTGATCGGCGCCATTTACGTGGTCTGGAAGGAATTCCGGCACCTCAAGCTCTCGGACATCCAAGCCGCGCTCGCCGCGATCCCGCAGCGGGCGCTGGTGATTTCGTTCGCTTGGACCGTGTTCTCCTACGGGATCCTGACGTTTTACGACCGGTTGGGGACGATCTACGCGGGCCACCGGGTCAGCTACCGGCGGGTCGCGTTCGCCTCCTTCTGCGCGTACGCGCTGTCGCATAATCTGGGGTTTGCGGCCGTCTCGGGGGCGGCGGTGCGCTACCGACTGTATGCGCATTGGGGGCTGACGCCGTATCAAATCGCCAAGGTGGTCGCCTTCTGCAGCCTGACCTTCGGCCTCGGCGGCATGGTGCTGGGCGGGATGGTGCTGTTCTGGGAGCCGGGCGCCGTGCCGTTCTTCGGCAAGGTCGTGCCGCTTTGGGGCATGTACGCCGTCGGCGTGGCGCTCTGGCTCGTGGTGGCGGGGTATGTCTGCTTTTCGCGCTTCGTCGGCAAGATCCGGCTGTTCGGGGCCGAGATCGGGCTGCCGGGCTGGCGGATGGCGCTGATCCAGGTGGCTCTGGCCACGGTCGACGTCGCGGTGACCGCGGCGATCGTCTACCAGTTGCTGCCGCCGACGCCGGGCCTCGGTTTCATCCGCTTCCTCGGCATCTATGTGAGTTCCTACACGGCCGGCCTGGCGGCGAACCTGCCCGGCGGCCTCGGCGTGTTCGACACGGCGATGCTGCTTGGCCTGGAACCCTATATGGACGCGCCGCAGATCCTGGGCGCCATCGTCGTGTTCCGGCTGTATTACTACATCATCCCGCTGTTCCTGGCGGGGAGCCTGTTCGCCGGCAACGAGATCCTGCTGCGCAGCGGCGCGATGGTGCGCAGCCCGGCGCTGGCGCGGCGGACCCAGTCGCTTTCGGGCTTCAGCGAACCGGCCTTCGCGGTGGTCGCTTCGACCGGGGCGGTGGCGTTGTGCGGGGCGCTCCTGCTCGCGATCGGCGTGCTGGACCAGCGGCCGGATTTCTCCTGGATCGACCCGGACTTTGCCGAAGTCGCGGCCGATGCCGGGCAGTTCATCCCCTCGCTGATCGGCGCGGCGCTGATCGTGCTGGCAATCGGCCTGTCACGGCGGGTGACGCTGGCTTGGGGCGCGACGCTGGTGCTGCTGCTGATCGCCGCCGGGTTCACGCTGGCGCAAGGCACGGTCCGCTGGGTGCCGGCGGTGCTGATCCTGTCCACCTTGCTGGTGGCGCCATTCCGCGACGCTTATTACCGCCACGCCAGGCTGCTGGCCGCGCCGTTGCGGCCAGGAACCGTGGTGCCGCTGATCGCGCTCGTCGGCTGCGTGCTCACTCTGGCTGGATTTGAGCCGCATTTCCGCGGTCTGGCCGACAACAGCCTGTTCGACGTGGTGCTGTCGCCTGACGTCCCGAACGGCACGCGGATCACGGTCGTGCTGCTGGTCGTCCTGGCACTCGGGGCGCTGTGGCGGCTGATCCGGCCGAGCCGGGTGGCGTGGACGCGATGGTCGGGTGAGGGGCGGGTGCGCTACGCGGCGCTGGGCGGCAATCCGCCGGCGCTCGCCGATGGCCTCGTGCTTGGCGAGCTCGGCCGGGCCGGCATACCGTTCCTGCGGATCGGCCGGGTGATGCTCGGCCTCGGCGACCCGGCGGGCGCGGTCTCCGACCGGATTTCGGCCATCTGGAACCTGCGCGATCTGGCACAGCAAGAGGGTCTTCACCCCGCGCTGTACCGCGCCGGCCCCGAGCTATTGAAAGTGTACGAAGACCTCGGGCTCGCGGCCCTCCCGCTCGGGCCCGACGGTCTTTTGGTGCCCGACGATGCGGACGGTCCGCGCACCGCACAGGAGTATTTGTGCTGCGTGGCGGAGCGCGACTTGGCCTTGCTCGTCCCGCAACTGCCGAACCTCGCGGGACGGCGGCAGCTCCAGGACGCGGCAGCCTAGCCTTACCGAGCGGAGAAAAACACCGGGCGGGGCGGCTCCTGTGCCCGGCGATGCGGCGTGGCGGGCGCTACGCGCGGAGCGATCGGCGTCAGGTTGAGGCCGAATGTCGGCTTGGGCTGCACGAAAGCGGCAAACGAGAAATTCAGCGGTGGCAAAGCGCCATATTGCGATCCCGGCGGCGGCCATACCCCGTAAGGACCCTTGTGGCCAGCAACGCCGATTGCGCCCATAGGCGCCAAGACCCGGCCAAACACCAGCCGCTGGTACTCCTCGCCCCGCTCCGGATCCTGCGAATGATACCAGGCGGTCGCCAAATTCCAGTCTTTCGTCTGCTGGTAGAGCTCGGAAAGGAATTTGATCGCGTAATGCGCGTTGGCATCCGGGTCGAACGCCTGGTCCAGGCTGGCAAAGGCGTTCGGGTGGTACATCAGGTTCACCTGCATGCAGCCGACGTCGATGCTCCTGATGCCGCGGGCCTGGAAGGCCTCCACCGCCGTTATCACATCCGCCTTACTGTCGTAGAAATAACCGGTGCCTTCGACGTTGATGGTCCACGGCCAAGGGCGGAGACGCCCTGTCACCGGGTCCAGCCGGCCGCTTTCGACGCGAGCGATCGCGGGAACCAAGTTGTTGGGCACGTGCGCGGGCGGTTTGACCGCGGCTGTGATCGCCGCATCGCACTGCGCGAAGGGGCTGGTGTCGGGCAGGGCCATGGCGGGCGTGGCCGCCAGCCCGGCGACCAGGATGAGGAGCGCGCGCATCTCGTTCAGGCCGCGATCAATCCGCCGAGGCGTGCCAGCGCCGACAAATGCGATTCAGTGTCGCCAAAACTGCGTTCAATCATTGTCATCCGTTTGAAATAATGCCCCAAGGCATACTCCATCGTCACACCAATGCCGCCGTGCAATTGCACCGCTTCCTGGCCGATATGCCGCCCGCTCCGGCCAATCTGAATTTTGGCGGCGTGCATGGAGCGCTGCCGTTCGACCGGATCCGCCTCCGCTGCCATCATGGTGGCGAAGAGGGACATGCTGCGGGCTTGCTCGAGGGACACATACATGTCCACGGCCCGGTGCTGCAATGCCTGGTTCTCACCAATAGGACGCCCAAACTGCTTGCGCGTCTTCAAATAGTCGACGGTCATGGCGTGCATAACTGTCATGATGCCGACAGACTCGGCGCATAGGGCAGCCAAGGCCGCGTCCTGCACGCGTTCCAACACTGGCAGCGAATCTCCAGGGTTGCCGACGGGCTCCGCACTAACGCCCGTAAACTCGATGTCCGCCGCCCGCATGCCATCCTGGGTTTTATAGCCGCGCCGGGTTACACCTGCGGTCTGCGGATCGACCAAAAACAGGCCTATCCCGTGCCGGTCGCGATGTTCGCCGTCGGTCCGCGCCGTGACGAGCAACAGGTCGGCACTGTCACCATGCAGCACCAGGCTTTTCGCGCCGGTCAGCCGCCAGCTTGGGCCGGAAGGCTCCGCCCGCGTTTCAATGTCGTTCAAACTATAGCGGGACTGCCGCTCCACCTGCGCGTAGGCCACGATACGTTCGCCTGCGGCAATCGCAGGGATCAAGCTAGCCCGCTGCTCGGGGCTAGCGGCGTGTCGGAGCAGGCCGCCGCAGATGACCACGGTGGCGAGATAGGGCTCGACGACGAGCGCGCGGCCAAATGCTTCCATGACGAGCGCGACCTCGACCGGACCGGCGCCGAAGCCACCATCCTCCTCAGCGAATGGCAAGCCAAGCAGGCCCAACTCCGCCAACTGCGCCCAAATCGCCGGGCTCCAACCGTTTGGTTCCGTTTGGAAGCCGCGCCTCGCCTCGAACCCGTAACGGTCCTGGATCAGCCGGTCGACGCTGTCGCGCAGCAGACGCTGCTCGTCACTGAGGTCGAAATCCATAAGGCTCCCCGGGAAAGACTTTGCACGGACCAATCGGCCCGTCGTGCTAGCCTAACCCGGGAATGGTTTACAAACCCTGCTTGACGGTGTTCGCGCCATTGGTCACGGCATGGCCGGCGGCGCTGACATCCTGGCCGGCGCCGGCCGTAGTGTTGCAAGCGGCGAGCAAAGGCGCGGCCAGGGCGAGAAGCAACGCCAAGGTAATGCCGCGAACGGTGAACATAGTACGCACTCGAGCCTCCTCAATCTCCAGTGAACGAGAGTCACTAACTCGCGAAAGCCTTGTTGGTTGCGCAGTCGAAAGTCTTGCGGCTGTGCGGTTTGCACAGGATACAAGGAGGGCTCAGACACAGAAGAGACACAATGCGCGTCAAGGATGTCAAGAAGGTCGTGCTCGCCTATTCTGGCGGCCTCGATACCAGCGTGATCCTGCGTTGGCTGCAGACCACCTACCGCTGCGAGGTCGTCACCTTCACCGCCGATCTCGGCCAGGGCGAGGAACTCGAGCCGGCGCGGCGCAAGGCGGAGATGTTCGGCATCAAGGAGATCTTCATCGATGATCTGCGCGAGAAGTTCACCCGCGACTTCGTGTTTCCGATGTTCCGGGCCAATGCGCTGTATGAGGGGCAGTATCTGCTCGGCACCAGCATCGCCCGCCCGCTGATCGCGCAGCGGCAGATCGAGATTGCCGAGCAAGTGGGCGCGGACGCGGTCGCGCACGGCGCCACCGGCAAGGGCAACGACCAAGTGCGGTTCGAGCTTTCGTATTACGCGCTGAAGCCGGACGTGAAGGTGATCGCGCCCTGGCGTGAATGGGACCTGACGAGCCGGACCAAGCTGCTGGAGTTTGCCGAGTTGAACCAGATCCCGATCGCCAAGGACAAGCGCGGCGAGGCGCCGTTCAGCGTGGACGCGAACCTGCTGCACTCGTCGTCGGAGGGAAAAATACTCGAGGATCCGGCCGAGGAAGCGCCGGAACTCGTCTATCAGCGCACGATCCGGCCAGAAGACGCGCCGGACCAATCGACGGTGATCTCGGTCGATTTCGAGGCCGGCGACCCGGTGGCCATCGACGGTCAGGCGCTGTCGCCGGCCGCGCTGCTGACCCGGCTGAACGAGCTGGGCCGGGCCAACGGCATCGGCCGGCTGGATCTGGTGGAGAACCGGTTCGTCGGCATGAAGTCGCGCGGCGTGTATGAGACGCCGGGCGGCACGATCCTGCTGGCTGCGCACCGGGCGATCGAGTCGATCACGCTGGACCGCGAGGCGGCGCATCTGAAGGACAGCGTGATGCCGCGCTACGCCGAGCTGATCTACAACGGATTCTGGTTCAGCCCGGAGCGGCGCATGCTGCAGGCGCTGATCGACGAGAGCCAGAAGAGCGTGCGCGGCCGGGTCCGGATGAAGCTCTACAAGGGCAACGTGACCTGCATCGGGCGGGAGAGCCCGAACAGCCTGTATTCCATGAAGGTCGTCACCTTCGAGGAGGACCAGGGCGCCTACGATCAGTTCGACGCGCAGGGGTTCATCAAGCTGAACGCGCTGCGGCTGCGGCTCGGCGCAATGGCGGGAAGGAAGGGTGGAACGCTTTAGCGCGCCCGCACCCAAGCCTCAGGGAAGAAGCTAGAAACCGGTCGGGCCGACGGCGCCGATCCAGCGTCTAACCTTCGCGGGGTCGGACTCGTCCATGTAAAAGAAATGGGTCATCGTTGGCCTGACCTGGGGCATCTTTGGGTCGTCGAAGGTCATCGTGACCTTGCCGTGGAAGACCTTGAGCAAGGGGCTGTCGAGGTATTCGACGACGTCGTGGTGGGCGGTGAGGCCCCGATCGATAAAGTCGCGCAGGTTCTGCCGGATCGCTTCGCGGCCATGCCAGTCGGCGACGCCGAGATTGCACACTGCGTCGTCGGCGAAGCAGTCGAAGCCCTTGCCGAACGTCTTGTCGTCGATCTCCTTCCACATTGCGAGCAGCCATTCGGGCGGTGCCATCTTGGCGAAGGTAACGGTGGTCATGCCATGCTCCTGAGATTGGGTGGGCGCGGCCGGATCGCCGCTGCCAAGCGGATATGGCCGGGATGAGCTTGGCCGGAGCGCCAATTACCCCTCGCTTTTCGCCAAGCTAGACGGTGACGCCGAGCCGGCCGGCGATGCGTCTGGCGGTGGCCTCCCGCTGGGCGGTGATCTCGCGGTAGGATTGCCGGGCCGCCTGGAGGATTGCCGCCGGCGCGGTCGCGGGCGTGCCGCTGTCGAACGGCGGCTCCGGCGCGTAGACCATGTGGAGCTGGATTGCCCTTGCGGCGTCGTCGCCGCGCAGCTCGGCCGCGAGGCGCAGCGCGCCGTCGATCCCAGCGGTGACGCCCGCAGCGAACACCCAGTTGCCGTCGACCACCACGCGCTCATCGACCGGGATCGCGCCGAAGAACCGCAGCAGGTGGAGCGATGCCCAATGCGTCGTCGCCCGCCGCCCCTTGAGCAGCCCGGCGGCGCCGCAGAGCAAGGCGCCGGTGCACACCGAGAACACGCTGTGTGCGCCCTCCGCCTGCTGGCGGATCCAGGCGAGCACTTCGGCGTCCTCCATCAGGGCTTCCTGGCCGCGGCCGCCTGGCACGTGCAGCACGTCGAGCCGGGGCGCGTCGGCCAGCGCCGCATCCGGGATCAGCCGCAATCCTTTGATGTCGCGCACCGGGTCGGCCGTCTTGCCGTAGAGCCGATAGCTCGAGTTCGGGATGCGCGACAGGACCTCGAACGGCCCGGTGAGATCGATCTGGTCGAGGCCCTCGAACACGAGGGAGCCGATCGTCAGGTGAGTATCAGGGGGAATCATCTTTCTCTCCAGATTGGACAATTGCACCGTAGACGGTCAGGGTCTGGCGGAAATGCCAATGAGCCCTCTCTCTACGCCAAAGACTCGGCTCATCGAAGTGCTCGCCTATCCGGCGGTGCAGTTGCTCGACGTGACCGGGCCGCTGCAGGTGTTTGCAACGGCGAACGATTTGGCGGCCAGCGAACCGCCGCCTTATGCGCTGCAGATGGTCGCGCCAGCCAGCCAAGGCGTGACAACGTCTTCCGGGCTGGGGCTGGTGGCGAGTCCGCTGCCGCCGGCGGATGCGGAGCTGGACACGCTCATCGTGGCCGGCGGTCCCGGGGTCGACGCGGCGGCCGAAGACCCGGCGTTGCTCGATTGGGTGCGCGCGCGGGCGGGACGGGCCGATCGCGTGGCGGCGGTTTGCACCGGGGCGTTCCTGCTGGCGGCGGCCGGCGTGCTGGACGGGCGGCGCGCGGCGACGCATTGGTCCTGCTGCGCCGAGCTCGCCCGGCGATTCCCCGCGGTGCGCGTCGAGCCGGATCCGATTTTCGTGCAGGACGGACCGGTCTGGACTTCGGCCGGCGTGACCGCAGGGATCGATCTGGCGCTGGCGCTGGTCGAGGAAGACTTGGGTCACGCGGCGGCACTGGCGGTGGCGCGCTACCTGGTCGTGTTCCTCAAGCGGCCGGGCGGACAGGCGCAGTTCAGCGCGGCGCTGTCGCTGCAGGTGGCGGACGACAAGTTCGGCGCGCTGCATACGTGGATCGGCGAGCACCTGGCCGAAGACACCTCATTGCCGGTCCTGGCCAGCCGAGCCGGGATGAGCGAGCGGAGCTTCAGCCGGCGCTATGCCGAGGCGACTGGCCTCACCCCGGGCCGCGCGGTAGAAAAGTTACGGGTGGAAGCGGCCCGGCTGCTGCTGTCGGAAGGGCGGCTGCCGGTCAAGCGCATCGCGCAGCGTTGCGGCTTCGGCTCGGAGGAGACGATGCGGCGGAGTTTCCTGCGGCTGCTGGCGGTCACGCCACAGGATTACCGGGCCCGTTTCAGCGTTTGATGGCGTCTATTCGCCCATCCGATCGAGGTTCACGCCCGTGGTCTCGATGCGGAACAGCCAGGTGATCGCCGCGCCGAGAATGGAGGTGATGACCAGAACGTACAGCAGCCAGCGTGTGCCGATCGAGACCAGCAGCACCGGGAACAGGAACGCTGTCATCACCGCGCCGATCTTGGCGAAGGCCGCGGCGAAACCGGCGCCTTGGCCGCGGATCGCCGTCGGGAACACCTCTCCGGCGAGCAGGTAGGTCTGCGCGTTCGGGCCGATATTGGTCATGAAGTTGAACAGCATGAAGCCGGCGAAGATCACGAACACCTTGGCGCCGCCGCTGAAGTCGACCGAAAGCGACGCCAAGAACAGGCCGACCGCGCAGCCGATGAACCCGAACACTTGCAGCCGGATGCGGCCGACCCGGTCGGCCAGCACGACGGCGAAGGCGATGCCGATGATCAGCAGCGATGTGATCAGCGCCGCCCCCTTGGCGGCCACGATGTCGTCGGCGATCGCGTCGCTCAGGCTGCGGACGTGCTCCGAAGACGAGCCAACCGCCGCGGCCAGGATGGTCGGCGTGAAGATGCCGATGCCATAGGTGCCGAGGTCCTGCAGGAACCAGGGGACCGAAGCGAAGATCGTCGCGCGCAGGTTGCGGCGCTTGAACAGGTCGAGGAAATTGGCGCCGCCCTGGTTGTGCCCGGCGCCGGCGGTGAGTGCGAGGTCGATCCCGGTCGGGTATTGCGGCTTGCGCACCAGCAGCCGCCGCGCCGCCGCCTGCGCCTTCTCGATCGCCCCGCGCGCGAGCAGCCAATTGGCGCTCTCCACGACATAGAACCGCCCGGCCGTGACCAGCAGGGCCGGGATCACGGCGGTGGCATACATCCAGCGCCAGGCGCTCAGATCCGGCACGCTGGTCAGCACGACATAGCCGACCGCGGTGCCGCCCAGCGCACCCACTGCCTGGAAGGCGAACGCGCCCAGCACCAGCTTGCCGCGGCTGGCGCTCGGCGTGCTTTCCGAGATGATCATGTGCGCCGTGGGATAATCGCAGCCGAGCGCCAGGCCCAAGCCGAACAGGCAGATCATCAGCGAGATGAAGTTCGTGCAGAACACGAGCAGAATGAGAAAGGCGGTGAAGATGATCATCTCGGCGATGAACATGACTTTGCGTCCGAACCGGTCGGACAGTCCGCCGAGGAACAATGCACCGAGCAAGATGCCGAATAGGCTCGCCGCGCCGATCAATCCCTTCTCGGAGGCGCCGATATTGAACTCGCGCGCGATCAGCGGCAGCGCGACGCCGGTCATGAACACGACGAAGCCCTCGAAGAATTTGCCGGCCGCAGCCAGGGTCCAGATGCGCCACTGCATGCCCGTCATCGGCGTGCCGGGCAGCGACGTCCCGTCGGACCAAACCGGGCGCTCGTCGATGTAATCCTGCACCGAACGGCGCTCGAGCGGGACCGAGCGGGCGTCGGGGATGGCGGTGTCGGGCGTGGTGGTCGTCGACATAATCGTCTCCTTCACTGGGCCTGCGCGACCGGCA